>CAWGYC010000022.1:0-35923 GCA_963826685.1 uncultured Chloroflexia bacterium | reverse complement strand
GTTTGTGCGCGCGGTATAATGGATCGCAGAGTGGAAGGATGAGGCGCTGTGGTCGTTCAAATCAAGCGTGAAACCGCTGCTGACTTCGATCAGTTTGTCGAACTGCCGGAAAATGCCGACAAGCTGTTCGAATACATTGGAGGAGAGATCGTCGAAGTGCCATCCAACCTATATGCCTCACTAATCTCTGCGCGGATTCTCGGCTTCATCTTCATGTTTCTTTTGCAGCACGACCTCGGCTACGTGAGCGGCGAAGCCGGGGGCTACATGGTTTCGGGTGAGCGTTACGCGCCTGACGTCGGCTTCATTTCGAAGGCAAAAGGGGCGGTCGCGCAGCGCGGCTATAACCCGAACCCGCCCGATCTCGCCGTCGAGGTCGATTTCCCCTCAACCGACGCCTCACGCGATACGCTGCGCATCAAGATCGCCAACTTCCTCGCCGCCGGGACGATGGTCTGGGTGGTCGCTGCCGAAGTCAAGCACGTCGAGATTTACCTGCCGGGCGAGCCGGTGAAAGTCGTCGGCATCGATGGCACGCTCGATGGCGGCGACGTCCTGCCCGGTTTTACGCTGGCGGTCAAGGATATTTTCCCCGCCGATCCGCCGAATAAAGACCCACGATAGGGCGGAACTTAGTTTCGCCCCTACACCTTGTTATTTCCTTTGCATCTTCCCGTCTTTGCGCCTTTGCGTTGAATCCTTTGCCTTTCACCCCTCTGCGCTGACCGGCTTCAAAAACCGCGTTCGCAGCGTCTCCATCGCCGCGTCGAAATAGTAGTGATACAGCGGAATGCCGTTGTAGCGCGGCAGATCGCTCAGCGAGTTCGGGCAGGTAGCGCGCTTCCGCCGCGAAGTCGAAGCCCTCCTCGATGATCGGCACGACGTTGCGGTTGAGGCGGAGCGCTTCCTCGATCTCGCGCCGCAGCCAGTCGCCGGAGTTGGCGCAGCGCTCCAGCGATCCTTTGGAGAGTACCAGCACGAAATGCGCTCGCGCCGCGATCTGGTTGAGGATGATCGCGTCAAACTCGCCGTTGTCGATGGTGTTCACATCGAGGAAGACGTCGTAGTCGTGTTCGCGCAGGTCAAGGAAGATCGCGCGGGCGAGATGGCGGCTCACGCTGCGGCGGTAGCTGATGAAGACCGTCTTTTCGGCGTCAGGCACGGCGACCTCGCTGGCTTCAAGCGTTAACATGGATCGTATCCATTGTAACAAGATCGTATCAAGCATCCCGTCGCTATTCGGTTCGCAATAGGCTTCATTTACAAATTTCAGTATAGACCAAATGTTCTGTTGATGGGTGCGCAAATGTGACGATTTTGACGGATTGGGGGCTACTGGTCGGTTTCCCACACGTAGCGCGAGATGAGGTTGCCGGTCTCGCGGAAGCCGATGCGCCGGTAGAGGCGCGCGCCTTCTGGCGAGGCGAACAAGACGGCGTAGTGATAGCCTGCGGCGCGGGCGTCGAGCAGCGGTTGAAGCATGATCGCCGTGCCGAAGCCGTGGTGCTGCGCGGGCGGCGCGGTTGCCACGCAGTAGATCCCCGCGACTCCGCCGCCGTTGAACAGATAGTTGGTGGCGACCGGCTCGCCGCGATAGTAGCCGACGTAATGTCGCCAAGGCGCGGCGTCGATGCCGAATGCCAGCGTCGCGTCGACCCACGACTGGATCGCCGCTGTGGGGAGGTCGAAGGCGGCGCAGATCACATTACGCCAGTCGATCAGCGTAGCTCTGTCCTCCGCCTGCACGATGCTCAAGCCTTCAGGGAGGGGAACCTCGTTCAATGCGTGCAGGTCGGCTGCCATGCCCGGATCGCCCGCGTAGTGCTGTGTGAAACCGCGCGCGAGCAGCCGATCTGCCAGATCGCCTGGCGCGGTAGCGCTGCTGATCCACCACGCCGCCAGCGGCGCGCCCCGCTGCCGGAACCAGTCGAGCGCCTGCGTGATCGCCGCGTCTGTCTCGTCCGGCGCGAGGCGCGCTCGCCAAATCCCTTTGAACATTGGTCCATCGGGGAAGGCGAGGTGATAGCTGAGGCGGTCGCTCTCGACCAGCTCGCTGCCCGGCAGCGGCTGCATCGCCCGGAAAAAAGCGTAGAGGTTATCCTCGACGGCGGCAGCAAGCTGCGCGCCGGTGGCGGTGGTGAGCACAGAGGTCACGTTGAATTTCCTCCGAAGCGCAGGCATCAGGGTTGATCTTCGCGCAATCCTAGCATGAAGCGCGGGCGGCTGTCACGTGCACCATGATGCCGCGCAGGGCGCGTGTTTCGAGTACAATGAGAGGATAATGTGCCGATGATCGACGATTGCACTTCATGACTCAGCCTTACATTTTCATGAGCCACAGTTCCAAAGACCGCGACTTCACTGCCGGGCTGGCGGAACGCTTGCACGAGGCGGGCTTGCGCTGCTGGCTGGACGTGGACGACATCCCCGACGGATCGACGTGGATGCGCGAGATTCAGCGCGCGGTCGAAGGCTGCGGAGCGCTGCTGGTCGTCATGTCGAAGGACGGGCGCGAGTTGGAGTGGGTCGAGCGCGAGACGCTGCTGGCGATGGACTTGCGCAAGCCGCTGTTCATCGCCCGCATCGACGAGACGCCGCTGCCGCTGCACCTGATCAACCGGCAGTACAGCGACTTTCGCACCCGCCCGGAAGCGGCGATCAAGAAGCTGATCGCCGCGCTCCAACGGACGCCGCTGACCGAGCCGCTGCCGGAGCCGAAACCGAGCGAGCAGAAAAAGCTCTCGCCCGCACCCAACCGGCTCAACTTCTTCAAGTACGTCGAGCAGCTTCCCGACGGTGTTGAGAACGCACGCATCGCGCGGGCGCTCTACGATTGGGCGAAGCCGGAATTTGACCACCTGATTTTCACGGGACGCAAAGAACCCGCTTTTCAAGCCAATCTCTCGGTGGGTCCCGGCGGCGTGACCGTGTTTTCGGTGCGCGCTTATGCCAAACAGCCCGCCGTCGAAGTCGCGCTGCAATTCCTGATGAATTTCCCGCCTTACGACGACCGCGATCAGCGCCTGCGCCTGCTGCACCGGCTCGATTCGTTGGTCGCTGCGCCGTTCGCCGACGACCGCGCGGATCGCCGCCCCAACGTCCCGCTGACCGCCTTGAGCGATGCTGCTGACATGCAGCGGTTCATCGACTTGATCGCCGAGATCGTCAAGACGCTGCGCGCCTAGCCGACAAGCGATCCGGCGTCGACCACGAAGCGGTGGCGGCGGATGTGGGTCTGGTCGCGGGTGATGGTCACGACGTTGAAACCGGGTTGAGCATTGCGCTCGTTCTCCGTTTCGATCTGCCCCGGATAGTTAAAGATTTGTGTCCAACTACTAGTCGCGGTGGCGTAGAGAATGCCGTCGCGCAGCGTGTCCGTGCTCTGGTGAACGTGACCGGAGAATACGCCGCGAAGCCGGTCGCGGGCGGGCAGCAGCGCCCGGTGAAACGCCTCGCCGTTCTCGATCCGCATGTAGTCGTCCCACCAAATCGTGCCCACCGGCAGAACGTTGTGATGCGTCGCCACGATCAGCGGGCGGTCGTCGTCGGCGCGGCAGATGCGCTCTAGCCGTGCCAACTGCTCGGCGCTGACCCTACCGCGTGGCGCTTCGGCGGGACGGTTGCTGTCGACGGTCACGATCTGCACGCCGTTGACCTCGAACTCGTACTCGAACGGGTCGCGGATCGTTGCCGCATCCAGCATGATCCGCTGAAGCGCCGCCGGATCGTCGTGGTTGCCCGCCAGATAGTAAACCGGCGCTTGAATCGCGCTGAAGATGTCGCGGGCGGCATTATACGCTGCTTCGTCCTTGTCGTAAGCCACGTCGCCAGTGTGCAAGACGAAATCGGGCGTGAAAGGTAGGTGATTGAGTTCGTGGACGAGCGACTGCGCGCCGATCAACGGGGTGTGCGGCGCATCGTAATCGTTGTAATGCGGGTCGGCGCTGATGTGGGTGTCGCTGACGTGGACGAAGCGCAGCAGGATGTCGGACATGAGGACTCCTCAAGTTGAGAGTTAAGAGCGGAGCGCTGAACAATCCACTCTTGCTTAAGTCGATTATCGAATGTTTTTGTAGGGGCGTTATATATAACGCCCCTACCGAGTGCCGTGAAAACCCACTATCGGCTCAAAGATTGCGACTGAGACTATACCAGTTACGCCCCGGATAGGCACAAGTGGTAAAATCCGCACCTTAACTTCGGTTGGAGGCAGGGCAGTGAACAGCAGCGACGATCCGCTTCTCGCGTTCCGCGATCAATTTCCAATCCTTTCCACCTGTACCTACCTGATCAGCAACTCGCTGGGGGCGATGCCGCGCGGCGTCTACGCCAAGCTGCACGAATATGCCGATACGTGGGCAACGCTGGGCGTGCGCGCGTGGGGTACGTCCGCCTTCGATAACGCGACGTGGTGGGAACTCAAGGGCGCGGTGGGCGACCAGATCGCGCCGCTGATGGGTGCTCCGACGGGCAGCGTGCTCGTCCACGAGAACGCCAGCATCGCCAACAGCATCCTGATCGGCGCGCTCGACTTCAGCGATCCGGGGCGCGATCAAATCGTCGTCAGCGACATGGATTTCCCGTCCGACGTCTATACGCTGCAAGCCATGCTGCCGCAAATCGAGATCGTCAGAGTCAAGTCGCACGACGGCATCACACTGGACACGCAAGCGTTGATCGACGCCATCGACGAGCGGACGCGGCTGGTCAGCCTGTCGCATGTCCTTTTCAAGAGCGCCTACATCGTCGACGTCGCCGCCGTGATCGAGCAGGCGCACCGGGTCGGCGCGCAGGTGCTGCTCAATGGCTATCACAGCGTCGGCATCATCCCGGTGGACGTGACCGTGCTGAACGTCGATTTCTACATCGGCGGGACGCTCAAGTGGTTGTGCGGCGGACCGGGCGGCGTCTTCATGTACGTGCGTCCCGACCTGCTGCCGACGCTTCAGCCCAAGATCACCGGCTGGTTCGCCCACGCCCAGCCGTTCGCTTTTGAGGAAACGCTGCAACTGCGCGACGACGCATACCGGCTCGCCAACGGGACGCCCGCGATTGCCGCCTTGTACGCGATTCAGCCCGGCGTCGAGATCATCGCGCAGGTCGGCGTCGAGGCGATCCGCGCCAAGTCGATCCGACAGACGGGGTTGATCGTCGAACTTGCCGATCAGTTGGGCTACAAGGTCGTCTCGCCGCGCGACAACGCCCGCCGCGCCGGGACGATCACAACTGACCGTCAAAAGTCAGACGCTCTGCGTTTTGCCGCTTAATCTCGCCGCATTAGCCGTTCGCAATCAAATTGAACTCAAGCCATTTACGCTGACTACGTGACAAAACTGCGATTGGCGGCGTGCTTTTGCCAGCTTCCATCTTCGAGAATATCGGCAATCGCCTGCATCGTCTGACGGATTTCGTCGTCGCTGTTATAGAAATGGGGCGCGATGCGAATTCCCGCGCCCTCGCGGTAATCAATGACGATACCGCGTGCAATAAGTTCTCTAGAGACTGAGTATGCCTCTTGTGGACGCACAGTTACGGTACCTGCACGTTGCGCGTCGTCTCGCGGCGACACCACCGCGTAACCCGCCTGATCGGAGAAATCGATGATCAGCCGCGTTTGCCGCATTGATTTGGCGCGAATGTTGTCGACGCCGACCTGCGTAATAATCTCGACGCCGGGCTGAATCGCGTAGAGTGCGGCGATTGCGGGCGTGCCGTTCGCCAGTCGATAGGCATCCTCACGCAGGTCGATCTGCTCCTCGAAGGCAAACGGTCGTGTTTGGGCGAACCAGCCCGTGATCTTCGGCTGAAGCGTCTTGAGCAGGTCGGGGCGGACGTACATGAACACACCGCCCGGTCCGCCGCACAGCCATTTCAGCGTCCCGCCGATGTAGAAATCGACGTTCAGCGCGGTCACGTCCACCGGGATCACGCCGACGCTGTGGTAGCCGTTGAGCAGCACCTGCGCCCCGACCGCGTGCGCCTTCTGGATAACCTCGCCGACGGGGACGATGTAGGCGCTCTTGAAGAGCACGTGCGACAGACTGACCAACCGCGTTCGTTCGTCGATGGCGGCGAGCAGGTCGCCGGTGTCGAGCGTGATGCCGTCGCGGCTCCTAACCGTGACCACTTCCATCTGCGGCAGCATCGCCTTGATGGTGTACACGTCCGACGGGAAATCCATGTCGCTGACGACGATTTTATTCTGCTTCGGGTCGCTGAAATCCAGCGACGAAAGCAGAATGCTGTTGGCGATGCTGGCATTCTCGTGGACGAGGACGCTCCCTGCCGGAGCGCCCATCAACGGCGCGATTTTGTCGCCGACGCTGCGCTTCAGTTCCCACCAGGTGTCGTTGCCGAACGCTGGCGTGCCCCACGCCCGCACACCAAGCGTCGCCCAGGTGTCGGCGTATTCACGGAGCTTGTCGTACACGCCGCGCGGCATCGCCCCCAGCGAATTGCTGATCAGGTAGGTGCAGGTCGAAAGAATCGGGAATTCATCGCGCAGGGCGAGAAGTTGATCGTTGGTATTATTCACTGAAATTGCCTCCATGTTGATGGAAAGACACATAGCTGTCTTAACTGCTTGGCATCAGTTCACGAGTTCGACTTACCAAAGTGCGTTTGAAACAGTTGGAGGCAGGCTTCACGTCCTGCCTCCGTAAGCTCAAAGGATTTGCTCTTGTTGCGTGGGTTTTCGATCCACCCCTTATCGTAAAGTCGATTGCTGACTTCCCACGCCATCCCTTTCCAAGCTCGGTTATCCGCACCAAGCGTTAGGAACAAGAGCGCCAGCGCCACTTCATCGACTTTATCTTGGTCATAATCCATTATCGACTTCTCAGTTGCTTCGCTCAGATCAATCGAGTATATCGACTATAGAGTGCATTCTAAAGACTACCTGAGCTGGAAGAATAAATTCCGAAAAGGTTGCTACACTCAAAATAGGTACTGATGAGGACAGATGATTATGCCCCGAATCAGCGACGATGATAAACGCGGCCGCCTTGATCGAGTTTACATCCTCCTGAAACATCATGAAGACGGTTTGACGGTACAGGAAATTGCTGAACACCTAAACCTGGAACGCCGCACTGTCGATAACTATCGGGTCTAGTTGGACCCATATCCAATCGATAAGGCGGATTTCCGTTTCCTAATTGAATTCCCTCCCCCTTTCCCTCTCCCCCCGGTGGGTTATTAACCGCCCCTGAAAAACTATAGTGTTCTTGACGTATCCAAACTTCAAATAGTGAAGGAGAACCACATGAAAAGAATACCCGACGGGGAGTGTCCGTGCTCGCCTGAGGGAGCAGCACCCCGGTAAAGCTACTAACAAGAGCATACGAAAGGAAGGAAACGAAAATGGCAAAAGTACTGCGCTGCAAACAGATCGGTCCAGATGCCCATTGCCAATTTGAGGCGCGGGGCGAAACGAACGAGGACATCCTCAAGCAAGTGGCTGAGCACGCGGCTACGGTTCACGGCTACGCGGAAATCCCGGATGAACTCGTCCAGCAGGCGCTTGCCAACATTCAGGACGAAGCCTGATATTCAGGTCTTAGCCTGATTATCACGGCGACTTCGCCTGTCCTCCGTTCCCACAGGCGTAAAAGCCGAGTCCGGTCGGGGGACGGTACGGAACCCAGCGACAGTTCGCATACCAAACACAGAAAAGGATAGGGGAACTATGTCTAAGAAAATTACCATGTCGGCATTTGTAGGCATCACTGCACTCGTCGCGGCGCTGATCCTCCTTAGCTTCACGTTGGTCGCCGCTCAGGATAACAGCGACGACATGACCGACGATGCCGCTGCTGTCACGGCGATCATCACCGAGCAATATCCGGCATTTGCTAATTCGCACGACGCGGCGGGCTACGCCAGCATGTACTCCGAAGACGCGCTGTGGATAGCGCCCGGTGCTCCAGAGCGCGTGGGTAGGGAAGCGATTGAAGCCGCCATACAGGCGTCGTTTGACAAGTTCGAATTCGACGTTCAGCCGTTCGCCGACGAGGTGAACGTCATGGGCGACTTTGCCTACATCATCGGTGGCGCAGAAGGCACCATGACTCCTCGTGACGGCGGTGACGTCGTGCAGGTCAACTTCCGCGTGTTCTGGCTGTTCCAAAACGGAGACAACGGCTGGGAGATCATCCGGCAAATCTGGAACAAAGCGCCCGCCGAGAGTTGAGTTTCACGAGACCGACGAAATAACTTCAACGTCCGTTGCAGTGTCAGTATGTGAAAGGAAGTGATCCATTATGCGTCACCTAGCTAGCGTCTTGGTTGTCCTCGCGTTGTTCGTCTCGTCTTTTGCTTTTCTCGCCATTCCGGTGGCAAATGCTGAAAGCTACGTCTGCTGGGTTCTGGAAGCTCAGTACTACAACGATATGGACCACACCGCAACCACAACGGCTGAAATCATTCGCGTGTCCCCGTTTCACATCTATGGGCAGGCGAGCCTCACGCTGGCGCCGGGCGAAACCGGCACCCTCAGAGTAGCCGCTTTGGTTCCGGCATCGGACACTGGCGTTGCGACTAGTGGTACCGTTGTGTTCTATTATCTCGGCGGCGGATTTTATAAGGCGGATCTTTCAGCCTGTAGCGAGGGCAGCGAGGCAGGTGGCATCGCGGATGGTCGCACCAATGGAACGGATCTCGCTGCGCCGCTCGCCGCTTACTGCAATGATGGCGGTCTTGCCATCTGGGACATCGACGCCGAAGGGAACGGCTCACCCGCCTTCGACGTCTCCGCTGGCGACATCAGCGCCGCGCTGGAGCAGGCGGTCGCGTCGCAGCAGAACGTCATGGTCTCAGAAGGGATGGGTAACAGCCTCTACGCGCTCATGTCGAACGAACTCGCGCTCGTTGGCGTCGAGCCGGACACTGGCAAGCCATATCAGCATATCATGTCGCCGAACGTTTGTGGCTGACGTAGCATCGCGGGGGCGCAGCGGAGATCCTGCTGCGCCCTCAGCGAATGTGGGTATCTGTACCTACACGGCAGTAATGGAGGGGCAATATCCGTTAAGGGTTAATTACGATGTTTTTAGCAACCGTTGGATGCCTGTGTTTTGTCATAAAGGGAGAATTGTGATATTCGTAGATAATTATCCGAATCATTGTATCCATTTATGAGACGAGTTTGATTTCAGAGATTAAATAAGGAGCAGGAAATGGTGAAGATGCTGCGATGCAAACATATTGGTCCAGATGCTAACTGCCAGTTTGTGGCGCAGGGCGAAACCAACGAAGAAATCCTTCTGCAAGTCGCCGAACACGCCAAGAGCGCACATGGCATGAGCGAAGTCTCGCAAGAGCTTATCCAGACCGCGCTCGCCCATATTCAAGATGAAGATGCGTAGGTGATTCGATACATTAGAAGCCTGATCAGGCATCATTGCTGCAATTTTGCGTACTGCCCAAATCCTTTATAGCCCAAAGATTTGCTGGGCAACTACCTCCATTGGCTGAGGTTGATAGTCTCTCTGAATTGATGAGACGAGTTCGTCAGGCAAGTTAGCTTTTAGTGTCGTCCAGAGACGATCAGCTCGTGACCGTATTTCCCTGTCGCGCGGCGGATTTTGCACAACAGGAATGAGTAAAGCTAGGGCTTGCCGGTTTTTTCCCTCCTGCATCAACAATTTCACCATCCCAACCACGACTTCCACGATTAAGGGTATCGCCTGAATCGTGTAGATAGTCCTAAGTGCCTCGTGGAAATAGCGGCGGGCTGACTGCAAATCTCCCAGCGCACAGACAATATCGCCTGAATTAATCAAAGCAGCGGCGATCCCCCAGTAATCTCCATAACTTCTGTAAAGTGCTAAACATTTCTCACAGTACTGTTTAGCCTCCACATAAGCGCCTTGCATGAAAGCTGTGCGCCCCAGATTGTTAATCGAAGCCGCAACACCGTGCTGATCGTCCAACTGCTCACACAGTTTCAGGCTCTGATGATAATAGCGCCGCGCTTCTGCGTATTGTTCCTGATCATGCGCGATTGTGCCCAGATTAATCAGCGAAATCGCCACGCCGTGCTTATCGCCCAGCTGCGTGGAAAGCGCGAGGCTCTCCCGATAATACTGGTCTGCCTCGGCAAAACGTTCGAGAAAATACATGACAACGCCCAGATTGTTCAGCGTGCCCGTCATGCTCCACTTGTCGCCCATGTCCCGAAAAATCGCTAAGCTGTCTTCGCAAAATTGCTTTGCCAAATGGTACTGTCCAGAGGCGCGGGCAATGTCTGCTAGATTGTTGAGCACGAAGGCGATCTCTTCCCGCTTATCGACCGTTCGCAGGATTTTTAGACTGCTGTCCAAAAGCTGCGCTGCCTCTCGATAATGCCCCAAACGCTGTGCCAAACTGCCCTGTCGAGCGAGCGCTTTGCCAAGTAATAGCTGACTCTCTCCCTTTAGCTCAGCTTTCCTCAGCAGTTCGACCGCTTGACTAAACAGGATGACCCCTTCATTTGTCCGGCTTCGCATATCGAAATAGTAATATAAGCTCTCCAGGTATTGGGCGATCACATCAACCAATTGGCGATCAATGGCTTGCTGCCAGCCTACCCGAATATTCTCAAGGTCGCGTTCAATCGTGTCCAGCGCGTCTGCCTGTCCTGCCCCTCGCAGTTGAGCATTCAGCCCGTTCAGGACATCAGCGTAATGACGGCTGTGCGTAATTTGGGTAGTCGCCAATTCTCCGGCGATCTCTAATCGTGCCTCAGCGAATTGCCGCAACAGCGCGTGCAGCTCATAGCGTCCGTTAGTGCCGCAGCGCACCAACGACTTGTTCACAAGTGCCCGCAAGAGCGGCAAATTGGCTCCTGTAATCTCTTCAGCAGCTTCGCGGGTACAGCCTCCCCGAAAAACTGACAATTTCATGAGGGTATTCTGTTCCGTTACCGAAAGGCGCTTCCAAGCATATTCAAATACAGCGCGAACACTATGATGGCGGGGTGGAATGTCGCGCATGTTGGTAGAGAGAAAGTCGAGGTTTTGTGTAATTTCGTCAGCAATCTCTTGCAGGGACAATACGTCCGCCCAAGCTGCTGCCAACTCGATAGCTAAGGGCATCCCGTCCACTAACCGGCAAATCGACATCAGTTGCTCGATCTCGTTCGGCTCGACTGTGAAGCTCGGTTTTGCGCGCTTTGCACTCTGCAAAAAGAGCTTCGCGGTATCGCATTCGAGCGACTCTTCCGGCATTTCCCGGTTCTGGAAATCCATGCCGTTGATCACGTAGAGCGTTTCAGATTTCAGATTTAGGCGCTCACGCGAAGTCGCAATAATCTGCAGATTTGGTGCAGTCTCCAATATCTCACTTACAATAGCTGCTTCGTCCAACAAATGCTCAACATTATCGAATATCAAGAGCATTCGCTTCACTCGTAGGTAATCGAGGAGTTGCTGTCTGGGTTCGCGTCCATCTTGCTGAAAGCGATAGCCACTGTATTCGGCGATCATCGGCACGGTGAGATCAGGAGCCGAGATCGCCTCAAGCGGTACCAGGAACACGCCGTCAGGAAAGATCAGCGCTTCCTGCGGGGCATTATCGCTATCTTGAGGCGAAAAAACGATGCTTTCTGCTAATTTCAACGCTAAACGGGTTTTGCCCATGCCACCTGACGCAAGGATCGTGATCAGCCTTACTTCGGGATCGGCGATCAACTGAGTCAATTCCTGCAGTTCGCGCTCACGCCCGATGAAGGTGTCGATCTGGAGTGGGAGGTTGTGTCTGGTTACAGGAATATTCTCAATTTCGGAGGCGCCGAGACCCATCTTAACTGCCGCTTCGACCGCCTCATCCCGCGTTTCTACGCCCAGCTTGCTGTAAATTTGCCGGATATACCAGCGGATAGTACTGTGAGCAAGAAACAGGGTCTCTGCGATTTGGCGATTTGACATTCCGTCAGCGATATGCGCCAATATGTTCAACTCACGCTCTGTCAATGGCTCATAAGGGATGCTTCCAGAACCAATGTCGTAGTCTTCCATATACGTAGCCCACTAGGTTGTCGATGATCTGTTGCCAGAGCCAAAAGCTAATGGCTGGCGCACGAAGAGTATTCCGATGGGATACTGTTCCCAGTATACGCCCATCTTCAAACGAATTAACGGACCGACATACTATCAGTGCCTTGATCACGAGGAAAACTAATCCGCTGACGGCGAAAGTGTGACGTTGATTCATTTTGGTGAAAATTGGCGCTGCCTAGCAGCAGCGATGCCGACCACCCCGCCGCAATGCAACCGTCGTAGACGGTGCATTAGTGATTGCCGATGATGAGCCACTTGTTTGACCTGATCACTGATAGGCGAATCGGGGCAGTCGCTTGTCAGGATGAGGATCGGTTGTTCCGAGATGTGACCCAAATTCAGGTCAACATCTTCATCGAAGCCTGCCGTTCAAACGATGTGACCGTCCTCTCCCCTTCAATGGTCAATCAGTTTGCCAATCCGACGCTGTATGCCTTTCATGCGCGTCAGTTTCGCTTCAAATGTGAAATGGCTGCCGAGTATCTCAATACAGTTATTCGCGGGAAGTTGGCAAGCGCGAAGCGTCGTATGTTTCAGAATGGTCAGTGGGCAGGAGCTACGGTATCTGTCGGTTACATCATCGATGACCGCCGTTACCTCGCAGATGGCAGCGAAAATTCTCAATGGCGACGCTATGTGCCGTTTGAGACATTCGCGGAAATCGTCAGGGAATACTACCGCTTATTTCTTTCTTTTAACGGCAACCTACGTGCGACGGCACGTCATATTCATAAACATGGTCCGTTTTACCCTGAACCGGGTTCTTTCAGCCTGCCTGGCGGCTTCAAAACGCGCTATGACCTTCATCAATATGGGAATGGCTATTGTCCAAGTGTGACGGGTCTGGGCGATCTCCTATCAAACTCAAATTACATCGGCTATTGGACATTCAATGGGGTTGTTGTCCGAACCAATAACCATCCACCGCTTATATCTGTCGAAACGTTCATGAAGGCGTTCAATTACCTATCTAAGACAGCGTTGGATGGAAGCCCAAATCCGTATTTCAAGCATGTCCGAGAGAATAACCAACATGACGTGGAGACGCGCCGTAAAACCCCACTTCCGCTGTGCCTCGGTCTGATTTTCTCGGAATATGAAGGGAAGTGGTATCAGGTTGGAAAGGAATGGGCAAAACGCGATGCTTCATACCGTTACGTACTTCGCCTAAACGATCAGTTCAGCACACAAATCTGGAGTAGGCGAGCACAGCATGTTGACAGACGAATTGTAGAAATGCTGCATGCAAAACTATCTGCGACCTTTGACGAAACCGTCTGGACGCAATCTATTGATGAATCCCAGAGTCAAGTACATGATGAGCGGCGACGAATCCAGAAACAGCTTGATGTTCTCGAACGGACAATGCAAAACCAAATCGTCAGTCTTGATACGATCACCAATCCAGAAATAATTCGTGCCGTTGAAAAACGCTATGAAGATGCTCAGACAGAACACGAACGTCTTTCAGAACAACTTCGCCTATTCGAGAACGAACAAGCGCGCTTAGCGGGCGTGCGCGAACTACAGCAAAATTGGAAGGTTGCCCTAAAATCATGGGAAACCCTCAAGCGTGACCAAAAGAGAAGCATCTTATTTGCCTTCATCGACCGTATTGACGCCTTTGGAACAAAGCAAAAGGGTTTGACACTGACTGTTTTCTGGCGAGACACCACGAGCGATACTTTGGATATTGAGCCACGCGCAGCAAAAGGAATCGCTTGGACACCTTCGGATATAGAAAAACTACTCCAGCTATACAAGAAACACCCGGAACAACTTAAAATTGCGAAGCATTTCCCTGCTCGGCAGTGGGGACGGATTTTCGCCAAGCTGCGGGCGCATTATGAGGGCGATGTCCAACTATCCAGCTACCGACCAATGAAATGGAGTGAGAGCTATCGAGAGTACGTTGCTCGGAGAGGCAAAAAACGCAATCCTCTACGTTCGCCCGGTGTAATGTGGTCAGACGAGGACGACCAAGTTCTATTGTGTCAGGTGAATAAACGTGCCAAGCGAGTAAACATAGCCGCTGCTTTTCCCTATCGCACGTGGAGAGCTATTCAGGAGCGTATCCGTAGAGTTGCTGGTACAGGGATTGTAATTCGGGGCAAAGGCACAGTTTTGCTCAATGAAACTTACGCAGAATACATGGTGCGAACGGGGCGTGTGGAGCATAATAGCTCACAGAATCCGTCTGATGCTGCCGATTCTGACGATGAGTCACCGTGCGTCCACCCGAAGCCTACGCCGTGTCGCGGGAGCTGCTGGCGCGTAACATCGTGATCGACTACCGCGAAGGGGCGGGGATTCGCATCGCGCCACATTTCTACAACAGCGACGCCGAAATCCGTTTGACGATGGAAACTATCACCGCGATTTTGGACGATGGCAGTTGGCAGCAGCACGCCGCTGATCGCAGTTTCGTGACTTAGGCGAAGTCGGCGGGGGTGCGCTCAATCGTCACCAGCACGTCGTCGGTGAACCGGAGCGCGCCGGGTTTGTGGACGGTCACCTGAACGTGGGGCGCGCCGCAGTCGACGACGGCGACGCGGGCGATCCCGGTCGCCAGCGCTTCGAGCGTGTTGTAGGACGACGCCTCGACGTGGGCGATCACGGCTTTGTTGATGGTGCGGTAGTTGAGGATGTCGGCGGGCTGGTCGGTCGCGCCGCCCTTGCGCAGATCGGTGAGCAGCAGCAGGTCGATCACCACGTCCTGCTTGGCGCGGCGTTCTTCGGGGTTGAAGCCGATGATGCAGCGCAACCGCAGCCCCTTGATTTCGATGCGATCCACGAGTTCAGCCTCCCACCAATCAGGGAACCGGCACGGCGACCGGCGTGTTGGGCATCTCGATCCAGAAGACCGAGCCACCATCATGCGGCGAATCGACGCCGATTTCCCCGCCTTGCAGCGTCGTCAGGTGCTTGGCGATCCACAAGCCCAAGCCGGTGCTGGTCTCGTCGCCAGTGGGATGGTTCGAGAGCTTGCCGAACTCGGTAAACAGCTTTTCTCGCTCGCTGTTGGGGATACCGGGACCATGATCGCCAATGCAGACGCGCGTCCGCGCGCCTTCGATCTCCGTCCAGATGGCAATCTCGCCGCCCCAAGGGCTGTACTTGAGCGCGTTGTTGATCAGGTTGCCGAGCGCCTGTGAAAGACGCCCCGGATCGCAGTAGATCGTGCCGGTGACGCGCGAAGAATCAACCGTGATGTCCTTCTTGAGCGCGTTGAGATGATATTGGCGCAGCAGGTCTTCGAGCAGCGGCTCGACGTTGACCGTTTCCAGATGCAGGTCGATTACGCCGCTTTGCAGGGCTGCCATGTCGAGGAATTCGTTGATCACACACTGCATGTTGTTGAGATTGGCGTCGGCGGTGTTGAGCAGTTCGGCGGACATCGGGTCAGCGGTTTCGACGCGCTGGCGCAGCAGGTAATGGACGAGGCGCAGGTTGCCGAGCGGACCTTTCAGGTCATGCGAAGCGATGCGAAAGAACCGATCCTTGAGTTCATGCGCCGCGCGCAGTTCGTTGATCGTCTGGTTGCGCTCGTCTTGGAGGCGCTTGAGCGTGATCTGGGTGCGGACGCGGGCGCGCAGTTCCGAGAGGCGGAACGGCTTGGTGATGTAATCGTTCGCGCCAATGCTCAGCCCTTCGACGATGTCTTTCTCGTCCATGCGCGCCGAGACCAAGATAACCGGAAGTTCGGCAGTTTCGGCGGTCTCGCGGATCAAGCGCAGAACTTCCAACCCGGAGATCACGGGCATCATGATGTCCAGCAGCACGAGATCAAAGGTTTCGGTCGCCAAGAGGTCGAGCGCCTTATTCCCAGTACCGGCACTCGTCGTTTGATATTCCGACCGAAAGAGCCGCTCTAGGATCGCTATGTTGGAGGTCTCGTCATCGACGATGAGGAGGTGCGGTTGCTGTTCAGACGCGATCATTACTGGCTTCCACTAGGTTCCGATGTATTAATGACTGCTCTGCTATCATGATATGACAAAATATAGGCTATCCGAAAAAATTCACGGCAAATTTAGGCTTTTTTCACACATGTGAAGATGCCTACGAAGGACGCTTCACACCGGTGGTCACGACTCGACCTTTCCACTGCGAGCCGCCGTAACGCCACTGCGACCAGATCGCTTGCCCGGCGATCCACGTCATCAAGAGCGCCGAAAGCGGCATCAGCAGCGCGTCGCGCCAGCGCTGGCGCGTTGCCGCCGCCGTCAGCGCGCGCACGCCGATCCCCAACAGCGTGAGCAGCAGCGGCACGAGCGGATAAGCGTCGCTCGCTGGCAGCAGTCCGCCGATCAGCAGCCACACGGCAGGCAAAGTGAAAACCGCCAGATGAAAAACCGACGCCAGCATCAGTAAGGTCACGTGCCCGCCGTAACCGGCAAGGATGTTCTTGGCGAATCCGGCGCGCACGTCGCCCCAGCGGCGGTACATGCGGCAGGTGATCAAGCCCGCGCCGTCCGCCATGCGTAAGCGCAGCCCGCGCGCCTTGATCTGGCGGGCGAAACTCATATCCTCGACCACCGAGTCGCGCACGCAGATGTGCCCACCGAGCGCTTGATAGGCGCTGCGCCGGAAGGCGAGACACTGTCCGTTCGCCGCCGCGAATGCCGCGCTGGTCAGGTGATGTACCAGCAGCACGGGCAAATAGGCGAAGATCGCCAGCGCCATCAGCGGCACGATCAGCCGTTCACCCCACGTTACCGTGATCTGGGTCGACCAGACGGTGAGCAGGTCGGCTTGCGTGCGCTGCATCAGCGCGACCAGCGCTGCTAATCCATCGGGCTGCCACTGCACGTCGGCGTCGGCGAAAACGATCAGGCTGCCCTGCGCCCGCAGCGAAAGCTGATGACATGCCCAGCTCTTGCCCAGCCAGCCCGCCAGCAGCGGCTGCCCGGTGATCACTTGAAGGCGCGCATCGTCGCCTGCCGCCGCCTGCGCGATGGCGCCGGTGCCGTCCGACGAGCCATCGTCGAGGACGATCACCTCGAACGGCGCGTAAGTCTGCGCCAGCAGCGAGCGCACGGTCGCAGCGATAGCCGTCGCTTCGTCGCGCGCCGGGATCAGAATCGAAACCAGCGGCGTCTCCGCTGACGGGACGATCACCGGACGCGCCGGATCGGGCTGCGGCGGACGCAAGCGCGGAAACGTCAGCGCGTTGAGCAGGGCGATCAGCAGCATGACGATCAGGACGACAGCATCGAAGGCTGCAAGCGCAGACAAGATGATCATGCGCGTGATTGTAGCGCCTCCGACCGCGTTTGAGCATTAGAAACGCCCCATGAGTTTATAAACCCAGACCCGGCAGCAGCGTGCCGATAATCGGGATGGTCGGCAAAATCGGCGGCAGCAGCGGCGCGGTGGTCGCGGTCGGCGGCACAGCAGTCGGTGGAACGGCGGTCGGTGGCACCGCGGTTGGCGGAACAGCCGTCGGCGGGATGGCGGTCGGTGGCACCGCGGTTGGCGGGACAGCCGTCGGTGGCACGGCAGTTGGCGGAACGGCAGTTGGTGGGGCAGATGTCGGCGCAGTGGTCGAATTCGCTGGCGCGGCGAACGACGTTGCCGACGGCTGCATCAGCGCTTCCGGGGACGTGGTTGGCGCGGTGGTCAGCGTGCGAGTCGGCGGCGTTGGCGTCCGCGACGTGCTGGTCGCGGTTAGGCGCGGCGTGTGGCTGGGCGTGACCGTCCGGGTCGTGCTTGCGCTGGGCGTATGGCTTGGCGTGAAGGTTCGGGTTGGCGTTTGCGTCGCGGTTGCTGATGCCGTCTCTGTCTGAGTTGCCGTAGCGGTTTGGGTGGCGGTAAGGGTCGCCGTCTGCGTTGCCGTCGCTGTAGCGGTTGCTTCTTCGGTGCCAATGGCGAGCAGCGGCGCTGACGTGCCACCGCCGGGCAGGAGGATCGGCAGCCCGCCGTTGATGAACGCGATCCCGACGATCAGCGCCAGCAGCAGCGGTAATCCGATCAGCAGCAGACGGGCGAAGGTGATCCGGCGGCGCTTCGGTTTGGGCTTGGGCGGATCGAGCAGAATCGTCTCGGCGCGTCCGGTGCTCGCTTCGTTCTTGCTCGTCGGGCGCGAGATGATCGGCGTGGGCTGCCGCATCAGCACGACCGTCTCGACCAACGGATCGAGCTGCGCGGCTTCGGCGAAAGCGATTGCCAGCGCACCCGCCAACTCGTAGCGATCTTCCGGCGCTTTCGCTAAGCCCTTGACCAAAATCTCATCGAAGGTTTGCGGCAGCCGGGGGTTAAGGTTAGAGGGCAGCGGCGGCGGCTCGACCAAATGCTGAAAGGCGGTCACCTGCGCGGTCGAGCCGGAAAACGGATGATAGCCGGTCGCCAGCAGATAGGCGATCACCGCGAAGGAATACAAGTCGGTGCGGTAATCGACATTCTTCGCCCCTTGAATCTGTTCGGGCGAGATGTAGAGCGGCGTGCCAAACACCATCCCCAATTCGGTGATCCGCGAGGAGTTGATCATCCGGGCGATGCCGAAATCGGACAGAATGAGGCGGTCATCGTCGCCGACGAGGATATTTTCCAGCTTCAAGTCACGGTGAATGACCCCCTGAGCGTGGGCGTAGTCGAGACCCAGCGCGATGGCGGTCAGCATTTGCGCCGTCTGCTCCAGCGTGGTAGCGACCGGGTTCTGAAAGCGTTTAGCCAGACTGCCGCCGCCGACGTATTCCATCGCTAGGAACACGGTCGAGTTCGATCTCGTCGTACTCGTAGATTTTGATGATGTTGGGGTGATTGAGCCGCTGGGCGATCTGCGCTTCGCGTTTGAAGCGATGAAGCGCGATCGGGTCGGTTGTCCAGTGTTTGTGGAGCACTTTGAGGGCGGTTGGGCGGTTGAGCTGCTCGTCAATCGCGTAATACACGATTGCCATGCCGCCGGAACCAACCACATCCTTGATGCGATATTTACCAATCGTCTTGTGCAACATCAGCAGCGTTCCGGTCGTTCGTCTACTTCCGGATAGGAGTCGTCATCGGTGGTTGCGAGTTCGGCGCGAACGGTATCGCGCGATGATAAACTAAACATATCATCTTTCCCGGTGATAAGCTAGAATTTAGTCAGAGATGATTGAAACTTATGCGCTACCAGCCATCACTTGACCTTGACGCCAATCGCGCGGCGCTAACCGCCATCCTGCGCGACGTGATCGCCGCGCCCAAGCTGGGCAAAGGCGACCTCGACAAGCTGGTGCGCGCGCACGCCCGCCGCAGCGGGACGAAAATCTTCAGCCGCGACGAACTGATTCGCGCTTACCGCGCTTTCGCCGGGTCGGATGACCTGCCCCCCTTCAATCCTGCCGTGATTGAGCGGCTGCGGATGAAGCCGATCCGCACCAGTTCCGGCGTGACGCCGGTCACGGTGCTGACCAAGCCGTTCCCGTGCCCCGGCGAGTGTATCTTCTGCCCCAACGACGTGCGGATGCCAAAAAGCTACCTCAGCGACGAGCCGGGGGCGCAGCGCGCCGAGCAGAACAGCTTCGACCCCTACTTGCAAACCATGTCGCGCTTGACCGCCTACTACAATACCGGGCACCCGACCGACAAAATCGAGGTGATCGTGCTCGGCGGCACGTGGTCGTTCTACCCGGAGACTTACCAAATCTGGTTCGTCAAGCGGATTTTCGACGCGCTCCACGACTTCGGCGCGGGGATCAACCGATCCGCCGAGGTGACGGCATTACTGCGCGAGTCGTCGCAGCTTCACCCCGACCGCAACACGATCAACGTGCAGCTTCACGGCGACGCGCTCGTACAGAACTACAACCAAGTCGTGCAGACAGTCTACGATGCCGAGATGCGCCGCTCGCGCGAGATCAGTGTACAGGTGCGGGCGACGGCTGAGAGCGAGCGCTCGCCGGTTGACGAATACGCGACGTGGGACGAACTCGAAACAGCGCAGCGCTTCAACGAGAGCGCACCCTGTCGCTGCGTCGGCTTGGTGATCGAGACGCGCCCGGATCACATCAGCGCCGAAGAAGTGCTGCGCGTCCGACGGCTCGGCTGCACCAAAGTGCAGATCGGCTTCCAGAGCCTTGACGACGACGTGCTGCGGCTCAACCGGCGCGGGCACACCGTCGCCGCGACCCGGCGGGCGGTCAAGCTGCTGCGACAGGCAGGCTTCAAGATTCACGCCCACTGGATGCCCAACCTCTACGGCTCGTCGCCGGAGCAGGATATTCAGGATTACGCCCGCATGTTCGCTGATCCTGATTTTCGCCCCGACGAACTCAAAATCTACCCCTGCTCGCTGATCGAAAGCGCCGAACTGATGCAGCGCTACGAGGATGGCTCGTGGCGACCGTACACTCACGATCAACTGCTGAACGTGTTGGTCGAATGCTTCCGACTGACACCGGAATACTGCCGCCTCACTCGCGTGATCCGCGACATCCCCGGAACTGACATCGTGAGCGGCAACCGCGCGACCAACTTCCGCCAGATCGTCGACGAGGAACTGGCTCAGCGCGGCGAACGGAGCGGCGACATTCGCGCCCGCGAAGTGCGCCAGCACCGGGTCGCGCCGGAAGACCTGCATCTGGACGAAGTGAGCTACAACTCCAGCAGCGGGCGTGAGGTGTTCCTCCAATTTATCACCGACGAACGCGAGATCGCCGGGTTCTTGCGCTTGGCACTTCCCGACGAGTTGCCTGCTGGCGCGATCACGCCGGAACTGGACGGCGCGGCGCTGATCCGCGAGGTGCACGTCTACGGGCAGTCGGTCGAGATCGGCGAAGCGGGCGAGGGACGAGCGCAGCACGCCGGGCTGGGCACACGCTTGATCGAGCGGGCTGCGGAGATCGCGCAAGCGACGGGTTACGCGCGGCTGGCGGTGATCTCGGCAGTGGGCACGCGCGATTATTATCGTAAGCGCGGCTTCGCCGACGGCGCTTTATATCAGACGATGGATTGCCTCGAAATTAAAAATGCCCTATGATCGGCGTAAGCCGAACGAACAACCACATACCGTGTCGCTTGCTGGCGGCAGCTAATGGAAATTGAAAGCCGGGTTTGACGTCGCGTGGGGGGCTGAAATACCGGCACCCGCGAGTTTTCGACCGAATCAGCGGAGGGGATGTGAAGCCATGCAAATCTTTATCAGCTACAGCAGCCACGACCTGCCAACGGTGAAGGTGTTGGCGACCAACCTCGAAAACGCCTTGAGCATGAGCATGACGGCGACGAACCACACCGTCTGGTTCGACCAAGACCTCGTTGGCGGTCAGGATTGGTGGGACGCGATCCTCAGCAATATCCGCAGCAGTGACTTTGTCGTGTACGCGATGTCCCCAAAATCGATTGTCTCTGATCCGTGCAGCCGCGAGCTGACTTACGCTGAGGCGCTGCACCGTCAAATTCTGCCGGTTCTGATCACTCGCGATCCGATAGAGGATATGGACTTGCCCGACCCGGTGGCGCACATCCAGTACATCGACTTCAGCGAGCCGGATAAGACCGAGTCGTTTCTTAAGCTGTTCGCCGCCGTGAAGAAACTGGTTGACGCCGTCGAACCGCTGCCCGAATCGCTGCCCGATCCGCCTCCGATTCCAATCCCGCCGCTGACAGACATCAGCCACAAACTGCGCGAGGCGACACTCTCGCGCGAAGAACAGCTTGACATGTACGACCGCTTGCACACGGCGCTGTCCGATCCCGATCAAGCCAAAGACGCGCGCGACCTGCTCATGCGCTTGCAGAAGCATAACGACGTTCGGGCGGCGATTCGGGATGACATCGCCCAACTGCTCAAAAACACGCCGGAGTCGAAGCGCCAATCGGCGACGGTCACGCCCGCGCCGGTGAGCCAGCCCGCGAAGCCTAGCTTCGATCCGATTAACGCGCCGTCGATTGCGCCGCCCTCTGCGCCCGCGACGCCGAAAGCAAAATCGCGCTGGTTGAACTTGAATGGGCGCACCATCGGGCTGATCGTGGGGGTGCTGCTCGGCTACGTGCTGGCACTGCCGGAATTCGCCTGCGAGCTTGATCCGGCTTACTGCTACGGCTTTAACGATGCGCTGTACATCGGCTACATCATTACCTTCACGCTGATCGGTTGGGGAATCGATCTACTGCGGCGTCGGATGCGTGGGGACAGCCAGAACGCCTAAGCCGGGTGGTCTGAACGGGTGCTGGCAAAGAGGCAGCTTTGCGATACACTTGTTCTGTAAGACCAGCGCCTCAGCACCATTCAGCAGAGAACTTCACCCCCATGCAAGACTTCACAGGCGAACTCGCAGCGCTCGGTACTTCTTTGTGCTTTGCCTTTGGTTCGACACTCTTTACCTTTGCCGGGCGCGAACTCGGCGTCCAGCGGGTCAACCGCGTGCGGCTGCTGCTGGCGGCAGTCCTAATCGCTCTGATCCACTGGCTGTTGTTGGGTCAGGTTTTCCCCAGTGACGCCCCCGTCGATACGGTCGGCTGGCTGATCCTCTCCGGTATCGTCGGCTTGGTGCTCGGCGACGTTTTCCTACTGCAAGCCTTCGTGATGATCGGTCCGCGCCTCTCAATGCTGATGATGGCGCTCGCGCCGATGTTCAGCACCGTGATCGCGTGGGTGTTCCTGCACGAGACGCTCAGCGGGCAGCAGTTAGTCGGCATCGCGCTGGTGATCGGCGGGGTAGTGGCGGTCGTCGCCGAGCGCCAGCAGGCGGGTCCGTCCAGCGTCGCCGTGACCGGGCGCGCCTACCAGATCGGGCTGCTGTGCGCGCTGGGCGGTTCGCTGGGGCAGGCGGGCGGCACGGTGCTCTCGAAATTGGGCTTGGCGAACGGGATCGAGCCGCTGTCCGCTTCGCTGATCCGGCTGACGGCGGCGGCGGTGGTGATGTGGGCGCTGGCGCTGCTTCAGGGGCAGATTGCCGCTACCGTCCACGCGATCCGGTCGAAGCCGAGCGCCGGACTGAAGCTCACCGGCGGCACGCTCATGGGTCCGGTGATCGGCGTTTGGCTGTCACTGGTGGCGGTGCAGCGGACGTCGGTCGGCGTCGCCTCGACGCTGACCTCGCTGACGCCGATCTTCCTGATCCCGATCAGCTACGCGGCGTTCAAGGAGCGCCCGACTCGCCAAACCGTGATCGGTACGCTGGTGGCGGTGGCGGGGACGGTGCTGCTGTTTGTATGACGGTATGAAAACGTAGTTTCGACACATCCTCGCGCATGGTATGATAAGCGGCGGTCACGACAGCAAAGCGAGGCGGCATGAACCAACTTGGGGCGATAGAAAAACGGCGGCGCAATCTGCGGATTCTGCTGTTTGTCATCATTCTGGGGACGCTGCCGCTCTACTGCCTCGGCTTCTTGCTGTGGGGCACGGCGCCGCAGCGCACGGTGCGGACGCTGACGCCGCAGCCGCTCACCGCGCAGTCGACTTTCGAGGCTTCCGCGACCAACGTTCCATTTGCAACCTTGACTCCCTTCCCGACGCTCAACATCGTCGTGCCGCCGACCTCGCAGCCGTTCCAGCCGCCGGTGATCATCCCGCCGACATCCGTACCGTTTTTCCCGACCGCCACCTTCTTCAATTTCCCGACGTCGACTAACGCTCCGACGCTGACGCCGTTCCCGACGATCACGCCGTTCCCATCGGACACGCCGATCCCGATTCCGTCAGAGACACCCATTCCGATCCCGTCGGATACGCCGATCCCGGTCTATACTGATACCGCGACGCCCACGCCGACCGGGACGCCGACGGAAACGGTCATTCCTTTTAGCTGAGACAGAATTAGGAGAACCTCCGTGTTTGACGTAAAAACTCATCTGAAAACGCTGGTCGAACTGCACGCCCCCTCCGGTCACGAAGCGCCGATCCGCGCCGTGCTGCGGCAGGAATGGGCGGGGTTGGTCGACGACTTCGACGAGGACAAGCTCGGCAGCTTGATCGGCATCAAGCGGGCGACCCAATCAACCAATCCGCCGCGCCGGATCATGCTGGCGGCGCACATGGACGAGATCGGCTTGATGGTGCGCGAAGTGGTCGACGGCTTCATCTTCGTCCACCGCATCAGCGGGGTCGACAACCGGATTATGCCCGCGCTGCCGGTAATCGTGCATGGCAAGCGTCCGCTGCCGGGGGTGGTCGCCACCGTGCCGCCGCATCTGCTGAGCGCCGACGCCCGCCAGAAATACCCGACGATGGACGACCTGATCATCGACGTGGGCTTGCCCGCTGCCGAAGTCGCGGAATTGGTACAGGTCGGCGACTTGATCACCCCGGATACGCCGATGGTCGAACTTGCCGGGACGCGGGTCGCCGGTAAAGCGATGGACGACCGCGCCTGCGTCGCCGCCATCACCGCCTGTCTGCATGAACTGAAGGCGCTTCAGCACCAGTGGGACGTCTACGCTGTCGCCACTGTGCAGGAGGAAACCGGCTTGTATGGCGCGGCGACTGCCGCTTACGCCGTCCACCCGGATATCGCCATCGCGCTCGATGTGACTTTCGCGGCGCAGCCCGGCGTCGATGCCGACACCGCCAGCGAGATCGGCGGCGGTCCGGTGATCGCGGTCGGTCCGAACTTCCACGTCAAGCTGGTCGAGCAGATCAAAGAAGTGGCGCGGAACAACGAGATCAAGTTTCAGGACGAAGTCCTACCCGGCAACAGCGGCACCGATGCGTGGGCGATACAGGTGGCGCGCGAGGGCGTGCCGACGGCGCTGTTCAGCATCGCTATTCGCAACATGCACTCGCCGGTCGAGACGGTCGATCTCAAGGACATCACGCGGACGGGGCGGCTGCTGGCGCAGTTCATCGCTGGGTTGGATGCCGATTTCCTCGCCACGATTGAGTGGGACGACCTGAAGGCGAAGCCGACGGCGTAGTTTTTGGCGAGCAGCGTCAGCTCTTAACAGAAACTTCTCTGAATCGCTTACGGTACCCGTAAGTGAAATTTGGTACGATTAAGGCAGCATCACACGATGCTGCTTTTTCGTTGCACTGAGACTCACCCAAAGGAATTGTTTACCAATGAACCTCAGATTTCGCGGATTGAATGCCCTTAAATTCATACTGCTGATCGTGCTGGCGGTCGTGCCGCTGAGCGTTTTCGCCCAGACTTCGCTGACGCAAAACGGCGATCTCGGCGACGGCTACGTGATCTCGATGCCGGACAGCTGGTTCAGCTACAGCATGGACGACGGCAGTCAAGCCATGTTCGGCACCGAATTTCAGATGATCGTCACGACGCCGCCTAAACTCGCCTCAATTGGCATCGATCCCTCGATGGGCGATGTAGGAACTGTTCTCATCAACACGGTGAACGCCGAGGGGGATTATCAGATCGAACGGGCGGACGTTGAGAAAGTTCGCTACGGCAATCGAACCGGCGCGGCATTCTCGTCTACCGACGGACACACCGAACGGATGGAAGTCTTTGTCACGCTCAACGACGGCTGGTATGGCAAAGTCGTCGTGATCGCCAACATTGGCGGATTAGTCGAATACGCCGACCTGATCGACACCATGATCGCCTCACTTCACAACGTCAACGCGGCTAATGTGGCTCCCGCCGCTGTCGCCAGCGCCGCTACTGCCAACCCGTCCGCATCCACCGGCGGCACTGCCTGCATCGTCAGCACCGACAGCGCCAACAGCGCGCAGCTGCGCGTCGGTCCGGGTACCAATCGCGGCGCGATCAGCTTCCTGCCCACTGGCACCGACGTGACCGTCACCGGGCGGATTGAACTCGACGGCGGCGCGTATGGTATCAACTCGACAAGAGCCAAGCCGCGCCCAACGGCACGGCAGCAGCGGAATTGTGGGTTGCGGCGGAGTCAGTGAACGCCAGCGGCGACTGCGATCACGTCGGCGAGACCTCCGCGCCGCCGATCATCCCGGCAGCGCCGCAGGTGGTGCAGCCGCCTAGCTCGCCCTCGACGGGCGGGGGCGGTGCGGCGACGGGACTCCTACAGCCCGCATCCGGCAGGTGGACGATGACCCTCAACGCGACGACCAACGCCTCGTGTCAGGGTTATCAAAACGTGCCATTCCAGACTTCGGAAGTCTACAACCCCATCGTCACGACCAGCACGCTCACGCCGCTGAGCAGCGACTCGTTCCGTTTCTGGGGATCGGTTTTCACGCGCGTCCCCGGCACCAACAGTTTTGCCGGTCCGCACACGTTCACCGAGGTGGACATCGTGGCGCAGTTCCGCTTCGACGTGCAGTCGTCGAGCTACATGTCGGGGCAAATCGTCGCCAATTACGAGCAGCAAGGCGTTCCATGCAGTGACACGGTGCTGTTCGTCGTCAGTCGTTAAGCGCTGACCGGGCTATATCATGTCGGGGCAGGATTTAATCCTGCCCCGACACATCAATTCATTGAGACGAACGGGTCGCCGGAGGGGAGATGCGTGATCGGCACATCCGGCAGGCGCTCCCGCAGCCAGTCCGCCAAATACGCCATGCCTGCTTCCTCGCTGACCTCGTGCCCGGTGACGATCAGCGCTTTGCTGTGCCCCTGATAGCGCGCGTCGCGGACGTATTCCGCCATCTCCCACTCGTGAACCTCGCCGGTGATCACCACGTCTGCGTCGCCGCCCAAGACCTTGATCTGCCATTCAGCACCGGCGAACCCCGGCAGCAGCATCGCCTTGCTGCATACCTGATCGGCGTCGCCGATCACCAGCATTCGCTGGCTGCCGAGCTTAGCTTGGACGTGGGCGACTAGATCGCCCAAGCGCGTTGGGGACAGGTGGATCAGCATGGGGCTGGTGGGATCACTGTCGGCAGTCCAGTCGAGCGCGCGCAGCATCCCGATCAGGATGCCGTCCGGCTGCCGTCGATGCCAATAATCGTGCAGCCGCCAGACGACCAATCGGTGATCGTCCACGAACTGCTTTTTGGCGGCGTAAACCGGATCATCCGCCAGCCAGTCGACGCGATTTTGATGATTGTAGAAGGGCGTTTCGTGGCTGATGACGAGGTTCGCCCCGGCATCTACCGCGCGCTGAAGCACGTCCTGACTGGCGACAAACGTCGTCGCAATGCCGGTGACTTCCTGCGCCGGGTCGCCCGTGACCACGACGTCGACGGTCTGCGGCAGAGTCGGGACGCCCATGTCGCGCAGGATGGTGTCAATCACAGCTTGGGTGGTGGGCATCATTCGCTCCTGAAATAACAGGTCTAAGCGGTTGGGTTGGCATTTTTAAGCGGTCAATCAGAAATGAGCTAATTTCAATCGCTGATCTCGCTGTCATTCAATACCAAACAGCGTCCTTGGACAGGCGTTATACCTTCTGCAAGATTAGAAAACGGCGTTTGCCGATAGTTTCTTGTTGGAGTCGCTTGTAACGTGGATAAGTTGCCTTCTGTGATTTATCACTCACCACGGCAGCAATTCCGCCTATGACGAGAACATCATATTGAGCTTGCAATAAGGAGGTTGTTAGATTGTCGTCAGCATCAGCTTGCCAGTTAGTGACATTTCCGTAGGGCACATCACAGATGATGAGGTCGACTGATGCGCTGTCGGCGCTTGGTTGGAGCGCATCTGCCGCCCATGTTTGTGTGCTGATCGATGAGGCGGGTAAGCACTGACGAAGTCGTTCGACACTTTCGAGTGCGTCATGATGCGAGGATTTGTCGTAGGTATCTGCTAAGTCACGCAGGCTGTTCCGCCGTGTGTCTAAGCCTGCGGGCGTCAACAAACTCAGGTTAGCGGTTGCCAACCTGACGATGTCCGCATTGATGTCCGAGCCGTGGAGGGACTGGATACCGGCACCATGAAGCAAGCCGATCACGGTCAAGAGATAGCCGCCACCACAGCAGGGATCATAAACCCGCAGCCGCTGCCCGGTTGGGAAGTAAGCGGCACAGCGCTGGAAGATTTCGCTGGCTAGTCGTACCGGAAACGAGGTCGTACCTCCCTGTGAGAGCAGCACCCGTCCTGCCGCGAAATCTTCGTAGTTTTCTTTTTCAGTGACATATCGATACTGCATCTTATCGTCTGGGTTCCGCTGCTAACCGCTAAACGTACTTCTTTACGATGCCGACCAACTGCTGCGCGCGGTGACGGAAGGTGTGCTCTTTGAGCACGCGCTCGCGGGCGGCGCGCCCCACCGCGATCCGCTCGGCGTCGTGCGTCAGCAGATAGCGGTAGCGATCCAGCGCTTCCTCGCCGGAATTGACGACGAAGACCTCTTTGCCCGGCTCGAACCACGTCTCGATGCCGTCGTAGGGGTTGGCGACGATGCAGCAGCCCATGCTCGCCAGCTCGAACGGACGCGAGGACGACGACGCGAACACGCTGGCGTGAGCAGCGCGGGTCACGCACAGGTTGATCTTGCTGCGGCAGGCGTACTCGCGCAGCTTGCTGAAGCTGAGGTAGGGCAGCAGTTCGGCGCGACCGAGATCGCCGAGTTTCGTGCCGCGCACGGCGAAACGAGCGTCGGGCAGCGCCAGTGACGGCTCGCGGATCAGCGCGTCGATCCATTCGCCGCGATACTCGCGCCCGTGACCGTAGAACAGCACGTCGATGTCCTGCGCCGCCACGTCAACCGGCGCGAACACGTCAGGATCAGCGCCGTAGAACAGCGGGTAGACCTCGCGCGCGCCCATTTCCTTGAGCGCCGCCGCGCCGCCCGCGCTGTTGCTGATAAAGGCGGTGTACTCGCTCAAGTCCGCACCCTGATAGATGCGAAAGCCGGTCGCGAAGCCGCGCAGATTGGGTAGGCTGGCGGGTACGTCGCCGTCATAGTAGAAGATCGGCTTGTGATGGCGGCGCTGAAGCTCGCCCGCGACGCCGACCAGATGATTGAGCGGTGCAGTCAGGACGATCACGGCGTCGATGTCCGGCTCGCGCGTCAGTAGTTCGTCCAGATGCTTCAGCCACAGCGGGGCGATCAGCGTTTGCGCCGCGCGGCGAACGAGGCGGTCCATTGCGGATTTGTCATTAGTGGACGGAGTTGTAGGGGCAGGTTTGAAACCTGCCCCTACGATTCGTTGGCTCACGGCGCGGACGGCTTTGAAGGCGTCGCCCTGCCATTTGGCGGGGTTCGGCTCGGCGCGCCACCACAGCGACTCGATGGCGGGTCCCTGATAAGGCGTGGCGATCACCTCGACGCCGATCTCGTACAGCCCCTTCATCAACTGCCACCACGCCGGGGTTGCGCTGAAGGGCTGCGTCAGGTCGAGTGAGGAGACGACGAATAGGAGTTTCATAGTCGCGTGAGTATAGCCGATTTCCGCCGAAACGAGGTCGCTAGAATGTGCGTATCATAAGTGATGACGTTCGTTTGGAGGGGATCATGAGCTACGGAGATTTCAAACGCTGGCTGTATCGTGGGAACCATCCGCACAGGATCGCCCGCGCGCTGAACGCATTTTGGCGGGCGTTTCACTCGTCGGGGTTGATCCCCAATTGGGTTACGCTGGAAGTAACCGGACGGAAATCCGGGCGCACCATCGCTCTGCCGGTCGCCGTGGCGAACGTGAACGGTCAGCGTTACCTCGTCTCGATGCTCGGCGACGATGCGCAGTGGGTGCTCAACGTGCGAGCGGCGCAGGGCAAAGCCGTCATTCATGCGGGCAAGCGTACCGCTGTGCTGCTTGAGGAAGTCCCGGTCGAGCAGCGCGCGCCGATCCTGAAAGCCTATCTCAAAATTGCACCGGGAGCGCGTCCGCACATCCCGGTCGACAAAGATGCGCCGGTCGAAGCCTTCGCAGCGGTGGCGGCAGATTACCCAGCCTTTCGGATCGTGTCGCAGCCGTAGGAATAGAGCACACCCGCTAGCGACTATCGCCAATCGCCTCAAGATTCGGTACTCTTGAGGCGAAAATTGGATGAAGCGACTGCGATGCCATCCTTCTACAAACTGATGATTTAACTGAACGTTGCCCTCTACCGCCTCTCGCGCGGATTGATCGGCGGGCGTATTATGCTGCTGCTGACGACGACCGGACGCAAGAGCGGCATCGCTCACACGACGCCGCTGCGCTATCTGCGCGACGGCGGGGATTACCTGATCGTCGCCTCGAACTGGGGCAACGAGAAGCCGCCCGCGTGGTTCTATAATTTGCAAGCGAACCCCAACGTCACCGTCGAGGTCAAAGGGAAGCGGTTGGTTGCCCGCGCCGAGATCACCGGCGGTGACCAGCGTGACGCGCTCTATCAACGGTTTGTCGCGGCGGACGCCAGCTTCACGCGCTATCAGGCAGGCGTCGAGCGCACCATCCCCGTGATCGTGCTCCACCCCGTTCAGGACTAGCCGTCCTGTGACCAAATCGCGTTTCCTGCTGATCATCACGCTGATCCTGCTGCTCGCCGCCGCCGAGCGCATCCTGCACATCGGCGACCAGAGCATGTGGTTGGACGAAGGCATCGCCTATTGGAATCAGAAGCAGCCCGACATGATCGCGTGGATGGCGCTCAAGGACGTGCATCCGCCGCTGTATTTTTGGCTGCTACACCTGTGGGTCGGGCTAACGGGGACGACCGCCGTCGCCATGCGGATGTTTTCGGCGCTGGCGTCGCTGCTGAGCGTCGCGGCGGTCGTGCCGCTGGCGAAGCTGCTCGCCCGCGACCGGAGCCGCATCGAGCGCTGGATGATCCCGCTGCTCGCGGCGCTGCTGTTGGCGATCAACGATTCCGAAATCTCGCTGGCGCAGGACGTGCGCATGTACGCGCTGCGGACGCTGCTGGCGTTGGCGAGCGTCCTGTTTTACGTTCGCTGGACGCGCAAGCCGGGGGCGATCCGCGCGGCGCTGTGGGTCGGGGCGCTGGTCGCCCTCTATCACACGCACTACATCGGCAGCTTCATGGGCGTGATCATCGGCTTGCACGCGCTGATCTTCCTGCGCGGGCGGGTGCGGATCAACGCCGTGATCCTGCTGGCGATCAGCGGGGCGCTGTTCCTGCCTTGGTTCGTGATCTACGGCTTCGGACAGCGCACGGTCGATACCGGGATTGACGCCGCCCTGCCGTCAAACTGGGGAACGCTGGTCGATCTCGGCTACAAGTATTTCAGTCAAATGTGGTCGCTGATGATCGGCTTGCTGCTGCTCGGCTTGGTGCGCGTGCGCGACGATGGGCGCGGCGGTTGGCAGGTCGAGTGGCGTCCGCTCAGCTCGACCTTTCTGCTGGCGGTGTGGATCGGTTTTACGGTCGTCGCGACTTTCATCATCAATTTCTGGTACGACTTCCTGTCGCCGCGCCGGATCATGCTGGTGACGCCCGCGCTGGTTATCCTAACGGCGCGCGGGCTGGCGAACTTCAAGACGGCGACCCGCCTGTTTCTCGTCGCCGTGATCGTGATCTACGGCTTGGCGACCGTCGACGACTACTACCCGAAAGCACCGTGGAATAAGGTTGCCGCGAATCTCGCCCGCTACGCTGATCCGGCTGACCTCGTGCTGATGGAAATCTACCGCGACGATTTCACGATGGATTACTACATCGACACCATGCTGGCGACCGAGACGCCGCGCGAATCGCTGCGGATGTGGCGCGAAGACCGCGCCGCCGATTACCCCGATCAACTGATCAGCGAGATCGACCGGTACAACACGGTTTGGCTGGTTCACTGGAGTCCTGACCTGTCGGCGTTCGGCTTCTTGCAGCAGACCGGGCACGTCCAGACGGCGAAAATGTCGGTCGATCACATTGGCAACTCGCTTGACGTTTACCGCTTCGACCGCATCCCGCCCGAATCCGAAGCGGTTGGGGCGTTTGCCAACGGCATGACGCTGCGCATGGACGACGTTGATAGCACCGATGCGCGCGTCGATCTGTGGTGGTCGGTCGATCAGCCGGTGGGGGTGGATTACACGACTTCGGTGTTCCTGTTCGACGGGAGCGGGCAGTTGGTCGCGCAGAACGACGGCTTCCCCTTCAACGGCGAGCGCCCGACGACGACGTGGAGCGGGGGCGAGGTGGTCTACGACCCGCACCCGCTCGACTTGAGCGCGCTGCCGTCCGGCGACTACAGCGTCAACGTGCAGGTCTATACGTGGCAAGATCAGGTCAAGCAGCTGACGCTCAGCGGCGATCAATGGCTGACGATTGGGGGGATTGAGAAGTAATCTAATCGCTTACTATGTTATACTTTTAAGAGTAGTGGTAGCGAGGAAAAGACATGAATACCACCGAAACGCCGATTTTGGATGCCAGAGAAGCTGTCCGGCTTGCGCGTCAATACTTTAGCGATTTGTACAGTGATACTACCGTGATCATGGAGGGATCTCCTGCTAGAACAAATCGAGAAATCGGATGACGGGAAAGTCTGGGAAGTGACCTTTGGCTTTGATACTGATCGTCCAACCCTTGCCGCAAGAGATGTGTCGGCAACTTTGTCGATGCTACGGAACGCACCTCAATATGTTAGAGAGTATAAAACCATTCGTCTCTCTGCTGAAACAGGAGAACTTATCGGCATGAAAAGGGGTTAATCCTTTCATGATCGAAAATCTAGACGAGTTAATCGCCCGTTATCGAAAAGCGGGCATTCTCGTTGATACTAATCTCTTGCTTTTGCTGTTTATGGGAAATTTCCAACCTGCGCTGGAAAGAGGGTGTACGCTTAGCTGTGTAAATGGAATGCCCCAGGAGGTATAAACCAGCCTGCAGAGAGCAGGCAGAAAGGGGCAAGACCATGAAGACCGAGTCGAAACAGGAAGGTCAGCGACGAGCAGCGCTGCCGTCAGTCGAGAAAGTCCGGCAGGAGCTGGGCCGAGCGGAAAGCATCGACGATTTCTTTGGCAAAGAGGGGATTTTCGCCAAGCTGTTTGCCGAGACGCTGGAACAGATGCTGGAGGCCGAATTGACCGACCAGCTCGGCTACGAGAAATACGAGGCCAAAGGGCGGAATTCGGGCAACAGCCGCAACGGGAAAACCAGCCGGAAGCTGCGGACCTCGAACGGCGACCTAGAGATCGAGGTGCCACGCGACCGCAACGGGGAGTTTCAGTCCAAGGAGCTGGCGAAACACCAGACCAGTACGAACGAGCTGGAAACGAAGGTTCTGGGGCTGTATGCCAAGGGGCTATCGACCCGCGACATCCAGACGACGCTGGAAGACCTGTATGGGGTCGAGGTCTCGCCGACGACCATCAGTGCCATCACCGACAAGGTCTGGTCGCTGGTCGAGTCCTGGCAGAACCGCGCACTGGCAGCGATTTATCCCATCGTTTACCTGGATGCGCTGCACCTGAAGCTGCGGCGCGACGGGAAGGTGGTCAACACGGCGGTCTATGTCGTGCTGGGCGTCGACCTGGAGGGGCAGCGCGACGTGCTGGGTCACTGGCTGGGCGACGGCGGTGAGGGGGCTAACTTCTGGCTGAGCGTCGTCAGTGATCTGCAAGCCCGGGGCGTGGAGGACATCTTCGTCGCCTGTATCGACGGTCTCACCGGCTTCAAGGAGGCGATCCAGGCGGTTTTCCCGCACACCGCCATCCAACGCTGCGTCATTCACCAGATCCGGCAGAGCCTGAAGTACGTCGGCTGGAAAGACCGCAAAGCCTTCGTCGATGACTTGAAGACCATCTACCGAGCGCCGACGCGGGAAGCCGGCGAAAGCGCGCTGCTGGCCTTAGGCGAGCGCTGGGGCAAACAGTACGCCGTGGCCGTGCGCTCATGGGAAGCCAACTGGGATGACCTGGCGACCATGTTTGACTACCCAGCTGCCATCCGGCGGCTGATCTACACCACCAATACCGTCGAGGGCTATCATCGCCAACTGCGCAAGGTCTTGAAGACCAAGTCCTCTTTCCCGACCCAAGAGGCTGCCCGCAAGCTGCTCTTCCTCGTCACCCAGGACATCTTGCGCAAGTGGACCGGGCCGATTTTCAACTGGCCGCTGATCTTGAACCAGCTTGCCATTCGTTACGAGGATCGCTTATCGTTTTGATGACCTGGGGCCATTTACACCAGTTTCTTGACATTCTCACCTGCGCGGATTACCACTTTCAAGCGCACTCAGCAGTTTGTCGAAGAAGATTTCCAACTTTTGATGCTGTTGCTCGGCTACTTCGACAAAATCATCACCACGCCAAACATCCTCACCGAGGTCAGCAACTTATCGGGACAATTGGAAGGCAATCTCAAGCTCGCCTATTTTCTTTCAATGGTCAATATTATCGGTGAGTTGGAAGAACAATTCACAGCTAGCCATCACTTGGCAACGCAAGTAGAGTTTGCACACTTTGGATTGACGGATACTGGCATTGCCCATTTAGCGCGCGGGCAGTATCTCGTGCTGACGGATGATTACCGTCTCGCGGCACACCTACTTGAGCTTGGCGTAGACGCGATCAACTTCAATCACTTACGCACCTACATGATGGAGTAGTGCCTTACTCCACATACCCTAATGCTCTCAACTGCTCGACGATTTTGGCGTCGACTTCGGCGGTGCGGGAGTCGGTCGGCTGCACTGATCCCCTGCACGAAATGGGTGATCTGCGCCGCCAGCGCCGCGCTGATCTCCGGTTGATCGGCGGCGAGGTCGCGCGTCTCGGCGGGATCGTCCGCCACGTCGAACAGCGCCTCGACGCCGCTCTCCGCCAGCACCAACTTGTGATCGCCCTCGTAAATCGCGCGGCGCACCTGTCGCAGCCGCAGCCGCTCGACCACCGCCGGACGGCGATGTTCCAGCACGTTCAGAAACATCGAGGGTGGGAAGGCTTCCGCGAAGGCGATTCCTTGCTCGGCGTCGGCGTGACCTTCAATCACGTTCAGCAGCGACAGCCCAGCGACATTGGCGTTGGGATCGGCGTTATCTAGTGGTGGCGTGATCTTGGCGGCGTCGAGAATGGTGTGGAACAGCCGCCGCGTCGAAACATTGCCGCTGATGCGCTGCCCTTCTCCAGCGTCCGGCGCGTGGATCACCAGCGGGACGTGGACGAGTTCCTGATAGACGTTGAACCCGTGCCCGAATAGATCGTGCTCGCCGTGTCCCTCGCCGTGATCGGCGGCGATGATCACGACGGTGTGGTCGAGCGCGCCCGGCTGCTCAAGTGACGCAGCAGTCGGTCGAGGTGGGCGTCCTGGTGGGCGATCTCGGCATCGTAGAAGCCGTTGAGCACCGCCCGCTGCCACTCGTCAAAGGGTTGATCGGGCGGGCTTGCCCACGCCGCGCCGTCGGCGTTGAAGCGGTTGATGTAGCGGTAGGCCGCGCGATCATGGCGCAGTTCCGGCGCGATGCGATTCATCACGTCCTGCGGCGGATGATAGGGCAGGTGCGTGCCCATCAGGTTGACGAAGCCGAAGATCGGTGATCCGCGCCGCCCGCATGATAGGCGTCCCAGTAGTCGATCAGGTCGTCAATCGAGTGGGCGGTGCTGCCCTTGAAGTTGATGTACTTCGACCAGATCGGCGTCAGCAGCGGATGCAGCGAGACCCGGAACAACTCGTCGGAGCGGGCAAACTGGTTGCCGATCCGCCGGGCGTAGGGGCGAAACCACCGGTTGAAGCGGTGGCTGCAGATCGCTTTTGCGGGCGTCGCCGGGGCGGTTGGGGATGGCGCTGGCGTAGTTGTAGAATTCGGCGAAACCGCGCTGCAAGCCGTTGTCGAGCACGCCGACCAGCGGATTGTTGCAGAAGGCGGCGGTGTGATAGCCGCCGACCTGCAAAATCTCCGCCAGTGTGGGGTGAGCCGGTGAAGCTGTCCGTTCGCCTCGGTGACGCCGTGCGCGCTGGGATACAAGCCGGTGAACAGCGACGAATGCGCCGGGATCGTCCACTGCGACGGGGCGACAGCCCGTTCGAACAGCACGGCGCTGTCGGCGAAGTCGTCGAACCCCGGCGAGGTCGCGGGCGTATGACCATATATAGACAGCCGGTCGCGGCGCAGCGTATCAAGGATGACCAGCAGAATGTCGGGTCGGCGTTCCGATTTAGACGACATGGCAAGTGAACCGATCCATGCGG
>CAWGYC010000021.1:0-67773 GCA_963826685.1 uncultured Chloroflexia bacterium | reverse complement strand
TGGCAACATCGGCTTTCAGAACGACATAGTCCGCCTCCATCTGCTCGATGCCGATGCCAAAGGCTTTGGGAGGGCGCCCCATACAGTCCACGATTTCGTATTCCACCCCCAGAATACTCTTGAGCTTCTTGATTTTGCCCGGCGATTCGACGATGACCAGATATTGTTTTGTCACTGACTTAAGCCGTGGCTTTCGAAGCTTTTATGCTAAGGAACGATGCCGCTGGCGAACATCCGGAACGGCACAAGACATTGTCCAAACGGATTGAGACCCTGCTTATCCTCTCTTTTATCCCTTGCTGAGATCATCCTTATAGGTTCTCTCGCTATCCTAGTCGGAAGGTGCTCGCATCCTCGTCACTGCTCGACTCCAAAGCCAGCTCAAAGTCTGTGCGCTTGATCTTGAACTGACACATTGGCTAACCCTCTTCCGGAGCATGTGGCGTTCGAGCTTGACCCCGCTCAGACCTCTGTCTCATCCTCACCGAGGATCTGCGCCTGCACACGGAACGTCATCGCTTCATAAAGGGTTTCCAGCGGTTTCTTCATCTCTCCCGGCGGCGCCCCCAAACGACGCAGCACGGCGCCATTGACCTCCGGCGCGACAATCACCGGCGGCGTCCAATCGAGCACTTCACTGCCCCAAAAATCCGCGATCTGATCGGCAAGCGCAGGCTCCGGGGCGAGGGTCCCGACGCTGCTTTCCTCGGCATCACTCTCGCCTGCTGCTGCCGCGCGGCGGGCGCGCAGCGCTTCCATCACCTGCTCGCGGGTACGCCCGCGCAGGGTGAAGATCAGGAACGGATCTAGGTCAAACTGCTCGCCGAGCAGATAATACACAGCAGCGATGTGCTTGCAGGGATTGGCATAATCCGGGCAAGAGCAGTCGGTCAGAAGGTCGCGCGGGTCTTGCGGAAACAGGGATATTTTCGCAGCCTCAAAGGCGCTTTCGATCTCTTGGGGCATCGTGCCGTCGAGCAGCTGCACGGCAAAAATCGCTTGCCCGCTGATGGTATCCAGCACGCGCGCCCACTCCGCATCGGTCAGCTGCTTGACCTCGATGGCGATTTTGTAGGGTTGTGGGCGCGAACCCTGCACGCGCGCCTTAACCTTACCGGGCTGCACGTCGATATTCAAGACCTGCCCGCCGCGCGCGTAACTGCGTCCACGCTGCAAGCGGCTGCCAATCCCGTAGCTTTCCAGCACCGCCAGCCAGCGTTTCGCCCACCAATTGGCTGCGAAGGCGCCGCGTTGACTCCGGCTCTCAATCCCGCCTTCCACCTTGATCGGGCGCGAGGGCGGAAAATAGCCGTAGTCGTCATAGGAATAATCCCGCGCGGGTTTGCTTTTCTTCTTCGCCATCGCCTAATCTCCTACTTCGCGAAGCTGCACCAGCTCGCGCAGGTCAGCCGTGTTCAGTTCCGTCAGCCAGCTTTCGTCCGCTCCGACGATCCGCTCCGCCAGCGCTTTCTTGCTTTCGATCATCGCGTCGATCTTTTCCTCCAGCGTCCCGGCGCAGACGAACTTATGCACCTGCACATTGCGCGTTTGCCCGATGCGAAAGGCGCGGTCGGTCGCCTGATTTTCGACCGCGGGATTCCACCAGCGGTCGAAGTGAAAAACGTGGTTCGCCCGCGTCAGGTTCAGCCCAACGCCGCCCGCCTTGAGCGACAGGATGAACACGGTCGGGCCGTGTTCGGACTGAAAGCGGCGGATCAGGTCTTCGCGTTCTGCAACCTTGGTGCTGCCGTGCAGCCAGAGCGGTTCATCGTAAAACGTCTCGCGCAGGTGGATGCGCAGCAGTTCACCCATCTCGGCGAACTGTGTGAACACCAGCGCCCGGTCGCCGACCGAGTAGATTTCCTCTAGCATCTCGGTCAGCCGCGCCAGCTTGCCGGAGCGCCCTTCGAGCGGGCTGCCATCCTTCAAATACTGTGCCGGGTGGTTGCAGATTTGCTTCAACTGCATCAGCAGCGACAGCACCAGTCCACGCCGGGACATGTCGTCGCCTTCCGAGTCCGCGCCCTCGATGCGCTCGATGACTTCTTTGACCACTGCTTCGTAGAGCGTGCCCTGCTCCGTCGTGAGAGTGGTGTAAACCTTCATTTCCAGCTTTTCGGGCAGATCACTGATGACGGTCGGATCAGTCTTAAGGCGGCGGAGGATGAACGGCGCGGTCAGCCGCTTCAAATGCTGCGTGGCTTCGACATCGTCCAACCGCTCAATCGGGATGGCGAAGCGGCGGCGGAAGCTCTTTTCACTGCCGAGATAGTTGGGATTGAGGAAGTGGAAAATCGACCAGAGTTCGCTCAGCCGGTTCTCAACCGGTGTGCCGGTCAGCGCAATCCGGTGATCGGCGCGCAGCGCTCGCGCAGCCTGTGCCTGCTTGGTGGCGCTGTTCTTGATGTTCTGCGCTTCGTCGAGGATCACGCTTGACCAGTCGATGGTTTCGAGCCTTTCGCGGTCGCGCGCGAGCAGAGGATAGCTGGTGAGAACAATGTCCACTCCAGCCAGCGCCGCCTCAAACTCCGCGCCGGACGCGCGCTCTGCGCCTTGATGGGTGTAGGTTTTCAGTTCAGGGGCGAAGCGGCTGATTTCCCGGCGCCAGTTACCAACGACCGAAGTCGGGCAGACGACCAGCGCGGGCTGGGTTCCGTTTGCTTCGCTTCTGATGTGGAGCAGGAGCGCAATCGCTTCGAGCGTCTTGCCTAATCCCATGTCGTCGGCGAGACACGCACCCAGCCCATAGCGCCGCAAAAATGCCAGCCAAGCATAGCCGCGCCGCTGATACGGGCGTAGTTCGGCGCGCAGTCCGTTTGGCGCGGGCAGCGCGGCGATCTTCTCTGGCTGGCGCAGGGTATCCAGCAGTTTTTTCAGCCAGCCGTCGGCGCGCACCGTTTCCAGAGGCAGGCTCTCTGCCGCTTCCGCGCCATCCAACCCCAGCCGCAGCGCTTCCTCCAGATTGAGGGAGCGGCTGCCCTGCTCGAAGAACTTCAAACCTGCTTCGATCTGCGCCGGATCGAGCAGCGCCCATTGACCACGCAGGCGTACCAACGGCTGCTTGAGCGCCGCCAGACGCAGGAATTCGGCGCGGTCGATCACTTCGCCGCCGAGCATGACCTGCACTTCGTAATTCAGCAGCGCATCCAGAGACAGGCGCGCTTTCTCGTTCTGCTTGCCGCTGCTGATCCTTGCGCGTGCGGTCAGCCGGGCGCTCTTGCCGCCCCACCAGCGCGGCAGTAAGACGCGAAAACCGCTGGATTGCAGCATCGGCGCGGCTTCCTTGAGGAACGCATACGCCTGCGCAGTATCGAAGACGGCAGCTTGTGGTGCAGCGTCGTGTAAGCTGTTCAGAATCGGCGGAAACAGCCGCCCGGCGAGGGCCAATCCGCGCAGCAAGCGCTCCTGCGGTTGGTCAAAGCGCTGAATGAGATAGGGACTGCTGCTGCCGCGCCAGACCTGCCCGGCGGAGACGATCAGGCTGGGATCGTCGGTCGCTTGCAGTAAATAATGCAGCGTCCAGCCGTCTTCGTCCGACTCGGCTTCGGGCGCATCGAGCCGGAGCGCGATCCGAAAAGCATTGTTCCCAGCCGCGCTGCTCTGCCCCGCCCAGCTTTGCCACGCTTTGAACAGCGCTTCAGCGTCAGCAGTGGGGAGCTTCACCTCGGTGTCGTCCCCGGTGAGCGCCCTCCACCAAGCTGCGCCCGGCGTGCGTTGGCGCGGTGATTGGACCTTCGCGGCTGCTTCGCCGATGGTCAAGCGGACTACTTGCGCGATGAAGGCATCCAGCAGCCGGGCAGGCGAAACGGTGCGCTCTGGTGTTTCCGTGAGCGCCCGGCAGACGGGCGGCATTTGTGCCGCGAGTGCCATCAGACGCTCTGGCTGTTCCGGCATGATTCGCCAGCCCGCGCGCAGGTGGAAACCGTCACGTTCCAGCGTGGGCAGTACCTGCTGCTTGGCGACCAGCGTCAGCGCTTCAAGCGCCGCCGCCCGCCAGAAGCGCAGATCGCGCCCCAGATCGCTCCGGTGCGGCAGCGCAATCAGCAGACTGATCGCATCGGAGAGCGTCAGTACCAGCCCTTCGACCTGCCAGGCGCGGAGTTGGAGCGATGCACTCTCGTCCGACGCAAATGCGCCGGTTGCCTGAAGTTCCGGGGACGCCTGCGGCTGCCGCTCACTGCCGGGCAGCCACAATAACAGGTTCTGTGCCTCAGCTCGGATAGAGGGGACGAAGTGGGTCGCCCATTCGTTGAGGGGGTCGCCAGAGAGAGCGAACGGGTGAGCTGCCATCCTTGCGCGTCGACCCCGTTTCCGGGAGAGCACGGTATCGCTTTCCCCCCACAGGATGAAACGCTGTCCGTTCGGATCGAAGGTACCGTGTACGATAGGCATGATGGCGCGGAAGAACTATCCCATTTGGGCGCTAACTATACCGTGATACCTTGTTGCAGGGTAGCCGTCGACGGGAGATGCGTGATCGAAATTTATCCACCTGTCGTCAGCATGAAGACATGGTCTACTCTCGATAAAATGGAGTTAGGGTTTCCCAAGTAGGAAACGATAATCGTCAGAGGACAACAGTTTACTGAAGCGTTCAAACGCGAAGCGGACGTAAGTCAGAATGCAACTCGAACGGCATGTGAGCTTGGGATTTCAAGTAAAACGATTTACGCATGGCTGAAGACGCTCGGTCAGGCGCAAACAGTCTCACGGGGAGACGTATGTTCGAATGTGCTCCAATCCTTCAAGTTTGAGAGAAAGAGCGCCTTGAGGCGTTTTTTCTTCCCTCAACAGAGTTCGAGTCCGATCAGACTATGAGCGAAAATCAACGAAATTCATTGAGAAATCAACAGTTATTTGATACCTCTACGTCCTTATCTCGTTGACTAGATGCTAGGAATCGCAGCGGAGATCCTTGTGTTATAGATGGATAACAAATCGATAAGTTCCTGCCGCTGTTGAATGCGGTGATGCGCTGATCACCTCATGATTGCAGGTTGTATGCCCTTCATAGGGAAGATACACCGTCGCGCTCGTGTTCGGCGGCAGCGTGACGAGATATTCGAATGTCCCGTTTTCCAGTTTCCATTCCGAGACAAGTTTGCCATAAGGCGTCTCGAGTTCAGCACAAGCAAAGGTTAGATTACCGCCGAGCTGCGGACGTAAAATGACGTGCTTGTAACCGGGCGCGGCGGGGTCGATTTTGATGCCGGTGACGGTGTTGTAGAGCCACGCGCCAATTGCTCCGTAAGCGTAGTGATTGAATGAGTTCATATCCGGAGTCTGGAAGCCAGTTTCTTGCGTCCAGCCATCCCAACGTTCCCATATGGTGGTTGCTCCCTGAGTCACCGCGTACAGCCAAGAGGGCCAGCTCGTCTGCTTCAGCAGCGCATAGGCGGTATCGAGATGTCCGCTGCTGCTCAACACCTGATTTATGTATGGCGATCCGACGAAGCCCGTCGAGAGGTGCATCCCCCGGTGCTCGATGTCAGCGACGAGTTCCCGAGCCGCCACCGGGCGCAGTTCATCTGGCAGGAGATCGAAGTGCAACGCCAGCACATAAGCCGTTTGCGTTGGGGTGAAGACGTTGGTATTGAACACTTGTGAAGCCACTTCACCGTAGTCAATCACCTGCAAATTACCCCGCGAGAGCGCATCTGCTTCATCCATCTGCCTGCGGATTTCCGACGGCACAACACGGGTGGCAGGGGCGGTGCTGCCCACCAAATAGTGATCAGCGAAAGCCTGCTTAACGTCTTCAAACAGCGTTTGATAGCGTGCAGAATCGGCTGACTTGCCCAACACCGCTGCAATCTGTGCCATCAAATGTGCATCGAACGCGAAAAATGCCGTTCCAATCAGGTCGCGAGGTGTGTTAGCATTGATCGACAGCCAGTCACCGTAACCGGGCCAGCCTTCGTAGTCCGGCGTGCACCGAATATGTCCGGGGCTGGTCTCCACCAAGAAATTCATGAAGCGCGTCATTGAGGCGTAGCTCTGGTCGAGGATGCGGGCGTCGCCGTAACTTTGGTAGATCGTCCACGGGCAGATGATCGCTGCGTCCGCCCACGCGGGACCGCCATCGCTGGCAGCGTCGGCGACATTGGGCACAACCGACGGAATCGAGCCATCTGCATTCTGCGCGTCGTCGACATCGCGCGCCCACTTGGTCATGAACCCGGCGATGTTCATGTTGAATGCGGCAGTTTGGACGAAGACCTGAATATCACCGGTCCAACCAAGTCGCTCGTCGCGCTGCGGGCAGTCGGTTGGCACATCAACGAAATTACCCTTTTGTCCCCATAGGATGTTGTGCTGTAGCTGATTGAGCAGCGGATCCGAACATTCAAACGTTCCAGTCTGCTCGATTTGCGAATGGAGTACAATCCCCGTGATCGTATCGCGGCTGACGGGTCCATCATAGCCTTCGATTTCGACGTAACGGAAGCCGTGAAACGTGAATTTCGACTCCCAGATTTCCTCGCCGCTGCCCTTGAAGGTGTAGTAATCGGTAGCGTGCGCTGTCCGCAAATTGGTGTAATACGGCGAACCATTCTCGTTGAGGACTTCGGCAAAGCGGATCATGATCGTTGTACCTGCCGGTGCAAATCCCTTGAACCGAACCCGCCCAACCATATTTTGCCCGAGATCGAACAGGAAACGTTTGCGCCCCATGCCCCGGCGATCAAACGGGTCCTTCACTGGCGGAATTTCCTCAATAGGGCGAACCGTTGGACCGTTGAGCGCGACAAGCTTCAGATCAGGATGTGCAAAGATTTTGGCAGGCAGCCATCCCTCAACATCAAAATGGTATGTATTCCAACCGGGGATCTCGCGCCGGGCATCGTAGGCTTCACCCATTAGCAAGTCGCTGTGGGTGATGGGACCGAAATTGTACGCCCACGAGGAATCGGAAACGACAGTTTGCGTGCTGCCATCTGTTAGCGTCACTTCAAGCTGAGCCAAAAGCTGCGGGCGATCCACGTAGTTCTGGCGATGCACCCACGCGACGTAGCCGACCGCCCAGCCGTCGCCCAGCACGACACCAAAGGCGTTGTCGCCCCGCTGCAATAGGTCGGTCACGTCATAGGTGAGGTACTGCACCCGTTGATGGTAATCCGTCCAACCCGGCGCGAAAACGTCTTCGCCGACCGGCTGCCCATTGATGGAACACTCGAACAGTCCCAGTGCCGTGATGTATAAGCGTGCCGAAACTGCGTTCTCAGGCAGGGAGAAAGTCTTGCGCAGATAGGGAACAGGGAGGGTGCTGCGCGTTCCGCCAGCAAACGCCGCGCCGATCCACTCCGCTTGCCAGTCGTCCACGTCAAGCAGCCCCATTTCAAACCATGCGGGTTCGCTGGAGATCGCTGTACCGGTTTCGTCCCAGACTGTGACCGACCAGTAAACCCGCTGACGAGACTTCAAGGGTGATCCGGCATACGCGACGAGCACTGATTGATCTGACCCGACCTTGCCACTGTCCCACAAATCGCCGCGTTCATTGTTCAAGTGGTCAAGACTGGTCGCGGCGCGGATTTGATAGGCGATCTGACGTGCTCCAGCGCGATCCGTTTGCATCTGCCAGCTTAATCGCGGCTGCTGCACGTCGATGCCAAGCGGATTCATACGGTACTCACAGACGAGACGAGTAATTTGCGTGTCCGACATGAAATGGCTTCCTCTGACAAATAGTTCTAATAATCTTAGGCGCTGACCCGGTCAAGCGTACATCACAGCGAACAACTTGACAAAATTCAAGTCCCTCTATAAGCTTAATTTACACGATTAACGTGAGTTGTGTCAAACTCTCAAATAGATGGTTTCTTTGCTGATATTGGGTGGTTCATGAAGCGTACAAACCCTCGCCCAACACAAGCTGACGTCGCCCGTGCTGCCGGTGTATCCCGCGCGACGGTGTCCTACGTGTTGAACAATCATACTGACAAACATATCCCGATTTCGGCAGAGACGCAGCAAAAAGTGCTGGACGCGGTGGCGCATCTGAACTACGAAATCGACGCGCGCGCGCAAATGCTGCGCAGCGGTGAGACTAAGACCATCGGCGTGCTGCTGCCGATGTATGAAAACCCCTTCTTCTGGCAGATACTGATCGGCATTTCGGCTGAAGCAGAAGCCGTCAATTACCGACTGCTCTTGGCGCACAACTCCCTAACCCCGGAGCAAGAGAATCACAGCATCCGCGAACTTGCCGAACAGCGCGTTGACGGCTTGATCTTGTTGGTTGGCTTCAAAGAGCTTTCGGAGCAGGTCATGAACCAGCTTCGCAGTTCCAGCCGCCCGATCGTCGAAATACGCGCGACCGCTTCCGAGTTCGATTACGTGCATCAGGGTTACGGTGAAGGCACTAGCGCCCTTATGGCGCATCTCATCGAGCTAGGACACAGACGAATCGGCTTCATCTACGGTGTGGCTATCGAGTCACAGGGACTCGATCGTTTAACAGCATACCGGGAGGCGCTAGAAAGTGCCGGGCTGCCCTATGATGATACGCTGGTTCAACACTGTGGCTCGTTGATGGATGACGGCTATCAAGCGGCGCTCGATCTTTTGAACCGACAGGATCGCCCGACGGCACTGATCGTCATCAACGATCTGCTCGGACTAGCCGCGATCCGCGCCGCCGCTGATCTCGGGCTGCGCGTTCCCGAAGACGTGTCGATTGCCGGCTTCGACGACATTCCTTTCACCCGCTTCAGCGTTCCGCGATTGACGACCGTCGCGGGCAACCCTGAACAAAACGGGCGCGATGCCGTGCGCCTGCTGCTCAAACGCCTCGCCGACCCGGAGCGCCCACAGGAGATAATCACGAGCGACTGGCAGCTTCACGTCCGTGAGTTGACCGGACCAGCAGCACCCGTCCGCGAGCACTTGAGCGGCTGAGCGTCACCCAATCTTTGTGAACAGAAGTTCCGGCAAAGAACATGGAACTTTTGGAATATTTCTTCAGGTGGTAAATAGGAGAATTTAGTATGAAACGCATTGCTCTATTTCTTGCCCTTTTATTGGTGCTGAGTGTTTCAGCAGTGGCGGCGCAGGACTCGATCTCGCTGACCTACCTTGTCGATGACAGTCAAAACAGTCAGGATACGGCGCAGGCGCTTGTGGATGCTTACACAGCGCAGCACCCGAACGTCACCATCACCGTTGAGAGCCGTCCCGGTGGCACCGAAGGCGACAATCTCGTCAAGACGAGGCTCGCAACTGGCGACATGGACGACATCTTCTTCTACAATTCCGGCTCGCTGTTGCAAGCACTACACCCGACGCAGACGCTGGTCGACTTGTCTGGTCAACCCTTCATCGCCAACATCCAAGAATCGTTCCTACCCACCGTTTCGCAGGGTGACGCGATCTTCGGCGTGCCGACCGGCACGGGCATGGGCGGTGGTATCCTCTACAACAAGCGCATCTTCGACCAACTTGGTTTGAGCGTCCCCAAATCGTGGGATGAATTTGTAGCCAACAACGCCACCATCGCCGCCGCAGGGATCACCCCGGTTCTGGCGACCTTCGGCGATACGTGGACGTCGCAGCTTTTCGTGCTCGGCGATTACTACAATGTTGCACAAGCCGTCCCGGACTTCGCGGACAAGTACACTGCCAACCAAGCCAAGTACGCGACCACCCCGGCGGCGCTGGCAGGCTTCCAACACCTGCAGCAGGGTTACGACCTCAATTGGTGGGAGCAGGACTACGCGACGATGAAATTCGATCAGGGCTTGGGCGTGCTGGCGAATGGTGACGCAGCTCAATACCCCATGCTGACCTTCGCGCTTTCGACGATTGCCGCAAACTTCCCCGATCAGGTGAATGACATCGGCTTCTTCGCTCAGCCCGGTGCCAGTGCCGACGCCAATGGCGCGACCATCTGGATGCCCGCCGGGACCTACATCCCGCAGACAACCACCGGCGCGAAGCTCGAAACCGCGATCGACTTTCTGAGTTTCATCGCTTCAGTCGACGGCGTGGATGCGATCACGGCGAAGGTCGCCCCTAATGGTCCCTACCTGATCAAGGGTTCGTCGCTGCCGGATGACGTTCTGCCTGCCGTGAAAGATCTCGCCGCGTACATCGACTCCGGTGACTCCTACCCGGCGCTGGAATTCCTCTCGCCGATCAAGGGACCGAACCTAGAGCAGCTTTGCGTAGCGGTTGCTACCGGTCAAATGTCGGCGGACGAAGCCGCAGCCAATTATGATCTCGACGTAGAAGCGCAGGCGCAGCAGCTCGGTCTGCCCGGTTGGTAAGTTCCTAAACTTATGAGTATTGGAGCAGTTGAATGCTTCGGCATCCCGCTGCTCCAATCTGAGATCAGCCTCGAAAAACACTTAGACGTAGTTATACAGAGAATTGTTTATGTCAATTGAATCTCGCCCCCGGTCTATTTTGCGTAATTATCCCTACTGGTTTTATCTTCCCGCCGGCATCGTCTTTGCGATCTTCTTTGTCGTGCCAACCATCCTTGCTTTCTACTTCAGCCTGACGCGCTGGACGTTGTTCGACGCGACCTTCATTGGTCTTGATAATTACGTGCGTTTCTTCAAAGACCCGCAGCTTATCGGCGGATTGCGCAATACGATTATTTATGCCGTGACGACCAGTGGACTCAAGGTGATCATCGGCTTGATACTTGCCGTGCTGCTCACGTCACGGTTGTGGCTGAAAAACCTGCTGCGGAGCATCATCTTTTTCCCGGTGCTGGTGAGTACGGTCGCCGTCGGCATCACCTTCGGCGTGCTGATGCAGCCATCGACGGGGTTAATCAACACGGTGCTGCGGACGCTAGGGCTATCCGCACCCGACTGGCTAGGCAACCCCAGTATGGCGCTGATTTCCGTCGCCATGGTCGATGTCTGGCGCGGGTTGGGGATCGCCACCGTCATCTACATTGCGGGCATTCTGTCCATTCCCACCGAATACTTCGAAGCGGCGCGGCTTGAAGGCGGATCGTGGGTCAAGTTTCGCCACGTGATCCTGCCGCTCGCCCGCAACGCCACCTTCTTGGTCATTCTGCTCTCGTTCATCGGCGGTTTGCGTACCTTTGACTTGATCTGGACGATGACGCGAGGCGGTCCCGGCTTTGCCTCGGACGTGCTGACGTCGGTGATTTACAAGCAGTATCAAGCCGGGTTCTATGGGCTTTCGACGGCTGGCAACGTCGTGTTGTTTATCCTCGTAACCCTGATTGTCTATCCCTTGATGCGCTTCTTGAACAGCCGGGAGCTTGCCGAGCTATGACGACACTGAGGAAAGTCATTGGCAACGTCTGGCTGGACGTTATCTCGGTCATCGTGATCGGAATCATCTTCGTCGTACCGTTCATTTTCATCATCCTGATGGCTTCCAAAACGGGTCCCGAAGCAGCGCAGTTCCAATTTACGCTGCCAACCCATTTCCAACTGTTGGACAATATCCGTGAAGTGCTGCAATTCCGCGACGGGCGGATGCTGCTCGCCCTTTGGAACAGCACCGTGCTCACGGTTGGATCGATTGTGTTAATCGTGCTCTTTTCGGCACTGGTCGCATTCGTGATGCAGCGGCGGCAGGATCGCGCTGCGTCGCTCGCCAGTTCGATCATGCTGGCGGGGTTGATCCTGCCTCCGGCGGTGGTGCCGACCATCTTCCTCTTGCAAAGCATCGGGCTGTACCGCACTCTGTTCGGGCTGATCATGGTTGAAGTTGCCGTCACCATGCCGTTTGCAATCATCACGCTGCGCGCCTTCATGGCGACAATTCCGCGCGAAATTGACGAAGCCGCCATCATCGACGGCGCTTCGCCCATGCAGGTGTTCTTCCGGGTGATCCTTCCTTTGCTGCGTCCGGCGATTATCACCGTCGTTGTCGTCTCGGCGGTCGGGATTTACAACGACTTTTCGGGACCGCTGTACTTTCTGCCCGGTGCGGAAAATGTAACTGCCCAGTTGACACTCTACAGCTTCATCAGCCAATTCACCTCGCAGTGGCATTTGCTGTTCGCCGACGTGCTTGTCATCACCATCCCACCGTTGATCATGTTCATGTTCTTCCAGCGTCAGATCGTGGCGGGCTTGACGTCCGGTTCGATCAAAGGATAGCCGGGAGCGTTTAACCCTTAAACTGGAAAGCGGACGGGCTGCCTTTGCGCCAGTAGACCGGAATCTGCTCCAGCGGCGCATCGGCTTGGAACTGTTGCCCGCCCTGATACTCCTCGCCAGTCCAAGCATTGACCCACGTCACGTCGGCGGGCAGATACACCGTCCGGGAGATCGCGCCCTGTTCCGTCACCGGCGCGACCAGCAGATCCGAACCGAGCATGAATTCGTCGGCGAGGTTGGCGGCGGCAGCGTCCGCCGGGAAGTCGTAGTAAAGCGGACGCATCGGCGGCGTGCCGTGATTGTGCGCCGCTTGGTTGAGGTCGCGCAAATAAGGCTTGAGCTGCTCGCGCAGGAAAAGCAGGTTGCGGATGATCCCGTAGGCTTGCTCGCCGAAAGACCAGACTTCGTTGTCCGAGCCGCTGGACTGTGCTCCATACAGCCCGTTGAGCGGCAGCCGCACACCGTGCAGACGGAACAACGGGCAGAAAACCCCATACTGGAACCAGCGCACGACCAGCTCTTTGAAGTAGTCCGTGCGGATGTCGCCGTCCATGAACCCGCCGATGTCGGTCGTCCACCACGGGATGCCGCTCATGGCAATGTTCAGTCCGGCGGGAATTTGCGCTCGCAGAACCTCAAAGCGCGAGCGAATGTCGCCCGACCAGACCGCCGCGCCGTAGCGCTGGGTGCCCGCCCATGCCGAACGCGAGAGATTGATGATCTCCTCGTGACCCGCTGCCTGCATCCCATCGTAGAAGCCTTTCTGGTGCAGCAGTGGGTAGATGTTCGTGACTTCCAAGCCGTTGCCCAGCGCATAGCGGATGTTTTCGGCGTGCATGGGCATCAGTTCGGGTTCGTCGGCATCGAGCCAGAAGACCCGCACGCCGTAATCGAGATAATTCTGCTTCACGCGCTGCCAGACAAAGGCGCGCGCTTCGGGGTTGGTCGCATCGTAATAGGCACACGCTGACATCCCCTCAGGGGTCGTGTCAGCAATTGAGATGTGCGCTTGGACACCGTGAACGGTCTGCGCGAGCAGCCCCCGTTCCGCCATTTCTTGATAAACAGGGTTGGTCGGGTTGACGGTGGGCCAGATGGACACCATCAATTCGACCCCCATTTCCTTGAGTTCTTTCATCATGCCCGCTGGATCGGGCCAGTCACGGGGATCCATCGCCCAATCGCCCATCATGTGCCAGTGGAAATAGTCCGAAACGATCACCGCCAGCGGCAGATTGCGCTGCTTGTATTCGCGGACGACCGCCAGCAGTTCCTCCTGCGTGCGGTAGCGCAGCTTACACTGCCAGAATCCGAGGGCAAAATCTGGCAGGAGCGGTGGATGTCCGGTAGCGTCGATGTACTTCTCCAAGATTTCGGCGGGCGAATCACCGGCGACGATGTAGTAGTCGATGCCGCGCGTGGCGTCCATGACCCAGCGGGTCTGGTTCGTGCCCAGTTCGACCCGTCCCGACGCCGGGGTTGTTCCAGAGGAACCCATAGCCCAAACTGGAGATGTAGAAGGGGATGCAGACTTCGGTGTTGCGCTGCTCCAAGTCGATGACGCTGCCCTTGTTATCGAGCAAACCGTGCTGGTGCTGACCAAGTCCGTAGATACGTTCGCCTGCCTGCGCGCGGAAATGAACGTCGATCTTCGATAGGTCGCTGTGCAGCGGACGATACCAGCGGGCAGGCGGCTTATTGAAGATGGGCTCAGGCTCTTGGAGCAGCACGTCGCCGGTCGCTGCGTTGAAGAAATGGAGCGTGCCATCCGCCCAAATCTCTGCCCGCAGTTTTCCATTGGACAAGCTGCCTTTGTCATCCGCAATCGTGACCGCTGCGCGCGGGTCAGGAAGCGTATCAATCAACGCGCCGGGGATGTCGGGGAAGTCGCGCAGGTTGGTCGCGCGCACGCGCACGCCATCCGCTCCCCAAGGCTCAACCTTCAGAATTTCCCCTTTCAGACGCCAGTAGAGGGTACCGTTCTCGGCAGAAAGACGGACTTGCATCTCTAAACCTTCCTAATGTGACGGCTCATCAAATGTTCTTAGTCAGTTCAGATTGTGTTTCGCGTGGTCTTGTGCTCGCGTGAACTTGCCTGCCTCCCATGATTGGTTCGTCGAGAGTGAGGGGCGGGCTTAATTGGCAAAGACAGCCAAAGCGAGATAGCCGAGCCTGCTAGCGGGCGGCGATGGCGGAGTACGCTTCGTAACGGTTTCGTCTGCCATAAATTGCTAGCTTCAAAGTCGATAGGCTTCGGCTCGTTGTTCAGAAAGCCCGCCTCGTTTGCAAGCAGGGAAAGAGCACAAGCTCCTTCCCTAGATTGTTTTGATTTCGAAGATGACTCTATATCTCCTGTTTGTCGGAATATAGATGGCATTTCACTAGTACATCGTCAACGGATATATCCGCTGGCACTACTCCCCTACAGATGTCCATGACATCAGGGCACCGCCCCGCAAATCTACAGCCCTGCCGCAGGTACTCTTCTTGTTCTAATTCGGAAAGTGTGACCGTTGTGCCCCAGCGCTTCTTGGGATCCGCTTGGGGGATGGAATCGCGCAGAAGCTTTGAATAGGGATGCCGGGGATTCATCAGCACTTGTTCTACCGACCCCATTTCAACAATGTTGCCCCGGAACATAATGGCGATCCGGTCGCTGACGTAATACGCCGTCGCCAAGTCATGGGTGATGTAGAGGATGCTCACCCCCAACTCATCCCTAAGTTGTTTGAACAAGTTGACAATCGACATGCGTAGGGAGGCATCGACCATTGAAACCGGCTCATCGGCGATAATGAGTTTGGGGTCAGTGACAAGCGCGCGAGCAATCGAGATGCGCTGGAGCTGCCCACCTGAAAACTCACTCGGATATTTCCCGGCAAATTCCTGATAGGTCAAGCCCACCAAGCGCAGTTTCTGATCGATGCGGTCAACGGCTTCCTGTTTTGATTTAGCCAGATGGAAGTTCTGCACGGTTTCGTGAAAATAGGAATCAACAGTGCGCATTGGGTTGAAGGTACTGAACGGGTCTTGGAAGATCGCTTGTACGCCTTCGGTGATCCAAGCCTTCTCTTTACGGGTTTGCAATTTCCCGTTATGGAAAATCGCTCCGGAGGTGGCTTCTTCAAACCCGAGGACAATTTTCGCCGTCGTGGTTTTCCCGCAACCGCTTTCGCCCGCCAGCGTGAAGATTTCGGCGGGTTTGATATAGAAACTGATATGGTCTACCGCTGTAATAGCGACTCGGGCGATCACATTACCCTGAGCGAACCGTTTGGTCAGGTCGTTTATCTCAAGCAGCTTATCCATGTTGCTTTTCTCCAACCAGCCAGCAGGCAGCTTTATGGGTTTCGTCCAGTTGAGTGAAGTCTGGCATTTGTTGGCGGCAAATATCTTTGACGTGCGGGCAGCGCGGGTGGAAGGGACAACCGCTAGGCAAGTCGGCAAGGGAGGGAGGACTGCCGGGCACACTGTCGCGCATACTCTTATCACCGAACTTCGGCAGCGAGTTGATCAAGAACTGAGTATAGGGATGCACCGGCTGAGCAAAGATTTGTTCGGTGGTTCCCTCTTCAACGATCTTCCCGGCATACATGATGCCGATCCGGTCGGCGATGTTGGCATGGACGCCCATATCGTGCGTGACCAAAATGATCGTATTCTTCAGTTTCTGCTGAATGTCCTTCAACATCTGAATCACGCCGCGCTGCACCACCACGTCCAGCGCCGTCGTCGGCTCATCGCCAATCATGATTCGCGGGTTCAAGGCGGATGCTAAGGCGATGGTCACGCGCTGGCGCATTCCACCCGATAGCTGGTGAGGATAGACGTCGAGAACGTTTTTGGGTAAGCCCAGCTCTAGGATTCGCTGGCGAGCCAATTCAAAGATCTCTGCGCGATCTTGGGCATTGATATGGCTGCCAATGAAGTCCGCAAACGTCCCTTTTATCTTGAGCACCGGATTAAACACGCTCATCGAGCCTTGCGGAATGTAAGAGATGTACTCCATGCGCAGCTTGCGCTTTTCTTCCGCATTAAACCCGGTGACGTCCACGTCAGCACCATTGATACGATAATAAATCTTACCGTCAATCAGGCGTAGGGGTGGCACAACTTCGTTGAAAAGCGTTTTCAGCAGCGTGGTTTTCCCGCAGCCACTTTCGCCCGCGATACCGTAGATTTCGTTTTCATAAATCTCCATGTTCACGTCGTTCACGGCTTGAGCCGTGCGTTGGGTGCCTTGCATTTCTAAGATGTAGAAAGCCTTCAGATGCTCAGTTCGTAGGATGGTTTGTTTCTGTTCTGTCATGTCCGAGTCTCCACTAGGCTCCAACCCGCTGAATGCGCGTGCGGGGATCAAGGTACTCGCTGATGCTAACCGAGAGCCAGTAGAGCGCAATAAACACGAAGAGTGCGAGGACGACCGGCGTCAGGATCCACCACCAGCGTCCTAAGAGGATAGACTGATAGAAAAGTGCCCAGTTAAGCATTGTGCCCAGCGTCGGAATATTGGGATTGGACAATCCAATAATCGCCAGCGTGATTTCCGTCCCGATGGCAAAGGACATATTGTTGATCACGGTCGAGAAGATCAGCGGCATGGTAAAGGGCATGTATTCCTTCAGTACCAGCTTGACCGTCCCCGTCCCCGAAAGGATTGCCGTCCTAGTGAAGTCTCGCTCACGCAGGCTTAAGACCATCGAGCGGATCAGGCGCGCGTCCCATGGCCAGCCGAAGAATGCCAGCATCATTCCCAGAACCACCAGATTCAGATGTTCCCGCACCATCATGGCTATCATGACGAACATCAAAAAGAGTGGTATGACCAGCAGACTGTCCCCTACAAACATCAGTACCCGGTCGATTGTGCCGCCTTCGTAACCGGCAACCATGCCGACCAAGATAGCGATCACCCTTGAGACGAATGCCGAGATGAGGGAGATGATCAAGGAATTGCGCACGGCGAAAGTGGCTTGCCAGAAGATATCCTGCCCGTTCGAATCGGTGCCAAGGATGAAATCCGCCGACGGCTTCATATCGCGCGGGACAACATTCCATAAGGTCGGATCATAAGGCGAGAAAAAGGACAGCAGCGCCAAAATCACGATGATCACGAGGACCACAAAGCTGACGGTAAATCGATAGTCTTTGAATAAATCTCTGAGCGTTCTCATGAAAGTGGCGTCCTCATGTATATCTCACTCTCGGGTCCATTAAGGGATACGCTAGGTCGAGGATCAGGATCGATGTTGTGATACCAACGATAGAAAGAATGGTGATGCCCATAATCAGGTTGTAGTCGCCATTGACGATAGCGTGATAGAGCAGCGTTCCCAGTCCCGGATAACTAAAAACGATCTCGGTAATCAGTGCTCCGCTGAAGATTTGCCCAAGCGAAAGCGCCAAGCCGGTGACTTGCGGCATCAAGGCGTTGCGAATGACGTACTTGCCCACAATGCGGTTTTCGGTGACACCGCCCAGCTTGGCATACTGGACGAAATCCTCCGCATTAACATTCTGTACGAGCAGCCTCATAATCTGAAAGTTGACCGTCCCGCCTAGAACTACGAGCGAGAGGGCAGGTAAAGCTGAATGCCAGAGGACATCTTTGATATAGCCCCAAGTGAAAGCAGGCAAAGCTCCCAATGATGCTCCGCCCGAAATCGGGAACCAACGCACGACATAAGCAAAAATCAGGAGCAGCACAAAAGCGAAGACGTAATAGGGCTGCGGGCGAATCACCATGGCGATAGCATCCAAGGTTCGTGACCAGCGCCTACGGGTGAAGTAGCCTGCCAACCCGCCAACAATGTTCCCGAATATCCATGAGATGGCGGTCGAGGTCAGCAAGAGTCCCAGAGTCCATGGAGCAGCGACGGCAATGAGATCGCTAACACGCGCGGGAAACTGGAAGAAAGAAACGCCGAAATCACCGTGGACGAGCCTTCCCCACATTTCCCCGTACTGCTGAATCGGCGATCCACCCAGTCCATACATGTCTGTCAGGTCTTGGATGACGCTATCCATCGCGCCCGGCTCCAGATTTGAACCGAACGCTCTCATCTGAGAAATCATCTGCATGACAGGATCGTTCGGGATGAGTCTGGGAATAACAAAAACAATAGTGATACCCAACCAAATGACTAGAAAGTACGCAATCAGGCGGGGGATGAGATATCGTTTTACGAAATTCAAGGTTCTTGCCTCATAACTCTCTTGCTCTTACAACAAGAAGCCGCTATAGAAGTAATCTATGCGTTCCTCTGGGCGGGGTAACCCGCCCAGAGAGACTTGAAACACGTCCTGAGATTCTTACGTATTGCCAGTGGATTTCAGGAATGGGGTCGTGTACTTGAAGTTGGGCCAGTGAGTGTAAGGCTCATTGTAGGCGTTCTCGCTGCCGGGCCAATTCGTCCAGTAATACTCGTCCCAACCGATGAAGCCGATGTAGCCATAGGTTGGAGTGCCGGGCATACCCTTGACCGCTTCTTTAAGTCCTTCAATGCCGATGGCGATGACTTGCTCGACATCGAAGGGATCCGTCTCGCGCAGCCGCTTGATGATGTCGTCCATCGCCGGGGTTGACCAGCGCGAGTTATAAGTGGCAGCGTTGCGCTCGCCAACGGGCCGAATGTAGGAAGAATTCCAGTCGTCGAGCGTGCGGTACAGGTCGGGACCTGCGCCCCATGGTTCTTTCCCGGGCCAAACGGTTTCCACGTCAAAGTCGCCGACGGTATCCAAACTGGCGCCGTTTTCCGTGGCGAACAACTCGGCGTCGATGCCGAACTTCTTCCACTGCTGCACGGCAGCCGCGGCATTGCGGTAGTCGTGGTTGGAAGGCACAGTGCCGGTCAAATAAGAGATCTTCCACGGGGTGCCATCGGGCAGCAGCCACATGTTGTTCGAGTCGCGTGAGAAGCCGTTCTTTACCAGCAGTTTCTCGGCGATGTCCGGGGCAAACTTATACCAGCCCAGTCCGAAAGCCTGTTCGATAAACGCCGGATCGTCGGAGAAGACATAACCACGACTGTGGGCGTATTCTGCCACGCGCTGCGAGGCAGTGGGGTCATAGACGGCAAAGGTTTCGCCACCGCCTACGTCGATGGTCAAGGCGTTCAGCCAGTCCTGCATCGGCTCGATGTAGTCCTTGGGATAGGGTCCAAGGAAGGGGATATGCACCGGGCTTAGCGTACCAGACGAATCGACGGCGATGCTCGTGTACTCGACAATATCGATTGCCAGCGTGAGTGCCCAGCGAACATCAACGTTATCGAATGGAGGACGAGCGGTGTTATAGACGATGCCGGTGATGGCGGGGTCGTTGTTGACAACGAAGGGGAAGGTTGGCTGATAGGCGCGTGAGGTCTCCGCCTGCGCCAACAGCGCCTTCAAACCGTCGGCGGAGAGTTCCGCATAATCCAGTTCGTGCGTCAGTTGGGCAAGGATCTGCGAACCTTCGTCGGCAAAGAACTGGAAGATGACGTATTGGGGCTGCGGCTCGCCGTACAGGATGCCGGTCGGGGTTTTGTCCCAATCGTCGCGCTTCTCCCAAGCTGTCCAACTTCCTTGGGGATCGTAACTGTGCAGCTTGTAAGGACCGCAGCCGATATATGGATTGAAGGTGAACTGAATCGGGTCGTCTTGCTGTTCCCAGATGTGCTTGGGGAAGATGCGGGTGCAGCCCCAACGGTCAAGGAAGGTGGTGTGGAACCGCGAGTTGGGCTGCTTGAGTTTAAATACGACGGTGAGATCATCCGGTGCGGTCACGGAGTCGACATTGTCGACAAAGAAGGCGTGTGCGCCCAATCCGTCCGTACTCATCATGGTTTCGACCGCATAGACCACATCGGCAGACGTAAACGGCTCGCCATCCGACCAAGCGACGCCATCGCGAAGCGGAATCGTGAGGGTCGTGAAATTATCAGTGTAGGTCGGGTCGCCGGAGGCGAGACCATTGATGATATTACCAGTGGCAAAGTCGACCGACCACAGCGGCTCGTCGGCTAGGTTCTGAATACCCCGGTCTTGATTTCTCCAGCCACTCCACAGATTGAAGTTGTCGGGAGTGCCAACCCGCCCGGTGAGGATTCGGGCGATCAGAGTCTGCTCGCGCGGGAAAGTGCCCGCTTGAGCGAGGAAGGCTTCACCGGATGCAGCAAGCTCATCCGGGAGGCGTACTAGCCCCATCGGTCCAAGCAGGAAAGTCCCGGTGCCAGCAGTCAGGAGCTTTAAGAAACTGCGACGATTAATTTCGTGTGACATTTATGCCTCCATTATTTCCTAAACAATTGCGAAGCGGGTTAGTTAGAGCTGTGTAGCAAGTATTGACTCATTCCCAGTAGGCTACCTCCTGTCCTTTTCAATCTTTACCTTGTGCTCATCCCGCTGGGTCCGAAGTGGAGCGGAGGAATCGCGAACAATGAGCTGGGTTGCCAGCGCAACTCGCTGCGGTGGACTGCTTTGATCTTCGATCCGCTCCAACAGTAACTTGGCGGCGATTTGCCCCATTTGTTCGAGCGGTTGGCGAACTGTTGTTAACTTGGGATAAACGAATGATGCCTGAGGAACGTCATCAAAGCCGATGATGGAGATGTCGTCAGGAATATGGAAGCCGCATTCGCGTACAGCGTCCATTGCGCCAAAAGCGGATAGATCGTTGGACGCGAAAATGGCAGTTGGTAAAGGTTTTAGGCTCTGCAACAGCTTTTTGACGCTCTCATAACCGGTTTGCTGCTGGAAATCGCCCGCGATGATCAATTCTTCCCGGACGGGAATGTCGCAGTCGACCAAGGCTGCTTTGTAGCCTTGCTGCCGGTCTATAGCGCTTCGGACAGCGATTGCCCCCCTAATGAAGGCTATCCGCGTGTGTCCCAATTCGCACAGGTAACGGGTGGCTTCATACGCGCCTTGCCAATTGGTTGCTTCGATCACGCTGCTGTTCTCGGTCGCGTCCTCCTGATCGATCAGCACGTAGGGGAAGTTTTGCTCACGCAGCACGTCTAGGTAGGTCGTCGGAACCAGCGGCGCGATTAGCAGCAAACCGTCGGTCAACCCGTTAGCAATTGCGCTAACATAGAAAGATTCTTTGCCGGGGTGGCGGTGACTTGTATATAACATCAAATCATAGTTGGCGCGTGCCAATTCCTGATCGATGCCCTGCGTGATGGTGCCGACATAACCGTTATCGAGATTCGGCACGAGCAGCCCGATGATGCGAGAACGCCCACCCGCCAAACTGCGCGCCGGCAAATTGGCAACGTAACCTAGTTCTTCCACCACTTCCATGACACGGTGGCGCGTGGTTTCCTTGACGAACTCGTACCCGCTCAAGACGCGCGATACCGTCGCATAGGATACGCCTGAAGCGCGTGCCACATCTCTGATAGTGACACGATGTCTCAGTTTTGGGGGAGGGCTGTTACTATTCATCAAATTGTAACCGTTTGCAAAGAACCATCAAAAAAATGACGGATACTTCCGTCGTGTCGACACTATTTGCGAATGGATTGCTTGTATGCGCTCTTACCGTTTAAACCCTGCGAAACGACAGTAACCGAAACATCAGATTTCCTAGTTACATGCTGAATCGAAACCGCTCTTGGTTTCTCTTTATCCAATCATATAGGGAAATTATAGCCATTGTCTTGGACTTACGCAATTTTCTAGCATCATTTTACTTCGGACCTCAAAGTAACTTCAAACCGGCAGGATGATTCAGACAATGACCGCAACTATTGACGAATGGGCTCGCTGCTCGGCGTGGATCACAAGACGGTGATCCACGCCCAACGGCTAAAAGCACCTTAGTTTGGCAAAGAGCGTCGCTTACACGAGTTCTAGCTCCTCGACCTGTAAAGCATCCTCATCGGAGCTTGAACCGACGTAGAACGAATAGATTCCCGGTTCAAAGACCCACTTCCGCTGCTCATTGCTGAAATACCGGAGTTCATCAAGCGCGACCGGGATTGAAACGGTCGATGATTGTCCGGGTTCGAGGTAGACCTTCTCGAAACCCTTGAGCAGTTTCTTCTGGCGATCTACCGTCGATTGTTTAGCGCCGACGTAAACCTGAACCACCTCAGCGCCGGCTGCGTCGCCAGCATTCTTTAGGTCGACCGTTACCACGACACGGTCATCCTGCTTGTCGAGTTGTGGCTTGCCATATTCCCACGTCGTGTAGGAAAGCCCGAAGCCAAAGGGATAGGCTGGCGTGTATCCATTCTTATCGAGATACGAATAGCCATGATACAGGTCATAAGTGATCTCGGCGTCGGTGTTGCTGAAATACGGTAGATGGCTTTGATCCTGCGGGATCGTGAAAGGCAGCTTACCCGAAGGATTCACGTCCCCGAACAGAATTCGAGGCAAGGCATTTCCACCTTCCATGCCCGAATACCAACCATAGACGATGGCGGAAACCGTGTCTTCCCACGCTTTGGTCATAATCATGCCGCCGCCGACGAGTACGACCACTGTATTGGGGTTGATGCTGCCGATCCGCTTGATCAGTTCGATCTGGGCGGGTTTGAGGGAGAGATTCTTGCGGTCGCCGCCTAATGCACCCTGATCATCTGCGGCGGAAGCGGACATGTCAAAGCCGGTTAGTGGCTGACCCATATTTTCATAGCCGATGCCCATTGCTTTCTCGAAGGAGAATTCGTCCTCGTCCTCAGTCGGTGAAGAGATGAATTCGCCCTCATCGTGCATATCGTTGCCAACAGCGATGATTACGCAGTCAGCCTTGCTCGCTTGATCGGCTGCCTTGTCGAGTTCGCTCTCAGCGCAGAATACGATCTCGGCATCAGTCCCGAAATAGTTGCGGAGACCTTCAAGCGGGGTCACGACATACGGTGCATCGATCTTGCTGGAACCCGCATCGCCGGTATTCGCCTTGTTCCCTAGCTCCCCGGCAACCAGAATGCGCTTGACATGCTTCGGGAACGGCAGCACTCCCTGCGCATTCTTGATTAGCACCATCGACTTCTCAGCGACTTCACGCGCCAGTTCAGTGTGTTCCTTGCTGGCGACGAGGTCCATGCTGTACGTCATCTTCTCCGGGGTGTTCTCGAAAACGAGCAAGGTACGCAGGATTCGGAGCACAGCGGTATCGACGGCTTCCGAAGCGACGCTGCCTTCCTCGACCGCCGTGAGGAGATTATGCTGGTAGTGGATCGGCATGGGCATTTCGATGTCCAGACCGGCTTCGATGGCTTTCTTGGTATCGCGGACGCCAGCGACGAAGTCGGAGATCGTGAAGCCCTCGAAGCCCCAGTCGTCGCGCAGGATGTCCGTCAGCAAGGTGCGACTTTCACAGCAGTGATCGTCGTTGAAAAGGTTGTAAGCCCCCATCACCGAGGCGGCACCCGCATCAATGCACTTCTTGAAGTGCGGCAGATACACCTCGCGCATGGTGCGTTCATCTGCCTTGACGTTCACCCAGAAACGGGAATTTTCGATATTGTTGACGGCATAGTGCTTGACGCAGGCGATGACATTGTTTTCCTGTACCCCCTCAGTTAACGCCTTGCCCATCTCGCCCAAGAGGAAGGGATCCTCGCCGTAGGTTTCCTGAGAACGCCCCCAAGCAGGATGGCGCAGCAGGTTGATGCAAACACCGCCGAAATAATTGGCGCCCTGCGCGCGGGCTTCTTTGCCGATCACGTCGCCAATCCGCTGTTCAAGGCTTGGGTCAAAGCTAGCGCCCCGTGCCATCGACACGGGGAAACAGGTCGAGTGTCCCATCACGACACCGCGCGGACCATCACTAAATCCAACCGGCGAAACGCCGAGACGGGGGCAGCCATTAGTCTCAATCGGGACGGGGTTATACATATTTTGGTACTTCTGAGCATTGCCTATTGGATCCCAGTTGCCGTTGAGCATCCAGACCTTTTCCTGCAGGGTCATTTGCTCAAGCAGCGCTTGGGCTTGCTCCTCGATCTGTTCCCGACTCAGGGCGCAGTCGTCTTTCTTAAACATCGTTTCGATCTCCAAGCAATTTAAGATATATAAGAACAATTTCCTCTTCTCACCAGCTTGAGGTGGCGAGCGTCAGAAACAAGGTCGCTCAGTTGAGGATTATAGCGCCCGCCGTCCCCTGAATTGATACCATTAGGGGACGGCGGCGCAGAGGTTCCGAGTTTACGCGGTCACGACAAAGGTCTTGCTGATCGGCACGGAAGCGCCCAGCCGCACGCCGCGCTCACTGGGCGAGCAACCGCCGACGGTCAGGCGGAACTCGCCGGGTTCCAGAACACGCTCTCCGGCATCGTTCACCAGTTTCATCATCTTCGGCGTAATGGTGAAGGTGATCTCGGTGCTTTCGCCCGGTTGAAGCTGCACGCGCCGGAAACCGATCAGGCTGCTCAGCGGCACGACGGTCGAAGCTTCGAGGTCACTCAGGTAGATTTGGGCGACTTCTTCCGCCTCTACCGATCCGCTGTTCGTCAGCGTGCAGCGCAGTGACAGCGACTCGCCCGCCGAGATGGTGCTTTTATCCAGTGACAGGTCGCTGTAGGTGAAGTGGGTATAGCTCAGCCCGAAGCCGAATGGGAAAAGCGGCTCTTCGGTGGCGTAGCGATAAGTGCGACCGGTCATGTCGTAATCTACGAAGGGCGGGAGCTGTTCCAGCGATTTTGGGAACGTCAGCGGGAGCTTACCCGATGGCGCGACGTCGCCGAACAGCACGTCGGCGACCGCCTTGCCGCCTTCCTGACCGGGATACCAGACGTAGACAATCGCTTCCATCAGGTCTTCGAGATCGCCGAGGGCAATCGGACTGCCGCCGGTCAGCACCAGCACCACTTTCGCGCCACCGAGCGCCAGTTTCCTGAGGCAGTCGACCTGAGCCTCTGGCAGCATAATCTCCGCGCGGTCGCCCTGCTCATCGGACAGGAGTGATTGCCCCTCTTCCCCTTCCAACAGCGGCGAGATGCCCATACAGGCGATGACCATGTCACAGGAAGCTGCTCCTCCCACCAACCACGGGTTAATCTCGGCGGGCTTGGTGAGTAGGCAGGTTTGGTTGTATTGCAGCGCGGTGCCTTCCGGGACACGGGCGACGATGCCTTCCATGAGCGTCACCATCGAGTCGTTGAGACCGTTGTAATTGCCCAGCAGCACGTCGATGCTGGTCGCATTCGGTCCGATCAGCATGATTTTCCGGGCATCCTCACGGATCGGCAGGATATTGGCTTGGTTCTTCAGCAGCACAACCGACTTGACGGCTGCTTCGTAGGCGAGCTGGCGATGCTCGTTGCAGCCGACGACGCTGACGGGGATTGATGCATAGGGGACGACTTTCGGCGGATCAAACATGCCGAGCTTGAAGCGGGTGGTCAGGGTGCGCGCCAGCGAGCGGTCAACGTCGGCTTCGGTGATCAGCCCGCGATCAATCGCTTCGCCCAAAGACGAATAAGCGCAAATGCAGCTCATGTCGCAGCCCGCCTTGAGCGCCAGCGCCGAACTTTCGACGACATCTTTGGTGACTTTGTGCCCTTGGTCAATGTCGGTGATCGCGGCGCAGTCGGAGACGACGTGCCCCTGAAACGCCCAGTCGCCGCGCAGCGTCTTGACCAACAAGAAATCACTGGCGCAGCAGGGTTCGCCGTTGGTGCGGTTGTACGCGCCCATGACGGCTTCAACTCCGGCTTCCGTCACCAGCTTCTCGAAAGCCGGGAGATAGGTCGCGTACATGTCGCGCAGCGAAGCTTTGGCGTCAAATTCGTGGCGCAGTTTTTCCGGTCCGCTGTGAACGGCGAAGTGTTTGGCACATGCCGCCGTTTTGAGGTACTTCGGGTCATCACCTTGCAGCCCGCGCACGTAAGCCGCGCCCATTTCGCCGGTCAAAAACGGGTCTTCACCCCACGTTTCCTGACCGCGCCCCCAGCGCGGGTCGCGGAAAATGTTGATATTCGGCGACCAGACGGTCAGCCCTTGAAACATTCCGGTCTCGCCTTTGCGCCGCAGCGCCTCGTGATGCTTAGCGCGGGCTTCGTCGCCGACCGCCGAGGCGACTTTCTGGATCAGTGCCGGATCCCACGTCGCCGCCATGCCAATCGCTTGAGGAAACACTGTCGCGCGCCCGTTCCCGGCGACGCCGTGCAGCGCCTCACTCCAATAGTCATATGCCGGAATGTTCAAGTGCGGGATCGCTTCGGTCACGTTGCACATCTGCCCAATCTTCTCGTCGAGCGTCATGCGCGCGATCAGGTCTTGGACACGTTCTGAAATGGGGCGGGAAGGGTCTAGGTAGATCGACGATTCAGTTTGTTGCGACAGAGTTGATTCAGTCATAAGTCATATTGTCCTGATTAAGCGTCGTGTGAATAATATCAAGTCCCACAGTATACCGAGCAATAGACCTTGAGCAACCTATTTCGGTCGGCTAATCGCCCATACACGGCGTAGTGCTAAGCAGAGTTACCCGAAAAGAAAGTGAGCATCAACACGATTGTTGGTCTCTATGAGACCACATCGATGGTCAGCAGATGGGATAGTGCTGTTAAGGGGCGGTTTTGCCAGTTCTCCACCAGCGACCAGACCTTGTCGGTGATGGCGCTGATGGTCGCCGCTGAAATCTCGACACCCTATAGGTCTTCCAGTGTGTCTTGGCTGTCGCGGGTTGACAGCCCTTCGGCATACACGCGAATCTTCGCCTCCTGCTCGTTGGACTCAAACGCTCCATTCCGGGTACGCGGCACCGCAATCTCCAAGTCACCGTTCGACGTCGGCAGTTTCCGGCTGGTTTTCCCGTTGCGGCTTGTTGCCTGAGTTCCGATCCCTAGCCTCATATTTCTCATAGCCCAGTTGGTCGGTCAGCTCAGCCTCGAGCATCTGTTCCAGCGTCTCAGCGAACAGCTTGGAAACGATCCCCTCTCTGCCGAAGAATGCATCGATACTCTCCGCTCGCCCCGGTTCTTGCTGGACTTTCTCGACGGACGGCAGCGCCGCTCGTCGTCGACCTTCGACTTTCGATTCCCTCTTCATGGCGTTTTGCCCCGCTCTGCCCACTCCTTGCAGGCTGGTTTACATCTCCGGGGCATTCGATTTACACAGCTAAGTGCTACTTTCGATAAATGTCTCAACAGGACGCAGCACGCTGCGCCCCTACAAAAGCACCTGCTTTTCAATCGTTTTGTACATGAGCCAAGTTGGAAGAAGCACATCTTGACGAAAACACCATTCTCTCTGACGGCACACACTACAAGCCGCCCCTTGAGTCATCGCAAGGCGGTTCGCAATAGCCTTTCAACCCCCAAACAAGCTACAATGCAGACAACCTAACGGCGCGAACGCGCCCATCACAACGACCAAAACTTAGATTTTCCATAGAGCCTCGGAGCAAGCCATGTCTCGTTTGAAAGTCCAGCCCGGTAAGAGTTTTCCGCTCGGCGCGAGCGTCACGCCGGAGGGCGTCAACTTCAGCGTCATGTCCAAGAACTGCGACGCGGTCGATCTGCTGCTGTTCGACGAGGGCAAATACGATCAGCCCGCACAGGTCATCCCCTTCGATCCGGTGCGCAACAAGACCTTCTACTACTGGCACATGCTCGTCCCCAAGTTGAAGGCGGGGCAGGTCTACGCCTACCGCGTGCATGGACCGTTCGAGCCGGAGATCGGCTTCCGCTTCGACGGCTCGAAGGTGCTGATCGACCCCTATTCGAAGTCGGTCATTCAGGACGAGCACTATGATCGCGGCGCGGCGACCCGCTTCGGCGAGGATAACTGCGCCAGCGCCATGAAGAGCGTGGTCGTCGATACCGCCAGCTACGACTGGGAAGGCGACGTTCCGCTGCGCACGCCCTACTCGCGCACGCTGATCTACGAACTGCACGTCGCCGGATTCACCAAGAATCCCAACTCCGGCGTGGATGAGTCGCTGCGCGGCACCTATCGCGGGCTGATCGAGAAAATCCCCTACCTGAAGGAACTGGGCGTCACGGCGGTCGAGCTGCTGCCGGTTCAGCAGTACGATCCGCAGGACAAGCCGTTCAGCGCCAAGTCGAATTACTGGGGCTACACGCCGATTGCCTTCTTCGCGCCGCATCGGGGTTACGCCTCGTCGGGCGCGCCGCTCGCGCCGGTCGACGACTTCCGGGCGATGGTCAAGGCGCTGCACAAGGAAGGTATCGAGGTGATCCTCGACGTGGTCTTCAACCACACCGCCGAGGGCAACGAAAACGGACCGTGGCTCTGTCATCGCGGCTTCGAGAACCGCGCTTACTACATCCTCGTGCCGGGGATGCAGCAGTACTACATGAACTACTCCGGCTGCGGCAACTCGCTCAACGCCAACCAGTCGATTGTCCGCCGGATGATCATGGACTGCCTGCGCCACTGGGTCAGCGAGCTGCACGTCGACGGCTTCCGCTTCGACCTCGCCTCGGTGCTCTCGCGCGACGAGCTGGGCAATCCGCTGCCCAGCCCGCCGATCCTGTGGGAGATCGAGTCCGATCCGGTGCTGGCGGGGACGAAGATCATCGCCGAAGCGTGGGACGCGGGCGGTCTGTATCAGGTCGGATCGTTCATCGGGCATCGCTGGGCGGAGTGGAACGGCAAGTTCCGCGACGACGTGCGCCGCTTCGTCAAGGGCGATCCGGGCTTCGTCTCGGCGATGGCGTCGCGCATCCTCGCCAGCCCCGACCTCTACCCCTCGCTTGACCGCGAGCCGGAGCGGAGCATCAACTTCATCACGGCGCACGACGGCTTCACGCTCAACGACTTGGTCTCGTACAACGACAAGCACAACGAGGCGAACGGCGAGGGGAACAGCGACGGCGAGAGCAACAACCAGAGTTGGAACTCCGGTGCGGAAGGCGAGACCGACGATCCCTACATTGAGGCGCTGCGCGCGCAGCAAATCCGCAACTTCCTGACCATCCTGCTGGTTTCGCAGGGGACGCCGATGATCGTCATGGGTGACGAAGTGCGCCGGACTCAGCACGGCAACAACAACACCTACGGACAGGACAACGAACTCGGCTGGTTCAACTGGGACGACGTCGAGAAGCACGCCGATCTGCTGCGCTTCACGCGCGGGCTGATCCGCTTCATCAAGGAGCACAAGATTTTCCACGGGGATCAGTTCTGGTCGTCGCTGGACGAGGATCACCAGATGGCGATCACGTGGCACGGGACGCAGCTTGATCAGCCGGATTGGGGCGGCACGGCGCGGACGCTGGCGTTCTCGCTGGGGCATCCCGAAGGCGGCGATTACATGCACGTGATGCTCAACGCCTACTGGGAGCCGCTGGCGTTCGAGCTGCCGCCGCTCAAAAAAGGCGAGCGCTGGAGCCGGATCGTCGATACGGCGCTGCCGTCGCCGAACGACTTCTGCGAGCGCAACAAGCATCAGGTGATCAACGGCGCCGAGTACTGGGTCACCGGGCACGCGGCGGTGATATTGTTGGCGCACGAGGATAAGTAAAAAAGAAGTACCGGGTACTGAGTACCGAGTGCTGAGTAAAAAACAGGATTGAGGGGCGAGGACGTGCTTACTTCGTAAGCCGGAGACTGAGGTTACTCCCCTCAGGAAGCTGTTTGGTAACGTTGACCCCAAGGTTAGCGAACATGTTATACTACTGAATTATAAGCGCCTCAACATCGTCGAACTGTGAGTAATCATGGATTCACCCAAGCAAAAGTACCGTGTTTTTGTAAGTCATTCTGGAGAAGATACTTGGGTAGCACGTCAAATTGCGCGGGAAGTCGTCAATACTGGAGCGGTGGTTTTTCTTGATGAAGCGAACATCAAAATCGGTGATGAATTTGAGGAAGATATTCTGGAATTCCTGAATGCTGCCGATGAGCTTGTTGTGCTATTCACGCCTTGGGCATTGGAACGACCTTACGTTTGGGCAGAAATTGGCGTGGCGTGGGGCAGACGTATCCCCATTATCATCGTGCTTCATGGTATCTCGGCATTAGAATTTCTTGCCCGTCCCAGTCTACCCGTGTTCTTGAAAAAGCGTGATATGATTAAGTTGAATGAAATCGACCAGTATTTCTCCCAGCTCAAGGCTCGGAGAAGAGATGAAACCTCAGATGAATAATGCAACGAAGGAACATAGCATTTTCTTGTCCTATGCTCATCAAGATGAAGCTTGGGTCGAGAAATTTGTCGATGCTCTAGACGCATCAGGTATTCACAATTACTGGTTTGATCACAAAACGATTGCTGCTGGCGATGTATTGGTAGAGCGAATAGAAAACGCTTTGAGGGAAAGTGATATCCTCGTCGTTTTCTTCAGCACAAACAGCTTAGAGAACTCAAATGTTCTCTTTGAGGTGGGAGCTGCATTCGCCAACAACAAGACTATCGTCCCTGTGTTGATAGGCAACGTTGATCAAAGTCGTATTCCCCTATCGCTTTCTCGCCGTCAATGGATTCGTACCGATTTACCCACGGAATCGGCAAAGCAGGTGGTGCGAATCATCGGCGAGGGTGCAAACCTCTGAATCAGAAAGCTTAGAATCTGTAGCTTCGCAAAAACCACAAACGCCAGCGGTGATCACATCGCTGGCGTTTTCGTGTGAGTTACTTGCTTAGATGGTGCGCGGGCGCGGCGCGGGCTGAGCGTCCGGCTGCGGATGCTGCCGCACCCACTGCGCGATCCGGCTCACGAGTCCGGGTGCGCGCTCGACGGTGGGCTGATCCACTGCTTCAGACAGATCGCGGAGTTGTTGGCTCTGCGCCTGCTTGAGCAGTTGTTCCTGATACAAAAGGCGCGCTAAGTCGCCCGGATAGATGTCCATGTTGATTGCCTCCCGGCTTGTTTCGCTGTCGCTGCTGATTAGATGGTGCGCGGACGGCGTGCGCTGGCGACTTCCCGGCGCGGACGACCCCACAGCCATCCCGTGATCTGCTTCACGAATGCCTTCGCCCGATTGATGGGCGCTTGTCCGGCAGCATCGCCGTGCGCGTAGCGCCGGAGTAAGTGCTGTTCCGCCTTGTGCACCCGCTCCTCATAAGCTTGCTGGGCAAGGTCGCAGTCTAGTAGCTGCATAATCATGGGTTCCTCGTTTCGATCTGGTTCACTGCCGCTTAGATAGTGCGCGGACGCAGCACACGCCGAGCTTCTGGCTGCGGATGCTGCCGTAGCCACCGCATGATCCGAACGGGCAGTCGGGGTGCTGGCTCGATGCGCGGCTGAGCGGGCATCCGCTCCAGCAGCGCTTGCAGGTATGCCTGCTGCACCGCTTTGAGCAGCCGTTCCTGATCCACGAGCTGCGACAAGTCGTTGTCTAATCGATCCATGATGCTTACCTCCCGGTGTTTCGCTTACTGTGATAATTAACTCATAAAGTCCACGAAGGGTCAAGGGTGGTCTGGATAGTCTTTTACTGTCCAAATGGCTAGGTGATGCATCCGACTGGTGTCGATTGACGCGGCGCGTGCTTCAGAACGTTAGTTCTATATATCGTTAGGGAGTGGGTGTGTGAAGATTTTCGCCAAGCTAAGTTAGCCGGTGGATCGGGGTTCTGCTCCCCCCTCAGCGCTTGCGTGGGAGAGGGGGGTGAGGTTGACCTTACAAATGAATCCGCATCTCGTTGCTTTCGGCGAAGCCGAGCGACTCGTAAATCGGGCGACCGCCTTCGCTGGCGTGCAGCGCGACGACGCGGACGTCGTGCTCGCGGCAGTAGTCCAAAATCTGCTCGACCAACCGCCGCGCCAAACCGCGTCTGCGGTGCGCCGGAACGGTGTAGACGTTGAGGATGTAACCGCGAATTGTCCGGGCGTCATAGGGATGCGGCAGCCACTCGTTGAGCCACAAGCCCGCTCCGGCAGCGACCTCGCCGTCGTCGGTCATCATGAACCAGCCCTGATACAAGCCGACGGTGATCTTGTTGGTCAGCCACATGGTAAAAGCGTCGTCCATTCGATCCAGCGCGGCGTCGTCCTTGAAGCCCATGTCGTGGAACATGGCGACGCGCTGGCGCGAAATCAAGTCGATGTCGTCCACCGTCGCGCGGCGCACGGTATAATTGTCGCTCATTGGTCTCCTCGGATTTGGGTCGATTTGATCGTATTGTACCCAGTCCGCGCCGATTTGCGGCAGTCCATCCGGCGGCTATAATCGGCAGAAAAGTCATTTCAGGGAAAAGTGATGTCCCAAGAACTGCGCCCATCTCCGCTGTATAAACCCGTTTCGCTGTTCGTGACCTGCATCGTCGACATGATCTACCCGCAGACCGGCGTCTCGGTGGTCGAGATTTTAGAGCATCTCGGCGTCGAGGTGCGTTTTCCGCTCAACCAGACCTGCTGCGGTCAACCGGCTTACAATTCCGGCTATCAGGAGGACGCGCGCGGCGTCGCCAAGCAGTTCTTGACCGCCTTCGCCGAGGCTGAGGTGATCGTCACGCCGTCGGGGAGCTGCGCCTCGATGGTGCGCCACTTCTACCCGGATCTGTTCAAGGATGATCCGCAGTGGCGCGAACGCGCCAACCGCGCGGCGGACATCACGTGGGAGTTCACCGAGTTTCTGGTCGATGGCTTGGGCGTGACCGACATCGGCGCGCAGCTGCCGCCGACGAAGGTCGCCCTGCACAATGCCTGTCACGGCTACCGGATGCTCGACCTCAAAACGCAGTCTAAACAGCTTGCCGAAGCCATCGACGGCGTGACGATCAGCGACTTGAAAGGCGCGGATGAATGCTGCGGCTTCGGTGGCTTGTTCGCCATCAAAATGCCGGAGATCAGCGGGGCGATCCTCAACGACAAGGTGCAGAACGTCGAGCGCGCCGACGCCGAGGTGATCGTCACCGGCGACGCGAGCTGCCTGACCCAGATCAACGGCGGGCTGAGCCGCACCGGCAGCGACAAGCGCGTCGTCCACATCGCCGACCTGCTGGCGCAAGGGCTGAAACCTCACTCCCCAACCCCCTCTCCATAGGGCGAGGGGGAGAAAAGATTTAACGCAAAGGGGCGAAGGCGCAAAGACGCAAAGGAGGGGCGCACCGCGGTGCGCCCCTATGATTCGTGCGGAGAGGTAGGGGCGTTACATGTAACGCCCCTACAAGGTGATCCACGCGAACGGCGGATTGTGCTACACTGTCGGCATGAGCCGCCGTCTGATTCTCCGCCTGCTTCTGCTGCTGATCGCCGCGCCGGTCTGGGCGCAGACGGGCGATACATCGCCCGCGCCGACCGCCACCGAGCAGCCGGTCTTCCCGCTCAACCCCGGTACCGTCGAGGGCAACCTCAACGACGCCGTGCCCAGCGTGCGTTATCGCTTCGACGCCAACGCCGACGACAGCGTGACCATCAGCATGGACACCACCTCCGGCGATCTTGACCCCTTCCTCAACCTCTACGCGCCGGACGGCAGCTTGCTGGAGCGCAACGACGACCGCGAGAGCGGCAACCGTAACGCCCTGATCGCCTTGACGCTGACGCAGCCCGGCACTTACGTGATCGAGGCGACGCGCTTCGCGCAGACCGAGACCCGCACCAGCGGCACTTTCCGGCTGACGCTGGCGGTCGCCGGATCGCAGGCGACCGGTGACCCGGGCGATCCGCTGAGCGTGCCGCCCAACTTCGGCGTCGACTTCACGCTGATCGACTTCCAAAGCGTGATCGCCGACGCGCTGGGCGACGACGCGCCGCTGCGCTACTACGCCATCGGCGGCAAGCAGGGCGACCTCGTCCGCGTGATCATGACGCGCACCAGCGGTGATTTCGAGTCCTCGCTTGCGCATCCTCAACGACCGCAGCGAAGACCTCAGCCGCGAGTTGCAGACGCGGGCGGGCGAGTTGATTGCCTACGTGACGCTGCCGCAAACCGGCTGGTACTTGATCGAGGCGGGGCGGCGCGAGGGCGCGGGCGGCTTCGACCTCTACGCCACGCGGATCGCGGCGGCGGTGCTGCAAGTCGGGCAGTTGGTGACCGGCAGTTTCACGCCGGAAACGCCCTCGCTGAGCTACATCGTCAACGCGCGGATCGGCGACTTGCTGACCATGACCATGTTCACGACCGACGCCGACAGCGGCGTCGCGCCCCAGCTTGAACTGCTCGACCTGAGCCTGACGACGCTCGAACGCGCCACCGGCGAGCGTTTCGTCACCCTGCCGCGGACGACCATCCCGCGCAGCGGACCGTACATCGTCCGCGCGAGCAACCTTCAGCCGAACACGTCGGGCGGCTTCAATCTGCGCCTGACCAGCATCCCCGGCACGCAGATCAACGCCCAGACGATCAGCTACAACAATCAGTACAAGGGGACGATCAGCGACGCCGCGCCGCTCAACTTCTACCGCTTCTCCGGCAAGACCGGCGAGTTGGTCACGATTGCGATGAGCGCAACCGGCAGCGACTTGAACTCGTATCTCGTGCTGATGGACGGCGACCTGAACGAACTCGCCTCCAACGACGACGTGGCGACGCGGCGCGACGCCCGCATCACCCAGTTCCGGCTGCCTAAAGACGGCGAGTACACCATCTTGGCGACGCGGGCGGGCTTGCAGAACGGCACGACGACCGGCGCTTACGACCTCGCGCTGACGGCGGGCGAGATTTCGCTCAACGACGGCGCGTTCACGGCGACGCTGCGCTGGACCGGCAGCGCTGATCTCAACCTGTTCGTGCGCGACCCGAACGGGCGCACGGTCTCGTGGAGCAGCCCGCAGATTCCCGACGGCGGCACCCTGCAAATCGACAGCAACACCGGCTGCGAGACGCCCAGCGATCAGCCGGTCGAGCACATCTACTGGACGCAGCCCATCGAGGGCGATTACGAAGTCTGGGCATGGGACGAGAACGGCTGCGGGCGCGACGAAGCGACCGCCTTCACGCTCGACGTGGGGATGCACGGGACGGTGGTCTATCAGGCGCAGGCGGGGCTGAATCCCGGTCAGCGCTATCAAGTGCGGCTGCGCGTCACCGGCGATCAAGCCTACGTGATCGACCCCGGCGCGGTGATCACGCCATCGGCGCAGCAGCACGCCAGCGAGGGCGGCGATACCGTGATTCGCTATGGCGAGACGCTCAGCGGCACGCTCGACGACAGCGTGTACGCCCACTTCTACCAGTTCAGCGCAGCGGCGGGCGATCAGGTCGAGATCAAGGTCACGGCGCTGACGGGCAACCTCGACCCGATCCTGATTCTGCGCGACGCGGCGGACAACACCGTGCCCGACGGCATCAACGACGACGCCAACTCGTCCACCCGCGATTCACGCCTCGCCTACACGCTGCCCGCCGACGGAACCTACGTGATCGCGGTGACGCGCTACGGCGTCCGCGACGGCACGACCAGCGGTGACTATCAGGTCAGCCTAAGTAAGCGTAATTACTGATGCGCTGCACGTCAGACTGCTGTAAGATTTTCATCGTCTACTCAGCGGTATCCGTTATAATGATTCGACAGCTAGGGGAGCGGAGTGGAAGACGATGGGGATGTTGGACGATATTTTAGGGCGCCGCAAAGAGGAAGAACGGGTTCGCGAGGCAGGGCGTCTGCCGCCGGGACAATCGCTCACGCAGAAATTCCCGGTGCTGCACTACGGACCAACGCCGCAGTACGACGACCTCAGCAAATGGGATCTGCACGTGTTCGGCGAGGTCAAGCAGGAGAAGCGCTGGAACTGGCAGGATTTTCAAGCGCTGCCAACGGTCAAGATCACGACCGACATTCACTGCGTGACCCGCTGGAGCAAGTTCGATACCGAGTGGGAAGGCGTGCGCTTCCGCGACTTTATCGACCTGTTCGGGCTGACCGACAATGCCCGCTTCGTGATCGCCCACTGCGAGTACGGCTACACCACTAACACGCCGCTCGACATCATGCTGGACGACGACGTGCTGCTCGCTTACAAGTTCAACGGGCAGCTGCTCGAACAAGAGCACGGCTTCCCGCTGCGGACGCTGGTGCCCAAGCGCTACCTCTGGAAAAGTGCGAAGTGGGTGCGCGGCATCGAGTTCAGCCCGGTCGATAAGCCGGGTTTCTGGGAGAACGCGGGCTATCACAACGAGGGCGATCCGTTCAAGGAAGAACGGTATTCACGGCGAGGGTTCTTTTAAGCCGCCACCGGTTCCCCTCACCCTGCTTGCGCCGCTACGCTTATCGCAAGCCGTCCCTCTCCCACGCAAGCGGGGAGAGGGACAAAAACCAGCGATCCCCCCTTTCCCCGCCTGTGTCGGAGAGGGGATCAAGGGGTGAGAGGTAGAAAAACGGGCACCAACGGTTAATTATCCCGGCGCGACCAATCCGCGACACAAGCAGACCTTCAAAGAGGCGATCCCGTTCAGGATTGCCTCTTTTGCTATCGGCTAGACGCGCAAAAATCGCCGATCAGAAATTATTGCTTGCAAATTTCCGGGATAAAGGTTACAATTAATCTTACCTGTAATTTTACTGTTGTCGTCATAAAGGGAAAACTATGGATCTCGTAGGACTGATTGTCTGGATTATTGTCGGCGCAATTGCCGGTTGGCTCGCCAGTATCGTCATGAAGACCAATGCTAGGCAAGGGCTGCTGATGGACATCATCGTCGGTATTATCGGTGGGTTCATCGGTGGCTGGGTGCTCAATGCGCTCGGCGTCGGCGGTGCGGTGACGGGCTTCAACGTCATCAGCATCTTGACGGCGTTCATCGGCGCGGTGATTCTGCTGGGGCTGATGCGGATGTTTCGGCGTCGTTAGTCCGCTTCGCTCGAACTGACGTCAATGATTCGGGGCGATGCCTGCTCGACGTGCATCGCCCTAAATGTTCCCCACCTGCGTTACAATCAAGCACATGAATTGTAAACTGCTGATCATCCTGACTTGTCTATTGGCGTTCAGCATTGCTGACGCTGCGCCGGGATCACCGCCGGGGGCGCTGCTGACCGGTCCGCTGGTCGCCGCCGACACTGCCGCGCAGGACGAGATCGTGATCTACGACGTGGGCACGGGGGCGCGGCGCGAACTGACCTTTGGCACGGGCTGGCAGCGCGTCTGGGGCTTCTCGCCCGACGGCTGCCGCCTTCTCTACACGTCGAGCGCGGGCAGCGAACCCGCCAGCCTCTACAGCGCGCGGATCGACGGAAGCGACAATCGCTTACTGGTCGCCGCCGGGAGCGATGGATCGGGCGTCTGGGAGCCGCAGTGGGGCGCGGATCGGATCGCCTATACGTGGATCGAGGCGGGCGGCAACCCCGACATCGGTGGCGATCACCGCATCGCGTGGATCAAGCCGGAGACCGGCGAAACCGGCTTCTACAGCGTCAGCGGTGACGAGCACAGCGCGCGCTGGTCGCCGGACGGTCAGCGTTTGGTCTACACCGCCTACGAGCAGCGTCCCGCCGGAGCCGACACCTTCTCGACCGCCGACCCCAATCAGCCGAGCAGCAGCACGACGCTGCGCGAAGCCGATCTGTGGGTGGTCAACGCCGACGGCACGGGCAAGTTTCGCCTGACGAATTTTCCGGTCGGCAGCGTGACCATGCCGCGCTGGTCGCCCGACGGCGATTTGATCGGCTTCGTCTACTCGCCGTCAGCGAACAACGATACTTTCTGGATGATCGGCGCTGCGCCCGACGCCGTGCCGACGCAGTTGAGCTATGAATGGGTGCTGGCGCTCGATTTGGCGTGGCTGCCCGACAGCACCGCGCTGATCGCCTCGGCGCGCGACCTGCAAGGCGTCAGCGAGAACCGGCTCTGGCAGCTGCCGCTGACCGGCAACGCCGATCAGAACGCCGTCCAGTACGTCACCGATCCGGCGCTGAGCTACCTCGACTATCCGCGCTTCAGCGCCGATGGAAACTGGTTGGCAGTCCGCAGCGAGTACGCGCTGGCGCTGGTCAAGACCAATGATATGTCGTGGACGTGGCTGGACGTGCCGTTAGGCAACACGCCGCCGGTCTGGAGTCCGGCGGGTTCGCGGGCGAGGCGAGCTGCGGGTAAAAGATCACCCCTCACCCCGGAACTTCGTTCCGACCCTCTCCCACACAAGTGGGGCGAGGGTAAAAGCACCCTATTTTAGAAAAGAAATCACCTTGCGCCATACTTCAAACCTCACCCCCGACCCCCTCTCCATTTCAATGGAGAGGGGGAGCTAAGCGGAGCTGACCGAAGGTCAGCCGCGCAGCGGGGTGAGGTTGTTTTTCAACGCGGCAGCCGATACCAGCCCATCGCGTCGCGGACGAGCGCCATCGTCTTTTGCGCTTCGGCGCGGGCGCGCTCCGTCCCGGCGACCAGCAGATCCTCGACCAGCGATGGCTGCGCTTCGTAGTGCGCGCGGCGCTCGCGCATCGGCTCAAGGAAGGCGTTGATCGCTTTCGCCAGCTTCTGCTTGACCTCGACGTCGCCGACCGTGCCCTTGAGGTAGCGCTCTTTGAGGTCGTTGATCTCGTCCACGTTCGGGTTGAAGGCGTCGTGATAGATGAAGACCGGGTTGCCTTCGACCCGACCGGGGATGTCGGCGCGGACGCGGTTGGGGTCGGTGAACATGCCGCGCACCTTCTGGTTGACGGCTTTCTCGTCGTCGCTGAGGAAGATGGCGTTGCCGAGCGACTTGCTCATCTTCGCTTGACCGTCGGTGCCGATCAGCGAGGGCACATCGCCGATCAGCACGTCGGGGATCGGGAAGACGTCGCCGTAAAGCCCGTTGAAGCGGCGGGCGATCTCGCGCGTGACCTCGATGTGCGACTCGTTATCCTTGCCGACCGGCACGAGGTTGGCGCGCGGCAGCAGGATGTCGGCGGCTTGCAGCACCGGGTAGCCGAGCAGCCCCAGCGGGATCGAGTCGAGATGCGCCGCCGCCGCCATATCCTTGATGCTCGGCACGCGCTCCAGCCGCGCCACGCTGATCAGCATCTCGAAGATCAGGTTGAGTTCGTAGGTCTCGATCACGCCGGATTGCAGGAAGATCGTGCTTTTTTCCGGGTCGATGCCCGCCGCCAGATAGTCGAGCACCATCTCGCGCACGTTGTCGCGGATGGTCGCAATCGCTTCGTGTTCCGGCTTGGTCGTCAGCGTGTGCAAGTCGGCGACGATGAAGAAACACTCGTACTGATCTTGCAGGCGCACGCGGTTCGCCAGCGATCCGACGTAGTGCCCCAAGTGCATCCGCCCGGTGGGACGGTCGCCTGTCAAAATGCGTCCTTTTACTGCCATGTTCCTGTCTCTCTCCGTAAGAATAGTACCGAGTACCAAGTGCTGAGTACTGAGTTAAAAACGAAACACTCGCTAATCCAGTCGCGGTTGAAACCCATCGTTAGAAAACAAAAAACGCCCGCCCCCAAAATCTGGGGACGAGCGCAACGCAACGCACCCGCGATACCACCCCGCTTAAGCCGCACGCTGCGGCTTCTCTCGGTCGATGCGCTGATAACGGTCGCATTTCCGGCAGAAAAGTTCAGTCATTAGTGTTTAGTTCTTAGTGGTTAGTTCGATGCTTTAAACGCTGCACTCGCGCTAAAGGAACTAACAACTAACAACCAATAACTAAAAACTGCATTTCCCGCAGCTCAGAGAGTCCATTCGGCGGCGGCGGGCGGGCAGGTTCTCAGCGATCCCTGCTCTCTGTACCGTCGTTCCGGCGCTTACTCTGCTCTCGTCAACGCCTTTGATGATGCTTTTGTGCTGCTCATTGTACGCACGCGGCACAATGAAGTCAACTGCGTAGGAGCAGGTCGGGAATCGCTACCCTGTTCGCGCGGCGCGCCGAGCATCAAGCGCCTAGCTGCAACCTCAAATCTGTGCTTTTCTCCCCCCTCGCCACGCAGTGGAGAGGGGGACAGGGGGTGAGGTTGTTTTACTGTTCCCGCAGCACGAAGACGCCCCAACCGAGATAGTGCCGGTCGTATTCGAGATAAGCCCGCTTGCCCTTGTCGTTGAAGGCGCGCAGCGCTTCGGCGTCAGGGTCGTCGGGATGTTCCAGCAGCCACTGGCGGATCGTCCACCACTGCGCCGCCTCGTAGCGATCCCAACTGTTGCCGTCCGCCAGCACCATCTCGACCAGCTCGCAGCCCGCCGACTCAATACGGTCGAGCGTACCGGGCAGCGAGGCGAAATCCTCGTTGCGGACTTGTACTGCGCCTTCCGGTGGTGGCTCGATCCAGTACGGCTCGCCGACCAGCAGCAGACCGCCCGGCTTGAGCGCGTCCCGCATCAGCTTGAGCGTCCCGCCGATGCCGTTGCCGATCCACGTCGCACCAATGCAGCTTACCACGTCGTAGCCGTTCGACTCAGCGAGATAATGACCGGCGTCGGCTTCGACGAAGCTGACCCGATCCGCCACACTCATTTCCTCGGCGCGAGCGCGGGCTGCCGCCAAAAACACCTTGCTGATGTCGACGCCCACGCCGTTGATCCCCCAACGGCGCGACCACTGGCAGAGCATTTCGCCCTTACCGCAGGCGAGATCAAGCTGGCGCATATCCGGCTGAAGGCGGCAGATCTCGCCGAGCAGCATCAGCTTCTCCTCCGTATACGGATTCAAAATCCGGTGATCGGTCTCGGCGATTTCGTGCAGTCGTAATGACATAGTGGTTTCTCCTTCAGGCGCGGCGGTTCGCGCTGTCGCTCTCGTGCGGCATGACGCGCGTGCCTCTTATTCACCTTTAGAAGACCTATTATACCCTTCAACAAGCCATCCGTAACCTGCCGATCAACCTGTCTTTAGCGGCGTGATCGTGACACGGATGAGAAATCGTTTAGTGTCCCGTCGAGTGCCAGTTGATCGTGATAGGATGGGGATACAACTCTCAGCGACTTCTGCGCGTAGAAGCAGCGAACGGCAGAAGGTTTCTGTGTGTCTTGATGGCGTTGATTTTCCCGGAATAGATAATGCTGAAACGGTTTCTCATCGCAGCAGCGCTTTTGTTCGCTGCGTGTCAGCCCACCGTACCAACGGAAACCAGCACCGAGACGCCCGCGACACCTCAGAGTGACAGCGGACCGGACTCGCAATGGTTACAAACCGAAATAAACGGCGTCAGCCTTGGCATGTGGACGCCCGGAGGCTGGGAAACCGATTTGAGCGACGGGCTGGTGTTAGCGGAGCAAACGGTTTCGACCAACAGCATGATCGAGGGTGGGATGCTGATCAACGTGTTCGTTCCGCCGATTGACGAGTTCGACATTGGCGCGGACGACGATAACGTCGCGTGGGCGGTGCTGAAGCAGGTGGTCAAAATGCCGAGTTACACCGGCAGCGACGCCGCCATCAGCGCTCCCGCCGGGTTCGATTGGGATCAATACGGCGCAGCCTACTACCTGATGTCGAGCGGCGACGGGATCAAGGCGCTGGTGCTGGCGCTGGCGCTTTCGAGAACACCGCCGAAAGTGGTCGTCTGCAACGTGAGCGTCCCATCGAGCCAAGCCAACCGCATCCGGGCGATGCTGCCGAGCCTGCTCGACGGGCTGACGATCAACGGGCGCGTGTTTGACGGCGGGTCGCTCGGCGTCCTGCCCGATCCGCTGCCCTTCCCGGCTTACAGCATCGCGTCGGTTAACGGGGACAACCACGTTGTCTCCGGCGGATCGCCGTAGGATTCCCCGCACAAAAAAATGGATCAGCCGTGCTAAAATAGGACGCACGATTACAACCAAGCTTCGAACGCCAACGTCACCGATGGAAATTGGGTGTAGGGGTGGGTTTCAAACCCGCCCCTACGGACGAGCCGAAACTGGAAATGCTTGGTTGATCCTCGTTCATTTGTGAAATTCCCGGAGTTTTTGCATGACAACGTTTCCCGCCGGACAGAGCCAGCAACCGCGCGATCCGGCGATCAGCCCTTGGCTCGTCCGGCTGCCAATCCTTTTGATCAGCGGCGGTATCCTGCTGATGTTGATCCTGACGGCGCTGGTGGGCGTCTACGAGGTCGCTATGCGCCAGCGTATTCTGCCGGGCGTGTCGTCCTACGGTGTCAACCTCGGCGGCATGACGCGCGAGCAAGCGACCGACGCGCTCGCCGGTCAGTTCACTTACGACAAGGACACCATTTTCACCTTCCGCAATGGCGATCAGTTCTGGCAGTCGAGCGCGGGCGATTTGGGCGTCACCTTCGACGCCGCCGCGACTGTCGCCGACGCTTACGCGCTCGGTCACGACGGTAATCTGCTGGAAAACCTGACCGATCAGGCGCTGATCTGGCTGAACGGACGCAGCGTCGCGCCGATCATCCGCTACGATCAAAACGTGGCGGTGGCGCAGTTGACGACGATTGCGGACGAGATCAACCGCGCGCCGCAGGACGCGACGCTGCAAATCAACGACGGCAGCGTGCAGGCGACGCCGGGACGCAGTGGGCGAACGCTCGACGTGACGGCGACGCTGGCGCGGCTCGACGATACCATCCTCAACCTGAGCAGCGGCGGCGAAGTGCCGCTGGTGATCAACGAGACGCCGCCGGTAGCGTGGGATGCCGAAGCCGCCGCGCAGCGCGCGCAGATCGCGCTGTCAGGTCCGGTGACGCTGGTCGCGGACGACGCCAACGGCGGCACGCTCGGTCCTTGGATCGCTAGCGTCGATCAAATCCGGGCGCTGCTGAAAATCGAGACGGTTGCCAACGGCGACGGCACCTATCGCTACGAGGTCACGGTCGATCCTGCGCCGTTCCGCGCCTACTTGGAGACGCTCGCGCCGGGGCTGATCAGCGCGCCGGTTGATGCGCGCTTCCACTTCAACGAGCAGAGCGGCGACCTCGAAGTGATCCAGCCGTCGCGCAGTGGGCGTTCGCTCGACGTGCCGCAAACGCTCGCGCGGATGGAACAGGCGATCTTCAGCAGCGGCAACCGGGTCGTGCCGATGGCGTTCAGCTACAGCCAGCCGCGTTACAGCGATCAGGTGACGGCGGCGGAACTGGGCATCACCGAGATGATCTCGCAGGGGACGACGATCTACACCGGGTCGACGCAGGCGCGCAAGGACAACATCATCCGCGCGGCGGCGAAGTTCGACGGCATCATCATCGCGCCGCACGAGATGTTCTCGTTCGACCAGTGGCTCGGCGACATCAGCCCGGAAGAAGGCTACATTTCCAGCAAGGTGATCGTCGGCGGGCGCACGATTGACGGCGTCGGCGGCGGCGTCTGTCAGGTCAGCACGACGGCGTTTCAGGCGGCATTCTACGCGGGCTATCCGATTGTCGAGCGCTACGCCCACAGCTACCGGGTCGGCTACTACGAGCAGGGCGAAGGCGCAGGCATGGACGCGGCGATCTTCTCGCCTGACCTTGACCTGCGTTTCCTCAACGACACCGATTACAGCCTGCTGATCGAAACGTCGGTCTATCCGGGCAGCAATTCGGTGCAGTTCCGCTTCTACAGCACCAATCCGGGGCGACAGGTCGTCAAACAGGGACCGGAGATCACCAACGTGCGCCCCGCCGCCCCGACGGTCTACGAAGCCAACCCCGATTTACAGCCGGGGCAATCGCTGCAAGTCGATTGGGCGGCGCAGGGTGCGGAAGTCCGCGTGACGCGCGTGATCCTCGACTCCAGCGGCAATGAGATCAAGCGCGAGGTGTTCTACAGCAATTATCAGCCGTGGGGCGCGATCATTCAGGTGCCGGTGGGCGATTCGCGGCTAGGATAACGCAACCTCACCCCCGACCCCCTCTCCGTAGGGCGAGGGGGAGCGCCCAACTTCGTTGGGGAGGGCGAAACGAAGGTTCACATCGCTGCACCACCTGCAAGCCGCGCAGGTGAAAACCAAACTCGCAGCATTTTCCAATTAGCGGGCAAATCGAGCTTTTTTGCACTCTCCCCTCCCTGAATTCGGGGAGGGGAAGCGCTGCCAAGCAGCGCGGGGGTGGGGTCGCCCTTCACGGCGCTGCGGGCAGCCTCATCCCCAGCGACGCTGCCGAGCGCAGCGTGATCACGTTGATTTCCGGCGGGCAGTTGAAACGCAGCGGCAGCCCGACCGTCCCGACTCCGCGGCTGACGTGCAGCACCATCTCATTAAGCTGCTTCGTGCCACCGGGGTAGCGCTGTCCATAAGTTGGCAGCGCGAATTTCGTCAGCAGCGGCAGGCGAATTTGCCCTCCGTGCGAGTGACCGGAAAGCTGGAGCGCGAATCGATTGGTCGCACTGCTGATGTCGGCGAAATCCGGCTCGTGCGCCAGCAGGATCGTCACGGCGTCGTCCGGGAGCTGTTCGAGCACGAGGTCGAGCCGTGCTTTGCGCCATAACATGCTGTCGACCCCGGCGAGGTAGAGGCAGGCATCGCCCCGCTGAATGGCGTGAACCTCGTTGCTGAGATCAAGCATGTTGCTGCTGCTCATGACGTAGCGGGCGAGCGCGGCGAAGCGATTCTGATCGTGATTCCCCAGCGTGGCGACCACCCCATCCGGCGCGCAGAGCGTGCTCAGCGGCGCGATCAAATCTTCCAACTGAAAAGTGTGCTCGTGTGTGGCAAAATCCCCGGTGAAAGCGATCAAATCCGGCTGTTCGGCGTTCACGGCGGCGGCGATGCGCGCCAACTGCTGGCGCGTCATGGTCGTGCCGTCCATGTGAATGTCGCTGAACTGGACGATCCGGTAGCCGTCAAAAGCAGGCGCGAGGTCGTAGATCAGCACCGGCAGCCGGGTGATTCGCAGGCGATAGGGTTCAACTGCCCGCGCGTAAACGAGGCTGCTGCCTACCCCTAAGGCTGCCAGCGCCGCGAGTTTTGTGACCATCGATTTCAAAGGCGATCCTTAAAGCGCGCCCGGAAAACCAATGGGCAGCGAAAGTGTCACGTTGAATATGTTCGCGAGGATAAAGCCTAATCCCGCATTGATCAAGATGATAACTAGGCTGCTAAGCACCAGAGAAGCGCAGCCCATCGCCCCGCCGAAATCATAGGCTTCGCCGATCTTGCCGGACGTTTTGCCGGACACATACAACGCCATGATCACCAGCACCAGTACCAGACAGAGGATAATCGGCGAACCGAGCGAGACGAAATACGCCGCAATCGTGATGTATAACAGGAAGAAAAGGATCGGAAACCACTTGTTGTAGAAGCTCAGCAGCACGTGGACTAAGTGCCGCCACGTCCCATTGCCGCGCAGCAATCCGACGGCGATCAGGTGGATGATCACCGTTTGCAGCAGCAGGCTCAACACGCCGGTGAAACCGGAGATGATGCCGATGGGCAGCAGCGACGACTCGGACAGTCCCGTGATCAAGGTTTGCATCTGCTGAAGATCGGCGGGCAGTTCGCCGCTCACCTGCGCGAAGTTCTTGATCAGGTTGGTCGCGCTCTCGGACGTGACCAGTGTCGCCAAAATCGGTCCGATGATCACGATCAGCGCGTAAATGATCCACTCGAACCAGAAATCCGTCCACGTCGACTGCTGTGCCTCGTCCATGTGCCGCTCAACCCGGCGGTTCTTCTGGTTGAGGGTGGCGTCCTGTGTGAAACGCTGACGCTCGCTCCGGTCGACGATCATCTGCACCGCTTCGTCCCCGTCCAGATGAGTCACGGCGGTGGCGACGCTGTTGAAGTAGGTATCCTTGACTAAACGGGGATCAAGCCCCAGCGCCTGCATGAGGTTTTTCATCGCCCGTGCGTTGTCGCCGGTCATGTTCAGCGTCAGGGCGGCGTCGAGATAATGCTTAGCGCGCCGCTCATCTTCTTTGGTGATAAGGTGATGCCGGTCGCGCAGTAGTTCGGTTTTTCCCTGCTCCTCGGCTTCGATTGCGTCGGCGTCGGCTGGCGTAGGGATGGTTTCATCCGCGACGGGGACGATCTTGTTGTCTTCGATGATTTGCTCGCCGGAAATGACGTCGTAAGCGCCACCGCTGAAAGTTTCGTATAAGTCCGGTAAATCCGGGAGTTCGGAGACGGAGGGCATGTCGGCGGCGGATGGCGCTTCGCCCGGAGCCGTATCGAACTCGAAAGTCTCCGACGGCAGGTCGTCGATTCCGGGGGCGCGTCTCGGCGCTGGCTCCGGGGGCAGCTCATTCAGCGCCCCGGTGATCGGCACGGTGAAGGGCGCGACCGGCGGCGGCAGCGGCTCAGGCGGGGGGGCAGCCGGTGGCAGCGACTGCCGGGTTTGCTGCTGCATCTGCTGGCGAATGTACAACCCGGCTTTGCGGGCGAGTTCGCGGATTTCGGGGTCAGGGTCGCCTTTGACGACCGTCCCCAACACTTTCAGGACGACCGGGTCTTTCGAGCGTCCCAACTTGACAATCGCACGCCGACGTACTGCCGCATCAGGATTGTGAAGCTGCTGGATCAAGTAGTCGATCATGTGGTTGCCCTCAAGAAACTCTGCTCATTCTATCACGCAACCGGCGCCGATGGAGGCAGCCACCTCTTAATTCAAGCGGAAGGTTCCTTCGTGGCGGTAATTGGGTCCCTCCGGCGTCAAGACGCTGGAAATCAGGTAGAACGCCGACACCGTGAACGGGTCGCTGTGAAAGCCGCACTGCCGGTCGAGGAAGCGCTCGATCTGCGGCGCAGTTTGATCGCCCTTGAGCCGCGCCAGCGTGATGTGCGGGCTGAACGGGCGATCCTCAGGCGGGAAATCGGCTTGAGCGAGCGCCTGCTCGACTGCTGCGTGGAGCGCCAGCAGTGCGGGCGTCGCGGTCAGCCCCGCCCAAAGCACACGCGCCGGGCGTTGCGTGCCCGGCGGAAAGCGCCCGGTTCCGTCCAACGCCAGCGGGAAAGCGTCGGCATGAACCGACGCCAGCGCAAGCTGGATCGGGGTGACGCGGATCGGGTCGATCCGGTCGCCCAGAAAGCGAAGCGTGAGGTGAAGCGCCGGACGCTTCACCCAAACCGCGTTCGGGAGATCAGTTTTCAGGGCGACCAGTTGGTCTTTCACCTCGTCCGGGAGTTCGATGGCGACGAACAGGCGCATAGCCAACCTCTCAGACGGCGGCGCGCGATGGACAAGCGTAGAGCCACCAGTACTTGTCCGGCGGGTAAGCGGGCTGGAGTTCAGCCGCCCAGATGAAATCGGACTTGGCGGCGAAGCGGTGCAACTGCCCGTCGATCCGCCGCAGCACCATTGCCAGATGCGCGTCGGGCAGATTGAGCCGGTGGAGTTCGTTGTCGATGTCCTGCACGATGGTGCGGCGCATCGCCTCCGGCTGATAGTTGCTGTAGCAAGAGCGCGGGTCTTCTTCGCATTCGGCGAAGAAAGTCTCGATCATGTGCAAGCGCGAGTTCGCCTCGCTGATCATCTTCTCGTTGTAGTGAACCGACCACTCGCTGCGGACTGCCTCGTTGCGCGCCTCGATCTCGGTCAGCTTGGCTTTTTGCTCCGCTGTCAGCTTGGCTTCGAGGGCGCGTAGGCGGTGCAGGCGCATGAGCAGCGCGCCAATCGTCAGGCTTGGCGTCGCGCCGGACGAGAACATGCCGCCGATGCTCCCGTAAAGCTGATCCCCGTAAACGTAAGGGATCAAGTGATCCGCCATCGACTTCGCTTCGGCGAGGTCGCGGTCAATGCTGTAATTCGCCTCAGGCATGGTGCATCTCCTTCACTATAAGGTCTATTGTAATACAAAAACGTGTCATTCGCGACATTCGGCGGCGGCGGCTTTCGGTTAAAATGATAAGGGAACCGCGCGTCGTGACGGGCAGCGCGCCTGACGACCGTATATGAACGACCGCTCAAAGATAAACGTCTGCTAAGATTGTAGCCAATGGCTCTTGCAGACTGATTTTACTTCGGTTAAAATAGATGTTGTTGCAAATGGAAAATCATTCGCAAGGTAAGGTAAATATGACGACCCTGATCGAGACATCCGACTACCCGCAGCCAGCCGAAGACACCCGTGCCAACTGGCTGACGAAGGCGTGGCTTGAGCCGCGTTTCGTCGTGGTGACGCTGGCGGCGATCCTCTTGAGCATCGCGGCGGAGCACGCGAGTGTGCCGGAGATCGTGATCGCCCTGCTTGGCGTGATCGCCTACGCTGCGGGGGGTATTTTCGGGCTGCAAAAAGCTTTAGGCAACCTCGCTCATCGCCAGTTGGACGTTGATCTGCTGATGGTTTTGGCGGCATTAGGCGCGGCGCTCGTCGGTCAGTGGCGCGAAGGCGCGCTGCTGCTGTTCCTGTTCTCGTTGAGCAACGTGCTGCAAGATTACGCCATCGGGCGCAGCCGCCAAGCGATTCGCGGGCTGCTGAAGCTCTATCCCAAAGAAGCCAAAGTCAAACGTGACGACGGCGTGCAGGTCATCAAGATCGAAGCGATCCGCATCGGCGACATTGTGCTGATCGAGCCGGGCGAGCGCATCCCGGTCGACGGCGTCGTCCACGACGGGCACTCGTCGGTCGATCAAGCGCCGATCACCGGCGAATCGATGCCGGTCGAGAAGAATCCGGGCGACAAAATCTTCGCCGGGACGCTCAACGGACAGGGCGTGCTCGACGTAGAAGCGACCCAACCCGCCAGCGATACGGTGCTGGCGCGGATCATCAAGCTGGTCGAAGAAGCGCAGGACAGCAAAGCGCCAACCGAACGCTTCCTTGAGAAATTCGAGCAGTACTACGCCACGCTGATCATCGCTGGCGTGCTGCTGTTCATCGTTATCCCCCCGGCGTTGGGCTTAACCGATTTCCAGAGCAACTTTTACCGCGCGATGGTGCTGATGACCGTCGCTTCGCCCTGCGCGCTGGTGATCAGCACACCCGCCTCGTTCATCTCGGCGATTGCGTCGGCGGCGCGGCGCGGCGTCCTGTTCAAGGGCGGCGCTTACCTCGAAGCGCTGGCGGGCATCAAAGCCGTGACCTTCGACAAAACCGGCACGCTGACGCAGGGTCGCCCGCAAGTGACCAACGTGGTCTCCTGCTGCGAACTCTGCGACGACGAACTGCTGTCGGTCGCCGCCAGCGTCGAGAGCCGTTCCGAACATCCGCTGGCGCGCGCCATCGTCGCCGCAGCCGCCGAACGCCAACTGGCGATCCCGGCGCTGAGCGGTTTTCAAGCGCTGCCCGGTCGTGGCATCGAGGCGCAGGTCGACGAGCAGGACGTGCGCGTTGGCAGCATCAACTTCCTGCAAATGCAGAACGCGATGCCGGAGCACCTCGCCGACCGCTACATGCAGCTTGAGTCGGAAGGCAAGACCGTGATCGGCGTCGTCCGCGAGGGGCAGTGTTCCAATTGTGGCGCCTGCGAGCACGCGGGCGAGGATGCCAACTGGATGGGCGTGATCGCCATTGCCGACGCCATTCGCCCCGAAGCCAAGCAGATCGTCGCCGACCTGCACGCGATGGGGATCGCCGTCGCCATGCTCACCGGCGATAACGAGCGCGTCGCCCAGAACATCGCCGGGCAGTTGGGCATTGACCGCGTTCACGCTAATCTCATGCCCGAAGATAAGGTCACGGCGATCAAGCAGATCGAAGCCGAAGTCGGCGCAGTGGCGATGGTCGGGGATGGCGTCAACGACGCGCCCGGTCTAGCGACGGCGTCGGTCGGTATTGCGATGGGCGCGGCGGGCACTGACGTGGCGATGGAAACCGCCGACATCGTGCTGATGGGCGACCGGCTCGAACTGATCCCGTTCGCCATCAACCTGAGCAAGAAGGCGCGCCGCGTCGTTTGGCAGAATCTGGCTTTCGCCATCCTCGTGATCATCGTGCTGATCACCAGTGCCTTCGCCATCAGCCTGCCGCTTCCGCTGGGCGTGCTCGGTCACGAGGGCAGCACCGTGATCGTGGTGATGAATGGCTTGATCACCCTGCTGCTGATCCCGGAGCTTCAGCGGCGGCGGGTCGACCAGTTGTAAATCCCGACTTGACGTATCAAGCTAAACTCTTGAAGGGCACGGCGAATCAATCGCCGTGCCTTTTTTTGTTCGCCCGAACAGGGTGGCTAAAGTTTATTAATCTCTAGTACCGTTCCCGAATCTTTAAAGAGGAGGTAGCCGCCTATATGCAACAGGCAATCCACGAGTTATGCCGACGGAAAGAGGATGTGGAGGTGCTGGAACTGAACATCCAAGCGGATCATATCCATCTGGTGCTGTCGCTGGCGCCGAATTGCGCCGTATGGCATTCATGGGCTGCCTGAAAGGCAAGCTGGCTCGGCTGTTACGCCAGTACGAACGCTTGGACAAGCGCTTCTGGGGGCGCCATCTCTGGGTGACGGGCTACTGCGTCAGCGCCATCGGTTTGGGCGAAGAGCGCGTGCGCAAATACGTCAAATGGCAAGAAAGTCAAGAAAAGTAGGCTGAACTCGTCCAACGTCGTCTATTCGAATAATCGCACTTTCTCGGTGTGCGTCATTAAAGCCACCCCTTTTAGGCTTGTCCGGTATTCAAAACATAGCCGTGCTCCCTAACCGTGCCCCGTCGGCACTTGCCTCGCAGCTTCGGAAAACGCAGCGTGTCGGCAGCCAACGGCGTGTACGCTCCCCTCCCTGAAGTCGGGAGGGGGGGGTGGGGTCAGCAGCGGCAGCAAGAGACAAATGATGCTGATTCGAGTACCGGACAAGCCTCTTTTAGGTGGTAATTTACTCTACTTCAGATTTTATCCTTTACCCCGATAGATGCAGGGATAGGAATACGCCAGCAGCGTGAAGCCAAACTTTTCGAGCACGGCGCGGCTCATCGGGCTGGCGTCGATGGTCAAGTAGCGCTTGCCCCGCTGGATCGCCTCCTGCGCGCGCACCGCGACCAGCGCCGTGTACAACCCGCGCTGCCGATACTCCGGCAGCGTCGATCCGCCCCACAGCCCGGCGAAATCGCTGCCCTTGTGAAAGTCGATCCGTCCGTAGGACGCCGGGACGCCATCGACGTAGGCGACGTAAACACTCAACTCATCCGGCGCGTCGCGCATCGTCTCCGCCAGCGCCGTGATGATCCAGTCGTCGTCATCCTCCTCACCCCAGACCGCCCGCGTGATCGCGCGCACGTCCTCCAACCCGGCTGGTTCGGTGACCCGGCGCACGTCGTGCGTGACGGACTGCGTCAATGCGAGCGGGATCGCCTCAAGGTCGAGCACTAAGACGGCTTCCGCGTCATCCGGGACGAACCCATGCGCGATCAGGCGATCTTTGAGGTCGGCGGGTTGGTCGTAGTCGAACAGCTTCCACTCCCAAGCGGTGACGCCAAGCCGCCGGAAATGGGCAATCTCGTCCCGGATGACGGCATCGGCGTTTGACTCGCCCAACTGCGAGTAGATCACCGAGCCGTGATTGCCGTGCTGTTCGATCTGGCGGATGGTGTGAGCTGAGACCTCGCGCCGGGTGCCGGAATATTCGATCTCAATGCGCTGCTGCCGGTCGTAAAGTTTGTGAATTTCCGCCATAGGTTCCCCGATTCCTTTGCGCTAGGGTTGTTCCGGTTTTCACAAACTCCGCCGACCCCGATGTTATGCGGACTCGGCGTGAGAGTGCTAAACTACAGGAAAAGCTTACCGCATCTCGCAAAGGAATTTAATAAGGAGTTTAACAATGGCACGCATGGTTCGGGGCGCTTTAATTCAAGCGACATGGACGGGCGATAAGCAGTCGATGATCGACAAGCACGTCGACTACGCGCGGAAAGCGGCGCAAGAAGGCGCGCAGGTGATGTGCTTTCAAGAGCTGTTCTACGGACCCTACTTTTGCCAAGTGCAGGAGAAAAAGTGGTTCGACATCACCGAGCCGATCCCCGACGGACCGACCACCCGCCTGATGCAGGACCTCGCACGCGATACAAAGATGGTGCTGATCGTGCCGATGTACGAGCAGGAAGCGCCCGGCATCTACTACAACACCGCCGCCGTGATCGACGCCGACGGCACTTACCTCGGCAAATACCGCAAGACGCATATTCCGCAGGTGGACGGTTTCTGGGAGAAGTATTACTTCCGTCCCGGCAACCTCGGCTTCCCGGTCTTTAACACCGCCGTCGGCAAAGTCGGCGTGTACATCTGCTACGACCGCCACTTCCCCGAAGGTGCGCGCGTGCTCGGCTTGAACGGCGCGGAAATGGTCTTCATCCCCTCGGCGACCAGTCGCGGGCTGTCGCAGCACCTGTGGCGCATCGAGCAGACCAGCCACGCCATCGCCAACGGCTATTTCGTCGGCACGATCAACCGCGTCGGTATCGAGGCGGAACTCGGACCCGACGATTTCTACGGACAGAGCTATTTCTGCACCCCACGCGGGGAGTTCGTCGGCGAAGTCGGCGACGCCTATAAGGAAGAACTGCTCGTCCGTGACCTGAACCTCGACTTGATCAAGGAAGTGCGCGAAACGTGGCAGTTCTATCGTGACCGCCGCCCGGACATGTACGGTCGGATCACCGAAGCGTAAACAGCCGCCAATGGAATTAAAATGTAGGGGCGCACAGCCGTGCGCCCCTACGAGTCTACAAGGAGACGACCATGGAATTTGCGATTACGTTCAAGGGCGACATCGATCCCAAGCGCACGGTCGCGCTCTGCCAGCAAGCGGAGCAAGCCGGATTTAAACAGGCGTGGTTTTTCGATTCGCACATCCTCTGGCGCGACTGCTACGCGACGATGGCGATGTGCATGGAGCACACCGATACCATGCGCTTCGGTCCCTGCGTGACCAATCCCGGCGTGCGCGATTGGTCGGTCGCTGCCAGCATGTTCGCGACGCTGGCGCTGCAAAGCGGCGGGCGCATCGACATGGGGTTGGGACGCGGCGACAGCTCGCAGCGCGTGCTCGGCAAGAAGCCGCTGACCGTCGGCACGATGGTCGACTTCACCAAAGCGGTCAAGGCGATGATTCGCGGCGAAGAAGTCCAGTACGAGAAAGACCTCGCCCCGGTGCAGTTCCCGTGGGCAGAAGGCTACGAACTGCCGGTCTGGATTGCGGCTTACGGACCCAAAGCGCTGGGCGCGGCGGGGACGGCGGGCGACGGCTTGATCATCCAGTTGGGCGATCCATGGCTGGTGAAGTGGTTCAGCGATCAAGCGCTGGAGGCGGGTAAAGCCGCCGGACATGACATGTCGAACTTCAAGATCATGTCGGCAGCGCCGGTGTGGGTCGGCGACATGATCAAAGCGCGCGAGCAAACCCGCTGGTTCCCGGCGATGGTCGGCAATCACGTCGCCGACTTGGTCGAGCGCTACGGCAAGACCGGCGCCAGCGTCCCGCAGCGCTTGACCGACTACATCGAAGGGCGCAAGGGCTACGACTATCATCACCACGCCGACAAGGACGCCGATCACCTCAGCTTCATCAACAACGACATCATCGACAGCTTCGGCGTACTCGGCACGGTCGAGCAGCACGTCGAGAAGCTGAAAGAGTTGGAGTCGATTGGGGTCACGCAGTTCAACATCTACCTGATGTGCGGCGATGAAGAAAGAATTGTTGAAGAGTACGGGAAACACGTGCTGCCGCAGTTCGCATAAGAGCCGCGATGCGACGCCGCAGGTTTAAACCTGCGGCTGCCAAAATTCGCCGTCCACTAAAGGGACGGCACAAGCGATTCCTTAAGGCGACCCCTTTAGTGGGTCGCTAGGTGTTTTCTAGCTGGCGGTTTAAACCGCCAGCGGTGCATGAAACAGGAGAGAGCATACTATGGGAACATTGTTCAAGAACGGAACCGTCATCACGGCGGGCGATCAATCGAAAGCGGACGTATTGGTCGAGGGCGAGATCATCACCCTGATCGGCAAGGACATCAGCCCCGCAGGGCACGAGGTCGTCGACTGTACCGGCAAGTACCTCATGCCCGGCGGCATCGACGTGCATACGCACCTCGACCTCGCTTTCGGCGGCACCTACAGCAACGACGACTTCGACACTGGGCACAAGGCGGCAGCCTTCGGCGGCACGACGATGGCAATCGACTTTGCCATGCAGCCCAAAGGCGGATCGCTGCACGACGCCATCGCCATGTGGGATCACAAGGCGCGGCTGGCGCAGATCGACTACAGCTATCACATCGGCGTGATGGACTTGCGCCCGGAAGTGATGGACGAGATCGCCACGCTGCCCGCCGAGGGCTTCACCAGCCTCAAGCTGTTCATGGCGTACAAGAACGTCTTCCAAGTCGACGACACGACGCTGTTCAAGACGATGCAGAAAGCCGCCGAGAACGGCATGATCGTCATGGTGCACGCCGAGAACGGCGATGTCGAAGCGACGCTGACGCCGGAACTGTTGGCGGCGGGCAAGACCGACCCGGTCTATCACGCCTCGTCGCGCCCGCGCGAGATCGAGGGCGAAGCGACCAACCGCGCCGTCGTCATGGCGGGGCTGACCGGCTGCCGCCTCTACGTCGTTCACGTCACCAACGAACTCTCGGTCGACGCCATCCGGCGCGGGCGGGCGATGGGCTACCCGGTGATGGGTGAGACCTGCATTCAATACTTCTTCTTGACCGTCGACGAGCATTTGGCGCAGCCCGACTTTCACGGCGCGAAATACGTCTGCTCGCCGCCGATCCGCACCAAGCACGATCAGCAGGTGCTCTGGGGTGCGATCCGCGACAACTCGCTGCAAATCGTCAGCACCGATCACTGCGACTTCTGGTTCGAAGGTGGCAAGGGACCGTGGCAGGAATGGTCGAAAGCGCACAACGGCGGCGATTGGGCGGCGTTCGAGGCGCAAGACCCCTCCTATCGCCGTCCCGGCAAGGAACTGGGCAAGGGCAATTTCGCCAAAATCCCGAACGGCTTGCCCGCCATCGAAGATCGCCTGATGATGCTTTGGAATTCCGGCGTCAACACCGGCGTGATTTCGCCATCGCGCTTCGTCGAACTCAACTGCACCAACCCGGCGAAGGTTTTCGGCATGTACCCGCAGAAGGGGACGATTGCTGTCGGGTCGGACGCCGACATCGCTGTGTGGGATCCCGAAAAGCGCTACACGATCAGCGCCGAAGGGCATCACATGCGCACCGACTACAATCTGTTCGAAGGGACGGAAGTCAAGGGCGTGCCGGTGCTGGTCTACCAACGCGGCAAGAAGCTGGTCGACGGCGATCAGTGGTTCGGCGTGAACGGCGAGGGCAAGCGCGTCATGCGCAAGCCGAACGCCGCGATTCTGTAAAACGTACTACGTTCTTCTCGTAGGGGCGGGACTCAGTCCTGCCCCTACACGTTGTGCCCACCATAAACCAACACATTGACATTACGAGCATAGACGTGAAGTTTCTTATTACGCGATTTGCTCACTTCGCCGAGGGTTGAAACCCCCGGCTAGAAAATTCTGTCGCCGTGCGAAACTTCGTTTCGCCTGAAGGGGCGACTCAAGACGGTATGTGTGGTTGCGACCCCTTCAGTGGGTCGCGGTTTTGGGTAGCGACGGGTTTAAACCCGTCGCGGCGCTCTCTGCTGATTTATCAACTACATCTCTCCCCAATACACCTTTTATGAAAAACGTAAATCCGCCCCGACTCCGCCCCGATTTGGCTTGATTCCCCTCAAAACCGGCATATAATGCAAATCGACATTTAGACAGTTGGCTAAGTATCTAAATGGAACTACCGCTGACAAAATCTCTAGCTGCGCTCGCCGACCCAACTCGCCGGGAGATTTTGCAGTTGCTCAACGTCGGCGACTTGAACGCCAGCGAGATCGGCGCGCACTTCGACATGACTGCGCCCAGTATTTCGCATCATTTGAAGGTGCTCAAAGACGCCGAGTTGGTGCAAAGCGAGCGGCGTGGGCAGCAGATCGTCTACTCGCTAAACGGGACGGTCATTCAAGAGGTTTTGCAGGCGTTGTTCGATCTGTTTGAGGTGGGAAGCGGTAACGATGCAGAGTAAGTGGCTGGCTCCGGCGATCATCATCCTGCTGCTGCTGTTCGGCGCGGTGATCTATCCGCAGCTTCCCGATCAAGTGCCGTCACACTGGAATTTGTCCGGTCAGGTCAACGACACGCAGCCGAAAGCGCTGGCAGTGCTGTTTACCCCCGCCATTATGGTGATCGTCTGGGTGGCGGGGCGGTCGAATCTCCGGCTGCGACTGTTCGGGCGCCGGTTCGAGTCGGTTCCGGCGCGCTGGTTTTTCCTCAACCTGACCGTGCTGGCGCTGGCGATCATTCACGTCGCCGCGCTCGGCAGCGCGCTCGGTTGGCAGATTCCGATCCCGCGCGCGGTGATGGTCGTCACCGGGCTGCTGACCGCGCTGATGGGTAATCAGATGCGGCGCTTGCAGCCGAATTTCTTCATCGGATTTCGCACGCCGTGGACGCTGCGCGACCCCGAAGTTTGGCGGCGGACGCACGTCTATGGCGGGCGGGTTTACTTCTTCGTCGGCTGGCTGATCGTTCTACTGGCGCTGCTGCTGCCGACGACCGAGAGCCTCGTGATCGGCGTGCTGTTGCTCACGCTGCTCAGCCTTTGGGTGATGTACTACTCGTTCCGCATTTGGCGGACGATGGCTCACGAAATCAAGTCGTGATGAAAGGAAAACAATCATGCGGTTCAGTTTGTTGATCTTGCTGGTGCTGCTGATCGTGCCAATGGTTGTGCAGGCGCAGCAGAGCGACCGTGCACAGCAGGCGCAAACTCTGATCGAAACGCTACTCAACGGCGACGTTGCCAGCGTCTACGCGCAGGCAAACGATCAGGTCAAGGGGATGATCACAGAGGATCAACTCGCGGCGGGGATGGCAGGCATGGAACAGCAGTTCGGTGCATTTCAGGCAATCATCGGCGTGAGCGAAGATCAGGCGCAAAATCTGGTCGTTGTCACGGTACAGTTCGAAAAAGGTGCGCTTGACGCGCATGTCGTCTACGATGCCGATGGCAAGGTCGCGGGTCTGAATTTCGTCCCGTCGGCGAGCGCTGCGGCGACCGAAGTGCCGACCGCGCCAGCACCGGGCTACGCTGATCCGTCTACCTTCACCGAAACTGCCGTGACCGTTGGCGAATACAAGCTGCCCGGCATCTTGACCATGCCGAACACGACCGAACTCGTCCCGGCGGTGGTCATGCTCTCCGGTTCCGGTCCCAACGACCGCGACGAGACGATTGGACCGAATAAGCCGTTCCGCGACATCGCGTGGGGGTTGGCGACGCAGGGAATCGCGACACTGCGCTTCGACAAGCGCACGTTGGCGGCGGTCGCATCGCTTAACATGACGACGCTGACGGTCAAGGAGGAGTACATCGACGATGCGCTGGCGGCAATCGACCAACTGCGGGCGGTCGAAGGCGTCGATCCGAACCGGGTGTTCCTGCTGGGGCATAGCGAGGGCGGTTACGTCGCGCCGCGCGTCGCAGCAGCGGCGGGCGACAAGCTGGCAGGCGTGATCTATGTGGCGGCGCTGGCGGGTTCGCTGCCGGATGCCCTCGTGCGGCAGACGCAGTACTTGGTCGACCACACCCCCGGCGTGACTGACGCGCAGAAGCAAACGGCAGTCGATCAGATGCAAACGACCGTCGACCAGATCAAGGCGCTGACCGCCGACAGTCCCGCCGATCAGATGGTCTTCCACGCGCCGCCGTCCTATTGGCTCGACCTCGCCGCTTATGATCCGGTGGCGACAGCAGAATCGCTCAGCCTGCCGATGCTGTTCGTGCAGGGCGGGCGCGATTATCAGGTGACGGTCGCGGACGACTTGACGCTCTGGCAGGCGGCGCTGGGCGACCGCGCCAACGTGACCATCAAGGAGTACGCCGACCTCAACCATTTGTTGATGACCGGCGAGGGGGATAGTGTGCCCGCCGAGTACCAAGTGCCGGGCAACGTCGCGCAGCCGGTGATCGACGACATGGCGGCGTGGGTCAAAGCGCAGTAATCGAGACTGGGTCACGCCGGGGTTCTGACGTGACCCACCACTTTTCATCTCCAAGCAGCTTTTCAGCCCGCAGTCTGATCCAGTATCGCGCGGAGATTGGTATCGCTGAGCCGGAAAGAGATCGCCGCCAGTTCCTCCGGCGTGTACGGCATCCCCTGTTCCAGCCACCAGAGGACGGCTCCGACCGAACCGCTCGACATATAGCTCAGGTACAAGTCTACCAAGAGACCCTTGCGCAGGATTGCTTCAGGCAGTGCGTGGCGCAGGCGCTTCTCGACATACTGCCGGATTTTCTCCACGAACGCCGGATCGCCGTTTTTGCCGAGCATCGCACGGTAGAACTCGGCGTTGGCGCTGATGTGTTCCAGCATCCTGACCAACCCCGAAGCCGTTTTTTCGGAATCGCCCTCGCCCGCCTGCGGCGAAAGGGATTCCGGCGCGTCCACCAGTTCATAGACCGCCTGATAGTAGCGGTCGAGCAAGTCGAACTTGTCCTGATAATGGCGATAGAAGGTCGCACGGTTGATGCCCGCCCGCCGCGTGATGTCGCGCACGGTCACGTTGGCAAATCCCTTCTGAATGGTTAGCTCGATCAGCGCGTCCAGTATCAGTTTGTGCGTGCGCTGCACGCGCAGGTCTTCGTCGGCACGCGCAAGCTGAACCTTGTGAGTCATTTCCCCCGCTCCTGTTGCATAAGCGACATTTCCGCCTCGTTTGCTGGTTGATTCGGGTTCGTCACTCGTGATAGGCTCCTGTATGCAACACAGTGTATCACAAGCATCACGATGTTGCAGATCATGATCCGCCCAATTGGGGCGCAAGATTGCAGGAGGTATCTCCATGATTCTCGTCACTGGCGCAACCGGGACAGTTGGCAGTGAACTCGTTCAGCAGCTTCTTGGAAAAGATCAGACGGTTCGTGTTTTCACCCGGAACGCGAGCAAGGTAGCGTATCTGGGCAGCCACGTCGAGTACGCGATAGGTGACCTGAGCCAGCCCGAAACGCTGGCAGCCGCGCTGAAGGGCGTCGAGCGTATCTTTCTGGTCACGACAACCACTCAACAGGACATCAATGTGATTGACGCGGCAAAGCGGGTGGGAGTCCGCCAGATCGTCAAGTTATCGACCATCGAAGCGGGTCACGAGCCGATGATCGGGCACGGTAAGCACCACCGCGAGCGCGAAGACCTGATCCGCGCCTCCGGTTTGGCATGGACGTTTCTGCGCCCAACGATGTTTATGTCCACTGCGCTGGATTGGGCAGACGGCATCAAGCGCGAAGCCAGCGTATCCTATCCCGGCGGCGATGGGCAGCTTAGCCCAGTCGATCCCTACGACATCGCAGCGGTAGCGGCGGTAGCACTGACCGGCGATGGGCACGAGGGTCAGGGCTACGCGCTGACAGGTCCAGAACTGCTGTCAGTGGGCGACATGGTGCAGATCATCGCCCGGCAGCTTGGCAAGCCAATTCGCTACATCGATATGCCCGACGAAGCGGCAGGGGAGATGATGCGCAAAGCTGGGCTGCCGGACTACGTGGTCGCCGGGTTGATCGAGGCATTCGCGGCGGTGCGTGCCGGGCGCTTCGCCTACGTCACCGACACTGTAGAGCAGGTGACCGGGCGCAAGTCCCGTCGCTTTGAGACTTGGTGTCAGGAACACCTCGCCGCATTCCAGCAAACCGTCGCGGCGGACTAGGCGAAGGGGTTCAACAAGGCGGGGAGATCGTTGGATCTCCCCCTACGTGCAGCAGCTAGAGGATCACCGCCGTACTGAGCGCCGGTCGGCGTGGCGGTCGCAGGTGCTTGAGCAGCCAGCCGATCATCGGTCCGACGATTGCCATCACGACCGTCGCCGCTGCGATGTACCACAGGTTGGCGAGGACGCCGCCCACTTGACTCCACTGAATGCTGGTCAGCCCCTCGCCTTCCCGACCGCCACCGGGACCGCCGCTGCCTTCGTCGCCACCGAAATCACCGCTGCGCGGCGCCGGGCGATCCGTGCCTTCAGCGGCGCCGCCTCGCACCTCGCCGCCGAACGTGCTGCTGGTGTCCGCCGAGACCAAGCGGGTCACTTCGCTGACGACGGTGAACGGGTTCTCCAGCCTGCCGCTGCTGGCAAGGGCGTAGCCGCTGAGCGCGACGAGGGCAGCGCATACGATCAACGCGAGCCGTTTACGGAACAATCGTTTGACGTTCATGGCTAGACCTCCGAGGAAGGCTGAACGCTCGGCTGCACCGGCAGCGCCGGCGTTGAGCGAACGGGCAGCTTGAAGCTGAAGAAGTAGCGCTTGACGTGAGAGGCGATCCACTTCCAATGTAGGGCGACGTGCCCCGCCACCAGCAGCAAGCTCAGGTCCGCTGCCGCCCGGTGAATCTGCTCCCAATCTCTGCCGACGCTGAAGTTCAAGCCAAGCGTGCGCGAAATGCCGAGTCCCGTGACGATGATCACGACGAAATCGATCAGCAGCGCCAGCGCCAGCAGATAGTTCAGGCGCGACTCGTGGATCAGCTTGTGAATGAACGTCCGCGTGATGGAGAGCATCCAGCGCCAGTGGATCAGCAGATGGACGATCAGCGCAACGCCTAAGCCGACGCCGATCAGTTCGTGGAGCTGCAGCCCGGTGAAGCGTTCTTCCAGTTCGATGCAGAAGACGAACGCCAGCGCGATGTCGAGGATGAGATAGAGTAGGTTACGACCCAGTCGCTTGGTGGGCAAGACGATTGCCATTGTGCTTTTCCTGTGATTCCAGATTGGTTTTGACTAACGGACATCATGGTAGAAAAAGCCTGTTCAAAACTTGTTCAGAACCTGTTGGCTTTCGCCATAATTTCTTACCGGGATCAAAAAAGACGCAAAGGCGTATATGCCTCAGCGTCTTTCTGGTTTTACTGCACCCTTAAATCCCCCTCAGTCCTTGTATAGTGAGGGGACTTTAAAGACCCTTTGCAAGCTGTTTTTACCCCCTCTCCACGTCGTGGAGAGGGGTCAGGGGGTGAGGTTAAAGCTTTTACCGCACGGGCAGCACCTCGCGCGGCTTGCTGCCCTCGGTCGCGGGACCGACGATCCCGCGCTCCTCCATCGTATCGATCAGCCGGGCAGCGCGAGTGTAGCCGATTCGCAAGCGGCGCTGCAAAAGCGAGACCGACGCTTTGTTCAGCCGCCGCACTAGATCGACCGCCGGTTCGTACATATCGTCGTCGCCGTCGTCGAGCGCGTCGTTGTCGTCGTCGTAATCCTCGTCGTCATCCCGATCCCATAAGGCGGACTGAGGCGTGCGCACCGGAGCACTGCTATTGCGGAAGCGCACCGCGTCCGCCCCGCGCGTCTCGTCAGACGACATACTGCCGCCAATCGGGCGCGACGCCGCGATCACGTCTTGATCGGTCATCTGACCGCGCCAGTAGTGGGTGATGTTGCCGATCTCGGTGTCCGAGACGAACACGCCTTGCAACCGCACCGGGGCGGGCGAGTCGCCGCTCATCCAGAGCATGTCGCCGCGACCGAGCAGTCGTTCCGCGCCCGGCTGGTCGAGGATGACGCGGCTGTCGGTGTTCCCGGCAACCGCGAAGGCGATCCGCGCCGGGAAGTTCGCCTTGATCAAGCCGGTCACGACGTCGACCGAGGGGCGCTGTGTGGCGATCACGAGGTGGATGCCGGTCGCGCGCGCCAGCGCCGCGATGCGGGTGATCACCCGCTCGGTGTCGTCGGGCGCGAGCATCATTAAGTCTGCCAACTCGTCGATGATCACGACGATGTAGTGCATCGGCTCCTCGTTAGCGGGCACGTGCTTGTTGAAGTCCTCAATGTTGCGGGCGGCGGCGTTGCTGAAGCGGCGGTAGCGCTCGTCCATCTCGCGCGTGACCCATTTGAGCACGCTGACGATCCGTTCCAGTTCGACGACCACCGGGGCGACCAAGTGGGGAATGCCGTTGTACTGCGTCAGCTCGACCCGCTTGGGGTCGACCATGACGAATTTGACCACGTTGGGCGGGTTGTTGAGCAGCAAGCTGGCGATGATCGCGTTGACGCAGACCGACTTGCCCGACCCAGTCGTCCCGGCGATCAGCAGGTGAGGCATCGAGGCGAGGTCGGCGGCAACCGGCGTGCCGTCGACGCCCTGACCGAGCGCAATCGCCAGCGGCGATTTCACTTTCTTGAACTCTGCCGATTCGAGCACGTCGCGCAGGCGCACGATCTCGGCTTTTTCGTTCGGCACTTCGATGCCGACGTAGCCTTTGCCGGGGACTGGCGCTTCGATTCGGATCGATTTCGCGCCGAGCGCCAACTGCAAGTCTTTGTCGAGCGCGGCAATCGCGCCGACCTTGACGCGGTTCTTCTTGCCACCGCGACCGGGCACGTAATCCGGCTCGACGCCGAACTGGGTCACGACCGGACCCGTCCGCACGTCGACGACACGACCGGGCGCGCCAAAGCTCGAGAGCGTTTCCTCGATGATGTGGGCGCGCTTGAGTAGCAGTCCGTGATCCGGCTCTTGGTCGATGCCGGAGGCGAGCACACCGGCTGAATCCGGCATTTTCCAGTTGCGCGGCGGACGGCGCGGCGCTGTCGGCGGCGCAGGGGTGTCAGCGAGCGACGACGGCGCATGGGGCGTTACCGCGAAGGGCGGATCGCTCGGTTTGCCGAAGGCGGACGACGCCGTTTGACGGGGCGTACTGGTCGGCACGTTCGGGTTCATGCGCTGTGGCGGCTGCGTGTTGGCGGCGGGCGCGGGCGGTGACTGGCGGAGCGCCTGCATCCGGCTTTGCAAGTCGGGGATCGGCGCGTCGCCGGGTGGCTGAGTCTGCTGCGCGGCGGGCTGCTGGACTGCTGGCTGCTGCGTTGGCGGCACCGTTGTCGGGCGACCAAATTGAGATCGATCCGGCGTTTGCTGCCCGTCGCCGTTGGACGGCGTATTTGTGCTCACCGGAGCGCCAGTCGGCGGACGGCTCAAGGGCGGGCGCTGGAACGGCTGCACACCGCTCATGCTGCGATTCGGATCGCCGCTGCCGTTGCCGCCGTTGACCGGAGCGGGTGTCGGCTGACGCTCTGGTTGCTGCGTTTGCGGTTGATTGGGCTGCCCGGCGGGCGTCGTCTGCCGCCGCAGCAGATCGCCGAGGCGCGGCGTTTGGGCGGCGGGTGCGGTCGTCGGCTGTCGCTCCGGCTGTCGCTGCGCGGCTGGCTGCCGGACGGTTGGCTGGGCGGTCGGTGGTACGGCTGAAGGCTCCGGCTGCGCGGCGGCGGGGGTCGCTGGCGCGACTGCCTGCGCCGTCGCGGGTTGAGGCGCTGGCGTCTCGGTTTTGCCACCGAAGAAGCGACCGCGCAAGCCGCCCGATTTCTCGGCGGGTGCTGTGGTTGAAGCCGGAGCGGGTTCGGGTTCGCTGCTGCCGCCGCCGATAGGCAGCGCACCGATCACGCGCGCGCCTAATCCGCCGAACAAACCGCCGGATTTCTCCTGCGCGGCAGGCTGGATCGGCGCATTGGCGCGTCCGTTCGCGGCTTGAGCGTCGACTTCGACCAGTTCAGGCGAGCGGAAAGGCACGTTGCTCGTGCGCCCCGCCGTCGTGATCGGGATGCGGCGCGGCGGCTGATCGACTGGCACGGCGCTTGCCGCCGGTGCGGGCAGCGCGGGCGAGTCGCCAGCAGTTAGCGCTTCCGCCGGTTTCGAGATGTTGATCGATTGGGTGGCGCTGACGAGCGCCTGCTGTTTCTCGGCGCGCAGGGCAGCCGCGCGCTGGCGGCGCTTGCTCATCACGTCGCCGAGGTTGCGGCTGTTGCTGATCACGATCATCGCCAAGTCGGAGGCGCTGACGTTGAGCGCCAGCATCAAGCCGACCAGCACGGGGATGAACACGACCAGAAAACCGCCGATTTCGCCGAAGTTGCTGAGCAGCAGGAAGTAAATCTCGCCGCCGACCCAGCCGCCGCCACGTCCCAGACTGTAGGCAATCGGGAGAAACACGTTCTTGAGCGTGCCGAGGTAATCCTGCCCCACGCCGACCTGATATTGGAAGGCGTCGGCAAACTGGGCGATCACCAGCCCACTGACGAACAGCAGTCCCAACCCGATCAGGCGCGTGCGGCTGACGGTGGGGGCTTCTTCGCCGAAATGCCGCAGGATCAGCCAGACGCCGCTGGCGAACAGCAGCCCCAGCACGAAAACTGCGCCCCAACCGAAAGTGTAGGAGAGCAAACCGTTGATGCTCTCGGTCAGCGCGCCTTTGGTCGGCGACAAACTGCTGAGCAACAGCACCAGCGAGCCGAGCACCAGCGTCACGCCGATGATGTCGAGCTTGCTGTCGAGCGACAACCCGCCTTGATCGACTTTGGGCGCGCGGCTGGTGCGGGCGCGGGTCGGTCGGACTTCCTGCTTCTGCCCGAAGGGATTCAGCCCCTTGAGCCGATCTCCAAATGATGGGCTAGGCGCTCTACTGACGCTTGACCGGCTGCCGCGATCACTACTACCGAAAGGCGAACTGCTGGCACTCCGGCTGGATGGCGCATTGGCGCTGGGGATGCTGCTTTGCCTCCCCGTGCCGCCGAACGAACTCGGACTCGAACTCTGACTCGGCGTCCTGCCGCCCGATAGATCGCCTAAGCGGTTATTCAGACCGCCGCCGACGCTGGATCGGCTGTCCGACTGATCGCCGCTCTTCGACCCGCCGCCGAAGCGCGAGCCTAAGCCGCCCAGCACGCCGCCGGATTTAGTACCGGCAGGTTTATCGTCTTTCTTGCCGCCCCCGCCGAAGCGCGAGGTCAAGCCTCCGGATTTTTGGCTTGTGCCCGTGCTGCGATCAGTACTGCCGCGATCACCGCCGCCGAAACGTGAGCTTAACCCGCCCAATGCTCCGCCGGATTTAGCCCCAGCAGGCTTATCGTCTTTTTTGCCGCCGCCGCCGAAGCGTGAGCTTAAGCCACCGAGCGCTCCGCCCGGCTTATCGCTGCTCGGTTTAGTGCTGCTCGGTTTGGCGCTGCTGCGATCATTACCGCCGCCAAAACGCGAGGTCAAGCCGCCGAGCGCGCCACCGGAACGGTTGTCTTTCTTGCTGTCATCGCTGCTGATCCGCGAGGTATTGCCACCTAAGCCGCGCGTCAAGCCGCCGATGCCGCTCGATTTCTCGTCCCGGCTGTCGCTGCGGCTGTCACTGCGATTATCGCCGCCGAAACGCGAGCCATAGGGCGGACTCGAAGGCGTCCGGCTGCTGCTGCTGTCGGTGCGATTGTCGGTGCGGCTGTCGGTGGGCGAATCGCCGCCCATCTTCTGACTGAAGCTGCCTAAGACGCGGTTGACCGCTGCCGTGCGGTCGTGCTCGTCGTCTTTTTTCTCGTCGCTGCCGGGACGTGACAGCGGCGCGCGCTGGTAGGGTTGCACACCACTGGGATTACTGCTGGACGAACTGCCGCCGGATGAACTCCCCGGACGGCTCAGCGGACTGTTCGATCCGCCGCCCGTGCCGCCGGATCGAAGCGGACTGGGCACGGAACCATCGGGACGGTTCGGTGGGCGCTGGGGCAGACCTGCTCCGCGTACCGAACTCGGTCGGCTGAAGGGGTTTGACGTGGAACGGCTAACGCCGTCTTCTTCTTCTTCGCGTTCGTCCTCGTGATTGTCGTAATCGTCGTCGTATCGACTCATCATCTATCCTAGTTGACTGTTCCGGTGAGGACGGTTACTGCTTGAACCGGACTTTTGCTGTAACGCCATTATGGGAATGTTAATTTCCCGCAAATTCAAGCATACCACAAATTGCCTATAAATAGGATTAAAACAGCACAAGCGTTCTATGAGGTATTCCTTAATGGATGGTGGTTTCGTGCTACAATGACCACAGAGGATGCGCCATCCGCCGGAGCCTGTTATGAGTCCGTCTGCCGAACTCCTGTGGCAGTTGAACCGCAATTACGTTACTCGGCTCGCCAGAGCGCACAGCAATTTCGACTTGCTGGAGCGGCTGCTGCTCCAACGCCGGGTGCCGCTGCGCGAGCCGCTGCTGAGCGTCCTCCAACTGACTCACGCGCGGCTGGCATTCCTCAGCGAAGAACATCGCGGCTGGTGCTACACCTATTTCTACGAATCATCCGAAACCAAGCGGATGGTGCAAACCGCCAGCGCGGTGCGGCGCGCGCTGCTGAACTTCGGCATCATGTGCGAGCGCCACAACACCAACCTCAACGAAGTGATTGCCCTGTTCGCCGATCTGCCCCGCCCCGACCCGGCTGTGACGCGCGTCGCCGCTGGCGATTTGTGGGAGCTGATGCAGGTCGCGCTGGTCGAACTGGTCGATTTCAGCAACGAACTCACCGCCAGCAGCGGCGCTTGATGCCGCGTCCTGTCGTCTTATCCATACATACGAGGAAACTTCAATGTTGGTTCTGGCGGGGAGCAAGATCGTGCTGCGCGACTGGACACTCGCCGACCTCGACCCGTATGCGCGCTGGATCGCGCCGGGGCGCGACTGGCAGCGGCTCGACGGACCCTACTATCCCGGTCCGAGCCTTGACGAAATCCCGGCGATCATCGAGCGCTCGCGCGCCAAGATTGCCGCCGCCGACTGGCAAACGCCGCGCGCCCGCCTCGTGATCGCCCGTGACGACCAACTGATCGGCATGGTGTCGCGCTACTGGATCAGCGAGGAGACGTTATGGAGCGCCGTCGGCATCGTGATCTACGACCCGGCGCTCTGGGGGCAGGGCATCGGTTACGAGGCGCTCGGCTTGTGGAGCGACTATCTGTTCCGCGGGTCGCCGGGGTGGGTGCGGCTCGACCTACGCACGTGGTCGGGCAACACCGGCATGATGCGGCTGGCGCTCAAGCTTGGCTATCAAGAGGAAGCGCGCTTCCGCATGGCGCGGATCGTCGCGGGGCAGTATTACGACGGCATGGGTTACGGCGTGCTTCGCCACGAGTGGGCACAGCGCTACCCCGACGGTTTCGCCGCCAGCCTCGCCTAATGCAGGGCAACTCCAACACAACGCGCTTTTTGCTTTTGACTCAGCACTCGGTACTCAGTCCTCGGTACTTATTCTCAGCGTGCCGGGGGCGATGTAATCCGCCGACTGGATCACCGGATGCTCGGCGAGGACGGCGCGATATTGGGCGTAGTCTTCATCTTCCAACGGGTAGAGGACGCGCTGCTGACGGTTCTCCTGCGACCACTCCGTCCCTGCCTGCGAGTCGCGGGCGAAGACCTCGTAAGCGCGGTCAACGTCCGCGTGCAGCCCGCAGTAGTCGAAGATCGCGGCGAGGACGCGCTGCGGCTCTGCCTTGATGTCCTCGTAGCGCACGGCGAGGAAAGGATTGCCCGCGTCGTACAGGGCGAGATACTGCGCGATCAGCGACAGCCAGCCCAGCGCCGTCAATTCGTTGCCGGTCGGTGTGCGTCTGTGCCGCTCGGTGAAGGAAATCGCCAATGGTGCAATGCCCATCCAGTGCAGAGGAATCTCCGGGATCGGTGTGCGCCGTTCCTCAATCGTGCGCCGTTGCAGGTTCATCGAGCGCGCCCACGCTTCGGCGTTGCGATACAAAAACAGATTTCTGGCATCGGGGAAAGCCGCACACAGCAGATCGCCGACGCTGATGCACATGGCGCGGAATTTGAGCGCCAGTGTCGGCGAATTTTTGCCGTAGAAGCGGGTTGCGCTGGCGAGCAGGTGCTGATATTCAGCGTCGCGTCCATGATCGGCGAAGCGCATGGTGTGAATCTGGGTGTAGATGTCCGGTTCGGACAGGCTGCGCACGCCCGCGACGGTCGCCAGCGCTTGGCTGATCAGCGTCGAGCCGCAGCGCCCGGTCGAATGGACGAAGATCACGTCGCCGCAGTCGAGCGCGTCGGCGACGTGATGGAAGTCCTCAATCGGCACGGCGATCAGCCGCCGTGCTTGCTCGTATTGCGCGACGTAGTAGAACGGCGCGGCGTCAAGGTCGACGTCCGGCGGCGTCTCCACGAAGATCGCCCGCTGTGCCGTGTCGTCGAGGCAATAGAGGCTGACGGTCGGCTGATCAAGGATGTCGAGCGAAATCGGATCGCCGTCGCGGACGACGAAGTTATCCAACCGCGCTTGAACAACCGAGCGCGTTTTGACCTTGTCGACGATCT
>CAWGYC010000020.1:0-129759 GCA_963826685.1 uncultured Chloroflexia bacterium | reverse complement strand
TTGACATCCCATCCACCCATGCGAAAAGATGATGAGCGGGTAAGGCGCGTCGCTTCTGTTCGGCAGGGCATCGCGCAGTACCAAGTGACCTCTCATTACGGGTGTCGCATCGTCTGCCTGGTCAGCACCAGGAGGTATCCAGCGTCCAGTTCTCGCGGCTAGGATCAACCAGATGAAGAATTTCTTGATGCCGACCCCATACGGTCCGGGTTCGGTTAAGGGCGGCAGACCGGTTGATTGCGCCTGAGCTGCTCCGACTAAAACGCTCAGCAACTGACAAACATCAAGCTGAGCGAAAGCAAGAATACGAGCCGTCTTCCCCAGACCAGTCTCTTTCCTTTTCACTCCGAAGCAAGCCGATCTGATTTAACTGCCCGCGTACGGTCCCCACGCCAAGGCGACGCCCCGGAACGTAGGCAGCCCTTCCGCCGTCAGGTACGGCGAGGAGGTAACGTCGACACCTTGAGATAATCGCCGAAGAACGCCACCGCGAAGTGCAGCGGCACGTTCTGGGAACTGGGATAGACCATATGTGCGGCTCCAACCAGTGTAATCAAGTAGCGGTCGTCTGTGCCCCGCTCGTGGTGTAGGTGCGCACCGCGTTGCCCTCATAGTCGCAGTATTAATCCTGTGTGCCGTGCAGGATCATAGTCGGCGTGGACACGGCGGCTAGCATTTCCGTAGTCGTCATTTGGTACTCGCCCGGTGCCATCACCAGCACCGCGCGAATGCGTTCATCGGCGAAAGGCGCCCAGGTGCCATCAGGGAGATCTTGCAGCCCAGCTGGGCACGGTAAGCAGCGGTGGCGTCGAAAATGGCTGAAGCTCTGCTGGGGGAAGACAGTCTTTCAGACCCGGGTGCTCAGCGCACTGAATCTCATATGTTGCCCAATCTCTCAACAGACCCTCCATCTGGAGAGCCGCATCAGCTCCCAGCGACCAACCCATCACCCCCATGTTGTTGGTGTCGATCATCCCTGCTAGATCACCTTCGCTGATCGCGGCAAGCTCATCGAGCACGAGCATGATGTCCAGCGGGCGGTCAACAAGCTCTGTCTGATGGGATTTCGATCGTGTCCTTGAGGCGCAGCCACGACATAGCCCTGCGACGCCAGATGTTCCATCACTTGTCTCAGTTCACCATTGCTCCCCATCCATCCATGGGAATAGATGATCAACGGGTAAGGCGCGTCGCTCCGGTCCGGGCCGGGCATCGCGCAGTACCAAGCTGCCTCTCATTACGGGTGTCGATCCGCTGTCCGCTGGATACCAGACGTTGGTATCCAGCTGTCCAGTTCTCGCGGCTAGGATCAACCAGATGAAGTATCTTGATGCCGACCCCATACGGTCCCGGTTCCGTCAGCGGTGGCAGGTCGGTTGATTGCGCCTGAACTGCCCCGGCGAATACGCTCAGAAGGACAAACAGCAAGCTGAGCGAAAGCAAGAATACGAGTTGCTTCGACATGTTTCTTTCCTTTTCACTCAAAAAACAAGCCGAAGACCAGGACTATCCCCAATCTTCGGCAGCTCATAAGTAGGTATGTGATTATCTGCCGCGGCAATGGATACGACAGCGAATGACACTACTCTTTATCGTAAGAGTAGGTTATGCGTAGAAGGTCATATTACCGGAGTTACTAATGTCTCTACAGACTTCCCCAACACTCGTGTCTACCGTGATTGCGCATATCAGGCTGCAGCGTTGGTGCTCCATCCTATACGCCTAGTCGACGCTATTTCTATGGTTGACGCAGCCAAGGGAGCTTGATGCGAGCTAGGCGCAGCGGGAATAGGTTCCGGGCCGTGCTCATATTTGACCTGTGCCTGCGGCGCAGGACGCGAGCGCTTGGCTAGGTGGTCGCGCCGACTTTGGTCAAGGGGACTGGCGCTCTCACGGATGCAGCGGACAGGTAGTTCTCCTTTCGGCGTCACCAAACGCAGAAAGCCGCGAACTTCGCTGCTCGGGGTGCCTCAATTTTGGGCTATAATTAGGTACTGATTATTGATACTAATCGGAACTCAAGCTGAATATTTTCATGCCTCGAACAACGCCCGCAAATACTCGTTTTCAGCGCAAATAGCTGCGTATAAGCTCCAATATGGGAAGTCATTTCAGTCGCGGGTTCCCTTGCTTGCCATGGGACTATCCTCCTTGATGCTTCCAATTCTATTCAGATAGTCTCACTCTGGTTGGACCAGTTCTATGAAGTACAGATCAGCCCCCAGTCAGCTATGCAACTCGGACTTTCTCAGACACTTGTCTTCATAAATTGGGTACTTGACACCGGCAGGAAAGGTAAAGCTAGACCTGTGCGCGCCGTTTGCGTATCTGAATGACATCTCTGATCAGGTACGTGGCGGTAAGGTAAGAGGGATTTCCAGCAGCAAGAAAACGAAAACCGGCAGCGCAATGGCTGCCGGTTCACGAGAACCCCAATGTTCGGATTGGGTCTTAAGCTGCGGGGAGGACAGGATTCGAACCTGCGGTACGGGAATAACCCCGTACAACCGCTTAGCAGGCGGCCCCGATCGTCCACTCTGGCACCTCCCCATTTGATGGTGCCTTGACCGAGCGGAGGGAGTGGGATTCGAACCCACGGTACCCGGTAGGGCACAGTGGTTTTCAAGACCACCGCCTTAAACCACTCGGCCATCCCTCCGAAGATGGTGGACGAATTCTAGCACATCCAGCGAGGCTCGGTCAATGCCGGAAATTCGCTTGCGCGCAGTGTATAATACCCGCAGCGTCTACCCGGTGAATGACGACTCTATGGACATTTCAGCCGCTTTCCCCGTCCTCTTTGGGATAGCCTATCTGGGTCTCACAATTTACGTGGCAAACCAACAGCAGGTGACTGGCGTGTACAGCGGATTACTGCGCGCGCTGCTCTACGTCGCCCCGACGCTGCCCTTTCTCTATGGATTGTTGGTGCTGCAGGAGGCATACTTACCTCTTCCCGCCGATGCGCAAATGCTCACTATCGACCCGGCGACAGCAGAACTCAACTTCGCCATCACGGTCGTGATCAGCATCATCAGTTTGCAAGTGATCTCCTCCAGCGGGCTGCGACAACTGCTGCGCCGCGTGCTTCCCGCCGAGGCGACCTATGACCCTGAGTCGCCCCTGCACACGACGGCGGTCGTCCTAATGTTGTTGGTGCTCTGGATGACGATCAGCCAGTTTGTGCTCGGCGGCGGGATTACCGGGATGGCGGAGGACCTCGCCTCGAATCAGGTCGGCTTTGGCGACATCCTGTTTGAGCAGGTTTTATGGATTTTCGCCGCGACCCTAGGCGCTGGCTATTTGCTGCGCCGGACGGGAATGCAAGCATTGGCGCGGCTAGGGCTGCGCTTGCCGACGGCGCAAGATTTCAACTGGGGGATCGGCATTGGGCTGCTGCTGTTCGGCTTCGTGATCGTGCTCGGCGTGATCTGGTCGCAGTCGGTATCGCCGCAGGAACTCCAGCAGCAGACTGCCGCCTCAGATCAGTTAGCGCAGTCCTTCAATTCGCTGCCGCTGGCGCTGATGATCTCGATTGCGGTCGCCATTGGCGAAGAGATTTTCTTTCGCGGCGCGCTTCAGCCGGTCTTCGGCATCTGGCTGACAAGTTTCTATTTCGCCGCCCTGCATACGCAGTATACGTTCACGCCTGCCACTATCATGATTGTGGTGACTGCTCTAGGCTTGGGTTGGTTGCGGCAGCGCTATAGCACCAGTGCTTCCATTGTCGGGCATTTCGTCTACAATTTTATCCAGTTGGCGTTAGCGATCTTGGCAGGAACGTCACCGTGAAACTGCTCTTATTGACCCTGCCGCTTTTCTTGCTGGCGAGCGTCGGCGGATTCGTCCGTGATGGCACTGCCGAGATCATCTTCCCGGCGGCGATCCGCTTTACGGTCGATTTGACTATTCCGGCGAACGAGATCGCCAGCGCGACGCTGACGCTGACTCCTGAGGGACGCGGTCCGCTGGTAATCCCGGTCGATCTCGACAGCGCCGTCCTCAATCCTGACGCGCCCGAAGCCCGCCTCGTCTATTTGTGGACTATCCCGGTTGACGATCCACCGCCACTGTTTGGTCAAATCGACTATTTGTGGTCGCTGACTAGCACTGATGGCAGCACCGGGATGCTCAGCGATTCGTTGGTCTTTGCCGATCCTCAGGCGGATTGGGCGCGCACCGTCGATCCGACCGGGCGCTTCAGCCTAACCGCGCCCCGCGCGTTGGCGCTCGATCCCATGTCACTGCGACGGGTTTACGATCTCCTGCGGCAGAATACCGGGTCGTCGCGGTCCTATAATCTGCTGATTGGCAACACGCCTTCCTATTGCAGCCTGCGCGATGACGGTACGCGCTTCGTCCGGGGCGAGCAAAGCGGTGTGATCGTGGACTGCGCTGACGGGATCGAGGATGCGGTCTTCGCTGGCTACGAACGAATGGTCGTCCCGGCGGGCGCGGACGGCGAGACCTTCGTAATTGACAAATTGGTTGACGCGGCATACGCGCCGCTGTGGCGAGGTAAATCCGTTCCGGCGTGGTTTGTCGCCGGGCTGGAGCAGTTCTACGATCCGGCGGAGAAGAACGCACTGCTGCTTCCGGTTCAGCAGGCTGCCCGTCAACGCACGCTCTATTCGCAAGCGGCGCTGGAGTCACCCCGCGACGATGCGCTCTGGCAGGCGCAGAGTTACGCGCTGGTGCTCTACGTCGTTGATCAAATCGGCGTGTCCGGCTTGGTCGATCTTTCAATCGTCGCTGCGGGCGATTTCGCTGCTGCTTTCGAGCAGGTGGTCGGACAGCCGATCTCGGCGCTGTTCCCGGCGATCTCGCAGTGGATTTTCACTCGCGCCGCCGAGTTTGCCTTCGGCGTTACGCCTTACCAGCCGCCGACCGCCATCCCGACGGCAACCCGAACGCCGCCGCCGACCCGGTTTCCCACCGGCACGCTGCCGCCCACGCCGACGATCACGCTTTCGCCGACGCTGACGCCGCGCGGAATCCGCACCTATGTCGCGCCGCCGACGGTAACCCCCTCGCCGACAGTGACGCCGCTCCCGCCGACGCTAACGCCGCGTCCGCCGGGTAGCCTGCCCACGCCTACGCCGATCCCATCGGCGCTGCAAGTCGCGGTGTCTCAGCCCGGTGTTCAGGCGGGGCTGGTTACGTTTCTGCTTTTATTGTTAGCGCTGCTCGTTTTCTTGTTCATTCGATTGGGAAATAGACGATGATCGACCTCTATACGCTGTCGCTCGACACGCTCACCGACCTGCTGGCAGGGTGGGGCGAACCGCGTTTCCGCGCTAAGCAGGTTTGGGCATGGCTTTACGATAATCGGGTCGCCTCGTTTGACGCAATGACCAATCTATCGAAAAACCTGCGGGATCGGCTGGCGGCGGAGACGATGCTCGGTTCGCTGGCGCTCGAATCCGAAGAAGTTAGCCATGATGGGACGGTCAAGCGGCTCTATCGTCTGCACGATGGTCAGTTGATCGAAGCGGTACTGATGGAGTACGACGACGACCGGCGCACCGCTTGTATCTCGTCACAGGCGGGCTGCGCGATGGGTTGCGTCTTCTGCGCGACCGGGCAAATGGGCTTCGCTCGTCACCTCAGCGCCGACGAAATCTTCGAGCAAGCGCTCTATTACGCCCGTGACCTTGAGGCGCGCGGCGAGCGGCTGAGCAATGTTGTCCTGATGGGCATGGGCGAACCATTCCATAACTACGACGCGACTCTCGCGGCGATCCGCCGCCTGATGACCGATCTGGGTATCGGCGCGCGCCACATCACCGTCAGTACGGTCGGACTGGTGCCGATGATCCGCAAGTTTGCCGACGAGGGCTTGCAGGTCAAGCTGGCGGTCAGTCTGCACGCCGCCACCGATGGCGAACGCGGTGCGCTGCTGCCGGTCAACAAGCGCTATCCACTGAGCGAACTGATCGCCGCCTGCGCCGACTACGTCGAGAAGACCGGGCGGCGCATGAGCTTCGAGTGGACGCTGATTCAGGGCGAAAACGATACGCCCGATCAGGCGCACGCGCTCGGCAAGCTGCTCAAAGGGATCCACTGCCACGTTAACCTGATCCCGCTCAATCTGACCAGCGGCTACGATGGCGGACCTTCGGCGGCAGAGCGGATCGAGACGTTCATTGCCGTTCTGGGCGACTACGGTATCCCGGCGACGCTGCGCGTCCGGCGCGGCATCGACATCAATGCGGGCTGCGGGCAGTTGAAATCGGTCGTCCTGAGCAAGCAGCGCCGGTCGAACGCGGGCGTTGAGGTCGACTCTTAACCCCTTGTCACTAGAGGATGTCGCAGAATGCAGCAGACCATTAACCGGACGGCGCTTCGATTCCCTGATCGGTCGGCGCTGTTCCGCAAGCATGGAATATGGGTCGTCGGGCTTGCGCTTGCCGCCGTGATTAGCGTTTTCGTCGCCACCCAAAACGGCGTAAATTTCGGCTATGATGCTGGTTTCTACCTCAGCTATGCCGAGAACGTCCAAGCTGGCAACGGCTTGAGCCTGCGGATCAGCGCGTTTCGCGATAGCGGTCCCGTCCGCTGGATCGATGCTTGGCCCCCCCTGTATCCGATGATTTTGGCGTTAGGCAGCAACGTTTTTGTCTGGGCGCGCCTACTCGATGCGATCACGCTGGCGGCGTCGGTGCTGCTGATCTACGCGCTCGGCTGCCGGGTGATCCGCCGGGAGTGGGCAGCCGGAATGGCAGCGCTGATCTTTCTGACGATCCCGACGGTTTTGAGTGAGGTCTTCACGATTGCGCTGTCCGAGACCGTGTTCATGGTGCTTGTCTTGGCAATCCTGCTGCTGATGTCAAGCTATCGCTTCGGCGAAGAGCCGAAGTCGCTGCGCCCCGCGCTTTACGCTGCGCTGCTTTCGACGCTAGCGCTGCTGACGCGCTATCTTGGCGTCCCGGTGACGCTGGCGATGATCGGCTACTCGGTGCTCTGGGCTTTGAGCGTCCGCAGCGCTCGGCGCTGGCTGCCAGCGATCTTCTTTCTGCTCTCATTTATTCCGCTGGGCTTGTACAGCTTTTATCTCTACGCTATGACGGGCAGCTTCACCGGCGTCCAACAGACCGATCAAGTGTTGAAGTTCTCACACATCCCCGAATCGCTGCGCCAGATGGCATTACAGCTATTGCACGCCGGTGTCTTCGTGGGCGACGTGCTTGGAATCCGGTCGAACTGGTGGATCGCGGTCGTCGCCGGGGGGTTGATCCTGCTGCTAGTTTGGCTCACTTGGCGTCGTCGAGCGCAGGTGCGTCGCGCCGTCAGCAGTCTCGACGTGCTGCTGCTGATCTACACGCTGACCTATCTGGTCGGGTTTTGGGTGCTGGGTGCGCGCTCGAATTGGATCATCGCCGACTGGCGGCATTACGTCCCCATTTACCCGGCGTTGCTGGTGCTTTTCTTCCGCCTGCTCGAAACCCTCTCGGTGCGCCGCATCCTGATTGTGGGCGTCGGTGTGCTCTACGGCATCAGCGGCGTTGCCGCGCTGCCGAGGACGATTCAGGGTTCCTACTGGAATACTGAACTGTGGCGTACCGATCCGATTATCCAGTCGCTGCCCGACATTATCCCGCCGGGGGTGCTGGTACACGGCAACGAGATCGGCTATTTGGCGCTGCATCTTGGCATCGATACGGCGATCCGCACCTTCGGCGGCGAAGCCGGATTTCGCGACTACCAGTGTTCCGATCTCTACTATCTGCCCGGCTACTCGCGGGCAGCGTTCACGCTGTTCGACTCGCCGCTGCTGCGAGGAATGACCACCGAGGATGCACGCGCTTTCTTCACTGCGTGGGCGTCGCCTTGCGGCACCGTCGAGAAAATCGTCAACGACCCCAACGCGATGGTCATGATCGTTCACCTGAACGGTCGCTGAACTGCGGTTTGGTTAGTGAGCGATCAGGCTGAAGTTGCTCAACAGCGGTTCGTCACCGCGCACGATGACATTGGTTCCGGCGAAATCGCCGGCGCTGCGTTCTGGGACGACCTGTGCCCGTTGGGTTGCCGAGTTGTATTCGATCATGATCAGCCGATCCCGATCAATCGGGACGCCGGGATCGAGCGGGGAGTAGATCGCGTCCGGCTCGACCACGATGTCGGAACCGTGATAGTCGCTGCCCGCCTGATCAGGTAATGGTGCAAGATCTGCCGGAGCATTTGTGTATACGCCGTCGGCAGCGCTGCCGGTGATCCCATAGAGCAGGTCGAACAGCAGCGGGAAACGAAGATCGCGCGCGTGGATCGCCTCGTTGTGGGTTGCGTCAGCCATGATTAAGAAGTAGGGAGCGGGATCGCTCTGGACGGCGGGAACTACCGCTTCGATTGCCGTCGTGATCGCTTCAATCGCTTGATGCTGAGCTTCGTAATCTTGCTGTACTTGAAACGTGCGGGTCACGCCGACGGCGATCAACAGCCCGGTGACGACCGCGAAGATCGCCCGGCGCGCCGGGACACGCTGGAGCAGCAGACTTAACCCGGCAGCGACGACCAGCCCGATTCCAATCGCCGAGGGGGATGCTAGTCGGGGTCCATGTAAAGATTGTCCAGCGCTTGTTCGGTCGGGGCAGTCCCGGCGATGTTGAGGACGATCATCGCCACGCCGATGCCGAACAACGCGATGCGCCGGTCAGAGGTTCCCGGTTGGTGGTCGCTGCGCCATAATCCGTAGATGATTCCGCCTATCGCTAGCGCCAGAACCAGCGTAAGCAGCAGCCAATTCCCTTGCAGTGCCGGGCTGATTTGCTCGATCAATCGCTGAGGCGCGAACTCTCCCCCGAGACCGCGTGTGAACTGCTCCACCAATCTGCCGGGTGCGAGATTAGTTGTGCGGACTCCGCTGGAATCGGCGGGCAGCAGCACGTTGAGCAGGTAGAAGCAGAAAATGAATAGCAGCGGATACCAGAACGAGTCCGCGATCAGTTGCAGAAGCCATGCTCGGCTGAAACGGAAGCCCGGCTGATCGTGCTCCTCGATGAAGGCGATCAGCGGATTGATCAGAAAGAACAAGACCGTCGCTTCATACAGCAAGACGCCGACCAGATAGCAGGCTATCGAAAAATCGCGCCAGAGAAACTGCTGGCGCGCGCCGCGTACAAAGCGCAGATAGCAGTATAGCGAGATCAGCGCGAGGATGATGCCGATCTTGATGTGTCCCCCCGTTGCGATCTCGAAGTGGGAGACGATTTGTCGGGTGTGAAATACCGCGATCAGCGCGGCGGCAAACGACAGCCATCGTCGCTGCCCGCGCAGGATGGCGTTGCTCAGCAAAAATACCGCTGGCGCGATCAAGAACTGGGTCAGCAGCGAACTTCCGTACCATGCTGCCGATTGTCCCGGAAACAAGAGGTGCAACACAGCATAGAACTGCCCGGACAGCAGATGTCGCCGATCCCACAGAAGGGTGTAGCGCATTCCACCCCGAAAACCCAACGCCGTGAATTTCGCCTCAAAGCCGAGACGGTCGCCGACGAAGCCGAGATCGAGTCCTGAAATGATCAGCGCGACAAAGACCGCGCTCAGTAGCGCGATCAGGATCAGGAGGGTGCGGTGCTGCCGCAGCTTGGTCGTTACGCGATCACCCCACCTTGCATCTCCGGCGGGATCGGCAAGCCGAAGCGGTCAAGCAGGGTAGGGCTGATGTCCATCAGTTGATGCCCCTCGACGCGACCCGCGCCTTGCCTGCCCGGCTCGTTGAGGATGAACATGCCTTGCACGGCGTGGTTGGCGTAATCCGGTCCGGTGTCGTTTTCGAGCGTCCAATGGCGCCCAAAGCCGACGCTGCCGACCGCCCGCCAGTGGAGATCGCCGAAGTAGACCATTAAATCCGGTGCGATGTTATTAACCTGCTGGTAGATTTCCTGCGGCTTGAAGATCTGCGTATTGAGCGGCTTGCCGTCAGGATCAGGGATGTTCGCCAACCCGGACGCCAGTAGGTCGCGCATGACCTCGTACTGCTCCGGCGGGATGGTGCCGTTCGGTTCGCGTCCCTGCACGTTGAGGAAGACGCGCCCGTAATAGCCGCCGCTTGCCCACGCCCGCGTATGCGCCCAGTCGATGGCGCAGTCTTCGATGCGGGTCAAGCCGGGTCCGCTCGGCGGAGTCTTGAAGCTCAGCCAGCCGTTTTGCCACAGCCACTCGTTGATGCAGATGCCGCCGTCCATCCGCGAGACGCCGTGATCGCTGACGACCAGCACAGTCGTATCGTCCCCGGCGATTTCGAGCAGTTCCGCTGCGAAGTTGTCCATCATCACGTAGTAGTCGTGAATCGCGCGTTCGAACTTGTTGCCCGGCGTGTAGAGCCGGTGCGCCGGATCGTGGAAGTGCCAGAAGCCGTGATGCAGCCGGTCGACGCCGATGTTGACGAACATGAAGAAGTCCCACGGGCGCGTCTTCATCAGGTGCTTGACCAGCCCGGTCTGCATCGCCGTCATATCGAGCAGGTCTTGGAGCAGGCGCTCTTTGTCGTCAGTGCGGAAGTTGCCCACGTCAAACTTGTAGTTGGGGTAGCGCTGCAAAATCTCCGCCTTAAGGATGGCGGGGTAGGTGAAGCTCGCGCCGCTGCCGGGAGTCAAGAAGTCGCTGACCATCGCCCCGTTGATCGGATGGACGGGGTAGGTCTGCGGCACGCCGACGAGGATCGACTGCTTACCGGCATCGCTCAAATAATCCCATAAGCGCTTGACGCGGATGAAGTCGCTGTCGGCGGTGACGAGGTGATCGTAACTGTAATCTTGGCGATTGCGGAAGCCGTAGACGCCCAATACGCCCGGATCGCGGCTGCTCATCATGCTCGCCCACGCGGGCACGGTGATGCAGGGAGTCGCCGATTCGAGTTCGCCCCACGTCCCGCCAGCCGCCAGCCGTGAGAAAGTCGGCAGGTCATCTCTGAATTGGTCGAAGATCAGGTGCGGGCTGGCGCAGTCCAGCCCCAGCACGAGGACGCGCTGCGCCCGTTTCCGTCGATTGAGTAGGCTAAGCATGGGTGCGTCTGCGTGTCAATGATGTCGCGTGGTTCAAGCCTCGCCGCCGAAAGGAGCATCCGGGTTGTGTCCGGTTTCGGCTGCCGAGTCGTGAAGCTGGTTGTCGCTTGGTTCATTCTCTGCCGGGTTTGCAGCCTGATTGTGAAGCTGCTCTGCTGGTTTGCGCGTGCCTGCTGCCAGCGTTTCCCGCAGCCAGTGTCGTTGCTCCGGGGTCAGCTTCTTGATCGCGTTTAGGATTTCTTCCGGGGTTGCATCAGCCATAGCTTCACCTCACAATATCCGCGAGCCGAACAGACTCGCCGCCAGTTCGACCGCGACCTGCGCTGTCGCGTTGCGGTCGTCGAGGATTGGATTGACCTCGACAATGTCCAGCGAGCGCACGCGCCCATCGTCCGACAGCATCTCCAGCAGCAGATGCGCTTCGCGATAAGTGAGTCCGCCGGGGACGGGCGTCCCCACGCCCGGCGCAATCTGCGGCTCCAACGAATCCATGTCGAAGCTGACATGGATCGCGTCCACGTTGCCGAGCGCATTTAGCGCTGCCCGCACGACTGCCGCCATCCCGTTCTCGTCGATGTCGCGCATCGTCATCACTTTGATCCCGCTGCCCGCCAGTGCGATTTTCTCCTCGACATCGAGGTCGCGGATGCCGATTTGCACGATCTGTTCCGGGCGCAGCCGTACCGCGCCCATCGTCAGCACGTCGGGACATCTGCCCATCAGCGCGCTGACGACCATCCCGTGAACGTTGCCTGAAGGCGTCGTCTCCGGCGTATTGAAGTCGCCATGCGCGTCGATCCATAAGACGCCAACTCTGCCGGGCTGTTCCAGTGCTGCCGAGATCGACCCCAGCGCGAGACTGTGATCGCCACCTAGCGTGATCACCCTTTCGCCCGCCGTCAGCGCTGCCTTGACCTGATCGTGCAGTGCTTGACAGACCGTGCTAATCGCGGCGGCGTTGTGCATTCGCGCGTCGTCGCTGACGACCTGTTCCATCACCGGCACGCTGACGTTGCCGCTGTCCGTCACCGCCCAGCCGAGTTTGCTCAGCCGCTCTTGCAGTCCGGCGTAGCGGAGGGCGCTTGGTCCCATGTCGACGCCGCGCCGCCGCTGTCCTAAGTCCATCGGCACGCCGATGATGCGGATCGGGTTCACGTGCTGACTCCGGCGCGGTTCATGCGGCTGCCGATGCTGACCAGCAGGACGCTCAAGGCGTACAGAGTCAATAGGGGTGCCATCACGAGAAACATGTTCACCGGGTCAACCGTCGGCGTGATCACCGCCGCCGCGACGGCTACGCCGACCACTGCGACCCGCCAGTTCTTGATCAACGTGCGCGCCTGCACGAAACCCAGCAGCGAGATGACGAAGAAGACCAGTGGCGTCTCAAAAGCGACGCCCATCCAGAACAGCAGCGACGTGACGAAGCCGAGATAGCCGTCTGCCGTCCACTCGACGAAGAAGATTTGACTCTGGAAAGTCGCCAAGAACGTGAGTGCGGGCGGGATCAGCAGAAACCACGTGAAGCTCACGCCGATTAAGAACAGCGCCGTGACCGCTGGCAGCGAGGTCAACACGATCCGTCGCTCCTTGCGCGTCAGACCGGGCAGAATGAACATCATCAATTGGTAGGTGATCAGCGGAACGGCAATGATCCCGCCGATCATCAGCGCGACGCGGAAGTAATTCGTCACCGTGCCGGTGGGGTCGAGCACCTGAACCTGTTTGCCGTAGGGTTGCAGCAAGTATTCGAAGATTTGCCCGGCGAAGATCGCGCCAATCGACGTGCCAATCACCAGCCCCAACGCGGCTTTGAACAGCCGGTTACGCAGTTCCTCCAAATGTTCGAGCAGCGACATCCGCAGCTCGTTGCCGTCCTCAGCCGGGGGTTCGGGGAGGCTAGTTTGTGGAGGTTGTATCTTCGTCGCCATGATCTTCGCTTTCCGCTGTCCGTGATTGTAGCGCTTGCTGTGCTCGTACTCGTCGCAGCCATGCCTCGTCGTCGGCAACCGCGCCGAGCACGCCGTTGATGAAACTTGATGCGCCGTCCGCGCCGAACAACTTTGCGAGTTCGACCGCTTCGTCGATTGCCACGCCGACGGGGGTACGCGCGCGCACGGCGAACTCAAAAATGGCGATCCGCAAGATGTTCCGGTCGATAACGGCGATCTGCTCTAGGGGCCACTCCGGAGCGTAAGTCCGAATAGCCTCGTCCAGCACATCGCGATTCTCGACCACGCCATGCACGAGTTCCTGTACGTAGCGCGTGACCTTGCGGTTTGGCTTCTGGGTTTGCAGATGAATCGTCAGCACCTCGCCAACGGCGTGATGCGCCAAGTCGATTTCGTATAAAGCCTGTAAAGCGATGCGCCGGGAAATGCTGCGCTCGTCCATGATCGGCGCGTCTTCGCTTTCAGGGATAATCTCTGGTGAATCAGTCATGTTTTCTCTTACGATTGGTTAGTACGTTTACGCTGACAGTTCTGACGTTTTGCCGAGCCAGCACTCATTAACGCCACAGCCGCACTGCGCTACGCGCTGCGTGCTTAGTTTACTCTACATTGCTGGCGTTGGGGAGGCGCGGTGTCGCTTTTCCTTCCAGAAACTGCTCGGTTTCCTGCTGCCAGTGACGGTCGAGCAGCCATTCGTTCAACTGCGCGCAGAATTCAGCGCTGAGCAGGAAGATCGAAGCGATCACGTAAGCCCAGAACAGCAGCACAATCGCCGTCGACAGCGTGCCATAGATGAACTGGTAGTTGGCGACGTTGAGCAGATACCAGCCGAAGGCAGTTTTCGCCAGTTCCCAGCCGACCGCCCCGAAGATCGCGGCGGGCCAGACCGCATCCCAGTGCACGCGCCGCGCCGGGACGTAGCGGAACAACAGCGCGAAGATCATCATGTCCAAGCCGAGCGGCAGAAAGATCGACCCGATGTTGATCCACAGGCTGGGGCGTTCCAGCAGCAGCGCCGAGACTAACCGCAGCACCGCCGAAGTCGTGAACGACGTGACCAGCAGGACGACCAGCACCAGCGCCATGATGACGGCGGTCAAGCGCTGACGCCACATGCTGCGGTTCGACGGGACGTGAAAAATGAAGTCGAGCGACGTCGTGATGTTCGAGAACAGCCCCAATCCTGACCACACCAGCCCGACCACCGCGATTAGGCTGAACGACGCGCCCTGATCGAGTGCCTGCGTCAGATTCTTCTGGAAGAAGTCGAGTAGCGAAGTCGCCGCCGGGGGCAGAAATGGCTCGATGCCCAAGCCGATTTGCTGCGTGGCGATGTCTGGTCCGACGACCGGACCGACGATCCGGCTGATCAAGACCGCCAGCAGCAGCGTCAGCGGGAAGATCGAGAACACGGCATAGTACGAAAGCGCCGCTGCTTGTCGCATCCCGTAGCTGATAAAGTTTGAAATCGCGCGCAGCAGATAGCTCGGCAGCGCGCGCGTCATTGCCGGGTTCGACTGCCACCAGCGGTTTAGCCGCTGTCGGTGGCGCTCAAAAGGAGAACGCAGCATAACCCAACCTATCGGCTTAGCAGAGTTGCGAACTCCCTCTAGTGTAACATACTCGAATTGCATGTTAGTATTGTGCAGGACATCATCCGCAGGAGTTATCGGCAATGAACAGCATTAATTTTCAGGACATCGTCGCGCTACTGTCGCCCGGAACCGGGCAAGCCATTATCTGGAGTTTCTTCCTTTACATCATCTTCTTTTTCGCCCTAGTCACCCTGTTTTTGATGCCGGACAAGAACATGGTGCCGACGCTGTTGGTCGCCACAGTGCTCTTGTTCGCCATCGTCGCTAAACTGAGCGTCGCCGCAATCGACCTGCATAAGCAGGTGATCATCGCGAAAAACGATTTCGGGATGTTCGTCATCAACGTCGGGATGTTCGTTTTTCCCTTAATTGCCATCGGAATGGCGCGCGCACGTAAGAGCAAGGCGACCGCGCCCGCTATCATCACGGCATTGGTAGGTGGAACTTACTTCTTCCTCTTCTGGTTCATCGTGCAGGGGCATTAAACGGGGGTTGACCGGCGCATTTTACGGGAATATATCAGGCACAGAAAGCAACCCTTCCTGTGCCTTTTTTATGAAAATCTTAACGGTTATATCCAATTCGGGCTTGCGCTTCTCTCAGCAGGCTTTGATAATGAAAGTATCGTGTAGCAACCCGCAAGCCGAATTCTTATGTCTCAACCGATCCCGAAACAACGCAACAACTTTGTTCGGTTTCTTAGTTACGTGCGCCCCTATAAGTGGCAGGTCGTCGCTGCCAGCGTCGGCGGCATCGTCAAGTTCAGTGTGCCGCTGCTCGTCCCGCAAGTGACGCGCTATCTACTGGACGACGTTTTCCTCAGCACAACCCTGACGACCGACGAGAAAATGACCGCCTTGCTGACCTCGCTGGGCGGGCTAATCCTGATCTTTGTCTTCTTCTGGACACCGCTGACCTACGTCCGTCATTACTACGCCGGGAAATCCGGCTACAAGACGGTCTTTGATCTGCGCCACGAGCTTTACTATCGCATTTTGCGGATGTCGGCGTCGTTCTTCGACCGCAACAAATCCGGCGGCATCGTCTCGCGGCTGATCAGCGACATCGAGATCGCCCAAAATCTAGTGGGTAGCGCGCTGACCAACATCTGGATGGACTTGATCTCGCTGGTCTTGATCGGCTACTTCCTCATGACTATCGACGTGGGCATCACGCTGGTGGCGCTGGTGACGTTTCCGTTCTACCTCTACTTCTTCCGCCGGTCACAGGGCGCGATCAAGGTGTCGAGCCACCGCGTGCAGGAAGAAATCGAGGCGCTGTCCGGCACGCTGCAAGAGCGGATCGCCGGGAATCGCGTCGTGCGCGCCTTCGGACGCGAGCAGTTCGAGGAGCAGACCTTCGACCGCGAGTCGCAAAAGCTGCTCTCCACGTCAATGTATCGCGTTTACCTGCAAAGCGTTAATTTGGCGATCACCGGCGTGATCGTCAACGTTGCGCCGCTGACCGTGATGCTCTACGGCGGCTATCAAGTGATCAACGGACACCTGACCGTCGGTGACTTGATCGCCGTGACCATGTATCTGCCCTCGCTCTACACGCCGCTTCAGCGCTTCTCCGAACTCAGCGTCGTCTTTGCGAACTCGATGGCGGCGGTTGACCGCGTCTTCGAGATCATGGATCAGAAGCCGGAAATCCGCGACCAACCCGGCGCGGTTGACCTCGAAAACGTCAAGGGGCGCGTCGAATTCGAAAGCGTCTGTTTCGCCTATCACAATGACGAAGACGAGCAGGGACCCGTCCTGCGCGACATCAATTTTGTCGTCGAACCGGGCGAGAAGGTCGCCCTTGTCGGACCCAGCGGGTCCGGCAAGAGCACGATTGTCAGTCTGATTCCGCGCTTCTACGATACCGACGAGGGTCGCGTCCTGATCGACGGCTGTGACGTGCGCGCGGCGACGCTGCAATCGCTGCGCCGCGCCGTCGGGGTGGTGCTGCAAACGCCGATCCTGTTCAGCGGTTCGATCTACGACAACATCCGCTATGGCAGACCGGAAGCCAACGAAGCCGAGATCATCGAGGCGTGCCGCGCGGCGAACGCATGGGAGTTCATCCAGCACTTTCCGAAGGGCATCTACAGCGAAGTGGGCGAGGGCGGCGGCTATCTCTCCGGCGGACAGCGCCAACGCTTGACGATTGCCCGCGCTTTCCTCAAAGACCCCAAGATTTTGATCCTCGACGAGGCGACTTCAGCGCTCGATTCCGAGTCGGAGCGGCTGATTCAGGCGGCGCTCGACCGCCTGATGATCGGCAGGACGGCGTTCATCATCGCGCATCGCCTCTCGACCATCGAGAACGCCGACCGCATCTTCGTGCTGGAGTACGGGCGTCTGGTCGAATCGGGCACGCACGAGGAACTCTTGCACACCCACGGCGTCTACCAGCGTCTTTACGCCCAGTAGCTTTCCGCACCAAAGGTGGGGGCGAGGTACTGCCGCGCCCGTTTTGATGCTTGTCGCCCGCCTAGCGTCACCGAATCGTCAGCTTGCCGTCAGGTAAACCCGTTCGCGCCCGCTACAATCGTGATCATGATCGAGACTCTGCAAAACCCAACGCTGCGTCGGATTTGCGTAGTTGCGTGGATGGCGCTAATCACCGTGACTCTGCTGCAATCGAGCGGGAGTCCGGTCGTCGGACCGCCCGCGCCGCCGGGACCGCCCAGCGCCTCGCGCGAGTTATTCCTTTCGACCGGGCACGTCGTCGCTTTCACCGGGCTGATGGTGCTGCTCTGGTGGGCGCTGCTTCCGGCGCGTCACGCGCTCGCCGCTGCGCTGATCACCTGTCTGATTCTACGGCTTGCTCACCGAAGTCGCCCAGACACTGGTGCCGGATCGCGAGTTCGTCGCTCTCCGATCTGGCGATCAACTCGGTGACCAGCCTCGCTATCGCCGTGATCATTTACTGGCGCACTCATGACCCGGTTCGCTCGTCCTGAACGACCCACAAATCGCGCCCGTCGCTGCTGAGCTGGATCGTGCTGCCTTGATCGGTGCGGTAGATCGGCACGTCGCCCAACTGATCGAGCAGGTCGAGGTCGGGATGCTCCGCGCCGACGACCGCTATTTGCGGCTGGACGGCGGCGAGAAAATCGCGGTCGAGCGCTGTCCCGTGCGCCGGGATTTGCAGCACCGACGCCGCCAGCGGCTCGCCCGCGCTTGAGCAGCGCTTTCTGTCCCTTCGGTGCTGAGTTCTGAAGTCAGCAAAAACGAGACGTCGCCGTAAGTCAGGCGCAGCACCAGCGCGTTGTCGTCCAGCGATTCGCCTAGCGTCGGCTGGTGATCCGGGTTGAGCACGCTGATGCTCACGCCGTCGTCGCTGTTGAGCGTGTACCCGGCGCTGACCTGAAGCTCGGTCGTCGTTTGGGCGAGTTTGGCGTGCAAGGCGACGAATTCATCGCTCAGATTCGGCTGACCATGATCGAGGACGACGCCGACCGCGTAGCGATCGAGCACGGCGGGGAGCGCGTCGTACTGAACCGCGTCCGGCTGGGTCAGGAACAGCGCTTCGATGGTGCGGTCGGTGAAAGGCAGGTGATCGCCGAGAGCGGTCAGCAGCCGCGAGGGATAGCGCCCGCCGTCGATCAGGAACTGCGCGCCGCGCGGCGTCTCGATCAGCACGGCGTTGGCGTCGCCCACGTCGATCAGCCAGACGTGCAGCAGCCCGTCCGGTCGGCTGATCAGCAGCGCGCCGATCAGCACGACCAGCCCCAATCCCGGCGATCAGCGCCGCGCTGACAACCAACCGTTCCTCGATGCTCGCCCGCAGTCGCAGCGACCAATTCGGCTGCACGGCTTTGATCATGGCGGCTCCGATCACAATGGCGAATCCGGCGGCAATCGCGTTCGCGGAAACGAAGACCTCGTAGACTGGCAGGCGCGCCAGCAGCCGCACCGTGTCAATCGTCCACGAGAGTGGGATCAGGTCGAACCAGTAGACGATCTGCGCCAGCGGCGGCAGCACGAAAGCGATCAGCGTCGCCGCCCCGCCGATCAGCAGCAGGGCAGGCTGAACCGGGACGATCAGCAAATTGACCAGCAGCACCACCGGCGACACCTGTCCGAAATAGAGCATCGTCAGCGGCAGCGTGAAGGTCAGCGCCGCCAGCGTGACGATTAGCGGTTCGGTCAGCAGCGCGCCCAGCCAGCGCCGGAATCTCGGCAGAGAACAGCCGCTCCAGCACGTTGTCGAACGCCGCCGCGAACGGATCGGCGAACAGCGCCATGCCGAGCGTGGCGAAGAAGCTCAACTGAAAGCTGACGTCCCACAGCACCAGCGGATTGATCGCCGAGAGCACCAGCGCCGCGAACGCCAGCGATGCCGGGAGATAGGTTTGCCGCCGCAGCGCCCGCCCGACGACCAGCAAGCCGCTCATCAACGCCGCGCGCACGACCGCCGGGTTCGCGCCGACGAACACGGTGTAGACGCCGATCACGGCGATGCTGATCAGCGCGGCGGAGGCCGGCGAGACGCGCAAGCGCCGCAGCGCCCCGACGATCACGCCGCTGAGCACCGCCATGTTGAACCCGCTGATGGCGATCACGTGCGCCGCGCCGGTCGCGGCGAAGGCGTCGCTCACGTCCGGCGCGATGTCGCGCTGGTTGCCCAGCAGAATCCCCGCCAGCAAGCCTGCTTGTGGTTCTGGTAGCGCCGCGTCGATCAGCTGTTTCGCCTGCGCCTTGAGGTCGATCAGCGTCCCGATCAGGCTGTCGCCCGCCCGCGCCGTGACCTCGACCGCCGACTCCTGCATGATGCTGTAGACGCCGCTCCGCGCCAGATAATCGGCGTAGGAGAAGCGGTCGCTCGCGCCGGGAGTCTCGCAGCAGCCCGGTCGCGCTGATGGTATCGCCGTAGCGCGCGTCGGTCAGCGGCGGCGCGTCGATCAGCACCAAGCCGTCGGTCGGCGTGGTCGCTCCGGCGCGGGTGACGCTTTCGGCGGCGACGCGGAGCTGCACCCGGTCGTCACGGCGATCCGGCTCGCCGACGACCACGCCGCTGATGGTCATGCCGCCGAGGTCGTTGTATGCGGCGAGATCGCTCGTCACCGGCGTGATCGCCATCCGCAGCCCACCGAGCGCGAACAGCAGCAGCGCCGCCGCTTCGACGCGCCGGACGCGCCACGCGAACAAGGCGAACATGACCGCGCAGCCGAGCCACAGCAGCGGCAGTCGCAAGCCACTGTTGGCGAGCACGATCCCGGCGCACCAGCCGAGCGCGAGGTAGACGAGGCGCATCGATCCCCCATAACGATCTGCGCGAATGCCCGTAATTATACCCCGCGCACGCGGGTGCTTGACCGCAATCCCCGGTAGAATGGAAAATGGCTTTATTGTGTGTTCGTTTCTTTCCTTGGCGTCCTTGGCGGCTTGGCGGTTCAATCTTGTTGTGAAGTGGGGATTACGCGCGCAATGATCAATCTGCTGATCGTCGAGGATGGGGATAAGCTGCGCGAGGCGCTGCGCGTCGGGTTGGAGAACACCGGCGCGGTCACGGTGATCGGCGCGACCGCGCGCGGTGAAGAAGCGCTCGACGCTGGCGCTCGACGGCACGCCCGACGCGATCCTGATGGACGTGCAGCTTGCCGGAGCGATCAACGGCATCGAGGCGGCGGTCGCCATCCGCCGCGAGCTGCCGCGCCTGCCGATTGTCTTTTACTCGATTCAGGACGATGACGCCTACTACCGCGACTTCCGGCGCTCCGGCATCCTCAGCCACTACGCTTACGTCCGCAAGTCGAATTACCTGCTGCCCGCCATGATCGTGCCGCTGCTGCGCGATGCCGTCGCCGGGCGCGGCTTTATCGACCCGGAGATCGCGGCGCGGGTGCAGGAAGTCCGCCAGAAAGACGAAGAATCGCCGATGGCGCTGCTTGAACCGAACGAGCAGGTCGTCGCTCGAATGCTGGCGCAAGGCATGACCAACGAGCAGATCGCCGCGCGGCTCGGCTTTCAAGATAAGCGCACTGTCAGCCGCACCAACGGGCAGATTTACGCCGTCTGGGGCTTGAACGAGACGACCGTCGATGAGAAAGTCGCACGGACGCGGGCGGTGATGATCGTCCACGCGGGGCGCTTGTTGACGTGGGACGACGACGGCACGCCCTATACGCTTGACGAACGCGGCGCGCGGGAAGTCTGGGAGGGCTGATGCTGATCTACAACTTGGCGACGTGGGCGGTGATTGCCGTCTCGCTGACCAACACGATCCTGCTGCTGTGGCTCGGCTTCACCATTCTGCTCAACGCCGAGCGCCGCTCGTGGGGCGTTTGGCTGATCGGTGGCGGCTTGCTGGCGGGCGGCGTCTTTTTCGTCAGCCATACGGTGATCCTCGCGCTGGGGCTGACCACGCTCGGCGGCGTGATGAATTTCTGGTGGATTCTGGGCTTGGGCATGGTGATCTCGCTGCCGTTCGCGTGGTACACGGCGATGCTCTGGTACGTTGGTTTCTGGGAGCGGCGCGACTCACCGCTGCGACGGCGGCACAACCTGCTTTACGGCGTCGCCGCCGCGCTGATACTGGCGCTGTGGGTGCTGCTGCTGTTCGCCAATCCGTTCCCGACCTATGACCAAGCGATCGACCTGATCCTCGCGCCGACGCCGACGATCTTCGGCTTTCCCTTGCTGGTGCTGGTGTACCCGGTTTGTACGCTGCTGTGCATCGGCTTCGCGCTCGACGCGCTGCTGCGACCGGGCCCCGCCCGCCGCATGATGGGCGATCTGGCGCGGCGGCGGGCGCAGCCGTTCCTGATCGCCACCTCGGCGGTGCTGCTGCTGGTCGGGGCGCTGGTCTGCTGGGTGATGCTGCGGGTCGTCGTCAATGCGGGGGCGCGCTACGAAGTCCAGTTTGACGAACTGCTGCGCATCGCCTACTCCGACCTGATCATCGCCGGGTTGATCCTGCTGGCGGTCTTGACGCTGGGGCAGGCGGTCGCCCGTTACGAGGTCTTCACCGGCAAGACGCTGCCGCAGCAGCGCTTCATGCAGCATTGGCGCAACGCGGTTCTGCTGGCGGTCGGCTTCGGCGCGGTGATGAGCGCCGGACTGACGGTTGACGTGCCGCCGATCTATCTCGTGCTGCTGACGGCGCTGGTGGTGACGCTGTTTTACGCGCTGTTCAGCCGCACGTCTTACGTCGAGCGCGAGCGCTACATCGAGCACCTGCGCCCGTTCGTGACCAGCCAGCGGCTCTACGAGCACATGACCGGCGGGCTGCCAGCGGGCAGCTTGCCCGCCGCTTTTGACATTTCGCTGCCGTTTCGAGCGCTTTGCGACGAGGTCTTGGGGGCGAGCCGCGCTTATCTGCTGCCGGTCGGCGCTTTCGCGCCGCTGATCGGGCAGGGGATCGTCTACCCGGCGGGGACGACTCCGCCGCCGCTGAACGACCTGATCGAGCGCTTCGCCGCCCCGCAGACGATGGTCGTCGGCGTCGATCCGGCGGCGCATGGTGGGGCGGCGTGGGCGGTGCCGCTCTGGAGCGAGCGCGGCTTGATCGGCGTGCTGCTGCTGGGCGAGAAGCGCAACGGCAGCCTCTACACACAGGAAGAAATCGAGATCGCCCGTGCCAGCGGCGAGCGTTTGATCGACATGCAGGCGAGCGCTGAACTGGCGCAGCGCTTAATGAGCTTGCAACGCCAGCGGTTGGCGCAGAATCAAGTGGTGGATCGGCGGACGCGGCGGATGCTCCACGACGAGGTGCTGCCCCGCTTGCACGCGGCGATGCTCACGCTGAGCATGGAGTCGTCGAGCGGCGTGGTCGACCAACTGGCGGAACTCCACCACCAGATCGCCGACCTGCTGCACGAGACCGCGCCCGCGCCCGAAGTCGGGCAAATCGGGCTGATCCCGGCGCTGCGCCACGCGCTCGACGGCGAGTTGGGCGGCGCGTTCGACCGCGTGACGTGGCAGATCGCTCCGGCGGTCGAGGCGGAAGCCAACGCGCTCCCGGCGTTGGCGGCGGAAGTCGTCTACTACGCCGCGCGCGAGGCGATGCGCAATGCGGCGGTCTATGGGCGCGGCGGCGACTCCAAGCGCCCACTGCATCTGTGCGTCAGCGTGGATCAGCGCGGCGGCTTGAGGCTGATGATCGAAGACGATGGCGTTGGACTCACCCATACGGACGGCTCGGCGCATCAAAGCGGGCACGGGTTAGCGCTCCACAGCACCATGATGGCGGTGATCGGCGGGGCGCTGACAGTCGAGAGCGCGCCGGATCGCTTCACCCGCATCGCCTTGACGCTGCCGTCCCCAACATCGGCGTTTGTGCCAACGTAGACAAATGCGGCGCGGTGGCTGTACAATACGCTTCTTCTGTAATCAGACTTGGTTAGGCAAAGAGGAAGCTTATGGCGGAAGACGAAACGCCGCTTTTAGTCGTGAATGAGGTCAATTATCGCTACGGCTCGTTGAACGCGCTGACCGACCTGTCGATGGTGATCGAGGGCGGCGGCGAGTTGATCGCGCTGGTGGGGCGAAACGGAGCCGGGAAATCGACCCTGCTCAAGTGCATCGCCGGGTGGACGCGCCCGACCGACGGCACGGTCGAATTGATGGGCGAACGGATCGACCAGAACGAGCGCTTTGCCCGCGCGCACATCGTCCTCGTACCGGATACGCCGCCGTTTTACGACGAACTGACCGCATGGGAGCATCTGCAATTCAACGCGCAGGCGCACCGCCTCGACGACTGGGAAGACCGCGCCGCTGACCTGCTCGAACGCTACGGCTTGCTCAGCAACCGCGATGCCTTCCCGTTCACCTTCTCGCGCGGGATGCGCTACAAGCTGGCATTGTGCATGGCGCTGCTGGTCGAGCCGAAAATACTGCTGCTCGACGAGCCGCTCGGTCCGCTCGATCCGGTGTCGGCGGATGAGTTGTGGGTTGAACTCAACCGGCATCGCAACGAGGGCATGACGATTGTGCTCAGCAGCCATCAACTGCCGCCTGAGGCACATCCCGACCGCTACTTCGTCATGGAGCAGGGCGAGGTGATCGCCGAAGGCACGCCCGACGAAATGCGCGCCAACTACGGCGTCACCGACTCGCTGACGCTTGACAACCTGCTGCGCGCGGCGATCCTCGCCCGCCGCGAAATGGACGCCGATGAATACGATGCTGAGTACGGGGACGAAGACGAGGAAGCGGTCTCCGATGCGTGATGTTCAATCGCTGTTCTGGCTGCGCTGGCGGCAGTTCAAAGATACGGCGGTCTACTGGCTGCGCGTGTTGGGTTATCGCCCGCAAGATGCTTCGTTTTCGCAGAATCTCTACGTTCTCTACCTGATCCTGATCGGCTTGTTCTGGCTCTATACCGTCGGCACCTTCACTTTTGAGACGGCGGCGAGCATCGGCAAGCTGTTAGCGCTCTCGACAGTTGGCGAACTGCTGGTCGGCTTCACGTGGGTAATCTTTGTCGTGCAGGTCTACGTGATCATCAACGCGCTGCAAAGCACGCCGCTCAAACTGTCGTTCGCGGACATTTCCTACATCGCCGGTGCGCCGATCTCGCGCGCCGCGCCGGTGATCGTCGGCTTCGTCCGGCAGGTGAGCTTGCGGCTGATCCTGCTCAGTTTGCCGGTGGCGGTCTTCGGGACGGTGGTCGCGCGGGCGCTGCTGCCGGACGATTACGGCGCGGCGAGTCTGCGCTTGATCGGGTCGATGCTCCCGCTGATCATTTTGACGTGGGCGGTTGGCTGGATGCTCGGCTTGCTGCGGCTGATCAGTCCGCGTTTAGGGCGGCTGCGCTATCTGTGGTTCATGCCGCTGCTGCTGTTCGTCGTCGCCTACTTCTTCCCCGATCTGATGCTGTGGCTGGCGCGAATTCCAGTGCTGGTGATGCTCAATCAGTCGCCGGTGTGGATGCTGGGGCTGCTGATCGTTTTGGCGGTGGTTGGCGTCGGCGTGACCTTCTGGCTCGGCGAACGGATCAACATGATCCACGCCGTCGACGAGAGTATCCTCTACGCGCGGATTCAGGCGCTCGGCTTGCTAGCGTGGCGCATGATCGACGTGCAGGCGCGCATCCGTTTGCAAGCGCGCCAAGCCGGGCGTAAGCCCTTCTTGAGCCTGCCGCGCGCGCAGGGTACGTCTACTTTCGTCACCCGTGCGGCGCTGTCCTACGTTCGCCACCCGACTATGCTGCTAACTTGCTTGATCTGGGGTGTCGTTGCCACTGCCTTCGGCGTCGAGATCATCATTCGCCAACTCCCGGCGCAGGTCTGGATTCTGTGGGTGATCGCTGCCGGTATTGCGCCGCCGTTCGGGATGCTGCACGTCTTTCGCTCTGACATCGAAGAACGCTTTTTGCGCCAATTCCTGCCGGTCGATGGGCTGCAACTGCTCATGGCGGACATCCTGCTGCCGTTTGTCACTATTACGATTGGCGGGCTGATCGTCTGGTTCTCCTACGGTTTCGAACCTGACATCCTGACGCTGGGCATGATCGCCATCCCGCTGCTGGCGTTGATGGTCGCGCTCTGCGGCGCTGTCGCCGTGACCAACGTGCGCATGTTCCAGACGCGCCTGCTGGCGACTGGCTTGAGCTTCGGCGCGGTGATCCTCGCCGGGACACAGCTCCATACGCCTTACGCGGGCTTGGCGGTTGCCGGGTTCGCGGTGCTGCTGATGAGCGGGATGGTCGGGCAGAACGCCTGAAAGTAGGCAGTTGAGGGAGTAAACTCAGGGCGCAGTATACTGCGCCCTGTTTGATCCGAGGGAACAGGCAACTCGCAAACGCGGTATCCCGCGCGCGAGGGTCTTGGGGTTTTCGAGCCGTTATTCCTCTTTTTGTTCCGGCTTGACCGTGACCTCAACCGACTCGCGGAGCTGCGGCGCGGCGATCTGTTGAACACGCTCGCTGGCTTGAGCGGGGTTGGTGTGAACTTCGCTGATGCCGTTGCGGACGATGGTCAGCAGCTTCACGAGGTCTTGTTCCAGCGTGCTCAAGCTGTCCAGTACGTAGTGATCGGCGTCGCCGGTGATGCCTTCGGCTTCCTGACGGGCAGCTTCGACGATGTTGGCGGCGCGGCTTTGAGCGGCTTGAACGAGCGCCTCCCGGTCGATCAATTGGTCGCCGCGTTCACGCGCAAGCTGGACGACGCGGGCGGCTTCTTCGTTCGCCTGCGCGAGGATACGGTCACGCTGCGCCAGCACGCGGGCAGCCTTCTCGATCTCCTCAGGGATCGAAATCCGCATCTGGTCGATCAGTTCGAGCGCACGTTCCTCGTCCACCATCGTAAACTTGCTGAAGGGCATGTGCCGCCCCTCGTCGACCAAATCTTCAAGCCGGTCTACCAAATGTTGAATATCCATAACCCGTCCCCTTCCTTAATCCCGGATACTATACATGTAGCCGGGGCTGTTATGGTTGGCACGCAGCTCAGCAAACCGTTTTGCCAGCGCCTCGGCGATGAAGGGAGGAACCATTTTAGAAACGTCCCCCCCTAGTTCGGCGATCTCCCGGATCGTGCTGCTGCTGATCGAAATGTGCTGGATGTCGGTCATGATCGACACCGTTTCGATCTCCGGCGCAAGCTGCTTGTTGGCTAAGCCCATGCGGAACTCCAACTCGAAATCGGAGAACACGCGCAGACCACGCACCAGCACCGTTGCGCCGACCTCTCTTGCATAGTCTACAGTAAGTCCCGAAAATTTCGCAACTCGGATATTCTGGCTACCGGAAAATGCGCGCTCGGCTTGCGCGAAACGCTCGTCCCCGTCGAACAACAGCTTCTTCTTCGGCATGTCGTAGACGCCAACGATCACCTCGTCGAAAATTCGAGCGGCTCGGTTCGCAATGTCGATGTGCCCATTGTGAACGGGGTCGAACGAACCGGGATACAGCGCGCGCACAGTCATCTGGCAGCCTCTTTTATGACGAAGGGAATTTTAAGGGTATTGCGACATTTTTGCAATTATTTAACCACTGGTGCTAGTCTGCTTGCACTTATTTCCCCTCACCCTGCTTGCTGTCGCAAGCCGTCCCTCTCCCACGTAAACGGGGCGAGGGACAAAAACCCGCTGCGTTCCCCCTCTCTCCGCTTGCGTGGGAGAGGGGGTCAGGGGGTGAGGGGCTAAAAGACTAGCACCAAAGGTTATTTAATGTTAACCGCCATCCTAGAGTAAAGTCGAAAACCGGAAAAAGAGGTTGAACCGCCAAGACGCCAAGAACGCCAAGGGGACTTCCATCTTTTTTCTTGGCGAGCTTGGCGTCTTGGCGGTTCGAAAGTACTAGCTCACGTCGCTGCGGGCGTTGGTGAGTTGGTCGATCCGCTCGCGCAGCAGGCGGTGTTCCGCCGACGTGAGTTCAGCGTCGTCTTCGTAGATCGTCTTGGCTTCGCGCTGCGCCAGTTCGACCAGTTCCGGCTGCATCTGCTCCAGCAGCTTGAGTTCGGCTTGCCCGCTCTGGCGCGTGCCGATCAGGTCACCCGGACCGCGCAGCTTCCAGTCGATCTCCGCCAGCTTGAAGCCGTCGTTGGTCTGTTCCAACGCGGTCAAGCGCTCGCGTGCTTCCGGCATCGGCGTATCGCAGACCAGCAGACAGTACGAAGCATGTCCGCCGCGCCCGACTCGCCCGCGAAATTGGTGAAGCTGCGCCAAGCCGAAGCGGTTCGCGCCGTCGATCACGATGATGCTGGCGTTGGGGATGTCGACGCCGACTTCCGCGACCGAGGTCGTCACTAACACGTCGAACTCGTGATTGCGGAACTGCTCCATGATTTCGTCTTTTTCGGCGGGCTTCATGCGACCGTGCAGCAGCCCGACCTTGTGCTTGAAAAAGACTTTGGTCAGGTGCTCGTAGGATTCGACCGCCGACTCCGCTTCAATCGTCTCCGAGGCTTCGACCAACGGATAGACGATGAACGCCTGCCGTCCCTCCTCAAGCTGATCTTCGACGAACAGGTAGGCGCGCTCGCGCTGCGGTGGGTCGATCACGCGGGTGCGAACCGGAATGCGTCCCGGCGGCAGTTCGTCGATAATCGACAGGTCGAGGTCGGCGTAGAGCGTCAGCGCCAGCGTTCGCGGGATCGGCGTGGCGGTCATCACCAAGAGATGTGGATTAGTGCCTTTACCGCGCAGCGCGCCGCGCTGCTCTACGCCAAAGCGATGCTGCTCGTCGATGATGGCGGCGCCAAGATCGTTGAACTCGACCCCTTCCTGAATGATCGCGTGGGTGCCGATCACGATGTCAATTGAGCCATCCGCCAAGCCGCGATAGATCGCGTCGCGGTCGCCGCTGGTGATCGATCCGGTCAGCAGAGCGATCACGGGCTTGCCCTCACGGGGCAGCAGTTCGGCGGGCATCTGCGCGAAGGCGGCGCTCAAACCGCGATAATGCTGCTCGGCGAGGATGCTGGTCGGCGCCATCAGCGCCGCCTGCTTGCCGTTCATCAGCGCGATGCCGAGCATCGTCGCTGCGACGGCGGTCTTGCCTGAACCGACGTCGCCTTGCAGCAGCCGGTTCATCGGGATGGTCTTGGCGAGGTCGCCGCGAATATCCGCGATTGATCGCTGCTGCGCGCCGGTCAGCGGGAAAGGAAACATGCTGTCGATGAAGGCTTGCAACTGCTCGTCGCTGACCGTCAGCGAGTCGCTCGGCGTCGCCTGCCACGTTCGCCGGTTCGCCATGATCGTCAACTGCATCAGCAGCAGTTCGTCGAAGATGAAGCGTCGCCGCGCGTGTTCGAGGTGATCCCAGCTTTCCGGGAAGTGCAAGTTTTGGATCGCCCAGCCGAGGTCGGCGAGTTCGGCGCGGTCGAGGGTGCCTTCGGGCATGTAATCCGGGAAGTGCTCCGCCCAGTATTCGACCGTCTTTTCCATTAGGCGGCGCAGGCTGCGGCGGCTCAGCCCGTCGGTCAGCGGATAGACCGGGACGATGCCCAGATTTTGCAAGTCCTCGATCTCGACGTACTGGATTTCCGGGTTCGTCATCTGAATCCGATTCTGGTACATCGAGGTTTGCCCACGCAGGACGACCTGTTGATCGCGGTGAACTTGGCGGCTGAGGAAGTGCTGACCGAAGAAGGTCACGCCCATCGACGCTGTGCCGTCGTCCACCACCATGTAGAAGTCTTTCCGCCCGGTGCGCCCGGCGCGGACTTCGGTGTGCTTGACCGTGCCGATCACGGTTGCCAGTTCGTGCTCATGCAGGTGACTGATGCAGGCGAGCTGCGTATAGTCATCGTAGCGGCGCGGCAGGAAAAACAGCAGGTCGTTGATCGTGAAGATGCCCAGCTTGTTCAGCAGCGTCGCCATCTTCGGACCAACGCCTTTGACCTTCTCGACCGGCGCATTCAGACCGCGCATGACGTCGGCGGCGGCTTGCGGATCAATGGGCTGACGCGGTTTACGCGGTGGGCGCGCGAGACGCGGCGGGGTAGGGATGTCTGACGTCACCGGCTTGCCTGAACCGCTGGTCTCGATCTCCATGCGGCTGTAATCGTCGTCTGCCGCTGACGAGCGTTCCCGTTCAGGCTTGTTCGGCGCCCGCTTCTTGTTCTGCTCGACCGGCGGTTCGGGGGTTTTCTGCTGGCTGGGCTGATCCGGCTGCGCTTCACCGCGGCGATTGCGTTTCTTGCGCTCTGGCTGGTCGGTTCGCTCCCGGCGCATCTCTTTCGGGATGTCTGCACCTTTGCGCTCGTGTCGCTGATGAATGTCCGCGCCTTGCGCTTCAGCCGGGGCAGGGGGTTCTTCCTGCGGCAGCCGCGCGAGGTACTCCGGCGGCGGCGGGACTCGCCCGGTGATGCGGTCAAGCATGTAGCTGATCTTCTCGTGGCGCTCATCCCTTGAGGGCAGCGCTTCGTAACTGCCCAGCAGGTCGAACAGTTCGTCGACGAGGATGTGATGTTCGGGTTTGCGCGCTTGGGCATGAGCGTTGGGTTTCCACGCGCTGCCGTAAGCTGCCAGCCCACCGATCACGGCGGTATTTTTGTAACCCTGCTCGCGTTCGAGCTTCAGGATTTTGACGAGCGTTTCCAATGCGGATGGCATTAATTTCTCCAAGCACTACTGACGGTGACGACGCCAAGCCCACCTGTTCCGACGTGCGAGCCGATGGTCGGCGTAACGCTGGCGATGATTGTGTCCGGCGGCGCGATGTCCGCCAGTCGGTCGCGCAGTTGCTCCGCGCCGCTGCGGTCGGCGATGTAGATCACCGCCATCCGGTCGAGCGGCGCACGCTCGTGCGCCAGCCGGATCAGTTCGTCGACTGCGCGCCTGAACGTCCGCACCCGGCTGATCGGCTTGACCTCGCCGTCCCTGACGCAGAACAGCGGCTTGATTTGCAGCAGCGCCCCGATACTTGCGGCTGCCCACCCGACGCGCCCGCTGCGCCGCAGAAACTCCATTGTTTCCAGCGCGGCATACAGATCGGTGTGCTCGCGGACGCGCGTGATCGCGCTCTGCACTTGAGCGATGTCGCCGGTTGCTGCCGCGACTTCCGCGCCGATCAAGACCTGAAAGCCAAGCCTGAGCGAAACGCTCTCGCTGTCGATCACGGTGATGCGCTCCGGCGGATACTTCGTTGCTGCCAGACGCATTGTATTATATACGCCGCTGAGCTTGGATGCGACGGCAATTACGAACAAATGGTCGGCGTCCGCCAGCGCTTTGTCCATTGCCTCCTCGACAATCGCCGGTGGCATCGCCGAAGTGGTCGGAAATTCGGACATCGACGGCAGTTGGCGGTAGAACTCATCGCGCGAAATGTCGATGCCGTCGGCATAACTTTGCCCGCCGTAATTGACATAAGAAGGCACGATGCCGATCTCGTGCTGGGCGACGATCTCCGCTGGCAGGTCACAAGTGCTGTCGGTCAGAAAGCGTATTTTTTTAAAAGCCATCGTCAATCTCTTCATTTTCTAAGACCACTAAACCGGTCGCATCGACGCCGATCAGCGCTGCCAGCGATGCACCGTAAAGCGTGTGCGGGAAGTCGCGGTCGGGGAAATCGACGCCCAACCGATCCACCAGCATCCGGCTCGGTTCGCTGCCGTTCAGTTTATGTTGGACGATGATCGCATCCTCGAAGGTCGTGAATTCGGTCGCAAATTCGACCAAACGCTCAATCGCTTGGATGCGCGTGCGGACTTTTTCCATCGGCACGAGCCGCCCTTCCTCGACGGTCAGCACCGGCTTGAGGTTGAGCATCATGCCGAGGATGCTGTGCGCCGGGGTCATGACCCGGTTTTGCATCAGAAAATCGGTCGTTTCGACGTAGTAGACCGAATAGATGCGCTCGATTGCGCCGCGCAGGATACGCACGACCTCGTCCATTCCTACGCCTTCGGCGAGCGTGCGGGCTGCCAGCCGAACCAGCATCGCCTGTCCCGCCGAGATCGTCCGCGAGTTGATCACGACGATCTCGCAGCGCCCCGCCAACTGCTGAGCGGCGGCGCGCGCGTTCTGCCAGCTTGAGAAGATTTCGCGCGAGGCGTGGATCGAAAGGATGGCATCGTATTCGTGTGCCAGCCGGTCGTAAACGGCGAGATACTGCTCTTGCGTTGGCGCATGGACCAGCGGTGCGTAAGGTTGGTGCGCGAACAGGCGCAGCGCATCCTCCGCGCCAAGATCGATCCCTTCGCGGTAGCTCTTGCCCTCCATCGTGATCGTGTTGGGTACGACGGTGATGTTCGGCGGCAGTTCACCGTGCGCGCAGCTATCGGTAACGATGTGTATGTTCATTCGACGCTGATGATATAGGGATAGAGCGCTTGCCCACCGCTGACCACCTCGAACTCTTGTTGACTAAATGTCTGCGCGAGGCTTTGCGCCAGCGCGTCGGCACGCGCATGATCGGATTCGCTCCCGTAGTATAGCGTAATCCGCTCGTATTTGTCCGCTTCCGCTTTTTCCAGCAGTTCGCGAGCGACGGCTGCCGGGTCATTCCCGGCGACCACCAGCACATCGTCGAGCAAGCCGACGAGTTCGCCCTCGCGCACGCTGACACCTTCGAGTTCGACCGAGCGCGTCGCCGTCGTGATCTCACAGGTGATCACGGTGGACAGCGCCGACGCCATGCCCTCGACCAGCGCGTCGAACGGTGTATCATCGGCTTGCAGGTTGCCGTACTCGAACATCGCCGCGATTCCCTGCGGCAGCGTGACGCTCGGTACGACGCTGACCTGTTTATTTGCGACATTGGTCGCTGCTTGCTGCGCCGAAAGCAGAATGTTCTTGTTGTTGGGTAGCAGAACGATTTCTGTATTCGCCAGCGCGTCGATCGCTTCGAGAAAGTCGCCGGTGCTGGGATTCATGGTCTGCCCGCCGTCGATCACGTAAGCTGCGCCCAACTGCGAAAAGACCTCGTGCATCCCCTTGCCGTTGGCGACCGCGATCACGGCGACGCCTTCGATGTCGGTGCGGATTTCGGTCTCGTGATGCAGCCGCTCCTGCACGTAATGTTCGTACTGCTCCTGCATGTTCTCGACCACCACGTCGTCGATGCTCGCGCCCGTGCCGACGGCATAGCTCAGCGCTTGACCGGGATCGTGCAGGTGGACGTGAACTTTGATCAGCTTGGGATCGCCCACGACCAGCGTCGACCAGCCGCCCATATCCGCCAGCGCCCGCTTGACCCCATCGACGCTCAAGCCCTCGCCGCGCATCAGGAACTGCACGTCGTAGCCGTAGCCCTCGGCGTCTTCCGGTTCGAGCGCGTCCTGCCACGTGGTTTGCGGCGTGGGGACGGCGTGGTTGGTGCTCGTCGCCAGTCTGGCGGCTTCAAGCATCACGTCACGTCCACACAGCGCCCGCAGCATCCCCTCGAAGATCAGCAGTAAGCCTTTGCCGCCCGAATCGACCACGCCCGCTCTTTTGAGCACCGGCAGCAGCTCCGGCGTCTGGCGCAGCGCCGCGCGTCCGGCGACCAGCATCCGCCGCAGCAGGGCGATCAGGTCGTTGGTCGATTTGTAGGCGGCGATCACCGCATCCAACATGCCCCGCAGAACCGTCAGGATCGTGCCTTCGACCGGTTTCTCGACCGCGTTGTAGGCTTTCTCGACCCCGGCGCGGCTGGCGACGACCAGCAGCTTGGCGTCCAAAGTCTCGTGACCATCGAGCGCTTCGGCGACACCTGCCCACAACTGCGACAAGATCACGCCGGAGTTGCCGCGCGCGCCCTTGAGCGCCCCCTGCGCGATGGCGTGCGTCAGCCGCCCGACATGCGGTTCTTCGAGATGAGCGATCTCGTTATAGGCGTGGCGCATGGTTAGCCACATGTTGGTTCCGGTGTCGCCGTCAGGGACGGGGAAGACGTTCAGTTGATTAACCTGATCTTTATTGATTTCCAGCCACGCCAAGCCTGAGCCAAAAAGCTGTTTAATCAAATGACCGTCGACAATCGTGTTGTCGCTGGCTCGGAAAGATTGTCTACTGATCACTTTGGTATCCTGTTGCTAAATTCGGAAAAATTTCGACACAAATAAAACTATTCATCGATAACTTGACAGCCGCGACGAAATTGTTTCTTTGCTCAAAATCACGGTCAATCCCCACGTACTCAACGATCTTACTCGGTCTTCCCCGTTCGAACCCCAGCCCCACATCTGGGTTACTTGTCCCTTGTCTAGCGGACCCGTTTATGATAGTATCGCGCTATTCGTTACGGCAGTTTTCACCAGAGGCAAGCTGATGGCAGTCTGTGAAATGTGCGGGAAGAAACCGATGTTCGGCAACAACCGCAGCTTCTCAATGCGCGCAACGCGGCGCAAGTTCAAACCCAATATTCAGCGCGTCCACGTGATGGAAGACGGTAAGTCGGTTCGCAAGTACCTTTGCACCAAATGCATCAAGACGCTGGCGAAAGTCTAGCTCCGGCTCGTCCAACCTCACACCGCACCAATGAAGAATGCCGGTCTAGACCGGCTTTTCTTTTGCCTCCGTTTCTGCGATCACCTGCCGCAGCTCAGCCATAGCTGAGCTGATGGGCTGATGCACACTGTACACGGCGCTGCCTACAACCAGCAGATCGGCGCCCGCCTCGACCACCGCTGGGATGGTTTCAGCGTTGATGCCGCCGTCGACGGCAATATCGATCCGCTGATCTCCAACCATCTTGCGCAGCGCGCGAATTTTCGGCAGCGTCTCCGGCAGGAACTCTTGCCCACCAAAGCCCGGATTGACCGTCATCACCAAGATCACGCCCAGCATGGGCAGGATTTCGCTCAGGAACGGCGCTGGGATATGCGGATTGATCGCGACGCCTGCCGCGCAGCCCAGTTCATTGATCATTTGGAGCGTGCGATACAGGTTAGGGCAGGCTTCCCAGTGAACGCTGATGCGCGTCGCGCCGGCTTCGGCGAACGCTTCCAGCAGATGATCCGGTTCGACCATCATCAGGTGAACGTCAAGGGGCAGTTGGGTTGAACGGCGCACGGCTTCCAACACGACCGGACCCATCGTGATGTTGGGGACAAAGCGCCCGTCCATCACGTCTACGTGAATCCAATCCGCGCCAGCGGCTTCCGCATCATGGATTTGCGTGCCCAACCGGGTAAAATCCGCTGCGAGGATCGACGGGGCGATACGTATCTGTTGTTTCAAACAGCACCACTATTCCAACCCAACGTTGTTAAGTTCATTTTATAGGATTGCGGCGCAAATAGCGATTGTCTTTTGGTGCGCTGCGGATATTTACGCGCTGCCTTGTGATCCTGTTATACTCTGCGCCATGTGAATTTAGAGAAACCCACGATTTTTTGGAAAGGAACTAACTCATGGAGTATCGCAAACTAGGGACATCCGGTTTGACTGTCAGCGCGATCTCGTTGGGCGCGTGGCTGACCTTTGGCAGCAGCACCGTCGACGAGGCGCGCTCGGTCGCCTGCATTCACCGCGCAATCGAGCAGGGTGTCAACTTCATCGACGTCGCCGACATGTATTCCTACGGTCGCGGCGAAGAAGTGGTCGGGCAGGCGATCAAGGATTACAACCGCAGCCATCTTGTGGTCAGCACCAAGTGCTATTGGCCCATGAGCGACGACGTCAACGACAAGGGGTTGTCGCGCAAGCATGTGACCGAGTCGGTCAACCAGTCGCTCAAGCGCTTCGACATGGAATACGTTGACATCTTCTTTTGCCATCGCTACGACGATGAGACGCCGACCGAAGAAACCATGCGTGCCATCGAGGACTTGATCGCGCAGGGCAAGGTGCTCTACTGGGGCACGAGTATGTGGACGGCGGCGAACCTCGACGAAGCGTATAGCCTGCTGCCTAAGATCAACATGGATCGCCCGGTCGTTGAGCAGCCGATCTACAACATGTTCGACCGCGATCAGGTTGAGAAGACCGAAGTGGGCGGATCGGTCGAGGATGCGGTTGCCAAGTATGGGATGGGGCTGGTCGTCTGGAGTCCGCTAGCGGAGGGCATCCTGACCGGCAAGTACAACGACGGCATCCCCGAAAACAGCCGCGCCAAGACCGAGAACTGGTCGGAAGACCAATTGCGTGCGGATCGCATTGAGAAGACCCGCCAATTGACCAAATTGGCGCAGGAGATGGGCACGACCCCGTCAGCGCTGGCGATTGCGTGGACGATCAAGCACCCGCAGGTCAGCAGCGCGATCACCGGCGCGACCCGCCCGGAGCAGGTGGACGAAAACCTCAAGGCGCTCGACGTCAAGATCACCGACGAGATCGACGCGAAGATCGAGGCGATTCTCCAGAACAAGCCGGAATAATCTCGAATTGGCGGTAGGTGTAGGGGCGTTCAATTGAACGCCCCTACGATTTCCACACGTTGCGAGAAATTATGCCGCGTGTGGCTCTCCTCGATTCATCAGCCACTTCTCGATCTCGGTGGCGAACAGCATCAGCGAGGCAATTGCCAGCGTGCCGATCAATTCCGCGATTCGCAGCGGGTAGGTCTCGAAGGTGAATTGCAAGAACGGCACGTAGATCACGGCGAGCTGCAAGACGAAAGTCGAGATCACCGCCCACAGCATGAAGTGGTTTTGGCTGAACCAGATGCCGAAGAACGAGCGCTTGTCGCCCGCGTGGATCGCCATGACGCTGAAGATTTGCCCCAGCGCCAGCACCGTAAAGGCAATCGTGCGCGGGATGCGGTCGGCGCGCGCCACGATTTCGTTTTGTCCCTCCGTGCTTTCCGGCGCGTCGGCTTCCGCGCTCAGCATTTCGCGCCGCGTCTCCTCGTCCAGCATGTCCCAATCGACCGGGTAATAGCCCACCAACTCCGCTAGCTGGTTCTGCGTTAGCTTCTCGACGCCCAGCGTCGGGCTGAACGGATCGAGGTTGTGGACGACGTGTCCGTAGAAGAACGCGCCCAGTGTCAGGACCGCCAGCAAAAGGGAGCGCGTGACGATCTGACGCCCGATGCCGTGCGCGAAGATGCTTTCGTCGACCGGGCGCGGCGGGCGATCCATCACGCCCGGTTCGGTCGGCTCGAAGCCGAGCGCAATCGCCGGTAAGCCGTCGGTGACGAGGTTGACCCACAGAATCTGGATCGCCAGCAGCGGCACCGGCAGCCCGATCAGGATGCCGACGAACATCACCAGAATTTCGCCGATGTTTGAACTGAGCAAAAACAGCACGAACTTGCGGATATTGTCGTAGATCGTGCGCCCTTCTTCGACGGCGGCGACAATCGAGGCGAAGTTGTCGTCGGTCAGCACCATGTCGGCTGCTCCCTTGCTGACCTCGGTCCCGGTGATGCCCATCGCCACGCCGATGTCCGCCTGCTTGAGGGCGGGTGCATCGTTGACGCCATCGCCGGTCATGGCGACGATCTCACCTGTCGCTTGCAAGTTTTTGACGATCCGCAGCTTGTGTTCCGGCGAGACGCGGGCGAAAGCGCCGTGCGTCGCCAGCGCTTGCGTCAGTTGATCGTCGGACATCGCCTCGATCTCCGCGCCGGTGATCGCTTTCGCGCCAGCCTCGATGATGCCGAGGTCGGTGGCAATCGCCTGCGCCGTCAGCGCGTGATCGCCGGTGATCATGATCGGGCGGATACCGGCTGCCCGCGCGGTCTTGACCGCTTCTCGGGCTTCCGGTCGCGCAGGGTCGAGGATGCCGATCAAGCCGAGCAGGATCAGGTCGCGCTCGGTTTCCGGCGTTATTTCCTCCGGTAGTTGATCGAGCGGGCGGTAGCCGACGCCGAGCACGCGCAGTCCGGCTTGCGCCAGCTTGTCGATCTGCGTCTGCCATGCCGCCCGTCGCTCGTTGGTCAACGGCTGCGCTCCCGATGGCAGGTGCTCCTGCGCCGCCCAGTCGAGCAGGCGATCCGGCGCGCCTTTGGTGATCGAAAGGTAATTGCAGTCGCAGAACAGCGCGCGGTTGTCCGCGCTCTTGACCTCGTGGATCGTCGTCATTGCCTTGCGCTCGCTGCTGAAGGGCAGTTCGCCGACGCGCGGCAAATCCTGCTCCAACTGCGCTCGCGTCCAGCCGACTTTTTGCGCCGCGACCAGCAGCGCGCCTTCGGTCGTATCCCCGACGACTTCGAAATCGCCGTCGCCTTGCGCTTCGAGATAAGCGTCGGTCGAGAGCGCCATCGCCTTCAAGAAGCGCCCAACTGTCGGGTCTTGGCGTGGATCGAGCGGGCGCTTGCTCTGATCGTCGCCGCGCGCGATGAAATCGCCTTCGGGCGTATAGCCGACGCCGGTGATCTCTACGTCGTCGTAGCCGGGGAGGGCGAAGCGCGTCGCCGTCATCTGGTTGCGGGTCAGCGTGCCGGTCTTATCCGAACAGATCGTCGTCACCGAGCCGAGCGTCTCGACGGCGGGCAGGCGGCGGATCAGCGCGTGCCGCTTGACCATCCGCGACGCGCCGAGCGACAGCGCCACCGTGATCACGGCGGGCAAGCCTTCCGGCACGGCGGCGACCGCGAGGCTGATTGAGGTGATCAACATCTCCTGAATGGCGATCCCGCGCAGCAGCCCGGCGATAAAGACGACGATCACGACCGCGACCGCGCCGCGCACCAGCAGCACGCCCAAGCGGTCGATCCGCTTTTGCAGCGGCGTTTCGCTTTCCTCGACACCCATCAGCATACTGGCGATCTTGCCCAGTTCGGTTTGCAACCCCGTCCCCGTGACCAGCATCTCGCCGCGCCCGTAGGTCACGGCGGTGCCCATGTAGACGAAGTTATGCCGGTCGCCTAAGCCGACGTTTTCATCGGTGATAGTGGCGGTGTTCTTAGAGGCGGCTTGCGATTCGCCAGTCAGCGCGGCTTCCTCGACTTGCAGATTCGAACTGACGATCAGCCGACCGTCGGCGGGTACGCGGTCGCCTTCGCCCAGTAGCACGACATCGCCCGGCACGAGGTCTTCCGCGCTGATCTGCTTGACCTCGCCGCCGCGCCGGACGCGCACCTGCGGTACCTGCATCGAACTGAGCGCTTCGAGCGCCTGCTCCGCTTGATATTCCTGATAGGTGCCCAACGCGGCGTTTGCGACGACGATGGCGAGGATCACAATCACGTCCTTCACATCGCCTAGAAACAAGGAGATCACCGCCGCGAGGATCAGGACGATCACGAGCACGTTCTTGAACTGCCCGATCACAAGTGCGATCAGGTTGACTTGTTCGCTGGAGGGGAGTTTGTTCGCGCCGTATTGTTCCCGTCGCCGGGGGATGTCGTCGGGCGCTAAGCCGTTTTGGGCGTCGCTGTGGAGTTGTGTTACGGCTGCATCGGCGTCAAGGCGATAAAAATCCGGCATTGAGAAGCGCTCCTCGTTGGTTGGAAGTGCCCCTATTTATTGCCGATTTTCTTACGTGGCGCAACCACCAGATTCGCGGGGGGAGTTGGTTGAGATTTTGTTGGCGGGTTAGGGGCGACCTGTCAGGTCACCCCTACGAGACTCGTTTTTACTCAGCACTCAGTACTCGGTACCCAGCACTTCTATTACATGTACTTCTTCATGAGGTCGTCGAGCGATTGCTTCGACGGACGCAGGGCATCGCCTTGAAGCTGCGCCAGCGGTGTATCGCTCAGATTGAGCGCTTCGGGGAGCGTATCGCGCGGCTCCTCGTAATAGATCAGCCCGGTCAGCAGCAGTTGATCGCGCTCCGCTTCCTGTAGCACTTTGTAGGCGTCGCTCTTTTTGCGCGGATCATGATCTCGATCCAGTTTCTTCAGCCGGATGTACGAGCCGTCGTGCATTTCGACTTCGATGATTTCGCCTTCGCCATATGGTTCGACCGTGATCTCTTGACGCTCCGGCACGTAACCGGCGGCGAACATTTCAATGTCTTGCAGCTTGATCTCGTGATCCTTGCCGTAAGGGTAGCTTTTGGTCGATTCCGGCGAGTTGTTGAAGGTCACGCACGGGCTGACGATGTCCAGCACCGCCATTCCCTTGTGCGCAATTGCCGCTTTGAGTAGAGTACGCACCTGCTCGGCGTCGCCGGAGAAGCTGCGCGCGACGAAGGTCGCGCCGCCGACCACCGCTTCGAGACACAGGTCGATGGGTGGTAGTTCGTTGGTGCCGTAATGCCGGAGGTGCTGCCCTTCGTCGGCGGTCGCCGAGAACTGACCTTTGGTCAAGCCGTAGACGCCGTTGTTCTCGATGATGTAGACCATCGGTACGTTGCGGCGGATCGAGTGTTTGTACTGCCCGAAGCCGATGCTGCCGGTATCGCCGTCGCCGCTGATGCCAATCGCGGTCAGGTCTTTGTTCGCCAGCGTTGCCCCGGTCACGACCGAGGGCATCCGCCCATGTACCGAGTTGAAGCCGTGCGATCCGCGCAGGAAGTAAGCAGGTGTCTTGCTGGAACAGCCGATCCCGCTCATCTTGATCACGCGCCACATCGGTAAGCCCAGTTCGTAGGCGACGCTGATAATCTGGTTCGAGATCGAGTCGTGCCCGCAGCCGGGGCAGAGCGTACTCTTGTTACCGCGATAATCTTCGCGTTTCAGTTGAATCATTTCAGTCATCGTCATCCGCCTACTTCTGCTCTTCTTGGAAAATACGAGTGTGAACCCAACGGGCGGTCATCGGCAGTGTGTCGCCCAGCGCCAGCGAGATCAGGTTTGAGGCGTCGCCGGGGACTTCGGTGCGCAAAATCTGCCACATCTGCCCGTCGAAGTTGTTCTCGACCACGTAAACGCGGTCGTGCTTCTTGACGAAATCGTAGACTTCCTGAGCCAACGGCAGCGCGCGGACGCGCATGTAATTCGTCTCGATGCCGTCCAGCGCCATGCGGTCGCGCGCTTCGCGGATCGCCGGGTCGTTGGAGCCGTAGGAGATGATGCCAATCGACTTGGACGGATCGTAGTCAGTGACCGGCTGCGGGACGATGCCGCGCGCGGTGTCGAATTTGCGGTGGATGCGGGTTAGGTTCTGCACCCAGTCGTCACTGCGTTCGCTGTAGATACCCATGTCGTTGTGACCCGTGCCGCGCGCGAAATACGCCGCGCGCGGGTGATCCGTGCCGGGGACGGTGCGGTAGGGGATGCCGTCGGCGTCGTAGTCGCGGAAGCGGAACCATTCGCCGTGTTCGGCGAAGAATTCTTCAAGCTCGACCTTGTCTAGCCGCTTGCCGCGATTGATCGGCGTATCCGGGTACTTGAACGGATCGCTCAGCCATAAGTTCATGCCGAGGTCGAGGTCGCTCATGACGAAGACCGGCGTCTGAATTTGCTCGGCGACGTCGAAGGCACGCCAGCCAAATTCGAAGGCTTCTTCCGCGCCGTCCGGAATGAGGACGATATGCCTCGTGTCGCCGTGACCGAGGTAATACAGAAACAGCAGGTCGCCTTGACCGGTGCGCGTCGGCAAGCCGGTGCTTGGTCCAATGCGGGTGACGTCCCAGATCACACACGGGATTTCGGCGAAGTACGCCAAGCCGGTGAACTCTGCCATCAGGCTGATGCCGGGACCGCTGGTGGCGGTCATCGAGCGTGCGCCCGCCCAGCCCGCGCCAATGATCATGCCGACAGCGGCGAGTTCGTCTTCCGCCTGTACGATAGCGACCGTGTGCTTGCCGGTTTCCGGGTCTTTACGCAGATCGCGGTGATCCATGATGTTGTCGACGACGCTGGTCGAAGGCGTAATCGGATACCACGCGACCACGCTCACGCCGCCGTAGAGCGCGCCGAGCGCTGCTGCTTCGTTGCCTTCGATCAGGATTTTGCCTTCGGTCAGGTTGAGCGGCTCAAAGCCATACGGATCTCGCTTGGTCAGGTTGTCCTTTGACCAGTGATACGCCAGCTCGACGACGTTGTGATTCATCTTGGCGGGTTTTTCTCTGCCGCTGAACTGGTCGAGCAGCGCGCCGTAAGCGATGTCCAGCGGGATGTCGAACAGGAAACAGGCGGCACCAACGTAAACCATGTTGGCGATCCGGTCGGCGAAGTCCTTGGGGAATTCGGCTTGCTTGAGGATTTCCTTCACCGGCAGTTCATAGACGGTGATGTCCTCGCGCGTGACGTTATATTTCAGGTCACTGTTAGCGATCAATACGCCATCTTCAGGCACGTTAGCGATGTCCTCGGTGATCGTGTCCTGATTGAAGGCGACCGAGACTTCCGTCGTCGCGCGCCGCGCCGTGTAGCCGTCTTTACTCGCGCGGATCGTATACCACGTCGGCAAGCCCTTGATGTTCGAAGGGAATAGGTTCTTACCGCTGACGGGGATACCCATTTTAAACAACGAGCGGATCAAGACGAGGTTGGAGGTTTGGCTGCCCGACCCGTTCTTGGTGGCGACCATCAGCGCAAAGTCGTTGATTCCGGCTTTGTAACCGCTGATCTGTGCTTCAGGTTGAAGTTCAACTGCCATTTTCACGTCCTATGACTTTGCGATCACGATCCAGTGCGAGCGGTGAAATAAATCTATTTGGGCGAAATAAAGTCTCCTTCTGTCTCTGAGCTTTCGATTTCCGGCGCGGCGTGAATGCGCTGCATTCGGGGCTGGTAGCGGATCAAGTTGGTGTGTTCGATGAACAGCACTTTGGCGGCATCGTAATCGCCGTCGCAGATCGCTTGGAAGATGCGTTCGTGATAGCTCCACACCTGCTGGAGATAGCTGTAATCGGAGTAGCGGTTGAGTTCGACGGCGTTATAGGCGTCCCAGTAGGCTTCGAGGATGCCCATCACGAAGGGATTGTCCAGCCGCTTGAAGACGGTCAGATGAAACGTCCGGTGTTCGTCGTTGGGGATGCGAATCTGCTTGCCGTTGAGTTTGGCGCGCGCGCTGTCGAGACATTCGCGCATGATCTGCTTGTCCTCGTCGTGCAGGCTCTCGCAGGCTTCGTTCCAGAAGGCGACTTCGATGTGATTGCGGACTTCGCCGAACAGCTCGAAATTGTGCTGGTCTTGGGCGAGGGCGAACAGGAGGCTGAGGCTGACGGCGGGCGCGAAGTTGTAGGACTTCATCTTCATGCCCGTCTTGGATTTGACTTCGACCAAGCCGAGCGCACGCGCGACTTCCAACTGCTCGCGGACTTTGCTGATGCTTATTCCGAGGTGGCGCTCGTCCTGAAGTTCGTTGATCGTGGGCAGCCGGTCGCCCGGTTGGAATCCCCGCTGTACGAGGTAGTCCAGCAGGTCGGAGTCGAGGTCAATTTCAGACATAAACGATAATCCGTGAGGTATTCATCAGATTAATCATATCAATAGGTTGAAATCAGTATAGCACGCGCGTTGAAGTTTGTCCATTAATGTTTGGATATATTAGACAAAAATTTGGCGTTGTTGCTGTTTTGCGAGGCGTGACGTTGTAGGGGCGGAACTCAGTTCCGCCCCTACGCGACTGATTAGGGGGTGCGCTGTTTCAGCGACTCCCTGATCGACGCGATCACGCGGTCGAGGTCGCGCTGATTTTGCAGGAAATCCATGTCGTCCATTTCGACGGTCACGACCGGGCAAGCCGTCCAGTCGCCGATCCATGCGTCATAGAGGCGATTCAGGTGCTCAAGGTATGCCGGGGCAATGCTGCGCTCGTAATCGTTGCCGCGCCGGGTGATGTGCTCGCTCAGCTTGGCGACGCTCCCGCGCAGGTAGACGATCAGGTCGGGCGGGGGCAAGAAGCTGCTCACGGCGCGGTAGAGGCGGCGATAAGCATCGTAATCACGCTCGGACATCTGCCCCTGCTCGTAGAGGTTGCGGGCGAAGATTTCGGCATCCTCGTACACCGTCCTGTCTTGCACCACGCTGCCGGGATGATCGACCAACTGGCGGTGATGCTCCAGCCGCTTGCCGAGGTAGAACACCTGCGAATGGAAGCTCCAGCGCGTCATGTCGGCGTAGAAGTCGGCGAGGTAGGGGTTCTCGGCGGCGGCTTCGTAGAACGGCTCCCAGCCGAACGCCTGCGAGATCAGATTGGTCAGGGTGCTTTTGCCCGCGCCGATATTCCCGGCGATGGCGATGAAGTGTTTCGTTTGCGACATTGCGAGTTTATCCCAAATTCGACGTAAACAGCTTTAAATGATCACGTATCCAGTATACGTGACAGAAGGCGAAACGCCATCGTTATTGGCTTACTGGGGAGTGAGGAAGATCGCGGTGAGGGCTAAAACCAACCTCACCCCCCGACCCCCTCTCCGCTACGTAGCGAGGGGGGAGAAGAACAGATTTGTGGGTCACGAAGATGATCCGTTCAGAAACGATCTCCTCAATGTTCCCCACTCTCGGCTCACTGTAGCGTGACGATGGCGCTGGCAATCGTGATCTGCTGCCCCGCGCGGATCACCACCGCGCGGATTTCGACGCTGCCGTGATAGCCGCTGGTGCCGAGCGACGCCGACCACGGCACAGTGTACTGATCCGCACCCGTTAGTGTGATCAACTGGCTGTTGAGCACCGTCCCGCTGGCATTGAGCAGCAGCAGCGTGAATTGGTTCTCCGGGATGCCGCCCGCCGTCCCGGTCACGGTGATCGGGCTGCCCGATACGGCGCTGCCGTTTGTGGGCGAGGTGATGCTGCTGCCGCTTGACGGTGCGGGGTTAGCGTTGGCGGTCGCGGGCACGATGTTGACACTCACCGCGCCAATGACGGCGGTTTCACCGCTCGCAGTTTGGGCGCTAATCCGAATTTGCGCCGCCCCGGTATAGCCGCTCACCAGCACCGACGCCGACCAAGGCACGTCGGCGACGTGGTTGGGGTTGCTCAGCGTGATCGTCTGCGCGGGCGTGATCGATTGCCCGTTGGCGTCGAAGACTTGCAGCATAAACTGATCGGTGGACAAGTTGGAGACGACGCCGCTGACGTAAAGCGGGCTGCCGCCGACCGTCGCGCCGTTAGCAGGGCTGCTGATAGTGGCGCTCTCGCCGCTGGCGGTGGTCGGCAAAGCGCCCGGCGTGCCGATGGTCTGGGCGGTGGGCGCGCCACTGTTACCGAAAGGCGTGCGCGTCGCGCCGGACGTGGCAACGATGCCCGGCAGCAGGGTATCGGTGGCTGGCGGGATCGTAATCGTCGCTTGAATCGGCTGCGCTGACGGGACGGCGGTCGGCGTCGACGGTTGGTTGTCGAGGTTGCAGGCACTCGTCAGCAGCAGCGCGGTGATCAGCAGGGCAGGTAAGCGCATGGATACTCCAAATTGTGATCCTCAGGCGGTTATGGCGGTCATGGCAGACAATCTCAAGTCCGAAATACCGATGTTTCGACTACGGCGTGCTGTCCGAGTGAGGCAGCAGACGGTCACAGAGTTCGCTCAGCACATTGTAGATGATCGGGCACAGTCCGGCACCTTCGATGGTGTCCGCCAGCGTCCAGCGGAAATCCGGCGTGAAGGCGGGGTACAGGCGGCAGGACTCCGGGCGATGCTCGTAGATCGAGCAGAGCTTGCCGTCGAGGAAGGCACAGGGTCGCGCGCGGAACTTGCCCCATTCCTCGACGGCTGCCGCTGCCTCGTGATCGACGTAGCGCGTCTCGACCTCAGCCAGCGGGATCAGCAGCCCGTCGGCGAGGCGGCGGGCATCGTCCTCGACCAGATACACGTCGAGGCTGCGGCAGCAGTTGGCGCACTGCGTGCAGTCGATGGCGCTGATGATCGGCGCGGCGATCTGCTCGACGAAGGCGTCCAATTTGGCGTCGTCGAGCGTTTTTCGGCGTTCCAGCAGCAGCCGCAGCAGATCGAATTTGGCGCGCTGTGCTTCAGCGTGCCGCCGGACTTCGGCTAAATCGGTGATCAAATCAGGCACTTGCGGCATCCCCTCACCCCCTAACAGGACGATTCTACTACGGAACAGCGGCGTTAAGGGCTAATCCTACGTATAATGAGCTAAGCTTTATTGGCAACTGTCGAGGCAAAAGACTAAGAAGGGGCGCATATGTTTCCCGGAGAGGACAAGCTGCAGGAGGGGATCGCTGCTTTTCAGGCAGGAGACCGTCAGAAAGCGCACGATCTGTTGTCCGAGGTCGTCAAAGTTGATCCCGAAAGCGAGCAGGCGTGGTACTACTTAGCGGCGTCCGAGAGCGATCCGGCACTGCGGAAGCAGTATCTTGAGCAGGTATTGGAGATCAACCCCGGCAATGCCAAAGCGCGCGAGGTGCTTGACCGCATCACCGCGCGCGAATCGGAAACGGCAGCGCCCGAAGAACCGACCCCCGCACCCAAGCCTGCTGGCGAACGCAAGTCACGGATTCATCCGCTTGATCCGACGCTCGGCTTGAAACTGGGCGAAGCCGACGACGAAGCCAACAGTGTGAAACTGCCGTTCCACATCCCCGACGCGCCGGAGCGCGTCTCGTGGGAGAACCTGTTCCGCGATGGCGTGATGCTGATCCGCATCGGCTTCGACATTCTGATGCGCAAGCCCGACGTCTACGCGGACGAGGTGTCGCGGGCGACGTGGTGGCGCTTCTGGCTGATCGCGGGGACGGCGGCGGCGGGCAGCGCCATCCTCTCGATTTTCAACGCGCTGTTCCTGCAAATTCGGTTTTCGACGTCGCTGTTTAACATCATCGCGGTGCTGCTGACGCCGTTCTTCGGCTTGGCAATTGGGCTAGCGGTGCTGTACGTCGGCTGCTACGCTTCGTACCGCTGGGCGGTTAATCAGGGGGGACGCGGCTCGCTGATCGATCATAGCTACACGGTTGCGTTGGTTTGGGCGCCGGTGGTCGTGATCAACAGTGCGCTCGGATTGGCGTTCAACCTGTTCGGGATCGGAATGGGGCTGCTGACGCTGGCGCTGGACATTTACGAGGTCTACCTGATCGCCGAAGGTTTTGAGCGTCTGCACCTGTTCACCGACTCGAATCAGAAATGGATCACGGCGGTCGTGATGATTGTCGCGTCAATCGTGACCGCGATTGTGCTGGGGATTCTACTGGGCGGGTTGTTCGTCGCCGGAGCGCTGCCGTTCGCGCTGTAAAGAAGCTATCGCGGGAGACAACGTTGTAGGGGCGTAATATATTACGCCCCTACAAAACCCAAAATTCGCCGCGTCACTTCCCGATGTTGGTCAGCCGCTCCCCGACCTGCCGCAGCAAGTCGTCGGATTTGCAGAAGGCGAAGCGCGCTTGCGTGCTCGCCATGTGCGCGTGTCCCGTGCTGTAGAAGAAGGTCGGCGGGATGCAGGCGACGCCGATCTCGCTGGTCAGGTACTTGGCAAAGTCGATGTCGTCGCCGTCAAACACCTCCGAGAAATCCGCCATGACGAAGTAGGTCCCTTCAGGCTGGCGGGCTTTCATCCCCGCGTGATTGAGCGCCTGCATCATCAAGTCGCGCTTGGTCGTGTACATCGCTTGAAAATCTTCGTAATACGTTCCCGGCAGGCTGAGCGCGTAGGCGGCAGCTTCCTGTGCCGGGTGGTTAACCGCAAAAGTCACGAATTGATGCGCTCGACCGACGCCCGTGACCAGTTCGGGCGCGCCGTAGACCCAGCCGACTTTCCAGCCGGTGACGCTGAAGGTTTTGCCCAAGCTGCTGATCGTGACCGTCCGCTCGAACATGCCCGGCAGAGTCGCCATCGGGATGTGCTTAGCTTGGTCGAAGATCAGGTGTTCGTAGACCTCGTCTGAGATGACAGTCACGTCGTGCTCTTTGCACAGGTCAGCGATCAATGTCATCTCTTCGAGCGTGAAGACGCGCCCGGTCGGGTTGTGCGGCGTGTTGAGGATGATGGCGCGGGTTTTGGTGTTGAAGGCTTTGCGCAGTTCGTCGGGGTCGAACGTCCACCTAGGCGGATGCAGCGGCACGTAGATCGGCGTTGCGCCCGCCATGGTGATGTTGGGGACGTAGCTGTCGAAATACGGCTCGATCACGATCACCTCGTCGCCTTTGTCGACCAAGCCGAGCACCGACGAGAAAATCGCTTCGGTCGCGCCCGCCGTGACGACGACGCCCGCGTTGGGGTCGATGTCGAGGTCGTAGAAGCGGTTGGCGTGCGCGGCGACCGCCTGCCGCAGCGAGGGCGTGCCCGGACCGGGCGCGTACTGGTTGTACTTGCCCGCTTGCAGCGCGCGTACCGCCGCTGCGATGATGTCCGGCTCGGCGTCGAAATCCGGCTTGCCCTGACCGAGATTGAGCGCGTTATGCTGCTGCGCCAGCAGATTGATTTCCGTGAAGATGGTCGTGCCGAAGTCGGCAACCCGGTCGGACATTTTCGACATCTGCGTTTCCCCTTTAGCGCGATGAACTCAGTGTGAGGCGTGCTTCAGTTGCCAGCCGATCCACCTGTTCATTGAATTTATCACCGGCGTGTCCGCGTGTCCAATGCCAGTGGATTTGGTGCTGCTGAGTTAGATCGTATAACTCGATCCACAGTTCTCGATTGAGCACCGGCTTTTTGGCGCTGGTCATCCAGCCATTTTTGCGCCACGTCTTAATCCACGTGGTGATTCCCTGCCGCAGATACTGCGAGTCGGTGTAAAAATCGACCTCGCAGGGGCGGGTGAGCGCTTCGAGCGCCCGGATCGCGGCGGTCAGTTCCATTTGATTGTTCGTCGTGTGGGGATCGTTACCGCTGAGTTCGCTCTGGTGCTCGCCGTAGATCAGCAGGGCAGCCCAACCACCGGGTCCGGGATTGGGTTTCGACCCGCCATCGCTGTAAATCGTGACTGTGTCGCTCAAGTTGATGCCTTATATAAACGGGTAGGGGCAGGTTTTAAACCTGCCCCTACAACGACGTAATGGGTAATAGTGCTTAGTTCAGGAACTTGCGCAGCACGGTTTGGAGGATGCCGCCGTTGCGGTAGTACTCGACCTCGACCGCGGTATCCAGCCGCGCCGTGACCGTGAAGGTCTTGGTGCTGCCGTCGGCGCTGGTGGCGATCACCTGAACGTCCTGCTTCGGCGACAGTTCGCCGGAGATGCCGACGATGTCGAAGGTTTCGCGCCCGGTCAAGCCGAGCGATTTCACGTCTTCGCCATTCTTGAATTGAAGCGGCAGGACGCCCATCATCACCAAATTGCTGCGGTGGATGCGCTCGTAGGACTTGGCGATCACCGCCTTGACGCCGAGCAGGAGCGTGCCTTTGGCTGCCCAGTCGCGGCTCGACCCGGTGCCGTATTCCGCACCCGCCAGCACGATTAGCGGCGTGCCTTCGGCGATGTACTTCTCCGAGGCGTCGTAAATGCTCATGACCTCGCCGTCGGGCAGGTGCATGGTGACGCCGCCCTCGCTGCCGGGCACGAGTTGATTGCGCAGCCGGATGTTGGCGAACGTCCCCCGGATCATGACTTCGTGATTGCCGCGTCGCGTGCCGTAGGTGTTGAAGTCCGGCTTCTGAATGCCGTGCGCGATCAGGTAGCGACCTGCCGGGCTATTCTCGGCGATGTCGCCCGCTGGCGAGATGTGGTCGGTCGTGATCGAGTCGCCCAGCAGCGCCAGCGCGCGCGCACCCGTGATCGGCTTGACCATTTCTGGAGTGCGCGGCATGTCGATGAAGAAGGGCGGCTCGTGGATGTAGGTGCTGCTGTCGTCCCACTGATAGACGTCGCCGTCGGTGCTGGGGATGGCGTTCCACGTCTCGTTGCCGTTGAAGACGTTGCCGTACTGACGCAGGAACATCTCCGGCGTGATCGCCTGCTGCACCGCTTGCAGGACTTCTTCCTGCGTGGGCCAAATGTCGCGCAGATAGACGGGCTGTCCGTCCTTGTCGCTGCCGAGCGGCTCGGTCGTCAGGTCGATGTCCACCGTCCCGGCGAGCGCGTAGGCGACCACCAGCGGCGGCGAGGCGAGGTAATTCGCCTTGACCAGCGGATTGATCCGTCCTTCGAAGTTACGGTTGCCGCTGAGCACAGCGGCGGCGACCAGTTCGCCCTCGCGCACCGCGTCCGCAACCTGCTGCGGCAGGGGACCGCTGTTGCCGATACAGGTCGTGCAGCCGTAACCGACCGTGTGGAAGCCGAGCGCCTGTAGGTAAGGCGTCAACCCGGCTTTGTCGTAATACTCGGTGACGACGCGCGAGCCGGGCGCGAGGCTGGTCTTGACGTAGGGCTTGGTATCCAGCCCCATTTCGACCGCCTTCTTCGCCAGCAGACCCGCCGCCATCATGACCATCGGGTTGCTGGTGTTAGTGCAGCTCGTGATCGCCGCGATCACGACGATGCCGTGACTGACTTTGGCGCTGTTGCCGTTATCGTGCACTACTGCCGCGCGCTGGGCGGCTTCGTCGCCGAGGGCGAAGCCGCGTTGATCGACCGGCGCGCGCAGCGCCTTCTCGAAGGTGTCTTTCATATCGCGCAGCAGAATGCGATCCTGCGGGCGCTTGGGACCTGCCATGCTCGGCTGCACTTCAGAGAGGTCGAGTTCAAGCGCATCCGTGAAGACCGGATCGGGCGTGTCGTCGGTGCGGAAAATACCCTGTTCCATCGTGTAGCGCTTGACCAGTTCGATCTGCGCCTCGTCGCGCCCGGTGCGGCGCAGGTAATTGAGGGTTTCGTCGTCCACCGGGAAGAAGCCCATCGTCGCGCCGTATTCGGGCGCCATGTTGGCAATCGTCGCGCGGTCGGGCAGGCTCAGCTTGCCGCAGCCCGCGCCGTAGAACTCGACGAACTTGTCGACCACGCCGCGCTTGCGCAGCATCTGCACGATGGTCAGCACGAGGTCGGTCGCCGTCGCGCCTTCGGGCAGCTTGCCCGTCAGCTTGAAGCCGATCACCTGCGGCATCAGGATGTAGATCGGCTGACCGAGCATGGCGGCTTCGGCTTCGATGCCGCCGACGCCCCATCCGAACACGCCCAGCGCGTTGATCATGGTGGTGTGGCTGTCCGTCCCGACCAGCGAGTTGGGGAAGGCGACGGTTTGCCCGTCTTCGTCCTTCGTCCAGACGACGCGCCCCAGATATTCGAGGTTGACCTGATGGACAATGCCGGTCGCCGGAGGGACGACGCGGAAATTGTCGAAGGCTTTCTGACCCCAATGCAGGAATTCGTAACGTTCGCGGTTGCGCTCGAATTCGCGCTGGGCGTTGAAGAGGATCGAGTCCTGCGTCCCGAAGCGATCCACCTGCACCGAGTGATCGATCACCAGATCGACGGCGACGCCGGGGTTAATCTCACGCGGAGCTTCGCCGAAACGCCCCATCGCGCTGCGCAGCGCGGCGAGGTCGACGACCGCCGGAACGCCGGTGAAATCCTGCAAGACGACGCGCGCTGGCTTGAACGGGATCTCGATCTGCTGCGGCGCGGCGGCGTTCCAGTTAGCGATCTCGCGCACCACGTCTTCCGTGACCTCGAAGTTGTCGAGGTTGCGCAGCGTGTTTTCGAGCAGAATCTTGATACTGAAGGGGAGTTGATCGATGTGTCCGATATTTTGTTCGGCAAGTTTGCGCAAGCGGTAGATGACCGCTTCGCCGTTTCCGGTGTCGAACGTGCCGCGTGTACCGAAAGTATCCACTCGCATAGAATCTTCCTTTATCGCTGAAGCTGCCGGCGAATCGACAGCCGGCGGGAGAGAGAAAAAACTAGGAGACGGTCAGAATTTGATGGAGCGTTATTTTACCTGAAAACTTGCCATTTGTCAGATGACTCTTTCACCACGCCTTCCGCCGGATAACGCTTTGCAGTTTGCCGCTCTCGTTGTAGACTTATGCGGATTAATTCTAGGATGAGGTTTTTATGGCGAAAGATCGCAACAAAACGAAATCGACATCGAAGCCGCGCGCGGCGGCGAGTCAAACGACGCGGACTGCCGAACGCCGTAAGGAACGCGAGCGCGAACGTCGCCGCCGACAGATCATCACCGGCGTGATTGTCGTCGTCGCGCTGATCGCGGTGATCGCTTTTGTCTTCGTCATCGTCAACGCACCCGCCGAAGCGCCGATCCCCGACGCATCGCTCACGCGCTACGATGGCGTGACCCAAACCCGCACCGAGGATGGCTATCCCCGCTTGGGGGATGCCAGCGCGCCGGTTCAGGTCGCCGAGTTTTCCAGCTTCGACTGTACCCACTGCCGCGAATTTCATGCGTCGATGATCGATGAACTGGTCAACCGGGTCAAAGGCGGTTACATGGCGCTGGCTTACGTCCCGCTTTATGGCTATGGCAGTGTCACCAACGGGCAGGGCGCGGCGTTGGCGGCGGTCTGCGCGGCGGATCAGGGCAAATTCTGGCAGTTCCACGACGCGCTGTTCGATTGGCAGGGGCAGTACGGCAACCAAGCGTTCACCAACAACCGCATCCTCGCGGGGGTTGAGGCGCTGAACTTGGATCGCGGTCAGTACGATAGCTGCGTCGGCAGCAGCGCAACCAACGACATACTGGCATCGGCTCACAGTCAGGCGTCGGCGCTGCTGAACTTTAGCGGCACGCCCACGCTCACCGTCAACGGCGTCGTCCCGACCGACGAGAATCAGCAGGCGCTGACCGACAATACCGCTATCCTCGCCTACATCGACACCGAGATCGAGCGGGCGAAATCGCTCTACGCCCCATCGACACCGGAAGCGACGGTCGAGCCTGCGGTCGAAGCGACGGCAGATGTCACGCCGGAAGCGACCGAAGCGGCAACCCCGGATATGACGGCGGAAGCCACCGCCGCGAGTTAGCACAGCTTGATGGTAGGGGCAGGTTTCAAACCTGCCCCTACACCACGTTCTAGCTTACCCCTTCTTTGCCAGCATCGGACCCAAATTCCGCCCGCCGAGCAGGTGCATGTGCAGGTGAAAGACTTCCTGCCCGGCATCTGCCTTGCAGTTGACCAGCAGGCGATAGCCGCTCTCGCTGACGCCGAGGTCGCGCGCGACCTGCTTGGCAACCACGAACATGTGACCGAGCAGCGCCTCGTCCTCCGGTGTCACGTCGTCCACCGTCGGGATCTCGTGATTCGGAATGATCAGGACGTGGACAGGGGCTTGCGGATGAATATCTTTGAAGGCGGTCACGCGGTCGTCCTGAAAGACGATCTCCGCTGGAATCTCGCCGCTGATAATCTTTCCAAAAATCGTAGGCATAGTTTTGCTCCTTTGGTCGCAAAAAGGACTGAGGTTCAAGGACTGAGGACTGAGAAAATCCTACAAGGCGGTGCCTGTTTTTATCTCAGTCCTCATCACTCAGTCCTCAGTCCTCGCTTTTACATCGCTAAGCCGCCGTCGACGTTGAGAATGTGCCCGGTGATGTAGCTGGCTTCGTCCGAGGCGAGGAAGGCGGTTGCCAGCGCCACGTCCTCGATGGTCGCCCAACGACCGAGCGGGATATTCTCGTTGATGCGCTTGGCGATGTCCTCCGGCAGCGAGGCGGTCAAGTCGGTGGCGACGAAACCGGGCGCGACCGCGTTCACCGTGATGCTGCGCGACGAGACCTCGCGGGCGAGCGCTTTGGTCAAGCCGATGATCCCGGCTTTGCTGGCGCTGTAGTTGGTCTGCCCGCCGTTGCCCATGATCCCGCTGATGCTGGTGATGTTGACGATCCGCCCGTAGCGCTTGCGCATCATCGACTGGACGGCGGCTTTCGAGCACAGCCACGTGCTGCGCAAGTTGGTCTCGATCACGGTGTCGAAGTCGGCGGCGCTCATCCGCATGATCAGGTTGTCGCGGGTCGTCCCGGCGTTGTTGATCAGGATGTCGATTTTGCCATAGCTGTCAATCGCCGTCTTGATCAGGCGGTTGGCGTCGGCTTCTTGGCTGACGTCCGCCTGCACCGCCTCGGCATTCCCGCCCGCGTCTTTGATTTCCGCGACGACTTCGTTGGCGGCGTCGGTGCTGCTGTTGTAGTTGACGATCACGGTCGCGCCGCGCCGCGCCAATTCCAGCGCGATGCCGCGCCCGATGCCGCGACTCGCGCCGGTGACGACGGCGATCCGTTCAGTAAGCTGCGTCATAAAGTGTCCTCCATGAATGTAAGTTTGTTGATAGTCAGTGTAGGGGCGGGTTTCAAAGCCGTGCGCCCCTACAGATTCAGCCTGATTGCGCGATTTCTGTCACCCGCCGACCCAGCCGAGCAGGTCGATCAGCCCGCGCAGGCTGCCCGTGAGCGAGACCGCGCCCAAGCCGTTCGGGTTGGCGACGTAGACGTCGCTGCGTCCATCGACGCGCGGATTGATGCCGCTGAAGGCGAGCCAGCGTCCATCCGGCGAGTAGGCGGGTTCGCACATGGTTGGTGGTGGGTTGGGGCGCGCAATCGAGTTGAAGCTGCTGTCGTAAACAATCGATCCATAGGGACACTGCCCGCTCACGCCGCCAATGGCAATCTTGGAGCTGTCCGGCGACCACGCCGCGCTCATGCCGTAGCGCGCGAAGGGGGTATCGGTGATGCGCCCGATTTCGACGCCGTTGACCTGCGCCAAGACGATCTCGCTTGACGTGCCCGCCGCTTGAAAGACAACCATCTGACCGGTCGGCGACCACGACTCCGCCAGCTTGAGCGGCACGTCGCCCGTGTTGAGCCTGACCTCGCGCGATTCGCCGCTGATCACGTCGGTTGTCCACAGCGAGCGTTCCGGGTCGCCGAACAGCGGGTCGCCGCTGGCGTAGGCGATCTGGCGCGGATTGACCCATACCGGCGGCTCCGTCACCCACAAGTCGGAAATCTGCCGCACCGATCCATCCACCAGATTGAGCAGGAAAATATTGCCGCCGTTGGGCGGCGCTTGATCGGTGCCGTCGCAGGTGCCCGGCTCGCCGGGAATCCAGCTTGGGCAGCGCGCGCGATCCGAGACGAAGGCGAGATAGCTGCCGTCCGGCGACCACACGGGCCAAAAATCATAAGACCCCTGCCGCGTCAGCGCGGTCGGGTTGGAGCCATCCGGCTCAATCGTGTAGATGTCGAGGTCGTAGGCGGTTTGCACTGTGAGCGCGAGCCGTCTGCCATCCGGCGACCATGACGGCTCGCTGTAGATGCCGCGCTGCGTCAGTGAGCGGATCGGCAGAATGCGCGCGCTGAAGCGGATCGAAAGATCGCCGACGTACAAACCGATATTGCTCGCTCCGCCTTCCGGTCTCAGATAAGCGAAGGCGGAGCCGTTCGGCGCGAGGAAGATCTGCCGCCCGGTCGAACCGTCAAGCTCGGTGATGGCGACGCGCGACGCCGAATTCGTAGGCGAAACGTAGTAGAGCGTTTCGACGTTGTTACCCGGCTGCGGTGTCGCGTTGCTGACTGTGCGGTTATTGGCATTGATGAAGGCGATCATCGGCGACCCCAGCCGCAGGAGCATGTCGGAAGGGATGTCGAGCGACTGCGAGTTGTCGATGCCGAAGGAGAACGAAGGTCCCGGCGTATTCGACGGCGTGGGACTCGGCAGCGGCGACGGCGTGATCGTCGGCGTATCGGTCGGCGCTGGCGTCAAGGTCGGCGTATCGGTCGGCGGAATCGGTGTGAAGGTCGCCGTATGGGTCGGCAGTGGCGTGATCGTGAAGGTCGGGGTTGGCGTGGGAGTCGGCGGGTTGAGCGCGCTGCAAGCAGCAGCGCCGTAAGCAGCGATTACGAGCAGGAGCAGAATGGCAACTCGGCGCAAGAGCATACTTTCTATCCTGATGAGAAATTTGCGCCGTTAGGATACCACAGAAAGAGTGAGGAGGAGAGGCGAAAGGGGCGCAAATCGCGCCCCTTTCGCTGTGATTGCGAAGACTAGCCCAAACAGTCCGACGGGCAGGTGCTGTAACTTTCACCCGGCTCGCAAATCTGGTTGCCGCAGGTCGCCTGCACGTTGATCGTAATGGTATAGGATTTCTGCGACCCGTCCAGCAGAATCACCAGCAGCGTGTAAGTCGTCATCTCGCTGGGGCAGACCTGCCGCGAGTCGTGACCGATCACCGGCTGACCCTCGAAATAGACCGAGTCGATGTTATCCACGTCCCAGCGGATCATGGTGCACTCCCGGTAGCCGATGGGGTTATTGTCCGCCCGCAAATTCGGTCCAATCGGTCCCGCCGAGGTGGGCGTTGCTGTTGGTGGGCGCGGCGTGTTGGTCGGCACCGGATGCGGCACCATGATCGACTGCCCGGCGATCAGCCGGTTCGGGTTGTCGATACAGTTGCCTGCTTGCAGGTCGGCTGTCCGCACATTCAGTTTCAGCGCGATGATCGATAGGTTGTCACCTGCTTGCACGACGTAGCGGTAGCCCCAATCGGTGCGCGGCGTACAGGCGGCTTGCGTCGTCGGCGTCGCGGTGACGACGACTGCTCCGGCGGGAGTATCGGTCGGCGTGACAACGACTTGATTGGCGACGCCGATCTCATTCTCAGTGATCGGTCGCGGCAGCAGTTTGAGCGGCGACCGCTTGATCGCGTCGAGGTTGAATGGCTCCGGCTCGGAGGGCGTGCCATTGGCTTGCAAGCCATCAGGACCGCCACCGAGCGGAATGTGTACCTGCATCCCCGGCACGATCACCCGCGTTGTGTTGTTCGCCGAGATAATCCCGGTGCCTTCGACGATGGCGACCGACATTTGCTTATTCTCTTCGGCAGTGAGGTAAGCAGTTGAACCGAGCGTCAAATCTGCCCCGTTGATCCGCATCGAGACTTGCTGTCCGGTCGGCGATTGGATCAGTACCGCCGATTCAGGGGCGTCGGCGCAGTCGAGGCTGCCGATTCGCGTGCTGACTGTGACGGCGCGCATGTCGGGTGACGGGTTATCGACCGACGTATCGCCAAACAGCAAGAAGGTCACGTTCTCGCCGGGCAGGCTATCCGGCAGATTTGCTTGTGCCTTGAGTACGGCGATACCCCAGTCGTGCGATTGGAGGTTGAGCGGCGAGGTCTGCAAGCGCTGAACGTCCAGCAAGTTGACGGTATCACCCGACTGCTGAAAGACGAGGTTGGAGCCGGGGCGGAAGTTGACCGAGACCAGCCGGTTGCCGTAGCAGGCTTGGTTACGCCCCAGCGAGTTGCAGATCAGCCCGACCGAGGTTTCCGCCAGTGAGACCAGTTCCTCGCATGTCACGTTCGGCGGCGCGGTGGAAATCTGCTCCGGCGGCTGAGCGACGGCGCTCTGCTGTGCCATCGTACAGCCCGCTGCAAAGAGGGTTGCGATCAATGCCAATGAGATCAGAGTGATCAAACCTGTTCGCCGCATATCTCGTTTTCCTTTTTCGGAGACTGCTACAGTAACACTATAGGACAGACGACCAAAAGGAGCAACCGACGTTAACTCAACTCACTGTTGTTGAGCACGTAGTAGGAGCCGCGTTTCTGACCGAGCTTGCGCAGAAAGTCTTTGGCGACCAGATCGGCGAGGTCGCGGCGGATCGTTTCAGGATGAACTTCAGGGCACAGCGTTTGCAGATCGCTGTTGGTGATGCGGGGGTTGCCGTCGTGGAGCAGGTAGAGCAGGGCGGCTTCTTGCCGCGCGTTGATCGACTGCCCCTTGTACTCGCCGTTGAGCTTAACCAGCGCGGCGCTGTCTTCGGCGGCGGTGGCGGCAGCGTCAGGGATTGGATCGTTGAACAGCGAGACGCGGAAGCCGCCCGCTGTTTCCGCGAACTCCGGCGCGTGCAGATGCTGTTCGATCATCAGGTCGATCACGCGGTCAACCCCGTAGCCCAGCCGCTCGATGAAGCCCATGTCCGAGAGAATCTGCACGATCACTGGGTTGCGCGAGAAGCGCTCGTCCTTGATGTTGGCGATAGTCACGGGACCCGGCAGCCCGCCGGGGCTGTGAACCTCCATGTGGCTGCGGAAGATGAACAGGCGAATGCCGTCGCCCATGATCGTGTAATCGCGGTGCGCGGCGGCGTTGACGACCAGCTCACGCGCCGCTTCGAGTGGGTACTCGAAGGCTTCGTCGCGCTCCATCGTCTTGCCGAGGCTGACCGCTTTGCGCAGATGGTCGCGCAGGAAGGCTTCGGCGCGTCGAATCTGATCAGGGATTGTGCCGACGATGTCCTCGCGCTGGAAGTTGTCGCCCATCGTGTCGCCGGGGAAGCGGACGGCGGTGATCTCCGCGCCGCGAATGTGACGCTGCGGGTCTTTGCCGAATAGAAGGATTCCGGCGTTGGTTGGGCGCAGCCGACCGTCCTGCTGCGCCAGACAGCCGCGCCGCAGCAGCGCCGTCTCGACCTCGGTCTCGTTGATGCCGCCGAGGGTCGAGACGTAGGCTTTCGCCTTGTCCCAGTCGATGTCGTCGCGGCTGGTGCCGTGCGCGATCTCGGTTTCAAAGCTGAGTTCGCCGCGTTCGATGATCAAGCGGCGCAGGTCGCGCGGCTTGAGCGCCGTATTCTCGATCCCCTGCCGGGTCAGGTAACGCCCGTCGAGCGCGTAGACGTGCGGCATTCCCCGTGGAATGTGGGCGAGGATCACCTGTTTGTCTTTCAAGGGGACGGCACGCGGCATCGGGATGATCAGCGGCGGCTCGACGCTCAGCGCCGCCTGAATCACACGGTCGATGGCGTTGCCGGAGTCGCGCACGCCGACGACTGTCGCCGCCGGTCCGATGATGCCGAGCACCAGCGTCCCGCCGTGACTGTTCGCCATCGCGGTGAGGATCGTCGCCATCGTGTCGAGCGGTGCGTTCTCGCTCAACCAATCGAGGCGTTCGGATCGTCCTGATTTAACGATTTGCCACAGGTCTTCCGAACTCATAAGACAATTGTACCTAATTTTGCCGACCGCGCTATGCGATCTTCGCGTCTGTAAGGGCGGGTTTCAAACTCGCCCCTACTACTGGATTTCTAGGCGGCGGGAATACCTACTCGTCGTCTTCGTCTTTGCGTTCCCGGCGCAGGCGGTCGATCTTGCGTTCGCCTTCCGGCACGGGCAGCAGCACGAGGTCGATCACCTCCTGCATATTTTCGACGAAGTGTAGGTCTAAATCCTGCCGTGCGCCTTTGGGCACGTCCACGAGATCGCGCTCGTTCTGCTTAGGCAGAATTATATGCTTAATCAGGGCGCGGCGCGCGGCGAGCACCTTTTCCTTGACGCCGCCGACCGGTAGAATCTTGCCGCGCAGCGTGATCTCGCCGGTCATGGCGAAGTCGCTGCGGATTTTGCGCTCGGTGAACGCCGAGATCATCGTCGTCGCCAGCGTGATCCCCGCCGAGGGACCTTCTTTCGGCACCGCGCCTTCGGGCAGGTGGACGTGAATGTCGAAGTTCTCGAAATCCTCGTGCGGGATATTGAGGTCTTCTGCGCGCGAGCGTAGATAGCTGAGCGCCGCCTGCGCCGACTCCTGCATCACGTCGCCCAGCGACCCCGTCAGCATCAGCGATCCTTTGCCGGGCAGCACCTGCACCTCGATGGTCAGTATGTCGCCGCCGAACGCCGTCCATGCCATCCCGGTGGCGACGCCCACCTCGTCGGCATCGTTGGCGCGGATGTCGTCAAACGGCGCGGGACCGAGAAAACGGGTCAGGTGCTTGACCTCGATGTTCGCCGGATGGCGCTTGCCTTCCGCCACCAAGCGCGCAATCTTGCGGCAGACGTTGGCAAGCTCGCGGTTGAGGTTACGCACGCCCGCCTCGTAAGTGTACTCGCGGATCAGCGCCCGCAGCGAAGCATCGGTGAAGTGGACTTTGTAGTCCGCCAGCCCGTTGACCTCAATCACTTTCGGGATGAGGAACTGGCGCGCTATGGCGATCTTTTCTTCCTCAATGTAGCCGTTGAACTCGATGATCTCCAGCCGGTCGAGCAGGGCGGGCGGCAGCGTGTCGAGTTCGTTGGCGGTGGTGATGAACAGCACCTTCGACAGGTCGTAAGGCACGTCCAGATAGTGGTCGAAGAAGGCAAAATTCTGCTCCGGGTCGAGGATTTCCAACAGCGCCGACGCCGGGTCGCCGCGAAAATCCATGCCCAGCTTGTCGATCTCGTCGAGCATAAAGACCGGGTTGACCGTCCCGGCGCGGCGCATCGTCTGGATGACTCGTCCCGGCAGCGCGCCGATGTAGGTGCGGCGATGCCCGCGAATCTCGGCTTCGTCACGCACCCCGCCGAGGCTGACGCGCACGAACTCGCGTTCCAGCGCCGCCGCGATGCTCTTGCCCAGCGACGTCTTGCCGACGCCGGGCGGACCGACGAAGCACAAGATCGGGCTGTTGAGTTGATCCGGCGCTAATTTACGGACAGCGATGTATTCGAGGATGCGGTCTTTGACTTTGGGCAAGCCGTAGTGCTCGCGGTCGAGGATCGTCTGAGCGTGCTTGACGTCAAGCTGATCCTCGGTCGCTTTGTTCCACGGCACGCCGGTCAGCCAATCGATGTACGTCCGCACGATGCCAACTTCCGGCGACATCGGCGGCATCATCGCCAGCCGCGAGAGTTCTTTGGTCGCTTTCTCGTGGACTTCAAGCGGCAGGTTCGCCTCGATGATCTGCTCGCGAACTTCGCTGATCTCCTGCTGGAAGACGTCTTCTTCGCCCAGCTCGCCTTGGATGATCCGCATCTGCTCGCGTAGGTAGATTTCCCGCTGCGTCCGATCCATCTCCTGATGGATTTGGCTGGTGATCTCGTCCTTGAGTTCGAGCACATTCAGTTCTTGATCGAGCAGCTCGGCGACGTGATCGAGCCGCGCCTCGACGTCGAGCATTTCCAGCAAATGCTGGCGATCTTCGGGCGGCAGGGTCAGCGTCGAGGCGATCAGGTCCGCCAGCCAACCGGGGTTATTGGCGTTGAGTGCGTAGAGCAGCACTTCTTCCGGGATGTTGTCGTTCAGTTCGATGGCGCGCTTGAACAAGTTCAATACTGCTTGCATGGTCGCGCTCGCCTTGCGCGTATTCGGGTTGATCTCGTCGAGGATGCGCGCTTTGGCGACCATGTACGGGCGCGTCTTGGTGAATTCGACGATCTCGACGCGACGGCGACCCTGCGCCAGCGCGCTGTAACTGTCGTCGGGCATCCGCAGGATGCGACCGAGCGCAATCTCGACGCCGGTCTTGTAGAGTTTGTCCGCGCCCGGATCGACCGCGTTCGGGTCGGTCTGCGCGACGCCGATCAGCGTTTGCTGGGCCTCGTGAGCGGCTTCGGCGGCAGCCAGCGCCCGCTTGCCCAGCAGCGAGATCGGCGAGATGACGTTCGGGAAGATGACCCCTTCACGCAGGGGGATGATCGCGCATTCGATCAAGCCGTCGGCATCAACGTCGGCATTCTCGATGGTGTAGAAATCGTTTGCGCCAATGGTTTCAGTCAAGCTATTTCCTTATTGATGAAAAGCAAAAATGGGGGAATACCTCTATTTTACACCAATGGCGGCGGTGACGAAAGCGTAGCATATATGTTCGACCAGCCTTTCTCGCCTATCGGCGCTGCATTGATTTCTGCCCCTGATCCGCTTAGACTTAGGCGCGGTCGGAAATGGCAGGAAACTTGGCTCGATGCGGATTCCAATTTGGCTGACGGTTCTCACGGCATTGCTGGCACTGATCGTGGTGGTGCTGATCGGGCAACTGCTGATCGCGCCGTCGCGCCCGCTGATTCTTGACGCGGCGTTCGCGCCGGAGACGATCACCCCGAACGCCGATGGCAGCGACGACGTGACCATTTTCACCTATGGGCTGTCGCGCAACGCCCATGTGACCCTCAACTTTACCGCGCCCGATGGTACGGTCTACGGTTTCCGCGACGACCAAGCGCGCATCCCCGACGATTACCGCGTCGCCTTCAGCGGCGTTGTCGCCGGGTTTACGCTGCCGGGTGAGGATTTTGGCGGTCAGCAGATCATCCGCCGCTTGATCCCCGACGGTGTTTACACGTGGCAGCTCACGGCGGTAGACGAGTCGGGCGCGACTGACGCGCACAGCGGCACGCTGACGATCCAGAACGGGGACGCGGCGCTGCCGCTGCTGCCGGAATTCAGCGTCTCGCCGACTGTCTTCACGCCCAATCAAGACGGTATCGCCGACCGCGCCTACATCAACGTGTTTCTGAGCAAGCCCGCCGATCTCAAGGCGGCTTTGGTCGGACCACAGGGCGAGCAGTATCCGCTGTCCGAGCGCCAAGAGGATGTCCGACCCGGTGAAGCCGGGCGGCATTTGTTCGACTACGACGGCGGCGTCGACATGAACGCCGATCCGCCGCCGGATGGCACGTATACCGTCGTCGCCACCGCGCAGGACGCGGTCGGGCAGGTGGTTCAGCGATCCGCTGACATCACCATCGAGCAGGGTGGCAAACCCTTCGCCCAGATCATCGCCCAGCCGACCGGCGCGACTGTCGTCTTCGAGGCGCGCGGCTGGGAGGATCGCTTTTACACCACCGCCGAGCACCCGGGCGATCTGGTCACGCCGCCGGATGATCCCGCGCTGCTGTCGATGAACACGATCACGCTGCCGGTCGGCGACCTGCTGGTGTTCAAGCTGACTGTTGAGAATTACGGTGACGTGCCGATCCGCACGACCGGACCGGAACCGGGCACGGTCTACGAGTGGGATCAGCGCGCCTCGACTCTCGGCTTGCCCGACGAACCGGGCGCGTGGCGCGTCGGCATCGACTGCACCTCGGCGATGAGCGACTATCCTTGGCGTTGGGCGCTGGGCAATGCCGATACGCTCGACGTGGTTCACGATCCCGAAAATGGCAACGTCTACTACTATCTGCCTGCCGGCGCGCGGGCGGTGGTTTGGGGCGCGGTCAGGCTGACCGATGATACCATTCGCAACCCGCAAGATTGCTGGGCGGGCTTGATCCACGAAAGCGTCGAGATCACCGCCGTCAACAACGTCGTCGGCACGCGGCAGGTTCAGATTGATCCGCCCGCGTCGTGACGCATTGGGTCTCGTAGCGGCGAACCTTAAGTTGAATCAAGCCGCGAACGCCTATACGATACCTATATAGATTTCATGCTGACCTGACTCGTGATTGGAGGCGGGCACGATTAACCGCAAAGCCATCACTCTCACCCTTGTACTCCTCGCGATTGCGCTGGCGTCGACCTCGTGTCGTCGTGGCGCGCCGCCGCCGACCGCGCGCCCATCGCAGACGCCGACGCCCCGCTCGACTCCGCTGCCGCCGCTGCCCACCACCATCCCGCTTGGCTCGACCGGCAACCCGCTGCATCTCGCCATCGTCGCGCCGGCGATACTTGAGGTGGCTGGCTCCTCGGCGACCGAAGCGGTCGATCCGACGATCAGCGATCTCGAAGCGGCGCTGCTGGAGCAGTCCAATCTGACGGTTGCTATCGAACTGGTCGAAACCGATGCCGAGGCGCTGGCGGCGCTCTGCGATTCAGTCACCGGGACGATCTCGGCGGCATGGCTGAGCGGTCTCGGCGCGCTGACCGCTGAGGCGCGCGACTGCGGCAGTATGGTGCTGCAAGTCGAACGCGGGACGCGCTCCAATGCCACCACCGGCGACGCGGCGGCGCTGATCGTCGCCAGCAATAGCGACGCGCCGATCACCGGCGCGGCTGACTTGAGCGAGAAGACCTTCTGCCGCTTGGGTGTGACCGATCCCTATTCGTGGCTGATCCCCATGCTGATGCTGCGCGCGGCGGGCGTTTCGCCGGACGAACTGGCGGCAGTGATCGACTACACCGATCCAAATGAGATGGTGCGCGCGGTCGCCGATGGCACCTGTGACGCCGCCGGGATCGCCGTCAGCGCCTACAACGATCTGCGCGTCAGCGCGCGCTCGTCAACCAAATTGCTCAGCCAGTCGCCGCCGATTCCTTACGCCGTCTTGGTCTATCCGGTCGAATTTCCGCTCGGCGAGCAGCAGCAGCTTACCGACGCCTTGATCGCCATCGGCAACGGGACGCGCGCTGATCTGCTCAATCCGCTGGTGAAGCAGGATCAACTGCTGGCAGCCGCCCCCGCCGATTTCTCCAGCCTGCGGACGTTCATCAGCCGCGCCGGGATCGACTTGGCGCAGCTAGGACAGTAATGCTTGCGGTGATCGTGGTCTCGTGGAACACGCGCGACTTGACGCTGGCTGCCCTCCGCAGTCTGTACGCCGACCTCGAAGCGAGCGATCTGGCGGCGGAGGTTTACGTCGTCGACAGCGGCTCGACCGACGGATCGCCTGAAGCGATTGCGGCGGCGTTTCCACAGGTCAAACTGATCGTTAGCGCCGAAAACGTCGGTTTCGGGCGCGCCAACAACCTCGCCCTCGAAGCGCTGCGCGCGGACGGTCTTCCTGACGCTGTTTACTTGCTCAACTCGGACACCATCACCCAGCCCCACGCGACTCGCACGCTATACGAGACGCTGCTGGCAAACGAGCAGGTCGGCTTGGTCGGCGCGCAGCTCAGCTATGAAGATGGGCGCTTTCAACCCAGCGCTTTCACCTTTCCCGATTTTCGCCAGTTGTGGGTCGAGCTTTTCCCCGCGCCGGGACGCCTATTCGAGAGCGAGTTCAACGGGCGCTATCCGCGCAAATTCTACGAGCAGGTGCTCCCGTTTCCGGTGGATTTCGTGCTCGGCGCGACCATGATGCTCCGCCGCGAGGTGGTCGAGCGCACCACCGGCTTTGACGAACGCTTCTTCATGTACTGCGAGGAGATCGATTGGGCATGGCGGATTCACGACGCGGGTTGGCAGGTCTGCTGCGTCCCGGCGGCGCGCGTGACCCATCTTGGCGGCGCGAGCACCGGGCAGGTTCGCCCGCGCAGTGTTGTCGATCTATGGACCAGCCGCCTGATCCTGTTCGACCGACACTATCCGATGTGGAAGCGCATAATCGCGCGCGGCATGATCGCCGTCGGGATGCTGCTCAAGCAGCGCCAGACTGACGATCCGGCGCTGCGCGCTGCCTATCGCAGCATCCAGCGGCTCGCCCTGAGGCGGGGGTGAGATCGTGCGGCTGACGGCGATTATCCTGACCTACAACGAGGTGGATCACGTCGCCGACTGCATCGAGACGCTGCGCTTCGCGGATCACATCCTTGTTTTCGACTCGCACAGCAGCGACGCGACGGTCGAAAGCGCGCGTGAGGCGGGCGCAGACGTGATCGAGCGCGCCTTTGACAACTACGCCAATCAGCGTAACGCCGCGCTAGACGCCGTGCGGGACTCGGCGGATTGGGTGCTGTTCGTCGACGCCGACGAGCGCGTCCCGCCCGCGCTGGCGGTCGAAGTTCGGCAGAGTCTCGACTATCCCGGTTACGCCGGTTTTCGCATCCCGCGCGAGAATTACATCTTTGGCAAATTGACGCGCGGCGCGGGCTGGTATCCTGACTACCAGACCCGGCTCTTAAGCGTCGGTCACGCTCACTACGATCCGGCGCGGCAGGTTCACGAGGTCGTCGTCCTCGACGGCAAAGAAGGGACGCTCCAGCACGCGCTGGTTCACTACAATTACCGCGATCTCGCCCAGTTCATCGCCAAGCAGCGCCGTTACAGCGCCTACGACGCCCGCATCCTGTTTGAACAGGGGATTCGCCCCAAGCCGCAGAATTACGTTTTGCAGCCGCTGCGCCAGTTCTGGTGGCGCTTCGTGACGCTCAAGGGCTATGGGGACGGGCTGCACGGCTTGCGCCTCAGCCTGTTGATGGCGTGGTACGAATTCAAGAAGTATTGGCTGCTGCGGGGCTTGTGGTAAGGCGTGATTTGGAGGAAAAGGGTAGGGGCAGGATTTAATCCTGCCCCTGTGGGTGATCTATTCGATGTGCGGGACGAGCAAGCCGTAGCCTTCGGTATTCCGCTTGTAAATCACGTTGATGCTGCCGGTCGCCTCGTTGAAGAACATGAAGAAGGTGTGACCGAGCAGTTCCATTTGCTCAATCGCTTCGTCCTCGTTCATTGCCGTGATCGCGATGTCTTTGCGCCGGATGATCTGCTGCTCGGCGGCTTCGGCGGCGCTTTCCTCGAAGACCTCCATCTCCGGGATCGCTTCGGCGACGTTCAGTTCCTCCAATGATGCCGAGAAGCTGCCCCGTCCTTTGCGGATTCGCTTGCCCTTGAAGCGTTGAATCTGGCGATACATTTTATCGACGGCGAGGTTCAGCGCCGCCTCGATTTCGCCGCCAATCGTCTCCTGAGCGCGGAGAATCGCCCCGCGTTTGTGGCGTACCGTAATCTGGGCGACGGACAGGTCTTCGCCTCGTTTGGTGTGTTCGCGCCCTAGTTCGACCCGCACCTCCATGATATTGGGCAGGTAGCGGTCGAGTTTGTCGAGCTTTTTGTGGACGTAAGCGCTCAGTGCTTCGGTGACTTTTAGATTGTGACCCTGAATGTCAATGTCCATCATCTCGAACTCCTTTGTAGACTCAAGGACGCGCCGCTGTGACCGTCAAACTGTAGACGGCTTGTGCGCCTGCTTCGAGCGTTGCTCGTGCGCAGGCTTGCAACGTTGCGCCCGTCGTGAACACGTCGTCAACCAATAAGACCACCGCCCCCGCGACCCGTGTCGGATCAGCCGCGAAAGCGCCTTCTACGTTGGACTGCCGTTCAGAACGGCTTAACCCGACCTGCGGCGGTGTAGCGCGCAGCCGTTCGAGAGCCTCCGGCTCGCAGGGGATATTCAAGGCGTGCTCTAGCGCATCGCCTAGCAAGTGTGCTTGGTTGTAGCGCCGCCAGCGCTGCCGAGAGGCGTGCAGCGGCACCGGGACGATCAAGTTGAACTTCCAGTTGAGCACGCGCAAACCGGCGATCATGCGCGCGCTGAGCGGCTCGGCAAGCGCGACCACGCCTTCGTATTTCAGCGCGTGAACTGCCTGCTGAAGTTTGCCTTCGTGGAGTCCGGTTGCCGCGCTGCGCGCGAGTGGCGGGAGCGCTGCTTGGTGAATTTGCAGGGGAAGGGTGTCGAGCGCTTGTTGGCAGGTGGTACACCAGCGCGCATCTACGCGCCCGCAGCCCGCACAGCGCGGGGGGAAAAGCAGGTCGATGCCTGCGTTGATACTGCGCCTCAGGCTCAACGGAGCGGAGCGCCCACCATGAGCCTGAGAGTGATCAAGTCTACTTGTGATCGCGTCCTCCTCAGGCTTCGCAGCGAGCGGAGATCAAAATACTGCACCCACCTCTTTACTCCCAAACAAGATGATAATCGACGGACCGAGCAGCACGATCCACAGCGACGGGAAGATCAGGAAAACCATCGGCAGCATCATCTTGACCGGCGCTTGGTGCGCCTTTTCCTGAGCTTTTTGGCGCCGTTTCACGCGCATTTGATCCGACTGAACGCGCAGGATCTTCGACATACTCACGCCGAGTTGATCGGCTTGGATGATGGCGGCGATGAAAGCGGTCACGTCGGGGACGTCCATGCGGTTCGCCATGTCGCGCAGGGCGTCACGGCGCAGCTTGCCCAACTGAATCTCGCGCAGCACGCGCCCGAAGGCGATGGCGAGGTCGTTTTCCCACTTCTCGTAAACCTTACCCATCGCCATGTCGAAGCCGAGACCCGCCTCGACGCAGATCACCAACAGGTCGAGCGCGTCGGGTAAGGCGCGCCAGATGTCTTCCTGACGGCGAGAAATTTTGCTTTTCAGGTACAGGATCGGGAAGAAATAACCCAACGCCACCGCGCCCAGCGTGTAGAGCAGCGCCGTACCCGGTGCGGTCGTGCTGGAGCCGACGAAGAAGACGAAAAACGCGCCTAAACCGAAAGCAATCGTTAAAATGATGCGCATGGCGAAGAACGAGGCGGGGTCCATATTCATGCCTGCCAGTTCAATCTGGTGGCGCGCTTCCTCAAGCTGCTTCTGCGGTGTGAATTTCGTCGTGAGCTGGGCGAGCCGCCGCATCATGGGCAGCAAAACACGGTCGCGGAAAGACAGCGAAAGCTCGATTTCTTCGAGCGACTGCGGCAGTTCTTTGTCATCGTACTCTTGCAAGCGCTCTTGCAGCGGGTCGCGCCCCCGGTCTTCTTTCATACCGACGTAGACCAGACCCCCGAAGACAATCGTCCCGACGATGACGATAGCAAGTACAATCATGGGTTGCATAAGTCACCTATATGTCAATGTCGACGATTTTTTGAACAATAGCAAAACCGATTCCGATCAGCGCCAAGCCAAGTCCAAGCATGGGCCAACCGCACATGCGATTTTCGAACAGATTGCCCATGTAACCGGGATTAATCGTGTAGAGGAACAACGCCAGAATGATCGGCAAGAAGCTGATCAGGTAGCCGGTGATGCGTCCTTGCGCGGTCAGCACCCGAATCTCGCCCTTGAGCTTGATCCGCTCGCGGACGGTGTGGCTGATCACTTCCAGAATTTCCGCTAGATTACCGCCGACCTCGCGCTGAATGTTGACCGCCGTGATCACGAGGTCAAGGTCTTCGCTCTCGACGCGGTTGAGCAGGTGCTCAAGTGCGTCTTCCATGTCGATGCCAAGCTGGACTTCCTGCACCACGCGCCGGAATTCGGTCGCGGTCGGTTCGGGAGCATCGCGGGCAATCGCTTCCATCGACTGAAGCACACTGTAGCCGGATCGCAGCGCGTTCACCCACAAGCCAAGCGTATCCGGCAGTTGGCTCTCGAAGCGCATCAGACGGGATGACGTTTGCTGCGCCACGTATATGCGCGGCGCGAAAAAGCCGACGAAGCCGGAGACTATCGCCATCACCAACTGCTGCCCGAACAGCACGAAGTAGCCCAGTGCGAAGAAGCCGAACATGCTGATCACGTGAACGGCGGCGTATTCGGAGACGGTCAGCTTGATGTCGGCGCGGGAAAGCTGCGCCCGCCACTTCTTCCCGAAAGTGCGTTCCGAAACCAGCGAGTCGAGTCGTTGTTGAATCGCGCTCGGTTTCTTTTCGGTGGATTTCTCTTCCGAGGTGTCTTCCAAGTCGAGATAAGACATATTCGCGTCTTCGATACGGGAAAGACGCTCTTCGATAATGTCTTTTTCCGACCGGACGCTGATGATTCCCCAGATGATCACGCCGACAGCGATAGCTACGGCGACACCGATGATCATAACCGGACTAATCGTCATCGTGGTTACTCCATGACCGCACTGAAATCATTTTAGAAGGAAGCCGGAAAGCCCGTCAAGCTTTCTCGCTGACGCATTTTAGTAGCGACCCACGCCGAATACCGATGGCGGAAGGTAAATGCCCGCTGCTTCGATGCGGTCGGTGAATTTCGGGCGAATCCCGGTCGGGCGAATGCGCCCGACGATCTTGCCGCCCTCGACACCGGTTTGCTCGAATTCGAAAATGTCGGACATGGTGATCATGTCGCCTTCCATGCCCTGCACCTCGGTGACTTTGACGACCTTACGCGAGCCATCGCGCAGCCGTTCCTGATGGACGACCACGTCGAGCGCGCTGGCGATCTGCTCGCGGATAGCGCGGACGGGTAAGTCCATGCCTGCCATCAGGCACATCACCTCAAGGCGCGAAATCGTGTCGCGCGGGCTGTTGGAGTGCGCTGTCGTCATCGATCCGTCGTGACCTGTGTTCATCGCTTGAAGCATGTCCAGCGCTTCACCGGAACGGCATTCGCCGACGATGATGCGGTCAGGACGCATACGCAACGCATTGACCACGAGGTCTTGGATCGAAACGGCGCCGCGACCCTCGATATTTGCCGGGCGGCTTTCCAACGTGACGACGTGCTCTTGCCGCAGTTGGAGTTCGGCGGCGTTCTCGATGGTGACGATCCGCTCGTCGTTGGGGATAAAGCTAGAGAGGACGTTGAGCAGCGTCGTTTTGCCCGAACCCGTACCGCCAGACACGATGATGTTCAAGCGCCCGATGATACAGGCGCGCAGGAACTCGACGATTTCCTTGGTGATCGATCCTAAGCGGATCAGGTCGTCGGTGGTGAGCGGTTTCTTGAAGAATTTACGGATGGTGATCGTCGGACCGACCAGTGAGATCGGGCGGATGACGGCGTTCACGCGCGAGCCGTCAGGCAGACGCGCGTCGACCAGCGGCGAACTCTCGTCAACGCGGCGACCGAGCGGCGCGACGATCCGGTCGAGAATCCGCAGCACGTGATCGTCATCCTCGAAGGCGATGTTGGCGCGGGTGATGTTGCCCTTGCGCTCGACGAAGATGTTCTTCGGACCGTTGACCATAATTTCGGTCACGCTTTCGTCGGCGAGCAGCACTTCCAGCGGACCGAAGCCGAGGATTTCCGCGACAATCGACTCGAACAGACGTTGGCGCTCTTGTCGCGCCAAGACCATGCTTTCTTCGGCGAGAATCGCGTTGAACAGTTCCTCGATATGCGCCCGGACTTCGCCTTTGCGGGTCAAATCCATCGACGGGTCAAGCTCGGCGAGCAGGCGATTCTGGACGCGCGTTTTCAGATCGACGTAAGAGTTTTCGCCGCGACCTTGTGACCGTCCGATCACCTGTTGGTTGCGCGAGCGCATTGCAGCAAGGCGTGACTCGTCAGCGCCACCACTTTCCGGGCTATCGTCCGGTCCCGGTGGATTGTCGCCCCCGCCTGATCCGCTGCCTTTTTCAATCCGTCTCAATAACGACATAGCATCAGTCTCCAGTCTCCGCCGTTGCTCTTACATTAAACGCAAATCGTGCTCAGCGTCCCTTTAGTTTCTACCGAGGAATCCCAAGCCGATCTTTTTCGAGCGCTTGTCATCCTGTTCGCTGCTACCCTCGTCGCTGCTGCTCATTAGCGACGTGTAAACGTGATCCGCGAATTCGAGCAAGTCCTTGACCGGCGACTTGCTGCGGTCGCGCGAGGCGACCACCGGGATGCCCTTATTGACCGCGCTCAGGACGATGGGTTCGTTGAGCGGTATCTTCGCTTCGGTAACTTTTTTCAGGTGCTTCTCGATGACTTCGGTCGGGATGGTCACGCGATTCCGGCTGCGCTCGTCTTCGGTGCGGTTCAAGACCAACATTGTCTTATCGGGCGGATAATTCAAGCGCTCGAACAGGTCGATCACGAAGCGGGTGTTCTTGACCGCCGCCAGCGTCGGCGTTGCCACCAATATGATCTTCGTGGCGATGTCCGACAGCGACAGTAGTTGCTCGTCGATCTTGCGACTCGTGTCCACCACGATGAAGTCGTAATTGTTGGCGATCTTCTCGATGATCCGGGCGACTGCCGTCGGCACCGCTTCGACTTCCTCCGCGTATTCGGGGCGCTGCGGACCGAGCAGCACCTTGAGTCCGCTTTCGTGCGTGGCGACCACGCTGTCGAAGAAATCGGTGTCCAAATCTTCGATCTTGTTGACCAGATCGAGCAGGGTGGACTGCGATTGCAGCTTGAGGAACACGCCGACGTCGCCGAATTGCAGGTCGGCGTCGATCAGCAGCACCTTGACGCCCTTACGCATCAAGCCCGCCGCGAGGTTCGTCGCGATGGTGGTGCAGCCAACGCCCCCCTGCGGGCTGTAGACGACGATGATGTGTCCTGCTCGAATTTCGCCGCCTTCTGCTGACGTTGGCTTTGCCTTGCGCACCTCCATCGGTATGTCTTGGATCGCCATCGCCTGTCGGCGGATCGGCTCATAGTTCTTGAAGACTGACCGGATCGTGCTGTACAGCTCATCCGGGTCAATCGGCTTGCCCAGAAATTGGCGCGCGCCTGCCTGCATCGCTTTACGCATGTAGTCGGCGTCGGTTTGCACCGACATCATGATGACGGCGGCGGTCGGGACGGCTTTGGTGATCTCGTTCGTCGCCTGAATGCCATCCATATCGGGCATATTGATGTCCATGATCACGATGTCGGGGCGCGTCTCTAACGTTGCCTTGAGCGCTTCACGTCCCGTGCCCACCGAACCGACGACCTTGAACTCAACCTCGAAGGAGAGCAGTTTCTTGATGTTTTCCCGCGTCTCCTCGATGTCGTCGACGATCAACACCCGGATGTCATTCTTGTCCTGTTTGTCTTGCATAATTCCTTCACATCCTCAACGGATCACCACTTATTGAGTGTTGCCCGAGAGTTGGATTTCGGGACTGGCGATCAACTGCCGAATACTGCGGATTGCTGGTTCAATCGTGAAGGGGCGCTTGCCCGGCAGATCGATTCCATATTGGCTCATCAGGTAGTCGAGCGTGACTTCACTGGTCGACGTGCGGGCGGTATCGCTCGCGGAGCGCAGTGCCAGCGTAACCGGCACTTTGGCTTCAATGTACCACGTCAGGACGACGGCTTCCTGCGGCGTGACCCCCAGCGTCACAATGTCGGGGCGCGGCGGCGTCGGGGTCGGTGGCGGCGGCGTGCCGTTGCCTTGATCTTGACCCTCGACCGGTACGGGCGTTGGCGTCGGTGGGATGCCGATGAAGCGTCCGTCATTCGGGAAGTTCCCGACGTGAATGATCAGCGCGTCCTGAATCGTCATCTGCGTGACGAGGCGTGGGCGCGAGGCTTCCGACGGGCTGATGATGGCTTGCCCCAGCCCCGTGCTGTCAACGCGACCATTGATCTGTTGACCCATTATGATGTTGCCGTCCTGCCCAATGCTGATCAAGGTGATGCCGTTCGGCACGAGGCTCTGGAAGGCTTCGTCCACGTCGACGAACAACATCGAGATGATCAGGTCAACCCGGTCGCCATCTTGCGGAGCGTAGGCGATGCTGGTCAGACGGTCAACCGGGATCGAGACGGCGCGCAGTCCGTTCGGGAGCACTGCCGCCGCGTCCGATCCAACGTGCGCCGCGCCGGTCAGGTCGTCGACGACCATGTTCGAAAGGATCGGCTGTTCGCGGAAAATATCGGTACGGGCGCGCTTGCCGATCACGTCTTCCATGTTTGTGATCGCGTTAATCGGGGCTGCGTCTTGGGGCCACGGACGGATCGCAACCGCGTTGGGCGGAATGACGATCCCGCGTGGGAGTTCCTGCACCGCGATGACGAGGTCGACAAAAATGATCGGCGTCGCCGTGGGCAGCGGCGTCGATTGCGGCGCCTGCGCTACCTGTGACACGGTAGTTGTATCGGTTTGGGCGGCGGGCGCGGGCTGGTTCAACTGAGGCAGCACGACCACGATCACTAAACCAATAATGACGATCAGGATCGCAGCGATCAGGAATATGCGCAAACGTCCCATGAATACCTCCGAATGAACGCTGTCCTCCACCACAAGCGGCAGTTTCGGACAAAAGATAAATTAACGCGCTTGTTTTCTTAATTTAGTGTAAGCGATGAACGCTAAATCGCAAACAGGTAGATTGTCCTGTAGCGACGAGAAAATCCCGCACGTGTCTTAATGCTTCAGTCGTTGACCGGCAGTTCAATGCGCACCGACGTCCCTTCGGACTCGCTGCTCATGATCGTCATCGTGCCGCGAATCAACTCGTACTTTTCCTTGAGCGTGATCAAGCTCTGCACGCGCGGGTCTTGATAGCCTTCTTCGCCGTTTAAGGCGGCTTCGGCGTCGAACCCACGCCCGTTGTCGTCGACGGAGATTTTCACCACCGTGTTGCCGATCTCCAACCGGATCGTGATCGTCGTCGAGTTGGCGTAGTCGCGCGCCATCGCCATCAGTTCTTGGATGCCCCGGAAGATCATCACCTCCCGGTGCGTTGCCAGACGGCGCTCGTCTCCGAAGATGTCCAGCTTCACGTCGATGTCGTTCTTCTCGCGGAATGAATTGACGTAGCGGCGGACGGTCGGCACCACGCCGAGGTCGTCGAGCATCATCGGGCGCAGGTCGAAGATGAACTCGCGCACCTTCTGGAACGTCACGCTGGCGACCGTCTTGAGATTGTCGAGTTCTTCGGCGGCGCGGGCGGGATTGCGGTCGAACAACCGCTGGCAGATTTCCGCCTGCAAGATGAAGTTGGTCAGCGATTGCGCCGGGCCGTCGTGCATCTGGCGGGCGAGGCGTTGGCGTTCTTCCTCTTGCGCCTGAATGATGCGGACGATGTTCATCGTGCCCTTGCCGCTGTCTTTGCCGTCGTCGGCGGTCGCCGGCGTCGGCAGCATATCCACGCCCTGCAAGCGTTGGAGCATCTCCCGCAGCAGCGTTTGCTCCTGCTCCAGTTGATCGCGCGTGCTGATGAATTTCTCCAATTGACCGCGCATCGTCGTCAGCCGGAAACGCGCCTCGATAGCTTCGTCGTACTTGGTGCGGATGTCTTGGCGTGGCACCGTCTCGATGTTGTCCTGCACCGTTCGCAGTTCGGTGAAGACGTCGTTGTTGCGCTGCTGTTCGCGGTCAACCACTAACTGCGTCTGGTCGACCTGAATCTTGAACTCGTTGAGCTTGTCTCGAATCCGCTTCATTTCTTGCGTCAGCGAGTCGATGAGTTCGTCTCTGGATCGGGAGTCGGCGTGGAATTCTCGATCTACCATTAGCTCTATCCTCGGTTATGAATGCGTACCCAACCGTGCCGCAGCGCAGTGACGGCAGCTTGGGTGCGATCTTGGACGTTTAACTTCTTGAGAATGGATGTCATGTGATTCTTGACGGTCTGCTGGCTGATTTGCAGCCGAATGGCGATTTCTTTGTTGCTCAAGCCGTTGGTGACGAACTGCAAGATTTCCAGTTCGCGCGGGCTGAGCGGGATGTAATGTTCGTCCGGGTCGACGATGTAGGGACCGCTGATCGCCTCGACGTTTGCGCTGATCCAGCTTTGCAGTTCGCTGCTGTTCATGCGCAAAGTGCCGATCACGAAATAGCCTTCGGCGACGCTGCGAATGATGTCGATCAAATCGTCTGCCATGATGTCTTTGGGGCAGTAGGCGGATGCCCCGGCACGCATGGCATGAAGTACCTGCTCGTCGTCGTGATAGGCGGTTAGGACGACGACGGCGGTGCTACTGCGCTCTGCCTTTAAGTGTCGTGCGACCTGCAAACCATTGATTAAAGGAAGATTAATATCAAGCAGAACAACGTCCGGTTGTAAGTGGGCTGCCGCTTGTAGCGCTTGTTCCCCGTCAGCACACTGCCCAACGATTTCGAGGTCGTCTTCGAGTTCCAATGCTTTCTGCAATCCATCGCGGAACAGGGGATGATCGTCGACGATCAGGACGGAAATCATATTGGAAGTGCGGCGCTCTCTAGTGTCGGTCATGAGCACTCATGGCGGTTAAGGGCTGTCCGTCCGGTCAGCTTACCGCGCCTCCTTTCTATTCAGAGTATCTGGGGTCTGTTCAGCGACGATAGCAATAATTTACACAGTATAACTCTATATTCACCGTCCAGTATACCTTTTTAATCTTAAGCTACGGTATAATCCGCTCACTGGAGGGCGACTTGGAACTGATCGCTCAAGACGGGTTGGCATATTACCGCTTTGCCATTTGGCGGCAGCTTAAGCATGGCGTGTTCACGCGCAAGGGGGGCGTGAGCGCGGCGCCGTTCGCCTCGCTCAACTTGGGCGGCAACGTCGGCGACGATCCGCGTGCGGTGCGCTGTAATCACGAGCGGATGTATGCGGCGCTCGGCGTTGACGAGGCACGGGTCTGCGGCGTTTGGCAGGTTCACAGCGCTGACGTCGTGATCGCCGATGCGCCGGTGCGCGGGCGGCGCTGGTTGGCGTGTGCGGATGCGATGATGACCGACCGCGTGGGCACGGCGCTGTCGATGCGTTTTGCCGACTGCACGCCGATCCTCTTTCACGATCCCGTGCGCGGCGTGATCGCGATGGCACACGCCGGTTGGCGCGGAACAGTGCAGGGCATCGGCGCGAAGGTCGTCCAAGCGATGGCGCGGAGCTACGGCTCGCGTCCGGCGGACATTCAAGCGGGGATTGGACCGAGCATCGGACCCGACCGCTATCAAGTGGGCGAAGAAGTGGTCGCGGCGGTCGCCGATCACTTCGGGACGACTGAAGGCTTGATCCGGCGCGATCCGGCGGACGGCACGGCGTATCTCGACTTGTGGTCGGCGAACCGCCTCGACTTGGAGCGGGCGGGCGTCGAGCAGATCGAAGTCGCCGGGATTTGCACCGCCGAGCATACCGATGTTTTCTTCTCGCATCGAGCGGAGCAGGGACGCACCGGGCGGTTTGGTGCGGTGTTGTGTCTAGCATGACTGAGATTGCGGATAATCTGGATCGCGTCCGCGATCAAGTCGCGGACGCCTGCGCGCGCGCAGGGCGCGACCCAGCGGATGTGACGCTGGTTGCGGTCAGCAAAACCCATCCGGCGGCGTGCGTCTTGGAGGCAGTGGCGGCGGGCGTGCAACATTTCGGCGAAAACCGCGTAGAAGAAGCAGAGACGAAGATTCCGGCAGTTGTGTCAGCTTTCGCTGACCAAGCGCTGGCGGATCAGCGGATCTTCTGGCACATGATCGGGCACGTGCAGAGCCGCAAGGCAAAGACGATCCCGCCGCTGTTTCAGGTGGTGCATTCGGTCGATACCGTCAGGCTGGCGGAGAAACTTTCCGGCGCTGCGGTCGAGCAGGGCGCGCGGCTGGATGTCCTGCTCGAAATCAACGTCTCCGGCGAGGCGAGCAAGGCGGGCTTCGCGGCGAACGCTTGGGAGTCTGATCCGGCGCTGCGGGATCAGCTTCAGCAAGACGCCGCTCAGATCGCCGTGCTGCCGGGGCTGCATCTGCGCGGCTTGATGACGATGGCGCCCATCGTCGCCGACGCGGAAGCTGCCCGCCCGGTCTTTGCAAGTTTGGCGGCGCTGCGCGCGACGTTGGCGGAGTTGCTGCACCTTCCGCTGCCCGATCTCAGCATGGGCATGACGGACGATTATCCGGTAGCTGTTGAAGAGGGCGCGACGCTGATTCGGGTTGGACGCGCGATCTTTGGGAAAAGAGAGAGAGTGTAACGGGCATGATCATCATCTATTACATCCTGACGCTGTTCGAATTCATCCTGTTGGCACGGGTTCTGTTGAGTTGGTTCCCCAATTTTGACCGCAGCAACCCGATCATCCGCTTCATTTACGACATCACCGAGCCGATCCTCAAGCCGGTGCGCGATCTGCTGCCGCAGACGGGCATGGTCGACTTCAGCCCGCTGGTCGTCTTCCTGATCATCACCGTGCTGATTCGCCTGCTGTTCTAATCGGCGGGTTTTCTAAGGAAATTTTTCACAGCTTCTTAGGGGTAAATCGCTTGTGCCTGTTTCAAGCGCATGATACCATGTCTGTAATCCGACTGATTGAAAAGTTAGGCGAGGCACAGGCATGATGACCGCAAACCGCAGATTCGAGATAACCGATGCTAGAGGCGGCGCAGCGTTGAATATTCGCGTCGTCACGCAAGCGGAAAAAACCGAAATCGTCGGCGTGCAGGATGACGGCGTGCTCAAGGTGCGCTTGATGGCATCCCCGGCGGGCGATCCTGCGGCGAATCAAGAATTGATCGATTTTCTGGCAGCACGTCTCGACATCCCGACGACGGCACTCGAAATCGTCGCCGGTGCTAGCGGGCGCGAGAAGATCGTGAGTATCGAAGGCGTCACGATTGACCAAGTGGAGGCGATGATCGGCGGCCGTTGAACGCTCGTTGCTTGATCCTTCTGCTGCTTTTCACCGTCGCCGCGTGCGCACCGACCGCTGTGGCGGAAACCGCTGTCCCGACTCTGACCCTCATTCCGGTGACGGCGACTCTCACGCCGACGACGGCGCCCCCCACCGCAACTCCGGGCGATCTGTCTGCGCCTGAAGACGTTGGTCCCGCCACGATACCGCCCGCGAGCGGCGCCGCGCAGGTCTTAACCGACCCGGTAGCGGCAGTATTGGTCGAGAAGGCTCAGCAGATGATCGCGGGCGACCTCGACTTGCCGACCAGTCGCGTCCGCTTGATCGACGTGGTTCCGGTCGAGTGGACCGACAGCACGCTCAACTGCCCGCCGTCCAACAGCACGCCCGTACCCCAGCAAACGCTCGGTTATCGCATTCTCTTACAAGTGGGCGATCAAACCTACATCATGCACGCCGATTTTGATCGCGTGGTCGCCTGCGCCGCCGAAAACGAACAGCTTCCGCCCGGCTTCCCGACCGAGGAGCCGACCGTAGAACCCACCGCCGAAATGACGGCTGAACCCGCGACTTAAACGCCCACCTGAAGTAAGTTATCGAATGTTATCGTAGGGGCGCAGCGCGCTGCGCCCCTACTTTGGTTTTAATCAGTTCACAACCGCACGTCGAGGTGTTTTCGCATCAGCACGCTGTCGAACGTCCCGAAAGGGAAAGTCAAGTCTGCCCGCGCGACCTGCTCGAAGCCGAGCAGCACGTAATATTTGGGCAGTGTCCCATTGCCGTAAATGCAGTCCAGATAAATTTGCTTGAAGCCCGCGTTCGCCAGATATTCCTCTGCTTGCTCGATCACAAGCTGTCCCAGATTTTGCCCCTTGTAGCGCCGCGCTGATGCCAGCGTCGCCAGCCACTTGAAGCGCGTCTTTGGCAGGTGAGCTTCCCAATAACCGGGGCGATCATCCAGCAGCGAGACGACCGCCGCGAGGTCGCCGTCTGCGAACAAGCCGAAGTTGTCCCCTCGCTGTTGGCGCTCCCGGTAGGTCTCGTAAGGCAGCGGCTGGAGCCATTGGCGCACCCCTTGATTGAGCAGCCATTGGGTGACTTCTTCGAGGATCGCGTAGGCGGCGTCGAGTTCGCTCAGTTTCAACGGGCGAAAGTCGTATTGAGTCATTTGTGACACGTCATGGGGATACATTCAAGTGCGCTATCACTGTAGGGGCGCACCGCCGTGCGCCCCGCTGAAAACGGTTCTCAATTCCAAAACTTTACCGCGTTTTCACCACCCCTGCGAGGTCTAGACCGCTGACGGGAGTTCTTCGCCGATTTGTACTTCGAGGTCGGCGAGCGCCCGGTGCGCCGCCGTGCGGACTTCCTCGCGCCCGTCGCGCAGCGCCGAATAGAGCGCGCGAATCGTATCGACCATTCCCAACTGTCCCAAGTTGAGCGCTGCTAGCGTGCGGATTGGCGCTTCGCCTTCGACCAGCGCTTTGAGCAGCATTTGGTTCGCACCGTCGCCGACCGGCAGATTATCGCCGCGCCGCGCCGCCCATACTTGCAGCCACTCGATTTCCTCGACCTTCGGATACGGACTGGTCAGACTCTCGGTGCGCCCGTAAGTCAGTTCTTGAAATGCCTGCTGTGCGGCGGAGCGGACGTACCACTGCTCGTCTTCGAGGAAGGCGCGGTAAATGGCGACCAGCGCCCACGTCGTCCGCAGGCGGCGCAGCCCGAAAATCGCGGCGCGGCGCAGCAAAAAGTCCTCGTGTGTGACCGCTTCGTACAGGGTCGGATAGCCTTCTTCCGGCATCGCGGCGAGCGCTTCCGCCATCGCCTGCCGAAGCTGCTCCGCGCCCCCGGTCAGCGCGGTGATCATCGCTTGCAGCGCGTCGTCGGTGCCAATCGCGCCCAGCGCCATCCCGGCGGCGAGCTGCACGTTGCTGTCCTGATCGTTGAGCAGGGGAGTCAGGTCGCGCAGCGCTTCGGGATCGCCGACCGCGCCCATGCCGAGGCAGGCGAGGCGGCGCACGTCCGGGTCGGCGTTACGCGCTGCTTTGCGGAAGATCAGCACCACGTTTTTGTCGCGCGCATCGATCAGCGCGGCGGTGACGCGCTCGCGGATCAGCGGATACTGGCTGGGGAGGATCAACTGTGTGCCCAGCGTATTGAGCACCGTGCCACGCCACACGACGTTCACGTCCGCATAATAGAGCCAGCGCGCCATCTCGACGAGCCGGTTGAGCGCCAAGTCCGGGGTGCCGTGCATCCGCTCGGCGACCAGTGAATCGAGCGGACGATTGAGCGCGGCGTAGGCGATGGCATCGCGCCACGCCGGAAGCGCCGCCTTTTCGCTGAGCGTTTCCGGCGTGACGTCCTTCAGCATCAGGCTGGCGAGATAAGCAGCCAGCAGCGGGTGGCGGAACTGGTAGCGGTCGCCGCGATGTCGCGTCAGCAGTCCACTCCGGCGTAGCATACCGAGCAGCTTGCCTTGAGTGCTGGTCGTCTCCGAGTCGGCTTTCTTTTTGTCGCGTTTTTCCTGAGCGCTCGCGTCGGTCGTCGCGTCTTGATCGCCGTTTGCTTCGTCGGTGTCGACGTCGGTGTTGGCGACCGCGACCGAGTCGCCGCCGATTGCCAGCGTTTGCAGGCGTGTCGTGTTGATGAAGCCTTCGTCAAGCTGTAATGCCGCCATCTGCGCCATTTGCGTTAGGAGGTCTTCGGCGTTGGCGACGTGTCGCTTGTAGAAGGCGCGAATCCAGCCCTCGACGCCGGGGATTTCGGTGTCCTCGGCGTAAGTTGCCCAGATTTTGAGCGTCGTTTCCAGCGGGGTCAGCGCCCGCGCGTTGATGGTTGCCCGTTCGATTACCTCGTCACTCAGGGGTGGCGGCTTTGCGTCGCTTCTTGCCGATCTGCCCCCATGCGCCCGCCCAGCGTTCGGCGGCGCGCTGCACGTCGAGGTCGCTCCAAGGGCGCATGAAGACCGGCGTCAAACCGAGGTTCAGCAGGTGTCCGTAGCCCGTCGCGGGACCGGCGACAATCACGAAATTCTGGCGGTACTGCTCAAGGAAGGCTTTCAACCACGCCAGCGCAGGGAGGCGTTCGCTTTCGGGGAGATCGTCGTAGCCGTCGATCAGCATCAGGATTTGTCCACGGTTCAGCCGCTTGTACAAATTACGCGGGATCGTGCTGGCGGTCACGCGCTTGACCGTATCCTGCACTGCCCGCACGACTTGTTCGGCGGGATCGGCTTCCGATCCCATTTCGGCAGCCGCTGCCATCAGGTCGACGAAGTGGACGTAGACCGGCATGAGGCGGTTGAAGATCGGGATCGCGTCCTGATCTTCATTTTCGGCGTCGGCGTCGAACACCATGCCGACCTCGTTGGCGAGCCGTTCCTTAGCGCGCTGCTGCATGACGATCCGTTCCTGCACGCGAACGGCGCGTTCTTTTTCTTCCAGCTTCGCTTCTTCGGCGTCGAGGCGCTCCTGCACTTTGTCCGGCGGCGGCACGAACCGCACTCTGCCGAGGCTGTGGAGCGCAATCGAGAGCAGCGCGGTCGTCCGCCCGCTGCCGGGGACGCCGAGCAGCGCCAGCGCCGTCGCACCTTCGCCCAACTCGGTGATCGACAGCGTTTCGACGTTGAACGGCGCTTCCAAATAAGGGTGATCGGGCACGTCGGGGACGACGTGATAGACGCTGCGGACGACCTCGTTATCTGGCGGCACGGCGAATTCCGGCGTGGGCAGAAAGCGCGGCTCGATGACGATCTCGCTCAGCTTGACGTACTTTCCGGCGAGATGAGACGTTTCGCACTGCTCGATCAAGTCGCTGATATAGCGGCTGTCAGCGCTGCGCGTCGCCGAGTTCTGCACCGTCTCCGCGCCCTTGCCGACCGAATCAAGCGTCGCCCGAATCATGTGGCGCGCCCGGTAGACTCCATAGGCGGTGACCCAACCCGCGACCAGTCCTAATCCGAAGTTCTCAGCGTCAAAGCCCATCCGTCGATCCCCGCTGGCTAGATTCCCGTCTTAACCACATTGTATGGAAACTCTACCGCATTCCGCATTGATTTTGTCGATTTTCGTCCAATTCCTTGAGACCTTTTCTACACAACAAGCGTTTACAATAGAAGCACTGCGAAGGTGTGCACCAATGCGCTATAGTTGTTGGGAGGGGGGGCAATGCCGCAAACGTGGGATAATCCCGCCGTACCATACTTCAGGATAAGCTCGATGCAATCACGACAGACGGTTCATATTTCGGCTGCGGAGTGGCGTTGGGTGATTCTGATCGGCAGCGCTTTGGTGCTGTTCGCATTTTCGCCGCTGCTCTGGGTGGCGCTGAGGGGGACGTCCGACTGGCAGTTTATGGGCGCGCTCCATAATTACCAAGACGGCGCGACCTACATCTCGAAAATGCGACTCGGCTACGATGGGAGTTGGCTGGTCTTCTTCCAGCATACGCCGGAGCAGCACAGCGGCGCTTTCATTCAGGTGATCTACCTGCTGCTTGGACATCTGGCGCGCTTGATCACGCTGCCGCCGATAGTGATGTTCCACGTCGCCCGCGTCGGGGCGGCGCTGTTCATGTACGTCGCCATCTACCAGTTAGGGGCGTCAATCTGGACGCGCATCCGCTCGCGCCGAGTTTTCTTCAGCATCGCTGTGTTGGGCGCAGGATTGGGCTGGCTGGTCGCGCCGCTGTTGCAGACCGAGCAGTTGCCCGATTTTGCGATTCCAGAAGCTTTCCCGTTTTACAGCACCTTCATGAACGTCCATTTCCCGCTGACCATCGCTTGTTTGGCGCTGCTGGCGGCGCTGTTCGTCATGGCTTACCGACCGGGTGCGGATTTGGACCCGTCGGTTGACTCGTCTTGGCCGCTCGCCTCACTCTTGAGCGTGGCGCTGGCGCTGCTTTACCCGCAGGCGCTCGTGCCAATTGGCGCGGCGATCAGCTTCTACGTGGCTATCATCTGGTGGCAGAATCGACGGCTGCCGCGCCGCCTCGTCCGCTGGGCGCTGGCAGTGATCATCCCGGCGATCCCGATAGCCGTCTATTACCTGATGACGGTGCTCTACAATCCGGCGATGGCGGAATGGAATCAGCAGAACGTGACGCCTTCGCCGCCGCCGCTGCTGCTGGTTTTCGGCTTCGGGATTCCGCTGCTGGTGGCGCTGCCGGGGATTTACCGGGCGATCCGGCGCTTCGAGCGGGATGGCGACCGGCTGTTCCTGCTTTGGCTCGTCGCCGCCGTGATCGCCATGTATCTGCCGTTCAACGTCCAGCGCCGCTTTGCCGTCGCGCTGATGATCCCGATTGCCTACTTTGCGACTCGCGCTATTGAGGACGTCTGGCTGCCGCACATCAACCGGCGCTGGCGCGCCTACGTGTTCGCGGTCTTTATCCCGCTGATCTGCATCAGTCAGATATTGATGCTGTTCCTGCCGGTGCTGCCCGCCATCACCGGAGAACCCCAGCGAGCGGTCGGCATCTTCCTTGAGCGTGACTACGCCATTGTTTACGACAACTGGCTCAGCGGGCATACCTCGTCGGATGACGTGGTACTGGCGTCGCCGCTGGCGAGCATCTGGATTCCGGGCTGGAGCGGCGCGCGCGTCGTCTATGGTCATCCCTACGAGACGCTTGACGCCGCCGTCAAGCAGCAAGCCGTCGTTGATTGGTATGCCGCTACGGGCGACTGTGCCACGCTGCTCGATCAATATCACGTCCGTTACGTGATTTACGGTCCCGAAGAAGCGAAACTGGGTGCAGGCGCTTGCGTGAATTCGCTGCGGCTCGTGCAGCAGTTCGGCAGCGTTCGAGTATATGCGCGTTAGGCTGCTAATCGTCGGGCTTGGCGTCGCTTTTTTACTGGCGACCGGCTTTCGTCCGGGCGCGCTGCCTTATAATCCCGGCGCGTCTTTCTCCGACGCGGTGACGTCTCACCTGCCCGCCGCGCAGTTCTTGCGCGAGTCCGTGCTTGAGCAGCATACGTTCCCGCTCTGGCGCGACACGATTATGGCAGGACAACCATTCGCCGCTGATCCGCTCAACAAGACGGCGTACCCGCTGCAATGGATCGCGCTGCTGCTGCCGCCCGTCTTCCACCTTGATTTTATGATCGCGCTGCACCTGTTGATCGCCGGGGCAGGGATGTGGATTTGGGCGCGCTCGCTCGGCTTGGGCGAGTGGGCAGCGGGGATCAGCGCGTTGGCTTACGCGCTCTCGCCGCGCGCTATTGGGCACACGGGCGCGGGGCATCTCGATCTGCTCTATGCGCTGGCGTGGTTTCCCTTCCTGATGTGGTCGGTTGGGCGAGTTATCAGCGCGGATCATGGTGTAGGGGCATGGCGCGCCATGCCCCTACGGGATGTGCTTTGGGTCGCCCTGTTCGGCGGCTTGATTCTGCTGGCGGACGTGCGCCTGAGCCTGTTCGCCTACGCGCTGGCGGGACCATACGCGCTCTACGAGGCGATCCGGCTGCGGCGGTTACGACGGCTGTGGCGGTTCGCCGCGGCGCTGCTGCTGATCGTGCTGCTGACGCTCTCGCTCACGCTGCCGCTGCTCGGCTGGCAGCCCTACCTCAGCCGAGGGGCGATCACGCCCACCGACGCCGGGATTTTCTCGCTTCAGCCTGCCCAGTGGATCGGGTTGCTTTTGCCCGCGCAGGGTGGGAATATCGAGACGCTGACGGCGGTCGGCTTGGCGGTTTTGGCGCTGGCGTTGATCGGCGTGATCGCGGCGCGGCGTTGGTTTTGGGCTGCGGCTGCGGGGATCGCGGCGCTCTACGCACTCGGTATCAACACGCCGTTTTGGTCGCGCTGGTCAAGCTGATCCCGGCGCTGCTCTGGTTTCGCGTGCCCTCGCGAGCGTGGTTCGTCGTCGCCTTGATCGCGCCTCTGCTGGCGGGTTACGGCGCGCAGTGGTTGATCGACCGTCGCTGGCGGCGCGGCAAATTGATTGCCTTCGCCGGGACGATTGCGGCGCTGTTGATCGGCGGTTACATGATACTGCGTGTTCCGACGATCAACGGCTGGTCAATCCTGATCGGCGGGGGCGGTTTGGGTGTGATCCTGCTGCTGGCAGATCGGCTGCGCGGGGATCGGCTGGCGCTGGCGCTGATCGCGGTCGTTTTCGCCGACTTGGCGATCATCGGCGCGGGCTGGCTGGAGTGGCGCGATCAGTCGTCGTGGCTGCCGCCCGATCAAGGGCAGCTTGCCGAACGCTTGATCGATTTGGGCGCGGATCGCGTTTATTCGCCGACCTACAGTTTGCAGCAGCAGGTTGCTGAGGATTATCATCTGCGCCTGTTCGGCGGGATCGATCCATTTCAGTTGAGCGGGATCGCGACGGCGGTCGAGCAGGGCGGGGGAATCACCGCGTCGGGCTACAGCGTGACTCTGCCGCCGCTAATTGGGATGCAGGGCGACGATCCGGCGACCGCGAACCAAACTGCTGTCCCCGATACGGCGATCCTCGGCGAGTGGGGTGTGACTCACGTCGTCTCAGCCTATCCCCTAAGCGAGTCAGCGCTCGAACTGGTCGATCAGGTGGGCGGCGTTTACGTCTACGCCAACCGTGATCCGGCGCTGACAACGGATTTCGGCGAGGTTCCGGCGTGGGCGAGCGGCTGGCAGGATTTGCCTGCTGCCGCGACTGTCGCCGCGCTCAACCAACTGACGCTGATCGCCGCGCTGGTTTCCGGCGTGACCCTGCTGCTGGTGGTCGCCCCGCTGGGGGTCGCCCTAATGAAAGTCAGGCATTGATGCGGCTCTATTCTCGCTTACCATTGCTGATCCTCGCGGTGGCGCTGGCGGTTCTGTTCTATCAACTCCTGTTGGGGGATGTCCTGTTTTGGGGTCTGCCTGCGCTCCAATTCTATCCTTGGCGCGAATATGCCTTCGACGCCTTACGCGCCGGGCATCTCCCGCTCTGGAATTCGCTCAACGGCGCGGGTGCGCCGCTCTTTGCCAATTATCAATCGTCGCTGCTCTATCCCTTGAGCTGGATCGGCTTCGTGCTGCCGCTGGCGCAGACGATGAGCCTCGTCGCAGTGCTGCATCTGTTCATCGCCGGGTGGGGGATGTGGCGGTTCGTGGGGCGCTTGGGCGCTTCGACACTCGGCAGTGGCGTGAGCGCGCTGGCGTTCGGCTTATCCGCCTATCTGGTTGCTCGCACCGGCACTTACCCGATGATTCAGACGGCGGCGTGGCTGCCTTGGATGTTGTGGGCGGCGCTCCGGCTGCTCGACGGCGGGCGACCACGCAGCGCGGGCTTGCTGGCGATTTTCGCGGCGCTGCTGCTGCTGGCTGGGCACGCCCAAACCGCGTGGTACAGTCTGCTGCTGGTCGGTGCCTTCGCCCTCTACTGGACGCTGACTCACCGCCCGTTTCGCTGGCTGCGCTTGATTGGAGTCGCTGGCTGTCTGCTGCTTGGTGGAGGTATTGCCGGGTTGCAGTTGATGGCGACCGCTGAACTGCTGTCGCAGTCGCAGCGGGCGGGCGGCGTCGCTTTCGACTTCGCCATGAATTACAGCTATGCGCCCGCCAGTGTGCTCAACCTGTTCGCGCCCAACGTCTTCGGCACGCCCGCCGATGCGTCCTATCTGCTGCCGCGCGCCTTCTTCGAGGACGCGGTTTACGTCGGCGTCATCCCGCTGATCGCGGCGCTGGCGGCGGTGATCGGGCGGATCGTCCGCTGGCGCGACCCGGATCGCCCGGCGATTTATGCGACGACTCTCTTCTGGCTGATTGTCGTGATCGTCGGCTTCGTCTTCGCGCTCGGCATCAATACGCCGATCTTTCCGTTCCTCTACCAGAACGTGCCGACTTTCAATCTATTTCAAGCGCCGGAACGCTGGCATTTGTGGACGGTCACCGGCTTTAGCGCCCTTGCTGGCATCGGCGTGACGGTTTGGGCGCGGGGTGCTCGCCTGCGCCGCTGGACGATCCGGGCGACCTTTGCCTGCGGGGTCGCGGCGCTGCTGGCGGTGCTCGCGCCGTTCATGGTTAACGGCGATTCGCCCGCGCTGCCGCTGCTGGAACACGCTGCCTTCGCCCTCGGCGTGCTCGGCGTGCTGGCGGGCGGGCTGACGCTGGCGCAGCCCCAGCCGGATACCGCCGCGCAGCGCCGTTGGGGGTTGATCGTGCTGGTCGCCGTCGCTGCCGATCTGGTCTGGGCGGGGTGGGGCTTGAACCCGGCGATCCCGGCGACATTCTTCGATCCCGTGCCGTCGGATACGACCCCGGCGCGCGCCTATTGGACGGCTGCCGCCGAGGAAAACGTCAAGTTCGAGCATTATTTCCCCTTCAAGAATTACACAGTCGCGGCTGATCAATGGCGCGACCTGCGCGTGAGCGAGCTGCCTAACCTCAACCTGATCGACCGCCTGCCGCTGCTCAACAACTTCGATCCGCTGCTGGTCGGGCATTTTGCCGACTATCTCGACTTGATTGAGGCGCACCCGGAGGCATCGGCGGCGCTGCTGCAAGCGGCGGGCGTCGGCGCGACCTACATCCCGGACTTGCAGCCGCTCGATAAACCGGCGGCGCGGGCGTGGCTGCTGGCTGCCGTCTGCTGGCACGAGGATGAGGACTCGCTCAAAGCTGCGCTGGTCGATCCGGCGTGGCAGCCGTTAGGACAGCTCCAGATGCTCGGCGTCGGCGACTGCGCCGCGCCGCAGCCCGTCGCCGGGGACGTCGCCGTCACGTCGGACGAGGGCAACTCGCTCACGCTGATGGTTGACGCGCCGCGTGATAGCTGGCTCGTCGTCGCCGACACCGACTATCCCGGCTGGGTGGCGACGGTCGACGGCGTCGAAACGCCGATCTTCCGCGCTAACTTGAATTTCCGCGCCATACAGGTCGACGCCGGGCTGCACGAAATCCGCTTTGACTACCAACCGGGCTGGCTGCTGCCCGGCGCGCTCGTCAGCGTGATCAGCCTGCTCTTGGCGCTGCTGCTCTACCGTCTGGGGGCTTGAGTATGTTCTTTTCCCCTTCGCCACGACGCCGACCTCAGCTTCAAATTTCCGAACGCCGCGTGTTGATCGCGGCGGGCGACATCGTGGCGGTGATCTTCTCGGTGCTGATCTCGCTGCGGATTTGGACGATTGTCGCCCACATGCCGTTTACGTTGGACTTCGTGCTGTCGCAGAGCGGTTGGTTCGTCGGTTTGGTGCTGCTCTGGGTGCTGTTGGCGAGCGCCAACGACTTTTACGACCTATCGCTTTCGGCGCGCCGCCGCCGGACGATGCGCCGTCTGATCGTGATCACCGCGCAGACGTGGGTCATTTACGTCGCGGTCTTCTTCATCTCGCCGCCACTGGCGCTGCCGCGCTTGTTCATCCTCTATTACGGTGTAGCCTCGTTCATCTTGATCAGCGCGTGGCGGATGGCGCGTCCGTTTCTCGCCGGTTGGGTCTATCAGCCGCGCCGGATGCTGATCGTCGGCACGGATTGGGCGGCGGAAACGATGCTCGACGCGCTGCGCGCCTTCGCCCCCGACGAATATGACGTTCGCGGCATCATTGCCACCAAGCCGGAGGAGGTCGGGCAGGTCTTTGACGGTGTTCCGGTGCTTGGTACCGGGCGCGACTTGATGAACTTCGCCCGCCGGGATCGCATCAGCGAGGTGATTATCACCGCCAGCCACGATCTGCCGGTCGAGACCTTCCAAGCGTTGATGGACGCTTACGAGCACGGGATCACGATTGCGCCGATGACGCTGGTCTACGAGGGCATCACCGGGCGCGTCCCGGTCGAGCACGTCAACAGCGACTGGGCGGTCGTCCTGCTGCCGGTCAAGAATGCCGACGGCGCTTTTGCCCCTTACCCGATGGTCAAGCGCGGCACCGACCTCGTGATCGCGGCGCTGGGGTTGGCATGTTTCGCTGTCTTGCTGCCTTTCATCGCCTTGATCCAGCGGCTCGATTCGCGCGGCAGCGTGTTCTACACTCAGGATCGCGTCGGGCGTAACGGAGGCATCTATAAAGTCTACAAACTGCGCTCGATGATCCCTGACGCCGAAGCTGAGACCGGCGCGGTCTTCTCGCACGAGGGCGATCCGCGCGTGACGCGGGTCGGGCGTTTCTTCCGCAAGACCCGGCTCGACGAAGTGCCGCAGTTGATCAATGTGCTGCGCGGGGAGATGAGCATGATCGGTCCCCGACCGGAGCGCCCCGAACACGTCGCCCGCTTGCAGGAGAAGATTCCCTTCTACCGCACCCGCTTGATCGTCCGCCCCGGCTTGACTGGCTGGGCGCAAGTACGCTACGACTATGGCTCGAATGATGACGATGCGCTGATCAAGCTGCAATACGACCTCTACTACATTCGCCACCAATCGCTGATCCTCGACCTCAACATCATGCTGCGGACGGTGGGCAAGGTCGTCAGCATGAGCGGAGTGTAGGCATGAATCTGCGCCGCCTGACCATCGAACGCTCGATGACCATCATCCTGTTCGCGCTGATCTTCGCGCTGGCGGCGCGCGTCCCGGTCGATACCGATACGTGGTGGCACATCCGCAGCGGCGAGTACACGCTGACACACGGCATGATCTACGCCGATCCGTTCTCGTTCACCAAGGTGGGCGAGACGTGGATCAACCATAGTTGGGGGTCGCAGATCGTCTTGTACGCCGCGTGGCAGATCGGTGGGGCGGCGGGTTTGTCGATCTTCATGGCGTCGCTGGCGACTGCCGGGATGTATTTCGTCTACAAGATGTGCGAGGGCAGTCCCTATCTGCGCGCCTTCGCCCTGATCCTCGGCTCGGCGGCGGCGGCGGTTTTCTGGTCGCCGCGCCCGCAGATGTTCTCGTTTCTACTCAGCGCGGTCGTGCTCTATCTGCTCTACCTCTACCGGCGCAAAGCAGATTGACCGCCTCTGGCTGATCCCCGTCATCATGGCGGTCTGGGGCAATTTGCACGCCGGGTTCTCGATTGGCTTCATCTTCATGGGCGGCGTGATCGCCGGAGAAATCCTCGGCAGACTCTTCAGTCCGGCGGGCGAGTATTTGTCGTGGAAGCAAATCCGCAAGCTGATCGTCGTCGGACTGATCTCGGCGGCGGCGCTGGTGATCAATCCCTACGGGCTGCAAATGCTGCTCGTGCCCTTCCAGACGGTCGGCATCGGCGCGCTGCGGAATTTCATTCAGGAATGGAACTCGCCCAATTTTCAGGGGCGCGAGACGTGGGGCTTTATCTTCCTGCTGCTGGGCGTGCTGGGCGCGGCGGGCGCGAGCAAACGCCGCCTGAATTGGACGGATTTCGTCCTCGTCAGCGGGACGGCCTTCATGGCGCTGCTGGCGGGGCGCAACATCGCCGTCTTCGCGGTCGCCGCGACCCCGGTGCTGACCTATCATCTCGACTCAGTGCTGACCGAGCGCGGCTGGACGCTGAAATCCGTCCAGCGGGTCACGCCCGGCATGGCGCGGCTCAATCTGGTTTTGGTGACCGTCGTGCTGCTCGGCGCGCTGCTGAAAGTCGCAGTGGTGCTCTCGCCCAAGCTGGTCGATACCGCCATGCGTGAGGCGCTGCCGGTCGCGGCGGTCGAGTACATCGAACGCGAGCAGCCGCCGCGCCAAATCTTCAACAGCTACAACTGGGGCGGCTATTTGCTGTTTGCCGCGCCCGATTATCCGGTTTTTGTCGACGGGCGTACCGATCTCTACGGCGACACGTTCCTGACCCAATATCTGCAAACCGCTATCGGCGGCGACGACTGGCGCGAGACGCTCGACAACTACGGCATCAACACCGTCCTGATCGAGAAGGACAGCGGCTTGGCGCGTCAGCTTCGCGGCGAACCCGGCTGGCAAGAGGTCTACACCGACGCACTAGCGTCGATCTTCGTGCGGCAACCAAGCTAAGTGTGATGTGACTGACTGTGGGCGTTCAATTGAACGCCCCTACGGACGATGCGGAAGGTGAGCTAGCTTTGAAATCTCAATCCACATCCTCGCTCCAAACTTCGACCTTGCTCAACGACTTCCGCTTGCTGTTGATCCTGTTCGTGACCTTCCGCGTCATGCTGCTGATGGTCTACCAGCCGCTTTTCACGCAGGGGATCGAGCGCGGTGTCACGGCGGGCGGCGATTTCTTCTACTACTTCCAATTGGGGTCGCTGTCGGGGCAGGGCTTGCTGCCGTTCCGCGATTGGTGGAGCGAGTTCCCGCCGATTCCCGCTTTTCTCGATACCCTCATCTTTCAGTTGTTCGGACGCAACGGCTACAGCGGCTTCGCGTTGATCTTCGGCGTGATCATGCTGGCGTTCGACGTGGGTAATCTCGTGCTCGTCCGGCGGATCGGGTCACGGCTCTACGGCGAGGGCACCGGGATGGCGCTGGCGTGGATTTACGCCGTGACGCTCGCGCCGCTGGTGCTGATCTGGTGGAACTTCGAGCCGCTGGTCGCCTTTTTTATGCTCTGGTCGCTGGCGATGCTGATCGAGCGCCGCGACCTGCGCTCCGCCGTGATCGCGGGGGTCGGCGGGCTGATCAAGTTCACGCCGCTGCTGATCCTCGGCGCGATCTGGCGCTTCCGCGACCTGCGCTCGGCGCTGCGTTATTCGCTGATCACCGTCGGCATTTTCGGCGTCGTCTACCTGCTCCTATTTGCCCAAAACGCCGCCATGACCACCCCCTCGCTGACGGCGCAGTTCAACAAGTCGTCCTACGAGACTGTCTGGGCGCTGGTCGACGGCAACTACTCGACCGGCAACTTTGGCGCGCCACAGGAACGGCTCGATCCGGCGAATGCCGCGCGGATGGTGGGCAAGCCCGCCGCGATCCCCGGCGTCGTCCGGCTGGGCGCGGCGGCGCTGATCGGCGTGTTCGTCTTTTGGCGGACGCGGCGCTTCGACGCGCGCGGCTTGGTCGCTTTCGTGACCATCACGCTGCTGATCTTCTTCTTGCAGGCGCAGGGTTGGAGTCCGCAGTGGTTGGCGCAGATCGTCCCGCTGATCCTGCTCTGCTTCCCGACCCGTGACGGCGTGACGACCGTCGTGCTGCTCTCGCTGGTGACCTTCGCCGAGTACCCGTTCCTGTTCATCCGCACCGGCGATACCGGCGGCACCATCACCGGATCACTGGTGCTGCCCTTCGTTACACTGGTGTTGGCGCGCACCGCCATCTTGATTGGCGTCTGCATCGCCCTCTACCGCCGCCTGCGTCAAGAAGCGGTGCTGGAAAGATGATCAACTGCCACGATGTTAGGCGAGGGGCGCACAGCCGTGCGCCCCTACAAAACCCTTTGCGTCTTGGTTCTTACCTTTGCGCCTTTGCGTTAAGCACTTGTCCTTATGTCCCGGCGTGACTTCCTTCTCTTTGTCCTCGTCGCCTTGATTGGCGCGGTCGTGATCGTCCGGCTGATCCAAGCGCCCGGCTACGCCGATGCCTACTACCACTTCAACGCGGCGACTCGTCTTGCCAGCGGGCAGGGTTTGACCGACGCCTACGTCTGGACCTACATCGGCGCGCCCGATTATCTGCCGATGCCCTCGCACCTCTACTGGATGCCGCTCACGTCCGTGATCGCCGCCATCAGCATGATCCTGTTCAACGCGCCCGGTGACTACATGATCGCGCAGATTCCCTTTGCGCTCATGTGCGCGGGGACGGCGTTGGTCGGCTTCTGGTTGGGCGCGCGGCTGGGCGGGTCGCGCCGTCATGCTTGGATCGCCGGGCTGCTGACGCTGCTTAACCCTTTCTACGTCAAGTTCTGGGGCGAGATCGATACCGTTGCCCCCTATGCGCTGATCGGCTCGCTCTGTCTGGTGCTGATTGGCGTCGGCATGAAACGCATGTCGGCATCAGTCGAATTGGCTGCCCTTCACCCCCTCTCCCCACGGAGAGGGGGGAGGGGGGTGGAGTTAGCTCTGTGGTTCGCCGTCGGCGTCTTTGCGGCTCTCGGTCATCTCACCCGCGCCGACGGGATGCTGCTCGGCATCGTCGCCGCGCTTTTGCTCGTTTTTGTAGGGGCACGGCGCGCCTTGCCCCTACGGATAATCATTATCTCACTCGCCGCGCTGCTGATCGGCTACCTCCTCGTGATGCTGCCGTATTTCGCTCGCAACCTGCGCGAGATCGGGACGCCGCTGCCACTCGGCGGCACGCAGGCGATCTGGTTCGACCAATACGACGACCTGTTCAACTACCCACCCGACTCCAGCCCGCAGACGCTTTTATCCGGTGGCTTGACCGCGCTGATCAACTCGCGTCGCGACGCTGTGATCAACAACTTCTGGACCTTCGTCGCCGTCGAGGGCATGATCGTGCTCGCGCCGCTGATGCTGATCGGCTGGTGGCGTCGGCGGCGTGACGGCTTCCTGCTGCCGTTTGGGTTGTATGCTCTCGGTCTGCATCTGGCGATGACCTTCGTCTTCCCGTTTCCCGGCTTTCGCGGTGGACTGCTGCACTCGGCGGCGACGCTGATCCCGTTCTGGGCGGCGTTAGGCGTGGTCGGCTTGGATGACGCGGTCGAGTGGGTGGCGCGCCGTCGCCGTCACTGGAACGTGGGCACCGCGAAAGCGGTCTTTTCCGGCGGATTGGTCGCTTTCGCCTTCGGCTTGAGCGTCTATCTCGGCGTCAACGGGCGTGTAACGCCCCAAGACCCGGCGATCTACGCCGAACTGCGCGCCAAGCTGCCCGCCGATGCCCGCGTCTTGAGTGATGAACCGGCGGAATTGTATTACTATACGGGAATGGGAGGGGCGATGATTCCCAACGAAGCGCCCGACGTGCTGCTCGACGTGGCGCGGCGCTACGGGATCGACTACCTGCTGGTGAAAACTGATCCGGCAGCGCTGACCATCCCGATGCGTCCGCTGCTTACTGCACCACCTGACTTCCTGACGCCGATCCCTTTCGACTCCGCGAGGCTCTATGCCATCCACCGTTAGCCATCGTTACGATGCTGTGATTGTGCTGGTCGCGGTCTTGCTGGTCGCGCTCTACGTCGCCGCCGCCGGGGGCGATTTCCCGCTCGACGATAGTTGGATTCACCAAACCTACGGGCGCAATCTCGCCGTTTACGGCGACTGGGCGTACCGCCCCGGCGAAGCCAGTGCCGCCTCGACCTCGCCGCTGTACACGGTCGTGCTGGCGGCGGGCTATAAACTCGGCGTGCCCTTTCGCTGGTGGACGCACGGCTTAGGCGCGCTGATGCTGGCGCTGACCGGCTTGATCGGCGCACGCTTAGCGGCGCGGCTCGCACCCCGGCAGAAATACGTTCCGCTGGCGGCTGGGCTGGCTCTGGTCGGCGCGTGGCACTTGATTTGGGCGGGTGCGTCCGGCATGGAGACGATGCTGTTCGGCATGTTTACGCTCTTGCTGATCTGGCTGGCGTGGCGTGAACTCGATCCGCATTCGTTGGCGATCCGGTCGGTCGCGCTGCGCGGTGCGGTCTTCGGCATCGCTGCCGGATTGACGACCCTGACGCGCCCGGAAGGGGTCATGCTGGTCGGTTTGATCGGCTTGGCGCTGCTGTTCGTCCGCCCGAAGATGGCATGGGATCGTCTAGTCGTGTGGGGCGGGGCGGCGCTGATCTGCTATGCTGCTCGTGCTCGCGCCCTACCTGATCTACAACTATCGCTTGACCGGCGGCTTGCTCCCCAACACCGCTGCCGCTAAACGGGCGGAAAGCGCGCCTTACTTCGAACTGAGCTTGTACTGGCGGCTCGAAAACGTGACCCGTCCGCTGCTGGCAGGCGGTCAAATCCTGCTGATCCCCGGCATGATCGCCTACTTGTTCCTGCTCCCGCGCGACCGCCGCGCGCTCTTGTATCTGCTGCTGCCGGTCTGGGGCGTGGCGTTGATCGTGCTCTACGCCGTGACGCTGCCGCTCGAATACCAGCACGGGCGCTACGTGATCCCGGCGCTGCCCGCGCTGATCGTCGCCGGAGTTGTCGGCATGGCGTGGCTGCTGGAAGTGACGCGCAAGTCGCTGATCGGGCGGGTGGTGGTGCGCGTCGTCACCGGGACGGCGGCCGTCCTGTTCGTCGTCTTCGCCGTCGGGTTGGGGTTGAGCGCCTACGTGCAGGACGTCGCCATCATCAATCAGGAGATGGTCGCGACGGCGCTCTGGATCAAGGACAACCTCCCGCCGGATGAGTTGGTTGCCACTCACGACATCGGCGCGATTGGCTACTTCACCGACCGCCCGATCCTCGACATCGCCGGGTTGGTTGACCCGGAAGCGATTTCGCTGGTCGGGCATCCTGACGAATTGTGGGTGTTTATGCAGGCGCGTGACGTGCGCTACTTGATGGCGCTGGACAATCAAGTGCCGGGCGGCGATCTGCACGATCCGCGCTTATGCGAGGTCTTCAATACGCACGGAACTGCCGCGCTGAGCGGAGGTCCCGGAGCCAGCAACATGAAGGTCTACGCGCTGGCGTGGGACGGTCGCTGTGAGGCAAGTCCAAGCGGAGAAGGTTAGTTGCGGCTCAACCTGTGAAAACTGTATAATAACTGTTATGAATGACCTATTTAAGAAACTCAACGTGTTAGTTAAGTCGAGTTTGCGGGACGCAACTGGCGCGAGCGGCGGCGAGGATCAGCCGCAGCGACTCGGCAAAGGCATTGACCGCGAGATCACCACGCTGCGCGACCGGATCAACGAGGCGGTACGTTACGAGGAAGAAATCAAGACGCGAATTCAGCGCTACGAGGACGAAGCCGAGCGCTGGGATCGTGAGGCGGACGCCGCCGTCGCCCGCGCGGACGATGCCGCCGCCCGCTATGCCATCGAGCACATGCAGCGGGCGCAGCAGCGCGTGACCATCGCCCAAGCCGACCTGCGCGATCACCAGCTTTCGACCGAAGATTTGATCCAGCGCGTCAACGAACTTGATGCAGCGGTTGCGGATGCCCGTCGTGCGCACCCCGACGTGGCTGAGAACAGCCCGCTGCCCGACCTTGCCAACGTCCTGCGCGATGCGCGTGCGAAAATCACCTCGTTGGGCGATCTCGTAGCGGCGCGCGCCGACACGACCACCTCGACCGAAACCCCGGCTGATGATCTTGCGGCTCAGCCCCCGGCAACATCCGAGCGCCAACCCCCAAACCAGCCCGCGCCAGCGGGAAAAACGGTCGATGACGATTTGGAACGCCGCCGCGAGCGGCTGAGCAAGCGTTGACTTCAGCGCGAATCACCTATCAAAGTGTGTGACGTGTCGTAACGACGATACCGGGTAGAGCGACGTATGGCATTCCGAAATTTGCTCGTGGTAACAGGCAATTACGACATCGTGCAGCAGATCAGACTGGGGTTGGGCGATGCCGGATTCGCCATTCACACGGCTTATTCGCACCTCGACGTGCTCTACCGCCTTAAGTATGAATTGTTTGAGGCGATTCTGATTGATGCGGCGATGGTCAATCGCAATACCGGCGACCAGACGGCGGTGACGCTGGCACGTTTGCCGCAGCATCCGCCGCTGCTGATCTATGCGCCGCCGCCCATCGAACCGGAGGACGACTGGGCAGCCGAGACGGTCGTCACTGATTTGGACGTCGAGACTCTTCGTGCCGGAGTCGCGCGGGCGCTCCGCTTGCCTGCACTACCGGCGCTGTCCGGCGAATCTGTGCTAGATCAGGAGGCTGCACCGCCAGTTGGCGCGCACACTTCTATCTTCTGGCGTGACGAGGAGATTCAGACCCTGTTCGCGCTCGCGCGCTCGCTGACCGAGGTGCTCGACTTGACCGAGGTCTTGAACCGCATCGTCGCGGCGGCGCGCCATCTGACCAACGCCGAAGAAGGTATGATCCTGCTGCCAGATGGACAGTCGGGGCAGCTTTATCTGCGGGCGAAAGTCGGCATCGACCTTGAGGTCGCGGACAACTTTCGCATCAAGACCCGCGACACCATCGCCGGGACGGTCTTCCAGACCGGGCAGCCGCTCTTGCTGGCAGCCAGCGGTCCGCAGAAGGTCAAGACCGAATATTTCGTCAATTCGCTGCTTTACGTGCCGATCATCCACAAAGGGCAGACGCTCGGCGTGCTCGGCGTCAACAACAAGCAGAAACACGACATTTTCACCGAACGCCACCGCGACCTGCTCATGAACTTGGCATCCTACGCGGCGGTTGCCATCGAGAACGCCCGCGTTCATGGGCAGAGTATCCGCCGTACCTACGAACTCAAGGCGCTGATCGACGCCAGTCAAGCCATCAACGCCTCGCTCTCGTTTGATCGCACACTGCCCGCCATCTGCGATCAGTTTATCCACGTCCTGAACGTCAGCTACTCCGAGGTCTACCGCTGGAATGATGGCGAACGGCGTCTCGATCTGCTGGCGTGGTCGCAGCAGGCGCGCTGGCGCAGCGGCTTCGAGCCGACCATCCAGCTTTCCGAACGTCCGGTCATCCGGCACGCGCTGAACAATCGTCGTCACGTCATGATCTGGGGCGACCGTCACGACATCCCGGTCGAGCGCGAATATCTAGCGTGCGTCGGCGCGCGGGCGATGTTGGTGCTGCCGGTGCTTGGCGGCGATCAGGTCATCGGCGCGATTCAAGCCTACTACGTGCAGTCACCGCACGACGCCCCGCCCGCCGAAGCGGTCTATCTGGCGCAGCGGATCGTGCTTGAGGCGCTGGCGGCGCTTTCCAGCGAGAACGACTTTGCCTATTCCTTCAAGCCGCTTAACGACGCTTGCGTCGCGTTGGAGGCGGACTGGATCGAGTTCGCACTGCTTTCACCCGACGGCTCGGCGTTGAAACGCGCGCTCGCCGCTGGTAAGGCGATCTGGAGCGCCGAACTCGCGCCCCACATCGACGTGGAGCCGTCCCGCGAACTGCTCCAAGCGTTAGAACAGGAGCCGCTCAATTTCTACGCCGGTGAGGAAGACCTGCCGCCCAGCATTCAAGCGTTGTTCGCGCTGCGCGGGAGCCGTTCGCTGCTCGCGCTGCCGCTGATCATTCGCGGGCAGATGCAGGGTTTCGTGCTGTTTGCCGATACGCTCCACGCCCGCGCCTTCAGCCCGCGCGAGATTGATCTGGGACGGGCAATTGTGGGGCAGGCGGCGACCGCTCTGGAGAACGTGAACCTCGTGCGCGACCTCGAAGCCAGCGTCCGCGAACTCAAGGACACCCAGAACCGGCTGATCCAAACGGCGCGTCTGTCAGCGATGGGTGAACTGGCGGCAGCCGTCGCCCACCAGATCAACAACCCGCTGACGACGATTGTGCTCGACACCGAACTGCTGCTCGAAAAAGTGCCGCAGGACCCTGAAGCCACCGAAGCTTTGAACGCGATCTCGCGCTCCGGTAAGCGAGCTGCGAGCGTTGTTCGGCGCTTGCTGGCGATGGCGCGTCCGACGACCGCAGACATTCCACGTTCAGCGGTGGATGTGATATACACTATAGAGGAGATCATCACGCTGATCCGCCCGCACATCGAGCGTGAAGGCATCCGTCTGCTGGTGCAGTTTCCGCAAACGCCGCTGCCTCCGGTGCGGGCAGTGCCCGGCGAACTCGACGACGTTTGGCTGAACCTGATCTTGAACGCGCACGACGTATTGGTCGGCTTGCCTCGCCCTGAGATCGGGGTTGCCGCAGGCTACGATCACGTGAGCGGGATTATCGAGGTTACGGTCTGGGATAACGGTCCCGGCATCTCCGATGACATCGTCGGTGAGATTTTCAAGCCCTTTTTCACGACGAAGCCAATCGGCGAGGGGACCGGGTTGGGGCTGCACATCTGCCGTCAGGTGGTTGATCGCGTCGGCGGCGTGATCAGCGTAAATACATCTTCCGAAGGAACACAGTTTAAGGTGCGCCTTCCCATCATGAGGAGTACGTAAGCATGGTTCAAATTCTTGCGGTAGACGACGATCCTGAGGTTCTGGCGACCGTGGGACGGGTGCTGAAGAATGAGGCGTATGATGTCACCTTGGCGAGTTCGGCGGCGCAGGCACTAAACATCCTTGAACGGCAAATCCCCGATCTGCTCGTGCTGGACATCATCATGCCGGAGATGGACGGGATCACGCTGTGCCGTCGGCTGCGCGAGGACCCTCGCTTCATCCCGCTGCCGATTCTGTTCCTGACGGCGAAGGGCAGCACCGACGACATTGTCAACGGGTTGGACGCCGGCGCCGATGACTACGTGATCAAGCCGTTTGAATTGGCGGAACTCCGGGCGCGAATCGCCGCGCTGCTCCGGCGCGGCACACGCGACAAAAAGAGCGATTCGATGCTTCAGTTGAACGACTTGCGTCTTGATTCGGATACCTATCAGGCAATCGTTGACGACGTTGCGATTCAACTGACCTCAACCGAACATCGCCTGCTGCGCTACCTGATGGAACACCCCAATCAAGCGCTCTCACCGGGTCATCTACTCCAAGCTGTCTGGGAGTATCCCCCCAATACCGGCGATCCTGATCTCGTGCGCGCGCACGTGCGCAATCTGCGCGCCAAAATCGAGAAGGGGACGCATCGGAAATATATCCGCACTATTCACGGGGTCGGCTACATGATTTCGGCTTGAAACTAGGCGTAACTGAGCGGCGGTGTTATTTCACAAATATTTCATGGATTTTCCGGTGAATCGCGATACTTCTCGGCTATACTGAGGAAGTGGACAAATAATTCCTGAGTATGACACATGTACGAGATAATGATTGTCGATGACGACGCGCAAATCCTAGATATGGTCGAACTGGTGCTCAAGCGCGAGGGATATACGGTTCTGCGCGCTTTTTCTGCCCACGACGCTTTGGAAACAGTGTCGACAGCCCGACCCGATCTTTTTGTCATTGATGCGATGATGCCTGAAATGGATGGCATCTCGCTCTGCCGCAAGCTGCGCGGACAGCCGCACACCGCCAATACGCCGATCATTTTCCTCACCGGGACGAATGCTCCCAACAGTGTGGTCGATGCGTTGAATTCCGGCGGCGATGATTTCATCCGCAAACCGTTTGTGCCTCGTGAATTGGCGGCGCGGGTGCGCGCTCACATTCGCCGCGCCACTTACTACATGGACAGCGACGTGCCCGCGATCCGCATCCTGCCCTCCCAATGCCGCGTATTTGTCAACGAGCAGGAAGTGCTGCTCACCCGCGTCGAGTTCGATCTGCTGCGCTATCTATGCGCTGCGCCCTACAAGCTGCACTCGACCGAGGATTTGCTGGCGAACGTCTGGCAGTATCCCGATGGGGTGGGTGATGCGGCGCTGGTACGCAACCACATTCACAACCTACGCCACAAGATCGAGTTTGACCCCGAACGTCCGGGCGTGATCCAATCCCGACATGGGCGTGGCTACGTCGTCAAAGCGCGCGTTCAGGTCGAAGAAGAGCATTTTAGCGGCGCTCTGTAAAAATACTCTATCATTTTCTTCACAGTAGCCGCACGCGCTTACACCTACCCTTATGGTATGATCGAAACTGGTAGCATCGGTCACGAGGGTGGGACATGCGCGAAGGCTTCGTCAAGCTCATACAAGTCCTAGATGGGACGCCTGCCGTTTACGGCAAGCGTCAGTCAGGGCAAAGTGTTGTCGAACTTGCCTTGATCACGCCCATCCTGATCATTCTGCTGGCGGGTTTGATCGAGATTGGCTGGTTTGCTAACAATTACCTCACCCTGCTTGACGTGACTCGCGCCGGTGCCCGACGCGGTGCGGTACTCCAAGACCAGCAATCCCCCCTGTTTTGGGACAACAAATATAGCTACGTCCCCACGACCAATCTGGCTGCTGAATTTCAGATGCCGATCAATCATGCTGTCTCGCTGCCACCCGATTCAGCTGGCAACGTCGTCATCCATGACAACGGCGATGACACGGATCGCCAGCTTTATCGCTGGAGTGAATCTCACCCCGAAGCGTGCGATCCGCAGTACGTCGACCGCGTTTTCTATAACGAAGTCATCTGCACGATGCTTACCACGATGCAGCCCTTGTCCATGAATCCGTCGAATGGCATCGACGACATCATCGTAACCGGCTATGCGCTGCAAGCGGTCGATCCGGCGGCGCATCCCGGTGCGCTGGCGGCTTATCCCTATCGTCCCTTTAATAATGATGATCCGCAGGTGGTGGTCGCTGGGCGTTACCCGACCAACGCGAACGAGTGCGACGTAATTCACAGCAATGAAGTATATAACTCAGATGGCACACTGAGAAGCTTTGTTCCAGTTGTCGGATCGCGCACGGTCGATGATGGACGCGACCCGTTCGACATCAATCGCAATGGTCGCCGCGACGTTGCGCCCCCGGATGGCACTGATAGCTTTACCGAAGTCGAAGGCTACGATCAAGTTGAGGTGGCGGGACATGAAGCCGACGCCGAGAAGCAGATCGGCTTTCCGTTGTTCGGCAATCACAAAATCCCTCATACCAGCTGTGTCGGCTCGGAGTGGACGGTATCGCAAGTCGAACAATTGATGAATCTGCAACAATTCAATCTCGACACTGCAACCCGTAAATCGTATCTGCCCAGTCAAGGCTTGATCCTTGTTGAGATGTACTGGGAGCACGAAATGCTCCTAAAAATCCCGGTTCTGTCGCCCGTCTTCACGGCGGTGGGCAACCAAGACGGCAAGATGGTCATCGACATATGGGCAGCCTTCCCGCTGTCTACCGTTGAGCCTTACATCATTTTCTCGTGAGTTTCGCTCAGATCAGCTGGGCGACGGTTTAGTGGATAAAATATGAAACTGTGGCGACATTGGCGTAAAAAAGGACAGACCGGGCAATCCCTGATCATTTTGGCGGTCGGGTTTCTCGCTTTGTTGGGATTCGTCGGCATTGTGACCGACGTATCGGTTCTGTTTATCCGCTACAGCACCATGCGCCGGGCGATTGACGCGGCGGCGATTGCCGCTGCCGGTCAAATGCGGCGTGTTGTCGATGATCCGAGCAGCCCGGCACCCGCCAGCGGAGCGGCGACCAGCATCGCCAACCTCAATTTGGCGGCGCGGCAGTTCATCGAAGTCTACGGGCTGGACCCGAAAAACGTGATCGTCGAGACCTGTCGCTCGCAGGAAGTCGCTTACGATGCCGACGGTAATGCCTATGACGCGCCTCTCTATTTAGACCCGCCAACCAATTTGATCCCGAACCCGAATACGCATCGGCTCTTCATTGTGGTGCCGAATGATCCTCTTGTTCCGACGGGTCCAACTCATAACGAAGTCAACCCTGCGGCTGACCCGGCTGTCGTTGCCCGTTATCAAGAACTTTGTACTAAGGATGAATTGAAGCTGGTGCGCGTCACCGCACAAATCGACGCCCCGACGATCTTTTTGCGGCTGCTCGGCTACCCGACCATCACCCTCACCGAGTCGGCGATCTCGCAGACGGCGGTGATCGACGTGGTGCTGATCTTCGACGTGTCCGAGTCGATGCTCAACGAGACGACCTACGACGACTGGGATCACGTGCTGAATATGACGACGGCTGATCCAACCGATGAAATCAAGCTGGGCGTACGTTACGTCCCGCCGCTGATCGGCAGGACGACCTTCGATACCAACGAAGACCCTGATCCCGCTGCACGGCATAACGACCCTTGGGCACAAATAAATGGCAATACGGAGCACACGCTCAACAACCGGATTCTCCGCACGTTGACGACTCTCGACAATGACTTCCGCGACCAGACCGTCGCCTTTGAGCCGACGACTGATCTTGTGAATTATCCGAGTGGTTTTCGGACTGTGACGATGCCAATTGGCGGTACGACGCCAGAGGGAAGGCAGGAGCCGCGCGAGTTTTGTCAGGTGCGTGCCTTTGTCCCGACGATTTGGTACAAATCGCCGGTCGAACCTGACTTGTACGCCGAGTACTCGGCGTATTTTGCTGGCATTGGGGGCGATGTCAACAACGAGGTTTATTCTCATGCGGGCAGCCCCTATTACATGGGCTTCGTGCCCATGTACAACTACTTCGGCTGCTGCAATGACCCTGACGGTTTGCTTGACGCCAATGGCAACATGGACTTCAGCGACTTGGTCTGCCAGCCCTTCCAGAAGGCGCGTAACGCGGCGGATTCGTTCTTATCCCAGCTTGACTTCCTGCGCGGCGACCGGGTTGCTTTGGTCACCTTTGACCGGAGAGCCAATCCCATCGACCCCGATGGTTCAGTAGGTTCGCAGGCGTACATGATCGAGACTGAGCATAATCTGGCTGATCCGTCCGATCCGACTGGTAAGACGCTGCTCCGCAAAGGCGCGGTCGAAACGCTGCATCAGACCGTTGGCGTTCGCGCTGAGTATTCCAGCTACGCCGATAGGAATGGCGACGGTCTCTGGGATGCTCTGATCGATGGTACCGAGCAACTCTCGGTTCCGCGCACCTACGATGGTTTCTTGAACGATGTCGCTATCGACGACATCGTGAGCAACCCCGTCGACGGCTCCTGCCCCTATGACCGGGCGACGCTCGACCCGCAATGGCTAGATGCGGCGGGTAAATGGAAACCCAATGGCGATGACCGACTTACCGCGCTGCTTGATGATGTGGTCACGACCCCTGACTGGGCGATTGCTGCTGGCGCGAATCTTCGCTTCAATAGTTACGAGCTTCGCGCTTCCTGCGCGGGTACGAATATGGGTGGTGCGCTGGCGGCGGGCAGCTCGGTCCTCTATTCAGAGGGACGGCGTGAGGGTGCGGTCTGGATCATGGTGCTTCTGAGCGACGGTGCGGCGGGTGCTAGTAATCCGGTGACGCGCATCGGCAGCGATGACGTCATCTCACAGCCCGACCCATACGTGAAGATCGCATCGGCGGCACCGGGCAATCCGTTAGTTCCGGCTTACGTTTACGACCCTCAGCCGGGAGTTGGCGGTCCGGTCTGGAACTCGGCAACGGGGGCGGCTGGCTACGGCGCTTTTGGTCTCTGCCCCTACGGTTCAAATGATCCGTTGGCTGCGGTCGATGATCCGGGTCCTTCGCAACTGGCGAGCAACCGCGACTTCCCGGTTTGCAGTGACCTGCACCCTGAATACCGTCACTACTGCGGAACGACCGCAATTATGCCGGACGACGCGCTCAAGCCCGCTGATGAGACCTGCATTGACTACTACAACGTCGATGACTACGCGCGCGACTGGGCGGACTGCGTCGGCGTTGCCGAGCTTCCTGACGCGGTTGGCTGTACGCGCTTTGGCGATGAGCTGCTGCCCACCATCTTTACGATTGGCTTCGGCTTGAACTACGACACTGTGACCGATCCAGTTACGGGAGTCACTACACACACGGTCTGTGATCCTTCCGACTACGACTGTATTCGCGGCATAACGCGCGGCGGCGCGGGGGATAACTACACCTTGCAACGACTTCGGAGTGCCGACTATCTCGGCGAGGAATTGCTGCGCTACATCGCTGACGTTGGTGACAACTTCCAAATCGACAGCGATTACTGGCAGCAGGATATGGGCAGTCGGATTGGGAACGGGATTAATCCGAGTTTGCCCGAATGGGGACAGCGGGGTCCCTGCGAGGAACCGTATACCGGTCCCTTGAACGGAAACGGCAACACTTATGATCCTAAGCCACCCCGCCAAAGCTGCGGGAACTTCTTCGTCGCTTCGTCGGGTTCGGAACTGGAACAGGTCTTCAATGAAATTGCGTCACGCATGTTCACGCGGTTGTCGCAGTAGGGGGAATGCAGATGGAAGAACGCGAAGCGTTGCATGATAGGCGCAGAACCGGGCAAACGCTGGCGGAATTTGCCATCACGCTGCCCATTCTGCTGATTCTGTTATTCGGCATTATCGAATTTGGGCGCATTTTTCAGGCGTGGGTGACGCTGCAAAACGCCGCGCGAGCGGCAGCGCGTTACACCTCAACTGGCGTCTACGATACTAGCCTCTATCAGCTTGATTTGCAGATTTATGACTCGACCGATGCGTCGTGGCATGGAGACTTGGACTCGATTGTACCGTGTCTGAAGAACGAGGAAAATCCCACCAACGACCCGGACATCACGACACGGAACCTCGCCCAGCGCGGTGTCAAAACGACCCTGCCCAATGCTGACTTCCCCAACTTCAATACGCTCGCTCCCGTCGAGGTCTATCAAGATGGACCTGAAGCGATCTACGCGACGTATTACGGCGGTGACGACTGCGATCCCACCGACCCGGAAGATCAGAATCGCCGTAAGGACCTCGCCCGTCTCCTCTCGATTTGGAATGAGGCACGGCGTGGCGCAGCGGGGCTGGGTCTAGGCGATCAGCTGCTGCCGCAGCCGCAGCTTGGGCTGCCCGCTGGTTGGACCGAAGATCCACGGACGTGGACGACCACTGATGGGCATTATCCCGACCCCAGTACCGTTCCTTGGTATCAGGTTTGGGATCGACCGCTGCCCGGTAGCCCGGACTTCTACCAGCTTCGTCACTCCGATGAACGCGGCTGGTTCGACGTGATGATGTGTAGCTCGCGGGCGAAACTGGACGAATCGAATCTTTCGGCTGGTGGGACTCGGTTCGACTTCCCGCCGCTGCTTTCCGGCGATCCTCGTGCGCCAGCCTGTTTGCTTGATGAAACCCCGGCAGTCGGTGGTGTACTGGACTCCTACGGTTGGACGCAAAACGCGGGTCGTCCTTGGCTGGATGCTGGTGGTCCCGGCGATACGGTTTACATCGTCGTCACTTTCAATCACCCGCTGATAACCCCGCTTGGCTTGGCGGCGTTTCTGCCGCTGCAAGCGCGTCGAGTAGCGGTTAACGAAGCTTTCCGCAGTCCGCGCGCCGTGCCGCCCAGTAGTGATCTGCCTGATCCGCCGACGCTTGTTCCGACCGACACGCCTACGGCGACGAAGGAAGGTACCAATACGCCGACGCCGACCGAGACGGCGATACCGACTGAGACGCCGACTGGCTCGCCGACGAGCACGGCGACCCAAGAGTTCCAGTGTAGCGACGTGAGCGCTGGTCCTATCAGCTATGGCATTGACAAGATTACAGTGACGATCACCAACGAGCTGTCCTACGCGACCTATCTGCGCCGGGTTGTAGTCGTCTGGCAGCCGCCATCTGGCTACACCGGGATGGCTGCGACGGCGATGACGCTCAACGCGCAGCCGATCTGGACGGGCTTCGACGACGGATCGCCTTATACCGACGTTGGCGACAACGTAACCGTCGGTGATGGCACGCCGGTGCCTCCGGGTACGCCTGAGCATCCGTTCAATGATGGGGCAAACCTGACGCTGCCACCCGGTGACACGACTTGGACGCTCACCTTCACCAGTGCGCCGGTGCCGCTGACGATCCTGCCCTTGGCGAGCTTCAACGGGACGACCTTCTATTTCGACGACCTGAACGCTTCGACTGACTGCGCGACCCAGTTGAACGCCAATACGCCGACGCCGACCAATACCTTGGGCGAGAACGAAACGCCGACGGCGACGCCGACAACGGAATGCGTCGATACGCCGGTTCAAGTCTCGCCGCTGATGTTCGACTCCGGCGACATCGTCCGCTTTGACATCACCAATAACGGCACTGTTCCGATTTCCTTGATCGGCTTCCAGATCAACTGGAATCGGCATGGCTCGTCGACGATGAGACTCAACGAGGTTTGGGGCGATGGCAGCTATCCGAACGCGGTGAGCGGCAGTACCCAGTTGTGGTATGCTGACGCTGCCACCATGCAAGACGATTCGCCGCCGACCATCGGCGGCAGTGATAGCGCCGGTCTGCTGAATCGTGAGGGAACGTGGCTCGCGGGTCGCGCGCTGACCGTCGACGCTGGCACGACGCGCCCGCTCTATATCCTGTTCGCCGGTGGCGCGAATGGCACGCTGCCGCACGACTTCCCCGGCGTAACCTCCGAAGATTTTGCGGACTCGGCGTTCGTATTCAACTCCGAGTGCTACTTCCTGACGCGGCTGGCGCCGTCGCCGCTGCCGTCGGCAACGCCGACCTTTACGCCGACCGCATCGAACACGCCGACGGCATCGAATACGCCGACCAACACCTTCACGCCGACGCCGACCTTTACCTCTACGGTCACGCTCACGGCGTCGCGCACCTTCACGCCATCGCCCACGCCGACCGCGACCAATACGCCAATTCCAATCATCATTACGGTCACGGGAACGTGTAGCTATCCGGGCACCATGACGTGGACTATCCGCAACACCAGCAGCAACAACATGCCAGCAAATTCCTACATCGAGTGGCGGTTGCGGCAGAATGGTTCCGTCGTGTATCCTCCAAATCCCGCCTACGGTGGACCGATTGCTCCGCTCGCCGCTGGCGCGCAAGCGACGGTCACGGGTATTCCGCAGATGTATGGGACGTTCCAACTCAGGGTATGGGTAAGAAACCTACCCGGTGATTATAAGATACAGGTTAACCCGGTCACCAGCGGCGACGTGTTCTGCGCTCCGCCGACCAACACGCCGTCCGCTACCCCGACGGTGACGGCGACGGCATCCAAGACGCCGACGGCGACTAGCACCCCGACCGCCTCGAAAACGCCGACCGCTTCGCACACGCCGACTTTCACGCTGACGCCGACGGCGACCTTCACACCGACGTCGTCGAACACGCCGACTGCCTCGCGCACGCCGACGACAACGCCGACCGCCTCGCGCACGCCGACGATCACACCATCGCCGACTTATACGGATGACTATACCGGGATCCACGAATAAATCGTTTTCTAGGGGCGGGTCGCAAACCCGCCCCTAAGTCCTGCCTGCTCTAATCGCCAATCAATCAAAACAACGTGCCGCCTTCATTGAAGGCGGCGCGTTTATTGTTCGCGGCTTGGCGGCTGGACGTCATTCGCCCAATTCACTGTCGACTTGTATAACGTCAGTGACGTCTGATAAGCTGGTTGCGAAAATCTCCCCTCAGATTCCTTAACCAGAATTCACGTTATCTATCTTTTGGTCGGTTGACTCTAGCGGCGATGCCTGAGTCGATCACTGTGAATGCTGCGCTAGCCGCGAACACCTGTCCGCGCGAGTTTCGCCTCAAGCTGCAACCTCGTATCGCGGAACGAGAGTTCGAGGTACGGAAACGCCAGCCATGCGTTCATCAAGCCGAACAAACCCCCGGTCACGACCCGGAAAATCGGCAGCGTTTCGCGCGGTGCCCACAGGCTGAACGGGGGATAGCCCAGTAGTTGGCTGAACCCGTCGATGCCGATGGGCATTAAGCCGAGGATGACGTACAACCAGAGCGGGATCGGGCGCAGTCGTCGGCGCACGACCGGAATACTGTAGATCAGCCCGCCGATCAGCAGCATCGTATAGATGGCGATGTCGCGTTCACACAGAGTCAGCTTGTAGCCCATGCGCGGATCGCCAAAAAAGTCTTTTGAGGCAAATTGAAGATCATACGTCCAGAGGAACGGATCAAACTGATCGACACTCTGGAAGGTGCTGCGCCCCGGCTGCCCGACCCAATTCGACAGCGCCTGATCGAACTCCGGCGACTGCATGATGTAGGTCTCGTAGGGCGTCAGCGTCGTGCCGCTGATGGCGCGCGGGTAGGCGATTTGATCCCCGTAGAGGAAGAATGAGCGAAAAGCGAACTGGTGGCAGAAGGGTCCGTAGATGAAATAGAGAACGTGAGCGGGTTCGGTCAGCCCGAAGTGCATCAGCGTCGGCGCGACCCACGGCAGCGTCGCGTAGATGCCGATGATGATCAGCGCGACCCGCAGCCAGTGCCGCGACAGCTTCAGCAGCCAGAGGTTCAGGCGCAGCGCCCGCCGTTTAGAGCCGGTCAATTCGGTGGTCATTCAGTTCCTCAAAAACGGTTCGAGCGCGGTTTCAAGCGATTGGCGGGTGGTCGCACCGTAAAAAATCTGCATAATCGCGCCGCCGGGTGACACGACGTAAGTCGACGGCTGTCCGCGCAGGTGATAGGCGGCGGCGATGGCGCCGTCCGGGTCGAGCGCGATCTCGTAGGTCAGCCCAAACTGAGCCACCCAGTCTACAACCAGACTGCGCGGTTCGCCAAGATTGACCGCGATCACGCGCGCGGCTGAGTGGGCGCTGTGGAAAGCTTGCAGTTCCGGCATTTCGACCCGGCAGGGGACGCACCACGTCGCCCAAAAGTTGATCAAGGCGGGTTCACCGCGCAGGTCGTCCGAATGGATCACGCCGTCGAGCGTCGCTGCTGTAAACGGCGGCGCGAGCGCGCCAATCTCTGGCGCGACCGGCTGCCCCTCGGCGTTGATTTGCCCGCTGTAGGTCGCGCGATCCGGCAGTCCTGTTGTGATAATGAGCACTGCCGCCGTAATCAAGCAGATCGCCGCGCCGAATGCCAAGCTAAACCTGCTGCGCGAGGTCATCGACGGCGTTAGGTCGCCAATCCTTGCTGGATCAGATAGTAGATTTCGGCGGCACTCAGCCCGCCGACGTGCTGCGTGATGATCACGCCATTACGGTCAAGGAGGTAAGTGGTCGGATAGCCTTGCAAGCCGTACAGCCGCTGGATGATCTGGCTCTGGTCGATCAGCATCGGGAAGGTGATTCCCAGCGATTCATGGAAATTGGCGACGACGTCCGGCGCTTCACCCGCATTGACGGCGAGGATGGCGACGCCTTGATCGGCGAAAGTTTGGTGGGCTTGCTGGAACGAGGGCATTTCGGCGCGGCAGGGCGGGCACCACGTCGCCCAGAAATTCAGCACCACGACGGTGCCGCGCAGGTCGGCGAGGTTGACCGTCTCGCCGTTGGAGGTCAGCGCGGTGAAGCTCGGTGCCTGCTTGCCCACTTCCAGCCCGATTTCCGGCGCTGCTTCGGCGACTTCGAGGACGCTCGGCGCGGCGAGGAACGTGGGTGGGGTTGGCACGGCGGAAGTCTCAGCCGGTGTCCCGGTCGTGCTCGTGCCGTTCATACAAGCGGAGAAGTCGCCCAAACCGATCTCGCCCTGATTCAGCTTAACCACGCAGTCCTCAAGGCTGTAGGAGAAGTCGGCGAACTGGTTGGCGAAATTCTGGCTGAGCGTCTGCAAGTTACCGCTGGCGACGAATATTCCGATCACGACCAGAAACGCGCCGCTGGCGAGTTCAATTGTGTGCAGGTGGCGCTGAAGGTGGCGTAGGATGCCCTGTGCGCTGTCGAGCAGGAAGGCAGCCGCGATGAACGGAATCCCCAAGCCGAGCGAATAAGCCAGCAGCAGCCATCCGGCAGTCGCCACGTCGCCGCCGGTCGCCGCCATCGTCAAAATGCTGCCGTAAATCGGTCCGATGCAGGGTGTCCAACCCGCCGAGAAGATCACGCCCATAATGGCGGAACCGGCGTAGCTCTGGTGTCCCTGCGCGACCATTTGGCGGCGTGTATCGGTGTAGAGTGCGCGCTGCACCGCTGTGATCGCGTTGACCCAGAATTTCTCCGGGGTGGTGAACGCGCCGCCGAGCACCAGCCAGAGCACGAACAGGGCGAAGAAGGGCAGCGCGAACAGCCAATCTTCGAAAATCCAGATCAGCAGCGCACCGACGATCAGTACCGCGCCCGCCGCGTTCAGCGGCGAGTTGAGCGCCCGTCGCTGCGCCAGAATGCGATTGAATAGCGCGGGCAGTACGCCCATGAAATGCAAGCCGAAGAAGATGATCAGCAGACCGCCTGCGCGCCCGATAATCCCGGTGATCACGTTGATATTGGCGCGCCCAATCTGGTTGACGAAGGCGGTGCCGAGCAAGCCAATCGCCACGAAGACGAAGGTGAACCCGGCGACGAACGCCAGACCGTGCAGCATGGTGCTGAAGCGGCTGCTGAGACCCGGCTTGATGGCGACTGCCGCGCCGCCAGCCGTTTGCGCGGCGACGGTGTTGGTCACGCGACCGCCCATATAGCCAATGTATGCCGGGACGAGTGGGAGGACGCAGGGCGAGAGGAACGATACCAGCCCCGCGATCAAGGCAAGAGAGAAACTGAGCTGCATATGCCGATCTTTTCTACTGCCAACTTACGCTAAACTACTGATTCTTCAATGATAACGAGTTTTTCTTAAGCGACGATTACGTTTGTCACGCGCGGGAACAGCCATTGCGCCAAAGCTGGCGTGATTTGTACCGCCGCGCCGGGAACCGGGCTGCCAAACCGGTTATGCCAATAGACGCCGCAAATCTGCTGATCCTTTCCAAAATCGAGCAGCCACGCCGCGCCATGCGGATCGGTCGCTGCGCCAATCTGCCGCTTCGTGATCGCGTACTCGCCGGGATCGAGACTGCGCCCGGTCGAGATCGGCGCGGTCAAGCGGCGGCGATTGCCGTCATAGACTGCGAGTTTCCGCTGACTTGGATCGATCTTGAGGGTGAGTTTGGGTGCAACGGAGTCAACCTGCGCCGGTGACCATGCTGGAGTTTGCGTCCAGCCGAGCAAGGGGCTGTCGGCGTCGTCGGCGACTCCATACCAGCCGATCTCGCCGGGGGTGTCGCCGGGAAGATAGTCGATTACGCGCAGCACGCCGCCGTGTCCGATCCGGGCGCTGATCGGTGCGTCGGCGGCGCAGTAGGCGCGCACGACCGCCAGCGCGCCGCTGACTTGACCCCAGAAGGGCAATGCGTCGGACGATTCGCCGTGCTGCGCCGGAACGATCAACGGCTGCCAGTGATCGTGCGGTGTGTAGCCTTCTGCCAACCGATACCAACCATCCCGTGTGTCGAGGATCGGCGCGATGCTGTCGCTCCACCGCTGCGCCGTGATCGGCGCGGTGAGATCGGGCGCGGTGTAGATCGGCGCAGTCGCCAGCGCGCGCCCATAGAGCGGTTCAAAACTCGGCGCGGCAGTGGCTAAACCGATCCGCGTGAGCGGTGCGGCAGCCAGCGTGATGCCTGCCGCTTGCAAGAACTGGCGTCTTGAGAGCATCGGCTAACGTATCCTGACGACGAGGCTGTGCTGAGCGTCGGCGCGTCCGTCGCTGGCGCGGACGGTGACGTGATAGTCACCCGCGCCGGGCGGCGTCCAGTCGATGCGCCAGTGGGTGAGCGCGTGTGGCTCCGCCAGTTTGAAGGCGACCGGCATCCAGCCGCCGCCGTCGATGCTGATCTGCACGGCGGTTAACGCTGGCTGGCTCGCGTAGGCGCTGCCGCTGAGCCGGACCGTGCCATCGGCGGCTTGCTCCTGCCCGGTGATGGCGGCTTTAACGTGGGCTGTGCCGTCGAGCGATCCGCCGCGCGTCTCCCAAAAGCCGCCGTCAGGCGACGCGCTGAATTCGATCCGCTCGATCCACTTGGGCATCTTGTAGCCGTGCAAACCCGGCGCGATCAGCCGGGCGGGATAGCCGTGTTCCGGCGGCAGCGGGGCATCGTCCATCGTCGTGACGAGCAGCGTTTGCGCCAGCGCATCGAGCGACAGCACGGTCGTGTAGCCGTCGGCGGCGGTGATGTGGGCATAGCGGGCGTTGGGGTCGACGTCGAGTTGGTCGAGCAGCGTTGGCAGCGCCACGCCGCGCCAGACTGCCTCGCCGATCAGCGGATAATCGCTGTTTTCACCCGCGCAGACAACCGCGCAGCGGAGCGTTCGCGTCGGCAGCGCCGATAAGTCGGCATAGGATAAGATCAACGGGCGGCGGACTTTGCCGCCGATTGAGAACGACCAGAACTTCGGGTTGACGCTGGGAATTGACCGGATCTGCTGCTGAAAGAGCAAGGGGCGTAGTTCCGCTGAGTGGACGAAAACTCGATTATACACGAGATGTCGGCGCGCGCTGCCAATGCGCTGCGGCAACAAAAACCGGGGGATCGCTCCCCCGGCAAAGTCACCCATTTCGGTGCTACTGACTCGCTCTTGCCCCAGCGGCTTCGACGCACTTCGCGCCGCTGCTGCCGATGATCGCCCCGTGCCGCACGCCCGCCGGAATCTCGACCCGATCCCCGGCGCGCAGTTTAACCCGCTGGTTGCTATCAGGCAGCGTGATCTCCAGAATCCCCTCGACGATGTACATCACCTTGTGATAGCCGTGACTGCGCACCGCGTAGCGATGATTGGGCGCATTGTCCCAGACATACGGGCGTAGTCCTTCCTTTTGCATTTGACGGGTGATATTCGAGAGGGTGGGGTGCTGTCCGCCGCTCCAGCGGATGACTCGCACGGCTGCGCTTTGCTCTATTGCCATACTTACAAATCCTCCAAAGATTTGTAACACCATCTTAACTTTGGCATTCTACCGCAGATCGAGCCGCTTTTCCAAGACCCAGCAGGGTTCGTGGACGTAGCGTACCCGATTTTTGTGATCGGTGTAACTCCAATTGCCCTCATCTTCGCTGAAGACGTGATAGCCAATGCGCTCATAGAGCCGACGGGCGCGGGGATTATCTTTCGCTGCCGCGATAGTCGTCCAGTGGAAACTCTGCTCGCGGGCGAGTTGTTCGGCTTCGTCAAGCAGGTGCGTGCCGATGCCGCGTCCTTGAAACATGTCCATCACCCGCAGCGAGTAGAGGTAGGCGCGCCGCCGACCATCCGCCATGTGCTGCTCGCCGCCGCTCAGTTGGATAAAAATGTGACCGATGGGGAAGTCGTTGCAGTCGGCGACCAGCATGAGACGGCGGTGCTGAAGCTGCTCTTGATAGGTGCGCCGAAACAGCACGCGGAAATGAGTGTACTGCCCGTACCATTCCAGCTTGGGCAGGTCGTCATAGGTTGCTAAACGGAGTTCGACTGGCAGTTCGACCGTCAGCAGCGATTTATTCAGAGCCGTCATTACAGATGCCCTCGTCCACCAGTGTTTGCAGCAGCCGGTTCTCATCGGCGTCGGTCGTAATGTCGCCGTCAAGTCGCGCGTCGCGCAGCCGCGAGAGGATCGCCGCATAACAGGGTCCGGATTTCAGCCCCCGCGCGCGCAGGACGTATCCGTCAATTGCCGGGCGTACCGCGCGCCACTCGTTAGCATACTGCCAAATCCGTTGGCGTGGCAAGCCATCGGTGCTGATCCACGCTGCATAGAGCGCCAGATCGTCAATCCCGGTCAAGCGGGCGACGACGTGGCTGGGCTTGGTTTCCGGCTCGCCGAGACCGTCGAGATTCTGGATCAGCCGCGCTGTGTCGATGATCGCGCTAGTCAGTGGTCGGCTGAAGATCAGGCGGTCGCAGAGCGCGGTCAGGTCGTCGGGCGGGACGTCTGCCAGCAGCAGACACCAGTCGAGATCGGTCGGGTCGAGCGGCGGCTTGACCCAAGCGGGCAGCGAAGCGTGAGCGCGTTCGAGCCGATCTTTCAGGTCGTCAGGGATGGTGAATGCCGGATGGATCGCTTGCAGGATGCCGCGCTGCTCCAGCAAGGCGAAACTTCCCGCCGGATCGGGTTCGCGCAGCAGCAGCGAGAGTTCGTTGTGGACGCGCTCGCCGGTGATGCGCCGGAGCATCGGTAGGGCGGTCTCGATCAGTTCGGCGGTGCGCGGCTCGATGCTGAAGCCGAGCCGCCGCTCGAAGCGCACGGCGCGCAAGATGCGGGTCGGGTCGTCGACGAAGCTCAGGCTGTGCAGCACGCGGATCAACCCGGCGCGCAAGTCCGCCAAGCCACCGTAGTAGTCGATCACGCGACCGCCCGCCGGACTCAACTGGATGGCAAGCGTGTTGATGGTGAAGTCGCGCCGCCCTAAATCGGGCTTGATCGAGCTGCTGTAGACCGTCGGTAGGGCGGTCGGATGCTCGTAGAACTCGTTGCGGGCGGTGGCGAAATCGACCGATTCGGGCAGGTTGCCCCCGTTGAGGGCGACGCCGTCGAGCAGCCACGTCGCCGTACCGAAGGGACGGTAAAAGTGGATCACCCCGCCGTAGCGCGCTTGCAGACTTTCGGCGAAGCGGATCGCGTCGGCTTCGACCACGAAGTCGATGTCGTCGTTGGCGCGTCGCAGCAGCAGATCGCGCACGCCGCCGCCGACCATGTAGAGCGTGACGCCCTGTTCCTGCGCCTGCTGCGCGACCACCTCGATCAGCTTGGCGGCGCTGCTGCCCAGCACCGCCGCGATCTGCGCCGGATCGACGGTTTCGCGGCGACCGGCTGGGCGGTCGGGATGCGTGTGCGCGTGCGCGTTTGCCCAATACTGGATCAAGTCGGTGCGGGTGACGATGCCGAGCAGCGCGCCGTCGTCGTCAACCACCGGAATTTGCCCCCAACCGCTGGCGACCATCCGCTGTTCGAGCAGCGCGACCGGATCGTCCGGGTGGAGCGTGATCGCGCCCGCCGACATGACCTCGCGGATGCTGAGGTTCGCCCAAGCCGTGCTCGACGGCGCGGTCGGCGTCGCGCCGGGTCAGCAAGCCGACGATCTGCCCGCCCGCGACGACCGGGAAGCCTTCGTGACCGATCCGCCGCAGCTTGCGCACGACCGTTTCCAGCTTGGCGTCGGCGTCGAGCGTGCGCGCGCTGCGCGACATCAAATCGGCGACGCGCACGGCGGGCTGGATCGTCTGGTTCAACTGCTGCCAGATCAGCGCAACCGCTTGATCGAGCGGCGTATCGTGCAAAGTGGCGGCGGCGGCGCGAGCGTGCCCACCGCCGCCAAAGAAGCGGGCGACCGCTCCGGCGTCGATGGCGTCGTCGGTGGCGCGGCAGACCAGATGGAGCGCCCCCGGCATCTGCACGAGCAGGAACAAGCCTTGCGGATCGAGCGTGTCGCGCAGGCGGTGGGCGACAGCGCTGATCTCGTTGAGGTAGGTAGCGAGCTTCGCCGCCGCGACGGTCACGGTGTAGCCCTGAATGCTGCGCGTCTCGGCGGCGGCGATCAGCCGTTCGAGCAGCGCTTGCTGCGCCTCGTTGAGCGGCGGTTCGAGCCAGCGGCGCACGTCGTCCAGCGCCGCGCCCTGCTCGATCAGCCACGCCGCAGCCCGCAGATCGCGCGCGCCGGTTTCGCCGTAAGTCAGCGATCCGGTGTCCTCGTAAATGCCGAGCGCCAGCAGCGTCGCTTCGAGCGCCGTCAGCGGGATAGGCTGCGCCTGAATCCGCTCGACCAGCAGCGTCGTCACCGCGCCGATTTGCTCGCCGCTGAAGGTCTCATTCGACGCGAGATCGCGCGCCAGCGGATGATGATCGATGATCTGGGTCGGTGTCTCCGGCTGGATGCCCTTCATCTGAGGCGCACGCTGGGTATCGACCAGCGTAATCTGCTCGACCTGATCGGGTTGGTACTCGTCATGCGTGACGAAGGGAAGGGCGGATCGATAGCGCGTGAAGAACGTCTCGACGTTGCGGTTAAGGCGGTTGGGCAGCACCGGGATCGCGGCGGGATCGAGCTTATGGGCTGCCAGCAGCGCCGCCAGCGCGTCGAAATCCGCATTTTCGTGACACAGGATGATGTGCATAAGACCTCGTCTTTCCAGACGGGTCTATTGTAATGCGAAAAGCGATTAGCTGTCAGCGATTGGCTAGCGGCTACTTTCCGCAATGGGGTAGCCAGCAGGCGTGAAAGTGATGGTCAATCCCTCGACGGCGCGGTAGCGAATCGGGATGGTCAGCAGCGGGATCGCGCCGTCGGTGGGTTCAGTGGTCAGAGTCAGGTGAGCCGGTTCATCGGGATTGGTCGTGATCCGCGTTTGCAAGTTGAGCGCGTCAAGTCGCTGCGCCAAGGCTTCCGCGCCGGGCGCGTAGCGGCTGACCAGAGTCAAATCGAAGCCGTCGGGATAACCGGCATTGGCGAGGTCGCGGCGCAGCGCTGGCGCGTCGGCAGACGCAGCCGCCGCGTGGCGCACGAGTTCCGCCAATGTCGGATCGTCTAGCGGCGGCAGCGCCGGGTTTATCACCAGCGAGACGGTCAGCGGCGAGGGAGCGGGTGTGCTGTCAGGCAGATCGCCCAGCGTAACGACGATCTCGTACTGCGCGCCGAGATCCGCCGGGTCAGGCGGCGCGTCCAGCGCGACGATCTGGGCGTGGGCGGCGATCAACTGCTGATCGGCGGGGGGGATGTAAGGCAGCGTGTCGGCGGTGACGGCGTAGCGCAGTTCGGCGGGCGCTTCGGTGGATTGTGCGGCGGGCGTGACGGTTGCTTCAAGGTCGAGGTTGACCGGCAGCGGGGTGGCGTCGGGTTCGCAGGCGCAAACCAGCAGCAGCAGCCCCGCTGCCAATGCGAAAGAGCGTCTACACATTCAGCCATGGACCGACAATGTGACGCTGCAGCATACTGATCGACGTCGTGGCGTTGAAGAAGCAGAGGATGGCAAAGGCGATGGCGGCGCTGCGGTCGTCGCGCCCGCGCAGCAGCGTGAACAGCCCCGGCACGATCACGACCAGCCAACTCATGTACAGGTAGTAGGTGACGATTCGTTCCGGGCGCAGCCCTTGCAGCGTCATGACGATGCCGAGCAGCAGCACCGCTCCCGCCAGAATGGTGATCGTCGCCACCGCGCCCCAGAAGTTGCCGGAGATCGGCTCGTTGCGGGATGCCATGATCGCGCTCCAAATCCCTAACGCCACTGAATAGAGAATGTGAGCGTTGAATAGAATACTATGTAGGTCGTTGAGCGTCATTTTAGTGCAGCAGCACCTGTGTCACGACGACCTCGATCAGCCACACCGCAATGATCAGGTTGAGCGAAATCAACGCCTGAATTTGAAGCGCGCCGCTCGGATCGACCGTAACGGTGCCGCGCATGTCGGTGCGGGGGCGGAACAGCATACTCACCGGGATGCTGAGGACGACGACGACCCCCAGCCACAGCGGGAAAACGCCCTGCACGATGGCTGCCAGCAGACAGGTGAAAGCAAGGGCGATGGTCAAGTACATCACCCGGCGTGTGTTGGCGGCGCCGAGGATGATCGCCGTGTTGTAGAGTCCGGCGGCTTTGTCCATATCGTAGTCGCGCAGTTGGTTGTATAACTGCCCGTAAACCGAGACGAGCGTCGCGGCGGCGGCGACGAACCAGACGATACCGGGGGCGTTGTGGTAAATGAAATACCCCGCCAGCAGCAGCAAGCCGCTGAGCATCAGCGAATGCGAGAGGATGTCGGTGATGGGCCACGCCTTGAGGCGAATAGGACGCCATGAGTAGAGGTGCGAGAGCAGCAGCGTGCCAATGCCGATCAGCAGCACCCAGAAGCCGCCCAGCGAGTAGAGCATGAGGGTTGCGGCGGCGATGAGTTCGACAGGCAGTGTAACCGATTTTGGCGGGAATGCGCCCGCTGGTGATCGGGTTACGGGCGGCACGGTCGGGATCGCGCGCATCGTCCGGCGCGTCTTCGATGTCGTTGATCATGAAGGCATAAGCGACGGCGAGGACATTCGCCAATGTCACGGCGATCAGCCGCCAATCGAGCCAAACGTTATGCGGGCGAGCAGCGAGCAGCGCACCGATGATTGTCAGTGGAACGACAAAAGGGACGTATTCTTTCCAGCGGGTTAGCTGGACGAGTCCGCGAATCTGGTCCGTTGTCAAAGGCGCTCCTCCTCGAAAATGAGTACTTCGTGAATAACTTGCTTAGCATAACACACGTTGCGGATTTGCGTTACGGTTTGGTGATTCCCGCAGCTTACATGCTATAACTACGCGGGCTTTCGTGGATTGGTGGTAAGGGTGGTCGATGGTGCTGCGTTTTGCTTGGCTCTGTTTTGGCTTAATTCTAGCGGCGTGTTATACGACTGACGCGCTGCCGCCGACGGCGACAACCTTGCGCGTCGTGACCACGCTCGTGCCGACGGTGGCGCGACCCCTCCACACGGTTGCGAGTCAAGTGCCAGCCGCGTCGCCGACGCTGGACGTTTGTCAGGCGACGGCGGGGCTGCCGACCACGCAGCATACCGTCAGCGCGGCGATCAGCTACGACCATCACAGCGCGGTAGTCCAGCAGCACATCCACACGATCAACCGCAGCAGCGAACCGTTCGATACAGTGGTATTCGACATCGAACCGAACCGCTACGCCGGTGTTTTCACGCTCAACAGCGCGACGGCGGATCACCCGCTGCTGAGTTACGAACTGACCGGTCGGCGGCTGACGCTCGACCTTGCCACGCCGGTCATGCCCGGCTGCCCGGTGGACGTCGATCTTGCCTTCACGGTCACGGTAGCGCCGATTGGGCGGGGCATTGGCGGGTTCGGCGGCTATCTCGGCTACAGCAATCGCCAGCTTAATCTCGGTCAATGGTTGGCGGCGCTGGCGGAACGGCGCGACGGCGAGTGGATCACGCATGACGTGTTCGCTATCGGCGAGCAGACCGTCGTCGAGGTGGCGGACTGGGACGTGACGCTGACGGTCGCCGACGCGCCGGACAGCATGGTCGTCGCCGCGCCGGGGACGCTGGTCGATCACAGCGGGGATCAATGGCATTACACCGTGACCAACGCGCGCGACTTCACGATCAGCCTGAGTCCGTATTACAAAGTGATGACGCGGACGACCTCCAGCGGCGTCGACGTCGAACTCTATGGCTTCGGCGACCGGACCGTCGAGACGCCGGACGGCACGGTCGACAGCGCGGAGCAAGCGCTCACGGCGGCGGCGCAGAGCCTCGCCATGTACTCCGATTTGTTCGGGGCATACCCCTACAGTCGTTTTGTCGTCATTCAGGGCGATTTCCCCGACGGCATGGAGTTCAACGGCATCGTGTTTGTGAGCGACGACTGGTTTCGTACCAACACGGGGACGCCGCAGTCCTACCTGACCTTCATCACGGTACACGAGACGTCGCATCAATGGTGGTATGCGCGGGTCGGCAGCGATCAGGCGCTAAATCCTTGGCTCGACGAGGCGCTGGCGACCTACAGCGAGTACATTTTCTACGAGGAATTTTACCCTGACCTGAAGGATTGGTGGTGGACTTTCCGCGTCAATGCCTTCGTCGGTGCGGATTATCGCGGCAGGTCGGTGGATAGCAGCGTCTACGAGTTCGCCAGCATCCGCAGCTACATCAACGCGGTTTACCTACGCGGCGTGCTGATGCTCGCCGATTTGCGCGAGACGCTAGGAACGGACGTATTCTTCGACTGGCTGCGTCATTATGCGCGGGCGGGCGAAAACCGAATCGTGACGCCGGACGATTTCTGGTCGCTGCTGATGCCCGATCAGCTTGACGCGATTGCACCAATCCGCGCGAAGTACATGCGCGGGACTGCACCTTAGGGCAGCAGCAGGCTGGAGCCGATCAGCAGCAGCATGATCAGCACGAGGCGGTAAAACACGGCTTCGTTGACGTAGCGGCTCAGCCAAAAGCCGCTGATGCTGCCGACCGCGACCATCGGCAGCGCCACCGCGAAGTTTTGCAGTACCAATGGCGTGACGTGCCCGGCGATCAGATGGGTGACAATGACGAGGCTGCTGCTGATCAGGAGCAGCGCCTGCAAGTTCGCCTTGAACTGCTCAGGATTCCAGCGCAAGCACGTCCCGTAGATCACCAGCGGGGGACCGCTGGTATTGTAAGCGCCGCCTAAGAATCCCGGAGATCAAGCCGGAAGCAAAACCCCACGCCGGGGCATGTAATTCGGGCAGGTGCAGCTTGAGCAGCCCATACAGCGCATAGCCGATCAGCACGACGCCGAGCGCGCCGAGGATCAGGCTGCGGTCAAGTTGAGTCAGCAGCGTTACACCAATCGGAATCCCGATCACCGAGCCAGCGATAACGCGCCAAAAAGGGCGAATGTTCAAGGCGTGACGGTAGCGCCACATGATGATGATTTCGAGGGGCAGCGAGAACATGGCGACCAGTGTCGCCGCCGTCGCCGGGTCGAGCAGGCGGATCAGCAGCGGCATCGAGATCAGCGCGACGCCAAAGCCGATCATGCTTTGCGTCATGGTGCCGAAGAAGACGATCAGGGCGACGAGCAGGAATTCCATAGCGGCTGCGCGATGCTCCGAGGTGGGTAGCGAAGCTGCCGATTATACGAGTTATCGCCGAGAATTCACGTTTTTCCGCCACATGATCTGCTGTTCGGACGGTACTGCACGGCTTCGGCGACAGCAGGCAGAACGCCTCCCCGACCAATGCGCCTTACCTTCGCCAGCGATCCTTATGCCATTGCTGGGTTAATTCGAGTTCGGCTGCTCGTCCTACAGGCTGCAATTTCGGCGCCAACCATTTTCGAGGACAGACCAAGCATTGCCTCCGAGAATCTTGAAGATGAATTCATCAGAATACTTGTCTTGTTGGCGAAAACGCTCTGACATCAGCCGTTCGGTCAGGCGCGGCATTTGACCATAATGCGCCAGTTCATCCGGAGGATCGGTCGCGCCGTCAAGGTCAGTACCGATAGCGATGACGTTCTCGCCATCGACACCACCCACATTTCGAATATGTTCAATCGTGCGCGAGAGGTAATCTACGCCCGTCACACGGCTGTGCGGCTGCGTCCAGTAGGGCATCAAAATGACGCCAACGATCCCCTTTTTCCGCGCGATCCACTCGATTTCCCAATCCTCTAGGTTATAGGGACTTGGATTGATGGCATAGGCACCGACATGGGTTGCAATCACCTGATACTCAACACCCATTTCGTCGGCAATGGCATAGATGCTTGCCCGTGCTCTAGGAGTACAATGACTCACATCAACCAGCATCCCCAGCTTCAACATTTCCCGGATGACTTCCCTGCCGATGGGAGTCAGTCCTAAGGCGAGATTATGATGAATCTGCTCACCTTCTGAATCACCCAATATATCCAGATCACGCAGGGCATAATCCGGATAAGGGAAGCATGGCGCGGCAACCACATTCGGGTAAAAGTGGGCAACCGTGATATAGGCGACCCCCAGCGCGCATAACTGGCGCAGGTTTGCCAGAATTTCTTCCTTAACCTCATCTTCCGCTACGAGTTGACCGGTGAGGTGATAAGCTTGGAATTTTCGGATGCTCTTGCCCGCTGCGTGACCCTGAAGACTGTGCGCCCCTTCCACCGCGTGAACCAAAGCAATCGGGCGCTCGCCAGCTAAGGCTTTGATTTCCTTCAGACGTTCGACTGATCGGACAATTTCAACCAATCGACGCTTTGTCGCCGTCGTTTGATTCATCTTCTCTGCGAAGCGGTTATATTCGGCGACCTCCGTTTCAATCGCCTGCATCATGTTGAGTGTCGCTTGGAAGTACGAGGGGCGAAAATACTGCTCGCTGATGCGCCGGAGCAGGGGCAAGCGGGCAATGCGCCTCACGTTGCGGCGATTGCCGAGGAAGGCGCGCAGGAAATCGGCTTCGGGTACCACCGCATTCGTCAAGACAACATCGGCACCGCCAGCTTGCAGCAATGGAAATGCCGTCCGGAATTTAAAGATGGTCGATCCCCGGTAGGATCGGGGACCCGGTAGATGATCCAAATCGCATTGGTTGGCATGGCGGTAGGAAGGGAAGAACGGCAAGAAGCGGAGCGGCGGGAAAAACGACGCCGGAAACGTCGGATGCGCGTGCATATCGACGAAGAAGGCTTTCTCATGTAAAGCCATCCAATCGCGTCGCTCGTACTCATAATTGGAGTTCACCGCAATCTCCTCGCACTCTATTTATTCCGGCAAAATACCGAGATGCCCACGCCAATAACTTGTCACAAAGACTTGATGCGGATCCATCTGCTCGCGCAATTTCATGAAGTCATCCCAGCGGGGATAGAGCGCCTTCAACTCCGGCGCATTGTCGGGTAAGTATTTCCCCCAATGCGGTCTGAAATCAAATTCCTTCAGCAGCCCCCAAAACTGTGGATAGAAATCGACGGCTGGATTGCCTTTGTTGAGGGGAAACCAGAACATATCGTATTTGATCACGTCTTCACCGTAGGCTGAACTCATCCAGAATAGGTTCTGGGGCGTTGCATAGACCTCAACCGTGAACGTGCCGACCTGTGTAATATCGTGATTGCGAAAGTGATCGCGCAGCTTGGTCATGACCTCGGCTGCTCGCGCTACCGGAATCCAGAGTTCGCTGAACTGGACGGGTATCAGGCTGTAGTCCACGCGATTATCCATCGGAATCCCGTCTCCCCAGTATTCCTGAAACTTTTGCGGTCCCTTAACCGCAGATGCCAAGAAGAGGTTCACAACAAGGGGAAACAAGGGCTTAAGAACGCTGACCATCGCCCGACCGAAGAAGGTGGACGCGCCGGGGGGATTCAAGATCGAGAACAGCCTAAACAGCAAGCCTGCGGCAATCTGGGCGGGTCTTTCTGAGTCTAAAACGGGAACAAATTCGCGATAGGGCTTGGGTTTAAAATCCGGTGAAGCTGCAATCCGCTGCGCTTCCCAGATGAGGATTTTCTCGATGCCTTGCTGGGGCCACCACATCATGCGCCCATACTCGGTATTCTCAAAAAAGGATGCTGCCGACGGTCGCCCGTCATCGGCGGAGTCGAATAAGTTGAGCTTGCAATCGGTATATCCGCTGGTCGTTTCCGCGCCAGCGATATTAAAGGTATTGATGCACTGAAACGTCACCGAGGTGATGATGCCCAGCAGCCCCATCGAGACCCCGACAGCATAAAACGGGTCGTCTTCGTCGTCGGTGCGCTGGAAATCGTGCAGAGTACCCGTGCCATCAATCAGCCGAATACTGACGATGGCGCTTAGTAAGGAATACTGGAGCGAACCGCCGGAAGACCCGGTCGAAAGAAATCCGCCCATCGTTTGGCGAATGATGCCGCCCGTGATCGGCAGCGCCCAGCCTCGCTGCTGGAGTTGATAGACCAAGCTGTTTTCGAGCGTTGAAACGCCGGTTGGGTCTAGCGGATCAAAGCCAAAGTGACACCCGGCTTGAACCCGCGCCAACATCTTCGCGTCATCGAACTCGACCGCAGCCATTTGGTCAAGGATAATGTTGATGTCATTGTCGACCGGGGGAGGGCTGCTAAAGTCGCCGGTGTAGATTGCTGCCTTGACGGAGGAATGGGCGGCTCCTCGAACGCGCACTTTCAACGCATGGGCGAGCGCAAAATGAATGAGGTCGATGATCTGGTCTTCGTTCGTCGGATGATAAAACCCATCCGCAGATCGTGTGACAGTGAATGATCCCATCTCTATAACCCTCGCTTCCAGTTATCGAAGCTGTCTAGGTAGTCTTAGGTCACTGATCTACGCCCTTGAAAATCGTGATCGAAGAGAATTGGAGACTTGAGAATCTCGTGTCTGGCTGCTGCTGCTTCAAGTGGAACGGATCGTTCTTGAAGTGATATCATGATTGGAGATATTATGCAATCATAGCCCAGCAAGAGCATAGCGCTGCCGTAAATTGTTGTCCTCTGCCCATCTTGGTCTCCCTCTATGACGATGATTGTACCTGTTTGGGAAACCCTAACTCCATTTTGTCGGGGGTAGACCAATCTACTCCGAACAGAACACAGTGGCTGTTGCATAGAGGAGGTCCGCAGATTTTCGATTGGCGTGACGGGTCTGGTGCTAAAATAGGTGACAGTGATAAAAAGGGCAATCTTATGAAGATGTATCGTAGATTGGTCTATTTGTTGATCGTGCTCAGTTTTACGACGGTTATCGCCCAAGATACAACCTGCAATGCCATCGTGCAGCAGGCGCTATCGACCGTTGAACAGGGCTGCATGGCAACCGGGCGCAATCAGGCTTGTTACGGAAATGTCTCCTTGGAAGCAACCCCTCGTTCGGGTGTTCAGAATTTCACCTTTAGGCAAGCCGGTGATCTCGTCAACGTGGCTGACATCGCTCGTATGCAGCTCAGCGGTCTTGACTCTAGCACCCAGCAGTGGGGCATTGCGCTGATGAAGCTGCAAGCCAATCTGCCGGATACGCTCCCCGGACAAAATATCACTCTCCTCTTGTTTGGCGATGTGCAAATCCAGAATGCGGTCATGGCACAGCCCACGCTCGAAGTGAGCGCCATCAGCCGGGTGAACGTCCGCAGCATACCCTCAACCAGCGGATCGATTGTTGCAGCGCTTTCCAGCGCTCCGGCGACGGCGGACGGACGCAACGCCGATGGATCGTGGCTGCGGATCCAAATTCCCGGCAGCGACGCGCTCGGCTGGGTGTTTGCAAATCTGGTGACCGCTTCCGGTGACATCAGCGCTTTGACGGTCGTCAATTCGACAGAAGCAGCACCTTCACTTACGCCGATGCAGGCATTTTACTTCAGCACCGGGATCGTGCAGACAGCCTGCCAGCACGCGCCGCAAGATGGAATCCTTATCCAGACTCCTCAAGGCGCCGGGCAGGTGAATTTCCGCGCCAATGACGTCGACGTGCAGCTTGGTTCGACGGCGTACCTACAGGCGCAGCCCAATGACCGGATGACCATCAGCGTCGTCGAAGGAGAGGGGCACGTCACGCTGAACGGCAAGACGGTCGCTGTCCCCGCCGGCACACAGGTAACGATTCCAATGGACGCTGATCTCAAGCCGTCGGGTCCGCTGAGTGATGCACAGCCCTATGACCCGGTACTCGTGCAGGATCTGCCGGTTCAGTTGCTGCCAGAGCAGATCACCATCGCGCTGCCTGCGGTCGCCGCAGCTACGCTTGAGGTATCGGGTGCTGGGGGCGGCTCAAGCGGTGGTGGGAATGGCGGCGCTGGTGGGGGTGGCGACAGCGGTTCCGGAGGAGGGAGTCAGGGGAGCGGTTCCTCGCAACCGGGCGGACCAACCGAAGAATACCTTGGTCCTTACGACGTGATGAAGGTGATGAACATGGGCGGCGAAACCTTGGATGGCACAGTCTGCGCCATCAATCAACCCTTCGTGGTCACGATGGTCACGCCGAGGATCACTTTCGACATCCAGTTTGCGCCCCTCGATAAAACGCAAGGCGGGTGGACCTACGCTTATGGATTCGCCGACCTCGGCGAGACTCATAATGCCAGCGGCAGCTACACCATCAGCAAGTCCGCCGGCGATGGTACGCGCAAACTCACTATCGACGGCTCGGATCATGTCGTATTCAATGGCTTCGACGGTCCCTTCCCGATGCATTATGAAATGGGGTTGTCGCCATCGACAACCAATACCTGCGTCGGTTAGCGGTTTTGATCCGAAGAATAATCGAATTCTTGCCGCTCAAAGGATGAAGCGCTGCGTGGTTGAGTGCTTACACCATTAGCGCCGCTTGAGCGCCTTGCCCGCTTGCCAAGCATCGACCGCCTGCGCGAAGTGCGGCATTGTTTTGGCGAACCCAGTGAACGAATGACCGGGCTGTGCGGAGTAGGAGGGTCAGCGCCAAGGTTTGTTGCGTCCGATAGTGTACGAAAAATCTATTTACAGGCGCTGTTGTCTTGCGAAAGGGACTGGCGTTATCAGCGATTTCGCAACTTTCATGGCAGGAAAAAGCCATAGAGTGAATCTGTGGCATGATGCCCCGATCTCGCTGACTCAGGCAGCTTCAGTTTATGATCTCAATTTCGCGCCACGCGACCCATGATGGACTCTGGATCGTCTCCACCCTCAGATAGCGCACGTCTGCTACGGGATGACCGAGTTCGAATTCCAGCGCCTGCCCATCGTGCGTCGACCGGTGGAACTCGTGCAGCAGTTGGAAGCCGCCATGTTCACTGCGTGCGTAGATGCGGTGGATGGTTTCGCCTGCCGGATACTGCGCAATCGTCAGCCGGACGCCACGGATCGTCTGCGCGTCGCCCAGATCGATCTCGATCCACTGGGTTGCCGGTGCGCCCGCGTTCCAGATCGTGTCGAGGTCACCGTCAATCGCCATCGCCGCGGTGGTGTTGTGCAGTTCATTCGAGGCGAAGGCGCGAACGGCTATAGCGTCCTGATTGCTCGCCGGTGGCGGCGTCGGCTCTGGCGCGAGGCACAGACGCTCGTCGGGAGCGTCGCAGTAGACGACTTCGCCGCCTACCATCGTCATCCACACCTGAATGTCCTTGATCGCTTCGGGATCGACCGTCGTCGGGTTGTCGGAGAGGATGATCAGGTCGGCATACTTGCCCGCCTTCAGGCTGCCGACTTCATTCTCGCGGTTGAGCGCATACGCCGCATTAATCGTCATCATTGGCAGCACTTCGCGCACGGTCAGCAGCTTATTGGGCGCGAGCCAATCCGGGGTAGGGCAGATGTCGATCCCGTTGGGATCGGCTTCGTTGAGCGTCACCAGACTGTACAGGTTGAGCAGCGGGCTAGCTGGTGTCACCGGGTAATCGCTGTGCCACGCAAAGCGCACACCGGGATTGGCGTCGAGCAGCGCGCGCCAAGGCCACTCCCACGGTTGATTTTCTATCGGGGGTGGCGACGCCTTGGGGTTGCAGGCAGGATAAGCGCCAAAGATAACCGGCACGACGTCGATCTGGCTGTAGCGCCGCAGCATATCCGGGCGCAGCACGGCATTGTGATCGATACGATGATGCAGCGGATTCGGCTTGTCGGCGAGCAGCAATTCGTAGGCGTTCATCACCTCATCGACGGCGCGATCGCCGAGCGCGTGGATCAGCATCTGATAGCCCTGCGCGTCGACCTGCCTGACGATCTCGTTGAGCTGTTCCTGTGTGAACCACAGGTCGCCGTGACCGATGAACGGGTGATCGTAGCTGAGCGCAGGTCCGCCGCACGAGCCGCCGTCGGCGAAAATCTTGACCCCGCCGATGCGCAGCATTTCGCCCGGTTCGTAGGTTGGCGGGTACTGCAGGTACCAGTCGCCCTGCAGCACACCGCAGTTGTCTGAGTAGATCAGGTAGAGACTCAGGCGGACTTTCAGCGCGCCGCTTGCATCGAAGGCTTGAAAGTCACCGACCATTTCCGGCGTGACGAATGCTTCGCCCATCGTCGTCTTGCCGAGGCTGAGATTCGCCGCCTGAATCGAGGCGAAATCGCCGTTGGCGCTGTCAAAATAGCTTTGCTCGAAGGAATGGGCGTGAGCATCGACGAAGCCGGGCATCAACGTCCGCCCGCCAAGGTCGACGACGCGCGTCCGCTCGCCGCTCAACGCCAGCACCACGTCATTGCTGCCGACCGCCAGAATCTTCTCGCCCTTGAGCGCAATCGCCTGAGCGCTCCAGTCCGCGCCTTCCATCGTCAACAGATCGCCGTCGTAGAAGATTACGTCGGCTGCTGCATCGTCAGGCAATGGAGTGGCGGCGACCGCGCTCAGCGTCAAAGGTTGGACACCCGCCACCGCCAACAGCGGCGCGATCCGCAACAGTGCGCGAACCAGAGAGCGGATTGTTGTCATGGTGTCCACCCCTATCCTTACAGATCGAGCGTAAGGCGATGATCTCGATCTTGCGGCACGCGACCCAAAGCTGACCTCACCCCGATCTGACGGTTCACCCGCGCTTTATATGCAAGCGACAATGCCAACGGGTTAGGTACACTGATGGGATGAAGCGAATAAGCATTGAAGAGAAATCACAGCAAAACGATTCCATTCAGTTTGCCCGGCATCGAGGTCGAATATGTACAAAGTGAGGCTGGAGCGCTCATTATTCTTCCAAATATCAGCATAGTTGGCATCAGCGTCATGCGCAAGAATTGCCCAACATGGGATAAGCGGTACGATTACACCTGTAGGTGAAGCGGTTTCGCCGTCTGAATCCGGTGTGTTCACAACAAACCTTTGTCGTGCAGTTCCCCGACTGGTTGCCCGCTTATGCCCGGCGTACAGGACGGCTCACAGAGATACCCCGCCAAGTTGCTTTTGAGGTCAGCGCAGAAGCAGCGCGCCGTCTGCCGAAGCATTTTCAGATCAAGCTGCCACACGAACTTATTTGTGTAGAAAAATTGTCTCTGTTTATACTCATTGCAAATGAGATCACGGATTATGAAAGGCGATTTATGCTGGCAATTGTTCGCGCCTGCGCGCTTATAGGGCTAGATGGCTGTACCGTCGAAGTAGAAGTGGACTTCAATCCACGTGCTGGATTACCCAGTTTCGTTATCGTTGGGCTGCCTGATAGTGCAGTCAAAGAGAGCCGAGAACGGGTTCGATCCTCAATCCGAAATAGTGGCTTGCAATTCCCCAATAAAGCTTACACCGTCAATTTATCACCAGCCGACTTGCCCAAGCACAGTTCTGCTTACGATCTGGCAATTGCCATTGGCGTTTTAGCCGCCACTGATCAAGTTCCGCTCAGTGCTCTTGAAAAGGGGATGTTTATCGGCGAGCTGTCGCTGGATGGCAGCGTTCGCCATGTGAAAGGCGCTATGCCCATGGCTTATGCAGCCTCTCAAGCGGGTTTTGAAACCATTTACCTGCCCAATCAGGATGCGGCACAAGCATCGCTGGTTCAAGGGATTACCGTCATTCCCGTAGAGAGTTTGGGGCAACTTGTCGAGCATCTTTATGGGCTAAACCCGATCCAGCCCTATACAGTTGACCGAGGCAATCTCATCGGAATGCCCGGGACACCTGACAAACTGGTCGATTTTTCCGATATCAAGGGTCAGGAGCAGGTTAAACGCGCGCTGGAGATTGCCGCTGGCGGTGATCTGTACTCCAAATAACTGGTCCGCGCAGAGTGAGACTATCTGAATAGAATGGAAAGGATCAGGAGGATAGTTTCATGGCAAGCAAGGGCACACGCTACAGCGAAGAACAAATCATCCGCATCTTGAAGGAAGTGGAAAGCGGCACGGCTGTCGCTGAAATCTGCCGGAAGTACGGGGTAGCCGAGCAGACCATCTACCGCTGGCGGAGCAAGTATGCGGGGCTAGAAACCAGTGAACTGCAGCGGTTGCGGGAGTTGGAGGCGGAGAATAATCGCCTGAAGAAATCGTGGCGCAGCAAGCGCTGGACATCGACGCGCTCAAGGACTTGGTCTCAAATGTCAAGATCGGTGCAAAACTCCCCAGAAAGATCGGAATAAAAATCCCCAGCTCAGGTGTTCTGGGGTCGACTATGCCTCCTTCTGTTGGAGCACAGGCTCGGGCGTCTGCGCGGAACGCAGCTTGTCTTTGAGCCGGTAGCTGTTGCCCCGAATATTGACGGTCACGGACTGGTGCAGCAGCCGGTCAAGCAGCGCCGACGCCAACACCGAATCGGAGAAGATGTCGCCCCAATCCGCATAGGACTTGTTGCTGGTCAGGACAATACTGCCTTTCTGGTAGCGACGTGAGACCAGCTGGAACAGAAACTGGGCAGCCCGTTTGTCGAGGGCGAAGTAGCCCATTTCGTCGAGGATCAGCAGGTCGGGTCGACAGAGCGCCTGCATCCGCTGCGGCAAGCGGTCGGTGCGGGCATCGCGCGTGACCTGTTCGAGCAAGTCCGCTACGGTGGAGAAATAGACCGACAGCCCACGCGTGACCGCTGCCATGCCCAGGCTGACAGCGAGATGAGTTTTGCCCACACCAGGCGGACCGAGCAAGAGCACATTCTCAGCGTTGGCGACAAAGCGCAGTCCCGCCAAGTCGCGCAGCTGCCGCTCATTGACCGACGGCTGAAAAGCAAACTCGAATTGGTCGAGTGTTTTGAAATAGGGAAAGTGCGCCAGGCGCAGCTTGCGCTGGACGTCGCGCTCGAAGCGGGCGTTGACCTCCGCTTGGGTCAGATGGTCGAGATACTCGAGCGCAGACCAGTTGTCGGTGGCTGCCTGAGCCGTCAGCGGGTCGAGCTGGACAGCCATCTGCGTCAAGCTCAAGGTGTGCAAGGCAGACTGGACGCGGGTATAGAGCGCGTCGCCAGCGGACTCATTCATGCGCGTCCTCCAGCAGCTGGGCATAGAGACTGAGCGGACGCGCCTCGACCTGTGGGGCGAGGTCACGCAGGTGCGGTGCGACCTGTCGCGCCAGCAGCGGTGGTTTGCACACCTTGGACACCGGCAGTCCCGCGTAATGGTCCGGCACGAGACTGCGCTGGAAGCGCCCGCTCAGCAGCCGGTGCTCGGCGATGAGGGTTTGTTCAGCGGTGTAGATACACAACCGACCGTCTTCGGTTTCCTTTAACAGCAGCATTTGCTGGGCGTGCAGCGCGGGCACCGAGTAGACATTACCTCGGTAGTGGACCGTGCAGTCGCGTCCAGCACGCCGGTGGGTCAGCAGGCTGGTGTCGAAACCCTGCGGCGGCAAGGCGTGCAGCGTCTCCTCTGACATCCGACGCAGCGGTGCTATTCCGGTCGTGCCATGAATCCGCACGTTGGCGACGCTCGCCAGCCACTCCAACGCCTGCTGGTTCAGGTCGTCGAGGTCGACAAAGTGGGTGCCGACCCAGAAGTTCTGGCGGACGTAGCCAATGCTGCGCTCCACTTTACCTTTGGTCTGGGCGCGGTAGGGGCGACAGGGATGGGGCGTGAAGCCGCAGAACAAGGCGAAATCCAGATAGCGGGGGTTCCAATGGATTTTGCCACCTGCGCCTCGACTCAAGACTGCCGTTTTCAGGTTGTCGTGCAGCATTTCCTCGGGTACGCCCCCGAAGTACTCGAAGGCATGTTGGTGACAGCGCAGCCAGATGCTCACGTCCATCCGCGTGGTGAATTCCAGGTACATCATCCGCGAATAGCCTAGGGTCATGACGAAAGCATAGAGGCGTTGCTGTCGTCCTTCATGGCTGATATAGCCAAAACTGCCCCAGTCCACCTGCGCCTGCTGCCCCGGCAGCGTCTCGAAGCGCAGCACCGCTCGTTCTTCGCGCGAGGTCCGGTACGGCTGCACATACAAAATCAGCTGAGTTAACCCGCCCTGATAACCGCGGGCTTGCAGTTCCCGCAGCAGCTTGCGCGTGTTCAGCACCCCCTCGCCAATCCGCTGCTTTAGGTAGCCTTCGTACGGGGTGAGTTTGGTCGCCTGTTTGCGCTGACGGCGCGTCGGCTTGGGCATCAGCTCTCCGCTGATGATCTTGCGGATGGTCTTCCGGTCGCGCCCGGTTCGGCGGGCGATCTCGCTGATGGATACGCCCTTGCGGTACAGATCTCGGATCATGAATCGTTCCTCCAGGTCCAGCATAGCCTTCTCCGATGCACTTCCGGGTGACCACCCTTTTCAGTGCATCTCAGCTTACTACCTGGGGAGTTTTAGACCGATCATTT
>CAWGYC010000019.1:0-15196 GCA_963826685.1 uncultured Chloroflexia bacterium | reverse complement strand
ATGAAGCAGGAGACGACCCAGCGCAAGCACATCATCCTGCTGACCGACGGCGGCGCGAATCCCACGGGTCTGGTCGAGCTGACGCGCGACCTCAACGACAATTACGGCGTGACTACCTCGGTGATCGCCATCGGCGGCGGCGCGGCGCAGTTCCTTCAGGACATGGCGACGGCGGGCGGTGGCAATTACCACGTCGCCCAATCGGTCGAAACCATCCCGACCATCTTCGCGCAGGAGACGGTGCTGGCGACCCGCTCCTACATCATCGAGAAGCAGTTCGTGCCCACCCTGACGGCGATCAGCCCGATCATGGATGGCATCACCAGCGCGCCGCCGCTGCTCGGCTACGTGGCGACCACGCCCAAGCAAACCGCGCAGGTCATCCTGCGCACGGGCGACGCCTTCAACGACCCGATTCTGGCGGCGTGGCAGTACGGCTTGGGGCGCTCGGTCGCCTTCACCAGCGACGCCACCGCCCGCTGGTCTGCCAACTGGGTCAGTTGGGGAGACTTCGCCCGCTTCTGGAGTCAGGCGGTGCGCTGGACGATCACCGAGGGGACGAACAACAACGTCGAGGCGCAGGTCGTGCCGGACGGCAAGCAGGCGAAGTTGGTGGTTGACGCCCGCGACGCGAACGGCGGCTTCCTCAACGGGCTGAACCTGCGCAGTTCGCTGGTCTACCCGGATCGCACCGCGACGACGCTGACGCTTCAGCAGGTCGCGCCGGGTCGCTACGAAGCCAGCTTCGACCCGACCAGCGAGGGCGCCTACTTCATGACCCTCGTCGACGATCAGGCCACCATCAAACAGACGACGGGCTGGGTGATGAGCTACTCGCCTGAATACAGCCCGCAGGGCACGAGCGTGCTGCCAGACATCGCAGATACCGCGAACGGACACGAATTGCAGGCAGACGACCCCAACGCCGTCTTCACGCACGATCTCGCCGCGCAGGCGTCGCTGACCCCGATTGCGCCGCTGCTGCTCCTGCTGGCGCTGCTGCTGCTGCCGTTCGACGTGGCGGTGCGCCGCCTGCTGGTGACGCGCTCCGACCTGGCGCGTGCCCGCGACGCGCTGCTGAGCCGGAGCATCGATGTCACCCGCGAGCCGTCCGAGCGCCTGTCGTCGCTGATGGGCGCGAAAGAGCGCGCCCGCGCCCAGACGAGCGGCGGACAGCCGCTCAGCGAGCCGCCGAGCACCGCCAGCGTCCTGCGCAGCCGCCGCGACCAGCGCCCCGAAGCGCAGCCCGCCTCACCCGCCGAGGCACCGGGCGATCAGCCACATTACACCCAATCCGCGCCGGAGCAGCCCAGCAAGACGGACGACGCAGAAGGCAACATCGCCGGACGACTGCTGCGCCGCCGCAAAGAGCGCGAGCCGTAACGTTTACCCTGCCGCGTCGGTGATCTGAAACGGCAGCGGCGGGCGCGGCGTGATCGGCTGGAAGTCGTAATAGACGTGGAACAAGCCGACCTGCGCCGCCTCGTAGGTGATCTCCTGTTCAGCGAAATACGCTTCGAGCTTTTGCTGCACCGCCGCCACGTTCGCCGTGATGTAGGCGATCTGCGCGTCGGGCGCGGCGTCCGTCACCATGCGGTACGACGGATCGCGGTCGTCGAAGGGCGTGTAGCTCAGGTCGGGCTTGTAGGAGAGCGCGGCGCTGTATTTCAACTGCTCATCGCTCAGAAACGCCAGCCGGAAGGAAATCCAGTAATTGGTGTAGCCGTGCGGCAGGTCGTGCGCCTCCAGAAAGTCGATCAGCGCCTGATCGTCGTCGTTGGGGATGTGCGTATCCAGGTTGAACTGCGTCGTGATGCCCGGCGGGACGGTTTGCACGGCGCTGACGAGTCCGAATAACTGGTAGCCGATCACGAACACGACCAGCGCGATCCGCAGGATAGCGTAGCGCGCCGCCGCGACCAGCGTGCCCAGGACGATCCCCAGCGGCAGCGCCATCGGCAGAAAATAGCGCCCGCTGGGGTCGATGCTGAAGCGCGAGACCAGAAACAGCGCGAAGAACAGCCCGATCATCCCGACGACCAGCAGCCGCCCGCCCGGCTTGAGGATCGACGGACGGCGCAGCAGCCAGTAGAGCGCGAAGGCGTAGACCAGCAGGACGACGAGCGCGACCGGCGGCAGAAAATAAGTGGGATACCAGGGGAAGCGCGCGCCCAGCACGACGGGCAGGTTAAGCGCGAGCAGACTGAGCAGGCGCTCCGGCAGCGACAGCGGCGGGATGCTCATCCCGGCGAACTTGCTCGGCGGGTTGTTGGGCAGGTAAAACGCCAGCGCCGCGAACTCGTTCTGGAAATTGAAGACCCACCAGGGCGCGCTGCCGATCAGGAAACCGACCAGCGCGATCCCGATCCAGCCCGCATAGTCTCGTAGAGACGCACGGCGGTGCGCCCCTTCACCCTCTGCAAACCTTCGGTTTGCCTCCCCCTCTCCCACGCGGGCGGGGAGAGGGGCAATTCCCGGCGGCAAAGTCTCCTCTCCCCGTTTATGTGGGAGAGGGGAAGCTGACCGTAGGTCAGCCGGGGTGAGGGGTTTGATCATCTCCCACAGCACCAGCACACCGACCGGCAGCGCGTAGGCGACGATCAAGCCGTTCGTCCACCAGCCCAGCCCGGCGCATAAGCCGAGCGCCGCCCAGCGCCAGCGCGATCCGTGATGTTCGTGGGTTACGTCCCAGCCGAGCAGCAGGATCAGGTTGCCGAACAGCAGCGTCTCGTTGTAGCCGCCGAGAGTCGCCGTCGTGTAGACCGTCAGCAGCACGGTCGGCAGCGCCAGCGCCAACCCGGCGACCGCCGCCACCATCAGCCGCCCCGACACGCGCCAGGCGACCAGATAGCCCGTGATCACGATCAACAAATAGAGGATGGCTTCGACGATGCGGATCGTCAGCACCGTGTCGCCCAGCAGCGCGAAGCCGCCCGCGATCAGCCAGGCGTCGAGGCTGCCCATGTACGCCTGCCCGTAGAAGAAGACCGGGCGCTCGCCTTGCAGGATGTGGCGCGCCATCAAGCCGACCACCGCCTCGTCGGAGTGGAACGAGACCGCGCCACTCGCCAGCAGCAGCACCCGCCCGATCAACGCGACGGCGACGATGAGGATCAGCACGAGCAGCGGCTTCCCCTTCACGCGCCCCCCTTCAACGACGCCGCGACGCGATCCACTTCGCTCAGGAAGCCATCCCAGCCGTCGGCGGGCGCGCTGCCCGTCAGCGCAATCGTCGCATCCCCCAGCGTCAGCGAGCGCGCGACCGTGCGAATGTCGGCTTCCTGACACGAGGGCGAGTTCGGCGGCGCGTCCAGCGGCGCGGACGACACCTGAATCAGCGCGCAGTCGCCCGGCGCGACCAGGATTACGCTCGGCGGCGCGCCAGCCGGGGACGTGATCACGCGCCAGCCCGATGGGTATTCCAGACTGAAGGCGTCGCTTTGATAGGTGCTGCGGGTGATGACGACGCCCGGCGCAGGGGTCGCGTTCAGGTTGGGCGGCGTCTCCGCCGGGATGCAGGCGGAAAAGAGCAGAATAATCAACCACAGAGGACACAAAGAACGCAGAGAAAAGATGCGCTTCCCTCTGCGTCCGCTGCGATCTCTGTGGTTCAATGTCTCTTCTCCTGTTCGCTAGGAGAAAGATAGCACACCCGCGAAATTGTGGCGAGGGTTTGAATCAACACACTTTTCTTGACGTGATAGAACAAACGTGCTATATTGAGAACATGTTACGACACCGGCTTGATCAATTCCAGGATGTGCGCCAAGCGCTTCAAATCGTGCGAGAGCAGCCCCGCCAGATTGCGCCCGCAGCGCACCAGAAACTCGTAGCGCTCGTCTTCGGGGTACGCCCACGAGGCATACTTGAGCGCCGCCGCCAGCAGTTCGTCCGAGGGCACTTCTTTCGCGCCCAGCACCAGCCGGAAGAACTCCATCCGCCGCGTGAACTCGTAGACCTCCTCCGGCTCGCACAGATCAACTTCGCACAGGCTCATCGGCGGGCGCGGCGGCAGGCTGTGAATCATGTGGCGATCCTGCATGTAGCCGACGTTGATCACGCAGATTTCGACCGGCACCATGCGGTTCTCGCGCTGGTCGAGCAAGGCATTGTTGTCGACGTAGCTCGCCATCACCAGCTCGCGCGCCAGCGGGTCGTCGTCGATGCGGATCGCGTAGATCAAGCCGATGGCATACGCCAGCTCGCCGTCGGAGATCGGCACTTTGACGAACGCCCCGAAGGTGTGCAGTTCGTCAATTTTGCTGCCGCGCGTCCCACAGTCGAAGCCGGTCGTGCTGGCGCGCAGGACGCGCCCGACCCTGTTCCTCTGTCTCACCGTCATGTTGTCTTCATACTCCCAAACGATGCCGCCGTCGATCCCCCCGCGCAAGCCCCTTGGTTTGCAGCTTGTTCGAGGCTTCCGGCTCAAGCTGGTGCCTGAGCATTTCCACGCGGATCATCTCGTCCAACTGGCTCTTTTCGGCGCCGCTGACATACGCCAGCTCGTCTGCGCGGGTCAGCGCATACGGATAATGCTTGCGCCCCTGTATCGAACACTGCGCCACGACCAGCGCGTGCAGCGCACCGACCGCCGCTTTGTCACGCGCCACCCACATCGGGATGTCGATGCGGGCAATCGTCGGACCGCGCCCGTTCGAGACGTTGACGTAGAAGAAGGCGATTTCGAGATTGCTATCCTTGTCTTTGTAAGTGCGGTTCTGCGGCGAATTCTGCGTCATGATGGCGGAGCGCTCGCCCGGCTCCAGCACGTGGGCGAAGAGCATGGCGTCGGTCAGCCCTTCCAGATCGCCATTTGAGCGCAGATTGGCGTCGTTGACCTGCCCCGGATCGAGGTCGAGCAGGTGCAGCAGGCTGATCAGATAGGTGCTGCGCGGTCTGTCCAAATAGCCGAGCAGGATGGCGCGCGCGTCGTAGAGCATCCGCAGCGCGTCCATGTATTCCCCCTCGATCTGCGGCGCGCCCGCCAGTTCCGTCGCCCCGAAGAACTTGAGCAGCCCGCCATCGTGGAAGCCGACCAGCGGGCGCGGCTCGTCGCGGCGCTGCCAGGCTTCCTTCGCCAGCCACTGCATTTCCATCACCGTGCGCCGCGCGTTGACCGTCTGGTTGGTGATCAGCCGCCCATCCTTGTCGAGCAGCATGGCGTCATTGTAATACAGTTCCGGCGCGGTCGATTGGTGCGGCAGGCGCGGCTCGCCGTAAAAATAGACGAACGTGCCGATGTTGACCAGATAATACTGCGCCGCCGCGTGCGGGTCGGGGTAAATCTGCGAGCCGTCGACGGCGATCAGCGTCGCCGAGGACGGCGCATCGGGCAAGCCGCCGATGCCGCAGATGATCTCGTCGTCCGGGCGCGGCATGGGCGTCGCGCCCCGGTAGCCGCTCACGCTCGATTCGCGCACCAGCTTGATGCGCTCGTGAACGGCGTCGAGATCGGTTGCCGCGTAGAAACGCTCCAGCGCCAGGTCAAGCTTGTTGGCGAGTGACCGATCCAGATGCCCCAGATAGCGCCCCATCGTCTGGACTTGCTCGACGACCTTGTTGAACTCTAGCGACAACGACTGCCCACCTTATAAAGTTAATATTTCCCAACTTATAACCCAAGAGTAGCACCGACGTTCTATTCCGTCAAGCCAGCGACGCCCGACCGACGGAAAAAGTGTACGCCAGATGAGCGCGATTTGCACAGCCCTACCAGGATTGCAATCGCTTCGATTAATCTGGAAAGCCCTCTCTCAGCCCCCAAAAATCACCCATCGGGCGGCGAATTGGGCAAAAAGTCCTAAAATCGTGGAATATTCCAAAATCTCTGTGTGCTTGTAATACCAAAAGTTGTTATAATAGAAATCCATTCAATATTTTTTTGGGAAAATTAGACTAAACCTTGTTTGCTGTTCGTTGTTGATTTAGGCGAATGTGAAACGACAATGGCATCAAACCAGGTGATCGATCTCCCTCGTAGTGTTGCCGCGTCCGACGAGATCGTGTTCGCCGGCGATGAGGTGCGCCTCGCCGGGCAGATCGATTATCCCAAATCGCCGCGCCCTGAAAATGGGTATCCCTTGCTGTTCGTGCTGCACCACGCCTGCTGCAACACCCGCGAAGACTACAACGACTATACCGAGGTCGCTTTAGCCAATGGCTATGCTGTCTTCCGCTGGGATAAGCGCGGCACCGGGCGCAGCGGCGACAGCGGGCGCGGCTCGACCACGCAGGACGCCGTCAATGCCTACGAGATCGCCCTGTCGCAGCCGAATGTCAACCGCAAGCGCGTCGTGATCCTGGCGGTCGCGGCGGGGACGGCGCTGCTGGGCAGTTCGTTCGGCTTGTTCGCGCGCACGCAGCTTCCGCACGCCATCCTGCTGGTCGCCAACATGCTCGACGAGAACGCGATCCTTGCGCTCGATACCCGCGTCAAGATCATCATGAGCGTCGAGGACTGGAATTCGCCGCTGGAATACGGCGAAGCCGCCTGCGCGGCGCACAAGCACGCCTATAAGCACGGCGCATCGTTCTTTCTGGCGGAAGGCGGCGACCGCCTGCTCATGGCGACCGACGACTATGGTAGTAGCAGCTTACTCCCCGACGCACGAAAGGTCATCGGCGATTGGCTCCACAGTTTGGCCCGCCGTTCCACGTACAACTAAACGACTGCGCGGCGCTGGTCACCGGCGCGGGCGAAGGGATCGGGCGAGCGGTCGCGCTGGCGCTGGCTGCGGCGGGCGCGAGCGTGGTCGTCAACGACCTCAACCCGGACCGCGCCGACCGCGTTGCCGACGAGATCACCGCTGCCGGGGGACGCGCGATTCCCTGGCAGGCGGATGTCTCTAACCGCTTTCAGGCAGCCTCGATGATCGAAGCCGGGCGCGACGCCTTCGGCAAGCTCAACATCCTCGTCAACGCGGCGGGGGTGGAGAAGCACAGCGCGCTCAGCGCCCTGGACGAATGGGACTGGCGGCGCATCCTCGACGTGAACCTGACCGGCGCGTTCTTCTGCACGCAGTTGCTCAGCCGCGTGATGGCGGACGAGGGCGGCGGCGTGATCGTCAACGTCGCTTCGACCGCCGGGCATCCCGCCACCCTCCCCGATGGCGTCAGCTACGTCACCACCAAAGCCGGACTGATCGGGCTGACGCACCAGAGCGCCCGCGAACTCGCGCCGCTCGGCATCCGCGTCAATGCCGTCTGCCCCGGCAACGTCGAGTCGCTCGGCGCGCCCGCGCAGGGGCGGCAGGGGACGCCGGAGGAAGTCGCGGCGGTGGTGCTGTTCCTGTGCTCCGGCGCGGCGAGCTTCGTCACCGGGCAGGCGATCAACGTCGACGGCGGCGAGGCGATGGCGTAGTCCTCAAGATCGTTTGCAAATTCAGATTTTCATAACACACGAATAGGGTATAATATAGAACAAACTTACTATACTCGGATACTTGAAAATGAGGCGAGCAATAAACGAGTCAGCCGAAACACCAACAGTTGCCCCGTCAAGAAATCTCTCCCAATCAGATAATACCTTCGCAGCATCACAAGTAGCTCGAGTTTTGGCGGAAAACAAGGCTGTCGCTAACCGTGCCTTAGTGCTCAATGCTGTTCATCCACTTGCGGACTCACTTGCAGCAGCACATGCTTTGCAAGTTTTCAATACCAATGTACCTGTCATCAATCCTGTAACAATAATCAATGCTGTTCGTCCCCTTGCAGATTCTCTTGCAACAATGCAGTCAGTGCAGGCTTTCAATAGCAGCGTAGCAATTGGTGCCGGTGCGACAGCGATTGCACATGCAGAGAACACACTGGCACAAGTGATGAAGTCTGCGAGTATCTTTGCTCCTATAGGCAGCCAAGCGATAGAGCAATCAGTTCGCAGATTTACTGGGGCAGCCGTTGAAGCTATTCGTAAACAATCATTAGCCAGCGACTACTCTAGTAGATGACCACTTGGGATTAGGTGGGTTATACTGCTCTGAGAAGGAAGAGGACAGAGCAGATGCCGAAGAAATATCACGTCAAGCTGAGCGAGAGCGAACGAAAACAACTTCAGACCTTGGTGAGCAAAGGGAAGCTTTCTGTTCGGAAAGTAAAACGTGCTCAGATTTTGTTGGCAGCAGATGGTGGAGTTATTGACGAAGAGATCGCTAAGACACTGCAAGTCCATGTCAATACCGTCGAGCGGATCCGCAAACGGTTGGTCGAAGGCGGTTTAGATCATGCCTTGACCGAAGACCACCGTCCGGGAGGCAAGAGCAAGCTGGATGGCAAAGGGGAAGCGGTCTTGGTGGCGCTGGCCTGTAGCGACCCACCTGCCGGACGCGCTCAGTGGACGATGCAACTCTTAGCCGACCATCTGGTCACCTTGGGGATTGTTGAGCAGATTTCCGACGAGACGGTGCGTAAGCACTTGAAAAAAACGAACTAAAGCCCTGGCAGCAAGCCCAGTGGTGCATTCCGAAAGTGGATTGGGAGTTTGTCGCCCGGATGGAAGATGTGCTCGACTTGTACGCCGAAGTGGACGACCGCTATTTTCCCGTCGTTTGTTTTGACGAATGTCCCCTACAACTGGTGAGTGAAGTCCGTCAACCGATTGCCGCTCTGCCTGGGCAGCGTCGCCGTTACGACTACCACTACCGACGGGAAGGAACTGCCAATCTGTTCATTGCCTTCTGCCCACGTCAAGGCTGGCGACACATTACGGTGACTGAGCGGCGCACCAAACACGACTTTGCCCTGCAAATGAAAGCATTAGTGGATGTGCATTTTCCTCAAGCACTCAAAGTTCGCCTGGTGCTGGATAACCTGAATATCCATGTTGCTTCCGCGCTCTACGAAACGTTTGAGCCTGCCGAAGCGCGCCGGATTCTGCGCCGACTGGAGTTTCACTTCACGCCCGTTCATGCCAGTTGGTTGAACATGGTCGAGTTGGAATTGGCGGTACTCTCCAGTCAATGCCTGAAGCGACGCATTGGCAGCTTGCAGATGCTGCGCTATGAAATTGGCGTTTGGCAAGCCGAGCGCAATTTTCAGCACGCGACCGTCGAATGGCGCTTCACCTGTGACAAGGCGCGTCTGAACCTACGTCTTTACCCACACTAACCCGATTGGTCATCTACTAGTACATGTGGAGTTTATGGGCGGGAAACAAATGGTGCGTCTGTCTTGCTCCACTTCAAACACGCGTCGCAAAAACGGTGGAACAGCTTACTACTGCGTTCCTCGCAGTGATACGAATATCCTATGCACTATCGTCGATGAGCAGATTTCATATGAATTAGAATATATACAAGTGGCATCTGATTTGATTCCGCTCATTCGTGCGGCTTACACAGATGAGATTGCGGAAAAATTAGGACATCGCCGTCCAAGTGATCGATCTCGACTTGAGAAGGCGCTCAAGGCAATAGACGAAGAAGAAGCGCGAGCATTGCAGTTATACGTATCTGGCAAGATCACTGATCGCGTGTGGGATGGTTTGTGGGCAGAATGGCAAGATAGGAGGCGAATCCTGCGTGCAGAGCAGGAAACAATGGAAATGCAGCAGGAGGTGTACATTACGAATCTGGATGCGGCACTACAAATCATCGCGAACGCTGGAATACTGTATAATGCACTTGAACGCGGCGATCAGAAAACATTGCTGCGAGAAATGGTCGAGCGGGTTGTTGTCAACCCGGCGGGAGACATCATTCGTTTAGACTTGCTGCCACCCTTCGACTATCTGCGTCGAGTAACGCATCGGGTGGTTGACAGCGGCGGGAAAACAAAGACCAGCCCAAAGGCTGGTCAATGTTCGGAACAACTCCTGTTAAGTGACTCCGGTGGGATTCGAACCCACGACCAGGTGCTTAAAAGGCACTTGCGCTACCACTGCGCTACGGAGCCGTATCAGTCGATCATTCTAACGAAGTTAGCGAGGATTTCAACCCGCAATCCACCCATCCTCACCAGAAAATCAACGCGACGGGCACGACAATCACGCACTCGACGGCGATGATCACGAGGAGTCTGCGCAGCAGACGCGCCTCGCCCATGTGATGAAAAAAGTAGTCGCCGCTGTAAATGATGACGATCAAGCCGATTAACCCCAGCGCGACTATCGCACAGTCCTGCCCCAGATTGACGAAGTGCGCGGCTTGAAGTCGGCTCGCCTGATCATCGCCTGTCAGGGCAGTCGCCAGCGCCCAGATGACGACCTCTCGGACGGCGAAGATCGCCAGCAGTGCCAGAATCACCGAAACGACCCACAGCACCGCCGAGACGAGGATGGTGACGCCTCGCTTCATAAAGAATTGATCTTGCCCAAGTTCCATTTGCTTCATGAGACGATTCTCCTCACCCGCCCGCTCGCCAGCCGTTGGAGGGCAGGTTTCGCCTTGCACTCACCGGGAAAGCCGACAATCAGTCACCGGATTCGCACCTGCTTCTGTATGCAGGTCGAGCCTGGCGGCGTGATAAACAGATTCACAGCGCCGCCAGCCGTCTGATCGCCGCCGAAGCCTGCGGATTTGAACACGTGTACCCGGTCGATCACCAGTTTACCCGCCTTTCGCTGCGTAGATCAAACCCCGGCACGGCACAGCTCGGTTTCCGCTATAATTCAGGCAAATTCGCCCTCAAGGAGCACGCTTCATGCCGCAGGTCGAGCAGTCGATTGATATTCAGGCACCCCCCACCGCCGTTTTCGCCCTGATCGCCGATCAGCCAGAGCGAATGCCGGAGTGGTGGTCCGTGTTCGAGGTGCAGCAGCGCGTCACGCCGCCGCCGACTGCGATAGGCTCGATTTCGCGCTACGTATTCAACATGATGGGGATTCGCATCAAAGGGGAACACCAGGTGCTTCAGATGGACGATCCGACGCACCTGGTCATCAAGACGCTCAGCGGCATCGACGGCATGTTCGACTACAGCCTGGCGGAAATCGACGGCGGCACGCGCCTGACGGTACGCGCCGCCTACACGCTGCCCGGCTCAGTGCTGGGGCAGCGCCTCAACCGTCTGACCATCGAGCAGCAGAATGCGCACGACTTGCAGGAAGGGCTATCCAACCTCAAGGCGCTCGTAGAGAGCGAAATGCACCCCTAGCCGCAGCGGCAGCGGCATCGCCAACCTTTTCCATGCCAGTCGCCTTCCCTGGCTCGTTCGTGACTGCAAAAAATCATGCAGCTTGACTGCCTCGTCTGAACAGACAACAAAACCCCCTGATCATATGGCTCAGGTCAGGGGCGTTGGTATGCGTCGATGCGCCGTCAGGTCAAATGAGCAGCGTCACGATTGCCCGGGGTAGCGTGCCTCGAAATCGTACAGACCCACCCACTCCGGCTTGATGGCAATCCGCTTCATGGGCATCCCGGTCTGCTCAATCGCGCCGATGAACATCTTGGCATAATCCGCGCCCAGATAGCGCTCCGCCGTATCGGCATAACCCGGCACGACGCCGGGGAATTGCGAAGTCGAGACCGAGCCGCGAATCAGCAGTCTCGGATAGGGCCAGTTGGGGCGGTCGATGTCGACGGCGACCTTCGTGCCGTCCGTCAGGGATTTGAGCTTGAGCGCCACTGCGACGCTGCAAAAGACCAGCTCGCCTCTTTCCCACGCGAACCAGATTGGCATGACGCGCGGCGTTCCGTCCGGCGCGACGTAGGCGAGGTGCGCCATGACCGGAGCGTGCAACAGCTCCTGACTGAGCGGATCGTCTAGGAGCGTAAGGCTTCCCTGCTTCCCTGGCATGATATTCCCCTTCGCTATTCAATTGTGACGAACGTGTAGTTTTTATGTCGCTCATTTTCAGTCATTCGTGTCTCAGGCGCAAACGCAGGAAACGCGCGGGCGAGTGCTGGGAAATGGATTTAGGGGTATAAATAGCGCGACAGACATCGTCATTGTCTATTCCTTGAGCTGCGAGCAGCTATTGTATGACGCTCGTTTCCGTGTTCCGAAAGACTACTGAACTCTCACGTAGATTACCGCTGTGGGCGATTGCACTGCTCACCCTCGCGCTGATCACCGTGCTGCTCTGGCTGCCGTTCGGCATCAATATTGCCGAGTTTTCCGATACCTGGGTGAACTATCACGCCATCGAACAGGGCACGATGCCCCTGATCGACCTACAGGGAAGCCGTCCGTTATACGCAGTCACCTACTACTTTTCCCACCTGCTCACCCCCAACTCATTCGTCGGGGCTAATCTGCTCCTCATGACACTCATGTGGGGAAAAGCCTGCATCGTCTATACAATTCTGCGCCTGTTGATCCCCAAATTACCTCAGTTAGCATTTTTCGCCGCCGCGCTCTATTTGCTTTTCCCGGCGGACACAGGGCAATTCTGGCTCATCACGACGAACATATATTTTCCCGTTTTCATGTACCTGCTGGCTGTGGCGCTGCTGCTCTGGTACTGGCGCTCGCCCCATTGGTTGAAACTTGTCCTCATGGCGGCAGCACTCGCCGTCAGCTTCAGCTATGAGGCAAGTTACGTTCTGATTCTGGTGACGCCGCTTTGCCTGCTCGCGCTAGAAAAGCGCCTAAGCAGACGAGTCCTGGTGGTAAGCGCGATCTGGTATGTCGTCCCGGCGCTGATGTTTGCGCGGCTGGCGGTGCTCTACATACAGGGCAGCAGCGCATTCACTTATCAGCAGAGCGTCCTTCAACTCGGCGGCGGCGGCGCCAATTCAATTCACAGCCTGCTGAGCAGCCTTGTTCGGATTTACGAACGGAACATCTACGCGACATGGGTTGAAAGTGCGGAAGGCATCCGCGCCAACTTCAGCCGAACGTATGCCATCGTGGCGGTGGTATCTGCCGGAATAGCGGCACTTGCCGGATGGTTGCACGCGCGGCGGAGCAGCGAACACTATTCTGGCTGGCTGATCGTCGGGCTGATTTGCGTGGGTCTGGCTATAATCGGGCTGGGTTTCCTGCCCTATCTGGTCACCGAATACCGCGACATCAATTATCGCGTCTTCTTCCTTTCCGCGATTGGCGGTGCTGTCCTGCTGCCGTCCGCGCTGTATCTCGTCACTTATGCCTCACTCAATGTGAAACGGCTGTTGTTCGTCCTTGCGATCTGCACCCTGTTCGTGTTGGACAGCCGCCTTCCCATCGCAGCAGCCGTCGCTGGTGGATTAGCGCTGCTTATCCTACCGCGACGGATTGCCTATGCGCTTTCCGTCGCCTGTGTGCTTTTCGTAGGCGCTTTTGCGCTGCTCGTCCAGCATCAGCATTACGCTGATATGCCGCTCCGCCAGCAGTGGATCGTGCAAGCGATTACCGAGCAAGCGCCTTCGCTTAGTGATCGCGCTTTCGTCGTCCTGCTCGACGACACACCGGATATGCGCGGGTATCAGTCCTATGAATGGCGACGCGACGTTTTCACGAGTATGCTCGCCTACGTTTATCAACAGCCGTCACTGCGTTCCGGGGTTTGTGCGCCGAATAAAGAGGTATGGGGATACTTTGGCGAGAGCTGTTCCTTCCAGAAAGACGGTCTGTCCATCGCCTGGAACAGAGGTGAAGAACTGATTCCGTATCAAGACCTGGTGGTTTTTCAGTATTCGGATGCAACCGGCGCGGATCTCGTGGAGCAGCTTCCAGCAAGCCTCGCTCCGATCAGCGACACGGCGCAATACGCACCCGATGCGCTTATCGACCAGAGCGCACCGCTGCCGCCGCGTCTGTACACCCTGTTTGCGCACTTCCCGTTTGAACAGCCTCCTCAGGCGGTCGATTTCGCTACACTGCGCTAATTTCGCCCCCGCACCGACAACAACTAACCCTTTGGGTAAGTTGACGCGGCTTCGGCAATCTCCCTATAATAGGGATCACCAATTGAGGGCAAAAGGATAAGTGTATGGATAAGCGCATGGTCGATTTTATCCGCGCGCTGCGCGCCGCCGGAGTCCGCATTTCTCTGGCGGAAAGCATCGACGCGATGAACGGGGTCGAACAGATCGGCGTCGGCGACCGCGAGCAGTTCCGCGCTGCCATGAAAACCACCCTCGTTAAAGAATCCAGAGATCACGACAAATTCGAATACTTCTTCCCGCTGTTCTTCAGCTCCAACCGCCCGCCGATGCAGGACATCATGGGCAATATGTCGCCGGAGCAGCAGCAGATGCTCCAGCAGGCGCTCGAAGCGCTGATGGGCGACATGCAGGCGTTGCGCGACCTGCTCCGCCAACTGCTGGAGGGGCAGCCGTTCAGCGACGAGCAAATGGATCAGGCAGGGCAGCAGGCAGGGCTGGATCAAGCCTCGGATATGTACCAGCGTCCCTGGTTCGAGCGGCGAATGCAGCGCCAGATGGACATGCAGCAGCTTCAGCAGGCAATCGAGCAGTTGCTCGAAATGCTTCAGCAGATGGGCATGGACGGCAAATCGCTGCAAGAACTGCGCGAGATGCTCGAACAGAACGCCAAAGGTCTCTCGGAGCAAATCTCGCAGTACGTCGGCGCGTCGCTGGCGCAGCAGATGGCGGAGCGCGAGCCGGAGCCGAAGCCCGACCTGCAAGACGTCCCTTTCACGCGCCTGAGCGACTCCGAAGTCGATCAAATCCGCGACGAAATCCGGCGGCTGGCGGCGAAGCTGCGCAGCCGCGCCGCCCTGCGCCAGAAGAAAGCCAAGACCGGCACGCTCGACACGCGCCGCATGATGCGTGCCAACATGAAATACGACAGCGTGCCGCTGGAACTTAAGTTCAAGTCGCATCACGTCAAGCCGTCGCTGGTGCTGATCTGCGACGTGAGCACGTCGATGCGCTACTGCGCCGAATTCCTGCTCACGCTGATCTACGAATTGCAGGATCAGGTCGCCAAGACTGACAGCTTCATCTTCATCAGTGACATCACCGAGATCAGCATGGTCTTCAAGGAACTGGAGCCGATGGCAGCCGTCGAGAAGGTGCTGACCGAGAACCGCCCCGGCTACTACAACACCGACCTCGGCAACAGCCTGAACACCTTCAAGCAGGATTTCATGAGTTGCGTCACCAGCAAGGCGACCGTCATCATCCTGGGCGACGGGCGCAACAACTACAACGACCCGCGCATCGACATCGCGCAGGACTTGCAGCGCCGCAGCCGCCGCCTGCTCTGGTTCAACCCGGAGCCGCCGTCGCAGTGGGGCACGGGCGACAGCGATATGATGCTCTATGCGCCGGTCGCCGACGGTGTCTACCGCGTCAGCAACCTGCGCGAG
>CAWGYC010000018.1:0-36934 GCA_963826685.1 uncultured Chloroflexia bacterium | reverse complement strand
AGGTGATTTAAGCTTTTTATCTCGTCAATTTTACGGGTCGCCGAGCTTGAAATGAAGCTATTGCCCTGTTCTTCTCCTCCTCTCTATGGAATGGATGAGGGGGTGACAGTAGAAATTCCCAGCCTCTCGTTTTCCCTGAAGGGCGGGTCTGAGACCCGCCCCTACACCGAATCCGCTCGTTCAGCATGACGCCCTTCAAACGAGGTGTCGCCCCCTCAGCTATGGAATGGAGAGGGGGTGACAGTAGAAATTCCCAGCCTCTCGTTTTCCCTGAAGGGCGGGTCTGAGACCCGCCCCTACACCGAATCCGCTCGTTCAGCATGACGCCCTTCAAACGAGGTGTCGCCCCCTCAGCTATGGAATGCTGAGGGGGTGACAGTAGAAATTCCCAGCCTCTCGTTTTCCCTGAAGGGCGGGTCTGAGACCCGCCCCTACACCGAATCCGCTCGTTCAGCATGACGCCCTTCAAACGAGGTGTCGCCCCCTTAGCTATGGAATGGAGAGGGGGGCGGGGGTGAGGTTTTGTGAGCAACACAAAAGCTTAAATCAGTTCATTGGCTGTTTCGACGATAGACGAGTTTGAAGCCGATTGTGACATCCGTCACTATCGAATCATTACAAACATGTTTAAGATGAAGCTAGAAACGGTTAGTTGTTCAGCCGATACAGCAGCAATCTCAGCAATGTTTTTTCTTCTCACATCTCCTTGCAGCAACGTTTCATCTGCTGGTTCACGCTGATACAACAGGCGCTTTCAAGTGCCGTTCTCTATCGGGGTCATGACCAAGCGTCATGACTGATTACAGCCCATACCAACCCCAAATTATTGACACAGGAGGGTTCCTATGTCTCAAGTTCGCAGTAAGCGCCTTTTCTTAATCGCTTTTCTGCTTTTATTTCTGGTTTCCGCATTCCCAGCCGAGAGTATCGCACCAACTGAGCGTGCCGCGCAGCTCCCTGCGAGCGAATGGTGGCTGGTTGTCCATAATCAATGCGACGACACGCTCCACTGGATCAATCCATCAGGCGAATTCGCTTCCATCGCTCGCCCCAGACTGCCGAATGAAGCGCCAGCAGCGCCTTGCAGCTACCGGGCGCTGCACATCTCGCAGGACGGGCGTTACCTCGCTCAGAGCGCAACCTTGATCGGCGGCGCGTCCGCTGTCGGCTTCTACGATTTGCAAACCGGGACTCAACTGGGGGTCTACGAAGCGGTTGCCAATGAAGTGGCACATCTTGGAGATCGTTATTCCTCAGATCGCAACAATCAAATCGCGGTGAGTTTCTCAACTCAAACAGTCGGTAGTGCCGGTTGGCGCGTGATCCTGTTCGACATGCTCACGGGCAGCGAAGTTTACGAACTGCGCAGTGACGGCGCGGAGATCGCCAGTTTCGTCGGCGGCGAATTTCTGGCGACGACTCCCACCACCCCATCCGTGCTGCTGCTCGGAGAAGACCCGACCACGCATAACGAGGTGGTGATGATTCGCTTTGACCGCACCGCAGCGGACGGCGATCCATTCGGTGCTGTGGCGTGGTATCCGTTAGGCGCGCCCGGCGTCGGGCAAGCGTTGATCAGCAGCCCCTACACGAAGCTGGACATGGACATTTTGCCAACGGGTCACGCCATTCAGGCGTACAGCGATGCAGCCTATCCATCGGGACCGCCGGTTGGTGCCGGTCCGTCCCCGATCACGACGAACGTCGTCGGACTGCTCCGCCCGCCAAACCTCGGCGAATATGCCAGCAGCGAGTTGTTCTTCGCCGACGGCGTCAGCACCATGTACGACCCGCAGTGGGGCGCGGACGGACGGATCGCGCTGTTCCGGCGCTTCGACGGCACATTCGACCGGATGCACTGGATCAAGCTGGGCACCGCGGTGCTCACGGCGATGGATCAGCAAATCGCGCAGGTGCTGGGCGTGCCGAGCGGCTTCGTCTTTAGCACCGCCGACGGCATCTACTATCTGAACGAAACCAGCGCCGCGCCAACCGGACCGGTCTTTACCGACCCGGCGCTGAGCGGCTCGATGGCGTTCGTTTGGGCGACGGCGTATGGCAATCCACCGTTGGCGCTGGATGCGCCGCATGGATCATCCGCCGGGGGATCGCCGCCGATGATCGTCACGGCGACACCGGACATGAGCGACTGCCGCATCCGCAGCGCCGATAGCTCAACCATCAATATCCGAACCGGTCCCGGCACAGATTACGCGGTTCTGGGGCAGGCGAGCGGCAGCATGGAACTGACCGTCGTCGGCTACAACGGACAATGGTACGCCGTCAACTTCAACGGCAGTATGGGCTGGATGGCGGGATGGGTTAGTACCTTGCTAGGCAATTGCGGCGGACTGACGTTCATCAATGCGCCCGCCGCGCCACCGACCGCACCGCCCGCGCCGACGACAGTACCCGGCAGCGGCGGTCAGCCCGACCTCTACGTCAGCGAATTCACGCTCGACCCGGCGACGCCGGTACAGGGACAACCCGTGAGCGTGCGCGTCGGCGTCTACAACCGCGGGACGGCAGCGGCTTCCGGCAGTTTCCACATCTCGTGGTTCGCGGGTGAGAACTACCCCTCGCCTGCTTGTGGCTGGGACTTGGATGGGCTGGTCGCCAGCGGCGGACGCATCCTGAACTGCACTTACACGGGCTATCCAAGCTGGTACGCGGCGATCAATACGCTGGTGGTCGTCGATACAAGCAACGCCGTCAGCGAGAGCGACGAGTCGAACAACCGCTACACGCGCAGCATCAGCGTGGTGCAAACTGCTGGCGGCAGCGGCGGCGGGCAGCCCGACCTCTACGTCAGCGAGTTCACGCTCGACCCGGCGACGCCGGTGCAGGGACAACCCGTGAGCGTGCGCGTCGGCGTCTACAACCGGGGGACGGCAGCGGCTTCCGGCAGTTTCCACATTTCGTGGTTCGCGGGCGAGAACTACCCATCACCCGCTTGTGGCTGGGATTTAGATGGGCTGGTCGCCAGCGGCGGACGCATCCTGAACTGCACTTACACCGGCTATCCAAGCTGGTACGCGGCAATCAATACGCTGGTGGTCGTCGATACAAGCAGCGCGGTCAGCGAGAGCGACGAGTTCGAACAACCGCTACACGCGCAGCATCAGCGTGTCGAAACCGTAGAGCAGAATCGCCTGTGATGCGGCGAGACCTTAACATTTATCGGGCATCGGATCCTTCATGAAGCAATACGAGAGACCGGCTGTTGTACGATGCCATTCAGAAGCGGGTCAGCTTGTCTCTCGCATCCACAGGCGAAGGCGTAGACAGGGTACGTCCACAACTCAGCCGAGTTCGGGATGTTGGCGAGGTCGTGCCGTTCCAACACATCGACTTGGAGATGGCGCGAATCTTAGCGGTGCCCGCTTCACGACAATTTGATCGATCATCTGCGAGTAGATCGAGCTGAGTTGGATCATCCATATCGATCACGCCTCGTGGGGTTTCGTCGTTTTGATAATTGAAATTGGGTGAAGTTTCATCCAGCTTGTAACGGCAAATCAAGAATATGAAGCATAAAGCTGCCGTTTTGGCAGCTTTATGCTTGTAACAACACATCGTTGTACTAAAGCGATTTTCCTCTGTAGGGCTGGTGGGACTCGAACCCACAAACTCTCCCGAGCGGATGATTTTAAGTCATCTGTGTTTGCCATTTCACCACAGCCCCTACACCTAAAAAGTTTATCAGTATCGCCATGCCCAGTCAACTGATGTTGCTCACCAGCCCGGCGGGTAAATCTCGGTGTAATAAGCGGTAGCATCGCCCTCGGCGACCCAGCCGGTGATGCCGTTGTAGTCGATCTGATACCAAGCGTAGCGTTGGCTGCACACAGGACCGTCGAGGACGTAGAAAACACCGCTCGCCGGGATTTGGGCGATAACGGAGTTCGCCGTGCCCGCCGCTTGCCGCACGTTGAGCGGACGCGGATCGCCAATCGAGACCCGCCCACGCTCGCGCAGAATCAGGCGCGTCGGCGGCGCGGAGTCGCAGACCGGGATTTGAAGGGCAAATGTGGATCGCGCGGCGGCTGCCGCCATGACGACGGCGACCACCAGCGCAGTAAACAGCAGAATTCGACGCATAAGCGCGATTATACCGCCGGGCGCATCAACCAGCTATCGCGCACGTCCCAAAACGCGACGATACCAAAGGCGACGCAGTAGATCAGCAGGTAAAGCACCAGCGAGGGCGCCAACCGCAGCGCTGTCCACGCGCCCCATGCCGTATACAGGCTGAGCACGATCTCCCAGAAGGTGCTGGCGTTGAGCCGCAGGGCATAAGCGTTGCCACGCAGCTTTTGGGCGAACTTGGGCGTCCGCAAGAACTCGTCGTGCCGGTCGAGCAAGCCGCAAATCACCGCCCGCGAGTTGCTCCACGCGATGCCGGTGCCCAGTATCAGCAGCATCGGCAGCGACGAAAACATGCGCTTCTTCCAATCGACGTGGAGCGCCTGCTGGCTGACGATGAAAATCAGCGGCGGACCGAGACCCGCCGTCCCCAGCACGCCCAGATTGAGCTGCTGCAAGCTGTGGGTCATCAGCAGCGGCGGCGTCAGCAAAATCACGAGGATGATGATCGGGTGGACGACGTACTGCGCGAGGTGCATCGTCGCCATCAACCGCTGCATCAGCGTCAGGTCGGGATGTCGCCAGACCGGGATCAGCCAATGGCGGAAGCACTGTGTCCCGCCCTGCGCCCAGCGCGCCTGCTGCTGCTTGTAGGCGTTGATCACCGGCGGAATCTCGCCCGGCACGACCAGATCAGGCAGGTAGAGTAAGCGCCAACCCTTCAACTGAGCGCGGTAGCTCAAGTCCATATCCTCGGTCAGCGTCGTATCGCGCCAGCCGCCCGCGTCCTCGATGGCGCGGACGCGCCACACGCCGCCAGAGCCGTTGAAATTCATGAGCCATCCTGCCCGGCTGCGCGCGGTCTGCTCGACGATGAAGTGTCCGTCCAGCGCCAGCGTCACCGCCCGCGTGAGTGGGTTTTCTTCGCTGTTGAGGTGTCCCCAGCGCCCCTGCACGGCGGCGAGCTTCGGATTGCTGACGAGGTGGCTGACCGCCCGTTTCAAGAAGTCCGGCGCGGGGATGAAGTCGGCGTCGAAGACGGCGGTCATCTCGCAGTCGATCAGCGATAAGCCGTAAGCCAGCGCTCCGGCTTTGAAGCCATCGCGATTGTCGCGCCGGACGTGGCGCACGTCGATTCCCCGCGCCCGCCAGTATGCCACCAGCGACGTGACCAGTTCGGTCGTCTCGTCGGTCGAATCGTCGAGCACCTGAATGATCAACTTGTCGCGCGGGTAGTCGAGTTCGGCGCAAGCTTTCAGCAAGCGCTCGACGACGTAATATTCGTTGTAGATCGGAAGTTGGACGGCGGCGGTCGGCAGTTCCGCGATTTCGGGCGGGGGGATGAGGTCGTTGCGGTGGCGCAAGTAGGTGATGAGGATGGCGACCGACCCGATCGCAAACGCGGTGAGTAACAGCACACACACGACGTAAACGACGGTTAACAGGGTAATTAGCATAGGCGATTATACCTGTCGGTGAGGCGACACCGCGCCCAGTCTAGCCAAGCGCACCTTCGTAATCAAGTGAGCCATGATACCACAAAAATAGAACTTGTAACGCCTTAAGTTTAAACGTTAAATTTCCAGAAGATAATCTCCGGCGGGCAGAGCAGCCGGGCGCGCGGCGCGCCGTAGCCCTCCATGCCCAACCCGCGCGAGGTGTAGACCGTCATTTGATCGACCTGATAGCGCCCCATGACGAAGCGCTTGCCCAGTTGACTCGACGACAGCAGCGCGCCGATCACGGGCAGGCGCATTTGACCGCCATGCGTGTGACCGCACAGATACAGGTCGAAGCCAGCGGCGGCGGCTTCTGGCGCGATGTCCGGCGCGTGGGTCAGCAGCAGCTTTACGCCATCCTCAGGAGCGGACGCCATCATCTGGGCGAGCGCAGCGCGGTCGATTTCGAGGTCGTGCGTGGTGATCAAGCCGAGAATTTGCAGCGCGCCGCAGGGCGTCTCGACCGTCCGCCATTCGTTGACCAGCAGGGTGATGTTGTCCAGCCCGGCGACGAACTCGCGAACGCGCGTCAGCGGCTCGACCACCGGCGTCCCCGGCACGCAGTAGACGCCGAGCGGCGCGTGCCAGCCGCCGAGGATCGCGCGGATGTCCGCCTTCGAACGGGGATCGTCGGTATACGACAAACTGACGAAATCACCGCTGAAGACGATCAGGTCGGGCTGGAGCGCGGCGATCAGGGCGTTGACGCGGCGCTCGCGGGTGGTCGTGCGCTCGACGTGCAGGTCGCTGACGTGGAGCAGGCTCAAACACACACCCTTACGCTCTCTCGGCTGCCATGCCCGCGCGCTGAAAGTCTCGTGCGTCAGCGTAACGTTGAACGGCTCGATCCACGTCGCGTAGTAAGCGATAGCCGACACCAGCGCGATCAGGATCAGCGCGGCGGCAGGTGGCGCGCTCAGCAGCCCCAACAGCAGCGCGATCAGCATTTGCGCCGTGCCCAGCGCCAGCGCGGTCGGCTTGTCGGGTCCGAAGCTGCGCCCGGTTTCCGGCAGCGCGCGCAGCAGCACCGAGTTGATCGCGCAGGCAGCCAGCAGGCTGGCGGTGATGAGCAAAGCGGTGCGCAATCCCTGCCCCAGCCAGAAAGCCCCCGCCAGCGCGCTCTCGACGGCGAAGGTCAGCGCCACCAGCGACACGGGCAGCGCCTGCATCTGGTTGGTCAGCACCAAAACTTGGTGCAGTCGTGACTTTTCGAGCGGTTGGGACAAGCGCGGCACTCCTGATTTCTCCGCTATCTTATCACGTTGCTGTCCCTTCAGGAACTGTGCGGACGCCACACGATCTACGATGCGCTGGCGTTGTCGTGTAGGGCATTATATATAACCAGTGGTGCAAGTTTTTTAGCCCCTCACCCCCTGACCCCCTCTCCCACGCAAGCGGGGAGAGGGGGAAGATCGCTGGTTTTGTCCCTCTCCCCTTAAGCGAAGCGACGCAAGCAGGGTGAGGGGAAATCAGTGCAGGTGAACTAGCCCCAATAGTTACGTAACGCTCCTACTCCATATCCCATAGTTAAACGACACCCTAACGCCCCATACGAGAACAAAAACCGCCCGACGCCCCTTTCGCAATCACGGGTGCGATCATCTATGATTGTCTCGGTTGCATCGAAAGGCACAGAGTCCATGTACGAAATCAAACAATACGCCGCCTCAGAACTCCCGGCGGAGATCGCCTGTCAAGTCGAGAGTTTCGTCCGGCTGGAGTGGTTCTGGCGATGCGCAGGGCGAGATCGCGTTTCTGGAGTTTAAGCACCATCGCCGACCCGACCCGGCATTTCGTGATCGCCGAGCGCGGCACGCTGATCAGCCACGCGCTGGTCGGGCGGCGCACGATCCAGCACGGCGGCGAGTCCGTACCGGCTGTATGGCGTCGGCGCGGTGCTGACCTATCCGGCATTTCGCAAAGAAGGACTCGGCGGGCAAGTCGTCGCGGCGGCGTCGGACTACATCCGCGCCAGCGACGCCGACGTCGGGATGCTGTTCACCTACCCGGCGATTGAGCACTTCTACGCCCGTTATGGCTGGACGCATCTGTCTGATCCCGGCGTCAGGTGGGGCGACCCGGCAAGTCCTCAGTACGAAGCGGATGCCTTCATGATGCTGCTGCCGGTGTCCGCCAAAGCGCTGGCACATCGCGCCGATTTCGATCACGGACCGATCTTCGTCGGTCCTACGCGGTGGTAGGAGCGCAGCCGTGAAAGCACTCGTCACCGGCGCGACCGGCTTCGTCGGCGCGCACGTCGTCCGCGCCCTGATCGACGAGGGACACAGCGCCCGCGCGCTGCATCGCAGCAGCTCGAAGCTCGACGCGCTGGCGGGGCTGAGCTATGAGCGCGCGCTCGGCGACGTGACCGACCTCGACTCGCTGCGCGCCGCCGCCGAGGGCTGCGACTGGGTCTTCCACGTCGCCGCCGTCGCCGATTACTGGCGCGCCGACCGCGCTCGCCTGATGGACGTGAACGTCGAAGGGACGCGGCGCGTGCTCCAAGCCGCCCGCGAGACCGGCGTCAAGCGAGTCGTCTTCACCAGCAGCGCGGCGGCGGTCGGCTTCCGCGATGATCGCCCTGCCAGCGAAGCCGACGCTTTCAACCTTCAGCCGGATCGCTTCCCCTACGGCTACAGCAAGGCGTTAGCGGAGGCGGTCGTCGGCGAAGCGGTGCAGGCGGGGCAGGAAGTCGTGATCGTCAACCCGGTCGTCGTGATGGGTCCCGGCGACCTCAACGTGATTTCCGGCGATTTCGTCCTCAAGATCAAGCGCTTGGGCTGGACGGTGCCGGTGCCGCCCGGCGGCGTCGCCGTGATCGACGTGCGCGACGTCGCCCGAATGCAGATCGCGGCGGCGCGGCAGGGACAAGTCGGCGAGCGCTACATCCTCGGCGCGGCGAACTACAAGTACGCCGACTGGTTCGCGCTGATCGCGGAGGTGGTCGGCGCGAGTCGTCCGGGGCTGCCGCTCCCGGCGTGGGCGCTGCCGCTGCTCGCCGACCTGATCGACGCGGCGCAGCGATTCGGGATCGCGCTGCCGGTCGATGGCAACCAGACGCGCTTAGGCGCGCGCGACATCTTCTTCGATTGCAGCAAGGCGTGGCGCGAACTCGCCGCGCCGCAGATCGATATGCGCCAGAGCGTCGCAGACACCTACGGGTGGTATCTCGAACATGGCTACGTCGAGCACGACACGCTGGCGCGGCTGGTCGATCTCGTCGCGCGGTTATGGACAAAATGAGCGCTCGTGCTAGAATGAATCCATCGACGACATCGTCCTACTCAACCAAGAAGCTATGCTAACTACCCGCGTAGATAATCGCTACCTGCTGCTGGAGCAAGTCGGCGCAGGCGGCATGGGCACGGTCTACCGTGCCGAAGATCGTCTCACCAACACAACGGTCGCGCTCAAGCGTGTGACCACGCCGACGACTAACCTCAATTTCGCTTTTCGCATCACCGAGGACGCCAACCGCGACGACAGCGCGAGCTTGAAGCTGGCGCTGGCGCAGGAGTTTCAGACTCTCGCTTCGCTGCGCCATCCGAACATCATCAGCGTGCTCGACTACGGCTTCGACGACAAGCGCCCCTTCTTCACGATGGATTACCTGCCGAACGCCCGCTCGATCCTCGACGCCGGGCGCGGGCAGCCGCTTGCCGTCAAGGTCTCGCTGCTGGTGCAGACGCTCCAAGCGCTCCAATACCTCCACCGGCGCGGCATCGTCCACCGCGACCTCAAGCCGGATAACGTCCTCGTCACCGCCGACAATCAGGTCAAGGTGCTCGACTTCGGCTTATCGGTGCTCATCACCGACGCGGAAAAGACCACCGGGACGATGACCGGCACGGTCGCTTACATGGCGCCCGAAGTGCTGGGCGGCGAACCCGCCCGCGCCAGCGCCGACCTCTACGCTTTCGGCGTGATCGCCTACGAGTTGTTCGTCGGTCAGCACCCCTTCCCGACCGACACCATCAACCAGTTGTTCCACCGCATCCTGTACGACCTGCCCGATTTTTCGCCGCTCTACCTGCTCGACGAGCCGCCGCGAGTCCAGCGCGCACTCGACCTGATCCTCAGCGGCTTGCTGACCAAGCAGCCCGCCGACCGTTCCGACGACGTGCAGCAGGTGATCGTCGACCTCAACGCGGCGGCGGGTCAGCCGCTGCAAAGCGAAACGGTCGCCATCCGTGAGAGCTTTTTGCAAGCCGCGCGTTTTGTCGGGCGTGACGCCGAGATCGACCGCCTCAAAACCGCGCTCCAAGCCATGTTCGACGGTCACGGCTGGCTCTGGCTGGTCGGCGGCGAAAGCGGAGTCGGCAAATCGCGCTTGCTCGACGAACTGCGCGCGTTGGCGCTGGTCAGCGGCGCGTTGGTGCTGCGCGGCAGCGCCGTCAGCGGGCGCGGCGCACCCTATTACCTTTGGCGCGGGATTATGCGCCGCCTGACCCTGACCAGCGATCTGAGCGATCTTGAAGCGGGCGTGCTCAAGCAGCTTGTGCCCGACATCGACAGCCTGACCGGGCGCAGCGTCCCCAACGCTCCGCCTTTGCCCGACCGCGCCCATCACCAGCGCTTGATCCGTACTGTGCATGAGGTCTTACAGCGCCACCAGCCGCCCACGCTGCTGATCCTTGAGGATTTGCAATGGTCGCCGGAGAGCGTCGAAATCCTCAAGGGCTTGATGAGCGGCTTGGGCGACCTGCCGCTGTTGATCGTCGGCAGCTATCGCAATGACGAGCAGCCCGATCTGCCGGATCAACTTGCCGGGGCGCGCCTGATCACGCTCCAACGCTTCGCGCCCGAAGTCACCATGCAGTTGAGCCAGTCGATGATCGGCAGCCTCAGCGCCAACCCCGATTTGCTGGGGCTGATTCAGCGCGAAACTGAGGGCAACGCCTTCTTCATCGTCGAGACGGTGCGCGCGCTGGCGGAAGAAGCCGGGCAGTTGAGCGCCATCGGGCAGATCAACCTGCCGCAGCGGGTCTTCGCGGGCGGCGTGCGTCAGGTAATCCAGCGCCGCTTGCAGCGCGTCCCGGTCGACGGGCGCGCCGCGCTCAAACTGGCGGCGGTCGCCGGACGACAGGTCGATCTCGACCTGCTTCGCGCCGCTGGCGTGGGCGATGTCGCCCGTTGGCTCGCGGACTGTGAAAACGCCGCCGTCTTCGTCGTCGCCGATGGGCGCTGGCAGTTCGCCCACGACAAGCTGCGCGAGGCGGTGCTCGATCACCTGACTGGCGAGGAGCGCGTCGCCCTGCACCGTCGGGTGGCGCTGGCGTTGGAGGCGGTCTACCCCGCTGATCCCGCCTACGCCATGCCGCTGGTCGAACATTGGCGGCAGGCGGGCGACGCCGACAAAGAGGTTCACTACGCCATGATCGCCGGGCAGCAAGCGCTGGCGGTCAGCGCCTTCGCCGATGCCTTCACCATCGCCCGCCGCGCCTTGAGCCACTTCGCCGACGACGCGGTGTCGCCCGAAAACATGCTCCTGCTCTACGTCATCGCGGAGGGCTACTCCGGCATCAGCGATTACGATCAAGCCCAGTGTTACTTCGGCAAGAGCCTCAAAATCGCGCGCAGCATCGGGCACGCCCTGACCGAAATGAACGCGCTCAACGGCTTAGGGCGCTGCGCCGCCCGGCGCGGCGCTTACGAGCTTTCGCGCGACTTGCACCAGCAGGCTCACGAACTCGCCCGGCGCGACGGCGAAGGCGGCGCGGAAGCCGTCGCCCTGCGCGGCATCGGGACGGGCTGGTTTTTCCTCGAAGATTACGACGCCGCCCTCGATTATCACCGCCGGGCGCTGGCGGTCAGCGAAGCCAACGCCGATGCCGCCAACATCGCCGACAGCCTGACCGGGATGGGCGTCGTCTCGCAGCACGCCGACGACCCGGCGAGTCGCGGGTACTACGAGCGCGGCTTGGCGGTCAGCGAACAGATCGGTGACCGCAATCTCATGGGATTCTGTCTGTTGGGGATTGCGAATGATGAGGCGTCGCACAGCCGGTTTGACTCGGCGCGCAGCTACTACGACCGGGCGCTGCGGGTCAAGCAGGAAATCGGGGATCGCTACGGCATCGCGTCCGTCTACCGCTGGAAAGGCTGGTGGGCGTTCGTCGAGGGTGATGATGCCAACGCGGTGCTTTGGCTGCTGCAAGCCATCGCCTTCTATCGCAAAGTCGGCATCGTGCGCGAACTGGGCGATGCCTTGTGCCAACTCGTGTTCATCTACACCGCTCAGGGCGATTTAGCCCGCGCTCACGCGGCTTTCACCGACATCATGCAGACCGTCGATCCATCGCCGCTGCAAGAGCATCCGCTGCCTTACTTGATGGCTTACGCCCGCCTGCTGGCTGATCAGTCGCCGCTGCACAGCGTTGAACTGCTCAGCTTGGCGGAACACTACCGCAGCAAGCGCATCCGGCTGATCACCATGTTGATGGGCTTGGTCGAGCGCGATTTACGCCACCAACTGACCGAAGCGGAATACTCAGCAGCCTGTTCACGCGGGCTGAGCCTCGACATCGCCTCGGTCTTCGCGGAAATGCGCGCAGCGGTTTCGGTGCGGGCGGGTCTCGGCACCTAGACCTTCAGCCACGCCCTTAGCTGCTGTTCGGCATCGTCGACGCTGATGCCATCGCGCGTCCAGTTCCAGCCAGCGGGCGCGCCCGCCGCGACCCCGCCGCGCGCGGTGGCGGTCGGCTGCCACAGCGTCAGTGCTCCCGGCACGAACGGCGCGTAACGCTGCGGATCGGACGGACCCAAAATCATGGCGGTTTTCGCGCCCGCCGCCGCCGCCAGATGGGTCAGCCCGGTATCGTTGCCGAGGTAAAAAGCGGCGTCGCGCGCCAGCGCCGCGATCTCCCCGAAGCTCAGTTCGCCCGCGAACGCCGCCGACCGCGTTTCAAGTCGATCCGTCACCGCCGCGATCAGCGCCGCGTCGTCGCGCCCACCGATCACGACCACTGCCGCGTCCAGATCAAGCGCGATCCGGTTCGCCAGCGCCGCCATCTGCTCCGGCGGATAGCGTTTCGCCGTCATGATCATGCCGGGGTTCTGCCCGCCCGCCGGATTGACGACTAGATAAGCGCCGGTGATGCCACGCTCGCGCAGCTTGGCGCGCACGGCGTCGGCGTCGCGCTCGAAGACCGGGACGTTGGCATAGCAGCCTGTTGTATCGACATTGAGCGCACGGACAACGTCGAGGTAAATCTCAGCTTCGTGACGTGGAACGGACGGGGAGATAGGTGCCCTAACGATATAGCCGAATCCACGTCCGGCGCTGTCGAGTCCGGCGCGCTGCGGGATGCCGCTCAGCAGCACCGCGAGGCTCATCAGCGGCGAGCGCACCAGCGACACGGCGAGGTCGAAGTGCCCCGCCCGTAGCTGACGCACGAAGCGCAGCATTCCCCGCGGCGATTTGACCGGCAGCGCCGCCATCCCGGTGTCGATCACGGCGTCAAGCAGGTCGTGCTGCTCGACGGCTGCTTTCGACCAACTGCCCACCGCCCACGCGATGGTGGCGTCAGGATAGGCGCGGCGCAGCGCTTTGAGCGTCGCCGTCGCCAGCACCACGTCGCCAATGCAGCAGGGGAGAATGAGGACGATCCGTTGCAAATCAACCAGCCTGTATCACCGACCAACACTCCGATGATACAGGCTCTTGCCGGTCACGCCAACGGCTTAATAGGCGACGCTCATGCGGCGGCGCACGGATTTCGGCTGTTCCAACTCGTCCAGCAAGGCGACGGCATAGTCCTCCGCCGAGATGTTGCTTTCGCCTTTGTCGTCGGTCATCAGTTGATCGCCCCCAACGCGGAATTTGCCGGTGCGCTCGCCCGGCGCGATCATCCCCGCCGGGCTGATGAACGTCCAGTCGAGGTCGACGTTTTGGAGCGCGTCCAAAGCCGCGCCGTGCGCCCGCGCCGAGGGACGCCATGCTTCGGGAAACTCCGGCGTATCGTACAGCCGCAGACCGGGTGCGACTTCGAGGCTGCCCGCCCCGCCGACCACGATCAGTCGGCTGACGCCCGCCTGCTTAAGCGCCTCGGTTACTGCCTTCGGCGCGCGCACGAGGAAATCGGGATCGTCCTGCGGCGGCGAAACAGCATCGATGACCGCATCGTGTCCGCGTACAATCGCCGCCATCGCCGCCACGTCGAGCACGTCCCCGGCGACCACTTTCACGTGCGCCGACGGCGTGAGCGAGTCGATGTGGCGCGCGATGGCGGTGACGTCGTGCCCGCGTGACAGAGCTTCTTGCAGAATGCGCTGACCGATCATGCCGGTCGCGCCAATCAGAGCGATTTTCATTTGCTGCTCCATCTTGTGTTTGAAATCTATAGTTACTATAAGTGACTTACTCTCTATTTGCAATTAGGCACTTATTCGTGCTATAGTTACCCAATGGAAACTAGCGTACTTCCCCCTGATGTTTATTCGTCCACCTGCCCAACCCGGCAGGTGCTCAATCGCATCGCCGACAAGTGGACGACGCTGGTGATCGGCGCGCTTGAGGATGGACCTCAGCGCTTCTCGGAGATTCGGCGGCAGATCGACGGCATTTCGCAGAAAATGCTGACCCAAACCCTCCGCAGCCTTGAGCGCGACGGGCTGGTCGAGCGCGCGGTGTACGCTGAAGTCCCGCCGCGCGTCGTCTATACCCTGACGCCGCTCGGCGATACTCTCTGCGCGCCGATTGCCGCGATCCGGCATTGGGCAGAAGCCAATATCCAGCAAGTGACACACGCGCAGATCGCCTACGACGAGATCAATGGCTCGAACTAGCGCCGTCCGTTGCCCACGCAGCCTGACGACACTCTAGGATCAATATGAAGGCGATCTTCTTCAGCATCCCCGCCAGCGGGCACGTCAATCCGTCGCTGCCCGCTAGTGGCGGAACTCGTGCGACGCGGCGAAACCATCATCTACTACGGCACCGAGAATTTCCGCGCCAAAATTGAAGCGACCGGCGCGCTTTACCGTCCCTACCAACACTTCGGCGACGACTATTTCGAGCAGTACGGGCTGAACGGCGAAAATCCACCGCAAGCAGCGGCGGTCATGATCGCCGGGACGCGCCAAATGCTGCCCGATCTGCTGGCGATGACGCGGGCAGAGCAGCCGGATTACGTCGTCTACGACTCGATGTGCCCTTGGGGCGCGTTGGTCGCGCGGATTCTTGGGCTGCCGTCGGTCGTCTCGCTCTCGCTGCTGATCTTTAGCTCGTCAGCGATGCTGCGTGCGTCGGGCGTGCAGACGATCCTGCCAATGATGGTCAAGGGTATCCCCGATATTCTGCGCTTTCAGCGCGAGACGCGGGCGATTGGGCGTGAATACGGCATTCAGCCGTTGAGCTTCAGCGAGGCGTTCAACGCCCCCGGCGACCTGATCTTGAGCTACACCACCGCCGCGATCCAGCCGGGCGCGGACACGCTCGATCCGCGCGTCAAGTTCGTGGGACCCAGCCTCGCGGCGCGCGGCGACATCGGCGATTTCCCACTGGCGCGGCTGGACGGTCATCCGGTGATCTACGTCTCGCTGGGGACGCTGGTGAATCAGCGCCCCGATTTCTTCCGCGCCTGCGTCCAAGCCTTCGCCGACAGCCCCTATACGGTCGTGATGTCCATCGGCGATCAGGTTGCGCCGGAGTTGCTGGGCAGCATTCCGTCCAATTTCATCGTGCGCCCGTTCAACCCGCAGTTGGAGATTCTTCAGCACAGCGCCCTGTTCATCACCCACGCGGGCATGAACAGCGTCCACGAGGGCTTGTACTACGACGTGCCGCTGCTGCTCGTCCCGCAGCAGCCGGAGCAGACCTTCGTCGCGCTGCGGATTCAGGAACTCGGCGCGGGGCTGCGCTTGACCGACCTAACGCCCGGCGCGATCCGGCAAGCCGCCGAGCACATTCTAACTGACACGCGCTTCAAACAAGCGGCGACAACGTTAGGCGAATCGCTGCGTGCAGCAGGCGGCTATCGACGCGCCGCCGACCTCGTGTTAGCGCTGACGCGGGAACATCAGTCCACGAATTGAGCAAATCTGTAGGGATGACGCGCACATCTCCGGTTATACTGCTGAAAACACGACTGAGAAGAAATCCGAGCGATGCAAAAGAAGCGTACATTCCGCATTACCGTGATGCTGCTGCTGGTTTTGGGCGGATTTGCCGGGGGCGTCGCCATCACGAAGAACCTGTTGATCGTGCAGTGGGATTACGTCGCGCCGGATCGGTTGTTCAGCGCGGAGCCGCCGCTGGATGTCCCCACGCTGCAAACGATCATCGGGGACGCCGCAACCGACGATCAAGCGCTGCACGCGATCACCGCCTACTACGACGCCCACGCCGATCAGCTTGCCGGTCAGTTTCGCGAGAGTAACCCGACCCGGCTGCGAGCCTTGTTCGTCATGTACGTGACCCACATCAGCAATGATTACAATACGCTCGATCCTGCCCCGACGACCCTGATCGCCTACTTAGACCAGCCCTACAGCCATTGCGGGACCTATTCGCTGTTCGAGTCGGAAATCCTGTCCGCCTTCGGTATGACGTGGCGGATCATCAACATCGCCGGAGGGACTCACGCCTTTGTCGAAGTGCAGGTCGATGGACGTTGGGAAATCTTCGACGCGACGACCAACGATTGGGTGGATACCAGCGCTTTCGAGATGGAACGGGGCGCGGAGCGTCACAGCCGCAGCTTCTACACGCCGCTGCTTGATCCGCAGGTCAAGTACGCCGACGAGGAAATCCGCCGCAGCGGTCAAGAACTGCGCGTGCTGCTGCCGGGCTTGGGCTTGTTCTACTTCCCGAAAGCACCGCTGTTCGTCGATATGGAGTCGGATACCAAAACGCCGCCGGGTGACTCCTCGGCGGCGTAATCAGTATTCATTTGCGCGATGAGACAGATCAGGCGAGGCGGTAAATCCGCACGCGGCGCTGCGGCTCGTCGCCGTAGCTTTCCGACTCCAACCGGGCGCGGTGTGCCATCTCGTGCTGGCGGCGGCGAATGCTCGACGGGCGCGGCGGGAGGTCAACGTAATCCTCGCCCGCCCGCACCTGCATGATCGCCGTCTCAGTCTCCCTCATCGCTTCGCCAAAAGGGTCGTCAGAGCCAATGTCGTCCTTCTGGAATACGTCCATCAGGAAATTTTCCATCTGCGTGACCGTGTTGGCGCGCAGGACGTACACCGGCGTGCCGCGCCGCTCGGCGTCGACGATCAGCTTGGGACGACGGCGGTAGTAATTCTTGAGCGTGACGATCATGTCCGCCTGCCCGGCGTCGTCGGTCAGCGTCAGCGGGACGTGCAGCCGCCGCGATGCCGAATACAGCCGGTTACGGGCGACGCCGTAAGCGTAGGCGCTCACCGGCTTGAACTTGTTCGCCTCGAAACTGAAATCCAAGCTGCCGTTGTCGCCGTGCGAGCGCCCATTACGCCCGCTCTGTCCATTGCCAGTACTGCTGCCGTTTCCGCTGCGGTCGCGCAGATTACGCTCGGCAATTGAGCGGACTTCCGGCTGCGCCTGCTCGACGATCACCTCGCCCACTTCGTTGCGCGAGCGAATCTCGACCGGCAGCGGCTTATCGCGCAGCACCGCATCGACGGCTGCCGCCACGTCTTCGTGAACGATCAGCCGGTCGCGCGTCTGGATTTCGATCAGCACGTCAAAGGTCGGCGGCGCGCGACGCTCCAGCACCGTCTTTTGCGTCCCCCGGCGGCGTGCCTCCTCGTCGGAGAGCGTCACCGATTGGATGCCGCCGATCAAGTCGGAGAGCGTCGGGTTAAGCAGCAAGTTGTCGAGCGCATTGCCGTGCGCCGTGCCGATCAACTGGACGCCACGTTCGGCAATCGTCCGCGCCGCCATTGCCTCAAGTTCCCTTCCGATTTCATCGATCACGATCACTTCGGGGTTGTGGTTCTCGACCGCCTCGATCATGACCTCGTGCTGGCGATCCGGCTTGGAGACCTGCATCCGGCGCGCCTTGCCGACCGCCGGATGCGGCACGTCGCCGTCGCCGCCGATCTCGTTGGAGGTATCGACGATGATCACGCGCTTCGCCTCCGCCAATACGCGGGCGGCTTCGCGCAGCATCGTCGTCTTGCCGACACCGGGCGGACCCAAGAGCAGAATACTCTGCCCGGTTTCCACCAAGTCCTGAATGATCTCGATTGTCCCGTAGACCGCCCGCCCGACCCGGCAGGTCAAGCCGACCACTTCGCCGCGCCGGTTGCGGATCGCGGAGATGCGGTGCAGCGTTCGCTCGATCCCGGCGCGATTATCGGCGTCGAACGAGCCGATGTTATCGACAATGGCGTCGAGTTCAGCGCGGGTGACTTCGTGTTCGGATAATGGGATTTCCCCGCCGATGTAACGAGCGGTGGGGATTCGCCCTAAGTCGAGGACAACCTCAAGTAGATCATCAATATTGCCAATATCATCGAGTTTAGCCGTCAAGTGCGGCGGCAGAACCCGTTTTAGTTCGTGGATGTCGTCAGTTATACGCCGTTCCATAGACTAGGAATTTTATCTCCTGAGCGATCAAGTTTGGTGCTGCTGCTGGTCGGCGGGCGCATGACGTGAGGAATCACTTCAAACGAATGTTCCAGCGGCGAGAATGCCGCTTGCCGCACTCCGGCAGCGATGTGGCGCACCATCAGCGCTTGCTGTTGGTAGGACGCAAAGCCCAGTTCAGTCAGCGCATCTTCCAGCCAGTCCTGATAGCGCCGCACGCAGACGTAGACCGGCAGTCGGTCCGCGCGCCCGATCCGCGCCAGCACGCCCGCAAGGATGGGCGCGGCATCGCGGTAAGGGATGTCCGGGTGCAGCAGCGGCATCAGGTAGATCCCGCATTTGCCCGTCGAAACGGCGACGTAAGCTTGCAGCCGATTATCCTGACGATAAATGAAGCCCTCGCAGTCCTCCGGGGGCATGGCGACAGGTTGGACGAGGCGTGGAATGATGTTACAGTACAGCGATTGAATCGCGCTGCTATCCTCGTCTTTCGCCTCGCGAACCTCAACCGCAGCCGTTTGCGGGAGCGGACCGGCGGCGCGCTGCCACATCTCTTGGCGCGCGTAGACGGCGAAACCCGCCGTGCGCATCGTCACGAACAGGGCGCTGTCTTCGTCAACTTCAGCGGTGAGCATGTGCGCGCCGTGCTTGCCCGCTTCGACTGCCATCGCGTCGATCAAATGCAGCCACGCCGTATCACGCCGGTGCGCGTCAAGTTCCGGTGCGATGTACACAACCTGCGCGATGGGTTCGTCGCTCCTGATCCGAAACTGACCGACGATCCGCTGCCGTCCGGCGCGCCCCGCCAGCGTATAGAAGCTGCGCTGCGGCAGGATGCTCGAAAGCAAGACGCTCTGCGGACCCGCGACTTCGCGCGTGCAGCGCAGTTCGCTGTCGAGGATCGTTCCCGTTTCTGCTAGCCGCCGGATGAGAGGAAGATCGACCAATTTAGCGGCGTGGATGTCGTTGTTAGACATAGACAGGTTCTCCTGTACAGTGTCCACACCGCGTCGGAAGGAGGTTTTGAAGTTGTCGAGAGGGACGCTCAATTGTTCGTATCATCGAATTTTATTTTACCCTTGGTTTCGAAAATTGGCAATGGGTAGCGCCCCACGTTTCATCGACGGTTAACGAACGGTGCGGACTTAACTGACCCTACCTCAGTAGGGGCGGATTCATGTACTCTTTTGGTTATAACACACAAGGATTTGCGAAGATGCCCAAAGACCGCTCCGCTCTCCCGATCAACCAAGTCCGCCGCGCTGACCGCGCCGAGACCGACGACGCTTGGATCGTCGGAATGCTGAAGCGATCCGCCATCGGCACGCTGGCAACCGTCGCCGACGGGCAGCCGTTCGTCAACAGCAACCTGTTCATCTACGATGCCGACGCCGACGTCATTTACATGCATACCGCCCGCATCGGGCGAACGCAGGCGAACGTCGAAGAGAACGCGCCGGAGGCGCGCGTGTGCTTCTCGGTCAGCGAGATGGGGCGACTGCTGCCCGCCGACGAAGCGCTCGAATTCAGCGTCGAGTACGCGGGCGTGGTCGTCTTCGGGCGCGCGGTGATCATCGAAGGCAGCGACGCCGAACGCGGCTTGCAGCTTCTGCTCGACAAATACTTCCCGCACCTTCAGCCGGGGCGCGACTACCGCCCGATCATGCCGGAGGAACTCAAGCGGACGTCGGTCTACCGCATCGAGATCGACTCGTGGAGCGGGAAGAAGAAAGAAGTCGGTGAGTTTCCGGGTGCGTTTCTGTATGGTCAAGCGCCGGAAACGATTTAGGCTCAACGGTAGAGGTCGTGCGTATTTTGTAGGGGCGCACCGTGTCGCGCTCTTGAATGGATGGATCGGCTGATGCCGGGGTACTTCTGAGCGCGCAAGATTCGGATAGATGGCGCGCGCGAAAAGATGTTTGCTTGGAGAAGAAGGTGAACGGACTTTATCCAGAGATTGAACCCATTGACGCTGGTCTGCTTCCAGTGGGTGATGGGAATCTGGTTTACTGGGAAGTGTGCGGCAATCCGAAGGGTAAACCGGTTGTCGTGCTGCACGGCGGTCCCGGCTCTGGCTGCTCGGCGGGCTTCCGGCGCTATTTCGATCCATCCATCTACCGGATCATCCTGTTCGACCAGCGTAATTGCGGGCGAAGTCAGCCGCACGCCAGCGACCCAACGGTCGATCTCTCGGCGAATACGACGGAACATCTGCTCGGCGACATGGAACTGCTGCGCGCGCATCTGAAAATTGATCGCTGGATGCTGTTCGGTGGGTCATGGGGTACAACGCTGGGGTTCACCTACGCGGAGCGCTATCCTGAACGAGTGACGGAGATCGTCTTCTTCGGGATCACGACGACGCGGAAGTCGGAGATCGACTGGCTGTATCGGGGCGTTGCGCCGTTGTTCCCGGCGCAGTGGGCGCGTTTCCGCGCAGGCGTGCCGATTGATCAGCGCGACGGCGATCTGGTCGAAGCGTATCACCGCCTGCTGAATGACGCCGATCCCGCTGTGCGCGCCAAAGCAGCGCAGGACTGGCACGAGTGGGAAGACGCGTCGATGTCAATCGATCCCGATGCGAAACCAAGCCCTCAGTGGCTTCAGCCCGATTTTCAGATGGCGCGCGCGCGGATCGTCACGCATTATTTCCGCCATCGAGCGTGGCTCGAAGAAGGCATTTTGCTGCGAAACGCGGGCATACTTTCGGGAATCCCCGGCGTCATGGTACACGGGCGGGTTGATCTGGGAGCACCGCTGGTCACGGCGTGGGAGCTTGCTCAAGTGTGGACAAGCAGCGAACTCGTTCTGGTTTACGGCGCAGGACATTCATCGGCTGATGCTGGCATGACTGAAGCTATCGTCGCTGCCACCAATCGTTTCGCGCAGGCATTCTAAAGAGAGGAATTTCATGTCGGAGCGCCGTGCGGAGTTTTTCGCCGGAGTCAAAGCCACTATCCCGCTGGTGATCGGCGCGCTGCCGTTCGGGATCATCTTCGGCGCGCTGTCGATCAGCGCCGGGATTTCGCCGGTCGGGACGATGGCGCTGTCGCTGTTCGTGTTCGCGGGGTCGGCGCAGTTCATCGGCGTCGGCTTGGTCGCCGGGGGCGCGAGCATCCCCGTGATCGTCCTGACGACCTTCGTTGTCAACCTGCGCCACGCGCTCTACAGCGCGACGCTCGCGCCCTACGTCAAGCATCTGCCGCAGCGCTGGCTGCTGCCCTTCGGCTTCCTGCTGACCGACGAAGCCTTCGTCACCGCCAGCACCCATTACGCTGAACCGGGCGATCCGACTCATCGACACTGGTATTTTCTCGGCTCCGAGCTGCTGCTCTACGTCTGCTGGCAATCGTTCACGGTGATCGGCATTATCGCCGGGACGCAGATCAAGGACGCGGCGAACTGGGGCTTAGACTTCGCCATGAGCGTGACCTTTACCGGAATGCTGGTGCCGCTGATGAAAAGCCGTCCGGTGCTGGCAGCGGTCGTCGTCGCGGCGATCACTGCCGTGCTGACCAATGGGCTGCCCAACAAGATCGGGCTGATTATCGCGGCGCTGGCGGGCGTCGCCGCCGGGATGATCGTCGAGGCGCGGATGGGCGTTCCGACCGAGACGCTGGTCGCACCGGAGGAGATCGCTTCGTGAACGATGATCTGTGCTACCTGTTCGAGGATTTTCACTATGGCACGGTTTCGGCGCGTTTTGCGCGGCTGGACGTTCCGCCATCTGATGCCCTGATCAGCAATGTCAACGTCGTCCCGTTCGTGGGCGAGCAGGTCGTAATCATTCGGCTTAAGGATGGCAGCTACGAAGTTCCCGGCGGCACGCGCGAACCGGGCGAAGCTTATCTGGAGACGGCGCGCCGCGAGTTGATCGAAGAAGCGGGCGCGCGCCTGATCAGTTACGTGCCGTTCGGTGCATGGAAGTGCCATTCAACCAGCGTGCGCCCCTACCGACCGCATCTTCCGCATCCAGACTTCTACCGACTCGCGGGTTATGGTGAAGTCGAACTGATCGCGCCGCCGACCAACCCCGCCGATGGCGAACAGGTCGCCGCCGTGCAGGTCTTGACGGTGGACGAAGCAGCGGCGCAATTCACCGCTTCGGAACGCCCCGACTTGGCTGATCTCTACCGTTTAGCGGCACGGCTTCGAGGGCAACTAGCATGAACGAATTCCTGCTGGTTTTGGGCATGGCGTTGGTGACCTTCGCCGTCCGCTATCCCGTGCTGGTACTGGTGACCAAAATCCCGATGCCCGATCGGATGTTTCGGGCGCTGCGCTACGTGCCGCCCGCCGTGCTCGCCGCGATCATCGCGCCCGCGCTGCTGATGCCGGACGGCAAGACGCTCGACCTTGCGCCGACCAATGCTTATCTCGTCGCCGGGATCGCCGCCGGGTTGATCGCGTGGCGGACGAAAAATCTGCTGCTGACGATTGTGCTGGGCATGGCGGCGTTTCTGCTGCTGCGGATGGTTTTTGCAGTGTAGATCAGCAAAATAAGTATGAAGGTTGATCCCAATGGCGGAAACCCTTGAAGCACTGTTTGACCGGTGGCAGGCGATTCTGAAAACAGCGCCCACTGAGGCGGAGCGCGCAGAACTCAATACAATCACGCTGTATACATTGGCAGATCCAGAGTATCTTGAGCGGCGCGACGACCCGGCTTATTTTCAGCGCTGGCGAGACCAACTGCCCGATTATTATCGACGCAAAGCCGACCTGATGCTGGAGATTCTGACCCGCCTGAATGCTTACGATCCGATGACATGGGTCGTTTCCGAGATCCGTGAAGACATTCCGCAGCTTGCTTATTTTCTGCTCGCCCGCCACCTAGAATTGTTCGTGCTGAACGATCCTCTGCGGCTGCAGCGGTACCAGAGTCGCCGCCCCGAATGGTTGTGGGCGCTGCTGCAGAAAGGTGTTACGTTGGAAGAAATCGACGGGCTAGCGCGCCGAGTGGCGCAGTACGTGATCAGCGATTTGCTCGCGGTGACCGACGGCTACGGCGCTTACGGCGATTTGCCGCCCAATGCGCCGCGCCCGCATATCAGCGAAACCGACCTTGAAACGAACCGCACACGTTATCTGAATGCGTTGCATGAATATATTGAAGATACCGTTCTGAAAAGAGACAATGAGTGAAGGAATGATGTCGTGGAGTCTTATGAACTAGCCGACGTGATGGTCGAGCAGCACGAGTCGGGCAAACTCTACCACGAATTTCTGCGCGTCCCGGCGCTGAGCATGGGCGTCTACACGCTGCCCGCCGGGACGGAAGACCTGCAGCAGCCGCACAGCGAGGACGAGGTGTATTACGTCACGCACGGCAGGGCGACGATCCGGGTCGGCGACGAAGATCAGCCGGTCATACCGGGGAGCATTGTCTACGTCCCGGCGCACGTTGAGCACCGTTTCCACAACATCACCGAAGATTTGACCGTGCTGGTCTTTTTCGCGCCCGCCGAATATACGAACAAGGACGCCTAAATTGGAGATTGTGCACTAAGCCCCTTGCATTTTTTCACTGTTACCCATACCTTAAGATAAGCATGAAGGCTTATAGGAGCGCAATTCGATGAAGTTCTACCGTAAGTTGAGCTTGCTGTTGATTCTGCTGTGCTTTACGACTGCCTACGCTCAGAGCAGCACGCCCAGCGGCGTCTGCACCGACGTCATGCAGAAAGCGATGGATGCCGTCGGAAACGACTGTGCGCCTACCGGACGCAATCAGGCGTGCTATGGCTACGTCTCGTTGGAAGCGACGCCGCGTACCGGCGTCCAGAATTTTAACTTCGCCAATCAGGGCGACCTCGCCAGCGTAGGCGACCTCGCCTCGCTGCGCCTGAGCCAGTTGAACCCCGCGACCAACACGTGGGGCATCGCCTTGATGAAGATTCAGGCGAACTTGCCCGACGCGCTGCCCGGTCAAAACGTGACCTTCTTGCTGTTTGGCGACGTGCAAATCGACAATGCCGTCGACAGCACCGCGCCGACGGTCGAGATCACCTCGAACGGCGGCATCAACGTCCGCAGCGGTCCCGGCACGAGCTATCAAGTCGCCGGGTCGCTGGCGAAGGGCGACACGACAACCGCCAACGGACGCAACGCCGACTCGTCGTGGCTGCGCATTCAAATCCCCGACAGCAATTCGTTGGGCTGGGTTTCCGCCTCGTTGGTCACGCCCGCCAGCGACGTGTCGGCGCTCGCCGTGATCGATCCGAGCAGCGCCGAGACTCCGTTCAAACCGATGCAAGCGTTCTACTTCAAAACCGGCATCGGCGATACGTCGTGCGAAGGCGCGCCGCAGGACGGCATTCTGATTCAGACGCCTGAAGGCGCCGGACAGATCAATCTGCGCGCTAATGACGTCGACATCCAGCTTGGATCAACGGCTTACTTACAGGCGCAGGCGGGTGCTCAAATGACGATCAGCGTGGTCGAGGGCGAAGGTCACGCCACCGCCGACGGCAAGACCGTCGCCATCCCCGCCGGGTCGCAGGTGAACATCCCCATCGACGACAACTTGCAGGCGAGCGGCGCGCCCGGCGACGTGCAGCCTTACGACCCGGCGCTGGTGAATCCGCTGCCGGTTCAAGTGCTGCCGCAGACGATCACGATTGCGCCCCCGGCGTCGATGGCACAGATCACGCTGGCGAATCAGACGACGTCGGATCAATCGAGTAACCTGCCCTTAGGCGGCGCCTTCCAACCCGTCGATCCGTCGTTGTACACCGGGATGAGTCAGGCGGCGTTCTGCGCGATCATGAACCAAGCCTTCGGCTCAACCGGCATGACACCGCAGCAGTACATCGACATGATGCAGCAGTACGCGGGGATGATCCCCGCCAACCAGCGTGCCGACTTCGACACCTTCCTGACCATGCTGCAAGGCTGCCAATAGCCGCCTGACGGTACGACCCCGACTCACGCGCCGCCGGTATCGAACGATACCGGCGGCGTTCTTATTCTGGCTAACCGCTAAAAGCTAATTGCTGACCGCTTGACTTTAGCATCCCTTCGTAGACCCGCACCGTCGCGGCGGCGATCTGCTGGTGGGTGTAGTGCGCCAGCACGCGATCTCGCCCGCGCTGCGCCAGTTCCACCCGCAGCGCCGGATCGTCGCGCAGACGGCGCAGCGCCGCCGCCAGCGCCTCGACATCGCCCTCCGGCACGATCAGCCCGGCGTCGGCGATCACGTCCGGGATCGCGCCGCTGTCCGAACCGACCACCGGCACGCCGCTCGCCAGCGCCTCGACCGTCGCGCGCGGTCCGAACTGCTCTTTCCAGTTGGGCAGCGTCAGCGAGGGCACCGCCAGCGCATCGAGTTGGTGATACTGCGCGGGCATTTGCGTCGAGGGGATTTGATCGAGGAAGGTCACGCGCCCGGCGATGCCGAGATCGCCCGCCAGCGCCTCGAGATCGGCGCGCAGCGGTCCCCCGCCGACGATCCGCACGCGCCAATTGCCGCCCAGTTGAGCGACAGCCCGCAGCAGCAGATCAACGCCCTTTTCCGGTACCAACCGCGCGACACAGCCAATCGTGAACGGGCGATTCGGCGGCGCGAATGGCTGGAACAGGTCGGGATCGACGCCGAACTGCGCGATCACGGCGATCTCGCCGCGATAGCCTTTCGCCCGCCAGACCTGCGCCGCGCCCTCCGTCCCCGCAATCGCAGTGTCGACGTGATCGAGCACCCAGCGCTCGCCCCAAGCGAAAGGCGGCGGATAGCGCCGCTCGATGTTCTGCCAGCTAAAAAACAGCGCCTTCGCCCCGGCGCGCCGCGCCAACCAGAGCGCCTGCCACGTCGCCAAGTTGTAGGGTTCTTCGTCGATGTGGACGATCTGCGGCTGGAAGCGCTGGATCGCCGCGCCCAAGCCGCGATAGTGATGCAGGTGAAAATTGCCGTTGAAGCGGATCGGCAGCGTTTCGAGGCGATAGCCGTCGGTGTAGACGCGCTCCAGCGGCAGATCGCCGCGCTCATCGCGCCACGACGGCGGCGTGAGCGCCAGCAGATCGACGCCCTGCGCGGCGATCAATTCCAGTTTGCGCTGGTAGATGCCCGCGACGAGGGCTTTCGAGATCATCAGGACGCGCATCTCACCTCACCCCCCAGCCCCCTCTCCACTGCGTAGAGAGGGGGAGCAGGACAGATGCCAGCAGGTCTTTTAGTCCCCTCTCCATAGAATGGAGAGGGGAAGGTTTCCGAAGGAAGCAAGGGGTGAGGTTAATCATCTTCGTCAATCAGCGGCGGGTGGCGCAGCAGATCGACCGCAATCGCCAGCAGCACCTTGACCATATACAGCCCCGACTTGAACGGCGTGATCGACGATTTGCCGCCGTAGCGCGGATTCATCGTCACCGGGATTTCGCGCAGCCGCAGCCCCGCGCGATGCAGCAGCACGACGGCTTCGGGTTCGGGATAATCGTGGGGATAGAAGTGCGCGCAGACGCGGATCGTCCGGGCGTTTGAGGCGCGAAAGCCCGAAGTCGGGTCGGTGAAGTGCTGGCGCGTCACCCACGAGATCACCCGCGCCAGCAGTACGATCCCGAAGCGGCGCAGATGCGGCGTCACGTAACCGCGATCCTCGATGTAGCGCGAGCCGATCACCAGATCAGCGCCGCTCTCGACCAAATCGCGCACCAGCAGCGGAATTTCGCGCGGGTCGTGCTGACCGTCACCATCATTCTGCACCGCGACTTGATAGCCGTAGCGCGCGGCGTAGATCATGCCGGTCTGCACCGCCGCGCCAATGCCGACGTTGTGCGGCAGATGCAGCACAATCGCATCGCAAGCTTCGGCGATCTCCCCGGTATGGTCGCTCGATCCGTCGTTGATCACGGCAATATCGACCCAAGGCGCGTATTCGCGGATCTGCCCGATGACGTGGGCGATACTCGCTTCCTCGTTGAATGCCGGAATGATCACCAGCGTTTTCGGATTCATGCGGCTTCCCCCGTGTTGAGCACCCGCACCAGCCGCCCGATCAGCCCGTCGAGGCTGTGCGCGGCGATCACGCGCTGACGCAGCGCCGCACCGATGGCTTGGCGATCCACCACCGACAGCGCCAGCAGATCGCGCAGGTGCGCCGCCAACGCGACGTGATCGTCCGGCGACGAGACGTGCAGCCGTTCGTCGCCGCCGAGCAGATCGTCGAAGGCGGCGCTGTTGAGGATCGTCGGCACGCCGACCGCCATCCCTTCGAGCGCGGCTTTGTCGAACAGCCCCGCCGGACTCAAATTGACGGCGACCGCCGCCTCGCGCAGCCAGTTGCGGACGCCCTCGCGCGGCTGATTGCCCGCGAATGTCACCCGATCCGCCACGTCGAGGTCGCGCGCCAGCGCCAGCAGGTCGTCGCGATAGCGCGTATCGGTCTCCGGCGGCACGTCGCCGACGAAGACGGCGTGCGCGTTCGAAGCAATCGGCAGCGCGCGGATCAGCGTCGCTTGGTGCTTGATCGGCATCAAGCGCGCGACGTGCACGACGTAAGCCGAATCACTTGTAGGGGCAGGTTTGAAACCTGCCCCTACCTCCATTGGCGTGAAGAAATCCGTATCGACACCGTGACCGAGTACGAGCAGCTTATCGGTTGCGATGGGGAAACTGTCGCGCCCCGCTGTGACCACTCGTGTGCTGACCCGCGTCGCCAGCCGCAGGATCAAATGCGATTGGCGGTGGGTGTACCAGAGGATAATCGGCGTATCGCGCAGCAGCGGCGCACCCATCAGCGCGAACAACGGCATCATGTGGGCGAAACAGGCGGTGTAAGCACGCTCACCGCGCAGCCGTCGCAAAAGACGATAGAACTCGACCAAACGGCGCGGCTCGCTGGCGCCGCGCTCCTTGCCGACCGAATAAACCGTCACGTTGGGCGCAACCGCCAAACGCCCGGCGCGCATCGTGATCACGTCGATACAGTCGTAGTAGCGCTGCCAGCCGGTTGATCCAGTCGGTCGTGAAGCCCAACAATGGATCGTCGGCGTCGGTGGCGAGGTTGAACAGCAGCAAATTACTCACGTTGACATCCGTTCGATCAGCGCCTGATACCCGGCGGCATAGCGGGCGATCACCGCATCGGCGGTGAAGCTCTGCACCGACGCGCACCCCGCCGCACCGATCCGCTGGCGCAGCGGGTCGTCATCGAGCAGTCGCCGGATGCAATCCGCCAGTTGGCGCGCGTCCCACTGAAACAGCAGCCCATTCTCGCCATCGCGGATCAGTTCGGGCATGATGCCGACCGGCGTCGAGATCACCGGGACACCGCACGCCATCGCCTCGACAGTCACGCGCGGTCCGCCCTCGGCAGTCGAGGCGCACACGATCAGCGCAGACTCATGATAGAAGCGCGCCACCGCCTCGACCGGGACGCGCTCGGTGATCAGCGTGACGTTGGCTTCCAACCCCGCCGCCGCGATCCGCGCCCGCAGTTCCGCTTCGAGTGTACCACGTCCCAAGATGCCTAACCGGACGTGCGGATGAGTTGTTTTGACCTGCGCGACCGCCTCGATCAGTGTGAACAGCCCTTTGTTAGGCGCGAGCCGTCCGACGAAAGCGACTTCGAATTTTCGCGCGATCTCCGGCTGGGGATGGAATTGCTCGAAGTCGAGATAGATCGACGGCAGGATCAGGATTTTGTCGTCGGGCACGCCCCAGCGTCGCAGCAGATCGGGAATTTCATGCTGGTTCACGGCACGAAAGGCGGCAGCACGCCGCCGCGCGATGCCCACGTAGAGCCGCGCCGCGCGTAGCGACAGCCGTTCGCGGGCGGTCACGGCACGCGGATAGCCCTCGACGTGGTGAATCTCGCTGACGTAGGGGCGGTTGAGCAGCAGTGCGCCGACGCCGTTGTAGAACAATCCAAAATCGTGGCTGACGACCAGCGCATAGGGTCGTTCTGTTAGCAAAGCGCGCCCTTGCCGCCAAATAGTGAGCGGCTGGAAGGCACGATGCGCCGTCGCTGGATGGACGTAGACGTTGCCGTAGAGAACACGCTCGCTCGCGCCGGGCGTGCGTGGAGTGAGGATGTCGATCCGCGCCCAGTGGGTCGAGAAGCGGCGCAGCATCGCGGCAAACGCCCCGTCGTCGCTGAGCGCTACCGACGCATCCCCGCTGAGCATGAGCAGGTTCGCGGATGGCATATCAAAGCCCGCCAGCGGAGCAGAGCGGTGGGTGCGCATCATTCGTCAACATCATGGCGCGAATTTTAGTCGAAGCATCGAACGAAGGATAGGTGAGAAAGTTTCGCCTTGACCGGCTGCTCAGCGGGATATACAATGTGACTCGTCTTCGGGCCTGTAGCTCAGCTGGGAGAGCGCTACAATCGCACTGTAGAGGTCAGGGGTTCGAATCCCCTCAGGTCCACCAGATGAGAGTTTAGTCGAACAAAAACCAGCGGGGGCAACTTTGCTGGTTTTTGTTTTTGCCTTGCGCTCAACTCCGCTGTCCCGCACTTTTTCCGTGACGTATTTCAGGTATGAAAATGGCGGGAGCAACTCCAAACGAAGTACTTTTCCTTTAGGGTCTACGACGACCTTCTCAACCATTTCGCGAAGCAGCGCTTTTTGACTGTCTCGCTCCATTTGTCCAAATAATACACCTACTTTCGTAATGATGGTTAACGCCTGATCGAGATGAGCAATGTGGGCGTCAACCTTGTATGACAATCCCTCTAGGCTGTCCCGAATTGTTCTACGTCGATCCTGCCATTCTTCCCATAAGCTATTCCACACAGACTCTGTGATTTTCCCGGAAGCCAACAATCGAGCGACCCTTGCTTCCTCGCTATCGACAGCCTTTAGTTCCTTGACCAATCGTTCCCTTTCTGAAGGCTTCAGATGACCAAGTTTCTCAGCTATCTCGCGCGAGTAGGCAGCCTGAATGAGCGGCAGAAGTTCGGGATCAACCTGTACGTCCGACAAATGTGCCGCGACCTGATCGTCAACGTCTGAACAGAGTAAATTGACGTCGGTACCCACGCTTCGATAGTAGGAAGTTCCTCCGCCACTTCTCTCGGGGTTGGACGTAGAACACGTAAGTCGAATCACATTATCCTGATCGAGTTGTAGGTAAATCAACCCACTCAAAAGATAGGTGTGTCGCTTTCGCGGCGTCTTGTTTTTCACACGCTTAGAGAGGATTTCAAGTCCTCGCTCAAATTCCTCTGTTGTCACCACAGGTTGCCATTCGCCCCGAACCGTCTTTGGCGGTATTCCCGCTTGTTCACTGACGACCCAGCCCGCATAAAACCAATTGTGATATTTCTTCGATATCCCATTTACAGCAGCCATACGCTTACCATTCCGCACCTCAATGAATGGTCGTCCCGTACGGAAGCGACAACCGCGGGCGTGAAGTTCCTCACATATTTCCTCAAGTGTTAACTTGTCTTGTAATAAGTAGTCCCAAGCTAGTCGCCACACCTTGAATTGCTCAGGTTCTGGTTCAACCCAATGTCTATATTTGCCATACTCCAGTCGTGACTCATGCTCAGTGCGCTCTTCCATATTGCGGTAGCCATCTGGGGCCAAAGTTGCACAGCCGCCATCTCGCATCTTTGCGTGTAACCCGCCCTTAATACGAGCACCCATCAGCAAGGATTTGCGGCGGGCGAGAGTAAATTGAAGCGTAACCAAAATCCGATCATCCGGGTCGATTGGATCTAAATCGGGTTGATTTGCGAAGCGAATGGCGACGCCAAGCTCATCCAGTTCGTCGATAGCGCGAAGGGCCTCAGTATCATTTCTCCCAAATCGATCAGCGCGTTCAACCGCCACGTGTGAGAAATTACCCGCTCGAGCGTCATCTAGCAGCCGTTGATAAGCGATGCGATTCGGTGACCTTCCGGTCAAGTTGTCAATATATTCTTTGAACAACGGCAGATCTATTCGAGAAGTCAACGCACTATTTATTGCGAATCGCTGTCGTTTTTGAGATAGGGCAGGATTTTGTGCTTCCTCATCGCTTGTTCGCAAATATATCGCCCACCCAGGCTTCGGAGGAAGTCGTTTCAGCTTACGTCTGGGCATACTTGCCTCGCCTTACATCTGCTTCTCGCAACATTACACCTGATTGCTAGGCTTGTGTTTTTTTGAGGTAGAAAGCTTGCGCACTGTACGAGGATATCGGTTCCCTGAATCAGTTGGTTTTGTTGTGCTTTTTGCAATCATGTCTGCGACCCGGAGCACGCGCATCAGAAGCTCTTCAGGTGTGGAATTATTCGCCATGCGATACTCCTGCCATTTCTGATTCGATCCACATGAACACGTCCCCACCCGCTGCGTGAAACTCAGTAATATCTTTGCCTCGCGGCACTCCGATGACCCGAACACGGGACGAGATACGGCGTAAGCGCTGTGCGCCTCGCTGCCCCGCCGCGTCATTGTCATAGGCGACGAGAATCGCGGGGCACTGCGCGAGATCGCTGTACCACCACGGATTGAGGCGACTGCTGGCACTGCCGAGCGAAACAGCAGCAACAATTTGACTTGCCTCCTGAGCAGCGATGAGGGTGTCAAACTCGCCTTCGCAGATCAGCGCTGGGAATTGACGGTTGATGAGCGCATCCGCGTTATAGAGACCGGATTTCCCACCCGCGATCTGGGCATACTTTGGCTCGTCGGCAGCACGACGTACTTTGACCGTCCACAAATCGCCCGCAGCGAACCAAGGGATCGTAATCCCACAGGGAACCTTTAAGCCCGCGATGGTCGTCCAACCGCCGCCGGGGACCAATCCGAGCCGCGCCCCACGAATGGTTGCACTTGTCAGCCCGCGTTCTCGCAAGTAAATCAACGCCTGTTCTCCCTGCGACGACCAAAGCACTGATTCAGCATAGTCGACGACGCGCTCAGCCGCTTCCTGCCAAGCTGCATCAGGTGGGGCGCTGCCTGCTTCAACAGCAGATCGCTGTCTAGAAATCCTGTTTGGCGCTGAAGGTTCGAATGGCTCGCCCAGTAGGCGTACGGCATCCGCAAAGCTCATCTTGCGATAACGCTGCAGCCAATCGAGAGCATCGCCACCGCGATCACACTTGCCGAAGCAGTAATAGCCATCCGCCCACACAGCGAAGCTCAAGCCGCGACGCTCATGATGAAACGGACATTTCCAGAGATAGGCACGTCCACCACGTGCCAGCGGCTCGCCCAGATCCTGTTCGACCAGACGGCGTAGGTCACAGCTCGCCTTCAGTTGCTCAGTATCGGTCATTCCCATCTCCTCAACGCGTCGAATTGACACGGGTTGTGCCAATTGACAGATCGACAGTTACAGCGAATTGGCACAGGCTGTGCCAATTGACAGATCGACAGTTACAGCGAATTGACACGGGTTGTGCCAATTGACAGATCGACAGTTACAGCGAATTGACACGGGTTGTGCCAATTGACAGATCGACAGTTACAGCGAATTGGCACGGGTTGTGCCAATTGACAGATCGACAGTTACAGCGAATTGGCATAGGCTGTGCCAATTCAATGCTGAACGAGACGATAAGTCTCTGACTTCGGACCGGGCTTATTTGGCGTGTCCACCCGGATAAGCGTCCTATCGCTTTCTAGCGCACGCAGCGCATCGATGACCGCTTTGCGCGGCGCTCGCAGCGTCCGATACGTTTCGCGGACGCTGGCGCCTTCCGGATGCGCGCGGAGCAATCCTAAGATTCGATTCTCAAGCCGTGCCTCTTCGCTCTCGCCGAGGTCGGCGAGCAGCCGATGCGCAGAAACGCGCCACGTTTCCACGATCTGCTGCGCGCGATACCAGTGGATTGTGTTCACGGTCGGTCGAGTGCTCGCAGCACTTTCGCTGTCCGCCCAATCCAACGCGGCGAGCAGAATCGCCACCTTGATTGCCTGTACGTGCAATCGTCCGTAGATCGCACGTAGACGATCGTCCAACGCTGAGTTGGGTGCCGTGAGTGCCCGCAGCGCCTGTTCATAGCGGTGACAGGCCGTCCAGAAATCCGCCGCGAGCGACCAAACTTCCGGGGTACGTGGTTCTCCCAATGCATCCGGCAAAGGGGGTTGAGGCAGACGCTCGTGCAGACGGCGGAGACGTTCGGCAAGGTCGTTGGGTGCGACGCTTTGCCGTTGAGCCGCGCGTTCCGCGTAGTCAGGTTCGGGCGTGAGTAAGGCAAAGCGCGCCAGATTACCGTTGTACCAGTCGTTTGTGGTGAGCGCAGAACCGAGTTCGGCGGGGGTCGCTGCTCCTAGTATCGAGAGTGCCGCGTCGCGGATGACGACCAATCCTTTGTTGTTGGTATTCGAATCAAGGTAGGGTGGGCAGTCGTAGAGAGTCATGATCAGCTCCTTCAGCCCTGCCATGTAGTCGCGTCCCATCGACTTGAATAACCCGGACAGCTCGTCGCGGAGTAATCCTCGCTGCGCCGCATAGCGATTGCCTTTCTCAAGGCGTGCCCGATCAGGCGGTGACAACTCGGAGAAGTTTGGTGGTAGAACACCCCCAAGCATATTCATGAAGTTCTCCGGCGATCCGGGCTGTGGCATGATCATGTGGGGAAGCGCCAGACGCGCGACTTCGCCAGCGAGATTAAGCCCAGCAGATTTTCGGTAGTAGGTGGAGACGGCAACGATCATCAGATAGAGGTTGGGAAATACCTGCTGCCGCCACGGTGTTTGAATGTAGAGCCGACGTCCTACTGCGACAGCAGCGAGGTACAAGCCGGCGCCTTCCTGAAACAGAAGCGGTGTCTCATTGGCGGCAGCACCCGCCCAGGTGACGTAGTCCTGAAGCCATTTGCCAACTTCAGCCGTCTGCTGCGCCTGTGACGGCGTTAAGCGTGCGTTCTCGGGCAATTCAGGGATTACGTTCAGAGTGCTGTTCCGAATTGTGGGTTCGGGCGGATCGCTAGTTGGATCGACCGCAAGGATCGAACGCAGCAGTTCGGGTCCCAAGAGCTTGCGCAGAAAACGCATGTCTTCTGGCGCGCCGAGATCGAGGTGTGTCAACAAAAGCTCGGCGATTGGACTGAGGGACGTATCATCCCACGACAAACCGACGAATGCCCGCGCTAGCGCAAATTGGTCCTGTGATGAGATTGTCAGCGACATGAGCGGCACTCAGCGTGAAAGCGTGAAGCCCCACAAGAAGCTTTAATTATGTTCATGCGCTTATTCCTTGATTTGACGAACGGTAAATTCAGCGTATCGTTCATCGCTTTGTGGCAAGATCAGGATCACGACACTGGCAGTGAGAGAACAGGACATTCGCGCCGTCAAAACCGGACAGCTCTGCCCAATCAGGCGAAAAAGAGAGGAAGATCAAGACAGACCGTGAGCACGCGCGAGTGGACTAATTTCTCCCTGTTCATATAACGAGCAGTCGCTATATTGCGCTTTACGTTCTTCGGAATTTAGCTTTGAGATGAGGAGATTCTCAGTCCCGTGAAGAAACCCGTAGCCTTTCAAACGATCATCAACAAGCTTGACTACGACTTCGCTGCCTTTACACTCGACCACTTTGTTCACCACCTTGAACAGCTTCGTCGGCGTGCAATCATCGTTGGCGACGTTCCATTTCAGCCGGAATTGTTTGGTCTGTGGTTTCCGGAAGTCACCACGGATTACATCTTCGTCAACAGCCGTGTGCATCCGGTTCACAGGACGCATATCGTGCTGCACGAACTTTCGCATATCTTGCTTGAACATCAGACCATGCCGTTGGATGAACTGCTTGATGCGGAAGTCCTTCGAGAGTTGGGAATCCGAGGGGCGCAGGGTCATCTGCGATCAAGGCGCACGCTGAAAGCGCCGAATAATCTCGAAGAGAAGGAAGCGGAGGTTTTCGTCTCACTGCTCCACCACGAGATTGTGCGCGCGGAGCGGTTTGCCGAGCTGCTCGGTGAAACGACGTCACTGGCATATCGCCGACGTTTTTCGCGCGCGCTCGACTATGGAGAAGACTAATGGCGGATCAAGCAATCCTCATCGGACTGAATCTGCTGATCTGGAGCTATTTCGCCATTCGCTTCATCAACGCGCTTCGGAAGCGCAAACTTGACCAACCGGACGCTCTCTTCGCTTGGCTGACACACCTGTTGTTTTACATTCGTTGCTCTGCTCACGATCTCGGCGGTTGAGAACGGAATCAATGGTCTGGCTGGGGGACTTCCGGTCACGCTGTATCTGCGCAGCAGCCTGATACTTTTAACGGCTCAGCTGCTCGCGCGCGCGCTCAGGGGAGCCGATGTCCGCTTACATCCGTTCAGCCGTCAGCTGTTCAAGGCAAATCCAGTTGTCATAGCAGGATTGTTAGTGTTCGCCGCCGTCGCTCAACTTGCCTCGCTTGATGTCAATCTGCAAACGATTATCGTTAAGACGGTGCGCGATGCTGTGATCATCCTTTGGCTGTTGTTCATCTTTGTGCCGTTGGAGATTGAGGCTTGGCGACAAGAGCAAGTCGCTTGATGCGAGTGCGTGACCTGATTGTCCTGATCTTCTACGGTATCTATCTGCTTTATTGTTCGGGTACGCTGGTGCAAAGTCTGCTGGTCGTGCTCAGACCGGAGCAACCGAATAAGATCCACCTGCCTTTGGAAGTCGTCGCCTACCTGTGTCTGCTGCTCTTCTTCCTGATGCTGCTACCGTTTCGGGGCGTGCGCTTGCTGCTCTATCCAAAGCGTCTCTGGCTATACCGCCGCCTACGCCGCCTACAAGTATCAGTGAAGGCGCAGGCAGAGATCGATTTTGAGTTTGAGAAACTGGACGTGAATATCCTGCGTCCGAATGAACTTGAGACGGCGATCTACCAGAGCTTGGTCGATATCCTCGATCACTATCCCTGTATGCGCTCGACCGACGAGGCGCAGCAGATCGCGCGGCGAATCGATGCGGTCGTTCAACAAACGCCGCCGTACGCCGATCTGGTGAAGTCACTCGCACAGGTAAAGCTATGATCGATCCGGAACCCGATCACAGCAACCGCCTCGCTTTCTACGTGGGGCGAATCTTTCACCCGTACATCATTTGTGTGCCAACCCTGATCGCCGTGCTAAGCGATCTCCCACCGGACCAGATTTTCGCCTGGACGTTACTCGTGCTCGCCGTGATTCTGCTACCCACGCTACTCTTCGGGATCTACCTTCAACGGCGAGGTCGACTGTTCCATCAGCGTTCGACGCGCAATCCGCTCTATTTGTCGGGCTGGTTAAGCGTACTGGTCTGCCTCATCGCGCTGGTTGTCCTTGATGCGCCGCAGGTTCTCATTGCCTGCCTAACTACACTCGCCTTCTGGCTTCCACTGCAATTCGGGATCAATGCCTACATCACGAAAGTCTCGGCTCATGCCGCCGTCGCTGCAGGCTGCTACACCGGTTTGCTTTTGCTGGGCAAACTAGACAATCCGGTTGTGCAATGGGGTCTATTTGCCTTCGTGGTTGCCACCGTCTGGGCGCGCGTGACCACCCGCAATCACTCCATCGGTCAAGTCATTTTGGGACTTGTCGTCGGGACATTGCCGGTACTGATTGTGTTCCCGCTGGTGCTGAGTTGAGCTTACGTGGACGAGCGACGCAGCCATTCGATGATTGAAAGGAGGTTACGTTGTCCGCGCGGAGAAATTCCACTCGCTGCATCGGCGATGCTTCGCACTGGTTCCAATGATTCGGATAGCCAACGCTGCATCAAATAGTTTTGGCACTCCTCAATGGAATTGCAGCCAAAATAGTCGAGGGTAATCTCGAAACAGATACACAGCTGACGTGCGGTTGCTAGTCGTGGGCTACTGCTTTTGCCATCGATCAAGTTCAAGAGCGTTTGCAGCGAGATGCCGGTTGCTCGCGCGACATCGGCGGGCGTATGGGGCGGTCGGTGAATGGACTTC
>CAWGYC010000017.1:0-1461257 GCA_963826685.1 uncultured Chloroflexia bacterium | reverse complement strand
GCCACAATGCAGTTCAGCAGCGTCTGCGGCGCGTTCTGGCGATCTGCCATCAGCACCGTGTAGAGGCTATCATCCGTGCCATAGTCCTTTTTCCCCGTCGTCACCAGCGAGGCATGACCTTGCGAGTCGGTGTCGATCAGCAGCACACGGCAGTTTGACGCATTGGCGCGATGGAGCATCCCGGTGATGCCGAGCGCAATATTGGTGGCGGACGTGGACTTGCCGACGCCCCCTTTATGGTTGGTGAATACGAAAACGCGAGTCATGCCATTCCCTTTCATAAACCCAACGAACCATCGATTTCGCTGTGGCTGGCAAGGACTTCGCGGAGGTATGGTAAAGTGACATCCGGGAGTCCTGCTGGCGAGAGCAGCGAGCTTCAAGGTGACCGGGGGAGGTGGCGCCTCTCCCTGTCGCCGCAAAAGCCGAAGTTCAGAATTGGATTGCTGTCAGTTGCGCGATAAGTTCGCGTTGAGGAAAAGTAATGCGTTGGGTAAAATAGAGGGTATTGAGGTTATGGAAATGTTCGACTTGGTTCCAATTGCCCCATGCGAATTGGATTTCGAACATCGCTCAGGCAAGAAAAAAGCCCACCTGAACATTTCAGATGGGCTTCTTCTCGTGTGCGAGGAGGACAGGAAACCTCTTCCTACTCGGTATCCGCGTTGTTCGGCGCGGTACAGCGAGAGCATGACTCAAAGGAAATATAAAGATGGTCTCTGTGGATGCTAAAATTCCTCACAAATCTAGGCAATTTCTAGCTCGTTCGGGCTCTGTCGTCGTTCGCGCCAGTCGGGTAGTACTTTGCTCAGCAGCGAATAATATTCAGCACTGTGGTTGTGCTCTTTGAGATGGCAGAGTTCATGCAGGGTTACGTGGTCGACGAGGCTCTTGGGAACCTGAACGAGCCTTAGCCTTAGGTTCAGGGTAATTCGCCCAGCCGCGCCGCGGGCGCCTTAAGGACGGTATCGCACGTTAAATTAGGCATTAAGTCAGTTTAAGCGTGTAGCCAATTCCACGTTCATTGTGCAGATAGGTTGGATCGTCCGGGTTGGGTTCGATTTTCTGACGAAGATGCCAGATATAGCGGCGGATGTAGCCGACTTCTTCGGCATATTCCTCGCCCCACACCGCTGCGACGAGTTGTTCCTGAGTGAAAATGCGCCCCGGCTGGCGCATCAGCGTTTGGAGCAACTTGTACTCAGTGGGAGTGAGCTGAATTGGCGTGCCGTCTCGCGTTAGCATGTGCCGCACCGAGTTCGAGCACCAGATCGCCCAGTCTCAGGATTTCCATAGTGGCTTCTTCCCCGGAGTTGCGCCGGAGGATGGCTTCAATTCGGGCGGCAAGTTCGGCGAAGCTGAACGGCTTGGTGACGTAATCGTCGCTGCGAAGCTGAAATCCGCGCAGCTTATCCTGCTCGGCGTCTTTGGCGGTGAGCAGAATTACCGGGATGCGCGACATCTCACGAATGCGATCCAGCGCCTCCCATCCGTCGAGGTAGGGCATCATCACGTCGAGCACGACGATGTCCGGGCGCTTTTCGAAGAACACACGCAGCCCCTCTCGACCATCCTGCGCGTGGATGACTGTATGCTGCTGTTCGAGGAATTTCCCCAGCAAACTATGCAGCGAAACGTCGTCATCGATCAGCAGAACTAGCGCCATCGGTTAGCCCATATCTCTGTCAACGGGCAGCTTAAAACGAAACTCGGCACCTTCACCGGGAATTCCGGTACTCTTAACCTCTAAGCTGCTCCCGTGAGCCTCGACCAGCTTGCGCGCAAAATACAGCCCAAGTCCGTAACCGGGGATATTCGCTTCGACGCTGCCTCGATAAAACTGGCGCATCAGATGCTGCTGTTCTTCGACCTTGATCCCGATACCTTGGTCTTTCACACTGACTTGCACACAGTCGCCGTCTTTCGTCAGCCCAACGACGATCATACCGCCCTGTGGCGAATACTTGATGGCATTCGAGAGCAAGTTGGTCATCACGTCGGTGATGCGATCTTCGTCGGCGATCACCATCAATGGTTCGGATGGAAGCTCTAAGACCAGCGGATGCTTGTCGTCAAACAGCAGTGAATCCCGCTTGATTCGCCGGATCAGCGGCGCCAACGCGACCGGACCGCAGTTGAGCCGAATTTGCCCTGATTCCAGCGCCGAAATGTCCAGAATCCGCTGCACCAGCCGAATCAAGCGGTTGACCTCGGACTGAACGATGCTGAGCGTGTCCCGTGTTCGGGGTGTGCAGACGGCGTTTTGATCGGCATTGACGACTTCGAGACCGCCGCGAATATTCGTCAGAGGTGTGCGCAGTTCGTGTGAGACCAGCGAGACAAATTCCGATTTCAGATGATCGAGCTGGCGCAGTTCTTCGTTAGCGACCTCCAGTTCGGCGGTTCGGAGTTGGATTTTCTTGTCCAGTTCGGCATTGAAGGCTTCGATGTGTTCGTAAGCTTGCGCCAGCAGCTCTAGATTTTTGGCAATCCAGTTCAGGACACCGGCGATGATCACCGGACCCACTATCCCAAACATCACGACTTCCATGCTGAAATCGAGATAAAGCGGATTTTCATCGTGGAGCAAATGCTCGGATGCCTCGACTCCGATCACGATCACCGACAAAAGCAGCGGCAGCACCCAGCGGATGATGCCGAGCTGCCGGGCGATCTGACGGTAATGCTTGATCGGACTTTGCGAATCGTGATCGTTTAGCATGGATTTGTTGTCGTAAGCCTCTGTATTCATTGTAGCGACATTGTAAAGCCTATGAGCACTGTCCAGCGGATTTTGACACAAATGAGACATTGATGAGCACAGAAATGGCACATTGAACTGCTAGGTTAAAGATGTGATTTTTTGTTCAATCTTTTGTGAGGATTTATCATGAAAAGAATTCCCTTTGCCCTCCTGCTGGCAGCCTCCATCGTCTTGGCGGTTGGACTTTTCTCTGCTCCCGCGCTGACGACAGTTTCCGCTCAGGACGACAGCACAGTGACGGCTGCGCGCACCAGCACCGACCTTTCCGATCCGCTTGCCAGTGGCTGGAACGACGTTCCCGCGCTGACGGTCTCGCTCGAACCAGAAACCGAAGACCCGGAACTGCCGACGGTAGCGGGTATCCACTACGGCGCGATCCCGGAAGTCAACCTGCAAGCCAGCTACGACGACACCACGCTCTGGATTCGGGCGTCGTGGTCGGACAGCACGGTCGGCGATGCGCGCAATACGTGGGTCTATGACGGCTCAGCGTGGCACAAGAACGGGCAGGATCAGGATCGGGTGGCATACGCCTTCGACATCACCGGCAATCCCCAGTTCAACGCGCTCGGCTGTGGCGCGGTCTGCCACACCGCCGACTCGAACGCGCCGGATTACATGGGCTTCCCAGTCGAGAACAGCACCGATGCGGTCGACATTTGGCAGTGGAAAGCCAGCCAGACCGGTCCCGCCAACTACGCCGACGATCAGTGGCTGGGTTCATACGTGGATGAGAACGGTCCGAAGGCTCCGATTAACGACGAGTTCGACTGGCACCGCGACCATCTCCAACAATAATGACGCTAACGATGGTCCCAAGTTTGTATATCCCGACGGCGCACAGCCCGGCGATGCCCTCTTTGCCGACACTGCTGTGCCCTTCGATCCCTCGATGACCTTCCCCGCGGGCTACTCGGTGCCGGATTACGTCGTTGCCCGCCCCGGCGGCAGTCGTGGCGACATCAACGCGCAGTCGGTTCATCTGACCTATACCGATGGCAGCGGCATGTGGTACGTTGTCATGAGCCGCCCCTTCGATACTGGCAATCAGGAAGATCACGTTTTCACGCTTAACAGCAGCAGCGTCTTCGGCGTCGCCGTTTTCAACAACGGCGGTGACAAAGAACACGCGACGCATGATAAGCTGACGCTGGTGATTGGTTCGTAGCGACCGTCCGGTGGCGAAAACTTCGGCGGGTGTCGTGATTGCGCGACACCCGCTCCGCTTGTGTATCGAGGCACCTGTCCACTTTGGAACGAGAGCAACTCATGAGGTTTACACGGATGAATATTCGCAAACTGCTGACAGTCGTGATCGTGATCGGCGTGGGTTTGACGGGCAGTTTTTCGACCAGATCGTTCGCGCAAGACACACCGACGGATCGCCCATTTCCCGCTGCTGCAACCAAGGCAGCGACCGCCGAAGCGCCGACTCAACGCCCGTTCCCCGGCGTCGTTCGCGCGACTGCAGTCCCCGCTATCGCAGCGACAACAAGTGTGCCGCCGACGGCTGCGGTTGCAGAAACCGCTGAGTCCACATCGGAAGCGACGGTGGAACTGACCACCGGCGATGCGCTGGCGACGGCTTCGGCGGCGCAAGCGACAGCCGACAGCCTGCAAACCGAGAATAAGTCGCTGCAAGATCAACTGGCTGCGGCTGAGACCGATAAGGGCGCGACACTCTACGCCATCGTGATCGTCGTGATCGGCGCGCTGTTAGCGTTCGCGGTCTTCTTCGGGCTGCGGCGCAGCGGCAAGTAGAGAGCAACCCGATGACAGATACTCCAGAAGACATCAGCCCGCAGGAACTCTCCCGCCGTGACTTCATGGATCGCTCGATTAAGGCAATCGGCGCGTTCATTGGTATCACGATGGGCGTTTCGGCAGCAGGCTACTTGATCTCTCCGGCGTTGCAGCCGGTGCAAGCGCAGTGGCTGCAATTGGCGCGGGTCAGCCAAGTCGAAACCGGCACGCCAACCTTGTTCACCGTCACCCTGAGCAAAACGACGGGCTGGGTCAAGTCCGAGATTAACCTCGCCTATTTCGTCTATACCGAAGATGCGGTGAACTTCGTCGTCATGTCCAATATTTGCACGCATCTCGGCTGTCAGACCCACTGGAACGCCGACGCGGGTCACATCGCCTGTCCCTGCCACGGCGGACAGTTTGACGTTCACGGCAACGTCATTGGGGGACCACCACCGCGCCCACTGAAGCAGGTCGAGTTCAAAATGGACGAGAACGACAATATTCTGGTGCGGGAGGTGTAGCGTGAGTATCGGTAAATGGGTCAATGAGCGCACGGGCATCAGCGACGTTTATCGCGTTGTGCTGGCGCGAAAGATTCCCAAAACAGGGTGGGCATACACCTTGGGCAGCGCGACGCTGTTCGTGATGGTCAACCAGATCGTGACCGGGATACTGCTGTCGATTTACTACGTCCCGACGCCGGATCACGCATGGGGCAGCGTCTACTACATTCAGAATGAAGTCTTGTTCGGCTGGTTGATTTGCGGCTTGCATCACTACGGAGCGAGCGCGATGGTCATCTTGGTCGGCTTGCACATGATCCGGGTGGTGGTTTACGGCGCTTACAAGTATCCGCGCGAGGTCACGTGGACGACCGGCGTCGTGCTCTTGATCGTCACCATGGCGTTCGGCTTCACCGGGTATCTGCTGCCTTGGGATCAAAAAGCCTACTGGGCGACGACCGTCGGCACGCAGTTCGCGCGGACAACGCCGGTGATCGGCAACTGGCTGCTAACGGTCATTCAGGGCGGTGAAAATCTATCGGCGGTCACGCTGGCGCGGTTCTTCGGCACCCACGTTTGGGTTCTGCCCGCTGCCTTGCTCAGCCTCGTCGGGGCGCACCTGTACTTGGTGATTTGGCTGGGCATCACCAATCCGCCGTGGAAAAAGTATCAGCCGCGCGATGAAGCGCCGGAAACCACGGAAATCGAGCCATGAACGAACAGGAAAAGCGCGAATACGACCGCGCCTATAAAGCTTCCAAGCATCAGGGCGAGCCGTTCTATCCCAACGCGATCATCAAGGACGCGCTGGTTGCCTTATTCATGTTTTTGCTGCTGGTGGCACTTTCGGCGTTCTTCCGGGCGGAACTGCAAGCCCCGGCTGATCCGACCGACTCGTCCTATATTCCTCACCCTGAATGGTATTTCTTGTTCTTATACGAGATGCTGAAGTTCTTCCCCGGCGATCTCGTAATTGTGGGCGTGATCGTGCTGCCCGGTGTAGTCTTTCTGATCCTGTTTCTGCTGCCGTGGCTGGATCGACGCGCGGATCGGCATCCGCGCAAGCGCCCGGCGATCATGGCGCTGATGACTTTCGCATGGACGATTGTCGTCGGATTTACACTGCTGGCGTTCATCTCCGCGCCCCCGCAGATCGAAACCGCGCCTGCCGTCGTCGGGCTGAATCGCCAGCAGACCGCGATCGGACAAGCCGCGTTTGTGGAGACCTGTTCCGGCTGTCACGGCGAGTTTGGCGAAGGTGGACCGAATCCGTCCAAGCCGGGCAGCGTCATTCCGCCGATCAGCAGCAAGGGCTTTTTGGCTGCCTTCACCGACGATACCCTGTTCAACATCGTCAGCAACGGGCTGCCGGATCGCGGGATGGCGGCGTTCAGCACCCGCAATGGCGGACCGCTCGACGACTTTAAGATCGAAGTTATCGTCAGTTACCTGCGCCACTGGGAAACCGATCCGCCGGTGGTCGCCGCTTACGTGCCGCCGCCGACCCCCAGCGAGCCGACCGGCGAGGCGCTGTTTACGACTGTCTGCGCGCCCTGTCATGGACTGCACGGCGAGGGCGGCATCGGTCCGACGCTGGCGACGGTCGATTTCTCGCAGCGTTTCCCGATTGACAGTATGCATCAGGCGGCGGACCAAACGTCGGATACCGTCAGCCAGCACGTCCTTGCTCGAATGCGCGAACTGACCGGTGCGCAGCTTGAAGCCGTCATGAATTACACCTATAGTCTGTCGCCCTCCGGCGCGCCGGTCGTGCAAGCGCCCTCAGCGGATCGCGGTGACGCGGCGAACGGTGAGTTGCTGTTCCAGTCGTGGTGTACCAACTGTCACGGCAGTGATGGCACTAACTCGGTCGGAGCGGAGCACATCGTGATCGTTGACCCAGCGTTCCAAGCGTCGATGACCGACGCCCAGTTGATCGACGCCATCAGTCAGGGCTTCCCAAAGCCGGACGACATGCCCGCCTTCCGCGAAATCCTCAGCTCGCAGGAGATGAGTGACGTGCTGGCGTGGTTACGCACTTTTCGAGCGAAATGATATTGGTATTTGGTTCATGATTTGCTCGCCGCTTTAAAGGTTAATTCAAGCGGCGGATTCTCGAAAAGTCCTCGAAATCCGGGTGGTTTCGGATACCAAATCGGCAAACCGAAGAATGAGCTTCTTCGGTTTGCATCTCATCTACACAGATTCTTGAAAGGGAAAGTCTGATCTGCGCGACCGAACCTACTTTTCAACACAACGTACTTGACGGGGACGATAGGACTCCAATCTGCCTCCTTCAAGCGCCGACTTTCTAATCAAACCCAGCTATTTTCGCGCCGAAATAGAGACTGTAAAGACGCACTTTTGCCGCTCAACGAACTGCTTCTAAGTGAGGGCATAGGAAGCCATGGGGGGACTAGATTATGGTGAGAGTAATCTCTTCTAGCCTAATCGCGACAGAATTCTCCTTAATGTCGTCCCTTGTAGGGATAATCTACCCCTCTTGCTGTGCATTCCAGCATCGTCGCCTCGGCGAAGTAGATTCCTACTGTGACAAACTGATCAAATAGGCAACGAGATCGTCCACCTGAACACTGGTAAATACCTTGCCCCAGTTTTTAGGCATGAGGTCGGGATAGTCATCCACAACATAGGCACTGGGGTTAATGATCGAGGTGTGAAGATACTGGCTTACGGTCAGCCCCGCGACCCGGGTTTGCGCACGGATGGCGACGTCTTTCAGCCCCGGACCGACGAGACGTTCATCGGAGTCCGTGCGGTGACAGGTCATACAAGCCATGCCCGCCGCTGGCTGGAAGGTGTGGAACAAGCGATCCCCTTCAGCCGGGTCGCCCGGCAGGTCTTCAAGGGCAGCGGTGACGGTCTCAGTCGCGTCAGGCGGGTGAGTTGTCTGCGGGGTCGCGGTATCGACCGGCGTGGTGGTGCTGACTTCGGTCGGCGTCCTCGTCGGACGAGGGGTTACGGTTGGAAACTTGACGCTGACGCAGGCTGCCGACATCAGCAGTGAAACGCTAATCAGCATTAGGAAACGACGCATCACGCGGTCGGCTCCTGCAAGAGTTCGCGAATCCGGTCAGCTAGCGTAGCGGGCAGCGTGCCATAAAAGGCGACCATACGCAGGTTGCCGCTGCGGTCGATCACGAATGACGGCGACGTGTGCTGGACGAAATAATTCTCCTGATCGAGCACCGCATCCGGTGCTTCGGCTTGATCGCTGGAGACTTCGGGCGTGGCGACATTCTCTGCGGAAAAGACCAAGCCGTATTCCGCGCCAACGGCGCGCAGTTCGTCTTCGCTCCCGGTCATGCCGATGAAGTCGGGATCGAATTGACTGATGAAGTTGGTGATCTGAGCGGGCGTATCGCGCTTGCCGTCGACGCTGACGAACACGAAGGCGACCTGTGACGCTTGATCACCAAGCATTTGCTTGACCTGCGTGAAATTCGCCATCGTCAGCGGGCATTCGTCCGGGCAGTGGGTATAGCCGAAGAAGAGCACGACCGTGCGCCCGCGTAAATCGCTCAGGCTGATCGGATCGCCGGTTTTGCTGGTCAGGGTGAAATCCTTGAGGGGCTTGGGCGGAGTCACTACGCCGATGCCGCCTGAAGCGGGGGCGCTCGCCGCTTCCGTATCCGTCGCTTGGTTCGCGGGGGCGAAAATCAGGGCGCTCAACTGAAAACCGGCGATAAACAGGATGACCAGCGCGATCACCCCAATCACGATTCGCAATTTGCCGCCACCGGAGTTGGCGAACTGTCTGAACATCGTTGAGTCTCCCACGCATGAATCCGGCAAATCACAAATTGGTTCAAGTGCCATGAAGGGGGCGAACATAAGCTCGCCCCCCTGCCGCTGCTTAGGAAGTAACGACGATCACGCCATTCATGCCCGGATGGATATTGCAGGTGAAGGGATAGACGCCCGGTTCGCTGAAGGTCAGGGTAAATGACTGCCCCGGCTCGAGCAAACCGCTGGAGAAGACATCCCCGACCGCGACCGACGCCCCGCTTTGAGTCATCGGGGAAAGCGTGGGACCGAGCAGGAGGGTCGGGGGACCGGCTTCAGCCGGCTGTGGGATGACCTCTTGACCGCGTACGGGGGGCCAGCTCACGGTGTGCGGATCGACACTGGTCGCGGGAACAGTAAAGGTCACGCTCTCGCCCACCTTGATCTCGGTGGAGAAGGCGTAGAACTGGTTAATAGTCGCGCGCCCGGTGTCGCCGCTGCCGACCTGCACCTGCCCCGGCTGTGCGGGCTGCGCTTCAAGCGCCGCATCGACTGCTTGCGCGGAGGCAATCGCCGAACGCAGTTCAATCGATCCCTGAAGCGCTACGTCTGCCGCGCTGGGAATCGGGGTATCATCCGACACGACGGTGACTACGCCGACCATACCGGGATGCACGTCGCAGAAATAGGAATACGTCCCCGGCGCGGCATCTATCACCAGCGAGTAGATGGTATCTTCAGGCGCAAGCGGAAGCCCGCTGTTGGCATCACCACCCTGATAGGAAGCGCCATTATCCAGCGTGCGGAAGGCGACCCCCGGATTCATCTGGGGGACGGGCTGACCATCCACTTCCGGCGCGACGACCAAGGGCACAGGTGCTTGCTCGAAGTGAATGTCGTGCAAGCTGTTGATCACCCACGTGATCTTGTCCCCGCGATGCACTTGAATCGATGCTGGAGCGAAGGCGAGCAGGTCGATATTCGAACCGCCTTGATCACCAGCCTGAACGACGAAAGCCTGAGGCTGCGGCGCTTGAGCGTTGGCGATCAAACGATTGCTAAACGCCCCAGCCGCTATGGCGAGTACAGCTACGCCGATGAATGCCCATTTTGAAAAAACAATCTGTCTCATAATTGCTGTTCCTCTATTGATCTGACTTCGGTGCGCAGCAAATCGACTTATCGCCTTTTGACTGGAGAACAATCCTCCTTTCTACCCTTCAGCTACATCTACAAAAATCAATTGCCATCGGAGTCGCAAACACCGTCGCACAGACACAGGGACATGCGTGTCTGCTCCGCACGTTCGGAGCAAAGAATTCTTGACTGCGCTAGGTTTTGAACTCCTGATAGCATTTATCATTATCATCAATAATATTAAAAAGTAAACTAGTTCCTTGAAATAATGCAGGCTGTATATCTTCAGTAAGCCTTGGATACCCTGAGTCCTCGCTTGATACCTCTTTTGAGCGTTTTTAAAAATCCTGAACTCGCGCGCTGACGGAAAGAGTTGAATCCACATCCAAGTTGACATTCAACAAGGTCGTCTTCGTGCCCAAATAGCGGCTGTAAGTAGATATCGCCTCCCTCAAATAACGTGCTTTCTAATTCGGCATAGTAAGAAGTCATCCTTGCAGAAGTACCACATCGAGATCGGCACGTTAGTGGCTGACCGGCGATGTGGTTCTCCTTAACTAGCCGAGCTGACTGGAAAACTCGGCTTATTCTTTGCTGCGGTCTTCAGGAATGGTTGCCGACCTACACTCTCTGACGATTTATGATTCTCATGTTCCACTGAGCGGCGTAAGCCGGTCAATGTGATGCTTCATGGCATAGGCGGCTGCGCCGGCGCGGTTGGATACGCCGATTTTTCCTAAGACTTTGCTGACATAGTTGCGGATGGTTCCTTCACCGAGATACAGTTCCAGCGCAATTTCACGGTTTGTCAGTCCGTTGCACACGAACATCAGTACCGCGAGTTCCCGCTCGGTCAGCGCTTTGAAAGCCAATTTCTCCTGAGCTTGACTGGACTCGCGTAGTTGGGCGAAGACGGTTTCCGTCATGCCGGGGTCGAGCATATTTTCGCCTCGACTGACCCGCTCAACCGCGTGAATGAGGTCGTTGTCGCCCATTCGCTTCAGCACGTAACCGGAGGCTCCGACGCGAAGGGACGCGAATAATAGTTCGTCCTCAGCGTAGGCTGTAAGCATTATGACCCGGCAACCTTCCACTCGTTCGAGAATTTGGCGACAGGCTTCGATCCCTGAAAGACTAGGCATCCGAATATCAAGGATAGCAATATCGGGCCGATACTCCCGTGCTTGGGCAATGGCTTCCTCGCCTGTGGCTGCTTCCGCGACAATCCGCAGGTTGCCCTGACGTTCGAGCAGCGCCCGCAGCCCGGCACGAACCACCGCATGATCATCGGCAACGAGAACCCGTACTAACTTAGCCATGATGATTGGACTGCCTTCTTTACTGGTTTGACGAGAGAAATAGACGTTCAGCCTGTTGTCCAGCCGGCGCACGAAGACCACTTCCTGTCGGTGCCCTTACCCACGTATCGGCATGGAAGGCTTCTTGCTGGTGAGTTGCTCGAGGATCGTCATCATGCCAGCTCCGTTACAGGTCTGCGTCTTCCAGGCGCTGACTTTTTGGTCACACACGGTCACCTCCCCTTCTTCATAAGCCATGGAAAAGCGTTTGCCCGTGGCTGGCCGCATCCCCAAATCCATGGCTGTCAGGTTCAGGTTCCCAGTGTGGGTGCCGGTGAGTTGAGTCGAGATTTTGACCACGCCGCCCACTTCGCCCTTAATGCCGAAATGATAATTGAGGTTCGGGAAAGCAGTCTTTAGGTTGGCGCTCAGACCGATCCATGGTCCACCGCCTAATGGCTCGGGGACTGGCCCGCTGAAGTGAAAATCGCTGGACAAAAGCGACCTAGCGAGCTTAAAATCGCCAGACTGTAGCGCGTCCATAAGGGTCCTTACCGTTTCTTCTGGATTCAAAATTGTATCCCCTGATATTAGGCGTGGACGTCTCGGTGGGGCGCACGCCATTGATGTCAAACTCGGCAATGGGAACCATCTCGGTAGACGATATGCACCAAGTGCTATCAATCCACAGCAAGGAGAAAAAGAGTCTGGGTTGGTTTTGGATGATGAGCGGGAGATGCCTAAATCTTGCGTAGACTAGCGCAGAGATTCAACGGGCATCATCAAACCTGAAAGACGAGAATAGATGGTGTGAGGCGACCCTAGAAGCCGTCAGTAACCTGTAGGGAGCGGAAACTTCTCTTAACCCCTTCAGTATATCCGACTTTAGCTGGCGTTACAAACTTTGTTATCGCCCGGCGACACTACCCGTGGAGTTTTTCAACACGCTGCTTTGACGACTTAGCCGTCCATCAAAAGAGCAAATTCTGCGCTGCAATAGTGCCGCACATACTCACTCACATCGAAGTGGGCTTCAAGTCCTATAATAGAAAAATAGTTTATTTCGTCAAAGACGACGGCGCTGGTTTTGACACACTCTACGCTGACCAGCTATTTGGGGTGTTTCAACGCCTACACCGGGTTGAGGATTACGAGGGCGCCGGGGGTGGGTTGGCGATGGTACAGCGGATCATCCATCGTCAGGGTGGGCGCATCTGGGCTGAAGCGGAAGTTGACCACGGTGCAACTTTCCACTTCACGTTCGAAAGAGAAGATCGCACTGGTGGAACATGATGTCGAAATCCTGTTGGTTGAAGACAATCCGAACGATGCCGAACTGGCGCTCGACGCCATGCGCCAATCCGGGCTTGCCGACGCCATTCGGGTCGTGCGCGATAGCGCCGAAGCGCTCGGCTCCATCGTTCCGACCGCTGCTAATGCCAGTCGCCCGATCCACCTGTCCCGACTCGTCTTGCCGAATCTAAAGCTGCCCAAAGCCTGCGGGCTTGAAGTCTTAGCCCGGATTCCGGCTGACTCAAGAACACGGGTGCTGCCAGCCGTAGTTCTGACCTCGTCACGCGAGGTGCGTGACATCGTCGAAAGCTATCGGCTGAACGTGAACAGCACCATCTTCAAGCCGGTCGATTTTGAGCAATTCTCTGACGCAGTGGGTCAGATCGGGTGTAATTGGTTGCTGCTGAACCAACCCCCAACATTATAGAGAGATTAGTTCATGGAAGTATCCCCATATGGCTGATTTACAACCCCTCCGAGTTCTTATTCTGGAAGATAAGTTGTCTGACGCCGAGCTGATGGTAGGCGAACTGCGTCAAGCCGGGTTCGATCCGATCTGGGAGCGGGTGGATAACGAGATCGATTTCCACGCCCGCCTTGACCCCGCGCCCGACATTATTCTGGCGGACTACAGTCTGCCGCAGTGGAACGCGCCGCGCGCGCTGCGTGTGGTCCAAGCCGCGGGCTTGGACGTCCCCTTAATCGTCGTCAGCGGCACCATGAGCGAAGAGGCGGCGGTCGCGTGCATCAAGCAGGGCGCTGCCGACTACCTGCTCAAAGACCGGATGGCTCGGCTGGGCGAAGCGGTGCGGAAGGCGCTGGAAGATCGGCAGCTTCGCGCCGAAAAACGGCGCGCGGACGCGGCGCTGCGCGCGTCGGAGACGCGCTACCGGCGGCTGTTTGAAGCGGCGAAGGATGGCATCCTGATTCTCGACGCCGAGACCGGGCAAATCCTCGACGTCAACCCCTTCCTGCTCGATCTGTTAGGCTATTCGCATGATGAGTTTGTCAACAAAGCCATCTGGAATATTGGGCTTTTCAGCGATCTGATCGCATCCGGGGATGCTTTCAAGCAGTTGGCGCTGACCGAGTATGTCCGCTACGACGACCTCACGCTTAAGCGGAAAGATAGTGCTGAAGTCGCCGTCGAGTTCGTCTCGAATATCTATCGGGCGGGGGGGCAGTCGGTCATTCAATGCAACATCCGGGACATCAGCCAGCGCAAGCAGGCTGAAACGGAACTCGCGCACTATCGAGATTACTTGGAGCAGATCGTCGAGCAGCGCACGGATGAATTGAGCCAAGCCAAGACGCGCTTGGAGGCGATCCTCAACAACACGACCGACGGCATCGTCCTAGTCTTCCCGGAGCGGGGCATTGAACAGCAGAACTCCACCTTCAATCTGCTGTTTGCCAGCGAGCCGGACGACTATTTCGGTCAGCCGCTGCTGAACCTTGTTCACGCCGACGACCGCGAGCGCTTGGCGGCGATGATTGAGTCCGTGCGAGCGGATCGCGTCGCGCGGCGGGACGAATACCGGGCGGTGCGAGCCGACGGCAGCGACTTTGATGCGCGCATCGGCGTCGGTTCGATCAAAGCCGACGGCAGCCTGAGCACCGGGCTGGTTTGCAGCGTGCAGGACATTAGGATACTCAAGCAGCGTGAGCGCGAACTGCGCTATCACGCCAGCCTGCAAGAAAGTGTGACCGACGCGGTCGTATCCAACGACTTGGAGTTCCGTATTCAGACTTGGAACGCGGCAGCCGAGCGGATTTATGGTTGGAGCACACAAGAAGCCATCGGCAAGCAGGTCCAAGAGGTGGTTCAGACCGAATGGTCGGATCAGGAACGCGAACAGGTCAGGCGCGTTCTATTGGAGGAGGGACACTGGCAGGGGCAGGTCGTTCAGCGGCACAAGGACGGAACCCGGTTGCATATCCTCGCCGCGATCAGTGTGTTCAAGGATCAATACGGGGAGCCGCTCGGCGTCGTCGGTATCAACCATAACATCACCAAACGGGTCGAAGCCGAGCAGGCGCTGTTGAGGAAGACTGAGGAAGAGCTTGCCTTCCAGGACGCTCTCAAGTCGCTGCATGACATCACGCTTGAGCTTGCTCAGATATACCAGTTGGACGAGTTTTACCGGCGCACGGTCGAGTTCGGGCTGGAGCGCTTGGGCTTCGAACGCCTCGCGCTGTTCCTGTATGACGCCGAGACCAACATGGCAGTTGGCACCTACGGCACTGATTCGGAAGGCAATCTGGTCGACGAAGGTCATCTTCGCTTTGTGTCTCGCACTGACGGCGTGATGGGACGCTCGCTCAAGCACTCAGATCGCTTCTACTTGGAGGAGAACGTGCGGCTCTCCGGCAGTCATGTGGAGACGTTGGGCGCGGGTTGGAACGCCGCCGCCATCCTCTGGAATGGGACGCAGAGCTTGGGCTGGCTGGTCGCGGACAATCTGCTGACGGAGCGACCTGCCGCCAAATCGACGCTGGATTTGTTGGCGCTGTACGCGCTCTCGGTTGGCGCGCTGCTCGCTCAGAAACAAACCCATGCCGCGCTGCGGGAGAGCGAGGCACGCGTCCGTGAGTCGCAGCAGATGCTACACAACCTTCTAGAAACGATGCCGGTTCGTGTGTTCTGGAAAGATCGCGCTTCGAATTATCTCGGTGCCAACCAGCTCTATCTCCAAGATGCCGGGGTTGCCTCATTTGACCAAATCGTTGGGAAAATCGATGAGGACGAATACGCGACCCATTATCGGGCTGACGATCAAGCGGTGATGGAAAGCGGCATCCCCAAGGTGGAAATTGAAGAGCAAGTAATCCTTGCCGATGGCTCGACGATATGGGTGCAGACCAACAAGAGTCCACTGCGCGACAGCAGCGGCGCGATCATCGGGCTGATCGGTACATATATTGACATTACCCAACGAAAACAGACGGAGCAGGTATTGGAACGTGCGCTGAACGAACAAAGAGAACTGGTTGACCTCAAATCCCGCTTCATCTCGATGGCGTCGCACGATTTTCGCACACCGCTGAGTGTAATCTTATCGTCGAGCGACCTGTTGAGAATGCAGATCACGCGAGAATTCGGCGCAGACCAGATCGAACCACTGCAAAAACGATTCCAGCGCATTGACAACTCGGTGCAGCAGATCACGAGCTTGCTCGACGACGTGCTGACAGTGAACCAGTCCGATACTGGCAAAGTGGAAATTCACTCCGAGCCGATCGAGCTTGAGAGCTTCTGCACCGCCATTCTTCAAGAAATCCAAGTAGCTGCCAGCGCTGACCATGTCATCATCTCAGCGTTCGTCGGCACCGCGACGAGCATCCGCTCGGATGGGCAGCTTTTGCGTCAAATTCTTACCAACCTGCTCTCGAATGCGGTCAAGTATTCGCCTGACGGCGGCAAGGTACTGCTGAACGTCCACTGCGAGCCGGAAAGGGTGGAGTTTCGGGTGCAGGACGAGGGCATCGGTATCCCTAAGGACGATCAAGCCCGCCTGTTTGAGGTGTTCCATCGCGCCCGCAATGTCGGCGACATTCGAGGGACGGGTTTGGGGATGGCGATCGTGAAACGTGCCGTCGACGCGCTGGGGGGCAGCATCGATTTTGAGAGTCAGGTCGGTGTTGGCACCGCTTTTGTGGTTAATCTGCCGGCGACACCTGACAGCAGCAGTTAGGTCGAAGCAGGAGCGAACGCCCGCTCCCGCATAATCCGATGAAAGTTCACCCATCGCCGTGAGCCGGATGCAATTCCAGCGAAAGGTCAGTACTATGCCCTCCCAACCACCAGTTGGCGTGTCAGCCGAAACTTTAGATCCCGATTCGGAACGCTTGATTGAGTCCGAACTTCGAGCGAGTCGAGATGCATTTATGCTGACCATCAGCCGCTATCTGGCGCTGGCATGTTCTATTTTGTCCATCATGCTGCTCGGTCTGTGGTTCCTCACTCCGGAATATACCCAGATCTTGGTCTACGCTGTCTTGATGCTGCTGCTTACGCTCGGCGGTGGGCTTTATCCGATCTTTCAACGCCACGCTTGGACAACTGCCGGGTTGTTCTTCGTGTATGGTCCGGCTCTAGCGGTTCTCGTATTGAGTCCGCTGTTGATTCCTAGCCTAATGCCAGCCGATGGACTCGTGGACATCATCGCCATGATGGCTGCGATTATGCTGCTGGGGGAGCGGCGCAGCCGCTGGCTGGTGGGCGTGTTGGCGTTCGCTTACCTAATGGATGTCGTCATGGTCAGCATCTTGGAATGGAGGTTGTTTCCGCCGCTAGCGCACAGCATCGAAATCTGGATCACCGGCATTGTCAGTTTGATTGTCATGCTGACCGCTATCGTCAGCATTCGCGTGATCGTGTTGGGGCAGGGGCAGCAGTTCCGCCGAGCACAGCGGCTCAATCTTGAATTACAATGGCGGATTCAAGCGGGGAACGAATTCCAAACAACGCTCAACTACGAAAGGAATTTACTGCGCACGCTGATCGACACCATCTCTGCCAATGTCTACATCAAGGATGCCCAAAGCCGCTTTGTCGATGCTAATCTTGAGACTGCTCGCAAGCTGGGTGCGCAAAGCCCTGATGACTTAATCGGCAAGACCGACTTCGACTTCTTCTCAGCTGACTTAGCCGAGCATTATTTTGCCGACGAACAAGCGATCATCCAAACCGGACAAGCCAGACTCAACTTTGAAGAACCTACTTTTGATAAGCGAACCGGTCAGCGGACATGGTTTCTGACCAGCAAAGCACCTACTTTCAACGAACAGGGCGAAGTTACCGGGTTAGTGGGCATGGGTTTCGATATCACTGAATCCAAGCGGGCGCATGAACAAATGGTGCGAGAGCGCGACTTATTGCAGACGCTGATCGACCACCTACCGGATTACATCTTTATCAAAGACGCAGATGGACGTTTTATCAACAGCAATGCCGCCCATAATCAAGTAACACAGGTGAAACACGCTGATGAACTGTTCGGCAGAACTGCCTTTGACGTGTTTCCGGCAGCTTTGGCTGCTCAATATCAGGCGGATGACCAAATGGTTCTGCAAAGCGGACAAGCGTTGGTGAATGCCGAACGTCTCTCGTTGGATACGCAGGGGCATGAGTGCACCGTTCTGACGACCAAAGTCCCGCTGCGTGATGCGTCGGGGAAGGTGACGGGATTGGTTGGCATCAGCCGCGATATCACCGAGCGCAAACGAGCCGAGCTGCAAGCCTTCGTCCTCACGGCTGAACGCCAGCGGGTCGCTCTGCTGCGGGAATTCATACGGGATGTGTCGCACGATTTTAGAACTCCGCTCTCGATCATTGGGACGAGCGCTTCTCTGGTCACCAAAACGACCGATCCTACCAAACTGCAGCAGTACAGCGAACGAATTGGGGAACAGATTTCCCGAATAGGCTTACTGATGGACAATTTCGTGGAACTTGCCAACATGGAACAGAAAGGTGCCGATGTTCAGTTTCAACCGACCGACCTAAACGCACTGGTGACCACCATCCTTGAGCGAAGTCAACCAGCGACGGTGTATAAGCGCCAGCACATTAGCTATCAAGCTGAGACCGACGCGGAGCTGGTCCTAGGCGACCCCCTCGCGCTCACCAAAGCCATCACCAATGTGGTCGCCAATGCCCTCCACTACACGCCTGAAGAAGGGCGTATCACCATTCATCTCTACCGCCAAGGCGAAAATGCAGTCCTTGAGGTGGCGGACAGCGGGATGGGCATTGCAGGCGAAGATCTGCCCCATATCTTCGACAGTTTTTACCGAGCAGACAGTGCCCGCTCAATGGAGTCGGGCGGCGCAGGTTTGGGACTCACGATTGCGAAAACGATTGTGGAGCTGATGCAGGGTCATATTGAAGTGCAAAGTGAGGTTGGTCGCGGGAGCACCTTCAGGATCTATCTTCCGCTGCACAGGTAATGAGTAACACAGTCGCCACCGAAGATGGTCGTCTTCGGTCTCAAGATCAGGTGACCCACTACTTTTCATGGGACTTAACTATGGGGCGGCTACCGTCAAAATCTACATAAAGAATGCCCAATCGGCTCGCTCCTTTCGCGCTCAAATAGCGCCTGTAGAAGGTATTTTCGTACACTATTTCGCGCTCGGCATACGCTCGACTACGACCAGTTATGGGGCTGACAGATCAAGCGGAGTCACGATGATCTGAGTGTCCCATGCGCCGAGCTCAACGGAGTCTCCATGATTGAGTTGATGTCCACTGAATAAGTCGTGCCCGCTCGACAAAACCGGGACGTGTTGTACCTCCCAAGACCAGTTCGTAAAGAAATGTAGTTTTTGCCCGGACTCGGTCGTCGCGGATGACGCTCGAACGCAGTCGGGAAGATTGGCGAACACGGGAGTAATCTGAGCCTGCTGCAAAACCCACTGCGCCAGTGATTTACCCAGCGCACGATTTGGCAGCGTGCCGCAGTAGGTGATGCGCCCTTTGCCGTAAATCTGCGAGGTGATCGCCGGGAAACGTCCGAAATGCGGGTGCTGATAATAGGCGAGCGGCGCTGCGCCTTCCAGAAGCAGCCCATCCGCCCAGCCGGTCGCGCAGGCGTCCGCCGGGAGCGCGAAATCCTCGACTGCGCTGCGAAGTGGCAGATCGCCCACCAGACTAGAATACTCCTGATAACTCGCGCCGACGCCCTCGCGCAGGATGCCGGGCGCGCGCACCGCGCGAATGCGCGCAAATTCGTCCGCGTAGCCGCTCTTGAAGGTCAGCAGCATGTGACCGCCCTGTTCAGCGTAGCGGAGCAGGCGATCCAGCAGCGCGTCGGACGCGACGTACAGCGATGGCACGACCACCAGCGGGTAAGCTTCGAAATCCTGCTGGGGATGCAGGATCACGGACTGTGCTTTTGCCTCGAAGAAGGCGTGATAGAAGGCGTTGAAGGTCTTGCGATAGGCGCTGCGATCCGGTTGGAGCGTGATCGGCTGCGCCAGCGAGGGCATGAACTCCAGCGCATATTTGCTGTCCTGCGAGTACAGGAAGGCAACGTCGGCGTCGGGCTTGAGGTCGGTGAGCAGAGCGTCGCGCTGGCGGAGTTCGTGGGCGATGCGTGAAAACTCGGCGTAGCAGCGTCCCGGTTCCAAGTCGTGGTTGAGCACGCCACCCCAATAGGTCTCGGTGCCGTAGTGGAGTGTGTGCCAATGCCAGTAGGCGACCATGTTCGCGCCGCGCGCAATGTAGGCATAGGCGACCGAACGCCACTGCCCATCGTAGCTGGGATAGTTGCAGTGCGACCCGCCAATGCTGCCAGCGTTCAGTTCCGTGATCAGGAAGTTGGTCTGCTTCGCGCCGCGCGCGAAATCCGCATTCATAAAGATCGACCAGACGCCGGGGTCGGTCAGCTGCGATTCCAGCATCCATTCGGTCGCGCCGATCTTGCCATCGCTCGCGGGCGGGAGCGTCAACCCGTCCTGCGTGACGTGATAAGGATTGATCGCCAGCACGTCCATCGCCTGCGCGATGTCGTAGACGTCCGATTCGGCACGCCCGTGCATGGCAACCACATCCTGCGTGACAAATTGATCGGGGCGGGCATATTCGCGCACGAGCCGTGCTTGCCACGCGAGAAAGTCCGTCACCAATGATGACTGAAAGCGCCGCCATTCGAGGTCGTAACCGGGGTTGGTGTTTCCGTCCGGCGTCCACAGATCGCGCCAGTCGTCCAAGCGATGCGACCAGTAGGTCAGTCCCCAGACTTCGTTCAGCTTCTCAACGGTGCCGAATTTGCCCTTCAGGTAGTCGACAAAGGTCTGAAAGACGTCCGGGTTGTGGAGCAGACCGCTGCCTGTTTCATTGTCAACCTGATAGCCGATGATGGCTGGATGGGGCGCGTAGTGCCGGATCAACTGGCGGATGACACGTTCCGCGTAGAAGCGAAACGCCGGATGGGCGTGATTCATGTTCTGGCGTGCGCCATAGTAGGCGCGCTTTCCCTGCGCGTGCTGCGCCATCAATTCTGGGTGTTTGCGGTGCATCCACGCCGGAATCGCGTAGGTAGGTGTGCCGAAAATGACTTTGATGTCCGCCTCGTACAGTGCATCGACGACGCGATCCATCCAAGCGAATTCAAAACGCCCGTCCTCAGGCTCCCAACTCGCCCACGTCGACTCGCCCAAGCGCACGACGGTCAATCCGGCTTCGCGCATCAGGCGAATGTCTTCGCTCAGGCGCTCGTAGGGCTGGTACTCGTGATAGTAGGCTACGCCGTACAACATGATGGTTTCCTTAATCGGATACAGTGAGCGAGGCTCGATATTCTGGCACCGCTTCGATGGTTTGGATGGCTGCCACGCCAATATCGGCGCTGCCCGGAATGAAAGCCATCGCGGACGAAGCGACGATTGCCTGTTTGACATTCCGGCGCGTCGGCGTGATCAGAAAGTAAAGCTCAGGAGCGGCGCGCTCGCAAAGAATCTGTTTCAGCCCGATTTCCCAGATCGTGCCGTTATGGAAATTGTCCGCGACCAATTGCCCGTCGACGTAGCAGCTCCCGATGTCACCAGCATAATCGATGCGGAGGTAGAGGTTATCTACGCCTCTTAAGAGGTCGGGAGGGAGCTGAACGACCGCCTTGTCGGGACTGAGCAGGTCTATGGTTACGGGGGCGGATTGCAAGGGAAGCGAGAGCTGATACTGAGCGAAAAGACCGACCCGGTTCGGCGGGACAGGCTCGCCGCTGGTCAGCAGCGGGGCATCGGGCGGTGGGAAAACCAGCAGGTCGATCTCCGGCTGGCGGGTGTAGAGACGGCATTCATCGCCTGCCGTTTTCCCGTCCGCTGCAACCACGCAAGCGGACGAGATCAGCCAGCGCGCGCGTCCCCATAGCGTCTGCTTGCTGAACTGCTCGGCTTGATCACGCGCGAGGGTGAAGATGCGTACCGTCCGCCCTTGCACGTTCAGCGCTGACGGCAGCGTGAGTGTGATCACCGCGTGCAGATCCCGGCGTCACGGTGACGACCGCAGCGCCTTCGATGTCAACCACATCGCCGCCCTCGACCTGAAGCGAGGCGAAACTGCCCGCCTCGAACACGTACTCGCTGGTCATGCCCGGCGGCGCGAAGAAGCAGTAATTCACCGCATCGGCGGTTTCGAGCTTCGAGAGCAGCTGCGTGGTCGCGGAGCGCAGACGAACGCCGGAGAGCGTCAGTCCAAAGGGCAGGATGGCGCAGGTATCCGCTTTCAGATTGATCGTGCGCGATGCGGGGATGGAGATCGTTTGGTCTTCAGTGCGGATGGCAAAGCGCAGCCCTCCAAGATCGCGCATGGCGACGTGATCCTGATAGTTGTTGAGGAATAGAAAACCCGCACCGTCTTTTGAGCGCACGGCGCAGCGCACGGCGGTCGTGTTGTCGGGCGTGATGGTGGCGGCGTTCTCGGGAAGCGTGACCTGCATTGGCGCGAGCAAATCGCCGAAGTCGCGCAGGAAGGTATGCAGCAGGCGCAGCATCCTGTAGGAGTCGGCTCGCTGACCGAACTCGCGCAGTGGCGCTTGAAAATCGTAGGAGCGGCGCGGCACAGTATGCTCGTTCATGAATCTGTGCTTGCCGACCGGATTGGTGCCGCCGTGATACATATAGTAGCCGATCAGGTTCGCGCCGCCTGCCAACTGCATCAATGCGAAGGCTTCCGCCGCTTCGGGCGGCACAGGGTTGCGGTGATAGTAGGTATCCTGCGTGCCCGCGCCAATCTCGCAGCAGGCGTAAGGGTACTTGGAGGGATCGTAGCGCGGGTCGCCGTTGATGACGGGTTTCTGATGCCGATCCCGAAACAAGAATTCGTGCGTGGGCGGCTGCTGGAAGTCGGGATCGGGAACCCATGGTGTGAAGAAGTAGCCGCCGTGCATCGGCAGCACTTCGCCTTCGGGAATAGGCGAGCCAAGCCAGCCGGTGCAGGAATAGATCGGCACGTCGAGTCCGACCTCCTGCGCGATCTGCTTCAGGATCAGGATGTGCGCTTCGCCGTCGCTGCCGCTCGGCACGTACTCTGTTCCCTGACGGTAAGTGACTTCCCACGGCGCGCCCGCGTGCATGTACTCGTTCTCAAGCTGGATGCCGATGATGGGTCCGCCGTCTTTGAACAGCAAGCCGTCAATCTGCCGGGCGATCTCCCCGTACAGCCGCCGCACGTAGGCGAGATAGCGCTGGTCGTTGGAGCGCGCCGCGAACGGACGACCGTAGAGCCAGTCAGGAAGCCCGCCGTTGCGACACTCCCCATGCGCGAACGGACCCACCCGGACGAGGGCTTGCAGTCCGTGCCGCCCGCACAAGGTTATGAAGGTGCGTAGATCGTTATCGCCCGACCAGTCAAACTGCCCTTCATCTTCCTCGACGTGATTCCAGAAGATATAGGTGGCAACGATGTCCACGCCGCCCGCCTTGATCTTGAGCAGTTCGTCTTCCCAATATCGGTGCGCGTAACGCGAGAAATGGAACTCGCCCATGACCGGAATGTAGGGCTGATCGTCCCACGTCATGTAAAAGCTGGTGAAACCGATACGATGCCCCTGCGGATTGGATCCGCCTAGTTTAAGCCCTCCGCGCATGATTGGCGCAGCGCCTCCTGAGAGGTCAAACGCTTGAGAGATCGGCACGATTTGAGGAACTGACATCGTTTCACTGCTCCCGACTTGAGGAGAAAATAGTGAGTAGGCGTATCACGATCTATGCTCTAACTCGGCAAGGAAAGTTTGAATAAACGATAGCTGGAACATCCACCAGCAACCGGAGTCGCGGTGTACAAGCTCTTAAGCGGCGTGTATAGATCGTCAACGTAGACCGCTCTGCCGCTGTGCAGCAGATCATCAATTCCTGCGGTCTGGATCGGCGTGACCACTTCTGTCGGATAGGGCAGCGCCTCACGAATGATCAGCCCGGTGCGCCCCTGTTCAACATGCGCGACGTAGTAGATCGAGTACAGGGCACGCCAATCCAGCACCAGAACGGCGTCATCCTCCGCGACTTTCGACACGGCGCACTCGGCAGCGGCGCGCGCGGCGTTGGGGCGCGTGACCTGATAGACGTAATCTTCGGTGATGAATCCCGAATAGCCGCGCTGAATCGAGAGCCAGCGGCTCTTGACGAAAGGCGCGGCGCACAGCGCTATCAAGATCGCGCTCGCAATAAGCGCAGGAATAGCGCGCGGCACGGGTAGGGACGACGGGATTAACCTGAGTACCAGCGCAATCAACGACCCTGCGCCAATGCCGCTGAGAATCGCCAGCAGCAGGTAAAAGGGCAGGTAAAAGATAAATTTGTCTCCGGGAAAGTAGAGAAACCCGGCGGCGAACGTCGTCAGCAGTGCCACGCCGAGCAGCATAAACAGCCGCCGGGACACGACGAGCATCGCAAGTACGCCCAGACCCGCTAGTATGGTCGTCGGTACGGCGTATTCTCTGGCAAGATCGTCGTTGAAGAAGGACGTGAGCGCTTGCCCATAATCCGCGTCCGACGGTGCCATCCGGTCGCGCCACTGATAGCCGGATACGCTGATCCAGAAGCGCTCCGGCTCGGAGTCCAGATCGGTCGCTTGCAGCCCCCACGCCTCGCGCGAAGGGACAATCGAGGTCGCGAAAATGTTGGTCGGCGTCGGGCGGGTATCGATGAAGACGAACAGCAGATAAAACAGCGCTAACCCGGCGACGCCGCCCAGAATCAGCCGCAGCAAATGCTGCCACTGTCGCCGTTCCCCGGCAGCGCCGAACAGAATACCCCACAGCACAAACAGAAAGATCGCCGGGGCGATCAGCAGCATGAACAGATGCACGCCCAATCCCGCGCCGAGCAAGAAACCCACCACCAACAGCAGCCAGCGCCGCTTGAGCGGCTGTTCGTGCCAGAGCAGCAGCACCAGCAGCGCGATACTGATCAGGGCGGTCGCCAGTGTATAGACTTCGGCGATGATACTCTGCGACCAGAAGGTGTAGGACAGCAGCAGCACGAGGCTGGCGAGCAATGCCCCGCCCCAGTGGGTCAGCCGCCGAGTGATCAGATAAACCACCCCTAAGGTGATCGCCGCAAACAAGGCGGACGCCAAGTTGATCCGCCACGCCAGCGTGCCGATGGGAATGAAACCAACGACGCGGGCGAACAGCAGATACACCGGATAACCGGTCGTATGAGTCATCCCCCATGTATACGCCAGTGTTTGAAATTCACCGCTGTCGCTGTAGAGAACGTCGGGCGCCAGCACGCGAACGTAGACGGCTAAGCCGACCAGAGCGACGGCGAGCGCGACGAATAAGTCTCGTTTGTTCAGCCGATTGACGTGGAGAATCGACAAGCAGTTATTCCTTGCAGGCAAGCCAAAGATAAGCTAAAGGAACGACCCGCTCCTTTGCGAATTTTCATAACGAACTGATTCAAGCTTTTGGTTTGGTCGCATGACCTCACCCCCAGACCCTCTCTCCATGCAATGGAGAGGGGGAGAAGAACAGGAGAAAAGCGCTATCTTGAGGTCCGCAATTCGCAAAATCGACAGACGAGCGCAAAGCTTGAATCACTTCGACGTCAAAACGCGCGCTTCCAGCGCCAAATTGCCAAATCGGCTGGTTACTCTTTGACGCTTGCCGCCGTTAACCCGGCGACGTACTGCTTCTGCACCGCGACAAACACCAGAATCACCGGGATCGAAACGAGTGTCGCTGCCGCCATCGACGCACCGACCGGGGGTTCGCTGCCAGCGGTCACACTGCCGATCATGGTGGACATGCCCACCGGCAAAGTCAAGAAATCTCGGTCGTGCAGCACAGCAAGGGGCCACAAGAAACTATTCCAAGAACCGAGGAAAGTCAGCACCGCGAGAGCAGCCAGCATCGGACGTGCCAGCGGCAGCATGACGCGCCAATAGATTCCAAACTCCGACGCGCCGTCGATGCGCGCCGCTTCAATCAACTCGGATGGGATCGACACCATGAACTGGCGCATCAGGAAAATGCCGAGCGCCGGAGCCATGAACGGAATGATCAACGAGAAATACGAGTTCGTCCAGCTCAACTTGCTCATGACGATGTACAGCGGCACCAAAATCAACTGAAACGGGATCATCGTCGAGGCGAGCAAGATGACGAACAGGAAGCGACTCCCCTTAAAACGGTACTTGGCAAAGGCGAAGCCTGCCAGCGACGTGAAGAACAGCACCGCAACGGTCGAGATGATCGCGACCGCCAAGCTGTTACCATACCAGTTCCAGAAGGGCCAGTCGGTGAACAACCGGTCGTAATTTCGAGTGGTGAATTCCACCGGGAACAAGGTCGGTGGGTAAGCGTAGATTTCATTGAGCGGCTTGAACGATGACGTGACCATCCAAACCAGCGGCAGCGCGATAATAATCCCGCCTATAGCAACCGCCACGTTGAGCAGCAGTGTGCTCAAGCGTTGTCGAGCAATCGACTCGACCATAATCTTTTACCCCCTCAGTCGGTCGAAAAGCCACGAAATGCGCGAAGCTGTACCAGCGATAGCACGAAGATGATCGCAAACAGGAACACCCCGACCGCCGACGCATAGCCGAATAACTGCTGCTGCATGCCCTGATTGTAGAGATACTGCACCAGACTGACGGCGCTGTTACCCGGACCGCCGGGGGTCGTTCCGCCAAACAGAATCTGCGGGTCGTCAAAGATTTGGAACGAGCCGATCAACACGATAATGCCGACAAACAGCGTCACCGGGCGCAGCAAGGGCAGGGTGACGTGGAAGAAACGCTGCCAACCCGTTGCCCCGTCGATGGCGGCTGCCTCGTACAATGTCTCAGGGATCGATTGCAGCCCCGCCAAGAAGTAGATCGCCAGCAGCCCCGTCCAACGCCAAATGACCACGCCCATCACGGCGATCTTTGTCAAGCTCTGGGATTCCATCCACTGGATGGGAACGCCGCCCAGCAGGAGGACAATTTGATTGATGAACCCGTAATTTGTGTTATAGAGGAGACGAAACACGAGCGAAATCGCCACCGTCGAGGTGACAATCGGCGCGAAGTAGAGCGTCCGCCATAGGTACTTGAACCGCAATCGTTTAGCATTGAGCGCCATTGCTTCGAGCAGTGCCAGCGGCAGAACCACGAAAAGACTCGCGGCAGCGTAGAAGATCGTATTCCAGAATGCCTTGACGAACAGCGGGTCTTTGAACATGTGGTCGTAATTGCGCAGCCCGAAAAATGAGGGCGTGCCCAGCGCACCCCACTTGTAGAAGCCAAGCACCAGCGCAAAGATGGTTGGAAAAAGAAAAAAGATCGCAAACAAAATATAGAAGGGGGAGATAAAGAAATAGGGTGCATATTTATCTTGGCGTATGGCTCGCTTTTTGGGCACGGGTGCCAAGAGCGCGTCAGACGCATCTGATTGAATCATATTCCGCCTCCAAAACCTCTAGGCTCTACCTAAGCTGCGATGGGATTGAGGATTGATAAGGGCAGACTTGGCAACCAAAGGTTGCACGTCTGCCCCACATCACACTAATCCATCCTACCGGTCGCATCAGCCCGTTCGCTGAATGCGAAAGCAACGACTATGACGCGAAATCGATGGTATTTTGCGTCTGGGTAATCACGTCGTTGACGAAATCCTCCGGAGTCATCGAACCGTCGAAGAGCGAAGGCAGGTCAGTCCCAGCAGCCGTGTTGTAAGCGCTGAAGAACTCACTGTTGTACCAGACCACCATATCCTGACCGGCATCGGCGTAAACCTGACCGATTGCCTCGTCACCGAAGAAGGGATCGGTCACGCTGGTCACTGCCGGGTCGTTCATGGCTGCGAACATGACCGGGAACATATTGATCTGCTCGAAGCGGGCGATTTGATTTTCTTTGCCCAGATAGACGAAATCGAGGAATTCCCAAGCGAGGTCTTGGTTAGGTCCCTTTGCAACCGACCAACCCGTGCCGCCCCAAGTCGCGGTCTTGAAGCCGCCGCCATCCCAGTAAGGCATTTGTGCCATCGCCCACTTGCCCGCCATATCGGGGACACCGGGTTTCAGACAGCAGCTCGACCACCAGTCGGGCATCACGGTCGCAGCCAGCGCACCATCGGTGTAGGCAGTCGGGATGGTCGCACCGGACCACACGTCGCCACCGAGCACCGGCAGGAATATGCCAGCTTGCACCGCTTGCTGAACGTAAGTCGCAACTTCGATAGCAATCTGCTTGTTGGCGTCTTCACCCATGACGAAGTTACCGTTCTCGTCAAAAATTTGACCGCCACGCTGATCGTAGTACATCTGGAACCAAGTGCCGTCATTGGTCGCAAAGGTGAAGGCATTGCCATTGGCTGCCAATTTGGGTCCAACGTCGTTGAGTACTTGTTCCCACGTTGCTGGAACGTCCACACCCGCCGCCTCGAACAGCGCCGGTTGATAGTAGAGGACGGACGGCGTCAGCGAACTTTCGATGCCGTAAATCTCGCCCTGATACGAATAGATCGACCAACGTCCGGGCGAATAGTCAGCCGCACGGTCGCCGATCAGCGGGGTCAGGTCGACGAAGTAGGAGGCAATCGCGCCATCCTTCATGAACCGCCCGAACGAACCACGCTCGATGCCGACCAGATCGGGGATCTGCTCACCTGCCGCCAGTTGATTCATCACGTTGTCCGCCACGCTCAAATCGACCTGAAAATCGTAGGTGATGTTGAGGTCGGGATGCGCCGCGCTGAACTCAGCTTCGCGTGAAGTGAAATAGTCGATGTAGAGTTGGTCGTGTGTGCGTGCGGTTAGGGTTACGTCAGTCGTCTGCGCCTGCGCGATCGTGCTGAAGACCGCCATCATCAGACCCACCATAACCAGCAAGAGCAATTTGAATCGTTTATTGTTCATGTTTAGGCTCCATTTAAAGACTATATTCCATTCTGTACAACGCCGGGACGATTTTCCGCCGCCTCCTTTCGCTCGCGTGTCAAATCGTGTTGACGATACCTGTAGACTATTATATAGTGCCGATTATACGGGAGTCAACAAATCTCGATTTGAGCTGTGCCTTATGTAATACTTCACCCATTGCAAGCCACATTGAGGATCTGATGAACAAGGATCAAATCATGGTAACGCAGGAAGACGTTGCCCGCCGCGCCGGGGTTTCCCGTGCGATGGTGTCCTACGTGCTCAACAATGGTCCCCGCAAAGTTTCTGCGGAAACCCGCTCTCGTATCCTCAGCGCGATCCAAGAACTCGGTTATCGACCGAACCAACACGCCCAGCGGCTCAAAAAAGGCGCCAGCGCGGCTCAGAACTCGATTGGCATCATTGCCGGGGGCAAAGGTAACAACTTGCTCCAGCGCCCCTACTACAGCATAATCCTCGCCAACCTGTTTGATCGCGCCCAGCAGTTGAACCAGCACATCCGCTTTTTCAGCTTTTTTGACGCGCTGCTCGACCCGATCTTTTTCAACAAGAACATTCACCGCGAGGAAATCTCCTCGCTGATTCTACTGCTGCCCGCGGCGATTCTCGACGACCCGAAGCATGGGCGCATCTTCCCGCAAATCATCGAACGCATCGACACCATCCTTTGCCTCGAAAAATCGATCTACGGCTTGCCCGCCATCATTCTTGATCTGGCGGGCGCGGCTGAAATGGCGGTCGACCACCTGATCAGCTTGGGGCATCGCCGGATTGGCTGTCTGGCGCTGAATGACGAACGGATTGACGGTTACAAGCGCGCGCTGGCGCTGCGCGGCATTCCCTTTGATGCCGCCCTTATGCGCGTGCTCAACGGTGAGAGCGTCCTTCAGTCCGGCTACCAGTTGACGCTGGATTTGATCGCGGCGCAGCCGGACATCACCGCACTGTTCGCCTCGAATGACGAGGCGGCGATTGCGGCGATGGCGGCTTTGCACGACCGGGGCTTGCGCGTGCCGGATGACGTCGCTATCGCGTCGATTGACAATACCGAGACCGCCGCTATCGTGCGCCCGGCATTGACGTCTGTCAACGTTCCCCGGCATGAGATGGTCGAATATGCTTTTCAATTCCTGCTTTCTCAGCATGAACATCCGATTTCGCATCCTGCCTCGATGATCCTGCCGATTGAACTGATCGTTCGCGGGTCATCCGGCGGCAAACGCGCCTAGTGCTGCTTATTCAAAATCGAATGTCTCGCCGTTCGAGAGCTTGAAAATCCCTAACATCTGACCGATGCTTAATTTCTGAGTGGGCGCGAATTGGTCGCTGAGCAGGTAGCGTACTATCTGGCTTAGCAAGAAGCGAGCTTCGGGGCGAACCATCACGGCAGTGTCCGTGAGTCGCCACGTCGAGACAAACAGACGTCCCGCGCCCACCCGCGCCTCGAACGCATAGCTGAGACGCTTGGCACGCGAAAAATTGTCGACGACTTCCACGATTGGGTCGATAAAAGGGACCGCGTCAAGGCAAATTGCGGGCGCGTCGTTGACGAGGCTGTACCACTGCCAATCGGACGCGCCCTCGTGCGGGAAGCGCGCCAGCGCCGGGTGCTCGTGAATAATCATGCCCATGACGCTGCTGACATTGTCGGGGAACCACAAGTAGCTCCAGAACGGCGGCAGATAGCGCGTCGGAATCGAGTCATACAGCGCTTTCGCCCCCGGCATCAACCAGACCGAACCGCCGTCATACAGATATTGCAGCACGCGCCCGGTCAGGCGCTCCGCGATGGCGAGTTGGCTGGTTGGGAGTTTGCCTTCACTGAAAATCCCGATGCCGAGAAAATTATCGCTGAAGTTTGCCCCGGAAAGGACGGGACGCAGCGCACGCAGACGAGTGCTGATCTTCGCCGCGCCCTCGATTAAGTGCGGATAGGGATATGACCAGACGTGCCAGCGGTTGCGTGCGCCGCCAAATTCGACCTTCAATTCCCAAGCGTGACCTCGATCATCGTCCGGGAGCGAGATCGCCAAGCGCCCCAGCGTCGTCAACCCTCCCGCCGGAACGGTCGGTACGTCGATTTGCCCGCTGAGCGTGGTCGCCCCGCTAAGCGGGGTCGCCGAGCGCAGTTCCCATTGCAGCGCCCCGGCAGGGATCGGCGTATGTCCGAAGTTCGAAACCTCGACGTCGACCTCCAGCGCCGCGCCGTTCCAGAAGGTCGGTGCGGGGGCGCGCATCAACAGCGTGACCGCGCTGTTGAACTCAGCGAAGGTCTCCGGCTCAACCAACCCCTTGCTATCCCAGAATACGTCGAGGATGCCCGTCGTCGCGTGTCCCTGACCGGGAAAATCGCGGATGTCGAGCAGTTGAAAGCCGGCGAGTCCGCGCGTGCGTCGCGCCCGCTCGATGTTCTCTTTGTAGGTGCGGACGATGTGCGTCCCCGACGCCTGAATGAAATCGTCGATCCGCCCGCTCATCCCCTTTGCAGCCAGCGTCTCGTTGACGTAGTCGAGCCACGAGGGATAAATCACCCCGTGATACTTCTCCGCTTCTTGCGGACGGGCATACATCGTAAACTGCCCGTGCTCGTGCCCAATGACCGGCGCATCGCTGAGCGCAGTGATCGCACTGAAGTCCTGCGTCGTATCGTTGGACGCTGCATCGTAGATTTTCTTGGGTGGATGCCAGTTACAGGACTGAATGAAGTAATCGACGTGGCGGCTGGGCGCGGGAAGCTGTCCGAAGCCGGTGTTATCGGTGTAAATTCGCGTCGGATCGAGTGCTTTGCCGCGCTCGACCAGTTCGTTCAGGCGTGGATGTCCGTCTGCGCCGCCGAGCAGTTCGTTGCCAGCCGAGAACATGACCCACGCCGGATGGAAATGCAGCGACGGAACGATGCGGTCAAGTTCGCTGCGCAAGAAGTCCTGTACGGCTGGCGGTGGTTCGGTTTCCGCTTGATCGTAGAAGCGCGACCAGTGCGGCAGCTCGGTTTGAACCAGCATCCCGGCTTCATCGGCGGCTTGCCAGAACGGTTCCGGCGCGGTCCACGAATGCAGGCGCACGTGATTGAAACCGTAGCTTTTGGCAATAGCGAATTGGCGGCGATAATGCTCGACGTCCCATGAGGGATAGCCGGTCTGCGGGAAGATGCAGCAGTCGACGTAGCCGCGCAGAAAGATCGGCAGCCCGTTGAGCAGGATATTCTTGCCTTCGACCGAGATTTCACGCAGCCCGAGGCGCTGCCGCTCGCGGTCGAGAATGGCGCTGCCGTCGTGCAGGACAAATTCCGCTTCGTAGAGAAACGGGTCATCATCCCACCACAGCCGCGCGTCCGCGCCAAGCTCGACCGAAAGCGCGGCGCTGCCGTCCGCCACCGCCGCGCTTGCCTGATATTGGCTTCCCGTTTGCGGGTTGGTGAGCGTTACCTCGACGGCGAGACCGGCTGCGCCGCTCACGTGGAAATCGCAATCGAAACGCAGCTGCGCCACATTCGGGCAGCAGGTGATCTGCTGGAAGCGGGTTTGCGGCAGCGCTTCCAACTCCGCGCCGCCGGTGATGCCGCCCCAGCGCGTGGCGGTATGCTCGGAATTGATGTGGCTCTCTTTGAGTGGGTAGATCATCCGATTATCGATGCGGACGGTGAGTTGGTGGCTGCTGCCGGGCGCGGTCGAGAGTGACCCGATGAGAGGCGTCAGATCATAGACGTGGGCGGTCGAGAGCGACTCCTGCGAACCAACGGAAGTGCCGTCGAGCCAGACCTGACTGCGCCAACGGACGCCTTTCAGGATCAGCCGTATCGACCTGCCTCGCCATTGCGAGGGGATTTCGATGATGCGGCTGTACCAAGCAGCGCCTTCGTACTGGTAATGCTTGCTCCATCCGCCGAGAGGATGAGTACCCGGCGGGTCGCCAAAACCCTGTTCTTCCCACGAACCGGGCACCCGAACCTCCGCGTCAAGCCTGATCGTTTGCCAACCGATCCCGATTCCCTCGTCGTGAGGGTCGAGCGCGAACGACCACTGCCCATTTAGATCGACACTTTCACGCACATCCGCCGATGACGAAGGCAAAACCATAATTCGCTGTCCCCAAAAAATCTAATCTCAACAACGATCTCGTCCTGTACGGGCTGATCATCCTCAATTTTCAAGAGAAATGCAAGGCAGACAATGGCTGTAATGCCGAGCCGATGGACTATCCTACGATAAGGCGGTCATCAGCCGGGCGGCGACTCGCTGCTGACTGCCCTGCTGCTGTCGCAGTACCGATTTTGACACCGCGCAGCAATCCATTTGGCAACGACACTGTCCGTGACATGCTTCAGAGCCGCTTCTATCTGAGACAGACTAGCTGCAAGGGCGGGCGCCGCGGCAGCGCCGACGGTTGGGCACCGGGGAATCACCCAGCACTCATCACTCAAGTGATCTTCGACCGCTGCCAAGAAGTGCGCCACAAACGTGCCGGGGCATAGGACAGGGGAGCACCGAACAAGGTCGCGGTTTTTTCGCTGGCGTCGTTGATTGAGTGTCTAGACTGCGGAAGCCACTGGGTAGGCTGGCGGCTCCGTGACGCACGCCGCTATCTTGATGCTGCCAAAGACTGCGCCTCGAGGGCGACATCGATAAGAAGACCTATCAGAGTTGCCGCGACGAGATCGAGCGTCAAATCGCCGCACTGCCTAAAGTCGGTGGTAGCACGCTGGTTGACATGGAACGCGCCGCCGAGCTTCTGATCGATCTGCGACTTGTGTTTGAAGGGGCGACGCTCGAAGAGCAGACGAGATTGCTGCGGGCGTTGGTGACCAAGGTTTATGTGCGTGACGGAGAAATTTAAGCAACAGAGTCCACAATATCCTTGTGGACTCTGTTCACTCATATTCTTGAACGCGATTCGGGGCGACGGGGTTCGTTACCGGCTGTGTATGAAATCTATCTGCTTCCCCCGCTCAAGCGTTGGTGGCAGAGACCTCCTACAGACTAATCAACCGAACCTGACATTCGTCATCTCCGAGCGGAACCTCCGCTCAGTCCGCGTTTCCACAGGTATCTCTTTGCCCCACTTGTGGTGCATGTTCGGGTAGATGCCTTCGCGCCGACGCAGTTTCGCAATCGCTCCGTCCCTGTACAACTCTTCTCGTCTTGCGGCTGGTGAGGGTGATTGCCCCTAGGCGACGATACCTGATCTGAAATTGACCGAGTAAGGGAAAATCAGTTCAGCCAAAGTCGTCCCAAATAATGATGAATTAACGGGGCTTCAGTAACGTACAGAATACATCACGACGAACAAATTTCTTGCTCTCTTTCGATGGGGATCTGACGAACTGTAGTCTGGTCAACAGTGAGTTAGGCGAATCGAGACCCGGTGACCGCTCTGGATTGCGTGCAGGCGGCCGCAATAGGCAGCGCGTAAAAGGAGAAAATGATGAAACATCTAGTTGCCGTGTTTGTAATGGTGTGTCTGTTCGTAGGTGCGTCAGTTCTTCCAACTGCCGCTCAGGATGAGTCCGCTAACCCTATCCCTTGTACCGCCGAAGAAGTAAAGCAGGTGGCTGATCTTGCCCTCCCATTTGGCGATCAATTGAACACGGTGGCATCAGGAGACTATTCCCAGACCCTCGATGGTGACATATCGAAAATGCTGGATTGGAGTGATCTATATGTGTCGTTCTTCAACGATGTGTATCCTGCGCTGCCAACCTGCATCGATGGTGTCATGTATGGCGATGCGGTCGGGCTGCTGCTCAACCGGCAGATGACCCTCGAAGCGATGATCGTGTTGAGCGATGAACAAATCGCGACGAACAGCGGTGATGCTGACGTCAACCAAGTGACGACTGAGGTATTTCAAATTCAGAGCGATTTTGCCAAGCAGGGCGTCGGTGCAGTCAACAATATCGTCAACCAAGTGAAGACGGGGACGGGCATTCCAAGCTGGGCGCCTGCCTGCACTGCCGATCAACTACAGTTTACGACGCAGCTAGACAGCGTGGAGGAAGCCTACACCAACATTCTGCCTAACTTGCAAGCCTATCTGGACGAAGGCACGGTGGGCAAAGATACCTATATCGCCAGTATGCAGATCGTGACTACGTTGGATGCGGCAGTCAACAACCTCTCAGGGATCTGCGCCGACTACTATACGCGCCTTGCCAACGATCTCTACACCTATGGCGATACGCTCACGACGCTGACACTGGGACAAATCGCCCCTTACATCACCGAGGGCGACAATGCTGAGCGGTTTAGCACCCTGCTCGGATATTGCAACGACGCGCTGAACAGTTACCTGAATGGGGCGACCGATACTGCCACCGCCGACTCCTAAGCCGACGCTCTAAACGACGTAGAGGTGGGCGAACCCCGCCTCTACAACCTCCGACAGTTGTTTGCATAATCACTTCTACGCATGTGTTTATCCGTGCTTGCACAGCGACGTAGGGTCGCGCTGTCACTCATTCAAAGGTGGTCACGATGAAACGCCGCACAACGCTGTTTTTGCTACTGAGCCTGTTGATCTGTGCGACAGTCTATCCCGCTGCTGCGCAGGATCAGTTTCGCCCGCCGCCTCCGTGCACTGCTGATGAAGTTGCGCAGGTGGCTGATCTGGCGTTCCGCTGGGGTGATCGGATGAATACATTCTGGACCAAAACCTATGACGCAACCCCCGCTGGCAGCACGGAGAGAATGCTGGACTGGGCTAAGCTATATCAGTCCTTCTTCACCGACGAGTTTCCTGCCGCGCCGGACTGCATCGATGGCGTCGCGTATGGCAACAATGTCGGGACGCTGCTCAACGAGCACTTGACTATTCTAGCCGCCGTGGTTCTGGGTGATGCGCAGATCGCGACCAACACCAGCGACGATGATCTCACTCAGGCACTTACGCCCATGCTCCAACTTCAGGGCGATCTCGTGAAGGAGGCGATCACTTCGCTCGATGCCTATGTTACTCAGTTGAAAACTGGCACCGGGATTCCGGCTTGGCTGCCGGCTTGCACCGCTGATCAGCAGGATTTTACGACGCAGCTTAGCGAATTCGAGCAGACCTATTCCGATTTGCAGACCGGTCTGCAAGCCTATCTGGACGGCAGCACGGTGGATAAAGACACCTATCTGGCTGTGATCAAGCTGGTGGCTGATATGGATACGGCGATCAACGCCAATCAGCAGAATATGTGCGCTGGTATCTACTACCGGGTGCTGGACGATGTCTACAAATTTGGCGATACCTTCAGCGCGCTGGCGCTGGCACAGGCAGCGCCCGCTATATCCGGGAACGATCGGTTTGACACGATGAATCAGTGGCTGACCGCAGTCTTGAACGCTTACCTCAACCCAACCACCGTTCCTTCTGGAATGTAGGATTGTCCTAGAAACAGCGACCGGGCGGATTTCACATCCGCCCCGCTGATTCCTCCAATTTGTTCTCTTAACGACATGCAAAGAAGAGCGGGGTAAACGCCGTTGCGGTGGTTGCCCCGTATTGAGGTAAATGATACGGGCTTGAGTGTCAGGGGCTATCAGTTTGCCCGGTGCAAACGTTGTTTTCGTCCACGCTGATGGAGAACCCTTGGGGCGGTGTGGCAAACGCGAACGTGCAGGTCGGAATTACCTGCCACCTGCCGGAAACCCGTTCTGGCGTCGCTTCAACGCGAATCCCGATGTCGACGGCGTCATAGGGCACGGTGATATCCAACCCTGTGTTGTAGTACGAGATGCGCACGTTTTGAGCGCCTAACGAGACCTTGAGATCGCCTGTCGATGGGTCATGCCACGTCACCCATACTCTGCCAGCATCGGCAAGGGCATTCGCATGGTCGATGGTGATGGGAATGTAGACGTCCGCCATTCCTGCATCCCCGGTTGCGGCTGGCGCGATTGGTTCCACGGTTGCCACACTCGCATCGGGAGGTGCCACGTCGGTTCCCGTCGATGTTAGAGCCTCGAAACACGAGGCGAGCGCCGGATCTTCAGTTGGCACTGGCGCGGTGTTGTCGAGCGGTTGCATCGCCGCCTCGATGATCGCGGTACAAGAGTCTTCGGTTGCTGCTGGCTCGGTCGAGTCTTGAGCCTGCAGCGATGCTTGAAACGCTGCCAAGGACAGCGTAATCAGCAGGACGACCATGAGAAGAAAACGCGCTTTCGACTGCATCATTGTGGTTTTCCTTTTTTGAGTGGGTCATTCAATGACTGATTGACCAGCAGTGCGTGCGCGGCGAGCATGTTCAACCGGGCAAAGCCGGCTGCCCGCTCGCGCACGAACTGCAAGGAGGCACTTTTATCCCCCTGAACTGTCAGTAGTCGTATCTGGATTGTCGGCACCCACGTCCGGAGGGGAGTTGAAGTCGGAGCTGTCAAGATTGAGGTCGTCAATACTCAAGCTGGAATTGGCAGCACCTGCGAGCGAACAACCGTAGCTATCCACAACAGGCGCTACAGGAATAACCAACCCGGTAGAAACGGCATCGAGGAAAATGGTCTGATCCTGATGGGCATCGTTAAAGGCGAAGTGGCAGTTATCCGCCGCAATCCAATCGGGATTAAACATATTGCCACCCATCATACTGTTGGGTCTTGCATACAGCTCAACACGGACGCCAATGCCAAAGGCGCCACTGGGTACGGGGAGTGTCCCGGAGAGTCCAGCGAGAATAGTTCCAGAGCCGAGCGCAACCAGAGCGCCTGTCCCCGGGACATGCCATGTCAGCCAGAATCGCCCGAGGAATTCCGTGCTTCGATTCATGACTGTAATGGAATGAAAAGGTGCATTATCTGCTCCTGCCGCGCTCCGGGACGTTTGGCTTTCATCTAGCAGCGCGGTGTTGGGCGCAGGGGTCGCGTTGGTCTCCGCCGCGTCAAAGGCATCGAGACACGACGCGAAAGCCGGGTCTTCAGTCGCTGCTGGCGCGATGTTATCCTGAGGCTCCATACCTGCCTCGATGATGGCGATGCACGGGTCTTCGGTGGCGGCTGGTTCCGGCGTATCTTGAGCCTGCAGCGGGGCATGAAATGCTGCCAGTGACAGGCAAATCAGCAGAATCCCTAGGGTGAGATAGCGCGCTTTCATGAACATAGTTGTGGTTCTCCTATTCTTGAGATAGCCATACGAGATTGAAAAACACTGCCTCTGCCAACTGAAGCGAATCGTGCTCCGCTCTCATTCATTGCGAACGGGCATTACGCTGCACGAGGATTCCAAGCGGCAGCCCGACGACGAGTATGTGATCTAAGATAGTCATGATGATCTGGGGCGTTGTTGCTGGCACCGGCGGCGCTGCGCTGAGCGGCGTGACTATCATTTGCATCACAACGAATACACCAAAGCCATACACGAGCGATCCCGGGATAGCATAGCGGCGCAAGAGCGGAATTCGGTCGGCGCTCAGGATAAAAACGGCGGCTACTGCAAAGGAAACGACGAAGTGGATGGACACGCCGAGCAGTGCCGTGGGGATTCCGCCGTCGAACGCAGCATTGCCTAGGGCGCCGCTCGCTATATATTGATATACGCTAATTAATGGGTAACCATTCACGACACTCGAAACTAGCCAGTGATAGATGATCGCGTCGGCGATAGCGACGGTCAACCCACCCAGCACAACGGAACGCAGCAGCGTATTGCGGGTGTCAAGGGACTTGCCAGCAATAACAGACATCATAATTTCTCCTTTTTGTAACGGGTGCAATTCAGAGTGAGTTGCCCCCATGCTTACAGGACATTTGATATGTGAACGGATCAGGGCATTTGCGTGATGACGGTCGCTCGGAAGGGCGCGGCGAGCAGATCTCCGAGAGGCGCATAGGCGCCGCTGGACATGGCTTTCTGCATCGCCGCCGCCCGCACCTCAGCCGACTCCCAATCGGCAATCTCGACAACGATGTTGGGGTTATCGAGCACTTCATAGCGCGTGCTGCCTAGAAAACCGGGTTCATCCGGTCCCAGCGTCGCGGCGACGCTTTCGAGCAGGTTGTTCAGCTCAGCGCGCCTGCCCGGTTTGGCTTGTAATTCGACGATCACTTTGATTGCCACTTCATCCTCTCCTTTTTGCAGGTTTTATGGATAGATTCGTCCTGCGACCCGCTAAGCCGGGTCCCGGTTGCGATTACGCAAGCATCTGGATGCCGAGTGCACACGGCACCCCGGAGACGGCGGCGGATCGACGTCTACGATCTGTCCGTTGACCAGCAGGTCGTAAGTCAGTCCCCGATGGGAAGAACTCGTGTTTTTTGTTCGTTGTGATGTATTCTGTACGTTAGGGTAGACCCGTTAATTCATCATTATTTGGGACGACATTGGCTGAATTGCTTTTTTCCTTACTCGGTCAATTTCAGATCACGCATCGTCGGTTGGGTGCGATCACCCTCGCCAATCGCAAGGCGATCGGGCTGCTGGCTTATCTGCTGGTCGAGTTGGATCACGCGCACAGCCGTGAATTCCTGCTTGGCTTGCTGTGGCCCGACTTGCCAACTGCCGCCGCCCAAAACAATCTCCGTGTGACTTGGGCGCAGCTTCAAAAAGCGCTGGGAACGTCCGCCTCGGATGAGCAGCCACACTTCATCGGTGATCGGCTCGCCCTGTACTTCAATCCGCTCAGCGACCACGAATTGGACGTGACTCGCTTTCGCACATTGATCGAGACCTGTCGCCTCCATTCGCACCCCGACCCACAAGATTGCTCGGAATGCGCCGCTCGGCTGACGGAGGCGCTCGGTTTGGTGCGCGGCGATTTTTTGGACGAATTCTCGCTTGCCAACTCTTTGCAGTTCGACGAATGGCTCCTCGCGCAGCGCCAATATTTCCGCGTGCAGGTGACGTCGGCGTTGGAACAGCTTGCTGCGTTTCACGAGCACGCTGGCCAACTAGTTGAAGCCGAACGTACTATCCGCCGTCTGCTCGACTCTGACCCGCTGAGCGAACCTGCCTATCGTCAGTTGATGCGTGTGCTGGCGCGGGCGGATCAGCGCAGCGCCGCACTGGATGTCTACGAAACCTGTCGTCGCGTGTTGGCAACCGAGCTTGGACTCGCGCCGGCGGTTGAAACCGTGACGCTGGCTGAACAGATCCGCGCCCTCGCTCCGTTTGAGTCGCATCCGGCTCAAACCGCTCTGCCGCCTGTCCTGACGCGCTTTTTGGGGCGCGAGCAGGAATCCGCGCGCTTGGTCGATCTACTGTCGCGTCGAACCGTCCGGCTGGTGACGTTGACCGGACCGGGCGGCGTCGGCAAGACTCGCTTAGCGATCGAGATTGCCCGCCGCATGGCGGGCGTTCTCGCCCATGACATCTGCTTTGTTGGATTGGCTGGCATTGCCGATGGAAGTGTGGTGGACGATGAAGTCGCAGCGGCGTTGCACTTGCCGACGAGCACCGGTCGCTCGTCCACCAGCGTAATTGTGGACTACCTGCGCGATAAGACCATGCTTCTCGTGCTGGATAATTGCGAACATCTGGCGAAAGCATGCGCGCGTCTGGTCCAAACGCTCTGCCGTGACGCCGCGGGGCTGACTGTCCTAGCGACGAGCCGCATTCCGCTTCACCTTGCTGAGGAACACGTGGTACGACTGGAGCCGTTCGCGACCCCTGCACTCAACGGTACGGAGTCACTCACGGTCGCGAACTCGATGCGCTTTGACTCGATTCAGCTCTTCTCAGATCGCGCCGCGCAAACGCTGCTCTCGTTCACGCTCACCGAAGCGAATATCTTGGCGGTTGCTCGGATCTGCCAACAGCTCGACGGTATGCCGCTGGCGATCGAAATCGCCGCCGCGCAAGCCCGCGCGCTGCCGGTCGAAGTGATCGCTGACCGGCTCGACCGACGGTTCGCTTGGCTGAATAAGCAAGTCACCGAAAACCTGCCGCGCCAGCGCACGCTGCACGCCCTGATTGACTGGTCCTACGAGCTGTTGAGCGGTCAGGAGCGGTCGGTCTTGTGCCGATTAGCGGTTTTTGCTGGTGGCTGGACATTGGATGCAGCCGAGTTGATCAGCGCGCCCGGTACTCCCTGCGCCGAGGTGCTCGCCGAGCTGGTCGATCACTCGCTGGTGACCTTTGGCAGTGATGCCGAGCGCCGACGCTACAGTATGCACGAGACCATCCGCCAATTTGCGCAGGCACAGCTGCACGGCAGTGATCAAGAAGCGGATGCGCAGGAACGCCATGCCCGGTACTATGCCCAATTTGTAGCTCAGGCGGCGGCGAACCGGGGTGGGCAGCCACTGCCCGAACGGCTGCGTACTGTCGAGAATGACCACGATAATCTGCGACTCGCGTTCGAGTGGCTGGTTGCGCACGATCACGAACGGGCGCTCGTTCTGGTTGCCCAGTTGGGCACAGACCTGAATTTCTGGGAGCTGGGCGGCTTTTTTCAGGAAGGACGTCGCTGGCTGGAGCGCACGTTGGAGGGAACTCCGTCATCCGTCTCGCTCCCGCGAGCACATGCCTTGCTCGCGGCGGCTGATTTATCCTCGGCGATCTCCGACTTTGATTATGGATTACAGTGCGCTCGCCAAGCGAAAGATTTCTTTCAGCAGCTCGGCGATCAGCGGGGGGAGATCGACGCGCGCTTGAAGTATTGCGAGCTGGCTAATTTGGCTGGCGACCACGCGAATGTACAGACGCGGGCTGAAGAAGCGCTTCGGATGGCTGAGCGTATTTCTTATAAGGCTGGCACAGCGAAAGCCAACGTGGTACTCGGCAGAATTATCTATCATGCGGGCGATTTTCAAGCCGCATACGGATATGCCTTGCGAGGCAGTGCCCTATGGCGCGAACTCGGGCGTCCCTTTGAACTGGCAGATGCGCTCAACCTGCTTTCAGGCATATTTGGGGAAATTCCCGAATACGTCGCGGCAGGCGAACAGGCATTGGTCGAATGCCGGGATATTTATCAATCGCTCGGCTACCTGCGCGGCATGGCGACCGCTACGCAAAACCTCGGAGGCTTCGCTTATGATCGTGGCGACTTCGTGCGCGCGAGGGCATTGTTCGAAGAGGGCTTACGCATACGCCGCGAATTAGGTTTACAGCGAGGATATGCCTATTCGTTTGAATACATCGCCGACGTTGACGAAGTTGAAGGACGTTACGAGCGAGCGGTTCAACTCTTTGCGGCGGCTGATGCTTTGCGGGTACGCATTGGAGCGCCTGTCGAGCAAATAAACCAGACGGCAAATGAGGAAGCTTTGACACGCCTGCGTGTTCAACTGGGAGATACTCTGTTTGAATTGGAATGGGCGAAAGGTGCGACGATGACCACCGAGCAGGCAATTGCGTTCGCGCTGAGTTAAGTGAGAATGCACCATAGGTAAAGGGCTAACCTGCTCCGGTTCTTTGGTGCAAATCCAGCAAGACTGTCGGATCATGAGTTTGGGTACTTGGACAATTTCGTACCCGCGTGTATACAACCGAGGACAACGAAAAAGCCCGATCTCATCGACCGGGCTTTTCATATTGAACACATTTTGTACTCATCGGGGACGACGGGCTTTGCGCCCGCTCTCCCTACGTTATTTTCTTCCCTCAAACATCATACGCGCGCACAATGCGAGAGATTATCGCGCGAGTGTCTTAGTTCTCATTTGCGAGCTGCAATCACCGAAGAAACACTTCTGTAACATGCCGCTTCGCCCAATTGAACCCCACACGCTACAATTACGGTCAAGTGATAACCGTTATTGTGAGTGTGGGGTTCTATGGACGTTCGGGAATTCGTTGATCGCTGGTCACAAAGCACGCTGCGCGAGCAGCAAGCCTCGCAAAGTCATTTTAACGAACTCTGTCGCATAGTCGGTCACAAAACCCCCACTGAAGCCGATCCTAAAGGCGAGTTTTTTACCTTCGAAGAGAATGTAGCCAAATCGACGGGCGGGCGCGGGCGCGCCGACGTGTGGTACAAGGGGCATTTCGCGTGGGAATACAAGGGCAAAGCGAAAGACCTAGACGCCGCTTACGCGCAGCTCCAAGCCTATCGCGGCGACCTTGATAATCCGCCGCTGCTGGTCGTCTGTGATTTCCTCGAATACCGGATTTATCCGCAGTGGACAAACAGCGATGCCAAGCCGTTCATTTTTCACAATGATGATCTGCTTGATCCGCAGACGTTACGCTACATTGAGTGGTTACTTACAAATCCCGGCAAATTTCTTGAGCTACGCGATAGCGAGCGGATCGAGCGCGAGCGCATCACCAAGCAGCTTGCCGAAGAGTTCGCGCATCTGGCGGACATCATGCGGCGGCACGCGCCCGCCGATCAGCCGGAGTGGAGTTCAGCGCAGATCGCGCGCTTCTTGACGCGCATCCTGTTCTTGCTGTTTGCCGAAGATATTCGCTTGCTGCCGCGCATTGAGACGAAAACGGTGTTTCGCTACGTGCTGGATAGCTCGCTGAGAATCCGGCGGCGTTTGTGCCGTCGATGCAAGAGCTTTTCGAGACGCTCGATGGGCGGCGCACGATGTTCATGGCACGTTATCTGCCGTACTTCAACGGTAGTTTCTTCGCCTCAGCACCCGATGAAGGCGATCATCCGGAAGTGCTCGACATTACGCAAATACCCGGCGCGATAGCGGTTTTGCGCCGCGCCAGTGATGCGGGATGGGAGAGCGTGAACCCGACGATCTTCGGCACGATGTTTGAGGGCGCGCTCGATCCAAGCAAGCGAGCGCAGCTAGGCGCGCACTACACCAGTGAAGCCGACATTCGGCTGGTGCTTGAGCCGGTGCTGATGCTGCCACTCAACCGTGAGTGGGAGGCGGTTCAAAGCGAAGCCGCGCCGCTGCTCAAAACGTTCTTGAGCGAAAAAGCGACACCACGAGCGCGCCAGATCGCCCACGAAGCAGTTGATCCCGCTGCGTGACCGTATTTTCGACAAGCTGGCGAGCACCACTGTGCTTGATCCGGCGTGCGGTTCGGGCAATTTCCTGTACATGAGCTTGCGGCTGATGAAAGACCTCGAAGGGCGCGCCCGCAAGCTGTTTGCGCCGCTTGGCTTGACGTTCCGTGACGTGGTGACACCGCGCCAGTTCTACGGGATTGAGAAGGATGAGTTCGCGGCGAATCTGGCGCACGCGGTGATCTGGATCGGCTATCTGCAATGGCGCTTCGAGAATGAGGGCGAGTTACACCCGCAGCTACCCGGCAAAGCGCCGACCCCCTACGATCTACCGAACCCGATCTTGAAGGATCGGGACAACCCCGACGAACCGGAGCATATCCTCAACGACGATGCGATTATGCGTTACGACGCCGACGGCAAGCCATATGAGCCGGAATGGATCGCCGCAGACGTGATCGTCGGCAATCCGCCGTTTTTGGGTGGTTACAAACAGCGTTCGAATCTTGGCGGCAGTTACCTTGATGATCTTTGGACTATCTATGAAGATCGCGTGCCGGGTAGTGCCGATTTGGTCTGCTATTGGTTTGAAAAGGCGCGTGAAGAGATAAGCCGCCTTACAACAGTTCGAGTCGGATTGCTTGCAACCAACTCAATACGCGGGGGCGCAAATCGGGAAGTTCTCCAACGTATCAAGAAAACGGGGGATATTTTCTTGGCGTGGAGCGATCATGAATGGGTACTTGGCGGCGCAGCGGTAAGAGTATCTATTGTTGGGTTTGACTCTGGTACTGAAACTGAAAGAATACTGGATGGGAAGTCGGTTTCCTCTATAAACCCCGACCTAACTCAGTCGCTTGATTTGACTCAGGCGTTGGTGCTTCAGGAAAACAAAGGCGTTTCGTTTAGAGGAACTCAGAAGGGCGGCGCATTTGATATAGGTGAGCAGGTTGCGTTCAAACTCTTAACTGCAACCAATTCTAGCGGGCTAGATAACCGTGATGTTGTTCGACGGTGGGTAAACGGTAGTGCCTTATTGAGCAAAAGCAGTCGTCAAAAATGGATAATTGACTTTGGGTTGAGAGATTTGGAAGAAGCAAAACTCTACGAAGCTCCGTTTGCCTATGTACTTGAGAACGTATATCCGAAAAAGTCTCAGAACAGACGCGCAACACGAGCGCGGAATTGGTGGCTACACTCTGAAACTGCACCCGGTATGCGTACAGCACTAGACGGTCTTGATCGATATATTGCTACGCCGAGAGTTGCTAAATTTCGTATTTTTGTATGGGTGCAACCGGGCACGCTGGCTGACGATGGCACTTACGTTTTCGCGCGAGATGATAACTATTTCTTCGGCATGCTTCACAGTTGCTCACATGAGCTTTGGTCACTTAGGCAAGGTACATGGATTGGGGTCGGGAACGATCCCCGCTATACCACAACAACTACCTTTGAGACGTTCCCGCTGCCGTTCGTGCCGGGACAAGAGGACACCGATTCGCCGCACTATCAGGCGATCAGCGCCGCGGCAAAACAATTACACGAAGAGCGCGAGGCGTGGCTAAATCCGCCCGATCTGGTGGCGCTTGGGGCAAGCGAGAAGCTGCTCAAGGATCGCACGCTCACGAACCTGTATAACGCCGTTGTCGCCTACCGTGAGGGCAAGCTCGCGCCAAGTAGGGCGAACCCGGCAATCGACTTTGCGCCACGCCTTGCCGAACTTCACGACGTGCTAGATCGCGCGGTGCTGGCGGCTTATGGATGGGACGACCTCGCCGTCGTGATCCGCACACCTGAAGGCGACGAAGAGCTTTTGCGGCGGCTGCTGGCGCTCAACTTAGAGCGCGCCAGTAAGTCAAATCAATCAGTATAAGCAGTCGTTTTCCAAGCAACCTAGTCAATTCATAGTGCCTCTTTGGTCAAATCTGATGTATGCTATGGTTAGAACATCGGTTCTTGATCGTGCATTCTAGAGTTGAAAGGGGCTGAAATTTGGTAAACGCTAATGGTTACTCTACGCGCACGCGCGATAGAAAACCGGCATTAGTGCATGACGTATCGTCCAAGCTGGCGATCAATAGCTCGCATCGTTTCTTCAACGCAGTCAGCGGATTCGATCAGAATCAGCGCCAGCAAAGTGTCGACAGTGTAATGGCAAGGCTGAAACGCTTGTCACCTGCAACGCGGCGCGTGCTGTCAGCAGTCGGTACGGCGATGTTGATTGAATACACGCCACAGAAGGGCTACCAGTTTCGCCAGTACGTCAACCGGGCGGCAATCGCGGACGTTCTAGGACGCGAGAAACTTGTGCCCTACGACATTCGGATGTTGCGCCAGCTTCACGACCTGCGCTTGGTCGAAGAAGCGAAGCATCCGCTCCCACGCAAGTGCTACGGGGATATATGGCTTGGGGCAGGGGCAGAGTTCGTCTACACAATTCCGAGCGACATTCTGTACTGTCTGCTGTATCACGATCCGAAAGAGCGCGCGCGGTTGCTGGTGCTCAAACCACGCGGCATATCTACAGGCAGAGCGGGCACGCCGATTACTAGCCCTAAACTGGATCGCCGCTTGGATATGCCACGAGCAGGGCAGAAACGCTCGCTGCTGGCGCGCATACGCGATTGGATCGACTTCTAGGCGCTGGATAACCACTCACTCTAGGACAAGGCAAAATGGATATACAGATCAACACAGCGGCGGGAACGCTCGCTGTTTTTTGGGCATTGATTATGCTCAAACACAACGACAAGCGACATTCAGTTAGTAATATTATCGATGTGCTCAGGTTGCCCGACACAGCTTCGCCAATCACTATCTCTAGTCATTTGCAGCGACTCGAAGAGTGGGGCGCGATCACAAGAATTGAGCAACCGGGCAAAGGGTATGGAAACGGTCAAAGCGTCTTTTACTCACTTCACCCCTTCAGAATTCCGCGATACGTTTGGACGACGCCAGCAAGCAAAGCCACCAAGAGCCGTTACATCCACAAGTTGCTCGAACTGGAACTGATTTACGAAGGCGAACCGGGCGTGTATTACTTGAATGGAGAGACAATACTGGAGCATGGCGAAAGACAACTTGTCGGCGTAATCACTGTGACGTTTAGCTTGGTCGGTAGACTACGCGGCATGAAAGGCTACGAAATTGAGCGGTTAGTCATCGAATACACACGACACGAGAAATTACTCGCCGATCTGAATCGCTTCAAATTCGCGTTTGATCCATATTTTCTGCGCTGGTTTCACTTTTATGTAGTAACGCTCTGTGTCTTTAAATATGCTGAAGCTGCCTTGTCTTAGAGCGTCATGCTCTCTGCCGTCAATGTTCGCCCGCTAGACCGGGCGGCATTGACGCGCAAGGCGGCTTCTACTTTCTGTTCGCTCAGATTGTAGAGCCTCTAACACAACCGCATTCTTGTGGGGATTACGCGGCTTGTCAGTTTGGGTCACATCTGAGGGGCAGATGCAACCTCTCAAAGTGTATCACAATCCCGGTCTGACATGCGCGCGAAATCCTCGAATTGGAGGCTTGCATGTCACATAGTTACTTCCCCAATTTACGGACTTCCCAAGCTCTTTCTACCAAATACTCGCAATATCAATCGACGTGTTCTGCAAGAGGTCGGTTCCAACACTTCTGCGCCTTAGCGTTGCCTTCAAAGATCGGGAGCATACTTTGATGTCTACCGCTAACGAGGTGCTAACAGCCCTACGACCTTACAACCTGCGCGAAGAAGGACGCGGCAAGTATCGGTTCAACTCACCGTTTCGTCCCGGAGCGGATTCCATGTCCTGCACGATGATCATAAACTCGCCGGAACATGGGAGTTTCTTCGACCATCATCCAAGCGCTAATCCTCAAAGCGGATCACTGTATGAGCTTGCAAAACATCTGGGTGTTGCATTGCCTACTGTTGTTCCGGTCGAAAGCACAAAGCGGGCATATGCTGGACTCGAAGAATACGCCCGTGCACACGGATTACCGGGCGACGTGCTGCGAGTCTGGCAGTGGCGTGAGGTAGCTATTGAAGGACGTCCGGCGCTGGAATTTCCAACCCCTAGTGGGTTGCGTTGGCGTTTCCTTGATGGCGCAAAGGGCAAGCCAGTCTATAAATCGGTTCAGGGCTATACCCGCTGCTGGTACGGGTTCAGCGCGAAGCTGAAGGAACTCCTCTGCGAGGGCAAACCGCTTGTAATCTGTAACGGGGAAATCAGCACGGTTGCGGCTCGCTATCACGGCGTTCCTGCAATTGCCATGACCAGTGGTGAAAAAGGTGAGATACCCGGCGATTTGCTTGAACAACTGAAGGGTTTTCTTTCTGAGCTTAGTGACCTTGAGGTGATCGTCGCTCTTGACTGCGACAAGGCGGGACGCGCAGCTGCGCGCGGTCTAGAAGAGCAGCTGCGCCGCGAAGGTTTCGAGGTTCGTGCTGTTGAGTTGGGTTTGGGGCAGGGCGGTGATCTAGCCGACTATTGTATGCTTCACGCTCCAGATGCCTTACTCGAGCTAGAAAAGTGCGAAGCATTGCCACCAGCGATTGAAGTTTCGAAATGGCACTTCGCTTCGATTGATGACGTGCTTCAACTTCAACCGATTGATTGGCTAATCGCGCGTCAGATTCCGGCACGTGGATTAGTGATGATTTATGGATCATCGGGCACGTACAAGTCATTCTTGATCCTGATGTATGCGCTTCAACTTGCAGTAGAAGGCACGAACGTGCTTTACATCGCGGCAGAAGGCGAGTACGGCTATCGCCAGCGTCTGGAAGCGTGGATCAACCATCATCATACCAAGCCGAACAACGTCACGTTCGTACTAGGTCAAGTGGACTTGTTCGACTTGGAAGAGCTTGAAGAGTTCAATCGGCTTATCACCGTTTACAAGCCTCGCATGATCGTAGTAGACACATTCGCAATGTGTTCGGGTATGGCGGGTGAAAATAGCAGCCGCGACATACTTACAATTGTCAACGGCTGTAAATTGATGAGCCGCTATCACGATGCGGTGATTGTCGTCATTCATCACACCAACGCGGAAGGCAGACGGGAACGAGGGAGCAAGGCGCTCAGAAATGCTTGCGACACGATAATTCGCCTCAGCTTGGAAGACGATCTCGTTGCTGTTCAGTCTCAGAAGACCAAAGATACCAAACCGTTCGATACCTATTACCTTGCTCCCGTGACTGTCAATCTGGGTTACAAGAACAACATCGGTGAAGACGTGACCAGTGTTGTACTGCTGCCGTCTGAAAAGGTGATCCGCGAAGCCGATCTCACTCCAAACCAATTACAGGTGCTGCAAGTATTGAGTGTGCAGCCGAGCGCGACGGTTTCAGAGATTTGTCAGATTACTGAAATTGAGAATTCAGGCTCGGTGTCGCGGGCGATTGGTGCTTTGCGTAAGAAGGGCTATGTGCAGATTTTGCACGGCGGCAGCCGAGAAGTCACAGGAGAGGGATTGCAGGCGCTTAGCGCACAAATTCGATTGATGCGCTTGATTCTGAATACTTTGACGCCACAGCAAATCTGACACTAACGGAGAAACGACCGAATCATGCGAAGCAATGCAGAATCAACCGAAGCAGCAATTTGTTGACAGCGCAACCAACGTGCGTTAATTTGATGCTAACAACCGAAAACAAACCGAACCATGCAAAGCGCGGGAACGCTTCACATGGTTCTAACCCGACACTGGGATCAAGCAGTGAACGGGCTGCGGAGCATTATATCTAATCGCTGGACTTATGTCCCGCGTGCGAAAGCGGCTCGACTGCAAGCTATTTTCAGTCAGGGTCGCTTTGTTTTTCCGGTTCGTGGGGGGATGTATGGCTAAGTACATCTTCGCACAAGGTGAGATTCACGTTGAGCAGGGTATCTATCGGCTCAAGCGTGAAAAGCATCTGTCTGACTTCGGTGTACTGATTCTGGTTGTGCCGGAGCTAGATGAAAAACCAGTAACCGAGAGCACGCAATCACAAGGACAAAGCAGCGATGAACAAAAGCAAGAACACCCCTCAAACTGACAAACGGCAGCGGTTCGCAATCTACGCCCGCTATTCGTCGGAAATGCAAAACGAACTCAGTCTAGAGGCTCAAGAAGCGTGCTGCCGCAAGGCTATAGCCGAACGCGGCGGCGTGGTTGTAGGCGTCTACAAAGACGGCGCTAGAAGCGGCTGGAGTTTGGATCGGGACGGCTACAACGAACTGCAGGAAAGCTGCCGAACGTGATAGATTCGACGCTGTGATGTTCTGGAAATTTGATCGCCTAGCGCGCGACAACAACCACGCCGTAATGATCAAAATGTTGATGCGTTACGAGTACAGCTTGAAGCTGTATCTGCGTTGAAGGCTTCAGCGAAGATGACGACGATTCGCCCTACACCGCAATGATGGAACAGATGCTAGCTGTTTGGTCTGCGTTCTACTCGCGCAACCTCAGCAGTGAAACGAAGCGCGGCAAACATCAACGGGCGGTCAATGGCGAATTCAACGGGAGCATAGCGCCGCTAGGTTACGAGCTGGTGACAGCTTGCCAGAAGCGCTATGCGCTGATACGCCCTGCCGGACTATCACATTAACCCGTCGCCTAGCGGCATATCGTGCGGCGCGCGTTTCGGCTCTATTCAACCGGGCAGATATAGTTTTGCTGACATCGCTACGTGGATGAATGAGCGCCCTTGCGATTCAGGCTGAGAGGGTAGGGCGTATTCCGATCAACCGCGAGATGACAAGGGACATGCTCCAAAACCGCGTCTATACAGGGCGTGTACCCTACACCGAAACGATCTACAAGAAAACACTAGGCGAAGGGCGAACAACGAAAGCGCCACCGCGCAGAATGGTTCGAAGGTAAGCATCAGGGGTTCGTATCTGATGAACTCTTCGACCAGTGTCAAACCGTGCGCCAGAACATGCCGCAAGCCTACGGAGCAAGTGCGAGCGACGTTCGAACCTACATACTGCATGATCGCGTCTTTTGTGCTCGCTGCATTGCGCGCAAACCAAGCGGTTTGGTAGACGAGAACTACGGCAGAATGCGCCCGTACTATCAGCGGCAGCACGACATTGAGTATTACCGCTGTTTGGCTCATGATCGCGGTTACGAAAAGTGTGGGCAGAAAGCAACGCACGCCCGCAAACTCGATGAGCAGATCGTTCTCGATCTTGTCCGAAATGAGTATTCCCGAATGATTTCCGTGAACGTATCGAAGCAGCGGTGAGAAGTCGGATTGAAAATGACGCGGCATTTCACCGCATGGCAGAGATAGAAGAGATCGTGAAACGCATTGATTTCAGTTGGGAGCAAGGTTTTCTCGACAAAGAGATCCTATCTCGAAAAACGCTCGCAACTTCAGCGCGAGTTCGAGTCGCTACGTCCGATTGACTATGATGAATTGATCGAAGCGGCTGATCTACTTCGAGAACTTTCGTACCTACTGGAATCAATGCGATGAGGTCGAAGAGCCACTAGAAGCGCGCAAGCAGCTTGTCTCAAAAATCGTGGATCGCGTCTTTGTCTATGATGACAAGATACTCGCAATTGTGCTTCACGGGGATTTCGCAGTGGTGTTAGGGGAAAATAAAACAGCACCTTCAGATGTTGAAAGATGCTGTTCAATCTTATCTCGCTGAGAGCTAATGTAATGTCCGTAGAAATTAGTAGCCGGAGCGGGGACGACGGGGTTCGAACCCGCGATCTCTGCCTTGACAGGGCAGTGTGTTAACCGCTACACCACATCCCCTAACTCATGGGTGGAAGTATACGTTTCTCCCTCAGTCGTGTCAAGGTTGAAGTTACTCTTCGCGCCAGACTTCTGCCAAATCGGTGCCCGTCAACAATTCCAGTTGACATTTGAGTAGAATTGGCGTGTAAACTACTGCGTTTGCAGACCTATTTAGTGAGCGAAAAGCCGAGATTATGCCCACAGTTGCCTTTGCGTTGGCGAACTACGCCGCACGCCGATTGGCTTATCACATGGATCAGGGTTGGGAACAGGGAGAGCAAGTGACCAGCGCTTACTTTCAGCCGTTGAGTTCATTTTCCGAGCGGTTGGCGACCTACCTAAGCGACGTTCGCGCGCTGGGTTTTGAGGCGGTCGATTTCTGGCAGCCAATCCTTGATCAGCGCTGGGTGACGGATGCTCACCTTGAGGTAGCGGCGCAAGTGATCGGCAAGTACGGCTTGCGTATAGTTGGCTTTGCGGGAGCGCTCGGGGATAGCCGTGATGCTTTCGAGCGCAACTGTGAAGTCTGCGCAGCACTCGACATTCCGCTGCTGGTTGGTACGACTCCGTTAGGCAAGCAGGATCGCGGATTTGTGGTCGATACGTTGAAGAAATATCGGTTGAGATGGGCTTATGAAAATGAGTCCGAAAAGACGCCTGCCGAGATTCTGGCGAATGCGGGTGACACGGGCGACGGAGCCGTTGGAATCTGCGCGGATACGGGTTGGTTCGGGACGCGCGGCTGCGATGCTGAAGACGCGCTGAGACAGCTTGCGCCGCGCTTATTTCACGTTCATCTCAAAGACGTGCGCGATCAAGGCAAGCATGACACCTGCCGCTTTGGTGAAGGTGTCGTACCGCTGAAGCGCTGCGTGCGGGTGCTTCGGGAGATCGGCTACGACGGCGCCCTCGTCGTTGAGCACGAGGCGGAGATGTTCGATCCGACTGAGGACATTCGCGCGAGTTTGGTGTCGCTGCATGGTTGGCTCAAAGCGTAGGCTGAGTCTGGGCTGCCATGTCATCGCTGGTATAGCGGCGCAGGCGGGGATAGCGCCATGCGATCAGGGCGGTCAGGGCGATGGTTGCGATGCCGCCGCTGACAATCGCGAACGGCGCGCCGAGCGCTGCCGCCACGACGCCGGCTTCAAGCTCGCCGAGCTGTGGTCCGCCCATGAAGAACATCATGTTGACGCTGGTCATGCGCCCGCGCAGGTGATCCGGCGTCATGACCTGCCGGATCGTGCCGCGAATCACCGTCGAGATGGTATCACCTGCGCCGGTCAGCGCGAATAGCAAGTAGGAGAGGCTGAAAAGGGTCGACAAGCCAAACAGGGCGGTTGCCAGTCCGTAGATGGCGACACTGCCGAGCAGCGCCTTCCCCTGATGGTAAATGTCTTTGCGGAGCGCAGCGAACAGCCCGGCGAGCATCGCGCCGACCGGCTGCGCCGTCACGAGCAACCCGTAACCTTCGGGTCCCACGTGGAGGATGTCTGACGCGACAATCGGCAGCATCGTCCGCGCGGAGGCGAAAAACGTTGCCATAAAGTCGAGCAGCATTGTGCTCCAGATGATGCGCGAGTGAAAGGTGAAGCGCAGCCCCTCTTTCAAGGATTTCCAACCGACCGAGGTATTGGTCGCTGCGGCTTTGCCGCGATAGCGCATCCGCAGCAGCGCGGCGATGGCAAACACGAACGTGACGGCATTGATCGCGTAGATGATGCCGATGTGAGCGTTTGCTTCGGCGCTATCGGCGATTGGGCTAGTGCTGCTGCTCCCAGAAATGCCGATCAGCACGCCCGCGAGAGCAGGTCCGCCGATAGTGGCGATCTGAAACATGAGCGTATTCAAGCTGACGGCGTTGGGTAGGTGCTTGCGATCTACCAAATTAGGGACGAGCGACTGCCGTGCCGGGTTGTCAAAGGCGGTGGCTCCGGCTCCGGCGGCGGTGAGCAGGTAAATCGCCAGCGGCGTTGCCTGACCCGTGAGCGTCAATACGGCGAGCAGCCCGGCGAAGATCGCGGCGGCGGTGCGCGTCCAGATCATCAATGCGCGGCGGTCGCGAGTGTCGGCAAGCATTCCGCCGAGCAGTGCAAAGATGATGATCGGCAGCACCCGGACTAAGCCGAGCGTTCCTAATGCCAGCGCGCCAGCGTCGAGATTGATGCCCGCGCCTAACACACTGAAGCGGACAATTTGCCCGCGCATGAGCTGAAAGACGTGCCAGTCGATGGCGACGTTCTGCATTTGCGATCCGGTGGTCGAGACCATTTCGCCAAACCAGATCAGGCGAAAGTCATGGTAACGCAGCGCGGCGAGGCGCTGCGACGAAGTGGTTGCTTCCGACATCTTGAGCCTTGTTCCCTCTGTTCGCCTCAATTGTTCGCGGAGGGCGGCGGTGTGTCTAGTACCAGTCTATAGCGAGTGGCATAGCGTGAGGTGCTCAAGCAGCTAGAGGGGAAGTCAGCGAGCGGCGCGGCGCAGCAGATCGCATACTTGATCGTCGGTCGTTTGGGCGAAATCCTTGTACCACAGTCCAACCGCCTCGAACGGATCGGGGGTGATGGCGCAGATCATCTCGTCCACTTCAGCGCGAATTTCGGCGCAGGTCGAGCGCGCGGCGGTGGGAACGGCGACCACCATTCGCGCCGGATGGTGCTGGCGCAGCGCGACGATGGCAGCGTGCATGGTTGCGCCGGTCGCCAAGCCGTCGTCGATCAGCAGGATGGTCTTGCCCTCGACGATGGGTTCGGGACGATCATCTCGATAGGCGCGCTCGCGGCGTTGGAGTTCGCGTTGCTCTCGTGCCGTGACCGCGTCGATCACACGCTTGGAAATCTGCCACGACCGGATAATATCCGGGTTGAGCAGCCGCACGCCGCCGGACGCAATCGCGCCGAACGCCATTTCCTCGCGCTCCGGTACGCCGAGTTTGCGCACGATCACCACGTCGAGCGGAAGATGCAGCCGGGTGGCAACCTCGTAAGCGACCGGGACACCGCCGCGCGGCAGCGCCAGTACCAGCGCGTTTGGCGCATCAGCATACGCGGCGAGTTTGGCGGCAAGCAGCTTGCCCGCTTCGGCTCGATCCGCAAATTGACCGTCCATTCGCGCCATCCTCTCACACAAACCCTCTTTTCATTCTACATAATTACGCATAGAATTAAACCACGTGTTTGGTTCACATGGTCAGGCTTGTGGATTGACCGGCGCTCGCGACGATTGTGTTCGCATCCGAGTAGGCGCCGGGTTACAAGCTGTTCGTTGTTATTAGCGCGAATTCTACTCAAGGACGACATGATGACGACCGCGACACCAACCGCACAGGCTGCTCTCAATCGCCGTGGTGAATTTAGGACTGCGCCGGGTAATCCGCTGATGTTAGGCGCGACGGTGACCCCGCAAGGCGTTAATTTCGCAATCTTTTCTTTCAATGCTGATGGCTGCGCGCTCGTGCTGTTCAAGCCGGGCGAGCCAGAGCCATACGCCGAACTGCCGTTTCCGGCGGAATATCGAGTGGGGGCGGTCTTTGCGATGCTGGTGGAGGGGCTGAACCCCAATGAATTCGAATATGGCTACCGCTGCAGTGGACCCGACGCGCCGCATGCCGGGCAGCGCTTTGATGCCGACAACATTCTGCTCGATCCCTATGCCACGCGCGTCAGCGGGCGCGGTCGGTGGATGGTACGCGACGCCGAGCCGGGCGTGTTTCCGCACCGGGGACGGATCGGCATACCGGAGTTCAAGTGGGGAAATGACCACCCGCTGAATACGCCGATTGAAGACCTGATCCTCTACGAGACGCACGTTCGCAGTTTCACGGCGCACCCATCATCTGGGGCGTGGTATCCCGGTACTTACGCGGGCGTGATGGAGAAAATTCCATATCTTAAGTGGCTTGGGGTGAACTGCCTCGAACTGATGCCGATCTTCGACTTCGACGAGTTCGAGAACTCACGCACCAACGAGGAGACGGGCGAAATCTTGCCGAATTACTGGGGTTACAGCACCGTTGACTTTTTCGCGCCAAAGGCGAGTTACGCCGCGTCGGGCGCGGAAGGCGGCGAGATCAACGAACTCAAGAATCTGGTCAAAGCGCTGCACGAGAATGGTATCGAGATCATCCTCGACGTGGTGTTCAATCACACGGCGGAAGGCAACGAGAACGGTCCCACCATTTCGTTCCGTGGCATTGATAACCGCACCTTCTACATCCTAACGCCGAAGGGCTACTACTACAATTTCAGTGGCACCGGCAACACCTTCAACAGCAATCACCCGGCGGTGATCGAGTTCATCGTCGACTGCCTGCGTTACTGGGCAACCGAGTATCACGTCGACGGCTTTCGCTTCGATCTGGCGTCGGCGCTGACGCGCGCCGAGAATGGGATGCCGCTCGCCGACCCGCCGCTGCTCAAGCTGATTGCCCACGATCCGGTACTGGCGCGCGTCAAGCTGATCGCCGAGCCGTGGGACGCGGATGGGCTGTATCACGTCGGATCGTTCCCGTCGTATGCGCGCTGGGCGGAGTGGAACGGCAAGTACCGCGACACCATCCGCCGCTACTTGAAAGGCGAGCCGGGGCAGGTGGACGACGTAGTCTCCCGAATGCAGGGATCGCCCGATCTGTACCCTGAGCGCGGACCAATTGCCTCGGTGAACTTTCTGACAGCGCACGATGGGTTCACGCTCAACGATCTGGTGTCGTACAACGAGAAACACAACGAGGCGAATCTCGAAGGCAACCGGGACGGTCACAACGGGAACGAAAGTTGGAACTGCGGAGTGGAGGGACCGACCGATGATCCCGACATTAATGCTCTACGCCGCCGACAGATCAAGAATGCGATCACGATGCTGCTGGTCAGCCAAGGGGTGCCGATGCTGCTGATGGGCGACGAAGTGGCGCGCACGCAGAATGGCAACAACAACGCTTACTGTCAGGATAACGAGATGAGCTGGTTCGACTGGACCCTGACCGAGACGAATCGCGACATTCTGCTTTACTTCCGGCAGTTGATCGCCTTCCGGCACGCGCATCCGGCACTGCGCAACGGCTATCACTTTCGCCACGAGGATTACAACGACGTGGGGCAGCCGGACATGCAGTGGTTCAGCACTGAATTGCTCGCGGGCGACGAGACAGACGAGCGCTTGACGCTCGCCTTCATGCTCAGCGGTGCCTACGCGAAAGGCGGGATGGCGAAAGATGACGACATCTTCGCTGCGTTTAACATGTACTGGGAAGATCAGGTTTTCAAGCTGCCTGCACTGCCGAAGGGGAAAGCGTGGTACCTGTTTGCCAACACGGGCGCCGAGAAGTCGGTTTACGAACCGGGCACGGAGCCGAAATTGACCAACCAAAAACGGCTGAAGCTGCCCAGCCGCTCGGTGGCGGTGCTGGTCGGTCGCTAACGGTCGCTGTTTTGAGCGCGACGATAGAGGCGCGCGTTTTCAATCGCAAGGCTGACCAGATGCCCCAACTCGACGCCGAGCGTGAGGTCGTCTTGGGTGAGCGCCCGCCCGCCTTGGCTCGTCCTGAGGGTCAGCGCCCCGAAAACGCCGTCCAGATTCTTGAGCGGCACGGAGAGGCTGGACTTGTATTGAAGTTGGCGCAGCATACTCAAGTGCTCGTCGTTGATGGCGGCTGCCTGCAATAGGGCGTCGCTGACCTCCTCAAGTAACTGTGGCTCGCCGCTGCTGATCACCGCCGTGTGCGAGACCAAATCGCTGGCGATAGGCGGGTAGCGGCGCATCATCTCCTCGCGCAGGGCTGCCCGCTCGGCGTCGGCGTGATCGAAGGCAACCTGCTGGATCTCACCGCCATCGCGGAGGTGGATGATGCACCAGTCGGCGAGGGCGGGCACGGCAAGCTGGGTCACGTTTTGGAGGGTCGTCTCGTAATCCAGCGACGAACTGAGCAGGTTGCTGGCGTCGTAGAGGAACTTCTGGCGCTCCTCAGCGCGCTTGCGTTCGGTCACGTCGCGGAACACCAAGACGACTCCGGCGATGCTGCCGTCGTCACCGGGGATCGGCGCGCCGCTGTCGTCGATGGGGATTTCCTGCCCCGATTTGGTGATCAAGAGGGTGTGGTTTGCCAGACCGACGATGCTCCCCTCGCGCAGAACTTTCGTGACCGGATTCTCGATGAGTTCGCGGCTGTTTTCGTTGACGAGTTTGAAGATGCCTTCGAGCGGCTTGCCCAAGACTTCGGACTGATCCCAACCGATCAGCCCTTCGGCGACGTGGTTGATGAACGTGACTTGACCTTGGCGATTGGTAGCGATGACGGCGTCGCCGATACTTGCCAGCGTGACGCGGAAGCGTTCGCGCTCGGTGCGCGCTTCGTCGTACAGGCGGGCATTATCGACCGCGAGGGCGGCACGGCTCGCCAGCGCTTCGGCAAGCGCGAGGTCGCGTTCGAGGTAATGCCGACCGGACTCGGCGGACACGAACGTCAGCGCGCCGACGGTGTGCTCGCGTGCCTTCAGCGGAACTATGATTAGCGAGGTGAAGCCAATCGCCTTGATGATTTCGTACATTTCGCCTGTTTCCGCCGCTCCCTCGATCATCGCCTCGTCAATCAGCGGGACGAACTGGCTTTCCCCGGTTCGGATCACCTTACCAACGCCATCAGCGGCGTCAATGTCGGTGGGAAATCGCTCTGACAGTTCGTAAGCCCACTTGACCTTTTCCGGGTTGACGTGGGCGACCGCCAGCCGCTTGATCGCACCCTCTGGAGTCAGCAGATCGACGGCGCACCAATCCCCGATCTCCGGGACGGCGAGTTGGGCGACGCTGGTGAGCGTCGTCTCGTAGTCGAGCGAGGAAGCCAGCATCATGCTGGCTTGCGCCAAGAAATTCTGATTGGTTTCCGTTTGCTTGCGCTCGTCGATGTCGATGCACGAGCCAATGTAGCCGATAAATGCGCCCTCGGACGTGTAGCGAGGGATGCCGTGATTGACCATCCAGCGGTATTCTCCGTCGCTGCGGCGAAGGCGATACTCGATTTTGAACTCCTCGTGGGCGTCGAAGGCGGCACGATAAATTTCCAGCGTGGGGTCGAGATCGTCAGGGTGAAGATCGTCCATCCACCCGTTACCGAGTTCCTGTTCGAGCGTTCGTCCGGTGAAGTCGAGCCAGACCTTGTTGATGTAGTTACACAACTTGCCGGTATCGGACATCCAGATCAGCACCGGAGCGGTATCCGCCATTGTACGGAAGCGCTGCTCGCTTTCCCGGAGCGCTTCCTCCGCCTGCTTGATGGCGGTGATGTCGACCATCACCGCGCCGACGCCGAGCGCTTTGCCATCGGTACTGCGGACGCGATAATAACTGGTCAGCAGGTACTGCTTCTTCATGCCCAGCATGGTCACCTTGTTGACGGTAAGTTCCTGATCGAGCAGTGGCTTGCCGGTTTCGATCACCTGCTGGATGCTGGCGAACATTTCGGGATCGATTTGCGGCTGCACCTCTTTGATCGTCCGCCCGATGTGCGCCGCCGGGGTCAAGCCGTTCAACTCTGCCATCGCGTAGTTGATGCGAACGTAACGCAGATGATTATCCAGAAAAGCTAGCCCAATCGGGGCATAAACCTGAAAGGTGTCCAGCAGCGCGTCGGCTGCCTCTTTAGCGCTTTCGGTGGTTTGAGTCCGGGCTTGAGCCTCGCGCAAGCTGCCGCACAAACCGACGATCAGCAGCGCCTCAAGGAAGAAAAGCACGAGTTGAAACAAGTCGAGAGCAGCGGCGTTGTTTTGGAAAACGCCGACAGTGAAGAACGGCGCGGCGGCGATAGCGCTCAGAAATGCCGAGAGCAGACCCGGTCCAAAACCACCATACCACGTACTGATCGCTACGGCGGCGAAGAGCAGCAGAAAAGGTGCTTCAATGTGAACCAGTTGGTTGATCGCCAACTTGACAACGAACACTGCTGCGACCACTGCGACCGCGACGGCATATTTCCCGAATATTTGGCGCGAAAATCGCCCCATGGTATGACTCCGCTGCTATGCGATCAGTAAAGCAGATCGTCCCTCAGTTTTTATTCTGTTCTGATGAGGATTGCTGAATCATTATATCGCATGTAATTACAATTCCCGAAGGCAAATTGATGATTTGAGGTGTGACTCCGCCTCCGAGCTGCTTGACAACCGCGTCAACGGCGGCGCGCGACCCCGTTTGACGCGCGGCAGCGGCGACGGCGGACTGGCTCAGCCTGCGGCTCGCGCTCACCGGGGCGTGGACGACGATTTGCTCCGAAGGCAGACTCACTGTAGGGGTGTTCCAGCGATAGCCAACACCTGCGCTTCTTGAGCGAATCGCCATGACTTGTTTGTGATATTAAGCGAAATGATCTGCTGGCGCAGCCGCCAGCAGATCATTGGGATCAAGCTGAGTTATTCGGTTGCGATCACGAGGTTCGCGCACGGATCGCCACACTGTTGGACAACGGTCATTAGATCGTCAAGGTTCGGCTCAATCGTGTTTACCTGCCGCCCGTCTTGGAGTGTAAGCCGGACTTCGCCCGAATGGAGCTGCGTTGCTTGCTTTACGCTACCATTGAGGATCAGCGTTTGGGCTGCCTCCCACGAGACCGATGTCGCGGAAGTGGACGTGTCTACCGTCAGCGAACGGATCAGCGCGTCAAGCTGTTCCAAGGTCGGCGTGAACCCCGCCGGATCAAGCGCATTCAACGCCGAAACGACGCTCGCATTGTCAGCGCCGGTGGCGTCCGTGGAGGCTGCCGTTTCGGGGAGGATACTTGCGCGCACCGGGAAGGTCGCGGAAATGTAGGTTTGACCGTCCTCGGTGAGTCCCTGAAAGGTGTAAAGCAGGCTGTCGTTGCTGATGGGCATGAGCGCTTGGCTGAAAGCGGTCACGTAACGAATGCCGGAGCCGCCGCTGAATTCGATCATCTGGGGACGAGCGACGAAGACTTGTGCCGCACCTTGCAGCGGGAGATAGGGCAGGCTGGTCTGGGTGTCGACGGGTGCAGATGGATCGAGCACGGCGCGCAGCGAATTGACCTCTGTCGTCACTGGGTCGCCCGCCAGCGCTTCGTAGTCTGCGACCGGATAGACGTCGATCTGGGGTGGTGTGCTGGGCTGAGTGTCATTCATGAAGCTGGCGAAGGCGAACTGAATGTACTCTGGCGTGAGCGCGAAGTAAGGCAGGTCGGCGCTCGGATCGACCGCCGGAACCGTTCCGGCGAGTACGTCGCCGACGCCAAGCGCGGGATCGACGCGGAAGCTAAAGTTCTCGTAGCCGTACTGTTTGCCCGTATCGCTTGGTTCGGTCGGCGTCGCCGCCGACGCGGCTGCGCTGTCGCTTACCGAACAGAGGCGCGCGCTGTTCCCTTGCTGCGGCGCACGGTAGTCATAGGTTTTGCCACCGTAGCTGATCAAGATTTGATAGCCGGGGGTGAGCACCTGCGCGTAGTTGGCATCGGGCTTGGGACAGCCGAGGCTGGAGTTGCTGAAGGTCTGGGCGCTCCATTGGATGGCGTCGATTTCGGTGCGGTCGACGGGTTGTCCGACCTGTTGGCTGAGGTCTTCGAGGGCACGGTCGAACTGGGGTTGTGGTGGCTCGCCGGTTTGCGCGCGGCTCGGCGCTGCGGACATGACTAGGGCGAAGGTCACTGCGGCGAAAAGCAGACGCTGCATAATTTCCCTCCTCATACTTAACATATTTCATCGCTCATTACGAGCGTGTACTAGTATAAAGAAGGGCGTCGCTATTGACCAGTTCTAAAATCGTGCGGGGGTGGGAATCTTCGCGCTAAGCATCGAGGTCGCAGCGCAGCACCAGCATGTCGCGGATTAAGATGCCATTTTCGTAGACCGGGGCGGGGAAGTAGGCGAAGAAATCCTTGCGGACTGAGTTGATGCGGAAGCCGCACTTTTGGTAGAAGGCGATATTGCTCAGGCTTGCGTTCGCCGTACCGACGAAGATCGAGCAGAAGTTGCGATTCCGCGCCTCGTCGATCAGCGCGCTGATAATCGCTTTGCCATAGCCGCGCCCCCGCAGTGCCTTGACGGTCGCTACGTACAGAATTTCGCTGGCATCGGCAGACCAGCGCACCACCGCCGCCCCGACGCGGCGTTCACCATCGAGCGCGAGGTAGGCGCTGGTCATTACGTCCTCGACCGCTGCAATAACCCGGTCGTCGCCTTCTTCGGCGTCGCGGAGCAGCGGCAGGAGGACGTTTAGGTTACTGGAGCGAACGAGCCGGATTGGGGACATCAGTCGCCCATGGCGCTGCCAGCCGCTTCGGGATCGAGCAGGGTTTGAGCGTGCTCGATGTACTCCAGCGATTGGTGGCGGAAGTAGGTATTGTAGAGTTCCGCGTAATGCCCGCCTTGCGCCAGCAGTTGATCGTGCGTGCCGGTCTCGATGATTTTGCCGTCGCGCAGGACGATGATCCGGTCGGCGTTCTTGATGGTCGAGAGCCGGTGCGCGATCACGATGGAGGTGCGGTTATTCATGACCGTGTCCAAGCCTTCTTGAATCAGCGCCTCGGTCAGCGGGTCGACGCTCGCGGTCGCTTCGTCAAGGATGAAGATCGCCGGGTCTTGCAGCAGCACGCGGGCGAGGGCGACGAGTTGGCGCTGTCCCATCGATAGACTGGCACCGCGCTCGCCGACCTGTGTGTCCAAGCCGTTGGGCAGGCTGGCGATCCAGTCGCCGCCGCCGATCATCTGCGCGGCACGCTCAACCTCGTGATTGGTGGCGTCGGCGCGCCCGTAATTGACGTTGCGCTGAACCGTGCCGTCGAATAGGAACGGCGACTGCGTGACGATGCCGAGCTTGGAGTGGTAGGCGCTCAAGTCGAGCGTGCGGATGTCCACGCCGTCGATCAGAATGCGCCCGCCTTGAAACTCGTAGAAACGCCCGACCAGCTTGCCGATGCTTGACTTGCCTGCGCCGGTGTGCCCGACCAGCGCCAGCGTCTCGCCCGCGCGGATGTCGAGCGAGAAGTCTTCCAGCACCGTCTCTTTATCGGTGTAGCGGAAGTCGACGTGATCGAAGCTAATCGCGCCGCTGATGCTCGGCAGTACCTTGTTATCGGTCTGGACGACCTTCGGTTCGGCGTCGATCAGCCCGAAGACGCGCTCACCGGCTGCCAGACCAAGCTGAAATTGGCTCCAGAACGAGGCGATGCTGGTCAATGGGAACCAGAACAGCGCCAATCCCTGAATGAACAGATACCAACTGCCGGGCGTGATCGCGCCGGAGCGGGCGCTTTCGCCGCCGAAATAGACCAGCACCGCCGTCCCGATCCCGGCGATGATATTGAGGATCGGGAAGATGCCGCTGAAGACGAAGTTGGTTCGCAGGTTGACGCGATACGACTGGTCGTTCACGTCGAGGAACTCGTCGTAGACCGCGCGCTCCTGCCGGAACGTCTTGGCGACGCCGATCCCGCTGACCGTCTCCTGAATGTGCGAACTGACGACCGCGCGCACCCGGCGCGACTGGGTGACGGTCTTGCGGGCGATGCGCCGGAACGACAGCGCCGTGATGATGATCAGCGGCGCAAGCGCCAGCGTGAACAGTGTCAAGCGCACGTCGATCAGGAACAGGTAGCTGATCAGCAGGACGATCAGCAGCAGTTGGCTCATTAAGTCGAGCGTTAGCGTGACCACGTTGGAGAACGCTTGCGTGTCCGAGGTGACGCGGCTCACGATCTTGCCTGACGGGATCGCATCGTAAAACGAGAGGTCGCGCTTGAGCACGGCGTCGAACGCATCTTCGCGGACTTTGAGCACCACGTCGCCGATCACCTGTGAGGAGAGCCAGCGGCGGATGAAGTTGAAGACCCACGACGAACTCGCCAACAGTGTGATCGCAATGGCGAAGGGCAGCAGCACGGTCGCGCGATCTTGTTGGAGTTGATCAATGCCTCGCGAGATGATGATTGGCAAGCCGGTATCGACCAGCGACGTTAAGACGATCACGACCGCGACGACCGTCATCTTGTGGAGGTGCGGGCGGAAGTAGTTGGCGATGCGCTTGAACAGGTAGCCGTCGCCGTATTCGCGGTCGTAGGACTTGGCGTCGAGTCCATCCATTATGAAGCCCATTGAGTTTCCCCTTGTGTCGAGCCTAGTCGTAGGGGCGCACGGCTGTGCGCCCAACCTACACGGTCTGCGGTTCGGTTTCGAGCGGCGGTAGTTCGATCTCGTAGCGCGAGAAGATGCGGCGGTAGTGCGGCGACCGGCGCAGCAGTTGGTCGTGCGTGCCGCTGGCGACCAATCGCCCGCGCTCCAGTACCAATATGTGATCCGCCCACCGGATTTGTGATAGCCGGTGCGTGATCAGCAGGGTAGTTCGTCCCTCCTGTGCGCGGCGGATCGCCTTTTGGATCTCGTCCTCGGTGGCGCTGTCGATGGCGCTGGTCGAGTTGTCAAGGATCAGGATACGCGGGTCGCTCAGGAATGCGCGTGCCAGCGCGATCCGCTGGCGCTGCCCACCGCTGAGCGTGACGCCGCGTTCGCCGACCGCCGTCTGATATCCGTCGGCGAACGACATGATGAAGTCGTGCGCTTGCGCTTCGCGTGCCGCCTGCTCGATCTGCGCCTGCGTCGCGTTGGGCGCGCCAAAAGCGATGTTCTCCGCCAGCGTGCGCGAGAACAAGAAGACGTCCTGCTCGATCTTTGAGATCTGCGAGCGCAGGCTGGTCAAGTTCCAGTCGCGCACGTCGACGCCGTCGATCATGATGCGCCCCTCAGTCGAGTTGTAGGTTCGGTTGATCAATTCGGTCAGCGTCGACTTGCCCGAACCTGTGCCGCCGACGATGGCGACGGTCTGACCCGGCGCGATCTGGAAGTCGATGCCCTCAAGCACCGTTCCATCCTCATAGCCGAAGCTGACGTTCTCGAAGCGGATGTCGCCTTGCACCTCGGCGCTGTAGCCGCGCTGGTTCTCGTCGATGTCGGTCTCGGTCTGGATCACGGTCAGGACTCGCTTAGCACTGGCAAGACCCAACTGCACCAGCGTGAAGGCGAAGATCGAGGCGAAGGTGGGCCAGCGCATCATGATGAACAAGCCGATGAAGGCGATCATGTCGCCAACTTGAATGATGCCCAACTGGTAAAGATAAGTGGCTTGCAGAAAGCCCGCGCCGAAGCAGAAGCCGAGAATCAGCAGCGGCAGGTAGCGCGCCTCGATGAACCCCTGCTTGACGAAGAAGCCTCGAAACAGGCGAGCATTGCGGCGGAACTTGCGCTGTTCGTAGAGTTCGCGGGCGCTCGCCTTGACGATCTCGATCCCGGCAATCGTCTCCTCGGCGACCGCGTTCATCTTGGCGAACTGGTTGCGCTGTTTGTAAGCGACCGGGTTTAGCTTGCGTGAGTAGAAGCGCACGGCGATGTAGTACAAGGCGATGAAGGTCACTGGCGCGAGCAGCAGTCGCAGGTTGATCGAGCCGATCACGAGGATCGGGATGCCGAAGCCGAGCAGAATGTCCGAGATGAACAGGATGCCCGGATTGATCATCTGGTTGATCATCTGCACGTCGTCGGTCGCCAGCGCCATCATGTTGCCGACGCGCTGGCGGTCGTGAAACGTTTGGCTCTTGCCGAGCAGACTGATGTACAGTTCCTTGCGCGTGCTCGCCTCGAGGCGTTCGGCGACGACCGAAAGCGACAAGCTGCGGATCAAGTCGGAGACACCGCTCGCCAAGAACACGCCCAGCACCAGCAGTGAGATCGTCAGCAGGTCGTCGCTCGCGCCGGGCGTCATGATGGCGTCGGCGGCACGCCCGATCAGGATTTGTCCCTGCGAATAGAATAACTGCGCCCCGACGCTGAACATCCCGATCAGCAAAAGGAAGAAACGATTTCTCCATAGGTGAGACAGTACCCACCAAACTGCGCTGCGGTGACTGTAGCGGTGCGTGTTCTCGACTGAAAACTCGCTGTTTGCTGCCAAAAGTTGTTCTCCGTTGCCTGTATACCTGCTGATCTATGCAGCAGGCGCACGATTCGTGAATACAAAATAACAGACCCGGCATGATTATACCGGGTCTGCGGCGCGCGATGGATTCTTGGCAAATACTTCGGCTGCCGCTGCGCGGTTTCCCGACAATTTGCAGCGGCGACAACGCTCGAAACTGCACTCCTCAATGCCCTCTGTCGGGGCATAGGAAAACGCCGCGTCTAGGGAGGCGTCCCGGCGTTTGAAACCGGGAATTTTTAACGCACTTTCCGGGAAAACCACCGCGAAATTTTGCAGCGGTTTTTTACCGGGATTTGAGGGCTTCTAGCGAAATTGCAGCGTTACAAAATCGCTGAGCCGTGAGCCTCCGGGGTTTCAGATTTGGCACATCTTCCGCGATTTGCTCCGGGTTCTGCTGACCCCGGAGCCGTGCGGAATAGCCCGCGAACCCAAATTCCCCAAATCACGAGACTACGGATTGAGAATTTCTGGGCGGGCGGAAACCGTACCATCGACCCGCCCAGAGGTCCTCAAAAATTAACTGGCAATCGCGGCGACTGCCGGATCGCTCCGAAGCTGGCGTAAACCGAGACTTTTCTCTTTACGGACAAGGTCTTCGCGGATGCCTAACTGCTCGGCGATCTCGGCGGTCGAGTAGCCGTTCTCGTAGAGCAGCATGATCCGGCATCGACGCGGGGGGAGCTGCGCGAGCGCGCTTTCCAGCAGCTCGTGCTCCTTCCAGTAATCGACCCGTTCATGGTCGTGATGATCTTCCGAGACGATCTCGTAGAGGTCGTCCAGCGGGACCAACCCGACGTCCTTACGCGACGCTTCCATGATCTTGTACCATGCGATCTTCTTGAGAAAAGCGGTAAACGGCAGGTTGCGGTCTTGATACAGACCCCGCTCAACCTTGACGTAGGCGATGATCAGTGTTTCCTGTAGGATTTCCTCGTCGTCAGTCGCCGTGCCATTGCTCCAGCGGATGAACTTCAACACGGGTTCGTAACCACCCGCCGAGAGCCACTCATTCCACGCCCGCGCGCGGTCGGCGCGGTCGGGGTTCTGACTGGGCAAGAGACGCTGGACGAGCAAATGAACAGACATGGAGTTTTCCTTCCTGAGAAGAATAAGCGCCTAGACAGAAACTGAGGATATGCAGTTGTTAAGGTGCCAAGAACCCATCGCGCGAAAGGTATCTTGATGCTCTATGTCACATTACGCAAATGTGTGATGAACTGTTCAAAAGTGTACCATAAGAACTCTTGTTCTGCAAGGAATTTAGAATAAATGTTTTACTGGAATCATTAAGGGTGTCAATGCTCATGAGGGGTCATAGGGGTTCACTGCTGTTGTGATTGGTGTTCTAAGTCCTCGGCTTCCCATTCGGGAGTGGGCTGCAAATGCTCGGCAGCGTAGGGCAATTCGGTCGGCGTGACGTGGACTTCGACTTCGAGTTCGCTTTCGGCAGCGCCCTTGAAAACGCCGCGCGTCGGTGGGACGTCGTTGTAGTCGCGCCCGACGGCGACGCGCACGTGTCGATCTTCGGCGCGGACGTTGTTGGTCGGGTCAAAACCGATCCAGCCCGTCTGTGGCAGGTAGGCTTCAACCCAAGCGTGAGTCGCGTCTGCTACTGAGCGATCCTGTTTATTGTTATAGAGATAGCCGCTGACGTAGCGGCAGGGGATGCCAAGGCTGCGCACGACCGCGATCATCACGTGGGCGAAATCTTGGCAAACGCCCAACCGCGACTCAAGCGCGACGTCAATTGGCGAGTCCACGTCGGTGCTGTTGGGGCGGTAGGCGAACGCTTGATAGACCCTTGTATTGATCTCGCGCAGCAGGCGGAGCGGATCGTCGCGACGCCGGACGTCAAGTTCGTCCGCGAACTGCTGGAGCAGGGGCGTCGGCTGCGTGCGCTCGCTCGGCACCAGCAAATCCCAGAACTCGGCGCTGCTGCGCGTGTGCTGATCGAGGATCTGCCAAGCGTCGGCTTCGAGTACGTCCGGCAGTGGTGCGGGCGCGACCAACTCGACGACCGACTCGGCGGTGATCGTCAGGTGGTCGTGCTGCGCCGGGATGTCGAAGAACTGAAGCCCATTGCCCAGAAAATCGTCCTGCTCGAAGACCCGCGCGTGCGGTTTCGTCGTCAGCCGGAAACGCAGACAGCGCTGGACGCCCTCGGTTCGCGGTTTCATGTAGACTTCCATCACGCTTTCCCGAATCGGTTGGCTGTAGTGAAAGCGCGTCACGTGCTGAGTCGCGTAGTACATGAGCTGCTCCGCATCGCTGGTCTACGAGACCAGTTCGTCAATCGGGTAGGTGATGTAAGCGTGATAGATCGCGTCGTGAATTTGAGTGCATTCGGACTGTACGCCGTCGAGATAACCGTGCAGTCCGCTGCCGACGATCTCGTCGATTTGCCCGAAGTCGAGCGTCGCCCGCAGCCGACCGGCAAGCCGGTTGACCTGCCGCGCGCGCTTGTTTTCGGTCGCCTGCGCGATCGATTGCAGCGCCGCGTGAATCTCGTCGACCGAGAAGCGGATCGAGTGCGGGAATTCCGGGTTCAGGATCAGAAACTCGGCGATGCGGTCTGGGCGAAGCTGCGCTGTGTAAACTTTACAGTATGCCTCGAAGGCAGTGCAAGATTTCAGTAACGCGATCCATTCGAGATAATCCGCGCTGATTGGGTCTTGATAGCGAATTTCTGGCTCGAAGTGCGCCTTGAGCAAGACGGCGGTCGCGGAAATCCGCTCAAGGGCGCGGGCAAGCTGGATGAACTGCCAGCCTTCGCCGTGATTCATGGTCGAGTCGGTGATCCCTTGAAACAGATGCACCCCTTCCTTGACCGAACGGAAGAAGACGTGCGGCTGATCGTCCCAAATCGTCTCGATCTCGGCGGCTTGGACTTGCAGATAGAGCAGGTTGACCTGCTCCCACATCTCCGAACTGATCTCTTCGCGGACGTGCCGGGCGTTCTCGCGCGCGGCGGCGATGCACGACACCAGCGAATTCTCGTTCTCCGGGTCGAACGTGATCCAGTGAGTCAGGGTGAAGGCGTCGGTTTTGCCTCTTGGCGGCTTGGGGATGTGCAGGCTGATCAAGAGGCGTTCCCAGCGCTGCTCCAGCACCGCTTCGTCGAGTTCGATCATCAGGTGAAGCTGCAAATCCAGCAGGCGCGCGGTGTGTTCGGCGCGTTCCAGATAACGGCTCATCCAGTAGAGTGTGTCGGCAACTCGTGAAAGCATGGCTAAGCTGCTCCTATTGCTGTAAAACCCACGTGTCTTTGCTGCCGCCGCCCTGCGACGAATTGACCACCAGCGAGCCACGCCGCAGCGCGACGCGCGTCAAGCCGCCGGGGGCAATCGTGACTTGATCGCCGCCGTTGAGGATGTACGGGCGCAGGTCGATGTGGCGCGGCTCGACCTGTCCGTCGATGAAGCAAGGCGCGCGCGAAAGCGCCAGCGTCGGCTGCGCGATGTAATTGCGCGGATTCGCGTTGATGCGGCGCTTGAACTCGTCGCGCTCGGCGGCGGTGCTGTGCGGACCGATCAACATGCCGTAACCGCCAAATTCGCCGACCGCCTTGACGACCAGATGCTCCAAGTTGTCGAGCACGTAGCGGCGCTGCACGTCGTCCGAGAGCAGATAGGTCTCGACGTTGTTGAGAATCGCGTCCTCACCCAAATAGTAGCGGATGATCGCCGGGAGGTAGGCATAGACCGCCTTGTCGTCGGCGACGCCGGTGCCAATCGCGTTGGCAAGCGCCACGTTTCCGGCACGGTAGACGTTGAGCAGTCCGGGAACGCCCAGCATCGAGTCCGAGCGAAATGCCAGCGGATCGAGATAGTCGTCGTCCACCCGGCGGTAGATCACGTCGACGCGCTCCAATCCGGCGGTCGTCCGCATGTAGAGGACATTATCGTGAACCAGCAAGCTGCTGCCTTCGACCAGCGTGATCCCCATCTGCCGGGCGAGGTAAGCGTGCTCGAAGTAGGCGGAGTTGTACACGCCGGGCGAGAGCAGCACGATATTCGGATCGATCCGGCGTTTCGGAGCCAGCGAGCGCAGGGTCGAGAGCAGCGCTTGCCCGTAATGGTCAATTGAGCGCACGCCGTAGGCGCTAAAGAGGTGCGGAAAGACGTACTTCATCACTTGGCGGTTGGCGAGCATGTAGGAGACGCCGCTTGGCACGCGCAAGTTGTCCTCAAGAACGACGAACTCGCCGCTGTCCACGCGGATCAAGTCGGTGCCGACGACGGCGACGTAGACGTCGTTGGGGACGCGAATGTCGCGCATCTGCCGCCGGTAGTACTTGCAGCTGTAGATCAGGTCACGCGGGACGACACCATCGTTGAGGATTTTGCCTTCGTGATAGATGTCGCGCAGAAACAGGTTGATCGCGGTGATCCGCTGGGTCAAGCCGCGCTCGATGGTCTCCCACTCCGCGCCGGTGATGATCCGGGGGAGTAGGTCATAGGGGAAAATGCGCTCTAGCTGTTCGTCGCTGCCGTAGACGGTGAAGGTGATCCCCTGATGCAGAAACGACAAATCGGCGGCTTGCTGGCGGCTCTGTAGTTCACCCGCCGGGAGTTCGAGCAAGCGCTGGTAAATGGCGTGATAATGCGCTCGCACCGCGCCTTCGCCGTCGAACATCTCGTCGAACGCGCCGTCGATCTCGTAGCGGGTGAAGGGCTGAGGTAAGCGGGTGTTGATTTTGCTCATGAGCTGCTCCCGCCGTCGAATTGGCAAATAGATTATGCTAGTGAAATTCTAGTACCGTCGCTGAGTCGCGGCTACACCGCCTTTGACGAACGGCGCAGAGGGTTTTTTGGTGATAGTACACAGAACTGAGCGTCAGCGGCTACGAGGCTGTCCAAACCTCGACCGTATCCCGCAGTTCGCGCAGCGAGAACGGCTTGCCGATGATCGCGCTGATCCCGGCGTCGAGATAGCTCTGCCGTTCGTCGGGCTGGATGCTGGCGGTCAGGGCGACAATTGGAATCTTGCCCTTGCCGGTCCCCAACGCACGAATGTGCCGGGTCGCCGCCAAGCCGTCGATCACCGGCATGTAAATATCCATCAGGATCAGCTTGTAATCGTGCTGCCCGATTTGATCGATCACTTCCTGACCATTGCGGGCGGTGTCGACTTTGTAGCCGAACTGCTCCAGCGCGCGCACCACGATTTCGCGGTTCATCGGCTCGTCGTCGGCGACGAGGATGCGCCCAAACATCGAACTCGGAATCATGCGGTCGTCGATCAGCGGTTCGGTGGGCACGACGACCTCGCCATTGAGGTAGTTCAGCAGCAGATCGTGCAGTTCCGACGGGCGCACCGGGCGGCGCAGGCGGATGTCATAAACGTCCGATTCCGTCTCGTCGTAGAGCTGCACCAGTGTCGGCGGATTCACGTCAAGCGCGGCGCGCAGTCTCGCCGCGAGCAGGGCTTGATCAGCGGGATTTCCTCGCGAGTGGCACAGGATCAGGTCGATCTCTTCGCCGCGGCGCGCGGTCGTGACCAATAGTTCATAGGCTTGGTCAGGGCTGCTGGCTTCGATGACGTTAGTGCCCCACAAGCGAAGCTGCTCCGCCAGCAGATAGCGCCCGGTGCTGTCTTCGTCGACCACCATGACTTGCAAGAACTTGAGATCGGCGTTGAGGACGGATCGGCTCGCCAGCGCGACAATCGGCAGCGTGACGGTGAAACCAAAGCTGCTGCCTTCCGAGGGCGTGCTGCGCAGTTCGATCTCGCTGCCCATTAGCGAAATCAACTGCTTGGAGATCGCCAAGCCCAGTCCCGCCCCGCCGTAGCGCCGCGTCGTCGAACTATCACCTTGCACGAAGCTGTCGAAGATATTTGCCTGTCGTTCCGCGGGGATGCCGATCCCGGTATCTGCGACTTCAAAACGCAGGCGGGATCGTCCATGCACAGTATTGATCTGTGTCACGACGATGCGCACCGAACCGGTTTCGGTGAACTTGATCGCGTTGCCGACGAGGTTCATCAAAACTTGGCGCAGGCGCGTCGGGTCGCCGAGGACGCGGGCGGGCACGTCTTCGCCGACCTCGGTACGCAGTTCGAGGTTTTTCTTGGCTGCCTGCACACTCAAAATCGACTGGACTTCGGTGATCACGCCGCGCGCGTCCATCGGGATATTCTCGAGGGCGATTTTGCCCGCCTCGATCTTGGAGAAGTCGAGAATGTCGTTGACCAGCGTGAGCAGGCGGTTAGCGCTGCTGTGTGCGATCTCGGCATATTCCGTTTGGTCTTCGTCAAGTTTCGTCTCGCGCAGCAGATCGAGCATTCCGATGACGCCGGTCATGGGTGTGCGAATTTCGTGACTCATGTTTGAGACGAAATCGCTCTTGAGCTGCGCTGACCGCAGCGCCGAGTTGCGCGCTTCGATCAGGGCGAGCTGCGCGCGGCGGCGTTCGAGCACGCGCGCGAGATTTTGCGTAAAGGTACGGACGGCGGCGCTCTCTTCCGGCAGCCATTGGCGGGCATGGTTAATTTCGTCGAAGCCGATGAAACCGTCGAGCCGCTCGTCGACGAAGAAGGGCAAAATCATCACACTCTGGGTGTTATGTGCGCTGAAGATGCGATACACGTCGTCGGGTAAGTCGCGGATGTGTTCCACCGCGATGATGCCGTCTTTCACCAGCATGGGCAGCAGCGACGGAATCAACTCGTCGAAGGCGAGGTTCTGCATGTTGTCGATCTGCGGGGTGACGCCCGGCGCGCACCATTCGTGGATGTTGTCGATCAGACGTTCATTCTCGCGCAGCTTGAACATATAGGCGCGGGCGACGTTGAAGAACATCCCCAGTATCTCCAGCGCCGAGTTGATCACCATTTCGGGATCGTCAACTTCGAGGAACAGCGCGGCGACCTGCCGCTGAATCTTCTCCAGCGCGAGCAGACGCATTTCGCGCTGGCGAGCGCGCATGGCTTCAGTCACATCGGTGACGACGACGGTCGAACCGAGCAGGCGCAAACTCGCGCCGATCATCGGAGAGATACGCGCGCTGAACGACCGCTCAGTGCCGTCGACTTGGAGTTCGTAGTCGATTTGCTCGGTGCTCAACGAGCTTGTCACCAGTTCGGCGGCGGCTTCGAGCTTATCCGCGAGGACGCCGGGGAGCACCGCGCGATAGTGTTTGCCAATGAAGATCGAGGTATCGAACGGCGTATCGTAGATCGACAGCGGCATGGGATGATAGACCAAAAAATAGCCGTCGAGATCAATCGAGAAGACCAGATTGTCCAGCGAGGCGATCAAGGAGCGGAGTTGTTCCTCGCTGTGACGGAGCGCCTCACTCGCTGCCATGCGTTCGGAAATGTCGCGCGATGCCGTGACGACTTGACAGCCTGCTGTCGGGTCGTCAACCAGCCGACTCGCGCTTTCAAACCACGTATAGGCGCCATTAGCGCGGCGAATCCGGTAGGCGACGGTGACGATTTCCTGCGTGCTCAGCGCCTCGCGGTAGAGGTCGTGAACGCGGGGCGCGTCGTCGGCATGGATGAGATCGAAAAGCGTGTGTCCGATCAACTCGTCCGGCGCGTAGCCGAGCAGCAGGTAAGTCGCAGGCGAGGCATAGACGTAATCTCCGTCTGGGGTTTGCACGGAAATCAGGTCGGTCGCATTTTCTGCCATCAGCCGGTAACGCTTCTCGCTGTCTCGGAGCGCGGCTTCTCCACGTTTCTCGGCGCTGACGTTCTGGATCAGCGTCATCCCCGCGATGATCGCGCCGCGATCACTCTTGACCGGCACGTACTGAACGCGATAACTTTCGCCCTCGATCTCGCGCTCGCTGATCGCCTCCTCACCTGCCAATGCCGCGCGATAAAGCGGCTCCGACACTCTGATTTGATCCGGCGTGGTGACGTCGAACAGCGTTTTGCCTTCGATGGATTCTTTGGAATACCCAAGCTGAGCTAAAGCCCTGCCCTCGGCGAGCAAATAGCGCAAATCGTGGTCGTAGAGCAGAACCGCCGAACGGGGCAGGTTGCGGGCGAGCGTGCGGTAAAGCTCGCGGTTGGCGCGCAAGTCGTCTTGTGCGGCGGCTAGACTTCGCTGGCGCTCGGCTTCGCTGAGATCGTGATAACGCATGAACGTCAGGATTAACGTGCTGCCGATCATCAGGAAAATCAGGTTGTCGAAGTCGTCCGAGGTCGCCGGGCGGTGGATGACGAACATGATCAACAGGCTGATGGCGACGTAGACCAGCGACAGCAGTACCGTCACTCGTAGCGAAAATACGATCCCACAAAGCAGCACACCAAGGACGAGGTAACGAGTCAGGTCGAATGCGTAAGTCGGGGAGATCAGGATCGTACCGAAGATTGCCACCGCCATCTGTGTGAGCGTGATGGTCGCGGCAGCCCGGTAGTATTTCGTGCGGCTGAGGGCATAGCTCAGGAACAACAGCAGTAGGCTGACGATCAAGAAGGCTCGCGTCACAGGTTGTGTCACCGAGCGAAGGGCGACGTAGACGGGGGCAACTCCGACGAATATGAACGAAAGTATCCCCAGCAGCAGAGTCGTCAGCAGTTGTGCCTGCCGCCGCTGTTCCGCGTTGGTGATTGCGGGCGAGGGCGCTGCCAATTTATCCCACAACGAATCTAAGACAGCCCATAAAGGGCGGTGTTCCAGTGTGTCGGCGGCTTGATCGGGTTTTGTGGACATTATTCGGGTGATTCGTTAAATGAACCCGTCTATCTGCGCTCGTCTGAATTATAGTTCAATTTTGTAAAGACCATGAACAAACGGTTGACGTGGGTGGGTTCTTGAGGGACGCTTATCACAATACCGTTCGTCTGTGCTCGCACGAGATACCCACATCGCTGGGCGGGCATGTTGGAGTATAGCACAATGGAAAGTCAAAATTACGACGTCCTCTTATTGGGAGATTACTTTTACGATTTGATCTACACCGGGCTGCCCGCCTTTCCCTCATTAGGGCGCGAGACCTACAGCCGGGATGTCACCTCGACTGGCGGCGCGCTGTTCATCACGGCGACGGCGCTGCGTCGCCTCGGCGCGAATGTGGGCTGGGTCTGCAACTTCGGGACGGATGAGTACAGCCGGTTTGTCCGCGAACTTGCCGCTATGGAGGACATCAACCTCGACTGGGCGCGCCAGTTTGATGCACCGTTCCGACGTATCACCTCGGCGATGCCGTTCGACGGCGAGCGAGCCTTTCTAACCTATGCTGATCCTGACCCGGAAGACTTATACGATTACTGGATGCAGGCTATCGACACGGCGGATTACAAGCATTTGCACCTCGGCGGGCTGATGCCGCCGGATCGGATGCTGCCGCTGTTCCGGCGCGCGCGCGAACGCGGGGCGACGGTTTCGATGGACTGTCAGGACACTCCGACTCTGTGGAGCACTTGCGACTGGAAAGAATTTCTGGAGCCGGTTGACGTGTTTCTGCCCAATGCGCGGGAGGCGAAATTGATCACCCGGCAGGATGACATCGCGTCGGCGCTGAGAATGCTGCGCGAGTGGGTCAACGTGGTGGTCGTGAAGGATGGCGCGCGCGGCGCGTGGGTCGCCGATGGCGATCAAGTTCGGCTCGTGCCGGGGATCAATGCCGGGGAAGCCATCGACACGACCGGGGCAGGCGACTGCTTCAACGCCGGTTTCTTGGTTGCCTACATCCGCCACGACTGCGGCTGCGATTTATGCGTGCGTTACGGCAACATTTGCGGAGGCTTGTCAGTGACAGGGGTTGGCGGCGCGACAGCCGCGCCGACGCTCGATGTTCTGCTGCAATGGCTGGAAAATTACCCTGAACCAACAACCTAGCGCTTACGTGTAGGGGCAGGTTTCAAACCTGCCCCTACAACCATTCTTTTATGCGAACTACAGATCGATCTCGGCGCGCAGGACGCCTTCGCGGTCGGTCGCGTGCATCTGGAAGCCCAACTTCTCGACCAAGTTGATCATTTCGTGATTCTCGGTCAAGACGTCGCCGTAGATCGTGCCGATTTGCTCGTCATGGGCGATCTGCACCAATCGCTGTAATAATTCCTTGCCCAAACCCTGATGCTGGAACTGGTCGCTGACGATCAGCCCGAATTCAGCTTGGTTGCTGCCCTGCCGCTTCGCCAAGCGCCCAATGCCCATGATTTCCGGCTGGTTCGTCTCCGCGTCTTGTTGGAGTACCAATAGCGCGATCTCGCGGGCGTAGTCGACGAAGCTGAGGCGCGACAGCCGTTCGTGCCCGATCCGCTGGGACAGGTTCATCGCCTGCAAATAGCGCATGAAGACGGTGCGTTCGGATAGCGTCTCGTGGAATTTCGCGATCAGCGGCTCGTCTTCGGGGCGAATCGGACGGATGGTCACGTCGATGCCTTGCTTGGTCGTCCAAGTGTCGATGTACTGGGTCGGGTAGGGGCGAATCGCCGGGCGCGGGAGCTTGTCTTCCGGTGTTTCCGGGTCGTGCAGCACGACGCGCGCGTCCAGCGCGGTGATGTGATCCGGCGATGCCAGCAGCGGGTTGATGTCGATCTCCTTGATCCATGGCTGCTCGACCACCAGTTGGCTGAAGCGCACCATGATCTTTTGCAGTTGGGTCAGGTCGACCGGATCGCGCCCGCGCACGCCCTTGAGTGCCTTATAAATCTTGGTCTGTTCCATCATCCGCTGCGCCAGCGTCGTATTGAGCGGCGGCAGACCGAGCGAGCGGTCTTTGAAGACTTCGACCAGCGTGCCGCCCGTGCCGAACAGCAGGACGGGTCCGAACTGCGGGTCGATGCTGCTGCCGACGATCAGCTCGTAACCGTCGAGCTTGATCATCTGCTGGACGGTGACACCCTGAAAATGCTCCGCGCCGACCTTCGCGCCGACCGACGTCTTGATGCGCTCGAACGCGGCGCGCACCGCATCGGCGTCGCGCAGGTTCAACTGAACACCGCCCACGTCAGTCTTGTGGGTGATCGTCTCGGAATTCAGCTTGAGGACGACCGGATAGCCCATCTTTTCGGCGGCTTGGACGGCAGCGTCAGCGTCGGCGGCGAGGTGAGTCTCGACGGTCGGCACGTAGTAAGCGCCGAGCACCTGCTTCGATCTCGAATTCGGTCAGGATCGTCCGCCCGGTGCTGAGCGCGTGCTTGATGATGCCTTCGACGGTGGCGCGGTCGGGCGTCTCGTCGTAGGAGTCCATCGGCAGGATCGGCGTCTCGTAGAGGCTGCGGAGATTGTAGTTGTAGTGCCACATATAGTTGAACATGTGGACGGCGGTATCCGGGAAGGCGAAGGTCGGGATATTGGAGCGGTTGAGGATCGCTTCACCGGCGGCGACGTCGGGACCGCCCATCCAACTGGCGATCAAGGGCTTATCCCCGAACGAGCCGAGCGCGCGCAGTTTTTCGGCGGTTTGGGTCGCGTCGGACATGGCTTGGGGGGTGAGGATCACCAGCAAGCCGTCGCTGTTGGGATCCTTGGCGACAATCTCCAGCGACTTGGCGTAGAGATCGGGACCGGCATCGCCGAGGATGTCGACCGGGTTGTTGTGGCTCCAGTGAGCAGGTAGGATGCCGTTGAGTGCATCCATCGTCGCATCGGTCAGTTGGGTCAGCTCACCGCCGCCGGTGATCAGCGCGTCAGTCGCCAGCACGCCGGGACCGCCCGCGTTGGTGACGATGGTCAAGCGATTACCCTTCGGGCGCGGCTGCTTGGCGAGGACTTCCGCCATGTAGAAGACTTCGGAAATCCGGTCGACGCGCAGGACACCCGCGCGCCGGAAGGCGGCTTCGAGCACTTCGTCGCTGCCCGTCAGCGAGCCGGTGTGCGAAGCAGCGGCTTGCGCGGCAGCAGCGGTGCGCCCCGCCTTAATGACGATGATCGGCTTGCGCTGCGCGACTTCACGGGCGGCGGAGAGGAACGAGCGCGCATCGCCGACCGATTCCATGTAAATGACGATGCTGTGCGTATTAGGGTCGTTGCCGAGATAGTCGATCAAGTCGCCCCAACCCACGTCGAGCATCGATCCAATCGAGATGAAGGCGCTGAAGCCGACGTTCTCGCTGAAGCTCCAGTCGAGGACGGCGGTGCAGAGCGCACCGCTCTGGCTGATGAAGCCGACGTTACCGGGACGCGCCATCGCGCTGGCGAAGGTCGCGTTCAAGCCGGAGAGCGGGCGCATCGCGCCGAGGCAGTTGGGACCGATGATCCGCATGTCGTGGGCGCGCGCGATCTTGAGGATTTGACGTTCGAGTTCGACGCCGTCGGGACCGCGCTCCTTGAAGCCCGCCGAGATCACGATCACGCCCTTGATACCAGCGTCAGCGCATTCTTGCACCACACCGGGGACGGTATGCGCGGGCGTGACGATCACCGCCAGATCGACCGGTTCGGGCAGCGAGGCGACGTTCGGGTAAGCGCGGATGCCGAGCACGCTCGACCGGGTCGGATTGACCGGAAAGACCGCGCCACCGAACGGACTGCTGATCAAATTCCAAAGGATGGTGCGCCCGACACTGCCTTGACGTTCGGTTGCACCGATCACGGCGACGTTCTTGGGTGCGAAAATTGCGTCCAAGCCTCGCGGCTCGGCTGTAGTTAAGGGAGCTTTAGTAGTTTGCTGCACAGTGGAATCTCCACAACTTTTCAACAAGACTGGGGTGGATTGTGCCACAATATGGGCACCGGGACAAACATATAATAACAATGATAATTGTCACTTGTTTTTCGTTGGGGCGGCGTTCATTGTCCTTTAAGAATTCGCGCGCAATAATAAACGCAACGCTTCGCAGCCAATCGAAAGGAAAACTGCCATGCAAATGGGCTTAATCGGGCTGGGCAAGATGGGCGGCAACATGAATTTGCGTCTCTTGCGCGGTGGACACGCGACTATCGTCTACAACCTGACACCGGAACCGCTGCAAGCGGCGGCAGAGGCTGGCGCGACCGTTGCCGAGTTGGTCAAAGTGTTGGTGCAAAAGCTTACAGCACCCCGCGCGGTCTGGATTATGGTTCCGTCGGGCGACCCGACCGAGAGCGTCGTCCAAGAGTTGATGACGCTGCTCGAAGCGGGCGACACCATCATCGACGGTGGCAACAGCAATTACAAGGATACGATGCGCCGTGCCGATCTGGTTCGCCCGCACGGGATCCATTACGTCGACGTCGGCACCAGCGGTGGCGTTTGGGGGTTGAAAGAAGGCTACAGCATGATGATCGGCGGCGAGAAAGCGGTCGTCGAACGGCTGAGTCCGATCTTCGAGACGCTCGCGCCCGCGCCGGATCAAGGCTGGGGGTATGTTGGACCCAACGGGGCGGGGCATTTCGTCAAGATGGTTCACAACGGCATCGAGTACGGCATGATGGAAGCCTACGCCGAGGGCTTCGAGATTATGAAGGCGAAACCCGGCATGAATGTCGACGTGCATCAGGTGGCGGAGATCTGGCGTTACGGCAGCGTCGTGCGCTCGTGGTTGCTCGACCTGACCGCGCTGGCGCTCGAAGCCGATCCCGATCTCAGCACGATCAAGGGGTGGGTGGCGGACAGCGGCGAAGGGCGCTGGACGGTGCAGGAAGCGCTTGACCTCGACATCCCCGCCCCGGTGATCAGTTTGTCGCTGATGATGCGCTTCGTCAGCCGCCGCGAGGATAGTTTCTCGGCAAAACTGCTCGCCGCGATGCGGAATCAATTCGGCGGTCACGCCGTGAAACGGGAGGCGTAATGCTCGGCAGCAGCGCAACCAACACCATCGTCATCTTTGGCGCTTCCGGCGACTTGACCAGCCGCAAGCTGATCCCGGCGTTGTTCAATTTGTACCGTCGCAGACGGCTGCCGGAGCCGCTCCAGATCGTCGGCTTCGCCCGTCGTCCCTATTCGCACGATGACTTCCGCAAGCTCATGCACGACGCTACGCAGGAAGCGGGCGACTTTGACCAATCTGCTTGGGACGAATTCAGCAAGCTGCTCTGGTACTCGCGCGGCGATCTCAGCAAGCCGGAAGACTATGACACGCTGCACAAGTTTCTGTATCAGGTCGAGAAGAAGAACGCCAACCGGCTCTACTACTTGGCGACGGCACCCACTTTCTACGAAATGGCGGTCACCAACCTGCACAAGATGAACATGACCAGCGAAGAAGATGGCTGGCGGCGTGTGGTGGTCGAAAAGCCCTTCGGCTACGATCTCGGTTCGGCGAAAGCGCTGAATCACGTCATTCACGCGGCGTTTAGCGAAAAACAGGTCTACCGCATCGACCACTACCTCGGCAAGGAGACGGTGCAGAATATCCTGTTCTTCCGCTTCGCGAATGCGATCTTCGAGCCAATCTGGAATCGGAATTACATCGATCACGTCCAAATCACAGTCGCGGAGGACGTGGATGTCGGGCATCGTGCCGGCTACTACGACCAAGCCGGTGTCATGCGCGACATGTTCCAGAATCATCTGCTTCAACTGCTGTCTTTAGTCACCATTGAGCCGCCCGCTACCAGCAATGCCGAGGCGCTGCGGAACGAGAAGGTCAAAGTGCTGAGCGCGCATCGTCCGGTGTCGATTGACGATACCGTGCGGGCGCAGTACGAAGGCTACAAGGACGCGCAGGGCGTCGCGCCGGAATCCCAGACGCCAACTTTCGCGGCGCTCAAGCTCTACATCGATAACTGGCGCTGGCAGGACGTCCCGTTTTATCTGCGCTCGGGCAAGGCGCTCAAGAGCAAGACCTCGGAGATCGTGATTCAGTTTCGGCGTCCGCCGCATCTGTTCTTCAATCTACCGCGTGGGCAGCAGCTTGACCCGAATATGCTCTGCTTGTGCATTCAGCCGGGTGAGGGGATTCACCTGTCGTTCCAGACTAAAATCCCCGGCACCAACAACGAAGTCCAGCCGGTCGATATGGAATTCCAGTACAGCGACTCGTTCAAGGACGGACCGCTGCCGGAAGCCTACGAGCGCTTGTTGCTCGACGCGATGCAGGGGGATGCCTCGTTGTTCACGCGCGAAGATGAAATTGAATTGTCGTGGAAGCTGGTCGATTACATCCTGCTTGGGTGGGAGTCACCGCAAGCGCCGCCGCTCGAATACTATGATCCCGGCACGTGGGGACCCGAAGCGGCGGATGAATTGCTGGCGAAGGACGGGCGGAACTGGCGCTTTGGCTGCGCGGAGTTGGACGGATGACGCAGCTACGAGTTTATCCAACGCGCAATGCCGTCGCACAGGCAGCGACGGCGCAGTTCGTTACGGCGGCGGAACGGGCGCAGACGGCACGGGATCGCTTCATTGTGGCGCTATCTGGAGGCAACACGCCGCGCGATATGTTTCGCATGTTGGTTAACGAATACGGGACGACACTCGACTGGGTGCATACGCAGGTCTTTTGGGGCGATGAGCGCTGCGTGCCCATGAATGACGTCGAGAATAACGCGCACAATGCGCGGCTGGCGCTGCTCGATCAGGTGCCGATACCGCTGAACAACATTCATCGCATTCAGAGCGAGCTGCCCCCGGAAGCGGCGGCAGCCGATTACGAACGCACGCTGCGGCAGTATTTCGGTGCGCGCGGCTTGCAGCAGCCGCGCTTCGATCTGGTGCTGCTGGGGCTGGGACCCGAAGGGCACACGGCGTCGCTGTTTCCGGGATCGCCAGCGCTGCACGAGCAAGAACACTGGGTGAGCGCGGTCTACGTCGAGAAGTTGGAGTCGTGGCGGGTCACGTTGACGCCACTGGCGCTGAACGCCGCCACGAAGGTGATCTTTCTGGTGGTGGGTGAGGAAAAAGCGCCGATCCTCAAGCAGGTGTTGAGCGAGCCGAAGCAGCCCGACCTGTACCCGGCGCAGATCGTAAATCCGCCGCAGGGACAGGTCCTGTGGATCGCCGATGAAGCGGCGGCAAGCCAACTCTAGGGCGGATCGGCAAGTGCTAGCGGGCGAGTACGTCCGCTAGCTCGAAGTCGCGCAGGTCGATTGGCTTGTGTTTGCCGACGACGTCCGCGTAGGGTGTCGGCGTGGCGGCGTTATGGAGCCAGCCGATCAGCACGCCATGATTGCCCCGGCAAAGCTGCCGCGTCGCTTCCGCACCCAAGCGCGACGCCAGCAGGCGGTCGAACGCGCCGGGGCTGCCGCCGCGCTGCACGTGACCAAGAATTGTCATGCGCAGGTCGAAGCCGATGCTGTCCTTGTGTTCTTTGAAGTAAGCGTGAAGCATTTCGGCGTCGTATTTCGCGCCCTCGGCGACCACCACGATGCCGTTAGTCTTGCCGCGTGCATACGACTCGCTGAGGAGTTGGGCGAGGACTTCCGGCTTCGTTTCTACTTCCGGGATTACGATGGCTTCCGCGCCACCGGCGATCCCCGCCATCAGTGCCAGATAGCCGCAGTCGCGCCCCATGACCTCGACCAAGAAGGCGCGGCGATGCGACGACGCCGTGACCTTGAGCCGGTCAATCGCTTCGAGCGCGATGTTGAGCGCCGTGTCGACGCCAATCGTGATCTCCGAGCCGACCAGATCGTTGTCGATGGTCGAGGCGACGCCGACCACCGGAAACCCCATGTCGTCGAGCGCTTTCGCGCCGGTCTGTGATCCATTGCCGCCGATCACGATCAAGCCACTGATGTCGCGTTGGCGCAGGTTGGCGAGAGCCTGCTCGCGTCCCTCGACGGTGTGGAAGTCGGGGCAGCGCGCGCTGCCCAGAAATGTTCCGCCTTGCTGAATGATGCCGCCCACGTCACGCGCGCCCAGCGCTACGAGATCGTCGTCAATTAAGCCACGATAGCCTTGCCGCACGCCGAAGACTTCGCAGTCCTGATCAAGCCCCATCCGCACAACGGCGCGGATGGCGGCATTCATGCCGGGCGCATCACCGCCGCTGGTAAGTACCGCAATTCGTTTCATGCCGTCCCCTTAATGTTATGGGTCAGATTGTAACTCGAAATACAACATATCTACTTTAGCAGATGACGCCCAGCGGGCTAGTGACATTCGACGCACGGGCAAATGCTACCTATCACGCGAATGGGGCTATAATAACCGCGACGCATTAAGGATGAGATAACGATGGCGGATGACCTGAAGGCAAAGGCGCGGCAGGTCTATGATCTGCTGCTGGATCGCTACGGCGCGCAGCCGTTGGTGCCGCGCCGCCAACCGATGCACGAACTGATCAGCACAATCCTCTCGCATCGGACGACGCAGCACAACGAGGCGGTAGCTTATGATCGCATGTGGCAGCGCTTCGGTTCGTGGGAGGCGATCCGCGACGCGCCGCCGGGGGAACTCGCCGCAGCGATTGCGCCGTCGAATTTCGCCGAGGTCAAAGTACCGTACATCCAGCAGACGCTCACGCGCATCATCGCCGAACGGGGCGAAGCCAATATCGACTTCCTCGCCGATTTATCCGCCAACGACGGGCTAGCTTGGTTGACCTCGCTGCACGGCGTCGGCATCAAGACAGCGTCGCTGGTGCTGTTGTTTTGCTTCGCCAAGCCGGTGCTGCCGGTCGATACGCACGTCTACCGGGTCAGTCAGCGAGTCGGGCTGATTGGCGCGAAGGTCAGCACGGAGGCGGCGCATCACCAACTGCCGGCGCTGTTCCCGCCTGATCCCTACGTCCTGTTCAACTTTCACATCGCTGCGCTCAAGCACGGGCAGCAGTTGTGCGTATGGGGGAATCCGCGCTGCGCGCCCTGTCCGCTCAAAGACTTGTGCGATTGGTATCAGAAGAATCAGGTGAGTAAGGTTTGAACAATTAGCGCGAGGGTCTATAATTTTGAGTGTCTAAATACATTTTCAGGAGAATAATGTCATGTCACAGGAGTTCGCGCCGCCGACCTCAGAGTGGTATTACCCGTCTGACGAGGTTGTCCAAAATGCCAACATTCCCGATTACGAAGCCGTTTATAAAGAAGCGCAGGACGACCCCGAAGCATTCTGGGCGAAGCAAGCCGAAAATCTCCACTGGTTCAAAAAATGGGACAAGGTGATCGACCGCAGCAACGCGCCGTTTTACAAGTGGTTCGTCGGCGCACAGACCAACATCGCCTACAACGCGCTCGACCGCCACGTCACGACTTATCGCCGCAACAAGCTAGCGCTGATCTGGGAAGGCGAACCGGGTGAGCATCGAACCTTCTCCTACTGGCGGCTGTGGCGCGAGGTCAACAAGTTCGCCAACGTGCTCAAGAGCCTCGGCGTCAAGAAGGGCGACCGCGTCACCATTTACATGGGGCGCGTGCCTGAACTGGTCATGGCGATGCTCGCCTGCGCTAAGATCGGCGCGGTACACAGCGTGGTCTACGGCGGCTTCTCCGAGCAGGCGCTCGCCGACCGGATCGAAGACGCGCAGAGCAAGGTCCTGATCACCTGCGACGGCGCATGGCTGCGCGGCAGCATCGTCCGCCTGAAGGATATGGTGGACGAGGCGGTCCGGCGCTCTCCAGTCGTCGAATCAGTCGTCGTGGTCAAACGCACCGGGCACGAAGTCAACATGGAGCAGGGGCGCGATTACTGGTTCCACGATTTGATGGGTCTGCCGATTGCCAGCCCGGTTTGCGAGACGACCGTCATGGACGCCGAAGACCCGCTGTTTATCCTCTACACCAGCGGCACGACCGGCAAGCCCAAAGGTATCTTGCATACGCACGGCGGCTATCAGGTCTACACCTCGACCACGCTCAAGTGGGTGTTCGACATCAAGGACGATGATCGCTGGTGGTGCGCCGCCGATCCGGGCTGGATTACCGGGCACAGCTACATCGTCTACGCGCCGCTGATCGTTGGCGCGACTGGCTTCATGTACGAAGGCGCACCGAATTACCCCTACCCGAACCGCTGGTGGAAGATGGTCGAGGATTACGGCATCACCATCCTCTACACTGCGCCGACGGCAATTCGCGGCTTGATGCGCTTCGGCGATGCGTGGCCCAACCGCCACGACCTGAGCACGCTGCGGCTGCTCGGCTCGGTCGGTGAGCCGATCAACCCTGAGGCGTGGCGCTGGTTCTACAAGGTGATCGGCAAGGAGCGCTGCCCGATCATGGATACGTGGTGGCAGACCGAGACCGGCGGCTTCATGATCACGCCGATGCCGTCGGTGGCGCTCAAGCCCGGCAGCGCAACGCGACCGTTCCCCGGCATTCAAGTGGACGTGGTCGACGACGACGGCAATCCGGTTGAGCCGGGTGCGGACGGGAATCTGGTCATTCAGCAGCCGTGGCCCAGCATGGCGCGCACGATCTACGGCGACCCGGATCGCTTCGTCAGCCAGTATTGGAAGAAATACGAAAAGCAGGGCTGGTATCTGGCGGGTGATACCGCCCGCAAAGACGCCGACGGCTACATCTGGGTGATCGGGCGCAACGACGACGTGATCAAGGTCAGCGGCTATCGCCTCGGTACTGCGGAGATCGAGTCCGGCTTGGTCAGCCATCCGGCGGTTGCGGAAGCGGCGGCGATTGGCGTGCCTGACGAGGTGCGTGGCAACGTGATCTACGCTTACTGCATTCTGCGCACCGGCTTCCAAGCGAGCGACGAACTCGCCGATCAGTTGAAGAATCACATCCGCCACGAAGTCGGACCGATTGCCATCCCGTCGAAGATCGAGTTCGTCGAGAAGCTGCCGAAGACCCGCTCCGGCAAGATCATGCGTCGGGTGCTCAAGGCGCAGGCGACCGGGCAGCCCGTCGGCGACCTCAGTACGCTGGAAGGGTAAAAAGCAGGTCTGAGGTTCGAGGACTGAGATAAGGGCGCAGAGCGATTGCTTTGCGCCCTTTGTGTTTGTGATCGCGTCAGGAGAGCTTCGCATAGTCAAGGGTGGATCAATGCCCAAGCGGATATAGTGTGATCTTGACAAAAAGGGAGGGCGGTCATACCATGCGGATAACTCAAGGGCGCAGATTTGGCGCTCTCTATTTATCGAATGAATTAGTGTATAAACAACACTAAGGGGCTGTGCTTGGAAACTGTGATCGATCAGTTTGTCCGCTTGGCGCTCGCCGAGGACTTGGGTACGCGCGGCGACGTGACCAGCAAAGCGACGATCCCCGCGGCGGGGCGGATTCATGCGCAGATCACGGCGAAGCAGCCGGGCGTGATCGCCGGGGTGGAGATCGTCGCGGCGGTTTATCGCCAGATTGACCCCGCTATCGTGGTGCGCCCCCGCGTCAGAGATGGCGCTCACGTTGGGGCGGGACACGGCATTTGTGATGTGAGTGGGGCAGGGCGCTCGGTGCTGACCGGCGAGCGGGTCGCGCTCAACTTCTTACAGCACTTGAGCGGGATCGCCTCGCTGACGGCGAAATACGTCGAAGCTGTCGCCGGAACCAAAGCCGTCATCCTCGACACCCGCAAGACAACTCCCGGTTGGCGTATCCTCGAAAAATACGCTGTGCGCATGGGCGGCGGCGCGAATCACCGGATGGGCTTGTACGACATGGTGCTAATCAAGGACAACCATATCGACGCGGCGGGCGGGATCACGGCGGCGGTCACGGCGGTGCGAATCGATCCTGACGCGCGCGACCTGCCTATCGAGATCGAGGTACGGTCGCTGCTGGAACTGCAAACCGCGCTCGCTTGCCGAGTGGATCGCATTCTGCTGGACAACATGAATCTCGCTGATTTGAATGCGGCGGTCAAGCTGACCGCCGGTCGCGTGCCGCTGGAAGCAAGTGGCAACATGTCGCTGGAGCGGGTGCGGGCGGTTGCCGAAACTGGCGTCGATTTCATCAGCGTTGGCGCGCTGACCCACTCCGCGCCCGCGCTCGATCTCTCGATGCACCTCATGCCGATTGGACGGGAAGGGTAAGCGATGGCGGTGAACACTCCAGCGGTAGAAATGACGGTCGATCAAGCCACGACGCTGATCGAGCAGGAGGAAGCTGCGGTTGAGCGCATCAAGCGCGCCCGCGCGACGCTTGGCGATCAGGTCGTGATTCTGGGACATCACTATCAGCGCGACGAGGTCGTCCAGTTCGCCGATTTTCAGGGCGACAGCTACCAGCTCTGCAAGGAGGGCGCGAAAGTTAGCGCCAAGTACATCGTCTTTGCTGGCGTTCATTTCATGGCGGAAAGCGCGGCGGTGCTCGGACGCGCCGATCAGGTCGTGATTCTGCCCAACCTGCAAGCCGGATGCAGCATGGCGGACATGGCGAATCTCGAACAAGTGCTGACGGCGTGGGATGAACTCGAACAGGTGCTGGGCGACGATCCGACGGGGCAAGTCATGCCGATCACTTACATGAACAGCGCGGCGAATCTCAAAGCCTTCGTCGGTGATCGCGGCGGGACGGTCTGCACCTCGTCCAATGCGCGCGGCGCGCTCGACTGGGCGTTCGCGCAGCGCGAAAAAGTATTCTTCTTCCCCGACCAGCATCTCGGTCGCAACACCGGCAAGGGGATGGGCATCCCGCTGGACCAGATGGTGCTCTGGAACCCCTATAAACCCTTCGGCGGGCTGACCGACGCGCAGATTTTGAATGCGCGCATCATCCTCTGGCAGGGACATTGCAGTGTGCATCAGCAGTTCCGCCCCGAACACGTCGACCTCTGGCGGCAGCATCACCCCGACATCAACGTGATCGTCCATCCCGAATGCGCGCTGGAAGTGGTCGACTAAAGCCGATTACGTTGGCTCGACCGCCTACATCATCAAGCAGATCGCCGCCGCGCCCGCTGGCTCAAAGTGGGCAATCGGCACCGAGATTCATCTCGTCAACCGGCTGAAGGAGCAGTTCCCCGACAAATTCATCACGCTGCTGTCGCCGTTTTCGTGCTTGTGCAGCACCATGTACCGCGTCAGCCCGTTGGACTTGGCAAACGTATTGGAAAACTTGGTCGAGGGGCGGGTGATCAACCAGATCACCGTGCCGGATGAGGTGGCGCGCGGCGCTAAGCTCGCCCTCGACCGGATGCTGGCGATCCCCAAATGAACGACATTCGCACCAACACCTTGATCATTGGCTGCGGCATCGCCGGGGCGACGGCGGCGCTGCGCCTCAGCGACGACCCCAACCAGCACATCACCATCATCACCCGCGCGCCCGACGCCGTTCAGAGCAACACCGGCTGGTCGCAGGGCGGGATTGTCACGCGCGGCTTAGACGACTCACCCGACCTGCTGGTCAAAGACATTTTGCACGCCGGTGCCGGGCTGAGTTCGCCGCGCGCGGCGCGTATCCTCGCGGAGGAAGGACCGCGCCTCGTGGACGAGGTGCTGATCGACCGCTGCGGCGTCAACTTCGACCGCGATCAGTCCGACGAGCTGGTCTACGGGCTGGAAGCCGCCCACAGCACCCGGCGGATCGTTCACGTCGGCGACAAGACCGGCAACGCGATCATGGTTCAACTGCTGGCGACGCTGATGGATCGTCCCAACGTCACCCTGCTGACCGATCACACCGCCGTTGACCTGATCACCTTCCCGCATCACTCGCTCGATCCGCTCGACGCCTACGCGCCGATGACCTGTCACGGCGCTTACGTGCTCGACCGCCAGCGTAAAGAGATCGTGCGCGTGCTGGCGGCACAGACCATTCTGGCGACCGGCGGCTTGGGACAGCTTTACCGCAACACCAGCAACCCTAAGGGCGCGCGTGGCGATGGCTTGGCGATGGCGTGGCGCGCGGGAGCACGGATCGTCAACGCGGAGTACGTCCAGTTCCACCCGACCACGCTTAGCGTGCGCGGCGCGCCTAATCTGCTGATCAGCGAGGCGGTGCGCGGCGAAGGCGCGGGGCTGCTCGACCCGCACGGCGAGCCGTTCATGCAGCGCTACGATCCGGTCTGGAAGGAACTCGCTCCGCGCGACGTGGTGGCTCGCGCCATTCACATGGAGATGCTCGAACACGGCTACGAGCACGTCTACCTCGACATCGCCAGCAAACACGATCCCGCTTACATCCGCGAGCGCTTCCCGCAGTTGATCGAGACGACCGCGCCTTACGGCATTGACCCGACCGCCGAGCCGATCCCGGTTGTCCCGGCGGCACATTACTTCTGCGGTGGCGTGCTGGTTGACGACTGGGGACGCACCGATTTCGCCGGACTCTATGCCGTCGGCGAGGTCAGTTGTACCGGGCTGCACGGCGCCAATCGGCTCGCCAGCACCAGTTTGCTAGAGGGCTTGGTCTGGGGTGACCGGGCGGCGCGCGACATCCTGACGCAGTCGAGCGACCCGATCAGCTTCGACCGCGTGCCGGAATGGGTCTATCTCGGTGACAACGACCCCGATCCGGCACTGCTCGAAGGCGACATGACCACTGTCCGCAACGTGATGTGGCACTACGTCGGGCTGATCCGCACCGAGGAGCGTCTCGCCCGCGCTGAACGCGAACTGCGTCACCTGATGCACGAGATCGAGATGTTCTACCGCAGCGCCCGCTTGAACGACGCGCTGATCGGCTTGCGCAACTCGGTACAGGCAGCGCGGACGGTCGCATTTGCGGCGCAGCGCAATCATTTCAGCCGGGGGACGCACTATCGCGCCGACGATGTCTCGCAGGACGACCCGGCGCAGGTGGCGGTCGTGCAGGATGTGTTGATGCGCCGCTAGACGGTTTGCGTCACGCTTGGTGGGATGGTTGTCATATCACTGCAAAGCCCAGTGATGGAGGAATAGCGCATGGCGAAGAACGTCAACAAGCATAGCGATCCGGTCATCGACCAACGCCCGGAAATGCCCTATCTGGGCATCCGCATCCAGACACCGTTTGCGGGCATGTTCAAGCAGGTGGGAATCATCCAGAAAGAATTGGAGCGCTGGTTCAAGGCACAAGCTATCGTGCCGAACGGATCGCCGCTGCTGCGCTACCACGTCATCGACATGAAGGGCGAGATGGACGTCGCCTATGGGCTTCCGGTCGATGCCAGCGCTGCTGAGCCGAGCCGATGAGCGCGTGATCGCCGACGTGCTGCCTGCTGGTCGCTATGCCAGCCTGATCTATTCGGGCGGCGGCTACCAAGGCAATAAAGCACTAGTCGAGTGGGTGCGCGCCAATGCTGTTCCCGTTGATCGCTGGGACACCGACAAGGGTGATAACTTCCGCTGTCGCTACGAGCGGTTCTTGACCGATCCCAAAGTTGAGCCGCGCAAGACCAAGTGGGACATCGAGGTTGCGTTCAAACTGGTGGATAGCTAGCAAGACGTAGGGGCGCAGCGCGCTGCGCCCAATTGAGCGATAAGGTAATGGCAATGTCTGACGACTTCATCTATTTCGACCACAGCGCGACCACGCCGACTGATCCGCGCGTCGTCGCGGCGATGCTGCCCCACTGGACGGAAGATTTCGGCAATCCGTCGAGTTTGCACCAAGCGGGCAAACGTGCTGCCGCCGCGCTCAACGACGCGCGCGAAACCGTCGCCGGGGTGCTCAACTGCGCGCCAAGCGAGGTCATTTTCACCAGCGGCGGCACCGAGAGCGATAATCTGGCGCTGCGTGGCGTCGCAGCAGCGCTGGCTGGGCGGGGGCGCGGCAAGCACATCATCACGACATCAACTGAACATCACGCTGTCCTCGACGTCGCGCGAGAACTCGCCGACGAAGGCTTCGACGTGACCTTTCTGCCGGTCGATCAGTATGGGCGTGTCTCCGCCGAGCAGGTGGCTGCCGCGCTGCGCGACGACACGATCCTCGTCAGCGTGATCTACGCCAACAACGAAGTCGGCACGGTCAACCCGATTGTGGAAATTGGTGCGGAACTCAAGCAGCGGCGGATTCCGTTTCACGTCGATGCCGTTCAAGCGCCGGGGCTGCTGCCGCTCGACGTGCAAGCGCTCAACGTGGACTTGCTGAGCCTGTCGGCGCACAAGTTCTACGGTCCCAAAGGGATCGGCGTGCTCTACGCGCGCCGCGCCGTGCCGCTCAAACCGCAGATCGTCGGTGGTCGGCAGCAGGCGCATCGCCGATCCGGTACTGAGCCGGTGCCGCTGATTGTCGGGTTGGCAGAGGCGCTGCGTCTCGCCGAAGCCGAGCGCGCCGGGACCGTCGCTAAGTTGACGCCGCTGCGCGATCAGTTGATCGAGCGTGTGCTGGCGCTGATCCCTGAGGCGGCGCTGACCGGACATCCGACCGAACGCTTGGCAGGGCATACTAGTTTCGCCCTGCGCGGCTTGAATGGCGACTCGATCCTGCTCGATCTGAACGAAGTCGGCATCGGTGCGAGTGGTGGCAGCGCTTGCACGACCGGGCAGCAGGAACCGAGCCACGTTCTGACAGCGCTGGGCGTCGATCCTGACCGCCTGATGGGGCAGATGCGCTTTGTCTTGGGCAAGCACAGCACGCCCGGACAGGTCGAGCGCCTGCTCTATCACCTGATGGCGCTGGTCGAGCGTCACCGTGCGATGGTGCCGCAGATCGGGTAAAATGAGAATGTCGATGAGATTGGGAGTCGAGTCATGACAACACTCGTGATACCGGGCGATGCAGCCGTCGCCGTCAAGGGACCGCCTCAAGGCGAATGGACGTATGCGAATTGGGAGACGCTGGGCGCAGATGACAATCGCTATGAAATCATCGATGGGGTGCTCTACATGACGACTGCGCCGAGCTTTTTTCACCAGTCCATTATTCAGAATCTCTACGATCTTATAGGATCACCTGCAAAAGTGCAGCATCTGGCACATATAGCCCTTGCTCCAATTGGTGTGCTGATGCCGCATTGTGATCCGGTACAGCCAGATTTCTTGATCATCCTCAACGAAAATATCGGCATGATCCATGATGGACGCATTCATGGCGTGCCCGACTTAATCGCCGAAGTGTTGTCGCCGGGAAGCCGTGCCTACGATGAAGGCGTCAAGCTAGAGGCTTACGCGCGGGCAGGTGTTCCCGAATACGCAGTGATCGATCCACTGGCGCGGTCGCTGCGGCTGTATACGCTCCGTGAGCCGGGTGATTTTGGCGAAGCGTCCCTATTTGCAGGGAAAGACGTCGTTCATTTTGCCTGCTTGCCGTCGATTAGCTTTCGCCTGAATGCTTTGTTCGAGAATGCGCCCGATACGACGTTGTGATGGTTCGGCAGTGGTGCTTGACATCTGCTTAACATCGGTTATCCTTATGCCCATCATGCTGAAACCTGCGCCGTTTTACCGCCGTATCCGTCGTCGCCGTAACCAAAGTTGGTTCGGGGATGTTGTGATCTAGGCGCATGAGCCAAGTGTTGTGGATACACTGACCCCGAACTGTTCGGGGTCTTTTTGTTTACTCAGGAGTTAAATCACGATGCCGAAAAAAGAAGTCAAGAAGGTCGTACTGGCGTACAGCGGCGGGTTGGATACGTCGGTGATTGTCCACTGGTTGAAAGATCAGTACAACTGCGAGATCATCTGCTTCACGGCTGATCTTGGTCAAGAGGAAGAACTCGACGGGCTGGAAGCAAAGGCGCTGGCATCGGGCGCGAGCAAGCTCTATATCCGCGACTTGCGCGAGGAATTCCTGAACGATTTTGTTTACCCGACGATGAAGGCGGGCGCGGTCTACGAGCGCGAGTATCTGCTGGGAACGTCGTTCGCCCGCCCGTTGATCGCCAAGCACCTCGTCGACATTGCCGAAATTGAAGGCGCGGATGCCATCGCGCACGGCTGCACCGGCAAGGGCAACGATCAGGTGCGCTTCGAAGTCACGGTGATGGCGCTCAACCCCAAGCTCAAGGTGATCGCGCCTTGGCGTGAGTGGGACATCCGCTCGCGCGAGGATGCGCTCGCCTATGCCGAGGAGTTCAACATCCCGGTGACCAGCACGCTCAAGTCGATCTACAGCCGCGACCGTAACCTCTATCACCTGAGCCACGAAGGCGGTCCGCTGGAGAACCCTTGGCTGGAGCCGGAAGAAGAGATGTACAAGATTTCGGTCAGCCCGGAGAACGCGCCGGACGAGCCGCAGTACGTCGAAGTCGAGTTCGAGCAGGGCGTTCCGGTCGCGGTCAATGGCGAGAAGCTGCCTGCGGTTGACCTGTTCATCAAGCTGAACAAGCTCGCCGCTGCGAATGGCATCGGGCGGATCGATCTGGTCGAGAACCGGCTGGTCGGCATGAAGAGTCACGGCGTTTATGAGACCCCCGGCGGCACGCTGCTCCATCGGGCGCATCAAGCGCTCGAAAGCATCACGCTCGACAAGAACACGCTCCACTACAAGGACATCCTCTCGGTCAAGTACGCCGAGTTGGTCTATAACGGCTTGTGGTACACCCGTCTGCGCGAAGCGCTCGACGCCTTCGTCAACGTGACCGAAGAGAACGTCAGCGGCACGGTGCGGCTCAAGCTGTATAAGGGCAACGTGATTATCGCCGGACGCAAGAGTCCCCACAGCCTCTACCGCGAGGATTACGCCTCCTTCGGCGAAGAGGACGTCTACAATCAGCAGGACGCCGAGGGCTTCATTCAATTGTTCGGTCTGCCGATGAAGGTCGAGGCGCTCCTCGGTATCGATGGCGGCGGCAAGAGCCGCTATCGCCAGCCGGACTATAGCAAGTTCAAGCGCGATTAGCTTTCAGCGGTCGGCAATCAGCTATCAGCTTTGGTCGTTGGCTGACGGCTGATAGCTGAAAGCTGACCGCTTCTCTCAGGAGACACCAGCACATGAGCTTATGGGGTGGACGGTTCAGCGAGCCGACGGACGACGATCTGCGGGCGCTGCAAGACAGCATCCGCTTTGACAAGCGGCTGTACCGGCAGGACATTCAGGGCAGCATCGCCTATGCGCGCGCCATCGCCGACGCCGGTGTGATCACGGCGGCGGAAGCCGAGATGCTGGTCGATGGGCTGAAACAGGTACTCGCCGAGATTGAAGCAGGAACAGCCGCGATCAAGCCCACTGACGAGGACATCCACACGGCGGTCGAACGCCGCCTGACCGAGATCGTCGGTGCGGTCGGCGGCAAACTCCATACCGGGCGCAGCCGCAACGATCAGGTCGCGACTGACTTTCGCCTGTGGGTAATGAGCGCGATTGACGATCTGCGTGTCCTGCTTCACGGTTTGCAAACTGCGCTGGTCGAAACCGCTTCGGCGCACGTCGAGACCTTGATGCCCGGCTATACCCACGTTCAGCCCGCCCAGCCGATCACGGCGGGGCATTGGCTGATGAGCTTCTTCTGGATGCTAACGCGCGACGACGAGCGGCTAACCGACGCCCGGCGGCGCATGAACGTCTCGCCGCTGGGGGCGGGACCGCTGGCGGGCACGCCCTTTGACGTGGATCGGGCGGCGCTGGCGGCGGCGCTCGGCTTCGATACGCATAGTCAAAACAGCCTTGATGCCGTCAGCGACCGTGATTTCGTCGCCGAGACGCTGTTCGCGCTGGCGCTGACCGGCATCCACCTAAGCCGCCTCGCCGAGGACGTGGTCATCTACAGCAATCCATTATTCGGCTACATCACGCTCAATGATCGTTACAGCACCGGGTCGAGCATCATGCCGCAGAAGCGCAACGCCGATCCGATGGAGTTGGCGCGCGGCAAAGCGGGACGCTTGATCGGCAATCTGACCGGTCTGCTGGCGACGCTCAAGGGCTTGCCGAGTTCGTATAACAAGGATTTGCAGGAAGATAAGGAAGCCCTGTTCGATTCGGTCGATACGCTGACGCTGCTGCTGCCCGTGATCACGGCGATCATCCGCACGCTCAAGCTCAACCCGGATAAAATGAGCGCCGCGCTCGATCCCGACATGCTGGCGACCGACTTAGCCGACTATCTCGTTAAGCGCGGGATGCCGTTCCGCGAGGCGCACGGCGTCGCCGGGCGAGCGGTCGTGCTGGCGGCGGAGCAGGGCGTCAAGCTGACCGATCTGTCGCTTGTCTCTTTGCGTGGGCTGTCCGATCTGTTCGCGGATGACGTGACCGAGGTGTTCGACTTTAGCGCATCAGTGGCGCGACGCCGCGCTGATGGTGGCACTGCGCCCGACGCGGTGCGCCGCCAGATCGACGCCGCGCGGGGATGGCTCGCTGACCGCGCCTGACCAGTGACTTATGCTGTCTGCACAAACTATCACAACCAGAGTATACGAACTTTATGCCAAGTTGTCGTGAAGGGTTGACACCTTTGGTGATAGTGGTTACGCTTGATGGTAATGTTTCGGTAGATTAAGATAAGTCAGCCCAAACTCATGTCTCTGCGCAGCTCGATCCTAAGCCTTAGCCTTATTAGCGTAATCGTACTTATTAGTAGCGATCAATGACGGCTTGGGTGTGCGCGGAAGACTGAAACATCGGAAGTGACAAAGCCCCCAAGCACGGGGGCTTTTTTTATGGAGTGGCGTGGGATGAATCCAGACAATTCGACTAACCAGCAGGATGATTTTGCTGCCCGGAGCAGCGCTCAACCGCGCCCGACCAGTCCATGGACGGAGCCATATCAGCGTATGTCGCATGACGAGCCGAGTCGCCCGTCTTTTGACAGTGAAGACCAGCGCCCCACACACGACGCGCTTTCCGACATCTACAACCGCAGCGACGAGTAGATGCTCAACCGGGAAAGCGCGTTTTATTTTTGATTAGGAGAGACTATGGCTGCTGAATGGATTTGGAAAAATGGTGAATTCGTCAAGTGGGAAGACGCGACGGTACACGTCACCACTCACGCGCTGCACTACGGGTCGAGCGTATTCGAAGGTGTCCGCGCCTACGCGACGCCGCAGGGACCCGGCGTATTCCGCTTACAAGATCACACGCGGCGCTTAGTCAACTCCGCCAAGATCGCGCGGATGAACGTCCCGTTCGGCGAAGATCAGCTCAACGAGGCGATCCTCGAAACGATCCGCCGCAACGGACACGACTCCTGCTACATTCGCCCGCTGATCTTTCGCGGCGCGGGACCGCTCGGCGTCGAAGGGCGCAAGAATCCGGTTGACGCCGTGATCTTCACGATGGAGTGGGGACGCTATCTCGGCGCCGAAGCGATTGAGCAGGGCGTCGATGTGCAGGTCAGTTCGTGGCGGCGGCTCGCGCCTGATACGGGCGCATCGCTGGCGAAAATTGGCGGGCAGTACGTCAACAGCCAGTTCATCAGCATGGAAGCCCACGACAATGGCTTCAATGAGGGAATTGCCCTCGACTACAGTGGTCAGGTCAGCGAGGGTGCGGGCGAGAACGTCTTCGTCGTCTACAACGGCACGGTCTTTACACCGGCGTTTGGCTCGTCGATCTTGATGGGGATTACACGCGACACGATTGTCACGCTGTTGAAGGACCTCGGCTACACCGTCGTCAAAGAGCCGATCCCGCGCGACCTGCTCTACATCGCCGACGAGATCTTCTTCACCGGGACGGCAGCCGAAGTCACACCGATCCGCTCGGTCGACCGGATGCAGATCGGCAGCGGATCTCGCGGACCGGTCACCAAGGCGGTACAGGACGAATTCTTCGCCATCACGGCGGGGCAAAAAGAAGACAAACACGGCTGGTTGACACTCGTGCGGCAGACTGAACCCGGAGACTAGGATTAAATCCCATGTTGTTGAGCGGTGCTGAAATTGTGATGGAATGCCTTCTTCGTGAAGGCGTGGACGTGATTTTTGGGTATCCGGGCGGCGCGATTCTGCCGACCTACGATGCGATGACGAGGTATCCCCAGATTCACCACGTGCTGGTGCGCCACGAGCAGGGCGCAGCGCACATGGCGGACGGCTACGCGCGGGCGAGCGGCAAAGTCGGCGTGGCGATTGCGACCAGCGGACCGGGCGCGACCAATCTCATCACCGGGATTTCGACGGCGATGATGGACTCGTCGCCGATTGTCTGTATCACCGGGCAGGTCACCCGCGGCGCGATTGGCTCGGATGCCTTTCAGGAAACCGATGTGACCGGCGTCTCACTGCCGGTCACCAAGCACAACTATCTGGTGATGGACGTTCACGAATTGCCCTATATCATGCGCGAAGCTTTCTACATCGCGCGAACCGGGCGACCGGGTCCCGTGCTGATCGACATTCCCAAGGACGTTCAGAACGAAAAGATCGAATTCGTCTATCCTGAAGGTGAGATTCGCCTGCCGGGCTATCATCCGCCCCAGCACGCCGACGAACAGGATGTCCAGACCGCGCTCGACTTGATCAACCGAGCGCAACGCCCGGTGATTCTGGCGGGGCACGGCATCATGATGTCGAACACGATGCAGCAGCTTCAAGAACTGGCGGAACGGGCGCAAATCCCCGTCGCGCTGACGCTGCTCGGCAAAGGCGCGCTGCCCGAAAATCACCCGCTGACGCTGGGCATGATGGGAATGCACGGCGAGGCAGCATCCAACTACGCCATTCAAGAAGCCGACCTGCTGATCGCGCTGGGGATGCGCTTCGACGACCGCGTGACTGGCAACCTCAAAACCTACGCCACCAAAGCCAAGAAAATCCACGTCGACATCGACGCCTCTGAGATCAACAAGAACGTGAAAGTCGACGTCGGCATCGTCGGCGACCTGCGGACGGTGCTCGATCAACTGCTGCCGGGGATCGAAACGATCAGCCATCCCGAATGGCTCAATCGCATCCGCGACTGGCAGGAAGACGCCGACGAGCGCGACATCATCCATCAGGACGGCGGCGCGAAGCTGCTCAGCGCGCAGGTGATCAACGACCTGTGGCGCTTCACCAATGGCGAGGCGATCACCGTCACCGACGTGGGGCAGCATCAGATGGTCGAGGCGCAGTATTACCCGCACCAGCGCCCGGCGACTCTGATCACCAGCGGCGGCGCGGGGACGATGGGTTTCGGGCTTCCGGCGTCGATTGGCGCGAAGTTCGGTCGCCCTGACGAAGAAGTCTGGGCGATTGTCGGCGATGGCGGCTTTCAGATGACCCTCTGCGAGTTGGCGACGGCGAAGCAGGAAAACGTCAACATCAACATCGCCATCATCAACAACAACTACTTGGGCATGGTGCGCCAGTGGCAGGAATTTTTCTACGAGGAGCGCTACCACGCGACCCCGATGGTCACACCCGATTTTGTCAAGCTGGCGGATGCTTACGGCATTCCGGCGATGCGCGTCACCAGCCGCGATCAGCTTGAGGAAGCGGTCAATTTCGCGCGCAGCGTCGACGGTCCCGCCCTGATCGAGTTTATGGTCGAGCGGCAGGAAATTGTTTATCCGATGGTTCCGGCGGGCGCAGACCTCGACCAGATGATTCGCCGCCCCAAGCCGGGTGAAGCAAGTGTCAAGGAGCAGCAATAATGGCGGAGCAGACTCAGCCTAAAAAGCACATTCTGGTGGCGTTAGTCGAAAACAAGCCCGGTGTCCTCAACCGCGTCGCCAGCTTGTTCCGCCGCCGCAACTTCAACGTCGATAGTCTCACCGTCGGGCGAACGCACAAGGAACACATCTCGCGGATGACGATTGTCGTCGACGCGACCCGCATCGACGCGCACCGGATTACGTCGAACCTGTTCAAGCTGATCAACGTGATTGAGGTTGCCGAAGTCTCGCAAGAGCCGCACGTTGCCCGCGACCTCGCCCTGATCAAGGTGCGCTCGAATGACGCCGACTCGCGTAACAGCTTGACGCTGCTCTGCGAGCACTATCAGGCGCGCATCGTGGACATCGGTCCCGAAGTGGCGATTGTCGAGATGACCGCGCAGCCGGAACAGATCGAAGCCTTGATCGAAGAACTCAAGCCGATTGGCATCGTCGAAATGGTGCGCGCGGGCGTCGTGGCGATGGGACGCGGGACGCGCATCCTCGACTCGACCTACGAGCCGGTCGTCCCGGCGACGGCGAACGGCAGCTATCAGGTCTACAGCGTGTAATAACAGTACAGAGTACCAAGTAGGGGCGCACGGCTGTGCGCCCCGCTCGATGCGCACTACCTTTATCATGAACCACCGGAGCGCTGCTCCGTAACGACCAATTTCTATCACACTGGAGAATAGGGCTTTATGGCAACACTTTACTACGACAAGGACGCCGATCTTTCGCTGCTCGATGGCAAGACGATTGCGGTTATCGGTTATGGTAGCCAAGGACACGCGCACGCTCAGAACTTGAAGGACAGCGGTTGCAAGGTGATCGTTGGGCTGCATGAAGGCAGCAAGAGTCGTGCCAAAGCCGAAGCTGACGGGCTGCAAGTCATGAGCGTCGCCGATGCAACCAAAGCCGCCGACATTGTCATGATCCTGACGCCGGACACGATGCAGGCGAAGATTTACGCTGACTCGATTGCGCCGTATCTCCGCCCCGGTATGATGCTCATGTTCGGGCACGGCTTCAACATTCACTATAAGACGATTGTTCCGCCCGCCGACGTCGACGTTAGCATGATCGCGCCGAAAGCGCCGGGTCATCGCGTCCGCGAAGTCTTCACCGAAGGCGCGGGCACGCCTTGCTTGATTGCAGTAGAGCAGGACGCGACCGGCAACGCCAAGGCGCTCGCCTTAGCTTATGCCAAGGGCATCGGTGGCACGCGCGCCGGTGTGATCGAGACTACCTTCAAGGAAGAGACCGAAACCGACCTGTTCGGCGAACAGACCGTCCTCTGCGGCGGCGTGACCGCCTTAGTACGCTCAGCTTTCGAGACGCTCGTCAAGGCGGGCTATCAGCCGGAGATCGCTTACTTCGAGTGTATGCACGAACTCAAGCTGATCGTCGACCTGATGTACGAAGGCGGCATGAGCTACATGTGGTACAGCGTCAGCGATACCGCCGAGTACGGCGGCTACACGATTGGCGATCAGGTCGAGGAGCAGGTCAAGGAGTTCTACGCCGGCGTGCTCGCCGACATCCAGAGCGGCAAGTTTGCTAAAGAATGGATCGCCGAGAACGAAAATGGTCGCCCGAACTTCAAGCCGCGCCGCCAGCAGGAACACGACCTGCTGATCGAAAAGGTCGGCGCTGAACTGCGCGACATGATGCCCTTCCTGCACGCCAAGCACATCAAGCAGGAAAACTAGCCGTGATCATCGCGCGCCCGCAATCCGACGAATACGCCGCTTATGCGGCGGGTTACGTCCAGCGCATCCCGGTCGGCAGCGATGTTTTCGCGCTGCTGAGCCGCCAGCCGGACGACCTGCGTGCGCTGTTGGCGAACGTCGGCGAGGAACAGTCAAATGCCCGTCCCGCGCCCGGTGAGTGGAGCATCAAAGAGGTGATCGGGCATATCAACGACACCGAACGCATCTTTGCCTATCGCGGGCTGCGAATCGCGCGCGGTGACACCACGCCGCTGCCGGGCTTCGAGCAGGATGATTACGTCCGCGCGACCGACTTCAACGCGCGCTCCCTTATCAATCTGTTGGACGAATTCGCGGCGCAGCGGCAAGGGAACGTGATTTGTTTTGGTGCGTTTCGCGAAGGGGACATGATCCGTCGTGGAGTTGCCAGCGGTAATCCGTTGAGCGTGCGGGCGTGCCTCTATATTATGGCGGGACACGTGCTCCACCACGTCGAGAGCTTGCAGACCACCTATCAGGTGACAGGGTAAAGAAATGGACGATGATGTAGCAGGCGTAGTTGCGGAAGGGGGTGATTCTCTTGACCGAGGATGGTCTTACCGAGCTTAGCAGCGCCTCGACCATTGATTTGATTATGAGAGGATACCTCCATCATGGCAGCACGAGTAACTGACGAAAACACCGTCCTATTCTTTGACACCACGCTGCGGGACGGCGAGCAAAGCCCCGGCGCGACCCTCAGCAGCGCCGAAAAACTAGAGATTGCGCGGCAGTTGGCGCGTTTGGGCGTCGACATTATCGAGGCGGGTTTCCCGGCGGCGTCGCCCGACGATTTGGCGGCGGTACAGCGCATCGCCCGCGAAGTCGGCACCGAAGACGGTCCGACCATCTGCGGCTTGTCGCGCTGCGTCGAGAACGACATCCGCACCGCGTGGGAAGGCGTCAAGGACGCGGCGCATCCGCGGATCCATACCTTCTTGGGCACGTCCGAATTTCACCTGACGCACATCACCAACATGACCCAGCAGGAGGCGCTGGATCGCATCCGCGAGATGGTCACGCTGGCGAGCAGCCTGTGTGACGACGTGGAATTCAGCCCGATGGACGCCGGACGCACCGATCCGGCATTTCTGGTGCAGGTCTGTTCGCTGGCGGTCGAGTGCGGCGCGACCACGCTCAATATCCCCGATACGGTCGGCTACGTCACGCCGGAAGAGTGGCAGGAGACGATTGCGAGTTTGATTGCCGAAACGCCGGGTGCGGGCAAAGGCAGCGGAGTCGTCTGGTCGGTACACTGCCATAACGATCTCGGCATGGCAACCGCCAACACGCTCGCGGGCGTGCTCGGCGGCGCGCGGCAGGTCGAGGTGACCATCAACGGCATCGGCGAGCGGGCGGGTAATACCAGCCTTGAAGAAGTCGTGATGGCGCTGCACACGCGGTCGCCGTTCTATCATCTGCAAACGAATATCAACACGCGCGAAATCGTCAAGACCAGCCGGATGGTTAGCAACTACACCGGGATGCACGTGCAGGCGAACAAAGCGATTGTCGGCGCGAACGCCTTCGCTCACGAAGCGGGCATCCACCAAGATGGGATGCTCAAGCACGCCAGCACCTTCGAGATCATGACCGCCGAGAGCGTCGGCTGGACGCAGAGTCGGCTGGTGCTGGGCAAACACAGCGGGCGTCATGCGCTCCGAATTCGTCTTGAAGAACTGGGCTATCAACTCGACGGCGACGCGCTCAATTTGGTCTTCGCCCGCTTCAAGGATTTGGCGGACGCCAAGAAGAACGTCACCGACGCCGACCTTGAGGCGCTGATGGCGGACGAACTGCACAAGCCGCAGGAGTTCTTCAAGCTGGACGACATTCAAGTCACCTGCGGGACGATGGGGATGCCGACCGCCACCGCCAAGATGAGCAACGCCGACGGAGACGTCTTCGTCCACGCGGCAGTAGGCAAGGGTCCCGTCGATGCCTGTTTCCAAGCCGTCGACGCCATCGTCAACTGCCCCAACACGCTGATCGAGTACAGTGTCCACAGCGTCACTGAGGGGATCGACGCGCTCGGCGAAGTGACCGTCCGCATCGCGACGCCGGAGGGCGCGCGGTCGTTCGGCGGCTACGGCGCGCACAGCGATATCGTCGTCGCCAGCGTCAAAGCCTATTTGGCGGCGGTCAACCGGATGTTGGCGGTCGTCGGCTACGGCGAGAATCAGCCGGAAGGCGAAGCCGCGACGGTCGGGATCAAGTAAGGGTAAACCAATGTTGTAGGGGCGGGTTTCAAACCCGCCCCTACGGACACGATACGATAAGTGAGTCCAAACACACAGCAAGTTTTAGTGGGAGACACCATGACGCAACCGCAAACCCTATTCGAGAAAGTCTGGAATAACCATCTGGTACGTCCGCAGACGGACGACCTGCCAGCGGTGCTCTACATCGACCTGCACCTCGTCCACGAGGTCACGTCACCGCAGGCGTTTACGCAGCTTCGTGAGCGTGGGCTGAAAGTCCGCCGCCCGGATCGCACCATGGCGACGATGGATCACAGCACGCCGACGACGCCGCGCAATGCCGCCGGGATCATCCCGGTGGTGGATCCGATGGCGATTGCTCAGCTGGACGTGATGCGCAAGAACTGCGCCGATTTCGGCATTCCGCTCTACGACCTCGGCACCAAGAATCAGGGCATCGTCCACGTGATCGGACCGGAACAGGGGTTGACCCAGCCGGGCATGACCATCGTCTGCGGCGACAGCCACACCAGCACGCACGGCGCGTTCGGCGCGCTGGCGTTCGGCATCGGCACGAGCGAAGTCGCCCACGTCTTGGCGACGCAAACGCTGCTCCAGAACCAGCCCAAGACGATGGCGGTGCGGGTCAACAGCCGCCTTGCACGAGGGTGTGACGGCAAAAGACATCATCCTCGCCATCATCGCCAAGATCGGCATCGGCGGCGGGACGGGCTACGTCTTCGAGTACATGGGCGAGGCGATCCGCGCGCTGCCGATGGAAGGGCGCATGACGATCTGCAACATGTCGATTGAAGGCGGCGCGCGGGCGGGCATGATCGCGCCGGATGAGACGACTTTCGAGTGGGTAGCAGGGCGTCCGTATGCGCCCAAGGGTGCCGACTTCGACCGCGCGGTCGAGGCGTGGCGGCAGCTGCCGACCGACGACGGCGCGGTCTTCGACAGCGAAGTCGTGCTCGACGCCGACGATCTCGTGCCCATGATCACCTACGGGACGAACCCCGGCATGGGGATGCCGATCACCGCGCGCGTACCTGACCCGGATCGGCTGAGCGACGTCAGCGAGAAACTGGCGCTCGACAAGGCGCTCCGCTACATGGACTTGCAGCCCGGTCAGCCGTTGCTGGGCAAGCCGGTGGACGTGGTGTTCATCGGTAGCTGCACCAACTCGCGGATCGGCGATCTGCGCGAGGCGGCGAAGTTCATTGAGGGGCGCAAGGTCGCTGAAGGCGTGCGTATGATGGTCGTGCCCGGTTCGCAGCAGGTCAAGAAGCAGGCGGAAGCCGAAGGTCTCGACCGCATTTTCCGCGAAGCCGGTGCCGAGTGGCGCGAGGCGGGCTGCTCGATGTGCATCGCCATGAACGGCGATCAGCTTCAGCCGGGGCAGTATGCCGTCAGCACCAGCAACCGCAACTTCGAAGGACGGCAGGGCAAGGGCGGGCGGTCGTTCCTCGCCAGCCCGCTGACCGCCGCCGCGACCGCGATCAACGGCGTGATCACCGACCCGAGAACCATGATCATGGAGCTTGCATAATGGAGCCAATTAACACGTTTAGCGGGCGAATCGTCGCCGTGCCGATCAACGACACCGACACCGACCAGATCATCCCGGCGCGCTACCTCAAGGTCACGGACAAAGCGGGACTCGGGCAAGGGCTGTTCTCGACTGGCGCTACAACGCCGACGGATCGCCCAAGCCGGATTTCGTGCTCAATCAGCCGGAGTATCAAGGACGCGACGCATCTCTGATCGGCGGGCACAACTTCGGCTGCGGCTCGTCGCGCGAACACGCGCCGTGGGCGCTGCAAGGCGGCGGGCTTCAAGGCGGTCGTCAGCACCTATTTCGCCGACATCTTCCGCAACAACTCGCTCAAGAATGGCTTGCTGCCGATCATGGTGGACGAGGAAACGCACCAGCAGTTGATCAGCTTGGCGCAGGAAGACCCTCCACCAGCGTGACGATTGACCTCGCCGCGCAGACGATTACGCTGCCGGATGGACGCGCGGTCAAGTTCCCGATTGACGGTTTTTCCAAAGAATGCCTGCTCAACGGCGTCGATCAGTTGGGCTACCTGATGAACCTTGACGACCGGATCGCCACGTATGAAGGTTCGCATCCCGCGCGAGTCAATACACTCGCCTAAGAAGATTATTCGTAGGGGCGGGTTTAGAACCCGCCCTTGCACCACAAGTTAGGAATAGATCATGCCCGTAGCCATCTACGACACCACTCTGCGTGACGGCACCCAGCGCGAAGGCATCTCGCTTTCGGTCAGCGATAAGCTGCGCGTCACCGAACTGCTCGACAACCTTGGCGTCGCCTACATTGAGGGCGGCTGGCCCGGCTCGAACCCGAAGGATGCCGCCTACTTCGAAGCGGTCAAGCGCATGTCGCTCAAGCACGCCAAGATCGCCGCTTTCGGCTCGACCCGGCGCAAGAACAGCGACCCGGCGACCGATCCGAGCATTTGCGCGATGGTCGATGCCGATACGCCGGTCGTGACGGTCGTCGGCAAAACGTCGATGCTCCACGTCACCGACGTGCTGCAAACGACGCCGGACGAGAATCTGCGCATGATCACCGACAGCCTGCGTTACCTGAAAAGCCTCGGCAAAGAGGTGATCTACGATGCCGAGCACTTCTTCGACGGCTGTAAGCTCGATTTCGAGTACGGCTTCGACACGCTGCGGGCGGCGGTCGAGGGCGGCGCGGATGCGCTCGTGCTCTGTGACACCAACGGCGGCACGCTGCCTTGGGAGATCACGCGCTTCGTCACGGCGGCGCTGGAAGCGTTCCCCGACATCGAGATCGGCATTCATACGCACAACGACAGCGAACTCGCCGTCGCCAACAGCCTCGCAGCGATTCAGGCGGGCGCAACCCACGTGCAGGGGACGATCAACGGCTATGGCGAGCGCTGCGGCAACGCCAACTTGTGCAGCATCATCCCCGACTTGCAGTTGAAGATGGGCTACGACTGCCTGCCCGACGACTCGCTGCGCCATCTGGCGGTCGTCGCGCGTACCGTCGCCGAGATCGCCAACCTTGCGCCGGATGATCACCTTGCCTACGTGGGTAAGAGCGCCTTCGCCCACAAGGGCGGCATCCATGTCGCGGCGATGCGCCGCAACATCAACAGCTACCAGCACATCGATCCGACGCTGATCGGCAACGAGATGCGCATTCTCGTCTCCGACCTGTCGGGGCAGGGCAATCTGCTCAGCAAAGCCGAGGAATTCGGGCTAGACGTCAGCCGCGAAGAAGCGGTCAAGGTGCTGGAGGAGATCAAACATCTCGAATCCGAAGGCTTTGTCTTCGAGGGCGCGGAAGCCTCGGTAGCGATCCGTTTGCATCGCGCCCAGCCGGATTATCAGCCAATCTTCCGGCTGATCGACTTCACCGTCATGGTCGAGGATCGGCGCGGACGTGGGCAGATTTCCGAAGCGATGGTCAAGCTCGACGTCGACGGCGACGTCATCCACACCGCCGCCGAAGGCAACGGTCCCGTCAACGCGCTCGACCTCGCGCTGCGCAAGGCGCTGGTGCCGCGCTATCCGCAGCTTGCCGATTTCCAGTTGGCGGACTACAAAGTGCGTATCCTCGACAGCACGAACGGCACGGCGGCGATCACCCGCGTGCTGATCGACACACAGAACGGCACCAAGCGCTGGAGCACAGTCGGCGCGGGCACCAACATCATTCGCGCCAGTTGGCTGGCTCTTGTTGACAGCGTCGAGTACGGCTTGTGTGTCGCCGAATCGCAGCAGGCGATCATTGGCGAGAAGGGGTAGACAATGCCCGATAAGGTCAATCTCGCCGAGAAATTCGCTCAATTTAGCGAGACGTGGTCACCTAAGATCGTCGGCGAGGTGCAGGGGATGCACGTCAAGCTGGCGAAACTGAAGGGCGAGTTCATCTGGCATCACCACGAAACCGAGGACGAGATGTTCCTCGTCGTCAAGGGACGGCTGCTGATCAAGTTTCGCGACGGCGACGTGTGGCTGGACGAAGGTGAGTTCCTGATCATCCCGCGCGGCGTCGAGCATCTGCCGGTTGCCGACGAGGAAGCCGAAGTTATGCTGTTCGAATCCGCCGGGACGCTCAATACTGGCAACGTCACTGACAGCGATAAGACCCACACCGAACTGGAACGCCTTTAGGATGGACGTGCTCTCGTCGATCCCCGCTGACCGCCTCACGTGGGAGGCACGGCGTCCCCAGATTCGCGCCAAGCTCTACGCCGCGCTTGGCGACTTGCCGCCGCTGTTCGCGCCGAAGGCGACCATGAGAGGCAACGAACAGCGAGATGGCTATCGCCTTGAATGGCTTCAATTTCCTAACAGCCTCGACGATACTGTGTACGGTTACTGCCTCGTGCCAGATCAGCCGAGCGGGGCGGCAGTGCTCTACTGTCACTATCACGGTGGCAAGTATGATCTAGGCAAAGACGAGTTATTCGAGGAGCCGCTGTTCGGCGAGTGGGCGGGGCTGACTCCGCGTGGCATTGCGCTGGTGCAGGCGGGCTACGTCGTGCTGGCGGTCGATGCCTACGCTTTCGGCGGTCGACAGCATCAAGGACCTGCCGGAGTCCGCGAATCCGGGCGCGACACCGAGTTCTCGCTGGCGAAGCGCTTCCTCTGGGAAGGAACGTCGCTGTGGAGCATGATCGTCCACGACGATTTGCTGGCGCTCAATTATCTGCTCAGCCGACCGGACGTTGATCCGGCGCGGGTGGCGGTGACGGGTGCGAGCATGGGCGGCAGCCGCGCGACGTGGGTCGCCGCGCTCGACGACCGGGTGAAAGTCGTCGCCCCGGTGATCCAGTACACACGCTATCAAAATCTGCTTGCCGCTGGCGGATTGACTGGGCACAGCTTCTATTACTACGTCCCCGGTGCGCTCAAACTGGGCTTTGACATGGAAACTATTGTCGCGCTGGTGGCGCCGCGCCCGCAGATCGTGCTGGTCGGCGATAGCGATCCACTCTCACCCGCCGACGGAATCGCCATCATCAACCAGTACGTGAGCGCAATCTATCGATTTTACGCGGCTGAAGATCAATTCGAGCCGCACGTTTATTCTGGACTGGATCACCACTACACGCCGGAGATGTTCGCCGCGCTGATGGACTTTCTGAAAAAACATCTGTAGTCGGTTAGAATGGGCAGATTGGCGTTTTGAGGTGCGCGGTAGACTGCTGCGCATTAATGTTGAGTTTAGGCGGATCAAAGGGAAGCACTCATTTATGAAAGCAAAGATCACAGTTTTAGCCGGTGACGGCATCGGCGTCGAAGTGACGGCGGCATCGGTCGCCGTGCTGCAAAAGATCGCCGCGACCTACGGGCACGAGTTTAGCTTTGAAGACGCGCTGATCGGCGGGATCGCCATCGACAAGACCGGATCGGCGCTGCCGGACGAGACGCTGCGCACCGCCGAACAGTCCGACGCGATTCTGCTGGGCGCGGTCGGCGGTCCCAAATGGGATAACCCGGCGGCGGCGGTTCGCCCGGAACAAGGACTGCTGAAAATTCGCAAGCACTTCGAATTGTTCGCCAACCTGCGCCCGGTCAAAGTCTATCCGGCGCTGGCGCAGTATACGCCGCTGCGTGCTGATCTGCTCGAAGGCGTCGATCTGCTGTTCGTGCGTGAACTGACCGGCGGCATCTACTTTGGACCGCGTCAGGAGCAGGGCGATGGCGACGTTGCCTACGACACCGAAATCTACAGCGTGCCGGAAGTCGAGCGGGTGGCGAATATCGCCTTTCGCGCGGCGCAGGGGCGGCGCAACAAGCTGACCTCGGTCGACAAGGCGAACGTCCTCGCCTCGATGCGGCTGTGGCGGCGGACGGTCGTCAAAGTCCACGAGGACTACGGCGACGTTGAACTGGAACACCTGCTGGTCGATGCCTGCACCATGCACATGCTGACGCGCCCCGCGAGCTTCGACGTGATCGTCGCCAGCAACATGTTCGGCGACATCCTCAGTGACGAGGCGTCGGTGCTGGCGGGATCGCTTGGGATGCTGCCGTCGGCGTCGTTGGGGTCGGAGGGACTTGGCTTATATGAACCCGTGCACGGCTCCGCGCCGGACATCGCTGGGCAGGGGAAAGCCAACCCAATTGGCTCGATCCTCAGTTCGGCGATGCTGCTGCGCTATAGTCTGAAACTGGAAGCCGAGGCAAATGCGGTCGAAGCGGCGGTCGAGGGCGTTTTGGGCGAGGGCGCGCGCACGGCGGACATCGCGCCGCGCGGCTCCGCGTTCGTCAGCACGCAAGACTTCACCCAAGCGGTGATCGGAAAAATCTAAGCAGCCACTACGAGTTCAGCCGATGGAAGAAGATTCTCTGCGGGATGCGGTTAAGCGCCAGTTTGTACTTCGTATTCAGCAGTGGCAGTTTACACTCAACGTCGAGCGTCGTGGTCCGCGACGGATTGTCTCGCGTGAAATCTGGCGATACATCCCGTATGTTGGGTTCATGGCAATCTGCCTGATCATCGGCTATCTCGCCGTAGCTCGTCGGGGTTATTATTTCGACGAGTATATTTATTCCGACGGGGTATTCATCACCTATCCGGCGCGGATGCTCGCGGAAGTGCTGCGTGCTTCCCTGTTGGATAGGTCGTTTTGGCTCGCTAACGAACCGGTTGTCTGGGTCTTGACGACCTGCGTCATAACCGCGAATGCCCTGTTGACCGGCTCTTTGGCTTACCGTTTGAGCCATTCACGGGCAGCGTTTTGGAGTGTTGTCTGTTTATCGACTTTTCCCATCTGGGCGTTTGAGGCGACGCTTTGGTTTTCGGCTTCCACGGTGTACCTCACGGGAACGTTCTTTGCTCTGCTTTCCCTCCACTTTTTCTTGACTTCCTTAACCTCTACGCACCAGTTGTGGCTGTGGCTCGTCGTGATCTGCTTCAGTGTCGCGCTGCTTTTCGGGGAATTTGTCCTATCCATCCTGCTGCTTTTTCCGATTCTGGCGCTGACCGCTCGTTTAAGCGCTGTTCGCCGGATTGTTTTTCGGATGGCTGTCGTCTTAGGTGTGTTATTTGTGGTGTCGCTCGTCATTTATTTTACGCTGTACGCATCCAGCCAAATCCACTGGCGGCTCGACGCAGGCGGAAATGTTCTCTCACCGTCCCTGCTGCTGGAGCGTAGCGCGGGCTTCTTTTCGCGCACTTACTGGATGACGCTTGATCCTTTATGGGGAGTCCCGCTAAATGGGGATGCGCTAACGCATGGTATTCACGTCCTTGCTTTCTCGCCATGGCTGTACTTGCTGGCGGGAATCGCTGTCCTCCTGCTGGTCTACGGCACGATTGTCTGGAACCTGAGCGAGGATGAAGCCCCTCAGCGCACCGCTTTTTTCGGACTTGCCATTGTGCTTGGTCTGATATGGAGTGTCGCTAGCTTGTTGCTGCCGGGTATCCTCGTTCCGGGTCAAATCGTCGAATACCGGATGCTATACCTGCCGGGTTTAGGAATCGCGTTAGTGGTAGGCGTGGGGGGCGGCTACGTGACGCGCGCAGCACGGCACGCGGTTGTGACGAAGCTGTGGCTCGTCGTTTGTGGGCTGGCTGCGCTGCTGTTGAGTATCGGCATGGTGGGTTATGCGGATGCCTTCCGGCTGCGCTATCAAACTGACCAAAGGTATCTCTCTGCCTACGCCGAGCAGCTCAGCGCGTTACCGCAAGCGCACCCCATGACGGTCGTAACCTACATCACTAACGACAAACTAGATGATGTCGGGCAGTACCTCACCCGACAACTGCTGAGTGTATTTGATGTTTTCTACATCGTGAGCGTCAATACACAGCGGCTGATCGACCGTGACGACATTACGTATATTGCATTCAATCGTTGGGAGAGTCCGGGGATTACGATGGATGAATCAGCCCCGACGACCAACATCATGGTGCGTGATCAAGCGGTTCCGATTGATCAAGTGCTGATTATGACGGTCAGGGATGGACGTATCTTGCCCGTCGAGTCAGCAGAAATTGTTGAGCAGGGAATAACGCAAACGGTCACGTTTCCGCTCGCTAAGCAGTTGAGCGCGCGCGGCTTTGAGACGTTGACCGATGTCGTTTATGCGTCCTAGAACCACGTGAGTTTTGGGAAAGAAGGGCACGGTTGCCGTGCCCTTCGAAACAGCAACGCGGCATTTACTGCCGGAAACGCCACTCCCACACGTCTTGCAAGCTGTAGACCTTGCGGCGCGGCTCGACCACTTCGAGCGCCTGTTCCAAGTCCTTGAGCAGGTCATCGGCGTCTTCGATGCCGACGGCGAAGCGCACCAGCGAGTCTTTGATGCCCAGCGCCAGCCGCTCCTCAGTCGTCTTGTCCCAATAGCTGACAATCGCTGGCTGCTCGATCAGGCTTTCGACGCCGCCGAGCGATGGCGCGATGTAAGGAATCCGCAGGCGGTCGATGAAGGCGCTGGTCGTCTTGAGATCGCCCTTGACCTCGAAGGTCACGACGCCGCCGAAGCCGCTCATCTGCTCGACGGCGACCTTATAATCGGGATGCGACGGCAGCCCCGGATAGAAGACGCGGTCGATGGCGGGATGGGCTTCGAGGTAGCGAGCGACGGCGAGCGCGTTGGCGTTCTGCTGCCCCATGCGGACGCCGAGCGTCTTGATGCCGCGATCCAGCAGATAGGCGGCGTGCGGATCGACGACGCCGCCGAGGATGCCGCGCGCATCGCGGATCGCCTGCATCCGGCTGCCGCGCCCGGTGACGACGCCCGCGAGGATGTCGTTGTGCCCGGAGAGGTACTTGGTCGCGCTGTGGATCACGAAGTCGATGCCCCACTCCAGCGCGCGCTGGTTGATCGGGGTGGCGAAGGTGCTGTCAATGGCGGTCATCACCTTGTGCCGCTTAGCGATCTCGGCGGTCTTTTGCAGGTCGGCAATCCGCAGAATAGGGATTGGTCGGGCTTTCCGAGACGATGATCCGCGTCTGCTTCGGGATGATGGCGGCTTCCATCGCTTCATAGTCGCCCATCGGGACGACGGTTGTTTCGATACCGAGGCGTTTCAGGATGGTCTGACAGAATTGGCGGGTGCGGCGATAACAGTCGTTGGTCATGACGATGTGCGCGCCGGTCGGCAGGACGGTCAGCAGCAGGGAGGTGACCGCCGCCATGCCGGAGGCGTAGAGGATGGCGTCGTCGCCGCCGTCAAGCGCCGCGAGCTTCCGCTCAACCGCGTTGACGGTCGGGTTGCCGTAGCGTCCGTATTCCTCGCGATCTTCGCCATCGCCCCACGTCTTGCGCTCCATGTAGTCGATCAGTTCTTGCGTGTCGCGGAAGGTGAAAGTCGCCGTCTGTACGACCGGCGTGATCAGCGAATTGTAGCCTTTGGATCGCTGCGTGCCGCTGTGAACCGAGCGCGTACTGCCGCCTTGTTCCTTTGGCTCGCGGCTGTTGTCGAACAACTCGTTGAGCGCGTTGAAATCGAAATCTTCAGCCATTTCTGCTCCTGTCATTGACCACCCCGGTCGGCGTCCGGGGAAAACAAAAAGACTTCCGGCGGGAAGTCTCGTTGAGTTCGTGAGCTAAGCGCAAGCTTAGCCGTCCGCTCTCATCTTCCAGAAACACTTCTGCCGGAATTGGCACCTTCCCGATAAATCGGGGGTTGCCGCGGTTTCATAGGGCCGATCCCTCCACCGCTCTGGATAAGAGACTAACTTATGCAATTGGAAACGTTCACAGCGAGCACTATAGCACTTTTTTCAGATCAAGGCAAGCAAAAATCAGCGTTCATTTAGACCTTAATGAGAAAAGCGCGATTCGATTGCGTGTCGTAGTGAAAATCCGGTATATTTAATTACAATTGAAATAAATGGAGATAAAATCATGACTCAGCAGCCGCTCAAGCAACAGCAACGCGCTCAGTCAATCCTGAAATCGATTGAAGCCGACATGGATGTCTACGACCGCGCGGGCAACAAGTTCGGCGAAGTCGCGGATATGTTTTTCGGCGCGGCGGGCGACGAAAGTCTCGAAGGGGTCGAACCCGCCAGCATCAGCGATGCTGTTACCAATGATGGCAACGAAATGAACGAACTGATCGAGGACTTCGCCAGAGTGCTCGGCGGCGAGGACCGGATACCGGAAGAACTGCGCCGTCGCCTGCTGCACGATGGCTTCATCCGCGTGGATGCGGACGGCTTGTTCGCGGCGGATCGCTACGTGACACCTGATCAGATCGCTTCGGTCGACGAAAAGGGCGTTCACCTGAAAGTCACGCGCGACGAGTTGATCAGGCGCTAAACCTAACTCCGACCGTGACTCAAAAACCCGGCTCAATAGCCGGGTTTTGGGTTGGAATGGGGTAGGGGGGTTACTCGCCCTTTTCGTCTCTGGCGCGCTTGCGGGCGAGCGCTTCTTCGCGCTTGCGCAGCCGCTCAGCCTTTGCCGCTTCCGCGTCGGCGGCGGTATCTGGCGCGGGCGCAGCCTCAGCAGCCGGAGCCTCAGCGCCGCTCTCACTGGCGGTTGGCTGGGCTGTGGCTGCCGGTGCGGCATTGGTTTCGCCGCTGGCAGCGGTTGCCGCCGCCGCTTTCTCCGCCTTCTTACGCTCCTTGATCACGTCGGGGTGTTCCCAACCACCGCGCGCTTCAGCTTCTTCGGCGGCGGTCGTCGGCGCAATCGACTTCCAATAGCTGAAGGGCTTGGAGAGCCGATCCTTGTCGAAAATGTGATTGGCAGTGCGGTCGTAGCTGGCAAGCTCGTAGTCGTGATCCATCTTAATCGCGTCGAAGGGGCAGAACTCGGCGCAGTAGCCGCAGTTCATGCAGATGTCGATGTCGATGAAGAAGGCATCCGGCTCCGGCACCGGACGTCCGGTTTGCGGGTCTTCGCCGCGCACGATCCAGATACACTGAGGCGGACAGACCTTCGCGCAGATGCCGCAACTCGTACACCAGTCGTGACCGGGGCGATCCGGGTTGTCGAGGTCTTCGGTCACGAGGAAAGGGACGAAGCGGAACCGCTCCGGCACCGCAAGCTTCTCCTCAGGATACTGCACCGTGAAAATGCCCTCGGATTTCAAGCCCTGCCGCACTTCAAAATCGGTCATCCCGATTTTCTTCCCGGCGTAGCGCAGATCGTCAATGTAGGTGTTGAAAAAGTGCCTGAACGTAACGCCAAGCCCTTTTAAGATGCCTAATCCGTACATAGCCACTCCTTAAAAGCGGTACTGAGTACCGAGTGCTGAGTGCTGAGAAAAAATCAGAACAACGTCGATCATATCGGGCGCACCGCACCGCACCGACGCGCCCATGATAGTTAGCGGTCGGTCTCACCCAGAACGATGTCGATGCTGCCGAGAATAGCCACCACGTCGGCGATCTTATGCCCCTTGCACATCTCGCCGAGCGGGGTCAAGTTGATGAAGCTGGGCGCGCGAACGTGATAGCGCCAAGGATTCTGCGGACCTTTCGGATCGCCCTGCGAGACGACGTAGTAGCCGAGTTCGCCCTTCGGATTTTCGACCCGTCCGTATGCCTCGCCGACTGGCACGCGCGGCATGTAGATCGCCTTATTGCCAGCGAAGAAGCTCTCGCCCTGCGTCTGCTCCAAGCGCGGCAAAATCTGCTTCAGGATGCGGACGCTCTCGCGCATTTCGTCGAGGCGGATCAGGTAGCGGTCGTAGATGTCGCCGTTGTAGCGCACCGCCACGTCGAAGTCGAGTTCCGAATAGATGCTGTACGGGTCAGCGCGGCGCACGTCGTAAGCGACGCCGCTGGCGCGCAGGAGCGGACCGCCGGTGCTGTAGGCGACCGCCATTTCGCGGGGCAGGTAGCCCACGCCGACGGTGCGCGTCTTGACGATTTCGCTGTCGGTCAGGAAGTGATCGAGGTCGTCAATCGAGCGCGGAAGGCGGTCGTTGATCAACTCGGTCAGATATTCCATCGTGTTGAAGTCGCGCACTTGATCGTTGACCAAGTTAGCGACGCCGCGAATGCGATCCGGCAGGTCTTTAGCGACCCCACCAAAGCGCATGTAGTTGCACATCATGCGGCTGCCCGCTGTCGCCTCGAAGAAGTCGAGGATTTTCTCGCGTTCGGCGATGGCGTAGAGCGCCGGGGTGAAGAACGCGCCGAGGTCGTTGAGCAGGAAGCCGACTGCCCACAAGTGATTGACAATCCGGGTCAGTTCGACCATCAGCACGCGAATAGCTTCGGCGCGGTAGGTTGGCGGCTGGTAGCGCGCCCCTGCGCTCATTAAGTGCTCGACCGCCAGTGCGTAACCGAGGTTATTGCTCATGCTGGAGATGTAGTCGAGGCGGTCGGTGAAGGGCATGTTGTGGTTCCAAGCATTGCGCTCGCCGATTTGTTCGTGATTGCGATGCAGATAGCCCATCACCGGCTCAAGCTTGACAATCGTCTCACCGTCGAGGGTTACGACCATGCGGAACACGCCGTGCGTGCTCGGATGGTGCGGTCCGAGGTTGACGACCAGCTTATCGGTCTTGAGACCGGCGTCATCGGTCAGTTCTTCGACGTCGACGCCAAGACCCATCCCGCTGTAAACCGACTCCTCGGAGATGTCGCTGAGCCGCGACAGGTCGAGATCCGCCGGATACTGGACGTTCTTGCCGTAGGCGTTCAATTCTTCGGCGCGGCGGACGTAGCCTTTGGGCCAGCGGCTGTCGAACGGCTTGTTATCCTGCTCGTAGTAGGCTTCGTGCCAGTCTTTGCGCAGCGGATGCCCCTCGAAACCATCCCACAGAAGAATGCGCTTCAGATTCGGATGCCCCGGAAAGTTGATGCCGTAGAGGTCGTAAGCCTCGCGCTCTTGGAAGTCCGCGCCGGGCCACACGTCGATGAGCGACGGGATTTCCGCGTTCTCGCGCGGCGTCTGCGCCTTGACCACCAGCGCCGATCCGCCGGTTGTCCGGTAGGCGTGGTAGACCATCTCCATGCTGTCCTCGACGCCGAGATAATCGACGCCGGTCGCGCTGGAGAGATAGTCGAAGCCGAGTTCGTCGCGCATGGTTTGGGCGATCTCGACCAACTGCGCGCGGTCGACAATGATGCCGGAATAGCCCTGACGCTCGTCATTCTTGACGGCGTCGGGGTATTTTTGCTTTAGGTATTCAATCGCGTTCTCAATCGATCCCGTTTGTTCGGGTGCAAGCGTTTGTTGATCAGTCATTATTCACCATTCCCAGCTTCGCGGGCGCGTTTGCGCGCGAGCGCTTCCTCGCGCTTGCGCATACGCTCGGCTTTGACAGGATCGACTTCCTCGGCGGCGGCGGGCGCTGCTGCGGTGGCGGCTGCCACTGCCGGAGCCGCTTTCGCTGCTGCTTTCGCGGCGAGCTGCTTTTTCTTCTCGACCGTCTCGACGACAGCAGGCGGCAGTTCGCGCACGCCGTAGGTTTCGCCGCGCGCGGCTCGTTGCGCCTGCTGACGAATCAGTTCCATCTGGCGCGGGTCGATCACGTCGGGTCCCAAAATCGGCACCGGCACCGGATCAGACGGTCCAACCCCATACCACGGCACGTCGTCCATGTTCGAGAGCGACTGTCCGTCGATCTTCTTCTGCAGCGAGATCAGCCCGAACATCAGCGCTTGTGGGGTGGGTGGGCAGCCGGGGACGTAGACGTCGACCGGGACGTACTGATCTATGCCGGAGACGACGTTGTAGCCTTCTTTGAAAGGGCCGCCGCCGCTGGCGCACGCGCCCATCGCCAGCACGTATTTCGGCTCAGGCATTTGGTTGTAGAGGCGCACAATCGGCACGACCATCTTTTTGGTGACGGTGCCGGAGACAATCATCAGGTCGGACTGGCGCGGGCTGGCGCGCATGACCTCCATGCCGAAGCGCGCCAAGTCGTAGCGCGACGCGGCAGTGGCGATCATCTCAATCGCGCAGCACGCCAAGCCAAACAGCATGGGCCACATCGACGAGCGGCGGCTCCAATTATAGATGCGGCTTAGGCTGGTGATGGCGACGTTTTCCTGCATTTCGTTCGGAACGGGAAATTCCGTGTCATGCAGTTCACGCAGTTGTAATTGGCTCATAACGAGCTTGCCTCCTCGTACCACTCGCGGAGAATATCATTGAGGATTCCTTCATTGACCAACGCCGGATCGTCGGCGAATTCCGGCAGCGCGATAATCCAGCGGCAAAGCTGTTCTGTCCCCACCGATTCAACATCCAGCGAAGGATGAATCTCCATGAGGCGCAGAACAATTTCGTATGACGATTCCCAGTAAAGCGGATGCGTATTCATTCTCCGCCATTTTACCGCACATCGCCAGAAATTTCTCGCATCGTGGTCTATCTTATTCCCGGTTATCGATTTGCGCGCGCTGCAAGCGTCCGCTGTAATCGACGTAAACCGATTTCCACTCGGTGAAACTGTCGAGCGCCGACTGCCCGGCTTCGCGCATCCCGTTGCCGGTGCCGCGCGTGCCGCCGAACGGAAATTGAATTTCCGCCCCGGTCGTGCCGTGATTGATGTAGACGATTCCGGTGGTCAGGTCGCGGATGGCGCGGAAGGCGGCGTTCACGTTTTCGGTGAAGATGCTGCTCGACAAGCCGTAAATCACGCTGTTGTTGACCTCGACCGCTTCTTCCAGCGATCCAACCTCAATCGCCGAGAGCACAGGTCCGAAAATCTCCTCGCGGGCGATGCGCATGTTGGGTGTCACGTCGGCGAACAGGGTAGGTTGGTAGAAGTAGCCCTTGCCGAGATCGACGCGACCGCCGCCGACGGCGACGCGCGCGCCTTCGTCCTTGCCGATGCCGACGTAACGCTCAACCTTGTCGAGTGCCTTCTGGTTGACCAGCGGACCGACTTCGACCCCATCTTCAAGTCCGTAACCGATCTTGAGCGCTCTCGCCCGCTCGACTAGCGCTTCGATCAGCTTGGGCTTGATGCCACTCTGGACGATCAAGCGGCTGGTGGCGGTGCAGCGCTGCCCGGTCGTGCCGTAGGCGCTCCACGTGACCGCCTTGATCGCCAAGTCGAGGTTTGCGTCGTCGAGCACGATGATCGCGTTCTTGCCGCCCATTTCGAGGCAAACCTTCTTGCCCATACTGGCGGCTTGCTGGTAGACCTTCAAGCCGGTGTCGGTCGAGCCGGTGAACGAGATCACGCGCACGTCGGGATGCGCAACCAGCGCCGCACCGACGTCGCCCGCGCCCAAGACGAGGTTGAACACGCCTTCGGGGACGCCGGCGTCGATGAAAACCTGCACGAACGCCGCCGAGGTTGCCGGGGTTTCCTCGCTCGGCTTCCAGACAATCGTGTCGCCCGCGACCAGCGCCGGGAGGATGTTCCAACTGGGCACGGCGACCGGGAAGTTCCACGGCGTCACCAAGCCGATCACGCCGACCGGATCGCGCAGCGCCATACCAAATTTCTCCGGCATTTCGACCGGGGCGGTGTAGCCGTGCATCCGGCGTCCCTCGCCGCCCATGAAGTAAGCCATGTCGATGGCTTCTTGCACGTCGCCGCGCGCTTCGGAGAGGACTTTGCCCATCTCCTGAGTCATCAGCCGGGCAAGCTGCTCTTTGCGCTCCTGCAAAATCTGCGCGACGGTGTAGAGCACTTCGCCGCGTCGCGGAGCGGGGACGAGCCGCCACTCTTTGTAAGCCGCTTTCGCAGCGGCGACCGCCGCCTCAACTTCGGCTTTGCCCGCTTGCGCCACTGGCGCGATCAGTTCTTCCGTCGCCGGATTGAAGGTGTCGAAGGTCGTATTGCCTCCGAGCCACTTTCCGCCGATGTAGTTCCGTACCAACTCGGTCATGTAAATGAAGTCCTTTAAATGCAATCTTTGATGGGCTGTCACGCGACCATTGAGGCGTGCTTGAACGCGCCTCTACGGTAGAAAATCGCTTGTGTTCGCGTGAGCAGAATCGCGGCGAGTATAGAAAATTACGCTTCGCTTGTCAACAATTTCACAATGTATGGGAGACCACCTGCGCGCCGCTCGACGCGACCTGCGTCCAGCGCGAGGTGCTGCCAATTCCAGCGGCGGCATAGGTTACGTGCATGACGGTGGCGACCTTTTGGGCGTCCGCCGCGCCCGCGCAGACCGCGCACAGCGTCGGTCCCGCGCCGCTGATTGCCAAGCCGAGCGCGCCCGCTGCTCGCGCCGCTGTGCGGATTTCGCTCAGGAGTGGCATCAGATGCGCGCGGGCGGCTTCGATCACGGTGTCGCTCTCCATGGCGGCACCGAGCGCGGCGAGGTCACCACGGTAGATGGCGTCGATCAGGCGGGCGACTCCGGCGGTCTGCGCGACCATCTGCTTGAGCGAGATGCTCTGCGGCAGGACGGCGCGCGCTTCCACCGTCGGCACTTCGACGTCCGGCGTGATCAAGGCGAAATAGAGGTCGTCGGGGATCGGCAGTTGGACGATTTCGCTGGCGTCAGTGCCGTAGATCAGTGTGATACCGCCGAACAAACAGGGCGCGACGTTATCGGCGTGATAGCCGCTTGCCATTGCTTCGCCGTCGAGGCAGGCGGGCAGAAGTTCGGCTTTGCTGAACGGATCGCCGAGCAGGGCGTTGACGGCGACAGCTCCGGCGACGGCGCTGGCGGCGCTGCTGCCCATCCCGCTGGCGAGCGGCAGCCCCTTGTAGATGGTCAGTTTGACGCCGCGCTGCTCGCCGACGGTTTCGAGAACGGTTCGTGCCGAGACGCACGCCGTATTTTTCAGCGGATTGCGCGGGAGTCGTCCATTGTCGCCTTCGATAGCGCCGATGCTGATGCCCGGTTCGTCGCACCATTCAGCGCGGACAGTATCGCCGGGTTTGCGCAGCGCCAAGCCGAGAATGTCGAAGCCCACACCGAGGTTGGCAATCGTGGCGGGAGCGAAGGCTTCGGCTGTGGAAATCGGCATGATGATGTTATCCTTAGGCACATGATCAGCGCCGCGCCACCATTAGGCGAGAGGCAGACAAGGGTGAGAGTTGCTCATGAGCAGCATATTACAATGCATGAATTGTGGTCGGCAATACGCAATAAATCAAGTGATCTACACCTGCGAAACTTGTGGCGGCTTGCTCGACGTACAGCACGACTTTGAGGCGCTGCGCTCCACGATCACCCGCGAGTTGTTCGACCGCCGCTTGGGAGCGCTCGATGCGCCCTACAACAGCGGGGTCTGGCGCTACAAGGAACTGATCTATCCCGACGTTGACCCGTTGCTGATCGTCAGCCGACCGGAAGGCAACACCAACCTCTACCGCTCGCCGCGACTGGCGGAGTGGGCGGGGGTGAAGACCCTTTACTTGAAGCACGAAGGCGAGAACCCCACCGGATCGTTCAAAGATCGCGGCATGACCGCCGGTTTCACGCAGGCGCACGTGCTGGGCATGAAGCGAGTCGCCTGCGCCTCGACCGGCAACACGTCGGCGTCGCTGGCGGCTTATGCGGCACACGCGGGCATCGACGGCATCGTGTTGTTTCAAGACGCGCACGTGGCGGTGGGCAAGTTGGCTCAGGCGGTCGCTTACGGCGCGACCTGCATCCGCATCGCCGCCGACTTCGACCGCAACCTCGAATTGGTGCGGCAATTGAGTTCGCTCGGCGTTTACGTGCTCAACTCGGTCAACCCGTTCCGCTTGGAAGGGCAGAAGTCGATCATGATCGAGACGATCCAGCAGTTGCGCTGGAACGTGCCCGACTGGTTCGTCTGCCCCGGCGGTAATCTGGGCAACACGTCGGCATTCGGTAAGGCGCTGCGTGAACTTTACGACCTCGGCTTGATCGACCGGATGCCCGGTATTGCCGTGATTCAGGCGGAGGGCGCTAACCCGCTTTATCGCAGCTATAAGACCGACTACGCGCCGTTCGAGCGCATCCCCGCCGATACGGTAGCGACCGCCATCAAGATCGGCAATCCCGTCAATTATCCGAAAGCCGTGCGCACGCTCCAATGGACGGATGGGGTGGTCGAGCAGGTCAGCGATCAGGAGATCATGGACGCCAAGGCGCTGATCGACGGGCAGGGGATCGGCTGTGAGCCAGCCTCGGCCTGCTCGCTGGCGGGGCTGCGCAAACTGGTCGATACCGGTGTAATCCAGCCAAACGAAACGGTCGTCGGCTTGCTGACCGGGCACATCCTCAAAGACCCCGGCGCGACGATTGCCTATCACGAGGATCAACTCGCGGGGATCACGGCGCGCTACCCGAATCGCATCTTCACCGCCGAGCCGACCATCGAGTCGATCCGCGAAATTCTCGATTTACGGGAACTCGCACAGGCGTAGTCTTGCCTTTACATAGGGGCAGATTTTAAATCTGCCCCTACAACTCTATAAATTGCTAGAGCAGTTCTGTCCCGGTGAGAAAGTCGGTCGCCGGTCCGTCGTCAACTGTCATGGTGCTGCGGGCGCGGAGTTCGTGGATCGACAGCGCGGCGAGCGAGAACATCAAGCGGCGCGCGCCCAGCGAGAGCGTCTCCCACATGAAAGCGCGCAGCGTGCAGAACGTCAGCGCCATGTAATACTCCGACCACGATCCTTCACGGGCGAGACAGTCCTTAACGATCTCGCGGACGGCGAGGACGTGCTGCATCACGTCGTTGAGCGCAGGCACGCCGGAGTCGGGTGTGTCTTTATGCAGCGAGGCGAGATAGCGCAGCACCAGCCGCACCGACCACCAGTCGTTACCGACCACCGGCATCACTACGTCGGTCAGCAGGCTGACTTCCAGACACGCCCAGTCGAACAGGGTATGCCCGTTGCGAGTCTGGGCGAAGTCGATCAGGAAGGCGCTGGCGTTCGGTCCGACGAGGATGTTGCCGAGGTGCAGGTCGCCGTGAATCTTGCTCAGCGAACCGTCGAGGTAGCGGTCGAGCAGGTCTTCGTAGGCGCGGATCGGATTGGGCAGGTGTTCCGGTTTGCCGATTCCGGGGATCGTTTCGCTTTCGAGGTCGAAATCGGGTTCGAGCGAACGCGCCGCCGTCAGCAGCGCCATCGCGCGCGTTTCCCAGACGTGCCCGGCGATCCGCTCGATCACCTCGCCGCGATAGTAAACGTCCTGCGCCAGATTCAGCCCGCGCACGTTGATCTTGTAGGCGCGTCGCGCTGCTTCCGCCCCCTTGCCAATCGCAAGTTGGATCATGTTCTTGTCGTGATAAACCCGCTGCACCGTGAAGTTCTCGACAACAACCGGATCACCGTATTCGAGGTGGGCGAGTCGTGCGCGCCGCACCGGATCGCGCACGACGACCGCGTTCGACGGCGCGTCGTCGGGGCTGTAGTCGAGCGTCAGCAATGGAGGCAGCAGCATATCATATTCCGTCCAGACCTGAAAGCGGTAAGGGCGGTTCTGTTTCCACCACGTCTTGCCGAAGTAGGGATAGAGTTCGCGGCGCAGCCATTCGCCGAGGTTGGCGAGGTCGCGGGCGGCTTCGCGCAAATCCTGCGCGCTGCTGTTCATCCCGGCGATGAAGGTGTATTTTAGCCCGGCGAGGTCGGAAGTCTCCGAAGTGGTCGGCTTTTCTTCCAGCCGGGCGGTCAGCGGCGGCAGCGAACTGCGGACGTGCGTCTCGTAGCGTTGGGCTTCGTCCAGAATGATGTCGGCATCGTCGATCTTGACCACGACAGGAGCGTCTTCCATACCGTCGGCGTTCACCGGCGTGACCACGAGGATCACCGCCGAGGTATAGCCACCGACCAGCCGCCGCTCGATGCGAATGCGTCCGTAGCCGTAAAACATGCGCCGCAGGATGAACAGCGCTTCTTCGGGCAGCGAGTCGGTCACTTGCCGGAACTCGATACTGATGTAGGGCTGGCTTCGCTGCGGGTTGAGCGCCTTTTCGTGCGCGTCGCGTGCGAGTTGGGCGGTATCGACTTCGAAGCGGCGCAGTACCCGCACCGGGATGCTGTCGTTTTCGTCGAGGATGGCGATCAGCAGGTCGCGCTCGCTGATCTCTTGGCGACCGCTTTCGAGGGCGAGGTCGTTGGCGATTCCGAGCACGATGTCGGCGCGCGGCGTATTCGGCATCCCCGCCCACAGCCGTTGGCGATTGCCTTTGCCCGCTTTGCGGCGGATGGCATCGACCACGTATTCGGTGGTCAATCCGCGTTCTTCGAGCAAGCTGCTGGTCAGACCGCCTTGAATGTCGAGCAAGCCGATAAACAGATGCTCGACGCCGAGATAATAATGCTGCATCCGGTACGATTCCTGCCGCGCGTTGATCAGGATGTCCCTTAAGCCGATCTCAGGCATCGTTTTCGCCCCCCGCTGGAATGCGCAGCCACGTGCGACCGACGCGGAATAGCTGACCGGGTTGGAGTTGGATCATGCCGCTCACGCGCGCGTCGTCGTCAGTCTTCCTCGATGAACGTGCCGTTCTTGCTGTCGCAGTCTTCCAGCCACCAATCCTGCTGACGGAGGTGCAGCCGTGCGTGCTGCCGTGATGTGAAGGTGTCATTGCGGAGGCAAACGTCGTTGTCGTCGCGGCGACCGAGCGTGATCATCCATTCTTCTTGGTTAAGCACACCGTCCCCGTTGGCGGTCGTGAATGAGAGCACCAATCCATCATCGACGCCGCTCATGATCGTGATGTCGATTTGAAGGTCTTCCAAGTTCACCAACTCCCGCTTAACGCTTTTTGCTTTAGTATACCCGGTTTGCTATACCACGCTGGCGTAAGGGGCGTTATCCAGTGTGGCTGGTGCAATAGTCTTCGGGTAACAAATGTCACTGCCGAATTTTTATGATATAGGTTATACTTTTTCCTGATTTGAAGTACATTCTATAGGGAGACAGCATGAGTGACGTGAACGCACAAGTCATGGCGGCGCTGAGTTCGGTGATCGATCCAGAACTGCACCGTGACATTGTTAGCTTGAATATGGTGCGTGATCTCTCGGTCGAGGGAGATACGGTTAAATTTACGCTGGTTTTGACGACCCCGGCGTGTCCGCTGAAAGACGTTTTTCTGCGAAGCTGCGAAGTCGCCCTGATCGGTAAAGTGGCGGGGATTCAGCACCTTCAGATCAAGTGGGACGCGCAGGTGCCAACTGACCGCAACCTGATGGGACGGCAGTCCGTGCCCATGCGCAGCATTATCGCCGTCGCGTCCGGCAAGGGTGGCGTGGGCAAGAGCACGGTCGCGACCAATCTTGCCGTAGCGCTGGCGGATGCCGGGGCGCGCGTCGGTTTGATGGACGCCGACATTCTCAACCCGAACCTGCCCATGATGGTCGGCGTTGGCTATGGTCGTCCGCGCGTCGAGGACGACAAGATGATGCCGATTGAAGCCTACGGCGTCAAAGTGATGAGCACCGGCTTTTTAAGCGATCCTAGCAAACCGATGATCATGCGCGGACCCATGCTCCACAGCGCGATTCGCCAATTCTTCATGGACGTGAATTGGGGCGAACTTGACTACATGATTGTCGATCTGCCGCCGGGAACCGGCGACGCGCCGTTGTCGCTGGCGCAGTCGTTCCCGCTGACCGGCGTGATCATCGTGACGCAGCCGCAGGACGTGGCGATCTCCGATGCGGTTCGGGGGGCGGCAATGTTCGACACGCTCAACGTGCCGGTGCTCGGCATTGTCGAGAACATGGCGGGCGATTTCTTCGGCACAGGCGGCGGCGAAAAGCTGGCGACCGAGCGCGGCGTCCCCTTCTTGGGGCGGATTCCGCTGGATGCCGAAGTGCGGAAGGGTGGCGACTACGGACGCCCGATTGTGATCACCGATCCGGACAGCGTGGCAGGGCAGGCGTTCCATAAACTCGCGGAGACGGTCGCAGCACGGATCAGCGTCGTGCTGCTGCAAGACACCGGCGTTATTCCCCTGAACGTCATCGGTTAACGACACCCAGTGTAGGGGCAGGTTTCAAACCTGCCCCTCCGGTTACACTTCAATCGTCCATGCCGATCACCTGAATCTCGTCGCTGCTGCCGACGGGGTTATAGCGACCGATTAGCACCCAATAGCTCCCATTCAAGAACAGTGCTAGCCCTAGTGCGATCCACGCTTCTGTGTGGATGGCGTGGTGCAGCGGATATTGCGGGTAAATCCTGAGCAGCAAATCCGTGAATGGGGCGATCAGTGACGTCTCGCTGCGGAAGAACACGTAACGCCGGATCAATTCGCCGATTGCCAACATCACCACAATTACGAACAGACGGCGCCGCGCCTCTGTACGCTGGACGATGAAGATCATTACGCTGATGAAAATGGTCAGTATGGTCAGAATGCCGACGTCCAACGGGTTCGCCCTCAAGCTCTAGTACTAGTGCCATTTTACCGCCGCGCTCTAGGATTGATCTAGGTGTTCCTTACGAAAGCGGGTTTAACGGTATAATGACAGTAGCATAGGCGGAGCGCAATTGCCGGAGCGGTAGATTTATGGTCGATTTTCACGTCTCTGAACTGCAACAGGATACGCTGTCAGTAACCCTCGTCGAGGTGATCGGGCGCGTTGACAGCATGAATGCCAGCGAACTCGGCGAGGCGCTCACCGGCGAGATCGAGCGTGGGAGTCGACAAGTTGTGCTCGACTTATCGAAAGTAACCTACATGAGCAGCGCCGGGCTGCGCGAATTGGTCGCCGCATATAACAAGCTCCACAATCTTTCCGGCGACCTGCGCTTGGCGCAGCCGTCTTCGCGTGTTCTGGACATCTTAGAGATGTCGGGTTTGGATACCATCTTCCAGATTTTCTCAACTCGGCTTGATGCTCTCGGCAGCTACTAGCTGATCGGAAACACTTATGACTGTTGGGGAACGTCAGTTGCGGATTACCGGCGTTCTGGATCAAGTGTCGGCAGCGTGTGATTTTGTGGTCGAACAGGCGCGCGTCGCCGGGCTTGACGAGCGCGCCGTCCACCACTGCTATCTGGCAGTCGATGAAGCCTGTACCAATATCATCGAGCATGGTTACGGAGCGGGCTGTGGCGACTGCGTGATCGACTTAATCTGCGAGCCGAGCGCGAATGGACTAACGATCACGATCATCGACGATAGCTCGGCGTTTGATCCGCTGCTTCGTCCTGACCCCGACCCCAATACGCCGATTACCGAACGCGAGCCGGGCGGCTGGGGGATCTTCTTCATCAAGAAGTTGATGGACAGCGTGACCTATTCGCTGGAAGATGGGCGCAACCGGCTGAAGATGGTCAAGCGCGCTGACAAACAACCCATTCCGTCGCGCAATCACCCGGTTATCTATACGGCGGTGGATGTGACTCCGCTCTCGGAAAAAGTCTGGCTGATCACGCCGACCGGACGGCTCGACGTGGCGCAGACTCGGCTTGTCGAGCATACGCTCTTGCGTCAGCTTAGCATTGGCAACCGTTGGTTGATCATTGACCTGAGCGACGTGGATTACATTTCCAGCGCGGGGCTGAAGATGCTGGTCAGTATGTGGCAGCGCGTCCGTGATCAAAAAGGCGATCTGGCGCTGGCGTCACTCAAACCGCGCGTGCGCGAAGTCCTCGAAATGATCGGGCTTGATCTGGTCTTCACCATTACTGAAAACCCGGATCAAGCCCGTGCGTATCTTTCCACAAAGGTCAAATAGAGACACCACCTGCCAAGCCCGCGCTTGGCGGAAGCGTCACTTCAAGTTGTTCCCCGATCCGACTGTGCTGGTTTCGGTGGGTACGTCGGTTGCGGTGGTGGGTGCTGCCGCTGGCGCTTCGTCGGTCGCCGTTGTGCGCCAACTATTGATGTCGTCGAGATTGACCTCGCCGTAGGGTGGGGCAAAACTGGCGCATTCCTGCGCTTGCGGGGGCAGATCGGTGCGTGGGGTGATCAGGGGCGTTTCCGGGCTGAAGTAGTTCCACGTCGCCCGCGAAATCCCTTCGATCAGGGGCCACGCCTCGGCATAGCTGAAGAAATCGGTATTCTTCCAGACGAAAACCGCGATCACGTAGTTGTTGCCGTTGGGCGGAAAGACGATCCCCGCGTCGCCGTGAACGTCGGAGAGCCAACCGTTCTTGTGGGCGATCCGCGTGCCTGCCGGGATGCCTCCTTGCAGCAGTCGACCGAGATCGTTGGCGCTCATCAACTCGATCATTTGCTGGCATTCGTGTTGGGTGAAGTCGTCGGGATAAGCTGCCATCAGCCCGGAGCCGAAATTCGCGCAGTCGTAGATCATGCCGAACAGGGTGCCGAGGTCTTCGGTCGTCGTCTGGTTGTAAGGATCGGCGTCGGTCTTGAAGCTTTGGTTAGGGGTGGTGCGCGGCGCGGGGATCGAGCCGAGCACTTGATCGGAAGTGCCGAGGTCGAGCGGCGCCGAAATGTAGGTATTGCGCGCGCCGAGGTACTGCTGCGTGCTGGTTACGTCGGCGATTCCGGCGAAGATGTCGTCCCCGCCGCCGATGATCTGCATGATCAAGTTGGACGAACTATTGTTACTGCACAGCAGCGACTGATCCATCAGAAAGGCTTCGTCGTCGTTGGGCGCGAACAGCAAATGCTTGAAGTAGTCGATCAAGATCGAGACCTTGACCGTACTGGCGGCGGACATCGCTACGTCGCTGAGGATGTTGACCTCTGCGCCGGTCTTCAAGTCCATGACGTAGACCGAGGCAATCGTCGACTGCCCGTCGTAGATAAAGCCTTCCGAGTCAAGGTAGGCGATGATCAGGTCGTGCAGAGCGTCGATGCCGATGCGCGATCCATCCGTGCCGGTGATTGGCAGGACGACCTGACGGTTGGTCGGGTCGTGGAGCGCGGCGTCAACCGCCGCGACCGCTTGGTCGACGTTGAGGACGTAGCCGGGGCTGCCGGGTCGGAAGGTCAGCGTTTGAACGTCGTAGCTGGCATCTCCCGGTGGTTGATCGTAGCGGGCGGCGATGTCTTCGATGAACTGGCGCAGCAGATTTTGCTGGTAATCCGCGCGCAGATCGACGTTCAAGACCTGCTGGGCTTGCCTTCCGGTGAGATAGTTAACGAAGCGCGTCCAGAAGGCGGCATTCTCAGTGCCGCCAGAGCGCGCTGCCGCTAGCATCGCTTCGCGGTTGGTGCGGAAGCCCACCGACGAGGGATCGAGTTGGATCGGGCTGTCGTTGTACCACAGCGTGATCGGCGCCGCATATGCTTGTTCGAGCTTGTTGGCGGCTTCGTTGGTCGTCAGCCCGCCGACGTTAACCCCGGCGACCACGACATCTGCCGGATAGCGTTCGACTTGCTGGCTGAAGCGGATCAACTCCAGCATGAGCAGCCCGATTGCCAAGCAGATAAACAGCCAAGAGAATACGGGAAGGATCGGCAAACGGCGGCGCGTGTGGCGCGTACCCAGACCACTAAGACTGGTTGTCATGGTGCATTTCCATTAAACCGACGGCTTGATCAATTGCATTACGGTGAAATTGGCGGAGTTCGGGCAGAGCTGCTGGTGCCACCCAGCGGTACTCGAGGAGTTCGTTGCAGAGCGCACCGACCTGATCGCTGGATCGGCACAGGTAGGCGAAATCGAGATGGTTCGCGAGACTCAACTCGGTCGCGCGCTGTACGGCGACGATCCTCACGACTTCAACGTGAAGCTGTAGCTCCTCGCCAAACTCGCGCACGAGCGCATCCTGCGGGTCTTCGCCCCGGTCGACGTAGCCACCGGGCAGCCCCCACTGAGGATAGCTGTGATAAACGTGCTCGACGATCAGTACTTCGCCCAGCGGATTAAACACCACGCCGATGACTCCCGCTGTGAAGCGCGGGCGAGTGAGACGCCAGACGATGTGCATCGCGCCCAAGACCATCGGAAAACGTTTTACTGCGGCGGCAACCTGCCGCTTTGAGATCGCCATTCGCATCCAATAATGCAAGAACCCCATCAGTGTAGCGAAGGCAGGGGAGGGCGTCAACCGCACGCTGAGGCTTTCGCGGAAAATTTACATGCGCGTTTGCCCGTTTATGCTATACTTCCTTAAGACAGCTTTATTTTTCCGTCATAGGTTGTCACATTGCCACAAACACCGATTGATTTTACGAATTTGTTCGTTCGTCCGCCGGGTGACTTGCTGTATTACCTCACGGTGATCGCACTCAGCCAAGCGGGATTCTTCATGGCGCTCGGTCAGCGGCTGCGCCGACCGAATGACCGGGTCTCCGGGCGCTATGCCATTGCGACGATTGGATCGGTGATCGCGTGGGCGCTGCTGATGGTTGGGGCGATGTTCGCGCTGTTCTCCAACCAGCCCGCCGACGCGATTTTGCCACCGTTGGAGCGGGTCGCGCAGGTGACGACGATCATCTTACTGGCGTGGGCATTCATGACCGCCGATCATGATCGCTGGGGACGGCTGCCCAATTATGCCGTACTGCTGCTGCTCGTGATCGTCGTGATCGGCTACGTGATCACCGGCGCGAACTGGGCAGGCATCTACGCGCGCACCGATTTCAATTTAAGCGTGTACGGGGTTGCTTGGACGTTTGTCCCCGCGGTGCTGACTGTCTTCGGCTTAATGCTGACCATTGTCTATTTTCGGATGGTGGTGGATGCACCGCTCAAGCTGGTTTACTTCGCCGTTTTGCTGCTTGGTTACGCCGGAACCTTGATCCAGACAGCGCAGGGCAACATCATCGGCGACTATTCAGGTGCGATCCGGCTGGCGTTCGTCGCCTCGCTCTTGATCGTCCCCGCGCTGATCTACCGGATCACCGTCGGCACACTCGAAGCCGAGCTTCAAACTCCCGAAGAAAGCAGCAGTTTGCTGCCGCTGACCCGCGTCGAAGTTGCCCCCACGCCGCTGCCCGGCATCACCGCCGAGCGTGAGTCGGCTCAACTGCTGAAGGCGCTGGGCGACATCCTCGAACACGCGACGCCAGCGACCATTCCAGAACAGATCGTGCTCGCCGCGATGGACGCACTTAAGGTAGACATTGGCGCGCTGCTGACCGTCAAATCTGCCAGCTATGCCGACATCACGTGGGGACGTGACAAGGTGATGGATCGCTCTATCACCAGCCTATCGCTCAACCTTGAGGAACAGCCGACGCTGATCAACGCCATCGAGCGCCGCCAGCAGCGCCCACTTTACCTCGACCGGAACGGCGACGAACTCCACGATCTCTATTCGCGGCTGGACATCGAGCCAATTGGTCCGACTTATTTTCAACCGCTGGTCGCCGAAAACGAACTGCTGGCGGTGCTCGTCGTCGGGCTGCCGTATTCCGGGCGGGAACTGAGCGCTTCGGAAAAGGAACTGCTGAAGGGTATCGGGATCATCGCGTCGCGCTTGCTGGCGCTCAGCCGGGCGGCGAAGGACATCCACGCTGGCGACATCATGATCGAGGCGCTGAAGCAGGGTACAACTCTTAGCGACCTCGACAGCGACCGTATCTTGGAGGTGTGGCAAGGGATCAGCGCCGAACTCGAAGCCGCGCGCAACCAAATCGGGCAGCTTTCAGGGCAGGTGACACAGCTCAAGATTGAGCTGGACGACGAGCGCAGTCGGGTCACTTCTGCGCTGGACGACACCGCCGAAAATCAGTCGATCTCGCAGCGAATCGTCGCACTAAATGAAGAACATCAGCGCTTAGTTGACGAGCGCGACCGGCTCGCCGCCCGTCTGCGTGAGGCGGAAACGGCGCTCTTGGGCGCGGTTTCGACCGATAACGAAGCGATGTTCAAGAGCATGATTGAGGTGCTGCGACGCGAAAAAGACGAACTGCTCGAACACCGCGAGCGCCTGCAAACTCAGCTTGACGAAATGCGCGCCGGTGCCCCGATGCCGCAAATTGTGCAGGATATGCTGGAACGGATGAGTCAGGAGAAGGCGCGGCTCGAACTTGAGCGCGACGACCTGAGTACCAAGCTGACCGACATCGAACTGCAACTGCGCGCGCTGGGCATCGAAGAAGGCGCTGCAGGCGTTACCCAGTTGATCGGTCAGTTATACGAGCAGCGGGCAGCTCTGCAAACGAAGAACGAGACGATGAAGCGCGAACGTGAAGCGCTGCTGACGGAACGGGCGCAGTTCGAAGACGCCATCACTCACGAGAAGGAACGCGATAAACAACTCGACACGCTGCAAGCCGAAGTTCTGCATTTGGCGGCTGACCGGGAAGCGGTGACCAAGCAACGCGATAAACTGCGCACCGACCGCGAGGAATTGATCACGCGCCAGAACGCTCTGCGCGAGCAGCAGGCGCGGATGATGGCGGAGCTTGCCGGGTATGAGCAGGAATTGGTCGAAGTGCGCGACGACGAGCGGGCGCTGCGCGAGCAGATTCAGCAGTTGAGCGCGGAGCGCCGCGACCTGCTGCGCGAACGGGATCGGCTCTCGGCTCGGCTGATGGGCGTCGAAACGGAGCGCGATCAACTGATGGCGCGCACCGAAGGCGACCGCGAACGCATTCAGCAGGTTGGGTCGGATGGAGTTGGCTCGTTGATGGGTGTGATCGACGAATTGTCGTCCCAGCGAAGCGAGCTTGAACGCCAGCTACACGATGCGCAGGCGGCGCTTAGCGCTGCCGACGAGCGCCTCGAAGCGCTGCAAAAGCGCGCTTCCGCCAGTCAAGCGCAGGTAGTTTATCGCCCCGACGATCCCGAATTGATGCTGGGCATGGTGCAGGAACTGCGCACGCCGATGACTTCGATTGTCGGCTACGTCGATTTGATGCTGAACGAATTGGCGGGCATTTTGGGCGAGATGCAGCGCAAATTCTTGCAGCGCGTCTCCGCTAATATCACGCGCTTAGCGTCGATGATCGAGGACTTGGCGCGAATCACGTTCTTGGATGCCGGGCGCTTCACGCTTACGCCCGAACCCGTCGACGTGATCAGCCTGATAGAGGACGCGATCACCGGCGCGAGCATTCAACTGCGCGAAAAGGGACTCACCGTGCAGTTAGAGCTTGACGATAACATCGCGCCGATTCGGGCTGATCGGGATGCGATCAGCCAGATCATCGGTCAACTGCTGACGAATGCGTATCTCGCCTCGCCGCCCGGCAGCGAGATGACTGTGGTTGCGCAGAAGCAAGCGAACGAGCGCGGACAGCAGCCGCCGGAGATGATCGTCATTTCGATTGGGGATCGGGGCGGCGGAATTGCACCAGAGGATCAGGCGCGGGTGTTTGCACGCAAATATAAAGCCGAAAATCCGCTGATTCAGGGACTGGGTGATACCGGCGTCGGGTTGGCAATCGCCAAAGCGCTGGTGGAGGCGCACGGCGGCGAAATTTGGTTGGAGTCGCGGTTGGGTACGGGCAGCACTTTTAGTTTTACGCTGCCGCTCGAAACCGCCCCGGAGATGGAGCACTAAATGCGGCGTGATTTCGGCAACGAAGTGATTGTCGCCATTGTTGCGGTTGGCGTATTGGCGTTTGCCCTGATGTTTGGCATCGTGCTGTCGCTCTCCAACCAGACGCCCTCTGCGTCGGTGCTTGAGCCGAGCGACACGCCGAGTGCCGAACCAACGCAGGCGGTCGCCGTCGTGGCTACCGCGACCAATACGGCGACTGATACCGCTACGACTCCGGCGACACTTACGCCGACTCCGCTGCCGAGCAATACTGTCACGCCGATTCCGCCAACAGCGACCAATACAGCGCTGCCGACAAATACCGCTACGCCGATTCCGCCGAGCGCGACCGACACGCATACGGCGACGCTGATACCCGCTACCGCGACTTTCACGCCTACGCCAGTTCCGCCGACCGCGACCGATACGTCCAGCCCGATCCCGCCGACGACGACGGATACCGCAACGCCCGTCCCGCCAACGGCAACGAACACATTTACGCCGCATCCGACGGATACGCATACTGCGACCGAAGCGGCTGCGCTGCTTGAGGTAGCAACCTCTACGCCTGAGAAAACAGCAACTCCGGTTCCGCCGACGGCGACGAATACATCAAGTCCGGTTCCGCCGACGGCAACCGACACATGCGACCCCGGTTCCGCCGACGGCGACCGATACGCGCAACGCCGATTCCGCCGACGGCAACGAACTACGTCAACGCCGATCCCGCCGACGGCGACGGATACGCCAACGCCGATCCCGCCGACAGCGACAGATACATCAAGTCCAGTTCCGCCGACGGCGACGGATACGCCAACGCCGATCCCGCCGACGGCGACAGATACGCCAACGTCCGGTTCCGCCGACGGCGACGGATACGCCAACGCCGATCCCACCGACAGCGACGGATACGCCGACGCCGATCCCGCCGACTGCGACGAATACGCCAACGCTGGTTCCGCCGACGGCGACGGATACGCCGACGCCGATTCCGCCGACGGCGACGGATACGCCAACGCCCATCCCACCGACGGTGACGAATACGCCGACGCCGATCCCGCCGACTGCGACGAATACGCCAACGCTGGTTCCGCCGACGGCGACGGATACGCCGACGCCGATCCCGCCGACTGCGACGAATACGCCGACGTTTACCCCATCGCCGACTGAACCGCCGCACGTCCTGCCGACGGCGCTGCTGCTGCCGCCCGGCTTGGCGCTGCCAACCGTTGAGCGGCGCGACTGCGTCATTCCCGCCGGGTGGACGATCTATACGGCGCAGGATGGCGATACGCTCTACGCGATTGCGACCGCCGTTGATAGTTCGGTCGAAGCGCTGCGCGAAGCCAACTGCCTCGGCGAAAACGAGAATATCCGCTCCGGCTTGAGTGTCTACGTCCCGAATGTGCCGAGCGTGCCGGTTGCCACTCAAGCGCCGGTCGTACCGACTGCCACCGGGACAGTCACTGTGCCCGCGCCGGAAGGCTGCGCGGCGCCCGGCGTGCGGATCATCTCGCCGGAGGCGGGGCAAGAAGAGACTGGCACCTTCGCGCTGGTTGGCGCGGCAGCGCTGCCTGCATCTGGATCGTACTTGATCGCGATTCGCCCTGATGCGGCGACGGCGTATACCGACTACAGCCGCAGCAACCAGACTGTGGTCGGCGGCGTGCTCGCGCAGATCAACAGCGATCTGTTCGGCGATGGCTTACACTGGATACGCCTCACGGTGCTGGATCGCGGCGATACGGCGGTTCAAGCCTGCGCGATCCCTGTGTTTTTCCGCTGATCTTCGCGCGGAGCACAGGGATCGGCTATAGTTCCCCCGGCATTTGAATGGAGAATTGAATTGTGCAGAAATCATCACGCTTGCGTCGCCTGTTTGAGCTGCTTGCATTCCGCTTAATCCCACTGCTGCTGCTGGTTGGGATTGTGTGGACAGGCTATCAGGTTGCGCAGGGGCTAGTACAGCGCGTCGGTGAGCAGAGCCAAGCAGCAAATCGTCAACCGCTGTACGTCGCAACGGCGACGGCGCTCGCTCAGCAGCAGGCGACTCCTGCGGCTGATACCCATTCGAGCGTCGTACTGGCGGCATATCACTCACGCGACCTCGCGCTTCAGTTCGAGACGAACACGCCTTTTGCCCCGGCGGAGACGCCTCCACCTCCACCCGTCGATACGCCAGAACCGGCGCTGCCCGCGATGACGCCGCGTCCGCTGCCGACCGTGTTCGTCTACGCCGGTCCCGAAGCGGAAAGCGCTGGTGGGACGGCGATCCCGACAGTCGTACCGACGCTTGACCGCCACGGCGACGATTTGCTGAACATCCTGCTGCTCGGCAACGACGGCGAATTAACCGGCGATGGGTTCCTGCGCACCGACACGATGATCGTCGTCTCAATCAACCGCACCGCCGGGACGGTCGCTATGCTCAGCCTCCCGCGCGACTTGTACGTCTACATCCCCGGTTGGACGATGCAGCGGCTCAATCTCGCCTACATTCACGGCGAGTTCGTCGGCTGGACTGATGGCGGATTCGGGCTGCTGCGGCAGACACTGCTCTACAACTTCGGACTCAACGTGCATTATTACGCGATGGTCAGCCTGACCGGCTTCAAAGCGGTCGTCGATGCGGTCGGCGGTGTCGATTTAGCGGTCGATTGCGCGATTGAAGACCTGCCGCTGCAAGAAGCGGAGGTGCCGCAGGGCGCCTATCGCGCTGACGATGCCGGGCACTACGTCCTGCCGGTCGGTTACTACTCGATGAGCGGCGCGGAAGCGCTCTGGTACGCCCGTTCGCGCGAGAGCAGCACCGACTTCGACCGGGGGCGTCGCCAGCAGCAGGTACTGCGGGCGGTTTGGCGCAAGGCGAAAGATACCGGGCTGCTCAACAACGTGATCCAACTGTGGAACGAAGGCAGCCAATACGTCCAGACCAATATGACACTGGAGGACGTGCTCGGTCTCGTGCCGCTGGCGCTAAGTATCGACCCTACCCGGATCGAGAATTTCACGCTGGTTCGCACTTATCACACGACGCCGTGGCAGCCGCCGGACGGCAGCTACGTCCAGCTACCGAATTACGAGCCAATTCGCCAAACGCTGCAAGACTTCTACACGCCGCCGACTTCGAACCAGCTTGTCGCCGATGCCGCGACGATCAGCGTTCGCAACGGGACGACCAACGCGAATTGGGATCGCGTAGCGGCGGATCGGTTGGCATGGGAAGGCTTCAACGTGGTCGCGCTGGGGGCTGCCGATAACAGCGGTTACACTGACACGATCCTGATCGACCACACCGGGCGGAGCAAGGGCAGTCGGATTGGCGACATCGAGCAGGCGCTCAACATCGATCCGCAGAACGTCCAGTCGGAGCCTGATCCGAACCGCGCCTACGATTACGAAGTGATCCTCGGCAGCAGCTACAACTCGTGCAGCGTGCAGGGTGTCCTGCCGGTCGATCCAAACCCTGCTGCCGGTGGATAGCGCCTCATAATGAAACGAGGTGGCGTCGAAAGCCACCTCGTTCTTTGTTCTCGCTAACTGCTAATCGCTGAAAGCTGCTTGCTACCAGCGTTGGTGAACCTGCTCGCGGATCATTTCGTCGTAGACGTTTTCGATCTCGTCCATGTCCGCATTGCCCAGCGGGGGCAGAGTCGCAGCGTGGACGTTGTCCTCGACTTGCGACGGTCGCTTCGCGCCGGGGATGGCGCAGGAAACAGCGTCGAACATCAGAATCCAGCGCAGCGCGAGTTGAGCCATCGTCGCATCCGGCGGCACGAGTTTGCGCAGCCGATCAACCGCCTCCAGCCCGGTCTCGTAATCGACGCCGGAGAAGGTCTCGCCCTGATCGAAGGCTTCGCCATGACGATTGAAACTGCGGTGATCGTCGCTGGCGAAAGCCGTACTGCGTGTCATCTTGCCGGTGAGCAGCCCGCTCGCCAGCGGCACGCGCGCCAGTATACCCACCCGGCGGCGTTGAGCGATGGGGAAGAAGACCGAGGCGGGACGATGGCGGAACATGTTAAAGATGATCTGCACTGACTGCACGCCGGGGTACTCGGTCGCCTTGATCGCTTCCTCGACCTTTTCGACGCTGACGCCGTAGTAGCGGATTTTGCCCGCTTGCACCAGATCGTCGAGCGCGCCGAAAACTTCGGGACGATAGTAAACCTCGGTCGGTGGGCAGTGAAGCTGCACGAGGTCGAGGCAGTCGGTTTCAAGATTGGTCAAGCTGCGCTCGATGAAGCGGGTCAGGTTCTCCTTGTTGTAGCCGTCGGCGACGTGCGGGTCGAGCCGCCGCCCGGCTTTGGTGACGACGTAGAAATCCTCGCTGCGCTGCTTGCGCACTTGCGCGACCAAGCGCTCGCTGCGTCCATCGCCGTAGACGTCGGCAGTATCGATCAGGTTGATGCCCAAGTCGATGGCTTTGTTCAGCGCTGCTAGCGCATCGTCGTCGGCGACGTCGCCCCATGCTCCGCCGATTGCCCACGCGCCGAAGCTGATTTCGGAGACTTTCCAGCCGGTTCGTCCAAAGTCACGGTACTGCATTGATAAGCTACTCCTTTACGCCCAGAGCGTAAATAAAATAATGGTCAGTGGTCTGCACGCTGGCAGTGAAACCCGCTTGGCTGAGGTGACGGCGCAGATCGTTAGGCTCATAAAAGACCTTGACGACCTTAAACTCGCGCCCGTCGTTGAGTTTGCGGGTGCGGACGATCTGCTCGTCGTCACGCAGCGGACTATCGGCTGCCGTCGAGGTTGGCTCCTGTCGCGAGTCGATCAGGAAGACGTGCCCACCCGGTTTGACGGCGGTGCTGACAGCGTTCAGAAACCGATCAAGCCGATCCGCCGGGACGTGGGAGAGCCAGAATGCGAAAAACACCAAATCGTATTGCCGATCTGGCTGCCACGCGAACAAATCAGCCTGTTGATAGGTGACGTTGGCAGCCGCGACCTTCGCGCGGTTGATGGCGATCATCTCCTCGGAAGCGTCGAGCGCGATGATCTGCGTGGCGATCCGGCTGAGTTCCTGCGTCCAGATGCCCGTACCGCAGGCGAGTTCGAGCGCCGACTCGACCTGACCGAGCGCGTGAAGCTCGCGCCGGAGCACCCTCACCTCGTCGAACCACTGCTGGCTGAGCGCCGCTCCCCGGTCATAGCGATTTTGCCGGTAGAACCACTCGTCATACTCGCCGGAACGCGCCCGGTAATAGTCAATTTGCTGTTGTAAGAGGTCGTCGTTCACGAAGCATCGTCCGCTCTGCGTCAATTATGCGGAGAGGATAACATCAATTGTGCTGATTGGGCAGTCCGCGTGGATTGTGGGGGCGATGCGGTCGGGGCAGGTTCGAAACCTGCCCCGATGGGTTTTGCGAGTAGGTTATTCTTTGCTGGTCGGGTCGAAAGCGTCGCGCATGCCGTCGCCGATCACGTAAAGGCAGAGCACGGTGATGAAGATCAGCAGACCGGGCGCGACTACGAGGAAAGCGCCCTTCGTGAAGTAACTCTGCGCGCCGGTGAGCATGTTGCCCCAACTCGGCGTCGGCGGCTTGATGCCCAGACCGAGGAAGCTGAGCGCCGCTTCGACCAGAATCAGGCTGCCGATGTCAATGGCGAGCGTGATCACGATGATCGAGAACAGATTCGGCAGAATGTGGACGAACATGATCCGCATGGGCGACGCGCCGGAAGCGCGCGCGCTCAGGATGTACTCGCGCTCGCGGATCGAGAGGGTTTCGCCGCGAACGAGCCGGGTGGTTGTCGTCCAGCCCAACAAGCCAAGCACGATGATCAGGGTTTGCGGCGAAGGTTGCAAGACCGCCGCTACGATTAACAAGAGAAACAGCGAAGGTATCGAGTTGAGCGTCGCTATGACCCAGTTGATGAAGTCATCGACGACGCCGCCGTAGTAGCCGGTGATGATGCCGAGGCTGACGCCAATCGTCAGCGCGAGGCTCGCGGCGATAAACCCGACGCTCAAGGAGACCTGTCCGGCGTAGAGCAAGCGGGCGAGGTGATCCCGACCGAGGTCATCGGTGCCGAGAATGTGCCCCGGCGAACCGGGTGGCAGGAAGGTATTTTGCGGATCGGTTCGCGTCGAGCTGACGCCGAGTGCGCCAGTAATTGCGGGCGCGAACAACGCTAACAACGTCATCAATAGGACGACGCCCAGCGCGACGAGCGTGAGCTTATCGTGGCGCAGACGGCGCAGCGCCAGTTGGGTCAACGATTGACCGACTTCGGGCTTTTCGCGCTTAATGTTGAGTTTCGCTACTGTAGTTGCCATCTCGCAGCCTCCCTTAGTCGAACCGAATACGCGGGTCGATCAGCGCGTAGAGGACGTCGGAAAGGATGTAGCCCAAAATTGTGGCGACGGCGCCAATGATGACGACGGTCATCACGACCGGATAATCTTGGGATTTGACGGCTTCAACGGCGAAGCGCCCCAAGCCGGGCCACGAGAAGATCGTCTCGGTGATCGCCGCGCCGCCGAGCAAACCGGTGATTGCGGGACCGAGGAAGGTTGCCAGCGGGATCAAGGCATTGCGCGCGCCGTGACGGAACCAAACAGAGCGTCCCGTAAGCCCCTTCGCTTCAGCGGTGCGCATGTAATCCTGACCCATCACGTCGAGCATCGAGGCGCGCATGTAGCGCGAATAAACGGCAATCGCGCCCGTTGCCAGCACGAAAGTCGGCAAGATCAAATAGTCGATTCGCCCCCAGATCGGCGGACAGCCGCCGATGGAGAGCGCCGAACATCGGCTCCCCATGGGCAAGACGTGTAGCCATGACCCGAAGATGAGTATCAGCATGAGACCCAGCCAGAAGACTGGGACGGCGTTGAAAATGACCGCGAGTACGCGCGTTACGTTGTCGAACCAACCGCTCTTGCGGACGGCGGCGAGAATACCAATCGGTACGCCGACGGCGAGACCGAGCAGGAGCGACGTTGCGCCCAGCTCCATCGTTGCCATAACCCGCTCGCCGATCATGCTAGCGACCGGACGTTTGTAAGAAAAGGAGCGACCAAAATCACCCCGTAGAATGCCTTTGTTATCGCCAACGGGCAAAGGATCGCCGTTGGAGTCGGTCAGCGGCAGCAGAAAACTATGGTCGGCTATGCCGTCACCATTCGAATCCCAGCGCATCCAATCATCGCCTGCCAACCAGCGTAGGTACTGAATTGGCAGCGGATCGTTGACGCCAAGCTGCGCTGCGAGTTGTTCTTTTTGGTATTGAGGGACATTCGGTCCGAAGGTCAGCGCTGCGACTGGACCACCCGGTGCCGCTGCCATCAACATATATGACAGAACCGTGATTCCGAAGAAGGTGGGTATCGCCTGAATCAGGCGACGAAGGGTGTACTTAATCATGTGCTTCCCCGCAGATTACCCTCGCCGGTGGCGAGAGGCGGAAGCGGGCTTTGGCAGTTCTAGCCATGCCGCGCTGAAAGTCTAGATACCGTTAAGTTGCTCCGGCGCGGCAGTCGCGCTAGAGACAGGTGAGACGGGTGTTACGGGTCGCCCCCTCAGTTATCAAGGGGGCGACCGGAGCAGTGCTTTTGGGGACGCGAACGCCCCCAAGTCAAAGACTTAGAAGCTGCTTAGGGAGTAGAAAGCGACCACGCATCCACGTTCCAGAGCAGATTCGACGGACGAGGATCGAAGCCCTCGACGCTCGCACCGGCGGCATACATACCGTTCTGCGCGAACAGCCACAGATAGGGCAGGTCTTGCTGCATAATCTGCTGCATCTGAGCATAGAGCGGCGCACGGTCTGCCGGAGCGCAACCGGGGATGGTCTTCGCCTGATCGTTCAAGGCGTTGAACTCAGGATTGTTGTACGAAGTGAAGTTGCTACCGCTGCCGATCACGTCACTGCCGGGCGTGAACAACTGGGTCGCATCCGGGTCATCCGGGTAGCCGTTGCGCCATCCGAGGATGATCGCGTCGAAGGTCTGGCTGTCCATGATGTCGAGCAGGGTGTTGAAGTCGATGGTCTGGAAGTCAACCTTGATGCCAACCTGTGACAGCTCGTCCTGAATCAGCGTGCCGATAGCTTCACGGCGGGTGTTACCTTCGTTGGTGTAGAGCGTGAACTGGAGCGGCGTGCCGTCTTCGGCATACATCGCGCCGTGCGCTTCGCGCACGCCGTCGCCGTTCTCGTCGGTCCAACCAGCGTCAGTCAGCATCTGCGCAGCTTCGTCCGGGTTGAAGGGCAGCGGGGCGAGGCTTTGGTCATACGCCCACGACGCCGGAATCAGGAAGGAGGACATGCGCGTGCCTTCGTTGAAGACTGCTGCCTGAATGATCGAGTCCACGTCGACCGCACGGGCAATCGCCTGACGGACGGCTACGTCACCGAAAATCGGGTGGTGACCCTGATCAATCGGGTTGCCGCTTTCGTCGAATGCGTTCTGCGGGTTGTTCGGGTCGGCGAGGTTGAATGCCATGTAGTCCCACGAATTGCCGGGGTAGCTGTAAACCTGCGCGCCACTGTTGCGGATGTCTTCACGACGAGCAACGGCGGGGTTGTCGATCAGGTTCAGTTCGCCAGCGAGGAACTGCTCGATGATGACGGTCGCATCCGGCACGTTCTTGTAAATGTAACCAGCGGGCTTGACGACACCGTCTAGTGCATCGGTGTAGTCGGGGCTGCCGACGAGGCTGGTCTGCTCGCCCGGACGTAGTTCGCTAAACTGGAAGGGACCGCTGGTGACGGTCGGGTCCAAGTTGTAGGAGGCGTCCATCAACGTGTTGACGTCTGCGGGGAGTGCCTGCACCGGGACGGGGACGAGGCTGCCAGCATAGCTCAGCGCCGTGCATTCCGCGTTGGCGAAGGTCACGACCAGTGTGTAATCATCGGGAGCAGTAACGTCGAGGATGCCACTTGCGCCAGTCGGGTCGATGACGTAAGCTGCCGGGACGTCGATGGTCCCTGCTGCGCCAGCCTTGATCGCTTCCCACGAGTACATGACGTCGGCGGAAGTGATCGGCGTGCCATCGGTCCACATCAGATCGTGGCGGAGATGGAAGGTGTAGGTCTTGCCATCTTCGGAAACGTCCCACGTGTCGGCGAGCGCACCCGGTTGGCTGGGTGAAATGACCGCTTTGTCAGGGTCTACGCCCAACAGACCAACGTTGGTCAGACCGACGATCCGCTGACTGGCGGTGTCACTGGAGAGAATGGGGTTCATCGTTGCAACGTCGCCACCGAGGTTACCCTCAATGATGATGCCACCCTGACAGCATTGGTCTTGGGCAGCGGCAGGGATTACGGCGAGGGCTGCGAGCAGTCCAACCGCAATGCCGAGTGTCAAGAGCTTGACCACTCTATTCATGCGTACTTCACTCCTATCTCACTAAAAAAAAGAACCATACATTGCGAGAACCGACTGTACTCGCTCGTCCACTACTATTACTCGGCGCTTGGACAGAAGGTTCAACGACGGCGGAGAATTGCCGTGAGGAGTATTCTAACTGGCATTTGGTAAAATTTCTAGTTTACGTCTTTCATTGTGGTCTTAGTGTTGTCACAATGTAGAAAAAACAAAAACCCTTCACAAGACGCGGATGCCCGTGAAAGGTTTCCTTGTTGTCGGGGCAGCGGGATTTGAACCCACGACCTCTTGCACCCCATGCAAGCGCGCTACCAGTCTGCGCCATGCCCCGATTGAAGCGACTGACGAAAGTATACTCGAACGCGAACCTCCGTGCAAGGCTAGTGTTTGCTTGGAAGGAGGTTCGCGCTCGGCTCGTAGGCGACGCCGCAAAGGGTGCTGTACTCGGCAGTCGAGCCTAGAACAGCCCCCAGTCGTCGGCTGCGCCTTCTTCCATCATCGTGGGATCCCACATCTGCATTCCCATCTCAATGGTGGTTGGGACGCCGGTGTATTCCTGCGCCGTTCGCCTAATCTGCTCAAGCAACTGCGGCGCGTAGGGGCAAAATGGGGTCGTCATGATGACTTCGAGATGGCAGCGCTCGTCGCTAATCTCCGACCGGCGCAGCAAGCCAAGTTCAATCACGTTCATACCAATTTCGGGATCAACCACCGCGCGCAGCGCGTCGCGCAGACCTTCTTCGGTAATTTGTCGAGTTTGGTCGCTCATCATTTCCTGTTTCACCTGCCTGAAGAAAACCACCGTAACAGTTGAAATCGTAGCACAGCGCGAATTCTAAGTCAATTTCTATGATCTTCATCATAAAAATGTTGACTTTCCCCTAGCGCGCTGATATACTCAACGTAGTCTTTGCACCTTTAGGTACGAAGCAAATTTAACTGCGATCAACTTTTACGGGAGGATACCGCCGGGATGGGCGCTGCACTAGAAATTCGTAATCTACACGCTTCGGTTGAAGACAAACCGATCCTGCGGGGTGTTGATTTAACGGTGAAGCAGGGTGAAGTTCACGCTTTGATGGGACCGAATGGTTCGGGCAAAAGCACGCTCGCCAACGTGCTGCTGGGCAATCCGGAGTACACCGTCACTGAAGGGCAGATCATATTCGACGGCAAGGACTTGCTGGAGATGGAGCCGGACGCGCGCAGCCGCGCGGGTCTTTTCCTTGCTTTCCAGTATCCGATCTCGATTCCGGGCGTGACGCTGGCGAACTTCCTGCGCTTGGCGATCAACGCGCGCATGAAAGCCGAAGACCCCGATAGCAAAGGCATTTCCGTCAGCGATTTTCGCCGCTTGATGCGCGAAAAGATGGATTACCTACAAATGGATCACAGCTTCGCCGGACGTTACCTCAACGAAGGCTTCAGCGGCGGCGAAAAGAAGCGTGCCGAAGTGCTGCAAATGGCGGTACTGAACCCCAAGATCGCTATACTTGACGAGACCGACTCCGGGCTGGACATCGACGCGCTGCGGATTGTCGCAGAAGGCGTGAGCAAGCTGAGCGGACCCGACCTCGGCGTGCTGGTGATCACCCACTACCAGCGCATCCTCAATTACATTGAACCGGAATTTGTTCACGTCATGTTCAACGGTCGAATTGTCGAACAAGGCGGTGCTGAACTCGCGCTCAAGTTGGAAGAAATGGGTTACGATTGGGTGCGTGAACGTTTCGGCGTCGCTGAATAGTGAAAGGGAGCAACCCTGTGGTTGAGAATTTGATTCCCAGCGAAAAGCAACTATCACCGGAAGAAGCAGCGCTCAACAACGCGGGCGGCAGCTATCTGGAAAAATACGGTTTCCACGACTCGGAGACAGCCTACAACTTCAAGAGCCAAAAGGGTCTGAACGCCGACATCGTGCGCCAGATCAGCGCGATGAAGAACGAACCGGCGTGGATGACCGAGTATCGCTTGAAAGCATACGAGCAATTCCTCGCCAAGCCGATGCCGACGTGGGGTGCTGACCTCAGCGGGATTAACTTCGACGACATTTACTACTTCGTGCGCGCTTCTGAGAAGCAGGGCACCAATTGGGAAGACGTCCCCGCCGACATCAAGAACACTTTTGATCGGCTCGGCATTCCCGAAGCCGAGCAAAAGTATCTGCAAGGCGTGACCGCCCAGTACGAGTCGGAAGTGGTTTACCACAGCATCGTCAAAGACCTTGAAGATAAGGGCGTGATCTTCACCGATATGGACTCGGCGCTGCGTGATCACCCTGATCTGGTGAAAGAATACTTCGGCACGGTCATCCCGGCGTCGGATAACAAGTTTGCGGCGCTGAACACGTCGGTTTGGTCAGGCGGATCGTTCATTTACGTCCCGCCGGGCGTCCACGTCGAAATGCCGCTGCAAGCCTATTTCCGCATCAACATCAAGAACATGGGACAGTTTGAGCGCACGCTGATCATCGTGGACGAAGGCGCTTACGTCCATTACGTCGAGGGCTGCACTGCCCCGACTTACAGCGAAGACAGTCTGCACAGCGCGGTGGTCGAGATCATCGTCAAAGACGGTGGGCGCTGCCGCTATACGACCATCCAGAATTGGTCGACCAACGTCTATAATCTGGTAACCAAGCGCGCGGTCGCCTACAAGAACGCGACGATGGAATGGGTCGATGGTAATCTCGGCTCGAAAGTCACCATGAAGTACCCGGCAGTGATTTTGGCGGGTGAAGGTGCGCACGGCGAAGTCCTCTCGATTGCCTTCGCGGGCGCGGGGATGGTGTTGGACGCGGGCGCGAAGATCACGCACCTCGCGCCGCACACGACCAGCCAGATCATCAGCAAGTCGATCAGCAAGGACGGCGGGCGCGCCAGCTATCGCGGTCTGCTCAAGATCGCCGAAGGCGCGGATGACGTGAAAAGCAACGTCGTCTGCGACGCGCTGCTGCTGGACGACAAGAGCCGCTCGGACACCTATCCAACCATCGAATGCGACGCCAAGCGCGTCACGATGGGGCACGAGGCATCGGTCAGTCGCGTCGGGCAGGATCAGCTTTTCTACGCCATGTCGCGCGGGATGAGCGAAGACGAAGCCAACGCCATGATCGTCAACGGTTTCATCGAGCCGCTGGTCAAAGAACTGCCGATGGAATACGCGCTGGAACTGAACCGCCTGATCCAGATTCAGCTTGAAGGCTCGGTCGGGTAATCCAACCTACAGCAAATCCGTAGGGGCACGACAAGCAATCGAAGATTGCCCGTGCCCCTACACGAAATGACATTGAACTGCTCCGAGTTCGCGTGCTGCGGCGCTGAGTTTTCCCTCAGCACTCAGCACGCGGCACTCAGCACTTTACTTTAGGAGAGAAAACGTGGTTGTAGCGAGAAGACGCCGCTCCGCCGCGCCGGAAGCGCCGCTCTACACGCGCGCCGATGTCGAGGCGCTCAGCGAAGTGAATAATGAACCGACGTGGCTGCGCGAAAGCCGCCTCGTCGGGTGGGAACTGTATGAAGAAATGCCGATGCCGGGCATCGCGCTCGAAGAATGGCGGCGCACCGACTACCGCAGCATTCACTGGGACGAAGCCAGCCCGCTGGTCACTGCCGATGGCGGCGCGCCGCTCGACAGCGTGCCCGCGCAAATCCTTGAGCCGCTGATCGGCGACGTGCAGGGCGGAACGCTCGTGTTTGTCGACGGCAAGCTGGTTCGCAGCGAAATATCACCCGAACTCACCGCTCAAGGCGTCATCTTCACCGATCTGGTGACGGCGTGCCGCGATTACGAAAGCCTCGTGCGCCCGCGCCTGATGACCAAGGCAGTCAAGCCCGGTGATGGCAAATTCGCGGCGCTGCACGCGGCGCTGTGGACGCACGGTGTCTTCCTCTACGTGCCGCGCGGAAAAGTTGTCGAGCTGCCGCTCCACGTCGTCATGTACAACACCAAACCCGGCGCGACGCTGGGGCACGTGCTGGTCGCGCTGGACGAAGCGGCTCAGGCGACCATGCTGGTCGATTACCAGTCGGCGGATTCTGCCGAGCAGTCCGCCTACATCGGCGCGACCGAGCTGCTGGTGGGGCAGGCGGCGAACCTGCGCTACGTCAGCTTGCAAGATTGGAACCGGCAAACCTATGAATTCAGCCACCAGCGCGCCAGCATCGAGCGGGACGCTAATCTCGACTGGGTGATCGGCACGATGGGCGGCAAATTCGTCAAGGCGTTCATCGAGGCTGACCTCGACGGGCTGGGAGCGCACCTGCGCGGCAGCGGCATGTTCTTCGCCGACAAGAAACAGTTCTTCGACCTCGATACGCAGCAGAATCACAATGCGCCGCTGACCGTCTCCGACCTACTGTTCAAGGGCGCGGCGAAAGATCAGGCGCGCACGCTCTGGCAGGGGATGATCAAGTCGCTGCCGGACATGCAGAAGATCGACGGCTTCCAAGCCTGCCGCAACCTGATCCTGAGCGAAGACGCCCGCATGGACGCCATCCCCGGCTTGGAGATCGAAGCCGACGACGTGCGCTGCACCCACGCGGCAACCTTCGGGTCGCTCGACGAAGCGCCCATCTTCTACTTGATGAGTCGCGGTGTGCCGCGTGACGTGGCTGAGCTAACCGTCACCGAGGGCTATTTCGAGGAGCTGCTCGAACGGATACCGTTTGAGCGCGTGCAAGACCGCTTACGAGCGGCGCTCGAAGCGAAAATCGTCGGGCAGACGAGCTAAAATCACCGGGCGCGTCGAGCAAGCAGACGCGCCCTTTTCATTTTACTCCGAGGAGTTTTCCATGCTCCAAATTTACGATGTCGAAAAAATCCGCGCCGATTTCCCCATTTTGCAGCAGGAACATCACGCCGGCGTGCCGCTGATCTATCTCGACAACGCCGCGACCAGCCAGAAGCCGAGCCTCGTGATCGACGCGCTGGACGATTACTATCGTCGCTACAACGCCAACGTGCATCGCGGCATCCACAAGCTCAGCGAAGAAGCGACCGCCGCCTACGAACGGGCGCGGATCAAAATCCGCAAGTTCATCAATGCTGACAGTAAGCGCGAGATTATTTTCACGCGCGGCACGACCGAGAGCATCAATCTGGTCGCGCAGACGTGGGGCAGGGCGAACCTCAAGCCCGGCGACGTGGTCATCCTGACGGAGATGGAGCACCATTCAAATATCGTCCCGTGGCAAATGCTGGCAGCGGAGAAGGGCTTCACGATCCGCTATATCCCCGTGCTGGACGACGGCACGCTCGACCTTGAGGCTTACGCCGCGCTCCTGCGTGACAATCCGGTCAAGCTGGTTGCGGTGACGCAGGTCTCGAACGTGTTGGGGACGATCAACCCGATTGCGGCGATGGCGCGGCAGGCGCACGACGCGGGCGCGCTGGTGCTGGTCGATGGCGCGCAGTCCGTGCCGCATATGCCGGTCGATGTGCAAGCGCTCGACGTCGACTTTCTGGCGTTCAGCGGGCACAAGATGCTCGGACCGACCGGCAGCGGCGTGCTCTACGGCAAGCGCGACCTGCTGGAGGCGATGCCGCCTTGGATGGGTGGCGGCGATATGATCGCGACGGTCACGCTGTCCGGCAGCACGTGGAACGAGCTACCGTACAAGTTTGAGGCGGGCACGCCCTCGATTGCCGAAGCGATTGGTCTCGGCTACGCGGTCGATTACTTGAACGAGTTGGGTATGGATCGCATCCAAGCGCACGAGCGCGAGATCACCGAGTACGCGCTGGATCGGTTAGCCGAAGTTCCGGGTCTGAGACTGCTTGGTCCCGACACCGACGAAAAAGGCGCGGTGGCGACGTTCACGCTCGATCAAATTCACGCCCACGACGTCGCCCAAATGCTCGACGCGGAAGGGATCGCGGTGCGGGCAGGGCATCACTGCGCCATGCCACTCCATGAGCGATTTGGCATCTCGGCGACGGCGCGGGCGAGTTTCTACGTCTACAACACGCCGCGTGAAGTCGATCAGTTGATTGATGCTCTGTACAAAGCGAAAAAGACGTTTAGTATATAGTACCGAGTACCGAGTGAAAACCGGGGCTGAGGACTCAGTCAGGCGTGATGGGTACCAAATACTGCGCGAAAGCAGGCGCAGGACTTGGGGAAGTGAGTAAGGCAAACTTATGCAAGACATGTATCGCGAAAACATCCTCGATCACGGGATGCACCCGCGCAATCGCGGCATCCTTGACCCGGCAGACGTCGATCACGAAGGGCACAATCCGCTCTGCGGCGACCGTCTGCGGCTGACGCTGCGGCTGGATGAGAACAACCGCGTTTCCGAAATCGGCTGGGACGGCGAGGGCTGTGCCATCAGCCAAGCAGCGGCATCGATGCTCGGTGAGGAAATCCTCGGCAAGTCGCTCGACGAAATCCGCAAGATCGACAAAGAAGACATCTTCGAACTGCTCGGCATCCCGATTGGGATGAACCGGGTCAAGTGCGCGCTGCTCTCGCTCAAGGTGCTTAAGGTGGGCTTGTACGGCGTCGAGGAATGGCGCCGGTTGGAACACGAAGCCGAGGAAGACGAGTAAATGCCGGAATTTATCACCGTAGCCGCCGTCGATGAACTGAAATCCGGCGACCGAATTGTCGTCGAAATTGACGACGTTTGGGTCGTGATCTTCAACGTCGATGATCATTACTATGCGCTCGAAGATATGTGCTCGCATGAAGAATACTACCTGTCCGAAGGCGTGCTGGACGGCTACGCGATTGAGTGCACCAAGCACGGCGCGCAGTTCGACATCCGTAATGGACAGGTGCTCGCGCCCCCGGCGATCACGCCGGTGAAGTGGTATGAAGTCCGCGTTCAAGCCGGTCAGGTGCAGGTCGAGCGTAAATGATCGTTCAGTCGCGCTGACCTGAATCCCAATCGATGAACTTGTGGTGGCGGCTCGTCCGCTTCGGCTTTCGCCTGCTCTACAACGAACTCGCCTTCACCTACGATCTGGTCAGCTGGATCGTATCGCTTGGCGCGTGGCGCTGTTGGGTGCGGACGTCGCTGTCGCACGTATCCGTTGCTACTTCGGAGCGCGTGCTTGAACTCGCGCACGGGACAGGCAACTTGCAGCTTGATCTGAGCGCGGCAGGCTATCGTGCGGTTGGCTGCGATCTCTCTCCCATGATGGGGCGCATTGCGCGGCGAAAGTTGATGGGTCGCCAATTGCCGATTCGTTTGGCGCGCGGGCAGGCACAGCGTTTGCCCTTTGCTGCGGGATCGTTCGCTGCCGTGATCAGCACCTTCCCGACTGACTTCATCGTCGCGCCGGAGACGCTGGCGGAGGTAAATCGCGTGCTCAAACCCGGCGGCGCGCTGATCGTCGTCCCCAACGCCCGGATCACCGGCGGCGGCGCGCTTGGTCGGCTGATCGAGTGGCTCTACCGGATCACGGGGCAGCGACCAGCTTCGCCCGATCAGCCATCGTTGGCGGCATTGTTCGCGCCGTTTCAGATCGAGGTGTTCGCGGAAATATGCCCCCGCAGTGAAGTGATGATGATCGTGGCGCGCAAATTTGAGCGAAACACGGTCTAGAACTGCTCCAATTCCATGCTATAATTGCCGAGAATATGGTGGGTATAGCTCAGTTGGTTAGAGCGCTTGTCTGTGGAACAAGAGGTCGAGGGTTCAAGTCCCTTTACCCACCCTTTCGAATATCCCTCAGAACTCCCTTTAGCTCTCGCCAAGTGTATCCCTTGCCCAGTAAGGTGATGGTTCGTCGCTTCCCGGTCAGAAATGAGACCTGAATAACCCGCCTATGATCAATGTCATCTGCTTCATGGCAATGCGAAAAAGGCATCCTCAAAGGATGCCTTTTTGTTACTGCTGAGATTGACTTCGCTTCCCTAGATGTGGAAACCCGTGTGCGAAGCGTAGAACAGGAAACGACCGAGGATTTCGCTGATTAGTACCAAGGCGAAAGCCGCGTAAGCCCAGTTGCCCATGATCTTCTCACGCCCAACGCTGACGGCGTTGCGATAGACAAAGGCACCGAAGATACCAGCTCCGAGGAAGACAAGCACCAGCCGGGCGATCAAGACGACGCCGTAGGTGCTAAGGAGCAGTTCGCCAGCAGCCACGGTCGCCGGTGTTGACGAAAGATAGGCCAGATAGACGGGCAGCACGACGAACTCGACGCCGAGCAGAAGCATCCCGGTGATGCCGAGCCAGCGCAGCGTATCCCGCAGCAGACCGGATTGCACGTCCGCCAAGTCGGGGTTTTTGCGCCGCAGATACGAATAGTTGGCGACGAAAGCGGCTCCCATTGCCAGCACGCCGAGCAGGAACGTGGTCACGAAGAACGACACGGGCGTCGTCACCGTATTCCACACCGGGACGGTGCGGATCATATAGACGTTTGACATGCTGAAGACGAGCGCCAGACCAATGAGCGCTGCCAGCACGGCGATCAGGTTGCGCTGGCTAGCGGAGCCGATCTTGCGCCACTGGAGAACGGCGAAGATGCCGCCGACAATCGTGAAGGCGACGCCGCAGAAAATTTCGCGGCTCAGCCACGACGAACCGAGATTCCCGATGGCGTTGTAAGCATTAAGCGGATTGCCGAGGTGGAAGAAAGAGGCAATCATGCCCAGCACCAGCACGGGTCCGATGATCAGCAGCGCGCGATCACTCAGGCGATCCGCTTCTACCGGACCGGCTCTACGGGCGGCGAAGAAGTGAACGATGCCCAGAACGACGAATGATCCAACCGACATCTGCGCCAAGATTGTGAAGGCTACTAATGCCCAGTCGTGTGTGTTCATGCTAACCCTCCTCAGCCGATGCGACGATTTGACCGGTGCCTTCGCCGCTTACTTGAGCATGGCGATGTGGTGTGATGACCAAAGCGGGGTCGGTGAGGTCGGCGGCGGGCAGCGGCTCGATTGCATTGACGTTGCCATACTTGGCTTGCAGCTCGCTCAGTTCGCCAAAATCCAGCGCCCGCATAACGCAGGCGGCGACGCAGTACGGGGTTTCACCCTCGGCGAGCAGGTCCTCACAGAAGTTGCACTTCGTCATAACGCCAGCCGTTCCATCGAACTGTGGGGCGTCGTAGGGACAAGCCCACTCGCAGTACCGGCAGCCGATGCACTTTGACTGGTCGATCAACACCACGCCGTCGTCACGCTTGGTGATCGCGGCGGTCGGGCAGGATTCTACGCAGATCGGGTTCAGGCAGTGATTGCACGAGATCGAGACTGCGTAGGCGAAGATGTTGTTAGGCATCAGCCGCTTCGGGTCTTCGGGATCGGGCGTCCAACTGCCGCCGCCATACTCGGTTACGCGCCGCCAATTGATCCCAACGGGCAGTTGATTCTTGGATTTGCAGGCGACCACACAAGCCTTGCAACCATTACAGGCACTTGCATCAAAGTAGAAGGCCATTTGTTTTGTCATGACTTACACCTCCTTGATCGCTACTCTGGGTTCCCAGGTGAAGTCCGGTTCGAGGTTGAGCGGACCTTCATATCTCTCAACCTTCACGTTGCACGTGTTCCAACCTTGATGTCCTTGCCCAGTCGGTATAGCTCCGTTTAAGGTATTGGTCGCGCCAGCCATATCAATGCCGGATGCTTCGTCGATTTGTGCCCATGCACCCTCGCCCATAGCGACCACGCCCGGCAGGATACGATTGGTCAGATAGACCGGGCGCAGGACGACGCCATGCCGACTCGTGACCTTGACTTTGTCGCCTGCGGCGATTCCCGCTGCCTCGGCGTCAATTGGATTCATCCAGAATTCCTGCGGGAAGAGTTCGCGCAGCCAAGGTAGGCTGTCGAAGATCGAGTGTGAGCGACGGCGGTAGTGGAAAGTGACCAGTTGCAGCGGAAACTCTCCCTTAACCTGATTCGCCCAATCGCTGAAGGTATCTTCGAAACCTTCTTGCGCCGGGTTGTAGGTCGGAATTGGCTGAATCTGAGTAAAACCGGAGTTCTTCACGAAGTCGACGATGTCTTGGCAGTAGATTTCCAGCTTGCCGCTGGGCGTGCCCAGCGGGTTGGCTTCCGGGTCTGCGCGGAAGGCGGCATGGGCGATGTAGCCCAGTTTATCATCCGGCGAGCGCGGAACTTGGTAGAAACCGTTGGTTTTCAGGTCTTGCAGGGCAATCCGCCCAGTCTGCGGCTCACCCTCGACGCCCAGCGCCGCGATGTCTTCCGCTGTGACCGTCAGCAGCGTCTCTTTAGTCGTGCCGTCGTCACCCACGACCGTCGCGCCCGCCAGTTGATTGAAGACCTGCTGGTCGAGCGACAGCGGCGCAATGACCGTTGCATCCAAGCCCAGCTTACTGGCGAGTTCTGTCGCGATCCAATCATCATCTTTGGCTTCGAACAGCGGTTGGACGATTTGCCGCGCCCAGATCAGGTGCTCGCGGTTGCCCTTGACGTAGCCTGCCCGTTCCCACTGGGTCGTCACCGGCAGAACGAGGTCGGAGTATTTAGAGTTGGTATTGAGGTTGTAGTTCGACGACACCACAAACTCAACCTGACGATGCGCCGCGATTCCCTCGGTCATGCCGACTTTCTGGTTGAGTGCCGAGCCGCCGTCGTGGACGATCATCTGGATATTAATCGGTTTCACGTCCTCGAAACCAGCCGTATATTCCCCGGTCAGGACGGCGTGCCACAACTCATTGTTATTGATGACCGTCTTGATCGTATCGGCTTGAACGCGCGGCACACCGCTGCTACCCGCACTAACGAGGAAGGGTCCGCCGTTGGCGGTATATTCCCAGCAGCTCACGCCGGTCATCCGTCCCGATTGACCGATGTGTCCGGTCATCGCGCCGATGGTCATGAACATCTGGGGCAAGAGTTGCTGTTGTTCGTCCGTGCCGGTGCCCATGCCGTCAGCAGAGCGACCCGCTGCGTCATCGCGATTTCGCGAGCCAACGCGCGGATTTGCTTCGGCGACACGCCGCAGATGGCGGACGCCCACTCCGGCGTTTTTGCTTGACCATCAAGCGTGCCGAGCACGTAGTCTTTGAAGTTCAGGCTTGCATCAGCGCCCTCAGGCATGTGATCTTGGTCGAAGCCAACCGTACAGCGATTGAGGAAATCCCAATCGATCAGCGGATTTGCCGCCGGATCGTCTTCGGTCAGCAGTGTGTGGGCGATGCCCAATGCCAGCGCGTGATCGGTGCCCGGTCGAATCGGAACCCACTCATCGGCGAGAATCATCGCCGAGTCATTGTAAATGGGGTCGATGATGATGAACTTAGCGCCCGCCTTTTTGGCTTCGCGATAGAACGACATCGCGTTACCTTGAGCGCTCCAAGCGGGGTTGCCACCCCAAATCACGATCAACTGGCTGTTGCGCAAGTCCAACCGATCATTGTGGCTGGTCGCCATCAACCCGTCGCCCAGACCAATCTTTGGACCGGTGTAGTACCACGTACCCCACGAAGTGGTTCCCCAAGTCTTGACTGCGCCGCCCATCAGTGCCAGCGGACCCGACAAGTATGAACCGAGTTCGAGGATGCCCTCGTTCCCGTATTGGTCTTTGATGCGCTGAATCTCGCTGGAGAGGATGCCGAGTGCCTCATCCCAACTGATCCGCACCCACTCGTCTCTGCCGCGCAGCGATTTGTCGCCGCCACCCGGTTCCCAGTGCGCCCGCTTCATCGGGTACTTGAGCCGATCAGCGCCGAAGATCTGCTGCTGCTGCGAGCGACCGCGGGCGCAGCCCCGAATTTGCGGCTGGTCAGCCGTGTCCGGGTGCGTATCATCCGTCTTGACGCGCTGCACAACGCCGTCGACGACCTGCGCCTTAAGCACGCATCGTTGACCGCCGCAGTTGTGCCAGCACGCCGCGGTGATCCACTCACCTTCACTGCTGGCAGTATCAGCCGCTGCTGCCTGCTGAACGACATCCAAACCGAAAGCCAGCCCGCTGGTAAGCGCGGCTGTACCGCCAAGTGCGCTGCTCCACTTCAAAAAACTTCGTCGTGAGAGAACAGCATCATTTAGGGTTTTGGTGAGGAAGTTGTCATCATTCATACGATATTCCTCCTTGAGTTGTCTGCCACTGTGCAAAATGAGGATTAAATTCTGTGGTCAAACGGGCGGATTCTATCCGTTACGTCAGTCGGCGTGAGATAGAATTCCACACTTTGAGGATACACTAGCGCCTCCCCTGAAGCATCGTCACAAGGAGTAGTTGAAGTAATCCTTTTGGATGATGTTGCCCATCGTTGAGCGAGTCTGACTAACGCCAAGTCATCGGGCGGGGATAGCGTTAGAAGTGTTGGCTTAGTTTGGTGGGATGAGGCAAACAGGCGGTGGGTGATGCGAACGGGAGGGAGTTGAAGACGATTCCGTCTTCAACTCCCCTAGCTAACCAAAGTGCTTGAACTAATTCGTAGCCGCTAACGCTTGTTCCAGATCGGCAATTATGTCGTCGATATTCTCAATACCCACGCAGATACGGATCATATCGGGAGTCACACCGGCGGATTCTAGTTCGGCGTCGCTCAACTGGCGATGGGTCGTCGAAGCCGGATGCGCAGCCAGTGACTTGGCATCGCCAATGTTGACGAGGCGCTTGAACAGCTTGAGGGCGTCGTAGAATTTCACGCCCGCTTCGAAACCGCCCTTGATGCCAAAGGTCATCAACGCAGAGGGTCTCCCGTTGGTGTACTTCTGCGCTAGCTGGTAGTAAGGGGAATCCGGCAGCCCGGCGAAGCTGATCCATGCTACTTGATCGTGCGTACTGAGATACTTGGCTACTGCCAATGCGTTGTCGCAGTGACGTTCCATCCGCAGCGGCAGCGTTTCAATGCCCTGAAGGAACAGGAAGGCATTCAACGGGCTGAGCGCCGCTCCCATGTTGCGCAGTGGCACGGTGCGCGCGCGGGCGATATATGCCGCCGGACCCATCGCTTCGGTGTACACCACGCCGTGATAGGAGGCTTCCGGCTGAGTCAGCATCGGGAAGCGCGCTGCATTTTCCGCCCAAGGGAACTTGCCCGAGTCCACGATCACGCCGCCGATAGAGTTTCCATGACCGCCCATATACTTGGTCAGCGAATGCACCACAACGTCCGCGCCATAGTTGAAGGGCTTGATCAGCACCGGCGTCGCTACCGTGTTGTCGACGATCACCGGCACGCCATGCCGGTGAGCCATCGCGCAGATTGCTTCCAGATCAGGAATATTGCCCGCCGGGTTGCCAATCGACTCGCAGTACACCGCCGAAGTCTTGTCGTCGATCAGGCTTTCCAGACTCGCGGCGCTGTCATCTTTGGCGAAGCGCACGTCGATGCCGAGACCGGGAAGCATATGCTTAAACAGGGTATACGTACCGCCATACAGCAGCGGCACCGTGACGATGTTGTTCCCGGCTTGGGCGATATTCAGAACGGAATAGGTGACCGCCGCGCTGCCTGCGCTGAGCGCCAGCGCGCCGACGCCGCCTTCCAATGCCGCGACCCGCTGTTCCAGCACGTCGTTAGTCGGGTTCATGATGCGCGTGTAGATGTTCCCCGGCACCGCTAAATTGAACAGATCAGCACCGTGCTGGGCGTTATCAAACTCGTAGGCAACGGTCTGGTAAATCGGCACGGCGACCGATTTGGTCGTCGGGTCGGTCTTGTAACCGGCGTGAATGGCAATCGTCTCATCTTTCATAGCTTGACCTCTCCTCTATCTAGAAAAAGTTGAACAACCCTTTCGGAAAGAAACGCAGCGTAAGCGCCGCCTTTGCGGCTCATAGCAACCCCAGCGGATTTTCAGGATCAATGCCGGGCATGAACAGCTTGTTGCGATCCACGTGGGTCAAGCGGTACACCAAGCCCAACCAGTTGTTGAAGATTGCTTTGCCGGTGTCATTCCACGTGTTATCGAGCAGCGGGTAAATCGCGTCTTCGGGAAAATCCGGGATTGCCTCATCCGCTCGCTGCGCGCGTTCGGCATCGGCGATATACGCATCCGCTATCGCTTGCGCCTCTGGCGAAAGATAATTCTGCGGGTAACGGGGGCGGTCACGCTCATCGTTCAGATAGCGTATGACTTCGCGCTTGTATTCTTTGAGCAGGCTGTTGATGTGATATTCAGGATGCCCTTGCAGGTAAATATTGCGGAATTGGTCAGGACTCACCGCCATGTGAACCCCATCCTCCGGGCTGTCGATCAGGATGGTCAGCCCGGCGCTCTCAAACTGCTCGTGGGTGATGGTGTTGTAACGCGAGTGAGGCACGTCAAAGCGCGTGTTGATGTCGCGCAGCAGCGGATGCTCCGCTTTGGCGACTCGATACGAATAGACCCCCCACTTCTTCTGCGGTAATAACTGACGGTCAACGTTGTAGCGATACTTCATCAGCGAGTGGGTCGCCAGACAGGAGCACAGCACCGACGTGACTTGTTCCGCTGCCCACTCCATCACCTCGGTGAGCGGTTCCCAGAACGGCTCCATCTCAAGACGCGGATTGGAGACGTTCGCGCCCGTCAGGATCAGGGCGTCCAGCCCGTCCTCTCGCAGTTGCTCAAACGTCGTGTAGTATTTGTCGATGTAGGCTTGAGTTTCCGGGCTGCGCGGGAGACCCGGCACCGAGAAGGGATGCACGTAAATCTGCGCGATTTGGTTCGAACTGCCGATCATCCGCATGAATTGCTGCTCGGTGACTTGCAGCGCCGCGTCCGGCATCATGTTCAGCAAGCCGATGTGCAGCTCACGGATGTCCTGCTTTAGGGCGGCAGGTAGACTCAGAACGTCCTGTCCCGACTCGCGCAGTCGCTCAAAGGTTGGCAAAGGGATATGCTCAACTAAAGGCATGATACCGCCTCTTATTCCTTTATGGATTGTCCAATAGCTTGGAATGCAGCACGTAGTATAGAACTGAACTGGGGTAAGCTACAAACATGCGCTCTAGGGCGATGGCGCTCTCGACGGATCGCATTGGCTGCATGTCGAAATCCCCATGACCATCATTCGGGATTCTCGTTTTTCAGGGTCGCTTAGCGGTGTTACACTCCTTGCAATGCGGCGGGCGACTCGCTGCCGCAGCTTGGCAAGTTTACTGTGAGGCGTAATCATGATTGTGACCTGTAACCGGATTCCCGTTAACCCGAAGTACGCGGCGGCTTTCGAAGCGCGCTTTGGCGACCGAGCCAACCTCGTCGACGAGATGCCCGGCTTCGTTTCTTTTCAACTGCTGCGCCCGTTGAAGGATGGCGATCCGTACATTGTCATGACCTACTGGGAGTCGGAAGCGCATTTCAAAGGGTGGACCGAATTGCCCGCGTTCCAAGAGGGACACGCGCGCTCAAGCACGCTGCCGCCGGAGACCTTCACCGGGCATCCGACGCTTGAGGTCTACGAGGTGCTGGATTCAACCGAGAAAGCTGGATCGTAGTCTAAGCTAAACTTTGCGGCGCAAGCTGGTCGGCACAGGCGTAATCATGCGGTCTTGGAGCCTAACGCGGCAGTTAGTGATTTTTCTGGGGTTGTTGACTCTGGCTGCGGTGTTTCTGGTCACGGCGAGCGGCTATTGGCTTGTGCATCGCGAACTCGACCAGCAGGCGATCAGCCGCTTGAATGACGCTGAGCGCTATACCGAGACCTTTCTCCAGCTAGAACAGGCGCGGCTCGACAGCACGATTGCGCTGGCAGCGGAGCGCCCGACTTTGCAGCAGCTCGTCGCCGCTGCTGATTTGGTCGCGCTGCAAACCTATTTGGCGACCTTCCGCCAGAATACGACCCTCGACCTGCTCGCCGTGACCGATCCGGCGGGGCGGCTGCTGGCTGGCGATCAGGCAGATCAAGCGGGCTTGTTTTTGCGCGCGCGCCGTGCGGTCGCGGACGTGGGCTGGGTCGAGGGTGCGGTCGCGCTCGATGATCGGCTGCTGTCGCGTCTCGCGGTGCGCACCGACTTGACCTACCGTTTTTTGCCTGCTGACGGGTCGACCATCAAACCGGCGCGGCGGTTGGATGGCGATCTCGGCTATCAACTGACTTTTGATCTGCGCGCCGCCGGCGTGGATGCGCCGGGCATGGTGCAGATCGATCTGCCTTTGTCCGGCATTTTGGCGTCCGAGCAAGAGTTGGTCGCGCTGTTGTTAGTCGCGGCGGCGCTGATCGCGGCGGGGACGGCGCTGATCGGCGGGGTTTTCGTGCGCAGTCGATTGCAGCCGCTGCGCCAATTGACGACGAGCGCCCGGCGGATGGGCGCGGGCGATTTGGAGACGCCGATCAGCGTAGAGCCGCTGGCGCTGGAAGTCGAGACGTTGGCGCGCACGCTGGAACGGTCACGGGTTCAGCTTCGGGAGAATGTCGAGGCGCTGTTGGCGGCGCGGCAGTGGTCGGAGACCTTAATCCAGTCGGTCGTCGAAGGCATCATCACCAGCGACGCTCAGGGGCGCATTCTCTTTTTCAGCGCGGGCGCGGCGGAGATCACCGGCTGGCGAGTTGGGGCGGCGCTGGGGCAGTCGGTGGATTGGGTGCTGGCGCTGGTCGACCAAAAGGCGACTTTCAGCCAAAACGTCCCGGTCGACGGCGGGCGGCGGACGCTGGTCGTCAAGCACTTTTCCGGCAGCCCGATCACGCTGGCGGTGACGCGCGCCCATCAGATCGATCCTGATCAGATGACGCTCGTGATCCACGATGTCACCGAGGAGACCCGCCGCCGCCGGGCGCAGACCTACTTTCTCGCTAACATGTCGCACGAGTTTCGCACCCCTCTCGCCGGGATGCAGGCGTCGGTTGAACTGCTGCTGGAGAATCTGCGCCAGCTTTCGCCGGACGAGATGCAGCAGCTTTTGAACTCGCTGCATTTGAGCTTGTCGCTGCTCCACCAGTTGATTGACAATTTGCTCGAAAGCAGCAAAGTGGAAGCGAACCACTTCACGCTGAACCGGCGGGCGGTTGAGCTTGAGCCGCTGATCGGCACGGCGATTCGCGTGGTCGAGCCGATGATCTTGCGGCGCGATCAGCGGCTGACCGTGCAAATCCCGTTGGCGCTGCCGTCGCTGACCGTTGATCCGACCCGCATTGGGCAGGTGATCGTCAACTTGCTGGCAAATGCCAGCAAGTACAGCCCCAACGACAGCGTGATCGATCTCGCCGTCGAACGACAGGACACCATGCTGCGGATCAGCGTCGCCGATCACGGGCGGGGCATTGCGCCGGATCAGCAAGGGGGCATTTTCGATCCGTTCGTGCGCTTGGAGCCGGAGCAAACTGATCACGGGTCGGGCTTAGGCTTGTCGGTCGTCAAGGCGATCACCGAAGCGCATCGGGGGCGCGTCGGCGTTGAGGCGCGACCCGGCGGTGGCTCGATTTTCTGGTTCGGTCTTCCGCTCGCAGAGCCGCCATCATGAAGGCTCTGGTCGTTGACGACGATCTCGTGCTCGCCGACGTGCTCGCGTTCACGCTCCGACGCGCCGGTTTCGAGGTCGTGCTTGCCCACGATGGGCGCTCGGCGCTGGATCGTTTTCACAATCATCTGCCGCAGATTGTGATCCTCGACCTCGAACTGCCGGAAATCGACGGCTTCGAGGTCTGCCGCCTGATTCGCGCCGAAGCGGACACCCCGATCATCATGCTGACGGTGCGCGACACTGACGAGGACGTGATCAAAGGGCTGGGGTTGGGCGCGGATGACTATATCGCCAAGCCCTTCAGCCCGGCGCAGTTGGTGGCGCGGGCACAAGCGGTGCTGCGGCGCAGTGGGCAGCCCAATCTGCCCAAGCACCTCGGCTTCGGTGGGATGCTGCTCGATCCTGAACGACACGCCGTCGTCAGGGCGGATCGAGTCGCCGTGTCGCTGACGCCGCTCGAATTCAGGCTGATGGAGACGTTTGTCCTCAACCGTGATCAAGTGCTGACCTTCGACACGCTGATCGACCGGGTATGGGGTCCTGACGGCGGCGATAAGGCGATGCTCAAGCAGTTGGTCTATCGGCTGCGGCGCAAGGTCGAGCCGGAAGGGAAGCGTTCAGACGTGTTGATCGAAGCGATCCCCGGCGTCGGCTATGCGCTGGTGCGTGCCGAGCAGAACTAGATTAGGCGAGGAGTTGACATGACGAAACTGATCTATGGTGACCGGATCGGCGCGGGTGCGCGGCTGCGGACTGGCAGTTCGGCGACGATCTTTGACGAGAAGCGCGAACGGATTTTGCTCACGCGGCGGATGGATAACGGGCAGTGGTGTCTGCCCGGCGGTGGCTGCGAGCCGGGCGAGAGCGTCGAGGAGACCTGCGTCCGGGAGACGTGGGAGGAAACCGGCCTGCGCGTGCGTGTCGTCAAGCTGATCGGCGTCTATTCGTCACCGGATATGATCGTCGAGTACGCGGACGGCGGTCGCTGGCAGATCGCGGCGATCTCGTTTGAGGCGGAAGTGATCGGCGGCGAGCTGGGCTTGAGTGACGAAACGACCGCCTTCGGCTACTACAGTCGCCGCGAAATGGCTGATCTCGACCTGATGCCGCATCATCTCCAGCGCATCGACGATGCTCTCGCGGGGCAGGAACGTGCCTTTATTCGCTAAGGGGCTTGAACTGCCGGTTCCTGCCGCGTATGCAAGCCTTGCAAGAATAGGTCGAGCAAGCGGCTGAAACTCTCGTCTCGATCCAGCGCCATGCCGAAGCCGCCGCCAATTTCCAGTTCGACGAAACCGTGCAGCAGACTGCGCAGGGCGCGAATCACGTGCAGGCTGTCCTCCGGGCTGAGCGCGTAGGCGGCTATCACTGCCAGCACCACGTCTAGTACCTCCTGCGCGGCTGCGGCGATTTCCGGTTCGTCCGGCGCAGCCGCCCGCAGCGTCGCCGAGTAGATGCCGGGGTGTGCGTGAGCGAAAGCACGGTAAGCCGCCGCGACGCTGGCAACCGCCTCGTCGCCCGCTTTGCCGACGGCGGCGCGGCGCAGCGCGTCGCCCAACTGTTGCAAGCCCCACCAGCGCATCTCCTGCCGCAGACCCGGCAGCCCGGAAATGTGGTTATAGAGCGATGGAATGCGGATGCCGAGTTCGGCGGCGACACTCGCCAGCGTCACGGCGTCGAAACCGTGTTCGTCGGCGAGGGCGATGCTGACGTCCAGCACTTGCTGGCGATCAATATGCTTTCTGGGCGGCATAGTCCTCACCTTTGACGTGACGCTTCGCTTCGGCAATCGCGCCCTGCATCGCCGGGATCGGGTCTTCCAGCGTATTCCCGTGACCGACCGCCAAGCGCGCGGGCTTCAAATCGACCAGTGCGTCAGCGCTGCGGATCGTCATCGCCTTGTCCCACGTCGCCAGCGCGTGGAAGGGGAACAGCAGTCGGAAGGTGCCGCCGGTCACGATCCCTGCTTTGATGGTGTAGGTATCCCCGGCGATCAAGGTGCGGTCACGGTGATCGAAGAATGCCATGTGACCGGGCGTGTGACCGGGGCTGGCGATGGCTTCTAGCGAGCCGATCCGCTCGCCCGCCGTGAGCAGGTGCGTTGGCTGGGTCTCGATCACCGGGTAGCCGCCCTTGAGCGGAAGCTGCGGCTCGTCCGCGTCTAGGCTGCGGTCGCCGGTCAGGAAGCGCGCGTCGCGTGCCGAGATCGCCACTTCGACGTCGGGCAGCAGTTGGTGCAGCGCATCCAGCGACCCGACGTGATCGACGTGGGCGTGGGTCAGCAGGATACGGCGGATCGGCGCGCCGAGGTCGCGGGCGGCTTTGATAATGTCGTTGGCAGAGCCGGAAAGCCCGGTATCGACCAGCGTGAAGCCGTCGTTTTCGCGCACGAGAAAGCAGTTGAATGCCGTTAAGCGCGTAAGCTGGATTAGGTTCTCGCCGTAGGTCGTGATTTTCATGATGCCTTCCTCATTTACTAACTTGATTAGACTATAAACTAACGACATTAGTTTGTCAAGCTGCCGAGCCACTACAATTTCCTAACCTTATGTTTGTGACCAGATTGTGACCGCCCTGTAACCGCTGCTGTCACTGGCTGCCGCTAGAGTGAGATCATCACAAGAGGAGCTGGGATTGTGAATCGATCTTCAAGGCTGCTGTTTGCGATTATGCTGCTGGCGTTGAGCGTACTGCCCGCTCAAGCGCAAGACAGCAGATCGATCACGCTGGCGGCGTACACCGTGCCGAGCGAAGCATACGGGCAGATTATTCCCTTATTTGAAGCGTACTGGTTACAGCAAACCGGGCAGACGGTCAGCTTCAACGAGTTTTACCTCGGTTCGGGCGCGCAGTCGCGCGCAGTCGCCGGAGGATTCGAGGCGGACGTGGTCGCGCTCTCGCTTGAGGCAGACGTCACCCGGCTGGTCGATGCCGGGCTGATCACCCATGACTGGAAGGACAACCCGTACGAGGGCAACGTCTCGACCTCGGTCGCGGTGCTGATCGTCCGTCCGGGCAATCCACTCGGAATCACGGGCTGGGCGGACTTAGCCGAGCCGGGTGTCGAAGTGATTACGCCCAACGCGGAAACCAGCGGCGGCGCGCAGTGGAACGTGTTGGCTGCCTACGGCGCAGCCTATCGTGGACAGGTGGCGGGCTACCCGTCAGGCGACGCAGGCGCGCGCCAATTCCTGCACGACCTGTTTGCCAACGTCAGCGTGATGGACGCGGGCGCGCGCGAAAGTTTCCTGACCTTCGAGCGCGGCATCGGCGACGTGGCGATCACCTACGAGAACGAATATTACGCCGGGATCGCTGCCGGGGGCGACTACGGCATCGTCTACCCGACCTCGACCATCCTGATCGAGAACCCGGTCGCATTGGTGGATACCTACGTCGACCAGCACGGGACTCGCGAGGTCACTCAGGCATTCATCGACTTCCTCTATCGTCCCGAAATTCAGGCGATCTTCGCTCAGGCTGGCTTCCGTCCGCCGCTTGCAGCCGCTCACGATGTCGTGGCGACTGCCGAACCGCGGACATTGCGGGCGGAGGGCGCGCTCGATCTCGAACGCTTTCCACTGGTTTCCGATCTGTTCACCGTCGCGGATTTCGGCGGCTGGGACGAAGTCGGTCCCCACGTTTTCGGGGACGACGGCATCTACAGCCAAGTGATCGCCGAGGTGCAGGGCGGATGACGGTTGAGAACGTCGCTTCGACCAAAGCGAACGCGGCAGGCTCTCCCGTTTCAGCGCCAGCGTGGGCGGGAACGTGGAGCCTGCGCGCTGCTGCTGTGAGCTATTTGGCGGTGCTAGTCGCCGTGCCGGTGCTGGTGATCGCGGTCGAGGGCGTGCGCGGCGGGCTGGAGTTGCTGTGGGCGGACGTGTCGCGACCGGCGGCGCTCAACGCCATCTGGCTGAGCGTCTGGACGGCGGCGGTCATGGCGCTGATCAACGTGGTCATGGGCACGCTGACCGCTTACGTGCTGACGCGCTACCGCTTTCCCGGCAAGCGCTTGTTCGACGCCGTGATCGACCTGCCATTCGCCATCCCGACGCTGGTCACGGGTGTGATGCTGGTGCTGCTCTACGGACCGCAGACCAGCATCGGGACGCTGTTTCAGGCGCAGTTCGGCACCCGGTTGATCTACGCGCCGCCGGGGATTGTGCTGGCGCTGCTGTTCATCGGCTATCCGTTCGTGACGCGGGCGGTTCAGCCCATGTTGGCGGGACTGGATGCGCATCAGCCGGAAGCGGCGCAGACCCTCGGCGCGTCGGGTTGGACGACCTTCCGCCGCGTGATCGTCCCGGCGATTCTGCCCGCGCTGATCAGCGGTGGAATGCTGAGCTTCGCCCGGGCGCTAGGCGAGTTCGGCTCGATTGTGATCGTCGCGGGCAACATCCCCATGAAGACCCAGACCGCCGCCGTCTACATCTACGGGCAGGTCGAAGGCGGCGACATCGGCGCGGCGAGCAGTATCTCGCTGGTGGTGCTGGCGATTGCGCTCGGCACGACGCTCGCCGCCGAGTGGCTGTTGCGAAAGGGGAGTCGGCATGGCTGAGGCTTCGGCGCGCTCGTTGGGAGCACTTGTGCTGATCGGCATCATGATCGCTTACGCGGCGCTGCTGTTGGTCGCGCCGATCATCACTATCGTGACCGGGGCGTTCAAGGATGGCATCCAGCCCGTGATCACCGCGCTCACGACCTCCGACGCCCTCAGCGCTTTACGGCTCACGCTGATCCTCACGCTCTTGGCGACGCTGATTAATACGGTGCTTGGCGTCGTCGTGGCGTGGGTACTGGTGCGCCACCACTTCCCCGGCAAGGCGCTGCTCAACGGCTTGGTCGATTTGCCCTTCGTGGTCTCGCCGGTGATCGCCGGTTTCGTGATCATTGTGCTGTTCGGGCGGCAGGGCTGGCTCAAGGATTTGCCGGTGCAAATCGCTTTTGCTTTTCCGGGAATGCTGATCGTGACGGTTTTCGTCTCGCTGCCGTTCGTGATTCGCGAGGTGATGCCCGTGCTCGCCGCGCAGACGCCGGAACAGGAAGAATCCGCGCTGACGCTGGGCGCGAGCCGCTGGACAATCTTCCGTCGAATTGTCTATCCCGCCATCCGGCATGGGATCGTCTACGGCGTGGTGCTGACGCTGGCGCGCGCGCTCGGCGAGTTCGGCGCGGCAGCAGTCGCGGGTGGGGGCGTGCAGGGCGTGACCGAGACGGCGACGATCTTCGTCTTTCGCTCGCTGCACGACCGCAACGACGTTGGCGCCTACAGCATGGCGATCCTGCTCGGCGTGATCGCTGTCGCCGTCCTGATCGTGATGAATTTGCTCCGGCGGAATGCCGTGAAGGAGACCCCGCATGTCGATCTCACTCAATAAGCTCAGCAAACAGTACGGCGGTCAGGTCGTCGTCGATGACGTGACGCTGGAGATCGAGCCGGGCGAGTTGTTCGTCCTGCTCGGCTCAAGCGGGAGCGGCAAAAGCACGCTGCTGCGGATGATCGCCGGGTTGACGACGCTGGACAGCGGGAAAATCACGCTGAACGGGCGCGACGTCACCCACCTACCGACCCAGAAGCGCGGCGTAGGCTTCGTCTTTCAAAATTACTCGCTGTTCCAGCACATGACCGTCGCCCAGAACATCGCCTTTGGGCTGGAAATCCGGCGGCTGCCGCGCCGCCTGCGCGAGGCGCGGGTCGCCGAACTGCTCGACCTGATCGGCTTGGCGGACTACGGCAGCCGGATGCCGCAGCAGCTTTCCGGCGGGCAGCAGCAGCGGGTCGCGCTGGCGCGAGCGCTCGCGCCCGAACCGGAAGTCCTGCTGCTAGACGAGCCGTTCGGCGCGCTCGACGTGAAAATTCGCGCGCAGCTCCGGCAAAATCTGCGTGAGATTCAGCGGCGGCTCGGCATCACGGCGATCCTCGTCACCCACGATCAGGAAGAAGCCTTCGAGCTTGCCGACCGGATTGGCATTATCGAAGCGGGGCGGCTGCTGGAAGTCGGCGAGCCGGAGACGCTCTACCGCCGTCCGCAGCACCGTTTCACGGCGACCTTTCTGGGGACGGCGAACCTGCTGCGCGGGCAGCGCAATGGATCGCGCGTCTACGTGGGCGAGCGCGACCTGCTCGCGCCGGACGATACCGCGCATCTCGCCGGGCAGCCGGTCGATCTGCTGCTGCGCCCGGAGTCGGTCGAGGTGGCACGCGATGCCGCCGATCTGGATGGTCAGAATTTGGGCGCCGGGATCATCGAATCGATCACCTTTGCTGGAGCGCTGGAACGGGTTGCGATCCGTCTGTGTGACCACGAGCAGCGGATCGAGGTCGTCGTGACGCCGGAGCGTGCGCGGCACATGGCGCTTCGTCCCGGCGATCAAGTGTGGATCGGCGCGCAAGATTATTACCTTCTGCCTACACAGTGACGGCGCTGCACGTCGACAATTTAGGTATAGGGCGGGGCGAGGATCGAGAGCCTCGGACTCCGCTTTGGTAACTCTCCTCTTAGGAAGATGCCATGTTCCCCTTTCTTTCGCTCGAAGAAATCGATTTGGATTCACAATTGGCGCGGCAACTGTCCAAGCGGCTGGCGTACTATCACCTCGCGCTGCCGATTGCACAGGACGCGGACGGGATCACATTGGCGATGGCGCACCCCGAAAATCGGCAGGTCGTCGAGGTGCTGGAAACAGCGCTCAACGCACCAGTGATCCCGGTGCAGAGCACCGCCGAGACGATCCGGCAGCGGCTCGACGAGGTGTGGCAAAGCCCTCAGCCCGGCGGCGTATTGCAAATCTGCTGCTGGGGACGGTCGGCGGCATCGCTCGACGCGGCGTTGGTTTACGTTGAGGCGTTAGTTGCTGCTTGTGGGCGGACGGCGCAGATCGAGCGGCAGCTTGCTCCAAGCTGCGATTGTGCACCCGGCACGGCTGATCTCATCGTCATCGCGGACGAACCGCTGCCAGTCAACCTATTCCGCACCCCGGCGTCGCTGCTGATTCTGCACCAGCCGGTGCGCAGTCCTGCGCTGCCGCATTCGCTGCTGCACATCTTGCGCGGGCACGCACCCGATCACCGCGTGCTCGACTGGCTGATCCCGCTGGCGGGGCAAAACTGCGCTGAAGTAACGCTGCTGATGAGCATGGACGAGGGCGAAAAACGACCGCTCGTCTCCGACTTGGCGCTGATTTTGACGGCGCAGGACAAGCGGCACGAACAGCTTTGCGACTGCCGCGAGCGCTTGAACGCGGCAGGGATCGGTGGGCGGCTCAAGCTGCGGCAGGGCGTGGCGCTCAATGGCATCGCCGACGAATTATGCGAGCAGCACTACGATCTGGTGGCAGTGGCTGCCGAAGCCTACGGCGATTTCGTCAATCGGGTCTGGGAGTTGGCGCGCGGTCGAACGTCGGCTTTCCTCGTCATCAAGGCGTAACCGCAGGGCGGCGCAAGCGCACAAGTTTGCGTCGCAGGACGATACGCAGCCCGGTACGCTGAGGCGCGGCAGGCAGCGTGAGCGGCGTGACCGGCGGCTCGTCGACCGGGGCGGGCGCTTGAACCGGAACTTCCGGCTCGGCTGTGACCACTGGCAGCGGTTCGATCTCGCTGGGGCGCGGGATGCCGAAGCGTTCCCAAATGCTTTTCGTATCGTCGTCGCTGATCGGCGGCTCCGGTATCGCCGTCGGTTCGACCTCCGGCGCGGCGGTCGCAGGCTGCGTCACTTCATTCTCGACGGCGCTGACGGTTTCCGCTGCGGCAGTCTCGACCTCTGGCGCTGGCGTTACTTCAACTGCTGGCAGGGAATCGGGCAGCACTTCCGGCGGCTGGACGCTGAGCGGTTCGGTTTCTTGGGCGCTGGCGGCGACTTCGGTTTCCGGTGTGCTCGACGGCTCAACCGAATTACTGCGCGCTCCGCTGGATTCGGCTGGCACTTCTGTCGGTGGCTCGACCGATAGGTCGGTTTCTGCCATAGTTGGCACCTTAGCAGGAGGTTCCGCTGGTGGCTCGGCGGGCACGTCGACCGCTGGGCGCGGTTTCGTATCTGACGGCTCGCGCGGCGGCTCGAAGCGCGATAGATCGACGAGAAAGTCCGGTTCTTCCTCAAGGTCGGGCGGGATGATCGCCGCCGGGACTTCCGGCTCAGGCGTCGACGTCACCGTAATCGGCGCGACTGGACGGCGCGGGCGCGTATCCTCGTCGCTGATCGGCGGTTCGACAATCACCGGGATATTCTGCCCGTCGTCCTCGCTCACGGGTGGCTCGGCGACGACGGCAGACGGCACCGGCGCGGCTGACGTTTCCGTCGGTTCCTGACTTTGCGCCATCACCGATGGATGGCGCGGCTGATAGGTCGAGCGGGTCGTCACGTCGGGCGCGTCGCGCATGAGAGATTTCGCTTCGTGGCTGCGCCCGGCGGCAGACTGTTTCATCTCCTGCCAGAGCGTTTTTAAGCTGTCGGCAATCGTCCGGTTGATTTGGCGCTTCAAACCGAGCGAGCTGCGCACGCTGCCGAGGACGCCGCCCAGTTCATAGGTAAATGTCCACTGGACAATCGTGCCTTCGGGGATTTCTTGCAGGCGGATGCGCCCCTTGTTCTCGCGGAAAGGGACGCCATCCACGAAGTAGTATTCGTAGCCTAACCCGTTGTACCATGCCGTCACCGCGATTACGTATTCAGCGCCAGTCGGCGTTGAGTAGCGCCAGCGCAGCCCCGGTCCTTCGCGCTTGGAAGTTAGGAAGATCACTTCAAAGCAGTCAACCTGCCACTGTGGATTGCGGGTGATGTCGCTAATAAAATCCCACACTGCGTCGGGCGCAGCGGGGATGAGGATACGATGGTCGATTGTCGTCATAGCCAACGATTATAGATCGTTTTGAAATGATGTTCAAAATGCTTTTTCTATGTTACAATCACTATTGTGTTCAGTGGAGGTCGCCGCTTTGCCCAGCCCAACCTTGACATTTGCATTCATCTTGGCGACGCTCCTTGGCGCGACATTTCATTTAATCTTCGGCGGCAATGCCCGTAGGTTAGCCATCTTCCTGTTTGCAGGCTGGATCGGTTTTGGCTTGGGGCAGGTCATTGGCGTCACGTTTCAGGTTGAAGTCTACACCATTGGCAGCCTGCACATCGTTGCCGCTATCTTCGGTTCGCTCGTCGCCTTGACCGCTGCATTTCTGCTGACGTCTCAACGAACCCGTAAACGCTCGATGCGATCAAAGGGATAGGATGACTGACTCACCAACTTCTACGACGCAAGCCGAGTCGAAGTCTGGCTTCAATTTGCGCCGTACCGTGCTGATCGCCAGCGCCGCGTTAATCGGCTTGATCGTGCTGCTGCTGGTGATAGCGCTGGTGCTGGCGCTGGCGACCAACGGCGATTTCGCCGCCATCATTCGCACGATCCGCGACATCGTGATCATCTTTCTCGCCTTGGAAGGAGTGCTGATCATTATTAGTCTGGCGGTGCTTGTGCTTCAGGTGGCGCGGCTGGTCAATTTGCTGCAAACCGAGGTCAAGCCCATCCTCGAAAATACGCAGGAAACCGTCAAGGCGGCTCAGGGAACGGTCGGCTTCGTCAGCGAGAACCTCGTCGAACCCGTGATCCACGTACAGGGGTTCTTGGCGGGGGCATCGGTCCTGACTGGGCAATCTATTTGGCATTCGCCGTGCGCTGCGGCGGGATGGGCGCGAAATTGAAGCCAGATGATGAACTCGACGGCGGCATGCTGATCTTTGGCGTGCTGATTGGACTGCTGATCGGCGGGGTGGTCGCCTTGTTCAAAGTGCCGAAAAGCGGCAGCGCCTTTCGCCGTGAAGTTGCCGAATCTGTCAGCGAAACGGGACAAACACTGCGGGCAACCATCGAAGCGGCTGTTCCCTCCGACCCGGTGGCGGAGAGCATGGCGGAGGGCAAAGCCGCCGCACGCCGCCGCCTCGCTGAACTGGGGCGGGGCTAACTTATTTCGACTTGTCTCACAATAATGGTGGTCTGTAGGGGCGGAACTCAGTTCCGCCCCTACACGATCTCATTCAAGCTGGCTGAACGCCGCGCCGAGTGACTCGATCACGTCGCCCGCGATTACGCTGCGCTCGCTGCCGATCCGCTGCGCGGCTAGTTCTCCCGCCAGCCCATGCAGATAGCCGGCTGCAACGGCGGCATCGAACGGTGCGAGTCCCTGCGCGCGCAGCCCGACGATTATCCCGGCGAGCACGTCGCCCGTCCCGGCGGTCGCCAGCGCCGACGTCTTGAACGGCAGCGTCGTGATCCGACCATCCGGCGCGGCGATCAGGGTATGCGCGCCCTTGAGCACGAGGATCGCGTTCCATTCCTGTGCTTTCGCTGAGGCGATCTCCCGACGCTGCGTCTGTACGTCCTGAATGTCCATGCCCGCTAGCGTTGCCATCTCGCCGGGATGCGGCGTCAGGATTGTGCCTTCGGGCAATCGCTTCCACCAGTCCTCCAACTGAGCCAGCAAGAACAAGCCGTCCGCATCGATGATCAGCGCCGGAAGGGTCATCGCTTCTGGTTGATCCTCGGCAGGGCTGGCGCTAGCGGTGAAGCCAATCGGGTGGTGAGCAGCCGGATGCGCGGCGTCAGGATCGAGCAGTTTAGCGAGCAGGTCACGGGTGGTATCCTCGCGTCCCCAACCGGGACCCAGCAGCAGCGCGTCGTAGGTCGCCGCCTCTTTGCGGATCAGCGGCGCGGCGCTGTCGGCGATCACGCCCATATCGTGTGGGAACAGCAGCCACGTAGGTTCGGAGAGCTGCGACGCCAGCGCGCGGATCGTTGGCTCCGGTGCGCCGACTGAGATCAGCCCCACGCCAGAACGGTACGCCGCGCGCGCGGACAGACCGGGCGCACCCGTGAAGTTGATCGAGCCGCCGACGATAAGCGCTTTGCCGTAGGTGCCTTTGTGTGAGTCGACAGGGCGGGGCGGCAGCAAATCGCGGACACCTGCGGGATCGGCAATGGCGGCGGTCACGTTCTTGAGACCCTCGGTTGTCGCCGGGACGCCTGCCGACGCGAGCGTCAGCTTGCCGACGGCTGCCGCGCCGGGAAAGGTCAGCAAACCCGGCTTGACGGCGATCATCGTCACCGTTTCGTCGGCATCGAGCGCGTTCTTGTCGATCTCGCCGCTGTCGCAGTCGAGTCCGCTGGGGCAGTCCACCGCCAGAATGTAGGGGCGGGCCGCTTTGTGCGGTGCGGGCTGGCTGAGGATGACCGGGCGCGGGTCGGTTGCGCCGTCGTCCACGTCCAGCGCCTTGTGAACGGCGCGCAGCAGCTTCGCGGCATTGTCGCGCAGCGGCAGTTCCAGCCCGATCCCGAACAGCGCGTCGACGACGACGTGGGCGCTAGCGATCATATTGGTCAGCACGCGGTAGCGCTGGTCGTCCTCGGCGTTGGCGACGAATAAGCCGCGATCCTGCACCGCTTTGAAGTGCGGATCGGTCTCGTCACGCCGACTCAGCAGGTAGAAGCGCACCAGCGCGCCGCTGTTCTCGGCGATCACGCGCCCAGCGACCAATCCGTCGCCGCCATTGTTGCCGGGTCCGATCAAGAGCGTGATCCGCGCTTCTGCCGGGTCGGGCAGTTCCGCGATCACGTCGAGCACCCGCCGCGCGACGGCGCTCCCGGCGTTTTCCATCATTTCAGCGTAGCTGATCCCGGCAGCAGCGGCGGCGGTTTCCACCTGCCGCATCTGTTCGACGGATACGACTTTAATCACGGTATTGACTCCTCGCGACTTGCCGACAAAATTGCCAACTTTGTTTTGAAGCTCGATTGTACCGCGCCGATTGAGCCAGCGAAAAAGCGCATTTCAGTCACCGAAATGGGCGCAGTGGGGGAAGTCTGCTCTGTCCCCAATCAGCAAAAAAAGAGACATTTGTCCACCAAATGTCCCTTGACTGCTCGAAAACCGGGGTTATGCTGAGTATATGGGATTAGAACGTTCGTTCTATGATCATGTGCGCCAAGCCGATCAAGGCGTCCTTCGCTTCCGAAGCGGGCAGCACGTCGAGTTCGGCAATTGCCATGTCCGCAAACTGCTGCGCTTGCTCGCGCGCTTCGGCGATGGCATCGCCCTTGAGCACGCGCTCTTTGAGCGCTGTGACGGCGGCGTCCGGCTCATAGGTGGCGGCGTAACCGCGCCCCTGCTCAAGGTCGATTCCGGCGGTCTTGCCCAACTGCTCGGTATCGCCGGTGAGGTCGAGCACGTCGTCGACGACTTGGAATGCCAAGCCGATGTTGAAGCCGAAGTTTGCCAGCGCCTTGATGCGTTCCGGGCTGCCCCCGGCGATCCGCGCGCCCAGTTCTCCGGAGGCACGGAACAGCGCTGCCGTCTTCAGGGCGATGATTTTGTAGTAGATTTCGCGGGTGAAACTGTTGTCCTTTACGGCGCTGGCTTGCAGGGTTTCCCCTTCGACCAGCGCGACGGTGGCGTCGGCGAGGATCACGTTCAACGACTGAAACGGTGCCATCAATTCATAGACTTTAGTGAACAGGAAGTCACCCGTCAGCAGGGCGAAGGTGCGTCCCCAGATCGCGTTCACGGAGGGGAGACCGCGCCGAACCACACCGTGATCATTGATGTCGTCGTGAACGACACTGGCAGTATGGACGAGTTCCACCGCCGCCGCGACCGGCACGGCACTCGACGGATCAGCACCACCGGCTGCTGCGTATGCCAGCAGCACGAGGCGAGGGCGCACGCGCTTGCCTCCAGCCGAGAGGATATGGCGGCTGGCGTCGCGCAGCACGGCGACGTCGCTGTCAACGACGGCATCCATTAATGTCTCGACTTGTGAGAATGCAGCGCGCACTGTTTCGGGTAGAGCTTGCGATCCTGTCACCGGCAATGACCGTGCGGTGTCGTGGATGGTCATTCCTGAAAATCCTATCTATAGAGCGATTTGGCTAAATTTGTGATATTCAGAACAATTTAAATTTTCTAAATTCATTTTACTCAAATCCCATATATGTGTCAACGAAAATTGGCTAAGGGATGGGTGAGCATTATCCCTCAAAATAAGGCAGTGTAAACGAGAAGATACTCCCTTGTTTGAGGGTACTTTCCACCTTAATCGCCGCGTGATGCTGCTCCAAGATCAAGCGGACGATGGTCAGCCCGACGCCGACTCCGCCGAAGCGCCGCGTCTCGGTATAGTCGATTTGGTAGAACAAATCGAAAATCGTCTCCAGTTGGTCGGCGGCGATGCCGATGCCGCGGTCGTGGACGGCGACCAAAACCCCCTCGTCGGTCGCTTCCGCCGTGACCTTGACGCTCAGTTCGCTAAATTTGAGCGCATTATCCAGCAAAAGCTGAAGCACGATCCCGATGCCTTGTTTGTCTGCGAGCACGAACGGCAGATCGCTTGGCACGTCGATCTCGATGCGCTCGACCTGATTCCGGTTTTCCCAACTCCGCCGCAGATTGCGAACTGCCTGCGCGACTGAGTCGCCCAACTGTGCGGGCTGGAGGTCGATTTCGAGGCTTTCGGCAAGCTGGGTGACGTTCTTGATCACGTTCTCAAGCCGGGTCGTCGCGCCCATCGCGTAATCGACCAGCGCGGCGCGGTCTTCGACGCGCTCATCCACCAACATGGCGACCGCCGCCTTCACCTGCAGCATGGGCGTTCTGAGTTCGTGCGACACGGTGCGGACAATCGCGTTCTTCAACAGATGAATTTCGTCGGTCGAGCGTTTGTGTTCGGCGTCGCGCCGGTGGGCGCGCTCGTCGGCTGCCGCAACCGTCTGCCGCAGCGTGCGATTTTCGGCGTGCAGCTTGAGCGCGGCGGGCAGCGTCGCAGGCAGCCAATCCGCCGAGACGGTCAGATCGGCGGGCTGCGCCGTGGTCGGGGAGTCCGCCAGCAGCACCAGCAGCGGACGATCTTGCTGAAGCGCCTGACCGATTTTGGCGAACAATTTGAGCGCCTCGTCGCTGATGGGCGCGATCACCGCTGCCGTTGTCGTGTCATGACAGTATGCCTCCGCGCCTCCGAGATCAGGGATCGAGATCACCCGATGCGCGGGAAACTGCTGATCGAACCGCTCGCCTGTATTAGCGGCGGCGACGAACAGAAGTGTGCTCGGCATCAGCGTGACCGCCACCATTTACTGGTCGTCGTGCTCAAGTGCTTGCCGGAAGACGTCTAGACCGGGGCGCTCGGCGATACACTTCGGACAGCCAACATAGGGGTCTTCGATCTCGATCCGGTGACGCCGGCAGAAAGCAGTCACCTCAAGCCGCCGCCCCAAACCGAGCAGGCGCGGTTTCACGGTCAGGGTCAGTTCGAGATCGGGGCTGGCGTTGGCGTTCAGGATTTCAGGAACCGGGCAGTTCTCACAGTACTTCGGACGCCACGGCAGCGATTCAGGATTGCCCTTGATCAAACGGCATTCCTGCACGTTGCGCCCGCGATTGTAGTCTTGATAGTAGAAGCGGCAGTCTTTGCCCGCAGGAGTTCGCATAGTCAATTGCGCTCGATAAACGTCACGACACCCTATTTTACCGCAAAACTACGACTGATCGAGCCAGTCCAATGCCGCTTGGGGTAGATCTGTCAGCGTCCCGGTCTTGACGGTGCAGTCCGGCAGCGAGGCGAGGAAGGTTGCGCCATAGCGTTTGCTCAGGATGCGCCCGTCGAGAATGGCGACGATCCCCCGGTCAGTGCGCGTGCGGATCAAGCGTCCGAAGCCCTGCCGGAAGCGCAGGATCGCGTCAGGCAGGGTGAAATCGTTGAACGAGTCGGTGTAGGTTTCGGCGCGAGCGGCGAAAACCGGGTCGGTTGGCACCGAGAAGGGCAGGCGGACGATCACCAGCGCGCTGAGCGACTCGCCCGGAACGTCCACGCCCTCCCAGAAGCTGCGGGTGCCCAGCAAGACCGCGCGCTCGGTCGACTTGAAGCCTTCCAGCAAGCTCTGTCGACTGCTGCCGTCGCTTTGGTCGAAGACGGTGATGTTGCCGAGCGCCAGACGCGGCGTGATCGCCTGCGCGGTTTGGCGCAGAGCTGTATAGCTGGTGAACAGCGCCATCACCCGTCCGTTGAGCGCGGCGCTCAGTTCGATCAAGCCGCGCTCGACCGACTGCTGATAGCGATAGCGGTCGTTGGGGTCGGGGATGTCGTTGGGGACGTAAACCAGCGTCGAGTCGTGGTAGTTGAAGGGCGACCCGACCTCGACGGTTTCCACGTCGCGCGCGTTGAGGCGTTCGCGGATATAATCGAAGCTCCCGGCGGTTTGAAGCGTCGCGCTGGTCATCACCACCAACTCTTTCGCGCCCCACAGGTATTCCTCGACCAGCGGACCGACGTGCAGCGGCGCGCTCTGGATGCTGAGGTAGTCGCTGTCCTGCCCGGCGGCGATCCAGTAGATAGTGTTCTCGCCGGGGGTGATTGCGAAGTTCGTCAGTTGAAGCTGGACCTCGTCGAGGTAGCGCGAGGCGGTCTCCGTGCTGCTGACCAGTTCCTCGTATTCGGGGATGTCGTATTCTTCGAGCCGCGTCAGCGCGATGGCGAGATGGTGCATCGCCTCGCCCAGCACCTCGAAGAACGGCTGTAGCGTATTCCAAGCACTCTGGATGTTGCCGAAGCTGTTGCGGCTGCGTACCGCTTCGGTGATGCGCACCTGCACCAGATAATCCGACTTCGAGACGTTGAGGTCAACCAGCAGGGCGCGCACGCTGTTGAACAGCCGTGTGATGTGGACTTCCATCGCGCTGGTGGCGTCGTTGATGTTGTCGACGAAGGCGCTCAGCCGCTTGATCTCTTTGTCCGGTGCGGAGGCGGTGACGCTGCTGAGCAGGCTGCCCAGCAGTCCGCGCTTGGGTCCGCCGAGATCGGCGAGACGGCGGCGCAGCGTGGCGGCGTCGACGCGGAAACTCAAGCCGTTGGTGGTCGCTTCTTCGAGGTGATGCGCCTCGTCGATCACCAGATAGCGATAATCGGGCAGGACTCGGTTTTCCATCAGCGCGTCGGTGATCAGCAGGGCGTGGTTGATGACCAGTACGCGGGCGGCTTCGGCGGCTTTGCGCGCCTTGTAGAATGGGCACGCGCCTTCCATCACGGCGCGGCAGCGGTCGAGCGAGCAGCCTTCGTCCTCCGCGCTGAGGCGCTGCCACGTCAGGTTTTCTTCCGGTCCGCGCAGCGAAATCTCACCGCGATCCCCGGTCTTGCTCTCCAGCAGCCAAACCAGAATCTTCGCCAGCGTGCGCAGTTCGTCCACGCTGGTGGGACGGCGGCGGCGCACGGCGGTCAGGCGGCGCGGGCAGAGGTAGTTGGCGCGTCCCTTCATCACCGAGGCGCTGAACGCTAGGTCGAGCGCGTCGCGCAGGGTCGGGATGTCCTTATCGATCAACTGCTCTTGCAGGTTGATGGTATTGGTCGAAATGACGACCCGTTCGTTGTTCTGGATCGACCAGAGGATCGACGGCAGCAGGTAAGCAATCGACTTGCCCGTGCCCGTTCCGGCTTCGACCATGACGTGATGCCCGCGATTGAAGGCGTCGCCGATGGTCTGCGCCATCGTCACCTGCTGATCGCGGTACTCGTAACCCGGCAGTCGCTCAGCAAGTATGCCATCCGGGGCGATTAGGTCGGTCATGGCTTCGAGGTCGAGCGGCTCGATGACTTCATTGGGTCGCAGCGGTTTGCGCTCACTGCGATCCGGCGTGAACAAGTCGTCGCGCGGGATGTCCTCGTTGGCTTGCAGCATTCGCTCGCGCAGCGCCGCCTCAAACACCGGGCGCGCGTCCCAGTTCAAACCCTGTGAGGCGTCGGCGATCTCACGCAGCGTGGCGAAAGGCAGTTCGAGCGCTTTCTGCCACAGCACCCAATACAGATAGGCGGTCGCTTTGGCGTCGTAGAGCGCGCGATGCGCGTTGCCGATGTCGAAGTCGAACAGACTGGTTAGGCTGGTCAGGTTATAGCGTGCCGCACGTGGCAGCAGCACCGAAGCCAGTTCATAAGTGTCAAGACGCAGATTGTTCTGCATGATGCCCTGACGGGTCAGAAAGCTGGCGTCGAAGCTGATGTTGTGCGCCATCCATGCCGAGTTGCCGACGAACGCCATGAGCTGCGGCAGCACGCTTTGAATCTTGGGTGCGCCGATCAAGTCTTCGGTACGGATGCCAGTCAGCGAGGTTACGAGGCTCGGCACCGGACGACCGGGATCGATCAGCGTTTGGAATTCGTCGATAATGACGCCTTCGCGCATCCGCACGGCGCCGATTTCGATGATTTCGTCCTGCGCGGGGTCGAGACCTGTCGTTTCAAGGTCGACCGCAACGAGTTCTCCGCGCATGGGCTGCTCCGTTCTAAGCGCTAGGGCGCTGGGGGTGGTGAGGCTGGGTGAAAAGCGAATTTGTAGGGGCGTTCATTTGAACGCCCCTACGCTGAATCCATGCTATCTAGCTCGCGGCGGTGGCTTCGGGCGTTGCTTCCGCCGTCGGTTCGGGCGTGGCTAGAGCACGCTGTGCGACTTCGTTGGGCGCCGCGATGAACATCTGCTGCAAACTGTCGCGCAGGTCGGGCAGGGCGCTGAAGCTCAAGCCAATGTAGCCGTTCGCTTGCAATTGGCTGAAATTGGCGTCGCTAGCAATCGTCCACAGGAGCGACTGGACTTCAGTCCGTGCCATCGCCAGCCGGTTGACGATCAGCTTAAATGTCCGCGTGAGTGGGTACGTCTCGTCGGCAATCGTCGCTGCCGATGGCGCGACACAGCCATTTCCGGCGTCGATGGCGACAACCTGCGGGTTGGACTGAATGCCGGTGTTTTGGTAGTCAAGCCAGCTCATGTAGGTCATCGCGCCTTCGACGTTGCCAATCGCGGTGGCGCGGTAGGCGGGGCTGCTCTTGGTCTCGGCGAAATCCTCGCGAGTGGGTTCTTCGGTGCCGGTCGAGAGGATCATCAGCAGATCGCCGTACCGGTCGCCGACAGGCGGCGCGATCAGCGTGATCGGCAGGTCAGGGAAGCTGGTATTCACTTGATTCCAGTTCGTGACTGTCTTCTCCGAGGCAGCGCTCCAAACCGTCGCCAACTCGTCGGTGGTCAGGCAGGTCAGGAAATCACCGCTGCCGAGGATCACGACGCCTTGGCTGCCCAGATTGAACGACTCGGTCGGGATGTTGTTGGCGGCGCAGTTTCCTTGCTCATCCGACGTGAAATCGCGGAAGGCAGTGATCAGGTCAACGCTGCCGTTACAGAGTTGGCGCGCGCCATCCGGCTCGCCAAGATAGGTTTGGTTGACGGTCACGCCAGCATACTGCTGGACGAACGTCCCGGTGACGGCTTTCAGATAATCCGCGCCGGTTGCCGATCCGGCGATGTTGATCGTCCCGACGAGATTATCCGGGATGCTGAAGGCGGTCACGTCCTTGCTGAACTGGCGTCCGGTTTGCCCATCGGCGGCAATCTGGCGGTCAGTGGCGAGCGTGTCTCCGGAGGCGGGCACGAAGCCTTGAGCGGTGACGGTCGTGCTGCTGTCAGCAGCGAATGCCGCATCGAGCAGCGGTTGAACTGCGGTCAGGCGGTCGGCGTTGACGTAAGCGTACAGCGTATACGCGCCGTCGTAGGTACGTCCTGCCGCGTCTTCAGCGGATGGGCTGGCGCAGCCCGCGCTGGTGGTGTTGAGGTCGAGAACGTTGACTTGGCTGCCCGCAGCAAGGGCGTCGGGCAGGCTGACGACGCCAATTGCGCCGCTGGTGCTGCTGACCGCGTCGACGACCGCTTGGTCATCGGCGAGCGAAGTCAAGTCAGGACGCAGCCCAACACCTTCGACGAGGCTGTCGAGCAGGGCGAACGGCGTCGTGTTGTCCGGCGGCACGAACAGGCTCAACGGGACGTCGGCGCTTGCCGGGTCGATCTCGTTCCAGTTGCTTGCGGTGCTGCTCGGTGCGAACAGCGCGTTCAACTGGTCGCTGGTGAGACACTGCCCGAAATCGGTCGACGTATTGGCGATCACCGCCATGATGTCGTAGCCAAGCTCGAATTCGAGGAAGCTCACGCCGCTCGCGTTACAGGCGCTTTCTTCGTCGGCGCTGATCGCGCGCGGGGCGGTTGTTACGTCGGCTCCGCCTTGGCAGAAAGTGGTGAAGCCGTTGTTGGTGCCGGTCACGTCAAGGCTGACGTTGGCGCTGGCTGTTGTGGCGAACGCTTGGATCAGCGGCGCGGGAATGCCCGAACCGACGACCGTAATCGGGGATTCTTCTTGTGCAAAAAGCATTATCGGGTTAATAACGAGCGCAATTAGGATGAGCATCCCAACTCGACGTTGGAGAGAACTCATAGTTGGTGCTCCTTAGTCAACGGATGGCGTATAATAGGTGACATTGTACCTTTATGCACTTAATTGTCCAGTCAGACTTTCGCAGGACGACACTTGATGCTAAGCGATCAATCGACGCTCTACGAACTCGTCGGCGGTGAAACGACGTTTCGCCAGTTGGTCGACGTCTTCTATGGGCGCGTCGAAGCCGACCCGGAACTGCGCCCGATCTTCCCGGCTAATCTGGATGCGGGAAAGCACGCCCAGTTCCTATTCCTGTCTCAATTTTTCGGGGGACCGCCGACTTATGCTGAGGAGCGCGGGCATCCCCGCTTGCGAATGCGTCACGACCCCTTCGTGATCGACCAACGCGCGCGCGACCGCTGGTTGGGGCACATGATCGCGGCGGTTGACGAGGTGGGCATCGACGAGCCGATGCGCGGCGTCATGGTCGACTATTTCGTTCGCGCCTCGACCCACATGATCAACAAGGATGGATAGCTGATGAGTCAGCCTGCCCAAACACGCCCTGCTGCGGAACGCCTGATCGAGCGGATCGTTCGCCTGTCACGCCTGATGCGTACCGTATTGGCGGTGCTCTTTGCCTTGGCGCTGACGCTGGCGCTGACACCGCTGATCGACCGCATCTACCTTGCGTATTTTTTCGACCTCAACACGCGCGTGATCCCGGCGTTGATTTCGACGGCGGCGGGGCTGATCTTCTATGGGGTAGGTTGGCGGCTGATCATTGGCTACGTGGGCGAGCAGCCGACGGCGCGCCCGGCAATTCTGTGGTACGTGAGCATCGGTGCGGCGGCGTGCGTCATCGTCGTCGTCCTGCTCGTCATCGGAGCGATAACTGGCACAATGGAGTAGACAATGCAGCTTCGCTGGTTGGGGATCGGCTTGATTGGAGCAGCCTTTACATTAGGTGCATGTGGTGGTCAACAAGCAGCCACCACAGCGGCACCACCGCCGACGGTGATACGGATTGCCACGTCGACGTTGACTCCGACCGCCACGCCGACGTGGACACCGTTCGTGCTGCCGCCGACATGGACGCCGCTGGTCTCGGACACGCCGTCGATCACGCCGACGCCGTCGATCACGCTGACTCCCTCAATGACTTTCACGCCGACGCCGACTTTTTCGCTAACGCCGACGCCGTCGCTCACGAACACGCCGACGCCTGACCTCACCGACGCCGCGCTGCTTGCCGCGCCGCTGGCACCCGAATGCGCCGATTTCGCCGCCGATGCAGCGCGCAATCAGCGGGACTTCAGTTACGGCAGCAGCCCGACCGTCTACTGGACGCCGGTTCCGAACTCGGCGGCGTATTTAGTGCGACTCTATGACAGAAATCTAACAACGCTGCTGCAAACGACGACGACGGATACGTCGTACACGTTTGACGCTGACTTGTTCGATCCGCTCGGTATTTATACGTGGGACGTCGCGCCGGTTGACGTGGATGGCAGTCAGATGTGCCCGGTGCGCGGGGCGTCACTGATCCCGTCGTAAGACGTAGGTTTCGAAGGCTTCGGCTGTCCAAGGCAGGGCAGGCTTGAAAAATTGTTCGTAGATCGCCTCGGCGTAGACGCGGATCTCGTACTGGGCGTCCGGTGCTATCCGCAGCCGAATCCAGTTCATCAGGTTGTGGGCGTCTACGCTGATCACCCACGTGTAGTAAACGCTGAAGCCGGGCAGGAACAGCCGCGCCATTTCTTTCGACACCCCCGCGTCCAGCGCCTCGCGGTAGAGATCAAAACCGCGATTGTAGTGTTGCAGCAGTTTTTCGGTCAGCGCCGCGCTGATCTCCGGGTCGATTTCGCCTTCGCTCGCCTGCTTGTTGCTCTGCGATTGTTTGCGCCACGCTTCCGGGACGTAAAAATCTTCTTCCTCGAAAGGCGTATAACGTCCCGATTGGGCATTGGCGGATTGGTAGTGGAAGGTGCGGTGTCGCACCCACTGCCAGTAAGTCACCAGCGGCGCGCGAACTCGCCACTTGAAATGCACCATCTCAAACGGGCTGGTGTGCTGGTGGCGCATCAGGTAAAAGAGCAGCTTTTTGTCGGCTTCGTCGCCCTTGCTTTCGCCCAGAAAGCTGACGCGGGCGGCGTTGACAATGGCGAGGTCGCCGGAGACTCCGGTCGCCGGGTGCGGCATCAGGTCGAGCAGTTCGACGTAGCCTTTGTCGAGGACGGGCACGCGCTTTCCGATCAGGTCGTTGTCCACAAGCAGCCTTTCTAGACGAAATATTGCAGCGCGCGGCGCATCCGTTCTTCGAAATTGTCCGGCGTGTCCGGTGGGAGCGAGTTCGAGCGCGGCGGACGCTTCGGCGACGCTGTAGCCGAACGCGATCAGCGCGTCGAGCACGTCGCGGTTCACGTCGCTGACCGCCCCGGCGCTGATCAAGCCGTCCGCGCCCTTGAGCTTGTCCTTCAGCTCAAAGACGATTTTCTCCGCCATCTTCTTGCCGATGCCGGGGACGCGGGTCAGCAGTTCCGGCTGCCCGCTGCCGACCGCGTTGCGCAGGCTCTCGATGCTCATCGTGCCGAGGATCGCCAGCGCGAGTTTGGGACCGACGCCGCTGACGGTGATCAGGCGCTCGAACAGGTCGCGCTCGGCGAGGGTCGAGAAGCCGTAGAGCGTCAGCGAGTCCTCGCGGACGATCAAGTTTGTGTGTAGGTGGATAGCCTCGCCTTCCAGTACGGCGACCGTGTTGCGCGGGATGAATACGTTATAGCCGATGCCGCCGACGACAATCACGAGATGATCGGCGTAGGTCGCGGCGACAGTTCCCTCAATGCTGGCAATCATCATCTACTCAGTCGTATACGCTGGCGTAACCTGAATTATGGATGTCCGTGATGGCGATGGCAAGCGCGTCGGCGGCGTCATCCGGGCGGGGAATGGCGTCGAGACCGAGCAGCATCTTGACCATCTCCTGCATTTGCGGCTTCTTGGCGTTGCCGTAGCCGGAGATCGACTGTTTGATGAAGCTCGGCTTGTATTCCTGAATCGGCAGCCCCGCCTGAATCAACGTCAGCAAGATCACGCCGCGCCCCTGCGCGACGGTGATCGCCGTCGTGATGTTCTTGCCGAAGAACAAATCCTCGACGGCAGCGCGCTCCGGTTGGTATTGGCGGATCAACGCGGTCAAGTCGTTGAAAATGATCGCCAAGCGATCTGGCATCGCCAGCGTGGGCGGCGTCGTGATCACGCCGTAAGCGACGGCTTGCAGTGCGCCGTCGTCCAATTCGCGCACGAAGCCATAACCGACCGTCGCGGTGCCCGGATCAATCCCCAGAGCCAGCATTACGCTGTCTCGAAGGCTTCCAGCGCTTCGTCGGTGATCAGCAGGTTCGAGGCGACCGTCTGGACGTCGTCGAGGTCTTCGAGTTCGTTCATCAAGCGCAGGTTTTGCATCGCCTTTTCGAGGCTGACTTCGGTTTCGTTCTTGGCAACCCAGCGAAGCTCGGAATCGGCGACTTGGTAGTTGGCGTCGTTGAGCGCTTGTTCCACCGCGCCGAACATCTCACGCGGGGTGTAGACCACGACGGTGCCATCCTCGTTGACGACATCTTCCGCGCCCGCGTCGGCGGCGGTCATGAACACTTCGTCAAAGTCCAAGTCTTCGTCCGCGAGTTCAATGTAACCTTTTTGGTCGAACTGCCACGCGACCGAACCCGCCGTCGCCATGCTGCCGCCGCCTTTATTGAAGACGTTCTTGATCTGGGCGAGCGTGCGGTTCTTGTTGTCGGATAAGGTGTCGACGATGAAGGCAACGCCATCGAGACCGTAGCCCTCGAAGGTCATTTCTTCCATCTCGATGCCTTCAAGCGTGCCCATGCCGCGCTGAATTGCCCGGTCGATGTTGTCTTTGGGCATGTTTTCGGCTTTGGCTTTGGCAATTGCCAGCTTGAGTTTCGGATTGGAGTCTTCATCGCCGCCGCCGTCTTTGGCAGCGATGGTGATGTCGCGCGCAAGCCGGGTGAAGATTTTGCCGCGCTTGGCATCCTCGGCGCCCTTTTTGCGCTTAATGGTTGACCACTTGCTGTGCCCAGACATGAAACGAACTCCCTACAAACTGAATTTCTGTTTATTCTATGTTGGTATTATACCTGAGGCGTCTCTCTGAGAGTAGTGGCAGGGCGAGATATGCTATAATCCTCGCGCTTTGTCGAATGGTTGAGGAAGTCTCACTTGGCTGAAATACTGCCTAGATCAATTTCGCGTCAGGTCAATCCGCAGCGGCTCGCGTGGGGTGTTTTGCTGCTGTCTTTTGCCATCTTCTGCGTGATCTTGATTTCCGTCATTATTGGCGCGAATTACTTCGTGTTCCAGTCGCGGGTACCGCTCACCGCGCAAATTCACGTCGCGCGCGGGACGGCGACCTCGATTGGCACTGACCTCAACGAAACGGCGGTCAAGAGCGATAAGGTGATCAGCAAGAGTTCCGTCGTGTCGACCGATCCGCAGTCGCAAGCGTCCGTCACCTTTTCCGATCCGCAGCATGGCGACCGTCTAGTAGCGAATGTCACCTTAAAAAGTGGATCGTCGCTGGCGCTGAGCGAGGACTCTCGCCCGCGCTTTGATTTGAGTCAGGATGCTTACTGGATCGAGTTCGAGGATGTGTACGGTGAGATTGACGTTGTCGTGCCTGCCGGTCTCGACCGCTCCCTGCTGATCAGCTTCGACACGACCTTGGGTCCTTCAGTGCGGCTGACGGCAGCCGGTCGCTACACGCTGAACGCCGGTAACGCACAGGTGCAGTTGATCAACTATTCAGGCGAAGCGCTGCTGCTCGCATCGGATTTGCGGAACCGTCTCGTTTCGGCAGGACAGACCGCATCGATACAAGCCAACGCGCCAGAGGGTGACGACAGCGGCGAGAACCAGTTCGTGATCGCGCCGTTGACCAACCTCGTCGGCGATACCAGTTTTAGCCCGGCGAACGTCATCGATTTCATCTCCAATGCCGATCAAGTCCAGCCGCAGGTCTGGCGCTGTCTCAACGTGCAGAATACCGACCCCGCCGGATCGTTCAGCTTGACGACCGAAGATTCCCGCCCGGCGCTCCGGCTCTTTCGGGATAGCGGCGCCGAGTTGCATGGCGAGACGCGCTGCTTTCAGGGCTTCGGGACGGGGACGGAAGGACTTGACGTCTCACAGTTTCAGTCGGTCTCCATCCGGGCGACCTTCAAGATTGTGAACCAATCGCTGAGCACCTGCGGCATTGATGGCAGCGAGTGCCCGTTCATGCTGCGCATGGACTACATCCCCGTCAATGGCGGCGAGCCGGTGAGCTGGTTTCATGGCTTCTATGAATACGTCGAACCGAACCGCTTCTTGCCGCAGACCTGCAACAGTTGCAACGAGCAGCACGAGCAGATCAACCCGAATGTCTGGTACACCTACGAGAGCCACAACCTCAAAGACGCCTTTGCGCCGGAGCGCGTGCCACAGGCGATTCTCAACCTACGTTTTTACGCCAGCGGTCACGAGTACGAGGTCTACGTCAGCGAGGTCGCCTTGCTGGTCGATCAAGCCGAAATTCCGCTGGTGCCACTCGGCGGCTAGAACGCAAAACCGAGATCGCGCAGCGAAACCCAGCGTTGATAACTGAGGATGATGTGGTCAATCAGCGTGATGTCGAGCAGACGCCCGGCATTAGCGGCTGCCAGCGTCACCTCGACGTCTTCCGGCGACGGTGAGGGATCGCCTGATGGGTGGTTGTGGGCGAGAATGATCGCCGGGCTGTTGTGGATGAGCGCGTCGCGAAAGACTTCCGCTATCCGCAGTATCGACATGTTGACCGTACCGATGTAGACGGTCTGCAACCCGATCACGCGCCGCGCCGAGTTAAGCAGAATAACGCGCACATGCTCTTGCCGCAGATAACCCATGTCAGCGACGCAGCGGGCGGCGTCGGCTGCCGTAAGAATCGGCGACTGCTGCGCGTCCGCGCCCACGATCAGCCGCTTGCTCAGTTCGATCACGGCGAGGATTTGTGCCAGTTTGCTGCTCGCCAGCCCCGCGACTTCTCGTAACTCGCTGGCATCGGCTTGTGCTAAGCCGTACAGACCATCGCTTGCCGCGATCACCCGCTCCGCGAGTTGCAGGGCGGTTTCATGCGGCTCGGCAGTCACGAGGATCGTCGCCAATAGCTCGGCGTTGGTCAGGGAGGCGGCGCCATCGGCGAGCAATCGGTCGCCAAGCCCATAATCGGCAAGGGTGGGAATCGGCATCATATCATCAAGATTGCTCACGGCTTGCTCTTTTGTAACGGCAGTGATTATAGTCACACTTATTCTACACCAGAAGCCTAATTGCGGATGCTTAAGGGCGTGTTATACTGCATGATAGTTTCATAAATTTCGGAGTCGGAAGCATGTTTAATCTCGCAGACGGGGGCAGCCTATTCACCGGGGTGGTCGTTTACGGTGGGATGGTGCTGGCGGCGTTCTGGTTGGCGATCATCATCTGGACTTATCGCGATATGCACGCCCGCTCACGTGATTTGCTGGCGCAGATCGTCGCGGCGTTGATGGTCGCGGTGTTGACCTTTCCGGGGCTGTTGATTTACCTGTTCTTGCGCCCGCGTGAAACGCTCTCCGAAGCCTACGAGCGCTCGCTTGAAGAAGAAGCCTTGCTGCAAGAAATTGAGGAAAAGCCGGTTTGCCCCGGTTGCAAACAGCGGGTGCAAGCCGATTGGCAGGCTTGCCCGAACTGCCACACGCGGCTGAAGCGTCCCTGCGCTCGCTGCGGGCGGATGCTCGATCTCGCGTGGGATTTGTGCCCGTACTGCGCGACCGCCGTCCCCAACCTCGGTGCGGATCGCCCGGTGCACAACCACACGCACGCGCGGCAGTCGGCTGGCACGACCGCCAATGCCAATGACGACTGGGCGCCGACCTCGAATTACGGCAGCAGAGCCGCCCGCCAGAGTGAAACCCTCGAATTTGTCGACAACGACGAGACATAACGCAGTGCTGAGTACCGAGTGCTGAGCAAAAGAAAAGTCGAGGCGTTCAACAAAGCGCCCCGACTTTTTTATTGCCAACGATGAACTACTGCCGTCGCACCTGCGGAGTTTGCTCTTACTCAGCACTCAGCACTCGTTGCTCAGTACTGTTTTTAGCGATATTCCAATTCGCCCGATTCGCCCACTGTATGGACTTTGAGGAAATTGGTCTGCCCGCCGATGCCGAAGGGCACGCCCGCGATGATCACGAGCACGTCGCCCGCTTCAACCAGTTTGTTATTGTGGGCGGCGCGCACCACGATGCCGAGCATCTCGTCAATCGTGCTGAACTCAGGCACCAGCAGCGGAAATACACCCCAAACCAGCGCCATACGTTTGTAGGTCGTCTCGTTGGGTGTCACGCAGATGATCGGCGTGTTCGGGCGTTCTTTGGCGACGCGCCGGGTTGTGTAGCCGCTCATCGTCGAGGTAACAATCGCTTTGCAGTGCAGCGTCTCCGCGATTTCGGTCGTGGCTTGGCTGAGCGCGTCGGATGTAGCTTCGTGTCCCTCAAGAGTGGACGCGATGATGCCGCGATCCCCCGCGTTTCCCGGACGAGAAATATTCTGCTCGGCGATAGCGGCGATGTTGACCATCGTCTCGACCGCGCGGGCGGGATACATCCCGCTTGCCGTCTCGTTGCTGAGCATGACCGCATCCGTCCCGTCGAGGATGGCGTTGTAGACGTCGCTCGCCTCGGCGCGGGTCGGGCGCGGATTGTCGACCATCGAGTTCAACATCTGCGTCGCCGTGATCACGGGCTTGGCGGCGGCGTTGCAGAGCCGGATGATCCGCTTTTGGTGGAAGGGGACTTCCTCCGCCGGGGTCTCCACGCCGAGATCACCGCGCGCCACCATGATCGCGTCGCTGGCTTCGATGATCTGCTCGATATTTTCAAGCGCCTCGTGCTTTTCGATCTTGGCGCAGATAGCGGCGTTGCCGCCGAGATGCCGGATCAGCCAGCGCATTTCGCGCACGTCGTCTTCCGAGCGGACGAACGACATGGCGATGTACTCGGTGTTCTTGGAGAGTGCGAATTCGACGTCGGCACGGTCTTTTTCGGTGATCGCCGAGAGCGTCAGCCGTGCGTTAGGGGCGGTCACGCCCTTGCGTGAGGTGAGGTCGCCGGGAACGACGACCTCACAGATCAGCGAACGTCCCGTCGTTGCTTTGACGGTGAATTCCAGCTTACCGTCGTCAAGGAGAAGCTGCATTCCTGCCGAGATGTCGCGGACGAACTCAGGGTGTGGAAGCTGAACGACGTTATTCGAGCCGTCGGCTTCATCCAGCGTCAGCGTGATCTTGTCGCCGATGCTGAGGTGAATCGGCTCGTTCTTGATCAAGCCAATGCGGATTTTGGGACCCTGAATGTCGCAGAGGAGGGCGACGGTTGCGCCCTCCTCGTAAGCGATGCGGCGCACGTCGTCGATGGCTTTGCTGTGAGTCTCGTGATCGCCATGCGAAAAATTGATGCGCGCCACGTCAAGCCCGGTGCGGATCATCTGGCGTAAGGTTTCCTCGTCATTGGACGTGGGTCCAATCGTAGCGACGATTTTTGTGCGCTTCCCGTTGATGCGGTTGCTGATCAAAGTCTAACCTTTCGCCTAGACATCGAGGTTGAGATTGGTGAACGCCGCAAGACCGGCATAGGTCGCCGCGCTGCCGAGTTCTTCCTCGATCCGCAGCAGTTGATTGAATTTGGCGACGCGGTCGGTACGGGCGGGCGCGCCGGTCTTGATCTGCCCGGCGTTCATAGCGACGGCGAGATCGGCAATCGTCGTGTCTTCGGTCTCACCACTCCGGTGGCTGGTGACGACGGTCATGCCGTGCCGCTGGCTCAATTGTGCGGCGGCGAGCGCTTCGGTCAGCGATCCGATCTGGTTGACTTTGAACAGCAAGCTGGTCGACGCTTTTTCGCGGATGGCACGCTTGACTTTCTCGACGTTGGTCACAAGCAGGTCGTCGCCGACGATCTGGACTTTGTCGCCCAGCTTGGCGACCAGCTTCGTCCAGTTCTCCCAGTCGTTTTCGGAAAGACCGTCTTCCAGCGAGATGATCGGATAGCGCGACGTCCAGTCCGCCCAGAAGTCGACCATTTCCTCTCCGCTGAGCACGCGCCCCTCGATGTCGAGGTGATATTGCCCGTCGCGGTAGAGTTCCGAAGCCGCCGGGTCGAGCGCGATGCGAATCTGCTCGCCGGGGGTATAGCCTGCTTTCGTAATCGCTTCCATGATCACGTCGAGCGCGGCTTGGTTCGAACCGAGGCTTGGCGCGAAGCCGCCTTCGTCGCCAACGGTGGTCGAGTGCCCCGCTTTGTGTAGGATGCTCTTGAGCGCCTGATAAACTTCGACGCCCCATTGCAGCGCTTCGTGGAACGAACTCGCGCCGACCGGCATAACCATGAACTCTTGGAAGTCGGTGCTGTTGGCAGCGTGCTTGCCGCCGTTCATGATGTTCATCATCGGAACGGGTAGGACGTGAGCGTGAACGCCGCCAATGTAGGCATAGAGCGGCAAGCCGACCGAATTGGCGGCAGCTTTGGCGACCGCCAGCGAGACGCCGAGGATCGAATTGGCGCCGAGGTTGCTCTTAGTCGGCGTGCCGTCGAGTTCGATCATCTGGTTGTCGATTTCGGTCTGGTTGAGGGCGTACATCCCTTGCAGTGCCTCGGCAAGCGGACCATTGACCGCCTGCACCGCGCGCAGAACGCCTTTGCCACCGTAGCGGCTCTTGTCGCCGTCGCGCAGTTCGAGGGCTTCATATTCGCCGGTCGATGCACCGCTGGGGACAATGGCGCGACCAAACGCGCCGTCCACGAGGGTCACTTCGACTTCGACCGTCGGGTTGCCACGCGAGTCAAGGACTTCGCGTGCGTGAATCTGTTCGATGATAGACATGATACTGATTTCTCCTATCGCACAACAAAGAAACTCCGATACCAATTCGGAGTTGAAAGGCAAACTGAGTCAGAGGATCAACATTCCCCTATATTACCGCGTCTTTGTTAAAACGCATGTCGAATTCGTCCGAAGCGCAAGGCTGACATAAGCGATGTCTTCGGGTAAAATGAACGAAAATCCGTTACGTCAACTGAAAGGCTCACCCAAATGACGGCGCATCGCCCCGTCTATCTTGATCATTCCGCGACGACACCGATTGATCCGCGTGTGCTGGAAGCGATGCTCCCTTACTTCGGCGAAATCTACGGAAATGGATCGTCGGCGCACAGTTTCGGGCGGCGCGCGGAACAAGCAATCGAAGATGCTCGTGAGAGTATAGCGCGGATACTCAACTGTAATCCAGATGAAATTGTCTTCACCAGCGGCGGGACAGAGAGCGACAATCTAGCGGTGCGCGGCGCGGCGTGGGCGCAGCAGGCGCAAGGGCAAGCACCTGATCACGACGCCGGTTGAGCACAGCGCCGTCCTACGGACGACCGCTCAGCTTGCCGAGGTGATGAGTTTCGAGCGCACGCTGCTGCCGGTCGATCACAACGGAATGGTCGACGTCGGAGGATTTTGCCGGGGCGATTCGGGTCGATAGTACCCTCGCCAGCGTGATGTATGTCAACAACGAAGTCGGGACGATTGAGCCGATCCCGCAGTTGGCGGCACTGGCGCACGAACACGGCATCCTGTTTCACACCGACGCGGTGCAGGCGGCGGGGCAGTTGACGCTTGACGTGCAAGCGCTGGGCGTCGATCTGCTGAGCCTGTCGGCGCACAAGTTTTACGGACCGAAAGGCGTCGGCGCGCTGTTCGTCCGCGATGGCAGTTGACCTCGTGCCCAGCCAGAGCGGAGGCAGTCACGAGCGCGACCGTCGCGCCGGGACGCTCAACACGCCGGGGATCGTCGGGATGGCGAAGGCGCTCGAACTGGCTTACGCTGAATTCGACGCGCATACGATGCATTATCAATCGCTACGCGATCAACTGATCGACTGGCGTGCTCAGCCGCGTACCGGGCGCGCAGTTGACCGGACATCCTGAGCAGCGCTTGCCGTCGCACGCTAGCTTCGTGATCGACGGGATCGACGGCAACATGCTGCTCATCCATCTTGATCTCAAGGGCGTGGCGGCGAGCAGCGCCTCAGCCTGTAAGACCGGCAACCCGGAACCATCGGGCGTGCTGCTGGCGATGGACTATGCGCCCACGCTCGCGCTGGGCAGCATCCGCCTGACCGTCGGGCAGCAGACCACCGCCGCCGACGTCGACTACGCCGTCGAGATGCTGGCGGCAGCGGTCGAGAAGCTGCGCTCGTTGAAAATAAGTACCGAGTACTGAGTACCGAGTACCGAGTGAAAACACTGCTGAGCGTTCAGTTGAGGATATGGACTGGTTTGGCGGCAAAAACTCGGTACTCAGTACCCGATACTAGAATGATGGAGACTTACTGTGAGCGATAACAACGCGAATACGCGCGTCGTCGTGGCGATGAGCGGCGGCGTCGATAGCTCGGTGGCGGCGGCGCTGCTGGTCGAGCGCGGCTACGACGTGATCGGCATGATGATGCGGCTGTGGTCGGAAGAAACCGTCGCGGGCGGGGCGCACAATCGCTGCTGCACACCCGATCAGATGAGCGACGCCCGCCGGATCGCCGACAAGCTCGGCATTCCCTTTTACGTGCTGGACACGAAAGAGGTTTTTCGCAATATGATTGTCGAGTATTTCATCGACCAGCACCGGCAGGGCTACACGCCCAACCCCTGTATCGAATGCAACCGGCATATCCGTTTTGACTTCCTGCTCAAGAACGCGCTCGCAATGGACGCCGACTACTTGGCGACCGGGCATTACGCGCGTATCGCGCAGGACGAAAGCGGACACTTCCTGCTCAAGACCGGGCTGGATGATCACAAGGATCAGAGCTACGTGCTCAGCGTGATGGGGCAGGCGCAGTTGAGTCACACGCTGTTTCCGGTCGGCGAGTACGCCAAGCCCGAAGTCCGCCAGATGGCGGCGCGCTTCGGCTTGCCGACTGCCAGCAAGAAGGACAGTCAGGATTTGTGCTTCTTGGGCGACGGCGATTATCGCCGCTTTCTGCGCGACAACGCCCCCGAAGTCATGAACGCGGGACCGATTGTACGGCGTGACGGCGTTGTGATCGGCGAGCACAGCGGACTGGCGAACTACACCATCGGGCAGCGCAAGGGCTTGGGCATCGCCAGCGCCGAACCGATGTACGTCGTCGGCATGAACCCCTATCGTAATGCGCTGATCGTCGGGACGGCGGATGAACTCGGCGGCAGCGAACTGACGGCGAAGCGCGTCAATTGGGTCAGCGGTATTGCGCCGAGAGAGTCGTTCGAAGCGCAGGTCAAGATTCGCTACAAGGCGAAGCCGGTCGCTGCGACGATCACGCCGCTGCCGGATGCGCGGATGCGCGTCCGCTTCGACGCGCCACTGCGCGACATCACGCCGGGGCAGGGCGCTATCGTCTACGACGGCGACGTCTGCCTCGGCGGCGGCATCATCGAGCGGCAGCCACAGCCCGAACTAACATCGGTGTAGAGGTAGGCGTAGCTTGTTAACTACGCTTTTCTCCCCCTCTCTACGAAGTGGAGAGGGGGGCGGGGGGTGAGGTCAAGCCCTACATCGGTTGCAACAAAAACCTCGTCACTTCGGTGCTGAACAGCAGCATGATGATAGTGGCGATGATGATGTACTGCCCGTAAGGGAGCGGCGTGAATAGGCTGTAGCGGTTGCCGGTCAGCCAGCGCCCGACGATCCACGCCAGCGCGCCGAACGCACCCAGAAAGACTGTGATGAAGATCGCCACGATCAGCGGCTTCCAGCCGAGGATTAAGCCCGCCAGTGTGATCAGCATCACGTCTCCGTAGCCGAAGGCGACCTCGTTGGTCGAGCGCCCGCGCGTATGCGCCATCACGTAGATGAAGACGAACCCGCCGATGTACATCAAGAAGAAAATGCCGAAACCGACCGCCGCGCCGATCAGCGCGTCGATCAGCGACGCGCCATAGACGGTCAGGGCGGCGTCGGCGAGCGCGACCAGCGCCGAGGGGATGATCACCACGAACAAGATCAGGCGGTGTTCGAGGTCGATCACCGTGATCAGCGTGAAGATCGCCATATAAATCAGCCAAAAGGTCAATTGAAGCGGAGTCATGCCGGGATCGTCGCTGGTGGCGAGGATCGTGATCGCCATCAGCCCGCCGCAGAGAAGTTCGGTTAGCGGATAGCGCCAGCCAAGTTTTGCGCCCTCGGCTGACCTGCGACCGCCGAACAGGAACGCCGTGATCCCCAGCCACGCGAGTGGCGGGCGTGCCGTTCCGTCGGGGTAGCGCGGTGGAAAGCGGATCGGGCGCTTGTTAGGCAAGTCGTCGGCGAGGACGTTGATCACGCCGCCGACGGCGATGCCGATAAGCGTGACGATCATGACCTTAAGCAGCAGCATTGGGGCAACTCCGGTTAGCGCGGGATGACCGGCGCAGGTGGCAGCAAGGTTAACGATACCACGATCAGCAGCGCAAAAGCGATAAGAACGCTGATCAGGATGGCGGTTTTCTGGGCGGTCGAGGGTGTCGCTGCCGGGCGCGGCGGTGGATCGCCGCCGACCTGTAAGTCAACTTGTGTCACCTGACCGGGGCGCAGCAGCCACGCCGCGAGGCGCGGATCGTTATTTTTGAGTCCGACGATCAGATAGGGTGTATCGGGGTAGGTCGCTTGGCGTTGATCGGTCGGCGAGGGGATCGGGTCGCTGGAGGGGTGCGAGTGATAGAAACCGATCAACTCAAGCCCGCGCCCTTGCAGCCGCATCAGCGCGGCGGCGAGGGCGTGCTCGTCCATATAGTAATTGTGCAGCGGCTCGGCGGCGGTGTTCGCGATCGGGATGATCTCGTCCGCGCGATCTTCCCGCCCGGCGATAATGCCGCAGGCTTCACGCGGCTGCTCCGCTCGCGCGTGGGCGACGATCTGCTGCGCCTGCGCCGTGCTCAGCCACATTATTCCGCCGCTTCGGGAACAGCGAACTCGACGACGTGACGATCCTGCGGCGGGTTGCGCGATCTCGTAATACAATTCAGCGCTTAGCGTGTAGTCGCCTACTGGATCGTCCAGCCCGCGCAGGTGCATGGTGAACTCCATGTCGTGGTGCATGGTCTCGATGATGCTCAGTTCGGCAGCGATCTTGCCTTCAGTGGTGCGGGCGGTCAGCAGCAGATTGGGGCGTTCCTGAAACAAGGTTACGCGGATGTGGACGAAGACGCGAAACCGATCCGGGTAGACGACCGTTTCGAGTTCCTCGATTTTGACCTGATCTCTAGGCTTGGGCGCTTGATCGCCCTCGTAGAAGTTGATGTCCATCGCCGCGCCTAACTGTTCGCCTGAAGCTGCTGGAGCGCACTCCACGCCGCGTCGAACTTGTCCGCCGGGACCAGCAGGTGATCGCGGCTGAAGGCAGCCAGTGGCAGGATCGGCACGTTGACCTGCGCCAGCGCAGCGGCGACTGCCGCCATGAATCCCGTCAGCGTCGGTTCGAGTTCAAGGTCAAAGGTGATCAGACGATAGGCGGACTCGCCGAGGCGGTAATCAAGCAAACGCGAGGCAAAATCTTCGACCGTCTCGGCGGGGATGATCAGCGTTACCTCGTCTTTGTCGACCATCAGCGCGCTGAATGGTTCGCTCAACTGCGCCACGACGCCCGCCGCCGCCGTGATCGCGTTGGGCGGCAGGTGAATCAGGCTGTAAAGGGTATCGTCGGTGATGAACTTCCCTTGCTGAAGGGCTTGGACAACCGTTTGCGCCATCCACTGCTCGCTTATTCGTCAAATTGATAGGTCGCTTCAGCATAATACCGAACCTGCCGATTTGCCAGCTTGTTTTGCAGCCACGTCAGCAGATCGGCGTTCTTTTGGGCGAGTGGCACGTCCGGGTCGCGCAAGCGGTCGAGCGGATAGTTGACGCGGATAGCGCGTCCCTGCACGATGTGACGGCTGATCCCCGGCGGCAGATAGGCGCATTCCTGCGCGGCGGCGATGATGCCGTCCGGCGTGTAGGTTGGAAACGTCACCAGCGCCAGCGCGTCGGGGAACAAGCCCCAAATTTCCGCCGGATCGCTCAAGGCTGTGCGGTGCAGGCGCGCACTTCGCTGGTAGACGGCGACGATCCGCCGCAGGGCGGCGCTGCGCATTTGGGTCGTGCCAGCGGGCGCGCAAACGGTGATCACGCCGTCGTCGCGGAAGTTCAACTGGGCGATCTCGCGCGCGCCACGGCTGGTTCCAAGCGTGATTTCGGGTATTTGGCGCAATTGTTGGATAAACTCGGCGGCGTTCCAGTCCGAGACGACGTGCTGCCAGTTGCTCAGCTCGACCAGCCCGCTGGAATAAGTGGCGACTTGAACCAGCACGTGCGGGTAGCCTAACTCGGCAAGGGCGTAAACCCGGTTCGCGCCGTCGAGGATGACGTAAGCCTGATCGTCCATCGGGGCGACCAGCGGCGGGTTGATCATGGTCGTCTCGCTGCGGATGCGCTCGACCAGCGGCTGTGAGCGCTGGCTGTCGTGTTCTTCGTGAGGGCGCAGCGACTTGACCGGGACAATCCGCAAGTCGGGCATGGGAACGCTGTTCCGTTCCAACTCGGTCATGAAATGGGAACTCGCTCTGCTGTCTAAGATTGTTCGCTTAGCTTAACATGACTAAGCGAGCGCAACAATGTGTAGATCGTGCAGTTTATACGGATAAAGCTCACACAGCTTTAGAGGATTTGTACATGGGAGCGCAAGAACAGGGCGCAAACGCGATCAGTAATCGCTGGCTGACCATTCCGCGCGCGCTGTGCTTCATCAGCAACGGCGGCGATCTGCTGCTGCTCAAGCACGCGGCGCACAAGCGCGTGTTCCCGAATCGCTATAATGGCGTTGGCGGGCACATCGAGCGCGACGAAGACCCGCTGACCGGGGCGCGGCGCGAGATCAAAGAGGAAACCGGGCTGGACGTGCGCGACGTTCGCTTGCGAGCGGTCTATAATATTGACGCGGGCGCGGCGACCGGGATTATCGTGTTCGTCTTTACGGCGGTCAGCGACAGCCGCGACCTGATCGAAGACCGCGAAGGATCGCTGTATTGGGTCGCGCAAAGCGACTTGTACACGTTTGATCTGGTCGAGGATTTGCCGGTGCTGCTGCCGCGTATTTTGGCGATGCCGCCGGACGCTCCGCCGCTGTTCGTCCACGTGAGTTACGACGAGCGCGACGTGATGCAGATGCGTTTCGCCGAGTAGGGATGGTTCATTTGTGACTGAAGCTGCGATAACGCCGGAGTCGACACCGCCGCCGCGCCGCCCGATCCGTCGTATCGGCTGTGGCGTTGTGCTGGTGATCTGGTTTTTGGTGCTGCTGCTGCCTTGCGGGCTGATCGTCTTGGCGGTGCAGCAGGAGATCGTGATCTCAACTGGCAGTGCGCCGGGACAGCAAACCCGACTCTGGCTGATCGGCGAGCCGACCGAGCGCGGCTTTGGCATTTCGACCGCCGCCGTCGCGCCGACCGCGGATAACGCCATTTGTGTGCAGACCGACGTTCGCTTCCTGCTCTGGGCGGGGCAGGCGGATCCGCTGAATTACTGCGAATGCTACGAGCGCGCGAACGCCGATGCTGAGTGGGTATCGGTGAGCAGCAGCGATGGAGCCTGTTCAGGATAAACGCCGACGATGGATATTCTCCAACAGCTTAACCTTAACGGCGGGACGGCAACCCTCCTCGTAATCGGTTTGTGCGTGCTTTGCGTGGTGGGTCCGGTGCTGCTTTCCGGGCTGCATTTCGTCGCCGCGATTGTGGGTGCTATCGGACACCTGATCACGGTCGCGCTCCACGTGATCAGCGGTGGTCCGCAGGCGTGGTGCGGCTGCATCGTGCTGATCGGTGGCTGCGGTATCGTCGCCTTTGTGATTTGGTTGTTCGCAACAGGGCTGTCATCCTGCGCCACCAACCCGACCAATTTCTGCGCGCTGTTCGGGCGCTAGCGCATCAAATCGACCAGATCGTCGGGATTCTCGGCGACGATCACGCCCGCCGTGCGGAGCGCTTCGATCTTGGCGGCGGCGCTGGTTTCGCGCTCGATGATGATCGCTCCGGCGTGCCCCATCCGCGTCCGCTGCGGCGCGCTGCTGCCAACCACACTGGCGTAGACCGGCTTGGTCATGTGCGCTTGGATAAAGTTTGCGGCAGCGATCTCCGCCCGTCCGCCGATTTCGCCGATCAGCAGGACGCGCCGGGTATCAGGGTCGTCCTCGAACATTTCCAACACCTCGACAAAACTGGTGCCGATAATCGGGTCGCCACCGATCCCGACGATGGTCGACTGCCCGATACCCGCTTGGGTCATCTGCTGCACCACGTCGTAAGTCAGCGTGCCGCTGCGCGAGACGACGCCCACGTCGCCCGCTTTGGCGATGAAGCTGGGAATCACCCCGACCTTCGAGCGCACCGGCGTTAGCACGCCGGGACAGTTTGGTCCGACGAGGCGGCTGCCGCGATTCTGCTGAAGGTACGAGTAAATTTTCATCATGTCGAGCATGGGAATGCCTTCGGTCACGCAAACGATTAACGGAATTCGTGCGTCAATCGCTTCGTAGATCGCGTCGGGGGCGAACTGTGCGTTCACGTAGATGATGGTCGCGTCCGCGCCGGTCGCCTCGACTGCCGTCTGCACGCTGTCAAACACCGGCTTGCCGTTGACCCACTCGCCGCCTTTACCGGGGGTGACGCCGCCGACCACCTGCGTCCCGTAGGTGAGCATCTGCGCGGTGTGGAATCTGCCTTCCCGCCCGGTGATTCCCTGCACGATCAGGCGGGTATCTTCATCCACCAGAATGGACATGGCTGCTTCCTTTAGCTGCTGCGATGACTTGCTCAACCGCATCGGTCGTGCTGCTCTCGGCAATGATCAGTGGCAAGTCGCAGGCTTTGAGCTGCTGGCGACCCTGCTCCGCCGCTTGACCGGCGAGACGGATCACGACCGGGATGGTTGGTTGGGCGGTTTCAAGCGCGCCGATCAACTCCGTCGCCACTTGGTCGCAGTGCGCTTTGTCGGTGAAGATGTTGAACAGGATCGCCTCAGCATCGGGGACAATGATTCGCAGTGCCGCGACGATCTTCTCGCGCTGGATGTCGCTGCCGAGGTCGAGAAAGCTCGATCCCGGTGCGGATTGGTGGGCGAGTAGGTCGAGCGTCGCCATGCCCAGTCCAGCGCCGCTGACGATGCAGCCGATCTTGCCCTCCAGCCGCACGTAGCTGATCCCGGCGGTGCGCGCCAAGACGGTCGTCTCGTGCTCGGCTTTCACGTCACGCAGCGCGGCGAGTTCCGGCTGGCGAAAGAGCGCGTTGTCGTCGATCACCAGCTTGCCGCCGAGCGCCAGAAACTCGTGATTTCGGGTGAGCGCCAGCGGATTGATCTCGGCGCGGGTCGCGTCGCAGGCGAGATAGCAGCGGTACAGATTCTGGGTGATCTCGCTGAAGGCTTTCCAATGCTCGCGGGCTAAGTTGATCCCGTTGGCAAGGTTGCGGGCTTGAAAATCTTGGACGCCGAGAAACGGGTTGATCGTCTCGCGAACGACGGTTTCGGGATGATCCTGCTCGATCCGGTGAAGTTCGCTGCCACCCTCGGTCGAGGCGATCATGTTCAGCTCGCTGCCGCGATCTCCGTAAATGCCGAGGAAGAATTCCGTCAATACGTCGGCGACGGGTTCGATCAAGATCGTGCGCACCCGCACCCCGGCGATGGTCATGGCGAGAATGTCCTGTGCGACGTGCTCGGCGGCGGTGGGGTCGGACGCGGGGCGAAAAATCCGTTGGTTGTCGAGTGCCTGAGCGTTGACCACGACCGGCACGGCGAAGGCTTGGGCGATCTCGCGCGCCTCGTGCGAAGTCGTCGCCGTGCGTCCTTGCAGAGTTTGGATGCCGAAACGCGCGAAATAGTGCTTCGATTGGTACTCGTGAAGGTACATTGCACCTGCTGTGCTAAAGGATTTCGATGTCTTGATTCACAATCTGAGCATCGGGATAGTTGGCTTCGATCCAATTCAGAATATTGCTGATCGTCTCGTTGGCGTGTCGCGTGCCGGTCGTCACGACGGTGAAGGCGATCACGCTCGACTGCAAAGCGTCGTGATAATCGACCTCAGCGGTTGAGATGTTGAAAGTATTGTGCAGCCGCGCCAACAGTGACTTAAGGATGCTTCGCTTCTCTTTGAGGCTGCTGACACCCGGTAAATCGAACTCCAGCGTACACAAACCGATAATAATCGTAGGCATAAGCGCGTATGGTTGATAAACGTCGCGGCTAGTATAAAACAAAAACCGCAGACTTACATCGGCTGAACCCGGATCATGATAATGTGAAGGATAATGTTTTATGGACACGATTTAAAGTTTCGTGGTAGACTGACGGGAGAATATCAGCCACAGAAAGCGAAATCATGCAGCGCCGCGTCGTGTGCATTGAAGATGATACCGAGATGATCGACTTGATCAGTCTGATCGTGGAACGCGAGGGGATGGAGTTCATCGGAGCCGAGGGTGGTTTGAATGGTTTGGAAATGGTCAAGCGTCTCAAACCTGACCTCGTGCTGCTCGACCTGATGATGCCCGACGTTGACGGTTGGGACGTCTACGATACCCTGCGCGCCGACCCTGAGACTCGCCAGATACCGATCATTATCGTCACGGCGCGCGGGCAGCAGGATCAACGGGTGATGGACATGCGCGCCGTCAGCGCCAAAAATCTCGTGACCAAACCCTTTGGTCCGGCGGACTTGATCAGCGCGATGGAGCGAATGCTGGCGAAGTCAACGCCCTGAGACCGGGACAAAACAGGACTTATTTGCTGCCTGAGCAGAAGCGCGTATCTTCAGATCGGGGTACACTTATGAAAATGCATCCGCACCTGACGTTAGGGGAAGCTTGATGAATAGATCGCCTGTTTTTCGACTGCTTTTGATCCTCCTCACGCTGGCTGTGGGTTTGAGTGTTACCCAAGCCCAATCGCCGATGAATCTGCTCGTTAATCCGGGTTTCGAAGCCCCGTTTGAGCCGGTTTCCAGCGAGATGCCAAGCGTTGTCGCTCAGGGCTGGACTGCATGGCACTTGAACACCGACGACAATATGGAACCCGAATACTATCCGGCGTCGGACACGGTCAACGGTATGGGAACGCCTCGCATTCACGAAGGAACCGATGCGCAGCAGTATTTCACGTTCTTCGCGGCGCACGACGGTGGCGTCTATCAGACGGTGAGCGGCGTTTCGGCGGGCGAAGAACTGCAGTTCAGCGTCTACGCTTACGTCTGGTCGTCGACTGGTGACAGCCCCGATGTCAGCGACAGTGACAGTGATATGACGGTGCAGGTCGGTATCGATCCGAGCGGCGGCACCGACCCGACCAGCGACGTGATCGTCTGGTCTGATCCCACAGTCACCTATGATCAATATGCTCAATACAGCGTGTCCGCGCTCGCCGGGGGCGACAGCGTCACGGTTTACGTGCGCTCGGTCGTCAACAAGATCGCCATGAACAATGTGGTCTATCTCGACGACGCGGTGCTTGCGCCTGCCGGTAGCGCAGCGACTGCCGCGACTTCGGAAGTCCAAATGACGCCCGAAGCTCAAGCGACACCAGAGGCGGCGGCGACAATTGAGTCGCTCCCTGCTCAGCCGACGCCTATCGTGGAGACGCCGATTGAGGTGATCCCCTTCGAGGAAGTCACGCCGGAAGTCACTGAAGGCGTGACGGTGCCGACGGAAGAAATCACCGAAATGACGACGGTTGAAGCGCTGCCGACGGAAGTCGCCAGCGAGGTTCCGACCGAAATTCCCACTGAAGTTCCGACCGAAGTCCCGACGGCGCTTCCCACTGAGGTGCCGACCGATGTCCTGCCGACCGAGATTCCGCCGTCGCCCACGCCGTCGCCGACCCTCAACATGACGGTGTTCCCGTTCATCGTGCCCTATACGGTCGTGCGCGGCGATACGGTGGCGCAGATTGCGACCCGCTATGGCAGCACGGTCGATGCGATCATCATTGCCAATCAACTCGACGCTGCGGCGCACATCTTTGAGACTCAGCAGTTGATGATCCCGGTGACGACTTTGGAGCCGCCGACGCTGGTGCCTACGGAAATTCCGCCGACCGCCGTCCCGACTGCCACGATTGTCCCGTCCGCTCTGCCGACCGAGACGCCGATTGTCGTACAAGCAGCGCAAGCTATAAATCCAGCCGAGGTGCCAGTCACCCAGACTTACGTGGTCAAGTACAACGACACGCTGTCGACCATTGCGGTTCGCTTCGGGACGACGACGCGCGAATTGGCGCAGTTGAACGGCATCGTCAACCCGAACATGATCTATATCGGACAGGTGCTCAAGGTTCCGGCGGCGGGCAGCCCGACCGCGACGCCGGTTGTGCCAACGGCGACACTGCTGCCGCTGCCGACGCCTACGATGGTTGCGTCGCACGTCTATCAGGTGCAGCCCGGCGATAATTTGTACCGGATTTCGATCCGTTTCAACGTGCCGATTTCCCAACTCATCGAAATCAACGGCATTTACGACGCGAATCGCATCTTTGTGGGGCAGTTGCTGATTCTGCCATGACGCAGTGGCGCATTCTGCGAAACGCTGCGACCGATGAAGTCATTCTCGCGCGGGTCAAGCTGTGTGTGAGCTTCTGGTGTCATTTCCGGGGCTTGCAGCTTGTCCCGCGTTTGCCCGCGGATCAAGGACTGCTGTTCGTCACCGGCGGCGAGAGCCGCTCGAACACCGCGATCCACATGTTTTTTATGCGGTTCAGCATCGGCGTCGTCTGGCTCGATGAATCCGGGACGGTCGTTGACAAACAATTCGCGAAGTCGTGGCGTCCAATGTACACCCCAAAACGACCGGCACAATACTATCTTGAAGCGAACCCGGAGGTGCTGGAGCGGGTGAAGGTTGGAGATCGGCTCCGGTTCGACGAGGCTGCTGAGGCGGAATAAATGCGGTATCGTTACTTTATAGGTTTGTTGCTGGCGGGTATGCTTTGGCTGCCCGCCTCTGTTTTTGCCCAAGATGCGACGCCGATAACCCCACCCGGCGTGACGATTCACGTCGTCCAGCGTGGCGAAACGCTGTACGGCATCGCCGTCGACTATGACTCAACCATCGATCAACTGGCACGTCTGAACAGCCTGAGCGACCCGTCGAGCATTTACGTCGGTCAGCGGCTGCTCGTGCCCGCGCCGGGATCGACCCCGCTTCCCCCGCAAGCTGTGATGCACATTGTCCAGCCGGGCGAGACACTGGCGAGCATCGCCGCACTGTACGGCGTTGATGCCAGCGTTTTGCTGGCGGAAAATCAACTCACGGACGCCGCCAATATCTACGTCGGTCAGCTGCTCGACGTCACGGCGTCCGCAGCAGCGCCCCCGACTCTGACGCCGGATAGTACCCCCGAACCGTCACCAGAGGCAGTGACCAGTATTTCGGGTGATGTGTCCGAAATTGCGCTGCTGCCCAACCAGCCGAGCACCATCGTCGTGCACACGGTTGCGCAGGGAGATACGCTCTTTCGCATCGCCAAGCAGTATGGCGTGACCGTTAACGAACTCGCCCAAGTCAATCGCATTGACGACCCGACCTTGATCTATCCGGGGCAGGTGCTGCTCATTCCCGGCATCACGCCGCCACAGCTCGCGCTGGATATGCCCGCGTTGGTAGAAAGCCTGACGGTTTCGCCGCTGATTTTTGTCGAAGGTGAAGCGGGTCGCATTCATCTGAAGACGAGCCAAGCCTTGACCATCAGCGGGACGTTTCTCAACCATACCCTCCACGACGGTGCGAGCGCCGACGGGCTGGATCATACACTCTATGCTAGTGTGCCCTTAGGGACGGCGACGAACGTCTATCCGCTCAACTTGACGCTGACCGACGGCAGCGGCTTAGTGACTCCGCTCCCGATCAACATTCAGGTGGTCTCTGGCGGCTATGAAACGGAAACGATTGAGATCGTCGCGGATCGCACCAATCTGATCGATCCGGTGATGGATCAGACGGAGTTGGATCATCTGGCGCAGATCACGGGCAATTTTACGCCGACGCGCTACTTCGACGGGTTGCTGGGTCTGCCTGTCGCTGCGCCGCTGTCGTCGGTCTTTGGCAGTCTCCGCTCTTACAACGGCGGTGAATTCAGCCGATATCACACGGGAACCGACTTCGCTGCCGCGCCGGGCACGCCGATTCAAGCACCGGCGGCGGGGACGGTGGTTTTCGTCGGTCCGCTCGACATACGCGGCAACGTGACCATCCTCGATCATGGCTGGGGTGTGTTTACGGTCTACTGCCACCAAACCGAGCAGTACGTCAGTGTGGGCGACGTGGTAACTGTCGGACAGATTATCGGCACCACCGGGAGCACCGGGCGGGTCACGGGGGCGCATCTGCACTGGGAGTTGTGGATCAACGGCGTGCCGGTCGACGCGATGCAGTGGGTCAGCGACTCGCTGTCGTAGCCGTGAGGCGATGCTGTAGGGGCAGGTTTCAAACCTGCCCCTGCGATATACCTTTCTGACCATCTGGAATAAAAAACGAGGGCGATCACATTTCGGTGATCGCCCTCGTTTTAGGTGTTGGATAGGGACTACTTCGCCCGTTCGACGCCGAAGGCTTCGTCCAGCGCCTCGAAGTTCGTGAACAAGAAGTGGTCGTGATAGTAGTGGATCCACAGGAACGACAGGATCGACGTGTAGTAGGCGATGTCGAAGTGCGTGTTCGAGTCGATACCCGGTTTCAGGATGCCCGCCAGCGTGTAGACGACGATGAAGACGACGACCGAACCAGCCAGCATCATCGTGCTCAGGGCGAACAAGCCGCGCGAGTCCTTGCCCTTGTTGAAGCGGGCGACCAGCGGCGCGGTCTTGTCCATGCCAGCGTACATCTGGCGAATCTTGATGATGTAGAAGGTCAAGGCGAGGTACTGGAACGAGTGCCACGTATTCAAGCCCTGAAACGCCGTGTCGAGGTTCGGCAGCGCCGGGATAATGAAGGCGACCACGACCGTTAGCAGGATGAACACGGTTTTGGGCCAGTTGATGTAGTTACCGCGATACTCGCGGTAGCTCTTGACCGCGAAGGCGGCGACGGCGACGAAGAAGGCGCCGCTCATCAGGACGAAGAACCACTCGTGCTGGAACAATTCCGGGATGACCGACGTGAGGTCATTCGAGCCGATGTCGAACGAACCCTGACTAATCTTGAGCGCCGCAAAGGGGAACAAACAGGTCATGATCACCGCGTAGTCGATCAAACGGGCTTGCAGCGTGACGGCGCTCTTGTCCTTGCGGACGAATTTGTGCTCTTTGTGATTGTAGAGTTCGACGATGTACGTCACTTGATGCAGAACGTGCGTCGCCGCCCAGAAGAAGAAGATCGTCAGCAGCAGATGCAGATTCAGGAACGCCAGCGACACCACCACAATTGGGATGATGATCGATGACCGGATCAGCATCGGGTAGCGCTGCGAGAACTCCTTGTCGAAGCCCGTCCGCAGGAAGGTCGACATCATGTGCGGTCCGCCGATGGCAATGGCGACAAATCCGTTGACGACGTTACGGCTCACGTCTTCGTTGACGCCCAACTTGACGAACAACAGGTAGATCAGGTAGGGCAGCGGTACGAAGATCACGCTCAGGGTGATGAACATCAAGTCCCAGTTCCGACTCCTCAGCCACAGCCCCGAATCGCTCTGTACCGACGTAGCCGCAGACATGCTTGCGTTCGCTACAGCCATTTTGCTCTCCTCAGAATATGCGATTGTGCCAATTACTTTGCCATGCTAAACAATTCTAGCGCCATTTTTGAAAATACACCAGCACCTTTTTATACGAAATCTGCAATATGTGAATAGATGATGGGTATTTCGGGCGTGCGACCTCTGCCAGCCCCAGCGCTTTAGCTGCGCGGGACGGCGTGATGCTCGCGGCAGCGCGCCTCGTAGACCTCGTGCGCGCCGATCATGATGATCGGGTCGTCGTAGCGCGCTGGGCTGCCGTTGACGAGCCGCTGCGTGCGACTGGCTGGCTCGCCGCAGACGATGCAGATCGCGTGGAGTTTGGTGACCTCCTCGGCGCGGGCGAGCAGTTGGGGCATCGAGCCGAACGGTTCGCCGCGAAAGTCGAGGTCGAGTCCGGCGCAGATCACGCGGATGCCGCTGAGCGGCGAGTTCTTCGACAATCGGGATGATCGAGTCGTCAAAGAACTGGACCTCGTCGATGGCGACGACGGTCGTTTCCGGTGCGAGCAGGGCGGGGATTTCGCCGGGCTTGGCAATCGGCTGCGCTTCGAGCTTTTGCCCGTCATGGCTGGTGACACGTTCGACGCCGTAGCGATGATCGATGATCGGCTTAAAGACTTGGACGTTTTGCCGGGCGATGGTGGCGCGGCGGACACGGCGGATCAGTTCCTCGGTCTTGCCGCAAAACATGCTCCCGCAAATCACCTCGATGCGTCCTGAGTGGTGGATCATCATTCCCCCTGAAATGAATTATAGGCAAAAAGAAAGGCAGGCATTTGTCCAATCGACAAATGCCTGCCTTCTAACTTTAGCTGCTGCGCTTACTCATCCGATGCTTTGGGCACGTCGTAACCGCGATTGCGAAGCGCCTTCTTTAAGTCGGCGACCGACTTCCGACCGATGCCGGAAATCTCCAGCAAAGCCGCTTCGCCGCCTTCTTCCAGCTTGGCGATAAACTCGCCAGCGGTGGTGATTTCGTTTTCGCCGAGGATGTTGACGTAACGCTTGTCGACGCCCAGTTCAGCCAGCGGCAGATTGGACGGCGTCTTGGCGGCTTCACGTTCTTCGACGGCGGCGCGCTTGGCGTCACGCACTTGCAGACGCTTCATGAAGCGATCAACTTGTCCTTCAGTGTCCACGATCCGCTGTTCGCCGGTGTAGAAGGGGTGGCACGCCGAGCAAATGTCGGTGCGGATTTCGGGAACCGTTGCGCCCGTCGTCCAGTGATTGCCACAGGCGCAGGTCACGCTCGCTTCAGGATACCATTGGGGATGGATATTTTCCTTCATGTCGTTCCTTTTTTGGCACACGGTCTGTCCGTGTGCTTACGTTGGGTATTGTTTAGACGGCAGTACGCCGCCCGTTCTTACTGCTGTTTTTCCGGTAGTTCGGTGTAAACGCTGATCTGCTTGCGACCCGGTTTGCCCCGCAGTTTCTCAAAGACCACGTAGCCCTCGATCTTGGAGAAGATGGTGTAATCCTTGCCCAGACCGACGTTCTCACCGGCGTGGAACTGCGTCCCGCGCTGGCGAACGATGATGTTGCCGGGGATCACAAATTCGCCGCCGTAGCGCTTCACGCCGAGGCGCTGTCCATTACTGTCACGACCGTTGCGGACGGAGCCGCCACCTTTTTTGTGAGCCATTTTTCAATCCTTAAACGTTAATAGCGTCAATCCGCAAACGGGTGTAGTACTGGCGATGCCCGCGCATCCGGCGGAACTTGGTGCGCTGCTTGTATTTGAAGACCAAAATCTTGGGGGCGCGGTACTGAGCGACGACGGTTGCCGTCACGGTAGCATCGGCGACCGTCGGCTGACCGATCACGGTGGCGTCACCGTCACCGACGAGCAGCACGTCCGCAAGCTCAACGGTTTCTTCAACGTTTTGGGGGAGGCGCTCCACGTCAATCGTGGTGCCGACTTCGGCGCGGTGCTGTTTGCCACCCGCCAAACGAACAATTGCGTACATGGATTTCTCCAATTCTCTCTTCGCACCGCTGCGCGCGACGGAACGAGGGCAGCGGGGAAAATTGGTCAGACAAGAACGCCTATTTTAGTGGACGCTCACGCGAACGTCAATCCTCGGTTGTCGCTGTGTCCGGGCGACATTGGTAGAGGCAGGTTTCAAACCTGCCCCTACGTCATATAACGGTGATTAGCTGATGAACATCGCGTCGCCGAACGAGAAGAAGCGGTAGCCCTCGCGCTTGGCGATCTCATAAGCGTTCAGCACGTGATCCCGCCCGGCGAACGAACTGATCATCATCAACAGCGTCGATTTCGGCAGATGGAAGTTGGTGATCATGGCGTCGACCACCCGCCAGCGATAGCCCGGATAGATGAACAGGTCGGTGTCGCGGTTGAAGGCGATCACAGGGCGCCACGGGCAGGCATCGGTTGCCCGATCCGGGTGCGCCGGGTCGCCGCCTTCGCTCAAAATCCCGGCGGTTTCCAGCGTGCGCGCGACGGTCGTGCCGACGGCGATCACCCGCCCACCTGCCAGCTTAGTCTCGTTGATCAGCTTGGCGTCGGTCGCGCTGAGCACGGCGTGCTCGCTGTGCATCTGATGGTCGAGGATGTTCTCCTCCTTGACCGGCTGAAACGTCCCCAAGCCGATGTGCAGCGTCACCTGCGCCAGTGTCACGCCTTTATCGCGCAGCGCGACCAGCAGTTCCGGCGTGAAGTGCAAACCCGCCGTTGGCGCCGCCGCCGATCCCTGCTGCTGGCTGTAGACGGTCTGGTAGCGTTCGGGATCGTCAAGCCGGGTGTGAATGTAGGGTGGCAGCGGCATCTCGCCCAGTTGATCGAGCCAGTCGTTGATCGGCTGGCTGAAGCGCAGAATGCGCTCGCTCTCGTGCAGCACTTCGGTGACTTCGGCGCTGATGCCGGTGTCGCCGCTGTCGTCGTTTACGACGAACATCAGCTTCGTTCCCTCCAGCACGCGCCGCCCGCCGACGATCACCTGCCAGCGGGTCTCGTCTAATTGGCGCAGCAGCAAAACTTCTGCGCCGCCGCCGGTCTCGGCTTTGGTCGCGTGCAGGCGCGCCGGGATCACGCGGGTGGTGTTGATGACCAGCGCATCGCCCGGATTGATCAGGTCGATAATGTCGTGGAAAATCCGGTGATCCACTGCGCCGGTCTCGCGGTCGAGCAGCAGCAACCGCGATGAGTCGCGCGGCTCTACTGGTGTCTGCGCGATAAAGGAGTCGGGCAGGTCGTAGTCGTAGTCGGAGAGGTTCACGGTCGGTTAATCAGCCTAACGATAATGTTCAAGACAACGGTCAGCACGATGCTGAGGATGATCGAGGCGAGGATCGGGATCATGCAGGAGAAGCCTTGACCTTCGACGCGGATTGTGCCGGGGAAGCCGTTGAAGCTGCGCCCGAACAGCACCAAAATGCCGCCGATGATCAGGATCACGACGCCGAGGATCAGCAAAATGCGTCCAAGCGCTTGAAAATCCATCTGCGTTAGCCGTTCGCTCGATCAACCAGACCGATTTTACCGCGCTTAGAAGGGCTTGAACATCATCAACCACAGAATGACCGCGACCAGCCCAAACGAGACGATCAATAGCATCGTCGGATTCGCCTTAGCGATGACCGTCGCGATGTCGGCGTCGCTGGCGGGTTCGCCACCGGGCTGATCGCCGGAGGGGTGGTGATAGGGCAGCCCGACTGCCTTGCGAATCGGCGTGAAGTAGCGGAAAGCGTAGGCGTGCATCCCGAACCACAGCAGGACGATTAACACCAGCGCCGTCCAAATCCAGCCCTGCGCGAACCAGTGACCCATGATTCCCGCGGCGATCCCGGCAAGGACTAAGATCATTACCGACCAATAGGCGATTGGAAGCGCTGAGTTCGACAAGTCGAGGATGGCGCGAATGCGCTGGACGTCGCGTTCGCGGTGAAGCTGAAATGCCATTACTGCTGAAGCGCCGTGCACCATGAAGAAGGCGAACGCGCTCAGAATGTGCAGAAATACGATCCACTGGTACATGGCAGGAAACCTCCAGTCGAAACAGCTAACTCACGACTCTGTCTACGAGCGTGCGACCGGAAGTGTTCACTTGGGCGTGCTTACAGCAGTGACGGCTGAATGCCGTTTCCGCCCGGATAGGGGATGCCGATGTGCTCATAGGCGCGCGCGGTGGCGACCCGACCGCGCGGCGTGCGCTTGAGGAAACCTAACTGCATCAGGTACGGCTCGTACACGTCCATGATGGTCGAACTGTCCTCGCTGATCGAGGCGGCAATCGTCGGTAAGCCGACTGGACCACCCTCGTAGTTGTTGATAATCGTTTGCAGCACGCGGCGGTCGATGTCGTCCAAACCGAGGAAGTCGATGCCCATCAGTTCGAGCGCGTCGTGCGCTACTATTCCGGTGATGATCCCGTCGGCGCGCGTTTGGGCGTAATCGCGCGAGCGGCGGAGCAGGCGCAGCCCGACGCGCGGCGTCCCCCGCGAGCGCCGCGCGATCTCGCTCAAACCTTCCGCCGCGATCTCGATCTTGAGCATTCCGGCAGCGCGGGCGACGATCTGTTCCATCGCCGCTTGATCGTAGTAGTCGAGCCGGAAGCGCGCGCCGAAACGGTCGCGCAGTGGACCTGCCAGCAGCGCCAACTGGGTCGTCGCCCCGATCACGGTGAAGCGGGGCAGGTTAAGCCGGACGTTCTTGGCGGCGGGTCCCTTGCCGATCACGATGTCGAGGGCGAAGTCTTCCATCGCCGGGTAGAGGATTTCCTCGACCGCACGCCCTAAGCGGTGAATCTCGTCGATGAACAGGATGTCGCCCTGCTTGAGATGGGTCAGGATGGCGGCGAGATCGCCCGCCCGCTCGACTGACGGACCCGCTGTGATGCGGATATTGGTGCTCATCTCGTTGGCGATCACGTGCGCCAGCGAGGTTTTGCCCAAGCCCGGCGGTCCGTAAAACAGGATGTGATCGACCGCTTCCTTGCGTCCCTGCGCCGCCTCGATGATGATTTTGAGTTGTTCTCGAACGCGATCCTGCCCGATCAGCTCGGACAGCAGCTTCGGTCGGAGGGCGATGTTTTCGCGGTCGTCGGAGCGGCGACCGCCGCTCACCAAACGTCCATCATCGGACATGGAGTGCTCCAAAATCGGATAAATGTTCTATTCACTAGTATAGCCGACGCCCTGCTGATCATCAACCTGCTGCCGCCGGGTTGTCTATTGTAGGGCGTTATATATAACGCCCCTACGGGCATCGTGATTTGCTGAATTGGTTTTGACAGCGCGTAGTCTAGCACGTACAATTTGCGCGGCTGAAAGGGATTAATCATGACCGACACACTCCACGTCTCAAACCACCCGCTCGTGCAGCACAAATTAAGCGTGCTGCGCGACGAAGAAACCGATCACCGCGCCTTCCGGGAACTCGTGCGCGAACTGGCGCTGCTGCTGGTCTACGAGGCGACTCAAGACCTCAAGCTTGAGGAGCGCGAGGTCAAGACGCCGATGGGCATCGCCAAGGGCTACAAGAACCAAGAGACGATTGGGCTGGTTCCGGTGCTGCGCGCCGGGCTGGGGATGGTCGAGGGCGCGCTGATGCTGCTGCCCAGCGTGCAGGTCTGGCACATCGGCTTGTACCGTGACGAGCACACGCTGCGCCCGGTCGAATACTACAACCGCCTGCCGGAGAAACCAACCGTGCAGGTCTGCCTAGTGCTCGACCCGATGCTTGCAACCGGCGGATCGGCGACGGCGACGATTGACATCCTCAAGCGCTGGGGCGTGCCGCGTATCAAGTACGTCGGGCTGATCGCTGCGCCGGAGGGCGTCGCCCACTTGAGCGAGGCGCATCCTGACGTGCCGATTCACGTCGCGGCGGTGGACGATCACCTGAACGAGGTGGGCTTCATCGTGCCGGGGCTAGGGGATGCCGGGGATCGCCAGTTCGGGACATGATGGGTCATACATGACCTACCTGCTGGTATTTGGACTGGCGCTGAGCACGACGCTGCTGCTCGTGCCGCTGGCGATCTGGCTGGGCAAGCGCTTCGGCATTACGTCGAAATTCGAAGGACGCCACGCCAACGAAGCCGACGCCCGCCGCGTCTCCAAACTCGGTGGAATCGCGCTGTACGGCGGCTTCGTGGTCGCGGTGCTGGCGGCGCAGCTTCTCCCCGTCCCCCGCCTTGATCCCTACGAGGTGATCCGGCTGATCGGTCTACTGGCGGGGGGGACGGTCGTCTTCGTCTTCGGGCTGCTGGACGACATTTTCGAACTCGCGCCGCTGCCGCAGTTCTTAGGGCAGTTCCTCGGCGCGGGGATTGCGATCCTCTTTCAAATCTTCATCGAGTATTTCAACAACCCCTTTACCGGCGAGCAGACGCCGCATTGGTCGTTCATCATCACGGTGGCGATTACGTTTTTGTGGCTGGTCGGCATGATGAACACGATGAATTGGCTTGACGGCGCCGACGGCTTGGCGGGCGGCGTGACCCTGATCGCCGGGGCGACGCTGTTCATCAACAGCGCCTTTCGCGTCGAACCGGCGCAAACCAGCGTTAGCCTGCTGCACCTCGCGTTGATGGGCGCGGCGTTGGGCTTCGTGCTCTACAACTTCTACCCGGCGCGGATTTTCATGGGCGGCGGCGCGACCTTTCTCGGCTATACCTTGGGCGCATTGGCGATTATCGGCGGCGCGAAGATGGCGACCATTCTGCTGGTGATGGGGCTGCCGCTGCTCGACAGCATGTGGCAGGTCGTCAACCGTCTGCGCGAGGGGCGCAGCCCCTTCACCGGCGACCGGGGACACCTACATTTCCGGCTGATCGACCTCGGCGTCAGCCAGCGCCAGATCGTGCTCGGCTATTACGTCTTCTGCGCCTGCTTCGGCGTACTCACGCTGATTACCGGCAGCCGCCTATTCAAGTTCGTTGCGCTCGGCGTAATGGGTTTAATCGTCGCCGCCAGCTTCCTGATCCTCAACCACTATAGACGGACTTCTCCGCCTTCCTCGGCTTCTGCTTCCGATTCGTCATCCTCGTCATCCTGATCGTCAAAGAATCCCGGCGTGGGGATGTGCGCCTCTTGCAGCGGTTTCTCCGGTGCGAGTTCCTCGTCGCTCTTGACGACCGCGACGCCGGGGATCATGGTTGGCGCATTCCGCCGCAGCGGTGACTGTGCGGGCGTCGGCAGCCCGGAAACCAGCGCGGATTGCGGTTCGCGGCTGACGACCACGCTCTCGGCGAGATCTCTGCCCGGCGCTTCCGGGATCGGCAGCGGCAGCTTGTAAATCGACGGGGGACCCGCCGCCGTGCGCACCTGAGCCTGCTGGCGCTGGCGTTCCTGCTTGGTGCGTTGCTGCTCGCGCTGGCGCTGCACTTCCTCGCGCGTCATGGCGACGAGCTTGCCGTTCTGGAAGGTGGCGCTGTCGCCGGTGATGCGCTCGATGATTGCCTCAATCGTCCCCAGCACGCCCGTGATCAGCAGGTCGATGGCGATCACGACGGCGAAGGTCAGGGCGAGGCGGTTTAACCCCTCGGTGATCGGCGTTGCCAGCGTGTCCAGAAAGACTTCCTGCGCGACGCCCAGTAGGTAGAGCACGGCGATCAAAATGCCCGCGCCGATCAAGATCGGTCGCCAGCCCTTGAGCGACTCGCGGTCGGGTATCATCGTGCTGGCGATGGCGAAGATCAAGTAGACCCACAACCAGATGTCCGGCGTCGAGATCAGCAGCGTCAGCGCCGCGCCGATGTCTGCAACCGATCCCCCGCGCAGCGTGGCGATGATCGCGTTGAGGTCGAGCACGTTGTTCGTGATCAACCAGATCACCGCCAGCCCGCCGATCAACGGTGCGATGCTGATCAACGCGGTGCGAATCCGCCCGGTATTACGCGCCAGCCGGATGAAATTGAGCCGCAGTTCGGCGATTGCCTGAGCTTCGGGCCAAGCGATAGCGCGCTCCGCCCGGACGTTGATAAATCCCGCAAAGAGCCAGTAAACGAACTCGTGCAGGACGACGCCGGGCAGAAAAAAGGTGTAGTAAAGTATGGTGGTCGTCTGCAAATTCTTGGTCAGCAGCCACCCGACTTTAAAGATATGCTGATGCAGCCATCGTTCCAAGCGGCGCATGGCGTAGAGCAGCGCGCCGACGAGCAGCCACGGAACGACAAACTCCGGGAGTGTCAGGCTCCTGCGCCTTTCTCCTGCGCCGCGATCTCGACCAGCTTGGCGAAGTCGCTCACGTTGAGCGACGCCCCGCCGACCAACGCCCCGTCGATGTCCGGCTGACCCATGTATTCCGCCATATTATTCGGCTTGACGCTGCCACCGTACTGGATGCGGACGGTTCCGGCGACCGCTTCGCCGTAGAGGTTGTTGAGGGTCGCGCGGATGGTGCCGCCGATGACTTCCTGCGCGATCAAGCCGCTGGCGCTGCGCCCGGTGCCAATCGCCCAGATCGGCTCGTAGGCGATGACGATCTTTTCCATATCGACTGCCGGAATGCCTTGCAGCGCGGCGCGCACCTGCCCGCCGACGAATTCGTTCGTTTCGCCCGCTTCGTTCTGCTCAAGGCTCTCGCCGACCGCGATGATCGGCTTCAGACCGTGCGCGAGGGCGGCTTTCGCCTTGCGGTTCACGTCGGCGTCGGTCTCGCAGAGATAAGCGCGGCACTCCGAGTGCCCGATGATCACGTACTCGGCGATGCCTTGCAGCATCGTCGGCGAAATTTGCGATGTATAAGCGCCGCTTTCTTCCCAGTGAACGCTCTGCGCGCCCACCTTGATTGGCGTGCTCTTAAGCGCAGCGGCGACGCCGTAGAGGGCGACGAAAGTCGGGCAGACGACCCGCTCGACGCTGCTGTACGGTTCCAGCGCGGGCGCGAGCTGCTTGACAAACTCAACCAACTCTTGGACGGTTTTGAACATCTTCCAGTTACCAGCAATGATCGGTGTACGCATTTGAGTTCCTCATTTCACTTGAGTGAAGATAGCAGTTCAGTGGCGTGTTCGCGCACCCAGTCGGGCGCGTCTGGCGCGTCGAGCGCCAATTGCCATTCGTGGCGCGCGCGCTCCGCGTCGTTTTGCGCCTGTAGCAGTTCGCCATAGACCAGATGCCCCTCCGGGAGTTCGTTATTCAGCGTGAGCGCTTTGGCGATGCTGACTCCGGCGAGCCGGTCGTTCCCGTTGGTCAGAAAGGCGCGCCCGATCATCGCGTTGACAATCGGCGAGTTGTTTTGCGCGAGTTCTTGACTCAGTCCGCGAATTTCCGCAAGAGTCAAACGGTCGATCTGCGTCGCCGCGCGGTAAAGATATTCACCTGCCGTCCAGCGAACCAACTCATAGGCGCGTCCGCCCTCAGCAACGCCCAAGGCGTTGCTGTAGCATAGAAACGCTAAGTTGTCGTTCCCGGCGCTCACGGCGATGTCGGCAGCGGTCATCCAGTACGCATCTATAAAGGGAGCGTGCTTCGCTCCTTCAGCTAGCGTTCGACCCGCCGCGGCAACGTCGCCCGCCTGCAACTGCGCTCGATACAGGGCGAGATAATTGCCGATGAAAGAGTCACCTTGATCGAGTGCTGCTTGTGCATCGCTTAGCCCCAAGTCGGGCATCGGGATAGGTCTTAGGGTTGGTGGCGGTAGGTTCGCACCAGCTTGACCGATCGGCTGCTCTGGTGGCGGCAGGTGCGTCGGCGGTGGCAAGGTCGGCGCTTCCGCTGCGATGGGCACTGTGGGAACGCTCGTCCACGTCGGTGGGAAGGTCGAGGTCGGGTCGAGGATGGGATTCGTCGCTACCAGCACGGGAGTCGCGCTCGGCACAGCAGCAAGTACTGCTAGTGTCGGTACGGTCGGCTCGTTCTGATTCGACTGATGGTTGATCGCGAAGGCGGCGAGCACGATGATCACCACGATGCCGAGCACGATCAGTGCCGTCTCCGTGATCCAGCGCGCGCCGCGCTTGGGCGACGGGGTGGTGACGGCAGCGACGGCGGTCTTCTTGCCTTCACGGGTTTCCGACACCGGTTTGATCGACTGCGCCAGCGACAGAGCGGCGCTTTGGCGTCCGGCGCTCAAGATTGTGATCTGCTGCTGCGGTGTCGTGAACCGCGCTGCGGATCGCCTCGAACAGCTCGACCGCGCTCTGATAGCGGTCGTCCGGGTCTTTGCTCAAAGCTCGTAAGAGCACGATTTCGATTTCGAGCGGCACATCCGGGTTGAGGCTGTGTGGCAGCGGTAGGTCGCTGGCGATGTGGTCGTTGATGATCGCGTAGGGCGTACCTTCGCTGAACGGAACTTGCCCGACGAACAACTCGTAGAAGACGACGCCCAGCGAGTACAAATCGGAACGGTGATCAACCGCGCCGCGCCCAGCCGCCTGTTCCGGCGACATGTAGTAGGGCGTGCCGATCATCATGTCGGTGCTGAGCGTGGTCGCGCCGGAGATGCTCAATCGCGCCAGCCCGAAATCGGTCAGGTAAGGGGTCGCCTGCCGGTCGAGGATGATATTCGACGGTTTGATGTCGCGGTGGAGTACGCCCCGGCTGTGAGCGTAGTCCAGCGCCTGAGCGATTGGCTCCATGATCGTCAGAATGTCGTCGACCGGGAGCGCACCATCCGCCAGCACCGCCTTGAGCGTGCTGCCGTCGATCAGCTTCATGACGAGGTAAGGCTCACCATCGTGCTCGGAGAAATCGTAGACCGGGACGATGTTTGGATGCTCCATCGCGGCGACAATCTGCGCCTCACGCTCAAAGCGAGCGAGGAACGTCTCGTCGGCAAGGTACGCGGGATGGACCATCTTGATGGCAACGAAGCGGTTCAAGCGAGGATGATACGCCTTGTAAACGGTCGCCATCCCACCTTGACCCATCGGCGCAATGATCTGATACGCTCCGATTAGATCGCCTTTTTGCAGCGCCATGCGGTGAATCTTTTCTGTGAATGGACTCGTCCTCTCATTCTAACAAAAAAGGACGAGATTCGGCATGAATACCTCGTTTTGCCTGTGGTGGATTTCACACCCTCGCGCTGCTGATCTGTCCTCTCCCCCTCTCTACACAGTGGAGAGGGGGTCGGGGGGTGAGGTTGCGCTACTTGTCTTGCAGCGCCGCTACGCCGGGGAGCGTCTTGCCTTCGAGCATTTCGAGGCTGGCGCCGCCGCCGGTCGAGATGTGCGTGATCTGGTCGGCGAGACCCGCTTCCTCAATCGCCGCCGCCGAGTCGCCGCCGCCGATGATCGTCGTCGCGCCTGCTTTGGTCAGGTTGGCGAGCAACTGGGCGACTTCGTTGGTGCCTTTGGCGAAGGTCGGCTTCTCGAACACGCCCATCGGACCGTTCCAGACCACCGTCTGCGCGCCCGCGAGCGCGTCGCCAAACAGCTTGACCGACGCCGGACCGATGTCGTAGATCGCCCAGCCTTCGGGCACACCGTCGCTGACGGTGATCACCTGCGTGTTGGCGTCGTTGTCGAACTTGTCGCCGATCACGGCGTCGACCGGCAGCACCAGCTTGCCGCCGCTCTTCGTCAGCAGGTCCTTAGCGGTGTCAATCGCATCGGCTTCGACCAGCGAGTTGCCCAACTCGTAACCCTGCGCCTTGAAGAAAGTGTTCGCCATGCCGCCGCCGATCAGCAGCTTGTCAACTTTGCCCAGCAGTGACTCGATCACGGCGATCTTGTCAGACACCTTCGCGCCGCCGAGGATGGCGACGAACGGGCGCGCCGGGTTTTCAATCGCGCTCGCGAGATAGTTGATCTCTTTCTCCATCAGCAGTCCGGCGACCGAAGGCAAATACTCGGTCACGCCGACGGTCGAGGAGTGGGCGCGGTGCGCCGAGCCGAAGGCGTCCATGACGAACACGTCGCCGAGCGCCGCCATCTGCTTGGCGAGGTCGAGGTCGTTCTTTTCCTCGCCGGGGTAGAAGCGGGTGTTTTCCAGCAGCAGAACGCCGCCTTCGGGCAGCTTGGCTTCGGCTTGTTCGGCGACCGTGCCGACTGTCTCGGCGGCGAAGGCGACGTCACGCCCTAGCAGCTTCGCCAGCGCGGGCGCGACCGGCTTGAGTGAGTATTTCGGGTCTGGTCCACCCTTCGGGCGACCCAGATGCGACATTAGGATCACCGAACGGGGTCTCTGAGCCAAGATCGCCTTGATGGTGGGGACGGCGGCGCGGATGCGCGTGTCGTCGGTGATCCGGTCGCCGTCGAGCGGCACGTTGAAGTCGACGCGCACGAGCACGCGCTTGCCCGCGAGGTCAACGTCGCGGATGGTCATTTTGTTCATGATCTTTTCTCCGTAAAAAGAGGCGAGGGCAGCAACCGTCAGGCTGTGCCTCGCCTCTGCCTTGTCAATCTAGCGAGCAGAGTCTGTCCCTAGAGCTTTTCGCCAACGAAGACGATCAGGTCGGCGATGCGGCAGGAATAGCCCCACTCGTTGTCGTACCACGTCACGACCTTCGCCAGCGTGCCGTCCATCACCTGCGTTGACCCGGCATCGACGATGCTGGAGCGGCTGTCGCCGCGGAAGTCGATGGAGACCAGCGGTTCGTGGGACACGCCGAGGATGCCCTTCATCTTGCCTTCAGCGGCAGCGGCATCGAAAGCGGCGATCAGTTCTGCGGTGGTCGTCGGTTTTTCCAGCACGGCGACGAAGTCAACCAGCGAGACCGTCGGAGTCGGTACGCGGATCGCCATACCGTCGAATTTCCCCTTCAATTCGGGAATGACCAGCGAAACCGCTTTGGCAGCGCCGGTGGTCGTCGGGATCATGCTGACGGCGGCGGCGCGGGCGCGGCGCAGGTCTTTGTGGGGCAGGTCGAGCAGTTGCTGGTCGTTGGTGTAGCTGTGGATCGTCGTCATGAGCGCGTGAACGATACCGTAGGTATCGTTGACGACCTTCGCGGCTGGCGCGAGGCAGTTGGTCGTGCAGGAAGCGTTCGAGATGATGTCGTGCATCGCCGGGTCGTATTTTTCTTCGTTGACGCCGAGGCAGATCGTGATGTCTTCGTTCTTCGCCGGGGCGGAGATGATGACCTTCTTCGCGCCGCCTTCGAGGTGCTTGGCTGCCGACGCGCGGTCGGTGAACCGCCCGGTGCTTTCAATGACGATGTCGCAGCCGAGGTCGCCCCACGGAAGCTGCGCGGGATCGCGTTCGGCGAGCGCCTTGATCTCGTCGCCGTCGATCACCAGCGCGCCGTCTCTCTTCTCGACGGTTCCCGGATAGCGCCCGTAGTTCGAGTCGTACTTGAACAGATGCGCCATCGTGTCGAGGTCGCCTAAGTCGTTGAAAGCCACGACGTCGATTTCGTTGGGGTAGTTCGCACGGATCGCCCGCATCGCCAGACGCCCAATCCGCCCAAAACCATTGATACCTACGCGAATTGCCATGTTTGTATCTCCTTTAGATACGCTGTTAAGCCTACTGCACGTGAGCGACAGACGGTTTCGTGAACTGGACGCCCACGCGCTCCGCTTCGCTTAAGGATAAGATCGCCTTCACAAGTTTTTGCGGGTCGTGCCGCCAAGGGCGATCAGAGTCCACTAGATCGGTATAGAACACGTCGTACCGCTGCCAGATTTCGTGATGTTCCGGCGCGGGCTGGACGTAGCGAGTCACGCCCGCGTTGGTGGTCGGATAGTTGTTGTTGGCGACCACGACCTGAAACATCCCGCGCCCGATGTGCCGTTCCAACGCCAGCACGTGCTCGGCGACCGTGAAATCGGTCGTTTCGCCGGGCTGGACGGCGATATTGCAGATGTAGATTTTGTATGCGCTCGTCGCTCGCAGCGCATCGGTGATGCCGTTGACGAGCAGGTTCGGCAGAATACTCGTATACAGGCTGCCGGGTCCGATGACGACGATGTTGGCGTCCAGCAGCGCTTGCGTGCTGCCGCGATACGCTTCGACCGCCTTGGGAATGAGCGAAAGCTGCTCGATTTGCCCGCCCGCCGCCGTGATGTTCGACTCGCCCGTCACCGTGATCGCGCGCCGCGAACCGGGAAGTCGGATGCTCGCGGTCAGGGAAACGTCTGCCAGCGTCGCCGGGAGTACCCGCCCCTGAATGTTGAGGATCCGCTCGGTCTCGATCAAAGCAGTTTCGAGACTTCCGGTCACGCCGGAAAGCGCGCTGATGAACAAGTTGCCAAATGCGTGTCCGCCCAGATCGCCGTTTTGAAACCGGTACTGGAACAGCCGGGTCATCAAGTCTTCGTCGTCGGCGAGCGCCGCAATGTTGTTACGGAGGTCGCCGGGAGGCAGCACGCCGAGGTCGCGCCGCAGCCGCCCTGAGCTTCCCCCATCGTCGGCGACGGTGACGACGGCGGTCAAGTTGCTGGTGAAGGCTTTCAGTCCCTTCAGCACGGCGGGCAGCCCCGTGCCGCCGCCGATTGCCACCACTTTCAGCCCTTTTTGGCGTCGGCTGTGGCTGTAAACCACGTCGACGACCGGTTTCTGGTAGCGCAGGCGATAAGGCGCTAAGATGCTGCGCGCCAGCTTCAGCAGGGACACCCCGATCAAGGCAAAGCCGCTTGCCATAGTGGCGACGATGCTCGCCCAGCCGAATTGTGAGAACGGCTGGATGCTGATCCCTGCCATCAGCAGGATGATGCAGCAGATACTCCACGCGAGGACGCTAACGCCAAAGAGGAGGAGAATGATCCAGCGCTTGACGCCGATACCGGGTGTAAGCCACTTCCCAAGCGTAACAGCCAGCTTCATGCTCCCACTCGCCCTACACTAACGAATAAGATTAACACCCCGAACTTATGCTGTCAAAGGTCATTACGCCCTTTTAACCCGTAAAGTGAGGAAGAACACGAGCAAAGCCGTGACGACTGTAACGCCGCCAATCGTCAGGGCGGCGTCGAACCAGAACTGCTCCGGGAACAGGCGGATCAGCGTGTCGGAGGTCGGGAAGTACCACGTCCCACTTTGGAAGAAAAGCTGGTGAAAGGTGACGAAGAAGTATTCCCAGTCGATCACGGCGAGGACGATGATCGCGGCGACGATGCCGAGCGTCAGCAGCGCGCCGGCGAACAGCGCGTTGACGAGCGCGCGGCGGCGGGTGCGGAGCAGAAAGTATCCGGCGGCGATTATGAGAATCCCGCCGACGATGGCACTGCCGAAGGCGGCGTCCGTGACGACCTTGACGTCGCTCATGTGGCGCAGCTCGGAGGCTTGGTAGAGCGGCGAGCCGTCAGAGAAGGTCAGGTCGCCCAAGTAGCTGACTTCCGCGCCGTTGAGCAGATAGTCGAGGGCGTAAGGCGCATAGGCGAGCCGATCTTCGGTCGTGAAGCCATACGGATCGGGCGGGAAATCAGCGCGATGGTACTCGACCTGCAAGAACAGCGGCGTCATGACCAAGCGCGCGGCGATCAACACGAGGATCACCGGAAAGAAAATCGTGATCAACGTTTGCGCCGCGCGGATCAGTCCGATTTGTGCACGGGGTGTGGTTATGGTCATTGAGTTGCCCCGATTCGCGGAATTTCGCCTACGCACCGCTGAGCGCCGTTTGACTCCCCCTCTCTACGCAGTGGAGAGGGGGTTGGGGGGTGAGGTAAATACCTATACATCCGCTTATCCTTCCGGGCGCAGTTGATCGAGGTCGTCAGAGAGCAGGAAGTTGAGCACCAGCGAGTCCACCAGCGACTCGACCGGCGCGCGGTCGTCAGTGAAGACGAGCTGCGACGCCTGCGTCGGCACGAGCGTCTGCGCTGTCAGCGTCAGCGTGTCGCGGAGCATCGGCGCGGCGTCGGCGGGCAGCGCGGCGAGATTGGCGGCAAGGTTGGCGTCGCTGGTCGGCTGGACGGTGGCGACCAGAACTGTGTTGAACGACTGCGGCACGTCCATCGCGTGGACGCTGGGAAAAACTTGGAGCAGCGTCGCCGTCAGCGCGTCGATCAGGCGGCGATCAGTGCTGGTGCGCCCGACGTTGATCACCACCGCGCCGTCGTCGGTCAGGTGGCGGCGGACTTCCTCGAAGAACTCGACCGTCGTCAGATGCCAAGGGATGTAGGGCGGGCGGTAGGCGTCGATGCCGACGACGGTATACTGCTTGTCCAGCTTGTTGAGCATGTAGCGCCCATCCTCGACATAGACGCTGAGGTTGGGCATTGTGTCCATTTCGAAGTATTTGTCTCCGGCTGCGACGATGCCGGGGTCGATCTCGATACCGTCGATGGGGACGTCGCCGTAGACGTGCGTATACTGGCGGGCAATCGTCCCGGCGGCTAAGCCGACAATTGCCAGCGAATGGACGTCGCTCGGCGCGAAGGGCGCGGCGTTGAAGTAGGGCGCGGCGAGGAAGTAATCCCACGTCCGCCCGTACTCGTAAATGTCCTTGTTCCACTGGCTGTGGACGCCTTCGCCCTCGTTGAGAAACAGATAGCGGTTACCCGCGCTGTCCTCCTGCACCTGAATGTAGTTGTACGGCGTTTCGGCTTCGTAGAGCAGCGTCGCGCCCACCAGCGGCGAGCGCAGCGGCGTCCCGTTGAGCACCAGCAGCGCGATCACGGCGACGGCGGCGGGCATCCACAGGTAGATCAGCGCCCGCGCCCCGCGTTCACGCCATAAGCCGATCAGCCCGATCACGAACAGGACGCCCGCGAACACCAGAAAGGTGCGGATCGTGCCCAGTTCCGGAATCAGCACCAGTACTGGCAGGAAGGTGCCGAGGATGCTGCCAACCGTGCTGATGGCGTAGACGCGCCCGGACGTTTTCCCGGCGCTGCTGACGTCGGTGATGGCGAGGCGGATGGCAAACGGCGAGACCGTACCGAGCAGCGTCACCGGGATGGCAAACAGCACCAGCACCGAGGCGAATGAGCCGAGCACCAGTCCGGCGTCAATGTTGATCACGGCGCTGGCGGCGGCGTGCAGAATTGGGCGGGCGATCAGCGGGATCAAGCCGCTTAGGAAAGCGCCCCATACGAGTATGCGATAGAGGGTCTGGGGATGTGGGGATCGATCCGCCCAGCGCCCGCCGACGAAATAGCCGACCGTCAGGTAGAGCAGCATCAAGCCGATCACGTTCGCCCAGACGAGGTTGCTCGTCCCGAAGACGCTGCCGAGCAAGCGCGACGCGCCCATCTCGACGGCGAGCGAGGTCATGCCGCTGGTGAAGACGGCGAGGTATAAATAGGCGTTACGCATAAGGCAGGTGCTGAGTGCTGAGGACTGAGTGCTGAGTAAGGGCTAGTTCCATTGGCGGTATTGCTCAGCCTTTCAGGTGATAAACAGGAAACAGTATGCGACTAGCTACGGCGGGCGACGCGCCCGAAATTGCCAGCTTAATCCAAGCAGTGTGGGCAGATCATAACCCTGATCCCGACTGGATCGCCAGAGTCAGTCTCGAATCGAACCATGCGACGCTGGTCGAAACGAGCGGCGACGACCTGATCGGCTTCGTCGATGCCTTCTCGACGGTCGCGGCGGATGGGACGCTGCGCTGGGAGATCGACTTGCTCGGCGTGCATCCTGACTGGCGGGGCAGGGGCGTTGCCCAACGATTGGTGCGGCGCGCGGTCGAAATCGGGCGCGAGCGCGGCGCGGAAATCGCGCGGGCGCTGGTGCGGGTCGATAACGCGGCGTCGCTGGCGGTCTTCGCGCGCTGCGGCTTCACGGCTGAGCCGACGATGAATCGTTTATGCGTCTCTGCTGCCGTGCGGCTTGCTGCCGCGCCGACGCCCGCCGATGCTTTTCTGCTCTCCGTGAGCACGCTGACCTACAGCGGTGTCTGGATCGAGGGCGAGCAGAGCGCGGCGGCGCTGCGCTGCGCCCAAGCGATCCGCACGCGCTTCGGCTGGGATACGGCGGGCGCGGTCATCCCGGCGTATCACCCCGCGCCGCAAGGGTATGTTTTGGCGGGTCAATATCGCTGGCTGACTTGCACTATGCTACCTTGATCTGGAACTCTTTCCGCCCCAGACTGCTGCTTGTCTTCCCTCGCCCCGCTTGCGTGGGAGAGGGGGTAAAAACAGCTTGCAAAGGGTCTTTAAAGTCCCCACTCTATGTAATGGAGAGGGGATTTAGGGGTGAGGTAAGCGCAGAGTTAAAAACCTACCCCTGATAGGAGGGGGGCGGGGGGTGAGGTTGTCGTGGTCGGGGGTGGAGTCGTTCTACAGCGGTCTTTGCGCCAGCGCCGCCGACAAATCATCGCCCTTGTGGATCAGCATCGACGGGATTTTGCCCAACCGCAGCATGGCGCGGGTGTCGTCGGCGGGCGTCACGCCGCCGAACGAGAAGGGGTCGATTAGCACGCACATCGGGCGTATCCCGCGCCGGGACAAAATCTGCGCCTCGGTGATCCACGTCGGGTCGAGCGAGGCGGTCACGATCACCAGCGTCGTCCCGCGCGTGAGATAGGGCGTTTCCAGCGTGAGCGCCTGCGCCAGCGAGTAATTCGACGTGCTTCGGGCGATGGCGAGCGTCGGCAAAATCCGCAAAAGTTGACGGTTGCCGCGCTCCGGCTGGTAGACCTCGCGGTGCGGCACGTAGGCGACGAAGCCGAGCGCGCGTTCCTGCTCGATGAAGTGCTGCGCTAGCGACGCCGCGATCACGACGCCGTACTCCTCGGTCGAGGGCGGGATGCCCGCGCTTGACGGGATCACCGCGCCGCTGCCGTTGATCCGCCGGATGCTCGCTTCTTCGACCACTGACTGCGCTGAAAAATCGACCAACAGCCAGACGTCCGCCTGCGGGTCGATCTCGAACTCTTTGACCATCAGGCGCTCTTTGCGCGCCGACGATGCCCAGTGGATGCGGTTGAAGCTGTCGCCGGTCACGTATTCGCGGACGCCTGCGGCGTTGGTGGTGATGAACTGGGCGCGGCGCCGTTCGGCATCCCCGCCGGAAAGGATGCCCATCGGCAGCTCAAACCGGCTGATCGGGACGGTCGCCGGGTAGACGATCACCTTCGAGGTCGCGCCCAGTTTGCGCGCCGAGAGGAACAACCCGAACGGATCGCCGCTGAGGATGGTCATCGGACCGAGCCGGAATTCGCCGCGCACGAGACACGGTGTCTCGACGTACCAGCGATAGCTGGATCGCGCCCCCAGCGCCGGGACGACGTGGCTGGCGCGATGTCCCGGCAGGTTGGACTCGTCACGGATTTCCAGCCAGAGCTTCGGTAGGAAGGCGCGGTTGCCGACCACGAAGACCTCGTCGAGGCTGCGCCCAACCTGTGCGCGGCGCGCGCGCGTCCGGCGGCTGATGGCGATCCAGCGGACCGACGTCCACGACCAGATCAGCGAGATGATCAGCAGCCCGCCCAGCAGATAGGCGATGTTGAAGAAGAAGGCGCGTCCGGTGAATAAACCCGTCAGTAGGACGAGGATCAGCAGCCCGTAGATCGCATTGCGTCGGTTCTGCATGTCAGTCCATCACTAAGCTGCTGGGTATGCTTTTGACCTCACCCGATTGCCAATCGCGCCCCGGATGCGTCGGACGCTCCCCCTCTCTACGCAGTGGAGAGGGGGCTGGGGGGTGAGGTTTCAGTAGGCACATTGGGCTATTGGCGACCAGCCTAGCGCACCACAGCGCCGGGGATCGGGGTGGTGGCGAGGATGTCCTGAACGATGGTGCGCGAAGAAATATCCTTGATCCGGGCAGCCGGTCCCACGATGATCCGGTGCGCCAGCGTCACTTCGGCGAGCGCCTTCACGTCGTCCGGGATCACGTAGTCGCGCCCTGCCATCGCCGCGCGCGCCTGCGAGGTGTGAAACAGCGCCAGCGACCCGCGCGGGCTGCTGCCGAGATAGACGTCGGCGTGCTGGCGCGAGGCGGTCACAAGATCAATCACGTAGCGCTTGATTTCCTCGGCGACGTACACCTCGCGGACGGCTTGCTGCGCCGCCAGCAGTTCTTGCACGCTGACGACCTGATAGACGTTCTGGATCGGGTGTTCGTACTGTTGCAGCGAGAGGATCGACATCTCCTCGACCGGCGACGGATAGCCAAGTTGAATCCGCAGCAGAAAACGGTCGAGCTGCGCTTCGGGCAGGGGGAACGTCCCCTCGTATTCAATCGGGTTCTGCGTGCCCAGCAGCAGGAATGGCTCTTGCAGCGGATAGGTCGTGCCGTCGACCGTGATCTGTTTTTCTTCCATCGCTTCGAGCAGCGCTGCTTGCGTCTTGGGCGTCGCCCGGTTGATCTCGTCGGCGAGCACGATCTGCGCCATGATCGGACCGGCGCGGAACTCGAATTCGCGGGTTTTCTGGTTGAACAGCGAGACGCCGGTCACGTCCGAGGGGAGCATGTCGGGCGTGAACTGAATCCGGCTGAAGGTGCAGCCAATCGAGCGCGCCAGAGCTTTCGCCATCATGGTCTTGCCGACGCCGGGAATGTCCTCGATCAGGATGTGCCCCTGACTCAACAGTCCGAGCACGGTCAGACGAACTTCGTTGCGCTTGCCGATGATCACTTGGTTGACGCTGTGCGAGATGCGCTCAGCGACCTGTTGGACGATTTCGACGTTGCGCGGACGATTGTTGTTGTTTGTCTGGCGGGTTTCTGAGGGATAATTGGACATAGGGACGTTTCACTCGTTGACAAGTCGGTCTCAGTATAGCCGATGTTGTCGAGAATAACAGACTCTACTACCTTGCCCGCGTCCTGCTGTCGGGCGCGAGGCAGCGGGGGATATCCGCCGCCCGTAGCCCCTCAATCCCGGCTGAGCAGCGGAACCGAGCGGTTTTTTCTCCCCCTCTCTATGAAATGGAGAGGGGGTAGGGGGTGAGGTTGGTTATGGGGATCCGGCTTGCCGTTTGCGCGTCGTCCTGTATAATAAACCTGATCCTTCGGCGGCGCGCCCAACTCTAGGAGCATTCCACAATGGCGAAATCGCGCACTGAGTTAATGGTGGATCGTCTGCGCGACTTGCAAGCGACGACGCCCGAAATCGAAGCGTCGGCGGTCGTCAGCGTAGATGGTCTCGCGATGGCATCTTCGCTCCCGGCGGACGTTGAAGAGGATCGCGTATCGGCAATGTCGGCGGCGATGCTTTCGCTCGGTGAGCGAATTGCGACCGAACTCGGACGCGGCGGGCTTGATCAAGTCTACATTCGCGGTGACGATGGGTTGGTCATCCTGATGTCGGTGGGCGAGGAAGCGGTGCTCACGACACTGGTACGCGAAGGCGCTCGGCTCGGCTTGATTTTGCTCGACATGCGCCGAACTGCTGACGATCTCGAACGACTCGTATAGGTACCAATGCTGTAATGCTGTGAGTTTGAACGGCGGGGATGATCAGTCCCCGCCGTAATTTTGTTTTTTGCTGGTGGAGTGGTGGCATAAGGGTGGGCATGAACCCGAAATACATCTTCTGCACAGGCGGCGTCGTCAGTTCGGTCGGCAAGGGCGTGACGGCTGCGGCAATCGGGCGTATCCTCAAGGCGCGTGGCTTGAAAGTTGCCATCCAGAAATTGGACCCCTATCTGAACGTTGATCCGGGGACGATGAGTCCTTACCAACACGGCGAAGTCTTTGTCACGGCGGACGGCGCCGAGACCGATCTCGATCTGGGGCATTACGAGCGCTTTATCGACGAAAGCCTGACCCGTACCTGTAACGTCACGGCAGGGCAGGTCTACAGCCACGTGATCGACAAGGAGCGGCGCGGCGATTATCTCGGCGGGACGATTCAGGTCGTGCCGCATATCACCAACGAGATTCGGCGGCGGATCATGCTGGTCGGCAGCGAGAACGACACCGACGTGGTGATCGTCGAAGTCGGTGGCACGGTCGGCGACATCGAAGGTCAGCCGTTCCTTGAAGCGATCCGGCAGATGCGTTCGAGCGTCGGGCGCAACGACTCGATCTGCATTCATGTCACTTTCCTGCCCTACATCGGCGCGACCGGCGAACTCAAGACCAAGCCGACTCAGCACAGCGTCCGCGAACTGCGTGGGATCGGCATCCAGCCGCAGGTGATCATTGCCCGGACGGATTACCCGGTCGGCAGTGAAGTGACCAGCAAAATCGCCCAGTTCTGCGACGTGGAAGAACGCGCCGTCATCGCTCTGGAGACGACCGATCTGCTCTACGACGTGCCGCTGACGCTCGAAGACGCCGGTCTGGGCGATTATCTGGTCGAGCAGTTGAAGCTCGAAGCGAATCCGCCAGAACTGGACGAGTGGCGGCGGATGACGCGGCGGATGCGTGCCGCCACCGAGACCGTGCGGGTCGGCGTGGTCGGCAAGTACGTCGAACTCCACGACGCCTACATGAGCGTCAAAGAAGCGCTCTTTCACGCGGCGAGCGGCTGTGACCGCAAGCTCGAACTCGTCTGGTTGGACTCGGGCGAACTGGAAAAAGATCGCGGCTGGGATGTGCTGGAGTCGATGCAAGGGATTGTCGTGCCCGGCGGCTTCGGCTATCGCGGCGTCGAGGGGATGGTGCTGGCAGGGCGTTACGCCCGTGAGCATCAAGTGCCTTATCTCGGCTTGTGCTTAGGGATGCAGACCATGTGCATCGAGTTCGCCCGTGACGTGCTCGGCTTGGAAGACGCCAGCAGCGGCGAATTCGAGGCGGACAGCGATAATCTCGTGATCGACATGATGCTAGAACAACGCAGTATTACCGATATGGGTGGTACGATGCGTTTAGGCGTCTATCCCTGCCGGTTGCAAGCGAATTCGGTTGCGGCGCGCGCTTATGGGAATGTGCCGGAAATTTCCGAGCGTCACCGCCACCGTTTTGAGTTTAATAACGTCTACCGTGAGGCGTTCGCTGACAACGGAATGCGCTTCAGCGGACTTAGCCCGAATGGACAGTTGGTCGAGATCGCCGAAGTCGCCGATCATCCCTTTATGGTGGGGACGCAGTTCCACCCCGAATTTCTGAGCCGCCCGAACGCGCCTCATCCGCTATTCACGGCATTTATCAAGGCGGCGATCCAGCCGCAGCCCCGCAGCGCGGTCGCGCTTAACACTCATTCCGGTGAAGACAAGGAATAGTTCATGGTTAACGTAAGTTTTATCGAGTCAATGCCTAAAGTCGAACTCAACGTCAGCCTCGAAGGCGCGATCCATACGCCGACGCTGATGATGCTGGCGGAGCGCAACGAGATTGCCGAATTGCTCAAGCACTTCGACGACTGGGCGAATCTGATCAACGAGCCGGATTACAAGCGTACCTACGAAATCGCGCGGATGGCGTGCAGTTGGATGAAGCAGCCCGACGACCTGACCCACATCGTCTACGACGCCGCCACCAATTTGGCGAAGCAGAACGTCCGCTATGCCGAAATGAGCGTCAACCCGGCGCGCTTTCCTGACCTGACGCTGACGTTCGACGACTTTCTGGCGGCGATCAACGACGGGCGGGATCGCGCCCAGCGGGCGTGGGGGATCGATCTGGCGTGGGTGTTCACGATCCCGCGCGAGGAACCGCGCCGTGCTGACGAACTCGCCCGTTGGGTGACGACCGCCGCCGCTCGACGCGGTGGGGTGGTCGCGCTCGGCGTCAGCGGCGAGGAAGCCGCGCAGCCGGTTGGGCAGTTTGAGCGCGCCTTTAAGACCGCCGAAAAGAAAGACGTCGCGCGCGTCGTGCGGGCGGGCGAGCAGGGCGTCGAGAGCATCCAGCAAGCGATTGAGGTCTTGAACCCGACCCGCCTAATCGATGCGTGGGGCGTGTCGGACTCGCCGGACGCGCTGACGATGTTACTTGACAACAGCATCACGCTGGCGGTCAGCCCGACCCGCGCCGTCAAGCAGGGTTGGATCGGGAACCTTGCCGATTATCCGCTGCGGAAGCTCTACGACGACGGCGTCTCGCTGGTCATCGGCTCGGACATGCCTAGCCTGTACCAGACTTCGCTGAACGAGGAATACCTCGCGGCGGTTGAGGAGTGCGGGCTGTCGCAGGATGAACTCGAAAATCTGGCGCTGAACGCGGTTCGCCTCAGCCTGCTCGACGATGAGCCGAAAGCCGAACTGCTCGCCTCGTTCGAGCAGACCTACGCCGAATTGAAGCTTGAAGTCGAAGAACCCGCCTCGTAATCTAGCTCCTGAATCTCTGCTCATCCGATGACGGGACTTACTGCCACGTTGTTGTCTGCTTTTCTCCCCCTCTCCATTGCATGGAGAGGGGGTCGGGGGGTGAGGTAAGAATTGAAAAACGCCCGACGACTAACCCGTCGGGCGTTTTTTGTCTTAACTAAGCGAACTTGGCTTACGCTTCGGTGAAGTCGCCCTCGACCACGTCCTCGGCGCGCCCCTGACCTTGCGGATTGCTGCTTCCACCGTTGGCGGCGCTGGCGTCGCTGTTCATCTGCTGCGTGAGCGCATAGGTCGCGTTCTGGAGCGTCTGCGTCGCGCTGCGGATGCGGTTAACGTCCTCGCCCGCGCTGGCTGCCCGCAGATCGTTGATCTGCTGCTCAATCGTGCTGCGGTCGGCTTCGCTCAGCTTGCCGTCGAGGCTGCCGAGCGTCTTTTCCGCCTGATAGATCAGCGCGTCGGCTTCGTTGCGCGCCTGCGCGACCTGCTGTCGCTGCTCGTCCTGCGCCCGGTGCTGATCGGCTTCGCGTACCATTCGATCAACCTCGCCCTGCTGCAAATTGGTCGTCGCCGTGACGGTGATCTTCTGCGCCTTGCCGCTCGCCTTGTCGGTCGCGGTCACGTTGAGGATGCCGTTGGCGTCGATGTCGAACGTGACTTCGATCTGCGGGATACCGCGCGGCGCGGGGGCGATGCCTTCCAGTTGGAACATGCCCAGCGACATGTTGTCGGCTGCCATCGGACGCTCGCCTTGCAGCACGTGCACCGGCACGGTCGTCTGGCTGTCGCTGGCGGTTGAGAAGGTCTCGCTCTTCTGCACCGGGATGGTGGTGTTGCGCTCGATCAGCTTGGTCATGACGCCGCCCATCGTCTCGACGCCGAGGCTCAAAGGCGTCACGTCGAGCAGCAGCACGTCCTTGACTTCGCCGCCGAGCACGCCCGCCTGAATGGCTGCGCCAATCGCGACCACTTCGTCCGGGTTGACGCTCTTGTTCGGCGTCTTGCCCAGCAGCGATCTGAACCATCTCCTGCACCATCGGCATCCGGCTCGAACCGCCGACCAGCACCACTTCGTTGATGTCGCTCTTGCTCAGGTCGGCGTCGCCGAGCGCCTGTGTCACCGGCGCGCTGATCCGCGCCATCAGCTCGGTGCTCAACTGCTCGAACTTCGCCCGCGTCAGCGTCAGCGTCAAGTGCTTGGGACCGTTAGCATCCGCCGTGATGAAGGGCAGGTTGATTTCGGTCTGCACGGTGTTCGAGAGTTCGATCTTCGCCTTCTCGGCGGCTTCCTTCAAACGCTGGAGCGCCTGCCGATCCGTCCGTAGGTCGATGCCCTGATCGCGCTTGAATTCCTCGGATAACCAGTCGACGATCACGTCGTCCCAGTCGTCGCCGCCCAGATGGGTGTCGCCGCTGGTCGCCTTGACCTCGACCACACCGTCGCCGACTTCGAGGATCGACACGTCAAAGGTGCCGCCGCCGAGGTCGAAGACGAGGATCGTCTCGCTGTTTTTCTTATCCAGTCCGTAAGCCAGCGCCGCTGCCGTCGGTTCGTTGATGATCCGCAGCACGTCCAATCCGGCGATCTTACCGGCATCTTTGGTCGCTTGGCGCTGCGAGTTGTTGAAGTACGCCGGGACGGTGATCACCGCTTGCGTGACCGGCTCACCGAGGTACGCTTCCGCGTCTTTCTTGAGTTTGCCGAGGATCATCGCGCTGATTTCCTGCGGCGTGTAGCTCTTGCCGGTCGCCGGAATCTTGATCCGGGCGTCGCCGGTCGCGCCCGCGTCGATCTGGTAGGGCAGACGCTTGGTTTCGTCGGCGACTTCCGCCGACGACTTGCCCATCAGCCGCTTGACCGAAAAGACGGTGTTTTCAGGATTGACGACTGCCTGTCGTTTTGCCGCCTGACCGACGATCCGTTCGTTGTTCTTGGTGAAGGCGACCACCGACGGCGTGGTGCGGCTGCCCTCGGCGTTGGCGACCACGACCGGCTCGCCGTTTTCAAGCACGGCGACGCACGAATTGGTTGTCCCTAAGTCAATGCCTACAATCTTGCTCATGTTCGTTCCCCTCGCTTACGATAGAAATTGTTTATATCTATCAGTATAGGGAACCTATGTCAGAGCAGCGTCAAAATAACGTATGAGGCACGTTGGAGTTGGTGCTTCGGATTCGACAGCCGCTGTTGCCTCCGGCTATACGTGTAGGTCGAGCAGTTTGATCAACCCCCCGCGTATCGAGTTCGCGTAGCTGGCGAAGCCCGGCGGAGTTGTCCTGATAGGCGAACATCCGCTTGGGCTGAATGTCGAATGGCATCTTGGCGATGTCCTGAGTGATTATGAGTGTCGGCTTTCCGAGCGTATGCGCGATTCCGAGTTCATAGAACACGTTCACGTTAGGACCTGTGCAGTCCGCGATCACTACCCGCGCAGCGCAGATTTGCGACCAGACTTCGCTCATGATGTCTCGATTGTCTACGGAGGCGTCGCCGCGTTCGATTGTGAGGTTCAAACTCTGAACGACTGGTTTGATGTGCTCATCAAAAATCGCTGTAAATTCGTGAGCAAAGGGCATGATCATGAATGCATCGTATCGATATTTCGCTTCGCGCGACGGCTCGCCGAAGGCGCTCTGCGCGAGGTAGCAAGTAGTGGCAGCTTTTTCCTGTCGGGAATGCTCGGCGAGCGAGTCGATTTCGAGACGCAAGCCGTCGAATCCTGCTGACATGTAATCGTAAAACACGTGATGAAGCTCACTGATGTCCAGCTCTCGTGGCGCTGTGATCGCATCTTGCCCAAGGAGAATTGTGTAAATCGGTACGTCCTTCCCACGCGCTGCGCCCAATTCGCGGTTGACGTGGAGTACTGAGGGTGTCTCCTTCTCGACGAGGAGCAGGAAGACATCAGCTTGCTGGATCATATCGTAGCGGGTCGACCGCGCTTCACCCGGTCGCAGCAGAGTCGACGACCAGATGTCGTAATAATCTCCTAGCGCCTCAACGGTCTTTTGGGCGATCTCTGCAGATTTTTCGAGTTTCGGAGCATAGCTGAGGAAAACGCGCGTCTTTGCCATTTTTAAATGCCTATATACTTTATTTACAAATTATATAAATATGGATGTTGAGATCAAATCAATTGGATGGCTTACGCTACGTGGGGTGACACTACTTCGTCGGCTCGACGTGGTGGCGGAAATCGCCGAAGCAGTAGCCCACGCCGCGATCCATCCCGATAGCTGTCGATCTGGCACTTTCGGGTCGCGTGGAGTGAGCAGTTCTTGCCGCCATCGGGTCGCTCAGTTTTCCCTCGCTGCGGCACCTAAGAGCATATCTGACCGGCTGTGCGCTATGTTTTCGGCTCAGCCTGATGCCGGAAGTCCACAAATCGATACCCAACTCCGCGCTCCGTCAAAATGTACTTCGGGTTCGACGGATCTTCTTCGATTTTCTCGCGCAGGTAATTGACGTACAGCCGGACGTAATGCGCCTCGTCGCGGTACTCGTAGCCCCAAACCTTCGCCAATAGCTGGTCGTGCGGGACTGTCCAGCCCGCGTTCTCGATCAGGTGGTAGAGCAGGCGGTACTCGGTCGGGCGCAGCTTGATCCGCTCGCCGTTGACGATCACCTCGCGCCGGTTGAAATCCACGCTCAGCCGGTCGTCGATCTTGAGGATCGCTTGCGAGGGTGAGGATGCTGGCATCTCCGCGCGACGCAGCACCGCCTTGATCCGGCTGGACAGCTCGCGCGGACCGAACGGCTTAGGGATATAGTCGTCGGCGCCTAATTCCAACCCGTAGACCTTATCGTTTTCCTCGCCTTTGGCGGTTAGCATAATCACCGGGATGCTGGTGAACTCGCGCAGCATCCGCAGCGTTTCGAAACCGTCGAGTTCGGGCATCATCACGTCCAGCAGCACGATGTCTGGCAGCTTGGTGCGGACGGCTTCAAGCGCTTCCAAGCCGTTGTGCGCCTCAATGACTTGGTGCCCTTCCAGTTCAAGGTTCATGCGGATGAAATTGATCATGCGCGGCTCGTCGTCGACGACGAGGATGCGCTTGCCATCACGCGGGTTGCTTCTCGGTAGTTTGGTCGTCATAGCCTCTACTCGTTACGGAACGGAAGCGGGAATTCAACGGCTTCATCCGCCGACGGCAGCACTTCGACGAGGGTCACGCGCCACATGGGGACGATGATCGTCGTTACGCCTTCTTCGATCCACGTGACCTCTTTTTCGGTTCGCTCGCGCGGATTCTTGCAGACCATGAAGTTATCATTGGGCTGGGGTAATTCCTCGACGTCAGCTTTAAAGGCTTCCGCGTTATTGATGTGGATGAGCAGTGTGATCATCAGACCTCCGCTGAGGAGTTATCAGCCTCTGGGCTTAAAATAGATGTGCGCGACGAGTTTTCCCAGCCGAATTTCATCGCCATCGCGTAGGACGCGGGGCTGATCCGGCACGAGCCGCTGACCATTCAGATGAGTTCCATTGGCGCTGCCTTTATCAATCAGCGTCAGCGTATCATCGCTGCGGAAAATGACTGCGTGAACCCGTGATACCCCTTTTTCTAACGCGCCGTAAGGGGTGAAGTCAAGGTCAGGTTTCTGCACGCTGGTCGCATCGGCGCGACCGAGAATCGTCTCTGCTGGCGGCTGAAACGTGATCGGGTCAGTGGCGTCTCTGACATGCAGAATGATCGAGGCGTCACGGTCGAAACGGGCGGTACCCCACGTCGCGTGGGCGGCAAAACCATCCGTTCCGCTTTCTAGCTGTTTGGTCGGGAGTGTAGTGCCTGCTTCCCCTTCGAGGGCTTGACCGCATTCCTCACAGTAGAGAAAACCCTCGCGGTTGACGTGGGCACAAGCTGGACAGATCTTCATGGGTGCTGACGCAACATTGAGTTTGCGTATCCTCCGACAATACCAGTAAATACGACTTCCCTAGACCGTCCATCGGTGGGAAGCCTCATCAGTTAGGGCTAAGCCTGTTTGCCCGGCTTCATTCCGGCGGTTCTTCACCGGGGCGCAGTAAGTAGCGTGTTTCGTATTTTAACGCCTTTCGACCCTTGTCGGATAGAGCGGCTGTGTGAGTGACCTGTCGCGCTTCGGCTAGAGCTTGCTGCGCTAGCTCGTCTTCGCCGCGCTCAAGCAAACGGGTGGCGAGGTTTTCGAGGCGGCGGGTCGCTTCGTGAATGTCGCCCTGATCGAGCGCCTCCTGTGCGCGCTCCTGCATCCGGTAGAGGGTGAGCTTCCCCAATGCATCGAGGATCGCCTGTGGGGTTTCCTCGGCATCGGCTTGCTCGCTGACGCCAATGGAGAAATCGCTGAGCGCTTGGTAGTGCGGATCGCTGCCGTTGGCGAGGATGTCGCCGCGTGCGATCAAACGGGCAACTGAACGGAATCCATCCTCGACGTTCGGCGGAATTTCAAATTGCAGCAGCACTAGCGTGACGCGATTCATTTGCAGATTGCCAAGCGAAAGGATCGCTTCGTCTGCCGGGAGCGGCTGCGGATTCGGTGACAGCTTGAACGCCAACTCAAGCCGGATGTCGGCGTCAGGTGCGACGGAAAGCTGGAGGCGTTCGACAAAGACGTTCGAGAGGCTGCGGACGTGATCATTTAGGAAGCGAACGACCGCTGTCGGCGACTTGATGTACTCGCACGCGCCGCCCGAAATTGATGCCAATTCGTCGAGAAACGTGTCGTTCCAATCGCTGCCCAAGCCCATCGCGCTGACGATGATCCCGTCGGCGCTGGCTTTGCGGATCAGTTCGATGCAGCGTTCTTGATCGCCGTAGGTGTTGCCATCGGTCAGCAGAATCACGTGGTTGACGAGTTTCGGCGCTAGAAAGCGGCGGTTCTGATCGATCCCTGCCGAAAGCCCCTTGTAAATTTCGGTCCCGCCGGAAGCGGACATCAGGCTGACGCGCGCTTTGAGGTTGGACTTATCTTGTACCGTCGTCGCCGGGATAATGACTTCGGCAAAGTCGTTGAACGTCACCACCGAAAAGACGTCGTCGTTGTTCATTTGATCGATGATGTGGTGTGCGGCGACTTTAACCCGCTCTAGGCGTGCGCCGTTCATCGAATTGCTGCGATCCAGCACCAGCGTGAGATTCAGGCGTGATTCGCGCTTGAGTTCTTCCTGCCGGTCGCGCACACGGGGATCAGGCAGGATTTCGACGAGCAGGTAGACGACCTGTCCTTCGGGCAACGGCGTAATCGACCGCTTGCTCGGCGTGACGCGCAGCAGAAAATTGTACTCGCGTGGCTTCTGCTTGCGGACTTGCTCGTCGTGACGTCGTCGGCTCCCCGGCTCGCTCAGGAGTTCGTAGGCGACGGTGATGTCTTGGAATTGAGCGAGTGCGCCCTTGTTCTTATTCTTGTCAGGGTGCAGGCGACGAGCAGCGCGGCGAAAGGCGTCTTTAATTTCGTCGTTGGATGCATCCGGAGAGACACCAAGAATTATGTACGGATCAAACTCGATCATTCCACGTTTGATTTCACTTAACCGGGCATATTTAAGATCACGACGCTGATGTTATCGTTGCCGCCGCGCTTATTCGCCAGCGCGACCAGTTTGTTGCACGCTTCTTGGGGCGTCGATGCTTGCTTGACGACATCCAAGAACTCATTATTCTCGACCTGATTCCACAACCCATCACTGCAAAGCAGCAGTCGTGATTTGGGTGGCAGGCGGCGCGTCATAATGTCGATTTCCACTAACTCGTTTTGACCGAGTGCCCGGTAGAGCATGTTCTTATTGGGATGATCGGCGGCTTCAGCAGGTGTCAGTTGATCCAGTTCGATCAATCGCTGCACGAGCGAATGATCGCGCGTCAGTTGATCGATGGAGTCCTTGGTGATCAAATAAATGCGGCTGTCGCCGACGTGGCAAATGTAGGCGAGATCGCCGATGATACAGGCGGCGGTGAAGGTCGTGCCGCCATCCGGGACGTGACGGATCACCTCGGCGTTGGCTTTTTCGATAGCGTCGCTGAGTGCTTCAGTGATGGGCGGCTGATCTTGCGTATCCCCGGCGAGCAGCGGCGCGAAGATGTTCTTCGTCACCTCAAGGGCGACCGTCCGCACGGTGATCGCCGAGGCTTTCTCGCCATCGTGATGCCCGCCCATGCCATCGGCGACGATGAAAAGTCCAAAGTCGGGATGTTCTTCCGAACTGCGAAGCGTCGAGAAGAACGAGTAGATCGCATCTTGGTTGTTGCTGCGCACCATACCGACGTCGCTTACCTGCCCGAAGGTGATGTGCCCGTTGCCCATGAAGGCGATCAACGTTTCTTCGGAGAGCGGGCGCGTCGCACCATCAGCGAAAACGCTGTCTAGTCCAACTGGGGTGGGCGAGGCGGGGGTTTCATCCTCTTTCGCCGAGGCAGTCGGTTCAGAGTTGACGACCGCCGCAGGGGTCTCCGTTGGAACGGTGCTTGGCTTAGCGTTGACGGTTGCGTCCGGCTCTCTTGGGACGTTGAAAAGCCGTCGGAACAAATTCATCATGAAACTGCCTCCACAAGGGTCAAAGTCGGCTCAGTCCACCAGCGGGATTGCGTACAGCGTATGATCCATTGAGCCAACAAGGATTACGTCGTCCGCGATACAGGCAGCAGCGGTGATTGGTGCATTGGTCTTGAATTTCCAGCGCTCCTTGCCATTGTCCGCGTTTAAACAGTAGAAATAATCGTCAGTCCCCCCGAAGTAGAGGCGATCTTTGTGAATGATCGGCGACGCCACGATGGGCTTTTCCGATTGAAACTTCCAGCGTTCGCGGGAAGATTGGGCGTTGATGGCATAGAGGAAGCCGTCAGCGGAGCTAAAGTAGAGCATCCCTTTGTGCTCGATTGGCGACGAGATAATCGGTCCGTTCGTGCGGAGCCGCCATGAACTGAAGCCGTTGTCGGCATCGACGGCGTACATGAAGCCGTCGGCTGAACCGACGTAGCAAATTCCTTCCTTCATGTCGACGTAGGGTGACGACATCACGCCGCGACGAGCGCGAAAGCTCCATTTGCGCGATCCAGATAAGCTTAGCGCGACGACCTCGCCGGACTCCGAGCCGACGATGACGAGATCATTGGTGACGAAGGGGCGACTGCGCACCGGCGCGGACATATCATACGACCAAAGCAGCCGCCCATTCGCCGCCCCTAGAGCGTAGACTCTGCCATCGTCGCTGCCGAAGAAGACGTGACCGTGCTCGACCCGCGCCATCCCGCGAACGCGATCTTTGGTCTGGTGAGTCCAACTGACGCGCCCGCTGCGGTAATCGAGCGCGTAGAAATTGTTGTCCTCAGAGCCGAACATCACCAGCCGGTTCGTCTCGTCGATGACCGGCGACGAGGCGATACCGCCCAGCGTGGCATACTTCCAGACCAGTTCGCCGGTCTCGCGGCTGAGCGCCCACATATTGCTGTCATAGGAGCCGATGAAGACAAGGTCTTTGATCGCTGCCGGGCTGCACCGGATTTCGTCTTCCGACTTGAACGTCCAGCGCGGCTGGATCGCGCCAGCGTCATTGGCGTCGCTGAAGAAGTCGGTTTCGCCATGATCCGCCTGTGACGCCGCACCCGCCGTGCCGATGATCGGGACAGGGCGATAGCGCAGGGCTTGAATCGCCTCTTTCATTTCGGCGCAGGTCGCGTAGCGGTCTTCAGGCTTGAAGCTGAGCGCTTTTTCGACGATCATCACAAAGCCGGGATTGACGTCGGCGTTGTAGTCGGGGATCGGGCGCTCGTGAAAACTAAAGGGCGGTTCGAGGCGCGGGTCCTTGCGGGTCAAGACGTGATGCAGCGTCGCACCAAAGCTGTAAATGTCGCTCTGAGGCGAGACGTCGCCTTTGTACTGTTCGGGCGCGGAGTAACCTTCCGTACCGATCATGGTGTGCTTGACGCCGCTGATGAACGTCTTGGCAATGCCGAAGTCGATCAGCTTGACCTTGCCGAGGCTGTCGATCATCACGTTGGACGGCTTCATATCGCGAAAGACAATCGGATCAGGCTTTTGGCTGTGCAGATATTCGAGGACATCACACAGATCGACTGCCCACTCGATGATTTTATCGTTGGGGAGTTCGCGCGTCTTGGACATCAGCAGCTCAAGATCGCTCCCGTTGACGTACTCCATGACCAAATACGCGCGATCATTGAGGTCGAAGTAGTCGTAAATCTTGACAATCGCCGGGTGGCTCAACGCGGCGAGGATATTAGCTTCGCGCCGGAAAGTCTTGAGCATCGACGCGCGCAGCGCTGCGTCGGTTGCCATCGTGTGCATCTCTTTTATGGCGACCGGGCGGCGCACGTCAGTGAAGTTAAGATCGCGCGCTTGGTAGACGGTACCCATGCCGCCCCCGCCGAGTACGCCCATGATCTTATAGCGATTTTGCAAGACGAAATTGGCTCTTAGGGTCGTATCTTGGCTGTTGTCGTCTCCTATACCGCTAAACTGAGTTGTTTCGGGCATCCTAATATCGCCTCAACCATTCCGTGAATTAGATCGTGAAAGTGATAAGCAGATGAATATTGATGACTTGATTTATTATATTGAACCTGCCAGAATACCGCAATCTAGCTTCCTAGAAATTTAAGCCTGCTGTAACATGCTGCGTAATCAATTGTCAGTATATCTTCACGTTCCATTTTGCGCGACGAAATGCACTTACTGTGCCTTTAATACCTACACGCACCTTGACGCGCTGATCGAACCGTTTGTGGGAGCGTTGATCCGCGAAATCGAGATCGTCGGGGCGAACGCGCCCGATCAGGTAGTGGGGACGATCTTCTTCGGCGGGGGGACGCCCAGCCTGTTGACTCCGCAGCAGTTCGCGCGGGTTTTGGCGGCGCTGCGGCAGAACTTCGACGTGAGCGCCGACGCCGAGATCACGCTCGAAGCCAATCCCAACGACCTTGACCGAGATTATCTGACCGCGCTGCGGCGGATCGGTCTGAACCGGATCAGCATTGGGATGCAGACCGCCAACGCGAACGAACTCCAGCTATTCCGGCGGCGTCACGACAATGACGCGGTCGCGCGGGCGGTGTCGGCGGCGCGCGCCGGGGGCTTCGATAACCTGAATCTCGACCTGATCTATGGCTTCCCGCACCAGACGATCCAGACTTGGGAGACCAGTCTGCGGCAGATGTTGGCGCTCAAACCGGAACATGTCTCGCTGTATGCGCTCGGCTTGGAAGAAGGCACGGCGATGAAGGCATGGGTCGAGCGCGGTCAACTTCCCGCGCCGGACGACGATCTCGCGGCGGACATGTACGAACTTGCCAGCGATTTGCTGTCAGCGGCGGGTTATGCCCAATATGAGATTAGCAATTGGGCGCGCCCCGGCTACGAGTGCCGTCACAATCTGCAATACTGGCATAACGACGATTACGTCGGCGTCGGTCCCGGCGCGCATGGCTTCGCGAGTGGCGTGCGCTACTCGACGATCCTCTCGCCCCAGCGCTACATCAAGGCGCTGGCTGGCGCAAGCGAAAGCAGTGGGACGTATGCCTATCCGCTGACACCCGTGACCGCCGAGTCGACGGTGATGGATCGCGCCGGGCAGATCACCGACACGCTGATTATGGGGCTGCGGCTGACTCAAGAAGGCATCCCGCGCGCGCAGTTTAGCCAACGCTTCGGCATCGACCTCGTCGATCTGCACCGCCCAATCATCGAGAAGTTTGTCGGCTATGGCTTACTGGCGGTTGACGACGAGCGGGTGAAGCTCACCGATCACGGGCGGCTGCTGAGTAACGTCGTTTTTCGCGAATTCGTGTAAAGCGCTAGACGCTGCGCTGGAACAAGGCTTCGGCGAGTGCCAGCAAGCCCTGTGCCGCTCTGCCCGGCAGATCGGCGGCTTCGAGCGAGTCGAGCGCGCGGCGGAAATAGCGCCTTTCCTGCTCGACGGCGTATTCTTGGGCGTGTACGGTGTGCAATTCCCGAATGACTGCGTCTACGTCGGCGTCAGTGTTGCCGAAGGGCGGGCGGCTGTAGCGTTCGCTCAGCACCCCGCTTTGCGATAATCCATAGAGCACCGGAAGTGACTTCTTGCGCGAGAGGATGTCAGTCGCTGCCGATTTGCCGGTGACTTCGGGGTCGCCCCAGATACCGAGAATGTCGTCACGAATTTGGAAGGCGATGCCCAGATCGCGCCCGAAGGCGGCGAAATGCGCCGCGAGCGCTTCATCGCCTGAACCAATCAACGCGCCGATCTGGGCGCAGGCGGAGACCAGCGCTGCTGACTTGCCCCCAATCATCGACACATACTCATCAACGCTGACAGATGCCTGCTTTTCAAAGCGCATGTCGAGGTGCTGCCCACGCGTCAGTTCGAGGTTCGTGCGGTTGAAGATCGCCCAAATCGAGAGGATGATCCGGGAGTCGAGCGCGGAATTGGCAAGCTGGTTCAGCGCGTGATACGCCGAAGCGAACAGCGCGTCGCCCGCATTGATGGCGTTGGCGCGTCCCCAGATTTTCCAGACCGTCGGGCGTCCATGCCGGATGTCGCTGTCGTCCTGAATGTCGTCGTGGATCAGCGAAAAGTTGTGCAGCAGTTCGACGGCGGCGGCGGCGGGCAGCGCCATATGCCAATCACCGCCTGTGGCTTCGGCAGAGAGCAGGAGCAGAGTCGGGCGGATGCGCTTGCCGGTCGGCTGTGGGTAGGGCTGGTTATGCTCGTCCACCCAGCCAAGTGGATAGCGCAGCATCGTGCGGAAGTCTTCAGCGTCATTGAGCGGAATACCGTCGATGACCTGACGCATCGCAGCGTCAATTGCGGCGAGATACCGGCTTGCTAGCTCTTGGGTCAAAGCGGATCACCTTTTACGAGCGGCGTATTTTGGAGGTCGGCAATCGTGCGGGCGCTGCTGCACAGCATGGCGATCCGCAGTTGAGCGACCAACTCGCGGATCAGTTGATCGACCGCTTCAGGCGAGTCGTTCGCCGCCTTCAAGAAGGGACCGGCGATGCCGCCCGCCACTGCGCCAAGCGCGATGCACTTGGCGATGTCGATGCCATCGCGCAGCCCGCCGCTGGCAATCACGGGTAGACCGGGCGCGCCTGCCGTCGCGTACTGCACAGCGTCGGCGGTGGGGATGCCCCAATCGGCGAAGGCGGCGGCGACGCGAGCGTGAAAGGCGGTCGGCGCGCGGTGATACTCGACTTCGCTCCACGACGTACCGCCCGAACCGGCAACGTCGATGGCGGCGATCCCGGCGTTGGCTAGGTCGCGCGCGTTCTGTTCGGAAAAGCCCCAGCCGACTTCTTTGGCGATCACCGGGACTTCGAGTTTGGCGCAGACGTCCTCGACCCGCTTGAGCAGTCCAGCGAAATTGGTGTCGCCTTCGGGCTGCACCGCCTCTTGCAAGACGTTGAAATGCAGGATCAACGCGTCTGCTTCGATCATTTCAACGGCGCGGCGGCATTCGTCGACACCGTAGCCGTAGTTCAACTGTACCGCGCCGAGATTGCCGAACAGCAGTATGTTCGGGGCGACCGCGCGCACACGATAGGTATCGGCGACGTCGGGGTTGCGCAAGCCCGCCCGCTGTGATCCTAAGCCCATCGCAATGCCGTGAGCTTGCGCTGCTTCAGCGAGGCGCGTATTGAGACGCTGCGCTGCATCAGTCCCGCCGGTCATTGACGAAATGACAATCGGCGCGCTCAGCGTTTTGCCGAACAACGTCAAGGTGCTGTCAACTTCGCTCAAGTCGAGTTCGGGCAGCGCTTGGTGCATGAAACGGTAGCGCTCCAGCCCGGTCGTCAGGCGCGGGAACTGGACGTCCTTTTCGAGATTGATGCGGATGTGGTCAGCTTTGCGATCTTCAATCGATGGGTTGGTCAAGACTTTACTCATAGGTTTGTGACCTCTTTGCCGCGACGCTCATTCTAACATCTTGTACGGGAAACGCCTATCGCGCGTCGCAACGTTCAGTCTACTCTTAATCGGGCTATGTTCAACTTCGCAGATCGAATCCGCGTAGGCTCCTCGCTCGGAAAACATTTGGTTTGCACCACGATGCGAACCAGTTGCATGGGTGTGGGGTTATAGTTGTGGGTGCTGCCAATCACCTCTAGCGTCGTGCTGTCTGCTGCTGTCGCTAGCTGGTCAACACTGGCGATAGAGGATATTATCAGTATAATTTGTGCGCTAACCCAATTGCCGCGCTATCTGGAGGTAGACTAATGGCATCAACTGAAGATCGGGTTCGTAGTATAGCCGTTGAACTCTTGGGTGTTGACCCGGAGCGTGTGGTTCCTACTGCCCGTTTCCGTGAAGACCTTGAAGCCGATTCGCTGGATTTGGTCGAACTGATCATGAAGTTCGAGGAAGAATTCGGCGGTGAGATCAGCGACGAAGACGCCCAGAAGATCACGACCGTCGGCGAGGCGGTCACGTATATCGACGAGCGGATGACGCACTAGAGCATCCCACCGGCTCCAACCAACACGATAACCAACCGCTCAGGGCAGCCTTAACGCTGCCCTGTTTGGTTTCTGGCAGCCACTCCCGCCGTGACGATGAAGCTGATCCCCAGTGCAACTCCGCCCAGCCCGATCTGGCTGGGCAGTTCGAAGCCACGCATTAAGTCATACCCCTGCGCCAAGCCGATCAAGCTCGCCGCCGCGCCGATCAGCGCAGCCCCCGCCGCGATCCAAGGGCGATAGCGCGGCAGGACGCCGCTCAAGCCGACAGCGCCGCCGATCAATGCTAACAGCGCCAGCGCCGCCTGTTGGCGATAGTTGGAATCGTCCAGCGCATGGATGAATTCGAACGGCGGCAGCAGCGCGACCGCGATCAGGATGACCAATACGACCGGGATGGTCCCGCGACGAGTCGAGAAGGTGATCAGCAGCGCGAGGCACGCGAGCGGTAGGCGAAGCAGCAGGCTGGTCAGCAGCATGGGCGTTTGCGCATGGACGGCGGGATGCAGACTCGTCCACTCCGCCAGATCGTAGGCGTTGGGGCTGAGGCTGGCGGCAGGATTCACCACCCATGGGAACAGATACAGCACGATCATCAGCGCGATCAGGATGTAAAGCCGCATAAGTGAGTCCTTCAGGGCTTGATTCAAGTTCACAAGGCGAGCGTCGTAGGGGCGTTCAATTGAACGTTCCTACCAAATACGCCGGTCTCAAGGTCTTTAGGGCTTGATCAGTTGGTCGATGCGCGTGCGAATCTGCTCGTCTTCCGCTTGCTGCGCTTCGAAGAATTCGACCATGAACTCGCTGCGGCGCTGACGCAGCGCCATCGGCGCGACGGCGCGTATGTCAGCGGCGGTCGCCACGTCTCGTCCATCAGCGGCGGCGTAAGCGCGGGCGGCTTCGAACATGGTGTACTCGGCGCGGTGCGAGTCGATGTCAAGGTCGCGCACGAGCGCCAAGCCAACGTCGACCGCGTCGTCGGCGAGGGTCGTCGTTTGGAGCAGCTCGCGGGCGAGCATGACCTCATCGCGAGTATCGGCGGTGTGGTGCTGCCATTGCCGGTCGAAGGCGCTCGGATGCTGCCGATACTGGCGGACGCGCCGGTAGACCTCCAGTCGCTCGGCGGTGTCGGTCAGCCCGCGCACGCCTACGCGCAAGCCAAAGCGATCCAATATCTGCGGGCGCAGGCGTCCTTCCTCTGGGTTCATCGAGCCGATTAAGACGAAGCGGGCGCGATAAGTCCCGACCATCGCGCCACGCCGGACGGTGTAGCTGCCTTGTGCGGCGGCGTCGAGGATGGCATCGACGATCTCGTCGTTGAGCAGGTTGACCTCATCAATGTAGAGTAGATTGTTGTCAGCGCGGGCGAGGATGCCCCGTTCCAAGCGGACCCGGTTCTGCTGGATGGCGATCCGTTCGTTGATGCCGCCGACCACGTCCTCGATCCGGGCGTTGAGCGGCAGTTCGACCAGCTTGACCGATTCGTAATGCGAGATCGTCTCGCCCGCCTTCAGCTTCTCGTAGCAATCGGGGTACAGCACGGCGGCGTTCGGCTGGTCAAGATCGGGCGGGAGCGCGCCATCTTCGCAATCGCTGACTTCGACATCGGGGAGAATCCCGGTCAAGCTGCGGACGGTCGTGGTCTTGCCGGTGCCGCGCGGACCGATCAGCAGCACGCCGCCGACCGCCGGATTGATCACGGCGAGCAGCAGAGCGATTCGCATCTCGAACTGCCCGACGACCGCCATGAACGGGTAAGGCGGCGCATCCGACAAACCGGAGTCGGGCGCGGGCGCGGTTAGAATGCGCTGCGCCCCGGCATCGTTTAGAATCCGCAGCAGCGTTGAACTCTGCATGTCGGCGAGGTCGGCGCTGGTTGGTTCCGGCTCGATGTTGTCGGTCACGCTTTTTCCAAATCGCGCTGCTGCTTGCGATACGCCTGCCGCTGCTTGGCTTGTTCCGCGCGCTGAAGCTGCTCTGGCGTCTCGTAGATCAATTCGGGAACTTCAGTTGGAGTCCCGTTCCCGTCAATGGCGACATAGACGACGTAACCGATATTGGTCGTCTTGGGTTCACTGCGAAGGGGATTTTCGGTGATGACCTCGACCCGCGCTTCCAGCGACGTGCGTCCGACGTAAGTCAGTTCAGCTTTGCACATGACGAGATGCCCGATCCGAATCGGCTCCATGAAGGTCATCGAGTCGACGGCGACCGTCACAACCAGACTTCCGGCGTGACGCATGGCGACCAGCGCGCCCGCTTCGTCAACCATCTTCATAATCACGCCGCCGTGAACGTTGCCGTGCGAGTTCGCATCTTGCGGACCCATCAAGGCACTGAGCGTGAAACACGAGTCCGCGATGCGCTTTTGTTCACGCACGAATTACTCCTCTCCCGCGTCGGGGATTAGGTCGGAGATGCGCTTAAAAATCTCCGGATCCCAGTCGAGCACGTCGATCTTGCTGTAGCCGAGATCGCCGGGGATCGGTGCCAGCGGCGCGCGCGGAGGGAGTTTTGGCTTCGGCGGTTTCGGCGGTAGTTTCTTGAGCAGCGGCGGGCGGTCCGCGCTGCGGTAGCGGATGATGCGCCCATCCTTGTAAATGTTGCCGATCCATTCGCCGGATGTGGTGTAGACGTCGTAGCCCTCGTTGCGGATGAAGCCGACGTAATCGCCGCGCGCGTCGAAGATGTACCAACCAAGTGCGGTCGCGTGCCATTCGCCAGCCGTGTCAAAGATGAAGAACGGTTTAGTCGGGTCAATCGTAAACCTGCGCGTCATCTTATTCCCTTTACCTATATCAACATATTTACGAATTATAGCAAAAACTCAAGATCGTAGTTAGAAAGCGGTAGACTACGACGCCAACAGGCGGCGATAGAGATCGTTCAACTGCTGAGCAGAGCGTTCCCACGTGAAGGTGCGGGCGCGGACAAGTCCGCGCGTAGTGAGGTCGTGGCGGAGCGTTTCGCTGCTGATCAAGCGATCCAGCGCGGCGATGAGCGCGTCAAGGTTGGTCGGATCGACCATCAAGGCGGCGTCCCCGGCGACTTCGGGCAGCGACGAGACGGTCGAGGTGACGACCGGCGTCCCGCACGCCATCGACTCCAGCACCGGGATGCCGAAGCCCTCATACAGCGAGGGCACGGCGGTGATCAGCGCGGCGCTGTAGAGCGCGGGCAGGTCGATGTCATCCGCGAAGCCGATCAGGTGGACATGATCACCGAGCTTCAGCGATTGGATCGCGGCGTGGATTGGATCGTCGAGCCAGCCTTTGCCCCCGGCGATCACGAGATCGAGATCGTGCCCTTGCTGTCGTAAGGCAGCCAACGCCTGAATCAAGCGGATGTAGTTCTTGCGCGGCTGGACGGTGCCGACCGAGAACAGATAGGGGCGGTCGGGCAGGGCGTACTTCTGACGAACGACGGGGTCGTCGGTGGGCTGGAAGCGCGCGTCGACGCCGCTGAGCAGCACGGTGATTTTGTCGGCGGATGTGCCGTACAGCGTGACGAGATCGTCTTTGGTCGCCTGCGAATTGGCGAGGATGTGATCGGCGCGACGTACCGAGCGCGGAACAGCCGCGTCGAGATAGGCTTTGAGGCCGGGGCTGGCGGTCTCCGGGACGCGCACGAACGACAGGTCGTGAACCGTCAGTAGGGTGTGGCGCGCGCGCGTCGGCGGTAAGACGAAATCGGTGGCGTGGTAAAGATCAATCGTGCCGGTGAAGACCTCAACCGGGAGTGGGAGGCGGGCACGCCCCCAAATTCGCGCCAGCCAGCGCGGACTGACCCGGGTAGGGCACCAGCGGAAGTTCGAACCCGGCAGCGGCGGCAGTTGATCCGCGCCGGAGACGAACAGGCGATAGTCAAACTCAGCGGGCTGGCGGGCGAGCGCGGCGACCAACTCGCGGACGTAGCGCCCGATGCCGCCGCCTTGCTCATAGGCAGGCGTGTAGTCGAGCGCTACGCGCCAGTGCTGAGTGCTGAGGACTGAGGACTAAGTCAAGGACAGATATCCTTCCGATGGCTGCTTGTACTGGGAGCGTGAGTCGTAGGGGCGTTCAATTGAACGCCCCTACAAAACGTGTCCGCTATTCGCTTATTTTGCCCATAGGGTGGGTTTTTACTCAGTACTCGGTACCCGGTACTCAGCACTTATTCTAATCCACGTCGTTGTAAGTCCAGAGGCGGTTGACGATGAAATTCCAGATCATGACGACGATCACGCCGACGAACCACGTCGCCATCGAGCCGAGTTTCGCTTCGGCGGTGGGCGTCGGGAGGTAGCCGGGGCGCTGGACTTGGATCAGCGGTAGGAGGATTGGCATCAGCGCGTGACCGACCGGCTCGTGCGCGGCGGTGATCCAGATGGTGCGCCCGACCCAACCGACGAAACTGACCATGCCGAATTGGGTCATCTGCCGCCGCCACGAGCGCGTGCGCGAGTCGGGATAAGTCCACAACCGGTTCCAGAAGAAGTTGCTTGTGATCGCCGCGACGAAGGCGATGGTCGAAGCGATAGCGACGTTCCAGTCCGGGTTTTGCAAGGTGGGAGGGAGAATGGTCGCTTGCAAGATGAACAAGGTGCCAGAGTCGATCACCGCGCCGGTCGTGCCGACGGTGGCGAACTTGAGAAAGCGCTCGACCTCTTTGGCTTTGCTGCCGCCGATGCGATTGGCAAGAGCATAGATGGGACCGTTCAACGGATTGCGAATGCCGATCCGGTTCGCCTTGACGGTACTCGATTGACTCATTCCATCCTCACGCATTCAATATTCCCTAGCACGGCGAGAACGCCGAGCAGCACTCCGAGATGCAAGAACAGGTTGTTGACGTACAGGTTGTCGGTCAGGCTGTGGACGGCGAGATACGTCCATGTGCCGAGCAAGCCGACGACGATCAGCCGCGCTAACGGATCAGGGTGGCGGCGAGCGCGCCACGTCACAGCGATTACGCTGATCCACAAGCCAATGTAACTGATCAGTCCAATCATGCCAGCCTCTGCAAAAACATTCAAGTAGTAATTGTGGGCATGACCGAGCGCGAGCCGCCAGTTGAGTAGATTGTACTGCGGGTAAGCCGTTTCATAGTTGCCGAAACCGACGCCGAACCAGAAATTCGAGCGCCCCATGTTGAGCGCGGCTTGCCAATGGGCGAGTCGCTCGACGTTGGCGAAGTTCGCCGCTGTAATGTCGACGCCGCGCACGTCGCTGACGGCGACGATCTCGTCGGTCGCGCTCTCGACACGGGCGATGACCGACGCGGGCAGCGTCCCGCTGATCCAGAGCAGCACCACGATCCCGGCGAGGACGGCGGCAACGCTTGCGCCGTACCACCATTTGCGCGGCAGGGCGAACAACATCGCGCCCAGCGCTGCGGCAAAGCCGAGCCATGATCCGCGACTCCACGAGAAATAAATGCCGACACAGAGCAGAGCGGAGGCGGCGGCATAAAACAGGGCAGCGGCAAGCGTAATCACGGGCAGGCTGTGCTGAGCGCGCCACCTGCGCCACAGGCGATAGCCGTAGCCAAGCGTTGCCATCAGCGCGACTGGAGCGAGCAAGCCCATAAAGCCGCCAAAAGGATTAGGTTGACCGAAGGTGCCGAAGGCGCGAAAGTGAACGCCGTCAATCAAGAGGTGGAGCGCGCCGCTGCCGCCGTAATACTCATAAATGCCGACCAGCGCATTCGCTGCGCCGGAAAGGACGAGCGCGAAGATCAACCACTCCCACGCGCCGAGGTTGAGGCAGATCACGATCAGCAGCAGCATCTGCACCCACTTCAGCCACTCGCTGAGCCACGCGCCGAGCGAGAGCGCGTTGAAGGCGGTGATTCCGGTCGCAGCGATGAAGCCGATCAACGGGAGGTAGAGCGGTGTCCGGCGCGGTCGCGGCAGTGCCTGTTTACGGGCGACGTGATCGACCAGCCAGAAGCCGATCAGGGCAACTAGGGCGATTTGTCCCACGTCGAGCGGAAGCTGAAACGACGCTTCGGTGGCGATCAACGCCCGGAGCGGGGCGACGATCAGCAGAATGCCGAGCACACTCAAGGGAGTGATCGCGCCGAGGAGTGCAAACGCGGCGATGGCGAAGACCATCAAGGTCACGGCAGCGGCTTGAGTTGCCGCTAGAATGCCAGCCAGCGCTGCCAGCGCCAGCCAGACGAGGGCTGGCGGCAGGCTGCGTGCTGCGAGTCGGGTCACACCACCTCGCGGAAATAGTCAATCGTTTTCGGCAGCCCCACACTCAACGGGATGCTCGACTGCCAATCCAACACCTCACGGGCACGAGTCGAGTCGGGACGGCGGGTCTGCGGGTCTCCCTTGATGCGATCTTGCTCTTTGAAGACGATCCCTGCCTGATTGCCGGTGAGCAGATTGACCTGCTGCGCGAAGTCGAGAATGGTCATCTCTTCCTGCGTGCCGATGTTCACCGGCTCGTTGTAATTGCTCATCAGCAGACGGTAGACGCCTTCGACCAGATCGTCGACGAACTGGAAGCTGCGCGTTTGCGATCCGTCGCCGTAGACAGTCAGCGGCTCGCCGCGCAGCGCTTGACCGATGAAGTTGGGCACGACCCGCCCGTCGTCAAGGCGCATTCGCGGTCCGTAGGTGTTGAAGATGCGGACGATGCGCGTATCCACGCCTTGCGCGCGGTGATACGCCATCGTCAGCGCTTCGGCGTAGCGTTTGGCTTCGTCGTAGACACCACGTGGACCAATCGGGTCGACGTTACCGGCGTAATCCTCGCGCTGCGGGTGCTGGAGCGGATCGCCGTATACCTCGGAGGTCGAGGCGATCAGGAAGCGCGCACCCTTTGCCAGCGCCAAACCGAGCGCGTTGTGCGTCCCCAACGCGCCGACCTTCAGCGTTTGGATGGGATACTTGAGGTAGTCAATTGGGCTGGCGGGCGAGGCGAAATGCAGCACTGCGTCAAGCGGGTCGCGGACGTAGATGTAGTTGGTCACGTCGTGCTTGACGAACAGAAATCGGGAATTTCCGGCAAGATGGGCGATGTTCCGCACGTTGCCGGTGATCAGATTATCCATGCCGATGACGCTGTGCCCTTCCGCGAGGAAACGGTCGCTCAAATGCGAGCCGATGAAGCCAGCGGCACCCGTGATCAATACGCGCAATGTCCACCCCTTTTGTTCGCAGAAAAAGCCGCAGCAGAGTTTACCAGATCAGGCGACGCAGATGCCAACTCATTCTGCCTCAGGCACGGACGAGAGCGTGGCGACGACGCCGAGCAGCAGGACGAAAACGTAAGCCAAATCGTTGACGAAAACGCTGTTATCGACCAAGCCGTGCGCCAGCAGATTGATCATGCTGCCCATCGCGCCGACGACGAGGGCGAGCGCCAGCGGATCGCGTTTGACGCGGTGGTAGAGGGTAAACGCGCGTCGCCAGAAGGCGATCTGAAGCCACGCGAACACGATCACGCCGCCGATGCCCAACCGTACCCACCAATCGAGCAGGAAGTCGTGCGGATGCGACAAATTCGGTTCCTGCCACGCATCGGGCAGGATGTAGCGTCCGCGATAGGCGTAAAGGAACTGGTCGAGTCCCAACCCGGTGATCGGGTGGTCGTGGATCATCTCTAGCGCGCTCTGCCAGACGCGGATGCGAAAGAAATTCGTCCCTTCACTGAAATCGAGCACGTGGGCGAAGCGCTCCGAGCGCAGCGCGACCGCCGCGCCGACCGCGCCAATGCCGAGCAAGCCGAAGATCGCCAGAATGCTGCGCTTGCCTAAGAGCAGCAGCAGCACCGCCGCAACCGCTGCCGGGATGCCGATGAACAGCGCGCCCGCGCTCTGGCTGAGCAGCGCGGCGATCAGCACGATCACCAGCGCGCTGCCTGCGAGCAGGCGTCGGCGTGAATCGACGCGCACGAGCACGAACGCCAGTAGGAAGGGGATACAGCGACCGAGGAACAAGCCGACGTTGTTGGGCGATCCGTAGACGCTGGCGAGCCGCCGCGCGCCCGCTTCGGCGGTGATAATGGCGTCGCCGTTGGCGAACTGGACTAGCCCGATCAGCGCGACCAGCGCCCCGGCGATCAAGAGCGCGTCGACCAAGCGCAGCAGCGCTCGCCGGTCGTGGATGGTCGCGCGCACGATCAGGTAAAACAGGCTGGGTTCGAGGATCAGCGTGCGCAGTTCGGTGAGCGCCGCGCCGCGCTGATCCGCCCATGCCAGCGAGATCGCGCCGAGAACAACCCACGCCGCCGCCCCCGCGTCGAGCGCCGTCAGGCGTGCGAAGATCGACGGCGCTGCGAAATGGGCGGCACTCTGGCGTGAGCGCCCCCATCCGGCGAGCGTGCGCAGCAGCCACGCCGCTCCGGTCAGCAGGATGAGCAATTCGGACATCGGGAAGGCGAACTTGTAGAGTTCGACCGGAAACAGGAAGAAGGGCGCGTAGAAGATCGTCAGCGTCAAGCCGAGATCGACGCGGTGATAAACGATCACGAACAGGACGACCAGCGCTGCCAACGTGATCAGCAGGTGTGGCTGGAGGTAGATCAGCCCGGCGGTGAGGATCGCCAGTCCAAGCTGAACGGGTTCGCGTCGGAACAGCGCTGGCACCGAGTCGCTCCACGTCAGCAGCATTCCGATCATCAGCGCCAGCGACGTGATCACGCTGACGGCGATCTGTCCAACGCCGCCCAGCCGATCCCACAAGCGGATGGTTCGCCTCAGCAGCGGCTGCCAGTTGAAGCGCAGCGCGGTCACGACCGAGGCAAGCCCGGCGATCACTGCTGTGAAGCTGGCAACGGCGATCTGATTGTCGTAAGGCGCGGCGAGGTCGCCGGAACTGACGGCAAATCCCGCCAGCGCCCAGCGATCCCAGCCGCGATCCGCCGTGAGGTGGAGCGTGTGCATCCCCGCCCCAAGATTGTGGGCGACGGTGACGAGGCTGGTGTGCGGCTGCTGGTCGCCGCTGGTCAGGTTGATGAAGCTGTTGCCGTCGGCATCGTAAGGAAGGGCGTTAGCGGGCTTCCCGTCGATGGTGACGTAGAGCAGAGCGACGTAGTCCCCTTGACGCAGCAGCAGCGCGAGATCGCTTCCTTGAAACGTGAAGTCAAGCTGGCTGTCCTGCACCCAACCGATGTCCGCGCCCAGCGCGCCGAACGTCCAGACTCCGCTGTAGTGGGCGTAGGCGTTTGCCGGGAAAAACAGTCCATCGGCGGCGGCGGATGGCTGTGGTCGTGCCGCCAGCGCTGACCACAGCGGCGTTGGATTTCCGGTCGAATCGATCAGCGCGAAACCCCAATGCGGATCGTCCGGCGGGAGATCGGGCTGCCAGTGGTACAGGATCGCGCCAGCGACGTAGGGCAGCTCTCGCTCGATGCGATCCAGCGCCGCCAGCGTGTAGCCGACCTGCTGATCGGCGGTCACGCTGCCCCAGATCGACGGCGCGCCCGACCAATCAGCGGGCAGGCTGTTCCAGCCCCAACTGCTGAGCCAGAGCGCTTTGCCGCTGTCGCCGTGCTCCGTCATGACCTCGCGCAAGGTGACCAAGCGCGAGAAATTGAGCGTGTCGGCGCGGACGGTGCGGTCATCCGGCGCTGAATTGAAGCCAAACGGCTTCGCGCCGACCGCGTCCATGTACGACGCTGCGCCGAGCGCGTAGAGGTCGTTCAGGTAGTCGACGTCACTGAGGTTGGCGGGTCCGGTTTCGATGGTCGGCGCGAGTCCTGCCGCGATCACGGTGGCGGTGCTGTCCGCGCCGTGAATGGCACTGTATCCGGCAGTGAGCAGGGCGAGATAGTCGGCAGGCTGCGGATCGCCGCCCCATGCTTCGCCCAAATTCGGCTCATCCCAGACCTGATAGACGTCAATCGTGCTGCCGTAGCGTTCGGCGAAAGCGCGGGCGAACGCGGCGAAGTCTGCCGGATCGGTCGGTGGGGCGGAGTTGTTGGCGGCTTCGCGCGCCCATGCGGGCGAGTTCACTAGCACGGCGACCAGCTTGAGATCGGCGTTCGCCGTGAAGGGCTGGACGATGGTGTCCCACTGATCCCACTGGTAGACACCGGGCTGTGGCTCGATCTCATCCCAGCGGAAGAACTGGCGCACCCATGTGACCCGCGCCTGCCGCATAAGGTCAAGCTGCTGCGCGAGCGTGCTCGGATCGTACTGCGTCAATTCGGCGTTGACGCCCAGCAGCGGTTGCCGATAGGGTAGGTCGGCGGTCTGCACCGGATCGACGTAGCCGCGCAGATCGTCGTCGCGCTGGCGGAGGGTGGCTGCGGCAGCGGTGACGCTTCCCGCCAGCACGACCAGCGCGATCACGAGGATGAAAAACTGTCGCCTCATTGTGTCCAGACGGGGTTGGATGCGCCGCGATCCAAGGTCAGTTGATGGGCGACCCCGGACTCGACGTCGACCACCCACAGATTGCCGCCGTAGATGAAGGCGATCTGCGTGCCCGATGGATTCCATGTGAAGTAGGGGGCGTTGGCGGTGATCCCCGGCTGACCGGCGGCTGGATAGACGACGCGGGCATTGCTGCCGTCGCGGTCGGCGACGACGAGGTCATATTCCGCCGAGGCGCTGATGCTGTTAGCGAGGTCGCGGGCGCGCAGGTAGGCGATGTAGCCGGTTTCGCCCGCTGGCGTATTGCTCAAGGGCGAATAGCGCGGCTTCGACCAAATGCCAGCATTTTGAACCACGTCAGCGCTGAACGAGCCATCGGTCGCGGTGACGGCGACGTCGAAGGCGGGGCTGGACTCGGCGGGTTCGCTGCCAATTGGCAACCCGTGAACCGTCGTCAGGATCAAGCTCTCGTCGGGCGACCATGATACGTCGGCGCGCCACGACCAAGGCTGGCGATTGGTGAAGACTTTATAGGTCAGCAGCGTATCAAATTCGCCGGTGTCGGTGTTAACCAAGCCCATCGAGTTGGCGCGCACCCATGCCAGCTTACTGCCGTCGGGCGACCACTGGAAGACGGTTCCCCACCAGCTATTGAGCCAGCCACTCGAGCGATCCACCAGTTGGCGGGCGTTGAGCGATTCGCCGCTGGCGGGGTCGATCCGCATCAACCAGAGGTCATTGTAGGCTTGCCAGCCGGGGCTGTTGTCGGTGATCTCGCCGCTGGAGTAGCTGATCGTGTCTTCCTGACCGGGCACCCAGTCGGCATAGAGCACGTTTTCGGGACGCAGGACAATCGGCTCGGCGTTGGCGTTGGTCGTGTCGTTGATCAGCCACAATTGATTGAAGAAGGTATCAGGATCGGTCGATTCACGGCTAAAGAGCAGTTCACGCCCGTTCGAGGTCAGTGCAAAGACGTGATTGTCGAGGTCGCCGGTGGTCGTCAGCAGGCGCTTGTTGGAACTGACACCGCGCATGATCCACGCATTACCGTTGCTGACGTAGGCGAGCGACCCCTCAATGGGCACGGAGTCAAGCTGCCCGGTCGGTCCGACGTAGATAATCGCGTCCTGCGCGGCAGTGATCACGGTGGTGCGGATCGGCACCGGAGTCTCGGCGCGCGCCGTCGCGGATGGAGATGCGGTAGCAGATTTCTTCGACGCCGCTCTGACCCGGCTGCGCGACCCGTTCGTCGCCGGGCTGCAAGCTCTCGTTGGGGATGCGATTTTCTTTGAACGGTATTTCTTGATTCGCGCATTCTTGCGTCTCTTGGACGCGGGTCACCGTGACGCGCATTCCGTCGCTAATCTGTGTGAACAGCGGCGGCGTCACCTCGTCGAGCGCGCCGAGATCGACGTTCGCTTGGCGTAGAAACTCGCCGACGGTGATCGCCATCGACTGCGGGTAGCTGCGCTCCTGACCGTCGACCACCAGCGAGACCAGCAGCGACGACGAATCTTCGGTCGCAGTGCAGCCCGCGACGAGCAGTAGGCACAGGCTGGCGCAGAGGCACACGATTTGCCACAACTTCAATTGCACAACTCCATTCGATTTGCCTCGTAGGGGCGCACGGCTGTGCGCCCCTACGAGACTGTCCCCGCTGCGGCTACGGATTGATGCCGATGATGTTACGCATGGCGGCGAAGACGCGCAAGAGGTCGAGATTGAGCGCGTTCACGCCAAAGTTATTGACGGCATCAGCGCTGAGGTCGCCCGCGCCGCTCGGCGCTGCGTTGAGCGCCGGGTTCGGCAGTTCGTTCAGCGCGCGCGCGGCATTGAGCAGCGGCACGCTGTTTTGGTTGGCGACGGTGATGATCGCATCGTTGATCGCGGACAGCGCCGGATTTGAGCCGTCGTCAGGAATGGTCAGCAGCACCGGGATCGTCCCATTGGATGAAATCGTGCCGACGATTTGGGTGAGCGTGTTCGAGAAGGCGTTCGGATTGGTGCCGTTGTTGGCATCACTTTGCCCGATGGCGACGAACATGATCGCCGGCTGCGTGATCCGCAGCTCGCAGGCGAGCGGCGACTCGCCGCCGTTGCAGACCGACGGATCGGCATTGTTTGGACCGAGCAGGTCTTGCGCTGTCCAATTCGGGTTGACCGCAATCCCCAGCCGGTTGAAGCTAGTCGTGCCGTTGAGGTCGGTCTGGTTAAACCAGTCGATGACCGACTGCAAATCCTCATTGCCGTTGAGTGCGTACTGCCCGGCGGTGGCGAAGGGGCTGAGGATGTTTGGCTGGGTGAAGATGCTGTCGCCCGCCTTGGCGAAGACCGTCGCCTGCTTGCCGTTGTTGAGTCCGGCTTGGTAGATGTTACTTAGGCTGCCCGCCAGCGCATTGATGTCTGGCAGAATCGGCGTGGTATCGACCTGCGTTTGATGCGGCAGGGTCTGCGGCGGCTCGGTAAGGCTGACGTCGGCACTGGTGTTCGCGCTGCCGCCGTTCGCGTCGGTCACGGTGAGGCTGACCGTATAGGTGCCAATTGCCGGATACGAATGCAGCGGATTTTGTTCAGTCGCGGTCGTACCGTCGCCGAAGTCCCATAGATAGCCGACGACCGGACCGGATGACTGATCCGTGAACTGGACGTTCAAGCCCGCGACTTGCGACGAGAACTGCGCCGTCACCGGCGCGGCGACCGTCACGTCGAGGGTGCGGCTGTCGCTGCGCCCGTCGGCGCTACCGACCGTCAGCGTCACGGTATAGGTGCCGCCGCCGGGGTAGGTGTGCAGCGGATTTTGTTCGTTGGAAGTCGCGCCATCGCCGAAGTCCCACATAAAGGCGACGATGTCGCCGGTCGACTGGCTGGCGAACTGGACGTCCAAACCGTTGACCTGCGTGGTGAAGTCGGCGTGCAAGGCTGCGGCGACCATCACCTGTTGGCTGGTCTGATTGCTGCGCCCGTCGGCGCTGCCAATCGTCAATGTGACGGTGTAGGTGCCGCCGCCGGGATAGGTGTGGAGCGGACTGACCTCATTCGAAGTTGCGCCGTCGCCGAAGTCCCACGTCACGCTGGCGACGTCGCCGGTCGATTGGTTCGTGAACTGGACGTCGAGACCGTTAGGCTGGGCGCTGAAGCCCGCGACCAGCGGCGAAGCCACTGTCACCTGTTGGCTGGTCTGATTGCTGCGACCGTCGGCGCTGCCGATGGTCAGGGTCACGGCGTAGGTGCCGCCACCGGCGTAGGTGTGGAGCGGACTGACCTCGTTCGAAGTCGCACCGTCGCCGAAGTCCCACGTCACGCTGGCGACGTCGCCGGTCGATTGGTTCGTGAACTGGACGTCGAGACCGTTCGGCTGGGCGCTGAAGCCCGCGACCAGCGGCGAAGCCACTGTCACCTGTTGGCTGGTCTGATTGCTGCGACCGTCGGCGCTGCCGATGGTCAGGGTCACGGCGTAAGTCCCGCCACCGGGATAGGTGTGGAGCGGACTGACCTCGTTCGAAGTCGCACCGTCGCCGAAGTCCCACGTCACGCTGGCGACGTCGCCGGTCGATTGGTTCGTGAACTGGACGTCGAGACCGTTCGGCTGGGCGCTGAAGCCCGCGACCAGCGGCGCAGCCACTGTCACTTGTTGGCTGGTCTGATTGCTGCGACCGTCGGCGCTGCCGATGGTCAGGGTCACGGCGTAAGTCCCGCCACCGGGATAGGTGTGGAGCGGACTGACCTCGTTCGAGGTCGCACCGTCGCCGAAGTCCCACGTCACGCTGGCGACGTCGCCGGTCGATTGGTTCGTGAACTGGACTTCGAGACCGTTCGGCTGAGCGCTGAAGCCCGCGACCAACGGGGCGGCGACTGTCACCTGCTGGCTGGTCTGATTGCTGCGACCGTCGGCGCTGCCGATCGTCAATGTGACGGTGTAGGTGCCGCCGCCAGCATAAGTATGCAGCGGACTGACGTCAGTCGAAGTCGTGCCGTCGCCGAAGTCCCACGTCACGCTGGCGACGTCGCCGGTCGACTGGTTAGTGAACTGGACGTCGAGACCGTTCGGCTGGGCGCTGAAGCCCGCGACCAGCGGCGAAGCCACTGTCACCTGTTGGCTGGTCTGATTGCTGCGACCGTCGGCGCTGCCGATGGTCAGGGTCACGGCGTAAGTCCCGCCACCGGGATAGGTGTGGAGCGGACTGACCTCGTTCGAAGTCGCGCCGTCGCCGAAGTCCCACGTCACGCTGGCGACGTCGCCGGTCGACTGGTTGGTGAACTGGACGTCGAGACCGTTAGGCTGGGCGCTGAAGCCCGCGACCAGCGGCGAAGCCACTGTCACTTGTTGGCTGGTCTGATTGCTGCGACCGTCGGCAGCGCCGATGGTCAGGGTCACGGCGTAGGTGCCGCCGCCAGCGTAGGTATGCAGCGGACTGACGTCAGTCGAGGTCGTGCCGTCGCCGAAGTCCCACGTCACGCTGGTGACGTCGCCGGTCGACTGGTTTGTGAACTGGACGTCGAGACCATTCGGCTGGGCGCTGAAACCCGCGACCAGCGGCGCGGCAACCGTCACCTGCTGGCTGGTCTGATCGCTGCGACCGTCGGCGCTGCCAATCGTCAATGTGACGGTGTAGGTGCCGCTGCCAGCGTAGGTATGCAGCGGACTGACCTCGTTCGAGGTCGCGCCATCGCCGAAGTCCCACGTCACGCTGGCGACAGCACCGGTCGACTGGTTGGTGAACTGCACGTCCAATCCGTTCGGTTGAGCGCTGAAGGCGGCGTGGAGCGGCGTAGCGACGGTCACGTCCTCGCTGTGACTGTCCGTGCGTCCATCGGCAATGCCGACGGTGAGGGTCACGGTATAGGTGCCGTCGCCGGCGTAGGTGTGCAGCGGATTCTGTTCGCTGGAAGTTGTGCCGTCGCCGAAGTCCCACAGATAAGCGGTGATGTCGCCCGTCGACTGGTTGGTGAACTGTACCGACAGCGGATCGTTGAGAACACCACTGGCGCTGAACAGCGCTTGCGGCGCCGGGATTTCGGTCGGCGTGAAGGTTGCGGTCGGCGGAATTTCCGTCGCTGTAGCGGTATCCGTAAAGGTCGCCGTCGGCGGGATGACGGTCGTCGTCTCGGTGTAAGTCGCGCTCGGCGCGATAGGCGTCTCGGTTGCGAATGGGATCGGCGTATCGCTAGCGACGGGCGTATCCGTGAAAGTTGTGGTCGCCGTTGCCGTATTGGTGGGCGACGGTGTAAAGGTTGGCGTAAAAGTCGCTGTCGGCGTTGCCGTCGGTGGGATCACGCTGTTGACGGTGATCTGGCGCGTCACGCTCGACGAACCGCCGGGTCCGGTCACGGTCAAGAACACGTTGTAAGTCCCCGGCGTGGTGAAGGTATGCACGGGATTGCGCTCGGTCGTGGTTGAACCGTCGCTGAAGTTCCATAGGTAGCTGGTGACTGTGCCGCTGGATTGGTCGGCGAACTGCACCGTCAGCGGCGCGACGCCAGCCGTCCGATCCTGTGTAAAACCGGCAACTGGCGCGGTCGGGCTGGTGACGTTGATTTGCCGGGTCACGTTCGACGATCCGCCGGGTCCGTTGACGGTGAGGGTTACGGTGTACAGCCCCGGTGCACCGAAGGTATGGTTCGGATTAACTTCGGAACTGCTGTTGCCGTCGCCGAAGTTCCAGACCAGCGAGTTAATCGTGCCGGTCGATTGGTTGCCGAACTGAACCGTCAGCGGCACGTTGCCTGACGCCTTATCTTGCGTGAAGGCGGCAATCGGGCGCGGAATGTTGGGCGTCTGGGATGGAATGGGCGTGTTGATTCGGTTCTGGACGGCGATGTTGCCGATGACGGTGGTCAAGAGGGTGCCGTCACGGAGGTAAACTCGCAACCGCAGTTGATAGCGGCTGTCCTGAACGGTAGTCGTGTTCCAGATGCCAAGCAGACCATTCAAGACCGGGCTGGTGATGGCGCTGGTCGCCGGGAACCAGAGATTGCCGGGGTTGGGGTCGGGACCAAATTCGACTTGATACTGGAGGAACTGCGGGTGAATCGCAGAACCCAAAATCTGCACGTTGCCCGCGACCACGTTGCCGGAGACCGGCGACAAGATTACGATGCTGACCGGCAGCGGCGTGCTCGACGGGAAAACCTGCGGTGGGATACCGGTGGGCACGACGATGATCGAGGTCGGGAAGATAAAGGTCGGCAAGTTGGAGACCTGCGTCACCGGGACGGTCGTCGGTATGCCGCTGGTAGACGGGGGCGTGCGCGTCGGTGGTACGGTCGCTAACGCCGTATCGGTTTGAGCAATCTGCTCTTCGGATGGAGCACCGCTCAAATTGCAGGCACTCACGATCACAGCGAGCAAGACCAGCAGCGCCAATAAGCCGCGACTCCGAGGCGCTGTGTGCATTGTCATGCGGTGCTTTGCCATCCGCTACCTTTCTTTTGAAGCTACTCTACTGAACATTATAGCTTGACACTCACGATAGGACAGATCACCCTATTGTCCCGAATCTCAGCCAATGTTACACTGAGATCATGAACGTGATGATTGTTGACGACGAACAGGCAATTCGAGATGCGCTTAGCCGTAAGCTCAAACGGGATGGCTACGACGTTGTCGTCTGCCAAAACGGTTTAGATGCGATTCGCGCCTTTCATTCGGAACATCCTGATCTCGTTATCTTAGATATTATCATGCCTGATGGGTTGGATGGGCTGACGGTTTGCCGACGGATTCGTGAGGTTTCCGATACGCCGGTCATGATGCTCTCGGCACAGGCGATCACCGAAGAGGACATTATCGAGGGGCTAAACGCCGGGGCGGACGAGTATCTCGCCAAGCCAGTACGCCTGAACGAGTTCGTCGCCCGCGTCGCCGCGCTGCTGCGGCGCGCGCAAATGGCGGCGCCTGAGACCGAACAGCGCTACGACGACGGCTACTTGAGCATCGACTTGCACCGACGGCAGGTGTATGTCAAAGGGGCGAAAGTTCACCTGACGCCGACCGAGTTCAAACTGCTGGCGGTGTTGATGGAGAACGCCGGGCGCGTCGTCTCGCAGCGCGACCTGCTGGAACAAGTTTGGGGACGTGAGTACATCGATGACGTGTACTATCCCCGCGTCTACATCAGCCAGCTTCGGCGTAAAATTGAGCGCGACGCTGGCGCGCCGGTCTACATCCTCACCGAACATCGGGTTGGCTATCGCTTCGAGAAACAGCCAATCACTCCGCAAAACACCATCTGAGAGTGCTCCGGTAGATGACCGGACTAAACGCTATCACCCTGCTGATCAACGCGGTAATGCTGCCGCTAGCGTTGGCATTCTTGGTCATCATCCTCTGGAACGACGCTCGCAAAGAACTCAACCAATTCTTCGCAGTGTTTTTACTACTGGTGATCCTCTGGAACGGTGGGTCGCTGTTGGCGCAGGGCTTGACACTGGTCGATCCGCAGTCGCCGCTGGTCAAGCCACTGATCGGCTTGATGGAGTTAGGTTTCACCGGGTCGAGCGTAGCGATCTACGTCCTGACCGCCGTGATCGTCAAGGTGCATACCCGCCGGTTCCGCGCATTGGGATTGGTGAGTCTGCTCGTCTTGCTGATCGCGCGGCTGCTGTCGATCATCGCCAACGCGCCGTCGTCGTTTGTGCCCATCGCCAACGGCGAGTTCAGTTTTCAATCGCAGCCGCTGCTGGTCGTGTTCTACGTGATCTTCGATTGGGCGACGCTGTACGTGCTCTCGCGCTACCGGCGCAAGCTGCGGTCGCGGCTGTTGGAAGTCGGGATCGTGCTGTTCGTGGTGGGGCAGAGCCTCGGTTTTCTCAATCCTGAACTGCAAGTCTTCACATTGTCGATCAACATCAGCGCGGTTTCGGCGCTGCTGATCAGCTTTGCGATTCTGGGACAAGACATCATCAGCCCGTTGGCGGAACGGGACGCGCAGGTCGAAGCGCTTCGCAAGGTCAACGTGGCGATCACGAGTCAGGCGGGGATCGATCAACTGCTAAACCAGATTGCGACCCTTGCCGCCGATCTGTTAAGCGCGGACGGCGTGGGTGTCTTTTTGGACACGAAGGGTGGGCTGGAACTTGCCTATGCCCATGAACTGCCGAATAACCCGCTGCGCGTGCAGCCCGCGCCCCCCGACGGCATCGCCCGAACTGTGACGCGCACGCTGCAATCGATCCACCTTGACGACTACGCCCGCGAATGGCGCGGCGTCGACGACCTACCGTTCGCGCGGGAAACCTTCGGATCGCTGATCTGCACGCCGCTGATTCACGGCGGCGAGGCGATTGGCGCGCTGATGGTGGTCGCGGCTCAGCGGCACGGGCGGCTGTTCTGGCGCGAGGACGTCACCATGCTCGAATTGCTGGGCGCGCAGGCGGCAGTTGCCATCGTTCACAACCGCTTGTTCAAGGAGCAGGCGGAATTGACGCAGGAAGTCGAAATCGCGCGCAGCCAGCTTGAGGCGGTGCTCGACAGCACGGCGAATCCGGTGCTGGCGGTTGACCGCGACCTAAAGCTGATCTTTGCTAATCCGGCGGTCAAGGCGTTATTCTCCTTCGCCGACGACGCTATCGACCACAAGGTATATCAAGTTGTTCCGCCCGACGTGCTGCCCACGAGCTTACTGTCGGTCATGCGGCAGGTTAAGCGCCAGCACGCTTATACCTACGAAGTCGCTTACGGCGAGCGCATCTTTCTTTGCTCGCTGACGGGGTTAGGTCGGCAGCGGATTCAGGGTTGGGTAGCCGTGCTCAACGACGTGACCCAACTCAAGGAGCTTGACCGCATCAAGAGCGAGATGGTGCGTATGACCAGTCACGACCTTAAGAACCCGTTGCAAGCGGCAATGATGAACCTCGACCTGCTGCAAGAAGACCTCGCCGACGTTGAAAATGCGGAAGCGCGGACGACCGTTCAGCAGATCGACAAGCAGCTTCGGCGGATGGAGCGAATCATTCGTGGTATCCTCGACCTCGAACGGCTAAAATCAGGGCTGTTGTCGCTGGAATCGTGCCATCCTACGCGGATTGTGGAGAATGCTTTCGAAGAACTGCGCGAGCGGGCAGTGGACGGAAAAATCACGCTCAGCGCCGACGTTCCGGCTTCGCTGCCGGAGTTCACCTGCGACGTCGAGCAGTTCGAACGCGCGATCATCAATCTGGTCGAGAACGCGATCAAATTCACGCCGTCCGGCGGACGGGTGGAAGTGCGGGTCGACTTTGAAGACGGACAGATGATCTTCGCGGTCGAAGATACCGGCGTCGGCATTGACCGCGAGCTTCAAGCGCGCGTCTTTGATCGCTTTTATCGCGCCAAGCAGAAGGGCACCGAACACGTCAGCGGCTCCGGCTTGGGTTTGAGCTTAGTCAAAGCGGTGGTCGAGAATCATCGGGGCAGAGTGTGGTTGCAGAGCACGCCGGGCAGCGGCACGATCTTCTTTGTCGCCGTCCCTGTTGGTCAGGCTAGATAAATGAGAAAAGCATGAATAAAACGATCACGATCCTCTGCGCTGCCGCGATCACACTGCTGGCAGCCGCTGCGGTCTACGCGCAGAGCGGTACCACAACCCCGACGCCTGCACCCTCGAAGACGGCGACCAGCGCGCCGCTGATCAGCACCCCGATAGCGACGGCGCTCACCTTGACGTCGGTCACACTTGAGCCGAATGCCTCGTTTCAAGCGCTGACGCAAGAGAACATGACCCGCTTGACTGGCAACGTCCAGCGCCCTAACGGGATCGCGTGGCTCAACGGCAAACTGTACACCGCTTGTTCGGGGGATGGGACGGTCTACGAGATCGACGACACGACGGGCGACACACGAACGCTGATCTACGGCGTGAAGAATGCCCAGTCGCTCTACGTCGAAGCGGATGCCAGCAATAATCTGACCCTGTGGGTGCCGGATTACGCGGCGAACGTGTTCTCGAAGGTGACGCGCAGCGGTGTCGAGACCATCATCGGCGACTTCCAGACTCCTTGGGGCATCAGTTACGTCGACGATCAGCAGTTTCTCATCACGAGCTTGCTGGGCAATTCGATTCATTTGGTCAGCCGCGGCGGGGACGATCAAGTTGTGCGCGAGGATTTGACCGCGCCAATGGGCATTGTCCACGACGACAAGACGGTTTACGTCGCCAATTACGGCAGCACCCGGCGCTCGATTGAGTGGTATGCACTCGACGCGCTGCTGACCGGTGAGCCGGATGCCGAGCCGACTAATCACGTCCTCGTCAGCGGCTTGCAGAATACGACCGGGCTTCAGCTTGGTGCGGATGGAATGCTCTATTTCGCTTATGCGCTGGGCAATCGCGGGATGGTGGGGCGGGTCGATCCGCAGGTTTGCCTTACGAATGGCGGTTGCACGAACGATCAAGTCGAGATCGTGCTCTATAGCGATTTGTCAGCGCCGCTCGCCGGGCTAACGCTCACACCCAGCCTACGGCTGTACGTCCATACCATGTTCACGCCGGATCTGTATTGGGCGCAGTTAGGAAACTGACCGTCTGAAAAAGTGGACAAATGTGAACTTGCCAACCGGAACACCTGTGCTATGATGTGAATATATAAGGTGATTATCCCTTCATATCACGGGCACGCCATGCCGTGCCCCTACAATACGTGACGTGCGGGTGCAATCACCATATATAAGCGTGATGTGGCAGCGTAAGGACGCACATTTGTGCGTCCTTGTCGTTTCTAGAGGATTTTGCTCAGGAACAGTTTGAGTCGCTCGTGTTCGGGATTATCGAACAAGGCTTGCGGGGTCGTCTCCGCCAGTTTGACGCCTTGATCCATGAAGATTACGCGGTCGGCGGCGGCACGGGCAAAGCCCATCTCGTGGGTGACGACGACCATCGTCATGCCTTCTTTGGCGAGGTCGAGCATTACGTCGAGCACCTCTTTGATCATTTCCGGGTCGAGCGCGGAAGTCGGCTCGTCGAACAGCATGATCTTCGGATTCATCGCCAACGCGCGGGCGATGGCGACGCGCTGCTGCTGCCCACCGGAGAGTTTCGCCGGGTAGACGTTGGCTTTTTCAGGAATGCCAACTTTCTCCAACTGTTTGCGGGCGATGGCTTCGGCTTCGTCCTTATCGCGTTTGCGAACAATCTGCTGAGCCAGCATCACGTTGCCGAGCGCCGTCAAGTTCGGGAATAGGTTGAACGACTGGAACACCATTCCGACTTCCTCACGGACGCGGTTGATGTTGGTCGCCTTGTGGGTGAGGTGGATGCCGTCAACCCAGATTTCGCCCTCGTCAATGGTCTCAAGCCGGTTGATGCAGCGCAACAGCGTGCTCTTGCCCGATCCGCTGGGTCCGATGATGACGACGACTTCGCCCTGTCGGACTTCGAGGCTGACGTCGTTGAGCGCGTGAACGCGCCCGAAGTGCTTGGTCGCATTGCGGACGCTGATGATCGGCTCAGATTCGGCTGCCATTGGTCAATCCTCCCGCTTATCCGCTTGCAAGCGGGATTCCAAATAGGTCACGCCTAGCGACATGATGATGGTCAGGTTGGCGTAAATCAGCGACAAACAAAGCAAACCTTCCGGGTAGCGAAAGCGATTGCTCGAATATTGGCGAGTCAGGTAGGAAATCTCCGGCACCGCGACTACCGACGCCAGCGACGTATCCTTAAGCAGCATGACGAAGTTGTTCGCCATCGCAGGCAGCACGTTGCGAATCGCCTGCGGCATGATAACGTAGCGCATCGCCTGCACGTAGCTCATGCCGAGCGAGCGCGCGGCTTCGGTCTGCCCCTTGCCGATACTCTCGATACCGGCGCGGAACACCTCAGACATGAAGGCGCCGTAAGTCAGCGCGAAGGCGAACAGGATGCGCGTCGTATCCGGGATGTTGCGGATGCTGATAGTCGTCGTGTCGATCACGTTGGGGTCGATCCCGGCGACGCGCTGGAGGATGTCGTCGAGCGCTGGAATGCCCGCCGCAAACTGAATGAATGCCGGTGTGACGACGAACGAGAAGATCAGGATAATGACGAGCAGGGGCAGCCCGCGAAACAATTCCACGTAAAGCGTTGCCGTGTTGTAGATCAGTACGTTGCGCGAGACCCGCGCTAGCGCAATGAACAACCCGATCACGGTCGCCAAGATGAAAGAGATGATCGTGATTTCGACCGTGACGGTGATGCCGGGCCAAATGTAGTTCCAAGCGTCGGTCACAGCCGGGCTGGAGACGACCACGTAGATCACGAGTATGTCGAGCAGGATAAAACCGATAAACCAGCTTCGTCGCTCGATCAGATTGCGTGAGAAGGCGCGCACATTGAGGAACTGACGTGGTGGTTGATAGTCTTGCGCGGCGGTGGTGGGTTGCGTCATGAGGATTCCCGTCAATGATAAGCAGGAAGGCTCAGGTTGTTGCGCCCAAGCCCTCCTTTATGCCCGAATTCTAGCTAGCTGCTTGGTGAGTCGAACCATTTGTGGTAGATGTCGTCCCACGTACCGTCGGCTTGCAACGCCGCCATCGCTTGATTAATGGGATCAACGAAGGCGCTCCCCTTCGGATACGCGAAGGCAAGCCCTTCCGTCCCGGCAAGCGATTCGGACAGCGTCTTCATGCCGCCCTGCGCTGCCTCATAACCCTCAGCAGCGGGACGGTCAACGACGACCGCGTCCACGTCGTTGTTGAGCAGCGCCTCAACCGCCGCGCCGAAGGTGTCGTAGGACTTGACGTTATCTTGCCCGAACAGGTTATGGGCAGTGATCTCGTTGGTCGTGCCGATCTGAGTGGCAACCAAGAAGCCGGGGATCGCCTTCAACTCGTCGGAAGTCGTGAAGCGGTCTTCATTGCCGCGGACGAGCAGAGTCTCGTCGTAAGCCTGATACAAGTCGGAGAAATCGACCAACTCAGCGCGGTCGGCGGTGTAGGTGATGCCGTCGGCGGCAACGTCGACCTGTCCCTGAGAAACGGCGATCAACATACCATCCCATGCCATCTGCTGGAAGTCGGCTACGCAGTTGAGCCGCTTGCAGATTGCCGTGAAGGTGTCGTAGTCCCAACCGACTGCATTGTTGTTCTCATCGATATAATTGTAGGGTGGGTAAGCATTCTCGACGGCAATCGTCAGGTCCTGACCATTAAGGTCGGGCAGGTCAGGCTCGTTGAACCAGCGCGTGTAAATTTGATCCCAACGACCGCTGGCTTCGAGCGCTGCCATCGCCGCGTTGATCGGCGCGACGAATTCGCTGCCCTTGGGGTAAGCGAACGCAAGACCCTCAGTACCGGCGAGCGACTCATCGAGCGTCTTCATGCCGCCCTGAGCCGCCTCGTAGCCTTCAGCGGCAGGACGGTCGACCACGACTGCGTCGACGTCGTTGTTGAGCAGCGCTTCAATCGCCGCGCCAAAGGTGTCGTAGGACTTGACGTTGTCCTGACCAAACAGATTGTGGGCGGTGATCTCGTTAGTGGTGCCGATCTGGGTGGCGACCAAGAAGCCGGGGATCGCCTTCAGTTCGTCCGAGGTGGTGAAACGGTCTTCGTCGCCGCGCACGAGCAGAGTCTCGTCGTAAGCCTGATACAGGTCGGAGAAATCGACCGACTCAGCGCGGTCGGCAGTGTAGGTGATGCCATCCGCCGCGACGTCCACCTGTCCCTGAGAGACGGCGATCAGCATGCCGTCCCATGCCATCTGCTGGTAAACCGGCGTGCAGTTGATCAGTTTGCAGATGTCGTTGAACGTATCGTAGTCCCAACCGACCGCATCGCCGTTCTCGTCGATGTAGTTATAGGGTGGGTATGCGTTCTCAACCGCGATGGTGATCTCGCGTCCGCCGAGATCAGGGAGGGGAGACGGAGTCTCCGTCTTGTCTTGCGCCATGACCGAACCAGCCGACAGCGCCAGAATCAGGAGCAGCAACAACGATATAAGCCGCGCTCGCGTTGACATAAAGAACCTCCAAACGTAACACAAGATTAAAACGGGGGACAAGCTGGTGAAATTATATTTCAAATACCCGATAGAGCAAAAAGACAACCCGCTGATCTTTTGCCCGACTTTTTAGGCAACCTTCATATACGTTCTAGCAGATAGGCGTTATCGTCGCTGAAACTCACGGCGGTGTAGCCGTTCGCAAATGCGCGCTCAAACGCCTCGCGCAGCGCCAAGCGCCAGACGAGTGGATCGGGGAGTTCGCTCAAGCGGCGCGGGATTTGCACCTGATACCGTGCTTGGGTTGGATCGAGCGCTGACAGCACTGGTTGTCCCTGATCGCTGAGCAGGGCGGGGATGTTGCCCGTGATGGCAGCCGGGGGCGAGGCGTTCAAGTGTGTTTCGAGGCGTGGATCGCGCAGGCGCCAGATCGCCTCAACTCGATCCGAAGGCGAGGCGGCGCTATTGATCTCGTCTTCCATGACGCCGTAGAAATTCTCGTAGTAGCGGTTGGCAATCGCGCCGAGCCGGTTCAGGTTGAAATTGGCATTGCCGCGCTGAAGCGGATCGAACGTCCAGCGCATTTCGTCGAAGCCGTTGGCGAGTGCCCAGTCGCGCTGATAACACTTGAGCGCGTAGCCAATGCCCTGACCCTGATAGCGACGGTCAACCCCGGTCAGGTGCGACCACAGCAGCCAACGCTGGTCACAGCGAGCGGGAAACGCCAGCGCAATACCGATCAGCGTGGCGTCGTCGTACACCCCTAACAGCGATCCACCGCTGTGCTGCAGCGCGCGCAGCAGGTTGACCGGAACGGCATCGCGCGGATGCAGCCCCCAAATAGCGATCTCCAGTGCGTGTGCTTGCTCAAATTCCTCATTCGTATTGAGAACCCGGTATTCAAACGCCGCCATAATCGCTACTGCCCCAGTGGTTCCACGATCAGCAGACCGATCAACGCCAGCAGCAGCCCGACGTGATGCGTGATCGTCCAAATGAGGTCGAGCGTCTGCGACGGGTTGTAGACGTTGATCAACTGGACGACAAAGCTGATCGCGACCAACACGACGCCGATCACGATGGTCAAACCGCGCTGCTTGGCGAGCGTCGCCGAAAGTTGTTCGAGCCAGCGAGCGAGGGTAGGGGAGCGATCAATCCGTCTGAACATAGTTAGACTCGATATTCTTTAAAGCGTTCGTAGATGGCGCACGGAAGTTGTACTGTGAGCAAGATGCCGTCTTCGACGTGCTTTTGGCTCTGCACCGAACCGAGTTCGTGCAGCTGCGAGACCAGTTCGCCGCGCTCGTAGGGCAGCTTGAGCGTGACCTTATAGAGCGCCGATGCCAGCACCCTCTCGATAGCTTCGAGCAGCTGATCCAAGCCCGTGTTCTCGGTCGCCGACACCGCAACTTCCGCCGCGTATTGATCGGGATCATCAATCAGGGGCAGCGGTTGGTCGCCCCATTGGTCAATCTTGTTCCAGACCAGAATGCGGGGCACCGGCGGCACGTCGATCTCGGCGAGGGTGTCCTCGACGCTTTCGAGATGCTGAACGACGTTCGGGTGGTTGACCTCCGCTACTTCGAGGATGATGTCGGCGTCGGCGATCTCCTCAAGCGTCGCCCGGAAAGCGGCGATCAGCGTCGTCGGCAGCTTTTGGATGAAGCCGACCGTATCGGTGATCAACGCCTGACGCCCGGTTGGAAGGTTGAGCTTCCGCGTGGTCGGATCAAGTGTGGCGAACAGTTGGTTGGCGATGTAGACGTCCGCGCCAGTGAGCGCGCGCAGCAGGGTTGATTTTCCGGCGTTGGTGTAGCCGACCAACGCGATCAGCGGGATGCCGGAGCGGTCGCGCTGCGAGCGGTGGCGGCTGCGATGCGCGCGGACGTTCTCGATTTCTACTTTCAATTTGCTGATGCGGCGGCGAATGTCGCGGCGGTCAACTTCAAGCTGGGTCTCGCCGGGACCACGCAAGCCGACGCCGCCCGTGCCGCCGCGCCCGGAAGCGCCGCCGCCCTGCCGCGCGAGGTGCGTCCACGCGCGGGTGAGCCGGGGCAGGCGATATTCGTACTGCGCCAGTTCGACCTGAAGCGCCCCCTCACGGGTGCGGGCGTGCTGGGCGAAGATGTCGAGAATCAGCGCCGAGCGGTCGAGAACTTTGGTTTCCTCGCCGAAGCGCTGTTCCAACTCGCGCTGGTGGCGGGGCGAGAGTTCGTCGTCGAAGATCACGACCTGCGCTTCGGAAACAAGCAGCGCCTCTTTGATTTCTTCGACTTTGCCCGACCCGACGAAAGTTGCCGAGTCGATGTGTCCGACGTTTTGCCAGATTTCGCCGACGATCTCCATTCCGGCGGTATCGGCGAGCAAGCGCAACTCGCGCAGGGAGTCTTCGATGCTCAAGAGCGGATGGCTGCCGCGCAGCCCCAAACCGACGAGAAAGGCGCGTTCGCGCTGTTGAATCAATTCACGTTCCATAGGGTCTCAATTATGCCTCACCGGGAGGCGTACCACGACTTTAAGCGATTAAGGGCTGTTTCCAGCCGCTCGTCACTGATGCCGACACTAATGCGCAAATCTTTCATGCCGCCGGGTCCGTAAATCTGCCCCGGCGCGACGGAAACGTTCGCGTTATTCAGCGCGGCTTCGGCATAACTGCCGCCATCGGCGAAACCGCCGTCGGCGACATGCGCCCAGACGTACAGCGATCCCTTTGGCGGCTCGGCGCTCAGCCCGATCTGCGGCAGGGTTTCCAGAATGCGATCACGGCGGCGTTGGTAGATGGCGTTGCGCTGATCGATCCACTGGCGGGAGACTTGGCTCAGCGCGACGACGCCAGCGTCGTAGATCGGGCGGAAATGCCCGCTGTCCACGTTGGTCTTGACTTGAAGCAGGGTCTTGATCGCCGCGGTCGAGCCGACCGCCGCGCCGAGCCGCCAGCCCGCCATGTTGTAGGATTTCGAGAACGAGATGAACTCGACGGTGCAGTTCAGGGCGTCGCGGGCTTGGAGCGCGCTCCCGGCGACGAAACCGTCGTAAGTCACTTCGACGTAGGGATTGTCCGACGCCAGCAGCAGATCGTGCTGGTTGCAGAAATCGGCGGCGCACTGGTAGAAATCCGCGTCGGCGACCGCGCCGGTCGGATTGTTGGGATAGTTGACCCACAGCAGCTTCGCGTTCGCTAAGGTATCGGCGGGAACCGCATCGAGGTCGGGCAGATAGCCGCCCGCCCCATTAACCGGCAGGTAGTGAAAATCCGCACCGGCGAGGCGCGCGCCCATCGTGTAGGACGGATAGCCGACGTCAGGAACGAGCGCCGTATCGCCGTGATCGAGATACGCGAGGCTGAGGTTGACGATCCCCTCTTTACTGCCGAGCAGCGGGACGACCTGCGTTTCCGGGTCGAGCTTCACGCCGAAGCGCTGCTGATAGTAGTTGGCAACAGCGGCGCGGAAAGCGGGCGTGCCCTTGTAACCGGCGTAGCCGTGATGCCCCGGATCGCGCGCCGAGCGATCTAGTTCGTCGATCACGCAGTCGGGAGGTGGCATGTCCGGGCTGCCGATGTCCAACCCGATCACGTCATGACCCTGCGCGACCAACTCGCGGACGCGGGCGGTCAGCAGCGCGAGCGGATAGGGTGGGAGCGCTTTTAAGCGATTGGCAGGAGCGGGCATGGTTTCCTTCTCGTTTTCGGCAAGTGTATCACATCAACCTTTGCGGGTGATCGCGCCGGTTTGCTCCAAGTAGGCGATCAGCGTCCGCCCGACGCGCTCCAGACTCGCCGGGCTGACCTTGTCGAGCGTATCCTCGGCGGTGTGCCAGTAGGGGTAATCGAGGTCGATAATGTCCACTGATGGGATGCCGCGCTGGATGAAGGGGACGTGATCGTCGGTGATGGCGCCGCGCGGCGTCGTGATGAACTGGTCGCCGTAGCCGAGATCGGCAGCCGTCGCCCAAATCGCGTTGGTGAGGTCGGGCGCGACCTGATTGGAATAGCCTTCAATCGGCAGCTTTTGATCCATGTCGCCGACCATATCGACCAGCACCATGTAATCAATGGTCGCGTCGGCGCTCAGGGTGTTAGCGTAGAGCGCGGAACCGATCAAGAAGCCGCTGGTCTGGGGCAGCAGCGACGCCCAAGGCTCGATGTGTCCGTTGTCCTCGGCATCGAAGAAAACCAGCCGGATTTCCTGATTGGGCGTGTAATACGTGCTGATCACGCGCGCCATTTCCAGCAGCACGGCGACACCGCTGCCGCCGTCATTGGCGGCGGGCATGGGGTCGAACTGCTTCTCCGGGTCAGTGTCGTGATCGGCAAACAGGCGCGAGTCGTAGTGAGCGCCGATAATGATCGTGTTCCCGCTGCCGGTGCTGGCGACCAGATTGCGCACGGGCACGACCAGCGGGTCGAAGTTGATCGGGCGGTCGCTGGCTCCGCTCAGTTGATCGCTAAGCAGCGTGCCGACTTCAAGCGGCTGCCACAGCTCGAGCGTCTTTTGGGCGTCGGCACCAAAAGTGCTGCGATTGCCCAGATTGACGACGTGCCAATCCTCGGATGTCGTCCAGCCGTAGCCGTCCAATTGGTTGAGGATAACGTCACCCGCCTCAATCAAGCCTTGCGACGCCACCGGATGCGGACCAACGGCAAGCTGATCGGCTACGTACTGAAGGGCGAGGTCGCCGCTGAATTGGTCGGGTGCGTCTTGGGCGCTGGCGACCGTCGCCACCGCCGCGATCAAGAGGACAAGGATGAGTTTGCGAAATGCGGTCACGAAACAGTCTCCATGATGAGATAAGGATCTTCCAGATCGGGGATCGTGGTCTTCATCGCCTTGCGTGCGCGTTCGACATAGGCGGCATAGCGGATACGTTTGTCTTTGATGTGCGGTTCAATTTTCGGCATGATGCCGAAATTCGCCTTCATCGGCTGAAAATAAGCGGGATCGGCGTGAGCGACGTAATGGCACAGTGCGCCGAGCATCGTCTCCGGCGGGATCAACCATCCGGATTTGCCCTGTAACCGCCGCGCCATGTTGATCCCCGCGACCAAGCCGGTGGCGACGTTGCCCATGTAGCCCTCGACGCCGGTGATCTGCCCGGCGAAAAACAGGTCAGGGTGAGTCTTCAAGGCGAGCGTTGGCTCCAGCAGAACCGGCGAATTCATGAACGTGTTCCGGTGCACTTGCCCCAAGCGAACGAACTCGGCGTGCTCCAGACCGGGGATCATGTGCAGAAGCTGCTTCTGCTCGCCCCAACGGACGTTGGTCTGGAAGCCGACCAGATTATAGAGCGTCCCGGCGAGATTGTCCTGTCGCAGCTGGACGACGGCGTAGAAGCGCTCTCCAGTGCGCGGATCGTGCAGCCCGACCGGGCGCATAGGACCGAACCTCAGAGCGTCGTGCCCGCGCACGGCGATTTGCTCGATAGGAAGGCAGCCCTCGAAGAACTGATCGTCCTCCTGCTCGAAGTCGCGCAGCTCGATCCGCTCGGCGGCGGTCAGCGCCGTGACGAAGCGGTCATAGTCGTCTTTCGTCATCGGGCAGTTGATGTAGTCGCCCGCCTCATCCCCGCGATCACGCCCATAGCGGCTGGCGCGAAACGCGATCTTCATGTCGATGCTTTCGGCGGTGACGATGGGCGACAGCGCGTCGTAGAAATAGAGATATTCCTGTCCGGTCAGCTTCGCTAAGCTCACCGCCAGCTTGGGCGACGTGAGTGGTCCGGTCGCTATGATGGTCGGCTCGGCGGGAATAGCGGTCACTTCTTCGCGGATCAAGGTGATATTCGGGTGACCGCTGATGGCGTCGGTCACGGCTTGGGCGAAAGCTTGGCGGTCAACCGCCAGCGCGCCGCCCGCCGGGACTGACGCCCGCTCGGCGCAGGCGAGCAGCAGCGAGCGCAGTTGATCTAGCTCGGTTTTCAGCAGCCCGGGCGCGTGATCCGGCTGGGTCGAGCCAAACGAATTGCTGCAGACGAGTTCGGCGAGTCGGTCGCTGACGTGGGCGCCGGTCGTCTGGTGCGGACGCATTTCGTAAAGGCTGACCTTAAAGCCGCGCTCGGCAAGCTGCCACGCCGCTTCTGAACCGGCGAGACCGCCGCCGATCACGCTGACGTCTTTCGTCATGCAAACTCCACAGATGGCTGACTAATGCGAACCGCCCCATTATACCGGGTGGCTGAGTTCTCTCGCGAACTGATAATACTGCTTGATCTTGTCGAGGTTTTCGGCGCTAGCGGGCGCAAACTCCAGTGCGGTCTGGTAGGCGCTGATGGCGTCGTCGTAGCTGTTGAGCGCGAAGTAGGCATTGCCGAGGATGTTGTAGACGCGGTAATCGCTGATGACCTGCCCGTCAGTTTCGGCGGCTTGGAGCATCGTCTGAATCGCGTGAACCGACTTTTCATAGTCGCCCAGTTGATAGAGCGTCCGCGCGATGCGGTAATGCAGGGAGACTTCCCAAGGCGTGTAGGGGTTGAATTCCAACGCCGATTGATAGGCGGTGACAGCGGGGAGAAGCTGTCCGTTTTTGTAGAGCGCGTCGCCGAGCATTTCGTGCACGCGCGACCATGTGACGTCGATCCCCAGCGGCTTCTTGCTGATTTGGATGTACTGCTGCAAATTGGCGACGACCTCGCGCTCGCGCCGCTCGATCAAGCTAAGCGTCTCGGCGGCAGTCAGGAGCGCTTCTCCGAGCGCGCCTTTGTCCTCGGCGGCGTGGATCGCGGCGTTGGCGGCATCGACGGCAGCAGGGTAATCCTGCATCTCACGGAGCACGCGGCTGCGCAGCGTATAGACGTGAACCAGCCACGTCCGATCTTCTCCGGCGGGGTAGGTCGCTGCCGCTTTGCTGAGGTAGTCGAGCGCTTGATCCGGCTCTCGCTGTTCGTAGAAGGCGACGAACGCTAGCCGCTCGTAGCAGTATGCCGTCAGGGTTGGCATGGTGTTGGGCAGTAAGAGCGCCTGCTGAAAACAGGTGACCGCCTCGTCAATCTGTCGCTCGGAAAGTAGCACGCGCCCGCGCTGATAGTGAATCCAGCCGCGATTGTTGTAATGCGGAACCTGCTCCAGCAGTTGATCGTAGGCAGCGAGCGCGCGAGCGGTGTCGGCGCGGTCGGCGAAGCCGACGCTGGCGAGTTCGAAGCGGGCGAAATAGCAGTCGCCAGTCAGCTCAAGTGGGTAGGGGGCAGCGAAGTCGTCGGGCGACAGTGCTCGCGCTGTTTTCAGGTCGTCGAGCGCGTCATCGGGGCGGGCACTCAGCAAGCGCGCGTGAGCACGGGCGATCAAGTACTTCGCCCGTTCCGGCGCGGGCAGGTCGGCGCGTAGCTGGCGCGCGATCAAGATTTCGGCGCGCTTCAGGTCGCGCTTGCTCAGCAAATCCTCAATGCTGCGGTATTCTTCCAAAATCACTTTCGTCCGCTAGATTACAGTAAAGGTTATTATACGCTGCCAACAAAAAACGCGCGTCATACCTTATGGTATCACGCGCGTTACGATTTGTCTTAGGTTTGGTCGCGCTAGATGGACGCCAGCACAATCGAGGCGTTCTGTCCGCCCAGACCGAAGCTGTTCGAGAGGATGTACTTCAGTCCCTCCACGTCACGGGCGACGTTGGGTACATAATCGAGGTCGCAAGCAGGATCAGGCGTCTCGTAGTTGATGGTGGGGTGGAGGACGCCTTCAACCAGACTCATTACGCAGGCGATAATTTCGATAGCTCCCGATGCGCCGAGTGCGTGACCCAACATGCTCTTGCTGGAGCTGATCGGGACATTATACGCCTGCTCGCCAAACAGCCGCTTGATCGCCAGCGTTTCGAGGGCGTCGTTTGCCTGCGTCGAGGTGCCGTGCGCGTTGATGTACTGGATGTCGTCAATGTTGACGTGCGCGTCTTCCAGTGCCCAGCGCATCGAGCGATAAGCGCCGTTGCCGGTTGGGTCGAGCGCGGCGATGTGATAGGCGTCTGACGACGCAGCGTGACCCAGTACTTCAGCATAGATGTGCGCGCCTCGCTTGAGGGCGTGGGCGAGGCTTTCGACCACCAAGATCGCGCAGCCTTCGCTGAAGACGAAGCCGCTCCGATTCTTGTCGAATGGACGACTGGCTGCGGTTGGATTGTCGTTGTAGCCACGCGCCAGCGTGTCCATCGCATCGAAACCGGCAATCGCATAATCCTGCAAGACCGCTTCGACGCCTCCGGTGATCACCATGTCGGCGCGCCCGTTCTTGATCATTTCGCTGGCTTCGCCGACCGACTGCGTACCAGAAGCGCACGCCGTCGAGGGCGCGAGCAGGGGACCAAAAGCGCGGAAAAGGCGGCTGACGTAATGCCCGGGCATGTTGGGCAACGAGTTGATCAGCGTCAGCGGATTGGGCTTGCGGAAGCCGGACGTCTTGTACTTGAACGTGCTCTGCTCCGCCATCTCGTGCGCGCCAAGCGTTGTGCCGACCACCACGCCAACGCGCTCGCCTTCTTCTTCGATTAACTGGGCGGACAAGCCTGCATCCTCGACCGCGTGGGTGGCGGCAGCGACGGCAAAATGCGAAGCGCGCCCCATGCGGCGGGCTTCTTTCGGCTCGATGTAGACAGTTGGGTCGAAGTCCCGCACCTCACCGCCGATCTTGATCGGCACGTGTTCCACGTTGATGGTTTCGATCCGCCGGATGCCCGATGTCCCGGACTTAAGACCTTCCCAGAGGGTTTTGACCCCGCCGAGCGCGGTCACTGATCCCATGCCGGTAATTACGACGCGAGGGCGCCCATTCCGTAAGAGTTCCATGTTGTTGCAGCGGCACGCTTGCCGCTTACCTCCTCTCGACTTGTGCTTGTTCTTTCAGTCCTGATTCAATTGCTTGGATTACACGTCCCGACACGGCTTTACGTGCCTGACCGATGGCATTCTTAATCGCTTTATCGTTAGAACGACCATGTCCGATAATTACAACACCGTTCACGCCCAAAAGGGGCGCGCCGCCGACCTCAAAAGGATCAACTTGTTTGTAAACTCGTTTGAAAGCGGCACGCGCAAGCAGCCCGCCGATTTTCGAGAGCGTGTCCGCCATAAGTTCGTCGCGGATTACGCCGCCCATCGCACGGGTGGCAGCTTCGAGCGATTTCAGCGCGATATTGCCGACAAACCCGTCGGCGACGACGACGTCCGCGCCGCCTTGGAGCATTTCCTTTGGCTCGATGTTGCCGACGAAATTCAGCGGCAGTGCCGCGATCAGCGGGGTGGCTTCGCGGATCAGATCGTTGCCTTTGCCTTCTTCTTCGCCGTTGGAGAGGAGGGCGACGCGCGCATCAGTCAGCCCCAACGAGGTATGGGCGTAGATTTTGCCCATTAGGGCGAACTGGGCTAACCATTCCGGCTTGGAATTGGCATTCGCGCCCACGTCAAGCAGGACTATCGCGCTTGCGCCGACGCGGATCATGCCGCTCAACGACGGACGCTTGACTCCGGCGATCCGTCGCAGCGTGTACAAAGTCGCGATGCTGAGCGCTGCGCCGGTGTTGCCCGCCGTGACGAAGGCATCGGCTGCCCCGTCTTTGACGAGGTTCATGCCAACGTGCATCGACGAATTGGGCTTTGCCTTGCCGACGACGCTCGGTTTGTCGTGCATGGTGATGACGTCGCTAGCGTGGTGGACTTCGAGATTCAGCCCGCTGACGTCATGTTTCGCGATTTCCGCCTCGATTTGAGCGCGATCCCCGACCAGCAGGATCGTGTCTCCGTACTCACGGGCGGCAAGCACCGCACCGGCGACGTCAGACGTCGGGAAACTGTCACTCCCCATCGCATCAAGAGCGATTCGCATGAGTTTTCACCTGCTCATTTCGCTGACAATGTTGCAATATCGTACCTGACTTTGGCGGGTCTTTAAAGGATTGACATCGTTTTGGGCGCATGTATAATACGCTCCAAGTAGCACGCCCCGGTGGCGGAATGGCATACGCGGCAGGTTGAGGGCCTGTGTCCTATTGGACGTGGAGGTTCGAGTCCTCTCCGGGGCAACTAAGCACAAATCTAAGTCGTAAGAACCCACTTTGTAAAAGGTGGGTTTTTTGTTTGCGCGGTAGTGCGCTTCGTTGTACACTGCAACTGTGCGAACCTATACGCAGGAGATCGATTTGCATGGGCAGCGACGAAACGAAATCGGCGCTATCACGGGCTTTTGAACTCGTCGAAAATGGGGATTACGAGGAAGCGCGTGCCATCCTCGACCCCATTCTGGATGCAGACAAGAATAACGCGGACGCATGGTGGATTTATGCTCATGCTGCTACCGATCCCGACGAGGGACGCGAGGCGCTGGAAAATGTGCTTCGGATTAATCCGACCTATCCCGGCGCCGCTGAACTAATCGCCATTGCGCGGGAGCGTTACGAGCCTCCGGCAGAACCGGAAGTTCCTGCCGTTGCTCCGCCGCCCCCTGCCGCTCCGCCTAGCCTGCCCGAAGCGGAATTCCCAGAACTGGAACTTGCAGAGCCAGCGTCGGCAGCCGCCTCAACCCAAGAAACCCCAGCCGTCCAAGCGCAATCTAGCCGGAGCAACCTTGTTCCGCTGGTGGCGATTGCGGCGGTGGTCGTCATCGTGATCATTCTCCTGATTCTGATCCTGCCGGGTGGCGGTGGAGCGGAAACCCCGACGCCGACCGAGGTTGCGAGCGTCGTTGAGTTGACGCCAGCCGAGATGCTCCCGGTGACTGAAGAAGCGACTTCAGAGAGTGCTGCCCCGTTAGTGACGGAGATGGCAACCGAAATGGCGACGCCCGAAGTGCTCATGACGGAGCTGGTCGCCACGGAAGCGCCGACGCGCGCGCCCACGATTACGCCAACCTTCACGCCCGAAGCGACTGAAGTCGTCGTCGCCGAGACGATGGATGCCAGTGCGCTCAATACGGCGTTGGCAACCTTTCCGCTCGCGGCGGACGGCGTGACTCAAGTCGAGACCGGGCTTGGGCAGACGATGATGGCGAACATCTGCGCGGCGCCGGGGCGTGAAATGCGAACGCTGCTGCCGCAGGTAATGAATGCGTTGGCGCAAGATAGTCCAGCGCTGGACGCAAGCGTTACGGCAATCGGCGTGCATCTGGTCAATTGCAGTGATAAATCCGACCTGCTCACGGTCGCAACGGATCGGGCATCAGCGGAGTCTTACGCCGCTGGCAGCCTAAGCGACAGCCAATTTTCCGCGCTCTGGCAGCCGCAGTAATCGCCGACTTGTGCTTGACATAATGAAGAGATGCACCCAAACGGTGCATCTCTTTTGATTCGGACTGGACGCGAGGCTATTCGAAATAACCGGGCAGTTGAATGGTGAAATGCGTACCCTTGCCCGGCTTGCTCTCGACCTCGATGGTGCCATGATGCCCTTCGACAACGCTGTAGCAGACGAACAGACCCAGCCCGGTTCCGGTCGGTTTGGTCGAAAAGAAGGGGTCGAAGATTCGGTCTATGTCCGCTGCCGAGATGCCATGCCCGGTATCTTTGAATTCGATAACGACCATCTTACCCTGCGTTGATGTGCGAATGGTCAGCTTGCCGCCGCCTTCCATAGCCGCTTGTGCATTCAGGGTGAGGTTCATGAAAACGGCTTCAAGCTGATCTTTGCTGCCGAAGACCGGCGGCGTTGCGCCGAAGTGCGTCTCGATATTGATCCGCTCGTGTTCGAAGAACTTCTGGTTGAGTTTGACGATCCCTTCAAGCACGCGGTTGACCTCAAGCGGGCGCAGGTTGGGGTCTTGGCGCGCGAAGTCGAGCAGATTGCGGACGATGCGCCGGATGCGTTCGACGTGCTCCTGAATCATCTCGATGTCGCCGAAGTCGACATCGATATTCTGCTCTTTTAGCTCGTCGACCAGCCGCTCCAGCAGCAGTCCAATCGGCATCAACGGATTGTTGATCTCGTGGGCGATACTCGCCGCGAGGTGCCCAATCGAGGCGAGTTTCTCCGAGCGGACGAGTAACTGCTGCGCCGACTGCAATTCCTGCGTGCGCGCGGCGACCATATCTTCGAGATGCAAGGCGTAATTCGCTTGGATTTGGTAAAGCTGCGCGTTGCGGAGCGCGAGCGTCGCCTCTCTGCCGATGCCTGCGAACAGCCGCAGATGGCTATCCTCGTAGGCGAGGGTCTCGCTGAGCATGGTTAGCAGCCCGATCTGCTGCTCGCCGTGCTTGAGCAGAACGGTCATGCCGCCGCTGAAGCCCTCGACCTGAAGCGACGAGTCGTTCCAGAGCGTGGCAGTACCGGCGCGCAAGCAGCGGCGGACAAATGCTTGATCGAGCACCGGCGCGACCGCTAGCTGCGTTTTCGCGACTTGTTCGACGATTTGGCTGTCGTCGTCGAGCAGGTGGATAATAGCGCAGTCGCCCGGCAGCAGCTCAAGCGTCAGATTGATGATTAGGTCAAGCAGGTCGCCGAGTTCAAGATGCTGGTTAAGCTGTTCGCTGACGAGCAGCAGCGCTTCAAGCTGCTGCGTTCGGCGGTGGAGGGCGTCCTCAAGCTGGCGCGCGCGAATTTTGCTGCGGGCGCGGGCGAGCAATTCCTGCGGTGCGAACGGTTTCTCAAGATAATCGTCGGCGCCGAGATTCAATCCGCGCTCGACGTCGGCTGGCGTGGTGGCGTTGGCGGTGATGACAATCGTGGGAATGTTGGCAGTCAGCTCGTCTTCACGCAGCAGGCGCAGGACTTCGAAACCGTCGAGCCGAGGCATTCGGATGTCGAGCAGGATTAAGTCTGGCAAGATATTTTTGGCAGTTTCGACCGCTGAAAAGCCGTCGTTGACACGCACGACTTGGTAGCCGTCGCGCTCAAAAATATGCTGGAGCATGATCGTCGTATTCACTTCGTCGTCAGCGACCAGCACGCGCAGTGCTTGTTTGGGGTTCATGAGACTCTCAACCGGGTATTTGGCTTTATCACACGCAATGTTAAAATTCACTTTCTCTTATCATAAGCGTGAAATTGATCGTGATGCAAAAACAAAATGGGCGCGATTTTAAACGGTCGCTATTACTCGGCATCGGTATCGGCATCCTGCTGGCGCTGGTCTTTTCGGCGGGCTTTCTGGCGCGCGATATTGTGCCACTGCCGCCGGTGGTCGCGGCGTCGAGTGATGGTTATCCGCTGCTCGACGAGGTGCAGGGGCTGATCGACCGTCACTTTGTGCGCGAGCAGCCATCCAAAACCGAGCGCGAGTATGCGGCTATCCGGGGGATGCTGTCCTCGCTCAACGACCGTTATACCTTCTTCATCGATCCGCCGGTCGCTGCCAGCGAGTCCGATGCGCTGGCGGGAACCTACGGCGGGATCGGCGTGCAGATTACGCGCAACGAGCAGGGCGAAATCGCCCTCTATCCCTACGACGACAGTCCGGCGCTAAAGGCGGGGATCGAAAATGGCGACATCCTGAAGGCGATCAACGACGCGCCGCTCGACCCCACACTGTCGCAGGACAGTATAGACCAAATGCTGCGCGGTGAGGTCAAAGACGACAGCGGAGTCAAGGTCACGGTCACGCGGGCGGCGACAAGTGAGGAGTATTCGACCTTCATCCCGTTTGAGGTGATCAACGTGCCATCGGTGATTTGGCGTGTGCTTGCCGAGGATCAGTCAATTGGCTACGTGCAGGTCACGCGCTTCACGAGCCGGACGCCGGATGAACTTCGGGCGGCGCTGCACACGCTGACCGACCGCAACGTGGCGGCGCTCGTGCTCGACTTGCGCGATAATACGGGGGGGCTGCTGCAAGAATCGGTGGACGTGGCAAACGCTTTTATCGGTACGGGACCGCTGGCGTTCGAAGTCAACAAGCAGGGCGAACAGGCGTTCACTGCCCAGCCGGATCAGAAAGTGACTGATCTGCCGCTGGTGGTGCTGGTGAACGGTCGGACGGCGAGCGGGGCGGAACTGGTCGCCGGGGCGATCCGTGACGATCAGCGCGGTTTGTTGATCGGGCAGAAGACGTTTGGCAAGGGGACGGTGCAGCAAATCTTCCCCCTGTCCGATCAATCGTCGCTGCACGTCACGGCGGCGGAGTGGCTGACGCCGGATCGCCATGCGCTTGACGGCGTGGGTTTGGAGCCAGACGTCGCCATGATCCCTGATGAGCAGGGGCGGGATGTCGAGCTGGGCGAAGCGGTGCGGCAGATCGAGCGCGGCTTGCAAGGTGAGGCGACGCCGGAAGCGAATACTATCTGACGAGTAGCTGTTGAATTGGCGAAAATAACACGAACGGGCTGCGACCCGCTGAGGTAAGACCATGAGTGAAAGCGAAGGCATTAAGGTGATCGCCCGCAACCGCCGGGCGAGTCACGATTATCATCTGGAGAAGACTTACGAGGCGGGGCTGGTGCTGCGCGGATCTGAGATCAAGTCGATTCGCGCCAACCGGATCAACCTGCAAGAAGGCTTCGTTCAGGAACGCGAAGGCGAATTGTGGCTGATGAATGTTCACGTCTCGCCTTACGAGCAGGCGGGCGTTTATGGCTACGTCGATCCGATCCGCCCGCGCAAGCTGCTGCTGCACAAAAAGGAGATCGCGCAGATCATGAGCAAAATGCGCGAGCGCGGCTATACGGTCGTGCCGACGCAGGTGTTCTTGCAGCGCGGACGCGCCAAAGTCGAGATCGCGCTGGCGAAAGGCAAGAAGCAGTATGACAAACGGGCTGATCTCGCCAAGCGCGACAGCGAGCGCCAGATGCGTCAGGCGATCAAGGAGAGTGCGCGCGAATAAGGCGCATGCGTGAATTGAATGAACTTGTGAGTTCTTGATGGCAGCGCCATTTATCAGCCGTAAGGACGTGGAAGCAGCGCTCCACGCTTTGATCTACACCACCCGCGAGCCGGACACGGAGGCGCTGAGCCGCCTCCTGTTGGTCGATCTGCGCGTCGCAGCGCCGACCATGCCCGCCAGCGATGAGGCGCGGAATTTCGCGCTACGGGAACTACTCACTGAGGAAATCAGTGCCGCATTGAGCGAACAGCGCGGTCACTTTGGGCTTGATCCCGCTGACGACCGCGAAAGTATCGATCAGGCGCGCGAGTCGATAGCCGGCGACCGCGACGCCGGTGCTGCGCTGCTGCTAGCGTGGAGTTTGCTTCACTACCGCTACGTTCGGGCTGACCTCAGCTTCTCGGTCGAAGAATTGGCGAGTTTCTACGGGATCGAAACGCGCACGGTCACGCGCTACGGCAATTACGGGACGCGAGTGCTGACGCACCGGCTGATCCGGCAGGAAAAAACGGCGCGACACGATCAGCAGCGGCGGCGCTTGCTGACTGCCTTGCCTTACAGCATCGACCTGCATTTGATCGGGCGGGCGAAGTTGCTCGACGATCTGGAAAACCGATTGCCCCGCATATCCCCCTGTCACGTTCTGGTGACCGGAGCTAGCGGAGTTGGAAAGACAGCGCTGGTACAGGAACTCCTGCGCCGCTTCATCGAACGCGACCAACTCGATCAGTTGCTGTGGTTCGACGCGCCGCCATCGATCCAATTCGTGCGCGAACGACTCGCCGAGGAATTGCTGCACGAGAGCGGGGCGGTTAGCCTGCGCGAATATCTGCTGCTGTATCGCGTTGCAGTTGTGATCGACGATGCCGGATCACTGGTCCCGTCGGATGGCGCGCTGGATGCGCTGCTGCGCGATCTGGGTGCGGGGGTCGTTGCGCTGATCAGCCCGCTTAGCGCTTGGGCAGATCACTTTACGCTGCATGTCCCACTGCCGGAGATCGAGCCAGCAGCAGCGGAAGGCTTGATGATTGAAAAGCTGCGTTCAATCCGGGCGGTTGGGCTGGAAGCCCGCGATCTGGAACAGATCGCCCGCGAACTCGCGGGGCGCATCGGCGGGAATCCGCTGGCGCTCAAGCTGGCGGCGGCACAGTGGGATCGCTCGGACTGGGACACGATCCCTAGCGTGGTTCAAGATCAGTTGCTCGACCGGCTGTTCGCCGCGCTCGATTCCGCGCATCAGCGGCTCTGGTGCGCCTTGGCGCTGTTTTCGCGCCCGGTTGAGCTGAGCGACTTATTGGCGCTGTGGCAGTTTGATCCTCGTCAGGTTGCGGTGTTGGCACGACAGCAGATCGTCGAAGCAGGTGCCAGCAACCTTGTACTGGTCGGTGCTGCGCGGCGCTACGTCAAAACTCAGTATGCGTCCTCCGCCGAACTGCAAGCGCTGTTTGACGATTTGATCGCCGGAATGGTGGATGGCGTGGCAGCACTCGATGTGATCGAGCAAGTCCTGCTCAGCAAATTCCCGACCGTCAGCCCAACGCGGCGAGCTGCTTGGATCAAGGCGAAGTGGCAGGCGGGTGTCCGCCATGGAAACTGCGCGACTTGGCGGGCGATCCTCGAGTCGTCGGCGCTCGGTGAGAATGCCGAGCCAGAATTAAGGATCGCCTATGGGATCTGTTTGCGACGGCTGGCGGATTGGTCGGGCGCACAGCAGGTATTTTACCAAGTGGCGAGCGATTGTGGGCGTGCAGGGCAGTTTGACGCGCAGGCGCGCTCGCTTGTGGAATGGAGCATCCTCGAAAGGTATCAGAGCAACTTCCAACGCGCGCGTGCGCTGCTCGATCAGGCGAAACGCTTCGTGCGACGTGCTGGAATCGACGAACTTCTGGAATCAGTGACTTTACAAGAGGCGCAGCTTCTGATCCAGCAGGGCAGGGGGACTGAGGCGTACAAGCTGCTGACCACACTGCCCGAAACCGGAAGGGGTCTCACCTTGCAGAGCGAAGCACAACTGTTGTTGGGCAACACTACGCTGTGTCGAACGCTCGCCGAACGGGCGCTGACGCTGCTGGACGAGGATCGCGCGACCGAGGCGAGCCTGCGCACGATTATCGGTCGCGCGCGGCAGCGGGAGGGCGATCTCGAAGGTGCACGCCGTGACTTGATACAGGTGGTGACTCTGCTGGAACGATTGGGTGACTCGTTCGGATTGGCGCGCGCCAAGACGAATCTGGCGGCGGTGCTGATCTCGCTGGATCAGCGGCGCGACGCGAGCCTGCTGCTGGCAGACGCGGAACAGGTGCAGGTGAAACTAGGCGATAAAGTTGGTCTGCACGCCACTCGCCGCAACCGCGACGTTTTGGGCGGATACTTTGCCCGTTGACCGGCGGGCAAAGTTGGCTACAATCAAGTCAAGTTTGCGCCCATAGCTCAGTGGATAGAGCATTGGTCTTCGGAACCAACGGTCGTGGGTTCGAATCCCTCTGGGCGCGCTGGTTCTTTCCGAATTTCAGTGGTAAAGGGGAAGGTGTAATAAAGCGTCACTTCTTCCCCTCGTATCACCACTTTCGTAACCAGCTTCTGAATTACCTGCCGGGCAACTTCGCGTTCGTCGGAGACGAGCGATTCGCGTAGCGTGTCGAGCCATTGCTCAAGCTGCGTGTCGGAAATTGCCGGGATGCTGTCGGCAGGAGTGAACTGTCCGCGTATCTGTACGAGTTCCGCTTCTAGCTGCCGAATCTCCTCCTCGCGTTCCTCTAGTCGCTTCAGTAGTATGGACGAGAATCCTGCTTGTTCAATTGCATCAGCGATCTGCTCAGCACCACGATGCGCTTCGGAAAGGCGTGTCTGCGCTGCAACGATTCGCGTCTCGAGAGCTTCATTCCGTTCCAAGAGTGCATCAGCGATGCTGTCGGCAATCGGACGCGGCGCCTCTTTGGTGAGCACGCTGGTCATGAGTTGGCTGAGGACGGCGCGCTCCAGCTTGACGGCATTCACACGTCTTGCTTGCGCGTGTTCTTCATGACTGCGCAAACGTAGTAGTCGCCGGGCGGTTGAGGTCGTCGTGTCTCCGCTCATAGGGTGTTCTTCGCCTTCGACGTTGCCACAGAAAACAAATCGGGCGAGCAGGTGACGACTGGAAATCCGGCGCGGCTCGTCCGTCGGGTGCATCGCCGTGCCGCGCAATGTCTCGCTGCGCTCGGTGCGGCGCTTCTGTTCTTCCTCGAACCACTGGTGTGGGATCAGGGCAGGAACGAAGCCTTCGAGCTGCTTGCCACCGTATTCGAGATCGCCCGTGTAAATTTGGTTTGTGAAGAAGTGATCGTAGCCCGCCACCGACCTAAATAGCTTGGTTCGTCCATGATCGCCTTGATACCCGCGCCGTCGCGTCGCACCCCCCACGCCAAACGGCAGCGTTCCCAAATCTGATCCTCATGGTTCGGAACCATGCGCTGCGCCGTGTGTTTCTCGCCGCCGCTGCGCTTATGGACGCGATCCCGCGCGCCGATCACGATTCGCTCGCCCTTGAATCCCATTGGAAGCGTGCCGGGCATCAGCCCCAGATAACTGCCAGTCGGCTCCCAATCTGGAGTGAGCGCGCGGAAGCCGGGGTCGGTGTCGCGCATCGTCACTAATTCCGCCATCCCGCGCTTGGCGTTGTTGGAGATTTCGTCGAGCAGCATCTCGTCCTGCCATTGCTGGAAGGCTTCGATCAGCGCGTCCATCGCCGCGTTCCCCATGTTGGCGGACGTGATCCGTTCGACGATGCTCAGCCCACGCAGCCGCAGATCGGTCTTGATGTTCGTGGATTCGATGCTGTCGCGTCCGAGGCGGTTAGACTTCCAGAAGATCACGCCGTACGGTCTTTCGCGGGCGATCCTGTCGCGCTTGTAGCGGTCGTTGATCCGCTTGAAGCGCTGGCGCAGATCGAGCAGCATCGCTTGTAGTCGCTCGCACTTCTCTGTGTTTGATGAGAGGCGCGACTCTGATCTGTCCCCCATGACTAATCCATGAGGAAGTTAGAGTCGAACCTGTTCTGCAAAGGCAGCCGGAGCGCGATAGCCGAGGCTGCTGTGCGGACGATGATGATTGTACTCCTGTCGCCATTGCTCAATGACGATCTGTGCCTCGTGACCAGTGGCAAAAAGCCAGCGGTTGAGACATCTGCCCCTGCTACCGTTTCTCGCGCCGGGTGTGCGAGCTGGAGGATCAGAGATTGGAGCCTTGCTCAAGAACGGCTCAACCCAGCGATTTATCGCTCGGCGCTATGGCACAACTGAAGCGAACCTGAGCCACTGGATGCAAAAGCGCGGCTTAAGGCAGGCGCGACTCTACAAAACCTGAGTTCGGGATTAGAAAGGATACCTATTGATGAAAATGGTAAGCTGCCGGTGGCGCTAATATATCGGAAGGAGCGAGGTTTACGTTAGCGCATCAGAAATTCCCACAGTGAGGCGATCAGGAACAGCGGCACCACCAGCGCGTAAATGCGCAGGACATCCATGACGGCATCGCGGGGCAGGGTGAGCAACCGTACCTCGCCCCGATAGTAGCTTGGCAGGCGTAGATTGGCGATGCCCAGATGCACCCCCGCTCCGCCTGCCAGCGAATAGGGGATAAGCTGAAGGATCAGCGTGACCAGATAGTACACAGCTTCGCTGGGATCGGTGAAGCGGCTGCGATGCTCGCCATCTACCGACACGATGCCGCCCACCCATCCACGATAGGCGACCAACGGGTAAGGGAAGATCACTGCGATGCCCTCAATGGTATTTGGGACCGCGCCTAGGAATAGATTGGCTCCGAAGTCGAGAACGGCGGCGCCAAGACGATTATCGTGTTGAAGCGCCAGTAATGACGGATCGCTGGTCTGTGCCTTGCCGACAATGTCATCGCGGGTGTTGAGGGCATCGGCATTGCCTGTGTGAACCATGATCGTGCCAGCGAACACCGCAATCGCATAGGTCGCGGCAATGCTTAGGATGCTCCAGCGTGCCCGGTAAACCGCCCGCCGGACAGTGGCAGCGAAGCGCATCGGTTTATCAGCAATAGTTGGGACGGGCACCATGGGGATCGGTTCTCCGGCTCACCTACTCTCAGTGTAGGCGCCTGCTGCGTAGCTGTCATGTGTCATCCTATCATAGCCCGAGTTCGAGATAAGGGCTTGTGTCACCAGCACGCGCAGCTCGTACTGCCGGGCGACAAGCTGATCAAGATCAACCATAGCGCAGCTTCAGCGCATTACGCGCCGTCCGGTCGTCGACCGCCTGCGCGTAATGGAGCGACGGCGACGAGTAGGGCAGGGTGGCACTAGCGGTGCGACCGCGATGATTCGATGGTTCAACAGCCCTGCTGGCTAGTTTCACAGGAAAACCTAGTCGGAAACACTGTTTGTGACCGAATTTAAAGCCACAAACCCATCTAAATTTTACATTGGGAAAACGTTGCTTGCCGCCAGCTCAAGAACTAAATGTAATTGGTGCGTTATGCCGCAAATGTGATAAGGTGATGCAATCGCAGGCTACGGGAAGCAGACCGATGCAAAAGCGAATAATTATCGTAATAATTCTTCTGGTTACGCTACAATCAGTCTCCGCGCAAGCAATATTGCAGCTCGATCAGCTTACGAGCGGCGAACTCACTCAGCAGGATCCCACGGTCTCGTACTTCATCGCCGTCAAAAGCAAGCAGGCGCTTCACCTGCAAGTGGTCGCGGTCACCTCCGGTCTGACGCTTCAGGCGAGCTTGAACACCGCATCCGGTACACCTGTTCAGTCGATCCCGAACACGAATAATACGCCATCACTCGAAGCCGATCTCACCCCGAACGCCGAGGGCATCTTCCATCTGGACATCTCCAGCGCGAATGGAAGCGTCGGAAAGTTCGTTCTGTTGGTGCAGGAAATCACACCTCCTGAACCCGATGCGACCCTAACCCTGAATAAACCGGCATCCGACACGCTTCAGCCGAACACCGCCATTGTTTACGCAGTGAGCGGCGATCCAGCGTCGCGACTAATCGTCAACGTGACCACCACCAACCCGCAGGACGACCTGTCGGTTCAACTGTTGAGTACCAACGGCGAACTTATCGCTTCTCTCCAAACTCAAGCCAGCGGCAGCGCACTGATCATCCCGGCTCGGCAGGCCGACTACCAGCTAAAACTGGACAATACACAGGAGAACGCCATCAGCTACGGGATCACGCTTCAGGCGCTCGACACGCCGGTGCCTTCCGAAACGGCTGCCGTCACCATCACGCCGACTGAGGACAGCACGCCGCGTGTGACTATCGCGCCTTCCGGTGGCGGTTCCGGCAACTTCCGTCAGGGCGACAGCACTCTCTTCGGCATCATCACCTCACTCCCGAACGGCACGACTGCCCAAATCCTCGGCATCAGCAACCGTGGCACCGGCTGGTATCAGATTCAGTTGGACAACGGGCAAATCGGCTGGGTCGCGCCGAGCATCGTCATCCCCTCCGGCGACCTGACCAACCTGCCGCGCATCCAACCGCCCCCGCAGCCCCTACGCCAGTGGGCAAGCTCGGCCGACGGTACCAGCGAATACAGTCCGGACGGTTGGAGTTTCGAGCAGGCAACCGGCGCCCCGAATACCGCCGAGTGCGGCGACCACAGTACAGCGTGGGCATCCAAGAGCAGCGCACAACGCGCCACGCTCGTTCTGTATTTCGACCAACCGGTCATTCCCAGCCAGATCAACATTTACGAGAGCTACAACCCCGGTGCGATCACCCACATTGGCGTTGCCAGCAGCGCCGCCCCCGATTCAGTCTTGCCGCTGCCCAACAGCGCCGATAACCCCGGCGCGACCGGGTGCCCCGGCATCTTTTCGCTGAACGTCAGCGGCATCAATGTCAATACGCCTGTTGATGTCGTCGTCCTCTACCTCGATCAGACGATCACCAAGAGGTGGAACGAAATCGACGCGGTGGAGTTGGTGGGCACGCTCGCCCGCTAGCCTAGCCGGGGCTTCAGGCTCTGGTGCAATGCGGTTGCTGGCGTGGGGCAGAGCAAGCGCCGGGTGTGCAATCTGGAGGATCAGAGAATGAGTTGGTGAGTGTGGGTCATGCTGGCGGTCGTCACCAGCGGCGCGCAGGTGTTTTGGTAGGTATCTGGGCAGGGGCGGGCCCTAGAGCCGCATAATTACGACTTCGGCTGATCTCGCGCCCGCTGCTTAAAGTGCGCTAGTTCCTCGGCGGTGATCGGTCGCGCGCTGATCGGCTGGTAACCGGGTAAGCCGTCCTGTTCGACGATCCTAAAGCGGGCGTGTAGTGTGGCTCACGCTGGCGCAGGTAGACGACGCCGATCTCGCGCCCGATTTCCGGCTCACCGAACGTGATCATCCAGCCGTTGCCTAATGACGTCAGTGTTGCATGGCGCATCGACAGCACGTCTCAGCAGCGTCTAGGGGCGCTCTATGGCATCTTTATAGCCGAACTGGGCGCCGCCGTACCCGCAGGTCGGCAAGCCGATCTGGATCGACCATAGCGCGGCTCAATCCTCGCCCGGATTCACGCCCTCATTGGCGATCTTAGCCGCCTCGACGTAGCGCGCGGGCATCGCTAAGCTGTTCCAGCCACCAGTGTCTTGGAGGGCAAAAGCGCTGGTCTGGTTACGCGCTGCCCGGGTCGACCAGTTGTGGCGTAAGGTCGTGGGCAGACAGCCTCTCGACGCCAATCCGCTTGCCTAAATAGTTCACGCTGCGCTCTGCACGACGTATCCACATCCATGCAGCTCCCTCTGCGGAGCGAGCAGCACCAGCCCCGGATTTAGCTCCAAATTAAAAAGGGGGTCAGAGGTGTATGCCACGAATAGATACAGAAAAACAACGTGCATCTTCCTCGCTTGCGTCAACCGGAGTCGGCACACGAGAAGGCTGTAGGTCCATCTGATGAAAGCGAACTGTCTTGGAAGCTGTGCTTAATGAGCAGGAGATGCCTGAAATCTTGCGTAGACTATCGCAGAGATTCAACTCAGTTTGCTCGGCATTGAGATCGAATGTGTACATAGTGAGGCGGGAGCGCTGATTATTCAGGGTCGAAGTCGGATGCGAGCGAGCCGTGCCCCACTTGCCGGCAATATCCACAAGACAGTTTGCGGGGACGAATCAACGCCTCGTCCCTCTTTATTCACGGCTGATGCTCACAACCCCCTACACAACCGCGACACTCGACCTACATAACCTCTACACAACTTTCCAGCATTCTTGATGCAGTTGAATAGAAGTCTAGCGAACAAGGATGCACATCATGCTTAAGAATCTCATCATCGGACTACTACTGATTACCGTGATCGGCGGTGCGGCTGCCGCACTCCTCAGTCAGCCGATCGTTGTAACTCCTGATACAGCGCTCGTAACTCCAACTCATGCGCCACAGGGTGGACAGAATGGACAAGGCGGTCAGCTACAAGCCACCAGCGAACCGGTCAACGCTGCGGTGAGCAGTGCGGGTGATGTGTGGAGCGGCAGCGGCACGGTCCTCGAATTGACGGCGGTCGGGATGACTCTGGGACTCACGGACGGCAGCGAAATCTTCATCGAATTGGGACCGGAAAGCTACTGGGCAGCGCAGGGTGTGACGCTGTTGGCGGGCGCAGCAGTGACGGTCGATGGCTTCTTCAACGGGACGAATTATCACGCGCGAGCGGTCACGACAAGCGGGGGCACGGTACTGACGGTGCGCGATGCAAATGGTCAGCCGTTGTGGGTGGGCGGAAATGCCAGTGGCGCAGGATCAAACGGCGGTCAGGGTGAAGTGCAAATCCCGGCGGATCAGTGGGTGACGGTCGAAGGCACGGTGACGGCGCTCACCAACAATGGACTGATTCTGCAAACCAGCGACGGACAAGCGCTCACGGTGTCATTCGGGCGAGCCGATTTCTGGCAGCAGCAGGCAGTCACGTTCGCGGCGGGCGACGCCGTTTCGATGCTCGGCTTCTGGCAGGGTGGGCAATTCAGCCCCGGTCAGGTGACGAAAGTGGCGACCGGTGAGCGCATTCTGCTGCGCGATCCGAATGGTCGTCCGCTGTGGGCGGGTCCCGGTCGTGGTCAGGGGAATGGAAACGGGAACGGAATTGGAAATGGCAGTCAATATATCACGCCGGAAGTTACCGCCGAAGCCGGTCAGTGATCGCATGTATTGCCTTAAGGGAGACCAAATCTGATGACCGACAACCTCGACCCTCGACCCGAAGAGGTGATACAGCGTGTATGGGAGTCCATCCAACGGGATGAACTCCCGCCCCGCGACGATCGCGGACGGATGCGCTTAGTGATGAACAATCTCTTCCTGCATCTGCATCCGAGCAAAGTTGCCAAGCCGACGCTCAAATTCACCTACACATGGGGACTCGGTGGGCTGGCGCTCCTGCTGGTCGCGCTGCTGGCGATCACGGGGATCATGCTGATGTTTGTCTACACGCCATCACCGGAAACCGCTTATCAAGACATGCTCAAGCTGCAAACCGAAGTCTGGTTCGGGCAGTTTATCCGCAACCTACATCACTGGAGCGGCAATCTGCTGGTGATTGTTGCACTCCTTCACTTGCTGCGCGTGTTCTTCACCGGCGGATTCAAAACGCCCCGCGAATTCAACTGGGTGCTAGGGGTAGCGCTGCTGCTTTTGGTGATCGGCGCGAACTTCACCGGCTATCTGCTCCCGTGGGATCAACTGGCGTACTGGGCGGTGACGGTCGGTTCAAGCCTGTTGAGCTACATCCCGTTGATAGGCGAGCCGCTGCGCAATTTCCTGCTCGGCGGTCCCGAAGTCGGCGCGGCGACGCTGACCAACTTTTACGGTCTGCATGTGGCGATCATCCCGCTGGTGCTGATGGGGATTGCGTCGTTCCACATCTGGCGCGTGCGCAAAGATACGCTGACCATCCCGCACAAGCTCGATGGCATGGTCGATGGCTCGGACACAACTCAGATCGAAAAAGTGACCACGTTGCCGCATCTCGTCTCGCGTGAATTTGTGTTCGCGCTGGTCATGATGGGCGCTATTCTGCTCTGGTCGGCGTGGGTGAATGCCCCGCTCGAAGCCGCCGCTAACCCGAATCTCAGCCCGAATCCTGCCAAAGCCGCGTGGTATTTCATGGGCTTGCAAGAGCTTCTAGTGCATTTTCATCCCGTGTTCGGCGCGATTATCATCCCGGCGTTGGGACTCGGCGCACTGGCGATCCTGCCCTACCAGCGGTTTGACTTGAGTGCCGAGGGTGTCTGGTTTCGTTCGCGCAAAGGGCGGCGCATGGCGCTGATCGGCGCTGTCACCGCATTGATCGCCGTGCCGCTGCTGGTCGTATTGGATGAATATGTAATCGACTTGCCGGAGATGCTGCCGAGCCTGCCGACACTCATTAGCAATGGCTGGATTCCGCTGGCGGCGCTGCTCCTGCTCTTGATCGGCTACTACGATGGGATGAAACGGCTGTTCAAGGCGTCTGCGTGCGAGACACGTCAAAGCGTGTTCGTGCTGCTAGTCGTGTCATTCGTCGTGCTAACGGTGATCGGCATTGCGTTTCGTGGTGAAGGCATGGCGTTAATGCTCCCGTGGGAGGTGCTGTAATGACTGAAAACAAAAACGTGACGCGGCGCGATTTCTTGAAGATCGCGTGGGGCGCGGCTGGCGCGTTGGCGCTGGTTGAAACGGGCGGTGTGGTCTTGAGCTTCTTTTCACCGCGTGTGGTCGAAGGCGAATTCGGTGGCGTGATCGAAGCAGGTGCGGTCGAGTCGTTTCCGCTGGGCAGCGTGACGCCGTTCACGCAGGGGCGCTTCTATTTGGTGCGAATACCGGATGGCGGATTCGTGGCACTTTACCGCAAATGCACGCATCTGGGCTGCGCGGTACCTTACAATCCGGCGGAGGGCAAATTCATCTGCCCGTGTCACGGCTCCGCATTTGAGCAGGACGGACAAGTGATCAATGCTCCTGCGCCACGCCCATTGGATCGCTTTGCAATCACGATTGAAAGCGGGATCGTGCGCGTCGATACTGGCACGCCGATTCAGCGCGACCACGCCGGTGCCGCCGATCTCGTTTATGTGGAGGTGGGAGCATGACGCGCCAGATGAGTTGGATCGCCCTGTTCGGCACGCTGATGATAGCAGCGGCATTCGGGATCACTGCGCTCCGTGAACCCACCCGTCAGGCGGCAGCCGCCGCCAGTCTGAGCGCAGCTATGATCGCTGAAGGCACTGATCTGTACGCGCTGAATTGTGTCGCCTGTCATGGCGCGAGCGGCGAAGGGATCGCCGCCTATCCCCCGCTCACGACAGTGGTCACCATGGACACACAGACCGTCTACAACACTATCGAACGTGGGCGCTACAACACGTCGATGGCGGCGTTCGGCGTGGATGAAGGTGGTATTTTGACCGGAATGCAGGTCGAAAGCCTCGTCGTGATGCTGCAAGCGGATACATGGGATACGGTCGTCGCGCGGGTAGCAGAACTCGGCTTAACTCCGCCGAAGATCGTCGTCGCGGAGATTCCCGCCGAAACGCTGCTGTTGGTCAATGCGCTGCCCGATGGCGCAGTGCTCTCGGCAGGGTTGACCGTCTATGCAGAGAACTGCGCGGCGTGTCACGGCGCCAACGGCGAGAGTTCGACGCTGGCACCCGCCTTGAATACCGATGAACTGCGTGTCCGCTTGAGCGATGCGGAGATTGCCCGCATTATCCGCGAAGGCGTGCCGGGAACGCTCATGTCCTCGTGGTCAAGCGCACTGGATACGGCTCAGCAGTCCGCCGTCATCACGCTGATCAGCCGATGGGGTGAGCTGGACGCCGCCGGAGTGAGCCTGCCTGTGATCGAAGCCGCGCCGCTCGACATGAGTCCGCAAGCCATCGCTACTGGACAAAGGTTATTCAATCTGCTGTGTACCCAGTGTCACGGCATTGACGGCTACGGCTCACCCATCGCACCCGCGCTGAATAACCAGACGTTCCTCAGCCAAACCCCCGACGCCGCAATTCAGGCGATCATCGCGGGCGGCGTGAGCGGTACGAAGATGCCTTCGTGGAGCGGCTACCTAACTGATGCGGACATTGCCGCCGTCACGGCATATCTCCGCAGTTGGCAGCCAACCGCACCGGTTGTCGCGCCCGCGCAGCCATAGCCGAACTATAATCAGCGAAAGAAAGAGCGGTGACATGGTGCAAAGAATCTTAGTTGCAGACGACGAGCAGGCGATCCTCGACACAGTGCGTGCCTATCTGCTCGAAGCCGGGATGCAGGTGGTGACGGCGAGAAACGGGCGGGAAGCGGTCTATGCCTTCCACCACGAGCAGCCCGCGCTGGTCATTCTCGATGTGATGATGCCGGAGATGGATGGGTGGGAAGCGGCGCGCTTGATCCGCAAGGAGAGCCAGATTCCACTGTTGTTCCTGACCGCCCGCGTCGATGACATCGATCACGTCACCGGGCTGGAGATCGGCGCGGACGAGTACCTCGCCAAGCCTTTCAGTCCGCGGGTGCTGGTCGCCCATGTGCGCGCCTTACTCCGGCGGGTGTATGGCGATTTGGGCGCGGTGGCTCCGGTGTGGCGTGCCGGTGATCTGGAAGTCAACAGCGAGACGCATACCGTCACCCGCACCGGGATGCGCATCGAATTGACGCCGACCGAATTTGACCTGCTCGCCGCGCTCATCGCCCGCCCCGGTCGAGTCTTCACCCGTGCCGAACTGCTTGATCGCCTGCAAGGGCAGAGCTTCGCAGCCTTCGAGCGGGCGATTGATGTGCACATCAAAAATCTGCGCGCCAAAGTCGAAGTTGATCCGCGCGATCCCCAGTATATCGAAACTGTGTTCGGTGTCGGCTACCGGATGCGGGAAGGTTAGCATGTTTAACCGATTGTCCGTCCGGCTTTCGCTGGCGTTTTTGCTCTCCGCGTGGATCGGGATCGCAGGAATGGTGCTGGTGGTGCAGCGCACGCTTGACGCTGGTTTTCTCCAGTATGTGACGGCACGCGACAGCGCGCTAAACCCGGATCTGGTGGAACGACTGGAAACATACTACGCCGCCAACGACACTTTTGCAGGTGCAGAACCGTTGCTCAGCGGACGGGGATTGACCGGCGGCGCGGGTAGTGGCACACGCGGGAGTGAGAGCGGGCGCGGCGCAACCTTCTCGATTGTCGCGGCGGATGGCGTGATAGTCGCCTCCACAGATAGCGCTCTGGAAAACACCGCCGTTGATCCGGCACTCCTGGCGTCCGCCTACCCGCTCATGGTGGATGGTCTGTCGGTGGGGTGGCTGTACCGCGAATCGCCGGGGATTCAAGCGCTCGGCGCGGCGGAAATAGCTTTCTTGGAAGAATCCAACCGCTGGCTGACAATCGCCGGACTGGGCGCGTCGGCGCTGGCGCTGATCGTCGGCGTGATATTCGCCTATTCGTTGGCGCGTCCGCTCCACGAATTGACTACAGCCGCGCGCGATCTGTCGATTGGTGGGTTGGGGCAGCAGGTGAGCGTGCGCGGTACGATGGAAGTCAATCTGCTGGCGGCAGAGTTCAACACTATGTCGAAGGCATTGGCAGAAGCCGAGTCGCTCCGTCAGCGCATGGCGGCAGATGTGGCGCATGAACTTCGCACTCCGGTAAGCGTGCTGCGCGGGCACCTCGAAGCGATGCTCGACGGCGTGTATCCACTCGACAGCGCCCATATTGCTGTCGCCCACGATCAGACTATCCATTTAGCGCGGTTGGTGGAGGATTTGCGCGTGCTGACTCTGGCGGAAGCGAAACGCCTGCCGCTCGAACGGACGCAGATCGATTCGGCGCTGCTGGTGACTCAAATTCTCGACGCTTTCGAGCCGCTGATGATCGACGGCGAAATCCGCCTGATCCGCGAAATTGCGCCCGACTTGCCCGCCGTCACCGCCGACGTGACACGCATCCGGCAGGTGCTCTCAAACGTCCTCACAAACGCGCTGCGACATGCGCCCGCCGGAGGTGAAATCGCCGTGCAGGTGAGCCGCTTCGATGATGCGGTGCGTTTTAGCGTGTCAAACACAGGCAGCCGTTTGAGCGACACCGACGCGGCGCGTGTGTTTCAACCGTTCTGGCGGGCGGACACTGCCCGCGAGCGCGACAGCGGCGGCAGCGGACTCGGATTGGCGATCAGCCGGGAGATTGTGGCGCTGCACGGCGGATCGCTCACCGTCGAGAGCGAGCATGGACGCGTGACGTTCACTTTCACGCTGCCCATTGGATAATGCGTTGTTGTCCCGTGTAGTCCACAGCGGCGAATCCCCAGTTACCAAGAACCGGAAACTGCGTAATTGTCATGATCGGGAGCAAATTCCCCAAAAGGAGGTTCTTGCACCGATCTTGAAAGGTATCGCCGGAACTGGCTAGAATGGTCGCGACTTGGGACTATCAATCGAGTTGTATTCCGGCAGACTGTCCGAGATGACCACCGGATCTTCCAGCGGGTAATGCGAAACCGCCAGCCGCCATTGGCCTGCAAAGGGCAATGTCACCTTAAATACAAAGTCGCTAGTGCTGGATAAGTCGCCCTGATAGACCCGGCCAAAAGCAGCGGTCTCGATCAGACCGTCGCTGTTGTTCTGGTAGATGTGGTAGTTTTCGTCGGCCATGATGGTGCCGATGTAGAACGGGGGTGTCAAGAAAGGTTCTCCGTCAGCTTTGGTGCAAGGGGGAGCTATAATTCCAGAGACTCCACAAGGGATAAACTCCAAATGATGAACCAAGCGAATGATGAAGAATTGCATCCCCTTTGAATTGCCGGGATTTCGAAAAAGCAGCGTTGAAACCACGGATGAGCGCTTAACGATTGGCGCTGAGGCAAAAGGTGGTCGTGCCAGGTGTCCAGACTGCCAAGTGCTGTCGCGAGCGATCCATAGCCACTACCAGCGGTCTCCCCGAGATTTGCCAGTCAGTGGCAAGCGGGTGCGTCTGGTCTTGATGGTCCGACGGTTTCGCTGCCGCAATACCGCCTGTTCAAGAAAGATATTTTGCGAACGGCTCCCAAGGGTCGTGGCCGTGTCCGCCCAGCGAAGCGCACGTTTAGCCATCGTACTGGAGCAACTGAGCCTCGCGCTGGGGGGGACAAGCCGGTGCGCGCCAAAGTGCTTGGTTGGGAATGCCCACCAGTCCTAGTACGTTATTGCGTTGTCTTCGGCGCTGTGAGCTGCCCGCCTTGCCCATACCGCGGGTGCTTGGAGTAGATGATTTTGCCTTGCGTCGAGGACGGGTCTACGGAACGTTGCTGGTCGATGGCGAAACCCATCGTCCGGTCGATCTGATTCAGGAACGCACGGCGGAGTCCCTCCGCACCTGGTTGCAAGCCCATCCGGGCATCGAAGTCATTAGGCGCGACCGTTCAACCGAGTACTGCCGTGGCGCAACCGAGGGCGCCCCAACGGCCCGTCAGGTGGCGGACCGCTGGCATCTGCTGGCGAATCTGCGCGAAGCGTTGGAACGTGTCCTGGACCACCTGCGTACGAATATCCAGGACAGTCTATTGCATACATCCCCGCAGACACTTATATCGCCCCTGACGATCTATGACCGGGAGCGCCGTCGTGGCACCCAAGACCAAACCCGGCAGCAAGTCAGCCGGGCGCGGCGCTATACCCTTTATGCGCAGGTCAAAGCCTTGCAAGCGCAGGGACGATCCATTAGCCAGATGGCCCGTGAATTGAGCATCAGCCGGCAAACCGTGCGCAAGTATAGAGCGAGTGAGCAATTCCCGGATTATTCTCGCAGCAAACGCCAAACGAGTCTGCTTGACCCTTATGTGCCCTATCTTCAGCAGCGCTGGGATGCGGGTTGTCACAATACGCAGCGGCTCTGGCGTGAACTCAAAGCACAAGGCTTTCCGGGTTCCTCCCGTTCGGTTTGGCAGTGGACTGTCCTGCGACGAACGCCTCTCCCGACTCAAGCAGGTCGACCGCCCGCCCGACCCGTCGAAGTGTTCAAGCCGCCCACAACAACCTCGGTCTCTCAACGAACCACGGTGTCCTTGCCTGCTTCCCAGCGGCTGGTCTGGCTCTTGCTACTCCCCTCCGTTGAACTCGATGCGCCCCAACAGCACCTCCAGTCCCAACTGCGCCAATTACCGCAGCTCCAGCAAGCCTTCACTCTTGCCCAGCAATTCCTGGCGCTGGTACGTCAGCGAACGCCCACTGTTTTAGCGCCTTGGATTGAGGCGTGTCGCGCCAGTGGTATTGCTGAACTGAAGTCTTTTGCCGAGGGGCTTCTGCGCGATTTTCCTGTGATCCATGCAGCTTTGGAACTTCCCTACAGCAACGGAGTCACTGAAGGCCACGTCAACCGGCTGAAAACGATTAAGCGCGTGATGTATGGCCGAGCCAGTTTTGATCTGCTACGTCGGCGCGTTCTCGCCTCGGTATAATCATGTCGTCTATTGCACCAAAGCTGACGGAGAACCCTAACCGTACACCCTCAACGAGTTTGGTCGGCTTCTGCTCATCGCACCGGTTGTCGCTCATTCGTCATTTGTGGCAACCGGATGATGTTCACATAAGGCAACAACTCGGGTTGAGTCACATTGTCCGTCCCACTCGCTATCGTACTGAAGTGGCGAGAATCACACCGCTGGCTGCAGTCGGGCTACTGCGCCAGTGATGTTGTTGTTCAGGAGTCTATCGCAAGAGCCGCGCATAGAGAGCAATGTAAGCCTCTGCTACGCGATCAAGCGTGTAACGTTGAAGGACTGTAGCACGAGCTGCTGCGCCAAGCTGCTCCCTTAACGCTGTATCTTCTAGCAACCGGATCAACTGAGAGGCGAGGTCGCAGGGCGATGCGCAGGCGTAGGTCAGTCCGTTCACTCCATCCGAGACGACCGCACAATTGGCGTCGGTGTCGCTGACAACCGGCGCGAGTCCAACCGCCATAGCTTCGAGCAGCGCATTTGACATCCCTTCGGAACTGCCGGGCATAATAAAGATGCTGTGTTTGCGAAGCTGATTGGGTACGTCGGTGGGGGCAATCGTCGAAATGAAGATCGGCGCGGTACCGAGCGCGGATGCGCGCTGTTGATAGGTAGCTAGGTTTTGCCCACCACCCACGAGCGTTAAGACAGCTTCGGGACAGTGATCCTGTACCAACTGCCATGCTTGAAGCAGGGTATTAATCTGTTTCTCTGGACGAAATTGTCCGACGAAAATGACGTGCGAGGGCGAAGCTGGCTGACTTGGTGGTGAGAATTCGGCTGGATCGACTCCGTTGGGGATCACCGATATGCGTTCTGCGGGAAAGCCCAGCGCTGCAATTTCAGCTTGCATCGCGGGCGTCAAGACGCTGATCCAGTCGAGCGCATTAAGTCGACGCGCGTCACGTTGTGGCAGGAGCGCTGCGTCGCCGAAGCTGCCGCTCGCGGCGGGGACACACAGGGTCATGATGCCGTGACGCCGCGCCTCCTCCGCGATCTGAAGAGTTTCTGTGCTCAAGCTGCGGAGGTGGATAATTTGCGCTTTTCGCAGTACAGTCGGGAAAATCCAATGCGAGTGCAGCCGAAGCATTTGCGCAAAGATCGCGGATGAGCGCTGCCAGACCGGCAGTCGAAATACGCGGAATTCATTCGCATAGTCATAAGCACGACGATACTTCCTCCACCGGCTCAAACTCTGAGTAGACAAAAGAGTCACACCGGCTCCCCGATCAAACAACGCGCGCGCCAGCCGCCGCGTCCCGACTTCGGTTCCGCCGATTTGATCAACAACTTTGACAAAGAGAACCACTTCCATGATCTAGTCTGCGGATATAATTCACCAAGTGAATAGGGCAGGGGCTATAAATAGGACATGCAATGACGGTTCGAATACTGCACTTTATTGATACCCTCGGCGCTGGCGGAACCGAGCGTCAACTCGTCTACTTGCTGGAAAACCTCGACCGCGTTCGCTATAGCTCAACGGTCGTAACGACTTACGACCACTTTCGCCACTACGAACCTACTCTGCAAGCGCTTGACGTTCCGCTGTTTAGCCTACATCACGGCAACTTAACGCCCAGTCAGCGCGCTCGCGCGCTCCAACGCTACGTCCGGTTGATGTGGAGCCTGAAACCCGATCTTGTCCACAGCTGGCTGCACTATCCCAACCTGATCGCGCAGACGACCAAGCTGCTGTGTCCCCGCCACAAGCTGATCGCGTCTGTGAGAACAGAGCTTTCCGCGCGTGCTGCCCGACTAGAAGAGATATTACTTCCATTTAGTGATTTTCGCATAGTCAATTACCAACACCGAGAACCACTCACCAACCCGATAACAAACCAACACACCGCAACCATACCCAACGGAGTCGACCTACACCATTATCAAAACTGCGCACCATCTAATTCACACCTCCAATTCAATCTACTCATGCCCGCCCGCATCGATCCACGCAAAGACCACAACACACTCATCCAAGCCATCGCTCAACTTCCCGCCACCACAAAATCCACCCTAAGAACCACCTTGATAGGGGAAATCACCTGCTACGCAACCCAAGCCAAATTAGAACAAAGCATTAAGAACCTCAAGCTAGAGGACATCATCCGGCAACTCCCACCCACCACCAACATTCAGCCACACTATGCCAACGCCAGCGTAGTCATCTTGCCATCACAATCTGAAGGAACCCCCAACGTCATTTTAGAAGCATTCGCCACAGGCAGACCCGTGATCGCATCTACCGCCGCCAACCATGCTAATCTCATCACCGAGGGAGTTAACGGATGGTTATTCCCAACCGGGAACAGCCACGCTTTAGCCAATGTCCTGCAGCGCGTAATGAACACTCCACCAGCCATCCGCCAACAAATGGGAATGCACGCCCGACGAGAAGCAGAAAAGTACCCAATCAGCCGGATGGTAGACGCCTACTCAACAATTTACGAGTTGCTGGTCGCAGACGAGTAAATTTCCTCATATGCCCACACCATAGCCATAACTGTAAAAGCCGAAGCAGCCTCCCGGCAACCGACCGCCATCTGTCGCTTTGCTGCAACCGAGAGCCGCAGCGCAGTACCCAACGCCGCTGCTAACGCTTCGGCGTCGTTAATTGGCACGATCCAACCTGTTACACCATCTTGAACGACACCCGCTCGATTCGCTGCCTCAGAGACGATCACCGGGCAGCCACAAGCCAGCGATTTAAGCAGAGCGTTCGGCAGTCCCTCCCATAAAGATGGCAAAATGCTAATCGAAGCAGCACGGAAATGGACCTCTGGATGATCAGTAGCGGGAAGTTGATAGACAACGTCGCCAAGCTCATAACGCAATACAAGCTCATCGATCAACTGCTGTGTCTGATCCTCGGCGCGTTCGCCAATAATTGTCGCGCGGAAACCCGGTGGCAGATCGCCACGCCGCCTCAGAATGCCAAGCGCCTCGACGAAGATGTGTAGACCCTTCTGACGAGCGATCCGCCCGACTGAAATCGCGGACGTTATACCGAACGATCTTCCAACCGGAGAGAAACGCTCCAGATCGATCCCGTTATTGACAACCTTGATCGGGCGGCTCGGCACCACCTCGCTAAGTTGATCCCGAAGTTGCGAGCTGTTACAGACGGTCAGACTATCCCAGCGACCGAATAGACACTCGTAGATCAACTGCTTGCGCGTGTACTCGACGTAGACCGACGTTATGATGGGCAAATGCCGGGGAAGCAGCAGATGCGCCAGCCGAATCAGCCAATTACTGTGATAGTTCAGCGAGTGAACAACGTCAGGTCGCAGCCATCGGATCAACCGGGCAAGCCGAGCAACTCCAAGCAGCTTATCGAACCATGACCAGCCCAAGTCAAGCACAGTAACCGGAACATCAAGCGCCTGAAGTGCTGCTAGAAAGTGTAAACTCCGCCCAGCGCGCTCCCCGTAAAGGCAAACGACATGCGGTTCGAAGCGCTGTCGATCTAGTCGCGAGACAAGTTCGACCAACTGCCGCTCGGTCCCTCCCGCGATCAAACTGTCGGTGCAGAAAAGGATGCGCCGCAGGAGCAAACCTCCTCATAAACTAAGTTCAGCCGCACGCTGACATCAGCAGCATTGTGCCGTTCTTGAATGAGCGTCCGCGAACGTTTGCCCATCCTTCGGAGTTCATCAGGCGCGTGACAAGCCATTTTCAAAGCGGCTGCCAGCGCTTCAGGATCATCCGCTGGCACGATCCAACCATTTCCGACGACCGTTTCCGGCAGCCCGCCAACGTCGGAGACGATCACTGGCAAGCCGAAACCCATCGCCGTGATCAACGCTCCACTTTGCGAGACCCGATGGTAGGGAAATATCGCCACGTCTGCTGCGAGGTGATACCGCCACACATCCGAAGTTGGAATATAAGCAAGATGTAGGATGAAACGTTCCCTCAACCGCCGCAGTTGACCCAGTGCCTGCTGATCGTCACAGCGTCCCGCTACCACAATCCAGAGATCGGGGCACACTGATTGCACGGATAGACACGCTTCGACGAGGATATCCACGCCCTTATATGAACGAATTGTTCCCATGAAAAGCCCGACCAATGCCTTTTCAGGAATGTCGAGCAGTCGCCGAGCACGTTCGCGAGTTGATCCAGCGGGCACAGGAAAACTCACGGCAATGTGCGGGACGACCTCGATCTTGTCTACCGGGATCGAGGTATAGCGCTCAATCAGAGCTTGGCGGTTTGCCTCGGCATGAACGATGATCCGATCCACTTCAGCATAGAGTTGCACGTAACCGCGGGGCTGCCGATACATAAACAGGTCGTCGACGTCATGAACAGTATAAACCAGCGGAATACCAAGCTGCTTAATCCGCTCAATCAGCCACAGATCGAACTGGGGCAGATGCAACCATTGAAAGTGGATCAGGTCGGGATGATGCGCACGAACGCGGCGTAGGAAAGCGCGCTGATCCAACAGATAACTAGCTGCCCGCAGGATGCGGCGCAGTCGCGGGTAATCGAGCAGTCGGCTGTATGCCAATTTTCTAAAATAAATCTGTTCACATGCGTAATTGGTTGGATGGGGCAGGGCGTGGTCATACAGCGATTGCGAGGTGAACAGGCAAACGTCGTCGCCCGACTCTGCCAGCGCGCAGCAGAGCGCAGCATCATAGTAAGGTGTCAGGTGCGCTGGATCGACCTGCCAAATCGACCGGCTCATAAATAAACCCGCGCCCATTGATCAAAGCAGACCAGCGCCCACAGCCGGTCTTTGTGATCGACGGTGCCCACCATGTGTTCACTAACGAGATCGTGCACGTAAGCGGGATCAAACAGCTCATGTCGGGGATGATCTAATAGTTCCCAGACTTGCGGCGCAAAGACAGATCGCAGCCATTCCGCCTGAGGAATGCTGAATCCCTGCTTCTCACGTCGTAGAGTTGTCGCTGGCAGCAGCGGCTCCAGTGCCCGTTTCAGCAAACGCTTGCCCGACTTTAGACCGACCTTATAAGCAGGGGGTACGCGCGCCATAAACTCGAACAAGTCAAGATCGAGCAGCGGCGACCGTACTTCCAGCGATGCAAGCATTGCCGCCCGATCCACCTTGACGAGGATGTCGCCGGGCAAATACGTCGTTAGGTCGGCATATTGTAACTGAGAGAGACCGTCATACGAATCGGATCGACCGCCCTTTGCTTGAGGACTGGCAGCCCTCAGCGCTTTAGTCGCTTCGCGAGCGTAAAGCTGCCGTCGCTGCGCAGTGGCGAAAAAGCCCGACGATGCCGTCCAGCGACTATAAGGCTGATCCAGCGCGGCAAGGTAAGGCTTAACTTTGACCACATTGGGCAGCAGTCGCGCAACGCGCACTGCCGAAGCATGCAGCGCTGCCGGAATCAGCGACTCAAGCCGTGCCTGACGGTACCCATAGAGGTGCTGAAAATACCCGGCGAACACTTCATCGCCGCCATCACCGCCCAGCACGACTTTGACCGACTTACGCGCTTGCCGGGCAACGAGCAAAGTCGGGATCATCGACGAATCAGCAAACGGCTCGTCAAACTGCTGCACAAGTGCCGGAAGACTATCACGCGCATCGGAAGGTAGCACGCGGACGACTTCATGAGCAGTGTCAAAATGATCCGCTACCATTCGGGCAAAGGAGCTTTCATCATAATTCTGCTCGGTAAAGGCAGCACTAAACGTTCTCATGGGTCTATCGATACTCGCTTGCTGAAGCAGAGCAACCACCGCGCTGCTGTCAATGCCACCGCTCAAAAATGCGCCTAACGGAACGTCGCTGACGGCGTGACGATGAACCGCTTCCAACAATTGCTGCCGTAGCGCGATGGCAAGCTCGTCGAACGACGCATGATGGTATTGTTCCGCAGCCGGGAAGATCGGCTGCCAATACTGGCGGAGATTAGCCTCACCTGTGCGATCAATCGTCAGCGTACATCCCGCTGGCAGCTTGCGTACCGCGCGGAAAATCGAGCGCGGCGCAGTGATGTAGCCACAGGTTAGATACTCGTCGAGCGCTTGAGGGTCAATTTCACGCGAGATTTTGGGATAGTGCAGCAACGCCTTGAGTTCAGAGCCGAAAATGACCTTCTCCCGGTCAAGCGCATAATACAGCGGCTTCTGCCCGAAGTGATCGACCGCAAATGTGAGCTGCTGGCAGGTGCTATCCCACACGACAAACGCAAACATCCCCCGCAGACGCACCACACAGCGCTCAGCATCTTCTTCATAAGCATGGAGAATAGTTTCGATATCACCGCGCGTCTGGAACAAGTGGCGCGAGCAGAGCGCTGCTCGCAGCTCACGGAAATTGTAAATCTCACCATTTCCGACGATGATCTTAGTTTGATCTTCGCTGACCAGTGGCTGAGAACTCCCTTGCGGATCGATGATGCTCAAGCGACGAAATCCTAAGCCAATCGAATCGGCTTCGTCGACATAGTAGGCTTCACCATCGGGTCCGCGATGCGCCAGTGTCGCCGTCATCTGACAAAGTAATTGCCGATCAACGGTTCGATTTGACTCAAAGTACCAAATACCGCATAGTCCACACATCGTACTCACAACCATCCAGATCGCAGTCTTGCAGTATGTTAACACAGGGCAGCCACGTTTTAATGCAAGTCGACCGGGATCGACCGGAATTCTCCATGCCAAGCGTAACGATAGTCATGCCGGTACGCAACGAAGCACGCTTCATTGAGCGCAGCCTCGGCGCTGTGTTGAATCAGGACTATCCCACTGACAAACTGGAGATTGTGATCGCCGATGGGATGAGCAGCGATCAGACCGTCACGCTCATCCGCCGGATGACTTCAACGCACCGGCTCCAAGTCGTGCCGAACCCGGGGAAGATTTAAGCAGCAGGATTAAATCGCGCCCTCGAAGCCGCGACCGGCGAAGTGATAGTCCGCGTCGATGGGCATACGATCATCGCCCCTGACTACGTTCAACGCTGCGTCGATGTGCTTCAGGCGACGCAGGCACAGGGGGTAGGAGGGCGACTCCGTCCACGAGGAACTACACTCATGGGAAGGGCAGTTGCACAAGCAGCGATGTCCAACTTCGCCATCCCTACAGCCTTTCGAACCGCTGAACATTCGGGTTACGTCGATACAGTCTACTTAGGGGCATGGCGACGAACTACCCTAGAGCGGGCGGGCTGGTTTGACGAGCGCCTTGTCGCCAACGAAGATTACGAGCTGAACTATCGTATCCGTCAGCAGGGCGGGAAAATCTACCTCTCGCAAACGATCTCCTCGGAATATTGTTGTGCTGAGACGCTTACTGATCTGGCACGCCAGCATTTCCGCTATGGTCGCTGGAAATCCGTCACGCTGCGTCAGCATCCCGCGTCTATCCGGTTACGCCAGCTTGCCGCGCCGCTGCTGTGTGTCTACCTGCCAGCCGCCATTTGGTTCTGCGCGCTTCAGCCTTCCCGGTATCTGTATGCGTTAGTGGGCATCTTCGTCTATGCGCTCTTAATCGCGGCATTCTCCTTGCGAAAGGGCGGCGGCAATCGTTCGTTGACGTGGCGACTACCGTTCGTGTACGTAGTTATTCATCTCGCATGGGGCAGTGGGTTTTGGTGGGGGATGCTTCACCAGCATATTCCCGATTCGCGCCAAGTCCGTCTTGACCAATGACAAGCGTCTTGCTAAGATGACGAAGTATTCCTTGCCCCATTCGTCTAGAGGCCTAGGACGTGGCCCTCTCAAGGCCAAAACAGGGGTCCGAATCCCCTATGGGGCACAAATCGCTCGTCTGCTTGATAGATGGGCGATTTTCTTTTTCTGCCTCAAGCCGGTGAATATCCACCCGTGCAATCAGATAGCGATCAGCCCACGAATTGATACGAAAGCCGACAATCTCGCACTTATCCAAGTCATAGCCGATGTAATCAAACAGCATGTGCGCCATCCACCGACGGTCTTCGTCGCCGCTTGTGTCCCGAATGTACGCCATTTCATTAGCGACATTCATGCACATCTTCAACTCAAGCGCCGCCTCTTCCGTTTCTGATGTGAGTGTTTCCCGATGAGAAATTTCGCGCTCATTCAATTCCTCGATCTTCAGGTAATCTTCTCGCGTCATGTCACCATCGAGAAATACCGCTTTTGCCGCTTCGATCCGCCGCCGACATTTCGCAATAGCCGTCTTCTTTTCTTGTTCGACATCCTATTTCGATTCTCCTTGTGTTTCACTGTGCTCAGATTGCACTGCGAGTTCTACCAGCATCGAAATAGCACTTGGCTTTAGCTCAAGCAATCCGATGAATTCAAGAAATTCTGTATCAAGCACATCGATAGGAACAGACCTGTTTTCGCAGCCGCACTTGATCCCCTCGGCGTGTCGAAAGCGCAACTTACCCCACTGCAGGCTTCGTTTACCCTCAAAGATTGACCGTCCGCCCCCTCCGGTAAACGGACGGAGGCGGACAAGTCCTCTCACTCGAATGCAAATCGATGCTGGTTGCACACTGGTTTTATGTGCGTATAATGCCCTTATGAGTCAAGCGCAGCCTCGATCACATTTGTTTGTCAGCTACAGCCGCAGCGACCGGATCGCCGTCGACAAGCTCGCTGCTGATTTGCGCCAGCGCGGTTACGTGCTGTGGATGGACGTCGACGAGCGCGGCATTGAACCCGGCGAGGATTGGCGACGTGAACTCGTCACTCAGATGTCCAGCGCTGAGGGCGTGATCGCCTGCGTCTCGCCGGATTTTCTCAATTCCCCCTTCTGCAAAGCGGAGATTGAGCAGGCGCAGGCAGAGAACAAGCCGATCTATCCGGTGCTGGTTCGTCGGCTGGACGCAGATCACACGCTCGCCGCATTCAAACTCGACAACTTGCAGTACACCGATCTCTCGCTGAGTTATGTCGACGGCTTGCGCCGTCTGCAGGTGGCGCTCCCGTCGCCGCAAGCGCGATTCCGGCTGATGCTCCGCTCCGGCAGGGTCGCCGCAACCGTCATCGCGTTGGTGATACTCGCGTTCGTCGGCGTCATGCTGGCCACCCGCGCGGGAATTGTCGGTATTCAGCCGACGATCACGCCGCTGCCGCCAACTCCGACCGTCTCGCTTGCCAATTATGACGTGGGCATGCTGGTCAGCTACTTCGTCGTCGATCCACCGGATGCGATCTCGCAGGACGAAGCTGATCAGATCATTGCCAACTTTGCCCAGTCACTCGATACGCAGTTGAAAACCGAACTCACCAGCAGCTACCCGACCTACCAGATGGACGGTCCGCAAGGCGTGATCCGCGTCACCGGGGCGACGCGGGACGCGAGAAGACAGTCCGCCGCTGCCCGGCTGGTCGAGCATGGCGCGAAAGTCGTCATCTATGGCGTGATTCACTACGACGTTGACCAGCAGCGCGCGGTGCTAGAGCCGGAGTTCTACATCGACACGGGGCGCTATTTCAACGAAGCCGCCGACATCACTGACACTTACGCTTTTGGCAAAGACATCCCGGCTTATGCGACCGGCAGCAATCAAGTGTTGGATACCCGCATCACGGCGCTGTCCTACATCATGACCGGCTTGTTCGACTACATGACTCTCAAATACGACGAGGCGCTGACCGCTTACGACGACGCGCTTGCCGTCTCCGGTTGGAACACGGAGGACGGCAAGGAGATCGTCTACGCGCTGCAAGGGAACGCCCACATGAAGCAGGCGGAGCAGTCCGCCCGGCGCTGCGACCGCACTGCTACCCTTGATCACACCGGCGAAGCCGACGCCGCCTACACGCAAAGCCTCGACGTCGCCGCGCGCGTCAACCCTGATTTCGAGGCGCGGGCTTATGCTGGGTTGGCAAACACTTTCGCGCTGCGCGCGCTGTGGCTGCCCGAAGCCAATGATCAATGTGGTGCGAACCAAGTCGACTCCGGCACGTTGGGGCAGGCGGACGACTACATCAAGCTCTACGAAAGTCACCTCAAGCCCGCCGATCTCGACGGCGGCGTGCGGCGAAAGCTGCTCCTAACCGCGGTGCAAGTCCGTTTCTTCCTGTGGGCACTGCAAGCCGCGCAAGACTCGACTGCGCTCCACGATCCAGAAAACCCAGCGTACTTAGCCTTTACTGACACCGTTCAGGAGACAACCGCTGGTTATGCCGACCGCAACGACAGCACGTGGGCGTTCCCGGTCATGGAAGCCCACATCTTCAGCGGGCAGGCGCATTACGCGCGCGGAGAGTTGAACGCGGCGCTCGACGATTACAATGCCGCGCTCGCGATCTATACCGATCCGGCGAATCGTGATCTGCTTGCGCCAGAGCGCGTGATGACGGTTTATGGCTGGCGCGGCGATGCTTATATGCGGCTCGGCGATTTCGCAGCAGCAGCTCACGATTACGACGCTGCGCTCAAGCTGGCAAACGATCTCGACGTCACTGCGGCTGCTGCGCGCTACCAGCAATCGCGACAGCAAGCGACCGACCGCTTGATCGCTGCTCAGACGCCCACGCTGCCAGCAGCAGCTGCAACTGTAGAACCGACCGAGACTCCCGAAGTAACCGACGCACCATAACTGAGTAGGGCAGGGGGTTGTCATCCATTGCGCAATGTCAGCATCGGATAGTGAGACCGAGGGGATATGAAAAGCCGATCTCTGTCAACCATAACACTCTTGCTGCTCATTACTTTGGCACTGTCACTTGAAGCGCTCTCGCCAGCGGCAGCGCAAACCGAAATGCCAACCCCGACGCTTACGGCAACGCCTGACGATCCCGGCGCGACGCTGATCATTGACCTTGGCGACTTCTTCTCGCCGGATTTGGTCGCCGGAGCGTCGATTGGCACCAGCGGCAACCGACCGTTTCTAGATTGTGCGACGAATATCACCAACGGAGCATTGGACTACAATGACACGCCGCAGTTCGTAAGCGCTATTCCCGACTTTCGCGTTCGACTGCCATCGATTTGCTCCAACTCCGAGATCAAGCCATTTGACGTCCGCGTCTACGATCCGCACGGCAGCCTCAGATCGGCGGAGGTATTCACCTATGCCGACGACAATTCAGGACAAACCTTCAATGTCGCCGCGCTGCCGCTCGACGCTGCGCTCACGCCGGGCGACTGGCATCTCTCGATCACCAACCCGATACAGGCGGACTTAGTGATAACCATGCCCGGCGTCACCGATACCATCTTCTTGCGAGGCGCGCTGACGACCGGGTTGGTGGCAGGCTTTCAGCCCAATGAAGACGTGCGCGCGTTTGTCTTCGATGAAGTGGACAACGGGCAAAGTTGGCAGTTTTCCAAGAGCTTCGAATTCAGCGTCAACCAATATGGCTATCGCTTCATTGCCTTCGCCGCGCTTCAGACGAGTTCGATCATCTTTGTTGGGCAGCAGGGGAGCGTCTATATCTCCGATGCGGCTTTCGCTGACAACGGCATCAACCTAAGCCCGCGCCAAGTCAATCCTGACGTGATCCAGCGCGTCTGGTCTTCATCGTCAGGCGAAACTCAGCCACGGGAACGCACCGATTTGCGGGGCGTGGTTCAGGTCTACGTACCATCGGGCTGTTTCACGATGGGCAGCAACGTCCTCGGCGATCTTACGCAACAGATCAAAGGGCACAGTGCGCGAGCAGTGTGCATTTCCCACGACTTTTGGATCGACAAATTCGAGGTCAGCAACGCGCAGTGGGAGCAGTACCGGCAGGAAACCGGATCGCCGTTTGCGAATCTCGACAGCTACGCCTCATCGCCTCAGCCGGACACGCCGCGGGTGGGGATGACACTCCAACAAGCCGAAGCCTACGCGCAGTGGCGCGGCGGGAGCATCCCGACCGAGGCTGAGTGGGAATATGCGGCGCGCGGTCCCGGCGCGCCGCTCTATCCTTGGGGCGACACGTTCAACTATCAAGCGAACATCCGGGGGATGGTGGGGCGCACCGTATCCGTCACTAGTTATCCGGAGGGCGCGAGCTGGGCAGGGGCGCTAAACATGGCGGGCAACGCCGGTGAGTGGGTCTCCGACTGTTACGACGCCAACTACGACGCGCAGCTTGTCACTTATGACCCGGTAGGACCGTGTGGTGGCAGCAACGAGCTGGTGAAGGGCAGTTCGTTTGCCTTTAGCAACCTGCCAGCTCAGTCCGCCTATCGCTTCGTGAATCCGCCCGGAAGATATTGGTTTGACGTCGGGCTGCGGGTGATCACCATGGCGGCGGTAGGGTAGATCGGGCTATCTTTAATTATCACGGTGATGAACGGGCGTTTAATTGAACGCCCTTGCAGACGCTGAGCATGCAAGCTGCTCAACGCCACACGTGAGGCAGAACTTGCTCGCCGAGCAGACGAATACCATTTTCAGACGGCAGTCCGTGCGGCGTGCCGAATTCGATTCGCGTCGCGCCAGCGGCAAACAAGGCTTCGCTCTGCCGGATGATGTCGGCGGCATTCCCGGTGAAGGCGAAGCGATCCAGCAGGTCGTCGGAAATCATTCGAGCTGCAGCCTCCTCGTCGCCTTGCTCAACCGCGCGCTTCAACCGCGCGATCAGTTCCGGCTCGACGCTGACGGTCGGGTCAAGCGGCGCAACCACCGGCAAATAGAGCGCGACTGCGCGGCGTGCCGCTGCCCGCGCCAGTTCGCGATCTTCGTCGATCACCGTGACCGCGCCAGCGCACAGCTCGACCGAACCTTCACGCCCGGCACGGCGCTCGCCCGCAGCGATGTAGCCTTGGATGATCGGGATTAGGTCGGGATTCGCCGTGCCGCCGACCTTCACCTCGTCGGCGATTTCGCCCGCGACCGCGCCCAAGCTGCGCCCCCATGTCCCGATCAGTACGGGGACCGGCGTGTGGGGGAGGGGATAGGGCGCGCGCACATGGGGCGCCAGTCGGTAGACTTCACCGTCATAACCGCCAGTTTTGCCTTCCAGCAGATAGCGCACCACGCCGACCGCCTCACGGATGGCGGTGACTGGCTTTTCCGGCTCGGCGATGCCGTGATCCTTGAGCCACGCGCCGCGCGCGATGCCGACGTAGACGCCACCCGGCGCGATCTGCGCGAGCAGGGCGGTCTGCGCGGCGATGTCAATTGGGTGGACGCGGGCGGGCGACAGCGCCGATGCGCCGATCCGGGCGTGGGTGAGGTAGGGTGCCATCAGCAGCAGGGCAGCGTAGCTGGGATGAAATGGAGCATCGCTGTAGACGCTCACCACGTCGAAAGCGTACCGGTCGATCAACTGCGCCAAACCGGCGTACTCGACAGGCGACTTGTCCGTTTGGAGCGCGATACTAATGCGTTTCACGTTAAGACGGCGCTGTCGAGCGTATGCTTGCCGATGCGCTCAATCTTCATGATCAGCCGTTCGTCGGGATCAGGGCACGCGACCAACGAGTTGCGTTCGAGCCAGTCGTTCGCGGCAAGCGGGCGCTGCTTCGCCGTCAGTAGCGGCAGTACCGCCGCCAGCGCATAGATGCAAAAGTGCTGTCCGGGCGGCAGGCGCAGCTTACTGCTTTCGGTCAGTTCGAAGGAGTCGCCAACCTTCATGCCACAGACCGAGCGCCCCTCAATGGCGGTGACAGTCACGCGCAGATCGTAGAGTTCGAAGTCCATCACCGCGCCTCACAGATCCCGAAAATAGGGGATGACGTCCCGCCCGATGGACTGGATCGCCGCCAGCGGGTCGGGACCGAGCGGCGGACCGAAGCTCAAATGACGCACGCCCAGCTCGACCAGATGCTCCAGCCGCGTAATCAGGTCGGCAGTCGTCCCGGTGATGCCAATCTTGAGCATCGCCGGCGTGACCATCCGCTTGGCTTTCTCGGTGTCGCGCTCGACCATGATCGCCCGTTCAATCGGGTCAAAATCGGCGCGGGTCAAACCGAGTTGATCCCAGATCAGCGGGCTAAGTCCATGCCCGTAGTAGGCGATTTTCTCGCGCAGCACGTCCTCGGCTGCCGCCTGATCGTCGCCAATTGAGCACCAGATGCAGGCAGCAACGTCGATGGCATCGGGGCTGCGCCCGGCGCGCGCCGCGCCATCGCGAATGTAGGGCAGCACCGTCTCACAGTGTTCAGGTGGAAAGAGTAGCGGCAGCCCACCGTCGGCGACTTCGCCGATCAATCGGAGCATGTTGGGACTCATCGCGCCGATGTAGATAGGTACTCGGCGGCGCGGTTCGAACCGCAGATAGGTTTCGCTGTTCCAGTGCAGGAATTTGCCGTCGACCTCCGCCGTTTCGCCGCACAACAAGCGATTGATCACCGTGATCGACTCGCGCACCGCCGCCAGTGGCTTGCTCTGCTCAATGCCAACCCACTTCAGAAAGTCGCCCGCGCCCGCCGCGATGCCCAGATTGAAGCGCCCGCCCGAAAGTTCGTCGAGCGTCGCTGCGAACGCGGCGATTTCCGCCGGGTTGATCGTGTACGGATTGACGATGCACGTCCCGATCTCGATTCGTTCGGTCGCGGTCGCAATCGCGGTCAAAATCACCGGGGCGCTGCGCAGAAACAGGTCGTTGCTCACCCAAAATTGATCGAAGCCCGCCGCCTCCGCCGCGCGCGCTAGCAGAACGTACTCAGCGGCGGGCAAATCGTTGTTGAAGCGCAAACTGAATTTCAAGGACTGATCCTATTCAATAACGATCAGCGACTGCCAGCCGTTGGTCAGCTTCTCGCCGCCGCCGGGACGCACGACGATGATGTCCTCGACTCGCGCGGAAAAACCATGCTCGAACAGGATGCTAGGCTCGACCGTGAACAGCATTCCTTCTCGGAGTACGGTGGTGTTGGTCTTGGTCAGGAACGGCGGTTCATGAACGTCCACACCGATGCCATGCCCCAAGCGATGGCGAAAGTTCGGTCCATATCCTGCGTCCTCGACCACCTTGCGCGCGGCAGCGTCAGCTTGCTCAGCGGTGACTTCGCCCGCTTGCAGCGTGGCGATCCCGGCGGCTTGTGACGCCATCACCGTGTCATAGATGCGCTGCTGCTCGGCGCTCGGCGCGCCGAATGCAGACCGTCCGCCCATAGTCATAGCAGTAATCGCCTAGCACCGCGCCGAAGTCGAACAGCAGCGACATCGGCGGGAGCATCTGCCGGTTCCACGACGCTTCGCGCGCGCCGTGCAGCAGCGGATAATTGGGACCGCTATTATACATCGACGTGGTAAATGACGGTCCCCGTGACCCCTGCTTGCGCATCTGGTGATCGACTTCGCTGATCACGTCAAGTTCGGTCATGCCGATCTTAACTGCTTGAGCACCTCTGCGAAAGCAGCTTCGGTGACTTCACCGGCTTTCCGCATCGCAGCGATTTCGTCCTCGTCCTTGATCACGCGCAAGGGACGCAGCATCTCTGTTGCCGAGACGAAGGTCGCGTCCGGCAGCAGCGCTTGAAGATGGACAATCGTCTCGCCGCGCGACCAATCGCTGACGGCGACGCGCGGTTTGGCGGGCAGGCTGAAGCCCTTGACGATGTCGGCGACCAGCGCATCAGGATCGTCCCAATCACCCAGCACCCGCAGCTCGACGCCCTTCAGCCGGTTCAGTCCGCCATATTCGGCGGTCATCCGCGGCAGCGTCAGGATCGGCTCGTGCTTGGGAGTCATCCACGCCCCTTCGAGCCATGCGCCGGGATGGATCGTCGCGCCGAAATTGGGGATGTCACGGGGGACACCCGCAAGGTATTGCAGGTCAGACGAAATCGGCAGAAAGACCAGATCAGCGTCGACGATTTGCTGGAACTTTTGGATTCGTTCGGAATAAGTAGCCATAGCGCACCTGTAACCTTCGATGAGATGCGGCGACTATAACATGACACCGGCAAGTCGGACATAGAACCAAACTGGTCTTCTTGCGTGTTGCTCCCGTTCTCGCTACAATCCCGACGTCGTTTGTAATATTTCGTAACGCTTTATCAGCTGCTGTCAGGAGTAAAAGGTATGCGCTTACTTCGGATTCTCTCGTTGGGTTTGGTGGTGCTTTTGCTCACCGCCGGGGCGCTGACTGCGCAAGAGGAAAAGACGCTGGTCGTCGGTCATGCCGAGAGTACCGACTCGCTCGATCCTGCGCGCGGTTACACGCAGACAACCGGAATCGTCAACAAGCTGACCTACGATACGCTGGTCACTTTCCCGAACGATAGTGCCGCCAGCATCGAACCAAGTTTGGCGACCAGTTGGGACGTCTCCGACGACGGCTTGACCTACACCTTCACGCTGCGCGACGCCAAGTTTGCCAATGGCGATGCGGTCACAGCGGACGACGTGGTCTTCTCGTTCCTGCGCCTCAAGAACGTGCAGGGCAACCCGTCCTTCCTGATGGACAACGTCGACAGCATCGAAGCGACCGACGCCAGCACCGTGACGATTACGCTCAAGGAAGTATCCCCCTCCTTCTTGGCGAACTTGGCGAATACGGCGCTCGCTGTCACTGACGCTGCGGTCGTGCAGGCGAACGGTGGCACCGATGCCGAAGACGCCGCCACCACTGACGACGCTGAAACCTACCTGAACGGCACGTCGGCAGGCACTGGTCCCTACGTGCTCGCAAGCTGGGAGCCGCAGGTCGAGACCGTCCTCACCCGCAACGCCAATTACTGGGGCGATGCGCCGTACTTCGACCGCATCATCATCACCAACATCCCCGAGGCAGCGACCCAGAAGGTCGCGCTGGAGTCCGGCGAAATCGACATCGCACTTGACCTGACCTCGGATCAGATTCCGTCACTGGAAAGCAACCCCGACATCTCGATTTACAACGGCGCGGGCAATATCGTCCACTTCTTGCTCATGAACGACGATCCTGCCATTGGCGGACCGGTCGCCGATCCGCAGGTTCAGGAAGCGATCCGCTTGGCGCTCGACTACGAAGGCTATAAGACGTTGTGGGGCGGTCTGACCCCCGCGTCGCCGATGGCAATCGGTCTCCAGAGTGCCTACGGTGAAGATCACGCCGTCGTCCGCGACCTCGACAAGGCGAAACAGCTTCTGACTGATGCGGGCTATCCTGATGGCTTCGACATCACCCTCAGCTATCCAATCTTCACCTTCCAAGGCGTGAACATGGAAACCAACGCCCAGAAGATTCAGGCTGACCTCGCCGACATCGGCATCAACGTGACCCTCAACCCCGGCGAGCTTCAGGTTGCGCTGGAAGAATACCGCAATGGTCAGGAAGCACTCGGCTACTGGTTCTGGGGTCCCGACGTGCTCGACCCGATTGACACGCTCTCGTTCGTGCCCGGCGGCATCGTCGCCGACCGCGCCAACTGGACCGACGCCAACGCCGATCAGACCATCCTCGACCTGCGCGACAAAGCGCGGCTCGAAACCAACGCTGACGCCCGCATCGCGCTGTTCCAACAGATTCAGGACGTGCTGCAAACCAACAGCCCTTGGGCAGCGTTCCTGCAGCCGGCAGTCCAGACCGCCTATCGTTCGGATATTCAGGGCTATGTCTGGCATCCGCAGTGGTTGGTCGACCTCTCGCTGCTGAGTCGCGCCAGCTAATTGATCGATGGGGTAGGGGCAGAACTAAGTTCTGCCCCTACGTGTAGGCGATAAGAGTTTGAATGCCGCTTTATCGTTACATTCTGCGCCGAGTCTTGTTCGTCATTCCATTGCTGATCGGGATTACGCTGGTCGCGTTCATCATTGCGAACGCCGTCCCCGCTGACCCTATCAACGCGAACCTGCCGCAGAATCAGTTGAACAACCCCGAGATCGTCGCCGCCTTTCGCGCCGAGTGGGGCTTGGACAAGTCGCCCGTCGAGCAGTATTTGGTCTACGTCAACAACCTGCTGCACGGCGATCTAGGGCGCTCGATCAAGACGCGCCGCCCGGTCGCCGACGACATCGCCCAATTTTTACCGGCGACGATTGAACTGGCGACGACCAGCATCGTATTGGGCGTGACGCTGGGTGTCGTCTTCGGAGTCGTCTCGGCAGTCTGGCAGAACCGCCCGATTGATTATATCGTGCGCACCCTCGGACTGGTCGGCGTGAGCGTGCCAGTTTTCCTGCTCGCGCTGGTTGGACTGACCGTCTTTCACGCGCAGCTCGGCATCGTCGCCGGACCCGGTCGGCTCGGCGTGCGCATCCCGGATCCACCGACGATCACCGGCTTCTTTACCATCGACAGCTTGATCGCCGGACAGTTCAACACGTTTCGGGATGCCGTTTCGCATCTGGTGCTGCCGAGCATTGTGCTGGGGATGTACACCTCTGGCTTGATTATCCGCGTAACCCGCTCGTCGATGTTGGAGGTGCTCAGCGCCGACTACATGCGGACGGCTCGCGCGAAAGGACTGCGCGAGCGCTTCGTCATTCTGCGACATGGCTTATCCAACGCGCTGCTGCCCATCGTGACCGTGATTGGTTTGTCGTATGGTTCACTGCTAGCGGGGGCGGTGCTGACCGAATCCATTTTTGCGTGGCCCGGCATTGGACGTTATACCTTTCGCGCATCGACGTCGCAGGATTTCCCGGCGATCATGGGCGTGAGTATCTTGATCGCCTTTATTTACGTGGTGGTAAATCTACTCGTTGACATTCTCTACTATTTCATCGACCCGCGCATTCGCGCGGCGTGACAAGGCGGTTTACCTCGCCCGCCAAAATCCGCTGATGGTGCTGGGCATCGTCGTGGTGGTGATCTGGGTATTGGGCGCGGTGTTCGCGCCTCAGCTTGCCACCTATAACACGCTGGCGCAGAACATCGGCGAACGGATGCAGCCACCCAATGCTGTCCACTATTGGGGGACAGACGAACTAGGGCGTGACATTTACAGCCGCGTCTTGTTCGGCGCACGGATCACGATGCCTGCCGGACTGTTGGTGATCCTGATTGGCGGCACGCTTGGCACGTTGATTGGTGCGCTGGCAGGCTATCTCGGCGGTATCTGGGACGAAGTGATCATGCGGCTGAGTGAGCTGTTCATGTCGTTCCCGACGATCATTTTGGCGATGGCGGTCACGGCGGCGCTTGGACCCGACATCCGCAACGCCATCATTGCCTTGGTGATCGTCTGGTGGCCCAGCTACGCGCGGCTCGTGCGCAGCCTCGTGCTGACCGTCAAGAACTACGAGTACGTCGAGGCAGCGCAGTGTCTCGGCGCGTCAGGCGGCTATATCTTGATGCGAACGATTCTGCCGAACTGTCTCGCGCCGACCCTCGTGTTGGTGACACTCGACATCGGCAATGCGATTTTGACCTTCGCCGGGTTGAGCTTTCTCGGCTTGGGTCCCGAACCAACCTCGCCGGAGTGGGGGCGGATGGTAGCCGTTGGCATCGACTACTTTGACCAGTGGTGGATGTGGTTGTTCCCCGGTATGGCAATCGCGATTCTGGTAGTCGCCTTCAACTTCATCGGCGATGGTCTGCGCGACATCCTCGACCCACGTTCGCGCTGATGTGGCGCTGGCTGCCTTAGCGGACTTCGGCGAAGAACCCAAACTCGACGTAGCCCCAGCGCTTGCTGCCTTGCTCCACTGAGACAAATCCGTGTTCCTTGAACACGAAAACATCCTTGTCGTGCCGCTTAAGCTTCTTTTTCAGGCTGTTCCACTGCGATTTCGTTGGCTCGCCCGACTCCATTAGGAAGTAGTCGAGGTCGAAGCTCAGCCGGTAGTGCCCATCAGGCAGGACGCTCAACTGCCGAACGTAAGGCTCATCCGCGTCGTGATGCCGGGTCATGACCTCAGCCACGAACGCGAGAACGTCGTCGTACTTGCGTTTTTTGAATTTGGGAAGGTCTCTCATCTGCTTGGTTCCTCGTGAGCGTGGGTTGTAACCGCCAGCTCAGAATTCTATAATAGAGATTGTCACACTTTTTTGGACGACGCGCACTTGATAGGAACGCTATTTGATGCTGATCGCCAATCGCATCGGGCTATTGTACGCCAAACTGAAGCGAATGGTTCGGCAACCGGAAGCCGAATCGAGTTCCGTGCAAATTCTTCCCTACGTCGGGCATGGCACGCGGTCGGTGATCTATCTCAAGGGACGGGTGCTTGAGAAGCACCGAGTCGCCAGCGGGCGTGACGAGGACTCCAAGTGGCGCAATCTGCGCAATACCTATCACCGTTTCAACAGTCACAAAATGGCAGACGTGGTCGTCACCGCGCAAATTGGCGACGCCGAACAGCAGGTGCGAACAGACGCATCTGGCTTCTTCGACTTCGAAATCATGCTTGATCCGCCCTTGATCGCAGCGGGCGTTTGGCACGATGTAACCTTGGAACTCCCGGACTATCGCGGTCAAGCAGGTGCGCTCACCACCGCGCCGGTGCTGATCCCACCGGACGACACTCAATTTGGCGTCATCAGCGATCTTGACGATACGGTGCTGCGCTCCGACGTGGTTAATTTACTGAAATTGGCACGCAATACATTCCTCTACAACGCCCATACCCGGCTGCCGTTTGCCGGAGTCGCTGAGTTCTATCATGCGCTCCAGCGTGGCACGCAAGGCGGCTTCAACCCGATTTTCTACGTTTCCAACAGCCCTTGGAATCTCTACGACCTGATCGCCGACTTCTTCGCGGTGAAGGGGATTCCGCCGGGACCGATCTTCCTGATCCATCTGGGGTTAACGCCGAGACATTTATCACGTCCTGATCCCGTTCGCAACAAGCTGGAGCAAATTGAGCGGTTGCTCATAGCGTATGGCGACTTACCGTTCTTGCTGATCGGCGACAGCGGCGAGCACGATCCCGAAGTCTATCTTCAAGTGATTCAAGCTTATACGGGGCGTATCCGTGCCGTCTACATCCGTGATGTGACCGGGAAGGGACGCAAACGGGAAATCCGAACAGTTGTCGAGCAGGCGAAGGGCAGCGGAGTCGAAATGCTGCTCGTCCCCGATACCGTCGCCGCCGCCGAACACGCCTCACAGCACGGATTCATTTTGGAGGAGACCCTACCGGCGATTCGACGTCAAACCGCCGAAGATCGGTAGCTTGATCGACCTGCGCCTAGTCTCCTGCACCGGCAGACTGGACAATTGGCAGGGTGCTCAGACTGCCGTTGATGTTGACCAAGCTGCTGAGCAGCCACCCTTGTTCGCCGCCGTTGTAGGAAACGCGCAGCCAAGTGCCCTGATTGTTCGAGCGCGCGTCAGTTGTGAGCGTCGTGTCGAACGGGATCACGTCGACAATCGGCGCGCCAATGACGGGTTGGGCGCGTAGATTTACGTTGTAGCGAGTCACGACTTGCACTTCCGGCGGTATCCGGGTCGCTGCGGTGCTGGGCACCTCCGCGACGGTGACGTCGTCGAGGCTGCCGGTCACGCTGACGACAAAGTAGGCGATCCAGCCTTGCTGCCCATCGAAGTCGATTTGCAGCCACTCGTTGTCGTCGGTTCGCCCCATGATGTCCGCGCTGCTGCCGGGATCGAGCGTGCCGATTCGCTGGTATTCCATGCCGGGACCACTGCGCACGTTGACGCGCCGAAACGCCGATACGAATGTGTCGCCGGAGCTGTGCTCGACCGTTGGCGTCGGGAAGATCAGTCCCGGCGCACTTGAGCGATCTGCTAGCGGCTCGACGACCGGGAGCGTGCTGGCATCACCGACGACGGTGACGGTAAAGTAGGCAACCCAGCCTTCCTGTACCCCAAACTCGATGCGCAGCCAATTACTTTCCTCGTCGCTGCGTCCGGTGATCCGGGCTTCATTGCCGCTGTTCAGTTGACCGATAATGTCGTATTCTGTGCTCGGACCGCTGCGCACGTTGACGGTGCGGTAAGCTTGCGCGATCACTTCGCCGCTCTGCATTTGTGCGGAGGTCGCCACGAGGATGATCGTCATGAGACAAGCTGCGACTTTTATCAAGCGCATTGCGTTCGCTTTCTTTCTCGACTTCTATAGATGCTCGGCTCGAACGGAATCAATCCAGCCTCACATACAGCGCGGATTCTATGGGTATGGTGCATGAAACGCAACTCGCAATCGAGAAATGACGCCGGATCAGCGGTTTACGAAGCGGAAGTCACGCCGGGTCTGGAGTTCATCACCGAGCAAGAACTTCGCGAGCGGGGCACGCGGATTCTCGATCAAAATCCGGGTGAAATCAGTTTCAGTTATTCAGGCGATCCACACGATCTGCTGGGCTTGAGCACCGCACAGTCAATTTATTCGCGCCAGCATTTCGCCGTACCGCGCCCGAAAGCGTTGCTCGGCAATACCAACTTCCCGCTGCTGCTGGCGCAAATCGAGCGCGCCCGCCGTCTGCTGCCAGCAGCGGACTACCGCAGCTTCTACGTCGCAGCTGCCGGATCCGAGTCCTCCATCATGCAGCGGATCAAGGCTGAGATTGCCCAAGCGACCGGGCTGACGGCTGCGGGCGAGAAGGGCGATCTCTGGCTGCGGATTCGCCCCGCGCGCGGTGGCTGGGAGACTCTGGTGCGCCTCTCGCCGCGACCGCTGGCGACTCGTGCGTGGCGGGTCTGCAATTTCGAAGGCGCGCTCAACGCCGCGACTGCCCGCGCCATGGTCCGCTTGACCCAGCCGCAGCCGGACGAGGTGTTCGTCAATCTGGGTTGCGGCTCTGGCACGCTGCTGATCGAGCGGCTGGCTTTTGGGTCGGCAGCGGTCGCCATCGGCATCGACCACGACTCCGCAGCGCTCGACTGCGCCCAAGCCAACCTCGCCGCTAGCGACGCTGAAAGTCGGGGCGACCTAGAGCTTGCCGACATGACGCAATTGCCGTTCGCGGCGAACAGCGTCCGCGTCCTCTGCGCCGATCTGCCCTTCGGTCAGTTGAGTGGATCACATCAAGCCAATCTCCGGCTATACCCGCTCATGCTGCGCGAGGCAGCGCGCATTGCCCGCCCTGACGCTCGCTTCGTATTGATCACCCACGAGGTCAAGCTGATCGAGGAACTGCTCGCCCGCGATCCCGACTGGCAAACCGAGCGCGCGATTCGGGTCAATCTGCGCGGATTGCATCCTCGCGTCTACTGTTTGCGCCGCAACTAGCCTCTAGGAAGGGTCAGCCACATTATTTGATAGGGTTCAAGCTGTATGCTGTCTCCTGCTGGCAGCGGTGCGTCCGCGACCAGATCGTAAGCGCTTCGCAGCCCCGACCATTCGTTTTGCAGCGTCGCGACGCTCACGTACTGTGTCGACTCGGCGAAATTCGCCAGAAAGCACAGCGTATTGTGCCGCGTGTAGCCCAAAACGTGCGGATTTCCAGTCGAGATGAAGCGCGTTTCACCATCGGCGAGCGTCGGATTCGCCTTCCGCAGTCCAATCAGTCGTGTCAGCGCCGCGAAGATGCGCCCTTCAACCGTCGCGGGGTCGTGGCGACGCTCGTAGTGCTCCGGGTCAGCGGTCGGACGATGGACCCACCGGCTGTCGTCCGCAATACGCGGATCGTCACGGTAGCCGTAGTCGTTGATCGTCCCGATTTCATCGCCTAAATAGATGACCGGGATACCGCCCATCGACAGAATCAGGCTATGAATCATCGTGATCCGGCGAATTGCGGTCTCTAAATAGGCGTCATCATGCAACTTGTAAGCTTTTTCTAGCCCGGCGAGCGACGCAGTCGTTCCACTGATCCGCATATCTTGCGTGCGCGGGTTGAAGTTGAACGGTAGCCCGGTCGCGAAGCTGCCGGGAAACCGTCCCAAGTAGAACAGGTTCAGGAAGTAACGATGATCTTCGCCGCTGATTCCGGCTTCGGCGGCGTCCTCGTCGGCGAAGCCCCAGCCGATGTCGTCGTGCGACCGCAGGTAGTTGATCCACGCGCAGCCCGGCGGCAGCGTGAACTGTTTGCTCATGGTGTGACGCAGAAAGTCGACGCTGCGCGTCGCCAACGCCTCCCAGATTGAGACCATCAGGATCGGGTTGTACGAGAGCTGACATTCTTTAGCATCGATGTAGCTCCGCACGTCACGCGGATGGACAATCGCCTCGGATTTGAACAGTAGGGCAGGGGCAGCCATTCGCACGAAGGCGTTGAACCCGCGAATGATCGTATGCGCCTGTGGTAGATTTTCCGAGTTCGTACCTAGCTCTTTCCAGACGAATGGAACGGCGTCGAGGCGGAGCACTTCTGCGCCGTGATTCGCCAAAAAAAGCATTTCGCTCAGCATCGCGCGAAAGACCTCAGGATTAGCGTAGTTCAAGTCCCACTGGAAGTTGTGGAACGTCGTCCAGACCCACTTCTTGATCTCCGGACGATACGTGAAGCTGCCCGGTGCTTGTTCCGGGAAGATTTCGCGCAGATTCGCCTCGTAACGGTCGGGTAGGGCGCGGTCGTCGAACAGGCGATAATAACCCTGATACTCGCTTTCGCCCGCCAGCGCGCGCTGCGCCCACTCGTGCTCGTCCGATGTGTGGTTAAACACGAAATCTAGCACGAGGCTGATCCCATGCTGGCGCAGGTCGCGGGCAAGTTGCTCAAGCTGCTGCATCGTGCCCAGCGCCGGATCGACCTCACGGAAACTACTGACCGCATAACCGCCGTCGTTATGGGCTTCTGGCGCGCGAAACAGCGGCATCAGGTGCAGATAGGTCAAGCCGAGTTCTTCGAAGTAGGGAATTCGCCGCCGAATGCCGTCGAGATCGCCGGCGAAGCGACCAACGTAGCCGACCGCGCCGATCATTTGCTCGCTCTGAAACCAATTTGGGTTAGTCTGACGCTGCGCGTCTAGCGCCTTTAGCGCCTCCGAGCGTGCTTGATAAGCATCGGCGACCGTCAGGATCGTCGCCTCAAGGTGATACAGGAAGTCGTACCGTCCGCCGTAGAGCCGGTAGAACGCAGAAAACGCATCGCCGAAATGTTCGCGCAGGCGCTCAAGCAGCAGGTCGGCATCGGGAACGTCCGCCACCGCCGCCTCGATTCGTGGGAGCATTCGCTTGAAGGTAATTTCCGCCTGTTCGTCCAGCCAGAGGGTATCTTGCACCAAAATCTACTCCTGAATCCTACCGATCAACCCGGCAACCCATTGTACTCGTTCGGCTGATCCTTGCCCACCAGCGGCAGAAACGCGCTTTGAGGATATAATTTCGCCCAATGGTGGTGAAACCTGTGCTCTGCGCAAAGCCGGGCTGGATTGCCTAGAAGGGTAGGGGGATCGGCAAGTTTTGCGTCGATATCGCTATCTAATATCTTTACTAATATACACGTAGGCGAGTAGAGCGGTCAATTGAGCGGAAATTTGCGACTAATCTTATGAAGAAGAACGTCGATGCCGTCGTTTGTGGTCACTTATGCCTCGACCTGCTGCCGCAAATGGATCGCGTCCCGCTGAGCGCGTTCGCTTCTCCCGGCAAATTGTTCGAAGTCGGGAGTTTGCAGCTTGCGACCGGCGGTGTGGTCTCCAATACCGGGCTGGCGCTGCATCGTCTCGGCGTTGACGTGCGCCTCACAGCGAAGGTCGGTGCCGACCTGATCGGGCGTGCAACTCTCGATTTGCTCCGCGAACGCAATCCAGCGCTCACGCAAGCCATTAAAGTGGATCAGACACAGCCGGGCGCGTATTCGATAGTCCTTGCCCCTGAACATACTGACCGGATTTTTCTCCACTGCACCGGACCCAACCAGACTTTCAGCGCTGCCGACGTCGATGTCGATCTGGTCGCGCAGGCGCGTCTGTTCCACTTTGGCTATCCGACATTGCTCCCACGTTTTCTTGAAGACGATGGGCGCGAACTCGCGGCGCTATTTCAAGCGATCCAGCAGCGCGACGTCATCACGTCGATGGATTTGTCATTTCCCGATCCGGCTGGTGTGAGTGGACGTCTGAATTGGCGTAGATGGTTCGAGCGCACTTTGCCCTACGTCGATCTCTTCGTACCCAGTCTAAACGAGGTTCAGTTCATGCTCCGCCGAGCCGATTTTGAGCGCTGGGGCGGCTCGTTCGAAGCACTTGGCTCGTGGGATTACGTGCGCGACTTTGCCGCCGAATTGTTGGAAATCGGCGGCTGTGCAGTCGTTGGTTTCAAACTGGGCAGAGCGGGCGTCTATCTGCGAGCCAACGACCGTGAGCGGCTGCTGCGGCTGCCGGGATCGCTCGTGGACGCTGAAGCATGGGCAGATCAAGAAGCGATGCAGCCAGCTTTCAACGTGACTATCGCCGGAACAACTGGCGCGGGCGACGCCGCCTATGCTGGGTTGATCGCGGCACTCCTGCGCGGCTGTTCAATTGAAGACTGCGCGCGCTGGGCTGCAGCGGTCGGAGCCTGCTGTGTTGAAGCCATCAGCGCCACCGACGGCATCCTCACATGGGACGAAACTCAACAGCGCCTTGACGCGGGCTGGTCTACATTGCCCTGACCATCGCGCTAGTGTGAATTCTAGGCGGATTATATTACTCGTGATAATGATACTTATCACGAAGTAATCATGATGACACTCACTGACATCGCGACTTCAATCGCTTTTGCCCGTCGCGATCAACTGCCCGATGGCATCGATCAGCAGTTGATGTTCAGCCGCATGAATCCGTGCTTCAAATGTTTCCAACGTATCCCGTTCTTCCGGCGCGACTTCAACCTGCGCGATCACGCGCCCGGCGTCAACTTCAGGGATCACGAAATGCACCATGCAACCGCCGTTGCTGATAGCACCTTGTTGGTATGCCTCGAATGTGCGCTCAATCGCGTTGACGCCCGCGAACTGCCCCGGCAGCGCCGGATGCAAATTGATCACGCGCTCCGGGAACTGATCCAAGAATGCGGCGTCGAAAATATGCATCCAGCCCGCCAGTACGATCAAGTCAGGCTGATATGGTGCAATCTGCTCAGCGAGCGCGCGGTCATAGTCTCGGCGGCTGTACCCCGCGTCGAGGTAGCGCTTCAGCGGAAAGTAGACAGCCGGAACGCCCACCTGTTCAGCGCGCACCAAGCCATAAGCGGACTTGCGATTGGAAACGACGAGGCAGACCTGCGCGTCAAGCACGCCCTGCGTAATTGCGTCGAGAATCGCCTGCAAATTCGTGCCGGAGCCAGAAATCAGAACTACCACTCGCGCTGTCATTGATCTGCCCTACTCTACCGCGATTGTGCCGCTGGAATTCACATTTCCGACTATTACCATATCTGTGACTAATTGTCTCGCCGCCTCTGCTTGCTTGGAGGGAACGATCACCAACATCCCTAAGCCCATGTTGAAGACGTGGAACATTTCCGCGTCGCTGACCGCACCTCGCCGCTGAATCAAGGCGAAAATCGGCGGTTCAGACCACGTTCCGCGCCGGATTGCCGCCCCCGCCCCGCTCGGCAAGCTGCGCGGCAGATTGTCGATCACCCCGCCGCCGGTGATGTGTGCCAGCCCATGAATCTCGATGCCGCTCGCCCATAATTGGCGCACCGGGGCGAGATACGACCGATGAACCGCTAACAGTGCGTCGCCGACTGAGCCGCCCAATTCCGGCAGCGCCTCCTTCAAATCCAGATCGGCGAGCGCTCGACGCGCCAGCGAAAAGCCGTTGGTATGTAAGCCCGACGACGGCAGCGCCAGAATACTGTCGCCGGGGCGAATCCGTCCCCCGTCGACGATCCTCTCGCGCTCAACCGCGCCAATGATCGTCCCGGCGAGGTCGACTTCTCCCGCCTCATAGACACCCGGCATCTCCGCCGTCTCACCGCCCAGCAGCGCGCAACCCGCCTCGCGGCAGGCAGCCGCCACCCCACCGACAATCGCGGCGATCTCGTCGGGATCCAGCCGCGAAGACGCGACGTAGTCCAGAAAAAAGAGCGGCTCCGCGCCCTGAACGAGAATGTCGTTGATGCAGTGGTTCACCAAATCCTGCCCGATGCTGTCCCAGCGTCCAAGCTGCGCCGCGACCTTCGTTTTCGTACCTACCCCGTCGGTCGACGCGACCAGCACCGGAGCATCCATCGCCTTGAGCATCCCCGCGTCGAACAGCCCGCCAAACGCGCCGATCCCCGCCAGCACTTCCGCGCCATAAGTCGAACGCACCGCTTCCGCCATCAAGGCGGTTGCCCTGCTCCCGGCAGCAATGTCGACTCCGGCGCGGCGGTAGGCATCTGCCTGTGTCATTTGTGCACCTCTTGATAGACCTGTCCGATGTCGCGGCGGAACTGCATCCCCTCAAAATGGATCGACTCGATCCGCTGGTAGGCGCACCTGAGCGCTCCGTCCAGCGTCGTGTCGATCCCGCTGACCGCGAGCGCCCGCCCGCCCGCTGTGACGACCTGTCCTTCTCGCTCAGCAGTCCCGGCGTGAAAAACGATGACGTCATCCGTATCGCCGCCCAATCCATAAATCGGCAGCCCCTTCGGATAGCTCCCCGGATAACCGGGCGACGCCAGTACGACCGTCGCGCAGGATGACGCCAACCACGTCGGCGCGTGTTCGCTCAGGCGACCCTCTACGCAAGCGATCATGATCTCGGCGAGGTCGTCTTTCAGCAGCGGCAGCACAACTTGCGTCTCAGGATCGCCAAAACGACAGTTATATTCCAGCACCCTGACTCCGTCCGGCGTCAGCATTAGCCCGGCGTAGAGCACGCCGACGTAAGGCGTCCCTTGCTCTGCCATACCACGCAAAATCGGCTTAAGCACCGTTTCCTCGATCTCGCGCGCGAAATCCGGCGGCAGATCAGGGACCGGCGCGAATGCTCCCATGCCGCCGGTATTCGCGCCCCGATCCCCGTCGAAAATCCGCTTGTGATCGCGTGCTATTGGCATCAACGCGACCCGTTCGCCGTCGCAGAACGCCATCGCCGAGACCTCCGCCCCGGTCAAACGTTCCTCGATGATGACCTCGTCGCCCGCCGCGCCGAATTCGCGCTCGATCATGATCCGGCGTAGTGCGTCGAAAGCGTCGTTCAGGCTCTCACAGACGATGACGCCTTTGCCCGCCGCTAACCCATCGGCTTTGACGACCACCGAACGCCCAAAATCGACGACAAACTGCCGCGCCGCCTCGTAATCCGTAAACGTGCCGAACGCAGCGGTCGGCACGCTGCAGCGCTGCATAAAGGCTTTCGAGAAAGCTTTCGAGCTTTCCAACTGCGCCGCCGCCTGCGTCGGACCAAAGGCACACAGGTTTCCCGCCTGAAACGCATCCACGATTCCGTTCGCCAGCGGCGCTTCGGGACCAATCACCGTCAGATCGATTGCCTGCGTCTGTGCGAACGCCACCAGCGTGGGCGTATCGTCCACGCTGATCGGCACGCGACTGCACGCCGCGCGATCTGATGTCGCCGCCCAAGCCGTACCCGCATTGCCGGGTGCGACATAAACCTGCCCGACCGACGCCGAGCGCGCCAACGCCCATGCCAGCGCGTGCTCGCGCCCTCCCCCACCGACGACCAAAACCTGCCGTCCCCTCATTGCCCTGCTCCCCAGACCGTCTCGAACAGCAGCTTGTCGCGGTCTTCCGCGAATAACCAGTCCGGCACGCGGATCGGGTATTCGCCGGAGAAGCATGCCGTACAATGCTCCCCTGCCCGACCGTCTTCAGGCTGTGTATCGCCAATAGCGCGCAGCATCCCCGGCAGGCTCAGGTACGCGAGGCTGTCCGCCCCTACTCGCTTGCAGATTTCGTCCGTATTCAGCCGGTGCGCGATCAACTCTTTGTAGGTCGCCATGTCGACGCCCATGAAGCACGGGTGACGCACCGGCGGCGATGACACCCGCAGATGCACCTCAGTCGCGCCCGCCGAGCGCACCAGCTCGACCAATGGACCTGCCGTATTGCCGCGCACAATCGAGTCGTCTACCAGCACGACCCGCTTACCTTGCAGGTTCGAATATAACGGATTATATTTCAACTGGACACCCATCTGCCGCAGGTGATCGTCCGGCTGAATGAACGTCCGCCCGATGTAGCGATTCTTGATCAGCCCTTCGGTGAAAGAAATACCCGATTCCGCGCTGTAACCAATCGCCGCTGGCGTCGCCGAGTCCGGCACCGGGACGATCACATCGGCTTCGACCGGCGCTTCGTGCGCCAGTTCGCGCCCCATCCGCTGGCGCACGTTATGGATCACGCTCCCCTCAAGCACCGAATCGGGGCGCGCGAAATAGACGTATTCGAAGCTGCACAGAGCGCGTTTTTGCGGTTCGCAGCCACTGATCGAGGTCACGCCATCGTCGTCCAGCCGCACGATCTCGCCCGGTTCTATCTCGCGGACGTAGGTCGCGCCGACCGTCGAGAGCGCGCTCGACTCGGACGCGACACAGTAGCCCTCTGCCAGTTTGCCGAGGCACAGCGGGCGCAATCCATATGGATCACGCAGCGCGTAGACGGCATTCCGTGTCAGTACCACCAACGAGTACGCCCCTTCGGCGACCTGCGTGAAGGCGCGCAAGCGCTGCTCCCACTCGCCGACGTGATAACCGTTCATGTAGGCGTTCTCACTCGCCCAAACCTCCGGCGGCGAAGCGAGAATCTGCGTGATCACCTCGCTATCGGTCGTCGAGGACAAGCCGACGCCGCGCGTCAGCAACCGGTGCCGCAGTTCCAGCGCGTTGGTCAGGTTGCCGTTGTGCGCAACTCCCAACGGTCCGTAGATTGTCTCGATCAGGTACGGCTGCACGTTCCGCAGATGCGACGATCCGGTCGTCGAGTAGCGGTTATGCCCAATCGCCAAGTAGCCCTTCAACGGACTCAGGTTATCCTCGTTGAAGACCTGCGAAACCAAGCCCATCTCCTTGTGCAGATAAGCCGCGTGCCCATCACTGGTGGCGATCCCGGCGCTCTCCTGCCCGCGATGCTGCAAAGCGTATAAGCCGAAAAAGGTCAGTCGTGAGACGTCGCGTCCCGGCGCGTAGACGCCGAAGATTCCGCACTCGTCATGCGGGTGATCGTCCGCGAACAGATCGGCAAAATCATTCATTTCCGAGTCCTTGCTTGAAAGCATAGTCATCCCGGACGATTCAAATCGGCGTCATCTTGGAGCAGGCGCTCACTGTTTTTTGCTTGCAGTTCAGCGACCTTCTGGTGGATCGCCGGGTCGGTCAGCGAGAAAATCTTCGCGGCGAACAGCGCCGCACCTGCCGGATCAAGGATCACCGCCGGGGCGATGCCGCTCGGCATCCGCAGCGACGAGAAGATGTCCGCGCCGCCGAAGCTGTCCGACAGCGGCGGGCAGGCGATCACCGGCGCGCTGACCTGACCGTCGACCATCCCGCTTAGCGCATTCGAGCGCCCTGCAATTGTGACGTACACTTTCTCACGCGGATCAGCCTCGTACTGTTCCAGCAGCTTGAGCAGATACGCCGGGACTTTGTGCGCCGACGCGACGTGCATTTCGCTGTCGATGCCGAATTGCGCCAGCGCGTCAGCGATGGTTTGAGCGTGCTTGAGGTCAGAACGCGATCCCATCAAAATCGGAACCAATGCCGTCATCGCCTTAGCCTTCCACACCGGCGCGATACGTCGCTAAATTGCGCGCGATACGCTGCTGCGCGGGCTGTTCGCCGGGGGCGAAAGTCTGCCCGGTGAGGCGCTCGTAAGCCTGCACATAGCGCTCGGCGACGTGGGCGATCACCTCGGGCGGAATGGTGGGCGCAACACCTTCACCGCGATACCCCTGCGCTACGAACCACTCGCGCAAATATTCCTTGTCGAAGTTCGCCGGGTCTGTCCCCGGCACATATGATTCCAACGTCCAGAAGCGGCTCGAATCCGGCGTGTGGATTTCGTCGATCAGCGCCAGCTTGCCGTCGATCAAGCCAAATTCATATTTGGTATCAACTAGCACCAGCCCTGCCGCCCGCGCGATTTCCTGCCCGCGCGTGAACACAGCAATTGCCGCCGTCTCGACCTGCTCCCACAGCGACGGTTCGACCAAGCCACGCTCAAGGATTTCGTCACGCGTCAGTCGTTCGTCGTGCGCGCCGCCGGTCGCTTTGGTCGTCGGGGTGATGATCGGCTGCGGCAGCGCGTCATTCTTCTGCAATCCATCCGGCAGTGAAATCCCGTAAGGCTGGCGTTCGCCGTTAGCATACAGCGTCCACAGCGATGTGCTCGTCACGCCGGTGATGAACCCGCGCACGATTACTTCCACCGGCAGCGTTTCCGCCGAACGCGCGACCGTCACGTTCGGGTCAGGGATGGCGATCACGTGGTTGTCCACGATGTCGCGCATCTGCTCGAACCACCACGCGCTCAGTTGATTGAGCACTTGCCCCTTGAACGGGATTGCACCCAACACCCGGTCGAACGCCGACACCCGATCCGTCGTGATCAAGATACGCTGATCGCCCGATTGGTAGATGTCGCGCACCTTACCGGATTCCTTCTCGCCCCAGCTTGCTAGATCGACCGACTGAATCGGCTGTCCCTGCGCCAGTTCTTCCCGACTAAACATAACCTCTCCTTGCTTAGCTCACATCCATTTGTTCCGTAGGGGCGTACGGCTGTACGCCCCGCACTACTTACAAACTATGCGTACTTGATCCCGTTCTGGAACAACCGCAGTCCGTCCAGACCGCGCTCGCCGCGTGACCATCGCGGATGCTGCCACGCGAACACGTGATCTTCCGGATGCGGCATCAAGCCAAAGACGTTGCCCGCTGCGTTCGACAACCCCGCGATCCCATAAACCGAACCATTCGGATTGCCCGGATAACCGACCGCCGCGCCCTCAACGTCGCCGTAGGTCAGCGCGACCAGCCCATCAGCCCACAGCGACTCCGCTGTCGCCGGATCAGCGCTGACGAACCGTCCCTCGCCGTGCGCCACCGGGCAGAGGATCGGCTCGCTCAGACCTTGCGTAAACAAGCACGCGCTGTTCGGGTTCGGCAGCAGTGTCACCCACCGGCACTCGAACCGCGCCGCCTTGTTGTAAGTCAGCGTAACCTGTCGATCCGCGCGCTCACCCGGCAGCAAGCCTGCCTTGACCAAGGCTTGAAAACCATTACAGATGCCCAACACCGGGCGACCATCTGCCACGAACTGCGCGACGTCCGCGCCGAAACGCTGCTGCAAGTCGAGCGCCCACAGCGTCCCCGCGCCGAGATCATCACCGTAGGAGAAGCCACCCGGCACGACCAGCATGTTGTAATCCAGCAGCCACCGTTCGCCGCTGATCAGTTGGTTGACGTGGACGATCTCCGGCGCGCCGCCCGCCAACTCGCAAGCCAGCGCTGCCTCATGATCGCGATTCGTGCCGTTCGCGTGCAGGATCAGCACGCGCGGGGGCGTTACCCGTGCGCTGGCGACGCGCTGAGGAAACGACTGTTTCGGAGTTGGCGGGGGCGGTTCGGGAGGCACAGCTTCGGGTTCGCTGCGCCACGCACGTGATAACTCCGGGACTTCGCAGGTGACGGTTTCACCTGCGGTCGTGATGGTCAGCGTTGAGTGCGCGCTCACCGTTCCCATCCGGACGAATGCGAGCGACGCCATCATCCGCTCGAAGGTGCTGGCATTTTCCGGCGCGACTTCGACGACGAAGCGACTCTGTGACTCGCTGAACAGCAGTTTGCTGTCGATGCCGAACTCCACCGCCGCGCCCAACTGTCCGCCAATTGCCATCTCCGCCAACGCAACGGCGACGCCGCCCTCGGCGCAGTCGTGACAGGCGCGCAGCAACCCGGCGCTGATCGCCTTGTGCAGCGTCCGCAATCGGTCGAGCGCGTCAGGCACGGGCTGCGGCACGATTCCGCCGCTCAAGCCGTTGATGAGCGCGAAATGCGTTCCGCCGAATTCGGCGCGGGTTTCACCGACTAAGTAAAGCACGTCGCCCGCCGCTTTAAAATCGGAGGTAAGCGCATGGCTCACGTCGGGCACGATGCCCATTGCCGAGATCAGCAGCGTGCCGGGGATGGCGTGGCGCGTGCCGTCAACGTCGTTATATTCGTTGTTGAGACTGTCCTTGCCGGAGATGAAGGGTGTGTTGTAGGCAATTGCCGCGTCGTAGCAGCCCTCGACACAGCGGACGAGGCTGCCCATCCGGTCGGGCAGCGATGGGCTGCCCCAGCAGAAATTATCCAGCAGCGCCACCTGATCGGGATCAGCGCCGACGGCGACCAGATTACGGAAGGCTTCATCGACCGCCGCCCACGCCATCGCATACGGATCGCCGACGCCATAGCGCGGCGCGATGCCCACTGACAGCGCCACACCGCGTTTCGAATCGACACGCTGCGTTTCCAATGGCACCAGCACCGCCGCGTCGCCGTGCCCCTGCGCCTTTGGCACCGACCAGCGGCTTGACCACCGTGCCGCCCTGTACCTCGTGATCGTAGCGCCGAACGACGGACTCTTTGCTGCGGATGTCGGGATGCGCAAGCAGTGTCAGCAGCGTTTCCCGGACATTGACCGGCTTCTCGTCGCTGACCTCAACCGGCGGCGGCGTCCAGACCGCCTGAAGCTGCATCTGGGGAATACCGTCATGTAAAAAATCGACCGCGAGATCGGCGACGAAAACTTGCTCAAACGTCAATCCGAGTCTCCCGGTCGCTTCAAACCGTCCGATGATGGCGGCTTCAACGTCTTGTCCGGTGCAGATCGCTTGGCAGCGTTCCCAATCCTCCGGCGCGACTGCCAGCACCATCCTTTCCTGTGCCTCACTGAGCCAGATTTCCCACGGGCGCAAGCCGGGATATTTCAGCGGCACGGTTTCGAGCTGGACGCTCGCTCCTAATCCCGCCGCCATCTCCCCGACCGCCGAGGATAAGCCGCCCGCCCCGCAGTCGGTGATGGCGTGATAGAGCCGCGCGTCGCGCAGCCGCAGCACGACTTCCTGCACCTGTTTCTCTTGAATCGGGTTGCCGATCTGGACGGCGCTTCCGGCGGTTGTTCCGGTCATGGTGTCCATCTCCATGCTGGAGAAAGTCGCCCCGCGCAGCCCATCGCGACCAGTGCGCCCGCCGATCACGACGACCAAGTCGCCATCATGCGCGCCAGTGACGTGCGATCCACGCGGCAGAATGCCGAGACAGCCGCAGAACACCAGCGGATTCGCCGTGTAGCCCGGATGATAGAGCACCGCGCCGTTGACCGTCGGAATCCCCATCTTGTTGCCATAATCTTCGACGCCGCTGATCACGCCCTCGGCGATTCGCTGCGGTGGCAGCGTCCCGGTCGGGATGGCGTTAGCAGGTGTATCCGGCAAGCCGAAGCAGAGCACGTCGGTGTTGGCAATCGGACGCGCGCTCACGCCGAGCACGTCGCGGACGACGCCGCCGACGCCGGTATTCGCGCCGCCGAACGGCTCCAGCGCCGAGGGATGGTTGTGCGTTTCGACCTTGAACGCTAAATCGTAGTGGTCGTCGAAGGCGACGATCCCGGCGTTATCGACGAAGGCCGAATGCACCCATGGTTGGTTCACCTGCTCGGTCGCCGCGCGAATGTAGGTGCGCAGCAGACCATCGATGACCCGCGTCTCGCCAGTGGTCGTATCGGTGAAATCGACCTTCGCCCGAAACGTCTTGTGGATGCAGTGTTCGCTCCACGTCTGGGCGATCATCTCCAATTCGGCGTCGGTCGGCTCACGCTGCTCACCCTGAAAATAGTCGCGGATCGCCTGCATCTCGGCGAGGTTGAGCGCCAAGCGCCGCTCTGCGCTGATTTCCAGCAGTCGGTCGTCGTCCGCGTCGATCAGCGCGATCACTTCGACGGTCGCGTCGGTCGGCTGATAGGGCACGAACGGCGGGCTGATCGGCTCATCAATCGTGTGCCGCTGGATTACCGGGTTAGCGAACTGGTTCGCCAGCGCGATCAGTTCCTGCGGCGACAGCGCCGCGTCGATCAAGTAGCGCTGTCCGGTCGCCGTCCGCACCAGACCCTCGATGCCGAGCAGCTTGGCAGCGTGCAGCAGGTTGTCCGCAGCCGCATCGGTCACGCCCGGCAGCAGCGTGACTTCGATGCTGTGGGCGGCTGTCGCTTTGGCTGTCGCTTCGGCTGTCGCTGCGGCGTCTTCACTTGGCGGGTGATCGGGGATAGCGCGGCTGATGGTGAACGTTTCCGTCACCGGGTCGGCGAGCAGTGTTTGGCTCAGTTGGGCGATGGCTTCGGCGCTGATCCCCTTGTCGGGAGCGCCCTGAAGAAAGTAGAGACGGTTCACACGATAACCGGCAGCTTGCGTGCCGGTTGTGATCTCGACCCTGAAGGTCGATGCTGGCTGAACAGCGGACATTGAGACCTGTGCTTGCTGCAATAGGCTCTCCCGGTGTACGGTTCGGTTGTTCAGTTTAAATTGGGGTTAATTCTAAGAAACTCTGTTCACAAATGCAATTATCGATTATCATCAGGTCGCACAAATTCTTCCGGGCAATTTACCTGAAGGGAGCAGTTTGTTTAATGTCGTCACCCTGTCGCCTTCGTCCGATTGCCTCTATCCATTGCTTGCATTCCTAGACCACTCCGCCATTGGGCTGAGTGGTCTTTTTTTTAGTCAGGACTTACGCCCCTCTCCCCCGACCCCTCTCCCACGCGAGCGGGGAGAGGGGAGAAAACAGGGGATCACGTCGCAGAGCATAAGCGGAAAAGCGAAAGTCCTATTCGCTTTTGGCTCATGTTCAGAAAGTGTGAGCGCAGCACGTGTCACAGAGGAGATGCGCGCGCCTGTTACAGAAGCTCCTGCTTCTCATTCGTTTTGTAGCCTAGTTTCTTAGGAGGATATTGAGTGGTCGCATTATCTGATCTGCGCCGGTCGGAACAATTCACGAGCGAGTTCGCCCCCGCCGCAATTCATGGCGATTTCGCCGGCAAGCACATCGTCACCGTCGAGCAGTTCGCCCGCGAGGACATGCACGACATCTTCGCGCTGGCGAGCGAACTCCGTCACCGCGTTCGCCGGGGCGATCTCACCGTCCGCGACCTGTGCGCGGGCAAGGTCATGGCGAACTTGTTCTACGAAGCCAGCACCCGTACCGATATGTCGTTTCAAGCGGCGATGAACCGGCTCGGCGGCGACGTGATCGCCACCAGCGGCGGCGTGCAGTTCTCGTCGGTCTACAAAGGCGAAAACCTCGCCGATACCGTCCGGGCTGCCGCCTGCTACGCCGACGTGATCGTCTTGCGCCATCCCGAAGTCGGCTCGTCCTACGAAGCCGCCTATTATCTCGACAAGCTCGGCGAGCGGCTCGGTCACAAGTCCGTGCTGATCAGCGGCGGCGACGGTATCGGCGAGCACCCAACTCAAGCCCTGCTCGACCTGTTCACGATCTTCGACTCGAAGCACGCCATCAACGACCTGACCATCACCCTCGTGGGCGACCTGCGCAATGGGCGCACCGTCCACTCGCTCGCCAAACTGATCGCGCTCTACGGCGTCACCGGGACGCGCCTGTGCTTCGTCTCGCCGGACTCACTGCGGCTGCCGTCGTCAATCATCGAGTTCCTGCGCGAACGCCAGATCGACTTCCTCGAAACCGACAGCTTGCAGGATGTCCTCGCCATCAGCGACGTGATCTACTGGACTCGCATCCAGCACGAGCGCTTCGAGGACAAAGCCGCCTACGAAGCCATCGCCGACGACTTCATCATGACGCCCGCCGTGCTCGCCGGAGCCAAAGCCGACGCCATCCTGATGCACCCGCTCCCGCGCCGTCACGAGATGGGCACGCCCGCCGATCACGACGTGCTCGACGCCGACAAACGCAGCGTCTATTTCCGGCAAATGGAAAACGGTATGTTCGTGCGTATGGCGCTGGTCGCCAAAGTTATGGGCAAAGCATGATCCTGCGAATTCCCGGGATGCTCGATCCGCACGTCCATTTGCGCGATCTGGAATGGGCGCGCAAGGCAACTTTCGCCAGCGAAACTGCCGCCGCGCTCGCCGGTGGCTATTGGGCGGTGCTCGACATGCCCAACACGCCGCCACCGACCATCCACCTCGACGCACTGGCGACCAAGCAAGCGGCGATTTCGCGCCAAGCCGTCTGCGACTGGGGCTTGTACTTCGGCGCATCACAGACCAACAACGACAAGGAATACTTCGATGCCGCCGATCAAGTCGTCGGCTTGAAGATCTACAACAACGCCACTACCGGCACGCTGCTGATCGAGGATCAGGCTCAGCGGGCGCTGCATTATCGCGCGTGGGCGTCCGGCAAGCCAATTGCCGTCCACGCCGAAGGCGACACCGTCGCCCAAATTCTGGAAATCGTCCGCCGCTATCGCCGCCAGACTCATTTCTGCCACATCAGCACCCGCGCCGAGATCAGCCTGCTGCGCGCGGCTAAAGCCGATGGACTGCCAATTAGTATCGGCGTGACCCCTCACCATCTCTACTTGACTGAAAACGACCTTCCGCGACTGGGCGCGTTCGGCTTGATGAAGCCAACGCTCAAGACGCAAGACGACGTCGACGCCCTGTGGCAAGCGGTCGCCGACGGCATCGTCGACGTGATCGAGTCCGACCATGCCCCCCACACCATCGCCGAGAAAGAGTCGGATAACCCGCCTTACGGTGTGCCGGGGCTGGAAACGACGCTCCCCCTGCTCTGCCTCGCTGTCGAGGAAGGACGCCTGACGACCGACGAGTTGATCGCGCTGGTCGCGACCAACCCGCAGCGGATCTATCACCTCGATCCGCCGCCGGACACCTATACGCTGGTCGATACCGACGCCCATTACGTCATCGACAACGCCAATTTGCACACACTCTGCGGCTGGTCACCGTTCGCGGGGGTGCGTGTCCCCGGTCGCGTGACCGGCGTCTGGATTCGCGGGACACAGGTCTACGACGGCGAAAATGTGCTGGTCGAGCCGGGTTTCGGGCACGACCTCGCGCCGACGCAGGTTTTCGACTGATGCACCGCGCTTTTCTCGCCCTCTATGGCTGGTCGATAGCGCTCGTTCTGCCGCGCCTGATCGCCCGCGCCAGCGCGCAGGAGGCGCACGAAGCGACCCTACGCCTGCTCGCGTGGGCGGATGATCAGCGCTGGCTGCACCCGTTAATTGGCTGGGCGCATGATCTCGCCTTCATCGAGCACCCGCTGATCGTCGGCGGCGTCCGCTTGCGCCATCCGCTGATCCTCGCGGCGGGCTTCGTCAAGGGCGAGGGTTTCGCTGACGAGGCTTCAGCCGCCCAAGCACTTAGGCACAATATCATCCCCGGCTGGCGGACGATGCCGCTGCTGGTCGGCGCGGTCGAGTTCGGCTCGTTCACGCGCTATCCGCGTTTGGGCAATCCGGGCGTCGTCGTCTGGCGCGACCCGGCGACCCATTCGACCCAGAACCGCGTCGGCTTGAAGAACCCCGGCGCACTCGCCGCCGCCGAGTTCTTAGCGCAGCGCCACCGTGACCTGCCGCCGATCTTCGGGATCAACGTCGCCGTCAGCCCCGGCGTGACCGACCCCGATCAAGAATGCCGCGAAGTGGTCGAAGCGCTCGCCGCCTTCCTCGAGCGCGGCATTATTCCGTCATGGTTCACGCTCAACCTGAGCTGCCCCAATACCGAGGACGATCCCGGCAGCCACCAGACCGAAAGCCGCGCTCGTGCGCTCTGCGCGGCAGCCGTCGCAAGGTTAGCAGCGGATCGCATCCCTCTATGGGTAAAAATCAGCCCTGCCCTTGCCGCCGAGCAGTACCGCGCTTTGCTCCATGCCTTCGCCGAAACGGGCGTCAGCGCCGTGATCGCCACCAACACGCTCGCCCAACCCGCCCCAGACGGCACCATCGCGGGCATGAGCGGCGGACGTCTCTACCAATCTGCCCTCGCTGCCGTCACCCTGCTCGCCGCCGAGAAAACCGAACGCGGCTATGATCTCGACCTGATCGCCTGCGGCGGCGTTAGTGACGGTGCGACCTATCATGCTTTCGCGCAGCATGGCGTCCAAGCGATGCAGTATTATTCGAGTCTGATCTATCGCGGACCACTCGCCGCCGCCTTGATCGAACAGGAGAGCTGCTTATGAGCACAGAACAAATCGTCGCCGGGACGCTGCTTGACATTAGCGCCGTCGTCTTTACGCCCGACGCGCCCGTGACTTTCAAATCCGGCATCGTCGCGCCCTTCTACGTCGATAACCGCCGCTTGCCCTTCACGCCGGAAGCGTGGCATCGCATCATCGACGCCTTTCGCGCCGAGATCGATGCCCACGCCCTTGCCTTCGACGTGATCGCCGGGATCGAGACGGGCGGCATCCCGCACAGCGCCGCCCTCGCTTACGCGCTGGAACAGCCATCGGTCTTCGTGCGCAAGCAGCCCAAAGAGCACGGCATGAAACGCCGCGTCGAGGGTGGCGACGTCACCGGCAGGCGCGTCCTCCTAATCGAAGACCTCGTGACCACCGGCGGCAGCAGCTTGTCCGGCGTCGAGGCGCTGCGCGCCGAAGGCGCGGACGTGGTCGCCTGTTTGACCATTTTCAGCTACGGATTTCCCCAAGCGACCGCCGCTTTCGCCGCCGCCGACCTGCCGCTGATCTCGCTCACGAATCTCCCCGCCCTGCTCGACGCCGCGCGCGATCAGCAGCGCCTCTCACCCGCAGCCATTGCCACGATCAGAGAATGGAGCGACCAAATTGTCCGATCAAGTTGAGCTGACCTCCGTCATTGAGAAATATGATCGCCGCGCCGCCGCCGCCGAGTTGCTGCTCTGCGTTGGACTGGACAGCGCCGCCGAGCGCCTGCCAGAGCACTTCCGCCGCGCCGAAAATCCGCAGTTCGCTTTCAACCGCTGGATCATCGAGCAGACCCACCCTTACGTCAGCGCCTACAAGCCCAACATCGCCTTCTACGAAGCGCGCGGCGATCAAGGCTTGCGCGATCTCAAACTGACGCTCGACTACCTCCACGAAAATCATCCCGACATCCTGACCATCTGCGACGCCAAGCGCGCCGACATCGGCTCGACCAACGCGGGCTACGTCGCGGCGATCTTCGACTGGCTCGGCTTCGACGCCATGACCCTGCATCCCTATTTGGGCAAGCAAGCGCTTCAGCCCTTCCTTGAACGCCGTGACAAGGGCTGCATCGTTCTCTGCCGCACCTCGAACCCCGGCGCGGGCGAGTTACAAGATTTGCAGGTCGAGGGCAAACCGCTCTGGCAGATCGTCGCCGTGACGGTCAGCCGTGACTGGAACGACAACGGCAACTGTATGCTCGTCGTCGGCGCGACTTATCCCGACGAACTGCGCCAGATCCGCGCAGCTGGTCGGCGACATGACCCTGCTCGTGCCGGGGATCGGCGCGCAGGGCGGCAGCGTCGAAGCAGCGGTCAAGGCGGGCGTGAACAGCGCCAAGCGCGGCATGATCATCAACGCCGCGCGCTCGGTCATCTTCGCCGCCGACCCCGCCGCCGAAGCCCGCGCCATCCGCGACGAGATCAACCGCTACCGCTGAATCAAAAACGGCGGATCGGTGCGATTCGCCGTCGCCCATACAATATCGTCCATCACGTGTTTTCTCCCCTCTCTCCGCTTGCGTGGGAGAGGGGCTGGGGGTGAGGGGTATCTTTTTACACGTCGCCGACGCGGAACGGGTTGAAGTCGGTATCGTAGTCGTAGTAATCCTCGTTCTCGCTGCGCTTGAGCCAGCGGATCACTTGCAGCGTGATCGGCGTCATGACCACCTCGATCCCCACTTTGAGGATGTAGTTGGTCACCACCAGCGACACGAACGCCTCCGGCGGGAACACGCCCAGCGCGGTCGCAATCGTGAAGAACGTCACCGAGTTGATGCCCTCGCCCACCAGCGTGCTGCCGATGGTGCGCATCCACACCCAGCGCCCCTTAGTCATAATTTTCATGCGCGCCATGATGTAGCTGTTACTGAACTCGCCCATGAAGTAGGCGGCGAGGCTGGCGACGACCAAGCCCGAAATTCCGCCGAGGATCATATTGTAGGCATCTTGTCCGACACTCGCCTGCCACGACGCCTCACCCGGCAAAATTCCTGCTAACCAGACGAAGAAGCCCATCAACGCGGTCGCGAAGAAGCCCGACCAGATCACCCGGCGCGATTTGCGATAGCCGTAGACCTCGGTCAGGATGTCGCCGAAAATGTACGAGACCGGAAATACCAGCGTCCCGGCGTCGAAAAACAGCGGGATCGAGCCAATGCTCAGCCCAATGTCGATCAGTTTGGCGCTGCTCAGCAGGTTGCTCAGCAGCAGCACCGTGACGAATAGAACCATAATATAGTCAAGATACTTGAAGTTTCTCGCACGCTGCATTGGCTGTACTCTGCCTGAGATGATCTGTCGGTTGGAAGCATCCTATTCTCTCATCTGTGCTAGAATTTGGCAACGGACACTCTCGCACAGATCGGATGGACGATGAACCCGACGCGCCAATACGAGTTGGATTTTCGCAAAGAAGAAGTCGAAACCATCATGAAGCACGTCGCCGGTTCGACCTCGTGCTCGCTGGTCGGGATCGGCAGCGTCGGCAAATCTAACCTGATCGCCCACCTGAACGATCCGCGCGTCCACGAGCACTACCTCGGCGCAGAGGCGGCGCAGCAGGTCAAGTTCATCACCATCGACGCCAATATGCTCGGACCGCTGCCCCCCGACAAGGACGATCCGCACGGCTGCTGGGCGGGCTACGAGCTGCTGATGCACCGGCTGTTTCTGGCGTTCTATCCCTTCGACATGCTGCCGGAGAACGAAGCCAACCGCTTCTACGAGACCTATCTCGCCCTGCAAAACGGCACCAATCCGCTTTACGCTTACATGGCGCTGCGCTACTTCGAGGTCGGCTTGCAGTTCTTCCTGCGGCAGGGTTACAAGATCGTCTTCATGTTCGACGAGTTCGAGGAGATGCTCAAGCAGGTGCCGGTCAAGTTCTTCCAAACGCTGCGCGGCATCCGTGACGCCAACAAGCGCCAACTGGTCTACATGACCTTCACGCGCTCGCCGCTGCCGACGCTGGTCGAGCGCTACGAACTCCCGGCGCTGGACATTGAATTGTTCATCGAGCTTTTCACCGATAATGTCCTGTACGTCGGTCCCTACAACGACAAGGACGCGCGCAAAATGATCGCCGAATTGTCGCGCCGCCGCCAGCGGGCTTTCCCGGATAACGTCAACGATCTGCTGCTTCAGGCGACCGGAGGCTACGCCGGGCTGCTGCGGGCGGGCTTCGCCTCGCTGGAGGAGATGAGCAATCTCGCGCCCGCGACCGAATCGGTCGCCACGCTTGCCGAAGCGCTGGCGATCCGCAGCGCCATTCGCACCGAATGCGCGACCGTCTGGACGAGCCTCAACCGCTCCGAACAGTACGTGCTCAAGGCGGTCGCCCGCCTGACACCCTACAACGTCAGCCCGGAAACCGAACACGCCGTCGCCATGCTGATGCAGAAGCGCCTGCTCCGCCTCGACAAAAGCCAGCAGCGGCTGGAAATCGCGCCGCCGGTCTTCCGCGTCTTTGTCGAATCCAACCCTGATCCGTCATGAGTGACGGCTATCTCATCCCGGCGCAAACCAACCGGGTGACGACCACCGCCGCTAACTCCCGCTTTATCACCACTGTCGGGCAGGTGACGACGGTTGACGAAGCGAAAGCCTTTCTTGCCGCCGTGCGCACGGAAATGCCCGACGCCAATCATCACGTCTACGCTTATCGCGTCGGCTTCGGCAATTCGGTGATCGAGGGGATGAGCGACGACGGCGAGCCATCGGGCACGTCGGGACCGCCGGTGCTGGCGGTGCTGCGCGGCTCCGGCATCGGCGACGTAATCGTCGTCGTGACGCGCTATTTCGGCGGCACCAAACTCGGCACCGGCGGATTAGTCCGCGCCTACAGCGAAGGCGCGCGCACCGGGCTGGAGTCGCTCGTTACGATGCGCAAGATCGAGATGCAGACGCTCGGCATCGAAATCGCTTACCACTACTTCGAGCAGCTCAAGCGCATGATCGGGCAGTACGGCGGCATCGTCGACGACGAAACCTTCGCCGGTGAAGTCACCGTGCTGGCGACCTTCCCCGCCGATCAGGTCGAGGCTTTCAGCGCAGCGTTGACCGAACTGACGGCGGGCAGCGTCGCGCCGGTTCGGTTGTAACTGTTTCAGCCCCTCACCCACGCAGTGATCGTTGGCGCGCGTGCTTCAGCCCCTCACCCCCTAGCCCCCTCTCCCACGCAAGCGGGGAGAGGGGGAACACCGGCAGCCCGGCGGCGTTGGTTGGCACCTACTTGAATCAACAAAGACACCTCGCGTGGAAACGTCGAGGTGTCTTTTAATCGAGCAGCGATGAAGCGGTGAGCGTCCTAGCGGTAGCCGTTGATCAGGTTCAGCATCCCGCGAATAGAGACGGGCTTGCGCACGTAATCGTTGCAGCCTGCCGCCACGTATTGATCGGCATAACCCATGGTATCGTATGCAGTGATTGCCACAATCGGTTCGTTGACTCCCTTTTGGCGCAGCATCCGGGTCAGTCGCAGACCATCCATACTGCGTGGACCTAAATTCAAGTCCATCAGGATCAAGTCTGCCGAACCGGGATCGATCTCGGACAACGCCGAGTCAGCTTCGCTGTACGTGACCAGTTCGTCTTCGTTCATGTGACAAATCCGCTCAATCAGAGCGACGTTGGCGAGGTTATCCTCAATGTAGATGATACGCATAGGTTTTGCTCAATCCTCACAGCTAATTAGCATAGTGAATAACGGGGACGCTGCTAAAGACGCCCCGAAATAGCACAAACTCACTGGAAATCCATCCCTGACCGAAGGCGCCGCGCACCAGATACCAACTCGCATCCTTCGTCACGCCGACCGGGTAGAAGGTCGTCCCGCCCGGAACCGTCGCGATGACCCCGAATCCACCGCCGGGACCGCTGCGGATGTTCTGGTAGCTCGTGTTGACGACGATGTGCGCCGAGCCGACTACCGGCACCGGCACGCCCGTCGTTCCGACGGTGCTGGCGGGCGCGGCGTCGTAAATGTCGAGCTTGTCCGCTGCGATCCAGCCCGTGCCCATGCCCGGCACGAAGATCGAAACCCAATGGATGCCGACATCATCATAAGCATAACCCAACACCGGGTATTCAAGATTGGTGTCTTTGAAGATCAGCCCAATGATCGGCGCGGCGTCGAAAGGCTGGGTCAGCAGGTTCACTGACAGGACATTCAACCTACCGCGAGCGGTCGTACTGACGTAATTCTGAGCGGCGGCGATGATCGGGTTCGAGGCGTACTGCGGCAGTCCGATTGTCAGCGGCGTCGGCAGCGTTTGGGCGGGAGTCACGACCTCGATCAGCGGGACGTGGGTGAAGTCACCGCGCGCCAGCGTAAACGAAACGTCGACCCAGCCTGCTCCGACCGGCGTCGTCACCAGATACCACGAGTTGTCTCCGTTAGTGCCCAAAACCGGCAGTTCCATTCCGCCGACCACGGTTGCAATGATCGTATACTGCGGACCATCGCCGCTGTGAACGTTCAGAAAACTCGTATTCACGACCAGTTTCGGCACAGCGTACTGCGCCTGCTCGGCTGCGGATGCGAACGCCGATTGCGTGAACAAACCCAGCGACAAAATGATGAGTGCGAACAAACCGAATAATCTGCGTGTCATAAGAACCCCTCTCGTTATGGGCTTCTACGCTCACGTAGAAAGCCACAGCAACTAAAGCTACAGTATTTTATTAAGTATAGGCAAAAACTGCGATTCGCGCCGTTAAGCTGCGGAAATCCGCACCATTTATGAACCGTGCAGCGATAGCCGATCAGCCGTAGGCAAGCCGACGTTGAAGCGTTTAGCCGAAGTCTGCTATAAATAGGCTACCGCACCGGCGACGAAGCACAGAGGACGACCTTCATGGCTAGGCAATTAGTACGGTTTGGATTTTTGATCGCCCTGTTGTTCACGGCGTTGATCGTCCACGCGGATGAGTCGTGCAGTACTCCCTGCACCGGACTGCCCACCGATCAAATTCTCGCCTATCCGAAGCCGGAGGTCGTCCAGCACTATCCCGACGAGCAAATGCTCTACGACCGGAGCTATGCCCGCGTGCTCGACGCGGTGGACATTTATGACGCCCCCAATGGCAGCGTGGTCGATCACCTTGACGCCGGATTTAACTTCATCACGATCCAGAATCAGGTCGAGGGCTGGACGCAGATCAACGACGGTCAGTGGGTGCCGACCGACAAGCTGGAACCGGTGCTGCCTTCGCGCTATGCCGGAGTCGAACTCCCCGCCGAACTGCCCTACCCGATGGCGTGGATTCTGGTCAATGCCGTGCCGAGCGCAACCCCCGGCGCGGAGCCGCTCGCCGGGACGCTGGCGATCTTGCGCTACACCGTCGTCAACATCTACGCGACCGTCAACGTGGACGGCTGGGATTGGTATCAGGTCGGCGTCGATCAGTGGGTCGAGCAGCGCAAGGTCGCACGGGTGCTGCCGGTCGAGCGCCCCGCCGAGGTCGATACGGTCAAGTGGGTCGGCGTCGACCTCTACGAGCAGGTCGCTATCGCCTACGAGAACTCGACGCCCGTTTTTGCGACGCTGGTGTCATCCGGTCTCGCCGACTGGGGCACCGAAGAAGGGCTGTTTCACATCTACGTCCGCTTCCCGCGCACGCTGATGAGCGGCGCGTTCGGCAAGCCTGATTTCTACTATCTCCAAGAAGTCCCTTGGACGATGTATTTCGACCACGACATCGGCTTGCACGGCACCTACTGGCACGACGGCTTCGGCTATCGTCACAGTCACGGCTGCGTCAACCTGTCGATCACCGACGCGCAGTGGCTCTACAACTGGGCGTCCTCGGAAATCGATCTCACCGTGCCGAATGACCCCGGCGCGGCAGTCTACGTCTACAGCAGCGGCGACTATCGCTAACCCTGCCTCATGGCTTGATTGATAGGGGCAGGACTTAGTCCTGCCCCTACATGCATTGAGCTTCTGAACGCAAGCCTTTGATCAACCATTGCGTCTGCTCCAAAGCAGGTTATCATGATGCCTCAATACGACATCTCTGGAGCAGCAAGTGCAGGATCACCGGATCAATCCCCTTGCCTACCGCATGGAGAAGTTCATGCGGACTTACGGCTACGAGAAGATCGAGACGCCGATCATCCAACCGGCGGACTTGTTTCTGACCAAAGCGGGCGATCAAATCATCAACCGCCTGTTCACCTTTGAGCGGATGGGACGTCAGCTTGCCCTGCGCCCGGAATTCACCGCTCTTGCCGCCCACACCTATGTCACCCGCTTCCCCGATCAGCCGCAGCCGGTTGTGCGCTGGCAGTTCGGCGGTTTGATCTTTGAGGAAGAGTCCGGCGATCATCAGCGCTACAGCATCGGCGCGGAGATGATCGGCATGGGTGGTGCTGCCGCCGAAGCCGAAGTGATGGCGCTGGCGATCAAGTGCGCGGCGGCGCAAGGGCTGGATCAGCCCACGCTGGTGATGGGTCACGTTGAACTGATGCGCCTGCTGCTCAATCGCTTCCAACTCGACAGCCGCACCCAGCGTTTTCTGCTCAATCACCTGCACGTGCTCAAAGCGTTCGGCAAAGAGTCTGTCATCCTCCAAATCGACCACCTACTGCTCGGCAAGAGCGGCTTCGAAGACCCGCCGGTTGACGCCGAAATCGGTTCAGAAATCGGCACGCAGCAGATGCTCGACGTGCTGCTCGACGCGACTCAGCACGGCGTGACGATGGGCGGGCGTACTCGCCACGACATCGTGCGCCGCCTGCTGCAAAAGCGCCAGCGCGCCGGTGAGCGTGCTCAAATCATCGCCGCGCTCGACTTCTTGGAGCAGTGGATCGCCATTTCTGCCCCGCCGGATGAGGCGTTCGCCCAAATCGCCACCTTGATAGGTAGCGACCAACCAGCCGCGCAGCAAATTCTCGCTCAGTGGCAGTCTGTGATCGACCTGCTCGCGGCTTACGGCATCGCACCCGACGGCATCGAAATTCAGCCCGGTTTGGCGCGCAGTTGGGATTACTACACCGGCGTCGTCTTCGAGTTATGGTCATCCACTGGCTGTCATTTCGGCGGCGGCGGTCGCTACGACGACCTGACCCGCTTGGTCGGTGGCGATCACAGCGTCCCGGCGGTCGGCTTTGCCTACTACGTCGATCAACTGCTGCAGGCGCTGCCCGCCCCACCGCCTGCTCAACAGCGGACGCTCATCCTCGTCGCCGCCGCTGACGCCTATCCCGTCGCGATCCGTTGGGCGGAGACGCTGCGGGCGCACGGTCACGCCGTCGCCCTATTCGACACCACATCCGCCGCTGATCAAGCAGCCGATTCGCTGATCGCCCAGCCGAACGGCGATCTCGCGCGCGGCGATCACAGCTATTCCACTTATGAAGCTCTCGCTAGCGATCTGGAGACAACGCAGTGACCGACCGTGTAACGCTGGCGCTGCCCAGCAAGGGCGCGATTGCCGACCCGACCACCAGCTTCTTACAGGACTGCGGCTTGCGCGTCGAAAAGCCCAATCCACGCCAGTACACCGGGTCGATCCCTGCCCTACCCTGCGTCGACGTGCTGTTTCAGCGCGTGACCGACGTGGTTTACAAAGTCTCGGACGGCACAGCGCAGCTTGGCGTCACCGGGCTGGACGTAGTACGCGAGCACCCGCACGACGACCTGATCGTCATTCACGACGATCTCGGCTACGGCGAATGCAAGCTGCTGGTCGCCGTGCCCGAAGCGTGGGTTGACGTGGAAAGCGTCATCGACCTGACCGAAGTCGCGCTCGACTTCCGCGAACACAAGCGCCGTAATCTGCGTGTGGCGACGACCTACTCCAACCTCGCCCGCCAGTATTTGCACGAGCAAGGGATTCACCATTTCACGCTCGTCAATGCCGAGGGCGCGATTGAAGCCGCCCCGACCATTGGCTATGCTGACATCATCGTCGACTTGGTGCAGACCGGCACGACCCTGCGCGAGAATCACCTCAAGGCGCTGCCCGACGGCGTGATCGTCGAATCACAAGCCTGTCTGGTCGGCAACCGGCAGGCGCTCCGCGAAGACCCGGCGGTGCTCGACACCGCCCGCGTGATGCTGGAACAGATCGACGCCGCGCTGCAAGGACGTGGCTTCTCGCAGGTGACGGTCAACATCTACGGCGAAAGCGCCGAGGAAGTCGCCCGTAAGATCGCAACCAACCCGCTCACGCGCGGCTTGCAGGGACCCACCGTCGCCCCGATTCAGGGCACCGAGAGCCACTGGCACACCGTCACCATCATCATTTCGAGTAAAAACCTGCTCAAAGCGGTCGAGTATCTGCGCCAGTTGGGTGGAACGCAGTGTATCGTCGTCCCGGTGCGCTACGTCTTCCTCGAATCGTCGCCGACTTTTGCGCGGCTGAAGGAAACGCTGTAGTTCAACCCCACCCCCAACCCCTCCCCGACTTCAGGGAGGGGAGAGTACACCGTCCATTTCGCCTGAACTTTACTCGAATTAGGATGACGAATGGTTCTTAAACACCTTTGCAGCGTGTCCCTACCCGATTGCGCGTTCCACTTCGTCAAGAGTTCGGTCGATGCGGCTGCGCGCGCCGCTGCTCTCCGCGCCCATTTCGACTGCCATCGTCAGCCCCAGTAAGCTGATCTCCGGTGGGAACTTGTCGTCGTCGGTCAAATTCATCGTCAGCAGCGGACAGCACATCAGCGCCGCCTTGAGATAAGCGCGCCAATCGGCTCGCAGCCAGCCGCGCCGCTTGAGTTCACGCAGCATCGGGATCAGCACGCGCTCGACTTTGCTGCGCAGAAACAGGTCGCGGACGGGCGGCAGCGCGTAGTCGTGCTCGACGCGCCACATGTCCCCTTCTCGATCCAGCGAAATTTTGGTTTGCTCTGCCTTGACCTGTGGAAAGTACATCCACATCGCAAAGACGTTATGGAACAGCGGCTTGGTCAGGTCAAGCAGCGGATCGTGCCGTCCGGCGAAGGCTGGATCGAAGTACATCAGCGGTTGATCCGCCCCGCGAAAGAAGACGTTACCGTTATGCGCGTCGCCGTGCCCGATAATCGATGGCGCGCCCTGCGCCGGATCGAGCAGCCGGACCGCGCCGTCAATCAGATCGTCAAGGGCGGCGTCGTAGTGCTGCCCGTTGATCTCCCAGCGCGCACGTCGCACCACCGCCATCGATTCAACGCCGTCTGGCAGCGCGATACTCGTACCCTCGTAGAAGCGCGCCAGTCTGCCCCCCACCAGCCGGTGATAGAACAACTGATGGATCGGCGCAGCGGCGGCTTGATCGGCGTCCTGCCACTCCAGCGCGTTCAGGTAAAGCTGAAACAGCAGCTCATCGGCGGCGTGCTGCGCTTGCGTGAGATCGCCCAGAAGGGGCGCAGCGTGCTGCGCCCCTACAGCCGGATCGGTTTCGATGCTCCATGCCAGATCGAAGACCGACGGGTCGCGGATGACCTCGTAGACCAGCAGTTGCTTCCCCAACTCGCTGGCGCTGTAGATCGGCTGGAGCACGGGATAGCCCGCCTCCGCCAACAGCGCCGCGTGGTAATACTCGTCTATTACACCGTCGGACTCGATGTGAGTTTTGAAGAAGTAGCGAGTTCCATCGGCGAGGGTCATAAAGCCGTTGAACGAATTCAGCGATACCGCCAGCGGGCGCAGTTCAACCGCCGTCACGTCGAACGGATAGTTCGCGCGCAGAAAGTCGAGCAGCAGCGTCTCCGCTGCCGCCCTGTCGCTGAATTGCAGCGCCTGTATCCGTTGCAGCGTATCCATCATTGATCCGCCAGAGGGCGGGTTTCAAACCCGCCCCTACATTGCCTATTCGATGCCGAGAATCTCATTCCGCTTGCGGATCGCCTGAGCGTGCGCCGGGAAGTCCTCGTAATCCGCCAGTGTCGTCGTGATCCCCTGCAAGCGCTGGTAGCCCTCGCGCGACAGATAGCCGATCCCGCTGCGCTTGAGGAAATCCAAGACACTGACCGACGAGAAGCTGCGCGCGAATCCGCCGGTCGGCAGAATCGCGTTCAAGCCGAGGCAGTAATTCGCCGTCGGGATCGGCGTATAGTGACCAAGCAGGATCTCGCCCGCGTTCTTGAGCTTGCCCAGCGTGATGAACGGATCCGCCGTCAGCACTTCGAGGTGCTCCGGCGCGTAGTCGTTGACGAATTGGATCGACTCGTCGAGGCTGTTGGTCAGCAGCACGCCGCCGTAATTCGAGAGCACGTTGTTGATGAACGCGCGCCGCCATTCCGGCAGCGGCTCGATGTAGCCCGGCAGCGCGTCGAGCACCGCCTGCGCGACCGCCTCGCTGTGCGTGACCAGAATCGCCGCCGATTCAGGACCGTGCTCGGCTTCGACCAGCAGGTCGAGCGCCGCCAAACGCGGATCGACGTGCTCGTCGCAGAGGATGATCGACTCGCTTGGACCGGCGGGCAGCCCCACGTCGACCACGCCGAACAGCAGCCGTTTCGCCGCCGTGACGTAGCTGTTGCCGGGTCCGATGATCTTGACCACTTTCGGCATCGTCTCGGTGCCGTAGGCGATCCCTGCGACCGCCTGAATCCCGCCGACGGCGTAGACCTCGTCGACGCCGCAGATTTCGGCGGCGACCAGCGTCGCGTCGTCAGCTTTGCCGTCCGGCGTTGGCGGCGTCACCACGACGATTTTGGGCACGCCCGCCGCTTTCGCCGGAGTCGCCAACATCAGCATCACCGACGGGAACGATCCTTTGCTGCGCGGTACATATAACCCCACGCTGGTGATCGGCGTGACCTTCTCGCCCGCCATGATCCCCGGCTGAATCTCCATGAACCACATCTGTTCGGGGAGCTGCTCCTCGTGGAAGCGCTGGATGTTGGCGTGCGCCGCCTCAATCGCCGCGATCACGGCGGGATCGAGCGCGGCACGGGCAGCGGCGAAATCCTCCGGCGTCGCCCGCATCATCGCCGCTGTGAACTCCGGCGCGTCGAGTTTACGCGCGTACTCGACCACCGCCGCGTCGCCCTCGGCGCGCACCCGGTCGATCATCGACTGCGCCAGCGGGAATAGATCGCTGATGTCCTTCTCAGCCCGGCGCAGCAGCCGCTTGAGATCAGCGTCGGCTAAGTCTTGGAGTTTAAGATATTGAACCACGATTCACCCTTCTTTATGAAGCAACTAGGAGTGCTTGCAAACGCATCAATTGATGATCGGTGATGCCACACTTACGCAAATAACGAGCGGCACCACCATAGTCTGTTTCCAGCGTGTTGAGGGTAAAATGCATACTTCCCGCCTCAGCCGCAATGTCACGCTCAAACTGCTGCATATCCTGACCATGCTGTTCAGCGTATGCCCGCCATTCAGCAACCAGCGGCGCAATGTGCTGGCTTGTCTGCGCGTAATCGTCGGCAATGACCGCCGCCGGAACGCCAACTATCCCCAACAGCAGCGCGCTTATCATGCCAGTACGGTCTTTGCCCGCAGCGCAGTGGAACAAGATACCGGTTTCACTTTCGGCAAGCGCACTAAATACGATGCCGACACGATCCTGAAATGTGCTCAAATAAACGCCGTAGAGTTCACCCAAATGGCTGTAGGCGACTCCACCCGAAAAGTCACTGGGAAACAGCGGCAGATGCAGATAGCGAACGCGCTCCGACTGCGCAAAGACGTCCGGGTAATCACGAACTTCGCCATCATCACGCAAATCGATCACCGTTCGTACACCATAGTCCAACAAGTGCTGCTGACCAACTGGCGTAATTTGGTCAAGATTGCCCGACCTAATCAGGGAGCGCCACCGAGTGACGCGCCCATCACTGGTAGGATACCCACCCAAATCGCGGATATTGTAACCGCCTTCGACTTCAATGTGACGCACCCGATCAGACATTCTGCCCCTTTTTGCCAAAATAAAAAGCGCGAGGACGATGTCCAATGCTCCGCATTGGATTCCCCGCGCTTGGTTGACCTGTGAAAGCTTCTTCCGCGCCTTAGGAGTTGACCGCCGCTGTTTCTGGATCGAGCTGATGCGAGCGCCGATGCGTGCCATCCCACCGGATGTCCGGGATCAGGATGTCGCGCTTGGCGAGAATCCGCTCCTTGTGCTGCATCAGGTCGCTGAGCATAATCTTCATCTCAGCCACCACGTCGTGGGTCGGCTGGTAGCCGAGGTCGATCAGGTGTTGGCGGTCAGGATTATAGTAGTGCTTTTCCTGTTCTTTGCGCGGATTGTCGTAGTGCTCGATTTCCACCTCCAAGCCGACCGCTTCGCCCGCCTCACGGACTTTATAGGCGAGTTCCTCAATCGTGTAGCATTCCTCGAATTGATTGAAGACGCGGTACTCGCCCGGTTTCGGTGGGTTTTCCAGCGCAATCGTCAAGCACTGCATCGAGTTGCGCAGCGGCAGGAAGCCGCGTTTCTGCATCCCTACGCCGTAGAGCGTCAGCGGATGTCCGACAATCGCTTGGCAGCAGAAGCGGTTGATCGCCGTGCCGAAGCATTGGTCGAAGTCCAAGCGGCTGCGCAGACGCGGATCGTCGCCCATGGCGTCGATCTGCGTGCCGAAGACCACGCCCTGCATGATGTCGGTCGCCGCCAAATCCCAGATTTTGCAGGCGAAGATCGTATTATGCGTGTCGTGGACTTTGGTCAGGTGGTAGAAGCTCCCCGGCTGGCGCGGGAACGGCAGCGTGTCTTTACGCCCGCGAAACTCGACCTCGAAGAAGCCTTCGGGGATGTCCACGTTTGGCGTGCCATACTCGCCCATCGTCCCCAACTTGACGAGGTGCGCCTTCGGGCAGACCTCGCGCATCGCCCAGAGCACGTTCAGGCTGCCGATCACGTTGTTCTGCTGCGTGAACGCCGCGTGCGCCTGATCGATCATCGAATACGGCGCGGACGGCATCTCGCCCAAGTGGACGATGGCGTCCGGCTGGAAATCCGCCAGATAGCCGCGCAGGAATTCGTAATCCAGCAAGTCGCCTTCGCGGAAGTTCAAATCTTTGCCAAAGCGCTCGCGGAACGCCTGAAGCCGCTCGTCTATGCTGTAGATCGGGATAGCGCTCTGGCTGCCAACTTCTTCGACCCACTGCCGCCGCAGGAACAAATCGTTCCCGGCGACTTCGTGACCGCGCGCGGTCAAGTGCTGCGCCAAAGACCAGCCTAAGTAGCCGTCAATCCCGGCAATAAAAATCTTCATAAAACGCCTCCGAGACGTGGTAGTTCCATAACCGTAAAAACCCGCGACTCCCGCCCTCGCTACGGCGGATCAGGTTAAGCGTTTGCTAAGCTGTGCAGCGGGCGAAACGCGCCCAGATAGCCTTGAGCAGCGAGCAGTTCCGCGTTCAGAATGCTGCATCCTGCCGCGCCGCGCACCGTGTTGTGCGACAGCGCGACAAACTTGTAGCCGAGGATCGGATCAGGGCGCAGCCGACCGACCGAGGTCGTCATCCCGTGTCCGGCGTTGCGGTCGCGGCGCGGCTGCGGGCGATCTTGCTGCGGCAGATATTGGACGGGCTGTTCGGGAGCGGTTGGCAGTGACGGCACCGGCGCGGGACCCCGGAAACTGTTCCATGCGTCGATGATGGTTTCGAGGCTGGGCTTTTCCGCCAACTCGACCGACACGACCACCAGATGACCGTCGAGCACGGCGACGCGATTGCACGACGGGCTGATCACGGCGTCGAGTTCGTCAATAGTCATGCCATTGAATGTGCCAAGCATTTTGCGCGGTTCTTCGACGAGTTTTTCTTCGTCGCCGCCGACGTAAGGGATCACGTTGTCGAGGATGTCGAGCGACGGCACGCCCGGATACCCTGCCCCGCTGATCGCCTGCATACTGACGACGCTCACCCGGCGCACACCGAATTGCAGCAGCGGCGCGAGCGCCATCACCACCGGCATGGCAGTGCAGTTCGAGTTGGCGATCAACGCGCCAGTCGTCCAGCCGCGCTGGTCGCGCTGCACGTCGATCAAGCCGATGTGATCGGCATTGACCTCCGGCAGCAGCAGCGGCACGTCTTCGTCCATGCGGTGCGCCCCGGCATTGGTGCAGACGACGTGCCCCGCCGCCGCCAGTTCGACCTCGCGGGCGTAAGCCGGTTCTTTCGGCAGCGCCGAGAAGATCAGCGGCGAGTTGAAATCGGCATCCAGCGGCTTGACCGGCAGATCGGCGACCGACGAAGGCGGCGCGCCGTCGAGCACCCAGCGCGTGATCTCGCCGTAGATGTGCCCCGCGCTGCGATCCGAACCGATCACTTCCGCGACTTGGAACCACGGATGATTTTCCAGCAGTTGGATGAAGCGCTGACCGACCGCGCCGGTCGCGCCCAAGACGGCGACGGCGAGTTTCTCGCTCTGTTTCTGCATCGTCAAATCCCTACCGACTGATTTTTGACCGCCGGGTACGACCCCAACATTTTCACGAACGACGCGCGCTGGAGAAGCCGCGCCAACGCCTCTTGACAGCGGGTATCTTGCCAGTGCCCCTCGAAATCGAGGAAGAAAACCGGCTCCCATGGACGATTGCGCCGGGGGCGCGATTTAATTTTGGTCAGGTTCAAGCCGCGTTCGGCGAACTCGCCGAGACATTCGTACAGCGCCGCCGGGCGGTTGCGCGTCGCAAAGACAATCGAGGTCTTGTTGAACTCGCCGCGCGGCGCGTCATCGTCGCCGAGGATGAAAAAGCGGGTGTAATTGAAGGGTACATCCTCGACCTGCTTTTCGAGGATCTCCAAGCCATAGAGCTGCGCCGCCAGTTCGCTTGCCAGCGCCCCGGAGTGTCCATCGCCGCCATCATTGGCGAGGTCTTGGGCTGATCCCGCCGTATCGTAGTACGGAATCGGCTTGATGTTGTGGCGGCGCAGGAACTGATCACACTGCGCCAGCGCTTGCGGGTGCGAACGCACCTGCTTGATGTCCTCGATTTTGACACCGGGCGGCGCCATCAGCGCGTGATGCACGTGCAGGATCACCTCTGCCTGAATCCGCAAATCGGAGTCCATCAGCAGTTCGTAGGCTTGATTGACCGCCCCAGCCAGCGCATTTTCGACCGGCAGAATCCCACAGCGCACCTGGCGCGAGAGGATCGCCTCGAACATGTCGGTCAGATTGGGACATGGATAACCCGCAATCGAGTCGCCAAAATGCTGGCGCAGCGCCTGCTCTGAATACGCGCCATGAATGCCCTGAAAGGCAACGCTTTCCTGCAAAATAACGACTCCCAGTGAGCGGAAAAGTGCAAAGATGCACAAGCCTAACATACCGAACCCGCCGCGTCAATAATACGCGCGCGGGCGGCATTTGAGGCGTGAAATGAGCGCGTGCGCTGCCCAGCCTTTTTGCGTTGCCAGCGAGTAAATTGACCGGCGAGCCGGAAAATGATAAACTTTTTTATGATCAAGATCAGTTTTATTTCTGGGGATGCCATAGGTTATGCAAGAAACGCGGCGTACAATTCTGGACATCCTGCGGCGGCATGGGCAAGCGACCGTGGACGACATCGTGACAGAGTTGCAGAAGCGCCGGGGGAACATCACGGCGGTGACGGTTCGCCACCACCTCAAACTGCTGCAAGCCGACGATTTGATCACCTCGCCGGAACTGCGTCGGCGCAGTTCGCCGGGGCGTCCGCAGTACATCTATGCCCTGACCGAGAAGGCGCGTGACTCTTTCCCCAGCAATTACCATCAACTCGCCGCCGGGCTGCTGGATCAGATTCAGAAGGCGCTGCCGCCGGAAGGCGTCAACGTGATCCTAGAGGGCGTTGCCGATCAAATGGCGACCGAGGCGAACGTCCCCGACGGCGACCTCGCCGAACGGCTCGACGTGGCGGTCGATTATCTCACTGACCGGGGCTACGAAGCCTACTGGGAGGAACACGACGAGGGTTATGTGCTGCACACCTCGAACTGCCCCTACCACCATATCAGCGAGGGCAGCGCATCGCTCTGCGATCTCGACTTACGACTGGTCGCCTCGCTCTTGGGAGCGGTGCCCCGTCGCCTCAGCCACGTCGCGCAAGGTGGCGCGACCTGTTCCTATCTGATCCCGGAATACGCTCCGGCTCATGACAAACGTCACGAATAACGCTAATCATAGTCTTTTTAATTGACGCGCTCCCGCGATAGTGCTAGAATCGCAATCGAACTGTGGGTTAAGGGTTAAGGAGAGTGGGGTTCATGGCTGTCAACTTACAAGATGCGCCGGTTGAAGTGCCTGAAGTCGAGGTCGCTCAGGTTTTAACGGTCACTCCGGCGGCGGTCAATGTGATCCAATCGCTGCTTGAGCAGCGCAGTATTCCCGGCTATGCGCTCCGCGTTTTCGTTTCTGGCGGTGGCTGCTCCGGGCTTCAATATGGTATGGCATTCGAAGAATCCCCGCGTGATTTCGACGCGGTGGTCGATACCGACGGCATCCGGCTGGTCGTCGACCCGACGAGCCTGATGTACCTCGAAGGCGCGACGATTGATTACGTCGACAGCCTGATGGGTGGCGGCTTCCGTATCGAAAATCCGAACGCGGTTTCGACCTGCGGCTGCGGGCACTCGTTCCACACGAAGGACAGCGCGGACGCTGAAGGCGATAGCTGCGGCTGCGGTGGTGGTTGCAGCGCCTAAGCTGCTTCAAAGCGAAAATGAAAAGCGGCGTACCCATCCGGTACGCCGCTTTTTTGTTGTGCGGTCCCACTTCACAAATCCACGTTGTAGGGGGCAGAACTGAGTTCTGCCCCTACTCAAATCACGTCCGAATATCGGTGGCTCGTAGGGGCGTTATCTATAACGCCCCTACTCTGAAATATCATTGGTGCCCTAATGCCGCCGCAGCGAGTTCACCACCAGCCCCAACACCCCCACCCCGCCGAGGATCAGGATCGGCGCAATCGGCGGCAGCGAGTTGCTGCTGGACGGCGGCGTGATCGCCGCGTTGGGGTCAGCGCTGTCCGTCGCCAAGCCGCCCGTCGGAGCACCCGCCGTCGGCGCGATGGCGACCAATCCCGGCGGATACGTGAAGGTTGGCAGAATGCCGCGCGTCCCTTCCGGCGTGCTGGTCACGGCGCCCGGCAGCCCGCCCTGCTGCGAGATCGCCGTTGCCGTCAACACCCCACCGGGAGTCTGCGTCAGGACATTCTGCGTCGCCGTCGCCCCCAGCGAGCCGCTGTCAAGCTGCTGATCGGCAGCGTAGGGATCGATGTCGGGGATATTGGCGGTGTTGCCGCTGAGGTCGACCAGTTCGTCGTAAACCCAGCCTTTCCCGGTCGGCGACGCCTGAAACTGGAATTGAAGCCACGACGCATAGCGACCGAGCACCGTGTAAGTCTCGCCCTTATTGATCGTCCCCAACTGAGCCGAGTCGGTGCTCGGCTCGGCGCGGACGTTAGCATACTCCTTCGCGCCGAGAAAGGCATTGCCCTCAGGCGTCGGCGTGCGCGTCGGCGTCGGCGCGCCGGGAGCTTGACCCACGTCGCCCTGATCCGCCGGGGATAAGTTGAGCACGCCGGGTGTCTCGGTCGGCGCTTGCGCGATCACGTCAGGATCGGCGGCGACCGCCTGAGCCAACAACAATAAACAGGCGGCTAGGATGCCGCAGATTTTCAATTGACGAGCCACCATACGCTAAGACACTCTCTCCGTCGCAAACGACGCCATTATACATCACCACACCACTTGATTCTCGGCGATATTGCGCCCCTGCTCTGCCAGCCGATCCACTTCACCGCGCTTGAGCATCCCGCCTTGATACTCCTGCCCCGGCAAACCGTAGACCGTCCAGCCGTCGACCACAAACGACGGTGGATCGTAGCCAGCCATGCACTCGTCGCAGGTGATCGGCAGCCACTCGCCGTTGTAGCGCCGCGCGATGTGCATGTGCGTCCCGTTGGACACACCCCCTTCGCACGACGGTCGCCCGATGCGGTCCCCCGCTTTGACCGCCGTCCCCACCTTCACGCGATCCTGAGCGGCAATGTGCAGATAGAGGATCGTCCAGCCGGTGCTCTCGTCGCCGTCGCCGTCAAGGTCGAGGATCACCGTGCCTTCGGCGACCCGCGCGATCACGCCCGCCGCCATCGCCGTGCCGAAGTTGTCGGAGACGTAGCAGGCACTCGACACCTGCGTGATGTCGTCGGGCGGCGCGAAGTCAATCGCGCCCCACGCGCTGCCTTCGCCATAAGCGCCGTGCGGACCGCCGGTGTAATACCACATTTGCCCTTGCGGGAACGGGAAAACCAACGTCGGCTGCTGCAAGTCGGGTGGGATCAGCGGCTCAACTGCGCCCGCAAATGGATCGCCGAAGTAGGCGACGTAAGTTCGGTACAGCCCGTCCCGGCTAACCGCGTGCTGCCAACTGGCGCTGTCGCTGCCCAGACTGAGGAAGTACTGCACGCCAATCGACCCGGCGTTGAGCGCACGCGCGTACAGCAACCGCACGCCGTCGGTGAACTCGACCTGATTCAGCCCGCGCAGCTTCCAGCCGTAGTAACCGGCGTTAAGCTGATCGGCGGTATAGGCAAGCTGGCGATATAAGCCGTCACGGAGCGCGCCGCTGGCGTAAGCCGGAGCGCCCATCGCGAAGTTCTTTTCGTCGTCGGTTGGATTGGGATTGCTGAGCAGGTGCGCCTTGTACTCCAGCAGCGCCAGCAGCAGGCGCGGATCGACGCTGTATTCCAGCGCCACCCGCTCGACCAGCTGCGCGCCGGTCAGCAGATCGGCGTCCACCATGTCGGTTGCGCGCCGCAGATAGCCGGGCTGCCCGCTGACGAAGGCGTTCACGTCGAAGGCGCTGCTGCCGGGCGCGCGCACGAGTCGACTGTCCGGCACGATCTTGAAGCTGCTGCCCTCATCGCTCGGCGGATCGGGCAGATGCAGCACCTGCCCCACGTATAGATTATCGGGGTTGGGCACGTCGTTGATCGCCAGCAGCGTGTCCATACTGACGCCGTGCTCCGCCGCAATCGCGTAGACGGTATCGCCCGGCTGCACCACGTAATCGCCCAGCGGCGCGGCGCTGGAGTCCGGGCTGGTCGGGTTCGGCGTCGGATCGATCAAGGTGCCGTTGGGTGGCAGAGTCGCCACCGGAGGCAGTGTCGGCAGCGTCGTCGCCGGGACGAGGTTAGGCTGCGGCGAAGACTCCGGCGCTTGCGGCGGCGGAAATGTCGCCGTGATGACGATTACGTCGGGCTGCTGCAACGCACAGCCGACCACGCTCACCAGCGCGAATAGAATGACAAAAGCAAGTCTACGCATCAGGACAATCTGTTAATTAAAGCTCCAAACGCCAACTACGCCATCGGTCAGCAACAGCGGCACGGCGACTTCCTGCGCCGTATCCAGCAGGCTGATCACTGAACGATTCCCGGCGCGCTCGCCGTAAACCAGATAGCGGCTGTCCGGCGACCAAACCCGGTGGCTCTGCCCGAATTGATCAAAGAAGCTCAGCATGTAGGTTTCCTCGTGCGTCGGCACGAATGAACCATAGCGCCGGACTGCACCGTCGGCAACGTCGATCACCGACCACGTGAGCGCGGTCGAGTTCTGCGGCAGCGGCGCAGCGATCTTGATCGCTGAGGGCGCGCTCGCGTTGAAGGAGCCGGTTGGCGTAATCCCAGAGGTGACGTAAGCGATGTGCTGGCTGTCGGGCGACCAGAAGAACGCTTGCACGTTGGCGTCGAGGCTCTGCGCGACCACCGCACCGGAAGCCGCATCGACCACCACCAGCGGACCGTGCCGGTCAATGTATCCGATCTGGCTCCCATCCGGCGACCACGCGAACAACAGCGGATTCACCTGATCTGCTGCCAGCGTTTGCAGATCGCCGCCTGCCGAGATCACAAGGTCAGACGTATCCCCATTTTGCGTGGCGAACAGCAGGCGGTCGTCGACCGGCGACCACGCGGGCGCGAACATCGCGCCGGGGAACTGCGGCAGCGTCTGGGCGATCCGCTGCTGAGCGACGTCGAAAATCTCAAGGCGCGTGCTGTCACGCTGCCACAGCATTTGCCTGCCGTCGGGACTCCAACTGAAGTAAAACGGTGCGCCGCTGCCAGTTTCGCTGACGCTGGTGTCGCTGCCCTGCACCCGCACGATGTCCACCTTGAATGCCGAGGCAGCGCTCAGCAGCACGGCGAGGTCGCGGCAGGACTCGCCGCAGTCGTGCGGCGACCAGCTCGCGTAAGTGATCGACAAATCGGGCAAGGTCGCGGCGCTCGTGGCGGGCGCGCTGCCATCAGCCGAGATCAGAACTTCCGTCGTCACACCGCTGGAATCCGCTGACGTGCCAAAGTAAGCCAGTTCGCCCCCGTCAGACCAAACCGGGCTTTCGTAAATATGGATCGCGCTGGTCGAGACTTTGGCATCATCGGTCAGCGCCGTCTGCTGCCCGGACTGCGGATCGAGCATGTAAAGATTATAGTCCGCGCCAACCACCGCGATCCGTCCGGGGATGGTTGGCGCATCCTGCGCAAACGCCACTCCCACAACGCTCAGCGCCAACAAAACGACCAAGAACCATCCGTATTTTTTCATCACCATTCTCGCGTCTAGTGGGCACAGGCATGGTTTGATTGTATACTAACGCACGTTTGATAAAACAGCTTGAGGAGTATTAAGACGATGGTATCGCGCGAAGAAGTGGCGAGCGTCTTCCCGGTGATGGTAGAGCGGTTCGACCCTACGAAGGCGGAAGGTGTCAACGGAACGATCCAATTCAACTTGAGCGGCGATAGCGGTGGCGATTATTGGCTGCGGATCGCGGACGGCAAAGCGGAGACCGGAGCCGGACTGGTTGAGAACCCGCGCATGACCTTGCGGTCGAGTGCCGACGACTTCTACAGCATGTTGGAAGGTAAGCTGAACCCCATGCAGGCGTTCATGACCGGGAAAATCAAGGTTCAGGGCGATACCAGTATGGCGATGAAATTGATGCCCCTCATCAACAGCTAACCTCAGCCCTTCAGTGAGCACAGCGTAGGGGCGGAACTGAGTTCCGCCCCTACCGATCCGCAGCGTTACGTCTTACTCGTCTTCCTCGTCAAACCGCATCAAATACAGCGATCCGCTGCCCAGCGACGCCGTGCCGATGGCATCCTCAATCGCTTCCAGCAGCTCATCGTCTTTCGCTCGCTTGGCTTCAGTTGCCAGCAGTTCGAGCGTGCGCGTCGCCTCTTTGCTGGCGATCTCGCCAAGCGACCAGATCGCCACTTCCTTGATTTCGCGGTCGTCGTCGAGCGCCAGCAGCGATAACGCTTGGACGGCTTGTTCCAGTTCCAACTCGCCAGCCGCGCGCGCCGCCTCGTAGCGCATTTCTTCATCTTCACTTTGCAGTTCTTGCAGCACGATGTCGGTCCACTGCTCGTCAAAGCTGCGCCCCATCGCAAACACTGAACTAATCTGCATCCGGCGATCAGGGTGATCGTAGCCATCGCGGATGGCGTCTTCGACGTTCTCGTGGCTGCTGTTGCCGAACGCTTCCAATGCGCGGCGGCGCACGTCGAGGTCTTCCGCCTGATTATTCAGCACGTCGATGATCACGTCCTGCGCCGCAATTGTTTGATCTTCCGGCAGGTCGCCGGTTTCGCCCAGCAGGATGAAGCGTCCTAATGCGCTCGCCGCTGCCGCCCGCACCTCGGTCGACTCGTCGTCGACCACCAGCCGGATCAGCCGCCGCATCAGCACCAGCGACTCATCTTCCCACAGTAAATCGACTGCCGCCGCGCGGATTTCCGCGTCGGCGTCGCCCAGTGCGAAATGTCCAAACGCGCCGTAATCGAGTTCGAAGTTCGTTTCGCTGGCTTCCACCAGTTCGTGCAGCAGCGTCCGGCGGTACGGCAAGTCAAGCGCCGTCCAAATCGGCTCCAGCCGCTTGATTCCGTTCCCGTCGAGATGCGATAAGCCGTAGATCAGCGTCGAATTGAGCGCGCTGTCGCTCGATTGCAGAACGCTCAGCGTCTCTTCGAGATCCGGCTGCGGACGTTCCTTGATTTCAGAGTCCATGTTATCCATCTGATTCCTTTACTTCGCTTGCTAACGAAGCAGATTTGTCAACGGGTTGGCGATGTCGTTGAACAGCACAACGACCATCAGCGAGAGCAGCAGGATCAGCCCGACCAGATGCACCATACCTTCGCGCTCCGGTGCAATCGGTCGCCCGCGCACCAGCTCGATCAAGACGAACAGGATTCGCCCGCCGTCGAGCGCCGGGATCGGCAGCAAATTGGTCAAACCGAGCGCCAAGCTGATCAGCGCCATGAATTCGAGGATGATGCCCGGCTGGTTGCGCTGGATGCTCTCTTGCAAGAAGAACGCGCCCGCCTGACTGATTCCGAGCGGGCTGGTCACCCGCAGCGACTCAGGGTCAGCCGTGCCGTGAATGATTTGACCGGGGATGCTGGCAATCGTGTTCACCACGTAGCCAATCCGGTCAACGCTGTAGCTCATCGCTGCACCTAACGGCTGCGGCTGAAGTTCGCGCCGCACCCCTTCTTGGAAGGCTATCCCTAACGCCGGGTCGAGCGAGGCGTCGGCGATCCCGATTCCCATCGCGCCCTCTCCCGACGGGGGGCTGCTGCGCGGAGTCAGCGTCGTCTCGACCTGCTCACCATTGTGCCAGATCGTTAGGTTCACCGACTCGTCGAGGTGGTCCCTTGTGAGCTGCTGAAGCTGCTGATATGAAGTGAGTGTCGTCCCGTTCATGCTCAAGATCAGGTCGCCGACCTGAATTCCAGCGTCGGCAGCAGGTGAATTCGCCGCGACGTCGAGCGCAATTGGGTGTGTCTCAATCACGCCTGCCCCTGCCGTCGGCGTAACCGTCACGTCGACCGGGTCTTGCGCGTCGCCACGCAAAATGCCGAGCGTCACCGGCGTACCGGCGTTCGCGTTCCACTGCGCGAAGAAGGCGTTGGCGTCGGCGAAATTCTCGCCGTTGATCGTCGCAATCACGTCCTGCGACTGCACGCCCGCCTGTGCCAGCACCGAATTCGGCGTGACGTAGCCCACGCTGACGATCCCGCCGACAGGCTGCGGCAAGCCGATCAGCGCGATGAGCGTGAACAGCGCAAACGCGAGGATGAAGTTAGCGAGCGCGCCACCGGCGAAGAAGAAGATTTGCGCCAGCGGCGATGCCTCGTTGACCGCCGTGACTCTTTGATCCCCCGGCGTTCGGCTTCAGCGCGATCTTCGTTGGTCGCTTCTTCACCCATCTGCCGAACCATGTCCTCGCCGAGCGGACGGACAAAACCGCCCAGCGGCAGCCAGTTGAGCGTGTAATCTGTACCGCCCCGGGTGAACAACTTGAGCGCGCGCGGTGGCATCCCGATGCCAAATTCGAGAATCGTGATCCCGACCGACTTGGCGACGAGAAAGTGTCCCAGTTCGTGAATCAGCACCGCCGGAATCAACACCAGAACAAAAGCGACGATTGCCGACAGCGCATCGTTAGTAAGCAGAAAATCAAGCATGTACGTTACCTTGAACCTGTGGACGAATTAGTGATCCACTGGGGAATGGATATAGCCTCATTATACGGGCAATCGCCTTCGCCAATCAAGCGGAGACGGGGCGACACTCATCACTCCTTAAGCGCTTCAAGCCCGGATCACCTGTGCGCCAGTGCCGGGTGCTGCCGTGCGAACTTCCAGAACCTCAGACAGCGCCTTGAGCTTGGCGCTTACTTGCTCGGCATCTTTTCTGATGCAAATACAATGCACGTTCGGTCCGGCGTCGAGCGTGTAACACACGCTCAAGCCGTCGGCACGCCACTGCCGCACCTGCCCCATGATCGCCAGCGACGCGGGCAGCCAGTAGAACAGCGGCGGTCGGCTGGTCATCATGACGGCGTGCATCAGGTTGCTGTCGCGCTCGACCACCTCGGCGAAAGTCGAAAAGTCTCGGTCGAGGATCGCCTGTTTGCAGATTGCCACGCGCTCGTCGGCTCCGGCGATGCGGGCAGCTTGCAGGTCGCTGGTCTGCGCTGACGGATGCCCGGCTGACGATCCGACCGCCTTGTGATCGCGGCTGACGATGGCGATCACGTCCACGATGTCCCAGTAATCCGGCTGTGCGAAGCTCTCGGCAAATGATTCCTTGTGCGTATCGCCCGCGCGCCACTCTACGAATCCGGTCGGGACGCTGCGCGCCGCCGACCCGGAACCCAAACGCGCCAGACAGGAAAGCTCGTGCTCACTCAGTTCGACTCCGGCTGCCGCTACTCCCGCGACCGTCAGCGCAGCGAACGCCGCCGCCGACGAGGCAATCCCCGCGCCGGTCGGAAAGTTGTTCTCTGACACCACCTCAGCGTAATCGGACATTGGCAGCCGCTGGCGCAGGACGTTGAGGTGCGCTATCACCCGGTCACAGGCATTACCCGTATTCTTCTCGCCATTCAGGATCAGCGTGTCCTCGCTCAGCGACTTCGACCACGTGACCGACGTTTGCGCGTACAGCCCGTCCAGATTCATGCTAATTGACGCATTCGCGGGCAGCCGCAGTGTATCGTCGCGGTTGCCCCAGTATTTGATAAATGCGATATTTGCGTTGGCTCGTGCCGCTGCTTTCACGCTCTTTTTCCCTCTGTCCTTCCATTCATGCAGCAATTATAGCGTAGGCTCGTGGTATAATCGCGCAGCGATCTAAGCACTTGATGAGGGCAGCCGTTGACATCACTGATCGGATTACTCCGCGCTATGCGCCCGCGCCAATGGACGAAGAACGCGATTGTCTTCGCCGGGATCGTCTTCGACGGACAGTTATTCGTCCTCGACTCCTTCTTGCGCGTGCTGCTGGCGTTGGCGCTGCTCTGCTTGATGTCCAGCGCGATCTACATCATCAACGACGTGGTCGACATCGAGAGCGACCGCCAGCATCCCAAGAAACGCTACCGGGCGATTGCATCCGGGCAAATCTCGATCCGCTTCGCGCTAGCGGCGGCGCTGGTCTTCATCGTCCTGACGATTGGCATCGCGGCGCTCTACAGCCTCGGCTTGGCGATCATCTTGCTCAGCTATCTCGTCCTCCATCTGCTCTACAGTTGGCGGCTCAAACACATTGTCATCCTCGACATTCTCTCGGTCACGGCGGGCTTTGTCTTGCGGGTTTTGGCGGGAGTCGCCGTCGTCCACGTGCAGGCATTTTCCCCTTGGCTCTATGCCTGTACCGCCCTGCTCGCCCTGTTTTTGATCATCGGCAAGCGGCGGCAGGAGTTGATCGAACTCGGCGCGGACGCGGGCAATATCCGTATCACGCTGGACAGCTACAATCTGCCGCTGCTCGACGACATGCTGCGTATGGTCATGACTAGCACCTTGATCGCCTACCTGCTTTACACCATCGAAGCGCCCTCCGTGCTGCTAGCGGGGACGAAACTCGCGCTGGTGACGGTTCCCTTCGTGCTCTACGCCCTCTGGCGCTACCTGTATCTGATCCACGTCAAGGGCGAGGGCAGCGCGCCGGATGAGGTCTTGCTGCGCGACCGTCCCCTACAAATCAGCATCCTGCTCTGGGGCTTGACCTTCGTGTTGATCCTCTACTTCCCGCGATTTGTATGACCGCCAGCGCACCCGCGAAAACGATTCTCGTCGGCGAGCACGCCGTCGTTTACGGACAGCCAGCGATTGCCATACCGGTTGCTGACTTGCGCGCCTTCGCCGAAGTGACGCCCGGCAACGGTGGATTGCGCATCACCGCCGCCGATCTCGATCTCCCGGTCAATCTCGACAGCGAGCAGGTCGATCATGCGCTGGCGCTGACCGCCCGCCTCGTCCTCAAAGAACTCGGCGCTCCACCGCCGGACGTGACCATCAACATCCGCTCCGACATCCCAATTAGCAGCGGATTGGGCAGCGGAGCGGCGGTCTCGACCGCACTGGCACGGGCATTGTGTACCGTCCTTGAGCGTGAGATTGAAGACGCCGACCTCAATGCGCTGATCTATGAGGTTGAGAAAATCCATCACGGCACGCCCAGCGGCATCGACAACACCGTGATCGTCTACGAGCGCCCGGTCTACTTCGTCCGCGATCAGCCGCTGGAGACGCTGACCATCGGCGCGCCCTTCACCCTGCTGATCGGCGACACCGGCAAGGGCGCATCGACGCGGACGGCGGTCGCGGGCGTCCGAGCGCTTTACGAGCGCGATCCGCAGCGGGTCCAACCGCTGCTCGACCAGATCGGCAAGCTGGTGCGGCAGGCACGATCCGCCGTCGAGTGCGGCGATACAGTGGCGCTGGGCGACCTCATGCGCCACAATCACGACGTGCTGCGCGACTTGACCGTTTCGTCGCCGGAACTAGACGTGCTGGTCGCGGCGGCGATTGAAGCCGGTGCGCTCGGCGCGAAGCTCTCCGGCGGTGGGCGCGGCGGTAACATGATCGCGCTGGTCAATGCTTCGACTCAGCGCCAAGTCGAAGCCGCTTTGCTGGCGGCGGGTGCGGTTCACGTCTACACGACCGAGGTGGGCTGATGCTGGTTTTCGTCAAACTCGGCGGTTCGCTGATCACCGACAAGCAGGTCGAGCGCCGTTTTCGCGCCGAAACAGCCAAGCGCGTCGCGGGCGAGATCAAGGCAGCACTCGACGCCGATCCCGACCTGCGCTTGCTGATCGGGCACGGCAGCGGATCATTCGGTCACGTCGCCGCCAAACAGTTTGGGACGGTCGACGGCGTCCACAGCCCGGAACAATGGCGTGGTTTCGCCCACGTCGCCACCGTCGCCGCCGAACTCAACCACTTGACGGCGCAAACCCTTGATACTGCCGGGATTCCGGTTTGGCGGATACAGCCGTCGGCGTCAGCCCTTGCCCGTGACGGCGTGATCACCGAAATGGCGCTCGAACCGATTCGCCAAGCGCTCGATCACGCACTCGTACCGTTGGTCTACGGCGACGTCGCCCTCGACATGGCGCGCGGCGGCACGATCATCTCCACCGAGACGATTTTCACCTATCTGGCGAATCACCTCCCCGTGCAGCGAATCCTTCTGCTCGGCGAAGTCGATGGCGTTTACGACCCCGACGGGCAAGTCATCCCGACCATCACCCCGGAACACCTGTCCACCGTCGAGCAAGCCCTTGGCGGCGCCGCCGGTACTGACGTCACCGGCGGGATGGCGACCAAAGTCCGCGACTCGCTGGCGCTCGTCCAAGCTATCCCCGGCTTGAGCATCCGCATCATGAACGGTCTAGTGCCGGGATTGCTGCAAGCGGCTCTGCTTGATCAGGCGCAGCCGGGAACGTTGATCACAGCATGATGCAAGGGCAGGTTTGAAACCTGCCCCTACCTCTCGCTATCGCAGGCGACGAATCGCCCGATTGGTCAAGATCACCGTCAGCGTAATGCCGATTCCCGGCGCAAACGCGATCCACGGCGCAACCCGAAACGCCTGCCTGCCCTCGTTTAGCATCGCGCCCCACTCCGGGATTCCCGGCTCGCCCCCCAAACCCAGAAAGCTCAGCGCCGCCGCATTCAAGACCGCGTAGCTGAACATCACCCCTGTGTAAGCCAGCACGGTTAAGAGGATATTCGGCGCGACGTGAGCGACAATCAGGCGCAACTGCGACGCGCCTAGCCCGCGCGCCGCCTCGACGTAGCCGGACGACCGCACCGCGATCACGGCAGCGCGCGTGACCCGCGCGCAGGGCGCAATCTGGGTGATTCCGGTCGCCAACACCAGCGGCAGCGCCCCCTGCCCCAGCAGCGTCAGGATCACCAGCGCCAGCAGCAGCCCCGGAAACGCCAGCACCCCGTTGATCAGCACGATCAGCAGCCGGTCGGCAGCGGTGAATCCGCCTAAAATGCCGATCACCAAGCCGGGGATCAGCGCGATCAGCGTCGCCGCCCCCGCGATCAGCAGCGTGCGCTGCCCACCGTGCAAGGCACGACTGAGTACGTCGCGTCCGAGCAAATCCGTTCCCAAGAGATGGCTGAAACTGGGCGGCGCGAACTGGTTCGCCGTATCGGTCGCCATTGGATCAGCCGGTGCGATCAACGGCGCGACGATCACGAATGCCAGCAGCCAGATCAGCAGCAAGCGCATCGGCTAAACTCGCGGATCGAGCAGCCGGTAGCTGAAATCGGCGGCGGTATTGAGCAAAATGTAGACGACCGCGCTCAAGACGACGATCCCCTGCACGACCGGGTAATCCTGCCGCAGCGTCGCGTTGAGCAGCACCCGCCCGATGCCCGGACGGATGAACAAGCTCTCGGTGATCACGACGCCGCCGAGTAGAAACCCCGCTTGCAGCGCGATCACGGTGACGGCGGGCAGCAGTCCCGCCCGCAGCACGTGGCGGATCAGCACGCGACCTTCCGGCAGCCCTTTCGCCCGCGCGGTGCGGACGAAGTCGAGCGCCAGCGTCTCCTGCACGCCGACGCGAACGACCTGCCCGATTGCCCCGGCGGTATGAAAACCGAGCACCGCCGCCGGGAGGAGTAATCCCGTAGCCGAAAACCAGTTCAACTGCACCGAGAGGAAGTAGATCGCCAGCGTGCCCGTCCAGTAGAGCGGCATACTCAGCGCGAGGTCGAGCAGGAGCCGCGCGGCAATCGCGAGCGGCAGGTCGAGCGCGGCGATCACGCCAAGCGCAATTCCAGCGACGGCGGCGACCGCCAGCGCGCTCAGCGCCAGCGCCAGCGTCGGCGCAAACTGCTGAGCGACGATCTCCGTCACCGGGCGACCGTCCAACAGCGAGACGCCGAGGTCGCCGCGCAGCAGCCCCGTCAGATAGCGCCCGTACTGTACCAGCGGAGGATCATCTAGTCCGAGCGCCGCCTGACGCTCGGCGATCACGTCTGCGCCCGCCCCGCTCTCGCGCAACTGCGCCTCAATCGCATCGCCGGGGAGGACGCGCAGGGCGAAAAAGGCGAGCGTCGCCGCGAACCAGAGCGTCGCCAGCGCCGTGATGATCTGCCGCAGGAGAGTCACCTCAACCGTTCTTCACCGTCACGTTATTCAGGAGCGGAAACCAGCCGTAAGCATCGTAGGTCAGCCCTTCAATCGTCGTGCTGCTGCCGTTGAGGTTGACGTAGTCACGGATAGGCAGCACCAACGCCTGTTCCATGATCGTGCGCTGCGCCTGATTGTAGAGGCTGCGCCGCGCATCCGGGTCGGTTTGGCTGACTGCCTCGGTCAGGAGGTTGTCGAGGTCGGCGTCACTGAAGCCCGTCCAGTTGTGATCGCCAGTGCTCATGAAATAGCGGTTGAGGATGCTGGGATCGACGCCGAACTCGTACCACGCCACGAGGTTGTATTTGCCATCATCGACGTGTTGGAACAGCAAACTCGCGCTCGGTACCGAGTCAATCGTCAGCTTGACGCCGACCTCGCGCCATTGATCTTGCAGCAGTTGGACGGTTTCGGGGATTAAGCCCCAGTTGGGCGCGATCACCGTGACTTCGAGGTCAGCACCGCCGAAATCGACGTAACCATCATTGTCAGTGTCACTGTAACCCGCCGCTTGGAGCAGCGAGCGCGCCTGCGTCGGATCGTAATCGTAAGCGCCGCGCACGTCGCCAGTGTAGAATTGAGTCGCCGCCGCCAGCGGTCCCCACGCGACCGGCGAGAAGCGCTGAAAGACCGCGTCGATGATCGCTTCGCGGTTGGTGCCATAGAGCAGCGCTTGGCGCACCTGTAAATTGTCGGTCGGGTACAGTTTTGTGTTCATCAGGAATTGCAGCGGCTGACCGGGGATCGTCGTCGGTTGGAGCTGCACTGCGCTGCTAGCGCTGAGCGCGCGCGCGTCGACCGGCAGGAGTTCGCCGACGACCTGCACGTCACCGTTCTCGAGCGCGAGCGCCCGCGCCGACGGGTCTTGATCGTAGAACCGGAACTCGATCTCGTCGACCGAATCGGGCGTGCTGGGCTGGTAAAACGAGGGTCCCCACGCATAGTCCAGATTGCGGCGAATGGTCAGATGATCGCCGGGGACGTATTCCACGAACTCAAAGGGTCCCGTGCCGACCTGATGGAACTGGTAGCGTTCATTGGAGTATTCGCTCAGGGCGGTCGGGCTGGCGATGCCCAGATAGACTTGGCTGAGCGAGTCGAGCAGCGGGCTGTACGCCTCGGAGAGCAGCAGGCGGATGGTATAATCGTCCACGATCTCGTAGCCGGTATAGGGTCCCAGTAAAAAGACGGCTTTCTGCGAGGCGGTCATCGGGTTGGTGATGCGGTCGAGATTGGCTGCGACCGCCTGCGCGTTGAACGGCGTACCGTCGTGGAAGGTGACGCCCTGCCGCAGCGCGAAGGTATACGCCAAGCCGTCGGGCGAAATCGTCCAACTGGTCGCCAAACCGGGTACAAAGTCGAGCGTCTGCGGATCGCGGTAGACGAGCGTATCGTAGACCGAGCGCAACGGTATACCGAGTTCCGAGGAGGAGCCGATCTGCGGATCGAAGCTGCTCGGTTGGAGTGTCAGTCCGTAGACAATGTGATTTCGCGGCGGAGGCGGCTGCTGCATCTGGGCGCGCGACGAGCAAGCAGCAACCAGCGCCAGCAGCACCAGCAGAGTCACCCTTGCGGCTGAGATACGCATATTTTACCTTTCAGGGTACGATGCTGTGCGATACGATAGAACAGTATAGCGATCTCGGATCGAAAACGTAAGGGTTTATGAGCGTTTATAAACAGGGACTGCTAACACCGCCGGACGAAGCAGAGATCGTTTATCCCTATCGCCGCGTCTGGCGCAGCCTGATCCTCGAAAGCGCGGTACTTTTCGGTGCGGCGGCAGCGGCGTCGATTGCCTTCGGTCTGTTGGGCTTTCGGCTGCCGGACGCGATCATTCCGGCAGTAAACGCGGCATTTGTCGCGCTGCCGGTCGTGCTCTGGCTGATCTTCTCGGTCTGGCGCGAGCGGTTCGCGCTCGAACCCCGCGCCCGGCTGATCGCCGTATTCGTGATCACCGCGCTGGCAGCCAACGCGGTGGCTATCCCGCTCATTGACAATCTGTTTCAGCCGGAGCGCTGGCTGCCACTCGCCGGGGCGATCAACCGGATCATCGGCTATACCTTTACGATAGGCATTGTTCAAGAGACGATCAAATATGCCGTCGTGCGCTTCACGACGTGGCCCGATTTGTTTCGCACCCGGCTCGACAGCGCCGCCTATTGCGCGGCAAGCGCCGCTGGTTATGCCTTTGTGCTCAACCTGCGCTTCTTCCTCACGTCGGCAGGCATACCACCGGACGTGGTCGCCATTCAGGTCTTCGACAATGTGGCGGTCAATCTCGCCGCCAGCTTGGTCGTCAGCTACGGCTTGGCGGAGGTTCGCTTCGATACGCCGACTCCCTTTCTGATGACGATCACGGTTGCCCTCGGCGCGCTGATCAACGGAATTGCTATTCCCCTGCGATCCGGCTTGACCAATGCCTCGTTCGTACTCAGCAGCAGCACCGAGACGCCGTCGCTGCTGAGCGTGATCGCGGCAACCTTTTCATCGCACAGCAGCACGCCCAAACCAGTCCTCGCGCTCGCTTTTTCGGCGGCGGTGCTGGTCGGCTTCGGGATCATCGTCGCCTTCCTATTCAGCAACGCCGAACGTCAAGCGCTCGAATCCGCTGCCAGTCGTGAGGACTAAGCGATGACGCTGATCGAAATCCGCGACGCCCGCAGCGACATCACTCAGCGCCAGCGCTGGAGCCACTATTTCGTCTTTATCTATGCGCTGATCGCGCTGGTCATCGGCATCAACCTGCGTGACGCCACCCTCTACGCGACCGTCCCCTACAGTAACAGCGAGGTTGGCATCCGCGCCTATTATCCCGAACGCTGGCTGATCGACAGCACCGGCGACTACGTGTTCCGCGTGCGCGACATCGAGCAGATGGGCTTCAAGACGACCATTCAGGTCAACGTCCAGCCGGTGACGCTGAGCACGAGCGCGAGCAATCTGCTCCAGACACTCACGCTGACCCGGATGCAGACGCTCTCGCGTTACCGCGTGCTGTCGAGCCAACCGTATGCGCTCCCCGGCGAACAGGAGGCGACGGCGATGGGCTACGTCTACGTCGCCGGGGAGGACGATCCCTTCCTCCAAAGTATTCCGACCGTCGTCCGAGGGCTGGACATTCTCACGATTCGACGCGGGCAGGCGATCATCATCACGTTTCTCTCTGACGCCAACAACTTCGACGAAAACCTACCGATTTTTGAGAGGTTTCTCGATGATTTGGAGTTCTAAAATACGAATGGCACAAGATCGCATGACGTCAATGCACGCGCGCCGTGCAATCCGTAGGGGTGTTCAATTGAACGCCCTTACACTTGCCACAGCCATAGGGAAACAACTATTGGTACTCGCTTTACTGCTGCTCCTGCCCAGCCGATCCGCGCCTGCCCGCGCGCAGGATGTCGGAATCGATCTGGAACGGATCGAGCGCGCGACTGTCTTCATCATGCAAGCGACCACCACCGGCAGCGACGTGACGATCACCTGCGTCGGCTCAGGCACACTCGTCAGCCGTGACGGACTGATTTTAACGAACGCGCATAATACGGTCAGCGGGCAGAACTGCCCCGGCGACACGCTGATCATCGCGCTTAAGCGTGCGGCTTGACGAGCCGCCGGTGCCGGTCTACCGCGCCTCGATCATCCAAGCCAATCCGGGACTTGACCTCGCTCTGCTGCGCATCACGCAGCAGAGTGACGGGCGTGCCGTCGACCCAAGTGCGCTGGCGCTGCCCTTCGTGGAACTCGGCGACTCGGCAGCGATCATGCTCGATCAGACGGTGACCGTCGTCGGCTATCCCGACATCAGCGACAGCCCGGTGAGCGTCGCGCGCGGGACAGTCAGCGGTTTCACGGTCGAGCCAAGTGGCAGCGACAAGTCATGGATCAAGACGAGTGCCTCGATCCCCGGCACGATGACCGGCGGCGGCGTCTACGACCAACAGGGAAAGCTGATCGGCATTCCGACCACCTCGCCCGTGATTGGGCTGTCGCCAGATGCGCGCTGCATCACGCTGCAAGATACCAACGGCGACGGCGCGATGAACACCAGCGACGTTTGCGTTCCGGTTGGCGGGCTGATTAATTCGCTGCGTCCATCGAGCTACGCGCGTCCGCTGCTGCGCGCTGCCTCGCTCGACCTACGGCTCAACAGCGTCAGCCAAAGCAGCGGGCAGTCCTTTCTTGGGGGCACGCCGACTTTCAGCCGCTTGTTCTTTTCGTCATCGGTCAACGAAGCCGAGATGCCCGCCAGTGTCGTCACCAACTTGCCCACGGGGACTGACAGTGTTTATCTGTTCTTTAACTACGCCGATATGACGCCGGAGACGGTCTACGAACTGCGCGTCACAGTCAATGGCGTATCCAATCCTGCCTTCAGCCTATCGCCCGTGCAGTGGAGCGGTGGACGTAACGGCGTCTGGTATATTGGCAGCGTCGGGCAGCCATGGCCCAACGGCATCTACGACTTCACCCTCTTTATCGACGGCATTACGGCTGATAACAAACGGCTGGTGATCGGTCCCATGAGCCAAGATGCGCCGACGTTTAGCGACCTGATCTTCGGGTTGGAAGACGTGCAGGGTGACGTGCTTGGCAACGGATTCGTCCTGCCGACGGGCAGCGTCGCCAGCGCGCGTTTCGTCTATCGCAACATAGTCGATGGCACGTCATGGGCGGCTGTCTGGTACTTCGAAGGCGCTGTCGTCTACCGCGACGATTTGACGTGGGACAGCGGTGCCACCGGCACCAAGACGATCCGCGTGCAAGACCCCAACGGACTGCTGCCGGGAAACTACCGCCTTGAGCTGTATCTGCAAACCGAAGGTGCGATGCGCCTCGCGGCGACCTCGGACTTCACACTCGCAGGCGCGCAGCAAGGTGCATTAACCCGCATCTTCTCGAACATCCACTTCACGAGCGCGGGCAGCGACGCCGAAGCGCTCGGCGTGGCGCCAATTAGCACGTTTTCCGCTAGCACGGACACGATCTACGCCCTATTTGATTGGGAGCAGATCGCGCCGGGGACGCTCTGGACGATGCGCTGGTCGGTTGACGACGAGGTCTTCTACGAGCAAACGCAGCCGTGGAACGCCGCCGAGAGTGGTCAAAACTTCTTGATCCGCTTGACCAGTCCCGGCGGGATTCCCGATGGAACCTATAGGCTCGACCTGCTGATCGGGCAGCTTCCCTTCGGCTCGACGACGGCGCGCGTCGGCATCGGTCAGCTCCCAATTGACCGCTTTTCACAGGCGAGTGGCACGCAGATGCGCGGGCAGGTGCTCGACGGCGAAACGCGGGTCGGCATTCCCGGCGTGACCGTCGTGCTGATCAACGAGAATTTCTCCGTCTCCGAGTTCACCGACCAGTGGAGTCAAGATCAGGTCTACTCAATGGCGATCACCGACAGCGGGGGCAATTTCCAAATCGACCGACTGCTTCAACCCAACGTCCCTTACAGCGTTTTCGTCGTCGCCGATGGCTATCTACCGATTGCCGCCGACGGTGTGGAGGTCAAGCCTGATCAGCAATCGGTCGACGTGCCGATCTATCTGACAAAGGGATAGTAACGAGCAATGAGTGATGAGTGCTGAGTAAAGATAGGACTGAGCGTTGAAGACTGAGGACTGAGTAGGGACAAAATAGTGAACAGACATAGATTGAGCGAAACCGAGCGACAAGAACGGATTTTTGACTCAGTACTCAGCACTCAGTACTCGGTACTGCCCTGTGGCTGAGAAGCAGCGGCTTGACCTGCTGATGCTGGAACGGGAACTCGCGCCGAGCCGCGAGAAAGCTCGCGCCATGATCATGGCGGGTGAAGTGACCGTCGACGGCAAGCAGATCGATAAGGCGGGGACGCGGGTTCCGGTCGAAGCCGAGATCAAGGTGAAGACGAAGCCGCGCTTCGTCAGTCGCGGCGGCGACAAGCTGGCGGGCGCGCTCGCCGCCTTCCCCATCGCCGTGAGCGGGCGCACCTGCGCCGACGTGGGCGCGAGCACCGGCGGCTTCACCGACTGCCTGCTCCAGAACGGCGCGGCGAAGGTCTACGCCATCGACGTCGGCTACGGGCAGATCGCTTACACGCTGCGCACCGATCCGCGCGTGGTGGTGATGGAGCGCACCAACGTCCGCTACGTCGAGTCGCTGCCAGAGCAAGTCAGCCTCGCGGTGATGGACGCCTCGTTCATCTCGCTGAAACTGCTGCTCCCGGCGGTCAAAGGCTGGCTGACGCCGCAAGCCGACGTGATCCCGCTGATCAAGCCGCAGTTCGAAGCGGGACAAGCCGACGTCGGCAAAGGCGGCGTCGTCCGCGATCACGAGCGTTCACGCGCGCGTGACTCGAAGAAGTGCTGACCTTCGCGCAAAGTGAAGGCTTCGCCGTGCGCGGGCTGATCAAGTCGCCGCTCAAGGGTCCCGCCGGAAATATCGAGTTTCTGGCGTGGCTCGGCTGGGGCGAAGAATCAAACGAGAGAGACATTTCTGACATGATTCGAGCAGTCATCTAGGGATTCTTCATGGAGCAGCCAGCGCGTTATCGTTTCCCGATTTGGTTCGTACATAATTGGTCAAGAGCGGGGCTGCCGCTAGCTATTGTTCTACTCTTGCTTGCACCGCTTCTGCTCAACGCGATGAGCAGCGCCGTTTTCCTTACGTATCTGCTGCTGCCGATCTACATGATCCACCAATACGAGGAACACGCGCACGGCAAATTCAAGGACTTCGTAAATGCGCTGTTGGCGCATGGGCAGGAGAAGATTACCGACGTCCCGATCTTCTGGGTGAATATCGTCGGCGTGTGGGCGGTCGATTTGGTGGCGCTCTACGGAGCAGCTTATATTTACCCGCCGCTGGGGTTGATTGCAGCATATCCCGCAGTCGTCAATGGCTTGCTTCACGTCCTAATGACGGTTCGCCAGCGTCGCTATAATCCCGGTCTGTGGACGAGCATCCTGCTGCTGCTTCCGGTTGGCGGCTGTTCGATCTATACGATCAGCCAAAGTACGGGAGCGACGCCAGTCGATCATGTGCTTGGCTTTGGATTCGCCATCGTTCTCCACATTTTCACGATAGTCTATCTGCTTCGCTGCGCTAACTCTGGATAGGCTCAAACAAACCGTTCTGCTATACTTCATCGCGTAGAAGACAGAGACGGTAAACCGATGCAGCGCGACCACATTCGCAATTTTTGCATTATCGCCCACATTGATCACGGCAAAAGCACGCTCGCCGACCGGATGCTTCAGTTCACGCACACCGTCGCCGACCGTGACATGCAAGAGCAGATGCTCGACAGCATGGATTTGGAACGCGAGCGCGGCGTCACCATCAAGGCGTCGGCGGTGCGGATGAGCTACGTCGCCAACGACGGCAACGAATACGAGGTCAACCTGATCGACACCCCCGGTCACGTCGATTTCTCGTATGAGGTCAGCCGTGCGCTGCAAGCCTGCGAGGGCGCGATCCTCGTGGTCGATGCCTCGCAAGGCATCGAGGCGCAAACGCTGGCGAACGTCTATCTGGCGCTGGAGCAAGACCTCGAAATCATCCCGGTGATCAACAAGATCGACCTGCCCGCCGCCCGCCCCGATGAAGTCGCGCAGGAAGTCGAGAATTTGCTCGGCGTCCCGGCGGAGGACATCCTGCGGATTTCCGCCAAGCAGGGTATCGGCGTGCAGGACGTGCTCGAAGCCGTCGTCCAGCGCGTGCCGCCGCCGCGCGGCGACATGGACGCCCCGCTGAGCGCGCTGGTCTTCGACTCGCATTACAACTCGTACAAGGGCGTGGTCGCCTATGTCCGCGTGATCGATGGTACGTTCACGAAAACGACCATGCTCAAGCTGATGACGACCGACGCCAAATTCGAGCCGGTCGAGATCGGCGTCTTCAGCCCGGCGATGACCGTGGTCGAGTCGCTGAGCGTCGGCGAGGTCGGCTACGTGGCGACCGGCTTCAAGTCGGTGCGCGAGTGCCGCGTCGGCGACACGATCACGCTGGCGGTCAACGGCGCTGCGGAGCGGTTGCCCGGCTACAAGCAGGTCAAGTCGATGGTCTTCGCCGGGATGTACCCGGTCGACAACGACGATTACGGCGAACTGCGCGACGCCCTAGAAAAGCTGCAACTGAACGACGCCTCGCTGGTCTACGAGCCGGAAACGTCGCAGGCGCTCAATTTCGGCTTTCGCGTCGGCTTTCTCGGTCTGTTCCACATGGACATCGTGCAGGAACGGCTCGAACGCGAATACGAACTCGACATTCTGGCGACCGCGCCGAGCGTCGAGTATCAGGTTGAACTGCGCAGCGGCGAAGTGATCGAGATCGACAGCCCGGCGGAACTGCCCGATCCCAGCATTATCGAGGAAATCCGCGAGCCGTGGATGAAAATCCAAATCTACACGCCCGACGACTTCATCGGTCCGTTGATGGAGTTGGTGACCAAGAAGCACGGCGAATACGTCACGATGGAGTATCTCGATACCAAGCGCGTCGTCATTCACTACCGGCTGCCGCTGGCGGAACTGATCATCGACTTCTACGACCGGCTCAAGAGCGTGACCAAGGGTTACGCCAGCCTCGACTATCAGTTCGACGAATACCTGCCGGGCGATCTGGTCAAGCTGGACGTGCTGGTCGCGGGCGAGCCGGTCGATGCGCTGGCGATCATCGTCCATCAGGAAGACGCCTACCATAAGGGGCAGAAGCTGGTCAGCAAGCTGAAGGAGTTGATCCCGCGCCAGTTGTTCGTCGTGCCGATTCAGGCGGCGGTGGGCAAAAAGGTGATCTCGCGGGCGGACGTCAAGGCGCTGCGCAAGGACGTGCTGGCGAAGTGCTATGGCGGCGACATCAGCCGCAAGAAGAAGCTGCTCGAAAAGCAGAAAAAAGGCAAGCGGCGCATGAAAATGATCGGCTCGGTGGAAGTGCCGCAAGAGGCGTTCATGGCGCTGCTCAGCTTGGGAGATGAGGAGTAGAGAGGCTGTCAGCTTGTCAGCGTTCAGCGTTCAGCAAGGACAAAAAACGACTCTCAAGTAGAGTCGTTTTCGCTTTAGCTGAAAAGCTGACCGCTGAGAGCTGTTAGCCCAGAAATTCCGGCAGGTAGAAGCTGAGCCAGTGGAGCGGCGCGGTGCTGGTGGACGTGACGACGGCGGTTTCGGCGTCCGGCGTGGCGAGGATCACGTCGTACTGCCCGACGTTGTAGGTCGCGCCGCCCTGCTCGACCTGCCCCACCCCGTCGGTGATGTACATGAACAAGCTTTCGCCGGAGCGCGGCGCTTCGAGGGTCGTCGTGCCGTTCGCGGTGAGCGTCGCGGCGGTCAGGCGGGCGGCAACGTGCTGATCCATCGGCGAGCCATCCCCGATCAAGCTGAAAACTGACGCATCGCCAAGTTGACGGACGGGCAGCATCGCTTGCTCAAGCTGCTGATAATGCGGCTCTAGCCCTTGATAGCGGCGGTCGGCGATGAACCAAATCTGGATCACGCGCACCGGGTCATCGGTGATGTTCAACTCCTGATGCTCGATGTAGTCGCCCGCAAACATGCGTTGAAACTCGCCCGCGTGGATGATCCCCTTGCCGCCAGTCGAGTCCTCGTGATAGAGGTCGCCTTCCAGCACCCACGTATAGATTTCGAGCGCGCGGTGCGGATGCCACGTGAAACCGTTATGCGGCGCGATGCGCGTCATGTGCGCGGTCAGCATCCCGCTGAGGCGCTGCAACGGACTCCAGCCGCCGACGGCGAAGTGCGAATGCAGCCAGTGGATCGGGTGGAGGGTCGGGAATTCATCGGCGGAAAAGTGCTGAAAATCACGCTGAGCGACGAAGCCGGGCGCGATTTGCGATTGCATTAACTGGGCGGTTTGCACAATAAAACCTCGCCTATTTCCCATTTTAACCGGACTATAGTCCAGTTCATTATAGTGCTGATCGCGCGATGCGGCAATGTGGGCGTCAAGTCGACGTCGCAATCCAAATCAGCACCGCCTGCGCATGTCGAGGCGGCATCAGACCTTCAGCGTTTAGCGTGCTCACGACGGCGCCCAGCCGCAGCAGCGGGACGATCCGCACGCCTTCGAACGAAGGTACAGCGCGAACTTCGAGGATCGCCAGCAGCGTGTTGACCTCCAGCCCGACCCGCCGCGCCTTGCTCACCAGCGAGGGCAAATCGCGCCCTAGCCCGACCGCGTTCGCTACCAGCAGCGCCGGATGCCCGCCGTCATAAGCGCCGACCAGATCAACTGAAGCTGGCTCAGCCATCCCCCGGCTGTAAACCAGTGGAACTCCGCTGGCGAGGCTCACAGCGGTCGCAAATGGGATCGCGTCCGGCGTGCCGAGCAGCCGCTCATAACCAGATAATTCCAGACGAGCGGCGGCGGCTTCGACGATCCGACTGAGGATGTCCGGGAATGAAGCGATCATTTCCAGATGCACAGCGACCGGCTGGACTGCGTCGTCATGTTCGAACCAGCCAAACTGGATCAGCCCGGCGTCGAACAGCAGCCGCGCCAGCGACCGATCAGCTTGACTCAAGGTCAAGCCTCAGCATTCGCCACGCCATCGACATCGCCCACGTGCCCGTCCACTGGCGCGCCGTATCCGTGCCCCCGCCGAAGCCATAAGCGCGTGAGCGCAGCTTGCCGTTGACGAATACGGCGACCGCGCTGCCTTCGTTGGTGTCATCGTGATCTTCGAGTGCGTCGGCACGGCTGACGACCACCAGCGCGACCGGGGTATCGTGCTGCGCCGCAAAAGCTTCGGCAGCGCGTTCGGCGAGCTGGCGCAGCGGCAGCACTTCGGCGAGACCGAGCGCCTCGGCAAGCTGTTCCGGTGATGACAGCGTTTCGACCGCCGTGAGCACGTCGCCGCCAAACGCCGCTCTGATCGGCTCGCTCAGGATAGGTGCCATGCCAATCTCGCCGATGACCAACGTCGCCGCTTGTTCGCGCAGCGTAGCGATCAGCGCGCCCTCGATGCTGTCCGTATCGACGCCGAAAATGTACGGCTCAATCCGCTGGCGCAGGTCGTCTTCGACGGCGGCGATCAAGGCGTCGGCTTCGCCGGTGCTGTCGGCTTTCGCGGTGATCCGCACGTCGATTTGCCCGCTGTGCGCCGCCAGCCCGACCGTCGGGTTGCTCGCTTCGAGCAGCTTGGTGCCGATCAGTTCGTCGAGCGCGCTTTCGCCGATTCCGGCTGCTTTAAGGATTTTCGCCTTGATGATGGCACCGCGAATTCCGTAGCGCTCGCGCAAATACGGGACGACCTTTTCCGTCAGCAGGAATTTCATCTCGCGGGGGACGCCGGGCAAGCTGATCACGACCTGATCGCCATACTCGACCGCAAAACAGGGCGCCGTCCCGACCGGATTGGTTATGATCACGGCATCGTCCGGGATGAAGGCTTGGCGACGATTGTTCTCGGTCATCTGGGCGCGAAAACCGGCGAAGCGTTCAGCAATCTGGTCGAGCAGGTCTTGGTGGAAGGTCAGCCCTCGCCCCGTCGCCGTCGCGACCGATTGGCGCGTCATGTCGTCAATCGTCGGTCCCAAGCCGCCACAGGTGATGACGATCTGCGCGCGACCAAGCGCGATCTTGATGGCATCGGCGATCCGTTTCTCGTTATCGCCGACCGACGTCATGAAGAAAAGATTGATCCCCAAATCGCGCAGGGTGCGGGCAATAAAGACGGAATTGGTATCCGTCAATTCTCCGAGTAAAATCTCGGTACCGATGGCAATGACTTCGGCATTCAGGTCTTGATTCACGGTAGCTCTTCTCTCAAACGTAATTGAGTACGAAATGTTGCAAAACACTCAATCATAACTATAATCTTCCACAAGAAGTGGAGTTTGCAGGAACGCAAGTTCTTTGTGCAGAATAAACAAACCCTGCATTGGAGCCTACTTTTAGTCCGCTATATTGTCATACGGAGGAAAACTCGTGGCAAGTGTGACCTTTAGGCACGTCTACAAGCGCTATGGTACTACCACTGCTGTAACCGATTTAAATATTGAAGTTCAGGATAAAGAGTTTTTAGTATTCGTTGGACCTTCTGGCTGTGGCAAGTCCACCAGCCTGCGCATGTTGGCAGGTTTGGAAGAAATTAGCGACGGCGAGATTTTGATCGGCGACCGGGTGGTCAATAACGTTGCTCCAAAAGACCGCGACGTAGCAATGGTGTTCCAGAGTTATGCGCTCTACCCGCACATGACGGTCTACGATAATATGGCGTTTGGCTTGCGCCTGCGCAAGACGCCGAAGCAGATTATCGACCAGCGCGTCCGTGAAGCGGCAAAGAGCCTCGGCATTGAGCAACTGCTCGACCGCCGCCCCCGCCAGCTTTCGGGTGGTCAGCGTCAGCGTGTTGCAGTCGGTCGCGCTGTTGTCCGCGAGCCGCAAGTCTTCCTGCTGGACGAGCCGCTGTCGAACCTCGACGCGAAACTGCGCGTTGAAGCCCGTTCCTTCATCAGCAAACTGCACCAACGCCTCGGCACGACTTTCATCTACGTGACTCACGACCAAGTCGAAGCCATGACGATGGGTACGCGCATCTGCGTATTAAGCGCTGGTGAACTCCAGCAAATCGACTCGCCCTACAACCTATACCACAACCCGCGTAACCTGTTCGTTGCCGGTTTTATCGGCAGTCCGTCGATGAACTTCTTCGACGCGACCCTCAAGCAAGGTGATAACAACCTCGTCATCGAAACAGCCGGATTCCAGATTCAAGTTCCGGCGGCGAGAGCCGAGCCGTATAAAGCTTCGGTGGGCAAGCGCGTCATTCTCGGCGTGCGTCCTGAGGACATCCACGACGTGAACTTCCAGCCCGCAGGCATCACCCCGGCAACAGTCGAAGCGAATGTCGACGTTGTCGAGCAGATGGGCAACGAAATCAACCTCTATCTCGAAGATGGCGGCAAGACGTTCATCGCCCGCACGGACCCGCGCACTCGCGCCCGTGTCGGCAGCCGCATTACGATGGCGTTCAACGTCGATAACCTCCATTTGTTCGACGCTGACACGAACCTGTCGCTTGCCTACGACTACAAGCTCCAACAGCCAGAGACAGCCGGCGTCTAGACAACACCGTGCTCTTGAGTCCAAAGCCGTCCAATTTGGGCGGCTTTTTAATTGTGTCCTCACCGGATGCGATTATAATGCGCGAACGACACACCACAATCAGGGGGCGAAGTGAAACTCACGGTCTACACCGACGCAAGCGGCTTTGATGAATTACAACCGGAATGGAACGATCTGCTGCACCGCAGCACGTCCGATACGATTTTTTGTACGTGGGAATGGCAGTCTACGTGGTGGCACGCTTATGACGGTGGCCAGCTCTGGATCGTCGCCTGCCGCAGTGATGATGGTGAACTCGTCGGGATTGGATCATGGCTGATCCAGCTTAAAGATGGCGAGCGCGTGGTTCGGACAGTCGGCTGCGTCGATGTGACTGATTACGTTGACTTGATCGTCGATCCTGCCCACGTCGACGAGGTTCACACGGCGCTAGCGGCATTTCTCGCCGAAAATGCCGACGCCTACGACCGCATCAATTACTGCAACATCCCGGAAGCCTCGCCTTCGCTGACGAGTTTTCACGAGGCTTTAGCGGCTCAGGGTTTCGCGGTCGAGAACGTATTGCAGGAAGTTTGTCCGGTGATCGTCCTGCCGGATAGCTGGGATGGCTATTTGGATCGGCTGGACAAGAAACAGCGGCATGAGATTCGCCGAAAGCTGCGCCGCGCCGAAAGCGAAGCGCTGATCGATTGGTACGTGGTCGATGAAAAGTGCGACATTGACGCTGAAGTGGAGAAGTTTCTCGGTCTGATGCGCGCCAGCCACCCGGAAAAAGCCGGGTTCCTCGACGACCCCCACAATTTCAGCTTCATCAAGCGCGTTATGCCTAAGATGTACGCCAACGGCTGGTTGAAGATGACGTTTCTGGTCGTCAACGGGACGCCAGCAGCAGCCTATTGTGACTTCGACTACAAAAATCAGATTCTGGTCTACAATTCGGGGTTGCTGCCGCAAGAACATGCCAATTTCAGCCCCGGCATTGTGCTGCTGTCTTACGACATCCGCGACGCCATCGAGCACAAACGCGAAGTCTTCGATTTCCTGCGCGGCAATGAAACCTATAAATATCGCATGGGGGCTGAGGACACGAAGGTTTTTGAACTCAGGGCGCGGCGCTGAGGTCGCATCGTTCTAGAAAGCGAACGGGGCGCGACTGCGCCCCGTTGTGTTGTACGCTGACGTCTCAGCCACCGTAGGCGTTGGGGGTGTCGGCGACGGTTACGTTGACGTAGGGTTCTTTCTCCTGCGCCGCTAGCGCTTCGTCTTCCGAAATGATCGTCTGCCCTTTGTAGTAGAGCACGTTGTTGAAACCATCGTAACGATAACGACGGCTCACCCAACCGTAGCGGTTGTGCTCGAAGATGACATTGAACTGCACCGCCTCGTCATCCTCGATGATTTTCTGGTTCACCAACCACACGGGAGCATACTGCTCAAGATGCGGTTTGGCTTTCGCGTCACGTTTTTGCAGCAGAACTTTGTCGTTGCTCATGCCAATTCGTCCTCGTTCGGTGACCTTCTCAGCACGTATTGTAACGACGATCCGGGCTGTGGGGCAAGCGTGCTACTCAACCGATTTGAGCGCCTCTTCAGCATGTTTTGGCTTCACGGCACCGGGTTCGAGAATGATGCGCACAGCTCGATCATAGGTCAGGTAGTTCCAAACCCAGTTCACGAACACGTTCAAGCGATTGCGGAAGCCCATCAGCGAGATCAAATGCAGACCCAACCACGCAATCCACGCGAGATAGCCGGTAAGCTGGATGCGGTTAAAAATCCACGCGACCGCCCGGCGTCGCCCAATGGTCGCCATGATGCCGCGATCAATGTAGTGGAAAGGCTGCGGCTGCTCACTCGCGACGCGGCGCAGGATGTTCTTCGCCGCAAGAATGCCTTGCTGCTTCGCCACCGGGATCAGCATTGGATACGGTTTGCCGTCCGGCGCTGCGAGGTATGCCATATCGCCGACGACGTAGACATTCTCGTCGCCCTCAGTCGTCAGCGTCGCCGTGATCGGAACACGCCCGCCCTTTTGGAGCGGCAGATCGAGCAGTGTAGTGAGTGGCGACGCCTGCACCCCCGCCGACCAGATAAGCGTGCGGGTTGGGATGATTTCGCCGCTCGCTAAGCGAACGTGATCCGGCGTCGTCTCGTCGACGGCATCGCCGAGGATCACCTCAACACCCAGCGACTTGAGCTGCTCCAGCGCCTTCTGCTGCAAACGCTCCGGGTAAGCCGCCAGCAGATGATCAATCGCCTCGACCAACACGATTCGGGGCGAGAGCGATTCGTATTCCTTACGCAGCACGTGCTGGTACAGTTCGCGGATCGCGCCAATCGTTTCCAGCCCGGTCGCACCCCCGCCGACGACAATGATCGTGGTCAACGCGCGACGCTGAACTTCGTCTTCCGTCCACGCCGCCCGTTCGAACAAGCGCAGGATGTGATTACGCAGTTCGACCGCATCGTCCAGTGTCTTGAGTTCAAAGGCATAGTCGCCAATCTCGGGTTTGCCAAAATAGCTGGTGACACTGCCGCCCGCGACAATCAAGTAGTCGTAGCTTTCGTGCCGAACTGCCCCATCCGTGCGGACGGAGATCATCTTCGCTGCCCGGTCAATTGCCGTGACCTCACCCAGCATGAAGTCGATATTGGTGTTGCTGCGGAAGATTCCGCGCACCGGATAGGCGATCTCCTCGGCTTCCAAGCCAGCGGTCGCCACCTGATAAAGCAGCGGCGTGAAGGTGTGGAAGTTGTGCCGGTCGACGAGTAGAACGTCGACTGACTTGTGCTTGAGCGTTTGCGCCGCATACAATCCTCCAAAGCCCGCGCCGATGACGATAACTCGTGGTCTTCCGTTCATCGTGCTCCCCCTTTTAACCTGTATTCGTCTATTGCCATATATCAATTATAGCATATTGTGAAAAATTACACAATAGGCACTGCCTCCGAAATTCGATCTGCGCCTTGGTCGAGGAGTTTCGCTCTCGGCGCGCTATAATCTGAGGCGTATGCAGCCAAGAGGGGCGCCAAGCGGCATGACAACGACGTTTTCACATGAGCAGTATCTGTCGCCATTCACGTGGCGATACGGTTCTCCGCAAATGCGCGTCATTTGGGGGGAAGTCAACAAGCGGCGCGTTTGGCGACGCATTTGGGTCGAATTGGCGCGCGCGGAGCAAGCCGCCGGGTTGGTGACGGCGGAACAAGTCGCCGATCTTGAGGAACATGTCGCCGACATCGACATCGAGCGAGCAGATCAAATCGAGGCGCAAATCCACCACGACTTGATGGCGGAGGTCCGCACCTTCGCCGAGCAGTGTCCGGTCGGTGGCGGCGTGATTCACTTGGGCGCGACTAGTGCCGACGTGGAGGACAACGCCGATGTGCTGCGACTGCGCGACAGCCTTGACCTAATTATCGTGGCGTTGCGCGATTTGCTTTGCCACTTTGGACGCAGCATTGAGCGACTCGCCGACACGCCGACGATGGCGTTCACGCACATCCAGCCCGCCGAACCAACGACGATGGGCTACCGGATGGCGCTCTACGCGCAGGACTTGCTTGACGATTACGAGACACTGCAAACGGCGCGCACGAACCTACGCGGCAAGGGTCTCAAGGGTGCGGTGGGCACCGGCGCGTCTTACGGCGAGCTGCTGACCAGCACTGGTGTCACGCCGGTCGAACTCGAAGCGCGCGTGATGTTGGCGCTCGACCTCCCCGCCTACCCGGTCACCGGACAGACCTACCCGCGCAAACAGGACTGGCAGGTACTGAGCGCGCTCTCCGGGCTGGCGAGCAGTCTTTATAAGTTCGCCTTCGACCTGCGCCTGCTGCAATCGCCCGTAATCGGCGAATGGGGCGAGCCGTTTAGCAAGCATCAAGTTGGCTCGTCGGCGATGCCATTCAAACGCAACCCGATCAATGCTGAGAAGATCGACAGTCTCGGACGCTTGGTCGCAGCCATGGAGCGCGTCGCATGGGATAACGCCAGTCATTCGTTATTGGAGCGAACGCTTGACGACTCCGCGAACCGCCGCGAGATTCTGCCGGTAGCATTCCTCGCCGCCGACGAAATGCTGCGCGTCGCCGCGCGGATCGTTGCTGATTTGCGGATCGACAAGCAGGCGGCAGCGCGTAATTTCGCTCGTTTCGGCGTTTTCTCAGCGGTCGAGCGCGTGCTGATGGCATCGGTTAAAGCGGGCGCGGATCGGCAAGTTATGCACGAGCATCTGCGCGCGCACAGTCTGGCGGCGTGGGCAGCGCTGGCAGACGATCAGCCCAATCCGCTGATCGAAGCGCTGGCAAACAGCGAAACGCTGGCGGCGTACCTGACGCCTGACCAAATCCGCGACCTGCTCGACGCCTCCGCCTATGTCGGCGATGCGCCCGCCCGCGCGCACCAATTCGCTGCTCAATTGATTCAGCTTACAACTGACTGAAAGGGATAAATCGCAATGCCTCGTGCGTTACTCAGTGTGTACGACAAGACCGGCTTGGTCGAATTCGCTCAATCACTCGTCAATTTGGGCTGGGACATCGTCGCCAGCGGCGGGACGCAGAAAATATTGACCGATGCTAGCCTGCCCGTGACAGCGGTCGAGCAGCTTACGCAGTCCCCGGAAATGCTGGGCGGGCGCGTCAAGACGCTCCACCCGGCGATTCACGCCGGTATCCTCGCCCGTGACCGCGCTGAAGACCTCGAAGCGCTCAGGCAAAACGGTTTCGCGCCGATCAACATGGTCGTCTGCAACCTATATCCGTTTCAGGAGACGGTCGCACAGCCGGGCGTGACGCTTCAAGATGCTGTCGAGGAGATCGACATCGGCGGCGTAACCCTGCTGCGCGCGGCGGCGAAAAACTTCCTGCGCGTCATCCCGGTCTGCGATCCTGTAGACTATAGACGGATCATGGCGGCGCTTCAGGACGGCGGCGAGGTCGATCTCGCGCTGCGGCGCGCGCTGGCGGTCAAGGTCTTCGCCCTCACCCGCGACTATGACACCGCGATTCATGCCTTCCTCGCCGAGGACATCGCCCCTGCCCTGCTCGATCACGACCTGCCGCAGCATCTCTCGCTGGGGATGCAGAAGGTCGAGACTCTACGCTACGGCGAAAATCCGCATCAAGTCGCCGCCTATTACAGCCGCAGGGCGACGACTGGACCCCTCGGCGGAACGGTACACGGCGGTAAAAAGCTGTCCTATAACAATATCCTCGACCTCGACGCGGCGTGGCGCGCAGTCAGCAGCTTCAAAGAGCCGACCGTCGTCGTGGTCAAGCACCTGACGCCGACCGGCGTCGCCAGCGCCGCCAGCATCGCTGAGGCTTTCCCGGCAGCACTGGCATCCGACCCGATCTCGGCATACGGTGGCGTGATCGCCGTGAACCAGACGGTGACGCCGGAGTTCGTCACGGCGCTCGGCTCGTTGTTCGTCGAGGCGATTGCCGCGCCGAGCTTCAGCGACGAGGCGCAGGAAATCCTGAACACGAAGCGTAAGAACTGCCGTCTGCTGCAAATTCCGGCGACGTTCGACGGCACGGACGTGGAAGTGCGGAGCGTGCATCGTGGGCTGCTCGTCCAGCAGGCGGATATGGGCGATCCCGAAGGCACGCAATATAGAACCGTCACGCAGCGCACGCCGACGCAGGACGAGATCGACGCACTGCAGTTCGCGTGGAAAGCGATTGCGCACGTGAAGTCAAATGCGATTGTGCTAGGGATTAAAAATGCGACGGTCGGCGTTGGCGGTGGGCTGCCGAGCCGCGTCGACGCAGCGAAACTGGCGATTGAGAAAGCGGGCGAGCGCTCGAACGGCGCAGTGATGGCGTCAGATGCCTTCTTCCCTTTCCCCGACAGCATCGAAGTCGCGGCGGCGGCGGGTGTGACGGCGATCATCCAGCCGGGCGGCTCGATCCGCGATGCGCAGGTGATCGAGGCGGCAGACAAAGCGGGCATGGCGATGGTGTTCACGGGCACGCGACATTTCCGGCACTAGAAACGAAGGACTGAGTACCGAGTACTGAGCGCTGAGCAAAAGATACAGCTCCGGCGAGCCGAGCATCATGCCAGAGCGCTGGGTTTACTCAGTCCTCAGTACTCAAAACTCAGTCCTTCGTTCGTCAATTCAAGTCTTGCGACGACACGGCAGCGCTGCTATAATGCGAACCGATTGCCACCCTAGCTCAATGGCAGAGCATACGCTTCGTAAGCGTGAGGTTGAGAGTTCAAGTCTCTCGGGTGGCTCTGATTGCCCGCACAGGTTTCTAGCGACCTTCGCGGGCATTTTTGTGACTGGATGGAGTGATCCATGATCGACCGTTTGCGCCCCGTTACGATTGCTGTCGCCGGCGGAACCGGCTCAGGGAAAACGACGATCTCCAACGCCATCCTTGAGCGGGTCGGCAGCCACCACATCGCCTTCATTCCGCACGACTCCTACTACAAAGACCTGAGCGGCATCCCATTGAACGACCGCAAGGTGATCAACTTTGACCATCCCGACGCGCTCGACACCGCCTTGATGGTGCAGCACATTCGAGCGCTGCAAGCCGGGCAGCCGGTCGAAATCCCGATCTACGACTTCACGATCCACCAGCGGACGGCGCAAACGCAGCACGTCGCGCCGCAGCCGATTATCTTGGTCGAGGGAATACTGGTGCTGGCGGAGGAAACGCTGCGCCCCTTGTTCGACGTGAAAATATTCGTCGATACCGACGCCGACATCCGCCTGATTCGCCGCCTGAGCCGCGACATCGCCGAGCGGGGACGAACCGCCGAGTCGGTCATCAGCCAGTATTTATCCACCGTGCGTCCGATGCACATGGAATTTGTTGAGCCGAGCAAGCGCTACGCCGACGTGATTATCCCCGAAGGCGGTTTCAACACCGTCGCCATCGACATGGTTTCCGACCGCATCAGCAGCTTGCTCGTGCGCTCGCAAATTCACGAACAGGGCGGGGATTGACGCTTTTTTCGGCGTCGTGCTATACTCAGCGTAATTGAAACTGATCCCAAAGACGGTGATTGGGAGGAGTAAGCAGGCGCAGCGCGCCAGAAAATGCGGGTCGGCTGACCTAAGTCAGCTTTGGCTGCGAACCCGCTCGCGCAAGACTGCTGAAGGTCGCCCATGAGTCGCAGCGTTGAGCGATAAATCGCTAGAGGCTGCCGGGTGCGCCCGTTAACGCGCTCAAAGTGCTTCGATCACCGCAGCGTACTGCTCCGATGATCGAGGAAACAAGGTGGTACCGCGAAAGCCCTTTCGTCCTTGTGATCGAGAGGGCTTTTTGATTTGTCATGGGAGATTGCCATGCCATCGAAGAACAACACCAACCGCTTTTACGACGCGATTGCCGAATACTATCCGCTGTTCTTCCGTGATTGGGAAACGCAGATGGAGCGCGAAGGGTTGGGGCTGCGCTCGATCTTCCGCAATCAAGGCGTGACGCGCGTGCTCGATGCCGCGTGCGGCGCGGGCGCTCAAGCCATCCCGCTGGCACAGTTGGGCTTCGAGGTCGTCGCCGCCGACCCCAGCAGCGGAATGCTGCGCAAAGCCGTCGAGATCGCTACTCAGTACAAAATGCGCGAGAAGATGCACTTCATCCGCAGCGATTTTCTCGACCTCCCGAAAGTTGTCAAAGGACCCTTCGACGCCATCGTCTGCAAGGGCAACGCCCTACCCCATTTGGTCGACGACGCCGAGATCGAGGAGACGCTGCACATTTTCTTCGATCTGCTGAGACCGGGCGGGCTGCTCGTGATCGGGATGCGCGATTTCGCACCTTTCATGGAGGATCGCCCGCAATTTCTGCCGGGGTTAGTCAGCCGGTTGGACGACGGCAGCGACTTCATCACCTTTGAGATTTGGGAATGGCGTGACGGACCGCCGGTATTGGCGCGACAAAACCTGTTTATCGTAAAGGGGCGGGGACGACACTATGAGACGATCAAGCGACGTGTCGTCTTCCGCCCACTTTCGACCGACGAAGTCAAAGTTGTTTTACTGGAAGCAGGTTTCGAGGACATAACCGACCAGCCTGACCGTGCCGAGCGCGTGCTCGTGGCGCGCAAACCGGGCTGAAATACGAGGACTCAACATGGAAGAGCAGATGAAACAAGCAGCTAAGCCGATGCCGAAGACCTTCGACTTCAAAGAAGCGGAGCAACGCATCTATGCTTGGTGGGAAGAAAACGGCTGGTTCAAGCCGGAAGTGGCGGCGGACGATGCCGAACCGTTCGTGATCTCGATGCCGCCGCCCAACGTGACTGGCGTGCTGCACCTCGGTCACGCGCTGTTTGTGTCGCTCGAAGACCTGATGATCCGCTACGAGCGGATGCACGGCAAAGCCGCGCTTGTGGGTGCCGGGGGTCGATCACGCCGGGATTGCGACTCAGCTTCAGGTCGAAAAGATGCTCCAAGCCGAGGGCACGAGCCGCGAACAGGTCGGACGCGAGGAATTCCTCGCGCGCACGTGGGCGTGGAAAGAGCAGTACGGCGGCGGGATCACGCAGCAGCTTGCGGCGCTTGGGCGCAAGCTGCGATTGGGATCGGGAGCGCTTCACGCTCGACGATGGGCTGTCGAACGCCGTGCAGGAAGTGTTCGTCACGCTCTACGAGCAGGGCTTGATTTATCGCGGACCACGCCTCGTCAACTGGAGTCCCGGCTTGCGGACTGCTGTCAGCGATCTCGAAGTCGAGCGCGAGGAAGAACCCGGCAAGCTCTACTACTTCAACTATCCGCTGGAAGATGGCGGTTTCATTCCCGTGTCCACTACCCGCCCGGAAACGATCCTCGGCGACACGGCAGTCGCGGTGCACCCTGAAGACGACCGCTACAAGCACCTGATCGGCAAGACGGCGCTCGTCCCGGTGCTCAACCGGCGCATCCCGGTGATCGCCGACGAATACGTGGATCGTGAGTTCGGCACCGGCGCGTTGAAGATCACGCCGGGGCATGACTTCAACGACTATGAGATCGGGCAGCGCCATAACCTGCCCCTGATCAACATCATGAACCGCGACGCAACTCTCAACGAGAACGCAGGACCCTACGCCGGGATGGAGCGCTTCGCCGCGCGCGATAAATTATGGGCGGACATGGCGGCACTCGGCATGACGATGAAGGTGGAGGATATTGTTCATGCCGTGCCACGCTCGCAGCGCGGCGGCGAAATCGTCGAGCCGCTGATCAGCACGCAGTGGTTTTTGAAGATTCAGCCGCTGGCGGATAAAGCACTCGCCGCGGTGCGCGACGGTCGGATTAAGATCGTGCCGGAACGCTTCGAGAAAATCTACTTCCACTGGCTCGAAAACATCGAGGACTGGTGCATCAGCCGCCAACTCTGGTGGGGACACCGCATCCCGGTTTGGTACGGCTCGGATGGAGAAGTCTACGTCGGCGCGACTCCGCCGCCGGAGCGCCCTAATTATACGTGGACGCCGGAAGAAGACGTGCTCGACACGTGGTTCAGCAGCGGTTTGTGGCCCTTCAGCACGCTCGGTTGGCCCCAGCAGACGCCTGATCTGGCGCGCTACTACCCCACCGACGTGATGGAGACCGCCTACGACATCTTGTTCTTCTGGGTGGCGCGCATGATCATGATGGGCTTGTGGTTCACCGACGAAGCCCCCTTCCACACTGTCTATCTGCACGGGCTAGTGCGCGACAAACAAGGGCGCAAGTTCAGCAAGACGATTGGCAACGTGATCGACCCGCTCGATCTGGTCGACCAGTACGGCGCCGACCCGCTGCGCTTCACGCTGCTGACGGGCGGCACGCCGGGCAACGACAGCAACCTCGACGCGACGCGCGTCGAACGCAACTGGCGCTTCGTCAACAAGATTTGGCAGATGACCAACTTTGTCACCAGCAATCTTGAAGGCGATCTCCAACCGGGTCTGCCGCCGCACGACCAGCTCGACCTGCCCGCTCGCTGGATCGTCAGCCGCTTGATGAAGCTGATCGAGAGCGTGGAGCGGTTATTCGAGAGCTACCAATACGGCGAAGCTGGGCGTCAGATCGACGATTTCCTCTGGAGCGAGTTTGCCGACTGGTACATCGAGATCAGCAAGCATCCGCTCTATCAGGGCGACGCGACGGCACAGACCAACACGCGGCGCGTGCTCGTCCACGTGCTCGACCAAGCGCTGCGACTGCTGCATCCCTTCATGCCCTTCGTGACTGAGGATCTGTGGAGCTTCATCCCACACGAAGGCGAGGCGTTGATCCTCGCGCGCTATCCTGAAGCGAATGCCGCCTATTTTGACGACTCCGCCGAAAGCGATTTGCTCATGCTGATCGACCTCGTGCGCGGGATTCGCAATGTCCGCGAGGAGTACAACGTTGAACCGGCGCGCAAAATCACGGCGCTGATCGCGGCAGGGAGTCATGAGGCGCTGCTCAAGGCGCACGATTACCTCTTTGCCCGGCTCTGCAACGTGGCGACGATCAACTTGCTTACGGCTAGCAGCGATGCGCCGCAGCGCGCCGCGCTGGTGACAGTCGGCGACGTGACGATCTATCTGCCTCTGGCAGACTTCGTGGACGCGCAGGCGGAGTGCGAACGGCTCAACCGCGAGGTGGACAAACTCAAGGAGCAGATCGCGCGCAGCGAGGGGATGCTTGGCAACGATCAGTTTGTCAGCCGCGCGCGTCCTGACGTGGTCGAGCGCGAGCGCGACCGCTTGGCGGCGCTGCAAGCCAGCGCCGAGCAGATCGCTGCGCGGCTGGCGGATTTGTGCGGTTGATCGAGCCTGTAGGGGCTGGACTGAGACCTGCCCAATGTTCTGCCCCTACGGTTTCTGTTTGAGGAAAAGAATACGTCCGGCTTCCTGCGCCGCCTTGCGGACTTCGAAGTCAAGATCGTTCTGGTAAAGGTCATGGAGCGCGCCGAGCGCGTCGGGATCGCCCAACTCGACCAATTCGTGGATCGACTTGAGGCGCACGGCGGCGCTCTTGTCTCGAAGCCGTGCGATGTGATAAGCGACGAGTTTCTGATTTAGGCTCACCGTGTCTCAGCTTTCCCTAACCACTGGTTGAATTACATTATAGCAAGACTCGCGCCATCGGGTGCGGGATGGTTTGCAGCCGTACAGCTTCGCCCTCGCGGAGCGCCCGCCACTAAGGTTATAATGGCGCACGCATTGGTCAAATCAAGGATTTGCCGTTGTCGCAAGGTTATAAAATCTGCCCGATCTGCGGAACGCCCTCTCACCGCAACGCTGCGGTGTGCAGCACGTGCGGCACGTCATTAGCAAACGTTCCGGTCGTCGCAGAAACGCGGAAATCCTCGAAAAGCGCCCCCGACTACGATCTCCGCTACGGCGAAACCGATCTCCTCGAAGGCGGACTGCGCCGCCGGAGCGAAGTCTACTTATTTGGCGGTCTGCTGACGCTCGCCGCGCTGATCTGCGTTGGCGCGCTGGGTTTCGTCATCTTGCGCTGGCTGATTCCGGGCGCTGTGCCGGAACCAACGCCGACCGCGCCCGCAACTGCCCCCGCGCTCGTCATCGCCACCAACACGCTGCCGCCTGCGCCACAGATGGCGACGGTCACACCACCGCCGCCAACCGCAACGCCGACCCCAACACAAGGACCTTGCACGCACGTCGTCAAGTCCGGCGATGACCTGATCAGTATTGCGTGGGAGTGTGGGCATCGCAGCTTGGACGTACTGCCGCTGATCCTCGCCACCAACGATCTGCCCTCAGCCGATGCGCTCCAAGTCGGTCAAGAGATCGTCGTGCCGTGGCCCACGCCGACGATTGATCCCAACGCTTCGTCAGACAATGGTGCAGCCAGCGACACGAGCGGCAATACCAGCCTTTTGGCTGAGACAGTATCGGCTTTCCAAGTCATTCCCGGCTTGGAGTTGGCAAGCGCGCCGACGCAAGGACCGCCAACCGTCCCACCAACGCCGACACTGCTGCCGGGGGTGATGTGGCACACCGTTCAACACGATGAAACCGCTGCCTCCATCGCCTACGAATACAAAACCACGCTTGAATCACTCTCCCAACTCAATCCCGAAATTACCTTCTCGCAGTGTGACTTCGGTAAGGTGACGGGTGGTGATGCGTGCAGCGTGATCATTTACGAAGGGCAGCAGATGCGCGTTCCTGCGCCAACGCCGACGCCGACGCTCTCGCCAACGCTTTCGGGCAGCGAGACGCCCACGCCGTCGCTAACGCCAACCTTCAATGCACCCAGCGCGATCAGTCCCGCCGACCGTTCGCTATTTGGGCGCAGCGAACTGATCACGCTGCGTTGGGTCGCCAGTGGAACGCTCGGCGAAAGCGACGCCTATCGCGTGCAGATTGAAGACTTAACGACGAACAGGACTTATTCCGACGACACGACCGAGTTAACCTATATTGTCCCGGTGGCGTGGCAGGGACAAGACGGCAAGCGCCACGATTATCGCTGGACGGTCAGTGTCGTCGATTTGGCTGACCCGGAAAATCCTTACTTCACCACCCAACCACGCCTGTTTACGTGGGAAGGACGCTAACGTATGCTCGACAAACGACGGATTGTTCTCGCGGTGATCGCCGCGCTGCTCACGGGCTGCGAACTGTCGCAGGTTCCTCAGTCAACGCCAACAGCGGAAATCGAGTCACTGGTAACACCTTCGCCCACAATCGAAGTTACGTCGACACCCGGCGCAACGCTCACCCTACCCCCGCAGCTAGAGCAAACGAATACGCCAACGCTGGGAACGCCCTTACCTACCAACACCGATACGCCGACGCCCGATCCCTACGCCACCTACATCATTCAGCCCAATGATCAACTGATCGCCATCATCCAGAAGCCGCCCTTTTTCTACCGTAATCTCGACGTGATCGAGGAGATCGTCCGCATCAATCCGAATATCGAAAGCGCTGACCGTCTGCCGGGACCCGGTTCGAGCATCCTGATCCCCCTGCCGACCGGCACGCCGACGCCCGAGGGCTTCTCGATGACGCAGACTGCGCATCCGAACCCACCACAGCAGCAATCGGGCTTGCCCGGCAACGCCGAGATCATTCAGGTGACAGTACAGGAAGGCGAGACGATCATCGGCATCGCTCAGAAGAACGCGACCACCCTCTCGATTATGGCGACTCTGAATCCGCAGTTGGGCTTCTACAACTGCGACTTCGCCAATCCGAGCGGCGGTCCCGACTGCAACGTCCCGCTAGCGGTAGGTGCGGCGGTCAACGTCCCGGCGTTGACGCCGACGCCGACGCTCTCGCCGACCATCAGCGGCAGTGAGACGCCGACGCTAACGCCGACTTACGGCGCGCCCATGCTTATCTATCCGCCGCAGGATGCCATCGCCCCTGCGCGCACGTTCCAGCTTCAGTGGATCAGCGTGGGCGTGCTCAAGGATCAAGAGGTCTACTTAGTCGAAATTCAGGACGAGACAGCGGGAACCCAGCACATCGACATCGCTCACAGCACGTCGTACCAACTGCCGGACGATCTCATTCCCGGCGATGGACAAACCCACACGATCCAGTGGCGCGTGAGCGTCGCCGCGCCCAATGCTCAGGGACAATATCGCTATATCGGCGCGCAGGGGGACTGGCGGCGGTTCTCGTGGCAAAGCCGCTAGGGAGCGTCTAGCTTCCAGCGATCAGACTGCTCAAATCCGTCCGAACTCATGCTCTAGCTGCTCGGTGCTCATGTGGATCATTGTCGGGCGACCATGCGGGCAGGTCAGCGGAGATTGGCAGCGCTCCAACTGGCGGATGATCCCCTGCATCTGCTCGAAGCTGAGGATTTGCCCCGCTTTGACCGCCGCCGACTTGCAGACGCGCAGCACAATCTTCTCCTCAACTGACGCCATGCCCGGCTTGTTGCCCTGCGCGAGATCGTCGACGATCCCGGCAATGACTTCGACCGGATCATTGTCAGCCAGCATCGCCGGGATGCTGCGGATCACGAAGACGCTCGGACCAAACGGCTCAAGATCGAAGCCGAGTTCGCTTAGCAAGGGCAGTTTTTCTTCGATCAGACGGGCTTCATCCGGCGCGACCTGCACGGTCTGCGCCGCCAGCGCAAATTGAGCAATCGTGTCCTGACGCATGTACTCCGCCATGAACTGCTCGTAGAGGATGCGCTCGTGGGCGGCGTGCTGGTCGATCAAGTACAGTCCGGCGGGACCTTCGGCGACGATGTACATCGCGCCGATCTGCCCGACGACCCGCAGCAGCGGGAGCGTTCGCGGCATGCGCAGGTGCGCCTGCCCCCTCAGGGATTGCCGTCGGATCGTCCGACTCGCCGAGGTGCTGGCGGGCGTGCTGACCGGGACTGTCGAGCGCGAGTCCCATGTCCATCTGGCGATGCGGCTGCCAGTCATTTTCGTCGACGGCGTAACGACGGTTGCGCAGCGAGGGAGTCTGCGCTTGGTCGATCACGGCGCGGCGCACGGCGCGCTGCACCGCCGAAAATACGCTGTCCGCCGCCCGAAAACGGACTTCGGCTTTGGTCGGGTGGACGTTCACGTCCATATCTTCCGGCGGCAGTTCGATCATCAGGACGGCAACCGGATAGCGCCCGGTCATCAGCAGGGTGTGATAAGCTTGCGTGACCGCGTAGGTCAGGCTGGTATCTTGAATCCAGCGCCCGTTGACGAACAGTGTAATTCGCGAGCGGTCGGCGCGGTTCATACGCGGCGCTGACGTAAACCCGTAGACGCGAATGTCGCCCTGCGTATCGTCCACTTCGAGCATGTTCTTAATGGTATCCAGCCCCATCGCCCCGACGATCACGTCGGCAAGGCTGCCGCCGCCGTTGGTGCGAAAGGTTTCCCGCCCATCCTGTTCTAAAATGAGGCGGACGTGCGGATACGCCATCGCGTAGCGCGAGACGATCCCGGCAATGTGCCGCTTTTCGGTAATTTCTTTCTTCATGAATTTGAGGCGAGCGGGCGTGTTGAAAAACAAATTCTCAACCGTGATCACGGTGCCGCCCGGTGCGCCGACCGAACGTCGCTGCTGGAGCACGCCCCCTTCCAGCCGAAGCTGCGTGCCGATCTCGTCGTCGCGATGGCGCGTGGTCGCCGTCATGTGGCTGACGGCGGCGATGCTCGCCAGCGCTTCACCGCGAAATCCTAACGTGCGGATATTGTAGAGATCGTCCGCTTGGAGGAGTTTGCTGGTCGCGTGGCGGGTGAAGGCGAGTTCGACCTCGCTGGCGCTGATCCCGCTGCCGTCGTCGCCGATCTGGATGTGTTTGCGTCCGTCGCCCTCAAGAGCAATTTGAATGTAATTCGCGCCAGCATCGAGTGAATTTTCCAGCAGTTCCTTGACAACTGACGCCGGGCGCTCGATCACCTCACCCGCAGCGATCTGCGCGACCACGTCGTCAGCGAGAATGTGGATGGACATGGAGAATCCTTAGCCAGCGAACACCTGTGCGATCTTAGCGCGTTCGCGGCGTAGTTTCAACTCTCTGGACGAACGACGAGATTCTCGCCTTCGAGTGGAATGCTGAAGAAGAAGGTGCTGCCCTGCCCTTCGACGCTTTCAACCCAAGCATCGCCGCCGTGCCGCTGCGCGACGCTCTTGACGATGAACAAGCCCAGCCCGCTCCCTTTGATTTTGCGGTGTTCCTTGCGGGCAATGCGAACGTGCCGTTGAAACAGCAGCTTCTGATTCTCCGGGCTTATGCCGAGACCATTGTCATGCACCCCGATCACGACGCTGTTGTCTTTGACGGCAACGCTCACTTCGACCTTGCTGTCGTTGGGCGTGTACTTGATGGCGTTGTCGATCAGGTTGGTCAAGGCGCGTTCGAGCATCACTTTGTCGGCGTTGATGATCGGCACGTCGTCCGCTACTGTGACGCGCACGGTCAGTTCTTGCTTTTCCGCCGGGAGCAGATGGTTATCCACAATCCGGTGAGCAAGTTCGTCAAGATCGCAGTGGACGCGGGTCATGTCGTAGAACCCGGTTTCAGGGTCGAACCGCCCCGCGTCTTGGATGTTGTCGAGCAGCGACGTGATCTGCGTGATGCCCGACATGACTTTGCTAAGTGATATTTCTGCTGGTCGTCCAGACCATTCGAATTGCCGAGCATCTCGCCGAAGCCGCGAATTGTCGTCATCGGCGAGCGAATATCGTGCGAGACGATGCTGATGAATTCGTGTTGATTGCGGTTGAGCTTCTTAAACCGGGTGACGTCGTGCAGGGTCAGTATCCAGCCGGACGGCTGACCCGCCGCATTGACCGCTGCCTGCACGTGAGGAACGAAAGTTTTGTCGCCACTGACCCATTCGACCAGTGTTCGCTCGCCCGCGACAAAAGCGACCAAATCGTCGGACTGAACAATGTCAGCCAGCGCGTTGCCAATCACCGTCATGCTGCCGAACAACGCCGCCGCCGCCGGATTTGCCAATACCAGTTGTTCCGATGCATCCAGAATCAGCAGCGGATCGACCATACTGAAGACCCCGGAGAGCGCCAAGCTGCGCTCTTGATCCCGCTCCGCACGAGCGGCGACGATGGCGAGGCTCTCAGCCAGCGACTCGATAAACTCACGCTCGGAGTCATCAGCGACGTGCGCTTTGGCAAAAGTCAGCAGCAGAACGCCATAGTAGCGGTCAGGGACGCGGACGGGCTGAGCTAGCAACCGCCCTTCCGCAAAGTATTGGAGGGAAGCCAGTTGGTCTGGCAGCTTTGTGAGGTCGAAACCGCCCACCTCACTAGCGCCGACCGCCACGTTTAGAGCAAGATCGTCGCTTGCGTAAAACACCGCCCCCGCTGCGCCGGTCTGGTCAAGGGCGGCTTGTAAAATCAGGCGGATACAAGGTTGAACTTGTGGCTGCGCAGCAATCGCGTGAAGCACTCCGCGGAGTTGATAGTCGCTATGTTTTGTGTCCACTTGCATTGAAGGCTTCCTCGTAATTGCCACTTTGATCTACGGTTATTATATATATCCGCCGTATGAACGCGCAAACTTGGATTGTCAAAACGGCTGTTACCGCCTTCGCGCCGTGCTGAGCAGCTCCGCGATTGGCATCGGACAACGCGGTCGTATGCTGCCGCCTCAACCTCCCAGCGCCGACCCTTAAGAGCCAGCAGGTTTTCTTGCGCCCCCTACCCTTTCATGTTAGACTTTCATCATTAAGATCGCGAATAACAAAACGGCGTGGTGGTCATACAATGGCTGAAAAAATCCTTGTTGTTGACGACGATCTGGATAGCCTTAAGCTGATCGGGTTGATGCTTCAGCGGAATGGCTACGAAGTGATTGCCGCGAATTCAGGCAACCAAGCGCTCACGCGCGCAGCCAGTGATCATCCTGACTTAATCATCCTCGACGTGATGATGCCGGATATGAATGGCTACGAGGTGAGCCGGAATTTACGTCGTAATCCCTCAACGCAAAACATCCCGATCATCATGTTCACGGCAAAGACCTTGATCGACGATAAAGTTGCCGGGTTTGAAGCCGGGGCGGATGATTACCTGACTAAGCCGACCCACCCGGCGGAACTCGCGTCGCGCGTCAAGGCGATTTTGATGCGCAGCGCGACTCAGCGCCCCACCCCGATTGCTAAAGGCACAACCATTGGCGTGATCGGAGCGAAGGGCGGCGTCGGTACGACGACGCTTGCCCTCAACATCGCCGTCGCGCGCCTGCTCGCCGGTGAGAAGCCCATCGTCGCCGATTTCCGGCTGGGCATGGGCACAATGGGCATGTCGATTGGTCTGGGACGTTCGACCGGCATGGCAAACGTCCTCAGCAAACCCGTCGAGGAAATTCGCCCCCGCCTGATCGAAGGTGAACTCGCCACCCATCCCTCCGGGCTGCGCGCCCTGCTCTCGTCGGTTCGCCCCAACGAGTCTGCCTTGAGCTTCACTCCGGAGCAAGCGATTGCCGTCGTCCGGGCGATGCGAACGATGGGACGCCCGCTGGTCTTCGATCTCGGCGGCGGACTTACCGGCTTGACGCGACAGCTTCAGCTTGAGATGGATCAGCTTGTCGTCGTCGTCGATCCGCTGTTCGTTACGCTGGCGATGGCGAAAGAGATGCTTCAGGAGATCGAGAGTTCTCGCCCTGATGCCAACCGTATTCACATCGTCGTCATCAACCGCGCCGCGTCAAGCGCGCCGCCGTCGTGGAATGAGGTCGAGCAGTTGCTTGGTCGAGAGATACGCGCCGTCATTTCGCTAGCGTCGGAACTCGTTTCGCAAGCGCTGCAAGCGAACGTCCCGGCGGTGATGTATCAACCAACAGCGATTGCCTCAAGCCAGATGATCAAGCTCGCCGAAGACCTCCATAACCGCAGCCGCGTCCCGGCGAGCGGTGAAGTCACGTCTTTCTGACCTGCCAAGATGATCCTCCGGCTTGAAATCCCGTGACTGGCTTTGGCTCCGAACGCGCTCATCAAGATCAGACCCGCTTCAACCAACTGCTAGCGCGCTACGAACGAATCCTTGAGATCGGTCAGCAGTTGAATTCGACGCGCAATCACGTCGACCTGCTGCACCAGATCATCGCTGCCGCTATGGAACTGATCGACACCGAGACCGCTTCGATCCTCCTGATCGACTCGTCGACGGGCGAACTCCGCTTCGAACTGGCGGCAAATATGGATCAGAAGATGTCCAACATCGTCGTGCCGATGGAAGGCAGCATCGCCGGGTGGGTCGTCTCGCACGGCGAGCCGCGCGTGATCGAGGACGTGACGCAAGAGCCAAGCTTCTTCCGTAACGTGGATGACATCCTAGAGTTTCACACCGCCAACGTGCTCGCCGTCCCGCTGCGAACGCATAAGAAGGTGATCGGTGCGCTGGAGGCGGTCAACAAGCACGGCGGGTCGCGTTTCAATGGTGAAGACGTCAAGGTCTTGATGACGTTGGCAGGACAGGCAGCTATCGCCATCGAGAACGCGCGCTTGTTCCAGCAAAGTGACTTCATGGCGGAGATGGTTCACGAGCTGCGCACGCCGCTCGCATCACTGCGCACGAGCGCCGTTCTGCTTCAGCAGCGGGGAATGAGCGAAGATCAGCGCGAAATTCTCTCAATCATGCAGGGCGAGACCGAGCGTCTGATCAGCATGACCAACGACTTTCTTGACCTAGCGCGGCTGGAATCGGGGCGAATGCGCATCGATCATGAGCGCTTCGCGACCGAGAAATTGGTCGACGAATGCATCAACGTGGTACGACTACAAGCACGGGACCGAGGCGTGACGATCACGACCGCGCTTGAAGTACTAACGGCAGAAGGTGACCGGGGCAAAGTGAAGCAGGTGATTCTCAATCTGCTGACCAACGCGATCAAATACAACCGCGAAGGCGGCAGCATCCACGTCGAGACGACCACCAGCATCCGCCACGACCAGCCTTTCGTCGAGCTTTCAGTTGCCGACACCGGCTACGGGATTTCACGCGAAGATCAGCAGTCGCTGTTCCAGAAGTTCTTCCGGGTAGCCGATACCGCCAATTCGGTTCAAGGTACAGGGCTTGGGCTGGCGATTTCGAAGTTCATCGTCGAAGCTCACGGCGGCGCGATTTGGCTGGAAAGCGAGCCTGAGGTCGGATCGACTTTCTTCTTTACGCTGCCCCTCGCGCCCTAGTTCATCTGAAGCAGAACCTTCAAAACGCCGGGCTGCGCCGCGTATTCAATTGCAGCGAGCGCATCGTCAAGCGAGAACCTTGCATCAATCAGCGACATGACGTCGATCAACCCCGCGTCCAGCAAACGCAGCGCCGCGTCAAAAGGTCCGCAGCGGCTGCCGATTACCTCGATCTCGCTGACGGCAACTTGAGTTAGGTTTGCTGTGGGTGTGTCATGATAGGTGCTCTTGAGGACAATCTTGCCGCGAGGCTCGACTAAATCGAGCGCGTCCGCAAAGCCCTCAGCGGTGCCCGTGCAGTCGATCACAACCTGCGCATGGGCATTCGGGATGTCATGCCGGTCGAACACCGGGATTCGCCACTGATCGAGCAAATGCGCCGGTTTCTCGTGCCGAGCGATCACGGCAAGATTGGCACCGATCAAGCGAATCACCTGCGCGACTAGCAGCCCCAACTTCCCCGCGCCGAGTACGATCACCCGGTCGTTGGGGAGAATGCGAGTCGCTTCCAAGATTTGCAGGGCTGATGCCAGCGGCTCGACAAAGACCGCGGCTTCGTCGGAGACAGACTGCGGGACGAGATGAAGGTTGCGCGTCGGTAGTGCGAGGTAATCGGCAAAAGCGCCGGGATGCCGGTCAATCCCGACCGTCGTCCGGTTGCGACACTGACTCGGTATTCCCCGCCGACAGAAGTCACACGAGCCGTCGGCGACGTTGATGTCACCAACAACTCGCTGACCCTGCCACTCCGGAGCACCCTCCATCACGTCGGCGACAAACTCGTGTCCCGGAATACCGCTGAATCCCATGTAGCCTTTGACTAACTCCAGATCGGTGCGGCAAATCCCGGCGCTGCGTATCTTCAACAGCGCTTGATCCGCCCCGGCTTTTGGCTGTGGTGCCTGCGACGTAAAGCGCAAGCCGGGGCGGGGATCGTCGTCAAGGAACAGGGCACGCATAAATAGCTTAGGCTTTTGCCTTTGACGGCTCAAGGGTTGAGCGACGTCGACGGTTGACGAAGGGAATCTCGCCCTTCTCCCACGAGACCAACAGCGGCACGGCAATGAAGATTGATGAATATGTACCCGTGAGCAGACCAACGAACAAAATACCGATGAACTGCTTGATCGAGTCGCCGCCGAAAAGCAGCACCGCGATGATGATGAAGAACACGTTCAACTGAATCGCGAGCGAGCGGTGAATAGTCTCAAGGACGCTGCGGTTGACGATCACGTCGTAGGGTTCACCAAGATGCTTCGGGATGTTCTCACGGATGCGGTCGAACAAGACAACCGTGTCCTGCACCGAGAAGCCGACGACCATCAGTGTCGCCGTCAGGAACAGCGCGTCAACCTCCCAGCCGAACAGCAAGCCCATCAGCGACATGATGCCCGCAACCACCAACACGTCGTGGATCATGGCTAAAATTGCACAGACACCGTAGCGGAATGCGTTCGGCACCTGCCTAAAGGCGAGGACGATGAATCCCGTCACCGCCACCGCCGCAATGATGACAGCGTAGAATGCCGCCTGTGTGACCTCACGCCCGACCGTCGCCGAAACCTGCTCGATCTCTAGGGTGCTGTGGTCGAGCGGCGCGATCTGGTCGAGTCCGGCGATAATAGCATCTTGCGTCGCCTGATCTTGGAAATTTGCCCGTACCGACCAGTGATTGTCCGAGGCGCTGCCCACCTGCTGAACGCTAATGTCGGTATTGCCATTCTGCTGGAACACCTGACGGATGTTGTCTTCGTTCGCACCCGCATCGGTGAAGCGCAGTTCGTACTGACTGCCGCCGACGAACTGGTTGCTCAGGTGGAAGAGTGAACCGGTTGTCACCAGCGAATATGCCATGAAGATGATGCCGGGGATAATGATCGCCGACGAGAACAGGTAGAACCAGCGTCGTTTCTGAACCAGACTAAACATGGTTTTCTCCTAGACCCCCAGCAGCCATACCCGCTCGGTCAGCGGTCGACGCAGCAGCCCCACTACCAGATGTAGGAACGTGCGCGTGACTAGTACTGCCGTGAACAAGTTAATAATCAGACCAATAGCCAGCGTAATTGCGAAACCGGCGACGATGCTCGCGCCCGGCGTCTGACCGAACAGGAACAGAATGCCGGAGATGATAATCGTCGAGAAGTTCGAGTCGCGAATCGACTTCCAAGCCCGTTTGAACCCATCGTCAATCGCCACGTCGAGCGTGCTGCCCCGGCGCAATTCTTCTTTGATACGTTCGAAAATGAGGATGTTGCCGTCTACCGCCGTGCCAATCGATATCATGAAGCCGATGATTGCTGGCAAAGTCAGCGTCACCGGGATCAGCTTGAACAGCGCCATGTTGAGGACGATGAAGATCAGCAGCGCGAGGTCGGCGGCGATGCCGGGTACGCGGTAGTAGACCAGCATGAACAACAGCACGACGATCACGCCCAAGATACCAGCGCGAATACTTAGGTTGACCGATTCCTGACCCAGTGATGCGCCAACGGTCGCGGTACTTTCGACGGTCAACGGTATTGGCAGCGCACCGGATCGCAGTTGTAACGCAAGCTGTTTGGCTTCTTGCTCGCTGAAATTGCCCGTGATCACACCGCCGGTGTCCAGCCGTGAGTTGATGCGAGGTGCGGACAGCACCACGCCGTCAAGAACAAGCGCCAACGGCTCACCAACGTGATCGGCGGTGAAGGGACCAAATACCGCAGCGCCATCCGGCGTCAGCTCGAAGCCGATGTCCCACTTTCCGCCTGTTTCCAGACGCGCCGCAGCGGATTGCAGCCCTGCGCCAGTCATGACAGTTTGAAATGGCTGACCATTCTGCGGATTGACCATGCCGTTATCAGTCGTATCGACCGCTATGCCGTTCGCTTCGCGTGCTTGCTGTATCTGCAACTGCTGAGTTGTCAGGATTTTCTGCCCCTCGAAGGTCGTGACCTGACTGCTCAAGCCGCTGAAATCGACGAATTCGAGCAGCGCCGTTTTCTGGATCGTGTTGATGGCTTCCTGCGGATTTGTCTCACCGGGAAGCTCGACCAGAATGTGGTTGGAACCTTGTACCTGCACGGTCGGCTCAGTGACCCCAAGGGCGTTCACACGTTTGGCGACGTTATTCGCAGCTTCCCGCAAGTCGTCAGCAGTATAGCTGCCTGCCGGAAGGTCCGCTCGCAGCAGCACGCGCAGCCCGCCGACAAGGTCCAATCCCAAGCTCTGCTTGACGTTGAGGTTGACGTCATTCGTGCCGTCGTTATTTGTATCGATGTGTATGCCGGTCGTATCGGGTAGACTCACCCAAGTAGCGAAGACCGTCAGGAGAATGATGACGATCAACCAGCGAAAATTAGCGGACATATGAACCTTTCGTACTGTTCTGAGATAAAAACATTATTTACTGCTGTGGTTCCCGGTTGCCCATCGCGAGTTGGGCGCTGTTGGCGAGTTCTTCGGGATCGTAGGGGCGCATCAGAGCCGCCGCCAAAACCCGTATTACAACGCCATCGGCGATTTCGAGAGTGGCAATCCCTTTCTCTGCCTCAACTTCGATCACACGACCGATGATACCCCCAAACGTAATCATCTCATCGCCGGGATTGAGCGAATTCACGTACTTTTGCTGTTTCTGAAATTCGCGCTGTCGAGGATAGACCACCAACGACCAGTAAGCACCCAAACCGAGCACCAACAACACGCCAAGTACGACAAATTCAACCATCGTTCACCCACTGCTAGAAACGGGTCGATTATAGCGCTGCTCCGTTCACTTACAACCATCAAGATTTAGGTTCACAAAAACGGGTTGCTTGACCAGCGGCGCTATAGCTCCTAAAATACGTGCGCGTGGGAAGACAGGGGTAAGAGCATGTTAAAAAAAGCAGCCCTCTTCATCGGTATCCTTCTGATCGGCATTGTCGTTCCGGTCAGCGCTGGCGATCAAGTCCTTTCAAATAACTCTGGTACTGGAAACGCGCCTTTCTTCATCTCTGGCGAGAAATCACTCGTGATCAACGGCTTTGACCTGAACTCGCTTGGCATTCAACGTCCTGCCGTGATTGACCGGATCAGCATCGCCGTCCAGACGCCCGTAGCCGGGACGCCGGTCGACGTGGTCGTCTATCAGGACGCTAACGGCGGGTCGCCGGTCGATGCGACTCTCGCCGGAAGCGAGCAGGTGACGATTGACTCGTCGGGAACCTTCACCGCCGTACTGACGACGCCGATCACCATCACCGAGCCGGTTGTCTGGATCGGCTTCTACCTTCCCGTCAACTTCGTGTTCCTTGCCGACACGTCCGGCACGTCGGTGCTCACTTACTGGGCATGGACCTCCGGCGGCACGTTCGACTTGAACACCCTCTCGTCGGCGGAGGTGCTTGGTCCGGCTGACGGAACCGCCCCGGTCAACATCAACATGAACGGCATCGCCCGCATCAGTGCCGAGATCACCGGAGCGAACGGCTCAACCAGCGACACCGCTGTCACTCCCGGCGGACAGACCGGCGCAAACATGAGTCTGGTCGGCGTCTACTCCACGTGCCCGGATGTCGGTCACGATTTAGAAGATGAGTACATCAGCTATGGCGATGCGATCAATCTGCACTGCACCATCGTCCCGGTTTCGGAGAGTCCGGCGTCGCCGGTCGGTTACTCACTGCGTGGCAACCTCTACGACATCATCGCCTTTAAAGACAACGGCGTGGTCGAGAAGACGTTTATCTATCGCATCACGCATTGTATTCGCCCTGCCCCAGAGGACATCGACCACGCGGTCATCGGCAGCGCCTACGGTATGCCGCGCGAGTGGCACATCCTGCCGACCGAGCGGTTCAACGATGTCGTTTGCGCTGAGGTGCGGCAGATTGGCAATCTTGCTTACTTCGTACACTAAGGAAGGACGCCGACATGCGCGTCGAAACCAATGAGCGGCTGGCACGTCGTAACCGCCAGATCGCGCAGTACCTATTTTTCGCAACGTTTGGCGTCCTGATTCTAGGACTGGTTTTCCTCAATACGCAGGTGTCAACCGTGACCGAGGGCAGCGCGCTGCTGACCACGCTGGTGCAGATAGCGATTCTACCAATCGCGTTTATCACGACGATTGCCTCGGTGCGGATGACTAATCTCTGGGTGCGCGAGCCGCGCCCAGAGATCGTGATCCGCGAAGGACTAAAGGGACTCAGCAACAAAAGCGTCCTTTACAACTATTATCACTTCCCTGCGCGCCACGTCTTGATTTGCCCGCAAGGGGTTTTCGCGATCATCACGAAGTTTCAGGATGGCGTTTATCACGTTGAAGGCGACCACTGGCAGACTCATAAGAGCGTACTCAACCGCGTCCTCGGATTGTTCCGCTTTGATGGCATTGGCAGCCCGACTGCCGAGGCTATCCGCGCTTCCGATCACATTGAGAAGTTGCTCGAAACGATTGCACCCGACGTTGAGGTGCAGCCGGTGATCGTCTTCGTCGATCCGAAAGCTGAAGTGGTCGCCGTCAACTCGACTGTGCCGGTGGTCTATCCGGTTGGCAAGCGCACGCCCACGCTCCGCGACCTGATCCGCGAGGCGGGTAAAGAGAACTCGGAGCACGCTCACGCCGGAGCAAATCGCGCAATTTGACGAGATCACGCTGAATCGTTGAGTATGAACAGAAAGCAGCGGCTCGCTTGTGTCGCCGCTTTGACCCTGCTGGGTTTCGCCCTGCGCTTCTACCAACTGAATCGTGTTCCTCTGCGTGGTGACGAGGCGTTCACCCTCCTTCACTGGATGCGTGAGCCACTTGCCAGCACACTGGCGAACATTGCGACCAAAGACCCTCAAGCCCCCTTGAGCTACGCACTTTATCGGGCATGGGGGTTAATCATGGGTACCAGCGAGAATGTCGTGCGCGTTCTGCCTGCCCTGCTCAACCTGTTGGGCATCCCCGTCATGTATGCGCTGGGACATCGCTTGCGCGGCGAGCCGCTCGGATTGCTGGCGGCATTCTTCTGGTCGTTCAATGCCTATCAAGTTTGGCACGCGCAGGACGCCCGCAGCTACGCGCTTTGGGCGGTGCTTAGTCCGCTGGCAGTCTGGCTGGCGCTCCGCGCCCTTGACCGTCAGGGTCGCGTCGATTGGGTGCTGTACGTGGTCGCCGCCGCTCTCGCCGCCTACGTCTATTACCTCGAACTATTTGTCGTTGTCGCCCTGAACCTGTACGTGTTTGCGACGCGCTGGCGCGAGCGCCCAACCCTCATCCGCTGGATTAGCGCCGAAGTTGTCCTTGGGTTGATTCTCGCGCCTTGGTATCTACAGCCCCGGCTACTGCTCAGCAGCGGCTATGGCGGCACGGCGGGAAATTTCGACCCGCTCCAGTGGTTCACGAGCTTTCTGCCCAGCCTGACTTTCGGCATCCTCGACACGATACCAGCCGACGTGCTCAAGTGGCTGGCTCCCCTGCTCGTGATCGCGCTGGTCGCCGGATTACTGGTGTGGTGGCGACGCAATCGTCGGCAGGCGTTACTCGTTGGGTTAATTGGGACAATCCCACTAATCTTGCTTGGGGTTGTATCGTTAAAGTTGGGCGTCTTTACACCACGATACGTGTTGGGATCTGCTCCAGCCTATACGCTAATTCTCGCTGTTTTGATGTTGGAGCTAAAGCAGCGCTGGTTACGGATGATCACCTTTTCTGTTGTCATGTTGATCAGCCTGTTTTGCCTAAGTCAGTACTTTCTATCTGACTATGCGAAGTCACCGGACTGGCGAACGCTGGTGCGGTTTTTGCAAGCCAACGTTCAGCCCGGTGATTGGGTGACGCAAGCCGCCGCCGATGAAGCCTTCACGCTCTACTGCGATGAGTACGCGATTCCGGCGAACTGCAATGACAAGTTACCCGCCAGCCCGAATCAGCCTCCCCAAGAGATTAATGATTTATTGACTATACGAAGTAAACAAGCTCAAGCGATTTGGTACGTCGCCCAACCACTCGACTGGTCGAATGCACAGGTCGCCGAAGACTGGCTGATGAGCAACCTACAGTTGGTTCGCAACACGAATGCGAATGGAATGCGCGCGCAGGAATTCAAAAACTGGGACGTGAGCGCCGCCGAAACCGCCGGGACACCATTGGCGACCTTTAGCGACGTGGTTCAACTTAGCGGAGCGCAAGTCTTCGCCGAGCCAACCAATGATCTCACCGTTTGGCTTTACTGGCTGCCGCTTACCCGGACTGAGACAGCGCTGAAAGTCTTCCTGCACCTGCGCTCCGGCAGCGACGAAACCACCGCTATCGCCGCGCAGGACGATCAATTTCCGCAAGATGGGCGCATCGCTACAACCGACTGGCAGCCGGGCGTGCTCTACCGCGACGTCTATACGCTCTCGCTGGCAGGCGTCGCGCCGAGCGATTATGCCCTCGTTGTCGGCTTCTACGACCCGGAAACAAATCGCCGCCTCCCTGTGGAAGACGGCGATAGTTTCACTATTCAGACGATCACCGTGCCTTGATCAGCCCAGTTCATCGAGCCGTTTCTGCCACTTCTCGACCAGCCGGTTATAGACACCCTCGGAGAGTTCGCCGGAGAGCAGCTTGGCATCCAACGCATCCAGAAACGCTTGAACTTCTTCCTTCGTCTGAGGATTCGCTGGCGCGCTGCTGGCGGCAGGAGCAGCAGCTTGCTGCGGCGGCTGCTGATTCTGCTGATTTTGCATCATGTTCATCATCATCTGCTGCATTTGCATCTGCTGCTCCGCCATACGACGCTGCATATCCGCAGCATCGGGATTGAGCACGCCGCCGACCTGCTGTCCGACGCCCAAACCGACGCCCGCGCTCGCCAGCATCCCGCCCGCGCCCTGATTGCCCGCCGCGGTCTCCGCAATGTTGAAACGGCGCTCATTGGCATAGCGCTCGTAGGCTTCGGCAGTTACGTAGTTCCGAATCTCGTCGAGCGTGACGTCCTCTTTCGCCGTGAACGGCACCGCCTCGAACGCTTTGATCCGCAAACCAAGCGCCTGAAATTTCTCGTTGACCTTGACCAGCATCGCACCCTCGATGTCGCCGAGGATTTTGTTCGCATCGGGGACGCTCTGCACGCCGGATTTGGAGATCAGTTCCGAGATTTCGCCGACCAACATACTTTGGATGCGGTCGCGGATGTCGGCGAGGCGCGTGATCGGCTTGCCGACGCCGTACTGCTTGACGAAACGCATCGGATCGTCGACGCCGATGTCGATCACGCCGTGACCTTGCAGCAGCACGATTCCCATGCCGCGCCCCGGCGTCTCCATCGGGATCGGCGGACGTGTCCCCCACCCCACTTGCGGCATGTCCTTGAGGTTGACGAAGTACAAGTCAGCGGTGAATGGCGTCCGCCCGCTGGTCGCCAAGCCAATCAAGCCGGAGAGGATCGGCAGATTCGCTGTTGAAAGCGTATGCCGACCGGGACCCAACACGTCGAGCGCTTCGCCGGAACGGACAAATACCGCCGCTTGGCTCTCGCCGACGATGACCTGCGACCCCATCCGCCAGTCACCGCTCCCCTGCTGCGGCTCGCGGTAGGCGAGTTCTTCGTTCTGGACGTTGGTATGATCAACGACATCGATAATACGAGGCATCGCTTCGCTCCTTTATGCAGTCAATGATTTGTTGATATTGGTCAAGACGTCCTCGCGGAGCGAAAAGGCATCGTTCGCTTCCATCGTCAGTTGGTCGAGACTCGCAATGGCAGCATCGACGCCCTCACCGCTGCTCACGCTCTGGTCGAGCGCTTCGAGCGCCGCGTCGAACTTGTCGATGTAGCGAATCAGCGCTTCGTCGAAGCTGTAAAGCCGTTCCAGTTCTTCGTCGCCGACTTTAACCGCTTCCCCGAAGCCCGAATAGCCCGGCGCTGCCGCTTTCACCCGGTCGCGGAAGGTTTGCAGCTTGGTCTTGGCGCTGTTGGTCCTGCTCATCGAACTCAGACCACCCCCGTCGAGCAGTTTGCGCTCGATCTGCACCAAGCGGTTGATCCGCTGCGAAAGCTGGTCGGCGATATAGTCGCGCACCATCCGGTCGGCATCGCGCCGCGCTCCCTTATCGACGTAGCCGCGAAAACCCGGCACACGGGCGATCAGCCGCTCGAACGAACCGCGCTGGCTGACAATTTGCTCGTAAAGGTCGGACATTCTCTACTCCTTAGAGTCAACAATCACTTTGATTCTACGGCACTGCGCGGCGAGCAGCCCCCCAGTTTTAGGGCGTCGGTGTAACGCATTACGACAGGAAATACTCCGTCCCGCAGTATTTGCAGACGACGATCCCCTTGCCTGCCAGCGTGATCTCGCCGCCGCAGTTCTTGCAGTGATCCAGTTCGCGGAGCTGCTTCGCGTCCGACGAGTAGAGTGTCCCGTCGTCCCAGTTGACGTAGCCGCTGAAAACTTGCAGTCCCACCAACTGATGCACCATCTCCTGCACCTGCTCGACCGTGACGTGCATCTCCAGCGCCATGTCGTTGACGCCGACCTGCCCGCAACTCTTGAGGATGTCGAGCAGTTGACGCTGCTTCTGCATCACCGACTCCTGCGCGGCTTCCGTGCCGCCGCGCGAAAAAAGGTAAATCCCGAAGCCGACCAGCAGCGCCACCGGAATAAAGGCGATCCCCGCCCCGATGATCACGCCGCCGCCGCTCGTCCCGGAAGACGCCTGCGTCGCCAGCCACAACCCCGCAATCAACGCCAAGCCGAGACCGACGACCGTCAGAATGATGCCTACCAAGCGACTGCTGTTCATTCACACTCCGTTCGTCAGTGTTGATCAACCAAAACCGCGCTGCCACCGCCACTGCCACCGCCACCGCTGAAGCCGCCGCCGCTCCAACTGCTGCCGCCGCTGCGCCAGCTTCCGCTGGAACCGCTCGACGCATTCTGCGGACGGCTGGTCATGGCGTTCGATGCCGAGTTCAGCATGTTGGACAAGCCGTTCGAGATCGACTCCAGCCCGCTGGAAAGGTTGCCGGACATCTGATCGAGCGACACACCGCCGCCACCCGCTCGCGCCAACCCGCCGGTCATGTCACCGCCGCCCATGCCCATCCGCGGAACGGGCGTCCCGGCGACGTAGCCGCGCCGGTACGGTCCCAGATAGGTCGGGTAATACCAGTACGGGATCGGCACGTACTCGACCTGCTTAAACTTGTTAATCCACGTGTGATCCAGCCCGAAGGCGACCGCATAGGGCAGATAACGTTCGAATTGTGCGGCTGCTTCCTCTACCTTAGCATATTTTTCGAGGTTGCGAAGATACTCGTAGAAGGCTTTCCACTTCGCCGCTTCCTCGGCGCCTTTGCGCGTTTTGGCGGGCATTACCGGACCAATAATCAGCGCGGCGACGCCCACGACGCCAATCGCAACTGGCAGCAGCAGCGGCGCAAACCCGAAGCGATCACTGGCGGTGAACAGTACCCAGCCGATTACGCCTGCCAACGCAAGGATGACGACGGCAATCACGCCCCAAACCGCCCGCGTCGTGCTGGGACTGGTGGTGAAAAAGCCGTCCGTCACCAACTCCGTGTACAGCTTGCTCTGAATGTCGGCGATCACGGTATAGAACTTCTGCTTCAGTGACGCCATCGACCGTTCCATCGCGCTGCCCGTGAACAAGCGCTCCATCAGTTTCTGCTCGAACGGACGCAGTCCGACCAGCGACTTGTCGGTGCGTTTGAAGGTGAACTCGCTGCCGCCGCCGATGCCGAAAATGCCCTCTTTCTTCTCTTCTTCGATGACGATGTAGCCTTTGTGCGCGAGATCGATCACCGTCGAAATCGCATCGCGCGGATCGGCGCGTTCGTCGACCAGCGTGCCGACGACCGCCGGAGGCAAGTCCGACGGCGGCTCGCTCAGGAAGGTCGGCACCGGACCAACGTCCGGGTCGCGTCCCTTTCGCATGTAGAGCACGTAGAGCAGCAGCACCCCGCCGATGCCGATCAGCAGCGACAGCGCGATGATGCCGACGTTGATCAGCGGCATGACGTTCTCGTCGAAAGCCCGCTGCTGATCGAAGCCCGACTGCCAACGCCGGAGGCGTCGCGTTGGGATCGTGCGGATACTGCACGCGAATGCTCGAATTCCTCATTCCCGCTGATCTGTCCCGGTCGCCTTGGCGACGACCGTCGTCCCGTTGACCTGCACGTCGCCGGGTGCGCCATAGGTCACGACCGGATCGACGCCTTCGCGCGGGGCGAAACCGGACGGAAGCTGCACCGTGATCGTGCTTGCGCCGATCGCAGAAACCGTAATGCTCCGGTGAGATCGCGTTCCACGACAATTGATCGCCGCTATCGTAAATCGCGGAGCGCGCCGATGACGGTGTAGGAAATCTCGAAATGCTCAGTCGAGTTATTGATCGGCTGGAAAAAGTAGTACGTGACCGACAAGCCGTCTGACTGTATTGCTGACGCAGTACGTCCCTGCCGACTGCGAGCAGTCCTGGCGCAGCGCCTGCCCGTTCTCCGTCACCTGAACGCTGCCGATGCTGTTGAGGTCGGTCCGTTCGGGATCACGCGCGAGCCGTAAGTGAACCGCCCGTCAAACTGCATGTCGTAACTCTCGGTCGACGTCGAACTGATTGCGTGGCCGTATCCACGTTGTCGATGGTGACGTCCCAGCGCTGCCAGAAACCGTGCGATTATCTTGAGCCGCCACCACCGACACGCCGAGGATCAACAGCACGCTGATTATCGCTGCCAGTTTTCTGAGCATAGGCAGAATGCCTCCTTTACCATGATGAGATCAGTTTAAACCGCAACCGGCTTTCATCGCCACATCGACCGTAGCAGGACTGAGGGAGAAAGGGTAAGATCAGCAGGTCAACAACCTGTATTTTGGGGGGATTCGATGGCGCGCCGGGTCGTGATTCTAGTTGCAGTCTTTCTCCTGATCGGCTTTCAGCGCAGCATGGCACTGGAAAGCACGCCAACCCCGACGCCAGAGGATACGATCCTCTATACCGTGCAGCACGGCGACACCTTAGGGCTGATCGCCTTTCGCAATCACACGACGGTCGCCGAAATTGCCCGCCTGAATAGTCTGACCAACCCGCAGTTGATCGTGCTCGGTCAGCGACTGCGACTCCCTGTACCGGCGAGCAGTACAGCGACTCCGCCCGCCCCAAGCAGCGGCACGCCGAATTCAGAAGCCACGCCCGGACTTTCCACCGCAGCGCTCGCCGCGCCCGTCGCCCTCCGGCTCGATTACGGCGTTGAGGTCGATTTTGCCGGGCAGAACGTCGACAGTACCATTGCCCAAGTTGTGAAATTGGGGATGCACTGGGTAAAACTTGAGGCGCGCTGGCGCGACCTCGAAGCCACGCGCGGCGTGATCGACTATACGGCGCTGGATGCTGTCGTCGACTCGCTGCGCAGCCACAATCTCGACATCTTGATGACGATCACCACCGCACCGGATTGGGCGCGATCCAGCCACGTCGAGAACGGACCACCCGATGATTTAGCCCTGTTCGCCCAATTCGCTGGCGAACTCGCCGCCCATTATGCCGGTCGCGTGCAAGCGTATGAAATCTGGAACGAGCCGAATTTACGCCGCGAATGGAACAGTGCCTTTTTCCCCATCAGCGCTGAGGTCTACGCCGATCTGCTCGCCAGCGCCTATGCAGCCATCAAAGCGGTCGATCCGGCAGCCGTCGTGATCAGCGCGGGGCTGGCGCCGACCGGCTTCAACGACGGCATCAACGCCATCGACGACCGCGTGTATCTGGACGCTCTCTACGCGCAAGGGCTGACGCAGTTCAGCGATGCTGTCGGCGCGCACCCCTATGGCTTCGCCAATCCGCCCGATGCGACCTGCTGCGTCGCGCCGGAAGGTGTCCCGTCTCACTACGGGCATCCGAGCTTCTACTTCCTCGACACGCTGGCGGACTACCACGCCATCATGCTTAAGTACGGGGATGAAAGTAAGCTCATCTGGGTGACGCGCTTCGGTTGGGGAACCAGCGAGGATACGTCCGCACCGCCGCACAACAGCGCTTACGTGAGTTACAACAGCCTCGAACAACAGGCGCAGTACCTTGCACGCGGCTTTGAACTTGGCGCTCAGTTGGGGTATGTCGGGGTGATGGTTGACTACAACTTGAATGGCTGCGCCGCTCAGCCGGAAAATCCTGAAGCCTGCTACTACAGCCTGCTCAATCCCGCCGGAGCAGCGCGCCCGGCATTCGACCTGCTGGCGCTGATCTTCGCTAATGCCACGCCCTAGACGCTGCTGTGATCGTCGCTGTGGTTAGTGATTGATTTCGCCGCGCCGCGCAGATAGAACAGGTAGCGTTTGGTATCAAAGTGGAACGGCATTTCGTAAGTCGTCGGCAGCACTTCGACCCGCTGAATCCGGCTGAGCTTGAAAGCTCGAACGCGACTGGCGTGGCTGTCGAAGCCGACGATATAGACTGCCCCACTTGGCTTGGGTTCGATGAAGTAGATCGACATTTCGCGGGCGCGGACTTTGATCATATCCCGGCTGCGATACCAGATTTTGATGCAGCGCTGCTCGCCCCAAGCGCGAGTCAGCAAATCGAGCAGTGCCGCGCGCGGGGCATCGGCGGCGTGCTGCTGTGAAAGTTCGGTTAGGACGTTGGCGTGCGCGGCAACCGAGTCCGGCAGCGATTGGGTCAGCTTTGCCATCGCCGTACTGAGGTGCGGATTGCCCTGCCGTGACACGGCAGCAGCGAGCAGCAGCGCCACCGTCTCGTTGAAGCTCAAACGCAGCGTCGCAAGATACTGCTCGCGCTCAAGGCAGAACCGCCCCTCTTTCTGCTGCACTGGAACGCCGACCTCGGTTAGCAGCGATAAATCGCGGTAGACCGTCCGCCGGTCGACACCACACGCCTCGGCAAGTTCCACTGCCCGCAACCCGGAAGCGTTCCGAAACAACAACTCCTCCATCTTGATGAGCCGTTCTGTTCGGTTCGTCAGTCGTGCTGCCATTGGCTGCTCACGCCCTTCGCTAAGTGATATTTGCAGTATAGCAAAGTTTGATTTTTCGCGCCGGGCAAGGCGATTACGGGGCGGTTCGCGAGGTCGAACGATTCGTTTCTGTCGGGAGATCAGTCGACGTAGCCGAAGGCGCTGGCGTCGTGGTTGGGCGCGCCGTTCGCGTCGGACGTCGCGTTGCGGTGAGCGTTGGCGTATCGGTGTCGGTTGGCGTGTGAGTCGGCGCTGGCGTCGCCGTATAGGTATAGGTCGGCGTAGCCGTGAACGTCGCCGTAGCCGTGCTGGTCGGCGTCGGCGTAGCGGTATCGCTTGGCGTGGACGTTGGCAGCGGTGTATTGGTCTCTATCGAGAACGTCGTCGGCGTCAGCGACGGAATCGGCGTGGACGATGGAATTGACGTTGCCGTGGGCAGTTCGTTGGTCTGACGCACCGCGCGCAGCGCCAGTTCGTCGCTCATCGGCACAAGGTCGACGCTGAGCGTGCCATCAGTCCCAACAGTCGTGAGTTCCTGACCGATCACCGCTCCGGTCAAGGGACTCCACAATTCGACGGCATAGCGACCAACCGGCATTCCGTCGAGGCGATAGCGAAACAGAAGCGGAGGGCGCGGCTCGTCCAGCCGATCCCACGTATAGCTCCGATATTGCAGCCACGACAGCGCCACGCCAGCATCGGCGTCGCGCAGCGTCAAGACGCGCACGGGAGCGCTAAAGGCACCGATTTTCAACGAGTCAAGCTGGAGCCAGTCGTCACCCTGATTTTCGAGGGTGATCGTGTGCTCGCCGACGGTCAGCGGCACGCGCAGCGCTACGTCCTTCGCCCCGGCATCGAGCACGAGTTCGGCGGCAGTCTTACCATCCACCTGTATCACCAATCGCGCGCCTGCCTGCGTCGAGGTCGAGCGCACGCGCGCTTCGAAGGTGGTCGGGTGGGAAATCGCCACACGATACTGCTGAGGCTGATGCCATGCCTTATTGTAAAGCTGTCCGTACAGGTAACTCGATACCGTCGCCGCGTCCGGCACGACGCCGTCCGACGTGATCAGATGAGTCGCCGGATCGGCATTCGGCTCACCGTAGTGACGCAAGAAATTGTTGATCTGCAATGATTGGTAAAGCGAGTCATCGTCCGCCAGTAGTGCGGCATCGGCGGGCTTCAAATCAAGCTGTGCCCAATCCACCACTGAAGCGAACGCCGCCAGCGGGGGATAGTAGCGCTGAAGTTCCTGCGGGACGACGTAAGTCTCGCCAAAAGCCGACATCGCGCTGCCGCCTGCCCCGGAGAATGCCGACGCCCAGATCGTCGTCTGCACGCTGATCCCTTTGGCGTCTTCAGCGGTCGATTCGAACCAAGGGTTGAGCGAGAAAGCGGTCAGCAGCGTCGGTACGTTCGCGGCTTCGAGATTCTGGCGGATAGCATCGACCGAGCCGACGACCTGATCGGCGACCGTCTCGAACGGGCGGCGCTGGTAGAAGCGTGCTTGTGTCAGATCGAGCACGGGGCTGTCCACGATAGTCGGGTCAAAGTCACGGCTGCCAGCCGTGATTAGGTGGCGGTTTTGATCCACCTGCCGCAGATAGCCCGCCATCGTTTGCAGCCACGCCGCCGCCGTCTGCGCGTTGTAGTTGGTCGTGTGGTCGATCTCGTCGATCATCTCCCAAGCGAAAATCTGCGGGCTGTAACCCCAGCGCGCCGCGATGTAACGCAGCCGCCGCCGGAACAAATCTTGTGCCTGCTCGGACGCGAAGAACACGCCGGGTCCGCTGAGCGGTCCGCCGTTGAGGACGTTGTAACCGTAGTTGTCCCAATCGGCGCTGGTGTCGGGGCGCGCTGGATTCTCCGGCGGGACGACCGGCAGCCCTTGATAGGTGATGAGCGCTTGATGCCAGAGCACGACGATTTGCAGCGAGACGCCGTATTCCGCCGCCATGTCGAGGATCGTATCAAGCCGCGCGGCTTCTTTTTGCGACGCGCGATAATCACCTGCCGCGCTGTTCCACTCCAAACCGATAAAGAACGGATCGTCAATCAGCAGCCGCGCGTAATTCCCGCCGCTGGCGCTCAGGTCGGTCAACCATTGGCGGTAAGCGACCAATCCGCCGCCCGCATCCCATGACCAATTGAGGTTATGCCCAATCGGGAAGTAGGACTGCCCCGCGTCGTATTGGAAATAGCGCTGGTTGGCGCTGACGTGGATGAAGCCGGGGCGATCCGACGGCTCGACCGAGAATTCGCCAGTTTGGCTGCTGCTGATCGTGCCGTCGTCGCTGACTTGGAGGATATAGGACCAGTCGCCGACTTCGTCGGGCGCGAAACGTACCTGCCACACTGGATCGCCGGAGGGCTGCAAATTCTCGACTAGGCAAGGTTCGACACAGGTATCGGTATAAGGCTGCATCCAGAAACCGGGGATCACGACCTGCCGTCCCGACGGAGCAGTGAAGATTCCAACCAGCTCAATGTCAGCCGAATCGAACGGATTCGTGTACAGGCTGGGGTCGATCTCGACCGAAAACGTCATCGGTGCGAAGAGGACGTGAGCTACTGCGGGCTGCGTCGGCGTTGGCGCGGGGACTTGAGCCAGCGCCGCTCCGCCGACCAAGAGGACGGCAGCAACCGCCAAACCGAGCAGGAGACGAACGCGCGCGCTGTTCATGATACAAAAGTATAACCTAGCCGCCCTAAATGCACAAAACCGTTACGTTTCCTTAATCTATTCGTGCCTAAATCTAAATCGGGTGCTCGTGACGAAAACTTAGCTAGGGGTATAATGCGCTTAGAGAGCGGTGCCGGATGGGTCGCCCGCCGTCGCACACCCGCTTGCAGTTGAGCAAGTGCGCTCGCTTGGAGACGGAGTTCATGATCGACCTTGCCAATGGTCAGCTAGACCGCTACCAACTCCGCGAACGACTCGGTTCGGGCGGGATGGCGCGCGTCTATAAGGCATGGGACACCAACCTTGAACGGCTGGTGGCGATCAAGATTTTGCACGAGCATCTCGCCGACGACCCGACCTTCAAGGAGCGTTTCGAGCGTGAAGCCAAATTCATCGCCAGCTTCAACCACCCGAACATTGTCCAGCTTTACGATTACAAGGTCAGCCAGCGCGAAGGTGTTCCGCTCTACTACATGGTCATGTCCTACGTGCCGGGGCAAACCTTGGCGGACTATCTTGACAGTCTCGCGAAGCGTGGTGAGCATCTGCCCCGCGAACGGGTGTTACGGCTCGTCACCAACATTGCCAACGCCTTAAGCTACGCCCACGCGCGCGGGATGGTTCACCGTGACGTGAAACCCGGCAACATCCTCCTCAACGAAACCGGCGACGCCGTCCTCACCGATTTCGGCATCGCCCGCATGATTCAGAGCAACCGGCTGACGCAGGATGGCGTCTCGACCGGCACGCCGATCTATATGGCGCCGGAGCAAGCAAGCGGTAAAGCCGGTGATGCACGCACCGATCTCTACGCGCTCGGCATCATCGTCTTCGAGATGTTGGCAGGTCGCCCTCCCTTCGTCGATGACAACAGCCTCTCGGTGATGCTCAAGCACCTGAACGAGACACCGCCGCACATCTCCGACTTCATTGGCGCCACCCGCTACGATTTGTTCATGCGCAAAGCCCTTGCCAAGAACCCGGATGATCGCTATCAAAGCGCCGCCGAGTTCCTAGAAGCCTTCCAAGCAACCTCGAATACGCCAGATCACGAACGGACGACGATCCTGCCCTCACAGGAGCTGATCCCGGTGGTGAAGACGTCGACAAGCGGATCGACCAGCCTGTTCGTGACCCTCTCGCACGCCGCACGCGCCAATCCGCGCACTTCAGCGCTGCTCGTGACAGTGGTCGCGGCGACCGTCGTGCTGCTCACCGTTTTGCTCCTCAACGAGCGCGGCATGCACAATTACCCTGCCGAATCGACTGCGGTCATCCCAACCATAGCGGCGAATGTGCCCAGCATGACCGATTCGAACCCCTACTTCGCCAGCACCTTCGCCGCCGATGATATGCACAACGCCTATTGGTCGACTGCCGGTACCGAGTTTCTCACGCGCCAGTTCACCCCCGACGGGCATTACCAGATGCGGAATACCCGTTCCTTCACCGCCGAAACGAGCATCGTCCAGACGGATACGATCTACAAAAGCATGGCGATTGGGATGGTCGGGCGGCTCGAACCGTCAAGCCAGCCGTCGAGTGCTTACGGGATCGTCTTTCGTTATCACGATGAGGACAATTACAACGTGTTCGCGGTTGATGGTATGGGGCGCTACAGTATTTGGGTGCGCACCGATGGCGTGTGGCACGAACTGCGTGAAGCCGATGAGAACTGGACGCCAAACAACGCCGTGCATCCGCTGGGCGAGAACAACGAACTCACGGTCACGATTCTTGCGGATTTCATCAGCGGCTACGTCAACAGCCTGCGCGTCGTCAGCGTCAGCGATGCCACGCTCGACGCGGGCAAGATCGGCGTCTATTTTGCGACCGACGACGGCGAAGCGACCGTCACCCTCGAAAGCTACAGCGTTTATTCCAGCGTCCCGTCAATGACCGGACCACCCTGATTCGGCTCAGCCAAGCCGCGCCTGAAACACCGCGATGTAGAGCGGAATTAAGCACGCCACCGAGAAAAACGCCAAAATCGCCAGCAGGATGGTCACCACGTCGAGCGGAGACGGCGTATCCTGTCGCAGTGGGCGCGAATTGTACTGCGACGGAAATAACTGGCTGGTGTTGCCGCTGTGCTGCTGCGCCGCGAACGGTGACGGCTGCTGCGGACGTCCAGCTTGATAGCTTGACGGTGCGACGGGCGCAAGGTCGTAACGCTGCGTCGGCTGTGGCTCCATACCCTGCGGCAGCGGCGGGCGCTGCTGACCCGATGCTTGCTGCCACGTCGGCTGCTGCCATGTGGGAGGCGGTGGCGGCGGCACAATTGAACTCTGCGGCGGCGGTTGGCTTGGTATGATCGGCTGGCTCGGCAGCGGCGTCCGCTGGGGTTGAGCCGACTCCTCGTGCCCGCGATCCCGGTAACTGGCGAGAATGTGCCCCAATTGATCCGCCATCCGATAGCGGGCGGCGGGTTCTTTGCTCATCGTCTTGTAGACGATCCGCGCCAGCGGTTCGGGCACGTTCGGATTGAACTCTGTCACCATCGGGATGCGGTCGCGGATGTGCGCTAGCGCCAATTCCTGCTGGTTCGCGCCGGTGTAGGGCAGGCGACCTGTTAGCATCTCAAAGATCACGATGCCGATGGAGTAGACATCCGAGGCGGGTGTCGGCTTCTCGCCCCGCGCCTGTTCGGGCGCAAAATAGTGCGGACTACCCCATACGACCTGCTGTCGCTCGCCGGGTTGTGCATCGCTGAGCGCCTGCGCAATGCCGAAGTCAGTCACCTTGACCACGTCCTCGTTGGTGACGAGCATGTTCTGCGGTTTCACGTCGGCGTGAACCAGACCCGCGCGATGCGCGAAGCCGATCCCGCCGCAGATTTGAATCGCGAGATTGAGCGCGCGGTCGATGTCCAGCGCGCCTTCCGCCTTGATGATCCGCTTCAGGTCGGTGCCCTCGATGAACTCCATGACGATGTAATGCGTGGGTCCATCGCTGCCAACGTCATGAACGGTGACGATGTTTGGGTGAGCGAGGTTGGCGACGCTGCGCGCCTCATTGCGAAAGCGCGCCAGAAATGCCGGATCGTTGGTCAGGCTCGGACGCAGGATTTTGACGGCGACGGTTCGCCCTAGTGCCTGATCGATTGCTTTATAGATGACAGCCATGCCGCCGCTGCCCTGCTGAGCGACGAGCCGATAACGCCCGTTGAGCACGGTTTCGTTTGCCATATCGAACGTTTCCTCAGGGTCGCATGAGCGGATCGAATAACCGGCGGTATTCTAGCACAGCGCTGCGGTCGGTCATACTGGCGATGTAATCGGCGATCACACGCTCGATTGAGCGATCTCCCATCTCGGTCAGGCACTCTGGAGGAAGCTGACGCCGATCCTCAAGCAGAGTCGCAAACACCTGCTCAATGATGCGCTGTGCCCGTTTCTTCATACGCACGACCCGGAAGCTGTAATACATATTCGCAAAGAGAAACGCCTTCAGGGGTTTGACCAGCGCCGCCATCGCTTCGCTGTAGGCGACGATGTTGGCGGGCTGGCGCTCGATGTCTTCGGACTTCTGCGGCTGCAACTGCTCAAGACGCGCCTCGGTAGTCTGGAGCACGTCATTGACCAGCAGCCCGATCAATTCGCGGATGAAACCATGCCGCGTCAATTCGTCCATCACTTCACCGTGCCAGCTCAGCCGGTCGCACAACAGCCGCCAAATCTCAAGCTGATTTAGCTCGGTCGGCATGAGCAGCCCGGCATTCAGTCCGTCGTCGAGGTCGTGCGCGTTATAGGCGAGTTCGTCAGTCATGTTGGCGATCTGCGCTTCGAGGCTGCCGCGTGTCGTCGGATCAAGCCCGGCGATCTCGACAAGGTGATCGTACTCCGTCTCGTGTTTCGCCAGCCCGCCGAGGGTTTCTTTGGTCAAATTCAAGCCGGGGAAGTCGGGGTAGCGACGCTCCAACTGCGTCACCACGCGGTAGCTCTGATGATTATGATTGTAGCCGCCTTTGTCCTTGATCAGCGTATCAAGGGTGTCCTCGCCAGCGTGACCGAAAGGCGGATGTCCGAGATCATGCGCGAGGCAGATCGCTTCGACGAGGTCTTCGTTGACGCCCAGCGTTCGCGCAATTGTCCGCCCAAGCTGGGCGACTTCGAGCGTATGGGTCAAGCGCGTGCGGTAGTAATCGCCCTCGTCGTTGACAAAGACCTGCGTTTTGTACTCAAGCCGCCGGAATGCCGCCGAGTGGATAATGCGGTCGCGGTCGCGCTGGAACGCGGTCCGGTAAGCGGCTTCCGCTTCCGGGTAACAACGTCCGGCACTGTCGCCGCTGCGGAGGGCATAGGGGGCAAGTCGTGCTGCTTCAAGTTGCTCAAGCTGCTCCCGATCAAAGTACATAGCGAGCTTCCTTTAATCACTGTTGCCTAATTGTAACGCCTTTAGCCAGCGCGAGATACAAGGCAGCATGAATCAATGGTAAGTGTTCGCATGTTACCACTTCACGTAGAAGTGCCGATAATCCGTGAAACTCGGTACAATAAAGGCAAACGTTGGCTAGCCACTCGAGTTTCGCGGTTCACCTTAGCTTGTCGGCGTTGGATTCAAAGCCGGGCACGACCTTCGGCACAGACGAAAGCGCCTCTCATGAAAGACTACAGCCTTGATCTCGACGACACCGACAAGGCGATCCTGACCGAACTGCAAAACGACAGCAGCATTAGCAATGTCGAACTGGCACGCCGGATTTCACTGTCGCCACCTGCGGTTCACGCGCGCATCAAGCGGCTAGAGGAGCTAGGCTACGTGCGCCAGTATGCCGCTATCCTCGACCGCGAGAAAGTCGGCTATGACATCCTTTGCCTGATAACGGTGACGCTCGAAGCGCACCACATGCAGAATATCAATCTGTTTCGTGATGCCGTAGCGCAGATGCCCGAAGTGCTCGAATGCTATTTCATCACCGGCGAATACGACTATCTGATCAAGGTTGCCGTCCACAGCCGCAAGGAACTCGAACGCTTTTTGATGGAGAATCTGACGCCGATTCCGGGCATCGCGCGGATTTCAACCAGCATCGTCCTGACGGAGATCAAATATACGACTAGCCTACTCTTGGAGTAAGTCGTAAACAAAAACAGCGAGCAGATGCACGCTGTTTTTGATCCGCCTGATAATTTCCGCAGCGCCGCTAGATTTTTTCGTAGAAGATGTCGTCAGCATAGCAGTAGCCCCACTCTTCACCCGGCTCCAGCGACATCACCATCGGATGCCCGGTTTCGTGGAAGTGCTTGGTCGCGTGCTTGTTTTTCGACGAGTCACAACAGCCGACGTGTCCGCAGATCAGGCAGACGCGGAGATGCACCCACGTGTCGCCCATCTTCATACATTCTTCACAGCCCTTCGCGCGGGGCGTCCGCGTTTGAATCTGCTTGACGTGTTCGCATTCCTGCATAATCGCTTCATCCTCCCTGCACTTTCGTGAGAGAATTATAGTAGTGACGCGGTTTCGCTTTGTCAAATTGAATGGGGGAGATGAGCGCATCCGGCAGCTAAGCAGCGCCCGGCGGCGCTATCGTATGGATCGCCGTGAGCAGGCAGTCCGGTGGATCACCTTTGCTGACGAAGCCGTCAGCACCCGCCGCCAGTGCTTCCTCGTGGGCTTCAGGACGACCACTGAGCGCGATCACCTTGACGTGGGGGCAGAGTGCCCGCACATTCGTCAAGAGATCGCGCCCCTTCATTCCAGAGAGTTCCCAATCGAGCAGCAGCAAATCGGGGCAAGCGCTGGTCAACCACGTAAGTAGTTCATCCGCATTGCTCGCTTCGCTGACGAGTTCGTAGTCGACCTCGTTCTCTAGCAGGCAGATGAGCGCCTGCCGCACGTCGAACTGGTCGTCGGCAAGAATAAAGTGCATCTTCGCCTACTCGCCTAGCTTGCTGCGCCGGCGAAGCCATAAGAGAAACCCATTTCGTGAACCTTGAGCCGGTTCGCGAACGCCTGCCGCGCCCGGAACAGCCGTGATTTAACCACGCCTACGTTAGTATCGAGCACTTCGGCGATTTCCTCATAAGACAGGTCGTACCAGTAGCGCAGCACGATGATCGCGCGCTCATCCGGCTTGACCAACCGCAGCATTTCCTGAACGGTGCGCTCGCGTTCGCCGTCGATGGTGAGGTCTTCAATCGAGCGGTGCTCAATCGCCGCCATCAACTTGTCTCGGCAGCAAGTCGTCGAGCGACAGCCAACTCATACGGCGCTTGCGGATGAGGTCGATGCAGTAGTGCGAGGCAATCGAGAGCACCCACGTGCGGAACGGGCGCGTCGTATCGTAGCGTTCGATGTTGGTGTAGGCGCGTAAGAAGGCTTCCTGAGCGGCATCTTCGGCTTCGACGTGGTCGCCGAGCATCCGGTAGGTCAAGTTGTAAACGGCGCGCTCGTACTCAATCACAAGGTCGCTGAAAGCATCTTGATCGCCAGCCATCACCCGCAGCGCTCGCTCACGGTCTTGCGCAATCATCTGGTCTTTTTCGATTTGTGAAAGCATCTTGGTATTCCTTTGCTGCGAGACCCGGTAGTTTGCCGCGTCAGAAAATTCTTTTTTGCTTACCCTCCTTAGAATACAAAAACTCCCCTCAAATGCCGTCACGCAAATGGGGGGAGTTTGAATGCACCGTTTGGTTAGTTCGAAACTGGTCAGGTGACTAGGTGCTGCTGCAAAGCCAGCGCAACCGCCTCCGTCCTGCTGGTGACGCCAAGTTTCGACAGGATGCTGCTGACGTGGAATTTGACCGTTGAGCGGCTGATCACCAGCTTCTCGGCGATCTGCGGGTTGTTGAAGCCTTTTGCCATCAGCGCCAGTACCTCGCGCTCGCGTTCGGTCAAGTCGAATCCGACGCGATGCGGCTGCGTCACCGCGTGAATCAGTGCCTGCGCCGCTTCCGGTGCGAGCGCCGGACGCCCTGCCTTCGCCGCGTAGATTGCGTTGACGAGTTCCTCGGCGGAGACGTTCTTAAACAGGTAGCCAATCGCCCCGGCTTGGAGCGTCTTCTGCATCAGGTCGTCCTCTTTAAACGACGTCAGGGCGATCACCTGCACGTCGGGGCAGCGCTGGCGGATGGCGCGGGTCGCTTCCGCGCCGTTCATCCCCGGCATCATCAAGTCCATCAGCACGACGTCGGGGGCGATCTCGGCGCACTTCCGCACCGCCTCCTCGCCAGTCGACGCCTCGCCGACCAATTCAAGATCGTCGTAAGCGAGCAAAAACGCCGATAAGCCGCTGCGTACCATCGCGTGATCATCGACGATGAAAACGCGAATCCGGTTGTGTTTATCCATCGATTTCCCCCTCAGACCACCTCAAAGTCACTCGTGCCCCACCCTCCGCATGGCTTTCGACCGCGTACTCCGCGCCGATGCCCTCGGCGCGCTCCCGCATGATATTCAGACCGAGCCGCTCGGCGGCGACGTGCGCGGGGTCGAAGCCGCGCCCGTTATCCGACACGATCAAGCAGATGTCATCGTCGGTATACGTCAGGTAAATGTCGACCGCGCTCGCCTCGGCATGTTTAAACACGTTGTTCAAGGACTTCTTGAGCGACCCGGTAAAAGACGATCTGGGCGTCGGGCGGCAGCGAGCGCGGCTGTCCCTCCACATGTAGATTCACCGGAATTCGCGCGCGACCAACCAGCGCTTCACTCAACTGGCGCAGCAAGTCGCGGAGTTCGACCTCGACCAGCGTCGCCGGACGCAGTTCGAGCAGCAGTGTCCGCATCTCCGCCAACGCGCCGCGCGTCAATTGGCGCAGATCGGCAAGGCGACGCAACCCCTCATCACGATCCCGCTCCCACAAGCGCGGCAGTACTTCAGCGATCAAGCTGGCGGAGAACAAGGTCTGCGTTACGGCATCGTGCAGGTCGCGGGCAAGCCGCGAGCGTTCGGCGGCGACGGCTGCCTGCGCCGCCTGAGCGCGCAGTCGCGCGTTGTCGATTGCCAGCGCCGCCTGATCGCAGACCGCAACGACCAGTTGAATCTCTTCATCGCTGAAGTCATCTTTTTGCGGGTAGTACACCACCATGCCGCCGTAGACCTCATCGCGGGCGATCAACGGCACAGCGAGCAGCGCCTTATACCGTCTCGACAGCATGGCGATCACGCTGTTGTACTGCTCGTCATCCGGGAGATCGAGCGTCATCAAATCGTGAATGCAGATCGGGTGCCGTTCTGCCACCGCGCGCCCGACCGCTCCCCGCCCAAACGGAACACGCAAACGGCTCATAATTTGTTGATCCAATCCAATCGACGTCTGCACAGTCAGGACATTTTCGTCGCGCTGAAACTCGTAAATAGCGATGCTATCCGTCCCCAGCAGCCGCCCTGCTTGCGCGACGATGTAGTCGAGAATCGCTTCGAGCGAACGGTTGGAGTTGATGATCGTCAGAATGTCGCGCAGCCCCTCGGCGACGCGCCGCCGCTGCTCCGTCTCATAGCGACGTTCCTGCTCCTCTTCGTAGAGTCGGGCATTGTCCATCGCCGCCGCCGCGTGATTAGCAAATGCCAGCGCCAGATTCGCGTGATGCTGGTTGAAGTAGTTGGGTGTCTCGCTGTCAAAGCCAAGCATCCCGATGACACGCTCGCGCACAATCAGCGGAATGCCCATCCACGAGCGGATGTAATCTAGGCTCCCAGTGCCAGCACCTGCTTTACGAAAGGCAGCCGCCATAGGTGTATCCGCACTCATGTCCGAGATGAGCACGGGCGTCTTGCCGGTAATGACCGAGGCGTTGGCGACGTTGTCCTCAAATGTCCACTCGCGCTGAAGCTCGCCCTCTGGAATGGGTCCGCAGTAGACCAGCACTTTCAAGATGTTCTCATCCGCGACCGTGAGCACCGCTGCACCACTGAAGTCGATCACCGCCTTCAGTTCGTCCAGAATCTTGTCGAGCAGCGGCTCAAGCTCCAGCGTCGCCGTGATGTTATTCGAGGCGGTCAGCAGGATCGAAAGTTCGCGCGTGCGTTCGGCAACGCGCTGTTCCAGCATCTGATAGGCTTGCACCCGCTCAGTGATGTCACGCACGACCGAGAGCATGTGTGGTTCGCCGCGATAAGTGAACAGCGTCGCCCGCACCTCGACGTTGAACGGCTCGCCGTTCTTGCGATAGCGCACGGTTTGAAAATCGACCGACGAGCCGTGCAAGACTTCATCCAACGCCGCCATAAATGGCTCAGAACTCGCTTTGCCGATGATCTCGTCGTAGGTGTAACCATACATTGCGCAGGCGGCGGGATTCGCCTCGACGATTATGCCCTGCGCGTCGTGGATGATCACGCCGTCGCTGGTCGACTCAAAAATGCTCCGGTACTGCGCTTCTTTCTCCTCAAGCAGGCGATTAGCGAACACCCGATCCGAGGCATCGACGACGACGATCAGCAGCGTGTTGATCGTATCGGTGTGGCGCAGCGGCGTAACCACCACGTCCCAATACGAGACCACGCCATCGCGCTGCATCGCCACTGCTTCGGTGCGGATAATCTTTCCATCGAAGGCTTGACTTAAGGTCGGCTGAAAGCGCTGGCGGTCGTCGGGGAATAGGTCAAACAGCGCCGTCTTACCCTGAAGATCGCTCAGGGGCGCATACCGCTGCAAGGATGCGCGCCACGACGGATTAACACGCAGCAGCTTCATATCGCGGTCAATGACCGCCATGCCAATCGGCATCTGGTCGAACAGCGCGTCGAGCAGTTCAGCCCGCAGTTCGCTGATCTCACGCCCCTCGCCAGCGCTCGTGGTGAACAAGTTGTCAAACACGGCGCGACTTTGCTCGTCGGGTTTCGTTTTGCTCATCGAGTCGTGCGGTCCCACCTTTGGTCCCTCGCTTTGTCCGGCAGCAGCTTTTGGCTGCCGGAAAGCCACTCATCTATTCATCAGATTATACACCAGCGACCATTTCGCCGAGAGCAATTGCTACCACAGGACAGATCGGCGTTGTGCTATAATCCGGGCATAAAGGTCAGAGAATGAGCGGAGGGCGTTGTGGACGTAAACCAAGCCGCACGCATGATTGAATGGCTCGACGAAGAACGTCGCCGTGATAAAGCCACGATAGCCACCTTACAGGAGCGTCTTGCCCAGCAGCAAGAAACCGTCGAAACCCTGAATAAGCGCCTCAACAGTATCGAGTTGGATCAAACCGTGCTGCGCGGTGAAGTCAGCGCAACCGGGCGCGATGCCGAAATGATCGATCAACTCCGCCGCGAGATGCAGCAGATGATCGAGGGAGTTGAAGCGAAGCGGCTGACTGCCGAACGCGAAGCCGAACGCCGCGCCGAACTCGCGCGCGAAGCGGTTGCCCGTCCCGTGCGCGACATGAACGAAAAGCTCGGCAAGCTCGAACGGCAGACGACCGAACTCCCGGCGATCAATGTCGAAAAGGATCGCATTGCTGGGACGGTCGCTAACGTGCAGCAGCGTGTCGATGATCTGTTCAAGCGGCTTGAGGAGCCGGATCGCCGTCTTGCCTTCCTTGAGGAACAGCGCCGCCAAGATGCGCGGCGCCTCTCCGAAGTCGAATCCGAACTCCCTGAAGTCCGCAAAGTGATCGACGGCTTCAAGCCCAAGCTCACCCTGATCGAAGAACTCTCGCTGCGCAACGAGCGCAAAGTTCAGGACGTTAGTGCCGGCGACCGTGACCGCCGTGAGCAGATTCAGCAGTTCATCGACCAGCAAACGCTGATCGACCAGCAGCGCGAGCAGCAGGTTAAGGCGCTGCTTGACCGCTTCGGCGAGCAGGACAGCCAAATACAGCGCAACATTGAACGCTTCGAGACGTGGGCGGAAGCCTACCGCGACATGAAGAAGATCATCGACGATTTCGAGCGCATCGGCGACCGCCTAGAGCGCCGGATCAACGAAGTCGCCGAGATGCAGCGCCTCAGCGAGGAGCGGTTCCGTCAAGAATGGAATGACTGGCGCTCTGACGATCAGAAGCGCTGGAAGCAGTTCACGCTCTCTAACGACGAAGTGTGGCGGCTGCACGACAAGGAATTTGAACGCTTCGTCCAGCGAATTTCCGATATGGAAGGCTTGTTCCCACCGCTGCAAGACGGGATCAACCGCCTTTGGGATCTCGAACGCGAGCGCGCCAAGCTCTACCGCGAACGGTATCACGCCATGCTGATGGAATTCGATACCGGCACCAGCATCCCGACGACTGCCGCGCCTAAAGTCGGGAACGGCAGCAACAGCAGCGGCACTAATGGGAATGGTGTAGGCTGATGGACTTCGAGACACTCTACGGGGAACTCGCGCACGGCATCGAGATTGTCCGCGCGCTGCTCGTCGGCGTCACGCAGGAACAAGCGCAGATCAAGCCATCGCCTGACTCGTGGTCAATCCTCGAAGTCGTGTGCCATCTCTACGACGAGGAACGCGAGGACTTCCGTCCGCGCCTCGACATCATGCTGCACCGCCCCAGCGAGCCGTTCGCACCCAACGACACGGAAGGAAACGTGACAACGCGCCGTTACAACGCGCGCGATCTGCAAGAAGTGTTCGAGGGTTTGGTCGCCGAGCGCGCTAAGTCGCTCGATTGGCTGCGCAGTCTGAACAACCCGAACTGGGAGGCACCCTACACGACTCCCTACCGCACCATGAAAGCGGGCGACATGTTCGCCTCATGGGTCGCGCACGACTCGCTGCACATCCGCCAGTTGAACGAACTGCGCCGGGCGCGGATCGTGCGGACGGCTGCGCCCTACGACGTCGCCTACGCCGGCGATTGGTGACCTTCAAACCATATCTGGTGCGGCTTCACTTTGCGGCAACTCACCGACGTTGATGCGAACGATGTTCGCACCCAGCGCCGTCAGTTTGTCCTCGATGTGCTCGTAACCTTTGTCGATCTGCTGGATATTGGCGATCCGCGTTTCGCCTTTCGCCGCCAGCGCCGCCAGCAGCAGCGCCATCCCTGCCCGGATGTCCGGGCTGCTGATATACGGCACGCCTTTCAGCGCGGTGGGACCCTGCACCAGCACCCGATGCGGATCGCAGAGCGTGATCCGCGCGCCCATCCGCATCAGCTTATCGGTGAAAAAGAAGCGGCTCTCGTACATCCAATCGTGAAACAGCACCGCTCCAGCGCTCTGCGTGGCGACGGTCAGCGCAATGCTCATCAAATCCGGCGGGAACGCGGGCCACGGCTGCGCTTTGATTATCGGGATGCGGTTGCCGAGATCAGGCACGACAGTGAGCGGCTGATGCGTCGGGACGACCACCGAGTCGCCGTCCGTGCCCCAATGAACGCCGAGCCGCTCGAATACCAGCGCGATCATAGCAAGATACTGTGGGTCGGCATTCTGGATCGTGATGGTGCCGCCTGTCATCACCGCCGCGCCGATCAAGCTGCCGACTTCCATATAATCCGCGCCAATACGAGCCTCGCCGCCGTGCAGCCGCTCGACACCCTGAATCGTCAGGCGATTCGAGCCGATGCCGTCGATATTCGCACCCATACCAACCAGCATGGTGCACAAGTCCTGAACGTGGGGTTCGCCCGCCGCGTTGTTGATCACGGTCGTGCCTTGTGCCAGCGCCGCTGCCATGATTGCGTTCTCGGTCGCGGTGACGCTCGCCTCAGTTAAGAGGATGTCCGCCCCCCGCAGCCGATCCACCTGCATCGTGAACGCACCGTTGAACTCGACCACTGCGCCCAGCTTGCGCAAAGCGAAGACGTGCATGTCGAGCCGCCGCTCGCCGATAGCATCGCCGCCCGGCGACGGCAGATAAACCCGCCCACAGCGCGCCAGCAGCGGACCCGCCAGTACAATACTCGCCCGCAGCTTGCGTGCCAGCGCCGCATCGACTTCATAGCCGATCTCGCCCTTCGCCTGAACCCGCAGCGTGCTCGCATCCAACCACTCGATCTGCACGCCCAACCGCCGCATAATGGCGATCAGCGTCCGCACGTCGCCGATATCCGGCATGTTGTGAAGGATCACGGGTTCGTCGGTCAACAAGCACGCTGGAAGCATCTTCAACGCCGCATTCTTATTGCCGCTCGCCCGGATCGTGCCCGTGAGCGGGTGTCCACCCTCGATGACAAACTGCTGCACGGCTTTATCCTAGCTGCACTTCCACCGCGTCGCCGATACGAACACCGGACTGCGCGGTGAAGCTGCCCTGATTGATCGAGAGTTCCAAATAACCGCTGCTGCCGACTAGCGCCAGTGACTCGCCGGGCGCGACTTCGGCATAGGTGTGCTTGATCGTCCGCAGCATTTGATCGCCGACGATCACGACAGCTTTTTTCGCTGCCAGCCCCAGTGACGTGCCGTCGCCGAACCGCGCATCGAGCACGAGCTGCTCCGACGACGCCCAACGCAGCCCGCCGATGCTCGTCACCGCTGTGCCGAAATGATCGACGTGCAGCACCTCGCCTTGAAGCCGATTTTCCTCAATGGTGAGCAGCGGCTCAGGCAGTTCGACAAGGCGATCCAGCGCGCTGCCGAACCGATTCAGCGGCACCCCTGCCGCCACGTGCGCCGCTCCCGGCGCGAAAATGTCACGCCCGTGAAAAGTCGCGCTCGTTCCGCTCAGCCGGTACGCCGGATCGCTCAATTCGAACGCCTGATGTTCACCTAAGTCGCGCAGGACATAGCTCAGCACGCCGTTATCCGGGACGATAAAGGTGTAGTCGCCTGCGCGCACGGCAATCGCCTTACGATTACTGCCGACACCCGGATCGACCACGACCATGAAAACCGTGCCCGTCGGGAAATAGCGAAAGTTGTTCAGCAGCACAAATGCCGCCTGCTTGACGTTCTGCGGCTCGATGGCGTGCGTTAGATCGATCAGTTGGGCGTCAGGTGCGATGCCCAGCAGCACCCCTTTCATCACGCCGACGTAAGCGTCGGTCGTGCCAAAGTCGGTTAACAGTGCGATAATCTGCGTCATGCTTCCTCCAGAGACCTGCTATTGTAGCGGTTTGCCGAACGTTGACAACTCTTGAGCGCTTCGTTATACTCAATCTATTCGAATAGGATTTGTGCAGATGACCCGCCAGTTTCATCATCACCATCACGAATATGGTTCTAACGACCCGGTGTTGGTGTAATTCAGCGCGTCCCGTCTCCATGTGACCCAGAAACCCCGCACTCGGCGGGGTTTTTTATTTGAGCAAAGGGAGGTAGTGCTTATGCTAGCGGTCATCGACTATGGCGCAGGCAACCTGCGCAGCGTCGTCCACGCGCTGAACTATCTCGGCGTCGAGAATATGCGCGTCGTCCAGTCGGCGCGCGACCTGCGCGCCGCGGACAAGATCATCCTGCCGGGCGTCGGCGCGTTCGGCGCGGGGATGCAGCAGCTTCACGCTCAAGACCTCGTCCAGCCGATCAAGGACGCGGTGATGACCGGCGTCCCCTATCTCGGCATCTGCTTGGGGATGCAGTTCTTGTTCGAGACCAGCGACGAAATGGGCGACCATGCCGGTCTGGGGCTGCTGCCCGGTTGCGTGACCCGGTTTCCCGAACGCCCCAACCTCAAAGTGCCGCACATGGGCTGGAATCAACTGACGCCGACGCGGCAAACGCCGCTGCTCAAGGGCATTGATGCTGAAGATTATGCCTACTTCGTCCACAGCTACTACTGCGTCCCGGCGAACCCCGGCGACGTGCTGATCACGTCCTGCTATGGCGAGGATTTCTGCGTCGGCGTCCAGCGCGACAATATCTACGCTGTCCAGTTTCATCCCGAAAAGAGCCAGAAAACCGGGCTGCAACTGCTGACCAACTTCTTGGAGATCGCCTCGTGATCATCTATCCAGCCATCGACCTGCGCGGCGGTAAGGTCGTTCGCCTGCGCGAAGGCGATCCGAATCGCCAAACCGTCTTCAGCGACGATCCGGTCGCCACCGCGCAGCCAGTGGATCGCCGACGGCGCGGCGTGGATTCACATGGTCAATCTCGACGGCGCGCTCGCCACCGCTAACGACAACGGCACGATCCTCGCAGTCGTCGCCCAACTTGACGTGAAAGGTGCAGTTCGCCGGTGGGCTGCGGACGCTCGACGACGTCGCTCGAGGCGCTCGAACGCGGCGCGACCCGCGTGATTTTGGGGACGGTCGCCGTGCAGCAGCCGGAGATCGTCGCTCAGGCGGTCGCCCGTTGGGGGGCGGAGCACATCGGCGTCGCCCTCGATGCCCGCGACGGCGTCGTCACGACTCACGGCTGGCAGCAAAAGACCGACCTAACGCCGACCGAGTTCGGCTTGCAGATGCGTGCGCTCGGCGTCGTCCACGCGCTCTACACCGACGTCAGCCGCGACGGGAGCTTGGGCGGCAGCAATGTCGAAGCAACGGTCGCCTTAGGGCGCGACACCGGCTTGCAGGTGATCGCGTCGGGCGGCGTCAGCACACTTGAAGAAATCCGGCAGCTAGCGGCAAGCGGCAGCGTCGCCGGCGCGGTGATCGGTATGGCGCTCTACGAGCGTCGCCTCTCCCTATGTGACGCGCTGGCAGCGGCAGAAGGAGCAGCAGCATGTTAGCGAAACGGATTATCCCCTGCCTCGACGTGCTCAACGGGCGGGTCGTCAAGGGCGTCAACTTCGTCGATCTGCGCGACGCGGGCGATCCGGTCGAGCAGGCGGCGATCTACGACCGCGAAGGCGCGGACGAACTCGTCTTTCTCGACATCACCGCCTCGCACGAAGCCCGCAACACCACCCTCGACATGGTGCGCCATGTCGCCGATGCCGTCTTCATCCCCTTCTGCGTCGGCGGCGGCATCCGCACCATCGAGGACATCCGCGCGACCCTGCTGGCAGGCGCGGATAAAGTGTCGATCAACAGCAGCGCCGTCAAGACACCCGACTTGATCAATCAGGGGGCGTGGGCATTTGGCAGCCAGTGTATCGTCGTCGCCATTGACCCCAAATGGATTGACGGCAAGTGGGAAGTGTTCATCAACGGCGGGCGCGTGCCTACAGGGAAAGACGCGCTCGACTGGGCGCGCGAGGTCGAGCAGCGCGGCGCGGGCGAAATCCTGCTCACCAGCATGGATCGGGACGGCACGAAAGCGGGGTATAATCTCGAATTGACACGCGCCGTCGCCGAAGCCGTCTCGATTCCGGTGATCGCCTCCGGCGGCGCGGGCACGATGGCGCACTTTTGCGAGGCGCTGACCGTCGGCAAAGCCGATGCCGCGCTGGCGGCGACGCTCTTTCACTACGACGAAATCCGCATCGGCGACCTCAAGCGCTACCTAGCGGATCAAGGCGTGCCGGTACGCCTCAAAGGATGGGAACGGCTGTGAACTTTGACTCGCTCAAATGGGATGATAATGGGCTGATCCCAGCGGTCGTGCAGGACGCAACGACCAAGCAGGTCTTGATGGTCGCCTATATGAACGCCGAATCGCTCCAGCAGACGCTTGACAGCGGCGAGACTGTTTTCTGGAGCCGCAGCCGCGCCGAACTCTGGCACAAGGGCGCGACCTCCGGCAATACCCAGACCGTCCGCGAGATCCGCGCCGACTGCGACGGCGACACACTGCTTATTCTGGTCGATCCGGCGGGACCCGCCTGCCATACCGGGAACGTTTCCTGTTTTTATCGAACGCTAGAGGAAGTCATCCATGCCTGATATGCTGGCAGAACTCGAAGCGATCATTCAAGATCGCAAACAGAATCCGAAATCCGGCAGCTACACCAACAGCCTGTTCAACGCCGGACTCGCGCGCGCTGCTCAGAAAGTCGGCGAAGAAGCCAGCGAGGTGATCGTCGCCGCGCTCAGCCAGCCCCGCGATGAACAGATCGGCGAACTGAGTGACCTGTTCTATCACACTCTCGTGCTGATGGCGATCAAGGACATCACGCTCGCCGACGTCTACGCTGAGCTTGAACGCCGTCACAGCGTCAAGGAAAGCAAGAATGCCTGAGCGGATCGTCATTGAGAACACTTTTTACGTCCGCTACGCCGAAACCGACGCGATGGGCATCGTTCATCACGCCAGCTACATCGTCTACTTTGAGGAAGGACGCAGCAACTACGCTCGCCAGCGCGGCAGCGATTACGCCAGTTTCGAGCGCAGCGGGCGCTACCTGACGGTCGCCGAGGTCAACGCGCGTTATATCAAGCCAGCCGTCTATGGGCAGTTAATCACGGTGCGCTGCTGGATTGAAGACATGAAGAGCCGCGCCCTGACCTTCGCCTACGAGATCGTCGACGCCGAAAGTCGCGACCTGCTCGTCACCGGAAAGACCCGCCACATCTGTATTACCCACGATGGACACGTCACGACTATCCCCGACGAATGGCGGATGTGGGCGGTAAACTCCGAGTCGCGCTAAACGCTCCAAACCACTCAAATCAGACCGTAAAATGCGCCTTTTCTTACTCGAATGGCGCATTTCGTTATATAGGCGCTGGGGTCGATTGACAATCTAATATCTATTCGAATATACTCATATTCAAAGGTACGAAAGATGAACTTTAATATTACGGAGCCTTTTATGATCAGTTATAGTGACAGTCCATGGACGAAGTATTACGATCCCGGCGTACCCATTTCCCTCGAACCTTATCCAGACATTCCACTGTTCCAACTCCTGCGCGAAAGCGCCCAAAAATACCCAACTAATCCTGCAATTGTCTCCAGCGCCCACCTTCCGGTAGTCGGTCGTGTCGGTAATGTGCTGACCTACGAACAGCTTGATCAAGCAACCGATGCCTTCGGCGCGGCGCTGGTCGATCATGGCTTAAAGAAGGGGGATCGGGTCGCCATCGTGATGCCGAACGTTGCCGCCTTCTTGGTCGCCTACTTCGGCACGCTCAAGGCAGGTGGGATCGTCGCCGCGACCAACCCGACTTACCCCCCCAGCAAGATGCGCGACCAGATCGATGACTGCGACGCCGAATTCGTCATCACGCTGACCCTGTTTTACGACACGATCAAACAAATTCAGGCGGGCACGAAGGTCAAGACGGTCATCGTGACCAACGTAAAGGAGTATCTGCCGCCGCTGGCGCGCGTTTTGTTCTCGCTGGTACGCGAGAAGAAAGACGGGCATTTCCTCGCCGAAGTGCAGCCCGGCGATTATTGGCTACAGGACTTGCTGATCCAGTACGCCGGACAAAAGCCGGAGGTCGAAGTATTGGGGAGTGATCTCGCCATCTTCCAATATACCGGCGGGACGACCGGGACGCCCAAAGCGGCGATGTCGCAGCACAAGGCGTTGGTTGCCAATACGCTGCAATGCCGAGCTGTCCTGCTTGGGCGCGACGGTGACGACGTGAGCAACGAAGTATTCCTCGGCGCGATCCCGTTCTTCCACGTCTACGGCTTGATCACGGTGGTCGGCTTTGCGATGGCGCTCGGCGCGCGGATCGCGCTCGTCCCCAACGCGCGCGACATTGACGATCTGTTGAGCGTGATCCAGAAGTACAAACCGACGATCTTTATGGGCGTTCCCGCGCTCTACAATGCCCTCAATCATCACCCGGAGGTGACGTCGGGACGGGTCAGCCTCAGCAGCATCCGCGTCTGCATGAGCGGCTCTGCCCCCCTGCCCGCTCCGACCAAGCGCGAATTTGAACGGCTCAGCGGCGGCAATTTGTGTGAAGGCTACGGCATGTCAGAAGCGCCGACCGCCAGCCACGCCAACCCGGTCAAAAGCGAGAACCGCACCGGCTCAATTGGCTTGCCCTTCCCGGACATGAGCGTCCGCATCGTCAGCCTTGAGGATGACGAAACCGAAGTGCCGCCCGGTGAAATCGGCGAGATGATTATGTCGGGACCGCAGCTGATGATCGGCTATCACAAAGCCCCGGAAGAAACGGCTCAGACTCTGCGTGAAATCGATGGCAAAAAATGGCTCTACACGGGTGACATCGCTCGGATGGACGACGACGGCTACTTCTACATCGTCGACCGCAAGAAAGATATGGCGCTGATCGGCGGCTACAACGTCTATCCGAACATGGTAGACAAAGTGCTCGCCGAACATCCTGCGGTGATGGAAGTCGCGGTCGCCGCGATCCCGCACCCAACTAAGGAAGGTCAGGAAGCGCTCAAAGCGTGGATCGTCCTGCGCCCCGGCGAAACCGTAAGCCCCGAAGAATTGATCGCCTTTGCCGCAGAACGCCTAGCTCGCTACGAAGTCCCGACCCGCTTCGCCTTCGTCGACGCTCTGCCCAAGACCAGCGTCGGCAAGACACTACGACGCGAACTCGTACAGATGGAGCTTGCCGAACGCGCGAACGTCGCCGCTGGAGCAGGTGTCACACTCAATACTCAGGAGCCGATGACCATTTCTACAGAAAAAACCAGTCAGCAACACTAAGCCGTATCGATAGAAGAAACCCGCATAGGGGTGGGATTCTTGTCCGCAAGCTCAGTCCCACCCCTCCCCCATAGATTGATTAGCTCTCGTTTGTGCTGACTTCGTCAGGTTGCTGGAGGTAGTAGCCCCGATAGAAGGCACGGGCGGGACCCCGGTTCATATACCACACGACGTAAAACGCAACCAGAACACTCACAATCAGGCGTCCCGAAAGCAGCACCTGCGTGATCGCGCCCCCGGAGTCGATCCCAATCGCGAGATCGGGACTGGCATAGAGCGATGCGACGCTCAGCAGAATCGTGACCACTGTCAGCGCGATCACGGCACCCAGCGTCACGAAGCGAATCCAGCCGGGGCGTCCACGCCACGCGAAGACGGCGATCACCAGAAAAGCGATGCCAAGTATGGCTTGGACTGTTAAGTTCACGTCGGCGACCCCGCTAAACGATCCGCCAGACGCCATTGGCAAAACCGCATCGGCTTCTCCCGGCACAGCGAGGTTCATCGCCTGAACACGCGCACGCACCAACAGAATCATGGCAATCTGCATCAGTGGCAGCAGCGAGAACAACATCACGCTGGCGAGAATTGCTAACGAAAGCCCAAAGGTGCGTGCTGGTCGCATTTTGTCACCAACCATACTTTATTTCAGGCTAGAAAGTAAGCCAAGCAAACACATAAATTTTACACAGTTCCGTAAGCACTTAGTACGAAAAGGTTATCACTCTGTAGACAAGCTGTGTTAAAATTCGAGTTATAGTGCCTGCTCGTTTATAGGAGCTTACTCTGATATGACGCTCACAGGAATAATAGACCACGTTTACTCGACCTTCAAAGAATATCTGGAAGACGCGCGGGTGGTGCTGCTACATCCTGAAAGCCGCTACCGCTCAATGCTGGTAGCGCAGCTCATTAACGCCCCAGAGTACCGGGTATTCTACTATGCCTTGGGTCCCGATGACATTAGTGTCCCATCCTTCCTCGACGGGATCACGCACGACGTAGCTAACCAGAACCCGATGTTCGGGCGTCACATCAATATGCTAGAGCCTGAAGATTATAATGATCTTGAAACGCTGCTGGCTACTTTTATCAAAGACTTAGCGGAACTGAGTGCCGACTCCTACATTTTGATCCTCGACGAATATGACCGCAGCGACGTTGCCGACGATATTCAGTGGTTCACCGAGAAGTTGATCGCGCGTCTCCCAGCGAGCTGCCGTCTAGTGATCAACAGCCGGACGCTGCCCCGGCTCCCGTGGGTCGCCATGATCGCAGAGGGACGGGCGCTCATTTTGCGCGATGATGAACTCATCCGCGAAAACTTCTATGCGACGCAGGGACGCGGGAGCCAACAGCTTGACGTCTATGCACTGGGACCCGGCTTCGTACTCCAAGATGACAAGCCCATCGACACGTGGGAGGGACACCTTCCCCGCCTGCTGTTCTTCTTCGCCCTCGACCGCCCCGTAATCACGCGCTCGGAGATTTGCCAAGCCTTCTGGCCCGAACTCGACATCGATCAGGCGGTCAACGTCTTTCACGTCACCAAACGGCGGCTGCACAAGGCGCTCGATATGGATGTGCTCGTTCACCTTGACGGCTATTACCGCATTAATCCCGAACTCGACATCGAATATGACGTGATGCGCTACACGACCCAGTTGATGGAGGGGCGCGACAAACAGGACGACAACCGCATCGCCGCATGGCAGAAAGCCATTGATCTCTATCGTGGTCCTTTTTTGCAGGGGCATAATGACCGCTGGATTCTCGAACGCCGCGCTGATTTCCAAGCCGGATTCCTGCAAGCGCTCTGCGAGATGGCTCAGTATCGCCTCGATCAAGATCGCCCCGAACTCGCGCTGGGACTATACCAACGCGCTGTCAGCGAAAATGCTAGCCGCGAGGACATCCATCGTTCGATCATGCGCCTGTACACCAGTCTCGGTCGACGCAGCGAAGCCGCCGCCCACTATCAGAAGCTCCTCGAAGAACTCGGCAGTCGAATTTCGCCGGAAACGCAGGCACTCTATCAAGAAATCATGGAATGAATAGGCTTTACCCCGCCCGGCTCAAGCGACAAAAAACGCCTGCAATTATGCAGGCGTTTTTTTCGCCCCTGACAGGACTCGAACCTGTTACCTCACGCTTAGAAGGCGCGCGCTCTATCCGGGTGAGCTACAGGGGCTTTATTCGGCACATTGTAAAACAGCGCCAACAGCTTCGTCAAGCAGGACGTAGGGCGAACGTTTGTTTTCCGCGATTGTTTAAAAGCCCACAGTGGGGTATAATTAATGAAGTGAGGTAACTTAAAACACCGTATAGAAATCCCGAAATGCCAAGCAGACGCAGTCGCAGGATTCAGCCGTTGCTGACGGTTGGAGATGGGTATGTATTGCGCGTTTCGGGTGACGTTCACAAGGGGATAGAATGGCGGATAAAGTCTCTGCGCCCGTTTCCTATACCGAAGAAAACATTATCAAGCTTAAGCCGATGGAGCACATCCGGCTGCGCCCCGGCATGTACGTCGGCGGCACGGATGCGCGCGCGCTTCATCATCTGATTTACGAAGTGGTCGACAACGCTATCGACGAGGCGCTCGCCGGGCGCTGCGATGCGATCATGATTACACTGCTCGACGACAACTACGTCTCGGTGGCGGATAACGGCGTCGGTATTCCGGTTGGCATCCACAAGCAAGAAGGCGTTTCTACGTTGCAGATGGTCATGACCGAGGTCGGCACTGGCGGTAAGTTCAATAACACCGCCTATAAGGTCAGCGGTGGCTTACACGGTGTCGGTGTATCGGCGGTTAACGCGCTGTCCGAAGAACTGACGGCGACGGTCTACCGCGACGGCAAGATGTGGGAGCAGACCTACAACGAAGGCAAGCCAGCCGACGAAGTCCACGTGATCCGCGAGCTTGAACCGGATGAAGCTACGGGCACGACCATCACCTTCAAGCCGGATTTCACCGTTCTGGAGCCGAACGAATTCAGCTTCACGACGCTGGCGCAGCGCTTCCGCGAAATGGCGTTTGTGACCCGCAAGGTCACGATCACCCTGCGCGATGAGCGTGTCCAGCCGATCCCGAAGGAAATGACCTTCTACTTTGAGGGCGGGCTGCAAGCTTTCGTGCGCTATCTCAACCGCAGCCGCGAAGCGCTGCATCCGGTCGTCTATGCCGAGCGGGACGTCGACATCTCGCCGGAGGGCAAAGAACCCTTCACGGTTGGCGTCGAAGTCGCCTTCCAATACAGCGACACCTCCAACGTGACCGAACTCGCCTTCGCCAACACGATCAATACGCCCGATGGTGGCGCCCACCTGACCGGACTGCGTTCCGCCGTCACCGGCGTGATCAACCGGCAGGCGCGCAAACTGGGGCTGCTCAAGGACAAGGACAGCAATTTCTCCGGCAGCGACACGCTGGAGGGCATCACCGCCATCGTCAGCGTGAAGCACCCTCACCCCGCTTTCGAGAGCCAGACCAAAGTCAAGCTGATCAACCCCGAAGTGCAAGGGGCGGTCTCGTCGGTGATCACCGAGGCGTTCAACGAGTTCCTCGAACTCAACCCGCGCGAAGCGCGCCGCATCATCGAGAAGTGCATGACCAGTATGCGCGCGCGCGAAGCTGCTCGTAAAGCCCGCGACCTCGTCCGCAGCGGTCCAAGCCTGCTCGAAAGCTCAACGCTGCCCGGCAAGCTGGCAGACTGTTCGTCGCACGGTGACAACGCCGAAATCTACATCGTCGAGGGTGATAGCGCCGGTGGCTCCGCCAAACAGGGTCGCGACCGCCACTTTCAGGCGATCCTGCCGCTGCGCGGTAAGATTCTGAACACCGAGCGCGCGCGGCTCGACAAGATGCTCGACAACAACGAGATCAAGGCGCTGATCAGCGCGCTTGGCACCGGCATCAGCGAAGATTTCAGCACCGCTAATCTGCGCTATGGGCGGGTGATCATCATGACCGACGCCGACGTTGACGGCAGCCACATTCGCACGCTGCTGCTGACGTTCTTCTTCCGTCACATGCAGGGGTTGATCACCGAGGGGCACCTCTACATCGCTCAGCCGCCGATCTTCCGCATTCAGGACGGCAAACAGATCGCCTACTATTACAGCGAAGCAGGCATGTCGGAAAACGAAATACTCAACCGCGCTGTGAAGAACTATAAAGACCCCGCTAAGCTCAAGGTTAGCCGCTACAAAGGTCTCGGCGAGATGAACCCGGAGCAGCTTTGGGACACGACCATGGACCCGCAGCAGCGGACTCTGCTACAGGTCACGGTTGAGGACGCCGCCGAAGCGGATCGCGTGTTCGACATGCTGATGGGTTCAGCCGTGCCGCCGCGTCGCCGCTTCATCCAAACTCATGCCAAGAGCGTCCGCAACCTCGACATCTAGCAGTTAGCGACAGTAGTACCAGCGATCAACCGGCGGGAGCAGCAGACAACATAGCTGCTCCCGCTTTTTATATTCGCCGGATAGGTCGTTATCGTTCGCGGATACTGCTAAAATAGGCTCGTGTTTCCTCGCGCACTTGGAGTTCCAAGCATCATGAGCAGCAGCAATGGATTAGCGCAAACGCCCCCGCTGGGCTGGAATAGCTGGGATTGTTATGGCACGACGGTGCGCGAAGCGGAGGTCAAAGCCAACGCCGATTACATGGCTGCACATCTCGCCGCCTATGGCTGGCGCTACGTCGTGGTCGACATTCAATGGTATGAACCAAACGCGAAAGCAGGCGGGTATCGCCCAAACGCTGACTTGAACATGGACGATTACGGACGTCTGCTGCCTGCCATCAACCGCTTCCCGTCCGCTGCCAACGGAGCGGGTTTCAAGCCGCTGGCGGACTATATCCATCAACTCGGACTCCAGTTTGGCATACACATCATGCGCGGCATTCCGCGCCGCGCCGTTCAGCGCAATCTGCCGATCCGCAATTCGCCTTATCGCGCGCAAGATATTGCTGACACCGCCAGCACCTGCGAGTGGAACGACGACATGTACGGCGTCGATCTGTCGAAGCCGGGCGCGCAAGCCTACTACGACTCGATCATTACGCTTTACGAATCGTGGGGTGTGGATTACATCAAAGCCGACGACATGCTCTGGACGTACCACGCCGAAGAAATCGAGGCGGTCTCAAAGGCGATCCAGCACGCGAACCGCCCCATCGTCCTGAGCCTCTCACCCGGCGTGAACATGACGACCGACCGCTACGATCATCTCCGGCAGCACTGCGAGCTGTTTCGCATTTCGGCGGATTTTTGGGATCGCTGGGTGGACTTGAAGGCACAGTTTGACCTCTGCCAAATGTGGTCGCCCTTCACCATGCCCGGCTGCTGGGCGGATGCCGACATGCTTCCGCTAGGGCGAATCGGCATTCGCGCCGAGCGCGGCAATGATCGCCAATCCTTATTCACGCGCGACGAGCAGGTGACGCTCATGACGCTCTGGTCGATCTGCCGCTCGCCGTTGATGTTCGGCGGTGACTTGCCCAGCAATGACGATTTTACGCTCAGCCTGCTGACCAACGAGGACGTCCTCAAGGTAAATCAGGCAAGTGAGGCGAACGCGGAGTTTTTGCGTCACGGCGACCAAGTCGCGTGGAGCGCCAAGAGCAGCGACTCGGAAGATCGCTATCTCGCCCTATTCAACCTTGGCGATGCTGACCAACCGCTTGAGGTCGACCTCGCCCGGTTGGGCGCAGGCACGCGCTTTGACATCCTCGACTTGTGGCAGCGATCAGAGTTAGGTATCGTTCAGGGCGAATTAAGCCAGCAGATCCCCGCGCACGGCGCGAAACTCTACCGACTGCGACCAGCCTAATTGCTTGTCTCAGTGTTTGCCGTATCAGAGCTTCTGAGGCGCATCGCGATGATGCGCCTTTCATTTTACAAGTCCGCCTATCGTCGCTAAAATGTTCCTAGAACATCTATTTGCATCAGAACGCAGTTCGCGAATCGAAAACACCCGATGCCAGACGAATTAAGTGCACTCTCAGGATTAAGCCAACAGGCTCAAGAACACCTGCGCCGCGGCGGGATCACGACACTGGCGCAGGTCGCCAGCCTCACGCCGGACGACTTGCAGCGCTTCAAGGGTATCAAGACCTCGGCGACTGCTATCCATGCTCACGCCCGGGCATTCGTGGAGGGCTGTCCGATTTGGCACGGCACGTTCCCCGAGGAATGCGCTCCCGGCGGTTACATGTTCGACCTCGAAACCGATCCTTTCACCCAGACGCCTTGGTCGTGGGGTTGGTGCGATCTGGATGGCAAGCCCTCGAATATCATCGTCGCGCCGCGCTGCAAAGACAGCACCGTTACCCTGCCCGACGGACGGACAATCCTGATCGTGCCGCATCAAGACGATGCATGGCAGCTGTTTGACCGCCTTGTCGCCGAACAGGGCTGCTTAATCTTCCACTGGACGGGCTTTGACGCCGGGATCACGCGCAAGTTCGCGCCGTCGTCGGTCCGCGATCCGCTGCTAGTGCGGATGCACGATCTACATCGAACGTTCAAAGGCAGCGTCAAATTCCCCGTGAGCGGCAACTCGCTGAAGACGGTCGCGCGCTATCTGAGCTTCAACTGGCAAGAATATGATGCATGGGACGCTGCTTACAACGATTACCGCCTGTGGATGCGAACTGGCGACCTCAACGCCCTGTCACGCGCCGCCAATTACCAACAAGCGGACGTCGAGGCGCTCGGTGTCGTCTGGAAGTGGCTGATCGACAACCGACCGCCTCATCATGGGCAAGCCTAGACCATGAGGTCGTGCTGGTATTCGACAATCAAGTGAGGATATTCTTCGTCGACTTTGAGCTGATTCAGATAGAACTCGTCGTCGTTTTGCGCGCGCAGTAGAACAATCACGTGATACTTGCCAGTACCGATCACCTGCTGAACGCGCAGCTTGCCGAGTGCCACATAACGCTGCCGAAATTTCTCGATCCATGCTTCTGCGGACTGCTCAGCCAATAAGTTCTCGTGATAGCTCTCGTCGACAAACTGGCGCAGCCGCTCGAAATCACCGCTGTTGTAGATCGTCATCTGCGCGATAAAGCGCATTCCCGCTTGACTGCTGCGAAGCGCCAGTTTGTCATCCATAGCTAGATTTCGCCGTGCATGAACGTCATCGCCGCACCGATTATCCCGGCTTCGTTGAGCATTTCCGCCGGGACAATCGGCGCCTGCACCTTCAGGTGCGGCGCGAATTTGGCGAAGTTCTTGCTCAGCCCGCCGCCGATAATGATCAGGTCGGGCCAGAGCAATTTCTCAATCGTGACCAAATATTCGCTAAAGCGCTTCGACCATCTTTTCCACGACAATTCTCTTTCCAGCCGGATGCGGTTCGAAGCGCGCAGTTCAGCTTCCTTGCCACGAACGTCGAGGTGTCCTAGTTCCGTGTTCGGGATGAGTTCGCCATTCATGAACAGCGCCGTCCCCAGACCCGTGCCAATCGTGACCATGAAGACGACACCCTTATTGTTACGCCCGGCGCCGAAGTGCATTTCGGCTAAGCCCGCCGCGTCTGCGTCGTTGATCAGGTGGGTGCGGCATTGAGTTTTGTGCTCGATCAGCGCCTTAGCATCGACGCCGATCCAACTGTGGTCGATGTTCGCCGCTGTGAGAATCGTGCCCTTCTTGACCACGCTGGGGAAACCACAGCCAATTTCACCCGTCCAGTTGAAATGATTCGCCACCTGTGCGACACAGTCCACCACGTCGTCGACGGTTGCCGGTTGCGGCGTCACCACGCGAAAACGATCCGCCAGCAGTGTGCCCGCGTCCACGTCGACTGGCGCGCCCTTGATGCCGGTCCCGCCAACGTCCACTCCTAAAATCGCCATAATTTCGCCCCTAACTTTCCGTAGCAAGTTTAAATATACACCACGACGCGGTGTTTGCCGAAAGACTTGTGCCTTGCTTAGCGCAGCGACGAAAGGCATAATGAGCGCCAGAATTTGAAGGTTACCAGACGGGAATCAGAGTTATTTCGACCTCAACACGAGTTCAACACTGCGCTTTCGCTCCGCTTCCGCTGCGCTCGCGACCTTGAAGGATAAGTTGTGAAAAATCGCTGGTTCAATAGCATCTGGTTGCTGATCTTGATCGGCGCGAGTTTTGCCGCTGCTCAGGCACAGCCGGAACCCTCTGAAGGCTGGCTGCTGCCGATCCTGCTTTTCGCGTGGATCGTGACAGCCGTTGCCCTGATTCCGTCGCCGCTGCGCCGGTACTTGCAAGCAGCGCTGCGCCGCCTGCGCGCCGCGCCGTTCCTCTACTGGCTGATCGTGCTCGTTTACATCTGCGTGGCGATTGCGTTTTGGCTCGTACCGTACCAACCGACTAACGGACGCGCACTGCACCCCATCGAATTTGCCTACGTGCTCTGGGCGTTGTGGTTATTCGTCTTTCTGGTCGGCTACGACTTGCACGAGCAGCAGTTGCGCGCCACCGGCAGCAGGCTGAGCACGAGCAAGCTCACCGGCATAATGATCACCCTGACCACGTTGGTGATCATCTTTTTCGCGGGCGAAGCCTATCTGCGCATTTTCTACATCACAACCGACGGCTATGGCTTCACGGCGATGAATTACTGGTGGTATGAGAATTACGGTTGGGCAAACCTGAATTCATATGGCTACCGGGATTACGAACCCACGCCCGACGATCCGGCACACCCACTGACTCGCATCGCCGTCGTGGGTAACTCGTTCGCTATGGGGCATGGCATCGACAATATCGACGACACCTTCCCTCAATTACTGGAAAAGAAGCTCGGCGCAGGCTACGACGTCAATGTGATCGCCAAGTCCGGCTGGGATAGCGACATCGAATTATACGAACTTGATCAATTTCCGCTGCGCCCCAATATCGTCATTCTGTCCTACTACCTCAACGACATCGACTATCTGATGGAAGACCCATCGCTGAACCCGGACAATAACTTCACCTTCCCTCAAAGCCCGTTGGTCGCCGACTTCATCCGCGACTTTTTTCTGCCGAATTACCTGTACTACAACATCCTGCAATTCACGTCTTCGACGCGCACGTCCAACTTTGCCTATGATTTGATCGGCGCACATCTCGATGACACCCTCTGGAATCAGCAAGTTCCCCGGCTTTACGAGATGGTCGGTTGGGCGCATGATCATAATGCCCGCCTGATCGTGTTGGTGTGGCCCAATCTGGGCGAAGTCGACGCCTCGACGCCCGCGACCAAGCGAGTCAGCGATTTCTTCCTAGGACAAGGTGTGCAGGTCGTCGACATGACCGATCCGCTGCGGGGCAAGAGCGTCGGCGCGATCACCGTCAATCGTTTCGACACCCATCCCGGCATCGAAGCGAACCGAATTGCCGCCGATTTGCTCTATCAAGCGCTGCAAAAGGACCTAAACCCGTGAAAAAACTGATCGTCACCGGCTCGAACGGCTTGATTGGCTCGGAGGTTGTCGCCCATTTTGACACCCTCGGCTGGCAGGTGTTTGGCGTCGACAACAACATGCGCCGCGATTTCTTCGGCGAACGCGGCGATACGCGCTGGAATCAGCAGCGGCTCGAAGTCAACTGCGCGCACTTCACCCACCACGAACTCGACATCCGCGACCGGGCGGGCGTGCTGGAACTGTTGGAGCAAATCCAGCCCGACATGATCGTCCACGCCGCCGCCCAACCGAGCCATGATCTCGCCGCTTCGCGTCCGTTCGACGACTTCGACGTGAACGCCGTCGGGACGCTCAACTTGCTAGAAGCGACGCGGCAGCACGCGCCGAAAGCCGTCTTCGTTTATATGTCCACCAACAAGGTCTACGGCGACCGCCCCAACACGATTCCGCTGGTCGAGCTGGAAACCCGCTGGGACTACGCCGATCCTGCCTACGCCGACGGCATCGCCGAGACCTTCAGCATCGACCAATCCAAGCATTCGCTGTTCGGCGTCTCCAAAGTTGCCGCCGACGTGATGGTGCAGGAATACGGGCGCTACTTCGACATGAAGACCTGCTGTTTACGCGGCGGCTGCCTGACCGGACCGAACCACTCCGGCGTTGAGATGCACGGCTTCCTCAGCTACTTGATCCGCTGCAACGTCGAGGAGCGCGAATACACCATCTACGGCTATAAGGGCAAGCAGGTGCGCGACAACATCCACTCACACGACGTCGCCCGTGCTATCGCGACCTTCTACGAGCATCCGCAGTCGGGCGCGGTCTTCAACCTCGGCGGCGGACGCGGCAACACCGTCTCAATCCTTGAAGCCTTCGAGCGCGTCGAGCAGCTTACCGGCAAATCGATGCACTACCATTACGTCGATCAAGCGCGGGCGGGCGACCACATCTGCTACATTTCTGACCTCAGTCACATGCGCGCCAACTTGCCCGGCTGGGACATCACCAAGTCGCTCGACGACATCTTCGAGGAGATCGTCGCGAGTTGGCAGCGGCGGCTACTTGCTTAACCTATTGAGCAGATACGGACAGTGATGAAACTTTCGGTCGTCATCCCGGCGCGCAACGAAGAAGGCAATATCGGCACAACCATTGCCGCCCTGTGCGAGCAGTTCGCCGCCGCCGACGTGCGGGATTTTGAAATTCTCGTCGTAGATGACGGCAGCAGCGACCGGACTTACGAGGTTGTCGCAGCATTAAGCGAACAAGACAACCGCATCCGGGTGATCCACAACTTGACGCGCAACGGCTACGGTCGAGCAGTCGCCTGCGGACTCGACAACTTCACTGGCGAAGCCGTGATCATCACGATGGCGGATTCGTCCGAACTCGCCGCAGGACGTGGTGCGCTACTTTCACATCTTGCGCGACGAAGCCGACTGTGCCTTTGGCTCGCGCTTCATGCGCGGCTCGCACGTTTATGACTATCCGAAGTTCAAGCTTGTAATCAATCGTTTCGCCAATTTTGTCATCCGCTTGATGTTCAACACACGCTACAACGACACCACTAACGCCTTTAAAGGCTATCGCGCCAACGTCATCGAGGGCTGCCGCCCCTTCATCTCGCCGCACTTCAACCTGACCATCGAGCTTCCGCTCAAAGCGATGGTGCGCGGCTACTCGTATAAGATCATCCCGATCTCGTGGCACAACCGAACCGTCGGCGAATCGGCGCTCAAGCTCAAGGAGCAAGGCAGCCGCTACTTGTACACACTGCTCACCGTTTGGTTTGAGTGGTTACTGGTCAAGCGCGATACGCAGCGCACCGACGACGGCGTGTTCGTGCCTTGGGTGGGTGATGAAGCCCCTGCCCCGGCGGAGAAAACCGAATGACTCGACGCATATTGGTGACGGGCGGCGCGGGCTTCATCGGCAGCCACATGGTTGATCGGCTGGTCGAACGCGGTTTTCGCGTCGTCGTGATCGACAACGAGAGCACCGGCAGCCGCGAGCAGGTCAATCCGGCGGCGGAATTCATCGCCGGCGACGTGCGCAATCCCGCCGACCTCGCGCCGATTTTCGCGGCTGGTGTGGACGTGGTGCTGCACATCGCCGGGCAAGCCTCGATCCGGCTCTCATTTCAAGACCCTGCCGCCGATCTCAACGTCAACACGCTGGGGACGATCAACGTCCTTCAGCAGTGTATCGCCCACCATGTGCCGCGCCTGCTGTTCGCCAGCTCGATGACGATCTATGGCAACACCGAAATCGTGCCGACGCCGGAGACCACCGCGCCCGATCCGGTATCGTACTACGGCGTGACCAAATACGCCGCCGAGCGTTACGTCCACTTGACGGCGCAGCGCCGCGATCTCGACTACCCGTTCAACGTCACGTCACTGCGAATGTTCAATATCTACGGCGAGCGCCAGAGCCTGACCAACGCCTATCAGGGCGTGTTCGCCATCTTCACCGGCAACGTGCTGCGCGCCGAGCCGATCAAGATTCACGCCGACGGTGAGCAGTCGCGCGACTTTCTGCACATCGACGACGCCGCGCGAGCGTGGGTCGACGCGATGGACAACCCCGCCAGCTATGGGCAGGTGATCAATCTCGGTACGGGGATGCCGACCAGTGTCAACCAACTCTGCGACATCGTGCTGCACAGCTTCGGGCAAACTCGCGCGACCTATCCGGTTGAGTATCATCCAGCGCAGCCCGGCGATCTGCGCCGGTCGGCAGCCGACATCAGCCGCGCGCGGTCACTGCTCGGTTGGCAGCCGCAGGTCGATCTGGACAGCGGAATGGCGCGCACGATTGCGTGGGCACGGGGCAAGCTCTAGAGGATGTCAGGGGCACGACATGTCGTGCCCCTGCGAGGGATTTCCGAATAGGTGGCTAACCCTACTGCCCGACCACAAACGTGCTTTCAGTGACGTTCTCGGCGGGACAGCCGGTGAAGTCGATCACGTAGACCTTACCTTCGCCGTCAGGTCCAACGTTGATCTGGTACTCACCACTTTGCAGTTTGTACAGCGAGACGTAGCCGTTATAAGCGTCACCGGCGAGGACGTAGCCGTCGATGTCCTCGGCGTCCGGCAGTTCAGCGAGGTCCGCGCCGTCAAGTTCCAGCGCGCGCTTCCCCTGCCCGTTCTCAATTATCCAAATGTCGATACTGCAATCCCCATCTTTGCTGGTCGGGGTGTAAAGCGCGTAGGGACCAAAGCAGTTGACGCTCGTTAAGTCCGGGCATTGGCACGGCAAGCAGGCAAATGCCGTGCTCGACGGCAGCGCCGTAAAGATCAACATCAGCAGCCCGCCGATCAGCGGCACGAGCGCGGACAAACGAAATAAACGTTGACGCAGCATAAGCTTCTTTCTCCAAAATCATACGAACCGCATGAAGTTTAGGGGAATTACCGCAATTTCACCAGAGTAAAAACACAGCGTCGATCAAGCGTCGGTTGGCTCAGACTTCTCGGAGTGAGCAAGCTGTGGTATACCAACTCCGGTATTCAGTGAGGGTATCCTTTGCGCGTCACCGCTTTTCGCACCCGGCAACTCCATCTGATCGCGTTAGTCTTTTTCGCCGGGCTGACGTTCATTCTGCTCTACCCGTTGATCTTCAACAATGGCGTCAAAGTCGCCGGGTTCGACTTCTTCGACTACAACTGGAATTTCTGGTGGGTACGCCACGCGCTGACCACTCCCGGTTTGAACGTCTACGAGAGCAACTTCGTCATGTTCCCGTTCATGGCGAATTATGGCTACCATGCGCTGACGTTGTTCTGGTATCCACTCTGGGCGCTGGTTGAGCCGTTCGCCGGGACACTGGCGGCGGTCAACCTGATCCTCGTGGTCGCCTGCACGCTCAACGGCTATCTGCTCTTCGTGCTGCTGCGGCGCGAGCGCGTAGCGCCGGGGCTAGCGCTGGTGGGCGGCGCGATGCTGCAAAGTGCGCCGATTCTGCGCTACTTCTACTACAACACGCACCTCAACCTGATGGACTGGTTCTGGCTGCCGCTTCAGCTTCTACTCTGGCAGCAGATCGTCCGCGCCGTCGCTGCCGGACGGCTGCGGCGAGCGCTGATCTGGGCGGTCATGCAGGGGATCGCGCTCTGGGGCTTGACGCTGACCGATCTCCAGTTCCCGATCTTCGCGGCATTTCTGCTCGTCCCTTACGGGTTGGTCACGCTCTGGAAGGCGCGCACGCGCCTGCGCTTGATCGCGGCGGGGATTGTCGTCGTCGCGGTGACGCTGCCGCTGCTCTGGTTCGCGGGACCACTGCCCTACATTTTCCACTTCGCTGGAACATTGGTGCCGGGCACCGTCGAGGATCGCCCCGGCATTCCGATCCCGTCCGGCTTTCTGACCATGAGCCAAACGTGGTGGGACTGGTCGACGCCCTCGCTCGGTGCGCTGATCACCGTGGTCATCATCGGCACGCTGATCGTGGCGCTGATCCGTCGCCGCCAGCGCGAACAAGTTCGCATTCGTGAGCGCTGGCTCTGGTTCTGGTTGATGCTGCCGCCGCTGATCTTTGCGCTCGGTCCGACGCTCACGCTGGCAGGCAGCGCCATTCCCCTGCCCTATCGCCTGCTCCACGAGCTGACCAACGGCATGTTTCGGATGCCGTGGCGGCTCGCGCCGATCTTCATCATCGCCGCGCTGATCTTCGCCGCCAAGACGTGGACGCCGATCTTCCGGCGGTTGGGCATGGCGCGCCTTGTCGTGATCGGCGCGGCACTGCTGCTGCTCGCGCTCGACGTGCGGCTGTTCGGCGGCGGACCGCTTGACCCTGCACCCATCGATTATGCCTATTATCACACCATCGGCGCGGAGACCGGCGATCCCTATGACAGCGAGGTAATCCTCGAAGTGCCAACCGCTGCTGCCACCGGTGAAATCATCCTCGGCGATCCGCGCGCGGTGCAGCTTCAGTATTACGGCGTCGTCCACCAGAAACGGATGGTCAACGGCTTCATCTCGCGCACGCCGCTGGAAGATTTCTGGTATATGCGGACCGACGACCCGATGCTGAGTTGGCTCGGTCAGCGGCGCTACCTTGAGCCGGAGACTGGTCGAGGCGCAGTTCCGCCAGCGCATCTTCGACTGGCAGATCGGCTACGTCGTCGTCCATCAAGACTTGATCGGGCGTGACACCAGCACCGACAACGAAGTGCTCGGCTACCTGAACTCGCTTGGCGATCTGCTCTGCCCGGTCGCGGTCGAAGGCGACGCCGTCTTCTACCGGACGGCGTGGCATCCCGACGGCTGCCCGCCGCGCACGCCGCCGGAGACGTCCCCCGGCGTCTATACGCTCGACGTTGGATCACCCGGCGACGAAGCCTATCTCGGCTGGGGTTGGTATTATCCGGAGGATATTTCCGGCGTGACTTTACGCTGGGCGGGTGCGCTGCCTCAAGAGATGCCGACGACACAGGTCTACGTCGATTTACCGCCAGATGCCTACACAGTCACGCTGTCAGCACAGGCATTCTGGGAAACCCGCCACCTCAGCATCTTAGTCAACGATAGCTTAGTGGCAGAGTCCCTTGTTGTTCCGGTAAACTCGCTGCACGATTTCACGTTCTCGATCCCGGCAAGCGCTATCGGGGATGGGAAACAGGTTAAGCTGACGCTCGACTATGATGCGACCATCGCTCCGGCAGACGTGGAGCCAAGCAGCGACACCCGCCAACTCGCGGTCGCCATCGACGCGATTCGCTTCGCGCGCAGCGACTAAGTATCCACCAAATACGGCATCGAAACGTCCAATGCGCCGATCCATATGGTTCTGTATGGAGAATCGCTAGATTTTCCCGTACAATTTCTGTGAAGGAGTGCGCCTTGAAAGAAGTCATTGATCTCGCATGGGATCGCTTCAAAATCATTAGCAGTATCGTCGGTGACGTGCAGGGGCGTGTGATTGTCACGCTGTTCTACTTCACTGTCCTCGTACCCTTCGGAATCGGAGCGCGGCTGTTCAGCGACTCGCTGCACATCAAGCCCGGTGAAGCCCCCCACTGGCAGGAACGCCCACCTGTTCCGACTGAACTCGAAGAAGCCCGCAGACAGGGATAACGCATGTACATTCTCGGCATCTCCTGTTTCTACCACGACGCCGCCGCCGCACTGATCGAAGATGGAAAGCTCGTCGCCGCCGCGATGGAAGAACGTTTCTCGCGCAAGAAGCACGATAACGGCTTTCCGACAAAGGCGGTCGCTTTTTGCCTAAAACAGGCGGGCATTACCGGCGCGGACCTCGACTACGTGGTCTTCTACGAGAAGCCGCTGGTCAAGTTCGAGCGCATCCTTCTGACGACGTTGAGCACTTTTCCCCAGTCGTCCGACGTTTGGCGCGACGCCATGATCAATTGGCTGAAGGACAAGCTCTGGATCAAGAGCATCATTCAGCAAGAAATCAAGGTCAAATATGATCGTGTCCTGTTCTGCGATCACCATATGAGCCACGCCGCCAGCGCCTTTTTCGCCAGCCCATTCACCGAAGCCGCCGTCATGACCGTCGACGGCGTGGGCGAATGGACGACGACGACGCTCGGCAAGGCGACCAGCGTTTGGGCAAGTGATAGCAATTCCGGCGCTCGTAACAGCATTGATCTATTCCACGAAGAGCGCTTCCCGCACTCACTGGGGCTGCTCTATTCAGCATTCACCGCCTACCTCGGTTTTCACGTCAACAACGGCGAATACAAGGTCATGGGGATGTCGCCCTACGGTGAGCCACGCTACGTCGACAAAGTCTACAAGCTGTTTCAGCAGAGCAGCACCGACGCCAGTTTCCGCCTGAACATGGATTACTTTAGCTATCACCACTCGACCCAGAGTACCTACAACAGCCGCTTCGTCGATCTGTTCGGCGCGGCGCGTCCAGCCGAGTCCGACTTCTTCACCATGAGCACCAACCCGGAGCGCGCCTCCGAGCACGCGGCGATGGCGGAAAATCAGCGCTACGCCGACATCGCCGCCAGCATCCAGCGCGTCACCGAAGACGCCCTGATCGAGATGGCGAACTATCTGCACGCGCAAACCGGCATGTCCAAATTGGTGATGGCGGGCGGCGTCGCCCTCAACACCAAAGCGAACTATCGCATCCTTGCCGAGACGCCCTTCGACGAAGTCTACATCCAGCCCGCCGCCGGGGACGATGGCGGCGCGTTGGGCGCAGCGCTTTGGGTATATCACCTCGTACTCAACCAGCCGCGTGATTGGGTCATGCCCAACGCCTATTGGGGGCAGGAATACTCCGAAGCGGACTACCAAACCTTTCTCGACGGCAAGGGCGTCAAGTACACCCAGTTTGCTGATAACGACGATGCCATGCTTGACCTGCTGGCGCAGAAACTGACACAAGAAAAGGTGATCGGTTTCTTTCAGGGACGCTTCGAATGGGGTCCCCGCGCGCTGGGCAACCGCAGCATCATCGCCGACCCCCGCAGCGAAGCCATGAAAGAGGTCGTCAACACCAAAATCAAGTTCCGCGAGCCGTTCCGCCCCTTCGCCCCCGTGATCCTGCGCGACCGCGCAGCGGAGTATTTCGACTATCCCGGCGTCGAGCAGCACGAAGCGCCGCGCTATATGTTGATGGTCAGCCCAATCAAGCCGGAGAAACAAGATCAAATTCAAGCGGTCTGCCATCAAGGAACGGGGCGTCTGCAAACCATCGAGCGCGAGACCAACCCGCGCTACTACGGCGTGATCGAGCGCTTCGGCGACCTCACCGGCGTGCCGGTGCTGCTCAACACGTCGTTCAACCTACGCGGCGAACCAATTGTCACGTCGCCGCGCGACGCTTGGAACACCTTTCAGAACAGCGATATCGACCTGCTGGTACTCGGCTCGTTCGTCGTTCAAAAGTAAGAGGAGCAATTATGCGCGACATCATCGCCCGCATGGGCATTTTAGGCGAACTGCTGGCGTTTCTGTGGCGGCGCAAGCTCTATTGGCTGATCCCGATGATCATCGTGCTAGCGTTGTTCATCGTGCTGATTATTCTGGGTAGCAATCCCGCGACCGCGCCGTTCATTTATCCGATGTTCTAGCCATGACGCTCACCGGTCTGTCAAACGGAGTTATCGCCCTACTTGTTGGCTTGATCCTCGGCAGCATTTTCGCCCTGTTCGTCGCCCGCCGGTCGCTCAAAGAGGATGCCGTTCACGGGGGCGCGCCCGCCAAGTTTTTTCACTTCCTCGGCGTGCTCGGCTTCTGCATGACGCTGCCGACCGTGATCATGGCGTTGCTGCTGCGCGGCGGCTTTGCGCTGGCGTTTCCGTTGGGCATCGGCTGCGTGATCGTCGCGTTCCTCGCCCTGCTGATCTACGCCCTGTTTGAACGCCCTGCCCGCGCTGAACTCGATCTCGAAGACGACGTCTGGACGGAAGAAAAAGCGCGCACGTCGGGATTGTGATGCACGGAGAGCAGTCGTGACTCAGTGGTTTGTTGATTTCGACGATACGCTCGTCATCGGTCCCGTAACTTGGGCGCTCGAAACCATCCTCCCTCGCCTGATCGCCGAGCACAACCTTGTCAGCGACCCACGGCATCTCGACGCCGCGCTGCTGCGCGGGCAGGAACAAGCCGCGCAGGGACACGGCGAGATGGAGATTCTGCCGATCCTGTTCGACGCGATGGGCTGGGATCACAGCCTGATCGAGCCGCTTGCCCGCGACGTCTTCGAGCACTACATCCCGGCGCTGTTTCCCGACACGCTGCCCTTCTTACAGCGCATCGGGAGCGTTTACGTCCTCTCCAACAACAACCACGCTCCGGAGATCGCCGCCGCGCTCGGCATTACGCCCTACGTCCGCAAGTTCTTCACGCCCAAGCGCCTCGGCGTCGTGCTCGGCAAACCGCATCGTGCGCTCTGGGACGCCTTGCGAAAGACCTGCCCCGTCGACAATGCCGTGCTCGTCGGCGATGACCCTTGGTCGGACGGCGCGTTCGCCACCGCCTGCACGATTGACTGCGTCATCGTGGATCGGTTGGATCGCTTCGGAGCAGTGACCACCTGCCGCCGCGTCCGCTCGCTGGCGGAGATTGCGCCTACGCTCTAGTTTGTCTCCCCAGATGAGACCCGCCGCGACAAGCCGAGAATCGATGACGGATCGTTGGCAAGTTCCAGCGCGCGCTGATATTCGGCTTCCGCAAGGTCGCGCGTGTAGCGACCCGCGTAATCGGTGCTGCGAGAATGGAAACGGTCGCCAAAGGCGAGATCGTCCAAGATCGTCCGCATCGACGCCTCAGTCAGCATCAGCAGCGGATAGGGAACGTAGAACGCTCGCATGTACTCTCCAGAAGTCAGCGCCAGCACCAGCGGTCCCCGCAGCTTGAGGTCGCCGCTCATGTTGGTGCCGACGTAGAGATGCGGCGCGGGGAGTTCTGTCCCGTAGGCGTATCGTCCGAAACGTCGATACAACCGCCAGTACAGGTCTTCCAACCCGTTCTCGGCGTCCTCAGGGCGCAGCGAAGCCTCCGCCGCGATCTCCTCGCGCTCTGCCGGCGTCAGACCCTCAAACATCTGCCAGAAACTCAGCAGCGGGATCGAGGCGATGTCCCAGAGCAGCTTGTGCCGCCCTTCGGCATAGGTCCAATGCCGCTGAAAGTCGACCATGCGCTGAGCAGTCTGGTGCGCTGGTGAATCGGGCGGCAGCAGCAGCAATGTGTCAATTCCGTTGAAATAAGGGTCGATGTTGTTGGCTTGGTAGAACGCGCTCGCTTTGTCGTCCAGCAAGCGCAGTACTTCTTGGGTGACAAGATCGGCGTACTCACCGCCGCGCTCGAAGAAGCTGCGGTAGGAGAGCGCGCCGATCAACATGTTCTGCCCGCCAAGTTCAAAAAAAGTCCGAATGAGGCTGAAGTAGCGACCTTGCAGATACGCGCCTTGCTCTGCGAAATCCGCGATCTGACCGGGATTGTCCTGCGTTCGGTTGCGTTCTAGGATGTAGGTGCGCCGCGTTGCGCCAATCGCAAACAATCCCGTCAGCCCTTCGGGATAACGTTCACGGATACGTCGCGCGAATTCCGGGTCTGCCATGCTCTCCTCAACTAATTGCGCGATATGAATTGCTTCAGATCGTCAGCGAGCGTCGCTGCCTGAAGCGGTTTCGGCAGGTAGCCATTGAAGCCCCAGTTCGCGACCTCGTTCTCCGTCGTCCGAGAATGATAGGCGGTCGTGGCGATCATCTGGCACTGCGGCAAGAACTGTCGACTGCGTCCAAGCATCTGATAGCCGTCGATCCCCGGCAGCACGATGTCGATCACGATTACGTCGGGGACGGGGGAATCCTTCAGGTACTCCAGTGCGCTCTCGGCGTCAGTGAAAATCTCCAAATCCATCTGGTGGTGCGCCAGTACGAAGCGAAAGATTTTTTGCGTATCCTCGTCGTCATCGACCAATATCACACGCAAATTATCGGACATGAATTACTCCCCCTTGGGTTCTTTTTCAGGTACCAGCCGCACATTTTGCATGGTTTCGACCGGGAAGCGCGGGAGCGAAATGACGAACACCGTGCCGACGCCAAGCTTTGATTCCACCCTGATACTACCGCTGAGACAATCCACCATTGACTTGACGATTGCCAAGCCCAACCCCGTGCCATGTTCCGAGCGCGTCTTGGCGTTATCGATCTGCCGGAACTTATCGAAGATGACCTCAGCGGCATCTTCCGGCATTCCGATGCCTGTATCACGCACGCGAATTTCCCACTGCTTGCCGTCCGCGCCGACCTCCACGCTAATGCCGCCGTGATCGGTGAACTTCACCGCGTTGCCGACGAGATTGGTCACGATCTGCTGCACCTTCGGCACGTCACAGAGGACGACCTCCGGCACGTCGTCGTCAAATTCGGCGCGCAGGAAGACGTTCTTCTGCTGCGCGAGACTCTGCATACTATCGACGACTTCGCTGATCGTCTCGCGCGTCGACGCCAGCGACAGGAAGACTTCGACCTTGCCGGATTCGATCTTCGAGAGATCGAGCACGTCGTTGATCAGCGCGACGAGACGCTTGCCATTACTCTGGATGTAGGTCAGGAGTTCGCGCTGGTTGTCGCTGAAATCGCCCGCCATCCCGCTGAGCATAATGTCGGTGTAGCCGGTGACGGCGTTCAGAGGCGTCCGCAATTCGTGCGACATGTTCGCCAAAAACTGCGATTTCGCATGGTTAGCATCGTCAGCCTCTTTACGGGAGGCTTCCGCCTCGACGATCAGGGTGCGCAGCGTGCTGAGGCGGTCGTCGGATTCCTTCGCGCGTTCGCGCAGAAACAGGGCTTCGGCGATGAACAACACTGCCTCCGTAAGGATACCGCCCAACGGTACGACGGTCGTCAGAGTGGGGAGTGCGCCAGTCGCGTGGGAAATTTGGTTGATTACCGCCGCGATGACGATGCACACTGCCCCGACGGGCAGAATCGCATTACGCGGCAGTACGACCGAAGCGCACACCAACGCGAGCATGAGTGCTGCTAAGCTTTGCCCCCCGGCGTCGCCCTGATTCAGCACGACCACGCCCAAGCTAGCGACCATCCAAACAGATACCAGCAGCCAACCTGCAACCACCACGTTCGCCCGGCTCACCGCTAAACCCGCCGCACATCCCAAGACGAGCATCAACAGAAACAGTGTTGGGAATGAAATCGGCTCCCATGGATCCCGAAAAAAGAACACCGAACCCAGAAACGTCAGCGCAATCAGGCTCACGCCAATGGCGGTGATGAGGCGAATAGTTCGCTCGCGGAAGGCGATGTCGCGGTCACCCGAACGTGGTTGTCGCCACTTGTTCCACGCTTGCGCAATCGGACTTTCAGATAAGTGGAGTGCAGTTTGCGTCGTCATTGACTACCCTCTATTGTGAGTCGCTCCATACGTGAAATCGATATAGCGCCGCGACAATCAGCGAACGCACGACATATTCCGGTGTATACAGGCATTTCCCCAACCACAGCGGGGTGTGATAGTCGCTGCCAAAGTGTGCCAGCAGATAAGCGCCACCAGCTTCGATCAAATTAGCATCTACCGGCGCCGCGTATTCATCCCAGTAAAACAGTGCCAGCAGTGCGTAAGCGGTTTCTTCCGGCGTTGAGCGCCCAAAATAACCCCAGCCGCCATCTTCGTTCTGCGCTGTCGTAATCCAGCGAATCTGTGACGCCACAATGTCGTCAGCCGTGCCTCGCAGCGCTTGTACCGATAGGCAGACGGGATAGTACGGGGAGGCGTGCCATTTATCGAACCACAGCACACCGTTGTCATTTTGACGCCGGAGCATCCCGACAGCTTTTTCCATCCACGATTCATAACTGGGATGCGTCGGATCGAGCTTCAGCGCATCGACCAGCCGCAGCGTTGCGCTTACGGATGGGTCGATCTCGTGAGGAAAGCAGCGGAAGTGATCCTCTTCTTCAAACTGTGAGAAGATGTCTGCTTCGACCGGATAGCCACCCCAGCGCAGCACCGCATAACCGACCGCCGTATCATCAAGATCGCGCACCGAGTAGTAGGATGAGAAACCCATCCCCTTTTCCGGTGACCACGCCTTCCATAATTCATCCAGCACTTTACGAACGGCGACATTGTCCGGCGAAATAACGCCCGCGTGCCGCAGATGATTCACGCTCCACGCGATCTCGAAGGTATCAATCGGGGATACGTTAGGCATCCCGCCATCTTTATGAACGGTACGCAGCAAATAGTCAAGTGCTGCACGATTGACAGACGGAGACCGGAGCATCAAGGCAGCCGTCGCCGCCGGGGAAGTTCCAACCGAGCCATTCCCTTCCAGAAAATCAGGATCGTCGGGGAAGTTCGCACGAATAGCTTCCAGCGAAAAAGACATGGTGCTGTTGCGCCACAAATGCGGACTCTGCTGCAAGATGCTTAGCTTACGATCAATCGCTTGCGTATCACAATACGGCTTATTGGGCACGTCCAGCCCCAGCCCACGCGCTTCGTCAATCAGTGAGATGGCAAGCACCGGAAAGCCGATAGTTTCATGCGTATCTTGGCGCAAGCGCAGATGCTCGCGCCATAAAAAGTTTTCGGCGTGGCTCATTCGCTCCGCGTCGCCCGCGCCATTACCGGCAACCGCCAGCGCGATCAGCGCCGACAGCGTGCAGATGAACCGATCATGGTAGTGCAGGATGTCACCGCCCCAGCTTCCATCTTGATGCTGATGGCGCCGCAGCCACGGCAGCGCATCGCCAAACCGCATACCGCCATAGACCAAATCAAGACGCGCTACCCACGCCGTATCATAAGCAACGCTGCTGACTCTTCCCTTGCCCATTGCTGCGAAGATTTGCTGAAGTTCTGAGGCAATATCAACTTGCCTGATATGGTTTTTGCGACCAATCACAAATACCCTCCGCTCTAGGAATCAGTCGAAGTGTTCCGGCTCTACTTCGAACTTGTATGCTGTGTCGTGGAGCAACTTGGCTGCCCGAACGGCTATATCGACGTTCAGTATTTTCATTTTAGGGGAATAATGTGAAATTGATAAATAAGCTTTAGGCTTTTAGGTAAATAAATCACATAAACTTAGATCAATGGTCAATCGCATAAACTTACGTTGCCTTAACGGTTGGGAGCCGACCTATGCCCGCAGCACTCGTGATCGATGACAATTTTCACAATCGTCATATCTTCCGCATTGCACTTACATTCGCCGGCTATGACGTCACCGAAGCGGACGACGGTCTCACAGGATTGGATGCTCTCAAGAGCAATGCCTTTCAACTGATCATTCTCGACCTGAGAATGCCGGGGTTGGATGGCGCAGAGGTGCTCAAGATTTTGCGGAAGTCTGCTGAGTGGCAGAAGATTCAGGTCGTCGTCGTCACAGCGAACCCGCATATGGTCACAGAAGAGGTGCTGACGATGTCCGATTACGTGCTGCAAAAGCCGGTGGATATTACGACCTTCAGCGCGCTTGCCCAGCGCTTGTATGCGAGAAGCGTTGCCCTGAGCGCAACGCCAGACAGCGAAGCACCGCATGACCCAACGGCAGCACCAGCAACCGAGGCATCACACGACTCAAACGCCACTTAGCCCGATGGTTCCTCAGCCCGGTTGTGGCGCTCAAACCAGCCGGCGGAAAATATGTCGGTTGAGGAATGCACGATAGTCGAAATAATAATCGTCCGCGCGAGGAAAATCGCTGCGGGTCGCGGCAAACGATTGAGTTCCAGCAGCATCTTCCCCAAGAGTTCAGCATGATCGGGTCCAGCAGGAGCGCTCCAGCGAACGCCCCTGCCTAATGGCAAGTGAAGCGGGGGTTTACTCAATCGGCAGACGCTGCGCGGCAACCATCGTAATGTCGTCGAACTGTACGGCGTCACTGATGTAGTTATTGAGCGCTGCGTGAACCCGGTCGAGCAGCGTATTTGCCGAATCGAGCGGCGGGTGGATCAGCGATACGATCCCTTCCTCGTGGAACATCTTACCCGCCGGGTTGCGCGCGTCGGTCACGCCGTCCGTGAAGCAGAATAGGATGTCGCCCGGTTCCATCTGAGCGTCAAGGATTTCGAACTCGGCGCCGGGGAACATCCCGACTGCCGGACCCGTCGGCTCCAGCCGTTCCTTGATCACCCCATCGGGACTGATAATCATCGGCGGGCAGTGACCCCCATTGATGTAGAGCAGCGTTCCGGTTGCCGGGTCAAGCATCCCGAAAAACATGGTCGCGAACATATTCAGGTCAAGGTGATGCTCGGTGATGTATTCATTGGTATCGACGACGGCGGTCTTCAGCGCGTTAGCCCGAATCGCCAGCCGCCCACCCCGGCTCTGCACACTGAAGGAGGCATTCGAGCTTGAGTCTTCAAACAGATTTTCCGCCCAATTGACGTTATGGCTCTGCATGGCGAAAGCACGCAGCAGACTGCGCGTCAGCGACATAAACAGCGCCGCGCCAACGCCCTTATCGCACACGTCGGCAATGATGATCCCCAAGCGACGCTTGTTCATCATCATAAAGAAGTCGTAGAAGTCGCCCGCGACCTCGCGGGCGGGCTGGAAGCGCCCGCCGATCTCCCAGCCGGGGACTTCGGGCAGCGTGTTCGGCAAAAAGTTCAACTGGATGCGCCGTGCGATTTGGATGTCGTTCTCGATCTTGTTCATCTTCTGCTGCTGTTGAATCAGCAGGTGATTGTTGAGCACGACCGCTGCCTGTGACGACAGCGACTCGACGACGAGGCGATTATATTCGTCAAACGGGACAATGTTGCCGTTGTCGTCCAGCGAGTTGAGCAGTTGCAGCACGCCGATCACTGCGCCCTTGTTGTCCTTCAACGGCACGGTCAAGCTCGACTGCGAACGATAGTTGTTCTGCTTGTCGAAAGTCTTGGTCGCCGAAAAGTCGAAGCCTTCTGCCTCGTACACGTCAGGGATATTGATCGACTTGCCGTTGATCGCCACGTAGGAAGCGACGTTATTGAGGTTGGGTTTGCCGGTCACGCGGTCATACATCGGCAGTGGCGGGAAATTCACCGGATTGCCGCTTGTGCCGCCAAGATGGATGTCCAGCGACTCAGTGATCACGATAGCAAAGCGCAGCGTATCGTCCGGTGCACGCATGTAGAGCGTCCCGGCGTCGGCGTTACAGATTCGCTTGGATTCCATCAGAATCCGCTGTGCTAGGCGGTCGAAATCGGTTTCCGTCGAGAGCGCGATGCCCATCGGCAGAATCACGTGCTCCATTTGATCTGCCAGCCGTTCGACGCGCCGCAGATGATCTTGATGTTCGTCCTCAATCAACTGCTTCTGCTCGGTAATCCGCAGACGCAGGTCAAGCAGTTCGTTAGTAAACGGCTCTTGGATGTAGTCGTCAGCGCCAAGTTCGATACAACGGGCGACACTGTCGAGGTCGGAAATCGACGAGATCATGATCACCGGGATCGTGCTCAGGTCGTCGTCACCCTTCATATGTTCCAGCACTTGATAGCCGCTCAGTTTCGGCAGATTGACGCCCAGAAGCACTAAATCGAAGTGTTCTGCGTCCAACATATCGACTGCGGCTTGTCCATCAGCGGCGATTTTGACCGTCAGCCCCTTACCTTCCAAATAGGCGTTTAGGGTAGTCCGATGCGCTTCGTTATCGTCAACGATCAACAAGCGGTTCAAGTGGCTTGTCATGGCTTACCTTTACTGCTCATACTGCTCGATTTAGTCCCGTTTCAGGTAGAACGTATTGTAATTCTGATCACCCACTCGCTCGTAACGCCAATCATCGACGCTTTCGCGCACCAGCATGATCCCGTAGCCGCCGATACCGCGTTCCTCCAGCGGATCGTCAAGGTTCGTCGGCATTGGTCTTTTAGTCGGATCAAAAGCGGCTGCGGTGTCGATCAGCACGAGAATCATGTGATTATCATCGAGCGACGCCGTTGCGACAACGTCCCCCTCCAGACCGGCGTCACGATAACCGTAGGTGATGATATTGGTGGCATACTCGTCTACAGCCATACGCAAGCCGTCGATCCGCGCTTTCGACAAACCGGCTGTTTCCGCTGCCTGCACTGCATAATCTCGCAGCGCCTTAAGGGACTCACCCATTTTATCAAATCTTCCCGAAACGGTGATTGAGGGTAGTTTTTGAGACATAAATAACCTATTTGCGCTGGTAGCTGCTGAGTAACCGACAGCGGAAACTGTACATTCGGGCTAGGATCGACGAAATATGAGAGGGCGTCCCTTCCTCCAACACCTACAAGGTGACGGATTTAGGAGCAAAATTCCGGCTTGCAAAGCAAGTACTCTATCGGCTACCGGGACGCCCTCTGAACAAGTTGCGGGTCGCCCGCGTGGTTACCCTTCGATAACCGAAGCGTCGTAGTCATCCAGCACCACGACACTGTGATGAAAACCAGTCTGACGGATCGGTTCCATAACGCCCGGCTGCGCGCCGACGACGTAGATCGTCACCTTCGACCCCATCTTCTGTTTGGCAAACACCAGCGCACGCAAGCCAGCAGAGGACATGTAGTCGAGCGCGCTCAGCAGAAGCACCAACTTCTGGGCATTCTGCGCCGCCGCTTCTTCTATCCGGGTCTTGAAGTCACCCGCGACGCTGGCGTCGAGTTCGCCGACCAGTGTAATTTTGGCGATACCGCCCTGCTCCATTTCGAGACTTGATTCAAAAGCCATCTTGACTGCTCCTAAGCGTTAACGTCCAACGAGAATGATCACTGAGCGGTTGCCCAGCAGAATACTGTTCTGGTCGCTCAATACGGGTTCGCTGCCCGGCTCCCAGCTATCCTCCGGCGACGGAACCCCGGTGTTGAAGGCGACGTGCCAGTTCAAGTTTTGCGGAAGCTGCGGCAGGTTGAACCAAACCGAGTCCCAGTACATATTCATTGCGACATAGATGTTCTGATCGCGCTGCGTGCCGCCCTTCGCGTAATCGCCACAGAGCATGAACGCCAACGTGTGACTGCTGCTGTCCGACCAATCTGGCTGCCACGGCTGCGTGCCGTGAAAACTCATGTCGGGCAGCCCAACGCCGAGATAATCACTGTGCGAGAAGAAATCGCGGTTACGTAGGATCGGGTGTGCGCGGCGAAAAGCGATCAGGTTCCGCGTGAAGCGCAGCAGATCGGCGTTCTTCTCCGCCAGCGACCAATCGAGCCAGTTGAGTTCGTTGTCGTGACAGTAGGTATTGTTGTTGCCGTTCTGCGTCCGCCCTACCTCATCACCCATCAGGATCATCGGGATACCCTGACTGGTCAGCAGCAGCGCCAGCGCGTTCTTGATCTGGCGGTGGCGCAGTTCATTGATCGCCGGATCGTCGGTGGGACCTTCCCAGCCGCAGTTCCAACTCTCGTTGTCGTTGGCGCCATCGTTGTTGTTCTCGCCGTTATCCCAGTTGTGCTTTTCGTTGTACGAGACCAAATCCATCAGCGTAAAGCCATCATGCGCCGTCAAGAAGTTGATCGACGCCGTCGGACCCCGCGATGAGTAGAGATCGGGCGATCCCTGCACCCGCCACGCGATCTCGCCAATCAAGCCAGCATCACCCTTGATGAACTTTCGGATGCCATCGCGGTACTTGCCGTTCCATTCCGCCCAGCGTCCATACGCCGGGAATGAGCCGACCTGATACAATCCACCCGCATCCCACGCCTCGGCGATCAGCTTGCACTTGGCGAGGATCGGGTCATACGCCAGCCCTTCGAGCAGCGGCGGATTCAAGAGCGGCGCGCCATTGGGCGCTCGCCCTAAAATTGAGGCGAGGTCGAAACGGAAACCGTCGATGTGATACTCCGACGCCCAGTACCGCAGGCAGTCGAGCACCATGTTGCGCACCACCGGATTGTTGCAGTTGAGCGTATTGCCGGTGCCGCTGAAGTTGTAGTAGTAGCCTTCCGGCGTCAGCATGTAGTAGGTTTTGTTATCGATGCCCCGGAAGGAGATGTAGGGACCCTGCTCGTTGCCTTCAGCGGTGTGATTGAACACCACGTCGAGCATAATCTCGATGCCCGCGTTGTGCAGCTCCTTGACGAGATTCTTGAACTCGTCGACCTGCATCCCGAACTTGCCGGTCGCGGCGTAGCCCGCTTTCGGCGCGAAGAAGCCAACCGTGCTGTAGCCCCAGTAGTTGTAGAGCATCTCGCCAGTGGTCGGGTGAACGCGGCTGTTCTCGAACTCGTCGAACTCGTAGATCGGCAGGAACTCGACACAGTTGACACCTAGCGACTTCAGGTACGGGATTTTGTCGATCATCCCGGCAAAGGTGCCCGCTGCTTTCGTGCCGGACAACTCGTGCCGGGTAAAGCTGCGCACGTGCATCTCGTAGATCACGAGGTCTTCAATCGGCGTTTCGAGCGGGCGATCATGCTCCCAGTCGAAGTCGTCGAGCACGGGACGCGCGCGGTGCTGGTACTGATCGTTCCAGTCCGGGGCGATTCCCCAGACGTCGCGTCCGCCGATCACTTTGGCGTAGGGATCCATCAGAATCTTGGTTTTGTCGAACCGATAGCCTTCGGTGGGGTTCCACGGTCCGTCCATGCGGAATCCATATTCGATGTTCTCGTAGTCGAGGTCGAACACGGTCATCGCGTAAACGTCGCCGATCCTGAACTCGTCGAGGAACGGAATCTCGACCAGCGGCTCTGGCTCATCTTTTTTAAACAGGACGAGCATACAGGAGGTCGCATTGGTCGAAAAAACTGAGAAGTTAATCCCACCGGGAACCATCGTCGCGCCAAACGGCAGCATGTGACCGGGGCGCAGCTTATAGCCTGCGTGCTCGTGCGTTGCGTAAGTATCGATGCGATCCATTACTGTTGACCCAATGCAGCCTTGCCTTCTTCGAGGGTGTCAGCAGTCGTGAAGAATTTCAGGAAGCCGGTTGCTGACATGGTGCTCTTGATGTCTTCCGACAGCCCGACGAGGACGACATTGCCTTTGCCGCCGGATATTTGGCGGTGCAGCAGCAGCATCACGCGCAGTCCGGCGCTGGACATGTACTCCACGCCGGACAAATCAATCAGGAGGCGGCAGCCCGGTTGAGCCACCGCCAAAACCTTCTCTTGCAAATCGGGAGCGGTGCTGCCATCGACATCACCTCTCGCCTCGACGACGGTCGCGTCGCCATACGGCTTGACTTCTACATCCATTGAGTTACTCCGCTTTGGTCGGAACGATCTGTACCTTGATCTTAACACGTTTATCCGATTGCGGAATTGTCACAGTCAAGGCTTCAGCATCGAAATCATCATAGGGCACGCCGTCAATTTCAACCGACCCGATCTTGATCGATCCGGCGGGCAGCAAATCTGGAGCGACTCGCAGCACGTTGTCCTTGAAGCCGCCGACCATCGGCTTGAAGTAGAAGTCCATCGGCTCTTTGGTAATCAGCAGATTGGTGTAGGTCGACGCCAGATAGCACAGTTCCATCGAGTGATAGCCGCTCATGGAGTGGCTGCCCTTCAAGCGCTCGTTGCCCAGCAGGTACGGCAGACCATTCGCCAGCGTATTGAAGTAGATGCCACCATCGCCGTGATCGAGGAAGAAAGCATTATAGTACGACGTTGATTCGTGCGGCAAGTCGTTTGTATTCCTCGATGCCGTAGATGCCGTACATGATCAGGTAGGCGAGCACGCCCTGTTCCTGCTGCCACCATGCCTTGCGGTCGTGCCAGACGACGCGGTGGAATTTCTCACCGGGATGCAGCACGCGCTCAACCATGTCGTACCAACCGCCGCGCTGGGTATCCATGCCTTTGGCGGGCATTAAGTCGGCGATCTTCTTGGAGAATTCCGCGTAGCTGTCTTTCCACTTCAGCGACTGCATCCGGGTCAAGTTCCAAGCGATCTTGAGGTTATGTCCGACGACAGCGCGGTTCTGCTGCCAGCCCCACGACTGGTCTTTGCTCCAGTCTTCGAAGAACTTCTCCTGCACGAACGGGCTTTCGTCGTAATCTTGGAAATGCTCCGTAATCGTGTCGAAGGTGTCTTCGAGGAAGTCGGCGTATTTCTGCTCGCCGGTCGCCAGATACAGGTTGATCAGATAAGCGGGTGCGTGATCGCCGACCGAGTTCCAGTTCTTGCGCGCGCGGTTCGCTCCGAGCATTTCGGCACGCGGATCGAGCGTGATCGGGTCGATGTGCGAGAAGTACCCGCCCTGCTCGCGGTCGATGTAGTATTTATCGAACAGATCAATCGTCTTCTCAGCATCGTAAAGGATGCGCGGGTCGCCGCTGGCGCGGTAGGTCTGGATCGGACCCGCCAGCGCGTAAATCTGCTCGTAGGCGGGGATCGAGTCGAAGTCGTCGCCGAATTCCGATGTGAGCAGCTTCTGTTCCTGCTCGCCGCTGACCTGAATGCCGTGATACCAGTAGATCAAGTCTTCGTCGGCGTCGTAGAAGCGCATGTGCTCGCGCAGATATTCCGTACCGAGTTCGGCGGCTTCGAGGAAGCTGTCTTCACCCGTGAGCATGAAGGCGGATGCTAAGCCGTAAATCAGGCGTGAGATGGTGTCCGTCTCTTGCAGGAAGTCGCCACGCTTCTCGCCTGCGAGGTGCAGGAAGGTGCGGTAATTGCGCCAGTCAATCGGCACGTTGGGATAGTCGAACTGCCATTTCATGTACGAGCTGGCAATCGAGTGAATCTGCTTGATCCACCAATCTTGCTCGTCTTGGCGATAAATGTTCGGACCATTGCCGGGGAACACCAGCCACTTGATCTCGAACGTGGTGCTGTCGCCTTCGGGGTAGAACATCCCGTGCGCGTAGACCAGCGTCCCCGGCATCAACAGTTCGGCGAGCCGCCCGGTCGCGTCGGCATACGGTTCCTCAAGGTTCTGGGCGATGCGAGCATAAGCGTTCGACGCCAGCAGCCCCTTGTACTGTCGACCATCGGACGTGGTCAGTTGTACCGAGCGTTCGCGGCGGTCGAAGTACGAAACGTAGCCCTGAATTGTGTCGGAAAAGGTAAAGTCAAAGTTGTTCACGGTGTCCTCGTCTTATACTCAAGTGCAAGCAATTAGGCTTGATCTTTATAGCCCTGACCAATTTCGACGATGTTACCATCAGGATCCGAGATCCAGACGGCGCGCCAGCCGGGAATAAAGACGTCGAAATCCATCGGTCCCGCCGTGATCTTGGCGTCGTCGCCCATCTCGGCGAGTTTGGCGTCCACGTTGTCGACCTGAAAGGCGAGGTGGCGCATACCAACGCTCGCTGCCCCGTCCTTGTCAGGCGCAGCGCCTTCACGATCCGCCGCGCCGGGAAACAGCTCCAGATAGACGTCGCCCGACTTGATAAAGATTATCAAATTGCCACCGCCAATGTCGAAAGCACCGGAGCGCGTGAAGCCGAAATGTTTCGCGTAAAACTCCTCGACTGCCGCTTGATCCTTGCAGTTCAGCGCGACGTGTGAATAGACCATCATCGCCCTCCTTCTTTCTCGTACATCAAGTCAATGATTTTGCGGGCAAACAGGTGACAGTGACCGCCGGTACGCCCGGTCACGAGATCGCCATCGACCACGACGTCCTCGTCAGTGTAGATCGCGCCCATGTTGACGACGTCGCCGTGCAGGTTATTGTGCGACGTCACGCGACGCCCGCGCACGAGTTCCGGGGCTGGTGCCATCAGCCACATCCCGTGACAGATAATCCCCTTGATGATGTCCGGTTCGGCAAACGCCCGCTTCATGAAGTCGACCGCCGGCGGCAATACGTTCACGTCGGGTGTATAGCGCAGCCGATCCGAGACAATCGCCGACGGCACAATAATCGCCGAGAAACTGCGCAGCGTCTCGTCGTCCATATCCTCGAAGCTCTCGTGACATTCGAAGGGTGCTTGATACTCGTGTCCCTTGAACGTCAAATAGGGCTGCCCCCACAGGCGGCTGAGGAAATGAAGTTCGATACCTTCTTCGGGAAAGCGATGTTCGTAGTAGAAGATTTCCTTCTCATAGTAGTCGCTTTCGATCAAAACACCAACTTTCTTACCTTGCAAGCTCATGGCTGTTTGCCCACACTCTTATGATCGCATAACGGAGCGGGCGCGTCACTCGGCGCGCGCCGCTCCGTCTTGAAGGAAAATTACGCTACTGAATCCCGTGTGTCTGCTTGATCAGGTCAGCGACCTTTTCGCCAATCATGAGGATACCGGCGTGGCAGTTGCCCGACGGGACGAACGGCATCACGCTGGCATCGGCGACGCGCAGCCCCTCAACGCCATAAACGCGGCATTCAGGATCGACCACTGCCATCGCGTCCAAGCCCATCTTGCACGACCCGGCTTGATGGTGATACGAGTCAGCGCGCGATTTGACGAACGTCTCAAGCTGCGCTTTGGTCTTGACGCGCGGACCGGGCAGCAGTTCCTTGCCGGTGATCCACTCCGAGAACGCCTTCGCGTTGAAAATCTCGCGCCCGATCTCGATGGTCTTGATCAGGCGATCCACATCCGACTGCACGCTCAGGTAATTCGCATTGATCTGCGGCTTGTCGAGCGGATCGCTGCTGTTCAGGCGAACCCAGCCGCGCGACAGCGGACGGACGACACCGGGCAGCATACTGACCGCGTTCGGGTTGGCTTGCCCGATGATGATGTCGAATGGCACGTGGACGAACGCCATCTGCAAGTCAGGTCCCACCCAACCCGGATCGGACTTGACGAACATCGCCGACTCGGACATATTGAGGTTCGGCGGCGGGACGGGCTTGGTCGTCTCGTAGATCAGCCCGGTCAGCACGTGGTTGTGGAAATTCTCGCCCACACCCGGCAGATCAACCTTAACGTCGATACCGTGCTCCGCCAGATGCTCGGCGTTGCCGATGCCGGAGAGCATCAGCAGTTGCGGCGAGTTGATCGCGCCACCACAGACGATCACTTCCTTGTCGGCATAGACCTTGAGTTTCTTCCGACCCTGCTTATACTCGACACCGGTGCAGCGCTTGCCCCGGAACAGCAGTTTCGTCGCTTGCGCGTTGGTTGTCAGCGTGAAATTCGCCCGCTTGCCGAGGATCGGCTCGATGTAGGCTTCGTTCGCACCGTGACGTTTGCCGTCCTTGATGTTGACGTGGTGCCAGCCCGCGCCAATCATATCGGGACCGTTGAAGTCCTCGGTACGCGGATAGCCAAGTTCGACACACGCCTCAATGAAGGCTGCCGAGGTCGGGTTCGGGTTGTGATTCTTGGCGTTGATCACGCTAATCGCGCCGCCATGCCCCGCCCAAGGACTGGTATCGTCTTCCTGATCTTCCAACCGCTTGAAGTACTTCAGCACGTCGTCATAAGCCCAACCGGGCGCGCCGTTATACGCCCAGTTGTCATAGTCGGAGACGTGCCCGCGAATGTGCATCATGATGTAGAAGTCGCTCGAACCACCCACTACCTTACCGCGCGGCTCGTATACCTGACGTCCACCGAGTGCATCCTGCGGCGTACTGCTGTAACCCCAGTCAATCGGCGTGCCCCACAGCGTGGGCCACGCCGCCGGAATTCGCACCGCCTCCGGAATTTCGCCCGTGCCCGCTTCGAGCAGCAAGACCTTTACGTCCGGGTTTTCGCTCAGACGGTTAGCGACTGCCGATCCGCCTGCCCCGGCTCCGATCACAATAAAATCGTAATTCTCGCTCATGACCCCTCGCTGATTTGACGGAGGAAGGGCGCAAACGGCTTCGAGTTCATGGAAGTTCTGCGCGAAGACGATTTCGCCATCGCTGATCTCAAGATAGAGCACCGCCTCGGCTTCAATCGGCTCGTCAGGATACTTCATGGCTTGCGCCGAAATGTGCGAGATAGCCATCGCTTGATTGCCATCGACGACGAAGTGCCGGGGAATGTTGAAGAACCTCTTGTAGGCTTGGGGGAAACCCGCCATCATCGGGCGCAGCGTTTCGCGCCCTTCGATGTGACCGGCGAGCTGCTCCTCATAAACGCAGTCCACATTGAACAAGTCGCACCAAGCATCCCACTTGCCCGCATTGGCGTACTCGAAATACTTCTCGATGATTTCTTTACTCGTCATGTACCCCTCCGTTAGCTCTGCGGATTCAACTGCTGGATCATGCTCAGCATGTCGACTTCATACCAGCTCTCGACGATCTTGCCGTTCTCGATCTTGAGCACGCCGATCTCCGTCCACTCCGCGCGGCGACCGCTCGGCTGCATCCCCATCAGGGGCGCGCCGACGTGCGTCCCGCTCTGGACGAAACGAGCGACGACCTTGTTCTCGTCGGCAAGGATCATGTCGATGTCCATGTGATAATCCGGCATCGCGCCGCGAAACATCCCGACCAGCATTTTGACGCTTTCGGGTCCCTTCGGCAGATCAGGCGCGCTGGGGCTGAAATGATCCGGCGAAAATAGCTCGTCGGCGACCATCAGGTTGCCCTCGTTCCAGATTTCCTCGATCATGCGGCGCATAATCGCCTTGTTATCTTCAACTTTTGACATTCGCTGTCCTTTCTTCGAGAGGATACGTACTGCATAACCGCAGGTAATTACCAATGATCTCGCGCCGCCGAATTGACTGCGCGTGGTTCAACCACTTAACCGCCCATGCCAAGCTGTCCGTACAAGCCGAGCATATCCGATTCTTGCCAGCGCTCGATGATTTGTCCATCGCCGAAGTGGAAGATGCTGCATCCGCCGATCTCTACGTCGCGTCCGGTGGGGGGAATGCCCATGAAGATGCCTTCATGAGTCCCGGTCAGGGCGAAGCGGATCGCTACCACGTCTTCTTCGGCGATGGTGTCGAGGATGAACATCCGCAGGTCGGGGAAGGCGTTGCGGAACATCATCACACCGAGTTTTGCGCCTTCGGGACCCACCGGGAACTGCGATAAGCCCGGATCGATGCTTTGCGGATGGAGCAATTCGTCGGCGACTTCAAGGCGCCCCTTATTCCACAAGTCGCGGATGAAGCGATGCACCATCGCCACATTCTCCGTGTAGTCGGTTTTCCGGCTGCCCGTCACTGTCGGGCGCGGTGGCACAGCGGGTTTTTCGTACCAACCGGGCACAGCCCCCATCTGCTGCATGATCGAGAGTGTATCGATGTTTCCCCAATGCTCAACCAGCATATCTTGGACGTATAACCCAATATGGATCTCCGTCCAAGTCATCGCCTTGCCGGTCGCCGGAATCGGACCCCATGGACCCGACTGGGTGCCATGTGCCACAATCCGGTGGACAACTTTCTGATTTTCGCCGATCAAATCGTTCGTCGTCAGATGATCCACGTCATAGTGCAAATCAGGAAATGCTGTTCGCAGCATCAAGACAAATCGCTTGAAGCCCTCGCGGTTAGGGGGAAATCCCGGTGGCATCGGGATATGTTCAACGTAGTCTTCGGCAATTTCCGCGTCGACTACGTCCAGTTCGCCCCGATTCATGATGATTTCGGGAATGTGCCGAAATCTACGTTTGAACTCCGCTGTATCGGGCATCTCGACCACCTCTGCAATCGCAGCTTGTACTTAAGAACTATTTCCGGTCATAATCACTTTGTTTCTGCGAGCGAAGCGCCCGCAGTCAATCGCTGCAACCTATCAGCCCCCCGCCGAGCCAAACGGCGGGATCACGCCAAGCTGCTGGAACAAGCTCAGATTGTCGAGGTCTTGCCACCGTTCGACGATTTTGCCATTCTCGTCGAAACGGAAGATCGCCGTCCCCGACCACTCGACCGCCTTGCCCGTTGCCGGAACCATACCGAGGAAATTGCCCTGATGCGTGCCCGTCTGAATCCCGCGTACCGCCGCGAAGTCATCATCACTGACAACGATCTGCTGAACGTGGAATTGCAGATCAGGAAAAGCAGCGGTGAACGTCCGCCAAAGGTTGATAAACGCTTCGGATCCGTGCAAATCCTGAAAACCCGCGCCGCCGTAGCTGATGAAATCGGGTGCCAGAAGTTCGCGTAGAAAATCCATATTGCCCTTGTTCGTTTCGTCATACAACTGCTGAATTACGGCTCGACGCTCCTCAAACTTGGAGGATGACGAGCCTTCAGTTTTTGGGTCAGGGGATGCAGCGTTCTGGGTCGGAATAATACCCATTTGCTGCATCAGCCCCAACATGTCAAGGTTAATCCAACCCTCGCTGACTTTTCCATTCTTCACTCGGAACATCCGCGTCCCCGTCCAATAAATCTTCTTGCCGGTGGGTGGAATGCCCATGAACGAACCAGTGTTCGTCCCCTCGATCACGCCGCGCCCGACGACCATGTCGCCTTCAGCGACCAGATCCTCAAACGTGAACCAGACGTCCGGGAAGGCGTCGATAAACATCTGATAAGCAGCCTTCAAACCGGGAATGCCGGGCTGCTGACCGGGAATCGGGTCGTGATCAACAAAACCGGGATCGACGAACTCGTCAAACGCATCGAGGTTCTGCATATTGACTTCGTAAACGTAGCGCGTGACGATGGCGCGGTTCTCGTCCAGAGAGCCGGGTTCAGCTTTCTGCGCAAGCTGCTCGTGCAAACCCATTAGGTCGGGTTGCCCGAAGTGCTCGACGATTTTGTTGTCCTTCAGCCGAAAGAACCCGAAAGAGGACCAAACAACCTTACGCCCGCTCGGTGACACACCCATGAAGGGACGTCCGAGATGCTGCGCCCGCCCGGTCACGCGCGTCGCAATCCAGTCACCTTCCTCGATCATCGAGTTCGATGGTGAAATGAACATCCGGGAATGCGCCGCGGAACATCTTGGGAATCGCGGCGACCTGATCGAATACGCTGCCCGCGTGTGGCGCTCCGGGAGGAGCGGAGTGATCGACGTAGTCGGAGTGATACAGTTCGGGGATAACGTCGATATTCCCCTTGTTGATCACCTCTTCGACGAAGCGCCGGTAGACTTGCTTACCAACTGATTCAGTCATAGCAATATCCTCTACGTTTACTGTCCACCGGATGGGGACGGGATCATCCCGATCTGCTGCATCATACCTAACACGTCAAAAACCCCCCAACGCTCCACAATCTTCCCATTTTCGAGGTGAAATTCATTAATTCCGACTACGTTGACGCTTTTCCCAGAAGCTGGAGCGCCGAACAAATTTCCGTCGTGGGTACCGGTCGCCCGTCCTAGATAAACCACGCGGTTGCCTTCCGCGACGATCTGGAGCATCTCAAAGTGGAAATCAGACATGCCCTCACGAAAACCTTTCACCGCATCGTACAGAGACTGGCGCCCCAAAATTGGCGTTGTGAAGTACCGTTTCGGCGGAAAGTCACGGAAATCTTCAGCCAACAATTCGTTGACAATATCGAGATTTCCTTGATTCCACATCTCCTCGAACATCTTGAGGACAACCGCCTTGTTGCGCTCCTGCTCAGTAGCCATGTGCTCCTCTTCAATCTGAGTCAATAGGAAACTATGAGGCGGGCGCACTTGCGGCCCACCGCATTAGCCCATTGACGGGATAACGCCAAGCTGCTGTAACATGCTCAGGGCGTCAAGATCCTGCCAGCGTTCGACGATTTTGCCATCGTCATCGAGCCGGTAAATGATAATGCCCGTCCAAGCGGCTTTTTTGCCCGTCGGCGGCACGCCCATGAACTCGCCGAGATGTGTCCCCGTGACCGTCCCCCGCGAAGCGACCCGGTCGCCTTGCGCGACCACGTAGTCTTCGCTGACGTGCCAGTCGGGCATCGCCGTGTAGAAGTTTTCGAGCGATTTCACCAGTGCGTCGGGTCCAACCAAATCGCCGGATGCCCCGCCGTGATTGACGAAATCCGGATGCACCAGTGCGCGCAAATCGTCACGACGCTTATTGTTCACTGCGTCGTAAAATTGGTCGATGATCGCGCGGTTGCGCTGAACACGATCTTCTTCACTCATAGCAGGCTCCTGCGCCGCACTCTGATCAGGAGACGGAATCGCCCCCATCTGCTGCAACATGCCGAGCATGTTCAGTTCACCCCAGCCTTCGGTGATCTTCCCGTCAATCACCCGGTCGATCCCAATCGACGTCACTTCGACCTTGCCGCCGCTGGCGGGAATGTCGCCGAACGGTCCGGTATGCGTCGCCCGCCACGTCATGCGGATCGTCGACAGATCACCCTCGGTGATGATGTCGTCCACCGTCATGTGACCGTCCGGCATCGCCGTGTGCCACGCCTTGACCATGCCGATCACGCCGTCAGGTCCCTGCTTGATGTCCTGACCACCGGCGCCGTGCGCCGTGAAGTCGGGATCGACGTACTCGTAAGCGATGTCGTAGTGTTTCTTATTCCACAGTTCGTCGAACCACCGCGTCCAGTAGCGTAGGTCGGCATCCGAAATGCCGCTCGCGCCATCGCCCTGCCAGACGGCGTCAGCACGCTCAGCGCTTGCCGCTGGCGCTTGTGCACCGCCCATTTGAGCAATCGCACCGCGCATCAAGGCATTCGAGCGCTCGATGACCTGCGCGTGTTCGTCACTGGTCAGGTAAACGAGGTCGGGCATCGGTACGCCCGCGATCCCCCATTCCTGCTGCGGCGTTTCTTGGATGATACAGTAGACGAACGGACGCACCACGTCGCCCAGAATGCCGACGAACGTGTCCGTCAACTGGACAATGAGTTCGCGTTTCTGTTCCGGCGTGGCAACCACATCTTTGATGAACTGCACCGTGATGATCGGCATGAAAAATACCCGTCTCTCTGTAAGCTAAGCCCAAATTCTTCCGCTAAGCGTTCTCGCTACGCATCCCCGCGCCAGATGGCATCAGCGTGGGAATCATCGCCAGAAGGAGCGCTGGACGATGGTGCTGAACCCTGCATCTGCGCGATTGCGCCACGCATCAAAGCATTGGAGCGCTCGATCACCTGCGCGTGCTCGTCGCCGACCAAATATGGAAGGTCAGGCATCGGCACCCCGGCGATCCCCCACTCTTTCTGCGGCGTCTCTTTGATAATGCAGTAGACAAAAGGACGCACCACGTCGCCCAGAATCTCGACGAACTTGTCGGTCAGCTCGATGATCAACTGGCGCTTCTGCTCCGGCGTAGCAACGACGTCTTCAATAAATTGAACAGTGATGATTGGCATTTACTTCTATCTCCCTAACCCACAATCGAAAAAGAGACAACGCAGCCCAATTGCTTACGGTTGGGGAATGGCGCCCATCTGTTGCAACATGCCCAGCATGTTCAGCTCGCCCCAGCCTTCGGTGATCTTTCCGTCAATCACCCGGTCGATCCCGATTGACGTGACCTCGACCTTGCCGCCGCTGGCGGGAATGTCGCCGAACGGTCCCGTGTGCGTCGCCCGCCACGTCATGCGGATGGTCGACAGGTCGCCTTCGGTGATGATGTCGTCAATCGTCATGTGACCGTCCGGCATCGCCTTGTGCCACGCCTTAACCATGCCGATCACGCCGTCAGGTCCCTGCTTGATGTCCTGACCACCCGCGCCGTGCGCCGTGAAGTCGGGATCGACGTACTCGTAAGCGATGTCGTAGTGCTTCTTGTTCCACAACTCATCGAACCAGCGCGTCCAGTAGCGTAGGTCGGCATCGGAGATGCCGCTCGCCCCGTTTTGGCTGACCGGCTCACCGCGCCAAACCGCGTCGGCACGCTGAGCAGCGCTCTGGGCTTCCTGCACCTGAGCTTCCGCCATTTGGGCGATGGCTCCGCGCATCATGTCGTTCGAGCGTCCGATCACCTGCGCGTGCTTGTCGCTCGTCAGGTAGACGAGGTCAGGCATCGGCACACCGGCAATTCCCCATTCCTGCTGCGGCGTTTCCTCGATGATGCAGTAGACAAAGGGGCGCACCACGTCTCCCAGAATGCCAACGAACGTGTCCGTCAACTGGACAATGAGTTCGCGCTTCTGCTCCGGCGTGGCAACAACGTCTTTAATAAACTGTACTGTGATAACTGGCATCGGCTCTTGTCCTTCTGAAAAATCTTTCCGAGAAATCCTGACACGGAAGAATAGGCAATAAACCTAATTTCGCATCAATAAACCGACGACTGAAAGCCGGGCAATGCCTCTGATTTAACACATGGGTACTGCGCAGCTTTCAGCCATCTATTAAGTAAAAGTGTTCGCCTAGGCGCGCGCCGACCAGAAATGATCGTACTGGTCTGTACCATCGCCGAAGATGCCGCCCTTACCGGCGACCACCTTGCCATTGCGCCAGCGCAGAACGTGCGCCACGTCGATGTTCAGCTTGATATTCGGCATCCCCGCTCGTGATCCCTGATTATTGGTCACGTCGGTGGAATAGTCGTCGTTAGTCATCACGGAAATCGGGGTCATGCGAAAGCTGCCGCCGGAAAGTTCGCCGACGGTCTTCATAAAGTTGATGAACGCCTGACGCCCGTGATACCAGCCTGACAGCGGATTGTGACCGGGAACCAGCCACACCATGTTTTCGTCCCAGTATTGCGACATCACCTTATCGTCCAGCGTGCCTAACGCATCGTAGGCTTTCTGAACCATTTCGGGAGTTACGTTAGCCATGAATGATTTCCTCGACTATCAATAGCCTGCGAGACGCGCCGGGATTGGCTTCAGTTTGAACACCGCGCACATGTAGTTCTCGACGGTCGGATAGTCGCCATTGTGTACCTGCACTTCGAAGATCTTGCCGTCCTTCATTTTGTAGCTGGTGACGGTCGGGAAGTAGTAGGTCTTGCCTTCGAAGTCGGCGTGACCCATGTGCTTCTCGATCACCGTGCCGTCGTCTAGCTCGCCGAAATGCGCGTCTTCTACAATGATTCCCGCCTGAAACAGCGCGCCGAAGAACGAAATCACTGCGTCGACGCCTTCCATACGCCCGGAGAGCGGGTGACGTCCCGGCATAGTCCACGACATGTTGGGATGGAAGACGTCGCGCTTGATGCCGTCCATATCCCCTTTGGCAAAGAGTTCGTACATCTTAGCTACCAGATCGGTGTTCGCCATTTTTATCACTCCCTCTATAAAAGAAGACTAGATTGTCGCAGCAGCTCAGCCCGAAAATGGGCTGTCAACTACCTATGGAATTGGTCATGTAGCGCTGTACACCTTATGTCGCGCATTCAAACCCTTTGGTGTCGGTCTCTCACCAGATTTTCACATACACTGCGAAACTACAGCGAGTCCGAACCCTCTAGCGGCGTGGCGTCATCCACCCGAATGAACTTGATCAAGGGCTTGCCGTTCGCATCCGGCACAACGACCCAAGTCTGGTGGATGTCCAGATTGAGATACTTGCTCTTGGCGTCGCCCGGCGTCCACACCCGCGCTTGCCAATTCACAAACACCTTAACGTCCGCCTTCGATCCATCGGGGCTGACCGTGACGTTGAACTCTTTCAGTGTGTGCAGTTCGTCAAAGAACAGCCGCAGCGCGCGCTGATACCAGCCTTCGAAATCCGCCAAACTTTGCACGTGATAATCGGGCCACTGCTGCTCAAGCCCATCCGGCACCAAAAACTTCAGCATATCGACTTCTGGCTGATGGCTGTCCAACCCGCCGTACCATCTCACCGCCATCGCCTTGATTTCGCTATCATTCATTGCTGCTGTCACGCTTTCACCCCCTATTGGCTGTCGAATGGCTTGAAAGACTTCAAACCCGTGAAGTGATGCGTCGCCTTGTTCTCGTCGTTCAGGATGAACACGTCGTAGACTTGGGCAGTGCCGCCCGCCGTTTCGACGGTCGCCTCGAAGAAGATCGAGTCATCGGTTTCGGTGAAGTTGTCGGTCGAGATCAACTTGATCTTGCCGAGCTGTGCCATGTAATTCTTGAAATGTTCCAACAGGGCTTCGGTTCCCTTGCGTGTGAAGCCAAAGCCGACGATGACGCCGTCATCCGCGTATTGGTTGGCGATCAAGCCGGGAACGTCGTTCGCCTCCAGATACTTGATCTGCCGATCATAGAACTGCTTTCCGGGTGTAGAACTCATGATCCTCGCTTTCAGTTTTGCACAAATTACGACGCGCTCGTTACGCGCCGGGAACGGCATTGCTGATCACCATGTCGATCAGGAACGGTCCGTCCGTCTCCATCATCTTCTGCACAGCGGCGGGTACATCCTCCGCGCGATCCACGCAGACCGCCGGGACACCCATCGACTCCGCCAACTGCGCGAAGTTGATGATTGGGTCGCCGAGGTCGAAGCTGTGCGGGAATTCGTGTGGCGCGACGTGCGCCTGCTCCCGCCAATACTGCAAGATGTTGAGCTTGAGCAGCATATAGCTCTGGTTATTGCAAATCACGAACTTCGCACCGATGTTGTAGTGCGCTGCCGTCCACAGCGATTGGATGGTGTACATGCTGCCGCCGTCGCCGGTGAAGCCGATCACCGTCTTCTCCGGGTGCGCGACCTTGATGCCAATCGCGCCGGGGATGCCGACGCCGAGCGATCCGCCCCGCGTCTGGAAGAAGTGATCCGGCAGCGTCGGCGGGAGATAGCGCGTCAAGTCCGGCGAGGTCGTCAGCGCCTCGTCAAAGATGATCACGTCGTCGGGGACGTGTTTCGCCAATTCCACCATGAACGCGGAAGCGGGCATCGGCGACGAGTTGTGAACAGCTTGGTCGTGCGCGAGCTGCTGCTGGAGCGCCGACTCGCTGGCGCTGCGGTTAGCATCGAAGCGCGCTTTCGCCGCCTGCTTTTGGCTGTCGCTGAGCTTGCTCGCCAGCGCGTCGCCCAGCGCCGCCAGCGTCAGCTTCGGATCGCTGACGATACCGATGTCGACCGGGAAGTTCTTGCCGATCTCATAGGCGTTCAGATCGACGTGAATGATCTTGGCGTCGGCGGCAAACACACTGTCAAACAGCGGGTAGACTTCCGGGAACACGTAGGTGCCCACGATCAGCACGGCGTCGGCTTTAGTCGTGACCTTGCTGCTCGACGCGCCGAACATGTGCCCCAACATGCCCTTCCAAAGGGGATGATTGAACGGCAAGTTGACTTCCGAAGCATCCGCGCCCCACACTTCCGCGCCGAGCGCCTCGGCGACGCGGGCGAGTTCGCCCTGCGCCCGCGAGTAGGCGATACCGTCGCCGATGATGATCATCGGGTTCTGCGCGCCCGCCAGCACTCCGGCAACCGCGTCAATCTGCGCGCTCGACGGAGCGACGCGCGTGTCGAGTTTCGGTGTCGGGAAAATCGGCTCGTCGTTGATCGCGTCGAGCACGTCGCCGGGCACACAAACGAAGACCGGACCCATCGGCGGCGTCGAAGCGATCTTGATCGCCCGACGGAGCACGCGCAGCAGCGATTTCGAATCGACGACCCGCGTCGCCCACTTGGTCACCGGCTTCGCCATCGACACGAGGTCAGCCGCCATCTGCGCATCCATCGCGTCGTACTGAATTCCTGCTTCACCGGCAATCACGACCAACGGGGCGTGACCGCGCATCGACTGGTACATCATGCCGATGCCGTTGCCCAAGCCGACGCCGCTGTGAAGCTGCACGATGGTTGGCTGCTTGGTCACGCGGGCATAACCATCGGCGATACCGAGCGCGACGGTCTCTTGCAGCCCCATGATGTACTTGAAATCCGGGTACTGTTCCAGCGAATCGAGGAAACCCTGCTCGACCGTTCCCGGATTGCCGAACATGAAGTGAATGTCGTCGGCAAGGAACTGCTCGATCATCGCAAAGCGTCCAGTTTTACCGGGCATAATTTGCGCTTTCTGCTAGTAAATACGCTTGGAAAAGGAACTCGGTCAGCCCATTCTCAGGACTGACCGAGCCAGTGTGAGTGCTTACCAACCGTAACGGCGCAAGCCGTTTTCCAGCACTTCGACCATCAACTCCCCGACGAGGCGCGAGTCCTGCGTCGAGCGTCCGGTCAGGAATGGGAAATCGAGGATAGTCGAAATGGTACGACCGACGCCACCGTGATATTGACCGCCCGGCTGAGTTGCGTCGCGCAGGATGTATTCGAGCGGATAGAAGGGCCAGCGGAAGTCGGCGTTGATGCCCATCACGCCGGTGCCCTCTTTCCAGTCGTACTCGACCGCGTGCCCGGTGACGTGCTTGCCCGCGATAATGCTCTTGCGATCTTCGAGTTCCCGCGCGAAGGCGAGCGCCGTCACGCAGTAACATTCCGCTGCGATCAACTTGTCCTGCTTGCGGAAGCCGAGGATTAGGTCGTGGATACGCAGGTTGTTGTTGATGTCGATCATCGGACCGCTGCCGCCCGGCATGACCAGCGCGTCGTATTGTTCGAGGTCTTGCCACGCTTTGTCGCGGGCGGTGTAGTAGGCTTCGAGGTCGTGCCCATAATTGGGTGAATTGAAGTACGGGCGTTCCGGGAACCACGCTTCGAGGTTCACTGGCTTATCAAGCAGGTCTGACTCGTGAACTTCCTTCGTCCGCTTAGCATAGTATTCGTCGGTGACGACCTTATGCAGCGGCGGATCGTAGAATCCGACTTCCATGCTCGGCGGCAGCGCTGGCGGTTTGCGACCACGGGCGGTGACGAAGGTGTATTCGTAGCCATGCTCGTTCATTACGTCAAGGGGTCCGATCAGTTCTTCGCCCCAATAGCCGTATTCCGAAAGCGTAACCAGAATCTTCTTGGACATGTGCTGCTCCTGATTTCACGAGACAAGCAAAAAGATTTACTGCGCGATTTATGGTTGTCGATGCGTAACAGAACCCACAAGATTATAATACGAAGGCGCTGCGGGCGAAATTAAATTACACATTTCCACCATAACTCATGACATTTGTCATAGATATGAGTCGAGGTTTTGTGCTCGAAAGGGTCGAAGTTGGTGAAATACTGCGCAATAAGGTTTCACCCTACCCCACCAATATCGAATTAGCAAATTAGGATTGCATTAAGTTTGTTGAGGAATTGTCCCGAAAAGGGTCGTTGAGGATCGGGCGCGGCGTTTACCATGCCGCGCCCAAGAGTTACTGTAGGAGTTTTACGAAGCAACCGCTGTATCAAGCTCACCCAATGGCAGTCCGACCGGAAGCGGCGCGGGTTGAGCGCAGGTGCTCTCAATCACGACGTGCTGCCCGGAATCGGACGAGTCACCAAAGGCGTGCATCACGTCGAGCACGTGATACGCCAGTTCGCCGCTGGCGCGGTGCGGGCGATGGTACGTAAAGCCATAAGCCATGTCAGCGACGCCGATCCCCCGGCTGACCTGATCGCTGTGGGTCAGCGGAACGTCGCGCCATTCCGCCTCACGTCCCAGTTTGACCTTGACCGGTCCGAGGAAGGTGTTCGGATCGGGCACGCTGAGCGTTCCTTCTGTTCCGTAGATTTCGATGCGCGGCAAATTGTGTGCCCACACGTCGAAGCTTGTAATCATCGTCGCGATTGCACCGTTACTGAAATCAAGCACCCCCGCGACGTGAGTCGGCACTTCGACGGCGATCCGGTGTCCCATGAGCGCTTCGGTGGTCGCGATCCGTTCGGGGAAAGAAATTCGATTCGAGCCAGTCACACGCCGCACCGGTCCCAACAAATGCACCAGCGCCGTCAGATAGTACGGACCCATATCGAACATGGGTCCACCACCAACTTTGTAGTAGAAGTCGGGATTCGGATGCCAAGCTTCAACACCATGCGACGCCATGAACGCCGTCGCCGCAATCGGCTCGCCAATCACACCGTCGTCGATCAGCTTGCGGCAGGTTTGCAGTCCACCGCCGAGGAAAGTATCCGGCGCGCAGCCGACGCGAACGTCCTGTGCTTTCGCCGAGGAGACAATCGCTTTGCCCGCTTCGCGCGTGATTGCCAGCGGCTTTTCGCTGTAGCAGTGTTTACCGGCGGCAATCGCAGCGAGGCTCACGTCAGAATGCGCGACCGGTATTGTCAAGTTGATCACGACGTCGATGTCCGGGTCGCTCAACAACTGCTCGACACTTAACGCTTTCGGAATGTCAAACTCTTTGGCGCGCGCCTCTGCCCGCTCGACCAGCAGGTCAGCACAGGCAGCGATTTCCAGAATATCAAAGACACGGCAGCCCTTGATATATGCCGGGAAAATGTTGCCGCAGCCGATGATTCCGACTCTAACTTTGGTTGCCATCGGCTAGCCCCTTCCCAACTAAATACCGGTAGCTCTTTTCGACCGCTTCAACCATGTCGGTATCGCAGCGGTCGATTTCGACAATCAACCACTCCGCCGACTTTCCGGCGTCGATGATCGACGCCACGTCTACCACCCCATCGCCCACTGCGAGCATCGACTCGCCCTTAACGGCGGGACCATCCTTGATGTGCAGCAGCGGCACGCGCGTGCCGAGTTCCTTGATCACGGCAACCGGATCGAGTCCAGCGGCTTTGACCCAATAGGTGTCGATCTCGAAACCAATGGTCGGATCAAGCTGCTCGACCATCAGCTTGTAGGGATAGGTGTCGCCGAGCGGCTCGTATTCCCACCAGTGATTGTGATATACGAACTCCAATCCCGCATCACGAGCGATACCGTTGGCGGTATTCAGCCGCTCGCAGACGGCGCGAACACTTTCGACGCTCTTGTATTCTTCGGCGGGCACGTGCGGGCAGACCAGATACTTGCAGCCCAGTATCCGCATTGTCTCCAGTACCTCATCCCGCTGATCGCCCAGCGGAAGTGGACTGTGCGCGCTCGGCACTTCCAGACCCAGCGACTTAAACAGGTCGGCGGCGACTTGCGGAGTCGTACCGGGGAATCCAGCCGTCTCCACCCCCTTATAACCCATCGCGGCGACCTTGCGCACTACTCCCTCAAAATCCTGCGCGAGCGCGTCACGAACTGAATATAATTGAACAGCAATTGGTTTTGGCATAAATTTATCCTAGCGGAAGAGACAGCCCGCCTCCCAATATAGATAGAGGTCTCTATCATAGCGCAAGCGATAAGTCCAACCACAGACCGCGCCCTAACGAGCCAAACAAAAAACGCTCACAAGTTGATGTAAGCGTTTTTCGTGGTTTCGCCCCTCTTGATAAGAGGGGCGATATTGGATGCTTTGCTGCCGACTCGGAGGGTCAGGGCGAAGGTACCCCGAGATATTGGCATATGTCGCTCGAAAGTTCAGGTGGTGTCGCAAGGCAAGCTGCCCGAGCCGCATCGAGTGCGGCTTGGTTCGGGAATGTCAACTCACACACCCTGTCGGGCGAAATTTGCGAAAAACACGTAACGATCGGAATGGTAACCGGATAGTCGATGACGTTGTTGGGAAAATGTTCGACGACCTTGAACGTATCCAACTCAGGCTGCGTGAGCGGTGTGGGCTGCGACCAAACGTTAGTGCAGGTCCCTTTTTCGTCGCGGTCGCCTTCAATACCAAGGCTGACCAATGGAAGGCATAGACCAATTGAACTGGAGAAACCGGGCGGCACGATGATGTCGTTGCCCGTATCCGGATAGATGGTCGCAAGCCCCGACAGTACGATGATCTCAATCTCGTTGCCAAGGTCATGTCCCGGTGGCAGCGAACGGAAAATCACCGTGCCATTGATACGAAAGTGCGTTCCATAGACCGTCAAATCGGTCGGACCACCAGCGGGTGTTTGGACGAAAAGGAAAGATGCTGCTTCGGCACACGGTGGCGTGCCTTCAATACCAACGCGGAAGTAGAAATCCTGCATCGGCGTCATGTCATTGGGACCAACCGTTGGCAGGCTGGTGAGATCGGTGCCAACTGGCAGCGCGTCACGGCTGATCCAGCCTACTTGATTCTTGTAGACCACACGCACGAAACTCTGCGTCGGATCCACAGCGTCTACGACCACCGGATCGCCACTGGGAATGTGGGTGATAGTCTCGGATGCGTGCCCCACAATCGATGGCGCGGGCCATGTCAGCAGGTTGGTATCGATAATTGTAGATAAGCCGATGCCATCAACCATATTGACCGCGTTGCCCGGTTCGACACCATTTTCAACCTCGACACCCCCGGTCTGAATGAAGACGACGCCCTTGCCCGGTAAGGCATTCGGGACGTTCGCCTCGACATTCATGACGTTGAGACCCCATTCCTGCTGAGGAATACTCATTGGACCCGTCTGGATTGCCTCAGTAGTTGTCAAGTTCGCGCGCTCTCCCGCTGTTGTGTAGAAAGCTGGCGAAACAGAAACACTGAACGCGGTATGCTGCACCGTCTTATAGCCAAGGCACGTCGTATTGCGCGCAAGGTCGGCGCAATTCGTTCCCAATTCATTGAGCGCAGTGCTAACCAATGCCGGGCACGTCGTCGTATCCTGTGCTGTCGCCACGAATGTCACGGATGAGATTAACGCAGCACAAAAGATCAATACCAAGAACAACCAGCGTCGAGCGGGCATATAGGCTCTCCTCGCATCCAAGTCCACGAAATGATGAATTATCCTGAAGACATTATACGCTACTTTGTCGTCAGCCGAACAGGCAACCTGATGGTTTCCAAATATTATAGAGCATATAAAACATGAATTACGTAAAATATTCTAACGTTTCTCCGTTGAGTTGTCAAAGTCACAGGCTGTTTGGGCGCAATATTGATGAATCTCTTGCCCAGTTGAAGCAAAGCTCACAGATAATATTAACGGCAATTTCGAGCAATTTGTTATTAACGTATCTACCAAGAAGGCGATAACGCTCAGGGAATTAATTGTCAAAGTGACAGAGTGTAACGCGCGTCGTCACATCTTCTTCATGGTTCAGGTTAGCGACATTGACAAATCCAATGTGGGTAAATTTATCGCGTTGCGGCTAGTGACAAATGCGCGAGAATAAAATAGACTACGTGATAGTAGTTTCTCAATTCCATCGAAGCATATTTCTTTCCTGTCTGCGGCTGTTGCAGCGAGTTGTCGAGGTCGTTCTTTGGGATGAGTTCGTCAAGAAAGTAAGTTGAGGAACTGGAACTATTCGAATATGAAGATCACAGCAGCGATATGCACTCGAAAGTTTGTGAATAGCACGACCGCCGAATTCCGATATGGGTCCCCCGCAGCCTGTTAAGAAAATTTACAGAATTTTCTTTAATAATGAGGTTTGTTTTAAAGCGTGATAATAATTGTTGGGGTATAATTGAGGTGCTCCTTTCCGTTGCGCCGTAGTGAATGTAGTGATATGTACGAGCCAACAAGTCACGCTCGCAAACACCTTATCTTCGCTATAGAGAAAGTGTGCAGTCAATGCAACTGAAATCACGTAGTATGACTTCGCGTGGGACGCGGAATTACTACAGGCGAGTGGTAAAGAGTGCGCTTGTCGATTTGATGGTTATCGTTGCGGCTTACTCAGTTGCAATTTTCACGGGGATGTTCGACGCTCCCATAGATTACACAGCGAGCATTGGACTCACCTTTCTCATAGCGTCAATCATGATCGCGACGCTCTACATTTTCGGCGTCTACCAGCGCATCTGGGAACGCACCAGTGGTCATGGCGTCACTGTGATCATCAACGCCGTGCTCGCTGCAACTCTAATCACCGTGCCATTAGTTCTAATTATTAAGCAAAACCCACTACCGATTCACATCATTCTTATGGGTAACCTGCTCTGTTTTGGCGGGTTCGTCGCTGTTCGTTATCGCTCGCGCTTAGCATCGGGTTTCGAATGGCGCTGGAAAGCGGTCGTTGAGCGCGAGTTTCCAAAGCAGCGTACCAGAGTCATGATTATTGGCGCAGGCGAGTCCGGTCAAGCCTTGGCATGGCGACTGAAGCACCGGATGAGTAATGGCGCCTATGAGATCGTTGGTTTCATTGACGACGACCCCGAAAAGCAGAATATGTTCGTCGAGGGCTGCCGTGTCTTAGGTGGGCGCGACGACATCGTTCGTCTCGCCGAGACGCGCAATATCGATCTAATCGTCGTCGCCATTCACAATATTTCTGGACCGGATTTCCGTCGTGTGCTCACCGCTTGTGAAAGCACGAAAGCGTTAATCAAGGTCGTGCCTGACCTTCAAGAACTCGTCAATGCGCGACAGGGTGCGGCGCTGTTGCGTGACGTTCAGGCGGAAGACCTCATTGGGCGTAATCCAATCACGCGGCATGAGGCAGTTGATCTTGAGCCGGTAATGAACAAGGTGATCCTCGTTACTGGCGCGGCTGGCTCGATTGGTTCCGAGTTGAGCCGCCAGATTATGCTCTACAAGCCGACGAAAGCGATTTTGCTCGACAACAATGAGAGCGGTCTGCACGATCTCGTGACCGAGCTGCGCTCAAAGTTCCCGGCGGTCGAACTTGTGCCTGCGTTGGTCGACATAACCATCCGCAGCGCTATCCACAGCATCTTTGAGAAGAATCGTCCACAGATCGTCTTCCACGCCGCCGCCTACAAGCACGTCCCCATGTTGGAGTACTATCCGCGTGAGGCGCTGCGCGTGAATGTCGGCGGGACGCGCAACGTCGCTGAACTTGCGCGTGACTACGGTGTTGAGCGTTTCGTCCTGATTTCCACCGACAAAGCGGTCAACCCATCAAGCATCATGGGTGCGTCAAAGCGCGTATGTGAGTTGATGCTTCACGCGCTCTCGCAGGACAAGTCTTGCAACACGCTGTTTGCTTCTGTACGTTTCGGCAATGTCCTAGGAAGTCGCGGCAGTGTTGTGCCGACCTTCAATCGGCAAATCGACAGCGGCGGTCCCGTCACGGTGACGCATCAGGAAATGACTCGCTATTTCATGAGCATTCCTGAGGCGGTTAACCTGATCATTCACGCCGCGTGCATGACCGCGGGCAACGACATCTTCGTGCTGCGGATGGGCGAAGTCGTTCGGATCGTCGAACTTGCCGAGCGTATGATCCGCTTGCGGGGTCTACGACCTTATACTGATATTGAAATCAAATTCACCGGTATTCGCCCCGGCGAGAAACTGCATGAGGAACTCTTTCACGGGATGGAACAGCCAAGTGAAACCGTTCATCCTAGCATCATGTCGGTGAATACATGGACGGATGGAATTGAACCGGATGAGTTTTGGGCGAAAGTCGACCGCTTGAGCGTCGACGTCGCTGAGCAACAAACCAACGTCATTGGGAAATTGCTCCAGTTGATTAATTATCCTCAGATAAATCGGCAAGCCGAAATGGAAACGCCGAGCGACCAGAAGGTCGTGTAAGATCGGAACTTTTCAACTCAACGTGCTAAAATGTAGAATTGTCGGAGCGGGGTGATCCAAATGACCCCGCTCCAAACCGTCCGTACTGAGTCGCGTCCCACGCTCTCGTCAGTGAAGCACAGGTTTCTTCCATGACTTATTCGCAAGAAGCACCACCGGCAGAATCGCCTAAACCGACAGATGGCGTTCAACCCCTGATCAGCAAGCGCCGACGGCACCGACGGTCTTCGTGGACAAGGCGGCTTCGTCGTCGCATTCGAGGGCGCTTCAAATGGCTTAATGCGCTCATTTTCGTCATCGCTATCGTCATCATCGTCATAACCGGTACGCTTGTCCTCGTGGTGGATTCTGTCAATCAGGTGCAGTCATCGCTGACCAGTTTTCAGCGAGTGATTGACTCGCTTTCCAATCGTTCCGGCACCGACCTCACCCTAACCGACTTCAACCGGCTCGATTCAGGAATCCAAGACCTCTCTCGTTCCTTAGGAACGACGGCATCACGCTTAAAGTTCCTTCGTCCCTTTAGGTCGTTGAATGCGTCGCTCGACATCGCCTTGACCGGGATCGACTCTGCGCGTGAGCTTTCGTTGGCAGCCGGCGATATGCTGAATGGGCTGCAACCGACCCTGTTTTTCCTCGTTTCAGGCGACGACAAGGAAACCGTCGTCACCCAAATCTCATCGGGTGAACGTGTCGTCGAGCTGCTTGGTATCGGACGCGGGCGGTTTGCCAGCGCAGATTCGCATCTCGCCAATGCCAAAGCCCAAATCGACAGCATCGATTTCTCGTCCGCGCCGAGCAACATCGTCCTGAGTCTTGAGCAGCTCAACAGCTACTACGCGGAGTTAACCAGCATCAACAAGGTGCTGACGGACGCTCCGGACTTCCTGACGACGGCGCTCGGCATCGACAGCGAGCGGAATTATCTGGTACTCTCGCAAAACAACGACGAGCTTCGCCCATCTGGTGGTTATCTTAGCACCTACGGCTGGTTGACCATCCGCAACGGGCGCGTGACCAACTACAACTACAGCCCGACTACGGCGACCAGCCCAAATCCGCCAGATGCGTCGTTCGCTTCACAAGTGAATATTCCTAATTGGTGGCTGCGCTATACCGAGCCGATCTACGCCGCATGGGATGGAAGTTGGTATGCTGACTACCCGTCGACCGCGCGCATGGCGATGTGGTATTACAACACGGGAGATAATCCGCAGTCGCCAGTTGACGGAGCAATCTCGATTGACATCACCGGCTTCGAGTACCTGCTCGACGTGCTGGGCAACGTGACCGTTCCCGGCTATTCCGTGACCGTTTCGTCGTCCAATTTCCGCAACGTGGTCTACGACATTCGCGCGTATGGCGGAGGCGATGTTCCGCATAAGCGTTTCATTGCCGCGCTGTACCAACAGATTTTCACGCAATGGCAAAATGTGAGTTTTGATCCAAATAAGAATACCCAGCTTCTAGGGGCACTCCTGCGCGCGTTGCAAGAAAAACACATCATGATGTACTTCAACGATGATCGGCTCAACGAAGCGGTCAATCTGCTCGGCTGGTCTGGCGAACAAACGACGCCGACCAACTCCGACTATTTGATGGCGGTCGATACCAACCTCGGCAATAAGTCCAACAGCTCGGTGATCCGCCAGCTCACCTACGACGCCGATCTCCAAGACGATGGCAGTGTCAAAGGGCGGACGACGGTATCCTACGATTACTCCGCGCGTACCGCCGCCAATGATCCGGGCGTGAATCCCGACGTGAACGGTCCGATTGACTACAACAATCTCTTCCAATTGTTTGTGCCACCCGGCTCAACACTGTCGGGAACGACCAATATTCCGACGGCACCCACTGTCGTCTACAACGACACCAACGCCGAGTTTGTATCGCGTCTGTTCATCCCCTATGACAGCGCCCAGCGGTTCCAGTTCGACTATGAGACCCAGCCCGTCGTCGAAAACCTCGGACCTTACAAGCGTTATCGCCTGCTGATTCAGAAACAGGCGGGCACGGCTGCGAATGGCGTGAGCGTGCAGGTTATTCTGCCGCCGGGCATGTCAACGATTAATATCTCGCCATCTCCTGCCGCCACTTACACGCTCGACCGTTCGATCATCGAATTCCGTTTCGACCTCACGACTGATCACTGGATTGAGATTATCTACGGCTAGCGCTTCGGCAGTCCTTCGCCATCAATAAAAAAACGAGGTAGGGATTCACCTACCTCGTTTTGCTCTATTGCCAACTTCTCTCAAACCCTAGCCGCTGATCTCCGAGAGCAGCACCGGGCGATTCTCGTCGTAGGATTTCCGCGCCGCCAGCCCCATCAGCGCTGGCATCCGCGCGTCCTCGCCCGTCACCGGGACTGGCTGACCGTTCACGACCGCCGCGACGAAAGCGCGCATCTCCTCAAGATAGCTCTCCGCGTAGCGCTCGACGAAGAAGTGAAGCGGCAGATCGCGGTGGACGCTCGCCTCGGTGCTGATCATGGCGCTGTTGGGGAAGTTATTCTCCGTGCTGATGCAGCCGCCGCTGCCGAAGACCTCGACGCGCTGATCGTAGCCATAGACCGCTTTGCGGCAGTTGTCGATTGTCCCGATCACGCCGTTGGCGAATTTGAGCGTGATAACCGCCGTGTCTACGTCGCCCGCATCACCAATCGCCGGATCGACCATCACGCCCGCCGCCGTGTAGACTTCTTCGACTTCGCTGCCGATCAGGAAACGCGCCATGTCGAAATCGTGGATCGTCATGTCCATGAACATACCGCCGGACACTTTGACGTAGCTGATCGGCGGCGGCGCCGGATCGCGACTGACGATATGTAGACGGAACGGTTGCCCGATCTCCCCGCTGGTGACCGCCTGCCGCACCCGCCGGAAATTCGCGTCAAAGCGCCGGTTGAACCCAATTTGCAGCTTGACTCCAGCAGCATCGACGGCAGCCAACGCCTCGTCGATCCGCAGTAGATTTAAGTCGATGGGTTTCTCGCAGAAGATGTGTTTGCCTGCTCGCGCCGCCTCGATGATCATTTGCGGATGCGTGTCGGTCGCCGAGCAAATCACGACCGCCTCGACTTCAGGCGACTCGATCACTGCGCGATAGTCACCACTGATTAGCGGCACGTTCAGCCGCTTGCCGGTTTCCTCTGCCGCCGCCTCGTTGATGTCCGCGATGGCGACGACGTTTGTTTCTGAAATCCGCAGCGCGAGATTTTCGGCATGAACCTTGCCAATCCGCCCTGCGCCGATCACTCCGACGTTCATAATGTTCCTATCCTCGCTCAACGAGCGCGCGCTCAATCAGCGCTTTTCCCATGCGAAACTGCTGCTAAAAGCCCTAAGCCAATGTATAAACTGCCGCTTACGTAGCGCTGGAAGTGGAGATACCAGCGGCTCGTCTTAAGCCAATTCCCTGCTGTTCCGGCGAGCAGCGCGTAACAGCTATCACTGACGATAGCGATACCCACGACCATCAACCCCAGCAAAAAGGTTTGCAGCGGAATTTGCCCGCGCGAGCCGTCGACGAACTGCGGCAAAAAGGCGAGAAAAAACAGCGCCGTTTTCGGGTTGAGGACGGCGACGATCACCCCCTGCGTGAAGACGCGGCGCAGGTTCTTCTCTTTGACGACGTTCACTTCGAGCGCGTGCGCCGGTGTCATCAGCTTGCGAACGCCGAGGTAGATCAGGTACGCCGCACCCAGATACTTGACAATCTCGAACGCCAGCGCCGACGACAGCACCAGCGCCGAGACTCCCACTGCCGCCGCGAAAACGTGAAATAGGTTGCCGATCTCGATGCCGAGCACCGAGACCAAGCCTGCCCGTCGTCCTTGATCGACGCTGCGCGTGATGATGTAGAGCACCGCCGGTCCCGGCATCAACACTAACGCCAGCGCCGCCGCGAAAAACAAGGATAGATTACTGAAAGGCAGCATCAATCATCCCCATCCATCAATAGTCTGATTTTACCCGGCGTAGGTTAAGACCAGCACCCGCATGGACTCAGGCAAATCAGCCCGCGACAGCGATACTTCGTAATCACAAGCGAAATCGACCTGCTCGTTCGGAAAATAGTCCAGAAACGCCTGAATCCAGAATTGATTCCGCGACTTGAGGCGCAGCGTGCGAAAGTGCATCGGCACGACCAAGCGCGGCTTGACCGCATCGATCACGTCCTTGAGCGCGTCGAGCGGCAGCGTCGGAAACCCGCCCGCCAGTGCTAACAGTACGTCGAGGTCGCGGAAGAAGTCGATCTGCTCCGGCGTCAGCGCGTTGCCGACGTCGCCCATGTGACCAATGCGGATACCCTCGACTGTGAAGCGGTACATCGCGTTGCGATCCGGGTTGCCATCGCGGTGAGCCAGCGCCTCCAGCGTCTCGATAGCGCGAAAAGTAACACCCTTCTCAATGCGCTCGCCGCCCTGCTCCGCCACGTCCAGCGCATTGATCCAAATTGGATCGCCGTCTTTTCCCTTGATCAAATCGTGGCGGCAGTGGAAGCTGTCGGTCGCCGACGACGTGATCACGACGTCCGCCGGGTCGGTCATCGGCACGTAGCCGGACGTCTCCGGCGTGTAGGGATCGGTGACAATCCGCAGCCCGTTGTCCGCTGTGACCGCAAAAGCCGCTTGTCCATACCATTTAAGTTTCATCTTAAAAGTCGTGCGCCCGCACGAATGCCTCCTAACTCTGCTGCGACCAATACCAGCATTTCACCGCCAAAATCGCTATGATTAGCCTCAATTGTAAGGCTTTTTTGATCGGCGCCCAATAGCAGCCAGTCAAGCGCGGCGGTCAGCGAAACTTTGAATCGCCGCGCTTGCGTATCAAAGATTATGGTGATTGTACCCGCACGTCACGTATTGTAGGGGCACGGCGTGCCGTGCCCCTGATATAAAGGGATAATTACCAAGATTATTCTTTGTCCTTAAGGAGGCTTTTGTGATGTTCGACGTGACCACTTTCGGCGAAGTGATGCTTCGCTTCAGCGTGCCGGAAGGCAGACGCTTGCAAGCTGCCACCCAGTTCGACGTCGTGCCCGGCGGTTCGGAAGCCAACTGCGCCATGCTGCTGGCGCGCTTAGGACACCCGGTTGCATGGAACAGCGCCCTCCCTGCGAGCGCCTTGGGTCGGATGGTTGCTGACCACATTCGCACCGCTGGCGTTGATCTCGACGGCGTGATCTGGCACGAAGGCGGACGGGTCGGCACTTACTACATCGAGTTCACCGCGCCACCGCGCGCCATTCAGGTGATCTACGACCGCGCCGATTCCTGCATCACCCACGTCACGCCGGATCAGCTCCACTGGGAGTCGCTGCTGGACACCCGGCTGATCCATCTGACCGGCATTACGCCCGCGCTCTCCAACTCCTGCCGCGTGACGACCGAAACGATCCTCGCCCGCGCTAAAGAGGCGGGCGTGCCGATCAGCTTCGACGTGAACTATCGCGCCAAACTCTGGTCACCCGCCGACGCTGCCGACTGGATCAAGCGCAATGTTCAGCGCTGTCGATCTGCTGCTTTGCGGGCAAGGCGACGCCAAACGGCTGTTCGGCATCGAGGGCGCGCCCGAAAGCATGGTCGTTGCGCTGGCGGAACTGAGCGGCGCCAAAGCCGTCGCCGTCACGCTGGGCGAAGCCGGCGTGATCGGCTGGGATGGCACGGCTTACTATCAGGAGACCGCCCTCCCCGTCCGTGTGATCGACCGGATGGGCGCGGGCGACGCGCTGGCGATGGGCATCGTTCACGGTTGGTTGCAAGGCGAATTCGCCTACGGGCTGCGCTGCGGCGTGACTCTCGCGGCGCTGGCGCTCAGCCAGCATGGTGACGACGTGATCACCACGCTCGACGAACTCGCCGAGCTGCTGGCGACAACTCACAGGGTCGGTACGGTACAGCGCTAATCTGGTGTTCTACGCCAATTTGGGATAATTTGGGTTAAGTTGGGATAAGCTAACCACTGGCTTACCCAGCCCTACCCCGCGCGCCTGAAGGTTGGTATGCTACGGACTTTGCGAATGACGCACAAAGGAATACGCAAACTATGAAGGTTCTTGTCACAGGTGGCGCGGGTTATATCGGCAGCCACATGGTTGACCTGCTGATCTCGGAAGGCTACGAGGTCGTCGTCTTTGACAGCTTGGTGACCGGGCATCGAGAAGCCGTCCACCAAGACGCCGAACTTGTGATCGGCGACCTGCTCGACCGCGAGGCAGTGGCGCGCCTGTTCGACGCGCACGACTTCGACGGCATTTTTCACTTCGCCTCCTACATCGTCGTGCCGGAGAGTATGCAGAAGCCGTTCAAGTATCTGCGCGACAATTACGTCGCCGCCGCCAACCTACTCGAAGCCGCCACCGCTCACGGCGTCAAGCGCTTCATCCTCTCGTCAACCGCCGCCCTGTTCGACGATCCCGAAACAATGCCGATTCCCGCCGACGAAAAAGTGATCCCCGGCAGCCCCTACGGCGAAAGCAAGGCGATGATTGAGCGCCTGCTCTACTGGATGGACAAAATCTATGGGCTGAGCTACTGCTGCCTGCGCTACTTCAACGCGGCTGGCGCGCACCCGGACGGGCACATCGGCGAGGATCATCAGCCCGAATCCCACCTGATCCCGATTGTGCTTCAGGTCGCCCTCGGTCAGCGCGACCACGTGACGCTCTACGGTGACGACTACGACACGCCCGACGGCACGCCGATCCGCGACTATATTCACATCCTCGACTTGGCGACCGCGCACATCCTCGCCTTCGAAGCGCTCGCCGACGGGCACAGCCGCAAATACAATCTCGGCAATGGCAAGGGCTACTCGGTCAAGCAGATCGTCGAAGTCGCCCGCCAGATCACCGGACATCCGATTCCCGTGCAGATCGGACCGCGGCGCGAGGGCGACCTCGCCGTCTTGATCGCCGACAGCGAAAAGATCAAAGCTGAACTCGGCTGGAGTCCCGAATTTGCCAACTTAGGACAAATTATTCAGACGGCGTGGGACTGGCATCGCGCCCATCCGCAGGGCTATGCCACCGTCACGGAACGTACTTGAAATTGTCGGCTTGCGGCGACGCCAGCCATTGCGCCAGCGTCTGCGCGCTGGTATCGCGCTGAGACAGGATCGGCTGGCTTACGTGCCAGTCGATCCCAATTTCCGGGTCATTCCACAGAATGCCCGATTCAGTCGCGCCGTTGTAGTTCCCGGTGCACAGATACTCGATTTCGGCGAAATCCGAAAGCACGCCAAACCCGCGCGCGAAACTGGCGGGTGCCCACATCTGCAAGTGATTCTCGGCAGTGAGGATTTCGCCATACCACTGCCCCACCGTCGGCGATCCCTTGCGGATGTCCACTGCCACGATGAACGCCGCGCCGCGAATCACGCGCATCAGCTTGCCCATTGGCGGATCCCACTGAAAATGTAGCCCGCGCACCACGTCTTTGACCGATCCTGACTGATTCAACTGGACAAATTCGCTCGGCAGCCCGGCGTCTCGAAAGTGATCCCGGTGATAGGCTTCCATGAAGAAGCCGCGATGATCCTCGAACGTCTCATGCCCGATCACTTTGATTTCGCCGAGCTGCGTGCTGATGATATTTAGTTTCATAACCTTCGCGTCAATCCTTCGATTCGCTTAGAAACCATTTGAAGATTCTCGTTCTTCCCTTACCTCCACCCAACAATTGAGCATTTTCTACCCTCTCCCCGCTTGCGCAGACGAACCGAAGGTTCGCAGAGGGGTCGGAGGTGAGGGGACAACTAGATCAAAAACACGCCGCCCATCGACGCGCGCGTTCTGGATGAGTAATTCTTCACAAACCCTCAATTCAATCGAGGGCGGTACGTCGGTTAGAGTATAATTGTAATAATCCAAAATGTCGAACCATTTACATCGTCGTCCGCCCAGTTTTCTCAGCGAGTATGATGAAACAAATTGTCCACCATGAGCAGTGTCGGCGCTGCCGCGAATGCTGTCGTTTTCGCGCCAACCGCGAGGACTTCGCGCCGATTTTCACCGACCAAGAAGTCGAGGCGATCCGCGCCGTCCGCCAGCCGATGCCGGAATTTACGCCGTTTAGATCGACCACAAACATCCGGCAAATTCGACTTAAACAGGCAGTACACGACGACCCGGTTTATCCTTTCGTCTGCCCATTTTTGGACGAAGACAATTATCAATGCACGATTTACGACCTGCGCCCATTCGACTGTCGCATCTGGCCCTTCATCATTGTCAAGGTCAGAGCAACCGGCGCAATCCAGCTTGAACACTTCACCGGCGATGCCTGCCTCGCGCTTCAGGAGGTCAGCCCCGAAGACTTCGCCGAATACGAGGCGTATATGCAGGAACTCGTCGCCGGTGCGGATATGCTCGCGCTGCTGCGTGACTATCCCGGCTTAATCTGGGAGAATGACAACGAGGGTCGCTATACGACCATTCCGTCGCGGGAGATTACGGCTTTACTCAAACGCAGTTCGGGAGCTTGACGTTGCGCCTTACACGCTGGTTACGATCGTCTCTGCGAGTACGACCAGAAGAAATGCGGCTCGTGCTCGTCATGGGATTCATCCTCTTTTTCAATTCCATCGCCCTGCAAATCTCGAACATCGTGTCAATCAGCGGCTTCATCAGCGAGGTCAGCGTCAGGAACATTCTCGTGCTCTGGGTCATCGAGATGGTGCTGATCATCATCTCGGCGGGCGCGCAGTCCTTGATCGTGGATCGCTTCAACCGCCTGACCCTGCTCCGCGCGATGAGCCTGATCTTCGTCAGCCTATACGTCGTTCTGGCGATCATGTTCGCCATCGGCTTGCCCGGTTGGCTGAATTACTCGCTGCTCTGCCTGTTCGTCGATCAGCAGTTGTACTTCTTCCCCGCCATCTACTGGATTCTCGCCAACGATATGACCGACATGAGTCAGGCGAAGCGCCTCTTTCCGCTGATCGCCAGTTTCGGCGTCGTCGGCGACGTGGTCGGCTTGGGCATCAGCGCGGCAGCACCGGCAGTCTTAAGGACGCTGCATCTGGACTCCAGCGCGCTGATCTACGTGATCATCGCCTGTTTCCTCGCCCCGTTTGCCCTGTCTTACCTGCTCAAACGGGTCAACACGCGCCAATCCAGCCCGCAGACCACCTCCGCCCGCGAGTTGCTGACCGAGGGTGTCAAATTCGTCGAAGAAGTACCATCCTTCCGCTATCTCATGCTCTCGATGATTGCGATTGCGGTTGTCATGACCATCATCGAGTACCATTTCCTCGACGCCACCGAACAAGTCTACAACCAGATGGATAACTTTCAGACCTTCTACAGTCTGATCTTCCTCGCCCAGACGATCATCGCCATTGGGCTGCAAGCCTTCGTCACCGGGCGGATCATTGAACGGTTCGGCTTGAAAAACACCTTCGTCATCATGCCGCTCTTTGCCATTGGCTGCGTCGGCTGGGCATTGGGCTTTCCCGGCATCATCAGCGGCGCGGGCGCTTATCTCGTCGCCAAGCTGTCGCTCAATAGTGTTGACGACATTGCCCGCAAGACCTTACAATCATTAGTACCGGAAGAAAGACGCGGTCGCGTCAGCATGTTTATGGATAGCTACCTTTTCGCGTCTGGCGTGATCTTGGGCGCCGTGATCATCGGGATCGTGCTGCTCGTCAATCCGTTGATTCAAACGCTGCCTCCAGACGTGATTTATCTAGTCATCGGCGGTATCCTCTCGCTCGTCGCCCTTTGGTGGATACTGAAAATGCGCACCGTTTACGAGAGCAGTTTATTCAACTGGCGGCTCAAACGCCGCCAGCGCACGGCGAGCATCATCGACAAACTGAACGCTTGAGCGGTGGCGTCTGTTTGGCGTGAGTTCAGCATTCGTGACGAACGCGCCGCCGGAACAGCGCCATTCGCTAGCCATACCGTCAGTAAAAAGGTTTACGCATGACTACTGAACAGACAAAGCGCAGATTTTACGTCAAGATTCAAGTGAAACTGGCGGTCGTCTTTACGCTGATCTTCAGCATCGTCTTCGCTGGGTCATTTATCTGGTTCTATAACTACGCGACCGGCGTCGCCAAGACGCGCATTGGCGTCTCCCTTCAGGACGATTTGACTGCAGCCGTCGCCCGTATCGATGGCGACCAGTTCATGGCGCTGTACAACGAGGCAGCGCCGACCCTTTACTCTGACCGGGGAGACAGTAACCCTGATAACGATGTTTACTATACCGACGACCCGCGCTACTGGGAGATCGCCGGGTGGCTGCATACAGTACGCACCGTCGACCCGAACGCGCAGCCTTGGACCTTCGTCCGCGCCGATCAAGCGACCGACCCGGAAGGGTTTTATTACGTCGTCGACGGATTGGCGCTGGACAACCCCTTGCCGAACAATACCGTCAACTTCAAGCAACATGACGAAGCAATCGACGGTCAGCTCTTCGCTGGGCTGAACCGGGTCGCCGTTTACATCGACGATACCTACCAATGGGAAGGAAAATGGTACGTTTCCGGCTACGCTCCGATTAAAGATTCAAGCGGAAACGTCGTCGCCGGGGTGGGAATCGACTATCTGGCACAGTACATCATCGACGTTGAGCAGGAGATTCGCAATCTGGCGATCCCGGCATTCATCATCACCTATGTCGTGATGTTCGGGCTGATCTATCTCGTCTCGCAAGTGCTGTCCCGCCCGATCACGCACCTCACCCGCATCGCCGAGCAAATTGGCGAAGGCAATTACGATCAGGACTTCTCGACCATTCGTGATCGTCGCATCCCGGACGAGATCGACACGCTGGCGGAGGTCTTCAAGATCATGATCGGCAAAGTCGCCAAACGCGAGGAGAAGCTCAAACAACAGGTCGCAGACTTGCAGATTCAGATCGACCACTCCAAACGTGACGAGCAGGTCAAGGAAATCGTCGATAACGATTTCTTCCAAAGCCTGCAATCGAAGGCGCTAGAGATGCGCACGCGCCGCCGCGAGCAGGAAGCCGACTAACTGCTTCATTCGGCAAGTAATCCGCTCTAGAGCGCGGGCTTTTGTAGGGGCGCAGCGTGCTGCGCCCTATTGAGAAATTTCCCGGATACAGCAGTAACCTTGTGTCCTTAACTAGAGGCAGCAGTCAAATTGGGCATCGACCACAGCATACCCGTCGTTGTTATCTGCAACATTTCCGAGACGTTCTACCAGTTTCTCAGCCATGCCGAAGACGCCGATCATCTGATCAAGGGCGAACAGTATCGCGGCGACCGTGCCATCGTCTGGGCGGGCGATCCGAAGTTGGTTTTCACCAGCTTGCCGATCCCGCACGCCGATCACCTGTATCGACAAGCGGGTTTCGCGCAGACTGCCTACTTCGCGCCGGAACAGCCTTCCGCGTGGCTCTCACTCGACATCCTGCGCGAACCCGGCTTAATCCAGCGGATTATCGACTACGCGGGCGCGGGCAAGACGATTCAGATCATCCCTTATGCCGCGACCAGCGAGTTGATGCAGTTGATCGACACGCTCGAAACCGACCACGGTCTCACCGTCGTGCTGCCGGAAACGCCCCCGCGCGATCATCTATGGCTCCGTGATTACGTCGATTCGAAGATCGGTTATCGCGTCCTTGCCGGGCGCTGGCTGCCCGACGCCGACCAACTGCTGCCCGAAGGCTTCGCCTGCCAGACCGTCGAAGTCGCCGCTGCTGCCGCCTTCTGGTTCTTGCGGAACGACCGCGCCTGCCTCGTCAAATCCGACATCGGCGAAAACGGGATCGGCAACGTGATGCTCAAGCCGGGCGATTTTGCCAGTGCCGAGGCGGTGCTGACGGCGCTGCGTTCCAGTCGTTTCCTCGACGACCGTTGGCTGACCGTCGAGGAAATGATCGAGGCGGAGAATCCGCTCTCGCCCTCGCTCGAAATCTACGTCCCGGCGCAGGGCGAACCTCGAATTACTTACGTCTCGGATCAACTGTTTCAGGGCTTTGGCGATTTCTGCGGCGTGCTGGTCAGCCGCGAGCTGCTCGAAACGTCTTGGTATCCCCCGCTGGCGCGCAGCGGCATGATCTTCGCCCACCGCCTCCAAGCGATGGGCTACGTCGGGCATTTCGACCTCGATACCGTCGTCGACGATGCCGGGCGCGTATACCTGTTGGAGATCAACCCCCGGCGCACCGGCGGCACGCACGTCCACGAATTCGCCGAGCATGTCTTTGGCGCGGACTATCTGAAGTCGGTCGCGCTGCTGAGCAATGACACGCTCTCCAGCGGCGGCATCAACAGCTTGGACGAACTCCTCGCCGTGATCGGCGACTTCGAGTATCCGCTCGACGGTGAGCAGCGCGGCATTTTCATCACCGTGACTTCCGCGCTCGAAGCGGGCGAATTCGGCTGCATCATCGCGGGCAGGGACACCGCCGACGTGGTCAGCATTCAGCGCCAGTTGCAGGCACGTATCGCCGAGTATGCACGGGTTAAAGCGTAGAGCCAGCGTGCCCCAGAATCAAAAACCGCCCTCAACCCGTTGGGCGGTTTTTTGATCCTGATCTACCTTCATCGTAACCCCGTTTGGGCAGTTGACAAGCCCGGCGCAGGTGAACAAATGTCCACTTTTTTAGAAATTAGCAGCAGGTCGCTGTTCCGGCTCGACTTCCTCGAACTGACGGCGGTACAACTGGGCGTAGACACCGTTGCGCTTGAGCAGTTGCAGGTGAGTCCCATCCTCGATGATCTGCCCGCGCTGCATCACCAGAATGCGATCCACCTCGCGGATCGTGCTCAGGCGGTGCGCGATCACGAGGCTCGTCCGCCGCTCCAGCACGCGCTTCAGCCCCTCTTGAATGTAGGCTTCCGTCTCGGTGTCGATGCTGCTGGTCGCTTCGTCGAGGATCAGGATGCTGTTCGGGTTATGCACTAACGCCCGCGCCAGCGCGAGCAGTTGTCGCTGCCCTTGCGAGAGATTGGCGCCGCCGGGCAGCAGTTCGAAGTCGAAGCCACCGGGCAGCTTGTCGATGAACTTGTCGGCGCAGGCGATCTGCGCGGCTTCTTTCATCTGCTCGTAAGTCACCGACGGATCGAACAGCCGCAGGTTATCCGCAACCGTGCCGTTGAAGCAGTAGGGATTTTGCGGAACGACCGTCACCATCCGCCGCAGATCGGCGAGACTGAGTTCGCGCACGTCCACCCCGTCGATCAGCACGCCGCCTTCGTTCACGTCGTAGAAACGCGCCAGCAGCCCCGCCAATGAGGTCTTGCCCGCGCCCGTCGCGCCGACGATGGCGACGCGCTGTCCGGTTGGCACGTGGAAATTGAGGTCGCGCAGGACGAGCTGCGCCGGTTCGTAGCCGAAGTTGACGTGATCGAACTTGAACGTCCGCTCGACCCACTCCACTTGGGTCGGTTGGGCTGGCTCGCCAATCTCCGGCTCGACGTGCAGCATCCGCGCGATCCGCTCGCCCGCCGCCAGCGCCGTCTGAATCTGCGAGAACTGCTCGGCAAGCTGCAAGATCGGCTCGAAGCTGCGCCGTGTATAGTCGATGAACGAGAGCAGCATTCCCAGCGTCGCCCACTTCAGCAGAACACCCTGTCCGCCACCGTAGAGCACAATCGCAAAACCAATCGTCGTCAAAATTTGCAGGATTGAGGCGTAGTAGGTGTAGTAATCGCGCATCGCCATGTGAACGTCGCGGTATTTGACGTTGATCTCGTCGAACCCCTCACGGCTTTCCTGCTGGCGTCCGAACAACTGGACGATCACCATACCGTTGAACTGCTCGTTGATGTAGGCGAGGTACTCGCCGACAACCTTGTGGAACAGGTTGGACGCGCGCCGGATGCGGACGCGGAAGAAGATCGTCGCCACCGTCATGATCGGCATGACCGCCAAGCCGAGCAGCGCCAGCCGCCAGTTGATCAGGAACATGGTGACGATGATGCCGACCAGCGTAATCATGTTGCTGGCGACCATCACGATACTGGTCGAGAGCAGTTCGGTCAGCGCTTCGATGTCATTCGAGAGCCGCGAGACGATCAAGCCGACCGGCGTATTGTTGAAGAAGCGCATATCCTGCCACAGGATGTGTTCGAACAGCTTTTGCCGGATGTTCACCAGCGTGTTCTGCCCGACCGTTTGCAGCAGGTAGGTATGCCCGAAGCGCGCGGCGAACAGCGCCAAAATCGTGACGAAGTAGGCGATTCCATAAGGGATCAGTCCGTTGATATTGCCGCTCGTGATCGGACCGTCGACTGCGCGCTGGACGAGATACGGCAGCAGCAGCGTCATCCCCGTGACGACCAGCAGCAGCAAAAAGACGACCACGATCTGAAACCAGAACGGCGCGAGGAAGCGCGCCAGCATCCCGACGAGATAGCGGTCGGTCACTTTTTCCTCTGGCGCTTGCTGTCCGGCGTCCGGTGCGGTTTCAACCGCCTTAGACATACGCTCTGTCCTCCTGCTTCATTTCGCGCTCGACCATCCGGGCGTATAGCCCGTCTTGCTCGATCAACTCGTTGTGCGTCCCCTGTTCGACCACCTGTCCCTCGCTCATGACGATAATCCGGTCGGCGTCCTTCACCGTCGCGATGCGGTGCGCGATGATCAAGCTCGTGCGCGTCCGCAGTACGTGGCGCAGGTCGCCGAGGATGTCGGCGGCGGTCTGTGTGTCGACGCTCGACAGCGCGTCGTCCAGCACCATAATCGCCGGGTCGCGCACGATAGCGCGAGCGATAGCGACGCGCTGTTTCTGCCCGCCGGAGAGCATCACGCCCTTCTCGCCAACCAGCGTGTCCAGCCCATGCGGGAGCTGCTGTAAGTCGTTGCTCATCCGCGAAATTTGAATCGCGCGGTCGAGGTCGTCGTCGCTCAAGTCCGGCTTGCTCATCCGCACGTTCTCACGCAGCGTCTGGCTGAAAAGAAACGTCGCCTGCGGGACGTAAGCGATTGCTTGGCGCAAACTCGCGAGGTCGAGATCGCGCACATCGTGACCGTCGACCAGCACGCGCCCCTCGGTCGCGTCGAGCACCCGCGCCAGCAGGTTGACCAGCAGCGTCTTGCCGCAGCCGGTCGCCCCGACAATCGCCGTCACCGACCCTGACGGGATGTCCAGCGTGATGTCGCGCAGCAGCCACTTGTCACCGATGCGCACGCTGGCGTGCTCGAAGCGGATGTCACCGCGCGGGTTTTCGAGCGGCTGCGCTGGCTCCGGGCTGGTGATCTTGGCGTCGACCAGCAGCGGCGTGATTCGCTGGATCGCGCCGCGCGTCTGCTGGTAGCGCTGGTATATCGTGCCGAGTTGGAGCAGCGTCGTGCTGATCATGCCTAAGAACAGCAGAAACTGGCTGAAGTTGCCCAGCGTCAGCGTGCCGTCGAGCGTCAGAATGCCGCCGAACAGCACCACGATCCCGGCGGCAAGCTGGCTGATCATGTTTGGCAGCATCCCGACTGGCTCATTACGCCGCTTGAAGAATAACCAGCGACGGCGATATTCCATGTTCTCGTCGTGATACTTGTCGATCACGCCGTCTTCGCGCCCGAAAGTCTTAATCGTCTGGATGCCGCTCGCCGCGTCCTGCACCAGCGCTGAGAGCACACCCATCTGATCCTGTACGTTCTGGAAGTAGGGCGCCAGCACCAGCCCGGCGCGAATTTGGAAACTGGTCGATACCGCCAGCACCGCGAACACAACCAGCGTCAGCGGCAGATTGATCGACGCCAGCAGCACGAAGGTCACGATCACCGAGACAAAGGCGCTGCCGAAGCGATTGAAGGTCAGCGCCAGCAGCCGCCAAATGGTGTCGATGTCGCTGTACATGCGCGAGATAAGGTCGCCAGTGGCGTAATGCTGGTAGAAGCCCTGCTCCATCGTCAGCAGGTGATCGAAGATGTCGCGCCGAATGTCGAAGTTGACGAAGTAGGCGACGTCGCCGCTGTAGCGCCGCTGCCCGTAAAAGGCGATCACGGTGATAATCGCCAAGCCGATCAATAGGGCAATGTCGCCCATCATTTCGTCAGGGCGAAATCCCTGCTGCACGTGATCGATGATCACGCCGATCAAAAACGGCTCGGCAGCAGAAGTCAAGCCGCCGAGGAAACCGCTCAAAATGGACGCAGCAGCAGCGAAGCGGTGGCGATCAACGTATCCCCACAGCCAACGCATATCCGCCTGCTGCGCGTGTGGTGCTGTAACTGTCGTCACGCGCCGTCTAGACCTTCCTGTTCGATTTATGAGACGGGTTTTTGATCGTATCAGCTAACTTTATATCCAAACAGTACCAATCTGGTTTGAACGCCGCTTTAAAGACCTCTAGCAGTCTTAATAAGCCAGCTCGCAACCCGCAATGCACCTGATCGGATGAAGCTCTATCAACCGCCATCCTTCAGGTAAAGTTGGATCGAGTGCGGCGACAGCGTCAGATCGGTCTCGCCCGCCGAGTTGAGTATCGGCGCTTTCGCCTTCTTCGCCAAATCCGAGTCGGCATCCCAGCGCGGATCGGCGGAATTGAGCCGCAAGCGCCATTTTCCTGCCGGGAGCGGCAGCTTAATGCTTACCGGCTGTTCGTTGAAGTTAAGCACCGCGAAGACCTCGCTCTCGTCTTTCCAACGCCGCAGATAGAGCACGCGCTCGCGCCCGTAGCTCTCGACTTCAAGCCGCAGTTTATCCGGCTCCGCCAGCGCCGGGATCGATTTACGCAGCGCGATCAGCGTCTTGTGATAATCGAGCAAGACGGCGTGAACGCCCTTGTCGCGCAAGCCGTGATTGAGCTTCGAGCGTGTGAACGCTCCTTCGCTCGTCGGATCAGGCGGCTCGGTACCGGCGGGCATGAGGAAACTGAACGTGTTGATTCGCCCCTCCCGCACCGCTTTGGCGAGGTTTTTGTCCTCGTAGTCGATGAAATACTCGAACGGGGTCGTATCGCCATACTCGTCGCCCATGAACAGCAGCGGCAGATACGGCGAGATCAACACCGCCCCGACCGCCAGCTTGACCTGCTCGTGCGAGAAGATTTTGACGTAGCGGTCGTTCGGCATCCGGTTGCCGATCTGGTCGTGATTCTGGATGAAGACGATGAAGCGCTCGGCGGGCACGTCCGCCGACGACGTGCCATGCCGTCGCTTGCGGTTAGGCGCGTACTGCCCGGTGTAGACGAAGCCGTCGCGGTAGGTCTGCTCCAACTGCCAGAACTGCCCGAAATCTTGATAATAAGCGTAGCTTTCGCCGATCAAATTGGTGTGCAGCGAGTGATGGAAGTCGTCCAGCCATTGACCATCCATCCCGATCCCGCCCTCGTCGCGCGAGCAGACCAGTCGCGCCAGATTGCGGTCATCCTCGGCGATCAGGGTGATCTGGCGGTCGGTGTGCTGGCAGTAGCTGTTCACCCGGTCGGTGAGCTGCTCCAAAAAGGTGTAGGGCGAAAAGTCATAGATAAAGTGGGTCGCGTCCAGCCGCAGCGTATCGATCCGGTATTCGTCCAACCAGTAGAGCGCATTCTCGATGAAAAAGGCGCGGACTTCATCGCTGTAGGGTCCATCGACGTTGACCGCATCACCCCACGGACCTTTGTAAATCGAGCGGGTGTACTGCCCGTAATGAGCCAGCGGATTGCCCTCGGGTCCAAAGTGGTTGTACACCACGTCAAGGATCACGGCGATCCCGCGTTGATGGCAGGCGTCGATCAGCGCCCGGAAGTCGTCGGGCGTGCCGTAAGTACACTGCGGCGCGAACAGGAAGACGCCATCGTAACCCCATCCGCGCGTGCCGGGGAACTGAGCAACCGGCATCACCTCTATCGCGGTAACGCCGAGTTCGACCAACTCATCCAAATGGGAAATCGCGCCGCGAAACGTGCCTTCCGGCGAATACGTGCCGATGTGCAGTTCGTAGATCAGGTAGTCTTTGAGCGGCAGCCCCGCCCATGCTTCGGCGCGCCAGACGTAGCGCCGGTCGATCACCTGCGAGGCACCGCTGACGCCCTCCGGCTGCCAGCGTGACGCCGGATCAGGATACTCGTCGCCGTCGTCGAGCCGGTAGCGGTACAACTGCCCCGGTATGATGCCGTCGAGCACCGCCCGAAAGTAGCCCTGCTCAACTCGCGCCATCGAGACGTAACGGTCAGCATCGCCCTCAGCGATCAAATGCACATCGACCGTATTCGCCTCCGGCGCCCACACCCGGAACTCACAGCGATTTCCGTCCAGCAGCACCGCACCCAATGATGCCTGCCACTCCATGATCACCCTTTAACGCACGCTAAGTTCAATGATTGAGGTTGTTAAATTAAGTATAGTATGACGATGATCAATTTGCGAACCTTGAGCCAGAAGCTATCTGTAAATTCGCAATTTCACAGGAAATGGCGAGACGCTACGATCAGCCGCGCGTTCCGTAGAATTTCCGGTAAAGCGCGATCTGCCGCTCGCGGGCGGAGCGCAGCGCCGCGACACCCGCCGGACGCGGCTCGACTGTCCGTGCAATCGACGGCGCGAAATCGCTCAAGCGGCGTCCATCGAGCACCGCCAATGCCAGCACCGCTGTCCCGCGCGCGGTGATCTCGCGCTCGTTGGCGAAGCGCAGCGGTCGCGCCAGCGCATCGGCAATCATCTGCGCCCACGCCGGCGAGGCGTCGAGCGCCCCGCCGCCGGCGACCACCGGCTGATCGCCACCGAGTTGCTCGGAGATCAATGCCAAACGCAGCGCCACCCCTTCGAGCGCCGCCTGCAAAATGTCGACCGCATCAGTCGATAGACGCAGCCCGTGAATGGTCGCCGTCGCATCCGCTGCCCAGCCGGGACTGCGCTCGCCCGCCAAGAGCGGCAAAAACGTCAGCCCGTGACCGTCGGGGGCGCGCTGAGCTAATTGTGCTTCGGCATCGACGGGCAGCGCAATCGTCTTGCTCACCCATTCATAGACGCTGCCGCCTTCGCTGGTCGCCCCGCCGATCAGGTGCAGGTCGCGCGTAATGCGGTAGCTCCACAAGCCATCCGGCACGCGCGGCAGCCGCTCCGCCGAAGCGATCCGCAGCGCGGCGGTCGTGCCGAGACTGAGCGCCGTCTGCCCTGCTCCAACGCAGCCCGCGCCGACGTTCGCCGCAGCGCCATCGCCGACCGCGAGGAAGAACGGGACGTCCCGCAGCGCCGACCAGCGCCGGGCATACGGTGAGCGCAGTCCGCTGATCGCGTCGTCATAGTCGGCAAGCGCTGGAAGCTCGCTTGCGTCGACCGAAAGCAAATCCATCCAATTTTCGTCCCACGTCAGCGGCTCGCGGTTGAGCAGCCCCGACCACGACGCGACCGAATAGCTGGTCGCCGCTGAGCCAAACCACTGCCGATAGCAATAGTTGGCGAAGTCGACCCACTGATCCACCTGTCGATACAGCGCTGGCTGCGTCCGCCGCAGCCAGTTCAGCCGCCCCGGTTGGTACGCCGTATGATTCAGGCAGCCCGTCCGCTGGTGCAAATCGTGATCCGCGAAGTACGCCCCTATTTCTGCAACGTCGGGAGCGCTGCGCGTGTCGGCATAGCTGTAGACCGGCGTGATCGCCTGCCCGTTCGCGTCGACACCCAGCACGTTACCGACGAACGTATCCACCGCGACGGCGCGCACGTCGTTCGCTTCGGGTTTTTGCAGAATCTCATCGAGGCACGCCTCGACTCTTTCGCGCAGCGGCTCGGCGTCGAAGGTCGCCGCGCCCGGCGGCTCGGTTGTAAACTGATGCCGTCGCGCCACCTGTGCCAGCAAATTCGCCTCGTCGTCGAACAGCAGCGCCCGCGCCGACGAACTCCCGATGTCCAATACCAAGACCGTCATGCTTAGCCTTTCCTGCCTTGCGCCCGTATCGTCCTCATTATGGCTCAGAGCGGGCGAACCGCTCAATAGCCGGGCACTAACCCTTTGCGTCTTGGCGACTTCGCGCCTTTGCGTTGAATCTTCTTTCCAATTTGGCGCAGTAACTTGCGTCTAATCAAACGTCGATTTACCATCGACGCAACACGAAAGGTGCCGTTCTTGGAAAAACTGCTGTTTAGCAATGTAGAAATCATGACGCCGACGCGCCGCGTTGAGCGCGGTTGGCTCTTTGTCGAAGCGGGCAAAATTGCCGCGCTGGGGGACGGCGCCCCACCCGAAGGCTTCGACGCCACCGTGATCGACGGGAGCGGCAGGACTCTGCTGCCCGGTTTCGTCGACGTTCACGTTCACGGCGGCGCAGGCGCGGAAGCGATGGACGCTTCGCCCGAAGCCCTGCGGACGATGGCGCAGTTCTACGCCCGTCACGGCGTCACAGCATTTCTGGCGACGACATGGACGGATACCCGCTCGCGCATTCGAGCCGCGCTTGAGGCGATTGCCGAATCGGTCGGTCAGCAGCCGGACGGCGCGACCCTGATCGGCGCGCACGTCGAGGGACCCTACATCAGCGAGGAGCGTCCCGGCGCGCAAAGCCCGGTCAACATCCGCCGCGCCGACCGTGACGAAGCGCTAGCCATGCTCGATCTCGGCGTCGTGCGGCTGATGGCGCTCGCGCCGGAGTTTCCCGAAAATCACTGGCTGATCCGCGAATGCGTCCGTCGCGGAATCACCGTCTCAGCGGCGCACACGTCCGCGACTTACGCCGACATGCGCCGCGCCGTCGAGTTGGGCGTCACGCAGGCGACTCACACTTGCAACGCCATGACCGGGCTGCACCACCGCGAGCCGGGGACACTGGGCGCGGTGCTGACGCTGCCGGAAATCACCGCCGAACTGATCGCCGACAACGTCCACGTCCACCCGGCAGTGATCGACGTGATCTACCGCTGCAAGGGCGCGGATCACCTGATCCTGATCACCGACGCGATTCGCGGCGCGGGGATGCCTGACGGCGACTATCCCATCGACGAGCGGACGATCACGATCAAGGATGGCACTGTGCGCCTGCCCGACGGCACGCTGGCGGGCAGCACGCTGACGATGGAGCGCGCCCTAAGCAACTTACTCGCTGCGACCGGCGCAGCGCTGACGGACGTGTGGCAGACCAGCAGCCTTAACGCCGCTCGCTCGGCTGGGATTTCCGCCCGCAAAGGCAGCCTCGAACTCGGCAAGGATGCCGACCTTGTGCTGATCGACGCTAACGTCAACGTTCATCTCACCGTCGCCGAAGGGCGCATCGTCTATCGGAGCACACCATGAGTGTTCAAATCGGGATCGCCGGGTTCGGGACTTACTTCCCGCCGGAGATCGAGACTGCTGCCGATCTGGTTGAGCGAACGGGCATCCCGGAAAATATCCTGCGCGAGAAGATGGGCATCCGCCAGCGCCACGTCGCCGGAGCCGCCGACAGCGTTACGGCGATGGCGACTCATGCGGCACGCAAAGCACTCGACCGCGCTGGCGTCACGCCCGCCAAAGTTGACCTCGTGATCTCGCACGGCAGTGAGTACAAGGATCACGTGGTCTGGAACTCAGCCGCGAAAATCCAGCAAAATCTTGGCGCGGTCAACGCCTACGGCTTCGAGATGTACGCCCTCTGCGCCGGAGCGCCGATCACCATGAACGCCGCGCGCGGCATGATGCTCGCCGACGATCACCTGCGTTACGTCCTGCTGGCGGCGGGCAGCCGCGAGAATGATCTGGTCAACCTCGGCAACCTGCGCGCCCGCTTCATGTTCAACTTCGGCGCGGGCGGCGGCGCGATGCTGCTGAAGCGCGACGCGACCGAGAACCTGATCCTCGGCGCATCGGCGATCACCGACGGCAGTCTGTCCGAGACGGTCGTGATCACCCGCGACGCCGGACGCGCTCAACGGCGACGATCCCAACGTCGGCGACTTGCGCGGTCGGCTCGACGTGACCGATCCAGCTTACATGGCGACGCGGCTGGGCGAGGTCTCGCATGCCCAACTTCCGCCGCGTGATCAGCGAAGCAGTCGAGCGCGGCGGCGCGTCCATTGCCGACATCAAGTTCCTCGGCATCACCCACATGAAGCGCTCGGCGTTCGTCGAAATCCTCGCATTGGTCGGTCTGACGCCGGATCAATCGGTCTACCTTGAGGATTACGGGCATATCCAGAGCGTCGATCAGGTGCTGGCGCTCGAACTCGGCTTGGCGCAGGGCAAGATCAAGTCCGGGCGATCTGATCGTGCTGGCAGGAGCAGGTGTCGGCTATACGTGGAGCGCCGTCGCCGTGCGCTGGGGTCAAGCATGAGCCGAGCAACGCTCTTTGTGATCGGTCAGTTCATCCTGTTCGGGATCATGGCGGTGTCGCTGATCGTCTTTCCGCTCGGTGGTTCGACGCCGCTGCGGATCGTCGGCTTGGTGCTGATCGTGATCGGCTTCGCCGTGCTGATGATCGCCATCTGGGAGCACATGCGCCGGAATGCCACCTTGCCCAAGATCACGCCGACACCGAACGCGCACGTCGCTTTGATCGATACCGGACTCTATGCCTACGTCCGCCACCCGATCTACTCCGGCGTGCTGACCGGCGCGGTCGGGGTCGCGCTGGCACACGGGCATCTCGTCTTGCTAATCATCGCCTTGGTGATGATCGTCTTTTTCACCGTCAAGTCGCGCTACGAAGAAGGCTTGCTGCGGGCAACTTATCCTGAATACGCCGCCTACATGACGCACACCGGGCGGTTTTTGCCCTTTTGACCACATCCCGTTACCGACGTAGGGGCGTTCAATTGAACGCCCCTACCTGAAAATACAGATTTGTGTAAACGATGACTGAACTCCAAAAATCCTCTTACGTGACCGACTGGCTCGACCGCCGCGCGAAGCTCTCGCCCGAACGCATCGCCCTTGAGGACGCTGCGACCGGGCGCGAGATCAGCTACCGCGAGTGGAACGCCGCCGCCAACCAAACCGCAAACTATCTGCGCGCGCTTGGCGTCGAGCGCGGCGACCGGGTTGCCGTCTGCGCCGCCAACAGCATCGACTACCTTGACGTCTGGATGGCGTGCGGCAAAATCGGCGCGATCCTGCAAAATCTCAACTGGCGCTTGACCGTCGCCGAGCTTCGGCTGCTGCTCGAAGATGCCGCGCCGGTCGTGCTGATCTACTCAGAGGAGTATCGCCAGCCGGTCGAACAACTGCGCCCGCAGCTTTCGACCGTGCGCCATTTCGTCGCCTTCGGGGAACCCGCCAGCGATCACGACCGCCATTTCAGCGAGCGAGCGAGCTATCCCACCACGCTCGACAATCGCCCTGATCTGCGACCTGACGACGCTTGGGTGATCTGCTACACCGGCGGCACGACCGGCTTGCCCAAAGGCGCGATCCTCACCCACGCCAACATGACGTGGAACAGCGTCAACACGGTCATGAGTTGGGGACTCGATCAAGACGACGTGACCATCCTCAACGCGCCGCTGTTTCACACCGGCGGCTTGAACGTGTTCACGCTGCCGCTGATCCACGCGGGCGGCAAGAGCATCGTCTGCCAAGGCTTCGACTGCGACGAAGTCTTCGACCTGATCGCGCGCGGCGACGTGACCCTCTACTTTGGCGTGCCGACGATGTTCGTCGTCATGCAGGCGCACGAACGCTGGGCTAGCGCAGATTTCTCACGTCTGAAGCTGATCATCAGCGGCGGCGCGCCCTGCCCGCTGCCAATCTTCGAGCGCTTCTGGGAAAAAGGCGTCGACTTCAAAACCGGCTACGGACTCACCGAAGCCGGACCCAACACCTTCTGGCTGCCGCCCGCCGAAGTCCGGCGCAAACCCGGCGCGGTCGGCTACCCGCTCTTTCACATTGACGTCAAGACCGTGCGCCCCGACGGAGCGGAGACCGATATCGGCGAAGCAGGCGAGTTGATCATTCGCGGCGGGCACGTCACGCCGGGATACTGGAACAATCCCGAAGCGACCGCCAAAGCGATTGTCGATGGCTGGCTGCACACGGGCGATCTGGCACTCTGCGACACCGACGGCTGCTATACCATCGTCGGGCGGCTCAAGGACATGATCATCAGCGGCGGCGAGAACGTCTACCCTGCCGAGGTCGAAAGCGTGATGCACGCGCATCCGGCGGTCGCCGAAGCCGCGCTGATCGGCGTGCCCGACGACAAGTGGGGCGAAGTCGGGCGCGCCTGCGTTGTCGTCAAACCCGGCGCGGCGCTGACCGAAGCCGACCTGATCGCCTTCATGCTGCCACGCTTGGCGAAGTACAAGGTTCCCAAATCGGTTATCTTTGTCGACGAATTGCCCAAAACTGGACCCGGCAAGATCGACAAAAAGCTGCTTGTCGCCCAATTTGGTAAAAAGTGACAGAAAAATCGCTTAGCCGTGACGGATATGTGATACTATAATCAAATCAAGATTTGGTTAATTCGGCAAACTAACTTTTTTTCGCAAGATTGGCGTTATTGCTAAAGGATGATGCTTATGCCTATCCCTACTTTGCCCGGCGTCACGCCGAAAACGATTACGACCGATCGAATCACGACTCGCGTCCTCTTCACCGGCGCGGATGACGGTATTCCGGTGCTCTTTCTGCATGGTAATGCCTCGTCTGCGACCTTCTGGGAGGAAATCATGCTCGCCCTGCCCGCTGGTTATCGCGCCATCGCGCCCGATCAGCGTGCCTACGGCGACTCCGACCCCGCCAAAAAGATCGACGCCACGCGCGGCATGGGCGACCTCGCCGACGACGCAATTGCTTTGCTGGATACGCTCAGCATCGATAAAGTGCATCTGGTCGGGCATTCGCTCGGCGGCTCGGTGAACTGGCAGCTTTTGATCGACGCCCCCGAACGCTTCCTGACAGTGACGCAGGTCTGCCCCGGCTCGCCTTACGGCTACAACGGCTCGAAGGGTCTGGACGGAACCCCCTGTTACGACGACTTCGCCGGTTCCGGCGGGGGCATCGTCAATGCCGAGTTCGCCAAACGCATGGCAGCCGGTGACCGCTCAACCGACAACCCGCAGAGTTCACCCCGCATTGTCATGAACACCTTCTACTGGAAACCGCCCTTCGTCCCGGCGCGCGAGGAAGACTTGCTCTCGTCGCTGCTCTCGGCGCACGTCGGTTCTGAGGACTATCCCGGCGATTTCACCGCGTCCCCGAACTGGCCCTTCGTCCAGCCGGGGGTGCTCGGACCCTCCAACGGCTTATCACCCAAATACTGCGGCGACGTATCCCGCCTCTACCGGATTAATCCCAAACCGCCGATCCTGTGGATACGTGGCAGCGACGACCAGATTGTCGCCGATGGATCGCTGTTCGACGTGGCGACGCTCGGCAAGCTCGGCGCCATCCCCGGCTGGCCCGGTGAGGACGTGATGCCGCCGCAGCCGATGGTCTCGCAGACCCGCGCCGTGCTCGACCAATACGAAGCGGCAGGCGGCAAATACCGCGAGGCGGTGATCGACGGCACCGGGCATACGCCCTACGTCGAAAAACCGCATGAATTCAACCGCATTTTCCAGTCGTTCATTGGTATCTGAGCGGAAACAATGTCACTTTGGTGTCCAACGGACGGCACCCTTCGCGGTCTGTCCGTTTCACAAATTAGGGATGTTTTTGTGAGTTTAATGAGTGAGGAGAATCCATGATTCGCAAACTAAGTTTACTGTTCGCCGTCGTGATACTGGTGCTCGGCACGAGCCTTGTCGCCGCGCAGGATACGCCGATCAAGGTCGGACTTCTGACCGACAAATCCGGCGCGCTGGCGATCTACGGCGTCGAGCTGGAAAACGGCTTCAAGCTGGGACTGCTCTACGCCGCCGGGATCGACCCGACGCAGTACGACAGCCTCGACGCAGCGCTGGCGGACGTCAAGATCGACGGGCGTCCGGTCGAAGTCCTCGTGCGTGATAACGGCAGCAATCCCGACACTGCTGCTAGTCAAGCGCGCGAACTGATCGAGCAGGAAGGCGTCGAAGTCTTGGTCGGCGCGCCGTCCTCCGGCGTGACCGTCGGCTTGCAGCAGGTCGCGGCGGATTACAACGTGATCCTCTTCGCCGCCCCCGGCGCTTCCCCGGCGATCACCGGCGCGAATTTCAACGTCAACACCTTCCGCGTCTGCCGCAACACCTATCAGGACTTCAAGGCGATGGCGGCGTATGCCAAGGGAAACCTCGGCTCGAACTTCGTGATCCTCGCCGCCGACTACGACTTCGGTCATTCGTCGGCGGATGCCGCCACCGCCGTCTACGGCGCCGCCGGGATCAACTTCGTGCAGGACACGATCTATGCTCCGCTCGAAACGACCGACTTCACGCCCTACATTCAGCAGGTGCTCAACAGCGGCGCGGACGTGCTCCTGCCGATCTGGGCAGGCGATACCAGCGTCGCGCTTTACCAGCAGTTGGACGAACTCGGCGTCCGCGACAAGATGACTGTCCTCGGCGCGTTCAACTCGAACGACATCGTCGCTGCCAGCGCCACCCCGACCAACATCGGCGACATTAGCTGGATCATCTATCACTACACGCTGCCGAATAACCCGATCAACGACTGGTTGGTCGAGAAGCACAAGGCGGTCTTACAACGACGTGCCCGACCTGTTCACCGAGTGCAGTTTCGCCACCGCGCAGGCGCTCGTCAACGCGCTGACGGCCACCAGCGGCGACACGCTCCCCGACGCCATGATCCCGGCGCTGGAAGGGATGCAGTTCGACGGACCGAAGGGTCTCTATATCATCCGCCCCGGCGACCATCAGGCGCTGGTGCCGATGTACATCGTCCAGTTGGTCAACATCACTGACCCGGACTTCAAGTTCTACAAGCTGCTCGAAGAAGTCCCGGCGCTCGACATCGCGCCGCCCTGCGAAGCTCCGGCGGATCGCTGTGCCATGAACGACGAGTTCATGAGCACTCTGCCGACGCCTGAAGCGACCGAAGGCATGTAACCGATCTTATGCGTTCGTAGGGGCAGACCTATGTGTCTGCCCCACGATGGGCGAACACGTAGGTTCGCCCCTACTATTTGGAAATTATCACTTTGATGAATGACGTCATTCTTGAAACCCACGACTTACGCAAAGAATTCGGCGGACTCGTCGCTGTCGATGCCGTCAGCATTCAGGTCGCGCGCGGCAGCCTGCACTCGATCATTGGACCCAACGGCGCGGGCAAGACGACTTTCTTCAACCTGCTGACCGGGAATTACTTCCCGACCAGCGGCGCGGTTCACTACAACGGTGCGGAGATCACCCACACGCCGCTCTATCGCCGCGCCCATTTAGGGATCGGGCGGTCGTTCCAGATCACCAACATCTTCCCGAACCTAACCGTCCTTGAAAACGTCCGGTTGGCGGCGCAGGCGCTGAGCAGCGTCAATTTCCATTTCTTGCGCCGCGCCGATTCCTATCGCAGTTTTATCGACCGCGCCCACGAAGTGCTGGAATTGGTCGGCTTGCGCGACTTCGCGGGCGTTCCGGCGACGGTGCTGCCGCACGGCGGCAAGCGCAAGCTCGAACTCGCCATCTTGATCGCCCCCAACCCGGAGCTGCTGCTGCTCGACGAGCCGACAGCGGGCATGGCATCCGAGCAGGTGCCAGAACTGATCGCCACCATCGACGCTATCCGCCGGCAGAGCGGCAAGACCATCGTCATGGTCGAGCACAACATGAACGTCGTCATGGGCATCTCCGACCGCATCACCGTGATGAACTTAGGCAGCGTGCTGGCAGAAGGCGCGCCCGCCGAGATCGCCGCCAATAAGACGGTGCAGAGCGTTTATCTCGGCGAACTCTACGGCGACTTCGCCACCATGACCGGGGGGAAGTCTTGAGCGCGAGCACCAACGTCCTTGAAGTCCAGAACATTCATACTTTTATTGGACAATTTCACATCCTCGAAGGCGTTTCGGTGAGCGTGCCGCAGGGCAGTATCAGCGTGCTGTTGGGACGCAATGGCGCGGGCAAGACGACGACGCTGCGCAGCATCATGGGCTTGACGCCGCCGCGCGAAGGCTCGATCACCTTTGAGGGCAAGCGCATCGACGGCAAACGCGCCTTCGAGATCGCCAAGCTGGGGATCGGCTACGTGCCGGAGCACCGCGCCATCTTCCGCAATCTGACCGTGCGCCAGAATCTCGAAATCGCCGAGCGTCAGCGCGGCGACCTCGACCACAAGACCGACTTCATTTTCGAGTTGTTCCCTGACCTGAAGCGCCTCTATCGCCTGTCCGGCGGCAATCTCTCCGGCGGACAGCAGCAGATGTTGGCGATTGCCCGCGCGCTCGTGCCGGACAACCGCCTGCTGCTGATCGACGAGCCGAGCGAAGGACTCGCGCCGGTGATCATCGAGCAGTTGATGACCGCGATCCGGCGGCTCTCGGCGCAGACGACTATTTTGTTGGTCGAGCAGAATTTCCGCATGGCGAGCCAGCTTGCCGACCGTTTCACCATCATCGAGGAAGGGCGCAGCGCTGCCTCCGGCGCGATGCCTGATCTCGTTCACGACGCCGCGCTGATCCAGCGTTATCTCGGCGTCGCCTAGCCAACACTTAAAGGCTGCATATAAATCGTTTCGACATTCTTTACAACTCGCCAACTCTTCAAATTCAGAGTACGAACACTGACAACGATCCCGTGTTTGCTCCCCTCCCTGAATTCGGGGAGGGGTCGGGGGTGGGGTCGGTCTTATGAGAAGAAATATCCTGCTCGTCGCCGTGATCACGATCCTGCTGCTGGCATTCGGCTTCTTCACCGCGCCGGACGTGGGCAGCTTCGGCATCACCATCATGTCTGGCTTGTTTCAGGGAATGCTGCTGTTTCTGGTCGCGTCAGGCTTGTCGATTGTCTTCGGCTTGATGGACGTGCTCAACTTCGCGCAAGGGGCTTACTTCATGGTCGGCGCTTACGTCAGCTACGCCATCCATCACTCCGCCGCCGTGAGCGCCGCCATCCCCGATCCGAACGTCCGCTTCCTGATCGCCGTCCTTTCGGCGACCGCCGTCGGCGCGCTGCTCGGCATCGTGCTGGAGCGCGTTCTGCTGCGTCCGCTTTATGCACGCCCGATCTTCCAGATCGTGCTGACCTTCGGCGTTGCCATCGTGCTGACCGAACTGCTCAAGTTCATCTGGAGTACCACGCCTTACAGTTGGACAGCGCTGTTCAGCTTCCGCGAAGGCTATTTCATGCTCTTTAATCAGCGCTTCAGTACCTATCGCCTGTTCGTGATCGCCGTCGGCTTGATCCTGATCATCGCCATTGCCCTGCTCTTGCAGCGCACGCGGATCGGCATCATCATCCGCGCGGGCGTCGAAGACAGCGAAATGGTCGAGGCGCTCGGTATCAACGTGCGCGCGGTTTTTACGCTGGTCTTCACGCTCGGCTGCGCGATTGCCGCTTTCGGCGGCGCGATTGCCGCGCCCTTCCTCGGCGCATCGATTGGTCTGGGCAATGCCTTTCTGCTGGCGGCGATTGCGGTCGTCGTCCTCGGCGGACTCGGCTCTTATGGTGGCACGGCGATTGGCAGTCTGCTGGTCGGCTTGGCGGTCGCGGTCGTCGCCAATTTCGCCAGTTCGCCGGCGATCAACCAGCCAGTTTTCGCCAGCCTGACACCCATGCTGCTGATGGTGATCGTCCTGCTTGTCCGTCCCAGTGGCTTATTCGGCAAGGAGAGCTAAATGCCTCGCAATCTGCGCCGAACGCTTCAATCGAACTGGCTCTACGGGCTGATCGTCGTTTTGCTGCTGCTGCTGCCCCAGATCGTCGGCTTAATCACCGGCGATAGCCCGCTGGGCGTAAACGGTCGCCCCGTCGGGCAGTCGATCTACTGGCAAGGTATCCTGATCGAGGTGTTGATCCTCGCCGTGCTGGCGATGAGCTATAACCTGATCTTCGGCTTCACTGGCGTGATCTCGTTCGGGCACGCGCTCTTTTTCGGCATGGGCGGCTACGTGCTGGGCATGGTGCTCGAATACACCGATCTGGGCGCGGAAGCCGGTTTAGTCATCGGGATTCTGCTGGCGCTCGCCGTGACTGCCGCGCTCGGCTTCGTGATCGGTTTAGTGTCGCTGCGGCTGCGCGGCGTCTATTTCACGATGTTTACGCTCGCCGTCGCCGAGATGTTCTACACCTTCTTCGGACGCTTCGCCCTGACCAAAGCCGAAGACGGTTTCAGCATCGGTTCGCTGCCCGCCTTCATCGACCCAACCCGCAGCCGCTTGACCTTCTACTACGTCGTGCTGGCGCTGTTCGTGCTGACCTTCCTCTTCATCCGCCGCCTGATCAGTTCGCCGACCGGCGCGGTGCTGCTCGCCATCCGTGAGAACGAAGAGCGCGCCAAAACTATCGGCTACAACACGCTGAGCTATAAGCTGCTGGCGATCACCGTCGCTGGAATGCTCGCCGCCGTCGCCGGAATGCTCCAGATCGTCTTCAACAAGAAAGTCGGTCCCGAATTGCTGAGCGTCAGCTACACCATTGACCCGCTGCTGATGACCATCATCGGCGGCGCGGGCACCTTCGCCGGTCCCGTGATCGGTGCGGCGGGCTTGCAGCTCAGTGACCGTCTGCTGCGTGATCGCGTACTTACTATCGGCGCGACCACCATCGACATCGGCGCAAGCTGGACGCTGATCCTTGGCATTCTGTTCATCCTCGTGGTCATCGTCTTCCCTTACGGCATCGTCGGGACGTGGGCGCGCTGGCGGGCGAAGCGAAATCCGCCGCGCTTGACCGAGTCGCGCGCTGCACCGCAACCCCGTGAGGAGCAAACTTCGCTATAATCTGGATGTCATCGAAGCGAGGCAGATGGCGTGAGGCTCAATCGCCCGATTCTGCCCTGCTACAGGTTCTCAGGTTTACGGGCACACAGTTCTATTGACTATGCGAAAACTCATATTCCGCTTGGCGCTCATGCTGGCGCTCGCTGCCTGTTCGTCGGAAGCCCCCGCGACCAATGTCGGCGGCTACGTGACCCCCTACCCCGCGCCGGACTTCACCCTGACCGCGCTCAACGGCGGATCGCTCAGCCTGAGCACAATGCGCGGGCGCTGGGTGATCCTCAACTTCTGGGCGACGTGGTGCGTCCCCTGCGGCACCGAGATGCCCGCCTTGCAGACCATCGCCAACGAGCGTTCCGGGCAAGTGGCATTGTTCGGCATCAACATGCGCGAAAGCGACGATGATGTGCGCACCTACATGACGCGCCATCGCCTCAGCTTTCCGATTCTGACCAACCCCGACGACAACCTGCTCAACAACTACAATCTTCAAGTCGGGGTGCCGCAAACGCTGATCATCTCGCCGCAGGGGGAAATCGTTTATCACGTCTACGGTGCGATTGACCTTGACCAGTTCAGGAGCATTCTCGATCAATTTCTTTCCGAAGCGACTTAATTTGCTTGACACTAGGAGAAAATCGCTGTGGCATTTTATGATTTCCCATTAGAAGAACTGCAAGTTTATCGTCCCGCCCGCGAGGAAATGTCCGACTTCGACGCCTTCTGGAGCGCCACCCTCGCCAACGCGCGCCAGCACCCGCTCAATGCGAAGTTCGACGAGGTCGATTACGGCTTGAAGCTGTTCCGCACCTACGACGTGACCTACTCCGGCTTCGGCGGTCAGCCGATCAAGGGCTGGTTCGTCATCCCGCGCGACGCTGATAAGCCGCTGCCCTGCGTGGTCGAGTACATCGGCTACGGCGGTGGGCGCAGCTTCCCGCATCAATGGCTGCTCTATCCCAGCGCGGGCTATGCGACGCTGGTGATGGACACGCGCGGTCAAGGCAGCAGTTGGTCAAACGGCGACACGCCCGACCTGTTCGACGGCGCCAATCCGTTCTATCCGGGTTTCATGACGCAGGGCGTCCTCGACCCGCTCAACTACTACTATCGGCGCGTGTTTACCGACGGCGTGCGCGCCGTCGAAGCCGCCCGCGCCAACCCACAGGTCGATGCTGAGCGGATCGTTGTCTCCGGCGGCAGTCAGGGCGGCGGAATCACGTTGGCGGTTGCCGGGTTAGATCCCAAGCTCGTCGCCGCCATGCCGGACGTGCCCTTCCTGTGCCACTACCGCCGCGCGACGACGATTGTCGATACCGCGCCTTACAGCGAGATCGCCAAATACTGCCAGACCCATCGTGATAAAGTCGACACCGTGTTCCACACCCTCAGCTATTTTGATGGGATGAACTTCGCCGCCCGCGCCAAGGCAAAAGCGCTGTTCTCGGTCGGGCTGATGGACACCACCTGCCCGCCCTCGACCGTTTACGCTGCCTACAACCACTACGCCGCCGAGAAGGATATTCGCGCTTACACCTTCAACTATCACGAAGGCGGCGGGATGTACCAGTCGGTCGAAAAAGTAAATTATCTGAACCAGTTGTTCGGGAATTAGTCGTTTTCCGGTATCGGTCAGGGCGCTCAAAGCAAGCAGCAACCCTGACCGACCGTCCTCTAGCAAGCCAAGTTGAGCCGTAGATTGCGCTTTTCCCCTCCACACGGCAAAATCAGACTGGAAATACTTACGCACAAGGACTTTGTTCATGACCAGCATTCTAGATCGGGAGATCGGCGAACAGCCGCAGGTGCTCGCCCAACTGCTTCAAGAAGAACGCGCCACCGTCGAAGCGATTGCTCAGGCGATCCGCGAGCACAATCCCCGCTACGTCATTCTGACCGCGCGGGGCACCTCGGATAACGCCGCCCGCTACAGCCAATATCTGTTCGGCACGATCAACAACCTCTCGGCGGCGCTGGCGACCCCGTCCATCTTCACTATTTACCAGCAGCCACCGCGCATGAACGAAGCGCTGGTGATCGCCATCTCGCAGTCCGGGCAGTCGCCCGATATTGTCTCGGTGGTCGAAGAAGGGCGTCGGCAGGGCGCGCTGACGGTCGCGCTGACCAACGACCCCAACTCGCCGCTGGCGCAGACCGCCCAGCATACGATTCATCTCCATGCTGGCGTGGAGAAAGCCGTCGCCGCCACCAAAACCTACACGACCTCGCTAATGGCGCTGGCGATGCTCGCCTCGGCGCTCTCCGGCGACGAGTTGCGCTTCGAGACGCTGGCGCGCGTCCCCGGCTGGGTCGATCAGGTGCTCAAAAATCACGATGCGACTCTCAAGGCTGCCGAGCGCTACTGCTACATCGACTACTGCGTCGTCGTCAGCCGGGGCTACAACTATGCCACCGCTTACGAGATCGCGCTCAAGCTTAAGGAACTCGACTACGTGATCGCCGAGCCATACTCCTCCGCAGATTTCCAGCACGGTCCGCTTGCGCTGGTCGAACACGGCTTCCCGGTCGTCACTGTCGTCCCGGAGGGAGTGCTTGCCGCCGAACTGACCGGCTTTGACCGCCAGCTTCTGGATCGGGGCGCCGACTTGATCACGATTTCCGCCGACCCGGACGCGCTTGCCCTCGCCCAGACTCCGCTGCCACTGCCGAGCGGCATTCCTGAATGGGTCTCGCCGCTGGTCGCCGTCGTGCCGGGGCAGTTATTCGCCTACGGCTTGACGCAGGCGAAACGGCTCGATCCTGATCAGCCGCGCAGCATCCACAAAGTCACGCTGACCACCTAAATCGAACCGGGGCGGTATCCGGGAGATGATATACGTCGCGCCGAGCTTTGATCACGGCATCGTTGACGGGCGCGAGGCGGTGCAGTTCCTCGTCCGCGTCAAGGAGCTGGTCGAAGACCCCGAACGGCTGCTGATCGAGGGGTAATGAGACATTTGTAGGGGCAGGTTTGAAACCTGCCCCCTACCCTTTGCGGCGTGGCGACGCGCGAAACTCCGTTTCGCCTGTGCCTTTGCGTTGAATCTTTTGAACTAGATGACCGGCAGATGCGACATCGCCGCTTCGATGTCGTCCAGCGGATACTCGTAGTCGCTCAGCGATCCACTCAAGTAGGCTTCGTAGGCTGCCATGTCGAAATGCCCGTGCCCGCTCAAGTTGAACAGGATCGTCCGTTTCTCGCCCGCCGCCTTCGCCGCCAGCGCTTCGCGGATCACTGCCGCAATCGCGTGCGACGGCTCCGGCGCGGGGACAATGCCCTCGCTGCGGGCGAACTTGAGCGCCGCCTCGAACGATTCCAACTGCGGGATCGCTTGGGCTTCGATGATCTTCTGGTCGTACAGTTCGCAGACGATGCTCGCCATGCCGTGATAGCGCAGCCCACCCGCGTGGAACGGCGGCGGCACGAACTGGCTGCCCAGCGTATACATCTTGACCAGCGGCGCCATGCCCGCCGTGTCGCCGAAATCGTAAGCATAGCGTCCGCGCGTCAGGCTGGGGCACGCCGACGGCTCGACCGCGATGATGCGAATGTTCTTGCCCTTGATCAGCTTGTCGTGGACGAACGGCAGCGCGATGCCGGAGAAATTGCTGCCGCCGCCCGCGCAGCCGATAATCACGTCGGGATACTCCCCGGCGATCTCCATCTGCTTGATCGCTTCCTGACCGATCACCGTTTGGTGCAGCATGACGTGGTTGAGCACCGAGCCGAGCGCATACTTGTAGCGTCCGCCGCTCGTGACCGCCGCTTCCAGCGCCTCGCTGATGGCGATACCGAGCGATCCGCTGCTGTCGGGATGCTCGGCGAGGATCGCACGCCCGGCGTTGGTCGTGTCGGTCGGGCTGGCGTGAACCGTCGCGCCGAAGGTCTGCATGATCACCCGGCGGTAGGGCTTCTGCTGGTAGCTCACCTTAACCATGTAGACGACACATTCCATGTCGAAGAAGTTGCAGGCTTGCGCCAGCGCCGTCCCCCACTGCCCCGCGCCCGTCTCAGTCGTCAGCCCGGTGACGCCTTCCTGCTTGTTGTAGTACGCCTGCGCCGTCGCCGTGTTGAGCTTGTGACTGCCGCTCGGCGATGCGCCCTCGTACTTGTAATAGATGTGCGCCGGGGTATCGAGCGCTTTTTCCAGCCGTCGCGCCCGCATCAGCGGCGTAGGACGCCACAGCTTGTAGATTTCGCGCACTTCTTCGGGGATTTCGACGCTGTGGTCTTGGCTGACCTCCTGCATGATCAGCGCCATCGGGAACAGCGGCGCGAGGTCGGCGGGACCGACCGGCTGATGCGTCCCCGGATGCAGCACCGGCGGCAGCGGGCGCGGCAGATCAGGCTGGACGTTGTACCAATGGGTTGGAATCTCGGACTGCGGCAGGTCAAAACGCAGGTTCGACATAGAACAATCTCCTTGTAGACAAATATATCTTACAAAAACCGCGCCAGTATAACGTTTTCGCGCCGTCAGTTCTACAGGAGAATTCGCCTAGAAATCGCGCAAGCGTTGCAGCAGACCGCTGTAACGCTCGGCGACCTTGTTGTTCTCGACCGCCATGTGAACCGCGCGCTTGCTGCCGACCAGCACCACGATCTTCTTGGCGCGCGTGACCGCCGTATAGAGCAAATTGCGCTGAAGCATCATGTAGTGCTGCGTCATCAGCGGCATGACCACGACCGGGTATTCCGATCCCTGACTGCGGTGCGTGCTGATGCAGTAGGCGTGGATCAGTTCGTCGGCTTCGATGAAGTCGTAATCGACGTAGCGCCCGTCGAAGCTGACTTCCAGCGTCGAGTGGTCAAAGTCGATGCCGGAAATCCGCCCGATGTCGCCGTTGAAGACCTCTTTATCATAGTTGTTGCGCGTCTGCATGACTTTGTCGCCCGCGCGAAACAGCCGCCCGCTCAACTGCTTTTCGGCGACCCGCTTGTCGCCGTTGAGCATCCGCTGAAGCGCCTCGTTGAGCGCGTGAACGCCCACCGGACCCCGGTACATCGGCGCGATCACCTGTACGTCGTCAATCGGGTCGACCTTGAACTTTTCCGGCAGCCGCTTGCGCACGATGTCCACGATCAGTTCCGCCGCCCGCGCCGGATCATTTTCGCCGAAGAAGTAGAAATCGTGGCTGTTGTTGTCCATGATCGGCGCGTCGCCGTTGTTGATCCGGTGGGCGTTGACGACGATGTGGCTGCCTTCGTCCTGCCGGAAGATCGTATCCAGCCGCGTGACGTGAGCGACGCCGCTGTTGATCACGTCGCGCAGGACGTTGCCCGCCCCCACGCTCGGCAGTTGATCGACGTCGCCGACCAGCATCAGAGTGCGCTTCCGAGCGCAGCGCTTTGAGCAAATCGTTGAACAGCAGCAGGTCGAGCATCGAGCACTCGTCCACGATCAGCATGTCCACGTCCAGCGGGTTATCCTCGTCGCGGTCGAAGCCTTCACCGGGGCTGTAGCCCAGCAAGCGATGGATCGTGCTGGCGGATCGCTCGGTCGCCTCGCTCAAGCGCTTGGCGGCGCGTCCGGTCGGCGACGCCAGCGCGAACTCGAAGTCGAGCGCTTCGAGCGCGTGGATCACCATTTGCAGGGTGGTCGTCTTGCCCGTGCCGGGACCGCCCGTGAGGATCGAGACCTTGTTCGCCAGCGCCGCCCGCACCGCGCCTTGCTGCTGATCGCTCAGCGTGACGTCGTTTTCCGTCGCCAAATCTTCGAGGAATTCGCGCCAATCGGCGGTCTTCAATTCGTCCTTGATCGGCGAACCCATCCACGCCAGATCGCGCAGGCGCTCGGCGGCGGCTTTCTCCGAGGTGTAGTACATCGGCAGGTAGATCGCTTCGACTTCGCTGCCGTCTTCCAGCGCCAGCACGTCGCGGATCAGGTGGTGGTCGATCTCGTCATTCAGCACTTCCTCGATCCGCGCGAGGTTCTCGATCTTGAGCAGATCCGCCGCCGTCTGCACCAGCAGCGCGCGCGGCGAATAGACGTGTCCTTCTCGCGCCAGTTGGTTGAGCGCGAAATGCAGCCCGGCGCGAATCCGGTTGTGCGCATCCGGGTCGATGCCCATGCTCTGGGCGATGGCGTCGGCGCGCATGAAGCCGATCCCGAACACCTCGTCCGCCAGCGCGAATGGGTTCTCTTTGACGGTATTGATGGTGGCGAAGCCGTAATGCTGGTAAATGCGCGCCGCCATCTTGGCGGTGACGCCGAAGCCCTGCAAGAAGATCATCGTCTGGCGTACCGCCCGGTTTTCCTCCCACGCGGTTTTCAAGCCCCGGATCAACTCCCGCTTCAGACCGGGAACTTCGCTCAGGCGATCCGCCTCATTGTCAAGCACCTCAATCGTCTCGGTGCCGAAGAAATCGACGATCTTCTGTGCCGTCTTGGGTCCAATCCCCTTGACGATCCCGCTGCTCAGGTAGTTGACGATCCCTGATTCGGTCGTCGGCATGATCGGCGTGATCGTCTCGGCGCGGAACTGCTTGCCATAGCGCGGGTCTTCCACCCAGTCGCCGCCGAACTGAGCACTCTCGCCGACCTTGATCTCCGGCATCGTACCCACGACCGTGATCATCCCGTCGCGCGCTTCGGCGGTCGGGTAGCGCTTGTCCGCCTTAATCTTGACGACGCTGTAGCCGTTTTCCTCGTTGTAGAACGTGACGCGCTCTACCGATCCTTTTAGGATTTCCATTGAACTAACGATTTTCTAAGCCTAGCGCAGCCTCAAACTATATCATACTGAGCGGCTTTTGTGTTATGTTTACCGGCAGTTCGTCGCACAGAAAGGATACGGCTATGGACTTATTCCCCCGTTCCAGCGGAGTACTGCTTCACCCTACCTCGCTGCCGGGACGCTACGGCATCGGCGACCTCGGCGAGTGGGCATATCGCTTCGTCGATTGGCTGGTCGAGACCAAACAATCGGTTTGGCAGATGCTGCCGCTCGGTCCCACCGGCTACGGCGATTCGCCCTACCAGACGCTCTCCGCCTTCGCCGGGAACTCAACCCTGATCAGCATCGACGACTTGATCGACGAGGGCTGGCTCAGCGCCGCCGACGTGAACACCCTGCCCAATTTCCCGCAGCAGTACGTCGATTTCGGCAGCGTGATCCCTTACCACAGTCACCTGCTCGACCTCGCCTACGCCAATTTTGAAGCTGACGCGACTCCTGATCAGGTCGAAGCTTTTCATGAATGGTGCAAAGAGAACGATTATTGGCTGGATGATTTTGCTTTGTTCCGGGCTTTGAAAGAAGAACACGGCGGTCATGCGTGGGTCGAGTGGCCCCCGGACGAGGCGCTGCGCGAGCCGCAAGCCATGGTCGACGCGCAGGAGCGCCACGCCGAGCGCATCGAGCAGTATAAGTTCCGCCAATGGCTGTTCGCGCGCCAGTGGAACGCGCTCAAAGCCTATGCCAATGAGCAGCACATCCGCCTTGTCGGCGACATCCCGATCTTCGTCGCCCACGACAGCGCCGACGTTTGGGCGAACCGCGATCTGTTCTACCTCGACGAGCAGGGCAACCCGACCATCATCGCCGGAGTCCCGCCGGATTACTTCAGCGAGACCGGGCAGCGCTGGGGCAATCCGCTTTACAAGTGGCACGCGATGGAGCGCGACGGCTATCGCTGGTGGATTTTGCGTTTCAAGGCGACGCTGGCGCAGGTGGACGTCGTGCGGATCGACCACTTCCGGGGTTTCGAAGCGTTCTGGGCAGTCCCCGCCAGCGAGCCAACCGCCGTCAAGGGTGACTGGATGCCGGGACCCGGCTTACTCTTCTTCAACGTCGTCAAGGCGGCGCTCGGCGGGCTGCCGATCATCGCCGAAGACCTTGGCGTGATCACGCCGCCGGTCGAAGCCATGCGCGACACGCTCAACCTGCCGGGGATGATCATCCTTCAATTCGCGTGGGGCGACATGTCCGGCGAGGCGCGTTTCCTGCCTCACAATCACCGCCCGCACTCGATTGTCTACACCGGCACGCACGACAACAATACGACCAACGGCTGGTGGTTCACCGACGAGATCGACGACGTGATCCGCAACCACATGTCGCAGTACCTCGACCGCCGCATCGTCGAGCCGAACTGGGAGCTGATCCGCTTGGCGATGATGTCGGTCGCGCATACAGCGATCATCCCGATGCAGGACATCGTTGGCTTAGGGGAAGAAGCGCGCATGAATACACCCGGCAAGGCGGCGGGCAACTGGACGTGGCGGGCAACTCCGCGCATGTTCGAGGGACCCGCCAAAGGGCGGCTCGCCGCGCTGACCAGCCTCTATGCCCGCATTCCTGAGGAACACAACAAGCCTCGCCCGATCTAGCGATACCCGTAGGGGCGCACGGCGTGCGCCCCCTCACCACCTCATATAAATCTCTTACGTCCCCTCTGATATTCCTCATATGCAGCCGCGCTAGATTCAAAGCATTGAATGAAACGTTACTGCTCTACCGATGGAGGACTCAAAACCATGACTACTGTTATCCGCTGGAACCCGATCCGCGAGATGGCGACCATGCAGGGTGCGCTGGATCGCTTGTTTGACGAGACGTGGCGCACTACGCGCGGCGCAGCCGACAGTGGCACGCTCGCGCTCGACGTGCAAGAGACCGATAGCGCTTACGTCGTCAGCGCAGCGCTGCCCGGTGTCAGCGCCAACGACGTGAACATCAGCCTGCACGATGGCGTGCTGACGATCTCCGGCGAAACGCAGCAGGCGCCCCTTGAAAACAGCCGCGCTCTGCTGTTGGAGCGCACTTACGGCAAGCTTCAGCGCAGCATTCGGCTGCCGCAGCCGGTCGTACAGGATAGCATCGAAGCGGTGATCGAGAACGGCGTGCTGACCCTGACGCTGCCTAAGACTGCCGAAGCTCAGCCGCGCTCCATCCCGGTTCGGTCGGCGCAGCCGAGCCTCAACTAAGCTCAAGCCAACCGATAGCAAAACGGGGTGATCCCTTCATGGATCGCCCCGTTTTTGTTTACAAAGTGATTCAAGCTTTTTGTGTTACCGCCAATTTTGCGGATTGCTGACCTTAAAATGACGCGGTTGCCCCGTATTTCTCCCCCTCTCCATTACATGGAGAGGGGGACGGGGGGTGAGGTTGTGTCAGCAGCGTAAAAGCTTGAATCAGTTCTACCTCTATTTCGGCACGAGAGCGCTAGTGCCTGCCGTTGCCATTTCCAACACGCTGACCACGCCGCCGAAACATCGTCCCACGCGGCAGTGATCGATCCGAGACCCACGGCGCATAGGGCGCCATCGTCAGCGCTGCCAGCGCCAGCAGCACGCGATCATAGTTGACCCGCCAGCCGCGAAAATCGCGCCACGCCTGCTCCCGATCCGGCTTAAGTGGAACCCCACTCGCCGCCAGTTGATCGTACAGGCTATCGAATTCTTCTTGAGCGATGCTGATCAGGTCGTCCGGTTCTGGTTCGGGATCGTAGTCCACCCGGAACGACTCGGCGATCCGCCGCAGCGCCAGATACCCCGACCGGATCATCAACTGCGCCTGCGGATTATTAGGCACGTCCACCGCCGCTGCCAGCAGCGCCGCCGAGTCGAGCACCGCCCCCGCCGCCGTGACCCACGACGTATTCGGCTGCGGCGAACGGAAAAAGACCAGCGCCGCCAGCGAGGTGTGACTCTCCTCGACTTCGACGAACCAGACCTCCCATGCCACCCACAATTCGGTCAGCGCGTCCAACCCACGAATGCGATGCGCTCGGCTCAATAGTTCCAGCGGCGTTGGTGGTGTCCCGCCGCGCACGTCGAGCATCGCCACCATCGCCTCGCGCTTGGAGAAAGCCGCGTACATCGTCGGCAGGTAGGCGATCAGCAGCGCCGCCATTGTCAGCCCGAAGATCGCTTCCGAAAATTCTAGTATCAGCGAAAGCACGCCGTCGGACTTGGTGAAGCCGAGCGTCAGCAGCGACGATCCGCTGAGGCTGAACACGTCGTAGAGCGGGCGCGGCTCGATTGCCCAGTAGATGAGGAGGTAGCCGATCAGAATCACCGTCAGCCAGACCGCTGGCAGCATCAGTAGGGACAGCGGCGCGTACAGCGCCAGCATTTGATCGCGTTCCTCGTAAGTCGTGACCTTACGCAGCCGCAGCCGGAAGAACAATAAGACGACTTTAAACACCACGTTCGTCAATCGCTCGTCGGAACTGCGCGGCATGACGAACGTCCGCACCGCCGAAAGGAAGGTGCCGAACACGACGGCGACGCCGCCGATGAATAAGGCGACTCGCAGTAGGGAAAAGAGCGTCGGACTCAAAACAGCAGCTCCCGGAGCGCCTCCAGCAGGCGCTGACCATCCTCACGAGTATTGTAGCCTTGCAGCGAGGCGCGCACGTACTGATTGTCCTGCCACGTCAGCACTGGCACTTCGATCCGATAGTCGTCGTACAACCGCGCCTTAATTTCCTCCGCATCACAGGGCGGCAGCGGTGAGGCGAACATCTGCGCGAACCACGAGTCCGGCGCGATCTGCTCGCAGCCGGTCAGCGCGGCGATCTGCTGGCGCAGTTCGACGCCGAGGTCGTGACAGCACGCCCGCACGCTGTCCCAATCGTGCGCCGCCAGAAAATCGATTCCGGCGGGCACGCTCAGGTACGCCGCCGGATCGCGCGTACCCTGCTGCTGATTGCGCGAAATGAAGGTTGCGTCCTCGCCCCAGCCCCAGCTTACGATCACCGAGTCGGTCTGCGCCTGATGCTCCGGGCGGACGTACAAGAACGCCGATCCCTTGGGCGTACACATCCACTTGTGGCAGTTGCCGGTGTAGTAATCCGCGCCGATCTGCGTTAAGTCGAGTGGGATTTGCCCCGGCGCGTGCGCTCCGTCGATCACGGTGATGATGCCCGCCGCGCGCGCCCGCGCGCAGATCGCCTCGACCGGGAAGATCAGCGCCGTCGGCGAGGTGATGTGGCTCAGGTAAATCACGCGCGTGCGCGGCGTCACGCCTTGCCAGAACACATCGACAAAGGCTTCTGGCGTCGTGTACGGCAGCGGAATCGCCTGCTCGACCAGCCGCGCGCCTGTCCGCGCGCAGGTGTGCTGCCACGTATAGGTGCAGGCGCCATATTCGTGCTGCGTGGTCAGGATCTCGTCGCCGGGTTGCAAATCGAGCGAGCGCGCCGCGACGTTGACGCCGGAAGTCGCGTTGGGCACAAAAACCAGATCGCTGGAGGGACAATTCAGATAGGCAGCCAGCGACGCGCGCGCCACATCCAGCAAACCGTCGGCGCGCCGTCCCAGAAATTCGACTGGCTGGCGTTCGAGTTCGCGCTGCCAGCGCTGGTAAACCTCGAACACGGGCTGCGGACACGCCCCATACGATCCGTGATTCAGGAACACGACCGACGGATCGAGCAAGAACAGCGAACGTAAATCGTCTATGATTGCACCTCTTCAAAGCGAGACAGGCTGAACAAGCTGATGTCGTGCTCGGTCGCGCCGGTCAGCGCGAGATCGCTCAGGATGCTGCCCAAGAGCGTGCTGAACTTGAAGGCATGCCCTGAACAGCAGGATGCGATCACGATCTGCGGGAAGGCTGGATGCGCCCCGATGATGAAGTGCTGGTCGGGCGACATGGTATACAGGCAGACCCGCGTCGAAGCCAACTTGCCCGCCGCCAGCGGGATATGGCGCTCCGCGAAGCGGTGCATCATCTCTACGACCTCCATGTCCGGGGTGCGATCCGGCTCGTCGGGGTTGATCGGTGGTCCGCCGTGCAGCGCGATCTTGACGCCCGAACCATCGACCGAAGGCAGCCCGTAAACGCCAATCCCGGTCACGCTGTCGTTGTGGGCGATGAACACTGGGCAGCGCTCCGGCGTGAACTGCGCCGGGTCGAGCGGCTCGAAGTAGACTTCCTGCGGCGCAATCGGCTGAAGCGGCAGGTTGATGCCGAGCGGAGCCACCATCGGCGCGACCCACGCCCCTGACGCGACCACCAGCTTCGCCGCCGTGAAGGTCTCGCCCGCCGCCGTGACCTCGACGCCAGTCCCTACCGGCGTGATCGCCGTGACCGGGGCATTGTCGCGCACGTCCGCGCCGTAGTGCTGCGCCATTCGGACGTGCGCCTGTACCGACTTCGACGCCCGCAGCAGCCCGGCATCGGCTTGGTAGAGCACTTCCATATCGTCGTCGAAAGCGAACTGCGGGAAGCGCCGCCGTGCTTCCTCGCCGCCCATAAGCTCGTGATCGATGCCGGTTTCCACCAGCGTGTCGATCACCGCGTGCAGCGACGGCTCACCGGCAGGCGCGAAGTCGATGCCGCCCGTGCGCGTATAGATCGTTTCGCCGCTGTCCTGCTCGAACGACTGCCACGCCGGATACGCCGCCTGCATCAGCTTGACGTAAGCGGGCAGATTGTAGGCATAGCGGATAATCCGCGAATAGCCGTAGGAACTCCCCCGCTGATGATTGATTTCAAACTGTTCCAGCAGCAGCACGCGCCGTCCCGCTTTCGCCGCGTGATACGCTGTCGCGCTGCCGACAGCTCCCGCCCCAATCACAATCAGATCGTACATACCAATCCTTAGAATTCACCCGGCTGCAAGCTATAATGATGGGCAATATACAGCGGCAACGCGATCAGTCCTTGGTTTTTAGTTTTGGGTTCTTAGCTAAAAACTAAAGACTAACGACTAGAAACTCAATGTCCACTTTGCCTTCTGTACCTCTAGCAGATTGTATCGTAAGCTCGACCAATTATCAGGAGTAGAGCCAATGGTTGCCGCATCACTGGTGGAAGGCGCTCAAGCCATCGAGGATCAGATTATCGCTTGGCGGCGCGACCTCCACATGCACCCCGAACTCGGCTTTCAGGAATTGCGCACAGCACGCCTCGTCGCCGATAACTTACGTGCGCTGGGTTTGGAAGTTATGACCGGCGTCGGCAAGACTGGCGTCGTCGCCACACTGGGCACAGGCAGCCCGGTGATCGGCATTCGCGCTGACATGGACGCCCTGCCGATTCTCGAAGCCAACCAAGTCAGCTACGTCTCGCAGAACGAGGGCGTCATGCACGCCTGCGGGCACGACTCGCATACCGCCATGCTGCTCGGCGTCGCTAAGCTGCTGACCGAAATGCCGGATCGCCCCGCCGGAGAAATCCGCTTCTTCTTCCAGCCCTGCGAGGAAACCGAAGACGAAGAAGGCAAGAGCGGCGCGCTGCGCATGGTCGAGGACGGCGCGCTCGACGGCGTTGACCGCGTGATCGCCCTGCACGTCGCCAGCGACCTGCCCGCCGGGAAGATCATCATCAACGACGGCTACATCACGGCGGCGGTCGACAACTTCTACGCGACCATCACGGGCAAAGGCTGTCACGCCGCCCACCCGGATCGCGGCGTCGACCCGATTTTCATCGTCGCGCAGGTGATTAACGCGCTGCACGGGATTCGCGCCCGCCGCATCGACCCGATTCACCCCGCCGTGCTCTCGATTGGCACGATTTACGGCGGCACGACCGAAAACGTCATCCCCGACGAGGTGACGATCACGGGGACGATCCGCACCCTCGACGACGCCACCCGCGAGCAGATGTGGCGCGAAGTCGAAAGCGCCTTGGGTGTCGCCCGCGCGCTCGGCGGTGATTTCTCGCTGCGCCTTCAGAAAGGCTGTCCCTCCGTCTACAATGATCCTGCCGTCTCCGGCTTGATCCGCGAAACGGCGCGCGACCTGTTCGGCAGCGATGGCGTTATCGCCGACGCGCCCGGCATGGGCGGCGAAGACTTCAGCTACATGACGCGCCAAGCCCCCGGTGCGATGTTTCGGCTCGGCGCCAAGCTGGACGAGGTCAACCGCCCACACCATAACCCCCGTTTCGACCTCGACGAGAGTGCCTTCAAGAACGGCGCAGCGCTGCTCGCCGAAACCGCCGTGCGGCTGCTCGAACAAGGTGCGGAAATCGGCGGCATGTAGACGGTGATATTTATGCTTCCTAGCAGATCAATCTACGCGGTATCCGTAGGGGCAGGACTGAGTCCTGCCCCTACCTTCTGCGACTATTCAGGAGAAAAATAGACTTATGACCGGCAAAACGCAGTGGATCAGCGACGAGCTTGCGTCGCTCAAGCAACAGGGCTTGTTCAATACCATCCGCACGATTGACAGTCCGATGGGCGGGCGCATCGTCGTCGATGGCAAATCCGTGCTCAACTTTTGCGCCAATAATTACCTCGGCTTGGCGAACGATCCGCGCTTGCGCGACGCCGCCAAGCGCGCCATCGACCAATACGGCATTGGACCCGGTGCCGTCCGCACCATCGCCGGGACGATGAGCCTTCACACCCGGCTGGAGCAGCGCCTCGCCGAGTTCAAGCACGCCGAAGCCGTGATCACGCTGCAAAGCGGCTTCACGGCGAATCTTGCCGCGATTCCGGCGCTGGTCGGCAAGGGTGATGTGATCTTCTCCGACGCACTCAACCACGCCAGCATCATCGACGGCTGCCGCCTCAGCCGCGCCCAAATCGTCAGCTACGCCCACAACGACATGGATGATCTGCGCCTCAAGATCGCCGAAACGACTGATTACAACCGCCGCTTGATCGTCAGCGACGGCGTGTTCAGCATGGACGGCGACATTGCGCGGCTGCCGGAATTGGTCGAAATTGCCGAAGAACACAGCATCCTGCTGATGGTCGACGACGCGCACGGCGAGGGCGTGCTCGGCAAGGGCGGGCGCGGCATTGTCGATCACTTCGACCTGCACGGGAGAGTTGACGTCGAAGTCGGCACGATGAGCAAGGCGTTTGGCGTCGTCGGCGGGATCGTCGCCGGGAAGCAGGTGATCGTCGATTGGCTGCGTCAGCGCGGGCGTCCGTTCCTGTTTTCGAGCGCCATGACCGTCCCCGATGCCGCCGCCTGTCTGGAAGCCGTCGACATCCTCGAAGAATCGGACGAACTGGTGCGCCGTCTGTGGGACAACGCCGCGCTGATGAAGCGCGAGATGCAGGCGCTCGGCTTCGACATCGGGCACAGCGAGACGCCGATCATCCCGGTGATGTTGGGCGAGGCGGCGCTAGCGCAGGAGTTCAGCCGCAAGCTGTTCGAGCATGGTGTCTTTGCGATGGCGATTGGCTATCCAACGGTGGCGAAGGGCGCGGCGCGCATCCGCGTTATGAACACCGCCGCCCACTCGCAGGACGATCTGGAGCAGGCGCTCGCCGCCTTTGAATCGGTCGGCAAAACACTGGGCGTGATCCAATAATGGCGATCCGGCGGAAAGTTGTCTTAATCACCGGCGCGAACGGCGAAGTCGGGCACGGGCTGATCAATCAATTGAGCGCGACCGGCGAGCACGACATCCTCGCGCTGGACGTTGCCGAACTCGACCCGGCGCTGCGCCCGCGCGTCAAAGCCGCCATCATTGGTGACATCCTCGACCACGACATGATCCAGCGTATCGCCAGCACCTACGAGATCAATACGGTCTTTCACCTCGCCGCCCTGCTCTCGACTCGCGCTGAGTTCACGCCGGAAGCGGCGCACCGCGTCAACGTCGAGGGCACGCTCAACCTGCTCCAGCTAGCGACCGAACAGTCGCGCTCGCAAGGCAGCCGGGTCAAGTTCCTATTTCCGAGTTCGATTGCGGTGTACGGACTGCCGAGCCAAGCGGCGAAGGACTCCGCGCCGCCGGTGAGCGAGGATCAATTCAACCAGCCGACGACCATGTACGGCTGCAACAAGCTTTACTGCGAGCAGTTGGGGCGCTACTTCGCCGAGCATTACCGCCAGCTTGCCGCCACGCCCGAACCCCACTTGATCGACTTCCGGGCGCTGCGCTTCCCCGGCTTGATCAGCGCGATCACGCTGCCGAGCGGGGGCACGAGCGACTACGCGCCGGAGATGATCCACGCGGCGGCACAGGGCGAACTATATCACTGCTTCGTCCGCCCGAACACACGCATCCCCTTCATGGCAATGCCCGATGCCATCAAGGCGCTGCTCGACTTTGCCGCCGTCCCGTCGCTGGCGCTCACCCGCCACGTCTACAACGTGACCAGCTTCAACCCTTCGGCGGACGAAATCGCGCAGATCGTGCGCGAGGCGTTCCCGGTGGCAAAGATCGACTTTCACATCGACGAGCGCCGCCAGCGAATCGTCGATTTGTGGTGCGCGCAGGTGGACGACAGCGCCGCGCGCCACGACTGGGGTTGGCAGCCCGCCTACGATCTTGACGGGGCGTTCAAGGATTACTTGATCCCGACGATTCGCCAGCGCTATGCCTAATAACTGGTAGGGGCGGAACTGAGTTCCGCCCCTACGAACATCCACCGTTTGCGTAGCTAGCGCTACTTGCTCTCGTCCAGTCCCAGCGCGTCGAGCACCGCTTCGACGATAATCGCCAGTACGCCCATGACGATACCACCGATCAGCGCTGTCCCGAAGCCGTCGACGGCGAAGTTCTGCGCCCCGACAATCGAGGAGGTAAGCAGCAGCATCAAACCGTTGATCACGAGGATGAACAAGCCAAGCGTCAGGATCACGAATGGGCAGGTCAGCAGCTTGACAATCGGCTTGACGAACGCATTGACGATTCCGAAGACCACCGCGACTAGCAGCAGCGTACCCACTCCGCCACTAATCGTGATCCCCGGCAAAATCTCGGCAGTGATCGCCAGCGCAATCGCGTTGATGATCAGCCGGATGATGAAATTGCGAATGAACATGATCAAATCCTCCCCTTAGAAGATGCTCAGTCCGATAGCCCGCAAGACCAGCGCCAGCGCCCAGCCCACGACCAGCCACAGCCCGAACTGCCCGTGCAGCCGCGCCGTCCGCCCCATCGCCATGTGCAGCGGCGGGACTTCTTCGGTGCTGCTGACGATCCCGATCAGGCGATAGGCTTCCGGCGCGGTGATCAGCACCAGCAGCGTCGTGATTGGCAGCACGCCTAGCAGAATCAGCCCGGCGACGGCGACGTAAGCCCCGCCCACCAAGATTACATATTCAATACGTGCGCCGCGCCTTCCGAGTTTCACAGCCAGCGTCTTCTTGTTCACCGCAGCGTCGGCGGGGAGGTCGCGGACGTTGTTGGCGTGCATGATCGCGGCGACCATGAAGCCGATGGGGATGGCGGCGATCACCGGCGTCCAGCTAAACGCGCGCGCCATGACGTAGTACGCGCCCAGCACCATCAAGGGACCCATGAAGATGAAGACGGCGATTTCGCCCAGACCGTTGTACGCCAGCGGGAAGGGACCCGCCGTGTAGCTGATTACGACCAGCACGCCGCCCAAGCCAATCCAGAACAGCAGCGGTCCACTTTGCGTCAGCAGGAACAGCCCGATCAGCACGCCGATGGCGACGCTGACGATTGCGCCGATCAGCACCGCACGAGGGGTCAGCACGGCATTCTTGATGATCATGCCCTGCCCGGCGGTCTTGAGTTCGTCCGCGCCGCGCTTGAAGTCGAAATACTCGTTGATCAGGTTGGCGGCGATCTGCAAAAACAGCGCGCCGATCAGCGAGAGGACGAAGCGCACGAGGTCGAACACGCCGTCTTGCAGGGCGATCACCGCCGCCAAGCCGAGCGGCGCATAGGTCGCCGTCAGCGTGCGCGGGCGCGCCGCCTTGTACCACGCGCTAATGGTTTCATTGGGCACGAAGATCATCCCTTCTTTCCGGCGAAAATTCATGATTGAGAATGTCTTTGGCATCCCGCTGCAAGATGAACGGCTCGCCCTGATACTCGTCCCAGACCGCGCGCGTTTGCTGGCTGATGCGCCCAAAGGCGGGCTTTTCGCCGCGATCAAGCGCTGCATAATACCCCAACTTCACATCCAGACCGCCCGGCGAAATACCACGTTGACGCAGAAACGTCTGAAGCTGCATAATCACCGAGTCGTTCGGCGGATACCGCTTGCGTCGAACGTAGAGTGCCAGCGCCAGTATCTCATCTTCCGTCGTCCAGCTATGGGTTGACATTGACGACCTCGCCCAACAAAAAAGTCCTGATGATCAGGACTTTTTACATTCGTTTGCTACAGCTATTATGACATTCTACTTCACATCCTGCCACGCCGTATGCACTTCGGTCTGCCCGCCGACCATCGCGCGGTAGAGCGCGTCCTGATCGACCGGCAGACGGAAGACGCGCACGCCGACCGCGTTGTAGATCGCGTTGGCGATGGCGGGCGACGTGTTGATCGACGGCAGTTCGCCAACGCCCTTCGCGCCGTAGGGACCGTCCGCTGTCTTGTGCTCGACCAAGTGGCTGATGATCTCCGGCGTGTGTTTGATGCTCGGCATCTTGTAGCGCGCCAGCAGCGTCGACCACGGCACGCCGTCCTCGACGATAAAAGCTTCAGTCAGGCAGTTGCCCAGCGCCATCACGATCCCGCCCTCGATCTGCCCCTGCGTCTGGAGCGGGTTGATCGCCCGCCCCACGTCCGCCGCCGAGATGATCTTGTGGACTTTGATCTCGCCGGTGGTCGTGTCGACCGAGACCAGCGCGATTTGGGTCGCATAGGAGAAAGCGAAGTGCATGTCGCCGCCCGTGCCGAGCGGCTGAGTTTTCGGTCCGTAATAAGCTTGCAGGATTTTGGTATCGAGTCCCTGCTTGTGCGCTTGCTTGATCGCCTCGCCAAAGGCGACTGACGATCCGTTCTGATGAACCAGACCCTCCTCGAAGCGCAGGCGCTCCGGTGGACAGTCGAGTTCCTCGGCGACGACCTTCGAGAGCATCTGACGCAGATTCGACGCCGCGATGCGAACGGCGTTACCGCTCATGTAGGTCTGGCGGCTGGCGGTGGTCGGTCCGCCGTTGGGCGTCAGGTCGGTATCGCTGAGTAGGACGCGCACCTGTTTGTAGGGCAAACCGAGTTCCTCGGCGGCGCACTGCGCCAGCACGCTGACCAAGCCCTGCCCCATGTCCGCCGACGAGGTACGCACTTCGACCGTGCCGTCCTCGAAGGCTTCGACCTCGGCATCAGCGCGATCCGGCGCGCCGCCGCCCAAGCCCGTGTTCTTGTACGCCGCCGCGACGCCCCAGCCGTAGGCGAGATCGCCCTCGCGCCACGCCCAACGGAAATTCGCCGTTGAGGTTGCCGCGCATGTCTTTTTCGCACAGGTCGAGCGTGTCGAGCAAGCCGACGCTTTCGCGCAAAAGCTGCCCGGTCGCCGTCGTCACGCCGACTTTCTGGGCGTTGATGCGCCGGAACTCGACCGGATCCATGCCGATTTCCTCGGCGACCATATCCATGTTCTGCTCGACGGCGAAGGCGCTTTGAGTCACGCCGAAGCCGCGAAACGCGCCGCTGGGCGGATTATTGGTATACATGGCAAAGCAGTCGATCTTGGCGTTGGGGACGTTATAGGGACCGGTCGCGTGAGTGGTGGCGCGGGTCATGACCTTGTCGCTCAGGCTGGCATAGGCGCCGCCGTCGCCGTAAAGCTCGGCTTCGACCGCCGTCAGCTTGCCGTCGCGGGTCGCGCCGGTCTTGATGCGGATGATGGTTGCGTGGCGCTTGGGATGGAACAGCAGCGACTCCTGCCGGGTGTAGAGCATCTTGACCGGGCGATTGGTCACGGTCGCCAGCAGCGCGACGTGAATCTGCCCGGCGATGTCCTCTTTGCCGCCGAAGCCACCGCCGATCAAGCAGCCTTTGACCCGCACCGATTCTTCGGGCACATTGAGCACGCCCGCAATCTGGCTGCGATCCTGATAGGGAATCTGCGAGCCGACGTAGATCGTCAGCTTCTCGTGATCGGCATCGAAGCCTGCCGGGACGCCAATCGAGCATTCCGGTTCGAGGAAAGCGTGTTCGGTCGTCGCGGTGTGATAGGTGCGCTCGACGATCACGTCGGCGGCGGCAAAGCCCGCTTCGAGGTCGCCGTGACGCACTTTAATATGCTTGAGCAGATTGCCACCCTCTCGCCCCTCGTGGATCACGGGCGCATCGGGTGAGTGCGCGTAAACCGGATCGCCGACGACGGGCAGCGGCTCGTATTCAACTTCGATCAGGCTGATCGCTTCTTCGGCGATCTCCGGTGTATCCGCCGCAACGACCGCCACCGGATCGCCCATGTAGCGAACTTTATCGCCAGCCAGCGCGGGCCAGTCGAGATGGACCAGTCCGTGAATGTTCTCGCCGGGGATGTCCTCGGCGGTCAGGACGGCATGGACACCGGGCAGCGCCTTTGCCGCGCTGGTGTCGATGCTCAAAATTTTGGCGTGGGGATAGCGCGAGCGCAGCGTGCGCCCAAACAGCATCCCGGCGAAGCTGTAATCGTCGGTGTATTTCGCCTTGCCGGTGACGCGCGCGACCACGTCCTGCACTTTTTCGTTGTGACCAACCGAGGTGCAGCGGCTCGATCACTTCCGGCTCGTTGACCGGGAGCTTGGCTTCGCCGCGCTTGACCGCCGCCGCCGACTTGATCGCGCTGATCACGGCGGTGTAGCCGGTGCAGCGGCAGTAAGTGTCCTTGAGCGCGACTTTGATGTCGTGGTCGTCGGGATCGGGGTTGCCGTCGATCAGCGCGGCGGCGTTCATGATCAAGCCGGGGGTGCAGAAACCGCACTGCACCGCGCCGTGATCGATGAAGGCTTCTTGCAGCGGGTGCAGTTGATCGCCCTGCGCCAGCCCCTCAATCGTGACGACGCTCGCGCCCTGCGCCTTGAATGCCGGATACATGCACGAATCGACCGGCGTGCCGTCGACGTGAACCGTACAGATACCGCACTCCGCCTCGCCGCAGCCGATCTTCGTCCCGGTCAAGCCGAGGTCGTAGCGCAGCACCTCCGCCAGCGTCCGCGACTGCGGCACGTCCAGCGTGTGCGACTGTCCATTTACGGTAAGTCTAAGCTCGGTCACGACAATTTACTCCCACATCCCCGCCGATTTTTTCAGGATTATTCCCGCCATTCGTCGCGCAGGATCGACATTTGCACGAGGTCGGTGTATTCACCTTCAACCCAGACGACCTTACGCGGTCGCCCCTCTTCGATAAAGCCGCAGGCGCGATAACAGCGAATTGCCCGCTCGTTCTTGGCGTTGGTCGTCAGCTCGACGCGCCGCCCACCCAAGTAGTGAAACGCATACCGGAGCAGTAGCTTAACCGTCTCGCGCCCGTAGCCCTGCCCCCAATAATCGGGATCGCCAATTGTGATCCCTAGCTCGAAATTGCCATGTCGGTCTTGTACATGATACAACGCACTGTGACCGACGTATACACCTTCGATCGAGATCGCAAAGCCAGCCGTGTTCGGGTCGCCCTTGATGCGGCTCTCGACGAAAGCTTGCGTTTCCGCCATCGAGCGCAAGTGCGGCGTGTCGCTGTCGAGTCCGTAGAGTTCGATGTGCTGATCGAACTCGTACTGGCGAACGGCATCACCCGGTTCAAATGGACGCAGGAGCACCCGCTCGCCTTTGAGCATGTCACCCCATCCCTACACCTTCGGCGTGCGCAACACCGGTGCGCGCCCGTTCGACCGCTAGCGGCAGCGTCTTGCGCAGCAGCGTGCCGATCATGTGCTGACGATACTCGCCGGTCGCGCGGTATTTGCTCGTGCGCGGCTTGAGCGTCTGGTGCGCAACTTCGATTGCAGTTTCGAGCGTCTCAGCGCTAATCGGCTGACCGCGCAGCGCGTCGGCGGCGGCCTCCGCCAAGATCGGCGTCGGCGCGACCGGCGCAATGCTGATCCGCGCATCCTCGTACTGCGTACAATCTTCGTTCAGCTTGACCCAGACGGCGCAGCCGAGGATCGGCAGCGCGACGCCCTGCGGACGCATGATCCGGTGAAAGGCGGTGCCTTCGCGCCCAGCGGCGAGCTTAAAGCGGAATTTGACCAGCACGTCACGGCTGGTGTCGAGCGCCGAGATGCCGGGTCCTTTGAACAACTGCGCCAGCGGCAGCCACTCGCGGACGCGCTGATCGCCCCAGTAGACTTCCGCTTCGGCGTCGAGCGCCATCAGCGAGGTCGTGCCGTCGCCGGCGGGCAGCGCGTGGGCGACGTTGCCGCCCAGCGTGGCGACGTTGCGCACCTGCGGTCCGCCGACCACGCCGCAGCTTTCGACCAAGCAGGTCGCCTGCGCTTCGAGCAGCGCCGACCGGGTGATGGCGGTGTGCGTCACCGCCGCGCCGACGACCGCATAGCCCTCCACTTCGGTGATGGTCGTCATCTCGGCGACGCGAGTCAAGTCGACCAGCGCATCGACTTGATGCTTGCCCTCGGCGAACTGCAGGTCGATCAGTAAATCCGTCCCGCCAGCGATGATCCGCGCGTTGCCGGCGTGCTCCGCCAGCAGGTCGAGCGCTTCGTCGACCGTCGCGGGCGTGTAATAATGCTCCCAAGTTTGCATGGTCATTGGTTGGTCACTTCGCGTTCACTGACACAGTGTTGTCTGAAATGTAGTTTAACCTATGCGTTCGCTTGGTACAAGCGTGCGAACGCGCTATAGTTAGCGCCAATTCTTTAGGAAAATCGCACGGTCAATTTGTCACATTTCACCAAATAAATTCCGCGAATTTGTTGTAGATTTAAGACCAGAGCCGGATAAGTATTACACCCATGAAATCCAAACTCACGTTCTCTCGCGGTGACCTCGTCGTCGCCCTCGCCCCCATCATCGCCATCCTGCTCGCACTCGTTGCGGGCGGCGTGCTGCTCTTGATCCTCGGCGCTGACCCGCTTCAAGCCTACGGCACTATGATCGACGGTGCGTTCGGCAGCCAAGCAGCCCTGCTGCGAACGCTGACCCGTGCGACGCCGCTCTTGATCATCGCCATCGGCATCTGCATCGCGTTTCGCGCCGGGGTGATCAACATCGGCGCGGAGGGGCAGGTCTTCGTCGGCGCGATTGTGGCGGTGTCCTTCTCGCTCGGCTTGGGTGCTGCGCTTCCGGCTTGGCTGCTCGCCCCGCTCACTCTGATCGTCGGCTTCCTCGGCGGAGCTTTCTGGGGCGCCATCCCCGGTTATTTGAAGGCGCGTTTCGACGTCAACGAAATCCTGAGCACGGTGATGATGAATGAAATCGCCGTGCAGCTGCTGCTCTACCTGCTCAGCGGACCGATGATCGACCCGAAGCAGATCGAGGCGGGCACGCGCATCCCCCAATCGGCACAGATTCCTGAGGCGGCTTGGCTGGCGCGGCTGGCACCGCCGTCACAGGTTCACGTCGGCTTGTTCATTGGGCTAGCGATGGCGGTCGTCGTCTATCTGCTGCTCTGGCGGACGACGCTCGGCTACCGGATTCGCGCGGTCGGGCAGAACAAGAATGCCTCGCGCTACGCCGGTATCTCGGTGCCGCGCTACCTGATGCTGGCGCTGGTGCTCAGCGGCGGCTTGGCAGGGTTAGCGGGCGCGGTCGAACTGCAAGGGATCAATCACCGCATGGTCGAGGGCTTCGCCGTCGGCTACGGCTTCTCCGGGATCGTCGTCGCCCTGTTCGGACGACTGCACCCGATTGGCGCGATCCCGTCGGCGTTTCTATTCGGCGCGCTGTTGGTCGGCGCGGATAAGATGCAGCGGACGATGCAGGTCCCCTCTGCAACCGTGACCGCCTTGCAAGGCTTGATCGTGATCTTCGTGGTCAGCAGCGATATTTTCGTGCGCCGTTACAATGCAAGGCGAACGGCGCGCTCGGTCGCCGCCGTCCCACCATCGGCTGAACTGAACCAACCCGCGCCGGAGGCGGTGGTATGAATTTCGGACAAATTCTCGCTCAAGCGCTGCCCCTGACAATCCTGTTTGCGACACCCTACCTGTTCGCGGCGTTGGGCGAGGTCTTCGTTCAGCGATCCGGCGTGCTCAACCTCGGCGTCGAAGGCATGATGCTGATGGGCGCGTTCATCGCGATTTACGTGGTCTCGCCGCAGGGTCTGCAAGCCGGCCCGGTGATGGGGCTGCTCGCGGCGGCGCTGGTGGGCGCGTTGATGGGCTTAGCAATGGCGTTTGTCAGCGTAACGCTGCAAGCCGAGCAAGGGATCAGCGGCATCGGCTTCACGCTGTTTGGTCTCGGTTTATCCAGCCTGTTATTCCGGCTGCTGGCGGGTGGCGTGATCACGGCGCAGGGTTTGGGCTTCCAGCCGATCAATATCCCGGTGCTAAGCGACATCCCGGTGATTGGCAAGATTCTCTTTCAGCAGAATATTCTCGTTTACGCCGCCTTCGCGTTGGTGCCGATTTTGACGTGGGTGCTGACCCGGACGAAGTGGGGGCTGCAAATTCGTGCCGTCGGGCAGAATCCCGCCGCCGCCAACTCGATGGGCGTGAACGTCGTTCTCGTCCGCTACGCGACGGTGATCTTCGGCGGTATCATGGCGGGCATCGCCGGAGCATCGCTCTCGATTGCTGCCACCCCCATCTTTCAAGAGAACATGACCGAGGGGCGCGGCTTTATCGCCGTCGCGCTGGTCTACTTCGGCGGCTGGTCGCCAACCCGCGTCATGCTCGGCGCACTCTTGTTCAGTATCGCCAACAACCTGCAAATCTGGGCGCAAATCTTCAAGATCACAATTGCCGGATCATCTATTCCGCCAAACCTGCTGATCATGGTGCCGTATATCCTAACGATTGCCGTCTTAGTGTTCACGCGCCAGCGCAAGCAGAACGAACCCGCCGCCCTGACGAAACCATTCCAACGCGGCGAGAACTAACAGAGGTCACGGTCGCTGTCCGCACGTACCGGACGCCGTTACATATCCGCACGATTTACGGAGGAAACCGCTATGAAGAAAGTCCTGTTGGTTTGTCTGGTGCTCGCCCTCTTGAGCGTGGGCATCGTGAGCGCGCAAGACGCGCCGTTCAAGGTCGCCCTCGTCATGCCTAGCACGATCACCGACATTTCTTGGAGCCAAGCAATGTACGAGGGTCTCGTAGCTGTCCAAACGGAAATGGGCGGCGAAAGCGCGATGGAGATCGCCTACACCGAGAACATGTTTGACGTGACGGCGGCGGCTCAGGCGATCCGCGACTACGCCGACGAAGGCTACAACCTGATCATCGCTCATGGGACGCAGTACGGCACATCCCTGTTCGACATCGCGCCGGACTACCCGGACACCTCGTTCGCGTGGGGCACGGCGACGGATACCGGTGAGGCAGAAGGCTTGACCAACATCTTCGCCTATCAAGCGAACGCCGAAGAAGGCGCTTACGTCGAAGGCGTGATGGCGGCGATGATGAGCAAGTCCGGCATCATCGGCATCGTCGGTCCGGTTCCAGCAGGCGACGCGCTGCTCTACATCAACGGCTTCCAGCAAGGTGTGACTGCGACCAATCCTGACGCGCAGATTTTGCTCGCCTACACCGGCTCGTTCGGCGATACGGCGGCTGCCGCAGAAGTCGCGCAGACGCAGATCGCCGCTGGCGCGGACGTCCTGACCGGCTCCGCTCAGCAAGTTGTCGGCGCAATTGACGCCATCCAGTCGGCTAAGGGTCTGTGGTTCGGGACGCAGTGGGATCAAAGCGTGCAGTGGCCCGATACGGTTGTGGTCTCGCAGGTCTACGACTGGAAACCCATGCTCACCGACATGATCGAAAAGATTCAGGCGGGCGAGCTGGGCGGCACGGTCTACACCCTGACGCTGGAAAATAAGGGACAGGTCTTCGCCTACGGGCAGGTCGAAATCCCCGAAGAAGTGCAAGCTGCCGCGGACGAGGCGACTCAAGCGATCATCAGCGGCGACATTGTCGTCAAGCAATCGCTTGAGGAAGAAGCCACCCCCGAAGCGACGATGGAAGCAGCCAGTTAAGTACCAACCTCACCCCCGCTGAATTTCCGTGCAGCGACGTTGAGCGTTCCCCCTCTCCACAAAGTGGAGAGGGGGCAGGGGACGAGGTTAAAATCTGTACGCGCGTAGGACACGACCCGTCGTGCCCCTACTAAAACCAGAAATGCACGCCCATGACTCAAGCCACCCTGCCCTCCGGTCATAAACGCATCGATCACGCGGAGATGCGCGGCGTCACCAAGCGCTTTCCCGGCGTCCTCGCCAATGATCGCGTCGACTTCGACGTGAAGTCGGGCGAGATTCACGCGCTGCTGGGCGAGAACGGCGCGGGTAAATCGACGCTGATGAAAATCCTCTACGGCATGTACAAACCGGACGCGGGCGAAATTCTGCTCGACGGCGACCCAGTGACCCTGCACTCACCGGCGGACGCGCTCGCTCACAACATTGGCATGATTCACCAGCACTTCATGCTGGTGCCGACGCTGACCGTCGCCGAAAACGTCGCGCTCGGCTTGCGAACGCAGGGCTTGATCCTCGACCTCGGTACGGTGCGCGAGCGGCTGCTCAAGCTGGCGCAGGTTTACGGGTTGAAGGTCAACCCGGACGTCCCGATCTGGCATCTCTCGGTCGGCGAGCAGCAGCGCGTCGAGATTATCAAGGCGCTCTATCACGGCGGCGCGCTAGTGATTCTCGACGAGCCGACCGCCGTACTGACGCCGCAGGAATGCAGCGAATTGTTCGTCACCCTCAAGGAGATGCGGACGCAGGGGCACGCGCTGATCTTCATTTCGCACAAGCTCCACGAGGTACAGGAACTTAGCGACCGGATCACCGTCATGCGCGACGGGCGCGTGATCGACACGACCCGCAATGATGGCATCGAGCGCCGCGTGCTCGCGCGGATGATGGTCGGGCGCGATGTGGTTTTCCAGCCGGAACGCCCGCCGGTGCAGGTCGGCGAGGTCAAATTGTCGCTGCGCGATTTGCACGCGGATAACGATCAGGGGCTGCCCGCCCTCGCCGGAGTGACGCTCGACGTTCGCGGCGGGGAGATTCTCGGCTTAGCCGGGGTGTCGGGCAACGGTCAGCGCGAGCTTGCCGAAACCATCGCCGGGCTGCGCCACACCACCGGCGGCGAAATCTGCATCGGCGGCGAAAACGTCGCCCGCGAGTCGATCTCGGCGCGCCTCAATGCAGGATTGGCGTATATCCCCGAAGAACGCAACCGCGACGGGATTATCGGCTCATTTTCGGTTGCGGAGAACACCATTTTGCAGAACCACGCCGACTATACGCGCGGCATTTTTCTGAACTTCAGCGCGATCAACAAGCACGCCGCCAACTTGATCCGCAGCTTCAACATTAAGACGCCCAACGCCCAGACGCCCGCTAAGAACCTCTCTGGCGGAAATATCCAGAAGTTGATCCTCGCGCGGGAACTCGCACGCAATCCGTCGGTGCTGATCGCGGCGCAGCCGACGCGCGGCGTCGACATCAGCGCGACCGAGTACATCCATCACGTGCTTGATCGAGCAGCGCAGCGCCGGGGTCGCCATCCTGCTGATCTCGGAAGACCTCGACGAAATCCTCGCCTTAGCAGATCGCGTGGCGGTGATCTACGAGGGGCAGATCGTCGGCATGCTCGACCGCGACGACGCTGACGTGGAAACGCTCGGCTTGATGATGGCGGGAGCGCACACGCCAAATTAAGACCGCGTAATTTCCATCACCTGATCGAACAATGCGCCGTTGGTCGCCAGCGACTCGCCGCCGTCAATCGTCGGCGTCCCTTGCCAGTCGGTAAAGGTGCCGCCCGCTTCTTCCATGATCACGCCGAAAGGCGCGCAATCCCAGATATTCATTTTCGGGTCGAGCATGATGTCGGCGCGCCCGGTCGCCACCAGCAGATAACCGTAGGAATCACCCCACGTCCGCTGAATGTAGGTCGACCCGACCAACTTCTGAAACGCCGCATCCTTCTCCGCGTAATTCCCGATGTCGCTCGCTAGCAATACCGCATCGGCTAGGTTCGCTTGTGGTGAAACGCGCGCCCGCCGTCCGTTCCAGAAACAGCCCATCCCGCGCGCCGCGTAGATCGTCTCGTTGAGCGCCGGGAAATGCGCGACACCCACCAGCGGACGTCCATCCTCGACCAGCGCCATCAGGCAGCCATAGATCGGTACGCCGCAGGTGAACGACTTGGTGCCGTCAATTGGATCGACGATCCACGTCAGCGAGCTGGACGACGACTGCTCGCCGTATTCTTCGCCGATGATGCCGTGATCGGGGAAGCGCTCGCCGATCAATGAGCGCAGCCGTTTCTCGGCGGCACGGTCGGCGGCGGTCACGGGTGTGTTATCCGCCTTGCGCTCAACCGTGATTCCGGTCTGAAAATAGCCGAGCGTGATCCGCCCGGCTTGCCACGTCGCGTCCAGCGCGAAATCGAGATACGGCTGCAATTTCATGATTTATTCGCTCTCCTGCGAGCGCACTGGCTCCAGCGGCACCGGGATATTCTCGACCGGGATCTGCGGTCCATTGGTCGGCGCTGCCCACTTGACCGCGTTGGCGATCACATGCCGGATTTCCGGCTGATAGTAGATCGGGTAGGTTTCGTGACCGGGACGGAAATAGAACACTTTGCCGCGCCCGCGATACCAGCAGCAGCCGCTGCGAAACACCTCGCCGCCCTCGAACCAACTCGTGAACACCAGCGAATCCGGCTCCGGGATGCCGAACGGTTCGCCGTACATTTCGGCATGAGGCAGCTCGAAATAGTCGCTCAACCCGTCGGCAATCGGGTGCGCCGGATTAACCACCCAGACGCGCTCTTTCTCGCCGATCTCACGCCACTTGAGGTTGCAGGTCGTCCCCATCAAGCGCTTGAAGATTTTCGAGAAATGTGCCGAATGCAGCAGGATCAAGCCCATGCCGTCGAGGACGCGCTGTTGGACTTTATCGACGATCTCATCGCGGACTTCGCTGTGCGCCATGTGGCCCCACCACAGCATCACGTCGGTGGACGCCAGCACCGCGTCGGTCAAGCCGTGTTCCGGCTGGTCGAGCGTCGCCGTGCCCACGTCATTGTAGCCCGACTCGCGCAGTCCGGCGGCGATCACGTTGTGAATGCCGTCGGGGTAGATCTTCTTGACCGCTTCGTTGTGCTGCTCGTGACGATACTCGTTCCAAACCGTGATGTGCATGTTGTATCCTCTAAACTAGTCCGTAGGGGCGTTATATATAACGCCCCTACAACCCCCTTCCATTTTGCCTACCGTGTCGCCCAGAGCAGTCCGCGCCGCTGGATTTCTTTGGCTTCGGGCACGTTGAAATCGCTGGCGACGTGCCCAAGCGAGCTGTAGAACACCTTACCCGCTCCGTAGCGCCGTTTCCAGACGACCGGCATCACTGTGCCATCGATCCACGCGGCATGGTCGCCGTTAAACGTCGTGGTCGCCAGTACCTCGTTCGACGGATCGACGTGCATGTAATATTGCTCCGAGTGCATCGCAAAATCCGCGATCCCGGCGGTGATCGGATCGTTATGATCGATGATGTTGACGCGATAGTCGATGACGCCACCCGGATGTGCGACCCACTGCCCGCCAACCATGAACTGATATTCGGTCGCCTGACGGAACGAGTCCGCCATGCCGCCGTGCCAGCCGCCCAAGCCGACGCCGCTCTTAACGGCGGTCAGCAAGCCTTCAAGCTGCTCCTTCGTGATCGATGACATCGTGACCATCGGCACGATCAGGTCGACCGATTGCAGCTTCTCGACGTCGAGATAGCTGTCGAGCGAGTTCGACAGTTCAGTCTTATAGCCCTCACCATCGAGGACTTCGGCGAAAATCTTGGCACACTGCTCCGGCTCGTGACCTTCCCAGCCGCCCCACACAATTAATGCAGATTTCATGAGTTTTCATCCATTTTTGAGTCAACAAAAAACAGGCTCTGCGCCTGTTCAGCTAGTCTAGCACGTCTACCATAAGTCCAAGCCAGTCCGAGCCTCACGGCTGCAAGCGCTCCGGTTGGCGCTTGGGCAGCGTGAAGGTGAAGGTCACGCCATCGGCGTCGCTGCTGACCCAGATTTTGCCGCCATGCGCCTCGACGAACCCGCGCGTGATCGCCAAGCCCAGACCCGCCCCGCGATGCCCATCCTTCGCCTGCGCCCGCGACCGTTCCTCGCGGTAGAAGCGCGTGAATACCTGCGCCAGATCGATACCGACCATCCCATCGCCGCTGTTGTGCACCTGTACGCGGACGTCATTGCCTTCGAGCCACGCCATCAGCGCGACGATTCCGCCTTCCGGCGTGTAGCGCAGCGCGTTGTCAAGCAGATTGTTGAGGATGCGCTGGACTTTGTCCGGTGCAATGTAAAGCATATCCACGCCGTCGGCGACCTCGCCGGTCAAGCGGATGTTCTGCTGCTGCGCGCGGATACTCATGCTGCCTAGCGTATCCGAGATCAGGTCGCGCAGCGACGTCATCTGATAATTCAGCGTGATGTGCCCGGCATCGAGCTGCGCCAGCTCGAACAGGTTGTCGATCAACTTGGTCAAGTGCTGGATTTCGAGGTCCATGTTATGCAGATAGCGGGTAGTCGTCTGCGGATCGCTGACCACGCCGTCGACCATCGCCTCGATCATCGCCCGAATTGACGTGACTGGCGTCCGCAAGTCGTGTGACGCCCACGCGATCAAGTCGCGCCGCTGCTGGTCGAGTTCCCGCTTCTGCTGATCCACGTCTTGAAGGCTCTGCGCCATCCAGTTGAAGGTCGTCCCGAACTCGGCGAGTTCGTCGTTGCCACGCACGTCGAGCCGCGTCTCCAGCTTGCCTCGTGCGATCTGCTCCGCCGCCCGCGCCAGTTCGCGGATACCTTCGGTGATCGCACTCGACACGAAGAAGCCGAAGATCAGCGCTATCGACCCGGCGAAGATCAGCAGCACGCCCGTCACCATCAGGTCGACTTGGCTGATGAACATTAACTGCGCCGTCACCCATACGTTGAGGAAGATCAGTCCGACCGTCAGCACCATCGTCACCAACAGCGCCCAACGCAGGCTGCCCAGCCAGCGCGCCAAGCGCAGCCGGTAGGCAACGTAGCCGCCCGCAATCGAGGTGACTCCGATCACCGCCATGACGATCAACAGGGTGCCCAAATCCTCCGAGACGCCGATGCGCGGCAGCACGACCATGACGCCGCCGATCAGCAGCGCCAGAAACCCTAACGCCAGCAAGGGAACAGCATAAAGTGGGGCTTTGGCAGATTTAGCGCGGCTCATGTGGGTTCAAACTTGTAGCCGACGCCCCATACGGTCTGGATGATGGTGGGTTCGCTCGGATTCGCTTCGACTTTCTCGCGCAGCCGCCGAATGTGGACGGTCACGGTGCTCTCGTCGCCGTAGAACTCGTAGCCCCAAATCTGATCGAGCAGCTGCGCCCGCGAAAAAACCTGTCGCGGATGGCGCGCCAAGAACCAGAGCAGGTCGAATTCTTTGGCGGTCAGGACGACCACCGCATCGCGCACGCGAACCTCTCGGCTGCGCGGATCAATCGTCAGCGCGTTAAGTAGAATCGGCTTCTCGTCCACTTCGACCAAGCCGTTGGCGCTGCGCCGCAGCACGGCTTTGACGCGAGCGACCAGCTCGCGCGGGCTGAACGGCTTGACGATGTAGTCGTCCGCGCCGACCTCGAAGCCCGCGATCCGGTCGAGTTCGCTCGACCGCGCCGTCAGCAGGATGATCGGGATCGCGTTATCGACGTACAGCGGCGCGTAATCGTCGGCGTCGCGCAGCGCGCGCGTGATCGTGAAGCCGTCCGCGCCCGGCAGCATCACGTCTAGCACGATCAGGTCGGGATGCTGATCGCGCACGCAGTCGAGCGCCTGCGTCCCGCTCTCGGCTTCGATGACGTGAAAGCCGTCGTGTTCCAGATATTTGCGGACGACCTCGCGCACGGTCGCTTCGTCGTCTACTACGAGGATATTCGCCTGTTTGACCATAGCTCTATTATACGGGGATTAATTGCGGAATGATTACAAAAGGCACAGTTTAAGAATATGACGTAGGGGCAGAACTAAGTTCTGCCCCTACCCGAAATCCGATTTTTCTTTGCGCTGTCAGTTCTCGCCGAGGTAGACCTTGCGCACCATGTCGTTCTTCATCAGCACTTTGGCGTCGTCGCTGAGCATGACCACGCCGGTTTGCAGCACGTAACCCCGGTGGGCGACTTCCAGCGCCATCAGCGCGTTCTGCTCGACCAGCAGCACCGTTTTGCCTTCCTCGTTGATACGCTTGATGATGTCGAAGATCGCCTCGACCAGCACCGGCGCCAGACCCATCGACGGCTCGTCCAGCAGCAGCACGTGCGGATCGCTCATCAACGCCCGCGCGATTGCCAGCATTTGCTGCTCGCCGCCGGAGAGCGTGCCGCCCTTCTGAGCGATGCGCTCCTTCAAACGGGGAAACAGTTCAAACGCCCGCTCGATGCTGGCGCTGATGTCGGCTTTGTTCTCGACGTTCCACGCCCCGATTTCGAGATTTTCCAGCACCGTCAGCAGCGGGAAGATGCGACGTCCTTCCGGGACGTGCCCGATCCCAAGCGCCGCCACCTCGTGCGCCTTCCTGCCGGTGATGTCCTGTCCCCGAAGCTGCACACTGCCGCGCTGCGGGCGCACCATGCCGCTGATCGTCCGCAGCGTCGTGCTTTTACCTGCCCCGTTCGCACCCACCAGCGTCACGATCTCGCCTTCGTTGACGACCAGATCGATCCCCTTCAGCGCATGAATTTTGCCGTAGAAGGTGTGCAGATTTTGCAGTTCCAGCAGCACCGTCATGATGTACCAGCCTCCTCGCCGAGCGCCCGTCGTCCCAGATAGGCTTGAACGACGCGCGGGTCGGTGCGGATGGCTTCCGGTGTGCCTTCGGCGAGTTTTTCGCCGTAGTCCAGCACGCTGATGCGCTCGCTGATGCCCATGACCACCCGCATGTCGTGCTCGATTAGCACGACCGTGATCCCCAGCACGTCGCGCACGCGGCGGAACAGCGCCATCGCTTCGGCGCTTTCATTCGGGTTCATGCCCGCCGTCGGCTCGTCCAGCAGAATCAGCTTCGGATCGCTCGCCAACGCCCGCGCGATCTCCACCCGCCGCTGATCACCGTAGGGTAAATTGCGGCTGACCTCGTCGCCCTTGCCCGCCAGCCCGACGAAATGGAGCAGTTCGCGCGCCTTTTCGCGGACGTGCTCCTCTTGCTGGCGAAAGCCCGGCGGGCGCAGCAGCGTCTTCCAGACCGACACGTCCAGCCGTGAGTGCATTCCCACCATCAGGTTTTCGAGCACCGTCATGTTCGAGAACAGGCGGATGCTTTGGAACGTCCGCGCGACGCCTGCCGCGTTCACTTGATCGGGTCGCAAGCCGATCAGCGACTTGCCGTCAAAGTTGATCTCGCCGGTATCCGGCTTATAGATGCCGGTCAGCAGGTTGAACAGCGTCGTCTTGCCCGCGCCGTTGGGACCGATAATCGAGCTAATGCTGTTCTGCTCGATGCCGATGCTGACGTTGCGCACCGCCTGAATCCCGCCGAAGGCTTTACTCAAGTCTTTCACTTCCAGCAGTAGCTTAGCTTCCGCCATCTCGCCCTACCCTTCATTCCGGTGTTCGGGATCGACTTCGGCGGCGATTACGGGTTCTTCCAGCCGCGCCAACTCCTCCGGCTCGGCGTGAGCGCGAATCTCCATCCGGCGGCGCGCCTCCGGCATCAGCCCCTCCGGGCGGAAGATCATCATCAAGATCAGCAGCGCGCCGAACACCAGCCGCTCGTACTTCGCCGGTTCAAGCTGCGTGGGCCAATCGCTGATGTGGAAGTTGATGATCGGCACCACATAGTCGATATTGCGCAGCGCGTTGATTTGCAGCGACACGTTCTTGAGGATTTGCAGATTGAGCAGCGTCACGATCATCGCGCCGAGGATCACGCCCTTGATGCCGCCCATCCCGCCGACGATCACCATCGCCAGAATGCTGATCGACTGGATCAGACTGAAGCTCTCCGGGCTGACGAAAGTCTGTTTCGCCGCGTAGAGCACGCCAATCGCCCCGGCGAACGCCGCCCCCGACGCGAACGCCAGCAGCTTCATCCGCACCAGCGGCACGCCCATCGCAATCGCGGCGATTTCGTCCTCGCGGATAGCAGTCCACGCCCGCCCAATCGGCGAGTCGTCCAGCCGCCGCGCGACCAGCACGACAATGCCCAGCACGACGATGGCGATGAAGTAGAACAACAACTGCTGCGCGACCGGCTGGACATTGGCGACCGGAATGCCGAGCGACCTAGCAATCGAATCGGTGAAGCCAACCCAGAAACCGGGCAGCGGCGGACGTGCGACGCCGGAAAGTCCCTGCGCACCGTTGGTCAGGTTGAAAGGCTTGTCGAGGTTGCGCGCCAGCACACGGATCATCTCGCCGAAGCCAAGCGTTACGATAGCGAGATAGTCACCGCGCAGTCGCAGCACCGGCAAGCCGAGCAGAATGCCAACGCAGCCCGCGATCAGTATGCCGACCGGGATGAATAGGTAGAACGCCCACGCCGGGGCGATCAACCCGGCGACGACGAAGACCGTCGCTACGTTGGTCGAACTGACCATCGCCCACGTATACGCGCCGACTGCGAAGAAGGCGATGTAGCCGAGGTCGAGCAGCCCGGCGAAGCCGACGACGATGTTCAAGCCGAGCGCCAGCCCCGCGTACATGGCGATTTGGATCGACAGCTCGAGATAAGCGCCGTCGTAGATGCCGATGATCGGCATGACGACCAAGATCATCAACCCGATCATGATCGCTTTAGTGCGGGTGGACAGCGGCGACGCGAGGATCACGAAGGGTGAGAGGATGAACGGCGGAAACGCCAGCGTGCTCCACAGCGGGAACAGCACCGTGCGGCGGTCGAGGATCACCAGCACCAGCACCATTAGCGCAATGTAGGCGACGATCAGCGTCCCGGCAATCCGGGGCTGCCTGATCCAGTCACGGAACGAAGACGGGCGAGTGGCAGGTTGGCTAGGAACAGAGGAATTTATCGCCATGTTTGCACCTTACACTTTCTCGTCGACGCGCTCGCCCAGCAAGCCACCCGGACGGAAGATCAAAATGATGATCAGAATCGCAAACACGAAGATGTCCGTCCAGCGCTGCCCCAATGCCGGGAAGTAAACCAGCACGCCATTCAGGAAGGCTTCCAGCATCCCAATCGTCAAGCCGCCGAGCAGCGCCCCGGTCACGTTACCGATCCCGCCGAGCACCGCCGCCGTGAACGCCTTCACGCCGGGGATGAAGCCGACGTAAGGTGTCACCGTCCCGGCGTTGAGTCCGAACAACACCCCGGCTGCCCCACCGAAAGCGCCGCCGATGAAGAAGGTCAGCGAGATCATCAGGTTGACGTTGATGCCCATCAGCGCCGCCGTCGATTGATCCTGCGAGACGGCGCGAATCCCTCGCCCCAGTTTCGTCCCGTTGACGAACCAGTTAAGCATCATCAGCGTGATGATCGCGCCGATGACCATAATGATCGAAGTCGGTTTGATATTGACGGTCGTCGAGCCAAAGGCGACCGGGACATTCTGCGTAATCCACGGGATGTCGTTCTTCGGATACGTCAGGTTGAAGTCATTGCGGACGACCGCTTCAATCGCGCGGATAGTGTCGATCAGGAAAAAGGAAACGCCAATTGCCGAGATCAGCGGGACGAGTCGCGGCGCATTGCGCAGCGGGCGATAGGCGATGCGTTCGACCGCCACCGCCAGCAGCCCCGCACCGATCATCGCGGCGAGGGTAAGCGTCAGCACGAGCAGCACGGGATTCCAACTTGATAAGGCGCCCGTGTCGTCGATCCGCGCCATGACCTCGAAACCGATCACCGAGCCGAACATGAAAATCTCGCTGTGGGCGAAGTTGATGAACTTGAGCACGCCGTAAACCAGCGTGTAGCCGAGCGCGACCATCGAATAGACGAAACCAATACTGATCCCGCTGATGATCATGCCGGGAAGTTGGCGCGAAATCTGGTCGCCCAGAAAGATCGGCGCGGCGGGGTTAGGCTGTGGGAATAAGACCGCCAGCCCGTAGGCTATCGCCGTCAAAAACGTGGCGATGGCGACGATGAAGATCGTAATTTGCAGGAGAGGGTAGAGGATGAACCGATAAAGCCAGCTTCCGCGCGCAGGCGGCGTGATGAACCACTCGACGAAACCGCCGAGCGAGGTACGGGGGCGATCCGCTAATTGCATAATGACTCCCGATAACGTAGGAAACAGGGCGGGTCAAGGCTTAAGCAGCAAGCCCGCCCGCCCCGATTCACTTTCAGGGTGACAACGTAGGCAGCGAGAGAATCAGCAGCTTAGCCGCCCATTTCCATCGTCGCTTCGGGGGTCATTTCTGCCATCGCCGCTGCTGTCAGCGGGGACGGGATTTGAATCTGGCTGATGACCTGATTATTCTGCCATTCAGCCGGGTCAGCCGAGGCGACTTCGAGCACGAAGTAGTTCGCTAGCGTGCGGTCGCCATTGGCGTCGAACGTGATCATGCCGGTCAAGCCGTCGTAATCGGTGGTCGCGCGAACTTCCGCCGAAACCGCTTCACGGGTCGGAATTTCGCCGCCCGCCGCGTCAATCGCCCGCGCCAGCGCCGCCAAGACGATCCCGGTCGAGTTGTAGGCTTCTGCTGCATACGGGGTCGGCGCGTTGCCGTACTTGTCGGTGTAGTCGCTGACGAACTGCTCTGCTGTCGGGAAGACCGAGGCAGGACCGGCTGCCGAGGTATAGTGCGTGCCGACGACGCCGGCGCCGCCCAATTCCACGAAGTCACTGGAGTCGAGACCGTCAGGTCCCAGCAGTTGACCCGTGTAGCCTGCCGCACGCAGTTGGTTGGCGAAAATGCCCATTTGGTCGTAAATACCGCCCATGTAGACCGCATCCGGGTTCAGCGCGATGATCGGCTGGATGATGCCGTCGAAGTTGGAGCGCTCCTCAGTACCCTCGAAACCGAGCACGGTCATGCCTAAGGCGGTCGCGTTATCGGCGAAGAACTGGGCGACACCCAAACCGTAGGCGGTCGTATCGTTGAGGACGTAGACTGATGTTACGCCCAAGGTCTGCGCGTACTGCGCGCCCACTGCGCCCTGCGCGTCGTCACGACCGCAAACTCGGTTGACGACCGGCAGCCCGCGATCTGTAACCAGCGGGTTGGTGTTGGCGGGCGAAACCATCACCAGATTGTTGGCATTGTAGACTTCGGACGAGGGGATGGCGACACCGCTGTTGAAGTGACCGATCACCGCGAGAATCGCCGGATCAGCCACGATCTGCTGGGCGTTGGCGACGCCAACGTCAGGGGTGGCTTGATCGTCGAAGGGCACGAACTGAATTTCGAAGCCCATGTCGGTCAACGTGCCCCCCAACTGCTGGATCGCCAGTTCGGTGCCGTTGCGCAGCCCGGTGCCGAGGATCGACTGACCGCCGGAGAGCGGACTCTGCGAGGCGATCTTGATCACCTTCGTGTCTTGCGCCTGAATCAGCGAGGCGCTAAGAGCAACCAAAAGCAGGGCGAGCAGGAGTAAAAATCTTCTTGTACGCATTCGCTTTTCTCCATGATTCAGGCGTGTACATTTTTGTGCACGACCACAGAAAATAAGTGTACATCGCCAGCAGACCCGCCCTATGGTGATCCTAGACAAAGAGAATTAATTACGGTTGGTTGCAAGCGACAAAATAAAGTATAACCGCAGTTCGTAAACTTACAAGTTGGCAGTTTTCGGATAATATTTCTGCGTCTAGCATTGGTAGAAACGACCAGCAATTGGGTCAGGAGCACACCTGAATGTCATCAACTCTGCGCGGCGCAGTCTATGGCAGTACCGCCGCCGCCATCTGGGGCGGCATGTACGTCGTCTCGGACGTGGTTCTGAAGACGATCCCGCCCTTCTCGCTGCTGACGATCCGGCTGCTGCTGGGCGCGCTGGTGCTGGCGCCGCTGGTCGTGCGCCAATTCAGCCGCTCAGCCAAACGCCCGACCCGCCGCGAAATCGCCCAAATGATCGGCGTGGGCTTCGTCGGCTTCGGCATCAGCGTCGGCGCGCAGTTTGTCGGCACGGATAAGTCGACGGCGGTCAACGGCACGTTGATCACCAGTTCGTCGCCCGCCTTCATCCTGATTTTCGCCGCGCTAATCCTGCGCGAGCGCCTGACCCTCCGCCGGATCGCGGCGGTCGCGTTGGCAACGGTCGGCGTGATCGTGATCATCGACCCCGCCAACGCCAATTTCGGCTCCGACACCTTCACCGGCAATCTCGTGCTCGCCGTCGCCGCCGTGACGTGGGGCTTGTATTCGGTGCTGGTGCGCCGGGTCAGCGCTCGTCTTGACACACTGGTGATCACCTTCTTCGCCTTTCTCGGTGGACTGCTGCTGACGATCCCCGCCGCTGCCGCTGAGTTACCGCAGCGACCCATCGGCGTGATCGACTTCCCGATCATCCTCGGCATCCTTTATCTGGGGGTCGTCTCGACCGCCGTCGCCATGTGGCTCTGGAACCGGGCTTTCGCCCTCGTCGATGCCGCTGCCGCCTCACTGTTCTTCTTCGCCCAGCCGCTGGTCGGCACCATTTTGAGCGTCCTCCTGCTCAACCAGCCGATGACGCTCAGCCTGTGGATCGGCAGCTTGCTCATCGGGCTGGGAGTCCTGCTGGCGATCACCCGCAGTCAGCGGAAAATCGACGGGAATCCAGACTACGTTACAACTAACGGAATGAGCAACGTTACAGACAACGAAACTAAGATCAAATCGAGCGGCGAAAGCGGCGATTTAGCAGTATGATAGTGTCCGTTGATTTCTTCTGAATAAGGTGAAAGGTTCAAAAATGGTAGATTACACTCCGAAGCCTGAAGACAAGTTTACTTTTGGGCTGTGGACGGTTGGCAATCCGGGGCGCGATCCCTTCGGCGGTCCCACCCGCCCGACGATTTCGCCGGTCGAGATCGTCCACCTGCTCGCGGAAGTCGGTGCCTATGGCGTCAACTATCACGACACCGACCTGATCCCGATTGACGCCACGCCCGCCGAAGCCGAGCAAATTCGGAAGGACTTCAAGCAGGCGTTGAGCGACACCGGACTGAAGGTGCCGATGGCAACGACCGACCTGTTCCGCGACCCGGCGTTCAAGGATGGCGCGTTCACGTCAAACGATCCGGCGGTTCGCGCTTATGCGCGCCAACGGGTGATTCGCGGCATGGATCAGGGCGTTGAGTTGGGCGCGAAGGTCTACGTCTTTTGGGGCGGGCGCGAAGGTGTCGAAAGCGACGCCACCAAGAGCGCGCTGGAGAGCCTGAAGCGGATGCGCGAGGCGATCAACTTCTTCTGCGAATACGTGATCAGTCAGGGTTACGACCTGAAACTGGCGCTTGAGCCGAAACCCAACGAGCCGCGCGGGGATATGTACCTGCCGACCGTCGGCGCGATGCTCGGCTTCATCACCACGCTCGATCACCCGGAGATGGTTGGCGTCAACCCGGAAGTCGCCCACGAACATATGTCGGGCTTGAACTTCATGCACGCGGTCGCGCAAGCGCTGGACGCGGGCAAGCTGTTCCACATCGACCTCAACGACCAGATGTTTGGGCGCTTCGACCAAGACTATCGCTTCGGCTCGGCGATGCTCAAGCAAAATTTCTTCCTCGTCAAGCTGCTTGAAGACGTCGGCTACTCTGGCAGCAAGCACTTCGACGCGCACGCCTATCGCACCGAAGACTACGAAGGCGTCAAGGCATTTGCGCGCGGCTGTATGCGGACTTACCTGATTCTCAAACAGAAGGCTGCCATCTTCAACGCCGACGGCGAAGTCAAGGAGCTGCTCGCCGAGATCAATGAAGACTCCGGCAAATACGCTTATCTGAACGACGGCTTCAGCCCCGAAGCGGTGACTCGCCTGAAGGATGAGGAGTTTGACCGGGTGGCGATTGGCTCGCGCGGCTTCCCCTACGAGCGGCTCGACCAACTCGCGATTGAGGTGCTGCTCGGCGTTCGCGGCTAGTGTCTGTTTCGATCAGCAACCATAGAGGGGACGCGCTGCGTCCCCTCGTGCATTACACCCACCAAACCGACTCGTGATATTCTCTTCATAAAGCTGTATAATTGTATCGTAACGCAGATTTACTATTACCGTATTTCTTGAGTCAACCCATGAATCCCCCCGCTCTAGAAGAAACGCTCGACCCCCAGAATTGGGAAGAACTAAAAACACTCGGTCATCAAATGATCGACGACATGTTCGACTATCTCGCCACCGTGCGCGACCGTCCGGCGTGGCAGCCCCTCCCTGACGAGGTGAAAGCTGACCTTCAGCAGCCGCTGCCGCACGAAGCGCGTGGCGCTCATGCCGCTTACGAGGATTTCAAGCGCGACGTGCTCGCTTATCCGATGGGCAATCTCCATCCGCGCTTCTGGGCGTGGGTGATTAGCCCCGGCTCGGCGCTGGGTATGTTGGCGGAGATGCTGGCGGCGGGCGTCAATCCCAACGTCGGTGGCGCCGACCACGCCGCGCCCCAAGTCGAGACGCAGGTGCTCGACTGGTGCAAGGCGATGCTTGGCTATCCTGAGACTGCCAGCGGGCTGCTCGTCAGCGGCGGATCGATGGCGAACCTCGTCGGTTTGACCGTCGCCCGGAACATGCACAGCGGGATTGACCTGCGCAAAGCGGGCGTCCAAGCGCTCCCATCACGCCCGATCCTGTACTGCTCCACCGAGACGCATAGTTCGGTGCAAAAAGCCGTCGAACTGCTTGGATTGGGCAGCGACTCGATCCACAGCATCCCGGTCAACAGCGCTTACCAGATCAATCTGGATGCGCTCGAAGCCGCTATTCAAGCGGATCGGCAAATAGGCTACAGTCCGTGGTGCGTCATCGGCAACGCCGGGACGACCAATACCGGCTCGTTTGACGACCTGAACCGGCTCGGCAGACATCGCCGCCCACGAGCATTTGTGGTATCACGTCGACGGTGCATTCGGAGCGCTCGCCGCCCTCGCGCCTGACCTGCGCCCGCTCACCGCCGGGATGGAACGCGCCGATTTACTCGCCTTCGACTTGCACAAGTGGTTTTACGCCCCGCATGAGGTCGGCTGCGCGCTCATCCGCAATGCCAATTTGCATCACCGTGCTTTCACGCTGACGCCGAGCTACCTCGCGCATGGGGATCGCGGCATCACAGCGGGCGACATCTGGTACAGCGACTATGGCTTCCAACTCTCGCGCGGCTTTCGGGCGCTCAAGGTCTGGATGATGATTCAGGCGGAAGGCATCGACAAATATGGGCGGCTGATCCAGCAAAACGTCGATCAAGCGCGCTATCTGGAGCAGTTGATCAACGCCGCGCCTGAGTTGGAATTACTCGCGCCGGTCGCGCTCAATATCGTCTGTTTCCGCTTTAGCGATCAATCGCTGGACGACGAGGCGCTCAATCTGCTCAATCACGAACTATTGATTCGGCTCCAAGAGAGCGGCACTGCCGTCGTCACCGGGACCATCCTGCACGGCAAGCAGGCGATCCGCATGTGCAACGTCAATCACCGCAGCCGCCGGGAAGATTTCGATCTGCTCGTGCGCGAGCTGCTGCGCCTCGGTAAGGAACTCGTGAGCGAGGGAACGATTGACAGGTAACCTATTCAATCAAAAAGGACTTGTCACCCCGTTTTACAATAAGTTAACAGTGCCACCCTCGAAATGACTGCACTGTCTTCCAGAAAACAGCGCAGTTATTTCTTGCTCGCGCCGATATTTTAATGTTAATATAACTTACCTAAACATACGGTTTATGTAAAAGCGAGGTGGCTCATGAAGCATTTCCAGCGAAACCGTTATGTATTTTTTACGATTCTGACGATATTGACGGTGGCACTCTGGTCAACGCCAGTAATCGCGCAGGAAGTGCCGCCTGCGGTGCTGGATGATGCCCTTAAGAATACACTGGAGCGCGCCGTATTTTGGACGGTGTTTTTCCTCGGAGCTGGGGCAGTAAGCACGGCGGTAGTGCGACACCGCGCCGCTTCACAGGAAAAACAACCAGAAAAACAACCGGAAGAACAACTCGAACAGCCGCCCAGCGCGCTTAGTTTGCCCGCGCCTATTCTGCCCATCGCTGACGACGTCCATTTCACAGCCTTCCATGCCCGACGCGCCGACGTAGACATGCCTTCGAGTCTGCAAGTGTACGCACACTTGGAAAGTGTACTTGGATCGATTCAAACAGACGCTCAGCGCTACGCGCCGCCGCAGGGTAATGGTATTCGAGTTCAGGAGAGAAGCGGACAGACCGCTTCTCTCAAAGCAAAGACACCCATAACTGTCGTTCCAGAAGCAGATGGGATTGCATTTACACCCCTTGATCTCACCTCACCGTGGACTAGCCCTTGGGTGCGTTTCGACTTCGGTTTTCAAGCACCGCTGAAACTCGTCGGGAGTTCCGTCCCGGTACGAATTAGCATTCGTGTCGGAATGATCGAGATTGCTCACATTGACTTCTCGATTGAGATAATCCAAAGTTCAAGCCAACCCGATACCGCCATGACTCAGCGAGCACCCAAAAACCGACTCCGTGCCGCAAAAGAGACAGTCACTACCACCGCCACCACGTATAAAAAGGTTTTCATTTCTTATTCTCGTAATGACAAAGTAGTGGTTGATAATTACATGTGGGTTCAATATGCCATGGGTAATGAGGTATTCAGGGATACTGAGGCAATACGAGCCGGCGAAAATTGGCAAGCCGCCCTCGCTAGGGCAATCGACGAGGCAGATATATTCCAGTTGTTCTGGTCAGAAAATTCAGCAAATTCCGATAATGTCCGTGACGAATGGGACTATGCACTCACGTACCGATGTCCTCAAAACAAATGCGCTGAGTTTATTCTTCCTTGTTACTGGACGGATCGACTACCCGCCCCGCCCGCTGAACTTGAACATCTCAACTTTAAGCGAGTGAAGTTCTTTCAAATGGAGTAGCGAACCCTGCTATCTCTGCCTCTGTATCCACTGTTGCTGCCAAACCTGCCAGAATTCAGTCGGGGTACTGCGCCTTGACGAAATCTTCCCCTACATTTCTTAACCTTACTCTGGTAAAATAGAATATCTCCGTAAGTTTTCCAAAGGTTTCCTGTGGCTCAAACACGTGCAGATATTCGTAACGTCGCTATTATCGCTCACGTCGATCACGGCAAGACAACGCTGGTCGATGGGATGCTCAAGCAGACTAAGGTCTTCCGCAACCCTGAAGCCGCAGGCGCGCAAATTCTCAACTCGAACGTGCTCGAACGCGAGCGCGGCATTACCATTCTGGCGAAGAACACCGCCATCACGTGGGACGACGTGAAGATCAACATCGTCGATACCCCCGGTCACGCCGACTTCGGCGGCGAGGTCGAGCGCGTCCTCAACATGGTCGACGGCGCGCTGCTGCTGGTCGATGCGGTCGAGGGACCGATGCCGCAGACCCGCTTCGTGCTCCGTAAGGCGCTGGCGGCAGGTCTGCGCGTGATCGTGGTCATCAACAAGGTGGATCGCCCATTCGCGCGTCCGCGCGAAGTCCTCAACGAGACTTTTGATTTGTTCATCGAACTAGGTGCCAACGACAAGCAAGCCGATTTCCCAGTGGTCTACGCCGTCGGGTTGGACGGGACTTCGGGCTACAGCCCCGACGACATGCAGGACAACCTGATCCCCCTGTTCGAGACCATCGTCAAGGAAGTGCCTGAACCCTACGTCGAGTTGGACATGCCCGCTCGCCTGCTGGTGACGACGCTCGAATACGACAACTACAAAGGACAGATCGGCGTCGGTCGGCTGCACTCCGGCGTCATGAAACGCGGGATGCCCGTCGTCCGCATCACGCCGCAGGGCGAGCGCCAGAATGGGCGCATCGAGTACCTGTTCACCTACCACAACCTCGCCAAGCAAGAAGTTGACGAAGTCGTCGCGGGCGACATTCTCGCGTTTGGCGGCTTTGAGACTATCGGCATCAGCGATACCATTGCCGACCCCGACTACGCCGAGCCGCTGCCGCCGATCAGCGTTGAACAGCCGACCGTTCGCATGACCTTCGGCGTCAACACGTCGCCTGTCGCCGGTCGCGAGGGCAAAGTCGGTATGGGCACGTCGCGCCGCATCCGCGAGCGCCTCTACAACGAGACGCGCAGCAACCTCGCGCTCCGCGTCGCCGACGGTGAATCGCCGGAGAAATTCGTCGTCAGCGGGCGTGGTGAACTCCACCTCGCCATCCTGATCGAGACCATGCGCCGCGAGGGTTACGAATTCGAGGTCAGCCGACCGGAAGTCATCTATCACCGTGACCCGGACACCGACGAAATGCTCGAACCGGTCGAGGAAGTTCACATCGACGTCGCCGACGCCATGACCGGCACGGTGGTCGAACTGCTCGGCGTGCGGCGTGGGCAGATGATCGACATGCGTACTGAGAGTGGTACGACCTACCTTAAATACTTGGTGCCGACACGCGGTTTGCTCGGCTTCCGCTCGCACTTCATGACCGCCACCAGCGGCATGGGGCAGATTCACAGCCTACTGCATGGCTTCGAACCCGTTCAGGGCAGTATTCCCGGACGGCAGTTCGGCAGCTTAATCGCCTCCGACGTCGGCGTGTCGTCGACCTACGCGATGGTCGCGCTCCAGCCACGCGGAACGTTCTTCATCGAGCCGGGCACGGAAGTCTACGAAGGCATGGTCGTCGGCGAGCACATTCGCCCCGAAGACCTCGCCGTCAACGTCTGCAAGACCAAGCAGCTTTCGGCGATCCACACCGAATATTTCGGCAAGGAAGTTAAGCTGAAGCCGCCACCGAACATGAGCCTTGACGATTTCATGGAATTTCTGGCGGAGGATGAACTGCTCGAAGTCACACCGGAGTCGCTCCGTATTCGTAAGCGCATCCTCAACAACGAGCGCCGCATGAAAGAGCAAAAAGCCCGCGAGAAGATGGTCGCCAACGCGGAATAAGAACCTGTAGGGGCGTTCAACTGAACGCCCTTTTTATTTCAAAAGCTGAGGGGCCAATCGGCTTGCTCCGGCAGCAGTCCGCGCGCGATAGCCCAGCCCACCACTTTATCGTTCTCGGCTTTCGTCCTCACCGTGAAAACTTTGTCCCGAAAGATAATCACCGTGCATTTCTCGTCCGGGAACTGCGCGTCCACGTAATTGCCGGGCGTATTCAAGTGTGGCTGAAGGATCGCCGCCGCGTCCTGAACCCGCGCAAACGGGATGGTGATCCGCATGTGTTCCTTACCTGATTCCGGCTTGAAATTGAATCCTGCGCCGCCAAGTTCCTGCTTCAGCAGTTCATAGTCGTCCATCGTCCAATCAAGAACAAACGCATTCGAGTTCATCGGTTTCCCTCTGATAGCAAAACAGGCATGCCTAACCGAGTTTAGACGTTAGGTACGCCTGTTGCAATAGCCCCTATGCGCTTATGCCGGGCGGCTGGTGATGAAGATGTCGCCGTCAGGTCCGCTGCCCGCCAGCCGCAGGATACGATGCCGCTGCCGCCGCGCCTCTTCGGCGCTCCCCCAAAAGCTGATCGCCCGCCGCTGCTTGGTCGCCAAATAGTTGAGCGACGCCATCACGTGCGAGCAGCCGTAACCGCCGTTCTGCGCCCATGGACAGGTGCAGCGGGCGTGGATCGTCCCGGTCGTGGGGTCGGTCTCCAGCGTGACGATGTGCTGCAAATAAGGGTTCGAACGACTGGTCACGACGAGGGTGTTTTTTGCGACGCGCCGGACGTGCAAGTTTCGGCTGCGGCGTTGGAGTTTCTTGATTTCGATGGGTTTCATCGCCACAATCCTTGCTATAACATCTGTTCTATATTATAGCACGAATGTTCTTAAATTTTCAACTATTTTCTGTGAGCGTCTGGTTAAGTTTCAGGATCAGTTACGTGATGCGAGCTTGAAGAAACGTTGTGGGGTCATCATAAAGCAAAAAGCGGGCGCGCCACAGCTATCGGATGCGCAATGGAAGTTCTGGGCAGCGGTAGGGCAGAACTGAGTTCTGCCCTACGTAAGATTTAGGCTCCGACCTGAAGCAGGGTCAGCACTTCTTCGATAGCGGAGCGGCTCTGCTCCAACCAAGGCGGCAGCATCAGATGCTCGCCCAGTTCGTTCACGTCCTCGTCAACGGTGAAGCCCGGCGGGATGGTCGCCAGTTCGACGATGTGACCATCGGGATCGTTGGTGTAGATGCTCTTGAAGTAGATGCGGTCCATCACCGGCGAAACGCGCAAACCGGCGCGCACGAGCTTTTCGCGGAAGGCTAACTGGGTATCCTCGTCCGGTATTGCGAAGGCGAAGTGATGCGTCTGCCCCACCCCCATCTGCGCGCGCCGCGCGCCCGGCTGGTGCTCGAAATAGGTGATCAGCGTGCCCGGTTCGCCGTCGCCCACGCCCCAGTACCAATGCGCCGAGGTCGGATCGTCGAAGTTCGAGGTCTGCTTGACTCGCCGCAAACCGAGCAGCCGCGTGTAGAAAGCGTCCGTCCGCTTGATGTTCGAACTGATCGCGCTGATGTGGTGCATCCCCTGATTCAGCGCTATCTCCGGCGTGATCTCCGGCACAGGATCGTCCCACGTCGTCGCCTCGATCCGCGCGCTGTCGCGGTTGGCGCGCAGCATCTCCTCCGGTGGATCGCGGTGGTCATTGCCCAGTTGATCGGCGGGTTCGTCAACCGCGAAGCCCGGTCCGCGCGTAGCGATCTCAAGGATCACGCCGTCAGGATCGCGGAAATAGATCGACTGAAAGTATTGCCGGTCGAGCGGTCCCGTCACGCTGACGCCCAGATCGGTCAAGCGACGCTTCCACATCAGCAAGCCGTTGGTGTCCTCGACCGTCAGCGCGACGTGATGCGTTCCGCCGATGCCGGGATGCCCCTTTGGCGCGTCCGCCCACTCGAAGAAAGTGATCGCCGTACCCGGCTTTCCGGTTTCGTCGCCGAAATACAGGTGATAGCTGCCCGGATCGTCAAAGTTAACCGTCTTTTTGACGAACCGCAGTCCTAAAACGCGCGTGTAGAAGTCGACCGTGCGCTGAGCATTCGAGCACACCAGCGTGATGTGGTGCAGTCCCGTGATCGGCATGGAATTGCCCTTTCGCTTAAATGACAAGAAAGCCGACTCATCGTCGGCTTCACGAGATTCGTCTTCAATTGTCGGGAGTTGCTTCATAAGTACAGACGCAGCGTCGAGCACCTTCTTACCCCGCCTCGATTCCCCTCAGCAGCACGGTCACGGCGGCGATCTCGTCGCGGTTGACGGTGTGCCCCATACCGCGATACAGCCGTTTGTCGACCATCGCGCCAAGCCGTTCCAGCACGACGGCGGTTTGATCGACGCGGGCTTTGGGGACGTGGAAGTCGTGATCGTCGCAGCCGAGAAAGACCGGTGTGCCTTCCATCGACCCGGCATAGTCGCGCGGCGTTTCGTCCGCGCCGATCAAACCGCCGCTCAAGCCGATCACCCCACCGTAGCGCTGCGCATGACGCGCCGCGTATTCGAGAGCGAGGCAGGCGCCCTGCGAAAAGCCGAGCAGCGCGATCCGTTCCGGTGCTACGCGCGCCGCCGCAGCGTGATCGACAACCGCGCCAACCGCATTCAGCGCCGACGACAGATAAGGTTCGTTGCGCTCCAGCGGCTCAAGAAAGCTGTAGGGGTACCACGTATTCCCGGCAGCCTGCGGCGCGAGATAGGCTAAGTCCGGCTGACCGAACTCCTCAGCCAGCGTCAGAATGCTGGCGGCGGTCGCGCCGCGTCCATGAACCAAAATAACGACAGCGCGCGCATCCACGACCGCCGCGCCTGCCGCGATCACTGGCTGACCTTCGTGAATTGGCATTCGGAGTGTCCCTTCTCCCCGAAGTCGTCGCCGACCCGGTCGCATGATTTCATAATATCGCAGTCGCGAACTTGACGAAGTCCCTGTTTCGGGCTATTCTAGGCGTAAGCTTATCCGAAACGTTTCGGGCTAGCCAATTTTGGGTAATAAACTTCTGTTTATTTAGAACTAGATTGATGAGTTCTGCAACTTTGAAGTCAATCGCCAGAGCAACAGGCTTCTCGATCACGACGGTCTCACGGGCGCTCGGCGGTTACAGCGACGTAAACGAGGAAACGCGACGCCTGATCGTCGAAGAGGCGCTGCGGCAGGGTTATACCCCCAACCTGCACGCTCGCGTCTTGCAAGGACAGCGGGCACAGACGCTCGGCTTTGTCATCCCCACCGACGAATCCCGCTACTCTGATCCATTTTTCAGCCAATTTGTCGCCGGGATTGGCAGCCAAGCCGCCGTCGCCGGTTATGATTTGCTGCTGAGCACGCATGGACCCGAACCCGGCGAGATCGACGTCTATCACCGCATGATCGCCGGAAGCCGCGTCGACGGCTTCATCCTCACCCGCACCCGCCGCGACGACCCGCGCATCCACTACCTGCTGACGACCAATGTTCCCTTCGTCGTCTTCGGGCGATCCACTGAAGCCGCCGAGCCGTTCGTCTATCTCGACACCGACGGGACAACCGGGCAGCGCCTCTTGACCGAGCATTTGATCGCGCGCGGGCATCGCCGCATCGCTTACGTCAGCCCGCCTGATGACCTGATGTTCACGCAGCACCGGCTGGATGGCTTTCGCGCCGCCATGTCCGCGCACGAGATCGCGGTTGACGACCGCTGCGTGGTCGAGGCGACGCTGACTGAGACCGGCGGGCGCACCGCTGCTGAGCGTCTGCTTGCCCTGCCCCAGCCGCCCACCGCGATCATGACCGGCAGCGATCTGATGGCGTTCGGCGTGATGAGCGTGATTCAGGAACACGATCTGCGGGTCGGAGCAGACATCGCCGTTACTGGATTTGACGACATCCCAGCCGCCGCCTATATCCACCCCGGCTTGACCACCATTCGCCAATCGATCTTTGAGACGGCACGCGAACTCACCCGGCTGCTGCTCGACCTGCTCGACGGTTACGCGCCTGACCCGCTCGGCAGACTGCTGATTCCCGAATTGATCATCCGCGCCTCAACCGTGCCGACACAGCACCCCTAACCTTGGCGAACTTGGCATCTTGGCGGTCTAATCAATCCTGTAGGCAACTGTACACCGATTTTTTGCATAGGTGAACTTCATGAAGAAGCTCCTCTTTTTGCTGCTCGCCCTCTTGATCGCCGCTCCCGCTGCCGCGCAAGATACATCCGCCCCCAACTGGCAGGATCGCGTCTTTTACGAGTTGTTCGTCCGCAGCTTTTACGACAGTAACGGCGACGGCATCGGCGACTTTCAAGGCATCATTCAGAAGCTCGACTACCTCAACGACGGCGACCCGACTACGACGACCGATCTCGGCGTGACCGGGCTGTGGCTGATGCCGATCATGCCGTCGCCGAGTTATCACGGCTACGACGTGACCGATTACCGCGCCGTCAACCCGGATTACGGCACGATGGACGACTTCAAGGCGCTGCTGGCGGCCGCGCACGCGCGCGGGATCGCGGTGCTGATCGATCTTCCGATTAATGACACGTCGTCGCAGCATCCTTGGTTCGTCGCCTCGGCGGCGGGCGACCCGGCTTACCGAGACTGGTACATTTGGGACGATAGCTGCCCGACCTATCCCGGTCCATCGGGGCAGAAGGTCTGGATTCCGCTCAACGATAGCTGCTACTACGCGGTCTTCTGGGACGGAATGCCTGACCTCAACTACCGAAATCCCGCCGTTGTCGCCGAGATGGACGACGTTGCCCGCTTCTGGCTGGAAGACGTCGGCGTTGATGGCTTCCGGCTCGACGCCCTGAAACAGATCGTCGAGGACGGCAAGGTGCAGGAGAATACCCCGGAGACGATGGCGTGGGCGCGCGACTTTCAGGCTTACGTCGATTCGGTCGACCCGAACGCGATAGTCGTCGGCGAGGTCTGGAGCAGCAGCTTCAACGCTTCAAACTACGTTCCCGCCGTCAATCTGGTCTTCGAGTTCGACCTCGCTGCCGCGCTGGTGCAAAGCGCACGCAGCGGCAACCCGAATGCGGTCGATTCGCTCCAAAACCGCGCTAATCAGCTTTATCCACCCGGCGAATACGCGACGTTCCTGACCAACCACGATCAGAACCGGACGATGAGCACCATCCGCGATCTGAACAAGGCGAAAGTCGCCGCCGATCTGCTGCTGACGCTGCCCGGCGTCCCCTTCGTCTACTACGGCGAGGAGATCGGGATGCAGGGCATCAAGCCCGACGAGCGTATTCGCACACCCATGCAGTGGGACTCGACCCCGGATACCGCCGGATTCACGACCGGTAAGCCGTGGGAACAGCTTCAAAACGACGCCGCGACCGTCAACGTAGCCGCTCAGGACGGCGATCCTGATTCGCTGCTGAATCAGTACCGCACGCTGATCCACTTGCGCAGCGATCACCCCGCGCTCGCTTATGGTAATTTCGCCAAGGTTAACTCGGCGTCGCGCCGCGTATACAGCTTCCTACGCCAAACCGGCGACGAGACTCTGCTGGTGATCCTCAATCTGGACAACCAGCCGACCAGCGACTATGCCCTCAGCGTTACCAACACTAACTTGACGACGGTCACGGCGAGCGCCATCTTTGGCGCGGACAGTGTCGCTCAGCCGCAGATTGCCAATGGGGGCTTTGCCGATTACTCGCCGGTTCCCGAACTCGCGCCGCAGAGTCTTACGGTGATCCGGTTTGCGCAATAAACAGGTACAATAGCCGCTTCGCTACGTTTGAGGAATAGGACATGAGGAAATTGAGAGTCGTCTGTCTGGTGCTGCTCGCGCTTGGCATCACCCAGATCGCCTTCGCGCAGGATACCACCGCGACAGCCGAAGCTGGCGCGCAGACGCCGGATCAGGTTTGCGCGGGCGCCGTACCCGCCCCCTCCCCGGAAACGCGCCAATTCACGCAGCCGGAACAGGTGACTCAGCCCGGCGTCGATTATCGCGCGATCTTTTGCACCGACGTTGGCGCGATTTACGTTGACCTATTGGAAGAGTACACGCCAATTACCGTCAACAACTTCGTCTTTCTCGCCGAGCAGAATTATTACAACAACACAACTTTTCACCGGGTAATGCAAGATTTCATGGCGCAGGGCGGCGACCCGACCGCCACCGGCATGGGCAGCCCCGGTTATACCATTCCCGACGAGATCGTCGGCTTTCTCCATTTCGACCGTCCCGGCTGGCTGGCGATGGCAAATTTGGGTCAGCCCGACACTGGCGGCGCGCAGTTCTTCATCACCACCGCGCCTTATCCGTCGTTGGACTTCGGCTATACCATTTTTGGCGAAGTGCTTGAAGGTCAGCAGAACGTCGACGCGATCAGGCTGCGCGACCCCGACACGGCGACCGAACCGGGCACCGCACTCAACACCGTCGTGATCATCACCGATCCCGCCTCGGTCGAGACGACTTACGAGCCGCCACCTCCGGCGACACGTGACGACATCAGCGCCCTGCTCGATCACCTCACCAGCACACTGCCAGAGCAGCTTTCGGTCAACGAGGCGGTGACTGGTCTCTTCGAAACCGACCAAGTCGCGGCGACTGCGCCGGAAAGCCTCCAGAGCGACTTCGCCGACTTCCTCGCCAAGTACCATCACGAATATCGCGCGGAACACGGCGTTACCAACACCGCTTGTGATCTACAGACGATTCCGTTTATCGCGGTGGGTTATACGCTCGACCGGTTCGCCACGCCTGAGGACGCTGCCGCCGCGCTCGACGATGGGTTCATCACGCAACTCGCGGAAGCCAACGGCTTCACGACCTCAAGCGCCGCTGGGCTGGATTATCCGCTGTACACGCAGCCGACGACCGCTTGCGACACGGCTGCCGTTGCCGCGATGACCGTCTGGCAGCGTGGGCACTTCGTCGTCACGGTGTCGGTGGTCTTCCCGGATACGCAGGTCGCGCCGCCGGAGATTTGGCTGTCGAACTTGGTCGCCACGTCGATCTACGAGCCAGCATTCAGCGATGTCCTGCGTCCCGAAATGCGCTAAAGCGAACCGACAACTTACGTGGTAGGGGCAGGTGTGAGACCCGCCCCTACCCTATGCAAACAAAAAGCGCCGGGCAATCCCGGCGCTTTCGATTTTTCAGCCTGTGAGATAGACCAGTGGTCGTGCAGCTAGATCAGTGAAGCATCCAGCGTCATTGGCACCGCTGCGAGCGCGCGCGAGACGATGCAACCGGTCTTGGCTGCTTCGGCGGCGGCTTTGAACTTGGCTTCGTCGATACCCTCGACGTCGCCCTTGGTCACGAGGTTGATCTGGGTAATTGTCATGCCCGCGTCCGTCTTGTCGAGCACGACCGAGGAAGTCGTTGTGACGCTGTTGACCGTGTAGCCTTCTCGTGACAGTGCAGCAGCCAGCGCCATCGAAAAGCACCCGGCATGAGCCGCGCCAATTAGTTCTTCAGGATTTGTCCCCGTGCCCTCCTCGAAACGCGACGCGAAGCTGTACTGCCCTTCATACGCGCCACTGCCGAGTTTGACGCTGCCACTACCATTCTTGAGATCACCATTCCAAACTGCTGATGAAGTCCGAGTCGGCATGCTTTATCTCCTCAATTGTACGAAATGAGCCTCGTGAAGAATAACATTACATTGCCAAATTTGCTAGTTCCACCAACCCCACGTATCGACCCAATCCAGCCCGCTCCGGGCGGACGCTTCTTCATCGTCGTATTCCGCCGAGAGCCACAGCGTCGCCTTGAGCGCCGCGCGCCGAACGTCCATGTCGGGATCGAGCAGCGCCTCGACGACGTAAGGCATCACTTCCTCATCCATCATCCAGAGCGCTTCGGCAGCCGCCTGCCAGATGTGGCTATTGGGATGTGTCAGCGCCCGGATCAGTGCCGGGCTTGAGGTCGAATCGCCGATCTCGCCCAGCGCTTTGGCAGCGGCGAAGCGGACGAAATCGTTCTCGTCCTTCAACAGCGCATGTTCCAGCCCGTCAAGCGCGAGGTCGGTGCCGATCACGCCCAGCGCTTCGGCAGCCGCGTAGCGCACATAGCTGTTCGTATCCGCCGAGAGCGCTTCGAGCAGTTCGGGCAGCGCCGCTGGATCGCCTAGATCGCGGAGCGCTTTTGCCGCCTCCCAGCGGACGAAACTACTGTCATCACCGAGCAGCGCGCCGACCAAGCCGGGCGTTGCGTCTTCTTCGCCGAGCATCGCCAACGCCTGCGCCGCCGCCCGGCGAACGTCCTTGCTCCGGTCGGACAGTCGCTCGACCAATGCCGGAACTGCCGCCGGATCGCCGATCAGACTCAGCGTCTGGACGACCAAAATCCGCATCTTGCGATCTTTGTGGTTGAGCGCATCCAGCAGCGCCGGAAGCGCCATCGGTTCGCGGAGCTGGGCAAGGCGATAGAGAGCGTGACGCTGCTTCTGTTCGTCGCCCGCTCGCAGATCGTTGATCAACTGGTTGATCAGGGATGTGTTAGCCATCTCCGTCTCCACTGTGCCTGAATCTCTGCGTCAAGTTTATATCCCCAAACCGCCCGTTGCAACGGCACAAAAGATTAAGGCTTTGACATTAAGCAGCAACCATTTAGGGGATTACAGCGTATCTATGACTAGACACGACAAACTTGACCATTGCCGCTGTTGTTTCCCCTTGACAGTCGATCACGAGGAGCATATAGTTGGCTTACCAAACATTTGAGAACCAAAAATTGGTGTGCGCATGGATACCGAACAACGTGCTGTTTTCATGCAGTCAGTCGAGATCCGCATTCTCGCGTCGGTCTTGGGGAGGTTGGCATCACGTGCCCTCGAGGAGCGCTTCGCCGCCACGAGCACCCACGTCAACGGCTTGCAGTATGGCATTTTGCGGACGCTCGCCTTCCACAGTGTCACCCTCAGCGACCTGAGCCGGAGCTTCGTCCTCGATCCTTCGACCCTCGTTCCGGTGGTGGACTCGCTCGAACGCAAGGGATTGATCTCCCGACAGCGCGATCCGAATGATCGGCGTCGAGTTCCGCTGTCGCTGACCGAAAGAGGCGCAGCCATGATCAAGGACGTGCCTTTGACTCACGAGGACGATCTCTTGTACCAGTGTTTGCAGGAAATGGGCGAGGAAAAGTCCACGACTTTGCTCGACCTGCTGCGCGAAATCGTCACCAAGATGCCGGACGGCGGGTTCATGGTCGAATCGATTGAGAAACGACTGTACGCCTATCAAGAGGGTGAAGCCAACATTCAGAGGTCGGATCATTCTTGTTTCACGGGTGAGCTAGGCTTTCAGGGTACCCCAGATTTTCGAGAGAAACCATCCCGCGAGCGCCAACGCGCGCTGCGCAGTCGCATGAGACGACGGTTTCGCAAACATGATGTGTGAGCATAGGAGAGGAAATCAAGTTGCAAGCACAGGCTAGAGGACAAGGGGGCGGTCAACGCCCGGCGGGAACCGGCAGTCTCGGACGTGCCATCCGCTATCTAGGAAAACAGCGCTCATCAACATTGATCGCCTATGGCGCGCTGATCGTCGCTACGCTGGCGCAGCTTGCTGTGCCTCAACTCATTCAGAACATGATCAATGCCATCACCGAAGGCACAATTGCCAACCAGATCATCCCGGCGACCCAGAACCTACCGGAACTCGGTCAGCGGCTGGCGCTTGGTGCAGCGGCAGCGCAGGCGGGTACCACCGCCGACGTGTTGATGGATGCTTACAACAACGCCGACCAGTGGTTGGTCAACGCGGTGCTCATCATCGTGCTGTTCGCGGCGACACGCGCCATCTTCTCGTTTGTGCAAGCGTATATGGCAGAGAAAACCTCTCAGGGCATCGCCTTCGACTTCCGCAACGAGATTTTTGCGAAGGTGCAGCGCCTTTCGTTCAGCTATCACGACCGCAACCAAACGGGGCAGCTCATGGTGCGCGCGACCGACGACGTCGAGCGCGTCCGGCTGTTCATCGCGCAGGGCATGATTATGCTGGTGCAGTCGCTGTTATTGCTGGTCGCCACGCTGATCATCCTGTTTGCGACCAACTGGCAGCTTACTCTAGTCGTGCTGCCGATTCTGCCGATTGCCTTCGTGGTCTTCGCGGTCTTCGCGCGCCTGACGCAGCCCTTGTTCGCCGAAATTCAGCGCCGCCTCTCCAACCTGAACACGGTGCTGCAAGAAAACCTCGCCGGGATCAAGGTCGTGCGCGCCTTCGCACGTGAAGACTATGAGGCGAAGCGCTTCTACGTGACCAACAACTCGTACTACGAGCAGCAGATCATCGTCGCGCGCACGTTCTCAGTGTTGTTCCCGATCATCTTTCTGATCATGCAGGTCGGTCAGGCGGCGATTTTGTACTTTTCTGGCAGCCAGATCATCGGCGGCACGCTCACGCTGGGCGCCTATCAATCGTTCAGCCTCTACCTGCTCTACGTCTTCTTCCCGCTGGGCATGTTGGGTTTCATCATTCAGTTGATGGCGCAGGCAGCCGCGTCGTCCACCCGTATCTTCGAAATTCTCGATGCCGAAAACGACGTCGCCGACAAGCCCGGCGCGATCACACTGCCGCCGATTCAGGGACACGTCGAATTCAAAGCGGTGACCTTCCGCTACTTCGCATCAGGTGATCCGGTGCTGCGGAATGTCAGTTTCGAAGCGACACCCGGTCAGACTATCGCCCTGTTGGGCGGAACGGGCAGTGGCAAGACGACGATCATCAACTTGATCCCGCGTTTCTACGATGCCAGCGAAGGTCAGGTCTTGATTGACGGCAACGACGTCCGCGACGTGACGCTCGACAGCCTGCGCAAACAGATCGGCATCGTCTTGCAAGAGACGAACCTGTTCAGCGGCACGATCCGTGACAACATCGCCTTCGGGCGCACCGACGCAACCGACGACGAAGTGTTCGCAGCCGCCAAAGCCGCCGCCGCGCACGACTTCATCATGGAATTCCCGGATGGCTACGACACACCCGTCGGCGAGCGCGGCACGACTCTATCGGGTGGACAGAAACAGCGCGTTGCGATTGCGCGCGCCCTGCTGCTCAACCCGCGCCTGCTGATCCTCGACGACTCGACCAGCAGCGTCGACCTGATCACCGAGTACAAGATTCAGAAGGCGCTCGACCTGCTGATGGAAGGGCGCACCAGTTTCGTGATCGCCCAGCGCATCAGCACCGTCTTAAATGCAGACCTGATCCTCGTCCTCGACCGGGGTCAGATTGTCGCCAGCGGTAAGCACGAAGATTTGATGGAAAACAGCGCGATCTACGCCGAAATCTACAACTCGCAGCTCGTCGGGGATGCCGAAGTCGACGCGCCAGAGGCGACGCCCGAAACTGCAGAGGAGGCTAACTCACTATGATGGGACCAATGGGCGGTCCGAACCGCATGTTGCAAGAAGATGCCCAAAAAGCGACCAGTGTCAGCAAGACCATCGGTCGTTTCGCCCAGTACTTCGGAGTCTACATCGCCGGGGTGATCTTGGCGCTGGCATTGATCGTCGTCTCGACCTATACGCAGGTGCTCTCACCGGATTACATCGGTCAGGCGGTAGACTGCTATCTCTTTCCGCAAGCGACCAGCAACTGCTGGTTCGACAGCACCATCCAAGCCGCCATTCAGAGCGGGTCGATGAACACCATCACCGCCGACATGAAACTCGCGGGCATGGGACATTTGGTGCTGATCCTCGTCGGTTTATACATCATCGGCGCAGCAGCGAGCGGCGCGGGCTTCTTCACGATGAGCCGGACAGGTCAGCAGGTGCTGCGCCGGATGCGTCAGGACTTATTCAAAAAGGCGCACGCCCTCTCGCTGAGCTACTACTCAGAGAACGATGCGGGCGACTTGATGAGCCGGATCACCAACGACACGCAGACGATTCAGCAGGTCTTTGGCTTCGCTCTGCTCAGTGTGATCAGCGGCGCACTGTTGATGGTCTGGATTGCCGTTAAGATGCTGCAAACCAACGTGCCTTACGCGCTAATCAGCTTAGCGGTGGTGCCGATCATGTTCGTGGCGACGGTCTACTTCTCCAATCAGGCGCGTAAAGCCTTCCGCGTCAGCCGTGAGGAACTGGGCAACGTCAACGCCGACTTGCAGGAGAGCATTTCCGGCGTGCGAGAAGTTCAGGCGTTCAACCGCGAGGACGAGAATATCCAGAACTTCCGCCGCTCCAACGCCGCCAACCGCGACGCCAACGTCCGCGCCGCATCGTTCACGAGCGCACTCAACCCAACGCTGGAGGCGCTCGGCTACGTCGCCATCGGCATCGTCGTGATCGTCGGCGGGCTAGCGGTGCTGCGGAACGAGCCGCTGCTGGGCACGACGCTGATCTCGCTTGGCACGGTCTTCGCCTTCGTCCAGTACGTCCAGCGCTTCACCCAACCGGTCACACAGATCGCCGTGCTCTGGGCGAACATCCAGAACGCCATCGCGGGTGGCGAGCGCATTTTCAATATTCTCGATACGCCGCTCGACTTGACCGAAAAGCCGGACGCCAAGCCGATGCCGCCGATCAAGGGCAAGGTTCAGTTCGACAACGTGCAGGCGGGCTACAAGACCGGTCAGGATGTGCTCAAAGGCATCAACTTCACGGCGGAACCCGGACAAACGATTGCAATCGTCGGACCGACCGGCGCTGGTAAAACGACCATCATCAACCTGATCCCGCGTTTCTACGACGTGACCGGCGGCGCAGTGCGCATCGACGACATCGACGTGCGTGACGTGACGATGGCGAGTCTCCGCAGTCAAATTGGGTTGGTGCTGCAAGACACGTTCCTGTTCTCGGATACCGTGATGAACAACATCCGCTACGGCAAGCTCGACGCCACCGACGACGACGTGATCGCGGCGGCGAAACTAGTCGAGGCGGACTCGTTCATCGAGCGGCTGCCTGAAGGCTATCAGACCATCCTCGGCGAACGCGGCAGCGGCTTAAGTCAAGGGCAGCGCCAGCTAATCGCGATTGCCCGAGTCGCCTTGATGAGTCCCAACGTCCTGATTTTGGATGAAGCCACCTCTAGCGTCGATACACGGACGGAACGGTTGATCCAGAAGGCGTTCGAAGGGCTGCTCAAAGGACGCACCAGCTTCGTAATCGCCCACCGCTTGAGCACGATCCGCAACGCCGATCTGGTGATGCTGCTCCAAGCAGGCGAGATCACCGAACGCGGGACGCATACTGAATTGCTGGCGAAGAAGGGGGCGTACTACGACCTCTACATGAGCCAGTTCCGCCGCGAGGAAGAACCTGCCGCCAACGGCAATGGCAAGGTCGCCGAGCCGGTGCCGGACAAATAAGCATCACCAATGTTTGCGTAGGGGCACGGCGCGCCGTGCCTCTACGGTGCACGACTTCAGAACACGGATCATCCTAAAAAACTCATCACCTCCCAATCGAAATTTGCGTATAATTGAGTCGAGATTGCTATAGCCGTTACGTGTGGTGCGGCTATTTTTTGTTGACCGAGGAGTGTGCAGCACAAAGCATGACCTTAACCATCGAGCCTCCCAAGGAGCCTCCCCATCCTTCCGCAGTCTTAGCCACAACCCCCCGCCCCGCCCTCTGGAGCGACGTCCCCGACGAAGACTGGAACGATTGGCGCTGGCAGTTAGCGCACCGCCTGAATTCTTACCAAGAACTCGCTCAAATCATCCATCTCACCCCGGAAGAAGTCGACGGACTGACGGCTGAGGGCTTGTTCCGGGTGGACATCACACCCTACTTCGCCAGCCTAATTGATCCCGACGACCCGCTCTGCCCGATCCGCCGCCAAGTCATCCCGCTGGGGCGCGAACGGGAAGCCTTTAACGGCATGATGGAAGATAGCCTCGCCGAAGACGCGCACAGCCCCGTCCCCGGCTTGGTGCATCGCTATCCTGACCGCGTGCTGATGCTGCTGACGACGCAGTGCGCCAGCTACTGCCGCTACTGCACCCGCAGCCGGATCGTCGGCAACCCGCACGCGAACTTCAGCAAAGCCGAATTCGACCGTCAGATCGCCTATCTGCGCCAAACCCCGCAGGTGCGCGACGTACTGCTCAGCGGCGGCGATCCGCTGACGATTGCGCCGCGAATGCTCGAATACGTGCTGTCGAGCCTGCGCGCCATCGAGCACATCGAGATCATCCGCATCGGCACGCGCGTGCCCATTTTTCTACCGCAGCGCATCACCGACGAATTTTGCGAGATGATCAAGCAGTATCACCCGCTCTGGATGAACATCCACACCAATCACCCCAAAGAGATCACGCCGGAAGTCAGCCGCGCGCTGGAGAAACTCTCCTACGCCGGTGTGCCCATCGGCAACCAGAGCGTGCTGCTGGCGGGGATCAACGACAGCGTGAACATCCAGCGCGAACTGGCACATAAGCTCGTCCGCAACCGTGTGCGCCCGTATTACCTCTACCAATGTGATTTGGTCGAAGGCGCGGGGCACTTCCGCACGACGGTCGCCAAAGGCATCGAGATCATTGAGGGGCTACGCGGGCACACCAGCGGCTACGCCGTGCCGACCTACGTGATCGACGCGCCCGGCGGCGGCGGCAAAGTCCCCGTCAATCCGCAGTACCTGATCAGCCAAGCGCCGGGTAAAGTCGTGCTGCGCAATTACGAAGGCTACATCAGCACCTACAGCGAGCCGGAGGACTATGATCCGCATGGGATCGATCACCTCGACCGGCAGGCGCAGCACCGCCGCGAACCGGGTCAGGGTGGCATCAGCGGACTACTCGAAGGCGACGATCTGGCGATCAAGCCCGAAGGCTTCGACACAACGCATCAGCGCGACGCCGACCCGACCGATCCCACGCCGTCCCGGTGGACGCCGCGCGGCAGCGGCGACGGTGCCAGCATCAACACCGCCACCAACGAGCCATTTCTCAATCATTCCCATAATCGCAAAGGCTAGCCGATCATGCGCGTGGCGATTCTTGCCAATCTCAAGCAAAATGCGCCTCGTTGGGAGGGGATGCCCGCCGATCAGTGGGATGACCTCGACAGCGAAAAAACCGTCAAGAACCTCGCGGCGGCGCTCGCCAGCGCCGGGCACGAGGCGGAGTTCTTCGAAGCTAGCATTCAGCCACCTTTTAGCCTGATCGAGCGACTGACCCACTATCAACCCGACATCTGCTTCAACATCGCCGAGAGTCACTTTGGCGATGGACGTGAGGCGCAGATTCCGGCGCTGCTGGAGATGCTGCGCCTGCCCTACACTGGCAGCCAAGTCATGACGCTGGCGCTGGCGCTCGACAAGCCGATGACCAAGCGCGTTCTCGCTTATCACGACCTGCCGACGCCGGAATTTCAGGTCTTCGAGAGCGCCGACGAGCCGATCTGCGCCGACCTCGCCGACGAGGATGGCGTGCTGCGTTTCCCGCTGTTCCTCAAGCCCAGCCGCGAGGGGACGAGCATGGGCATCAGCGCCGACAGTATCGTCACCAGCGCAAATCAGCTTCACGAGCGCGTCGGGCAGATGATCCGGCGCTACAACGAGCCGATCCTCTGCGAGCATTACATCAGCGGGCGCGAGGTCATGGTCGGCGTGCTCGGCAACCTGCGCCCGACAGCAGCGCGCCGCTTGAGCGAACGCAGCTACGACGAGCGCATCCCCGACGAACTGACGTACCTGCCGATCATCGAATTCGAGCCGACCCACGTCGATACCGAAGGCGATGTCTACACCAACCGCATGAAGACCGACCTCGCCGACGACTACCGTTATCAATGCCCGGCGAAACTCGATGCCGATCTAGAGCGGCGGCTGCGCTTTCTCGCCGGGGCAGTGTTCCGCGTGACGGGCTGCAAGGACGTGGCGCGCGTCGATTTTCGCATCGACCGAGAAACTAGTCAGCCGTACATTCTGGAGATCAACCCGCTGCCGGGGCTAAATCCCGGCTTCAGCGATCTCTGCCTGCAAAGCGACGCCGCAGGCTGGGCATACGAGCGCCTAATCAACACCATTCTCAACAGCGCGCTCGCCCGCTATGGGCTAATACCAGAGCAACTCGGCAGCCCGTAAATTTGGCTCTCGGTTTTGCGTTTCGCCTCAGCTGGAAACTATCGGGGGATTCTCAATAGCGCGGGAACGTAAGGGCGTTCAATTGAACGCCCTTACCGGTCAGATATGCTCTAGAAGATGACTTCGGAAATCAGAATAATGTTGGCGAACGGGGTAAATTCGCCGGTGCGGACGGCGGCGCGGGAGACGCGAGTCATCCGCAGGAGTTCGAGGTGTGGCACTTCCGTGAGCGGTGCGCCATCAAGCAGCTTGACGACTTGGGCATAGAACAACGGGCTGTGTTCCACCAGTTCGGTGGCGACCACTGCGCCACTGATCTGCATTTCGCCGAGCACTGCTCGCATCACCTCTAGGAAACTGGGGACGCCCGCTGAGACCGCCAGATCAATCCGCTGAACCGCGGGCGCAATCGACAACCCAGCGTCCGTGATTGCAATCGTATCGGTATGCCCTAACCCGGCGATCAGCGCCGACAAGGGCTGATTCAGCAAGCCAGTTTTTTTCATGGCAGCCCGCTAAATTACTCGTCCGTCTTCCCGCGCTGGCGCAAATTACGAGCCGACGACGTGAGACGCTGAAAATAGTCCGATTCGGTGATCTCGTTGACCTGTTTGTCAACCCGGCTGCGGTCGATCTCGATTTGAAGAGTTTGAATTTCGGTCAGCGCCTTGTCAAGGTTGCTCTTGACCTCACCGTAGCGCTGGGCGTTCTCGATGGCAATAGCAGCTTGGGTGCCGAAGGCGGTCAGCAGTGGAATTTGCTCGGCGCGGAACACATCCTGTGCGATCCGGTTGTCGGCGTAGAGCGCGCCAATCTCTCGCCCTTGCAGCGTCAGCGGGATGCAAAGGATCGAGCGCAGTTGATTGTTGACGACGCTCTTGACGTTCTGGAACCGGTCGTCCGACTGCGCGTTGGTCGTCAAGATCGCCTTATTCTCCTTCAGCGCCTGACTGACGACGCTGCGGCTAAACACGGCATCGCTGTCGGCGATATTCTCTTTGCCCCAGTTGCGAGCGACGGCGAGGTCGAGTTCCGACGTCTCCTTGTTGCTTAACATCAAGTAGGCGCGCTCGGCTCCGGTCAGCCGGATGACGGTATCCATCACTTCTTCGAGCACGAGGTCGAGTTCAAGCGACCCGGTAATCAGCGTAAACGTCCGCATCAGTTCTTCCAACTGCTCAAGCTGACGCCCCATACCTTCTGCCTGCGCTTGGGCAGCGTCGAGACGCTGGTACATCTTCTGGGCGACGGCGACCAGATCGACCTGAATTTGAAAGCCGTTTTGGGTGAGCACTTGGAGGAGGCGATCAAAAATCGCTTCAAGCTGCCGCGCTTCGGTCGCGGTTTGTTGGAGCGCCTCGACAACTTGGGTCGTTACACCGTTATTCTCAGGCATTGAATATCCCGTGATAAGCTACAGGGAAGCACGCTACTGACGTAGGCAAACTGTAACTCTATCATAACCCATTCGTTCGGATTTCACACCCTTAGCTCGGCGGCTGTGCCAATAAATTAATCCGGTTCTCAATTTGGTAGTCGGTGCCTGCCGCTTTGCCGTCGACGGTGACGGGCAGTCGTTCGCCCGTGCGCGTGTTGTAAATGCCAATCACGAGGCGGTAGCCTTCACCCACCGGATCAACGCCGTCCGGCAGCTTGATCGCGCGCTCGTCGCTGATGTACTCGCCCGGCTCCCAGACTAAGGTCGAGTAGTAGCCATGCTCGCCCTCGGCAACCGGACCATCCCACGACGCGATCAGATTTCCGTCGCCGTCGCGCAGGTGGATGAGGATCGAGTAATCGTCGGTCGGCTGCGCGATCACCTGCCAATCTAGGTGCGCGATCACTTTGCGACCGGGCCACAAGTCTAGACCGCCGATGTCGTAGCCAAGATAACGGGCGAAGCCGCCGATCACCACGTCATGGGTTTCGACGCCGTTGGGTATCGGCGCGATCCAGCGATTCCCGAGATTCAGTTCGTAGACGTCGTAACGGAATATCCCGTCGTCCATCCCCCACGCCCGGCGCATGATGTCCTTGCGGTCAAGCGCGCCCAAGACCTGATTTTCAGTCGGCGGCACGTTATCGTAGTCGTTCTGCGCTTCCGGCGTCGCGTAAATGAAGTAATCGACGCCCTCCAGCTGAGAGAGGCGGGTCGGCGCGTCGTCGACGCGAATGTCGTCGAGCGGGAAGAAGAACGGCAGCCGATCTAGTCCCGGCGCGTCGACGATCAGCACTTCGCCGGGATGGTCATCATGCCAAACGTTCAGCCCATCGACCACGTTCATCAATGCCGCGTTGCCGGAGCGATAGCGGGCAGTGTCGTCGGGATACTTGTTCGTCCACAGATAACCGACGCCGCCGTTCAAGTCGCGGACTGCCGCGACGATCCCCGGATAGGCGATCAACACGATGGCGGCGAAATAAGCGATCCGCCGCGCGCCGCGCCCGATGCGATCCGGAGTAATTAGTCGTGCCAACACAACTGCCGTCGGCAGGATCATCAGCGGGACAACCGCGAAGGCGAGGCGAAAGTGATAGCTGTAGGAATAGAACCACGTCAGGAAGTAAGGCAGCGCCAGCGCCAGTGCCCAGCCAACTTTCGCCGCCGTCGCTCGCAGATCGTCACCCCACAGATCACGGGCAGCACGCCGCGCGTTGATCGCCAGCAAGATCAAGCCAGCGCCCAACAGAACGAACTCGATCCACGTCAGGCGGCGCGGTGACAAAATCGACGGCAGCAGCGCCAGCAGCACCAGCGCCAGCCCTACCCCACCGACGCGCCAGCGATAGCGTGGATAGCGCACGACCATCAGGATCGCCCACGCGATCAGCGCGACCAGCAGCCAGCCAAATTCTCGCCCGCCGCGCTGCGCCAGCGTCTGCCAGTAAGGAGTCGGGAAGACTACCGCCGCGTGACCGAGCAGCAAATTTCGCAGATACCAGACCCCGCCGAGCGGCACCGCCGCGATTCCGGTCAGCAGCGCGACTTCCAAGCGCGGGCGCCAGCGGGCGAAGTCGAAGCGAACGCGCAGCAGGTCGATCAGCAGCAGCAGCCCCATGCCGAGGATGAACGCGCCCATCGTCGGCTTGATCCACATGCCGACGCCCAACAGCAGCCCGGCGATCAAGGCGTTGCGACGGCGTGATTCTTCGCCGATCCACGCCAGCAAGAAGAACGCCGCCGCCAACGTGAACGCGAACGCCAGCGGAACTTCAAGGTCGCCCATCCGCGCCCACTCGCCGACGTGCGGATAGAGCGCCCAGATCGCCGCCGCGATGATGCCGGTGCGCCGGTTGATCAGCCGCGAGCCGAGGACGTAGGTCGCCAAGATGCTGCCGAGGTGCAAGAACGGCAGCACGGCTCGCGCCGCGTGATCGCTGATGCCGCCCAACTGCGCGTAGGCGAACTGGAGCGGCAAGAACGGTGGATAGTAGCCGATCTGCTGCGGGATGTTGCCGAGCAGCGAATACAGCCGTCCCTCGTAGCCGTAGACCCATAGGGCATCGTAGGCGGTGAAGGGCCAGTAAGCCGTGATGATCCAGCGGACGACCAACGCCACGATCACCAGAACGATCAGCAAGCGCTCGTCCGCCAACAAAGGATCGCGCTCGACCGCCGTGGCGACCGGCTGCCGCCATTTGCGCGCGACCAGCGCCAGCGCAATCAGCGCCAGCACCAGCGTACCGCCGTTCACGTTGAGGTCAGTCAGCAGCGCTGCCCCGTTGATCGCGCCGATCATGCCCAACACCAACATCCACAGCGTCAGCAGCATCGGTCCCAACGCGAAGGCGACGGCGATGATCTGTACGCGCCGTCGCCACTCAGCGCGGGGCAGCAGCGCCAGCGACCACAAGCCGCCAAGTCCGACGTAAATCCACAAAAACGCCGGAATTCCGGCGAGGCTATCGGTTATCCAGTAAGGCATCGGCAGGTCTCAGGGGCGTAAGGCAAGGATGCGTCCATCGGTGATGCTGACGTAGACCCAACCTTGATCGGTCACGGCGACGTCAAGCGGGCGCTGCGGATAAAAACCGCTGCCCCGGTAATTCATCGCTTGAACGGTGAAATCAGACCATGGACTGTCGTCGGGCTTCGCGGGAATCAGCGGCGCGACCGTCCCCGCCAGCGGATCGACGGCGACGACAGCATAGCCGCGCAGGTCGAGCTGATTATACGAGCCGTAAAGCACGACGATCAGCTTGCCTTGCAGCGCCGGGATCGCGTCACCGCGATAGGAGGCGATCCCGGTCGGCGTGCCAGCGGTCGGCAGCGCGACGACAGGCGGCGCAGCCGTCGAGCAGTCGAAACCCGGCAGGTCAGGCACATTAGCGCCAACGCAGTAGGGAAAGCCGAAATTCGCGCCCGGCGACACGCGATCCACTTCGTCGAGATCAGGGGTGTCGAATAAGCTCGTGCGGGCGCTGTCCGTCACCCACAGATCGCCGTCCGCGAAGGTCAAATCGACCGGCTGGCGCAGCCCGGTCGCGACGATTTGGCGGTCGCTCCCGTCGAGCGCGTAGCTCAGCACCGCGCCTCGCGCTGGATCGTCAGGGACACAGAAGTCGCAGGGCGCACCGGTGCTGACGTAAAGCCGCGTATCGTCCAGCGCTATCCCGCCGGTCCAGAAGCCGCCGCCGGTTGGCAGATTGTCCACCAGCGTCGTCAGCACTCCATCCTGCCAGCGATAGACGTGCGCTCCCCCGGCGATGTAGAGTGCGCCGTCGTGAAACGCCAGCCCGTTCGGCAGCGTCAGCCCGCTAGCGATCAAGCGCGGCGTGTCGGGGAGCAGGTCGCCGTCGCTGTCGGTGATCGCGTAGACCTCGCCCATGCAGCGGACGGGCGGCGTAGAGCGTGCCATCGGGCGCGGCAGCCAGCGCCGTGAACGCCAGCGTTCCGGCGGTCGGCTGGTTGATCACCTGTTCAAGACAAGCTAAGCCGGATCGGATCCATGGCTCGGACAGGCTAGTCGCCCGTCCGTCGCAAGGCGGCAGCCCATCCGCTGCGTCAGCAGGTTGTATCAGACTAGGCAGCGCCAGCAGCACCAGCGCCGCCATCAGGGGAAACCGCAATCTCCACTCCTGCAGGTATCTCGCTCCAATTGCGGGTAGAATAATACCCAGAGCCTTTCCAGATAGCGAGAGAGAACTATGTCTGAACCGATTCGTTTAGCGCTGATCGGCACGGGGTTGTTCGCCCAAGATGCGCATTTGCCAGCCTTGCAAACACTCGGCGACCGCTTCCAGATCGCCGCCGTTTACAGCCGCACGCGCGTCAATGCCGAGGCGTTCGCCGCCCAAATCCCCGGCAGTCCCCAAATCTACACTGACCTTGACGCTCTGCTTGAAAACGATGACATCGAGGCAGTGGACGTGATCCTACCAATTGAGGTTCTGCCTGATGCCATTGAAAAGTCGCTGCGCGCGGGCAAGCACGTCGTCAGCGAGAAGCCGCTCGCGCCCGACGTCGCCACCGGACGCCGGCTACTCCAGACTTATCGCCGCGAACACGCCGATCAAATATGGATGGTCGCGGAGAACTGGCGCTACGAGGAGTTGTTTCGTCGGGCAGGTGCGGTAATTCGCAGTGGTGAAATCGGCGCGGTCGTCCTCGTTCAGTGGACGCTGCTGCTGCCGACGCTGCCCGGCAACAAATATTACGGCACGGACTGGCGGCGCAGCGGCACGTTCCCCGGCGGATTCCTGCTCGACGGCGGCGTCCATCACGTCGCCGCGCTGCGCCAAGTCGTTGGCGAGATCGCCAGCGTCAGCGCCGAAGTCAAGCAAACCCGTGCTGATCTGCCGCCTGCCGATACGCTGACCGCCGCGATCCGGTTCGAGAACGACGCTATCGGCAGCTACAGCGTCACCTATGCGGCGGGCGCCCCCTTCGCCACCACTCTGACCGTCGTCGGCGACGACGGCGTCGTGCGCGTGAGGACCGGCAGCCTTGAGGTCACGTCACACGGCGATACGCGGAACGAGGATTTGAGCGACTGCAAAAACGTCAACGGCGAACTCGCCGCCTTCGCCGCCGCCATCCGTGAGAACCAGCCCCACCGCAATCCGCCGCTCGAAGCCCTGCGCGACCTCGCGGTGATCGAGGCGATGCTCCGATCCGCAGCCAGCGGCTGCCGCGTCGAAATTGACGACTTCGCCGAGCTGGAGAGCGCGCCATGAGCGAGAACCTGCTGGTCAGCACGGGATGGCTCGCCGATCATCTGGGCGACGCCAACCTGCGGATCGTGGATATTCGCGGGCACGTTCTGCCTGCTTCCGAGCCACATCCCCATTACTTCAATCATGCTGATGACTACGCGAAGAACCACCTTCCCGGCGCGGTCTTCGTCGATTGGGTCAAAGAAATCACGTCCCCTTCCGATCCGCGTCACGCGCAAATCGCGTCCCCGGAGCGCTATGCCGACGTCATGCGACGAATCGGCGTAAGCGACGGGACTTTCGTCGTCGCCTATGACGACGCTAACGGCATGTTCGCCGCGCGGCTGTGGTGGTCGCTGAACTACTATGGTCACAGCGGCGTGGCAGTGCTCGACGGCGGCTGGAACAAGTGGATCGACGAAGGACGACCGACGACTGCCGCGATCCCGACCATCGCTCCGACGGATTTCGTCGCCCGTCCCAACCCGGCGATCTTCCGCAGCGGCGCGCAGGTGCTTGCGCGGCTCGACGGCGATCAGCAGTTGATCGACGTGCGCTCGCCCGACGAATTCGCCGGGAAAGCTTCGCGGATCGACCGCTTCGGGCACATCCCCGGCGCGGTCAACGTCCCGCGCCCTACGCTGCTCGCTCCTGATGGCACGCTGCTCCCGCCCGACGCGCTGCGGAAGCATTTCGCGGCTGCCGGGATCAGCGATCACTCGTCGGACGTGGTGTTTTACTGCAACGGCGGGGTTTCAGCGAGCTACGGGCTGCTAGCGCTGCGCGCTGCTGGACTCGATGGTGGCAGTGTCTACGACGGCTCGTGGAAGGACTGGGGCAGCGACGAGAGCAAACCTATCGCCTAGAAGTAGCACAATTGTTCCATTCCTGTTACAATAAGCGCATTATTCAGACATTACTGGCTGACTTATGCCCGATCAAGAATTATTTGCCGAAGTCTTTCCAATTCTGACCGATGCGCTGCCCCCGCTGACCGCCTATCGCTTGAGCGTGGGCAGCGGCGAGTCGCTGCGCCGTTTAGGAACGAAACTTGCCGCGTGGTTGGGCGAAACCTTCGGCGGATTCTGGGTCTACAGCAGCGGACGGCTGATCACCGATGCGCCGCCCAACCCGGTCAAGCTGGTGATGGCGCTCGACGCCGCCCGCACCGAGCAGCGTCGAACCTTCGGACACATCGAGGGCGTCGAGGAAGATTTCCACTGGCAGCCCTCGGCGGACGAGATCGCCGATTACGTCGTGCGCGGGCCAGTCGCGCTGGTTGAAGACACCCTGCTTGAGGCGCTGGCGCGAACGGTCTACACCATCCGCAGCGCCCGCATCGAGCGCGAGTATCACCTGCGGACGTGGTCAGTCAACGCTGCCCCCGCCCTCTCGGTCTCGGTGATCTCGCGCCTGCTCTACGAGCCGGATTTGCAAGCTTACCTCGATACGCTCGAAAAGCCGTCCGAGGTCGTCGGCTTGTGGGTGACGGACAAGACTTCGCGGGTGCAGGGCGAAGTGATCAAGCTGGTGGGCAAGCTGGACGAACAGCGCGAGCGCCTGCTCGACCTGACCCAGCGCGAAGCGACCCGCGCCATCACCGAAGCCGCCCCCGGCGATCATTGGGTCGTGCGCGTGCTGGCGGGTTCGCGCGAGTACGATTACGCCGCCGACGCGCTCGACCTCGTGATCCGCCCCGAAGACATCAGCCAGTTCGCGATCAACCGCGCGCAAATCGAGAAGGCGCTGCACCTCAAGCCCGCACTCCACGCCCAGATGGTCAAGCTGGTCGCCGACGTGATCAAAGACGCCAAGCTGATCGGCAGTGCCTACAGCACTCAGAACGCGCCCGAAATCTTTCACGGCAAAGCGCTCAAGCCCAACTTGGTTTTCGCCGATCACCGGGTGCGCCCTTTCAACCCGGCAAAGCTCAGCGCCGACTTCGTCGACTGCGGTGCGCAAAGCCTCCCGGAGCGTCTGAAGAGCGAGCCGCTCCGGGTCGTCGTGATCAACACGCTGGGCGAGGAAGTCGACTTGTTCCTCGAAGCGCTCAAGCGCGTGCTAGAGCACGACTATAAGCTAGCGCTCGAAGTCGTGCGCGAGCGCAACATGCGCGTGATCTCGCAGGCGAACCTCGAAAGCGCCGTGCGCCTGCTCCAAAAGGAGACGTCCGACCTCGTACTGGTCTTTCTCCCTGACGAAGCCGACGAAGAAGACGAGGGCGTCAGCGACCGTTCGGCTCGAACGCAGGTCATCGGGCGCGGACTGCCCTGCCTGACGATCAGCGCGTCGACCCTTGACCAGCCCGAAGCCATGACCAACGTCGTCATGGGGCTGATCGCCCGTGCGGGGGCTGCACCCTATTTGCTCGCCGATCCGCTGCCCTACGCCGACCGGGTGGTCGGCTTAAGCCTGATCCAGCAGAGCAAGCGCGACGGTGAGACCATGACCGGCGTCGCGCGGATTTATTCCAGCGACGGAAGACTGCTGCGGGGCGTGTTGGCAAGCTGTCCCACCGACGATGGCAATGTCCCTGACGCGCTGCTGGACAAGCTGCTCCCGCGCGACCTGCTCGCCAAGCAGCGGATCATCGTCCACGGCGACGGCACTCTGCGTCGTGAGGCGCTCCGCGCGCTCGGCAGTTGGGAGGACGAACTCGACGCCACACTCTACCCGGTCGAGGTGATCCGTTCCGGCGTCCCGCGCATGTATGCCCTGAACGCGGGCAAAATTGAGCCGCCGTCGTGGGGCAACGTCCTCAAGCTGAGCAGCACCGAGGCGTTTGTGCAGACGTCCCAATCGAGCCTCCAGCCGCTGCACCTGCGCTGCGAAGCGCCGCTCGCCATCGAGGATGCGATCCAGTCGGTGCTGCTGTTCACGCTGCTGCACTACGGGGCGCTTAAACCACCGAAACTGCCGGTCACTGTCCACAACGCCGACCCCATCGAGAATGGGATCGTGCGCGGCGTCATGCCCGCCACCGTCGAGACGATGCTCCCCTTCTGGTTATGACATTTGTAGAAAATGTGAGCCAAGGCGCGAGAATTTCTAAAATTCGTATATAATGAGAAAGTAGATCGTCAGGCGCAACCGAGGAGCGCAGCGGTGAACACCGGATTTAACGTCATCGACTTCATGGATTTGCCCTCCGTCGAACGCTGCATCGTGCGGTTGGTCCTCCGCCAAACCCCCATCTCCTACCCGCAACTGCGCGACGCTGTCTCCGAGCAAAAGCTCGACGACGACAAGCTCAACGCCGCGCTCGATCATCTCACCGACATTCACTGGCTGGTTCGACAGAACCGCGATCAGCAGGACTTCTACCGCGTCAGTCCGGGCGAGAAAACCGCGAGCCAGAATCCCCAGTTCTGGGATACGCTCGAACTTGAAACCATTCCACAGCCGTTGTCGCTCAACTTGCAGGCAGACCCGGATAACTGCGCGCTGCCGGTGGAGCGAAGCGGCAAGCGCCGTCTGCCTCAGCAGATTTGGGATTGTATCTGCGACCCGGAACCAAGCGCGCCCGAACCGAAGCGCGACGCCAGCAGCGCCGCCCGGCGCACCGGCTTGTTCGACGCTCTCATCGACGACTAACCCCCGGCAGCACTAAAACGCTGCGCTTTTGGCACAATCGCTTGTACAATAGTGCATGATCGTTCAACAGGGCGAAATCGGTTCGCCCTGTTTGCTGCGTAGGGGTTAATCGAGAAGCGATTGGCTGGCGCGGCGGAAAACAGGTAACATTAACCCTATTACGGTCGCAGATTCAGTCCATGACGCCTACAGGAGTTCCTCATGTCTAAAATCATTTCTGTTCACTCTTTTCGTGGTGGCACGGGAAAATCGAACACGACGGCGAACCTCTCGGCGCTTTTCGCCGCAAAAGGACTGCGCGTCGGCGTCATCGATACCGACATCAACTCACCCGGAATCCACGTCCTGTTTGGCTTGCACGAAGACGACATCAAGTATTCACTGAACGATTATCTGTGGGGCAAAATCGAGATCGACAAAGCCGCTTACGACGTCACCGCGATGCTCAACAGCGATTTGCAGGGTGGCGCGGGCGCGATCCCGGAAGGGGGCAAGGTCTTCTTGATCCCTTCCAGCATCAAGGTCGGCGAAATCGCGCGGATTTTGCGCGAAGGCTACGACGTCGGGCTGCTCAACGACGGCTTTCAGAACCTCGTCCGCGATCTCAAGCTCGACGTGCTGTTGATCGATACCCATCCCGGCTTGAACGAGGAAACGCTGCTCTCGGTGGCGATCTCCGACGCGCTGGCGATCATCATGCGCCCCGACCAGCAGGACTATCAGGGCACCGGCGTCACGGTCGAGGTCGCTCGCAAGCTGGACGTGCCCCGGATGCTGCTGATCGTCAACAAAACGCCGACTTCGCTCGACTTCGACGAAGTGAAGGCGCGGGTCGAGAAAGCCTACAACTGTCAGGTCGGCGCGGTGCTGCCCCACTCTGACGAGATGATGGTACTGGCGAGCAGCGGTGTCTTCGTGCTCCGCTTCCCCGACCACCCGATCACCCAGAAGATGCGCCGCGTCGCCGACATGCTGCTGGGCTAGTGCAGTCACTTTTCCAAACCGCCCGTCTTGAAAAGCCCCTTACGCGAGGGGTTTCTTTTTGTACCCGTCCGGCGCTGGCGCGTTCTGCGTCGGAGCACGCCGCGCCAGCGTCAGAAACGCCGCGATCAACTGCTGCATCTCGTCCTCGCCAGCGCTGATCGCCAGCTCGCGGATAGCGACTTCGTATTCGCGGTTGGCAAGCAGTTCAAGCACATCATACAGTCGTTCGAGATAGCTGGTCGCATAGCGGATGCGCTCGGCAAGCCCGCGCATCAACTCCACGCCGACCAATGGACGCTGCTGAATCAGCCGCAAGAAATCCTCGCGCTGCAAGACCAGCGTCTCCAGCGGCGTCGTGACCACAGCGGACGCCGAACGCGGCTTCTGATCCAGCAGGGCGAACTCGCCGATGATCTGCCCGACTCCCAAGCGGCGAAACGTGATTTCGTTGCCGCTTTCGTCGTGCATGAAGATGCGGACTTCGCCGCCGCAGATCAACAGCATGGTCTCGCCGGGATCGCCTTTGCGGAACAGCAGCGTATTAGCCGGAAAGGTTCGCCGGTGCATCGACGCCGCCAGCGCGTCGAGTTCCGGGGCAGCCAGCCGCTCAAACACCGCGAAGCGCCGGAGTTCGTCGCCCGCGCTCACGAGACGTTCTCCGCGCGATCATGGCTGCGCAGCAGCGCCAGCCGCGCCGAGAGCCGCGCCAGCAGCACCCCGATCAACGTGGGGACGTTGGGCGCGATCTCCGTCACCGGCTCGACTTCGATGGGAACAGGAGCCACCGAAGCAGCGACGTACTCGCCGTGCGCGATGCCGCTCAAGGTCTCGATAGTCGACTCGACGGCGCGAGTCGTGTAGCGCGCCCGCTCCGCCAGCACCACCAGCACGGCAAGGATCACCTGCGGGCGGCTCTGGATGAACATCTGAAACACTTCGCGCCGCAGCACGAATGCCGAGAGATCGCCCTGCGCCCGCGCCCGCGCCGAGCGGCGCTCGCCATCGAGCACGGCGAAGTCGCCGACCACCTGCCCGACGCCAAACGTCCGCAAGTGCTGCTCGTGCTGAGCGTGGTCAAGCGCGTAAATCGCAATCGCGCCGCCCTCGATTAGGTACATCGCGTCGCCCTCGTCGCCCTTGTCGAACAGCAGCGTGCCATCGGCGTGGCGCTCGACCTCAATGGCGCGGCTGAGGTTTTCGAGGTCTGCCAGCGAGACCTGCCGGAAGATGTCGATCCGGCTGAGGCGTTCCGCCATCGCTTCAAGCTGCTCCGGCGTGAACTTGTACGCCAGCCCGCTCAAGCGCATGAACATGTCGAAGGTATGAACGAGCGTCGGGTCGTGCGCCGCGAACTGGGTCTGAAGATCGTCCCACATAGCGCTGTCTTGAGTTGGGAATAAGTCTTGCAGGTAGGCGAGCACCGAGCGCCCCATCTGGCGGCGCAGCGCTTGGCTCTCCGCCTGTCGCTGCGCGATCTCGGCTGTCCACGCTTCGCGCAGGCGCGGACTGACGTTCGACGAGGCGAGGTTATTCTCCAAAATGCCGATGTTCGCTTGCGTCACCAGCAGGCGCTCAATCAATTCGACATTCGCCTCGCCGAAGGTCCGCCGCAGTTCGGCGAGGATCGTTGCAATCGACGCGCCGCCGAGCCGCTGGATCGCCTGTCGCTCACCCGGCGACACGTCGATTGCCAAGCCGAGCGTCTCATTGAAGCGCGCTTTCTCCTGTCGTAGTCCGTAGACGATCTGCAAACCGATCAGCGCCGCGCCGCCAACGCCGATGGCGACCGCGAACAGCAGCAAATTGACTCCCGTGATGGCGTTGACCGTGTTGTTGTAGGCGACGTGTAAGGCGATTGCCAAGCCGATGGCGAATAAAGGCAGCAGCGGGGCGCGCGTCCGCCGCAGCCGCCCCAAGCCAATCCCGACGATGCCGCTGGTCATGGCGTGCATCAATGAGGTGGACAGAGCGCGCGTGACTGCCAACGCCAACGACGGAGACGCGCTCACGTAGGCGAAGTTTTCCAACATGGCGAAACCGATGCCGACGCCAAAGCCGTAAACCGCGCCGTCGACGAAATAGGTAAAGCTCGGCTGCCGGGTGCAGTAGAACAGCACCAGCGCTTTGAGGACTTCCTCGATCACCGGCGCGGTGAAGCTGACGACCAGCGTGTAGCCGATCAGCGCGTGAAGTTCGCCGTTGATCAGCGCCGCCAGCGGATAAGCGACGAGCGCGCCCCACAACGCGCAGATCGCCAACATGCGGGGTTTCGAGGTTTTGAACAGATCGAGTGCATAAATCGCGTAAAACGCGAGCGGCGGAATCAGTAGGGTTATCGCGTAGGCAGCCAGCGCAGTCACAAGCACACCTTTCTTGCACACCCCACATTATTGACCAGCGAAATGCAGATCGCAACTCACAGCGAACATAGGAGAGGCAAATGGATCGAATCCAGCAGCGTAGGGGCACGATATATCGTGCCCCTACGGTTATCGGCTGACGCATCCGCCGTGCGGATCACTCTCGATTGAGTTGTTTTTGCGGAAAGTCGAAGGCTCAGATTAGCGCCGACTGCGCCAGTAAAACAGCGCTGCCGCCGCAGCGACGCCGAGCAGGACGATGATCGCCGCGCCGTCGCTCATGCCGATTGCCATTGCTTGCAGGGGTTGGTTCGAATCAGGGACGGCGAGCACCAACAGCGCGCCCAACACCAGCACGACCGCCGCTGCCAAACCGGCGAGGCGCACGGACGGACGGTCAACCAAGCGCAGCGTCGGTTTGTGCGCGCGTTCCCATTCGGTGTCGAGCATCTGCGTCAGACGAGCCGCAAAAGCAGGACTCGGCGGCGCGTCCGGCTCAATCGCCCGGTAAAGCTGGCGCAGAACCTCGCCTAGCTGCCGATTTTCTTCGGATAGTATGGGCATACTCTTCCCGCTCAGCAGCGCGTCGGTTGCTCCAGCGAGTTCATCGTCCAGTTTATCCATACCTTAAGCCTCATCCATTGCTGTTCTCGCCGCTTGAATCGCGCGGCGATAAAGCGACTTGATCGCTTCGAGCGACTGATCACGTTCCTGTGCGATTTCATTAAACGTCAAACCATCGGCAAAGCGCATTAAGATTATTTCTTGGTAGTGATCCGGCAGGCTGTCCAGCGCCCGCTGAATCAGCAAGCGCTGGTCGATGTCACCGCTGTCAAACGACGACGCCACTCGTTCGCCGTTTTCGAGGTCGACCTCGACTTCGACCGGATTACTTCGTCGCCCGCGCCGCCGGTAAAAATCCGCGATCTGGCGGTTGACGATGGTATACAACCAAGTGTTAAAGCGCGCTTCTTGCTTGTAGCTCTTGAGCGACCGCGAAACGGCGAAGAATACGTCTTGGGTGACGTCTTCCGCTTCTTGCGCAGGAATTTTGCTCTTGACCCGGTTGTAGACCTTGTTGAGATACCGGTTATAGAGCGTGAAAAATGCCTGCTTGTCGCCCAACTGAGCCTGTCGTGCCAATAGTTCATCACTCAATAAATTCATGGTCTATGTTCTTTGAGTCGTGGGTTTAAGCCAATCAGTGTTGTTCTGGATTAAAAACAATTTCTCTCGCTCAACATCAGAACGCACGTCAGCTCTCAATCTCTCGATGATCGACATAAACTGCTTCACGCTTGATCGCGCTGCAACTGCGCCAAGCGGTCAAGCTGCGCGCTGATACTATGCTCGTCGGGGAAGATGGTCAAGGCGTGGGCATAGAGTTCAACCGCACGGTCGAGGTTGCCATTCGCCTCCGCCATCTGCGCGGCGGTCGTGACGACTTCTATCGCCGCTGGCAGCAGCCCACATTTCATCAAATGATAAGCAAGCACGACCGGCTGATAGGTGAATTCGGGATGCGCTCGCCAATATTCTACGGCGATCCGGTGGACTTTCAAGCGCTGCGCCCGCGATAGACTTTCATAGATCACGCTCTGCGTCAGCCCGTGCCGGAAGCGGTAGACGTCCGCGTCGAGCTGCTCGAAAATCTGCGCCTTGCACAGGTCGTCGAGGATCGCCTGCACCTGCGCGGGATCGTCGATTTCGCTGAGGGGCAGCAGTGCCTCGGCGGTGAAGTCCTCGACCAGTACCGCCGCGCCGCGCAGGAGTGCCTGTGTCTCCGGCGGCAGGCTGTCCACCCGGCTGACGACCAATTCGCGCACGTCGTCGGGCACCATGTCAGGGTCAGCGTCAGGCTTGAGTTCGGCATAGCCCTGCGCGCGGTCAACGTAGCCTGCTTGCAGCAGCTTACGCAGCAGCGCCTCGATAAACAGCGGACGCCCGCTCGACCGCTCCCAGAGCAGCGCTTTGAGCCGGGGACCGAGTTCGCTGCTGTGCAGGATCGCCAGCGCGACCTGATCCGTTTCCTCTTCGTTCAAATCCGGCACAGTCAGCGTTTGCATGTCCAAATCGACGTTCAGTGTCGGCTCGTAGGTGACGACGATTACCAGTTTCGCCTGCTTGATCTCGTCCAGCACGTGCCTGAGCACATAAAGCGCTTGCGCATTCTCTTGATGCAGATCGTCGATCACGAGCAGGGTCGGCGTCTGATCGGCAAAGGCTGCCAAGAAGCGAACGACGCCTTCCGCCAAGCCAACGCGCGGTCCAGCGTGCTTGCCCTCGCCCTTGCCCACTGGCTGATCGCCAGCGGCGCGGCGCGCCGCGCCGAACATCCCCGACTCGCCGGCGGGCACGTCGTAGAGCAAATCATCAATCATGGTCTCCAAATCAAGTAGGTCGAGATCGACCAGACAGTCGTGCAAGCGCTGGCGGGATTCCACCGTCGGCGCCGCCAGATCGACCCCGATCAACTGCGAGATCAGCGTCGCCCACGACGTTTTGCGCCCGCTGCGCGACGTGCAGGTCGCCCACGCGACCGTAAAGCCTGAACTTTCGGCTGCTTTGACAAGCTGCTGCGCGATGCGCGTCTTGCCGATACCGGCATCGCCGACCAGCGCGACCGCCCGCCGCCGCCTGCCCATCGCCTGCTTGAGCGTGTAGGTCAGCGAGAGCATGAACACGTCGTGCCCGATGAATGGCATCTGCGACGAGAAATCCATGTTGATGGTCGGCAGCGCGACGTTATGCACCAGATGCGCCTGCACCGGTTGGCTTTTCCCCTTCAGGTTCAGCGGCTCGACTGGCTCAGTGTCAAACGACTCGCGGACGCGGAGATAGATGCGCGGTCCGATCAGAATCTCGCCCGGCTGCGCTTTCGTCATCAACCGGGCGGCGAGATTCACCTCGTCGCCCATCACGGTGTACTCGCGGCGCGCCTTCCAGCCGACTTCGCCCGCGAAGATCACGCCCAGCGTGATGCCGATGCGCTGGGTCACGAAGGGATGGCGATGGAATTCCGGCGCGAGTTCTTCCAGCAAGCGCTGGTTGTACTGCGCCAATTGATGATTGATCTCCAAAGCGGCGTCGACCGCGCGATCCGGGTCGTCCGGGTGCGCGACCGGCGCGCCGAACGTCCCCAGCAGTTTGATGCCCAAGTTATAGGGATCGGTACGGGTGAGCGTGCCGCCGCGCGAGGTGATCACGCGCTGCACCATGCTGTAATAACGCTCCATCAGGCTGACCACTACGTCGAGGTGTTCCTCGCCCACGTCACGGAGCATTTCGGCAAAGCCGGTCGCATAGATGAACAGCGTCGTCGTGTAGCGGTTTTCGCTGCGCAAGTGATAATCGGTGCTGAGGATCAGTTCGTTGAGGATCGATGGCGCGACGTAGCAGCTCACCGAATAGACTCGTTCGAGCTGCAAGCGCAGATGCTCGACCAGGCTCGTCGCCGAAAGGTCGAACACCGTCGACGTTTTAGGGCGGCGGCGGCGCACGAGTTCAAATTCATAGTCGTCCAGCGCGCTGCCTTGATTGTCGACCACTTGATAGAACTGGTCGCCGAGCGGCTGAAGCTGGTAGTCGTCCTTGAGCAGCTCCGCCAGCGTGCGGTCGACGATCACTTCGTCGCGCACGCCCGCCGCCTCCGCCGCCATCGCTTGACCCGGCAGATCGCCTTGAATCAAATGGTCACGCTGGACTTTATTGCCAACCAACGCCTCGAACAGCTTCCCGCGGGCAATGCCAATCGACATGGTGAGTTGAAACGACTGCTCGCCACCTAGCAGCGCGACGAGGCGCGGATCGCTGATCGGTTGGAAGCGCGTGATCGCGCGCTGCATCCGCCACCCGGCGCGGATCGCTTTGTTGAGGTCGGCAAGGTCATCGTCGTAAGCCGGAAAAAGGACGAGCAGCGCATCACCCGCGAATTTGAGCAGTTGCCCGTCGGACTTCGCCAGAATTTCCAGCATTTCGGCGAAATAGTCGTTCATGACAATGGTCAGGATTTCAGCGCCATCGCCGCTGTTCTCCTGCGCCAAGCGCTCCGACAGTGCCGTGAAGCCGGACACGTCCGCGAACATGAAAGTACCCTGCCGCAGCGCGCGGTAGTCCGGCGCACGCCAGATTTCGCCCTCAGCAATGTAGAGCGGCAGAAACGACGTCAGCGCCTTGTGGAGACTGTTCAGGTGTTGGAGCGCCTCGGTGATCGCCAGCGGACTAGGCAAACGCTCCTGCAAAGCGGCGGGGATAAAGCGCGTCAGGTCTTCGTGGAAGCTGGCATCGAGAGGCATATGTGCTGGAAGTTCCCTTTCCGGTCGGCGGTTTGTTACTGCACCTTCATTTAATCATTAACCGCAGCAGTCCGCAATGAAGCGGAGCCAATTTGCGTCACAGTGCTCACGAATTTCTAACACCCTGAGCGCCACTTACTCTCGTTGTGTCGCATAAGCGGGCGGTTGGTGAGAAATCTCACAAATTCATGCTTCTTCACACAATTTTACCAGTACAATAAGGGGTGTTTGCTACTGTCCGGCTAGATTTCCAGCCCAGTACATCCTAATATAGCCCATCTCTCGACCACTACGCTCTCAGGAGTTCGTCAATGAAGTCTTTGTTCAGAGGCTTGACCGCGTTATCACTGCGCTTCCGCGCCATTACGTTGGTGCTGGTCGTGCTGGTCTCGATTGCCGGTATCATTGCTATCACCCAACTCAAGCAAGAATTGATCCCCTCGATTGAGTTCCCGCAGACCATCATCCTTGCGCAAGCGTCCGGCATGACCAGCGATCAGGTCTTAACTGTGCTGACAAAGCGTATGGAGGACGCGCTCACCAAGGTGGACGAGGTCGTCAACCTTGAGTCGACGACTACCGGCGCGTTTGGTTCTGTAATCACCGCCCGCAACGACTTTGGTGTCAATCAAGAACGACTGCGCGGCAAGATTCAAGCCGCGCTCGACAGCGTTTGGCTCCCCACCCGCCGGATCGCGCCGCCGGATGGCGAAGACCCGCAGGCATTCGCGGATCGGCTGCTCGGCGAGATGACGCCGGACGTGCTGATCTACCTCGCCGAAAACGATTCAAACTTCCTATTCCAACTCTCGCCGGACGTCTGGCGGGCGCTTCCCGACCAGACCGTCAAGACGCTGCTGGCATATCTCGCCGGACAGGTGCAAGAATCAGCGGGACAGGAAAGTGCCCTGCGCCAAGTCGTCGAGCAGGAAATCGTGCCCGCGCTCGAATCGATTCCGCAGATCGCCAGCGTTTCGGTCAGCGGCGGTCAAGCGCTGCCGGGCGACGGCGAAGCCGCAGCCACGCCGCAGGCGGTCGCAATCAACGCGCCCAGTCTGCTGCTGCAACTGACGCCGGAAGTCTGGCAAATCGCCTCGGCGAAAGCCGGGATCAGCGCACCGCTCAACCAGAGCGCCGTCGATCAACTGGCGGGCGAAACCGTCGACATTCCGACAGCGCCGCCTGCCCTACCGGCAAGCTGGCAAATGGATCGCTTCAAAGACGCCCGCGACCTGCGCGAGATGCGGACGCTCACGCGCAGCACCGGCGCGCTGTTCAACGAGTTCGTCGATAGCGGCAGGATCGTCGGCGCGCTCGGACAGACCGACGACCTGACGCCGGACGTGATCACGCAGATGCTCGCCATCGAACCGGCGATGGTCAACTACTTCAAAGCCGAACAACTCGCCGCGATGCCGGATGACGTGTTCGCCGCGCTGCCCGACGATTACATCGCCAATCTGGACGCCATCACCCGCGACCAGCTGGCGGCAAAGGCGCTGGCGCGCGCCCTGACCGGCACCAACGCCGACCCCGCCCCGGTTGATCTCCCGGCAGCGTGGAAGATTCAGCCGCCGCAGTTGATCACCTTCAGCTTCGACGACCTCCCGCTGGCAACTTACAGTATTTCGGGGACGGCGGCGCTCCCGACGGATCAAACCAGTGGTGCGCCCGCAGAAGCAACGACGCAATCCGACACGACCGCCGCGCAAGCGACGCCGGTGCCCACTGCCGAGCCGATCCCCGAAGGTCCCGCGCTGCCGCCGCTGTTCAACTTCATGGGCGTCGCGCTGGGCATGGAACTCAACACCGCCGATGATCTCATCAACTTGCAGCTTCCCGAAAACTTCGCCAGCCAGCTTGGATCGAGCAGCTTGAGCGCGGGGCAGTTCTTCAACTTCTTGATCCTGCTCAACGACCCGTCCTCGCTGCCTGAAGGCTCGCCGTCGATCCCGATCCCCGGCGGCACGGCTGGTTTAATCAAGCAGATCAGCCCCGACGCGATCCAGTTCATCATCGATCACGACCGGACTTTCTTGGGCGAGCTGCAATCGGGCGTCTACGACGCATTCTCCGATGAGGTACTGGCGCTGCCCGACGTCGCGCCGCCGCTGGATACCGTCTGGAACAATCTCGCCAACCAACCGCAGTTCAGCGCCGCGCCGCTGAAGTCGGCTCAAGATATTGTCAACCTCGGCAGCGGCAGCCCGTCGAGCGTCCTCAACCAGATGAACGCCGACGTGCCGGATCGCTTCGCCGGGTACGAAACTCGCCTGTTCGACAGCCTCTCGACCGGCACGATCCGTTACTTCCTGATCCACGAGCCGGATTTCTTCCAGAACCTCGACCCGGCGGTGCTGCTCAAACTGTCACCAGAAGCGCTCCAGCTGGTGCCCGCCGACGTGATCGCCAACCTGCCCGCCGACACCGCCGCGCAGGTACAGGCGATAGCGAGCGGCGAACAGCCGTCCGCCGTCGAAGGACTCGGCTCACAGACCGCCCAAGTCGAGCCGCCCGACCCGAACGCTCCGGCGCTCAATTCGGACTGGGGGACAATTGGCAGCTTCATGGGCGTCGAACTCGACAGCGCCGACGACCTGTTCCGCTTCTTCCCCAGCGCGACCAACTTCATCAACAGCCTGTTCGACAGCGCGCAGGGCGCAGCGTTCGCGCCCAACTTGATGGGCGGTCTCAGCCCCGAAGCGGTCGCTTACATGGTGCAGCGCGACCCGAACTTCCTCAACGACCTGCGGATCGAGGCGCTGCAACTGCTCTCGCCCAACGTCGTCGCTACGCTGCCCCAAGACGTGCAGGATCGAATTGCATCAGGTGCGGCGCCGTTTATTCCCACCGAGAACGTCACCCGCCTCAACGGGAATCCGAGCCTCGTCGTCACCGTCTACAAGACCAGCGACGCTAACAACGTCGAAGCCTTCCACATTGTCGACGACGCCCTGCACGCAATGGTGCAGGATAATCCCAATATCCACGTCAACGTCGCCTTCGAGCAAGCGAGCTTCGTCGAGGAGTTGATCAGCGGCGTCGCTCGTGAGGGCGGCTTAGGCGCGATCTTCGCGGTCCTCGTGATCCTGATCTTCCTCAGCAGCGGAACGTGGAGCAGCCGCCCGCGCCGGATCGCTGGCGCAGTGATCATCGTGCTGTTCCTCGTGGGGATCGCGCTGTTCACGCTCTCCAACTCCGGCGCGACCGGCGGCGATCTCGGTGCCGCCTTCGGTCAAATCAACGTGATTGTCCGCGTGCTGTTGATCGCCGGGGTACTGGCGGGGGTGGGCATTCTGCTGCTCCCGGTCAAGCTGCCCTATCCGTCGTGGCGCAGCACGCTCGTGACCGCCGTCAGTATCCCGCTCTCCGTGTTAATGGCGCTGACGTTGATGCGCTGGCTGCCGGGCGCGGTACACGGCGCGCTCGCCGGTTCAGCCGATAGTTCGCAGTTCGTGACCTTCCTGCTCCGGCTGTTCCCGGCGAGCATCACGCTCAACATTATGACGCTCTCCGGCTTGACCGTCGCCATCGGGCGCGTCGTCGACAACTCGATTGTCGTGCTGGAGAACATCTTCCGACAGGTGCAAGCGGGCGGCGATAAAAAGACCGCCATCATCACCGGCACGCGCGACGTGTCGGTCGCGATCTTCGCTGCGACGGTGATCACGGTGGTCGTCTTCCTCCCGCTCGGCTTGACCGGCGGCATCATCGGCGAATTCTTCCTGCCCTTCGGTTTGGCAGTGACTTACGCGCTGCTCTCGTCGTTCGTCGTCGCGATCACGGTCGTTCCAGTGCTGGCGTATCTGCTGCTGGACGAGCGCGAAATCAGCGGCGAGCACGAAAGCTGGCTCGAACGCCTCTATCGTCCGGCGCTTCACTGGTCGCTCGATAAGCCGTCGCATCGCGTCATCGTGCTGGTCGCGGCGGCGATCACCTTCCTGTTTGGGATGGTGCTGTTCGCTACCCGCCCGCAAGCATTTCTGCCTTCGTTCGGCGAGCCGCAGATCAGCGTGTCGATCAACCTGCCGAGTGGCACCAAGATCGCGGATACGAATGCGCTAGTCGAACAGTTCGAGAACGTGCTGAAGACCGACCTGCCGCAGGGTGAACTGGGCACGGTACAGACGACGATTGGCAGCGGCGGCGGGCTGGAAAGCCTGATCCTCGGCAGTTCGTCGATCAGCGAGAACGTGGCGCAGGTCACGATTGCGGTCGAAAGCCAGAGCCAGCTCGACGAACTCGCCGGGGTTATTCGCGGCAAAGCCGAGGGCGTCTTTGGTGTAGACAACGTGCAGGTCTCGGCGGCGTCGCTCAGCGAGCAGGGTTTCGGCGGATTCGCGCTGGTTCTATCCGGTCCGCAAGAGGAACTGCAAGCCATCAACGACGACGTGATCGCAACATTGAACGGCGTCGATGGCTTGACCAACGTCAGCAGCAATCTCTCGTCAGCAGCGACTGCCGGGAGCGGTAGTCAGACGCCGATAACCTACATACGTATCGACGAGCAATCGGCGGTGAGCTACACCGGCGAACTCGAAACCGAGAACACGCTCGGCGTAACCAGCGCGGCGAAAGCGGCAGTCAACGCCATGCCGAATCTGCCCGCCGACATCACGATCAGCGAGGGCTTCGCCACGGCTCAGCAGACCGAAGGCTTCTCCGGACTCGCCCGCGCGATGGTGATCGCTATCGTGTTGGTGATCCTCATCCTGATCGTCACCTTTAGGTCGCTGGTTCACTGGTTCGACATTATCTTGAGCATCATGGTCGCCCCGGTCGGCGCGGCAATCCTGCTAGCACTGGCAAACCGCGTGCTCGGTATTTCGGCAATGATCGGCTTGCTGATGCTGATCGGCATCGTCGTGACCAACGCGGTCGTGCTGATAGACCGCGTACAGGCGAACCAGCACGAGCGCCACATGAACACCCACGACGCGCTGATCGAGGCGGGCAACCGCCGCCTGCGCCCGATCCTGATGACGGCGGTCGCGACGATCTGCGCGCTGATCCCGCTGGCAATTGGCTTGTCTGAAGGCGCGATTATCGCTTCGGAACTAGGCACCGTCGTGATCGGTGGGCTGTTCAGCAGCACCCTGCTGACGCTGATCGTCGTCCCCGTCGCCTACATGCTGCTCGATCCGCTGCACAAGCGTATCAATCGCACCCGCGACGCGCAAAGCGGCGAGTGAGGTAAACAAAAAGGGTGACCGGATTGGTCACCCCTTAAGTGCTGGTGTTTTGTAGGGGCGTACCGCTGTGTGCGCCCTTTTCGTTTTCGCCTAGCCGATTGACTCCTCTGCCGGAGCCGTCAGGTTGATCAAGTCTAGCCGATCCCCGACCGTCGCGAAACCCTTCAGCGCGCGGTCGAGGTGTTCCTTCTTGTGCGACGCCATGTAGCTGGTGCGGAGCAGGCTGCTCCCGGTCGGCACGCCGGGCGGCAGCACCGGGTTGGTGTAAACGCCTTCTTCGATCAGCGCGTGCCACGCCAAGATCGTGCGGAACTCGTCGCGGATCAGGATAGGGATAATCGGCGTGTTACTCTTGCCAGTATCGTAGCCCAGTTCCTTCAAACCCTTGCGCATGTATTCGGCATTGTCCCACAGCGACTCGACGTGTTCCGGCTCGGTCTCCATGATGTCGAGCGCCTTCAACGCCGCCGCCGCGTTCGACGCAGGCAGCGCCGCCGAGAAGATCAGCGACCGGGCGTGATGCTGAATGTAGTGAACGACTTCCTTCGTCCCGGCGATAAACCCGCCAATGCTGGCGAAACTCTTGCTGAACGTCCCCATGATCACGTCCACGTCGTCGGTCAGCCCGAAGTGTGCCGCCGTCCCGCGTCCGTTCCCGGTGACGCCGATCCCGTGCGCGTCGTCGACCATAATCCGCGCACCATAACGCTTGCAAATCTCGACGACTTCCGGCAGCGGCGCGATGTCACCGCCCATGCTGTATACGCCATCGATGACGACCAGTTTTCCCGCCTCAGCGGGGAGCTTGCTCAGCACGTCATCCAAGCTGTCCACACTGTTATGGCGGAAGCGCCGCATCTCGCCCCGGCACATCATGCAGCCGTCGACAATGCTGGCGTGATCGTCCTTGTCGACGATCACGTAGTCGCCTTTTTGCACCAGCGCCGTGATTGTGCCGACGTTGGTCTGATAGCCGGTGGGGAAGACCAGCGCGGCTTCCTTGCCGACGAACTTCGCCAGCCGCCGGTCAAGCTCCAAATGCAATTCGAGCGTCCCGTTCAGGAAACGCGACCCCGTGACACTTGTCCCGTAGTGTTCAATCGCATCCACGGCAGCCTGTCGCACGCGCGGATCGGTGGTCAGCCCCAAGTAATTATTGGAGCCAATCATCACGACCTCTTTACCCTCGAAATGGGCAACGGCGCCTTCGGTATCGCTCAAGGCGCGGAAGTAGGGATAGATACCCAGCTCCATCGCTTCGCGCGCCTGAGTATAATCCCTCGCTTTATCAAACAAGTCGGCCACAAAGTGCCCCTTTCCCTAGAAGTGTTGCGATCACCTGTGATAACACCCAGCGGCATCAGTCGATTTGCGGTGATCAAATTCTGGAAATTTTAGCAAGCTAGCCGGAATCCAACAAGAATTGCAGCCTCCGACTTAAAAGTTCTCATTTTCACTTGCGCTGAAGTTCACAGACGCGCTAAAATAGGGTATACAGGTTGCTTGACAACAGGAGTTGCTATGTCGTCCCTGCTCATTCGGAGAATCATTGTATTTGTTGTCGGTTTGGCATTGGGTGCCATCATCGCAGCGCTGTTCGTGACGTTGGTGCTACCGTGGATGGGTCCTAACGGCGGCTTCCCAATTAGCATCCAGAAGTACGGGATACAGTATTTCCTGTGGACGGCGCTGCCGTTGGGCTTGATCTTCGTCATCTGGCTGGATTACTTCCTCGACACGCGCATTCTGCCGGATTAGGGCGGACATTTTCTAGATTGCAATTTCGTAGAGGCGAGGTACTGCATCAAAAGCACACACCTCGCCTTTATGATTCCCCAAAGCCTATCAAAATCTATAGGGACGTGTCGCCTTGTGCTATTTTTCACCATTTGATAGCTTTTGGCAGTTTCCGTCCGGTAGAGTAAGCGGACTATGATGCATACCTCACGTATACCCGGCTTCTATAAACGCACACTGGCGGAGCGCGCGGCGCTGGTCGCGGAGTGGGCTAACCTCACGCCCGCCGAGCAATCCGCCCTGCTCGGCATCGGCGGGCTGAACGCCGCCCAAGCCGACAACATGATCGAGAACGCGGTCGGCATCTACGCGCTGCCGCTCGGCATCGCCACCAACTTCCAGATCAACGGCGACGACTACCTGATCCCGATGGTGGTCGAGGAGCCGTCGGTCGTCGCAGCGCTCAGCAACGCGGCGCGCATGTTCCGCGAAGGTGGCGGCTTCAGCACCTCCAGCGACGAGCCGATCATGATCGGGCAGATTCAGGTGCTCGACGTGGACGACGTCTACGTCGCAGCAGGCGCAGTCAAGTCGCAGCGCAAGCGCCTTGTCCAGCTCGTCAACGACGAGGTCGGCGGAGCGATGGTCGCGCTCGGCGGCGGCGCGCGCGACCTCGAAGTCCGCCCCCTGCCCGATTCGCCGGTCGGCGCGATGCTGATCGTCCACCTGCTGATGGACACCCGCGACGCGATGGGCGCGAACACCATCAACACCGCTGTCGAGTTTCTCGCCCCGCAGATCGAAGCGATCACCGGCGGGCGGGTTAATCTGCGGATTCTGAGCAACCTCGCCGACCGCCGCAAAGCCCGCGTCGAAGGCATGATCCCGGCACAGCAGCTTGCCACCGATACACTCAGCGGTGAGGACGTCGCCCGCGCGATTGTCGAGGCGGGCGCGTTCGCCGCCGTCGATCCCTACCGCGCGGCGACGCACAACAAGGGCATCATGAACGGCATCGACGCGGTGGCGATTGCCACCGGCAATGACTGGCGCGCGCTCGAAGCGGGGGCGCACGCTTTCGCTGCTCGCGGCGGGCAATACACCAGCATGACCCGCTGGTGGCAGGATGACGAAGGCAATCTACACGGCGCGCTGGAGATTCCGCTGGCGGTCGGCATCGTCGGCGGCGCGACTCGCGTCCATCCGACGGCGCAGGTTGCCCTCAAGATCCTTGGCGTGAAAACGGCGCGTCAGCTCGCCGAGGTGATGGTCTCCGTCGGCTTGGCGCAAAACTTCGCCGCGATCCGCGCGCTCTCGACCGAGGGTATCCAGCACGGTCACATGCGGCTGCACGCCCGCCAATTCGCTATCGCCGCCGGAGCATCTGGCGCGCAGGTCGGGCAGGTCGTCCAGCAGATGATCGACGAGAACAACCTTCGTCTCGAACGCGCGCAGGAGATCGTCGCCGCGCTCAAGGGAAACAGCTAAATGGATCGTCCGCAGCCGCCGACGCCCGCGCTCGTGCGCCAGTACGTGCGCAAATTTGACGATGGGCGCGACGGCTTGATCGACAAGGCGCTGCTCGACTTATTCCGGGCGTTTCCCGAAAACACCCGTTTTGAGCACATTCTGTTCAAGGTGCTGGGACTGAACGCCCTTGACAGCACCGGCGTGGTAGAAGTCAACCCAGCCGCGCGCCACATCCTGTCGCTTGGCATCGACGCCCGCCTCGCCTTTTGCGATCCTGAACTGGTGGACGAGATCGCGCTCACGCCGGTCAAAGCAGGAAAATCCAAGCGCTTCTATGCCTTCGCCACCAAATACTGCAGTTGGCACGTTCCCGAAGGCTACCCGATCTTTGACGACGTCGTCGCCCGGCTGATCGTCGAATATCAGCGCATCGATCAGTTCGCCGACTTCTTCTGGCAGAACGAGATCGCGCGGGACTACCTCAAGTTCAAGCGCACCGTCGAGGCATTCCGGGATCACTACGGCTTAATGGAATTTAGTTTTAAAGAGTTGGACAAATTTCTTTGGCGCTACAGCAAGGAATACTTCGGCTCGAAGGGATAACCACATCCGCGCGTGCTGGCACGGAAGTGGGATAAGCGAGGATAAGACCCATGATGAACGGAACCAACCCAACGCCTAGTTTTGTGATGCACCCGGATCGCCCGGTCGGGATCGTCGGCTACGGCGCATACGTGCCGCGCTATCGACTGCCCGGCAGCGAGGTCGCGCGCGTCTGGACGGGCGGACTCGGCGGCAGCCCGGTGACCGAGAAAGCCGTCGCCGGACCCGACGAAGACGTGACCACCATGTCGATTGAAGCGGCGCGCAACGCGCTCGCCCGCGCCGGGATTGACCCGCTCAAGCTGCGCGCCGTCTGGATCGGCAGCGAGAGCCATCCCTACGCCGTCAAGCCGACCAGCACCATCGTCGCCGAGAGCATCGGCGCTTCGCCCAACATCCAAGCCGCCGACTGGGAATTCGCCTGTAAAGCGGGCACGGAAGCGGTGCAGGCGTCGATTGGCATCGTCGGCAGCGGAATGGGCGCGTACACGCTCAGCATCGGCATGGACACGGCGCAGGCGCGTCCCGGCGACGCGCTCGAATACACGGCAGCTTCCGGCGGCGCAGCCTTCATCATCGGCGCGGCGGAGGAAGCCTGCGCGGTTTATCAGGGCAGCTACAGCTTCGTCACCGACACGCCCGATTTCTGGCGGCGCGCCGACGAAAGCTACCCCTCGCACGGCGAGCGCTTCACCGGCGAACCCGCCTACTTCAACCACACCATCTCAGCAGCCAGCCAGTTGATGGCGATGATGGGTACGCAGGCGAGCGACTACACCTACGCCGTCTTCCACCAACCCAACGTCAAGTTCCCGCAGCGCGCCGCCGCGACACTCGGTTTCACGCCTGAGCAGATCGCGCCGGGGCTGCTGGCGGGCGAGGTCGGCAACGTCTATTCCGGCTCGTGTATGCTCGGCTTGACCGCTATTCTCGATCAGGCGAAGGCGGGCGACCGCATCCTGATGATCAGCTACGGCAGCGGCGCGGGATCGGATGCCTTCGATCTGCTGGTGACCGAACGGATCGACGCGATCCGCGACCGCGCCCCCAAGACGCGCGACTACATCGCCCGCCGCACCGCCATCGACTACGCGACGTATATCCGCTATCGCGGGCTGTTCAAAGACTAGATTTACGCATATTCCGTAGGGGCGTTATATATAACGCCCCTACACGAGAGAGGATGTTTCCATGAGATCAGTATCTATTATCGGGGTGGGACAAACCCCTGTTGGCGAACATTGGGACACCAGCCTGCGGATGCTCGGCACGGATGCCGCCCGCGCCGCGCTCGACGACGCCGGAATCAGCGAAGTCGACGCGCTCTACGTTGGCAACGCCTACGGCGCAGCGATCAGCAGCCAGTCGCAGATCGCCCCGCTGATCGCCGACTACGCCGGACTGAACGGCGTCGAAGCGCTGACCGTCGAAGCCGCCGAAGCCTCAGGCGGTGCCGCGCTGCGGATGGGCTATCTGGCGGTCGCGTCGGGCGCGGTCGATACGGTGATGGTGCTCGGCGTCGAGAAATCGACCGACATGATCGGCACGGCGCGCACGCTCGCCCGCTCAGTCAGCCTCGATGCCGATTACGAGGCGATTCACGGCGCGACGCTCCCGGCGCTCGCCGCCCTGCTCATGCGCCGCTACATGGAAGAATTCGGCGTTGACCTGAGCGCCTTCGAGGGTTTCAGCATCAACGCGCACGCCAACGGCAGCAAGAACGCCAATGCCATGTTCCGCAACCGGATCAAGCCGGGCGCATTTGCCCGCGCGCCGATGATCGCCGATCCGGTCAGCTTGTTTGACAGCGCGCCCGATGCCGATGGCGCCGCCGCCGTGATCTTGACCAGCGCCGAACGCGCCGCCGACCTCGTGCCCCAGCCGATCCGCATCACCGGCAGCGCCGCCGCCAGCGATACCCTCGCGCTGCACGACCGTGACGATCTGTTCGCCCTGAAAGCGATCCAGCTTTCGACCCGGAAAGCGCTGGCACAGGCTCAGGTCGAGCGCGAGGCGGTCAGCTTGTTCGAACTGAGCGACGCCTTCACGATCTTGAGCGTGCTCACGCTGGAAGCGGCGGGCTTCGGCGAGCGCGGCGCGGGCTGGAAACTGGCGGATCAGATCGGCTTGGAGGGCAGGTTGCCGATCAGCACCTTCGGCGGACTCAAGAGTCGCGGCAATCCGGTGGGCGCGACCGGCGTCTATCAAGCGCTCGAAGCGGTGCTGCAACTGCGCGGCGCGGCGGACGCGAATCAGGTTGCCGGGGCGCAGGTCGCCTTAATTCAAAGTGTCGGTGGCTTAGGCAGCACGGCGATCACGCACGTCCTGCAAGTCTAAACACCCTATCCATTGTCGTGACGAGGCGCGCCAACCGGCGCGCCTTTTCAATTCCACGATTCTGTGATTTATCCGCTTACAAGGGCGCAAAACAGCTATCCTTGAGAGGCTTTGAAAGGCATTCATCGCTCACTGATAGGTTTTGATAGGCTTTTGGGCATAGGATTCAGGCAGGTTGTGCTAAAAAGCGCAAGTACGAGATAGCATTGAGGGAGTATTGAGAATGCAGATTTCACGCCACTGGCGGTTGAACTCACAGCGGTATCGTCTGGAAGGTGTTCGCTATGTCAACGGCGAAGTCCGTTTGCAGGCGCGCGTGATGCCCTGCTCTGACCAGCGTGAGACGTCGGACAAACTCGTGCAGGAGCGCGTGCCGGTCGCTGCTGGACGCTGAGTGATGGAAACTCGCAAGCAGGTCGACGTACAGACTGAGCGCTACACCTTCGCCGGTACGGGCGCGATTTACAGCTATACGACTGTGCAGGAACCGCCGGAAGGCTTCGAGGGGCAGACCCCTTACGTGCTGGCGCTGGTCAAGCTGGACGAGGGACCGCTGATCACCGCGCAGATCACCGACCTTGACGCGCCGCCAGCCATTGGCGACCGGGTGGAGATGGTGACGCGCAAGCTGACCACCGAGGGCGCGCGCGGGATGATCGTCTACGGCTACAAATTCCGAAAGATACTCGAACAGAACTAAAACGAGGGCGGCTGATGAGCCGCCCTTTTGATTCACGCCACCCTTCTATCTGCGTTGTAGGGGCAGAACTGAGTTCTGCCCCTACGCCTAACTCGTCTAGGTGTTACTTCGGCATATTCGCCAGCAGCGGCGCGATCACCAGCGAGACAATCGCCAGCAGCTTGATCAGGATGTTCAGCGACGGACCCGACGTATCCTTGAACGGATCGCCAATTGTATCGCCAACCACCGCCGCTTTGTGGGCGTCGGACTTCTTGCCTCCCAAGTTGCCACGCTCGATGTACTTCTTAGCGTTGTCCCACGCGCCGCCCGCATTCGCCATCATCACGGCGAGCATGAACGCCGACACCAGTGAACCAAGCAGCACGCCGACCAGCGTTTGCACGCCGACGAAATCGCCGAGCCAGTTGCCCCGCCCTAACAGCGTCAGGATCACGATCCCGACCGGCACCAGTACGGCGACGATACCGGGCAGCATCATCTCGCGGATCGCGCTTTCGGTGCTGATGGCGACGCAGGTCTCGTAATCCGGGTCGGCTGTGCCTTCCATCAAACCGGGGATTTCCTTGAACTGGCGCCGCACCTCGACCACGATCTGCTGCGCCGCCTTTCCGACTGCGAGCATGGTCTGGGCGCTGAAGAAGTAGGGCAGCATCGCCCCGAACAGCAAGCCCGCCGCCAACCGCGCGTCGAGGATCACACTCAGGTAGGTGACGCCTTCGGTCGGCAGCGCCGTTCCCGTCGCCGTGATGAACGCCGAGATCAGTGCCAGCGCCGTCATCGCCGCGCTGCCGATGGCGAAACCCTTGCCGGTCGCCGCCGTCGTGTTGCCGAGGCTGTCGAGCGCGTCGGTGCGGTCGCGCACCGCGCCATCCAGTGCCGCCATCTCCGCGATCCCTCCCGCGTTATCCGCGACCGGACCATAAGCATCGGTCGCCAGCGTGATCGCCAGCGTCGCCAGCATACCCACCGCCGCGACCGCGATCCCGTACAAACCCGCCGACTGGAAAGCGATCACCGTCGCCAGACTGACGATCATCACCGGGACGACCGTGCTCCGCATCCCGACCGCTAAGCCCTGAATCACGACAATCGCCGGACCACCGACCGACGCTTCGGCGATTGATCTCGTCGGCGAATAGCTGTCCGACGTATAATACTCGGTGAAGTAGCCGATCAGCACGCCGCCGAGCAAGCCGCTGATCGTCGCGGCGATCACGCCCGTCCCCAGTTCAAGCAGCAGCCCCAGCACGATCACGGCGATGCCGACGACAATGCTCGCGGTATAGACGCCGCGCCGCAGGCTGCCAAGCAGTTGTTCTTGGGTCGCGTCCTCCTGCGTCCGCACGAGGAAAGTTGAAGCAAGCGCGATCAGCAGCCCCGCCGCCGCGATCAGGATTGGGAAGGCTTCCATCCGCGCTTGCAGCACGCCGGGATCAAGCTGAACGCCAGCCAAACCGCTGCCCAAACCGGCGATGGCAATCGCCGCGATGATCGAACTGGCATAGCTCTCGAACAGGTCAGACCCCATGCCCGCCACGTCACCGACGTTGTCGCCGACGTTGTCCGCGATAACGGCGGGGTTGCGCGGATCGTCTTCGGGGATGCCCGCTTCAGTCTTGCCCACGAGGTCAGCGCCAACGTCGGCGGCTTTGGTGAAGATACCGCCGCCCACGCGGGCGAAAATCGCAATCGAGGTGCCGCCAAAGCCGAACCCTGCCAGCGCGCTGGCGGCGGTCTGCGGATCGCCGGGGTAGATCACTTTGGTCAGCAGGTAAAACAGAAGGCTGACGCCGAGCAGCGCCAAGCCAACAACCGTCGTCCCCATCACCGTGCCACTGGCGAAGGCGACGCGCAATCCTTGATTGAGGCTTTTCATCGATCCGGCGGTCGTGCGGACGTTCGCACGCACGGCGACACTCATGCCAATGTAGCCCGCCAGCGCCGACGCGCCCGCGCCGCAGGCAAAAGCAACCGCCGTCCACGGACTCATGCCCGAACCGGGAATCGCGCTCAGCACCAGCAGCACGATAATCACCAACACGACGACGATGGCGACGTAGCGATATTCACGAGAAAGAAATGTTTGGGCGCCGCGCTGAATGTAGGCAGCAATTTTCTGCATCCGGTCAGTCCCGGCATCCTGTGCGAGCAGCCAGCGCGCCGTGTATCCGGCAAACGCCAACCCGATCAGGCTGACCACTAATCCGATCCACGCGACGTTACTGATCAGAAATTCCATGTGTTCTCCTTTGATGTTGTAAAATGTGGTGTGTGTCCATTAGAGCGCAAGCGACGGCACAGCGCGTTTTGGATAATCCCTATAAAAACTGGTGCAAGAATTAGTCAGATGTCACCTTCACATGCCTAAATCCGACCGACAACTGCTGGGCGCACGCGGCGAGCGGCTGGCTGCCGCCTACCTTCAGCAGCACGGCTATACGCTCGTGGGCGCGAACTGGCACTGCGCGCAGGGTGAAATCGACTTGATCGCGCGCCAGAACGGCGTGCTCGTCTTTGTCGAGGTGCGGACGCGGCGCAGCGGTACTGAAGCCGCCTTTGCCAGCATCAACCCGCGCAAACAGCGCACGCTAACGCAGGCTGTCCAGCTTTATCTGGCTGAGCATGACTTGACCGCCGATTGGCGCGTCGACGTGATCGCCATCGGCATCCCGCGCGCAAGGTTCGCCCATCATTGAGCACGTTGAAGATGCACTCAACTGGTAAGCGGCTCGACAAGCCCCTCGTGGTGATCCTCGGACCGACGGCAGTCGGCAAGACCGGGCTAGCCATGCAGATCGCGCAGGCGCTCGGCGGCGAGATCGTCAGCGCGGACAGCCGTCAGATTTACCGCCGGATGGACATCGGCACGGCGAAGCCCACGCGCGAACAGCGCCAACAAGCCATCCACCATCTGATCGACGTGGTCGACCCGGACGAAGACCTATCGCTGGCGCAGTACCAGCAGCTCGCTTACGCTGCCATCGACGATCTGCACCGCCGTGAGCGCTTGCCCTTGTTGGTTGGTGGAACGGGGCAGTATATTACCGCGCTGCTTGAAGGCTGGTCAATTCCTGAGATCGCCCCCAACCCGGCGCTGCGCCGCGATCTGGAAGCCTTCGCCGCCGAGCACGGACTCGCCGCGCTCTACGCTCGCCTAATTGCGCTCGATCCCGCTGCCACGAGTTTTGTCGACGCACGCAATCCGCGCCGCGTGATCCGCGCGCTGGAAGTCTGCCTCGAAACCGGACGCCCGTTCAGCGAACAGCGCGGCAAACAACCGCCGCCTTATCGCGTCCGCGTCTACGGGCTGACACTGGATCGGGATCACCTCTACGCCCGCGCCGACGCGCGACTCGACCAAATGATGGCGCAGGGTTTCCTCGACGAGGTGCGCGAACTGCTCGCCAGCGGCTATAATCCCGCTTTGCCGTCCATGAGCGGACTAGGCTACCGCCAGCTTGCCGATCACTTACTCGGCAGCTTGGCGCTCGACGATGCAGTTGTAGCGACGCGCAATGCGATTCACGACTTCATTAGGCGACAGTATACCTGGTTTCGCGGGCACGATCATCAAATTGTGTGGCACAATGTGGAAACCCTGCCGCCAGCGCCTGTGATCAACGAGATCAATGACTGGCTCGCCGGGTAGGCTAGAAGGAAAGAGTTGAACCAATGCGATCCGTTCGCCGGAACAATCCGAACCTGTTCGTGGGGCTGATCTTGGTGGTCTTGCTCGCCGTCTTCATCGCGCCGAGCAGCCTCCCGCGTTTTCTGTCGAACGTCTTTCCGCAGTTCGCCGCCGGAGTCCCCTGTTCGTGGCTCAAGACCGCTGAAGACCGTGCCAATCACCAATCGCTGCTCGGTCGCGCTGCTGCCAACCCGATCAGCCTGCGCGTCCAACCCGGCGCGCTGCCCGACCCAAGCAATGCCAGCGGCAGTTGGTACGTCAGCATCATCATCACCAACGATTCGCTGGGGACTATCCCCTTTGTCTACGATCCGCAAAGCGTGATCGTGGGCGACAACGGTACCAGCGGACTCGGCTTGATCTTCAACCCGGCGAATTCGCTGACCGCCGGGGTACAGCGTCAAGACAGCAGTACGATCCCGGAGCAAGATTTACGCCTACTCGGTCCGCGCCAAAGCTGCCTCGTGACCGTTGAATTCGCCGCCGGTGATGCCCGCATCAACCTAGACCCAACCACCCGGTCGAGCACGGTGCGCGCTTACTATCGCAATAACCAGCGCGGGCAAATCACCCAGCTCGCGGGCACGTTGGCGACGCCAATTTACACCGATCAGGGCTTGTGGACCGGCTACGTAGAATCTGTGCCTGCCCCCGTAAGCTGACTGGTCAGCAATTTGAGACTGTGTATAATTAACATTCAGTTTAATGCGTGGCACCTGTAAATTTTTGGAGTGGCGGTGTATGTCCGAGTCCAACAAGGAACGCCCAATCCTCATCATCCATGACGACAAGCTCACGGATAACCAGTGGATACTCGCACAAGACAGCGTGGTCATTGGACGGGGCGAAGAATGCGACATTGTGCTGCCGGAGCGGCAGATTTCTCGGCAGCACGTCCGTATATTTAAAGAAGATGACGCTTATTACGTAGAAGATTTGGAAAGCAGAAACGGCACGTGGATTAATGGACAGCAGCTTAAAGGTGTCCGGCGCCTCTACGATGGCGACAAGATCGACCTCGCGCTGGCGGTACATCTTGAGTTCATCGGCTCCGGCGCGACCGCCCCACTCGCTTTTCAGGTGCCCATGAATTTGTCCGGCGGACGGCTGCGGCTCGACCGCGACGCGCGCCGCGTGTTCATCAACGACAGCGAGATCGATCCACCGCTCAGCCCGCCGCAGTACCGCTTATTGGAACTGCTGTACAACACCGCCGGGCGCATCTGTACCCGCGACGCCGTGATCGAGACCGTCTGGCCCGACGCTATCGGCGAAGGGGTCAGCGAGCAGGCGATTGACGCGCTCGTGCGCCGTCTGCGCGACCGCCTCGCCGAAGTCGACCCGGACTGGCAGTACATCATCACGGTGCGCGGTCACGGCTTCCGGCTCAACAATCCTGAAGAGTAAGCGCGTCAACGCGATTCGCAAACACGAGGGTATCAATCAGGCTGCGTTCGGCTGCGAGCTTAAGGCGCGGCGTCCGGCTTGATCGAGCGGATGACGTTCGAGGTCGGTTTCGGCAGGTTCAGGCGAGCGTTCCGATCCAGCTCAAGTTGTTGATCCGTTTCTGTGAGCATGTACTGTGCCAGCAGGTTTTCCGGCTGCAAGCGGAGGAGCGCCCGCAGCGCGTTGCGACGTTCATTCAGCGAACTCGTAACACAGGCAATGATCCAGAGCGCTTCAGTATTGCGCCCATCCTCGCGCGCGACCCGCAGCGCCAAGTGGCGCGCCTCGTCGAAGCGACGCCGCTGGGCGAGTTCAGCCGCCTGCCTGAGCAGTTCCCCATGCTCCACCATTGGTCCACACTCCTCGCTGGAATTCAAACTCGGTTTATCATGAACGCAAAAACGGTGAACGACCGTGAATGTCGCAAAATCGAGGGGCGCAGACGGATCGCGCCCCTGCGGGCATTGCCACATCAAACGGTGCGCGTCAATTCGTCGCGTTAACCATGCCCATTACCGTGACCATTGCTGCCGTTATTCTTCCCGTTCCCGTTGCTATGTCCATTACCGTTGCCGTTGCCGTGACCACTGCTGCCGGGTTGATCGTCGGTTGAGTCGTGCTGGGGACGGATGACCTGCCCCGGTGCCAGCGTGGAGGGATGGACTCCCGCCGCTTTGACGATTTCACCCCAGCCTATGCCAGCCTGCCGCTGCGCGAAGTAGGTCGAGGCGGGCAAGCCGCTAGAGTCTGCCAACAGATAGGCGCGCGCGATCTCGCCAAAGCCAAAGGCTTGACAATGCCAGCCCATGACCTCGGCGTAGGGCACGCCGAAAGCGTCGGCGAGCCGCTGCGCTACCGGCTGACCGGGCTGGCTGCACGAAGGCGGGGTTGGTTCTGCGGTCACTTCGGCGGTCGGCTCCAGCGTCACCTCGGCGGTCGGCTCTTCGGTCGATTCTTCGATCACTTCAATCGGTGGCGGGTTGGTATCGTCGAACAGTTCCAGACTGGTCGCCACAATCGTCACGCCATCAGGCTGCAAGTAGCCAATCACGACGATCTCATCACCCTCCTGAAGAATTGGCGGCTGCAGCCCGGTTGAGGGGACAATGAGGTAGTTAGTGACCATGATCACGCCCTGACCGAGATCGACGGGACCGGCGACGACGACCAACTCGTTTAAATCAGTCGTCGGCGTCTGGGCATTTGAAGGGACGGTCACGCCCGCAAGCAACGTCAGAACAATTAGGAGAATACTCAGCTTTCGGAACATACACACTCCTAGATAGGCTTACGTCACTGAAAACGTTACATAGTCCGTGAACGTCGCACCAATGTCCATAGTCCTAATCCGGCATTCATTAATCTCGGTTCTTCAGCAGCGCCGCAATTCAGCACGCGCTGCCATCAGAGTGGCTGGATGCCGCCACACTTCTCCCTCAGATATTTGCAGAGCCTAGACAAAACTCAAACAACTTAATTGAGACATTGCGCGACATTCACGAATTCTAAACGATTTACTCACCAAACAGTCTCAGTACGGATCGATAGGTGATGAAGAAAACTATCACAGCCCGAGAAACTCGACCGACTTCAACGCGGGCAGAGTTCTCATCGAGATGCGTCCGGTTTTGTATTGTTGCTAATCGCCCGTTCCGGGCTGCTGGATGTGGGCTGCGCGACTTCAACTACGTCGCGATGGAAGACGGCGCGGGCGAAGCGGTGCTCTATCTGGTGATCTCCCCTACCGCACCGCGGCGGACGGCGCAGATTGCGCCGATCCGAACAATGCCGAGTTTGGCGCGATGCACGTCAAAAAAGCGTTGATTAGTTAGAAGCAACCATCACGATTGAGCGCCCCGCCGATCTACGAACACCGTAATTATTTAATCGGTTCAACGAGCAGTAGCGGTTCAGCATCATGATCTATTCCAACGAGAGTCAAACACTGACATACACCCTCATGGGAGCACGCCCTCAAGACTCTTGGCGTGGACAGGACTCCCTTTATGCTTTACGATATGCAGAAGGTCACCAAAGTAACCTGCCCTACCAGCGTGATTTGCCCAACAGCCTAGATCATCGACTTTGGGCACTAGCTGCCGAGAACTATCACGTTATGCCGATCCCGCTTCATTACACCATCGCCTTGTTCCTGTTCATTGCCGATGCGTTTCCTGACGATCCTTCTGCCGCGTCTATCGACGTCACCAAGCTGATCGCAGGGGCGCAGCGGGGCGACCGGAGCGCAGTCGCTGCCCTCTATCAAGCCTACTCACAGCGAATTTTCCGCTATATTGTCTTTCGCGTGCCGACTACAGCGGACGCGGAAGACCTGACCGCCGAAGTCTTCGTTGGCATGGTCAAGGGGCTGCCGAACTATCAGGTCACGGGAGCGCCTTTTGAGGCATGGCTGTACCGCATCGCGGCATCGAAGGTGGTCGATTTTTATCGCCAGAACAGTCGCCACAGTCGGATCGAACTCTCCGACAATTTGCGCGACAGTACCCCCTTACCCGAAGAGCAAGTCTTGCAAGATCAAGCATTCGATCACCTGCGCGCTGCGCTGCGGCAGCTTCCCGACGACTATCAGTCGATCCTGCTGCTGCGCTTCGTCGAGCGCAAAAGTCACGAGGAAGTCGCCGCCCTTCTCGGCAGCACTGCATCAGCGGTCAAGAGCGCCCAACACCGCGCCCTCGTCCGCTTGACCGAACTGCTGGGCAGCGATCACAAGGTTCGCCATTACCTGCGGGGAAGCTCGGAGAGGAAGTCATGAGCGAACAATACTCAACTCCCGACGTACTCGCCCGGAGACTCGATCAGGCGCTGCCGCCCGGTAAAAGCTTCGTCCCGCCCGTGACGCCCGACCCGCTCGTCAACACAGCGGTGGAAATCGCCAAACTGACCGTTCCGACGCTGACGCAAGCCGCATCGACTCGGATCGAAGCGCGGATGTTGGCGACGTTCGACCAACAACACCCACCGCGTCAGCCGCGCGTGCTGCAGCGTCCTCGCCAAACGTCAGGCATAGTCGCCCGGTGGGCGCTCGCCGCTTGTGCGGCGCTCGTCCTGCTGTTCGCAGGCTTGACGCCCAGCGTTAATGCTGCCGTCCCCGGTGAGCCGCTGTATACGGTGAAGCAGTTCTACGAGCGCGTTGAGCTTGCCACTGCTTGGACGCCCTCGGCTCAAGCGAGTGTTTACTTGCAGCACGCGAATCGGCGGGCGGACGAAGCCCTAACCCTGCTAGAGCGGAATCAGTTCGATCCGTCGCTGGCGAACGCGGTACTGACCAATATCGCCGAAGCTAGTAAGTCGGCTGCGGAAATTCGAAAGTCGCCGCGCTTGCGCAGTCAGCTCTACCAAGCCGATCTGCTGCTGGCGTTCGTGCTGCAAAACGCGCACGAGAGCGGCTTGACAACCGGCGACGAATTCCTTACGCTGTCGCAGGAAGTCGAGCAAGTGGGGGCGAGCGACCTGCTGATCCCCGGTGACAGTCCCGAGGACGGCATGACGGTCGAGAACACGCCTGAGCCGACCGCCGAGTCGGAACTCGTCGCGACGCTGGAACTCACCCCAGAGATCACGCCTGAGTCGACTGACGCCCTGTCGCCGGATTCGGTGGGTGCTACGCCGACCTGCGAGCATGGGCAGTCATGTCTGTCACAGGGGGTGCCCGGCGGTCAGATCATCAAACCGACGCCAAGACCGACCAACGTGAATCGGGGTGGTCAACCGACGCCGCACGGTAATCCCGGAGAAGGCAACAGCAGCGATAATGGCGGCGGGAATGGCAACGGCAACAGCAATGGAAATGGGAATTCAAACGGAGGAGGCAACTCTTCCGGCGGTAATTCTGGAGGCAACGGCAACGGGAACGGCGGCGGCAATGGGAATGGCGGCGGCAATGGTAACGGGAAAGGCAATCGCGGCTAGTCGCACTTAACCGGACATCACAGCCCTAAGCCAACGCCAATTAGTCGCTAAGTCGCGCCATTGGCTCGCACGACCCTTGGTTGCCCGCCGTAAAATACCGACCACTCTAGGCTTAATTGCATACGCTTAGGGGATAATGCCACCGGCTAACTGACGCGCGGCGCGATCACCACGACTCGCTCGCGATAGGTGTTGGAGAAGAAGTCGTAGTCGCCGCAGGTGATCAGGGTGAGCTGCTCTTGCTCAGTGGGGTATAAGACGCTCACGTCATCGGGGGGAACGGACTTCACCGCCGAAACACTATAGGCGCGCTGTTCGCCGTGCCATTTCAGCAGGATCAATTCCCCGGTGGTGACATCCTTGAGTCCGGCAAAGATACCGGGGCGTCCATCGGCGAGTTCGACGTGCCCGACCAGCACGATATTCCCCGTGCTCATCAGCGGCGCCGTCCCGATCAAGTGCCCTACGTTCATACCCAAATCTTTGACCGCCCACGAATCGCCACTTAGCGGCAGTTGAATGATCAATTGCGAAATGCCCGCCGCCGGGATCAGAAATTGGGGATAGACTGACCCGACGACGTCCTGCGTCGCGACCGGGGCAGCCGCTGCGACTTCGGTCGGATTCTCGGTCGGCAGCAAGATGACAGGAGCAAAGTTATTGACCTTTGTGCTGTTGACCCAGAGCGTCATCGCCACAGAGTAAATGATCCCGGCGGCGAGTCCGACCAGCACGACCACAATCAAGGTTCTCCATGAGCGGCGCTTCTGTCGATTCATCTCTGCCCTGCTGCACCGGCTGTCTCACAAAGTGACGAAATAGATGTGACTCTGTAACTTCATACAAAAGTTTCTGACCCCACCCCGCCCTTCCCGGTTATTTGGAGAAGGATAGCTGCGCTCAGTAAGGTCAGAAGCTTTAGCTTTGCTGCCAGTGGCAGCACCCCGGATTGAGGTGCTGCCATTTTTCAAAACTCAGCCTAACGACGGAGGTAAACAGCCAAGGCGACCAGCCCGGCGCCTACCACCGCGGAGAACAGAATGAGCGGGACGCTCGACTGAGGGGTCTCACCCGTCGACGGAAGCTGCATACCCGCCAACTCTTCGGCGGACAGGACGCTCGAACTCGCGCTGCCTTCGCCCGCCGTGCCGCCAGAAGGCGACGTGATGCCGTTTGTGAAATTGACGCTGAAGTCGGTCACGTGGTCACTCCCGCCGTCCAGCGGCTCGTCCTGCGTATTCAGGATCGACGTGCTGCCGCAGACGATCAGGCGGTAGTTTCCTTCCGGCAGCGGTGTGATAGTGCCAGTGTGATTGAGTCCGAGGGTCGTAGTCGCGGTTGAGCTATTGTAGACGGCATCAACCCGGTGCGCCGTATCGCCCGCGTCCACAGGCACGTCGCAGGAAGCAGTCTGGAAACCGGGCGTCGGACCTTCGCTCAGGAAGCGATAGTTCTCGAAGTTGTCGGCGCCGTCGACGCCATCACCTTCACGCACAGGCTGGTTGAACTGGATGAACAGCTTGTCGACTTGCGTGCCGACGACCGTACCATTTTGCAGCGAGATGCCCGTATTCTCCCACTGGTTAGCTACCGTGAGCGGCAGGTTGCAGGCATCCGCCGAGGAGCCGCCGACGCAGACGTTGATCAGGCTGAAGTCATTGCCCGGATCCGTGTCGGTCATCGCCGAATTGTATCCGGTCAGGTCGACACGGTTGGTCAGCGTCGTGCCATTCGTTCCGCTATCGACCGTGGCGACAATGTCGGCGGACCCCGACAGCGTCGTCGGAATGGTCAACCCTGTCATGTCACAGACGATCTGCGTTCCGCCGCTGACCGCCGACTGCGAGGACGTGCCGGGGCAGGTATCGCTGACGTAAGTCAGCCCGGTCGGCAGCAGGTCGGTGACCACCGGGTCGACCAGCGGACCGGGTCCGTTGTTGCCCAACTCGATGGTGAACGTGACTGCATCGCCTTCGGCGGGAACAGCGTTATCCACCGTCTTGATGAGTTTGCCGTCCATATCGCCGGTGCGCTCAACCTGCACCACTTCGGCGCGCCCGACTTCGGCGTCCGCCGCGTTGTGATGGTGAAGCAGCAGGATCGGCGGCAGGTCAGCCAGTCCGGTCACGTCGTAAGTGACAGGGATAGCGTTGCCATCGGTGTCGTTCCAGATTGGAGCACCGAGATAGGGACCGCCGATAAATCCGGCGGCGTCAAGGAAGTCGTAGGCGGGGTGCGCTACGTCGTAGGTGTACCACGTCGACGGTACCCAGTCATAAGTCCCGTTGGCATCATTGAAGTTCTCTTCTGCCAAAACGTCGAATTGGAAGTCGGTGTTCGCCGCCGTCAATCCGATATTCGCGGCGTAAACCGGTAACACAATGACGCCGTTGTTCATCCCGTACAGTTCCAGTACGCTCGGATCAACACCATTGATGTAATCCATACCAGCATAGGGACCATTGTTGCAGATCAGCCAGCCACATCCATTGGCGATAAACGACCAGAACGTGTCGGTGGCATCAAGACCCGTGAAGAATAAGCCCGTATCCATATTGAAAACGGTCTTGTCGTAACTGCCGTTCTCATCGACGTCGAAGTGGACGTCAAACCAACTGTCCACCGGGTTGAGCGAACTCCACTGCCCGTACACGCTGATAGCAACGAAGATAGTCGTGTTATTGATCGCACAGGTGGTATTGCCAGCGCAGAGGTTCAGGGCGTCGAGATAGTCGCTGGTGATGCCAACGTTCTGAATATCCACGCCACCGAATTCCGTCGGCAAAGTCTGCGGATCAGTGCCCACCAATTGGAAGGCGCTCACCTGCGAAACGATGTCGTCGGGGAAATTGGTGCCGGTGAAAACGTCCTTCCCCGTCAGCGGCAGGAAGGTAAATCCACTGTCAGCCGCGCCGATTTGAACTGCGCCGTCGGCTTTCATATCCGCGGACGGGCGCGGCACGGCATGAAGCGGCACGCGCAGGTCGCTGGAGGAGCCGTGCGAAGTCAAGACGACGTAGCCGCCTTCTTCCATGATCCGGTCGCGTGGCAGTTCCCCAAACACACCATTTTGTGTCGTTGGCGTGGTCGGGTCAGGCGTGTTGGCATTTGCCATCGACGCCTTGTTCGCCGTCAACGTGACTTGGATCGTCCGCGTCTCGCCTGCCGGAACACTGACCAAACTCGGACTGACGAGGAACTGGACGCCGGGAGTATCGTTCATCTGCTGGAAGCTGACGTCGTAAGTCTCGTCGGTCGAGCCAAGGTTGGCGACCGTCACCGACTTAACAATGTTGACGGTATCGACCACTTCCACCAGTCCGAACGAAACGCTCACCCGCTCAGGATGTTCTGTGTCGTAAGCGATCACGTCCGAGTTGATGGCATTGATCAGGTCGACGCGACCCGCGCCAACGCGCGACACGCCGTAATTGATACCACTGTGGTCAGGTTCAGTCCACAAATCATTCGTCGCCGTGTTCATCAGCAGCGCTTTGATCTGCGGGACGCTCCACGTGGGGTGAAGCTGCCGCATCAATGCCGCCGAGCCAGTTATGTGCGGACCCGACATCGAGGTACCGCTTTCAGTGGCGGCGCCGTTTCCGGTACCGACTCCGGTTGAGGTGATCGACTGACCGGGAGCGGAGATGTCCGGCTTGAGCGCGATGTCACCGCCGGCGCTCGTGCGCGGACCACGCGAGCTGAAGCCCGCCAACATATCGCCGATGCTCGTGCCCGCCAACGCTCCTTGCAGCGTGCTGTCGAAGCGCACGGTAAATGCGCCGGGGTTCGCTGCCAGCAGCGCGCCCTCATTCGCCGCCACCGAAACGCACGGGATCGACGAGGGACCGAGATTATACGTGCAGGCGAGATTGATGAACGGGAAATCGGCGGGATTCGCCGAGACAACCACCAAGCCAGCGACGTCGCCGCCGTTAGCAACGAAAGCATCAACTGCGTTATTCATCCGCGTCGCCGAACCGCAGCCCGACGTCGTTGCAGTCCAGACAATCAAGCCTGCTTCACCAGCGAAATCGGCGTAGTCGTCCGTGCTACAACCCTGATCGTTATCGCCGCCACCGACCAGCTTCAGCGCATAGGGACCAAACGAGCCGGTAGCCCCACCCTGCGAAGGATTGGCGGCGATGACGGTGGGGTACGATGAGAACGAGGCATCGCCGGTGGTAATTTCCAGACCCCCGTAAACCGTATCGCTGATCGACGCTGCGACCGCAATCGTCCAGTCAGAGACACTGGGATCGCCGTTGACGTAATAGGTATCGCCGGAGTTACCCGCCGACGCCACCGGAATGACGCCCGCCTGTGCCACGTAGTCGAACTGCGAGTCGAGAATTTCCAGCGGCGTGCCGTAAGCGCCGCCGTAGGAGTTGTTGATCACGTCCAGATGGTCGGACGGGTCGCCGTCGCCGTTCGGGTCGACCACGAAGTCGAGCGCCAGCGCCGCCGCGATGAACGAGACGCTGCTGGTGCAGCCGCCGATCTTGAGGGCGTAGAGGGTCGCTTCGGGCGCGACGCCGGGTCCGATAATCATCGTGCTGAACGGAACGCTGCTGTCCCACGGTCCGGTGAAGGTGTTCCCGAACTCGTCGACGCCGTAGCCCGCCACCGTACCGGAGGTGTGAGAGCCATGTCCGTTACTAATGCAGTCGAGCGGATCATTATCGCCGACGCTAAAACTCAAGAGCGAGTTATAAGGTGACGTTGGGGCGGTAGTCGGGAGATCCCCACCCGTCCACGCATCGCCGACGAAGTCGTAGCCGCCGACGACCTTGCTGCCGTCGAAGGTGCCGCCGACGATATTGTCGGTATAAGTGGTCGTGTCATTGTTGGTGTAGTGCGTCGTATCGCCCGAACCGCCAAAGTTGGCGTGGGTATAGTCGATACCGGAGTTGATGATACCGATGCGAATGCCCGCCCCGGTATAGCCGCCGTTATCCTCCCACGCTTGCACCGCGCCAATGAAAGGGACGGAATGGGCGTTGTCCAGATGTCCGATTTGATCGGGCACAACCATGCTCACACCGGAGATCGCCTGTACCGCTGCGATCTGGCTGGCATCCATCTTGACCACCAGCGCGTTCGCCGTAAAGCGGATTGAGCCAACCACCTTGACGCCGCCGAGCGCGCTCAAACTGGAGGTCACGCGCGCTTGGCTCGCCTGCACGCTGGAGGCGGCTGAAGCGACCGACGAAGCCGTGTTCGCCGTCATCGTCGCGCCAGAGGGGAGAGTTGCCAGCGCCGGGGGCGTGTTGAGCACGACCAATGCCGTGATCAATCCCGACGGCGTACTGGCTTGGCTGGCTTGATTACCACCTCGCACGGGAGGAGCAGCCACGTTCACCGGCTTGGTGAGGGTGGCATCCGACAGACTGCTGGTGGGCAGTGCATCCGTGTTCAATTGCGGGCTGCCCAAACTCCGATTAAAGGTGACGCCGCCGAGGTCAAGAGGCGGGGTCGGCGTGGTTTCGTCCTGCGCCGCAGCGGGGACGAGTGAAACCACCAGTAACGCGATCATGATTAATAGTGCGAAGTGCCGATAACCTGTTTTCATTCCGTCCTCACTGCTGTGTAAGCGGCGACAAATAAACTCACGAATTATAGCCCGGTGGTCTAGGCGGAGGCTCAATCGTACCGGGCGCAATATATCGAGGCAGAGGCGCTTCCCCACTTGGCTGCCCGCTCAAGCTGCTAGACCGTAAGGAAAGCACACCCGGTAAAGCTTGTAGCGCTGCTAAGCGATCCGCTTGAACATGGATCGTGATGCTGTTTTGTTCCAACAGCGCTTGGTCGATGACCACGGCACTATATGGAGGCTGTATAAGTACCTGCACGAGTTGAGATTGAGCCGCATTGATCCGCAGCCACTGTACGGTCGCCAACGCTAGAATCTGAATATCGCTGAGTCCTTCGCGCTGGGCTTCGACGACCACTTGACTTACGGGTGGGTCGACCAGCGTAAGCGTCGCCACAACGGATGCGCTGCCAAGCGGTTGAGAGGAGGGGACACTACGCCGCGAAATCGGCGTAGACGTCGCTCCCCCTTGAAAGGCATAGCTCGGATTGTCGAATAGGCTCAATGCAATCATCGCCATGATCAATCCAGCAACAATGCGTCCCCCGCTTGCCGGACTCAACGAAATATCCTCTATCGATTTTTAGCGTGCGGACCGAGCATTTCGCCCAATTGCCAGTCAAGCCCCGTCGCTCAAAACCTCAGTCTATCCCCCACATCGCTCAGCGAAGAACCGGCGTCGCGGGCAAGATTAAGAACTAGCAATCACGGCACAATATATAATACATCGCACTATCATAATATTGCCACTTTTAACAAGCATATTTAACAATCAATTTGGCTTAACTTCCCCTGATGACCGCTGCATGGCGCTCCATCATGCCGATCATGCGCTTGCGGCGGGGCTGAGCCGCGTTTTTCTCATCGAAGCGCAGTCAATTACGCCCCAACGTTTTCGACCCTCAACTGGCAGCGCGATGCGCGATCAGCATCATTTTCTGCGCCTCAAAACCGACATTCACGTCCCCTTCGATCCGCAACTCAGCCCCACTGAAGCGAAAGATCAGCGTATGCACAAACGGCGTTTCGTAGCGGCGGACGGTCAGCGCAAGGGTATCCTCGGCTGTCCAGACTCCGCTGGCAACCGTGCGTGCTTCCTCTCCGCCGAACAGCGCGGTTGAGCCTTCTCGCCACTCGCCATAACCAAACGTGACCTGCTCGGCACCGGCTGCGACCAGCGCCGTAAGGGTGCCGACCGAATCTGAGAATTCGAGCGCGACTTCTTCGACGCCGAATTCATTACTTTCGACCGCGTAACGCTGCACTGCCACCTGCGACGCCAACGGCGACGTCGCGTCGCCCGGTGGAGGCAGCAGCGCAAGGCTCGCCAGCTTATCCGCCAGCGCACGCGCCCCAACCGGATCATCCGGGAGCGATGACTCGTCCATCGCCGGAAGCAGGTGATCCCAGACCAGATTGAGCACCGACTGCATATCCGCCACACCGCTCGTGATCGCCAGCACCGCGTCTTGATCGGGCATCACGATGCAGTATTGACCAAAAGCGCCGTCGCCCCGGTAGATGTTGTGTCGGCAGCGCCAGAACTGATAGCCGTAGCCCTGCTCCCAATCGCTGACTTCGCTGCTGCCATTGCTGACTTGGCGCGACGTCGCCGCCTCGATCCAGCTTTCGCTCAGAACCCGGCTGCCGTTCCAAAGTCCTTTTTGCAGATACAACTGACCAAACTTGGCAATATCCTCGGTCTTGATGCTCAGTCCATAGCCGCCGGTGTTGATCCCCTGCGGCGACACTTCCCAGACGGCATCTTCGATACCCAGTGGTTCCAGCAGGCGCGGACGCAGATAATCCAGCAGCTTCACCCCGGTGAGCCTCTGGATGATCGCCGACAGCATATAGCTCGCCCCGGTGTTATAGAGGAAGTGCGTCCCCGGCACATACGTGACCGGCAGCGCGAGGAAGGCTTTGATCCAATTACCATCCTGCGCTTCGCGGAGGTGCGGCATCGTGTCCTCGGCGTGTCCGGTCGACATCGATAGCAGATGACGCACTTTCATCACCGCCAGATTCTCGTCGACCTGCGCCGGAGACTCATCCGGGAAGAACGACAACACGGTGTCGTCGACCGACAGCCGCCCTTCCATCACCGCCAGCCCGACAGCGCTGGACGTGAAGCTCTTGCTCAGCGAAAACAGCATGTGCGGACGCTCCGGCGCATAGGGCGACCACCACCCTTCCGCGACCACGCTCCCGTGCCGGAGCAGGATGAAGCTGTGCAGTTCGCGGATCTGCTGCTCAACTGCGGCAACGAACCCCAAAATCGCGGCGGAGGCGATGCCCTGCGCTTCCGGTGTCGCACGCTGAAGTTGATTCTGGGCTGCCGTAAGCATGATCTTTTCCTTCCAGAATGCCAAAGGCTCATTGCTGAGGTCGAATTGCGCGTTCCAACCGTCTTCAATTGCTCAGCATGAACGGTATTTTAGATAAGCGTAATACTTGGCGGATGTTCTCGCAACCGGCATGGTTTGGATGGTCTGAAGTCCAATTTCTGTGTAAACCACGAACAAACAATAACGGATTTTGGCAGCCGTTGTCGTCGCCAGAATTCATATCGAGCTGACCGCGCCCCGCCTACTACGACTCGTCGCGGATTACGCCGAGCAGCTCCAGTTCGTCGGCGAAGTGGCAGGCGACAAAACCCGCGCCGCGCCGATTCCGCTCCACCGGTCGCAGGGCTGGCTCCTCGGTTTTACACCGATCCTGCGCATAGGAACAGCGCGGGTGGAAATAGCAGCCGCTCGGCGGATTGGAAGGGTCGGCAACGTCGCCGGTAAGCTGAATCCGGTTGCGGTCGCCGCGCTCACGCGGGTTGGTGATCGGGACGGACGACAGCAGCGCTTCGCTGTAGGGATGGCGCGGATGGCGATACAACTCGTCGCCGGTAGCGCTCTCGACCAGCTTGCCGACGTACATCACCGCTACCCGGCTGCAAATGTGCCGGATCACGCTCAGATCGTGCGAGATAAATAGATAGGTCAATTGGAATTCATCTTGCAGTTCTTCCAGCAGGTTCAGAATTTGCGCGCGCACCGACACGTCGAGTGCCGACACCGCCTCGTCCGCCACGATCAGGCGCGGATTCGTCACCAGCGCCCGCGCGACCACAATACGCTGGCGCTCCCCGCCACTGAAGGCGTGCGGATAGCGCGACATATACTCGGTGCGCAAGCCAACTCGCTGCAACAGATACGCCACGCGGTCGCGGATTTCGCTGCGGGTCATCGTACCTGCCACTTGCAGCGCCTCGCTCACGTTGTCGAATACGGTCATACGCGGGTTCAGCGACGAGTAGGGGTCTTGGAAAATCATCCGCACGTCTTTGCGCAGTTTCCGCAGCACGTCGGCGTTGACCTGCGCCAGATCGACGACTTCGCCGTTCTCCTGCCGGTAGAGCATCTGCCCGCCGGTGACCTGATAGGCGCGCACGATGCAGCGTCCAATCGTCGTCTTGCCGCACCCGCTCTCACCGACCAGCCCTAGCGTTTCGCCGCGCCTGACGTCGAATGACACGCCATCAACCGCCTTAACGTAGCCGATGGGCTTCGACAGCAGCCCGCCCTTGATCGGGAAGTGCATCTTCAAATCGCGCACTTCGAGCAAGCTGTCCGGGTACTCCATTTGCGGAGCGGTCGTTTCAGTGCCGGTCGTGGCTTGATCAATCATGGTATGCGCCCTCCCCCGCCGTAACAGTCTCGTAGAGCAAACAGCGAACGTCGTGGTTTTCGCTCAAGTGAGTCGTCGATGGCTCAACGCTGCTGCACGAGGCGATCCGCTGCGTGCAGCGGGGATGGAACGGGCAGCCGGTCGGGCGACGGAAGGGACTCGGCACCATCCCCGCTATCGGATCAAGTTCCTGCCGCTTTGCCGAAATTCGGGGGATCGAGCGCAGCAGCGCTTGGGTATAGGGATGTTTCGGCGCGTTGAACAGGGTATCGACGTCCGCCCGTTCCACGATCTGCCCCAGATACATGACGGCTACGTCGTCGGCGATTTCCGCCACCACGCCCAAATCGTGGGTGATGAACAGCATCGCCATGCCATACTGCGCTTGCAGCGAGCGCAGCAGCTTAAGAATCTGCGCTTGTGTCGTCACGTCCAGCGCGGTCGTCGGCTCGTCGGCGATCAGCAGCGTGGGATTGCACGCCAACGCCATCGCGATCATGGCGCGCTGACGCATGCCTCCGCTCAAGCGAAACGGGTACTCATCTACGATTCGATCCGGTCGCGGGATTTCGACTAAACCTAGCAGTTCGACCGCACGATCCCGCGCTTTTTGCTCCGAGATGTCCTCGTGTAAGCGCAGGGTCTCTATGATCTGATTGCCGACGGTATGCATCACGCTCAGCGACGACATCGGCTCTTGGAAGATCATCGAAATTTCCTTGCCGCGAATCTGGCGAATCGGCTTGCCTTTCGCGTCCAGTTGAGCGATGTCGGTGATCTGGGTCGTGCCGTCTGCCATTTGGCGGTGGTACAGCATCTGACCGCCGACGATCCTGCCCGGCTCGTGGATAATTTTTAAGAATGCGCGGCTGGTGACGCTCTTGCCGCAGCCGCTTTCACCCACGAGGCACAGCGTCTTGTCGCGCTCGATGGTCAGGTCGACGCCATTGACCGCCCTGACCACACCCTCATCTGTGAAAAAGTGAATCCGTAAGTCTTTAACCTCAAGCAGCGGTTCCAAAAGTCTGTACTCCGTCTTACTTAGCTTACAGCAGTCAGCTTTCAGCTAAAATCTACGAGACGACCAGTTCTTCTAGTGGTACAGCGTGCTGTGTCCACCAACACCAGCAAATTAGCCACAGTCACGCTTTCTTTTGCTGAAAGCTGACAGCTTATCGCTAACCGCCTAATCAATACGGGTCTGCCGCGTCGCGCAAACCATCGCCCAAGAAGTTGAACGCCAGCACGACGATGATCACGGCGAACGCGGGCGTGAGCAGCCACGGGTAATTGGCGATCACGTTGATCTTTTGCGCTTCCTGAAGCTGCACCCCCCAACTGACCGCTGGCGGACGCAGCCCGACGCCGAGAAAGCTCAGCGCCGTTTCCGCGAGAATGATGCCGGGGATCGACAGTGTGATCGACGCGATGATGTGGCTGTAGAACGACGGCATCATGTGCCGGAAGATCAACCGGCGCATTGACACGCCATCCAATCGCGCCGCCAGCACGAAATCCTCCTCGCGCAGCGAGAGGAACTTGCCACGTACCACCCGCGCCAAGCCCGTCCAGCCGACCAGCGCCAGCAGGATGCTGATGAAGAAGTAGACCAAAATGATGCTGGTATCTATAGGGACTAGCGCGGCAATCGCCATGATGATCGGCAGCGTTGGGATCGACAGCGTGATCTCGATAATGCGCTGGATCACGTTATCCCACACGCCGCCCACCAACCCGGAGATGCCGCCGAGTGTCACGCCGAGCACGAGGCTGATGAACACACTGACCAAGCCGATGCTCAGCGAAATCCGGCTGCTGAAGATGATGCGGCTGAGCACGTCGCGACCGCTTTTGTCCGCACCCAGCAGATAAAACGGCTGCCCCACCTCGGTCGGTCCGATCAGGTGAATGTCAGACTCGATGAAACCCCACAGCTTATAGGGTTCGCCATGCACGAACAAGCCAATCGGGACGACCGTATCTTCGTCCAATTCCCAAATACGTTTGAACGAGACCGGGTCGCGCTCGCCTTTGTAGCCGTTCACGTAAGGCGCGATCTGCCCGTCGTGAATCAGGTTAAGGGTCTGCGGCGGCGCGTAAGCGTAGTCCGCCAGATAAGTCGACGTCGAAACCGGGGCGAAGAAATCAGCGAAGATCGCTATGAAGTAGAACACCAGCACCACTGATCCGCCGATCATTGCAAGCCGATGCTTGCGGAATTTCCACCACATCAATTTCCACTGCGAGGCGACTTCTGGCGTCAGGTCTTCTGTCACCGGCACGTCTGCGACCGGCGGCGGTGCCGCGCCGATCACCTCCTGAGGTTCAGTTACTGCACCCATAATTTCTTCCTCACTCCAGACGAATTCGCGGATCGAGAAGCACCAGCAGCACGTCCGAGATGAACGTGCCCACCACCGTCAGCACACTCAGCATCAGGATGAAGCCTGCCGCGACGAACATATCCTGTGACTGAAGCGCGTTGAACAGCACCGGACCTGACGTCGGCAGGTTCAACACGATGGAGACGACCACGTCACCGGCAACCAGCGTCGGCAAAATCCAGCCGACCGTGCTCACGAACGGGTTCAAGGCGTAGCGCACCGGATATTTCCACAGCAGCCGCCACTCTCCTAAACCTTTCGCGCGCGCCGTATCGACGTAAGGCTTGTTGAGTTCGTCCAGCAGGTTGGCGCGCATCGTGCGGATCAACCCCGCCGTCCCTGCCGTGCCGAGGATGATCACGGGGATCCATAAGTGTTTCAGCAGATCGAGGAATTTACCCCAACTCCAAGGCGCGTTGGCGTAATCCTGCGAGAATAGTCCGATTAATGCGTGCTCACCATAGCGATAGCTCACGTACATCAAGATCAGCGCAAACAAGAAGTTCGGCAGCGCCAGCCCGATCATGCCAATGAAGGTGGCGATGTAGTCGCCGGTGGAGTATTTCTTGACTGCCGAGTAGACGCCAATGGGCAGCGCGACCACCCAGATGAACATCGCCGACATCGATGCGAGCAAGAAAGTCATAGGCAGGCGTTCGCCGATGATCTCGACGGCATCGCGCTTAAAGGTCAGCGAGTAGCCGAACTTGCCCTTCGTGACGATATTGCGGACCCACTTGAAATACTGCACCGGGAGCGGGTCATTTAAGCCGTACTGCTCGCGGAGCTGCTCGATGACCGACGGATCGATCTTCTCGACGCCCTGCGCCATCATGTCGGCGACCATGTTGGTCACGTAGTCACCCGGCGGAATCTGGATAACCGCGAACGAGATCAACGAGATGATCCAGACAGTAAAGATCATGTAGATAAAGCGACGAAACAAATATCTCTTCACGTTAGTCTTCCTGCTCGCAGCCCACCCGAAGCCGGGGTGCGCTCGTCAGACGAGCGCACCCCCACCTACAACTAGAGACCCTTATTGAATGAGGTACCACTGCTCCGGGTACGTGATCTTCTGGACGCCTTCGATCCACCCGGCGATCCACGAAGCGGGTTGGTTGCCCATACGGGTGTTGTAGACTTGGAAGCCGCCCGACGGACGGGCAATGCCGAGCACGTAGAACTCGTCAGCCGCCGTCTGGAGCACGCCAGCCATCGCCGCGACCTGAGCTTCCTGCGTCGGTTCGCGCAGCACCGCCTCGTAAGCGGCACGGTTCGCCTGCATGTCGTCGGGCATCGGAACTTGTGTGTTCTGCTGCGAGTCGATCCGCCAGTTGAACCAACCATTGCCGAACATACCGAACAACTCGCCCGGCACGTAGTAGCGCGGATCAAGAATTCCGGTCAACCCAGCACCGCCCTCGCCCGTGTACATCGTGGCTTCGAGGTCGTTAGCGTCGCGCTGAGTCTCGAACAAGTCGTTCGCAATCGAATTGAGCTGCACGTCCACGCCGACCGCTTTCCAGTAGCCGATCAGCAGTTCGGCGGTCTGGACCCAGTTCGTACCGTAGGACAAGTCGTTGGAGACCGTGAACACGAACGAGAGCGGATCGCCGTTTGGCATCAGACGGATACCATCCGCGTTCTTGTCGGGCGCAACTTTGTCCAGATATTGGTTCGCCATATCGACGTCGTAATCGGTGTACTGGTTCGCCAGTTGCTCGTTGTACAGCGGCGAGCTATCCAGCGGCGCAGCCTGCGACGGCGTGCCTTGACCGAAGTAGACGATCTCGATGATCTCCGGGCGATTGATCGCGTAGGACATGCCGATACGGAAGTCCTTGTTGGCGAAGATTTCCGCCAGCGCCGCGTCTTTGGTATTGCGGTTGAATTGGATTGTGTTGGTCGTACCGCCATCAGAGACCGCATCCGAAATCGCCAGCGGCGAGCCGGAGTCGATGGCGTCGAAGTAGGTGACGCGCTCGGCTGAGCCGCCCGGGTCTTTCACGTAATCGAGGTCGCCGCTGACCATCGCCAACGTGCGCGCTTCGTTATCCTGATACGAAATGCCGGCGATGTTGTCGACGTAGGGTAGCTGATTGCCCTCCGTGTCCACTTTCCAGTAGTACGGATTGCGTTCCATCGTCATCTGCGTGCTGCCACCCAGCACCGAGGTCGGAATCCACGGGAACAGCAGCGGGCGGTCGAGGTTGTTGAAGTAGTTGTTCGTGTCATCGGTCGGACCGGACGCCTTCTTGTTGAACAGACCGACCCAATCTTCGACACCCTCTTCGGCAGCGACTAAGGCGTCGATACCATCCGGGTTGTAGTCTTTGTGGAACTGCTTCAGATAGTGCATCGGGAACCACGTCAGGTGACGACCATTCCACTCAGCAAGGATGTAGAGGAACGTGCCGTAGGGGTTCGGGAAGCTGAATTCGACGGTGTAGTCGTCAATCTTGGTGGCTTTGAAGCCATCACGATCTTCCGCGGGCAGCCAGTCGGCGACCGGACCGCCAATGCTTAGCTCACTGTTGTAGAGGATGTCGTTGATGTAGAACATGATGTCGTCCGCCGTGAAGTCGACGCCGTCCGACCACTTCATGCCCTTACGCAGATGGAAGGTGTAAGTCTTCACGTCATCGCTGACGTCCCAGCTCTCGGCAATGTTCGGCACGACACCGGAGAAATCCGGCGCCCACGAAACGAGGTTTTCCCAGCCAGTGATGTACCACAGACCGCCCCAACCGGGGTTCGAGCCGGTGAAGCCGACCCGCATCGTGCCGCCGTACTCACCGACTTCGTTGATCGGGGTCACGACGTCAGGATTTTCGGGGAGACGGTCGCTCACAGCCGGGAGATCGCCCGATGCGACTTTCGCCGCCAGCATCGGCGACTCGTTGTAGCTCATGTTTTGGGCGCTGACGAGGGTTGCCCCGAACGACGCCACGAGAATGAGGATGAGGATAAGGAGTGTTAGCTTGTTTTTCATGTTGGACTGCCCCTTGGCAAAATCAATCTATTTACGAGTGAATTCGCTCGCCTTCCGCCCCTCATCATCATTGTCTCAACGTGCTACAATGAGACGCGAAAGGTCTAGGTGTTGATGACTTCAGTTCAAACGCCCTCCTTTCACACGCTCTAAGGTTGACCGGGACGCTTGGAAACGGGGAAACCGCTTTGGCGAGCTGGTTCCGCTTCCAAGCATGCCCCGGTCAATCGCCGCCGCGCCTTTGAATATCAGGCAGGTCTCCCTGCCTGTCAGCGCACGCTGTCACCGAACCACGCCGGATCAGGGTTGTCCCGATCAGCGTCGTAATCGGCGGGCGGTCGAGATCCGCCGCCCGGTCATACAGTTGGCGCACCGCCATCGCGCCCATGAGTCTTGTCTCCACCCGCATCGTCGTCAAAGGCGGATCGGTCTTCGGCGCGACCACTGCATCGTCAAAACCGATCACGGAGACATCTTCCGGTATCCGCAAGCCATGTGCTTCTAATTCGTCAATAGCACACTGGGCGGTATCGTCATTACAGGCAAAAATCGCAGTGATGTGCGGCGCGCGCTGGATCAGCCGAGCGGTTGCCGCCCGCGCGCTCTCGGCTTGCAGCAGGCTGTCCTCAATGTAACATTCATCGATTCCGTAATCTGCCAGCGCTTTCAAATAACCTGCGCGTCGTTCGCTGATTCCGGGGTGTTCGCTGCCCTGCGTGCTGCTGCCGATCAACCCGATGCGGCGGTGCCCCTGCTCGATCAGGTATTTCACGGCGGCATACGCCCCTTGGAAATTGTGGGTGATGATCGTGTCGCAGGCTAAGCCGTTCGCCAGCGCATCGACCACCACCAGCGGCGTGTGCCGGGGAATGCGACGGATGATCGCCGGATCACTGAAGACCACGCCGACGATGATCAAGCCGTCGACATCGCTGTTCTCAAACAGCGACGTCCATGTGAGCGCGTGGCTGAATTCGTTCACGGGGAGGCTGGCGTACATCAGGTTCAGCCCCAACCGTTCGCATTCATCCTCGATACCGCACAGCACCATATAGTTGAATGGATCGATTCGCGGGAATTCGCCGGGGTCGCGCTTGATGACCGCGCCAACCGTATTGATCTTGGAAGCGACCGTCGCCGGTACGCGGATTTGCAGTTTGTAGCCGACGTCGGCGGCGGCTTTAAGCACCAGAGAGCGGGTTGCAGGGAGGACGTTGGATTTATTGTTCAACGCACGCGAAGCCGTGCCGAGTGATACTCCGGCGGCTTGGGCGACGTCACGTAAAGAGGGAGACGATTTTGCCATAACTGTTTGACATCTTAATAACGTCTATTTGCTATAGAACATGTTCATTGAACATTACTAGATTAACGTAAGATGAACATAATGTCAAACAAATGCAGCCTGTGAGCGCTCTCACGTTACATTTGTATCGTAACAGCAAACGTTGTCGTAACGCAATAGTAACGTATTTTATCGATCTGCTCAAGCAAAACCCTCAAAACGAACGTCGCTCAGCAAGTTCTTAATCTCTCCTCGCCAATTTCTTACCGAAATCAGACGCGCAGGCTTTGACTTGTCTTCAAATCGTGATAAAATAACAATTGTAATAACAACGAAGTCAGGCGTATTGGTAGCGCAATTCGATCAATACCGGCAAGGAGCCAATCAAATGGAATTCAAAGCAGGAACTCACGTTTTCACAGCAGATGGAAAAGACGTTGGCAGCATCGACCGCGTGATCCTCGACCCGCATACCAACCAACTCAGCGGAATTGTCGTCAAGCAGGGCTGGCTGTTCACCGAAGATAAGGTCATCGCCATCGACTTGGTGGACACGGCAGCCGAAAACCGGGTTACGCTCCGCCAGACCAAGCATAACCTACATGATCTGCCGGTCTTCGAGGAGACCTACTACGTCCCGCTGGAGGAAGAAGACTATCCGAGGGGACTCAATGAAAAGGCGACTGCCTTCTCGGATTACGCGCCACCCGCTTCTTACGGCTATCCGCCGCTGGGGACAGCATGGTGGGGCTACGGCGGTTACTTTGGTCTGCCGCCCGCCGAACCTGCCGCGAAAAGCAACTATGGAGCCGATTACATTCAGCGCACCAAGACCAACATTCCCGAAGGCACCATCGCCGTGAAGGAAGGCGCGCGGGTGCTGAGCATGGAGGACGAGCACGTCGGCGACGTGGAAGAAGTCTTCAGCGATCCACAGTCGGACTACGCGACTCACATCCTCATATCACGAGGCGTCTTCTTCAAAGATCACAAACTTGTGCCGACCAACTGGATCAAATCCGAGGGCGAAAACGAAGTGCGGCTAACTGTCAGCACCAGCTTGATCGACCGCTTGCCCAGCTACGAGCCACAACCGTAAGCCCCACAACTCATCAGAAGATCGTAGGGCACGCGATGGCGTGCCCTTTTCTGAGGACTACAACCCTACTTTGCGCCAATTGAATAGCGCTCTCGATACCATGCCCACGTTCGCGCCAAGCCCTCGCCGATGCTGACCTGCGGCGAAAAACCGAGCAGCTCAGCCGCCCGACCATTATCGCAGTAGGTGATCTTCGGTTCGGTTAGCGGCGCGTCGACCACGCGCGTGATCGCCTGCTTGCCGATCAATTCCTCATAAATGCGGATGAACTCGCTCAGCGTGATCGGTGCACCGTAGCCTAAATTCATGATTTGATAGCCGAGCGGTCGCTCCAGCGCGGCGACCACCCCGTCGATAATGTCGTCGATGTAAGTCCAATCGCGCTGAAGTGCGCCGCCGTCGAACAACGCAATCGTCTCATCGCCCAGAATCGACTCGATCACCCGTAACGGCATCATGTCGGGGCGTCCATGGGGTCCATAGACGTTGAAAAAGCGCAGCACGTTGACGTTCAAGCCGTACAGTTGGTAATAGGTATAAGCGAAAATCTCGGCGGCGCGCTTACTCGCCGGATACGGCGCGAGCGGGCAGGCAGCGGCGTCATCTTCCACGAACGGAATTTGCGCCGTGTTGCCGTAAACGGACGAGGTTGAACCGAGCACGAACACCGAGACGTCGTGTCTGCGCGCCGCGTCCAACAGCGAAACCGTCGCGCTGGTATTGACGTCGGCGTATAGACGCCCACGCTCCGCCGAAAAACGCACATTCGCCATCGCAGCGAGGTGTGCCACCCGCGTGATCGCGTGGTCGGAAAAGACTGCTTCAATGGTAGCTTCGTCCCGAATGTCGCCTTCGATCACGACCGGATCGGTCCCTAACGCCGTGATATTCCCGCGCTTAATCTCTGGATCATAGTAGTCATTGAAGTTGTCCAAGATCACGACCGGCTCATGGTCGGCGAGCAAGCGCAGCGCTAGACGGCTGCCGATGAAACCAGCACCGCCAGTGATCAACGTCGTCATAACGTTCGTTCCCCTTGTCTATAGGCTAAAACTAGACGCTCTCCATTTCGAGATAATCGCTGTGGACGACATGGCTCTGCTCGACGCCCAACAGCGCGAGCATCTGTTGGATCATGTCCGCCTTATGCTCGGCGTCAGACGCCGACCACGTGCGGCTTTTCAGCTCGATGAAAAGACCCGGCAGCGCCGGTTCGCTGAAGCGATCCACGTTGACGTAAAACGGCACTCCTTGATAGCGAATGTGCCAGCGCCGCCGATCTTTTTGGAGTTCGCGCTCGCTCAGCGGGCGGAAATATTCGCGGTAAAAGCGCAGCGGTTGGTTCGCGTCGGCGATAAAGCGCGAATGCGACAGCAGCACCGTCGAGTGAAATTCGCGCTCCTTGGTCGGCATCGTGAAAGTCAAGCGGCTGCGCACCGACTCGACTTCACCCTGATCGTCGATCAAGTCGTCCTCACGGTAACGCACGCGCCCGTCCTCCGCCGCGTCAGACAGGAAATAAGTATCATACTGGCGATAATGCACCTTTCGGACGATCTCGACGTCCGGGTGGCGAAGCAGCTTGTTGATGGCAGCTTCGTCTTTCAGTTCCGCCTTGACCTGCACCTCGAAACTCTCGCTCTGGCTGATGCCGCCGATTGCCAGCAGCTTGCTCAGGATGTTTTCCTCGCGCGCCTTCAAGAACTGATCCACCTTCACCGAATAATCGCGCGCCTCCGCCAGCAGCGCCTGTTCGTCGAGCGTCAACAGCGCCCGGTCGCGCATTAACCAGCGCCCGTTGCAGATCACGTGGGCGACGTCGGTCGACTTCGCCGCGTAGACGATCCGCGAATAGATGGCGTTCGGGTCGTGCTCGAAGTGCGGCATGTTGTGCAGCGGCGAACTGTCGATCACGATCACGTCCGCCCGCTTGCCGACCTCAAGACTGCCGGTGATGTCGTCGATGAACAGCGCCGCCGCGCCCTGCCGCGTCGCCATCAGCAGCGCTTGTCGCGCCGGGACCGCCGTCGGATCGCTCGCTTCGGTCTTGGCGAGGATCGCCGCCAGCCGGATTTCCTCGAACATGTCGAGGTCGTTGTTGCTGGCGGGACCATCCGTGCCGATGCCGACGGTCAGCCCGGTCTTGAGCATCTGCGTGATCGGGGCGATTCCACTGGCAATTTTGAGGTTGCTAGTCGGGTTGTGGGCGACGGTCGCCGCGTGATCGCGCAGCAGGTGCATCTCGTTCTGGTCGATGTGGACGCAGTGAGCGGCGAGCACCTTCGCGCCGAACAAACCGAGATCGTCCATGTGCGTGATCACCGTCGTGCCGAATTCGTTCAGGCTGTTCTCGATCTCCAATTTGGTCTCGGCGAGGTGGATCAGCAGCGGCACATCGTATTCACGCGCCAGATCGGCGCAGCGCTTGAGCGTCTCGTCAGTGTTCGAGTACGGCGCGTGCGGCGCGACCGCCGGTGTGATCAGCGGATGACCGCGCCACTTTTCAATGAAATTCCGGCAGTAAGTGAGGCTCTCTTCGTAACTTTCGGCGTCCGGCGCGGGGAATTTCAGGATCGTCTGCCCCAAGACGCCGCGCATCCCCGCCACCGCCGTCGCCTCGGCGATCTCCGCCTCGAAGTAGTACATGTCGGCAAACGACGTGATCCCGCTGCGGATCATCTCGGCGCAAGCGAGGCTCGTCCCTAAGCGACAGAATTCCTCGTTCACAAACTCGCGCTCGGTCGGCATGATGTAGCCGAACAACCACACATCCAAGCGTAGGTCGTCCGCCAAGCCGCGCAGCAGCGTCATCGGGACGTGCGTATGCGCGTTGACCAACCCCGGCAGTATGATCTGATCCCCGCAGTCGACCACGTTGTCCGACTCATATGCTGCCAGCACCTCAGCCGCCGTTCCCACCGCGACGATCTTCTCATCCTGAATCGCGACTGCACCGTTCGGGATCAGATCGAACTGGGCGTTCATCGTGACGACCGTACCTCCGCCGAGGATCGTATCAACAGTTTGCATGTCTGCCTCCGGCTGCCGCCCTACGCGAAATTGGCGCGATTATAACGATGTTGTACACTTTTCCATAGCGCTGCACATGAGACTCGAAGGACTATGCCCAAACAACGGCTACAACTCCTGACCATTCTAGAGGCTGGCTTGATCGGTCTCTTCTTCATTCAAGCGGTACGCTTCTTGATCGGTATGCTCTACAGCCGCATCGCCGGAGCATCGGCGGTCACGGCGCTCCAAGCGGCGCAAATTCCTATCGGAGGTGCGGCGGTCGACCCAGCGCTGGTCAGTACCGAAATCACCTTCCTGATCTACATGGTCGCGCTGCCCGCGCTCACGCTGATTCTGGGACGGTTCCGTGTCATCACGCTGATCGCGGCGCTGCTGATTGCCGCCGGTCGCCTGTTGATGCAGCCACTCGGCATCCTGACCGCTACCGGCGCGGCGGCGCTCGTCTTCGGCGGCGGGCTGGTTTACATCGCTATGATCGCCCGCTACCGGGCGCGGATGCTCCCTTACCTGTTCGTGCTCGGCTTCGGCGCCGATCAGTTGTTCCGCGCGGTCGGCAACACCGTCGATCCGTCGCTGTCATCCCGTTATCTGAATGTGCAGATCGGGCTGACTGCTGCCGCCATCCTGATTGCCTTGATCGCCTACGTCGTCGAGCGCCGTGCCAGCCGCGACGACGCCGAAATCCTCGCCGACAGCGGACTGCTGCCCTTCTGGGGTGCGGTTGGCTTGAGCGGCTTGCTCTACCTCGAATTGTCGCTGCTGGCGCTGCCCAATGCGATTGCCGCCCGCGCTGATACCGACTACACCCTGTTTGCGCCGATACTGGTCGTGGCGACGCTGCTGCCGCTCGTCCCGGCGGTGCGCGGCTGGGCGCGCGGTTTCGTCGCTCTGTTTGACGGCGGCGTGCGTGGCTGGCTCTGGATGCTGCTGATCGCCCTGTTGATCGTCTTCGGTACCCGCTTGAGCGGATACGTCGCGGGCGCGGCGCTGGTGCTGGCGCAGTTCTTCCTCACCATGATGTGGTGGTGGCTGGTTAAACCGCGCGCCGAACGTCAGCGCAGCTTCAGCGGGCTGTGGCTGATCGTCGCTATGCTGCTGTTCGGGCTGCTGATCGTCGGCGACAACTTCACCTACGAGTACGCTTTCGTCCGTGATTTCTCCGGCGACTACGCCTTCCTCAACAGCATCATCCCGCCGCTGCTGCGCGGCTTTCGCGGCTTAGGCTTGCCGCTGCTGCTGCTGGCGACTTTCCTTGCCGCCCTGCCGATGACGCAGACTCCGCGCCGCATCCCTTGGGGCGGCGGCGCGCGCGCGATCTGGTCGCTGGCGACGTTCGTGTTGGTCGTCGTCGCCGGGGTCGGCGCAGCGCTGGCAGTCCGCCCGCCCGTGATCACCGCCGCGTCGGGCACGGATGACATGCGCATCGCCACCTACAATCTGCATGGCGGATTCGACGAGTTCTACAACTACGATCTCGACGCCGTCGCCCGCACCATACAGGAGAGCGGCGCAGTCGACAGTGGCGCCTATGTTGTCTTGCTGCAAGAGGTGAACGCCGGGCGTATGTCCAGCTTTGGCGTCGATCAATCGCTCTGGCTGGCACGGCGTTTGGGCATGGATCGCCGTTACTTCCCGACCAACGAGGGCTTGCAGGGCTTAGCCGTGCTCTCGAACGTGCCGATTGCCTACGACGATGGGCGGCTGCTCGCCAGCATCGGCGAGCAAACCGGCGTCCAGCGGGTGCAGGTGCTCCCCAACCCGACGACCGTCGTCACGCTCTACAACACGTGGCTTAGCCCGCTGCTAGAACGCGGCGACCAAACCATCGCCGACCAAGAACAGGATCAGCAGCAGCAGTTGGACGAGATTTTCGCGGTCTTCATTCGGCAGCCGTGCAGCGCGGCGCTCGGTCGCACCGTGATCGGCGGCACCATTCACAACGTTCCCGACTCGCCTTTAGTCGAGCAAATGAAGAACGCCGGGTTTAGCGATCCGTTCGCGGGGCTGCCGCTCGAACTTTCGGCGACCTTCGTCCGCTCAGGCATATCACCAGCGCGCTTCGACTACTTGTGGACTTGTAATCTGCCGTCACGCGGCGCCATCGTCTTGACCGATTCGCCGTCGGATCACCGCCTCGCGGTAGCGGGCGTCACACTCACTCGTCAAGCGGAGGGTTAGCCCGCTCGACCGCCGCCAGTTCGTCCGTCAGTGCGCCGCTTTCGAGCCGGTCAAGCGCGTCCTGCGCCGCCGCTTGCGAAGCGGCTTGCTTGCTCCTGCCGACGCCACTGCCGACCACCGTCGCGCCGATCAGCGCCTCGAAGGTGAATTCCTTCTCGTGTTCGGGACCGGACGCATCGACCATCCGGTACGCCGGGGTGAGGTTGTAGCGTGCCTGACTGATCTCTTGCAGGCTGCTGCGCGCGTCCTTGTCGAGCGAGTCGGCGAGCACCTGTTTCAGCCGCTCCAGCAGCATCGGCATGACGAAGGTCACGACCGCATCCAGTCCTTGATCGAGGTAAAGCGCGCCGATCACCGCTTCAAAAGCGCCGCATAAGTTGTTCGGACGTTCGCGCCCGCCGCCTTTTTCCTCGCCCTTGCCCATCCGCAGCGTCGCACCGATCCGGCAGTCGACCGCCAGCGCCGCCAGCGATTCGGTGCGGACCAGCGCCGCGCGCATCCGGGTCAGGTCGCCTTCAGGCATCTCCGGGTAGCGACGGTAGAGCATCTCGCCGGAGACGAAATCGAGCACGGCATCGCCCAGAAATTCGAGCCGCTCGTTGTCGTGCAGGTCAATTTCGTCGTGCTCGTTGACGTATGACCGATGGGTCAGCGACTGCAATAGCAGCGCTTGATTCTTGAAGTGGAGTTGATTCTCCGCTTGAAATTCTTCCAGTTCCATTAAATCGCCTGTTCGCTTGCCTCATCACCAACAGCAACCATTGTAGGGGCGTAATATATTACGCCCCTACGGACGCTCGCCTATTGGTGTTTTATCCGTTAAACCGCCTGAAAATCAGCGAGACGTTGTGCCCGCCAAAACCAAATGAATTGCTCATCACACAGTCGAGCGCCTGTTCGCGCGCCTGATTGGGCACGTAATCGAGGTCGCATTCGGGGTCAATCTCGTCAAGGTTGATCGTCGGCGGGAGAATCCCGTCGCGCATGGCGAGGATCGAGAAGATCGCCTCAATCGCCGCCGTCGCGCCCATCCCGTGACCGGTCATGCTCTTGGTCGAACTCATCGGCACCTGATAGGCGCGCTCGCCAAAGACCCGCTTGACCGCCTTGGTCTCCATCACGTCGTTGAGCGAGGTGCCCGTCCCGTGCGCGTTGATGTAGTCGATGTCCTGCGGCGTCAAACCGGCGTAATCGAGCGCGAACTGAATCGCCGCACCCGCGCCTTTGCCTTCCGGTTCCGGCGCGGTGATGTGGAAGGCGTCCGAGGTCGAGCCGTAGCCAACGATCTCGGCGTAAATCGGCGCGCCGCGCGCCTTCGCCGCTTCCAGTTCTTCAAGGATGACCACTCCCGCCCCCTCGCTGAAGACCAAGCCGGGGCGATCTTTCGCAAACGGGCGGCATGCATAAGCCGGATTGTCGTTCTCGCGCGAGCAAGCGCCCGTGCGGTCGAACGCGGCGATCCCAATCGGGATGATCGGTGCCTCGCCGCCGCCCGCGACCGCGCGGTCGATTCGCCCGATGCGGATCATGTCGAAAGCGTGCCCGATGCAGTCCGCGCCGGTCGCGCACGCCGAGATCGGCGCGTAGGACGGCCCACCCGCCCCCAGCGCGATGCTGATCAGGTCGCTGCCGCCGTTGACAAGCAGCATCGGGATGCCGAACGGCGTGATCCGGCGTGGGTCTTTGGTCTCGAAGACCATTTGCGAGGTCTCGTAGTAGCTGCCGATTCCCCCAACCGCCGAACCGACGAAAACGCCCGTGCGGTAGCGATTCTCGTCGCTGACCTCGAAGCTCGCGTCGCGGATCGCCTCTTGCGAGGCTGCCACGCTGAACTGCTCGTTCAGGTCACGGCGGCGAACTTCCTTCGCCAGCATATACTTGGTCGGGTCCCAGTCCTTGACCTCGGCGGCGATCTTCACCGCGTAATCCGTCGTATCGAAATGCGTGATCTGCCCGATCCCGCTCTTGCCCGCCTTGATGTTTTCCCACGTTTCGGCGACTGAGTGACCCAACGGCGAAATGATCCCCATGCCGGTCACTACAACACGTCGTGACATGTTCTGCTCCGTTTCTGTAAGCACGTCAGTGCCCACGTCAGTGCCCACGTCAGTGCCACTGATGATCCGTTACTGCCCGGCGCGGTCATCCGGTTGGGGGACGTAGTGCCCCTCGACCCACGCGGATCCGTCGGCGCGAACTTCTTTCTTCCACACCGGCACGATCTCTTTCAGCCGGTCGATGCCGTAGCGCGCCGCTTCGAAACAGCCTTGATCCCGGTGTCCCGACGAGCAGGCGATCAAGATCGTGTTCTGCCCGACTTCGAGCACGCCGACCCGCTGGACGATGGCGATCCCCTGCACCAGTGGGTACTGCTCGCGGATTTCTCGCGCTACCTGCTGCATCTTCGCCAGCGCCATCGGTTCGTATGCCTCGTACTCGAGCCGCTCGGTCTCGTGCTGATCGGCTGTCACGCGCCGTCTGCCCGCGCACCATCCCGCTGAAGACACAGACCGCGCCGGTCGCCGCGGTCGTGATGTCGGCGATCAGCGCGTCGGTGTTGATCGGCGCGTCCGCCAGCCGAAAAATCTCCGGCTGATCCGCCGCTTCGCCGTCGCCACCGCTCACGGGCGGGAAGAAGGCGATCTTGTCGCCGTCGCGCACGGCGTCCTCGGCGAAGGCGTACTCCTCGTTGACGGCGGCGATGGCGCTCGGAAGGTGCGCGCTCAACCCCGGAATCTGCGCTGCCAGCGTCCGCCGCACGTCGGCGACGGACGCGGTTTCGCCCGGAAGCGTGAGAACTAAGCGTGACTGCCCTGCCCGATCCTTCAGCGTTGCAAACAATAAAACCGAAATCTGCATTTCGTTACTCGTCCTGTGATTCGTCGCGCACGTAATCGCCGTGCTGACCGCCATGTTTTTCTAGAAGCCGCACCGCGCCAATGATCATCCCGCGATCCACCGCTTTCGCCATGTCGTAGACCGTCAGCGCGGCGGCGCTCACAGCGGTGAGCGCTTCCATCTCGACGCCGGTCTTGCCGATGGTACGAGCCGTCGCCGTGATCAGCACGGCATTATGCTCGTCATCTAATGTCAGATCGACCTCGATCTGTGTCAGGGCGACCGGATGACACAAGGGGATCAATTCTGACGTGCGTTTCGCCGCCATAATTCCGGCGATCCGCGCAATCGTCAGCACGTCGCCCTTCTTAAGCGCCCCTTCGCGGATCAGGCGCAGCGTGGTGGGCTGCATCGTAACCGACCCGCCCGCGACCGCCGTGCGCTCGCTCTCCGGCTTCGCCCCAACGTCGACCATTCGCGCGCGCCCGCCTTCGTCCAAATGTGTCAGCTTATTGTCCACGAATCGCCTCCCCTCTGCAGTCATTATAACGGATCACCAACGCGAACCGTAGATGGCGTCCCATTCCTTCCCCTTTGAGTCTCCTGACTGGCGGCGTTAGCAGCGCTTCCGCACACCTGCCTCATCTTGTTTTGCCTCCACCCGCCGTGTATACTGACAAGGGAGTGTAGAAGCAAAACACCCCCCAACTTTGGAGTATGACTTTGAGTATTTTTCGCAGCGGCATGTCGAAGACACGCCAATCTTTCTTCGGGCGCATCGGGCAGATGCTCGGCGGCGGCGATACGATTGACGACGATACGTGGGACGAGATCGAAGCCCTGTTAATTCAGGCTGACCTCGGCGTGCCGACGACCCAAGCAGTGATGAAAGAGCTGAAAGATCGCGCCCGGCGCGAAAACGTTAAGCGCCTTGACCAGCTCAAGACGACGCTGAAAGCCGTGCTGCGCGACACCCTGATGACCCCACCGACCATGAACATCAGTGGGCGACCGCTCTCGATCATTCTGGTCGTCGGCGTCAATGGATCGGGCAAGACGACGACCATTGGCAAGCTGGCATACCGGCTGAGCACGGTCAACCATCGCAAGGTGCTGCTCGCCGCCGGAGATACCTTCCGCGCCGCCGCCATCGAGCAGCTTCAGCAGTGGGGCGAGCGCGTCAACGTGCCGGTGATCGCCAACAAGCCCGGCTCTGACCCGGCAGCGGTGGTCTACGACGCGACCGTCGCCGCCAACGCGCGCGGCAGCGACATTCTGATGATCGACACGGCGGGACGCTTGCACACCAATTACAACCTGATGGAAGAACTCGCCAAGATCAAGGCGGTCTCGCAGCGGGTGATCGCCGACGCCCCCCACGAAGTCCTGCTCGTGCTCGACGGCACGACCGGACAGAACGCCTTGCAGCAAGCGATCAAGTTCCGCGAAATGGTCAACGTAACCGGCGTGATCGTCACCAAGCTTGACAGCACCGCCAAAGGCGGCATGGTCTTCGCCATCAACCACGACCTCGGATTGCCGATTCACTACATCGGCTTGGGCGAGAAGATCAGCGATCTCGTGCTGTTTCAGCCCGATTATTTTGTCGACGGACTATTTGAGGAAGAAGAGACTTAACGGCGCAATGGATAATCTGATCAGCCTGTTAGAACAACTGAAAAACGAGATCGATACCCTCATGCTGCGCCTCGACATCGCGGGTAAGGTTGAGCGCGTCGATCAGCTTCAACAGCAGGCGAGCGATCCTGATTTCTGGTCGAATCCCGAAGCCGCGCAGAAGGTCATGCAGGAAATCTCCAACCTTAACAGCGAAATCGAGCGCTGGCAGGGCATCGCCAACCGCATCCATGATGCACTCGAACTGGCAAGCCTCGAAGACCCTGACCTCCAGCCCGAACTCGAAACCGAAGCCGACGCCTTAGCCAAGATCGTCGAGCGCATGTCGGTGCAGGCGCTCTTGTCCGGTCAGTACGACGCCAGCGATGCCATTTTCGCCATTCACGCGGGCGCGGGCGGCACCGAGTCGCAGGACTGGGCGTCGATGCTGGAACGCATGTATCTGCGCTGGGCGCAGCAAAACGGCTACAAGGTCGAAATCCTCGACCGCAGCGAAGGCGAAGAAGCGGGCATCAAGAGCGTGATGATGAGCATTCAGGGCAGGTATGCTTACGGCTACCTGCAAAGCGAGTCGGGCGTGCATCGCCTCGTGCGGATCAGCCCGTTCGACGCAGCAGCCCGGCGGCACACCTCGTTTGCGAAGGTCGAAGTCTGGCCCGACATCCAAGAAGACATCGACATCGAGATCAACGAGAAAGACCTGCGCGTCGATACCTATCGTTCTAGCGGCGCGGGCGGGCAGAACGTCCAGAAAAACGACACCGCTATCCGCCTGACCCACATTCCGACCAACATCGTCGTCCAAGTGCAGGATCAGCGCAGCCAAGTGCAGAATCGCGAGCGGGCGATGCAAATCCTCAAGGCGCGTCTGTTCGAGATCGAGCGTAAGAAGCGCGACGCCGAGCTTTCTGCGCTCAAGGGCGAGAACGTCAACGCCGAATGGGGCAACCAGATTCGCTCCTACGTGCTTCAACCCTACCAGATGGTCAAGGATCATCGCACCAACGTCGAGGTCGGCAACGCTGGCGCCGTGCTCGATGGTCGCCTCAACGAGTTCATGGAAGCCTACCTGCGCGCCAACATCAACGACGCCACCCCCGCCTAAGCAGTACCGGGTCCCGGACTCGGACGATCCCACTATGTCGTACTACACAACTTAGGTGTGAGCTAATTTAACGTCAGTTGTGGTTAAGCGACCCTGCGCTGACCTCACCCCGCTGCGCTACGCTTAGCTTCCCCTCTCCACTTTGTGGAGAGGGGATTGAGGGGTGAGGTTTCCCCTCTCAAAATCCCTGTCCATAATTCACGGATGTTTACCGGGGCGGTGGCATCACAAGTTCCAGATCTCGTAACCCACAGCGCCATCGCCCGTATAGGGAAACACCTACCCATTACAACCTAAGGAGATTCTAATGCGTTTTCGAACCGCCCTAATTGTGACCTTAACGCTGGTCATGCTACTACCCGGCTTAATCGCCACCGCGCAGGACGACCCGCAGGCGTTTCCGCCCGACGTCGCTGCGGAGATTCAATCAGAAATGGACGACCTGACCGCGAGCGGACTCCCGTCCGGCATGGTCGTATGGATCGACGCGCCGGAGTATCAGTTCGCTGGCGCGAGTGGTTCTGCGGATATCAAGAACGACATCCCCATGTCGCCGGATGGCGCGTTTCGGATTGGCAGCATCACCAAGATGTTCACCGCGACGGTGATCATCCAGCTCGCCGAGCAAGGCGTGCTCACCCTCGACGACCCGCTGGCGCAGTGGCTGCCGGAAGTCGCCGCACAGTTGCCCAATGGCGACCAGATCACCCTGCGCCACCTGCTGACGCACACCTCCGGTGTGTTTAACATCGTCGAACACGACGCATACTGGGCTGATATCTTCACAGAGGCGAAGATTGATGAGGCAACCGGCGTCATGACGCTGGACTGCGCGCAACACGACCCCAACGACACGCTCGCCCGCTACGTCTATGGGCAGGATGCTTACTTCGAGCCGGGGATGGGGTGGCACTATAGCAACACCAACTACACGCTGCTCGGCATGATAATCGAAAAGGCGGCGGCGCTGCCGCTCGCCGAGGCGTATCGCACGTACATCTATGAACCGCTGGGCATGACGTCCACGTTCCTGAATTGCTACGAAGACTCGTTGGTGGATGTGGTGCACGGCTATACAGGATCGGGCGACACCCTGACCGACCTCACCGGACTGCAGGAATCCGTCGGCTGGTCGGCGGGCGGCTTGGTCTCGACCGCGTCCGACCTGATCGCCTTCGCGCGCGGGTTGTTCGGCGGGACGCTGTTTGACGACCCGGAGTCGCTGACCGCGATGACGACCCCTGCCCCCGGCACTTCCTACGGGCTGGGCATCATGGTCGGGGCGGAATATACGGGTCATGCAGGCTATATTGCGGGTTATCGAACGCTGCTCAATTATGCGCCGGCACTGGATACGGTCGTGGTGATGCTTTACAACAACGACGGTGCCGATCCCGAACTGGCACAAGCAGCAGTGCTGAATCCGGCACTGCCATTGCTGGGCGCGGGGGATTGACGCACGGCGCAGCGCTGCTGACGTAGGAGCAGATTGATCCAATCGCAAGAAACTGGGGACGGAACCGAATCTCACCTTCCGTCCCCTTTTCCCACCAAGTCCCTGAAGCGATACAACTTTTGTAGCATGGTTTATAGCGCCGTGTCTCCGTTCCCCCCCGCACCTCGATTGCATACCGACCGCGACGCCTACCTATCGAGCAGTCACATTCCCCAAAACGCTGGTACACTGTACACTAGGTTTTTACTAGGTACTCAGCACTCGGTACTCGGTACTTCACTATGCCCTATTTGAATTTCGCGGTTGAAGTCGCCGCGCTGCCCCACGACCAATACCGGATCAGCATCCAGTCGCCCGTCGGTGAAGCGAGTGTCGATGCCGCGAGTCCGTTTACCTCTGAAGAAATTCAGCATTACCTCGCCGTCCTCGGTGGCGAAACCACCGCCAGCCGCGACGAACGGCTGCGCGTCGCCCGTGAATTCGGCAGCCGCTTGTTCCAGTTTCTCTTGGGCGGCAGCACCGCCATCAGCAACGCTTATTTTGCCAGCCTGCGCGAAGCATCCAGCGCCGATGGGCTGCGGCTGCGCTTGACCGTCGATCAAGCCGGAGCGCTGAGCCAACTCCCGTGGGAATACCTGCGCGACCCCTCCAGCGATTTTCTCGCCCTCTCCCGCCGCACGCCGATTGTCCGTTACACGCCCCAGCTTGACGTGCGCCCGCCCGCGACCATCACGCTGCCGCTGCGCGTGCTGGTGATGATCTCCGCTCCGCAGGGATTGCCCGCGCTCGACGTCGAGGGCGAATGGCAGCGGCTGCAAGCGGCGACTGCGCCCCTGCAAGCGCGCGGCTTGATCGCGCTGGAACGACTCGACACCGCCACCTTGATCGCGCTTCAGCACCGGCTGCGCGCCGGGGAATACCACATTTTCCACTACATCGGGCACAGCGATTATGACGCCCAAACCCAGCAGGGCTTGATCGTCTTCGAGAATGAGCAGGATAATACCCGCCCGCAGTTGATCACGGCGGCGGAACTCAGCCGCGAGCTTGCCGAAGAAAGCACTGTCCGCCTCGTCGTCCTCAACTCGTGCCAGAGCGCCCGCCGCCCCGACGCCGACGTCTTCGCCGGGATTTCCAGCGCGATTGTCACGCGCGGGATTCCGGCGGTGGTCGCCATGCAGTTCGCCATCAGCGACGGCGCTGCCACCGCTTTCGCCGACGAGTTCTACCGCGCGCTTGCTGAACTACTGCCGCTCGACGCCGCCGTCAGCGAGGCACGCCGCGCGATTGCCAATCGCATCCGCAACAACGAGTGGGCGACGCCCGTGCTCTACCTCCGCGCCGACAGCGGCGTGCTGTTTGTCATTGCCAGCCGTCCAGCGGCTCCGCCGACCAGACCGTCACAGCCACCCGTCCAGCCAACCTTGCTGCGCCGCGTCTCGAACGGGCAGTTGATCCTGTTGGGGGCAGTGGCGTTCGTCGTATTGGCGGCGCTGCTGTTTGGGCTGACGCGCTTCGTCTTTCCACCGCTGCCGACGCCGACGCCCGTTCCCGCCCTGCTGCCCGATCTGGAAGTCGGCACGATGCGCGTCTCGCCGCCGAACCCCGCGCCGGGCGAAATTTTCATCCTCAGCATCACCATCAGCAACGTCGGGCAAGCCGAACTCGGGACCATTCAACTGGTCGTGGGACGCCAGCCTGAGCAATCCTGAACTGCTTAACGCGCAGGATGGACACGTCGATAATATCCCGGCGGGCACCTCGAAAAATGTGAGCTTCCCTTTTAGCTACGGCTGGTGGCAGCCCTATAACTCGCAGGCGCACGTCGATGCTGACTCGCAGATCGTCGAAACCGACGAGCGCAACAATCATAAGGGCTTCGAGATCGAGACGGCGCGCAAGCCCTTCGAGATCGACTTCACGCTGCTGCCGTTGAATCATCTCGCCGAGCCGCCGGTTACTATCGACAGCACCAGCTTCGCGCCTTGGAACCTAACCTTCGAACCGGATATAACCGCTCAGCCGGATTGCGCCGACACATCGCTTCAATTGGTTCAGCGCGGCAGATTGATCGCCCTGACCAGCAGCGCCGACGATCCTACCTGCGCCGATCTCCCGCTGATCATTCGCATTCTGCGCGCGCCGGTTGGTGCTGCCGACGTGCAGTTGCTGCCGGTCGCGTCGGGAACGGCAAGCCTTGACCTATTATGCTGATCTGGACGGCACGCAGCCGATTTTGCAGACGCCGCCGACCACGCTCGACGCCGGAGAAGTCGTGACGCTCACGGCGGGTGACGATACGCCCCGCTCGATCCAACGAATTGATGTCAGCGCGCCGGGGCAGGCAATCCAAATGACTCACCTAACGCTCACACCGCGCCCTTGACGAAACGTGGCGGCGGTACTATAATTCCTCACTATGCGGCTTTGTTTCTATTTTCAGGGACAGTCACTAAATTATTCATACGCTCCGCTTGACTCTAACAGTGGAGCAGGCTATGATATTCACAATACATGAGCCTATTACTTCCAGCAAGACCTGCGATAGCGATGGAAGCTGTTTCCATTCGCTGTTTTTCCGTCTGTGGTCGTTGCCACTTTCAATACCGGGGCGGCGGTATGCTGATACCAATCCTTGACACCCGCCAGCATGTCGTTCAATCATCTCGCGCAAGTTGATACAGCGGTTCTAGCCCAGAGGAGGGTATGCCTTGGAGGCGAAAGATTTTAGCGCACTTCGCGTAAGCCTTGCTTCGCCCGATCAGATCAAGTCATGGTCTTATGGGGAAGTCACCAAACCGGAGACGATCAATTATCGTCGCCTCCGCCCCGAAAAAGATGGTCTTTTCTGTGAAGCGATCTTCGGTCCTACCCGCGATTGGCAGTGCTATTGCGGCAAGTATAAAAACGTTCGCTATCGCGGCATTATCTGCGATAAGTGCGGCGTCGAAGTCACCCGCGCCTCGGTTCGCCGCGAGCGCATGGGGCATATCGAACTCGCGGCTCCGGTCGCGCACGTCTGGTACACCCGGCGCGTCCCCAGCCATCTGGGGCTGCTGCTGGACATCAGCCGCCGCAACCTTGACCGTGTACTCTACTTTGCCCAGTACGTGATCACCTACGTCGACGAAGACGCGCGCCAGAAGGCGCTCGCCCGCATCGAGCGTGAACTCTCCCAGAAGGAAAGCGCGCTCGGCACCGACATTGGCGATCAGATGACCGCGATTCGCAGCCAGCGCGATAACGTGCTCGGCGAATTCGAGTCGCAGACGCAGTCGATCAACACTCACTTCGAAGGCGAATTCGAGCGCCTGACCGAAGACATCATGAAGGAAGCGCGCAGCGTTCAGGGGCGCGTCGAGGCGTTGATGGGGCAAACTGCGCCGTCCGACATCGACTTCCCCAGCGCCAATACCGTCGTCGTCGCCAAAGGCGAGCAGGTCGAAACCAGCCATCTTTCCCGTATCCAGACGATTGTCAATACACGCCTGAGCAATCTTCAGAGCGAAATTGATGACATGCGCCGTCAGGAACTCGGACGCCTCAACACCGAGGCGGAGGAGGTCGTCGGCGCGGCTTCATCGCATCTCGAAGAACACATGACCGAACTCGAAGGGCGCATCAGCAGCATTCGCCAGAGCGCTGAGAAGGCGCGCGCCGAACTACAAGACCTGCGCGTGCTTCAGTTCCTCTCCGAACAGCGCTATCGCGAACTCAAGCAGCGCTACGGACAGGTCTTCCAAGCCGACATGGGCGCGGAAGCCTTCTACGAGATCCTCAAGAATGTCGATCTCGACAAAATGGCGCCTGAACTGTGGCACGAAGTCCGTACCACCCGTTCCAAACAGCGCAAGAAGAAGGCGACCAAGCGTTTGCGCGTGGTCGAGAGCCTGCGCAAGAGCGGCAACCGCCCGGAGTGGATGATCCTGACCGTCCTCCCGGTGATCCCGCCCGACCTGCGCCCGATGGTGCAGTTGGACGGTGGTCGTTTCGCCACCAGCGACCTGAACGACCTCTATCGCCGCGTGATCAACCGCAACAACCGGCTCAAGCACCTGCTCGAACTCGGCGCGCCCGACGTGATCGTCCGCAACGAGAAGCGTATGCTGCAAGAAGCCGTCGACAGCCTGATCGACAACAGCCAGCGCGGCAAGGCGCTCAGCCGTCGCGGTCGCCGCGAGCTAAAGTCGCTCAGCGACATGCTCAAGGGCAAGAAGGGTCGCTTCCGCCGTAACCTGCTCGGCAAGCGCGTCGACTATTCCGGTCGTTCGGTGATCGTCATCGGTCCCCGGCTCAAGCTGCATCAGTGCGGCTTGCCCAAGACGATGGCGCTCGAACTCTACCGTCCCTTCGTGATCAGCCGCCTCGTCCGCTACAACTACGCCAGCAACGTCAAGGGCGCCAAGCGGATCATCGAGCGCGAGAAGCCGGAAGTCTGGGAAGTCCTTGAGGAAGTCATCAAGGAACGCCCGGTTCTGCTCAACCGCGCGCCGACCCTGCACCGCCTCGGTATTCAGGCGTTCGAGCCGCAGTTGGTCGAAGGCAAGGCGATCCAGATTCATCCGCTGGTCTGCTCGGCATTCAACGCCGACTTTGACGGCGACCAGATGGCGGTTCACGTCCCCCTGAGCGAGAAAGCCGTTCAGGAAGCACGCGAACTGATGCTCAGCACCAAGAACCTGCTCAAGCCCGCCGACGGTCAGCCGATTGTCAGCCCGTCGAAGGACATGGTGCTCGGCAACTACTACCTGACGATGGATCCGACGGTCGAAGTCGTCGCTCGCGCTGACCGCGCCGACGAGTTCCGCTCGATCAGCACGCTCAACGAACCGAACACAAAGGTCGGATTGGCGTTCCGCAGCAATGGCTACTACTGGGCGCAGAATCACGACATCCCGCACATGGTGATGTACGAGGATCAGGTGGAGCAGCCCGAAGGCGGGCGCGCGAAGGTCGTCGAATTGGCGATTGACCGCACGCTGAGGGCGGTGCTGGAAGGTGAAGTCGACTGCACCCTCGCCAACGTGATCGAGTTCCGCAAGCTGATCAAGAAGAAGGGTCTGGAAGACCAACTGGTCATCACCAACCTGCACGAGCGGCGCATGGTCGTGGACTTGAACGAGGTCGAGTATCTCTACAACCTCGGCATGGTCGACCTGCACACGCCGATTTTGCTCGGCAATTACAACGATACTCTGCCCGCGCAGGATGAACCTGAACCCTGCACGGTCGGTCGCGCGATCTTCAACCGCATCCTGCCGGACGAACTGCGCTTCCATCAGGAAACGCTGGGCAAGAAAAGCTTGCAGGCGCTGGTCGCCAAGTGCTACCAGCGGCTCGGCTCGGATCAGACGACCGACGTCGTGGACGCGATTAAGGACCTCGGCTTCCACTACGCGACCGTCTCCGGTACGACGATTGCCGTCACTGACCTGACCATCCCGGAGGAGCGCGCGGGTATTCTCGCCGACGCCGAAGCGGTGGTCGAGCGTGCCGAGCGTGACTTCCGGCGCGGTCTGCTGACCGAGGAGGAGCGCTACCAGCGCACCATCGACGTCTGGAACCGCACCAAAGACACGCTGCAAGACTTGATCCAGAAGACGCTGAACCCGTATGGTCCCATCGCCGTTATGGCGATCTCCGGTTCCACCAAAGGCGGTTTCGGTCCTATCACGCAGCTCGCGGGTATGCGCGGTCTGATGGCTGACCCATCCGGGCGCATCATCGACCTGCCCATCCGCAGCCACTTCCGTGAGGGCTTGACCGCGCTGGAGTACTTCATCTCGACGCACGGCGCGCGGAAGGGTCTGGCAGACACGGCGCTGCGTACCGCCGACGCGGGTTATCTGACCCGCCGTCTGGTCGACGTGGCGCAGGACATGATCATCAACCGGACCGACTGCGGCACGGAGGGCGGCATTTGGGTGCGCCGCGCGGATGACATCGCCGGTCAAACGCTCTACGAACGAATCATGGGGCGCTGCGCTGCCGCCGACACCTATGACCCGGAAACGGGCAAGCTGATCGTCGCACGCAACAGCATGATTGACGAAGAAGTTGCCGACGCTATCCAGAACAGCACGCTGCCGGAAGTCTACGTCCGCAGCCCGATGACCTGCGCGCTCATTCACGGTATCTGCGCCTTGTGCTACGGTCGTGACCTCGGTCGCGGTGAGATGGTCGAAATCGGTACGGCGGTGGGTATCATCGCCGCCCAGTCCATCGGCGAGCCGGGCACACAGCTCACCCTCCGTACCTTCCACACCGGCGGTACGGCACAGGCATCCGGCGACATCACCAGCGGTCTGCCGCGCGTCGAAGAACTGTTCGAAGCGCGCAAGAAGCCGAAGGGCGAGGCAGTTGTCACCGACATTGGCGGCGTGCTGCGGCTCTCGCGCCGTGAGGGTGTCCGCATCGCCACCGTGATCGACAGCGAAGTCTTCAGCGAACAGAACGACGTTGAAGCGGGCTGGACGGTTCAGGTGGACGACGGTCAAGACGTGGACGCGGGGCAAATCCTCGCACTCGACGAAGATACGGGCGAAAAACTGGTCGCCAAGATGGCAGGGCGCGTCCACTACGAGGAAGAAAACGGCAATCGGACGCTGTTCATTCGCTACGAGCGCAGTCAAGAGATGGAGTACGAACTCCCGTCGAGCGCGCGCCTGCTGCCCGACGTCTTCGACGGCGCGACGCTCGTCCCCGGTCAGCAGTTGACCGAAGGCTCGAAGAGTCCGCACCGCATCCTCCGCATTCAAGGCGCGGAAGCAACGTCGCTCTACCTGCTCTCGGAAGTGCAGAAGGTTTACCGCTCGCAGGGCGTGAACATCGCCGACAAGCACTTCGAGATCATCATTCGTAAGATGCTCTCGCGCGTGCAAGTGACCAAGAGCGGCGACGGCGAACTGCTCCCCGGCGAGTTGATCGACCGCTTGCAGTTGATCGACATCAATCAGAAGCTGATCGCTGACGGCAAAGAGCCAGCGGCGGGTGTGCCGATTTTGCTCGGCGTGACCAAGGCGGCGCTGACCACCGACAGCTTCCTCTCGGCGTCGAGCTTCCAGCACACGATCCGGGTGTTGGCAGGCGCAGCTATCGAGGGCAAGGAAGACAAGCTCTACGGTCTGAAGGAGAACGTCATCATCGGCAAGCTGATCCCGGCAGGGACGGGCTTCCACACCTATCAAGACCGCGAGTTGGTCGCCCCGGTGACAACGCTTGAAGCGCAGGGAACCTACGACCTCGACACCAGCAATTACGACGACGACGGCGAGGACGAGAAACTCAGCCTAAACGACCGCGACTGAGCCAGTAGCAAATAAAAAAACGGGGCGAGCAGAAATCTGCTCGCCCCGTTTTTGATTCTTACCCGCGCGGTTGATGCAATCCAACGCGATTGCCCTCGCTGTCGATCAGCCACGCGATGAAACCGGGAGCACCGATATCCGTTTTTGGGCGCAGAATTTTGCCGCCTGCCGCTTCGACCCGGCTCAGAATGTCGTCGAGCTTGCCGTCGGCGTTCAGGTAGATGATCGAGCCTTGCGCGCTCGGCACATAGCCATCACCAGCGCACACCGCCCCGGCAACGCCGTTGCGTTCGCGGTCAGCGGGGAAAATCCCGTTCATCGTCCCACCGGACGGCGCTCGGCGCAGCGTCACGCCCATGATCGTCTCGTAAAACGTCACCGCCCGATCAAAATCGACTGCCGGGATGTCGAACCAGTTGATCGCGTTCTGCATCGTGTCTCACTCCTGATTAATCGCTGCTGATGATTTCAGGATACGCGACCTCCGTGACACCATTATGGCAACAGTCGATTACTCAATTTCTCAATCCGTTTTGTAGCCGTCTAGCAGCGTTTGTGCCTCTTGGCGAATGCGGTCGCGCAGCGACTCCGGCGCCAATACGCGAACGTGCGATCCCCAGCCAAGCAGCCAAGGCAGAATGTCATCCTCGCGCCACACCTGAAGCGTCACCAGCAAGCCATCCGGGTGGTCTTCCGCCGAGCCGAGATAGTATGCCTGCTCTTCCTGCACCCAGCGCCCAACGTCGCGGTCGAACAGCGCCTTCACGGTGACTTCGCGCGGGCGAGCTTGCAGCATCTGAATGTCAAACGCGGCGGGACGAGCGAAGGCGCGCCGCAGTACTTGAACGTTGTCGATCCGCTCGATCCGAAAATTGCGCACGGCATGGCGCAGATGACAGTACGCCACCATGTACCAGCGATTGCCGACGTTAATCAGCGCATACGGATCGGCGCTACGGGTGGTTATCGCCGCCCCAATCTCGTCGCGTGAACGAGCGTGATAGTCAAATTGAACGGTGCGGCACCGGATGATCGCGCGGCGAATCGGGAGCAGGTTTTCAGGGACGCCCGCTGCACCCGGGTTGATGAAACGCAAGCTGCGTTGTAGATAATCCACTTCGGCGTGCAGGTCGTCGTTGAGCACCGCCTCGATCTTGCTGATCGCCGTCTGCGCCGCCTGCCGATATTCGGCATCGAAGTTGCTCGCCATAAACCCACCGCCGAGCAGCAGGATTAGCGCTTCGTCGGCGCTGAAGCGTCAGCGGCGGCAGAAAGTAACCTTCGACCAGCGAGTAGCCCTGTCCCGGTATCGAGATTACCGGCACACCGGATTCGGACAGCGCTAACATGTCGCGGTAAATCGTCCGCTTGCTAATCTCAAAGCGCGCGGCGAGGTCTTCGGCGCGCTGCCAGCCCTTCGCCTGTAATTCGAGCACAATCGCTAGCAGCCGATCCGTCCGATTCATCGCCGCCCCGATCCGTTCAAGCGATCAGTTGTAGCTTGGCAAATGGGTATCCGGGCGCACGGCGTCGTAGATCATCCAGTACAGCGGGCGCTCGGTCGTATCGGTACTGTTGTTGTCGATCACGCCGTCTTTGCCCGGCAGGACGATGCTGTAGGCGATCCGCTCGTCGCCGTTGGCGACCAATCCTGCCAGCGTCGCAAAATTCAAGTTCCACAGGATCATCGGTCCGATATACGGCGTCTGCTGCCCGATCTGGAAGGCGCGGATGGTGTAGTTCGCTTGATCCCACTTCGTATTCCGCAGCATCCATTCGCTGCCCGCTGGCGGCTGACCGGGGAAGCCTTCCCACGTCGCCCAACCAAACTCCGTCACCCACATTTGCAGATCGGACTGCCCGTTGCTGACCATCATCTGCCGGTAATCGTTGAGCGTGTCGGCGAAGAAGAAGTGCGGATCGTCATCCCAGCCTGCCGTCCCGCAGCAGGTCGCATCCGGCGAGTTCACCCAGCTATAAGGATGCACGCCAATCGCGATGTCGTGATAGTTGCCGAGTCCGGCGTTGTACATCTGCTGGAGGAACGTGCGGTCGTCCACCGTGCCGGGGTTCGCTCCGGTCGGCGCCAGACCGGCGGTGACAATCGTCATCGTCGGCGAATAGGCACGCACCGCCTGATACGCCGCGTTGAACAACTGCATATATCCTGCCCCACTGAACGGCAGCGATCCCGTCCATTCGCGGATCAGGTTCGGCTCGTTCCAGATTTCGACAGCGTCGACCACGTCGCCGACCTTGCTCAGCAGCAGCGACAGGAAATTCGCATAGGTTTGCGGATCGTCCGGCGGTCCGTCTTGATCGTTGGTCGAGGGACGCGCCCACGCCGGAGATTTGGCGACGCTCAACAGAATGTGAAATCCGCGCCGGTCGGCGTCTTCTAGGTAAAGCTGAATCCGTTGGAAGTAAGCGTTCACTTCATCGGGACCGTTCGGCTGCAAGTCCTTCCAAGGAATTTGCAGCTTGATCCAGCCGACGTTTAGTTGATCGCTCCCGGAACGACGCATGGCTTCGTCCCAGTCCTTTTGTTCCAAGTTGCTGTCGATCTGCACACCCATCCGCGACGGATCGAGGTCAGGCATCACGTCTGGGTACGGTTTCGTGCCTTCGGGTGTTGCCGTTGGCTGCCCCTCGACCGTCGGCGACGGAGTCGTCGGACGCGGCGTGCTGGTCGGCGGCAGTTGATAGCCGGGACCGACGACCGGACCCTGCCACGTCACGGTCGGAACCTCCGCGCTCCGCAGTTCGGATTGCATACTGGTGAGGGTGAACCCTGTCCGTGACACTGTCGACGCTTCAGTCGACGACTGTGGGGTAACTTCCGGTGTTACGACAGCCTGCGTCGGCGCTAAGGTCGGCGTCACGTAAACCGCAATCGGCGTTTGAGGCGCACACGCCGCCAGTAGAAAAGCCACCAACAGAACAGAGATGAATTGGCGTTGGATGATTGTTTTTGTCATAGTCCCAAATACTAACACATCCAACTGGTGCTGAACATAGGCAGCCGATGAGCATTTTGTGGTATAATACGAACAAACGTTCAGTTTGACAGCCGCCTTGTTCCCTCCTAGAATGGGGCGTTGCCCTATCCTTTGCAAACTCCATAGGAATTGCGATGACAAATGGTCTTGTCCGGCGAGTGAATATTGGTCAAGAGATGCGAGAGGCGTATCTCGATTACGCCATGAGCGTGATTGTCGCGCGAGCCTTGCCCGACGCGCGCGACGGACTCAAGCCGGTTCACCGTCGTATTCTGTACGCGATGTACGATCTGGGGATGCGCGCTGATACGCCTTACAAGAAATGCGCGCGCATCGTCGGTGAGGTCTTGGGCAAGTATCACCCGCACGGCGACGTTGCCGTTTACGACGCCCTCGTGCGTATGGCGCAGGACTTCTCGATGCGCTACCCCCTGATTGACGGTCAGGGCAATTTCGGCAGCGTGGACGGCGACGGCGCGGCAGCCATGCGCTATACCGAAGCCCGCATGACTGAGATGGGCGAGGAACTGCTCACCAACATCAACATGGACACCGTCGATTTCGGCGATAACTTCGACGGTACGCTGCAAGAGCCACTCGTCCTGCCGACCAGCATCCCCAACCTGCTCGTCAACGGCTCGTCGGGCATCGCCGTCGGCATGTCCACCAATATCCCGCCGCACAATCTCGGCGAGGTCTGCGACGCGCTGATCTACCTGCTCCAGCGCTGGGAAGCCTACGACGACATCGGCGTCGAGGACTTGATGCAGTTCGTCAAAGGACCCGACTTCCCCACCGGTGGGCTGGTCTATCGCCACGTCAACGGTTCTGAGGATGGCGAAGACTCGCTCGTCAGCGCCTATGCGACCGGGCGCGGCAAGATCACCATGCGCGCCAAGATGCACATCGAGGACATGGGGCGCGGCAAGCAGCGGATCATCGTGAGCGAACTACCCTTCCAGACCAATAAATCCGCGCTGGTCGAGCGAATCGCCTCCCTCGTCCGTGATGGACGGCTCGAAGGGATCGCCGATCTGCGCGACGAGACCGACCGGCAGGGCTTGCGCCTCGCTATCGAGCTTCAGCGCGGCGTTGACACCACCCCCGTCATCGAGAAGCTGTTCAAGCTGACGCCGCTGCAAGAGACCTTCAGCATCATCATGCTGGCGCTGGTCAACAACGAGCCGCGCGTCCTCAGCCTGAAGCAGTGTCTCCAAATCTATCTCGATCACCGGCTCGACGTGGTGCGCCGCCGCAGCGAGTACGAACTCGCCCGCACCCGCGAGCGCGCCCACATTCTCGAAGGACTGCTTAAGGCGCTCGATGCGCTCGACGAAGTGATCGCCACCATTCGCAAGTCGCGCAACGCCGAGACCGCTCGCAATAACCTGATCGCGCTGCTCAAGATCACCGAGATTCAGGCGCAGGCGATCCTCGACATGCAGCTTCGCCGTCTCGCCGCGCTGGAGCGAAAGAAGATCGAGGACGAGTACAAAGAGAAAGTCACCTTGATCAAGTATCTGGAAGGGCTGCTCACCAGCCCGCAGCAGATGCGCGAAGTCATCGGCGAGGAAGTACGCACCATCAAGAGCGCCTACAGCGATCCGCGCCGAACGATCATCGTCGACAGCACCGCCGGGTCGAGCGTCACCACCGAGTCGCTGATGCTGCCACAGGAAGATACGTGGGTCACGCTGACCGTCACCGACAAGATCGCCCGCAGTTTCGAGGCGACGCCGCCCAAGATCACTGGCGACGTCAAGGAGCCGCCGCGCTTCATCGTCGAAAGCGACTCGACCCAAATACTCTACCTGTTCTCGACTGAGGGCATGTGCGCGACCATCCCGGTTCACCAACTTCCGCAGGTCAACGATCCGGTAGAGGGCACGTCCTACCGCGACCTGTGCGGCTTCAAGGACGGCGAGCAGATCGCGGCAGTGCTCAGCTTGTCGACCAGCGTGAGCGAAGGCTATTTGCTCTTTGCCACCAGCGGCGGCGAGGTCAAACGGCTGCGACTGGAGGACCTCCCCGGAATGATGGCAAACATCTTCAAGGTCATGGACGTAGAGACCGGCGACCGCCTGTTGGCGGTGCTGCTGACCGGCGGCGAGCACGAGATCGTCCTGACGACCAGCAACGGTCAAGCGATCCGCTTCAAGGAGTCGGACGTGCGCGCCACCGGAATTGGCGCGGGCGGGATGCGCGGGATCAAGCTCGGCGCGGACAAAGATCGCGTGATCGGCGCGGGCATCGCCGACGACTCGATGTCCCTTTGGACGATCACCGACGACGGCGTCGCCAAGAGTTCGCCCATGAGCGAGTACCCGACGCAAGGGCGCGCCGGTGCGGGCGTCGTCACCATGAAGCTGCCGAAAGACAGCAAGGGGTTGGCAGCGGCGGCAATTGCCAAGCTCGACGACGGCATTACCGTCTTAACTACCAAGAATCGTGCCAAGTACATGCGGTTGTCACTTGCCCCGAACGGGCGACGCGACAAACGCGGGGACATTGTGATCTCGTTGGGGAACAAGGAGCAGGTCGCGGCGGTCGTCTCTCTGCAAAAGACCATCGTTCTGCCGCAGCCTGTGGCGACCTGACTTGCAAATTATAGGGGCACGGCGTGCCGTGTCCCTCTTTGGGTTCTTCGTGGTCTGTGGGCTTTACACTATGCCGATAGATTACGTGGTTTCCAGCTTGGTTTCCTCGGCAAGCTGTTGAATTTGCGGCGACGGCGCAACGTTAAGCCCATTCTGGAGCGCCCGTTCCAGCCGCCCGTAGACCCGCAGCGCGTCTTGGCGCAGGTCGAGCTGGCGATAGAGCCGCATGATCGCCAGCGCCGTATCCTCGCGCTCCGGCTTGATGCGCGCTGCGCGCAGATAGGCGTCGAGCGCCTCCTCCACCTTACCGTCGCGTTCGCAGGATTTCGCCAGCGCGACGAAACCGTCGCAGGTCGCCTGCTGGATCGCGGCGCGGCGCTTTACCACCCAATCCATCGGGATCGAGACCAAATAGTCCCCGCGATAGAGCGCCAGCGCCTGCCGCAGCGCAGTCGTATCCGCATCTGGGCTGTCGCTGTCCTGCACCAACTGGTTGAACAGCGATACGTCGTAGCTCAGGTAGATTTTGGGCGAGATGTGATAGAAACCCGACCCGTAGACCGTCAGTTCTGTCCCCAGCACTTCGCTGATTTTTCGCTTGGTGACGTGGAAAACGTTCGTCGCCTCGCGGGTATTGAGATTGGGCCAAAAGGTCTCGAAAATCTCGGCGCGCGTGACCATTGCCCGATCAACCAGATAGAAGAACAGCGAACGCGGCAGTGCTCCATCCCACGATCCAATCGGTTTGCCATCAAGGTGAACGCGCCCGGTGCCAAACGCTCTCACTTCGAGCACCGCCTGATCCGGCATCTGGGTGTAATCCCAGAGCATCGATTCAGCATCAGTCGGCAGAAAAGCCGCCTGACGACGAATTTCAGGATCGTCAAGCAGTCCGGTCGGCAGCACCCGGCTCAGCAAAACCAGCCGCGTGCCGGGGAAGCGCTGGGTCACCGTGTGGATGAAGCCGCCGAGCGCATCGGCTGGCGCGCGGTCAGCCTCGTCACACAAGATCACGCCGCTCGATCCGGCACGAGGCGTCGGTATCGTCGGCATGGCTTGTGCCGCTTGAGCGGCGGTCAGTTGATTGAGCAGGTCCTCCTGCGTTAGCGCCTCACCGCTAAACCGGATGTATAACGCATCCTCGCGCAGAGGGTCCAAAACGAGATGCTGCGGTTTGTAATTTGGATGAATGAAAATAACGCACTTTTCGGGTGGCAAGTCTTGAATTTCGCGGGCAATCTGTTGTGGCGATGATAACATCCCAATTCCCCCACAGTTGACTATGCGAAAGTAATTCTCCGAGCAAAACGCCGTTCATGCCTATGTCTTTCGAGGCATACATTCTAACGTAATTAGTGGATCAGTGGCAACCGAGATAGTCAATTGGTGTTACTGGGAACGTAGGTGAGTTAATGTCCGTTGCGTCGGCGTGCCTCGGTGACGCTGGGGATGTTCTCCAGCCGGGTCAGGATACGAGTCAGCTTTTGCATATCGCTGATCTCAATGGTGAGGTTAAAGGTAGCAATATTCTGGCGCACGGCGACGTTGACGCTGGACATGTTCACCTTCTCGTCCGCCATCACCGTGCTAATGTCGAGCATCAAGCCCTCCCGGTCGAAGGCGACGATCTCGACGGCGACCGAGTATCGCTGTTCCTGACTCGCTTGTCCCCACGTCACCTCGATCAGCCGCTCGCTTTCCGTGCCGATGTTCACGCAGTCGGCGCGATGCACGGTGACTCCGCGACCGCGCGTCACAAAGCCGACGATTTTGTCGCCCGGAACCGGCTTGCAGCAGCGTCCCAAGTTAACCAGCAAGCCGCCCGTCCCCATGATATTGATGCCATTAGACACGTCCACCGATACGGATGCGGGGTGCGTCTTGAGCAGCGCTTTTTCTTGATCTTCTTCGCGCCGCTCCATTTCGAGGATGCGGTTCGCCAACTGCGCGCCGTGAATGTCCCCCGCCCCCACTGCGGCGAAGAAATCTTCGTTCTTGTCGTAGCCGAACCAATGGCTGATCGCGTCGAACGACAGCGTATCGATCACGCCGAGGCGCTTCATCTCGCGTTCCAGCACTTCGCGCCCGCTGGCGACGTTCTTGTCGTAGTTCTGCTTGCGGAACCAGTGACGGATTTTGGCGCGCGCCCGCGCCGTTTCGACGTAGCCCAGATTCGGATTCAGCCAGTCGAGACTGGGTCCACCGCGCTTCGAGGTGATAATCTCGATCTGGTCGCCGGTCTTGAGCACGTAGCTCAGATTGACCAGCCGCCCATGAACGCGCGCGCCCCGGCAGCGATGCCCGATGTCCGTATGGATATAATAGGCGAAGTCAATCGGCGTCGCCCCGGCAGGCAAGTCGACGATGTCGCCTTTCGGCGTGAACACGTAAACCCGGTCTTGGAAGACCTCGGTCTTCATCGTATCGACGAAGGAAGCGGCATCGTCGTCCGAGTCGCGCCCGAATTCCATCAGCTTACGCAGATAGCTGATCCGCTCCTCGAAGGCTTTATCGCGCTTGCGCGTGTTGCCCTCTTTGTAGCGCCAGTGTGCCGCGATCCCGTATTCGGCGTGTTCGTGCATGTCCATCGTGCGAATCTGCACCTCGACGGTCTTGCCCTGCGTATCGAGTACGGCGGTGTGCAAGCTCTGGTAGAAGTTATCCTTCGGCGCGGCAATGTAATCGTCGAATTCGCCGGGGATCGGTCGCCACAAGTTATGGACGACGCCCAGCACCATGTAACACTGCGGGATAGTATCGACGATCACGCGCACGGCGCGCACGTCGTAAATCTGGTCGAACGGCAGCTTCTTGCGATCCATCTTCTTGTGGATGCTGTAGATGTGTTTCGGGCGCGCCGTGATGATCGGGTTGTCGATCTCGAACTTCACCAATTCCGACCGCAGCGTCTCGATGATGCGGTTCAGATACGCTTCCCGGTCAGCGCGCCGCTCGTCGATGTGCATGGCGATCTCGCGGTAGGCATCGGGATTCAGGTAGCGGAAGCTCAGGTCTTCCAATTCCCATTTGATCTGCCAGATGCCAAGCCGGTTCGCCAGCGGCGCGTAGATGTCGAGCGTCTCCTGCGCGATCTGCTGCTGCTTGTGCGCGGGCATGTAGCCGAGCGTCCGCATGTTGTGCAGCCGATCCGCCAGCTTGACCAGCACGACGCGCACGTCGTCGCCCATCGCCAGCGCCATCTTGCGGATGTGCTCAAACCCGCGATCTCCATTGCGACTGCGCTTTTCCGGTTCCGGCTTGACCGGCAGATTTTTCAGCTTGGTCACGCCGTCCACGATACCGGCAATCGTGTTGCCGAACTCGCCTCGCAGTTCTTCGAGCGTCGTATCAGTATCTTCCAGCAAGTCGTGCATCAAGGCAGCCGAAATCGCCTCGGCGTCGAGTTTCATCTCGGCGAGGATGTGCGCGACGGCGACGCAGTGGGTAAAGTAAGGTTCGCCCGATTTGCGGAACTGCCCCGAATGCGCCAACTCAGCTTTGGCATAGGCTCGTTCAATCAGAGCGCGGTCAGGGGGCATGATGTCGGGCAGCGCATCGAGCAGGGATTGGAGATTCATCTCCAAAACGGGGGTATGATTCATAGGGTGCTCACCATGAAGCCTTTAATTCTATTCTACCTCAAATTACCGGAAAAACAGGCGAGCACAAGATAGAATCACGTTAAAATTGTCGGCTCACGTCCGATTCGTTGGGAGCGAGTTATGGTCAGGGCAAAACAGTTTGCCCCCTGTAACCCGTGCTTTCCGGCAAGAACCGGAAGCTAATAACTAACGACCAACAACTGCCTGACTATAGCCTCATGAGGAAGGATTTGCAATTGCCCGACTTACTGAACGTTGATGAGGCGGTCGCGCGCATCCTCGACGCGATCCACTTTCTCGGTATTGAGCATGTCCCACTGCTGGATGCACTTGGTCGCGTCCTCGCCGCGCCGCTCGTCGCCGACCTATCACTGCCGCCCTTCGCTAATTCGAGCATGGATGGCTTCGCCGTCCGCGCTGCCGATCTCGCCAGCGCCAGCCCAGCCCAGCCAGTGACGCTGCGCGTCGTCGCTGACATCCCCGCTGGCGCAGCTCCCACGCACACGATCAGCCTCGGAGAAGCCGCCCGCATCATGACTGGCGCGCCGCTGCCGTCCGGCGCCGATGCGGTCGTCCCGGTCGAGCAAACCGACCAATCGTGGCGATCCGGCGATAACGCGCCGCTGCCCGATCAAGTTGCCGTAAATGCCAGCGTCAGCGTCGGCGATTCCGTCCGCCCGGTCGGCGAGGACATCGCGGCGGGCGAGACGGTGCTCGAGGCAGGGACGATCATCGGCGCGCCCGAACTCGGCGTGCTGGCTGCGCTCGGTCAAGCGCAGATCGCTGTGACCCGCCGCCCGCGCGTCGCGCTGCTCAGCAGCGGCGACGAACTCGTCGGCGTCGACGAACCGCTCGCGCCGGGGAAAATCCGCAACACCAACAGTTATACCTTGTTCGGCTTGATCCGCGCTTACGGCGGCGTGCCGATCATCATCCCCACCGCCCACGACACGCTTGACGACGTGCGCCGCCGCTTCCGCGAGGCGCTCAGCCATCAGCCTGACCTGATCCTTAGTTCGGCTGGCGTCTCGGTGGGCGCTTTCGACGTGGTACGCGCCGTCGTCGAGGAGTTGGGCGAGATCGGCTTCTGGCGCGTCAACCTGCGACCGGGAAAACCGCTCGCCTTCGGCAACCTCGGCGGGATCCCATTCTTCGGCTTGCCGGGCAATCCCGTCTCGGCGATGGTCACGTTCGACGTTTTCGTCCGCCCCGCCCTGCTGAAAATGAGCGGAAGTCCCGACGCGCAGCCCACCGTCGAAGCGACCCTTAGAGCCGCATTAAAGTCGGATGGACGGCGTAGTTATATCCGTGTTAAACTCAGCCGTGAAGCTGGGGAAATTATCGCTGATACGACCGGGACGCAGAGTTCCGGCGCGCTGATGTCGATGGTACGCGCTGACGGGCTGCTGATTATCCCCGAAGGCGTCACCGAAGCGCACGCCGGGGACAAATTCGCCGTGCGCCTGCTGCGAAACTTCGACTGATTGAGGATTTAAAGGGATGTCTACGACTGTGCAGTCAGAAACTTCAGTCCGAAACCGCCGCCTAACCCTGTGGAGCCTAAGTATCATATTGCTGGTGATCGGCTTGGGCGTCACGGGTTATTTGAGCTATGAGCACGCCACCCAGCAAAGCGTCGTCTGCGTCGGCGGCAGCGCCGCCTTCGATTGCGACGCCGTGAACAACAGTATCTATTCGCAATTTCTGGGGATTTACGTCGGTTATCTCGGCTTCTTCGCGGACATTTTCATGCTCGCGGTGCTGCTGCTCGAACGCCGCGTCGCACTGCTGACCAGCTACGGCGTGATTATCGTCTTCGCTATCGCACTGCTCGGCTTTCTCTACCACGATTACTTGACTTACGTCGCCATCACCCGCATCGGCAAGCTCTGTATCTGGTGCTTAAGCGAGCACGGGATCATGACGCTGTTGCTGATCGTCACCAGCCTGCGGCTATATCGCTCGCTGTTCGCTCCCGCCGCCGACGTTGGCTAGCTTAATTGCACTTCCGTAGGGGCGGGGTTTAATCCAGCCCCTACAAAGAGGGTGTTTAAAAACCCCTCGCTGGGTCGAATCATCGCCAAACCTCACCACCAAGCCGCGAAACAGACCAAGCACTCTCCCCTCCCTGAAGTCGGGGAGGGGTCGAAAAGCGACTTTTTAGACATGCTCAATACATGCGCTCCATATGAATCAAAAATGCCTGCTGTTACAAGCAGGCATTGCGTTTTTAGATTACTAGCAATTAGCCCCGGTGATTCCGCAGCGTGCGCTCGAAAATATCTTCCATCTGGTCGCGCTGGCGGTCGCGCTTGTTGCCGCGACGTTCGCGTTTGCTGCGCCCGGTCTTAGCCGGCGGAGTGTAGGTCTGACCATTGGCTTCCATCGCCCGACGCAGCGCCAATTCCATCGCGGTCGGCTGATATTCTTCTTCTTCGTTTTGCACTTCTTTCGGGATTTCGACGGGTTCTTCCAACGCCTTGAGGCTGAGGTCGATCCGGCGCTTCTTGCGGTTGACCTTGATGATCTGCGCCTTGACTTCGTCGCCGACCTTCACCACGTCGGACGGGGAATTGACGTAGCCGCTCGCCAGCTCGGAAACGTGGATCATACCCGGGCGCTCCGCGCCAATGTCCACGAACACGCCGAACTTTTCCAGCCTGACGACCGTCCCGGTCACCGTTGAGCCTTCCTTGATGTCGTCCCACATCATTTCCGGCGGCTGCGTCAGCGACAGCGCAATCCGTCCCGTATCTGGCTCGACCTTGAGCACGTAGACGGTAATCTCCTCGCCCGGTTTGACCACGTCCTCGACGTTGCGAACGTTCGGCTTGCCCAACTGCGAGATGTGCAGCAACCCGTCGTGCCCGACACCAATGTCCACGAAGGCGCCGAACAACTCGATTCGCTTGACCGTCCCTTTTAACTCCATACCCGTTTCCAGTTCAGCAATCGAACTGGGTTTTGTTTCAACTTCGCTCATCGTAACCACGTCCTTTTACCTTTTTAGAGTCGTCACCCACCGCTTGGCGTCGGTGTCAATGTCACAGCCGGAGTAACTTCGAATGCACTTGAATCATATGCTTGATACGATTGATATCCTTCCCACGCTTGCAGACTGCTCGTCTTGATCAGCAAATCCATATCCGGCGGCGTCATGTACAGCACGCCGACAATTTCGCTGCTCGCGCTCAAATCACCGGTCGTACCGGCGACAAACGCATAGACGACCAGCGACTTATCCGGGTAGATCAGGTTCATCACCGCCTGATCGTCCGAGAACGGACTGCCGATCAAATAGGTCGGCTCGCCTTGCGCGCTGATCACCTCGCCGACGGTCAAGCTTGGAGCGACCCGCAAAAACAGGACGCTGACCGTTTCGCCATCTTCGGTGTACATCTGGCAGCAGGCGCTTCCGCCTTTTTGCTGCCATTCCGCCACCTTAGCGGTCGACTGGTCATCTTCCTGAACGTTGACATTTTCGTAGTTGGTGTCGTCTTCCAGCGTGGTTAAGGCATCGCTCCATGTGCTTTGTCCGGGTGTGATGCCGTGCCAACAGGGAGCAGAGCAGGGTTGGTTCGAGACAAGGCTGCTGTCTTGCAGCAGGCTGTCGTCACGCAGTTCGGGTGGCGGCGCGCAGGCAGCAAAAAGCAACACCAGCGCAATTACGCCCGGCAAGATCACACGATGCTTCATGAATAAGACACTTTCATATGTTTGGCTGTTGGTTGGTTGTAGCGGAGCAGCCTTGTGACAGGCTGCTCCTGTTTTCACTGGCTAATTTTGCTGTGTGAGGGTGAGCGAGTATGTCCCCGTCGTACCACCATATCGCGCACCGAAGTGAGTGGCTATGATAATATATTGTCCGTCCGCTGGCAAGGTAAGATTACTGATTAGAGAATTGGTATTCTCGCCTGCCACCGCGTCGTCATTTTGAGCGACCAGATCGCCCGCCGCCGTCAACAAATACAGCGTCGGATCGAGTGTGCCCGACGTGTTGTTCATGGCGATATTCACCACGTCACCGGACTGCGCCGAGAAGGTGTATACGTCGAACTTGTTGTCCTGCGTGATGCTGCCGTTGCGCGGCTCACCGGCGTTCAGGACAACGGCGGCTTCCTGCTCTGGCTGCCAGTCTAGCGAGTCCACGCCGGTGATGATTCCGCCGTCGCTGGGGATCGCATCGCCGTTGGCGGTAATCGTGAAGCTGGTCAGATAGCGCTCGTCCAGCAGCGGACGCGCGGAATCGGTCAGGACTTCCTTGCCGTTATAGGTCACGTACAGATTGAAGTTGACCGGCGAGGTATCACCGCAGTCGTGTTGGAACCAGACTTCAACCTCGTAGACGCCCGCGCGCGGCGGTGTATCGGTGGGCCAATAGATGTACGAGAATGGCGTTCCGCTCGTGCTGGGGGTGCAGTTGACATTCCCCGCCGCCGCCAGCCGTCCGCCGCTGCGAATCTGCGGCACGTCGTCGTAAACGGCGTTGCCCGCCGGGTCGCGCACGAGCAGTTGCAGGTCGGCGCTCGTGTTCCAGATCAGCCGCATTTCCAGCGCTCCGCGCGGCAAATTGACGAATTCTTCCGGCAGCGAGACCGCTTGGCTGGTCAGCGTGAGCGTGTAATTGCCCTGCGTACCACCGATCCGCTTGGCGTAGCGCGTGGCGACGACAGTATAGGTGCCCGGTGCAGGCAGCAGCGCATCGACGATTTCAGCGTCGGTATCGCCCTGTACGCGGTCGTCGTTTGAGCGCACGATATTGCCGCTCGAGTCGATCAGGAACAGGAAGGTATCGAGGTTGCCGGTCGTGGCGCTCATGTCAATCGTCACGAGGTCATTCGTCTGCCCCGTGAACGAGTAGGCTTCATAGGGTGCTTGATTGGTGATCGTCCCCGTAACCGACGACCCAATCGAAATCGGCTGTGCCGCCGCGATGATCGCCGCCGCCGTATCGGGCAGGTCTTCCGTGACCACGCCGCTCAAGCCGGTGAGTTCGCTGGTGCCGTCGAGGTGAATAACGAAGCTGGAGTCGTAAACCTGACCGGGCAACAGCGTCCCTTGCACCGGATCAAGCGCCTGACCGTCGACGGTAGTCGAGACCGTGAACGTCACCGGCGATACGCCCGCGCAGGCTTTTTGGTAATAAACCAGCACTTCGTAGCTGCCAACTGGAATTCCACCGGGCGACCACGTAGCCGACTCGGTCGGCGTCGAGACCGGGTTCGCGCAGCCTTGATTCGCATTCGCGCTGATTGTGCCGCCGCTGTCGACAGTCGGCGTCTCCCAATACAGCGACCCACCAATCGGGTCGCGCACTTCGAGGTCGAGGTCGTCGGTCGAATTCCAGCTTAACAGAACGCGCAAGCCGCTGGTCGTCAGCAGTTGCCCTGTTTCCAGCGGCACTGCCGTGACTTCAGGCGTTATTTCGTTCGTCACAGCGGTGGTCGCCGCTGCCGTCGCTTGAGCGGTCGGCTGTACTACCGGCGAGGCGGTTGCCGTGACAACCGTTGGCGCGCTGCTGACGACCGTGAACGTCAGCGTGAAAGTCACGTCCGTGAAGGAGTCCACACCTGCCGACTTGAACACCGTCACCATGTAGTTTTGGGTTGTTGGCAGCGTCACGTTGCTCAGGGTCACTTGCCCTGTTATATCCAAGTCATAGCTCTGCGCGATGATCGCACCCGACGCATCGGTCAGCACAACTGCCAGCGGAACAACGTTCGAGTTGGTGCTGGTCAGCGTGACCACTTCCCCCGCGCTGCCTTGCAGCGTATAAACCTGTACGAGACTCGATGCGTTCAGCGTTCCAGTCATCGGCGTTCCGGGTTCAAGCGTTCGTGTGTTCTGCGCCAGCACCGCCGGGGCGATCAGCAGCAGAAGCAGCCCGAACAACCACAGATGCCGTTTATTCTTTTTCAGCATGGAGTATTCCTCCCGTCATGCACCTACCGTTTACGGCAAGCGCGAAGTTTAACTGATCGTCCAGCGTAATGCTATGCGTAAACTCGACGCTTCACCACCGCTGCGACCGAGATTTCCGCTCGATGTCGAACCGATCACCATGCGCCGATGGCAGTTACGAACCTGTATCGGACTCGGAAGTCGGTGGGGCGCCCGGCGCCAGTTCGACGAAGGTCGTCGTCCCTTCGATGACGTTGACGGTTCGCGTCACCGACAAGCCATTGATATTGGCAATCACGCTGTAGCGTCCGGTAGGCACGTCGCCGACGACGAAGTTTTCGTCCCAAACCGGGTCGGCGTTCACGTCGATGCTCGTATTCTGAAAGATGTAGGTCGTCGTCGTATCGGTGTTCAAGCCGGTCGCCCAGTTCCGCACCGTCACGTCCGCGTCCATGACCTCGCGCCCACTCCCATCGGTGACGCGCCCGGCGATCACGCCGGTGCCGACGTAGGGAGCCATCCACAGCACCGGGTTATAGGTATCGCCGTAGGTCGGCGGCTCGGTGCTGTTCTCGTCGCCCAAGCGCACCTCGAAATGGACGTGCGGACCCGTGACGTGCCCGGTATTGCCGACCAGACCAATCGCGTCGCCCAGTTCTACGTGCTGCCCTGCTACCGCCAGCACCGCCGATAAGTGCGCATAGAGTGTATACAGACGCCGTCCCTGATAGCCGAATTCGTGCTCGATCATGACGGCGTTGCCATAACTGGGGCTGTCTTGAAAGTTGGGACCCGCCCAAATGACCGTCCCGGCGGCAGCGGCGCGCACCGTCTGACCGATGTCGTTGGGCATATCGATCCCGGTATGCACGCGCATGTTGAAGCCGGGCGGACCATCCGACCCGAACGGGTAGAGGAACAGACCTTTATTGGTCGCATTCGAGTCGACCGGACGGCGGAAATAGTAGTGATCGCGCCCCAGAATGTCGTGTGAAATCGGCGGGATCAGCGGCGGCGGCTGCCATGACGCCGACGAGCGCGTGACCGATATTTCCGTCACCGGGATGTCGGTCGCCAGCGGCGCAATCGTCGCGGGCAGGCGCGTCGGCGTCGCAGCGACGCTGAACTGCTCTGCCACGTTCTCGATCCCACTGCCCACGTCTGCCGGGGAGAGCGGCGTCACCTGCCCATTCGCCTGACCGTTGAGCACCAGCGTTGGTGCGATAAAATCTGCCGTCGGGATGGCGACCGTCGGCAGCGGCGTACTGTCGCTGCCAAAGCCAGCTTGCAGGATCGCCTCCCACGCATTGACCGCATCGGTTGGTGCTGATTCGGTTGGGATGATCACGGTCAGGACAGGCGCGGGGCGCGAATTGGCGTAGAGCAGCGCGCCGAAGACGCCGACCGCGATCAACACCAGCAAGAACGCTGAAATTCCCTGACGCTGCATGATGGCTCGCTATCCGCCCGAATTCGAACCGGGGACGACCGAGGGGATGATCTCCAGCGGCGGCGCGGTTGGACGCAGCGCTGGCGTCGCCGTCGGCACGAAGCCGCCGAGCTGACCATCCGTGTAGATTTCGCGCATCGCGGAGAACCAGTCCAGTCCGTCGCGCTTTTCAAACAACCAGTAGTAAATCGTATTGGAGTTCGCCCGCCAGTCGCGCCCCGCCGCGACGCGCTGCCAACCGTAATCAGCAGCGATCTGGGTGAAGTCGACGTAATAGCCCGCCGGGACTTCGGCGCGCAGCTTTCCACCTTGATCGTAGGCTTCGACGTCACCAGTGGTACGGCTGGCGAAATCCCACGGCAGATGTCGCAGCGGCTCGCCGAGCTGCCCCGACTGAGCATCGTCAGAGACGCGCACGTACACCCGCCACAGCGTATCGACGCCGATGTCCTCGCGCACGACCTCAATCGGCGGCGGGAAGCCGACAATCGCGTTGCGCGTAACGGCAAAGGCGCGTCCGGTCATCAGCCAGTTACGCCGTTCTTCGCCGGGCTGCGGGGGTCGGTTGATGCTCCAGAAGGCGTCGTCGAGCTTGCCAAGGAAATCCCACCCGGCTTGATCGTTGACCGTTTGCCGCAGCGCGTTGAACGAATCATTCACCCGGTCGCTCAGGAGCGCGTTCTCGACCGCAACGCCCGCAATCGCGTTCAGGCGATAGGGCGCGTCGACACTTTGGCGATCTTCTTGCTCGACGTAGAGCGGTTCAGGTCGCGCGGGCGGCAGCCCGCCAGAGTTGACCAGCGCTTGCGGCAGCGGCTCGCCCGTCCACGTCGGCGCGGTCGATCCCAACGGCACCGGGATGATCGCCGTCCCGATCCCCGCTCCGCTGAACGGATTGACGATTAACTGCGTCCCGTCCCGCGAATCGACGGCGGCGGCGATGCTCGTCCCATCCGGCGACCATGCCGGAGTTCGTCCAACGTTGATCACCTGTGCTTCCGAACCGGGACTATCGCCCGCGATCACGTAGGTCTTTTCTTGTCCCTCGTCCAGCGCGCTGTAGGCGATCCACTTGCCATCCGGCGACCACTTGGGGTGATCTTCCTGTCGATCCGCCGTGCGGGTCAGATTGACGACCGATTGATCGTCCAGCGAAAACACGTAGATGTCCTGATTGCCATCGCGCAGTGACACAAACGCGATCCGCCGACCATCCGGCGACCACGCGGGCGCATAGTCCGGGCTGTCCGAGTTTCCCGGCAAGCGAATCGGCGGTTCAGACCCGTCAATCCGCATGATGTACACGTCGAGGTTATTGCCCTGATAGCTCTCGTAGGCGAGCCAATTGCCATCACTACTCCACGTCGGCGCGCCCTGAAACGACAAGTCGTAGGTCAAGCGCGTCGTATCGCCGGTGGTCGTGTCGTAGACGTAGAGTTCCCAATTGCCGTCTTGCCGTGAGGCGTAAGCCAGCCGCCGACCATCCGGCGACCAAGCTGGATCGCGGTCATCTTCGGGATCGTTGGTCAAGCGGATCGGCGTGCGATTGCCCACCGAGATTGCCCAGATGTCAGTCTGTCCCTGTTCGCGGACAACGTAAGCCAGACTGCCGCGCGCCTCTAGGATCGCCGGGAGCGGCGTGGTCGTCGGCACGAGCGTACTTTGCAGAATGACCGCCGCTGTCGTCGGCGGCACAGCTTGCGGAGCAAACAAGGCTGAGTCCAGCGGCGGAACGTCCGAGCTTTCGGTGCGCGCGGGGTTAGTCGCCCACAGCACCACGCCAACCAAGACCGCCAGCAGCACGACTGCGACGCCGCTAAGCGCGCGGTTCTGCGCGCGCAACGGGTCTTCGACGACCCCCGCTTCCATTTCGGCGCGCGCACTCGCGCGAGCGGCGCGCTGCGCCATGCGTCCCTTGCCCGCGCGCAAAGTTCGCCCGCCAGCGAAACCGAACAGTCCGCCAATGCCGCCCACGATGATCGCCAGCAGCGCCAAAATCGGGCGCAAGATGAACCACAACACGCCGCCGATCAGCAGCAGCACGTCGACAACCCGCCGCCAAATCATCCCGATTCCGGCGAGCATCGTCTCCGTGAGCGCGACGCTGCTCTTGAGGATTACGACGCCCAGTTTATCCGTAAGACGATATGCACGTACCAGCATACAAACAAGCGTACCTTTAGCTGTTAACGACTCTATCGAATTGTAGCCGCAAACCGCCGCACCAGCAATCGCAGCGCGAAATTGATCACCCTGCCGCTGTCCGGCTCTATCTACCTTCGTTAACACTGCACTTGGCTGAGCGGCGGGGCGGCGCTACCTTTTGCATTTTGTTATATCGCGCTCTCGCCCCACTTCAGGGGAATTGTGCTAGAATGTCGTCAGGTTGTTGTTTCCGTATTATAAGGCTTTACGAGCGAATGAGTTCCGCCCTCACCGGCAAAGCAGAAATGCCCTCCGTGCGGTGGCGCTGCTCCTTTGCGTATACATCATCATCGTCTACACGGCGCCGCCGAGAGGAATTAATGATGTCACGGCTTAAAGTTACCCTGATTCTAATGTTACTGCCCCTGATATTTGTCAGTACTGCCTCGGCGCAGGATCGACAGACGCACGTCGTCTTACCCGGCGAAAACCTCTTCCGCATTGCTCAACTGTACGGCGTCAGCGTCAGCGACATCGCCGAAACCAATGACATCACCAACACGTGGCGTATTTACGCCGGGCAAACGCTGATCATCCCGAACCTTAACGCAGATGTCACCGATAGTGCCCCCGACAGCGCGCCCTCCGGCGACGAAGTGCCGATCATCGTCCGCCCTGTCGACGCACCAGCCGATGTTCCCGCTGACGCGCCAGCCGCGCCGACGGATCAGCCGCTCGAATACCATACCGTGAGTTACGGGCAGAGCCTCGCGCAGATCGCGCAGCGCTATAACAAGACGATTGAGCAGATTGCTCAGCTCAATGACATCACCAATCCCAATTTGATCTATGCCGGACAGCGCTTGATCGTGTCGGGCAATCCCGCCAGCAGTTCCACCACCGATACCGCCGCCTCGACCACCTTGACTGAAGCAGACAACGCACCCAGCGCCGATACCGCGCCCGCTGATACTGCGCCCGCTGCCGACAGCGCTCCAGCGGAGGCTGCACCGACGATCACGCACGTCGTCCAGCGCGGTGAGTTGCTTGGCTCGATTGCGACGAATTACGGCATCAGCTACCTGACCATCGCGCAGGCGAATCACATCTACAACGCCGATCACATCGAGGTCGGTCAAGAACTCTTGATCCCCGGCGGCGCTGCTCCCGGCAGCCTTGAAGCCAACCTACTCTCGCCTCCCGCCGCGCCCGCCGCGCGCATCGGCACTGGCAAAGAGATCATCGTTGATCTGAGCGACTCGCGCGTTTACGCTTACGAGGACGGCAAGCTCGTCCGCAACGTCCTCGGCTCGACCGGCTTACCCGGATCGCCGACGGTGCAGGGTAGTTTCACCGTTCAGCGCAAATACGTCGCCCAAACAATGACCGGTCCCGGCTACTACCTGCCGGACGTGCCTTACGTGATGTACTTCTACGAGGGCTACGCGCTCCACGGAACCTACTGGCACAACAACTTTGGGCATCCGATGAGTCACGGCTGCGTCAACCTGCCAACGCCTGAAGCCGAATGGTTCTACGGCTGGACTGAGATTGGCACGCCGGTTTACGTCCAACCCTGATTGCGGTGAATCAAAAGGGCGTTGTGCCCGCTTGACCAGCACAACGCCCCGTCTGCATCTCCGAACTATCCCTAGTCAGCCGCTTGCTCGCCGACTAAACCGAGTGTTTCCGCGCTCCCTTTCAGGGCATCCAGCACAATTTCGATGTGCGTGTCTAAATCGACACCTAATTCCTCCGCCGCATGTTCGATTTCCTGACGGTTGACCGGCGCGGCGAAGGTCTTATCTTTCCACTTCTTCTTCACTGATTTCAATTGTACATCGAGGATGCTTTTGGATGGACGCACCAGCGCCACCGCGATCAGGAAGCCGGTTAATTCGTCGACCGCGACAAGCGTTTTCTCCATCGGCGTTGACGGCGCGACTCCGGTGATCTCCTCGGCGTGCGCTAAAATCGCGTTGATGATCTCGTCAGAAACGCCCTGCTCCCGCAGAATGCGCGCACCCACAATCGGGTGCCCTTCGACGCTGACGTTGGGGTTCTGCTCGTAATCGAAGTCGTGGAGCAGCCCGGCAATGCCCCAAAAATCAGGATCGCCATCGAATCGCTCGGCATAGGCGCGCATCGCCGCTTCGACCGCTAACATGTGCCGCCGCAGCGACTCACTCTGCGTATATTCGGTCACGAGCGCCCATGCTTGCTCTCGATTCATCAAGTGCCCCCTTCAAATACGTTGATATTGATCTCCAACGGCTGACCGATCCGGATATTCCCCGGCGTCCGCAGTTCCCAGATCCCCGTCAGCGGACGTCCGCCGGTTGCTGGCGTCTTGCCAACAAAATCGATCACCTTTTCTTCGCCGACGTTGACCCGCTCCTGAATGATGATGCGCGGTCCGGCGTTAAAATTCTCGCCGCTGACGAACATCAGCGCCGAATTGCGTTCCCACGCGCACGTTCCGGTGTTCCGCAGTGTGATCTTGCGTTCGTAAGCGTGATTCGTCACCACGAACGTTCCATCTTCGGGGTCCTGCGCGACAATAGTGTAGTTGAAATCACAGGCGTTGATCGTCGCGGTCTGGAAATCGGCGAGTAGCGTCGCCTGAATCAGCGTTAGAGTGATGTCCAGCGTCGGCGTCAGGGTAATTGATGGCGTCGGCGTGATCGACGGCGTAAGCGTGTTGGTCGGACGCGGCGTCGTCGATGCACGCAGCGTTGCGGTCAGCGTCAGTGGTGTGAGCGTTGCCGTCGGCGTCAGCGTCGTCGTGAAGGTCATGGTCGGCGTCAGCGTCGCCGTCGGTATAGGCGATGCGGTTTCGGTCGGCACCATCGTCGCCGTTGGCTGCGGCGTGTCGGTTGCGCTCGGCATCGCCGACGGCAGCGGCGTCGGCGTGTCCGTCAACGTCGCGCTGGCAGTCGGCGTTTCCGAAGGCGGCAGCGTAAACGTTGCCGACGGCTCTTTCGTGAACGTTATCGTCGGTGACGCCGTGTACGTCGCCGTCGCGGTTGGCGTCGGACTCGCGAACAGAGCGACCAGCGGCGCGAAGCCACCACCCGCCTGCAACCCTGCGAAAATCCCCGCGCCGACGATGCCGCTGAACAGCAGCCACAGCCACAACGGGACTCGGCGGCGCGGCGGCGCGCCCGATGCCGGAGGCATACCATCACCATCTGGCGGAGTCGGCATCAAACTCGCGGGAATTTCGATTGGCTTGACTGGCGTATCGAACTCCTCCGTTTCGCTGGTCGAGCCGCTCAACGGCTTGCCCTCGGCGAAACGGTCGAGATCGGCGATCACGGCGTTGGCAGTCTGATAGCGATCAGTGGGGTCCTTCGCCAGCAGGCGACGGATGATCTGGTCAACTTCATCCGGCAGATTCGGGTTGAGCGCTTTGGTCGCCGGAATTGGCTCGTTGAGATGCTTGAGGATGATCGCCAGCGGCGTCTCGGCTTCGTAAGGCAGCACCCCGGTAACTAGCTGATAGAGGATCACGCCGAGCGAATAGAGGTCGGATCGTTCGTCACCCGCCTCGCCCAACCCTTGTTCGGGAGCCATATATGCCGGCGTGCCGACCATCCCACCGCTGGCGGTGAACTGCACGCCGGTGACGATCTTGGCGATGCCGAAGTCGGTCAGCACGACGCGGTTATCGTGGTCGAGCATCAGGTTAGCGGGCTTGACATCCCGGTGGATCATTTTCTGGCTGTGGGCGTAAGCCAGCGCGCTCGCCGCCTCACGAATGATTCGCAGCGTCTCGTAGAGCGGCATGACCTCGCCCTGCTGCGACAGCTTCGTCATCACTTCTTTCAGCGTCGAACCGTCAACCAACTCCATGACCATGTAGTAGGTTTCGTTGTCGCTGTCGTTTTCGAAGTCGTAGACCTGAACGATGTTCGGGTGCTTCAGCCGCGCGATATTGCGCGCTTCCTTCTCGAACCGTTCTTTGAATTCGGGGTCGTCCGCGAGGAAGGCATGTAGAACCTTGATCGCCACAAAGCGATCCAAGCTGACGTGGTAGGCACGGTAGACTTCCGCCATGCCACCACGTCCCAGTCGCTCAAGGAGTTCGTATTTACCTAGCTTTCGGGTCGCCACAGAGTGCCTTTACATGACGGTGCAGTGATCAAATCTAGCCCGTAGTATAGCGCACATGATATTACAGACTCAAACGTTCGTCGCTTGAGATCGTCATACTCGGCGCCCTCAATCAGCCAGCGCCTTGAATGCCCCCTTCGGTCATCCGACGGGCGTCGAGCGCCTGTCGCGCGTCGTCCTCGCTCATATAGCCGAGATCGACCACGATGTCGACGATGCTCTTGTTATCCGCCAGCGACTTCTTAGCGACCTGCGCGCCCTTCTGATAGCCGATGATCGGGTTGAGCGCCGTCACAAGAATCGGGTTCTTCGCCAGCCAGCCTTCGGCGCGCTCTCGGTTGACGATCAAGCCGACGACGCATTTGTCGGTGAAGGCGTTGACCGCGCCAATCATGACCTGTTCCATTTCGAACAGATTATGCGCGATGATCGGCATCATGACGTTGAGTTCCAACTGCCCTGCTTGCGCCGCCATCAGGATCGTGAAGTCGTTGCCCAAGACGTGGAACATCGCCATGTCGAGCATCTCCGCCATGACCGGGTTGACCTTACCCGGCATAATCGACGAACCGGGCTGCACCGTCGGGCAGGTGATCTCCGCCAAACCGGTGGTCGGTCCGCTCGACAGTAGGCGAATGTCGTTGGCGATGCGGATCAAGTCCTGCGCGGTCGCTCGCAGCGCGCCGGAGAAGAAGACTGCATCCTGATGCGACTGCATTGACTCGAACAGATTGTCCGACTCGTACAGCTTCAAGCCGCTGAGTTCGCTCAGTTTCTTGACCATCCGCGCGTGATATTCGGGGTGCGCGTTCAAGCCGGTGCCGGTCGCCGTGCCGCCGATGCCCAAGCGCCGCAGCCCTTCCGCCGCCTGCTCGATCTTTTCGACGTCGCGCTCGACCGCTTTAGCATAAGCGCCGAACTCTTGTCCCAAGCGCACGGGCACCGCGTCTTGCAGATGCGTGCGCCCGCTCTTGACCACGTCGTCCCAATCCTGCGCCTTTTGCCCTAAGGCACCGGCGAGGCGGTGCAGCGCCGTGATCAGTTCCTCTAGCCGCCACAGCGCGCCCAGCCGGATCGCCGTCGGGATGGTGTCGTTGGTGCTCTGCGCCATGTTGACGTGATCGTTAGGGTTGATCGGCTTGCGCGGGTCCTCCAGCGCGTGACCGAGAATTTCGTTGGCGCGGTTAGCGATCACCTCGTTGATGTTCATGTTGTGGCTGGTGCCCGCCCCTGCTTGGAACGGATCGACCACGAACTGCTCGCTCAGCTTCCCAGCCAGCACTTCGTCCGCCGCCTGAATGATCGCGTTCGCCATCGTCTCGTCAAGCAAGCCGAGATCGAGATTGACTTCCGCCGCCGCCCGCTTGATCAGCGCCATCGACCAAACGAACGCCGGGTATGGTTTCAGCCCGCTGATCGGGAAATTCTCGACCGCCCGCTGCGTCTGCGCGCCATAGTAGGCATCCGCCGGGACTTGCACTTCGCCGATAGAATCTTTTTCGATGCGATAATCCGCCATTATTAACTGCTCCTCAATCGCAAAAACCACATTGCGTAACAAAAAAAGGCGCTACAAATTGTAACGCCTTTTCATATACGGAGGAAAGAAGAACCGCGCCTCTTCGCGTGGAGATTGTCACGTGTAGGGGCGTTCAATTGAACGCCCCTACCAAGTCCCCACAGAGGGAATTCTCGATTACCGTGCCGCGTAGCGCTTGGCGACTTCGGGCCAGTTGACCACGTTCCACCAATTGGTGAGGTATTCCGCGCGGCGGTTCTGGTACTTCAGGTAGTAGGCATGTTCCCACACGTCGACGCCCATGATCGGCTTCTTGCCTTCCATCAGCGGCGAGTCCTGATTCGCCGTCGAGGTCACGCTCAGCGATCCGTCCGACGCGACCAGCAGCCACGCCCAACCGGAACCGAAGCGGCCCGCGCCCGCCGCCGCGAACTGCTGCTTAAAGTTGTCGAACGAGCCAAACGAGCTGCTGATCGCTGCCGCGAGTTCGCCGGTCGGCTCGCCGCCGCCATTCGGACTCATGATCTGCCAGAACATCGAGTGATTGGCGTGACCACCACCGTTGTTGCGGACTGCCGTGCGGATGCTCTCCGGCAGGCTGTCAATCGAGCCAAGCAGGTCTTCCAGCGACTTACCTTGCAGGTCGGCGTGACCTTCCAGCGCCTTGTTCAGATTGTTGACGTAACCGGCATGGTGCTTGTCGTGATGGATTTCCATTGTCATTGCATCGATGTTGGGTTCGAGCGCGTCCTTCGCATAGGGCAGAGGCGGTAATTCGAAAGCCATGGTAATTGCTCCTTCGCTATCGGTTTTCGTCGTCAATAAAAGCGATACACATTGTAACACGCTCGGAAAGGCTTTTCACGGAATCCAATCCGGAATCAGTCCTTTTGTACAGGATTTAACCAACTGCTAAGATTAGGGCGATTACCTGCGCGCCAAAGGTCATCCGTGTCTGTGAACAATTCCAAATCGACGTTGGTCTATCCAGTGCTGCTCGCCGGAGTGCTGGCGGTTTCCGCTTCACCCATCTTGATTCGATTCGCGTTCGGCGAATCACTCCCCACCCTACTGATCGCAGCCTCACGCTTAAGCATCTCAGCGCTGATCTTGACTCTGCCTACGTTGCGACGGTATCGCGCCGATATCGCCCGGCTGCAGCGCAACGACCTGCTGCTGATCGGAGCATCTGGATTACTATTGGCGCTTCACTTCGTCCTGTGGATCACGTCGCTCACCTACACGAGCGTGCTGATCAGCACCGTATTGGTCACGACCAGCCCATTATGGGTCGCCTTGTTCGAGGTCGTTTTCCTGCACGCGCACCTACGCCGGGGGGTGATCCTCGGGTTAGCCGTCGCTTTCATCGGCGGCGTCGTGATCGGCTTGGTCGGCAGCGATAGCAGCGCACCCGGCACTGCGCCGCTGCTGGGCGGTGCGTTGGCATTGGCAGGGGCAGTTGCCTTCGCTTGCTACCTCGTAATCGGGCGGTCGGTGCGCAATAAGCTGCCGCTGCTCCCTTACATTTGGATGGTTTACGGTTTCGGCGGGCTGATCCTCTTGGTCGTGATCGTCCTCACCGGCACGCCGATCACCGGCTATAGCTCCAATGCCTACCTGATCGTTCTGCTGATCGCGCTCATCCCGCAGTTGATCGGGCATTCGTCGTTCAACTACGCGGTGCGTTTCGTCTCTGCTACCTACGTCGGCATCGCCACGCAGATGGAGCCGCTTGGCAGCGCCATAGCGGCGTTCTTCATATTTCAGGAAGTTCCGTTAGCGCTGCAAATCGCCGGTAGCGCCGCGATTTTGGTCGGTGTGATCATCGCCACCATTGCGCAAGAACGCGCGAACGGCAAAGCCGAGGTCGAAACCGCCGAGGATACGCTCTGAAGTTGAAATTATGCGGTCTGTCGGGGCACGGCGTCCCATGCCCTGACTACGTCCAGTTAAGTGTGGGGTTAGCCCTTACCCTGAAAATTCGTCTGCGACAGATCGTAGCCCAGATACAAGCTGGAACCGGGCCAAATGTCCAGCGGCGGCATATCCTGCGGATTCATCACCGGCTGGAGCATCGTCGCCAGCGAGCCGTCACGCCGCAGTTCTTGCAGCGTGTATTCGACCAGCAGCCGAAAATCAATGTCGTTGCGCGGCACCGCCATGCCGACAAATTGGCGGCTGTACCAGATCGCCGAACCGTCGGCGTTGGTCGTCAGCTTGAGCGAGTCCGCGTTCGCCTCGACGTTCGGGATCAGTTCGAGGCTGTCGCCGAACACGACGTCGGCGTTGTTGTCGACCAGCAGTGTGAAAGCAGCGTCCTGCTCGCGCAGAATCGTGAAGAACTTGTCGATCACGGCGTTGAACTTGTCCGCTTCCGCCTTGACCGCATCGCGCGCGCCGGAGTCGTCGGCAAGCACGCCGATGGTCTTGCCGCGCAGATCGCCAAAACCGCCGTAATCGTCGGACGTTCGCACCATCAAGCGGCGACCATGCAGCAGATAGCTGCTGGTGAAATCGACTTGATCGGCAAGATTCCAGTCCGGCGTGACCCCAACCGCCAAATCCGCCGCGCCGCTGGCGACGAGACTGACCGGATCGCCCGCGACGGCTGAAACCGTGACGTTCCAACGCATCGCCAGCGCGTTGACCAGCGCTCGGTTCGCGGCGTCGACGCGCCGCTGGCTTTCCGGCGCATCAGCGGGCAAATCGACCAGCCCGGCGACCCGCAGCGTCCCGTCTCCCTGCATTCGCGGGACGACGTACTGCGCCGGGAACGGAACGTCGCTCCCAAATTGATCGGGCTTGGGCGCGTCGCCGACGTTCTGCCACACCGCGAACCCCTGTCCCGGATAGCTTGCGCCGTCGAAGTCCTGCTGGAACAGATCGTTCAGCTTCCCGCTGACATACAGATATTGCAGCGTCTTGTTGACGAGGTTGCGCAGATTCACGTCCTGCCGCCGCATCGCGATCGCGTAAGGTTCAGGCATCACCGGCACATCGACGATCCGCTGTTCCTCCGGCGAGATCACCGCGCTGACCCGCGTTCGGTTGCTGACCACCCCGTCGATCTCTTGGCTGTTGAGCGCTGTCAGCGCTTGGTCTAGCGAGAGGTAGCGCAGCACCGTGAATTGATAATCAGCATGGCTTAGCCAATAATCGACCGCCATCTCGCCGGTCGTGCCGAGCACCACGCCGATCTTGCGATCCGCCATGTGAGCGAGCACGGTCGCGCCGTCACCCTGTCGCACGACCAGCGCTTCGACCGCCGGATAGTACGACTGGCTGAACTCGACCCGGCTGTCTAGCTCACGCAGGTGCGGTTGAGCTGCCAGCAGCAGGTCAATACTTCCGTTCGTCACCATGTCGATTCCGGTTTGGCGCGTCACCTGATCGAACTCGACCTGAACGCCCCACGCCTCCGACATCGCCCGCGCAATGTCGGCGTCAAAGCCGGACTCCTCGCCGCGAATGTTGTACTCTCCGAACGGCGGTTCGTTGAACAGGATACCGACCCGCACCTTGCCATCCCGCGCGATCCGCGCCACGCCGGACTCGGACGGCAGCGCGTCGAGATTTGTCGGCGGTGATGTGGGAACCAACGTCGGGGGAACCAGCGTCGGGACGCCTTGCTGTGCCGGGTCGGCGACAGCGATCAAGCCGGTCGACAGCGCCAACAGCAATGCCAGTGCCATCCCAACAGGCAGTAATTTACGAGCCATTTTCGTATAACCTGTGAGTCTGTATGTACGAGAGCACCGCATCCGGCACCAGATAGCGGACGCTCTTGCCCGCTTCAAGCCGGTCGGCGACTTCGGTGGAGGAAAAACCCAGCATCGGCGAATCGATCACGACGACGCGATCCCGCAAGCCGGGCAAAATATCAGCATCAAGGTCAGGGATCACTTCCCCGCCGGGGCGCGCCATCACCGCCAGCTTACACAGCCCGATCAACTCTCGCGGGTGATACCAGCGGGGCATGTCGTGGAGCGAATCGCCGCCGAGCACGAAGTAAAACTCGGTGTCGGGCTGCTGCGCCTGCAAGATGCGGATCATGTCGACGGTGTAATGCGGTCCCGGTCGGTCTACGTCGACCCGCGAAAGCGCGAAGCGCAGGTTCCCGGCGATTGCCAACGCGATCATCGGTAGACGATGCTCGATGCCGACTCGTAGCTGATCTTTATGCGGCGGGTCAGCCGCCGGGACGAACAGCACGCAGTCCAAGTCGAGCGCGGTAGCGGCATACTCGGCGAGCACGAGGTGCCCGATGTGTGGCGGGTCGAAGGTGCCGCCGAGAATACCCACCCGGTTGGCTGTTGGCTGCATAGGCTAGTCAGACCATTCCAGTTCGTGTTCGCCAATGTACACGGTATCGCCTTCCTGAACACCCGCCTCGCGCAGTGCCTCGGTGACGCCAAGCGTATCAAGCAGCCGTTGAAAGCGCAAAATTGCCTCGTCGTAATCCCAATAAGTCATCGCGGCTGCCCGCTCTACTCGCCTGCCGAGGATGCGATAGGCTTCGTCGCCTACCTTCTCCACCGTGAAGGTGATTTCTTCGTCCGGCAGCGTGTAGACCGGCATTTCCTCGGCGAGCGGCTCCGCTTCGGGCAGCGCATCGATTTCGCCAAAAACCCGCTGGATCAGCGGCGTTACATTGTCGCGCGTCATCGCCGAAATCGCCAGCGGCTTTTCGACGCCGAGCGCCTTCAAGTTCGCTTCGATCTGTGTCCAGCGCGCCGCGACTTCCGGCATATCCATTTTGTTGAGCACGACGATCTGCGGGCGCGCGCCCAGCTTCTCGTCGAAGAGCGCCAATTCTTGGTTGATCTGGTTGAAGTCGGCAATCGGGTCGTCCGCCGCGCCGTTGAGGATGTGAACCAGCAGGCGCGTCCGCTGGACGTGGCGCAGGAACGAATGTCCCAAGCCGATCCCCATGTGCGCGCCTTCGACCAAGCCGGGAATGTCCGCGAACACCAGATCGCGGTCGTCGTAGATCACAACGCCGAGGTTCGGCTCCAGTGTCGTGAACGGGTAATCGGCGATCTTTGGGCGCGCGTTGCTGATCACCGACAGCAGCGTCGATTTTCCGGCATTCGGCACGCCGACGATCCCCACGTCCGCGATCAGCTTCAGTTCGAGGATTAGCCACAATTCGACGCCGGGTTCGCCCTTCTCGGCGACGCGCGGCGCTTGATTGGCGGAACTGACGAAGTGCGAATTGCCGCGACCACCCCGTCCGCCCGGCACGACGACCACCTCGTCGCCCTCGTGAACCAGATCGGCGATCAACTCGCCCGACTCGGCAGCCCGCACGACCGTTCCCGGCGGCACTTCGATGACCATAGGCTCTGCGCTCGCGCCGGTCTTGTTTGCCGTCCCACCGCGAATCCCATGCGCCGCCTTGAAGTGAACCTTCTTCTGAAACGGCGAAAGCGTACTCAGCTTCGGGTTGACGCGCAGGATCACGTCGCCGCCGTGTCCACCATCGCCGCCAGCGGGTCCGCCGTGCGGGACGAATTTCTCGCGCCGGAAGGCGATCACGCCGTCACCGCCGTCACCGCTGCGAACGTAGATTTTCACCTGATCGAACATCGTCAACACTCAATTTCTGCTGTCAGATTTGGCGCGCCGCCAAATGTCAACTTAGCTTATTTTATCAATGTGGGAATTACAGCGCGGGCACAAACGCGCCTGCGAGTTAGGAGCGGGGGACACACGCCATCTGCCCGGCTCGGCATGGCGTCAGCACCGCCGGATTGGCGTCCGTCAATAATCACGCCCGATAGCGTTGGGCAGCGTCGCCTGTTCCTCGATGATCGGATGCGAGCGCCAACTCGATGGCAGCTCTTGCACGTAACTGCCGATTTTCCAACGCTGATCCTTATGGTCATAAATCATCGCGTAAATCACCGCGCCATCGCCGAGATCTTGGGTGATACCCCGCTCGCGCGTCTTGCGGTTATAAGTCGCCATTCGCCGCTGCGTTTGGTAATCGATGACGACGCAGAAGTCGCCAATTTCGCTGAATTGGCGCACTTCCACCTGATGATCGGCGCGCAGCACGCCGGTCAGATGCAAACCTTGAACCTCCCGGTGCGCCAGCAGCAGATTATGATGCCGTCGCAGATAAGAGCCACTCAGATAATACGGCGCGACCGCCCACTGCTGCGCCCACGGCGTCAGCATACTGTCTTGCAGCCACGTCACCGCTTCGAGGTAATGCGCGCGCACCAACTCGATGACGTGATCAGGCGCCATCCATTCCAGCTTGCGTGCGGTTCCCGCGTGCAAGCGCCGCATCTTATCGCCCCAAGGAGTTGTTCGTCCGGCATTGTTCACAGACATGATAACCACAATCGCTAAATAGTTAACGACCGGCACTCAAACCGCGATTCACGATCCTAGCATGAGACCACTACAACTCTATCAGTTGGGGGGGTAAAACACAATGGTTGGCAGATGCTTGCCAGCCCGCGCCTAGGGGGCGGAATGTGCTTTTAAGGTTGACCATACGCTCTGGCGCAACCGCGCGATGCTGATCGGCTTATGCAGATAAACGTCCACTTTGGCGACCGTCAGCGCGAACACTTGATCGCCGCCCTCCGGTTCTGCCAGTGCGATGATGCGCGTAGCCTGCGCGTGCTCCATCTCGCGGATTTTGCCGAGCATCGCCCAGCCGTGCATGTCGTCAAATTGCAAGTCCATCACCAGAACGTCAATCGGCGCTTCCTCAAGCAGGTTGAGCGCCGCCTGCGCCGTCCGCGCGCCAACCGCGTCGAGCTTCATCACCTTAAGCAGATCGACAATCGCCTCTCGCTCGTCGTCGTCTTTGCACGCGACCACTGCTGTCTTGCCCTCCGTGATCGTGGTGTCGGTCTGGCTGGCGATCAGCGCGTCGAGGTCAATCAGTTCATCTTCGTCGCTCGGTTCGGAAAACTCCCCGGCGCTCTCGGTGAACGCAACCACCGCATTTTCGAGCAGCATCGGAAACCGCTGGTTCAGCTTGCGCTGCGCACTTTCGGCATCGCGCAGGCTGTTGAACGGCGCGGCATCCGAACCCAGAACGGCGACAAGGCTGTCATGCTCGCAGGCACAGTATTCACTCGTCAGATTCAACGCTTCTAATTGCGCTTGAACGTCCTCCAACCGGTCGGCAGGAAGCGTCGTATTGATGTAATAGGCGCGCGCCCGCTGAAAGCCCTGCTGCTGCGTCCGCAGCGACCCAAACCGCTGCTGCTCCGGGAGCGCGTAAATCCAGACGTAGGCGTGATCAAAGTCCTCGATCACGCTGCCGTCTTTGAGCCGTTCGAGTTCGTCATCCGTCACCCGGTGTCCGAAGTCAACCGGCTTGTAGTCTCGATACTGCCCGGTCAACAAATCCTGCACCGATGCGTCCGTCCACTGGACGACGAAACTTCCGTCGGCAAGCAGGAACACCTGATAACGGGGAACTGCCGAACCGTTGTGTGCCTTGATCATCATTTACAGGTTCACAAAATATGACGCGGCTGCCCGATCCAGCATGTCTTTGGTCAATGCGGGCGGCTTATTGAGATAGGTCGCAATGTCGAGCAACTGGGCGATTAAGTCGCGCGGATGCACCGCTCGCAGCGCGCGATTCTGCTCGATATACCACGCCTTGAGCAGATAGGCGAGCGCCTGCTCGTCGTAGGCGATCCCTTTCGCGGCGCAAACGCGCTTGAAGATTTCGCGGAACTGGTCGTAGGTCGGGTCGCCAAACTCAATCTTGTGGCGAATCCGGCGCAGAAACGCCTCGTCGACAAGGTCACGCGGATCGATGTTGGTCGAGAACACGATCAAGACGAAGAACGGAATTTCAATTTTGCGCCCGGTCGCCAGCGTGAGAAAGTCGACGCCTTTTTCCAGCGGCACGATCCAGCGGTTCAGCAGGTCACGGGGGCGCACCTGCTGGCGACCAAAGTCGTCGATCAGGAACATGCCGCCGTTCGCTTTCACCTGAAATGGCGCTTCGTAGTATTTATTGATGTTGTCGTAAACCAGATCAAGCCCGTGCAGCGTGAGTTCACCGCCGACCATGATCATCGGGCGCCTGATCTTGATCCAGCGCGTATCTGCGATCACGCCGGTGCCCAGCCGGAGCTTTTCTTCGTCGGCAAGTTCGTGGTTCACGCTGTCGAACACGCGCACGATCTGACCGTCCACGTCGAAGGCGTAAGGAATCCACAGACTGTCACCCAACACCAGTCGTCCGACCGTCTCGGCGACGGTCGTCTTGCCGTTGCCGGGCGGACCATACATGAAGACCGAACGCCCGGAGTTGACCGCTGGACCGATACGCGCGAGCTGCTCATCCGAGACGACGAGGTCTTTCATCAGTTCGCGCATGTCGTTTTCGTGAACGATCATCTTTTCACGATTCTGCATGTGCATCGCGTAGATGTACTGCTGAAGCGTCACCGGCGCGGCACCGGCATATTGCGAGCGCTCCAGCGCCTCGCGCGCTTTTTCCGAGCCTTTCTGTGAAATCAGGTATTGGTAGCCCGCTTCACCCAACCCGCCTGAACCACGCACCTCGACGAATTTCTCGCGCTTGAGAAAGTCCATCACCGAATCGAGCACGTTGGTGAACGGCAGCTTGACGATCTCGGCAATCTGATGACCCGCCATGTAGCCGCCGAAGTAGAGCACTTTGAGCACTAAGTCGGCGATGCTGAGCATGTTCAAGCCGGTATCGGCGATACTGTTGACCGATGGGGGTGTCCAGTTATTCGAAGTTGGATCGGTCAGGGGGCGAGTTCCGCCCAAACTTCTGATCTGCGGGTTGGATGTTTTGGGCATTTGACGGTCGGTCATGCCAATCTCCGTGGGTTTTACCGACGAACTCTAGTAAGTGTCATTATATAACGGCTTTAAGCATGTACAAATCAGTACCATTTTCTACTGGCTTAAGCTTCTTCACCAACCTCGCCCATCAACGCCCGAAACCGACGTTCGCTTGCTCTGCTCGTGGAACTGCGCTAGAGTAACAGCGTCAGCTTTCTTCGGAAATACTAGAGTGAGTCTTATGATTGATCAAATTCAATGGCTGGGGCACGGCAGCTTTGCCATCCTCGGATCCCCGCTGATCTACATCAATCCCCGCCGTGTGACCAGTATCGCTCGACCTGCCGACGCTATTCTCATCGGTCATGATCATTACGAATACTGCGCCGTCGCCGACATCGAAAAACTGCGCGGACCCAAGACCCAGATTATCGTCAGCAGTCTCGCCGCTCAACAACTTGAGGGCTACGATTACACCGTGCTGCGTCCGTATCAGAGTGTATCAGTCGGGCGCGCCTGCATTAAGGGGATTCCCGCCTATTCGCCTGCGCACGGCTCGCCGGACGATGGCAATTTAGGCTTCGTGATTTCGGTCAACTACTTTGACATCTATTACGCCGGGCACACCGGCGTCATTCCCGAAATGGCGTCGATCCACCCGGACATCGCCATTCTGCCAATTGATGGCAACGGCACCATGACCGCCAGCGAAGCCGCGCAGGTCGTCGTCCAGATGCAGCCCAAATGGGCGATTCCCTGCAATTGGGGTTTCAACACCAGCGGCACCAACCGCGTCGATGCCCAAATCTTCGCCCGCGAGGTCGGCGATCACGCGCAGGTCGTCCTGCCCCAGCCGGTATAAGCCACAACCAGCGGAATACATTGCCCGTAGGGGCGTTCAATTGAACGCCCCTACACAAACATATTTGTCGTTCCCTAGAATCAAAACGACCCGCATTACTGCGGGTCGTTTTTGTCTTCCTTAGGGTACAGGTGATCTAGGCAGCCGTGTTCAGCTTGCCGCCTTCAGTCCACTCCAGCCGTAGATTTTCGCTGCTGTAGATGTGAGGGCGAGTGATGCCATTGACCACGTCCGCGTCGACCACGACACGCTGCACATCTTTGCGACCGGGCGCTTCGAACATCACGTCGAGCAGTCGGTTCTCGATGATCGAGCGCAAGCCGCGCGCGCCGGTGCCGCGCTTCATGGCGATGTCCGCCGCTGCGCCCAACGCCGACTCCTCAAACACGAGTTCGAGTTCGTCCAGCGCTAGAAGCTGCTGGTATTGCTTGACCAGCGCGTTCTTCGGCTCGACCAGAATGCGCATCAGCGCATCCCGATCCAGCGGATCGACACTCACCAGCACCGGCAGACGCCCGACAAATTCGGGGATCAAGCCGTAGCCGATCAGGTCTTCCGGGCTGATGTGCCGCAGCAGATCAGTCTTGTCGTGGATGTTAACGCGCGGCTCGTCGCCGTTCTGCGTCTGGAAACCAATCATGCCCCGCCCGCCGACGCGCTTGGAGATGTTGTCTTCGATGCCCGCGAACGTGCCCCCGCAGATGAACAGGATGTTGCTGGTATCGACCTGCAAGAACTCCTGATGCGGGTGCTTGCGTCCGCCCTGCGGCGGGACGTTCGCCAGCGTGCCCTCGACGATCTTGAGCAGCGCTTGCTGCACGCCTTCGCCCGACACGTCGCGCGTGATCGACGGATTATCCGCCGACTTGCGCGTGATCTTGTCGATCTCGTCGATGTAGACAATGCCCTTTTCAGCGCGGGCGATGTCACCATCCGCAGCCTGAATCAGGCGCAGCAGAATGTTCTCCACATCCTCGCCGACGTAACCCGCCTCGGTCAGCGAAGTCGCATCCGAGATGCAAAACGGCACGTCAAGGATGCGCGCGAGGGTCTGCGCCAGCAGGGTCTTGCCGCTGCCGGTCGGTCCCACGATGAGAATGTTGCTCTTTTCCAACTCGACACCGTTGGCAACGCTGTCGCTGCGAATGCGCTTGTAGTGGTTGTAGACCGCCACGCTCAAGACGCGCTTGGCGTAGTCCTGACCCACCACGTATTCGTCCAACTGTGCCATGATCTCGCGCGGCGACGGCAGATGTTGAAAATCGATCTCGTCTTCTTCGCGCTGGTAAGTCGGATTCTCGTCGAACAGAATCCGCTGGCACAACTCGACACAGCTATCGCAGATAAACACCCCATCGGGTCCCGCGATCAGGCGTTCGACCTCATCGTGGCTCCGGCGGCAAAACGAGCACCGCTGATTGGTTGGTGTAAAGGTCACTTGCTCTCCATTCCCACTTTAGCGCTCTCCAGCACCGAGTCGATTAGCCCGTACTCTACTGCCTGCCGTGCGCCGAAGTAGATGTCACGGTCGGTATCGCGCTCGATAACTTCGCGCTCGCGTCCGGTGTGAAACACGAGAATGTCGTTCAAGCGCTCTTTCAAGCGCATGATTTCGTTCGCCTGAATCACGATGTCTGACGCCTGCCCCTGCGCCCCGCCAAGCGGCTGGTGCATGTGGATGGTGGCGTTCGGCAGTGCGTAGCGGATGCCCTTGCCACCGGCGGTCAGCAGCACTGTTCCGAAACTCGCAGTGATGCCGACAGCGGTCGTGCTCACCGGCGCGCTGATCTGCTGCATCGTGTCGTAGATCGCCATGCCGGAATAGACCACGCCACCGGGTGAATTGATGAAAAGCTGAATTTGCCGGTCAGGGTCTTGGCTTTGCAGAAATAGAAGCTGCGCCACCATCAAGTTGGCGATCTGGTCGTTAATCGGCGTACCAAGCAGGACGATCCGTTCCTTCAAAAGCAGCGAGTAAATGTCGTAGGCGCGTTCGCCCCGGCTGCCCTGCTCGATCACCATCGGGATAACGTTCTGGGGAAACATCTTTAGGCAAACTCCTCTGTGTTTTCGTTTGTCACTTCGCCAGTTACGGGAGTTTGTTCGCTTGGTTCGGCTGATGCTTCGACGGCGACTTCGGCAGATGTTTCAGCTTCAGCTTCCGCTACGGTCTCGACTTCAACTTCGGCTTCAGTCGCGTCAGGGGTCTCAACCGCGTCGAGATCGGGCGCTTCGCCCTTAGCAATCTCGCTGATACGTTCGAGTACGCGGTCGCGCAGCAGATCGTTCAGCACGCTTTCGCGCATCGTCGCTTGGCTCAGGAACATCTGGCGGATCACGTCCTGACGGTCTTCGTCGAATTGCCCGACAATCAAGTCGATCTGGTTGTCGATGTCCTCGCCGGTCACGTCGATATGTTCGACGTCAGCCAGTGTTCGCAGCACCAACGAGCGCTCAACCGTCTTGGCGGCATTGTCGCGGTAGTCGTTGTACAGGTCATCGTTCGTCTTCTGGTAAATCTTCATGTAGTCTTGCAGCGTGATGCCCTGCTGCCGCAGCCGCTGATCGAGGTCTTGCAAGAAGCGATCCACCTGATCCGCGACCATTGCCTCCGGGTATTTGATGTCCGCCTGCTCGACAATCTCGTCGAGCGCCCGCCGGACGTAATCACTCTGGTAGTCGTCACTGTTACGTTGCTCAAGGTTCTCGCGAACCCGAATCCGCAGTTGCAGCAGCGATAGCGGTTCGTCTTCGTCTTTCGTCACCCGCGCCGCGAAGTCGTCGGTCAGTTCAGGCAGCGTCAGCGACTCGATCTTCTTCACGGTGACGTAGTATTTCACCTGCTTGCCCGCCGCTTCCGGGTATTTCTCGGCATCGTCCGGCACTTCGAGCGTGAATTCGCGCGAGTCGCCGATGGTCGCTCCAACCAGCGCTTCGTTGAAGCCGGGCGTTGGTTCGTCGTCTTCATCAAGGATCAAGCGCAAATCGTGTTCGTGAATGTAGGGCGTGCCTTCGTCATCGTCGTGATGATGATCGTGTTCCTCGTGCTCGTCCTCCGCTTCGTCTTCCACGTCGGTTTCAGCTTCCGCGCTCGTTTCGACTGGCGTTTCGGCTTCCGCATCCTCGTCAGTTTCCTCATCTTCATGTGCGTCGAGGATGAAACTGTGAACGTCCATCGTCAGGCGGTTGCTCAGCACAGCGGGCTGGGTGCTTTCTTCGACAACGGCTTCCTGTTCCTGCAAATTCTTCATGGCGCGGTTGACCATGTCGTCGTCGACCGGCTCCGGCTCATATGGCAGCCGAATCTCGCGGTAATCGCTCAGGTCAATCGTCGGCTGAAGCGGCACGAGATAGGTGAACGTCGGCGTCGGCTCGTCAGACTTAACGTCCGTCAGCACGCCGGGACCATACGGGTCGAGGTCAGTTTCGGGGAGCACTTCCCGGTAAATATCCTGACTCAGCAGTTCGAGGGCGTCGTCCAGAATGGCGGGTTCGCCCACGTAGTTGAGCAGCACGCGATACGGCACTTTTCCCTTCCTAAAACCGGGAATATTGACTTTACGAGAGATTTGTAGAGCAGCCTTGTGTTTCGCCGCCTCAAGCCGGTCGGTATCGACTTCAACCGTGACACGGGCGGTCTGATCTTCGAGACGTTCAGTTTGAATATTCAAGAGTCTATCCTTGCAGGAGCGCTGGTGCTAATTCGGAAATTATAGCACTTACGATTACCGATTGACTAGAAGCGATTGATTAGAACTGTACAAGAAATTTAACAGCGAGGGGTGGAAAAGCGCTGCTCGTCGCAGCGCCATCACCGTCTTATTCCCAAATCGAGCTTTGATCTTTTGTCGCAGTTACGCCGCCAAACGGGGCGCACCCGCATCGTATTGTAGGGGATGTTCCGACCGAAATCAACGCCGGAGCGCTCAATCCAACTGCGCGAGGATGGCGTTGACCTGTTCGAGATCGTCACCGGTGAGCTGCCAGCCAGCGGCAGCCGCATTCGCCGCCACCTGTGCCGGTTTCGTCGCTCCGGCGATCACCGACGCGACGACCGGACGCGCGACCAGCCAAGACATCGCCAGTTCGAGGATCGTGTGCCCCTGCGCCTCGGCGAAAGCGATCAATTTCTCGACCACCGCCAGCTTGGGTTCGTTCAGAAAGCGATCTTCGTAAGTGCGATCACTCAGTCGCCCGCCTTGCGGGGTCGGCTGCCCCAGCCGGTATTTGCCGGTCAGCAAGCCGCTTTCCAGCGGGAAGTACGGCAGAAACGCCAGACCAAAGCGTTCGCATTCCGGCAGCACCTCGGCTTCCGGTTCGCGATGGAGCATACTGTAGTAGTTCTGCACGCTGACGAAGCGCGCCGCGCCCGCCTTCACTCCGGCTTCGCCCTCGCGGATCAGTTCGGCGGAGAAATTCGAACTCCCGATTTCGCGCACCTTGCCCGCCTGCACCAGATCATTCAGCGCGCCGAGCGTCTCGGCAAGCGGCACGGTCGGGTCTGGCTTATGCAGTTGATAGAGGTCGATCACGTCGGTATTCAGCCGACGCAGGCTCGCTTCACAGGCTTGCTTGACGTAGTCAGGATGCGCGCCCTTGCCCTGCCCCGGCATCTCGTTGCCGAACTTGGTGGCGATCACGACTTCACTCCTGCGCTGCCCCAACGCCCGCGCCAGAAATTCCTCGCTCAGCCCATCGCCGTAGACGTCGGCGGTATCGAAGAAGTTGATCCCGGCATCCAGCGCCGCGTTGACGACCGCCGCCGTCGCTTCAGCATCGATCCGCCGACCGAAATTATTGCAGCCAATCCCGACAACCGTAGCGTCGAGCGATCCGATTTTACGTGTCTCCATCCAGTACTCCCTCTGATCATTTCCCAATCCGTTACGAATCCAGTGTAACCCGCGAATCCCGCGCCAATCCACGTGGACTTAAGCTGCTCTGTTGCAAACATGGTTTACCTTACTCGTAAACTGAGCAACCTACCTGCTTTTGCACGCTCCCCTCCCTGAAGTCGGGGAGGGGAAGCGAGCGCAGCGAGTGGGGGTGGGGTCAAAGTGTCGATCTTTGCAACAAAGCAACTTAAACGGACTTACGTCCGTCTCGCCGCTCATGGCTTCATTTACTGAGTTTCGTGTACATAATCCTCATAAAATCATCTAATCAGCACTACCGAATTTCTGCCGATTTCTGGTATCGTTGTACGCGACTTGACCAATGGACAACCCATGAGCGAAATGACAGCGAAGCATATCGCCGTGATCGGCGGCGGCATCAGCGGCTTGAGTGCCGCATGGTTTTTGCAGCAGCGCGGGATCGACTACACCTTGCTCGAAGCCTCCGACCGCTGGGGCGGCAAGATCAAGACCGAGATCGTCGCCAGCGGCGCGGATCAGCCCTTCGTGGTTGAGGCGGGACCCGACTCATTTATCGCGCAAAAGCCTTGGGCGGCGCAGCTTGCCCGCGCTATCGGCTTGGGCGACGAGCTGATCGGCACCAACGATGACCGCCGCAAAATCTTCGTACTTAATCGCGGGCGGCTGACGCCGATGCCCGACGGACTGATGCTGATCGTCCCGACCAAGTTCCTGCCCTTCGCCCTCTCCCCGCTGATCTCGATCCCCGGCAAGCTGCGGATGGCAATCGAACCGCTCCTCCCTCCCGCGCAGGGCAACGCCGACGAGTCGCTGGCGGGCTTCGTCAAGCGACGCTTAGGCGCGGAAGTGCTCGACAAGCTGGCGGAGCCGCTGATGTCGGGCATCTACAACACCGACCCCGACGATCAGAGCTTGCTGGCGACCTTCCCGCGTTTCCGCGCGCTTGAGCAGAAATACGGCAGCCTCACGCGCGGCATGATCGAGTCGCGCCGCCAAGCGCCACCCGCTTCGCACGGCAGCCCACCACCCGGCAATCCACCTTCGTCGATGTTCCTCTCGTTTCGGCACGGGATGGAGTCGCTTGTGACCGCTCTCGTCGCTCAACTCACGGGCGAACTGCGCCTAAACACGCCCGTCGATCAGATCGATCACCTGCCCGAAGGGGGTTATCGCGTCGCTCTATCTGACGGACGCACACTTCGCTGTGACGCCGTGATCGTCACCACACCCGCGCCGATTACGGCGGCGCTGCTGCAGCCAATCACCCCGGACGCCGCTAAGCTGATCAGCGCCATTCGCTACGTCACCACCGGGACGATCTCGCTCGCCTACCGCGCTGAGGATGTTTCCCTGCCGCCGAGCTTCGGCGTCGTCATCCCGCGCGGCGAACAGCGTCCGATTAACGCCGTGACCGTCAGTTCGACCAAATTCGACCATCGTGCGCCCGCCGGATACGTGCTGATGCGCGCCTTCTTCGGCGGATCGCGCAGTCCGGCGACCGTCACTCTCGACGATATGGAGCTAATCCGCGTCGTCCGCGAGCAGCTCCACGCGATCTATGGCATCACCGCCGAGCCAACGCTCACGCGCATCTGTCGCTGGCGCGAAGCGACGCCGCAGTACGCCGTCGGGCATCTCGACCACGTCGCGGCGGTCGATGCCGCCCTGCCCGACGGCTTGTACGTCACCGGCAGCGCCTATCGTGGCGTCGGCGTCCCTGACTGCATCCACCAATCGCAATTGCTGGTCGAGCGAATCGTCCCGGTCGCTAATCCTCAATCGACGACGTAGGGACACGGCGCGCCGTGCCCCTACCACAATACATATGTTTGTAGGGGCGCATGGCGTGCGCCCCGTTTTTCATCCAAACCACGCTAGTTGAGCTGTACCGTCCGGGTTTCCGGCTCGTAAGCGCAGAACGGTTCTTCCGCCAAATGATCGCCGGTCACGCCGTAAGCGCGAGCGCGACAGCCGCTGCACAGGGTCTTGAATTGGCAGACGCCGCATTTGCCCTTCAGCAGATCAGGATTGCGCATTTCGGCGAACAGTGGGCTGTCCTGCCAAATCTCGCCGAACGGCTGCTGCCGGACGTTCCCGGCTTCGAGTGGTAGATAACCGCAGGGGAAGACCTCGCCGCGATGCGAGATGAAGCTGACGCCCGTCCCGGCGAGGCAGCCTTTCGTCGCGGCGTGCATCGGCGAGCCGCCGGGATGCCCGCCCTGCGGCTGACCGTTCTCGGCGTACTGCTTATGCCCGTTGAGCTGCCGGTCGTGGCTGGCGGGAAGCTCGCGGTCAATGCCGAGCCGCCGTTCTTCGGCGCGGCGCACCCGCATCACCCGGAAGTAGTGCGGCGCGCAGGTCGCCTTGAGCTGCAAATCCGGTTCTTCCTGCTCCACGTCGTAGAGCCAATTGAGGACGCGCTCGTAATCCTGCGCGCTGATCATCTGCGTGTCGGCGATCTCGACGCCGCAGCCAACCGGAACCAGCAAGAAGAGGTGCAGCCCGACCGCCCCCAAGTCTTTCGCCATCGCTCGCATCTGTTCGAGCTGCGCCTCGTTGTGCCGGGCGACCGTCGTGTTGATCTGCACCGGCAAGCCCATGCGCCGAAATGCTTGGAAACCCCGGATCGCCGCTTCGAACGATCCTGCTAGCCCGCGGAAAGCGTCGTGAGTGGCGGCGTCGGCGCCGTCGAACGAAATGCTGACGCGCTTGACTCCGCTGTCCTTGACTCGCTGCGCCACCGCATCGTCGACCAGCGTGCCGTTAGTCGCCAGCGCAACCGGCAGCCCGGCGTCGGTCGCATAGCGAGCGATCTCGAAAATGTCCGGGCGAAACAGCGGCTCGCCGCCTGACAGCACGAACACCGGACGACCGACCGCCGCGATCTCGTCGATCAAGCGGAAAGATTCAGCAGTGGTCAGGTCTTGCGGCGTGAGTTGATCGGCGACGGTCACGCGGCGGCAGTGGATACAGCGCAAGTTGCAGCCAGCGGTCGTTTCCCAAAAGACAAGGCGCGGGGCAGGATAAGGCATGATCTACTCTTCCTCACTCGACTCGCACAAAATGTGCGAAAATCTCCAGAAATCTCAGTCGCTTCTGCTCACTAGATTAAGTTTTCGCAACTGGACACCGTAGTGGGATTGATCACTTTTTCGCCGTGACAGGGCACCGATTCACTATGACATTCATCCGTATCTATGAATAGGGAAATAAAACGTCAGGGGCGCAGCGCACTACGCCCCTGACCAACGCTCGCGACCTCAAACCGGATCGTAAACAATCAATGACATCCGCCGCCGGTGTTACAAGCGCACGGCGCAGCCGTCGGCGGGTCGCCGACTGCCAGTTCGTAGCGACGCGGCAGCGTCATGATGAAGGGGCAGCCCTGCGCGCCGCCGCAGGTGTTACAGGCGGGTGCGCTGACCTCGCGCAAGCGCCCTTTACGTACCCAGTAGTCGATCATGTTTTCCAGCATCGGGCGTTCGATGCCGAGGTCGCGTGCCATTTGGGGCAGCGAGACTGCCTCGGACTGGTGCTCGAAATGGTCAAGGACTTGTCGTAGCGTCGTCGTCATCGAATTACCTCACCAATCCCAAGAGCAGCCCGCCCTGATAAACGAGCACCGCCCCTGCCCACGCGACGGCGGTCGTATAGGCGATCTGATAGAGCGTCCAGCGAGTGCCGAACTCGTGGCGCATCGCCGCCGTCGCCGTGATGCACGGGGTGTAGAGCAGCACGAACACCATGAACGCGACCGCCGCTAGCGGGGTGAACGCGCCGGTTAGCGCCAAACCCAGCGCCGAGTTGTCGTCGGCAGCGCCGTTCCTGCTCAGAAAATCCGCCTGTGGCAGATTCACGCCGGGGATGATGTTGATCGTGCGCGGCACGATGTTGACGAACTCCTGCCCGGTCAGCACCAGCGCATCGCCAAATGACACGACGATCCCTTTCAAGTCCTCCACCAGCGACGGCGTCGGCGCGGCAGCCGCCGGGCTGGCGGCTGCGTCCGTACCATAAATCTGGCTCATCGTCCCGACGACGACCTCTTTAGCGATGAAGCCGGTGATCAGCGACCCGGCAGCCTTCCAATCGCCAAAACCCGCCGGAGCAAAGACCGGCGCAGCGATGTTGCTCAGGCTGCCGAACATGCTCTCTTGCGGCGCAACGTCGTTGAAGTTGTTTAAGTTCAGGTTAGCGGGGAGCGCCATCAGCAGCCACACCACCACCGAACAGGCGAGGATTAGCGTCGTCGCTTTGCGGATGAAGCCGCGCGTGCGCTCCCACATCTGCGTCAACACTGTTTTAGGATTGGGAAGGCGATAGGGCGGCAGCTCCATCACGAACGGCTGCGGCGGCGTGCTGCGATAGACCGTCCGCTTGAAGACCAGCCCGGTCAGCATCGCCACACCGATCCCCAGCAGATAGAGCACGAAAATCAAGTTGCCCGCGTTCGCGCCGAAGAACACCGCCGCGAACACGACGTAGACCGGCAGCCGTGCGCCGCAGCTCATGAAGGTCGCCAGAAAGCCAGTCAGCTTGCGATCCTGTTCGTTTTCCAGCGTCCGCGTCGCGTAGACCGCCGGGACGGTGCAGCCGAAGCCGATCAGCAGCGGCAGGAAGCTCTTGCCGTGCAGCCCGACCACCCGCATCACCCGATCCATCACGAAGGCGGCGCGCGCCATGTAGCCGGAATCCTCAAGGATGGCAATCGTCACGTAAAGGAACATCAGCAGCGGCACGAACACCAGCACCCCGCCCACCCCGGCGATGATCCCGTTGACCAGCAGCGACTCGACCCACGATCCGCCCAAACCAGCCGCGCCCAACAGCGCCACCACCCAATGCGTGATGGGTCCGGTGATCACGCCGTCGATCCAGTCGACCAGCGGCGCGCTGACGTTGGCGGTGATCTGGAAGACGATCCACATCAGCAGCAGGAAGATCGGCAGTCCCCAAATCCGGTGCGTGACGATCTGGTCGGCGCGGTCGGAGGCAGTCTCCATCGTCTGCGCCGAGCGGGTCACAGCGCGGCTTGTGATCTCACCGATGAACCCGTAGCGGCGGTCGGTCAGCATCGTTTCAGGATCGTCGCCAAGTTCAACCGTCACCCGCTCGACACCCGCCGCCACCGCAGCAAGCAGCGCCTGACTGCCCGCTACCTGCGCGAGGATGTCGGGGTCGCTTTCCAGCAGCTTGATCGCCAGCCAGCGAGCGGGATAGACGTTGTTCACCGGCGGATGCGCGTCGATCAGCGTCTCTAATCCGCTGATCTCGCGTTCCAGCACTTCACCGTAATCCAAAATACAGTGTTGATCGTTGGATGCGCGCCGCCCGATTGCCGCCCGCAGCGCTTCCAGCCCGACTCCCCGGCTGCCTACCGTCTCGACCACCGGAATACCACCCAGCGCCGCCGAGAGCATCTCTGTGTTGATGCTCACTCCGCGACTCCGCGCGGTGTCGCTCATGTTGAGCGTGATGATCAGCGGTGTGCCCAGTTCGAGCAGTTGGCAGACGAGATACAGGTTGCGTTCTAGATTCGCCGCGTCGACCACTGCGATCACCGTACCCGGTTGATCGCGCAGTAGGTAGTCCCGCGTGATGATCTCCTCGACCGAGTAAGCGGCGAGGCTGTAGGTGCCGGGCAGGTCGACGACCATGACCTCCTGCCCGTCAATCGTCGTCCAGCCTTCTTTCTTCTCGACCGTCTTGCCGGGCCAGTTGCCGACGTGCTGACGCGCGCCGGTCAGCGCGTTGAAGATCGTGCTCTTGCCGACGTTGGGGTTGCCCGCCAGCGCGATAGTCATCGGTTGTGCTGTCATTTGGTGCTAATCCTTACCGTTTTTCAGTGAAACAAGCAGTTTATGTGCCGTGCCGCGGTTGAGCGCCAGCCGCCCATCCTGATGCAGCGCGAGGATCAGCCCCGTGCTGGCATCGCTCTTGACGACGCGCACGCTCACGCCGGGCAGCAGCCCAAGTTCGTGCAGGCGTTGACGTTCGGCATCCGGCACACGTAGTTCGACCACTTCGACCGTCTCGCCGGGCGCAACTAAGCTCAGCGGCATGACGGGACGGGTATTGAGCGATTTAGGGGACATTGTTGCTTCCATGATGACCCTGCTCATCGTTCGATTTCGACAAACTTCGCCTCGGCTCGGCGCAGCGAGAGGTGATAACCGCGCAAGCGATATTCGAGCGGATCGCCCATCGGCGCTGCCTTGATCAGTTCAATCTCGACGCCGCCGACCAAGCCCATGTCCATCAGGCGACGGCGCACCGCGCCCTGCCCGCCTACCCGTTTGACGTGGGCTTTCTGCCCCGGTGTCAGTTGATCCAGCGTTGAGGCGTTCTGCATGGCTTTTTCCTTCTGCTCCTCAGCCTGACAATCCGGGCACAAGCCGTCGACACAGATACAGGCATTCAAGGCTTGAACGTGAAAATCGACTTCCAACCGCTGTTTGAGTTCCTCGACCAAATCCGACCGAAACGGAATCACCCGGTGGCAGCGACGGCAGGTGAAGTGATACAGTCCCGGCACCAGCGTGTAGTATTTTCGGTCGTGGTCAGGCGAGATGTACTGCGAGTTAACCAGCCCTGCCGCTTCCAACATATCCAGCGTGCGGTATACGGTCGTCAGGTCGACGCTCGTATCTCCCTGCTGGACGGCTTGATGCAGCGTCTCGGCGTCGATCCGTTCGACGGTCGTCGCCAGTGTCTCGATGATGATCTGTCGCTGCGGGGTGACTCTGCCGCCCGCAGCGCGGATGGCGTCGCTTGCTTGGTCGAGAAATGACATCGTTTAGGTCCCGTGTTATTGCAAATGACTTGCAACTACTTGTGAGTTTAGGCGGAGGCGCGCCCCTATTGGAGTGACGGTCGACACGAGAAACGCACGTCAGACGTCACGTAAGCCCGGCGTACTCGTCGATTCGGCGGCAGGTGAGTCAATTGGTTGTGGGTACGGGTACGCGGATCTGCAATCGGGGCACGGTGTGCCGTGCCCCGATATTTTCGAGGTTTACAACGTACTGATGATTGCGACGGCAGCTACCCGCCGGGTTCGACGGCGCGTCGTCGCCTCAAGCGCGCCAAACTGAAATTTCCTTGATAGCTGGTCAAGAACTTCTGCAACGCGATGAAGAAGAAGAGCAGCAAGCCGATGACGATCTTCGTCCACCAACTGTTCAGCGTGCCGTCGAAGTTGACGTAGGTTTGGATCACGCCCTGAATCATCACGCCTAAGAACGTCCCGGCGACGTAGCCGACACCGCCGGTCAGCAGCGTACCGCCGACCACGACAGCCGCAATCGCATCTAATTCGACACCAATTGCCGCGCGTGGATAGCCCGAACGGGTATAGATCGCGTAGACGATACCTGCCAATGTCGCGAGAACACTGCTAAACATGTAAACGAGGATCATCGACCGCGCCACCGGCACACCCAGCAGGACAGCAGTCGTGTCGTCCCCCCCGGCAGCTACGCTGCCGCCGATGGCGTAGACGTTACGACCAAAGCGCGTGTAATGCGCCAGCAAAATACCGATCAGCAGCACGACTACGAAGATCACGGCGACCAGCGACAGGCGACCTTTGTCCGGGAAGACGTAGTAGAGCTTTGACATTTGATCGAAAAACGGATGGTCAATCGGCAGTGATTCTTGGCTCAGGACGAACGCGCCACCGCGCGCGAGGAACATCCCCGCAAGCGTCGCGATGAAAGCAGGAATCTTGAAATAGTGGATGATCGCGCCCATCGCCGCGCCAAAGACGGCACCAATGATGAGGATGATTCCGAAAGCAACCAGCGGATGCATTCCCAACTGACCAATTGCCAGCGCGCAGAAAACGCCGGTAAAGGCGATAACCGACCCTACCGACAGATCGATTCCGCCGGAGATGATCACGAAGGTCATGCCGACCGCCGCAATTCCCACGAAAGATTTGTCGGTCAGGAAGTTGGCGATCACGCGAGTCGTCCCGAAGGCGGGGAAGCGTTGGTAGCCGGCGAGATATAACGCGGCGAAAACAACGAAGGTCGCAATCAGCGGAAAGACACGGCTTCTCATGCTTGTTTTCTCAATCTTGTCCAAGCGCGTACAAAGATGCGGCGGAAGTCGGCGGACTGAAGGAACAGGATCGTCAGGATCACCACCGCCTCAATAATCAAGTTGAAGGTCGCAGGCAAGCCGCTGACGAAGATACCGGTTTCGATGCTCGTGATGATCAGCGCGCCGATCACGCTCAAGCCCAAGTAGAACCGCCCACCTGCGAGCGCCGTCCCGCCAATGACGACTGCCAGAATCGCGTCCAATTCCATCCACAACCCGGCATTATTCGCGTCCGCGCCTTTGATGTCGGAGGCGATGATCACCCCGGCAATCGCCGCGCAGATGCCTGAAATGACGTAAACGAAGATCTTGATTTTCTTGGCGTCAATGCCGGTGTAGAAACTGGCACGGTCGTTTGCGCCCACTGATTCGATCAACATGCCGATGGCACTTCGGCGCACCAGCAGTACGACTACGACGCAGACAATCAGCGAGAGGTAGATCGGGAATGGCAGCCCAAACAGTACGCCAGTGCCGACGAACTCCAATGTGGGGTTGCTGAAGGTCGTGATCTGACCGCCCGTGATCAACTGGGCGATGCCGCGTCCAGCGACCATCAGAATCAGGGTGGCGACAATTGGCTGAATGTCGAATATGGCAACGAGGATGCCGTTCCACAACCCGCAGAGGATTCCTGAGCCAATGCTAATCAAGATAACCAGAACCGGAGACAGGTCGGTCTCGGTGATCAGCGCCGCCGATACTGCGCCAGCAATGGCGATCACCGCGCCAACCGAGAGGTCGATGCCTTTGGTAGCGATAACCAGCGTCATGCCGACCGCGAGTAGCACCGTCGGCGCGCCGCGATAGAAAATGTCAACCATGCTGCCAATCAAGCGCCCATTGACCAGCCGGAGCGAGAAAAAACTCGGCGAGATCAGCCGGTCGCCGATCAGGATCAGGATCAAGGCTAAGACCGGGAAGAGCACACGCCGATGCTGGCTTAGAGTCTGCGATAAACTGAACCGAGCTTCCGGTTCGACCTTTGGCTTCGTTTCAAGCATCGCTACTTCTCCGCAATCGCGTGCATAATCATCTGCTCGTTAATGTCATCGCCCGTGAGTTCAGTCAGCTTTTTGTGATCGCGCAGGACGACAATGCGATGGCTGTAGTCCACTACTTCCGCCAATTCTGAAGAAATGACTAGCAGCGCCATGCCGTCCGCGCAAAGCTGCTTGATGATCTCGATAATCTCGGCGTGAGCACCCACGTCGATGCCGCGAGTTGGCTCGTCGAGGATCAGGAATTCCGGCTGCGAAGCCAACCAGCGCGCCAAGATGACTTTCTGCTGATTGCCACCGGACAATTCGCCGACCGCTTTGCTTGAATCCGGTGTGACGATCCGTAGCGCAGTGATCATTTCCTGCGCAATTTCTTCCTGTTTTTTGCGCGAAAGTGTCTTGAACCAGCCTTGTTTCGCTTGCAGCGCCAACACGATGTTCTCGCGCACTGAGAGTTCCGGGATAATGCCCTCGACCTTGCGATCCTCCGGGCACAGCGCAAACCCATGCTGAATCGCCTGAAGCGGAGATTTGAGCGAAACCTTGCTGCCTTTGACCAGAATTTCGCCGGTATCGTGATGGTCGATGCCGAAAATCAGCTTGGCGGTCTCGGTTCTGCCTGATCCTAGTAGACCAGCCAGCCCGACGATCTCGCCTTTGGCAATCGCTAAATCGAGCGGTTCAAGCATTCCCTTGCGACCAATTCCCTTAACCTGTACGAACGTACCCTTCGTGGACTGCCACGCCGCATTGCCGCTCCCGCCCTGCTCGATTACGATGGCTAACTCTCTGCCGAGCATCAGTGAAATCAACTGGCGCTTGGGCAAATCGGCGGTCTTATGCTCGCCCATTTTTTCGCCGTTGCGCAGCACCGTGATCCGATCTGAAATCTGGTAGACCTGATCCAAGAAATGGGTGATCAGCAGAATGGCGATTCCCCGTGCTTTGAGTGAGCGAATCACGTCAAACAAAGTCTCGACTTCATGCGCGTCTAAACTGGCGGTCGGCTCGTCAAGGATCAAGACTTTGGCAGACATATCGACGCCGCGCGCGATAGCCACGAGCTGCTGGATGGCGATAGAGTAATAGGACAGCGTGCGAGTCACGTCGATGTCAAGCTGATAGGTTTTGAGGAGTTCTTTCGAGCGCGCATTCACGCTGCGCGTATCGATAAATCCCCGGCGCGTCGGTTGGCGTCCGAGAAACAGATTCTCGGCAACCGAGAGCGTGGGGATCAGATTGATTTCTTGGTAGACAGTGCTGATGCCGAGCGCCTGTGCCTCGTGAGGATTGTGAGGCTCTATCGCTTTACCTTCAAGCAAAATCGAGCCTGCATCTTTGTGGTAGACGCCGGTGATGAGCTTGATCAGCGTTGATTTTCCCGCGCCATTTTCTCCCAAAACAGCGTGGACTTCACCGGGATATAGATTAAAATCAACCCCGGACAGCGCCCGTACACTTCCAAAGGTAACGGTCAGATTTTCCGTTTGCAGTAAAGGGTTTTGCAGTCCTGCGTGGTCATCCATTGGCTTCCCGCCGGTCGTGCTAATTAATTCTTTAGTGAACTATAACAAGATGCAGGCAAATTAGCACCTGCATCTTGTCAGGAAAGCTAGATAATCTTATTCAGCGCCGCGTGCAGCCAGCTCCGCAGCCGCCGTATCCGGGAAGAACATTGCCGACGGAACAAGGATCAGCGGAGGCAGAGTCTCACCTGCCAGATAATCCTTGATCGCTTGATACGCCTGCACGCCCATGTTCGGGTTGAGCAGAACCGTCGCGTTGGCTTTACCCTGCTCCATCAACTTCAGCAGGTCGACCGTCGTATCGACCGAAACCGTCAGGATGTCCTTGCCGGGGTTCAGACCGGCTTCTTCCATCGCCGAGATCGCGCCGATCAACATGTCGTCGTTGTGCGCCCAGACCGCGCAAATTGTGGACGGATCCATCGAGCTGAGGAAGCTCTCCATGACCGTCTTGCCCTCGGTGCGGGTGAAATCGCCGGTCTGCGAAGCCACGATCTTGAGGCTGGGGAACAGAGCGAGCACGTCGTTGAAGCCCTGAGCGCGGTCAATCGCCGGGCTGGAGCCAACCGTACCTTGCAGTTCGACGATGTTGCACTCGGTGCGGTCGGCAGTTGCCGTCGCCAGCCAAGCAGCCGCCAAACGACCCTCGTACACGAAGTCCGAGGCGACGCGCGTGATATAGAGTGACGGATCAGCGGTGACGCTGCGGTCGATAATCAGCACGGGAATTTCGGCGTCTTTGGCTTCCTGAAGCACGTCATCCCAGCCGGTTTCCACCAGCGGCGCGAGGATGATCGCATCGACGCCCTGCGCGATGAACGAGCGGATGGCGGCGATCTGGTTTTCCTGCTTCTGCTGACCATCCGAGAAGATCAAGTTGATGTTTTGCGCTGCCGCTTCAGCCATCATGGCATTGGTGAAGTCAGTCCGCCAACCACTCTCAGAACCGGTCTGAGCGAAGCCGATGGTCAGTTGATCCTGTGCTTGAATGGCGAAGACGCCGGAGGTCAAGACCAGCACAAAGACAACGAGAAGTGAAACGAGTAGTTTACGCGAATGCATGAATTATCCCCTTGAAACCTAAGTATCTGCATGACAAAACGGGTTATGATGAGGTGGCACGTTGGTCGATAGGCATTCCTTCTGCTCAATTGGCAAGACGGAATTGTTGGAACTAGTCATAGTGCCAGTATAGAGTGGCGGCGGCGAGTCCTTTTCATCCATGCGGATGAATTATCTTTCAACTCTTGGATGACTAGAAGACCCTCGAATTCACCTATACTGAGGGGATGAAAAGAGTTCGGCTCATGGTTCCGAAAGTGAAGCGACGGCTCCAGAATAAGTTGATTTTTGCCTTTGTCGTGGTGCTGCTCATCCCGACGGGGATCATCAGTTTCTACAGTTTGCGGACAGCAGGCAGCCTGCTCATCCAGAAGATCGGCGCGGAAGAACTGCGCTCGCTCGTCTCGCAAGCGAACGACCTCGAAAAGCGCTTGATCGACGTTAAGGAGGACTTAGTCTTCCTCAGCCTCGCGCCGCCCACGCGCCGCTACGCGACGACCATCAACGGCATCCCCGACATCACCGGCAGCTTCCGCGATGCTCAAATCGCCCTATTCCGAACCTTCCTTGATCGCTCGACGCCCTATCTCGACTTCCGGATCATCGATCTCGGTGGGCAGGAGCTGCTGCACATTGACAAAACCGGCGCGATCCCCACCAGCGACGCCAATTTCGCTGGTGAAGCCTACTTCAACCAAGCGATTGGGCTGCCCAATCAGGTTTACATCTCGGACTACGACCTCGACCGCAGCGGCGGCATCGTCCGCGTCCCTTACGTGCCGATCCTTTATTACTCCGTACCGCTCGAAGTGGACGGCGCCAACGTCGCCGTGCTGGTCGCCAAGGTCAGCTTGACGCCGCTGTTCGCGGACATCGTCACCCGAAGTACGACCCCGCTCTATCTGGTCAGCCTCGACGGCAGCTACCTGCTCAACCCCGACCCGACCAAACTCTACGGCGGCGTCCTGAACAGCTTCATCACCTTCGACGGCGAGCGCTCGCGCTCCGACGTCGTTTCTATGTTCGGCAGCAATCAGGGAATTGTCACTGACTCGACAGATTTTCCCGATTCGCTTCAGGTTTATGTCCACATCCGCCCGGAAACGCAGATCGCCATCCGCTGGCTGCTGATCCGCGACATCCCGATCAGCAGCATTCTCGGCGAAATCAACGGCACGCAGGAGGTCGCCATCATGCTGGCGTTGATCTCGCTGCTGGTGGCGATCTTGGTCGCCATCTTCCTGACCCGCAGCATCGTCCGCCCGATCCGCCAGCTTTCCGACGTTGCCGACAGCGTGCGCCAAGGCAAGTGGGACGTGACCGTGCCGGGAACGGGCGGGCGCGACGAGATCGGGCATTTAGCCGATGCCTTCGACGGGATGCTGCGCGAATTGAAAGCGGTCTACGGCAGCTTGGAGGAGCGTGTTACCAGCCGGACAGCGGAGCTTTCGTCTGCCAACCTCAAGTTGAGCGCCGCCCAACTCAAAGCCGAAGAAGCCAGCCGCGCTAAGTCTAGCTTCCTTTCCAACATGAGCCACGAACTGCGCACACCGCTCAACGTGATCATCGGCTATTCGCACTCGATGATGGTCATGCCGCAGATGTTCGAGAACGTGCCCATGCCTGAGGTCTACCGCCCCTATCTGAAGCTGATCAAAGATAACGGCAACTACCTGATCGGGTTGATCAACGACATTCTTGACTTGAGCAAAATCGAGGCGGGCAAGCTCGAACTGGTCTGCACCACTGTCGACCTGCCCGAAATCTTTCGTGGCGTGCTTTCGACGGCGACCGGGCTGCTCAAGGACAAGTCGCTCCAACTGCGCCCGGACTACCCCGAAGACCTGCCGCTCGTCTGGGCAGACCCGATTCGCGTCCGCCAGATCGTCCTCAACCTGCTGTCGAACGGCATCAAGTTCACCAACAGTGGCAGCGTTGTCCTCAAGGCTGAAGTCGAGGGCGACTGGGTCGCCATCTCCGTGATCGACACCGGGATCGGTATCCCTGAGGATGGGCGCTCGGCGATTTTCGACCGCTTCCGCCAGATTAGCACCGGCGCTTTCACGCAGATCGAAGGGACGGGCTTGGGATTGGACATCAGCAAGCACTTAAGCCAGATGCACGGCGGCGACCTTACCGTTCACAGCACCGTTGGCAAAGGCAGCAAATTCACCTTCACCTTGCCGGTAGCGACGGAAGAACAGCTTGCCTTGGGCGTGCCGCCAAGCGAGATCAACGAAGGCTTCACCGTGTTCGACCAGCCGAAGGCTGCCGCTGACGACGTGATCTCGATCCTGTTGGTCGAGGACGAAATGAGTATGCGCGAACTGCTGCGCCGGGCGTTGGAAGTGGCGGGCTATCTCGTCGTCGATACGCACGACGGCGGGCAGGTGATGGAGTTAGCGCTCGGTCTGCTGCCGAACCTGATCATCCTTGACGTGAATCTGCCGCACGTGAGCGGCTGGGACGTGATGGCGCAGTTGAGAGCCGATCCCGAAACGGCGGCGATTCCGGTGCTGGTCTACACGGCATCGTCCGACCGTCAGCGCGCCCTAGACTTGGGAGCAGTACAGTTCATCGTCAAGCCCGCGACGCCCGACGACGTGATCAAAGCCGTGCGCGAACACGTCGGCGTCGGCAGCGCTCGCCCGGTCGAATAAGGCTGACCTCGCCGCGCAAGTTGTTTTTCTCCCGTCGCCTAGTGGAGGAGTCGGGGGTGACGAAACTCAAAAGTGATAATCTCTTTTGCGGAGAAAGCTGCTTTAAGATGAGTTACATCTTGCTGGTCGAAGACAATAAAGATAATGCCGACATGATCATGCACATTCTGAAGTCGGCACATTACGAGGTGCGCCACTTCAGCAAAGGACTCCCCGCTGCGCAAGAGGCGCGCCGCGACAAGCCGGAATTGATCCTGATGGACTTCAACTTGCCCGACATCGACGGGCGCACGCTAAGCATGGCGCTGGTGAAGCAGTTAGGCGGAGCGCAGTCGCCGCCGATCATCGCCTGCACCGCTCGCGTCGGCACTGTGGAAGCCAAGCTCGCGGAACGCTTTGGCTGTTCAGCTTTCCTGCGAAAGCCGTTTTCGCCCGAAGATTTGCTGACGTTGGTGCAGCGCTTTGTTCCCCCCGTGACCAGTTGAGCGCATCCGAAATCATGAGTATACTCAAGTCGTTCGTCTAAAATTAATGTCGCCCCTGTCGCGGCGATTTGTTCGCTCGCTGTGACGGAAAGTTTATTGAGTTGTAAGACTGGATTTTCGATGACGAATCCCCTATCAGATCGCCGATCTTTTTTACAGCAGATGGTAGCGATGGGCAGCGCGGCTCCCTTCGCCGGAAAGCTGCTTCAGCAGCCCCCGGAGCCGCCCACCGGCAAGCCGCTGCACGCTGCCATGATGAACGACGGTTTGGTCGTCAGTTGGGGGGCGCAGGGCAAGCTCGCCGCCGAACAAATGGGGCGCTGGGTTGGCGTTGAGATCGAGTGGTTCGACGGCAATCTTGACCTCAACCAGCAGCGCGCCAATATGGAGGAAATCGCCAACCGGGACTGGGATTTCGTCGCCGTCCAACCCGGTAGCATCGGTACGCTGGTCGAGGCGACCGAACGACTGACCAGTCGCGGTATCCCGGTGGTCGACATGGACACGTTGATTGCCCCCTTCCCGCTCTTGCAGGAAATCGGCATCTTAACCTTCATCACGCCCGACAACGTGGCGATGGCGGAGAGCGTTGTGCAAGCGCTGGTCGACAAAATGGGCGGCGAGGGCAAAATCGCCCATACGTGGGGGCGGCAGGGACACACCGGCGCGCAGGGACGGGCGCAGGGGTTTTACAACGTCGTGAGCCGCTACCCTAACATTGAAGTCGTGGACGATCAGCCCGGCGACTGGAACGTCGAACTCACCACCGAAATCTGGGAGATTCTGCTCAACCGTCACCCCGATCTCTCCGCCGGATTTTTGCACAATGATGACATGGCGCTGGCAGCCCGCCACGTCGTCGAGCGTCACGGGATGCAGGATCAGGTCATTCTCGGCGGCGTCGACGCCATGATCCCGGCGATCCAAGCAGTCAGCGACGGACGTTTGCTGGCGACCGCCCGCAATTCGTCGCCGCGCGTACACGGTTGGGCGGTGCTGGCGGGTTATTACGCCGCCACGCAAGGCACCGATCAGGCGCGCAGCGACATTCCTCCGATGATCGCGGCGGACGGTCCGCTGATCATCCGGGATGTGGAAAACAGTGATCCCGAACTCGCCAACGAGCCTTGGAAGATACGTGGTTATGGGCGCAACAATCTCGCTTCGTTCATTTGGGCAGAGGAACAGTTGGTCTTTTGATCGACTGTACCACCCCTCGACCGGCAGCTTTAAGCTGATCGTGCTGCTGCTCGGCGTGGTTATCTTCGCCTTGTTCGGCGGGTTGATCCTCGCTTATCGCGGATCGGTGCAGCCGGTCACGGGATCGCTGGATCGGCTGAGCAGCGTGAGCGACCTCATGCAGCAGACGCTCGACGCCCGCGCCCTGATCGCGCAGTATCTTGCCTCCGGCGACGCCGACGCCTACGCTGCCGGAGAAGCCACGCTCACCCAAACCGTCACCCTGATTGAGCGGATGGCGTTATCGGAGTCGGCAGTCGATAACCTCGCGTTGCGCCGCTTGGAGACGGTCAGCGCCGACTATCTGAACCTGATCCGCAGTCTTGAGACGCTGGCGCTGAGCAATGCCGCCGCCGACACGCAGCGCGTGATTCGCCAGCGTATTGACGAGACCGCGCTCGCGCTCGATCAGCAGGCATACGCCGCCCTCCAGACCGGCATCGTCGCCTCGAACCAACTGCTCCACACCCAAATTGCCTCGCTCACCATGAGCGGGATTGGGCTGCTGCTAGCACTCGGAGTCGCCTTCGGCGTGAGCTTCGCGCTGACGTTGGTGATCGGTGAGCACAGCGCCTATGCCCTCCACCAGATCGGGCAGGCGGCGCGACAGATCACGCTCGGCAACTACGACACGCGGATCGATCTGCGCGCCGAGACCAACCCCGACATCGCTCAGCTTGCCGCTGCCTTCAATCGTATGACGCAGACCCTCAAGGTCGCGCTCGAATCTGAATCGGCTGCCAACAAGCAGAACGGGCTGCAACTTATGAAACTCGCCCGCCAAGAGCGGATGACGGCGGTACTCGAAGAACGCCAGCGCATCGCCCGCGAGCTGCACGACAGCGTGAAGCAGGAGTTGTTCAGCATCACCCTGTCGGCGGGCGCGGCGATTAATCTGCTCGATCATGCCCCCGACCTCGTGCGGACGCATCTTGAGCATATCCGGCAGGCGGGACACACCGCCCAAGCCGAAATGACCGCCCTGCTCCAAGAACTAATCCCGGTGTCGCTGCAAGATAAGCGGCTCGAAGACGCGCTGCTGAGCACCCTGACGCCGCTCTGCGAGACGCATGGGATCAAGCTGCTCTGGCGCGTCGATGGCACCAACACGCTGACGATTGCGGAAGAACATGCCCTGCTGCGCGCCGTGCAAGAAGCCGCCGCCAACGTCGTCCGCCACAGCAACGCGACCCTACTGCGCCTGTCCTTCAGCTTCGGCTTGGTGACTCACGTCATCGTCGAAGATAATGGCGATGGCTTCGTGCCTGAAGCTGTTCCGGCGACTTCGAACGGCTTGGCACTGATGCGGACGCGGCTCAAGCGCGTTGGCGGGCGCTGCGAAGTGCAGACCGAGCCGGGCGTTGGCACGCGGCTGACTATCCATATTGACTCGCGGCGCGCCGCGCCGGTTCATGCTTAATATTGAAAGTGTTTAGCTGTTTTTGAAGAGGATATTTCTTGATGACCGACTCCTCCACGTCCCCAATTCGAATTGTGATTGTCGACGATCACGGCATGGTGCGCTTCGGGCTGCGCGGCTACATCGAGACGATGCCCGGTTTGTGCGTCGTCGGCGAAGCGGACAGCGGTGAAGCCGTCATCGCTTTGCTCGACGAACTGGAAACGGACGTCGTGCTGATGGATTTGGTGCTGCCGGGGATGTCCGGCGCTGATGCGACGCGCATCCTTGCCGAACGCCATCCGAACGTCCGCGTGATCATTTTGACCAGCTTCTTGGACAGTTCCCACGTCCTCCCGGCGATTCGATCCGGGGCAGCCGGTTATCTCCTCAAGGACATCCTGCCCGACGATCTCGCGCAGGCGATCACCGCCGTCCACAACGGACAGTCAGTGTTGCATCCTAAGGTCGTCACGCAGATCGCGTCGAACCTCGCCGACGATCACCAATCAGAGATCGACCTGATCCGGACCTTGAGCGAGCGCGAGCTTTCTGTCCTTCAATTGCTCACGCGCGGCTTGCAGAATCACGAAATCGCGGTGGAACTGTGCGTCAGCGAGAATACCGTCCGCACCCACGTCAGCAACATCCTTACCAAGCTCGACCTGCGGGATCGCACTCAAGCCGCCCTCTTCGGCGTGCGCTTTTTTGAATATACGTCGTGATCAGCCGGGCGTCCTGCCTCCCTCGACGAGCCGCTGTCAGGTTTAGAACAAAGGTTTGACTCCCATCTCACATTGTGCTGATTCTGTCATATAATAGAAAGGCATAATGCGGGGAAGTCAAGATCGTGGGAATGCAAAATCTAGCACTTGCGTCGACGCCGTTTATGGGTCGTTCGCATGAGATTGACGAGCTTAGCGCGCTGCTGGATGATCCATCCTGCGCGCTTTTGACGTTGGTTGGTCCCGGCGGAATCGGCAAGACGCGGCTGGCGCTCGAACTTGCCAGCCATAAGCGCGACGCCTTCCCCGACGGCGTTTTTGTCGTCTTCCTCGCGCCGCTGAGCAGTACCGACGAAGTTCTGACCGCCATCGCCGATGCGACGCCATTTCAATTCCAGAAAGGTAATCGTGACCCGCGCGAGCAGTTCTTTGACTACCTACGTGAGAAACGCGAGAAGCGCATTCTGCTGGTACTGGACAATTTCGAGCACCTGCTCGATGGCGTAGACATCATTTCCGAAATTCTCGCCGTTACCACCCACCTGAAGATTCTCGTCACCTCCCGCGAGGCGCTCAATCTTCAGGAGGAATGGGTGCGTCAGATCGCCGGGATGGATTATCCTGACGAAGAAGACGGCAAGCCTCTCGCCGAATATGGCGCGGTCCAGTTGTTTCTCGACCGGGCGCGGCGCGTGCGCGGCGACTTCGACTTCACCGAAGACAGCAGCAGCATCGTTCAAATTTGTCGTCTGGTCGAGGGAATGCCGCTGGCGATTGAGTTGGCGGCGGGCTGGCTGAAGACACTCCGCCCGACCGACATCGCCCAAGAAATTCAGCGCAACATGGACATTCTGGCGACTCGCTCGCGCAATCTGCCGGAGCGACATCGCAGCATCCGCTCGGTATTCAACCAGTCTTGGCGCTTGATCCACGACGAGGAGCGCGAGGTCTTTCAGCGCTTGTCGGTCTTTTACAGCGGATTCACCCGCGAAGCCGCCGAAGTCGTCGCCGGGGCATCCCTCAATACGCTGGCGGGGCTGGTCGATAAGTCGCTGGTGCGCTTGAGCGCCGCCGGTCGCTACAGCATCCATGAGCTGCTGCGGCAGTACGGTGCCGAGCAGATGGACGCCACCCAAACGACGGCGATCCAGCAGGCTTACAGCCGCTACTATCTCAATCTGCTGCACCAGCTTGAACCCGACATCAAATCTCGGCATCAGGTCGCGGCGCTGGATCGCATCGGCGCGGATTTCGAGAATGTCCGCAGCGCGTGGCAGATCGCCATCCAACAGCAGTGTTTTGAGGCGCTGAGCCAAGCCGCCGAAAGCCTCCATTTTTTCGGCGATATGCGCGGGCGCTATCACGAAGTCATGCCGCTGCTGCGCGCCGCCGCTGAGCACTTCCCCGCCCACCCCACCCCGGAACAGGCGGTTCAGCTTGCGCACACCCAAGCCCGGCTCTACCGCCTGAACCTGCTGGGCAACCTGCGTATCGACTTTGACATCCGCGCCGGGGTTGATGCCTGTCTCGCGGCAGCGCGCGCCCATCAGGATCAAGCGGAAATCGGCTTCTGCTTGATGCTTTCCGGCATCGTCACGGTTTGGGAAGAAGTCTATCACCAACCCTACGACGCTCAGCGCTCGCTGGCGCTGTTTCAACAGAGCTACGCCGCTTACTCGACGCTAGGCGATGCCTTCTACCAAGCTGAAGCGCTGGTCTGGATGGCTTCCTCGACAATGGACGCCGGTGAGCACGACGACGGACACCGCCTGCTTCGCCAAGGGCTTGAGCTGCGCCGTCAGATCGGAGATCGCAACGGCATCGCTTGGATCACGCAGAACTTAAGCGGAGCCGCACTGATGGATATGGATTACGTGGGCTGCGAGCGGTATGCCCGTGATGCCCTTGTCTTGATGCGTGAGATCGGCAGCTTGAAAGGCGTGCTTCAATCGATGTCCCTACTTGCACAGATGACCATGCTGCGGGGCGATCTGTCGTCGGCGCGGGCGCTCGCCGACGAACTGCACGACCGCGCCGACGACACGGACAATCTCGACGGTAAAGTGTTGGCTTCCGGGCTGCAATCCTTCTTGGCGAGCGTCATCGACGAGAACTACGACGAGAGCGCGGCGCTCGCTCATCGAAATCGCACGCTTGCGCAGGAACCGTTTTTCGGCGCTCACTACGACATGAGCGCCTATTGGGGGCAAGCCATTGCTGACTGCGGGCGGGGTCGCTTTGATGCCGCGCGGCAAAGCTACCCGGCGCTGTTCTGGAATCGTCACGACGATCCGGCTCCGGCGACGATCTGTCTGGCGTTGGAAGCCGCCGCCTGCGCCCACGATGGCGAGCTTGAACGCGCCGTCGAACTCCTGAGCCTCGCGTTTGACCAGCCTGCCCCAGTCAGCGGTTGGCTGCATCAATGGGCGCTGGTGGCTCGTCTGCGCGCTGAATTAAATGATCGGCTCGGCGCCGAGCGTTTTCAAGTGGCATGGGAGCGCGGCAGCGCGCTGTCGGTCGAGACGACGATCAATTCGATCCTCGGCAGCGACACGCCGCGCACCACTGCAAGCCAAGCCCTCATCGAGCCGCTCAGCGACCGCGAACTCGAGGTGCTCGGCTTGATCGCCGAGGGATTGTCCAATCGCGAAATCGCCGAACGGCTGGTGCTTTCGCTCGGCACGGTCAAGGTGCACACGCGCAATATCTATGGCAAACTGGACGTCAACAGCCGTACTCAAGCGCTAGCACGCGCCGCCCAACTTGACCTTTTATAACCCGATTTAGCCCGCTAAAATCCACCAAATAGATACCACCTTCTCTGCCGCGAAATACCACTTTAGGCTGATCACACTACCACCACCCCTGCCCTATGATGTGACCATCATCAACCAGCAGTGAGGGCAGACGATGAAGCCGTTTTTTGAGAAATTGGATCGCCAAGCCGGGCGTTGGCTAGACGCGATGGACGCGCAGCTCCAAGCGCCGATTGTCAACACGCTCACGGGTGAGGTTTTCACACACGATACAACCGCCAACGAGGACAACCAATCCCCGTTTCCGACTGTCGTCCGGCAGTCGAGCGCGCCCGCCAGCCGAACTGTACGCGAACCGCACGCAGCGGATCCCTGTCTCTATCCGCCACTCCGTAAAGCCGACGCCTAACCCGACTAGACCCTGACCCGGTCTCGCTGATGGGGCGGATCGCAGCCGCGATCCGCCCCGCCGTGTTTCCACTGGGCGCCCCGTCGATCTTCGCCTCCAGATCGTGTTCCCCCGGAACCACGCCGCAAGGACATTTTGCCTAGACTTCGCAGAGAGCGCTCCCGCGCTCATGCAGCCGACTGACGAGCGCCGTCAAGTCGGTGAATTTGTAGAAATCTCCAAACTCGGACAAAGGCGGTAATAGTTGCTTGACAAACCACAGGAAATCTGGTCATATTGAAGTTGAAAGCGCTTACAACTAGGTTTCTTTTGATGGCGAAGTTAACTTTAAGTGAAATTGGTAGGCGTGCGCACGTTTCGAGTGCAACCGTCTCGCGGGTAATCAACGGGTATCCTCACATCCGCCCCGAAATCCGCGAGCGCGTCCAGAAGATCATCGACGAAACCGGCTACCAGCCCAATCAGATGGCGCGCGCGCTCGCCTCGAACAATACCAACATCGTCGGTTTGTTTGTCCCCAACGTCGTTGAGTTCATCTTTGCCGATCCCTATTTATCTGCGCTAATTCCCGGCGTCTCGCGAGCGTGCAACGTCCACGAGAGTACGCTTGCCTTGTTCCTCTATCACACCAAGGAGGAAGGGCAGCGCCAGTTACGCCGCATCCTCAGCTCGAACATCGCCGAGGGCTTGATCATCACTGCCGATTGCAGTGATACCGAGTTCATGCCCCTGCTGTTCGAGAATGACGTCCCCTTTGTGCTGATGGGACGCCCTTCCAAGTTCAGCGATCAAGTGAGTTTCGTCGATTACGATAACGTCGGCGGCGCATATTCCGCCGTCAATCACCTGCTTCAGTTAGGGCGACGCCGCATCGCTATCATCACCAATGAGCTGAATACTGCCGCCGAAGATCGCACCGCTGGCTACCTTCGTGCGCTTGAGGAATGGGGCATTGAACCTGACCCCAACCTCTGGGCGGAAGGCGACTTCACCGAACGCGGCGGCTATATCCCGATGCAGCAGTTGCTTCCACAGCACCCGGACGCGGTTTTCAGCGCCTCTGATACGATGGCGATTGGCGCGCTGCGAGCGATCCATGATGCCGGTTTGTCAGTGCCGGACGACATCGCCGTGACGTCGTTCGACGATCTGCCCAGCGCTGCGACCGCCACTCCGCCGCTGACGACGGTGCATCAATCGCCCCAGCAGCAGGGCGCGCTCGCCGTCGATACGCTGCTCGAAATCGTGAAACATGGTGCTGATCCGGTGCGCCATATCATTCTGCCAACCAAGCTAGTTGTCCGCGCGAGTTGTGGCGCGGTTTTAACGTGATTTTGATGAGATCAACGAGGCTTTAGCGCGAGAACAGAAAGTCGTTTCGAGATTCTTGCAAGCGCTCTCAAAGCAGCCTTGCGCTCGAAACATGGATCGCGAGGGGGGATCAAAATGGCGATCCGAAAGAGCAGCGTTTTACCAACCAAGCTGGTCGTCCGCGTGAGTTGTGGCGCGGTTCTAACCTAAATATCTCGATGTCAACAGTACAGCAGGAAGGGGGCAATACTTGTTACGATGTTTTTGAAAGCGCTTACAATGAGTGTTGAACACTCGAATTAGTTTGTTTGATTAGGAGATAGAAATGCGTAAGCAAAGTACAATTCGGTTCGCTGTTTTGGCGATGGTCTTGCTGCTGTCCTTCAGCATCGCGCAAGCGCAGGAACCCGTCACCGTTCGTTGGTACGTCGGTCTTGGCGCGGGCACGGACGCCCCCACAATTGACAAGCAGCAGGCAGTCGTCGATGAATTCAATGCCACGCACGACAACATTGAACTCGTGCTGGAAATCGTCGACAACGCGCAAGCGTATGACGTTCTGAACACCGAAATCGCCGCCGGGAATGCACCGGACGTCGTCGGTCCGATGGGCATTCGCGGTCGCGCCTCCTTCCCCGGCGCATGGTTGGACCTCGCCCCGCTGATCGAGTCCACCAACTACGATCTGAGCGACTTCGACCCTGCACTGGTTGACTTCTACAAGGTTCCCAGCGAAGGTCAGCTTGGAATTCCGTTTGCCGTCTATCCTTACTTCACGATGTACAACAAAGCCCTGTTCGACGAAGCCGGGCTTGCCTACCCGCCTGCCAATTACGGCGACCCCTACATCGACTCCGAAGGTAACTCGCACGAGTGGAACATCGACACCGTGACCGGGCTTGCCAAGACACTCACCGTCGACGCCAACGGCTACGACGCGACCGAGCCGGAATTCGACGCGACCCAGATCATTCAGTGGGGCTTCGGCGTCAGCCATACCGACATGCGTGGTCGTGACACCCTGTTCGGCGCGGGCAACTTCGTCGACGCCGACGGCAACGCCGTGATCCCGCCGCAGTGGCGTGTTGCTGAAAACTGGTACCATGACGCCATGTACGGCGCGCAGCCCTTCTATCCGAGCGGCGCCTATGCGGGCAGCGATCTACTGGCGGGCGGCAACTGGTTTGGCAGCGGCAACGTGGCGATGGTCACCATCCACCAGTGGTACATGGGCTGGGGCACGGCTGACATGACCGCTCCGTGGGATCTCGCACCGGTTCCGTCCTACGAAGGTACGACCACCGCGAAACTCCACGCCGATACTTTCGGCATCATGCAGTCCTCGCAGCACCCGGCAGAAGCCTTCGAAGTCCTGTCTTACCTCCTCGGCGACGCGGCAGAAGAGCTGGCGACAACCTACGGCGGTATGCCTGCACGCTTGAGCCTGCAAACCAATTTCTACGACAACTACGCGAAGACTCTGTCCGAGCAGTATCCGAACACCAACTTCGACGTGAACTGGCCCGTCGCGCTGGAAGCGTTGAGCTACCCCGACAATCCGAATCACGAAGAAGGTATGCCCTCGTTCCTCGAATCGTCCGACCGTTACACGTCGTATACCCAAGTCGTCGACAACAACGCCGACGCCGACGTCAACGCGGAACTGGACAAGCTGCAAGCCGACTTGCAGGTCATCTTCGACAACGCGAAATAATCAACATCGCTTTCGGGACTCTGGCGGATCGCTTGATCTGCCAGAGTCTCACCTCTCGTCCGCGTTCAGGACAGGAACAAAAATAACCTTATGGACATGTTTTCCGAAGTAAGTCTGGCTCGTCGGGAATCGCGGACGGGTGGTCGCTCGCTGTTTAAACTCTCGTTGATGCAGCGGCGCGAAGCCAAATGGGGATTGTTCTTCATCAGCCCTTGGTTGATCGGCTTTCTCCTGTTTTACCTTGCGCCGATGATCGCCTCGTTCGTTTTCTCGCTGTTCAACTTCACGCTTTCGTCGCCACAGGATGCCCAATTTGTTGGCTTTGCCAACTGGCAGCGGATGCTGTTCGAAGACCCGCAGACGTGGGTCAGCTTGGGCGTCACCTTCAAATTCGCGCTGATCTCGCTGCCGATTGGCATGGTGCTCTCATTCTCGTTGGCGGTGCTGCTCAACTCGAAGGACTTGATCGGGCGCAACCTCTTTCGCACATTGTTCTATGCTCCGACGATGGTTCCCGGTATCGCGGCGATCTTGATTTGGATTCAGGTCTTGAACCCGAACACCGGTTGGCTGAATCGCTTTATCGAAATATTCGGGGTCACTGCCGTCGGTCAGAATGGATTACGCTGGCTGGACAGCCCCGGTCTCATCTACATCGCCTACACCTTCATCGGCGTCTGGGGAATTGGCAATACGATCCTGATCTATCTCGCCAGTTTACAGGGCGTTCCTACCGAATTGTACGAAGCCTGCGAGATCGACGGCGCGGGCTGGTGGCGGCGTTTGATTAACATCACCATCCCAATGATCACGCCGGTGATCTTCTACAACCTCATCTTGAGTGTCGTCGGGCTGCTCCAGTATTTCATCGTGCCTTGGATTCTCAATCAGGGCAGCGGTTATCCTGAAGGCAGCACCCGGTTTTACATGATCTTCTTCTACAAACAGGCATTTACCTTCCAAAATATGGGCTATGGCGCAGCGCTCGCGTGGCTGCTGTTTATCGTCGCGTTGATTGTCACGCTGTTCCTCTTTGCGACGGCACGCTACTGGGTCTACTATGCCGGGGAGAACAAGTAGCATGGCAGCAAGGACTGTATCGTACACGCCCCCGTCCCCAGACCATTCTTCGGTTTGGCAGGCTGCCAGACGTCGCCGCCGACTGCTCAATCAGGCGGGGATCACTCTGCTGGCGCTGATCATTCTGTTCGTCTACCTCATGCCGATGGGCTATGCAGCGATCACGTCGCTCAAAACGCAGACTCAGGCATCCGACTCGCGCGCGCCGATTCTCCCTTCGAAAGTCGTCCAGTTTGAGTATCAGGGTAACAACTACGACATCTATTCGGTGCCAACCGACGACGGCATCAAACAGTGGGCACTGGTGGCGCCCGGTCGCCGTACCAGTCAATTCGTCGACACCCAGAACCCCGACGCGGGCTTAATTGAGTGGGAAGGTAACTGGCGTCAGTTGGACCCCGTTACCGAATCCTCGTTCGCATGGGAGAACTACCCCGAAGCGTGGAATACCATCGACTTCGTGCGTCTGCTCGGCAATACGCTCATGTACGCCTTGATCACCATGTTCGGCACGCTCGCGGCATCGTCGATGGTCGCCTACGGCTTCGCCCGCTTCCGTTTTCCGTTTAAGAATGTTCTGTTCATCATCCTGATCTCGACGATCATCCTGCCGCCCGCCGTGACACTCGTCCCGACCTACGCCTTCTTCGTCAAAGTGCTGGGTTGGGGTGGAACGTGGCTGCCGCTGATCGTTCCCCAAATGTTCGGGAACGCCTATAATGTCTTTTTGCTGCGCCAGTATTTCCTGACGATCCCGCGCGAACTCGAAGAAGCCGCCATGATCGACGGTGCCGGTCCAATCCGCACCTTCACGTCGGTCATCTTGCCGCAAGCCTACCCTGCTCTGACGGCGGTCGCGCTGTTCCACTTCTTCTTCGCTTGGAACGACTTCTTCGGACCGCTGATCTATCTGGCGGGCAACCGGCAGGCGAACCCGATCACGGTGGGCTTGACCGAGTTCAACGGGCTGTACAGCAGCGCGCCGCAGTTGATTCTGGCAGCGTCGATCATCTCGATGATCCTCCCGTTGTTGATCTTCTTCCTTGCGCAGCGCGTGTTTATTCAGGGCATTGTCATTACGGGCGTGGATAAGTAACCGACGATCCCGCTTTTGTGAAGGAGCAATCATGTACGTTGATCAATCGCGTGGTGTCTCGTCGGAAGAAACCGAGATCGAGTCGCTCATTCACCAGATGACGCTCGCCGAGAAGATCGGGCAGATGACGCAAGTCGAAAAAGGCAGCATCACGCCCGCAGACGTCACCACGTATTTCGTCGGCTCGGTCTTGAGCGGCGGCGGCGGCAATCCCGAACCGAACACCCCTGAAATCGTGGGCAAAGATGGTGCGCGACTTTGCCGAAGCTGCGCTCCAAACGCGCTTAGCCATTCCGCTCGTCTACGGCGTTGATGCCGTTCACGGGCACAGTAACGTCGTCGGCGCGGTGATCTTCCCGCACAACGTCGGCATGGGCGCAGCCAACGACACCGATCTCATCCGCCGTGCCGCGCGCGTGACCGCGAGTGAGCTGCTGGCGACCGGCGTCCACTTTAATTTCGCCCCTGCGGTGAGCGTGCCGCAAGATATTCGCTGGGGACGCACCTACGAAGGCTACAGCGAGGAGTCCGAAACTGTCACGCGCTTGGGTGTCGCCTATCTGCGCGCCTTACAGGAAGAAGAACCGCGCATCCTTGCCTCGGTCAAGCATTTCGTCGCCGACGGCGGCACCCGGTGGGGATCATCACGGACGTTCGACTGGCTGACGGGGAATTGGCAAGCGCCCGGCGACACCTACAGCATCGATCAGGGCGACGCGGACATTGATGAAGCCACACTGCGCCGCGTTCACCTAGCCCCCTATCAAGCCGCCATCGACGCCGGAGCAAAAGCGGTGATGGTGTCCTTCTCAAGCTGGCAAAGCACCAAGATGCACGCCCAGCGCTATCTGATCACAGATGTGCTTAAAGGCGAAATGGACTTCGACGGCTTCGTCATCTCCGACTGGATGGCAATCAACCAAATCGACCGTGACTACCGCACCAGTGTGATCACTGCCGTCAACGCCGGTTTGGACATGGTGATGGTGCCCTACGATTACAAGTTGTTCATTCAAACACTGACCGAGGCAGTCCAAGCCGGTGACGTGTCGGTCGAGCGCATCGACGATGCCGTCCGCCGAATTCTGCGGGTCAAGCTCTGGCTTGGTCTGTTCGACACGCCGTTCAACGACGACGCTCTGTTGCCACTGATCGGTTCGGCTGAGCATCGCCAAGTCGCCCGCGAAGCCGTCCGAAAATCACTGGTTTTGCTCAAAAACGAGGGCGCGGCACTGCCCATCGCCAAGACCGCCCGTATTTTAGTGGCGGGCAGAGGCGCGGATAACGTCGGGATGCAGTGCGGCGGCTGGTCGATTTCGTGGCAGGGCGATCACGGCGCGACGACGACCGGCACCAGCATCCTCGCCGGGATTCGCCAAACCGTCACCGACGGCGCGCAGGTGATATACGACCAGTCCGGCGCGTTCTCCGGCGAGGAATCCGCGCCGGTCGGTATCGTCGTCGTCGGTGAAAATCCCTACGCCGAAGGCTTCGGTGATGACGGCGTGCTCCGCCTCTCCGACAAAGATCGCGCCGTGATCGCGCAAATGCGCCCGCGCTGCGATCATCTGATCGTCGTCCTCCTGTCCGGCAGACCGCTGGTCATCACCGACGAACTCGCGCAAGCCGACGCCTTCGTCGCGGCATGGCTGCCGGGGACGGAAGGTCAGGGTGTCGCCGACGTACTCTTTGGGAATTACCCGTTCACCGGACGGCTGTCCTACTCGTGGCTGCGTTCCGCCGATCAGCTCCCGTTCGACTTTGCCAACTTACCCGCCGAAGGTGATGCCGCGCCGCTGTTCTCGCGTGGCTTCGGGCTGGCTTAAGCGAATTCTTACCTCGTAGGGGCGTTCAATTGAACGCCCCTACAAAAACCCATTTTCCTCGTGCTTATGCCCATCAAGCCCAAACCCCGACCTCTTGCAGCTAAGCGGAAGTAGCGATTTTTATCCATGCGCCGCGCTTTGATCGACGTTTACCGGGATGAATGTCATATATTCGCGACGGCACGAAGTGCTAAAGTAGGGTCGATGTCAACCCAGAAAGTCTCTGATCATGGCAAAGTCCCGCAACGACCTATCTCGGCGCCGCTTTCTCAGCTTAACGGCTACCACGCTAGCAGTATCGCTGCTGGGAGATAAAACTGTCTTGGCTGGAGCGGCGCTGCCCGTCAGGACTCAATTCGTTCAGCTTCACAGCTTTGATCCCGCTCAGACGACCACCACCGCTGCCGTCCAAACTGCCATGCGCGCCGTCACCGATTTCAGTTGGCTGAAACCGGGCGATTTGGTCTTTGTGAAGGTCGCCAGCAATTCCGACTATGGGCCGCCCTCGGTCACTTCCCCCGCCGTGCTTGAGGGCGTGGTGCGACTGCTGAAGGACTCCGGCGCGGGGACTGTCTACGTCGGCGACATGAGCGGCGCGCAGTACGTGCGGCATCTCGCTAACGAAACCATCGGCTCGACCCGCGCCAATATGCAGAAGAACGGACTGCTGGCAGCGGCTGAATCGGCGGGAGCGGTCATCCACTGCTTTGAAGAAGTCCCGTTTGAGCGCGCTTACGTTCCCGGCACTCCAGCGGGCGATCATCATTGGGGCGACGACTTGCAGGTCGCCGAAATCCTCGACCGAGTGGATCACATCGTCAATCTGCCGCGCTTGGGCAAGCACGTCCTCGCGGGCGCATCACTGGGATTGAAAAACGCGGTCGGCTGGATCAGCGACCACAGCCGGATGGTACTGCACCGCGACGCCGCCACCTTTCAGGAGAAGATCGCCGAGTTGAACTCCATCCCCCAATTAGCGGATAAGACGCGCCTCACGCTCACGCTGGCGGATCGCATCCTGACGACCTACGGACCGGATGCCGGTTATCATCTGCCGCTGGCGCACCCCTTGATCGTCGCGTCCGATGACGTGGTTAGCCACGACCAGATCGCCCTGCTGGTGCTGCTCTGGGCGCGGCGACAAACTCCGGCATCGGCGCTGAATGAAGACCCCTACCCGGCCCAGTCCGACGGGCTGAATTGGTGGTTTGTGCGCGTCACGTGGGATGACGAAATCGGCGGCTATCAGACGCTGCCCACTTTCGACCACCCGGCAGCAGCAGGCGCGCTGACCCACATCAATTATGCCTTTGACCTTTTGCAAGGCGGACGTCCCGACCTGCTCCAAGTGATTCCCGGCAGCGCCCCTCTGGATGACTCGCTCACGTCGCTGCTGACCGCCGATCCCGATCTGCGGATTGCGCTGTCAGCCTTTCACTGACGACGTGCGCGTCGGCGATTAACGTCACCAGCTAACCATGTCGAAAATCACGACTTGCCGATTCTCGCCGCGTAAGCTGACGTGGTTGTCCACGATCATGTTATAGTCCGGTCGGTCAGAGTCAACCTAAGAACGCTCCATCTGGCTATCCCCTAACCCCGAAGCCTCAGATGGGGCTGCTCAGAATTGGCGGCAAGTATCGACTTGGAAACGGTCTGCATCCTCGAATCATGATCGCGAAACACCAGCGAGTGACCGGGCTTCTGCTGCTGTTCGGCGCAGGAACCATCGTCTTAGCCATTTCCGGGCTGGCGCACGTCAACCAGACCGTTGTCCGGGGGGGTGTCTTCGGGGGTGATGCCGCAGTAGCAGGCGCGGTCGTCCGGGTTCAAGGCGAACTCGACTTCACCGTCACCGACGAACAAGGCGCTTTCGCCCTGCCGATTGCCGGTCGAGGCGAGGACACCCACATTACGGCATGGGCGCCCGGTTATTACATCACCTCTGGGCAGCCATCATCGTCGGGTGACCTCATCTTGAATCTGCGCCGCCAGCCCACCGAAGATAACGCCGACTACTCGTTTATCAGCCCCGTGCTCGATGCCAGCGATCCGTTCGCCTGCGCCCGCTGCCACTCGAACAAGCCGGACACCCCAAATATTTCCATGCCGGTCAGCGAGTGGCAGGCGGATGCTCATTCCGGCGCGGCGATCAATCCGCGCTTCCTGTCGCTCTACAACGGGACGACGCTTGACGGCGAAACCGGCGCGCTGACGACTTATCAATTTGACGCCGATCTAGGGATCGACGTGCCAGTCGCCTCAGCGCCGAGCGACATCGGCTTTCGCCTCGACTTCCCCGACGAGACCGGCGTTTGCGCCAACTGCCACGTCCCGATTTTGGCGCTGGATGCCCGCTACCAAGCCGATCCCAATCTAGCCACGGGCTTAGCGCAGGAAGGGATCACCTGCGACTTCTGTCACAAGGTTTCCGGCGTGAAGCTCGGCGCGGATAGGCTGCCTTCGCCTCACCTGCCCGGCGTCCAGTCGATTGAGTTTTTGCGTCCATCTGGCGACGAGCAGGTTTTTCAAGGTCCCTTCGACGACGTTCCGGGTGACGACACCTACTCGGCGATCCAAAATCAGAGCCAGTTCTGCGCCGCCTGCCACACCGGGACGTTCTGGGGCGTGTCGATCTACAACAGCTTTGGCGAATGGCTTGCCAGCCCCTACAGCGACACCGAAACCGGCAAAACTTGCCAAGACTGCCACATGCCGCACCTCGGCGTGACCCAGTTCGTTCAACTACCGCCGGACGTCACCAACTACGTGCCCGTGCGCGACGCGCAGACGATCTTCAGCCACCGGATGCCCGGCGCTGCCGACGATGCGCTGCTTCAGCAGACTGCGGAACTCACGGTCGAAACCGAACTCGACGGCGACAGCTTGTTGGTCACAGTGGACGTGACCAACACCGGCGCGGGGCACGATATCCCGACCGATAACCCCTTGCGTAACTTGATCCTGCTGGTCGATGCGCGCGATGCCAACGACGACTCCCTGCCCTTGATCGACGGATCAACCATCCCGGTTTGGGGCGGCGTCGGCGACTCTGCGAGCGGTCATTATGCCGGGCTGCCGGGGATGCTCTACGCCAAAGTCCTCGCCGATTATTACACCGGCGAGACGCCGACCTACGCCTATTGGCGGCAGACTCGCCTCGTCAGCGATAACCGGATCGCGGCGCTCGCCACCGACCGATCCAGCTACCGTTTCCGAATGCCCGCCAACGCGGGCGAAATCACCGTCGAGGTGCGCCTGCTGCTGCGCCGCGCCTTTATCGATTTGATGGACGCGAAAGCATGGGATGTCCCCGACATCCTGATGGAGCAGGAAACGCTCACCGTAAAACCATGACGCGACCGTATTTGTCCCTATTCGGCGGCTTGCTCGGCTTGCTGGCGGCGTGCAGCAGTCCGGCAGCGATCAACCTGAACCAGACGGCGGTCTATACGCCCACGCCCACCATCGAGATCACGCCGGTGCCGCTGCTGCTGACGCCCGTCGCCTCGCCCCAACCGCTGCCCGCTCTGCCGCCGCTGGCGGACAGCCAGTCGAGCAAACCGCTCGCCGCTGCCGACGATCTGCTGGTGACGGTCAACCCTGACAGCGACAGCGTGACGCTGGTCGATACCACCTCGTTGAGCGTGCTCGCCGAAATCCCGGTTGGCGGCAGTCCGCGCACCGTCGCCCTCAGTCCCGATGGGCAGACCGCACTGGTCACGCTGTGGGACGACAATGCGCTAGCGTCGGTCGCGCTGGCGGATCGCCGTTTGCAAACCACTTATGCCATCGGTCACATGCCCTACGGGGTCGTCACCGATGGGCGGCGCGCCTACGTCAGCCTTTTCGCCGACGATCAGGTCGCCGTCCTCGATCTCGCCTCACAGGAAATCCTGTATCGCGTGGAAGTACCCGATGCGCCCACCGGGCTGGCGCTGAGTGGAAACTGGCTGCTCGTGACCCACCAGTACAGCGGGACGATCACCGTGCTCAACGTCGAGCGCACGCCCTTTGTCGTCGGATCGGTCAATGCCGAGCCGGACGGCAATCTCGCGCGGGCGATCATCCTATCGCCCGATGGGACGCACGCCTACGTCCCCCTGACGCGCACCGGGCTAGCGCTGGTGTCGCTCCAATATATGCAGGACTGGTTTCCGGTCGTCAGCGTGCTGGATACCCAGCAATTGATGACGGATCGCGCCGCCCGGCTGACGATTTCGGCGCTGGACGGCGCTGTCAACCTGCCGTCGGATGCTGCCGTGTCGCCCGATGGACGGCTGCTCTACGTGGCGCTGGCAGGCAGCGATGCCATGCGCGTAATCGATCTGGAGGCGAACCAACTGCTGGCACACGTTCCGGTCGGCGCGAATCCCATCGGCGTCGGGCTGGATGGCGATCAAGTCTTCGTCCTCAACGCACTCGACGGCACGCTGTCGGTGATCAGCACGGTCAGCAACCAAGTCACCACCACGCTCAAATTGACCGACATCCCACTCGATCCTGAACTTTTGCGCGGCAAAGTCCTGTTCAACCGGGCGCGCGCACCGGAACTCAGCGACGGGGCGATTAGCTGCGCCACCTGCCACCTCGACGGCGGGGCGGACGCCCGCACGTGGATCAATTTTCGAAGCGGACCGCGCAATACGCCCGCATTGGGAGGTGCTGCCGCGCGCCCGCCCTACAACTGGGCGGGCGACATGGACGAGTTGCAAGACACCATCGAAGATCAAATCCGCCACGTCATGCTCGGCGACGGCTTGATCGCCGGGTCGTTCGACGCAACCACTGAGACGCAGGACGCGGGTCGTTCCGCCGACTTGGACGCCTTGACTGCCTACGTCGCCTCGCTGGAAGCGTGGCAAAGTCCCCACCGGCTGGCGGACGGCTCGTTGAGTCCGTCGGCTCAGCGCGGCATGACGCTCTTTATGAGCGGCTCGCCCGATTGTAGCTGTCACGCGCCACCGCTCTATACCGATCAGCAGCCGCACAACTTGGCGGGCGCTGCCTTCTCGCTGGAAGAGTACGAAGCGATTGACACGCCATCGCTGCGCGGTTTGTGGGCGACCGCGCCCTATATGCACGACGGCGTCGCCCAGACGGTCAAAGAAGTGCTCACTCGAACCGACCCGATCCACAGCGTCGCCGCTGACCTGACCGATCAGCAGCTTGACGACTTGATCGCGTTTCTCTTATCGCTTTAACGCGGCTTGCTTGCCGGAAACCGAACGGGAATACGATGCGCTCACACAACTTGGTACGTCACAACCTGCACCTGCTGATCTTCGTGATCAGCTTTGCGCTGGCGTTCACGCCTGTAGCGGCTCAAGACAACCTCGAACCCACCGGCGGGCAGCCTTGGGATTTGAAAAGCATCACTCAAGCGGGACAGTTCACTTTCTACGACGCGCCCGCCGGAGCATCGACCACCGGCAAACCGCTTGATTCCGGCGATTTCGACGGCAACGGCTGCGGCGATGTCGCCATCACCGGGCAGAACGCCACCCACTCTATCGACGGCGAGTGGCGCGGCAGCGCCGGGCACGTCCGCATCATCATGAATGTTTGCACGATTGGCGGGACGCTCACCGCCGACGAGATCGCCACCGAGGGGCGCGGCTTCACGATCTACGGCGCCTATTCCGGCGACATGGCGGGCACCGAAACCTACGTCGCCGACTTCAACAACGATGGTTATGACGATCTGCTGTTCAGCGCGCAGAACAGCGACGGTCCCCATCAGGATCGCTCCAACGCGGGCGCGGCTTACCTGCTGTTCGGCTCAGCGAGCTTCGCGGGTCACGCTGACATCGATCTGCGAACGCCGGGCAATGACGTCATGGTCATCTACGGCGCGTCCGAGGAAGATCGCCTCGGCTTGTGGGTCGAAGGCGGCGATTTCGACGGCGACGGCTTCCAAGACCTGTTGATCGGCGCGAACGAAGCCGACGGCGAAGGCGATCACCGCATCAATGCGGGCGAAGCATGGATCATCTACGGCGCGTTCCTGATGCCCATGCGCTACGGATCAGTGGTCGATCTGCGCGAGCCGCCTGCCAGCGCCACCCGCATCATCGGCGCGGATTACGACGACCTGCTCGGCTCGACCGTCTGGGGCGCTGATCTGAACGGGGATCGCTACGACGACGCCATCATTAGCGCCGCGCTCTGGCGTGCGTCCAGCGGCATCGGCGGGCTATCCTTTGGCGGCGGCGATGGTCCCGGCAACAGTCGCTATAATTCCGGCGAAGTCTACATCGTCTTCGGCGGACCCGATTTGCGCGGGCGGACCATCGACCTCGCCACGCGCCTCGATGCTGACGGCAAACCCATCGATGACAGTATCAGCGTCGTTTACGGGCGCTATGCCAACGACCTGCTCGGCGAAGAAATCGCCGTCGGCGACATGGACGGCGACGGACGCCGTGACCTGATCTTGGGCACGCTGGTCGGCGACGGCGCCGAGCGCAATCTCGACGAAGCCGGTGAAGCGTGGATCATCTACGCCCGCGATCCGATGCGCGGGCAGATGTTCGACCTCAGCAACCCACCGGCGGAGCAAACCGTCGTCATCTTCCCCGATCAAGCCGATAGCAAGGCGGGTGATACGCTGCGCGCCGCCGACCTCGACCGCGACGGCGTGGACGATCTGTTTTACGGCGCACCCGATTACGATCCGGTCGGTTATGACGGTCGGCTGCGCCGCAACGCGGGCATGATGGCGATCATCTTCGGCGAGGTCGGCGGTCTGCCCAATCAGGATGGTCAAATTCTACTGTTCGACCCACCCGAAAATCTGCGCGTTCGCTTCATCGTCGGCGCGGACGAAAACGACATGATGCCCTACGCCCTCTCCGTCTACGATTTTGACGGTGACGGCTACGTCGACATCGCCCCCAACGCGATGGGCGGCGACGGCGAGCTGAATGATCGCATCAACGCGGGCGAGATTTACGTGTTAAGCGGCAAAGAGTTTATGTCGCCCACGCACGTCGATCTCCCGTCCGAAGTTGGGGCGAGCCTGACCGACGAACCTGCCCCGACGGCTGCACCGACCACCGTTCTGCAAATGGACGCGACTGTCGCAGCGCCGAGCAGCGCCAATCTCGACTTAGGCAAGCAGCATTTCGAGGAAACTTGCGCGGGCTGTCACGGTTTTAAGGGCGAAGGCGTGCCCAGCCTAGGGCTGCCGCTGGTGACGTCGCCGCTCGTTCTGTATGCGTCGGATGCCGACCTACTCGCCTTCCTGCGTGTGGGACGCGCGTCGGGTCAGCCGGACAACGTGACCGGAGTGTCGATGCCCCCTAGCGGCGGACGTCCCGACTGGAGCGATGCCGATTTCGGGGACATCATCGCCTATTTGCGTCTGCTGCGCGATCAATACCAGCCTTGATCCGCTTGCCTAAGAGCAGGCTGCACCGGCTCGATTTCTGAACATAATCCAGCCATTCGGGTTATATTTAGCAGTGACTTTGCGTCTGACTGGTTAGGAATCTTCGATTGCAGATGAGCAAGACGATCTCGACCCTTGTCTGGACCGGGCGGCTTGCCGTTGCGCGGCTTCGCTGGGGTTGGCGAGCGCGGATTACGATCATCGCCGCCGTGCTGCTCACAGCGGTCATCGGCGCGCTGGTGCCGTTGTACACCACCTTAGTCGCGCAGGTCGGAATGGTACAGCGGCTCAACGCCCAGTCCACCAGCGCCGTCAATATCGACAGCCGTGTCGGGCAAAGCACGGGTGAAGCCAGCCTTGAGCCAGTCTGGAGCACGCTTGACGCCGACGTTCGAGCGGCGACGCGCTCCGCCTTCGATCCGGTGAACCCGGCATGGCTCAGCCAGATTGTGACGTGGAGCGAATCGTCGCCGCTGTTCGTCATCGGCGATCAGGGCGAGGTTGAAGACCTCCAACTGCGCGCTGCCTATTACGAAGACTGGCAGAATCACGCAACACTGATCGCAGGCGGAGTGAGTGCATCGCCGACCGCCGATGCTGCTGGCGTCATCTCGCAGGCGTTGGCAGCCCGCTACGGCTGGTCGGTCGGCGACGTGCTCACGCTCGACCAGCGCGGGTGGGAGACCAGCAAACCGTTCACGGTCGAGATCACCGGGATCGCCGTCTCCAGCGCCCCTGACGATCCCTACTGGATGACGCCCTCTCCGCTGCGAGTTGACAGCGCCAACAACGTCCAAGCCGACGTCTTGCTGGAACGGTCGCAGTTCCTACTGGTCGTCAATGAGTACATGCCGCAGACGCGCTCAACCTTCGGCTGGCGCTTTCTCTTCGATCACGAGGCGCTCGCTTTCGGACGGATTCCGCAGGCGGTCGACCAGCTTCGTGGGTTCGAAACCACCCTAAAACGCCTGCTCAAGGACAATTATCAGCTTGCGCTCGTCTACACGACCGATCTACCCACCGTACTCACCAGTTACGCGCAAGAAGTCGACTTGCTCAACGCGCCCTTCGGGACGCTGATGCTCCAAGTCGGCGGATTAGCCTTGTTCTTCCTGCTGATCACGTCAGCGCTGGCGCAGCGGAGCGAGCGCCGGGAGATCGCCATCCTCAAGCAGCGCGGCGCGCTCGACCGGCAAATCATTATGCTGCACCTGCTCGAAGCCCTGATCGTCGGCGCGGGGGCGGCGCTCGTCGCGCCGTTCATCGCCCGGCAAGCATTGATCGCCTTCGCGCCGCTGTTGGCGAACGACGAACAGCTCACACTTGAATTGACCACCGCGCCCTTCCTCTACGCCGGAGCTGCGGGCATTCTCGCCGTGATCGTCCTGCTGATCACGCTGCGCCCCGTCCTGAAGCTGCCCCTCATCAGCGCGGGCGGCAGTCTGATCCGCGCGGCGCATCAAAGTTGGTGGCAGCGAACTTACCTTGACCTGCTCCTGCTGGTCGTCGGGAGCGCGGCGCTGTTTCGTCTCTTGGCAACCGATTCGCCCTTCGCCCGATCTCTGCGCGGCGGCATCCGTGCTGATCCGCTGCTGCTGATCGCTCCGGCGCTGCTGTTCGTCGCCTTAGGCAGCGTGACTCTGCGCCTGTTCCCGCCGATGACCTCAGCGCTCGCTCGATTGTTCGCCGGTCGGCGCGGAGTCGAGGGCGCGCTGGCGTCGTGGGCGGTCAGCCGCGACCCGGCGCACTATTCGCGGATCACGTTCCTGCTGGCGTTGGCGATTGGCGTCGGCTGGTTTGCGACCAGTTTTCAAGCGACCCTGACGCAAAGCTACACCGACCAAGCCAACTATCGCGTCGGCGCGGACGTGCGGCTCACTGCGGACGATCCGACCCGCCCTAGCGACCTAACCACCATGCGCCAGCTTGACGGCGTGCGCGATGCTGCGGCAGCGCTGCGGATCGACGACCTGAACTTCTCGCTGGACGGCTTGCACCTCACGCCGGGGTCGCTGCTGGCGGTCGATGCCGCCTCGTTCGCCTCGACTGCTTACTGGCGCGGCGATCTGGGGGCGCTCACGCTGCCGCCCTCGCCTGACCTGCCGACGGCAGGCGTTCCGCTGCCCGCCGGAACCGCCAAGATCGGCGCTTGGCTGCGGTTGGACGAATTGATTGTCGACCCGCGAACCGGCGAACGCAGCGCCGGACTCCCGCTGATCGCCAGCTTGTTCGACGACCTGACGGTCTTTGCCCGTCTGCGTGATGCCGACGGCAGCTTCCAGCAGGTGCGCCTGAACCCACTCAAGATCGAAGGCGCGGAAAATACGAACGACCCGACCGCCTTCGCCTTCGACAATAATCCGTTCCTGCCCCCGGAAATGGCGCAAGCCGAGCGAGATCGCCTGAGCGCCGCGCTCGCCAGCGTCAGCGGTTGGGTCTACTTCGAAGGCGAGATCGATGGCGCGGCGGACGGTCTCCAACTCGACCAGCTTTACTGGCGCGCCGATCTCGGTAATTCGCACTCTATGAGCGCATGGCAGCGGCTTTCGATTGCGGGCGTGATGCCGCTCGACAACGCCGGAAAGGTCATTAGCGACCTGCCTGCACGCGGAGATTGGTCGCTCGTGCTCGACAACAGCTCGATAGCGAACGCCGAGGCGCAACGAGTCGACATTGACAAGGGGATAGGTTGGCAGATCGATTGGACACAGCGACAGGATCGCAGCGCCTTCAGCCTTGACCTCTATCCCGTCGCGCCGCCGATCCCGGCGGTGCTCAACACGACCTTCGCTCAAGCCAACGCCCTCGACATCGGCGCGCAGTTCGATCTCTACGTCGACAGCCGCCCGCTGACGTTCACCGTCGCCGCGACCGCCAACTATTTCCCGACCCTCTATGCCGATCAAGCGCCGTTCGCCGTCGTCGATCTAAATGCGCTGCTCTACGCGCTCAACCGGCGTCCGGGCAGTGCTGCCTACCCCAACGAAACACTGATCGCGCTGGAGCCGGGCGTCGATTCAGCGGCGTGGATCGGTGCCAATCTGCCCGCTGAAACCGTGAGCGCCATCAGTGCCGACGCCGTGCGCGCGAGCCTGCGCGGGGACGTGCTGGCGCTCGGTTTAAGCCACCTGCTCCTGATGGCCTTCTTCATCGCCCTCATCTTGAGCGTGGTCAGCCTGCTGGTCTATACCACGCTCAACGCCCAAAGCCGCCGCGATCAATTCGCCGTGCTGCGCGCCTTGGGCTTATCCTCCGGGCGCATCGCTTTGAGCGTGACGCTCGAACAGATCGTTTTGTTCGTCGTCGCCGTCCTGCTCGGCGGCGTGATGGGCGTGCTGCTCAGCCAGCAGGTGCTCCCATCGCTGGCGATCAGCAGCGGCGGCGGCGCGATCACCCCGCCCTTTCAGGTCGAGATCGAAGTGACGGCGCTGCTGCAATATTTCGCCGCCCTGATCGGTCTGCTGGCGCTGGTACTGCTCGCCAGCGCGCTCCTGATCCGGCGCATGTCGCTCGGTCAAGCGCTGCGCTATCAGGAGGAGTAGCCCATGCCGCTGTCGTTCATCCTCAATCGTATGCTGCGGTCGCGCCGCGAAATGCTGATGCTGCTGGCAGCTCTCAGCCTCGTGACCGGATTCCTCGCCCTCGGTCCGCTTTATTTGCGAACGCTCGGCGAATCAGCCCTGCGCTACGCCATTGCCAATGCCAACCCGCGCCAACTGACGCTCAGCTTAACCAGTACGTCGCCTTTCGACCTCACCGACCGTCCCATCATCACCCGCGCGCTGGGTGCGGTCGCCTCCGAAGTCGAAGCCCTGACCATGATGAACGGCTCGATCTGCAACCGCGCAACGCCAGATCGGTGTTTTGGCGACGACAACGACCGCGCCTACATGCCGCTTGCCTACATCCCGGCAGCCTACGAGCGCTTGAGCGAACGCTTCACGCTGGTCGACGGTGCCTTTCCATCCGGGGACGGTCAAATCGCCATCACGTCGAAGACCGCCTCCCGCTCGCAGCTTGCCGTCGGCGACCCGATCACCTTCTACCCCGGTACGCCGAAAGCCTTGACGCTGGAAATCGTCGGCATTCTCGACCCCATCAAGCCGGAAGATCGCTTTTGGCTCAACCAAAGCGTGATCGTCAACGGGCAGGTGGTCGACGTGACCGAAAATTTGCAGCGCTTCGACATGGGCGTGATTTTGACCGAGTCCGCCTACGCCGCCCAAGTCGTCCCAATCGCGCCCTCCGGCACGCGCTACGACTGGTACGTCGAGACCGATACCGACGCTCTACGCGCCGCCGGATTGACCGGACTCACGACGGCGTTAGCCAACGTCGAGCGCGCCTTCCGCCTCGACGATCCCGACGTGCGCTTGATCGGCGGCTTGCCCCCGCTGATCGACCAGTTCCAGAGCGATCTACTCGCGGTCGAAGCGACGGTGATCCTGTTCGCGGTCGGCGTCGTGCTGCTGCTGATCTACCAGTTGATGACTACGACCGCCCTGCTGCTGGAACGGCAAACGGTCGAATGGTCGTCGATCAACAGTCGCGGCGGCAGCGCTGTCCAGTTGATCCGAATGCAGGCGGTGACGATCACTATCCTCGCCGGGCTAGCCTTCCTGATCGGCATCCCGGTCGCCGCCGGAATCGTGATCTTCGTTGGGCGCTTCAGCCCACTCAGCGCCGTCATTGGTGAGGGTATCGCCATCACCGCGATCCCGCTAGAGAGCGTGCTCCTGAGCGCGGTCGCGGCGCTGGTCGCCGTCGTCGCGCTCACCCTCCCGGCGATTCCGGCGGCGCGCGCCAGCATCCTCCACCTGCGCCAATCGATCAGCCGTCCGCCGACCACGCCGATCTGGTCGCGTTACGGTCTCGATCTGGTGCTGATCGGTTTAGGCATTCTGCTGCTGCTGCGCCTCTACTTCGTCTTTGGCGACGCCAGTTTTGAAGCGCTCCTGCGCGATCCGCTGGCGCTGCTTCGCCTGACGGCGACGAACGCAGCACAAGCAGCGGCGATGCTCGCCGATCCGTTTAACCTCGCGGCTGCTGTGCTCTTGATCGCGGGGCTGGCGCTGTTCTGGCTGCGCCTGTTTCCGCTGCTCATGCGCGGGATTGGGGCGCTGGTCAGCCGAGCGAATGGGCTAATCGGCGCGCTGGCGCTCTGGAACATCGCCCGCGATCCCGGTCACTACGCCCAGTTGGTGCTGGTGCTGATCTGCACGCTGGCGATTGGCACCGCTTCGCTCGGACTAGCGGCGACTCACGACGCGGGCGCGTGGAACAGCGCCCGTGACGCGACCGGCGGCGACGTCCGCCTGACCTTCGCGCCGGAAGCGCCTGCTCCCGCCGACCTGCCGGGCGACGCCGAGCTGATCATGCACTACACCACCACTGAGCCAGCGGGCAACAAACAGACTGATCTTTACGGGATATCCGCCCAGCGCTTCAGCACGATCACCGGCGAAACTCTGGTCGCGTCTCCGCACGCCGGGATCGACTTGCCGTCGGACGTCAGCGCAGTGTCGGTTCAGGTTTACGCCGAGCCGGTCGCGGACGCCGTAGTCAGCACCCGGCTGGCGCTTGATCTCGTCAATGCGATTGGCGTCCCGCGCTCGATCCCGTTCACAACGCCCGACGAGACCAGCACCGGCGTGTTCGTGCCCTACTCCGCCACCCTGCCCGACGATCCGCATCTTCCCTTTACGCTGGTCGGCGTGAGCTTCTTGAGTCGTAACGGATCGAGTGGCTTGGAGCAGGTCATCTATCTCGACGATCTCACCTACACCACGACCGACGGCGCGCGCGTGCTGCTCGACGGTTTCGAGCGCGGTGCTGCCCCGGAGTGGATGTCACGATCCCAGATCGGCGGCTTCGGCATCCCGACGCCCCTGTTCGCCGCGACATCGCAGTCACACGCGGCGACGGGCACCTACGCGCTGCGCGTGCAGGTCAACATCGTGCCCATCGGCGGACGGCTGCTCGAACCCGTACTGGCGGCGCACCCACTCGACAGCGAGCCGCCGATCCCGATCATCCTCTCCAGCGAATACGCGACCACGCTCGGAAGGCGCACCCTGCATCGCCCCTATGCGCCCGGCGATACCGGGACGCTGCAGGTCGTCTTACCTGAAGGATCGCGCGATCTGCGCTTCCGCATCGCTGCCGTGATCCCGGCATTCACGACCGCCAGCGACCGCTTCATCATCGCGCCGACCGACGACCTCCGCCCGTTCCTGAACGCGACTGCCTCGCTGAATGCCTACTATTCGACCAACACCGCTTGGCTGACACTGCCTGTCCGCCAACTAGACACCGCCCAGCGCACGCAAATCACCGCGCTGCCGGGCGTCGTCGACGTCACCGAAGCGTGGAATCGCTATAATCTACTGCTGCGCGAACCGCTGCCCAACGCCATCGTCGGCGTATTGTTCGCGGGCTTCTGGGTCTCGCTGGCATTGGGCTTGCTCGATTTCGGCGTCTATCTCATCCTGACCGCCGACCGCCGGGCGACCTCGTTTGCTGTGCTGCGAGCACTCGGCTGGCAGCGTTCGCGCGTGTGGGGCTTGCTGACCGTCGAACAGACGGCGCTGGTCGCCCCCGCGCTGCTGATCGGCGTGCTGCTCGGTGGCGTGCTGGCATATCTGCTGCTGCCATTTCTCGCCTTGTTGGGTGACGAAGCGCTGCGCCTGCCGCTCACGCAGATCGGCGGCTTGCTGCTGGCGCTGATCGTTGGCTTCGGCACGCTGCTGACCGGCGCAGCACTGGCGATTTCGCGCGCCAACGTCAGTCAGGTACTCAGAATGGGTGAAGAATAATGCCGCGCCGTTTGAAGGCATCCGAAAAGGAAACAAGATGACCGAACCGCTTGTAAGCTGCGATAATCTGGTCAAGATTTACAAGGTGGCAGACCTCGAAGTCGTCGCCCTGCAAGGCGTCGATCTGACGGTTGAAGCGGGCGAGATGATGGCGCTGGTCGGTCCGTCAGGTTCAGGTAAATCGACGCTGATGAACATCCTCGGCGCGCTCGACACCCCTTCGGCGGGGCAAATCCGCGTCGGCGACTATAACCTGCTCGAACTCAAGCGCCGCCAGCAGGTGATTTATCGCCGTCAGGTGGTCGGGTTCGTCTGGCAGCAGACGGCGCGTAATTTGCTGCCTTATCTGACCGCGCAGGAGAACGTCGAACTGCCGATGGCGCTCAACGGCGTCGGCAAAGCGCGGCGAGAACAACGCGCCCGCGAGCTGCTCGACGCGGTGGGGCTGGCGCAGCGCATCGAGCACAAGCCGGGGATGCTCAGCGGCGGCGAGCAGCAGCGCATCGCCATCGCTATCGCCGTCGCCAACAATCCGACGCTGCTGCTGGCGGACGAACCAACCGGCGAAGTCGATACCGAAGCCAGCAATGCCATCTTCGACGTGCTCCGCCACGTCAACCGCGAGTTGGGCGTGACCATCATCATCGTGACCCACGATCACGCCGTCGCCGGGCGGGTTGACCGCGTGATCGGGATGCTAGATGGGCGCGCCAGCACCGAGATCATCCGCACGCGCGACGCTGCAGGCGCTGCCCTGACCGAAGACGAATACGTCCTGCTGGATCGCGCCGGTCGGATTCAACTGCCCAAGGAATACATCGACTCACTGGAGTTGAAAGATCGCGTCCGACTCCATCTGTCGATGGATCACGTCCGGGTCTATCCCCAGCAGCCGGAAGCGGAAGGAGAAGCCTGATGCTTATCGCAGAGCGACTGGAACCGCTGCTTCACGTCCGCGACTTGACCCGCACTTACCTGATGGGTCAGACCGAAGTCCACGCACTCAAGCAGCTCTCGCTCGACATCCTGCCCGGTGAGATGACCGCCATCGTCGGGCGCTCCGGCTCCGGCAAGACCACGCTGCTTAACCTGCTGGCGGGGCTGGATCGCCCAACCACCGGAGAAGTCTGGTTCAAGGATCAGCGGATCGACACTCTCGCCGAACCGGATTTGCTGCGTCTGCGTCAGCACCATTTTGGTTTTGTGTTTCAATCCTTCGGCTTGCTCCCGCTGCTCAGCGCGGCGGAAAACATCGGCGTTCCGCTGCGGATGCGCCAGTTCGCGCGCCTCGAACGCGAGCAGCGCGTTCAGGATGCGCTCGACTGGGTCGGCTTGAGTAGGCGCGCCAAACATCGCCCCTACGAGATGAGCGGCGGCGAACAGCAGCGGATCGCGCTGGCACGGGCGCTGGCTGCCGACCCGGAATTGATTCTCGCCGACGAACCAACCGGGCACCTAGACCACAGCACGGGGCGGAAAATCCTCGATCTGCTGCGGCGGATGGTTGTCGAGCGCGGCGTGACGGTCGTCATCGTCACCCATGATCAGCAAGTGATCGATGAGGTCGACGTCATCCACGAACTCCATGACGGAATCTTGTCCGCGTCGAAGCGATCCATGTAGCCGGGGGGTTGGATTGTTTGCGGCAAGCCAGCGGTGATCGATTATCCCATCATCTCACCAGCCAACAGCCATGACCCGAGCGCTGCGATTATCCAGTGAAGGAGAGATACTCAAACTATTTCTCTCTCCTTCCCAAATTGATACCGGCGCGAACCATCAAAGCACACTCTTAGGACGTCAGGCTGCTGAAGCGTCGCATATTGGACGTAGCCTTATCCACGTCCACAGCGCAGGCATGGCCAATTTCGGTGAGTGTCTCATAATGCATGCGCATCGTCGTCAGCGGAAACAAGATCTGCTCGTCGTCGACGTCGCTGTCGTCAATCGTGCCGAAATCCAGCCATCCCCAGAAGTCCACGCAGGCTTGATCAGACCTGTATCCGAAGGACAGGTCGCTATAGACCGCAAACAGATTGAGGATCAAAGCATCGAACGTCCTTACGTCGCTCGTCTTGGTAATGGCGCGATTACTGTAATCTTCGCAGGTACTAGCGTCGCCAACCGCACAGTAGTGGCTCGCCAAGATGTAATCCCGCGACAGCGAGTTGGGGCAGCCAAGCATGAAATTGAGATCGGCGTCAGAAAGCTTCGTAAACAAGCCCTCAAGGATGTCCGGCGGCAGCGCCGTTCCCACCAAGTCTTGCAGCGGGAAAATGCCCTGCTGTGGCATATCTAGGGTGGAAAGGCTGGCTTCATAGCCACGCGAACGCAAGTAGGCATCCAATTCGTTGACGCCCGGACCGGAGGTCTGTTCCTGAACCTGAATATCGACGATGATCCCATCGCCCGTATTCGGAGTTGGCACAATTGGGGCAAATCCCGTCGGAAGCGGAATCAAAGCCGGGACTTGAATTTCCGGCAGTGGACTGATGATGTCCGGGATGATGCCCATATTAGGACGAAACGGCGAGACAGGAAGCGGCTCCACAAGCTCGCCGAACCCGTTTTCCAGTGCCTTTGGCAGTTCGGCTGCTTGAAGATTCAACCCAAAGCTGTACTCCGGCGCGAGGTTAAAGTACTGTCGTGGATCATACTGCTGAACTGGCGCATCTTCATACTGGGCAGGATTGGTTTCGAGGACGTTGTAAATTTCCTGCAAATCTTGTTGAAACTGTATCCGCGTTTCGATCTGCCTGAAGATGCCGTCCGGCGCGTTGATGTCGAGATAGCTGCCGGTATCGCACGACGTGAACGTGACTGACGGCGTTGGCGTGGCATCCTGCGCATTGGTTACAGCGGGGTAGCCTAACGCAATCGCCACGAGGGCAAGAAAGATCGCTAACCTAAAGTCCTTCATGGGTATCTGCCTCCACACTCACGAGCGGATAGTACGGATAGGGATCACATTGGTTTGCGAGGTCGATGTAATCGATCAAGTCTTGATGGACCCAAGATGAGGGTTTGCTGTTCTCTTTTGTCGCTATGACGTAGGTGTGCAGCTCTTCGCACGCTTGCTTGAGCAAGACTTGATCGCCCAAGCGGAACGCCAATTGGACGCGGCGAATGAAGGGACGGTGCATCGCCGAGGTGATCAGTCGGTTCCAAAAAGCCGTCTGGATGACGTCATCGTGAACCCAAGGCAAGTAAGTCGTAGCCCACTGTGCCAGCGGAACGGGAGAGGAAAGCAAGCGCACAGCCGTATCGAAGTCGAGCCAAGCGGCGCCGTCATTCTGCGTCAAAAACAGCGTTTCTCCGCGCGTCCTGTGCAGCCAATAGCGCAGTTCGTTGACGTGGGGATGGTCCAGTTTATAGCGTGCTGAGCACTGCGAATCATAGTATTGCGGATTGTCGATGAGGAAAATGGCATTATTCAGGACGTTCAATGCCCGGTTAAGGTCGACAGTAGCCCCACCGTCCAGATTTGATCGGCTGGTGTTATTGACGAGTTCGCCAAACTGCCAGACGCCGAACAGCCAGCAGCCCTCGGTTGTCAGCATATTCTCGTAAATTTCTTGGGCGCGGTCGAGGTCAGCGCCTTCAAGCTCGTAGAGACGCGCGATATTGTGCTGCGCCAATATGGGCCACTGCGCCATTAATGTATTCCCGGTCGGATCAGTTTCGTCGTAGAGCGTAAACACCATCGTCCGATTCTGAGGATCAGGGTTCCACGATGGGAACTTTTTCTGCTGTCCTGCGGGAAGCGGGAAGAATATGTCATCCCAATCGAAGCTGTAGAATCGGATCGCTAAGTCAGCGTATCTTTCCGCATCGTGAACGTCACGGCGGTCAATGGCTGCCTGCAACTGCGGGATGTAATAATGGGTTGCCACAAACGGCAGCAGATAGGCATTGACGCCGTAAATGGCTAACACGTACACCAACGCGAACATGGGCGCATAAACCGAACTAAACCACTTCGCGTTGATCCGCTGGATAAACGTACCGAGGACTTCGATGAGCGATCCTCCCAAAAGGACAGCCCCCGGTATGAGTTGCAGGGCAAGCGTGAAACCGTCGGCAAGATTAGTGTTGTCACTCAAACCGAGCTTGCTGGCGGTACTCAAAACAATCGTATTCGCTAAACCGACGAGCAGCAGTGTCAACAGCAGATAAAACGCGCCCGCACATCCGCGAACTCTCGCCCGATTGACGAACCGACCACTGTCTTCGGGCAAATTCAGCCAATCGGATCGGGTTATTTTCTCTGCGGTTTCGGGAGCATCTGGCGTCTCGGTTTCTCCTGCCCCGCCGTCCTTGACGTCACCGGCATCTGATGACGCCTCCTCGTCATCAGGCACTGATTTAAGGTTGTCCGTCTGTTCATCACTCATGGCTAGCCTTCTTTGCTCATATGACGTTGTCAGCCCCTCTTCGTTGATCGGTGCGAACCTCGACGTCTACGTGCTGGTTTCCGGCGTTGATCTCCCCTTTAGGTAGTGTCCTTTTCACCCGCGTCGGCGTTAATTTCCTGCTGCCAAACTGAACTTTGGCTGGCACTCGCTTTAAGGTCCCGAAAGGCAAGCGGGATCGGCTATATGATCAAGATATAGAAGCAGCCAGCTACATAATTATCACTTGCACCAAAACACGCTCGTTTGCATGAGCACTGACAACCTCGTGTAACGGAAGCGCTGGCAAGATTCGATCTCGGCTCGTCGAGACGAGAAACTATAATGTTTATACAATAGCATTATTACACACTAAATGGTGCTGTCCGCGTGAAATCAATTCACGGCGAGGCATAAGCCGCTAAATCGAAGCACATTGCAAGGTTGGGTTTGTACGGGCAGCATCGGCTGCATTTTAGGGGTTCACCCCATCGTGGAGCCGTTGGAGGAATCCATCCAGAGTCTAGCTGAATATCCAGACTTATCTTCGTAGGGCGTTACGCATAATGCCCTACATTCCCACGTCATGGAATTTTCACAGGTACTCTAGGCGATGGTGGTTCTAAAACAGCAGTGTTGGGGAAGGAGGGATGCTCACCCAGAGGGGGATACGTGTATTCTCCTCCACACAGACCAACTCGTTACGACACCTCAATTTTCAATCGTTGAGGCTGAAGTTGCCTCAGCCGGACAGATCGCTATAATGCAAGCTACCATTCAAATTAGTGAACTCTACCAGCCAGATGCAAACATGGATTCCTCGGACGAAGCTGAATCCACCGGACATTAGCCATGCTGTCGAGCGCGAGCATTTAGTCGAAACTCTCCAGCAGGCGATCCAGACCCATAAGCTCACACTGGTGTCCGCTCCGGCGGGGTCGGGCAAAACGACCCTGCTTTCGATGCTGGTTCACGCACAGTCGGCTGTCCCGACAGCATGGCTCTCCATCGACGATTCCGACAACGACCCAAGTACGTTCATTTCCGCCCTAATCGGTGCGTTTCGGACGGTGAATTCGAACTGCGGGGCAGCGGCGGAGTCGCTTTTTGAGGGGAGTATGAGCCTTGATCCCAAGCGCCACGTTGCCATATTGATTAATGACGCGCTACAAGTGCCGCCGTTTCTGCTGGTGCTTGACGATCTGCACGTTATCCGCGAACAGAGCGTATTGCAGGCAGTGGATTTTCTGCTGGAACGACTCCCGCCCTCCATTCACGTCCTGATCTCCACACGTGAAGACCCCGCGCTTTCGTTGGCACGGCTGCGAGCGCAGGGGCAGTTGTACGAACTACGCTTGGAAACCCTGCGCTTCGACCCGCAAGAAACCGCCACGCTGCTGAATCACCAGCTCAAGCTGAACCTCTCCGATGCAGACCTCGCGCGCATCACCGAGCGCACCGATGGCTGGGTCGCTGGACTGCGCCTTATCGGGTTGTCCCTTTCACAGGCTGCGCGTGATCTCCGCAGCCAGCGCATCACGCAGATGATCGAGAACAACCGCTACATTTTCGATTTATTGGCGGAGGAAGTCCTTCGACAGCAAGAACCCTCTATTCAAGACTTCCTGCTTTCGACCGCGCTGCTGGACGAGCTTTCGCCGCAGCTCTGCGAAGCCGTCTCGGGCTGCATCGATTCTGGGCGCATTCTTGTGACCCTGTACCGGCGCAATCTTTTCTTGCGCCTACTCGATGGGGCAACTCAAACCTATCGTTACCATGATCTGTTCGCCGATTTTCTACGCCACCAGTTGCAGCTTGAGCACCCTGAGTGGATAGCTGATCTACATCGCCGCGCAGCAGCAGCCGACCCGGTACCTCAGCGACGCATTCAACATTATCTGGCTGCCTCAGCATGGGATGAAGCCGCCGAACTGATTATCGAACTCGGCGGCCGGATGGTAGAGACCGGCAATCGGGTGACGGTGCAGAACTGGATCGATCAGCTACCGGTATCAGTTCGTGATTGCTCCGGCTGGATCGTATATCTGCAAGGAGCGCTCACTTACTATCGGGGTGACCTGGATCGAGCGCGCGAAATCTTGACTCGTGCTAGGCAGAAGTTTGAGGAAGAAGGCGACGAGGATGGAATCGCGGAGGCAATTGTCATGCACTATGCCTCAAGCCCGGATAACGAACATCTCGACGGACTCGAACGCTTTATACAGTCGCTGGAAGCATACCCGCTGATGCCTGCCCATCATCTCTACGTGGAACTGGCAAAGGGTTGGGTATACCTCTATGAAGGGTATCCCGAACGAGCGACCTTGCATTATCTCGAAACGCTCCGCTTCACCTACGACCACCCGGAATTCGCGGGGCTGCTCGGTTTCCAGATCGCCGCGCCTATCGTTTTCGCTTTCGCCGACGTTCGGCCGCTGCTGGTCCAGATGGATGCGCTGCTTAACAAGCTAACCAAACCCAACGTGCTGACGCCCGCAATTTACGGCATCCTAGCGCAGGTCGCACTCTGGCAGGGTGATCCGCAGCGCGCTCAAACGTGGGCTGAAAAGAGCAGCGAACAGTGGGAGCAGTTCGGCGGTTTGCCAAATCTCCACAGCAGTATCCTCGTGTGGCAGCAAACGATTATCGCATGGATGCTTCACGATCAAGAAAAGTCGGCACAGCTCGCCGAGGAAATCTACGAGCGGATGACCAACTTATTCCATCTGGCAATGTTCCGCGCCCGCCAAGCGTGGTGTCACGGCGACTATGACGAAGCACAGAAAATCGTTGCGCAAATGCCGAACCACTTTGACGAGTCCAGTCTGAATGCGTCGGTTTATTATGCCTGCATCCGCGCACTCCTCGACCTCGACACTGGCGGTATCGAAGCCACCGAAGCCCTGCTGAAACCTTACATTGCTCAGCAGCGGCGGCGGCGCTTCTACAGCCGCTTCGTCACCGACGTTCGCGTCACCCTTGCGTTCTGTTACTGGCGACAGGAGATGGAGCGGCAAGCGCTTGAGACCCTCGCGTCGTTCATGAGCGAATGCGAGCAGTCAAATGCGCCGGGGCGAGTTGCGCAGGAAGGCGACATCGTCATTCCCTTGATGGAACTCGCCATTCAGCGCGGCGTTCACGCGGATTTCGCGCGGCGCGTCCTCGACCTTTTGACGCTGAAGGATTTGCCTCGACCGATTATCATCGAGCTAACCGGCGAAACCCTCACGCCGCGCGAGGTCGAGGTGCTGCGCCTGCTTGTGAACGGCGCGACCAACCGCGACATTGCCGAACAGTTCGTGATCAGCATTCCGACGGTGAAATCGCACGTCTCTCACATTTTGCAGAAGCTGGACGTCACCACCCGCACCCAAGCCGCCGCGAAAGTTCGCGAACTGTCTCTCCTGTAAACCGGCATCCAACCCCTAGATCATCCTACCTCACGAGCCATCTCCTACTTTCGTAGGACGACAATCCATCCGTGCTGCCCCTATCCTGTCAAACATGCAAGCGTTCGATTGACACGACATGCAAAAAGGGCGACCAAGGATGTCCATGCAGCAGAACAAGGAACTAGTGCTGCGATTCTTTGACGAGGTGTTCAATGCGCGTCAGCCGCAGCAGACGAGTGAATTTGTCGCTCGCGATGCCGTTGCATACACCTTGAACACGCTGCCCCTGACGACGGTCGAGAAACTACAGCGAGAATTCTCCATACTCTACGCCGCTTTTCCCGACTGCCGGATCACGGTACAGGACATCACCGCTGAACGAGATATTGTGGTCGTTCGCGCCATCTTCAGCGGAACCCACTTGGGAGCTTTTCACCAGCTTCCACCCACCGGAAAGTCGTTCTCGATCTGGCAGATTTATTGGCTGCGCATCGTGGACGACCGCATTCTGGAGTGCTGGAATCTGTGCGAAAACCTGAAGCGTGCTCTGTTGTATTGATCGCTTTGCAGCATCGTGAGTGCAGGTCTAGAGGAGACAGAGGCAATGACTAAACAAATGCTTGGAGCACTGATCGTTATCTTGCTTATGGCAGGGGGCGTCTACGCACAGGGCGGTCCGCCGCCCACGCCTGTCATCACCGGCGACATCGTGGCACAGGGCTTGAACGGTCCGCAGGGCGTCTACGTCGACAGCGAGGGTGCTGTGTACGTGGTCGAGGGCGGCATGGGTGGCGACCAAACCATCCAAGTTCCCGACCCGGAGAGCGGTAACATGGTCGACGCAGCCTACGGCGAAACCTCACAGATCATCAAGCTCGGCGCGGATGGTTCGCGCGAGGTCGTTGCGACGGCGAACTCGCTGGTTTCAGGACAAGACGTGCTCGGCGCGGCGCGCGTTACCGAACTGGATGGAACGCTCTATGCGACCGTCGGCGGCTGGAATCCCGGCGACGGCGGCGATACGGCGACAATTCCGCACTTCGGTGAAGTCGTCTCCATCGGCGACGAACTGACGACGGTTGCGAACTTCTGGGACTTCGAGAAAGCGAATAACCCCGATCAAACTAAGAATCTGGATTCGCACCCCTATGACATCGTGAGCGGTCCCGACGGAATGCTCTACGTCGCCGACGCCGCCGCCAACGATCTCCTTCGCCTCAACCCCGAGACCGGCGAAATCGAAGTGGTCGCCGTGTTTGACGGACTGCCCGGCGTTTTCCCGAACCCGCTGCGTGACGGAGCGATGATCACCGACCCGGTTCCAACCGGAGTGACTTTTGGCTCCGATGGGCAGATTTACGCATCACTGCTCTCTGGCGCGCCCTTCATCCCCGGCTCGGCGAAGGTCGTGCAAGTCGCGGACGATGGCACGGTCAGCGACTTTGCGACCGGCTTGACCATGCTCACCGACGTGAAGACGGGTCCCGACGGGCTGCTCTACGCGACGCAGTTCGGCGTCATGACGCAGGAAGGTCCCGTCTTTAACTCCGGCGCGGTGCTGCGCATCCGCGAGGACGGGACGCCGGAAGTCGTGGTCGAGGGGCTGCCCTTCGTCACGTCGATTGCCTTCAACGACGCGGGCGACGCATACGTGAGCATCAACGGCGCGGCAATCCCCGGCGCAGGGATGGTGGTGCGCTATCCCGGTCTGGTCGAAATGGCAGGCGAGCCGCTCTCGACACCCCCGCAAAGCTAGTGTGTGATCGGGGCTGCGTTGTGCCGCAGCCCCGATCCGCTTTTCTGAAAGCAGGCAAAGCCTATGAGAACGGCGACCCTTCTATGCTTGATTGCAGTGACCCTCGCTTTCGCAGGATGCAGTCGTTCAGTCCTAAAGACCGGGCTTCCTCACCTGAAAGCAACCGCCATCGCGAATTTGGCAACGCTTACTTATGGGCGACAGGTCTATCGCGAACGCTACTGTGGTCTCTGCCACCAACTCGGGGCAGCAGGAACACACGGTGCATCCGCGCCCAGCCACGATCACATTGGGACGACCGCGTTACAGCGCGTGCAAGACCCCGGATACACCGGAGAGGCGACCACCGCTGCTGGATATATTCGTGAAAGCATACTCCAACCGGGACTGTATCATGCGCCCGGTTATGAGGCGGCAAAACCGCAGATGCCCACTTTCGACTTTCTGTCGCCGCAGGAAGTAGACGCGCTTGTGCTCTTCTTGGTCAGCCAGCGGTGATTCGAATCGGTGCGACGAACCATGACAAAACCTATCGTTTACGATTTTGCCTCGGATCGGCTGCCAAGGAGCCGCCTTCAGTGCCAACTTTTTCGCTCAGCTACAGGCAAGTCTGGAAATGCTTCGGCAACATACTCATCGTTTCGCGACTATTGGCTGTAATGAGCTTACGATCTTTTTTCAATTAGCAGCGGTCACGCGCCCGAACCCTCACCTTCACTTAGAAAAACAAAATCGGCTCGTTAGTGAGCCGATTTATCTCTCAGAATGCTTTTTTGGGGAAGGAGGGACTCGAACCCTCACCTCGTAAGAGACATGATCCTAAGTCATGCGCGTCTGCCAGTTCCGCCACTCCCCCATGATCAACGCGATTATAGGCGAGCCACGATCCGGCGACAAGGGGAAGTTGTGTGCAACCGCTCTACTCGATCTCGATGTGCGAAATCTCGCTGGCATCGGTTTCGCTGACGCGCGCGAGAATGGTGACGATGATCATCTGGGCGAACTCGAACAAACCTTGCATTTGTTTGATGCGCTCGACGTAAAGCTGCGCCAGTTCGCGATCTTGCTCCTCCATCACGTCCATCTGTGAATGCAGACGGCGGATGTTGTCCTCCATCACACCGATAGCGCGGTCGACGTCGCGCATTTCGCGCCCCTTGAGGATATTGGTGATGATCTGCCAGAAGTCAGTTTCGGCTTCGTAAAACTTGCGCCGCCCGCCGCTGCCGCGCACCCAGACCTGCCGCACCATCCCCAAATTTTCGAGCGTCCGCATATTCATGCTGGCGTTCGCTTTCGAGGTACTTAAGCGTTCGACTAAATCGTCAAGGCAGAGCGGACGGTCGCTCAGAAGCATAGCGCCGTACATTTGTCCCATGACCTTGCTGAAGCCAAAGTACGCCGATAGCTGCCCCAAGCCATCAAGCATACTATCGTGGACTCCATTTAGCATTGCTTTACTGCTGCCGTTCGCCGCCATGCCCGTACTCCTGCCTTCAACTGATATTATTGTAGCAGTGAAAACCCGGTCTTGCGACGATGCTCTAACCGTTGGCGCAAAAAGAGTTTGGTTTTCCTTACGATCTGGTGACATTCGACACGCCGAGACGCATCGAGGCGGGCGCTTCACTCGTAGCGCAAAGCATCAATCGGATTCAGCGCGGCAGCGCGGTTCGCCGGATAGATGCCGAAGAACATGCCGATGCCAAACGAGATAACAGTCGCCAAGAGGACACTTCCGCCCTCAATCGTGACCTGCAAGTCCGGCGCGAGCGCCGAGACCAGCAGCGCGCCCACCAGCGAGATGCCAACGCCGATCCCGCCGCCGACCAGCGAGATCGCCATCGCCTCGACCAAAAATTGCAGCACGATGTCTCGTTTTTGCGCGCCGACTGCCTTGCGCAGCCCGATCTCGCGGGTGCGTTCCGTCACCGTGACCAGCATGATGTTCATGATGCCGATCCCGCCGACCAGCAGCGAAATTCCGGCGATGATGGCGAGAAATACCGTCAGCAGCCCGGTGATCTGCTCCAGCGAATTGAGTAGATCGGTCTGCGTGAAGATTTCGAACGTGTCCTCATCGCGGAAGCTGATCTTACGGGCGTCGCGCAGCGTCTGGCGAATTTCCGACGCGACCAAGTCGATGCTGTGATCGTCGCGCGCCTGTACTAGCACGCTGCTGACCGGGCGGTCGCCGCTGAGGTCGCGCTCGCCGCTCAAGCGGGTCTGCGCCGTCGTGATCGGCACGAAGATCAGGTCATTCTCGTCGCCGGTGAAGCCGCCGACGCTGCTGGCTTCCGCCATCACGCCGATCACGCGGAAGTTCACGCCGCCGATGCGGATCGTCTGCCCGACCGGATAGGTGTCGGGAAACAGCCGATCAACCACCGTCAAGCCGATCACCGCGACCCGCGCTAAGCCGTCAAGCTCGGTCTGGTCGAAGAAGCGACCGGCGGTCACGGCACGGCTGCGGACTTCAGGAAAGTTAGGCGTTACACCGCGAATCCGTCCCGCCGACTCGCGCCCGCTGTACGTCACCGTCCGCGTCAGGTTGACCTGTGGCATCACGTAGAGCGCGTCCGGCACGCGCGCCGGATCGTCGAGTGCTCGCGCCTCGTTCAAGGTCAGCCGCACCGTCTCGCCGCGTGCGTTCTGACCGGAAAAGACGATCACGAGGTTGGTGCCCAAACCGAGGAACTGCCCGCGCACGAAGGTATCGACCGCCTGCCCAATCGAGACCAGCACGATCACCGCCGCGACGCCAATCGTGATGCCGAGCATCGTCAGCGCCGAGCGCAGCTTGTTCGAGCGCAGCCCGCTCAGCGCGACGCGGACGTTTTCGAGCACCGAGCCAATCATCACTCGAACCGCAGCGCGTCGATTGGGCGCATCCGGGCGGCGCGGCTCGCCGGATACAGCCCAAAGAAGATGCCGATCAGCGTGCTGACGACCGTCGCCAAAACCACCGCGTCGACGGTCAGCGCCAGTTGCAAATCCGGCACCAGCACCCCGCCGATCACCGTGATCAGCCAGCCGAGCGCGATCCCCAACGCGCCGCCGAGAAACGACAGGATCAGGCTCTCGATCAGGAATTGGAGCATAATGTCCGCCCCGCGCGCCCCGACCGCCTTGCGCAGTCCGATCTCGCGCGTGCGCTCCGTCACCGACACCAGCATGATGTTCATGATGCCGATCCCGCCGACCAGCAGCGAAATCCCGGCGATCAGGCTCAGAAAGACCGTCAGAATGCCCGTGACCGCCCCCAATGACGACAGCAAATCACCCTGATTGATGATCCGAAAGTCCTGCTCGCCTTGAAAGTGGATGTCGTGCGCGTCGCTCAAGTAGGTTTCGATCTCCAGCGACGCCGACTCCATCTTGTCCTCGCTGACCGCCTGCACGTCGAGTACGTCCACTTGATAGCCACCGTCGCGCGTGCGGGCGCGGTCGAGCCGCGTCTGTGCCGTCGAGAGCGGGATGTAGACGACTTCGTTCTGGTCGCCCAGCGCGCCCAATCCGCCGCCCTGCTCGGTCAGCACGCCGATCACCGTGAACACGCGCTGATTGATGCGTATGACCTGCCCGACCGGATCGAACGTCTTGTCGCCGAACAGCCGCTCGACCATCGTCGTGCCCAGCACCGCCACCCGCGCCGCGTTGTCGACGTCCTCCGCGCTGATGAACGTGCCCAACTGCGGATACCAACTGCGCACGTCGCCCCAGTTGGGCGTCGTCCCGGTCACGACGGTTTGCGCCGCGTTCGCCCCCGCCGCGACCAGCGCCGGGATGCTGTACTCCATCGCCACCCGGCGGATGCTCGGCGCGTTCATCGGATTCGCCAGCGCTTCGCCCTCCAGCGTGCTGATCGGCTGGATCGTCGTGCGCGTCCCGCTGGTCGGCGCGGATGAGAACACAAAGAGCACATTTGATCCTAACGCCTGAAATTCCGACTGGACGAAGTGTTCGACGCCGCGACCGAGGCTCACCAGACCGATCACCGCGCCCACGCCGATGATGATGCCCAGCGTCGTCAAAACCGCCCGCAGCCGGTTGATTAGCAGGCTGCCCAGAGCGATGCGGACGCTTTCGAACAGATTCATCGTTTACGGCTGCAAGTGGCTCAAAGCGGCGAACCGCCCCCGACGATCAACCGGCGCAGACCGTCGTAATCGAGGATGTCCAGCACGTCGTCCGGCACGGCGATCAGCGGTGCGTCGTCAAAATGGTTGTATTCAAGCTGATAGCTAAAGTCGACGTGAAGCGGCTGCGAGGTTCCCACGTCCGGGAACAGCAGCCCTTGAGTGAAGCGGTCGAGGTCGTGGTCATAACTCAGATCGACCGATTGCAGATAGTGATCGCTCAAGCGGATGCGCTGCTGCATGACAATCTCCGAGTCGCCGACGATCATCTGCATCAGCGGGATCAGCATGTCGACTTGGGCACTGCTCTGCCCCGGTCCAAGCTGCTGGCGATAGGCTTCAGCAACGGCAGGGTCTTCGAGCAGATCGCTCAACTTTAGGCGGGTCTCAAAGATCGCAATGCCGGGTTCAGCCGACTTCACCCGACGGAGGTCCAGCCAAGTGGACGTATCGGCTGGACTGACCGCCGCGACGTCCGTGCCATTCATGAATGCGTCGAAAACCTGCGCGTCTTGATCGAGCATGAGCCGCAACAGGGCTTCAAGCTCGATGCCACCCCAGCCGTCGAGCCGCGAATCGCCAAGCAGCGAGCGCAGCCCGCCGAGGTTGAGATAAGCCACACTGTCCACCAGCCGTATTTGCAGCGCTGCCGCTTCGACGTCGCTACCGCTCTGCGCCGAAACCGTCAGGTTGAGGCTGGCACTCACATCGCGCAGATATTCGACGACGTAGCGCACGAACGCCCGCGCATTGGCGAACGAAAGCCGGTTGTTCCACGCCGGGACGTCGACGTGATAGGCGCCACTGCCAATTGCCAAAATCTCAAGGTCGCCCTCCGGCAGATTCGCGGTATGCAGCGTAAACCGTAGATTGAAATTCGCTGACTTCAAGCCCGCCATCGCCGTTTGCGAAGCGGTCAGGATGGTGCAGTCGGCAGCCGCCAGCGTCCCGCACGACGAATCCGACTGCGCCTGAGCGACGCCCGGCAGTAGAAGCACAGCGGTGATGATCAGCAGCAAGAATTTTCGCATGAAAATCATTCCTCTTTGACGTCCACCTTAGCCACCCAACGGATCAAATGCGGCGCGCGGAAGCAGCACCACCCGCTGACCGGGTTCTAGCCCGGAGCTGATTTCACTGTCGATGTCACTCCGCAAACCCAGTTCAACCTGACTCTCGGTTGTCCGTCCGCTCTCGTCGGCAACCGTGACGTAAGCTCGCTGCGTCGTCCGGTCGATGCGGATGAAGCGGTTCGGCAGCACCATCACGTCCTGCAATTCGTCAAGAATGATCGTCGCCGTCGCGCTCATGCCGATCCGCACGGGTTCGTCCGTCGGATCGAGCGTCACCCGCACGGGATAAGTCACCAACTGTCCGGCGACGGTCGGCGTCACCGCCACGCGCGTCACCGTCCCCGTGATGACCGAGCCGGGCAGCGCGTCGAAATTGAACTCGACCGCCTGTCCCACCGCCACTTTCACCACGTCGGTCTCGTCGATGGCGAGGTCGACGTACAGTCTGCCGTCGTCGATCAAGACCAGCGCCGCATTGTTGCTCGGCGGCAGTTCGCCCACGACCAGATTATTCTGCGCGATCACGCCGTCGAATGGCGCGACCAGCGTCGCCCGGTCGAGCGCCGCCTGCGCCTGATCGACCGCAAGCTGCGCCATGCTCAGGTTGATTTCCGCCGTCTGCAAGTCGAAGTCATTGGGACCGTTCTCCAGTTGATCGAGCGCCGCGCGCGCTTGCACTGCCGCCGCGTTCGCCGCCCCGACGCTGCCGGGATCGGCGGTTTGGTCGGCGGCAGCGGCGGCATTCGCGTCCGCGATCTCGACGCCGTACTGCGCCTGTCGCAGCCCCGGATCAAAACTGCTCGCGTCCGGCGCTGATGCCGACGGGATCAGCCCGGATAACCCCTGATTGATCTGGTTGACCACGTCCGGCGGCACGTCCACGCCGTCGGGGATCAAGCCGGAGATGTCCGGCGTGAAGCCGCTGGCGTTCGCCGCCGAGTCGCGCTGAAGCTGCGCTTGCCACAGCCGGTTGCGCGCGATCTCGCTCTGAAGCTGGGCAATCTCCGCCTGATTTGGGTTGACACTGCTGTACGCCGCGTTGAGCGCTGCCAGCGCCGTATTGAGCGCTGCCCGCGCCGCTGCTGCGTCGGTCTCGCGCGGGGGACTGACCAACGCTTCGTAGGCGATACGCTGCACGTCGAAGGCGACCTGCGCTTCCTCCAACGCCGACTCCAAATCGGTCGTGTCAAGCATCGCCAGCGCATCGCCCGCCTGCACCTGATCGCCCACCTCGACCAACACAGCTTGGACGATCCCGCTCGAACTCGAACAGCAGCGCTACCTGTCTCGCCGGCGTGACCGCTCCGGTCGCGCTGACCGTCAAGCGCAGGCTGCCGATCTGTGCCGTCGTCTCGTCGAGGATTTGCTGCGCCGCCGAACCGTCCGCGCTGCCGGTTTGGAACGTCTGTCGCGCTAGCGCCAACCCACCGCCGACCACAACCAGCACCCCGACGATCACCAAAATCCGTCTCATCACCTAGCTTCCAAACAAGCTGATACTGTCAGCGGACAAATCGATGCCAATCACGTCGCCCTCGCTCAACCCGGCGGCGATCTCGCTGCGATCCTGCCCCTGCAAGCCGAGCGTCACCGGCACTTCGTGCAGGCTGCCGTCCGCGCCGACCACGTTGACGTAAGCCTGACCACGTTGGCGATCCAGCCGGATGTACTGGTTAGGCACGACCAATACGCCCACCTGCGAGTCCACGATGATCGCCGCGTCCGCAGTCATGCCGACGCGGACGCGCGGATCGTCGTCGTCGAGCGTCACCGTGACGTCGTAGCTGACGATGCCGTTGTCATTGTTCGGCACCAGCGCAATCGACGCAATCGTCGCCGCTAGTTCGCTGTCCGGCAGCGCGTCGAGCCGCACGCGCGCGGGCATCCCGGCAGCGATTTGCCGCACGTCGATCTCGTCCGCCTGCACCACTAAATGCAGCGGCGCTAAGTCGGCAATCTCGACCACCGCCACTCCCGGCGCAACCAGCGATCCGACCTCGACGTTGACGCTCGTCACGATCCCGTCAAACGGGGCGGTCAGCGCCGTCCGATCCAGCGCCGTCTGCGCCCGATCCAGCCCAATCTGCGCCTGCGCGATGGCAGCATCCGCCCGCTCGATTTCAGCATCGCTCGCCCCGGCTCGCAGCCGGTCGAGTTCGCTCTGCGCCTGCGCGACGCGGGCGTAAGCGGCGTTGACCTGCGCCGGGCTGCCATTCTGGAGGGACCCGAGGTTCAACCGTGCAATCTCGGCGTTGAAAGTCGCTTCGCCCACTTTCGCATCCAGCAGATCGATCTGCGTCTGCGTCCCGTTTCCGAAAGCGCGCGCGTGCTGTGCGTCCGCCAGCGCTTGCTGTGCCTGATCGTAAGCCAACTGAGCCGCCCGCAGATCATCGGCAGAGACGGCGTTCTGGACGCTGTTGGCTGCGCCCTGTGCGCTGGCGACGTTGGCTTCCGCGACGGCGATCTGCGCTTCGTCGGGACCCGCCAGCAGCCGATCCTTTTGAAGCTGAGCAAGTTGCAGCGCGAGGTCCGCCCGGTCGTGCGCGATCTGCTGCACGTCGTCCGCCTGCCGCGCCAGCACATCGCCCGCGTGAACGACCCCGCCCGCCTCGACCGGCAGATCGACTACCCGACCGGGCGCGTTGAAGCTCAAGCGTACCGACTGCGCGGCTTCGACCGCCCCAATCGCCGAAACCGTCGAATTCACGTCGCCTCGCTCGACCGTGTAAGTCTTGATGTTCGGTGCAGCGCTCGGCGTCGCCCGTTGCATACTCGCGGCGAAGATCGCCAGCGGCAGCATGACAACGACCAGCGTCAGCACCAGTAAAGATCGCCTAACCGACATCGCTCACCGACTCGTCCATAGACCCATCATAGCGCACAACTGCGCCACAAAAGCTGAATGCTCGAACCATTTTCATATTAAGCTGGCGTGAAGTACAGCATAATGATAATATTGGATGTGTCATCTTTCACAAACAACTGTTGACAGCAGGAGAACCGGGCATTATGCCGTCACCTATTCCAGACATCGTGATTAGTCGTCTGCCGGTGTACCTCCGCGCGCTTGAGCGTTTATCGCAAGAAGGCGAAGAAGTCACCTCCTCGCATGAACTTGGCAAGCGGTTGGGAATCAGTTCGGCGCAAATTCGCAAAGACCTGTCGCACTTCGGCGGCTTTGGCAAGCAGGGGACCGGCTACAAGATCGCCTTCCTGAAAGACCAACTGCGTCAAGTCTTGAAGGTCGAGCGTGATTGGCAGGTGGCGCTGGTCGGCGCGGGCGATCTCGGCAGCGCGGTTGCGCGCTACAAAGGCTTCGCCGAACGCGGTTTTCACATCGGTTACGTTTTCGACAATGCTCCGGAGAAAATCGGCAAGAAGATTGGCAGTTTTGCCATCCGACCGATTGAAGACATCGGCAAGACGATCAGCGAGAACGGCATTAAAATCGCCATGATCGCCGTACCCGCCGAAAACGCCCAAGCCGTTGCCGATCAGTTGATCGAAGCTGGCGTCCGCGCCATTTTGAATTACGCGCCGATCAACCTGAACGTTCCCGAAAACGTCCACGTTCAGTACATCGACCCGGTGATCCATCTTCAGCGCATGACCTATTACCTGATCTAAACTCCTTGAGCGATCCGGCGCAGTATTGCCGGGTCGTTCAGGGCACGCCCCGCTCCGACTGCCACCGCAATCAGCGCGTTGTCCGCTCGATACACGGGGACACCCGTCTCGCGGGTCAGGAACTGATCCAGCCCGCGCAGCAGCGCCCCGCCGCCCGTCAGCACGATTCCCCGGTCGATGATGTCCGATGCCAGTTCCGGCGGCGTATTGCCGAGCACCGCGCGCACCACCCCGGCGATCTCGTGCAGCACTTCCTCGATAGCTTCGACGATCTCCCCCGTGCTGATCGTGATCGTGCGCGGCAGCCCGCTGACGTTGTCGCGTCCTTGCAGTTCCATCGTCAGTTCTTCGGTGAGCGGCACCGCCGCCCCCACCTGAATCTTGACCGACTCGGCGGTCGGCTGACCAATTGTTAGGTTGTATTTCCGGCGCACGTAGCTGATGATCGCATCGTCGATCCGCAGCCCGCCGATCCGCCCGCTTTCCGCCCGCACGATGTTGTTCATCGTCAGCACCGCCGCCTCGGTGACGCCACCGCCGACGTTGACGATCATATCTCCGGCGGGCGTCCCCACCGGAAGCCCCGCGCCAATTGCCGCCGCCAACGGCTCGGAGATCAGGAAAGCTTCGCGTGCTCCCGCCGCCAATGCAGCCTCGTGAACCGCCCGCCGCTCGACACTGGTCACACCGTAAGGGACGGAGATCATTACCGTCGGCTTGAAGAAGCGTACCCGCCCGGCGACCTTGCCAAAGAAATGCCGCAGCATCGCCTCGGTGACTTCGTAGTCCGCGATCACGCCGTTTTGCAGCGGTCGGATCACCTGAATGTCTTCTTCGTCCACCCGCCCCAGCATCTCGCGGGCAGGCTGCCCGATCTCGACGATCCGTTCGTCCTCGGTGGTCAGCGCGACCAGCGCCGGTTCTTGCAGCACGATCTGCTCGTTTTCATAAATCAGGACGTTGATCGTACCCAGATCAACGCCCAGTCGTTTGTCAAACATTCCCATAGCAGCAGCTCATCTGGCGGGCGCTCCGCCCTGTCCGGCGACGTTATCGCGCCATTATACCATGCAGCACGACGCCCGAACGATGATCGTCGTCCGGGCGTCGTTGATACGTCAGGGGAGAAACCCGTCTTCAACCCACCCCCGCCCTACGGCGAGTTTTGTCGAGGCAGACCCGGTGTGGCGTTCGGGATGCGAGTTGCTGCTACCCCTACTCGCGTTCTTCCGTGTCTTCCATGATGCGGAGCACGGCACTGCCGCGCGACTGCACCCGCCGCTGAATCTTGAGCGCGAGTTCGGCGCGGCGCAGCGTCAGCACCGCTTGGCGGTTCTCTTCTTCGGGTACGCCTTCTTCCATCAGCTTTGCTGCCCGCTCGCGAGCATCTTCGGCGGCGGCGGCGTCGATCTCGAATGACGACTCCGCCAGATCCGCCAGCACGACGACTTTCGTCGGGCGGATGTCCACGACGCCGCCGTAGATGGCGAAGCTTTCCTCCGCCTTCCCTTTGCGGACGATCAGCTCACCAAAGGCGAGTGTCGTCAGCACCGGCGCGTGACGCGGCAGGATGCCCATTTGCCCTTCCGAACCGGGGACGATAATCATGTCCGCTTCCGGCTCCGAAAACACGATTTTCTCCTGCGTGACAATTTCAACCGCGATTGGCATGGCTTAACCAGCTTTCTCAGCTGCGTCGTGGCGCGCCAGCACGTCCTCGATTGCGCCCGCCATGTAGAAGTCCTGCTCGGCGATGTGATCGACTTCGCCGTCAAGGATCATGCGGAAGCCGCGAATTGTGTCCTTGATGCGAACGTACTTGCCTTCACGACCCGTAAACTGCACGGCGACCTTGAACGGCTGGCTGAGGAACATTTCGATCTTACGGGCGCGCGCCACCAACTGCTTGTCGTCGTCCGACAATTCGTCGATACCCAGAATAGCGATGATGTCCTGCAAGTCCTTGTAACGCTGAAGCACCTGCTGCACGTCGTGGGCGGTACGGTAATGCTCCTCGCCGACGATCAGCGGGTCGAGAATCTTGCTGGTACTGCCCAGCGGATCGACCGCCGGGAACAGCCCGCGCGACGCAATCGAGCGTTCCAACGCAATCGTTCCGTCGAGGTGCGTGAACACCGCCACCGGCGCAGGGTCGGAATAGTCGTCTGCCGGGACGTAGACCGCCTGCATCGAGGTGATCGAGCCGGTCTGGGTCGAGGTGATGCGTTCCTGAAGCTGCCCCATCTCGTCCGCCAGCGTCGGCTGATAACCGACCGCCGAAGGCATACGTCCGAGCAGCGCCGAGACTTCCGCGCCCGCCAGCGAGTAACGGAAGATGTTGTCGATGAATAGCAGCACGTCGCGCCCTTCGTCACGGAAATATTCCGCCATCGTCAAGCCCGTCAACGCCACGCGCAGACGCACGCCCGGCGGCTCATTCATCTGTCCGAAGGTCATCGCCAACTTGGGCAGCACGCCCGCTTCTTCCATTTCGTAGTAGAGCGCCGTACCTTCACGGGTGCGCTCGCCGACACCGGCGAACACCGACAAGCCGGAGTGCTCAGTGGCAATCGAGTTGATTAATTCCTGAATGGTGATGGTCTTGCCCACGCCCGCACCGCCGAAGATGCCGGTCTTGCCGCCCTTCGTCATCGGCGCGATCAGATCGATAACCTTCATGCCGGTCTCGAAGATTTCGATGTGAGTCGTCTGGTCTTCAAAATCCGGCGCATCGGCGTGGATCGAGCGGCGCGGCGTATCCGCCGGAAGCTCTGCGCCCAAGTCGACCGGGCGACCGAGCACGTTGAACACACGCCCCAGTGACGCCTGTCCAACCGGCACGGTGATCGGCGAGCCGGTCGCAAAAGCATCGACACCGCGCTGCAAGCCGTCGGTCGTGTCCATGGCTACGGTTCGGACAGCGTTGTGTCCGAGGTGAAGCTGCACCTCAAGGATCAAATCATCGTTATCCGCACGGGGAACGCGGATGGCGTCATAGATGTTCGGCAGTTCATCTTGCGGAAACTCCACGTCCACCACCGCGCCCAAAACTTGGGTAATCTTGCCCAGAATCTCGCTCATCTACTCGCTCCTCTAGGACTGCTGCTCGACAACGGCTTGAGCGTTGCGGGTGTGGGCAGCTAGGTCGCTCTCAATCTTTTTCGTCGCTTTGTCAATCGAATTTTGCAGCGCCTCAGCGCCACCCACAATGTCGAGGATTTCACTCGTGATCCCCGACTGCCGAGCCTTGTTGTAGACCAGTGTGAGGTCTTCGACCAACCCGGCGGCGTTATCGGTCGCGTTTCGCATCGCCACCATTTGCGCCGAATGCTCACTGGCTTGGCTTTCCAGAATCGCCTGATACAACTGGAGCATCGTAAAGCGTGGGACGATCTCGTCGAGGATTGCCGCGGCGCTCGGCTCGTACTCGTAATCGGCTGCGCCGGTCGTCACCACTGGCACGTCCTTGATGAACTCCGCCACTGCCTGATCGTCCGTCTGATACGGGATCAACGGCAGCAGGCGCGAGACGCGCGGCTTTTGCGTCAGCGTGTTGACGAAGTCAGTGTAAGCGAGGAATACCTCGTCGACTTCGCCGCTCAGAAACGAGTCAATTGCCAGACGCACAATCGGCGAAATCTGCGCCAGCGTGATGTCGGCTGGATTGCTGAATTCGGCGATCACGTTCTCGTGGATGCGGATCAGCGCGTCGCGCCCCTTCCGTCCGACGGTCACGTACTGGGTTGGCGTATTCATACGCTGTTGGAAGCGGCGCGCCACCCGGATGATGTTGGTATTGAAGGCTCCCTTCAACCCGCGATCCGACGAGATCAACACGATCATGACGTTGTTGACTTCGCTACGCTGAGTCAGCAGTGGATGCAGCGGGACGCCTTTGGTCGCCGCCGCCTGCACGTTCAGCAGGATCTCCCACGCCTTCTCGGCGAAGGCGCGGCTAGCCAGCACGCGCGCTTGCGCCTTCCGCACCCGCGACGCGGATACAGCTTCTAACGCGCGGGTGATCTGCCCGATATTCTTGATACTGCGAATGCGATTTCTTACTTCGCGTGCGCTTGCCATCTATTCCTCCTCACGGCGAGCCTTAGCTCCAAGTCGCGTTGAATGCTTCGATGGCGCTCCGCAGCTTTTGTTCCGTTTCGTCGGACACCACTTTCTCGGTCTCGATGGTGTTGGCAATGTCGCTGTACTGCCCATGATAGGCGCGTAGGAAAGCAGTTTGCCATTCCTTGACGCGATCCACCGGCACGTTGTCGATCAGACCGCGCGTTCCGGCGAACAGAACCGCCACTTCGTCGGTCAGCGATAGCGGCTGATACTGCGGCTGCTTGAGCAGTTCCGTCAGACGCAACCCACGATCCAGTTGGCGCTGAGTTGCTTTGTCGAGGTCCGACCCGAACTGCGCGAACGCTGCCAGCGAGCGGAACTGCGCGAGGTCGAGCCGCAAACCACCGGCGACCTTCTTCATCGCCTTCGTCTGCGCGTCGCCACCCACCCGGCTCACGCTGATACCGACGTTGATCGCCGGACGTTGACCCGCGTTGAACAACTCGCCTTCAAGGAAAATCTGCCCGTCCGTGATCGAGATCACGTTGGTGGGGATATACGCCGACACGTCGCCGAGCAACGTTTCAATGACCGGCAGCGCTGTCAAGCTGCCATTGCCGCGCGCCTCACTCAACTGAGCGGCGCGTTCCAGCAGGCGGCTGTGCAGATAGAATACGTCGCCGGGATACGCTTCACGTCCCGGCGGACGGCGCATCAGCAGCGAAACCTGACGATACGCCCAAGCGTGCTTGGAGAGGTCGTCGTAGACCACCAGCGCGTGCTTGCCATTTTCCATGAACCACTCGCCAATCGCGCAGCCCGAATACGGCGCGATGTACTGCATCGCCGCCGAGTCCGAAGCCGTCGCCGCGACGACGGTGGTGTACTCCATCGCGCCGTACTGCTCTAGCAGCGCCACCAACCGCGCAATCTCGCCGCGCCGCTTGCCGATGGCGACGTAAATGCAATACAGGTCTTTACCCTTCTGGTTGAGGATCGTGTCAATCGCCAGCGCGGTCTTGCCCGTCTGGCGGTCGCCGATGATCAGCTGGCGCTGACCGCGTCCAATTGGCGTCAAGCCGTCGATTGAGACGATACCCGTCTGCACCGGCTGGTACACGTTGCGCCGCTGCATTACACCGGGCGCGATCCGCTCGACGTTGTAGAACTCGTCCTGCGGGACGGGTCCCCGACCGTCAACGGGTTCGCCCAGCGCATTGACGACGCGACCGACCAAGCCCATCCCGACCGGAATGGAGGCGATCCGACCAAGCGGGCGCACTTCGTCGCCCTCGTTGATCGTGTCGTATTCGCCCAAGATGATGACACCGACGTTATCGGCTTCAAGATTGAAAGCGATCCCCGCCGCGCCGTTGCTGAAGCGCACGAGTTCGCTGAAGCGGATGTCGTTCATCCCGCTCACACGAGCGATACCGTCGCCAACTTCTTCAACGTAGCCAACTTCGACCGATTCGAGGCTGGGTTTGTAATCGTTAATTACGCTGAGAAGCGATTCGGAAATATTGCTGGAGATGTCCGCCATTTGCGTCTCCTAAACGTAGAAGGACAGTTATAGAACTACTTGCTCCAAGTGCCGGCGCAGGCGGGCACTGAAAGACCAATTATGCAGTTTAGCTTAAGCAATCTGTGCTGTATATGCAATTTTAAACGATGCCACGCTATTTGTCCACTTTTTCACGAACGAAATTATAGCTGTAGGAAACTAGCACATGTCATCCGGCTAACTCTTATCCTTCTTTTCCTGCGCCTTGCCCAACTCGACCGAGCGGCGATAGGCGGCGTAGACCGCCTGCGACAAGACCGTCCGCATTCCACCTTTCTCCAGCTTGTAGAGCGCTTCAGCGGTCGTTCCGCCGGGGCTGGTCACTTGATTGCGCAGTTCGGCTTGGTGCATCCCCGACTGCCGCGCGAAATCGACCGAGCCGCGCACCGTTTGCAGCACCAACCGCTCGGCGTCGCGCCGCGAGAAGCCCATGTGTACCCCCGCGTCGATCAGCGCTTCCATAAAGAGGAAGACGTAAGCGGGACCCGTCCCGCTGAGCGCCGTCGCCATGTCGAGGAATTTCTCGTCGTCCATGTAGAGTTCTTCGCCCAGCGCACCAAGCAGTACTTTTGCCTGTTCGCGCTCGCTTTCCGGCACGTCCGGCGTCGCCGTCCACACCGTGATCCCCTCGCCGATTTGCGCGGGCGTGTTTGGCATCGCCCGCGCGACGCTGTGATTGCCCGTCCCGTCGATCAGCGTACTGATCCGCACGCCCGCGAGGATGCTCAGCACCAGCGAGGGTGCGCCTCCCGTCCCTCGTAGCGACCCCAGCACGTGACCGAGCACCTGCGGCTTGGTCGAGAACACGAGGATGTCGGCGGCTTCGGCGGCTTCGGCGTTGTCGGTCGTGAAGCGCAGATGATAGCGAGCGACCAGTTCGTGACCGCGATCCTCGCGCGGGTCGGCAGCGATCAACTGGTCGGCGGTTAAGAGTTTTTCGTTCAGCAGCCCCTTGATGATCGCTTCCGCCATGACGCCGCTGCCGATAAAGCCGATTGTCTTGTTCTCCAGCGCCATCGCGACCCCCTAGTTTCGAAATAATCGATCTGACTCTCCAACCCCCGTCATGGTAACTGTCTTCCCCTTCTTCTAGGGAGCAGGGATGAGGCTGGTCTTCAATTCACGCTGAACGAGTCGAACTGCGGTCCAGCATAGCTCAGCAGATAGAACGAGCGCTCGCGCCCCTCGTGCTGTTCAGTCAAGAAGTCGGTGACGATGTAGCCACGCGCGAACACCGTTTGGAACAGCTTGCGAGCGTGCAGCCGCCACGCGCGCGCCAATTGTTCGTTGCGCTCCTCGATCACCGTGTAACGCGACGGGATTTCGAGCAGACCCAGCGATCCAATTGGCATGGTCGTTTCTTCGGCGGGGAGCAGCAGTCCGTCCGCCGAGACTGTCGAGGGATTCAGAATCGCCGTTTCCGCTTCGAGATAGTGGCTCAGCGTCAGATCGCTGCGGTTGCCGTGAATCCGCTCCTCGACGCGCCGGTTCGTCACCCACCACTCCACCATCAACCGATCCGACATGCCGAAGGTTGTCAAGCCGCCTTCTTCGGACGTGCCGTAGTAATTCTCGCTGTAGGCGCTGCACAGCGCGCCCAGCTTGCGAATGTTCAGGTGAGCGTTGAGCGATAGCAGCGGATCGAACGTCCACACAATCAGCCGCACACCCTCGGCGATGGCGAGATCGCGCTGCGCCAGCTTCAGCCGGTAGCCGATTCCCTGCCCGCGATACTCCGGCAGCACCACCATCCGCTTAGAGACGAATTGCAAATTCGCCATCGCCGGGCGGCGCGGCTCCTGCATATTCGTCCCTAAGAAGCCGATCAGCACGCCGACCGGATGATCGCCGTCGAACGCCGTCAGCACGTGCCCGCCATGATTGGCAATCGAAAACAGCATATGCGCCGGGATGACCGACTCTACGTCCTCACCCCAGTAGATTTTTTGCAGTTCAACCACCGGTCTCAGCTCGTCGAGCGACCGCAGCGGTCGAATGTCAATCGTGCCCATAAAGTCAACCCAAATTCGTTCGAAGTAATGAGTAATGAGTGACGAGGAGAACGACGGCTAAGGTCTTTTTCTCATCACTCATTGCTCGTCACTCATTACCTTTTGCGCTTATGTCACTCTCGGTCGGCGGCTGAGAGTATACCGCACCAGTTCCAAACCATAATGCCGCCCGCGCATGTAGATGAGCAGCGTGTCCTCAAAACGCCGGGGATGCACGCCGAAGTAGCGAAAGATATTGCCTAGCCGCGCCGTGCGGTTGGTCGCCAAGATGTCCAACCACTGTGGCGTCAGCAGCGAGCGCGGTAGTATCCGCCCGGTGATCGCCGTGATCCAGCGCAGAAGATACGGCGGCACGCCGATCACGACGCGATGAATCCCGGAGACGCGCATCACCGTGCTGATCAAGTCTTCCAGCGTGATGTATTCCGGTCCACCGATTTCGATCACGGTATCGACTGTATCCAGCACGCTAAGGCAGCCGATCAACGCCGAAACCACGTCCTCGATGTAGATCGGGTGCAGCACGACCTCGCCGCGCCCCGCCATCAAGAATACGCCCGGCGCAATGGTGAGCTGCATGGCGATGTGATTGATGAAGGCGTCGTCCTCGCCAAAGATCAGCCCGGATCGGATGATCGTGTAGGCGAGACCACTTGCCTTCACCGCGTCCTCGACCAACCCCTTGAAGCGCAGCAGCGGGTACGCCGCCGACGGTGACGCGCCCAGATGACTCAACGTGATGATCCGCCCGACGCGCGCCGCACGGCATGCCGTGATCAGGTTGCGCGTCCCGATCAATTCGATGCGCTCCAGATCGCGGGGACCACCCCACCACTGAGCATTCTCAAGATGGATGACGACGTGAGCGCCCGTCGCCGCCCGAAACAGCGCTTCCTCGTCGAGAATGGTGCCCACCACGATTTCCGGCGTGCGCTCCCAAGGCAAATCGTCGGCTTTGTGTGCCGGAATCAGGCAGCGCACCGGGGCGTTGAGTGCCAGCAGGCGCGCCACTAAATGCCGTCCCACAAACCCGGTTGCCCCGGTCACAAGGATCAAATCGTGTCATCCTCCATAAGCCGCCGATTATATCACAGCCGTTCCAGCGGAGTAACCACCGTCCGCCAATGGTGTTTCATCTTGTGAAATGCGAAAGTTTTGTTAGGCTTAGGGTAGTTTGTTGAAATAAATCGGGTTGGCTCATCAACCTGTAGGGGAGTTGGCTGTGAAAGAACGGCGTGTTGTCGTGACCGGCATGGGTATCCTCTGCCCCACCGGAAATAACGTCGAGGAGGCTTGGCGCAATGCCGCCGATGGTAAAACCGGCATTCGTACCATCCAGCGCTTCGATACTGCACATTTGGAAAATCACTTCGGCGGTGAGGTCAAAGGCTTCAACGCCGATGAATTCTTGGGCAAACGGGAGGCGCGCCGCACCGACCGCGTGACGCAGATGGCGCTCTACGCCGCCAAGTTCGCCCTCGAAGATTCCGGCTTGGAGATCACCGACGACAACCGCTACAAGATCGGCTGTATCGTCGGATCCGGCATCGGTGGGATCAGCGCCATCGTCGAAAGCGTGCGCTCCTTCTTCGACAAGGGACCTAAATTCGTCAGTCCGTTGATGGTGCCGATGATGCTGCCGGACGCGCCCTGCAGCAAAATCTCGATGGCTTACGGGCTGCGCGGACCAAACTTTGCCATTTCCACCGCCTGCGCGACCGGCAATAACTGCATCGGCGAAGCGACCGAGATCATCCGGCGTGGGCAAGCCGACGCCTGTCTCGCGGGCAGTTCCGAGGCGGGCTTGGTCGACATTGCCATCGCCAGCTTCAACAACATGACCGCCATCTCGCGCCGGAACGATGCGCCGGAACGCGCCTCGCGCCCGTTCGACGTTGACCGCGACGGCTTCGTGATCGCCGAAGGCGCGGCGATTCTGGTGCTTGAAGCACTGGAACACGCTTTAGCGCGCGGCGCTCACATCTACGCCGAGATCGCGGGCTATGGACATACCTCCGACGCCTACCACGTCACCGCGCCGCTGGAAACCGGCGAAGGCGCTGCCAAAGCGATCCAGTTTGCGCTCGAAGACGCCGAACTCAACCCCGGCGACATCGACTATATCAACGCGCACGGCACCAGCACGCCGCTCAACGACAAGAGCGAGACGCTGGCGCTCAAGGTCGCGCTGGGCGAGCAGGCATACGAGATTCCGATCAGTTCCACCAAATCCGTCACCGGGCACTTGATGGGCGCAGCCGGTTCAGTCGAGGCAGTCTTCACGATCAAGGCGATCAACGAGGGCTTCATCCCACCGACCGTCAATCTCGACAATCCTGACCCGGAGTGTGATCTCAACTACACCCCGCACGTCGGCGTTGCCAAGAACATCGACTACGCCATGAGCAACTCGTTCGGATTTGGCGGGCACAACGCCGTCCTGATTTTCTCGAAATACCACGCGAATGGTCACACGTAATCGGGGCGTACCGTCCCATGCCGAACCCATATACGCGCACATCGTGGGCTGGGGAATGGCAGTCCCCGACAACATCCTGACCAACGACGACCTCGCCGCGATTGTCGAGACTTCGGATGAATGGATTCAGGCGCGGACTGGCATCCGCGAGCGCCGTATCGCCGGAGAGCACGACACGACGGCGACGCTCGGCTTGAAAGCTGCGCAGAATGCGCTCGAAGTCTCCGACGTGCTGCCCGCCGAGATCGACATGATCATCGTCGCCACCTCGACGCCGGAACACGTCTTTCCCAGCACCGCCAGCCTGATTCAGTCGTGGCTCGGCGCGAACAAGGCGGGCGCTTTTGACTTGAGCGCGGCTTGCTCCGGCTTCGTCTACGGCGTCGATATGGCGGCTCAGGCGATCCGCTCCGGGCGGATTCAGACGGCAGTCGTGATCGGCGCGGAGACCATGAGCCGCGTCCTCGACTGGCAGGATCGCGGCACCTGCATCCTGTTCGGCGATGGCGCAGGCGCGGTCGTCCTCAGCGCCAGCCCGGTCGACGGCGGCGTACTCTCCGCCGTGCTCCGCTCCGACGGTTCGGGCGGCGACATGCTCGGCATTCCCACCTTCGGCAGCATCGACGTGGGCGACATCCCGGTGCTGTCCAGCGGTTACAAATTCGGCAAGATGCACATGAACGGCGGCGAGGTCTACAAGTTCGCCACCCGCGTAATCGGTGAGAGCATCAATCAGGCGCTCGACCTCGCCGGGCTGACGATCAAAGACATCAAGCTGATCGTCCCCCATCAGGCGAACGCCCGCATCATGCACGCCGCCGCCCGCGCGCTCAAAGTTGACGACTCGCTCTTTATGAGCAACATCGACCGCTACGGCAACACCTCGGCAGCGTCGATCCCGATTGCGCTCTGCGAGGCGATTCAGCAGGGACGGGTCGAAGCGAACGACTACATCGTCTTCGTCGGCTTCGGCGGCGGCTTAACGTGGGCGTCGATGGTCGTCCAATGGGGATCAGCCGCCGCTGACGAACGCAGCGCCATCACCTTCAACCGCCAGCGCCGTCAAGTCAGCTATGCCGTCGCGTGGTGGCGCGCCCGCATCAATCGCATGAGCCATCAAGCAGGAGAGACGATCAGCCGCATTCGTCCCCGTCAGGGACGCATTCGCCGCCTGCGCCACAAGATGGATCAGAACAACTTCCAGTAGAATCAAAAACGCCCGGTTAGACCGGGCGCTCTTTGCATAGGATGGTTCTCCCCCTCGCCTCACGGAGAGGGGGTTGGGGGGTGAGGTCAGGTTTTACCGTCGCCGGTTCGCCAGTCCGATGAAGTAGACCAACTGCAAAACCGCCGAGACCGCCGCCGCGACGTAAGTCAGCGCTGCCGCCGTCAGCACTTGACGCGCACCGCTGGCGTCCTGATCAGAGATCAGCAAACCGCTCTGCCGCAGCAGCCCAATCCCGCGTCGACTCGCGTCGATCTCGACCGGCAGCGTCAAGAGCATGAAGACGACCATCACGCCGAACAGCACGATCCCGGCGTAGATCAAGCCGGTGATTTGCAGGAACAAGCCCGCGAAAATCATGATGTAGCCGATCTGCGGAGCCAGTTGGACGCCCGGCACGAGGAAGTTGCGCATCTGGATCAGCACCGAATTCTGCTGATGCTGCTCGACGTGCCCCAGTTCGTGCGCGACCACCGCCATCGCCGCCACCGACGGCACGGTAGCGATCCCCTGCGACAGCCGCACGACGCCCGCGCCCGGATCGTAATGATCGCTCAATTGACCTTGTACGCCTTCCAACGGCAGGCTCTGCACGTCGGTGCGCGCGAAAATCCGCTCCGCGACCTGCGCCCCGGTCAAGCCCGCGCTGTTGCGCTCGTTGCTCCACTTGCTGTAAGCCGATTTGACAAATGCCTGCGCCGCAAACGACAGCAGCAGCGTCGGCACGAAGACCCAAATCAGGTAGTTAGCGTCGAAGAACATTGCTTTGTCCGTTCGTGTTCTAGTTCTATACCGCTTCACTATACGCGAAGGATCGCAAGAATCGCCTCAGAAACGAATTAATGTTAGGCAAGAACGCCCCGCGTCGTAAAGGGTATCTTGTAGGGGCGTAACATGTTACGCCCCTACCCCAACCACTATGTATCTACGCCCCCAACGTCGCCGTCAGCCCCGCCCGGTCATTGAGCGACCACGGCAGAAGACAGTTGTCGAGCAGATGCGGCGCGCCGATCTTGACCACCAGTATCACCAACAGCGGATCGTCAGTCGCTTGCGTGGACGCCGCGCAGCAGGTGCGGCTCCGTCACGGCGACGTAATCGACCAGCGCCAGCGGCTCGGCGTTCAGCACGGCTTGGATGATCTCGCGCAGCCGCGCCGGGGTTCGTTCGCCTTTTTCGTAAGCATCGGCAGCCGCCCGCAGCGAGCGATAGAGCACGGTCGCTGCTTCGCGTTCCGCCGCGCTCAAGTAGGCATTGCGCGAACTCAGCGCCAGCCCATCAGCGGCGCGCGCCGTCGGGCAAACCGCGATTTCGACCGGGAAGTTCAGGTCGCGCACCAACCGCCGCAGCACGACCACTTGCTGCGCATCCTTCTGCCCGAAGTAGGCGGTCTGCGGCTGCACCAGATTGAACAGCTTGCTGACCACCGTCGCCACACCCTGAAAGTGACCGGGACGGCGCTCACCTTCCAGCCCCATCGACACGAACTCGACGTCGACCAGCGTTTGAAAGCCTTCCGGGTAGATTTCCTCCGGCGACGGCGTGAACACGAGGTCGACGCCCGCCTGTTCCAGCAGCGCGAGATCGTGATCCAAGTCGCGCGGGTAGGCGTCGAAGTCCTCGCCCGGCGTGAATTGGGTCGGATTGACGAAAATCGTCACGACCACGTGATCGTTTTCCGCCCGCGCCGCCTCGACCAGCGCCAGATGTCCGGCGTGCAGCGCCCCCATCGTCGGCACCAGACCGACCTTCCCTTTCATCTTCAGCCGCGCCGCTCGCAGCCCCTCGATGGTCTTCACTTGATGCAGCCGTGTCTTACCCGCCATTGTCCTCCCCATCCGTGCGCAGCGCAGCGATGATCTCGGCTTTCATGGTAAAGCTGTTCTCGGCAGTTGGAAACGTGCCCGCCTGTACGTCGTGGACGTAAGCGCCTACCGCCTCGCGCATCGCCGTACCCAACTGCGCGAACTGCTTGGTATGGCGCGGGACGAACTCGTCGAACAAACCGAGGATGTCGTGGAAAACCTGCACTTGACCGTCACAGGCAGCGCCCGCGCCGATCCCAATCGTCGGGATGTGCAGCCGCCGCGTGATTAACTCAGCCAGTTCCGCTGGCACCGATTCGAGTACGACGGCGAACGCGCCCGCCGCCTCGACCGCCTGCGCGTCACGGATCAACTGCTTGGCGGTGTCGAGATCGCGCCCCTGCACCCGGAAACCGCCGACTTTGTAGACGCTCTGCGGCATCAAGCCGACGTGCGCCATCACCGGGATTCCGGCGTCGACCACGCGATCAATCGTCTCCGCCAGCAACTCGCCGCCTTCCATCTTGATCGCGTTAACGCCGCTCTCCTGCATCAGCCGTCCGGCGTTGGTCAGCGCCTGCTCGATGCTGACGTGATAGCTCATAAACGGCATGTCGCCGACCACCAGCGCCTTGTTCGTCACCCGCGTGACGATGCTGGCGTGGTAGATGATGTGGTCGAGCGTTACCGGGATCGGGAACTCGTGTCCCTGAATCACCATGCCCAGCGTGTCCCCGACCAGCAGCATCGGCACGCCCGCCGCCTCGCTGACGCGCGCGCTCATGGCGTCGTAGGACGTCAGCATCACGATTGGCTGGTGCTCGACTTTCATTTTCTGGATGTCACGAACTGTAATTCGCATGATTTTCTTTTGTTTCCTGCTCTGCGGCAATGCCGCTTTGCGCTATCTCTGCTTCGAGCAACCGCTCGATTTCCTCCGTCGCCGTCCCCCGCGCCCGCACCAGCGGCAGCGTCGAGCGCGCCAACTGCCGGTATAGCTCGGAGATCTCGCCGTCAACAGCGCTGAGCGCCGCGAGATGCGCCGCAATCGTTCCGGCGTCGCCCCGCACTAGCGGACCCGTCAGAGCGTCCGGCACGCCCCGCGCCCTGAGATTCGCGACCGTCCCCGCCAGCAGCGCGTCGAGCGCCGCGTCGGCGGCGGCTTTGTCCGCGCCTAATCCGGTCAGCAGCGACTCCGCCAGCGCGTACAGCGTGACGGTGTAGTTGCTGGCGATCACCAGAGCCGCGTGATAGATCGCCTTGCCCCCCGGCGGGATCGCCAGCGCCCGCCCATCGAGCGCCGCCACCAGCTCGAACATCCAGCTTCGCAGCGGCTCATCCTGCGCTTCGACCGCGAAGGTCGAACCGGGCAGCCCGCTGATCGCCGTCTCCACGTCCGCGAACGGATACGCCGGGTGCAGACTTCCAACTTGAAAGCCCCGTTCCGCTAAGATCGCCAAGCGACGCGTCGCATCATGCGCGCCTGACGTGTAAATCGCGGCTTTCCCTGTACAACCCGTTAGTCCCGCTGCCGTTGCTGTGATCGCGTCATCGGGCACGGTCAGCAGCACCAGATCGGCGTCGATTTCGGCGAGCGCCTCGACCGCTCGCGCCCCGACCGCCTCTGCCAGCGCTGCCGCGTGAGTGAACGTCCGGCTGTAAATCGTCGTGATCGTGTAGCCGCGCACCGCCAACAGCCGCGCCAGCGCTTCGCCGACTTTGCCTGCCCCGACCAACGCCAGCGTCGGTCTCAGGATGATCCTCCTGCGCTCAGCGGCGTCGGCGTCGGGATCGGCTCGCTGATGTAGATCGTCACGGTACACGAAGCGCGCAGCGCGTTAGTAGTGTCGAACACCGAAACCCGGAATTGATACTCGCCCGGCGTGTAGAAGCTCGGCACGAACTGACCCAACTCGCCCATCTGTGCCTGCGGCTGGGTGCCGTCCACGCCAATCGTGGCGAAGTTACCGGAGGTCGATTCGCCCTTCAGTTCGAAGCGATAGAACGAGAAGTTGTCACTCGTCGCCACGCCGACGACGGCAATCGGCTCGAACACGATCATGCCGTTCGCCGGGATTTGCAGCATGGCTTGTTCCGGCGTGTTACACGTCTCCGGCGGTGCGTTCGCCACAATCGTGCCGACCGGCGTTGGCGTCAGCGTCGGCGTCGGCTGGATTTGCTGCGCCGGGTCGATTTCGCCCAACTGCACGTTGCTAGGGTCGATCACCTGCGCGCTAAACGTCGGCGGTATCGGCGTGCGGAACTGTCCGTCGCTGACGACGGCGACCTGCTGCGGCGCGAGGTCGCCCAGCGTCTCGCGCAGCGTCGGCGCGACGACCCGCTGCACGCCCACGACGAACAGTATCGCCTCGATCACCAGCACGACCGCCGTAAAAGCGTTGCCACGCCGGTAGTGCGCCATGTCTTTTTCCAACTCGAAGTAGGTGCCGCGATACGCGGTCGTCGCCCGCAGCCAAGCGCGCACGACCAGAACCAGCGCGACCGCCAGCACGATGTATAAGCCGGTCGCCACCTGCTCGATCAGAAAGACAATTCCGGTGATCATGCCAGTGTCCGCAGCACTCCGCGCAGCAGCGCCGCCAGCTTCGGCACGAGGATCGCGCCGACTTCCAGAACTTCACTGTGACTGGTCTCGGCGTCGCTGTCGATCCGGTCGATGGCTTTGTTGGTGATCCCCGAAAACGCCAGCACGCGCATTCGACCGTGCCGTGCGACCAGCACCTCGTGGACGGTCGACATGCCGACGGCATCCGCGCCCAGCGTCCGCAGCATCCGAATCTCGGCGGGCGTCTCGAAGGTCGGACCGGATAAGCAGCAGTAGACGCCTTCGTGCAGCGTCACTCCGGCGTCAGCAGCAGCCTGCCGCGCCGTCGCCCGCAAGTCGCGGTCGTAGGTGTGCGCCATGCCGACGAAACGCTCGCCCAGCGAATCGTCGTTAGGGCCCATCAATGGGTTGTTGCCGACCATCCCGACGAAGTTGATGTGATCGTTGATCAGCATCACGTCGCCCGGCTGAAACGTCGGATTGATCCCTCCGGCGGCGTTGGTCAAAATCAGCGTCTCGACGCCCAACGCCCGCATCACGCGGATCGGGAAGGTGACCTGCTGAAGCGTGTATCCTTCGTAGAAATGAGCGCGCCCCTGCTGCGTGATCACCGGGCAGCCTTCCAGCGTGCCGATTACCAATTGACCGGCATGACCGTAGACGGTCGATGGGGGCCAGCCGGGAATCTCGCCGTAGGGGATCACGCTGCGGTCGTCCAATTGATCCGCCAGCACGCCCAGCCCCGACCCCAGCACCAGCCCCGTCTTAACTTCTAGCGGCGTGCGGCTGCGGATCACCTCGACGGCGTGTTCGTAATCGGCGCGGGTATACGCCATGACCTTTACTCCAATGCTTTCGCCCGATTTTCCCTTATTATACCCGGCTTGATCGGGTGCGTGAACTGCCGCCCGAATTCACGAAAATTTGGGGTGAGCCTGATTTACCGGCTGGCGTTCTCTTGTTAAGATCAAGCTGGTGATCGCGACTCAGGAGCTGCTCCATTGATGCCTCATAGTGCCGAACGAGCGATGCTCGGTTATGCCGATGTTTATCACAAACTCTACCATCGGATGCCCAAAGAGCTGCGCGCGGTTGATGAGACGTGGGTCATCGTCAACGGTGTGCGCATCCACGCCGCCGAGCTAGAACATTTGACGCTGCTCATGCAGAAGGAATTTGACCAAACGCCGGTTCACAAGCGCGGCTTGGTCAGCCGTTTGATCGAGCATCTGAAGCTGTGATCGCCGCTGACTATTTCAGCCCCGCCCGCTGCCGTTCCTGCCGGTAATCCTGCGGCGTGTCCACGTCGCGCAGGATGCTGTCGTTATCGACGTTGACGTAAGTCATCGTGTGTGTATTGATCACGTCGCGCGGATTCCCCTCGTCCGGCAGCGCGATCAATTCGTTCCAATAGCGCCGGTCGATCAGAATCGGATGCCCACGCCGCATTTGGTAGCTCGGCACCACCAAATCACCCCGCCCTTCGGCATACGCCATCATCACCTGCCCGGCGACCTTGGGCTGAATGCGCGGCTGATCACCCAAGACGACCAGCGCCGCCGCGATCTCGCCCGCCTGATGCATCAACCCCACCTTCAGCGATGACAGCATCTCGCCGACCTCATAGCGAGGATTGAAGACGACTTCAGCGCCACGCGCTGTCGCCAGTGCGGCTACTTGATCGGCGCGATTGCCGGTCACCACCGTGATGTGGTCGATGCGTGCGAGGATTAGTTGGTCGATGATGTGCTCGATGATCGTCTTCCCATGCGTCCACGGCAGCAGCACTTTCGGCTCCCCCATCCGCCGCGACATCCCCGCCGCCAACACGATTGCCCCCACCGGGCGCTGCACTTCGCTGATCGGGTCGGCGCTGCGGACGGAACCGAGCGCTACGCCGCTCACGCGCGGCTGTTTGAGGATCATCCGCGCCATCAGGTGCGCCCGCAGCCGCAGATAACCTTCCGCCGGGACCGCATTCAGCAGCGCCACCACCCGCGCGCGCTCCGGGACGCCCCGTAAGCCCAGTTCTTCATCGCGGACGACCTGCGCGATCCACGGCGACAGTACCGGATTACCTTCGTAAAACCCGTAACGCTCGATCATCGCGTCGGCGTTATAAACGTGATCCTCGTCCAGCGGCTGACCAAGCGCCGCCAGCGACGCGATTGGGATCACCAGCGACGTCTCCGTCGGGATCAGCGGTTCGTGGTCAAACGGCGCTTTAAGCGGCAGACCCGCCGCCTCGTCCGCCTCGATCAGCAGCACGTCGGCATTGACGGCATCCAGCGTCCAGCCGAACCACTCCATCGGCGGGTTTTTCGCCTTGCCGCCGAGCATACCGCCGGTGACGAAGACGAAGCCACCTTCGCCCAGCGCTGCGCTGATCGCGTCTGATCCGGCGTCGAAGCGCAGCACGTGCGGCATCAACGCCAGTTGATCCGCCGGGATAGACGTCGTCGCCGTCGCCAGCACCCGCCAGCCGAGTTCCGCCAGTTCGTGCGCCAGCGCGATCAGCGTCGCGGTTTTGCCGCCCGCGCCGATCAGCGCCACCACGTCGCCACGCACGACGCCAAACGCCTCATGCAGCTTCATCGCACCGCCAATAACGTCCGCATATTGCGTAGGGGCGTTATATATAACGCCCCTACCAACGACCAGTCTATATAGATCATGATCTATAGTACCCCGACGCCCTGCTCGCGCAGCTTTGCTACTACACGGTCGGGCGTCATCGGCAGATCGTTGATCCAGACACCGGTTGCGTCGTGAACCGCCGCCGCAATCGCCGGAGCCAGCGGGATCAGCGGCATTTCCGCCATCCCCCGCGCCCCGAAAGGACCAATCGGATCGGCGTATTCGAGGATCACCGACTTAACTTCAATCGGCACGTCCAACACCGTCGGGATCAGGTAGCTCGACAGGTACGGGTTGACGATCCGCCCATCTTTCGAGATCAGGTGCTCCATCACCGCGTAGCCGAGCGCCTGCACCACCGCGCCCTCGATCTGCCCCTGCACCTGCTGCGGATTGATCGCCTTGCCCACGTCGTTGGCGCTCACGACCCGCCGCACGTAGATTTGCCCGGTCTCGACGTCCACCTCGACCTCGACCGCCTGCGCCACGTAGCCGTAAGCGAAATTCGGCTCTGATTTGCCCGTCATCGGATCGTAAGTCGTCGTTTTCGGCGGGCGATATTGGTAGGTCGCCTTCGCCGGACGCTCCTCGTTCTTCCACGCTGTAAGCGCCTGCGACGCCGCGCCGCGCACGGCGTTGCCCGCCATAAACGTCATCCGCGACGCCGACACGCTCCCCGATGAGTGCGTCTGGGCGGTGTCGGCGGCGATCAGTTGGACGCATTCCAGCGGCACGCCGACCGCTTCGGCGGTCATCTGCATGATCGCCGTGTGGCTGCCCTGCCCAACGTCCGCTGCCGCGTGCTTGATCACCACCTGCTCGATTTTCGAGCCGCCATAGAGTTCAACTGTCGCCCAGCAGTTTTCCGGGAAGCCGAAACTGTAGCCCACGTTCTTGAAACCACAGGCGAAGCCGACACCGCGCCGCAGCGCCGGGTTCGCCGGTTGTTCGAGTGTCGTCCGCGACCAGTGATCGCCTGACTGCACCCAATAGCTCTCCCGCGCTCCCACGCTGATCACCTGCGGCATACTCACACCCGCCGGGAGCGGCGTCCCCACTGAGAGGATGCTGCCCTCTTGGATCGAGTTGCGCAGCCGCAGTTCCACCGGGTCGATGCCCAGTTCATCGGCAAGGCGATTCATCATCCCCTCGGCAGCTAAGCACGCTTGCGGCGCACCGAAGCCGCGAAACGCCCCGGTCGGAATGTTGTTGGTGAACACGGCGTAGGTGTCGATCTGGCAGTTATCGACCACGTAAGGACCCGTGATCATCAGGTTGGCGTTTGCCAGCACTTTGGTCGAGGTGTAGTTGTAGCCGCCCGCGTCGCCGACGATCTCGGCTTCCAGCGCGACGATCTTGCCCGCGCGGGTCGCGCCCCATTTGGTCTTGATGGTAATCGGGTGGCGCTTGTGGTGATACTGGATCGACTCGGCACGGCTCCAGATCGTCTTGATCGGGCGGCGCACGCGGTTGACCGCCAGCGCCAGCACGATCTGGATCGACATATCCTCGCGTCCGCCGAACGCCCCGCCAATCGCCGGGTAGATCACGCGGATGTCGTCGTCCGGCAGGTTGAGCGCGTGCGCGATCAAGCCCTGATCTTCGTGCGCCCACTGCCCGCCGACGACCACCGTCACCCGCCCCTGCTCGTCGACATAGCCGAGTCCGGCTTCCGGCTGCAAAAAGGCGTGCTCCTGATACCCGGTCGAATACTCGCCTTCCAACACGACCTCGGCTTGCGCCCAACCCGCATCCATGTCGCCGTGCCGCGTGCGATAATGCACCAGCACGTTATTAGGCATATCGGCGTGAAGCTGAGGCGCGCCATCTTGCATTGCCTCATAAGGATCGAAGACCGTCGGCAAATCCTCGTACTCGACGCGGATCGTTTGGGCAGCCTGTGCCGCAATCGCTTCGCTCTCGGCAACCACCACCGCGATCATGTCCATGTAGCAGCGCACCACGTCCGCGCCGGGTTTGTCGCTGCCCAAGCCGCACAGCACCGGCTGATCCTTCGTCACCAAGCCGTATTCGTTGACCGGCACGTCATTCGCCGTCAGAATGGCGACGACTCCCGGCAGCGCTTCGGCGGCGCTCGTATCCACCGCGACGATCCGCGCGTGCGCCCGATCGCTGAAGCGCAGCTTCATGTACAGTTGACCATCCATATCGAAGTCGCCGGGATACGGTGTCTCGCCCGTCACTTTGCCGAGCGCGTCGATCCGCCTTACCGTTTGTCCAACGACGACCGTCTTTTCGTTTGCCAAAGCTCACTTCTCCCGTTACGACGAAACCGGAATCAACCGGAACACCGGATGATCGGCTGCTTCTGCTGCGAAAGCCGCCTCCGGCGCGGCGGGCGCGGCGGCAAAATAGGGGCGCGTCGTTGGCTGCTGCCGAAGATATGCCTTCAGGATTGGTCCGCTCTCAGCAGCGCCGATTTGCTCGATTCGCATCACCTCGGTTTTTCCCTGCCGCATCAGCATAACTTGCCCCGCCGCGCGCGCGTTTCGCACCCAGTTGACCTCGCCATAGGGCGCAACCAGCCAGCGCTCGCCGCCCTGTTCGACCAGCGCAACCGGTGTTGTGTAACTTTTGCCGGTCTTGCGCCCGCGCGTTGTCAGCAAATAAGTCCCCGGCAGTCCAATCCCCAACCGAATCGCCCCGCTGATCAGTGAATTGACCAAACGACGCACCGGAGTCAGTTCGTAAGCCTTCGCCACAATGAACTCCTTCAGCTTTCAGCTGCCAAAATCTCCTGCGAAGTCTTTCGCGGCAGCGCGCCCACCCGCGCTGATTCGCCGCCGAAGATGCGATGCAAAATCGCAATCGCCGTGGCGTAGGTCGGGTCGACCCCGGCATAGCTGAGATTGGTCCCCAGATTCTTGCCCTTCGTGAACGGCGTATCCGAAGCGTAATGCAGAATGCCCACGTCGAACGGCGCGCCGTAGAGGTTGACGATCTCGTTCTGCGGGTGACGCTTCGGGCGCACCGCCTCGTAAACCGACGACAGATAGGGACCGCCCTCCATCTCGATGACGGTGTAGCCTTCGTGATAAAAGACGCTCATGTAGCGCGGGCTTTGCAGAAACGTCCCATAGGCGCTGATCGCCTTCTGATTGTCCAGCACCATGCCGAAGGTCAAGTAGGGCGCGACGTCCTGCGCCGAGAAGCAGTTGTTGAACAGATACGTGTTTTGCGAGTGCTCGTCGTGGACGACGTTCGAGATCATCACGTCGCCGATCCGCCCGTTGAGTGTCGCCGCCTTGCCCATGACGTACACGCCCAGCAGCCGCGACACCCGCTCGGTCACGCGCATCAGGATTTCATAGGCGCCCAACCCCAGCGGATAGTCGATGTTCAGGATCAAGGCGTCGCTTTGGCTCAGCCAGCCGTAATCCATCGCCTCGTACACGCGCGGATCGAGCCACTCCGGGCGCAGCTTGTTGATCTCGATCACCTGTGCCTCGATGTCGAAGCCGTGTTTGCTCGGAATCCGGTGAATGCCGACCGCCGCCTCGTCCTCAAGCAGCCGCTGATTGGGGTCATCACCTTGATCACTGAGGTACTTCTTTAGCACGTAGTACAGGAAATTCGGCTTGGTCGTCGCGCCACCGTCCGCCTGAATCGCGCGGAATTCTTCCATCAGGTACTCGTGACCGTGCGACTCGATGAACTGGAGCACTTTCTGTTCTTCGCGCAGCGCGAAGCCGGTCAGCAAATTCGTCAGCGAATGCGTGTTGCTGGACACGAAGTAGACTGGTCTGCCTTCGAGATCGACGTTATCCCCTAATTGAGCGACCAAGTCGTCCCACCAGCGCGAGGTGGCGCGGCGGTAATCTGCCAGCGACCCGGCGATCTGCCGCACGCCGAACGCCTTCCGTCCGCGCGACATTGCCAGCAGCGTCGGTATGAATCGTGTGCCCCAGACCACCTCCAGCCGGTGCAGATCGGCGGCATCCATTTGCAGTGCCGTCGCCAGCATTGTTCGTTCGCTTTCGCTTAAAGGCGAGCGCCGGTCGTGATGCTGTGCCAAGAACAGCTTGACGACCTCACCTTGCAGCAGACCGCTCAGCTTGTTCCACTCGATCTGGTAGGCGGTCAGGATCGGGATCAAGTCGTCGATGTCCGAGCGGCTGGCGACGAAGACCGCCAACCGGTGCGCGCCGTCGAAGTGCATCCGGCGGCGGCGTCCCGGCGCATAAACTCGTTCCCAATCCGTCACCGGGTAGCTCGCGTCGAGGAACGATTTCTCCAACTGACCAAGCAGCACGAAATCCACGTCGATGATGCAGGCGGGCAGACGTAGACTGGTGTAAACCAGTGTTGAAACGTCCACTTGCGGGCTGCGCGCGTGAACGTGCAGCGACGAGTCCATCGCCGTGTGGCTTTCGACCAAAGTCTCGATTTGGATCGTGTGAGTTGAACGCAGCAGCGAATAATAGGTTCGCATGTACAGTTCGATCTCTTCACTTCCGGTTTTTGGTACAGTACGATCCATAGGCTATTTCAATTTCTTCTCGTTGAATTCGCGCATTTCGCGGTTGATCCGGCGTTGGCGCTTTCTCTGCGCTTGGCGATATTTCTCACCAGTCTCACGCTCCTTGACCAAATCCTTATCCTTGACGTTGAGCGCCTTTTTCGGTGCGAACAGCGTGACGATCAGCCCGGCGACCAATGCCAGCAGCACAAAAACAATCGCCGTGAACGCCAATTGAAGCTGAAGCGGCGTAATGCTACTGGTATTAAACTGCCGGAATGTCGACTTGACCCACTTGATCACGTCCGGCGAAACGAACCACGCGATAACCGTCAGCGAGACGATCAGCAGAAAGCCGATGGCTGCCCATCGACGGCGGCTGTTACCTTCAACGACGACTTTAATTTGGCTCATAGGTCTTCTCCTGCTGGTTTGCGGCTTCGGCGAACGCTTGCATGATCTTATAGTAGCCCGTGCAGCGGCATAGATTGCCTGTGATGCTCTGCTCGATCTGTGCGTGAGTTGGCTGTGGGTGTTCTTCCAGCAGCTTCGCGCCCGCCATCAAAAAGCCCGGCGTGCAGTACCCACACTGCACCGCTCCCTCCTCGACGAATGCCGCTTGAATCGGGTGGAGCGTCCCCTCGCCGTCGGCGTGATTCGCATCGCGCAGCCCCTCCACCGTGACGATCTCCGCGCCGTGCGCGCGCGGTGCCGCGACCATGCACGCCATCACCGCCGCCCCGTCGAGAAAGACCGTACAAGCGCCGCATTCGCCTTCAGCGCAGCCCTCTTTCGTCCCCGGCAGCCCGGCGTCCTCGCGCAAAAAGCGCAGCAGCGTCTTGTCCTGCCCGCTGTTGATCGTCCGGCGCACGCCGTTGATCGTCGTGGTGATCGGCTCGCCCTCGTGATGATCGAGCACGCCGCCCGCCAGTGCTGAATATGCCGCGTGTTGGTCGCCCCACAGCATCGCCGGATCGGTTGGATAGGTATCGCGCTCGCTCTGAGCCGCCAGCGCCTTGAGCGCCCTACTCACCAGCACGCGCACCATCTCGACGCGATACTCAGCCGGACCGCGCACATCGTCAATCGGCGTGACCGCCGCCGCTGCCAGCCGTGCTGCGTCCCTGATCGACTCGGACGTGAGCGCCCGCCCAACCAGCGACCCCTGCGCCACGTGCGCCTCGAAGATCGTCGGCGCGACGCTACCCAGCGTGATCGCCGCCCGCGTAATTGTTTCGCCGTCGAACGCGAGCACCACCGCCACGTCGACCACCGAAATCGCCTGAGCGCGACGCAGCCCCAATTTCAGGAAAATACCGCGCTCGTTCGCGCCCAGCGCCGAGAAATTGATCGCGGTCAAGAGTTCGTCCGCGCGCATCACGTTGCGCCGGACGCCCGTGTAAAACTCGTTCAGCGGGATCGTCCGCTCGCCTTCCAGCGACGAGAGCGTCACGCTCGCACCCAGCGCCCACAGCGGTGTGATCGTGTCGTTCGCCGGGGACGCGGTGATCAGGTTGCCCGCGACTGTGCCACGATTGCGAATCTGCGGCGCGCCGACTTCCCAGCAAGCTTGCGCTAGCGGCAAAGCCCGCTGCACCAGCAGGTCGCTGCCGACCACCTGATTGTGAGTCACCAACGGCGCTAGCCGGAAGGTATCGCTGCGCAGGTCGACTTGATCCAAACCCGGCACTCGCGTAATGTCGATTAGGACCTCGACTCCGGGGCGCTGCCCGCGTTCCAGTTCCAGCAGAATGTCCGTCCCCCCGGCGATCACGCGGGCGCGTTCGCGATGCACCGCCAGCAGTTCCAGCGCTTCGCCTAAAGTCGAGACGGTATAGTAATGACTCCACATAGCAGCTTCACCTAACCTTTTACAGTAGAGGCATGGTGCAACCTCTGGTTGCCGCGCCATGCCCCTATGGGTATTCTAGCTCAACTTTTCCCATACCATAACGGTACTCATTTCACTCCGGCGTGATCTCCAAGAGCATTACCGGGTTGATGTTCATCACGCAGGTCGCTTTGTACTGCGTTTCGACCACCGTCCGCCGGTCGTAGGTATGGACGTGACCGTGCAGCAAATAACGTGGTTTGTACCAGTCCATGAAGCGCAGGAAAGCGTTGAATCCCCGATGCGGTCGGTCGTCGAGATCGTGGATTCCGCGCGGGGGCGCGTGGGTCACGAAAATGTCGAGCGCCCGTTGGCTTCGCAGCCGCTTGACCAGCATCGTCGGGGCGCTTTGCATCACCATCACGTCCATTTCCATCTGCGTGTACTGGATCGGGCTGGTGTTGTATTTCAGCGATCCTTCCATGCCGTAGAACGTGATGCCCTGATACTCGAACAACTTGGTGTGCAGGTCGATGCCGCCCGGCGGGCGCTCGTCGTAACCCGTGTCGTGATTCCCGCGCACATACAGCAGCGGGATGCTCAGCACCGACGTGATGTATTCAAGATACGACGCAGGCATATCCCCACAGCTTACCAGCACGTCCACGTCGTGATAACGCCGCCGCAAATGCGCCGCGTTCTCCATTTGGCTAGTAACGGTATCACTGACACAAAGAATCTTCACAATTTATCCTGCATCCATGATCTTTATTTTAAGACTTGTGTCCAAAACCAGTAAGGCAGTTCGGCGGTCAGCCAAAGACGATAATGAAAGCAGCTTAACGGTATTCTTCAAGCGCCACGTTTGGCTCTTAGCTGACCGCTGAAAGCTAATTACTAAAAGCTATTCGCTGATTTCCCCCATCCACCGCATCGGTTTGCCACTGCCGCCGCGCCGCAGCATGACGATCTCCGCCATGATGCTCAGCGCGATTTCTTTAGGCGTCTCCGCTTCGAGTTCCAAGCCAATCGGTGCTCGAACGCGCTGCAACTGCGCTTCGTCGATCCCACGTTCCGCGATCAGCGCTTTCCGCGTGAGCGCCCAGCGGCGGCGACTGCCGATCACGCCGATGTAACCCGCATCGGTCGCCAGCAGCGCCGGGATCAAGTCGATGTCCACCGGCAAGCCGCGCGTCACCGCCGCGACTGCCGTTTGCCGGTCGATCCGCGTCTGCTGCGCGACCTCGCCCGGCTTGCCGACGACGTAGCCGTCCATCCCCGGCAGGTAATCCGGGTTGCAGAACTCGGCGCGGTCGTCGGCGAGGATCACGCGGTAGTCCATCCATTTGCCGAGGCTCGCCAGCGCTTTGCCGACGTGCCCGCCGCCGATCACCAACAGGGTTTGCGCCACGCCAATCGGCTCGACGAACACCTCGACCGTCCCGCCGCAAATGCCCGGATCACCCGCCGCGATGTCGTTGAGCGTATAGGACAATTTGCGCGTTTCGCCGTCGCCCAAAGCCGCCAGCGCTGCTTGGATCACCTGCGCTTCTAGCGCGCCGCCGCCCACCGTCCCGACGAGCGATCCATCGGCGTAGACTAGCAGCTTGCTCCCTTCGTGACGCGGAACCGATCCGCTGACGCCGATAACCGTCGCCAGCGCGACCGCTGTCCCCTGATCCTGCGCTTCCAGCAGCGCCGCGTAAACTGCGCGTGTGTCTTCCATAGCCAATCTTCCTATTTCACTTCAACTCCGCCGATCAGCAGGCTGTTGTCCGCCGTCTCCGCGCTGCTGTTAACCGGCAGTCGCTGGAGCGTCACCGGGTCGTACAGTCCTATGATGACCTGATATTGACCCAGTTCCGACTCCGGCAGCGCGATCTCAATTGTGTCACGAAACGCGCCTGCTATCCAATTTCCCGGCGGCAGATTGTCATTTCCCGGTCGTAGATCCGCCTGCGCGACAATCTGATCGTCGACATCGAGCACGTGAACGAAGACTTTATAATCCCCCTGCGCACCACCCTCGGTCTGCCACGTCAAAGCGACCATCAGCGAGCGCGTGTCGGCGCTCACCGTGACATCCGCCCCAGATAACTGGATCGCCCCATTCTCGAAGGTCGCCAACGGATCGGCATTCAGCGGTGCAGGCTGGTAATCGCCCTGATACGCCCAATGCTGATAAGGCATGTAATCACCGCTGACGTGCGGCTCAATTCGGATGCGCGTCTGCGCCGTGACCAGCGCCGCCGGGATCAGCGTCGGCACTTCGTACCAACTTCCCGGCAGACCGGGGATCACCCGCGTGGCGACGAACTGATCGTTGGCGTATACGTCGAACGTGCCCGCATCCGCCGGGTGCAGCCGCGTAACGAGGATCACATCTTGCTGCGGCTGTGTCGTCAGCGTGAACGCCTCGACGCCGTTGATCCGCCGCCCGCCGTCCATCACCCGGCAATCCTCCCCACAACCCAAATAGTTAAACTCGTAATACTCAGTCGGGAAGCTGCCGCCCTTGTACTGGTTGTCCCAGAAATATTGATGCGCCGTCTCGGACTCCACGTCCGCAACGTCGACCTGATCGACCAGCGTCAGCCCATCCAGATACGGCGTGATGCGCGGCAGCATGACCACCTGCTCTGCCCGATCTGCCGCCGTCCAGTCCGGGCGATAAATCCCCTGCGTCGGTGCCGCCAGCGCGACGTTGTTTGCTGGATCAAGCGTGACGGTATAGCTCGCCAGCGTCTCGGCGTAGAGATCGGTATGCTGCAAATATCCCAGCCCGAAACCGTGCCCTTCGCCATACGAAGCGATGTAATCGGGACGCTGGTTCTCGATGAACTCGCCCACCGCGCCGGGACCGTTACGCCAGTAGGCTGCCGCGCCGGGCGTCGTCAAGCCCACGATGTCGATGGTCGTACGCCCGCCCATGTAGCGCATCATGCCGACGTCGTGAACGGCGACCCGCGCGTTAGCCGGTGTATTCGCCGCCAACCAGCGCGCCATTTGCAGCGGCTGCGCGACCACTGTGCTCACGTTGACCACCTCTGCCCACAGGAAGCGAGCGGTATCCGCGCCGAGCGCCGCGAGTGACAGCCCGGCGAACACCGCCAAAACCGCGAACACCGGCGCTGTGTATCGCAGCGTTAGCCAGCGACGCCAGCGCGCCACCAACCGGTAGACGAACGCCCAGCCCCAGCCCGCCAGCGGGAAGAACAGCGCGATCAGCGGCATCTGGTAGCGCTTGAAGTGCCAGAATGCCGTGTCCAGCGTCGAGATTGCCACCGTTCCTACCAACAGCCACAGCGCGATCATCACCCCCGTCAGCCGAAAACGCTTGTGAGCGAGCATCGCGCCCCACCCGATCAGCGCCGGAGCAAAGACATATCCATATCCGCTCAGGAACTCGCGCCACATCTGCTCAAAGTTGGCGAGGATGCGCCCGGCGATGGCGCCGAAATCCTCCCCGACGATCCCTAACAGAGATTTAGCCGCGTTGCCCGACGCCACCGCCGAGCCAGTCATCAGCAGGTTGACCAGCGGCTGAACCCCCACCGCCAGCACCGGGATCAGCAGCAGCAGCCATTCGCGCCGCCACAGCCACAAGCGCGGGATGCCCAAGCGCCTAAAGATGCCACCCTGTCCCTTAATCGGCGCATCGCGCAGATTTTGCAGCAGCACGATCCCCGCCGCGCTAACCGCCAGCAAGCCCCCTTCCGGTCGGATCAGAGCCAGCAGCGTCATGGCAACCACGCTCAGCCGGAAGCGCCGATCCAGCACGGCGTAAAGCGTCAGCAGCACGAACAGGATCGCCACGCCGGTTTCCATGCCGCTCATGAAATGCCACTCGATCCAGCCGTCGAGAGCGAAGGCTGCCGCGAAGATCACCGCCAACCAGTCCGGAGCCGTCAGCCGCACGATCCGGTAGACCAGCCACGCGCTGATCGCCAGCGCCAGCGCGCCGATCCCCATCGCCCACAAGCCGAGACTCAGCCCATGAAAGCCGATCAAGTCGCCCAGCGCCAAAATGTAGGGATACAAGAAGCTGGTCGCGCCGGAGGTCGGCGGCAAGCCGGGGTTGTAGACGTAGGGCTGCCCTGCCGCGATCTGGTGGGCGTATTGGAAGTGGATGTAAGCATCGTCCAGCGGCATGACGACCTGCCCACCGCCGACCTTCGCGCTCACGCTGGCGTAGACGACAAAGACGAGCAGCGCCAAAAGAGCACACAGCAGCAGGATAAAAAGCGAGCGCCTCCGCGAGACGCTCGACTGGGCTGCTGTCACGTCGCCTAAGTTAATTGGAGTAGCCATTCGCAAACGTGTCGATCATCAAGCGCACGTCCTCGCCCAACGGGTACAAGATCGGGCAGGTCGCGCCGTTGACGACGTACTCGCGCACCTTCGCCCGCACTTCGTCCGGCGTTCCCGATGCGGTGATCATCTGCACCACGTCGTCCGGGACCAGTCGCATCGCTTCTTCGATCTGTTCTTCGGTCGCGGGCCACGTCAGCACTTGCCCGATTTCGTCGAGCAGTTCTTGGCTGACTCCGCTCGCCTTCATGATGTGCGGCTGCTGACCAAGATACTGCGTCACCAGCTTGCGCGCGCCGTCCAGCGCCTTGGCGCGATCCTCATCGACCGAGCAGACCACCAACTGCGGGCGGTCGATCTCGTCGATGCTCCGCCCTGCCTTGCGCGCGCCGATCTCCAACTGGTTCAGCGCCGCCTCGTTGTACCTGGGCGCGACCAGATAATTCAGCACCGCGCCGTCGGCGATTTCGCCGGTGAGCGCCATCATCTGCGGACCGGTCGCGCCGATGTAGATCGGCACGTTGCGCGCTTCCTTGCGCCCATGAACGACGTCCAATTCCACGTCGTCCAAGTTGACGAACTCGCCGTGATAAGTCACGCGCTGGCGCGCTAGCAGCGCCCGCACCGTGACGACCGTCTCGCGCATCGCCAGCAGCGGCTTCGTCCGGTTGATGCCAACCTTGCGCGCCAGTGGATCCCACCACGCGCCAATCCCACAAATGATCCGGTTAGGCGCGAGGTCGTCCAGCGTCAGGAAGGTCGCAGCGATCACCCCGGCATTGCGCGTCCAGTTGTTGATTACGCCGCTGCCAATCTTGATCCGGCTGGTCGTCGCCGCGAACGCCGCCATCGGCACAATCGCATCTCGTACCAGTCGGCTTTCCGCCTGCCAGACTGCTTCAAATCCGCGCTGCTCAGCATACTGCACGTATTTGATCGCGTCTTGCAGCGAATGAGCATCCTGTAAATAAAGCGCTACTCGGTCTGCCATGAAATCCCTCTTTAAGTGCAAAGCTCAAGATGATGATTTTCGTAGGGGCGTTCAAACGGCGTCTTTGCTAACCGTTAAGAGCCAATCGCTACGAATGCTGCTCCGGCTTCAGCGTAAGATGATACCCGTTCTCGCTCCCGGTCATCTGGTGATAGCGTTCCAGATCAGCAGGCACGTCGATGTCCAGCGCCAGCCGTTCCGACTCGAACTGCTTGACCTCCGCGCCCGCTGCTCGCGCCAGCGCCACGTGACGCTGAAAGCTGCCTTCGCCATAAGCGTAGGTGAACAATCCCGGTGGACGAATCAGCATTGCGTTCGTCCCATCGTTGCGCCCGTCGGTCGCAATCACGACCGTCAGCGCCGCTTGACCGAGTTCGATCATGCCGGTCAGGTCTTCCGGCGCGATCAGCGGCAGGTCAGCGGGCAGAATCAGCACCGCGCCGCTCCGCCACCCGGCGACCACCTGCGTCGCGCGCATTAAGGCGTTATTGAGTTCCGGCGCGCCGCTCTCCTGAACCGTGTGCACGCCAGCCTCACGCGCAATCGCCAGCGCGCGCGTGTCCCGGCTGATCACCAGCGTCCCCGCGATCTGCGGCGTCGCGGTGACGGTCGTCAGCACCCGGCGAAACAGCGTTTCCGAAAGTTGCTGCCGTTCTTCAGGGGAAAGGACTTCCGCCAACCGGCTTTTGCCTCGCGTCAGCGGCTTGACCGGAATGATCGCCCAAATACTCATCCTTCGCTCCCCAATCCGTAACCCATTCCAGCAATTTTCGTGCCAGCACCGCCCGATCCGCGTCGTCCTGCATGATCGTATCCATCGCGCTGGTACGCAGTCCTTCAATCGTCAGCGGCTGATCGCGCTCGTCGTAGACGAAACCGTTGATCGCGTCGCCGTAGTAGGCTGCCACGCCGCGCGGCGAGACCTCGTAGCCTAATTCTGCCATCAATTTCGCCGCCGGACCCTTCAGCGCGTCACCTTGAATAATCGGCGTCAGCGCGACGCGCGGCACGTCCCGCGCCAGCAGATGCTCGCGCAACCCCGGCACGGCGAGGATCGGCGCAATCGACAGCCAAGGATTCGACGGACCGAACAGGATCACGTCGGCGCGGGCGATAGCGCGCTCGACTTCCGCGCTCATCCGCGCGTGCTCGATGCCGTCGAAGCGAATCCCGCGCAGCGTGGGCTGCCAGCGCTCGCGCACGAAGTAGACTTGAAAGTCAAGTTCGCCTAGTTCGACCGTATCCAGTTTCGTTGCAACCTGAGCATCGGTCATCGGAAGAATTGCATGACGAATGCCCAGCGCGTTCGTCAAATGCTGCGTGACCGCCGTCAACGGCTCCGCCGACAGTCAATTCCCGCGTCCGCAGCAGATGGGTGGCGATGTCCTGATCGCCCAACCCGAACCACGTCGGCTCGCCGTAACGCGCGAAGGCGCTTAGCATGTTGCGCGTATCCCCGGCGATCCCCCAGCCGGTCGTCTTGTCGACCAAGCCCGCCAGCGTATACATCACCGTATCGAGATCGGGGCAGATTCGCAGCCCGTACCGCCAGAAATCATCCGCCGTATTGACGATGATTGTCAGGCGCTCCGGCGGCAAAATCTGCGCCAAGCCGTGTGCCAGTTTCGCGCCACCGACCCCGCCGACGAGGACAACTATATTTTGCATCGTTAACGCCACAGCACACTCATCTCCAATGGATTCCGGGTCTTTTCGCGGGTCTCGGCGGGATACCCCAGCGTGATCAACGCCTGCGGCTGCCAATCGGCGGGCAAACCGAGCGTGGCGCGCACCACGTCCGGGCAGAATAACGGTGCGCAGAGCCAACAGGCGCCTAATCCGGCGTCGTGCGCCGCCAGCAGCAGGTTCTGCCCCGCCAGCGCCGCACTCTGCACCGCCATGATGTACTCGTTCTGATCGCGATGCGGATCAGGATAATTGTCCATGTCCGACATGGTTAGCGAGAGAACGATCAACGACGGGCGCGCCCGTGATCTTCGCGTAGGAGCGAGCAGCGTCGGCGTCGATAAGTTCGGGAGCGACGCCGTCACGTTCAAGATCGCTTCGCAAGCGAGCGCCCATCGCCAGCGCGAGCGTCTCGCGGCAGTCCGAAGTCTCGATCACGCAGAAACGCGCAGGCTGACGATTGTGCGCCGACGGTGCCCAGATCGCCGCGTCGAGCAGCGTTTCGATCACGTCACGGGCAATAGGTTCAGGGCGATAACGCCGGATCGACCGGCGGTTGCGAATCACTTCCAACAGTGGGCTTTCTCGATCCACCACGTCCTCGCTTCGCTACCGATATAAATCCAACTCCGCCGGGCGGTTCAGTTCAGCAGCGTGACCATCCAGCGACGGGAAATTTAGCCCGCGCAGCAGCACCACCGGGCGACCTTCCGCCGCCTCACCAGAGAGCAGATTCGCCGCCGCCGCGACTTCATCAGCATACGCCTGAACGCTGACGCGCAGTTCGCGCCCGAACAAATCCTGTCGTCCGCGCAGGTCAAGCAGCGCGGGCATCCCGGCGACGCCGACCGCGATTCCGCCATTACCCAAGCGAAACGGTCGTCCATGCGAGTCGCTGATCACGATGCCGACGTCTCGCGCCGGTCGCCGCTTTCAGCGCCGCGCGAATCGCCGCCGCTGATCCGTCCGGGTCACGCGGGAGCAGCAGAACCCGCTCCTCGCCGCCACCAATGTTGGATTGATCGATTCCGGCATTGGCGCAGGTGAAACCGAGCTTATGCGTCGTGATGAGGGTGTTGGGTGCGGTGCGCGAAACCCGGCTGCTTTCCTGCAAAACCAGTTCAACCAGACGCGGGTCTTTGCCGATTTGCGCCGCCAACTGCTGCGCCGCCTCACCCGGCGTCACCGAGGCAAGATCGACGTAGCGCCCTTCGGCTTTGGAAACGATCTTCGACGTGACGACCAGCGCGTCACCGTCAAGCAGCGTCAGCCCCGCCTGTTTCAGCGCGGCAGCGATCAACTGCGCCAGATCATCCCCCGGCTTGACCAGCGGAATACCGGACAGCGCGGTTATGGTTAAGCTCATGTCTGCCAAAATTAGATGCCGGTGATGCGGATGCCCGCCCCTTTGACACCATACGTTTTGTTGATGTGCAGCAGCACCGGCGTCAGCGACTCGACCGCTACCGCATTCGCCAGCGGACCCGCATCGACGCCGCGCATCCCCGCTGCCTCAACCAAGTGCATGACGTCGGCTTTGGCGTCGGCATCGTCCGCGCATACCAACACGTCGCAGTCGATCTTGCCGTCCGGGTCTTTCAACTTCGAAGCCGACACGTTGTGAAACGCCGCGACCACGCAGCATTTCTCGCCGAGAAACGCCTGAGCCTCCAGCGCAGCCGATTTTCCCGGCGGCACGTACACCAGCCGAATTTCCGGCGGTTGCAGCGGCACGGCGAGGTCGACCACCACCTTGCCTTGAAGCTGCTCCTTGACGGTTTCCAGTGTCGCTTGATGGGCGCTATAGGGCACGGCGAGTACCACCAAGTCGGCTTCAGCGGCGGCGGCGGCGTTCTCTTTGCCGATCAAATAGTCGACGCCAAGCTGGGTATTCATCTCGCCAGCGCGTTCCATCGCCTTGCTTTCCTCGCGCGAGCCGATGATCACCCGGTAGCCGTTGAGCGCCCAGCGCATCGCCAAGCCTGAGCCTTCCTTACCCGTTCCGCCCAAAACCGCGATGGTTAGCAGCAGAGGTACGTCGTTCGTCGTCATGGTCTCTCCTATCCGGTGGCGGTTCTAAGCACTCAAGGCAGCATAGGCGTTGTATCGCTCCCAGACGCCCGGCGCGAGTGCCAGCGCTTCGTGCGCGATTGCGCCTTCATCCAGTGTCGTTAATTTTCGATCCCGCATCAATATTCTACCATCAACCATCGTGGTTGTAACCATCGACGCCTCGAAGCCAAACACAATGTGCCATGCCAGATTACCGGCGGTCAGCGGCGTAAATGGGTGATAATCGACAAAGATCAAGTCAGCGGGCGCGCCTTCGACCAGCAGCCCGACCTGCGCGCCGGGGAAGAACACGTCCAGCAGCCGGGTGTTGTTCTCGACCGCCATCCGCGCCACCGCTGCCCCGTTCGCCCGGCGGGGGTCGCGATGGGCGAGCTTGTGCAGCAGATATGCCGCCTTCCATTCCGCCCACATTGCGTTGCCCATGCCATCGTTGCCCAGACATAAATTCATGCCCCGCGCCATCATCGTGTCGAACGCCGCCGCGCCAACTCCGTTGTTCATGTTCGAGCGCGGCTGATGCGTGATCCACGTCCCGGTTTCCGCCAGCTTGTCGAGTTCGCTCTCGTCCACGTGAACACAGTGAGCGCTGATCGTCTGGCTGCCCAGAATGCCGTAGTGATCGAGCCGGTGGACGACGCGCACGCCGGAGCGCTGCAAACTATCCAGTTGATCGACCTCGTGCTCGGCGACGTGAATGTGAAACCCGCCATCGGCTGACGCTCTCGCGTCAGCACAGCGGCGCAGCGTCTCGTCGCTGAGCGTCAAACTGGCGTGTAAGCCGAAGGTCGCGCCGATACGTGGGCGAACCTTGTTCGCCTTGATAAAGCGTAGATTTTCAGCGATCCCGGCGTCGCTTTTCTCGCGCCCGTCGCGGTCGCTGACCTCGTAGCACAACACCGCCCGTGCCCCGGCTTGATCGACCGCATCGGCGATCACGTCGAGGCTGCCGTCGATGAAATTGGGGCTGGCGTGATGGTCGATCAGCGTGGTCGTCCCATGCTTGATCGCGTCCACCAGCGAGACCAGTGCGCTCAGCCTTATCGAATCCTTGTCCAGCGCCTTGTCGAGATTCCACCACAGCCGCTTGAGGATCGCCGGGAAGTCTGCCGGAGGATCGCCGGGGATCGCCATGCCACGCGCGTAAGCGCCATAGAAGTGAGTATGCGCGCAGATGTTACCGGGCATGACCAACTGCCCGCCCGCGTCGATGCGCTCGGCTTGCGGGTAGCGCGCGATCAGGTCGCGCGTCCGTCCAATCGCGCGGATCGCACCGCCTTCGATGTAGAGCGCTTGATCGTCGAGTATCCCGCGCTCGTCCCACGTCACTAAAGTTCCATTGGTGATCAGCATGAAAACTCGCCCCTCTCCCCCGACCCCTCTCCCACGCAAGCGGGGAGAGGGGAGAAAAACCGGGCATTTTGCGTGAGATGTATCATTAATTCACAAGAAAATAGCCTTGCCAGCGTAATAAAATCGGTTACGCCCACTCGCTTAACACTCATTGCTCGCTGCTCAGCACTTGATTTTACTCAGTCCTGTCGCTTGCTACTCGCCCGGTGGGATGCTGAGCATCGCCGGACCGCCGTTGCTGGCGATCTGCGCGAGGATAGCTTGCAGAATGGTATCGTCGTCCTGCGATTGATCCATGAAGTAGACGCCGCCGTCGGCGCGCGTCGAGGCGACCACGTTCGTGCCGTTGTCGCATAAAATCCGCAGCCCCGGCGCGAATTGATCGCCCTTGCGCTCTGCCGACCAACTCCGATCCGCCTTCAGCCCGCGATTTCGCAGCGCGTAGTAAATGCGATCCACGTAATAGTCGTCCGGGTTGAACAGATCGGCAATCGTCTGCGCGCCGACGAAGCGATCCCACGTCGTGTAGATGAAGCTGATCGAGCGGTTGGTCGGGTTGGTGACTGGGGGCTCTTTCCGCTGCAAGTCGCCCAGCGCCACCCGATAATAGGTCTCGTTGGCGCGTGGGTGATCCGGCTGATCCGGGATCAATTCGCGCCGGTAATGCAGTTCCAAGCCCACGTTTTCAGCGTAATAGTGAATCCCGCCGCTGCGCTCGCCGAACGACTTGCCGCTGGTGAAGAAAGCGATGTAATCGGCGGTGACGCCGCGCGCCATTTTCGCCTGCGGGATGCGATACCAATGCTGATCGCGCGCGAAGGTGAAATCGCGCTTGCGGTTGATCACGCCGACCAGTACGCTGTCCTCAGGAAGCATGGGAAAAGGACTGAGGTTCGAGGACTGAGGACTGAGAAGTCGTTTGAGAAGTTCGAGTGCGGTGAAGGAAACGCTGACCCCACCCCCAACCCCTCCCCGAATTCAGGGAGGGGAGCAAGCAAAACCAAAACCATTGGGGGCAGCAGCACTTTTCAAATGGCTTCCGAAAAAAAGCGTTTCGTTTCGGGCGGTCTTCCATAAGCGCAGTTGCCTTTACCCGGTACTAGGCACTCGGCACTTCAGCGCGGAGTGCGACCAGCCGCGCGTCGATCTCCTGCACCCGCCGCTGATGCGCTTCCCACCACGCTTGATCGCGCTGGGCGTCGAGTTCTTCGACCGGCTTGCCCTGCTGCTCGACCCACGTATAGTATTTCAGGTTGTGCCAGCGCTCACGGGCGTCGCGCGTGCCGTCCATGATCCAGTCGGTGCGCATCCCGTGAAAGATGCTCTCGATCCGCCCGACCGCCGCCGCTTCGTCCAGCGTGCCGAACATCTCCGCCATGTCCGCCATCACCGAGTGATAGCGATCCAGCGCGTCGGTCGCCACCGTGACGATCAGGTCGTCTTTGCCGTAGCCATAATACTTCGCCGTCTTGATCGCGCCGAGGATGTTGCAGATCGAACTGATGCCGAACAGGTCGCTCAACTGATCGACCACTCCGGCGTCGATACCGTAGCGTCCGACCAGCACGCCCCGCGCTGTCGGCTCGGCAAAGACCTGCAAGCCCATCTTGCATTCCATGTCGTCGATGCACATCAGCGCGTCCATGTTGGTGACGTTGTGAATCCACGTCACGTGTTTGTCGCCGATGCCCTGAATGTCGTGGGTGCCGTAGCCGTTGCTGTACAGCGTCGGGCATTGAGTCGGCTCTAAGCCGACGATCTTGTGATCCGCCCATTCCTGCTTGAGCCGGTCGCCCGCCGCAATCGTCCCGGCGCTGCCCATCGCCGAGACGAACGCCGCGACTTTCCCGTTGCCGATGCCGCGTTCTTTGAGTTCCGCCGCCAGTTCGACAATCGTGTTGCCGGTGACGTGATAGTGGAAGCGATAATTGCCCATCACCTCGAATTGATTCAGGATGCGAATGTTCGGGTCGCTGGCGCTGAGGCGGTGCGTCTCGTCGTAGATTTCCTTGACGTTGCTCTCCGAGCCGGTCGTCTTGATCACGTGAGCGCCGTAGCTCTCGATCAGCTCGAAGCGCTCGCGGCTCATGCCTGCGGGCAGCACCACGAGGCTGTCGCAGCCCATCCGCCCGCCGACCCACGCGCCGCCGATGCCGTAATTCCCGGTCGAGGGCCAGACCAGCCGGTTGACCTGCGGATCGACTTCGCCGAACAATTCTTTCTCCAGCAGCACCGAATACGCCGCGCCGACCTTGTGACTGCCCGGACGGGAACTCGCGCCCGTAAATCACGACGATCTCGGCATCGACGCCGGTCAGCGCCTTCGGCAGCACGACGTGATAGATCGCGTTGTTCGCGTCGCGCCACGTGATGTTGAACAGATTGATCGGGTCGAGCGGGTCATTTTGACGCGCTGCCTGCGCTTTGGCGCGGACGTCCGGCGCGATTTTTTCAGGATGCAGCATTTCTTCGAAGGTTGGTCCGGTGATCACTTACTCATTCTCCAATTCGTCGTCGGTGAGGAGCTGTTGTTCCAGCGTCCGCATTTCGTTCAAAAGTTCATCTCGCTGCCGCGCGAGGTCGCGATAACGCCGTAAGTCTTCCCACGGCATCTGATCGCTCGTGCCGCCGTGCGCCATAATGAGTGCGTCGATTTGTTCGTCCAGCGCCTCGTACATCAGCACGACCTTACGGTAATACTGCACCTGTTGCAGTAGGTCGCTGTCGTTCTCACCCATTCACTTACTCCAATTGACGTTCTGGCGTTGGCTCGGACTCTGGTGTTTCAAACCCGGCGGTATTTGCCACGATGTAAAGCGGACGGCTGCGCGCTTCGTCGTAAGTCCGCGCGACGTACTGCCCCAGTATAAACAAGAAAAAAAGCTGGAACGAACTGAGCAGCAGCAGCAAAATGATGGTCGTCGCCTGCCCGCCGAGGAACTGCACGCCCATCGACAGCCGCAAGAACGCGATCACCGGGATCGCCAGCAGCGCCAGCAGCCCCAGCACCAAAGCGACGTAGACCATGATTTGCAGCGGGAAATACGAAAACCCGGTGATCGCGTCGAGCGCGAAGCGCACCATCTTCTTGAGTGGGTATTTCGTATCGCCGGAGTGCCGCGCTTCGCGGATGTAGCTGACCGGCGTCTGCTTGAAGCCGACCCAACTCGTCATCCCGCGAATGAAGCGGTTGTGTTCGCGCATCGACTTGAGCGCCTCGACCACCTTGCGATCCATCAGCCGGAAGTCGCCGGTATCGACCGGAATATCCACGTCGGTGATCCGGTAGATCACCCGGTAGAACAGCTTCGCCGTCAGCAGCTTGAACCGGCTTTCGCCCTTCCGCTCCGCCCGCACCGCATAGACCACTTCGAACCCGGCTTTCCAGCGCTCGATCATTTCGAGGATCAGTTCCGGCGGGTCTTGCAAGTCGGCGTCGATCAGCGCGACCGCTTCGCCGCTGGCGTAATCGATCCCGGCAGTCACCGCCGTCTGATGCCCGAAGTTGCGCGCGAAGTGGATCGCCTTGACGTGTGGGTCGCGCTGCGCCAGCTCGTCGATCATTTCCGGCGAGCGGTCGAAACTGCCGTCGTTGACCAGCAGCAGTTCCCACGTCTCCCCGGTCGACTCCATCACCTTCTGGATGCGCTCGAACAGCAGCGCGATATTGCCTTCCTCGTTGTAAATCGGCGCGACAATCGAATAACGCGGTCTACCGTTCATCCGTCCTCAAGTCAGGTTCAAAGCGCGCCTGATAGTGGGTAAGTCTGGGGGAACGCGCAAGCCGCCAGCGACGGACTCTTGCGCGCGTTTGACGTCTTTCAGCCCACTGCCTGTCGAAATCAGAGCAACGCGCTCCTCATTATGAATCAACCCCAATTTTACCGCACGATGCGCCCCGGCGTAAACCGCCGCCGCTGCCGGTTCCGCGAACACGCCGGTCAGCCGCGCCAATTGCGGAATACTGGCGATGATTTCGGCGTCCGCGACGGCGAGCAGCGCACCGTGCGTCTCGCGCACCGCCCGCAGCGCCCGCGAGCGGTCACGCGGCAGCCCCGCCGAGATGCTGTCGGCGATAGTGTAGACGTCCACCGGCTGCATCTCCGGCGCGCTGATCCCGCGCTGCCACGCATCGACCAAAGGCGAGCTACCTTCTGCTTGTACACCAATCAAGCGCGGAATCCGCTCGATCCATCCTAATTCATGTAGATCGCGGAAGCCTTTGTGAACGCCCGCGATGATGTTGCCATCGCCGACGCTGACGACGACCACGTCGGGCACGTCCCAGCCCATCTGCTCGGCAATCTCGTAGGCGACGGTCTTTTTGCCCTCGACGGTGAAGGGGTTGATGCCGGTGTTGCGACAGTACCAGCCCTCGCTCAAGCACAAGTCGTAGCAGAGGTCGAAGGCGACATCGTAAGAGGCTTCGACCAGCACGACCTGCGCGCCATAGACCAGTAACTGCGCGATCTTCGCTTCCGGCGCGGCAGCCGGAACGAAGATGATCGTCGCCATAGCGACCGACGCGGCGACTCCCGCCAGCGCTGCCGCCGCGTTGCCGGTGCTGGCGGTGCTGACGACTTTCACGCCCGTTTCCATCGCCTTAGCGACCACCAGCGCGCTGGCACGGTCTTTCAGCGATCCGGTCGGGTTCAAGCCGTCGTCCTTGATCCACGCCGCCGCGATGCCCAAATCGGCGGCGAGGCGCGGCGCGGCGTAGAGCGGCGTCCAGCCGACGCGCAGCGGCGGCACGACCGACTCCGCGCCAAGCGGCAAAAGCTCACGGTAGCGCCACATCGACGGCTCGGTGCGCGGCGCGTCCCGGTCGAGCTGCTTTTTCAGGGCATCATAATCGTACAGAACGTCCAGCGTGCCGACCTGCCCATCGACCGGGCAGGTGTACTGCACTTCGTCGGGATCGTACAGCCGTCCGCAGACGCTACAGCGCAATTTCCAGATGTTTGCCATCGAAGACTTGTTTCAGTGAACTGACTTAAACTTTTGCGCTGCTGACAAGGGTAGGTATCTAAGCCTTCTGCTGACCTCACCCCTAAATAGGCTTGTCCGGTACTCGAATCAGCATCATTTGTCTCTTGCTGCCGCTGCTGACCCCACCCCCGACCCCTCCCCGACTTCAGGGAGGGGAGCGTACACGCCGTTGGCTGCCGACACGCTGCGTTTTTCCTGAAGCTGCGAGGCAAGTGCCGACGATTCGGGGCACGGTTAGGGAGCACGGCTATGTTTTGAATACCGGACAAGCCTTAAATCCCCTCTCCATTACATGGAGAGGGGACTTCCAAGACCCATTCAGAACTGTTTTTACCCCCTCTCCACTTCGTAGAGAGGGGGCGACCGTAGAAATTTCCAGCACCTGTTTTCCCTAGGGGGCGGGTCTGAGACCCGCCCCTACACCGAATTCTACTCGCTCAGTATGACACCCTTCAAGCGAGGTGTCGCCCCCTCAGCCATCGCATGGAGGGGAGAAGTACCGAGCAACAACGTCCTTTCAAGGTCAGCGATCCGTGAAATTGGCGATCACACAAAAAGCTTGAATCAGCTTAGTGGATAACTTAGCCCGGTATGATGCGCGTGCCCGTTTCGCCCCGCAGCGCCCGCGCTAAGTTTGGCGGATCGGTGATGATCGCCTGCGGACCGCCCATGCGCACGAACTCGACCGCTGCCTCGATCTTGGGCAGCATACTCCCCGGTGCGAAATGCCCCTCGCGTATGTACTGCTGCGCTTCCGCCAGCGTCATCTGATCGAGAAAGCGCTGATCCGGCTTATTGTAGTTGAGCGCCACCTTCTCGACTCCCGTCGAAATGACGAACAGGTCGGCACGCAGCATCTGCGCGAGCAGACTGCTGGCGCGGTCTTTGTCGATTACGGCGTTCGTCCCACGCAGATTGCCTTGATCGTCGCGGATCACCGGAATCCCGCCGCCGCCGACCGCGATCACGATGTAGTCGCTTAAAATCAGCGCGCGAATGGCGTTGATCTCCTGAATGGTCGTCGGCTTAGGCGAGGCGACCACCCGTCGCCAGCCGCGCCCGGCATCCTCGACCACGTTCCAGCCTTGCGCTTGATAGCGCAGCGCTTCGGCTTCGGTCATGAAACCGCCAATCGGCTTGGAAGGCTTCATGAATGCCGGATCGTTCGGATCAACTCGCACCTGCGTGACCACCGTCAGAATCGTGCGGTTGATGCCTCGTCGCCGCAGCGCGTTGTCGAGCGATTGTTGCAGCATATAGCCGATACTGCCCTGCGTATCGGCGACGATCAGATCAAGCGGGGTTGGATGCACCTCCTGCGCCGCGATCTCGTTACGCCGCAGAATGTAGCCGACCTGTGGACCGTTCCCATGCGTGATGATCACGCTCCAGCCCGCGGCGATCATGTTGGCGACGTGCTCGCAGGTGACGCGCACCGCGTCCCACTGATGCCCGACGTCGGGCTGTTTCGGGTCTTGAATGAGGGAATTGCCGCCAATGGCGACGGCTGCCAGTTTACCGACCATGAAATAAGCCTTTTAGCAGTAAGCTTTTCGCAAGAATAAGAGAGAACTAACTTTCATCAGCGCTGTCAGGCGGAAGCAGCTTTTCTAGTTTGCTGATCAATGCAGGAATACTTACTTCCACCGTCTCCCAGAGAATATCAAATTCCAAGCGGAAGTATTCATGCATCACGAAATTTCGCATGGCGATGATAGCGCGCCAAGGTATTTGTGGATTCTCTTGGCGAAAATCATCCGAGAGACGCCCAGCAGCTTCGCCGACGATACTAAGTGACATCGTGATTGCGCGTAACAGCATTCGATCAACTTCAAGCGCTTCCCGTGTTTTGCCGTTGCTGAAGTCAACCACCTCGTGAGCAGCTTCGAGCATGTGCTCAAGACGCACACGATCATCGTTGTTCATAGATGACCTGTGCGACATCTAGCACTTGCCTCTGAAAATGTTCACTTAGTGCGCCGGGCGTGAGCAGATCCACTTCTCGCTGCATAATATCAGCCAAGTCAAATTGCATTTCAGCGAGGTCAATGTAATTGACCCGACTGCCCTGTTCGAACTCCACCAGCACGTCGATGTCGCTGTCCGGGCGAAAATCTTCACGCAGCACCGAACCGAATAACGACAGCTTGCGGATATGATTTCGCTCGCAAAACGCGGCGACTTCGTCGTAGGGAATAGCAATCTGTGAATTGATCATGACCGCATCCACTAAAAACAACAGCCGTTAGCTCTATTATACGCGATAGAGCTAACGGCTGATCGCTAACAGCTAACGGCTATTCCTTGCCTCAGCGCATCGTGAGCGCCATCGCCGCTTTTTGGACGTGCAGCCGGTTCTCCGCCTCGTCGTAGACGATGCTCTGCGGTCCGTCGATCACCTCGTCGGTCACTTCGATGTTGCGGTCGGCGGGGAGGCAGTGCATGTAAACCGCGTGCTCGTTCGCCAGCGACATGCGGCGCGCGTCGGTGATCCAGTCGGTGTACTGCTTGCCGATCTTCGCCGACTTGTCGTTGTCTTCGGTCGTCAGCCAACTGCCCCACGACTTCGGATAGACGATGTCCGCACCCTTGAACCCGGCGTCGAAGTCGTCGAGGATTTCGAACGATCCGCCGCTCTGCCGCGAGTTGTCGCGCGCCTGATCCACAATGTCGGGCATCAGCTTGTATTCCGGCGGCGCGGTCAGGCGGACGTTCATGCCGTAGCGCGACATCAACAGGATCAAGCTCTGCGGCACGCTGAGCGGCTTTTGGTAGCTCGACGCATATGCCCAACTGACGTTGATCGTCTTGCCGCGCAGGTCGCGCCCGAACTTCTCTTGAATGACCATCAGGTCGGCGAGGATTTGGAACGGGTGATAGACGTCGCACTGCATGTTGAGCACCGGGACGCGGCTGGCAGCGGCAACCTCGCGGATGTACTGGTTGCCGAAGTTCCAGTCGCATTGGCGGATGGCGATCCCGTCGGTGTAGCGCCCGATGATCTCGCCGATCTCTTTGGCGGTGTCGCCGTGACTGATCTGGGTCGTCGTGCTGTCGATAAACTGAGCGTGCCCGCCCAACTGCGCCATGCCCGCCTCGAATGACGTCCGGGTGCGCGTGCTGGTGAAGAAGAACAGCATCGCCAGCACTTTATCGCGCAGCAGCGCGTGCGGTTCGCCCAGCGCGCGCTTGCGCTTCAAATCCCACGCCACTTCGAGCAGCGTATCGATCTCGTCCCGTGTCCACTCCTGAGTTGTGATCAAGTCACGACCGCGCAGGTCGGTTTGCATAATCCGATTGTCTCCTTAAACGCTCAAATGCTCAGCTAGATTCCATGCCGAACAACTATACCTGTCGGCGTCGTAATGTTCCAGAATGATTATGCCGGTGTTGTCAAGTGGCATGACGGGGGGAAACGCTGCCATGTTGATGCACAGCGGCGGGATGACCGTGTGGGTGATGTCACCATGCGTGATCAGCAGAACCGATTTGTCCGGGGCGGATTTTCCAAGTGCGCGGACAAAACGCTCGATGGCTTCGGCATACAACTCACCGCCGGGGAAACGTGCTTCAGCATCGAACAGCAACCAGCGCACGTAAATGCGACGCCAGACACTCAGCGCTTCCTCGAAGGGCATGTTTTCCACGTCGCCGCAGTCGGCTTCGCGCAGATCGTCATCGACCACTGGCACAATACCCAGCGCCTTGCCGACAATCTCGGCAGTTTGCCGGGCGCGGTCAAACGGACTGCTGCGGATTTGCGTCAACCGACTTTATCAGCGAACCAAGCTGCGGCACGTTCGCCGACTGAGCGCGTCCCTCGTCCGTGAGGTCACCCTCATAAATCTGCGGCAGGTCAAACGCTCTTCAACGTTGGTAACACTCTGTCCGTGCCGCATCACATAGATCATCGACGACCGCCTAATCACTCAAGTGCTCGACCAGATTCCACGCCGAACAGGTATATCGGTCGGCGTCGTAATGTTCCAGCATGATGATGCCGGTGTTAACCAGATGCTCGACCATTTGCAACGCGGCGGCGTTGACACACAGCGGCGGGATCACCGTTACGGTGACGCCCCCGTGCGTGACCAGCAGGACGGTTTCGTCAGCGGCGACCCGCGCGAGTGATTGTTGAAGGCGCGCGACCGCCTCGGCATAGGATTCGCCACCGGGATAGCGCGCCTCCGGCTCGAACCGCAGCCAGCGCTGATAGACGCCCGTCCAGACCGCCCAGCCTTCGGCGTCGGTGCGCCATTCCAGATCGCCGCAGTCCATTTCCGCTAGTCCGGCGTCAATCGACGGCGTTAAGCCGACCGCCGCGCCGACGATTTGCGCGGTCTGCTGCGCGCGATCAAACGGGCTGCTGACGATGCGCGTCAAGCCCTTGCCGACGAACCAGCGGGCGGCTTTTTCGGCTTGCTCGCGCCCGTTGGCGGTGAGGTCGCCGTCATATTTATGACAGGTCAGGCGATGCTCGACGTTGACCGTGCTTTCGCCGTGCCGCATCAAATAAATCAAACTTCGCTACTCCCAAAAACCGACTTCAATTAGCAACCGTCGGGTCTCGACCTGCTGCGGACTATTCAGATCGAGCACACGCACCGTCACTCGACCGACTGCCGTTCGTCCAACCAGCACACCTTTGGCAAGTTCGAAGTGCTCATCCCAGCGCTGAAGGCGCGGATTGTACAACGGCGTGAGCGCTCCGGTCTGCTCATCATACGAGGCAATATCGGTCGATTTCATGTTGTTACACTTGAAACACGTCCAAGCGAGGTTTTCTAACTCCGACGTACCGAGATGCCGCTCTGGAATGATGTGATCGACCTGAAAACTAAACCCACCTGCTTGCTCGGGTTTATGACAATATTCGCAGCGAGATCGGGCGCGCTGCCGCACCTGCTCGCGGACGGTTGCAGAAATGCGAGTCATGTGCGCTGTGGTGTCCGCTGCCGATGAAGTGCCTGTGCCTTCAAAAGTGTCACGAACTCGTCGAATTCGATCATTTCGGCGAGTTCGCGCGCTTCGTCGGCGGTCAAGTGCCCCTGTTTGTTGCGTTCGGTCAAGTCATCGGCGCGCTGCTGGTCGGCATCCGAGACGCGGAACGTCAGCACAGCATCCGGCGACTCGTGCTCAATGAGGTGCAAAACCAACTCACGATAGATCGGCAACATCATCCCGCCTCCGACTCATCTGATGTTTTATTTTACGATCAAACTCGGCAGCAAGGCGTACCACTCGGTGGCGCGGACAACGTCGTCCAGCGGCACTTGATCGATCACCGTATGGGCGTGAATCTCGTCGCCGGGACCGAAGCCGATGCTCGGAATCCCCGCCTTGCCCATCCAGTAAATCCCGTTGGTCGAGAAATCCCATTTGCCAGTCGGCAGCGGCGATCCCCACAACTGAGTGCCCGCCTGCACGCCCGCCTGCACGTAGGCATTGTCTTCGGGCAGCGCCCACGCCGGGAAAATCTTGTCTACCGGGAAGACGAAGCCGGTATAGCTTGGATCGTCATAGAACAAGATCGACGCCTCGATGTCGGTGCGGTCGCCGATCATCCCTTGAATCCGTTCCAGTTCCGCCTGTGGTTCTTCGCCGAAGGTGATCCGCCGGTCGATATAGATCAGCGCTTCGTCGGGCACGGCGTTGATGCTCGGCGTCTTGACGTGCATGTCCGTCACCGTGATACGCCCGTGACCGAGGAACGGATCGTCGCCCAGTTCCGGCTCGACCTTGCTGATCGCCTCGATCACCGGCAGCAGCTTGTAGATCGCATTGTCGCCCAAGAAGTTGCTGGCGGCATGAGCGCTCTTGCCTTTGGCGACGACCTGCAGCTCGACCCGCCCCTTGTGCCCGCGATACACCTGCATCTTGGTCGGCTCGCCGATCACGACGAAGTCCGGTCGCAAGCCCTCGGCTTCGACCAGCGCGTTCGGCGCGATGCCGTCGCACCACTCCTCCATGTTGCCGAAGTAGTAGCCAGTCACGCCTTCCAACAAGCCGAGTTCCTTCGCCAGCGCCAGCCCGTAAATCATGCCCGGCGTGCTGCCCTTCTCATCGCAGGCGCCGCGCGCGAAAAAGACGCCGTCTTCGACCTTGCCGGTGAACGGATCCCACTGCCAGCTATCGGGATCGCCAATCCCGACGGTGTCGATGTGGCTGTCGTAGAGTAGTTTCTTCTCGCCGTCGCCGATCTTGCCGACGACGTTGCCCATCTGGTCGAACCAGACGTCGTCAAAGCCCAACTTGCGCATCTCGGCTTCGGCGCGCTCGCCGACCTTGCGAATCTGGCTGTCGTAGCTGGGGATCGCGCATAAGTCTTTCAAAAACTGGATAATGTCGTCGCGCTGAGCTTCCACACGCGCCTTGATCGTGCTAATAGTTTGTTGATCGGTCATGGTGATTTAATTGTCCTTAAACGCGAAATCGATATAGTAGTCGTGCGTTTCCAGCTTGCCGCTGTCGAGGATGATGATCCGGGGATCGGCGGACTGGACGCGCCCAACCTGTTCGTGCAACATCATACTCCCCCAGCTTGAGAAAGTCGCGTGGAGGCTGTTGTCCCGGTTCGTGGTGACTTCGCGCGGCTGGCATCCGGCGAAGACAAGGATTGAGATCGCCTCACCCACCGAGATCGCCACGTAGTTCGTTTCGGCGGTCGGCGGCGCTGGCACTTTGGGCGTCGCCAGTTGCGTCGGCGCAGCCTGCGCCGGTGACATCTTGGGCATGGAGGACATCGTCCGGCGCTGACCGCCAATTGTCGGCGGCGCAGCCGGTGGTGGCGCGCTCATTCGCTGCGTGGGCGCATCTTTCAGCAGCGCCGCCAGTTCGGTCGCGGCGCGATAGTAACCCTCGGCAAAACCGCGCTGATACGCCGCGTTCGTGTCGGCTTCATCCGCATCCTTCGACTGGCGGGCGTAATCACGCGCTTTCAATACCCAGCGGTTCGCCAGCGACCGCAGCGCCCCGATCAATTCGTCTGCCATACCAGACCTCCGCATCGTCCGTAGGGGCGTTGTGCGAAACTGCGTTTCGCCTATAACGCCCCTACAACATTGCCACTATACAAACACGTCCACCACCTCGAACCGCTCGACGTCGACCAAGCCGACGTCGGTCAGCTTGAGGTAAGGGATCACTTCCAACGCCATGAAGCTCATCGCCATGAACGGATCGTGCATCGTGCTGCCGAGCTGCTGCGCCGCCGCGACCAGCGCGTCGTAATCGGCGCGCACCTCGTTGATCGGCGCTTCGCTCATCAACCCGGCGACCGGCAGCGCCAGCGTCGCCAGCACCTGATCGCCGTCGGCGACCGCCAAGCCGCCGCCCATCTCGATCACCGCTTGCGCCGCACGGCGCATACTGGCGTCGTCCGCGCCGATCACGACCAGATTGTGATGGTCGTGCGCGACCGATCCCGCCAGCGCCCCCTGCTTGAGTCCGAAGCCTTTAATGAAGGCTTTGCCGACGTTGCCAGTCGCGTGATGCCGCTCGATGACCGCCATCTTGAGGATGTCGCGCGTGGGATCGGCGACCGCTTCACCCGCTACAATTTTAGCATCTTCTTCGAAGCGTTCCGTGACAACTTGCTCGTCCGTCCCGCCGATCACGCGGATGCGCGATCCGTTCGCCGGGATGCGCAGGTCGATCTCACCCGCGTTGACGTTCATCGATGGGCGCAGCGGGATCGGGCGCAGCGGTGGCTTGGGCGCGATCACCTGCCCGTTCTCCGCCACCAGCACGCCCCCGCGATAGACCTGCTCCGCCCGCAGATCGTGCAGGTCGCTGAAGACGATCAAGTCTGCCCGCCGACCGGGCGCAATCGCGCCAACGTGATTCAGCCGGAAGTAATTCGCCGGGTTGATTGTGCCCAAGCGGATCGCCGTCACCGGGTCGATCCCATTGGCGATGGCGACCCGCACCATGTGGTCAATCGAGCCTTCGTCGATCAGGCTGGCGGGCACGCGGTCGTCAGTGCAGAAGCAGAGCCGCCCGTAATTCTCCGGCGCGATCAGCGGCAGCAGCGGGCGCAAATTGTGGGTGGTCGTGCCCTCGCGGATGAAGATCGTCAAGCCGAGCCGCAGCTTCTCGCGCGCTTCCTCGACCGTCGTGCACTCGTGGTCGCTGCCGATCCCGGCGGCGACGTAGGCGTTGAGCGCCTTGCCGACGACTGCCGGAGCGTGCCCGTCGAGCACCAGCCGCCGGAACAAGTCGAGCTTGTCGAGCACGCCCTCATCGCCGGAAATGACACCGGGATAGTTCATCATCTCGGCGAGACCGAGCACCCAGTCGTCGTCGATCAGCGGCGCCAAGTCCTCCGCTTCCAGTCGCGCGCCGCTGGTTTCCATCTCGGTCGCCGGGACGCAGCTTGACGCCATCACGAACACGTTGATCGGACCGCCCTTCGCCCGTTCCAGCATGAAGCGGATGCCGTCGATCCCCAGCACGTTGGCGATCTCGTGCGGATCGGTGACGACGCTGGTCACGCCGTGCGCCAGCACCGTCCGCGAGAACTCCGGCGGCGTACATAGGCTGCTCTCGATATGGACGTGCGCGTCGATAAAACCGGGGCAGACGTAGCGCCCGCCCAGATCGATCACCTGCTTGGCTTGATAGTCGGATGCCAACGCCACCACGTCCCCGTGGCTGATCACGATGTCAGTCAGATGAATTTCGCCCGACAGTACGTTGATCAACTGCGCGTTGCGCAGGATCAGATCAGCCGGGAAATCGCCGCGCGCTACCGCGATGCGCTGCGCTAAGGTCATGCCTTCGCCTCCTGAGTCATGAAAAGGACGTCACCGGCTTCGTCACTGGCGACCAGCGACCAGACCGGATCGCGCGCGAAGGTCGGGCGCACGCGCTCGACGTAGGCGGCATCCCGGTCGCTGAAAGCGGCATTCCGGGTCGTCGTCCACTGCGCCGAACCGGGCAGTTCGCTCTCCGGGATCAGCGCCGCGAACACGAACTCGAACCGCCGTCGATCCGGGTCTTCCCACCAGCCGACCCACTGAAACTCCGGCGCGCTGCCGATCAACTGCCGCGTCAGCCCCGCCAGTTGATCCCAAGGGGCAGCCAGTCCGTCGCAGACCACGCGCGGCAGCATTCGAAATCCGCTCGCGCTGTCGCCCGCCCGCTCGCCGGGACCCGGCAGCGTCAGCACCCGGCGCGTCGCATCGCCTAAAATCACCGCGACCGCGCGCACCTTGAACTCCGGGAATTTCGGTTCGGGATGCCCGCTCAGCCGGTTGACCAGCCAGCGCCAGCCGAAGCGCAGCCGCAGCCGCCACAACTCACCCCGCGTCCACGTCACCACCTGCGGCAGCGGACGGCTGCCGCTCAGCGCGTCGCGCACGCCGGGGACGTTGGGCGGCAGGGCGCCGCGATTAAAATAGCGATTGGCGCGCGTTTCCCGCGTCCGCATCACCGGCTTGCCGCTCAGCGGAAAGCCCGCGAACAGCACGTTCATCCGCTGCCAGCCGTCGAGGTAATAGAGCGTCACCGCTTCCTCGATCTGCGCCGTGACGCCGGTTTCCTCGCGCACCTCGCGGACGGCGGCATCGGTCAAACCCTCGCCGGGATCAAGCCGACCGCCGGGCAGCGCCCACGTGTTCAAGTCGCCGCGCCGCGACAGCAGCAGATCGCCCTCGTCGTCGCTGATCGCGCCCAGCACGCCCAGCCGCAAACTCACGACTCGCCTCGCAGCAACCGATGCGAAATCGCGTTGTGCCGCTCGACCAGCACCGGCAGATCGACCGTCGTCAACTGACCCTCACGGACGACGACCCGCCCATTGATCATCAAATAATCGACGTTCGGCGACCCGCACAGCACCAGCCCGGCAACCGGATCGTGCTGTGCGCCGGCGAAGGCGGGCGTATCGATGCGGTAGGCGGCGAAGTCCGCCGACATTCCGGGAGCCAGCGCCCCGATGTCGTCGCGCCCCAGCACTTCCGCCCCGCCAAGCGTTGCCAGTTCCAGCGCCTCGCGCGCACCCAAGCCCGCCGGATTGCCGCCCGCGCGCTGGAGCAGCAGCGCCATCCGCGCCTCGTTGAGCAGATGTCCGCTGTCGTTCGACGCCGATCCATCGACCCCCAAGCCGACGTGAACGTGGCTGTCGCGCATTTTGCGGATCGGCGCGATGCCCGAACCGAGCCGCAGGTTCGACGAGGGACAGTGACAAACGCCCGTCCCGGTCTTGCCAAACAGCGCGATCTCGCGCTCGTTCAAACAAACGCAGTGTGCGTGCCACACGTCCTCGCCGACCCACCCCACGTCGCGGGCGTAGTCGCCGGGGAGCAAGCCGAACTTCTCCAAGCTGTAGGCGACGTCGTTGGGCGTCTCGGCGAGATGGGTATGCAGATGAACGCCGTAGCTGCGCGCCAGTTCAGCCGATTCGCGCATCAGGTTCTGCGTGACCGTGAACGGCGAACAGGGCGCGATCACGACCCGCAGCATCGCATGGCGCTTAGCGTCGTGGAACTGCTCGATCACCCGGCGCATGTCGATCAGGACGTTTTCCTCGCCCTCGACCAGCGAGTCCGGCGGCAAGCCGCCTTTGCTCTCGCCCATGCTCATGGCGCCGCGCGCCGCGTGGAAGCGCATCCCGATCTCCTGCGCCGCGCGGACTTCGTCGTCGAGTTTGGCGTCGTTGGGATACAGGTACAGGTGATCGCTCGACGTAGTGCAGCCCGAAAGCATCAATTCCGCCATCGCCAGCTTCGCCGAGACGTAGATCGCCTCGCCGTCGATTCTGCTCCAGATCGGGTAGAGCGTCCGCAGCCAGTCGAACAGTTCGCGCTCCTGCGCCATGACCCGCGTCAGGCTTTGGAACATGTGATGATGGGTATTGATCAATCCGGGGATCACGACGTGGTTTGGCAGTTCGATCTGGCGGTCGGCGCGTTCGTCGGGCATGTCGGCGGCGGTGCCGACCACTTCGATCACGCCGTCGCGGATGAACAGCGCGCCGTCCTTGATTTCGCGGCGCGCTGCGTCCATGGTCACCAGCGTATGTATAGAGGTAATCAGCAGCGTCGTCATGCCCGGCTTCCTCGTGAGGATTTAGGCGCTCAGTTTAGCACGCCCGTGCAACCCGTACAAATCAAAAGGAAGTACCGGGTACCGAGTGCTGAGTACCGAGAAAAAGCAGGACTGAGGACTGAGGTTCGAGGACTGAGTAAGGACAGAAACGTCTTATTTCCACCCGGCTTCCGCCCTTACTCGGCACTCATTGCTCAGCACTCAAGTAGGTTCTCGAAAGAAATCCACGAAGATCGTGGCACTCCGTAGGGGCGTTATATATAGCGCCCCATACGCACCAACTTAAGCGATTTGAACGACGTTTCTACTGGTTCCACCGGCGGATTTGATCCCCCGGCTACGAAATCAAGCCCGCTGAAGCGGGCTGAAAAGCAGGTCGAAATGGTTTTTAGCTGTCTTCAGGCGGCTTGAATTCTTAGCAAGAGGCTTCGAGCCTCTTGCGATGCTCAGCGGGTGCTCTCTCAAAAGGCGAAAACTTCCTTAACTTTGTGTCTATGGGGCGTTATATATAACGCCCCTACAAAAACATGCGGTAACTTCTTCAGCACTAGAGTGTGATCTGTTCCGCCAGCCGCCACGCCGCTTTCATGGTGTTGTGCAGCAGCATGGTGATCGTCAGCGGACCGACCCCGCCCGGCACTTGGGTGATCGCTCCGGCAACTTCCAGCGCGGCGTCGAAATCCACGTCGCCGACCCAGCGATAGCCGCGCTTGTCGCTCGGATCGTCGATCTTGTTCGTCCCCACGTCGATCACGACAGCCTCCGGCTTGAGCCAGTCTGCCTTGACGTAGTGCGGCTTGCCAATTGCCGCGACCACCACGTCCGCCTGCTTGACGATCTCCGGCATGTTCTGCGTCCGGCTGTGACAGACCGTGACCGTCGCGTTTGCCTTGATCAGCATCAGCGCGACCGGCATCCCGACGAGGTTGCTCCGCCCGATCACGACGGCGTTGGCGCCTGCCAACTTGACGCCCGTTCGCTCCAGAATGACCATGCAGCCGGTCGGCGTCGCGGGCGTGAACAGCGGATCGCGCCCCTTCATCGCCAGCAGACCAACGTTGACCGGGTGCAGCCCGTCGACGTCTTTCTCGAAGCTGACCAGTCGCAGCACCGCTTCTTCGTCGATCTGCGACGGCATCGGGAGCTGCACCAGAATGCCATGTATCGCCGGATCGTCGTTCAACGCGCGCACTGCCGCTTCGACCTCCGCTTGAGTCGCCTCGGCGGGCAGGATTTGTGCCACGGACGTGATGCCAACCCGCTCGCAAGCGCGCCGCTTCATCCGCACGTACTGCGCGGATGCCGGATCATCCCCTACCAGCACGACGCCTAACCCCGGCGGATAGCCGTACTGATCGGCAAACCGCGCGGCGTCCGCCGTGATTTCCGCGCGCAGATCGTCGGCGATAGCCGTTCCATCGATAACTCGTGCCGTCATTCTCTTCCTCCGCCCTAGCAGCGCAACTTCCAGAGCATACCACCAGCCGCAACCTCCGGCGAAACTAATGACTATGCGCAATTGTTTAGGCATTAGAACAACTTTCGCACAAAGTTTTCGATCTTAAGTGCCCGGATTTAGGTAACATAGGTACAGGGGAATTGGATCAATCGGCTTGTTTATCGTGCTCACCAAGCACGAGGCAGGCATAACGAGGACTGGGTATGGTCGAGCAAAAGCCGAGCACAACGCATAGGGAGAGCGGTCAAGCCCTCGTTGAATACGTGCTGATCGTGGTATTGGTTGTCATGGCGTTTGGCGTCACCTTGGCGGCAACTGGACCTGCAATCGGGAACGTGTTCTGCAACGTAATTGACAATATTGGCGGTGTCTCCGCCAATCCGCAAGGCGGCAACTGCGGGTCGATGTCGACCGACCTCTACAATGAGGGCGGTAATCCGGAGCTTTTCTGGGCGACGGTCACGTGGGTAGCAGCCAACCCGCAGAAGGAAACACCCTTCCCCACGCCGGTGCATCGCGCGCCGACTCCGCTTAACGGCGGACAAGCGGATACGCCAACTCCCTCGCCCTCGCCCAGCAATTCGCCCACGCCGACCGCCTCGGAAACAGCGACTCCGACCCAAACCGCGACCCCGTCGGATACGCCCTCGCCGGGACCGTCGCCCACTCAGTCTGATCTCGCCTTTTCCGTGCCTTTTGTCGATCAAATTGATAACCCGCAGTGGTGGCGGCTTGACCTCGCCGACGTCTGGAACGTGCAGTGGTATGGCTATCATACCTACAGCGGCACTCGAACTGCGACAACTACTCGAACGATCGATTTTTCGGACATCGAAGAACGCGACATCTTTCTCTGGCGGTAATAGTTTCGATTTTGACTGGGGCAACTTGCATCCCCCAGCCGAAACCGGTATCACCGGAAATGATAACTTTGGCGGCATCTTCACACGCACGTTCCTAGTGGCGCAAGACACCACTTATAACTTCAAGATCAGAGCGGACGATCAAGCCAATTTCTACCTCGACGGAAGCGACACCGCCTTCTTCTGGAGTACGACGTGGGATCAGTACCTGACCAAGTCGGTCACTATTCCAGCCGGGTTACACACACTCCGTATCGACTATGCTGAAGATGGCGGCGGCGCTTGGTTCAATTTCTCGATGACACCCACCGGGACATCGGGACCGATTGTCACTGTTCCTCAGGATAACAGTTGTACGTGGGGTCGCAGTTCCGGCAACAATGATCCCTCGTCGATCCTGTGGCAGTTCGACGAAAATCCGTCCAGCGACACGTGGGCAGCCGGTCAAACCTGCTATCTTGAACTGCGCGGTTACGTCGATCTCACGGGTCACGCCGACCCGATCTACTCCTACTGGGATGTCTGGGACTTTACCAGCGTGGGGAACGTCACGGCGGTGTTGCAAGTCAGCGACTACGTGACGGTGAGCGGCGTGCTCGACCGCAGCCAATTGAACTGGCACACCATCGCCACACGCGGTGCCGGAACCAGCAACTATAACTGGACACGCAGCCAGATCGATCTGCGTTCGGCGGTTCCCGGTCTGAGCGACAAAGTCACCTTCCGCTACGTGATCGGCAGCTCCAGTGGCGGCACGCCATTCCGCTGGTACGTCGACGACATTCAGATTCTCGACGCGCCCGCCAGCTCCTCGTTCACGATTGGGAACGATTGGAATCTCAACGACCGCGATCAAATGCGCGATTTCATCTTCGATGCCGATTTGAATAAAACGCTCGAAGATAACCCCTCGCTCCCCGACACTATTGACGGTTGGCGTTGGAACTTGACCGCGAACAATGCTCACAGCGGCATGAGTTGGGATGATAGTCCCAGCGGCAGTTACCAAGGACATTCGAAGGGCGGACCGCGCATACACTATCTGGAATTCAAGCAGCCGATAGATTTGACGACCACGCGCATACCCGCTGTACCGCCAACCGACGCCGAAGGGGATAATGGCTACCCGATCTTGAGTTTCTGGTATGCCTACGACATCCGCACGCAAGCCAGCATCCGCATCCAATATACGCGCGATGCCAATGACGCCATACCGGACACGTGGACGGACGTTCCTGACGGCGGCGTTTTGGTCGACTTCACCGCTCCCAGCGGTTCGCCGGGAGCCAATGAACAAATCTTGCGCACGAACTTGTCTATGCAGATGGTCAGCGTCAACCTAACCCATGTCCCGAATTGGGATACGCAGCCTTTCCGCCTGCGCTTCGCACTGGTCGTGCAAGCCGCTGCCACTACCTATGGCGATGGTTGGTACATTGACGACATTCGGCTGGAACGCTCGGCTGGCTCCGCCTATATGGGCTACCCCTTCTTCGACGATGCGGAGGACCCCGACTACACCGCTACGATGTGGACCAGCCCCGGCGGTAAATGGGGAGCATCCAGTGAAGTTGGCGGCGTCTCCAGCAGCGCAACCGCCTATTCCGATAGTCCCAATCAGAACTACAATCCGACTGGCGACGTGTCGCTGCAACTGAAGAATACCATCGACCTCCTGAACGATTCGCCGTCCAATAACATTGAACCCGACTCCCGCCCTGCCGCCGTCAATCCGATTCTGAGCTTCTGGTACCAGCGCAACGTAAACAGCAACGTGGACTTCGTCGTCGACGTCTGGGTAGACAGCATTGGGGCTTGGTCGACCATCTGGGATTACAACAGCAGCAGCGATTCGACCTTCAAGCTGGAGCGAGCGTGGATACGAGGCGAGATCAACTTGCTTCAAGCTGTGCAGGCGATCACCGGAAAGACGTGGGACGTGATCAAGAACAATGGCGATGGCGTCACGAGTGACGACGACATTCGCGTCCGCTTCCGCATGATCACCAACGGCGCTACGTCGCCGACGTCCCCTGATGGCGTCTTCGTCGACAACATCTCGATCAACGACGCGCCGACCGCATCCCACAATCTCTGGACTCCCGGCAGCCTGACTAACGGCACGCTGGTTGACAGCGTTGAGTTCGCGTCGCCGATTGGCGGGTACTGGCAGGATCGCTGGTATGCTGCCGCCGACTGGAGCGCGCCCTCAGGCGTACCAAACGGCTCGTATAGCGGTTCGATGGCGCTGACCGATAATCCGGTGACAAACCATTCGGGCAATGGCGCCAGCGACTACACTTCGTCGATCCTCGAATTCAAGCCGGTGATCGACCTAACGAGCGCCAACGCCTCCGATAGACCGATCCTGTACTTCTGGACACGCTATCAGATCGCCGCCAACGCTTCGTTCCGCGTCGAGATCGCCCAAGAAGACGTCAACAGTTTCAGTCAGGGACCGAATAAGATCGGCGGCTGGACGACGTGGACGAAGCAGCCGATGATGGTCGGCGAACCCCCTTCGGGCAACCAGCTTTCGGGCACCTCGGTCATCACGTGGCTGCGAGGACAGGTCAATTTGTCGAGCTTCGTCGGCAGCCGTATCCGCGTGCGCTTCGTCTATGACACCCCCACTCCGACGTGGACGGGCGATACAGACGGGATCATCCTCGATGACATCGCGTTCACGTTCGGACCGCGTCAATTGTCGCTGCCCTTCAACGACACGGCACAATCGACCACCAACTGGATCAAAGAAGGGATCTGGGGGTTGGGTAAGGACTACTACGTCGGTTCGGGATCCAATGCCGACATCTTCGGTCCTACTCAGTGGTCAGGAACATTCTTCAACTGCACGAGCAATTGCAATTCGACCGGCTATAGCAACATACTCAACACGAACACGAATTACCCATCCAGCGCGCCGTTGACGCTCACCGGCAACAAGATCGGTCCTTCCAACGTCAGCGAGATCAATTACAACTGGGGCAGCACCGGGCTGCCGATGGGAACCACCGACACCAACTATCTGAATTACTTCGTCGCCCGCTGGATTCGTCAGGTGACGCTCCAGCCCGGCACCTATTACTTCCGCACCATCTCGGACGACGGCATTGAGTTGCGGATCGATGATTCGTCTGGGTTATCGGGAACGCTTGTGGACGCAGGTGGTGGCTCCGCCTTCATCATCCACAACTGGGGAGATCACGGGGCAACTCTCGATACCGGCATCTTGATCGTCCCCGGTCCTGCGCCGGTCACGCGGACGCTCTCTTTGGAGTTCTACGAGGCTGCTGGTGACGCGGTGGCTGAGTTGTTTGCCACGTCGACCAGCTACTCGTTCACCGACAGTCCGAATACGCCGAACGGCAGCGGCTTCACAGTTCTCAATTCGCTCACGCCGGGCAACTCGTCGCTGATGCTCAACGGCTACTTCAATCTCGTCGGCAGCCCGAACGCGCCCGTGCTCAGCTACAAGACCCTTTATGATTTGGGGACGAGCACCCATTTGTGGTCGGAATACTCAACCGATGGCGGCTTTACGTGGACGCAGGGAGATGAGCGTACCTTATCGCGCTTGTTGACTGCTGGGACAACTTGGCTGGACGTGACCGTCAATCTGCCGCAGGCGAATAACGTCATGATCCGTTTCCGCCTCGACACGCGCAGCACCACCACGACCAAAGATGGGGCATATATCGCCAACATCCAAGTTCGAAATTAGCGGCGTAGAACCGCTCGAATGAGCGCTGAGGCGCGGGTTTTGCGAACCAACACAAAACCCGCGCTTTTGTTATCCTGACCGCCTATAGCCGAAGCCCGGTTATGCTGCTAAACTAGGGCTATCCTGTCCGCTATACCCTAAGGAAATCGGAGCGTGACCTCGCAAAAACGTCCGGGCGTGTTTTTTACTCTGGTCGGTCCTGCTGGCGTAGGTAAAAACCGCTTGATGAAATCGATCCTCGCGCAAACCAGCCTCCATCAGCTTCCTACGGCGACCACCCGCGCCATCCGCGTCGGCGAGCAGCCGGGGCGCGAGCATCACTACGTCTCACTTGAAGAATTTCAACGCATGATTGACACGGGCGAATTGCTCGAACACCAAGTCATACACGAGCAGTTGTATGGAATGCCGCGCGCGGCGGTCGAAGCCGCCCTTGATGCCGGCGAGGCAATCATCGCTGACATTGAGGTGTTTGGTGCGGCGCGCGCCTGCGCCGCTTACCCGGAAAACGTGGTCTCGATCTTCATCGAGCCGCCCTCAATCGGGGTGCTGATCGAGCGAATGCGCGAGCGGCGTGAGAGCAATGCCGAGATCGCCAAGCGGCTCTTGCGCGTGCCGATGGAACTCGCCTATGCTCCCTACTGCGAATACGTCATCCTCAACGACGTGTTCGAATCCGCCGCCGAGCGTCTCTACCAGATCGTCACGGCGGAACTCAACGGCGCGCGCGGCAGCGTGGCTGTCGGGCAGCCCCACAGCTATGACTATGCTTACTTCGTCCGTGCCGTCCCAGTATTTGGGAATGAGGCGCTGCAATCGGCGGCGCTGTCCGCCCGGTTCAACCCTGACGAATTCCCCCACGAAGCAGCGCTGCGTCTCGTGCGCGACTCGCTCGGCATCGACGCCAGCGACCGCGCCCTGATCGCTGGCGACCAGCCGGACGGCAGTTATCTCGCGCCCCTGCTGCTCGATTACCATCACGACGGCAGCGAAAACATTACCTACACCTACGGCTATAAGCTGGACACGCGCATCGCCGCGCCCGCTGGCTGCCGTTGGGTACTCCTCTCGGATGCGCTGCCCAGTGCCGTGCTCGAAGGGGATGGCGGCGCATGATTCCGACTGATCTCTATCAAGCGCAGGGCGCAACCCTAGCGGAGGATGGTATTCCGCTTCACTTTGGCGATCAGCGCCGCGAGTATCACGCTGCGCTCGACGATGCTGTGATCATGGATCGCTCTCACGAGGGACGTTTTGAGATTAGCGGACGTGATCGGCTTGACTTGATGCACCGCATCTCGACCAACGATCTGCTGTCGCTAAGTGAAGGCGCCGGTCTTCCGACCATCTTCACCAACCCCAACGCGCGCATACTCGACCGGGCGCTCGTCTTTAATCGTGGCGATCAAGCGCTCGTCATCGCCGAGCCGGGACGCGGCGAATCACTGCGCCGCTACCTTCAGCGCAATATCTTCTTCAACGACGATGCCCGGCTTCACGACCTGAACGAATCGACTCGCCAGTTTGTACTGCACGGCGCGAAAGCGAACGCAGTCGCCGAGCAATTCGCACCAGAGTTAGCGGAGCTGCACGGCACTGAGGCACAGATCGCCGGAGCGCCCGTGATCGTCCTCCGCGATCAGCCGCTCAGCGGCGCGCACTACCGCCTCGTCGTGCCCGCAGCACAAGCGGCGGACGTGTGGGCAGCGCTGCTCGATCTCGGCGCGGCAGACGGACTCATCCCTGCTGGCTCGCTGACCTATAACGCGCTGCGGATTCGCGCCGGGCGTCCTGCGGTCGGTCACGAACTGAGCACGGACTATCTGCCGCTGGAAGTCGGTTTATGGGATGAAATCAGTTTCAGCAAAGGCTGCTACACCGGGCAGGAGATCATCGCCCGCATGGAAAGCCGGGGGAAGCTCGCCAAGGTGATGGTCGCGCTGCGGCTCGACGCCCCGGTCGAAGCGCCCGCCGCAATTAGCCGTGAAGGGCGCGAAATCGGCAAGCTGACCAGCAGCGCCCAGACGCCCGACGGCGAAAATCTCGGCATTGGAGTCGTCAAGTTGGCGTCAGCACAGCCGGACACGTCCGTCAGCGTCGCGGGTATTGAAGCCAAAATCCTCGCCCTACCCGGTGCGCCGCCCTACTCCTTGGAAAATTAGGGCGCTTTCGGCGGGGGACTATCGAAGAAAAGCTGCCACCACAAGACCCACGTCGGCGCTTGATTGGGCGTCGTCTGCACGTCGTTGAGGCTGACGGCGGGCGTGGGGGTCGCGTTCATTTCGGCGCCTGATGGCACCGGGATCACGAGGACTTCGCCGTTACGCACCATTTTGCCGTCGTCGTGCGCCCAACTCTCGACGTAGGCATCGCTCATCACGTAATCGCGCTTCGCCGTCAGGGTTGCCTGATCTTCTTGAAGCTGCGCGATCTCAGTATTCACCAGTTTGTAGGCTTCCTGAAGCGGCTGCCCGGCAGTGATCCGTCCGCTGAAGTTGATGGCAAGGATCAAGCCAATCGACAGAATGGCGGCGAACATCACCTGCACGCCGGAAATTTGCCCGCCGCGTTTGCGCGTCTGATCGCGTTTTGGCTTGTCCTGCATCCGTCCGATCCGTTTCTTCGATGGCGTCGTTTCCCCCATTATACCAGCGACTCCCCTCAGTATGGCAATAAAAAAGGCTCAGGTGGTCGCCTGAGCCTTTGTGCCGAAGGTGGGAGTCGAACCCACACTCCCTTGCGAGAACTACGCCCTGAACGTAGCGCGTCTGCCAATTCCGCCACTTCGGCGTGGAGTAAAATGAATTCTAGCAGAGAACGCGCCGCTGTCAATAGAGTTTTGCCGAAATCAACATGGAGAAAGCGCCGGGTGATCGTCCGGCTGATCGCGTGCCTGATCGTGCTATAATGCGGGACGCAATCGCTGGAATGGCTCAGAGGAAACCTGTGAAAGTTTTGCGACTCGCGCTCCCGCTTCTTGCCTTGATATTTACCTTCCTCACCGTTTACGCTCAAAGTTCAGGTGTCACTGCCGAAGCGGTCGGTCAAGCCAATTTGCGCGCCAGCGCCGAACTTGAGTCCGACCTGCTCGGCAGCATCAGCAGTGGCACGCGCTATCCTGTGCTCGGTCGCTCAGAGTTCTATCCGTGGGTCTTGCTCGCCGACCCAGCTACCCAGCAGCCGATTGGCTGGGTTTTCGACGATCTGCTTGATCTTCAGGGCGACCTCTACAGCTTGCCGATCAGCAGCCTCGTCGTCGGCGCACCCGTCCTGCCTACCCCGACTCCGGCAGCAGCGCTCCCGACGGCGACGCTCACCGGGCAGACCAACGCGACCACTGCGATCCCTAGTGCCCCTACGCCAGTGCCGCTGACCGGCGTCACGGCGACGGTGCTGGGCGAAATCAACATCCGCTACGGTCCCGGCACCGAGTATGATCGCATCGGAGTCGCCGAAGCGGGCGATACCTTCACCATCACCGCCCACCACACCCAACTCCCTTGGGTGCAGATCAGCTATCCCGACTCGCCCAACGGCTTGGGCTGGATCGCCGCCGACTTGCTCGAAATCAACGGCGATCTCAACAGCGTGACGCCGATCAGCCAGACGGTCTTCAATCTGCCGCCGCTCACGCCGACGCCCTCGGTCGTCGAGCGCGCCGCAATTGGCGACATTAGCCCCGAATTCGCCGCGCTCGGCGCGCAGTTGTGGAACAACCTGCTCGCCTCCGATTTCGACCCGCAGACCAGTCGCTTAGGCGCAGTCTACCTGATGAACCTCAAAACCGGCGAAGCGCTCAGTTTCGGCGGAAATATCGCCTTCAGCGGCATGAGCATCAACAAAGTCGCCATTTTGACGACCCTGTTCGGCAGGATCAACGACGTGCCCGACGACGCGACCGCCACCATCATCGCCGAGGCGATGATCTGCTCCGACAATATCGCGACCAATAAACTGCTCGCCTTGATCGGCGACGGCGATCCCTATACCGGCGCGGATCGGGTCAGCGCGTTTTTGCAGCAACTTGGCTTGAACGAGACGTTCATCTACACGCCCTATTCCAACGATCCTTACATTACGCCGGAAGCGCCGCAGACGCGCGTCACAGGCGCAGACCAGACCAGCGCGGAACCTGACCCGTACAATCAACTGACGGTCGTGCAGATGGGGACGCTGCTGCAAGACATCTACCAATGCGCGATCAGCGAAACCGGTCCCCTGCTCGACGATCCGCAGTTCACTGGCGAGTACTCCCCGATGGAATGCCGCAAAATCATCGACGTGATGGAGCACAACAAGATCGGCAACTTCATCGAGGCGGGCGTGCCTGCCAGCGTGCCCATCGCCCACAAGCACGGCTGGATCAACGACACACACGGCGACGCCGCGCTGGTCCTTTCGCCCGGCGGCGATTACATCCTCGTGATGACGCTGCACAACCCGACGTGGCTCGAATTTGCCGAATCCGAGGCGGTGATCGAGGAGAGTTCGCGCGAGGTCTACAACTACTTCAACCCGACCGCGCCGCTGGATGCCGTGCGTCCGCCGGACGTGCCCGCCGAGTGCAATCTGCTCGGCAATCCCGCCATCGACCACCTGCTCTCGCCGACCTTCGGGCTTGATCCGGCGACTACCGGCTGATTGACGAAACCCAGTATAATAATCTCAGTTGTAATGATGTACTGGAGATAACAGCATGGCAGACGACACGTTCACGCTCACACGGCGAGGCTACGACCAGCTTCAATCCGAACTCGCCGCGCTCAAAGCCGAACAAACGCACTGGCGCGATGAGCTTCAGCAGATTTACACCGACGTTGACCGCACCAACGACGAAGAAGGCGCCGACTTTGAAGTCCGCACGCGCAAGGAAGCAGTCGATCAGCGGATCGGGCATCTGAAGTACGTGCTCGAACGCGCGCGGATCAGCGCCGAAGACCCGCACCCGAAGCAGATCGATCCCGGCGAGCGCGTCACCGTCTGGGATTTAGGTGCGCGCGAGCAGCAGGTGTTTGATTTGGTCGATGGTGAAGAATCGGGGTACGACGAGCAGAGCGTATCGACCGACTCGCCGGTCGGCAAAGCGCTGCTCGGTCGCAGCATCGGCGATACCGTCGAACTGGACGTGCCCGACGGCTGGGTGCGTTACTGCGTTCTCGGCGTCGAACGCATCGAGAAGTAGGAGAGAACGCCCCTCTCCCCCGACCCCTCTCCCACGCAAGCGGGGAGAGGGGAGAAAAGCAGATTTGTGGGTCAGGAAGAAGATCCGTTCAAGAACGATCTCCTTAATGTCCCCCACTCCCAATTTGTGCTACCCCTTGACACCGCCGATTGCCAAACCGCCGACAATCCAGCGTTGGAAGCCGAAGAACAGCACCATGATTGGGATCGAGATCAGGATCGACAGCGCCGCGAACTTCTGCATGTCGGGCGGCGCAGTATTCGCCCCGCCGGTCATCGTCGCCAGCGCCATCGCCAGCGTGTAGCTGTCCGTCTTGCCGGTCAGGAAAATCCACGACAGGATGAACTCCGTCCAGCCGTTCATGAAGCTGAACAGGATCACGATGGCGAAGGCGGGCAGCGACAGCGGGATCATGATGCGGATAAACGTCCCGAACAACCCCGCGCCGTCGATCAAGGCGGCTTCTTCCAACTCCTTTGGGATCGTGTCGAAGTAACCCTTCAAATTCCAGATCGCAAACGGCAGTCCGCCTGACGCGAACGCCAGCGCCAGCCCTAACAGCGTCGTGCGCAGGCTCTGCGTCGCCGCGAAGTCGGTGTCGCTGCTGACGTAGCCTTGCAGCCCGATCAGCCCCAAGCCGACGAACACCGACAGGATTACCGCCCACCCGTAGATGTTGACCAACCCGCGCGATTCGAACCGACCGCGCAGCGCATAGGCGATGCCCCACAGCAGCGCCCCGGCAGCCAATCCGCCGACCCACGCCAGCAAGATGTAGGGCAAGACCGCCGTCATCGCGCGGTCGCGCAGCCCCAGCGTCGCGGCGGCGTTGGCGTCAGAGTCCGCCCGTGCCGCGTTGAGCGTCGCCTCGGACGCTGGCAAATTCGCGGCGGCTTGATCGGCATTGGCGCGAGCACTCGCCGCCCGATCTTGCAGCTTGGTCACGTTCGCCTGCGCGTCGCTGATCCCCGTCGCCAGCGCCGTCTTGAAGTCGGTCACACTTGTATCGAGCGAGGGCAGCGCGGTCAGCAGCGTTGGCAGCACCACGTCATCCGCCGCGCCCGCTGCCGCCTGCCGGGTATCGATCTCCGGCTGCACCACCGCCATAATCGCGTCTTTGCTTGGCAGCGGGTCGATTTGCGTTTGCAGTCCTTGCAGCGTGGTGACCGCATCCGCCGCCGCTGCCGCGCGCTCTTCGGCGCGGGTCGCGGTGGTGTCGCGCTGCTGGACGCTGCCCACTCGCTGGGCGTAATCGGCTTCCGCCTGCGACAAGTTTTCCTGCAGCACCGCCAGCGGCTGCTCGATCACGCTGGCATACAGCTCGCTGCGCTGCAGCAAGACGAAGAACATCAACACGATCACCGCCAGCAGCGCCAGCGCCATCAACACCGCCACTATGATCGGCGGCAGGTTGATCGAGCGCTCAGGGTCGTGCTTGCCGAAGCCCGCGACCATCCGATAGACCACCCAGATTGTCGCCGCGACCAGCCCCGACGCGAAGAACGTGCGCAGTCCTTCGACCAGCACGGTATTGACCTGCACCGACGTGAACAGGATGTAGAGCGGAATCACGACGCCGGTCGTCGGCAGCAGCAGCAGAACAATAAAGCCGAGCATCCCGGCTTGCCGACCGATAAACTTGAATCGTGAGAACGCATACGCCGCCGACGATCCCAGCACGACCGAGAACAGCGAGACGCCCAGCGCGATAAACAGGCTGTTCATCAGCAGTTGACCGAAGTAGAGCGGCAGCACGTTCGTGAGCGGCTGCGTCAGCAAGCGCGTAAAGGCATCGAGCGTGGCGTTCGGCGGAATCAGCACGAGGTCGGTCGGGCGCGTGACACCGCGCGGATCGACCGCCATCGAGACGATCCACAGCGCCGGAAACAGCACAATCGCCGTCATCAGCAGCAGGAAGAATTGCAGAAGAATCTGACGAATAATGATCCCGCGCGTGCGCGGCGACAAGTAAAGCGCGACCGCCGAAGGCTCGCTTTGCCGCGCTTTAGGTAGACGAACAGTTCGTTGAGCGCTCATCATGAAGCCTCCCTAATCAAGCCTCGTCGTAGGCTACGGTCGCCCGGGTCACGCGGTTGTTGATCAGCGTGATGATCAGCAGGATGAAGAACACGACGATGCTGAACGCCGCCGCCGCGCCGTAGCGCTGCTCCTGCTGGATCAACTTGTACGCTTGGGTGACCAACAGGTCGGTTTGACCGCGCGGTCCCCCCGCCGTGATGAAGAAAATCACGTTGAACGCATTGAACGTCCAGATCGTGCCCAGCATGATCGCTGGAACCATCGCCGGACGCAGCAGCGGCAGCGTGATCTGGCGGAACTGCGTCCACTTGGTCGCGCCGTCCACTTCGGCGGCTTCGTACAAGTCCGGCGGGATGCTTTGCAGCGCCCCCGTCGCTACCACCATCATGAAGGGCCAGCCCAGCCAGACGTTGGCGACCAGCACGGCGTAGAACGCCAGCGACGGTGCGCCCGCCCGGTCGAACATCGAGACGACTGGATTGGTCGCCACCGAGTGATAAACCAGTAAGTCCAGCAGCGTCCCGATCACGCTCAAGCCGAGAATGATGATCCCGCCGAGGCTGAACACGGTACGCTGCACGTCGAGCCGCCCATTGTCAGGATTGCGCAGACCGAGCCGCAGCGTCCGCCGCGCCAACCAGTAGACCACCAGCGCGCAGACCACGATCACGGCGTAAGGGACAAACGAGCGCAGATCAACCGGCGGATCAAGCTGACCCAACCAGTCGGTGTGGGTCGGCAGGTTCGCCCCAAAATGCGTATTGATCGACTCGAACAGCAGGTTGATCCCGCCGTCATTGTGCTGCCAGAGGTTGTTCCAAATCAGCGCCGTGATGTAACCGGGCAGTGCCCACGGCAGCACGAAGATCACGCGGTAGATGCGCCGCCCGATCACGTGCTCGGCGTTCAGCGCCAGCGCGACCGCCAACCCGATGACGACGTGAAAGGTGACATTGATCAACGTCCAAGCAATGTTGAAGCCCAAAAGCGGAAAAAAGTTGTAGTTGGGGATATTTAGGTCGGTGGTGAGAACCCGCCGGAAGTTATCCAACCCGACAAACGCCGCCGGTACGCCGCCCAAATTTCGCGCCTGAAAGTCGAGCAGCGACACGTAGACTTGATAGATTTGCGGTAGCAGTGTGATGAGTGCCATCACGATCAACGATGGGGCGATGAACAGCCAAGGAATCCCGCTGGCGCGGACACCCTGTCTCAGATTGTCCCACATCGATGGGGGCTTTCGAGGGTAAGACGAATGATCCGTGATCGTCGCCATGATGCTCCTACGCTGATAAAAAAAGAGGGCAAGGACGTTCGGCGTCCTCGCCCTGTCTGACTTCAGTGAAGATCGGAGGCGTTACGACGCAGGCGTTGTCATCGCGTCGCTGTGGATGTTGTCGATGCCCGCCTGAATCGTGTCGTAGGCTGCCTGACGAGCAGCGTCCGGCGTCTCACCACCGGCGCTCACTGCCGTGATCGCGTCCGCCATCGGCGTCCAGAACTGACCGAGTTCGGTGCGGTTCGGGAACGGCGTGCCCAGCGCGAATTGATCGGCGAACACTTGCAGATTCGGGTCGTCAACCGTAACAGCGGGGTTCACGGGCAGCAAACCACCCTGCTTGGCGGCAATTGTCTGACCTTCAACGCTGGTCACGAACTTGCCCCATTCGATGAAGGCGGCGGTCTTGGCGTCGTCAGCATTCGAGTTCAGGTAGAAACCGTCGCCCTGTGCGAACAGCGCCGGGACGTTGCCGTTGTCGAGCGCAGGCATCACCGAGACGCCGAGGTCTTCGCCCAGATCGCTCTCGAACTGCGCCAGATTCCAAATGCCGTCGTAGACCATCGCCACCGTACCCTGCTGGAAACCGGGATTCGGCGAGGAGCCGTCGATCACCACGCCGCTGCTCGCGTCGAGGCTGAGGTTGTACATGTCCTGATGGAATTGGAGATAGGCGTCCATCGCATCCGCACCGGGCGTGCCGGTGGCGAAATCAGCATTTCCGTCGGCGTCCATCAATTGACCGCCGAGCGAGTACAGGAAGCCAGCGCTGTGGAAGAAGCCGTTCTGGAACGCCAGCCCGGTGACGGTATCGTCGTCGCCGTGAACTTGCTTGGCGATGTCGATCACGTCTTGCCACGTGGCGGGCGCATCCGGCACCAGTGCCTTGTTGTAGAAGAATGCCAGCGTCTTGGCGCTGTAGGGAACGCCGTACAGACCGCTGTTGAATTCGAACAGACCCCAACCCGTGTCGCTCGCCTGCGCGCGCAGGGCATCATCGACGCTGCCACTAATGTCCTTGATCAGTCCGGCGGTCGCCCAAGGACCGGTGTGGTCATTCGCCGTGATGATCATGTCGGGACCTTCGCCCGCGCCCGCCGCCGCGACGTAGCTGTCGTTGAGCGATCGCATCCGGGCGTGTAAACCTGATCAATCGTGATGTTCGGATTCGCCGCTTGGAAGGCGTCGATCAACGCCAACAGCGCATCGCCTTCAGCATCCTGCTTCGAATGCCAAAGGACCAGATTAACGGTGTCGGCTTGCGCCCCAACGCCAACCATCGGCGCGATCATCAGGGCGAACAGCGCCGCAATAAGTAGGTACTTCCCGTTGAAAATCTTCATTCAAGTTGCTCCTCGCAATTGTTTAGGGAAACAGCACAGCATTTCAATCCACATGCACATAGCTTACAGACGTAATGTAACTGTAGCCTCATTAGCATCATAGCTACTTTTGGCGATTCCACAAGCGAATCTTAGGCAGTTTGTATAGGCATATTGGCTGAGAAATCAGTGAGTCAGCGTATTCTCATGGATTTCTAAGTCTGTCCGCGCGCCGCGCGCGGTCACCACGTGCAGCGCCAACAGCCAATCCATCAGGTAGCTGTAGAGGTAATCCGCCAAGCGCACGTCGGCGCGAAGCTGCGCCGCTGCGTCTCGCGCTTCTTTCAGTTCGGCGGAGAGGGATCGGCGGCTCTCTTCGCTCAGGCGAACCTCTTTGCAGCCGATAGCATGGAGAAAATCGTCTAGCTTTCCCCATGGATATTCCAACAGGTCGGTGGGCACAAACAGCGCCGGGACGATCCCGTACTGGTGCTCTAACGACCATCGCACCTGATCGCAAACCTCGAAATGGCGCTGCTTCAGGGTAAGCAGCCGTTGATGAACGTCCTCGGCAACCTGACTCAGCAGTTCCAGCGGCGGCATTTCCTGCGCGATCTGCCGTTCGAGGAAGTGCTCCAGATACTCCGGCTTGCGCTCCGTCAGGCAGCGATCAAACAGGTCGAGTGCTTCAAGTCGCAGCGTTTGGAACGCCGCCAGCGAAAACCAACCGGCGTCGTCAGGATCGTGCTGGATCACGACTTTTCGGGACATAGCCGCCTCAGATAATCCCACGTGTAGATGCCGGTGTCATGACCATCGTCCCATATGGGCTGGATCGCGTAGCTGCCGACTTGTTGCAGCCCTTCCATCCGGTACGAGCGAGCGGGCGTCAACGTCAAAGTCAGCAGGTCTTTAGGGTCGTGCTCGCTGCCCATGAACTCGTGACCACCCCGGCACTGAACGCAGGGGCAGGCTTCGCGAAGCTGTGGCAGCGGGTACCGGCAGACCAGATCGTCCATCCAAGTGATTTCGAGGTAGCCTTCGGTACGGTTCAAGGTGATCGCTTTGGGTTTCGTCCCCAGCATTATTGGCTCATTCATCTCGCATCAGTGCGCATTAACAACCATTTTAACACGCGAAGCTGTACAAGCTGGATTAAGCTTAGGCGCTTTCCATCCGCCTTGCATCTGCTTGGGCGTCTGCTACAATCGGTGCTCGGCTATCACGTAGGATGACCTGTAACTTGATCGTCCTAAATTTGGAGATACCTATGCGATTTCGCTTGCTCTTGGGATTTCTGCTGCTGGTCACCGTGATCACGGCATGTCAGGGACCGCCCCCGACGGTGATTTACATCGTCATCTCGCCGACGCCAGAGACGACTACCGCCCCCGGAACCGAGGCGGTCGTCCCCGACGTTGCGACAGCGACCGAAACGACGCCAACCAGTACCCAAACGCAGCTTCCTTCGGCGACCTCGACGGCAACCATCATGGACACGCTGTCCACGTCGACCACTGCGCCGAGCGCGACTCCTAATCTGACCAACACACCGGCACCCACCGATTTGCCTCCGGGTTTCCCCACGCAGCTCGTCCAACCAATCCAAGTAGCGGAGCAGTTGTTCGAGCACGGGCGTATGTTCTGGCTGCAACCGACCGACCAAATCTGGGTGATGAAGATCACCGGCGAAGGGCGCGGCACGTGGCAAATCTACCAGAACGACTTCGTCGATGGTGAGCCGGAGTCCGATCCGAGCCTCGTTCCGCCGGAGGGACGCTACCAACCGGTGCGCGGTTTCGGCAAGCTCTGGCGCGAGTCCGGTAATTTGCGCCAAGAACTCGGTTGGGGTGTGACGCCGGAATTCGGCTACGTCAGCAACTACGAATACCACGCCGGTGGCTCGGTTGATGCCAACGGGAACTATACGCCCGGTCCCGGCTATCACGTCCTGTACAGTCTCGCGGGAGAGATGTTTCGCTTCAACGAGGCGGATGGCACTTGGCAGCTCGGTAACTAAACTTCGGAGCGGCGCATGAGTTGGTGGCAGCTTGGCATAGACGATCCCTTCGCGGCGCAGCTAGCCGCCGACGCGCGCCTCAGCCCGACTGACTACACCGATGATCAAGTCTGGGAGTTGGCACTCGGCACACCCGGCAGCCCGGCGCTCGCGCTGCAAACCAATTACGGTGGGCGCGTTGGGCTTGCCAGTCTCGTCCCCATGTGGCGCATCGACAACCGCCCGATCTACCAGTACCAAGCCTACACGACTCCGCCGGAGATCCACGCCTTCGCGCCCGCCTACGTCGAAGTCATGGCTCGTCTGACGCCGACCCTCGCGCTGCGCGCCGAATTCTGGGTCATCGAGTCGCACGCCGTCGGCGCGCGCCTGACGCTCAAGAACAGCGGTAAGGCGGTCGCCGTCGGCGTCGATCTGGTCGGCTTCTTGGCGGCGCAGGGCAAGGAACTCAAGCCCACGCTCCTCGCAATTGCGAACGGTCGACAGGCGCTGAGCTTCGGCAGGCTTGCCGACCTCAGCCCGGTGATCGTCCTCGAAGGCGCGGCGGATGGCTCCGGCAGCACGCTCCACGCCGAACTGACGGTCGCCGCACGCGGTCAGGCTATCGTCCGCTGGGTTCACGCCGGGCTGTCGACGCCGAAAGAGTCGCTGGCGCTGGCGCAGCAGAGCTTAGCGAAAAAGTGGGATGCGCCGCTGCGCCGCATCGACCGCGCCGCCTCCGCCATCCCGACGATTGAGACGGACAGCGCCGACCTCGACGCCACCATTGCTTTCAGCTATCAACAGTTGATCCAGTCCTTCCTCAAGCCAACCGCCAGCTTGCCTTACGCCTCCTTCGTCGGGACACGCCAGCCCGGTTACGGCTACAGCCCGCGTCACGACGGCACCGATCAGCCGCGCAGTTGGAGTGGTCAAAATCCGCTGCTGGCGTATCTCTCGGCGCTGGCAATCGCACCCATCAGCCCTGACTTGGCGCAGGGCGTCGTCCGTAACTATCTCGCCGTCCAGCGCAGCGATGGCTGGATCGACTGGAAGCCCGGTCTCGCCGGGCAGCAGGCGGGGATGCTCTGCCTGCCGATCCTCGCGCGCCTGACGTGGGGCATCTGGCAGTACAGCGAAGATGACGCTTTTCTGAGCGAGACCTTCCCCGGCTTGCTGCGCTTTTTCGAGCGCTGGCTCACCAGCGATGCCGACGGCGACGGCTTCCCGGAGTGGTCGAGCGAGGCGCAAACCGGCTACCCGTTTATGCCATCATTCGCACGGGGGCTGCCTTGGGGACAAAACGCCGACATTCGCTATTTCGAGACGCCCGACTTGCTCGCCTATCTGCTCTCCGAAGCGATCAGCCTGCGCGAGATCGCTTACTATCTGCGCCGCGACGCCGACGTTCAGCGCCTCGAAGCACAGGCAAAACGGTTCGGCGCGCAGCTTGACGCCCTCTGGAACGCGGCGGATGGGCATTACGTCTACCGTGATCGCGACACCCACTTGACGACCACCAGCGTCACCGTCCTCGACAATGGGCGCGCCGACGAGGATCACCTGCTGGCGCTGCCGCTCACGCCGCCCAACCGCCTGATCGTCGAGATCACCGGCGGCATCGAGCGCCCGCCCAAGCTCAAGCTGCATCTCAGCGGTTTGGACGCCGACGGCAAGCCAGTTACCGAAGAAACTGAGGACATCCTGTGGACGCAGAGCCGAGGTGTTTACACCAGCCGCGCCGTCTTCTCACAGATCGACCGCCTGCGGGTCGAGGGGCTGGCGCGCGTCTATCACGTCAGCGCGAAGACCGTCGCCACCAACGGGTTTGACCTGAACGGGCTGCTGCCGCTCTGGTCGGTCGGCATTGATGCCGAACGCGCCGCCGCGCTCGTTCAACATCTGACCAATCCTGATGAATTTTGGCGCGCCAACGGCGTCCAGATGCTCTCAGCACAAGACCCGTACTATAATCCCGCTCGCGCTGAGGGCAGCGTCGGTATCTGGCTGTTCTGGAATACGCTGATCGGCGAAGGCTTGATCGAGTACGGCTTCCACGATAGCGCCGCCAATCTCACTCGACGTCTGCTCAGCGCCCAGACGTCCGTGCTGCGCGGCACCAAAGCCTTCTACGAGTTCTACCACGCCGACGAGCCGCGCGGCTTAGGCGAGCGCGGCAGCAGCTTCGGCTTAGCGCCGCTGCACCTGCTGCTCCGCGTGATCGGCGTGCGTATCATCTCCAAGACGCGGGTCTGGACCGGCGGCGACTTCCAATGGGGCAGCCCCGTGACCGTCACTCAGTACGGCGTGACCGTGCGCCGCTCCGCGCAGGGGACGGAGATTCGTTTTCCCTCCAGTGAGACGGTAAATTTAGCCCCGGATGCGCTCTGGCAAGAAGTGAAAAGCAAGTAACCCGCATGAACGGCTCGCCGTTGTCCGAACCGCTGTCCGAATTTATCTTTTCCAGTACAACCGACGGCATCTTGATCACGAACGAGGACGGCGTGCTTCAGCACGTCAACCCCACCGCCGCCGCCCTGCTAAACGCCGATGCCAGCGATCTCGTCGGGCAAGCGCCGCGAACCTGTTTCGCTGATAATCCGGCTTTACTCAGCCTGTTCACGCTGCCGGGATCCCCTTGCTGCTTCGTTGATCTGCCTGATCAGCGCCACGCCAACGGCATCGCCGCCACGACTGACGGCGGGCAGCGGATCGTCTTGCTTCAAGACCTGACCAGCCAGAACAATCTGGTCGCACTGCGCGAAGCGTTCGTCACCACGCTGGCGCACGATCTCCGCAATCCGATTGCCGCCTTAATCGGCTATGCCGAACTGGTCGGCGAATCCGGCGACCTCAACGACGAGCAGCGCTATTTCGCCCAACGCCTCAATCAGACCGCCGTCAAACTGCACGATCTCGCCGCCGAACTGATCGACCTCTCTTGGATCGAAGCCGGGCTGCCGATCAGCACGGTCGCGGTCGCGCTGCGCCAGCCCATCGAGGACGTGATCGCGGAACTGACCGCCGCCGCCCAGCGCAAACAGATCAGCATCACCGCTTCGATCCAAGACCCGCTGCCACTGGTCATCGGCGACCCGGATCGGCTGCGACTGGTGATCTCGAAGCTGCTCGACAACGCCATCGTCTACAGCACCGCCGGGCAAGCGGTCATCATCCGCGCTTGGAGTGACGCGCAGAGCGTCTACTGCTCGGTCACCGACCGGGGAATCGGCATTTCGCCCGACGAAATTGACCTGATTTTCGACCGCCTTTACCGTTCCCGCAGCGAGGCGGTACAGAAGCTGCCCGGCGGCGGGCTGGGGTTGACCATCGCCCGGCGCATCGTCGTCCGGCACGGCGGCGCGATCTGGGCGGAGAGCGAACTCGGCAGCGGCACGACCGTCACCTTCAAGCTCCCGGCGGTCGCACCCGATGCGTAAGGTCAAAGTCACCCTCCCCGCGACCGTCACCGACTTTGGCGTCGGGCTGCATGGGCTGGGCTTGGCGCTGGCGCTCCACGTCACCGTCGAGATCGCCGAGCGCAGCGACGACCGCTTCGTCGTCGAAACCTCCGGCGAGGGTGCCGGGCAATACAGCACTGGCTTGCACCATCCGGTCGTTTTGGGGCTGGCGCGCGTGTTCCAGCGGCTCGAACGCGCCCCCACCGGCTTGACCATCCGCGTTGACAGCCGCGTGCCGCCCGCCAGCGGACTAGGCGTCGAAGCCGCCTTCCAGATCGCCGGGATCGTCGGCGCGAACAATCTGTATGGCGGCGTGCTCCCGCGCGACGTCGTGCTCACGTTGGCGGCGCAGATCACGCGCCCCGACCACGCCGTGACCGCCCTGCTCGGCGGGCTGACCACCAGCCTGCTGCTCGACGAAGACAGGCTGATCTATCGCAGCCTGCCGGTTACCGCGTTTCAAGTCGTCGTCGCCCTTCCCCAGTTGGATCAGTACGCGCCGCCCGTGCTGCCCGCTCGCGTTGATGCCGCCGACGCGCTCCACGACCTCAGCCGCCTGCCCCTGCTGATCGAGGCGCTCCGCAGCGGCGATCACGACCTGCTCGCCGACAGCCTCGACGACCGGCTGCTTGCCCCGCTAATCCAGCGCGCCATCCCCGGCTTCGATCACGTCGTCACCGTCGCTAAGCGTAACGGTGCCAGTGCGGTCGCCGTCAGTGGCGGTGGTCCCGCCCTGATCGCCTTCGCCCGCTCCCAGCCGCAGCCGCTCGCCGACGCGATGACTGCCGCTTTCGCCGCCGCTGGCGTCGACGTGCGCACGTGGATCGTTCCATTAGACCGACAGGGTGTTGTGCTCAGCGTCGCGCAGTCGTAGAATACGTGTGAAATTTCACACAAATCAGACGAAAAGACAGCAGCATGATGTTCATGAGACGGCGCGGCGGCAAGTCGCGTGAGAATCCGTCGGGCGAAACGCCGGACGTTCCGGTCAAGTGGGGACGGCTGATCGCCTATTTACGTCCCTACTGGAAGCGACTTGTCGTCGCCTTCGTCGCCCTCGTGCTAAGCTCCGCGCTCAGCTTGGTCTTCCCGGCGGTGATCCAGCAGGTGGTCGACTCGGTCTTAGTTGCGGGCGACGCTCAGTTGCTCAACACCATCACGCTGGTGCTGCTCGGCGTCTTCCTGCTCCGCTCGCTGACGCAGTTGATCGAGACCTACAACGTCAACCTCGTCGGCGAAAAGATCGTCTTCGACCTGCGGCTGGAACTCTACGGACATCTGCAAGACCTCTCGCTCGGCTTCTACTCGACCCGGCGCGTCGGCGAGCTGATCTCACGCCTCTCCAATGACGTGACCCAGATGCGCAGCGGCTTGACCAGCAACATCAATACGCTGCTTCAGCAGCTTCTAATCGCCGTCGGCTCGCTGATCATCATGATCGTCATCAACTGGCGGCTGACCCTGTTCACGATTGTCCTCGTCCCCACCGTCGCCATCTTGGGGACGATCTTCGGTCGCGTGCTGCGCCGTTCCAGCACCGAAGCACAGGACGAACTCGCCGGGGCGATCACCGTCGCCAGCGAAGTCATGCAGTCGATCCGCGAAGTCAAGAGCTTCACCCGCGAACCCTACGAACTGGAACGCTTCGAGAACTCGATCACCCGCGCCCTCAAGGTCGCCATCCGCATCCTGCGCGTGCGCTCGCTCTTGGGTCCGCTGGTGACTTTCATCGGTTTCGGCGGCATCGCGGGCATTCTCTGGTTCGGCGGGCGCGAGGCGCTGGCGGGGCGGCTGACCGGCGGCGAGTTAATCTCCTATCTGATCTACGCCCTGACCATCGCCGGAAGCCTCGGATCGCTGATCAGCCTCTACACCTCGTTTCAGGAAGCGCTCGGCGCGACCAAGCGCGTCTTCGAAATCCTCGACACGACTCCGGCGATCATTGACGCGCCCGATGCTACTCAATTTGCTCGAGTCGAAGGGCGTATTCGCTTCGATCACGTCTCCTTCAGCTACGAGACGCGGCAGGAAGTCCTGCACGACGTCGACCTCGACATCGCATCCCGGCGAGATCGTCGCACTGGTTGGTCCCAGCGGCGCGGGCAAGAGCACGATCTTCAACCTGATCCCGCGCTTCTACGACCCGACGGCGGGGGGCGTCAGCATCGACGGCATTGACCTGCGCCGCGTGACGCAAAAGAGCATCCGCGACCAGATCGCCGTCGTGCCGCAGGAGACGCTGCTGTTCGGCGGCACGATCTACGAGAACATCCGCTACGGGCGGCTGGAAGCGACCGAAGCCGAGATCAAAGACGCCGCCCGCGCCGCCAACGCCCACGAGTTCATCATGGATCTGCCTGACCAGTATCAGACGGTCGTCGGCGAACGCGGCATCCGCTTGAGCGGCGGGCAACGCCAGCGGGTCGCCATCGCCCGCGCGCTGCTCAAAGACCCGCGTATCCTGCTGCTCGACGAAGCGACTTCCAGCCTCGACAGCGAGAGCGAGCACGAGGTGCAGGACGCGCTCGGTCGGCTGATGCAGGGGCGCACCACCGTGATCATCGCCCACCGCCTGAGCACGGTGCGCATCGCCCACCGGATCGCCGTGCTCGAAAAAGGCAGCCTGATCGAACTCGGCTCGCACGAGGAATTGATGGCGCAATCCGGTTTGTACGCCCACCTCTACGCGATGCAGTTCCGCGAGGACGCGACCGACAGCCTACAGCCTACCGTCGGGGTATCCGATGGCTCTCACTGAGCACCCTGTTCTTGTCACCGGCGCGACCGGCTTCCTCGGCAGCGCGCTGACTCTGCGGCTCGCCGACGATGGCGTGACCGTGCGCGCGCTGGCGCGATCACCGCAGAAAGCCGCCTTCCTGCTCGAGCTTGGGATCGAGGTCATCTACGGCGACCTGACCGACGCCGCCTCGCTGCGCCGCGCCGTGACGGCTGCCACGATCGTCTTTTCACGTCGCGGCGGCGGTGAGCGGCAGCTACACAGCACAGGAAGCAGTCAACGTCGGCGGGACGCGCCAGCCTGCTCGACGCGGCACAAGCGGCGAACGTCGAGCGCTTCGTCCACGTCAGCAGCATCTCGGCTTACGGCTACAACGTGCGCGGCGACGTGACCGAAGAAGCCCCGCTTGCCCCCGGGGCTGATCCCTACGGAATCACCAAAGCGGCGGGCGAACGAATCGTCCGCGCCAGCGATCTCGACTATTCCGTTATCCGCCCCGGCATGATCTACGGCGCGGGCGCGGTCAACTGGACGGGCAACCTGTTCAAGCTGGCAAAGCTCAACCCGACGCCCTTCATCGGCAGCGGGCACGGCTTGGTCTTTCCGATCCACGTTGACGACGTGGTTGACCTGCTGGTCACGGTTGCCGATCACCCGGCAGCGTCGCGGCAGGTGTTCAACTGCACGCCCGACCCGGCTCCGACGTGGCGCGAATTTCTAGGGCGCTACTCGCAGCTTGCCGGGCACGAGCATTGGCTGCCGATCCCGGCGCAGTTGATCTATCCGCTCGGCTGGATCGCCCTGCTGGTCGCGCCGCGCTACAGTATGCTCGGCGACCTACTCGATCAAATCAGCTTCGCGCAGCGCGAAGTCACCTACAAAATGGACAAAGCCCGCGACCTGCTCGGCTGGCAGCCACAGGTCGATCTCGACGACGGCATCGCCCGCTGCGTCCCGTGGCTGCGCGAGCAGGGCTTGCTGCCATGATCGATCCCCCTCCCGTACTGATCATAGTGTTGATCATCGCGGCGCTGATCGCGCTGGGATGGTGGCTGTTGATCGAGACCGAGGGCGTCTACCTCGGTCGGCGGGTTGTGGTCTGGCTCTACGACCTCTACGCCGGGCGCTATGATGGCATCAAGCAGTTCAGCAAGCAGTACGATCACCAGTTCCTCGCCCTGCCGCTCATGGAGCAGATCGCCCCGATCAAGACGCCGCTGGTGCTCGACGTGGCGACCGGGACGGGACGGATGCCGCAGGCGCTGCTGCGCCACCGTCAGTTTCACGGGCGCGTGATCGGTGCCGACCTCAGCCGCAAGATGCTGGCGCGCGCCGCTGCTAAAATCGACGATCCGCGCGTGACCTTGATCTGGACTCCGGCGGAGCACCTGCCCTTCCCCGACGACACCTTCGACGTCGTGACCTGCCTCGAAGCCGTCGAGTTCATGATCGACCGCGAAGCCGTCCTGCGTGAGCTGATCCGCGTGCTCCGTCCCGACGGTCTGCTGCTGATCACCAACCGCATCAACACCCACTTGATGCCCGGCAAGACGTGGCGCGACGATCAACTGCAAGCGCGCTTGGAAGCGCTCGGTCTGCTCAAGGTCAGCGCCGATTACTGGCAGGTCGATTACAACCGCGTCTGGGCGCGCAAGCCCGGCGCGTCGCTGCCGACGCTGGCGCGTCCGCTGGCTGAGGTGCTGCGCTGCCCCCACTGCGCTCAAGCGCTGCTGGTCGAACATGGCGACGGTTGGACGTGCCCGAACTGCGGCTTTCGCGCCCCGGTCATCGCGGGCGGCGTGATCGAACTGGTCACTCACTGACGCTTGCGAACCTTCACAAACGCGAATAGAATGCGGCGATACAACCGTCGTTTTGTTCCTGAACTGGTGAAGGAAATCCCATCTTGAAGCTGCTCCCCCATGCCCTCGCGCAGGCAGTCGCGCAGGCGATCATCGCCGCCCAAGCCAACGGCGATCTGCCCGCCTTTGACCTGCCTGACGTCGAAGTCCGCCCGCCCAAACGCGCCGATCAAGGCGACTACTCTGCTGCCATCGCCATGCAGTTGGCGCGGATCGCCCAACTCAACCCGTTCTTCATCGCCACGCAGATCAACAACCACTTCGTCAAGCCCGATTTCATCGGCGCGGTCGAGGTCGTCCATCCCGGTTTCATCAACTTCCGGCTCGACGAGGGCTGGCTCAAGCAGCAGACTGACGTGATCATCACCGAAGGCGAGCAGCTCGCCGCGTTGGACGTCGGCGCGGGCAAGAAAGCGCAGGTCGAGTTCGTCAGCGCCAACCCGACCGGACCGATCACCATCGGGCGCAGTCGCGGCGGCGTGATCGGCGACACGATGGCGCGCCTGCTCGACGCGGCGGGCTATACCGTTCAGCGCGAGTATTACTTCAACAACGCGGGCAACCAGATGCGCAATCTCGGCAACAGCCTGAAACTGCGCTACTTCGAAGCGCTCGGTCGTCCGGTCAATATCCCGGAAGACGGCTCCTTCTATCAGGGCGACTACCTGACCGACTTCGCGCAGGAACTCGTTCAAGAACGCGGCGACTCGCTGGTTGATGCCGATTGGCAGCCGTTCAAGGATTTCGCCGAAGCCAAGATGTTCGACTGGATCAGAGCCAGCCTCGCCCGCGTGCGGATTCAGCACGACAGCTTTTTCAACGAAAACAGCCTTTACGAGAGCGGCGCGGTCTGGAAGGTGCTGGAAGCGCTGGAGGCGCGCGGTTACACCTACAAAGCCGCCGTCCCCGAAGATGCGACCCCCGAAGAACGCGAGGAAGCCGGATCCAAAGGCGAGGCGACGTGGTTCCGCAGCACCCAGTTCGGCGACAGCAAAGATCGCGTCATGGTCAAGTCGAGCGGCGAGCCGACCTACACCCTGCCCGACATCGCTTATCACGTCAATAAGCTAAATCGCGGCTTCGACTTGGCGATCAACGTGCTGGGGGCGGATCACGCCGCGCAGTACAAGGTCGTTCAGTACGGCTTGAGCGCGCTCGGCTACGACCCGGCTAGGGTTCACGTCATCATTAACCAGTTGGTGCGCACGACGCGCGACGGTAAAGAAGTCCGCATGAGCACCCGGCGCGGCGTCTATGACACGCTCGACGACCTGATCGACCAGACCAGCGCCGACGCCGTGCGTTACATGCTGCTGGCGCGCAGTGCCGACGCCCACCTGAACTTTGACCTCGACCTCGCCGTTAAGCAGAGCAACGAGAACCCGGTCTACTACATCCAGTACGCCTACGTCCGCTGCGCCGGGATTTTCCGCGAGGCGGCGGTGCGCGGCGTCAGCGATGACGGTGCCGACCTGACGCTGCTCGGCGAATCGGAACTCAGCTTCTTGCGTAAAGTGCTCGAACTGAGTGATGTCATTGAAATGTCAGTCCGCAACTTTGAGCCGCATCGCATCGCCTTTTACGCGCTCGAACTGGCGAATTCCTTCCATCCGATCTTCGACAACGTGCGCGTCCTGCACACCGACGTGCCGCCCGACGTGGCTAGAGCTAGGCTGCGCTTCTTCCGCGCCGCGCAGATCGCCTTCAAGCGCGTCCTTGACCTGATGGGCATGTCCGCGCCGGAAGTGATGTAAATCGCGAATCGCCTGCCCCGACCAGCATCGCAACGTGAACGGGATCGACGCCTGTCGATCCCGTTTTGATTCCGATCAGATGGGCGAAGGCACCGCTTCTGCCGCCGCGACGATCATTTCAGCGACTGCAGCAGGGTTCGAAATCATGACGACGTGCGACGCGCCAGCGACTTCGACCGTCTCGACCGCGTCGGCACGTTCCGCCATGTAACGATGCACTGCCGCCGGAATATTCTTGTCGCTGTCACCGAAGACGAACCATGACGGAATTGTCTTCCACGGCGAGGCACTCGAACCGCCCTCTAGCGCCGCCTGCGTGACGGGGCGCTGCTCCGCACCCATGAGCTTTGCCTGTTCGCGCGGAACGTCTGCGGCGAACTGCCCCCAGAAGCGAGTGCGATCCACATAGAGATCGACATTGCCGTCCGACAGCGGCACAGCTACGAGCGTCTCGCCCAACGTACTACCGGGGAACATCTCGGACAGACTTGCAGCGCTGTCTCCCGTATCGGGCGCGAACGCGGCGACGAACACGTACGCCTTCACCTTATCCGACGCGGCATTCGAGATCACCATCCCGCCGTAGGAATGCCCGACCAGCACAACGGGACCGTCAATCGTCTTCAGCACACTGGTCAAGTAATCGCCGTCGTTCTGTACGCTCCGCAGCGGGTTCGCAATCGAAATCGCGGTGTAGCCCTGTTCCAGCAGAATCGCGATTACGCCATTCCAGCTTGAACCATCCGCAAAAGCACCGTGACACAGAACAATAGTCGGTTTCATTTCAGCCATCTCGCCAACTCCTTTCTTGAATTGGTTGCTCGTGTCGACGTCCCGAGCGCACGAGTAGATCCGTGATCGCTTTGACGGCTGACCCGTATCGCTTGCCGGAACGTTCGACTTGCCAGATGGTTAAGATGGTATGTTACATTTTCCAGCGAGTCATCAGCAATATCACTTATTTCCACATTTCCACGTCATACTCAGCAGTGATCTATCGTCGGATCGAAAGGCGATTATTCCGAACTCACGCTAAAATGGGCGCTTGTGAAGATGAGTTGCTGTCCGCCTTGTAGACGGCAGCAATCGAGAACAATTTAGAGAGGAACACATGGGACTCAAACCGGATCACTGGATTCGCAAGATGGCGCTTGAACAGCGGATGATCGAGCCGTTCTCGGATACGCTCAAGCGCGACGGCGTGATCTCCTATGGCTTGTCGTCCTACGGCTACGATCTGCGCGTCGCCAACGAGTTCAAGGTCTTCACCAACGTCTACTCCGCCGTCGTCGACCCCAAGAACTTCGCCAGCGAGTCGTTCGTCGACATCACCACCGACGTCGCCATTATCCCGCCCAATTCGTTCGCGCTGGCACGCTCGATTGAGTATTTCCGCGTCCCGCGCGGCGTCCTCTGTATCTGCCTCGGCAAATCGACTTACGCCCGCGCCGGGATCGTCGTCAACGTCACTCCCTTTGAACCGATGTGGGAAGGCAACGTCACCATCGAGATCAGCAACACGACTCCGCTGCCCGCCAAGATTTACGCCAACGAAGGCATCGCGCAGGTCTTGTTCCTCGAAGCCGACGAGGAATGCGAAATCTCCTACGCCGAGCGCAAAGGCAAGTATCAGGGGCAGGTCGGCGTCACTCCGCCGAGGCTGTGATTCGGCTTCGGGATGGCAAAACCAGAAGCACGTGAATGCGCCCGTCAACTACGCGCCGCTGGAATGTCGGTCAAAGACATCGCCAAGCAGCTTGGCGTCTCCAAAAGTTCGGTCAGCAGATGGGTGCGCGACATTGAATTAAGCGCTGACCAATCTGCCGCGCTCCACGACAAATACCACCACTACGACGCCAAAATCAAGGGCAGTCAGGCGAATTACCGGAAGGGGCTGGAGCGGCGGATCGCGTATCAGCAGGAAGGACGCGCTCAAGCCCGCCAAGGCGATCCACTGCATCTTGCGGGCTGTATGCTCTACTGGGCGGAAGGCACAAAAAACCGTACTACACTCAAATTCGTGAATTCCGACCCCGGTATGATGCGTTCTTTTGTCAAGTTTCTGCGCCAAAGCCTGCTCGTGCCGGGCGAAAAGATATTTGTTTACATCAACTGCTATACAGGTAACGGAGTAACGCTTGAGGAAATCGAAACCTTCTGGCTTGATCAGCTTGAGCTTCCCCGTACGAGCCTGCATCCTTCCCGTGCCAACGATCAGCCCAAAAGCAGCAAGCAGCGCGGAAGAAAACTGATTTACGGCGTCTGTACGCTCTCGGTTTACAGTACGCGCCTCGTTCAGCACGTCTTCGGCGCGATTCAAGAATACTCGGGCGTTGATAAACCGGAGTGGCTGTTATAGAATTTACGATGTTATGGGCATGTAGCTCAATTGGCAGAGCACTTGACTTACATTCAAGGGGTTCCGGGTCCGAGTCCTGGCATGCCCACACCCAACGCCTGCGCTATTATCTGCGCGGGTGTTTTGTTATCTTTCGCTCGCAAGATGCCAAGAATCCTCGTTTGATGTATAATTAAGGTTTGCGGAAATACCGGACTTCATGTTTTAATGACAAGTAGTTTGGTTCGTGTTTAAAATCCGTAATCCTGTCTTTCTGGAAACAACTATGTTGACGCGGAACGAGCAAAGTCGCCTTATTCTCATCGTCGAAGACGACAGCGATACTGCTGACTTCGTGACATTACTCCTCGAAACCTCTGGCTACAGCGCCGTCGTCGCCGATACTGGCGAAGTCGCCATGACGGAAATCGCACAAGGTCAGCCTGACCTCGTCTTGCTGGACATGAACCTCCCCGACATGAACGGACTCGACCTGCTCAAGCAGGTGCGCGCGAATTCCCTACTGCCGATGATCGTCGTCAGCGGCGTGACCCAAGACCACAGTAAAGTCATCGCGCTGGAAAACGGCGCGGACGACTACGTCGTCAAGCCGTTCTCGTCGGAAGAACTGGTCGCCCGCATTCACGCGCTCCTACGTCGCGTCGAAGAGTGGACACCTCCGGCGGAGACTAAACTGCTGGTGCGCCATCTGGAACTCGACATGTCCCGGCGACAGGCGTCGATCCACAGCCGCAAGCTCCACCTCACGCCGGTCGAGTATGGGATTCTCGTCACCTTGATGCGCAACGCGGGCACCGTGATCGCCCACGACGAGCTGCTGCGCACCGTCTGGGGCGAGCAGTACGAAGGTGATTACTCCGTCCTGCGCGTCAACATCTCCCGTCTGCGCCAGAAACTTGAGGACAACCCGCGCTATCCTTCCTACATCGTCACTGCGCCGGGACAGGGTTACTACATGCCGACCCGCCATCCGTGAGTCGGCACTGCCCCATAGCTAGTCGGCACATTTTGTGCTACCCTACGGCACGATAGGTTGAGAAAGCGATGCGTCTCCGAATTTTCCTCATGCTCTTGGGTGCTGTGCTCGTCGTGGCAACGTTCACTTTTCCATTGTGGCAGCCCTACGTCCTGTCTCAAGCCGTACCTCAGGCGGAAGCCTTTCCGGGGTTAGCGTCAAATCTTCAGAATGATTTTCTCAGCCTGCCGCCAGAGCAGCAGCGCGCTTATCGCACCTACGCCGAGCAGGATCGCGCCAAAGCCGTGCAGATGGTCACTGCCGCACTTTCACCGCGCAGCCCGCTCCCCGACGCTGATCAGGCGATGCCGGAGATGAACTCACCCGTCACCGTCGGCAGCGGTACTTTCCAGCAGATCGACGCAGTGCGCCGCGCACAGGGGACGGTGAACATTTATCAACAGGCGGATAACACCCTGCTGATGCGTTTCGAGGACTTCAACATGCCCAACGGACCTGACCTCAACGTCTACCTTTCCGCCGCGCAAGACCCGAAAACGTTCGCGGACATGACCGTCGCCGATCTTGAGCCGCTTGAAATCGATCCGCTTAAGTCCAACCTCGGCAGCCAGAATTACGATCTGCCCACTGGCACTGACTTTCAGCAGTATCACAGCGTCGTCATCTACAGCACGTCGCTCGACCTCGTGTACAGTGATGCGCCGTTGTACCTGCGCCAATAGAGAGGATTCTTGCCTGTGAGCGACGATTACGCTGTACTTGCACCGCTCTACGAGTCATTGGGTATGGCGGCGTTCGCCGAGATGCTCTCGCCCCACCTGATCGACTACGCTCAGTCCCACGACTGGATCGGGCGTCGCGTCGTCGACCTCGGCTGCGGCACGGGCGCGAGCGTGCGCTGGCTCGCCAATCATGGCTATAACGTCACCGGGATCGACCTATCGCCGTCGATGCTCAAGCTCGCCGAGCAGTTGATCACCGGCAGCGGCAGCGGCATCTCTTACCAGCTTTACGAGGGCGATATACGCGCCCTATCGGACTTGCACGACATCGACCTCGTGCTCGCGCTCGACGTGCTCAATGAGTTGAACAGCCTGCGCGACCTTGAAGCTGTTTTCGCGGCGCTGGGACGCCTGCTCGCGCCGGACAAGCTGTTCGTCTTCGACCTGCACACAATCTCCGGGCTGGCGGTGGCAAACCAAGCCAGTACCAGTATTACCGAGACCGACGATTTTGCAGTCTTCGTCGCCCGCCAGTTCGACTACGAACGCCAAGCCGCCGCCAATAGCTACAGCATTTTTCGGCGCGACGCTGCCGGTTGGCAGCGACAGCACACCCAGCGAACGCTGCGCGGATTCCCGGTTCAGGTCGTTATTGCCTTGCTTCAACGCGCGGGTTTCGGCATAATGGCGCTGACCGACACGCGCCTAGAGCCGCTCAATCCGGCGGAAATCGACGAACCGCGCGTGATCGTATTTGCCCGCCGTGTCCGCCCAGAATCGGATTAACCCTGTGAACTCGCAAGCGCTCGACAATTCGCTGACCTTTCCGGTCGATAAGGAACATGGCGGCATCCGGCTGGTGATCATCTTGAGCTTCATCGGCGTTTGGATCGTCAGCTTCATGGTGTTCAACCTGTTAGTCAGCAACAGTGGCGTGAACCTGCTGGCGGTAATCCTCAGCTTCGCCCTCGCCTACGGCGCGACCGCCGCGCTTGAGATGGTGCTCAAGCGCCGCTGGCCCAGCGGGCGTGTCGTCCAGATTTCGGCTGATGGCGCGAGGCTGCTCAAGAAAGGGAACCTCCAAGCCGAAATCATGTCAGAAGACCCGGCGAGCACGCTCCTGTGGTCGTTCCAGATCAGCAAGCGCGCCCGCGTCCCTAAAGGCTGGTCGATGCTGGCGTGCGCGCTGGAGTACGAAAACCAATACCTGACCGTCTATACGTTCATGTCGCCTGCACAGGTGGCGAGCTATGAACTCGCCGGACAATTCACCAAATTGACCGCCAAGCGCAAGAAGGATCAACCGGACGTCCGCGACGACCTCCGGCTCGCCGGAGAGCAGCGCCGCCTGCGCGATGCCGAGAATTACCGCTGGCTCGCTGGCGCTGAAATGGTTCCAGCCGATTTCATCACCTATATCAGTCAAATCCGAGCGCAATTCCCCGAATGGCAACTCTAAAACTGAAAATCACACTCACGCTTCTCATTCTGCTGGCGTTTGTCATGCCGGCGCCCGCGCGGGCGCAGCAAACCCTCCCGTTTGCTACGCCGACCACCGGCAGCGTGCAGCCCAATGGCGCGCAGGCATGGACATTTTCCGCGCAAAGTGGTGCAGTGCTGTCCTTCGCTGTTGCCGCCGCCTCGCCTGATCTGGACGCCGCGCTGACCCTCAGCGATAGCAGTGGGCGCGTCCTCATCTCGAACGACGACTACGACTATCCCGACCATCTCGACCCGCTGCTCGAAGCCGTCACTATTCCGCGCACCGATACCTATACGCTGACCGTCTCCGGCGTCAACGGCAGCGCGGGCAACTACGTGGTGACGATGATGCCCGGTTACAGCGTGCTCGCCTACAGCGACGACTTCAGTACCAGCAACTGGCAGGCGCAGTCTCCCGCGCTTCGCAGCGACCAGCACGACGGGCAGCTTTCCCTGAGCATCGACGGCATCCGTGTCAAGGGTGCCGCCTTCGACGAGAGCGCCGCTTCCGTCGCCGACTTCTATGCCCAAGCCGATGTCGTCAACGTGAGCAATGCGTCCGGCTGGGTCGTCGGCATGGCGCTGCGCCGTCAAGGAGATCGCTATTACCTGCTCTCGATTAACCATCAAGGCTATTGGCGCTTCACGCTGGTCAACGGCAGCGACGAGCAGGTCATCCGCGACTGGACGCTCCACCCGAACGTCGTCCCCGGTCAGACGACCTTTTCTATCGGCGTCCTTGCCAAAGGCGTGGGCTTCGACTTCTTCTACAATTCGGGCTACATCGGCAGCGTGAGCGACGACAGCATCACCGGAGCCGGGCAGATCGGCTTGATGGTCGGCACGACGGCTGCCTCGACCGGCACCACCAACGCGACCTTCGACAACCTGATCGTGACAAGACCGCTGCAAATCGACGGCGCCGACGTGATCCCGCAGCAGTTGATGTCCGGCGACGGTCGCGCGATGGTACAGGCACTCAAGCGCGATCACGTCGTCTCGGCAGCGGGCGAAATGTCGCTCACGCTCGACCAGAGTTCGGTGCAGTACGCGCACCCCGGCGTCAATCGGGTCATGCTCGGTCGCGGCACCCGCTATACCAACTTTGCCCTCGGCGCGACCGTCGACGTCGCCCCTGCCGCGCCGGGTCCGGCGGGCTGCGGCATTGTCTTTCGCTACACCGGCGAGCAGAATTACACTCTCGCCTATCTCGATCAGGACGGCGGATACGGCGTTTCCGTCCGCAGCGCCAACCAGTTCTTGCCCGGCTTACAAGGCGTCGATGCCAGCTTAGGGGCGGGACAGCATCACCTCCTGCTGATCGCCGCCGGGAGCGAGGTTTACTACTACATCGACCGGCAGCTCGTCGGCTCGGTCGAGAACACGCCGGTTGACGGCGAAGTCGGGATCGCCGCCGTCAACTTCGAACTGAACTCAACCACCTGCACCTATTCCAATCTGTGGCTCTGGAAATGGGGCTGATCAACCACCAGAGCCGATCATCAAAACGAAAAAGAGGAGTAGGCTCGTAAGCTACTCCTCTTTTCGTACCGCATCTTCAAAGTCCCCTCTCCTAGGGAGAGGGGATTCAGGGGTGAGGTTGCAGTTAGTGCATCACCGTACCGAGCGTGTCGCACGCCGGGCACGAGCCATCGGGACGGAAGATCGCGTAGCCGCCCACCGGGTCGTCCGCCGTGAAGTACGGATAATCGACGTTCCAGACGATCATCAGCCGAACCTGACCACTTTGCGCCGCGCGCGACGCCGCATCCGCCAGCCACGCCGCCTGCTGCGCGACCGTCGTATTCGCCGCCCAGCCAAAGTTCGCCGGGATCGCTTGGCTGTAACCTTCGCCGGTCAGGTAGCCCAGTTCCGTGAAGCAGACCGGCTTGCCGCTGAACTGCGAGTAGCCGCGCTGGAGCATCGAGCCGAAGAAGTAGGTCGGGTAGCCGCCGCGCGGATCGTTGCTGGTCTGCGACGGTGGGATGATACCTTCGTTGTAGTGCAAGCCCACGCAGTCGAGGTAATTCGCCGCGCCCGCCTGCGCCATTTGCTGCATGTAAACGTCGTCGTTGCAGCCGCCCGATCCGCAGCCCGCCGAGCCGAAGAAGCCGGTCGGCGCAGGCGCGCCGCTGATCACGATGGTGCCGCCGTTGCGGGTCTTGATCGCGTTGAAGGATGCCGCCAGCAGTTGCGTATACGTCGCGCCGTTGATCGACCCGGCGGGCCATTCGCGGTCGATGTTCGAACTCATTCCAGACCTCAATCGCGTCTGCGCCCAACGCCGCCACGCCGCCAGCAAACTGGCTGTAGCTGCTGATGTAGCTGTTATAGTCGCCCATCTGCGTCTTGTCGCCGACGATGCTCAGCAGCGCCTTTTTGCCTGCGGCGTGCGCCGCGTTGATGAAACCAGCGGCGACGCTGGGGTCTTGACCGAGCGCATAGCGCACTTGCGTCTTCGCCCACGTCATCCCGGCGCGGTTCATCAGACCAACCGTGTTGCTGTTCAGTTGCAGCACTTGACCGCCCAACTCAAAAGCGCCACCTGCCCCACTTCCGGCTGCCGGTGCGGGCAGATCGGGGTTGCTCGCCGCCGCAGCGGGCGCGCTCGCCGACGCTGTCACGTGGTCGCAAGCAGTGATGATCTGGGCATTGAAGCTGGATCGTCCTTCGAACTGCCGCCCATCCAGCGAGGTGATCAGGAAGCGCCAGCCGTAATAGAGCTGTCGCGGCGGTGTATCGGACGGATCGAGACAGCTATCGATGCCGTCGGTGAATTCGGTCTCGTCCCAGTCGTAACGCTGGACGATGGTCAGGTCGACGTGGAACTTTTCTTCCAGAGCGTCGCGGACATTCGAGAACGCGATCCAGAGCGGATCGTTCGGGGTCGGGGTCGGTACAGTCTGCGCCTCAATCGGCTGAATGTGCGTAAACGACGCCACCAGCAGAAGGACCGCTAGCAGTGTCAGTGCAGCGGCGCGGCGGGTGAATTGGGTGCTTCCTTGCATAGGTAAAATCCTCGTTCATTCAAAGGTTCATACACGGAACTGCCCCGGATAAATGATCTGGGCATACGCGGACGAAGATTACATGAAGTTCGAACAAATTACTATCCCCGTAGGCAAATCGTAGGGATTTATGCCTCAATCCGGGGCTTCAGCTTTAAGTCCCCTCTCCATTGCAATGGAGAGGGGATTTAGGGGTGAGGTAAGTCCTTTATCCGAGCGCCCGTTCCGCTTGATCGCGCAGGAAGATCAGCTTTTGCAGCGTCGGGCTGTCCCCGCGCGACGCCAACATTTGCTCGACGGCGGACATCATTTCCAGCAGCCCCTGCCCATAAGTCCCGATTTCCTGCACCAGCAGTTGCTGCGCCTGCTCATCGGTCTCGGTCGAGAGCAGATCGTTGATGAAGCGCAGTTCCGGCTGCATGTTCTCGCGCAGCAGCGACACCACCCGCTCGTAGACCTGCTTGAGCTTGGCGGAGTTGCCCAAGTCGCCGCGCCGCTCGGCTTCCTGAATGTTCGCCCCCAGCACCGACATGAACGTGTCGTCCATCAGGTCGAGATTGTCCTGAATCGCCTGATCGAGGTCGGGCGCTTCCATCAACGCTTGCAGCAGCATCGCCGCCTCGCGCAGTGCCGCCTGCATCTGTTGGTCGACAATTGCCGTCAGTTCGAGCAGCCGGTCGCGGAGCGCTTCGAGCGCCGCGCGGTCGTCGGCGGGCGCTTGCCCGATCTTGACGCTCAACTCCTGAAAGAAGGTATAGTCGAACGCGGGACGCGCCAGCCCGACCAACGCCTGCAAGTGCGGTTCGTCATCGTCATAACTCAACGCCAACTGCAAGAAATCGTCGCGCGTGGCGTCCTCGCCGTAGCTCTGAAGATGCTCCGCGACTTCGGCGACGATCTCCTCCTGCACGCGGTTGTTCTCGATCAACTGCTGCCCGAACGTCGAGAGCGACGCCACAATCTGCTGAATCTGGATCAGGTGTTCGGCGAAATCCGGGCGACCTTCCGCCAGCATTTGCTGCGCCATCATCGTGATCGTCTGGAAGAATTGCGCGTCGATTTCATCGTCGTGCTGTTCGACCAGCGCGGGCAGTTGATCGTCCGGCGTCTGCATGAACGACTCGATCAAGCGAACGCGAGCGCGCTGCTCCTCCATCATCTCCGTCGTCACACCGTCGGCTTGGAGCACCTGCTCGATCAAATTCTGCATCGTCAGCGCGCGGCGTGGCTGAAAGACGTAACCTTTCATCGCCTGCTGTGGCAGCTTGAGTTCGCGCATCAGGTCGCCGATCACCTTTTCCTGACCGTCGTTGTTCAGGTTCAGTTCCATCGGCACGAAGGCGATCAGCAGTTCCTTACTCGCATCGTGATACAGCAGCGGCGCGGAAATCGTCACCGGCTGCCCACAGTTCGGGCAGCGCACGGTGTTCAAACCGCCGGTCAGCAGTTTGGCTTTCGCCTCCGGGTCTTGCCCGGCATCGACCACCGTATCGACAATGGCGTTAATTGGCTGCCCACAGTTGGGGCACTTGACATTCATCTGTCTCGGCAAAGGATTGTCTCCGAATCGTTAGCGCAGCACTATTGCTGCGGAAGCGTAAAGTAAAAGGTAGCGCCCTGTCCGGGCAAACTCTCGACCCGCATCGATCCGCCGTGCGCCTCGATGATCGACTTAGCAAGGAACAAGCCCAAGCCCGTCCCCTGTGTCCGTCGGCTGAGCGTGCCGTCGACGCGGTAGAAGCGCTCGAACACCCGATCCTGATCGCGGTCGCTCAACCCGACGCCTTGATCGCGCACGTAGACCGTGACGGATCGGTCGTCGACGATCCCGCCGACCTCGATCAAGCCACCGTCGGGCGAATACTTGATCGCGTTGCTCAGCAGATTGTCGAGCACCTGCCGCAAGCGCTGTTCGTCACCCTGAATCACCGGGAAATCCGGCGGGAAATTGAGCTTGAACTCGTGCTGTTTCGTCTGCGTACTAAACCGTTCGACCGCCCGCGCCGCCAGTTCGTCCAGCCGCACGTCGTCCAGATTGAGTTCGAGCGTGCGCTGCGCCTGAATCTTGCTGGTCGTCAGCAGGTTCTCGATCAGCACCGTCAGGCGATCCGACTCGTCCTCGATCACGGCGGCGTAATCGCGCACAACCGTGTTGTCCCACTCGACATCCTCACGCCGCAGCGTCGCCGCGTGCCCTTTGATCAAGGCGACCGGCGTCTTCAACTCGTGCGAGATCGTCGAGATGAAGACGTTTTGCATCTCCTGCGCTTGCCGAAAGTTGGTGATGTCGCGGACGTTGGCGATGATGTTGGAGAGATGCCCGTCCGCCGTCAGCAGCGGTGAGTAGACGATACCGATGCTCAGCGTCAAGCCGTCGCGCCGCAGCAGATCGCCCTCGACGTAGAGTGAGTTGGGCGCGTCGTCGGCGTTGCGAAAGGGCCAGCCTTGATCCAACGCCTTGCGTAGATCGCCATTTTCGAGCCGTTTCCAGACGATCACCTCGTCCTGATCCAACCCGACAGCATCAGCCGCCCGCCACGCCGTCATCCGTTCCAGCGCGTGATTGATGCTGATGATCTGCGCCTGCGCGTCGAGGATCATCACGCCGTCGGCGCTGTGCTGCAAAATCGCCGCCAAACGACGTCGCTCGTGTTCGATCCGCTCGTACAACTGGGCGTTGTGAACCGCGATGGCGGCTTGATCGGCGAAGCTCTGTAAGACCTGCATGTCGTCGGAGGTCGCCGTCGCCACGTAGGAGCGAAACACGATCAGCAGACCGAGCGGCTCACCCGCGAAGATCAGCGGCAGCGCAAACGGCTGGCGCAGACGCTTATCCAGCGAGGCGGCGATTTCGCTCAGCCGGGCGGAAAGCGTATCGTAGTCGAGGGTTTCGCCCGCGCTGTCGAAAATCTGCTCCAACTGCGCATTGACTTCGGGCACGCGCGCGCTCTCGACCCCCATCGTCGCCCGCACGCGATAGCCGCCATCGGCGTCGCGCAGCGTCACTAAGCCGACCTGCCCGCCGAGCATCGCCACTGACGCATTCAAGACGCGCTTCAAGACCTCGCCCAAGTCGAGTTGGGCGGTGATCGCGCGCGAAATTTCCAATAAAAAATCGCGCTGGCGCACGCGGAAATCGAGCAGCATTAACATGCGGTCATTGTAACATGCTCCGCAAGACGCTTCAATTTGAAGTTTATAAGATTATGGGAACGCGACCTCACCCCCTGCCCCCTCTCCACTTCGTAGAGAGGGGGTAAAGACAGCTTGTAGAAGGGTTTTAAAGTCCTCTCTCCATTGCATAGAGAGGGGATATAGGGGTGAGGTCGCCTTACGCTTCCGCCAGCTTGCGCGTCACTCCGGCGACGTTCTCGACGCCACCTTTGGTCGTTACCAACGCCGCCGCGCCGACGATGCTCACGTTTTCACCGAGCTGCGCTTGCTCGATCTTCAAGTCCGACCAATACGACGAATCAATCGCGTACTTCTCAATCGCTTCGTGCATCGGATCGAATATCAGGTCGCCGAGCGCGCTCACGCCGCCGCCGAAGACCAGAATCTCCGGGTTGAACAGGTGCAGCAGCGTCACCATCCCTAAGCCGACGATCCAGCCCGCCCGCTTGACAATCGAGAGCGCCAGCGCATCGCCCTGCTGCGCCGCCTTGCCAACCGTGCTGCCGGAGCAGTCGGCAAGGTTGCCCTCGCACAGGTCGGTGATCATCGACTTCTCGCCTTTTTGGATGCGTTCGCGTGCCTGCCGCGCCAGCGCCGGACCTGCCGCCTCTTTTTCCAGCGTGCTGACCTTATCGCCGACCATCAAGATCATGTGTCCGGCTTCCGCCGCCAGCCCATCCTTGCCCAGCAGCAGCCGTCCATCACAAATGATGCCACTGCCGATGCCGGTGCTGATGGTGGTGAAGATCACGTTACGCAACCCGCGCGCCGCCCCGCGCGCCGTCTCCGCCAGCGCCGCGACGTTGGCGTCGTTACCTAAATACGTCGTATAGCCGAATTCCTTCTGCAAAATCTCGACCAGCGGCACGTTGTGCCAGCCGTTCAAATTCGGCGGCGCGACCAGTATACCCGTGTTTGGATTGACCGGTCCGGGCGCGGAGATGCCGATCCCGGTGATCTGCGAGTCGGGGTCGTCGGGCAAGATTTGCTGCACCAGCGCTTTCATGCGCTCAATCGTCGTGTCGAGTCCCTGTTCCGAAAGCGTCGGGATTTCCTCCCGCTGGACGATATTCAGGGCATGATCCAGCAGCGCCGCGCGCATCCGCGTCCCGCCGAGATCAATCCCTAAAACGTACTTGGACATACCTCTTCACTTTCTTGCTTGGCGATTGGTACACCGCCCTGCTGTTTGTTAGAATAGATGTTCATGCTATAGATTCTAATTACGATGAGTATACCAAACGATGCCGCAGGTCACACCGCTCCGCCAGCAGTACTTGGATATTAAACAGCACTACACCGACTGCATTTTGATGTTTCGCCTCGGCGACTTTTACGAGATGTTCGACGACGACGCCGAAATCGCCGCCCGCGAACTCGACCTCGTGCTGACCGGGCGCTCCATGAGCAAGGGCGAGCGCGTCCCAATGGCGGGCGTCCCCTATCACGCGGTTGAGAGTTACATCGCCCGCTTGATCGAAAAGGGTTATCACGTCGCCGTCTGCGAGCAGATCACCGAACCCAACGGGCGCGGTTTAGTCGAGCGCGAAGTCACGCGCGTCATCACGCCCGGCACGGTGCTTGAGCCGGAACTACTGTCCGAGGACAAGCCCAACTATCTGATGGCGATTTACCCGCTCGGCGACCTTGAGTCGCGCCAGTGGACGACCGCCGGACTCGCCTACGCCGACATCACGACGGGCGAATTCGCCGTCACCCAATTGGCAGGCGAGAACGCCGGAATGCTGGTGATCGAGGAACTCGCCCGCCTGACCCCGCGCGAGGTGATCATGCCTGCCGCGTGGGTCGAACGCGGCGTCACCCTGCCCGCTGGCATCCACTTGACCCCCGTCGCCGACTGGCGCTTCGAACGCGCCAACGCCGAAAATCTGCTGTTGCAGCAGTTCAACGTCAAGACGCTCGACGGCTTCGGCATCGGCGAGCATGAACGCGGGCATCTGCGCGGCGGGCGCGGCGCTCTACTACTTGGGCGATACCCAGCGCAGCCATCTGGCGCAGATCACCTCGATCCGCGCCTACTCGACCGCCAATTTCATGGTGCTCGATCAGTTCACGCGGCGCAATCTCGAACTGACCGAGACCATCCGCAGCCGCAAAAGCGAGGGCAGCTTGCTCGGCGTGCTCGACCGCACCGTCACGGCGATGGGCGCGCGCTTGCTGCGGGCTTGGATCAACCAGCCATTGCTCGACCTCAAGCGGCTTGAACGCCCGCCTCGACGCGGTGCAGGCGCTGACCAAAGACGAGACGCTGCGCGCCGAACTGCGCGACTGTCTGCGCGGCGTCAGCGACCTCGAACGGCTGACCAACCGCCTGCTGATCGGCAAAGCCGGTCCGCGCGATCTGCTGGCGCTCAAGCAAAGTCTCGACGCCGTGCCGCTGATCAGCGCGCAGATTCAGGCGATCCCGGCACTGGTGGCGCTGACCGAACGGCTCGACCCCTGCGTCGAGATCAGCGACCACATCGCCCGCGCCATCAACGACGATCCCCCGGCGACGCTCAACGTGATCGGCGTCATTCGCCCCGGCTACGCCGACGAACTCGACGACGTCCTCCACGCGACCAGCGACGCCCGCGAATGGATCGCCAACCTTGAGCCGCAGGAGCGCCGTCGCACCGGCATCGCCACGCTGAAGGTCGGCTACAACAAGGTTTTCGGCTACTACATCGAGGTTTCGCGCGCGCAGGCGGACAACGTGCCCGACGACTACATCCGCAAGCAGACGCTCGTCAACGGCGAGCGCTACATCACGCCGGAGTTGAAGGAATACGAGACGCTCGTCCTCAATGCCGAAGACCAGATTCTCGAAGTCGAGCGCCGCCTGTTCGACGCGATCTGCCGCGAATTCTGCGGGAGCGCCGACCGGCTGCTGAGCACGGCGCGGGCGCTGGCGCATCTCGATGCCTTTCTTTCACTGGCGGACGTCGCCGCCCGCGAGGGCTACGTCCGCCCTACCCTGACCCAAGACGACCTGCTGATCCTCAAAGATGGGCGGCATCCGGTGGTCGAGCGGATGCTCGACGGCGGCGTGCGCTACGTCCCCAACGACACCGAATTCGACAGCCAGTCGCGCATTCACATCATCACCGGACCCAATATGTCGGGCAAGTCGACCTACATCCGGCAGGTGGCGATCATCACGCTGCTGGCGCAGATCGGCTCGTTCGTCCCCGCCGACGAAGCGACCATCGGCTTAGTGGATCGCATCTTCGCCCGCATCGGCGCGCAGGACGAGATTCACTCCGGTCAAAGCACGTTCATGGTCGAAATGGTCGAGACGGCGCGGCTGCTCAACGGCAGTACCCGCCGCAGCCTCCTAATTCTGGACGAGGTCGGGCGCGGCACGTCTACTTACGACGGCTTGGCGATTGCCCGCGCCGTCGTCGAGTACATCCACAACAATCCGCGCCTCAACTGCCGCACCCTGTTCGCCACTCACTATCACGAACTGACCGAACTGCCCAACGTCCTGCCGCGCTCGCGCAACTATAACGTCGCCGTCAGCGAGCAGGGCGAGGAGATCGTCTTTCTGCATAAGGTCGTACCCGGCGGCGCGGATCAAAGCTACGGGGTTCACGTCGCGCAGTTGGCGGGCTTGCCCCGTCCGGTCGTCGAGCGCGCCCGCGAGCTGCTGCACCAGCTTGAGGAGCAGAGCAGCGACTTCGAACCCACCGCCAAGAAGCGCAAGCAGAAAAACCCGGATCAGTTGACGATGTTCGACGAAGCGCCTAACCCCGCCGTGAGCGCGCTCAAAGCGCTGGAAGTCGATCACCTCAGCCCCATCGAGGCGCTAACCAAGCTCTACGAACTCAAACGCATGGCGAACGACGAGTAATCCGCTCACGCGGATCAGTCTTTGTATGGGCGCGGCGTGCCGTGCCCTTCTTTGCGGCTTGGCGTCTTCGCGCCTTTGCGTTAAATCTTTTCTCTTGTACTTGACGTTTCGATTCTTACCCACTCAGACATCAATCCTTCACCCCACCAATCGCCGCGTAGAATAGACATTATGCGCGGATACGGGATGCAAAGGCGGTTCGTGACTCTTCGACGTGATACTGGCTGGCTGCTCGTCGTGCCGATCCTGCTGTTCTCGGCATGGCTGGGCGCACGCAGCCTAAATGCGACAGCCATCTGGTTCGACGAATACTACTCGATCTTCGAGAGCGGCGGCGCTTATTACGGACCGCTCTCGCCCATCGACTTGACCATCCGCGTCGCCTCCTACAGCGTTTGGCCCCCTGCCTACAACGTCGCGCTGGCGGGCTGGAGTGCTTTCGTCGGTTGGTCGCCGGTCATGGGGCGCGTCGCTGTCGTGGTTGTGCGGTTTGCTCTCGATTGCGGTCGTCTACCGGCTGGCGCGCTTGTTCACACCCCGCGACCGAACTTACGCTCTGATCGCTGCCCTGCTGCTCGGCGGCTCCGCCTTCTATCTCTACTACTTTGCCGAGCTGCGCGGCTATACCCTCCACGTCCTGCTCGGATGCAGCGCCGCGCTGCTCTACTGGCGGCTGCTGACGCGATCCTCCGGGCGCACCGTTCGGATCACCTTTGCCGCCAGCCTGACGCTGCTGCTCTACAGCCATCCGGTCGGGCAGTTGTGGTTCGCGGCGCTGGCAGGCTATCACCTGCTGTTCGAGCGCCGCAGCGACCGCTGGAAGCCAATTTTGTTCCTGTTTTTCCTCGCGGGCGTGCTCTATCTGCCTTGGGTCGCCGTGATGCTGGCGCGCGTCGCCCGCGAAATCGAATCGCCGCGCGGTCTCGACCCACTGCTGATGCTCAGCACGGTCGCCACCGCCTACACCAACTGGCTGACCATCCCGATTGCCGCCTTGTGCGCCCTGACGCTGCGCCGCCTGCGCGACCGCCCGATCCGCTTCCTGTGGTGGTGGCTCGTCGGCGTGCTGGCGCTGGCGCTGCTGGTCGATGCGTTGGTGCCGTTCCTGTTTCACGTCCGCCTACTGATCGCCGTGCTGCCCGCGCTCCTGCTGATCGCCGGGGCGGGTCTGGCTGAACTCCGGCGTTTTCCGCTGCTGCAATTCGCGGCGGGCGGCGTCTGGCTGGCGCTGGGCGTTTATCTCGCCTTCACGCCGTCGTTCATGAGCGATCTCCCCGGCGCGTGGGCGACCGTCTCGTGGAACGGCTTCGACGCCGCGCTGACGACGCTCAACCAGCAGGCTGATCCGCAGGACGCGATCCTCTTTCGGCTGACCGACGCGCCCGACGAACATTGGCAGAATCCGTCCTTGCAGTATTATCTGCACGACAGCCCGCTGCACTTCTCGCTGCTTTCGATTGTCGAGGAACAAATGGACGCGCCCTTTGAAACGCGCCTGCGCGCCTTTCTGGACGATGCGCCGCGCATCTGGGTCGCCGCCGTGCCGACGATTGCGCCCGACGCCGAGACGGACACCTTAGCCGCCATCTTGTCCGCCGACTACCTGCCCTGCCCGACCGTGATCGACCTGCCCGACATGCAGCTTGACCTCTACGTGCGCGACCGCGCCGCCTGCGCGCCCGCACAGAATGAGTAACCGATGATCCGCTTTCGCCCGCTCCTAATCGCCTGCTTGATCTTCGCCTGCGCCGCGCTGCCGCGCCTGCTGATCGTCGCCCAACCGATCCCGACGCAGTTGGACAAGACGCTGCCCGACGACGCCTACTATTACTTCCTGACGGCGCGCAACGCCGCTGAAGGCAGAGGCGCATCGGTCGACGGCATCAATCCAAGTAACGGTTGGCATCCGCTCTGGATGCTCGCCAACGTGCCGATCTTCGCGCCGACTTACGCCGACTCAGGACACCCCGGTTCGCATCGCGCTCGCGCTCGGCGCCATCAGCGACAGCCTCGTCGCGGTTTGCATTTATTGGGCGCTGCGCCGCCTGCAATCCGAAAGCGCCGCCATCGTCGGCGGCTTAGCCTATGCCATCAACGTCATGCCCATGTTCCAATCGGTCAACGGGCTGGAAACCGGACTCGCCGCCTTGATGCTGGCGTTGGCGTGGTTGCAGACGCTCCGCTTGCTGCGCGCGCCCAGCCGACGGACGGCGCTGGTCTGGGGTGCGATCTTCGGTCTCGTCGTTCCTCGCCCGCACCGATTCGGCATTGGTGCTCGCCGGTCTCGGCATTTACGCGGCGTGGCGGCTGCGTAAGTCGCCGCAGTTGATCGTCGGCGGCGCGGTCGTGGCGCTGATCGTCGTCGCGCCGTGGTTTCTCTGGAACTACGCCAATTTCGGCTCGGCGCTCGATCAGGTCAGCAGCAGCGCCGTACCGTGGACTGCCCGCGCCCGTCTCGCCGTCGATCAGCCCGATCAGACCACCTTCGCCGAGGGGCTGCGCGTGCTCACTTATCCGGCGTACTGGCTGCGCGGCGATTACCTCGGCGCGCCGCCGCTGATCGGCTTCGTCCTCTGGATTTTTGGCGCTTGGGGCATTTTCCGGGCGCTCCGCAGCACAGACGCCGCCATGAAGCAGTTAGGGCGGCTCGTCCTCGTCCTGCTGGTCGGCGGCGCGCTGCTGGTGTTCATCCACACCTTTATTCGCTGGTATCCGCGTCCGTGGTACTTCATGATCACGGCGCAGAGCTTAGCGCTAGCGCTCGGCTTGTGCTGGTATGCGCTGCCGCGCCTAAGCCTCCGCGTCGCCGCGCTGACCGTCGGTCTCGCCGGGATGCTGCTGACCGGCTTGACCATGTGGCAGATCGGTCTCTATCCGTGGCAGTCAGGGCATCAATACGCGGCGGCGCTCTGGGCGCGCGAGAATCTGCCAACGGGCACACGGCTCGCCAGCATGAACTCCGGCATCATCGGTTATTACAGTGGGCTGGATACGACCAACATGGACGGCGTGGTCAATCCGCAAGCCTTTGCCGCCATTCAGGATCACCGGATGCTTCGCTATATGCAGGAACTCGGCATCGACTATTTCATCGACTCGGACAACGCCGTGAATAAAGAGTACGCCCAGTTCATGGGCGACGGCTTCCCGGATCAGCTACCTGAAATCCAAATCCTCACACCCGAATATCCCGGCTTGGGCGTCCTGCGCCTCTACCGCGTCGAGCCAGAACCCGCGCCGTGAACCGGATCAGGTTGTATGCCTAGAGGGGAATCGGTAGGGGCGCACCTGCGTGTGCGCCCCTGCCTTCGATCTTCAAATCGTACAGTCGATCATTACAGCATAATGTCGCCTGCTTTTGCTCCCCTCTCCATTGCGTAGAGAGGGGCTGGGGGTGAGGTTGCCCTAATCCCCCGGCGCGAGTTCCTGCTCGGACATCGTTTCCGGCATCGGCACCGGCGGCTCGTCCGCCAGCAGATTTTCTGACACCAGCACGCGCTTGAAGGCGGCAATCGCCACCTCGATCATGGTGAGATCGGGCGGGCGAGTCGTCAAATGCTGAAGCATGAGGTTAGGGACGATGATCGCGCGGATGATGGCGCTGTCCATGTGCTTCGCCGTATAGCGAATGTATTCGTAGGAAATCCCGGCGATCACCGGCACGAGCACGATCCGCGAGACGACTAACCAGAAGAAGCTCGGACGCCCCAGCACCGAGAACACCAGCACGCTGACCACCGCGACCGTCAGCAAGAACGCCGTTCCGCAGCGGGGATGCTCAATCGGATAGTTGATCACGACTTCCGGCACCAGTTCCGCGCCCGCTTCGTAAGCGTTGATCGTCTTGTGCTCCGCGCCGTGATAGCCAAACAAGCGCTTCACGTCCGGCAGCAGCCCGATCACCCAGATGTAGCCGACGATCAACAGCAGCCGTACCGCACCTTCCAGCAGGTTGACCACGAACGACTGCTTTTCCAAGCCGAGCAGCGATTCAAGACCACTCGCCGCCGCCGTCGGCAGCACGAAGAACAAGCCGACGCCGAAGAGCAGCGAGACGACCAGTGTCCCGTAGCCAATCGGTCCGTTGAAGCTGACGTTTTCTTCTTCGCCCAGCGCCACGTCCGCCGCCCACATCAGGGCGCGCGTGCCCAAACCAAGCGCATCCCACAAACCGATCAGCCCGCGCACGAACGGTGTCCGGCTGATGCGCCCGCGATACAGCGCCGCGTTCAAATCCTGCTCGTGGATGACGATGTTGCCTTCCGGGTCACGCACGGCGACCGCCGCTTTGTGCGCGCCGCGCATCATCACGCCCTCGATCACCGCCTGACCGCCATACGAAAACTGCGGCGGTGCCGCCGACTCCGGTACTGCTTTCGCCTCTGCCATCAACAAGCTACTCCTCATTCAAACGCGAGCGGGTCGATCCCCGCCGCCGTGATTTCCTCGACCGTCGCCGCGCCCGCTGGCTGAATCAACAGCGTCACCAAGCCACCCACCGGGCAGCCATCGACCGCGTTACAATTCGCGCCCGGCAGCGCCAACGTATATACACCGTTGAGCGGTCGCAGCGTCATCATCTTACCATACTGATCGCTAAACTGCGCCTGATTCGCCGTCGCCGCGATCTCGACTTGAGCGGACTGCGCCGTCCGCGCCCAGACCGCGTAGACGTCCTGACCATCGGCGCGCCGCAGCCGCACCACGTCCGCCGTCGGCGTCTGCGCCAGCACCGCCGAGTCGACGCCGTTCATCTGCCGGATGACCAGCGCCCACGTGTCGAATGCCGGACGGCGCGATCCGTCGGCGCGCAGCAGCCCGAACGACTCCGCCCCCGGCGGCAGCGACCAGTCGTAGAACTTGTAGACGCCGATGTGATCCGCGCCCGCCGCCAAGCCGAGCGCCGCCGCCTGCGCCAGATACGCGCCCTGCTGATCCAGCGTGATCTGCCACGTCGGGCGCTCGACCCGCCACTGCGGGTCGAGGTTGGGCGAAGCGTTGGTCTCGTCGATCCAAATGCGCTTATCCGCCAGCCCGTACTTATCCAGCACCGCCTGCATCTCGCGCGTGATGGTGTAGACCGTATCGGCGCGGAAATAGATGTGCAGCGTCAGCACGTCAAAATAATACCCGTTTGCAGCGGCATCGGGGTCACTGGCGATCAGCTCCAGCAGCCGATCCACGTACAGCCGCCGGTGCGCGTTGACGTCGTGCCAGTAGGTCGTCCCGGCGAGGTGGATGATCGCGTCCGGGTTGCCCTCGTGCGCCGCCAGATATGCCACCTTCAGCAGCCGGGCGTAGTCCTCCAGCGACCCCTCGAATTCGTAGCCGTAGGTATCGCTGCTGATGTCCGGCTCGTTCCAGATCACGAAGCGCCGCACGCCGCGCTCGGCGTAGTAGCTGGCGGCTTTCCGCATGAAGTTCGCCCACAGGTTGCCGGGATCGTCTACCGGCAGGTACAAGCCGCGCGGGACGCCCGCGCCGGGGATGCCGTCAGTCGCCCACGCGGGCGTATGCTTGACCACCGCCACCACCTCGCGGTTGCAAGCGCGCGCCGCCGCCAACCAGCGGTCGTCTACGTTGAGCGTGTACCAGTCGTCGGGACCGTTCGGCTGGTGCTGCGACCAGTCGAAGATGATCCGCTCCCAGCCCGCGCCCAGTTCGCACACGTCATCCGGCAGCCAGAACCCCTCGACGACGCCGAAGACGTTGGCGTCTGAGGGAGCGGCAGGGGTGTCGGTGGCGTCTTGGGCGCGCACTCCAAGCCCCGGCAGAAAAAACAATATCAGACCAACCAGAAAGGTGACTCTGAACAAACGTCGTATCACCGGGTAGGGGCGGGTTTGAAACCCGCCCCTACGCCCACCATCCGACAGCATCGGGATGTGTTTGCGCCCTCCCCTGAATTCGGGGGAGGGTTCGGGAGGGGGTTGCACTTCCATCACTCCCCTGCCGCCCGTATGTCCAGCAGATTCATCTGCTCGCTGCGGCTGCCGTTCCACTCGTTGATCTCCAACTGGTAGGCGACGTCGACGTAACGGGGCATCTGCCCTGCCCACTCGCCCATGCCGAAGCCAATCGCGTCAATCGGCGCGCCGCCGCGCCGTGACAGACGCAGCTTGAGATGGTTGTCGTCGCGCCCGACCGTGCGGTGATCGTAGACCCGCAGATTGCGGGTGACGAAGACTGGCGCGGGATTCTCGTGTCCGGTCGGTTCCAGTGCTTGCAGTTCGGTCGCGAGGTCGAGATTGACGTAGGCGGCGTCCAGTTCCATGTCGATTTCCAGCGTCGGCGCGAGGTCTTGCCCATCCAACTGCGTCCGCGCGATCTCGATCAGCTTCTCGCGGAACGCCGGGATGTTCTCGTTCAGGATGGTGAAGCCTGCCGCCGCCGCGTGACCACCGTGCCGCACCAGCAGCGCCGCGCATTCGTCCAGCGCCCGCGTGATGTCGAACTGCGGGATACTGCGGCACGAGGCGCGGCTTTCGAGATCACCCTCCTCCATCACCACTGCCGGGCGGAAGAATTCCTCGGTCAGCCGCCCCGCCACCAACCCGACGATCCCCGGCTGGAAGTTGCGATCCGACGCGAAGATCAGCGGGATACCGTCGCTGTCGCCGATCCGTTCGCGCACCATTTCCTGCGCCGCCCGCGTGAGTTCCTGTCGCTGCGTGTTGAGTCCCTGAAGCTGCACCGCGAGGTCGTCGGCTTTCGACTCGTCCAGCGTCGAGAGCAGGTCGTAAGCGATCATGGCGCTTTCCAGCCGCCCCGCCGCGTTGATGCGCGGACCAATCCCGTAACCGATGTTCTGCGCCACGATCCCGCCGATCTTCAGCGTGGCGACGTTCATCAGCGCGCGCAAGCCGGGGCGCTGCGCCCGGTTGATCACGTTCAACCCACGCCGCACCAGCGCGCGATTTTCGCGGCGGTTCATCGGCGCGAGGTCGGCGACCGTGCCAATCGCCACCAGATCGAGCAGGTCTTCGACGTTGAACGCGGGGGTACTGCCATTCTTTCCGCTGCGCGCCTCAATCGTGAACAGCGCCTCCGCGATCCGGTAGGCGACTCCCACCCCCGCGAGCATATTCTCGCTGTAGTTGCAGTCAACCATCTTGGGATTGATCACGGCGTAGGCGTCGGGGATTTCAGGACCGAGTGAGTGATGGTCAGTGACGATGATGTCCAGTCCGTAGGCTTTGCCGTCTTCGACTTCCTGCACAGCGCGAATCCCGCAGTCCACCGTGATCACCAGCTTGACGCCGCGTCGCGCCAGCTTGAGCAGCGCCTCGCTGTTCAAGCCGTAGCCTTCGTCCACCCGGTGCGGGATGTAGGGATGCGCGTTCGCGCCCAGCGCCCGCAGCGCTTGAATCAGCAGCACTGTCGAGGTCACGCCGTCGGCGTCGAAGTCGCCGTAAACGCAGATCAACTCCTTGCGCTTGATTGCCGAGCGAATCCGCGCCAGTCCCTTATCAATCGAAGGCTTCTTGCCCGGCAGCGTGAGCAAACTTCCGCTCGTCGGATCGTCGGCATGGATGAAATCGTAGGCTTCATCGGGGTCGATCAAGCCGCGATTGTAGAGTATTTGCGCCAGCATGAGACTCATGTCGCGATACCGCCGCAAGTGATCGGTGGGCGCGGGTGACGCGGTAATCCAGTGCTTTAGAGGTGGCATTGTTCCATCAACAAACGCACAAACGTTTCGGCTCAGTTTAACAGCCTAACCCCAACTCCGCTAGACGCGGTAAAATGAGAGCGGTTAGCTATGAACGATGAGACCTAATAGCCGAAACGTGCCTCGTAGGGGCGTTCAATTGAACGCCCCTACCCACCGCCAATTGCTAACAACGAATGGCTTCCTAAAAAACGAACAAGGATCGCTCTTGACTCAGCACACAGCACTCGGTACCCGGTACTCCGTCGTCTTCATGGGCACGCCTGATTTCGCCGTCCCTGCCCTCCAGCGCTTGATCGCCCACTACAACGTGATTGGCGTGGTCACGCAGCCCGACCGCCCCGCCGGGCGCAGCCGAAAGCTCCAGACGTCGCCGGTCAAGCAGGTCGCGCTGGCGGCGGACATCCCGGTCTTTCAGCCGGAGAAGCTGCGCCGCCCGGAAGCGATTGATGAACTCAAGCAGTGGCAGCCCGATCTCTACGTCGTTGCCGCCTTCGGGCAGATTTTGCCCCAAGCCGTGCTCGACATCCCGCCGCACGGATCGATCAACATTCACGCCTCGCTGCTCCCGCGCTGGCGCGGCGCTGCCCCCATTCAGGCGGTAATCCGCGCGGGCGACGGCGAGACCGGCATCACCATCATGCGCATGGACGCCGGACTCGACACCGGACCAATTCTCAGCCAGCGCGCGATCCCGCTCGCGCCGGACGAGACCGGGCAGTCGCTTCACGACAAGCTGGCGGATCTCGGCGGCGACCTGCTGATCGAGACGCTCCCCGCCTATCTCAGCGGCGACCTTCAGCCGCAGCCACAGGACAACGCCCTGATGACCCTCGCGCCGCGCATCAAGAAAGAGGAAGGGCACGTCGATTGGACGCAGCCCGCCGAGCAAATCGAGCGGACGATGCGCGCTTTCATCCCGTGGCCCGGCACCTTCGCCTACTGGGGCGATCAGCAGCTCAAAATCCTCGCCGGGCACGTCACCGCCGGTAATGCCGAACCGGGGCAGGTCGTCGCTTCAGGCGATCTCGCCGCCATCGGCACGGGCGACGGCTTATTCGTCCCGGATCGGCTTCAGCTTGAGGGGCGCAAGCCCGTGCTGCTGGTCGAGTTCCTGCGCGGCTACCCTCATTTCATCGGTGCGCACCTCACCTAATCAACGCCGTTACAGTGAATTCCCGTATCCCTCATACCGCGCCGTTTTGGGGTTCGTTGCCTGAAACGGGTGACGTGCCCGACTCTCCCTGAAGTTTGTTGCTCGATCAATCCTGCTCCACCGGACAAATGGGCATATAGGATTGTCTCGGGCAGCATTGCAGCGCGTTTTTCCGGCATTATCCCTCACTGATTTTCCATGCCCTGTAGCCCGATCACGCAAGCGCATAAAGGCAATTTGTAATATTATGCCATGATATTATGGGGCTGAGGCGCTCGGTTTACGTCGGCTTGCCAGACACCCGAACGCATCATGCCGACGAAAGCCTGCTGTCTAGCTAGTGGAGGACATCATGCACAAATTCATCGTACTCTTATTGAGAGTCTTGTTACTGCCGACCCTCGTCGCGCAGGCACAAGATTTTACCTGTGGGCTGCTGTTTATCGATGGGTCAGCAGAATTCGTCACCTGCACGGATTACCTGACCAAGCGAACTCAGATACAGCAGTACGATCTGGAAGTGAAGATGATCGATCAACGGGTGACAAACCTCATTTCGAGCTTTGACAGCAATGGTGACGATGCGGCATGGGTCAAGCGCATCCAGCCCACGATTGAGAAACTCACCGCGGACTACCAGCAACGGTTTCAGGAACTACAGGTCTTCATGGGATCGGACGTGTTCCTCGTAAGGACAGCGCTTGAGGCAAGGGGCGATAGCTTGCCAACGAAGATTCGTACCGCTTTGACCGCCGACCTTGACTATTATCAGAACGAACTCTATACAAATTGGCAGGCGATTGGCAGTGATGTCGACGTGTTGAACGGTGAACTCAATAATGCCCTTCAGCGATTGGCGTCCCCGCCAGAATCCGATGCGAGCAGCGCTCCGGCACCAGAAGCGCCCGCGCCAGAAGCTCCCGCACCAGAAGCGCCCGCACCAGAAACGCTCCCTCAAGCCGTAGTCCCCAGCGACGCGCAGAGCGCAATCGTCGCCGATGCGGAAGCCGCCTGCGCGAGTGCCGCGGAGGGACAAGCACAACAAAGCTGTATCTTCCGCAATGCGTGGGCAGGCTTGAACGCAGCCGCTTTCTGTGCAGGGAGCGACCAGCAGCTATGCGATACCTCACGGACCTTCTTTGCCGCCAACGATGAGCAGACGTGGCAAAATCTGGTCGACGAATACGGCGCGGCGGACGATGCGAAAGCAGGAATCGCGGTGTTGATCTGCCAGTTGACCCGCCGGCAACCTACGACGACGGCAGCCCGGTGCCGTTGGGAGTTTGTGCTCAAGTGGAGTACTTGGCACTCACAGCAAATGAGGGTGACGGGTCTGTCCCGACAGCGGGCGAGTGGGAGGCGACTTTAGGCGGCGAATGTGGTGACGAGGTAACGACCTTTGTGTTGTCCGACGTTTCGGCAGAAAGCATGGTTGTTGCGGGAGATGACGCGCTTGCTCTCGTCAGTACCTCACCCGGAATCTACTTCTATCAGGACAAAGCAGGCTCACTGACAATGAATGTCGTTCCCGGAGAACCGGCGCACATGACCGGCACGTTGGTTTTCTTGGGTTTTGACGCGAACGTCACCTGCCCGCTTGATTTGGTGCTCACTAGCCCTGCTGGCTAGCTGTTATCCACCGGCGTATTGTCGCCCCCTGAATCCGGCACGAGCTTAGAGTGAATGGTCTTGCAGGGCGAATCGCGCGATTCGCCCTGTTCTTTTGGGTTGGCTCGGCTAAGATACAGCTTTGAATAGAACCCTTAAATGAGAGTAAATTTCATGCGCTACACTGCCGAAACGCGCGTCCTGCCGGTCGATGCAGAGAATCCCGAAGCCCCCGCCATTGAGACTGCCGCCGAAGTGCTGCGCGCGGGCGGGTTGGTCGCCTTCCCGACCGAAACGGTCTACGGCTTGGGTGCCAACGCCACCGATCCCGATGCTGTCGCCCACATCTTCAGCGCCAAAGACCGCCCCGCCTCCGACCCGCTGATCGTCCATCTCGCCTCCGTCGATCAGTTGGAGACGGTCGCGGTCGATATTCCCGACGTCGCCCACGAATTGACCGCGTTGATGCCGGGACCGCTGACGCTGATCCTCAAGCGCCATCCTGACATCGCCGCCAACGTCTCCAACGGCTTGACGACCGTCGGCGTGCGCGTGCCCAGTCATCCGGTCGCCCACGCGCTGATCGCGGCGGCGGGTGTGCCGGTCGCCGCGCCCAGCGCCAACCGCTTCAGCCGACCGAGCGCCACTACCGCCGATCACGTCCTCGAAGACCTGCGCGGTCACGTCGACGTCGTGCTCGACGGCGGCGCAACTCCGCTCGGCATCGAGTCGACCATCGTCGACGTCACCAGCGACCCGCCGCGCATTCTCCGCTACGGCGCGCTAGAGCCGGAGACCTTCGCCGCGCTCGGCTTCGCCACCGGCGATCATCTCCACCTGACCGAGGACAGCGCCTTTAGCAAAGCGGCGCCAGCACCCGGCATGATGCTCAAGCACTATTCGCCGCGCGCCAAGCTGCTCTTTTACGGTGACGACTCGCCGCTCGAAGCCATCCTCGAACAAATGCAAACCGATGCCCGTATCTTCGCGCAAACCGGCTTCAACGTCGGCATCCTCGCGCCGGACGCGGATCAGCCCTACTTTGGCGATCTGCCCGTCCGAGTCTTCGCCTTAGGCGAAACGCCCGATGAGATCGCCGCGCGGCTGTTCGCCGGGATGCGTGCGCTCGATCACGAAGGCGTGCAGGTGATTCTGGCGCGCGGCTACCCGCGCACCGGGATCGGTGCGGCGCTCTGGGAGCGTCTGCTCCGCGCCGCCGAAGGCGAAATCGTCCACATCAGGAAGTCATAGAGAATCAAAAAGGGGCATCACCACCCCTTTTTGATTCTGCATTGTAGGGGCAGGTTTGAAACCTGCCCCTACGTCGATGATCAGTATTCAGTACCCCAGCACGCCCACCACCGACTGAACCGCTTGCGCGCTAAGGTCCAGCATCTTCTTTTCTTCGTCGTCGAGTTCCATCTCGATGATTCGCTCGACGCCGTTCTTGCCCAGCACCACCGGGACGCCGACGTACAAGCCAGTGTAGCCATACTCGCCGTTGAGCAGCACCGCCGACGGGATCACGCGCTTCTGGTCGCGCACAATCGCTTCGACCATCTCGACCGCGCCCGCCGCCGGAGCATACCACGCGCTCACGCCGATCAAGCCGACGATTTCGCCGCCGCCCTTGCGGGTGCGGGTGATGATTTCTTGCAGTTTGTCTTCTTCGATCAGTTCGCGCACGGGGATGCCCGCGACCGACGTGTGACGCGGCAGCGGCACCATCTGATCGCCGTGACCGCCGAGCACAATCCCGTGAATGTCACGCACGCTGACGCCAATCGCTTCGGCGAGGAACGCCTTGTAGCGTGCCGTGTCGAGCGCGCCCGCCTGCCCGATCACCCGATTCGCCGGGAAGCCGCTTTCGTTCAGCGCGACGTGGCACATCGCGTCCAACGGGTTCGAGACGATGATCAGGATCGCGTTGGGCGAATACTGCGCGATCTTGCGGGCGACATCGCCGACGATGCCCTGATTGGTCTTGACCAGTTCGTCACGGCTGGGGAACTGTCCCGTCACCGGGTCTTTCTTGCGCGGCACACCTGCCGTGATGATCACCACGTCCGAGTCGGCGGAGAGTGCGTAATCACTGCCGCCGGTGATGCTCAGGTCGAATTTCATGACCGGGGCGGCTTCGGTCAGGTCAAGCGCCTTGCCCTTCGCCACACCGTCGAGAATGTCGATCAGCACCACGTCCGCGAGTTCGTGGCTGGCGATCCAATGCGCGCAGGTTGCGCCCACGTTGCCAGCACCGACCACCGTTACTTTGCTTCGAGCCATAATTGATTACTCCATTGTGGACAAAATCTAAGTCGCTCTAGGATAACACCAGAGCGAGTGGAATCAAGTGAGGGAGCGGTGAATGGACATCAATAGGGGCGCTCAATTGAGCGCCCCTACGCTGTTACCTCTACGCTACTGGGCGACCGGACCCGCCGCGATCACTTCGGGGCTGGCTTGGTCGGCGTACTTCTCGAAGTTCTTGCGGAACTGCGCGACCAGCACGGCAGCCTGACGATCATAGGCTTCTGTGTCCGACCACGTCGCGCGCGGGTTCAGCACTTGATCCGGCACGTTCGGGACGTGTACCGGCACTTCGATGCCGAAGTACGGGTCGGCGACCGTATCGACGTCGTTCAAATCGCCGTTGAGCACCGCCGTGACAATCGCGCGCGTGTGCTCCAGCGACATCCGCTTGCCGATGCCATAGGGACCACCCGTCCAGCCGGTGTTGATCAGCCAAACTTGTGCATTATGCTCCTTCAGCTTGTCACGCAGCAGCGCCGCGTAAACCGTCGGATGCAGCGGCAGGAACGGCGCGCCGAAGCAGGCGCTAAAGGTCGCGCTCGGCTCGGTGACTCCGCGCTCCGTCCCGGCGACTTTCGCCGTGTAGCCGCTGATGAAGTGGTACATGGCTTGTTCCGGGGTCAGCTTGGCGACCGGCGGCAGAATGCCGTAGGCGTCCGCCGTCAGGAAGATCACGTTCTTGGGATGTCCGCACATGCCGCTGTAATCGGCGTTCGAGATCGTGCGGATGGCGTAAGCCGCGCGCGTATTTTCGGTGTAGGTGTCGTCGTCGAGGTCGAGTCGGCGCGTGCGCGGGTCGATCACGACGTTTTCCAGCACCGTACCAAAGCGGCGCGTCTTTTCCCAAATTTCTGGCTCGCCCGTCTTGCTCAGATGAATGACTTTAGCGTAGCAGCCGCCCTCGAAGTTGAACAATCCTTCGTCGCTCCACCCGTGCTCGTCGTCGCCGATCAGCGTGCGACCGGGGTCAGCGCTCAGCGTCGTCTTGCCCGTGCCGGACAGCCCGAAGAACAGCGCAGCATCGTTCTTGTCCTTGCCGTAATTCGCCGAGCAGTGCATCGAGAGCACGCCCTGCTGCGGCAGCAGGTAGTTAAGAATGCTGAAGACCGACTTCTTGATTTCACCGGCGTATTCGGTACCACCGATGAGCACCAAGCGCCGCGAAAACGACACGAGGATGAACGTCTGCGAGAGCGTGTTGTCGACTTCCGGTGTCGCGTGGAAGAAAGGCGCGTCGATCACGGTAAACGCGGGGATGTGGCTTTCCAGTTCGCGTTCCTGCGGCATGACGAACATCGTCCGCGCGAACAGGCTGTGCCAAGCGAATTCGGTGACGACGCGGATCGGCAGGCGGTAGTTCGGGTCAGCACCCGCATAGCAGTCTTGGACGTAGACGTCTTTCTGTTGGAAGTACGCCATCATCCGGCGGTGCAGGTTATCGAACGCTTTCTCGTCGAACGGCTTGTTGATTGGTCCCCACCAAACTTTATCTTCAGTTTCGGCATCGCGGACGATGAATTTGTCCTTCGGTGACCGACCGGTATAGGAGCCAGTACGCACGGCAATCGGACCGTTGTGGACGACCGAGCCTTCGCGATTCTTGATCGCCTCCTCGTACAGGCTGGGGGTGGATAGATTCCAGTAGACTCGATTGAGTTGAGTGAAACCGTGATTCTCTAGACCAAAGTTACTGAATGGTGCGTGCTCGAGTGTTTGCTCGACCATGGTAGCAGAAATCCCTTCCATTCGTGTGCGGACGATTCCGCATCAGGACATTATCAGTGTAATTCGATCTGACAGGGATAGCATCTGACGAGCGAAGGAGAATTCCGGTGATAAATGTCACATCCAAGCAGATTTACTCGATGAGGTGCGGAGTTACAGCAGCTTCCGAGAGATGAAATCTTTCATCCTCCATTTCAATTGTGCAGATGGACGTATTATAGAGCGAGATTCGGCGGATGTCATCCCGCTGCTCGAACAGCGCCATCAGCAGCACGCGGATCGTGCCGCCGTGCGTGACAATGGCGATCTCTGGACCCGGCTCTTTGGCGACGATCTCGTGGAATGCCGCCAGTGCCCGCTGCTGCATCATCCGCCGCGACTCGCCCTTCGGAAACGGAAAGCCGAGATAATCCTCGCGCATTTGCACGGCTTGCTCTGGATATTGGCTGCTGATTTCGGCGTTGGTCATGCCCTGAAAGCTGCCGAGGTTCAATTCGCGCAGCCGGGCGTCGTCGTGAACGATCAGCCCCAGCGCCTCGGCGATTGTCGCTGCCGTCTGCCGCGCCCGCAGCAGATCGCTGCTGTAGATCGCCGTGATCGGCTGATCTTTGAGGTGCGCCGCCAGCGCTTGGGCTTGCTCTAGCCCGCTCGCATTCAGCGGAATGTCGATGTGACCTTGCCAGCGACCTTCACTATTCCAGTCGGTTTGTCCGTGACGAATCAACAATATCCGCTTCATAAAACCTCGATTCTGACGGTCAGGGTTGACGTGCCGCCTTCGGGACGGCAAAATTAAGCTAATTTGTAGCCGATATTCCCTATCAGGAGCAAATACCGTGACGATCCATGAAGCGAACGAAGCTGCCGACGCGCCTCAACCCAGCCAAACCCAAATCCTGCTGCTGGCGCTCACGGCTGGCGCGGGCTTGATCTTGATGATGTTGGCGCTGGCGATTGGCGTGGTACAGGGTGAAGCAGCGGATGCCAGCACCATCGGTCTGACCTTCGCCGGTGGGCTGGCGCTGCTGGTGCTCGGCATCGGTGGCTGGCTGGCACTGGTGAAACCCTTCCAGCACTTTGACGACATCAACGAGCCGCACTATACGGGGCATCATGATGCGGCAGCCCATGCCGACACGCACGAAGACGTGGCGATCATCCCGCACGAATAAGCCACCACACCCGACTAGATAGCTAAAGGACACGAATGAGCGATCTTGAATTGGACGTTGAGGAAAATCTGCCGGAAGATTACCGCTCCGGCGTGGTCGCGGTCGTCGGTCGCCCCAACGTCGGCAAATCGACGCTGATCAACCGCATCCTGCGCCAGAAGATCGCCATCGTCAGCCCCAAGCCGCAGACGACGCGCCGCCGTCAGTTGGGCATCTTCACCGACGAGCGCGCGCAAATCCTGTTCATCGACACGCCCGGCTTGCACGCACCCCAGCACAAGCTCGGCGAGTACATGGTCAAGACCGCCGAAGCCGCCTTCCGCGACGCCGACGTGATCCTCCTGCTGCTTGACGTTTCCGTCCGCCCGGAGCGCGGCGACGAACTGCTCGCCGAGACGGTCGAGCGCCTGCGCGGCGAGACGCCAGTCTTTCTGGCGCTCAACAAAGCCGACCTGCTCACCCCGCAGAACCATGACCCCAACATCGCCGCTCATGAAGCGCTGATCCCGCATCAACGCAGCTTCATCACCAGCGCCTTCACCGGCGATGGCGTCGATCCGCTGGTCGATGCGCTGGTCGAGCAGCTTCCGCGCGGACCGCGCTACTACCCCGCCGACGACCTGAGCGACGTCAATATGCGCTTCGTCGCCGCCGAGGTCATCCGCGAAAAGATCATGCTGCTGACCGAGCAGGAAATCCCCTACTCGGTCGCCGTCGAGGTCGACAGCTACAAAGAGCGCTCCGACGACATGACCTACGTCAGCGCGCTGATCTACGTCGAGCGCGACTCGCAAAAAGGCATCGTCATCGGCAAAGGCGGCGAGATGATCAAGCGCATCGGCTCCGACGCGCGCGCCGAACTCGCCAAGATCGTTAGCACGAAGGTCTTTCTCGATTTACGGGTCAAGGTGCTCAAGAACTGGCGCAGCGACGAGAAGCTGATGCAGCGCTTGGGGTATCGCATGAAGGACGAGGACTAAAGGGGCAGAGTCAGTGCCTCGCACCCAACGCCATGGCGATTATGGAATTCGACTTCGGAGAGTTCGCGCCTTGCCAACATGAGTTCGCGCACCGCATCCAGTAAATTAGTGCGTGCTTCTTCAAGGCTCTTGCCCTGTGAAAACGCGCCGGGAATCTCTACCGCCGAGGCGACCCACCAATCCCCATCACGCTCGAAGATCGCGTTGAACTGCTGAATCATCATCCAGCCTCCTACGTCTGTTGAGCCAAGTATACCCGCGTTTCCGCGACGTCGGCGTTGATCTGCGTGATCAGCCCTTCGAGGCTGTCGAACTTCGCCTCCGGTCGCAGCCGCTTCTCGAAGCTGAAGGTTAGCTGCTGCCCGTAGATCATCCGGTCGAAGTCGAGCAAATAGGCTTCGACGCGCACGTCCTCGCCGTCGAACTGCGGGCGCACGCCGACGTTGGTCGCCGCCATGAAGCGCTCGCCGCCCAAGTGTGCCCAGCCCGCGTAGATGCCGTTCGCCGGGATCACCTGCTCGTCCCACAGCTTCAGGTTTGCCGTCGGGAAGCCCAGTTCGCGCCCGCGATGATCGCCGTGAACGACTTCGCCCGCCAGCGCATACGAGCGACCGAGCCAGTCGCGCGCCTGCTCGACCTCCCCCGTCAGCAGCGCCGCGCGAATCGCCGTGCTGCTGATCGCGCCGTCGCTCTCGGCGGCGATCAGGTCGATCACTTGCAGCGAGAAGCCTTTCTTTTCGCCCTGCTCACGCAGAAAGCCGACGTTGCCCTCACGCTGGTAGCCTAACGCGAAATCCGCACCCACCCACAGCGAGCTTAGCTTGAGGTGTTCCAGCATCGAATCGACAAACGCCGCCGCCCGAATCTGGCGAAATTCCGCGTCGAACGGCAGCGTGATCACCGTATCGACGCCCAACTCGCCCAGATATTCGGCGCGCTGTTCCGGCGTCGTCAGGTAGTAGCGTCCCTTCAATCCGCGCAGCACAATGTCGGGATGCGGAAAGAAGGTCAGCACGACCGCCAGTCGGTCGCTCGCCCGCGCTTCTTCGACCAAGCGCCTGATCAGATGTTGATGCCCGAGATGCACGCCGTCGAATACGCCAATCGTGACCACTGAGGGTTTTTGGAGCTGAACCTGCCCCAGATCATAGAGATGCTGCATCGAGTTTCCGTTCGGTTAGGCGAAGACTTTACGGGGTTTCAGCCACCCGTCATCAGATTCAAGCACCGCGATCAGTCGCCCGTTCGCGTCATACGCCATGACCGGCGTCGCCGCCGTGTCGCCGAGCGGCAGAAACCGCCCCTGCCGGATTTCGGCTGCGGCGGCGGCATCGACCACCAGCGCCGGATAGTCCGTCAGTGCTGTTTGCGGCGGAATCACGTGATCGCGTGGATTGCCGAGGAGTGTAGCAAGCGGTACGGCATTTTCAAGCGTGAAAACACCGCTGGCGGTGCGCCGCAGCGCCGTGAGGTGCGCGCCAACGCCCAACGCCGCGCCGATGTCATAGCCGAGGCTGCGAATGTAAGTTCCGGCGCTGCACACCACGTCGAGCGTGAACTCCGGCGCTGACCAGTCCGTCAGCGTCAGCGCGTCGATCCGCACCCGCCGCGCCTCGCGCTCGACCGTCTGCCCGGCTCGCGCCAGATCGTAGAGTTTGCGCCCGCCCTGCTTGATCGCGCTGTACATCGGCGGCACTTGATCGATCTCGCCGCGAAAGCCGTCGAGCGCCCGCACCACGTCCGCGCGTGTGATCGCGCTGGCGTCGTGTTCCTCGACGATCTCGCCTTGCGCGTCATAGGTGTCGGTGATCACGCCCAGCCGCACCCGCGCCGTGTAGCGTTTCGTCCCGTGCATGACGTACTCGCTCAGCCGGGTCGCGCCGCCGACGCACAGGATCAATACGCCCGTCGCCATTGGATCGAGCGTCCCGGCGTGCCCGATCTTCTTGATCCCGGACGCGCGGCGCACGCGCGCCACCACGTCATGACTGGTCAAGTCGCGCGGTTTATCGACGTTCAGAAATCCAAACAGCAGGATTTACTCCGGTTTGTCGGCAAATTCAAGGAAGTAGATGTAAAAGCGCATCCGTCCGAACCGCACCTCGTCGGAGCTGTGCAGCGGCACCGGCGTCTCCGGTTTGAGCGGTTCGCCGTTGAGAAACGTGCCGTTAACGCTGTTGAGGTCTTCAAGGAAAAATTGTTCGTCTCTGAGCGACAGCCGCGCGTGCAACCGAGACACGCCGTTATCGACGGCGTTATAGCGGCTCAAGTCGACGTGCGATTGTAAGTTTTGGCTGACCGACCGCCCAAACGTGATCGCCTCTTTCGCGGTCAGTACCAGCGGTTCTTTGTGCCCCGCGACGAACATCACGACGGAGTTTCGACGCGACTGCGGCTGGATGGTTTGCAGCGGCGCGGTGCCCAGCAGGCGCTTGGTGCGCATCATCGCCACACCTTCGCCCTCGCCCACCAGCATGAAGACCACGTGTGTGAGTTCCTTCATACTCAGCGGCTCGGAAAGCACAATGTCCGCTCCAGCTTCGATGGCATCGCTGGTCGTCACGTCGCTGTCGATAGTCTCTAGCGCGATCAACGGCGTGCCGCTGTGATGCGTATCCCGCCGCACGTAGCGACACAATTCCACGCCCGGCATGTCCGGCAGCGTCAAATCCAGCAGAATCAGCGCCGGGCTTTTCTGATTGAACAGGCGAATCGCTGACACCACACTCCGAGCGATCACCGGCTTGAAATCGACTTGTCGCAGCGTCTCGGCGATTACTTGAGCGACGTCTGCATCTTTCTTGACGATTAGGACGGTTTTGCCCCCGCCGCGCATCGGTGCTTTCAGGGTCTCGCTGTCGAGCAATTCGTGGAAGCCCGCCGCATACGACGGCGCGACCACCACCCGCAGCGTGATCGGCAGGTGCGCGAGCTGGACGTGATCCCGCCGAACCAGTGGAACCGGCTCGTTGGGAGTCAGGCGCACGCCGTTCACGTAGGTGCCGTTACCGCTGCCCAAGTCCATGATCTTAAGCTGGCTGCCTTCCGCCAGCAGCGCAGCGTGCTGGCGCGAAATCCCGTGATCCTCGGCATTGAACGGCTTCAGATCGACGTCCGGCTTAGCGGATGTTTTATCCGACCGCCCGATAATCAGTTTGGTTTCAAACTGGGCGCGGATCGGATCAGGCACTTTTGGCAGTTTGAATTCGACAACCCACGGCACTTGCATAACCGCTGCATTTCCTCGGCAATCAGGACAACATAAACCCTATGTATTATATTACGTTACAATACCGGCTGCACGTTTAGCTTGATACCAAACCGGCTATGCGATAGTCAGCGTCCCCTGTTCGCGCGCTTCGTGCAGCAGCGGCAGAACGCGCGCCTTCGCTTCCGCGACCGTCCCGCTGATCGTCGCCCCCGACGCCTGCCGGTGACCACCGCCGCCCAAACTCAGCGCGACCGTTGCCACGTCGTAGCCCGGCTTGCTGCGAAAACCAAGTTCGACCCGGTTGTCCGCCAGTTCCTTGAACACGACCGAGATCATGGCTTCGTTCGCGGTGACCAGAAATTCGACCAAGCCGCCGTCGGTGATGTCGGTGATGTGTGCTTGGCGAGCATCTTCCTGCCTCACCACCGCCGAGATCACGCCGTCGTCGAGTTCTACACTCGGCAGCACGTACTTCCATAACTGAATATTCTGATAGGGTGTGCTGGCGAGCGTCCGCGCCGTCACTTCGGTCAGCGACGCGCCCGCTTGCATCAGCTTCTGCGCGTAGCCGAGGGTGTCCGGGCGCACGTTGCTGGTGCGAAAGCCCTGCGTGTCGGTGATCAGCCCGGTCAGCAGCGGCACGGCACTATTACGCGAAAGCGGCTGCCCCATCTGTTCCAACCACTGCTGGACAATTTGCGTCGTCGAAACCGCGTCGGGGATCAGGACGTAGATGTCGCCGAACAGGGTATTGGTCGGGTGATGATCGACGTTGATCACGGTTTGGCTGTGCGCGCGCCCGTAGACGCCCGCTTCGCCCGTGCGTTCTTCGTCGCTCGAATCGAGCGAGATCATCAATTCCCATTCGCCGCTGGTCAGGGTCGGCTGGACGCTGTCCGAGCCGGGTACGAACCGCAGATACCCCGGCACACCCTTGTCGACAACCAGCGTCGTCACTGCCGACCCGCGCTCGCGCAAAGCATTCGCCAAGCCCAGCAGCGACCCGATGGCGTCGCCATCCGGGTTCATGTGCGTCACCAGTAGAATCGATTTTGCTTGATCGACCGCTTCGGTCGCTTCAATCCAGTTCAGTTTTGCCATCGTCATCGATTTCGAGTCCTGTTTCTTCAGGCGGAATGTCGAGGCTCGCCAGCAGCGCGTTGATCCGCTCGCCGCGTTCGAGGCTTTCATCCCAGCGAAATATGAGTTCGGGGGCTTTGCGCAGCCGCACCCGCTTGGCGACTTCGCGGCGTAAATACCCCTTTGCCCGCTCCAACGCCAACATGACCTCCGGCTGCCGTTCTTCCTCGCCAAGCGCGTTGACGTAGATCGTCGCGAACAGCAGTTCCGGGTCAAGCTCGACGTCCGTCACCGTGATGCCGTGCAAACGCGGGTCAGCCACCTCCCGCAAGATCAATTGGCTCAAAATCTTGCGTATCTGCCCGGAAGTACGCTCCTGTTTAATTTTGCTCATGATGAAACTTTCTCCTGTTTCTTCAAACACAACGCCACCGTCTGAGCGACGGTGGCGCTGCCCTGCTGATCGAGGCTGGTTAGCTGACTCGCTCGCTCACGTAGCACTCGATGTGATCGCCTTCTTGGAAGTCGTTGAAGTTGCTCAAGCCGATGCCGCACTCGAACCCGGCGCGGACTTCGCGCACGTCTTCACTCACGCGCCGCAGCGAGGCAATCGTCACGTTTTCGATCAGCACTTGCGATCCCCGCTTGACGCGGGCGCGCGAATTACGGCGGACTTCGCCCTCACGCACCATGCACCCGGCAATCGTGCCGATGCGCGGAATGCGGAAGACCTGCCGCACTTCGGCGACGCCGACGGTGCGCTCGGCGTAGACCGGGTCGAGCATCCCGTTGAGCGCCAGTTCCACGTCTTCCAGCAGCTTGTAGATCACCGAATACTTGCGAATTTCGACACTGCGCGCCTCAGCATGACGTTGTGCCGGGATGTCGATTTCCACGTTGAAGCCGATGATGATCGCGTTCGAGGCGCTTGCCAGCATCACGTCGCTCTCGCTGATGTTGCCCACGTCAGCCGCTAGTACGCGCACCTTGATACCCTCGGAGTTCTGCTCCTCAAGCTGGTGCAGCGAGTCCACAATCGGCTGGAGCGACCCTTGCACGTCCACCTTGATGATCAGGTTAAGTTCTTTGGCTTCACCTTCGCGGTATTGCGCGAAGATTTCTTCCAGCGAAATCGCCGCGCGTCCGGTCGGCGTGCGGGCGGCATCCGCCGCTTCCTTACGCTCAGCCGACATCACGCGCGCGACCTTCTCGTTCTTGACGCTCTCGAAGCTATCGCCCGCCTGCGGCACGTCGTTCAACCCCATCACCGCGACCGGCGTCGAGGGTCCGGCGGTCTTGACCGTCTTGCCGGTTTCGTCGTACATCGCCTTCAGCCGACCGTGAGTCAGCCCGGCGATCACTTCGTCGCCGGTCTTGAGCGTGCCATTCAGCACCAGCAGCGTCGCGATCACGCCGCGATTGCGGTCGACTTCCGCTTCCAACACGACCCCGGTCGGGCTGGCGTGCGGATTCGCCACGATGTCGCCGTCGTCCGCGACCAGAGTGATCGCTTCCAGCAGGTCGTCGATGCCTTGGTTCTGCTGCGCCGACAGCGGCACGACGAAGGTATCGCCGTCCCAGTCCTGCGGCGTCAACCCCAGTTCGCTGATTTCCTGCTTCACTCGCTCGACGTTGGCGTTGCGCTTGTCGATCTTGGTGATGGCGACGATGATTGGCACGTTGGCAGCGCGCGCGTGAGCGAGAGCCTCGCGGGTCGTCGGCATCACGCCGTCGTCCGCCGCGACCACCAAAATAGCGATGTCAGCGCCCTGCGCGCCGCGCTCCCGCATCGCGGTGAACGCCTCGTGACCGGGCGTATCGAGAAACGTAATTTGTCGTCCATTGTGCATGACGCGGTACGCGCCGATGTGCTGGGTGATGCCGCCCGCTTCGCCTTCGGCAACGTGCGCCTTGCGAATCTGATCGAGCAGCGTTGTTTTGCCGTGATCGACGTGTCCCAAGATGGTGACAATCGGGGGGCGGGCGACGAGGTCTTCGGGTTCTTCTTGAGCGTAAACTTTGCGCCACGTCTGCGCGGTTTCGGCGCGTTTCTCACGATCCGCTTTCGCCGCGACTGCGCTCGCCGACTGCGCCTCAAAACCCATGTCTTCGATCACGATTGCGGCGGTATCGTAATCGATTTGCTGATTGATCGACGCCATGATCCCGTTCGCAATCAGGCGTTTCATCACCTCGATTGGGCTGGCATCGATCAGTTCCGCTACCTCACGCACGGTGAGATAGTCCGGGACGAGTACCACTTGCTTTTCCTGTGCCATTCATGCCTCCATCCAAAGAGCGATGGATCAGGAAAAGCGAAACGCTTTACTCACCCATCGCCGACAATTTCGTTATGCTTACAGCCGTACACCATGATCGGTTAATCATGGTTGTACTCTGGCGCTTCGCAGTCTTTCACGGTCGTCGTCCGTCAGTGGCGTCCGCAGTGCTTTCGCCAATAGGTCGGTCTTCACTGCCGTTTCCCAACAACTTTCGCGGTCGCAGAGATAAGCGCCGCGCCCGGACAGCTTACCACTAGGGTCAACGACCACCCCGTCCAGCGTCCGCACCACCCGCGTGAGCGTGCGTTTTCCCGCTTTATCGCGGCATACAACGCACGTCCGCACCGGAACGTGCTTGGGCTTGGCGCTCATCGACTATTCGTCCCAGTTGTTCCAATTGTCGCCCCGCCCGCGATTACCCTTCCGCTGGCGCTTGACGACCATCCCGCCGGTCTTCTCGTCAAAGACGAGCTGGCGACTCTTCTTCTTCTTCCCCTTGCCGCCCTTAGCGTCCTTGTCGAGCAGGTCGGCGTCTTCTTCTTCGACGAAGATTTCCTCGCGCGGGCGCTTCTCGCGTCGCGCCACTTCCGCCGCCTCACGTTCCTTGATTTCGACTTCCGTCTCGACCAGCGGAATGCCCGGCACTTCCGTCACCGCCGCGCCTGCTTCGAGCGCCACGTCCACTTCCGGCACTTCCTCGACCGCCGGTGCCTCGTATTCGGGGATCACCAGCTTGTCAAGCGCTTCCTGCAGATGTGCGAAAGCATCAGCCGGAAGTTCGTTGAGCGCACGCCGCACTCGATTCTCGTCGATCAAGAACCGCAGCATGATCTCGCCCACGTTGTCGAAGCCTTGCAGCGCCTCGCCATAGCTTTCCGGCAAATCGAGCGCCGTCACCGGGAGTTGGAACGCGCCCTGCGGCAGCGTCGATTTCACCGCTTCGATTTCCGCGAGCCGTGCCTGCCGCGCTGCTTCCCGCGCCGACATCACGCGCTTCTGCATCAGATCGGCAAATTTCGCCAGCACGTTGTATTCTTCCGGCATGACCGCCCGGTTCGCAGCCCGTTTCTCGATGATCCGCTGCACGTCTTCGACCAGCGCGGGCTGCTGTGCCTTGAGCACCCGCAGCGCTGGCGTGTCGATGTTGGCGAGTCCCTCTTGCACCGCTTCGGTCACACTCTTGATGTCGATGCGCCAGCCGGTGAGCTTCGCGGCGAGCCGGGCATTCTGCCCCTCACGACCGATTGCCAGCGACAACTGATCGTCCGGCACGATCACGACGGCGGTACGCCCCACGTCGGGATCGTCTTCGAGATAGACACCGCTCACCCGCGCCGGGCTCAGCGCTTTGGCGATGAATATTTCCTGATTCGGATTCCATTCGATAACGTCAATTTTCTCCTCGTGGAGTTCCTTGACGATATTCTGGATGCGAATGCCGCGCATCCCGACGCACGCGCCCACCGGGTCGATACCCTCTTGCAGCGCGGCGACCGCGACTTTCGAGCGGTAGCCCGCTTCGCGCGCGATATTCTTGATCTCGACCTGCCCGTTGTAGATTTCCGGGACTTCGTATTCGAGCAGGCGGCGCAGCATGTTGCGGTGGCTGCGGCTGGCGACGATCTGGGGACCCCGGTTGGTCTTCTTCACTTCGAGCACGTAAGCGCGCAGTTTTTCGTGCGGCTTGTACTTCTCGCCGGGGATTTGTTGGGCGCGCGGCAGAATTGCCTCGGCGCGTCCCAAACCGAGCGTCACCATATTCGAGTTGACGCTCTGCACCGTACCGTGCACGAGGTCGCCCTCGCGCTCGATGAACTCCTCGTACAACGAATTACGCTCTGCCTCGCGGATCTTCTGCAAGATGACTTGCTTCGCGGTCTGCGCGGCAATTCGCCCGAATTTCTTAGTGGTGCCTTCCGCCTGAACCATCACCATGTCGCCATAGTTCGCTTCAGGGTTGAAGTAGCGGGCTTTCTCCAGTTCGACTTCGGTTCGGTTATCCTGAACCTCGTCGACCACTTCTTTTTCGACGAAAATGCGCGGACGCCCGGAAACCGGGTCGAGGTTGGCTTCGACGCGCTGCGACGACCCAACCCCGGCATCTCGCCGATAGGCGGAAACCAGCGCGGTGCTCAGGGCTTCAAGAACTGTCTCCTGAGGCAGCGCGCGCGACTCCATAATTTCGTTGAAGGCAACTTCAAACTCACTTTTCATACTGCTTGGTCTTAACTCCCGTAAAGACTTTGGGGATTACCGCGGCGGATTTAAACAACGACCGTCTCTAGAGCCGGTCGTCACGTCGAACTGAGACATAAAAAGTGGGCATAACCCACTTTTCATACCTAGCCATTTTACCACAGTCTATAAGGGCTGACAAGCGTGGCGAACAGCCAGCATTTCCCTCTCACCCACGCCTCAGCGCAGCGTATCTTTGTAGACGTTGATCTGCGCGCAGTGTTCGCGCTTGTGAGCGTAATTCGAGTACGCGATCAGGTCTTCGAGGTCGTACTCCGCGCCGTACCACTCCAGCAAACCCACCTGCCGTCGCTGGGCGACTGGCACCCGTGCGATCAGCGTTTGAGTCTGGGCGGCAGCGGCACTGTACTCGCTCACAGTGTCGGCATACGACCGTCCCGCGCGCCGCGCGACCTCAGCGTCGTTGAACGCCATCCCCTGCCGCATGTACGTGTCGAGCTGTGGCGTCTCTGCCTCCTCCAGCAGCGAGTTGAGCACGTCGTTGAGCACCAGTTCGTGCGAGGCGAGGTGCGCCACGATCTGCTTGACCGACCAGACCCCGCAGACGCCACCCACTGCGCAGACGTCCGCGCTCAGCCCATCAATCGTCCGTAACACGGTCAAGTGACCATACTTGACGACGTCTTCTGCGTTCATGTTCACTTCCGCTTCGCTGTTCGTTCGGGATACTTTGCCCATCTTAGCATCGAACCTAAATTCGCGCCGATGATGCGCATTCCCAGACAAAGACGGAGTTCATTTGATCGCCAGTCGCGGGCGACAGAGAAGTTGTAGGGGCGTTCAAGGCTTGCAAAGCAAGCACAACGCCCCTGCGCTATGTAACTTTGAAACTACGCTACCCGGCAGCTTCGACCGTCGCTTCCGGCGTAACCTCGAACTGATCCTGCGGGATCACCTCGCCGGATAAGTCTTCTTGAGTGTCGGGCATCACGGCGTCGGCGAACGGCGCGAACTTGAGCACGCGCGCCGCGCCCGCGTCGACGACGTAGACGTTACCGTCCGCGTCAGTAGCGATCCCACCAACCGTCTTAATCTGGCTCGCGTCCGTGACCGTATCGGCAGGCTGCCCGAACGACCCGACGCAGTTTCCTGCCAAGTCGAAGACCAGCACGCGCCCCGCGTCAGGATCGGTCACGTACAGAAGGTTGCGCGCCTGATCGATGGCGAGATACGGGCGGTTGCCGAGGTCTTCGTACCAGCCGCGCACGCCGAAGGTGAACAGCGGCGTCCCGGTCAAGTCGAACACCGAGATCCGCCGGTTCCACGTATCGGCGACGTACAGACGGTTATTATCGTTGTCGATTGCCAAGCCGCTCGGCTCGTCCAACTGACCCAGTCCGCTCCCCGCCGACCCGATGTCGAAGAGGTATTGCCCGTTCGCATCGTAGACTCGCACGCGCTTGTTGCCCGTGTCCGCGACGTAGACGTGTCCCTGAGCATCGACCGCAACGTCACGCGGTCCCCAGAAGCCGTCGACCGGCTCGGTCTGCGCGTCCGCCCCTGCTTGATTCGGCTGCCCCCACCGCGTGATCGGGCTGCCGTCCGGCGCGAATTCGCGGATCAGGTAATTCCACGTATCAGCGACGTACAGGTTGCCGCTCGGCGCCACCGCGACGCCGTTGGGGCGGTTCAGCGGCTCGACGAAGTCGCCGTTTCCCCCCTGTATCGTCGTGATCAGGTTGCCGTCTTTGTCGAACACCGTCACCCGGTTGTTGAACTCCTCGGCGACGTAAACCCGGTTGTTGGCATCGTCCACGCTGATGTCCAGCGGGTGATTCATGGGTGCTGCCGTACCCGGATTGAAGACGGTTCCCGCGTAGTTCTGCTTCCAGTTCGCCGTGCAGACGTTCGCCACCTGATTTTGCAGCGGGTTCATGACCGTACCTTCGCCCACGCCCAAATTCCAGACTTGCGCGGCGACGTCTTTGCGGACGTACAGGTAGAAGCGCTCGGCGACGGGCCAGTGGTCGAGGCTGTAGTCCCGGTTGATCGCTTGCCCGTAAACCGTGTAATTGCGATTCCACCAGATGTCGAACATGCCTTCGCGAATCTGAGCAGCGGTCGTGTTATCCGGCGAGAAGTCGAGCGCGTTTAGCACGCGCTGGGCGCTCAGATAAAAGTATTCCTGATCAGGCCACCACATGCGGATGTATTCGAAGCGGTAGTAATTGTCTTCTAGCAGCGGCTCGACCCGTGCCTGAATGTCGTCGCTGGCGTAGACCATCGCCGCGTCGTTGATCGCTCCCGGCGACGGATTGCCGGCGAAGAAGGTCGCGTTGGTCAAGTGACGGAAGTACCACGTCACGGGCCACGCATTCCCGCCCCACGCGAACTTGAGATTCATGCCATCGGTCGTCCGCTGGCTCACGTCCTCGATCTGCTGCATCATCAGCTTGATCCCCGGCGCAGCGTGAGCGTAAACCAGATACTCGTTGGCGTAGTCGTAATTGATGAATGACGCCATCCACGCCGTGCGGAAAGTCAGCAGCGCCAGCACCATGAACGCCGCCACGCCAATCATCCGCCGCAAATTGAGCCAGCCCATGCTCAGCGCGAGCCGCACGATCAGGTAGCCGACGAAGATGACCACGCCGACCACCGCCAGCCACTTATAGAAGTCGGCAAGCTGCTCGCGCTCCAGCCCGGCGAACGGTGATGTGCCCACCAGCAGCGGCGCAACCGCCTGAAACAGCGCGACGCCGAACAGCGGCAGCAGCAGGAGATACAGCCAGCCCCGCCGCCGGAAGATCGCCCAATCCAGATTGGTGAATACGCGCCCGAAATACCACGCTGTCAGCAAGATGAAGGGGACGGTCAGATGCGTGCCCAGCCAAGGCATTTTCTCGCCCGCCAGCGTATAGGCGACGAAGTTGAACACCGCCCACCACGCGACGAATAGAAGAAACGGCAGCCGCCTCAGCCAATTCGGATCGGTCGCGGGATTAACGGCAGTCTCCTCGGCGACGGTCTCGACGTCCTCGACCGCGTCTACTGGGTAGCCTTGATCATCGAAGTCGACCACCGGCTTCAGTTTTCGCGGCGCGAGCTGCTTGCGCCAGAACAGCACCAGCCCGGCGAGCATCGCCAAGAACGATCCGATCAGCGGCAGATACTCATAGACCGGCATGATCACCAGCGCATAGTAGTAGCGCGGCTGGCTGCCTCGCTGGACGCCTTGCTGCTCCAACCAGTAGCCGAGGCTGCCGATCATCCCGGTCGCCAAGCCGTTCGGGTTGGTGAACATGGTCGTGAAGAAAAAGGCATACGGGATGTAGAACACCAGCGCGCAGACGATCCACCGTTTCCAGTTCCAAATCAGCCCCGCGACCACCGACAGCGCGATAAACGGGATCACCGCCGCCACTGCCCGCGCGATCCCTTCGCCGCTGTAGTCGGTCGGGCTAGCGCCGGTCGCCTTGATCACGAAGGCGGTCGCCCACGGCAGGATCAGCGTGCCGATCACGACGATCAGGTCGAGTTCGGGGAAACGATACAGTCGCCGCCACCAGCCCCGCAGCCGCGAGACGATCAGCACGATGATCGCCACCGCCGAGAACGCCCACGCCGCGATGATCGGCAGGTTGTTGATCACCGACGAGACAACAACCCCGTCCTCGCTGTCCGGCTTCGGAAGCTGCGTAATCTCCTCCAGCGCGATCAGCGCGAGGCAGACCACCAGCGCGATCAGCAGCATCACGGCGACTTCTCGCAGGCGCAGACGTCCCTCACCCCGCCGGATCGCCCAGATCGCTGTGCCGAAGGTCAGCGCGATGATCGCGGTGATCACCAGCAGCGTCCAGCTCAGGAAGACCGTGAACTCAAAGCCCAGCGGCTGTCCGCTGAATAAGCCGTTGATCTGCTCGCCGAGGTACAGCAGCCGCGCGTCGAGCGTCGACGCATTCGACAGCGCGATACTGAAGACCATGTACATCGCCAGCGCCGCCAGCGCGCCGATCAGCACGGTCACGACTAGGAACGGGAACAGGCGGCGGCTCGGCTTGCGCCGCCACGCTTGATACAGCCGCACCAGCCAGTAAGCGCCGAGGAAACTCCCGAAGATGGCGATGTAGATGAACGCCGTCTCCTTCGAGCCGAGATTCCACAGCATCATCCCGGCGACCAAATACAGCCAGCGCGCCCGCCGTCGCAAATGTGGCGGACCGTCCAAATACATGAAGATGCCGTAAGCCATCAGCACCGCCGACAAGATCGACGGCGTGTCGTGGCGGATGTAACGCTCATAGTACATCAGCAGCGGCGACGCCAGCAGCATAACCGACGCCAGCAGCGCGCCCCACCGACCCAACCAGCGCCGGAACAGGATCGGCGTCATCGTCAGCACCACGCCGAGGATCGCCGGGTACAGCCGCGAGGTGAAATCCGTGTCCCCAAACAGTGAGTAAAACAGCGCCGTGAAGTGGAACAGGATCGGCCCGTGCATCAGCGGCGAATGCTGGAAGTCGCCCAGCGTCGCCAGCCGCCACGAATAATAGGTATGCAGGCTCTCGTCGTGGCTCATGACGCGCACGCCCAAATCGGCGAAGCGCGTGATAATGGCGAACACGAAGATCGCGATGTAGGCGACGAGTTCCCAATTTACCGTATAGGCGCGCGCCAGCCAGCGATTGAGCGCGTCCGGCTGCTCTGGGGATCGGTCAAGGGTACGAGTTACCATAAGCGTCCTTTATGGAGTATCGGTCGCGCCCAAGAACGGCGCGTAATTGGGCTGAAGCGTCGCCGTGAGCGTGGCGGACTCGGCGGGCAGGGCGGCGACCGCCGTCCCCTGCGGAAGTGACTGATCCGGCGTTGGCGGCGTCGGCACGTTGAACGTCCGACCGCGCGTCGAGAGCGGCAGCAGCAGCACGACCACCAGCAGCAGCACCGCGATACTGTAGCGCGCGTAGTCGACTCCCATCCGCTGCATGGATCGCGCCGGTTTGCCCGGCTGCGCGACTTGCGCCAGCACCGCCGCACGCAGAGCGTCAAACGGCGGGCTTTCGCCGCGCGTGCCAATCCGGGGAATGCTGGTGCTCAGTTCGCGCACCAACTGTCGCTGTTCCATACAGGCGACGTAGCATTCGTCGCATTCGTTCAAATGGCGCGAAACCCACACCCGCTGCTTGGGAGTCAGTTCGCGCTGGATGTAGCCGGGCAGCAGCGCCCTACAGTGTCGACACGTGAAGCTCATAGGTCAGATACTCGCTAACTCTTCCAACAAGCCTTGCCCCTGTAATACGCCGCGCAGCGTCTCGTGTGCCAGCCGCACCCGGCTTTCGGCGGTCTTTTGCGGGCAGCCCATCACTTCGGCGATCTCGCGGTAGGTCAGCCCGTGACCGTAGCGCAGCACAATCGCTTCGCGCAGGCGTGGATTGAGCGTCGTCAGCGCCTGCTCAACCGCTTCTTGCGCTGTCTGCCGCGCGAAGGCGAGTTCCGGCATCTCGGATTTCGGCGCGGGCAGCGCAATCTGAAGTAGTTGCGACAGGTCGATCAATGACGGACGCGCCCGCCGGTAGAGGTTGCGGCAGCGGCAGATCGCAATCGTGTACAGCCACGTCTTGAACGAAGCGCGCCCCGCGTCGAAACGGTGCAAATTCTTGAAAGCGTAGACGAACGACTCCTGCATCACGTCCTCGGCATCCTCGCGGTTGAGCAGCAGGCTGTAGCACAGCCGGTAGATGCCCGCCACGAATTGATCGTAGAGCGCCGCATAGCCGGTTTGATCCCCCTGCAAGCAGCGCGCAATGATCCCGTCGAGATCGCTTTGAGTCATAGCCTTCCCTTCGTCAATCTCCAATATACACGCGCTCCGCCCCGATTCCTCAACCCAACTCGGTCGGTACTCTCCCTCTCTATTGCATGGAGAGGGGGCTGGGAGTGAGGTTATCCCGTTCCTTGATCCGGCGTGGTCCCATTGTACACGTCCTGCCGCAGCCACAGGTTCATCACGTCCTCGCCCGTCCACGGGCTGCGTGCCTGCTGCTGTGCCCACCAGCCCGGCAGATCGATTAGGCGCATACTGTCGCTATCCCACGTCCGCGTGACCACGAAATCCTGCCCGACGTAGCTCGACCCCAAGTTGAGCTGCTGCAGCGACCCCGGCAGCAGCACGACTTCGTCGCCGATGGCATCACCGACGTTTTTGATGAAATCGGCGTTGCTGAAATCGCGCAGCAGCCATGCGACGATCCCGTCCTGCGGCGCCATCACCGTGACCGGCATCGTCGGCAGCCCGCCGGTCTGCCGGTCTGCGATCTCGAACAGCGTTTGCCGCAGCAGTGTCGCATCGCCGTGCGTCGCCGTCATGTGCCAGAAGACGACCGGGACGTCAGCGTTCGTGACCACCGCGTTCCAGCCCGCGCCCAGCGAGGTCAACCCGCCAAAGATCGCCAAGCCGATGCCTAAGCCCTGCCACGCCGTTCGGCTGCCCCACAAACTGGCGAACAAAAAGTAGCCGATCACCAGAAACAGCACCGCGATCAGCAGCAGAATCGCGCTGTCCGGCTCGAAATTCGCCGTCGCCAGCGTGCCGTCCGCCGCCTGCACCAGCGACCTCCCCGCCGACTCAAAGGCGATGGTGAAGACTGCGAACACGCCCGCCGCACTCGTGGCGACCAACCAGCGCGCCCACGACGGCGCGGCGGCGAAGATCGTCGATTCTTCCGGCGTAAGCGTCCGTTCCAGCGCCCGCGCTGCTAGAACCGCTAGCGGCACGCTGATCCACAGCGCATGATCCGCCACGCCATCGGCGAACAGCAGCGATACGATCACCGCGAGGATCACCCACGCCGCGAGGAAGCGATCCATCGACGCGATCTGGTAGCGCCGCGCGAATAGCCCGGCGACAGCCAATACCCACAGGAACGGCGCGTAAAACAGCGCGATCAGCACCGCATACCCGCCGATACCGTGCGGCTCGATCACCGCGCGCACCGCATCCCCTAAGCCCACGCCGATGCTGCTCAGCCCGACGGGATAGAGCAGGAAACCCGTCGCCAGCACGATTACGACCAGCCCGGCGACTCCCAATGCCAACCCGAACGACCCGCGCAGCGGCGCGAACCAGCTCACCTCCGCTTCGTCGTCAAGCAGATCATTACGGCGCTGCGATAACCAAGCGATTACGCCCGCACCGGCGAGGATCAGCGCCAGCGCGACCCCACCCGCTCCGGTCAGCAGCGCCATTACCCCGAATGCCGCTACCGCGAAGATCGTATAGCCGCCCTGTCCCGTCCGGGCTGTCTGTGCGTAGCCCCACAAGCTGAAGCCCGCCAACAGCAGCGCCCACACGTCGGCGCTGCTCGTGCGCGACGCGATCAGCAGCACTGGCGAGAGCGCCAGCAGCAGGCTCGTCAAGCAGGCGCCGGTTTTGCCCAGCCATGATCGGAATAAGGCGGGCAGCAGGATCAGCGCCGCGCCTGCCAGCGCCGTCGCCACCCGCGCCGAGAATTCGCTCGCGCCCATAAGCCCAAAACTGATGCTTTGCACGTCGAACAGGATCGCGCTGGTCGGGATCAAGCTGACGCCCGGTGCGTCGGCGGATACCGACCGCCACGCCGCCAGCGCGTTATGCGTCTCGGTCGGCATCAGCGCCACGCTGTCGAGGTTGGCGAACCGCAGCACCAGCGCGACCGCCAAGATCGCAACGTAGGCGATCAGTTCAGCGCTGATCAGGATGCGGCTGCGCGTTTCGACTCCCGCAAACACCGGCATCGGCGTTTCGATCTGCATAAGCCAGTCCCTTCCTACTGCCCGGCAGCGTTAAGCTGCACGGTGTCGAGTTGTTCCGGCACCCGAAAGATACGGGTATCCCCGGACTGGCAGGCAACGTCGAGGTTGTCGAGGAACTTGATCTCGCTGGCGTCGCCAAACGCGCTCCGCTCGCTGCTGCCAAAGACAATGTAGTTGATCCCGTAGCGCTCGATGATCGAGCGCGTCGTATTCCACGTCGGATCACTATACAGGCTGTGAATGTCCGGCTCGCGTGATCCGACCGTCGCGGAGTAAGTCGAGCCGCGCCACTGTCCCTCGTGTCCCGTCCAATTGAGCACCGTCGGAATTCCGGTCAGCGTGCTCACCGCGCCATACGACCACGCATACGATCCCCCCACCGCTGAGGCAACTACCGCGTCGTCACCCGGCACCAGCTCGCTCAAGCACAGCGCCGCCTGATAATCGTCGGCGCTGGTCAGCGTCGGTCCGCCGTCGAGTGTCGCGGGCACGTCGTAAGAGTTGCGTCCGCTCTCGTAAAACATCCGGGTATCGATCCCCAGCACCGGGAACAGCAGCCCCCCCGCCAGCACCGCCACCACCGTCCCGCCGTAAGCGATCCGCCAGCCCGGACGGGGCAGCTTCTGCCCGGCAAAAAAGCTGACGATGCCATAAGCCCCACTGATCCCGAACACGATCCACGCTTGATAGTAGAACTTGAACACCGTGTTCATGCGCGTGCCGAAGTTATCGCGCAGATAGACGAATTCCGGCACCAGCGTCAGCACCAACCCCGCCGCGATCAGCAGCAGCACGAAGCCCGTCTGCGGCGTGTAACTGACGACGCTTTGCTCGTCCCCGTCGTCGATTCGACGCGGAAACAACCGCCCGATGACGAGGATCAATCCGGCGACCAACAGCAGCGCCGTCGGCAGATAGGCGAGCCGCTTCGCAAATGCCGCCACCGCGACTGTTCCCCAACCGCCGTTGTCGAACACGAATTGATCGACCGTCGCCTGAATCGACGGCACGATCATGCCCGCCAAACCGAGCAGCAGCATCGCCCCGATCAAGCCGACCAGCAGCAGCAGACCCAGCACTATCCCCACCCGCCAATTCATCCGCCGCCCCGCACGCCACGCCTCGACCGCCAGAAATGGCGCGATCAGCAGGATGAACGGCGCGAACATCAGGAAGAACTGCCCCGGCATCGTCGGATTGAGCAGATTCGGCGCGATCCCCGCCGCCTGTGACCGGAACGCCGCCAAGAATGGCAAGTAGAACACGACCGCCAGCAGCAGCACCTCCGCCCCCAGCAGCACCAGCGCCGTCCAATCGCTGCGCCGCAGCCGCCCCGTCCCGTTGGCGATCAACCGGCGCAACGCCTCCGCGCCCAGTAGAATGATCAGGTAAATCGGTCCGTCCCACGTGTTGAGGAAGATCAGCCCGCCGACGATGACCCCGTAAAACGCGATCTCGTAGCCGCTCGGTCGCCGTCGCGTCAGCAGCGTATTCAAAGCCGCCGCCAGCGCCAGCATCACGAACGGCAGCGCCAGTACGTGCGGGTGATTATCCGCCAGCAAAAAGCTGAACTGCGGAAACTCGTCGATCACCTCGCTGTGTACGCCGTTGAGATTCCGGTCGCTGATCACGCGGGCGCTGTGCCACCACCACCAGCCCCGACTGCTCCAGACGGCGAGGTCGCCGCTGCCCTGCCCCTCCGCCAGCGGCGTCTGTAAATCATTCATGTTCCAGAGCTGAAGGTAGCCGGTCGAAGCTATCCCGGTGCGATACGGCAGTTCGACCAGCGGCAGCTCGAAGTTGCCCATAAAGACGATCAGCACCGCCCCCAACAGCCCGGCAGCGATGGCGACTCCGCGTCCCTGACCAATTTTCTTAGCTGCCATCGCGTTGAACGCCCGTGATCGCACCAGATTGTAGCCGACGCCGAACGCGCCCAAGCCCGTCAGCGCGACCAGCAGCGCCGTCGTCATCCCGAAGCCGACCGTGCTCGATACGCCGCTCAGCAGCGAGAGCATCGCCATGATCACGTAGCCGAAGTAATAGTAGCTGATGGCATAGCCCGAAAGCCACGGATCGGCGGGCGGGAACGTCGGGCTGCGCATGGTCGAACTCAGAAAAGCGAGTTCCATCGCCTTCTCGGTGCCGACCAGATTGTTCTGGTAAGCGCGCACGATTGACCAGCCGAACAGCAGCACGAAGAACAGGATTTCGCCGACGATCACCACGCGGCTGTTCTCGCGCCACCACGCCCGCAGATCGATCCGTTCGCGCCCGCCGGCGAAATACAACGCCAGCCCCAGCAGCAGCACGATCAGCCACGCCAGCGCCATGCTCCCGGTCGTGTTGTCCAGAAAGCCGAGGCTCGCCAGCAGCCAGAACACGAAGCCGACCAGCAGCAGACCCGCCGCCCGCGCCAGCGTGTAACCGCGATCCGGCAGCCCGCTCAGCAGCCGCAAGCACAGCGGCAGCGCCGCCGCGCCCGCCAGCGTCACCAGCAGCCACCAACTTAGAACTATTCCGCCTTCGCGGGAAAGCCAATCGAACAGCATCGCTTACCCTTGTGTGCTCATCTCTGCGTCTTGATTGACCCGGTAGATCGTCGAGTTGCCCTCGTGGAAGACGACTTCCAGCAGTCCGGCATCGACCATCTGATCGAACTTTGCCAGCCCCTCCGCGCGATAGTAGGCGTGCTCCAGCCCGCCGACGATCACGTAGCGCACGTCGTAGAAGCGCAGGATGTCCCACGCCGAGCCGATGCTGGTCGTCTGGTAAAAGGCGTTGACGTTGGCTTGGCGCGCGTCCACGAACTGCGGCAGCGGATCGACACTGCGCTGCTGCCTCTGGTGGAAATTCCAGCCGAGCACGGCGGGCAGCCCGGTATAGACCGAAATCCGCGCATTCCAACGATACTGGGTGTCCTCGCTTAGCCCTTCCATAATCGTCGGCGTCCCGCGCACGCGATCTTGCAGCCAGCGGATCATGTCGTAGTCTTCCGACAGCGGGAACGTCAGCAGCGAGGGATCGACGGCGTACACGTCGTTACTACCCTCACTCCGTTCGGCGTAGGTCATGTAATCCATGCCGTCGAGTGTCAGCGGCGCGTTGGTGTCGAAGCGGAACACCGCCTTGCCCCGAATCGCCATGATCGGGAAGAGTGATGCCACGCCGATCAGCAGCACCAGCACGAACATCCACGCGCCCCGCACCACGCCCCGCCAGTGATCGACCGCGCTGATCAGCCACGCGAACGCCGCGCCGCCGACCACGCTGAACAGCAGCCATGCCTGCATGTAGAACTTGAAGACCGTGTTCTGCCGCCCGATGTCGCCGGAGAGGACGACGACTTCGACCGCCAGTGTTAAGCCGAGCGCCAGCCCGGTCAGCAGCAGGACGAACTGCATCATCCGGGATTGCCCCGGTCGCAGGAACAGCGCCGCCGTCCACAGCAGCATGGGCACGACCACCAGCGCCACTTGATAGCTGATCAGCGCCGCCACCAGCGCGCCGATCAGCACCGCCGCCACCACGAACGCCCCCACCAGCAGCCAGCGCCACAGCCCACGCAGCGCCCGCACGTAAACCGAGCGGAACCAGCGCGCCGTATCCCACAGCAGCAGCGTGACGATCAGGAACAAGAACAAGCCGTGAATGTCGAAGTACGCCCACAACGGCGTCTTCGGATCGGTCCACAGACGCAAGCTGTTGTAGCTGGAACCATACCACGTCGTGAACGGTGCGACGGCGACGAAGCTGACGAAGACGAAGCCGCCCACGTACCAAGCCAAGTCCAGCAGCGACCAGCGGCGTGAAGCGTCCGAAGAAGGATCGCGCCGGATAGCGCACGATCTGCCACAGCCACCACGCGAACACCAGCCCGACCCCGCCCAACACCATGTAGGTGATCCAGTCCCACGTGTTGGTCGCCCGCAGCATCCCCACGTAAATGCCGATCACGCACGACCGCCAGCACCGTGATCCAGCGGCGGCGCTTGTCGATCCCCGCCAGCAGGATTTCGTTGAGCAGCAAGCCCATGATCGCCAACTGCATCGGCATGGCGATCATGTGCGCGTGCATGTCGCCGTAGACGAAGGTGAAGATCGGCATCTCGTTGATGGCGTAGCCGCCCACGTTGGGAATTTCGGTGATCACCCGCGTCGGTCCCCAGAACCAGCGTTCCGCGCTGATTGAGAGTTCCTGCCCGCCGAGCATCTTGGCGAACCCGTTCAAGACGCTGCTGATCATCTTACCCGTGTCGCTGATCTGAAAGTCGATCTGCTCCACCAGCGTCGGATTCTGCGCCTCTTGCATGATCGTCAGTGTCGCTGCATCATCCGGCGGCGCGTCATGCTCCTGCGTGTACTGTGCGATCAGATAATCCTGAATGCCGTTGGTTTGGACGTAACCGCCCATCTGCGCCACGCCGGTCAGGAAGACGTGGACCGTATCGAGATTGCCCAGCACGACCACCAGCAAGAACGCCGCGATCCCGGCGACGTAGGGGTTGCCCAACCGCCGACCACGCTTGCCCCGTCGCGCCGCCTCGTCCGGCGGATCGCCGCGCCGGGCAGGCGCTCGCGCAGCGCGTTGACCAGCGTAAACGCCACCGAGAACGCTGCCGTCCCGGTCAGCGCGAACAGCGTCGGCAGGATCAAGTTATAGGCGAACGACGGCACCATCTTCAGCAGCAGCACCGGCGTCCCGACGATCACGTAGCCGAAGTAGTAGTAATTGATGTATCCGCCCGTAAACCAAGGATCAATCGGCGGGAAGATCGTGCTGCGCAGCACGCCGTTGAAGTAGGCGAAGTCCATCGGCTTTTCGCCGCCGTAGCTCGGATGCCACAAATCGGGGTTGGTCAGCCGCACGCCGATGAACACCAAGAACGCGATCAGCGTGATCAGTTCGATGAACGCCAGCCGTTTCCAGTGTTCGCGCAAAAACGCCGCCAATTCGCCCCGCCGCCGCCACGTCAGCGCCAGCCCGAACGCTGCCAGCATCACCAACGCCCCGGCGATCCCGGCTTGCGACCAAACCGGCACGTGAACGCTCGACAAATACCACGTCCCCCACGCCGTCAGGAACATCCCGGCGAACTTCGCCAGCCCGTACCCGCGATCCCCCAGCGATGGCAGCAGCACGAACAGCAGCGGGAATGCCGCGAAGCCGAACACCATGATCGTCAGATACCAGATGATTACGCCGACCACCTGATTGGTATTGACGATGCTGTTGACGTCGAAGCGCTCCGACCACGTGCCGTTGTTGATACTGCTCAGGACGCATCCAGTCGGTGAACAGAAGTCCGGTCGGCGCTGCCTCCGCGTCATACGAACTCCGCGTCGAGACGTCGTAAATCGTCGAGTCGCAGGGCGGCGGATACTCGATCGACGCCGAGTAGACGCCCGGACAATTGCAGTTGAGCGGGTTCGGTCGTCACCCGGTTCAGCGGAATGCTGTAGAGCAGATCGTGAATGTGCTGCGCGTCGTAATTCGCATTCTTCTTGAAGATGAACACGACCGGATGATCGTAGACCGAGAAGGCTTCTTCCGACTCGAACTCGTTCAACCACTGCGGTGCCGTGTAATTCGGCAGATACTGGTCGCTGACCTTCAGCGGACCTAACTCGAACGACTCTTGGAAGGTCGCCGCGAGGTCGTAGCCCAGCCCGCCGGAGAACAGTTCTTTATAATAGAAATTGGTCATGGGCCAGCGCAGCGGGTTGCGCGCCAGCGGATCGTAGAAGCGGTTGCTGCTGATGGCGATGTAGTCGCTGTTGTCGAGCGTCAGCAGCACGTGCTCGCGCTTGGATTCCTCGTCCTCGTAGACGATATCCTGCGTATAACCGTTGACCAGCCCCCACCACGGATCGAGCCACGTATCGCAGTCCCGCCGATCCATGTGCAGCCCCGGCGGGGGATCATCTTCCAGCGTAACGCCCTGCGGCAGCGCGCAGACTCCCGTCGGCACCGGATCATCCCACGCACCCTCCCACGTGAAGATCGATCCGCCGCTGATCACGACCCCGCCGGACACCAGTTCGACTTCCAAGTCGTACTTCTGCCCTTCCTGCACCGTCAGCGGATAGGTGAAGGGGATGTCGTAGCTCTTGCCGACGATGTTCTGCGAGTCTATGGGTAAATCCGTGTTCAGGATCGCCGTCGCAATCGCGTTGACGTCGCCGCTGTGCCTGACCGTGAAGCGCAGTACTTCCGGCTCAGAATCGTGATTCGGATCGCCAAGATGCGGCGCGTATATGCTGGTGATCGTGCCGCTGGCGGGCGCGGTGAAGCTGACCGTCGCCCCCGGATTGAACTCGTCGAAGCGCGTCACCCGCGAGACCAGATCGTCCTGCGACCCGCCGTAGTTGTTGTTCGGGATCGGGATGTTGATCAGCGGCGTATCGCTCGGCGGCGTCGTCTCCACCGGGATCGTGAAGTTCCCGCCGATCACCGGACCTTCGTTCAGCAGCAAAATGTTGAGCGTGTAGCTCTGCCCCGCTTGCAGCGTCGCCGGGGCGTCGAACGGGATCGTGTAGCCAGTTGACGGCAGATTGTCGTCGTGCGTCAAATCCCTGCCGAACAGCGCCTCCGCCAGCGGGTGATCGACGCCCTCGGTCGAGATCGTCACGTACAGCAGTTCTTCGCCGGGATCGTTATTCGGGTCGTCGAGATAGGTCGCGTAGACCGCGCTGACCTGCCCCGTCACCGGCGCGACGAAGCTGTGCGCCGACGCCGGATGCTCGGTATCGTAGACGTGACGGTCGCCCAAGCCATTGTTGGGTACGTCGATGTTGATGATCGGCGCGGGGTCTTCCGGTGCGTTGACGACCATCGCGAAGTCGCCGGGGACGTGCTCCCAGACCCAGTAACTCGCCTGCACTCGCGTCAGCAGATGCCGGTAGACGTTGGTGAACATCCCCGCCCACAGCAGCGTGAACAGCACCACGAACGCCACCAGCGCAAACGCGATCCGCCGCCGCCACAGATGCTCACGGGCGTAGCGCCAGAACGAGAGCAGCCCCCACGCGCCAGCACCGCCAGCACCGGATAGATCGGCAGGAAGTAGCGCATCGTCGTGACCCAGTTGCGCCCCAGCCAGCCGAAATAGACCAGCACCCAGACCACCAGCAGCGCGTTCTGGAGCGCGCGCGGCTTGCCGCGCAGCAGCCGCCAGCCCGCCCACGCCCAACTGATCCACGCGACGATGCCGAAGGGCGCGCCCATCCCCCAGATGACCATGTTTTGCAGCGGATAGAGGTAGGGCGTCCGTGACAACCATTGGAAATTCGGCGGCGAGTCGCTGGTGCCGTTGATCAGCACCTGCGCCGTCTGCATGTTGTTCAGCCAACGCTGATCGAGCGCCAGCCCGAAGAAGCCCGGTCCCTGAAACGCATAGGGGTTGAAGATGCGGAAGCACAGCACGGAGAGAAAAGCCGCCAGCACCAAGCCGCCGCCGTGGAGCAGCAGCGTCCGGTTGCGCTCGTCCGGCGCGATCCGGTGATCGAAGACCGGCAGCACCTGAATCAGCGCCGCCAGCGCGATCAAGCCCGCCAGCGGCGCGAGGTTGATCCGGCTGGCGACCGCACAGCCGAAGAACACGCCGAACAGCGCGTAGTTGAGCAGCTTGCCGTCGCGCTGCACCAGCACCGCCAACAGGATCGTCAGCGCCGCGAACAGGTTGCTGATCGAATCCGCTGTTCCGAAGTGCGCCATCTGGATCGAAAAGACCGCCACCGCGTACAGGAACGCCGCCAGCAGTCCGACCCATTTGTCGTGCAGCTTGACGCCGATCAAGAAGCAGATCAGGACGATGCTCATCTCGGACAGCGCCGACAAGAAGCGCCAGACCAGTTGAATGCCGTCGTAGCTCACCCATTGGTTGCCGCTGTAGTCGGGATTCCCCAAGATGTTGTGGGCGACGAACTCCGACCCCTGCACCATCAAATCGCCCGCCGCCCTCGCCATGAACAACGGCAGCGTCCCGTAGACGAACAACCCGGTTGACGAGTTGGCGTTGAGTGGGTTCAGCGTCGAGCAGTAGGAGTCGAAATAGGTGCCCATCCCGTCAGTGTCGGGATAGCGCTGCAAACAGGTTTGGATGTGCTCGGCTTGATTATCCCCGCTGGGGTTCAACTGCCGCCCCAAGCCTTGCGCCACGTCGGTCAAAAACCGCTCATCTGGGTGCAGGTGCGTGAAGTCGTCCCAGTTCAGCCCGGCGAAGCGGAAGTACCCGCCGACCAGCATCACCAACACCAGCAGCACGCCGACCAGCGCGTCACCCCGCGCGATAGCGCGGTGTTTCGGCACGGCAGCCAACTCAGCTAACTCAGGCAGGCGTCGAACGTCTTGCATAAATACCCTTGTTCACAAACACACGTTATCGGCAGTATTTTTACTTGGTTCTTCGGTTCCAAAGCTGGTTCGCTTTACCAGTCCCGCCCTTTAGGAAAACGCGATGCTGGAAATTTCTTCTGTCTCCCCCTCGCCCAACGGAGAGGGGGTCGGGGCGTGAGGTTCTTCCGCACGTTATTCTACAGACCGACGCCGACAATTCCTCAAAACGTACAGCGATCACCCGCCAATCGGCTGCAAGCCGTTCGCCGCGAGGAACTCGGTGAATCCCGCTTCACCCGGCGCGGGTGCGCGGTAGATATTGAAGCTGTGGTTCGTCTGGTAGGTTTGCATATTCTGCCATTCCCCGTCCGGGAAGTTCGCTTGCAGCCACTCTTGCGCTAGTGCATCGTCCGGCGAATAAAAGAACAAGATGTCCTTGTCCACGTCCAACCGCAGATCAGCATCCGGGCGCACGACCGCCTGTTGGAGATAGCTCGGCACGTCGTCGAGCGATTGGATCGTGTTGCCCCAGTCGATCTTGCCCGCGTCGATTGCCAGCGCGCGGTGATCCCACCAGTAGGGATAGGCGAGGATAAAGACGTTGCCGTAGCCGTTGCCCTGATCGACCGCGAAATCGCGCATGACCGTCGCGCCCGCGCTGTACGGCAGCGAGTTGGCGATGTACGAAGCGCGGTAATCTCCGAAAAAGGTCTGCCAGTTCGCCGAGAAGCTCAACGCCGCCACGCCGACCGCACCCACAACCGCCAGCGCCGCCCCGATTTTGCCGATCACGCGCGGCAGTGCCAGCGCGATCAACGCCAGCGGCAGCGCCGCCAGCAGATAGACGCCCGGCAGCGTCCCGCTCATCCGCGTCGCGCTGGGGTTCTCAATCGGGTAGGCAATCGACAGCGCCGACGGCAGCATCATGATCAGAATCAGCGGCAGCAGCGTCCAGTCGAAGGCATCACGTCGCCTAAACATGCGCGCCAGCCACGCCGCCACCCCCACGATCAGCAAGCCGCCGGTGAACACGTCGAAGGCGGGTTCGTTCGGCGCGTTGTTGATCCACGCCACGTCGCCTTTCCAGTTGTACATCAGCATGGCGTTGCGGAAGTTGTCGAGCAGCACCGGGACATTCTGATTGAACGCGCTGATCCGTTCTTGCAGCGACGGCACCCGCATCACCAGATTGCCGTTCTCGTCCGTCGTCTGCGTCAGTTCGTCGCCGAACAGCCGTCCCGACGCCCGGCGCCAGAAATCTTCGGGGTATTCGACCGAGTAATGGAACAACGGCACGAAGATCACGAACGAGACGATCACCAGCGCGACGAGGTTCATCATCATCTGGCGTCGCTGCACCAGCGAGCGCAGGCTGAAGATCAGCGCGATGCCGACGCCGACCACCACCGCCACCGGCAGCATTCGGATCGACTGGTAAGCGTAGACGCCCGCACCCAGCGCCACCCCCGCCCACAGAAAATCACTGCGCCGGTTGTGGCGCAGCCCGCGCGCCAGAAAGATGATCACCAACGCCGTGAACAGCGGCGTCAAGACGATCCGCAGCCCCAATCGGCTCAACATCTCGTGCCAATAGCTCACGGCGACCAGCGCCGCCAGCGCCAGCCCAACCGCGTTGCCGAGTCGCGGCTCGTCCTCGCCGATGATCGCGCGCCCCATCCACCACAGCACCGGCAGCGTGATCAAGCCCTCGATCACCGTCAGCAGCTTGAGCAGGAAGAAGTCGAGCTGTAGTCCCGGCAGATACGACATCCCCGCCAGCAGGTAGAACTGAATCGCGTCGCGCCCATGATTGTTGGCGAAAAAGACGTTGGTCGCGCCGTGCAAGACCCGGTTCACGTCCAGCAGTTTCTCGACGTGGTCGCTGGTCATCTCCGGCGGCGTGCCGCTCAGGTCAGCGAAGCGAAAGTACCCGCCCACGATCATGATGCCGACCAGCGCGACCAGCGTCCAGCTAAAACGCAGCCGCCGCGACCTGACCCAGCGCCCCGCGCTCAGCATCCCCGTGATCGGCGTCCAGCCCGCCGGAGCCAGCGCCCACACCCACAGGGCGATGCTCGCCCCCCACGCGATCACGCCTTCCAGCGTGAACAGGTTTTGATCGTTCCACAGCCATGTCAGGATGACCGCGACCGTCCCCAACCCGGCGGCGATCACCCGCGACGGCGACCTGTCCAACACCGCCTCGCGCGCCCGCACGATCTCCGGCGCGCGCGCCAGCCGCGAGCGCGACAGCACCGGCACCAGTTCCGCCACCAGCCAAGCCACAAAGCCCGCCAGCAGATACGGCGCGCCCACGTCCAAGCCGCCCTGCTCCGAGCGAATCGGCGACGCCAGCATCACCAGCCCACCGACGACCGCCAATCCCAGCCCGATCACCCGCAGGATCAACTGGAACCAGACCGCACCCCGGTTCGCCGGGTATTCCTGCGCCAATTCGACGTTAAGGGGAATTGGCGCGACTTCGACCGGCGGCTCGCCGGGAGCCGAAAGCGAGGCGGCTTTCGGCAGCGGCGGCGGCACGTAAGCCGGGGATGCGAACACGGATGGCTGCTGGGCTTGATTGGCAGGCGAATACTTGGGCGTCCGCGCCACCGCCGAAATTGCTCGCAGTGTCGCCAGCGGCGCGTGCCAGAACTCCCCGACCGCCTCCGCCAGCGTCAAATCCTCGAAACTACGCTGCGGTGGCAGCGCATCCAATGGCACGGGGACGTGATTATCTTGCGCTAAGGGGACGTGATTGTCTTGTGCTACGGGAGCGCGATCATCCGGCATTTCCGTCGAATCGGCATCCAAGGGGGTCTGTTCGTCCTCGTTCTGTGGCGGTTCCTGCGGCTGATCATCCCAAGTCATAGCTGCGGTTTGCGTCCCTTCGCGGCTAAGTTGACCGTCGAGCGCCCGGCAGGTTCGCTGATCGGGTTCTTGCGGTCGAACCAATTCAACACCGTAATACCGAGATTGATCGGGTTTAGCAAGCTGCCGTCGTTCTGGTCGAAGGTCGTCCGGTCGGCGGCGTTCGCCATCTCGTCGGGCAGCAAGCCCGATTCCAGCAGCGGCTTGCCGATCCCATAGACCAGATTATGAATGAAGGGGAACGAGTCGTGCGTAAAGGCGCGCTCTTCTTCGAGGATGAAGCCCGCACCAAGCACCGGCGTCGCGCAGTTGATCGCGCCGGTACAGCCGCACGTGATTCGCCCAGATGCCCGCGAACGTCCCCCGGCGGATGTGCCGCTTGAACCAGAACTCCAGCGTCCTGTTGATCGGGTCCCACCAGAACGGGTAGTCGGCGTTGGGCACGGTGATCGCCACCACCCCCCCCGGCTTGAGCACGCGATAGATTTCCTTCAGCCCCGCCACGTCGTCGTCGATGTGTTCGAGGATTTCCGACAGGATCACGGCGTCGAAGCTGTTGTCGGCGTAGGGCAGCGCGTAGATGTTGCAGTTGTTGAGCGCAATATCGGGCAAGTCCGCGACGTTTCGCTGTGCCTTGCGGATCACGTCCCAGTCCAGTTCCGCGCCGACCAGCCTACACTGGCTGACGTAGCGGAACATGTTCAGGTAGAAGCCGCGTCCGCAGGGCATGTCAAGAATGATCATGTCGTCGGTCGGGGACACCCACTCGAAGATCGTCTGCACCCGCTTCTTGAACGCCATGTCCGCTTCGTTGCGGGTCATGTGGGCGATCAACTGCGGATCAACTGTGCTCGGTGGCATAGGTGCGGAACTGCTGCTCATAGCGATTTACCGTCTCTTGGAAAGAAAATACTTCTTCGATAAATTCACGCGGCTTGCGGTATTGGTCAGGATGATCGAGCACGTCCACCAGTGCCGCGCCAATCGAGCGCCAGTCGCCCTGCTGCGCCAGCTTGCCCATCCCGGTCTCGCGGACGGGGACGCGCCCGCCGGGGATGTCGGTCATCACGACCGGCGTCCCGCACAGCATCGCCTCGACCTGCACCAGCGCGAAACACTCGGTATCGCTCGGCAGCACCAGCACGTCGCAGGCGGCGTAGAAATCCGCCATATCCTGCGGGTCGGGCATCAAGCCCAGAAACACAAGCTGATCCTCATACTGCTTGACCAGCGCTTGCTGTCGCTCCCACGTCTTCTCGTAGGGGATGATGTACTGCCCCGCGAACACCAGCCGCGCACCGGGATAGGTCGCATTGACGATTTCCAACGCCCGGATCGCCAAATCGGGACGTTTTTCTTCGACGAAGCGCCCCGCGTAGCCGATCACGGGTGCGCCATCAGGCGACCATTTAGCCCGTAATTCTTCGACCCGCTGCGGATTCGGCGGCGGCATCTGGATCGGCGGGTAAACCGCCGAGACTTTATCCATAAACGGCTGCAAATAGTAGGAGTGATCGGCATAGTCTTGGCTGTAGGCGAGGATGTGGCTCGCCCGCCGCGCCAGCAGCCTGTACATGGCGTACATCGTCCCCTGAATCACGCGATTCGCCAACCCATCCGGCAGGATCAAATCGCCGTGATGCGTCACCACCACCTTTTTCCCGGTCAGTACCGACATCCCGGCGATCAACGCAGTTTCTGGCGTCGGCGTATGGACGCTGACAACGTCGTGTTCGCGCATCAGCTTGTAGAGTGCTTGCGGGTAAGCGGGCATGATCATGCCCCGGCTCATCCGAATCGGCGCCCACAGCCGCACGATCCGCACGCCTTTGTGCATGGTCGAATCGTCGCGCGGCAGATCGCTGCTGTAGCGCGCCGTCAGCACCGTCACTTCGTGACCGCGCCGCACCAATTCCTCCGCCACCCGCTGAACGTGGATCGTCAACCCGGTGCGGTGCGGAAAATAGTACAGCAGGCAGATCAGAATTTTGAGCTTGTCGGGTGAATGACCGTTACTCGACATCCGTACCATTAACCTGTGGCGTTCTCATAGCGCGCACGCCCTGTGACACTTGTCCGAGCGAAACGCCCTCTTGGATAAATCCGTAGACGCCCAAACTGCTGTTGACCAGCAGGTTGACCGCGTGTACGGCAATCGCAAACGCGGTCGCGGTGGCGGCGGGTTCGCCGTAGCCCATCGCGCCCAACGCCAGCAAAATCGATAACTCATAGGTGCCTAGATTTCCCGGCACGGCGGGCACAGCCACCGCCAGCGATGCAGCCGCCGTGATCAAGCAGGCGGTCGCCCAATCCGCTTGATTGAAGATCGCCAGCATCAGCAAATAGCACGATACCAGCGAGCAGACCCAACTCACAACCGCCCACCCGCCGATCACCAACAGGGCTTTGGGCTGAGTCAGCGGCGTCAAGCCATCGAGGAAGTGTTCCAGCCACGCCAGCACGTTCCAGCGCTGGATCAGCGGCACCCGCACAATTAGCCATCCGGCGAGTCGCAGCGATCGCGCTCGCTGGCGGGCGAGCAGGATCAGCCCACCGAACCCGATCACGACCAGCGGAGCGAAGAACAGCGCCGACGTTCTGAGCTGCTCCGGCAGCGGTCCCGCCGAGAGTGCCAGCGCCAAAATTAGCAGCACCGCCACCATATCGAGCAGCCGCTCGACGATGATCGTGCTGATCGACTTGAACGCCGGAACCGGCGGCTGCGCCTGAGTCGCCAGATAAGCGCGCACCAATTCGCCGATGCGGAACGGCAGCACGCCATTGACCAAATACGAAACGTTGGTGATGCTGAACGCCCGGCAAAATGGCAGCGCTCCGCCCAGCAGAGCACGCCAGCGCGCCCCGCGTGCGACCAGCCCCAGCACGATCACCAGCAGGCTGAGCAGCACATAACTGTACTGCGCGCTTTGCAGTGCCAGCCACATCTGGCTGAAGTCCTTCATCTGCGAGGCAATAAAATAGATTGCCAACAGGCTTGCGACCACCCCTAGCAATCCGGCACGCCAGTATTTGAAGGATTTCAACCGTTACGACCTCCGCTAAGAGCGGATTATAACATGGATGCTTTTCATGGATAGCCTGAAGGGCGGCGGCTCACACAAGGCTAACCAGCAGTAGAGCCTTGCCGAGACATCTTTCCTAGGGGCACAGCGTGCTGTGCCCGTCTTGTCTCATTAGATTATGCCGTCCCATCCTTGACAGCCCCGCGCCGCCCGCATACAATTACGATAGTTGTGCGGGTATAACTCAGTTGGTAGAGTGTCTGCTTCCCAAGCAGAATGTCACGGGTTCGAGTCCCGTTACCCGCTCTCTCGAAATCAGCCGTTTTCTTGACCCGGCTGATTTTTTGTTTTGTGTCGGCGACTAATCACCCGCCGCTAACCCTTCCAGCGCGTCGAGCACTTCCAGTAGTGCCAGCGGCGTCTTGACGATAAAGCGCGGCTGCTCGCTGGCGTCGGCGGGGACTTTCGGGCGGCGCGGCGCCCAATCGAGCCAGACGCTGATCATGCCGACCTCGTTCGCGCCTTTGACGTCGCGCGCGAGGTAATTACCCATCATCACCACGCTGCCGTAATCCGCCGGAGCGATGCACAACTGAGCGCATGCCGCCTCGAACATGCGCGCGTCCGGCTTTTCGCAGCCGACCGTCTCCGAGATCGCGTAGGCGTCGAATAAATCGTACAAGCCATACGGCGCGAGGTTGTTAGGGAAGGTCGCGTTCGGTCCATCCGCGACCAACGCCAGCCGGTATCCGCGCGCCTTGAGCGCCCGCACCAGTTCGTCCGCGCCGGGGATCAGTTCGGCGCGCAGCGAGACGCCCTCAGCCGTTTTGACCTCGGTCGCCTCGTCGATCAGGGTGTCGCCACAGTCGAGGCAAACCGCGAGAATCTTGTTCGGCATCGTCAATCCTTCCAATTTAGTTATCCACCACGCCCAGCAGCGGATAGTCGCTCGGCGCACCGTCCGCGCCGACGCTCTCCAGCCGCTCGCCCGTCTGCCAATTGTAGACCGCCGTGTGCAGAGAGTAATCCCCCGACGGCAGATTATCCACCGGAATTTCCAGATAGCGGCACGACTGCCCCGCTTCCGGCAAGCCCATGTCGACCTGCGCCCGCACTTGATCCCCGCCGTCCAGCAGGTGCAGCGCGAACGAATAGGTTTGCGGCGGCACTTGTGCGTCCACGTCGAACGCCAGCCAGACTTGCAGCAGCCCGTCGTGAAGCTGCGGCGCGCCGATCAACCCCATGCTTACGCCGTCCCCGAAGCGACGCGCGCCCGTGCTGTCGCTCACCCGCCCGAACGCCCAAATCCGCATGTCCTGCGTATCGGCGACCGTCCCACAGTGATCCAGCCCTTGCTCATTGAGCAGATACTCGAACAGCGCCCACTCCTGCGACTCCCAGCGCGGATCGTAGAGCAGCCACAGCCGATCCGCGTCCCCAACTGCCTGCCGCACGCGCTCCGCGAAACGCCCCGTCCCCGGAACGGTGCTGTTCTCGACGATCTCGATGCGCGCGCCGAAGTCGCCCATGTAGTACATCAGCGGCGTCAGCACCAGCGTTGGGCGGTTCTCGTCGCCCAGCAGGTTGACGATCACGTCGCTCGGTTGCACGCGCGGCGCGAGTACCTGCGCCATCTGCTCAATCGGCTGGTTGGGCCAATGCTGGATCATCCGTTCAAGCTGAAAGTTGCCGTCGAGGGCGAAGACTGCTCAGCGCCCAGATGCCGACGATCAAGATCGCCGGCACGCGCCGCCGCGCCAGTTCGGTGACGCCGAACCCGGCGATCAGCGCCAGCAGCGGCAGGATCGCCATGTTGTAGCGCAGTTCGTTCAGGCTGAAGACGTAGTACGCCGCCAAGTTGAGCGGCAGCAGCACCAGCGTGACCGCCCAGAGCCAGCGCGCCCGCCGCGCCAGCAGCGCGAACGCCAGCAGCAGCGCCAGCAAGCCGACGTTGGTGTTGCTGAAGGCAGTGAAAGTGTCGCGCGCCATCGTCGCCAGCAGCGCGAGGTCGGGCTGGACGCGCGGCTCGTTGAGCGCCGTCTCGGCTGCGCGCGGCAGATTGATCGCCAGCGGGATCAGCAGCACGCCGGAGATCAGCCACGCGCCGATCACACCCCACCAGCGCCGATCCGGGCGCTTGACGATCAGCCGCGCTAAGATGCCCCAGCCCGATCACGCCGACGACCAGAAAGGCGAAATAGTGGGTGTTGAGCAGCAGCCCGGTGATCAGCGCCAGCGCCGCGTAATGCAGTCGACGCGGCGGCTGGCGACGCATCATGATCCGCGTGTAAATCAGCAGCAGCAGCGTCGTCAACATGACCAGCAGCAGGTAGACGCGAAGTTCGTGCAGGTAGTAGATAAACCAGAGGCTCGTCCCCAGCAGCGCAGCGGCGCTCAAGCCGACCAGCGGATGCTTGCCGAGCGACGCACCGAGGCGGTAGACGCCCGCCAAGCTGATCAACCCGGCGAAGAGCGAGAGCGCGCGGGTGGCGAACAGCGACCAGCCGACGACGCTCCCCCAGCCCGCCAGCGCCAGCGGATAGAGTAACCCCTGCCGGATGTCTTGATCCGCCACCCGCAGCAGAATGTCGCCGACCGAGCGCGAGACGTTGAAGCCGTCCGCGCCGGAGACGTAGAGCGACCACCACTCGTCGAACCACAGCCCATCGGCGGCGAGTTTGCGCGCGCCCAGTCCCATGACCAGCAGCGCCAGCAGCACGAACCACCCCAACCAGTACCGCTTTGCCAATCGCATCCGTGTCGATCTCGTCCGAACTCAACCGCGACGATCCTAATCGGCGGCGCGGGGTTCGTCAATTCGAAACCAAAAGGATTGAACCACAAAGAACACGGAGGGCACGAAGAATTTGGAACAAATGAGCGAGTCGCTATAATGAAGTGGATTCATAGTCAGGTTGGATAACCGTCAAGCGCAGGTTGTAGGGCGTTAGATGAACATGTCTAAAAAGTCGCGCTTTGACCCCACCCCCAGCCCCTCCCCGACTTCAGGGAGGGGAGAGTACCATCGTCCGTTTCGAGGGTGAATGTCAAGCTAGATGGCTTATCGACACAGCAGAGCGATTTTTAAACGCCCTCATCTAACACCCCTACAGGTGACGCGAGTACTTCAGCGATAAAAGATGCAGCTACCGTTATTTCAGGAACACCACGAACCGGATACCGACGCGCTGGCGCGCTGCCTGCGCGCGGAGGTCGTCGCCGTTGACATCGAGACCGAGACGCACTGGACGGGACTCGGTCCCAAAGCCGATTTCGGGCTGAGCTATCCCGCCGCCGTCACCGTAATCGCGCTGGCGTGGGGCAAGCCGGACTCAATTGAGTCGACCGCCCTCGCCGCGCCCTTCGACGAGCGCGCGTTGGCATTCGTCAATGCGTTGATCGCGGGCGATGCCCTGCTGATCGCCCACAACGCGGTCTTCGACTTCCGCCAGATCAGCAAACTGACCGGCGGGCGCGTCCCCCGGCGCGTCTGGGATACGCAGTCGATGGCGCGGCTGATCCACCCGGCGGTGGACGCCAGCTACAGTTTAATCGCGGTCGCGGCGGTGCTGCGCCTGCCAATCCCGGATCAGCAGCAGGCGCTTAAGAGCCAGCGAGGAAAGCTGCACACGCTCCCGTTAGAGACGCAGCTTGCCTACGCGCAGGACGACGCGCGGCTGGCGCTGCAAATCTACCAGCGCCAGCGCGCCATGCCGGTCGAGCCGGAACTGGTCGACTGGGAGATTCGCGCCGTTCACGAATACTGCCGCATGGCAGCCGAAGGAATGCGCCTGAACACGCCCTTCGTCGAGCAGCGCCTCGCCGAATTGGGAGACCAGCGCGAGACGCTGGCGGCGCGACTGCGCGACGACGGCTTGCTGACGCCGGGAAGCTCGCAGGCACGGGCGCAGTATCTCTACCAGCAGAAGGGCATCCCCTTCCCTGATCCCGGTGAGACACGCTATTTCACGTGGGCGGGGCGCAAGCGGCTTGCCGCCAACCCGCATTCGCCGGTCGAACTCGCCGACCTGAGCACCCGTTCCAGCGTGATCGAGTTGTACATGGAGGACGGCAGCCCCTACGCCGACCGCCTGCTTGACCTGTCGAACTACATGGAAATCGACTGGCTGCTGTCGGCGCTCAAGGGGTTGATCGACCACGCCGCGCTGGATGGTCGGCTGCACAGCCTCGTCACTACCGCGACCGAGAGCGGCAGGCGCGCCTCCAGCTATCCCCACATGCAGAACTGGAAAATGCCGGCGATGGCGGGCGTCGCCATTGGCGACGAAGGCTTTACGCTGGTCGAGATCGACTTCGGCAACGCCGAGAACGTGATGGCGGCGTACATCGCCAGCGACAGCGCCCTCGCCGCCGCCTGCGCCGCCGAGGATTTTCACAGCACGATGGCGCAGCAGTATTTCGGCTCGGATTGGCAGATCGCCGACGCCGCCGAGCGCAAGCATTTGCGCAACCTCGCCAAGAAGATCACCTACGGCACGGCTTACGGCATGGGCGCGGAGCGTTTGGGGAAGAGCATCGGCGTCAGCACCGACGAGGCGCTCCGGCTGATGCGCGCCAAAGATGCCGCCTTCGCCCACGTGACGCGGGCGCGCGAAACCGCCAAACGCCAGACCCGCAGTGGCGGTATCCTCAAGCTGTGGACGGGTCGCAAGGTCGCCGTGCCGACCGCCTTCGTCGCATGGAACTATCTCTGTCAGGGCGGCGTCAGCGAAGTGCTCAAGCGCGCGATTGTCCGCGTCTCTGAGGAATTTCGCGGACAAGGCTTGCGCTCACGGGTCGCGCTCGACATGCACGACGCGCTGATCCTTGAGATCGCTCACGACGAGTGGGACGAAGCGCTGACGCTCGCCAGCCAAATCATGACGACCATCACGCCGGACGAAGGCAACCAGCGAACGACGCCGCCGATCCGCTGGCGCGCCGCGCCAAAGTTGGACGAAAATCGCAAGAAGTGGGGCGCGCGGCAAGTACACCCTCATGGGTAGTAGTACCGGAGTCAAAGCGGGTTCGCCGCGCGTGAGCTTGTAGGGGCGAGGCGTGCCTCTCCCGTAACGAGCAGTTCGAGGATTTTGCCGACATTATAGCTGCGCCAACAAACGGATGAGCTTGCTCCCCTCTCCGAATTCGGGGAGGGGTTGGGGGTGGGGTAGATTTTGCCACGAGTCATCGGAACACTCGCCGAGAAATCGCTGCACGCGGCGCTGAAAGCCTACTATGCCCAACCCGGCGACCTGCTCGAATGCGCGCTCGACGGCTACGTGATCGACATCCTGCGCCCACCGGACGCCGATCCGCGCTGCATCGAGATTCAGACGCGCCACCTCGGCAGCATGAAGCGCAAGCTCGCCGCCCTGCTCGACCGGCACACGGTACAGGTCGTCTATCCAATTGCGCAGACGCGCACCATCACCCGCATTAACACCGACGGCGAAATCCGCAGCCGCAAATCACCCAAGCGCGGGACGGTCTACGACTTGTTCGCCGAACTCGTTCGGCTGCCGGGAATGGTGCAGCAGCCCAACTTCCGGCTTGAGGTCGTGCTGATCCGCGAGGAGCAAATCTGGGTGGACGATGGTCAGGGCAGTTGGCGACGGCAGCATTGGAGCATCCACGACCGCCGCTTGATCGAGGTGGTTGGTATCGTTCCGCTTCCGACCGTCGCCGCTTTCGCCGCCCTCCTGCCCGCCGACCTGCCGTCCCCGTTCGACACGAAGGAACTGGCAGCACAAATCCACCAGCCGCGCAGCACCGCCCAGAAGATGACATACTGCCTCCGCGACTTAGGCATCGTCGAAATTGCCGGGAAACGCGGCAACGCGCTGCTCTACCGCCGCTGCGACTGAGTTTTCCCTCGCCATGTCCTCCGTGTCCTTTGTAGTTCAATTGCGTTTCGCATCACCCATGACTTGGTACTGTTCTTGACTCAGTCCTCAGCACTCAGCACTGTTTTTCAGCATTGACGTGAGCAGCGGCTATCGCTAGAATGCTCTTACTTTCTGACCGTGTTGGCAGTAGCCTGTTTCCTCAGGTCACCCCCTGAGCTAAGGAGTTTGTCTCGTGGCAACAACCTATGATATTGAAGCCGAATCGCGCAGCGTGGTCGGCAAAAAAGTGAGCCAGCTTCGCGTGCAGGGGTTGGTACCGGCAGTCATCTACGGCGCGCGGTTCGACCCGGTGAACGTACAAATCCCTTACCGTCCGCTCGAAATCGCGCTGCGGGACGCAGGCGGCACGCACCTGATCAACGTCAATTTCGATGGCAAGACCCAATCCGTTATCACCCGTGAGGTTCAGCGCGACGTGATTCGCGGCACCATCCTGCACGTCGACTTCCTCGCCGTCGATGCCTCGACCCGCATCACGACCGAAGTCGCGGTACATCTGGTCGGCGCAAGCACAATTGTTGAACTGCGTCAGGCGGTGCTCGTCCACATTCTGTCCACGCTTTCGGTCGAGGCACTGTCCGCCGACTTGGTGGACTCGATCACGGTCGATATTTCCGGGTTGACCGAAGTCGGCGACGCGATCTACGTCCGCGATCTCGACGTGCCTTCGACCCTGACCATCCTCAACGACGGCGACGAAATGATCGCGCGCATTAGCCCGATCCGCGCTTTGGTTGAGGAAACCGAGGAAGGCGAAGAGGGTGAAGGCACCGCTGCCGAGCCGGAAATCATCGCCCGCGCCCGCGCTGAGGAAGAAGAAGAGTAAGCTTCGCGCCAATCTCAGATCCGAAAACAAAAGCCCCGCTGCGTGCGGGGCTTTTTTGATTGCATTACACTCGTTGAGGCAGGTTTGGAAACCGCAAGGTTACACCCTACCCTTATGATGCGCTTAGGCTTCGGCGATGGTCACCATCGTCGTTCGCCGTCGCGCCATTCACGTCGGGTCGACCTTCTTCGCCGCTGACGCTCTCACCGCTGCCATCCATCACCGCGACGCCGACGATCTCGTCGTCGTCTTCTAGGTTGATCACCTTCACGCCCTGCGTATTGCGCCCGATCTCGCGGATTTGCTCCAGCGACGTGCGCAAGATAACGTTGCCGCTGGTGATAATCAGGATGTCGTCTTTGGCGTTGATGCAGTGCATCGAGACGACCGGACCCGTCTTCTCGTTGCGCGCCAGCGTCAAAATTCCCGATCCGTAGCGCCCCTGCACGCGGTATTCCTCAATCGGCGTCCGCTTACCGTAGCCGTCGCGCGTGATCACCAAGACGTGCGTATCGTCCGGCTCGACCACGTCCATGCCGACGACCACGTCCTCGCCCACCAAGCGGATCGAATTGACACCGCCCGCTTGACGCCCCATCACGCGAATGTGCTTTTCGTGAAAGCGAATGCTCTGTCCGTTTTCGGTGACGAGGATCACGTGTTGGTCGCCATTGGTGTGCTTCGCCCAGTTGAGCGTGTCGCCGTTATCCAGCGACATCGCGATCAATCCGCTGGGACGCACTGCCGCGAAGTCTTCGAGATCGACGCGCTTGATCCGCCCGAAGCGGGTCGCCAGCACAAAACAGCCATCGCTGTCGAACGACGACACCGGCACAATCGCCGTGATGTGCTCGTCCGCGCCCAGCGCCAGAATGCTGTGAACCATCGTGCCTTTGCCCGCCCGCGCCGCCTCAGGGATGGCGAAGGCGCGTTCGCTGTAAACCTTGCCCCAATCGGTGAAGAACAGCAGCGTATCGAGACTGTTGGCGATCACGATGTCGACTAAGCCGTCTTCGTCTTTGGTCAGCATCCCCATCACGCCCTTGCCGCCGCGCCGCTGCGAGCGGTAGGCGGTCGAAGGCACGCGCTTGATGTAGCCCTGCCGCGAAAGCAAGACCGCGACTTCTTCGTCGCGGACGAGGTCGGCTTCGTCGAACTCGGTGCTGACGCCGTAGATCACGTCCGTGCGGCGGTCGTCGCCGTATTTCTCGGCGACTTCGCCAATGTCCTCGCGGATCAGCGCCAGAATTTTCGCCGGGGATGCCAGCAAATCCTCAAGATAGCCGATCCGCGTCATCACTTCGTCAAATTCGTTTTGGAGCTTCTGCTGCTCCAACGCAGCCAGCCGCCGGAGCTGCATGTCGAGAATCGCGTTCGCCTGTGGCTCGCTCAGGTCGAAGTTGCTCATTAGGCTGGCGCGCGCCCCATCCGTATCGTCCGCCGCGCGAATCGTGCGGATGATCGCGTCGAGGCTCGACAGCGCCTTGAGCAGTCCTTCGAGGATGTGCGCCCGTGCCCGCCGCTTGTCGAGTTCGAACTCGGAACGCCGCGTGATCACGTCGAACCGATGCTCGACGTAAATTTGCAGCATCCGTTTCAAACTCAGCGTGCGCGGCTCGCCGTTGACCAGCGCCAGCATTTGAATGCTGTAGGTGCTCTGAAGCTGCGTGTATTTGTAAAGCTGATTCAGGACTTTGAGCGGCTGCGCGCCCGCCTTGAGTTCGACCACCAAGCGCATCCCGTGACGGTCGGACTCGTCGCGCAGGTCGGCGATCTGCGTGATGCGGTCGTCGTGCACCAACTGCACGATTCGCTCGATGATGGCGACCTTGCCAACCTGATAGGGAATCTCGTTGAAGACGATGCGGAAGCGGTCACTCTTCGATTCCTCGACCTCCGCTTTAGCGCGAATGACGACGCGCCCGCGCCCGGTCGCGTAGGCTTCCTTCAGTTCGTCCCCCGCGACCACCAGCGCCCCGGTCGGGAAATCCGGTCCGGTGACGAACTGCATCAAGTCGTCAACGCTGATCTCGTCGTAGCGCTCGTAGTTGTCGATCAAATAGGTGATTGCCGCCGCCAGTTCACGCAAGTTGTGCGGCGGGATGTTGGTCGCCATGCCGACGGCGATCCCGCTCGCGCCGTTGAGCAGCATATTCGGCAGCCGCGCGGGCAGCACCAGCGGCTCTTGCTGCGTGCCGTCGTAGTTATCGCCGAAATCGACCGTGTTCATGTCGATGTCGACCAGCATTTCCTCCGCCAGCCGCGCCAGCCGCGCCTCGGTGTACCGCATTGCCGCCGGGCTGTCGCCGTCGACGCTGCCGAAGTTACCCTGTCCATCGACCAACATGTAACGCAGCGAGAAATCCTGCGCCATGCGCGCCATCGCGTCGTAGACCGAGCTGTCGCCGTGCGGGTGATACTTGCCCAGCACCTCGCCGACGATACGGGCGCTCTTTTTATACGACGAGTTCGCCCGAATGCCCATGTCGTACATCGCGAACAGAATGCGCCGATGCACCGGCTTCAAGCCGTCACGGGCATCAGGCAGCGCGCGCGCGACGATCACGCTCATCGCGTAATCGAGGTAACTGCCGCGCATCTCCTCATTGATGCTGACAGGACGAACCGAACCAATGTAATCAACCATAGGGTTCACTGCGCTAGTGCTCCGCCGTGCAGCACAGCGCTAACTCCTTTCGTACTCTAGCCGAGTTGTGGTGAGCGCACCTTCGCGGGCAAAAAGCGGATTCTTTCGATCAGTTTCGACCAGCAGGGTCTAGAGTTTCTCAAAAAAATACACCTCACTTGATCGCTCTATTATACTTGAAATTGCTTCCGAAATCCAGCTTTTCAAACGCTCGTACACCCTCCGTTAATAAAGCTATTTTAGCACACTTGAGCTATTATCTGAACACTGATTTCGGCGCATACTCGTAGAGCAGCGGCACGGATTGTGCTACACTAATTTCGTGATCCTGTTTAGGGTCAGGAGCAGTGATGACGACGTTACCGATTCCAACTGAGACCGCCACCAGTGTGCGCGGACCCGTGCAGGGCAGCTGGACGTATGCGGATTAGGAACAGCTCCCTGAAGACGGCAGCCGCTATGAAATCATTGAGGGAGTGCTGTACGTGACGACCGCGCCCAGTAATTTCCATCAATGGATTATCTCGCGCCTCTATCGATTGATCGCCGTGCCTGCCGAATACGCCGTGATCGATCCGGCGACGCGCAAGCTGCGCCATTACGTCCTCGAAGCGCCCGGACAGTTCGCCCCACCGCGCGAATATAGCGAAAGCGACTCGCTCAGCTTCATCTGTCTACCCGCGATCACCCTAAACGTAAGTGCTCTCTTTGCGAATGCGCCCGATGCGACCGTTTAGAATAGTGATGCACCCCATTTGTTTTGTTTGCGCCATCATGTTTGGGTTGCTCCTCTCAGTTCCAACGCGCCTAAGCGCACAGGCTGATTGCAAAACGTGGGATGAACAGCCTCAAATAATCCCAGTGAAATTCGACTCCGATTATCGCGTGAACGCCTATGCGAATTATTTCTTCAGCGAATACAATCTCGATATGGGTCTCTATACCGCCATACTTCCTAACTGTCGGGATGCCTACGACGTTGATTCTGTGCCGGAAAATTACGATATTGCGTTTACACTCACTCAACCCAGAGACAATCAAGTCATACTTGCGATACAGCTAGAAAATTATCGTTCCGCAGCCGACGAACCCTTTATCATCCCGTTTCTCCATGAAAATGAATTTTCGCTCACTTTTACGCCCGGAGATTTGTTCTTAGTCCAAGACTTGATTCGCGCATTGGTCGGTCTGACCGTCTACGCTGGCGGAGACTGTAGTTATGCACAAATCAATCTCGGTGTACCACTTGATGAAGATTTCATTCACGAGCCAGCATTAATTGACATCACCTCGAAGCTGGTTTTTTACGAAAGCACCTGTCGAATCGTCACCCACCAATACGCGAAGGCAATTGAGCGTCTTGAAGCCTATCTGCCGTATTTCAGCGGCGAAACCGCGCCGACGGTTAATCTCGCGTGGGCATATTTTCAAGATGAACAGGAAGAACGCGCTTTCAATTTACTTGATGACACAATAGTAAGTGCGGACGACGCGGACAAAAGCCTGCTTTTTACCAAGCGTTCCCAACTCTATGCACTAGATTTTCGCTATGACGAGGCGATTGCCGATATGGATGCAGCGATAGCGCTCGATCCTGACGATCCGGCGCTATATGTCGAGCGCGGTCAGCAGATTATGTCGCTACACCAGTGGGATCGCGCCCTCGCCGACTACAACCACGCACTCGAACTCGATCCCGATTATGCCGACGCCTACTACTATCGCGGCATCCTCGACAACAGCGTCCCTGCAGGCATCGACGCCCGCCGTGATGCGCTGGCAGACTTTCTGCATTACCTCGACCTCGCGCCAGCAGGTGATCATGCTAAAGACGCTGCACGCTACGCCAACGATATTCAGGCGCAGTTCGACGCGCTAACGGCAACCCCATCCACTTGAACGAAACCCATAATCGATGTACAAATCATCGGCAATGCTCAATCTAACCTTTGTTTGATAATTACAGCTTTAAGGATGCGATCTTCGATGAAAAAATGGCTGATTATCGTGGGCGTAAGCGTGGTGGCACTCGTGGTGATCGGCTACGTTGTCGTCGGGGTGATGGTCTACAACCGGCTGACGGATGTCGCCCCTCACTGCGACAACGATCCGGTCGAATATGCCAACACGCCCGCCGCCTTTACGCTGTCCGAAGGCGTCGACCCGACCCCTTACTTGATGCCCGACTACCAAGAAGTGAGCTTTCCTAGCCGCGACGATCACCTGAACATCGCCGCGTGGTGGATTGCTGGCGCGGGTGCGGCTGACACAACGACCACGCCGACTGTGATCCTCGTACACGGCTTGGGCGGCTGCCGACGCAGCCCGTCGATCCTGCTGGCGGCGGGGATGCTGCACCGCAATGGCTTCAACACCCTGCTGATCGACCTGCGCGATCAAGGCGACTCGCAGATCGAGGATGGGCGCTACGCCGGTGGCACCGAAGAATACCGTGACGTGCTCGGCGCATGGGATTGGCTGGTCAGCGATCAAGGCGTCGCGCCCGAACAGATCGGCTTGTTCGGTACCTCGTTGGGCGCGGCGACCGCCCTGATCGCGATGGGCGAAGAACCGCGCGTCGCCGCCACGTGGGAGGACAGCAGCTACGCCGACCTTCACGTCGCCGCCCAAGCCGAACTGGCGCGCAACGGCTACCCGACCGTGCTCGCCGACAGCGCCGTCTGGATCGGCAAGCTGATCTCCGGCGACGATCTGGGATCGCTCAGCCCGTTGGGAGCTATCGCCAAGCTCAACGGTCGCCCGGTTTACATCACGCACGGTGCTGCCGATACCCGCCTCAGCGTCCAGTATGCCTACGATCTCGCCGACGCCATTCGCGCGCAAGGCGGCACAGTCGAGCCTTGGATCGTCCCCGGCGCGGATCACGTCCGCGCCATATTCCTCCAGCCCCAAGAATACGAAAGCCGTCTCGCCGCCTTTTTCGAAACCTATCTAGGAGCAAACCCGGCATGAAACTGCTGCGCGCTGTTCTGCTGTTCGTCCTGTTGATCCTCGTCGTGGCGCTCGCTGGCGGCTTTGTGATCGCCAGCGATACGCTCAACAGTCCCATGCCGCAAACCAGCGGCACGCTCGACGTCGCCGGGTTGAATGCGGAGGTCGAAATCCTGCGCGACGATTTGGGCATCCCCAACCTTTACGCCAGCACCGTTCACGACTTGTACTTCGCGCAAGGCTACGTCCAAGCACAGGATCGCTGGTGGCAGATGGAGTTTTACCGTCACACCGGCAACGGCTCGATTGAAGAATTGACCGGAAAGAACGCTGACGTCTTCGGAACTGACGTCTTCATCCGCACCGTCGGCTGGCGGCGAACTGCCGAAGCCGAAGCCGCCCGCCTCAGCCCCGACGATTGGGCGATGCTGCAAGCCTTCGCCGACGGCGTGAACGCCTACATCCTCAACCGCACGCCGGAAGCGTTGGCGGTCGAGTATCGCTTGCTCGGTCTGACTGGCGTCAGCATCCCCATCGCGCCATGGACGCCGGTTGATACGCTGGTCTGGGGCAAGGTGATGGCGTGGAATCTGACCGACAGCTACAGCTACGAACTGATTCGCCAGAAGCTCTATAACAGCATCGGTGCCGAGATGACGGCGGACTATACGCCGCCCTTCCCCTTCGGCGACCGCCCGACCATCCTCTATCTTGAAGACCTCCCGGTCACGGCGGACAGCCTCAAGCCGACGCCGCTCAACGCGGTTGACGGCTCGGCGGATGCGGCGACGCGCGCATCGGCGAAGCCCGCCGATCTGGTCATGGCGGGCAGCGTCCAGCCCGCCAGCGGCTTCGATCCCGGCATCGGCAGCAACGACTGGGTTGCCACCGGCAAGCTGACCGAGAACGGCACGCCGCTGCTGGCGAACGATCCGCACCTCGGCATTGTAATGCCGTCGATCTGGTACGAGATCGGGTTGCACTGCCTGCCCGTCTCGACGACCTGCCCGCTGGACGTAGTCGGCTTCGCGCTCTCGCCGTCGCCCGGCGTAATCGTCGGTCACAACGATCATATCGCGTGGGGCGTGACCAACGTCGGCGCTGACGTGCAAGACCTCTACCTGATCAGCGTCAACCCGGATAACCCGCTGCAATATCGCTGGAATGGCGCATGGCGTGACATGACTGTCCACGACGAGACCATCCACTTTGGCGACGGCAAAGACCCGCTGACCATTCAGGTACGTGAGACGCATCTCGGACCGATCATCAACGACAACCAGATCGACAAGACCACCGGCGAGCCGCTCGGCTTCAACAACGACGACCCGATGGCGCTGCGCTGGACGGGTAACGATCCCGGCACGCTGTTCGGGGCGGTCAGGCTGCTCGACAACGCCGCCAATTGGGAACAGTTCCGCGCCGCCCTCAGCTTATGGGACGTGCCGTCGCAGAACTTCGTCTACGCCGACGTGAACGGCAACATCGGCTACCAGACGCCGGGACGCATCCCCATTCGTCCTGCCGGGTATACCGGGCTGCTGCCGACGACCGCCACCAGCGACGCCGACGTTTGGCAGGGGTTCATCCCCTTCGATGACCTGCCGCGCATCCTCAACCCGGCGCGCGACTACATCGTCACCGCCAATCAAGCGGTCGTCCCGCCCGAATACTACGATCAGCTTGCCGCCAAGCTCGGCGTCGACGCCAACTATCTACTGAGCTACGACGCCGCCTACGGCGAGCGCGCCCAACGGATCACCGAACTGCTCAAGCAGTACGCACCCAACAGCGTGGCGAGCTACCAGCACATTCAAGGGGACAACAAAGACCTCAACGCCGAGGGGATACTGTCCTACCTCGCCGATTTACAGCTTGGACCCGGTTCGGTCAGCGAGGCGCGCGACTTCCTGATCGATTGGGACGCCAAGATGGATGCCGACAGCGCGCAAGCCGCCCTCTTCGCCGAGTTCAACGTGCGCCTGCTCGCCAACCTGTTTGACGATCAACTGCCGGAGGACATCCAAGCCGACAACCACGAACTCTGGTCGGCGCTGCGGCTGATGGCGGATCCCGAAAACGTCTGGTGGGATGACGCCCGCACGCCCAACGTGGTCGAAACCCGCGACGATATTTTGTCACGCTCGCTGAGCGAGGCGCTCAACGCGACCGTCGCGGCGATGGGCAATAATCCGTCGGAATGGAGTTGGGGCAAGCTGCACACGGCGACCTTTGTCAGCAATCCGCTCGGCGCGAGCGGCGTCAGCTTGCTCGAAAGTCTGGTCAATCGGGGACCGTATCCCGTCAGCGGCAGCACGGTCAGCGTCAACGCGACCGACTGGTCACCCGCGTCAGGCAATTTCGAAGTCCAATCGCTGCCGTCGATGCGGATGATCGTCGACGTGGCAAATTTCGATAACAGTTTGTTTATCACCACAACCGGGGAGAGTGGACATCCGGGCAACCCGCATTACGACGACATGATCGAGTCGTGGATTCAGATCGACTCGCATCCCATGCTTTGGAGTCGCGGCGCGGTCGAACAAGCGACCACCGACCGGCTCCTGCTCCGTCCAGCGGGCTAATTGAGGGGATAAGCTAGGAAGCGCGCGGGCGCGGCAGCCAGTCGAAAGATGTTGCCGCGCTCGTCTGGTCAGAGCACTAAGCGTCCGGTCGCCAGCAGCAGCGCCAGCCCCAGCACGCAAATATTCATAAACAGGAAAATCGAGAGGAACATCCGCTCGACGGCGGTCATGCCGAGGAAATGGCGCTCTTCCCGCACGTCGTCAAACATGAAGGCGTCTTCGTCGGCGTCAATTTCGGTACCTGCTTGCGTACTGCTGCGCAGCTCGTCAAGGTTCATCGTTCCCACTCCTAAAGCACTTTTCTTCATTCTAGCGCAAAAATACTCGGCGCTGCTACAAGTGGCAAATTAAGGGGTGAGAAGTTGCGGGAACGGTCCAAGCCCCTCACCCCCGACCCCTCTCCCACGTAAACGGAGAGAGGGGAGAAAAGCAGACTTGTGGGTCACGCAGACGATCCGTTCAAAAACGATCTCCTCAATGTTCCCCACCCCCTCAAATGATGCGATGAAGATTTGCGGGAACAACGTTTAGTAGGGGCACGGTGCGCCGTGCCCCTACTTTGCGCCTTCCTTTATCTCTTTGCGTCTTTGCGTTGAGTTTATTCGTTTAGCTGGCGCGCTTCCAGCCGCCGTCGACCAAACGGAAGATCACGTCTTCTTGGCTGGTCGCGGGATCGCCCACCTGCACGGTCGCGCGAAGCTCCGGCGTCCCGTTGGCGTCTCGCTCGCTGACCACCGACACAACCAATCGTGGATCGCTGTTTTCTCCGCTGCTGAAACGGGCGTAGGCTTGAGTGCGAACGGCTTCGTCGGTCACGTCGTAGAGCGCAAGGAAGTTGGTCTCGTCGCGCTCGGCGTCCAAGTTCTGTTCGAGCGTCAGCCGCCACGTCAGGAAATCGCGCCAGTCGAGGCTGGCGGCGTCGAGCGAGGTGCCGGTCGCGCTGCTGATCGCGCTGATGTCGGACGCAGGCTGGAGCGATTGCAGCAGCTTCCCGACCGCCGCGTCACCGTAATTCTCCGCCAAGCTGCTGATCAGGTAGCTGTTGGTTTCGACCTGCGCGAAGCGCTTGACCAACCAGTCGCTGATCGCCTGTTTCAAGAAAGCAGCATCGGCAGGATAGAGCGGGCTGAAACCAGCCAGCAGCCGATCCGCCAGCAGCGTCGCCGCGTTGACCTGCGTTCCGCTGTCGAATAGTTGATCCAGACGCGCACCGCCGACGTAAGGCGATGGCAGTTGCAGCGTCCAGTCGCCCGCAGGCGACCAACCCACTTGCAGCGTCGGATCAGGGATAATCTCGACCGTCAGCGCGGGCGGCGGCGCGCAGGTGAGCGCGCTGCAAGCGGTCTGCAACCACAGCGCGACGCTCAGCGCGACGGCGTGCGCCGTGTCCGCGTCGATTTCGTGATAATGTACCGTCACGTTGTCCGCCGTGAGCGTCTGCGCCGCGCCCCAGAAGGTGTAATCCGGCGGCACGTGATACCAGCCGTCGTCGTAATGCCAGTAGAACCAGACCCGCCCATAGGGAGCGCCGTCGATGATTTCCTCGACCTGAACCCGTCCCCGATTCCCGTCGACCGTCGCGCCGAGGATTTGCCCGGTCAAGTTGATCCGCCCCGCCTGCTTGAGCGCCTGATAGCGGGCGAAAGTCGCCTGCTGCTGCTGCTGCCAATCGTCGGTCGCGCTGCGCTGTAGATTGAGAAACGCATTTTGATCGCCAACTCGCAGGAGGGCGACTTCGGCAGTGACCGAATCACGCAGCAGTTGCTCCGTCTCCCAATCGGCTTGATGCAGCCGCAGCGCGACAGCCCCCACCGCCCCGCCGATCAACGCCAGCAGGACGAACAAGACGAGCAACAAGCGCAGCCGCGCCCGCCGCCGCTTGCGCCGCGCCTCCGGGTCTTCGCCCGCGCTCTGCTGACGATGTTCCTGTTCGGCTTCGATTTCCCAGTCCAGCCGAATCCCCATAAAATCCTCCAGTACTGAGTACCGAGTACTGAGTGCTGAGCAAAAACGGTTGTCAGGGAAGCACCCGGAATAAGCCAGCAACAGAAATGAACTCGATCAACGCTACCCTAGCGCGATGTCCCCGGCGATCATCCGGTGCAGCGTCCCACTGTCGCTGCGGATCAGCAGCGCGCCGTTGCGATCCACTGCCTCGGCGACGCCTTCGACTTGCCCGTCGATCCGGCTGATCGACACGCGCCGCCCCAACATCGCCAACCGGCTGCGCCAGCCTTCGTACAGCGCTTCCGAGTTCAGCCGCAGCGACCAATAATCCAACCGCTCTAGCAGGTGTTCCAGCAAAACCAGCCGATCCAGCGACCCGGAGACCGTCTCAAGGCTGATCGCCGTATCTTCGTATTCCGTTCCGGCGAAGTCAACGCGCACGTTCATGCCGATGCCCAGCACCGCGCCGCGCAGTTCCGCGCCGCGCCAGCAGGCTTCCGGCAGCACGCCGCACAGCTTGCGCCCGTCGATTTGCACGTCGTTGGGCCACTTGATGCCCGCCTTGACGTTGAAGGTCTCCACCAACTCGCAGACCACCAGCGCGCCCATCATGCCGACGTAGGTCAGCATGTTCGAGGGTGGGCGCAGGATGTACGAGAACGTTAGCGCCGTCCCGGCAGGAGCATACCACCCCCGCCCCAACCGTCCGCGCCCGTGCGACTGCTCGTCGGTAATGACGATGCTGCCGCCCACCGGCGCGCCTTCCTCCAACCACGCCATCGCGTGATCGTTGGTGCTCCCGGTTTGCTGGTAGTAGTGGATTGCTCGTGGCGCTAAGGCGGTTTGCAGTCGCTCGCCCGTGAGTTCCGACATCCAACGCATCCTCTATGAATCTCGTTGCGAATTCTATCACATCGCTCCGCCCCCCCGCAGCATCGACATCGTGCAACTTGACCAACGCTTAACCACCGGATGGACTGGCGTGGATCAGGGATTTTAGGCAAGATATGCTATATTCAGGCTGTACCTTTACATACAGATTACGATTTTGAAGGTGATGAGGTGTTTAGATGCGACTCAATCGACGTTCGTTGATTCTTCTCTCCCTATCGGCGCTGCTGCTGATCGGGCTGGTTCCGGCTGCCGCTCAGGACAGCACGACGCTGGTCGTCTGGGATAACTGGACGCGCGACTCCGAGCAGGCGATGATCGAGCAGCTCGACGCTCAGTTCGAAGCCGATCACCCCGGCGTGACCATCCAACGCGAAGCCTACAGCACCGACGACCTCGGCTTGCTGCTGCCGCGCGAACTCTCGCAGGACAGCGGTCCCGACGTAGCGATGATCAATCAGGGCTTGACCAACATGGCGGCGCTCGTCAAAGCCGGGCTGCTGCTCCCGCTGAACGACTACGCCGATCAATACGACTGGTGGAGCCGCTACGGGATGGGCCTGCACGGGCGTAACATGGTCACCGACGACGGCTCGCAGGTCGGCAGCGGCAAGCTCTACGGCATGTCCGTGACCGCCGAAGTCGTCGCCATGTTCTACAACAAGCAAATCTTCAGCGATCTCAGTCTTGAAGTGCCCGCGACGTGGGAGGACCTCGTCGCCGACCTCCAGACCATCAAGGACGCGAACCTCGTGCCGATCACCTTCGGCAACCTCGAAGGCTGGCCCGGTATTCACACCTACGGCGCGCTGGCGCACGTCTATTCCGACCTCGACGCCATCAACGCCATGATCTACCGCCAACCCGGTGGCACGTTCCAGACTGAGGGCAATCTTGAAGGCGCGCAAACCTTCGTCGACTGGATCGACGAAGGTTACTTCTCGCCCGGTTTCGCCGGGATGGACAACGACACCGGCGCGCTGGGCGAATTCACCAGCGCCAAGAGCGCCATGTGGCTCGCCGGAAGCTGGAACTCCGGCTCGATCACCGACGTGCTCGGCGAAGATAACGTCGGCTTCTTCCTGCTGCCGTCGCCGATGGGCGAAGCCGTCGCCCCGACGATTGGCGGGATTGGCTTAGGCTACGGCATCCGCGCGACCAGCGCTAACGCCGACCTCGCCGCCCAGTACATCGACTTTGTCAGCAGCGCCGACGCCGCCAATGTGCTCTTTGACGCCGGTTTCCTGCCCGCCATCGCCGTCGACGACGCTAAGCTGACCGAGGGCACGCTCACCGCCGACCTCGTCCACGCATGGAACACGATCAGCGCCGCCGATAAGGTCGGGCAGTATTTCGACTGGACGCTGCCGGACATCGGCTCGCGGATTCAAGAACTGGCGGCGAAAGTCGTCACGCCGGAAGAATTCGTCAACGAAGTGCAGGCGGATTACGAAGCGGGCGCTTCGTCGTAAGGCAAGTTTGCAGGTATATTCACGTAGGGGCGGGTTTAAAACCCGCCCCTACACCGTACCCCAATCGGCACAACGAATCCACGAATGATTAACTCTGAACCTCGGCGCCAACCAGCCCTTACCTTCACGCAGCGCGTGATCCGCGCGCTTAACCCGCCCAGCAACAGCGGCGCGCTGCGCAACGGCAAGCAGGCGTACCTGTTCATCCTGCCCGGCTTCATCATTTACGTCGCCTTCGTCCTGCTGCCGATCTTCAGTACCGTCCGCTACAGCTTCTTCGACTGGACGGGCTTCAGCGAGCCGACTTACATCGGCTTCGCCAACTATGCCGAACTGATCCGTGACCCGGACGTGCTCCGCGCGATCAGCAACAACGCCTTCTTCGTCATCTTCTACACCATCATCCCGATCCTGATCGGCTTGTTCCTGACCTCGCTGATGACGCGCACCAAGCTGCGCGGGATGGCGCTGTTTCGCACCGGCTTGTTCATCCCGCAGGTGATGAGCGCGGTCGTCGTCGGCATCATCTGGCGCTGGCTGTTCACCCTCGACGGTCCGATCAATCAGGTCTTCGCCGCCGTCGGCTTGGAGTCGTGGGTGCGCCCTTGGCTTGGCGATTTCACCTACGCCCGCTACGCCGTCGGCATCGTCGGGTCGTGGGTCGAATACGGGCTGTGCATGGTGCTGTTCCTCGCCGGGATGCAGGGGATCAACAACGAACTCTACGAGGCGGCGGTCGTCTTCGGCGCGAACGCGTGGCAGCAGTTCCGCTACGTGACCTTGCCCGGCTTGCGTCAGCAGATTCTGGTCGCCTTCGTCTTGACTTTCATCGCTGCCCTGCGCGTCTTCGACCTCGTCTTCGTGCTGACCAACGGCGGTCCCGGCAAGACGACCTACGTCACCAGCTATCTGGTCTACCAGCAAACTTTCCAGCGCAATCGGGCGGGCTACGGCGCGGCGATTGCCGTCACGCTGGCGCTGGTGATCGTGGTCGTCTCGGCGACGGTCAATTGGCTGCAAGCGCGAGGCGAAGCCGATGCGTAGCAGTCCGGCGCGTACCGCCCTCACCTACCTGATCCTGACCGTCTTCCTGATCGCGGCGCTGCTGCCATTCATCGGCATCATCTTCACCGCTTTCAAGACCACCGGCGAGCTTGCCAGCAGTCCCTTCGCCCTGCCCCAGCAGTGGAATTTCGACAACTTCGTCGAAGCGTGGAACGGCGCACGGTTTGGCAGCTATTTCGGCAGCAGTTTGATCATCGTCGTTCCCGTAGTGATCATCTCGACGATCCTTTCCACCATGTCCGGTTTCGGCTTCGGCATGTTCCGCTTCCCCGGCGATAATCTGCTGCTGCTGATCATCCTGCTCGGCTTGATGGTGCCGTTCGAGGCGGTGATCATCCCGCTCTGGCAGATCATGGGCGATCTCGGCTTGCGCAACAGCTACTGGGCGCTGATTCTGCCGCAGGTCGCGCTCGAGTTTCGCTTTCGGCACCTTCTGGATGCGCGCCAACTTCAAGAACATGCCGTCCGAACTGGTCGATGCGGCGGTGGTCGACGGCTGCACGACATGGGGCGTCCTCTGGCGCATCCTGTTTCCGCTCTCGCGCCCCGCGCTGCTTTCGCTGGTAGTGCTGCTGTTCATGTGGACGTGGAACGAGTTCTTCCTCGTGCTGGTGATGGCATCCGGCGATCTGCGGACGCTGCCGGTCGGCTTGGCGCTGCTGCGCGGGCGCTACTCCGCCGACGTGCCGGTCATGGCAGCCGCCTCGATAATGGTCTTTATGCCCGTGTTGATCGTCTACGCCTTCTTCCAGCGCTCGTTCATCGCCGGGATGATCTCCGGCGCGCTCAAGGGCTAAAATCGCGCCAGCAGCGCGATCCCGATCAGCAGCGGCGCGATATGGTGCACCGCCGGGAAATAGATATTACGCGGGCTAAACAGCGCCAGAATCACGAGGCAGCCCAGATATTCCAGAGGATCACCGCCCAAGCCACCCACGCGGCGACCAGCCCGCTGTTGAGCAGCGCCGCGCCGATGCACGCCTGAGCCAGAAAAGCCAGCACGACGTACAAGACGACCTGCGCGTAATTCCACTCCTGTTTACCGACGAACGCGCTCTCGGCGACCAACACGACCGCCGCTCCCATCAGATACGTCACCGTGCCGATGCGGGCGAGCAGCGCAACACCGCCCGCCGCCAGCACGTCATCGAGCAGGACTAAGCCCAAGACGTTCGCCAGCAAAGCGGCGATGACGAAGCCGCGCTCCCAGTAGAGATAGAGCAGCGTTTGACCGACCGGCAGCTTCCAGATCGCCCGACCGGTATACAGAAAACCGCCGACTGTGAAGATCAGGAAGCCCATGATCAGCAGGCTAGCGCTGACTGAGCGTTCGGAAAACGAATCCTGACCCGCTGCCACCAGCAGATAAAAGAGGATTAGTCCGACGACGGCCGAAAAGACGAGCAGCGCAATCGTGCCAGTTCGTGACCTAAACCACGTACTCATGCGACCCCCTTAAAGTGACTATTTTGTCTTTTGCCCACCTGACCGGTGCAGCGATTTTGTTGTTGCTATGAATAACGATCATTCTAGCCCCAATGTGAGCAAAATCGCCTCATCATGCGCAAAACGGAGATGTTCTGATAGTTCCAACCCGCCTATCGTGAACGTCAATGCGCCTGCCGCGTGCTATAATCCGACCGTCTGAAACATGAGCGAGTACCCGTCTCGATGGATCATCTTTACACTCCTTGGCGCATGGCTTACATTCGCGGCGAAAAGCATCCGGTCGACGGCTGCGTTTTCTGCCAGCTCGCCGCCGATTTCGACAACGACACGCTGGTCATCGCGCGGTCGGAGCACGTCTTTGTGACCCTCAACCTCTATCCCTACAACAACGGTCACCTGATGATCCTGCCTTACGATCACGTCCAGTCGCCGGAGCAGATGTCGCTCGAAGCGCTGACCGACCAGATGCTGATGGTCAACCGGGCAATGGCAGCGCTGCGTGAGGTCTACAATCCGGCTGCCTTCAACCTCGGCGCGAACGTCGGCGCGGCAGCCGGTGCGGGCATCGCCGAGCATTACCACTTTCACGTCGTCCCGCGCTGGAACGGCGACTCGAACTTCATGACCGTCGTCGGCGGCACCCGCGTGATCCCCGACTCGCTCGAAAACAGTTATCGAGAAATCAAACAGGCTTGGATCGAACTCTACGGACAGGAAAATCATGACCAACCATCGTGAAGCAGTGATTCTCGGTGCGGCGCGCACGCCGACCGGCAAATTTCTGGGCGCGCTCTCGTCGTTGAGCGCCGCCGAACTCGGACAGGTTGCGGTGCGCGCCGCCGTCGAGCGCAGCGGCGTCGACGCCGCCGACATCAACGAACTGGTGCTCGGCAACGTCGTCAGCGCGGGCGTCGGGCAAGCGCTGCCGCGCCAAGTGAGCATCGGCGCGGGCTTGCCGGACAGCGTCGGCGGCGTGAGCGTCAACAAGGTCTGCGGCAGCGGCTTGAAAGCCGTCATGCTGGCGTCCGCCATGATCCGCGCCGAAGACGGCGATCTCTACGTCGCGGGCGGCGTCGAGAGCATGAGCCGCGCCCCCTACCTCGACGACACCCACCGCATGGGGCACAAGTACGGACACGTCCAACTGCGCGATTCGCTGCAAAGCGATGGCTTGTGGTGCTCGCTCTGCGATTGGGGCATGGGCAACGCCGCCGAGTTCATCGCCCGACAGTTGAGCGTCACCCGCGAGGAGATGGACGAACTCGCTTATCGCAGCCACATGAACGCCGCCGCCGCCACTGAGAGCGGCAAATTCGACGCCGAGATCGTCCCGGTGACGATTGCGTCGCGCAAGGGCGATATCGTCGTCAACCACGACGAGGGCATCCGCCCGGATACGTCGCTGGAAGCGCTGGCGAAGCTCCCGGCTGCCTTCGAGCAGGGCGGCAGCGTCACAGCGGGCAACGCGCCGGGCATGAACGACGGCGCGGCGGCGCTGGTCGTCGCCTCGCGCGACTACGCCGACCAGCACGGGCATCAGCCGATTGCGCGGATCGTCGGCTACGGGCAGGCGGCGGTCGAGCCATCATGGATTTTCTACGCCCCGGTCAAAGCGATCCCGGTAGCGCTGAAGCGCGCGGGCTGGTCGATGGACGACGTCGATCTGTTCGAACTCAATGAAGCTTTCGCCGCGCAGGTCATGGCGGACGTGAAAGGTTTGAAGCGCGACGGCTACGAACTGCCGCTGGAGAAGCTCAACGTCAACGGCGGCGCGATTGCCCTTGGTCATCCGTTGGGCGCATCGGGCGCGCGCGTGCTGATCACGCTGATCCACGCGCTCAAGGATCGCGGGCTGAAGCGCGGCATCGCGGCGCTGTGTCTCGGCGGCGCGGAAGCGGTCGCGCTGGCGGTGGAAGTCGAAGATTAACCATAGTGCATGCAAGCTTGGACGAGAAAACGGTCATAATTGGTAGTCGCCCCTGAACTTGTTTCACTTCGAAGCTTTTCAGAAGTTGAATACAATGATTATCCCTCGGCTCATGCTTTATGTAGCAGTGTCGGTACAAAATCGGAGCGGCAGATTTGTGGGTAAACATCGCCGACAACAGTTTCACGACTGTAGCGCGATAGACGACTTCCTTACAACTTGAGCATCTTGATACAACGCGTCAAGGCGAGGCAAAGATGACAGAAATCGCCGATCCATGACGGATCTGCAACGTGTTCGTTTAAGCTCTTTGCGCTCGATCAACTTGGACATATTGCCGTCGAGGTGCAATTGCTGCAAATTAAATACATGGGCAATCGCGCGAAGCTCTGTACCCTCAACGCTCGACGCCACCTTTGAAGTCGACGCCGGAAGTCTTGGGACGATTGGCGTCTACTTCCGCAGCGGCCGAGCGCAATGGACCTAACACCTTGTCGGCATAAACTCGGTAATCATGGTTAAATCCGTTCGTCATCCACTCAAGGAGAGAACGCACATGGACTATGTAAATCTCGGCATGACCGGACTAAAAGTCTCGCGGATTTGCCTCGGCTGCATGACCTACGGCGATCCCGACCAGCGCGACTGGTTTCTTAGGCGAGGAAGCCGCCCGCCCCTTCTTCAAGCGCGCGCTGGAAGCGGGCATCAACTTCTTCGACACCGCCAACGTCTATTCGCTCGGCGTCAGCGAGGAGATCACCGGGCGCGCGCTCAAGGACTTCGCCCAGCGTGACGAAGTGGTCATCGCCACCAAAGTTCACGGGCAAATGGGCGATTCGCCCAACCAGCGCGGACTTATCGCGCAAGCACATCATGCACGCCATCGACGACTCGCTGCGGCGCTTGGGCACGGATTACGTCGACCTCTACCAGATTCACCGCTTCGATCTCGAAACGCCGATCGAGGAAACGCTCGAAGCGCTGCACGACGTGGTCAAAGCGGGCAAGGCGCGCTACATCGGCGCGAGCAGCATGTATGCGTGGCAGTTCGCGCAAATGCTCTACAGCGCCGACCTCAACGGCTGGACGCGCTTCGTCTCGATGCAGAATCACTATAATCTCGTCTACCGCGAGGAAGAACGCGAGATGATCCCGCTCTGCGAAGATCAGGGCATCGCCGTCATCCCGTGGAGTCCGCTGGCGCGCGGATTTCTGGCGGGCAACCGTACCCGCGAGAAAAGCGGCGAAACCACCCGCTCGCAGAGCGACGCCTTCGCTCACAACATGTATTACGCCGACAACGACTTCCAGACGCTCGATCAGGTCGAGGCGCTGGCGAGCGCTCACGGCGTCACCCCGGCGCAAATCGCGCTGGCGTGGATGCTGAATAAGCCTGCCGTCACTTCGCCGATCATCGGCGCGAGCAAGATGAAGCACCTCGACGAAGCGATTGCCGCGCTCGACATCGACCTCAGCAATGCGGAACTGGAACAGCTCGAAGCGCCCTATCAACCGCACCGCGTGCTGGGGCATTCGTACGGAATCAAAAACGGCGCTCGCGAGCGCCGTCGATCAACCTCAGGTTCGTAGGGGCGCAGCGTGCTGCGCCCGGTTTTTTAAAGATAGCGCGCACTGCCCATAGCGATCAGCGCGACCACCATCAGCCAGAAGCCGAGGCGCGCGTGCGTCGCCAGAAATGCCGCCTTTTCGCGGATTACCGGCGCGCCTTCCGGGCTGATCCCGTCGTCCGTGAGATATTTGCTAATCGCCTCGCCGAGCGCGCTGCTCGCCCGCCCGGTGAACATTCCGCCGTGAATTCCGGCGATGATGCCGAACACCGCGCCGATACCGAGTACCATATTGCCGGTCTGCGAGAAGTGGCTGGTCGCATTTCCGACGATGTAAAGCAGAATCCCCGCCAGCATCGTGATCCCGGCAGCGGCTGGGAAGATCATCTGCGCGAGACGGCTTTCATTCATCTTCAACGCAAAACGCATCCCGTTCACACCCGATGCAGCGACGGCAGGCGAAATGATGAAGGTCTGCGTGAAGCCGACGCCGAACCAGACAAACGCGGCGACGATATGGATCAGGCGGAGAAGAACAAGTACAACGTCCATGAGTATTCCTCCTCAAAGCGTTTGCAAATAAGCGATCAAATCTGCAATTTGCTGCGGCGATAATCGGCGCTCATATTGAGTATACATCGTATTGCCGAAGCCGCTGACGACGTAGGCGCTCGGCTGCGTGATGCTGGTGTAGGCGTATGCTTGCAGCGACGCCGACCCCGCGTCCGCCACCGGCGCGATCTCGCCGAAGTGCTGCAAGCTCGGTCCCGTCAGTTCGGAGCCGTCGACCGTATGACAGGTCGCGCACGCTGGAGCGCCATTCGCGCCTTCCGCGAACAACTGTCCGCCGCGCGCCGCGTCCCCCGGCGGCAGGTCGGCGAATGAGCTTTCCGGTGAAGAACTGCAAGCCGCCAACACCAGCATGATCCCGGCGATCAGCAAATGTTTCATTCCCCCTCCGCGCTCGTGAGCCAGTCGATTAGGTCATTTATTCCAGCAGATGACCCATAAACTATGGCAGAGTGTGAAATTCGCCACAACTGCCAATTCGATCAGTTTCGCCCTGTCCTTCCGGGTCGCTGGTGAAAGGCAGCAAAAAAGGCGTTCCAGCGAACGCCTTTGCGCATTGATTCGAGAATCAGATTGGCAGTGAGGTTTCGCCTAATCCCCCGCTTCGGCGAACATGTCGCGCGCGTTCTCGATGTAGCTCAGCGATTGGTGGCGGAAGTAGGTATTGTACAGTTCCGCGTAGTGACCACCCTGCGCCATCAGTTGATCGTGACTGCCCTGCTCGATGATCTTGCCATTCGCCAGCACAATGATCCGGTCGGCGCTGCGGACGGTGCTCAGGCGGTGCGCGATCAGGATCGAGGTCGACTGCGACAGAATCAGGTCGAGCGCCTCCTGAATTTGCATCTCCGTGAACGGGTCGATGCTGGCGGTGGCTTCGTCGAGGATGAAGATCGCCGGTTTCTGCACCAGCACCCGCAGCAAACTGACCAACTGCCGCTGCCCCATGCTCAGGCGCGCGCCGCGCTCGCCGACGTCGCTTTGCAGACCGTCGGGCAGCGTCTCCAACCATTCGCCGTTGCCGACGCTGTGCGCGATCTCGCTGATCTCGGCGTCGCTGGCTTCCGGGCGGGCGTAGCGGATGTTGTCCATCACCGTACCGCTGAACAGGAACGGCGCTTGCGGCACAATGCCTAACCGCCCGCGATACGCCTGCAAATTGAAGCTGCGGATGTCCTGTCCATCCACGCGGATCGTCCCATTTTGGAATTCGTAGAAGCGCGTCAACGCTTTGGCGATAGTGCTTTTACCCGCGCCGGTGTGCCCCACGAAAGCGATGCTCTCGCCCGGTTTGATGTCGAGGTTGAAGTGATCGAGCACGCGCTCGCCGTTTTTGTACTCGAAGACCACGTCGTCGAACTCAATCGCGCCGCGCATCGGCTCAGACGGAGTCTTGTTGTCGGTTTGCTGGAGCACATTTTCGGCGTCAACCAGCGCGAAAATCCGCTCGACGGCGCTGAAGCCCTGCTGAATTTGGCTCCAGTAGGACGACAGGTTGATCACCGGAAACCAGAAGCGATCCACGCCCAGAATGAACAGATACCACGAGCCAATGTCAATCGCTCCGCCGATCACGAAGGTCGCGCCGATGTACAACAGCGTGCCGATCACGATGCCCGCCAGCGCGTTCAGCGCCGGAAAAACCATCGCCAGCACGAAGCCGCGCCGCAGATTGATGGTGTACGACTGCCGATTGACCTGATCAAACTCGTTGTAGATCATCGCTTCTTGGCGGAAGTTCTTGGCGACGCTGATGCCGGTCACGCTCTCCTGAATGTTGTCGTTGACCGCCGCCAGTGAGCGCGACCCCTGCCGCGTCGCCGTGCGCGCGAACTTGCGAAACACGACCGTCAGCCCGTAGACCAGCGGCATCATGCCCAGCAGCACCAACGTCAAGCGCCATTCGCGCGTCACCAGCACGAAGAAGACGATGAAAAACTCGGTCATCTGCGCCACGAGGTCGGTCGAGATCGTCAGGACTTGGCTCAATTCCTGCGTGTCATTGGTGATGCGGCTGACGATCTTGCCCGACTTGTTTTCGTCGTAGAAAGCAAGGTCGCGCTCGATAGCGGCGTCGAAGGCGTCCTTGCGGAGCTGCGCGATCACGTCGGCGATCACGCGCGTGGTCAGGCGACGGCGCAGCAGATAAATGAAGTAGTCCAACACGCCAATCAGCAGCAGCCCACCGAGGATCAAGCTGAGGTCTCGACCGCCGTTCTCGTCGCGCAGCACCTCGACGCCGGTCGAGATGATCACCGGGCTGGTTGCCCCAATCGCAGCGAAGACGATCACCAGCCCGGTGACCATCAACACCCGCCGCTTGAATGGCTTGAAATACGTGCTCACGCGCTTGAGCAGATAACTGTCGTCGTATTGACGGTCGTAAGTATCTGCGCCTAAGCCACCGAGTAAACCCATAAGTTCCTAACCTTCTTGTTACTTCGCGTTCAATTCGGCGGGTTCTTCGTCGGCGGAGTCCTGCTCCGGTTCGTCGTAACGCGCGAAAATCCGGCGATAGTCATCCGATGATTGCAGCAGGTCCTCGTGCTTGCCCTGCGCCACCACCCGCCCCTGCCGCAGCACAACAATGTGATCCGCCCAGCGGATTTGTGATAGGCGGTGCGTGATCAGCAGAGTCGTCCGTCCCTTCGCCGCCGACCAGATCGCCTTCTGAATCCGGTCTTCGGTCGCGCTGTCGATAGCGCTGGTACTGTCGTCCAGCACGAGAATCGGCGGGTTGGTGACGAAGGCGCGCGCCAGCGCCAACCGCTGCCGCTGCCCGCCGCTCAGCGTGACGCCGCGCTGCCCGATCACCGTTTGGTAGCCTTCGGGAAAGCTGAGGATGAACTCGTGCGCCTGCGCCTTCTTTGCCGCTTCTTCGACGTCTTCCTGCGTTGCTTCCGGCTTCCCGAAACGGATGTTGTCGGCGACCGTCCGGCTAAATAGGAAGATGTCCTGCTCGATAATGCTGATCTGCGAGCGCAGTTTCGCCAAGTTCCAGTCGCGCACGTCCACGTCGTCGACCAGCACGCGCCCGCGACCCACGTCGTAAGTGCGGTTGATCAGCTTGGTCAGCGTCGATTTGCCCGATCCGGTTTGTCCGACGATAGCGACCGTCTGCCCCGGCTCGACCGTAAACGTGACCTCATGGAGCACCTGCGTGCCGGTTTCGCTGTAGCCGAAATCGACCTGATTAAACGTGATTTTGCCCGTGAGTGGATCGGCATATCCTCCGGCGTTCTGGTCGAGCGCCGTCTCAGTCGTGATGATGCTGAGGATGCGGGCGGCGCTCGCCATCCCCAGCGAAAGCTGCGAATACGAGAACAGCGACGAGAACACCGGGAAGCCGAACAACGCGATCTGTCCGGTGTAGGCGATAACCGTGCCAATCGGAACCAACCCGGCGGTGTACAACGAGGTCACGTGCAAGAATGCGCCGAACGTCACCAAGCCGAGCAGCAAAATCGGGAGGTACTGCGCCTCGATGTCGCCCTGCTGGACGACGTAATCGCGCACTTCGTCAACTAATTGGCTGAAGCGCGAGCGCTCGCGGTCTTCCTGTGCCGCGCCTTTGACCACCTGCAAGCCGTCAATCGTCTCCGCGACGCTGGCGTTCATCGTCCCGAAGCTGGCTCGCACGTTCTGCGTGATCGGGTTCAAGCGGCGCAGATAGCGAATCTGTACGAGGACGTAGCAGATCAGGAAGACCAGTGGCGCGGCGATCAAGTCCGGGTACATCCTCGGCGCGGCGATCAGCGGCGCGATCAAAAACATGCCCGACCCGACGATCAGGTTCATGCCGGGGTTCATCATGAAGTTCATTTCGCGCACGTCGTTGGTCACGCGCGCCATGATCTCGCCGACCGGCTGCATATCGTGAAACGACATGCTTTTCCCCAGCAAACTGGCGTACAGCTCATCGCGCACGTCGCGCTCGATCCGCTGTGCGAAAATCTCGGCGGAGAAATTGCGCATCAACTGCAAGCCCGCCCGCAAAAGCTGTGACCCGACGATGGCAAACGCCATCGAGAGCACGACCTCCAACCCTTGCGCCTCAGTGATCGCGTTGAACGCCTGCCCCACATAGTAAGGGACGGCTGCCGCCAGCGCCGCGTTGCAGAACGCGCCAATCATCATCGTGATCCCGAAGACGGGATGGCGGCGGATGTGTGACCACACGAATCGAATCGGACTGCTGTGATCGGTATTGAACGACCGACGCGCAATGAACTCAGATGCCATTCAAAACCCTGCTTTGCCTAGGAAACCTACTTATCGTAATGCACGTTGTACAGACCACGCAATGCCGAAATGGTCTTCAAGGGGCGGCAAGCGGCGGACGTGATCGACATTTAACGTGTACAGCACGAGCGAATTCGGTATCCCCGGCGAGCACGTGTCGCCAAATCCAGAACAGCGCTAGCCACAGCGGGGCTTGGATGTCCCGCGTCGCAAGGTAGTTCACCGCGTAGGGGATGTCGAAGCGCGTGAAGACGTAGACCAGCGTCTCGTGCGGGCGCATGTGAACCGCTTAGATCAGGCATATCAGCCAGAAAGTCAGCAGCAGAAAGAGCGGGACAGCAGCAGCCCTATCCGACCTTTTGGTCTCCGCGCCGCTACGCCTCCGCGCTGCTCACATCTGGTCGTTGCGCTTGATTCTAGACGAAAGCCCCCGGCATACCAGCCCGAACCTGTGGTATAGTTACGCCGCTGTCAGCCAGTGTCAGCCGGAAAGAACCGACCATGAAACCCAACGTTTTCGTCAGTCGTGCCATGCCCCAGCTTGATCGCCTTCAGGACGTCTGCACCGTCGATCTGTGGCAGGATGAACTGCCGCCGCCCTACGCCACTCTGCTGGAGCGCGTGCGCGGGGTCGATGGCTTGCTCTGTATGCTGACCGACCGCATCGACGCGGGGCTGATGGATGCCGCGGGGTCGAGCCTCAAGGTAATCAGCCAGATGGCGGTCGGTTATGACAACGTGGACGTGAAAGCGGCGCACGCGCGCGGGATCGCCGTCGGTAACACACCCGGCGTCCTCACCGAGACGACCGCCGACCTCGCCTTCGCCCTGCTGCTAGCTGCTGCCCGCCGAATCGTCGAGGGCGTCCGCTACGTCGAGGACGGCAACTGGATCACGTGGCATCCGACGACGCTGCTCGGTCACGACGTGAGCGGCGCAACGCTCGGCATCGTCGGCTTGGGGCGCATCGGTCGAGCGGTCGCTCGGCGTGCCGCCGCCTTCGACCTGACCCTCCTCGCCACCGCCCCACGCTTGACCGACGAGGCTGCCGCCCAAGCCGGAGCGCAGCGCGTCTCGCTCGACGACCTGCTGCGCCGCGCCGATTTCGTCTCGCTCCACTGCCCGCTGACGCCGCAAACTCGCCACTTGATCAACCGCGACACCCTCGCGCTGATGCAGCCGAGCGCCATTCTGATCAACACCACGCGCGGCGCGGTGGTCGATCAAGCCGCGCTCTACGAGGCGCTCGTACATGGCGTGATCGCGGGGGCGGCGCTCGACGTGACCGACCCAGAACCGCTGCCCGCCACCGATCCGCTGCTCAAGCTGCCCAACGTCACCGTCGTGCCCCACGTCGGCAGCGCGACCATCGGCACGCGCGGCAAAATGGCGGACATCGCCATCGATAACCTGATCGCCGGGATCACCGGCGCGCCGCTGCCGCACGCCGTCGGAGGCTGAGCTTTGTCTCACCGCACCTATCTCTGGATCGCCGTTGCGCTGTTGCTCGCTTACTGGCTGGCGCGCACGTGGGCGCTGAACGCCTCTCCCCCCTTTATTGATGAAGCTGTCCACGTCAATTTTGGGCGCGAGGTGCTCGCCAGTGGTCCCTTCGCTCGCAGTCAAGAAGGACGTCAGTTCGTCATCTGGCTCTATATTCTGTTTGGCGCGCAGAGCGGCACAGCGATTTTGGTGGCACGAGTGGCAACGCTGCTCACGACCCTGCTCGGCGGTGCAAGCGTGATCGGCACGGCACGGCTGTTGGCGAACCGTTGGGGTGCGCTGTTTGCTGGCATACTGTTGATCACCAGCCCCTATCACCACTTCTTCGAGCGAATGGCATTAGCAGACCCGATCTCGGCGGCGCTGGTGATGCTGGCGATCTTCTTCGCCGCGCGACTCGCCAAACGAGCCGATCCGCGTGATGCTGCGCTCTGCGGTGTCGCGCTGTTTCTTGCCATCGGCTCAAAGCTCACTGCCCTGCCAGCACTAGCGATTCCCTTAGTCGCAATGCTGACCCTGCGACGCAATCGGGCTGGGCTGCGCTGGATGGTCGTCGCGCTCGGCGTCGGCATTGCGCTCGGTGCGACGTACTTTGGACTGGTGATCTGGCGTGGCTACAACCCCTTCACGCTGCTGCGCGGCGCAAGCAGCAGCGAAGCGACGACGATTTTCTTGCCGAATGCCATCCGCACTATACGCATGATCATCGACTATTTCGGCATTCCGGCAGCGCTGGTCATGCTCGCAGGAATATTCGTACTCCTGCTGAGGCGGCGCTTCTTCCTGCCGTTAAGCTGCTCCGTGCTGGTCACCGTGTTGTGGTTCAGCGCCCGTCAAGAGTCGCGGTTCACCATCGTGCCGGTGACGCTACTCCTCTTGATTGTGGCGGTCGCGCTCGGCATTTTGGTCGAGCAGAAGCAGGTGGGGCGGCTGGCTCCGCTGGCAGCGCTCGCCGTCGTGCTCATCTGGGGCTTAGTGCTGTGGCTGCCCTTCGCCGTGACCGCCGCACGCAGCCCCGACAAAATCGCCCTACCCGCCAATGACTACACCCAGTACGTCCGCGCCGATGGATCGGGCTTTGGTCTACGCGAAGTGGTCGCGGCATTGGAGAATCGCCATCCCACCCGCGTTATCGGCGTGCTGTCGAACTGTTGGGGACTGTACGAGATGGCGCCCTTTCCGGTCGAATGTCCCCGTATGAACCCCAACGGCGAAGACGTCCAAGCACTCGCCAATCTCTTGGCTGCCAGTCGTGAAGCGGGTGTCTACGCTGTACTCGAAACTACCCTTTACGCACCGTCAAGCGCGCCCGGCAGGGTCATCGCCACCATCGATGCCAATCGTCCACGCCTGACGATCTACGATCTCACACCATGATTGCGTGGCTGCTGGTCGGCGTGACCTTCGCCATTGGTTATGGCTGGGCAGTGCGCCTGCTGCGCGAGCAGGGCTGGCTGGCGATCTCGCTCGGCTTGGCGATCAGCGTCGGCGCGCTGACCTTGATCATGCTGGCGGAGGGGCTGGTCGGCATCCCGTTCACGCTGGCGGGCATCGCGCTGCCCTATTTCGCGCTGATGCTGCCCGGCTGGTGGCAAATCATCAAGGGCGGGTCTGAGACCCGCCCCTACATCCGGTTACCAAAGTCTTGGACGGAACGCTTCGTCCTGCTGATCCTGCTGCTGCTGGCGGGCGCGATCCTGTTCAACGGCGCTTATTGGCCCTTCTCCCGCGCCGACGCACTGGGCATCTACCAGCCCGCCGCTCAAGCGATGGTGACGACCGGCGCGCTCGTCCCGCTGACCGGCGCTGACAGCCTCTACCGCACCTACCCGATCCTCGTCCCGCTGACCTACACCTATGCTTATCTCGCCGCCGGGTGGCAAAACGAGTATCTCGCCAAAGCGAGCGCGACTCTGCTCAGCCTCGCCTGCCTGCCCGCCGCCTACGCCCTCGGCAAGCAGTTACACGGATCGCGCGCGGGCTGGCTCGCCGCGCTGATCCTCGTGCTGACGCCGTTCTTCGGCGGCTGGGCATCGACCGGCTACGTCGATCTGCCGATGGCGTTCTTCTATACGTTGGCGGCGGTTTTCGCGCTGCGGTTCTGGGAGTCACGCAGCACCCGCGACGCCGTGATCGCCGGGGGACTGATCGGCTTGGCAGCATGGACGAAGAACGCCGCGCTGATCGGCGTGCCGCTGCTGGCGATTTGGCTGTTTTGGGGGATCGTTCAGCGCCGGGCGACGTGGCGCGCGCTGGTCGCCAGCCTCGCCGCTTGCGCGGCGGTCGCGGGCGCGTGGTATGGGCGCAATCTGGCGGGCGCGGGCTTCCTGATCCCGGCGACAGCGTGGACAGATCAGGCACAGCCGACGCTCGACAACGCCTTCGTCTATCTGACGCATTCGGGAATCTTCGGCGTCTCCGGTTGGCTGATCGTCGCGGGTATCATTTTCGGGATCGTCGCCGCTTGGCGCGACAGGGTTGGCGCGCGCTTGATCCTGCTCTGGACGCTGCCCTTCTTCGCGGCGTGGTGGTTGTTCGTCTCCTACGATCCACGTTTCCTGCTGCTGTTTCTGCCGCCGCTCTGCGCGCTCGCGGGCGATCTACTCTCCCGTGCGTGGGACTGGATCGGCGCAGCATGGCAGCCGCGCTATCGCATCGTGCTGATTCTGCTGCTGCTTTTCCTGACCGCGCAGGCACTGTTCCGTGCTGTCGAGTTCAAGTACGACCTGCTGCGCGACCCGCTCATGAGCGACGCCGACAAGCACGCCATCGTCCTGTCGAAATAGCCGCTCAGCTTCGAAACAGGTGCTTGTGCGTCGCCATGATGCAGCGATCCATGATCACGCGCAGTCCGGCAGCCTCGCCTTTCTCCGCCGCCTCCGGGTCGCTGACCCCCAACTGCGCCCACACCACCGGCGCGCCGACCGCAATCGCGTCGTCAACCACGCCGGAAAGAAACTCCGAGCGCCGGAACACGTCCACGATGTCGATCTGCTCCGGCACGTCGGCGAGCGAGGCGTAGGCTTTCACGCCGTCGATTTCCGCGACCTTCGGGTTGATCGGGTAGACCGTGTACCCGGCGTCCGTCAGATAGTGCCCGACCTCGTAACTCGTGCGGCTCGGATCGTCCGAATACCCGACCACCGCGATCACATTCGCTTTCGTCAGAATCTCACGCAGCGTGTCGTCGTCTACCGTATGGTCTGCCACAGCTTTGCCCTCACCTAATGACTATGCTTCGGGTACTTTGCAGTTCAATTTCATTGCCTACTCGCCAGCTTACTCCACCGTGATCGTCACTGGCAAGACGCCAATCGACTGGTCGGTGTGGTCGCCCGCCGTGACCGGCAGATCGTGCACCGAGCCGTCCGGTGCGAAGTCGTACAACTTGACCCACAGTTGATATTCCCCCGGCAGCAGATCATCCGGCAAGCGGATCGCCCGGTTATCCCACACCGGCACGCCGACCTGCCAGCCGCTGGTCGGGAAGAAACCACCACCCGGCTGACCATCCATCTGAGCAACCGGCGCGCCGCCCGCATCGCGCAGGTACAAGCCCACTGTGTAATTGGGGTCGAGCGCCGCATCGGTCGCCCAGTAGAGCGAAATCGGCAGCACGTCACCCGCGTGAGCGGTCGTACCGGCGGGCAGATCCAATCCTACCAGCCGGATGTGATCGCCAAAGGCGAGGTCGGTCAGGTGTTCAGGATCGCGATAGGCGAACATGTCCGGCGCGCTGATTGTACTGTACTCGATCAAGCGCGTAATCGGGCTAGTCTCAAACATTTGCAGCGGATAGTAATGCGACGAGAGATAGCGCTCGGCGGGGCGCACGCTCCAAGGGAGATCGGGTCCGCCGTCGACCAGCAGCCACAGCCGCGCGTGCGTCAGCGCGAGGTTCGTGATCAACTGGCTCGTCTCTTTGGTCAGCAGAACGGCGGGGTTTTCCGACCGGATCAGCGGTTCTTGCACGTCGCTTGGCTGCTCGCCATACTGCATCGGCAGCGTGATCACCCGCCCCGCGCCGTTCAGCTTGCCGGAGTTGGCGAAAAACGGCTCGTAGCGCGGGCTGCTCAACAGAATGATGTCGCCGGGATCGGTCTGCTCTTCGAGGATCGGCAGCATGGCATAGAGCGACTCGTCTTTCGCCAGCGTGCGCGGATCGTCGACGTAGAGCGCGTGCAGTCCGTAGCCGGTGACGATCACCAGCACCAGCGACAGAATCAGCGCCGCCCGCCAGCCCAGCCCGCGCAGCAGCGCCACGCCCGCCGCCACTGCCAGCGCCCCGAACGCGATCATCAACCCCGGCAGGTTGATCACGATCCAGCCGACCTCCAGCGGGATCGTCGCCCACAGCGACGGGATGATCACCCAACGCAGGTAGCGCAGATCGTTCAGCCCGCCACCCCACTCCAGCAGTCCGTTGGCTTCCGGCGGCAGCGCATCGGGATACACTGTCCACGCCAGTGTCGCGCCGCTGATCTGAATCCAGATACCGTAGACCACCAGCGCCGCGCCGAGGATCGCCCAGCCGCGCTGTCGTTCCATCCGCTCGAAGATCGGCAGCCCGCCGAGGATCAGGAATGGCACCACCGGGATCAAGAAGCGGGGGGGCCAGACAAGCCGCCGAACCAGTGCTCCCCGTTGAGCGCCGCGTAACCGACGGCGAACGCGCCGACCAGCAGCAGGATCGCCACTGGATAGCGCCATTTGCGCTGGCGCACCAGCAACCATAATCCCGGCAGCGCCAGCAGCGCCACCGGCGACGTGCCCCAGATGCTCCCGCCCACGCTTAACAGGTAGGCTTGGAGCGCCGTCGTCAGATAGCTTGCCGAGTTGCCGGTGAATAGGCGCAGCACGTCGTAACGCTCGCCGATGCCGCCAAACAAGCTCAGCGCGAGGAACAGCCCCGCGATCAGCCCGGTGACGACTCCCAGCCCGACCACCACCCGCCGCCAGCGCCCGTCCTTGACCTCCGGCAGCGCGATCACGATCAGCGCCGGGAACGCCAGCAGCGTCGAGGCTTTCGCCAGCAGCAGCCCGATCACGGCGGCAGCGACAGCGGCGATCAGCAGCGGTGGGCGATAGCCTCGCCCGCGCAGCCGCTCCAGCAGCAGCCCGCAGATCAGCAGCATCAACAGCGCCAGCGGATCGCGGAAGAAGGTTTTGGTATAAGGCAGGATCACCGTACTGACGCCGAACGCCAGCGCTGCCAGCAGCGCCGTTCGCTCGCCGTAGCCCAATGCCAGCGCGTATAGAAACAAGACACAGCCAGCGGCAGCACCGACCAACACGTTGAACAGGTAAACGGTGTGCAGCAGCCCGATGCCCGGCACAACTTTGGCGAACCAGTACAGCGGCGCGGCGAGGATGATTTGCAGTGGTTCGACGTTAGCGGAGACTAGTGGCAGCGGGTTATTCGCGTCGAAGGTGTAGGGCGTGAACTGCGATGTCGATAGGTCCAGCGTGAAATCGCCGTAATCGACGAAGCTGCTCACCGCATCAAAGTAACGCTGCGTGTCGCTGCTGTCGAGCTGCCCGCTGTAGGTAATCAAATAGACGCTGCTCAGCAGCGTAAACAGGAGTACCAGCAGCGGAAGTCGCCGCCGGTTGATCAGTGTGGGGACCATCAAGGGAGGGGGCTACTGTCCGCCCGTAAGCTTATTGCGAATGCCGATCAAGCCTTTGAGCACTTTTTGTCCCACCGTCAGGTTGTCCAGTTCGCTCAAGCCGACCTCGTAAGTCGCAGCGCCAGCGGTCAGCTTGCCATCGCGCACCTGCAAATCGCCCATAGCGACCAGCGTTTCGCCGTGCAGCTTCTTTTCGCCCAGTTCGTCGAACAGGTCGGCGGCGTTGCGATAGCAGTTGTACGCCTGCTCCTTATCGCCCAGCGCGGCGTAGACCCCGCCCATATTGCCCATGACTTTGGCGATCCGCATTTGATCGTTGCTCGCCTGAAACACGCGCAGCGCTTCCTGCATCGCGTCGAGCGCCTGTTGATGTTCCCCCAGCGAGCGATGCACCAGCCCTAAATTGACCTGCATTTCGGCGGCGAGTTCTTTGTCGCCGTCCGCCTCGTACTGCTCGATTGCCTGAACGAAGACTCGCGCGGCGTCTTCGTATTCTTTTTGCTGAAACAGCTTCACGCCCTGCGCCTGTAATTCCTGACCCGTACTCACAGCACCCTCCTACATCGAGATATTCAAGACGCTTTCGCCCACGCGCCGGAGCTTATCAGCAGGCATTTGGCTGAACAAAATGGCGATTTCCAGAAAACCCACGTTGAGGGGATTGGACACGAATTTACGCATATCCGGCGGCAATTTGGTGAAGTGTTTCCACTCCTCGCGCATCGCCAGCCAATCGCCTAGATGACTGCCGCTCTCCATAAAATAGTTGATGTTCTTCTTGAGCGTATTGGACAGCACCGTCAGCTCGTGGATCGGCAGCGCGGCTTCGCCCTGCTCGTACTGTGCGATCTGCTCCACCGGAATGTGGGTTGCTTCGCTCAGCGCTTCGACGCTTAGGTCGGCTTCCTCGCGGGCGATGCGCAGCAGCGTGCCGATCATCCGGTCGCGCAGTGTGAGATAGTCGGCTTGCGTGCTAGAGTAATCGTCAGCGGTCGCTTGGAGCGTATCCACACCCCAGAAATGGCTGACCGGAACGTTGAGGTAGAAGGCTGCCAGTTCAAGCTGCGGCAGCGAGGGCGCTTCGTCGCCAAATTCCCAGCGCTCGACCTCCGCCGCCGGAACGTTCAGGAAATGGGCGCAGTCGTCGTAGCTGCGTCCGGCTTTCTCCCGCGCGTCGCGCAGCAAGACGCCGATCATCTTGGCGCGAATTCTAAATGACTCGGCGGGATCGAAAACTGCGGGCTGCTCCGCCGCTTCTTCCGCTTCATTGGCTTTCTTGAAGCGTGCCGAAATCGCTCTGAAATCGTCCATCATCCCTCCGTTTAGAGGTAATCTTACAGAATTTTACCGAAAACGACAATTCAGAACCCGCGCGATCCGCCAGCTTCAGCTATAATACTAGGGGATTAAGAACGTAAACGGTTAGCGGATAAGCCGGGTCATTTATGGAACCAGCAGCGCAGCTAAAAAACTTGACGGTCGCTCACGCGCTGACTCTCCGCTTCGGGTCGATCCTAAACCTGAACGAACTCCTGCGCGAACTGGCTGAGGCAGCCTGCGAATTGAGCCGCTGTGAACGTGCCGTCGTCTTGCTCGCCGATAGCGAAAATGCCACCCTGTCGGTCGCTGCGGCGACGGGATTACCCCAACCTGAATTTACTTTCTCAACTTACAACTCGACCGATCCGGCAATCGTCGCGTGGCTTGACCGGCAGCCGTTCGCCGCCGCGCTCGCAGACCTCGCCCCCGACTCGGTGCTCGCCAGCCTGCTCCAAATGCTGCACGTGGATCGCTTCTACAGCGTTCCGCTCCACGCAGCCAATCTACTGAGCGCGGTGATCATCGTCGAGGATCTCTACAGCCAAACCGCCCAATCGACGCCGGAATACGCGCTCCTCGGCGCGGTTCAGGAGAGCGCCGCTATCGCCCTTGCCAATGCCCGGCTGCACAGTCAGATCGTCTCCGAACGTGATGCCAAGATGCGCGAACTCGAAATGATGCGCCAGATCGACCGCGAACTGAGCGACACGATCCGCTTAGGGCGTGCCTTCGACTTGACGCTCGACTGGGCGCTGCGCTTCACGCTGGCACAGTGCGCCTCGCTGTCGATCTACGACCAACAAGCCGACGAACTCCGCTGCGTCTCGGCGGTCGGCTACCCCGTCGCCGCGGATCAGCTTATGCCTTTGATCGCCAGTAACGGCGGCATTGCCCAGCGCGTCGCCCGCTCAGGTCACGCCGAAATGATCCCGGACGTCAGCCTCGACAGCGATTATAACGTCATCTCCAACGCTGTCTGCTCGCACATGTCCGTCCCCGTGCTGCGCGAAGACCGGGTGATCGCGGTCATCACACTGGAAAGCCGCCGCCTCAACGCCTTTACCGACGATCACGCTGATTTTGTCTCGAAGCTGGCAGCGCGCGCGGGCGTCGCCATCGACAACGCCCGCCTCTACGCCGAAGCGGTGCTGGAGCGCGAGAAGCTCTCCCGCATCCTCAGCGCCATCGCCGACGTGGTCATCGTCGTCGGCAGCGACAGCCGGATCGTCCTCGTCAACCAGTCAGCGCTCGCCGTGCTCAAGCTCCCGACTGACCGGCGTTACGTTGGAACGCTGTTCGGGGATGCGCTCGAAGGAACGCCGCTGCTGCCGCTCTTTAGGCGGGTGCGCCTCTCCGAACAAATTACGGCGGAAGAAATCCAAATCGGCGAAGAGCGCACCTTTTACGCCGAGTTCTCGCCGCATACCGACATCGGCTGGATCATCGTCATGCACGACATCACGCCGCTCAAGCAGACCGACGAACTCAAGCGCGAGTTGGTCGCCACCGTCTCGCATGACCTCAAACAGCCGCTCAGCGTGATGAGCGGTTCGCTCGAACTCCTCCAAATGAGCGACCAGCTCGATGCTCGCGGCGACGACCTCGCCGCCATGATCGGGCTGTCGATTGAGCACATGCGCCACCTGATCGATGACGTGCTCGACCTCGCCAAAATCGAATCAGGCATTGAGTTAGAGATTCAGCCCGTCCCGGTCGCGCCGCTGATCGATGACTGCGTTGAGCGCATCCTACCGCTCGCCCAAATCAAAGCGATGCAGATCGAAACCGACGTTGCCGCCAACCTGCCCCAGCTTGCCGGAGATCGCCAACGCTTGATGCAAATCTTCAGCAACATCATCGGCAACGCGGTTAAATACACGCCGCCGTCTGGCAGCGTCCGCATCTCAGTCGAGGACGTAGACCGCAATCTGCGCTTCACCGTCAAGGACAACGGCTTGGGCATCAGCCCCGAAGATCAGGCGCACATCTTCGACCGTTTCTACCGAGTGCGCCGTGTCGAAACCGAGGGCATCGAAGGCACCGGCTTGGGACTCGCCATCGTCAAGAAGCTGATCGACGTCCATAAAGGGCAGATCGGCTTAGAGAGCAGCCTCGGCGAGGGCACGACCTTCTACGTCACCTTACCTACCTACCTAACTTGATCCGGCATCTGCCGGAATCAAACGGCGGGGCGACTTTCAGGGTCGCCCCGCCGTATTTTGTGTGGATTGGTGAGCCGCTTACGCATCAGTCCGAAATGCGCTCGGTTTCCTCTTTGTAAACGACTTCCTTCTCAGCCACCTCGATCAGCGCCGGTTCGTAAAGCGCCTCTCCGATCCGGTAGGGCACGTTGATGACTGGGCGCCCACGCCCGCGCGTGATCTGATCTTGATACAATGCCGCGCGAATGGCGACGCTTGACTGGTTGTGCAGCAGTTTTTCCCACCACGTCGAGACCACGAATTCCGGCAGAACGACCACCGTCGGCACGTAATCTTTGTTCGATTCGTCGATCTGGTGCAGATAACGGATCAGCGGGCGACCGATTTCCCGGTAAGCCGATTCGACAATGTCCAACGGCACGGCGATCTGCCACTGCTTCCAGCGCTTCTTGAGCACTTCGGTCGAAGATGCTTCGACTTCGATGCTGCACACCCGCACGTTATCCGACAGGCGAATGGCAAACTCAATCGCTTGCAGCGACGCCCGGTTTAGGCTGTTGACCAGCACCACCACCGGATACTGGTTGCGACTCGAGACGATGTTCGCACTCAGCTTGTACGGCTTGATGCCATCCAGCGTCAGCGATGCGGCGACGTTGTTATAGTGCTTGTGAATCTGCATGAACATCACGATCACCAGCGGGATGGCGACCGCCACGATCCACGCGCCTTCGACAAACTTGGTGATCAGCAGAATCCAGAGCACGATGAAGGTGCAGACCGCGCCGAAACCGTTCATGAACATGCGGAAGCGCCAGTTAAACGTTGGCTTGAAATTAGGCTTGTTGCGTTCCTTCAGCCAGTGAATCACCATGCCGCTCTGCGAGAGCGTGAAGCTCAGGAACACGCCGACCGCGTACAGCGGCAGCAGATTGTGCTCGCGCGCGTCAAACAGGAAGATCAGGATGCCTGCGATCACGGACAGCAAGATAATCCCGTTGCTGAAGACCAGCCGGTCGCCCAGATTGGTCAATTGGCGCGGCATGAAGCGGTCAGCTGCGATCAACGAAGCGAGGCGCGGGAAATCCGCGAACGCGGTGTTCGCCGCCAGCGACAGGATGAACAGCGTCGCAAACTGTAGGTAGTAGAACAGGAACGTACCATCGCCGAAGATTTCGCGCGCCAACTGCGACAGCACGGTCGACGTGTCCAAATTCCCGCTCACGCTAATCGGGAAGGTATTCGCCAGCAAGGTGATCCCCAAGAACATCGAGCACAGGATCGTCACCATGATGATCAGCGTCTTGCCCGCGTTGACGCTTTCCGGCGGCTTGAATGCCGGAATGCCGTTCGAGATCGCTTCGACGCCGGTCAGCGCCGTACAGCCTCCGGCGAAGGCGCGCAAGACCAGAAACAGCGTCAAGCCGCTCAACGCGCCGGTCGTTTCCCCCAGCGATTCGACCGCTTCCGGCGTCACCTGCGGAACTGCTCCGGTCACGACCTTGAGCAGCCCCACGCCGATCAGCACGAAAATACCGATCACGAAGGCGTAGGTCGGAATGGCAAAGAACGTACCGCTCTCTTTGACGCCGCGTAGATTCATGATGGTGATGAAGATGACGATCACCAGCGCGATTTCGACGCGATAGGGTTCAAGGGTGGGGATTGCCGACGTTAGCGCCGCGACACCCGCCGATACGCTCACCGCAACCGTGAGGATGTAGTCGATCAGCAGCGACGACGCCGCCGTCAGACCCGCCTTGATGCCCAGATTGTCTTTGGCGACGATATACGCGCCGCCGCCGTTGGGATAAGCGTGAATGGTCTGATAGTACGAGAATGCGACGATGATCAACAACGCCGAAATCCCGATGGAAATCCACATCGAGACGCCCAGCGCGCCCGTTCCGGCGGCGATCAAAACCAGCAGGATCGCCTCGGTCGCATAGGCAGTCGAGGAGAGCGCGTCCGACGAAAAGACGGCGAGCGCTTTCGCTTTCGACAGGCGTTGATGAATCGCATCACTGGTCGCTATAGGCTGCCCAATGAGCATCCGGCGAATATCAATTGACATAGCAACTCCTTCTGCAAACATCCACACAAAATAACGCCTAGAGCGCGTCGAAATGAGAATTAATTCCTGACAACATATTTAAGGAGTCGACATGCTCGGCGGGGAGTGGCTGTGGGGATGAACAGCACCGAGAGGGCAGCCATGCTCACCCTGCGGGGCGTGGAGCGTACTATCTTTGGCATAAGAGGACGACTGCTGCCGCCCGATCGAAGACATTATTACGTGTGATCGCTCGTTATGCAGGTGATAACTTCACAAGTATAGCCTAAAACTTGGCTTTGTCCAGAAACGTTCATTACAAACCAGCCCCCAAATTTTCGGACTAGATTTTTGCTTTGAACCCACTTCGCAGCGCCAATTCCCGACGTCAGTTGACGTGACTTTGCCCAAGCAGTAAGCTACCCTTTCATTAACATCATGAGCGGGAAACGGATCGGATCATGAGATACACACGGGATCGCTATAGCAGTCTGTCGCGCTCGTCGCGGACGATCTTCTGGATCATCCTCGCCGCGATGATTGTGATCGGCTTATACGCCTTCTTCACGTCTGAAATCGGCAGAAACATTACGCTAATCTGCTGCGGCGGGATCATCGTCTTGATCGTGATCGGCATCATTTCTGAGAACGGGATGCGGCGGCGATGACGACCTTTCAATATTCCCCGGCGATTTTGGAGCGCTTCCCAAAAGTGCAAGGTGGCGTGATCGTCGCGCGCGGGGTCGTTAATGGCGAAACGCCGCCCGATCTGCTCGGCGCCTACCGAGCCGAGCAGCAAGCAGTCATCGAGCGCATCGGCGCAACCCCACTCAGCCAGATCGAGTCGCTGGCGGCGTGGCGGGCGGCTTTTCGCGCCTTCGGCACCGACCCGACCCAGATTCGCAGCGCGTGTGAGGCACTGCTGCGCCGCTTGACCAAGCAGGGAGACATCCCCAGCATCAATCTGCTGGTGGACATGGGCAATCTGGTCAGCATCCGTTACGCACTGCCGGTCGCCATCGTCGATCTGCGATCCGCCACCGGCGCGATCACGGTCAAGCTCGCGGACGGCAGCGAGCGCTTCACCAACTTGGGACAAACCGAGATCACCCACCCCGACCCCGGCGAGGTGATTTTCGCCGACGAGACTGGCTTGGTCTTCGCGCGCCGCTGGTGCTGGCGGCAGAGCGATCAGAGCGCCGCCCGCGACGATACCACCGACATCCTGATCACCGTCGAGGCGCAGCACGCCAGCGGTCGCGCCGCCGTCGAAGCCGCTATCGCCGACTTGACCGCCCTGCTTCGCCAGTACACGACCAGCCAGCCGACCAGTGCCCTCCTCGACCACGACCATCCCGGCTTTTGATCGGCGAACCAGATGACCCGTAAGCTGGGCTTAAGAAATCCGCTTTAGCTTACGGAAAGCGGACGGGCTTGCTCCCCTCCCTGAATTCGGGGAGGGGTCGAGGGTGGGGTCAAAACCGAGCGTTGCGTCACACTTTCCGCCGCCCGCGCATGTAGTCCACGTGAACATCTGTGCGGCGCAGCGCATGAGGATCGCTGTAGAAATTTCACAACCGTTCAGCAACAATGTTATACTGCACGTCAGAAATTAGGGGTCACGGCACGCCGATCCAGCCGGTGATCTCGACACCAATTCTGCGAGATCGATTTGACAGGGGTAAAGTTGGCTGCTGAACCCGCGTCTAGTACAGCAGACCAACCACCCATCCGAATGACGCAACCCGTTTTACACTCTTGGAGTGTGGATTCCGTTTGCGCCGAGCAGCGCCTCATTTACTTTGTTAGCTTGAATTTGGAGGTAAGCATGACGTCTCGTCACCCGCAGAGAACCTTTCGCAGCATTGCATTCTTCGTAACAATCGCTCTATTACTGTTGGCGGTCGGCTTCGCCAGCGCGCAAGATGCCAGTGTCCTTCGCGTCGGCATGAACGCCCCGGTCGTACTTGACCCGGCGCTGCACACCAACGACCCGGAAACCGCGCTCAACCGCGCCATTTACGACTATCTGGTCGAAGTCCTGCCCGATTCGACCATCGGACCTAACCTCGCCACCAGTTGGACGGTCAGCGACGATGGCTTGACCTACACCTTCACGCTCGCCGATGGCGTCACCTTCCACGATGGCACGCCCTTCACCTCGGCGGATGTCGTCTGGACGTTCAACCGCCTCAAGACCGTCGGATCGCCCGCGCTCAACCTGCTCGGCAGCGACTTTGAAGTCTCCGCGCCGGATGCCAGCACCGTCGTCTTCACGATTCCCACCGTCAATGCTGATTTCCTCTACGGCGTCGGCGCGCGCCAAGCGCTGATCATCCCCAACGGGCAAGATCAGCCTAACGTGATCGTCGACGGCGACAATCCCTACGTCAATTTCAACGGGACGGGTCCCTTCGAAGTCCAAAGCATCGACACCGGATCGCGCGCCGTCTTGACCGCCAACCCGAATTATTGGAAGTCGGGCGAGCCAGCCGTCAGCGGCTTGGAGTTCGTCTATATCAGCGACCCGGTCGCGCAGGTCGATGCCCTGCTCAGCGGGCAGTTGGATTTCATCTTCAAGGTGCCTAGCACCCAGATCGACCGCATTGACGGCGTGGATGGCGTCAACCTGATTCAGGAATCGACCAGCCAGCACGCCGTGATCCGCGTCCGCACCGACGCCGGTTCGATTGGCGAAGACCCGCGCGTGATGGAAGCGCTCAAGTACGCGACCAACCGCGACGAACTGAACCAAGTTTTGTTGCAAGGGCGCGGCACCGTCGGCAACAACGACCCGATTGCGCCGGTTTTCTCGGCTTTCTACGACGGCTCCATCGAGAACCAGCCTTACGATCCCGCGCACGCCTGCGAGCTGCTGACCGAAGCCGGGAAGAATCCGCTGGAGGCGACGCTCTATGCGCCCAACGCCTTCGAGTACCCCGACCTCGCAGCGCTGCTCCAACAGCAGTGGGGCGAGAGCGGCTGCATCAACGTGGACATTCAAATCCGCGAAGAGGGCTACTACTACGACGTCAGCAACCCCGACAACTACTTCGACGTCCAGTTGGGTATCACCGGCTGGGGCGCGCGTCCCTCCCCGCAGATCACGCTACAGGAAGCCTACACCGAGGCGGGCATCGCCACCGGCTATAACGAAACCCGCTGGGTCGATCCTGAACTCGAAGCCTTGATCGCGCAGGCGAGCCAGACGTCGGACGAAGCTGCCCGCAAGGACATCTACGCGCAGGTCAGCCAGATTTTCCGTGATCGCGGACCGATTATCGTCCCCTACTTCGCGCCGCTGTTTGGTGCGACCAGCAGCCGCGTGCAGGGGCTGGAAATGGCGCCCTTCCCCGGCTTGACCGACTTCCGCACCGTGACACTGTCCAGCTAATCTCGCCACGTAGGGGCGGGTTTGAAACCCGCCCCTACAACACGAAAATTCACCCTAATGACCGACATCGCAACTGACGCGCCCCGCCCCACGCTCGCCCCCGCGCCGATCCGCGCCTTGCGCGCGTTTCTGGACGTCATCCGGCAGTTGGCAAGCCGCCCGATCTCGCTGTTGGGGCTAGTGATCGTCGCCGTCTTCGTCCTGATGGCGATCTTCGGACCGTATATCGCCCCCTACCGCTACGACAAGGTGATCAGCGGCGCTGCACGCGCCGCACCGTCAGCCGAGTTCATCTTCGGCGCGGATCGCTTGGGGCGGGACGTGTTCAGCCGCGTCCTGTGGGGCGCGCGCGACATTATCGCCTTGCCGGTGCTGACCAGCATCCTCAGCGTGATCTTCGGCACCTGTATCGGCTTGTTCACCGGCTATTACGGCGGCTGGATTGACGAGTTGATTTCGCGGATCATGGACGCGCTCTTGGCGATCCCGGCGCTGGTGCTGGCGCTGGTCATGCTCGGCACGATTGGACCGTCGCAGGCGGGCATCGTGATCGTGATCGTCGTCCTCTACACGCCGATTGTCGCCCGCGTCGTCCGCAGCGTGACCCTCAACATCCGCGACTACGGCTTCATTGAGGCAGCCAAGCTGCGCGGCGAATCGACGCTCTACATCATGTTCCGCGAGATTCTACCGGGTGTGCTGCCCGCGCTGGCGGTCGAGGGCGCGCTGCGCTTCTCCTACGCCATCTTCCTGACGGCATCGCTCGGTTTTCTCGGTTTGGGCGTGCAGCCACCGTCACCGGACTGGGGGCGGATGGTCAATGAAGCCCGCGAACTCGTTCTCGCAGACGCCGTGGGCGCTGTGGGCGCCTGCCGCCGCGATTGCCATCCTGATCATCGGCGTCAATCTGCTGTCGGATGGATTGAGGCGGATTTTCAGGTATGAAGGGGGTGTGGAATGACATTTTTCACCCCACCCCCTACCCCTCCCCGACTTCAGGGAGGGGAGCAAACACGTCCGTTTCTTTTTATGGTCACGAATAACGACAAATTTCGCATGTGGCGTCACGATCCTCAACCGCCAGCACGAATGGCTTACTTATGCGCTTGCATAAACTTGATGATCTACTGCCTGTTCGCGCCCTCCCCTGAAGTCGGGGGAGGGTCGGGGAGGGGGTGGTCTTTTGACTAATCCCGTGATCCGCGCCGAACATCTTAACGTCGAATACCGCCTCGATCAGCGCTGGCTGAACGTGATCAAGGACGTGTCGCTGACCATCGATCCGCTGGAGATTCACGGCTTGGTCGGCGAGAGCGGCAGCGGTAAATCGACACTCGCGCTGACGCTGATGAACTACCTCGCGCCCAACCAGCGCGTCAGCAGCGGGCGCGTCTTACTCGACGGCGACGATCTGCTGACCAAATCGACCGCCGAACTGCGCAAAATCTGGGGACGGCAGATCAGCCTCGTGCCGCAGGATGCGCTGGCATCGCTCAACCCGTCCTACAACGTCGGCGACCAGATCGCCGAGATCACCCGCCTGCACGAGGGCTTATCGCGCGCTGAGTCGTGGGCGCGCGCCGTCGATCTGCTGCGCCGCGTCAAAATCGCCGATCCCGAAGTCGTCGCCAAACGCTATCCGCATCAACTCAGCGGCGGGATGCAGCAGCGCGTCACCATTGCGATGGCGCTGAGCACGCAGCCGCGCCTGCTGATCCTCGACGAGCCGACCACCGCCCTCGACGTGACCACGCAGGCGGTGATCGTCGATCTGTTCCGCGACCTGATCCGTGATAATCAAGCAGCGGCGCTCTACGTCTCGCACGATCTCGGCTTGGTCGCCCAGTTGTGCGACCGCGTGACCGTCCTCTACGGCGGCGAAATCATGGCGAGCGCGCCGGTCGTGGAGTTGTATAAGCAGCCGCTCCACCCCTACACGATTAGCCTGTTGGCGAGCCTGCCCCGCCCGACCGAAGGCGTCGAAACGCGCCTGCCGACGATTGAAGGCGTCGCCCCGTCGCTGGCGGAGCGCCCGCACGCCTGCGTCTTCGCGCCGCGCTGCCCGGTCGCCCAAGCGATCTGCCACGAAGTCAAGCCGCCGCTGGAAGACCTCGGCGACGGACGGCTGATCGCCTGTCATCGCTGGCGCGAGATCGCCGACGGCTCGCTCGTGATCGACACCGCGCCGAAAGAAGCCGCCAGCAGCGCCCCGCCCCGTGAAGGCTACGTGCTTGAAGCCAGCCACCTGCACAAGTATTTCGGCACAGCCTCGCTGATGGATCGCCTGACCATGCGCCAGCCGGAAATCGTCCGCGCGGTCGATGACGTGTCGCTGCGCGTGCGCGCCCGCTCGACGCTCGGTTTGGTCGGCGAGAGCGGCAGCGGCAAGACCACCCTCGCCCGCCTGATCGTGGGCTTGGAGACCGCCGACAGCGGCAGCCTCGACCTGCTCGACCTGCCGCTCAAGCTCGACCTACGCCAGCGCTCGCGCGACGCCCTGCGCGATTTGCAGATGGTCTTCCAGAATCCCAACGACGCGCTCAACCCGTACATGACCATCGGGCAGCAGATCGCCCGGACGATTCAGCGGCTCAAGGGCGGCACACCGGCAGAAATCGACGCCCGCGTGATCGACCTGCTCGCCGCCGTCCGCCTGACCGCCCAGTACGCGACTCGCTATCCGGCGGAACTCAGCGGTGGCGAAAAGCAGCGCGTCGCCATCGCCCGCGCCTTCGCCACCAACCCGGCGCTGATCATCGCCGACGAGCCGACCTCGTCGCTGGATGTGTCGGTGCAGTCGGTGATCCTGAATTTGCTCAAGGATTTGCGCGCCCGCGAAGGCGCATCCTACGTGCTGATCTCGCACGACCTCGACGTGGTCAGCTACCTCGCCGACTGGATCGCCGTCATGTATCTCGGCGAGATCGTCGAGGAGGGCACGTCGGCGCAGGTCTATCAGCCGCCGCTGCACCCCTACACCGAGGCGCTGCTCTCCGCCATCCCGATCCCGGATCCGACGGTGACGCGCCGCCAGATCCGGCTCGACGGCGACATCCCCAGCGCCCGCGACATTCCCAATGGCTGCCGCTTCCATACCCGCTGCCCGCGCAAGCTCGGCGCGATCTGCGAGCAGCAGAACCCGCCCATCCGCGACGCCGGTGACGGGCATTTCATCCGCTGCCACATCCCCATCGAGCAGTTGATCGAACTGCAAAGCGCCCAGCCCATCGAGAAGGATCGCTGATGCTCCGCTATTTGCTCCGCCGCTTCATCCTGCTGGCGATCACGCTGCTGCTAACCTCGGTCGTGATCTTCGGGCTGACTCAACTGCTCCCCGGCGACGTCGCCCGCCTGATCCTCGGACGCGACGCCCGCCCCGAAGCACTCGCCAACCTGCGCGAAGAACTCGGCTTGAACGATCCTGTCCCCGTCCAGTACGTCAACTGGCTGACCGGCTTCGTCTCCGGTGACTGGGGCACGTCGTTCACTGGCGGGCGCGCCCCGATCCGCCCGCTGGTGCTGGATCGACTCGGTAACTCCCTGCGCCTCGCCGGATCTGACGCTGCTGATCAGCATCCCGATTTCAATCCTGCTCGGCGTTTTGGCGGGCTTAAACGAGAATAAGTGGATCGACAGTCTGATCTCGGTGCTGACGCTCTCGGTCGTCGGCTTGCCGGAGTTCGTCACCGGCTTGGTGCTGATCAACGTCTTCGCGCTCGGCTTGGGCTGGTTTCCGGCGAGTTCTAACGTTCCCCCCGGCGCGGATTTCGGCGAGTGGCTGCGCTACCTGATCCTCCCGGCGATTACCGCGACCTTCGTGCTGATGGCTTACGTCGTCCGTATGACCCGCGCCGGGGTGATCGACGAACTGAAAAAACCCTACGTCCGCACCGCCATCTTGAAAGGATTGCCCCAGCGTCAGGTGATCTTCAAGCACGTGCTCCGTAACGCCCTGCTGCCCACCATCACCGTGATCGCGCTCTCGTTCGGCTGGCTGATCGGCGGCTTGATCGTGATCGAGAACGTCTTCAGCTATCCCGGCGTCGGCAGCCTGATGACCACCGCCGTCGAGCGCAAGGACATCCCGCTGATGCAGGCGGTCGTCATGGTGATCATCTTCTTCTTCGCGCTGGCGAACCTCGCCGCCGACATCGTCTACGCGCTGCTCAACCCCCGAATAAGATTGGAATAACATCAGTACCGAGTACTGAGTACCTAGTACCGAGAAAAGATAGTCGCGGAGCCGCTGCTTGTCCGTTTTTTGACTCAGTACTCGGTACTCGGTACTCGGTACTATAATTAACTCAAGACGAGTGGATACGAGAAACCCTAATGCCTTTATACGATTACAGATGTGCGCAGGGACACGAATTCGAGGCGCGGCACGGCTTCAACGATCCCGCGCCCGCCTGCCCGATTTGCCGCGAGGCGCAGGTGCAGCGGCTGATCACCCGCGCGCCCGGCGTGATGCAGGGCATGAGCGCCAGCCTCGGCGCCAACGCCAGCAAAGAGCAGCTTCAGGGGAAGTGGGCGGAAGAAACGCCCAAGCTGCGCGAGCAGTTGGTCAGCAAACTGGGCGAAGAAACCGTCAACAAGTACGCGCCGACTCTGAATAAGAAATACGACTAACACTACCTTTACCTTGCCAAATCACCTGAATAAGGATGCACACCCCATGTCCGTCAAAATCCCTACCCAGTTCAATGACCTGATCGCCAATGCCGAGTTCGTCTGGTTCGCCACCGTCCGCGCCGACGGGATGCCGCAGCCGACGCCGGTCTGGTTTATCCGTGAGGGCGACACATTCTTGATCTACACGATTCCGGGATCGCAGAAAGTCATCAACCTTGAAGCGAACGCGAAGGTCGCGCTCAGCTGGGCGAACAAGGACGCGGGCGATTACTGCGTCATCATGGGCGAAGCACAGATCGAGACCGCCGCACCACCCGCCAACCAGCATCCGCTCTACTTCGCCAAGTACCGCGAGAGCATCGGCGACATCGGCATGACGCCGGAGTTGTTCATCGCGCGCTTCTCCCTGCCGATCCGCGTCACGCCAATTCACGTGCGCGGCGACATCGAGTGATCGCCGCGCGTTGGATGCTATAATTTGAACGAGGCGAGGATGAGGATCAGTCAATGACAGATGTTCAAGAGCGCGTCGGAATGCCGCTGGATGAGTTCATCGAGCAAGGCAATGAACAGCCCTTCGAGATCATCAACGGCGAAAGGATTCCCAAGTTGCCGACAGTTGGTGGACATAATTACATCATGCACCTGCTCTATCAACTATTGTTCACGCACTTAACCGCCAACAATCTCGGCAGATGCTTCATGGAGGCAACCTACATCCGCCCCGATCAATACCTGTCAAACTGGGTAACGGGGTCACGTATCCCCGATTTGCTGGTCATCGCGGCAGAGCGTTGGTCGGCTTATCTGGAAGCAAATACCGACTGGCGCGATAAACCGTACTCGTTCGTTCCCGATCTCGTCATCGAGGTCATCTCGCCCACCGACAAATTCACTCAAGTCTATGAAAAAGTGGACGCTTATCTCAGCGATGGCGTCCGCCTAATCGTGCTGATCGATCCGCAGCGACGGACGGCGGAGATTCACGATCCTAACGCCGAACAGCCCTTGCACCTGAGCGGCGAGGCGACACTCGACCTCAGCCACGTGATCCCCGGTTTTCACGTCGCCCTGCCTGCGCTGTTCGAGTAAGCCGGTTCAGCCCGCCATCAATATGAACATTCGCCTAACGCGCGTTGACAGCGGGCGGACAGAAGTTACACTAAGGGCGCTTTCAACTGTGCAGACGAGGAAAACGCAATGTCCCTTAAGGTTACGCTGTTCGGCGGCACGGGTCAGGGAAAAACCACCTACACGTTAGGGCTGCTCTATCTGATGGTCGAAGGGATCGACGGCTTCCGCATCGAGGATGAGGACGTCGACACGACCACCAAATACATGAAACCGTGGAGCGATTTCGTCATGGTCAAGCAGTGGCCCGCCCCGACGATGGGTCGCCGTGAGGATCGCTTCAAGCTCTATTTTCAGGATCAGTTCATCACCGACTTCCTCTGGGTTGATTATCAGGGCGGCGCGATCAACCAGCCGACCGACGAATCCGACGCGGCAGCCCAGCTTCACGCCGACATTCAAGAGAGCAATGCCGTCATCATCGTCGCCGACGCCTATACTATCGCCACGCGCCCGCTGATCGAGGCGCGGATGCTGACCTCCGCCCCGCTGATCTTCCACCTGCTCAACAGCTACAAATTCAAACCGGCGCAGGAAGGCGATGAGGGACTGAACAACGGCATCACCGTCGCCATCGTCCTCACCAAAGCCGACGCCCTGCCCGACGAATTCAAAGCCAATGACTATGAGAAACTCTATGCCAAGGCGCGGCAGGTCTTTCACGGTATCCTCGATTTCGTCCGCGAGGAGCGCGCCAAGGTCAGCAGCCTGCGCCCTTGGCTCTACCCGTCGGCGATGTTGGCGGTCTCGATTGTCGGCGAAGGCAACACCGAACTCGCCGCTGAGGGTGAAGGCTACGACCTCGCCAGCTTCCGGCTGATCGGCTCGCCGGAGCCGGAGGGCATCCAGTATCCCTTCCTCTACGCCATCGGCAACGAGCTGGATCGCAACGCCTTGACGCTCGAAGAAGAAATCGGCGACCTTGAGCAGCGGCTCTCCCGGCTCGACAGCAACGTCCTCTCACGGATTCTGCGCGGGCGCACCATCCGCCAGTTGCAAGAGGAACGTCAAGAGACCGCCGCGCGGCTCAAGGAAATGGAACCCAAGATCAGAATGGTGACGCGAACCGCCAACAAAAAGATGCGCCCGCTGCTCGTCTAGCTAAGGAGCGCATCGTGCATTACGAACAATTCCTGTTCACGCGCAACCGGCGGCAGGATTTCACGGCGTTCGTCCGCCCTGCGCGGCTGACCAACAAGGAAGTCAGCACGATTGGCGGCATTTTCAACTATATCAGCGATATATCGCGCCTGACGCCCGATTTTCCCAGTCTCTACAGTTTCCCGCTGGGCGAGTACCTCCTGCTTTTGCGCCACACCAACAGTGGACGCCAGCACGCCGGACGTGCCATCGCCGTGATTGAGGGCATCGCCGTGCCGCAGGCTGACGCCAACGCTTTCGCCTCGGCGCTGCCCGCCTTCGTCGCTGACCAAGCTGATCTGCTCGACGTGAGTGTAACCATCGCCGACATTGAGGCAGCAGCGAGCGAACCGTCGCCCGATTTCGACTGGCGCGGGAACAGTCCTCACCGCCCGACCGAGGATTTCGTCGCCGACTATCTGACCCGCCGCGACCAAGATCGGCTGTTTCTACCTTTCACCCCGCGCGGGCGCGATCTGCTGGTCAATCTGCTGGCGGATCGGCGGTTTCCGTCCGCGCCATTTTTCGCCTTCGGCACCAACGCCGACGTGCTGGTGCAGTTGGATCAGCGCGCTCCAATTGACGTGGCGAGCTTCTTCACCACCGAACAGCCCGCCTATCACAGCCGCGCGACCAATCGCCAAACCGGGATCATTGAGGGTTACGAACCAGAGGAAGTGGTTGAAGCGCTAGCCGACCCGTCGATGGCGCTGCGCAGCCGCCGGATCGACGACATGCGGCTACGCCCCGAAGCCGTCGAAGCGTCCGACGAGGACGTCGAGCCGCTAGAAGAAGATGCGATCTCGATCCGCAGCGCGCCGCGCCGCCCGCGCGTCAGTCACGAAGAAGTGGTTGACAGTGACGATCAGTTAGAGGTACTCACGCCGCGCCAACTGCGTGATCGCCTGCTTGCCGCCGAAGCGTCCGACGCCGAGCCAGCCAGCCGCCCCCGCGATCCGCTGCACTGGTTGCTGGATGCCCTCGCGTCACTCGTCGGCAAACGCAAATAATCCCAAGCAAAGTCCCCTCTCCTAGAGAGGGGCACGCCCTACGGATTCCGCACCTGAATCTTGCGTCCCGGCTTGATCGTGACGAAGCCGTCGAGGTCGCCAGCCAAATCCCAATCACCCGCCGCCATGATGTTGACCCAAAAATCGCCGCGCGGCTTCAAACCGGGGAGGTTTTGCGCGTCGGCGATCTTGTAGAGGCGGTCACGGCGAATCTCCGCCACCTTAGCGATCAACTGCTGCTCGCTGATGCCGTTCTGCCCCAGCTTCGATTTCGACGGCACGCCGAAATACTCCTCCGCCAAGCCGATCATGTCGTGGCGCGCGCCGTGATTGATGGCGGTGTCGAAGATGAACGCCTGCCCTAACGGACTGACGATCCCGCGCGGCTGGATGCTTAGTTCTTGCACCAGATTCCAGTACAGATCGGTAGCGATCTGATTCTGCGCCGCCTGCATAATCGGGTCATCCGCCGCGAACTTGAGGTAATCGCGAAAGATCACGTCGTCGCGCAGCGAATCGTCGCGGTCTTGGACGCGCTGGAGATAGAGAGTCCGTAGTTGGTTGGCGACCGGGGTCGTCGCCGTCTGCAAATACAGGTCGAGCACCGAAAACAGGCTGCCCGACGCCAGCGTGAAACCGAAACGCCCGTAAGATACGATTCCGGTGTCGTAGTTCTGATAGGTGTCGTAACCGCCGCCCTCAAAACCGGACGTGACGTTGAACGACGCCTCGCGGATGCGCACCGGATCGTCCAGCGCGGGCAGTCCCGGCGTCGGGTCAGGCGAAGGCACGGGGATCGGCATCGGCGCGGGGGTGGGGGTCGGCTGCTTCGGCGGTGGCAATGGTTCCGGCGGTTTTGGCGGCAGATTGCGAATCAGGGTCGACGCCTGCTTCGGTTCGGTCAGCACGCCGTAACCCTCCGCCGAGCAGTCGCCGACAATGTCGATCAGGTCGTCACGCACCCAGCCGGTGATGCCGTTGGCGCAGGCGAGCCGCAGCCAATTGCTGCCGTCGCCGCCCTGCGCGTCGAGCACGCGGTAGCCGCTCATCCCCGACGGCGCGACGCCGAGGATCGCGCCCGCGTTGCTCGGCTCGACCCGGACGTAAGCCAGCACCTGCCGTATCGCTCCGGTACAAATACTCGTCGCCATGATCACGCCTCTTTCCAAGTATCTAGTTGTTAGTAATTAGTTTTTAGCTAAAAACCAACGACTAAAAACTAAAAACTGCAATTATCTATTCCCGCAGCCGCCACCAGATTCCGGTGCACTCCGGCAGAATCGTCAACTGCTCGGCGACGATCCGGTCGGCGAGTTCGTCGCCGAAGAAGAAGCGCAGCAGCGCTTGCCCTTCGGTGGGCAACTCGAAGCGGTAATCAGTGCGCAGCGTCTCCCGCACAAAGCCGTAATCGTCTTCGAGATAGGCGTATAACGCCGCCAGCCCCTCGTTGGGCGGCGCGGGTGTCTCGACGCCAGTACCGAGCGTCTCCAGCACGATCCCGACGCCGCCGGGACGCAGCACCCGCAGCAGTTCGCCGAGTGCTTTATCCACCTCGTCGTGCCAGCGATCGGGATACCAGCCCACCGAATGCGCGATACTCCACCCGGCGATAGCGGCGTCAGCCACCGAGTCCGGCAGTGGCAGGGCGCGGTTGTCGGCGGCGAGCGCTGCCGCCGTCGCGCACCCGGCGATTTTGGGCAGCAGCAGCGCCAGCATCTGCTCGGAAGCATCGCATGCCAGCAGCGAGCGCGCCAGCGGCGCGATCTGCGCCGTCAGCCGCCCGGTTCCCGCGCCCAACTCGATCACGTCCAGTCCCGCCAGCGGACAGATCGCGTTGATGGCGGGCAGCAGCTTGCCCTCGTAATCTTCCCGCGCGACCATCAGGTCGTACTGCGCCGCTTGGTTCTGATAGATGGCTTGATAGTCGGGCATCGACGTCTTTGCCTTCCCCGCGTACTGTTCCCCCTCAGCCATGCAATGGAGCGGGGGCTAGGGGATGAGATCATTCACTGTAGGAGACAATCTGCTCTTGCAGCCCGCTCGAATCGACTTCGGGATATTGGTCGAGCAGCGACTTGAAGCGCAGCATGTATTCGACCACCTGCTGCTTGTTGTACGCCTCGAACCGCATCGTGATCGCGGGCTGCGTATTGCTGGCGCGCACCAAAGCCCAGCCATGCTCGAACACCGCCCGCGCCCCATCGACCGTGATCACCTCGTAATTCTTTTCCAGCGCGGCGGTCATCTCGTCGATGATCTGGAACTTCCGGTTGTCCGGCGCTGACATGATCACTTCCGGCGTCGCCACCAACTGCGGGATTTCGTCAAACATCTCCGCGACAGTCTTGTCGCTCTTCGAGATCAGTTCCAGTGTCTTGAGCGCGACCAACGGCGCATCGTCGAAGCCGTAGTAATTCTCGCCCCAGAACAGATGCCCGCTGACCTCACCGCCCAACGGCGAACCAAGTTCGTGCATCTTGGCTTTCATCAGGCTGTGACCGGATTTCCACATCACCGGGACGCCGCCATACTTGCGGATCTCATCCGGCAGCGCTTGCGACGCCTTGACGTCAAAGACAATCGGCGCACCGGGATTACGCGAGAGCACGTCGCGTGCCAGCAGCGCCAGCAGCCGGTCGGCGGCGATGTGATGCCCCCGGTTGTCGATAAATCCACAGCGATCCGAGTCGCCGTCGAACGCCAAGCCTAAGTCCGCGCCGATCTCGATCACTTTGGCTTCGAGGTCTTTGGTCATCTCCGGGTCTTCGGGATTCGGCAGGTGATTCGGGTACGTCCCGTCCGATTCACAGTACAGGCAGTGAACCTCAATCCCCAGATCGGTCAAGATGGGCGGGATACACTCGCCACTCAAGCCGTTGCCGGAGTCCATCGCAATCTTGAGCGGGCGCGCCATCGTCACCATGCCCTTGATCGTTTCCATGTGCTTGTGCAGCATGTCGAAATCTTGATCGACCTGCCCCTCACCGACTGTGAAAGCATCCTGCTGGATGATGTGGAGCAGCTCTTGGATCTGCGTATCCGCCAGCGCCAGCGCGCCAAAAGCCATCTTGATCCCGTTATAGCGGGTGTCCAAGTGGCTGCCCGTGATCATCACGCCCGCGCCCTTCGGTCCGTAGCTGGCGGAGGCGAAATAGACCGTCGGCGTCAGCACCTCGCCAATCTCGGTCACCGCGAGTCCGGTCGAGGCGACGCCCTCGATCAGCGCCATTTTCAGGCTCATCGACGAGAGACGGTTGTCCTGCCCAACGAACATGTGATCCGTGTTGAACTCGCGCGGGAGATACGTCCCTAGCGCCTTGCCGACCAACCGCGCCAAATCGGGCGTCAGTTGAATGGTATCACCCGCGACTGTGCCGCGAATGTCATACTTGCGAAAGATACTGGCATCGACTTGAGTCATTACGCTGCTCCCTTAGCTTTAGCGATAGTACCGAGAACCGAGTACTGAGTGCTGAGTCAAAAACGAGACTTTAGTTGATCGCAAACCCGATCCCCCAAGTTTCTAAACTCGCCGTTATGCACCTCGTTTGTCTCCCCCTCGCCCTACGGAGAGGGGGTCGGGGGGCGAGGTTAAGTCCCCACCTTGACTTCTTTGCCATCGACATTGGCAGCGAAGGTCAAGCCGTCGCCGTTCGCGTCAATCGTGACCTGCGTCCCGGCGGGCGGGTTCGACCGCAGCAGGAAATCCGCCAGCGGCTCGCGCACCGAGCGCCGGATGATCCGCTTGAGTGGGCGGGCGCCGTATTCCGGCTCGTCGTTCTGCGCCAGCATCCACTGCTGCGCCGCGTCGGTGAAGTCGAGCTTCAAGCCGCGTTCCGCCCCCATCTTGACCTCGCTCTTGAGCATCAACTTGAGGATGTCGCCCAAGTCCTCGTCCGAGAGCGCGTTGAACATGATCACTTCGTCCAGCCGGTTCAGGAACTCCGGGCGGAAGTAAGTCCGCACTTCGTCCATCGCCTCGTCGCGGATTTCGTCGGTGATCACCGGGACGGCGAGTTCCTGCGAGCCGAGATTGCTGGTCAGGATGATCACCGTTTCGCTGAAGAAAGTCGTATTACCGCGTCCATCGGTCAGCCGCCCTTCCTCGATCACCTGCAAGAGAATGTCGAGGATGCGCGGGTGCGCCTTCTCCACCTCGTCGAACAGCACGATGATGTACGGCTGCTGGCGGACGCGCTCGGTCAGTTGACCGCCCGCCTCGCTGTCGACGTAGCCGCTGGGCGAGCCGATCAACCGGTTGAGGCTGCTCTCGTCCTTGAACTCGCTCATGTCGAGCGGCAGCATCGCGTCCTCGCTGCTGAACATGAACTCCGCCAGCGCTTTCGCCAGTTCGGTCTTGCCGACGCCGGTTGGACCCAGAAACAGGAAGGCGCCAATCGGTCGCTTCGGGTCTTTCAGCCCGACGCGCGCCGTCTTGATCGCCCGGCTGACCGCCAGCACCGCCTGATCCTGCCCGATCAACCGCTCCTTGAGGTGCTCGACCATGCTGGCATAGCGCAGGCGCTCGTCCTGCCCCAGCTTATTGACCGGAATGCCGGTCATCTGGCTGGCTGCCAGCGTCACGTCCTCGGCGTCGAGGCTGGACGAGTCGTTGACCGGGTTCTTGAACGCCAGTTGGCTCTGCTGGCTCATCGAGACCATCGCCGCCGCCCGGTGCAGCAGTTGCTCGGCGCTGCGCGGCAGCGGTGTGCCGGTCATGTACCGTTTTGCCAGCCGCGCCGCCAGCGAGACCGCATCTTCCGAGACCGTCAGCGCATAGTCGCTTTCGAGGTGCGGGCGGATTACTTTGAGGATTTCTATCGTCTCGTCAACTGACGGCTCCGGCACGCGCAGCAGTTGGCAGTTTTCCGAGACCGCGCTCACGCTGGCGAGCCGCTGGTTGTATTCCTGCTCGGTCGTCGTGGCGATGATCACCGGATCGTCGTCCAGAAATGCCTTCTGGATCAGCGGCGTCGATTTCGAGAACTCGGCGCGCACCGGCCCGCCGAAGAAGCGGTGCAGGTGCGGGATGAACAGGACGCCGCCTCGCGCTTGGCTCAGCCCGGCGCGGATCGCTTTCTGGTCGTTGTCGAGCAGCGCCGCTTCGTCTACCTGCACCAAGCTTTTCAACTGCTTGGGACCTTTGCCCTCGGACATCAGCAGCGCGAGGCTGTACGCCAGCGTCCGCTTGCCCACCCCGTCGGGACCGATCAGGATCACGTGGCGGTTGACCGCCTGCGTCAAGATGTTGATCAGGTCACGCAGCAAATCCTCGCGGAAGTAGACCGCCTTGAGCTTGCCCGACTTCGCCCCGGCGACGAAATCCTGCGTCGTCCCGTCCCGGCGGATCACCTGCGAGGTGTCCGCCAGCATGTCGGCAATCGCCTTGGGCGTGATCCCGTGCTGGCGCAGCAAGCCGCTGGTGCTCATCGAGCTTTCGGCAAGGATCGCCAGCACGTGATCGGTGTCGACGCGAACTTCGTTCTGCGCGTTGGCGAGGCTCAGTCCGTCGTCCACGAGGATGATCGTCTGTCGCGACAGCGGCACTTGGCGGTTGCCCGCCGCGATGAAGTCGAGGTTGCCGTCTTGATCGCGCCGCGTCTCAACAGCGAGCTGGGTCTGCCGCGTCAGCCGGTCGAGGTCGACCCCCCGGCTGTTCTTGAAGACCTCCAGCAGCCGCGCCGCCGCCGTATCTTTGCTCCGCAGCAGCGCCAGCAGGAGTAGCTCCGGCATGATCACGGATTTCTTGTATTGATCCTTGAGCGCGACGGCGTCATTCATCGCCGCGTCCAAATCTTTAGAGAGGAGATCGGGATTCAACGTTCCCATGAAGCTGTCCTAATTGGCTGTTCAAAACAGCTTATAAGTTAACTTGAAATGTGACTTTGAACAAGCGGGAGATGAGCACAATCGGCGCGATCCGTGCGTCCTTGAGATGATACGACGTTGGAACGTCGCGCAAACGATTTTCCAACCTCCCCCCAGTTATAGGGAGGGACAAACCTACATAAGGAGTTTACACTTTTCTCATAAGTCATGAACATTTACGTGGTATACCACATTTATGATGACTTAATGCGATCTGAAGTTGCTTTTCTTGATAGATGGGTTATAGTAGAATACATGTTCTTATGATTTACGACTTGCAGCGGATCAAAGGCGAGCACGCACTACGTCGCGGACGTTCCGTTAGAACCTACTCCCATTAAGGAGGCAACTACGTCATGGGCATTACTCAGGGCATTCGCAACGCGATTGGCAAGGCGGTTGGCGATAGCATTCACGGGATCATGGAAATGGACAACGAGCCGCGCGGCATGGACATCCCGGAAGATTTAATCTGGGCACTGGACGACAATCAGCAGGCGAAGGCAAAGTTCGATAAGTTCGCGCCTTCGCACCGGAAAGCCTACATCGAGTGGATCGAAGGCGCGCGCAAAGCGGAGACTCGCCAGCGCCGCATCCAGCAGGCAATCGACATGATCGTCGAGGGCAAGCGGAAGGTCTAGCGAATTGAAGACGAGGTTGTAGGGGCAGAACTTAGTTCTGCCCCTACTGTTGTCAATTCGTGTCGTGACTCCCGGCGGGCAGAGTCGCCCCCAGTGTGACCGGAAGCACCCCGGTCGCGGGCTGCGCGCCGAACAGGACGGCGCAGGCTGCCGGGATCGCCGGGCGCGCGGGCGTGTAAGTCAGCATGTACCCGGCGACATTCGGGTAGCTCTGCCAGTCGTAGATCGACCAGATCGACACCGCAATCGTTTTTTCCGGTGGCAGTGCGTTGACCATCTGCTGCTGTTCCGGGTTCGTATCCGCATTTTGCGTCCACACCACCACAGTATCGGCATTGTTCGCGTTATCGACCGCCCAGCCGATCTGCTCCGGCGTCGGGTTATCCGCGACTCCCGTCCACGTGATATTGCTGCTGTACTGCGCGCACTCGTTCTGAATCTGGTAGCGCGTCGCCAAGAAGATCATCGCCACCCTGCGATCCGGCGGAATCGGGATCAAGTTATTGCGGTCGTAGGCGACCGTGACGCCCTTCTGATAGAGTTGATCCACTAACTGAGCGTGGGCATTGGCATTGACTCGTTCCGGCGCACTGGTCGGGTCGAGCGGCTGCCAGTCGAGAATGCCGTACTTCTGTTTGGCTTCCAGAATCCGCCGCACCGATTGGTTAATGCGATCCTCGGAGATGTTCCCGGCACGCACCTCATCGACCACGCGCTGCATTGCCGCTTCGAAGCCGTGCTGCCCGATGCTCGGACCCGTCGCCAGCAGATCAACGCCCGCGTTGATCGCCATCACCACCGCATCGTAATAGTTGAAGTTGAGGTCGACCGCGTTCATGTCGAGCGCGTCGGTCATGATTAAGCCGTCGTAGCCCAACTGATCGCGCAGCACGCCCGTGATCACGTTGCGCGAGAGCGACGCAGGCAGCCCGACCTGTGGTTCGAGCGCTGGATACCAGATGTGGGCGACCATCACGGCGGCGACGTCGGCGTCGATGGCGTGCTCGAAGGGCACGAACTCGACCGATTGCAGCCGCTCCAGCGGCAGATCAATCGTCGGCAGCTCGCCGTGCGAGTCCTCGCGCAACTCGCCGTGACCGGGGAAATGCTTCGCCGTCGCCAGCACAGCACTATCTTCCATCCCTCGAATGAACGAGGCGACCGCATTACCCGCCATAGTCGGATCGCTGCCCCACGCCCGCCGGTAGATGATCGGGTTGTCCTTGTAGGTTTCCAGATCGGACACCGGCGCGAGGTTCATGTTGATGCCGACGGCGCTCAACTCCTGCGCCACCGCCTGCCCGACTTGATACGCCATGTCGTCGCCCGCCGCGTCGATCAGGATCGGCGCCGGGAACATGGTGAAGCCGTCGGTCAGCCGCGTGACTACGCCACCCTCTTGATCGGTGGAGATCAGCAGCGGCACGCCTCCGGCGGCAATGATCGTGCTTTGATAGGCATTGGTGAGCCGCGTGACCGAAGCGGGATCGCCCACGTTCTCGCCAAACAGCACGACGCCGCCGGGCTGCCACGTGGTTAGGTCTTGCGCGCCTTCTTCGGTCAGCACCGCGCCATGCAGCGTCACCATGAACATCTGCGCGACTCGCTGCTCCAACGACATCGAGGCGATCCGCGCATCGATCTCGTCCTGCGCCTGAACCGGCACATTCGAGCGCGCCGCCAACCCGCCGATCAGCAGCGCACACGCGAGCATCATGAACCAGAAGCGCTTAAGCAGCTTATTCGCCATGAATAATGAACCTTTCTTTGGGCAACCTGCCGTGATCTTTTACCGTCGCTGCGGGGCTGTGAGGATCAAGCAGAGGAATACGAGCCTACGACAGGGGTCTTTTAAAGTCCCCTCTCTTAGGGAGAGGGGATTTAGGGGTGAGGTCAAAAAGTGTGTCCGATTCTAGTCAACCTGCTCGCTCAGCCGGTAGCCGATCCCGCGCACGTTCACGATCAGATCGGCGTCTTGCCCGGCTTGCTTGAGCTTGCGCCGCAGATTGCTGACGTGTGGGCGAATCACTTCGCGGGCTTCCGCCTCGTCGACGGTGTAGCCGCGCACCTCACGCACGAGTTCGTGACAGGAGACGACCCGTCCCCGGTGCGCCGCCAGATACAGCAGCAGGTCGAATTCGGTCGGTGTCAGATCAATCGGCTGATCCTCGACCGAGATTTGGTAGCGACCGGGATAGATCGTCAGTGGACCGAGCGTCATCACGCCGTTGACCGTCGATTCGCCCACCATATCCGGCATCGGCAGCTTCTCCCCGCCGGATACCTCGCGCTGTGGTGGCGTCGGTTCTTGGTTGGTGCGGCTCAGTTCGCTCACGTTGCTGCGGATCGCGTCCAGCAATGCCCGGCGGCGCTTGAGGTTGCGCGCCCGTTCGATCCCGCGCGCCACGCTCGACCGGATGTCTTGACTCGAACTCGGCTTGATCAGATAGTCGTGCGCGCCCAGCCGCAGCGCTTCGACGGCAGTCGGCAGGCTGGGATAGGCGGTCATCAGGATGACAATCGTATCCGGATCGGTGTCCTTGATGCGGCGGATCAGCTCGACGCCATCCAAACCGGGCGGCATCCGAATGTCGGTCAGCACCACGTCGAAGGTTTCGCCCCGAATCACGTCGAGAGCGTCCTCGCCGTTGGCAGCTTCGCGCACGCTGTAGCCAACGCGCTGTAAAGTCTTGCTCACCGAATAGCGGATTGCCGCTTCGTCGTCCACGACAAGGATGGAGGCATTCTCATTATTGTCGATCATCGGTTTATGAGCCTAATCTTTACTTTTGTAGATAATTTATGCTTTCTTAAGCATACAAGTTTTGCGCCAAATTGCAACTTTGCATAGCAACCGACTTACCTAAATTATCCCAATTTATAGCACAATCACGTATATTATTCCATTAGCAGAATCATTTACAGAGTGATGCGCGCTCACGAACCAGCCGCCCCAGTAGATCGCCGCGACCTGATCGTCCCCCACTAGCAGCGGCACGCGATCACGTAGATCGCGCGGAATTTTGTGGTCGATCATCCACTTGCTGAGTTTCTGGGTGTGTCCATCCAGCCCCAGCGGCGCGAAGCGATCCCCTGCCCGCCGACCGCGCAGCGTTAACGTCGCCTCCCTTGAAATATTCAGCCGGGCACCGTCACCCGCCGGGTCGTCCGGCGGCGTGATCGCCGTCTCAATCCGCCAACCATCCGCCAGCAGCACGACTCCGGGAACTGGCAGCGGGATCACGACGCCGCTCAGCAGCAGTGGCGGATTGATGGCGGGTTCAGCAGTGGCGCGCTCGACGTGGATGTCCGAGTAGTCGACGCGCAGCCGCAGCCTGTGCGGGAATTGAGCGACTGCTCCCACCTGCCCCGTCAGCGCGAGGTCAGCCGCCGCGCGGAGGTGGATCATTGCGGCATCGGAGGCATTGAGTTCAGCCAGAGCCGCTATAATGAAGCGAAGCCGCAGCGCCGGGTGCAACTGCGCGAAGACGGCGCGCGGCAGCGACACCCGATCCGCCGTGCGCGTGACCTGCGCCTCGACCGCCGCTTGCAGCGCCGCATTGACGAAATCGTCCTCGACCGCCGCGATCTCGGCAAGCTGAAGCAGCCGCCGCTCGATCTGCGGCGATAGGTCGTGCAAGCGCGGGATCAGGTCGTGGCGCAGGCGGTTCCGGGTGTAGCGCTGATCGGCGTTGCTGGCGTCGTGACGCGGATGGAGATCATTTTCTAGGCAGTAGGCGTCGAGTTCGGCGCGCGCTACGTCGAGCAGCGGGCGGATCAGCAGCAGATCGGGATGTCCCGGCAGCGGCGCGCGATATGCCATCCCCGCCAGCCCGCTGATCCCCGACCCGCGCAGCAGATGCAGCAGCACCGTCTCGACCTGATCGTCGGCGTTGTGCGCGACCGCCACTCGATCCGCCCCAACCTCACGGGCGACGGCGGCGAGGAAGTCGTAGCGGGCGGCGCGGGCTGCCGCCTCGGTGCTCAGATTCCGCGCGCGGGCGAGCGCCTGAACGTCGGCGTAGCCCGCCGTCGCCGGGATGTTCCAGCGCTGCGCCATCTCGACGACGAAGCGCGCGTCGTCAGCACCGGCATCGCCGCGCAGCCCGTGATCGAGCGTCGCCGCGTGCAGCCGAACGCCCAGCGACTCGCGCAGCCCGGCGAGCAGATGCAGCAGCGCCAGCGAGTCGGTTCCACCCGATACGCCGACGACGATTTGCCCGCCGCGCTTGCTCAGATTGTGCGTTAGTAGCGTTGAATTCACGCTTAATGGTAAGTTCATGGGTGCTTTGTATTCACTCGTCCGCATGTTATAATGCCGCGCGCTGTTTCATGCCGTTAGGAGAACGCAGTGCTCAGTCCGCTCGACTACTTTTTTGGTTTGTTCTCTCTGGACATCGGCATAGACCTCGGCACGGCGAATACGCTTGTGAGTGTACGCGGCAAGGGTATCGTAATCAACGAACCGTCGTTCGTCGCCATCGAGAGAAAGACCCGCCGCCCGATTGAAGTCGGAGCGCGGGCAAAGGAAATGTGGAGCAAAAATCCGAAAGACATTCTGATCGTCCGCCCTCTGCGTGACGGCGTGATCAGTGAATTTGAAGTCACCGAAGCCATGCTAAACCACCTGATCCACAAAGCGCACGAGCAAAGCTGGGTGCCGATCCCCCGCCCGCGCGTCGTGGTCGGGATTCCCAGCGGCGTGACCGAAGTCGAGAAACGCGCCGTCTACGACGCCGCCGTCAGCGCGGGCGCGCGCGAAGTCTACCTGATTGAAGAACCCGTCGCCGCCGCGATTGGCGCGGGCTTGCCGGTGCAGGAGACGCGCGGCAGCATGATCGTGGACATCGGCGGCGGCACGACCGAGGTCGCCATCTTCTCGTTGGGCGGCATCGTCATCAGCCGCTCGATCCGCGTGGCGGGCGACGAGATGGACGAAGACATCGTTCAGTACATGCGCGCTAAGCATAACCTCTTAATTGGCGAGCCGACCGCCGAACGGATCAAGATTGAGATCGGTTCCGCCTATCCGCTGGCACAGGAGCGCATGACCAGCGTCAAGGGGCGTAACCTCGTCACCGGCTTGCCCACCTCCATCGAGGTCAGTTCCATCGAAATCCGCGAGGCGGTCGCTGGCTCGGTCGACATCATCATCGACACCATCAAGGATGCGCTCGACGACACCCCGCCCGAACTGGTCGGCGACTTGATGGAGAGTGGTATCTGCCTCGCCGGGGGTGCCGGTCAACTGCGCAACCTCGCCGACCGCGTGACGGAGGAGGTCAACATTCGCAGTTGGGTCGCTGAAGACGCCATGACCTGCGTTGCGCGCGGAGCCGGGCGCGTCCTCGAAGACTACAACAACTTGCGCCGCCTGCTCGTCGGGTTGGAACGCGGCAGCACGCATCACTAACGCCCGCCTCGACGCCAAGTCGTGCGCCAGCACAGCCCACATCCCCCATTATATTCAAAAAGCCAATCTGTTATAATCCGCGCCGGAGGTGCTTTGACATATGAAATCAAGGTTCAGGCTTCAGGCGCGGAGGCTGGCGTTCCAACCGGACGCTGTTCTTGGGTTTCTGCCTGCTGCTGGCAGCCGGACTGATCGTCGTCAGCAGTACGGGACTCCTTGCCCCGGTCGAAGACCTACTCGCCACGCCCTTGAACGCCGTTTCTGGCGTTCTTCACCGGGTCGCGCTGGCCGTCAACGACAATTTGACCCGCTTCTCGGACGTGCAGACGCTCCAAAATCGCATCGCCGATTTGGAGACCGCGCTCGCGCTTTACCAGTCCGAATTGGTCGAACTGCGCGAGATCAACAGCGACTATCAGCGGCTTGCCGACCTGCTCCAGTACACGACCACCGTCACCAATCAGGAGACTATCACCGCCAACGTCATCGCCATCGACCAGAACAGTTCGCTGCGCACCATTACGATTGATCGCGGCACCCGCGACGGCATCGCCATCGGGATGCCGGTCGTCACCCGCGAGGGGCTGGTCGGTCGCGTGATCCGCGTCAGCGCCAACGCCGCCCGCGTCATGCTCGTCACCGAGCCGTCGAGTTCGGTCAGCGCCCGACTGCAAACCAACCGCGTCGAAGGGTCGGTACACGGCACCTTCGCCGGGACGCTGCAAATGGACATGATCCCGCTCGATTCGCAAGTGCGTGAGGGCGACCTCGTCATCACCTCTGGCTTGGGCGGCAACTTCCCGCCCGCCCTTCCGATTGGGCAGGTGACTAGCGTCAGCCTCTCGTCGGACGCGCTCAACCGCGTCGCGCAGGTTCACAGCCTCGTCAACTTCGATACGTTGGAGTTCGTGCTGGTCGTGACCAACTTCCAGCCAATCGACTTGTCCGTCTTCGACAGCGCCACCCCGTCGCCCTAACGCAGATTCGGAGCAACGCCTTGAATCGCTTTTCACCTAAGCCGGTCCTTCGCGAGGCTAAGGAGGATCATCGTAGTCCGCAGGAGCGCTGGTCTTGACTCAGCACTCAGCACTCGGTACTCGGTACTGATCAATGGGCAGTTATTGGAGCCTCCCGCTGATCGCGCTGGCGGTCGTCTTGCAGTCGTCCGTCATCCCGCAGATTCGCATCTTCGGCGGCGAACCCGACCTCGTGCTGCTGCTGGTGCTCTCGTGGTCGATTCACGGACGCTTGGAGCAGGATGTTACGTGGGCATTCGTCGGCGGCATCGCCCAAGACTTGATGTCCGCCACACCGCTAGGCGCGTCGGTCGTCGGGCTGATCCTGCTGGCGTTCGGCATCGACCAGTTGAAGCAGCAAGTCTACCGCATCGGCTTCATGTTGATCATCGCGCTGGTGATCGCCGGAACGGTGCTGCAAAAGGTCGTATTGATGCTCATTGCCGGGTTCAGCGGCTTCACCGTCGCGCCGATTCAGAATCTGACCTACGTCATTCTGCCGACAATCGCCTATAATCTGCTCTTTGTTGGTCCGGTCTACTGGATCGTGCGTCGCGTTCAGCGCCGCAGCGAACGCCGCGATCAGCAAGTATTCTCGTGAAAGATGCCGGTTTGTAGGGGCAGGTTTGAAACCTGCCCCTACGCCGGGGAACCGCTCGACGCTTATTGTTATGAAAGTTTGAGGAGCAAAATCGAATGCAGCGGCTAAACCCATTTCAAGGCTGGCGGCTGTCGTTCTTTCAGGGCATCATCTTCGCCGTCTTCGTCATCTTTGGGGTTCGGATGTACCAACTCCAAATTGTCCAGAACGATCAGCTTCAAGCTGCCGCCAACGAAAACCGCTTGAGCGAGCTACCGGAAGCCGCCCCGCGCGGCACCATTACCGACCGTTATGGCGTCAAACTGGCGATCAACGTGCCCGCCTACAACATCCGCGTCGTGCCCGCCTCGCTGCCCGGCAGCGAAGACGACGTGCTGCGTATTTACAACCGACTCTCGGCGCTGACCGGTGTCCCGCCGACGCGAGCCATCGCGCTTGCGTCGGGACAGAACGTCCGCAGCATTGAGGAACTCGTCGCCGAAGGCGCTGGTATCGCGCCTTATCGCCCGGTCGTGATCGCGCAGGACGTCAGCGAGCACACCGCCATGCAAATCCTTGAGGAAAGCTATTCGCTGCCCGGCGTCGACGTCAACACGGCGTCGGTGCGCGAATATCCGACCGGCGAGCTGACCGCCGACATCATCGGCTACATGGGACGCATCCCGGCGGAACAGGAACTCGAATTGATCCAGCAGGGCTATGATCCGGCTTACGACCGCATTGGCTATTCGGGTCTTGAGGCTTCGCTCGAAAATACGCTGGCGGGGCAGCGCGGGCGCAACGTCTGGGAAGTCGACGTCGCCGGTCGCACCATTGGCGATCCGGTAGTGTCGGTTCAGCCCGTCCCCGGTTTGAGCGTCCGCTTGACCATCGACACCGAGTTGCAGCAAGCCGCCGAAGATGCGCTCAAGCACGAGATCGCCACCCTCAACGCCGGCGCCGGGCAGATCGTCAGCGAGACCGGCTCGATCCTCGCCATGAACCCGCAGACTGGCGAAATTCTGGCGATGGTCAGTTATCCCAGCTACGACAACTCACGCTTCGCCCGTAACATCGACGTGCCCTACTATCTCAAAGTCGCCGCCGATCCGCTGACGCCACTGGTCAATCACGTCACCCAATCGCTCTACCCGCCCGGCTCGACGTGGAAGCTGATCACCTCGACGGGCGTGCTCCAAGAACACGTCATCGACCCGGAATCGCTGCTGAACGATCCCGGTCAACTGCTGCTGCCCAACAAGTACGCCCCCAACGATACCGCCGCTGCTCAGCGTTTCGTCTGCTGGCTGCCGCAGGGTCACGGCAACCTTAACATCATCGGCGCGATTGCCCAAAGCTGTGACGTCTACTTCTATCAGGTCGGCGGCGGCAACCCGAACGTCTCGCCGCAGGTGCTCCGTCCCGGTGGTCTCGGCATCGACGATCTGTTCCGCTACGCCACCGCCTTCGGCATCGGCTCGAAATTGGGCGTCGAGCTGCCTTTCGAGAACGCGGGACGAATGCCCGATCAGGACTGGAAGCGTCGTCTCTACGGCGAAAACTGGTCGACCGGCGATACCTATAACGCCGCCTTCGGTCAGGGCTACGTCAACGTGACTCCGCTCCAGCTTGGCAACGCCATTTCCGCCATCATCAACGGTGGAACGCTCCACCAACCGACGCTGATTCACGACTATCTCGACGCCGACGGCAACGTCGCCCAACCCTTTAAGCCAATCGTCGACCGCACGATTGACATCGACCACATCCCGGAAGATCAGCCACTGACGTTGATGCTGGTCGAGGATATGATCATGAAGGGTCAGGACAGCCTCGCCTGCGTCTGCGAGCAGGACAGTGATTTCTACAATGCGCTGCGCTGCAACCCGTCGACCTACACCAACACGGTCAACGTCAATCCTGACCCGCTGCTCTACACGCCGCGCAACTACACCGTCCAAGTCCCCGACGGCTACGCCTTCAACGACGACTTTTGCAGCCCGGTTCGCTTCGACCCCAACTATCGCCCGGCGTTCGTCGACGACGCCAATCTCGACATCATCCGTCAGGGGATGCGCTTCGCCGTCACCAACGGCACGGCGAAAGCGGCAGACCTGCCCTATTTTGCGGTTGCTGGCAAAACCGGGACTGCCGAGTACTGCGACGAGATCGCCCAACCGCTCGGCTTGTGCAAGCCGGGCAACTGGCCCTCTCATGCGTGGTTCGTCGCCTATGGTCCTTACGACAATCCCGACATCCTTATCCTCGGCTTCGTCTATCATGGCGGCGAGGGTTCAGCCGTCGCGCTGCCGATGGTCATGGAGACGATGCAAGCCTATCTCCGCATACAGGATGAACGCAACGGGACGAACTCCAGTGCGCCCCCGGCGGAGATCGCCGTCACCTCGGTCGCGCCAACCGGAGCGGGATCGCCGTGATCGCCTTGACGCCCGAACGCCGCCAGCAGGCATATTACTGGCTGCCCGCCGTGATCGCCGGGCTGGTCGCGTGGCTCGCTTTCCTCAGCTTAGGGCACACGCCCATGATTCGCGCGTCCGGGCTGGCGCTGGTGATCGTCGGCATGGCGTTGGCGCTCCGCTCGATGGGGGCGGCGCTGACGATCATTGGCGCGCTGGCACTGGCGTTCAGTCCGTCGTTCTGGATTCAGACCGGCGGCGCGGAGAGCTTGAGCATGCCCGAAGTCGCTGCCGGATTGATCGCTGCGCTGGTGGTGGCGGGGATTGCTCTACGTTTCAGCCAGCAGCGCTGGTTCGGCATCGCGGCAGCGGTGATCGTCTTTTCAGCGCTGTTCCTGACCGTGATCGGCACGCGGCAGAGCCTCCGCCTAACCACGCTGTTGACGGCGTGGCTGCTCTATCTGCTGGTCGATGGGCTGCTCGTCAGCAATCCACGTCCCGACACGCCCGCGACCGGCAAGCTCGGCGCGCAGCACACCTATGGGCTGCTGATCGTCTTGGTGATCGGCGTGCTCAACGATCCACTGTTCGTGCTGCTCGCCCCGGCGGTCGCCTTGGGGCTGTTCCTCTCGCGCAAATCGCTGCCGCTCTGGTATTGGCTCGCGCTGCTGGCGATCAGCGCCGTCGGCGTCTACAGTGTGATCGACCTCTACGTCTCCAATTTCTGGTGGCATTACCCGGTTGATCAAGCACTAGCTCTAACGTACCATGTCCCCTACTTGATCGCGGGCGTCTGGCGCGAGCCAACCCGCTGGATCGGGTTGATGGACTTGATCATCCGCCAGTTTACGGTGTTCGGCTTGGCGCTCGGCGTCTTGGGATTAGCGCGGCTCTCGCGCTGGTATCCGCCCATCGGCGTCGTGACCATGATCGCCTACGCGACGTTTGCCGCCTTTGGGTTGGTCTACTACGGTGCGGACAGCCCCGTACTCTTGCTGCCGTTGCTGATGATCCAGCTTTTGTGGATGACCTACGCCGTCTACACTTTTGGGCAATGGCTGCAAAAAACTCGCAACCCCGCCCGTCTGCGCTGGTTTGCCGCCGCCGCCTTTACGCTGCTTCCCCTCTTCATGTTGTTGAGGATTGTCGGAACGATGTAGCGCATCTTGCCGATCCAATATACTATATTAAGAGTTAGAAATCCTTTGCAGGTTAGGTCGCAGCATTCATGCAAACAGTCGCAATCAAAGGCGTCAAAGACGGGCTGCTCATTTCGCTGAACGAGTCCGAAGAATGGCAGGGCGTCTTGGCAGACCTTGCCGCCCGCATCGACCAGCAGAGTTCCTTCTTCGCTGGCGCGCGCATCACCCTCGACGTAGGGTCGCGCCCCGTCCGCAAAGATGAGCTTGGCTCGGTCAAAGCGCTGCTCGAACGGCGCGGCGTCGTCCTGCACGCCGTCCTCAGCGAGAGCAGCACGACCATCGACTCCGCCAGCGCGCTCGACTTGCGCGCCAACATGCCGCCGACTGCGCCCGCCGCGCGCAGTTTCACCGCGAATTCCGAAGAAGATGGCACTTCCGGCGTAATGATCCGGCGAACGCTGCGGTCGGGGCGCACCGTTCGCAGTGATGGGCACGTCGTCATCTTTGGCGACGTGAATCCCGGCGCTGAGATTATCGCCGCCGGTGACGTGATCATCTGGGGACGCCTGCGCGGCAAAGTCCACGCGGGCGCTTACGGCGACGAGAGTGCTTTCGTCTGCGCGCTCGACATGACGCCGACTCAGTTGCGCATCGCCGGATACATTAGCATTTCGCCGAAAGACAAACGCCACAAGCCCAAACCGGAGATCGCGCTCATCAAGGACGAGCACATCACCGTCGAAGCGTGGCGCTAGCGCCGCGTCGCGGCAGCAGCAAGAGAGGAATTGCAGGTGGGGGGAAAAGTCATCACGATTACGTCCGGCAAAGGCGGAGTTGGCAAGACGACGACGACTGCCAATCTTGGCGTCGCCTTAGCCGGGCTGAACCAGCGCTTGCTGATGATCGACGCCGACATCGGCTTGCGCAACCTCGACATCGTTATGGGGTTGGAAAACCGCATCGTCTACGACATCGTGGACGTGATCGAAGGGCGCTGTAAGCTGCGGCAGGCGATGATCCGCCACAAGATGTTTCCCGAACTCTACCTGATTCCCGCCGCCCAAACCCGTGACAAGACGGCGGTCAGTCCGGCGGACATGATCCAACTCACCGACAGCGTGCGCGGTGACTTCGACTTCATTCTGATCGACTCGCCTGCCGGTATCGAGCGTGGCTTTCGCAACGCTGTTGCTCCCGCCGACGAGGTGCTGATCGTCACCAACCCCGAAGTCTCCGCCGTCCGCGACGCCGACCGCGTGATCGGGCTGCTCGAAAACGAGAACAAGGGACCCGGTCAGTTGATCCTCAACCGCGTCAACCCGGAGATGGTGCGCCGGGGCGAAATGCTCTCCGCCGACGACGTGACCGACCTGCTGGCGATTCGCCTGCTGGGGATCGTGCCGGAAGACGAGACTGTTGTCCCATCGTCAAACAGCGGTATTCCCGTTACGCTCAATGAAAACTCGCGGGCGGGGGCAGCCTATCGCAATATCGCCCGGCGGTTGATGGGTGAGGACGTCCCCTTCATGAAACTTGGGGACTCAGGCGGCTTGTTTAGGCGCATCGCGCGAATGTTCGGCGGAAGAAACGGGTGATGAGAGGTTCTGATGATGCCAAGTATTTTTGACCGGATGCTCGGACGGGCGCAGCCGAAAAAAAGCGGCAGCACGGCGAAAGAACGGCTGCAATTCATCCTTGTTCACGACCGCATCAATCTCTCGCCGGAGCGGATGCAGGCGATGAAAGAGGAAATCCTCGCCGTGATCTCGAAATACGTCTCGGTTGACGGTGATAACGTGGACATCGAACTCCAAAAGCGCGACCGCAACAGCTTGCTGATCGCTGAAATCCCCTTCCACAAAATGCACGAGGGCATCGAGCAAGACGATGTGACCGACTCCCGCAGCGCCGCCGACCCGGAATAGACTTCAATTCAGGGCGCGCGTTCGCTATAATGACGCCAACGCACGCTTGTAGGGCATATCCGTATGAGTCATTCCGGCAGCATTTGGCGGCAGTTCGATTTTGTCCTGCTCATTGCAACTGCTGCGCTGACCGTCTTCGGTATCTTGATGATCCGAAGTGCGACCCTCGACGCCATCGACCCCGACCTCATCAATCGCGTTCCTGATCAAATCCGCTTCGCCATCCTCGGTATCTTCGTCCTGCTCGGCTTAGCAGCGGTCGATTATCGACTGCTAGGCGGGCTGCATCAGTGGCTCTACGGGCTGATGATCGTGCTGCTGCTGCTCGTCCGCGTCTTCGGCGTCGAAGGTGACGCGGGCGCGCAAAGCTGGATCAATATCGGCATCCGCATTCAGCCGTCTGAGATCGCCAAAGTGCTGATTATCGTCACCTTAGGCTACCTGCTCGCTACCAACTACGAGAAAATGGGGCACATAACGACTCTGCTCAAGTCGCTGATCCACATGGGCATCCCCACCTTGCTGATCTTCATTCAGCCTGACCTCGGTATGGCGATTGTCTTCGGCGTCATGTGGCTGGTGATGGTCTGGGCTGCCGGGCTGCGGATCAGGCACATCGCCATCTTCATCTTGATCATCGGACTTTCCGCGCCGCTGACCGTTCCGGTCGCGTGGTCGCACATGGAAGACTACCAGAAACAGCGCATCACCTCGTTTATCTTCCCGGAAAGCGATCCCGATGCCTACTACAACATCCTTCAGGCGCGCATCAGCATCGGCTCCGGCGGGCTGGTTGGCAAAGGCTATGCTCAAGGACCCCAGAATACCGGGCGTTTCCTGCGCGTCCGTCACACCGACTTCATCTTCAGCGTGATCGCCGAAGAATTCGGTTTCGTCGGCGGCGTCGCCGTGATGGTGCTGATCGGCGTCGTCATCTTGCGGATTTTGCGCGGCGCGCGCATGGCGGTCGATCCGCTCGGCAGCTTGATCTGCTACGGCGTGGCGACCTTCATCTTCTTCCAGACTGTCGTCTCGATTGGCATGAACTTAAGCCTGATGCCCGTCACCGGGCTGACGCTGCCTTTCATCAGTTCGGGCGGCACGTCCCTGCTCTCGACGCTGGCGGGCATTGGCTTAGCGCAAAGCGTGATCATGCGCCGACGGCGCTTGTAACGCACTAACAAACTGCTAAACTGCGTAGGGGCAGAACTAAGTTCTGCCCCTACCGCTGACTATTACAGATTGCCTGTAGGGGCGTTGTGGTTGCTTTGCAACCCTTGAACGCCCGACTTGTTTCGCACACGAGAGGTTTACCCAGCATGACCCTGCATTCGGAACTGGCGCAGCTCCTATTTCCGCACATCACCAAGACCCCGGATGACGTTTTTCGCCAGTATCCCCCGCGTGATCTACCGCAAGGCGCGCGCGTGACCCGCTTCGCACCCAGCCCGACCGGCTTCGTCCACATCGGCAGCTTGCTGACCGCGCTGGTCGAGAACCGCGTCGCCCACCGCAGCGGCGGCGTCTACTTCCTTCGCATCGAAGACACCGACAAAAAGCGCGAGCAGGATCGCAGCGTCGAGGAGATTGTCCAGACCCTGATCAACTTCGAACTCGCGCCCGACGAGGGCGTCGTCGCCGTCGATCCGCTGGTCGAGGTTGGCGACTATGGACCTTACACCCAGAGCGCGCGGATCGAACTTTACGAAATTTTCGCTAAATTTATGGTCGAGCGCGGGCTGGCTTATCCCTGCTTTTGCTCCGAGCAGGAACTCGCCGACATCCGCAAGCAGCAGGAAGCCCAGCACGTCAAGCCCGGCTATTACGGCGAGTGGGCAATGTGGCGCGACGCGGACACCGACGAAGTCAAGGCGCGCCTCGCTGCGGGCGAGCGCCCGGTGATCCGCATCCGCGCGCCCTACCCCACCGACGCGCGCGTGCATTTTCACGACGTCGTCAAAGGCGATCTCGATCTGCCGGAGAACGATCAGGATACGGTGCTGCTCAAGTCGAACAGCCTGCCGACTTACCACTTCGCCCACGTCGTCGACGATACCGTGATGCGCGTCACGACCGTCATTCGCGGCGAAGAATGGCTGCCCTCAGCGCCGCTGCACCTCCAAATCTTCGAGTACCTTGACGTTCCCATGCTGGATTTCGCCCACATCGCGCCGATTGCCAAGATGGACGGCAGTTCCAAGCGCAAGCTGAGCAAGCGCAAAGACCCTGAAGCCAACATGATGTACTACGCCGAGGCGGGCTACCCGGCGCAAGCCGTGATCGAGTACCTGCTCAATCTCGCCAATTCGAGCTTTTACGACTGGCGGCAGGCGAACCCCGATGCGCCCCAGACCGAGTTTCCGTTCGAACTTGCCGACATGGGCGTCGCTATGCCCTTGTTCGACATGGTCAAGCTCAATGACATCAGCAAGAACATCGTCGCCACTTACAGCGCTGAGCAGGTCTACCAGTACGGCGTCGTGTGGGCGGATCAGTACGATGCTGATCTGGCGCGCGTCCTCAAAGCCGACCCCGCCTATAGCTTCGCCGTGTTCGACGTCGAGCGCGACGACCCAGCGCCGCGCAAGGACATCGTGAACTGGTCGGACCTCCGCCGCGCCTGCGGCTTCTACTTCGACCCGATCTATGAGCACATGGTCGCCGAGTCCGGTTATCCGCTGCCGGAGGTCGACCGCGAGAGTATCGTCGCCATCCTTGAGCACGTGCGGGCTTTCGACCCGATGATGCCAAAGGATGCTTGGCTGCAAGACATGCGCGATCTCGCCGCGCGCTTGGGTTTCGCCGCCAACATGAAGACCTTCAAGAAAACGCCCGCCGCCTTCAAAGGGCATTTCGGCGACGTGATGATGGTCGTCCGCGTCGCGCTGACCGCGCAGACCAACACGCCCGACCTTTATGCAATCTTGTGCGTCTACGGCGGCGAGCGCATCGAGCGGCGCATCCGGCAGACGCTCGAACACGTCTAGATCGAGACGGCAAAGCGCCGAGAATTAGGCTTGATCCGCTCGCCTCAGCGTGATACAATGCCGCCTCATAGTGAGGGATAGTTCAACGGTAGAACTGTGGACTCTGGATCCATCAATCCTGGTTCGAATCCAGGTCCCTCAGCAGAGAAAAAAGCGCTTTTCATCATCCAGAAGCGCTTTTTTCTTCCCGTAGCAGTGTTCGAATCCAATCAAGCTATCAGAGAAATTCAACGGTTTTCGTTGAGAACTCAACGTTTTATTAACGTTTCCCTCTCGTGTGGCAACGTGCATCTAATATGGAAATATCGCTCACCGTCAGGTTCGAATCCAGGCTGTGGAGATGACTTCAAACGCTACCCGAAATATGATCTATGTGCTGGTTCGCTCAGTCTCGAGTCTCGTCGATGATACTCCTGCAAGTGATGCGAACAGTGTCTTGCTGCAACACTGCAACGAGACATTGATATGGCTACAAACTCAAACACAGAGAATCAAAACTCGCCGAGATATAAATGAAATGCTGACCTCAGCGATTATCACCGTCAATGAGAAAATCGACTGTGTAAATGAGCGCGCTAGGGCAAAACAAACGATGCTTACGCGCCAACCGGATCGAGTAGAATCATTCAATCTTGTGAGCCTCGTGGCAGCTTGGGATAGAGATTTCCCCGGTGGTTCTGCTGCTGTCACAGCGACACTTGAGGAAATAGTATCGAGTGTCAAAAACCGAGAGCAAGATTAGCAGACTTCTTCATCCGTGCGGCTTCACACTTCGATTGGCTCAGCTATAGGGGAGCAGGTCATTTCCACCCTACAGGCACTGCAAAGCCTGAGATTTCGAGCACGTCGCCGAATACGCCGACTTCTACCACTCATGCTCAGCAGTAAAGGGTCGATGCGCTTCGTCTTGGAAGTCATGTCTTATCTGGCGCGCGTGATGCAGCCGGTGCTGGAACAGCGGGCTGCTGAACTCGACCCGAAGCTGCCGCTCGACTTGATCGGCGCGTTTCTAGCGGGCGGGCAGATCGGCATCACCAAATGGTGGCTCGAACACGATATGGAATGCTCACCGCAGGAGGTGGCGCGAATGCACTTTTGATCGCCGCGCTTGGCTATCGCTGGGCGCTGGGCGGAGATAAAACGAGCAAAACGCCGTCGAATGACGTATGCTTGGAGCGCTTGACGGCAGAGACAGCGGAGACGCTCATGCCAGCGCTCGATAAGCTGCGCGCGGTTCACCCCACCGGGCTGGATCGCGCGGTGGCAATGGTGATCGTCGTCCTGCTCGCGCTAATCGGCGGGACGATCCTGCTTGGCGATCACGTCGGCGTGCAGGTGGTGTCGGTCGCGCCGGTGGGCAAGGCACACAGCACCAGCCCGATCGTCATCCACTTCAAGGAAGCGATGGATCACGACAGCGCGGCGGCGCACTTCCAGACCGACCCCAAACTCGACGGCACCTTTAGCTGGAACGGCGCGGCGCTGACCTTTCGCCCGACCGCCGCGCTCAAGCCGGGCGCGGCGTACACTGTCATCCTCGCAGCGGGCGCAGCCAGCGCCAGCGGGCGCGCGGTCTTGTCGGCGCTGAGCTACAGCTTTACGGTCGAGCCGGAACGCGTCGCCTACTTAGCGCCAGCGGATGGCGCGATCCAGAACATCTGGCTGGTCGACCCGGCTGATCCCGACCACGCCAAGCAGATCACCAACAGCAGCGACGGCATATTCAACTTCAGCGTCAGCCCCAACGGTACGCAGATCGCCTATGCCGAGAATCATCGCGCGCTGGGGACTGCCGACCTCAAGCTGCTCAATCTGGAAACCGGCGTGGAAACCCAGTTGACGCGCTGCGGGAGCGCGGTCTGCACCAGCCCGATCTGGCGACCGGACGGACAGGTGATCGCCTACGAGCGCGCCGAGATCGACCCGATTTTGGGCACGACCGCTACGCGCATCTGGCTGATCGATTTCTCGACCTCGCCCACGACGACGCGGCAGTTGTTCACGGATTCGCAAATTCTCGGCTACGGGGCGCAGTGGTCGGCGGACGGCAGCCGCATCGCGCTAATGGACAGCAGCACGTCGTCAATCCTCGTCTACGACTTCAACACCGATCAGACTTTCACGGTGGACAGCCACTTAGGCACGTCGGGCGCTCTCTCGCCCGACGGGACGCGCCTGCTCTACCCAGAGATGACCACGCAGGACGGCGAGTCGCGCACTGTGCTGCGGAGCGCCGCCCTCAGCGCGGGCGACTCGGTGCTGGTGAGCGATCCCGACAGCACGACCAACGATCAAGCCGGAAAGTGGAGTCCCGACGGCACGGAGATCGCCATCGCGCGGCAGGACGATGCCGTCGCGCACGGCGCGCAGATCGTGCTGCTCAACCTGCGAATGAACTCGGTTCAGCCGCTCACGGACGACCCGCGCTACTCGAATAGTTCGTTCTGGTGGGATCCAACTGGGACGCAGTTGGTAGTCTACCGCTTCGCGGAGTTAGGCGCGGACATGAAGCCTGATCCGCAAGCGCGCCCGGAAATCTGGACGCTCGACGTCGCCAGCCGAGCGCTGGTCAAGGTCGCCAACGACGCTTTCATGCCCGCGTGGGTGCCGTAACGATTGGCAAATTGGTAGGGGCAGACCTACGTGTCTGCCCACGTTGGCCGCACGCATAGGTGCGCCCCAACATAAAACGCTCGCTAACCTGCTATGTGCCCGTCAGAGGACGACGCCGGTGTGTGGGTAGATGACGAGGTGATAGACCGCCGAGCAGACGATCAGCCCGCCGGTCACGGCAGCGGTGATTTTGAGGGCGGGCAGCGGACGCGGCGCGAGATCGGCTCGTTTTTGCCGCTGTTTTCCGGCTGCCGCCGCGCCCATCGTCGCGGACAGCGGGATCGCCGCGCAGAAGATGCACATGGTAACGCCTCCCTATTCACCCGGTAGGGGCACGGTGCAAGCTTCGCTTGCCTAGCTGTGCCCCTACTCATCGTATCATGTTATGGCGCTTGCGCTTTACGTCTCATCCATTTCTAGGATCGTGCGATGGCGGACGCCGTGAAGCGCCTACGGCGCGAGGAACAGCGCTGTACTCGCCAACACAATTGGCGTGCCGCCCGACAACACGTCGGTGCAGAACGGTGTAGAACGAGGCGTACAAGGCAAGCGCCTCAACTGTGCTGGTCGTTTGAAGACAGTACGCCAATCTTGCGCCACCTCGTCCATGATCGGGATGCCAAGTTCACCGCCGCCTTCGATCAGGTCTTTGTAACGCAGAACATTGAAGTGATCCACATGCCAATTCGTGCCCCGAACGCGAATGCTTAGGCAGAACGCTGGGTGCGTTCCTTCCGTGAGGAGTGCCTCGACCAGTTCATCATCGTCAACGAACGGTATCTGAACTCTGTTCTGCGTGAATACGTGGATTACTACAACGTCAGACGACCTCATCAGGGAATAGGGCAACGGTATCCAGTAGGGCTATTTAAGTCGCTAAAGGTCGCATTGTACTCGGCGGACTAAGCAAAGATTATTACCGTGAGGTCGTTTAACCGTTGAAAATTCCCGTGTGGACAAATTTTCACACGGTACGCGCTGCAACGAGAAGCTGTCTAGCTGGAAACGGACGCTTTGACGCCGGAAAGAAGCCGCTCTAACAGTGAGGTTATATATGGAAAGGCTCATGTTCAGAAAGTGTGGGAGCAGCACGCTGCGCCCCTACAAGTGCCGGGCAGACACACAGGTCTGCCCCTACAAAAGCACCTGCTTTTCACTCGTTTTGTACATGAGCCTATGGAAAAGTGTGACACCAAGCTTCTTGGCTCCTACGCTTGCCGATCTCGCCGAAATTGGCAAGTTCTCTTTACTTGGACCAGTTCTATGGTGTACAGATCAAGATCGTAAGCGTGACGATCAGAAAAAAGCTCAACCGCACCCCGACATTCCAGTATGGAATCACGCCGGAAGAATACACCCGTCCACTGGCGAGTTCCGCGATCATCCAGACCACTGCAGCGGCGATTGACATCATGGTTCCTGCTCGCCGGTTGACAAACTGCACCAGCAAGACAACTGGGATCAGGTAAAAGATAGACATGCTCAGTTCCGAGCCGGTCAGATAATCGAGGGCGCCGATCAAGGCAAGGAATAGACCCGCCAAGGCAACAATAGTGCGTATTGATTGTCTTTGAAGGAATTCAATGATCTGCATGCAACTTTCTTTCCAAACTGTTGCAACTACACTTTACTCTTGATTGCAAACGTCATAGCTGAAGGTTGCTCGTACTCCACATCGCCTATCTTTGATCGCCTAGCGCACAGTGACCATAGAGCGCAAATTCTTGTGTCCTAAAGAAACTTGATGGTTTCTTTACACCTTTGAGAGAATCTCTTTCACATCCTTTACTTGCTGTCCACCACATTATTCTCGACAATTTTAGCACTGCTTACTACCCAAACTAATCAGAGTCCTTTCCCACTGTTCAAGTGCGACGGACTCAGAGGCGCACAGCATGGAACGAGTGAATCTTGGGCGATTGTTAATCGGCAAGCCCCTAGAGACTAAAGAACTGCCCCATCAGTCGATCAGCAAAACGGTTGGGTTAGCCGTGTTTGCGTCTGATGCCCTGTCGTCCAGCGCCTACGCAACGCAAGAAATGCTAATCATCTTGTCGCTGGCAGGCGGGAGCGCAGCGGTACTCGGTATTTCCATTCCGCTGGCGATTGCAATTTCGGTCTTGTTGACGATTGTCACCGTCTCTTATCGGCAAACTATTCACGCCTATCCCAATGGCGGTGGCGCATACATCGTCGCGCGTGACAATCTGGGCGAGCTTCCCGCTCAAATCGCTGGCGCCGCCCTGCTGACCGATTATATCCTGACCGTTGCAGTGAGCGTCTCGGCTGGCGTCGAGCAGATTACATCGGGCTTTCAAGGGCTAGTCCCCTACCGAGTCGAAATCTGTGTTGTGGTGATCATCCTCATGACCATCGTGAACCTACGCGGCGTGAAAGAGAGCGGACGCATCTTTGCGATTCCAACCTATTTCTTCCTAGGGATGATGTTTCTGACGCTTGCGATTGGCTTTGTGCGCTACCTCAGCGGCAATCTAAGTGTCGTAACCGGGGTCAAGCCTATTTACTATGAAACGCTGGAGCCGTTGACGCTGTTCTTGATTCTACGCGCATTCTCCAGTGGTTGCGCCGCGCTGACAGGCATCGAAGCCATATCAAATGGCATTACCGCCTTTAAGGAGCCGCGCAGCCGGAATGCGGCGGTCACGCTGGTATGGATGAGTGGCATTCTCATCACGCTGTTTCTGGGTATTACGTTCCTTGCCCATCAGATTTCGGCACAGCCCAGCGAAATCGAAACGATCATATCTCAGCTGGGGCGCACCGTCTTCGGGAACGAGAGTGTCTTGTGGTACTTACTTCTCGCGGGCACGGCACTGATCTTGTTGATGGCGGCAAATACCAGTTACGCCGATTTCCCGCGTCTCGCCGCGCTGCACGCGGGCGATGGTTTCTTACCGCGCCAACTGACATTTCGGGGTGGACGACTGGTATTCTCTTGGGGCATTGTCATTCTGGCAATCACCTCAATTGCACTGGTCATCGTAGCCGGGGCGAACACAACTAACTTGATCCCCTTGTACGCCGTCGGCGTCTTTCTGGGCTTCACCATCTCACAAACCGGGATGGTTGTGCGGCTGCGCAAGATCAGCAAAATGAAAATCGGCGAGAGAATCGAAACTCATGAAACCGTGTTGGAGTACGATTCACGCTGGCGGTTAAAAACCTTCATCAGCGGACTGGGCGCATTTTGCACCTTCGTCGTCATGCTCATTTTCGCCATCACCAAATTCACCAGCGGCGCGTGGTTTGTCGTGGTGCTGATTCCCTGTCTGGTGTTTGTGTTCTTCCGCATCCACTTTCACTACAAAGATGTAGCGCATTATCTGAGTCTGAAAGGTGCGCGTCCCGAACTGACTAGACGTCCGGTACGGACGTTGATCCTGATTGACGATGTCCATACTGAAACTGCCCGCATGGTGGACTTTGCCAAGTCCCTCGATCACCCCTGGCAAGCGGTCCACATCGGCGTCAACCCAGAAAAGGCAGAAGTCGTCAAGGCGAAATGGGATGAACGCATCGGCGAAGGCGAACTCGTGATAATCCCTTCGCCCTATCGCTTGTTAGCAGAGCCGATCAAAGAATACATCGAGCATATCCAGCAGCAAGAACCGGGATGCTTCGTTCATGTGATCATGGGACATTTGGTTATGGATACGTTCTGGGAGCAGGCACTCCACCAAAACAGCGCCTTTATCTTCAATCTGGCACTTGGGCGCATGGAGCGCGTTGTGGTTACGAGCGTACCGTATCAAATCCGCCGTAAGACCGGATCAATTGACGAGGCACTGGCGGCTGAAGAACCTACCGACGCCTTTGAGGACACAACCACGCCGTAAGCTACCGGCGTTGCGAGGAGCTATTCAGCGGCAGGCGGCATCAGACTAATGCCGCCTGCCGCCCGTCGTCTTTAACCAGCGACAAATGCTGGCGCTTCGATACTCAGTGGTTCTTCCTCACTCAGGGTATGAAGACGGCAGCAACCAAGCTGACGCTTCAGATTCCAGCGCTGGAATCGCCCCCAAACACGAAAGTACGACTTTGCGGGTTGGGCAAAGAGGACGAAGGCATTCAACTGCTGCGTTGCCTGGATCAGGGCATCCGTTCGAGAAGTGTACTGCATCGGTTGAACGCAGAACTCGACACCATAATCCTCCGCTATGGCGGCATATTCGTCAAACCGACGCTGTTCGTCTTCAGTCGGCGCTGCGATACCCCATCCCAACAGACCAGGATTGTTTGCCAGCGCCAAATGCAGCAATACGACCTTGCCATCCACGCGGCGAGCCAACGCGCTGGCAAGATGCATGGCTTCCATCGTCCAATGTGCGTCCGACATCTGTACTACAATCAGTTTCATCAACAATGACCTCAAGATTCATGTTCCAGACTCAGGATAAATCTTGAGGTATCAAGAACGGGAAAGTGACTCAGCGAGTCGCCGTAAAGAATCTGTCAGGGTGTAATTTCAGGACTGACGAAGCGATAGCCTACGCCGGGTTCGTTGAGGATGTAACGGACATTGCGCGAAGGATTCTCATGCAGCTTTTTCCGCAGTTGGTTGATGAACACGCGCACGTAATGGGACATCTCTCCATATTCGTTGCCCCACACCTCCACAAGGATGGTGTGATGGGTCAGCACTTTGCCGGGGTGTGTCGCCAACAGACGCAGTAAGTTGTACTCAGTTGGGGTCAAATGAACCTCCTCCCCGGCGATTTTGACCACACGATTTGCCAGATTGATATAGAGATCGCCCACCCGGATTTCCGCCTGCGGGTTGGTTGCCGGTTCAACGGCAACGCGCCGAATGACTGCCTGAATCCGCGCTTCCAGTTCCGCCATACTGAAGGGCTTGGTCAGATAGTCATCCGCTCCAGTCTGGAGGGCTTCGACTTTCGTCTTGTCCTCGCCGTGTACGGACAGCACAATGATCGGTGTCTTCGTCCACTCCCGCAACCGTCGACAAACCTCGATCCCATCCGGTTCGGAACCGAGCGAGATGTCGAGGACAAGCATGTCTGGCTGCTGGTGAGCCGTCTGGACAATCGCATCCTCCCCGTTCGACGCTGTAAGCACTTCGAAACCGTAGCCTTTCAATCCGATTTCAAGCTGCCGCCGTATCTGTGGCTCATCATCAACAACCAATATTCTGAGTTTCATTTGTCAGCGTTCCTTCTCGCGGCAGAGCAAGCACGAACGTCGCACCGCCGCCGGGTGTGTCTTCTAGCCGTAGCGATCCATGATGGGCTTCGACGATCCCTTTAGCTATCGGCAGCCCTAAGCCAATATGCCCATCTTTCCCGTGATGAAACGGCTCCATAAGATGGTCCCGATCTTCCAGCGTAATCGTTTCACCGTGATTAATCACCTTGAGCAGAACCTCTGACTCGGTTGTATCGCCCTGAATCACGATCTGCAATTCTGATGGTTCATAGCGCAAAGCATTCTCTACCAGATTCATCAGCGCCTGCAGCAGGAGCCCGTAGTCGAAGTCTATCAAGGGCAGGTTTTCGAGCAGCCGCATCTGAATACGTTCACGCCCGGTTGTCTGCCAGATGCGTGCCGCGACATCGCCGGCGACTTCCTCCAGCGAATTGGGTTCCTTATTCAATGTCAGCGCGCCCGCTTGAAGCCGTGACAAGTCGAGTAAGTTGCCAACGAGCTTGTCTAGGTGATCCGCTTCGGTTTCGACCGTCTCAGCGAGTTCCTGCTGTTCTGAAGGGGGCAGCCGTTCGCCCAACATCCGCAAGTTGTTAGCGGATGTCTTGATGATGGTAATCGGCGTTCGCAGATCATGAGACACCGCGCGCAAAATAGCAGTCTTGAGCCGATCTGCTTCCTCATACCGTTCGCTTGCGCGGGCGCGCTCTGCCAACTCGATGCGATGTAGAGCCATTGCGGCTTGGACAGCGCAAGTACGCAGCAACCGCATCTGTTGTGCCGTAAGCGCGGACCCGAATTCGACACACAGCGTGCCATAAATCTGCTCGCCTGCCTCCAACAGCATCAGATGCGTCATATCTTTAGTTGGGGGTAGCGTGTGTTCGTGTTCTGGCAGGATGCAGACATCGCGGGCGTCGAGATCTTCGCGCATCACCTGGATCAAGGCAGCGTGTACCGCCTGCGAATCGGTCGCTTGATTCATCCAGCCGGTTAATCGATAGAGAATCTCCTGTTCATGGGCGCGCTGCTGCGCTTCCTCCGTTTGATGTCGTGCCTGTGCGCCAAGCTGACCAGCCAGCGCAGCCACGATAATGAACACGGTGAGTTCGATGACATCACCCGTGCTGGCGACTAGGAAAGTGTAATACGGTTTCGTGAGAAAGAAGTTGATGAACGAAACACTGATTAACGCCGCGCTCATCGCCGCGAAAGTACCAAGCCGAATGGCAACGATCAGCACGAACAGGATATAAATCATGGCGAAATTTGCCAACGTTAATCTATCGCGCAGCAGCCCCGCGAGCAGCGTAATTGCAATCAGACTGACGCCAGCAACGGCATACTTTCTCAAGGTGTTTATTCCATAAACCGCATTCAGCCCTATTTTATATCACCCTACCCTCGTGCTGCACTTCCCCCTCGACGACGATCAATGGGTATTCGCGAAAGACCTGTCGGTAACGAGCATAGACATCCGGTGCGACGATCCAGTTGATGTAGCCATCTTCGTCCTCGTCGGTGGCGAAGTGGAAGCCATTCGCCGGCGGCGGTGATCAGCTTGACATACTCACGGCGTTGGCGCTGTTCCCACCAACCGATGTCCATGCGCCAAGCCTCAATGCCTCCGGCGACCCCATAAGCCCGATCACGCTGGGTGAACCGAGACGGAATTGCACTTCCATCTAATCTGCTCCCATGACTGGGGGGCTACCGATGTGGTAGTTCACCTTTGTGCCTGTTGCCTCATTCCTACAGCAGTTGTTGAAAAGACGTATTTACAGGCGCTATTTCGGCGCGAAAAATACGCCTTGACCTGACGGTTTTCTTTTTATTGGCTGACTTATGGACAGTTATTTTGCCACGAAACTAATCTCACAATGGGTCGCTTCTTACTCGAGAACAGTGATCCCCATTGCGATGACCAGCGAAGTCATTTACTTTCAAGAATTATTCTTCAACTTTCAATCGATAGCCTATCCCTGCCTCAGTGATGAGAAAGCGCGGGCGAGCAGGGTCTTCTTCGAGCTTATGGCGAAGCTGTGCCATGTAGACGCGGAGATAATGGGATTCCGACACGTAGCTCGGTCCCCAAGCCTCGTGCAGCAGTTGGTGACGGGTGACAACTTTCCCTGCGTGCTGAATCAGCATCAGCAGCAGTTTGTATTCAATCGGTGTGAGATGGACTTCTTCATCTTTCACGAAGACCTGCCTGTGCGCGAGATCGACCCGCAGGTCACGGGTCGTGAAGATCGGATCATCACTTCCCTGCATTGCCAAGATCGCGTGACGCAGCCCGACCCGCATCCGGGCGAGCAGCTCGCCTGTTCCGAATGGTTTGGTCAAGTAGTCGTCGGCACCAGCGTCAAGTGCGACGATCTTGTCATTTTCACGGTCGCGGGCGGAAAGCACGACAATCGGGGTCGTCGTCCATTCGCGAAGCTGGCGTGTCACCTCCAACCCATCCATATCCGGCAATCCTAAATCAAGGATAATCAGGTCGGGATGGCGCAAGCCGACCTGCTTGATTCCTTCCTGCGCCGTGCCGGCTTCGAGCAAATCGTAACCGTTGCTCGTGAGGGTCGCACGTAAAAACCGCCGCATTTGCGAGTCGTCCTCGATGACGAGGATCAAGGGCAATTTCGCCTTCCCGTCGGCTGAGTTGCTACTCATCTTCCATGCTCACTTGGGGCGGTTCGCCCTCCAACGGCAAGGTGAAGTGGAACACTGCCCCACCTTCAGGGCGATTGTTTGCCCACATGCACCCGCCGTGCACCTCTATGATCGCCTTGCAGATTGTCAAGCCAAGTCCGACACCGCCGGTGGTAGTCGGTCGGCTGCGATAGAATTTCTCAAAAATGCGTTCTTCCTCGCCTGCCGGAATGCCTGCGCCGTGATCAGCGACTTCGACGACGACCTGATCCGGTTCTGCATAAGCGGACAGCACAATCGGTGCGCCAACAGGCGTGTATTTTACGGCATTTTCGAGTAGGTTTACCAAGACTAACTCGATCAGAATGCTGTCAATCAGGACGAGAGGTAGATCGTCTGGCAAATGTGTTTGCAGGGGATGCTCGTCCAGCGCGGCGTCCATGCGGGCGAGCGCCGAGCCGATGACCTCTTCCAATGGCTGCCACTCCTTATCGACGTGTACACCGCCCGATTCGAGCCGGGTCATCTCCAGCAAATTCCCCAAAAGGCGATTCAACCGCTCGGCTTCCTCGTAGGCGATCTGGGCGAGTTCGCGCTGCGCTGGAGCGAGCTCGGCGTCGTTCTGGATCAAGCCGCTCGCCGCGCCCGTGATCGCCGCGAGCGGGGTGCGTAGGTCATGCGACACCGAACTGAGCAGCGAACTGCGCATCCGCTCGGTTTCAACCTGTACCTGAGCGCGCTCCGTCTCCTGACTGAGCCGCGCCCGCTCAATGGCGACGGCGCTCTGATTGGCGTAGGTTTCCAGCAGGTGCATCTGATCGGGCGAGAGCAGGTAGTCCGGTTGAATCATATAGATGCCAAGCGCGCCAATCTGCCGCTGAGATGTGGTGAGCGGTAGATACAAGCCCTGCGATCCGGGCAGCGTCTGCGTGCCGCGCCCCGCTATTTGGCGGTGATCGTAGACCCAGCGGGCGACATAGCGCTCGTGCTCGGTCAGGTCGTTTTCGATGTGCTCTGATCCGTAGGTCTCCAACTGACTGTCGGCGCCGATCAGCAGCAGGGCGACCCGGCTGTGAAAGGCGTCCTCGATGTGCTTGACCGCCGTAAGCGTCAGCGATTCAATGCTGTTGGTGCTGGCGAATTCGCGGCTCATCTCGTAGAGGCTGGACGTGCGCCGTTCGCGCTCGCGCGAGGTTTCCGCCTGTTCCTTGATGCGAACGGTCATACTGCTGATGGTTAGCCCGACCAGCAGCAGTACGGCGAAGGTGACGACGTATTGTGTGTCGTTGACGCCGAAGGTCAGGTGTGGCGGCACGAAGAAGACGTCGAAGGCGATCACGCTGATGATGGAGACGAGAATGGAGGGACCGCGCCCGTAACGGGTTGCTACGATCACGATGCCGACGAGAAAGACCATGACGACGTTCGCCGGAGCGAAGTAGGGGAACATCAGGAATGCCAGCAGCGCACAGGCGGCGACGATCACGATAGATAACAGATAAGGTCGTAGCTGGCGTGGCTGCCGCCAGAGACTTTGGACTTGGGGGCGGGTTGTCGCCCCTTCGCCGCTGATCACGTAGACGTCGATGTCGCCGCTGCGCCGGACAAGACTGTTCAGCACCGACCCGTAGACAATGTCGCGCCACGTCGGGTGAATCGGCTTGCCGACGATCACTTTGGTGACGTTGCGTCGCCGGGCGAAGGTCAGGATTTCTTCGGCGACGTCGTGCCCACTGATCGTTGCCGTTTCAGAACCTAACTGCTCGGCGAGTTGAAGTGTCTGGATGACACGGCTGCGCGCCTCGTCCGAGAGCTTCGCAGCACGCGGCGTCTCGACGTAGACGGTGATCCACTCGGCGTGTAGACCTGCCGCCATCCGCTTGGCGGCACGCACCAGCCGAGCCGCCATCGGGCTTGGGCTGATACAGACCAGAATCCGTTCGCCAGCGGGCCAGACGGGTTCGACCGACTTGTCCTGACGGTAGATTTGCATTTCGCTGTCGACGCGCTCGGCGGTGCGGCGCAGCGCCAGTTCGCGCAGCGCCATCAGGTTGCCGCGCCGGAAGAAGCTGTGGATTGCCTGCTCCGCCTGTGGCGCAGCGTAAATTTTGCCTTCTCGTAAGCGCTGGAGCAGGTCATCCGGGGAGAGGTCGATCAACTCGATCTCGTCCGCGCCTTCGAGTACGGCGTCGGGCAGCGTCTCGCGGACAATCGTCCCCGTGATCTGGGCGACGACGTCGTTCAAGCTTTCAAGATGCTGGACGTTAACGGTCGTGTAGACGTTGATACCCGCCTCGATCAGCTCCAGCACGTCCTGCCAGCGCTTGGCGTGGCGCATCCCTCCGGCGTTGGTATGCGCCAGCTCATCGACGAGGATGAGCGCCGGATGACGCTGAAGGGCGGCATCGAGATCGAAATCTCGAAGCTGCGCGCCGCGATACTCGACGACCAGCGGCGGAATGACTTCCAGTCCGTCGAGCAGGGCAGCAGTTTCGGGGCGGCTGTGCGGCTCGACGTATCCGACAACGACATCGACGCCTTCCGCGAGCCGGTCATGCGCCGCCTGAAGCATACTATAGGTTTTGCCAACGCCCGCTGCCGCGCCGAGGAAAATCTTGAGCCGCCCACGTCGGCGGCGCTGATCTTCGTGCTGGACACGAGCAAGGAGTTCATCGGGGTCGGGTCGTTTGTCGTCCATCAAGCCGTTCATTCTCATTATCCACTTTCATTATGACAGCAAAAGACTGGTAGAAGTGCTATCCACTTCCCCAGCTTCGGTCAAACCTGCGCGCTCTTTCCCTAACGGCTTGTCGGTAGTGGAAATGCCTTATCTAGGGCGAGGTTCAGTTCCAGCACGTTGACGCGCGGTTCGCCCAAGAAACCTAATAAGCGCCCTTCGGTATGCTGATCAACCAGCGCTTGGATGTTCGCTTCGGTCGCTCCGCGCAGCGCCGCGATCCGCGCGACTTGATAGTCCGCTGCTGCCGGGCTGATCTGCGGATCAAGCCCGCTGGCAGACGCTGTGACCAGATCGACCGGGATCGGCGCGCTGTCGTCCACACCGGCGGCGGCTTCGGCAGCGCGCAGCGCGTCGATCCGCTGCTGTAGCGTGCCGTCCTCGCCGATTAGCGCGGGATTCATCGGACCGAGATTTGAGCCAGACGAAGCTGCCGCATTGTACGGTTCGGGACTTGTCGCCGAAAGCCGTCCCCAGAAATACGCCGGATCGCTGAACTGCTGCCCGATCAATTCCGAGCCGATCACCGTGCCGTTCGCGTCGGTGATCAGGCTGCCGTTGGCTTGATGCGGGAAGACGACCTGCGCCAAGCCCGTGATCGCTGCCGGGTACGCCAGCCCCAGCACAACCGTGAAAACGACGAGCGAGACGATCGCCGGGCGGATCACCTGTCCCCAGTCGATGCTTGTGTCTGTCTGCGTGTTTGTGTTCATGCCATTTCCCTCAATTCTGTAGGGGCGACCTGACAGGTCGCCCCTACGGTGACATCTGTTTAGGTGAGGTGCAGCGCGACGAGGATCAGGTCGATGATCTTGATGCCGATGAACGGCGTGATCAGCCCGCCCAAGCCGTAGATCAGCAGGTTGTTGCGCAGCAGCGTCGATGCGCCGACCGGACGATAGGGCACGCCGCGCAGCGCTAGCGGGATCAGGAAGATGATGATGACCGCGTTGAAGATCACCGCTGAGAGGATCGCGCTGGTGGGCGTTGCCAAGCCCATGACGTTGAGCGCGCTCAACTGCGGGTACGTGCCCGCGAACGCCGCCGGGATGATGGCGAAATACTTCGACACGTCGTTGGCGATGCTGAAGGTCGTCAGCGAGCCGCGCGTCATGAGAAGCTGCTTGCCGATTTCGACGATCTCGATCAGCTTGGTCGGGTTCGAGTCGAGGTCGACCATGTTGCCCGCCTCTTTTGCCGCCTGCGTGCCCGTGTTCATGGCGACGGCGACGTCCGCTTGCGCGAGGGCAGGGGCATCGTTGGTGCCGTCGCCGGTCATGGCGACCAGCCGCCCGCCCTCCTGATGCTCGCGGATCAGCTTGAGCTTGGCTTCGGGCGTGGCTTCGGCGAGGAAGTCGTCGACGCCCGCTTCGGCGGCAATCGCCGCTGCCGTCAGCGGGTTGTCGCCCGTGATCATGATGGTCTTGATGCCCATCTGCCGGAGTTCGGCGAAGCGCTCCTTGATGCCGCCTTTGACGATGTCTTTCAACTGGATCACGCCCAAGACGCGACTGCCCTCGACGACCACCAGCGGCGTCGCGCCCGCGCGGGCGATCTCCTCGACCATCCGCTGGACTTCCGTCGGGAACTGCCCGCCGTGATCGACGACATAGCGCTTGACCGAGTCGGCAGCGCCCTTGCGGATGCAGCGTCCGTCGAGATCGACGCCGCTCATGCGCGTTTGCGCCGTGAAGGGGATGAAGGTCGCGCCTTTGAGGTCTCGCCCGCGCAGGGCGTACTTATCCTTTGCCAGCACGACGATGCTGCGCCCTTCGGGCGTCTCGTCTGCCAGTGACGAGATTTGCGCGGCGTCGGCAAGCTGCTCGATGGGCACGTTCGGCGCGGGGATAAAGTCGGTCGCTTGGCGGTTGCCCAGCGTGATCGTGCCGGTCTTATCGAGCAGCAGCACATCTACGTCGCCCGCTGCCTCGACCGCGCGCCCGGAAACGGCGATCACGTTCGCCTGAATCATGCGATCCATGCCCGCGATGCCGATAGCGGAAAGCAAGCCGCCAATCGTCGTCGGGATCAGGCACACCAGCAGCGCGACCAGCACCGTCACCGTGATCACGCTGCCCTGCCCCGTCGCAGTGACGGCGTAGATCGAGTAGGGCAGCAGGGTGACTGTCGCCAGCAGAAAGATGATGGTCAGCGCCGCCAACAGGATGTTGAGGGCGATCTCGTTGGGCGTTTTCTGGCGTTTCGCGCCCTCGACCATGCCGATCATGCGGTCGAGGAAGGCTTCGCCGGGGTTGGCGCTGATGCGAACGACCAGCCAGTCGGAAAGCACGCGCGTCCCGCCCGTGACACTGCTGCGATCACCGCCGCTCTCGCGAATCACGGGGGCACTTTCGCCAGTGATCGCGCTCTCGTCCACTGACGCGACGCCTTCGATCACGTCGCCGTCGCCGGGGATGGTGTCGCCCACCTCGACCAGCACCACGTCGCCTTCGCGCAGTGTTGTCGCCGAAACTTCGGTGACCTGTCCGTCGCGGGATGGGCTGCTCAATTTCTTGGCGCTGACGTCGCGGCGCGCTCTGCGGAGCGCGTCCGCCTGCGCTTTGCCACGCCCTTCCGCCATGGCTTCGGCAAAGTTGGCGAAGATCACCGTGAACCAGAGCCAGATGGCGATGGCGAGGATAAAGCCCGCCCGCTCCGGCGGGAACTCGCCCGCGTCGGTCAGCGCGGCTTGCAGGTAGAGCAGCGTCGTGAATGCCGCGCCCGCTTCGACGATGAACATCACCGGGTTTCGAATCTGGTTGCGCGGATCGAGCTTGCGGAGCGCGTCCACTGCTGCCCGCCCCATGATGGCGCGGTCGAACAGCGGGCGCGTGGTAACTTTCGTTTCGAGAGTCATGATTCCCTCTTTATCAGATGGATGGATTTCCGTAGGGGCAGGCAGCCGAAGGTTGCACTATATCGTGCCCCTACCAATACATGATCAGGTCAGCTATTGACCATCATCAGGTGCTCGACAATCGGTCCCAGCGCCAGCGCCGGGAAAAACGTCAGCGCGCCGACGACGACAACGATGACGATCAGCATGATCACGAACAGCGGCGTGTGCGTCGGCAGCGTCCCTTCGCCTGCCGGGACGAGCTTCTTCTTCGCCAGTGACCCCGCGATTGCCAGCACCGGCAGCGCGACCCAGTAGCGGGCAAACAGCATAGCGATCCCCAACGCTGTGTTGTAGAACGGCGTATTCGCGCCCAACCCGGCGAAAGCGCTGCCGTTGTTGTTCCCCGCCGACGAGAAGGCGTAGAGCACTTCGCTGAAACCGTGCGCGGCGGGCTGCGTGTTGAAGATCGAGGCGATGCCCGGCTGCGCGATCACCGCGACCGCCGTCCCGATCAGCACCGTGACCGCCGGGACGAGGATGGCAATCGACGCCATCTTCATCTCGTAGGCTTCGATCTTCTTGCCGAGATACTCCGGCGTGCGCCCGACCATCAATCCGGCGACGAAGACGGCGACGATGGCGAACATCAGCATCCCGTACAGCCCCGATCCGACCCCGCCGTAGATCACCTCGCCCAACTGGATCAGCCACATGGGGATTAGCCCGCCGAGCGGCGTGTACGAATCGTGCATCGAGTTGACCGACCCATTGGATGCCGCCGTCGTCGCCGTCGCCCACAGCGCCGAGTTGACGATACCGAAGCGTGCCTCTTTGCCTTCCATATTGCCGCCCGACATCGTATCGCTGGCGGTTTGCTCGACTACTGCCGGGAACTTCGGATTACCGCCTTGCTCCGCGTAGACGGTCACGCCCAGCAGCGCGACGAAGATGATCGTCATCACCGCCAGCACCGCCCAGCCCTGCCGCGTATCACCGACCATTTTGCCGAAGGTGTAGCAGAGCGCCGCCGGGATCAGCAGGATCGCTAGCATTTCGACGAAATTCGAGAGCGGTGTCGGATTCTCCAGTGGGTGCGCTGAGTTGACGTTGAAGAAACCGCCACCGTTGGTCCCCAACTGCTTGATGATAATCTGCGATGCCGCCGGACCAACCGCGATCACTTGATCGGTGACGGTGTTGCCGTCGGCGTCCTGCACGGATTCGACCAACTGCGCGGTCTGAGAGTTGTCGAAGGTCTGGACGACGCCCTGCGACACCAGCAGCAGCGCGCCGACGACCGCCAGCGGCAGCAGGATGTAGAAGATCGAGCGGGTCAGATCGACCCAGAAGTTGCCGATCAGCTGCGTCGTGCGCCGCGCCAGCCCGCGAATCAGCGCGATCAGGATCGCCATGCCGGTCGCCGCTGAGGCGAAGTTCTGGACGGTCAGCCCCGCCATCTGCGTCAGGTAGCTCATGGTCGTCTCGCCACCGTAGCCCTGCCAGTTGGTGTTGCTGGCAAAGCTGACCGCCGTGTTGAAGGCTGAATCGGGCGACACCACGCCCATACTCGCGGGGTTGAGCGGCAGCGACGTCTGCACGCGCTGCAAGAGGTAAACCACCAGCAGCCCCAAGGCGTTAAAGATCAACATCGCCAGCGCGTAGGTTTTCCAGTTCATTTCGACGTCTTCGCGCGTGCCAATCAGCCGGTAGAACCGCCGCTCGACGGGCGCGAACAACCGGTTGACAATCGACCGCCCTTCGTAGACGCTCGCCATATATGAGCCGAGTGGCTTGGCGAGAAGAATCAGCACCACCATGTAGAAGACGAGCTGCAAAATGCCGTTCGAAGTGGGCATCATGAGAACAGCTCCGGTTTGAGCAACGCGACCACCAGATAGATCAGCAGCAGCAGCGTCAGAATGCCAGCGATAAGGTAAAGCCAATTCATGTCAGCCTCCCGACAGTCGATCTGCGAGTTCAATCAACCCCCACGAGAGGGCGAAAAATAAGAGAACAAGCCCGATGAACAGAACGTCCACAGCGAAACCTCCTGCTTGCTTGACCTGACAGTGTTATACCAAGCGCACCCGTCAAAAGTCCGCAAGAATACCCAGATAACTGGTCAAAAAAACGCAAAGATGGTGGGTTTGAGAAACGGCGCGCTAGAGGTGGCGAATTTCGTATGCTTGTTCGTCGCCGATGGGCGCAAAGTCGAGCAGACTAACCGGCTGTTCAATGAACTGCCGCCGCTGCTGCGACAGCCGCCGCTTGAGCAGCCAAAGCTGGAAGCGACGCCATGCCGGAATCAAAGTTTTGGGGAGCTTGGCGAAGACGATTTCCACGTCGAGCTGATCAGCTGCATCCGCCAGCGCGTCGGCGAGCGTCACGTACTGGCAGTGAACCAGTCGGCAGTCCAAGCCGTAGTCGAGCACCGTCGCTTGATAATCTTCGAGGTCATCCTCCGCAGCGTCGCTGAAGTCCATGTTGCCCCATTCTGTCCCCAGCCAACCGGGGTGCTGCACCGGGACCATGCTGACCAGCGTGATCACCGCCGGGGAGCGCCGCCCCATCCGGCAGGCGCAGTGAACCGCGTCCAGCGTCCAAGCGCGGTCGGCGATTTGAACCATAATGGTCGGTTTTTCAGCCATGTTGTGTTCCTGTCCTTACTTGGGCGCTGCTGCGAGTTCAATATCAGCAAAGCGATAGCCGATTCCCGGCTCGTTGAAAATGAAGCGCGGCTTGCGCGTCGTCGAGAAATCGTCTTCCAGCTTTTTGCGTAATGTGGTGATGTGAACCCGGACGTTGTGGTCCGACTTCGTATCCGCATGCTGCCCCCATATCTCCTTGAGCAGCATTCCGAAAGTCAGCACTTTGCCGGGATTGGTGATCAAGAGCCGTAGCAGGTCATATTCCTTCGGCGTGAGGTGGACCTCGTCGCCATGCAGCATGACTCGCCGATTGACCAGATCGACCGCCAAGTCGTGGATGTGGACTTCACCATTGGGAGCAGCCGCCTCGGTCGCCGCGCTGCGGCGCAAGACGGCGCGCATCCGGGCTTCGAGTTCCTCCATGTCGAACGGTTTGGTGATGTAGTCATCCGCCCCTGCATTTAGCGCCGCAAGCCTAATTGGCTTCTCATCGCGCACCGTGAGCATGATGATCGGGGTCTTGCTCCACTCGCGGAGCGTCTGACAGACCTCCAAACCATGCGGCGCGACACCGAGGTTCACATCAAGGAGGATAAGGTCAGGTGAAGACTGGGCGGCATTGGTCAATGCCTCTTGCCCATTCGTCGCCACATCGACATGATAACCGTACCCGGTCAAGCCCCGCAGGAGCAGCTTGCGAATCGCAGGTTCGTCGTCGACGACAAGTACCTTCACTTTGATCATGATGTTGTTCAGCTGCCCTTAACGTCTACAGTTTCCCGACATGCACGAAAAGTGTAATCCTGCTACCCGTCAAAATGGGGTCAGAATGATCGGCAGAGTGGTCAAAAAACCGTAAAGACACGGGTTTAATCAACCGTTAAAGGATTGTCTGTCACGACGTGACACACATTTGCAGCAGCGTTTCAACGAATTATCTGGATTTTGGGAGCAGTTCTCGTCTGTCTTTTGGCAGCACCAAACCTTTGCTGGCACGAATCTTGATGTTTTTTTGACGCTCTTTACCTCAATACTGACCTAATTTTGACCGCTTGTCCTCAAACATTGACCTAGAATAGGTGCGTACCAGATCAGGAGAAAACTATGACTGTACGTGATGTCCGCGAACGCTTTGCCGATACCCTGCTCGGCAGGCGCCTCCGCTCCGCCGACATAACCCACCAAACCGCACCAAACTTCATCGCCCTCGCCGTGCTTGCTAGTGATGCCCTCTCCTCGTGCGCCTATGCTACCGAAGAACTGTTGCTCATCCTCAACACAGCGGCGATTGGCAGTTTTACCCTGTTTGGATTTCGCGGAGAAGCGATCTCCATTCCCATCGCCATCGCCATTTCGATCCTGATCGCCATCGTGACGATTTCGTACCGCCAGACGATCTTCTCCAACCCGGCGGGCGGTGGTGGCTATCGAGTCGCTAAAGAGAACTTGGGCGAAGAACTGGCTCAGGTCACGGGCGCGGCGCTGCTGACGGACTACATCCTGACGGTCGCGGTGAGCATCGCGGCGGGCGTTGCCAACGTGATTAGCGTATTCCCCGGTTTAGCGCCCTTGCGCATCGAAATCACCGTCGGCGTGATCGCAATCATGACACTGATCAACTTGAGGGGCGTCAAAGAGAGTGCTCGCGTTTTCTCGGTTCCGACCTATTTCTTCCTGATCACGATGGGCGGAACACTGATTATTGGCTTTATCAAGTTGCTAACCGGCAGCTTAGAGCCGGTCACGGGCGTGGTGGCGATTCAGAACGACGTTCTTGCACCGATCACGCTGCTGTTGATCTTGCGGGCATTCTCGTCTGGATGCGCGGCAGTGACTGGCGTGGAAGCGATCTCCAACGATACCCAGTTATTCCGGCAGCCGAGAGCCAACAACGCCGCCAAAACGCTGGTCGTCATGAGCGTACTCCTGATCACCTTCTTCATGAGCATCACGCTTTTGGCGAACGCGATTCAAGCCGTCCCTTCGGAGAGCGAAACCGTGATCAGCCAGATTGCGCGCACGATCTACGGCAGTGAGGGGCTGGGTTATATCGCCTACGTGCTGACCATCGCGGGCGCGTTCGCGGTACTGTTCATGGCAGCGAATACGCCGTTCAATGACTTTCCGCAGCTCGCCTCGCTCCACAGCGGTGATGGTTTCTTGCCGCGCCAGTTGACCTATCGCGGTCGTCGCTTAGTCTTCACATGGGGTGTTCTGACCCTCTCGATTAGCTCAATTATCCTCGTCATCGTGACCGGCGCGCTTGTGACTAATCTGATCCCGCTCTACGCGATTGGCGTCTTCATGGCATTCACGATCAGCCAAGCCGGGATGACGCGGCGGTTCTGGCGTTCTGGCAAGCTCAAGCCGGGCGAATTCACCTACGGGCTTGAGACCAAGATCATCTATCGATCCACGCTGGCGGCTGAAACTGGCGATATCGGCTTTCGGTGCCTTGGTCACCTTTACGGTGATGGTTGTGTTCATCATCACCAAGTTCACGAGCGGGGCATGGTTTATCGTCCTGCTCATTCCGACGCTGGTGTGGCTGTTTTTCCAGATTCACAAGCACTACAAGGAGACCGCCGCTCGGCTTCACTTGGATGTAACACCGATTTTCGAGCAGAAACCGGTTGTTTTTGACCCGGCGATTCACAAGGAACTGGCGATCTACTTCTGTGATACGTGGTCGGAGTTAGCGGTCAGCGTGGTCAACACAATTCTCAAGCGCGGTTGGCCCATGAAGATTATCCACATTGACGTGAATGACAAGCGTGCTAATACGTTTAGGCGCCACAGCAACGAGATCGCCCAACTCAACAACTGGGATGAAGGGATTATCGAAATCTTTCACGATGAATACCGCGACCTCTACAACAGCGTCGCCTCCATCATGCGGGATTATCGCGTCAACTACCCCGACGCTCATTTTGAGGTCTACATCGGCGCGCTGCGAACGCACTTCCCATACAATCTACTGCACATGCAAACCGACCGGTTCCTGAGAGACGCCTTGATGGAAGCTCCGGATGTTGCACTCAGTATCAAGCAGGTCGACTTGGACAACCTGCCGCTGCCACCCGGGTTCAAGGTCACATTCGAGCACGCCACTGATCATGAGATCGAAGAAGAAGTGGAACCTCAGCGCGCCTAAATGAGTCTCGGCAGTCCTGTGTGCGTTGCTGATGTGTTCGGCTTTCGTCTCACGGCGCTGGGCTGCCGATTCTGAGTAGACTACTCGAGTCGGGGTCGCTTCGTAGTATAATAGTGCTCATATCCTCACCCGTAGGGTCAAAAAACCTCATCTGTGCAGCAGTCTCGCCTACGCAGCATCGCGATAGTAGTCGTGGATGATGCCACCTAAGACGTTTCGACACCGTACAGTTCCGCTCGCCTTGGCTATCGTTTGCGGAATAGGGATGCGCTGCTCAATACCTTGGTGAGGACGAGCCCTGTTATAGTAGTCGAGGTAGTCGCTCAGGACACGACGCAGAAGAACTTGGTTGATGATAAGCACTTTGTCCAAACATTCCGCACGGACGGTGCGCACCCAGCGCTCTATAAAGGCGTTGGCATTAGGCGCGCGTACCGGGGTGTGAATGATTTTGATGTGCTCGGATTGGAAAACGGCGTCGAAGGCGGTGGTGAATTTCACATCGTTATCATGGATCAGAAAGCGGATGCTAGGATCGCGCTCCTCGAGTTCCCACACCAACTGGCGTGCGTGCTGCGTGACCCAGTGCTGGTTGGGATGGGCCGTGCAGCCCGCGAAATGAACGCGGCGACTGCCGAGTTCGATAAACACCATCACATAGAGGGTTTTTAGGAAGACCGTTTCCACCGTGAAGAAATCGCAGGCGAGAATCTGAGCCTGGTAGTGGGTCATGAGCTGATGCCAACTGGCTGACCGCTGACGCAGTGGTGCTGGTGGGATACCGCACCGCTTCAAGATGTTGGCCACCGTTTCTTCATCGATGCTATGGCCCAGTTTGACAAGCTCGCCTTGAATTTTGCCATTGCCCCAGTCGGAATTCTCCCGCGCTAAACGGACAATCAAACGTTCGATGTCTTGAGCAGTCCTGTGGTAGCAATAAATACAATCTGAGCGAGAAAACGAGACAAGCGGCGCGATAGTAATCGTGGATGATCCCGCCCAGAATGGTGCGTCGATCAACCCTTCCTTGCGTTAACAGTTTCGCCGGTGGACAGGGAATCTGCTGGTCGATTCCCTGTTGCGGGCGCGTGTGATTGAGCCGCTCCGCCGTGAATACATCGCTCAGCTTGAAAAAGTCGTCCACATGCGTGCGTCCTGCGGTCACGATCTGATACGTCATGATTGCACTCCTTGATGGATCATGGTTTGAAGCCATTCCTTTACTCCGTTTTCGCCTGCCTGCTGGTAGAACTCGTTCAGGTCTTTGCCGAGGGGCACCTGCACGCACTTCACTGCTCCGGAGAGCGCCGCCATCTGTGCCGCCGCCCCTGCACCCGCTGCATCCGCATCCATACAGGCGATCACGCGCGGTACGCCCAGCAGCGTGCCGTACCAACGGCGGTCGATGCGGGCATGACTGGCGCTGCCAATCGCTGCCGCCCGCGCGAAGTCCCAGCCGACCTGCCAGGCGATCAGCGCGTCGAATTCGCCTTCGGTGATGATGAGCGGCGTTCGGGGAAGGATGCGATCCGCCAGATACAGGCAGCCGCGAATGTTGCCGCCGCCTACCTGCTGGTAACGCTGCTCGCCCGACGCCCGGCGCACCTTGATGCCCCAGACCGCATCCTCGACCACCCACGGGATGAGGATGCCGCACGGCACGTTCAAGCCGTCGATCTCACGCCACGCCGTCGGCGCGCCGGGGAGGTATCCCAGTTGGGCAAGCCGGATCATCTTTTCGCTCAAGCCGCGCTCCCCGACCAGATAGCCCAATGCGCGCTGCCCTTCCGGCGACCATAAGCGGTCGCGCGCGTCGTCGATGATGCGTCGCGCCTTCGCCTGCCACGCCGCGTCCGGCGGCTCTGCCATCGGCTCGGATGTGCGCCGCGCTGCGCTCACCGTTTCGATCTGCGGTAGATCGCCGTTTGCCAGTCGTTCGCACGCCTCGTGAAACGTGAGCTGGTGGTAGTGCTGCACCCAGGCGATCGCGTCGCCGCCGGCATGGCACTTGCCGAAACACTGCCAGCGGTGGGCGTAGACAACGAGCGAATAGCCTTTGTGTTCACTGTGCAGCGGACACTTGAAAGCGGCATAGTCGCGCCCCCGAAAGCGCGGCTTGCCGAGGTCGCGCTCGACGAGCTGGCGCAGGTCGAGCTGTGCTTTGAGCTTTTCTACATCGATCATGCTGCTGACCTCCCGAAACTAATTTCGTCAGTGCTGTGACGAAATGCCATAATTCGGCATTCTGTCATTTCGTCATTTCGTCATCGCGGTGTCGAAATTACTCTGCTGAGCGGTTTTCCCCTCAGCGCAACGGCTAAGTTTCGGCATACGCCCTTGAAATCCATGTCATCATCCCCGTTTTGAGGCGGGGAATTATGGCAAAGCCGCTATGACGAAATGATCGGTGTCTGCCGATAGCCTTTCGAAGGACGCCCCGCCCCTGTGCCTTTGCGCTCGACCACCTCAATCACGCCATCCTCGACCAGTGCCGCCAGCGTTGCGTCCATTTCTTTGCGCGACTTCACCCCGGCACCGCGCAGGATGTCCCGCGCCGATGGTGGACGCTCCCCATTGCGCGCGATGAAGTCCAGCACCTTCTTCTCGTTCTTCACATCGACGCCGATGCTCAGTTCATCGAGCAGTCGATGCACCGACGCGCGGTATTCCTCAGCGAGCATCTGTCCCCGCGCCCAATGGGCCGTCGTGATGCGCGGCGCGTTTTGCATCCCCTCGTCCGTCCAATCCATAATCGCCAGGATCAGCGCCAGCTTGAGCGCCATCGTCGAGAAGCGTCCATAGTTGCCGCGCAGACGGTCATCGAGGTTGCGACGGGGGTCGGTCATGTCGTGCAGCGCCGCGTAGTAAGCGTTGAACAGGTCAAAGACCGCCTGCTCCATCGTCGCGCCGATGGCGGGATGCTTGATCGGTTCATCCAGGTCGTGCAGCACGAACTCGTCGGGCGGCATCGGAAAAGCGTTGTACATGCGCAGCAGCCGCGTTTTCAGGTCGGACGGAAACTCGTGCGTGTCGAGGTTCTGTCCGTTCAGCACGCACTTGATCTCCCGCTCGGTCGGGGTCAGGCAGAGGAAACGCGCCATCAGCCCGTCCTCCCATTCACTGTCGGTGATGTAGCGTCCCAACCGCGCGGGCGTGGTCGCGCCGATCAGCGCCAGCGCCGGGTTGTAGACGATCAGCTTGCCATCCCCACGTAACTCGCGTTCCAAACGACGGGGCGCGTCGAACATTTCCATCATCGTTTCGGTGTGCCCTTCCATGTACTTCTTCGGGATCAGCATCTTGCTCGCTTCGTCGATGAGGATGCCGCGCTGACCGGCGAAGCGTGCCGCGAGGTCTTCATTCTTTTGCTCGAACGGGAGCAGCTTGTCGTAGTTGGCAGGTTTTTCGCCCGCGAGCTTGGCGACCAGCATTTCGGGCGAGGTCGTCGCGGGCAAGAGCAGGTGTGGCATGGTGTCACGCACCATGTCGGTGATCGCATTCAGCCCGGTGGACTTGTGGTAGTAGGTGGTCGGCGCGACCCACAGGTAGTACAGGTTCGGGTAGATATCACCAAAGCCCAGGCGCAGCACACAGCGCCGCGCCACCGCCAGCCCGACCGCCCACAGCGGACCCGACTCCAGAAAGATGCGCGGCGTCATCGGCGAGCGCTGGCTCAACCACGCCAGGCAGTCACGGTGGAACGCGCCGACCGTCTCGGCGGAGGCGCGCAGTTTGTCGGTGAGCTGAGCCGCTTTCACCAGCGGCGGCACATAGGCATCATCTGCCGTTTTACTCGAAGTCGGCACAGGGGCGTTGGGATCGACGCGCAAGACCTGCGCGCTCAGCTCAGGATCGCGGGTCAAAATCTGCTGCAAGATCGACCAGTGGGCGCGGTCGTGCTGCCAATCGAGTGACGCCAGCAGCAACTCAACCAGTGGGCTGAGGGTCAATCCAGCGGGAATATCCAGCATCGATACCGCGCGCCGCAGCGCGAAAGCATCGTGTTCGGTCAGGTTCATGGTGATAAGCTCCCAGGCAATACTGAATAGAACTCGTGTCAAAAAACACGGTTTAAGGTGGGAAATTCAGTTGCACATGGGGGCAGGCTGTGATACATTGTGAGTGTCCAGTTCACCTATGTATCCCATCCCGCCGCCCACGCGCCTCACCAGCAGTGGGCGTTTGTTTTCTTTTCTAGGGCGGTGCGCGACTACGTGTGTTCATCGTTATGTCTCCAAAATTGTTTACCCGGGTAAACCATTTCATCCGTTCGCCAAGATAACGTTCCGCTTCACCAGATCAGCTTTCGCATCGCTTGAAGCCGTGCGCGCGCAATCGCTGCATCTCCTTCTTGGCTGCATCAGCGCCCGTGCCAGTTCCTGCGGGTCGTCTGTCGCTGATTGCTTGAGTCGACTTTTGCCATTTTCATTGCCGCGGGTGACAGCCTTTCGAGTGGGTCGCTTCGTCGCTTGCATCCGTATCTCCTTCGCAAAGTTCCTTAACTTGTTTGCGCGATGAGATTGAAGTCGATGATTTGGCGCACAATTTCGGCATGATACTCAGCAGCAACGTTGACTACGTAACGCAATCGGCTTTCTTCGATGTCATGTCGATCCGCCAGTTCCATCGCTTCGTCAGACAAGCCGAGCAAGGCTCTTGATATGACTGAACTGAGCCCGTTTGATCCCACCCATCGCGCTCAGAATCGCGTCGGTGTATTCACGTTTTGCGCGCAAGTCGAGGTCAAGCGCCTGGCGATAGAACTCATTATCCAACGGCATAGGCGGGAATCTCATTCCCATGAACTGTCAACAAGAGCAGCGCTGCTTGGCGTGCCATTGCGATGGCTGTCAGACCAGAACGTGAGGTGTTCTCTTTCGCCTGACGAAAAACGGATGAGCGGTTTGCCGGGATGATGATGCACGGGATCATGCCATCGCCTGTGTAACCGGGGATGAAGTCGCGCAGCAGCCACGTCGCCCAGTAACGCCGCTCGCCTGTCTCGATGCGAAACAAGCCGCGTCACGCCCTGCGAGACATCAACGACTGTGAGCGGGTTGACCTGACCGTCATCCCGGATCGTGATCGCCAGATTGACCAGATCGCGCAGCAGCGTTTCTTCTGGCGACAGGTTGACCGCTGGTTCGTCATCGCGCTCATCGTCACCATTCGGCAGCAGTTCGAGCACGCTGTTGAACGGTCGACCACGCTGCCGGGCGGCGATTTGAACGATCTGCACCAGTTCGCGCAGCGCTTGCGTTGGGGTCACTCGGTTGTTGTGGAAATTCACATGAATGCTGCTCCGGCAGCACGCGGCGCGGCTGCACCGGGTCGGGACGCACCATTTCCAGCAAAATGCGTTCAACGCGAATGGTGTTGTCGTTAAATGTCTGGGGCAGATCACCGAGCAGATCGCCCGTGACCGATGCCAGTAAATCGTCCATTCGGCTGGTATTGCCATTCGCCCGCGCCATTATTCGCCGCCCTTCGACAAATAACGCACGAGTGAAGCCACGACTTGGGCATAGGCTTTGCTCGCCGAAGCTCGCGGATCGTAGCTGAATAAGCTTTGATGGTTAATATGCGCATACGACACCGCTTCATTGGCGGGGATCACGCCGAGCAAGAGTTTGCCCAACACCGGATGCGCTTTGAGTTCTGCCAGCAGATGGTTGTGACCCCGAATGCGGTTATCCATCTTGGTGACAATCAGCCCGCTCACGCGCAGATTTGGATGACGCCACCCTTCACGAATGTCATTAATTTTCTGGATGACGCTGGTCAAACCAACCGTCTCAAGGTAACGCGGCTCGACGGGGACAATCGCGTCTGTCCCGGCAAGCAGTCCCATCTCCGTCATGAGCGAAAATGACGGTCGCGTGTCGATAACGATGGCAGCATACTGATTAGCGATTTTGCTGAGGGGATCTGCGAGGCGATAGGGCGCGCCTGCCACGCCCATCAGTTCGCGCTCTGCCCCTTCCAGCATGGGAGAAGCAGGGAGAACGTGCAGGTTCTCGTCCCACGTCGAGGGCACAATGCAGTTCAGCAGCGTCTGCGGCGCGTTCTGGCGATCTGCCATCAGCACCGTGTAGAGACTGTCGTCCGTGCCATAGTCCTTGCGACCCGTCGTGACCAGCGACGCATGTCCCTGTGAGTCGGTGTCGATGAGCAGCACACGGCAGTTAGACGCATTGGCGCGATGTAGCATCCCGGTGATGCCAAAGGCGATGTTGGTGGCGGACGTGGACTTGCCCACGCCCCCTTTGTGGTTGGTGAATACGAAAACACGAGTCATTTGCCATTTCCTCTCAGTAACCCAACGAGCCAACGATTTCGCTGTGGCTGGCAAGGACTTCGCGGAGGTATGGTAAAGTGACATCCGGGAGTCTTGCTGGCACGGGCAGCGAGCTTCAAGGTGACTGGGGGAGGTGGCGCCTCTCCCTGTCACCGCAAAAGCCGAAGTTCAGAATTGGATTGCTGTCAGTTGCGCGATAAGTTCGCGTTGAGGAAAAGTAATGCGTTGGGTAAAATAGAGGGTATTGAGGTTATGGAAATGTTCGACTTGGTTCCAATTGCCCCAGCAGAGAAAAAAGCGCCTTTCCGGCGCTTTTTTGTTACCTCGGCGATATTCGTGTTCGTCCAACCTCAAATCATATCGGGGATGGCGACCAGCGCGATCAAGCGGCGAAGTCATGCACCCAAAACCCGGTTTCAGCCTGTGAGCGCGTTGAGAATCACGTCCGGTGCGTCGGTGATGATCCCGGACACGCCCAGCGCGACCAATGCCCGCGCCTGCGTCGGATCGTTGACCGTCCAAGCGTTGACAATCTGCCCGTTCGCTTGGGCATTAGCCATCAGCGCGGCATCGATCAAGCTGAAATGGGGATGTTTCGCCTCGTGCGGGATCGTCTTGATCGCTTCGAAGGCGACGGCGGGTGACTCTTTGGCGTAGAGGAAGCCAATCGGCACGTCCGACAGCGCCGCGCGAAAGCGGCTCAGCGCCAGCGGATTGAACGACGAGATGATCACGCGCGTTTCCATTGCGTGACGCCGGATGCAGTCCGCGACCAGTTGCTCGACGCCATCCGTCTCGACCGACTCGGACTTGATCTCGACGTTGATGAATAACTGCTTGCCCACCGCTTCGAATACCTCGTCCAATGTCGGAATCGGCGTACCGGCGAATTCGGGCGCGAATTTGCGTCCCGCATCCAGCGCTTTGATCTCCGCCAGCGTTTTTTCGGTGATCCGCCCGCTGCCGTCGGTCGTCTCGTCCACCTCGAAATTGTGCAGGATCACGAGCTGCCCATCGCGCGAGCGATGCACGTCCAGCTCGATCCCCTGCGCCCCTTGCCGCAACGCTAACTCGAACGCCGGGATCGTGTTCTGCGGCGCGTAAGCCCGCGCCCCGCGATGCCCGAACACCAGTACCTCGCCCGCGTACATCGCGGCGATCACTTCGCTTGCATTCATGGTCTTGTCCCTATTGGTTGCGCCCAAGCGCCATCCGACTTATGAAAGGTAATTCAGCCTGAAGGCGTCCCTCAGCAGACGTGACCCGCTGGACGCCGTTCGCATGAAGTTATCGCGCGGGGGGAGGTTTAGCAATGCCAGCGAGCGCTGGCGCGCCCGATCTAATAGAACTTGATTACGATGTCGCCGATGATGTTGGCAGCTTGCTCGGCGCTGCCGACGGCGTGAACCATGTGCCGGTAGATTTCACGCAGTTTGAGCATATTCACGACTTCTTTGAGGTTGTCCGGTTCGCTGAATAGGCTGGCGAGCGCTTCGGCGTACTGCGTTTCCACCCGGTTTTCAATCGCCTTGATCCGCATGGCGTGATTCCCGGCGACGTTGGGATGCTGCTCGAGCCGTTCCATCGCGTTACGGATTTCTTCGGCGCTGTCGCGCAGCAGCCGCGCCATCTCGCATAGTTGGGGCGTCGGCGCGACGCTGAGGATGTCCATCTCGTTGGTGGTTGAATAGGCGTAGTCGAGCACGTCGTCGATGGCGCGCGAGAGCGCGAACAGGTCTTCACGGTCAATCGGCGTGACGAAACTGCGGTTGAGTTCGTCGATCAACATGCGCCGTTCTTCGTCCGCCTGTTTCTCCAGTTCGCGGACGCGGATCGCATTTTTCTTGTTCGGGTGTTCCATGTAATCGACCAGCGCTTCGGTCCCCAAAGCAACCACGAACGCCTGCCCACGCAGACGCTCGATGAATTGATTCGGTTTGCGCTGAAACCAGTACCGCATTCCGCCTCGAAGTGTCGCTACCATATTCATACCGTCGCTCCTTTAATCACTAAGTAACTGAGCGCGCTGACCAGCCCGGAGAGCGGAATGGTCAGCAGCCAAGCAGTAAAAACGTCGCGCAGCACGCCCCACCGGACTTTCTGGATTCGGTCGGCGCTGCCTGCTCCGACAATCGCGGTGGTGACGATCTGCGACCCGCTGACCGGACCGCCGAGGATCGCCGCGCCGAACAGGATCAAGTCCGACGCGAGGTCAGCGCCGAAGCCGTGAACCGGGCGAATCTTGTAAAACTTGCCGCCCATTGTGTGGATCAGCCGCCAACTGCCGACCAACGTCCCCAAACCCAACGCAGCCGCGCTGAAACCGACGACCCACAAGGGCACCTCGAACGCCTGCATCGAGCCGGAAGCCACCAAGACCAATACCAGTACGCCCATACTCTTTTGGCTGTCGTTGGCGCTGAAGCTGATCGCCTTCAAAACCGTCAGCACGACCTGCCCGCGCTTCAGCCAAACGTTCAAGCGCGGCGTCGCGCCGCTGCACGCCCAATAAGTCAGCTTGACCAGTAAGTAGCTCACCACTAAGCCCAGCACCGGCGAGATGAACAGCGCCAGCAGCGTCTTGGTCAGCCCTTGCGCGAGGATCGCCTGCTGTCCAAAGCCCGCCCAAGCTGCGCCGATCAAACCACCGATCAATGCGTGCGAGATGCTCACCGGCAGCCTAAGCCACAAAGCGAACAGGCTCCACAGGATCGCGCCGATCAGCCCGGCGCCGATCACTGGCAGCGTCGTCGCTTCCGGGGCGATCAACTGCGCGCCAATCGTGTTGGCGACCGCCGTTCCCAGCAGAAACGGTCCGACGAACACGCTCACCGCTGCCAACCAGAACGCCTTCTGGCTGTTGAGCGCCCGCGACGAAATCGTTGTCGAGACGATGCTTGCCGAAACCAATACCCCGTCCAAATAGCCATATCCGAAAATTAACAGGATGACGAAAATCAGCACAATGACGACCAGAACCCATTCTAACTTTAAGAGTACTTTAAGAATATGTTAAATTCCTTAAAATAGCAATAATCTTTGCACTGAATCGCTCAGAAATACGCGATCTCTACGCCCATCAGGCGCAGTTTTTCATTTTAGCGACGTGGCTGTGCGAGTATCCCGCTAGGCGTGGATGCAAAAGTCCCCTCTCCATGCAATGGAGAGGGGATTTAGGGGTGAGGTCGGTTCAGGCGATTGCAGCGTTACTTATCGCGCGTGAGGGCGAAGCCGTGCAGAAAGCTCTCTTGCAGGAACAGGAACACGATTAGCGGCGGGATCGACGCGATCACCGCTGCCGCCAGCGCGACCCCCCAGTTCCCCTGATCGAGCGCGTCGGAGGTGATCGCCTTCAGCGCCACCTGCACCAGTTGGCGGTTATTATCGTTGATGATCAGCAGGGGCCACAGATATTGATTCCACACACCGATGAACTGGATCATCCCCAGCGCGCCGATCACGTTCCACGACATCGGGATCAGCACGCTGCGCAGGTAGCGGAACGCGCTCGCGCCGTCGATCTGCGCGGCGTCCGCCAGTTCCGCCGGAATGTTCATGAAATGCTGGCGAAACAGCAGTGTGCCGGTGGCGCTGGCGAGGAACGGCATCACCAGCGCTTGGAAGCTGTTCGTCCACTTCAACTGCCCCATCAGCCGGTACAGCGCCACAATCAGGATGTCGGTCGGCATCATCAGCGTCAGCACCACGAAGATGAACAGGAAGCCCCGCAGCGGGAAGCGGAAATAAACGAACGCCGTGCCCGCCAGCAGCGACGTGATTGTCTTGCCCAACGTCACGCAGATCGCCACCAAGATGGTGTTGCCCATCAACTGAACCAAATGGCTGGTCGTCAAAGCACTTGTGTAGTTCTGAACGAACTGGTCGCCGAATTGCAGATTCGGCGGATACGCCATGATTTGCCCCAGATTTTGCGTCGATTTAATGATCGAGAACAGCATCGGAAAGCCGATGATCGCGCACATCACGATCAAGATAATGTGCACCAGATACTTCGGGCGACTCTGGTAGGACTTCGTGGCGTTACGCATTGTAAGTTACGCTCCGTTCGGTCGTGCGGAACTGGAAGATAGTCAGACCGGCGACCAACACGAACAGCATGACCGATTGCGTCGCCGCCATGCCAATGTTGTGATTAATCCGCAGGTCGAGGTACAGGTTGTAAATCAGCACGGTTGTCGAATTCGACGGTCCCGGTCCAGCCAGCACGTCAATTGTTCCGAAAATGTCGAAGAAGGAATAAGTCAGGTTGGTGATCAGCAAGAAGAAAGTGAACGGCGACAGCAGCGGAAAGATAATCCGCCGGAAACGCACCCATGCGTTCGCGCCGTCAATTGACGCCGCTTCCAGCAGGTCGTTATCGACATTTTGTAAGCCCGCGAGGTAGAAGATGACGTTGTAGCCCAAATTCTTCCAGATCGACGCCACGATCACCAGCAGCGGAGCGAGCACCGGATCGCCTAACCAATTGGGCTTGGTGTGAAAAATCTCCCCCCAAGCGTAATTGATCACGCCGACCACCGGGTTGAACATGAACAGGAAGATCACGCCGATGATTGCCGGGGAAATCGCGTAGGGCCAAATCAGCAGCGTGCGATAAATGCGAATGCCGCGAATCTTCTGGTTCGCCAGCATCGCCGTGCCCAGCGACAGCGCCAGCCCACCGATCACAATCGACAGCGAAAACAGCAGCGAGCGCACTACCACCAGAACGTAGCTGTTCTTGACCAGCAGCGTCCCGCTTTCCAGCCGTGTGATCTGCGGGTCGAGCAGCCGTGTATAGTTGTCAAAGCCAAGAAAAGTCAGGTCAATGCCGTTAGGCGCTGACCGGTAAAAGCTCAGGTTGAAGGTGCTGATAATCGGATAGTACAGAAAAACTACGAGAATTATTAAGGTTGGCAACAACAGGAGAAAAGGCATCCGCCGATTGCGAAAAACCGCTGGCATTGTGGACGTTCCTCTTATAAAGCTGCCCCACTGCACGCCACCCGCAACCAACGGAAGGAACGCGCAGTGGGATGCAGCAGCTAAGTCAACGCTGATGTAAAACGGGCGGGTCTAGGCTTGCGAAGCAAGCACACCCGCCCTCATCGATACTCACGATTACGCTAATTCGCCAGCATCACAGGTCTACGACAGACGGCTGTTGTAGTCCTCGATTGCCGCGTCGGCTTGCGCTTTGGCATCCGCCAGTGTCGCGTCGATGTCGCCACCGTTGACGACGCTCTGGATCGCCTGATCGACGATGGTACGAATCTGCGGGAAGGGTCCCATGATCGCGCCAGCCGTCGCCGAGTTGACTTCTGCATCTGCCAGTTGGTTGACTGCCGTTAGCTGGTTCGGGTTTTCGGTGAAATAGCCCTCAGCCTCCAAGCATCGCCTGCGCGCCCTTGGTATCCGGCATGTAGCCCGTGCCCTTGTGCCAGCGCGCCATCTGCTCCGGCGCTTCCAGCCACATGAGGAATTCGGCGGCTGCCGCATTTTCCGCATCGGTGTTCGACGAGCTGACCCACAGGCTCGCGCCGCCGATGATCACGCCTTGACGCGGAACGTCGCCGTTGGTCGGGAAGAAGCCGGTGCCCAGCTCGAAGCCAGCATCTTGTGCGGCAGTCGTGAAGCCGCGCAGCGCGCCCGTGCTCTCAAGGATGATCGCCGCTTGTTGGGCGTTGAAAATCTGGTTCGCGCCCTGATTGTCTTCCAGCTTGCCGGTGTAGGTCCAGTAACCCTTGTCGTTGATGTCTTTCCAGAACTGCATGATCGCCTTGGCGGCATCGCTGGTGAGGTTGGTCTCGGTGGCGCGGGCTTGACGACCGTTACCGTTATTCGCCAGTTCCTGACCCTGAAGCGCCATCCACTGCTCGAAGTACCAGCCGTAAATCTGCATACTGATGCAGTAAGGCGCAGCGTTCGCCGCCATGATCGCGGCGCAGTCGGTTTCCAGTTCCTGCCAAGTGGCTGGCGGGGTTTCCGGGTCGAGACCTGCGGCGGTGAACATGTCTTTGTTGTAGTACAGCAGCGGGGTCGAGTTGTTCCACGGCAGCGACCACAGCGTGTCGTTGACCGTGAAGTAGTTGATCAGCGGCGCCATCACGTCGTCGTCGATCTGCTGAAGCTGATCGGCGGAAAGGATCGACTGCACCGGCGCGAAGAAACCGGAGTTGATTGCCAGCGGCGTGCCGAGGTCGAAAATCTGCGAAATGTTCGGACCTTCGCCCTGCCCGGCACGCCTGGATCACGGCATCCAGCGCTTCGTTGTAGCTGGTGCCTTTGCGCTGCTCGGTGACGACGATGTTGGGGTGCGAAGCATTGAAGTCCGCGACCAGATCGGTGACGACCTGACCATTATTGCCACCCATCGCGTGCCAGAAGGCAAGCTGGACAGGAGCATCTTGGGCAGCGGCAAAGTTGACGATGCCAAGGAGCATGATTGCCATCACACTCACCAAACAAAGCAGTAAACGATTCTTACGCATCTCTTGCTTCCTTTTGTCTAAAGGGCTATTCACCCTAAAACCACCCAATAATTTTAGTGCTGCCAGATTAATGTATGGACGTATTTATTTTAACTCCTGTTCACATTCCGCCAGCGAGCATCGAGACTGACCCGTCGAAGTGAAAAGGCTTGATCTAGCTGCGTAACCACGCCATCAAGTGACATTTGCGCTCGAACCAGTCATTGTTAAATCTCTTAACAATTCTACTTGCTAACGCGCCACAATACCAATCAGTCCATTTTTCACACCAGTCTCTCGCCCTGCCCGCTTGACGCTGCTCAAAATCGGGTGTACCTTAGCTCTAGACTGACCGTTCGGTCTAGGCTGACCGTTCAGTCTAGACGACCTCAACAGAGTTGAAAGGATTGCCATGCCTAACGACGCCAAAGCCGACCGCCAGCAAGAAATCCTGCTGGCGGCGCTGCAAGCCTTCGCTGAAAAAGGCTACGACAAGACCACCATCGAGGATATTGTCCGCCTCAGCCGCTTGAGCAAAGGCACGCTCTACTGGTACTTCACCAACAAGGAAGCGATCTTCGCGGCACTGGTACAGATGGTATTCGAAGGGATGTGGCTGCCCTTCGAAGAACTGCGCCAGCAAACGATTGGTCAGCCGCCGCCGGAGCGCCTGCGTCAACTGCTGCTGAACATGTCGGCGTCGGTCGATGATACGTCGAGCTGGATCGGGCTGTACGTCGATTTCTTCAATCAAGCGTGGCAGAAGCCCGCTGTCCGTGACCAGTTCCGCGAGTTCTACACACGCTTGACCGACGCGATTATGCCAATCGTCCAGCAGGGCATTGACGAAGGCATTTTTCTGCCTGTCGATACGGCAGTGGCGGCGCGCATGTTGATCGGCGCGCTCGACGGCTATTGGTTCCAGCAAATTCTCGACATTGGCACGGCGCAGCCGGTTGTGCTGCTCTACACCGAAACGATTCTGAGGGGGTTGATGAACCACCATGCAAACGACAGTTGATTCGGCGGTGCGCATCCGCGACGCCTCGCGGCGTTTCGGCTCAACCACCGCCCTTGACCACGTTAGCCTTACCATCCAACCGGGCGAGTTGTTCGGCGTGCTTGGACCTGACGGCGCGGGCAAAACCACCCTGCTCCGCTTGATCGCCGCCGTGCTCGACCCGACCGACCCATTAGCGCACGGCTGGCGCGGGCACGTCGAGCAGTTGATCCACCCGCCGACCGGGCAAGTCACCGTTGCCGGTTTCGACACCGTCACCCAGTCCCAGCGAGTCAAGGCGCAGATCGGCTACATGCCCCAGACCTTCGGCTTGTACGGCGACCTCTCGGTCAGCGAAAACCTGACCTTCGCCGCCGACATCTTCGGCGTCCCGCCGCGCGAGCGCGCCGACCGCTTCAAGGAACTGCTCGCTTTCGCCGGGCTGGAACACTTCCGCGACCGCCGTGCCGCCGTCCTCTCCGGCGGCATGAAGAAGAAACTCGCCCTCGCCTGCGCCCTGATCCACCGCCCGCAGATTTTGCTGCTGGACGAGCCGACCACCGGCGTCGATCCGGTCGCCCGCCGCGACTTCTGGGACTTGCTCTCGCGCTTGCACGGGCAGGGGATCACCGCCATCGTCACCACGCCTTACATGGACGAAGCCGAGCGCTGCAACCGCGTCGTCCTACTGATTGACGGTCGCGTGCTGGCACAGGGCACGCCGCAGGCGATCAAGGCGCGCGTGCCCGGATCGGTGCTGAGCGTGCGCGGGGTCAACATCCGCGCCGCCGAGCGCGCCCTTCAGGGTCTGGATGGGCTGATCGACATACAAACCTATGGCGATCAACTCAACCTGATCGTGAGCGGCGACACCGAGCGCCTCGAAGCCGAAGTCACGCGGCGCTTGGAGCGAGCCGGGCTGCCTGCCGCCAACTTCGCCATGCTGCCCATCAGTATGGAAGAAGCCTTTATCTACTTGGTCAACGCGGCGAAAGGGGAACGATCATGATCCATTACCGCGCCATTGTCCGTAAGGAGTTCTACCAGATTATCCGCGATCCCGGCACGCTGATCCTGCTGACGCTGGGACCGGTTTTTCTGCTGCTGGTCTTCGTCTACATGCTGACCTCGGACGTGCGCGACGTGCCGACCGCCGTCGTCGATCAATCCAACAATGAGGCATCGCAGCACTTGATCGCCTCGCTCGACGCCGCCCCGGAACTCCACATCAGCGATCATTTGCAAAGTGCCGATGACGCCAATCCGCTGTTTGACAAGGGTGCTATTCGCCTGCTGGTCGTCATCCCGCCCAATTACGGCAGCACGCTCGCCTTGATGACCGGGAATATCCCCCAATTCCAGATTGTGGTCGACGGCACCGAGCCGATCTCCGCTGAGCGCGCGCTGGAGAAAGTCTATACCATCATCGAGGATGACCTGCGCCAGATCGTCAGCCAATCGCCCATCGGCGGGCTAGTCGCTTCATTGATGGACAATCCGGTCAAAATCGAGACCACCGACCTCTACAACCCCGACCTTCGCAGCCTGACGGGCTATTTCCCCGGCATTGCCGCGATGGTGCTGTCGCTGCCCGGCATCGCCTTGACGCTGGCAATCGTCCGCGAGCGCGAGCTGGGCACGCTGGAGAACCTCGTCGCCACCCCGATCAGCAAGTTGGGGCTGCTGCTCGGCAAGATCACGCCCTACCTGATCTTCGGCACGCTCGACGCCCTGCTGATCGTCGGCGTCGGGCGGGTGTTGTTTGATATGCCGTTTCGCGGGAATCTGCTGGCGTATCTATTCGTCTCATTCCTCTTCATGATCTCCAACATGGGCTTGGGGCTGCTGATCTCGGTACTGGTGCGCTCGCAGCAAGTCGCCATGATCGTCGCGCTGCTGATCTTCCTCCTCCCCGGTTTCTTCCTGTCCGGCGTGTTCTTCCCCACGTGGGCGATGCCGCTAATCCTCCGCCTCGACCTGCTAGCGCTGCCGATCACCCACTACGTCGCCATCAGTCAGGGCATGTATTTACAGGGGACACCGCTCGCCAGCTTCGGCTGGAACGTCGTCGCGCTGGCACTGCTCAGCGTCGCCATGCTGGCGCTGTCGATGCTCGTCTTTAGAAAGAAGGTGGCATGATGCTGCGCCGCATCCTAACCATTGCTTGGAAAGAATTTCTGCACCTGCGTAAAGACCGGATCCTCGTCCCCTTCGTGATCTTGGGGGCGATTGGCGAGCTGACCATCATCGCGTGGGCGACCGGGCAGCCGATCCAGCACATCGACATGACCATCGTCGATCAGGATCACAGCGCCCAGAGCGCCGCGCTCATCCAGACCCTCGACGATTCGCCAGTGCTGGATCACGTCCACGACGCCGCCAGCGCCGCCGAAGTCGAGGCGATGATGGCGCACAACCAGACTTACGTCGGCGTCGTCATCCCGCCGAATTACGGCGCGGACTTATTGGCGAACCAGAAGCCCACCGTCCAGTTGATCCTCGACGGTGCTGACGCCGTGACCGCCTACACTGCTCAGAACGCCGCCCAGCAGTTGATCGACGAGCAGGCGCTCCGCGATGCGCGCGGCTTGCAGCCCGCCGATTACGCCAATGAACTGCCGCAGGTCACCGTCCGCTACAACCCCGACCTCGACCGCAGCTACTACACGCTCCCGGCGGAGATGTCGTTCATGTTCTACCTGATGACGCTGATCCTCGCCGCCTTCGCCATCTCCCGCGAGCGTGAGCGCGGCACCTACGAGCAGCTTCAGGTCATGCCCTACCGCCCGGCGGAGGTCGTCATCGGCAAGCTGATCGTGCCGATGATCATGGGCTACATCCTGTTCCTGATCATGTTGGCGCTGACGACGCTCGCCTTCCACGTGCCTTTCCGGGGCGCGCTGCCGCTCCTGCTCGTGCTGGCGGTCGTCTACTTGATTGCCGAGATCGGCAAGGGCATTCTGCTCAGCATGGCGGCGCGGACGCAGCTTCAGGCGGTCATGCTGGTCGTCGGCATCGCGATGGTCGACATGATCTTCAGCGGCTACGCCGTCGCCGTCGAAACGATGTCGCCCTTCATGCAGGCGGTCTCGAATATCTTCGCCATCCGCCATTGGCTGACAATTGTACGCGGCATCATGCTCAAGGGCGTCGGGCTGGACGTGCTCTATCCCTCGCTGGCGGCGATCATCGTCATCGGCGCGGTGATCCTCTCGGTCACGTTCTGGACTTATCGGCGCAGCGTGCGCTAAAGCGAGGCGAATCAATCATGGAAACTGCTATTCACGTCAGCCACCTGACGCGCAAATTCGGGGATTTCACGGCGGTTGACGGCATCAGCTTTGACATCCCTGCCGGGCAGGTCTTCGGCTTTCTCGGACCCAACGGATCGGGCAAGACGACGACCATCAAACTGCTGCTGGGCTTGCTCGCCCCGACTTCGGGTGAGGCGCAGGTGCTCGGCAACGACGTGCACCACCAGTCCAACGCCATCCGCCGATCCATCGGCTACATGTCGCAGAAGTTCTCGCTCTACACCGACCTCACCGCCCGCGAAAACTTGGAATTCTTCGGGCGCAGCTATGGCTTGTACGGGCGTGCGCTCCACCAGCGCATGGACGCCGTGATCGAAATGGCGGGGCTGCGTGATCACCTCGACACGGTGACGCAGCAGCTTTCCGGCGGCTGGGCACAGCGTCTCGCGCTGGCGGCGGCGGTCATCCACCAGCCCAAGCTGCTGTTTCTGGACGAGCCAACCGCTGGCGTTGACCCGATCTCGCGCCGCGAGTTCTGGGATTTGCTCTACGAACTTGCGCAGGCGGAGACAACTATCTTCGTCACCACGCACTACATGGACGAAGCCGAACACTGCCAGCGAATAGCCTTCATCTACTACGGACGCTTGATCGCCAACGGCGCGCCTCATGACATCGTTGCCGAGAGCGTACCGGGCGAAGTTCTGGCATTCGAGCCGCCCGATCCACTGGCAGCCGAGCAGGCGATCCAGCAGGCATTGACGGCGGGCAGCCTCCCTGCCGACAGCGTGAGTCTGTTCGGCGCGGCGGTTCACGTCACCACCCGCGAGCCGGATCGCGCGCGGCAGGCGGTCGAGCAGGTCTTGGCACAGCAAGGGATCGAGCACGGCATCGGGCGCGACGGCTGGCGCACGATCCCGCCCTCACTAGAGGACGCCTTCATCGCTCTCGTCAACCGCCAGCCCCAAAACGCCGCCGTTTGACCGGCACCGCACCGGGTTGTAGGGGCACGGCGCGCCGTGCCCCTTTCCGTTCTCGAAATTCCCCCGCTCCATCGAAAAACTGGCTCTCGCTTTTTCTAAAACCAATGCTATGCTTATATTGCAATGTGGGAACAAAGACAATTGTGTCTCAACCACATCGGCGCTGTGGTTAAGCGCCCATAAGACTTCACCAGAGAACACAGAACCGTTTGCACCATCACTCCAACTGTGATCTCCTCAAAGTACAATCAAGACTTCCTGAACGATTGGGGATGTGTGTACGGAAGGCTTTGGCAAACTCAATTATTCAGGAGTGAATAACAATGGCAACACGTGTCCAAGGTACTGTCAAGTGGTTCAACGGCGAAAAAGGCTACGGCTTCATTACGCCGGAAGAAGGTCCCGACCTCTTCGTGCACTATTCGGAAATTCAGAGCAGCGGCTTCCGCTCGCTCGACGAAGGTGCCAAGGTTGAGTTCGAAATCACTGAAGGCAAAAAAGGTAAGCAGGCGAGCGCAGTAACCCTCGTCAAGTAAGCCTCAAGTCCCTGTGACCAATCAGCCCGCTGCCTAACCCGGCAGCGGGCTTTTGATTCCGAGCCTCACCTTATGGACCTCCCCATCCGTCCACCACCGCTGAATATGACATTTCTCATGTCAGAAAGGGACGAGCACCGCTTGACTTCGCTCGTCAGAGGCGCTACACCATATAAGGGGGGGACTGACCACCAAGCCACCATCATAGCCTCAGTACTCGCGGCGCGTCGGTCAGAAGACACCAAATGAGCGAGATCAAGAAAGTCGAAAGTGAAGTACCTTTCGGTCACACGATCTACGGTTGGCTCTACTTGAATGACTATCAACTGGACAAGCTGGTCAACCACGATCAAGTAGAAAAGACCTACCTTGCGTGGGAGACCGTCCGCCAAGAGTCCAATCCCTATTTCGTCAAAGGGACTGGTTTCGAAGGCTATTTCGTCGGTCGTTGTACGATCCCGGAAGCGGCGCTGGAGGCGATCATCGCCATCAATCAGCACATCTTGGATGCTATCGCCCGCCTCTATCGCTTCGAAGCCAACTTCCGCTCCAACTTGATGCGGACTCTCGTGCGCGAGAAGAGCGATCTCACGTCCATCGGCATCTGGTCAAGCTATCTCGGTGCCGAGCTAGCGCGGCTGCGCGCGCAAATCCTGCCGATTCAGGACGCGCAGGAGTTTCAACGCCAGACGTATCGCATCATCAGTATGCTTCCGCCGATCTCGTACAGCAAAGTCGACTCGGACGTAACTCAGCGCTACGCTATCGGGTCGCTGTCGACACCCAACTACGCCAAGCTGAATGTCACCAGCCACATGCTGAAACCAAGCCAGCAAGATGCTTGGTTGGTCGCGAAAAACATCGGCGAGTTTGGTCATCCGTTGGTGCGACGCCTGCTCGACCACGTCTAGCCCGCTCAACTAATCTCATCTCACCGCAATTAGCTCGCCAACGAGGTTAAGCGCTCCCCCTCTCCATGCAATGGCTGAGGGGGCGACACCTTGCCCGGTGGTTCCCGCGATCAGCGAGAGGAGTCGGTGAAGGAGCGGGTCTGAGAAGGTGTATAAAACCTCGCTGCGGTGTCGAAAGATCGCAAAACCTGATCATCGATACCGGAAATAGACGAGGTACTCTCCCCTCCCTGAAGTCGGGGAGGGGTCGGGGGCTGACAGGGGTAGGTATTTGAGCTTTGTTCTGACCTCACCCCTAAATAGGCTTGTCCGGTACTCGAATCAGCATCATTTGTCTCTTGCTGCCGCTGCTGACCCCACCCCCGACCCCTATCAGGGGTAGGTTTTTAACTCTGCGCTTACCTCACCCCTAAATCCCCTCTCCATTACATAGAGAGGGGACTTTAAAGACCCTTTGCAAGCTGTTTTTACCCCCTCCCCGACTTCAGGGAGGGGAGCGTACACGCCGTTGGCTGCCGACACGCTGCGTTTTTCCCGAAGCTGCGAGGCAAGTGCCGACGATTCGGGGCACGGTTAGGGAGCACGGCTATGTTTTGAATACCGGACAAGCCTTAAATCCCCTCTCCATTGCATAGAGAGGGGACTTTAAAACCTTCTACGAGCCGTCTTTACCCCCTCTCCACGACGTGGAGAGGGGGCAGGGGGTGGGGTTAAGAAGCAGCTCTTTAGACCCACCCTTTAAGGAAGGTATTTTCTACTGTCATCCCCGCTTCAGGCAATAGAGCGGGGGCGGGGTGAGGTTCCTTACGGTGTGACCTGCGTCGCGGCGAACGCCTCGCGGCGCTTTACCAAGAAATCCAGCCACGCCGTCATGCCGGTGTTCTTCTTCGCCGACACTTCCAAAACCGGCATCCCCGGATGCACCCGCGTGAGGCTGTCGAGCGCGGTTGCCCGGTCGAATTCCACCGCCTCGGCGAGGTCAATCTTCGTGATCACGGCGGCATCCGAGGAATTGAACATCGGCGGGTACTTGAGCGGCTTATCCTCGCCCTCGGTCGTCGAAAACAGCACGACCCGCAGCGCCTCGCCCAAGTCGTAGCTAGCGGGGCACACCAGATTGCCCACGTTCTCGATGAACAGGAAATCAAACGCGCTCAAGTCCCAGTCAGCGATGAAGTTCTGGATCATGTCCGCTTCGAGATGGCAGTTCCCCGCCGTCTCGATCTGCTTGACCGGCGCACCGGCGGTTGCCAACCGCTGAGCATCGTGATCGGTCGCCAGATCGCCCACCAGCGTAGCGACCTTATAGCCCCGTTCCAGCAGTTGGCGAATGCTTTTCTCCAGCAGCGTCGTTTTCCCCGAGCCGGGGCTGGACACGAAGTTGATCACGAAAACGCCGTCCGCCGTAAAGCGATCCCGCAGCGTCGCCGCGAGGCTGTCGTTCTTGCTCAACACACCCTGTCGAATCTCAATCAGTCTTGGTTTCATCTTGTCTTATCTCCAGTGAAACGATTTCAAGTTCTCGTCCTTGGCGAATGTCCGCCGTATATGCCCCGCAGTGCGGGCATTGCAGCAGTTGAATCGACGGCAGTTCGCTTTCGCGCTGGCATTCCGGGCAGTAGACGACCAACGGCACGTCTTCGATCTCCAGACGCGAATTTTCCAACATCGTATCTTTCGTGGCGCTGTCGTAAACAAACAGGAGCGCCTCTTTGACCACACCTGACAGCACGCCTACTCGCAGGTGGACGGTTTCTACCACCTGCCCACCCGCTGCGCGCGCGGCGCTCTCGGCGATCTCCACGAGATTGACCGCAATTGACAATTCGTGCATCGTAATTCCATCCGGCAGATACCCGGCAGACTATCCCATAGCACCAGCATAGCCCCTCTGACTGCCGCTTCCACGTGCCAGATAGCAGGCAGACTTGGTGATAGATGTCGCTCCCAGCGACCCAGAAGTGATCTTTATCACCCGGAACCGGGCATTTTTCCGCTGGACAGTGATTTCACGGGCGAACTAGGCTATGATCAGCGTAACGAACTATAAAATTGATGGGTTCAGCTAGAGAAGGAAGCTGACGCGATGAACGCCAAATCGGATTCGCACGACCAGACTCAAAAAGAAGCCATTCTCAACCGGCTCAATCAAACCGTGATCCAATCAACCGCCTATTTCGCCAGCGTCGATGAGAATCTGTCCGATGGGCATCAGACCGCGCACGGAATACTGGCGGGGCTGGTCTTTTGGCACAAACAGTACGTCTCGATTGCCCGCGCGCTGATCTCCGGCAGCCAACCGGCGCTGCTCACCGGCACCTATGAGGGGCTGAACAGCCACGCGCGCCAGCACGCGCTCGGCACCTCCATGATCATGATGGCGTACAACCTCTCCTGCGAGCAGCGTGAATTCGCCGAACTCGTGCAGCAGTTCCCCGACTGGACGATTAACTTCCCGGTCAAGCAGGACAGCGAACCGTGCAGCCTGAGCGACCGGCTGGTCGAGATCGAGTCCAGCATTCGCCAGCACATGCACCGCCTTGAACGACTCCAGAAAGATCATCAACCACGTCAACCCGGCACGCCGACGTGATTCTGTCCTTGATCACTGCGCCCGTTATTGTATGAGCACACCTCGCCTATCCCAGCCGGGTCTCCGCTTCGATGCGCTGCGCTTGTCCGGCGATTGGCAGGTGCGCTCCCTCCCGCTCGACTCGCAGCAGCCAGCGCCCTCCGATGAGTGGATCGCCGTCCCGGAGTGCGCCCATTTGCAGCCCGCGCTCTACCCGCGCCAGCCGTATTGGGGCGATCACCTGCGCGCGATCAACCAGCAGGCGTGGCTCTACCGGCGGACTCTTGCGATCCCCTCCGGCGATTACCGCCGCGCGCGGCTGCGCTTCGAAGCCGTCGATTACTTCGCTCAGGTCTGGATCGACGACCAGTTCGCCGGTCAGCACGAAGGGCACTTCGCTCCGTTTGACTTCGACGTGACTAATCTGCTTCACGGCGACACTGCCACGCTGACCGTCCGCGTCACTGCCCCGTGGGATCCGCCTAATCCGTCCGGCACCTACCCCACCGATCACGTCATTCGTGGCTTGGTCAAGGGCTTGTACGAGCACGGCGAAGGCGTGATCCCGCCGATGGTCAATCCGCTGGGGATTTGGCGTCCGGTCTGGCTGCTGCTCGATCAGGGCGTCAGTATCGATCACGTCCGCATCCGCACCGAGCTTGACGGGCGCGTCGCTCTGCGCTTGCGGCTGACCAACGCCACCGCCGACGACTGGCGCGGCTCGCTTGACCTTCGCATCGACGCCGAGAATCACGACGGCGCGGGCGTCAGCCTCCGCCAGCCGCTCACCCTAGCGCCCGGCATCCACGAGATCGAGCGCGCGCTCACCATCCCCGACCCGCGCCTCTGGTGGTCGTGGGATCAGGGATCGCCCGACCTCTACCGTCTCGACGCCAACCTGCTCGACCGCGACGATCAAGCCATCGACGCAGTCCACGAACTTCTCGGCGTCCGCACTGTCCGCTTGGAACGCTCACCGGATCGCTTCACCTACACGCTCAACGACCGCCCGGTCTTTCTGCGCGGTTCGTCGTACATGCCCGCCCTTTACTTATCCGAATGCAGCCGCGAGTCGCTGGCGCGAGATCTCGCGCTGGCGCGCGCCGCCAATCTCAACCTGCTCCGCGTTCACGTCCACGTCGCGCCGCCGGAACTCTACGACCTCTGCGACTGCGCTGGGATGCTGATCTGGCAGGATTTTGAACTCAACTGGGTGCAAGACCCCTCGCCGGAGTTCGAGCAGCGCGCCCTATCCATGCAGCGCGACATGATCGACCTGCTCGGCAATCACCCGTCGATCATCACGTGGGCGTGTCACAACGAGCCGACGATGGTTTTCGCCCGCCGCCGCAATCTCGAACACCACCCCGACCCCGCTCTCTACGCCGACGCCTTGCAGCAAGACGCGACTCGCCCGGTCTTCATCTGCTCCGGGCAAATCGAGGACGACTGGCAGCGTTCCGGCGATCTCCACGCCTACTACGGCGCGATCTGGTCGCGCCATTACGCTGACATTTACACTCATCACCCGCGCCTCTGCTCCGAGTTCGGTTTCGAAGCGCCCGCCGCGCTCGACACCCTGCGAGCCTATCCTGAAGTCTGGGATCGCCTTCGCCACCTTGAGTCGCAGATTGACGATCTCTGGGCGTATCAAGCCGCGCTGATCCAATATCAGGTCGAGCATTTCCGCCGACTGCGCACCGAGGGCAGCGCCGGTTACGTTCACTTCTGGCTGGTCGATCTCGTCCCGCAGGTCGGCTGCGGCGTCCTCGATTCCCGCCGCGTCCCCAAAGGCGGCTATGAGACGCTCAAACGAGCCTCGCAACCGCTGCTGGCGATGCTGGAACACGACGGACGCCGCCCGCTGGCGCTCTGGATCGTCAACGATTTGCCACGCGCCTACCCCGAAGCGCGCGTCGGCTGGCAGATTGAAGCCGCCGACGGCTCGCTGCTGCTGGCGGGCGAAACTCGCTTTCGACGCTGCCGCCAACCAATCCCAGCGCGTGATCGCCGCCGACTGGCAGGTCGCGCCTGCCGACTGCGCCCGCGTTCGCCTGAGCGTTACCAGCGCCGACGGCGAATTACTCTGCGAGAACGCCTACGATCACCCCTTCCAGCCGCCCAGCCGACCGCGCGGCTATCCTTGGAAGTTTGACCCCTATCTCGGCACCAAAGTCTTTGATCGCCCCGGCGCGCCCAGCCTCGCCGATTACGGCATCAGTCCCGCCCTGAAAGTGATCCCGCTGCCCGTCCGCGAATCCCTCGCCGAGTGGGCGCTGCGCCAGCGCCTCCCGATCCCCCTCGTCTCCCTGATCGCCCGCCTCGGCGACGCGCTGCTGAAATAAACAAACAGGGGCACACCGATCAGGTGTGCCCCTTTGCGTCTTGGTGTCTTCGCGCCTTTGCGTTGACGCTTTTCTTTACTTCCCGGCGATCTCCGGCTCCGGCATCGAGATTTCCTCGATACGCACGTCCGCCTCGTAGATTTCGCCCGTTCCGGTGCCTTCGTGGTGCGGCTGCGCTACCATGTAGTTGCCGTACAGCCGCCACTCGTCCATCCGGCACGAATGCACCAGCTTGCCGTTCCAAACAGTCATGTCCGGGCAGCTTTCGCACATGTCGACGCGCCCGTCTTCCAGCAAGTCCGGTCCCTGAATGATGCCGATGCTCTGGACGTACATCGGGCGGAACAACTCCGCCGGATTCCGCAGCACTTCACGCCAGAACTTGCCCGACGTCTTCCGCACGCCCTTGTCGAACATCCCCAGCAGGAAAGCGATCTTCGGGATTTTGTTGCTCGGCGAGTAGATCACGTAGGTGCCGTAGCGCATGTGGTGGAAGGTCTGGAACAATTCCATCACCTTCGCGCCGACCGAGCCGTACATCTTGGTTGACGTACCCAACTGCGCCGAGACCAGCCACGTGATCTTGTCAATCGCTTGGCTGCCGCCCATGTATGCCGACGTTTCGTAATGCGGAAAATCTTCTTTGATCTTGTTATAAACGTCGGTCGAGGTCAGGTACGATTCCTCGGTCGATTCGCCGAAATAGCTCGTCAGCGGCTTGACCTGCTTGCCGTCGACGTAATAATCGTAATCGCCTTCCATCGCCGCGTTGCGGAAGCCGATCAGCACCAGCCCATGCACCCGGTCGATATTCTTGTTCGCCCACGTGACCATGCGCGGCACGAAGTCGAGGTTGCCCGGATACACCGTCATACCGAAGCTGACGAACAGCCCGCCGACGTCGTGCGCCATGTCCGCGAAATGCTGGCGCAGTTCGAACAGTTCTTCTTCCGACTTGCCCTTCCAATGCGGGCGCGCCTGCTCGCTGTCGATGTGGAAGGTGAAGCCGACCACGCCCGCTTTTTTCAGTTCTTCCATGAACGGTCGGTTTTGATACAGCTTGATCCCGTTGGTCAGGATCAGCGGCTTCATGCCGAGGCTGTGAATGTAGGAGATGATTTCGACGATGTTCGGGTGAATCAGCGGTTCGCCCCCGGCAATCGAGATATTATCGCAGTTGCGCCATTGCTTCAGCAGTGCGATTTCCTCTTTGATTTGCTCAAGCGACTTGTGCCCTTCCATCCCGTTGATGCGGTAGCAGCCGCGACAATAGGTGTTGCACTTGTCGGTTACTTCGAGCCAGCCGATTGGATTGTCATTCCCAGACCACGGAAACCGGTAGAGATCACGTTTTGATAGTGCCATGGTGCGTCGCCCTTTCTTGTCGGTTCGGGTGCTTCGGCAGGCGAGTTGAGCGGATCGAATTTCAGGGGAACAGCGTTCTCAACGGCTCAACCGGACGTCGAAGCGTGTCCGTCCATCTAAATTGCGTCCAATGAGTTCCTCTAGCGCAATTTATTTAGCTTAGCAAAGTAATTCCACACATTATAGTGACGATCATCACCTCTTGATCACCGTCGCCCGTTTTCCGCCCTTGCTCCACCCGGCGCAGATCATCTCTGTGTTTTCAAAATACCCGGTCGCCAAGCCAGTCCGCTCCACCAGTGGGTGGAGCAATCGAGCAGCGCTTACTCTCCCCTCCGCCCGCTTGCGTGGGAGAGGGGCGGGGGTGAGGGGTTGAGAATAGATTCCAGTCTTGACAGCCTCCTGATTCGGGCTTATTTTTAGATAGTGAGCGCTCACTAAGTATCGCAGGGAGGTAGCGTGGCAGATCGCATTAACCGGCGTGACTTGATCATTGAAGCTGCGTCGCGGTTATTTCTCGAGAACGGCTACGCCGAGACCTCCGTCCGCCAGATCGCGGAAGCCGCGCATGTCACGGAAGCCGCGCTCTACTACCATTTCAAGGGTGGCAAGTACGAGCTGTTCCAGCACGCCATGGATGAGATCGCACCTAACCTCACCCATATCATCGAGGTGTGCCAACCCGCTCAATCTCTGCGCGAACTGGTGCAGCTTTTCGAGCTGGCGATGATCTCCAACCTGCCCCGCAGTGGTGCTTTGATGCGTTGGGTCGCCATCCAGACCCAAACCTCCGGCGGCGACGAGTATCAGGTCGTGCTTGATCGGCTCCAAAGTTTTCACGAGCAGTTGTCGCTGCTGATCCAGCGCTTCGTCCCGGATGCCACCAAAGCCGAGCACGTCACTTGGGCGCTGATCATTATGGCGCTCGGCTACGGTTACGTTTTCGGCGCGGTTCGGATGTCGGAGCGGTCGTCCTTCAGTCCGCAGGATTTGCTCGACCTTGTGGTCGAACTTGTTGACAAGTACGAATAGCGGTAGAGGCGTCTTTTTTTCGGCAGTGAGCTTAACGAACGCTCACTTATCTACAGCCACAGGAGTATGCTCGTATGAACGGATTGGCGAAACATCGCTGGCTCAGTCTCACCTTCATCTGCGTGTCCCTGCTGATCATCAGCCTTGACAACACGATCCTCAATGTCACCCTGCCCGTCATCGCCCAGACGCTGGGTGCCAGCGCCAGCGAGCTGCAGTGGATCGTCGACGCCTACGTGATCGTCTTCGCCGCCATGCTCTTGACGATGGGATCGATCAGCGACCGGATCGGGCGCAAACGTGCCTTGCAGATTGGCTTGATCTGGTTCGCGGTTGGATCGTTCGCGGCGGCGCTGTCCACCTCTACCCTAATGCTGATCGTCACCCGCGCGTTGATGGGCATCGGCGGCGCAATCATCATGCCCTCGACTCTCTCGATCATCACGGCAACTTTCCGCGATCCGAAAGAGCGATCCAGAGCGATCAGCGCGTGGGCGGCGATGTTCGCGCTCGGCGTCGGCGTCGGTCCCCTGACGGGTGGCTGGCTGCTGGAGCACTTTGCCTGGAATTCGGTCTTTCTCGTCAACCTGCCCATCGCCGTAATCGCGCTCGTCGGCGGCTACTTCTTCATCCAAGACTCGCGCGACGCCACCGCGCCGCCGCCCGACCTTCCGGGCGTCCTCCTGTCCGTGACCGGCTTGTTCGCGCTGGTCTACGGCATCATTGGAGCGGGGCAAACTTCGTGGACGGACCCGACCGTGCTGGCGGCGTTCGCCGCTGCCCTTGTCCTCATCGGCGCTTTCGCCCTCTGGGAGAGCCACACCAAACAGCCGATGCTGCCGCTCCGCTTTTTCCGCAACCTATCCTTCTCCGGTGCGAACGCAGCCATCGCCATGCTCACCTTCTCGCTTTTCGGCGCGCTGTTCTTCCTCAGCCAATTCTTTCAATCCGTGCAGGGCTACACCCCGCTCGAAACCGGCGTCCGCTTGGTGCCGATGGCGCTGGCAGCGATGCTTGGCGCGGTCATCTCATCGCGCCTGACCGCGCGCTTCGGCGTTAAGCTGATCGTCACCATCGGGCTGCTGCTCGGCGCGGGCGGCTACTTCTACTTATCGCGGGCTGCCTCCGCTGACGTCTCTTACTTGGTCGTCGTCACGGGTCTCGCGATCACTGCGCTGGGGATTGGCACAGCGATGCCAGTCGCCACCGACTCGGTCATGGGATCGCTGCCGGTGGACAAAGCCGGAGTCGGCAGCGCCATGAACGACACCACCCGGCAGATCGGCGGCGCGATTGGGATCGCCATTCTTGGCACGATTCTGAATCGTACTTATCTGACCAGCGTCAACGACTTGCTTTCGTCTAACCTGATGTTCAAGCTGATTCCGAGCCAAGGTGTCGATGCCATCCGCGCTGGCGTTCAGGGCGCGCACATGGTCGCGGAACAATTCCCCGTGCCAGCGATGGCAGACACGCTCAAGCAGACGTCGAGCGCCGCCTTCGTCACCGGCATGAAGGAAGCGATGCTCGTCGGCGCGGTGATCTTGGTTGGTGCCGCCGTGATCACCTTCTTGATCCTTCCTGCGCGTATCCGCTCGTGGGAGGAGACCGTCGGCAGCCAGCCCGAACCCGCCGCGCCAGAGGCTGCTGCCTTGCAGCAATCGCACTAGGCGACAATCAGGCGAATGCGTTTGTAGGGGCGGACGGTGTCCGCCCCCTTGCAGCGCTGGTTTCTGCTTTCCTCCAGCCCTGATTGGATCAGGCTGCCCGCCGCGCCGTTTCTCCCCCTCGCCTCACGGAGAGGGGGTCAGGGGGTGAGGTATCATCTACCCTCTCGCCGTGAGAATGGTACAATGAACGTCTCTCCGGTCGCTTAGTTCACACAACCACGGAAGTTCGCTCATGACACAGGAAGCCAATCCCGCAGCAGTACCAGACGAAAATGAAACCGCCCGGCTCGACTTCGTCCGCGAGATCGTCGAGGCGCACAACGCCAGCGGGCGTTTCGGCGGGCGCGTGCAGACCCGCTTTCCGCCCGAACCTAACGGCTATCTGCACATCGGTCACGCCAAATCGATCTGCCTGAACTTCGGCATCGCCGACGACTACGGCGGCAAGACCAACCTCCGCTTTGACGACACCAATCCCACCAAAGAGGAGCAGGAATATATCGACTCGATCATGGCGGACATCCGCTGGTTGGGCTTCGAGTGGGAAAATCTCTGCTTCGCCTCGGATTACTTCGACCAGCTCTACGACTGGGCGGTCGAACTGATCCAACAGGGCAAGGCGTATGTCGATCAACTCACGGCGGACGAAATCCGCGAGTATCGCGGCACCCTGACCGAACCGGGCAAGGAAAGCCCCTACCGCGACCGCCCCATCGAGGAAAACCTCGACCTATTCGCGCGCATGAAGGCGGGCGAGTTCGAAGACGGTTCGATGGTGCTGCGCGCCAAGATCGACATGAGTTCCGGCAACGTCAATTTCCGCGATCCGGTGCTCTATCGCATCCTCCACGCCACTCACCCGCGCACCGGCGACAAATGGTGCATCTACCCGATGTACGACTGGGCGCACGGGCAAAGCGACTCGATTGAAGGCATCACCCACTCAATCTGCACGCTCGAATTCGAGGATCACCGCCCGCTCTATGACTGGTGCATCGACCAGTTGGGCATCTTCCACCCTCAGCAGATTGAGTTCGCCCGCCTCAATCTGACCTACTTTGTGCTGATCATGAGCAAGCGTAAGCTGATCCGGCTGGTCAAGGACGGTGTCGTCAGCGGTTGGGACGACCCCCGCATGCCGACCATCTCCGGGCTGCGGCGGCGCGGCTATGCCCCGGAGTCGATCCGCGCCTTCTGTGACATGACCGGCGTCTCCAAATCAAACGGCGTCGTCGATTACCAGATGCTTGAATACTGCGTCCGGCAGGACTTGAACAAGACCTCGCCGCGCGTGATGGCGGTGCTGCACCCGCTCAAGGTCGTCATCACCAACTACCCGGAAGATCAGGTCGAGCACTTCAACGCCATGATCAACCCGGAAGACCCCGACGCCGGGATGCGGCAGGTTCCTTTCGCGCGCGAACTCTACGTCGAGCAGGAAGACTTCATGGAAGACCCGCCCAAGAAGTTCTACCGCCTCTCACCCGGCAAAGAAGTGCGCCTGCGCTCTGCCTACTTCATCACCTGCAATGAGGTGATCAAGGACGCTGACGGTAACGTCGTCGAGCTGCGCTGCACCTACGATCCGGCGACGCGCGGCGGTGACGCTCCCGACGGACGCAAGGTCAAAGCGACGCTCCACTGGGTCAGCGCCGCGCACGCCCTAACCGCCGAGGTGCGCCTCTACGATCACCTGCTGACCGCCGCCGACTCCAGCGAGATGGAGGACGACAAGGATTTCATGGAATACCTGAATCCCGAACTCGCTTGAGGTGCTCGCCCCGGTCTACGTCGAGCCGAGCGTCGCGGACGCAGCTCCCGGCACGCGCTACCAGTTCGAGCGCATCGGCTACTTCGTCGTCGATCCCGACTCCACCGCCGAGACGCTGGTCTTCAACCGCACCGTCACCCTCAAAGACGAGTGGGCGAAGCTCCAAAAGTCCGGCGCAGTCGGCTGATTTCGCGTCTTCGCGAACTCACTCTGCGCTGCTCCCCCTCTCCATAGTACGGAGAGGGGGTCGGCTATCAGGGGTAGGTTTTTAACTCTGCGCTTACCTGACCCCTAAATCCCCTCTCCATTACATAGAGAGGGGACTTTAAAGACCCTTTGCAAGCTGTTTTTACCCCCTCTCCACGACGTGGAGAGGGGGCAGCGGGCGAGGTTAATAAAATACCTACCCTGACAGGAGGGGGTCGGGGGGTGAGGTTCTTCGCTCAGTCTCCGCGCCGCATCACCTGATGGCAAGCATTGCATTCTTGCTCGACCGTCGCGCTCACCATAAAGCCGGATGCCGCCGTGCCGTCGGTTGGATGCCCGCCGTGACAGCTTACACAAGTCGCGGCAGCGGTATCAGCCGCCTGCCACTCGGCGAGGAAGCGATGCCAGTGGTTGCGGGGACCCTCTTCACGCTCGCGCCCTACTTGGGGAACCGCGATCTGTTCCTTCGCTACATATTGTTGACTCACCACATCTTGATGGCACTTCAAGCAGCTATCATCGTTGATCGGGATGGTCATCGGCGCGGGCTGCTGAGCAGTGCCGCTGTACCACAGCACCGCATTGCGCGCGCCCATCAATTCGGCAGAAAGCCGTCCCGTGATGCCCGCGCCCGAATGACAGTCAATGCATAGAACCGTCTTAGTCGTGTGGAACGACGCCAAATCAGTTGGCGCGGCGGCAATCGACCGCTCGAAATAGGTCGATTCGGGCTGGGTGTGGCACGAAGCGCAAAAGCTGTCATGCTGCTCTTGGGTCGCCGCGAACGTGAATCCGGCGACCGTAAACAGAATGCCGAATACCGCCAAGCCGACGATCACGTACACAATCCGGGGTCTCTTTTTCTTTTCCAAGTCAATTTTTTCGGGCATTAACTTTGTCCTTGCTGTGGAGAATTAAGCATTGCCAGCTTGACCGCAGCCGGTCATTAAAACCGAACTCACCTAAAGGCGGCAGCCAGAGAGCCGGTAGGTGAGCAACAAGCCTAAACATTCCCCATATTGTAGCACTCAGCGGCAGCGAGAGGCTCGTGACCAATATCCCCAGAATTGGATCTAGATTGCCTCTTGACAATTTTTTAGACTGGACTAAAATCAGACTTAGTTTAAATAGGAGCGGCATTTAGAAAAATCTTAGCAGCCCGCTCCGATCATCACGCAGAACATCCTGCGGAACAGCACTTACTGGTGAATATCATTATTGCGGATGTGAATAAGCTTAGCACGCGACCTGACAGCGCTCAGGTGCAGGATGGGGCAAAATTGGCGATTAAACAGGCAATCGATCCAGAAACGGTCGTCCAACCGGGCGAAGCGGGCTGGCGCAAATCGCGCGGCAGCGCGTCACTCTCAGAAGTTCACGGCTCGATCAAAATTCCGACCAACGCCGGCTTTTGGCGCACCCTGCTGGCATACGTAGGACCCGGCTTGCTCGTCTCGGTCGGCTACATGGATCCCGGCAACTGGGCGACCGACCTCGCCGGTGGCGCGCAGTTCGGTTATCTGCTCCTCTCGGTCATTCTCATCTCGAATTTCACGGCGATTTTGCTTCAGTACCTCTCGCTGAAATTGGGCATCGTCACCGGGCGCGACCTCGCGCAAGCCTGCCGCGACCACTACTCCCGCCCTGTCACCTACTTTCTGTGGATACTGACCGAGATCGCCATTGCCGCCACCGACTTAGCGGAAGTCATCGGCTCGGCGATAGCGATTAACCTGCTCTTTGGCATCCCGGTCGTCTATGGCACCATCATCACGGCGGCGGACGTCGTCATCGTCCTATTCCTTCAGCATCGCGGCTTCCGCTACGTCGAGATGTTGGTCGGCGGTTTGATCTTCATCATCTTTGGCTGCTTCGCCTACGAACTGCTAATCACCCAGCCCGCCATCGGCGCTATGCTCGCCGGGTTAGTGCCCTCGTCCGAAATCGTCTTCAATCCGCAGGCGCTCTACATCGCCATCGGCATCCTCGGCGCTACAGTGATGCCCCACAATCTTTACCTGCACTCCAGCATCGTGCAGATACGCGCTATCGAGCAAACCGAAGCCGGAAAGCGCAAAGCCATTCGCTTCTCGACCATCGACTCGACCGCGTCGCTGCTCTTTGCCTTCTTCATCAACGCGGCGATCCTGATCGTCGCAGCGGCGACCTTTCACGGCACCGAACACGCCAATGTCGCCGATATCAACGACGCTTACCAACTGCTGACGCCCGTGCTCGGCGTCGCCCTCGCCAGTCCCATGTTCGCCATCGCGCTGCTGGCATCCGGGCAGCAAGCGACCCTGACCGGGACGCTCGCCGGGCAGATCGTCATGGAAGGGTTCGTCAACATCCACATTCGCCCGTGGCTGCGCCGCCTGATCACCCGCTTCATCGCCATCATCCCGGCGGTGATCATCGCCGCCCTTTACGGTGAGCGTGGCGTCGGTAATCTGCTCGTCTTCAGTCAGGTGATCCTCTCGCTCCAGTTGAGTTTCGCGGTCGTCCCGTTAGTGCAGTTCACCAGCGAGAAAGCTAAGATGGGCGTCTTCACCAACTCGCGCGCCATGAAAATCCTCGCGTGGTCGGTCGCCGTCATCATCGCCGTGCTCAACATCTACCTGCTCGTCCAGACGGTCGTCGGCGTCTGATCCCGAACACCCTTGATCCCTCTAGGGGCGCACAACCTGCGCCCCTTTTTTACGCCCGATCCGCCGCCGCCAGCGTGCGCTCGATCTGGTCGATGTGCGCATCGCAGTGATCGGAATACGTCACCAGCAAATCGTCCGGCGTGACCTCGCCGATCTCCGAGTGGATGCCGACTCGCTGGCGCTGCTCGTCGGTCAAGCGGGCGAACAGGTTCGCCCAGCGCTCGTGCAAACCTGTCAGCAGCGTCAGCGATGCCTCAATCGGCGTCGATTCCACATCTGCCAGCAGCGCCCACGCATCCTGATCGTAGCCTTTTAGCGGTGGGTGATCTTCCGTCAAGATCAGTTTGAGGCGAATTACGCTGTTCATGTGCGAATCCGGCAGGTGATGCACGTTCTGCGCTACCGTCCACTCGCCTTCCAGATAGGGAGTCGTCAACTGTTCCTCGGTCAAATCCGCGACCAACGCCCGCAGCCGCAGCGGATACGCCCGGATGATCTCGATCCGCCGCTGCCGTTCCTCGGCTGATAGCATAGTTTTCCTCTCCACACCGTTGCTGAGCTTGGCAATTTCGGCTAAATACCGCTTGGAACAGAGTATCCTCCCCTCTCCATGCAATTGAGAGGGGGTCGGGGGGTGAGGTCATCTTTCCATCAGCGCCTCAAGCTGACGTTTCACCCCTTCCCATTCGTGATCGAGGATGCGAAACCACGCCGTATCGCGGTTGCGTCCTTTGACAATCATGTGCGCCGCTTGAATGCCCTCGAAATGGAAGCCCAGCCGCAGCGCCGCCCGGCGAGATCGCTGGTTGAGCGCGTTGCATTTCCATTCAGCCCGCCGGTAGCCGAGCGCGAAGACGTGCGCCAGCATGAGATAGGTTGCCTCGGTGTTCGCTCCGGTTCGCTGAGCAATCGGGCTGTACGAGATGCTCCCCAGTTCGATTTTGAGGTCTTTCGGCGCGTTGTTGATCAGGCAGGCGCTGCCGATCTGCACCCCCGTCGCCTGATCGAAGACCGTGAGCGGCAGCGCGTTCGCCGCGTTCAGCGCCTCCAGATAAGCCTGAAAGTCCGCCAACGTCGCAAACGGTCCCGCCCCCATGTAGCGCCAGACCAGTTCGTCGGCGTCGTAGGCGTCGACGTGCCGCCCGCCGAGGTCGATTGGACTTCCGTTGGTCAAGGCGTAGAGGATTTCGGCGTCGCGCGCCACGTCGAGCACTTCGAGCCGCACCCGCTCGCCCGCCAGCACGACCGGCGCGGGCTTGAGCGGAAGCTGATCGCGCCGCGCCAGCAGGTCGTCGGGCAAAGGCGCAGGGAGTGGCGGAAAGGTCACGGTCATCGTCAATTCATCCTTTGGCAAGCCGCAGACGATACCCTTCATTGTAGGCAGACGTCGCAGCCTGCCAATCCACGCGCCGAACCAATCACGCCAACTTCGCCCAAGTGCAGTAAAGAGTCAGAATTATGCGCTTCAGAATCGATCAGCATAGTGCTCCCACGGGGCAGTTTTCTCATCCCTGCCCCCGCCTGCGTGGGAGAAGTGTCGGGGGTGACGGGCAAACGCCGCCAACCTGTGCGTATCATTCCGCCAATTATCGGTTAGAATCAGGGCACATTTGCGCCGTCTGCGGAGGAATGATGAGTAATTCACCTAATCCGATTCGCCGTGCGCTGTCGCGGGCGAGCATCATCGGGGCAGTGCTGGGCATCGGGGCGATTATCTTATTCATCGTCTTGTGGGTCGCGCTCAGCGGCACCGACTTGAGCCTGATCGCCCGCATCTTGCTGTCGCTCTGCATTCCACCGGCGCTGCTTGCCGCGTTGATGGGGGTTTATCTGCTCGTGATTCGTCCGCGTACAGGCACGCCGCCGGACGATCCGCAGCGCTAGACGTATTCCCGCAGTTGCAGCAGCGCTGCCTCTTGATCTTCGACCGTCTGCGAGACGGTGGCAAGGATCACTTGATCCGCCCAAATCTGGAAATTCCGGTCGCTGCCGTTATAATGCAGCCGCGTCGAACGCGGCAGACACAGCCACATGTAAGCGATGCGCCGCCGTTCTTCGCGCGTCGTGCGCTCGCGCAGTTCGACATACCAGTGAGGTAAACTCAGGAAAATGTCAGGATACTGCGCCATCCATGACCGTTTATCTTGCGCGTAATAGGCGAGCGCGAAGAACATCGCGGCGAATAAGACCGGCGTGTACTGCGTGCTGACCGTTCCGGCGAACAGATACCCCGCGCCCAGCGCAAATACGCCCATCCCGAACAGCAGCGGCGGCAGCAGGTTGTAGCTGTCGTCAAGTTGGGCGTAACGTTGAAAACTGCGCAAGAGCGGCTCTTTGTAAAATCCGGTGCCAATCAGGATCACCCGGATGATCAGCACTGCTCCAAGCAGCGTTGTCAACAAGATCAGCAGCATGATCTAAGTGTGCTCCCTGCAAACACTCACATTTACGAGCGATCAAACCAGCGAGTACAGCCTGCAATTTGCGTCCAGTTTCAAATCAAGACGATTTCATGAGTTTGCGTCTGACCACGCCAGCAATCAGCTTATCAGCATGGTTTCAGTATAGAACGGTTTGGAAACGTGATCAAACCCAGAACAATTGTTTTGCGCGCTGTGATCGTCCCGGTTTCGTGTTAAAATGAGAAAACATTTCAATCGAGTCTCCCGAAGCGCTGCCACAGCGAAGCCGAAGCGCAGACGAGCGCATGTCCGAGAGCACATTTGTATGCTAAATCCTGATTTTTTAAAGAATGGTCCCGGTCCCAGACTGAATTTTCTGGAGAAACCCGAAGCCAATCAAATCGCTGAAGCGCTGGTCGCTTTCGCCAACTCCGAGGGCGGAACGCTGGTCGTCGGCTTGAAAGAGAGCGGCGAAGCGGCGGCGAAAGTCGAGAACGAGGCGCTGGCGAAAGCGCTTAAAGAAGCCGACGCCCTGTGCAGCCCGTCGATTGTCACCGGCAACTGGGAGCCGGTCGAGATGGAGACCGGCAGCACCGTCTATGCGCTGCGCGTACCCCGCAGTATCGAGCTGCACGCGCTCAGCGATGGTCGCGTGCTGATTCGCGCCGAGACGATTAATCGTCCGCTCGGCGGGCAGGAAATCCTCAAGCTGGCGAGCGCCAAGAGCACCGGCGACTACGAGTCCGAACCCATCTCCGGCGCGACCAAAGACGACTTCAGCCGCAAAATGATCGACGAGTACCTCGCCAAGCGTGCCGAGCGCACCAAGCGCCCCTACAACGGCAAGATCGACGACCTGCTGCGCGAGATCGGCGCGATTGACACCGCCGACCGCCCCACCGTCGGCGGGATCATGCTTTTCTGCGAGTATCCGCAGCATTGGCTGCCCCAAAGTGGCGTCGTTTTCGCCAAGTTCGTCGGCAAAACCCCGCGCGGCGAAAACGGACTCGCCGGTTACTCGCGCCGCGAGGAGATGACCGGACCACTCCCCCGTTTGATCGAGTCGGCGTGGAACCTGATCTGGAGCGAGATGGCGGTCAGCGCCGTCGTCAAAGGGCTGGAGCGCGAGGAAACCTACGAGTATCCGCAGTTTGCCGTCCGCGAGGCGATTGTCAACGCCATCTGTCACCGTGATTACCGCATCAAGGGACGCCGCATCGAAGTCCGCATGTACTCCGACCGCCTCGAAGTGATCTCGCCCGGCGGTCTGCCCGGTTTCATCACCGTCGAAAACATCGTCGACGAGCACTTCAGCCGCAACCCGCGCGTCGTCAACAGTCTATTCCAATGGGGCTATATCGAGGAGTTGGGTCTCGGCATCGACCGCATGATGGAAGTCATGGAGCAAGCCGGGCATCTGCCGCCCAACTTCGACGCCCGCCCCTACAGCTTCGCCGTGACCCTGTTCAACTCGCGCGAGAAACAGGTCGTGCCCGATTGGGTGCGCAATACCAATCACCGGCAGGCGCGCGCGCTTCAGTACATCCGCGATCATGGCTCGATTACCAACCGCGAATACCGCTCGCTCTGTCAAGGCGTCTCTGCCGAGACGCTTCGCCTTGACTTGGCGGATATGGTCGAGCGCGGTATTCTGTTGAAGGTTGGCTCGAAAAAGGGGACGTATTACATCCTCAAGTAAGGAACCTCTGGGAGACAGTCCATGAGCGCACTCGCGGGCGAGGTGCTGCTTGCGATTCTTGCGGTCGCGGTCGTCGCGCTGCTGGTGGTGGTCGGCATCGTCATCCGCCGTAACGCCCTACTGATCGCCGATCTTCGCCAGCTCAACCAGAATACGGAATCCGTCAACAACTCGCTCACCGCCGCGAAGGATCAGGTCGAGCGTCTCGACTCGGTCAAGACCGATTTCATCACCATCGCCAGCCATGAGCTGCGGACGCCCCTCGCCCAGATTCGCGGCTATACCGAGATCATCGACGAGTTGAACGAAGAAGGTTTGCTCGATCAGGATCAGATGGCGGGGATGGTCTCCAGCCTGCGCAGAGCGGGCGAGCGCATGGAGGAGTTGATCACCGCCATGCTCGACGTCAGCCAGATCGACGTCAACGCCATGAATCTGCACTTCGCCGAACTCGACTGTCGAGAGCGTCATGCGCATGGCAATCGAGCCGCTGACCGAAGCCATCCGCGAGCGCCGGATTACGCTCTCGGCGCGCGGCTTGCGCGGACTGCCCATCGTTCAGGCGGACATGCAGCGGTTGGTGCAGGCGTTCCGCAACGTGATCGTCAATGCCGTCAAGTACACCCCTGACGGCGGGCAGATCGAGATTAAAGGCTCACTGCTCCCCTCGCCTGTGCCCGGCGAGTCCGACGCCGTGCTGCTCGAATTCGCCGATACCGGCGTCGGTATCGACCCCGATAACCTCGAACTGATCTTCCACAAGTTCTATCGCGGCTACGATCCCAACCTGCACTCGACCGGCGCTTATAAATTCATGGGCGCGGGTCCCGGCTTGGGCTTGACCATCGCGCAGGGCATCGTCGAGGGACACGGCGGCGATATTTGGGCGGAGAGCAATGGTCACAACATGGTCGACTGTCCCGGCACGACCGTCTTTATCCGCCTGCCGGTCACGCCGCCAACCGAAGCCCGCCGCGTGATGCCCTTCCTCGCCGACCTGCCCGAACCGGTCTCCAAAGAGGCAACTCAGCCCAGCCTAAAGCGCCCTGAGAACCTCGGCGCTTTCTCCAGCTAACCACCTCGATGAATTCGTGTCGGGGCGGGGTGTTGAAAACTGCCCAGAAGCTCACAAACCGAGCAGCTTGCGAGACGTTCGCCTCATCCTAGCGAGGTGCGCTCCACTCCCGGAAGTCGGGAACTGACAGGGGTAGGTTTTTAGTTGTGTAGCGAACTCAAGGCAAGGCGCAGGGGGTAACGCCTGCATCCGCAAGGGTTGCCGAGGGTGGGATTGTTGTCGAAAAAGTGCCGCCAGTTCAGTCAAGAACGCTTGCTTGAACCAGCTTAAGTCCTAACTCCGAGAGTATATTCAGTCGCTTCCCTCAACTTGGCGCGAAATGTGCGGATGAACCGGCGGACGATACTCGAAGTTTGACTTTGTCTACGTTTGTCGGGCAGTTTACCCATCCTACGGCGCTGGTGATGACCGGCGAGGATCAGAGTTACGACGCCCTGCGGCGGATATGCGAGACCGTCGGTCATGGAGTTCGTGAATGGGCGCGCGCTGACGATGGGGATGGCTGGTTTGAAGTCCATACCAATAGCAAGGAAGGCTTGTGGACGGGGCTGCGCGATTTTCTGCGCCCGTTTCGGAGTGTCCACAAGCGCTACCTGTTTGAATACGTCGCTGTTTACGAGTTCCATGTCAATCTCATGGCGATTTCATCGTCTTTCATCGCTGCTCTCGTCCACCGGTACTCGTTTTGAACGTGAGCCAATATGTATTCTCAAGTGTCTATTAGAGATATAATACGCAAATAGAACGCTCATATTTGAGGGGGAAGTTATGAAACTCGGTCAAAGAAGTTCATTGCTATTGATAGTCTCAGTCGTTGTGATGCTGATTTTCATGATTACCGGACTCCCGTATGGTCACTTCGGATGGACAACCGCGCTGGCTCAGAGTTCCTATACAGGAGGAGGCGCACTTACTTCGCAAGATGAACCACCACTTCCAGCTTCGCAGCTTGATCCCCAGACTGCGTCCGCTTACACTGATTCAAATGGTGGTCTAGCGAGCGGGCAGATATTTGCCCAGATCATCGAAGCGGCAAACGTTGGAGATGCCGGCGTGATTGCCCGTGGTCTGATTGCAGCCGTGGACTTTCAGGTGATTGGCGGCGATCCCTTCGCGCCATTCCCGAACCCCGTGCGTGCGTGTGTGGATGGAGAGGGCATACCGGTCTTCATTCCAAAAGTTGCAAGCGGAACGGGCGTACCGTCTGATTATTTGCCGGCACCGACTGATAGACCGGGTGAAACCTGTATTTTCATCTTCCAACCGGGGATAGTCGTGCTTGTTCAAAGTTAATCCTAGCCGCTCCCGCCACCCGCGCCGACGGCAACGCTGGCTAGACTCAGTACCAGTCCTTATGAGGATCTGTGGTTTGTCCACAGGGCAGAAACTGTTTATGGCAATCTGGTTCGGTCTCCGCCGAACCAGATCAGCGCTTTTCACGGTGATTGCGATTTCTTGATCAATAGGGGGCAGTACCAACGGTTATTTTAGTGTAAGTGGCGCTGGATGAGTTTTACTGTTCAGAAGTAGCTGCGTAATCGACGTTGCCGAAAACGCAGGAAAACAAAATGGTCCGGCTCTCCCGGTTTGCAACAGTCGGGTAGAGAGCCAGTTCTAGACGATCTCAGTCAGGATGAAACAGTCTAGGGGAGAACTCCCGTAGACTGTTCTTAAGAGAGACAATTGCACATGTGAGTCGCACGCGCATCAATGAGTCAAATCCGCGACAACCTATCAAGTCTATTAAGCCGTCCTTGGCTGCAGATGGTGCTGCTGTTTAGCCTCTGTCAGCTTGTGCTGCTCCTGACCATAGTGCCGACAGTCTATACGCTCGATAGCGCTGAACTGGTGAGTGCCAGCGCCACGCTGGGCTTTGTCCATGCTCCCGGCTACCCACTCTATCTCATAATCGCGCATCTTTTTACGCTGCTCCCGATCCGAGATGTCTTCTTCCGGGTGACACTGTTTACAGCCATCTGCTTAGCGTCAACCGCGTGTCTGGTGTTCAGTCTAGTTCGGGAACTGCTCCGGGATCGGCTCATCGCTCTGGGGGCGGCGTTGACGTTGGTTTGGTCCTACTACGTGTGGATGTCGGGATTATTTCCCGAAGTCTACGCGCCGCAGCTCCTAACCATTGCCCTGTGTGCTTGGCAGCTTGCCCGGATGTGGCGACGCCATGACTATACGCTTAAGCAGGGTTGCCTCTTAGGCACCCTGACCGGGATCGCTGTAGCGATGACTCCTCAGTCGATTCTTCTGGGCATAGGGTTAGTGCTAGCGCTGTCCTTAATGGGTGTTCCTTGGCGTGTCCGGTTGATCGCTGGAACGATTAGCGTGGCAGTTGTTCTGCTGATCCTGCTGTACTTCCCGATACGTTTTGCGGCTCATCCGGCGTTCAATTCGCTAGGCATTTATGACGTTAATGGCATTTTTCACGCTGTGCCTTTGGATACGGCGGACGGCATTCTAGATACGCTTCGCGGCGTGCAGTTTGAGCGAATGTTTTTTAGTGAGGGCTTTCTACCGTCCGCTAGCCAACTTCTCGCAACCGGGGGATGGCTGTGGAGTAACTTTCTCGGCGTCGGCTTGATCATCTCCCTGATCGGCGTAGGGATAATGGCAGCCAAGTCCAGAGGACTGTTTCTGGTATGGCTCTCCAGCATTTTGCCCTACACCTACTTTTATACGACCTATGGTGCGACCGACCGGCAGACGATGTTCGGACCGACCTACTTGCTGGTGATAGTTGCGTTTGCTTACGGGCTTCACTGGTTGACACAAGATGTGAAGCAGTGGAAATGGCTTTGCATCCTCGTACTGCCAATTCTAATGCTGGTGGTCAACTTCCCACTCCTCAACTTGAGTCAAGAGACCAGTGTACGCACTGCCGGGGAAGCGCTGCTGGTGGAATTACCTCAGAACGCCGATGTGTTTGGTGACTGGTACGAGGTGTTTCCGCTCCAATATCTGCAATCGGTCGAAGGCTGGCGGGGCGACATTCGTCTGTATCCGATATTCTCCTTTGAGGGAACCCTCATGCCTTTTGTGGATGCACATTCTGATCCCGCGAAAGCCTATAGCGACCGCCCGGTGATTTTCTTGAGCGCCGCGGTGGGTTCTAGCTCGCTCGACGGGACACGCTACCAGCTCAATTCTCTCCCCAATAACCGTGAGGCAATCGCCGGGGCACCGATCACCGGCGGTTATCTGGTCACACCGCGATCCACCCCGGATACCATTGGCACAGGCGAAAAGGAAGCGCCGTGACAGCGCAGCATCTGAAGCAGATGGTTGGTACGGTGAATGTGTTTGAGCGGATTCAAAAAGTGCTCTTATGGGCGTTGGCGTTCGTCGTTGCTTACCGTTTCTATGCTGTTATTTGGCTCGCCTCAGTCCAGACTAATGTGCTCGAAGAAATGCGCGCGATTGTCCTATTCTTAGGCGACGACGTTCTGATCCTCTTCGTTGTCGTTTCGCTGCTCCGTTTGATCTTGGATTCCGAATATCGCGCCAGCCTTCTGTCCTTCGCGCTGACGATTGTTCGAAATGGCGGTGCAGGCTGGGTTGCGCTTGTGATCTGGATGGGACTTGGCACACTCTGGGCAGATCAACCCATACTCGTTCGTTACGGGACGCTTCACCTAATTGTAGAGTTATTTATGGCTGTCGTGTTAGCAGGATTAGTTCGTGCGGGATGGTTGACGGGAGCATGTTGGGCGCTCGTTGCCGGAACAGCGGCGCAATCGCTGCTTGCAATTGCTCAGGCATTGCATCAAGGACCGCTTGGCATTCCCATCTTGAATGAAAGTCCGCTGCTGCTTTTCAGCACCTATCGTTCTTTTGGCTTAACCATCAATCCGAATAACCTAGCAGGCTATCTAGTCACGGGGTTCTTTTCCAGCCTTGTCCTTTTGAGGGAGCGGCAAGAGCATGGATCATCAATTTTACTCCCGCTGGTCGGCGGATTTCTGATCTTGGGTGGTTTAATGGCGACTCAATCGCGGGCAGCTATCGCGGGGGTAGTGATTGGGCTGGCGTTCACGCTGATTCGGCAGCCGATTAAGCTTAACCGGCGCGCTGTGCTGTATGTGGCGTTACCGATTCTCTTGCTTGCCATTTGGGGCGGCATTCTGCTCATGAATAACTTGAGCGACCGACTGAATATAGGTGCGCGCGAGTTCGCATTGGGAGACACGCTGGCTGTGTTACAGAGGTCCCCATTCTTGGGCGTCGGTGTCCACAACCTTGTCCGGGAGATTGCGAGGCTTCATCAAGGTGATCCACCGCTCCAACTATTGCTACCTGTCCACAACGCCTATGTGATGATCTGGGCAGAGATGGGCATACCCGGGCTGGTATTGTTTCTGACCGGCTTTGCCCCCTTGATTGTTCATTCTCGGCGGGTATACGGCTCGGCAATTATAGCATTGGGAGGATGCCTTCTGGCGATAGCTGTGATCATGCTGCTGGATTTCTACTTCTGGGACGATCACCGTTCGCGTACACTGTTGTTCTGGATTATCGGAGTGTGGTGGGGATGTTTCATCCCCAAAGGGGCATCTGAAAAGTTGGGAATGTCATGAATGATAAGTCGCTAGACGGCGCGCAACCGCTCCATAGACTGAACATCCTTAAAGTATGCGCGCCATTCTGTGGCGACCTAGATGAAAGTAGCTGTTCATCGCGCTCCTCGCTCCGCTTTTTCGACTTTGCCAAGAAAAGGCGTTGGCACTGTACCTGCTAAAGTAAGTTACCGAATGTTTTTGTAGGGGCGCCGCGCGCGGCGCCCTGTTGAGAAATTTATCGGATGGAGCATTTAAGTACAGACGAAAAAGTATCTAGGGATGTGCGCCAATGATCGAGCGGACATCGTACTCACCCGCATTGCAGCGGGTAAAGAAGTCCAAGACCGCTTGATGCAAGGCCTGCATCGTCTCGAAGAGTTCGCAATGTGTCACCACTCGGCGCAGATGCCGCCACAGCATTTCGATGGGATTGAGCCAGGGGCTGTAGGTGGGTAGATAGAGCAGCACCAAGCGTCCCGCCGCCGCACGTAACAACGCCTCAATCGCATCATCCTGGTGAGTAGTGGCATTGTCCCAGACCACGTAAATCGTTTCTGTAGGGTGGATGTCCAAGAGCTTTTGGAGCAATTCCGCAATCTCCTGACGACGTTTATGCGGGCGAATCAAAGCCACTATCTGCCCGGTATGATAATTGACTGCGCCGATGCCATAATGCTTGGTTTGCTGGTGGGGTGTCGGGATCATGATCTGCTGTCCTTTGGGACTCCACATCGCCCGCAACGTGGGCAACCAGGTGACATTGAATTCATCGGCATAGTAAAACACCGCCTGGCGCTCTAGCCCATCTCTTTTCTGCTCGATCGCCTTTTTTTGAGCGCATAGTCTGGGTCTGGGCTGCTGACCTTATGCTGGGGACGACTTAAGACAATATCCGCTTCCAGCAAAATCAGCCGAACCGTATCGGGCGAGACCCGTATCCCTGTCTGTTGGGCCATGTAGTCGACCAGGCGTTGCAACGTCCACATCGAAAAGGGCTGATCCAAGCTGCGCGGTCGCTGACGCACCACCTGCACCACTTGCTCTCGATAAGCCACATTGACTTTGCGCGGTGCACCGCTCCTCGGCTCATCCGCTAACCCCTCAATCCCTTCGGACTGATACCGCTGTAACCAGTTGCGCACCGTCTGCTCACTTTGACGCACTATCGCAGCGATGACACTCACCCCCAATTGCTGTTCGCCCGCTAATAAAATAATCTGGCTCCGCATTCGCAAGCGGACATCCTTAGTCGTCTGATAGAGTCGATCCAATGCTGCTATTTCTTCGGGGCTGATGTCGATTTGGAAGGCTCGCATCTGCTCTCTCCTCTCCTGAGGTCCCAACTCTACACCCAAAGAACTTTTTCGTCTGTACTTAGTGCTTTGTCCAATAAGTCTTTCGAATTGGGCGTTCAGTTGAACGCCCCTACAAACGTAACTCGTCGCTGTAGGGGCGCAACAAGTTACGCCCGTTTTTTCTTCGATTGCTTGCCGGATGAAACAATTAGGCAGCTGTTTTCCCTCAAAATCAGTTCTTTGGTCGGATCGATGTGCTCTGGCGCGCCTTCTTTGTCGACACATTTTTGATGGAAATCGACACTGAAGCGGAGTTTTTTCGCGCTCAAATAGCATCTGTAAACTGATTTTTCGTGCGCTATTCGCCGTGTTAGAATGGAGCATTGATGCGCGAACCCATTTTCGCGCACAAATGGAGTCTACCGATGATAACCTTTTCACAGCACCAACGTCTGCAAGATCTCACCGTCAAGCCATGGCACGGGCTGCTCAACTACTTCCGGAGTTTGAAGGCGGACTGGGATGCCCTTGAAGCACTGGGCTATGTGACCCCCCAACTGCTGTCCAATGACAATGGCGTCGAGGTCTGGGAATACACGATCACTGACGCGGGACGTGCCGCGCTGGAAGCTGCGAAAGAGCAGCACCATGACTAAGACCCCGCTCGCGATTCGCTCGACCGGGATGGAGCTGGCGCAGCCGTTCGACGAGTTGATCGCTGCCACGCTGCGTCAGGTGGCAGCGTCGAGCGCCCGCATCTATGGGCAGACCTACTCCCTGTGGCGCGCTTGGTGTCTGGTACAGCAGATCGACCCCTTCGACCTGCGTCCCGCCAACGTGCTCGCCTTTCTGGGTGCACAGTCGGTCGTCAAATCCACCCGCCAGCGTCAGCTCTCGGCGCTGCGCAAGCTAGCGCAGATGCTCTATATCCTCGCTCCGTCCGAAGCCACCCGCTGTGTCGTCAAGGCGACTGAAGCGGCATGTGGTATCGCCTTCAAGCCGCACGACTTGCGGCGAACGTTCATCACCGAGGCGTTGGCAACGGGCACACCGTTAGCCACCGTGCAGGCAGCAGCCGGGCACGCTCGCGGCGAAACGACGCTCAGATATGCACAGGCGGTCGATGCCCGAACGGCACGCAAGGCGCTTAAACTGCGCTATGGTTGATCCTGCTCAGCTTGCCGACCGGCTGCGCGTGCTGGTAAGTCGTGGTCTGCTGGAGCCGGTCAGCGGCGGGCGATTCCCGATGCGTGCGCTGCTGGTGCTGCCCGCCCGCTCCTTACTGGGGGAGAAAGGCTACCCGGCATGACAGCATCGCTGCAAACCACACGTTATCGTCTCGCGCGCCATTATCTCAACAAGCTGCGTGCAGCAGATACGGCATTTCGTCGCGGGCAACCCAATATATCGTATGGTCTCACGCTGTTCGATCAGGAGTGGGAGCAGATCAGACATTGGCAGACATGGGCAGCCAATCAGCAAGCCGATGACCGCTCACGGACTCAATTGTGCAAGGACTTCCCGCTTGCGGGGTTGGAAGTCCTCTCGAACCGCACCAGCGGGGTCGATTATGCACGCTGGCTGGAAAACGGTTTGGAAGCCGCGCGCCAACTTCGAGACGCTAGAGCGGAACGCGCCCTTCTGCACGAACTCAGTATCACTTATTTTCGTCTTGGCATCCTCGAACAAGCGGAATATTACGCCAATCAGCTTCTGAAACTCGCGCAGGCTGCCCATGACCGGATCGGCGTCGGTTGGGGCGTCGAGGAACTGGGGAGCATCGCTGAGGAACGTGGACTCTACGATCAGGCGGAACGTCATTATCGACAAGCCCTCGCCATCTTCACAAAGTACGGTATGGACACTGACGCAGGGCGAGCGTTTCACGGTCTCGGCGCGATTGCCCTGTATAATGGCAATGATCAAAATGCCTACGATTACTTCATACGCTCCCTTCACCTGATGGAATCCGGTGGGAACGTTGCTGTGGTCTGCAACGCGCTGCTCGCCGTTGGAGAAAGCCTGATGGCACTAGAGGACTATGTTGAGGCGAAGACATATATCCAGCGAGCGATTGACCTTGCGCGGACGTTTGGTTTTCAGCGAATACTGGCAGCCGCGCTCATCAGCATGGCTACGTGGGCAGTTGAGCAGGCGCAATTGGAACTCGGCTGTGGCTATTTTGAGGAAGGCATCCAAGCCGCGCGCGCCGCTGGCAGCCAGCGCAATGTCATTCACGGGCTTTCCAGTCTAGGCTACACGCAGATGCGGCTGGGAAATTTCAGCGCGGCAGTCGCCCATTTAGAGCAGGGTTTGCAAATGGCGCGTGAAGGCGGGATGCCGCGCTACATCTGCAATTTGCTGCGCAGCTTGGCGAATACGTATCTTGCGCTGCACGATCTGGACGCAGCCCGGCGCGCGCTGCACGAGTCGCTGTCCCTCGCGCAAGGCTTGGATTCGCATCTTCAGAAATCGAGAACTCTGTCGAGTGTGGTGGCGTACTTTCAGGCGCTTGGTCGCAGTGAGCAAGCGGCGGTCTGGGTGGGTGTGATCTGGGACGAACCAGCGCTCGATCAACCCTTGTTTGCGCCGGTATGCCATGAGATCGAAGCAGCGCTCGGCAGCGATGCCTATCAGGAAGCGCTCGAAAACGGGAAGCGCCTTGAGCTGGACGATGTTGTAACCGACGTGATCGGGCTGCTAGCTCGGTCGGAAGTGGAAAGTCAGCGTGACCCTGACGGCTCCCCTCCAAACGGCACAATATCGCCCCGCCCATCATTATCTCAATAAACTGCGCTCGGCTATCTCAGCCCCTGCGCTTTCGAGCAGCTTGCCCGCCCCTAACAATCTTACTGTCCATCAAATCGGGGTGAGGTCAGTTCTGACCTCACCTCTAAATCCCCTCTCCATTGCATAGAGAGGGGACTTTAAAACCTTCTACGAGCCGTCTTTACCCCCTCTCCACTACGTAGAGAGGGGGCAGGGGGTGAGGTTAATAAAATACCTACCCCTGTCAGGGGGTCGGGGGTGGGGTCAAGACCTCGACATCCAACGCAAGCAACCGCCCCACCATCGCCTGAAACGCCGCTGCATCCCCGCTCGTGATGTACCGATTCTCGCCCCGCGCCGCCCGCACGCCCGGCGGCAGCACGCGATCCACCTGCCGCGCGACCGCCGCGCTCGGATCGACCAGCGGCAGATCGGTCACGCGCCGCAGCGCATCCTTGAGAAACGGGAAATGAGTACACGCCAACACCAGTTGATCCGCCCCCGCCGCAACTAGCGGATCGACCAGCCGGCGCAGCACCGCCTCGCTCTGCGGATCGTCCTGCTGCCCGGCTTCGACCATCGTCACCAGTTCCGGCGCGACCTGCGTGAGCACCTTGACGTGAGCAGCGTGCCGCGCCAAGACGCGCCGGTAGAGCGCGCCATCCGCCGTCGCCTGCGTCGTCAGCACGCCGATTACGCCGCTCCGGGTCGCTTCGGCGGCGGGCTTGACCGCCGGTTCCATCCCCACGAACGGGACATTAGCATACTGTTGGCGTAAGGGATGCAAACTGGCGGCGCTGGCGGCGTGGCAGGCGATCACAATCACGCCCGCCCCCTGTCCGATCAGGAAGTCGGTGATCGCCGTGACGAAGCCGCGAATCTCACCAGCGGATCGCGGTCCATAAGGGATGTGCGCTTGATCGGCGTAATACAGGGTGGGGATTTCCGGCAGCAGCCGGTGGATCTCGCGCAGCACCGACAGCCCGCCAACGCCGGAGTTGAGCACGCCAATGTACTTAGGGGGAATCATCACAGCCATCACGTCGCCCCTTGCACCGTTTGCTTTGTTTGGACGGTCGGCTAAAGCAGAATCTCAGCAGCTTACGGCATGTTTGCGCCCTCCCCTGAATTCGGGGGAGGGTCGGGGAGGGGGTCGCCTTAATCGGCGGCAGATCGCTGTCCGGCGCGCGCGGCGCGAGCAGCGCTTTCGCGCGCGGCTTCGACGAACGACGCGAACAGCCGCTTCATCGCCTCGTCGCCGTTGTACAGGTCTTCGGGGTGCCACTGGACGCTCAGGACGTAGCGTTTATCCGGTGCTTCCAGCGCCTCGATCACGCCGTCCGGCGAGTAGCCCGTGATCAGGATGCCCGGCGCTGTCCGCTTGACCGACTGGTGATGCAGGCTGTTGACCGCGACGTGCGCCGTGCCGAGAATCGCCGCCAAATGGCTGTCCGGGTTGATCTCGACCTCGTGGCGGATGGTATTGCGCGGCAGTGTATTCGGCGTCTCGTGTGGGAGATCGGTCTCGACTTCCGAGGGGATGTCCTGAATCAGCGTGCCGCCGAAGGCGACGTTCATCACCTGATGCCCCCGGCAGATGCCGAACAGCGGGCGGTCGTCGGCATAAGTCCAGCGCGCCAGCGTCAGCTCGGTGCTGTCGCGCGCGTCGTCGATTTCCCGCGTCTCCGGGTGCCGATCCGCGCCGTAATAAGCCGGGTCGACGTCGGGACCGCCGGGCAGCAGCACGGCATCCACGCGCTCGTAGAGGTCGCGCAAAACTGACTCGTCGAGTCCGGTCGGAATGTAAACCGGCAAGCCCCCAGCGTCCGCGATTGCCCACGCATTGCGGGCATACGAACGATGGTACGGCTTGCCGTTATCGACCGTTTCGGCAGTGGTAATGCCGATTAGGGGTCGCACAGTTTATCGTTTTTCCTTCAGCCGGGCGGATTTACCGCGACGGTCGCGCAGGTAGTACAGTTGAGCGCGACGGACTTTCGCGCGCCGGGTGATCTCGATCTGCTCCACGCGCGGGCTTTTCAGCAGGAACGTCCGCTCCACGCCGATGCCGTGCGAAGCGATCCGGCGCACGGTGAAGTTGGCATCGTTGCCGCCTTTACGCAGACGGATGACGACGCCCTGAAACACCTGCACGCGCTCGCGGTCGCCTTCGACCACCCGGACGTGTACCTTGACCGAATCGCCCGGTCCGATCTGCGGATGCCCACGATCCGGTGCTTCTAATGACTTCATCAATTCGTTCACGTCTGCCTCCAAAAAAGCGCGCCCGAAGGCGCACCGTGTATTGCCAAAAGAGGTCAGCATTATAGCACGCCCTAACACACCCTCACAAGGGCGATCATCGCTCGCCACCGCGGTTGGGGCACGGCGTGCCGTGCCCTTCTTTTCTTTGCGCCTTTGCGTCGTGCGAAACTTCGTTTCGCCTGTGCCTTTGCGTTAAATCTTTGCAATTATACCCATACGGTAGGTGGTGTAGGGGCACGATATATCGTGCCCCTACCATCAAGGGATAATCACCTAAATCCTTTCCGTCCTTGCTTACACCCCCAACCGCCGCGCGACTTGCAGCAGCCCGGCGATGCTCTTGCCGTCCGCGATCTCGCCACTCTCGATCATGCTCAGCGCTCGCGCCAGCGTCACCCGCTCGACTTCGATGAATTCGTCGTCGTCGTGCGGCAAAACCGACTCGCTCAAGCCAGTCGCGTAGTAGAGGTGGATGAACTCGGTCGTGTAACCCGGCGCGGTATACATGCCGCTCAGCGGCTCGAAACGCGCGGCGCGCATCCCGGTTTCTTCTTGGAGTTCGCGGTCGGCACAGGCGAGCGGCTGCTCGCCGGGGTTGAGCGTCCCCGCCGGGATTTCGACCAGCACCTTCCCCGCCGCCGAGCGGAACTGCCGCACCAGCAGGACGTTCTGCGCCGCATCCATCGCCACAATCGCCACCGCACCGGGATGCGTGATCAGTTCGCGCTGAGTTTCTTTGCCATCCGGCAGCCGGACGTCCAGCAGCGAGAACTTGACCACTCGCCCCTCGTAGATCAATTTGCTCCGCAGCGTGATTTCTTCCACGACCATTGCTCCTTGCCGTTGCCAAAATAAAGCGGGCGGCTATTTCGCCGCCCGCCATACGACCAAGAAAACCGCTCCCTTTACGGGATGTACAACTCCTGCCCGATGTAAATCAGGTTGATATTCGGGATGCCGTTCAGGTTGGCAATCACGTTGACCGTCGTCCCCCACCGGAGCGACAGCGCGAACAGGGTATCGTTTTGCTGGACGACGTAAACTTGCCCGCTGCCGGGTCCTTGCGGATTACCGGGATTATTCGGGTCTGACGGGATCGAGGTCGGCGGCGGATAGTAGCCGGTCGTGCCGCAGCCGGGGATCACCAGCTTATCGCCTGCATAGATCAGGTTCGCGTTGACGAGGTTCGACGCCCGCGCGATGTCCATGTAGGGAACGCCGAACAGCAGGCTGATCCGGTACAGGTTCACGTCGGTTGGCTGCACTTCGTAGATGCAGTCTTGCCCCGAAATCGGCGGGATTCCGCCGGGCGTTGACGTGGGCACAAACGGCGGGAAGGTCGGCGTTGGCGGTCCGAAGATGGCTGCCGCCGTCATCGTCATCGGCGCGGCGGCGGTTGCCGTCGCTTCGTAGACCATCTGCGTCGCCGTCTGCACGAACGGATCAATCGGCTGGGCATCCTGAGCTTCCGGTTGCAGCGGTTCGACCGGGATCGGCTGCCCCTGATCGAGCAGGTAGATCGCCGTCGCCGTCTGCCAGATCGGTTCAAGCTGCGCATTACCCGCGTCCGCGACCTGCGTTCCAACCTCGAACGCCTCCATGGTCGGCACCTCTAGGACAACTTCAGTCGGAATGTCGGTCGGGGGAGGCGGCGGCGTCTCGGTGTCGGTCGGTACGAGCGTAAACGTCGGCTGCGCCTCAATCGAACTGGTCGCTTCGAGTCCCGCGCCAGCGGGCTGAAAACAGCCTGCTGCCAGCAGGATTACGATCATCCAGCCTGCAAGCCATACCCTGCGCGTTACGTGGTGGTGCATTCAGGAGCCTCCTCAGGTTGGGCACGAAGCGACGTACTGTACTATGCCGTCAATTATACTAAAGTTTATATTTCACACAAAAACGTCCCGTATTAGGAATGGGAAACATTGAGGAGATCGTTTTTGAACGGATCATCTTCGTGACTCACAAATCTGCTCTTCTCCCCTCTCCCCGTTTACGTGGGAGAGGGGTCGGGGGTGAGGGGTTTGGAGCGTAGACTTCCCCATTCCCCCGGTATCATTCCGCTTGATCCGCCGCCGATTTCGTCTTGAGCGGCAGCTTGATCGTGACCGTTGTCTTGACGTCGGGCGTGCTTTCGATGCGGAATTCGCCGTCGTGCAGTTCTGCCAGCCGCCTGCAGATCACCAAGCCCAAGCCCGCGCCCTGCTGCTCGAAGATGCGCCGCTGAAACTGCATGTAGCCCCCCACGTTGACGATTTCGTCGGGAGTCATCCCGCGCCCGCGATCCGTGATCGACAGTTCGTAGTAATCGCCAATCTCCTTGCCATTGACGTAGATCGGCGTCCCTTCGGCGGAAAACTTGCAGGCGTTGTCGATCAACTCGTCGATGATCTTGCGCAGATAATCTTCGCCGATGGCGATGCTCGCCGTGTCCTCGACGTAAGTGTCCATGTCTTGCTCGCGTCCGCTTTGCTCCGCCTTTTGCAGCGCGCAGTGTTCGATGGTCGAGCGCGGAAACACGACGACGCTGCGCTTGATGAATTCAACCTGTCGCGGATCCGACAGCATGATCTCGGTATGGCTGTAGATCAGGAAGTTCTCGATCAAGCGATACAGCCGCAGCGCCGAGGAATTGATGTGTCGCGCCATTTCGCTGATGTGCGCGCCGTCCATCTCCTCGCCGTCGGTCATCAGCAGGTCGGAAAAGCCGAGAATCACGTTCAGCGGCGTCCGCAGTTCGTGCGGCAGCGCCATCATGATGTTCTCGCGCAGGTCTTCGAGCCGCCGGTTGGCGACTTCGCTGAACGTCTTGCGCTTTTCGAGCCGTGTCCGCACCGTTGCCAGCAGTTCCGCCGCGTGGAACGGTTTGGTCAAGAAGTCGTCCGCCCCCAACTCCATCCCCAGACGCACGTCCATCCGGTCAGTTCGGGCGGTCAGGAAAATGAAGGGGATCAGCGCCGTAACCGAGTCTTTCTGGAGCGCTTCGAGGACGCCGTAGCCATCCATCCCCGGCATCATGATGTCGCAGATGATCAAGTCGGGCAGATAAACGCGGGCGCGCTCTACCCCTAGCAAGCCATTCTCAGCACCGACCGCCTCGAATCCTTCAAATCCGAGCATCTCAAGGATGTCTTTGCGCAGTGAATGTGAGTCTTCGATCACGAGAATCTTTTTCACGGTAATTGTTCTTTCACTACCAAAGTCGGCAAATTCACAGTGAAGCGGGTGCCTTTCCCCATCTCGCTGGCGACGCTTACGGCTCCATTATGCAGATCAACGGCTTGCTTCACAATCGCCAACCCCAGTCCGGTCCCGGCGATGTGCTCGACGTTTCGCGCGCGGTGAAATGCTTCAAACAACTGGTTCTGATCTTCTTCCGGGATGCCGATCCCTTCGTCCGCGACCTCAAGGACGGTCTCGCTCGGCTTGCGGGTGACGTTCACTCGGATCGTGCTGCCCTCCGGCGAATACTTGACCGCATTCGTCAGCAGGTTCGTGACGATCTGGCGGAACAGCTTCTGGTCGATCAGCACGTCACCCTTCTCGCCCTGTGCGTTAAAGCTGAACTTGTGCGTCGTCCCGATGCCCTCGCTGATTTCCTGAACCGTCGTGCGCGCCAAATCCTGAAGATCAGTCGAGACCGGGTTGAACTCTTTGACTTCCTCGCCCTTACTGATCGTCAGCAAATCGTCGAGCATCAGCGTGATCCGCTGCACTTCAGTTTGCAGCCGGTCGAGCTTCTCCTCGCGCTGCTGCGGCGTCATCCGTTCGCCGTAACTCTTCAGCAAATCGCTTGACGTATGGATGACCGCCAGCGGCGTCCGAAATTCGTGCGACGCCCGCGCGATAAACCGCGACTTCAGGTCACTCAGGTCGCGCTCTTTTTGCAGGGCTTCCCGCAGTTCCAATTCTAAGCGCTTGCGTGACGTGATGTCGCGCAGGCTGCACACCACACTCTCGATCTGCCCCGACGCTCCCCGGATCGGTGAAAGCATCACGTCGGCGTCGAAGACAAACCCGTTCGTCCGCTGCGCGACGATCTCCAGCCGTTCTAATTCCTGCGTCTCGACCAGCCGATCCAGCGCTTCGCTCAGTGCGGTTTGATAGCCCTCCTCGGCTAAAAAGGTCAGCGGCTTGCCAAAGGCTTCGTCGGGCTGCGACGCGAACATCAGGTTGAAGCTGCGGTTAGTCTGCTGAATCACGCCGCTGCTCCGAATTAGCAAAATCGCATCGCTGCTGTGATTCAGAATCGCCTCGACCCGCTCTTTCACCCGGTTTAGCTCGGACGTCCGCTCGTGAACCCGCCGTTCCAGTTCTTCCGCGTAATGGCGAATCTCGTTGTAGAGTTTGACGTTTTCGATTGCCGCTGATGCCCGTTCCGCGAACAACTCCATCAGGCGAAGGTCGTGCTCCTCGAAGGCATCCACCTGAGCGCTTTGCAGATCGAGCACGCCTAACGTCCCCTTCGCCGTTCGCAGCGGAATGACCAGTTCCGATTTGGTGGTCGAATTACTGCGGACGTAACGCTCGTCGTGCTCCACATCCGAGGCGTAAATCGTCCGTCCTAAGCGGATCGCCTCCGGCACTAAGCCGGGTCCGTCCACAGTCAGGACGCTCTCTGCGCTCACCTGAAATTCGCCCGCGCGGGCGACCCGCTCCATGACCCGGTTGTCGTCGCCGATCAGCAGAATGCCGCAGTCCAGCTTGCCAAACTCGTCGACGACCACCCGCACCACCTGCTCGCAGACGTCGATCAGGTTCTCCGCCGTGAACAAATTGGTGGTATACAGGAACGTCGTCGCCCGGTGCAGTGCGCGCATCTCGACCGCATCCCGATAGATCGCCTCGTAGAGCTGCGCATTCTCGACCGCAATCGCCGCTTGATCGGCGAACGCTTGCAGCCGTTCCGCGTGAACCGGCGTGAACGCATTCGGCACATCCGAGTCGATGTTCAGAAAACCAACCACGTGATCATATGCCCGGATCGGCATACCCAGAAAAGACCTGATCCAGCGTAGTTCCGCTAACGTGACCCAATTGGGTTCGGTGCGGGTATCCGCGACCAAATACGGGCGTCCGTTCGCCAGCATCTCTTGGTAGGTCGGAATTTCATAGGGCGAAAACTCAATCTGGTCGATGACGACCTGCTCTTCCGGCGAGTACCCCCGCGAGAAGCCCACCCGCACCCGATCCCCATCGATCAGCATGATATTCGCCGTCCGGTTAGGAACGACGCGCTCCAAGTTTTCTAGGATCAGCCGCATCACGGTTTCTGGATCGAGCGAGCGGGTCAGCGCCGCCGCCGTATCGCGCAGCGCGTCGGCGAGGTCGCGTTGATCCTTCATCGCCGCGTCGATGCGCTTGTGTTCGGTCACGTCGTGGATCACGCTGACGAAGCCCGCGCCGATGTTGCCCACGTTCGTCAACTGCCGCACGGCAACCTCGACTTCGCGCCGTTCGCCGGTATGCAGTAAGTGGATACCCTCACCGCGCCACCAACCGCGCGCCGCAATCGACGCCATCACGTCGTCGCGTTCTGCCGCCTGCCCCCAAATGATCCGGTAGGCGTTGTCGATTGGCTGCCCGATGATCGCATCGCTGCGCAGCCCGTAGCTCCGTTCCGCCTCGGCATTCCAATAGATCACGATGGAATTCGCATCGACGGCGACCACCGCGTCACCCATTTGCGCCATAATCGCGCTCCGGAATTCGATGTCCGCTTCGAGTTCTTGCTCGTGCAGCAGTGCGCTCACCCGGCGCAGCACCACCGGCATCCGCAGTGGCAGCGTGACGTATTCGTCCGCCTGAGTCTGTTCAAAAATGGCGAGATCGTCGTCGGTTTCCGCCTTCAGGATCAGGATGACGCGAATGTGCGCCAGATCGAGCGTCGCCTTGATTTCGCGGCAGACGTCGACCGCGCCCACCGCCGTCTCATCGATCAGCAGCAGATCAGGATGGGCGTCCGCCAATATCTGCTGGCAGCCAGCGCCGTCGCCAGCTTCGTAAACCAGCATCTTCTCGGCTTCCAACGCGGCTTTCAGTTGAGATCGAACAGCCGCATCGGTCGCCGCGACGAGGATGCAAGGGGTTTTCCCGGAAGCACTGATCATGGGTTACTGTAATTCTGCATTGACTTAATTATGCGCCCGCGCATCATTGGACACGCTCCTAATACTGTATCATAGCCGCGATCTTCGCGCCCCATACTAAAGAAACTGACACTGCTCGAGCGTGTATGCAAAAAGTAGTTTGGCTTGTTCCCCGCGCACCTCACCCCCACTGCGAAGCGGCACTTCGCCAACAATCGCCGCTGTGCGCCTCACTGCCACCGGGAAATTCCGTGTAGGGGCGGGTCTGAGACCCGCCCTTCCATAAGAAAACTCGTCGAAAAGATTCCTGTTGTCGCCCCCTCTCCATTGCATGGAGAGGGGGCGGGTTGGGACGTGAGGTTTCAGAGTTTGCGCAGCAGAGGAAAGACTTAACCGCGCGGCGCGTAGGGGCGCCCGGCGTGCGCCCGATCCGCCGCTAGATGATCGCGGCTGCCGCCAGCAGCAGAATCACGATTCCGGCGGCAATGCGGTAGTAGCCAAACGAGGTGAAGGTGTGGTGCGCGATGTAGCGCAGCAGCCAGCCAATCGCAAACCACGCGACGATGCCGGAGACAATCGCGCCGATCAGCAGGTAAAGGTAGTCGCTGCCTTGCAGACCACTCATGCTGATCAGCAGCTTGAACACGGTCGCGATGCTCAGCGTTGGGATGGCGAGGTAGAACGAGAACTTGACCGCCGTCGCCCGATCCAGCCCCGCGATCATCCCGCCGAAGATCGACGCGGCAGCGCGCGATACACCGGGAACCAGTGCCACGATCTGCACCACGCCGATGAACAGCGCTTGCCCGTAGGTCACGTCGTAGAGCGCCTCGTCGCTGACGATCTGTTCTTTGTTCCGGCTCCAGAAGCGTTCAAACAGGATGAACACGACACCGCCGAGGATCAGCGTCACCGCGACCAAGACGGGGTTGTCTTGCAGCACTTGATCGATGAAGTCGCGCGCCAAGAAGCCAACCGCGCCGACTGGCACGAACCCCACCACAATCGCGATCCAGAAGTGCTGTATCCGCCGGTCATGAGTGACAGTCGTCACCTGCCGCCAGATGTCCGCCCGGTAAAACGCGATCACCGCGACAATTGCGCCGACCTGAATGAAAATCTCGAAGGTCTTGGACATCGCCTCGCTGAAGCCCGGTTGCAGCAGCGCCAGCGCCACGATCAAGTGTCCGGTTGAGGAGATCGGCAGAAACTCGGTCACGCCTTCGACAATGCCAAGAATGATGACTTTGATCAGATCGAGCACAGGCTTTAACCTTTGGCGTGAGTTTTAAAGTGGCATAGGCAGCAAAACGCCGCTCATCATAGCCAGCTTGACTTTGCCTGTCAAGCAGCCTGCTGAGCGGCGCTCAATCATGCCAATCGATCTACCGACCGTGAGGCTGATCCGGTAGATTCAGTCGACAGTTTGGATCGCCGTCGAAGTCACGACATGCGGTCGTAATCGGTCTGTTTGCGCTGGTTGATCAGCACGACCTGCTGACCAAGCTCGTGGACGAGCCGCGTCACGTAAGGATTTTGCATCACCAGCATCTTGACGGATTCGTCGCCGCGTCGCAGGTCGATGTGAAAGACGGAGACCCGCCGCACGCCCGCCAGCCAAAACTCCTGACGGAAAATCACGTTATCGACCCGCCACCCTTGATCCAGCGCGGTCACTAAGGCGTCGCCGCCGGTATATTTCTCAGAAATGGGACTCCAATGACGGTAAATCTGCCCCGCACTCTCATCCGGCTCCATACTGTAGTCATCCATCTTACGCTCCTCGCTGGCATGGTTAGACGTCAAAAGAACATTCTCCGGTGCATATTAAGAGGACGATTAAGCGGCTTGCCGACATTATAGATCGGAACGCGCTCCCGGTATGGTTTTTCTAATCAATCCCATATCATGGGTAGTTTTAACAGGTATATCTTAAATAGAGTTTGTAGTCGTTATAAGAATCCACCAATAATTCCCTATATTTTCTTCACATCCGCAGTCTCCATCAAATCTAGTGATCCACTCTTGGTCAACCTAACAGCGTCGCAGCCGCAAGCTGCCCGTTTCCCCATCGAAATTTGTGGTGAATGTCTACTATGGCATTTAAGTCGCTGGCGCGCCAGCAAAGGGGTCTGTACAAAAGTGATAAAAGCCCACCTGCCTTAGCGATCAGGGCAGCACGACCGGGCGTCGCCGACCGAGCCGCCGGGTCAGCAGCACCCACAGCACCAGAGGCACGAGGCTCACCACCATCGTCCCGTAGCCGATCAGCCCGATGTTGGCGACGCCGAGCGCATCGACCAGCGAGCCGTGAACCACTGTGCTGATCACCGAGGCGACGTAAAACATGCCCATGTCCATCGAGAAGACGCGCCCCAGATACGAATCCGGCACGAGTTTCTGGATCACGATGGTGCTGTAGGTCCAGTTGGCGGAGCCGCCCATCGCCCGCAGCAGCAGTGCCGCGCAGACGATCACCAGTGAGGCAGCGCTGCCCAGCACGAACCAGCCCAGCGCGCACCAGATGAAGCCGACGATAATCAGACGGCGCATCGCCCCGACCGTGCCGTCGTTGAAGCGATTCAGCACGATTGGACCGGCAATCGCGCCGACGCCGAAGGCGCTGTACATGATGCCGAGCGAAAGCTGCCCGTCGCCGCCGAGCACGAACAACTGGGTCGCGTAGATCGTCATCAGCGTGTCGATGTTGCCCAGACTGCTGCCGAATTTGACCAGCAGCGTCGCCGCCGTCGCCCGATTGCGTTTCAAGAAGCGCAGCCCCTCGCGGAAACTGGTGTCCTCGGCTGTCTGTAGTTGATCCGCGCGCGGCAGCGCCCGAAACTTGCGTCGGTCGATCTGCCCGATCAGCCACCCGGCGATCACGAAGGTTAGCGCATCGATCAGCAGCGCCGTCGTCGCGCCGAAAACCGACGAGACCACGCCGCCGACTGCCGCGCCGAAGGCGAGGATCGCCGACCACGTGACGTTGAGCAGCGTGTTGGCGATCACGAGGTCATTGCCCTGCACGAGACTCGGCACGACCGCCGACTGCCCCGGCTCAAACACCGCCGAGAGGCTGAACTGGATCACCGTCAGGGCGTAGATCGCCCACAACCACTGCGATCCGCCCGTTGTCAGCACCAGCAGCAGCACGACAATCGCCCGCAGCCAGTTGCTCCAGACCAGCAGCCGCTTGCGGTCGAAGCGGTCGATTAACACCCCTGCCGCCGGGCTGATCAGCATCGGCGGCAGGCTGCGCGCCAGCAGCAGCCCGCTGACCGCCAACCCTTCATTCTCCGGGCTGTACGCCGCGACCAGCGCCAGCAGCGTGATCGTACTGAACCAGTCACCAAATAAACTGATCACCTGTGCGTACCATAGGTGGGCAAAATCGGGGTTTCGGCGCAGCAGATTGAGGTAGGTCTGCATTGGAGCAGCATTTCCGTGAGTAGATCGCCCGTCAAGGATAATCGAAATCGCCGCGCGCCAACATGCCCATTGGTACAGCTTGGCATAAATCAACCAAAAAGCGACACGTCCGTGTCGCTCTTGCAAAAACCGCTACCGTTTCGGTGTAGGGGCGCACGGCTGTGCGCCCCGGCTTAACCTGTTTCCGCCGCTGTAGGGGCACGGCGTGCCGTGCCCCTGAATGCCGCCACGCGACTTATTGGCGTTTCTCCCCTCTCCCCGCTTGCATGTGAGAGGGGGTGAGGGGTCAGCTCTCCCCGAATTCGGGGAGGGGTCGGGGGTGGGGTGCGCCCTGTCCTACACCAAATCGTCGGGATCGTCGTTCTTGGGCTTGTCCTCGTAGTCGTCGTCGTTCTTGCGCTTCTCGTCGTCGTCGGTGATCTCGATCCGCACGTGAGAATGCCCGGTCGAAGCCGGACGCGCCGACGCGCCGTACATCTGCAAGTCGCCTTCGCCGTTGAAGGGCTGCCCGTGCGGCAGAATCGCTTCCTTGAGATTCGCACCGTTAAAGTTCGCCCCACCGAGCTTTGCGCCTTTCAGGTTCGCCTTTTCGAGATCGGCATTCTTCAAGTTCGACCCGCTCAGGTTGACGTCCTCGAGGTTCGCTTCCTTCAGAGACGCATCCTTCAGATTCGAGCCGGAGAAGTTTGAGCCGCGAGCGTCCGCGCCTTCGAAGTTCGCACCCTTCAGGTTCGAGCCGGAGAAATTGCACTGACGCAGATTCGCCCCCTTGAAGCTCGCGCCTTTCAGGTTGCGCCCGCTGAAGTTGCCGCCTTCGAGCGTCGCGCCTTCCATATTGACCGCTGCGTAGCTCTCGCCGCCCTGCACGTCGATGTCGATGTTCGACACCGCCCGCTGGATCGTCGCGCGGGTCATGTTGATGATCTGCTCTTGCAGCTCGCGCCCGAACGACCGCCCCAAATGCTTCAGGTCGCCGAAATCGCCGACCGCCGCGCCGGGGACACCCGACGCCGAGCGATACTCGCGCATCAGTCCGTCGAGGTAGATGATCATCTGGCTGGCTGCCAACTGAACTTGGCTCAGCATGTGCCGTTCCTGTGCTTCGTCGGTCGTTTCGAGCACCAGCGTGTCCGTGACGTAGAAATCTTCCGGCAGCAGTTCGGCGATCTTGCGCTGAATGCCTTGATAGCTCTTGACCGCCATCCGTCCGGTGCCCTCATACGTCCCCTCTTGCAGCGACCGTTCGACCGACCGCTGTAGCGCCTTCAGCGCCTGTTGATACTGCTGTACCTTCTGATAACTCACGTCGTCCATGATTTACTCCTCATATTGGGATCACTCCCGCGTCCTATGCCGGGAGAATTTCCCGTGCTTCAACCGGACTTTCGTCGTCTTCGTCCTCGCCAAGATCGCTCAGTATCGCCGCCAGCGTTTCCGGGTTCATCCGGGCGCGCAGGTTCCTCTTGGCGTGGAATAACCGTGATTTGATCGTGCCGATGCCCACGCCCATCACCTCCGCGATTTCCGCGTAGCTCAAACCTTCGTCGGCGTACAGCATCAGCGCTTGGCGTTGGAGTTCGGGCAGATTGTCCATCGCCTCGCGTACTTCGATTTGCAGCAGCAGCCAGTGAGCAACTTCCTCCGGCGGCGTCGAGTATTCGTCGGCGATCTCGAAGGAGACCCGCAGGCTCGCCGGATCGTCAGCATCCATCGAGACTTCTTCGTAGCGTCCATAGCGCCGCAGCACGTCGTAACAGCGGTTGCGCGCAATTCGAAAGACGTAGGGGCGCAGCTTTTCGACCGGCTCGATCCGGCTCAGGTTGAGATACAATGCCAGCAGCGTGTCCTGAACCACGTCCTCGGCTTCCTGCCCGTCGCCGATTAAGCGCCGCGCGAACCGTCCCAGCCCCGGCGCGAGCAAAGCGTGCAACTGCTCGAAAGCATCGTAGTCACCCTCTTGCGCCAGTTTGAGAAGCTCGTGCTCGGTCAAGTGCGCCTCCTATCTATCTCTACTTACGGAGGTCAATTGGAATGTGTTCAAAAGTCGAAGGCAGCGGTTAGCTTTTGGCAATGAGCGCAACCTGATACTTTCAGCACGGGGCAAGAGTGCCAAGCGTTGTGAAGCTGCTCGGTTGCAAAGTTGCATAACCTTACCCACAATCGACGCAAGCGAACTGCTTTTGCACTCGCCCCTCCTTGAATTCGGGGAGGGGAAGCGAACCGCAGGTTCGTGGGGGTGGGGTCAAATCCTAAGGCGACGCAAAACGCTCGATTGAGGCATTAATCACTGATTGCTGTTCGCTTTTTTGCGCGATTTTCGCTACAATATTAGAAAATATGGTCGGAAAAATGGACGAACTCACCGAACAGCAGCGCGAGCTGATTACCCGCTCCGGTAAGGTGTTTCTGGAGGGCGCAGCCGGGACGGGCAAGACGACCGTCGCTGTTGAACGGATGCTGCATTTGCTCCAGTCGGGCGTCGACGCCGACGAAATTCTCGTGCTCGTCCCGCAGCGAACGCTGGCGCTTCCTTATCATTACGCGCTGCGCAACGTCGATCTCCCCCCCGGCGGTCAGGTGACGGTCACGACGCTCACCGGCATCGCCGTGCAAATGGTCGAATTGTTCTGGGCGCAAGTCGCCAAACCGGCGGGTTTCGCCGCCCCGGACGTGCTGCCGACCTTCCTCAGTCTCGAAACGTCGCAGTACATCATGGCGCACGTGATCGGCAAGCTCATCGACGAGCAGGGTTATTTCGAGACCGTCACGATTGACCGGAATCGCCTCTACAGCGAAATCATCGACAACCTCAACAAAGCCGTGATCGTCGGCTTTCCCTTCGCCGAGATTGGGGAGCGGCTGCGCGAGGCTTGGCTCGGCGATGCCGCCCAGCAGTTCATCTTCGAGCAGGTGCAGGACTGCGCCAACCGCTACCGCGCCTATCTGCTAGAGCACAATCTGCTCGATTTCTCGCTGCAAATGGACGTCTTCGTCAATCACCTCTGGCGCGACCCGACCTGCCGTGACTTCCTCATGAACCGCTACCACCACCTCATCAGCGATAACGTCGAGGAGGATAATCCGGTCGCCCACGACCTGCTGCGCGAGTGGCTGTCCCGCTGCGACTCGGCGCTGATCGTCTACGACAGCGAGGCGGGCTATCGCAATTTCTTGGGCGCTGATCCCGACAACGCCTACACCCTGCGCACGGTTTGCGACCAGCAGATCGAATTCACCGAGTCGTTCGTCACCTCGCCTGACGTCTACGCGCTCGGCAACGAACTCGGACGGGCGCTCGGTCAGTACGCCGAGACCGTCCCCGGCGACGCGACCGCCGCGCTCAAGTATCAGGTCGAGCGCTACTACCCGGAGATGCTCGACTGGGTCGCCGCCGAGATCAAGCACCTCGTCCGCGACCAAGCCGTCCCCCCCGGCGAGATCGTCGTGCTCGCGCCCTTTCTCTCCGACGCGCTGCGTTTTTCGCTGCTCCAGCGGCTCGACAGCATCCCGGCGCGGTCGCACCGCCCCTCGCGCGCGCTGCGCGAAGAACCCGCCGCCCGCTGCCTGCTCACGCTGGCGCAGTTGGCGCATCCGGCGTGGGGGATCACGCCGACGACTTACGACGTCGCCTACGCGCTGATGCAGGCGATTGGCACCATCGAACGCGACCGGACGATTGACCTTGTGCGCGCCCAACTCTTGGCGCAGGAAGCCTATCCCCACGCCGAGAGCAAATCACGGCTCGCCCCCTTCGACCGCCTGCCCATCGAGACACAGGAGCGCGTCACTTACCTCTTGGGCGAGCGTTATGACGCCTTGCGCGGCTGGATCGAGGATTACATCGCCGCCGGAGAAGCCCCGCCGCCGCCCGAAGAACCGAAGCGCAAGCGCCGCAAAAAGAAAGCCCCCGCCGAAGTCGAAGCACCGCCTCAGCCCGAACTCGACTACTTCTTCAGCCTGATCTTCGGTGAGGTGCTGTCGCAGCGCGGCTTCGGCTTCTACGACGATTTCCAAGCTGCCGACGCCGCGTGGAACTTGATCAACTCGGCGCGCAATTTCCGCCAAGCCGTCGCCGACAAGGGCATCGTCACCAAACCCATCGGGCAGGAATACTGCGAGATGGTCGCGGGCGGCGTGATCGCCGACCAATACGTTCGCCAATGGCAGCGCCCCGACGCCGACAGCGTGCTGATCGCACCCGCCTATACCTTTCTGATGAACAACGAACCCGTCGACTACCAGTTCTGGCTCGACATCGGGAGTCGCGGCTGGTTCGAGCGCCTCTATCAACCGCTGACCCACCCCTACGTGCTCAGCCGCCAATGGACTCCCGGCGAGAAGTGGACCGACGAGCGCGAGTTCGAAGTCCGCCGCGAAGCGCTCTACCGCCTGCTGATCGGCTTGATCCGTCGCTGCCGCAAAGGGGTCTACCTCGGCTTGAGCGAACTCGGCGAGAACGGCTACGAGAGTCAGGGCGAACTGCTGCAAGTGTTCAACCGGATGCTGCGCCGCCAAGCCGCCGCCGGAACGGCGGACGAGGAAGCATCGTGAACCCGAAATCTTTGAACCGCCAAGACGCCAAGATCGCCAAGTGTAGGGGCAAGGCGCGCCTTGCCCCTACACCACCTCACCCCCCGACCCCCTCTCCACTGCGTAGAGAGGGGGAGAAATACCCAAGTTGTTTTTGGGCGCGCAGTCGTGCGCCCCGACATATTCATGGCGATCAACGCCGCGTCGATGCCCTCTTGTCTCCCCCTCTCCTCACGGAGAGGGGGTCGGGGGGTGAGGTTTCTTCGGCTGGCGCCCTCCCCCGAATTCGGGGGAGGGTCGGGGAGGGGGTTAGTTTTTATGTTTAACCCTCGCCCGCGCCAGCAGGAAGTCCTCGATTACACCGGCGGCAAAATGGGCGTCGCCGCCGTGCCCGGCAGCGGCAAAACGCGCACGCTCTCGGCGCTCGCCGCCAAGCTGATCGCCGAAGGCGGACTCCGCGACGACCAAGAAGTGCTGATCGTCACGCTGGTCAATTCGGCGGTCGACAACTTCAGCCGTCAAGTCCGCCGCTTCTTGCAGGATCAATTCGGCTTGCTGCCCAACGTCGGCTACCGCGTGCGCACGCTGCACGGACTTTGCAACGACATCGTGCGCGAGCGCCCCAGCCTCGTCGCCCTCGAAGAAGGCTTCCAGATCGTCGACGAGCGCGAAGCGGCGGGCATCCTCGCCGACGCCGCCCAGACGTGGGCGCGCGCCAATCCCGACAGCGCCGACCGCTATCTCGACGCCGAGATGGACGGCAGCAAGCGCGACTGGATCAAGCGCGAACAGTGGGCGGATCAGGTCACGCGGATCGCGTCGGTCTTCATCAAGCAGGCGAAAGACGAGCAGTTGATGCCGGACGACGTTCGGCGCAACCTCGACCGCTTCGGTATTCCCTTGCCGCTGGCGGAGATGTGCCACGCCATCTACGCCAACTATCAGCGCGGGCTGAATTATCGCGGCGCGGTCGACTTTCAGGATTTGATCCGCCTCGCGCTGCGAACGCTCGAACTCGACGTCACCTTTTGCCAACGCCTGCGCGAGCGCTGGCGCTACGTCCTCGAAGACGAGGCGCAGGACAGCAGCCAGCTTCAGGAGCAGATTTTGCGCTTGCTGGTCGGCGAGAACGGCAACTGGGTGCGCGTCGGCGATCCCAATCAGGCGATCTACGAGACTTTCACCACCGCGCGCCCCGAACATCTATGGAATTTCCTAAACGAGACCGGCGTGCAAAAACGCGAACTGCCCAACTCCGGGCGATCCGCCCCGCCGATCATCGACCTCGCCAATCAGCTCATCCGCTGGACGACCGAGCGCCATCCCGACCTTGCCATCCGCCGCCGCCAGCCGCTTCAGCCGCCTTACATCGAGCCGACCCCACCGGGCGATCCGCAGCCCAACCCACCCGCCCATCTGGCGCAGATCACGCTGTTCGGGCGGGCGCTCGCGCCGGTCGAGGAGATACAGGCGGTCGCCAGTTCGCTGGCGAAGTGGCTGCCCGACCATCCCGATCAGACCTGCGCCGTGCTGGTGCCCCGCAACAAACGCGGCTACGAGATCGTCGACGCACTCAAGGCGCTCAAGCTGGATTACGTGGAACTGCTGCAAAGCACGACCTCGACCCGCGAAGCGGCGGGCGCGCTCGGCAATCTGCTCCAATATCTCAGCCAGCCGCACCTGCCCAATCTGCTGGCGACCGTCTACAAGGTTTGGCGGCGTGAGGAGCGCGACGACGAAGCATTAGCGGCGCGGCTTGAACAAATCGTCAAGCTGATCCGCAAGTGCCCGCGCGTCGAGGACTACCTTTACCCGCAGTTGGGGCGCGACTGGCTCCGCGACGAGCCGGAGATCGCCGCACTGATCGGCGACGATCCCGAAATCGGCGCGCAGTTGGTCGACTTCCGCGATCTAGTGCAGCGCTGGCAGGAAGCCGTCTTGCTGCCGATTGACCAACTGGTGCTGATCCTCGCGCAAGACCTGTTCAAAGCCTCCGCCGACCTCGCCATCGCCCACAGCATCGCCGTCGTGCTCCGTCAGTATGGCGATCAGCACCCCGACTGGCGCTTGCCCAACTTCACCGAAGCGCTGGCGGAGATCGCCCGCAACGAGCGCAAATTCTTGGGCGTAGACGAGGAAAATCGCGGCTTCGACCCGGAGCGGCACAAGGGCAAGGTCACCATCACCACCATGCACAGCGCCAAGGGGCTGGAGTGGGATCGGGTCTATCTGCTCTCGGTCAACAGCTATGATTTCCCCTCCGGTGAGCCGAACGAGTCCTATATGTCCGAGCGCTGGTTCATCCGCGACGGGCTGAACCTCGAAGCCGAAGCGCTGGCGCAGCTTCACGCCAGCGCCGACCCGCTGACCTTCGACTACCGCGAGGGCGCGGCGACCCAGCAGGCGCGGCAGGATTACGTCGCCGAGCGGCTGCGCCTGCTCTACGTCGGCATCACGCGGGCGCGGCGCGAGTTGATCGTGACGTGGAACACCGGCAGGCGCGGCGATCAGCTTCAGGCGATCCCCTTCGTTGCCCTGCAAGCCTATCAGGAGGAAAAGTCATGAAAATACTTACCCCACCCCCAACCCCTCCCCGACTTCAGGATGGGGCGCAAACAGACTCCACCTCATGGAATCGGCTTGTTGTTTTTCACTCAGTACTCAGCACTCAGCACTCGGTACTTCCCTTATGAGATTGCCCGACGAGTTCCAGTTCAGCCAGAGCAATTTGCAGGATTTCGTCGACTGCCCGGCGCGCTTTTCCCTCAAGCACATCGCGCGACGACATTATCCCGCGCCGGAAAGCCAACCCTTGCGCGAGTTCGAGGATCACATGGCGCGCGGCGCCGAGTTTCATCACCTCGTCCACCAGCACGTGATCGGCATTCCGCTAGAAGCGCTTGAAGCGACTATCCCCGACGAAGTGATTGCGGGTTGGTGGCAGAGTTATCGCGCCCACGCGCTGACCGACCTGCCCGCTCAACGCCACCCGGAGATCACGCTCAGCGCGCCGCTAGCCGCACGGCGGCTGGTCGCCAAGTATGACCTGATCGCGCTGGACAGCGACCGCGCGGTGATCGTGGACTGGAAGACGTCGCTGCACCGCCCGCCGCGCCAGCGGCTTCAGCGTCGCTTGCAGACGATCATCTATCCTTATCTGCTGGCGAAAGCCGGGGCGCACCTCAACGGCGGCAAGTTGATCGCGCCGGAGGCGATCACGATGATCTACTGGTTCGCCGAGTTCCCCCAGCAGCCGGAAGTTTTCACCTACAGCGCCGAGCAGTACGCCCAAGACGACACTTATCTCGCGTCGCTGGCGGCGAGCATCCTCAGCCGGGGCGAGCGCGATTTCGAACTGACCAGCGACCTCGACCGCTGCCGCTTCTGCGAGTACCGCTCGCTGCACGAGCGCGGCAGCAAGGCGGGCGATCTGCTGGCAGCCTCCGCCGCCGCCGAGAATGATGATTTCGACGTTGATCTTGACCTCGAACAGATTGGAGAGATCGCGTTTTGAAAGCGAAAGTACAAAAGATTCAACGCAAAGACGCGAAGCCGCAAATACGCAAAGCAATAGGAAAATCATCTTTGAGTTGCGGCGTGCCTTCTCCTTTCTTGCCTCAGCAATCGGATTACTGTTTGCTCCCCTCCCCGAATTCGGGGAGGGGTCGGGGGTGGGGTAAAGCACTTGAAGCGCTGGCTTGATCCGCCCCCGATCACCGTCCCCGACGCGCTGCGCGGAGCCGTCGGCGGGCATCCGCTGATCGCCGAGACGCTGGCGCGGCGCGGGATCGTCACCGCGGCGGCGGCGCGCGGATTCCTCGATCCGGCGGCTTACACGCCCGCCTCGCCCTTCGACCTACCTGACATGGATCGCGCCGTCGAGCGTCTGCGCTACGCCATCCGCCAGCGCGAAGTGATCGCCGTCTGGGGCGATTTCGACGTCGACGGGCAAACGTCGACCACCTTACTCGTCTCAGCGCTGCGCACGGCAGGCGCGCAGGTGATCTACCACATCCCCAACCGCCTCGACGAGGGGCACGGGATCAACACGCTCAACTTGCAGCGACTGATCGATCAAGGCGCGGGATTGATCCTCACCTGCGACACTGGCATCAGCGAGCGCGAGGCGGTCGACTACGCCAACGCGCGCGGCATCGACGTGGTGATCACCGATCATCACACCCTGCCGCCCGAACTACCGGGCGCTTACGCCGTCGTCAATCCGCAGCGGCTCGCGGAGGGTCACCGACTGCGCGATCTCCCCGGCGTCGGCGTCGCCTACAAGCTGATCGAGGCGCTCAACGGCGACGCCCCGCACCTGCTCGACCTCGTGGCGCTGGGCATCGTCGCCGACGTCGCCCGCCAGCGCGGCGATACCCGCTATCTGCTCCAGCGCGGGCTGGACGAACTGCGCCAGACCAAGCGACTCGGCTTGCAAACGTTGATCGAGTTGGCGGAAGTTGATCCGGCGCAGATCAGCGAGGAGACGATTGGCTTTGCGCTCGCGCCGCGCTTGAATGCGCTCGGCAGGCTCGATGACGCCAATCTCGCCGTCGAGCTGCTTACGACCACCGACCGCGAGCGGGCGCGCCTGCTGGCGTCGCGGCTCGAAGCGCTCAACGCCCAGCGGCGCTTGTCGGTCGATCAGGTTTACGAGGCTGCGCAGGCGCAGATCGCGCAGGATGCTTCGCTGCTCGACGCCAGCGTGATCGTGCTGGCGCACCCGCAGTGGCACGCGGGAGTGGTCGGCATTGTCGCCAACCGGCTGGTCGAGGAATACGGTCGCCCGGTGATTCTGCTGGTCACGCCGGAAGGCGAAGCCGCGCATGGATCGGCGCGCTCGGTCGAAGGCGTCAACATCACCGCGGCGCTGGCGGCTCACGCGGATTTGCTCGACGGCTTCGGCGGGCACGCCGGCGCGGCGGGCTTGCGACTGCCGCAGTCGAATATTAAGGCGCTGCGCCGGGCGCTGGCACGGACGATCTCGCTGCCGACGACCGATCCAACCCTCGACGTGCACGGCTTCCTGACTCTGCCGGCGATCTGACGCTCGACCTCGCCGCCGATCTGGAGCGGCTTGCCCCGTTTGGCGCGGGCAATCCGCCGCTCGTGCTCGCCGCCCGCGACTTGCACGTGATCAGCCAAGCGAGCGTTGGGCGCAGCGGCGATCACACCCGGCTAACCGTAGAGGATCAGCAAGGCAACCAGCAGCGGGTAATCTGGTGGCAGAGCGGCAGCATTCCACCGGAACGCATCGACCTCGCTTTTAGCCTGAGAACCGCCAACTACAAGGGCGAGCGTCAGCTTCAGATCGAGTGGATCGACGCGCGCCCGGCGGAAGGCGTGCGTTCAGGTGCAGCGCTGCCGGCGCTTGAATTCGTCGATTACCGCGACGATCCCGACCCGCTGGCGCGGCTGCGCGAACTGGGCGAGGTGCTGGTTTGGCGGGAAGTTGACGCCAAAATTGAGGGAAAAACCCGGCTGGAACTGACGCCCGCGCCCCGTTTGGCGATCTGGACAACGCCGCCGGGAAGTGCCGAATTACAGGCAGCGCTGGCGACGGTCAAACCGGAAACCGTCTATTTATTCGCGCATGATCCGGGGCTGGACGCGATCGATCCGTTGATCACCCGTCTCGTGGGACTGATCAAGTTTTTGATCACGCCACGGGGAAGGTGTGATCAACCTTTCGGCATTGGCAGCGGCGACGGCGCAGCGCGAGATCACGGTGCAGGCGGCGCTGGATTGGCTCAGCGCGCGCGGGCAGATCAGCACTCACGAAGGCGGACGATGGGACGCTGCGGGTATCGGCAGGCGCGGGACAAACGAGCACGGACGCCGCCGCGATCCGCGCCCGGCTGACCGCCCTGCTGCGCGAGACCGCCGCCTATCGCGCCTTCTACCGCCGCGCCGACCCCGCCAGCTTGATCCAAGGGGGATTGTAGGGGCACGGCGCGCCGTGCCCCTACGCACACGCACTGAAAGATTACAATTTCGTCTCGTCGAGCGTGCCGTCGCGCAGATCGAAGATCGCGTCGCGCAGCTTGTCGGGATTGGTCAGCCGTACCGCCGAGATCTCGGCGGCGTTCGACCCGGCGGACTGAATGGCAATGTCGCCGTAATTGAACATCCGACCCAGCAGCGAGATATTCACGTCCACGTTGGTGATATTTTCGAGGCTGATCGCGGTCTCGTTCGAGGTGAGCACGCTGCCGCGATACTGGGTGACGCGGCGCGTCGTCAGCAAAATCGAATTGTGCTTGTAAACCACCCAGTAGTACAGCGACAGCGTGAAGATCGTCAGCAGCCAAAACCGGAGGTTGGCTTTGCTTTCGTGCCACACGCCGACCTGTTTTTCGCGTTCCATCGTCATCATCTCGACCTTTCGTCGTTTACGTCACTGCCTATGCCGTGATTGTAGCTTAAAAGCGTCCGTGCGATCCGGCTCTTTTCGTGTACAATCGTCGTGGCGCTGATGCAGCGCAGTGGATGAGGAGCAGCGGATGGCGTATGAAGTGTTGCCACCGACCGACAACGCGACAGCCACGGAGGTACGCGCGCAGTTGCACGCCCAAGCGCGGCGGCGAATGCTCAACGGCATCCCCGGCTTCATTTCGTGGCTGATCCTGCTGCTGCTGGGCGTCAGCGTGCTGCTGGTTCCGGCGCTGATCTTCAACATCGCCGTGAGCGTCACCGTCTATGCCGCGCTCAGCATGACCGTTGCCGCCGCTGCCGCCGTCGCCGCTTACCGCCGCATCCGCAAATGGGAGCAGATCGACTGGACGACCGAGGGCGGCGAAGTCGTCCGCCACGTCATCCTGATCCCCAGCTATCACGAGCCGATCCCGGTTTTGCAGGCGACGTTACAGCGCCTTGCCGAAAGCCGCCTCGCCCGCCAGCAGGTGATCGTCGTGCTGGCGATGGAAGAAGGCGACGACCTCGCGAGCAGCACCGCCGCCCAGCTTCGCCGCGAATTCGCGCCCAGTTTCCTGCACGTCCTCACGACGCTGCACCCCAAAGGACTGCCCAACGAGATCAAGGGCAAGTCCGCCAACCTCGCGTGGGCGGCGCGCGCCAGCATGGTCGAACTGGGCAAGCTCGGCATTCCCATCGACCGCGTGGTGATCACGGTCGCGGATGCCGAACTCGCTGCTGCACCCGGCGTATCTGGAATGCGTCAACTACAAATTCCTGACCTCGCCCCGCCGTCACGAAACCTTCTGGCAAGCGCCCGTCTTTTATCACAACAATATCGAGCAGGTCAGCCCGTTATTCGAGCCGATGCACAGCTATTCGTCGGCGCTGCAAGCCGCTTTTCTCGGTCAAGGCTTAGCCTATTCGACCTATTCGATCAGCGCGCGCATAGCGCACAAGCTGGATTGGTGGGATGTCAACGTGATCGCCGAAGACCAGCACATGTTCATCAAAGCCTACGTCAAACAAAAGGGCAGCCTGATCCTCGACCCGGTTTACCTGCCGATCTCGGCGTGCGTCGTCACCGGCGCGAGCTTCTGGCAGACCTGCGTCAACCGCTTCCAGCAGACGATCCGCCATGCGTGGGGCGCTGAGGAGGTCGGCTACGCCTTCGATCAAGTGCTGTTCGCGGAAAAACTGCCGCCGCTGCGCGGCTTTCAACTGCTGGCGCGCGTCCTGCTGGATCACGTCGTCGCCATTGCCGTGCCGGTGACGACCTTCGTCCTGCTGCCGCTCATGCTGATCACGCAGCCGGACGTCTGGCTGATGACGCGGCAGATCGTGCTGATCGGCGCGGCATACGTGGTCACGATCCTGACCAGCATGATCTTCTGGCGCATCGACGTGCGCCTGCGCCCGCAGCGATCCCGACGGCGCGCGTCGCTGCTGATCGGCTTGAGCTTCATCGTCCAGCCGCTGATCATGCTGCTGCTGGTGACGCTCCCGGCGCTGATCGCGCAGACCCGCTTGCTGTTCGGCAGCCGTCCGCTGGATTATCAGGTCGCTCCCAAGTGAGCTGGGATCGCCAAATTCGCTCCACCTTCAATTGTTACCGCTACGACCTGTAAGGAGAAATTACTTATGAGTGATCCATTTGTCCTCGGCGTGAATTACTGGCCCCGCCGCAAAGCGATGTACTGGTGGTCGAACTTTGACGCCGAAGAAGTCCGCCAAGAATTCGCCGTCATCCGCGAGTACGGCATGACAGTTGTGCGGATTTTCCTGCTCTGGGATGACTGGCAGCCGACGGCGGACAGCGTCTCAAAAGACTGCCTGACCAATCTGGGCAAAGTGCTCGACATAGCGGTCGAAAACAACCTCGCGCTCGACGTGACCTTCTTCACCGGGCACATGAGCGGTCCCAACTGGACTCCCAGCTGGCTGCGCGACGCCAACGTTGCGCCTCTGCCCGGTCACGAACTGGTCAGCGGCGGCAAGCAGGTCGCGGGCTGGTATCGCAACTACTTCACCGATTCGCAGGCGCGCGAAGCCCAGCAGTTGCTGCTGATGACGGTCGTCGGCGAATACTACGATCACCCCGGCGTCTGGATGTGGAATCTCGGCAACGAGCCGGACTTGTTCGCCATCGCGCCGGATCAGGCGATTGGGGCGGCATGGGTGGACGAGATGACCGGCATCATCAAGGCGATTGACAGCCGCCACCCCGTCACCTGTGGGCTGCACGTCGCCAGTCTTTATCGCCCCGAACCCCTGCGCATCGACCAGACCTTCACGACCACCGACGTCGCCGTGATGCACTCCTACCCGATGTACACCGGCTTTCTCGAAAATCCGCTCGATCCGCGCTTCGTGCCCTTCACCTGCGCGCTGGTCAGCGCCCTCTGCGGCAAGCCGACGCTGATGGAGGAATTCGGCGGCTGCACCGCGCCCCCCGGCGAACCGTCGCAGACGTGGGAATGGTCGATGCTGGGCAAGCCGTATAAACAGTTCATGGCGGGCGAGGACGACTTCGCCGCGTACATCGCCCAAACGCTGCCCAACCTCGTCGACGCGGGTGCTTCCGGCGCGATGATTTGGTGCTACGCCGACTACAGCGAGGATTTATGGGATAAGCCGCCGCTAGTCGAGCACAAGCACGAGATCCACTTCGGGCTGGTGCGCCCTGACGGATCGATCAAGCCGCACGCACAGGTGATCAAAGACTTCGCCGCCACCCAGCCGACCGTCCAACCGGCGAAGAAAACCGTCAGCATCACGCCGGACGAATTCTACCGCGATCAGGTGGGCAGCTTGCTGCGGCTGTGGCAAGAGTACATTAAGTAAAGGACAACCTTAGGCTCCGGCATTAGGTTGATCGCCGGTGTAGCGGGCGCGCGGGCGGATCAGCGTGTCGGCGGCGTACTGCTCGATGGCGTGCCCGATCCAGCCGACGGTGCGCCCCAACGCGAACAGCGCCAGCGGCGCGCCCTCCGGCAGACGCGCGACGAGTTCAAGCGACGCCAGCGCGAAATCGACGTTGGGCGGCTGCGCGATCAACTCGCCCACGTGGGCGGCGACGGTGTGCACGAACGTCACCTCCGCCGAGCCGGGATAAGCCTGATCGAGCAGCGCCAGCAGCGTCTCGGCACGCGGATCGCGCGCGTAGAGCGAGTGTCCGAAACCGGGAAGGTGCTCGCCGCGCCGCAGCCGCGCCGCGAGCACCGGGTCGATCTGCTCCGCCGTGCCGATCTCGCGCAGCAGCGCGCCGACGCGCTCGGTACTGCCGCCGTGCTTGTAGCCGCTCAGCGCCGCCAGCCCCGCCGTCACGACCGCATAAGGAGTCGATCCCGCCGAGGCGACGACTCGCGCCGTGAACGACGAGACGTTCAACTCGTGATCGGCGCACAGGATCAGCGCGGCGTCGAGCAGGCGGGCGGCGTGCGGATCAGCCGGAAGCCACGCCCGCGCGAGGTGATCGGCGGTCGATCCGGCGGTCAGCGGCTTGAGGGTCAGCGCCGAGACGAGCAGCGTCAGAATCCGCGCGCCGGTTCGCGCTACCGCGTCGGGACGCAGATCGTAGGCGGCGAGGTCGCCAGCTGACGCTAGCGTTAGCGCCATCGTCATGCGCTGGGCGAAGGTCAGCGCCGGGTCGAGCCGATCCAGCAGCAGCGCAGCGTCCGGTCGCGCGGCGAACAAGGCGTCCGCTTCGGCGTCCCCCGTCCACAGCAGCGCTGCGACCTGCTCCAACGTCTCCGTCTGCGCCAAGAGCGACACGTCGCGCCCGCGATAGTAGAGGCGGTCGTCGGCGATCAGCGTCAGCGCCGAGTTCGAGCAGCGGCGTCCCCCAATGCAGCGCATCCTGCGCCACCTGCGTCGGATTGCGGCGATAATTCTTGCGCTCCTTGAGCTTGCTAACGTCCTCCGCCAGATAGCGGCGCTCCCGGCTGCTCGACGCGGTTTCTTCCGAGCGAACCAAGCCCCGGCTGACGTAGGCGTAGAGTGTCGCCTTGCTGACGCCGAGCAGATCGGCGGCTTCGTCGGCGGAAAGGTAACGACGCATAGCAACTCCTTGGGCAGAAAATAGCCATTCGTTTTTAGTTCTTAGTTATTCGTAAAATCGTCGCTAATCTTGCATGGCTGTAGCCAAAAACGAACAACTAATCACAAAAAACTTCCTCGACACATTGATTTATCAATCAAGATTGACAATATATCCGCAAAAATCTATGATTTCAAGCATCAAGCGAAAGGCTGAAATCATGATCCCTGAACCGCAAAGCCCCGACTATTTCCTAAACTCGTTCCCGCGCGACGACTTCCCGCGCTACCAGTGGACGGATCGCCCGGCAGCGCTGCCCCCATCTGCATGGGCGACCGAGACGACCCACCGCGATGGTCAGCAGGGCGGCTTGCCGCTGACCGTCGAGCAAAGCCTCAAGATTTACGATCTGCTGTGCCAATTTACGGGAACTTCTGGCGCGATCCGGCAGGCGGAGTTCTTCGTCTATCGCCCGTCGGACAAAGCCGCGCTCGAAGGCGCGTTGGAGCGCTATCACGGCGGCGCGCCGATTGAGCCGACGACGTGGATTCGGGCGACAGCGAAAGACGTGGCGCTGATCGGGTCGCTGGGCGTGCGCGAGACCGGGATGCTGGCGTCGGCGTCGGATTATCACACCTTCCACAAGTTCAAACCGGGCGGACGCAATCAAGCGGCGCAGGTCTACCTCGACGCCGTGCGCGTGACCCTCGCCGCCGGGATTCGCCCGCGCCTGCACCTCGAAGACGCCACCCGCGCGCCGATGGACTTCATCAAGCCGTTCGTCGCCGCCGTGCAGGAACTCTGCGCGCCCTACGGCGACGACCTACGCCCCAAGTTCCGCGTCTGCGACACGATGGGCTTAGGACTCCCCTACGACGACGTCGATCTGCCGCGCAGCGTGCCGCGCATCTTCCGCGAACTGCGCGCGCTCGGCTTGCAGCCCGAAAACCTCGAATTTCACCCGCATAACGATACATGGATGGTCGTGCCCAACTGCCTCGCCGCCGTGCGCGAGGGCTGCGCCGTGATCAACGGCACGTCGTTGGGCAAAGGCGAACGGACGGGCAACGCGCCGCTCGAAGCGGTGCTGATGCACCTGATCGGCATGGGCTATTACGCAGAGAACAAACCGGATTTCACCGCCCTGAACGCGCTGGCGGAGTTGTACGCCGAGATGGGTCAGCCTGTGCCGCCGAAGTACCCGCTCTACGGGCGCGACGCGCACCGGACGCGGGCGGGCGTCCATGCCGACGGGCTGAACAAGTTCTGGTGGATGTACGCGCCGCTCAACGTGCCTGATCTGCTCGGTCGCCCGCTGGAAGTGTCGCTGAGCAAGGACAGCGGCGTCGCTGGATTGGTGTTTCTGATCCGGCAGCACTTGGGGGTCGAACTGCCCAAAGACGATCCTGATCTGCTGGCGCTGTACGGGTGGGTCATGAACGAGTTCGACAACGGGCGGCAAACCAGCATCGAGTGGGAAGAACTGGAACCGCTCGTCCAGCAGCGGCTTGGCAGCGTGGAAAAATAAAAAGCCTAACGCAAAGGAGAATCCTTTCTTTGCGCCTTTGCGTTAAATCTTTTTACCGCGTCAGCACGTTCGCGCGCAGTTGATCGAGCGCTTGGAGCGTGAGCAGATTGCGCAGCGTGCCGCCAAGCTGAGCCTGCGCGCCGTCGAAGGCGCAGTAACTCCCGACCTGTGCCTTGAGATGCGTGTGATCCGGTCCGATGCCGTCGTCGGGGAGCGCCTGCGCCGCCGCCCACAGGTTGATCAGCGGCGTACCTTCGATGTTGGCGATGTCGAGCAGCGCCAAGTTAAATTCGAGCGAGCGCTCGTAGACGCCGCCGCGATCCGGCGCGACGACGAAAGTCGTCAGCACCGGGATCACGCCCTTCTGGATTGAGGTCTGGACGATAGTCCGCATGTTGGCGGCGTAGTCGGCGGTCGTCAGGTCGTTGACGTCGATGCCGCCTAGCATGATGATCGCCACGCTCGGCTGGATCGTGCGGTATTCGCAGGCGAGCGGCGACTCGCTCCCCCGACAAACCCCGCCCGCCCAAAACGGATCGAGCACCGAGGCGCTGCTGAAGCCCTTCTGCGCCGTTTCACTGTGATGCACGAAGGAGTTCACCGCCTCGTCGGGCAGCGCGGTCGAGAAGTACGCCACCGTCGCGTGCAGAGAGTCGTAATCACCCCACCGACAGTAGGTATCCGCGCCCATGCCGAACGGCTGCAAGAAATCGCCGTTGGTCGTGTTGCTGTCGCCGATGGTCGTGAACACGTCGGCGCGCAAGCCGAAATCCCGCCCGCGCTCGAAAATCCAGCCGGTGCGCTCGCTGGTCAGGTTGAGCAGGATCGGCGTCTCGCGCAGGCGGCGCTCCATCGCCGGAATGTCGCCGGGCGTCACCGCTGTGGGTGACGTGATCGGTTCGGGCGATGGCGTCCACGTCGGCAGGATACCCGGCGCAGCAGCGATCAAGGTAGGCGCTGACTTAAGTGGGATCGATGCCACGTCCTGCCCGGCGAACACGTTCGGCGCGGCGACCCAGCCGACCGCCCCCTGATCGGTGACGATCTCGTACCAATCGCCATCCAGCGAGCGCGCTTGCGCGTGGGCGATTGTCCCGCCGGGGATCGTCACGACCGTCTCGGCGTCGGCGGACGGCGCGCGCCGCAGCGGAATCCCCGGCGCGTTAGTCAGGTCGAGGCTGCCGATCAGCACCGGGATCGACGGAACGGCGGCGATTTCGTTCGGGATCGCGTCAGTCGGCGGGATCGACGAGGACGGGGCAATCGGTGCGGGCGTCCGCGTCGGCGGGATGGTCGGCAGTTCGGCGGCGGTTGGCAGCGCCGCCCGCGTCGGGATTTCGGGTTCGCGCGGCGCGCAGCCCGCGATCACCAACAAGATCAGCAGCGCGAGCGAGGTCCGCCTGATCCCGCCAATTATCCCCGCCCCCGGCAGGGATAGGTTTTTTGTTTTTGTAGGGACGCACCTGTGTGTGCGCCCGGATTTACTGGCTTCGCCGACCGCGAACGGCACTGCACCCGCTGTTGTAGGGGCACAGCGTGCTGTGCCCGTTTTTGCCATCACGGCGTGTCTTTGCCTGAACAATTAGAGACCTACCCCTGACCGCATCACCGCCCCCGCTCGTTTAACCATTTCTCGCGGTTGGCGGCGCGCGCGATCTTGCCGCTCGACGTCTTGATCAGCCAGCGCTCGTCGACCAGATGGACGTAACTCAGCGTGACCGTGCTCTGCTGCGCCACCGCCTGCCGCACCCGCTGCGTGATCGCCTTGCGCGCGTCGGCGTCGTCAGCAGCATCCGCTTCGACCTCGGCGACGACGGCGATCAACTCGGTGCCTTCGCGCTCGTCCGGGACGCCGAAGACGACCGCGCGCCCGGCGTGAATCCCCGCGACGCCGTTGAGGATCGCCTCGATGTCCTGCGGGTAGACGTTCTTGCCCGCGTTGATGATCAGGTCTTTCGAGCGCCCGACGACGTAGACTTCATCGTCAGCCAGATAGCCCCGGTCGCCGGTCAGATACCAACCGTCGCGGAAGGGGTCGAGGTCGGGGCGATGATAGTAGCCGCTCAACATGCTGTCGCTGCGCACGGCGATCTCGCCGACGTGACGCTCCAGCAGCGGTTGATCCCCGGCATCAAGCACGCGCACTTCGACCCCGTTGATCGGCAGCCCGCAGGACACCTTGATCACGGCGTTCGGATGATCGTCGGCGACCGGCACGGCGCGCAGATCGGTTTGCAGGGCGACGCGGTCGATCACGTCGAGGCGCGGGATCTCGCGCGAGAGGGTCTGGGTCACGGCGAAGGTGTTCTCCGCCATCGCGTAACTGACTCCCAGCGTAGCTGGGACGACGCCCAGCGGCGCGAACCGTTCCAGAAACAGTTCGTGGCTCTCGTGATAGACCGGCTCGGAGCAGTTGACGAACAGCCGCATCGACGCCGCCGACAAGCCCTCCAAATCGCGCTGGCGGATGCGGCGGGCGCAGTGGTTGTAGGCGAAATTGGGCAGCCAGCAGAGCGTGCCGCCGTAATCGTTGATGGCGCGAAAGAGCAGCGCCGGGCTTTTGACCCACTCGAACGGCGACATCAGCACCAGCGGCACGCCTTGAATCAGCGGCATCAAGAAGCCAGCGATCAAGCCCATGTCGTGATACAGCGGCAGCCAACTGACGATCACGTCGTCGTCGCGCAGATCGAGCGCGTCGCCGTAGCTGGCAAGCTGATTGAGCACGGCGCGGTGCGTCAGCGCCACCCCTTTCTGCAAGCCGGTCGTGCCGCTGGAGTGCTGGAGAAAAGCGATCTCGTCGGCGATCGGGGAGCGTAGGGCGCGAACGGCTGACTCGATCGAGCGACCGACCAGCAGCGCCGCCGATCCGTAAACCGGGCAGCCGACCCGCTCCGCCAGCGCGGGCGCGAATTCGTCGGTCGTGAGCACGGCGCGGACGTCCGAGACCTTGACGAGTTCCGCCATGTTCGCCATGTAAATGTCGGGGTCGAGCTTCTCGGTCAGCGTCGGGAACATCGACGGGATCGCGCCGATCAGCAGCGCGCCCCAGAAGGCATAAATGCTTTCGAGGTTCTGCGTATGCGCGACGATCACGAGGTCGCGCGGCGCGATCCCCATCGCCCGCAGCGCCGATCCGTAGGCGCGCGCGTGGCGAGCGAAGTCGGCGCGCGTGACCGTCACCGGGTCGGCGTAATTGCTCAGATAAGTGATCGCGGGCGCGTCACTCGGTTGCAGCGCCGCCGCATCGAGCAGCGTTTGATAGTCGCTGCGAGTGGAGAGAGTCAGCAATTCTCTAGCCTTCAGAGATACTCGAACGGCGGCGAATCTTGCCGCTGTGGACGACGTGGGTCTCGTGAGTCTTAGCGTCGTTCTTGGCGATCACGGCGTAAACTTGCCGGATGATGCGATCCACGTCGATGCCGCTGGCGAAGCAGACGCCCAGCGCCGTCACTAAGACGTCGGCGCTCTCTTCGGCAATGTGATCGAGATCGCTGCCCGCCCGCGCCGCATCGATCAACTCGCGGACTTCTTCCTCGAAGTTCATGATGGCATTCTCGCGCTGCGGCACGACGTCGAAGCGCGCGTAAAAATCGGCGGTAGACTGGGCGAGGTCGCGCAGGGCGTCGCCAGTATCGTGAGACGTCTCGCGCATGGTCACTTCAGGTCGCGCAGCACGCGGGCGGTCATCTGGTCGAGCGTGTCCATCTTCATGACGGTCAAGTCGGGGTCAGGGATGTAGACGCCGAACTCGCTCTCGACGTAGACGGCGAACTCCGCCAGCGCGAACGAGTCCATCAGCCCGCCGGTGACGATCCCTTCGGTGTCGGTCAGGTCGTAATCTTCGTCGCGGATCAGCTCGCGCTTGATGTAGTCGCGCAGGTTTTCGCGCACGGTGCTCTCATCCATTGTCAGTCCTTAAGCAGATTGGTTCGTCAGGCACACGATTATAGCTGCTGGTCGGCTAGGCGAAATTCGCCAAGTCCGCCCGGCATTGATCACATTGGCAGTTATTTTCGTCAATCGGCTGGCGACCGCCAATCGGCGTTACGACGTAATCGACGATCCGTTCCCACAAAGCATATTTCTGTTGCAGATCGACCGCTAAAGCGAACTCCCGCAGCAGCGGCACGAAGGGCGCATCCCAGCGGGCGAGATCACCCAGCAGCCGCTTGTCGCTGACCACCCACTGCCCGCGAATTTTATAGTGCAAATGCAGCAGTTCATTCAGCCCCATCCCCATCGACAGCAGCGCGCCCGCCGGATCAACATTAATCTGGCGCGTGACTTTATTGTCGAGGTGATACGCCATGAACTGCATCAGTTGATACTCGTCGGGGCTGGCTGCTTTTCGCGTCACGGTTTGAGCACGCCGTTTCAGAGCCGCTAGCTCGCCGGTCTTGTCGAAGATGATAATCGACTCGGCGATCATCGGGATGCGCTCGCCCTTGCTGATCTCCTGCTCGGTAAAATCGGTTTGCTGGCGGATCGAGACAAAGGTGACGTCGAGCTTCACGCCCTCAACAAATGGGTGGTTGATGTTCGTACACGTGCTGTCCGCGTCGGTGATCACCTTGACGTCAAAGTCGCTGACGTCGGTCGCCTCGCCGCGCGCCAGCGAGCCGAAGATGAACGCGCCCACATAGCGAGGCTGCGCTTGTAGACTTTCGATCCGCTCATAAGCGGGTCGAAAGCGTTCCGGCAAATCGGCGATCACGCCGCTGGCGTCCATTGATCGTGTCCTCATATTCAGGGTGCCCGTAGAGGCGCTCAATCGAACGCCCCTACACCGAATCCAAGACCTCATGGGGCTGATACGTCAACAATCGTCTCGGCAAGCCAGCCGCTCAACCGGCGCGACCCGGCAGGCGTGAGGTGCACAGGGCTGTCAGTGTAGGTATCGCTATCCGGGATGCGATCCCACCAATCGAGGTAGCGCCAGCCACGATCTGCCGCCTGCTGCACGATCAAGTCGTGATATTGATCGTAAGCCCAGCGCGGATAGAAGGCATTGTAACGCAGGTCGCTGTTTTCGCCGCTGCTGATGAACATCGGCTCGTTGACGACGGTGATCGGCACAGCGCCCGCCCGCTCGATGCCCGCCGCCAGCACGTCGAAAGCGAGGTCGTCAGTCGTCAGCGTTGCCGGGTCGGTGAAGCTCTCCCACGAGACGTCGGTGTCGAAATCGACGGCATGAGGGGTGTAATCGGTGGGGATTTTCTGGTCGATGCCGGTCGCCGCCCACGAAAAGCCGTACAACTGCAAGCGCAGCAAATCGGCGAGCGGGCGGCGCCGCCCGACAATCGTTTTGCCTAAGAAATCGGCGTCGACGAAGCGCGCGTCGTGCGGATCGAGCGCCAGATCATAGCGGGCGATCAAGTCGCGGGTTCGCTCGGCGTTGTTCTGCACCAGCGGTGGATAAAGCTGCTTATCGCGCGGGAACGACGCCAGCGTCACCAGCCAGACGATCTGATCAGGTTGGTACTGCATAGCGTAGTCGAGCAGCAGCAGGTCTTTGGTCAGCGACATGATCGGGTAACCGAGGTTGTAGGCGACGATCTCCCGCCCGTCGGCGCTGGTCAAGTGCGCCGCGTTGAGATTGGCGGCATAGGTCTCGCCCGGTTGCAGAAACCAGCCCCACGTCGCCGAGTCGCCAATCAGCAGGACGCGGTATTCTTCGGCTGGCTTAGCGCGGGCGACCGATAGCGAGGCGAACATCGCCGGGACGTTGTAGAGGTTGAGGTTGTAGGACTCGGACGGATTCTCGCCATAAGGCAGCCGCTCGCGCCCCGGCAGGACAACGTTGTAGAGCGAGACGCGCCCTAACGCCTCCATCGGATCGAGCCACGCGAAGACCAGATTGGCGAGCACGAACAGCACCGCCGCCTTGACGATCACGCGGAGGAGGAAGCGCCAGCCCGTCATCATAGCCCGATCCCGAACAAGCCACCGAAGACGTGCAGCGATTGATTGACGGTTGGTAACGCGAACCAGACCCAGCCCAACACGACGTAGTGAAAGGTGATCAGCCAGCCGACGACCGTCCACGCCCATTTCCGGCGCGGCTGGTCGTTGAGCGAGCGATACCACTTGCGGGTGCGGTCGCTCCACTGCTTGTGGACGAACAAGCCGACGCCGTGCCAAATCCCCCAGATCAGGAAGTTGAGCGAGATGCCGTGCCACAGCCCGATTGTGACCATCGTCGCCGTTTGCGTCAGCAGAACGATCAGCGTCGGCGACGGTCTTGGCTTGCGCATCAGCAGCCAGCGCGAGAGCGGCGAGAAGATGTAGGAACGCGCCCACGCGCTCAGCGTCGCGTGCCAATTTTGCCAGAAGACGGTGATGTTGGTGCGCAGGTAGGGGCGGCTGAAGTTCTCCGGCAGCTTGATCCCCAACAAAATGCCGATGCCAATCGCCACGTCGGTGTAGCCGCTGAAGTCGAAGTAGAGCCGCAGCGCGTAGCCGTAGAGCAGCAGCCATAATCCAAGCGTAGAGTTCGCTTGACTCGCGTTGGTCGGGTTGAGCGCCATACCCAGCGCCAAGCTGTCGGCGATCACGAACTTCTTGAAGATGCCAATCGTGATGCGGGTGAAACCCTCGCTGAAGCGCGCGCCGTCCAAGCCGACTTTTTCCGGCAGCGCGCGAAAGTCGGCGCTGAAACGCTCGGCGCGGTCAATCGGTCCGGCGATGTAGGCGGGCGCGAAGATCACGTAGGTCACGTACTCGCGCAAGCCGAGCGCCGGGAGCAGCCCGCTTTGGCGGTCGCGCAGCGTATGGATCAAGCGGAAGGCGACGTAAGAGAAGCCGAGCCAGTTGAGGTCGGTGAAGGCGGCGAGCGTCGTATCCTGCCCTGCCCCGCCGCGCCACGCGCGGGCGACTTCGGTCGCTAAGGGTTCGCTCTTGAGGGCGATGAACAGGACGACGATCAGCAGGATCAAGAACCAGAGCGTGCGCTTCTGGACACGGGTGTGATTGTCGGGCGTCGTGATCCGCGTCACCAGCAGCGACGCGCCGAGGACAATCGCGGTCGCCAGCGCCAGCGCGACCAGCACCGCCAGCGGTTCGGGCGGGCGCGAGGCGGTCAGGCGGTAATCGGCGTCGATGAAGCGCATCAGCGCCATACCGATCACCAGCAGCGCGATCACGCCGAAGGTCAGCCGATCCGACCGATCCGCCGCCTGATCGGGCGAGCGGGTGAACCACCAGCAGGCGACGGTAATCACGATGGTCGCGGTCGGCAGGATGAAATCGCTGTAGCGGATCGGCAGCGGCGGCTGCAAGCGATAGATCAGGATCACGCTGGCGATCAGCAGCGCCCAGCCGCGCCAGCGCACCGGGAGCAGCGCCGCGTATAGCAGCGCCCCGACGACGAAAATCAGGATGGTGGTCAGGTCGAAGGTCATACCTCACCCCCGCCGCGCTGCGCGCAACTCCCCCTCTCCCTAGGAGAGGGGGAAAGGCAGTTCGCGCGTTTTAAAGTCCCCTCTCCTAGGGAGAGGGGATTTAGGGGTGAGGTTAGCCGGGTTCGCATAAAATCTAAAAGCCCTGATAAATCCACTGCGGCGCGGAGTCGCTGGTCACGACGAACAGCAAGATGACGATCAGGCACAACGCCAGCGCATAAAGATTTTCACGGGAGAGACTACGCCGGATCATGGGGCTTCTCCGCACCACTTCCACTCGCCATCCTCCTGCACTACCGTGTACGAGGTCAGCGGAAAGCTGGTCTGCTCGGCGCCATAGGTCGCGTCGATCTGCCCGGCGCAGGTCACAGTATCCGTCTCGCCGTCGAGGGTGCAGGACATCCCGGTCAGCTTGGCGTCGACCGCAGCGAACGACGACGCCTCGCGGCTGAGGTCAGCTTCCATGGCGCTGCACAACAGCGGACGCATCGCCGCCTCGTCACCGGCGACTTTGGCGGTCAAATACTGCTCGACCGTCTTGGCGGGATCGCCGCCACTCGCTGGCGCGCAAGCAGCGAGCAAAATCACCAGCAGCACAAACAGTAGGGGCATGGCGCGGTGCAACCTTCGGTTGCCTGCCCCTACAAGAAAACCATTCAAGGCATCACCCCGCCGCACTGGGATCGAGCATAACGGTCGTGCGAATTTCATCGAGCATCCGTATCGAGAGCAGGTTGCGGAGCGCCGCGCCGGAATAGGCGACGTAGCCATCGTCGAATTTGAGATAATCGTACCCCCAGTGTTTCATGTGCGTCTGATCGTTTTCCAGCCCGTAATTGGGCAGCGCCCGCGCCGCGAGCCACAAGTTGATCAGCGGGACTTGGTAATCGGCGGCGATCTCGACCAAGCGGTCGTTGAAGTTGACCGACTGATTCCACAGTCCCATGCCCGGATCGTAGCTGAAGGTCGAGAGCACCGGAATAATACCGTGATTGATGGTGTCGTCCACGATAGCGCGCATGTTGACGTTGAACTCAACGTCGCTGCTGTGGAGCACGTCGTTGGGACCGAACAGGATCAAGGCGATACTTGGTCGCTTGCGCCGGTACTCGCAGTCGAGCGGCGTTTCGCCACGCTGGCAGACGTTTTTGTCCGCCCACATCGGGTCAAGCACGGTGTACGAGGTCATGCCGATCCGTGCAGCAGCGCTGTCGACCTGCGTCGAGGCGGCGAAGTAGTTGATGGTCGCGTCGAGGTAGTCGTAAGCGCCGAGCACGCGCCGGTCAAGGCTCATCGGCTTGAGGTAGAGCGCGTCGGCGGTGAGACTGTCGCCCACCTTCGTGATCACGTAGCTGTAATTGCGGTGCTCGTCGCGCCCGCGCAGGTAGAGGTCGCGCATCGCGGCGCTGACCGGCGGGATTACGGGCGCGGCGTACAGTTGGCGCAGTTGGGCGGGCGCGGTCGTCAAGTCGGCATCGGGCAGCGACAGGTTGACCGGCACAGCGCCGAAATCTAGGTCAGGGTCGAGGTTGAGATAACCGCTGATGACCCAACCGTCGTCGAGCACCACGCCGTTGTCGTCGGTGCGGCGGATGTGAACCCACGTGCCCACGTTGTTGCGCTCGACGATCCTCAGCGGAATCCCGGCGGCAATGCTGTCGCGCAGCCGGTAGCTGATACCGGGACCATCGAACAGGTTGACCCGTTGGTAGGCGGTCGCCACGTAGGGAGACGGCGCCTCGTCGGCAAAGGAAATCTGCACCGCCAGCGCAGCGGCGAGCAGGCAGATCAAGATCGTGGCTTTCAAGATTACCCTAGTCAATCGTGTATCGTCATGATTTTAGCGTAAAGCAGCGCATTCTACCGCAGGCTCATCGGCAGTACCGAGAGGTTTTCCGCGCCGTCGGGCGTGATCAGGTACATGTTCTCCAGCCGGACGAAGACGCCTTCGGCTTCGAGGTATGCCCCCGGCTCGACCGTGACCACCGCCCCAACTTCGATCAAACCACCACGATTAGGATTGAGGTCGGGCATCTCGTGGGCGCGCAAGCCCAGACCATGCCCGGCGTGATGGGTCAAGCCGGTCGCCTTCAGCGCCGGATGCTCGCGGATCAGCGCATCGACTTTGCGCCAAACTTCCGTCCCATCCATGCCCGGCTTGAGGAAGGTCGGCACGGCTTCCTGAATCGCTTTGATGTGGTCGTAAACCGACTGCTGAAGATCGCTCGCCTGACCGCCGACCGCGAACGCGCGCGATAAGTCCGACCAGTAGCCGCGATAGCGCGTCCACGCATCGACGATGTACTGCTCGCCCTCGATGATCTCGCGGTCACGCGCCGCGCCGCCGGGCGCACCGGCGCGGTAATCGCCGCTGTGATAGATCTGCTCGCCCGCCGCCCAGATCGCGCCCTGTGTCGCCGCCGCCAGTACGTCGAGTTCACGCACGCCCGGCTGAATGACCGGCTTGAGCGCGTGATAAGCCGCCAGATCACACTGAATACTGCGGCGGATCAGGTCGAGTTCGTCGGCGTCTTTGCGCCGCTCCATCTGGCTGATCAGCTCGTCGACGCCGACCCACTCGTCAGGATGCAGCTTGGCGTCAATCGCCCTGCCCAGCAGCAGACTCAGCGACTCGGCTTGATAGCCGATCCGCCACACCGAGCCGCCCAGCTTGGCGGCAAGCAGCGGTTCGATCACCCGCAGCCAATCGGCGTTGGTGGTGCTGCCGATGTTGTAGATATAGGTCGTCACGTCCTCGACGCCGACCGCCTCAAAGCCCACCGGCGCAATCAGCCACGCGCGGCTGGCGTCGATCCAGAGCAGACCGGGCAATTTGAATGGATTATCCGGCAGCAAGACACCGGCGAAGTAGTAAAGCTCGTGCGCGTCGCTGATCACGGCGGCGTCGAGCTTCTGCTCGACCAACAACTGCCGCAAGCGCTGCTGCCGCTGATGACAACCATCTTGGGTCAACATGAGTCCTATTTCCCTCCCCTGCAAGGCATCCGAACCGGATCAACTTGTTGTAGTATAGAACCAAGCGAACAGCCGAAGCAAAGGAGATTGATCGTGCGCAAACGGATCCTGCTGCTGGCGCTGATCCTGATCGTCGGAATCGTTCCTACCAGCGCCCAAGAGGTGAGCACTCCCCTGCTTGACCTGCTGGCGCGCATCCCGGACACACCCCCCGCCCGTGAAAGGCTGACCTACGTGGACTATCAGGCGATCTTCGCCAGCTATCCCGGCGCGCCTGAAGTACATTCTTATCAGGATTTCGAACGCTACATGGCTGACCGTCCCAGCGCTGAACGCCGACCCATCATGGATGCGCTCATGAGTATCACCGCTGGACCACAACTGATGTTCCAGATTGGACTCACCATACGCGCCGCCGTGCCGGAAACGATGGGTTTTGATCTGTTCAGCATCGACCGCGCGGTCGAGTACGGCAAATATCCCGCTGCTGTGACGATCCTCGAAGGCGCTTTCGACCCTGACGCAGTGATCGCCGCGCACACAGCGCGGGGCTACACAGTCAGCGAAACGCACGGCTTGAGCCTGCTGTGCAGCGCGGACGGCTGCGCTGCCGGAACAAAACCCAGCGCGAGAAACGTCGACGGCTCGAACATCTTCGACGGTAGTTTTGGTTACGCTCAGCCGGTGCTGGTGAACGCGAGCACTGTCGCCAGTTCGCAGTATGTTGACGCGCTACGGCTGACCGCCAGCACGATCAGCGGAGCCAGTGACAGCCTCGCTGAACAGCCCGATTACCGCGCCGCTGCCGAGGCAATCACGGCGCACGGAGCAGTAACTCAGGCGTACTTTATCGCACCGGAGGACATTTCATCGGCAGCGGACGGCGCGATGACGTCGCCCGTAAGCATGGTATCCCCTGACCAACCGCAGCCCGGTACCACAATCGATCACGCGCTGCTGCCGGCTTACACGCTGACCGCCATCGCCGACAGCGCAACTGCTACCGAAGAACGAGCTTTGGTCGCAGTGGTCTATCTTGATTCAAGTGATGCCGCCGCTGCCGCCGCGCTGTTCCCCGCTCATCTGACCAGCTATCAATCGCTGGTGGCGTTCCATCGCTTGGGCGACCTGCTCGACGCGCAAGGCGTTACGTCCATTGAAGCCAGCGTGTTCACGCCCAGCGTTGATCGCTCCGTGCTGCTGCTGACGCTGAGCGCGCCACTGATCAGCGCGGACGCGGCAAACTCAGCGACCGCGCGCTTGGTGAATAGGGTCTTTCGCGTGCTGACGGATGCGTATCGCTGGGACGATCTAAACTGGCTGGCGACCGCGCCCTGAGCATGAGCAGTTGCTAAGAAAGCGGGCGGGGAATGCCTCGCCCGAACCCTCGCTTCCCGCTCAACCAAACACATTGTGACACATTTCACAAGAAAATAGCGCAGAATGATACGGAAAATCAAGGACAATCCACGCTTGCGTAGTTTATGAGATTTTTGTATATTTTGTGAGGTTTTCCGACGAATTACAACGAGTGGAACTGAATCATGCCGCAAAGTTCGCGTTTTGGCAATGCCGCCTCGCCCCAACGCGCGCCGGATCAGCCTAAAGACCGGCTGACCAAGCGCCAGTACGTTCGCTTCGCCTTCTACAAGCTCGACCCGGCGTGGCGACGGCTGCCCGCAGAGAAGCAAGCCGCCCACAAGCGCGAATTGATCGCCACGCTTGAGGGCTTCAAGCGCCGGATGCTGCTGCGCCCTTACAGCTTGATGGGCACGCGCGCCGACGCCGAACTGCTGCTCTGGCAGATTGCCGAGTCGCCGCAGCCGTTCGGCGAACTGGCGACCGCCATCGCCCGCACCGGCATGGGTGCTTACTTGCAAATCGTCTACTCCTACTTCTCGCAAACCAAGCGCTCGATCTACGAGATTCGCGGCGGCGCGCTCGGCAGCGACGAACGGCTGATCATCCAGCCGTCCGAGGCGAAATACCTGTTCGTCTACCCGTTCATCAAGACGCGCGACTGGTATCAACTCTCGCTGCACGCGCGGCAGGGGATCATGGACGAGCACATCGACGTGGGGCGCAAGTACCCCGCCGTCAAGCTCAACACGACTTACTGTTTCGGCTTGGACGACTACGAGTTCATCCTTGGCTTTGAGACCGACGAACCCGCCGATTTCCTCGACTTGGTGCAGGAACTCCGCGAGACCGAATCCAGCCGCTACACCCTGCAAGATACGCCGCTGTTCACCTGCACCAACATGCGGCTGGTCGAGGCGCTCGACGCACTGGGCGGCGCAGCGATTGCCGAGCCGGAAGCACCCGCAGCCCAACACGAAGCGTGGGCGGAAGTCTGCCCGGTTGGCGAGTTCGCCCCCGGCGAGCGGCGGGTCGTCTACCTCGACGGCAAGCAGGTCGCGCTGTTCAACCTCGGCGGCAGCGTTCTACGCCATCAGCAACCGCTGCTCGCACGCACGCGGACCGCTGAGCGAGGGCGAAGTCGATGCCGATGCTTGCACCGTCGTCTGTCCGTGGCATTACGCCAAGTACGACCTCGCCAGCGGCAGCGTGATCGACGGCATCGCCAGCGCCCCTGTCGAAGCCTACACCGTCGAAGTCCGCGACGGTGTACTCGTCGTCGGGACACGGCACCCTGAAGCGAGCGCCGAACCAGCCTAATGCCCGGATTAGAGGACACACTCATGCAGAATGACAGTCTTACCGCCGCGCCTGACGCTCAAGCGACCCCCGATTACGATGCTCTGCTGCTGGTCTCCTTCGGTGGACCCGAAGGCATGGACGACGTGCTGCCGTTTCTCGAAAACGTCCTGCGCGGCAAGAACGTGCCCATCGAGCGGATGCAGACGGTCGTCCATCATTACGAACTGTTCGACGGCGTCAGCCCGATCAACGAGCAAAACCGCGCCTTGATCGCTGCCCTGCGGGCTGAACTCGACGCCCACGACCTCGACCTGCCGATCTACTGGGGCAATCGCAACTGGTCGCCCTACCTCGCCGACACGCTGCGCCAGATGGCGGACGACGGCGTCCGGCACGCGCTGGCGATCTTCACCAGCGCTTACAGCAGTTATTCCGGCTGCCGCCAGTACCTTGAGGACATCGCCCGCGCCCAAGCCGAAATCGGCGCCGACGCGCCGCAGATCGATAAGCTGCGCGTCTTCTACAATCATCCCGGCTTCATCGCCGCCAACGTCGAGCGCGCGCAAGCCGCCTTCGAGCAAATCCCCCCGGAGCGTCGCGCCGCCGCCGAACTGGTCTTCACGGCGCACAGCATCCCGCAGAGCATGGCGCAGGGGTCAAATTACGTCGTCCAGCTTGAGGAAGCCTGCCGCTTGATCGCCGGGCGCGCCGGGCGCAGCGCTTGGCGGCTGGTCTATCAGAGCCGCAGCGGGTCGCCCCGCCAGCCTTGGCTCGCCCCGGACATCCTCGAAACGCTGCGCGCGCTCAAAACGGAAGGCGCAAGCGACGTGGTGCTGCTGCCGGTCGGCTTCATCTCGGATCACATGGAGGTCAACTACGACCTCGACGTGGAGGCGAAGCAGCTTGCCGACGAGATCGGGCTGAACCTGATCCGCGCGCAGACGGTCGGCACGCATCCGGCGTTCGTCGCCATGCTGCGCGACCTGATCGTCGAGCGCATCAGCAGCGCCAGCGAGCGCAAGGCTATTGGGGCGTTCGCCGCCAGCCACGACGTTTGCCCGGCGGATTGCTGTCCGGTTGGGGCAAATCATCAGTAGAGGCTCGTGATAAAGCTCAGTGGGGAGGCTGCTCGCTATGCCTCTAGAATTCATATATTCGGATGCTTGATTTAGATCAGTTCACCAAGGCAAAGGATAAATCGTGGCGATCACGCTGGTAGGGTTGAACTATCGGACGGCTCCGCTCGCCCTGCGCGAGCAGTTCGCGCTTTCCGGCGAGCAAATCACGCAAGCGCTCGCCGACCTGCGCGGAACGGGCTGTCCGGTGCAAGTCGAGCGCGAGATCGCCATCCTTTCGACCTGCAACCGCCTCGAAATCTACGCGGCGAGCAGCAGCGGCGGCGACGAAAATACGACCGCGCAGATCAGGGCGTATATCGCCGCGCTGGGCAACCTGCCGCTGGACGTGCTGCGCCCGCACCTCTACACGCGCCACGATGACGAGGCGGTCAAGCATCTGCTCCGCGTCGCCAGCGGGCTGGACTCACAGATTTTGGGCGAGGCGCAGGTCTTGGGACAGGTCGCCGCCGCCGCTGAGGATGCCCACGCTGCCGGGACTCTCGGCACGATCCTCTCGCGGCTGTTCGCCCACGCCGTTCATACCGGCAAGCGCGCCCGCAGCGAGACCGAAATCAGCCGCCACACGACCAGCGTCAGCCACACCGCCGCCCGCCTCGCCAGCGAGCAGCGAGGCGATCAAGCGCGCGTGCTGATCGTCGGCGCGGGCGAGATGGCGCAGTTGGCGGCGCTGGCGCTCGACGGACACCCGATCACCGTCATCAACCGGACTTACGAGCGCGCGGCGGCGCTGGCGCGCGATGTTCACGGGCGGGCGCTCGACTGGCTCCAACTGCGCCCGGCGCTGGCGTGGGCGGACGTGGTGATCGCGGCGACTAGCGCGCCGCAAGCCGTCATCAACGTCGACGATTTGACCGACTGCGACCGCCCGGAGGCGCGCCCGCTGCTGCTGCTCGACCTTGCCGTCCCGCGCGACGTCGATCCGGCGGCGCGCGACCTGCCCAACGTGACCGCTTACGCCCTCGACGATTTGCAAACACTGGTCGACGCGCATCTGGCACAGCGACAGGCGGCAGTCCCGGCGGTCGAAACGATCATCGCGGCGGAAGCTGATCTGTTTCATCAGTGGCTCGTCAGCCGCGAAGTCGTCCCGGTCATCACCGACTTGCAGCGCTGGGCGCGCGCCGTCGCCGATAACGAGATCGCGCAGGCGATCAACCGGCTCGACAGCAGCGACCCGCGCACCGAAGCAGTGATCGCGCGGCTGGCGCACCGGCTGGTCGGCAAGCTGCTGCACGAGCCGACTGTCCGGCTCAAGCTGCACGCCGCCGGTGGCGACGCCGCCAATTACGCCAGCGCCGTCCGCGACTTGTTCGGACTCGATGATGATGAAGCGCTCGCCGCCGACGAGGTGCGCAAACATGCCTGACCGGACGATCCGCATCGGCACGCGCGGCTCGGCATTGGCGCGCTGGCAAACCGATCACGTCGCGGGGCTGCTGCGCGCCGCCTATGCTGACCTGAAGGTCGAAATCACCGTGATCTCGACGCAGGGCGACCGCGTGCTCGATCAACCGCTGCCGCTGGTCGGCGGCAAGGGCTTGTTCACGGCGGAATTGGAAGCCGCGCTGCGCGGCGGCGAAATCGACTGCGCCGTCCACAGCCTCAAGGATTTGCCGACCGAACTCGGCGACGGGCTGACCGTTGGGGCAATCCCCAAACGCGCCGACCCCGCCGACGCGCTGGTCAGCCGCGCCGGGCATACGCTGGCGACCCTGCCAACCGGCGCGAGCGTCGGCACCAGCAGTCGCCGCCGCGCCGCCCAACTGCTGCACGCCCGCCCTGATTTGCAAATGCGCGACATTCGCGGCAATGTTGATACGCGCATCCGTAAGGCGCTCGACCCTGACGGCGACTACGACGCGATCCTGCTGGCGTTCGCCGGGCTAGATCGACTGGGCAAAGCTGCCGTGATCAGCGAACGGATCGATTTCGATAGGCTGCTGCCCGCGCCGGGACAAGGCGCGCTGGGCATCCAGTGCCGCGACGATGCCGAATCGCGCGACCTGCTGGCACTGCTCACGCATGAGCCGACCGCCACCGCCGTCAGCGCCGAGCGCGCCTTCTTGGGCGAACTCGGCAGTGGCTGCTCGCTGCCGGTCGCCGCCTACGCCGTAATCGAGGAAGGCAACCTGCACCTGCGCGGGCGGGTCAACTCGCTCGACGGCGCGCAGCAGATCGACGTGGCGATGATCGCCGGGGCGGACGAAGCCGAGGCGGTCGGGCGCGAACTGGCAAGACAAGCGCTGGCGCAAGGCGCGGCGCAGTTATTGGAGTCACTTTCATGAGCTTAACCGGACGGCGGATCGTCAACACGCGCGCGCAGCACCAAGCAGGTTCGCTGGATACGGTGCTGCACAATTACGGCGCCACACCGATCCGCTATCCGTGCATCGCCATCGTGCCGCCGGACGACACCCGCGAACTCGACGCGGCGCTGCAAAGTGAGTTCAACCTACTGGTGCTGACCAGCGCCAACACCGTCATGATCCTCGAAGAAGAACTGCAAAGACTGGGCTTAACCCTCAGCGGAGCGACCGCTGCCGCTGTCGGTTCGGCGACTGCCGACGCCGCCCGCGAGTGGCTCGGCGTAGACGTAACCACCATCCCCGACGACTTCAGCGCCGACGGACTCGCCGACGCGCTGACGATCACGCCGGGGCAGCGGATTCTGCTGCCGCAGTCGGCGGTCGCGCGCCCCGCACTGCGCGATGCGCTCTCGGCGCGCGGCGCGGACGTGATCGCCGTCACCGCCTACCAGACGGTACGCGGGCGCGGCGGCGTCCAACTGCTGCCGCTGCTGCGGGCGCGGCAAGTCGATGCCATCAGCTTCACCAGTTCGTCAACCGCCCGCTATTTCACCGAACGCTTAGCAGCTGAGGGCGGCGCAGTCGACGACCTCGCCGGGGTGACCATCGCCTGTATTGGCGAGCAGACCCGCCACAGCGCCGAAGCGCTCGGCTTAACCGTCGCCGTCGCACCGGCGATCCACACCCTTGACGGGATGATCGAGGCGCTTGGCGCCTATTTTCAGGAGCAGTCAACGTGATCGAACCTTATGCCGCGCCAGTCGAGCGCGGCTTGACCGAACGCCCGCGCCGTCTGCGCCGCACGGCGAATTTGCGCCGGATGGTGCGCGAGACGACGCTCAGCCCCGCCGACTTCATCTATCCGCTCTTCGTGCGCTACGGGCGCGACCAGCAGCGCGCCATCGCCTCGATGCCGGGGCAGTTCCAGTGGTCGGTCGATCAGCTCGCGCCGCTGGCGAAGCAGATCAGCGCCGTCGGGATTCCTTCGGTGGTGCTGTTTGGCATCCCGGAGCACAAGGACTCGTGCGGCAGCGAGAACTACAACCCGAACGGGATCGTGCCGCAGGCGATCCGCGCCATCAAGGACGCCGCGCCGGAGTTGGTCGTCATCAGCGACATGTGCTGCTGCGAGTACACCGATCACGGTCACTGCGGGATCATCAACACGCCCGGCGACGAACACTACACGGCACATCTGCCGGAGGGCTACCTGCTCAACGACCCGACGCTGGAGATCATCACGCGGGCGTCGGTCGTCCACGCCGAAGCGGGCGCGGACGTGATCGCGCCGTCGGGCATGATCGACGGCATGGTCGCGGCAATCCGGCAGGGGCTGGATCAGTCCGGCTTCGATCACGTCGCCATCATGAGCTACGCCGCCAAATTCGCCAGCGGCTTCTACGGACCGTTCCGCGACGCCGCCGAAAGCCCGCCGTCGTTCGGCGACCGCAGCGAATACCAGATGGATCCCGCCAACCGGCGCGAGGCGCTCAAGGAAGTGGCGCTCGACGTGGAACAGGGCGCGGATATGCTGATGGTCAAGCCCGCCCTGCCCTACCTCGACGTGATCGCCGACGTGCGCGCCGCCTACAATCTGCCGCTCGCCGCCTATCAGGTCAGCGGCGAGTTCGCCATGCTCCACGCGGCTGCCGCCAACGGCTGGATCGATCTGCGCCGCTGCGCGCTGGAAAGCCTGATCAGCATCAAGCGCGCGGGCGCAGACATGATCCTGACCTACTTCGCGCTCGACGCGGCGCGGTGGTTGAGCGAGTAAAGACAAGAAAAGAGATTCAACGCAAAGACGCAAAGACGCAAAGGTAGGGGCACGATATATCGTGCCCCTACGACCAACCCCTGAGGATTATGATGCCGGAAAACAGCCGTTTTATGCGCGCGTGCCGACGCCAACCGACCGACGCGACGCCGATCTGGTTGATGCGCCAAGCCGGACGCTACATGAGCGAATACCGCGCCCTGCGCGAGCGCTGCTCGATGCTGGAACTGATCCACACACCGGAACTCGCCTGCGAGGTGACGCTCCAGCCGATCAAGGCGTTCGACCTCGACGCGGCGATCATCTTCGCCGACATCCTGCCGCCGCTGGTCGGCATGGGGCTGGAACTCGACTTCATTCACGGCGAAGGTCCGGTGATCTACAACCCGATCCGCACCGTCGCCGACGTGGATCGGCTGCGGGTGACGCCGCCGCAAGAGAGCCTCGGCTTCACGCTCGACGCGATCAAGCTGGCGCGAGCAGAATTGGGCGACAAACCGCTGATCGGCTTCAGCGGCGCGCCGTTCACGCTGGCATCCTACGCCATTGAGGGCAGCGGGAGCAAAAATCACCTGATCGCCAAGTCGTTCATGCGGCGCGAACCGGCAGCGTGGCAGCAACTGCTGGGCAAGCTGGCGGAAGTCGCCGGGGAATATCTACTGGCGCAGGCACAAGCGGGCGCGAATGCCTTGCAGTTGTTCGATAGTTGGGTCGGCGAACTCAGCCCCGCCGACTACGCCACCTACGTGCTGCCCTACAGCCGCCGCGCGCTTGAGATCGCCGCCAGCAGCGGCGTGCCGGTGATCCACTTTGGCACCAACACCAACGGCATGTTGGAATCGATCCGAGCGGCGGGCGGCGACGTGATCGGCGTCGACTGGCGCATCGACCTCGGCACTGCGTGGGCGCGGCTGGGCGACGTCGCCGTGCAGGGCAACCTCGACCCGACGGCGCTGTTCTCGTCATGGGACACGCTCAAGCCCCAAGCACAGCGCATCCTCGATCAAGCGGACGGGCGACCGGGGCACATCTTCAACCTCGGTCACGGCATTCTGCCGGAGACGCCAGTCGAGAACGTGCGGCGGCTGGTCGATTTTGTTCACGAGTACAGCAGCGAGCGCAAAATCCATGAAAACAGCTAAATCCGAGAGCTTGTTCGAGCAAGCCAAGCAGATCATCCCCGGCGGCGTCAACAGCCCGGTACGCGCCTTTCGCAGTGTCGGCGGCGTGCCGCGCTTCATCGAGCGCGGCGAGGGTGCCTACATCTGGGACGCCGACGGCAACCGTTACGTCGATTACGTGCTGTCGTGGGGACCGCTGGTGCTCGGTCACGCGCATCCGCGCGTGGTCGCGGCGCTGCAAACAGCGGTCACGCGCGGGACGAGCTACGGCGCGCCGACCGCCCTCGAAAACGAACTGGCGCAGCTCGTGATCGACACCATCCCGTCGATTGAGATGATCCGCTTCGTCAACAGCGGCACCGAAGCGACCATGAGCGCCCTTCGGCTGGCGCGCGCCTACACCGGGCGCGAGAAGATCGTCAAGTTCGCGGGCTGCTATCATGGTCACGCCGACATGCTGCTGGTACAGGCGGGCAGCGGCGTGGCGACGCTCGGCTTGCCCGATTCGCCGGGCGTCCCGGCGGGCGCAGCCGCCAACACGCTGACCGCTCCCTACAACGATCTCGACGCCGTGCGCGACCTATTCGCGCAGAATCCCGGCGAGATCGCTGCCGTGATCGTCGAGCCGATTGCCGCCAACATGGGCTTCGTGGGACCGAAACCGGGCTTTCTGGAAGGTCTGCAAGCACTATGCCGATCCAACGGCGCAGTCTTCATCCTCGACGAAGTGATGACCGGCTTTCGCGCCTCGGAAGGCGGTTACCAGAAACCCGCCAAGCTCGACCCGGATTTAACCTGTTTGGGCAAGGTGATCGGCGGCGGGCTGCCGGTCGGGGCGTATGCGGGCAAACGCGAGATCATGGAGCACGTCGCGCCCGCCGGGTCGATGTATCAAGCGGGCACGCTGTCGGGCAATCCGCTGGCGATGACCGCCGGGCTAGAGACGATCCGCGTGCTGTTGGAACCGGGTGTGCTTGAGCCGCTGGAACGGCTGACCGATCAACTCGTGCGCGGCATCGCCGCCGCTGCCGAAGCCCACGACGTCCCGATGCAGCACGCGCTCTGCGGCAGCATGTTCGGCTTCTACTTCCTTAAGCAGGCGGGCGTCGAGATCAGCGACTACGCGACCGCCAAGCAGTACGCCGACACCGAACGCTATGCCAAGTTCTTCCACGCCATGCTTGAGGCGGGCTTCTACTTCGCGCCGAGCCAGTTCGAGGCGGCGTTCATGAGCACCGCCCACACCTCCGCCGACGTCGAGGCGACTATCGCCGCCGCTGAGCGCATTTTCGCATCGTGGTAGCAGCGCTTAGCACGCTGTTCGACGATCACCTGCGGCACGACGACAGCTAAGGTTGCGATTCAGCCCGCACATCTGGTAAAAATACCGGCATGAGACAAAAGTCAGGTCTTTCCTCAAGTGATATTCGCGGGTAGTATCTTCCGCAAGCGTGAGCGATTTGTAAGCTCCTGTGCTCGGTAGGCTGGAACGGCGTAATTTGGAGTAGGCTTTTGGCAACGGTACTTGTCATTGAAGACGATCCGCTCATCCTGACCAACACACTGGAAATCCTTGAATTGGAAGGATTTACGGTGATCGGAGCTGAAAACGGCGTCGAGGGCGTCGAACGTGCTCAAGAGTCAATGCCTGACCTCGTGATCTGTGACGTGCTGATGCCCAAGCTCGACGGCTACGGCGTCTTGAAAGCGCTCCGCGCCGCGCCCGTCACAGCGCATATCCCCCTCGTGTTTGTCTCGGCGACGCCCAGCGAAGAGATTCTCGCCGCCAGCGTAAAACTGGGCGCGACGGATTATCTGACCAAGCCGTTCCGCGCGTCTGACTTACTCAACGTTATCCGCAAGCATCTGAGCAGCCCCTTAACCCAAAGCAGCGACTTAGCGTAATCATGCGGGAACGCGGCTTCACCCGACAATTCAAGCGCAGCCTCATGGACAGGATCAGTAAAATCAGGCGGCGGTCGCGGTCGTGATCGCGGTGCCGCCGTTTCGCATCCTGAATCCATGAGTTAAGAGATAAGGATACCCAATGGACTTAGGCTTGAAAGACAAGGTTGTGCTGGTCGCCGCCGCCAGCAAGGGACTCGGCTATGGGACGGCGCGGGCGCTGGCACGGGAAGGCGCGCGCGTCTCGCTGTGCAGCCGCGAGGCGCTGGACATCGAGCAGGCGGCGACCACACTGGCGCAGGAATTCGGCGCGGAAACGCTCGGCATCGCCTGCGACCTGACCGATCCAGCGGCGATTAACTCGTGGATCGACCAGACGGTGACGCACTGGGGGCGCGTCGACGGGCTGTTCGTCAACGCGGGCGGTCCCCCTGCCATCTACTTCAAGGAAATCAGCGACGATCAATGGCAGTCAGCTTTTGAACTCACGCTGATGAGCAGCGTCCGCATGATCCGCGCCGCGATCCCCTACATGACCAACGGCGGCGCGATTTTGGTGAGCACGTCGTCGTCGGTCAAAGAACCGATTGAACGGCTGGTGCTGTCGAGCGTGATGCGCGCCGGGGTCGTGGCGCTGATGAAGACGCTGGCGGACGAACTCGCCGGGGATCACATTTGCGTCAACAACCTGATTCCGGGGCGGATTGATACGGATCGCGTCGCCCACCTCGATCAAGGGACGGCAGATCGGCTGGGGATCAGCTTTGACGACGCGCGGGCGCGCAGCCTGAAGAACATCCCGCTGGGTAGGTTGGGAACCATCGACGAGTATGGGCAAGCCGCCGCCTATCTGCTCTCGCCCGCCGCCAGCTACATCACCGGCGCGACGCTACGCGTCGACGGCGGGCAAATGCGCTCGATCTGAGGCTAGGTACACTGCGTAGGGGCGGAACTTAGTTCCGCCCCTACAATCTCACCCCCAACTCCTCTCCGTAGGGAGAGGGGGTAAAGACAGGTTATAAAGGGTGTTTAAAGTCCCCTCTCTATATAATGGAGAGGGGATTTTGGGTTGAGGTCGGCGCGGAGTTAAAAACCTACCCCTCTCGCTACGGAGAGGGGGGCAAAACAGCCACCACAAACTGCCCTCACGATTTCATCTCTTCGAGCGCCGCGAGGTTGTGGAAGTTCTCGACGGCGATGGCGGCGTAGTCGGTGAGCGCGCTCAAGAGCGCACTGTCGTACTTCGTGAAGGCATGTCCATCGCTGGAGAGCGTCGTGACGCTCAGCGCGCCGATGGGCTGATTGCGGATCATGAGCGGCGCGGCAGCGACCGAGAGCGCCGCGCGCTGCGCGCGCTCAAGCTGCTCCGGCGTCAGCAGCAGCGGTTGACCATGCTGGACGACGTGCAGCGCCACCTGATCGTCACAGGGCGTGTTGACCGCCTGCGCGTGCGCCATCGTCTGCTGCTTGACCGCCCGGAAGACCAGTTGATCCGCCTCGATCAAGCTGAGCGCGCCTTCTTCCGCCCCGGTGACTTTGATCGCGGCGTCCACGATGCGCGGCAGCAGTTGATCCAATTCCATCAGACTGGTGACGGACTTGCCAATACCATACAGGACGTTCAGTTCTTGCAGCCGGTTCTGGAGGTCGCGGTTCGCCTGAATGAGCCGTTCGGTCAGCGCGTCTTTCTCGCGACGCAGGCGCACGTCGCCGAGGCTGCGCTCGATGGCGAACATCATCTCCTCGACCGTGAACGGCTTCTTGACGTAATCGCGGACGCCGAGCCGGTAAACCTCAATGGCGACCTCCTCCGAGCCGTAAAACGTCATCAGGATCACCGGGATGTTTAGTCCCTGCTCCGCCATCGCTTCCAGCACCTCGATGCCGTTCATACGCGGTAGTTGGTAGTCGAGCAAGATCAAATCGGGGTGCTCGGCAATCGCCATCTCCAGCCCCTCTTTGCCGTCTTTCGCCATCAACGCCTCGTAGCCATTCGGTTGGAGGACGTATTCGGCGATAAATTCCCGGTTTTCATGCCCGTCGTCAACGATCAGGATGCGTTCCAAAGCACGCCTCGCTCAGCTGGTTCGTCGTATATACTTTTCATTATAGCGCGAGACCTAATCCGCGCTGCACAAGCGACCGCAAAGCTAAGAATTGGTAAAGAAAGGTAAGTTCGCATTGTCGGTGACCGTCTGCGGGTTTATAATGCGAACAAATGCTTGAAGAAACGAGAACAGCCTTGCAGCCAGCACCGGCAGAAACACTCTCGCGCCCCCGGCTTCAATACCGAAGATCGAGTTCCAGCCTCCGAGAGATCGGCGAAACCATCGTCTTGGTTGCCCTCCTCTACGCGCTCGTCAACTTGGCGACGGCGCGTTTCGTCGTCGACGGTCCCAGTATGCAGCCGAATTTCTATACCGGGCAGTTCTTAATCGTCAGCCGCGCGCATTATCTGCTCGACCAACCGCAGCGCGGTCAAATCGTCGTCTTTCAGTATCCCGAAGACCCGACCGAAGATTACATCAAGCGGGTGATCGGCTTGCCCGGCGATACAGTGGAAATCCGTGATACGCGGGTCTACGTCAACGGCGCAATGCTCAACGAGCCGTACATCAACGAACCCTGCGACGCGCGACACTGCCCGGATGAAACGTGGGTGATCGGTCAAGACGAGTATTTCGTGATGGGCGATAATCGTAACCACAGCAGCGACTCACGGGCTTTCGGACCCGTCCCGCGCCAGAATTTGATCGGTGAAGCGCTGATCCGCTACTGGCCTCCGGCGGACTGGAATGTCATGCCGGGTTACCATGCGCAGGAGACGCAATGATCTCGACGACACTAACGGCGACGCTCCCGGAACAGATGCCTCGTCCGAAATTAAAGCGGTCAACTTTCGTGCGTGAACTTCTCGAAACTATCATCTTGATCGGGTTGTTTTACACACTGGTCAATCTCGCCTCGGTGCGCTTCTACATCGAGGGACCCAGTATGCAGCCGAACTTCTGGGCGGATCAGTTCTTGATCGTCAGCCGCGCCAATTACCTGCTGGGCGACCCGCAGCGCGGCGACATCGTGGTCTTTGACCCGCCGGGCGACGACGGCACACCCAACGAACCCTTGCTGATCAAGCGGCTGATCGGGCTGCCCGGCGAGACGGTCTCGCTGCGCGACGGACAAGTCTATATCGACGAGACGCCACTCAACGAGCCGTACATCAAAGAACCCTGTACACGCTCGTGTAACGATAGTTCATGGCAGCTTGGCGCAGATGAATTCTTTTTTATGGGCGATAACCGGAATAACAGCCGCGATTCCCGCGCTTTTGGTCCGGTGACGAAAAATCGCATCATCGGCGAAGCAGTCATCCGTTATTGGCCCCCATCAGACTGGGGGATCGTCACCCGCTACCGCTTCCCTGAACAGTAGCACGTTTCTAAGGAGGGGTTTAATCCTATGACTGAAAAAGTGCCCTGCCCTCGCTGCCAAATCGGGTTTCTACAACCGGAATTGGCGACTTATTCCTGTGTCCATCATGGGATGCTCCTGAGCGTTCCGCGAATGCCCGCGTGGAAGTGCGATATTTGCCAGTATCAAGAGTTTGACTACGACGCGATGACCCAGATCGAAGCCCTCGCCGGGGATTTCGGGGTGCCGGATGATCCGGTGCGCCCGGCATCCAAGCAAATTCCGGTGGATGCGGACGTCGCGGAGAGCAACTTACCGCACCGAGCAAAACCGTAGACCCGACCGCCGCGCGCCGACTGGAACCAATCAGTCGGCGCGTTTGTTATCAGGGCAAAAACCGACTCCGCTCCTGTCCCCTCTCCACGTTGTGGAGAGCGGGTAAAAACAGGTTACAAAGGGTGTTTAAAGTCCCCTCTCTATGCAATGGAGAGGAGATTTAGGGGTGAGGTCAGCCCAGAGTGAAAAACCCACTCCTGTCAGACCCCCAGCACCCGGCTAGACCCAGCCGGAATCCTCAGGATAAATATTCATAAACTTGACGCTCGTCCGCGCCGTGAGCATCATCTCGGCGACGGTATCGCGCCACTTCTGGTAGTGGGCGGTCTGCTTGTGCAGGTCGGCATCGGCGGGCGTGCGATAGACCTCGACCAAGCGAAAATGCCCTTCGGCATCGTTGTCTTGGAGCAGGTCGAAGCGGACGATGCCCGGCTCTTGAATGCTGTTGCTGGCGTTCTCGACGGTCGCATCACGGAACGGATGAAGGAATTCCGGCTTGACTTGCATGTCAACGTGGACAATGTGCATCGGCTCTTTACTCCTTGCGCAGATTGATCGGGATCATGATCAGAGCATACCGGAAAAAGGGGTGATCCGGCGCAGCGAATTTTCGCGCAAATGCGAGTCCGCGCAAAAAAGGGGCGCACAGCCGTGCGCCCCTACCGATGATGCCTTGATTACACGAGCAGCTAGTGCGCCATGACCGCGACCCGCTCGCCCTCCGGTTCGTCGCGTTTGGAGTTGGGCAGCAGCAGCGACGAAATCGCGCCGCAGACCACGAAGATCGAGGCAGTTCCGGTCGCGGCGCGGGCTGCCTGCGAGAAGCCGACCGCCAACGGTTCGAGGATACCCGCTTCCAAGATGTCGAGGTCGGGCTGCAAGTCGCTGCGAATCTGGGCGACGACCGCCGGATCGTCGAGGTTGACGCCGGTCAGCTTCAATCCGGCACGTGCCGCCGTCGGCAGATTCGCCAAGATCATGTCGAGCGGATCGACCGAGTTATCGAAGCCCTCGTTATTGTTCAGTTGGTCGATCAAGGCGGACTTTGCCGTATCGCCGAAGCTGCCGATCAGCGTGCCGAGCGCCCGCGACGCCGGCGCGATCTGCGTATTCGCGCCGACGCGCGCGCCGAAGTCCTCGAAGGCGGTACTCTGCTCGACCAGCGGAATCGCGGCGCTGGCGAAGACCCCGAACATCACCGCGCCGATGATGGCGATGCCCAGCGCCGCGCCCACCTGCCGGATTGTGTTGACCGCACCGGAAGCAACTCCGGCTTTCGTGTACGGGATGTCCGAGAGCACGAGGTTCGCCATCTGCGCAATCGACAAGCCGAAGCCCGCGCCGTAAATCATCAGCGGCGGGGTCAGCGTGTTCAGCGGCGTGTCGGAGTAAAGGGTACGGCTCATCCAGATCAACGCCGTCGCTTCCAACGTCATGCCAATCGTGATGATCCACTTCGCCCCGAAGCGACTCGACAGTGCTCCCGCCAGCGGCGCGGCGATCACCATCACACCTGCTAGGGCGAGCAGTTGCACGCCCGTTTCGAACGCGCCCATCCCTTTGGCGATCTGCATGTAGAGCGAGAGGACGAGCAGCGTCCCAAACTCGCCGAGGGTGGCAATCGAGATCGTCAACATGCCATAACGAAAGCTGGGATAACGCAGCAGCCCAAACTCGAACAGCGGCTCGATGCCGTGACGTTCCTGCCAGCGTTCGACGACGATGAACAACGCCAGCAGAATGACTCCGGCGACGAAGGTGAAGGGGATAAATGAGACCGTCCCCGCCGGGATCGTCGTCACGCCCGCCGCCAGCACAGGATAGGTGATCGGACCGAGCGTGAAGACCTTGTTCGCTTCCAGCCAGCCGTAGGTTTGTCCCTCGATAGCGCCGAAGACGATCAAGCCGAGCGACAGCGTCACGAGGATGATCCCGATCACGTCGATTTGGGGCTTGGCGTTGGGGTCACGGCTTTCACGGATCGCCCAGAAGCTGCCGATGATCGCCAAGACCGCAATCGGAATATTGACGAGGAATGCCAAGCGCCACGGCTCCGCCATGATGCCGGTGCCGTATTCGATGAACCAGCCGCCGAGGATCGGGCCAATCGCCGCCGAAACGCCCGCCGTCGCGCCCCAAATGCCAAAGGCGATCCCGCGCTCCTTGCCTTTGAAGGTCGCCGAGACGATGGAGAGCGTTGAAGGCGACATCATCGCCGCGCCCAGCCCTTGCAGCACCCGGCTGGCGATGGCGATGCCAATCGTCGCCGACGTACCCACCCCCAGCGATCCTAATGCGAACACGATGGCGCCACCGATGAAGATGTTGCGCCGCCCGAACTGGTCGCCCAGCTTGCCCCACGTGATCAGCAGCGCGCCGAACACCAACGAATAGATCGAGTTGATCCATTCGGCATCCGAATACGACGCGCCGAAGGTCTCGCGGATGGTCGGGAAAGCGATATTCACAATCGTGCTGTCGATGACGATGATGATCAAGCTCATGCTGAGGATCAACAGCGCGATCCAGCGGCGTTTGTAGGCACGTTCTTCTTCGGCTGTCGCAAACGATTGAGCGGCAAAAGCCATCGTGTTCCCCTTTGATTAGATTGACGTTATGACGTTGATTTAATCGGATTTGGCGAGCGGCGACCCGGTCTCGGTGACCGCGCGCTCGAACAGCGTAACGGCGCCGTCGATCAGCTCGACCAGCGTTTCGGGTTCGGCAGGCGCGTTCAAACACGTCAGCGCGACCCCCGGAAGACTCACGAGCTTGAGAAATAGGCAGCTCATCAGCACGCCGGAAACCGCTGGCGTGATTTCGCCGCAGGCTTTGCCCGCCTCGACCACGGCGGCGATCTCGGCGATCACGCCCTGCTTGGCAGCAGCGACGTCGGCGCGCGAGTGCAGCACCGACGCGAACACGTCGTTTTCAAACCCGGTCAGCAGCCCATCCCGGAAGTAGCGGTTGACCAGCATGAAGCGAAGCGCCTCTTTCAGCCGCTCTAACGGCGAAGCCCCGGTCAGCGAGCAGAAGTAGCGCTCGAATTCGCGCAGGCTGTCCACAAAGACGTGAGCGAGCAAATCTTCCTTACTCTTGAAATGCTGGTACAGCGTCGGCTTGGAAATCCCCACCGCTTCGGCGAGATCGTCCATGTTCAGTTGGGCGGTCCCGCCCGCTTGAATCAGCCGCCGGGCGCTCAGCAGAATCTCGCGCTCTCGCCGCCGGTTCGCCCGCTCTTTGTAGGACAGCTTCGTCATCTTACAGTGTGTTCATATTCCTACGCATCCGTAAAAAATACTACTGCTTCGTAAAGCGGTCAACTGGTAAATGGTACAGGTGTCCGTTTGCGAATTAGGTCGCTCTATATGGTCGCAGCGTGGTCAGATGTGAAACATAGCTTCGGGGTATAATCTGCGCGCGAAACGCAGCCATACGGAGCCGATTTCATGTTCGATCTCGTTTTGCAGAATGGCACGATTTACGACGGAAGCGGAGCGCCCGGCTACCGGGGCGACGTCGCCTTAGAGGGCGACCGGATCACCGCGTTGGGCGCGCCGGGAACGCTCGACGGCGAGATGGTGATCGACGTCAGTGGGCTGGCGGTCGCGCCCGGCTTCATCAACATGCTCAGTTGGTCGGTCGAGTCGCTGATCGCCGACGGTCGGTCGCAGAGTGAAATCCGGCAGGGCGTGACGCTCGAAGTGATGGGCGAAGGCACGTCGATGGGACCGCTCAGCGACGAAATGAAGGCGAGCGGCGCGCGCACGATCCTCGGCAACGAAGACATTCAATACGACGTCACATGGACGACGCTGGGCGAGTACCTCGAACATCTGGAGCGGCGCGGCGTCTCCTGCAACGTCGCCTCCTTCGTCGGATCGTCCACGCTGCGGATTCACGCGATGGGCTATGCGGATCGCGCGCCGACGCCGGACGAACTCGCGCGGATGCAGGAACTCGTCCGCGAGGCAATGCGCGAGGGCGCGGTCGGGCTATCCGCCGCGCTGATCTATCCGCCAGCAGCCTACGCCCAAACCGACGAACTGATCGCGCTGGCGCGGGCGGCGGCAGAGTACGACGGCTTGTACATCTCCCACCTGCGCAGCGAGGGCTGGTTCTTCGTCGAAGCGGTCGAGGAATTGATCAAGATCGCGCGCGAGGCGAAGATTCGCGCGGAAATCTATCACCTGAAAGCCGCCGGGCGCGAAAACTGGGACAAAATGGAGACTGTAATCGGGCGGATCGAAGCGGCGCGCGCTGCCGGGCTGCCGATCACGGCGGACATGTACGTCTACCCGGCGGGCGGCACCGGCTTAAGCGCCTCGCTGCCGCCTTGGGCGCACGAGGGCGGCGAGGCGGCGCTGCTGGCGCGGCTCAAGGACACGGAAACTCGCGTGCGGATCATCAAGGCGATGCGCACCCCGTCAAATGAGTGGGAAAATATGTGGCTCGAAGTCGAGTCGGCGGATCAAATCGTGCTGGCGGGCTTCAAGACCGCCGCGCTCAAGCCGCTGACCGGCAAGACGCTGGCGGAGATCGCAACGGCGCGGGGCACGTCGCCGGAAGACACCGCCATCGACCTGCTGATCGAGGACGGCGGGCGTATTTTTACGCTCTACTTCACCATGTCCGAGGACAACATTCGCAGGCAGGTACAGCTCCCCTACGTGAGCTTCTGCTCCGACGCCGAGTCGATGGCGGCGGAGGGCTTGTTCCTGAAACGGCAGCCCCATCCACGCGCCTATGGCAACTTCGCGCGACTGTTGGGGACTTACGTCCGCGATCTGGGGCTGGTCACACTCGAAGACGCGATCCGCCGTTTGACCGCGCTCCCGGCGGCGAATCTCAAGCTGCGGGATCGCGGCGCGCTCAAGCCGGGATGCTACGGGGACGTGGTCGTTTTTGACCCCCAGACGATAAGGGGACGTGCAACTTTCGCGGACCCACACCAATACGCCACCGGGATGCAGCACGTCTTCGTCAACGGGCAGCAGGTGATCCGGGACGGCGAGCACACCGGCGCGACGCCGGGGCGCGTCGTGCGCGGACCGGGATGGGAAGGATGGCGATCATGACCCGACGCCAGATTGCTTTGATCATGGTGGGACTGATCGTGTTGATCGGGGTCGCGCTGGTGGGCGTCAGCGAGATTTACGCCCCGGAAGCCTCCACCGTCGAGACCGGTTCGCCCTGCACCGACTGCCTGAGTTTCCCCGTGATCAGCGGCGAAAATCTGCCCGGGCAGGCGTTCACGCTCCCGGCAGACTTCAGCGGAAATCCGGTGCTGGTGATCGTCCCCTTCGACGAAACCCAGCAGCGACAGGCGGCGGCGTGGCTGCCGCTGGCGCGCGAACTCGCCGCCGCGCACGACGGTTTCGCCTACTACGACGTGCCGGTCTTCCCCGATACCGCCGCGCCCTTCAAGGTCGTGATCCGCGCCGGGCTGAGCGTCGTCATCAGCGACCCGGCGCTGCAAGCCGTGACGATCACGGTGTTTCTGGAAGACCGCGATCAATTTCTGACGGCGCTAGACATCCCCGACGCGACCACGCTGCAAGCCTTTCTGCTCGACGACAGCCGCAGCGTGATCTGGCGCGGCGCGGGCGTTTACACGGAAGAACAAGGCGCCAGCTTGCGAGCAGCGCTTAGCTCCTAAATGGTTTATTGAGAGGAAATTCGCATGAAAGTAGTCGTCATTGGCGGAAGCGGGCACATCGGCACATACCTGATCCCGGTGCTAGTAGAGGGCGGTCACGAGGTGATCAACGTCAGGCGCGGAACACGCGAACCCTACGTCCCGCACGCGGCGTGGCAAGCTGTCCGGTCGGTTCAGGCAGACCGGGCGGTGGAAGATGCCGCCGGGCTGTTCGGATCGCACATACTCGACCTCAAGCCCGACGTAGTGATCGACTTGATCTGCTTCACGGAGGCGAGCGCGCGCCAATTGGTCGAGGCGCTGCGCGGTCAGGTACAACACCTGCTCCACTGCGGGACGATCTGGGTTCACGGGCACAGCACTGTCGTCCCGGCGCGGGAAGACCTGCCGCGTCACCCGTTCGGGAGCTACGGCATCCAGAAGGCGGCGATTGAAGCCTACTTGCTGAACGAAGCACGACGCCGCGGCTTCCCGGCGACCATCCTGCACGCAGGTCATATCGTCGGGCAGGGCTGGATTCCGCTCAATCCAGCGGGGCATTTCAATCCGGAGGTCTTCGCGCAGATCGCTCATGGCGAGACGGTCACGCTGCCGAACATGGGCATGGAAACGGTGCATCACGTTCATGCGGCGGACGTAGCGCAAGGATTCTACAAGGCGATGACACATTGGGGCGCGAGCGTCGGCGAGAGCTTTCACGTCGTGTCGCCAGCGGCGATCACGCTGCGGGGCTACGCCGAGGCAGCCGCGAGTTGGTTCGGGCAAGAAGCGAAGCTCGCCTACCTACCCTACGAGGAATTTCGCCAGCAGGTGGGCGATAAAGACGCCGACGCCACGTGGGATCACATCGCGCACAGCCCCAACGCCAGCATCGCCAAGGCGCAGCAGTTGATCGATTATCAGCCACGCTACACGTCAATGGAAGCGGTTTACGAGTCGGTGCAATGGCTGATCGCCAACGGGGTGATCAGCGTGTAGTAGTTCCATCAATAGTGGTAAACCACGTCGGGGCGGGCGACGGGGGTCAGAACGGGCATGTCGAGGCGTGGATGCGGCACCTCGACTTGGAGCAGCAGCCCGCCGCCACTGCGGTTGTGAATGCGCAAATGACCGCTGAGCAGCGCCACCCGCTCGCTGATGCCGAGCAGCCCGTAATGCCCCAAGGTTGACAACTTGGAGAGGTCGAAGTCCTCGTCCAGCCCGTGCCCATTATCGGCAATCGAGACCATGAGGGTGCGCGGCGAGGTGTGTTCGAGCGCGATCTCGACGCGGGTGGCTTGAGCGTGGCGCTGAATGTTGCTCAAGCCCTCTTGGACGATGCGGAAGATCGACAGTTCGATGGCTTCGGGCAGGCGTCCGGGATTGAGCCGCAGCCGCAGTTCCAGCTCGATGCCGGTGCGCTTCGCCCAGTCGCGCGTAAAGGACTGGAGCGCGGCGGGTAAGCCGAGACTGTCAATCGTCGGCGGGCGCAGGTCGCCACAGATGCGGCGGATGTCGTCGACCAACTGGCGGATATTGCCGCGCACGTCTTCCAGTTCGATCTGCATCTCCGGCGACAACAGGTCGTGCGCCTCGATCTCCTCAAGCTGGTAGTTCGTACCGAGCAAATCCTGTATCACCTGATCGTGCAATTCGCGGGCGAGGTGCTTGCGCTCCTGCTCGCGCTCGGTCAAGAGGCGGCGGTGGGCGTCTTGGAGGGCAACGTTCGCCTGATCGAGCGCCTTGACCTGCTCGGCTAGTTGGGCGAGCAACTGCTGGTTGAGCGTCCCCTGCACTTTGAGGTCTTTTTCGAGCAAAAGCATCTGCCGGTGGAGCGACTCGGCTTTTTCGCGGGCGCGGTAATAGGAGTCGAGCGCCCAGAATGCGGGCGTCGGCTGCTCCTGATTGGTGTAGCCAACCATCGCGGCGACAATCTCCTCGCGGCTGGTCACGTCGGTGCGAAACGAGTCAATGTGCTGCCCGTTGCGCAGCACGAGAATCCGGTCGGTGACAGCGAAAAGGTGATCGAGATTGGTGCTGCTGAAAATGATGGTGCGCCCCGCCTGCCGCCACTGCTCAATCAGCGTCAAAATCTTCTGCTGATAGCTGTAGCTTAAGAGGATCGGCTCGTCAATGAAGATCAGCTTCGCCCGCCCCGCCATCGCGTGGGCAATGGCGATCAACTGGCGCTGCTCGTTGGTGAGGTTGAGGATTTTCTCGTCCGGCGACAAAACCGACGCGCCCAACTGAGCGAGCAGGCGGCTGGCTTCGGCATCCATCCGCGACTGATCGATCCAGTGGAGAAAGCGCCCGACGTAGGGCTGATACAACTCTTGACCGAGAAAAATGTTGTGGGTGATGCTCAACTGACCGACCAATTCGGGGTACTGGTGAACCACTTCCAAACCGACTTCCGAGGCTTTGAAGTTGGGAGCCAGATGCAGCCCGTCAAGATAGATCGCGCCACTGTTGACCGGATAGGTTCCGGCGAGAAGCTGAGCGATGACCGATTTCCCGCTGCCGCTCAAGCCCGCCAGCCCGACGATCTCGTTGGGGTAAATCTCGAAACTGACGCCGCGAATGACTTCGAGCGTTCCGAAACGCTTATAGAGTTTCTCGACCTGAAGCAGCGGTTGCATAGCTGAATGCGGTGATCTAGGTTTACGTAGGTGAAACATCAGCTTAACTATACACCTAAAGAAAGTAACGGGTGCTGAGCAATGAGTGATGAAATAAGCCGGCGAGGACAAAGCAAAACCTCACCCCTGCCCCTCTCCACGGCGTGGCGAGGGGGTTCAAACACGGTACAGGGGAAATGTCATTTAGCCGAGCACACAAAGGGCGGGTCTGAGACCCGCCCCGACAATCGATTTTGGGGAAGGAGGTGCGTTAGGCGATACCGGACTGCTGCTGGCGACGACGCGACAGCGAGTCCACGATGACGGCAACCAGCAGGACGATACCGGTGATGACGAATTTGTCGCCGGAAGCGAGGTTGAGCAGGCTCATGCCGTTCTCGACGCTGGCGATCACCAGCGCGCCGAGCACGGCGCTGGCAACGCGCCCGCGACCACCGAACAAGCTGGTGCCGCCGATGACAGCGGCGGCAATCGCGTTAAGCAGCAAGTTCCCGCCGCCTGCTCCGGTATCGACCGAGCGCAGCCGCGACGCCAGAATGATGCCGCCGAGACCCGCCAGCGTGCTCGAAATGATGAACACGTAGATTCGGATGCGCTTGACGTTGATCCCGGCGCGGCGGGCTGCCTCTTGGCTGCCACCGACAGCATAGACGTAGCGCCCAAATTTGGTGCTTTGGGCGACGAAGGTCAAGATCATCAACCCGATCAGCAAAATAATGCCGACCACCGGCACGCCGCGAGATTGATTGGCGACTGCGACGACAACCGCGCTGACGATAGTCAGTACCGCCAGTTCGATGAGGATGAAGCCAACCGGGCGCACGCTCAAGCCCTGACTGCGGCGGTTGCGGTACTGGGCAAACTGAACGAAACCGTAACCGATGATAAACGCCGCCACGACGATCCAACTCCAGAGCGTGTCCGGGGGAATGTAGGAGTTGGCGATGCCGACGATGGTCGCATCTTGAATGATAACCGTGCCACCATTGCCCACCAAGCGCAGCACAACCCCGTTCCATGCCAGCAAGCCCGCCAAGGTGACGATGAAGGACGGTACGCTAAAGGTGGTGATGATCCAGCCTTGCAGCAAGCCGATACCCGCCGTCGCCAACAAGCCAACCGGGATAGCCGTGTACCACGTCCAGCCAGCAGCAGGGTCACGCAGGAGCATGGCGACGGTCACGCCGCAGATGGCGCTGACGTAACCAATCGAGAGGTCAATCTCGCCCAGCAGCAGGACGAAGACGACGCCATACGCCATCATCGTGATACCTGCCATCTGCAAGATGAGGTTGACGAAGTTTCGCGGCGTCAAGAAGTTGGAATTCTGCGACTGGAAAATGATGGCGATCACGATCAAGCCGATGATGATCGGCAGCGAACCTATATCGCCAGAGGTAATACGACGCAGATAACCGCGCAAATATTCGTTCAGCGAGGCGCGGCGCTGTTCTGCTGTCAGCGGACGACCATCCGCATTTGTGGTCTCCATACTAGCCATTCGCTTTCATCTTCGAAGAAGGCTGAAGATCGCCGGTTGTGATCGCGTAGACAATATCGCGCTCGTCAACATCAGCGCGGTTGAACATGCCTGCGTTTTGCCCCAGGCGCAGCACGGTGATCCGATCCGCAACTTCAAACACGTCGATCATATTATGAGAAATGAGAACAACGCCGAGTCCCTTGTCCGACAGCCGCCGGACTAAATCCAATACTTGCCGGGTTTGGGCGACGCCCAACGCTGCCGTCGGCTCGTCAAGGATGACCAGCCGCGAGTTCCACATGACGGCTTTGGCGACCGCAATCGCCTGCCGCTGACCGCCGGAGAGACCGGCGACCTGCTGGCGCACCGACCGAAGGGTCGATACGGACAGCGAGTCCAGCGTCTCGACGCAAGTTTTTTCCATGCTGGCTTCGTTGAGCCGACCGACGAAGCCGGTGCGCTCGCGCCCAAGAAACATGTTTGCCACGACGTCAAGGTTATCGGCGAGGGCAAGGTCTTGATACACGATTTCGATGCCGAGCGCGGCGGTCGCGTGGGGGCTGTGGATGTGAACCCGCTTGTCGTCGAAATAGACGTCGCCTTCGTTGTAGGGGTAGATACCTGCGATTCCCTTGATTAGCGTCGTCTTGCCAGCACCGTTATCGCCGACGAGCGCCATTACCTCGCCCGCCTTGACCTCAAAATCGACTTTTTCGAGTGCCTGCACCGCGCCAAAGCGCTTGGAAACGCCAACCAATTGGAGTAAAGGATGTTCCGACAACGTATACTCCTTCTAAGAACATCATCTTTTAAAGCCATTAGTTGTTAGTTTTTAGCTAAAGACTAACGACTAGAAACTGCACATTTTGCTCGCTCACCGAGCGTCGATACACCCGTATTTCGAACTAAACGGGCGCGGCGGGTTGAGCGCCGCGCCCATCGGAGCGTAAAACTTAGCTGCTCGCTTCCATCGTCGCTTCAGGGGTCATCCCCATCATGGCGTCCGCCGGGCAGAAGCTGGCGAACTCGCCAACGCAGATTTCATCCCACGTGCGGAAGCCGTCGGCGATGACGGTTTCAGCAACGTTATCCTTCGTCACCGAGACGGGGACGAGCAGGACGGAGGGGATATCGTTGGTGCCATTGTTGACGCTGCCGGTCACCATCATGCTGGTGTCCGTGCCCTGAACCAGCGCAATCGCCAGCCCAGCCGCCGCTTCAGCTTCAGCCTTGATCGCTTTGTAGACGGTCATGCTCTGGCGACCCGCCAGCACGTTCTGGACACCGCCGACGGTGGCATCCTGCCCCGTGACCGGGATGAAGTCGAGACCCGCGTTCTGACGCGCGGTGATGACAGCCTGCGCCAAACCATCATTGGCGGCGATGGCGGCGTTGATGTCTGGATTGTCGGTCTGCATACCTTCGAAGATCAGCAGCGCCTGCTGATTGTCCCAATCGGGGACGGACTGCTCGGCGACGTTGGTCCAGCCGCTCGACGCATCGTCGAACAGGGGATCGATCACACCGTGATAGCCATTGGCGAAGAGGGTCGCGTTGTTGTCAGTGGGCGAGCCGTTGAGGATGGCGACGTTGACCGTGTCACCCATCGTACCGGCATCCTGAGCCGCCTTGACCGCAGCGACCAAACCTTCACCTTGCAGACGACCGACGGACTCGTTGTCGAAGCTGACGTAGAAGTCCGCACCGGGTCCTTCGATAGTGAGACGGTCGTAGTCGATAACCGAAGCACCGGCGTCACGCGCCATAGCGATGATCGCCGCGCCGCTGCCGCTGTCGTTGTTGACCAACATCAGCACCTTCGCGCCGTTGGTGATCGCCTGTTCCGCCTGAGTAATCTGGGTCTGGCGGTCGCCTTCGGCGTTGACAATCGAGTAGGTGACGCCAGCGGATTCAAACGCGGCGGCGAGGAAACGACGGTCGTCATTTTCCCAGCGGGCGGATGACTGGCTGTCGGGGAGCAGGACGGCAACGTCGACGGTATCCTGTGCCATCGACTGAAGCGCGAAACCAAACATGCTCATCAGCAAAACGACGAGCATAGCGATCCGAAAACCAACTTTCGACATTATTTCCTCCTGATGACAATTTGTGGAAAAAAGTACAATTGCATGGTATTCTCGGCTATCTGGCTCGTGTAATCTTCCTCCTCAACTTTGCGAGCATATATTGGACTCCCTTGACAGGGGAACCGCTCGAAATATAGCAATAATCACCAAAGACCGCCTGAACAAAATCCCCTGACGTAGATAGCGGATGTCCCCCAAGTGGTACTAGGGGAAATCCCCCATATGGTTAAAAGCGGGCGTTCTCGTCGTCGTTGACAAGAACTATGCTATAGTTGAGAGAACCATCGGATTAAGATTTGGCACTTTACTTAGTGAACGGTTTTTATTATGGCTGCTTTTCGCTTACTGGTTGCCGACGACCACGCGGTCGTTCGCGCCGGGATCATCAATGCGCTTAAGGACTTACCAGACATTCAAGTTGAAGGTGAAGTTGGCAACGGGCGCGATTTGTTCGTGCTGCTGGCGGAGGTTCAACCTGACCTGCTGCTGATCGACGTGACGATGCCGGATTTCGAGCCGATCTCCGCCATCGCCCAGATTCGCAACGACTACCGTGACATGAAAATCCTCGTCGTGAGCGCTTACGACGACGACGTTTACGTGCAGGGCTTACTTGGAATCGGCGTGAACGGCTACCACCTCAAGGATCAGCCGTTGAGCGACCTCCGACTGGCGGTGACGCGGGTGCTGGAAGGCGAGCGCTGGATTTCGAGCCGCATCCTCGACAAGCTGATCCATTTCCGCGAAACGCCCTCACCCAACGACCGGCTAACCGAGCGGCAGCTTGACCTGCTGCGGCTGCTGCACCGGGGCTACGACAACCGCAGTATCGCCCTTGAACTCAGTTTGAGCATCAAGACGGTGGAAAATCACCTGACCCGGCTGTACCGGATCATCGACGTTCGCAGCCGCCTAGAGGCATTCAACTACATCGTGCAGCACCCGGAGATTCTGACGGTTCCGAGCGCGGGTACAGGGTCGCTGCGGTCGCCCGCCACACAGCCGAGTGCTGGATCGCTTACGCTGCTGATCGTGGACGACAACGACCGCTACCGCAATCAACTGACGCGGACGATCACGTCGCTCAGCCCACACTCGATGATTTACGGGGCGGAGAACACGCGGCAAGCGCTTGACTTGCTGGGGCGGATCAAGCCGCGCCTCGCGCTGGTCGACGTGGTGCTGGGCGACGAGAGCGGGATCACGTGCGCGCAGCAAATCACGACGCAGTCGCCGTCATCGCGGGTGATCCTGATCAGCGCCTACCCGGACAGCGAGTTCCGGCGGCAGGGATTGGAAGCGGGCGCGGTCGCGTTCCTCGATAAGAAGACGCTCGACATGGCGACGCTGCGACAGGTGATCGCGGACTGCTGAGCAACCTCACCCCCTGACTTCCTCTCCACTGTGGCGAGGGGGAACAAAACACCGCATGGTTGCAGAATAGCACATGAAAACGTAGGAGCGCACGGCTGTGCGCCCCCACGTTTTGGGCTGATCAGGAGGCGTTGGCGAGCTGATAGACGCGGACGTAATCGACCCGCATGGTTTGCGGGAAGACGGTCGTGTCGTCGGGATAGCCGGGCCATCCGCCGCCCACCGCCACGTTGAGGATGATGAAGAAGTCGTGATCGAAGACCCAATCATTGCCGTGAACGTCGTTGCGGCTAACGGTGTTGTAGAGGTTGCCGTCGACGTACCAACGGATCACGTCGGGGTCCCAATCGACCGCGTAGACGTGGAAGCCGTCGGCGAAATCGGTGTCGCTGGCGTAAGGTGCGCCGATTCCGTTGGCGCCGGAGTAACCGGGTCCGTGAATGGTGCCGTGAACGATCTGCGGTTCTTTGCCAATGTTCTCCATGATGTCGATCTCGCCGGATTGGGGCCAGCCCACGCTGTCGAGATTGTTGCCTAACATCCAGAAGGCGGGCCAAATGCCCTGCCCGCGCGGAATTTGGATGCGCGCCTCGACGCGCCCGTAGGTGAACTCCGCCTTATGCCAACTGATCAAGCGGGCGGATGTGTACTCACAGGTTCCGTAGTGGCAGTGGTAATCGCCGGGATTCTCCTGCCGGGCGACGATGGCGAGATTGCCCTCGCCGTCGAGTGAGGCGTTCTCCGGGCGGTCGGTGTAGTATTCCCGCTCGTTGTTGCCCCAACCGCTGCCGCCGATCTCCGCCGTCCAGTTGTCGCTGTTGATCGGCATGCCCGCTTCGCCGTCAAATTCATCCGACCAAACGAGATTCCACTCGCGCGAGTCCCACGTTATGCTGTTGTCCACTGCCACCGGAGCCTCCGTTGGTTGAGGAGTAGGCTGAATGGCGCTCACGTCAGGCGCGCCCGATTTGACGAGCTGCACGTCATCAAGATAGGCGATCTGCGCGCCCACGCCGACCGGGAAGCCGAAGGCATAGCCGGAAACTTCGTTCAAGCCTAAGCCGTCGTCGGGCGCGCCGCTGGGCTGGAAGTCCGTTCGGCGCTGGAACTCGTCAAATGGAACCGTGAACTGCTGCCAGCCGGTGTAATCGTCGGTGATGCGGTAGTACCAGCGCTCGGCAGTGTCGCCGTGTTGATTCGGATTGCGGTTGTCGAACAGGTCAAGCTGGACGACACCGCCGGTATTGTTGCCATAGAGCCAGAAGCTGATGCCGTCGTAAGCCGTCCAGTCCTGCGAGACCCAGTTGGTGCCGTCGGTGAAAGCGTGCGTGAAGCCGCCCCACGAGCCGATATTGTAGACGACCGCCAGTATCGTGTTGGGTGCAGCTTCCGTGCCGGGGATGGCAGCCGCCGACTTGGGCGGCAGCAAGCGCAGCGCAAGGCTGACATTCTCGAAAGTATCGCCCCAAGGAACAAAGCCGATCCCGGCGTTGTAGGGATCGCTGCCCATCCAGATGCCGCTCTCGAAGTCGTCGATCATGCCGTCGGCGCTCAAGTGGGAGGCGAAATGATAGGGCGCGGGGGTTGGGTTAGCCGCCGTGACCGCGCTGAAAATCAGCTTGCCGAAGACGCTCGGATTCTGGTAGGAGCTGTCGCTGGTGTCCGCCTTCGACCAGATCAGCTTGGTGTCCCGGTCGCCCGACGACGCGCCGTTGAGATGCACCTGAAAGCCGATCTCGCCGCCGTCGGCGGGGGTGATGTCCCATACATCGGTGTGCAGCGGCACGGCAACCTCAACGGCGTAGCCGTTGGCGGTATGCGATCCGGCGACGGTCGCATTGGCGCTGGCGCTCTGGACACCACCGAATACGGCTTGATCCGCCGGGAGGTCAACGTCCATCGCCGGGATGGTGATCTGGGCGACGCCCGCCTTGTAACTGGTCAGCGTGAGATCGCCGGTCGCGTTGACGTAGAACTCGACCGAATCCTCATTCCAATAGTCGGCGTCGTGCTCGCCGCTGATGATGTTGTCGTCGACGACGCTGGCGAAGAAGTAGAGATTCTGGTCGTCGGCGGCAGCGGCGAAAGTGATCGACGGATTAGTCGAGGACAGGTCGGCATTCTGGGGGACGGTCACACGAGGGACGCCCGCCCAATCGTCGAAACTGCCGTCCAGCGTGATGCTGACCGGAAACGGCGCGTTGTAGGTCTCGCCGTAGGTGCCATCAGGCGCGAGTGCGACGGCTGACGCTGGCGTCGCGTCGGCGGTGATCACCGCGGGCGGCAGGGTCGGCTGAGCGGCGACTTCGACGGCTGGACCACACTCGGCTGCCAAATCAAGATAAGGCGAGCTGCTGTCCTCGGTGGTCAAGCCATAGCCGTAGGGGAACAACGGCGCGTCGCACGAATCCGTCGGCAGGTTGGCGAAGTCGAAGGGAAGCTGATCGATGGTTCGCAGCCACGTATAGGGCAGCTTGCCCGTAAACGGCTGATCGCCAAACAGGACGTCGGCGACGCCCTGCCCTTCGGTGCCGGGCAGCCACGCTGCGACCACTGCATCGGCGTAGGGCAGCAGGTCGTCGATGACGACCGGACGCCCGGAGACGACGACGAGCACCAGCTTATCGGCGAGGGGGCGGATGCGCTGAACCGTCGCCAAGTCAGTGGCGGGGAGGGCGAGCGTCGCGCTGTCGCCTTCGTACTCGGCATAGGGGCGCTCGCCGACGACGACAATCGCCACGTCAGCCGTCCCGGTGAGGTTGCGGTAATTTCCAGCACGATTGAACTCGACGTCCACGCCGTCGGCGACGGTGTTCTCGATGGCTTGGCGAATGGTCGTGCCGGGGGTGATGTCGCCGGTCTGACCCTGCCACTCAATCGTCCAGCCGCCGGACTGCGTGCCGATGTCGTCAGCGGCGCTGCCTGCCACGAGGATCAGCGGCGCGTCTTTGGCGAGCGGCAGCGTTTGAGCGTCATTCTTCAAGAGTACCTGCAACTCGGCGACCGCTTGGCGCGCCAGCGCGCGATGCGCATCCGAGCCGACCGTGTCCGCCAGCGCCGGATCAGCAAAGGGGTGCTCGAACAGCCCCAACTCGAATTTCACTTTGAGGATGCGGCTGACGGCATCGTCGATCCGTTCCTCGCTGATGTCGCCGTTGGCGACCGCCTGCTGCATGGTGGTGATGAACTTGCGGTAATCCTGCGGCACCATGTTCATGTCGACGCCCGCGTTGACCGACGTGACCATCGCGTCGTAATAGGTCGGTGCGGCGTCGTCCATGCCCGCCCAGTCGGAGACGGTGAAGCCGTCAAAGCCCAGTTCGCCCTTGAGCACGTCGGTGATCAGGTACTGCTGGGCGTGCATCCGCAGCCCGCCCCAACTGGAGAACGAGATCATGACGCTCTGCGCACCCGCATCGATGGCGGCTTGATACGGCGGCAGGAAAAGACTGCGGAGAGTCGCCTCGTCAACCTCGGTGACGCCCCGGTCAATGTTGCGCGGTCCGAAGGGCGACGTTCCCCACGCCGTGCCGCCATCGCCGATGAAGTGCTTGGGGGTCGCTAGAACGGTGTCGGGCGCGGCGAGATCGTCACCCTGCAAGCCGCGAATGAAGGCGGTGCCCAACTCAGTCACGAGGTCGGTATTCTCGCCGTAACCCTCGTAGGTGCGCCCCCAACGGATGTCCTGCGGCACGGCGATCACCGGAGCGTAATCCCAGTAAATGCCGGTGGCGATCATCTCTTGGGCGGTCGCGCGCCCGATCTGTTCGACCAGATCGGCGTCGCGGGTTGCGCCCAAGCCGACGTTGTGCGGGAAGATGGTCGCCCCGCGCAGATTGTTGTGTCCGTGAATGGCATCGACGCCGTAAATGATCGGGATGCCGAGACGCGAGTCGAGCGCGCCCTGCTGGAAGGCGGTCGTCATCTGCACCCACGTCTCAACCGAATTGCCGTTCGCGGGATAGCCACCGCCACCGCTCAAGACGCCGCCAATGGCATACTGAGTCACGACGCTGGGGCTGAGGCTGTTCTTCTCGACCAGCGTCATCTGCCCGATTTTCTCGTCGAGCGTCATGCGTGCCAAGAGATCGGCAACGCGATCCGCAACCGGAAGATCAGGGTTGCGATACGGTTCGTCCTGCGCGCTGGCGACGGTGACGCCGAGGCTGAGAAACAGCGCAATGACGATCAAGAACCGAAATGTGCGTAAATGAGGGTTCATTTAAGCTAATTTCTCCTGTGCTAAAAGGTAAGTGTCAAGGCGGCAAGCCGCCTACAATCCAAATTATGGGAGCGCTCCTATAGAATTTGTAAGCGCTTTCACCTTAACAGTAGAACAGGTGGCGCAAGCTGTCAATCCGAATGGGGTTAAGTGCACAAAGGGCAGTTCCGAGTACTGAGTGCTGAGTGCTGAGTACTGAGTGCTGAGTGCTGAGTGCTGAGTGCTGAGTGCTGAGTAAAACATATCACGCCTATCCTCTGAGGGAAAACTTGTTAATCTATTGCAGCGTAGGGGCAGACCTATGTGTCTGCCCTGTTATGGGCGCACACGTCGGTGCGCCCATAACAATAACAAGCGGACTCGGCAGGATTAGGCGAGCGCAGCGTCGATGGCTTGCAGCTCAGCCGTTGTGAAATCGAGCTGGCGGACGGTGGCGGCGTCGTCCTCGACCTGCGCGACACTGCTCGCTCCGATCAGCGCGGAGACTGCGACCGGATGGCGCAGCACCCACGCCAACGCCATCTCGGCAAGCGACTGCCCGCGCCCTTGGGCGATCTCGTTGAGCTTACGCGCCTTCGCCAGATACTCCGGCGTGATCTGGTCGGGTTTTAAGAAGCGCCCGGACTTGATCGCCCGCGAATCTTCGGGGATGCCGTTGAGATAGCGGTCGCTGAGCCGCCCCTGCGCCAGCGGCGAGAAGAAGATCAAGCCGACGCCGGTTTCGGCTGCCGCGTCGAGCAGATCGCCTTCGACCCAACGGTCGAGCATGTTGTAGTCCACCTGATTGATCAGCAGCGGCACGCCCATCTCACTCAAAATCTGAGCGGCGCGGCGAGTCTGCTCACCGTCGTAATTGGAGATGCCGACGTAAAGCGCCTTTCCCTGCCGCACCGCTTGGGCGAGCGCCCCCATCGTCTCCTCAAGCGGCGTGTCAGGGTCGAAGCGATGGCTGTAGAAGATGTCGACGTATTCGAGCTTCATGCGCTTGAGGCTCTGGTCGAGGCTGGCAAGCATATACTTGCGCGATCCCCACTCGCCGTAGGGTCCCTCCCACATGTCATAGCCCGCTTTAGTCGAGATGATCAACTCGTCGCGGTAGCGATGCAGGTCTTTCTGCATCACCTGCGCGAAGGTTTCCTCTGCCGAACCGGGTGGTGGTCCGTAATTGTTGGCGAGGTCAAAATGGGTGATGCCGAGGTCAAAGGCGCGGCGGAGCATCGCCCGTGCATTTTCGAGGGTGTCATAACCGCCAAAATTGTGCCATAAGCCAAGCGAGATCGTCGGAAGCTTTAAACCGCTGCGTCCACAGCGACGATAGGGCATCTGTTCATAACGATCCGGCTGTGCCAGATATTCCGGGGTAAAGGGCTGCGCCATCAAAAATCCTTTCGGAACCGCTCGGTCAAATTTGAGGATAAGCTTACCGTACTCGGCGATGACCGCCACTGACCAATCGGCACGCAGCTCAGGGGAGAAATCGTGAAAGAATTTTGTTCGTGTCGCCTAAGTTAGGTGTAGACAATTCAAAAAAAACCTCGTATAGTGTAAGTGCAGTGTGGATATTTACAAGACAATATCGTCTTTCCCACGTCGATGCTTTGGTTCAACATCGACTACGCCAGACGAGAAGATAGTAGGTTGAACTTCGTAGCCCCATACTGTGAGGGTTTAGTTACGGAAGTTCAAGGTCTTCTCAAAAAGTACCGCATGAGCGTCCTGAATTTTCTGGATAAAGTGTGAGTACCGAAGGCTAGAGCAGAAACCAGTTCAAATTCAGGAGAGAGCAGCAATGGCTCAGCGTTCACGTGGTACGGTGAAGTGGTTCAACGGTGAAAAAGGCTACGGCTTCATCACCCCGGAAAATGGTCCCGATCTTTTCGTCCACTACTCGGAAATTCAGGCAAGCGGCTTCCGCTCGCTGAACGAGGGCGAGACCGTCGAATTCGAGATCACCGAAGGCAAGAAGGGCAAGCAAGCGAGTTCGGTCACAGTCGTGCGCGAATAAGCTTCCGGCTTAAAACTTCGAAAACCGCCCTAAACGGGGCGGTTTTTTTATTCCCTTGAACTACGTTGACACTGTTCGCTCAAACCGAGCGCAGCCACTTCAGAGCTTCGTCGGTATCGTCGAAAATATCGACCGTCACGCCCATTTCCGAATACTGGTCAATCAAGCGACGCAACGACATTTTGCCGACAACTTTGTCCGGCATCATGATCGCCCAGTACTTCCAACCCGCTGCGAAAACTGCGGGCGTCCATACGTCCTGACCCCATTGGATGTCCTCGGCGGTCATCGCTCCGTTCAAGCGGTCGTCCGAGAGCCACTTATCCGCGCCATGCTCTTTGAAGACTTCTACCCCTTTCATCAGCATTTTGCGGAATTCATCACTGTGAATGAACTTGTGGAATTGATGATGAACGATCTTGTCCTCCGGGTAATACCAGAGCGTCGCATACTCGGTCTCGCTAATCGTCTGCCTTGACATAAATACTCCCTTTAACAGCGAACTATGTGAGAATTTATTGCAATATCGACCGCACAACTATCGACAATTTCGCTAGTCTTTTAAGGATATTGATTACAAAACCACCGCACTGTGAATAGACTTAATTAACCAGAATTCATTGTACCGGAACTTGACTCCAAGTAAGCCAGCTAAACCGACTTGAGCCACTTTAGCGCAAGATCAGGGTCATCGAAGATATCAATGGTCAGTCCCTGCGTTGAGTAAGCGTCGATGAAGTGCTTCATGTTCATTTTCCCGACCACTTTGTCGGGCATCACGATTGCCCAATACTTCCAACCAGCAGCGAACACGCGCGGAAACCAATCCTGCTGCCCCCACTCGGTATCAGCGGACGGGAGCGCAGAATTAAGCCGGTCGTCAGAGAGCCATTTATCCGCACCATGCTGCTTGAATACGTCCAAGCCTTTTTCAAGGGCTTGGCGAAATTCAGCACCATGAATGAATTTGTGAAATTTGTGGTAGACGATTTTCTTTTCGGGATAATACCAAAGGGTGACATAGTCGGTGTCGACAATTGTCTGCATGGACATCAGAAAATCTCCTTGAACTTGACCTTTGAATTAATTGTAACGGTTATGCCGTAATAATCGGCACGTTTTCATCAATTTTTCACAACGGTTGATTAAAATCTAACCCCGGTGTTGATAGAATGATTATGTAAAGCATAAGGTCAATCGTGGGGTGGAAACGTAAGAAAAAACCTAAGAAGACTGAGTGCAAAAAAAGATTATGGGATTAATTGGCAAAACAATAGGCACAATAGGTCAAACTACGCTGTGAATAAAGGATGGTACTAACACATGGAAACAAACGCTGTAAATCTGGAGACTACCAGCCGCGAGACACTGGAAGCCACCATCGCGCAACTCCGAGAAGAAAATGCGAGACTTGAGCAAGAACTCAAAGACAGCGCAGTTGAGTTGGAAGCGACCATTGACGAATTCCTGCGGACTGAAGCAGAACGTAAACAGCTCATCAGCGACATTGACGAGTACGTGCGCGTTGATCTAGAGCGTAAGCGTCTGATCAAGGAACTGCAAGCAGCAAAGCGGCTGGCGGACGAGAACTCGCGGCTCAAATCGGAATTTCTTTCGACGATGTCACACGAGTTGCGGACCCCGCTCAACGCGATTGAGGGGTTTACCGGCATTATCCTGAACCGGATCGGTGGCACGGACTACAACCTGAAGACCGAAACCTACCTGAATCGCATCCGCTCCAACAGCAAGCGCCTCCTGCAATTGATCAACGACTTTCTCGACCTGTCGCGCGTGGAGTTGGGACGCTTGGAGCTGGCGAATCAGCCATTCTCACCGCAGAAGGTCGCCAAGGGGTGGGAGAACGAGATCAGCGTGCTGGCGGATAAAAAAGACCTCAAGTTCGAGGTCGAGATTGACGAGAATCTGCCTGAAGTGCTGTATGGGGACGAGGAATTGATCTCCAAAGTCGCCATTAACTTGCTGGGGAACGCCATCAAATTCACTGAGCAGGGGAAAGTACGGCTCACGCTGGAATGCGACGAAGAAAATTGGAGCATCGTGGTGGAAGATACCGGAATTGGCATTCCACCCCATGCGCGGGAATTCATCTTCGAGGAGTTCCGGCAGGTCGACCAAACGTCGAAGCGGAAGTATGGCGGTACGGGCTTGGGCTTGGCAATTGTCCAGAAGTACATCCGCGCGATGGGTGGAATTGTCACCGTGAAGAGTGAGCAAGGTCAGGGAAGTACGTTCACGGTTTCGCTGCCATTGAAGACGACACCGGTTATCGGTCTGTAGAGAAAGACAGTCACCCACCATGATTGATCTACCCATGAACCTCTTAGAGGGCTGGAACATCGTTGTAATTGATGACGAGGACGACAGCTTGCTGGTCGCCCAAATTATGCTGGACGAATACGGTGCGACCACTCACACCGCTACCAATGGCGAAGAGGGGTTGGCTTTAATTCGCGCCGTGAAACCTCGATTTGTCATCTGCGATCTCTCGATGCCGGTGCTCGATGGCTGGGGTGTGATCCACGAAATGCAGAACGATCCGATGATGCGGACAATCCCCGCGATTGCGCTGACTGCTCACGCGATGATCGGCGACCGCGAGCGCGCCGTCGCCGCCGGGTTTCACAACTATCTCACCAAGCCGCTCACAGTCGAGACCTTCATCCATGATCTCGTGACGCTGCTGATCGACATCCCTGACTTTGCGATTGAACTGAACTACTGAAAGGGCAACACTGATGGCTCATACACAATGGCACATCCTCGTCGTAGAAGACGATGCGGATGCACAAGTCATGATGGCGACGCTGCTCGGGCACCTGAACATTTCTTCAGACATCGCCGCCGACGCCGCTGAAGCCGAGCAATTTCTGTTCCAATCGGGCAGAACCTACGACGCAGCGATCATCGATTTGGCGCTGCCGGACAAAGACGGCTGGCAGATTTTGGCGGAAGTGCTCGACAACGAACAAACCGCCGACCTCACCTGCATCGCGGTGACGGCGTATCACACCTCCAAACTGCGCGAAGACGCGATCATGGCAGGTTTTAGGGCGTATTTCCCCAAGCCGGTTGACGGCACAACCTTCCTGCGTGAATTGCAGAGTATGCTCGAATAACAGATTTTACCCTCGGCGTCGGCAAATCCAGCGGCGCTTTCAGATCAGGGGCGAGGCGCGCCTCGCCCCTACCTCGACGTTCTCTCAGTATAGCTCAGCGAAATTTCATACATGTGCGGCTGTAGGTTCACACACGAGCGCCGTCCGATCATCTCGCGGTATAGTCAGCAGATGATTGGTTCATCAGCACAGGCGAGGAAAACGAGATGCCCGTAAAGCGCAGTGATTACCAGATTGGCGTGATGTATCGCCGCCACTATCCGCCGGAGACGCTGAAGCCGTTCGTCCAGCGGGCGGAGAGCGCCGGGCTAGATGAAGTGTGGGTCGTCGAGGACTGCTTCTTCGGCGGCGGGATTGCGCTGGCGGCGAGCGCGCTGGCGTTCAGCGAGCGAATCGCGGTCGGCTTGGGGATTATGCCCGCCGTCGCGCGGAATGTCGCCTTCACGGCGATGGAAATCGCGCTGCTGGCGCAGATGTATCCGGGGCGGTTCCTGCCGGGGTTAGGGCACGGCGTCGCCGACTGGATGCGGCAGATCGGCGCGTTCCCGAAGTCACAACTGCGGGCATTGGAAGAAGTCACGCTGACGCTGCGCCGCCTGCTGAGAGGCGAAAACGTCACGGTCGAGGGGCAGCAGGTAAACATCAAGGACGTGCAGTTGGTGTTTCCGCCGGAGATCGTGCCGCCGGTTTCACTGGGTGTGCGCGGACCGGAATCGCTGAAGCTGGCAGGGCGATCCGCCGACGGCACGCTGCTGGCGGAATTCGCGTCACCGGCTTACGTGCGCTGGGCGCGCGCGCAGATCGCGCAAGGACAAGCGGAAGTCGGACGGAGCGATCCGCACCGGGTGACGGTCTACATGTGGAGCGCGGTTGACGCCGACGGTCAAGCAGCGCGCCAATCGCTGCGTCCGCTGATCGGTGAGTATCTGCGGCTGGAAACGACGTCCGCCTACGTGCGAGCGCTGGGCATCGAGCAAGATGTTACCGACTTGCTGGCGAAGGTCGGAGCGGAGCAGTTCACGGCGGCATTTCCAGATGAGTGGATCGACCAAATGGCGGTGGTGGGGACGCCGGACGACTGCGCAAGAGCGATTCAGGCGCTGGTCGAGGTGGGCGCGAACAGCGTCGTGCTGGTGCCGACACAGGGTGAAGACGTCGCCGCCGTCGACCGGATCGCCGAGCTGATTCTCCCCGCCTCTAGGTCGATTCAAGTTGACGACTAGCCACCGATATATGCTTGAATTTACATACTATAAAGTTGGCGGGCGGATTTTGAGGTATAATAGCAGCAGGATTATGAGGAGCAAAACGCTCCTTCAAAGGATGAATATGCCAAACTCTGCTGATGAATTTCTTGCCGAAATCGCCGCGAAAGTCGCCGCTAGCGACGCCAAAGCGGACGCTGATCTCGCGGACATTCTCGCCGGTCGTCCCCTGAAGAAACGTACTCCCGCGCCTAAACCCGCTGAGGCGAGTGCCAGCCAACCGGCAGCCCGGAAACCGCGCGCGCGACGCAAACCCCGAACGACCGCGTCTTCGTAAATAGGTTGGCAAGTCCCACGAATTGAAAGCGACCCGCTGATATCAGCGGGTCGCATTTTTTACGGGTATTCATAGACGCGGGCGAGGCATGCCTCGCCGCTACCGACAGTTCCAGTACGCGTTAGTTGGCGTTGGAGCGGCGACCGTCATTCCAGCGGCGCTTGCCGGACGTCGAACCGGAATTATCGCTGCCACGACGCGCGCCGTTCCCGCCAGAGCCGTTGGCGGCGCGGGTAGCGCCTCCGCCATTTCCATTGCTGCGACGCTGCGACGATCCGTTACGACCATCACGGCGGCTGTCGTTCGACGGCGCGGCGGGCAGGGTCTCAGTCGAGACGTAGGGATGCTCCGTCACGACCGGGACGCGCAGACGGATCAGCTTCTCGATGTCGCGCAGATAAGCACGCTCCTCGGCGTCGCAGAAGGAATAGGCGGTGCCGGATGCTCCGGCTCGCGCCGTCCGCCCGATCCGATGGACGTAGCTTTCCGGCTCGTTGGGCAGGTCGAAGTTGATGACGTGGGTCACGTCATCCACGTCGATGCCGCGCGCCGCGATGTCGGTGGCGACGAGGACGCGAGTCTTGCCCGCCTTGAAGTTGGCGAGCGCCCGCTCGCGGGCGGTCTGCGACTTGTTGCCGTGAATGGCTTCCGCCTGAATGTTGGCGTGATCAAGCTGTTCGACCAGCTTGTTGGCACCGTGCTTCGTCCGCGTGAAGACCAGCGCCCGACGGATGGCGCGGTCGGCGAGGATGTGCTCCAGCAGCGCGCGCTTATCCTTCTTATTGACGAAGAAGACGGACTGATCGACCGTATCGACGGTGGTCGCCTGCGGCGTGACCTCGACCCGCAAAGGGTTGATGAGGATGTTGGAAGCGAGGTCTTGAATCGCCTCCGGCATGGTCGCCGAGAAGAGCAGGGTTTGGCGTTTGGTCGGCAGTACTTTAATGATGCGGCGCACGTCATGGATGAAGCCCATGTCGAGCATCCGGTCGGCTTCGTCGAGCACGAAGACTTCGACGGTGTCAAGGCGGATGATGCCCTGCCCCATCAGATCAAGCAGGCGACCGGGCGTGGCGACGAGAATATCGGGACCACGCCGCAGTTTATCGACCTGCGGCTGCTGCCCGACCCCGCCAAAAATAACGATGTGCTTGAGTTCGGTATGGCGACCGTAGGCGGCAAAGCTGTCGCCGATCTGCGAGGCGAGTTCGCGGGTGGGCGACAACACCAGCACGCGGATCACGCCGCCCTTACGACTCTGATTCGCGGCGACGAGCCGCTGAAGGATCGGCAGCGCGAAGGCAGCGGTTTTGCCGGTGCCGGTCTGAGCGCAGCCGATCAAGTCCCGCCCGGCAAGCACCGGCGGGATCGCCTGCGCCTGAATCGGCGTTGGCTCATCATATCCCTCGGCACGCACCGCGCGCAGCAAGGGATCGATTAGATTCAAATCTTGAAATTGCATGAAGCCTCAATTGGTAGGTTAAATGCGTCAGTTTGGGGGACACATTCTCACGTCGGATAGGGTGAGCGCGAGAGAGGATTGAGAGGGATGTGCCGGTCAGAAACGACCGCTGATCCCGCCCACTGAAGGATTGCCAATACACCTATCACGCTCGATGATACCGGATCATTATAGCACAGATTATATTCGAAAAGGCGAACGTCCCTCAAGCGTCGGTTTCGGCGAGCTTCTGCTCGATCAGCGCGGCGATCCGGTCATTCCCGCGCGAGCGGGCGAATTGCAGCGGAGTCTGCCCGTCGTTCGACTTGATCGTCAAGTCCGCATCGGCGTCAATCAGAACTTTCGCCACCTCAATGTTGTTCTGCCACGTCGCATCGTGAAGCGCGGTGTAGCCGTTGTAAGGTCCCTGCTTGTCGATGTCGATGCCGTAGTCGATCAGCAGCTTAGCGGCATCGGCGTGACCGGCGTAAGCCGCCGCGTGCAAGGCGGTCGCCTTCATGCCCGGATCGAGCACGGTGACGTCCGCATCTTCTTCGAGCAGCAGGCGGACGATCTCGGCATAGCCTTTATACGCCGCCATAATCAGCGGAGCGTCACCATTCGGTTCAAGTTGGTTCACGTCAGCGCCCTGAGCGATCAACTGCTTGACGAGGGCGGCATCATTCCTATTGACGGCGGTCATCAGCGCGGTCATGGGTTTCCTCCAACATGGTTTGAGCGGGATCAAGTTCAGGTGATATTCTACCGCCAATTGTCGATAAGCGGCGCTTGCTTGCTGGCACAACCTTACGACGCGAAACGTGGTCGATATTCACAATTGCTTGGGAGTTTGTTAACTGGCATAAACGTCGCTCTGACGTATAGTAATATTTGAAGAAGCGCGCTCAGCCGCTAAGCTGAGGGGAAATAGGCAAGGCGGCGCCAATTGTTATAAGTGTAAAGGAGATTACAACCTGCTAACCCCTGACTATGAGAAAGAATGCTACAATCGGTGGTAGCTTGTCATTGAGGGATCAGTCTATGGATTGATTCAGAATTGAAACGTTTAGCCGCAAATGCCCGAATCATTAGCACGTTTGTACGGAATTCTTAGCAATTTTGGATGCCCCATCCCTCATCCAGCAGCACCCGCGTCGCATTTGTCCCCTGAAATGGGTCTCACTAGTTTCAATCGATTTCCTAACCAAATATTGACCTTCGGAAGAAATATGGTTAATCTTAAGTTAGAAGTATATTACGTTACGGTTACATTCTAGTCAGCAAAGTCCGTGATGCTAACCCATGAATTGTTAGGCGAGGGTACCCCTCTCTTTTTGAGCTACAGCGCAGCCGACGTGGAATTCGCGCTCCGGCTGGCGGTCGACCTCAAAAACGTGGGGGTCTATCTGTGGATGGATCGGCTGGATGCTGTTTCCTCCAGTTGGACCGCTGCGTTAGTGCAGGCGCGCGTTCGCAGCGCCGCCGTCTTGGTGATCCTCAGCCCCGCCTATGCGACCTCAAGCGTCTGCCAAGACGAACTAGCAGCCTTTCAGCAAGCGAACAAACCGATCTATCTGCTGCCGGTGGCGGCACTGCCCGACGGCAAGGCGATGTCCGCCGACACGGGGATCGACTTCTCGCAGTGGCAGGACCCGACCATCTACGACGAACAATTCTACGCGCTGGTCGATCTGCTGAGCCGGGAGGCGCGGGCGCAGATTTGGCGTCCGCTCGACGCCGACGCCCAGTACATCACGACCCTGCTCGGCAAATTACAAGCGCCGCACGGCAGTTTGGCACAGCTTGAGACCGCTCTCAGTGAGCAAGTGAAGGTGGCGTCCATCTCCAGCCGTCCCCCGCCGCTGTTGGCGCAAACCGACGACATCAGCACCCTGAGCGTCCGCGTCCCGGCAGCCGGTACGAACGCCAACCTCGACACCAAGCCAGCGGCGTTGGTCAGCCTCGATCAAGTCGTCAGTCAGTATCCGTCGTACATCCTCATCGCGCCCGCCGGAGCCGGAAAAAGCTACACGCTGCGGTCGCTGGTGCTCGACTCACTGCGGCTGTACGCTGCCGAACCCGGCACCGTCCCGCTGCCGCTGCTGGTCGATCTGGCGGACTGGAACGCCAACGCGGACGTCAGCGGATTAATCCGCACACAGTGGACGTATGACAACGATCCGCTGGAACTGCTGGCGGGCGGGCAGCTTGCGCTGTATCTCGATGGGCTGAGCGAGAACCGGCAGCAGCCCGGCTTCGCGGCGCGTTGGGAAGCGCTGCAAAACTGGCTGACGAGCACGCAAGCGCCGCAGCGCGTCGTGATCACCTGCGACCCGGCGGACGCCGAACTGGTCAGCGGGTTGGGGCTGCCGAGCGTGGTCTTGACGGCGCTCGACCGCGAGGGCGTCGCGTCACTGGCGGCGCAGCAGCTCCCAACCGATGCGGTCAACGCGCTGCTGGCTCAGCTAGACGACACCTCGAACCCAATTGCTGCGGCAGCCTACCGCCAGATCACGAGCAATCCTTACCTTGCGACCACGCTGGTTTTGCGCTATCGCAGCGGCGAGACCGACCTCCCCGCGAGCGCGGGTGCGCTCCTGCGCTGGGTGGTCGAAACGTTATGGAACGACTACGCCGCGCAGCACGAAGACGCTCCCGACTACGCCGAGGTCGAACTGGCGTTGAGCGGCTTCGCCTACGCGCTGACCGACGCCGACAGCCCGCTGATGGTGGCGACACAAGAGGCGCTGGGGCATTTTGACCACCCTGCCCTGCTCGACGCGGCGGTAGGCGCGCATCTGCTGGAAACCGTCGGCGACCGGGTCGGCTACGCGCATGTGCTGATCCAGCAGTATTACGCCGCACTCGCGCTGCGGCAGTTGGAGATCAAACGGCGGCTGTCGAAGCCGCAGTTGGATGCTCAGTTCCAGCGGCGTCCGAAAAAATGGGACGCCGTCGTGCGGATGCTGGTCGGGCTGGTCGACGATCCCGACGGGCTGATTCGCGCGGTCGCGGCGGTCGATCCGCTGCTGGCGCTGCAATGCGCCTTCAGCAGCGCTGCCGTCGACGAAGCGACCTACACCGCAGTGATTACGCCGCTGACGCGCGCTTCTAATCAACGAATTGCGGCGGCGAACGCGCTGATCGAGTACGACCCCGCGCTGGCGCACGATCTGCTGATCGAAGCTGCCCGCTCCGCCGATTGGGAAACCCGCTTGGCGGCGGCTCAGGCGCTCCGACGGCTGGATTATGCCCCGGAAGTCGCGCCGCAAGCAGAAGCCGCGCCCGCCGGCGCCGAAGCGGTTCAGTCCGATCCTGCATCGACGACGCAACCGCTCACTCACGAGGCGCTGGGCGTTTGGCTGCACTTCCTGAATACGCCGCAGCGCCAACTCCAGCAAGAGGCGGCAAAGGCGCTCGGTGGGCTGCGCGATACCGCCGCCGTGCCCTTCTTGGTCGACCTGATGGAATCGCCGAACCGGGCGATCTCGACCGAGGCGATCACGGCGCTGGGCTGTATCGGCGATGCCGCTGCGATCCCGCCGCTGGTGGCGACGTTGGCGCACCGCGACTGGCGGATCAGCACGACCGCCGCTCAAGCGCTGGTGCAGATCGGCGACGCGGCGTTCCCGACCTTGCAGCAAGTGGTCGCCAACGCTGATTTACGGCGACAACGGATTCACGCGGTCGAAATCCTCGCGCAGATGCAGCGCCCCGACGCTGCCGCGCTGGTGCTGGCGTTCACGCACAGCGACGACCTTGAAGCACGCTTTGCCGCAGTCGCGGCGCTGCAGCATCTCGACAGCAAGACAGCGCTGCCGCGCTTGATCGAATGTCTCGACGACAGCGATCAGCCGGATTGGAGTATGCAGCGAATCTGCGACATGGCGGCAAACATCCTCGAAAACATGGGGTCACGGGAGGCGAGTACGGCTGTGAAAAAATGGCGTTTGAGTCAGCTCAGAAACATTCGCATCGGCAGACGAAATCCGCTCGACGCTGCGGCTAACGCTCCGGCTGAAGCTGTGGTGACTGCACAAGTCACGCTGCCCGACGGCGCTGCTGCCAGCGCGCCGGTGGATGCTCCGGCGAGCACGCCCGACAGCGTTCCGGCGAAAACGACTGCCAAAGCGTCGCCGAAAGCCGCGTCCGGTAAGACGGTCAAGGAGCGACTGCTGCGCGTCCTGCGACGAGCATCGACGCAGGCAGTCCCGGCAGCCGCCAGCGCGGGCGATTTCGACTGGATGATCCGGCGGGACAAGGCGACCGCGTTAGGCGATGAACCGGCTGAGACGGCTATTCCTGAACTGCTGAAGTATGTCAACGACGACGAGAGTCAGGTGCGGGTCGCGGCGATCACGTCGCTGGCGAAGTTCAAGAGCGACGAGCGCGTGCTCCCGGCGCTGCTGCAAGCGCTGCGCGACGGCGAGTATCTGGTCGCAGACACGGCAGCCAGCGCGCTCAAAACGTTGGGCATCTGCCCGATCCCCGGCTTGCTCTATGCGATCCGCAGCCCGGATTTGAACGTCAGCGCGGCGGCAATCGACGTTGCGGGAGCCATCGGTCAGCAGGACGCCGTGCCAGATTTGATCAACTCGCTGGCAGACCTGCGGAAGACGGCGTTGTCGAAACAGCGCATCTGCGACGCCGCCGTCGAAGCGCTGGAAAAGATCGCCACGCCGGAAGCGCTAGAAGCCGCTCAAGCGTGGCGCAGAAGCCAGAAATCACCGCTGGAGCAAGCTGTCGCGCAAGGAGACAGCACGGACGCTAAGGGCAATCTGGTCGTACTGACGGACGTGCTGGAAGCGGTGCATACCGAAGACTGGGAAAAGCGGCAGGAAGCCGCCAAACTGCTGCGCGATTACGGCAAGAAACTGCGCGGCACGACCGACACTGCCAGCGTCGAGCGGATCACGACGCTGCTGGACGACGACGCATGGGACATCCGCTACGCCGCGACCGAATCGCTGGCGTGGATCAAGGACGCGACGCCCGTACCGAAGCTGACCGAACTGGTCAAGGATGGGCAGTGGATGGTACGCGCCTCCGCCATCCGCGCGCTAAGCGAAATCGGCGATCCGCGCGGGATCGAGAGCATGATTATCGCGCTAAGCGACGAACGCTCGGATGTGCGGCAAACAGCAGCGGAAGCCCTCGGCATGATGGGCGATAAAAGTGCAATCGGTGGGCTGGCGCAAGCATTGACCGACCCGGAGGAGTTCGTGCGCGTGGCAGCCGTCGAAGCGCTCGGCGAAATCGGCGATCAGGCGGCGGTGATCCCGCTGCACAACGCGATCAGCGAAGCCGACCCCGCCCTGCGCTGGAGCATCGCCGACGCGCTGCGGAAAATCGCCAGCGCGGACGCCGTGCCCGATTTGATCCCGCTGTTGCAAGACACGACCTGCCCTCACTGGGAAGAAAAGCGCACCTGCGACGTGGCTGCCAGCGCACTGGCAGCGATTGATACACCTGAAGCCCGTGCCGCGCTCGAAGCGTGGAAACAAGGTCCGCCGAATCATTGAAACCAAGTAGGGTGAACTATCATCGTTCAGGGGGAAGAATAATATGCGCCTGTTTTTAAGCTATGCCAGAGTTGACAAACCCTACGCCATTCAGGTCGTCAACATGCTCGACATCCACGAAATCTGGTACGACCAGCGGCTGTACGCCGGTCAGGATTGGTGGCGGGAGATTCTGCGACGGCTGGACTGGTGCGACGGTTTCATTTACCTGCTGTCGCCCGATTCTGGTCGCCTCGGAATACTGCCGTAAAGAGGCAGAACTGGCGAAAATGCTGCGGCGTCCGATCTTCCCGATCATCGTGCGCGACCACACGCTGATCCCGGACACGATGAACGACATCAAAGAACTGCAATACGTTGACCTGTCGAAAGGCATCGATCCGGAAACGGTCAAGATGCTGCTCAACTCGATCTATCTGGCGGAACGGGCGCGAACGCCCGGTCGCCCGATGGCGATGTCAGTGGCGACGATGGACAGCGAGCAAATGATCCTGCCGCCGGCAAATTCGGCAATGGTGATCAAGCTGGCAGCGGAAGCGATGGCGAACGGCAGCTACGATCAAGCGGTGCTGCTGCTCAAGCAGGCGAAGGCGAACGGCTACAAATCGACCTACATCAACATCGAGGCGATCCTGAAAGAAGCCGAAGCCGCGCTTGCCCGCCAGACAATGCAGGTCGAGGTCGAGCGCGAATATCGCCAAATCGTCGAATTGGTCAAGGTCAAGGCGACGCGCGCGCTCGGCTTGGAGGCATTCAAGGCATTCCACGTTGACTTCCCGACCCACGACCCCGATAACGTCGCGCAGTATCTCTCGGTGTCGGAAGCGGCAGCGATGACGCAGCCGATCAAGTCGAACGGGACGGCGCTGGCAGAGTATCCCAGTTTCGTCCTGCCACTGCTGGAGTGGGCAGACGTTCCGACCGGCAACGTCGACGTCTGCTACACTAACGCGAACGCCAGTCAGCAGAAGAAGCGGATCAGCGTGCCCAAATTCCTGATCAGCCGCTACCCCGTGACGAACGCGCAGTATCAGGCGTTCATCGACGACGACGACGGCTACCGCAATACCGCGTGGTGGGATTTCTCGGCGGAGGCGCTCGCCAGCCGCCTGAAACACCCGGAACCCACACCCTCACGCTTCAAGGGACCGGAACGCCCGCGCGAGATGGTGTCGTGGTACGATGCGCTAGCATACTGCAACTGGCTCTCGACGCGGGTGGACACGACCATCACACTGCCGACCGCCGCGCAGTGGCAGCGCGCTTTTCAGGGAGACGAGGGTCGCCTGTATCCTTGGGGCAATCGGTTCGAGGCGGAGCGCTGCAACAGTGCCGAAAGCGGCGTCAAGATGACAACCATCGTCACGCGCTATCCGCAAGGCGCGAGCGCCTTCGGTGTCTACGACATGGCGGGAAATGTTTGGGAGTGGTGTCTCGACGGCAGCCCCAACGCCGACAGCACGGCGAGCGCCGCCGGGCAAGAGAAACGGGTCGTGCGGGGCGGATCGTTCATGAGTTCGCACCAGCGCGCGCTGGTCGATTTTCACTACGACCTCAACCCGGAGTCATACCACGCCTCGATTGGTTTCCGGCTGGTGCAGAACGGGTGACCTCACCCCCCGCCCCCTCTCCACTGCGTAGAGAGGGGGAGACAAGCTGGTCCGTTTCGATTATGCGGTTTGAGATCGGGTGAACGACGCACTAAACAGCGCTTCAATCAAACCCTATTTTAGAGTCAAGCTTTGCGCCCGGAGTAGACGGCAAAGCGATAGCGTTTGTACCAGCAGTCGACCTCGGCGAAGCCCGCGCCGCGCAGCGCCGCCAGTTGATCCTCCAGCGTCGCCGTCTTGTCCGCCTTGAGACGTTCCAGCGCGGCGGCGATGTCCACTTCAGTCGAGCCGTTCGCCCGAATTGCATCCAACCACGCCTGCTCGTAGCGCGCCTCGTTGTCGACGCTCGTCCCCAGCGTCTGATCAGCATTAATGAAAAGTCCGTCGCTCACCAGCGCCTGATACACCTTCTCAAAGACCGACTCAAGCTGTGACGGCGGCGTGTGATGCAGCGCCAACGCCGAGATCGCCACGTCGTAGTCGCCGGAGATCGGATCGTGCTCGTAGTCGAGCAGCAGATAGTCCACACCGGCGCGATCCGCGAAGCGCTGGCGCGCCTGATCGAGCATCTGCGGGGAGAAATCCGCCAGCGTCAGGCGAGCGTTGGGGTATGCCGCGCCGATAATCGCAGAGAATAAGCCCGTGCCCGCACCGAGGTCAAGCACGCGCAGGTCAGCGTCGGGCGCATAGGAAATCAGCTCCAACGCCACGCCGTAGAAGTTATCGAAATCGGGGACAAGCTGACGGCGAGTACGGTCGTAGTCACCAGCATGTCGGCTGAAGGCTGTTTTGGCGTCCATATCGATTGTCTCCTTGCGCGAATGGGATCATTGTACGGGAGGATAGGGGGTGGCGGATAGTACCGGATGGGTACAATGGAGGTCCTGCAAGCTCGCTGATACGACGGTGATCGGTGATCATGGAAACAAAGCGATACGAGATCGAAACGGCGCGGCTTAGCGTAAGCTTTGAAGGGGGCGAACGACTCCGGCTGCGGCAGATCAAGGCGGACGGGCGTGAGTGGTTGAGCGCGGCTGATAGTGGCGGATTTGCCGTCTACGCCGACGATCTGCGGCTCGACGCGCGCGATCTGCGGTTGGACGATTTCCGCGTCGAGGCGGCGGACGGCGTTCAGCACGTGGTCGCCTCGCTGAGCGGCGGGAACCTGAGGGTCGAGCAGCACGTGCAGATTTACGATAACACGGCGCTGCTGGAACAATGGCTGGTGGTGCGGACGACCGCGCCTCAGCGGATCACGCGGGTTGACTCGCTGGCGCTGAAGATCGCGCCCGGCGCTTACGATCTGCTCCACTTCGACAGCGATTGGGGGCAGGAGTTCGATCCCGTCCGCGCAGCGCTCAACGACGCCGTGACGCTGGAAACGCGGCTGGGACGCGCGTCGAAGGGGCAGCATCCCTACTTCGCGCTGCTGGCGACTCCGGGCGTGATCGCCGGGTCGGTGTCGTGGTCAGGCAACTGGTGCCTCCGGTTCGAACCAGCGGACGACGGCGTGCTGATCAGCGGCGGGCTGCACGATTGGGCATTTGAAAAGACGCTGGCGATGGGCGAAGCGCTGGAGTCGCCGCGCGTGGTGCTGGCGTTCGGGTCAAGCCTCGACGAGACGGCACGTCAGTTCGCGCGGGTCGGACGGCGCTGGTGGATTCCGCATAACGCCCTGTCGAGCGCGCTGCCGGTCGAGTGGAATCACTGGTGGAGCTACGAGGACGTCGAGATCGACGAGACGGTGTTTCGCGCCAACGCAGCGGCAGCGGCGGCACTGGGCGTGGAACTCTGCACGCTCGACGCGGGATGGTTCGGAGTCAGCCATGCTGGCAGCGGAGAGGTCGGCGTCGGCTGGCACGATCTGCGCGGCGATTGGGAACTGGTCAACGCGGCGCGGTTTCCGAGCGGAATTCGGGCGCTGGCGGACGAGGTTCACGCGCTGGGGATGAAGTTCGGCTTGTGGTGCGAAATCGAGGGGTTGGGACCGCGCGCGGCGCTCAGCGACCGGCGTCCCGATTTCGCCGCGCTGCGGGACGGCGATCCGCTCGGCTACGTCTGCATGGGCAACCCCGACGCCGAGCAGTGGGCGTTCGAGACGCTCAGCCGCTTGATCCGCGAGTACGACGCCGACTGGATCAAGCTCGACTTCAACCTCGAACCATTCGCGGGCTGCAACCGAACCGATCACGGGCACGGCGCAGGCGATGGGCTGTATGCGCATTATCGCGGCTACTACCGCCTGCTCGACCAGATCAGGGCGGCGTTCCCGGAAGTGGTGCTGGAAAACTGTGCGTCGGGCGGGCTGCGGATCGACTTGGAGATGCTGCGACACACGCATTTGACCTTCCTGAGCGATCCCGACTGGCTGACGCACGATCTGCAAGTGTTCTGGGGCGCGACGACCATGCTCCCGGCGGATGCCTGCCTGCATTGGAGCGCCAGCGAGTGGCGCAGCGACAGCCATCCACCAGAGCAAACGTTCAACCCGCGCGACCCGGCGCTGACCGCAGCGCAGCTCGACAGCTTCACGCGCGCGGCGATGCTCGGCGCGTTTGGGATGTCACAGAAACTGCCCGATCTGCCGGAGTGGGTGGCGCAGCGGCTGGCGACGCACATCCGCGTCTACAAAGAGCACGTCCGGCGCTTCGTGCGCGCAGCCGACCTGTACCGTCTGACCGATCAACCGCTGCGAAGTGGGGCGGATGATCGCTGGTGCGCCTTTCAATATCGCCTACCGGACGGCTCCGAGAGTTTGGTGTTCGTCTTCCGATTGGCGGGGAGCGATTCGCAGCGGGCGATCAAGCTCAGGGATTTGGCGGCGGAACGGGTCTACCGGATCACGGGGTTCGAAGGCGAGACCTACGAGTTGCTGACCGGCGCGGCATTGATGGCGCGTGGATTGGTTCTGAAGCTCAGCGAAGGCGAGTTGGCGCTGATCAAGATGGGGTGAACGCTGCCCCGCCCCAGCTTAACAGCGGGACTCAGCGCTGACGTCCCCTGCCCCGCGATTTGTGTAAAACGCCCGGTTGTACCGTACCAATGTTGACAGAATAAACCAAAACATTGTAGAATGCAGTTTAGGCGAACGTTCGCCTAAATATTAATTAGAATAAAGTTGGGTATTCATGGCGAAAAACATTACCCTCAAAGACGTTGCCAAGCGCGCGGGCGTCAGTTACCAGACTGTCTCCAAAGTGATTCACAACCAGATTCAGGTCACGCCGGAAGTTCGCGCTCGCGTCCAAGCCGCCATCGAGGAGTTGGGCTACCGCCCCAACGCCGCCGGGCAAAATCTCCGCACCCAATCCAGCCATCTGATCGGCTATTCGTGGCAGCCTGAGCCGCAAAATCACTCCAGCCCGATCTTGGAGCAGTTCCAGCACAGTATCGTCGAGCACGCCGAGGAATACGGCTATCACATTTTGCTGTTTCCCCAGCGCACGGATCGGGACGTTCACACGCCTTACGAGGAACTCGTCCACGCACGGCGCGTCGACGGCTTCATCCTCTCCAGCGTCGAATACTACGACCCGCGCATCCCGGTGATCAACCGCCTCAACGTGCCGGTCGTCAGCTTTGGGCGCGTCGCCGAGAACGACACCACGCTTTCGGTTGACGTGGACGGGCGCGTCGGCGTGGCTGATGCAGTGCGCCACCTGATCGAGCAAGGGCACGAGCGGATCGCCGTGCTGGCGTGGCCCGAAAGCTCGCGCGTCGGCGCGGATCGCTTGGCGGGCTACTGGGATGCGATGGCGGAGGCGGAACTGCCGATTGACCCGAAATGGGTGGTACGGGGACGCGGCGAAATCGACTACGGCTTCGAGGCGGCACAGAAGCTGCTCGAACTGCCGGACAAGCGCCGACCGACCGCCATCGTCACCATGCTCGACAGCATCGCCATCGGCGTCATGCAGGCGATTGAGTCCTGCGGCTTGGAAATCGGGCGCGACGTTGCCGTCACCGGCTTCGACGACATGCCGATTGCCCACTACGTCAAGCCGGGCTTGACCACGCTGCGCCAGCCCGTCTGGGAGGTAGGACGCGCGGTGATCGACCTGCTGATCGCGCTGCTTCGGGACGAAGCACCGGCGCAGCAGCATATCTTGCTTGCCCCCCAGCTCGTCGTCCGCGAGTCCAGCCTCGGCACCCAAAACCGCGCCGATTGAGCGCTCGTTCTGCTGGTTATCGGGCTGTCTGCCCGTGAAATTGACCAATTCCTGCCGGGTTCAGCGAAAGGAGGGCGGGATCGAAGCAACAAGTTTATATCGGTATGGTGATGCTCAAGGAAATAGTTGAGGTTCATGGGAAGGAACGACATGAAAAAAAGTTGGATCGTATTGGTTGCTTTGTTCGTGGCGATTGTGGCGGTGGCTGCCGAAGTCGCGGCGCAGGACTCCACCCCGGAGCTTTCGGGGGTCGTGCGCGTGGGCAGTTGGGAAAGCGGTGATGCGCTGACCCCGTGGAACAATGCCATTGCGAATTTTGAGGCTGAACATCCGAATATCGACGTTCAGTTGGAAGCCGTTCCGCAGGACTATGGCACTAAGCTGCTGGCGCAGTTCGCCTCCGGCACGGCGCCGGACATCTTCATGAGCGGTGACGGCGACGTCTCCAAGTGGGTGGCGTTGGGCGCAGCCGAAAACCTCGACCCCTATATCGATGGTCCCAACGGCTTTGATCGCAGCGTTCTGTTCCCGGCAGTCGCCGCTTTTGGCGAGGTCAACGGCTCGACCTACTATCTGACTAAAGACTACAGCCCGCTGATCGTCTACTACAACACCGACTTGTTCCAGCAGGCGGGCGTCGATCTCCCGACCGCAAGCTGGACGTGGGACGATCTGCTGAATGCCGCCGAGCTGTTGACACTCGACGCCAACGGCAACAACGCGACTTCGCCGGACTTCGATCCTAGCAACATCCAGCAGTGGGGTATCTCGATGCCGTACACGTGGGATCGCGCGATTGAGCCGATCATCTACGAAAACGGCGGCAGCTTGATCGCCCCCGACGGCAGCGGCTTCGACGGCTACATGAACAGCGACGCCACCGTCAGCGCGCTCCAGTGGTACACCGATCTCTACACCAAGTATCACGTGACCCCCACCAACGCCGACACGCAGTCCTACGCCGGTGTCGACATGTTCCAGAGCGGCTTGGTCGCCATGCAGTGGACGGGCGTTTGGCCCCTGAACGGCTACAAGGACGTCTCCGGCTTCAACTTCGGCACGACCTCGCTGCCAGCGGGTCCCGCTGGCAACGCCAACGTGCTCTGCTGGTCGGGTTTCGCTCTGTACACTCAGAGCCAGAACAAAGACGCGGCGTGGGAATTCCTGAAGTACATCGGCACCGGCGACGGCGCGAAGGAATTCGCTAACTATGCGTGGACTCCGGTCGTGGCGATTGCCGACAGCCAAGGTCTGAGCAGCGACCCACTCACCAAGGACATCGTGGCGGATCTCGCCAACTTGCAGCCGATCCCGGATCAGCTTTCCCGCTATTGGGGTGACTGCGGCTCGAAATACTTCGTTCAGGAGTTCACCACCGTGCTTGAAAATGGCGTCGCCGTCTCGGACGCCATGAACACGGCGGCGTCGGAAGCCGATACCTGCCTCGCTGACAAGCTGAGTCAGGAGCAGGTTGCCGCTACGCCCGCCAGCTAGCTATCGCGATCCCGCCCCACTGAGCCGGGGCGGGATCGAAAGCGATTCTCTCCTCCTGTATTCCCCCTTCTCCGCTGCGTGGAGAGGGGGTCGGCGGGTGAGGTTTCTCACCCATCGAGATCGCCCGAATAGACCCCGGTACGAGACTGACGATGACACGAGTGACCATAGGCAATTCTCCTCAGAGGAAGCAGCGGAGCCGCCTGACTCCCGCTGCCCGCCGCGAAGCCACCGTTTTCTACCTGACGGTCTCGCCTTGGATCATCGGTTTCCTGCTGTTCACGGTGATCCCGATGGCTATTTCGCTCTACCTCAGCTTCACCCAGTGGAACGTGATCAAGTCGCCGATCTGGATCGGGCTAGACAATTACGTCTACATGTTCACCAAAGACCCGGACTTCTACCAGTCGCTCAAGGTGACGCTGTTGTTCACCATCACCAGCGTTCCGCTGCAATTGATCGTCGCGCTGGTGCTGGCGGTGCTGCTCAACGAGGCGACTTACGCCGTTGGCTTCTTCCGAACCGCCTTCTACATCCCGTCGATTGTCGCCAGTGTCGCCTCGGCGGTTCTATGGCAGTGGGTGTTTAACGCCCGCTTCGGTCCGATCAACGGGCTGCTGCGAACGTTAGGATTAGGTACGCCCAACTGGTTTAGTGACCCGCATTACGCGCTCTGGGCGTTGGTGATCATGAGCGCGTGGGGCGTCGGCGGGCAGATGTTGATCTTCCTCGCCGGGCTGAAAGGCATTCCGCGCACCCTCTACGAAGCGGCGGAAGTTGACGGCGCTGAGCGGCTGACGCGCTTTCTGCGCATCACGCTGCCGATGCTCAGCCCGACCATATTCTTCAACCTGATCATGTCGATGATCGGCGCGTTTCAGACCTTCGACTCTGCTTACGTCATCTCGACCGCGCACTCCGGGCAGATCGGCAATCCGCAGAACTCGACCCTGTTTTACCTGCTCCATTTGTATCAGCAGGGCTTCAGTTCGCTCAACATGGGCTACGCCTCGGCGTTGGCGTGGATGCTGTTCATCATCATTCTGGCGGTGACGCTGCTGATCAACCGCTCGTCGAAATCGTGGGTGTTTTACAGCGGGGAGGACGAGTAAATTATGGCTGCCATCGCCAAGCAAACCCCAGCGACGCGCGTCCAGCTCTCGCGCCCGCAGATGATCGAGGTCGTGCGCAAGATCGTCGTCTATGCGCTGCTGCTGATCCTGACGGTGATCTTTCTGTTCCCGCTGTTCTGGATGGTCACGACCGCGCTCAAGACCAATGCCCAGATTTTCCTGTGGCCCCCCCAGTGGATCCCGAATCCGCTTCAGTGGTCGAACTTTCCGGAAGCCTTCGGCAACCCGCTGCTGCCGTTCGGGCAGTTCGTCGTCAACACGCTGATCATCGAGGCGGGCGTGCTCAGCGGGCGCTTGATCTCCTGCACGCTGGTCGCCTACGGCTTCGCGCGCCTGCACGCGCCGGGCAAGAACGTGCTGTTTGCCATCCTGCTGGCGACGCTGATGCTGCCGCAGGCGGCGATCATCATCCCTGAATACATCCTCTTCAACCAGTTTGGCTGGATCAACACCTTCCTGCCGCTGATCGTCCCGGCGTGGTTCGGCAACGCCTACGCCATCTTCCTGATGCGCCAATTCTTCATGACTATCCCGCGCGAACTCGAAGAAGCCGCCTTGATCGACGGCGCGTCGACGCTTAAGATCATCTGGAGCGTGATCGTACCGCTCAGCATCCCCGTCCTCTCGGTGATCGCCATCCTGACCTTCAAGGATACGTGGAACGACTTTCTCAACCCGCTGCTTTACCTCAGCGAGCCGAGCAAATACACGGTGGCGGTCGGGCTGGCGTACTTCAACGGTCAGAATAACGTCCAAATGAACCTGCTGATGGCAGCCTCGGTCGTGCTCATGCTGCCGATTGTGATTCTGTTTATCTTCGCTCAACGCGCGTTCGTTGAGGGGATTTCTTTAACCGGACTTAAAGGGTAGGTCGATGCAACTTCCGAAGAATTATTATCACTGCTTTCTCGGCAATGGCATTGACGCCGTGTTGGTTGGCTACACGGGGTCGATGGTGCCCGACAAAGTCGGTGTGGATCGCTGTAATTGGTACAAGTCGAATCGTTACTATCCCGAAGATAAGCTGGTCATGGTCGCCGGGCGGTTCCCGGTCGACAAGCCGCTCGAACACGCCGAAGGATCGGGCTGGTATGAGGCTGCTCCCTTAGGGCGGACGTGGTACTACGTCAAAGACGGCGCCAGCGATAGCCGTCGGCTCGAACTCCAAGCCAGCGATCAGCATTTCGTCCCGCAGGAGGGCACGCTCTACTCGGACGTCGACTACGGATCGGTCAAAGGGCACGTCGAGACGTGGCTCCACGCCTCCCGCCCCATCCTGATCGAGCGCTACACCTTCGACCAGACGGTCGAGTTCGAAGCGTGGATCAGTCCCGGCGTCTGGGAAGGCGGCGACGGCGAGCCGTGGGACACCGATCCGTTCCGTCACGTCGAGATGGAAAGCGACGCGGCGGACGGCTACTACGACCTCGACGTGACGCAGGGCGTCATCGCGCTGCGGGTCGAGCCGCAGCCGGCCATCTTCGGCAAGACGGGGATGGATCGCTACGTCGCGGTGCGCGCGCAGACCATCACCAAGTATTTCATGATCAGCGACAGTCAGCAGGGCGAACTCTCGCCGAAACTGCTTGACGAGGCGGTCGCGCTGGGCTACGACACCCTTCGCCAAGAGCATCTCGACTTTTGGCGCGACTACTTCGCCGCCTCCAGCATCGACATCCCCGACCAGCAGTTCCAGTATTTTTACGACGCCAGCATGTACCACTTCAAGGCGATGCAGAACCCGGTCTCCGGCGGACTGCCGGTCAATAACCTGCGCCGCACGTGGTCGTCCCACGTCTTCTGGGACTCGTATTTCATCCACCGCGCCTTGCTCGAAGCCAACCACCGCCGCGAAGCCCTCGCCGGTGTCCGCTTCTTCCAGCACACCCTCGACCACGCCCGCCGTCACGCCGCCACCGAGTTCGGCTGCGACAGCGGCGGCTTGAAATGGGACTGGGAGATCACCCACGACGGGCAAAAAGCCTATGGCACGCTGCTGCACATGAAATATCAGGTGCATAACAACGGCTCCTACGCCAACATGATCATGGGCTACTACGACTTCACACAGGATCAAGCCTACCTCGCCGACTTCTACCCGATCCTTGAAGGCTTGGCGGTCTTCTTCATGAACTGCATCGTGGTCAAGACGGCGGACGGCGGCTACGAGACGACCTATCTGGTCGGCGTTCACGAGAGCGCGACGAAGGTCAAGAACGACGGCATCACCCTCGCCGGGACGATTGCCATCCTGCGCCACTGCGCCCGCGCCGCTCAAATTCTGGGGCGCGAGACCGATTTCACCCGGCAGTGCGCGGTCGTCGCCGACGCATTGATCCAGCCGATGGATGCGCTCTATAATGGCACCTTCTTCAAGGCGTCGGACACGGAAGATCGCATCAACATGAGTTCGATCACACCGATTTACCCGATGAACGTGATCCAGCCGCTCGACCCGCGCGCGCTCAGCACCTCACAGGCATACATGGGGCGCTACGAGGGGCAGATGATCGGTCACGGCAACAGCAATCGCGGCTTTCCGTGGTCGGCGGGCGTGCTCGGCGCGGTGCTGGCGTGGCAGCGGCGCGGCGATCTCGTTTGGCAGGTGATCGAAGGGACGCGCCCGACGATCTGCCAGTTCGGGGGCATGACCGAAGTGATGGAAAACGACCAGTGGAACATGCAGTATTTCGGCACGGCGGAAGCGGCGGTCAACATCGCCCTGCACCAAATACTGCTTCAAGTTCGCGCCGACAGCATCGACTTGTTCCCGGCGATTCCGTCTTCGTGGGATCACGCCGCCTTTGAGAACCTGCTCGCCGATGGCTTCACCGTCTCGGCAGCGTTCTCGCGCGACGGCGTGACGTGGCGTGCCCGCAATATCGCCGACCACCCGTTGACGCGGACGCTCCGCTGGAACGATCACGCCGAGACGGTCAGCCTCGCCGCCGGAGCAGAAAAGACGGGTGAATGGCGCTAGCAGCCGAATCGCCCGCCCTGAGCCGCCGTCTGGCGCTGCTGACGCTGTTCGTCGTCTCCGCCGTCGGGCTGATCTTCGAGATCACGCTCACGCGCTTGTTTTCGCTGTTCTTCCAATACCATTTCACCTTTCTCGCGGTCTCACTGGCGGTCTTGGGGCTAAGCCTCGGCGCCGCCAGCGTCCATTACCTCCAGCCGCGCCAGCAGACGACCCGCGCGCTGGCGACCGTCTTGATCGCGCTCAGCTTCGCCCTAGCTGGCACGGCGCTGGTGATCGCGTGGCTGCCGGATGTGAGTTCGATCTTTCCGCGCGCGCTGGTCGCGCTGGTACCGTTCTTCCTCGTCGGCATGGTCGCCGCCCTGACCTTCGCCAACTTCACCGCCAGCAGCGGCGATTTCTACGCCGCCGACTTGATCGGCGCGGCGCTGGGCGTCGTCGCCGTGCTCTGGCTGTTGAGCGTCTGGAGCGCCTTCAGCTTGACCCTGTTTCTGGCGGTGATGGTCGGCGCGCTGGCGCTGCTGGTCGTCGAGCGACAGTCGGGCAGGTCGCTGCGGACGGGAGTCGCCGCGCTCAGCTTGGTCGTCGGCGTCGTCCTTTTAGCGCTCAACCTGATCACCGGCGCGGTCGATTACAACCCGCTGGCGCTGACCGGCTTCCCGCGCGACAAGACGATGGTCGGCATCCTCCAAGACGCCAACCAGCAGGGCAAGATCATCGACACCGAATGGAGTCCGTTTGCCCGCGTCGACGTGGTGCAGACCAACGATCACAGCGCCCGCTACCTCTTCGCCGACGGCGGCGCGGGCGCTTATATGCTCCCCTATGATGGCGATCCCGCCAGCCTGAGCGGATTGGCAAACGCGGTCGACTACCTGCCCTTCGACTCCGGCAGCGCCAATAAGACGCTGGTGATCGGCGCGGGCGGCGGCAAGGACATTCTGCTGGCGCTCAACGCCGGATCGACGGCGATTACGGCGGTCGAGGTCAACCCGGCGGTCGTCAGCGCCGCCCGCAAATTCGCCGACTACAACGGCGGCGTGCTCGACCTGCCGCAGGTCGATCTGGTCGCGGGCGACGCGCGCTCGTTCGTCGAACGCAGCAGCGACCACTACGACCTGATTTACCTCAGCCTCGTCTACACACAGGCGGTCGAACCCGCCAGCCAAGCGCTGATCGAGAACTACATCTTCACGCAGGAAGCCTTCGCCACCTATCTGGATCGGCTGGCGCCCGGCGGGCGCTTGGCGATTGTCGCCCACAACGCGCTGGAGGGCAGTCGCGCTGCCGTGACCGCGCTGCAAGCCTTCGAGAATGAGGGTGTGCCGCCCGCGCAGGCGCTCGATCACCTCTGGCTGTGGAGCTATCCCGCCACCGACCAGACCGTCACAACCAGCGTCTTGATCGTCGGCAAAGACCCGCTCCCGACCGATACGGTGCAGTCGCTCAACACGGCGGCGAAGGCACAGGGCATGAACCCGCTGTACGCGACCGGCGATTACGAGGCTTTGTTCGCGCCGCTGCGGAGCGGCGAAAGCATGGCGGGTTTCATCGACGCCGACGCCGCCTACAACCTCGCGCCCACCACCGATGATCAGCCCTACTTCTTCAACCTCGATTACGGCATCCCGCCCGCGATCCGCTCCGCGTTGGTACTGGCGGCGCTGCTGGCGGCTGCGCTGGTCGGCGTCGCCATCTTCACTGGCGGCGAGTTGGCGGCGTCGGAGCGGGGCGGCTGGCGGCGCGCTGTCGTCTACGCCCTGTTGATCGGTATCGGCTTCATGCTGGTCGAAGTCCCGCTGATCCAGCGCTTCCAAATCCTGCTCGGTCAGCCGATTTTGTCGCTGGCGGTCGTGCTGGCGACGCTCCTGCTGGCAGGCGGACTCGGCAGTTTCGTCAGCCAGCGCTGGATCGTCAGCAGGCTCCCCGTCCGCGTGATGTTCGCTGGTGGGTGGATCGCGCTGGTGGTCGTGGTCTACGAGTTCGCGCTGCCGTCGCTGGTCGGCTCACTGCTGCCGCAGTCATTCGCCGTTCGCGTCGCCGGGATCGTCGGCTTGACCGCCCTGCTCGGCTTCCCGATGGGTATTCCCTTTCCCAGCCTGATGCGGCTTGCCGGAGCGGGTGCGACCGCCCAGCGCCAGCAGATCGCGCTGCTCTGGGCGATCAACGGCGCCTTCTCGGTGCTCGGCTCGACGCTCGCCGTCGTCATTTCGATGCTCTGGGGGTTTCACTGGGCGCTGCTGATCGGCGCGGGCTGCTATCTGCTCCTGATCGCGGTCGCGTGGAGCTACCGCCGGGTCGTCGCCGGAGTGCCAGCGCTGGTACACTAGCGTCATGAATAGACAAATGCTGCGCGACCGCTTGGCGGATGCCTACGTCGCTTCAATCCCGTTCTTCACGCTCAACGTCTTGTGGATCATCGTCTCGCTGCCCATCGTCACGATCATCCCGGCGACGGCGGCGCTGCTCTACGCCACCAACCGGATCGCGCACGGTCAGCCTGCTGGCGTGTCAACTTTTATCGAGGGGCTGCGTAAGTGGTTTTGGCGCAGCTATTTGTGGGGTGGGCTAAATCTGTTGGTCGCCGCCGTGCTGGTCAGCAACTTGATCTTCTACACCCGGCTGCACGAGAGCTGGACGGCAGTGGCGACGGCGGTCGTCATTTTCCTCATAGTCGTCTGGCTGCTGCTGCAAATCTCGACCTTCCCGCTGATGCTGGAGCAGGAGCAGCCCAGCCTGCGCCTCGCGCTGCGGAACAGCTACGTGATCGTGCTCAAGCGCCCGCTGCGAACGCTCGGCTACGTCCTGCTGATCGCCCTGATCGCCGCGCTGACGACCTTCGTCATCCAGCCCGCATGGTTCTTTATCACTGCCAGCGTTTGCGCCTATCTCGCCAACCGCGCTACGCTCAGCGCCGTCCGTGCCGTCACGAGCAATCAGCAGTCGGAGAGCGCCAGCACCAGCACCGGCGAGCCTTAAGGCTGATCGGCGAGGGTGACGGCGGACACGCCGTAGTAGTCGGCGACGCAGCCATTGACCCACGTGTCGGCGTCCGCCGTCAGCGAGTCCAGTCCTAAGCCGCGCGCCACGTCAATCGTGTAGGGCGGCAGGCTGACCGCCGCGCCACCGGCGGCGCGCAGCAGCGCATCGTCCCGATCCCACTCGCGGGCGTACTGAGCGTAGACCTGCCCCTCCCGGCTGAAATTGATGGTCGTCGCCACCGGCGCGATCAGCAGCAGAATGAGGGCAATACCCGCGCTCAACGGCAGCCAGCCATCGGTTTTGCGACTGACTTGCTGGCGAAGGATCAAGCCTAGCAGATAACCAACGCCTGCATACAGAATCGCCGTGCTGAACTGGATCACAATCAGCGCGCGGGCGGGTGGCGGCGCGCTGGTCGCATGGACGCCGGGTGCCATGAACGCGGCGCTGAGCGCGACGTGGGCGATCAGCCACACCAGCAGGATCAGCAGCAGGCGAGGAACCGGCAGGCTGCTCAGGCGGGACGGTCGCGCGCTGGCGATCATAGCGGCTAAGCCGACCGCGCCGATCAGCGCGCCGGGGGCGAGGCGGGGCGCGAACAGGAACAGATAGCCGATGCCGTCGACAAACGAGGCGATTAGGCTGTGGACGACCGACGGCGACGCTTGGAAGTTGACCTCGCGGATGGCATTGCCGGGCGAGGCGAGCATCAGCGCAAGGGCGATCAGCGCACCGACGATTTGAGCGACGAGCAGGAGCTGAACAGCGCGCGATTGACGCGACCACCACCAGAACGCCGCGAACAGCAGCAGCAGAGCCATCAACTCAATCGTGACGACCGGCTCGGCGAACGAGCCGACGACGAAGGCGACCAGCGCGGCGAGGATGAGGATCCACACAGGCGAGCGCCCGGTGCGAGCGGCGCGGAAGGTCAGCGCCAGCAGCACGGCGATCAGCGGAAGGGGCGCAGTATAAGCGTAAGCAGCAGACATCCAGTAGAGCGACTGCCCAAGCTGCGGCGTCCCGGCAAGCGTCGCGTAGATCAGCAGGAGGGCAAAGAGGCTGCCCTGCACCAGCGGGCGCTCCAGCTTCAACCAACGCGCGAGTTCGACCAGCATCCACGCCAGCGCGATCAGCCACACGAGGATCAGCAGTGCCGGGGAGATCGCTGGGAAAGCCGGACCGAGCTTGAGGGCGCTCAGCAGGGCGACCGGCTGCGAAAGCCGCCCACCCCACGTGTTGTACCAGAGCAGCGTCTCGCTGACGATGGTCATGTGCGCGCTCTCGTTGACGATGCAGAAATCGTCCGCCATGTAGCGGCTGAACGTACCCACGTAAGCGTAGAGCAGCACCGGCAGCGCCAGCACAAGGCTGATGATCGGCTCGAAGATGGACGAGAGGCGCGCGTTCGACATGCAGTTTGCCCGATGGCTGCGGCAGCAGAATAATTGCGGGAGACGAGCGTTTGCGAAACCTCAAGTCAGTTTAACATATAATGGGAAGGGGAGAGACTTTAGGAAGCGCAGGCGACCTCACTCCGTCATCACGATCAGAACGAACCGCTGATAGGAAAACGATGATCCCGTTTAACGATTTGCTGAGTCCGAATGCCGAACTGCAAACCGAGATCGACGCGGCAGCGCTGCGGGTGCTGCACAGCGGCTGGTACATCCTCGGCACGGAGGTGAGCGCCTTCGAAGCCGAGTTCGCCGCCTATCACGGCGTCGATCATGCGGTCGGGGTCGCCAGCGGGACCGACGCCATCGAACTAGCGCTGCGGGCGGCGGGGATCGGCGCGGGCGATGAGGTGATCACGGTAGCGCACACCGCCGTGCCGACGGTCTGCGCGGTCGAGCGGGCGGGCGCGATCCCGGTGCTGGTGGACGTCGAGCCGGACACCTACACGATGGACGCGGCGGCGGCGCGGGCGGCGATCACGCCGCGCACGCGGGCGATTCTGCCGGTGCATCTCTACGGTCAGCCCGCCGACATGCTGGCGCTGAGCGTCCTCGCGCGGGAACAGGGGCTGCTGCTGATCGAGGACTGCGCGCAGGCGCACGGCGCGCGGCTGAACGGTCAGTTGGTCGGGACGTTCGGCGATCTGGCGGCGTTCAGCTTCTACCCGACCAAGAACCTCGGCGCGGTCGGCGACGGCGGCGCGGTGATCACCAACGACGCGGGCTACGCCGACAAGCTGCGGCGGCTGCGCAATTACGGTCAGGTCAGCCGCTACCAGTTCGAAACGCGGGGCGTCAACAGCCGCCTCGACGAACTGCAAGCGGCGGTGCTGCGGGTCAAGCTGCCCCATCTGGACGAGCAAAACGCCATCCGGCGCGAATTAGCGCGTCGCTACGACACCGCGCTGGCAGATCAGGCGGCGGTGATCACGCCGCACGTGCGGGCGGATGCGGAGCCGGTCTATCATCTGTACGTGATCCGCGCCCAAGCGCGCGACGCTTTGATGCAGCGGCTCGGCGATCAAGGGGTGCAAACGCTGATCCACTATGCCGTGCCGGTGCATTTGCAAGCCGCCTACGCCGACCTCGGCTGCCAGCGCGGCGATCTGCCGGTGACGGAGCGAATCTGCGCCGAGATTCTGTCGCTGCCGCTGCACGCCGGTCTGCGCGTCGAGCAGGTCGAGACAGTCGCCGAAAACGCTGATCACCTGTCTCGCTGCCGTCTGAAAAGGACAAGCTATGTTTGAAACCTCGCAATTTACGGGGAAAAAGGTGCTGATCACCGGGGGGCTGGGCTTCATCGGCAGCAATCTGGCGATCCGGCTGGTGGAACTGGGCGCGCAGGTCACGCTGATGGACGCCATGCTGCCCGATCACGGGGCGAACCTGTTCAACATCGCGCCGATCCGCACCAGCGTGACGGTGACGTTCTCGGACGTGCGCGACGCCAATATCATGGGCTATCTGGTCAAGGATCAGGATTATCTGTTCCACCTCGCCGGGCACGTCGATCACGTCAAAAGCCTGAGCGACCCCTACCCCGACATCGACATCAACATCCGGGGGACGGCGACGGTCATGGAAGCCTGCCGCCACTTCAACCCGGACGTGAAGGTGATCTACACCGGGACGCGCGGGCAGTACGGCGAAGCGACCTCGCTGCCGGTCGACGAAACTGCGCCGACCATGCCCAAAGTCCTGCAAGAAATCTCCAACCTGACCGCCGAGAAGATCACCCACATGTATCATCAAGTCCATCACGTGCGCTCGGTGATGCTGCGGCTGACCAACATCTACGGCGAGCGCGGGCAGATGCGCCACTCGCGCTACGGCGTCGCCAACTGGTTCATCCGGCAGGCGATTGACGGCGAGGAGATCAAGGTCTTCGGCACCGGCGAGATCAAGCGCGACTTTCTCTACGTCGACGACTGCATCGAAGCGCTGCTGATGTGCGCCTTGTGCGACGACGCCTACGGCGAAATCTTCAACGTGGCAACCGGCGATCCGCTGGATTTCGTGACGCTCGCCAAGACGCTGGTCGAGGTCGCGCATACCGGGAGTTGGGCGTTCGCGCCCTTCTCGCCGGAACGCGCGGCACAGGAACCGGGCGACTTCTACGCCGACGTCAGCAAGATCAAGCAGATGATCGGCTGGGCGCCGACCACCTCGCTGCGTGACGGGCTGACCAAGGCGGTCGCCTACTACCGGCTGAACAAGGGGCATTATTGGTAACCTCACTCCCTGCCGGGAGAAACAGGTTGCAGCGGGTTTTTGAAGTCCCCTCTCTATGTAATGGAGAGGGGATTTAGGGGTGAGGTCGGGTTATTGATGGGGATTTAGGGCTGATGAGTAAAACGACGTTCGAGGATTTATCGTATGCGACCTATCGCAAGCTGGCGCAGGATGACTCGCTGAGCGAGTACGAGAAGATCGGCTTTCCCGACTCGTATCGCAAGGGCTACGGCGAAGCGATCTTCGCCGACATCTGCGCCAAACTGCCTAAGCTGGCGCTGCCCAAGCAAACCGTGCTCGACATCGGTCCGGGGTGCAGCGAAGTGCCGCGCTTGATGATCGAGTTCTGCCGCCAGCAGGAACATACGCTGATTCTGATCGACGCGCCGGAGATGCTGGATCAACTGCCGGACGAGCCGTTCATCACCAAAATCCCGGCGTTCTACCCGAAGGAATGCCCGCAGTTGTTCGCCGACTACGCGGGCAAAATCAACGTCGCCATCGCCTACAGCCTGCTGCACATCGCCTTCGCCGAGGGCATCCTCTACCCGTTCGTCGACCAAACGCTGCCGCTGCTGGCGGACGGCGGCGAGTGGCTGATCGGCGACGTGCCCAACGTCTCGATGCGCAAGCGCTTCTTCAGTTCGCCCACCGGCGTCCGCTTTCACCAGCAGTTCATGAACACGACTGACCCGCCGGAAGTTCACTTCAACCTGCCGGAGCCGGGGCAGATCGACGACGCGCTGCTGTTCGGCTTGCTGCTGCGCGTCCGCGCCGCCGGGTTCGACAGCTACATCCTGCCGCAGCCGGACACGCTGCCGATGGCGAACCGCCGCGAAGACCTGCTGGTGCTCAAGCCCTGATGATCGTCAGGCGCTACACAACGGCGGATCGGGCGGCGTGGGATCGATTCGTGCGGACGAGCAAGAACGGCTGGTTCATGTTCGAACGCGGCTACGTGGACTATCACGCCGACCGCTTCGCCGATCACTCGCTGCTGGTCTACGACGACAAAGACCGCTTGATCGCGCTGCTGCCCGCCAATCAGCGCGGCGCGGCGTTAGTCAGTCACGGCGGGCTGACTTACGGCGGCTGGATCACCGACGAGCGGATGAAAACGCCTTTGATGCTGGAAGTTTTTGATCAGCTCCGCGCCTACTGCGCCGAACAAGGCATCGGCGAGATCGTCTACAAGGCGATCCCGTACAGCTATCACCTGCTGCCCGCCGACGAGGATCGCTACGCCCTGTACGTCAACAACGCTGAACTGATCGCGCGGCGGGTGATCAGCGTGATCGACCGGCGGGCGCGGCTCCCCTTTCAGCAGCGGCGGGCACGGGGAGTCAAGAAGGCGGCGCAAGCGGGCGTCAGCGTCGGCGCGTCGGACGATTTGGCGAGCTATTGGGCGCTGCTGGACGGCGTCCTCTGGACGACGCATCAGGCGCACCCGGTGCACAGCTTGGGCGAGATCCGCTCTGCTGCGCGAGCGCTTTCCCGACAATATCCGGCTGCACGCCGCCTGCATCGGGGGCGAGATGATCGCCGGGGTGCTGATCTATCGTCAGCGATCAAGTGGCGCGGGCGCAGTACATCGCCGCCAACGAGCAGGGCAAAGCGCTCGGCGCGCTGGATTTGCTGTTCGACCACCTGATCAACGACGCCTACGCCGACCGGCGCTATTTCGACTTCGGCACCTCGCACGATCCGGCGGACGACGCGCTCAATGTCGGGCTGATCACCCAGAAAGAGGAGTTCGGCGGGCGCGCGGTCGTGTGCGATACCTATCGGGTGCGGGTTTGACCTCACCCCCTGCCCCCTCTCCACGCTGTGGAGAGGGGGTAAAAACAGTTTTCAGAGGGTTTTTGAAATCCACTCTCTATTACATAGAGAGTGGATTTAGGGGTGAGGTCAACACCCCCCCGACCCCCTCTCCGTAGGGAGAGGGAGAGAAAAGCCACCGTGTGAGAACGAGCTACAAGTTGATGTGCGTGAAGGGGAAGCTATGAAAACGGTCTCGGTCGTCGTCCCGGTTTACTACAATGCCGAATCGCTGCCGCTGCTGTTCGCCGAACTGCAAAAAGTCGAGGGGCAGCTTCACGAGCGCGACTGCGCGCTGGAACTGATCTTTGTAGACGACGGTTCGGGCGACGACTCGATGATCGAGCTGCTGAAGATCAAAAACCAGCGCCCGGATACGCGGGTGGTCAAGCTGGCGCGCAACTTCGGCGCGGTGCACTCGTCCAAAGTCGGGCTGAACTATGTCACCGGCGACTGCTTCATGTGGCTGGCGGCTGACCTGCAAGACCCGCCCGAACTGGTGATCGAGATGACCGATCAATGGCTAAACGGGTCGAAGTTCGTGATCGCGCTGCGCGAGAGCCGGGTCGATCCGCCGCTGACGACGCTGTTCGCCAACCTCTATCACTGGCTGGTCAAGACGATGATCAGCAAAGATTACCCGAAAGGCGGCTTCGACATCGCGCTGATGGACGCCGCGCTCGTCCCCCACATCCGCGACAGCAGCAAGAACATCAACACGACGCTGCTGGCGTACTGGCTCGGCTACCAGCCCGCGACGGTCTACTATGAGCGGCGCGAGCGGCAGCACGGCAAGTCGCGCTGGACCTTCGCCAAGAAGCTGACCTACTTCATCGACTCGATCCTCGGCTTCTCGGTGCTGCCGATCCGCATCATCTCGCTGATCGGCTTCATCGTCTCGCTGCTGTCATTCGCCTATGGCGCCTACGTCGTCATCCCGGCGATTTTCGGCTACAGCGACGTGGCGGGCTTCCCTTCGCTGGTCGCGTTGATCAGCTTCCTGCTCGGCTTGATCATCATCATTCTGGGGATCATCGGGGAATACGTATGGCGCATCTTCGACGAAGTGACCAAGCGACCGGAAGTCGTCGTCGATGAGGTCTATTGATCGGGCGCGCTTAAGCGAGCCGCTGCGCTACCTGTTCGCGGGCGGCTTGAACACCGCCACCACTTACGCCGCCTACCTGCTGCTGCTGCCGCTGATCGGCTACGCCGTCGCTTATACGGTCACCTACGCCGCCGGAATCTTCTTCGCCTACTATCTGAGCGCGCGCTTCGTGTTCCGGCGTCCGCTCAACTGGCGGCACGCGCTTCAATATCCGCTGGTCTACCTGCTGCAATACGGGTTAGGCATTACGCTGACGACTCTGCTGGTCGAGCGCGCGCACGTCAACGCCGAATTCGTGCCGCCGCTCGTGATCGTCATCACCCTGCCGTTCACGTTTCTGCTGAGCCGGTGGATTATCAAGAAACCGCACGCACAAACCCCGGTATAGACCAGAGAGATAAAGGGAAACGGGCGGAACTGAGTTCCGCCCCTACACCGATGATTGCTGCTAGCGCAGGTAGCCGAGGCTGCGCGCGAGGGCGATGGCGTCGGGCATTTTGCCGTTGGGGACGCGCGAACCATCGTCGGCGATGATCCAGACCCCGTTGGCGAGCGCTTCGGTTTCGTCCACCCAACCATACATCGAAATCGTCGGCGCCCACGTCAGCACCGGCACGTCCGCACCCGCGATGTTGGCGAGGCGGGTCTCCGCCAGCATCCACCAGAACCATTCGGTCTGCTGCCAGCCGGTCGGCGGACCGGACGTTTCGGTGATCCAAATCGGCTTATCCGCCCAGCGGCGGCGGGCGTTGAGGATCAGTTGGTGGAACGGCGGCAGGGTCGAGTCGCGGTAGTGGTTCAAGCCGATCACGGTGATCAGGTCGCTGCTGCCGCCGAGTTCCGGGTCACGACGACCGAGCACGGTGTCGATCACGGCGGCTTGCTGATCTTCAGGATTGTTGTCGGTCGCGTGCCAAGGATCGGGCAGGACAAGCTGCGCGTCCGGCTTGATCGCGAGGATCGCCCGCGAGGCGGCGATGATCATCCGGCAGATTTGCTGGCGCACCTCGACCGGATCGCCGTCGTTGAGTCAGGAAGGGACGCCACTCGCCGGTTTTGCCCGCGCGCTCGACCATCAGGCTCGGTTCGTTGCAGACGCAGTAGTAGGTCAACTGCGGATAGCGCCGGGTGATGGCGGCGGCGAATTCGGCGAAGTGATCGACCGCTTCAGGACTCATCAGGTCGAGCCAGTCGGGATAGCCGTAATGCCAGAGGTCAAGGTAGAGCGTGAGCTGATATTGATCAGCCGCCGCGACGACCCGATCCAGCCACGTCCAATCGAATTTGCCCGGCGCGGGATGCGTCACGTACCAGCGAGCGGCATCGCGGACGCCGAAGCAGCCGATCTCGGTCAGCAGTTGGTAGTCGACGTCGAGAAATTCGTCATGGCGGATCAGCTTCACCTCGTCTTGACGGTAGAGTTCGCCATTCTTGAGGCGTTGAAAGTCGGAATTTTCGAGAAACGCCCACAGTTCGAGCGGTTGGTCACGCATGAAATGAGCCTTTAGCGGTTAGCAATTTGCAGTTAGCAAAAACAAATAAGACAACATTTAGGTTGAGATGATGCTGTAGGGGCAGGTCTAAGACCTGCCCCATGCGCAAACTTAAGCCGATCTTCTCTCAATTCAGCGTTTTTAACCCCTCCCCGATTTCAGGGCTGAAGGCGCGACGACCCGTTTGCGCCTTCCCCTGAATTCGGGGGAAGGAGGCGACCGTAGGTCGCGGGATGGGGGTGAAAAGACCTGCCCACGCACAAAGTTACGGCAAAATGCGGCGGGTGACGATCCGGTTGGCAGCCTGCCACCACGTAAAGCCCTCGGCGTAGCGGACGTTGCAGGCTAAGCCGCGAAATCCGCTGAGCACCCCGGCGTAGTAGTGAAAGACGTTGTCTTCGGGCGCGGGCGGCTCATAATTCGGGTCGTAAGCGCCGGGCATGTGCTGGCTCAGGTGAGCGTCGAGCATCGCCAGCTTCTTGTCCCAAACCGGGGTCACGTCGACGTATTCTTCCGGGATGAAGCCGATGCCACGCTCGGCGTCCATGAAGGCGACCGGCACCACCGCGCGATGCGGCGGGTACTGCGACGGATAATTCGCCGTCCGCGCGATCTGGGCGGCGTCCATGACGAGGCGGCTGGTGGTCTTGTGGTCAGGATGGTAGTCGTCCGCCGGGTGAGTGATGATGACGTCGGGCTTGGCGCGGCGGATGGTCTCGATGAACAGGTGACGCAACTCCTCGTTGAACATCAAGCCGCCGTCAGGGATTGCCAGCCAGATCAATTCCGCGCCGATCACGTCGGCTGAAGCTTGGGCTTCCGCTTGGCGAATCGCCGCGATCTGGTCGGGGTCGCCCAGCGGACGTCCGCGCCCATCGGTCACGACGCACATGTAAACCTTGTCGCCCCGCTCGGCGCAGCGGGCGAGCGTGCCGCCGCAAAACAATTCCAGATCGTCGCCGTGCGCGCCAAATGCCAATACGTTGGTCATGATGTTATTAACTCCTCACGTCGAGTACGTCGCGTAAGCCATCTCCCAATAAGTTGAAGCCGAGCACCGTCAGCAGAATGGCGACGCCGGGGAAAAACGGCATCCACCACGCCGACCGGATGAAGGCGCGGCTTTCGTCCAACATTTTACCCCAACTGGGCTGCGCTTGGTTGCCACTGCCCAAGCCGAGAAAGCTCAACGAGGCTTCGGCGAGGATCACGCCGCCGATGCCCAACGTAATGTAGACGACCACCGGGGTGACGAGGTTGGGTAGAATGTGGCGGACCATGAGCGTAAAATCGGTCGCGCCCAAGCCGCGCGCCGCCGTGACGTACTCTTGCTCTTTGACCGACAACACCTGACTGCGCGTCAGGCGGGTCACGTAGGGCCACGAGACCATCGCCAGCGCCGCGATCACGTTGGCTTCGCTCGATCCGAGGATGCCGACCAGCGCGATGGCGATGATCAGCAGCGGGAACGACATCACGATGTCGGCGATCCGCATGATGATAGTGTCGAGCCAGCCGCCGTAGAAGCCGCCGACTAAGCCCAAGAACAGCCCGACGATCAGCGTCAAGCCCTGCACCGAAAGCGCCAGCTTGATCGAGATTTGCGCGCCGTAGACCACGCGCGAGAAGACGTCGCGCCCGATGTCGTCGGTGCCGAACAGATGCGCCGGAGACGGCGGCTGCACGTATTCGCGCAGATTGCCGTTGATTGGATCGTAAGGCGCGATCACCGGCGCGAAGACCGCGCAGGAGATCGCCAGCAGGACGAAGATCAAGCCGAGGATGGTAGTCGGGTTGCTGATCGTGCGGCGCAGCGTGCGGCGAAAACCGCTGGTCGACGGGTGAACTTCCAGCTCGACGACCGGATGGGGGGTGCGAACGGCGGCGTCAGGCATGATAGCGAATCCTCGGATCGAGCAGCGGATACAACAGGTCGATCAGCAGATTCATCAGGGTGTAGATCACCGCAAACAGGATGACCAAGCCCTGCACCATTGGGTAATCGCGGGCGTTGATCGACTGAACCAGCAGCCGCCCGATGCCGGGCCAACTAAAGATGACCTCGACCAGCAGCGTGCCGCTCAACAGTCCGGCGACGCTGGTGCCCCAAACCGTGATGATCGGCAGCAAGGCATTGCTGAGCGCGTGGCGGACGTAAACGCCGCGTGTGGTCAGCCCCTTGCTGAAGGCGGTACGGATGTAGTCCTGATTGAGCACGTCGAGCAGGCTGGAGCGAGTCATGCGGGTCAGCAGCGCCAACATGCCCATGCTGGCGCTAGCGGCGGGCAGGATCAGGTGGGCGTCGTAACCTAGCCCGCTGATCGGCAAGATGGCGAGCTGCAAGCCAAACACAATCTGCAACTGCAAGCCGAGCCAGAAGATCGGGATCGAGACGCCGATCAGTGCGATCAGGCGCGACCCCGCATCCCAGATCGAGTTGCGCCGCGTGGCGGCGATGATTCCTAACGGGATGCCGACGCCAACGGCTATCAGCGTGGCGGTGATGGCAAGGACGGCGGTCTGCGGGAGCGTTTCGGCGATCATCTCGGTGACGGGGCGGCGCGAGATGAAGCTGGTGCCGAGGTCGCCGTGCAGCATGTCGGATAGAAAGCCGATGTACTGGCTGCTGACCGGTTCGTCGAGGTGAAGCTGCACCCTCAGATTCGAGAGCGTTTCCTGATCGTCGTGGAACCCCGCCAGAAACAGCGTCGGGTCGCCGGGGAGCACCCGCATCAGGAGAAAGACGATGGTGTAAATCCCGAACAGCGTCGGGATCAACTGCACAATGCGTTGCAGGGTATATCGAAACATCGCTCAATTTGGGAAAAATAGGGCGGGAGATGATCCCGCCCCAAAGCGGTTAAAACGAAAGGCTCGGTCTGTTGTGTAGAAGTAGGGGCGTTATATATAACGCCCCTACAAAAAGCAACCTCACAGCAGAACACAAATCCTACTGGTTCAGTGTGATCAGGGCGAAGCGGCGGTTACCTTGATTGTCAATCGGCGTGCCGCCGATGCGCGGCGTCACCAGCGAGGTGCTCACGCCGTGATACAGCGGGATGACGACGGCTTCTTCGCCGACGGTCAACTGCTGGAACTGATGCCAGACGGCGTCACGATCCGCGCCGAGCGGCATCGAGACGGCTTGATCGAACATCGCTTGCGCCTGTGCCTCGTTCTCGTACTCGCCGTAGTGGCAGTTGATGCGCGAGGCGGACGTGCCGGGCAGCGCCAGCGCCGCGACGTTCTCGGCGTCAGGATAGTCCAGCCCCCAAGCGACCGACCCCGCCTGATAGTTGCACGCAGCGCGATCCTGATCCCAGACTGATTTCTCGGTCGCGTTCACGGTGATGGTGATGCCCGCAGGCGCGGCGGTCTGGGCGATGGCGTTGAGGACGCGGCGCTCGGTCTCGTCCTGCCCGGTGCGGAACTCAATACTCACGCCGTCAGGATAACCCGCGTCCGCCAAATCCTGCTTGATTTTTTCGGGATCGTAAGGCAGCGGCATGAAGTTGGGATCATGAGTCGGCAGTCCCGGCGGGAACAGCCCGTAAGCGGGAACCGCCTGCCCTTGCAAAACGGTATCGACGATTAGCTGACGGTCAATCGCGCCGGAGAGGGCGCGGCGGACTGCGGCATCCTTGAGCAGCGGATCGGCGAGGTTCATGCGCAGTGAGAAGGTCGAGAGCGTCGGGATTTCGACCAACTGCTGCGACAGCGTGGCGTCGTCGCGGATGCGCCCGATGTCGGACGGCGGCACCGCCACGATGTCAAGGTTGCCCGCTTCGTATTCGAGCATCTGGACGGATTTGTCCGGGATGACGCGGATCAGGACGGTCTTAACTTCCGGCGCGCCATTCCAGTAATTCTCGTTGGCGGTCAGCGTGACCGATTGCTGCGCCTGAAAATCGGAGACGACGTAAGGTCCGGTGCAGACCGGGTTGGTCGAGAAGTCGGCGTTGTCGCCGGAGCCTTCGGCAACCACGTCAGCGCCGGGAAGCGTCATCCGCTCAAGGAAGGCGGAAACCGGCGACGACAGCGTGATCTGGACGGTGCTGTCGTCGATCACCTGCACGCCGCTGATGCTCGCGGCGGGCGTCACAGGTTCGGGAGTCGGCGTGCCATCGCCAACCTTCGGCGTGGCAGGGCGAACGTCGCTCCAACCGGCGACGACACCCAAGACCAACCCGGCAGTGTAGGACGTGCCGGTCTCACGGCTGGCGAGACGGTCGAACGAGTATTTGACGTCAGCGGCATCAAAGCTGCTGCCGTCGCTGAAAGTCACGCCGCTGCGGAGGTGGAAGGTGTAGACCAGACCATCATCCGACACGTCCCAGCTTTCCGCCAGCGCGGGAACGGGTTCGTTGGTCACGGGGTCGGCGTCGACCAAGCCTTCGCAGACGTTGCGGAGGACGAGGAATTCATCCGCCGAAGACGCCGCCGCCGGATCGAGCGTGTTGGGCTGCGCCTCGGTGAAGGCGGTGGTGACGGTGGTCGAGGCGTCCTGAGCGTAGGCGCTGGTCGAGAACACAGCCAGCAGGACTAAAAGCGCGAGCAAAGCGTATTTCTTCATGCCATTACCCTTTCTCTCCAAAAACGAATTCTGACAATTGTGGAGGCGCGGGAAACAAAAAACCCGGCGATTCCGGGGCAAATCAACCGCGGCTCGACGCATCCGGCAGCGCGGCTAATCCGAATGATCAGCCGAGAAACGCTACCGCCGTCATGCGCCCAAATCGCGTTCATTTTGGCTTGGCTAGATTGGCTCTAGTAAACTCTGCGGGTGAATGTAACATCGCACCTATTGACTGTCAATAAGACCAAGAGACGATGAAACTAACGATTATAGGCGGTGGCAGCGTCCGCACCCCACGATTGATCCCTTCGCTCGTCACGCGAGCGAAAGCGCTGCAATTGGAAGAAGTTTGGCTGATGGACGTTGACAAGGACAAGCTCGACCTGATCGGCGGGCTGTGCCGGACGATGGCAGAAGAAGCGGGCGCGACCTTCAAGCTGATTTTTACGACCGACGCGCGCGCCGCGATCAAGGACGCGACGGCGGTGATCACCAGCATCCGCCCCGGCAATGAGCAAGGTCGGGCAACCGACGAGCGGATCGCCATGAATCACGGCGTGCTCGGTCAAGAGACGACCGGGGCGGCGGGCTTCGCGATGGCGATGCGCAGTATGCCCGCGATCCTCGACTATGCGCGGCTGGTCGAGGAGACCGCCGCACCGGGGGCGTGGGTCTACAACTTCACCAATCCGGCGGGGCTGGTCGCGCAAGGGCTGACTTACGCGGGTATCAAGCGAGTTGTCGGCATCTGCGACAGCGCCAACGGCGCGCAGCACGCGGTCAGCGGCTTCATGCAAATTCCGATGAGCCGGGTGCGTCACAGCGTCTACGGGCTGAATCACCTATCGTGGACGCAGAGTGTGCGGGTCGACCCGGACGCGGACGGCAGCGGCGGCGAGGAAGTGCTGCCCGCCCTGCTCCACGACCAGCAGTTCATCCAATCAACCCACATGGCGATGTTCGCGCCGGGGCTGATCGACTGGGAACAGGCATTCCTGAACGAGTACCTGCACTACTTCTATCACCGCGACGAAGCGCTGGGGACTCTGCTCCACAAGAGCGAGACGCGCGGCGAAGAAACCCTGCGCCTGACGACCGAACTGCTCGACCGGGTGCGCGCCGCCGTGTCCCCGGACGCGGCGCTCGCCGCCTATCACGAGGTGATGGGACGGCGCGGCGCGACCTACATGGCGCACGCGCGTCATGGCGCAAGACCGCGTCAAGCTGGAGCCGGTCGGCGGCGACGAGGAAGGCTACGCCGCCGTCGCGCTGGGCTGCATTCAGGCGATCAGCACCGGGCAAACGCTGTTCACCGGCTTGAACGTGCCCAATCGCGGCGCGATCCCGCAGATGGCGGACGACGACGTGGTCGAAGTGACCTGCGAAGTGGACGCCGACCAGATCACGCCGCTGCCCGTGACCGGCATCCACCCGGATCAACTGCTGCTGATGCAGACGGTCAAGCTCTACGAGCGGCTGGCGGCGCAGGCGATCTTGCAGCGCTCGCGCGATCTGGCGGTCGAGGCGCTGACGGTGCATCCGCTGATCGGATCGTATCCGCTGGCGGTGTCGCTGGTCGGAGAATTCCTCGAAGCCCACAAAGATTTGGTCGGCGAGTGGAAGTAAGAGATTACCCCTCACCCCTGCCCCTCTCCCACGCAAGCGGGGAGAGGGGTTGTAGGGGCGTAATATATTACGCCCCTACGAACATGCAATAATGACTGATTTCGCCTCACGTAAAACATCATCAAGAGGCATTCTTGAAGCACTGCGACATCCTCATTCCGGGGCACTACTTCTGCGACTTGATCTTCAGCGGAATACCGGGCTTTCCCGCGCTCGGCACTGAGCTATACACCCAAAAGCTGACGATTGTCCCCGGCGGCTGCCTGAACACGATCACGGCACTGCGGCGCTTGGGCGTCCACGTCGGCTGGATGGGTGTCCTCGGCAGCGATCCGTTTAGCCGGGTGGTGGACGATTGGATCGCGCAAGAACGAATCGACCGGGCGTGGCTGACCACGCGCGCCGAACCATTCCAGCGGGTGACGGTCTCGCTCTCCTACCCCGCCGACCGCGCCTTCATCACCTACGTCGATCCGCCGCCCGACCTGCTCGACGGGGTGCGCGCGGCGATCACAGCAGAGGAATGCGATCATCTCCACTTCGGCGGGTTGATGGTCGATCCGGCGTTGCCGGAACTGCTGAATCTGTGCAAAACGCACAAGATTTCCGTGTCGATGGACTGCCAGCACCGCCCGCACACGCTGGCTGATCCGCTGGTGCGCGACATCCTCTCCAAGCTCGACATCTTCATGCCCAACGCAGGCGAAGCGCTGCGGCTCGCCGAGACGACCAGCCTCGACGACGCCGCCGCCCGTCTGCGCGAACTCGTGCCGCTGTTGGTGATCAAGGAAGGGGCGAACGGTGCAGAAGCGTGGGCACAGGATCAGCATTATCATGCCCCAGCGCTGGCGATTGAGGTGGTAGACAGCACCGGCGCGGGCGACGTGTTCAACGCCGGCTTTCTGACGGCGTATCGTGCCGGGGCAGACCTGCCGACTTGTCTGCGCTGGGGAAACGTCTGCGCTGGGCTGTCGACCACCGGCTACGGCGGCGTCTCGGCAGCGCCGACCCGCACCGCCGTCGAAGCAATCCTCAAGCGCGGTTAAGCGGTAGCGGCGTTGTTCTCCAGCGTGCGCACCGAAGCGCGCAGCACGAGCTGCGTGCTGATCAGCGTGGTCAGCGCCGGGCGATCCGCGTCGTCCGCGCGATCTTTCAGGTAGCGCACGCCCAAAATACCCATCAGCATCTTTTCTACGCAGACCGTGCTGAGCGCCGGGCTGACCTGACGCGCCATGTCCACGTCGTCGAAACCCATCACCGAAAGCTCGCCGGGGACGGCGCGCCCCAGATCGCTGGCAGCGTGGAGCACGCCGAACGCAACCTCGTCGTTGCAGGCGAAAATCGCGGTGACTTCCGGCGAACGCGCCAGCAGCGCGCGCGTCGCCTCGTAGCCGCCATCTTGGGTCAACGGGCTGGATTCGAGATAAGCTTTGCCGATCTGGTGATGCTTGAGCGCCCGTAAATAGCCCTTACGGCGCTCCTGAATGCTTGGATAAGCGTCGGGCAAACTGCCGACCAAGCCGATCTCACGATGCCCGCGCTGGATCAAGTATTCGACCGCCGCGTAAGCGCCGTTGAGATTGTCGGTCAGCACGCTGTCAAAACCAGCGCCCGGCGCGTAAGCGTCCAGCAAGACGACCGGCTTGTCGATCTGCCGCCCGACGAAGCGGATGGTGTCAGGCAGGAACGTCCCAACCATCAGCACGCCGTCAACTTGATTGTCGAGCAGCATGGGCGGCAAGCTGGTCGGTCGATTCAGGCGATCCACTTCGATGTTGGCGTACAACATGCTGAGGTTGTGACGTTGGCACTCCCGTTCGATCCCGGCGAGGACGTAGGAATAGAATGGGTTGACCGACATCAGTTCGTCGCCGTTGTTTTTGCCGATGGTGCCGATCACGGTCAGTTTGCGCGCGCCGCTGCGCCCCTGCGCGCGATAGCCGAGTGCGGTTGCCGCCTCTAGCACGCGAGCGCGAGTCGGCTCGGTGACGTTGCCCCGATTGTTCAACACGTTGGAAGCAGTTCCCAGCGAAACGCCCGCTCGCTTAGCGACAGATCGAAGAGTCGGTTTCGCATTGGTCATCGGGGATTTCCTCGTTTTGGGCGGCGAATGATCGCCACATTTCTTAATATATTCAATCTTCATTTCTTTAGTAACGTTAGTGATTTGGTTCAATTATCTATTTTGAACAAGATTGAACCACATCTATTGTACAGCGAACAGTTTCGAGATAGAATGCGAACTAGGGGTTGTTCAAGATGACTTTTTTAAAGATAGCGCTAGTTATGAGAGCGTTCTCAATTCAACATTGAACAAAATTGAACAGCTCGTGAATGAGGCAGCACTGCTGTGACGCACTCAACCGACCAACGCCGCTACAAGCGTCATCTGATCACCCCCGCAGGTGCTGTTTACTTTGCGCGTGGCGTGACACACGGCGATGCGCAAGGCAGCGACAACGGTGGTGTACGTCAATGGTTAGCGCCGGAATATTGGTTATGATAATTTTGTTAAGGGGTGCGTTCCCTGAGGCGCAGCGCCTTAACCAATGAACATCCGCGCTTAAATGCGCAGCGCGTCGAAACAACCCGACCTGCTCAACACGACGACGCGCAGGTCACCCAACCTATTTAGCTCGCCATCCGCCCAGCGGCGGTGCGAACCAGTCCGATTTAGGAAGTAGAGCGGGTTTCAGGAGGGAGGTGCTATTCGACCAGTTTGAAAAGTAGTGAGATCGGGTCACTCGCATTCGCAGGGCTAGTCATTTTAGAAGAAGGAAGTAAGTTATGTCCAGAAAAGCACTTTACCTTGTCATGCTCACCGCTGTGGTGGCATTGGTCATCGGCGCCGTCGTACCCGCCGCCGCACAGGAACCCGTGACGATCACGTGGTATGTCGGTCTCGGCACCGGCACCAGCTCGGATCAAATTGCTGCTCAGAATAAGGTCGTCGACGACTTTAACGCGACCCACTCTGACGTCAATCTCGTCATCAACATCGCCGCCGCTAATGAAGTGGCAGTCGATACCCTGAGCACCCTGCTCGCCGCTGGAACGCCCCCCGACATCGTCGGACCCGTCGGCGTTGGCGGCTCGAACCAGTTCGCTGATCAGTGGCTGGACATCAAGCCGCTGGCGGATGCCGCTGGCTTCGACATGAGCACCTACGATCCGGCGTTGGTCGAACTGTACCGCCGCGATGACGGTGGTCTGAGCGGTATTCCGTTCGCCGTCTATCCGGTCATCACCTACTACAACCAAGACCTGTTCGACGAAGCCGGACTGAATTACCCGCCGACTGACTTCGGCGCGATGTACACCATGCCCGATGGCAGCGAAGTGCCGTGGAACTACGACACCATCGAGCAAATCGGCAAGATTCTGACGGTTGATGGCAACGGCAACGACGCCACCAGCGCCGACTTCGACCCCACTAACATCGTCCAGTTCGGGATGAACTTCCAGTGGGCGCGTATCCGCCTGATCCTCGACGATCTCCAGCCGGCGAGCTACTACGATGCCGCCACCGGCACCGTGAAAATCCCGGATGAGTGGCGCCAAGCGACCCAATGGTACTGGGATGCTGTATGGAACTGGCACATCTCCCCGAACGCAACCCAGATGGCGTCCGACCTACTAGCACCGAGCGAGTTCGCTTCGGGCAACCTCGGTATTGCGATCACGCCGCTGTGGTACACCTGCTGCCTCGACAACAGCATCGGCAACTTCCAGTGGAACATCGCCCCGGTTCCGGCGTCGTTCGATGGTCAGCAGCACGTAGCAATTGACGCCGACACGTTCCGGATCGTCCAAGCCAGCCCGCACCCCGAACAGGCGTTTGAAGTCCTGTCCTACCTAGAGACCGACGCTGCCCCGGCGCTGGCGACCGCCTACGGCGCTTACCCGGCGCTCCCGGCTGCCCAGCAGGCTTGGGTCGACAGCATCAGCCAGAAGTACCCGTGGGACGTCAACTGGAGTGTGGCATCCGCCAGCTTGGCATATGCCAACCCCGGCAAGTGGCACCATGAATCCAACGTTCCGAACTACTCCCAGACGGTCAGCCGTGAAGACTCCTTCCTGTCTCTGATACGAGGCGACTCCGGCGCAACCATGGACGTGAACGCGGAAATCGACACCTTCCAATCGGACTTGAAGACGATCATCGACTCCGCCGGAAGCTAATTTGCTCCACCGAGTTCTAAGGATGGGAGCGGGCAATATGCCCGCTCCCGTTCGTGCAAAAATCGACAGTGATGCAGAATTGACGGTCAAAAATTGAAGAATGGCATATTCTTATTAGAAGATCTCTTCGTAGATACCCATATTGTTTAGCTGAGTCATTCGGGAGTACAGGTTATGGCATCTACTGACCGGTCTCGCGCTGCGCCGTTAGCCGCACCGAGCACAACGAAAGCCAACAAGCCGGGGAACCTGATGCGCCAACAGCGCCTCTGGGGCTGGATTTTCCTCTCCCCGTGGATTTTCGGCTTTGCGGTCTTTACGGCGGCACCGATGGTCGCCTCGCTGATCTTCTCGTTCATGAATTTCTCGCTGGCGAGTCCAGAACCGATGACCTTCGTCGGGCTGAAGAACTGGGAGCATTTGTTCAGCGACCCGCTGACCATCCAGTCGCTGAGCGTCACCCTCCGGTTCGCCTTGATGGCGGTGCCGGTCGGCATCATCGTCCCGCTCGGCATGGCGACGCTCCTGAATTCCAAGAAGCTGTGGGGTAAGCGCTTCTGGCGCGTGCTGTTTTACATGCCCTACATGGTTCCCGCCATCTCCTCGATCTTCATCTGGCAGAGTTTTCTCAACGGAGACTCCGGCTGGCTCAACCGCGTCCTGCGCGACTGGGTTGGCATTGCCAACCCACCCAACTGGCTGCAAGACGAGGGCTGGATTCTGGTCGGTTTTCTGCTGGTCGGTCTGTGGGGCGTCGGTAATGCCATGCTGACCATGCTGGCGACGATGCAGGGCGTTCCAACTGAACTCTACGAAGCCTCCGACGTCGACGGCGCAGGCGCGTGGACGAAATGGTACCGCATCACCCTGCCGATGATCTCGCCGGTAATTTTCTACAATCTGGTGCTCAGCGTGATTGGTCTGATGCAGTACTTCGTCGTCCCCTACGTGATGACGCGCGGGACGGGCAACCCCAACCACGCAGCCTACTTCTTCAACATGCACCTCTACAAGACGGCGTTCTCATTCTTTGATATGGGTTACGGCGCGACTCAAGCGTGGCTCATCTTTGTCATCGCCCTCGTATTCACGATTGGACTGTTCATTACGTCCAAGCGCTGGGTCTATTATTCGAGCGGAGATTAGTCATGGCTGCCGCAGCTCAAGTTCAATCACGCACTGTCAATACGTCCCCGTGGTACAGCTACCAACTGCGCAAGTTCGGGGCGATTGCGATTGTCACCCTGCTAACCGGCATCATCGCCATCGCTTACCTGCTGCCTTTCGGCAATATGACGACCATCTCGCTCAAGAGTCAGGATCAACTGGCGGGCAGCGCTGATAGCCCAATCCTGCCGGTTTCGCCTGAGACTTTCACCTATCAAGGCGACGCCTATCCGGTTTATCAGGTGCCAACCGACGACGGCGTCGTGCACAACTGGGCACTGGTCAAGAAAGGGCGTCAATCCAGCCAGTTCGTCGACCCGGCGAACCCGGAAGCCGGTTTAATCGACTGGACGGGCAACTGGCGTCAGCTTCAGGTCAACAACGCGATTGATCTTCACCCGGAAAACTTCCCGATTGCATGGGATTTGCTGAACTTCCCGCTGCTGTTCCGCAACACGCTGATCATCGCCATCACCGGCATGATCGGCACGTTGATGTCGAGCATCTGCGTCGCCTACGCCTTCGCGCGCTTCCCGATACCGGGCAAAAACGTCCTGTTCATCATCCTGATCGGCACCATCATCCTGCCGACTCAGGTCACGTTGATCCCGACCTACGCTTTCTTCGCCAAGATCGGCTGGACAGGGACGTGGCTGCCGCTGATCGTGCCGCACTTCTTCGCCAACGCCTATAACGTCTTCCTGCTGCGTCAGTTCTTCCTGACGCTGCCACGCGAACTGGACGAGGCAGCCATGATCGACGGCGCGGGACCCTTCCGCGTGCTGGTCAGCGTGATCATCCCGCAGTCGTGGGCAGCGATCATCGCGGTCGGCTTGTTCCACTTCATCTTCGCGTGGAACGACTACTTCGGACCGCTGATTTACCTCCTCGGTCAGCCTGACCTTCAGCCGATTTCGGTCGGCGTGCAGGTGTTCAACTTCCAGTATGGACCGCACCCGGAACTAATTCAGGCAACGTCGCTGATGGCGATGGTGCTGCCGTTGGTCATCTTCTTCTTCGCGCAAAAGGTCTTCATGCGCGGTGTGGTCATCACCGGCGTCGAGAAATAACCTCACCCTCGCTTCCTTCGGAAGCCGCCCCCTCTCCACGCTGTGGAGAGGGGGACAAGAATCGACGTTGGGGGTCGAACGGACTCCCTACAACACCGCAGTGTCCCCTCCCGCCGATTCCCCTAACCATCCACCACGAGGATTTTGATAATGAAGAACTTTCTTTGGTTGATCTTGATTCTCATTCTGGGCTTGAATGCTGCCGCCGCGCAAGACGTCACTGACGAAGCCCCGGTGACGCCCGCGCCCGACGTGCTCCACGTCGACGCGGCAGCGGATCAGGGGGCGATCAGCCCCTACGTCTACGGCGCGAATCTGGGGCGCTACTCGCTGATTCCGCCCGCCCTAATGGACACGGCGAAGGCACTCGGCGTCAAGTACATCCGCTTCGGCGGCGGCGACAGCGATCAGCAGGATTTGGCGACCAACGTGCTCGACCTGTTCGTGTATCAGGTGCGAACGGTGGGCGCTGAACCGGCGGTGACGGTGCGGCTGCTCGGCGGGACGCCGGAACAAGCAGCAGACCTCGTCCGCTATGCCAACGTCGAAAAGGGCTACAACATCCACTTCTGGAGCATCGGCAACGAGCCGAATCTGTTCGTCGCGCTGATGGGCGCGGAGCACTATACGGTCGAAGACCTGAGCCGCAACTGGCGCGAGATCGCCGAAGCCATGCTCGCCGTCGACCCGACCATCCAGTTCGTCGGACCCGACATCACCGGCTACGTGCCGCTGACCACTGATCCGGTGACGTTTTTGCCGGGAAGTGATGGCGGTCTGGCGCTTGACGCGCAAGGCAATGACTGGCTGACGACCTTCCTGCGCGAGAATGGCGATCTGCTGACCTACGTCTCAATTCACCGCTATCCTTGGCCCGGCATAGCTCATGGGCAAGGGGCGACCATCGAAGGGATGAGCCACCAAGCCGCCGAATGGGACACCGTAATTCCCAACCTGCGGCAGATCATCCACGAAGCCGCCGGGCGCGACATCCCCATCGCCGTCACCGAGATCAACTCCAATTCGTCCAACAGCACTGGCGGCGAAGCCAGCCTCGACTCGTTCTACAACGCGATCTGGCTGGGCGACACACTTGGACACCTGATCCGCAATCAGGTCGCTGTTGTGGCGGTCTGGGATATGCAGGGTGGCGGGGGTCGCGGTTGGGGCTTGCTCGCCAAGTACGACGTGCGCCCGACATATTACACCTATATCATGTACACTCACTTTGGCACCGAACTCCTGAGCGCCGAGTCCGGTAACCCTGACGTGTCGATTTACGCGGCGCGGCGCGACGACGGCACGCTCACGCTGATGGTGATCAACCTTGCGCCCGACGAACAGACCAAAACGCTGGCGCTCGACGGGTTCACGCCGAGCGGCGACGCCGAGGTCTGGCGCTTCGACGCCGAGCACAACGCCGAGCAGATCGACTCGCAGGCGCTCGCCGACGGCTCGACCATCACCGTTCCGGGGCAGTCGATGACGCTGTTCGCGCTGCCGGGGTGAACCTGCGCAGCCCGGAATGCAGCATCTTGGAGGCGTGTAATGAGGAGGTTTAAAACTGCCTCTGTTATGTCGAGAAGTTATCAAATTCGACGACTTACACTTGTTACAGACGCAGACACTCTCCCCTCCCTGAATTCGGGGAGGGGAAGCGCAAGGCAAACCGAAGGTTTGCACCGCGAGGGTGGGGTCAGCGTAGGACTCTTTCTACTCCCTCATTGCCCGCCCCACCAGAATAGAATCGAATCTTCGACTGGTGTTTGATTAGACCGAGAGGTATTCCTTGACGCGGTTGATGTCGAGGGTGGCGGTGCTCTCCTTGTCGACGATGTGCCCCTTCTCCATCACGTAGCAGATGTCGGCGATGCCGAGCGCGAAGTCGAGGAACTGCTCGATCAGCAGGATGGTGATCTGCTTGCGCTCCCGCAGCGAGCGGATCACGTTCTCGATCTCCTCGACGATGCTCGGCTGAATGCCTTCGGTCGGCTCGTCGAGCAGCAAAAGCTGCGGATCGCGCACGAGGACGCGCCCAATCGCCAACTGCTGCTGCTGCCCGCCGCTGAGCGTCCCGGCAACGCGCTTATGCATCAGCTTGAGCACCGGGAAAATCGAGTAGACTTCGTCCACCGCTTCGGCGTTGTACTTGCCGCCCTTGAGCGCCTCGAAGCCCATCAGCAGGTTCTCGTAAACCGAGAGGTGCGGGAAAATCCCGCGTCCTTGCGGCACGTAACCGATCCCGGCAGCGGCGCGCTTGTGCGTTTGCAGGTTGGTGATGTCCACGCCGTTGTAGACGATGCTGCCCTGCTTGGCTTTGAGCGTGCCCATGATCGCCTTGAGCAAGGTTGTTTTTCCAACCCCGTTGCGCCCCATCAGGCAGACGACCTGCCCGTCCGGGACTTCGACCTCGACGTCGTTGAGAATCAGGCTTTGCCCGTAAAACACTTGCAACCCGTTGATCGAAAGCATGGTTTTTTGTCCTTAGGTCGTTCGTAGCGGCGTTATAATGCTCTTTTCCAAATTAATGCGGTGTTCGCTTCACCTCCAACACTGTTTCTCACCCCTCTCCCCGCTTGCGGTCTGAAGAGAGGACATGTTTGCAGAATGAGGGAAACACCAGTGCATGAATCTGCTGTAGGGGCCGGTCTGAGACCCGCCCTTGAGCGAAAAATAAATCGTGATTTCTCGCCTTTAACAAAAGGTGTCCTCCCCTCTCCCCGCTTGCGGTGGAGAGACGACAGTTTTTCGGATTAAGGTTTGCTTCTCCTTCGATCCGTAGTTTCTCCCCTCTCCCCGCTTGCGTGGGAGAGGGGTCGGGGTGAGGGGTTACAGGCTACGCCGTTTTCTGGTGGCTGCGACCGAGATAGACCTCGATCACGCGCGGGTCAGCCTGCACCTGCTCGACCGGTCCCTCGCAGAAGACCGATCCCAAATGCAGGACGGTCACGATGCTGGCGAACTGGCGCACGAACACCATGTCGTGCTCGACCACGAGGATCGAGCGATGGTCGGCGATGCGGTGCAGCAGTTCGCCGGTTTGGTCGCGCTCGCGGCGGGTCATGCCCGCGACCGGCTCGTCCAGCAGCACCAGCTTCGGTTCCTGCACCAGCAGCATCCCGATTTCGAGCCACTGCTTCTGCCCGTGTGAGAGCGTCCCCGCCGTAACGTCGCGCTTGTCCTGCAAGCCGGTGATCTCCAGCATCTCGTCGATCTTGTCCGCCTGCGCGCCGGAAAGCGGCGTCAGGCTGAGCGTATAGAACGGAGTCTTGAAGCCGATGGCGGCTTCGAGATTCTCGTAGACCGAGAGGCTGCCGAAGATGGTCGGCGTTTGGAACTTGCGCCCGATCCCCTCACGGACGAGCTGATGCTCCGACTTATGAGCGACGTTGACCCGCCCGTCGAAGATCACCTTGCCCTTGTCGGGGCGGGTTTTGCCGGTCATGATGTCGAGCAGGGTTGATTTCCCCGCGCCATTGGGTCCGATCAAGAAGCGGAGTTCCCCGTAGTCAATCGAGAACTGAAGATCGTCCAGCACCTTGAAACCGTCAAAGCTGACGGTGACGTGGTTGACCTCCATAATGTGATCAGTCATTGCGAGTTACCTTTCTTCAAACCTCACCCCCCGCCCCCCTCTCCGTAGGGAGAGGGGGAGAAAAGCCAATTATGCGGACAGGTTACGAGGCGGTTTCGATCTCAATCGCTGGGTCGGCTTGAGTCGGCGGGACGTAGGACTTGTCCCAGAGCGGCTTAAGACGGTGATACCCATCACGCACAGCGCCGACGATCCCCTTCGGGAACAGCAGCACGACGCCGACGAATAAGCCGCCCATGATCAACTGCCAGAGATCGGGGTTGGACGAGCTGATCGCACTCTTGCCGCCATTCACCAAGATCGCGCCGATGATCGCGCCGATCAACGAGCCGCGCCCGCCGACCGCTACCCAGATCACGATCTCGATTGAGGCGACAATGTCCAACTGCTTGGGCGAAATGATGCCGACCTGCGGCACGAACAGCGCCCCGGCAAGCCCGGCGATCCCGGCGGAGAGGATGAAGACCGCCGTCTTGATCATGACGGTGTTGTAGCCCATGAACCGGACGCGGTTTTCGTCGTCACGAACGGCGACCAGCACCCGTCCGAACCGGGACGTGACCAAGAAGCGGCAGCCGAGATAAACGACCACCAGCACAATCGCGGTCGCGGCGTAGAGCGCCACCACCGTGCTGTGATCGCCAAGCCGCGCGCCGAAGATCGTCCGCATCTGGGTGATGCCGTTGGTGCCGTTGATCACGCGCTGCTGACCGATCAGCAGCAGGGCGACGATGGCAGTCAGCGCCTGCGTGATGATCGAGAAGTAGACGCCCTGAATCCGGCTGCGAAAGAGCATGAAGCCGATGATCGCCGCGATCCCCATCGGGATGACGACCGCCAGAAAGAGCGCGATCACCGGGGAGTAAAACGGCTGCCAGAAAAATGGGAGTTCGGTTACGCCGTAGAGTCCCATAAATTCCGGCAGATTGGGCGCGGCAGTTTCGAGGTTGAGATACATGCCGAAGCAGTAAGCGCCCAAGCCGAAGAACAGCCCCTGCCCCAAGCTGAGCATCCCGGTGTAGCCCCAGATCAGGTCAAGTCCGATGGCGACAATCGCATAGGTCAGAAAACGTCCTAATAAGTTGGTTTGGAAGTCGGAGAGCGCCGACGGCAGCGCCAGCAGCACGGCGAGCAGCGCGACCGACAGCAGCACCTGCGCGACCATGCTGCGCGACTTGGGCGGCGCTTTGACCGGCGCTTTCGCGGGCGGCTCGACAACGGCGGCGGATTTCGTAAACGGGTTCACTTTTTGCATACCATTCCTCATCAACTCGCTAACGACTCAAGTTCGGCTGCGCAGCGCCAGCAGCCCGTTCGGGCGAAACTGCAAAAAGGCGATCACGACCAGCAGCACCATCACCTTGCCGACCGAGGCTGCCGAGTCCAAGCCCGCTTGAGAGAGATACATCTGGAAAATCGGACTCAGTGAGCCGATGATAATCGCCGCGAGGATCGTGCCGGAGAGGCTGCCGACACCGCCCAGCACCACCACCAAGAAGGCGTCGACGATGTAGCCCGTACCCAACTGCGGACCGATCTGCCCCAAGAGCGTCAGCGCTGACCCGGCGACACCCGCCAGCCCCGCGCCCAGCGCGAAGGTCAGCGCATCGACGCGCCGCGTCGCCACGCCCAGTGAAGCCGCCATCTCCCGGTTCTGCATGACGGCGCGCGTCCGGCGACCCATCGCTGTGCGGTTCAGGTAGATGTAAACGCCGACGACGCAGATCACCGCTAACCCGATGATGAATAAGCGCGAATAGGGAAACACGACCATCGGCGCAACCGTGATCCGACCGCTCAGCCACGCCGGAGCGGTCACCGGGACGTTGCGCGGATCGTAGCTGCGGGCGACTTGCTGCAAGATCAAGCCGATCCCCCACGTTGCCAGCAGCGTATCGAGCGGGCGACCGTAAAGCCGCCGGATCACCAGCCATTCGAGCAGATACCCCAGCGCGCCAACGATGAGGAATGCCGCCACAATCGACAGCACGAAGATCAAGCCTTCTTTCTGACCGTCCGCACCCCGCAGCGGCTCGGCGAGAAAGGTTTGGAAGATGTAGGTCACGTAAGCGCCGACCATGATGAACTCGCCGTGCGCCATGTTGATGACCTTCATCAAGCCGAAAGAGAATGCCAGCCCCAGCGAAGCCAGCAGCAGAATCGACCCGATGCTCAAGCCATTGAATAACTGGGAAACCAAGATGTTGATGGTCATTTTCCGGCTCTTACCCCTGTTTTCTGACTAAACGGACAATGCCTCTGCCCCTCGAAAGGAGCAGAAGCATTCATTGTTTTGCCTCGGTTTGACCCGCCTTAACTGGCGGGCATCTCCGTTGCCATGTCGCAGATACCTTCCGGTCGGGTCAGCACGTCCGCCCAAGGATAGGAGCAGAGGTACGGATCGGGGACGACCGGGTCGGTCGCGTAGATGGTATCGATCAGACCGTCGTCACGGATTTGACCGATGCGCACCGGCTTGACCGTGTGCTGGGTGGGACCGTCGAGCGTGACCAAGCCTTCGGGCGCGGCGTAGCTGATCTCGCCGGTCTTGATGGCGGCGCGCACGGCGTCGACGTCGGTCGAACCCGCCTTCGCAACCGCTTCCGCCCACAGGTGGACGCCGAAGTATCCGGCTTCCATCGGGTCGCTGGTGACGCGATTCTCACCGTAAGCGGCTTTGAACGCGGCGACGAAGGCGGTATTTTCGGGGGTATCGACGGTTTCGTAGTAGTTCCATGCCGTCAACTGCCCGACGACGTTATCCACGCCGATGCCCGTCACTTCTTCTTCGGCGATGCTGACCGAGAGGACAGGCAGCGACGTAGCGTCGTAGCCGGCGTCGGTGAACTGCTTGAAGAAGGCGACGTTGCTATCGCCGTTAAGGGTGTTGAAGATCACGTCGGGCTGTGCCTGCGCGATGTTCAGCAGGATCGAGGTGAAGTCCGTCCCGCCGAGCGGCAGGTATTCCTCGCCGACCGGCTCCAGCCCGGCGTCGGCAAGCTGCGCGCGGATGATGGTATTCGAGGTGCGCGGGAAGACGTAGTCCGAGCCGAGCAGATAGAACTTGGTCTTGCCCTGATCGAGCAGGTACTGGACGGCGGGGACGATCTGCTGGTTGGTGGTCGCGCCGGTGTAAACGATGTTGGGCGACTCTTCCAAACCTTCATATTGAACCGGATAGAAAAGCAAACCATTGTTTTCTTCGACGACCGGAAGCACTGCTTTCCGGCTGGCACTCGTCCAGCATCCGAAAATCACCGCGACTTGATCTTCTTGCAGCAGCTTGCGAGCTTTTTCGGCGAAGGTGGGCCAATCGCTCGCACCGTCTTCGACAATCGGTTCAAGCATCTTGCCCATGACGCCACCAGCAGCATTGATTTCGTTAATCGCCATAAGTTCCGAGTCGCGGACGGTGGTTTCGCTGATCGACATCGTGCCGCTCAAGGAATGCAGCAGACCGACTTTGATCGTGTCACCTTCCTGAGCGCTCGCCGCCGGAATGATGCCAACGATGAAGACCAGCAGTAAAGCCCAAACGAGCCGCTTTCCGAGTGTGGAGCCGGAAACGTGAGTCATATATTTCTCCTTGTAGAGGTGGCAACTGAGCACAGAGTACAGCGTAGCAGACCTATGAATGCCGAAAACACCGAAGACCATACAATGTTTAACGACTATTTTTGTGACAAGGCGCTAAAAAAGCGGACGCGGCTCCATTTACGGACAATAGCTGGTAGATTTTGACCGATAGATCAAGCAGCTAAGACAGTTTGCACAGTTTGGGGTGTCTCGCGCGGCAAAACTGCGCGGCGCGCTTTGGCAAAATATCTGACGCGCGCTCCCAGAACTGTTCGCGCAATCGAGCCGCAGATTGCAGCGTGATCTAGGCAGAATGCGACAAAAAAGCGAGCAATTTGGCTATTTTTGCGTGAGAGTAGCCCTCACTCCGCCGCCCCCTCTCACTGTAAAGAACGAGAAAAGTTCTTATCAGAGAAGAAATCACTTTGCGCTGCACCTCAAACCTCACCCCCCAACCCCCTCTCCATGCAATGGAGAGGGGGAGCTAAGCGAAGCGCAGCGGGGTGAGGTCAGATCAGCCGAGCCGATGCTCACGCGTCAAGTCGCTGCTCGCTGCCAGAAGTGGACGAAAAATGGCGGCTGATTTTGGATCAATGTCACAAAGTTAGCCGATGCAGCGCTCTATACACTGACCATATCGATCAATCGTTCAGCTTATAGGTCGCGCCCTGTTCCCTCGATGGTCTGCCGCTCCGCCGACGATGGCGATCACCCCTAGCCCACCCTGCATCAGCGGAGTGCTGCGCTAGATGTCGCTGCACGGAGTCGGCAGAGACGGTGAGCTGCGCCTGCGCTTTGAGCAGCGCGGCGGGCGCACCATTCTGACCGAGAATTATTCGCGTCCGCCGCTTCAAGTGATGCGCGCGATTGAGGATCGAGCGGGCTGCTTGGGTGTTTACGCGCTCAGCCCGACCGGAGGCGTCGTACAGGGCGACCGCTACGCCAGCAAGATTAGTGTCGGCGCAGGATCGCACGCGCTGTTCACGACCCAAGCGGCGACCAAGGTCTACCGGATGCCGAACGGTTGCGCCGAGCAGACCATCCGCATCGACGTGCAGGCGGGCGCGGTCTTCGAGTTCGTGCCCGACGCGGCGATCCTGTTCGCCGACGCCGACCTGAGCCAGCAGATCGAGGTTAGGCTGCACGGCGACGCGCTGCTGTTCCTGCACGAGATCGTGCTGCCGGGGCGGATCGCGCGGGGGGAGCGGCTGGAATTTCGCCGCTACGCCAACCGGCTGATCGTCCGCGACGATCACGGGCTGCTGCTGCACGACGCGGCGGTAATCACGCCGTCGATGCAAGACTTGGAGGCGGTCGGCGTGCTCGAAGGCTATATGGCGTGGGGCAGCGCTTATCTGCTGGGCGATCTGGCATCACGCGGGATCGATCCGGCGGCGTTTTGCGCGGCGCAGCAGGATTTGTTTAATCTGACCGAGGGGATCGGCGCGATCTCGACGCTGTACCGTAACGGAGTCGGCGCACGGGTGATCGCGCGGCGGTTGGAGACGATCTACACGGCGTTTCACGGTCTGCGCGAGGTCGTGCGAACGCATTATCTCGGCTTACCCGCCGCGCCGCTGCGGAAATAATGGGCACAAATCGTAGGGGCGTTATATATAACGCCCCTACGGACAAACACGAACGTCTAAATTGTATTCTCTGGAAATCATTGCCAGCGTAACGAGCAACACTCAGTACTCAGTACTCGGTACTTCTTTTTTGGGGGAGCGATGGACTTAACACCGAGAGAAAAAGACAAACTGCTGATCTACGTGGCGGCGATGGTCGCGCGCGACCGGCGCGCGCGCGGGCTGAAGCTCAATCACCCCGAAGCCATCGCCCTGATCACGGCGGAGGTGCTGGAAGGCATCCGCGACGGGCGCAGCGTCGCCGACTTGATGCAGTTCGGGCGAACGATCCTCACCCGCGCCGACGTGATGGACGGCATCGCCGAGATGATCCCGGAAATTCAGGTCGAAGGGACGTTTCCCGACGGAACGAAACTCGTCACCATCCACCAGCCGATTGTGTGATGCAAGCAGATTTCGGCGGAACTCAGCAAGTTAGTTAATATTTTCTCCACTTTTGTATTTACAGTGGAGAGTCAAATGTGTCCGTAATAGAAATCTTCGCCGGAATCGCACGAGTTATCGGGGATATGCTTGCGGGATTTAGTTTACTCGGATCATTCATGGTGCTCATTACAGCAGTTATCAGCACAGCAAGAGGCGAGCATATGCGGTTCGATGCTAAAGCGCTTCAATGGAGCCTAATGGGACTTCTTTTCGGAGCCATTGGGCAAATTAGCCTATCGTTGAGTACAGAATTCTCCACGACGGAACCAGAAGGCTTCATTTTTAAATTACCGTTTATGACGGTCAACGCGCTCTTGGTAGTATCGCTCGTTTTACTAATACTCGGATTCTTCATCCGTCGACAAGCGGGAAGATATTAGTCTCAAACGCAATTTTGCAGGTTTGAGCAGCCAATTTGGCTAAGGTAAAGGATAGTAACATGATTCCCGGTGAATACTTGCTTGAGGACGGCGACATCATCGCCAACGCCGACCGCCCCGTGATCGAATTGGTCGTCGCCAACACGGGTGACCGCCCGATTCAGGTCGGGTCGCATTTCCATTTCTACGAGGTCAACAGCGGCTTGCAGTTCGACCGCGAAGCCGCCTACGGAATGCGCTTGAACATCCCATCCGGCACGACGGTGCGCTTCGAACCGGGAGATGAGAAGACCATCGCGCTGACGACGCTCGCCGGGTCGCGGACGGTCTACGGGCTGAACGGCAAGGTGAACGGGAAGCTGGACAAGTGACAAAAGCAGCTATGAGTAACGAGTAATGAGGCAAGAACATCACATCGCCCTTTCTCATTACTCATCACTCGTCACTCATTACTAGATGAACGATAGTGAAGGAGACTCTCCCATGCCGCTACGGATACCGCGTCACGTTTATGCTGATCTGTATGGACCCACCGTCGGCGACCGGGTGCGGCTCGCCGATACCGAGTTGATCGTCGAGGTCGAGCGCGATTACACCACCTACGGCGACGAAGCCAAGTTCGGCGGCGGCAAGACCTTGCGCGATGGCATGGGGCAAGACCAAACCACGCGAGCGGACGGCGCGCTCGACCTCGTGATCACCAACGCGCTGATCATCGATCATTGGGGCATCGTCAAAGCCGACGTGGGCATCCGCGACGGCAGGATCGTCGGCATCGGCAAGGCGGGCAATCCCGGCACGATGGATGGCGTGACGCCCAACCTGATCGTCGGCGCGGCGACCGAAGTGATCGCGGGCGAAGGCATGATCCTGACGGCGGGCGGCATCGACGCGCACATCCACTTCATCGCGCCCCAGCAGATCGAGGAAGCGCTGTCATCCGGCATCACGACCATGCTCGGCGGCGGAACCGGTCCCGCCACCGGCACCAACGCCACCACCTGCACCCCCGGCGCGTGGAACATCGCCCGGATGCTGGAAGCCGCCGAAGCCTTCCCGATGAACCTCGGCTTCATGGGCAAGGGCAACGCCTCGCTGCCTGCCCCGCTGCGCGAGCAGGTCGAAGCGGGCGCGCTCGGACTCAAGCTGCACGAGGACTGGGGCACGACCCCCGCCGCCATCGACAACTGTCTGTCGGTCGCCGACGAATACGACGTGCAGGTCGCCATCCACACCGACACCCTCAACGAAGCCGGGTTCGTCGACGATTCGATTGCCGCCTTCAAGGGACGCACGATCCACACCTTCCACACCGAAGGCGCGGGCGGCGGTCACGCGCCCGACATCATCCGCGTCTGCGGCGAGCCGAACGTGCTGCCCTCCTCGACCAACCCGACCCGCCCGTTCACGGTCAACACGATTGACGAGCACCTCGACATGCTGATGGTCTGCCACCACCTCAGCCCGTCGATCCCGGAGGACTTGGCGTTCGCCGAGTCGCGCATTCGCCCGGAGACGATTGCCGCCGAGGACATCCTGCACGACCTCGGCGCGCTCAGCATGATGTCGTCCGACTCGCAGGCGATGGGGCGCGTCGGCGAGGTGATCATGCGGACGTGGCAGACCGCCCACAAGATGAAAGTCCAGCGCGGATCGCTGCCGCAGGACTCCGCTCGCAACGACAATTTCCGCGTCAAGCGCTACCTCGCCAAGTACACGATCAACCCGGCGGTGGCGCAGGGGATTTCGCAGTACGTCGGCTCGATTGAACCGGGTAAGGTGGCGGATTTGGTGCTCTGGCGTCCCGCCTTCTTCGGCGTCAAGCCCGACCTGATCCTCAAGGGCGGGTTCATCGCCTACGCGCAGATGGGCGACGCCAACGCCTCGATCCCGACGCCGCAGCCCGTACACGGGCGCTATATGTTTGGGAGCTACGGACGGGCGCTGTCGAGCACGTCCTACACCTTCGTCTCGAAGGCGGCGTTCGATGGCGGCGTCCACGAGGCGCTCGGCTTGCAGCGACAGGTCGTCCCGGTCGGCAATTGTCGCGGGCTGACCAAAGCCGACATGATCCACAACGACTTTCTGCCCAATATCACCGTCGATCCCGAAACCTACGAAGTCCGCGTCGACGGCGAAATCCTCACCTGCGAACCGGCGGCGACTCTGCCGCTGGCGCAGAAGTATTTCCTTTTCTAGTGATGAGTAACGAGTCATGAACACGGAGAAAACAATCTCAGCAGAATGTACGTTGGGCGACGTAGGGGCGTTATATATAACGCCCCTACAACCTCCGCGTAACCGCTGATGAACTTCGACTCCGCGCAGCTTCTCGCCCTGCTCCAGTGGACCGACTCCGCCTTCCCGACGGGAGCGTTCGCCCACTCGAACGGGTTGGAGACCTACACCCAAGCCGGGATTGTGCGGACGCCCGCCGACCTCGCGCGGCTGATCGCGGCGCGGCTGGAAGCGGCAGCGACCACCGACCTGATCGTCGTCCATGCGGCGATGAGCGCTGATGAGGCGCAGATCATCGAACTGGATCGGCTGCTCTCGGCGTCGAAGATCGCCCGCGAGACGCGCGAAGCCAGTTCGACCATCGGGCGGCGGCTGTTGGGCAGCATCCTCAACTTGCGCGACGATCCGCTGCTGACGTGGGTTCAGGGCGAGATCGCGGCGGAGCGCTGCGCCGGACATCACGCCGTCGTTCACGGGATCGCCTGCGCGGCGTTGGGCATCGAGGCGCGGGCGGCGCTGATCGCCTTCGGCTATGCGCTGGCGATCAACCAGACCGCCGCCGCCCTTAAGCTAATCCGCATCGGGCAAACGCAGACGCAAGCGGTGCTGGCGGCGTCGGGCGCGGGCATCGAGGCGGCGGTCGAACTGGCATTATCACGCACACTTGACGACTTCGGCGCCTTCGCGCCGGGGCTGGACATCCGCGCCGGTCAGCACGAGCACCTGTTTCGGCGGCTGTTTATTTCATAACGTGAGTTGTAGGGGCAGGTTTGATGCGCTTTTCCAAATTGGGACGAAGTTCGCTCAACCTCACGCCGCCGCTTTGCTCCCCTCTCCCCGCTTGCGTGGGAGAGGGGTCGGGGGTGAGGGGTGTAGGGGCGTTACATGTAACGCCCGTTGTCCGTCTTTAATCGTTAAAGCGCATGAAACCTGCCCCTACACCGAATTTATTGGGAGATAAGCATGGACAGAATTGACTTTGACTCTGCATTGGGGACGCGCGTTGATCCGTCGCTGCCGCTGATCATCGGGGTCGGCGGACCCGTCGGGTCGGGCAAGACGACGCTGATCGAGAAGCTGTGCAAGACGATGTCGGCGACCCATCAGATCGCCGTGATCACCAACGACATTTACACGCAGGAGGACGCCAAAATCCTGACCCGGCTGAGCGCGCTCGATCCGAGCCGGATTTACGGAGTCGAGACCGGCGGCTGCCCGCATACCGCCGTCCGCGACGACATTTCCGCCAACCTCGACGCAATTGATCTGCTGCGCGGGCGTTTCGACAACCTTGACCTGATCTTCCTCGAAAGCGGCGGCGACAACCTCGCTGCCAGCTTCAGCCCGGAACTGGTCGAGGTCGAATTCTACGTGATCGACGTGGCGGGCGGTGACAAAATCCCGCGCAAAGGCGGACCCGGCATCACGCGCAGCGACCTGCTGGTGATCAACAAGATCGACCTCGCGCCCCATGTCGGCGCGAGCCTTGAGGTGATGCAGCGCGATACCGATCAGCAGCGCGGCGATCTCCCCTACGCCTTCACCGATCTGAAAAGCGGCACGGGCTTGCCCAACGTGATCGCGTGGATCGAGGATCGGCTCCAAGCGCGGCGCGATCCGACCTATCAGCCGATGCCGCGGATCGTCGAGGCGCACCATCACACCCACCCCGACCTGCTGCCAGCAGATTTCCTGCCGCCGCGTTATCAGGGTGACGCTGACGTATCGCCCGCGCCAATGGGTGCCGCCAACCTGAAATATGACGCTGACGGTCGCGTCGCGTGGGACGAAATTTGGGCGGATTTCTGCGACTTGGCGCTGGCAGGCGGACCGCCCCATCGCGGGACGCTGCTCGAACCGGGCACGCCTGAAGCCGTCCGCGCCGATCCCGACGGCTACGCTCGCGTGATCGCCGAGATCGCGCGCGGGCTGACGATGATCACGGGGCTGCCGGTGATCACCGACGCGCCACCCGGCTGGATCGGCTTAGTCTGCGCCGACGAAGGGATGGCGCTCTGGCTGCTGCGCGCGATTCTGGTCGAGAACGTGGCAGCGCGGCGCGAGGCGAACGTCCTCTATCTGCCCGCCGCCTCCGATTTCGAACTGGCGGGCGAAATCAAGAACGTCGTGACGGTGGTCGCCAAGACCCACCACTACTGGACGGAGCACGTCACCGCATAGGCATAGCCAAATGCTGCCTCGTAGGGGCGCCCCTACAACCCAATCCTTCATTGTCCGCAGCCGCGCAGCAGGCGCATAATGGGGTTGGCTGAACAAAAAACACGCTTTGGTTGAGTTATGCCTGAACCCCAAAGTAACCTGCCCCACCGCCTGCGCGTCGGGCTGACCGCGCTGGTGATTGCGCTGGCGGTCGGCTTCGTCGCGCTGGAAGCGGCGGCGCGCTTGCTGACGATCACGAATGCGGACGGACAGCGCTTCTTCCTCAACCTGCCGCTGCGCCCGTATCGCCTGCCGGTTGGGGACACGCGGGCGACGGTCGAGCGCTACCAGCAGACGATCATCTCGGAACTGGTCTACGATCCGCTGCTCGGCTGGACCAACCGCCCCAACTTCGCCGACTACAACGCTGCCGGGATGCGCGCCGACCGGAACTACCCGCTCGATCCGCCGGACGGCGTGCTGCGGATCGCCGCGTTTGGCGACTCGTTCACACACGGCAACGAGGTCACGCGCGATGAGACGTGGACGGCGCAGTTGGAGGCGCTGCTCAACGCGCGCGGTATCCACGCGGAGGTGCTCAATTTCGGCGTGGGCGGCTACGGCATCGACCAAGCTTATCTGCGCTGGCAGGAACAAGGGCGGCAGTACCAGCCGGACATCGTGTTGCTTGGCTTCGTCGCCGTCGACGTGAACCGGCTCGTCAGCCTGTACTGGAAGCTCCAGCCCAACGTCTTTATCACGCCGGGATCGAACCCATTCTCCAAGCCCCGCTACGTCCTCGACGGCGATACGTTGACCCTGATCAACAGCCCGACGGTCGCGCCCGCCGACATGCCCGCCTTTCTGACCAACTTCCCCAACTCCGACCTCGCGCGCTACGAGAGTGCCTTCGACGCGGCGGATTATCAGGATCGGTGGTGGCTGCACAGCGACGCCCTCGCCACGCTCGACGCGCTGCACCGCTACCTGACCTTCGATCCGACACGCAGCCCCGCCTTCCAGATCGATCTCATGCGTCCGCCCGCCCCGCCCGCCCCCTACAACGACGCCGACGCGCTGGCATCCGCCATCATCCAGCAGTGGGCGACCGAAGCCGAAGCCGACGGCAGCCGCTTCATCGTCGTGCATCTGCCCATGAAAGCGGGGATACAGGCATACCAAAGCGATCTACCGCTCGACTACGAGCCGCTGCGGAGCGCTTTGAGCAGTCGTTACGAGTGGATCGAGACGCTCGACGCTTTCCCCAGCGCCGACTTGAACGGTCAGTTTGCGCTCGGCGGGCACTACTCGCCGCAGGGCAGCGCGACGATTGCCACCGCCATCGCCGATTACGTGGCGAATCATCCGTAATCAGCTTTTCCAGCACTGATCACACACCTCGCACGGAAGGCTAGAGTAGATCGCCGTCAACCTACGGCGAGTTCGCGCCCCTCCCTGAAGTCGGGGAGGGGTCGGGGGCGGGGTCAGGTCAGCATTAGCGTCTAAACTGGGTGCTCTGCCGGACGACGAGTTCAGGATAGAAGACGACCTGACGTTCCTTACACGGTTCGTGGTTGATCTCGCCCAGCAGAATCTCGAAGACCGTCGCGGCGATCTCGTCAATCGGCTGGCGCACCGAGGTGATGCCCAAAAATTCCGAGGTCGGGTCGTCGTCGTAGCCGGTCAACGCCACGTCGTCGGGGATGCGCAAGCCTACGCTGTCAAGATACGATTTCGCTCCGAACGCCATCAGGTCGTTGGTGCAGATGATGGCGGTCGGGCGCTGCTTGGCGGACATGATCTGCTGCGTCGCCACTGACGCATCGGTCAGCACGTTGAGCGTGTAGGCGATCCAGCTATCCGGCACCGCGATCCCGGCGGCGGACATTGCCTCGCGGTAGCCCGCCTCGCGCGCATCGCCAAACGGCATCCCCGGATGCCGGGTCAGCAGCCCGATCCGTTCGTGCCCCTGCTCCAACAAGTGATTGACGACCATCTTGACGCCGAGCTTGCTGTCCACGTCGGCGAAAGCGAAGTCGGGATCAGGCAGATACATTCCTCCGAACGCCGCAAAAGGCGCGCCCATCGCCGACAGCCGGGCGATGCGCGGATCGTCGTAAGCTACGTCCGAGATGATGAAGCCGTCGACGCGGCTGATCGAGATCAGGTTCTCGTAGACGCGGTCGGCGTTTTCCTGCGGCTGAAGAAAAGTCAGCACGTGTTGATTGTGGGTCTCGGCGGCGGCGGTCACCCGGTAGATGAAGCGGTCAAGCAGATTATTCATGCGGCTGGGGTCGTCGGCGACGTGCCACGAATAGCCGATCACCCCGGCGCGGTTCGTGCGCAAGTTCCGCGCGGTGATGTTGAGGTGATAGCCTAAAATCTGGGCGGCATCAAGCACCTTCTGGCGCGTCTCCGGCTTGATCAAGCTGCTGTTGTTGAGGGCGTAGGAGACCGTCCCTTTGGCGACGCCCGCCAAATCCGCGATGTCGATCTGCGTGATCTTGAGCGAGTAATTCATCTGCTCGGCTACTTGCAGGACGTGCTGGCGGGTTTCGGCGTCCAGAGCATCCCCTTCGTGAAGTGCCTCAAAAGCAGTCATCATCGGGACTGCCGCACGGTCTGCCACGTCTTTCAGGGTTGCCATTTCGCCTCCGTAGACCACTGGATACGCAAATCATACTCGATCTCGCCAACCGCATAAAACAAAGTGCACAAACTGCCGATCCATCTGCTTGACAATTCGTTGGACTCATTATAATCTCAATATTGAGACGTCTCAATACCCGATAGTGCGGGTTGGCAAACCCGGAAATCGACGAAGTCAGATCGAATAGGAAACATTCAAGTCACGCTCTAGGAGAAAAAATGAAGCAAAAATTGCTGTTTCTGTTTGTACTGGTGCTTTTGAGCATCCCGATGGGCAGTATCCTTGCCCAAGCTACGACGGTTCCTCAAGTCGTCGATCTGCCTGAACAGATTGCCGGGGGACGCGACGTGACCATCACGGTCAGCGACAAGCCCGCTTCCGATCAGCCGGAAGAACTGGAACTGTGGGAAAATCAGAAAGCCAAGTTCGAGGCGATGTACCCCAACGTCACCATCGAAGGCTTGGAAGTCACTTACGACCCGACCGCTTTCATCGCCATGATCGCCGGCGATCAACTGCCGACTCTGTTCAAGACGTATTTCACCGAGCCGGAAAAATTCGTCCAGCAGGGCGCGGTCGCCGACCTGTCGGCACTCTACGATCAGACCGGATTGACGGACATCTTCAACCCGAGCGTTGTCGGGATCGCCAGCATTGACGGCAGCGTCTACGGTATCCCTGACTTCGCTTACTCGCTCGGTCTCGCCTACAACATCCCCATGCTGGCAGCCGCCGGTTTCGACGCCCCGCCCGCGACGTGGGACGAACTCGCGACGATGGCGCAGGCGCTCACCGACAAAGCCAACGGCGTCGCCGGGTTCGCCTTCATCAATGACGGTTCGGGCGCGGCTGGCTGGCACTACACCGACATCGCCTACGGCTTCGGCGCGACGCCGGAAGACATCATCGCCCCCAACGGCGACGGCACCTACACCGCCAATTTCGGCACCGGCGCGACCGTCGATGCGCTCAATTACATCCATGATCTGCGCTGGAAGTACGACGTGCTCCCCGGCGCAACCCTCGACTGGTCGAACATCACCGAAGCGCTGGCGTCCGACCGCGTGGCGATGGTGATTTATGCGGGTGATCAATTCAGCTTCATGAAGAACCAGTTCCCGGATGCCGACCTGAGCAAGTACGGCTATGCCCCTGCTCCGGCGGGTCCTAATGGCAACGTCGCCCTGACCGGCGGCAATCTGTGGATGATCAGCGCCAACGCTTCGGCGGATCAGCAAGAAGCCGCCTTCTACTATCAAGTGTGGCGTCAGTTCGACCCCGAGGAATTCGAAAGCTCGATCATTCTCCAGCACACGCAGGGACGCGCCATCGGTCAGCCGGTGCTGCCGCTCTACGTCGGCGAGCTTCAGACCAAGCAGGACGAATTCCGTGCGCAGTACAATGTGCTGCCCGTCGAGAATTACCAACTGTTCAACGACGCCGTGATCAACGGCACCCTCAAGCTGCAAGCCGAACCGGCAGCCGCGGCGCAAGACTACTACGCCGAAGTCGGCTCGCTGGTGAGCGAGATTTTGTCGGATGAAACTGCCGACCCGGCGGCGCGGTTAGCTCAAGTCGCCCAAGAGTTCCAAGACTTCGTGCTCAACTAGCATCGTTCAGCCTGACTAATCGGGTGGGGAGCCAACTCCCACCCGATTTAGTACACCAAGCTCGATCCGCCGGACAGCGAACGGCGAAACCTGCGCCCGGTGTGGTTGTACTGAAAAGTGATTCAAGCCTTTTATCTCGTCCGCCAATTTAGCAGGTCGCCGACCTTGAAATGACGCTGCTGCCTCGTTTTTCTCCCCCTCTCTATGAAATGGAGAGGGGGTCGGTGGGTGAGGTTGTGCCAGCAACATAAGAGCTTGAATCAGTTCTAAGTTAGAATTCCGGGAAAATCACCATGTCCACCAAAATAGCGCCTACTTTAAAAATGACTGCTCAAGAAAATGAAGGTTTTATCAGCAAAATCTCTTATCGCATCTCCAGCCAAGCGACCGCCTACCTGTTTCTGCTGCCCGCGCTGGTGATCTTCGCGCTCGTCGCGTGGTATCCGATTGTCAGCGCCTTCCAGATGAGCTTTGAGAACGTGAAGCTGAACGGTGCCTCGACGTGGGTCGGGCTGGCGAACTTTCAACTGATGCTGCGCGACCCGGCGCTCGAAATCGTCTGGCGCAACTCGATCCAATTCGCGATGTGGAGCATCGTCTTGGGCTATGCCGTCCCGGTGATCATCGCCATCTTGATCCGCGAGATGCGGATCGCGCGCGGGTTCTTCCGCATCGTTTACTTCCTGCCGACGGTCGTGCCGATCTCCATCGCCGTGATCGTCTGGCGCTTCATCTACGATCCTGACGCTGGTTTCCTGAACAGCTTCTTGGCGATCTTCGGCATCCAAGCGCAGATGTGGCTGCAAAATCCCGCGCTGGTCAAACCGGCGATTGTGCTGGTGATGACGTGGGGCACCTTCGGGACGACCACGCTCATCTACTTGTCGAGCCTGCAAGAAATCCCGACCGAACTCTACGAAGCCGCCGAACTCGACGGCGCATCGCCGCTGAGCCGGATTCGGAACATCACCCTGCCCCACCTCGCGCCGATCATGTCGCTGTTGTTCGTATTGCAAGTGATCACGGTGGCGCAGGTCTTCACCGAACCCTTCCTGCTGACCAACGGCGGTCCCGGCAAAGAAACGCTGACGCCGGTGCTGCACATCTACAACCGCGCCTTCCTGCGCGCCGACATCGGCTACGCTTCGGCGTGGAGCGTCATGCTGGTGATCGTGCTCGGCTTGTTCACGCTGATCTACCAACTGATCAACCGGCGCATTAACGCGAAATACGGCAGTTGAAACCGAAGGGCGAGTTCTAGGCTCATGTACAAAACGAGTGAAAAGCAGGTGTTTTTGTAGGGGGCGCAGCGTGCTGCGCCCACACTTTCTGAACATGAGCCACCTTTTTTATCTTGTCCGTTAATTTGGCAGATCGCTGACATCATAAAGGCATTGCAACCCCATTTTTCTCCCCCTCTCCATGCATGGAGAGGGGGTCGGGGGGTGAGGTTGAGCGTGGCGTGAAAAGATGAGGAATTTTTGAGATGGAACGTGGATTTTTATCCGACGTCGAATTACGCACCGGCAGCGGACGGATCATCTATTACGCTTCGATGGGCAGCCTGCTGGTGATGGCGGTGCTGGTGCTGTTCCCCTTCGTCTACGCCTTCACCTCCGGGCTGAAGGGCAGCACCGAGATTTTCACGTCCGGCTTGAACTTGATCCCGCAGAACGCCCAGTGGAGCAACTACCGCGAGGCGTGGGAACGCTTCGAGATGATCAAGATGTTCGGCAACTCGTTCGTGATCGTCACGGTCGGCGTGCTGCTCCGGCTGACGATCTCGACGCTCGCCGCCTACGCGCTCTCGCGGCTGAAACCCTTCGGCGGGCGCTTCGTGCTGGCGTTCTTCTCGATCACGCTGATGATCCCCGGCATCGCCTATCTCGTGCCGCTGTTCGTGACCCTCAAAGACCTGCCGATCCTGCACCTCAACCTGCTCGACTCCTACTGGGGTTTGTGGCTGCCCTACGCCGTCAGCGCCTTTGCGATTTTCATCCTGAAGAACTTCTTCGACCGCATCCCCGGCGAGATCATCGACAGCGCTAAGATCGACGGCGCGTCGGCGCTGCAAGTCTTTTTGCGGATCGTGCTGCCGCTCTCGCGCTCAATTTTGCTAATTCTCGCCATTCTCACCTTCATGGATTTGTGGAAAGATTATCTGCTGCCCTTCCTGATTATCACCGACCCGACCCGTCAGCCGATCACCGTGCGCTTGTTCTATCTGGCAGATACCAATTACGGCGTCAATTTGCAGATGGCTGCCGCCTTCCTCGCGCTGCTGCCGCCGCTGTTCGTCGCCATCCTGCTCCAGCGCTATCTCACGACAGGGTTGACGCTCGGCAGTGTCAAGGGATAATCAATCTGCCGTTTTGCGGCTTTCCTGCCCGCTACCACCTTGGGAGAAATTTCGTGTCCGTCGTACCAGAGCACTTCCAACTCCATTTAACCCCCACCGCCGCCGCCGGGGCGGTGGTTCAAACCGATCACGCGCGCTTCACCGTCTTAACCGACCGGATGATCCGGCTGGAGTATCACGCTGACGGCGCGGTCGAGGATCACGCCAGCCAAGCCTTTTGGTATCGCCAGCAGCCGGTGCCATCATTCACGGCGCAGGTTGATGGCGAAATGGTCGAAATTGAGACCGACTATCTGCGCCTGAGCTATCAAGGCGACGACGCCTTTTCGTCCGAAAACCTGTCGATCACGCTCAAAGCCAGCGGAGTCGTCTGGCATCCCGGCGACCTGCCCGCCGACAATCTGCTCGGCACGACCCGGACGCTCGACGACAAGAACGGCTACACCCCGCTGACGCTCGGCTTGATGTCGCGGGCGGGCTGGTCGGTAATCGACGACTCGGCGACGCTGGTGCTCAACGACGAGGGCTGGCTGCAAAACCGCACCACCAGCGGCGTCGACTGGTATTTCTTCGGCTACGGGCACGACTACAAAACCTGCCTGCGCGATTACTGCCACGTCAGCGGCGAAGTCCCGCTGATCCCGCGCTGGGTGCTCGGCAACTGGTGGAGCCGCTACTGGGAGTACACGGAAGAGTCGTATAAGCAGTTGATCGGCGACTTCCAGCAGTACGAACTGCCCTTCTCGGTCTGCATCATCGACATGGACTGGCACGTCACCCAGACCGGCAACACGTCAAGCGGTTGGACGGGTTACAGTTGGAATCGGAAGCTGTTCCCCGACCCAGCAGGCTTGATCCGCTTCATGCACGAGCACGGGCTGAAGACCTCGCTCAATCTGCACCCGGCGGAGGGTATCCACCCGCACGAGGACAGCTACGTCGAGATGGCGGAGCGCTTGGGACTCGACCCGGCGACCAAAGCGCCGATCCCGTTCAAGATCACCGACCCGGCGTTCACCAACGCCTATTTCGAGATTCTGCACCACCCCGCCGAAGCGATGGGCGTCGATTTCTGGTGGATGGATTGGCAGCAGGGTCTAATGTGCGACCTGCCGGGGCTGGATCCGCTCTGGTGGATCAACCACCTGCACTTCTACGATCTGGGACGCACCGGCGTCCGCCGCCCGCTGATCTTCTCGCGCTGGGGCAACGAAGGACACCAGCGCTACCCGATTGGCTTCTCCGGCGACAGCTACCGCACGTGGGATTCGCTGCGCTTCCAGCCCTACATGACCGCGACCGCCGCCAACGTCGCCTACGGCTGGTGGAGCCACGACATCGGCGGGCACACCAGCGGCACCGGCGACCCGGAGTTGTTCGTGCGCTGGGTGCAGTTCGGCGTCTTCAGCCCGGTGCTGCGTATCCACACCACCAAAGGCGAATATTACGATCAACGCCCGTGGATGTTCGACGACGCCGAGGTGCTGCGCGTCTTGCGCGAGGCGCTTCAGCTCCGCCACGCCCTGATCCCGTACACGTATACGATGGCGTATCGCGCCCACGCCGAGAGTCTGCCGCTCAGCGAGCCGATGTACTACCAGTATCCCGAAGCCGAAGCCGCCTATCACTGCCCCCAGCAGTATTTGTTCGGCAGCGAATTGATCGCCGCGCCCTTTGTCGACCCGGCGGATCCGAGCATCGACCTGAGCCGTCAGGTCGTCTGGCTGCCGGAAGGCGGCTGGTATGACCTCTTCACGGGCGAATACTACGCGGGTGATCAGTGGCACGCGATCTACGGCAGGTTGGGCGACATCCCGGTCTTCGCCAAAGCGGGCGCAATCGTGCCGATGGGACCCAGAGTCGGTTGGGGCGGCGTCGGCGTGCCGGACGAACTGCACCTGCACGTCTTCGCGGGCGCGAACAACTCGTTCACGCTCTACGAGGATGACGGCGAGAGCAACGCCTACCGCGATCAGCCGGTCTGCACGACGACCATGACCCAAACGTGGCGCGGCGACGCGCTCGACTTCACGATCAACGCGCCCGAAGGCGACCGCAACCTGATCCCGGCGGCACGAGCGATCACGCTGCACCTTCACGGCGTGAGCCACAGCGCCGCGCCCAGCGTCGAGATCGACGGGCAGCCCGTCGATAGTGACAACCGCTACGATGCCCAAACCGAAACGCTGACCGTCTCCGGCATTCAGTTGAGCAGCGCCTCATCGCTCAAGCTGACGGTCAACGCGGGTAGCGCGCTGCTATCACGGCGGGATCGCAAGCGCGAGAAAATCCTGACTATGCTGCGCTTCTTCCGGCTGAACGCGGGAATCCGCAACCGGATCGCCGCTGGCATCGACGCCATCTTGGGTGATCCGACTGAACTCGCGCCCGACGTGCTGGCGATGACCGATGCCCAAGCGCGGGCGCTGTTCGAAACTATCTGTGACGCCGGCGTCTACGCCGTCACCGACACGGACAAGCCGGTGCAGGTGATCGTCTGGAACAATCACGAGAATAGCAAAATCACCTATCGCTACCGCGACGTCTTCCTGCAATTCGGCTTCCAGCGCGGCGCACATCACGACCGGGGCGTCGCGCCCAAGTTCGCCTGCTTCATCCCGCCGAAACAGGTCTGGCGTAGCGGATCGTACAAGGAACACGTGCATTCGCCGCAGTGGGAAGCGCAGATCGACTACTTCAATCTGCTGAGCGTGGTCGAAGGCAAGAAAGAGCAGACGCCGTAAACCTCACCCCGCTGCGGCGCAAACCTCCGGTTTGCCCTTAGCTCCCCTCTCCACGTTGTGGAGAGGGGCTGGGGGTGAGGTAATAGGTAAAGAATAATTACTTTTAGGTGAAGGAATTTACTACAATGAACACGCATTTAAGCCGCCGCCAGTTCATTCAGGGACTCAGCCTGACCGCAGGCGCATTATGGGCGGCGCAAGCGCCGTTGGGTCTGCTGGCGCAGGCGACCGGCGAGACCGGTCGCCCGCTGCTGATGGCGCATTTCATGCCGTGGTATCAAGCGCCGAGCGTCAGCGGAGAATGGGGCTGGCATTGGACGATGGGCGCGTTCGATCCCGACCAGACCGGCGCGGACGGCTTGCCGCAGATCGCCTCGCACTACCACCCGCTAACCGGACCCTACGACTCCAGCGACGACGACGTCCTCGAATATCAAGTCCTGCTGATGAAGCTGAGCGGCATCGACGGCGTGATCGTCGATTGGTATGGCATCCTCGACTACTCCGATTACGCCGCCGACAATCGCAGCACCGGCAAGCTGTTTGAGCACGTCAAAGCCGCCGGGCTGAAGTTCGCCATCTGCTACGAGGATCAGTCGCTCAAGCACATGATCGACGACGGGCTGCTGGCGCGCGAGGATGCGGTCGCGCGCGGGCAAGACGTCATGCGCTACCTGCAAGACCACTGGTTCAGCGACGACGCCTACCTCAAGCACGATGATCAGCCGGTGCTGCTGACCTTCGGACCGCAGTATTTCAACGGCTCGGCGGATTGGCAAGCCATGTTCTCGGTAATCGATCCGGCTCCGGCGCTGGTCACGCTCGACAAACACATGGTGCTCGACGCGGTGGCGAGCTTCCCGTGGCTCCCCATGTCCGGCTTCACGCTCAACGAGGCGGCGCTCAAAGCCTATTTCCGCGCCTTCTACCTCAAGGCGCGCAACTGGGAGTACGTCGTCGGCGCGGCGTTCCCGGCATTCTGGGACAGCTATCAAGAAGCGGGCGTGCGGGCGAGCTACGGCTACATCGACCCGATGGACGGCGACATTCTGCGCTTCACGCTGGCGACGGCGCTGCGGGCGAACCCGGACGTGATCCAGATCGTCACGTGGAACGATTACGGCGAAGGCACGATCATCGAGCCGACGGTCGAATTTGGCAGCCAATACCTCGAAATCATCCAAGCCACCGCCCGCGACTTGATCGGCGACTCGTTCGCCTTCAACGCCGACGACTTGAAGCTCCCCTTGCGGCTGTTCCACCTGCGCCAAGCGCACGCCGGCGACGCGGCGATCAACACGCGGCTGGACGAGGCGGCAAGCGCGATCATCGCGGGCGACCTCGCCAGCGCCGATCAGATCGTCAGCAGCTTGGAGGGGGCTTAAAGCCGCTCCCGACGCCGCCCATTGATAACACCACGCCCGACGAGGCGGTCGATGATCGCCCCGATGGACATCCTCTCGACCCGTAGTTCTCTCCCCTCTCCCCCTAAGCGAAGCGGCTGCGTGAGAGAGGGGTCGGGGGTGAGGGGTTATGGGGCATGTCCGTGATCTTCGCCGCTCCCTTCCACTAAAGCAAACGCATCAAATTTCAAATAAGGTTGTCAACGGTTCACAACGTCTTTGTAGGGGCGAACCTACGTGTTCGCCCAGTGGGGCAGACACACGAGGGTGTTTAAAAACCCCTCGCCGGTCGAATCATCGCCAAACCTCACCACCAAGCCTCGAAACAGACGGAGCACTCTCCCCTCCCTGAATTCGGGGAGGGGAAGCGCGCGTTGCGCGCGGGGGTGGGGTCAAAGTGCCGATCTTTGCAACAGAGCAGGTTTTGAACCTCCGGCGGCGGAACCAAATTTGATGCGTTTGCCCTGTCATCGCCCCGCAATTTGGTTGACATGATCCGTAAGTGCCGCTAAGATATGGCTACGTTACTGTAACGTATCATAACGTTATATAAAAGTAGGTGTGATAGCGCTAACCCACATATTCCAAGCAGTTTTTAGTGTCCGTTAGCACGTCACTCAACTCGCGCAAAGTTAGATTATTCGTTTTTAGTAATAAATTGGAGCGAAAAGTGGCTGATCAGGCGCAAAAAAAGCTACCTGCAATAAGTGGTCTCCGTTGGCATCGTCATCAATATTTCTCCTTTTTTGTCCCCGATAACTGGTATCGTTCGAACACCGACGGATCCTCTACTCGCGTCATCTACAGCCCCAATCCAGAAGACAACGCCACGCTGTTTGCGGTCGATCTGCAGGAGTTAGGCACGGCGCTGGTTCCTGACGATCTCGAAGTGCTCGCCGAGGGCTTCTTCGAGCGTGTCGCGCGGCTCCCCGACGTCGATATTCTCACCCGCAAGATGAAAGCTTCGGGCAGCATTGTCGAGATGGAGGCGAAATACACCTTCAGCGAGGCGGGCGCGACGCGCAAGCGCTGGACGCGCGTGCTTTACCAAGAGGCGCGGCAGATCGCGCTGAACGCGCAGGGTGCGACCCCGGAAATCTACGATTACTGGCTGCCGATGTTCTTCGAGAGCATGTCCACCGCGCGGATTCATCGCCAAGAACCCAGCTTAGAAATCTTCCTATAACGCGGCAAAACCCACTTCGGGGTTGAGGTCGTCCACACTACGCCAAGGGAGGTGCCTTCGGATTAAATCGCGATAAAGGCTTAGAAAATTGGCTTAGGAAATAGAAAGGACGCGAAATACAGATGATCGATAAGAAACTCTCTCGTCGTGATCTTTTGAAAGCGATGGCGGGCGGTGCGGCAGCAACCTTAGCCGCGCGCGTCGTCCCAATCGTGGGGGCTGCGCCAGCCGCACAGGGGATGTCGTACAGCGAAGCCCCGATGCTGGCTGATCTGGTTGCGGCTGGCAGCCTGCCAGCGGTTGATCAGCGCATACCGACCAATCCGCGCGTCGTCACACCGTTCAGCGAAGTGGGCGAGTACGGCGGCACGTGGCGCCGTGCCTTCAAGGGGCTGTCGGATCGTTGGGGACCTGTCAAGCTGAGTGAAGAAGGGGCGATTCAGTGGGACGCGCCGGACGCCGAAACGACCACGCTGGCGGCGAACTACATCTCCGAGTGGTCGCAAAACGACGACGCCACTCAGTACACCTTCACGCTGCGCGACGGTCTGAAATGGTCGGACGGCGAGCCGTTCACCACCGAAGACGTCCAGTTCTATTATGACAAAATCTTCATCCCCCAGTTGTTCACCCGCCCCGGTGCGCTAAACGTCGGCGTGGGCGAAAACGACGCCGGGATCATGCAGCTTGAGGTCAAGGATGCCCTGACGTGGACGATCACTTTCAGCGTCTCCAACCCGCTGCTGCCGATCCGCATGGGCACGGACACCTCCGGTATGGTCGGCGGTCCGTCGATGGCGGCACCGAAGCATTATCTGGAGAAATTCCTTGGCGACGCCGATAGCGCCGATCAAGCCATGATCGACGCGGCAATGGCAGCCAGCGGCGTCTCGACGTGGCAGGAACTATGGTATGAAGCCGGTCCCGGCGACGGACGCGGTCCGATCAGCTTCTGGTATCGCAATCCTGACCTGCCGATCATCAACCCGTGGCGCGCCAAAAACTCGCCGCTGGACGACCCGCAGATCATGGAGCGCAACCCCTACTACCACGCCGTCGATACCGAAGGCAACCAACTGCCCTACATCGACAAGATTCAGCACTCGCTCTTCGCGGACAACCAGACGCTGAACTTGTGGATCGCGCAGGGGTTGATCGACATGCAGAACCGTCACCTGTCAGTCGCCGACTACACCTTCTTCAAGGAAAACGAGGAGGCGGGCGGTTATAAGGTGATCACGTGGAAGGCGGCATCGACCAACACCTTCTATCCCAACATCAGTCACCCCGATCCGAAAGTGCGCGAACTGATGGATACGGCGGACTTCCGCCACGCCCTCAGCCTCGCCATCAACCGGGCGGAGCTGGCGGAACTGGTCTACAGCGGGCTGCTGACGCCGCGTCAGACCTCGCCCGTGACCGGCTCGCCGCAGTACAACGACCGGCTGGCGAATATGTGGGTCGAGTACGACCCCGATCAAGCCAACGCGCTGCTCGACGGTTTGGGCTTCACCGAGCGCGACGGCGAGGGCTACCGGCTGCGCGACGGCGAGCGGCTCGGCTTCACCATCACCTACACCGAAGCGCTGAGCATGAACCCGGACGAAGTCAACGTAGTCGCGGGCTACTGGGAAGCCATCGGCATCAAGGTCAGCCAAGAAGTAGTCGAGCGCTCGCTGCTCGAAGAACGCAACCGCGCGGGCGATATTCAGATGGGCTTCTGGCTCTGCGACCGCAGTTCGGTCGTCATGGCAGACCCGCGCCGTTACACCGGCGTGCTCGACGATGGTCCATGGGCGGCGAACTACGCGATTTGGCTGGCTGACGTATTCTACGGCGACGGCACGACGACACGCGGCGCCGCGATGGAACCGCCGCCCGACCACCCGATCCGCAAGATCGCCGAGCTGTGGAATCAGATTCAGAGCGAACCGGACTCGGACACGCGCGATCAACTGATGCAGCAGCTCCTCGACATTCACGCCGACCACCCCTACATGATCGGTACGGTGGGCGAGGATGCCGCGCCGGTGGTGGTCAAGAACAACTTCTTCAACGTCGGCAGCGGTTTCATCAACGATGACACGCTCCGCAACATCGGCATCGCCCGACCGAAGCAGTTCTTCATCCGCGTCTAGTCAGCAGGTGGATCACGCAGGCAGGAGAGCATCCCTCTCCTGCCTGCGCTAGGTTTTCTATTAACCTTACCCCCTGCTTCCTTCGGAAGCCGCCTCCCTCCACGTTGTGGCGAGGGGGTAAAGGCTGTTCGTGGCAGGGTTTTGAAGTCCCCTCTCCATGCAATGGAGAGGGGACTTAGGGGTGAGGTAATCAATTGGTTTCTTTACACGTCTGCCGCCGGTCAATTTAATGGTAGGAAAAGATCGTGTTCCGATTTTTTATTCGTCGTTCGATCACCGCCATCCTCACGATTTGGGTGATCTCGATTGTCAGTTTCATCATCATTCAACTTCCCCCCGGCGATTTCCTCAGCGCTTACGTTGCCAACCTTGCCTCGATGGGTGATCAAGTCCCCGAAGAACAACTCGCCGCCATGCGTGACGCCTACGGCTTAGACCAACCGATCTACGTCCAATACGTCAAGTGGGTGAGCGGCGTGCTGCGCGGCGACTTTGGTCAGTCGATGTCGCTGGGCGTCCCGGTCAGCACGCTGATCTGGGATCGGCTGGGGCTGACGGTGATCGTGGGGCTGTCCTCGATCTTATTCGTCTGGACGGTCGCGATACCCATCGGGGTCTACTCCGCTACCCATCAATATTCCATTTCAGATTACGTATTTACCTTCATTGGCTTCCTCGGGCTGGCGATCCCCAACTTTTTGCTGGCGCTGGTGCTGATGTGGGTCGGATTCTCGGTCTTCGGGCAAAACGTCGGCGGGCTATTTTCGCCGGAGTTTCAAGGCGCGCCGTGGAGCCTCGCCAAGTTCGGCGACCTGCTGAACCATCTGTTCATCCCGATGCTGATCGTCGGCACAGCGGGCACCGCCGGTTTGCTGCGGACGATGCGCGCCAACATGCTCGACGAAATCAACCAGCCCTACGTCGAAACGGCGCGGGCGAAGGGCTTGCGCGAGCGCGTCCTCATCTGGAAATATCCGGTTCGCGTGGCGCTCAATCCGTTCATCAGCACGGTCGGCTATGCCCTGCCCGACCTCGTGGGCGGCGTGATCATCACGGCTGTGGTGCTCAACCTACCGACCATCGGACCGCTGCTGCTCAATTCGCTGCTGTCGCAGGACATGTTCCTTGCCGGAGCCATCGTGATGATCATCAGCATCCTGACGGTGATCGGCACCTTCATCTCGGACATTCTGCTGGCGGTGTTTGATCCCCGCATCCGGCTGGACTAAGGAAGCAAGTTATGGCGACGACGGACAAAAATAATCAGGCGGCTGCTCCTGAGTTGATAACCCCGGTCGAAGCGGGCGTTCCGGCAGCCGAGATCGGCGACGAACGGCTGGCGGTGGCGACGCCGCGCCAATTGATGTGGTGGAAATTCAAGAAGCACAAGATCGCCGTCTTCAGCGCCGTCCTGCTGGTGATTTTCTACCTCATCGCCATCTTCGCCGACTTCATCAGTCCCTACGACCCCAACGTCTACAACGCCACCTATAAGTTCGTGCCGCCGATGGCGATCACGTTTATCGACGCGGACGGCAATTTCAGTCTGACGCCGGGCGTCAACGGCTTGATCTCCCACCGCGACCCGGAGACGCTGCGGATCACCTACGAGGTCGACGGCAGCCAGTGGTATCCGCTTCAGTTCTTCGTGCACGGCGCGGATTACAAGCTGCTGGGGCTGTTCCCGACCGACGTTCACCTGTTCGGGCTGGGCAAAGACGCCGGTACGCTGCTGATTTTCCCGCTCGGTTCGGATCGGCTGGGGCGCGACATGTTCACGCGTCTGCTCTACGGCGCGCGCATCTCGCTCTCGATTGGGCTGGTCGCGGTATTCCTGAGCTTGACGCTCGGCGTCGTGCTCGGCGGGATGTCGGGTTACTACGGCGGCATCATCGACAACGTGATCCAGCGCATCATCGAGTTTCTGCGCTCGATCCCGACGCTGCCCTTATGGATGGCGCTGGCGGCTGCTCTCCCTGCCGATTTATCGCAGGAGTGGCGCTTCTTCGGCATCATCACCATCCTCTCGCTGATCGGCTGGACGGGCTTGGCGCGGCAGGTGCGCGGGCGCTTTCTGGCGCTGCGCACAGAGGATTTCGTGCTGGCGGCGCGCTTGAGCGGCGCCAACGACCGCCGGATCATCCTCCGGCACATGGTGCCGTCGTTCACGAGCCACATCATCGCCTCGCTGACGCTCTCGATTCCCGGCATCATCCTCGCCGAAACCGGGCTGAGCTTCCTCGGCTTGGGGCTGCACGCGCCGTCGGTGAGTTGGGGACTGCTGCTGCAAGAGGCGCAGAACGTCCGCACCGTCTCGCTGGCGTCGTGGCTGCTGCTGCCCGGTATCGCGGTGGTCATCACCGTGCTGGCGTTCAACTTCTTAGGTGATGGTCTGCGCGACGCTGCTGATCCCTTTGCCCGCTAGAGGATGGCTCATGTCCACGACGAGTGAAAAGCAGGGCTTTTGTAGGGGCGTTGTGCTTGCTTGTCAAGCCTGAACGCCCGATTCGAATGATTTACCGGACGAAGCATTGGTCTCGTTCATTAATTTTGCGGCTTGCTGATCGCTAAATACGACCGTAGCCCTGTATTTCTCCCCCTCTCAATTGCATAGAGAGGGGGACGGGGGGTGAGGTCTCATGAGAAATTGCACTAGAGGAACGAATCGGATGTCGGACCTACTCCTAGAAGTGAACAACCTACACGTTAGTTTCTTCTTGATCGAAGGGACGATCCGCGCGGTTGACGGCGTGAGCTTCAAGATCGAGCGCGGCAAGACGCTGGGCGTCGTCGGCGAGAGCGGCTGCGGCAAGAGCGTGACCGCCCGCGCTATCTTGAACATGGTGCGTCCGCCCGGTCGGATTCTGGAAGGCGAGGTCAACTACTACGGCGACCCGGCAAAGCCGGTCAACCTCGCCGCGCTCGACCCGGAAGGCGACGACATCCGCCGCATTCGCTGGGGCGAGATCGCCATGATCTTCCAAGAGCCGATGACCTCGCTCAGCCCGGTGCATACTATCGGCAACCAGATGATCGAGGCGATCCGGCTGCACGAAAACGCCAGCAAAGCCGAGGCAGCCGCGCGCGCCATCGAATTATTCAAGCGGGTCGGGCTGCCCCAGCCGGAGCGCCTATTGGGGACGTATCGCCACGAGTTGAGCGGCGGAATGCGCCAGCGCGTCATGATTGCGATGGCGCTGTCCTGCAACCCCAAGCTGCTGATCGCCGACGAGCCGACCACCGCGCTCGACGTGACCACGCAGGCGCAAATCCTCAACCTGATGCGCGACCTTGCAGCAAGAGTACGGCATGGCGATCATGTTCATCACCCACGACCTCGGCGTGATCGCCGAGATGGCGGACGAGGTGGTCGTCATGTACTTGGGCAAAGAGGCGGAAGTCGCCGACGTGGACACGATCTACTACCATCCGGCGCATCCCTATACCCAAGCGCTCCTGCGCTCGATCCCGCGCCCCGACGCCCAGCTTGAACGGCTGGAAACGATCGAGGGCAACGTCCCTGATCCGGCGCACATCCCGCAGGGCTGCACCTTTCACCCGCGCTGCCCGCATTACGTCGCCAGCAAGTGCGGCAGCCCGCCCTATCTGCAAATCAGCCAGCAGCATTGGGCGCGCTGCGCGCGCATCTACGAGATCAATCCACAGCTCGCGCCGACGGAGCAGGCTCAATGACGACAGCGAGAAACAACGTGCTCTTAGAAGTCTCCCATCTGAAGAAATACTTCCCGATTTACCAGCGGGGCATCTTCAGCAAGAAAGTGGTCAACAACGTTCGGGCGGTCGACGACGTGAGTTTCACGATCAAGCGGGGCGAAGTCTTGGGGCTGGTCGGCGAAAGTGGCTGCGGCAAGACGACCACCGGGCGCGTGATCCTGCGCGCCGAGACGCCGACCGACGGCAAAATCATCTTTCAAGACAGCACGCGCGGCGAGGTCGATCTGGCGCAGTTGAGCCGCGATCAACTCCGCGACGTCTGGCAGAACATCCAACTGATCTTTCAAGACCCGTATTCGTCGCTCAACCCCCGTATGACGCTGGAGCAGATCGTCGGCGAGCCGCTGTTGAACTACAACGTCGCCAGCGGCGACGCCCTGCGCGACCGGGTGGCGGAACTGCTCAAGCTGGTCGGTTTGCGCCCGGAGTACATGTCGCGCTATCCGCACGCTTTCAGCGGTGGGCAGCGCCAGCGGATCGGCATCGCGCGGGCGCTGGCGCTCAACCCGCAGTTGATCATCTGCGATGAGCCGGTCTCGGCGCTGGACGTCTCGATTCAGGCGCAAATTCTCAATCTGCTCAAAGACTTGCAGGCGGAATTCAAGCTGACCTATCTGTTCATCTCGCACGATCTGAGTGTGGTGCGCCATCTGAGCCACCGGGTCGCGGTGATGTACGTCGGCAAGCTGGTCGAGATCGCCGCGACGGAAGAACTATTCACCAATATTCAGCACCCGTATACCGAAGCGCTGCTGTCGTCCGCGCCCAAGCCCGATCCGCGCGCGCGGCGCCAGCAAGTGCCGCTGATCGGCGAGGTGGCGGATCCGGCGAATCCGCCGAGTGGCTGCTATTTCCACCCACGCTGCCGCTACGCGAAAGATCGCTGCAAGACCGAAGCGCCGCCGCTGCGCGAGGTCACACCCGGTCATTGGAGTGCCTGTCACTTCGCGGAGGAACTTACATTAGGCGTGACCGCCGCAGCTAAAACGACGGGGTGAACGCAGAAAGTCGTCCGTAGGGGCGTTATATATAACGCCCCTACCATCCCCGCGCCGTCATTGGCAGGCTAACGCAGAGATTTATCGTAGGGGCGAGGCATGCCTCGCCCAAAAACGAGAGAATGAGTGAGTTTTTACAGGAATTCTTGATGAAAGTGATGCTGCTGTTTCCGCCGAACTGGACGCCGAGTATGCCCCATCTCTCGCTGCCGACGCTGACCGCCTATCTACGGCTGCACGGCGTCGAGGTGATCCAGCGCGACTTGAACGCCGAGGTGTTCGACGAAATCCTCACGCGAGCGTACCTGAAGAAGACGCTGGCACGGCTGCGCAGCGATTACGGCGCCAACGCGACTCATACGCCGCCTAAGCGGGTCAATCCGCGCCGCGAGCAAATCCTGTGGGCGCTAGAACACGGCATGGAACTCGCCGATCAGGTGCAGGAAGCCAAGCGGATCATCCGCAGCGATGCCTTCTACGACGGCGACGTCAGCCTCGCCGCCTTCGAGGTGATCATCCAATGCCTTGAGATCGCCTCGCTGCCCTTCTACCCGGCGGCGCTCAACCTGCAAACCTACATCTCCGCCTACCCGGTGGACAGCAGCCGGTCGCTGCTCCAGGCGGTCAAGGACGAGCAGCACAACATCTTCCTCGACCTCTACCGGCGCGGCGTGATCGAGGACGTCAAGCGCGAGCAGCCCGACGTGGTCGGCATCTCGATCCCGTCGATGCCGCAGATGCTCGCCGGGATGACACTCGGCTACCTGATCAAGCAGGAAGCCGGACTGTCCTGTCACGTCACCGTCGGCGGACCGCACATCAGTATGCTACGCGACGAACTAGCAAAAGCCCCAGCGATCTTCAGCTTGTTCGACAGCGCCGTCGTCTTCGACGGTGAGCAGCCGCTGCTTGAACTCGTGCGGGCGGTCAGCACCGGCGGCGACCTCGCGTCGATCCCGAACCTGATCTACCACGACGCGGGCGTGATCCACGTCAACGACCGCAAGCCGCAGGACAAGATTCAGGATATGCCCCTGCCGGATTTCGACGGCTTGCCGCTCGGTCGCTATCTCGCCCCCAAGCTGGTGCTGCCGCTGCTCACCGCGCGCGGCTGCTACTTCGGCAAGTGCGCCTTCTGCAACGTCGGCTACGGCGAGGCGGAAGTCTTCAGCCAGCTTAAAGCGGAGGTATTGGCGGATCAAATGCTGGCGCTGCAAGCGAAATACGGCGCTGACCACATCTTTTTCGCCGACGAAGCCGTCACGCCGCGCAACCTGCGGGCGCTCTCGCCAATCCTCGAAGCGAAGGGCAAGCCGATCCAGTGGGGTGGCTGCGCGCGCTTCGAGAAGGTCATCGCCAGCGACCTGCTCCAGAGCATGGAGCGCGGCGGCTGCGCCATGATCCTATTCGGGCTGGAGACCGCCTCGGAGAAGATGATCGAGTTGATGGTCAAGGGGACGCAGCTCGACGACATGAGCCGCATTTTGCACGAGAGCCACGAGGCGGGCATCTGGAATCACACCTTCTTCTTCTTCGGCTTCCCCGGCGAGACGCTGGAAGACGCGCAGGAGACGGTCAATTTCCTCTACGAGCACAAGCAGGCGATCAACTCGGCGGCGCTCGGCACGTTCCTGATGGAGCGCTACTCACCGGCGCACCGTTTCCCCAACGCCTATAAGGTTAAGCGGATCATCGAGGAAGCGGACAAAGACTTGGCGATCTATTTCGATTACGAAGTCGCCGAGGGGATCGACGCGGCGCTGGCAGAACGGGTGATGGATCGGTTCATGGACACGCTGCCCGACAAAGCCTATCCGCAGTTCTACGCCAATGACGTCTACCGCTTCATCTACGCCTGTCACCTCAACGCGCAGGGAGCGGCGCTGCCGCCTTGGTTAGTGCCGGAAGCTCAACCCGACTCCTCTACTCCCTCGGCTTGAGGAGCGAGAGCATAAATTTGAACACTTTATCTGCACGTCAATCAGGGGAGGTTCAAAAGTGTTGATCCATAAACTGGCTTTGATCGTGGTCGCTCTGGTGCTGTTGAGCGCGAGCGTGATCAGCGCGCAAGACACGCCGTCCTACTCGCTGCGCGGCTTAGCGCCGGAAGGCTTTCACATCGGCGCGGCGGTGTCGATCCCGTCGCTCAAGAACGACGAGACCTACGCGGCGACGCTCGCCCGCGAGTTCAACATGGTCACGCCCGAAAACGTGATGAAGATGGAGACCATCCAGCCGCAGCGGGGCACGTTCAGCTTTACGCAGGGCGACGCGCTGGTGAACTTCGCCGAGGCGAACGGCATGGCGGTTCACGGGCATACACTGGTCTGGCATAACCAGCTTCCGAGTTGGTTTGTCAACGGGACGTTCAGCCGCGACGAAGCGATCCAACTGCTGCGCGATCACATTTACACGGTCGTTGGGCACTACAAAGGGCGCATCGCCTACTGGGACGTCGTTAACGAGGCGGTCGCCGACGACGGCAGCGGTCTGCGCGATGCCCCTTGGCGTCAGTTCATCGGCGATGATTACATCGACCTCGCCTTCCAGTTCGCCCACGAAGCCGACCCCGACGCGGTGCTGTTCTACAACGACTACGGCGCGGAAGGCATGGGCGCGAAAGCCAACGCCGTCTACAACATGGTCAAGGACATGATCGACCGGGGCATCCCCATCGGTGGCGTCGGGCTGCAAGCGCACTCGATCATCGGCACATTGAACTTCAACGCCATTGGCAACAACATCCAGCGCTTGGGCGACTTGGGGCTGCAAGTTCAGATCACCGAGTTCGACGACCGCTACGACGGCGAAGCCGACGCCGACGTGCTGCGCCAGCAAGCCGCCGATTACCACCAAATGCTGCAAACTTGCCTCGATCACCCTGCATGTACGGCGTTCGTGACGTGGGGCGTCTACGACAAGACCTCGTGGCTGCGCGGCAGCAATCTCGGCTTCTTCAGCAACCCGACCGTCGAGCCGCTGCTGTTCGACGACAACTTCCAGCCGAAACCTGCCTATTTCGCCATGATGGATGTGCTGGCGCGCAATGCGGGCGTCACCTCGCTGATGACCGACGAGCAGGTCGATACCATGCTGGGGCGCGCGCCGACCGAACCTGCCGCCGTCGCCGCCCCGACCAAGAGCGACCCGGCGCAGCTCGCCCCCGACGCCGTGCCGGGGCAAATCTATTACGCCCCTTTCCCGGTGTCGATCACGCTCGACGGCGACACCTCTGATTGGGAGAACGTGCCGCGCGTCACGGTGAACACGGGCACGACGCCGGACGGCACGACCTCGTTCGAGTTCGCGGCAGCCGCCGACGACACCAACTTCTACTTCCTCGCCGACGTGACCGACGCCCACGTCACCTACGGGACGTTCGATCCGGCAGCCAGTTGGTATCAAGAGGACTCGGTCGAGTTTTACATCAACGCGACCGGCGACCTGCAAGCCAGCGCCTACGCCGACGGCATCGCCCAGATCGGCATTACAGCGGATAACATCGACAATACCGATCCCGACCATCCGCTGATCGGCGGGGGCAACAGCGCGTCGACCGGCGTCAAAGCGGTGGTGGTCAAGACGGACAAGGGCTATCGGGTCGAGGCGTCGGTGCCGCTGGTGTCGGATTTCTGGACGATCACGCCGGAGCAAGGCGCGGTGATCGGCTTCCAAGTGCATTTGAACGGCGCGTCGGACGACAGCGGGCGCGACGCCAAGTTGATCTGGTCGGCGGCGGACACCAACGATCAGTCCTACTCGAATCCGAGCCTGTTCGGTCAGTTGATCTTCTGGGCGGCAGGGAGCTAACCTCACCCCGTTTCGCTTCGCTCGGCGCCGCCTCTCCAGTGTGTGGAGAGGCGGTTCGAGGGCGAAGTTGTAGGGGCGTTCAATCAGCATGTTTAAAAGCTTCTCGCCGTCTCACAAAGGTCGCTAAATGTCGATCCTTACGCGAGAAACGGACGAAGGCACTCTCCCCTCCCTGAAGTCGGGGAGGGGCGGGGGTCTGTCAGGGGCAGGTATTTTATTAACCTCACCCCCTGCCCCCTCTCCACGGCGTGGAGAGGGGGTAAAAACAGCGTGCAAAGGGTCTTTAAAGTCCCCTCTCTATGTAATGGAGAGGGGATTTAGGGGTGAGGTAAGCGCAGAGTTAAAAACCTACCGCTGATAGGGGGCGGGGGTGGGGTCAAAGTGGGACTTTTTCAATACACTCATTGAACGCCCCTACGAACGAACGGCAGATCGAACTTCAGCATAGTAAACCGACGTAATTGGAATATAGGAAGCAGAACGTTGACTCAAACTGAATACCGCCGTCGGAAGAACGAGGACGGATACGAATTGTGGCTGCGCTACGCGCCGGTCGAAGACGAGGCGATGCGAGCGGTATATCGCACGGCGATCCGCCGAATTGTGATGGACGCACCCTCGGCGACGCTGCGCGCGGCGCAGGAAGAACTGGTACGCGGGCTGGAAAGCCTGCTCGACTCGTCCACCCTGCTAACGGGACAGGTCACGGACGCGGGGACGCTGGTCGTCGGGACGCCCAACAGCTCGCGGGTGGTCGCCGATCTAGACCTGTACGAAGCGCTGGAGCAGGTCGGCGACGAGGGCTACGTGATCGTCAGCACCTCGATCCGCGATCACGATGGGATCGTCATCGCCGCCAACCGCGACATCGGCGTGTTGTACGGCGTCTTCGCCTTCCTGCGTCACCTGCAACTGGGGCAGCCGCTCGACGATCTGTACGTCGCCGACCATCCGAAGACGAAACACCGGATGCTGTTCCACTGGGATAACCTCGACCGCACCATCGAGCGCGGCTATGCCGGGTTCTCGCTGTGGGACTGGCACAAACTGCCGGATTACATCGATCCGCGTTACAAGGATTATGCACGGGCGAACGCTTCGATTGGCATCAACGGCGCGGTGATCACCAACGCCAACGCCAAATCGCTCAGCCTCACCCACCCCTATCTGCTCAAGGTCAAGGCGCTGGCGGACGTCTTTCGCCCCTACGGGATTCGCGCCTTTCTCTCCGCCCGTTTCACCGCGCCGATGGAGATCGACGGACTGCCAACCGCCGACCCGCTCGATCCCGACGTAATCGCGTGGTGGGAGACGAAAGCCGACGAAATCTACGACCTGATCCCGGATTTCGGCGGCTTCGTGGTCAAGGCGAACTCGGAGGGGCAGCCGGGTCCGCGCGATTACGGGCGCTCGCACTCGGAAGGCGCGAGCCTTCTCGCCAACGCGGTCGTGCCCAAAGGCGGGATCGTCTGCTGGCGCGCCTTCGTCTACGACGACAAAGACCCCGACGACCGGCACAAGCAGGCATACAGCGAACTCGTCCCGCAGGACGGCACGTTCCCGCCGCAAACCTTCTTGCAGGTCAAGAACGGCGCGATTGACTTCCAGCCGCGCGAACCCTATCACCCACTGTTCGGGGCGATGCCGAAAACCCCGCTGATGATCGAGTTCCAGATTACGCAGGAGTATCTCGGCTGCGCGACTCATCTGGTCTACCTCGCGCCGCTGTTCAAAGAGGTGCTGGACGCCGATACTGGCTGCGAGGGCAAGGACTCGCTGGTCGCCTACGTGGTCGACGGCACGCTCGACGGGCACGACCTGACCGGCATGTCCGCCATCTCGAACATCGGCAGCGAGCGCAACTGGTGCGGGCATCCCTTTGCGCAAGCCAACTGGTACGCTTACGGTCGGCTGGCGTGGGATCACCGCCTGACGCCAGAAGCCATCGCCGACGAATGGCTGCGGCAGACCTTCAGCAGCGACGCGCACTTTGTCGAAGCGGCGAAAGCCATGATGATCGAATCGCGCGAGGCGGTGGTCGACTACATGACGCCGCTCGGTCTACATCACATCATGGCGCGTAACCATCACTTCGGACCGGGTCCTTGGGTCGAAGGCGGGCGTCCCGATTGGACGTCGGTCTATTATCACCGCGCCGACGCCTACGGGATCGGCTTCGACCGCACCGCGACCGGCAGCAGCGCCATCAGCCAGTACTGCCCACCCTTCCGCGACTTGGTGGCGAACCTCGACACCTGCCCGGAAGCCTATCTGCTCTGGTTTCACCACGTCGCGTGGGATCATCGGATGAAATCCGGGCGGAAATTGTGGGACGAATTGTGCTATCGCTACAACCTCGGCGTCGAGTCGGTGCGCCGGATGCAAGCGACGTGGGAGTCGCTGGCGCAGTACATCGACGAAGCCCGCTTCCAGCACGTTAAGGCGCTGCTGCGAATTCAGGAGCAGGAAGCGCGTTGGTGGCGCGACGCTTGCCTGCTTTACTTCCAGTCATTCTCGAAGCGCCCGATCCCGTCGGAGTACGAGCAGCCCGCCGAAACGCTCGACTATTACGTCAATTTGACGCATTATTACGTACCGGGCATCCCGGAACGACGGTTCGGGACGCGATAGAAGCATTCAGGGTCTGTAGGGGCATTCAATGAAGTGATTCAAGCTTTTTGTGTTATCGCCAATTTTGCAGATTGTTGACCTTGAAATGACGCGATTGCCCTGTACTTCTCCCCCTCTCCATGTAATGGAGAGGGGGTCGGGGGGTGAGGTTTTGTCAGTGGCGTAAAAGCTTGAATCAGTTCAATGAGAGGGTTTAAAGACGTCCTGCCATCTCATAGAGATCGCTAAATGTCGCTCCTTACACGAGGAACAGACGGGTAGGCTCCCCTCCCTGAATTCGGGGAGGGGTTGGGGGCTGTCAGGGGTAGGTTTTTAACTCTGCGCTTACCTCACCCCTAAATCCCCTCTCCATTACATAGAGAGGGGACTTTAAAGACCCTTTGCAAGCTGTTTTTACCCCCCTCTCCACGACGTGGAGAGGGGGCAGGGGGTGAGGTTAATAAAATACCTACCCCTGACAGGGGGTTGGGGGTGGGGTTAAAGAAGCTGGCTCTACATGCCGTTCGCGGTCTGTACACAAAGGGAAAAGTTATGATCTCAAGTGAATCTTTTCGGCTGGACGGCAAAGTCGCACTCGTGACGGGTGGGACGGGCGTCATCTGCACGCCGATGTGCTTTGCGCTGGCTGCCGCCGGTGCGAAAGTCGTCGTGCTGGCGCTCGAAGACGACAAAGTCGCCGCGGTGGCGCAGGAAATCAAGCAGAACGGCGGCGACGCCATCGGCATCAAGACCGACGTGCTCGACAAAGCGGCGCTCGAAGCCGCCGCCGAGCAGGTCGCCGCCGCCTACGGGCGCGTCGACATCCTCGTCAACGGCGCGGGCGGCAATCGCCCCGACGCGACCACCTTCCCCGGTCAGCGCACCTTCTTCGACATCCCGCCGGAAGCGCTGCGCTGGGTGTTCGACCTCAACTTCATCGGCGCGATGCTGTCGTCGCAGGTCTTCGGTAAGCTCATGGTCGAACAGGGTTCCGGCACGATCCTCAACATCTCGTCGATGGCGGCGTATACGCCGATGACGCGCGGCGTCGCCTACGCGGCAGCCAAGGCGGCGATCAGCAACTTCACGCAGTGGCTTGCCGTCTACATGGCACTTGAGCACAACCCGAACATTCGCGTCAATGCGATTGCGCCGGGGTTCTTCCTCGGCGAGCAGAACCGCTACCTGCTGATCGACGAGAAAAGCGGCGAATTGACTGCGCGCGGGCATCAGATCATCAGCCTCACGCCGCAGGGTCGCTTCGGCGTACCGGACGATCTGCTGGGCACGCTGCTCTGGCTGGTCAGCGATGCCTCGCGCTTCGTCACCGGCGTGGTCGTGCCGGTCGACGGCGGCTTTATGGCGTACAGTGGAGTGTAAATCATGCGCATGACGTGGCGCTGGTTCGGCGACGCCGACAGCGTAAAGCTGGAACAGATCGCCCAGATTCCGGGCGTGAAGGGGATCGTCGGCACGCTGGAGGACATCCCGGTGGGCGCGGTCTGGTCGGTCGAGCGGATCGCGGCGCTCAAGGCGCAGGTCGAGGCGGAGGGCTTCACGCTCGACGTGATCGAAAGCATCCCGGTCGCCGAAGCCATCAAGCGCGGACTGCCGGAACGCGACGCGCTGATCGACGCCTACTGCGAGAGCGTCGCCAACATGGGGCGCGCGGGCGTCAAGGTGCTGTGCTACAACTTCATGCCGCTGTTCGACTGGATGCGGACGGAGATGACTTATCATCTGCCCGACGATTCGGTGGTGACGAAGTACGTCCACGCCGAGATCGACGGCTATCTGGAGCGCGGGCTGGAAACGCGAGTCGCGTGGGCGCGCGGATTCACGAAGGAAGAACTGCAATCGGCGCTCGCGGACTACGCCGAGATCGACGACGACGCACTGTTCGAGAACTTGGTCTACTTCCTGCGCCGGGTGATCCCGGCGGCGGAAGCGGCGGGCGTCTATTTGGCGATCCATCCCGACGACCCGCCGTGGTCGATCTTCGGGCTGCCCCGCATCGTCCGCGACGCGGAGGGCATCGGACGACTGCTCGGCGCGGTCGACAGCCCCCACAACGGCTTGACCTTCTGCACCGGATCGCTCGGCACGCTTGCAGCCAACGATCTGCCCGCGATGGTCAGACAGTTCGCAGAGCGGATCAACTTTGTTCACCTGCGCAACGTCCAGCGCACCGGCGATCATGACTTCTACGAGGTCGCGCATCCGTCGGCGTGCGGCAGCGTCGATCTGCGGGCAGTCATGGCATCGCTGGTCGAGATCGGCTATGCCGGTCCGCTGCGCCCGGATCACGGGCGGCGGATTTGGGGCGAGGACGTGCCCCGCACGGGCTACGGCTTATATGATCGCGCGCTCGGCGCAATGTACTTGCAGGGCTTGTGGGAGGGGCTGCAAGCGGGCGCATAACCGCGTTGGCAGCTTGATGGTTTCTCGTAGTAGGGGGATGTCGGGGCGGGTTTGAAACCCGCCCCTACGCTTTAATCGTCGGTAGATGAACAGCGAAGGCTGTGCCCTCGCCGGGGATGCCGCTGCTGGTCACGGCAATCGAGCCGCCGTGCGCCTCGACAATCGCCTTCGAGATCGCCAATCCCAAGCCCATCCCCCCGCGCTGACGACTGCGAGCGTAATCGGCGCGGTAGAAGCGCTCGAAGACGTTGGGCAGATGCTCCGGGGCGATGCCTTCGCCAGTATCCTGCACCTCGATCCGCAGGCAGCCGTCCTCGCCGCGCGCGCGAATGGTGATCGTCCCGCCGGAGGGCGTGTAGCGCAGCGCGTTATTGAGCAGATTGTGCATCACCTGATTGATGCGCTCCTCGTCGGCGGAGACCAGCGGCAGCGCCGCCGGAATATCGACCGCCAACTGCACCGCCTTTTCCTCGGCAACCGAGCGGAACGGCGCGATCAACTCGCGCAGGGTTTGGCTGAAGTCGACCGGCTGCCGGTCCAGCGGCAGCAAGCCCGACTCGGCTTGCGAGAGTTCGTGCAGGTCTTTGATCAGGCGGCTCAACATGCGCGTTTGATCGTACAACCCGGCGATCTCGGTCTTGGTCATCGGGTAAGCGTCGTCGAGGATGGCGTAGACGTTGGCTTGCAGCGCCGTGATCGGCGTGCGAAGTTCGTGCGCGACGTCGGCGACGAGGTTGCGGCGCAGCAGTTCGTTGCGTTGTAGCTGATCGACCATTTTGTTGAACGACTGCGCCAGCGATGCGATCTCGGTCGTCCCCTTGACCGGCACACGCTGATCCCAGTTCCCCGCGCCGATGGCGTCGGCGGTGACCGCCAACCGATTGAGCGGCTTGGTCAGGCTGCGGCTCATCAACACGCCGAAGAGGATACCGATCACGATCACGATGGCAGCAGCGATCAAAATGACTTCTTCCCAACTGAGCATTTGCAGCGGTCGGGGCGGCTTCAGCAGCGACGCCATATCGACGTAGGCGACGGTATTGCCGTCAACGACGATTGGAATCAACTGCGCGGTTGGATCGATTTGATCAGGTGACAACGCTTCAATCGGCTGAATCGGGGTCTGATTTTGGTCAAACTGAGCCAACTCTGCCCGGTTCGCCCGAATGATGCCGATATTGACAATTGCAATCGTCGCCAAACTGATGAAAACCACCGCACTAAAAGCGATGCTCAAGCGCACCCACAGACGATTAAGACTCATCGGCGTTACTTACCCCCCAAACGGTAGCCGATGCTGTAGACCGTTTGGATGTACTGTGGATTCTTGGGGTCGCTTTCGAGCTTCTTGCGCAAATTCTTGACGTGGGTGTCGAGCGAGCGCTCCATGCCATCATACTGAAAGTCGAGCGCGCTTTCGATCAATTCGGCGCGGGTGAAGACGTGTTCGGGGCTGCTCATCAAGCGCGTGCATCAGTTCGAATTCGATGCGGGTGAGTTCGACCGCCTCGCCGTTAAGCGTCAGCTTGCGGCGTGATGGTTCGAGATGCAGCCCGGCGTAATTCAGGCTGCGCTCGCTTTCGTCGTCGGCGTCGCCTTTGCTGCGGCGGAGGACGGAGCGCACGCGAGCGACGACCTCGCGCGGATTAAATGGTTTGCTGATGTAGTCGTCGGCGCCGATCTCCAAGCCGATGATGCGATCCTCATCCTCGACGCGCGCGGTCAACATGATGATCGGTATCTGGCGCAAGGTGGCATCTTTGCGTACAATCCGTGTAATTTCCAAACCATCCCGATCCGGCAGCATCAGGTCAAGGACGACCAGATCGGGGTGTTCGTGGCGCAGCGTATGCAGCGCTGTCTCGCCATCGTAGGCGCTAAAGACCTCGAAGCCTTCTCGCTCTAAATAAACGCGCACCGCGCGCACCGTCTCCTTGTTGTCATCGACGACTAAAACTCGCGGCATCGAAGGATACTCCACCTAAATAGGTTCATTTTTACTTCATTATAGAAGGCGATTTTGGGGAAATTATGAAGTTCTGAAAGATTTTACAGTTTCCCCATAAGTCTCCCACGAAATATTCACACGGAGCAGGCACAATAGAGCTTAGAAGTGATTCAAGCTTTTTGTGTTATCGCCAATTTTGCAGATTGTTGACCTTGAAATGACGCGATTGCCCTGTACTTCTCCCCCTCTCCATGTAATGGAGAGGGGGTCGGGGGGTGAGGTTTTGTCAGTGGCGTAAAAGCTTAAATCAGTTCTTAGACAACTTGTGAGGAAATTTCGATGACCGTGAGGAAAACCGCAGCCAGCATGACGATCACGGCACTTGTCATCGTGCTTTCGTTGATGATTGGCGGCGCAGCAGTTCAAGCGCAAGACAACCCCGGCGGCGGCTTCACCCCGCCGGAGGGTTTCACGCCGCCTGAAGGGTTTCAACTTCCCGAAGGCTTTTCGCTGGATAACCTGCCGAATACCGCCGTCGCCACCGCTGGCAGCCAAATCTCGGCGCTCGGCTCGGTCGAGGCAAAAGCGCTGGTTTCGCTGAGCTTTCAAGCGGCGGGAACCGTGAGCGGCGTCTACGTGGCAGTCGGCGATTACGTCAATGCGGGCGACGTGCTGGCGGACCTCGACAATACCGATGCGTGGAACAGCTATCATCAAGCGCAGCTCAATCTAGAGAGCGCGCAGCTTGATTACGACGACCTGAACGCGCCGCCATCGGACAGCGACCTGCGCGTCGCACAGGCGAACTTGGCGAGCGCCCAAGCCGCCTATACCTCGTCGGCAAACGGCAGCAGCGATCAGGTCGATGCGGCGCAGCAGAAGTACGATGATGCCCAGCAAACAGTCGACACGCTCCAGCAGGAGCGAGCGTTCATGAACGGGACGCCCGACCAGATCGCGCAAGCCGAAGCGAAGATCGGCGCAGCGCAGTTCAATGCCCAGATCGCGCTGCTGCAACTGCAAGACGCACAAGCCGCCAGCAGCGCCTCGACGCAGCTTTGGTCGGCATCAATCCGCATTCAGCAGGCGCAGCTTCAGCTTGACCAACTGCAAGCCGGTCCGACTCAGCAGCAGCTCGACAACGCGCAGGTCGCCATCGAACGCGCGCAGCTTACACTGGATCAAGCCCAAAATACGCTGGAGAAAAGCCAGTTGGTCGCGCCGCGTTCCGGCTATGTGACGGCGGTGAACGTCGCTTCCGGCGACAACGCTTCGCCGAGCTTGGTGGCGGTCGAGATCGCCGATCTGTCCGGCTTCCAGATGACCGTTCCGGTCAACGAACTGGACGTCGGGCGCGTCACCGTCGGGCAGAGCGCGACCGTTCAGTTGGACGCGCTCACCGGGGTGACTATTCCGGGCAGCGTCGAGAATATCGGCTGGCTCAGTTCGACCAGCAGCGATGGCATTGTCACTTACGACATTCTGATCGCACTCGACACGACCGACCCGCATGTGCGCTTAGGCATGACCGGCGAAGTCGCCATTGATACCGGGAGTTCAAGTTCATGATTAATTCAATACCGACAACTTACGTCGGCGCAGGAGTGCTCGCGCTGGGCGGGGTGATCCTGCTCTGGTGGCTGACCGCCCGGCTGCGCGCCGGGGGACTGCGCACCTTCGTGCGCATTATCACGGTGCCACTGCTGGTGATCGGCGTGGCGCTGATGGGCGTGGTGATGGCGAAGTCAGATACAGCAGTCGTCCCTGAGACCACGCCGTTGACCGTCCCGGTGGAAACGATGACCGTTCAACCGGGCACGCTGACCGAGACGCTCAACGCCACCGGATCGCTGGCGGCAGCCGACCAAACGACGCTGGCGTTCGGCACCTCGGCGCCGGTGACGGACGTCTTGGTCGCCGTCGGCGACGCCGTTCACGCGGGCGACGTGCTGGCGCGGGTCGATACGACCGCCATTGACATGCAGGTGCGGACGGCGGAAATCAACCTTGAATTCGGCACAGAACGCGCTGTCGGTGCTGCAAGCTCCGCCGAGCGAATTCGACGTCAAGAGCGCCGAGTTGAGCGTCCAATCGGCGGAAGCGTCGCTGAGTTCGGCATCGCAGAACGCCTCAACCGGCAACGACGCCGAGATCGCGCGCTTGAACGAGGAACTGGCGAAGAACAGCTTGTGGCAGCAGCAGTTGAGCCGGGACATGAGCGCCAACCCGAACCCGAACGCCCCCAACGCGGTCTCCAACCGGATTGCCAGCCAAGCGAGCATGGCGAACGCCGAGGAGAACGTCACCAACGCCGAGCAGACCTATCAGGATACGCTCAACGCCGCGCCCGATACCAGCCAACTGTCGTCGGCAAACGCCTCGCTGATCAGCGCGCAGGCGAAGCTCGACGCGCTCAACGCCGGACCAAGCGACTCGGACGTGCGCAAGGCGCAGATCAACATCGAGACGGCGCAGTTGAACCTCGATTCGATTGAGCAGCAGCGCGACGAAGCCGAGATCGTCGCGCCGTTCGACGGCGTCGTCGCTGCCGTGAACGTCGAGGTCGGCGAAATGCCGCCTAACACCGGCGCGATCACGCTGATCGACACCAACAACTACACGATCACGCTGTCGGTGGACGAGAAGGACATCGCCCAACTTGCTCAAGGGCAAGCCGTCAACGTGAGCCTGCAAGCGCTCAACAACGTGACGCTGAGCGGCAATGTGACGCGGGTCGATCTGTCGCCGTCGTCGACCAGCGATCTAGTGACTTACAACGTCGAGGTGACGCTCAATCCAGCGAACGCGCCAGTGCGCCCCGGCATGTCGGCGGTTGCTAACGTGGTGCTGAACGAACTCAACAACGTACTGGTGGTGCCGAACCGCTTCATCACGGTCAACGACCGGACGCAGCAGGCGACGGTCAAGGTCGAAACAGCGACCGGCACCTATACCGACGTGCCCGTGACGATTGGCGCGCAGACCGACAGCGAAAGCGCGGTCACCGCCGGGATCAACACGGGCGATAAGCTGGTCATTTTGGCAAGCGGAACGACGACCGGCACGACGCAGCAAGGCGCGGGCTTGGGATTGTTTGGCGGCGCGGGTCGGCTGGCGACCGGCGGCGGCGCGCCCCCCGGTGGCGGTAACTTCGCCGGACGAGGGGGCGGCTGATGAAATTTGGACGACATAGTAATGGCAAAACACCGCAGGCGGACGCCGATGCGCCGATCCCGGTGATCGACATTCAAGGGATCACTAAGACGTATCACATCGGCGAGATCGACCTGAACGTGCTCAAGGGGATTGACCTCAAGATCGAGCGCGGCGAATTCGTCTCGATCATGGGACCGTCGGGGTCGGGCAAGAGCACGCTGATGAACATCCTTGGCGCGCTCGACCAGCCGACCACCGGCACGTATCACCTCGACGGGGTCGACGTATCGGAGTTAGGCGAAAGCGAACTGGCGCGCATCCGTAACAAGAAGATCGGCTTCGTCTTCCAGAATTTCAACCTGCTCAAACGCACATCAGCGCTGCGACAGGTCGAACTCCCCCTGCTCTACGCGGGCGCGCGCGGGCGATCCCAGAAAGCGAAAGCCGCGTTGGAGGCGGTTGGGCTGAGCGAGCGGCTGAATCACCTGCCGAGCGAGCTTTCCGGCGGTCAGCAGCAGCGCGTCGCCATCGCGCGCGCCATCGTCAACGAGCCGTCGCTGATCCTCGCCGACGAGCCGACCGGCAACCTCGACACCCGCAGCGGTAAGGAAGTCATGCAGATTTTCCAGCGCATGAACCGCGAGCAAGGGATCACGACGGTGTTCGTCACCCACGATCCTTGGATCGCCCGGCACACCAACCGGGTGGTCATGCTGCGCGACGGCTTGATCATTGCCGACCAGAAAATCTCCGAGCCGCTGGACGCCGAGACAGCAGATCGCCCATCCGAGGCGGAAGAACTGGCGACCGTCTTCGAGAACGCCTACTACGGCGGCAGCGCTGAGGAATACACGTAAACGATGACCACGCGAATGATGGTGTGTGGGTCTACGTCCGCCTCTGCGTATCAAAACCCGTCTTTCGTGCTCACGCACAAGCGCTGCGGGCGAAGCACGCTCCCCTCCCTGAAGTCGGGGAGGGGTCGGGGGTGGGGTGATTTATGAGTTTGCTTGAGATATTTCGCATCGCGCTGAACGCGCTCGGCACGAACCGCCTGCGCGCGCTGCTGACGACGCTGGGAATCATGATCGGCGTGGCGGCGGTGGTCAGCCTGATGAGTCTCGGCGGCAGCCTGCAAAGCTACATTCAGGGGCAGTTCGAGAGCCTCAACGCCAACGTGCTCAACATCAGCGCGTCGCGCGGGCGCTTCACCGCGTCGGGGACGCAGCCGCTGACGACGCAGGACGTCGAAGGGCTGCAAGACCCGACCGTCGCGCCGCACGTCGTCGCCGTCGCCGCGACCTACACCGTTCGTGGCAATATCGGCTACGGCGCGACCAGCGAGAGCGTGTCGGTCGAGGGCGTGACGGTCAATTATGGCGACGTCAACAACTGGCACGTCGGGTCGGGGCGCTTCATCGATGACAAGGACGTCGCCGACAGCGAGCGGGTCGTCGTGCTCGATCAGACCGCCGCGAGCGACTTGTTCGACACCGCGAATCCGGTCGGACAGACGGTGCTGGTCGCCAATCAGGTGTTCACGGTCGTTGGCGTGATGGAAGAACGAGCGACCAGCGGTTTTTCACAGACGACCGTCCTGATCCCAATCACGACGGCGCAAACCCGCTTGGCGAACGCCCACGTCGCCGGGAAAGGCTACCGCGTCAGTTCGATACAGGCGCAGGCGGTTTCGACCGACTCCGCCGACATTACGGCAGCGACTGATGAGGTCACGAATTATCTCTTGAGGACACACCGGATCACCAATTCAAGCGCCGCCGATTTCAGCGTCAGCAGCGCGGCGTCGGTGCTCGATTCGCTGTCGTCGACGCTGAGCTTGGTCACGCTGTTTTTGAGCGCCATCGCCGGGATTTCGCTGCTGGTCGGCGGCATCGGCGTGATGAATATCATGCTGGTATCGGTCACCGAGCGCACGCGCGAGATCGGCTTGCGCAAAGCGGTTGGCGCGCAGGCGAGCACGATCCTGACCCAATTTCTGTTCGAGAGCATCCTGCTCTCGCTGCTGGGCGGCGCGATTGGCATCACCTTAGGCGGCGGCATTCTGCTGCTGGTTGGTCGGCTGATCCCGCAGTTCACGATTGCTCTGACGCCGGAGTCAGCGGCGCTAGCGACCGGGATCAGCAGCGCAATCGGGATCATCTCCGGGATGTATCCGGCGAATCGCGCGGCGAAGATGCGCCCCATTGACGCACTGAGGTTCGAATAATGCTAATTGACAACGTGCGTCTGTCCTTGATTGAATTCGCTGCGAATAAGCTGCGCGCTTTCCTGACGGTGCTCGGCATCACGATTGGGATCGCGGCGGTCGTGCTGCTGCTCTCGCTCGGTCAGAGCGTGCAAGCCTACGTCGCCCAGCAGTTCGAAGGCTTAGGCACCAACACGCTGCGCGTCTCGGCGACGCGCGCCAACGGACGGCTGGATCAACTGACGCTCGAACAGGCGCAGCAGTTGCAGAATCCCGATCTGCTGCCGGGGGTCGATCTGGTCATGCCGGAGACCAGTGGCAGCTATTCGGTCGTCTACGAGAACAACTCGTTCAACATCGGCGTGACCGGCGCGACGACCGATTACCTCGACATTGAGGGGCGGACGGTCGATCAGGGACGCTTCTTCAACGCCGACGAACTCGCCAACAGCGCGCAGGTGGCGATCATCGGCACGACGACCGTCGAGAACCTGTTCGACACCGAAGACCCGCTCGGCGCAACGATCCGCGTGCAGAATGTGCTGTTTCAGGTGATCGGCGTGCTCAACGAGAGCGGCACCAGCGATAACGCGGTGATCGTGCCGATCACCGCGTTCAAGGCGCGGCTGAACAACAGCCGCACGACCACCGGCGAGACGGTCGTCAATACGATCCTCGTCAAAGCGACCGACGTCAACCAGATGGCGACGGTGCAGGAGAGCTTGACCACCGCCCTGCGCACGGTGCGCGGGCTGACTGCCAACGAGTCCGACAACTTCAACATCTTCAGCGCTTCGACCATCGTCGACTTGCTGACCAGCGTGATTTCGATCCTGACGCTGTTTCTGGGCGTCGTCGCGGGAATTTCGCTGCTCGTCGGCGGGATCAACGTCATGAACATCATGCTGGTGACGATCACCGAACGGACGCGAGAGATCGGGCTGCGTAAGGCGACCGGCGCGCAAAACTCGGACATTATCGTGCTGTTTTTGGTGCAAGCGGTCGTGCTAACGCTGATCGGTGGCGTAATTGGCGTCGCCATCGCAGCGGGCGGCAGCGCGGTCATCACGTCGCTGGTCGACGGTTTGAGCGTTGTCGTTCGCCCGGAAAACGTCGTGCTAGCGGTGAGCATTTCGGCGGCAATCGGCATCTTCTTCGGTGTTTATCCGGCATCACGGGCTGCGCGGCTCAACCCGATTGACGCCCTGCGCTATGAGTAACTAAGGAAAAGGCATGAATCTGCAACTCCTGATGACATTCGCGCCGTTTATCGCGCTGATTTACCTCTTGTTTGCGCTGATCCAATCGCTGCGCCACAAGCAGCAAGGGATCATCGCGGCGCTGCTGGCATTGATCGTAATCGCCGTACCGCTGGCAGCCTACTTCCTCGCCGGAACGGTGCTGCGGGCACAGATGATCCGGCTGCTGACGCTCAGCGCCGCCGTCGTGTTTATCGGCAGCCTGCTCGTCCTGTTGATCGAGCGCGGCAACCGCAAGCGCGATCCGCGCCGGTCTTACGGCATGATCGGCATCGGCGTGAGCATCTGCTTAGCGCTGATCACCTTCGGCGCGCCCCTGCTGATCACGACCAACGGCACGACGCCGGGTGTCAACGAAACCGCAGCCGCCGCCGACACAACGCTGCGTAACGTCTCGGCGGTGACGCGCGGCGCGTTCAGGAACACCGGCGCGCAGGCAACCAATCCAGCCCCCGGCGCGCCTCAAGCAACTGCCGAACCGGGCAGCAGCGAACCGACGGCGGTCGCGCAGGTGTTGACAGCTCAAACTGGGCTGACCAGCGACGAACTGACGCGCAAATCGACGCGGGCAGCACGATTGCCGATCTGGTGAAGGCGAATAACGGCGACTTGAGCGCGGTGATCGCGGCAATCGCCAGCGCGCTCGACGAAATGGTCGCCGCTGGTGGACGCGGCGGTCAACTGCTGGAACGGCTCGGCACCGACACGACCGGGATCGCGACCCAGTTGGTCAACGGCGACCTCGCGCAAGGAGCAGCGCTTCTTGCTTCCCCAGTTGATCGGCGGCGCGAGCGCCATCCCCCAGTTCGGCGGAGGGAATGGCGGCGGAAATGGCACCTTCCCGGCGGGCGGCGGTTTCCCGAACGGCGAAGCGCCCAATGGCGCCGGTTTCCCCGGCGCGCCCCAAGCGACGGCTGAAGTAACCGCCGAAGCGACGGTCGAAGCGACCCCGGAGACAGCGACGCCGACCGCCGTCGCGCTGGCGCTGACCGCGCAAACCGGCTTATCGACCGACGATTTGCTGGCGCAAATTCAAGCGGGCAGCACAGTTGCCGATCTGGTGGCGGCGAACAACGGCGATCTCAACGCCGTGATCACGACCATCGCGGGCGCGCTCGACGACCTGACGACCTCCGGCGGTTTCGGCGCGCAAATGGTAACGCGCTTGGGAAGCGACACTACCCAGATCGCCACCCAGTTGGTCAATGGCGAACTCGGTCAGGCGCAGCAGTTCTTGCTGCCCCAATTGATCAGCGGGGAGAGTGCCGCGCCGCAGTTCGGCGGCGGCAATGGCACTTTCCCGGCTGGCGCGCCCGGTGGTGGCGCATTCCCCGGTGGCGCGCCAGCAGCGACCGCCGAAGCCAACGTCGTGATCCCGGCGGCGAACACGCCGCTCGCGCCGGCGACGCTAGCAGCACCGCCCGACGTGCCGACCAGCGAGCCAACACAGCCCGCAGCCAACAGCGACGAAACGGCGGTCGCGCAAGCGCTAACGGCGCAAACCGGCTTATCGACCGACGAGCTGCTGGCGCAAATTCAAGCGGGCAGCACCATCGCCGATCTAGTGGCAGCGCATAATGGCGACCTCAACGCCGCGATCACCGCCATCGCGAGCGCGCTCGACGACATGGTCACGGCGGGCGGGCGCGAGGCGCAGATGATCGAGCGTTTCGGCAGCGACACCACGCAAGTGGCGACTCAGTTGGTCAACGGCGACCTCGGTCAAGCGCAGAACTTCTTGCTGCCTCAGTTGATCAGCGGCGAGAGCGCGCTGCCGCAGCTCAACGGACAAGCGCCCAACGGCGGACCTATCGAGGATACGCCTGCGCCATCACCAACGCCGACCATTCCGAGGACGCCCACGCCGACCGTCCCCCGCCCGACGCGGATCGTCTTCCCGACGGCGACGCCGACATCTGAAGCCAGCGCGACTCCGGCAGCCGAAGCCACCGGCGCAGTGAGCAGCAGCGCCGTGCTCGGCGCCCAGACCTGCGGCATCATCGTCGATTACAACCTGAATCTGCGCGATCAGCCATCGACTGAGGGCAGCACGGTGCTGATCTCGATCCCGTTCGGCTCGACCGTCAGCGCCGACGCCCACAACAGCGATAACTGGTATCACGTCGCCTACGAAGGACAGATCGGCTGGGTCAGCGGCGATTACGTCACGGCGAGCGCCGCCTGCGCCGACCTGCCATCCGCGCCGTAAAACAGCAAACCCTCACGCCAAGTGACCTTCGGTCGCCACCCCCTCTCCATGCAATGGAGAGGGGGTGCTAAGCGAAGCTGACCGTAGGTCAGCCGCGCAGCAGGGTGAGGTGAGATCAGCGGACAGCTACTCAACCACTGGCAAACCATCATCGACCAACGCCTTTGCGAACCATCCCCGCACGCGCTACACTTTCCCCCGTGACCATTTCGACCGCCACAACTTCGCCGCCAATGGACTACGCCGGACAGATTGGTTATCTTGCGTCCGAAGTTGCGGACTTTTATCCTGTGCAGAGTAGATATAAGCAAGATTCGATCACTTTTAGGCTATCTGTAGGGAGAAATCATGTTCAGAACGAGACGTTTTAGCATTTTGCTGGTCAGCGCGGTGTTGCTGCTCGCCCTGACCGTCGGCGTGCAGGCGCAAGATACGACAAGCGCGACCATCCCCGCCGCCCCCTGTACTCAAGCCGGATCACTAACGCTTCAGGTCTGGGATGAGAATTGGGCGAAAGTCCTGACCGACGCCACCAATGCGTGGATCGCCGACTACTGCCCCGGCGCGACGGTTGACGTCCAGCAAGTTCCATGGGCGCAGTACTGGGATCTGCTCAAGACCGACGCGACCAGCGGCGACCTGCCGGACGTGTTCAACCTTTCGCAGGATCAATTCGGCTTCTACGCCACCAACGGCGTGCTGCTGAACCTGCAACCCTACCTCGACGCGGCGGGCATTGACTCGACTGTCTGGGGTTCCGGCTTGGTCGATCCGTATCGCTACGGCGACAACGGCGACGTCTACGGCGCGCCCCTGAACTGGGACAGCATCGTCATGTTCTACAACAAGGACCTGTTCGACGCCGCCGGGCTGGATTACCCGACTGCCGATTGGACGTGGGATGACTTCGCCGCCGACGCCGCCGCGCTGACCGACAGCGCCAACGGCGTCTATGGCGCAGCCGTCTACAACGACTACCAGAGCGGTTGGTCGAACTGGATCGCGTCGGCGGGTGTGGCGCCGGTCGCCAATGCCGACCGGACGCAGTGCACCCTGACTGATCCCGGCAGCATCGAAGCGCTGACCTTCCTCAAGGGGCTGCTCGATGACGGCACCATGCCGTCGATCTCAGTGCTGGGCGGCACCAACGCCGACGACGAATACAACATGTTCAAGTCGGGCAAAGTCGCCATGTACAGCAACGGCGAATGGCAGCTCCCGAACGCGATTGCCGACGTGCCCTTCAATTGGGATGTCGTGACCCTGCCCAAGAACCCGACCACCGGCATGAGCCGCTCGACGGTTCACGCCGTCGCTTACGCGGGCAACGCCAGCAGCCCGAACGCCGACCTCGCCGCCAACCTGATCCAGTATCTCGCCAGCGATGAGGGCGAGAAGTTCTTCGCCGAAGCCGGTGGCGTGCCGCCAGCCGACCCCGCGCCGGAACTGCTGCAAATGTGGAAAGACAGCTTCGGCGACACGACCGTCAACATTCAGGCATTCATTGACGCGCTGAACAACTCGCAGGGCGTGACCACCTTCGCCGAAGCGGGCGACCCAACCACCGAGATGATCGTCAACATTTTCGACCTCGGCGTGAGCGTCGAAGACGCGACCAAACAAGCCTGCGACGCGATTGCGCCGTACCTGAATTCGGGCATGTAATCTGTATTTGTAGGGGCGCACGGCTGTGCGCCCTATGAACCAAACCTCACCCCCTGCCACGCTGCGCGTGTCGCCCCTCTCCATGCAATGGAGAGGGGTCGGGGGTGAGGTTGCATTTACCATCTGACGGAAACGACAGTCCATGATGGCTCCATTGATCAACATTTTAGGGAAAACCCCGCGCGCGCGGCGTCAAGCGCTGTGGGGGCTGGCGCTGGTCGCCCCGAACACGCTGGGATTGCTGTTCTTCTTTGGCATTCCGGTGCTGCTCTCATTCTGGACTGCCTTTCAAAAGTGGAACGGCATTAAGCCGCCGGAGTTCGTCGCGTTGGCGAACTTCCAACGGCTGCTGACCGACCCGGATTTCTGGCAAGCGCTCGGCAATACGCTCAAGGTGCTGGCGGTGACGATCCCGGTGGGGACGGTGCTTTCGCTGAGTGTGGCGATCCTGCTCAACCAGAAGCTGCGCGGGCGCAGCGTCTTCCGCACGATTTACTTTCTGCCGGTCGTGACCTCGACCGTCGCGGCGTCGATTGTCTGGACGTGGATTTTTCAGGCACATTACGGGCTGCTCGACAACCTACTCGCCAGCTTCGGCTTGCTCGACCTCAACTGGCTGACCCGCCCCGACCTCGTGCTGATCCCGATAGCGGTGGTGACGATCTGGCAGCGGCTCGGCTTCGACATGGTGCTCTTCCTCGCCGGGCTGCAAAATATCCCGGCGATCCTCTACGAAGCCGCGCTGATCGACGGGGCGACCCGCTGGCAGCGCTTTCGCCACGTCACCCTGCCGATGCTCTCGCCCACCCTGTTCCTGATCGTCGTGCTGGCGTTTGTCAGTTCGTTCCAGATTTTCGACCAAGTCTTCATCATGACGGCGCGAACGGTCGCGGGCGGCGTTGGCGGCAGTGCGACCACGCTCTCGTTTTACCTGTACCAGACCGGCTTCACGCACGCCGAATTCGGCTACGCCTCCGCCATCGGCTTAGCCATGTTCGCCATCATGCTGGCGGTCACGCTGTTCCAACTTCGCCTCCAGCGCTTGTGGGTCTACTATGAATCAACTGACGGCTAATAACGTTCAATCGAGCGCCGAGCAAGCAGCACCCAGCTACGACCGGCTCTCGCTGTCGATGCGGGTGCTGGTCTATGCGATTCTGATCGTCGGCGCGCTGGTGATGGTGCTGCCCTTCCTCTGGATGGCGTCGACTGCTTGCAAGCCGTCCGCCGAGATCAATACCGTGCCGGTGCAGTGGATTCCGCAGAACGTCTCCTGCCTCGCCAACCTCAATGGACTATACGAAACGTCGAGCGGCTTCAACCGAACCATCGTCAACACCGCCATCATGACGATTGGGCGGACGCTCGGTCAGTTGATCACCTGCTCGCTGGCAGCCTATGGCTTCGCCCGCTTCAAGTTTCCGGGACGTAACCTGCTGTTCGCGCTCTGCCTCGGCTTGCTGATGATCCCCTTTCAGGCGATTCTGATCCCTGAATATCTGTGGATTCGCAGTTTGGGCTGGCGCAACACCTTTCAAGCGCTGATCGTACCCGGCGCGTTTAGCGCCTTCGCGCTGTTCTTGCTGCGTCAAGCCTTTTTGCAAATCCCGTTGGAGCTGGAAGAAGCGGCGACCATCGACGGCGCCAATCCGCTGCAAATTCTGTGGCACGTCACGCTGCCGCTGTCGGTCCCGGCGCTGGCAGCCTTCGCCGTGATCACGGTACAAGCGGCGTGGAACGACTTCCTCTACCCGTTGGTGATCGCCAACAGTGAGCAGACGCGCGTGGTCACGATTGGCATCGCCCTGCTGCAAGGTCAGCGCGATACACCGTGGAATCTGCTGATGATGGGATCGCTGATCGCCACCCTGCCGATGATGATCCTGTTCGTGCTGCTCCAGCGCTATTTCATCGAGGGCGTCTCGATGAGCGGCGTCAAACGCTAGATCGCACGCTCACCCCCAATGAGCAGATCAGGGCTAGCGCATCAAGGTCAAGCCGGTTGGCAGGCGTTTTTGTAGGGGCGCACGGCAGTGCGCCCTAAAGATTCCACGCCTTGCACCGTAGCGCCACATCTTTTTGTAAGGGCACAGCGTGCTGTGCCCTACTTGGCGTTCTTGGCGGTTGATTGTCTTTTTCAACTTTTCGACTTGATCCTACTTTGGCGGTTCAAATTGATTTTTGGTACGTTTGCCCAACCCCGCAACAAGCAGATCACTTGACAATCAGAACTTATGTTCTACAATTAGGGTAAGGAACGATCCACAGCGCGCGGTCACGCTTCCATATTGAGGGTCGGTGAGTGGCGCATTCGCCACCACCAGCGGCAAGCGGGGACGGCACCTCAACGGCAGCCGAAAATGACCGAAGGCGTGGTTTTATGGTGAACCCAAATTGTTCACCGCTTCCCTCATCCTCGCCTGCCATCGACGCGCCATCCGAACCACCGGCTTTAGATCGCGTCCTTCGTCCACTGCTCGTCGACCACCCGCCAGATGCCCAGCGGATTAGCATCCTGAAGCGCGGGCGGCAGCAGGCTGTCGGGCAAATTCTGGAAGGCGACCGGGCGCAGGAACCTCTTGATCGCCGTCATCCCGACCGAAGTCGTCGCCGGGGCGGTGGTCGCCGGATACGGTCCGCCGTGCTGCATCGCAGTAGACAACCTCGACGCCGGTCGGGAACCCGTTCCAGAGCAGCCGTCCCGCTTTCTCCCGCAGGATGTTGTACAGCGATCCGGCTGCCTCGATTTCGCCGTCGGCGGCGTGGATGCTGGCGGTCAAGTTGCCTTCGACCGATTGCAGCGTCAAGCGCAGGTCGTCCAGCGAGTCGCAGACTACAAACAGCGTCACCGGACCAAAATGCTCGGCTTGCAGCGCGGAATCCTCGCGGAAAACGCGGGAATTAGTCTGCAAAACCGTGTGCTCGTAACCGCAAGCAGGCGCGGGCAGCCCTGCGCCATCGGATCGCTTGCTAACCTGCGGACGAGCCAGCGTCCCGGCGACCGCCCGTGCTAGCCCCTGCTGAATCTGCGGGTTGAGCAGCACGCCGGGCTGCGTCTCCCGAATTTTGGCGGTCACGGCGGCGATGAACTGCTGGCTGTCCGCGCCGTCGATCACGAAGACCAAGCCCGGATTGGTGCAAAACTGTCCTTCGCCTAACGTCACCGACGCCGCTAAGCCGCTCGCCAGCGCGTCGGCACGCTCGGCGAGCGCGCCCGGCAGCACGACCGTCGGGTTGATGCTGCCCATCTCGGCGTAAACCGGAATCGGGGTTGGTCGAGCAGCGGCAGCGTCGAAAATCGCTCGCCCTCCGCGCAGCGATCCGGTGAAGCCGACGGCGGCGATCCCCGGATGGGTGACGAGCGCCTGCCCGACCGCGACTTGATCGCCTTGAATCAGCGAGAACGTCCCGGCAGGGAACTTCTGCGCGACAATCGCACGGTTGATGGCATGGGCGACCAACTCGGAAGTAGCCGGGTGTCCGGGATGCGCTTTGACGATCACGGGGCAGCCCGCCGCCAGCGCCGAGGCGGTATCGCCTCCGGCGACGCTGAAGGCGAAGGGGAAATTGCTGGCGGCGAACACGGCGACGGGTCCCAACGGCAGCAGCATCCGGCGGATCGAGGGACGCGGCGCGGGCTGGCGATCCGGCAGCGCGCGGTCGATGATCGCTTCGACGTACCAGCCATCACGAATGAAGGCGGCGAACTTGCGCAACTGCCCGGTGGTGCGCCCCCGTTCCCCGGTCAGGCGCGGCAGACCAAGCCCGGTTTCTTCGTCGGCGGTGGTCAGCAGCAAATCGCCAAGCGCTTCGAACTCGTCGGCAATCACCTCAAGCAGCGCTGCCAGCCGCTCGGCGGGCATCAGCCGAAGCTGATCGTAAGCCTCACGCGCGGCGCTGACGGCACGGTCGATCTCGCCGGACGTGGCGTTGAGGAACGGCAGCGTCCCCGAAACGCCAGTACGCGGGTTGAAGCTGTAGAAGGCGGCATCCCCCGCGCGGCTATCGCTGCCAGCGATCCACTGAGCACCCGTAATCATCGTTTCCATAGGAGCAATCCTGTATAAATATCGGTGCAACAGGGCAAGTATAACCCACTCCAGCCGAACCGTGATGCCAGCGCTCGCCGTTGGAGGCAACTCGACTTGGCTTTATAATCCGGTGCGATTGACAGTCAACGCGCCCTAACGGTGAGGAGCAGCGCGACAGCGACCCATGAAGATCGTCATAGTTTCTCATTACCGGCTGCCTCACAAGGGCGGCATCGAATTTGTGATCCACCAGCTCGGCAAGCGCTTCGCGGCGGATGGGCATCGGGTCGTCTGCATCACCAGCGGCAGCACGTCCGGCTTGACCGAGCGGGACGGCATCAGCTACATCGACGTGCCGGCGTGGAACCCGCTGGAGCGCTTCGGGATTCCCTATCCACTGTTCTCGCCGATTCCCCTGCTGTCTGCCCTGCGTTCGGCATTGCAAGACGCCGACGCGCTCCACGCGCACGGGCTGCTCTACCTGAGCTGCGCGGCGGGGGTGTGGCTGGCACGGCGACGCGGGCTGCGGATTATTGTGGCGGAGCACGTCGGCTTCGTCAACTACGGCAGCCGCCTCACTAATTTAGTCGAGCGCGCGGCGTTTGCCTGCATTGGTCGATTTTGCGCCCGGCGTGCCGATGCGTTGGTGGTTTTGAACCGGCAGGTACAGGCGGAAATAGCGCCGTTGGTCGCGGCGGGTACGCCGGTCGTGAAGATCGTCAACGGCGTGGATACGACGTTTTTCCATCCGCCGACCCCGGCTGACAAGCAAGCTCTGCGCGCACAGCGCGGGATTTCTAAGCCAATGGTGCTGTTCGTCGGGCGGCTGGTAAAGAAAAAGGGGAGCGACATTGTTTTGGCGGCTGCCGACGACTCGTTCGAAACGTGGATGTGCGGGCAGGCGACGTTGAGTCAATCTAGCGCGTCAGTCCATTCGATTGGTCTGGTCGAACCAAACGTGCTGCGCGAACTTTATCAGTCTGCCGACCTGTTCGTGCTGCCATCAGAAAATGAGGGCTTCCCGCTGGCGGTACAGGAAGCGATGGCGTGCGGTGTGCCGGTGATCGTCAGTGACAACTCGATCAACCGGGAGTATCTCGATCCGAGTGTGGCGCTGCTCACCGAGCGCAGCCCGGAGCAGGTGCGCGAGGCGATCCAAAGCCTGCTGACGGACGAGCCGCGGCGGGCGCAGATGGGACGCGCCGCCCGCCAGTGGGCGGTCGATCAGTTCGACTGGGAGCAGACCAAGCAGCGCTATCTCGCGCTGTCGATGCCGCCCGATTCGCAGCGGTGATCTGATTTCAGAGGGATTAAGCAGATAAGCAGGCAGCGAGCGCGGGCTGCGCTCGCTGCCTGCTGTGTTCTCGATTACGAGGCGTCGCCTACGGAGGGCGCTAGGTCAAGCACGTCGGCGACGAGCACGGTGTCGACGCCCCATTGGTCGCCTGCTATCCCCTGCCAGTCGAACGCCAACTGGATCACGCTGCCCGCATAGGCGCTCAAATCCACGTTGACCGTCGTCCACTCGGCGGAATTAGCCACAACCGCCGCTGCCTGCCACGTCGCGCCGCCGTCGCTGCTGACCAGCACGCTCGCCACGCCCACGCCCACATACTGCGACTGGAAGGTCAGCAGCGGCGACACCGCCGTCGTCAGGTCAAGCGACGACCTCCACGTCAGCCGCTCAGCCGACGCCGCGCTGCTCATCACCCACCCCTGCCCCGCCTCGTGCGCCGCCAGCATCCAGCCCGCCGTCGCCGTCCAGTCCGCCGCCCCATCGTCGAAGCTCGCCAGCGCGGGCAGCGTCAAAACCACCCGCTCAGGCGCGACTCCGTCGCGGTCGCCGTCTCGGTTGCTGTTGCGGTCGGCTCGCCGATGCCCGTGTCGACCGTCGGGAAGACCCGCCCGGTCGGCAGTATCAGCGGCGCACCGAGCGTCGGCGTCGCGCTCGGCACCTCAGTCGGAGTCTCGGTCGGCGGCTCCGGCGTCCCGACGTCAACGGTCGGGAACGGCAGCGCCGTCGGCAGTTCGACCGTCGGCGACGCCGTCGGCGTATCGCTCGCTGCGACTGTCACTTCCTCGGTGGGGATGACAACCTCAGCGGTCGGTGCCAGCGTGACTTCTTCGGTCGGCGCGACCGTGATTTCTTCCGTCGGTGCCAATGTCACTTCTTCAGTTGGCGCGAGGGTGACTTCTTCCGTCGGGATGACGACCTCAGCGGTCGGCTCTCGTGTGGCTTCTTCCGTCGGCTCCGGTGTGACTTCCGCCGTCGGCGCCAGCACCGGCAGAATGGCACTCGCACTGAAGGCGTCGATGCCCACTACCCCCGCCTCCACCACCACCCGCAGTTGATGCTTGCCGTCCGCCAAGCCATCGACCAGCGCCTGCGCGTTGACACTGTAGTCGTTCGCGGTCGTCGGTACCGTCCCCACCGGCACGCCGTCGATTTCCACCCGGAAGCTCCCGAACGACGGTCCGGTCAGGTAGATCACGTCCACATACGTCCCGCTGAAGTTCAGCGTCAAGCTGTCGTCAGGTGCGGTGTTCATCCGGTAGCTGCCGCCGCTCGTCCCCGACGGCTGCGTCATCGTCACCCAGCCGTCACTCGACGTCACCGCCGCGTCGTCGCTCTCGACCACGCCCCCTACCGGCGCTTCGGTCGGCGTCGCCGTCGCCACGCTCAGCGGCGCGTTCGGGTCGCCACAGACCGTGTCGGTCACACCCAGCGACGAATTTTGCATCACGCTGACGTTGTCCAACGTCAGGCTGGGACTGTCCGTCTCGGTGGACAACTGCAATTCCAGCATGATGTTCTCCCACGTCCCCGCCGACATCCCCTGCATCGTGTAAGTCGTCGGTCCGCTGTGCGCCGGAATGGTGAACGGGCAGGCGAGCCACTCCGTCCAGTCCGGCTTGCGCAGGATGATCGACAAGTCCTGCGCCACATTCGCGCTGTTGCTCAGATCAAAGCTCATGCCCAGCTTCATCCCCGGCGCCGTCGTGAAGTTCAAGAATTGGAAGACCGACGCTCCCGGCGCGCTGATCTGGCGATTGAACTGCATGGCTTCGCCCGTCACCGTCGGCAGGATACCGCCCCACCACGACCACTCGTCCAGCCCGTCGGCGAAGTCGCCGTTCCGCACCAGATTGATCTGGTCGGGCGCGGTGAAGCCGTCGCATTCGGTCACCCAGATGAACTCGGACACGTCGATACGGTGCAAATCGACGTTGTCCACCTGCAGCCAGCCCAAACTGTCCGCATTTTGCAGGCTCAGGTCGACCACCGTGTCCGTCCACGGCGTGACCGCCCGTCCCTTGAGCGTGTAAGTGTGCATCCCCGTGTTCGCCGGGATCAGGAACTGACAGACCAAGAAGTTCGACCAATCCAACGTGTGCACGCTGACGGCGACCAGCTTATCGACGCCGCTGCTGTTGCCTAAGTCGAGGTCAAGTTCGACGTGGCTGTTGAGCGCCACCGGGTCGCCCACCACCTGATAGGCATTGCCAGAGGCGCTCCCCGTGCTCTGGTACAAATCCATCACGCCGCTGTCCCACTGGCTGACCGCCCCATCCCAGAAGCCCCAGCCGCTCAAGTCGGTGTCGAACGTCCCGTTGGTGATGGCATTGCCCTCTGGCAGGTCAGGGCTGATGCAGTTGGTTTGGGTAATCCCCAATCCCGGCTGCTCGCTCAGCACGACGTTGTCCAGATGCAGCACCGAACTGCTGTCCTCCTCCTCCGGGCTGATCTGCAGCCGGAGGCTGCTCCAATCGACGGCGGTGATCCCCTGCAGCACGTGCGTCCGCAGCGGGCTGTTCGGCGCCAGCGTGAACTGGCAGATCGCCGAGTCGCTCCAGTCGAGGGTACGCACCACCACGCTCACCGTCCGCGCCTCGGGGCTGTCATTGCCCAAGTCGAGGTCCAGTTCGAACTTCGTCCCGGCCGTCGGCGTGGCGCTGACGTCCTGATAGAAGACCGCCTCGGTCGCGCTGATCTGCCGGTTGAAGTCGAGCACCCCCGCGTTGACGCTGTGCGTAATCTCCCCGAAGAAGTTCCAGCCGGTCTCCCCGTCGCTGAAGTCGCCGTTAGTCACCCAACTCGATCCAGCACTAATACTGAGTTCGAGCGTCGCCGACTGCGTCAGCGGCAGAGTCCCAACGCGCGCAACCTGAATGAAGTAGATCGTCCCGCCGATCAAATCCGCCTGAAGCAGCGCCTGCTGCCCCACCGCCGGATTGTCGTTACAGCCATCCTCGGCGAAACTGGCATAGCTGCCCGCGTAAGCACCGGAATAGAGCGCGACCGCAGTGTCATAGTCACTGCCGGTCGTGTCAATCGTCACCGACTGGTTGATGGATGGCGTGTAGGTAAACCAGACCGAGTTGGTGCGGTTGACCGCGCAACTCAGATTCAACTCGTTGAAGTTGACCGTCGCCCCCTGCACCGCTTGGCTGGTCGAGAACGGTAGGGTAGTCACTGCGGTCGGCGTTTCGAGCAAGTCGTTCGCCGGGACGGTCAGACTCCCGCACCAGTTGGGCGCAATCGACTTGAAATTCAGATAAGTGACACCGTCGCTGATGCCATCGCCCGAACCGTAAGCATAGCCCGACGGTCCACTGGCAGCACCCCACCAATTGCTAGTCGCGCTGGTCGCGCCGCCCAAGTCATTGTAAATGCCGCCACCTTGCTCGGCGAGGTTGCCAACAATGCAGCTTTCGGTGACGTTCAGCAACCCACTGTTGATGAAGCCGCCGCCATTGCCGCTGACGAGACCACCGCTCACCTGTAAGTTATTGGCATACAAGGCGCCCCCTGCCATGACGTTGAAAATGCGGAATTCCGGCGCACTGGGGTCACGCATGATCGTCGCGTGATTACCGTTGATGGTGAGCGTCTTGTTGATGGCAGGCAACCCGGTCGAGTCGGCATACGCCGACGTGAGCGTGTAGACGCATTCGTACTCCAAGCTGAGCTTGGCGCCGGGCGCAGCGTTGTTGATCGCGCTGATCAACGCTACCGGGTCGCAGCCCACCGGAATCGGCGCAGGCTCCGACGTACCGGTCGCGGGCGGCGTCGGGCTAGGCGTATTGGTCGCAACCTCCACCGAAGTTTCGTAAGCGCCAATGTCGCAGGGCGACTTGCGAGTTCCGCCGCGCTGATCCACTGAGACCGGGCTGACACCTGCCAGCGACGTGCAGTTGCCCGCGCTGATCGCCACACTGCCCACGCCCAGCGCCATCGTTTGGGTCGGACCGCCGTTATCCGCTAGCGTATTCAGGTTGACCGGCGACGCCGCACCATTCAACAAGTTCCCGGTCGAGGTGCCGTTGATAGTCGCGCCGCTGGTGCTGCCGATCAGGTTGTAGCCGAGCGAATTCATCGTCGCATAGATGTCAGGTCCGTTCGCAGCGGTGTTACCGGTCACGATGGTGCTGCCGAACGCCGCGACGTAGGTCGTCCCACTGGTCGTATCGCTGTAGACTCCGCCACCGTCACCCAAAGCGATATTATTGGCGATAGTACTGTTGCTGACGGTGAAGGTGCTGGTATCTTGGATTTCACTGTAGATGCCGCCAGCACTCCCGGCGGACTGATTGGAGCTGAAGGTACTGTTGCTGATCGTCGCGGTGCTCGCGTCGTAAAGTATGGAGAGGACGCCAGCGCCGAGGGTGTTCGAATAATTACCGGAGAAGGTGGTGCCGCTGACCGCCAGATCGCTCCAGTTCTCCAAGCCACCGCCGTAGTCCGCGACGTTGCTAGTGAACGTGCTGTTGGTGATGGTCAGCGTGCCCGCTTCGTTGTTGTTGATGGCACCCCCTTCACCATAACCACTATCAACGCTGACGTTGCTGTCGAATAGGCTGCTCGCGATGGTCATGGTGCCGTAGTAGTTGTAAATCGCGCCGCCGAGCAGCGCCGCGTTGCCGGTGAACTCAGCATCGGTGATGTTCAGCGTGCCGTAGTAATTGTAAATCGCGCCGCCGTAGGTATTAGTCGGCGGAGTCGCAGCGGCTTTGCTGCCGTCGGCGAACCTCTGCGACTGTGTGACCGGCAGCACCTTGCTAATCGCAGCACCACCCGACGTAGCAACCGCCGTACTTCCGGTGATAGTGACGTTGTTCAGCGTCACGCTGCCTTGCTGATTGACAATCGCACCGCCAGCAGTCACCGCAAAGCCATTGGTCAACGCCAGATCGTTCACGGTCAGGCTGGCATTCGCGCCCACGTAGAAGATTCCGAACTGCGGTGTACTGCCGTCACTGCTGCGTGCGATGGTCGCGCCGTGCCCGTTAATGGTCACGAGATCGGTAATCAGCGGCAGACCGTAGGCATAAATGTCGTGCTGAGTGGTCAGTGTGTAGGTGCAGCCGGGCGCCAAGTCGAGCACGATGCTCGGATTGCCGCTGGCAAGCACGGAAATCAACTCGCTCGTCGAGCAGCCAATCGTGCTGTTGAGTTGGGTCGCCGTTGCCGTCGGGGTTGGAGTGTTACCGGGCGTCGCCGTCGACGACGGGGACGGCGATGGCGACGGTGTAGGGCTGGGCGTATTGGTCACTGCACCGGCGGACGTCACGCTGAGCGCAAGCGTACCGGTCGCGATACCGTTCGGACCGTAGCTGCCAATCCCGATCAGATACGGTATTCCGCCGGTGAGATTGAGGTCGAGCTGCGAGGTAAAGGCGCTAAAATCATCGTTGCAGCCCACACTGGCGAGCGTGTTGGCGTTGAAGACCGCTAGCACCGTATCGTAGTCGCTGCCGAGGGTGCTGATGGTTACCGACTGTCCACTGGCTGGCGTATAGCGATACCAGACCGTCGTGCTCACAGTGGCACAGGTAAAAGTGGGGTCGCTAAGGGTCGTACCGGCGTTGGCGATGTTCGCTTGGCTGGTGCTGTAGGGCAGCGAATTGATGACGGTCGGATTGCTGATCAAGTCGTTAGGCGGTACCGGGGTCGCCGTCGGAATCACGTTGAGAATCGCGTTTTCCAAATTCAGACGCGGCACCGATCCGCCGGGGATGTTAATCGGTCTACCGGTGGTGCGGAACCGGTTCAGGATGGTATCGACCGACGCGCCGGGCGAAAACTGGCGATAAACGGCGAACGCGCCGGTGATGAGGGGCGTCGCCATCGAGGTGCCGTCCCATGATGCAAAGCCGGTATGGTTCACGTCGGCGACGCTGCCCACCGGCACGGAGGAGTTAATAGCAACACCGGGTGCGAACAGCTTCTGCACCGTCGGCGAAACGTTCGAGAAGTCGGCGCGGACGTCGGCGTCGGAACTGGCGCCCACGCTCACGGCATAGGAGATACAGCCGGGGAAACTGATCACCGAACTGGAGTAGTCGTTGCCGTCGGCGACAACCGGCGCAATCCCGGCGCTCTTGAGGGTCTGGAACATGCTCGTCATACTGCTGACGACCGAGTCGCAGGTCGAGGTCGACCCACGCGCGAAACTGCCGAGGCTCAGGTTGACCGCCGCGATGGAATAGGTCGAGCGGAGACCATAGACGTAGTTCAAGCCGCTGATGATGTCACTGTCGTAAGCGCTGAGGTCGGAGCTAAAGATGTCAACGCCGATGATGTGGGCACTGGGAGCAACGCCGGAGAAGCTGGTCGATTGGTAGCCCGCAGCAATACCGGACACATGCGTGCCATGCGCGCAGCCTTCATCATTCGTCTTGTTGAAGCAGATCGTTGGAGAAGCCGCACCGGAGCCGGTCTGCGAAACTTGACCATTCGGGCAGTTCGAATTGGAAGCCGAGCCGTTACCGGAGTAGCAGGCTTGAGCGACAACATGCCCGTTCAAGAAGGGATGCGTTGAGTCGACGCCGGTGTCGAGGATGGCGACCGTCTGTCCGGTGCCGGTATAGCCCATCGCCCAGACCTGCGGCGCGTGAATGACGGGTTCGGCGCTGTCGAGCGCGATGCTGTTCTGTCCGTTTTCGTCAACGGAGGTGACATCCGGCGACGCCAGCAGCACGCGGAGGGCTTTTTCGTCCACCCGCATCGCCATGTAGGGAATCACCCACTGAGTTGACTCGGATAGCACCGCAGCACTGTAAGGCGCTAGGCTCTCAACGACGCTGGTGCGCGCCTGCTGGATGGTGTTCGCTTGCAGCGATAGCTCAGAAGCGCTCGCCTTGTCCGGCAGGCGATAATCGACGTTCAAGCCGACGATCACGCCGACCGTCCCCTGCTCGGTCGCCTTGGTCAGCAAGGCGCGCTCGGCGTTGGTCAACTGGCTTTCGTCGAGTTGAGGTGGGGGCAAACGAGTTGCCGTTGGAAGATCGCCCGCCTGTTCCACCGGTCGCTGGCTGATGAAGGCGAGCGACTGTTCGGAGACATTGGCGAGAGCGGCGGTATCTGACTTTGGTGCCAGCCCGTAAGCGCTTTCGATGGTGAGGCTCAAGAGCAAGCCGATGACGATGGAAAGAACCGCAAAACGGGCGACTTTCGAGTGCTGCAACATATATTCCGTCCCCTAATCCGTATGCGCCTACTAGGTGGCGAACCCATTCGTACTGTTTGCGACCGGCATCTGATCAAGCTGCCGAACCGCAAAGCGATCTAAATTTGTTAACCATCCAAAGCCGATCAACCAGCAGTGAGCACGCCGCAAAATCATCTATCCACGAACAAAATCGGTTCGGGCGATCTCACTTGGAATCGGCGATATTCCAACAAGTCAGCTTGATCAGCCGCAGCCTGCTCCGGGGTTGGGCTTGAACAGCGCACCCCCCGCATAACTGATCGGCTCATGATGAGTATAGCATGAGACGCCTCATGCAGCCCAACAACTATTAGCGAGTTTGGAGCAATTATGAAAATTTACACTTATCTGTTTTGGGATAGGCTCCACCGCACTATAATGAGGCGCATCAGCTTCGCAATTTAAGTTGTCGGTTGAACGGGCTTGGCTTTATACTTGTCTGGATTGGGATGCGCTTTCGGTAAGCTGCACGATTGGGAACCAACCCCGACATCATGTTGTTGAGGAACGTCCCGATTGATCCGAGCCTCAGCGTCCCGGCGCTCACAGGGCAAACGGGCACCTTCCGAATTGAGGCGATAGCTGGTCGTGCGCCCAATTTCGGGAGCAAGGTTGGACAACGGGAGAACCATGCATACTCCGGTGCAAGTCGATAACCTGACCTCTAAGGATGAGCCACTACACATCCTCGACTTCCAAGCGGAGGAGATCGAGGTGTCGGTCGTGATGCCGTGCCTCAATGAAGCCGAGACCATCGAGGACTGCGTTCGAAAGGCGACGACCGCGCTGGAACGGGCACATCTGCGCGGCGAAGTGATCGTCGCCGATAACGGCAGCACGGACGGATCACAAGCGATTGCGCAACAAGCAGGCGGAATGGTCATCATAGTCGCCGAGCGCGGCTACGGCGCAACGCTGCGTACCGGCTTTCTCGCCGCGCGGGGCAAATACATCATCATGGCGGACTCGGACGGCAGCTACGATTTCGCCTTAATCCCGGCGTTCGTGGAGAAACTGCGCGACGGCTACGATTTGGTGATGGGAACGCGGCTCAAGGGAACGATCATGCCGGGCGCGATGCCGTTATTGCACCAATATCTAGGCAACCCGGTTTTGACCTTCGTCGGCAATTTGGTGATCGGCAGCAGTGTGAGCGACTATCACTGCGGGATGCGCGGCATGAATGCGTCAGCCGTTCGGAAACTGGGTCTAGTCACTTCGGGGATGGAACTGGCAACCGAGATGGTGGTTCGCTTCACCCTGAAGGGTCTCAAGATCACGGAAATCCCGATCATCCTGTATCCCGACGGGCGCACGCGCAAGCCGCATCTGCGAACGTGGCGCGATGGCTGGCGACACTTCAAGATTTACCTGCTGTTTAGCCCGAATTGGCTGTTTTTCCTGCCTGCGACGATTTTCCTGATCTTTGGGGTCGGCACTTACGTGAGCCAGCTCCTAGAGGCAGGCAGCGACAGCGTCCCCTATTTCATCGCCTTCGGCGCGACCGTCGTGGCGATTGAGTTATTCATTTTGGGGCTGTTCGCGCGCTTCTACCTATACAAGAACGGCGTGACCGTCCGGGATCGGTTTTCAAATTGGATCAAAACGCGGCTGAATTTGAACTACAGCCTGCTAGCGACTATGATCGTCAGCTTTGTAGGGTTGGCGATCAGCGTGGCGTTTCTAGCCAACCTACCTATTCTGATCATCGGTTTGGTGATATTTACGCTCGGAATCAACTTGCTGTTGGGTAGTTTGTTGGCGGGTTTGCTCAACCTTGATCATCATTTCAGATAAGCAACTGGAGGACAGGATGAATCGGTTTCTCAAAGTGGCGCTCAGTTTGGTGCTGCTGCTCACGATTGGCGGAGCAGGGATCGTCAGCGCTCAGTACGTGGCTCCCGCGAGCGTCACCGTCACGCTGAACAACATCGAGGACCCGGTGACGCTGGACGGCATCACACCGATTGGCGTCTATCAATGCGAACTACCAGTTGTCGGCACCTTGACCCCCGGCGTGTTCACTACCGTCAACCTATCCCTGTTGGGTACGGATTTCGTGTGGACAGTCGCTGTCAATGCCGATGGGATGTTCCTGACCAATTTCCCGGTTTGCCTTTTCCCGGCTGGGCGCTACTACCTGACGGTGAACGGTACGAGCGTGACGCAGGTTGAAATTCCAGAGCGGAGCTAAAACGGTTTGACCCGGCGTGACGAATGGGGAGCGCTTCAGACCTCCCCACTCGCCGATGCCTTGAACCGATCCATGACCGCCATCGACCGGCTTTCGACCTCGCTTATCCGCGTGAAGGCAATGCAACCCCGTAGCTACCCTCGACGGCTGATGCTGCTACCGATCCTGCTGCTCGCTTTTTTGATGCGCGGAATTCCGATCTACAATTTCGCCTATCCTACCGGACCGGATTACGGCTTATATCTCTACTACAGCGACCTGCTGCTGCGAACCGGAACACCCCCGCCGTTCGTCCCATTTTTTCAACTCGGCACCGTCCAATGGCCCGTACTGCCCGGCGGTCCCATGATTTACAGCATCCTCGCCGGGTTGTCGGGAGCCTCGGCGTTCGACTTCGCCCGGATCACACCAATTTTCGGCGTGATCGAGGTCGCCGGGGTGTTTTTTCTGGCGCGGAAATTGTTCAAACGAGACGACGCCGCGCTGTTCGCCGCGCTGGTGACGGCGGTGCTCCCGCTCTACGTCGACATGATGTCGTGGGCGGGTTACATGAATACCATCGGGCTAGCGCTAGTTCCCTACGCCTTTCTGGTCTGGCTCGACTACTGGGATCAACCGACGTGGCAGCGGTTGGTGATCGCGACGCTGGTGATCTGCGGCGTGGCATACGTGCATCACGTGACGACCATGTGGATCGGGCTGACGCTAGTGGGCTTCGTGGTCGTGCAAATGGGGTTAAATCCGCTCGCGACGGTCAGGAAAACGGTGCCGATTGCGTTGGCGGGGCTGATCGTCGGGCTGCCAATCCTGCTCGACGTGTTGCACCTGTTCACGCAGCAGAACTTCGCCGCTGTGCTGACGCAGGCGCAGCGCTTCGACACCACCCAAGTCACGTGGGAGGCGTGGGCGCGGATCATGACGCCGGTCGCGCTGGTGCTGCTGATCGGCGGGATGGTCGCGTTTCTGCGGTTGCGCCAGATCGCCCGCGCCGGTCGGCTGCTGATCCTGATCTTCGCAATCGTGACGGTCGTGTTCACGTTCGGCTGGGTGATCGCGCTGAAGTTCCAGTACACGCGGGCGATCTATTTCTTCGCGCTGCCGATAGCCTTAGGCGCGGGGGCACTTTTGACGATCTGGTCGAACAAAGTGGGGCGCGTCATCTTCGCCGGAACGCTCGCAACCAGCCTCGCCGTCAGCGGAATCGCGATTGGCTTCGTCGCCTCACACTACTTTGAGATTGTCACACCGCCACTGCTCGACGGAGTAGCGTGGCTGAAGGACAACAGCAGCCCGGACGACGTGATCGCGACCGGGTCGCTGTACGGCTTCCAACTGCCGCGCCTGCTGGAGCGTCCTCTGCTGGTCGCCATGTCGCCCGACATCGTCAGCAATGGTGACGGCTTGCAGGCAGCGGCGGACGGCATGGCGGTGTTGAAAGGACTCCAAAACATGGATGACGTGCTGGCGGCGTATCACGTCCGCTACGTCATCGTGCGGAATTACCCGCCGGAACTGCCCGATCCGGTGCGAACGCACGCGATTATGGAGGCTGATCCAAACATGCAGCTCGTCTACGAGAACCGGGACGTTTCGATTTATGCGGTCAAATCGCTTGACTAAGCAAACGGGCGCGGTGATCGGCGTGCTGGTGGCGCTGGTGATCGCCGTGTCGCTGGTGCTGCGCCGCCCGATTATGGGTCCGCGCAACGCGAGTTCTCCGCCAGCAGTTGAGGTCGTACAGACGCTCATGCAAAATGATCGCGCCCTGATCACGGTGCGGAACAACGACAGCAATCCGATCACCGGAGAAGCGGGCTATACGCTGGTCAACCAACAGGCGACCGCGATCTACGAGGCGCCGCCAATCCCCTTTGGTCCCTTAGCGCCCGAAGCAACCGAGCAGTTGACGTTCGACCTACCGGCAGATCGCGCCGACGACATGCTGATTCAGGCGTGGGCGCGCGAGCAAATCGCCTATCTCAACCCGGAAGTGCCCCTCGAGGAAGGGTTGTCGCTGCGCGAGCAGCCGGATCATGGCGTTACGATTGAGCATGCCGCTTTTGAAAGCGACGATCAAGGCAGCCGAAGACTCAGCCTCGATTTTCGCTTGGCGAACGTCGAGTCGGAAGCGAAGGTCTATCGCTACGCGGTTGGGTTAATGTGGCACGATCAAGTGGGGGCAACGCCCAGCGCCGAGATCAACTCGCAGTTTAGTCCCTTCACGGTGATCGATTTAGCCGCCGGTGAAGTGCAGACAATCCATTTTGTCGCGCCGGGGTTCAACGTCGAGCCGGGAACGTATCAGGTCTCGCTGTGGGTGCAGCGGCAGGATGAAAGCGGCACGTTCGTACAGTTGGCGCAGGTGATTTATGCGCAGGAATTGACCGCATCGTGAAGTCGCTGACGAACTCGCTGCGGGTCGCGCTGCTGGTGTTTCTGGTGGTCGGGACTATCGGCACCGCCGGAGCCGATGTCGGATTGATCACCTACAGCAGCTTGATCTACGTTGTGACGGACAATCTGCTGCTGCTGTGCGTCGTGATCGGCGTGGGGTTGGGGATCACGACGCAGCGCGCATCCGAAGCGCCTTCTTACTGGCGGTGGGCAGCGCCGAGCGCCGCCGGGCTGAGTTTGCTGCTCTCGTTTGGGCTGTTGAGCGTCAAAGCGCCGCTCACCGGCTATCATCTGCTGCTGATCGCGGCAATTGGGGCGAGCGTTGGCGTCTGCGCGTTGGTGATTTTCCGCCTCCCGGTGGGCGAGCCGTCGCCGAGTACGCCGCTGCGGTCGTCGCTCCTCAGCGCTGGTCTCGTAATCGTGACGATCATCACCGCTGCGCTGCGGATTCTGCTGCCCGGCACGCCGCTGCTGACGTGGATATTCGCGCCGCTGCTGCTGCTGGTCACGCCGGGGTTGAGCCTCGCCGTCGCGCTGCTGCCGGTGGGCAGCGGTTGGACGCAGGGCTTGCTCTATGCGATCCCGCTTTCGCTGGGCGTCTATCTAGTCAGCTTGGCGTGGCTCACCCGGCTGGCGATCCCGGTGACGCCGACGATGCTGTTTGCGATTGCCATCGTGGGAACCGCCGCCGGACTGATCTTACGTGCCCGGCAGCACGAACCAACCCAAGTAAAGAACGAAACTCAGGAGTAAACGATGCTGCGCGCAAATGAGATTTTGAAGTGGGTGCAGGGACCCGACGTGCTCGACGTGGGCTGCACCGGGCATAAAGTTGAGTTCGGGTCGCCCTACTGGATTCACGCTTTCCTGCGGGACAAGTTCCCCGGCGTCTACGGGATCGACATCTCGGCGGAGAACGTCAAGCTGCTGCAAGAGCACGGCTACGATCACGTGTACGTGCAGAGCGCCGAGACGTTTGATCTGCCGCACAAGTTCGACACGATTGTCGCGGGCGAGTTGATCGAGCATCTCGCCAACCCCGGCGAATTTCTAGTGCGCGCGAAAGCGCATTTGAAAGCAAACGGACGGGTCGTGTTGACGACGCCCTACCTGTTCGCGCTGGTCTACGTGCTGTACTCAACCTTCGCCTACCCGAGCACGTGTCGCAATCCAGAACATACCTGCTGGTTTTGCCCAGATACGATGCACAGTCTGGCGGAGCGCTGCGGCTTTCAGGTCGAACAATACAAGCTGATCGAGGGTTATCGGGACGACAGCCCGTATCGCTCGTACCGGATTTTTGTCAGGGTGATGCACCTGTTCCGCTGGCTCATTCCTGATCGGCTGCGCTGTGATACAATGCTCTACATTCTCGCGCCAGCAGAAGCAGCAGCATAACGGTTAAGGTCAGAAGTGAGCGGGACAGATGATACCGGAGCACGATGAACCCCAAAATGATGCCGTCCAAACGGCTGATCTGGCTGCTGATTCGTGTCATACTAGTGACAGTCTTGTTCGTGTGGCTGGCGAGCCGGATCGACATCGACCCGCTGCTGATCGCGCTGCGAGCGGTCAACCCGCGCTGGCTGGTTCTCCTCCCGGCGATGTGGCTGATCGCGTTCACGCTGGCGGCGCTGCGCTGGAAACTGCTGCTTACGCGGTTTTCGGGCAGCGTGAGTTTGGCGACGGTCGTGCTGTTCAATTTGGTGGGTGCGTTTTACAGCAGCTTCATCCCCGGCAACGTCAGCGGCGACGTGATCAAGGGGCTGTACCTGTCGCGGGCGCACGTCCGCCGGGTAGACGCGATTTCGTCAGCGCTCGCCGACCGGCTGCTCGGACTAGCAGTGACGATCTGGATCGGCTTATTTGCGCTGCTGATCACGCCGGAAGTCCGGCAGGCGACGCAGATCAGCGAAGCCGGGGTCGGCGTGCTGCTGCTGCTCGCGCTCACTCTGCCGGTGATCGGGCTGGCGATCCTGCCGCGCTTCGCCCCGCTGCGGGGACGGATGCCGCCAGCGATCCGGTTGGTTTACGACGTGGGGATGGCTTACGCCGGCACACCGCGCCGGTTGATCTTGAGCTGCATCGTCAGCGTGCTGTACTTCTTAAGTTGGGTGATCATCCTATGGATCATCGGTCTGGCGGTGAATATCGACGGCGTTTCGCCGGTGTCGATGGCGTTCGTGCTGGCGATTGTCAACCTCGCGCAAGCCGTGCCGATCAGCATCAACGGGTTAGGCGTGCGCGAAGGAGCGATGCTCGTTTTGCTGCCGCTCTATGGCGTAACCAATGAAAAAGCTGTAATATTTTCGTTATTGATCGCAGCGCTCGGTTGGTGTGTGGCGCTGGTAGGCGGGCTGGTCGTGATCGCGGACGTGCGGGTCGCACATCCCAAGACCGCCGCTAATTCACAAATGGTAAGCCGGGTGGGTCTACATAACCGACTTTTAGAACGTTTTGATTTCTCGTCAGAGCGGAGGGTGCAAAGGATGTCTGAAAATTCTGCGCAGCGGGTCAAACAAGCGAAGGCGCTGGTCGCGCGGGGCGAGTATGCCAAAGCGCGCATGATTATCTCAAGCATCGATCATCCATCAAAGCAACGCTGGCTCGCTCAGATCGACGCGCAGGCTGCCCGTGCCAAACAAGGACGGCGAGTTAAGCGGAGCAGCGGCTTCAACGTCACTGCGATTGCCAGCGGGGTCGTGGTCGTCGTGCTGCTGGCGCTGATCTTGATCATCGCCCGTCCGAACCAGACGACGGTCACGCCGATCCCGACGCTCCGACTCATGGCAGGTCAGCCAGCGGTCTTGAACACGACGAACGCCGACTCCCTCTTTGGCGCAAGCGCGCCAGCGTCGAATGACGACTCCGCCAACGTGGTCGCCCTGCAGGAAACGACACCGGAACCGACCGCAGAAGCAACACTAGAACCAACCGAAGAACCGACTCCGATCCCCGATCTCGAAACGGTGCAAGTCCCGCTGAACCGCCCGATCACGTCCGATCAAGTGCTGCGGATGGTCGATTTCAGCTTCGAGCAAACCCCGCGCAACCTGATTTCGGTCACGCTGCAAGTCAAGAACGTCTCGAATACGGCGCAAACGGGAGCCGCGTGGTATTTCATGTCGCTGCCGGGAAGCGAGAAACCATGGGTTGACCCGGCATTCAAGTCCCCGGTGCAGCAGATCGAGGATTTAGCACCCGGCGACATGGTCACGCTCAAGTTCGACGGCTTACCGGAGAATTTCGCCAACGGCGAATACAGCCTCTCAGCGTGGGTCCACTCGGTCGATCCCGCCACTGGCGAGGACTTGCATCAGGATGGTGAGAGCTACTGGCAGCCCATCGCGGTTGTGCTGCCTTACTCGTTGGCAATCGACGAAGTGACCAGCGAACCCAGTGGCAGCGAGACCGCGATCACCGTCAAGCTGAGCGCGACCAACAACACCGCCGCCAGCGCCAACCTCGCGTTCTCGTACTCGCTCACTTACAACACCACCTCGCTCAGCGGCGATACCGACTATCAGCAACCGCAGGCAGTCTTCACCGTGCCAGCGGGCGCATCGCACAGCCAAACCTACAAGATCACGCTGCCGCTGGACAGCGGCGACTACGAACTGACGGCGTGGCTGTATCGCTATCGCGGATCGGTCGGCAGTCCCATCGTCGGGATACCGTATCCAGACCTGATTGCCATCCCCTAAACCTGTCTGACCTCACCTCGTTCCCCCTCTCCATGAATTGGAGAGGGGGAACGAGCAACTTTTCAGCCTCCGCAAACGTCAACACTCGTCAAAACGAACTAAACACGGTCGAGGCGTGGCTCGTCCGCCTCTACAGCGCTGTCTCACGTTTTCGTTACAGCAGCTTGTGAGCGCCGGTCGGCAGCAGGCGGCGCTGACGGATGACGTAGACCTGATCCATTTGATCGAGAAATATGTGACGGTGGGTGAAGATCAGCAAGCTGCGCCCGGCGGTGACGCGCAAGATGGTCTGCATGACCGCGCGCTCGGTCACGGCGTCGAGATTTGCGGTCGCCTCGTCGAGGATCAGGATCGGCGCATCCTTGAGCAGCACCCGCGCCAATGCGATCCGCTGGCGCTCCCCGCCGCTGAGCAGCGATCCATCTTCGCCAACCAGCGTGGCATAGCCATCCGGCAGCGCGACGATAAAGTCGTGGATTCCGGCTTGGCGAGCAGCAGCTTCGACCGCTTCCGGCGGCGCATCGCTGAGAGCGATACGGATATTCTCGCGGATGGTGGTGTTGAACAGATACGGACGCTGAGTCATCACGCCGAAGGTCGCACGCACGTCGGCTTGAGCGTAGTCGCGCAGATCGCGCCCGCCCAACTCGATCCGCCCGGCGTCGTAATCCCAGAAGCGCAGCAGCAGATTGACCAGCGTCGATTTGCCCGCCCCGCTCTCGCCCAAGATGACGACGCGCTGACCGGGTTCGAGCCGCAGCGAAACGCCGTCGAGGATCGGCGGTTCGTCCGGGTAGTGGAAGGACAAATCGGTGATGAACAGTGCCGGATGCGCCGGAATCGTGGCGGGATCGAGCGGTGAAGGCGGATCGGTCACGGCGGGCGGTAGGTCGGCAATCTCGAACAAGCGTCGCGCGGCTTGCCCGGTCGCGCCGAGGTTGACGGCAGCCTGCGCCAGCGGCGTAAATGCCTCGAACACGGCGGTCGTCGCTAGCGCGACCGTCGCCAGATACACGCCGTCCAGTCGTGGGATCGCCAGCGCGAGGACGACAGCCGCCGCGCCGCTGGTCAGCAAAGCGCTGAGGGCGACTTGAAGCGCGTCGTAGCGAGCGATGCGCTGCTCGGAAGCGGCGAGCTGCTGGCTGAGCGTGCCGATCCGCTCAAGCTGCGCCGACGCCTGCCCGTAGACCAGCGTTTCCGCCATCCCCTGAATGCCATCGACCAGCGTCGCATTCAGTTCGGCGCGGTCGGCGACGCGAATGCTGCCGGAGCGCTCGCCACCCCACCACGCCAGCAGCGGCACGGCGATGCTCGCCGCCAGCATGAACGCTAGCGCCACCAGCGCGATCAGCGGATCGAAGGCGGTCAGGAACAGCGTCAGCGCCACGCCGACCAGCAGCGCGACCAGCGGCGGCGCGACCGCGCGCAGGTAGAGGTCTTGCAGACTCTCCACGTCGTCGATCACGCGACTGAGCAGGTCGCCGCTGCGCTGCGCGATCAGCCGCGCCGGGGCGAGCGGCTCCAGCGCCTTGTAGAACTCGACCCGCAGGCGGGCGAGCAGGCGAAAGGTCGTCTCGTGCGAGACGAGGCGTTCGAGGTAACGCAGGACGCCGCGCCCGATGCCAAAGAAGCGCACGCCGACGATGGCAACGGCGAGATCGGCGACCGAGGGCTGAAGCGCGGCTTTCGAGATCAGCCACGCCGAGGTCGCCATCAGGCTGACGCTGCTGGCGATGGTCAGCGCGCCGAGCAGCGCCGCCAGCAGCATCCCGCGCCAGAATGGGAGCGCCCAGCGCAAGACCCGCAGCAAGGGACTAGGTCTAGGTTTCAACACTGACCCCACCCCCAACCCCTCCCCGACTTCAGGGAGGGGAGAGTGCAAAAGCCGCCCCTAGCCTGCGCGCGCAGTCTAACTGAGAACGTAAATCGGCATGATCGGTACAAGGCGAATTGCATTGGTGAGCGGGCGCGATTAAGCATCATCGACGTCGCCTTCAAAACTGGCGGCGAGGCGAGCATACGCGCCATTCAGCGCAATCAACTCGGCGTGAGTGCCCTGCTCGACAATCGCCCCCGCGTCGATCAAGAGGATGCGGTCGGCATCGACGGCGACGCTCAGGCGATGGGTGATCAGCAGGACGGTGCGTCCCTGCGCCAGCCGGTTGAGCGCGGCGATCACTTCGGCTTCGCCGTCGGGATCAAGCTGCGAGGTCGGCTCGTCGAGGATCAGCAGCGGCGCATCACGCAGCAAAGCCCGCGCCAGCGCGATCCGCTGCGCCTGCCCGCCGCTCAAGCGCAAGCCGCGCTCACCGCAAAGGGTCTGATAGCCGTCCGGCAGTTGGGTGATGAAATGATGCGCACCCGCCGCCGTCGCCGCCGCGATCAAGTCGGCGTCAGTCGCGTCGGGTCGACTGAGGCGGAGATTAGCGGCGACGGTCGCGTTAAAGAGATACGGCGACTGCGACACCCACCCGATCCGCGCCCGCCAGTCCACCAGCGGGAGCGTCCGCAGATCGACGCCGTCAACCGTGATCCGCCCGGCGTCGGGCTGGACGAAGCCAAGCAGCAAGTTAGCGACGGTCGTCTTGCCGCCGCCGCTCGCGCCGACCAGCGCGACGTGCTCACCCGGCTCGATGGCGAAGGAGAGGTCGTGCAGCGCCGGACGCGCACCATCGTCGTAGCTGACGGCGACCTGCTCGAAGCGGATCGCCATGCGCTGCGGCATCGCTTGAGAAGCGGCAGGCAGATCGACCAGCGGCGTATCGAGCACGGCATAGAGGCGTTCGGCGGCGGCTTTGCCCTCGGTGGCGTTGTGAAACTTCGCGCCCAATGCCCGCAGTGGCAGATAGAACTCCGGCGCGATCACCAGCAGAAAGAGCGCGTGACCGAAGCCGATCCCGCCGTCGAGCAGGCGCAAGCCGATCTCAACGGCGACAATCGCCACGCTGAGCGTCGCCAGCAGTTCCAGCGTCAGCGCCGAGAGGAAGGCGACGCGCAGCACGTGCATAGTGGCGGCGCGAAACTCGTCGGTGATCCGGCGGATGGTCTCGATCTGGTAGCGGCTGCGGTTGAACAGCTTGAGGGTGGTCAAGCCCTGCATCACATCGAGGAAGTGCGCGCCCAGATAGCGCATTTCGAAGAACTGTCGCTGCGCCAGCGCACCCGCCGCCCTGCCGATCAGGATCATGAAGAAGGGGATCAGCGGCGCGGTGATCAGCAGGACGGTGAAGGTCAGCAAGTCGAGCGGCAGCACGACCAGCAGGATTAGCAGCGGCAGAAAGACCGCCGTGAACATGCCGGGCAGGTAGTCGCGGAAATAGCCGTCGAGTTTCTCGACGCCTTCGGTCGCGCTGAGGACGAGATCGCCGCTGCGTTCGGCGCGGCTGTAAGCGGGTCCGAGCGCGTAAAGCTGAGCGACGAAGCGCTGGCGCAGCCCGTTCTTGACGATCAGAGCAAGGCGCGCCGAGGCAATCGAGGCGGCATAAATAACGCCCGCCCGCAGCGCGATCACCAGCGCCAGCGCGATCAGCAGCGGCGCGAGTTGATCCAACGTCTCGCCGCCGAGAAAGGCGCGGTTGATGATCTGGCTGAGCAGTAGCGCCTGCACGACGATCACGATGCCCAAGAGCGCGTTGGCGCTCAAGCTGGCAGCCAGCGATCCCGGCGCGGCGCGCGTCTCGCTCAGCAGCCGCGAATCGAGGCGGCGTTTCGGTGCAGGTTGGGAAGCAGTCATGCGAAATGTGCGTAAGTGGACATTGATGAGCGATTATACCCATCAATTGGCGTGGTAGGGGCACGGCGCGCCGTGCCCCTACGAGGGAATTGCTGAATTGAGGTTAGTATTCGAGTTTGGTTTCGGTGGTCAGGCGCTTGCGGAAGACCCAGTAAGCCCACGCTGTATACGCCAGCACAATCGGCACCATCGTCAGGGCGATTACAGTCATGACTTGCAGGGTGTAGGCGCTGGACGAAGCGTTGTAGATGGTCAGGTCGAAGGCGCTGTCGAGGCTCGAAGGCATCACCCGCGGGAAGAGCGTGCCGAAGATCAGCGCGACGACGCCGACAACTGTCAAGCCGGTGCCGAGGAAAGCACGCCCGTAGCGCGCGTTGAAAATGCAGTAGCCAGTAACGAGCAGCGCCGCGACCGCGACGACCAATCCCAAGACGTTCGCTGGATTGATATTCTGGAGGATGTCGGTATCGATGGCGGCGTAGGCGACGAACAGCACCGCTATCACGGTCACAGGGAGCCAGAAGCGGCGGGCGATGCGCTCAGCGCGCTCGCGGATCACGCCATCGGTCTTCAACTCCAAGAACAGCGCGCCATGCAGGATGAACAGCGTCAGCGTGACCAGCCCGCCGAGCAGCGCGAAGGGATTGAGCAGGTCGAAGAACGAGCCGACGTAAGTCATGCTGGCGTCAATCGCCACGCCGCGCAGGATGTTGCCGAAGGCGACGCCCCAGAGCAGCGCCGGGAGAAAACTGCCGATGAAGATCGCGGCATCCCACAGGCTGCGCCAGCGCGGGCTGACGTCCTTGCTGCGAAATTCGAAAGCGACGCCGCGCACGATCAGCGCCAGCAGGATCAAGAACAGCGCCAGATAGAAGCCGCTGAACAGGGTCGCGTACCAGTTGGGGAAGGCGGCGAACATCGCGCCGCCCGCGGTCAGCAGCCACACCTCGTTGGCATCCCAGACGGGACCAATGCTGTTAACCACCATCCGCCGCTCTTGGTCGCTTTTGCCAACGAAGGGCAGTAGGATGCCGACGCCGTAGTCGAAGCCTTCCAGAAAGAGAAATCCGGTGAATAACACCGCGATCAAGATGAACCAGAGTGTTTGCAAATCCATGAGGCTTCCCCTTTAGTAAGCGCCTTCGTAGCGCGACGGCTTCCCGGTCGAGTCCGATTGATCATCACCGCCGAGCCATGGGATCGGGCTGCCGCCGTCGAGGTCTTGGCGGGCGAATTTTTGGAGCAGGTAGATGTCGGCGACCATCAGCAAGCCGTAGATCAGCGTGAAGCCGATCAGCGAGATCGCCAGCATTTCGACGGTGACGTTAGGCGAAACCGCTTTGTCAATGGTCATCAAGCCCTGCACGATCCACGGCTGACGTCCGACTTCGGTCAGCAGCCAGCCGGTCGTGTTCGCCAGATAAGGCAGGAACAGCGCCACCACCAAAATACGCAGCAGCCACTTCGCCTTGCTCGCGTCCAATTGATGGCGATAGGAGAAATACAAGCCGACCAACCCCAGCAGGAACATCAACGCGCCCGCGCCGACCATCGCACGGAAGCTCCAGTAAGTCAGCCAGATGGCGGGCGGCACGTAATCGCCGGGTCCGTACTGCTGCGTGTAGAGCGCTTGCAGTTCGTTGATCCCCTGAACTTTGCCGTCAAAGGTGTTGTAGGACAGGAAGCTGAGCAGCGAGGGAATGCGAATGTTGATGATCGAGGTGCGATCCGCCTCGTTACCGATCTGGAACATCGACAGACCCGCCGGGTCTTCCGACTCCCACAGCCCTTCCGCCGACGCCAATTTCATCGGCTGTGTGTCCGCCATCCGCTGTCCTTGAATATGCCCGAAGCCCATCGTCAGCAGCACGGCAATCGTGCCGATGATCAAGCCGAGCCGAGCCGAGGCGCGGAAGGCGTCTTTTTGTCCCGGTCGGTTGCGCAGCAGGTGAAACGCGCTGATCCCTAAAACGAAAAACGCGCCGGTCGTCAGTCCGCCGAGCGCGACGTGCGGGAATTCCAGCCAAACGTTGGGATTCTTAATCAGCGCGAAGAAGTCGGTCATTTCGGCGCGACCGCTGGCAGCAATCGTGTAGCCGACCGGGTTCTGCATGAAGGCATTGGCGACTAAAATCCAGAATGCCGAGACGTTGGCGGCGATGGCGACCAACCAGATAGCGGTCAGATGCACACGCTTCGACAGCTTATCCCAGCCGAAAATCCAGACGCCCAAAAAGGTCGACTCGATGAAGAAGGCGACCAACGCCTCGATGGCGAGCGGCGCGCCGAAGATGTCGCCGACAAAGCGGGAATACTCCGACCAGTTCATGCCGAACTGAAATTCCTGCACGATGCCGGTGACGACGCCCATCGCAAAGTTGATGAGCAGCAGCTTGCCCCAAAACTTCGCCATGCCCTTGTATTTTTCGTCGCCCCGGAGGACGTAGATCGTCTGCATCAGGGCGACGATGATGGCAAGCCCGAGGGTCAGCGGAACGAAGAAGAAATGATAAACCGTCGTGATCCCAAACTGTAATCGCGCTAGGGTCAACGCATCCATATTCCCCACCTCAAGTATTCGAATAAGCGCATACTTTATTTTAGCGCTGGATGCTGGCAGCCATCAGTGAAAAACGTCACATACTGCGAAGCGATTCGTCGTGGTTACGGGGGTTCACCCGGCGTCGAGCAGGAGATCACGCAGCGCAGCCCCCAGCAGATCGCGGCGAGTGATGCGCTCGTAAGCGTCAAGCTCGGCTCGCATTTGAGTGTGCTCTCGGCGCAGGGCAGCGAGATCGCGCTCGCCAGCGGCGAACTCGGCGCGCAAGCGCTTGACACGCGCCAGATTTTCGGAATCGCATTGGACACGCGCCAACTGCGCTAGATCGTCGCGCTGCTGCTGCTCAAGCTGGAGGCGGGTCTCGCCGTACTGCCGCTCGCGGGCACGTAGATCGTCGACTGAGGGCGCGGACTCAGCGGCTTGATCGTTGAGGACGCGCTCGATGTGAACCAGTTCGCGCGCCTCTTTAGCGCGGGCGTACTGAAGATCGTCCGCCAGCCGCGCGAGGCGCAGTTCGAGCACGCGGACTTCCTGCTGATGACAGCGATCCGCCTCGACGATCAAGCGAGAAAGGCTTTTGCGATTGACGAGCGCCGCCCCCACTTGATCGTCCAGACTGCGATACTGTGCCTCGCGGCGGCGCTTGTCACGGACGACCGGATAATCAGGAAAGCGGATCATCAACATCACCAGCAGATAGACCGGCGCAAGCCAGCTCGCCGAGCGCCAGATCGACTCGGCAAAGGCTTGGTCAATAGCACGGCGCTCCTGCCTCAGAAAGTCGTCGCTGAAGCCGGGGGTCGCGGGCGCTTCGGCTTCGTCAGCAAGATAGTCGAAAATCCACGAGTCGGGCTTGGTGGCAGGCGGATCGGGCGCGGGCGGGACAGAAGCAGCAGCGAACAGCCGCTCCGCCAGCCACGACTTGGTGCGGCTGGCACTGTTCTCCAGCGGGCTGTGCGCCAGCGGCGGCACGTCGAGATAGGATGGCGCGTTGACCGCCGACAGCATCGTCTGTCCGATGGCGCGCAGCCGCGAATCGGCGTGGCGGGTGAGCAGATGCAGCGCGGTCGAGTTTTCCGGCGCAGCGTAATCGACATCGCGAAAGAGCAGACTCTCATCGCCTGCCCCGGTCTGCGCCCAGAGCGACGGATCCAACGAAAGCGCCAGCAGCGACACGCCGATCACGGTGCTAGAGAAATTGTCGATCCGGGTGAAGTTGTCCCGATTGATCGGCTGATCCGCCGAGCGTGAAGGATGCTGATAGTGCCGGTGCCCCAGTTCGCGGGTCTCCAAGCCGAGCGCGCCGGGGACGATCATGTCGTCGTAGTCGATCAGCGTGATGCTGTCGGCGTCGGTGACGAGGATATTGCCATGTTGCAGATCGCCATGCGCGATCTGTCCGGCGCGGAGATCGCGGCAGACGGCGATCCATTGATCGGCTAAGCGGCGCAAACGCGGCGCATCGTCGAGGTGCTGCTCGATATAGCTGTCAAGCCGAATACCCTCCGCCCAATCCATTTTGAGGATCGGATACCAGCCGCCGCGCACGCGAATGCCCTCCGGCAGATACTCGAAATTGACCATGAAGGGCAGCGAGCGCTGCTTGAGGTGGGCGGCGATAGCGGCATAGCGCTCCTGCTGGTTGGTGACCTCGCGCATGAAGCAGCGCACGGCGGATTTACCCCGCTCGGTTTCGACCTCGAAGACGGTGGCGAAATTGCCGGAGATCGGGCGCGGCAGCCCGAAGCGATTAACGACGACCTGAGCGTCACGCAGCGACGGATCGGAGAAGGCGCGCTGCGGCGCTTGGAGCGCCTCGACGTATTCGTTCGGGTTCGCCCACGAGTTAACCCGCGCCACGCGGAAAGTCTCCGAATGACGGGCAGACCTTCAGGGTGGTGACGTCGTCGTTGCGGCAGAGCTGGTCGGCGCGCGCCTGCGTCACAATCTGCTCGAACTGAGCTTGATCCGGCGCGTTGACCAGTTGGCGGCGCAGTTGGGGCTGGCTGATGAAGAAATGCGCCAGCGCGTCGGTCATCAGCAGGAAGAAATCGCCCTCCTGCCAGCGACCGCGCGCGCTCTGCGGCTGCAATCCCACATTGACCGCCGGATCGGTCGAGATCAGCATCGGGCGATTGCCGAACTGCTCCGGCAGGTAGTAAGGAAACGCCCAGATCGCCTGACGCGGGCGGACGTGAAACAGGCAGCTATCGCCAACGCAGAGCGCCCGCCACCTGCCACTGGCGCGAATCGTCAGCCCGATCAACGAGGAGAACGCGCCTTGCTCCAGTTTGGCTTGGGCGTACCACGGCAGCGGCTTGGCGCGGGTGCGCGCGTCGATCTCGGCGCGCCACGCGACAGCTAGCGGCGCGAGCGCCTCCGGCGTCACCCGCTCCAGCCGCCCACTTGCGAAAGTGCCCGCTAAAATCTCCGCCCATGAACCGGAGAACGAGGTTTCAGTCGCGCCGTCGGCGACCGCGCAGCGAAACTCGCGCAGCCGATCCCACTTCGGCGGGGAAAAGGCGTAGGCATCCTCGTACTCGTCCTCGGCGTTGCCCGCCTTTTGCAGCCAGAAAGCAGCGCAGTCGATGCGCATCATGCTAACGGAGGTTGCTCGGTCGCGTGCCGATGTCGAGGAAGCGGATTACTGACACGATGTCGGCGTTGAAGACGAATCCGCGCGAGTTTTCGGAAATCGCGTAGCCCTCCTGCTCCGCCGCGCCGCGGATGTGCTCCGGCAACGGACTCGACATGTTGAACAACTGTTTGGCGTACTGATCGGGCAGTTCCGACTCGCTGCCGGGGAACTCAAACGGCGACGAACGCGACGACGACAGGTGAACGTTAAATAGTAAGACGTCACCATCGCTGCTGTGCAACTGCTTGAGCGCCTCCGCAGCTTTGAGCGGGTTGCCGTCGGTCGATTCGCCGTCGGTGATGTTGATCACGATGGGCGGGAAGCAGTCGGGATGCTCGGCGATCCAGCCCTCGACAATGGTCTGAGCTTTGCGGAGCGCCTCGCACATGGGCGTGCCACCTTTGGAGACCGGGTTGAACCAGATCGGGAAGCGGATCTTCTGCTCGACGATGCCACCGGCGCCGTCGTCGGTCTTCTTGGTGCGCTCCTCGATGCGCTCCGGCGCATCGGCAATCGCGCTAATCGGTGCGAGGTCGGTCTCCGCCAGCGCGCCGCCGAGCGCCGAGCCGACTTTTTCGCCATAGCCCAAGACGCCGACGTGATAATAATCGCGCACGCCTTCGGACTTGGCACACTTGATGGTCAGGTTAAAAATTAGGTTATTGATGGCATCGGCGACCTTCTGATCTTTTTTGCCACCACCGCCGCCGAAGGGGTCCGACATTGAGCCGGAGCGGTCGATCATAAAGAGGAACATACTGGGGTTAGCACGGCTGATTTCGGCTGAATAGGACATCGTTTCGCCTCGCTTCTGGCTGCGTTTCGTCTATAGGCGGGATCATACACGGGTCGCGACGATCTCGCCCATATTGAGATACGTTCCAGCCAGCGATTTTGTTCTAAATCGACGGCGGCTAGGCGCTGCCGCGAACCACGAGTTCGGCGTCGTAGGAGAACTCACGATGCGAATGGTCGCCCTGCATCCGTAAGAGCAGCAGATGCGCCGCCTCCGCTCCCATCTGGCGCTTGGGAACGCGAAACGTGGTCAGCGCCGGCGTGACTTGCGACGCCAGCAAAATGTCATCGACGCCAGTGATCGCCAAGTCGTCGGGGATGACGCGCCCCGATTCTTTGGCGGCTCGCATGACGCCCAATGCTGACAGATCGTTTCCGCCGATGATGGCATCAATTTCCGGGTGAGCGTGCAGAAGCTGCTGCCCGGTCTGATAGCCGTCCTGCCACATCGGGTAGCAGGACGCGCACCACTCGCGCTTGATTTCGATACCTTCGGCAGCCGCCTGACGGATGAAATCGCGGATCGGCAGCAGCTGTGTGCTGTGCCTGAGACTCAGAAACCCGATCCGCCGCCTACCCGTTTCGTGCAAATAGCGCGCCGCCATCAGCGGCACACTTCCCTGCCGGTAGCGCGCGGCGACTACACTGGCAACCTCGTCGGGCGGACGGCGGTTGATCGTCACGACGACCGGGTGACGCTGCAGCAGCGGAAACAAGACTTTGTTGGGCAGCCGCGAACTGCACACGATCAGCCCATCAATCGTCGCTTCGTCAAGCTGCGCCAGCACTGTCCGCTCGCGGGCGGGAGTCTCATTGGTGTTTGCCACTAACACGTTATAGCCTTCTTGCCAGAAGACTTCTTCCGCGCCCAGAAAAATTTCAGAGAAATAGGGATTGGTGATGTCCGGGACGACGAAACCCACCATCATCGTGCGGTTGGTCACAAGCGTGCGCGCTGCCCGGTTGGGGCGATAACCGAGCCGCGCGGCGACCTCGCGGACGTACTCGCGGGTGTCATCGCTGACCCGCCCTTTCCCATTAATGACGCGCGAAACCGTCATCATGGAAACACCCGCCTCGCGGGCAACATCCTCAATCGTGACTCGCTGGTGTCGTTTTGACATGATCTGCTTTGCTAGCTGCGCTGCGCCTTCGTTGATTCCATCGCTATCTACGTTAACGCTAACCCAGCTTAGTCTAGGACGCAAGTACCGCCATCAATGGACGGCGGTACTCATTTATATCGCGTCGAGCAAGAGTCACCCGACACAAAGACGCATCTTCCCCTCCGCGGAATCCGCTTAAGACTTGATCAGTTCTCCTCATCTGGGCGACAATCCGGTGGATCAAGGCAAGCGATAGTGCGTCTCCGCAATTGATTGACAAATCTTTACTATGCCAATAGAATGAAAATAATATGGCTGTTTTGCTCGTCAGAATCGAGTTAGCGCTAACATAACACTACGCCAACCCTCTGGCAGCGCAGATATAAACATCCGAATGGTTCAACCCGGTTGCGCGGCACACTTTATCTGAGGAAACCTCAGATGAGTGGTTAGGAGTTAGCGCTAACACTAACCGCAAGACCATTCCGTAAGCATACGAAGAATGGGAGGCAAACAAACCACAAAAGACCCTGAGTGACTGAACGCCTAAAGACACAGTTTGTGCAAATTATGGAGAAAAAAGTCATGTCCCATAAACGCTTTTTAGTGATTCTCGCCGCAGTATTCGCCGCCGTCCTCCTCTCTGGCATCGTCGTTTCCGCACAGGATATGCAGTACAAAGAAGCGCCCGAACTGGACGCTTTGGTCGCTTCTGGCGAGCTGCCGCCGGTCGAAGAGCGCCTTCCGGCAAATCCGCGCGTCGTCGAGCCGGTGGACAGCGTTGGCGTCTACGGCGGTATCTGGCACCGGGCTTGGCGCGGTGTCAGCGACTTCCACGCCTTCGGGCGCATCATTTACGACCCCGTGCTGCGCTGGCCCCGCGACCCTTCCGGCGATATTCAGCCCGGACTGGCGGATACGTGGACGTTCAGCGACGACGGTAAAGCGCTGACCCTGCATTTCCGCGAAGGTCTCAAGTGGTCGGACGGCGTGCCCTTCACCGTCGACGACGTGATGTTCTGGTGGGATGCCATCGAGACCGACCCCAACGTCACCGCCGCGATCCACAGCGAGTGGATGGTAGGCGGCGAGCCGATGACGCTCGAAAAGATCGACGACAACACGATTACGCTCCATTTCGCCGCCCCCAATGGCTTGGCGGAAACGGTCGGCTTGGCATTTCACGGCAATAACTGGCCCCTCGGCTTCGAGCGCTTCGGCTTCTACGCGCCCAAGCACTATCTAGAGCAGTTCCACCCCGCCTACAGCGACACCGGCAGCTATGACTTGTTCGAAGAAAAAGCTTCCGACTACAACGTCGATAAGCCAATGATGACCGCGTGGAAGATCACCCAGTACGAACCCGGCACAACCCTGATGGTCGCCGAGCGCAACCCGTACTACTGGGCGGTCGACCCTGAAGGCAACCAGCTCCCCTACATCGACAAGATTTACTTCCACTTCGTCGAAGACACGGCGGGCGTGAACGCGATGGGCATCGCCGGCGACCTGAGTATGCAGGCGCGCGCCATTGACCTCGCCCAGTATCCGGTTTATCAGGACAACGCCGAAGCGGGCAACTATCACATGCTGATGTGGCCCCAAGCGCAGGCATCCGCCGCGACGCTGTGGTTCAACCAGAGCTACGACGACCCGAACTATCGCACGCTGTTCCAAGACATTCGTTTCCGCCGCGCGATGTCGGTCGCCATTGACCGCGACCAGATCAATCAGGTCGCCTTCCTAGGTCAGGGCTTCCCGCAGACGATCACCGTCGTGCCGGATTCACCCTACTACGATGCGTCAATCGCCAACGTGGACGGCGAATACGATCCGACGCTGGCGACTTCCCTGCTCGACGAAATCGGCTTGACCAAAGACGCCGACGGCTACTACACCTTCGCCGACGGCACCGAAATTCTGCTCAACATCGAAACGTCGAACACTGCGACCGGCACCGGCGACGCTTGGGAACTCGTCTCGCAGGCGTGGAACGACGTCGGCATCAAGAATCAAGTTACCGTCGAGACCCGCGACGCTTACTGGCCCCGCGCGACCGCCAACGAAGTGATGGTGGCGACGTGGACGACGGATCGCGGCTTAGTGCCGATGGTCGACCCGATCTACCAGTTCCCCTTTGACGAGCGCTCGTGGATGGCACCCGCCTTCGGCATTTGGTACAAGAGCGGCGGTACGGAAGGCGAAGCCCCGTCCGACGAGTTCAAGGCTGTCATGGATTTGTACGACGAATATAAGGTCACGACCGATCCCGCCCGCCAGCTTGAACTCGGCAAAGAGATCGTGCACATGTCCACCGTCAACCTGTGGACCATCGGCACGGTCGGCGGCGTCCCGAATCCGGTCGTCGTCAAGAACAATTTCATGAACGTGATGCAGAACCATACTGCCGACTGGATCATCTTCACGCCCGGCACGATGGATCCCGCCCAGTTCTATTTTTCGGACGGCGCAGCCAATCAATAGCTGACTGAAGAAACGCAGTGTTTAGGGGGCAGCGGCTTGCTTTGCAAGCTTGGCTGCCCCCATCGGTTCCGATTCAGCCGTTTCTTCAGGAGGTCGTTATGCTTAGCTACGTTGTCAGGCGAGTCCTGGCAATGATTCCCATGCTGTTTATCATCTCCTTCATCTCTTTCACGATCATCCAACTGCCGCCGGGCGACTTCATGAACACGCTCCAAGCAGCGCAGGGCACCAGCGGCGGCGGCATGTCGGACGAGACCGCCCAACTCCTGCGCGAGCGCTACGGGCTGGACGAACCGTTTCTGACTCAGTACGTCAAGTGGATTGAGGGCTTTCCGAAGGGCGATTTCGGCTATTCCTACGAATGGTCGACCGACGTTTGGTCGCTCATTCAGGGGCGCATCTGGTACACGATCCTGTTGGGCGCTTGCTCAATTGTGATCATGGTGGCGCTGTCGATACCGATTGGCATTTACTCGGCGACGCACCAGTATTCGATTGGCGATACGGCGCTGTCCGCCGTCGCCTTCCTCGGCTTGTCGGTGCCGGGATTCCTGCTGGCGCTGATCTGGATTTACATCGGCGGCATTCTACTCGGCTGGGACGTGATCGGCAGCCAGTCGCCCCAGTTCGCCAACCAGTCGATGAGTCCGGCGATGGCGTGGGATTTCTTCCTGCATCTGTGGCCCGCCGCCGTCATTCTAGGGTTGGCAAGCACGGCGCAGTTGATGCGGATCATGCGCAACGGGATGCTCGATGTGCTCAACCAGCAGTACGTGACGACGGCGCGCGCCAAAGGTCTCAAAGAGCGCGTGGTGATCAACCGCTACGTAGTGCGCTCCGCCTTGAACCCGGTGGTCAGCGTGGTCGCGCTGGAAATCCCCAAAATCATCTCGGCATCGATTTTGATCGGCGTGGTGCTCTCGGTGCCGACGACCGGACCGATGTTCCTCCGGTCGCTGCAAAGTCAAGACATGTTCGTCGCCGGTACGTTCCTGCTGCTGATGTCGGTGATGCTGCTGGTCGCTAATCTGGTCGCCGATTTGGTGCTGGCGTGGCTCGATCCGAGGATTGTCTATTCATGATTACGAAACCTAAAACACTGGAAGAACAGTCCAGCGAGCTGCGCGACCTCTACCGCGAACTGGCGGAGCGCGACGATGCCCGCGCGCTGGGCAACGACGTTCAAGGGCTGACGGAAGACGAAGCCCGCTTCGCCGCCTCGCAGTGGACGATGATCTGGCGGCGCTTCCGGCGCAACCGGGCGGCGCTGATCGGCGGCGTGATCGTGCTGGCGTACTACTTGATCGCGCTGTTCGGCAACTTCGTCGCCCCTTACGGGCTGACGACGCGCTTCTCGCAGCAGATTTACCTGCCGCCACAGCCGATCTACTGGTTCGACAACGGTCAACTGCACCCGTTTATCTACACGGTCAACACGGAATTCGACAAAGACCTGCACCGGGTCTACGTCCCGACCGATGAAAAAGTCTACTTAGAATTCTTTGCGCACGGCGAGTCTTACAAACTATTCGGTTTGATCGAAACCGACCTGCACCTGTTCCAAGCACCGGGCGGCACGGTCAGTCTTTTGGGCACCGACCGGCAGGGGCGCGACATGTTCTCGCGGATCGTGCTGGGCAGCCAGATTTCGCTGACGATTGGCTTGATCGGCGTGATCTTCAGCTTGGTATTCGGGACGGTTTTAGGCATCAGTTCGGGCTACTTCGGCGGGTTGATCGACGAAGGCATCCAGCGCGTGATCGAGATCGTGCGCGCCTTCCCCTCAATCCCGTTATGGATGGCGCTGTCGGCGGCTGTGCCCGCCGGCTGGTCGCAAATCCAGACCTACTTCGCCATCACGCTGATCCTGTCGCTGATCGGCTGGACGTGGCTGGCGCGGCAGCTTCGCGGGCTGGTGCTCTCGCTGCGCCAGAGCGACTACGTGATGGCGGCAAAGCTCGCCGGAGCCAGCGACGCGCGGATCATCTTCAAGCACCTGATCCCGGCGACCATCGGGCAGATCATCGTAGTGGCGACGCTCTCGCTCCCGGCGATGATCCTCGCCGAAACCGCGCTCAGTTTTCTCGGCTTGGGGCTGCGTCCGCCGACGACCAGTTGGGGCGTCCTGCTCCAAGAGGTGCAAAACCTGCAATCGCTAGCGCTCTATCCTTGGGTCTTCTCGCCCGCGATTGTGATCGTCATCGTGATTTTAGCGTTCAGCTTTTTGGGCGATGGTCTGCGTGACGCATCCGACCCGTATACGATCTGAGGAAGCCGATGAACCCCGAAAACATCCTTGAGATCGATGACGTCGAGGTCGACTTCCGCACGCTGGACGGGATTGTGCGCGGCATCAACGGCGTGACGCTCAACATCCGGCAAGGAGAAACGCTCGGCGTGGTCGGGGAAAGCGGCTGCGGCAAGAGCGTGACCGCCCACAGCATCTTGCGACTGCTGCCCAAGCGCGTCGCCTCGATCCCGCATGGGAAAATTCTGTTCCGTCGGCGCAATGGCGATGAGGTGAATCTCGTCGAGATTGACCCGACCGGCTCGCTGATGCGCGACATTCGCGGCAACGAGATCGCCATGATCTTCCAAGAGCCGATGACTTCGCTTTCGCCGATGCACACCATCGGCGATCAGATCACCGAGGCGATCATCCTGCACCAGCAGGTCGATAAGGTCGAGGCGGAAGATCGGGCGGTCGCCATGCTCGAAGCCGTCCGCATCGGCAACGCCCGCGAGTTCATCCACTCCTACCCGCACCAGTATTCCGGCGGGATGCGCCAGCGCGCCATGATCGCCATGGCGCTGTCGTGTAACCCGTCGCTGCTGATCGCGGACGAGCCGACGACGGCGCTCGACGTGACGATTCAGGCGCAAATCCTAGATTTGATGCGCAAGTTGCAGCAAGACTTCTCCTCGGCGATCATGATGATCACCCACAACTTGGGCGTGATCAACGAGACCGCCGACCGGATCGCGGTGATGTATCTGGGCAAGGTGGTCGAGGTGGCGGAGCGGCGGACGCTGCTCAAGCGCCCGGCGCATCCTTACACGATTGGGCTGCTCCAGTCCGTCCCGACGATGGGCGACGACCAACGGACGAAGCTGCACCCGGTTCCCGGCATCATCCCCGACCCGTTCAACGTGCCGAAAGGCTGCGCCTTTATCGACCGCTGCCCGGTGAAGGTCAAGAAAGCCGGGTGTCAGAGCGACGTGCCGCTGGTCGAAGTCGAGCCGGATCACTGGGTCCGCTGCACGTTGTATACGGAAACGGCTTAAAGCTATGGAAAACCTGTTACTCGAAGTCAAAGACCTGAAAATGCACTTTCCGATCCGGCGCGGGCTGCTCAAGCAGGTGGTCGGTCAAGTGCGCGCGGTCGACGGCGTCAGCTTCCGCATCCGGCGCGGCGAGACGCTCGGCTTGGTCGGCGAAAGCGGCTGCGGCAAAACCACGACCGGACGCTGCATCGTGCGCGCCTACGAGCCGACCAGCGGCGAACTCCTGTTTCACGAAGCACCAGAAGATGCGCGGGCGCACAGCCGTGCGCCCCTACAGACCGCTGACAGTGGCGGCGTAGGGGCGCAGCGCGCTGCGCCCCTACAACAAAACGGAACGTCGCCGGACAAGGTGATCGATTTCGCCACGCTGACGCGCAAGGAACTGCAAGCCTACCGCCACGAAATCCAAATGATCTTTCAAGACCCCTTCTCGTCGCTCAACCCGCGCATGACCGTGCTCGACATCGTCAGCGAGCCGCTGGTGATCCACCAGCGCAAGCCGCCGCGCCAGCTCAAAGATGAGGTGGCGGACTTGCTGCGTAAAGTTGGTCTGCGCCCGGAACACATGAATCGCTACCCGAATGCTTTCAGCGGCGGGCAGCGCCAGCGCATCGGGATCGCGCGGGCGCTGGCGCTGCGTCCGAACCTGATCGTCTGCGACGAGCCGGTCTCGGCGCTCGACGTGTCGGTGCAGGCGCAGGTCGTCAACCTGCTCCAAGACTTGCAAAACGAGTTGGGCTTGACTTACCTGTTCATCGCCCACGATCTATCGGTCGTCGAGCACATCAGCAGCCGCGTCGCCGTGATGTATCTCGGCAAGATCGTCGAACTCGCCGACGCCCGCGCCCTCTATCACCATCCGCTGCACCCCTACACCGAAGCGCTGCTCTCCGCCGTGCCATCAACCGACCCCGACCTCACGCGCGAGCGGATTGTCCTGACAGGTGACGTTCCCAACCCGGCAAACCCGCCATCCGGCTGTGCCTTTCACACCCGCTGCGCCTATGCTCAAGAAGTCTGCAAGCGGGAGGTTCCGGAATGGCACGAGCGTGCCGACGGGCACGGCGTTGCCTGCCACTTCGCCGATGAATTGTCTCTCGTTGGAGCGAACCAAAATGCACCAACCCTCACTTGACCAGCTCAAAGGCTGGCTGACCCACCCTACCCCACTGAGCGACCTGCGCGCTCAAGTCCGCAGCGCGGCAATCACGCCGCGAATGCTGGTGGCGATTCGCGGCGTCGTCCCCACCGTCCAGCCGATCCCGCCGCTGACTTACACGTCTTACCGCGAGTTCGAGCGCAACGGCGAACGTCCCGGCTATCAAACCCCCTACTTCCAGCGGCGGGCGATGCTGGCGCGGGCGCTGGTCGAGTACATCATGGGCGATCACGCGATGATCGACCCGATCCAAGACCTGCTCTGGGCGATCTGCGAGGAAACGTCGTGGGTGCTGCCCGCTCACGAGGAACAGGGACCGGATTACTGGCGCATCGACCCGACGGTCATGCGCGATCAGCCGTTCGGGGCGCACACGGCACTGACGCGCGAGCCGGACAGCATCGACCTGTTCGCGGCGGAGACCGGCGCGACGCTGGCGGAATTGATCTATTTGATCGGCGACGACCTTGCGCCGGAAGTCCGGCAGCGGGTGCGCCAAGAAGTCGAGCGCCACATCTTCAAGCCCTACCTCGCCAACGGACGCAAGCATTGGTGGTTCAAGGGCGCGCTCAACTGGAACGGCGTGGTCAACGGCAGCGTCGGTTTGGCGTTCTTGCGGCTGGAAAAAGACGTGCAAACGCTGGCGGAAGCGCTGTCGATGGTGCTGGAAGGCTTCGCCGCCTACATCGCCACCGGCTTCGAAGGCGACGGCGGCAGCATCGAGGGCGTCGGCTACTGGAATTATGGCTTGATGTACTACGTCACCGTCGCCGAACTGCTGCGCGAGATCAGCGGCGGCGAGCTTGATCTGCTGGCGCAAGAGCGACTCAAAGACATCGCCTATTATCCAGTCGGGATGGCGCTGACGCCGCCGCTTTACCTCAACTTCGGCGACGCGCCCGACGAGGTCTACCTCGCTGCCGGGATCGCGCAGAAGCTGGCGGAGCGCACCGGCGTGCCTGAACTGCGCGCGCTGGTCGGCAGCAGCACGCAGCCCGACGAACAGAGCTATTCGGTCGCCAAGCTGGCGATCCTGCTGCGCCAGATCGTGTGGTGGGATGGCGCGGATACGCCGCTGCCGCCTCAGCACGATTACATCCTGCCGGAAGTCGGCGTGGTCAAGCTGGTCGGCATGGCAGGCGATAAGCCAGTCGTGCTGGCGGTCACCGCCGGGCACACCGACGGGCATCACAGCCACGTCGACGTGGGCAGCTTCGTCTATCATCTTGGCGGAGACAGCCTGATCCCTGACGCGGGACGCGGCAAGTACGCCAAAGACTATTTCCGGCAGGGGCGCTATGACAACCCGTTCAATAACGCTTATCTGCATAACATCCCGATGATCGGCGGGCACGCGGAACAGCCGGGACCGGAGTTCGGCGGGCACAAGCAGTATCACGGCGTGATCGTCGAGCACGGCGAGCGGGACGGCGTAAAATTCGTCGTTGTGGACTTCCAGACCGCCTACGATCTGCCCGATCTGATCCGCGCTCGACGGACGCTAACGCTCAACTCGCAGACCGGCGTGGCATCGATCCACGACTCGTTCGGCTTCGCGGGCGCACCGCTGCTGATTGAGGAATCGTTCGTGACATGGGGCAACATAGTGCTTGAAAGCGAAAGCCTCGTCATTCGCGGGAAGCACAACGCGATCCGCGTGACGGCGGACGGCGCAGCCTTCAAGGTCGAGCAACTGGCGGAAGTCAGCCGGATCAACGACCGACCGGGCACGATCAAGCGCATCAGCACGGCGGTGAATGGGACGGAATTTGAACTCAAGATTACGCCACTGTGAGACCTCACCCCGCTGCGCTACGCTTAGCTCCCCCTCTCCACGTTGTGGAGAGGGGGTTGGGGGGTGAGGTTGTAGAGAAGCAAAAGAAATATGCGCATCTCTTTAGCAAAGAACTAATTACTTTAAACTCGCACCTACAAGGACACCCACCATGATCGGTCAAAAATGGCAGTCGGAGATCACCACCTTCGCCGACGAGAAGACCGGGCGCACGATCAAGCAGTTGACCAGCACCGGCAACAACGTACATATGTACTTCACCGAAAACTCGTTCGTGCGCGGCAAGAACGAGATCATCTTCCAGTCGGATCGCGCGTCGGGCGAGGACAAGGCTCCCCACGACGACCCGAAGTACAACATCTTCCGCCTGAACCTCGACAGCGGCGAGATCGAGCAGATCAGCGATGACGTGGTGCGCGCGCCGCACGCTGTCACCAAGACGCCGGACGGCGAGTTGATCGCCTACACGACCAAGTCCGAGGTCAAGGCACTCGACACGACCACCGGCGTGACCACCCTGCTCTATACCGAGTCGGGCAGCTACGAGATGGCGAGCGTCCCCTCGATTGCCCCGAACCGGCTGTACGTTGCCTTCTGCCGCAACGAGTCCAGCGACTCGCCGATCCACTATCACGGCGCAAACTACAGCGGCTTCAAGGAGCGCTTCTACGCCATCAAGGACGGGCGGATCACGCTGGCGCAGATCGACGGCTCCGGCGCGTTCGACGTGTTCAAGGACACCCATCAGGTCGGGCATTTCCAGTTCTCGCCGGTTGATTCGACGCTGGGGACCTTCTGCCATGAGGGACCTTGGAACTTGGTGCAGCAGCGCATCTGGTTCTTGGACTTCGTCTCGCACGAGGTGCGCCCCTGCTTCCGCCAAGACGAGCAGGACTCCATCGGTCACGAGTTCTGGACGCAGGACGGTTACGTCTTCTTCGACGACCGGGGTCCCGGTCACGACGGCACGATCACGTCGGATCGCACACAGGCGGTGGTCACGGAGACCAAAGTAAACCAGAACGCGATGATCCCGTTCGTCGGACTGATGGATCGGGACGGCAAGCTAGTGCGCAAGATCGACCTGCCCTACTACTGCAATCACTATCACGCCAACCCGGACAATACCGTGCTGGTCGGCGACGATTTGGACGATCTGGTGCTGATCGACATCTCCGGCGAAAAGGCGACGCACCAAGTCCTCGCCACGCATAAAACCTCATGGCACACCCAGAGCAGCCACTGCCACCCGACATGGGATTGGGATGGCAGCCGGATTCTGTATGCGTCGGACTTCGGCGGTAAAGTACAGCTATACTTGTTGGAACTGTGATTACGTCTGTGTAGGGGCGGGTTTAAAACCCGCCCCTACGAAAAACATCTTTATGAAAGGAAGTCCCATGCAAATGCGTTATCCCTCGAACCCCGAAAAGGTCAAACAGTTCACCACCGATCAACTGCGCGACGAATTTCTGATTGAGCGCCTGTTCAGCGACGACGCGATCAACCTCGTCTACAGCCACATCGACCGGATCATCGTCGGCGGTGCCTGCCCGGTCACCAAGTCGCTCGAACTGACCGCCAGCCCGAAAGACCTCGGCGCGGATTACTTCTTGGAACGTCGTGAAGTCGGGATCGTTAACGTCGGCGGCGCGGGCACGGTCACGGTCGACGGCTCGGATTACTCGATGGCGAAGCTCGACGGCTTGTACGTCGGCAAAGGCGCGCAGTCGGTGCAGTTCAAGAGCGCCGACTCTGGCAGCCCGTCTCATTTCTACTTCACCAGCACCCCGGCACACGCTGTTTACCCGACGACCCACATCCCGATCAGCAGCGCATCGCCGACACATCTGGGCGGCATCGCCAACTCGAACGAGCGGACGATCTACAAGTACATCCACCCGGACGGGGTGAAAAGCTGCCAGTTAGTGCTGGGCGTGACCCTGCTCGACCCCAACAATATGTGGAACACCATGCCCGCTCACACCCACGCGCGGCGGATGGAAGTCTATTTCTACTTCGACGTATCGGGCGATAACGTCGTCTTTCACCTGATGGGCGAGCCGGACGAGACGCGCCACCTCGTCATTCGCAACGAGCAGGCGGTGATCTCGCCGAGTTGGTCGATCCACGCCGGGATGGGCACCGGCAATTATGCCTTCATCTGGGCGATGGCGGGCGAGAACCAGACCTTCAGCGACATGGACGCCGTCGCCATGACGACGCTGAGGTAAGGGCGAAAACGATGAGTATTCTCGACGATTTTCGTCTGGACGGCAAAGTCGCGCTGGTGACGGGCGCGAGCCGGGGCTTGGGTCAGGCGATGGCGGTCGGCTTGGCGGAAGCGGGCGCGGACGTCGCCGGGCTGGATCGCACGCCCGACTGCGCCGAAACCTGCGATCAGGTCAGCGCGCTCGGTCGGCGCTTCATGAACATCAGCCTCGACTTGGCGCAAGCCTCGATTGATGACCTCAACCAGACCGTCGCGGACGTGGTAAAGCAACTCGGCGGACTGGACATTTTGATCAACAATGCAGGGATCATCCGGCGGACGCCTGCGCTCGACTTCAGCGAAGACGACTGGGACAGCGTGATCCAGATCGACCTCAAGGCGTTGTTCTTCCTCTCGCAAGCGGCGGGGCGCGTGATGGCTCAGCAAAAGAGCGGCAAGATCATCAACGTCGCTTCGATGCTGTCGTATCAGGGCGGGATTCTAGTGCCGTCCTATACGGCAGCCAAAAGCGGCGTGATGGGCTTGACGCGGGCGCTGGCGAACGAGTGGTCGGCGCTGGGGATCAACGTCAACGCGATTGCCCCCGGTTACATGGCAACCGACAACACCGCACCGCTCCGCGCCGACGCCGCGCGCAGCGAGTTGATTCTCGCGCGCATCCCGGCGGGACGCTGGGGTGAAGCCGCCGATCTGAAGGGCGTGGTGGTGTTCCTCGCCTCGCCAGCGGCGGATTACCTGCACGGCGCGATCATCCCGGTCGATGGCGGTTGGCTGGCACGGTAGCGATCCATTTGATTCGCCGGTAGGGGCGGGTTTGAAACCCGCCCCTACAACCAATCGCTTGATCCGTTTGCTTTGTCCGTAGGGGCGTAATATATTACGCCCCTCCATTAATTATCCACCGGCAAGGAGACACCCATGTCCGCAGCGACCCTGCACAGCGAAGTGACGCCCGAAGTCGTGGGCGAAGGACGAACACGCTATCTGACCCACACCGATCACCTGATGATGGTCGTGATCGACTGCACCGACGGTCCCGCCGAGCAGCCCGATCCGCCACACCATCACCCCCATGAGCAGGTCACTTACGTCGCCGAGGGCGAAGTGATCTTCTTCATCGAGGACACGCCCTATCGCCTTAGCGCAGGCGACATGATCGCCGTGCCGCCGAACCTGCCGCACACGATCCAGCCGCTCACGGCGCACGTGCGGCTGGTCGATACCTTCAACCCGATCCGCGAAGAATTTCTGCGCTAGTACCTCCCCTCCCAGCCCCTCTCCGTAGGGAGAGGGGGCGAATTCGTTCCGATTTAACTCAGCCTCTCGGACGAACCCGACCAAACCGACGATATACTGAATCGCACAGGCGGATTATACTGGGCGAAGACGAACAAGCCGGTGGGTGTGATGAGCAAAATCTTGATCGTGGACGACGACCCGCACATTCGGGAACTCGCTCGCGTCTTTCTTCAGCAAGAAGGCTTCGACGTGACCGAAGCGGGCGACGGCGTGGACGCGCTTGAAAAGCTGGAATCGGTCAAGGCGGATTTGATCGTCCTTGACCTGATGATGCCCAACATGGACGGTTGGGAGTTATGCCGCCAAGTGCGCGCCGCTTACGACATCCCGCTGCTGATGCTGACCGCCAAAGGCGAAACCAGTGACAAGATTCGCGGCTTCCAGTTGGGGACGGACGATTATCTGGTCAAGCCGTTTGAGCCGCTGGAACTGGTGATGCGCGTCAAAGCGCTGCTCAAGCGCTACCGCATCGCCACCTCGCAGACGGTGCAAGTCGGCGAATTGTTCATGAACCGCAAAACTTACGAGGTCACAGCGCGCGGCGAGCGGCTGACGCTGCCGCTGAAGGAATTCGAGCTGCTGTTCGATCTGGCGAGCTATCCCGGCATCACCCGCTCGCGCGACCAACTGATCGAGGACATCTGGGGCTACGATTTCGAAGGCAACGAGCGCACGCTCGACGTTCACATCAACCGGTTGCGCGAGCGCTTCCCCGAAGCGCGGTATACCTTCAAGATCACGACCATGCGCGGGCTGGGCTATCGCATGGAGGTCGAGCCATGACCCGTCGGCAGAAGTGGGCGGGGCGGCTGTGGTTTATCGGTATTCTGACGATGCTGATCGTGAATATCAGCCTCGCCTTTCTGCTGACGAACTGGGTGTATGGGCTGATCGGCTGGGCGCCGCCGCCAGCAGCGATGCAAGTGGTCAACGCGCTGCTGGGCTTGGCGCTGACCGTGTTAGCGATCTGGCTGGTGGTACACGTGTTCCGTCCCCGCTTCGCCGAGGAGCAGATGCGTGTTTACCAGCCGATTATCGAGGCGCTGGAACGGATCGCCAAAGGCGATTTCAGCGTTCGGGTGGACGACACCCGCTTCGAGGAGCACGGTCAGATCAGAGGCGTGCTCGGGAATCTGGTCAGCACGGTCAACCAAATGGCGCTGGAACTGGATCAGATGGAGACGATGCGGCAGGAGTTCATCTCCAACGTGTCGCACGAAATCCAATCGCCGCTGACCTCGATCCGGGGTTTCGCGCAAGCGCTGCAAAACGAACAACTCAGCGCGGACGAGCGCCAGCACTACCTCAGCATCATTGAGACCGAGAGCACGCGGATTTCCAAGCTGGCGGACGACCTGCTCAAGCTGGCGTCGCTGGAAGCCGATCAGGTCAAGTTCGAGCCGAAACGCTACCGGCTGGATCGGCAGATCAGGCACCTGATCCTGACCTGCGAGCCGCAGTGGTCGGCTAAGGCGCTCGACCTAAACATCGCGCTGGACGAAGCGAGCATCTGCGGCGACGAAGACCTGCTGAGCCAAGTCTGGCTCAACCTGCTCAACAACGCGATCAAGTTCACGCCGCAAGGTGGCACGATCCGCGTCGAACTGCACCAGCGCGACGACCGGATCGCCTTCACCATCGCCGACAGCGGCATCGGCATTTCGGAAGCCGATCAGGCGCGCATCTTTGAGCGCTTCTACAAAGCTGACAAGTCGCGGCGGCGCTCGACCGACGGCAGCGGCTTAGGACTATCTATCGCCCGGACGATCATCGACCTGCACAAAGGCACAATCGCCGTCGACAGCCCCCCCAACACCGGCACGACCTTCACCATTTCGCTGCCGGTAGAATAGCTTCGCCCCAACTTCGCAATCCCCCGTTTATATTGAGTTTAAACAACCCGGTTATGGTTTAGCGGTTCAAGCGACCGAAGGGGTCGCGTCACGCCAAGATGGAGCATAACCGGACATGATGAATCGTTCGCGCCGAGACGCGCGGAAAAGTGAAACCAGCGAGGAGACCGCTCGCCCATCGCTCAAGTCGGTCAACTGGCGACGATTGCTCGGCTACCTAAAGCCGTATCGCCGACGAATGGGATTGGCGATTGTCGCCTTAATGCTTTCGACCGGCTTCGGCTTAGCCTTCCCGGCGATCATCGTACAGCTCCTCAGCAGCGTCACCCAATCGGCGCAGGCGAGTTCGCTCAACTTGCTGGCGGGGCTGCTGATCGGTATTTTCCTGCTGCAAGCCGTCTTTGGCTTCGTGCAATCCTACCTGTTGGCGTACATCGGCGAGCGAATCGTGCTCGACCTGCGCACGTCACTCTACAGTCATCTGCAACAGCTTTCGCTCGACTTCTACGCCGCGCGGCGGGTCGGCGATCTGGTGTCGCGGCTGAGCAGCGACGTCACGCAGATGCGCTCGGTGCTGACCAACAACATCACCTCGCTCCTCAGCCAGACGCTCACCTTAGTCGGCTCGGTCGCTATCCTGCTGACGATGAACGCTCAGTTCACGCTCTTCATTCTGGCACTCGCGCCGGTGCTGATCGTCGTCGCCTTCGTCTTCGGTAGACGGATTACCAAAACCAGCACGCGGATTCAGGATCAGTTGGCGGACTCGACAGTGGTTGCCGAGGAGGGCTTGCAGGGGATTCGCGTGGTCAAGAGCTTCGGGCGCGAGACCTACGAGACCGGGCGCTACAACGTCGCCATGCAGAAGACCTTCAGCGCTGCGCTGAAGATGGCAATTTACAACTCGCTGTTCGGTGGCTTGATGATGTTTCTGGGCTTCAGCGCGATCACGGCGATTGTCTGGTATGGCGGCAACGAGGTGATCGCCGGGCGGCTCTCGGTCGCTATGATCACCGGCTTCCTGATTTACGGGATTTCCATCGCCGGGAGTTTGGGCGGCTTGGGCGGGCTGTACGGTCAGTTCAGCGCGGCAATCGGCGGCGTGCAGCGGGTATTCGACCTGCTTGACACCGCGCCGAGCGTGCAGGACGCGCCTGACGCCAGCGAACTGCCCGCCGCGCGCGGTGAAATCAGCTTTGAGCACGTCTCCTTCCAATACGAGACTGATGCGCCGGTACTCCACGACATTTCGCTGAAGATCCACGCCGGGGAGATCCTCGCGCTGGTCGGTCCCAGCGGGGCGGGCAAAAGCACGATCTTCAACCTGATCCCGCGCTTCTACGACCCGACCGACGGCGTAATCCGGCTCGATGACCACGACTTGCGCCGCGTAACTCAGCACAGCCTGCGCGAGCAGATCGGCATTGTGCCGCAGGAGACGATCCTGTTCGGCGGCACGATCCGCGAGAACATTCTTTATGGGCGGCTGGACGCCAGCGAGGACGAGATGATCGCCGCCGCCCGCGCCGCCAACGCCCACGACTTCATTATGAGCTTCCCGAACCAGTACGAGAGCATCGTCGGCGAGCGCGGCATGAACCTGAGCGGCGGTCAGCGCCAGCGGATCGCCATCGCCCGCGCCATCCTCAAAGACCCGGCGATCCTGCTGCTGGACGAAGCAACCAGTTCGCTCGACAACGAGTCTGAGGGCTTGGTGCAGGAAGCGCTCGACCGGCTGATGCAGAACCGGACAACCGTGATCGTGGCGCACCGGCTCAGCACGATCAAGATCGCGCACCGGATCGCCGTGCTGGAAGGCGGGCAGATCATCGAATTGGGCACGCACGACGAACTGATGGCGCTCAATGGGCTGTACGCGCGGCTCTACACGATGCAGTTCCGCAACCCGGAGGACGAACTGACGGCGCTGCTGACGGACGCGCGCCGCAGTAACGGCAAAGTCCATGCGCCGGACGGCGACCTGCTGGGTATTGGCTAACGCCCGGTTGAAAATCAGCTTGGTTGCAGAGGCACAGCGCGCTGTGCCTCTGCCGACGGTAACGATCAGGCAGGAACGTCAGCGTTTCGTAAAAAAGTGTGAAATGAGGCGCTCAACCGTTGACAGGGGGGAAATACTCAACTATATTGATTATCAGATTCTCTGATTATCAGATAGGTTGATGAATCCAATGGCAGAAGCACCTTGGACTCCCTTCGACACGGCGGAAGCGCTGGTCAAATTTCTGCCCTTGCTGGGCAGGCTGATTGGCGGACGAATGCGCGAAACGGGTGAGGACGACGGCACGCTGATTCAGCTCTTAGCGCTGACCCAGTTCAAAGACAAGCCTCTGACCGCCAGCGAATTGGCGAAAAGGCGCAAAGTCAGCCTGCAATCCGCCAGCACACTCGTCCAGCGATTGTACGAGCGCGGCTGGATTGTGCGCGAACCTGATCCCGACGACCGGCGGCAAACGCTGCTGCAACTCACACCCGAAGGACTCGCTTACGCGCAGGCGGCGCTCGATCAGATGGTCAGTTTTCTAGCGGAATATTTGGAGCCGCTCACATCCGAAGAACTGGAAGCTGCGCGGATTCTGTTCCCCGCGCTCCAGCGCGCTATGCAAATGACATCTTACGAGACTTCAGAGAGGTAACACGAAACACAGCTATGCTACGATTGGCGAAATACCTCAAGCCTTTTCTCCTCCTCATCCTGCTGGCAGTCGTCCTGCTGTTCGCGCAGGCGATGGCTGACCTGACCCTGCCCGATTACATGGGCAGGATCGTCAACGTGGGCATCCAGCAGGGCGGCGTCGAAACCGCCGTCCCGGTCGCGCTGCGCGCCAGCGAGTTGGACAAGCTCACGCTGTTTCTGAACACCGACGACTTAGCGACCGTGCAAGCGGCGTACACGCTGGTCGATCAAAACTCGGCGGACTACAATCAATATGTCAGCCAGTATCCGGCGCTCGTCAACGAGCCGATCTACGTGCTCAACGACACCGGCACAGCGGAGATCGATACGCTGAACCCGATCATGGGCAAGGCGTTCCTCGCAGTCACCGGCATCGAGCAAATTATGGCGGATCCGGCGAAAGCCGCAGCGATGGGCACGAGTTCAGGTTTCGACCTATCCAGCCTGCCCGCCGGAACCGACCTGTTCGCGCTGCTCAAGAACATGCCCCCACTGCTGCGGACGCCGATCCTCAACGCTATGAGCCAGCGTTTGGATGCGATGGACAGCAGCCTGATCACGCAGTCGGCAGTCGGGGCGGTCAAGGCGGAATACGCCGCGCTCGGCATGGATACTGCCAGCCTGCAAAATGGCTACATCATGAGCACCGGCTTGGACATGCTGCTGCTCTCGCTGATCTCGGTGACTTGTACGGTCGCGGTCAGCCTGCTCTCGGCGCGCGTTGCGGCGGGTGCAGCGCGTGATCTGCGCCGCGACCTGTTCACGAAGGTCGAGCGTTTCTCCAACACCGAATTCGACAAGTTCTCGGTCGCTTCGCTGATCACGCGGACGACCAACGACATCACCCAGTTGCAGACGATCATCGTGCTGATGATGCGGCTGGTGATTTACGCGCCGATTTTGGGCGTCGGCGGCGTGATCAAGGCGCTGCAAACCGACGGCTCGATGTGGTGGATCATCGCGCTGGCAATTGTCGTCTTGATCGGGCTGATCACCTCGATTTTCACCCTTTCACTGCCCAAGTTCCGCATCATCCAGAACTTGGTCGACCGGCTCAACCTCGTCACCCGCGAGAATCTGTCCGGCATCATGGTCGTGCGCGCCTTCAACACGCAAGCGTTCGAAGAAAATCGCTTCGACAAGGCGAACGAAGATTTGACCAGCACCAACCTGTTCGTCAACCGCGTCATGGCGTTCATGATGCCCGCGATGATGCTGATCATGAACGGCTTGACCCTGCTGGTCGTGTGGGTCGGCGCGCATCAAGTGGCGGAGTTGGCGATGCAGGTCGGCTCCATGATCGCCTTCATGCAGTACGCGATTCAGGTGGTCATGGGCTTCCTGATGATGTCGTTCATGTTCATCATGCTGCCGCGCGCCTCGGTCTCGGCGGATCGTATCGCCGAGGTGTTGGAAACCGAAGCGACTATCGACGACCCGGAAAATCCGCAGCCGTTCAAAGAACCCTTCACCGGCACGGTCGAGTTCCGGCACGTCACGTTCCGCTATCCCGGCGCTGAGGCGGACGTCTTGCACGACATCAACTTCACGGCGCAGCCCGGTCAAACGACCGCCTTTATCGGGTCGACCGGCTCCGGCAAATCGACCGTCGTCAACTTGATCCCGCGCTTCTACGACGTGACCGAAGGCGAAATCTTGGTCGACGGCGTGGACATCCGCCAGATCACCCAGCACGACCTGCGCGACAAGATCGGCTACATCCCGCAGAAAGCGATGCTGTTCTCCGGCACAATTGAGAGCAACCTGCGCTACGCCGACGAGAACGCCAGCGACGCCCTCATCAGCCAAGCAACCGAGATCGCGCAGGCGACCGGGTTCATCGCCGAGAAGTCAGACGGTCTAGCGACAGAAATTTCTCAGGGTGGGAGCAACGTCTCCGGCGGACAGCGGCAGCGGCTCTCGATTGCCCGCGCGTTGGTCAAGCAAGCGCCGATCTACATCTTCGACGACAGCTTCTCGGCGCTGGACTTCAAGACCGACGTCGCGCTGCGGAAAGCGCTGAAGGAACAAACCGGCAGCAGCACCGTCCTGATCGTGACGCAGCGCGTGTCCACCGTCCGCACCGCCGAGCAGATCATCGTGCTGGACGAAGGCAGCGTCGTCGGCAAGGGGACACACAACGAACTGATGGAAAACTGCGAAATCTACCGCGAGATCGCCCTGTCGCAGCTGGGCATTGAGGAACTTGCATCATGATGATGGGACAAAACAGAGGAAATCAACGGGGCGGCGCTCCGGCAGGTCCCCGGCACGGCGGACCGATGGGTGGCGGCATGATGATCAAAGGCGAAAAAGCCCGCGACTTCAAAGGCACAATGCGCAAGCTGATCGTGTACCTCAGCCCGCACAAAGTAGCGATCACAATCGTGCTGATTTTCGCCATGGCTTCGACGCTGTTCTCGATTGTTGGACCGAAAATTCTCGGTCAGGCGACGACCAAACTGTTCGAGGGCGTGATCGGGCAAATTTCGGGCACCGGCAGCGGGATCGACTTCGGTTATATCGGCAATATCATCCTGATTTTGGCGGGGCTGTACATCCTCTCGGCGCTGTTCGGCTACATTCAGGGCTGGGTGATGGCGGGCGTCTCCATGAGCGTGACCTACAAGCTGCGCAAGGACATCTCCGAGAAGATCAACCGGCTGCCGCTGCGCTACTTCGACGGCACCAATCAAGGTGAGGTGCTCTCGCGCATCACCAACGACGTGGACACGATCAACCAGACGCTAAACCAGAGTCTGACGCAGATCGTCACCTCGGTGACGATGCTGGTCGGCGTGATCATCATGATGCTCTCGATTAGCTGGATCATGACAATTGCGACCGCGCTGATCATCCCGCTGTCACTGATCGTAATCGCGTTGGTAGTCAACAAGTCGCAGAAATACTTCCGCGAGCAGCAGGACTACCTCGGTCACGTCAATGGACACGTTGAGGAAATGTACGGCGGTCACAACGTCATGAAAGCCTTCAACGGCGAAGCCAAGAGCATCGAGCAGTTTGACTACTACAACGAGACGCTCTACAGCTCGGCGTGGAAGTCGCAGTTCCTCTCCGGCATGATGATGCCGATCATGTCCTTCATCGGCAACTTGGGCTACGTGGCAGTGACGATCCTCGGCGGGTATCTAGCAATCAGTGGCATGATCACCGTCGGCGACATTCAAGCCTTCATCCAGTATTCCCGCTCGTTCATGCAGCCGATCTCGCAAATCGCCAACATCTCGAACGTGCTCCAGCAAACCGCCGCCGCCGCCGAGCGCGTCTTCGCCTTCCTCGCCGAAGCAGAAGAAATCGTCGAGACCGGCAGCCCGATCAAGCTGGAAAACGTCAAGGGGAAGGTCGAGTTCGAGCACGTGCAGTTCGGCTACAACCCGGATAAGGTTATCATTCGGGATTTCTCTGCCAGCGTGAACCCCGGTCAGAAGATCGCGATTGTCGGTCCCACTGGCGCGGGCAAGACGACGATGGTCAAGCTGCTGATGCGCTTCTACGACGTGAACAGCGGCGCAATCTGGATCGACGGGCACAACATTCAGGAATTCAGCCGCCACGACCTGCGCAAGCTGTTCGGCATGGTCTTGCAGGATGCGTGGCTCTACAACGGCAGCATTTTGGAGAACATCCGCTACGGACGCTTGGACGCGACCGACGACGAAGTGTTCGCCGCCGCGCAAGCCGCCCACGTCGATCACTTTGTGCGGACGCTGCCCGACGGTTACGACACGGTGCTCAACGAGGAAACCAGCAATCTCTCACAGGGGCAAAAACAGCTCCTGACGATTGCCCGCGCCATCCTCGCCGACCCGCAAATGCTGATCCTCGACGAGGCGACCAGCTCGGTCGATACCCGTACCGAAGTGTTGATCCAGAAGGCGATGGACAACCTGATGCAGAACCGCACCAGTTTCATCATCGCGCACCGGTTGTCGACCATCCGCAACGCCGATCTGATCTTGGTCATGCGCGACGGCGACATCGTGGAACAGGGCACGCACGAGGGCTTGCTGGCGGCGGGCGGCTTCTATGCCGACCTGTACAACAGCCAGTTCGAAAACACTGAGGTCGTTATAGCCGCCTAACCACACGCGGCATTCAGACCGCCCCATGCGCCGTCGACTCGAACGAGTTGGCGGCGCGTTTTGAGTCGGCAGATCAGTCTGCGCCGGTCGAGTCAAGCGTGATCTTGTAGAGTTCGCCGACGATGCGGGTCGCGCCATTACGCCCCCAAATCGGGCGACCGGGCGTACCCTCTCCGGTCGAGACGTAGAGCGCCCCGGCATGATAGGTGATATTGGTCGGCGTATCGAGATCGTCGGCGAGGATCAGCGGCGCGCTGCCGTCCGCCGGATACTCCGTCACGCGACCGGAAAAGCGCGGATAGCCGCCCGCGTCCGGCGGCGCGGCGGGGTCGTAGAGATCGAAGGCGTCGGTCAGCGGCGGAGTCGCCCAGCGGGTGGTCATCTCGACGGCGTAGATATTTCCGGCGTCGTCGACGGCGACGTCAATCGCGGTCGTCAGCCCGGTGATCACGTCGGTGATAGTGCCAGTGTCGGGGTTGACGCGGACGATCTTGGCGTCGCCGGGCATGTAGGAGAGAATCGCACCGTAGTAATCCCACAACTGCCCCGAAAAGAGCGCCACCAGCACGTCCCCGGCTAATCGGATCGACGGCGACGCCCGCCGGAACCGCTTGCTGGTTGTGCGCCAGCAGCCCGAACTGCGCGACGGTCTCGACCGCGCCGTCGAGCGTGACCGCTGCCAAGTCGTTGAATGAACTTTCCGCCACATAGATCACGTCCCGGCGCGAGTCGTAGGCGATAGCGTTCAGGCTGCTGTCGCGCGTGACCAGATCGCCGAGCGGTTCGAGCGCCGCGTCCAGCGCGACGATGCTCAGCTTGGCGAAGTGGTCGTCGAGCGTGAAGAAGGCGCGCCCATCGTCGAGCGTCAACACGTCGCCAATGCCGAGCACTTCGTCGCGCCCCGGATTGAACTGCACCATGATATTGTAACTAGGCAGAGGAGTGAGCACCGGCACGATCTCGCCGGGGTCGTCGTAGTCGCCATCGCCGTTGGCGTCGCTGAACACGCTCAACCTGCCGGTCGCGTCGCCGCGCCCTACCCCCGCTTCGGCGACCAGCAGCCTATCATCCGGCAGCACCGCGACGCCGCGCGGATTTTGCAGCCCGGTGGCAACGCGCGTGATCGTCGGCGACTGCGCCATGACTATTCCTGCCGCCAGCACCGCACCGATCAGCAGAACCAACGCCGCTATTTTCGCGTTCATGCTCATCCACCTTTTGCTGGAACACCGGGGTAGAGGTGAGGCATGAGCGTGTTTAAAAACACCCCTACTGTGTCGATACGTCATCAAATTTGACGATGAACATCTGAAACGGGCGAAGGCACTCTCCCCTCCCTGAAGTCGGGGAGGGGAAGCGCGCAGCGCGGGGGTGGGGTCAAAGCGCGACTTTTTAACACCCTCATGCCTCGCCCCTACCCTGCCGCTGATTAAATCATCACAACCTTGATCGCGTGTCCTGCCAGCGCTAAGCGTCCACTGAACGGCTGTGCCTCGTTCGTATCGGGATCGAGCAGCACGGCTGCGCCATCCAGATCGACAGTCACGTGGACGGCTTCGGCAGCTTCGTTGAACACGATGTACCAGTCGAAGCCCGCCTTGCGGACGTGGCGCACGCGCAGACCGGGCACGAGCGGATGTCACATGCAGGGTCGGCGTGACTAGCCCGCACAGCGCGGCGAGGCTGGCGTCGGCGTCGTCACTCCAGCGAATCACCCGACCCGCCAGCGAAGCGAGGAACGGTTGAACCTCAGTGTCTAGCTCACCGTCGAGGATCAGCGCGCGGTAACGCCCGCCGCCGATAGTGATGCCGTCGTCGCCGATGGTGGCGCGATGGAGCAGATCGTCGGCATCGAGATAGTTGAAGTCGATCTGGTGCTCGAACAGGACTTTCGCCGCCTCGCCACGCGAGCCGGTGCTGCTCGCCCAAGATCGCCACGTCGCAGATTTGTTGGCTGTCAGTGTTGAGCCAGCACAACCGCCGACTCCCCTGCGCGAAGGCGGTGAAGCGCTCATCCCACCAACGGCTGTGGATGCCGACGTCGGGCGGGCGCTCGTAGCGGCGCGCTCCGCGCACGGAGTAGTAGAAGGCGTGCGGGATCAAGAGATTGCAGCCGCGCACCAGCAGCCAATTCGCCAGCCAGCGCAGTTCCTCGAAGATGAGCGAGTCGCCGTAAGCGCCGCAGAACTCGTTGGCGTTGCGCCGACGCCGGTTGTGGAGCATAGCGCTCGACGCCGCTTTCGCCTGCGTCGATTGGCGTCCTTCGAGCGCCGAGGGCTGATCCGGCTCGACGAAGCGCCAGACAATATCCTGCCCCGGCAGGTGAAAATAGCGCAGGATAGTGGTCGCGTCCGGCTCGGCGGGGTGCCCGGTCAGGGCGATGTTATGCTGCTCGCACCAGCGGTAAAGCTGAGCGTAGTAGGTCGTCTCAAGCCGCTGATCGAGGGCGCGCAAGTAGTCTCTTTTGACCCGTTCCGGCGCGTCAGCATCCCATAAGGCAGGCAGGTCAGGCGCGAAATCGTAGCCGAGCGCGGCGTTGACGTGGCGCAAAATGCCGGTCGTGCCGGGCATAACGCCAGTCTCGCGCGACCTGCCGAGCAGGTTCGGCTCGTCGGTGAAGATGGCGCGAATCGTGCTGCCGAAAAACTCGCCGAAGGCTTGATAATAGCGCTCGTAGCTCTGGCGAAGGAAGGCTAACGTCGCGTCCGGATTGAGCAGATCGGCGGCGGGCGGCTCGTCCTCCGGTGGTGATTCGCCATCCTCATTGATGAAGTGCAGCCCGCGAATCACCGCGTCAACCCGGCGGTCGATGATGGCATAGCGCACGCCCTTGTAGATCACGTCGGCGACCAGCGTCTGATCCGGTTGGAGCGCGATCTCCGCGTCGCCCGCGATCTCAACCCGTTCCAGTCCGCGACACTGATAGGCGGGATTCTCGGCAACCACCTGCCCCGATGCCGACCCGCTGGGATACATGCCCTCGTCGTAAAGCATCACCCACATGCCGCGCCGCGCCGCCTCCTCGATGACGAAGCGCATCATGCTAAGCAGCGACTCGCTCATCCAGCCCTGCGAGCGCGGCAGCCCGACGCGCGGATGCAGCACGACGGCGTCGACTCCATGCGCCTGAAATTCCGCCATCTGCCGCGCGATCTCGTCTTCGCGCAGGTCGTCGTTCAGGAACCAGAACGGTGCGAGCGAAAACTCGGCAGGCGGATCGTCCCATTCGCGCGGAAGCGGCGTGCCGGTCATGGCGAGGTTGGGGCGGGCGCAGCGCCGTTCATGGCGGCGTAGTAGGGATCGCCGGGCGTGATCTCACCGCGCCGGACGGGTCTTCCCGTATGGGCGGATTTGTAAAGGCTGGCGGCGAACTCAAGGATACGCCGGGCTTCAGCGCCGCTGACCAACGGACGCTCGCCGCGATCCATGCTGTCGAGGATTTCGCCCAACTGGATGCGATGCTCGCCGGGGAAATCGTCGCCTTCGGTGAGCGCGCCCCACTGATCCAGCGCTACCGAGCCAGTGGCGTCCGGCGGCAGGCTGAAACTCCAATTTTCGTTGGCGTAACGGTAGAGCGCGCAGCATTCGACGGTCGCCTGCTGGAAGTCGAGCCGAAGATAGCTTTCTTGGCGGGGCGAGAGCGCGCTGTTGACGATGGTCGCCAGCGTGCCGCCGCCGAAGCGCACCAGCGCCATCGAAATGTCCTCGACCTCAATCGTGTGGTCGAGCGTGTCCGCCAGCGCATGGACTTCTTGCCAGTCGTCGAGCAGCCAGAGCAGCAAATCCATCAGGTGGATGCCGAGCGTCATGGTCGGTCCGCCGATCTCGGTCTGCCACTTGCCGCGCCAGCCGATGTCATAATACGCCTGCGGGCGATACCAAAGCGTATGGCAGACGGCAACCAACGGCTTGCCGAGCGCATGAGTCTCGATCAGCCGCTTGACGTGCTTCGCCGCTGAGCCGAAACGCCACTGAAAGACGGTGCTGACGTAACGCCCGGTGCGGGCTTCGGCGGCGCTGATAGCGTCGAACTCCGCCAGCGACGCGCACAGCGGCTTCTCGCAGTAGACCCACGCGCCTGCCTCTAAACACTCGACGGCGAGCGCTTGGTGAGTCGCGGGCGGCGTGACGATGCTGACCAGATCGGGCTGCTCGGCGGCGAGCATGACGCTGACACTGGTGTAGGCGTGGGGGATACGATGCTGCTCGCAGATGGTGTTGAGGCGAGTCTCGTTGAGGTCGACGGCGGCGACCAGTTCGGCGCGCTCGCCCAGCGCTTCAACAGCTCGCAGGTGGTTGCCGACCGACGCGCCCGTGCCGACGATGGCAATGCGATGAGGTGTCATAAGTTCAATCGTCCGGTTGGAAACGTAAAGTTCACGATGTTTACAAATTTCCATGTGTAGGGGTAGGTTTGAAACCTGCCCCTACGAACCTCACCCCCCACCCCCCTCTCCGTTACATGGACAGCGGGAGAAAAGAATCGCGTGGAGTGAATTTGTTTATGTCTGTTTAGGAAGGCGTAATGATGCTCATTCGCCCTTCTTCAGTCCTGCCAGCGTCTTGGCTTCGTCGCGCGACTTGTAGAAGTCGTCCAGCGGATAGCAGCCGGAGACCATGCCGTTGCGGGGTGCGGTAGTGCAATCGCTGAAGGTGCGGCAGATGCGCTTGCGTTCCAGCGGTTTGCCAGCGAGAACGTCGGCGGGCATCTGCGGATAGGTCAGCATCATCCGCCCCAAGCCGACAAAGTCCGCCTTGCCCGTGCGGACGACGTTCTGGGCGACGTTGGGCAGCCAATCTTGCAGGTAGGAATAGCCCGACCCGACGATCATCAAGGTCGGATGCGCGGCTTTCAACTGCGCGGTCACGGCGATCTGGCGGGCGACCCCCGCCAGCGGGTCTTCGGGCGGCGCGTAGCCGTCAGAAGGCGGAAACAGCGCCGGACGCTGAATGTGGGGCGTATAGTAAGGGCTGCCGCCAGTGACGCAGACCATGCGCACGCCGAGCGTTTCCAACAGGCTGAGGAAGGCGTTCGGCTCGGTTAAGTCGATGCGGGTGCCGTCGCCGTCACCGCCAAAAGCGTAGGGATAATGCCCTTGCGACCACGAGACTGGCGTGCCGACGCCTTCGTCGTCCGGTCCGAACGGTATCCAGTCGAAGGCGCTCAGGCGCACGCCGATGTGGAGACCGGGCACGTCGCGGCGAATCCCGGCGACGATCTCGCGCAAAAAGCGGGTGCGGTTCTCGAAGCTGCCGCCGTAACGCCCTTCGCGGTCGACAGCGGTCAGGAATTCGTGCCCTAGATAGCCGTGACAATGCTTGAGATCGACGAAGTCGAAACCGGCATCGCAGGCACGCCGCGCTGCAATCACGAAGTCGGCGATCAGGTCGTCGATCTCGCCGTCGGTCATGAGCGGATAGTCGGCGGGCAGCCCGTACTTGGCGTCGAGCAGCGGATGGTGATAGAGGATTTTCGGCTCCAAGGCGAGGCTGTTCGGGCGGCAGAAACGCCCGGAGTGGGTCAACTGCAAGCCGATCAACAGGTCGCCGCTGCCATAGTGTTGGCGATGAGTCGTCACCAAAAGGTCGCGCAGATCAGCGAACTGCGGCGCGGTCGTCTGGTTGAGGACAAGCTGGCGGTGATTGGCGCGCCCATCGTGGCGGACGGCGACTGCTTCGCCGCCCCAGATCAGTTTGGCACCGCTGATGCCAAAGTGAGTCCAGCGTCGCCGCACCAGATCAGTCACCTGACCGTCGAGACCGGCATCCCAGCCTTCCATCGGCAGAACGCAGAAGCGGTTGGAGAGGGTCTTGCCGTGAATCCGGTAAGGTTGGGCGAGCGGCGCGGAAATGCCGCGCTGCATTTCATCGTCCACCGGAATATCCACCCCGATCTCGGCGAGGTAGGCGCGAAATTGATCGGCGGTGCGAAGTTGGGCGACACGGCGGTAGCTCATGGCTGATCCCCCGCTAGCACGCCCAAGCGCGCGGCGATCTCGCGCAGAACCGGCAGGTCGCTGGTGGGGCGCTGCGGCGACTTCGGGTGAGCAGCGTCCGAGCCGATCCAACCGCGCAGCTTGAGGAACTGAGCCGCGCTGTGCTTGTAGGCGGGCACTGGCGCGCGAAAGGCGAAGAAGCCGAGATATTGGAGCAGGTCGTTCAACTCGTAGAAAGCCGGATCGCCCGCCGCCCAGAGCGCATCACGCCGAGCGAACAGGTCAGGGGCGAAGGTGCTCAAGCCAAGCAGGTAATCGCTGCCGTAGATCACCATGTCAATCGCCAAGTCGTTGCCGGTGAAAACTTTGAAGCCGGGGCGCAGGTCGTCGCGTAGGTCAAGGCGCTGCCATTCGAGCACGCGGCTGAGCGACGAATGCTTGGCGCCGATACACTGCGGCAGGCTCAGCAAGCCCCGGTAGGTGTCGAGATCATAGATTTTGCCGAAGGGCGCGAACATCGTGCCCAACTCGAAGGCGATGAACTGCGGGCAGACCTGACCAAGCTGCCCATACGAGTCGACGATAGCGGCGGACGCTTGATCGACCAACCCGTAGGACTGGAAGATCACGGGTGTGCCGCCGAAGCGCTGAATCAGGTCGATCTGGCGACGGTAGGCGTCCAAATCCCACGCCGCGCCGGGCGCGTCGGCGACGTAAGCTCCCGCGACGAACCCTCCCTGCCCTAACGTCGCCCGCGTCCGCTGAAGGACGGCAGCGCGGGTGTCGTCGTCAAGTAAGTTGACGTAGCCGGTGTCCATGTTGATCGCCGGGGTGAGTCCAGCTTGGGCGGTGCGGGCGACGTGCGCGGCGAATCCGTCCCAATCGATTTGCCCGGCTTCGGTGAACGGCAGCAAGATCGCCGACATGCCGGTGATCTTCCGCCCTACCCGAATCCGGTCGATTGGGAGCGACGTCGTTTCGATCATCGAAAGCCTTCCTTGCTCAGCCCCTCGTGACCCGTCGACACTAGGTGACGAATGTAGCTCGACAGCGCCCCCTGATTATGGGCATGGACGACGCGCTCGACTTCATCAGGATCGCGGGAGTAGAACGCCGCCAGAATGCGCTTGTGATCGGCTTGAGCGGCGGCGATGCGGTTGCCGAAGACGTCGTTGAGGTAGTGCAGCCGCAGCCGATCCCAGTGGTCGAGCACCTTCTCCATCATCTTGTGGATCAAAGTGGTTTTGGCGCAGCTACAGATGAACAGGTGCATCGCTTTGTTGTCTCTCGACCATTTGCTGGGGTCGGTGACGCTGGCTTCCATCTGCTCGATCATGTCGGCGAGCTGCTGTAAGTCGTCGTCGGACATCACGCGGCAAGCGGCGCGGCTGCTGATGATCTCCAGATGTTCCAGCAGCGCGAAAACCTCGAAGATGAAATCGGCGTTGAGTTCGGCGACCGTCGCGCCGACGTAAGGCTCGATGGTCACGAAGCCATCGCCTTCGAGCTGGCGCATCGCCTCGCGGATGGGAATTTGGCTGACGCCGAGCGTCGCCGCCAGTTCATCGATCACCAGCCGCGAACCGGGTTTGTATTTGCCCTGAAGAATATTCTCACGAAGCAGGTCGTAGACCACTTCCTTCTTACTGCGAAAGACCGACGTCATCTTGGAACCTTTGCATTGTTGCAATAAAACCTATATCCTATATGATATATGAACATCGTCTGAATGCAAACCGATGTTTAGAACCACCCGTCAAGCAGGTTGTAGGAGGTGTAATGACATAAGGATACCGTACTCACAAACTCTTTTGAAATTTTTAGTTTAGATGAAAGCGATGGACAGAGATATGAAAACTCCGAAAATTGCACTTCTCATCACCCTAGTGGTAGCGCTGCTGCTCACGTCGGTCATGATCGTCGCCGCCCAAGACACGACTGACCTGACGATCACTTGGTGGGGATCGCAGAACCGTCACGACCGCACCATCCAAGTGATCCAGATGTTCGAAGCCGAGCACCCGGACATTCACGTCACTTATGAATTCGCCGGATGGTCGGATTACTGGACAAAAGTTAATACTCAGGTCGCGGGCGGGAACGTCGCCTGCGTCATGCAGCAGGACTATGCTTACCTGACCGAATGGGCGTCGCGCGGGCTGCTCACGCCGATGGACGACATGCTTTCGTCTGGACAGATCGACGCTTCCAACATTGCTCAGTCGGTGCTGGACAGCGGTAAAGTCGACGGTCAGCTCTATGGTCTGTCTCTGGGCACCAACTCACAGACCTACATCCTTGACGCCGACGCCTTCGCCAAAGCGGGCATCGACCTGCCGCCGATGGACTGGACGTGGGATGATTTTGAAACCGTCTCCAACGAAATCCACGATAAGCTCGGTATCTGGAGCATCGCTTACGGACCGTGGGACGATCAAAACCTGAAGTCGATCCTGCTCAGCGCGGGCGAGTGGATGTTCAACAGCGGCGGCACCGCCATCGGGATCACCGACCCGGCGCCGCTGGTCGATCATATGGAGATGATCAAGCGGCTGATGGACAATGGCGCGATTGCCAGTATGGACGAGCAGGCAGACGTGGCAGCACCCGGTCTCGAAGGCTCGCCGATTGTCAGTGGCAAAGAAGCCATGCGCTACCAGTGGAGCAATCAGGTAGTTGCACTGACGACTGCCGCCGGCGAGGGTCGCCACTTCGTGCTGTACCCGATGCCGCGCGTTCCCGATGGACAATCCGCCAACTATCTCAAGCCGTCGATGTTCTTCTCGGTCACCCAGCAGTGCCAGCACCCCGCCGAAGCCGCCATGTTCATCGACTACTTCACCAACAACCTTGAAGCCAACGACGTGCTGTTTGCCGAGCGCGGCGTCCCGGTGTCGTCGCCCGTGCGCACCTATCTGGCGGACAAGGTCGATCCGGTCACGGCGGAGATTTTCCAGTACATCGCTGACCTCTCCTCGACGGCGAGTCCCGTTCCGCCGCCCGACCCGGTCGGTTACAGCGACATCGTGAACAATGTACTAGCACCCGAATTCACCGACCCGGTGCTGTTCGGCATGGTCTCGGCGCAGGAGGGTTACGACACCTTCGTCACCGACGCCAACGCGATTCTGAGCGCGAACGCGAGTCAATAAGCAACACCGGGCAGTTCTAAATTAGTGATGGGGACACCAGCGGACTCCGCCCGGTCGTCCCCATCGTTTAGGCTTGATGCCAAGAGAATATGTTTTAAGGATCATTTATGAGCGATAGTCTGGTTCCATCGACGCCAGCGACAGCCCAGCCACCCCAGCGTCTCAGAATCTCGGCGGGCAGCCGCGATTTCAAGCAGCACAACCTCGCCGGATACTTCTTTCTGTCGCCGTGGCTCATCGCCTTCCTACTGTTCACACTGGTTCCGATGGCGATTTCGCTTTATCTGGCGTTCACGAACTACGACACCCTCAGCAATCAAGGGACATTTATCGGACTGGGCAACTTCCAGCGGATGTTCTTTGAAGACCCGCGCTATGGACACGCGGTTAAGGCGACGGTGCAGTACGTCGTGCTCTCGGTGCCGCTGCGCTTGGCAGCCGCGCTCGGAATCGCCATGCTGCTGAACACCTACCGGCGCGGGGTTTACCTCTACCGGGCAGCCTACTACATCCCCTCGATCATCGGCGGCAGCGTCGCCGTCGCCGTGATGTGGCGACAGTTGTTCGGGACGGAGGGGTTGGTCAACGCGGCAATTGCCTTCTTGGGGATCGCGCCGGTGCGCTGGCTCGGTGACCCGCACACCGCCATCTGGACGCTGGTGCTGCTGGCGGTCTGGCAGTTCGGCTCGCCGATGCTGATCTTCCTCGCCGGGCTGCGTCAGATTCCGGCATCGCTCTACGAAGCCGCCGAAATCGACGGCGCGGGCGGAGTTGGCAAGTTCATCAGTATCACGCTCCCGCTGCTGACGCCGATCATTTTCTTCAACCTGATCATCCAGATGATCGGCGCGTTCAGAACCTTCACGCAAGCCTTTATCGTGACCGGAGGAACAGGCGCGCCGCTCGACACGACCTTGTTCTACGCCATTTACCTATACAACCGAGCCTTCAACCAGTTCCAGATGGGTTACGCGGCAGCGATGGCGTGGGTGCTCTTGGGCTTGATCGGGGTGCTGACGTGGTTCAACTTCAGGCTGTCGAATTGTTGGGTCTATTACGAGACGGAATTGGAGTAGCCCTGATGACAACCCGGATCGAATCACAAGAGCAGCGGATGCGGTCAGCCGCAGAATACAAAGCCCTGAAGCGTCGGCAAGAACTGCTCAAGACTATCGTCTATCACGTCGGGGTGGGGCTGATCGGCTTGTTCATGCTTTATCCGGTGATCTGGCTGTTTGTTAGTTCGCTGAAACCAGCGGACGAAGTCCTACGCGACATCACCTCGCTCATTCCATCGTCGGTGCATTTGGAAAACTACGTCGAGGGATGGGCGGGCTTCGGCGGCATCACCTTTGCGATCTTCTTCAAAAATTCCTTCATCTACGCGGGCTTGGGCACTCTGATTCAGGTCGGGGCGTCGGTAGTGGTCGGCTACAGCTTCGCCCGCGTCAAGTTTCGCGGCAAGAGCATCTTCTTCACGATCATGCTGCTGACGTTGATGCTGCCGAGCGAAGTGCTGCTGATCCCGCAGTATATCATCTTCAGCCAATGGGGCTGGCTCAATACGTTTTTGCCGCTGCTGGTGCCGCGCATCGGCGGGAGCGCCTTCTTCATCTTCATGATCGTCCAGTTCATTCGCGGCATCCCGATAGACCTCGACGAAGCGGCGATGATCGACGGCGCGGGGCAGTGGGGCATCTTCCGCTACGTGATTCTGCCGCAGCTTACCCCTGCCATCATCACGGCAATGATCTTCTCGTTCTATTGGACGTGGGACGATTTTCTGGGTCCTCTGATCTACCTGACCGACCCGCATCTATACACAGTATCAGTGGCGCTGAGAAGTTTCACCGACCAGACCAGTATCACCAATTGGGGCGCCGTTTTCGCCATGCTTGGGGTATCATTACTCCCGACCTTCATCCTGTTTATTCTTTTCCAGCGCTACCTTGTCGAAGGTATCGCCACGAGTGGGTTGAAGGGGTAGCGATAAGGTCGCACCCTGATGAGAAGCAGTTGGCTTGACGGGCTGGATCACTGGTCTACGCCCGTCATGGCGAATATCCTGTGGGCAGTGCTCACGGTACTGGTGATCACGTTCCCGGTGGCGCTGGTCGGGCTGTTGGGCGTCATGTTTCGCTGGGCGACGAACCGCAGCCCGGAGACCTTTACGGTCTTCTTCGGCACGATCCGCCGGACGTGGCATAAAGCCTACTTGGCTGCCATACTGGACATCCTCGCGGGTGGGTTTGTGCTGCTCAATTTGCGCATTTTCGTGTTGATGGGCACAAACGACATCCTCGTCTACGTCTCGCGCGGCGTGACGTTTTCAGTCGCCATCCTGCTGGTGCTGGTCAACGTCTACTTGTGGACCTTGATCGCCGTATGGGATGCGCCGTTCCGACGCCTGCTCAAGCTGTCGATCCAGTTAGTCTTCGCACAGCCGCTGTGGACTATCGGCATCGTCATCGGCTGTGGCGCGGTCGTGATCGCGTCGATCATCCTGCCGATTGCGGTCGTGATGGTCGCCAGCGGCGCGGTCATGGGCTACATCGTCAGCCGGGGCACGTGGATCGTCGTCACCAAGTACGTTTTGCCCAGCGAAGTCCCGTTGATCGACCTGTATTAGTCTCTAAATCACCTAAATTAGGAAGCCGCTATGACAGAGAAAAAACGTTATGCGCTGGTCGGCACCGGATCGCGCGCCGGGATGTATGTCGACGCGATCACGGATACCTACCGCGACTCCGCCGAGTTGGTCGCGCTCTGCGACCTCAGCCAGACGCGCATGGACTGGTACAACCGCTACATTACCAATGAGCAAGGCTTGTCGCCGCTGCCGACCTACAAGGCGAGCGACTTCGACCGTATGATCCACGAGACGCAACCCGACGTCGTGATCGTCACGACGATGGACGCGACCCATCACCTCTACATCGTGCGGGCGATGGAACTGGGCTGCGACGTGATCACCGAAAAGCCGATGACGACCGACCTCGACAAGATGAAGGCGATTTACGCTGCGATTGATCGCACCGGGCATTCGCTGCGGGTCTCCTTCAACTATCGCTACGCGCCCGCCTACACCCGCTTCCGCAAGCTGGTGATGGACGGCGCGGTCGGGCGACCGCTGGCGGTCGATTTCTCGTGGCTGCTGGATACCAGTCACGGCGCGGATTATTTCCGGCGCTGGCACCGGGAAAAGCAGAACAGCGGCGGCTTGATCGTCCACAAGGCGACGCATCACTTCGACCTCGTGAACTGGTGGATCGACTCGTATCCTAAGCAGGTGTTTGCGCTGGGCGACGTCCAGTTCTACGGGAAAGAAAACGCCAACGCGCGGGGCGAGTATTACAGCTACACGCGCTACACCGGCGTCCCGGAAGCGAAAGACGACCCCTTCGCGCTGTTCCTCGACCAGAAGGCGGATTATCGCGGGCTGTACTTGGACGCCGAGCAGGAAACCGGCTATCTGCGCGACCGTAACGTGTTCGGCGAACCCATCACCACCGAGGACACGATCAGCGTCGCGGCGCGCTACCAGAACGGCGCGCTGCTGTCCTACTGTCTGGTCGCCTATTCGCCGTGGGAAGGCTTGCACGTTGCCATCACCGGGACGAAGGGGCGGATCGAGTTGGACGTCCGCGAGAACGTCACCCACCTGCTCAACGACGAGAACGCCAAAGCCAGCGCCAGCAAAGGCGCATTCAAGGAAGCGACGATCCTCGCCTACCCGATGTTTGGGCAGCCCTACGAAGTGGAAATACCTGCCTCTGCGGGCGGTCACGGCGGCGCTGACCCGGTGATGTTGGAGCAGTTGTTCTCGCCCAACCCACCGCCCGATCCGTATCACCGAGCGGCGTCGCACATCGACGGCGCGGCGTCGATTCTGGTCGGCATTTCCGGCAATATCGCCATGAAGACCGGGCAACTCGTCAACGTGGACGATCTGTTCAAGCTGCCGGAGCGCCACCCTACCCCGTGATTTACCCCTATACGTGATTTACGCGAGTCCGGTCGGCAAGGTGATGCTGATCGTCGTGCCGACGCCGACCTGACTCGCGGCGGCAATCGTGCCGTGATGCGCTTCGACCAGCGATTTGACTATTGCCAAACCCAAGCCGGACTCGCCTTGATTCTGATAACGCGACTCTTCGACGCGATAAAAGCGCTCGAAGACGTTCGGGAGCTGACCGGCGGCGATGCCGGAGCCGGTATCGCTGACGACCAACTGCACGCTACTACCCTGCGCGCGCGCTTGCAGCGTGACCGTCCCGCCGCTGGGAGTGTAGCGTAAAGCATTGCTGACCAGATTGGTGAGCACCTGCGCCATTCGCTCGCGGTCAACTGGCACGGCGGGCAGACCCTCACTCACGTCCAATTGGAGCGCGACCTGCTGTTCGGCGGCGAGCGGCTCGAACGCCTGCTTGACCTGTGCCAGCAGTTCGCGCGGCGGAATCGACTGGAGCATCAGCTTGAGCTTGCCCGCATCAGCCAGCGACAAGGTGCGCAAGTCGTCGATCAAACGCTTGAGCAGGATACTCTCGTCGTACATCGCCTCAAAGCGCTGCGGCGTCGCTTTGAGCGTGCCGTCGCGCAGCCCTTCCAGATAGCCCATGATCACCGTCAGCGGCGTGCGCAGATCGTGGGCGACGTCGGCGGTCATCTGTTCGCGCAGTTGGTTGGCGTGATGAATGTCGGCGCTCATTTGGTTGAACGCCTGCGCCAGTTCGCCCAATTCGTCTTGGGTGCGTACCTGCACCTGCTGGCTCAAGTCGCCCTGCCGCATGGCGCGGATCGCCAGCGTCAGCTCGCTCAGCGGGCGCAAGAAATGGCGCGACAGCAGCAGCCCAACCAGCAGCGCGACTGCGCCCGCCCCGACTCCGCCGATCAGCAGCGCTTGATTGGTGCGATCCAGATACTGCTGCTGGCGCGGATCGGGACCCGGCGGCGGCGAGGCAGCCAGCACCGTGCCAACCGTCTGACCATTAACCACAATCGGCGTGCCCTGATCGATCAGGTCAGCAGGGACGTACTCGCCGATGTGATAGGGACCCGAGTCGACGATAATCACGCCGCTGGTATCAACCAGCGCGGCGGTTTGGAATGCGATTTTGCCACCCTGCCCTTGACTGCGCAGCCAATTCTCCACGCCGCTCCACGAGTCGTTGGTCTGATAGTAGGTGGTCACCGCATCGGTGAAGGTCGCCTGCGATTGATCGAGCCGCAAACGATCAAACTCGGTGACCGTAGTTCGGTAGGCGAACAGACCGACCAGTATCACGCCGACCAAGCTGGTCAGCAGTAGCGTGCCGATCCACTTGAAGGCAAGCGAGCGGTTGATCACGGGTTTTCGTCGCCCTCCGCGCTGAAACGATAGCCGATGCCGAAGACCGTTTGCACGTAACGCGGGTTGCGCGAGTCGCGTTCGAGCTTGGCGCGCAGATTGCGAACGTGGACGTCGACGGTGCGTTCGACGTTCTCGAAGGTGTTGCCCTTGAGCCGCTCTAGCAAGTCAGCGCGCGAGAAGACCTGCCCCGGCGCTGCCATCAAGATCGTCAGCAGGTCGAACTCGGACGGCGTCAGGTCGATTTCGCGCTGCTCGATCATCACCCGATGAGTCTTCTTGTCGAGCACGACCACGCCGACGCGCAGCACCTCCGAGGTCGTGAGTTCCTCGCCGGAACGCCGCAGCACCGCACGGATGCGCGCCACCAACTCCGCCATGCCGAAGGGCTTGGTCACGTAGTCGTCAGCACCTAACTCCAAACCGACGACTTTATCGGTCTCCTCCAACTTGGCGGTGAGCATGATCACCGGGGTTTTGCGCTCCTTGCGAAAGAAGCGCATGAACTCGAAGCCGTCCATCTCCGGCATCATGATGTCCAGCAGCACGAGGTCGGGCTTCTCGTGGCGGGCGACAAACAACGCTTCGCGCCCATTGCTGGCTTCCACCGTGCGGAAGTTGTTCTCGCCCAAGTAATCCGCGACCATGCGGCGGACGCTCATTTTGTCGTCGACGATCAGAATAGTCTTCATTGCGGTGCTTTCTTTGTTTTCACGCCTTCCTTATAAGCATACAGTCAACTTGTTCAGACCGTGTTCAGATAATGCTAGATTCGTCTGAATTTGCCCGCCCACAAAAAGGATCGCCAACCCGCGCCGGTTTACACAAGATTTACATATTCTGGATAGGTTCTACTTTCGCCCCGGCTATTCTTGCGCTCATCGGTCGAGAGGCGCGCAGCATTCGAGCCTGTGCCGATAACATCGACAATCCGTAACGAACGGAAAGGAAAGATCATGCGCAAGTATGCAACCTATGGAGCAGCAGCGCTGCTCGTCATTGCTTCAGCAGTGGGCGTCAGCTATGCCCAAGACAGCACGCCGGAGCCGACCACAACCGACACCGCCGCGCCACCGATGCAGATGCAGCGGACGTGGCTGGGCATCTCGGTCAGCGACGGCGACAGCGGCGTGACCATCGTGCGGGTCAGCCCGAACTCACCGGCGGAGACCGCGCAGCTTCAGGTCGACGACGTGATCACGGCGGTCAATGGCAGCGCGATCACCAGCGCCAGCGACCTGCGAGCGGTGATCGATGCGGCGGCATCCGGTGACGTGATTACGCTGACGATTGAGCGCAGTGGTTCGCCGTTGAGCGTCGAGGTGACGCTGGGCAGCCGCGACGGTCGCGGCGGCAGGTTCGCGCCACTGACCGACCCGCTCCAAGCCGCCGAAATGATGCTCAACGTCCAGCTTGAAGGCGTAGAGACCGGCTATCAGGTCGTCTCAGTTGACGACAACGCGACCTTCGACCTCGCCGTTGGCGACATGATCACGGCGGTCAATGACGAGGCGATCAGTTCGGTCGATTGGACGACGCTCATGACTCCCGGCAGCGATAACACCGTCACGCTGACGGTGCAGCGCGACGGCGTGGCGCTAAGCCTCGACGGACAGATCGGGTTCTTCGGTGGTCGCGGCGGACGCGGCGGCTTCCCCGGAGGTCAGCCCAACGGCGGACTGCGCGGCGGCAATGGCGGTAACGGTCAGCCCAACGGCGCGCCGAACAATCAAGCCCCGGTCGCACCGAACGGCGGTCCGCCGCCGAGCGACGTCGGCACCTCGGTCTAATCCACGCAGCACCAAACCTCTTGGCGGGCAGAGACATCAACACCTCTGCCCGCCGATTCGAGTCGCGGCGCCACTCGCTCGCCGCTGTTCGAGAACTGTCAGAATCTTTGGCGCATTTCATCACTATCCGCGCCGGTTTTGCCCCTTTGATCGGGCAAATCAGGTACACTTAAGCTGAATCACAGCGGCTATTGAACGGTCAAAATTCGACCGGTGCTCAGCGAAGGCAAAACAACTGATGTTCGATCTACTCTCGCCGCGCCAGCAGCTCGTCCAGATCATGAACCGCATTTACTACGGCGGCATGACCACGCTTTCCGGCGGCAACCTCTCGATTCGCGACGACGACGGCACCATCTGGATCACGCCAACCGGCGTCGACAAAGGCAGACTCAGCGCGACCGACATCAACTGCATTTTGCCCGACGGCAGCGTCACGGGGCTGCACCAGCCGTCGAGTGAACTGCCCTTTCACCGCGCAATCTATGCGATGCGCCCGGACGTGCGGGCGATCATCCATGCGCACGCCCCGGCGTTAGTCTCGTTCAGCATCGTCCGCAAAATCCCCGACACGAGCATCATCCCGCAGGCGAGCCAAATCTGCGGACGGGTCGGCTATGCGCCCTACGCCCTCCCCGGCAGCGAGATGCTGGGCGAGCGGATCGCCAGCGCCTTCGGCGAAGATTACGACGTCGTGCTGCTGGAAAATCACGGCGCGGTGACGGTCGGCGACAGCCTGCTCGCCGCCTTTCAGCGACTCGAAACGCTCGACTTCTGCGCGCGCACACAGATGTACGCGCAGGGACTCGGCGAGATTCGCACGCTGACGGACGATCAGCTTACGCTGCTCACCCATCACGATCACCTGCTGCCGGAGTTCACGCCCGCGTCGCACAGCAGCCGCGAGCGCGAACTGCGCGAGCTGATGGTCGACATCGTGCACCGCGCCTGCCAGCGCCACCTGATGATCAGCACCGAGGGCGTGGTTTCGGCGCGCGTCGACGAAAGCAGTTTCCTGATCACGCCGACCGATATCGACCGACCGAGCGTCGAAGTCGAATTGATTGTGCTGATCGAGGACGGCAAGCGCGAAAGCGGCAAAATACCCAGCCGCGCGGTGCGGCTCCACGAGACGATTTACCGCCGCCACCCGCAGATCAAGTGCATCATCACGGCGCAAGCGCCCTACATCACCGCCTACGCCATCGCCGAGCACCAGTTCGACACCAAGACGATCCCGGAAAGCTACATTCTGCTGATGGCGGTGCCGAAAGTGCCGTTCGGATCGCAGTACACCGACGCCGAGGCGATTGCCGACACGATCTCGACGCGCGCGCCGGTGCTGCTGCTGCAAAACGACTGCGTGCTGACCACCGGCGGCAGCATTTTGCAAGCCTTCGACCGGCTGGAAGTGGCGGAATTCACCGCCCGCTCGCTGATCGAGACCGCCTCGATTGGCAAGCTGGTCTCGATTGGCATGGACGAGGTGCGCGACCTTGAACGCGCCTTCGCTCACTTGATGCAGTAAAGACCGCCTCGCCCGCCGCCTGCTGCTGAGCGCGCATAGGCGGCGGTCTATGGTTATGCCGTTGGTCTCACCGCACGTGTCATACTTGGGACAGAGATAGAACTATTTTTACGAGATTGGAGACAATAGGCTCATGAATGAAACAACTTTAGTGGTTCGCAGCGACCGCCCGATTGGGACGATCTCGCCGCGCGTCTATGGACAGTTCGCCGAGCATCTCGGACGCTGCTCTTACGACGGTTTATGGATCGGCAACCAAGACACTGACATCCCGACTTACGGCGGCTTCCGCAAGGACGTGGTCGACGCGCTCAAGGCGATGCCCGTGCCGCTGCTGCGCTGGCCCGGCGGCTGTTACGCCGATCATTATCACTGGCGCGACGGCATCGGCGAGCGGGCAACGCGCTTGGGGATGTCGTGCGGCTTGCAGGTCGAGGACGACAACACGCTCGGCACGCACGAGTTCATCGCCTTGTGCAAGTTGCTAGGCGCGGAGCCGTATCTCGCCGGGAACATGGGCAGCGGCTCGGTGCAAGAACTGTGCGATTGGGTCGAATACTGCAACACGACCGTCAGCACCAAATTGCAGCACGAGCGCGCCGCCAACGGCTCGAACGCTCCCTTCAACGTCAAGCTGTGGGGCGTCGGCAACGAAAACTGGGGCTGCGGCGGTCACTACGACGTCGAGAGCTACGCCAACGAGTACCGCCGCTATGCGACCATGCTCCAGCACGTCGACCCGACCGCCGAACTGGTCGCCTGCGGGCACACCGACGCATGGAACAAAGACTTCTTCGAAATCAACCAGCGCTATCTGTGGCTGATGGATCACTTCTCGATCCACTACTACTGGATCAACGGCGGACCGGAAGTCGATTTCAGCGAGGCACAGTATTACTCGCTGATCGGGGAAGCCGACAGCACCGAAGATTTCGTCCGCCGCACCGCGGGGCTGATCAAGGACGCTTTCGCCGCGAACTCCGGCGATCCGCGTATGAAGGGTCGCAAGGTCGGCATCGCGCTGGACGAGTGGGGCGTTTGGCATCCTGAGGCGCGTCCGTTCGGACCCGACAGCGAAAACCACCGCGAGCCGATCACCTACGAGCAGGCGGGCACAATCCGCGACGCGGTCGCCACTGCCGTCGCGCTCGAAGGCTTCCACCATCAAGCGGACGTGTTGGCAATGGCGAACTTGGCGCAGGTCGTCAACGTGATCCACGCTTCGGTGATGACCGAAGGCGCGGCGATGTGGGTCACGCCGACCTACTTCGTCTTCCAACTGCACAAGCCGCACCTCGGCGCGATGGCGCTGCCGGTCGACGTGACGCAGGGCGCGACCATCCCCTACGGGTTCGGTGCGGCTGCCAGCAGCCGGACGAGCGCAGTCTCGGCGACGGCATCGCGCGGCGCGAGCGGCACTGCCGTCACGATCACCAACCGCCACCTCGATCAACCGGCGTCGGTGACGCTGAGCGTCCCGGACGTCTCCCGCGTCGTCAGCGCGCAGATTCTCGCCAGCGACAGCGCCCGCGATGGCAACAGCGCCGATCAACCGGACAAGGTTAAGCTGGCAGACTTGAAGGTCAGCGCGGATGGTGCGAACTGGCGGGTTGAACTGCCGCCGCACGCGGTCGCAACAGTGGCGTTCGCGTAGAGTTAAGCATAGCAATCATGCAGGGGCGTTCAATGAGGGGTTGTAGGCGGGGACGTTGACAATTCGCGCGCGCATGCCTAAACTGTCTTCTGCATTCGAATGCACAACGCGAATGCAGCGAGTAATTAGTGCAAATAATGTTCATTGAGCAGCTAAAGGAATCCTCATATGAGCAAGAAGCTTACCCGTCGACAATTTCTCCGTTCGAGCGCCCTACTCGGCGCTGGCGTTGGGCTGAGCTTACCGACACTCGCCCGGATGCAAGATCAAGCCACCCCTGAAGTCACGCCGGAGGCAAGCATGTCCACCAGTGTCGAGTTAAGCGGCAGTCTGCGACAGGTTCACGATCCGGTGCTGATCAAGTCGCCAGACGGGTATCACATCTACTTCACCGGCAGCGGCATCGGCACGCGAAAATCCGCCGACATGCACGTCTGGGAGCGTGATTTCCCCGTGAGCGTGTTCCCGAAAGCGCCGCAGTGGGTGGTCGATGCAGTTCCCGGCGTGACGAACCTCTGGGCACCCGACATCTCCTACTTCAACGATAAGTATCACCTGTACTACGCCGCGTCGACCTTCGGCAGCAACCGCTCGGTGATCGGCTTGGCGACTAACGTCACGCTGGACACGACCGCCGACGAGTTCGACTGGATCGACGAAGGCTTGGTGATCGAATTGCAGCGCAGCTACAACTACAACTGCATCGACCCGAACCTTGCCATCGACGCCGACGGCAAGGCGTGGCTGGCGTTCGGCAGCTTCTGGTCGGGCATCAAGATGGTGCGGATCGACATCGAGACCGGCAAACCCTCAATCGAGGACACGACCGTCTACTCGCTGGCGCAGCGCCCGATGCCGCCCGACGCCATCGAAGCGCCGTTCATCGTCCGCAAGGGCGACTATTACTATCTGTTCGTCTCGTTTGACGCCTGCTGCCGGGGCGCGGACAGCACCTATCGGGTAATGGTCGGGCGCTCGGAGAGCATCACCGGACCTTATGTCGACCGCGACGGCGTTGCCGATGATGGAAGGCGGCGGCACGCAGGTGACCTTCCCGACCGACCGCTGGCGCGGTCCCGGTCACAACGGGATTTTGCAGGAGGATGGCGTCGACTACATCATCTATCACGCTTACGACGCCGAGGCGGCGGGCACGCCGACCATGCACATCGACCGGCTGGTCTGGACGGATGACGGTTGGCTCGAGCCAGTCTACCCGGCGTAAGCGACCTCATCCCCTGTCCGCTCTCCACTACGTAGGGAGGGGGAGAAAAGCAGAAGATAGTCATGTGCAGCGGGACGGCGGGTTAATTGTGAAGCAGCAACCGGATACGTCCGTAGGGGCGTTCAATTGAACGCCCCTACAAGCGCCCGCCCTTGAGACACAGCTAGGTTTGGTGGTTGTCGTAGGGACTAGTCATAAATCTTATACGGCAGCGCGGCAACTCAATGACATTCATTCAGGCAAAGAGGCTTTAACTCATGATCGACCTTAGTAAATTTGAAGTCTGGTTCTTGACCGGCAGCCAGCACCTCTACGGACCGGAAACGCTGGAGCAGGTCGCGGCGCACTCGACGGAGATCGTCGGCGCGCTCAACGACGCCGGGACGATCCCGGTGCGGATCGTGTTCAAGCCGGTGCTCACCACGTCGGAAGAAATTCACAGCATTTGTATGCAAGCCAATGCCGCGCCGAACTGCATCGGCGTGATCACGTGGATGCACACCTTCTCGCCCTCGCGCAACTGGATCGCCGGACTCGCCGGCGCTCCAGAAGCCGCTGGCGCATCTGCATACCCAGTACAACCACGACATCCCGTGGGCGGAGATCGACATGGACTTCATGAACCTGAACCAAGCGGCGCATGGCGACCGCGAGTTCGGTTTCATGATGAGCCGGATGCGGATGAACCGCAAGGTGATCGTCGGGCACTGGAGCGACCCTGAAGTGCAGGAGCGGATCTCGGTCTGGACGCGCGCGGCGGCGGCGTGGCACGACGCGCAAGGTGCGAAGCTCGCCCGCTTCGGCGACAACATGCGCTCGGTCGCCGTGACCGAAGGCGACAAGGTTGAGGCGCAGATGCGCTTTGGCTACGCCGTCAGCGGTTGGGGCGTCGGCGATCTGGTCGATCACGTTGATCAAGTGAGCGACGCCGAGATCGATCAGTTGGTCAATACCTACGAGGATCAGTACGTACTCGCCGCCGATCTGCGCAAGGGCGGCGCGCGACACAGTTCCGTCCGCGAAGCGGCACGGATCGAATTAGGACTGCGCAGTTTCCTGACGGCGGGCGACTTTAAAGCCTTCACGGACACGTTCGAGGACTTGCACGGTCTGGTGCAGCTCCCCGGTCTGCCGGTGCAGCGCTTGATGGCGGACGGCTACGGCTTCGGCGGCGAAGGCGACTGGAAAACCTCGGCGCTGGTGCGGGCGATGAAGGTCATGGCTGCCGGGCTGGAAGGCGGCACGTCGTTCATGGAAGACTACACCTATCACCTCAGCCCCAGCGGGCAAAAGGTGTTGGGCGCGCACATGCTGGAAATCTGCCCGTCGATTGCGCGAGGCGATGTACGGCTGGAAGTGCATCCGCTCGGCATCGGCGGCAAGGCTGACCCAGCGCGGCTGGTGTTCAACTCGCAGACTGGCGCGGCGATCAACGTCTCGCTGATGGACATGGGCAACCGCTTCCGGCTGCTGGTCAACAACGTGGACGTGGTGCCACCGGACGAGCCGCTGCCGAAGCTGCCGGTCGCGCGGGCGCTGTGGATTCCGCAGCCGAACCTGAAGACGGCGGCAGCGGCGTGGATTTACGCGGGCGGCGCCCATCATACCGGCTTCAGCCTGTCGCTAACGGCGGAGCACATCGAGGACTTCGCCGAGATGGCGGGCATCGAACTGCTGAAGATCGACAACGAGACCCAGTTGTTCGGGTTCAAACAGGAACTCCGCTGGAACGACGCTTATTACCTGCTCAAGCAGCGGATTTGAGGAAGCTGTCAGCTTTCAGCGGTTAGCTAAAGAGCGATTTGCGTTCGTCCGTAGGGGCGTTCAATGAGGTTGTTTATAAACGTCCAGCCATCTCACGAAGATCGCTAAATGTCGATCCTTACATGAGAAACGGACGGGTAGGCTCCCCTCCCCGAATTCGGGGAGGGGTTGGGGGTGGGGTCAAAGAAGCTGACTTTTTAGACACGCTCATTTAATGCCCCACAGTGCCATATTCCGAGGGGTTTCAAATATTCCTTACGCCTCACAATCCTTATGATGATCCCTGACCACTTGTATCACTACTACGAAACCTCGCGGGGACCGCTGCGCAACCTGTCCGATCTGGATGCGGATGAGGCGGAAGCCGTGCTGGAAGCGCTGCGTCAGCGCGGCGACGGATTCGCCAGCCAACGCAAAGCCGACTACCTGAGCATCCGGCGCGAACTGGAAGCCTTCGTCCGTGCCCGCTTCATCGACAAGGGCGGCGATCCGCTGCGCGCCTGCCCGCATTATTTCACGTTGGGCGATTGCGACTGGGTCAAAAGCTGGTACGCACACAGCAGTGAAATCCATGTGCCGCTGGATCAGTTCGATCCGCTGCGGGTGAGCTTCACCTACGGCGACATCTTCCCGGCGATGCGTTACGGCGATGGCAAACCCTACCGTCGGCAGGTCTATGTGCTGGCGGAAATCCCCGACCTGATCGAGCAGTACGGGTTGCCGCAGAACTGCAATGCTGACGGCAAGTTGGGACCCGACCACTACATCGAGGCGCAGGTCTGGGACGACGCTCCCCTGCTGCGCTGGCTTACGATTCCGGGATGAAGGTCGCCATTTTGCGCAGGTCGTCGCTGGTTAGCGAGGACTCCGCGACCAGCGCGATCAGACCAAACTTGCGCCCGATATAGCTCCCCGGCACGCTGTAGGACTCGAACGACAGTGCCGCAGAGTCGGCAATGCCCGGTCGTTCCCACCACGTCGCGCTGCCGGCGTAGTCGTCAGTCCCGTCGTCCGCCGCCAGCACAATCACGTTGTTGAACTGGCGCAGGTAGAAACCGGGAAAGTTGTAGGACTGGATCGAGACGGCGTCGGGATCCGCCAACCCCGGCACGACCACGAACTGCGAGTCCGCCAGCGGGTTAGGCGACGGATCGATGTAGAAGATGAAGTTGGCGTGGCGCAGATAGTAATTGGGATAGTCGTAGGATTGGAAGCGCATGAGCTGCGGCTGCGCGAGTTCCGGCAGCGGGTCGATGCCGGTGTCGCCGGACGGCGCGGCGATCACCGTGTCGGTCGAGACCGGGACGCCGAAATTGGGCGTGCCGTCGGCGTTCCACGTGAACTGCTGGACGCGGGTCGTCCGCCTACCGTCGCAAGCCCCCTGCTGGAAGTCGACCGCGTGATAGACGATCCAGTCTTCCGTACCGTCGGGCGACTGGAAGAAGCCGTTGTGACCGGGACCGTAGACGCCGTTGGCGTCAGAACGCTGGAAGACGGGTTCAGGATTCTTGATCCACGAGGCGCTGTCGAGCGGATCGTCGCCGACCAGCGTCACCATCCCCAGCTTATAATCGGGCGTGGTGCAGGCGCTCGCCGAGAAGACGACGAAGGTCTGCCCGTCATGCTGAAGGGCGACCGGTCCCTCGTTGACCGGATTGCCCGACGACTCCCAGCTTAAGGTCGGCTTGGAGATCAGCACGCGCTTGCCGCTGACCGTCCACGGATTGCTCATCGGCGCGATGTAGATCGACTGCGGACCATCGGTGAAAGCCGAGAACAGGAAGTAGAGCGATCCGTCGAGGTCGAGCACGCTGCCGTCAATTGCCCAGCTATTGTCCTGAGGACTAAGCACGCTGCTCTTGTAGTGATAAGGACCGAGCGGGTCGGTGCCTTCGCTTTCGAGCACGTGCGTATGCTGATTATTGTAGGTTCCCGCCGTGCCGGACGTGTAATAGAAATACCAGTGCTGCTGACCGTCATCGCCTTCGAACAGGCGGAACTCCGGCGCCCAGAAGTTGCAGCATCGCGACGGATCGGTCTCGCGGTAGATCGTCACCGGCTCGGCGGTCTTGAGTCCCGCCAGCGTCGACGACTTGCGCATCGTCCATTCGGACGACCACGTCGTCGCGGCGAGGTAATAGTTGCCGTCGTAGTAAGTCAGCCACGGGTCAGCGCCGCCGTAGGGGTTGAGCGGGTTCCGCAGCGCCCCCGGCTCGCCTTCGTTCTGCGCCGATACGCCGCCCACCAGCACGCACGCGAGCAGAAGAGCGATCAGCCGCAAAAGCTGGTGTCGGTTCATGTCGATTTCTCCTGAGACGGGCGGGTCTGAGACCCACCCCTACCACTATTGAGTTTCGACGACGAAGGTGGCGTCGGCGCGAACCCGGTCGGTCTTCATGCTTGACTCCGCGACCAGTGCGACGACCCCGAATTTCTGCCCAACGTAGCTGCCCGGCTGATCGTAAGACTCGATTGAGATGGCGTCGGTCGGGCTATCCCCCGCCAATCCCGGACGCTCGAACCATGTCGCTCTGCCCGCAAAGGCGTCCGAGCCGTCATTCAAGCCGAGCGTGATCAAGTTCGAACTCGTCGTGACGCAGGTACAAGCCGGGGAAGTTGACCGACTGAATCGACATTGCAGCGGGATCAGCCAAGCCGGGCACGACGACGAACTGCGAGTCCTCGACCGGCGTCACGCTGAAGCTCACACTGAAGCTGAGGTTCTGATGACGCAGATAGCCGTCAGCATCCGCGAGCTTGAAGCGAGTCGTCGCAACGGTCTGCGGCGGCGTGACGATGCCGCTGTCGCCCGACGGTGCAGCGATCTCCTCGCCCAGCGCGACCGGGACGCCAAAATTGGGCGTGCCGTCGGCGTTCCACGTGAATTTCTGAACGCGGGTCGTGCGCGAACTGCCGCAGCCCTCGTTCGGTCCACTGTTGGCATGATAGACGATCCAGTCTTCCGTCCCGTCGGGCGAGGTGAAGAAGCCGTTGTGACCGGGTCCGTAGACGCCGTTCGCGTCCGAACGCTGGAAGACGGGTTCAGGATTTTTGACCCACGACGCCGCAGACAGCGGCTCGCTGCCGGTGTAGGTTAGCATCCCTAATTTGTAGTCGGCGGTCGCGCAGTAGCTGGCGGAGTAGATGATGAAGGTTTGATCGTCGTGCTGAAGCGCGACCGGTCCCTCGTTGACGTTCAAGCCGGACTTTTCCCAAGCGTAGTCCGAGCGTGAAATCATCACTCGCGAGCCGCTGATCGTCCACGGGTTGCTCATCGGCGCGATGAAAAGTTCTTGATAGTCGCCCACCCAGACCGAGTTCAGGAAGTACATCGCGCCGTCGAGTACCATCACGCTGCCGTCAATCGACCACGTGTCTTGTGCCGGGTCGAACAGGCGCGCCTTGTAGTGGTAGGGTCCAAGCGGATCGGTGCCTTCGCTTTCGAGGACGTGGCTGTGCTGGTTGTCGAGCGTGCCCGACGTCCCGGCAGTGTAGTAAAAATACCAATGCTGCTGACCATCGTCGCCTTCGAACAGGCGGAACTCCGGTGCCCACATGTTACAGCAGCGCGACGGTTCGGTCTCGTAGTAGATCGTCAGCGGCGTCGCTGTTTTCAGCCCTTCCAGCGATGGTGCCTTCCGCATCGTCAGCAGGGACGCGCCGGTCGTCGTCGCCAAATAGTAGTTGCCGTCGTAGTAGGTCAGCCAAGGATCAGCGCCTTCGTAGGAGACCAGCGGGTTGGTGAGCGTCAGAGTAGGCGTTTCGGCGGCGTCTTGCGGATAGACCGCGCTGGCAGACAGCAGAAGGAGGAACAAAAGAAGCGCGTATTTAACGGTCAAGGATAAGCACTTTTTCATCATTCTTTCCTTTGCCTATTGACCGAATTATGCGGGCGGGTATGTCCGTAGGGGCGTTGTGCAACCTACAGTTGCCTTGAACGCCCCTAAAATCTCCCGTCACATCACCTTCTACAGCGCGACCTCGACTGCCGTGAAGGAGAGCGGCGGCAGGCTGAGCGTGACGCTGCTGCCGTCAAGCGGCGGCGCGTCGACCTTGACCGCCGTGATCCGGTTCGGGTGGTCGTAGCTGTTCGCGGCTTTCGGATCGGTTCCGGCGACCTGATGCACGGCTTTGATCGCCTTGGGCGCGCGATCCTGCCAGTACAGTTCGACCGGCAGGCTCTCGGTTTGGCTGCGGTTGACGATGAAGACCGCCGCCGCGCTGTTGGCTTCGTCATAGGAAGCGGAGACGTCAATCAGCGGCATGTCGCCAAACTTCTTGGTGTTGTACATCGGCGCGCTGACGGTGGCGTCGAGCGCGGTTCCGGCTGCTAGCTTGCTGAACAGCATGAACGGATAGTAGATCGACTGCTTGAGCAGCGCGTCGCGGGTCGTCAAGATCGGCGCGATCACGTTGACGATCTGGGCGAGGCAGGCAACCTTGAGCACGTCGGACTTGCGCAGGAAGACGTTCATCCACTGGGCGACGACCAGCGCATCTTCGAGATTGTAGACTTCCTCGATCAAGTGCGGCGCTTGCGTCCATTCGCCATGCGTGTGCTGGGAGAGGTGCGCCTTGTACCAGACATTCCACTCGTCCCACTGAAGATAGACGTCATGCTTCGAGCGCGTCTTCGCCTTGACGTAGCGCAGCACGCCCGACAGCGTATCGACAAATTCCTCGAAATCGGCGCTGAGGGCGAGGAAGCTGGCGGTATCGTCGTCGTGGTTATTGGCATAGTGGTGCATCGAGTGGTAATCGACCACTTCCCAACAGTTTTCGAGCACGACCCGATCCCATTCGGGATAGGTCGGCATCCGGTTATTCGACGATCCGCACGACACCAGCGAAATCGACGGGTCGTGCAGGTGCATCATCTTGCCCGCCTCGCGCGCCTTCTTGCCGTAATCTTCCGCCTCCAAATGCCCGATCTGCCAGGGACCGTCCATCTCGTTGCCGAGGCACCAATATTTGACGCCGTAGGGATCGCGGTGACCGTTGGCGGCACGCAGGTCGGCGTACTGGGTGCCGACCTGCGCGTTGCAGTATTCGACGAGGTTCGCCGCGTCTTGAATCGATCCCGTCCCCATGTTGACGGCGAGCATCGGCTCGGTGTTCACGGCTTGGCAGAACTCCATGAACTCGTCGGTGCCGAACTGGTTGGTCTCAATCGACTGCCACGCCAGATCGCGGCGCTGCGGGCGCTGATCTTTCGGTCCGACGCCATCCTGCCAGCGATAGCCGCTGAGAAAGTTGCCGCCGGGATAACGCATCGAGCGGAAGTTGAGGTCGCGCAGCGCGGCGATCACGTCGGTGCGCAAGCCGCGCTCGTCGGCGCGAGGCGAAGCCGGGTCGTAGATACCCTCGTAAATCGCGCGCCCCATGTGCTCGGCAAAGCCGCTGAAGATCAGCGGCGAAATCGGACTGATGGTTCGATGCGTATCGAGATAGACACGCGCTTTCGGTGACTGCGACATTAGGATGCGTCTCCTTGAATGCGTAAGGATTGCTCAATCAGGTCTCGGTTCGCGGCGGATACTTGATCCACGTCGACCTTGACGACCGCGCGGTCATAGGTCAAAAAGCCGTTGAGTTCGTGCTCGACGTCGGTCGTTTCGGTGTAAACGGCGGCGCACAAGCCGGAGTTGACCATTAACGTTTGCAACTGCCGGGTCATGCTCACGTAGCGGTCGGTCAGCATAGCGGAATCCGCCATCCATTCGTAGGCGAAGCTCTCACTCGTCCACTCGTGATCGGGGACGTGCAGCCCCAGACCGCCGAACTCGCCCTGAACGCCCGCACGATGCGCTTCCGGCGTCGGCGCTTCCGGTCCGACGTAAGTGTGAATGTCGCTGACGTCGCCGACGCCGTAATCCGTCCAGCCGGACGCCCCGGTGATCAAGCGGCTGGGGTCGAGGTCGTGCGCGAGTTGGGTGTAGCGCGCCGTCCCGCCAGAGCCGAACTGCGCCTGCCCCCAGCCTTCGTTGAAGACCACCCACAGCACAATCGACGGATGGTTGTGCCGCCCGGCGATCATGGCGGTCAGTTCTAGCTCGAAATCGCCTTCGGGGATGGCGATCTGGTTAGTCGGATCGGGGCTGGGCATGTCCTGCCAGACCAGCAAGCCGAGCTTATCCGCCCAGTAGTACCAGCGATCCGGCTCCACCTTGATGTGCTTGCGTACCATGTTCCAGCCAACTCGCTTAGCGAACTCTAGGTCGGAACGCAGCGCCGCATCGGTCGGCGCGGTGTAGATGCCGTCGGGCCAGAAACCTTGATCGAGCGGACCAATTTGGAAGACGAACTGATTGTTGAGCAGAATGCGGGGCGCTAACTTGCCCCTCTCCACCGAGATTTTGCGCATCGCGAAGTAACTGCCGACCGAATCGACGGGTTCGCCCGCGTGGAGTAACTCGACCTGTAAGTCGTAGAGGAATGGATCGTCCGGCGACCATAGATGCGCCTCGGCGATAACGAGTTCGAGTTCGCTGCCGGGCGCTCCTGTCACCGCCGCGACCTGCTCACCATCGACGAACGCCGTCGCCCGCACGCTGTCAGCGGCGCCCACCGCGTTGACGGTCAAGCGCAGGACGCCCGCGTCGACGTCAGGCGTCATGTCCAAGTGATCGACGTGGGCGGCGGCAACCGGCTCCAGCCAGACGGTCTGCCAGATGCCAGTGGTCGGCGTGTACCAGATGCCGTAGGACTCAGTCACCTGTTTGCCGCGCGGCTGCCCGCTTTGATCGGTGGGGTCTTCGACGTAGACGACGATTTCCTGCGGGTTTTGGGCGTTCAACTGGTCGGTAACGTCGAAGCTGAAGCCGTCGTAGCCGCCAGTATGGGCGCCGACCTGCTGCCCGTTAACGTAAACGGTCGTCTGCCAATCGACCGCGCCGAAATGCAGCAGCACGCGCTCACCTGCCCAACCCGCCGGGACCTCGAACTCGCGGCGATACCAGACTTTCGCCTCGTGACGCATCACGCCGGACAGCGCCGACTCGACCGGGTAAGGCACGAGGATTTGTTCAGGCAAGGTTTTGCCGAAGGGCAGATCGTCCGCGTTGGGCGCGGGCGCGAACTGCCAGAGTCCATTCAAGTTGAGCCACGCAGTACGTACCAACTGCGGGCGCGGATATTCCGGCAGTGCGTTCTCCGGCGAAACGTCGTCATACCACTGCGTCCGCAGCGGCGGCTCCGCCTTGTGCCACGTCGAACCAGTTTGTGCGGTGGAGGGCATGGAAAGTGCTCCTAAGCTTATCAGTGCGATCAGCACGAGTATTATGGTCGTTTTCAACGGTCTTACTGTAGTGCCACAGGCTAAGCCCAATTTTCGGTTCAGCAACAGGCAAACCCTAACCAGCAGGATCGATTTTCCCCGATCCTGACATTTTCTAGCTGTATTATCGACGAAGCTGCGCCGAAGCCGGGAGCGGCGGATGCTCGCTCGTCCGGCTGTTTCGTTAGCGCCCAGCCATCCCGGTCATCGTGACGCCCTTGATGATCTGGCGCTGGAAAATGATATAGACGATCAAAATCGGCAGCGTCGACAGAACCGCGCCCGCTAAGATCATCGGGCGGTACTGACCGGCATATGACTGGTTGAGAATCGACAAGCCGACGGGCAGTGTTCGCGTTTCCAGACTGCTGGTGACAATGATGGGCCAGAACAGGTCGTTATACTGCGCAAGGAAGACGAAGATTCCCAGCGCCGTCAGCGCATTGACCGAGAGCGGCAAAATCACGTAACGGAATCGACCAAAGTAACCGGCGCCATCGAGAAATGCCGCCTCCTCCAATTCCTGCGGAATCGCTTGGAAGAACTGGCGTAAGAGGAAGACTCCAAAGACGTTCGCCGCGCCGGGAAAGATCAGCGCATTGAAGGTGTCGAGCCAATGCAAGTCGCGCATCAATAAGTAGTTGGGGATGAGTGTGACCTGCCCCGGTATCATGATCGTGATCAACAGGAAGGCAAACAGAATCTTGTTGCCGGGGAAGCGCAGACGGGCAAAGGCATAGGCGGCGGGCGCGCAGAGGATCATCACCATCGCCGTATAGCCGGTAGCGGAGATCAAGCTGTTCCGCAGCCACAAGTCCAAGCGTAAGTCCTGCTGCGTCAGCACTTGCTTGTAAGCATCCAGTGTCGGATTTGGCGGAATCAACATGGGGGGCCAGCGGTTGACTTCCTGATTGGTCATGAGCGATTGCGAAACCGCGATCAACAAGGGGAGCACCACAAAAGCAACCAGCACCAGCAGGAGCGTATAAGTTAAGAGATTGTCGCTCGAAACGCGCTTTTTAATGAATTCCATCTCTATAGTCTCCCACTAGTACTCAACGCGGCGGCCGATAATGAGGAATTGGAAGGTCGTAATCGCACCCATGATCAGGGCGATGGCAACCGCCACAGCCGAGCCGTAGCCCATACGGAAAGCGATCCAAGCTTGGTTGTACAGATAAATGATGACCGTCCACGATGCGCGTCCGGGTCCGCCGCCGCCGGTGATGATGTAGGGCTGCCCGAAGACCTGAAAATGTCCAATGACACCCGTCACCGTCACAAACAGGAGCGTCGGGCGCAGCAGCGGAAGGGTAATGTAACGGAAAATTTGCCACCCGTTACCACCATCAATTCGAGCTGCTTCATATAAGTGGTCGGGAATGCCCTGAAGACCGGCGATAAAGATCAGCATCGGGAAACCGAACGTCCACCAGATGGTCGTCAAGCTCAGCGCTGGCAGCACCAGATTGGGATCGCCCAACCAGTTGATCGGGTGGATACCCAAGAAGCTCAGGAAATAGTTGATGACGCCAAACTGAGTGCTCAGCAGCCAGACCCAGATCAGACCAACCGCACCCACCGACATCAGTTGGGGGATGTAGAGGATGACACGAAAAACTTGCTGCCCTTTGATCGGTCGGACAACCGCAAGTGCCGCTACGAGCGCCACGAGCGTGGATCCAACGACCGTCATAATGGTGAAATAGATCGTATTTTTGACTGAATCCCACCAAATTGGATCTTTAAACAACTCAGCGTAGTTCTCTAGACCAATATAGGGGGTGGTGGGTCGCAGGAGACGCCAGTCGAGAAAGCTGTAGCCGACCGAGGCGATCACCGCGCGAACGACAAAAATCAGAAAGAAGATCAAAAAAGGTGTCAGGAAGATATAAGCGGCGATCCACTCCTGAGTCTTCAGGCTAGGTGAAAGAATAGGACTAAGCCATTTGGGCTTGCCGAGCCGCTGGTTGATGGTGTCAAACATACTTAACCTGTCCTCTGCTCCAAATGTCTCTGAGATCTATTGGATGCATCGCCATAACAAAGGTGACACGCGCTACAGCAGTACTTTTTTCTCAGCTAATTAGTTTTTCGGAATCTGGATTAATTGCATTGTCTTCTCAGGAAAAGCGTGGGGCAGATCTGCGATCTACCCCACAATGAAATGACTTACGTCAGTTTACAGTGACGTCCGAGGACGCTCTGACTACTGCCGATCCAACACCTGCTGCATCAGCGCGGCGGCATCGTCCAAAGCCTGCTTAGGCTCCTTGATACCGTTGAGCGCGTTCTGCAGTTCGGCGTCGAGGTCGACCAGCAGTTCCTGCGTCACAGTGGTAGCAGGATCGTTCACGCCGTAATCCGTGAAGGTCTGCCCCAACAGAATGTTGGACGGGTAATTCACCGGGTCAAGCGCTGCCTGAGCCGACAAGCGCGCCGGAACCTGACCGGAAGCTGCCCAGCCAACTTCATTCTCGGAGACCCACTGGATGATCTTTTCGACAGCAGCGAGTTTGTCGCCACTCAGTTCAGCCGGAACCATGAAGGTATGCATACCGAACCATGCTGCGGGCTGGGGACCAAACTGGAAATTGCGCCACGCCATGCTGGGGATGTCGGTGAACAGGAGCGCTTGATTACGGAACCACGTGCCGGTGGGGAGAACCGCAACGGCGCCAGCGCCAAAGCCCTGCCACGTGTCGAAACCAGCCGACGGCGGGGAAACATGATACTTGTAGACGAGATCGACAGCCTGCTGAAGCGCCGTGACGCCAGCATCGGAGTTGACCATGATGGTCTTGCCATCGTCGCTCAGGAACTGTCCGCCATTCTGATACAGACCGGCGATGAAGTTGACGTTCGGCCACTCACCAACCGTGTAACCCCACTGCACCACGTTTTCGGGGTCGAAATCGGGGGACAGCGCGTTGTTGCCGTTCTTGTCGAGCGTGAGTTTCTGGAACAGTTCGACCCAACCGGCATAGTCGGTCGGCGCGGTGTCGGGATCAGTGCTGATACCGGCAGCGTCGAACATGGCGGTGTTGATCCACAGACCACGACCGTGGTTGTCCAGCGGAATGCCATACTTCACGCCGTCATAAGTCATGCCGTTCATGGTCGTCTGCGAAATGTCATCATCCGGGAACCAGCCGCCACCGGAGGTGTACCAAGAGCTGAGGTCCTTGAGCACGCCGAAGCTGGCGTACTGCGGAACTTCAGAGGCATGGAGCAGGAACATGTCCGGATACGTGCCAGCCACGAAGGCGGTTTGGAGCTTCTGGTAAAGGGTATTCCACGCGATCATTTCGACCGTGATGGAAATATCCGGGTTTTCGGTCGCAAACTGCGCCAGCATATCATTCAGGGTGACGCCGTCAGAACCGGTCAGACCGTTCCAGAAGGAGATGTGGATGCTACCGCCAGAACCGATCTCGGCGACAATCGGGGTTTCGGTCGGCACAGGCGTGGCATCCTGAGCCATGGTGCTGGTGAGCGAGAGGGCGAACATCGCCACAATCGCTACGACTGCCAGCATTCCACTGAACAAAGTCGAACGTTTTAACATTTGGATACTCCTCTAAACAACGAAACTCTCAACTATGGGCGAACTGCAATTTTTACCTCGCTTGAAGCCATTTATCCTTCCGGGCATCTGAACGATCAATCGTGGCAGAAAATCACCGCTTTCGACCAGAGATCCCCGCTGGCTTCGCGTGTATTTCACCTCCTTCCAACACTCATTGACGCGGAATCGAACGGGACAATACCGATCCGAGGGTACGGTATTGAGGAATAAGCAAGGTTAAGCGAATTGGGTTGGGACAGCGCTCGGCAGGAGAATAAAGCGCGCGCAGAACCGGCAGGTTGAAGCAGTCGGTTAGGGCTAAAAGATTTTCTTTCCAGCATAATTCTTTTACTTAAAGTCCAAATTCAGCTAGGCGCTAAAGATTGTGTATTCGAATGCAAAGCTAACCACCAATATTAGGAAAGAACGAAAACCAGATTAAGTGCTAAACTCTATGAATTCGAATGCACGTTAACTGATGCTAACAAGTTCCCAAAGCGCTGTCAAGGCATTCGTTTGTGCACTTTGCTAATCTATCGACAAGCCTTCAAAACCTGCGCCATAATAGGCAATAGCAAGTCTAGGTGTTATCAGGTGTATGATCCGCTCAGAAAATCGCGCGATGACCTCCATTTAGCCGTAGTGCCATGAATACTCAGCAAGGATTACTGCTTAGCCATGCCCAATCAGCGCCCCGCAAAGCGTAAACAACCGACGATGTACGACGTTGCCAGACTGGCGGGCGTATCGCAGCCGACCGTCTCGCGCGTCATCAACCGCACCGAAACGACGGCGCAGATCAGCGAAGAAACCAGCCAGCGGGTGCTCGCCGCCGTCGAGGAGCTGGGCTACCGCCCCAACGTGGTCGCGCGCAGCTTGCGCACCAGCCGCACCCAGACGATCAGCATGTTGATCGCCGACCTGTCGAACGGTTTCTACCACACGATGGTGCGCGCGGTTCAGGACGTGGCGCGCACCCACGATTACGAAGTGGTGATCTCGAACAGCGACCACATTTACGAGCACGAGAAGCACTTTTGCGAAATCGTGCTGGGTCACGGCGTCGACGGCGTGATCATGGTTCCGATTCACCTGACGACCGCCGAGTTGGATCACTTTGCGACGCAGACCCACATCCCAATTGTGGTGTTGGGCATCCAGATCGACCACCCGAACATCGACGTGATTTACGTCGAAGACGAGATCGCCACCTACGAGGCGACGCGCTGGTTGATCGACGAGCGCGGGCATAAAACGCTCGGCTACATCGGCGTCCCCGAATCGCTGCCGCCCGGTCCGCGTCGTCTGCGCGGGTTCTGCCGCGCGATGACCGACAGCGGCTTGCAGGTCGACCCGCGTTTCATCATCAACGGCGACTTCAGCCTTGAGAGCGGCAAACAGGTCGCGCGGACGCTCGCCGCACGCGGCGACGTCCCGTCGGCGCTAGTCGTCATCAACGACTTGATGGCGATCGGCGTGATTCTCGCGCTGCAAGAAGCGGGCTATTCCGTGCCGGACGACGTCGCCGTGATCGGCTTCGACGACATCCCCGAAGCGACCATCGTCCGCCCCTCGCTGACCACTATCGCCCAAAATCCGCGCGACATCGGCGAAAAGTTGGCGCGAGCACTGTTCGAACGCCTCGAAAACCCCAATATCAATGGGCGGCGCGTATGGAAAAGCTCTTACAAGCTGACCAAACGCGACTCCGCTTAGGGTTTTTGAAGCGTTCATCCGTTCTTATTCCGCTTACTGCCCGTAGACATAGGTATAACGGTGATGCAGCTTGGCGATGTCCTCGTCGGAGATCGTCAGCGGCGTGCCGATTTGCAGCGCCGTCCAGACAATCGCCGCGTTATCCTCGGTCATCACCGCCGCTTGAACCGCTTTTTCCGCGCTTTTCCCGGTCGCAAACACGCCGTGACTTTGCAGCAAGCACGACGGGCTGTGCGAATCCTTGAGCGTTTCGACCACGACTTTGCCGATCTCCTCGCCGCCGATCAGCGCGAAGCCGCCCAGCGGGATTTCGCCGCCGAATTCGTCGCTCATCGCGGTCGTGACGCAGGGAATCGATCTGCCGACGACCGCGAAGGCGGTCGCGTAGCGCGAGTGGGTATGCACGACGCCGTTGACCTGCGGCATGTGCCGGTAGATGTAGCAGTGCGACGCCGTGTCGGACGAGGCTTTGTAGCTAGCCCTCGACGATCTCGCCGTCGACGTTGACCACGACCATATTTTCCGGTGTCAGGTCGAGAAACTTGATCCCGCTCGGCTTGATGACGACCAGATTGCTCTCCGGGTCGCGGGCGCTGACGTTGCCGCTGGTCCACGCGACCAGATGATTATCAGGCAGATAAGCGTGCAGCGCGCAAACTTCAGCACGCAGGGCTTCCAAAAGCATCGTTAGGCTTCTCCTAATGCGGTGTTGCGGATTTGTTTCAGCCGTTTCATCACGTCGTTCGCGCCGCGCCCGAAGGTGTCGTAAAGCTGCTTGTAATCGGCGTAAAGCTGGTCATAGACCGCTTGGTTTTCCGGGATTGGCTCGACGACCGCATCTTTCAGCTTGCCGAGCTTGTCGGCGGCAGCTTTGATGTCGGGGAAGATGCCCGCCGCGACTGCCGCGTGAATCGCCGAACCGAGCGCCGGGGTCTGGGCTGACCCCGCCAGCTTGAGCGGACGCCCGGTCACGTCGGCGTAGATTTGGCGCAGCAGCGCATTTTTCTCCGGCAAGCCCCCCGCCGCGATCAGCGTCTTGACCGGGACGCCGGACGACTCGAAGGCTTCGATAATCTCGCGCGTGCCGTAGGCGGTCGCCTCGATCAAGGCGCGGTAGATGTCGGGCGCGCGGGTCGCCAGCGTCATGCCGATCAGCAAGCCGCTCAGTTCCACGTCGACCAGCGTCGAGCGGTTGCCGTTCCACCAGTCGAGAGCCAGCAAGCCGTGCTCGCCGACCTTCTGCTTGGCGGCTTCGTGTTCGAGGTAAGTGTGAATGCCGACTCCGGCAGCTTTCGCCGCTTCGAAGTATTCCGCTGGCACCGCATGATCGACGAACCACGCGAAGATGTCGCCCACGCCCGACTGCCCGGCTTCGTAGCCGTAAAGGTTGGGGACGATGCCGCCGTCGACGACACCGCACATGCCCTCGACTTCTTGGCGCGTCTCGTCGCAGATCATGTGGCAGGTTGAGGTGCCCATGATCATGACCATGATGCCCGGCTCAGCCGCGCGAACCGCAGGCACGGCGACGTGCGCGTCCACATTGGCGGCGGCGACGGCGATCCCGGCGGGCAAGCCGAGCTTCTCCGCCATCGCCGGGGTCAGCCCACCGGCGTTGGCGCCCAGTGCGATGAATTCGCGCCCGACTTTGGTGCCGATCACGTCCTTGAACGCCGGGTTGAGCGCCGCGAAGTACTCCGGCGAGGGATAATCGCCGTCCTGCACCAGCATCTTATAACCAGCCGTACAGGTGTTGCGCGACAGCTTGCCGGTCAACTGCCAGACGATCCAGTCCGCCGCCTCGACGAAGGTGTCGATCTGGGCGTAGACCTCCGGCGCTTCTTCGAGAATTTGCAGCAGCTTGCTGAAGAACCATTCCGACGAATACTTGCCGCCGTAGCGTGCCAGCCAGCTTTCGCCGCGCGCCCGCGCCGTCGCGTTGATCTTGTCCGCCTGCGCTTGCGCGGCGTGATGTTTCCAAAGTTTGACGTAGGCGTGGGGTTCCCCATGCAGTTCCCGCAGGAAGCTGAGCGGTGTGCCGTCGACTTTGGTCGGCATGGGCGAACTCGCGGTGAAGTCGATGCCGATGCCAACCACCTGCGCCGGGTCGATCCCGCTCTGCCGGATCACCGCCGGGACGGTGTGATAAACCACGTCGAGATAATCTTGGGCGTCTTGGAGCGCCCATTCGGGCGGCAGCTTCTGACCAGTCGCCGGGAGCACGTCCTCGATTGAGCCGTGCGGATACTCGTAAACCGCCTCGGCGACTTCCGCGCCCGTGCCGACGTCCAGCAGCAGCGCGCGTCCTGAAAGCGTCCCAAAGTCGATGCCAATCGTGTACATGAGGTCGACTATAATCCTTTGTTTAGGCACGATGTCCGTGATCAACGGCGCAGGGCAATCTTATCTGAATAGGTGCTTCACTTTTGACGGGTGATCATACCGGTTTACGGGGAACTTGCAAATTTTTTCATTTTCATGAGGAAATTTTGCATTCCCGGCAATTATCGGCATACTCAGCCGTAGATTTACACCACGTTCGGCACGCAGCGACCTTTGATCGACATGGCTTGCAAGTAATCGAGTCCGCATGACTGCCACCGACAACAGCAACCTGCTCGCGGTTGAACGCCAGCGCATCGTTCGCGAGCTTTTGCAGCGCGAAGGCGCGGTGCGCAGCGTGCAGGTGCAAGAACTGCTCAACGTCTCGCTGATGACCATCCGCGCCGACCTGCGTGAGCTGGAAAAGGCGGGCGAATGCAAGCTGGTTTGGGGCGGCGCAGTCAGCATTACGCCGCTGGCGGAAGCCCGCGACAGCTTGGGACAGCGCAGCCGCTTCAACAGCGAAGCGAAGGCGCGCATCGGCGCGCAAGCCGCCGAGTTCATCGAACCGGGGCAGACGATCATCGTGGATGCCGGATCGACGGCGCTCGAACTGATCCACCACATCCCGCCCGCGCTCGACTCGCTGCGGATCATCACCCCCTCGCTGAACACCGCCATCGCCACGACGCGCTATCCCCAGTTCGAGGTGATCGTCCCCGGCGGCACCATCCGCAGTTTGACGCTTTCGCTGGTGGGACCGCAGACGCTCACCGGGCTGGAACTGGTCAACGCCGACCTGACCTTCCTTTCGGCGAGCGCGTTTTCGCTGCAACACGGGATCACAACCTCCGACGCGCAGGACGTCTACGTCAAGAAGGCGATGATCCGGCAGGGACAGCGGGTGATCCTGCTGGCGGACAGCTCGAAATTCGGGCGGGTCAACCCGATGAACGTCGGCGCTCTGGACGAGATCGACCTGCTGATCACGGACGACGCGCTGGACGACAGCGCAGCCGACGCGATCACGGCGCTGGGCGTCGAGGTGATCCGCGTATGAGCGACATTTTTGTCTAGACTTTGCGCCCGCTTGGGCGATTTGCTTCCCGCGCCCTGCCCTTGGGCGCGGATCGACGACAGGAAAAGATCATGTTGAACCAAACTGAACTCGCGCAGGGGATTACCATCGCCATCAGCGATCACGCGGTTGACGACCTGATCGCTTACCTCCGCGAACACTACACCGGAACGACCGTGACAATCGTCTCGGACACGAATACCTATGCCGCTTTGGGCGAGCGGGTCTACCATGCCGTCATCGCGGCGGGCTTCGCCGCGATCAACCTCGTCCATACCGGCGAGGAGGTCACTGCTGGCGCAGAAACCATTTTGCGGACGCTGCTGGGATCGAGCACCGGCGATCAAGTCTTCGTCGCCGTCGGCAGCGGGACGATCACCGACATCACCCGCTACACCGCCTTCCGCACGCGCAACCCTTACATCGCCGTGCCAACCGCGCCGTCAGTCGACGGCTTCGTCTCGGTCAGCGCGCCGCTGATCGTCGGCAGCATGAAAGAGACTTTCCCGACCGACGCGCCGGTCGCCGTCTTTGCCGACCTGCCGACGCTGGCAGCCGCGCCCAAAGCGATGATCGCGGCGGGCTTCGGCGACATTCTGGGCAAATACACCTCGCTGGCGGACTGGAACCTGAGCCACCTGCTCCACGACGAGCCGTACAGCGCCGCCGTCGAAGCGCGGGTGCGGCGCGCGCTCGACGCCTGCGTCGCGGCGGTCGACGCCATCGCGCAGCGCAGCGAGGATGGCGTCCGCGCCTTGATCCACGCGCTGATCGAATTGGGGATCGGCATGTTGGAGTTCGGCAACTCGCGCCCGGCGTCGGGCGCGGAGCATCACTGCTCGCATTACTGGGAGATGAAGCTGCTGCGCGAGGGCAAGCCTGCTCTGCTGCATGGCGCGAAAGTCGGCTTTGCGACGACGTTGATCGCCGCGCATTACGCCCGCCTTCGCACGCTGCGGTACGACGACCTGATTAATTTACTGGAAGCAGCGGAACCGGACTCGCGCGATCGGCAGGTTGCCGAAATTGAACAGGTCTACGGTGCTGCCGCCCCCGACATCTTGCGGATTCAAGCGCCCTACCTGAACCAGACGCCAGCGGAGTACGACGCGCTCAAGCAGCGCATCCTCGCTCAATGGGACGTCGTGAAGCCGATCCTCGCTACTGTCCCGCCGCCGGAGGTGATTATCGACATTCTGAAGCGGCTGGGCGGCGCTGCCAGCGCTGACGCGCTCGGCTTGGATGCCGAAACCGTCCGCGAGGCGCAGCGCTATGGACACTATCTGCGCGACCGCTTCACCGTCATGAAGCTGAACAAGGCGCTGGGGCTGCCGCTAGCGGAGTAAATCCAACCCCCGCTCCATTGCAATGGAGCGGGGGCGAAAAACGGTGCGGATTTTATGGTAGGGGCACGATATACCGTGCCCCTACGGTATAACGATCTTTGCATCAGGCATCGGTGACGGGCTGCGGCTCGGCAATCGCGCCGCGCAGAGTCAAGTCCTCGGCGAAATGACAAGCGGCGTAATGCTCCGGCGAGATCAGATTGAGCGGCGGCGCCTCGTGGATGCAGCGCTCTCCGGCATAGCGGCAGCGCGGATGAAAGTAGCACCCCGTCGGCGGATTTGACGGGTCGGCGACGTCGCCTTCAAGCCGAATCCGGCGCTCCCGGTTACGCTGGCGCGGGTTGCGGATCGGCACCGCCGACATCAGCGCCTCGGTATAGGGATGTTTCGGCTGGCGGTAGAGTTCGGTCGCCTCGGCGGACTCGACCAGCTTGCCGACGTACATCACGTTGACGCGGTTGCAAATGTGGCGGATGACGCTCAGGTCGTGGGCGATGAACAAATACGTCAGCCCCATTTCCTGCTGCAAATCTTCAAGCAGATTCAGAATTTGAGCGCGAATCGACACGTCGAGCGCCGAGATCGCTTCGTCGGCGACGATCAGACGCGGGTTGGTCGCCAGCGCCCGCGCGATCACGATGCGCTGGCGCTCGCCGCCGCTGAAAGCGTGGGGATAGCGGCGCATGTACTCCGGTCGCAAGCCGACGCGTTTCAAAAGCTGCGCCACGCGATCTTCTAGCTCCTTGCCCGACGCCAGATGATTGACCTTTAAGACCTCGGCGACGATCTCGAAGACCGTCATGCGCGGGTTGAGCGACGAGTACGGGTCTTGAAAGATCATGCGGATTTCTTGGCGATATTTGTGAAGCTGCTGCCGGTTGAGCGCCGCCAGATCAACGTCGCTCCCGTCGCCATAGTAGTGGATTTCGCCCGCCGTCGGCTCGTAATAACGGACGACGCAGCGCCCGATAGTCGTCTTGCCGCAGCCGCTCTCGCCGACCAAGCCGAGCGTCTCGCCGCGACGAATGTAGAAACTCACGTCGTCGACCGCGCGCAGATAGCTGGTCTGCCGCCCCATGAACCCATGTTGGCGAGCGAACCACATTTTGAGATTGCGAACGTCGAGCAGAATGGGCGCTTCGTTTGCTGCATCAGCCATGATCTGCCACCTTCGTTTCGGCTTGATAGGTCTCGTCGTAAAGCAGACAGCGCGTCTCGTGATCCTCGCTCAGCGCAATCGGCTGCGGGACAACGCGATCACACAGTCCGGGGATGGCATGGTCACAGCGCGGGTGGAACGGGCAGCCGTTCGGGCGCTGGTAGGGTGATGGCACCATGCCTCGGATGGCGTCCAAGCGCTTGCGGGTCAAGCTGATTTCGGGCATCGAGCGGAGCAGCGCCTCGGTATAAGGGTGCTGCGGATGGTTGAAGATGGTGTCGGCGTCGGCTTGCTCGACCACGTTACCCAAATACATCACGGCGACGTCGTCGGCGATCTCGGCGACCACACCCAGATCGTGGGTGATGAACAGGATCGCCATGCCGAAGTCCTGCTGTAAGCTGAGCATCAGGTCGAGGATTTGCGCCTGCGTGGTCACGTCGAGCGCGGTCGTCGGCTCGTCGGCAATCAGCAGGTTTGGATTGCAGGACAGCGCCATCGCAATCATGCAGCGCTGGCGCATCCCGCCGCTGAGCCGAAACGGATACTCGTCGACGCGGATTTCGGGGTTGGGAATGCCGACACGCCCCAGCAGTTCAATCGCGCGATTGCGGGCTTCCGGCTTGGAAACGTCGTCGTGCAGCCGGATGGCTTCCATGATCTGGTTGCCGACAGTGTAAAGCGGGCTGAGCGAAGTCATCGGCTCCTGAAAGATCATCGACATCTCGTTGCCGCGAATGCGACGAATTGCCCCGCCGCGCGGATCGAGCGCGGTAATGTCGACGGTCTCGGCGCCGCCGGTAGGCAGCGGACGATGATAGAGGATAGTGCCGCCGACGATCTTGCCGGGGTTGTGGACGATCTGCAAAATGGCGCGGGCGGCGACGCTCTTGCCGCTGCCGCTTTCGCCGACGACGCAGAGGGTCTTGCCCCGGCGAATGGTGAAGCTCACGCCGTCAACCGCTTTGACGACCCCCTCGCCGGTGAAGAAATGTAATTTTAGGTCGTCTACTTCTAGCAATAACTTCGCATCATCAGACATTAGGCATTCTCTTTAAACTCACTCGTTTCGATTAGCGCACTTGCTGCCCTCACCCCCGTCCCCTCCCCGACTTCAGGGAGGGGAGAGTACCTCACCCGTTTTTGCGCCGCCTATCACGCAAGCAGGTGAAACAGTCGAGGGTTTCTATCATCCTCATTCGATCCAAACCAGCCTTCACTCAGTACTCAGTCCTTGCACTTACTCAGCACTCATTGCTCAGCACTCGGTACTTTCTCTCAGTGATACGGGTCGGCGGCATCGCGCAAGCCGTCGCCGAGGAAGTTGAACGCCAGCACCGTGATCACGACCGCCAAACCGGGCAGCAGCAGCCAAGGCATGTTGGCGATATAGGCGACGTTCATGGCGTCCTGAAGCATCACACCCCAACTGACAACCGGCGGTCGCAGCCCCAAACTGAGGAAGCTCAACGCCGTCTCGCCGAGGATCATGCCGGGGATCGCCAGCGTGACCGAGGCGATGATGTGGCTGAGGAAAGACGGGATCATGTGGCGAATGATGATCCGCTGGCGCGGCACGCCGTCCAATTCCGCCGCCATGATGAAATCTTCCTCGCGCAGGGACAGGAATTTGCCGCGCACGACGCGCGCCATGTCCGTCCAGCGCAGCAGCGACAGAATGACAGTGATGCCGAAGTAGACGTAAACCGGGTCAAGACGCGGCGGCACGGCGGTCGCTAACGCCATCCAGAGCGGAATGTCGGGAATCGAGCGCAAGATTTCGATGATGCGCTGGATCAGCGTGTCGATCCAGCCGCCGACCAAGCCGGAAACACCGCCGAGCAGCACGCCGAGGATCAGGCTCAGAAAGACGCCGACCAAGCCAATCGAGAGCGAGACCTGCGAAGCGTAGATCATGCGGCTGAGGATGTCGCGCCCGACGTCGTCCGCGCCCAGCGGATAGAACGGATCGTCGGCGTTGATGGGACCGAACAGGTGGACGTTCCACGAGATGGCGATGTTCTGAATCCCCGGAATCGGAAGTCCGTGCAGCCCGACCTGATAGGGGTCGCCTTGAACGAAGAAACCAAGCGGAATCTTCTGGGTCTCGTCGACGACGTAGGTGCGCTTGTAGGTCTGCGGATCGGTCGTTTGCTTGTAGGCATAGACAAAAGGCGCGATCGTGCCGTTGTCAATCCAGTGAATTGTCTGCGGTGGGGCTTGGGTGTAGGTACGGTGATAAGTCGCGGTGACCACCGGCGCGAAAAACCCGGCGAAGAAGGCGATGACGTAAAGGCAGATGACGATGGTCAGGCTGACCATCGCCAAACGATGCTTGCGGAATTTCCACCACATCAGATACCACTGCGACGCGATGACGATGCGCGGCATCTCCTCCTCAGTGACGGGCGCTGAGTTGGTGGGAGGAACCAGACCGGGGATGTCGATGATCTCGTTTGCCATGAGCGGTCTCCTCCCCTACTTGGCGTAACGGATACGCGGATCAAGCCAAGCGAGCAGCAGGTCGGAAAGCAGCATTCCGATGATGGTCATTAGACTCAAGAGCATCAAGAACCCGGCGGCGAGGAACATATCCTGCCACATCAAGGCATTGAGCAGCACGGGTCCGGTAGTTGGCAAGTTGAGCACAATCGAGACAATCGCTTCACCGCCGATCAAGCTGGGCAGCAGCCATGCCAACCCGCTCACGAACGGATTAAGCGCTTGGCGCAGCGGATACTTGACCAGCAGCCGCCATTCCGGGAGACCTTTGGCGCGCGCCGTCTCGACGTAGGGTTTGTTCAGTTCGTCCAGTAGGTTGGCGCGCAGAATGCGGATCAATCCGGCAGTTCCCGCCGCGCCGACGATAATCATCGGTATCCAGAGGTGGCTGATCAGATCGCCGACTTTGGCAAGACTCCACGGTGCGGTTTGAAACTCGGTCGAGAACAGACCGCTTAAACTGACGCCCCCGTATTTGAAGGCGACGTACATCAATACGAGTGCCAGCAAAAAGCCGGGAGTCGCCATGCCGATAAAACCGATGAAACTGAACACGTAGTCGGCGAGACTATACTGGCGCACCGCCGACAGGACGCCGATAGGAAGCGCCACCATCCAGCTAAAGATAAAACTGGCAAAGGAGACGACCAACGTCATGCCAATTCGGTCGCTGATCATCTTGGCAGCGGGTTCGGAATACTGGAACGAGTAGCCGTAATCGCCGTGCAGAATGATGTTGCCGATCCACTTGATGTACTGCTCCGGCAGCGATTCGTTCAGCCCGTAGCGCTCGCGCATCGCCGCCTCGAACTCCGGCGTCCACGTTGCCGACGCGCCGCTCTGGTTACGCATCTGCTCCAGCATATTCGTGACGGCATCGCCCGGCGGCAACTGGATGGTGATAAATATCAAAATAGAGATCACAAACAGGGTGGGAATAACGTACAACAAGCGCTTGAGAATATATTGACTCATAAGACCGCCCTATAGACCACTCGCCGTTAGGGACAGCGTGACCATGCCGCCCCTATCGGACTTTTACTTTAAGCCAACCATCGTTCTAGCTGGGAGTCAAATGACAGGATTCTCTCCCCCTACGCCCGTTGACTTCCCCCTCTGCCGTCAGCGATACGACGGAAAGGGGGAAGCGTCACAAGGAGGTAGATGGAGGTTAGGAATTAATTCTTGAAATACCACTGCTCCGGTTCGGCAATGGCGACGCCACCCGGATTCCAACCATCGACCCAAGTCGAGGGCACGTTGCCGAGCCGGGCGCTGACCGGGCGATAGCCGCCGGTCGGACTGGAGATGCCGATCACCCAGAAGTTATCGGCGGCGGTTTGCAGCACTTGGCTCATGAGGCTAATGCGCTGCTCGGAGGTGGGCGCTTGCAGGACCTGCTTGTAAAGGGCGACCTCGTCCTGAATATACTGCGGCGGCTCAACTTTGTATTCGTTGTTCGGCTGGAGATACCAAAGCTGCCAGCCATTGCCCCAGATCGACTGCCCGTGAATGGGCACAAAGTAGCGCGGGTCGCTGATGGCGGTGATGCCGAAACCACCCTCGGAGGTGAAGATCGCGGCTTCGACGCTGTTGTCGTTGATGCGGTCGGTCAAGACCTGATTGTCCACCGTATCGACGATAATGTCCACGCCGACGGCGGCGTAATACTGCTTGAGCAGTTCGGCAACGTCGCCGAAGCGCAGCCCATAGTCACCGGTTTGGATGGTGAAGACAATCGACAGCTTCTCGCCCGTCGCCGGGTTGAGACGCCAGCCGTCGGCATCCTTGTCGGGGAGCACCTTGTCGAGCGCAGCATTCGCGGCATCCACGTCGAAATCGAGGTACTGGTTGGTCAGTTGATCGTTGTACAGCGGCGAATCCTCAACCGGCGAAACTTGACGCGGTACGCCCTGACCGAAGTACACGATGTCGATAACTTCCTGACGGTCGATGGCGTAAGACATGCCGATGCGGAAGTCCTTGCTGCTGAAGATCGCGCCCAAGTCAGGGTTGGTCTCGTTGAAGTTGATGCTGACCTTGCCGCCGCCCTCGGATTGGGTCGGGTAAATCGCCAAGCCGGAGGTCGCCTGATTGTCGAAGAACAGCGGGCGCTGCTCGTCGGTCACGTTCGCCATCGTGTCGTACTTGCCTGCCAGCACGTCCACCAACATGGTCTGGTCATCTTGATAGACCGAGCCAACGATCCGGTCAATATAAGGCAGTTGGTTGCCCGCGCTGTCCACCCAGTAGTAATACGGATTGCGCTCGGCGACGAACTGTGTGCCGGTGCCCATCGGCTGCGTGTAGACCCACGGGAACAAGGTCGGATAGTTCACATCACGGCTGATGACGGCGGCGTCCGTGCCGGGTCCCACTGCCGAGTGTGCTTGGAACAGCGATACCCAGTCGCTCGCGCCGTCAGTCTGCGCGATCAACGCCGGGATGCCGTCGTGATTGTACTTGTCGTGGAATTGCGACAGGTAGTGCTTCGGCGCGGTGACGAATGCCCAACCGTCATAGGTGCACATATTGAGCAGGAACATGCCGTAGGGCACGTCGAAGGTGATGGTGAAGGTATAGTCGTCGGCTTTGGTGACGGTCGGCGCTGCGGTGCCCGGCTTGAGGATTCCGTCGGGGAAGCTGCCGCCGTTGAGTTCAGGATTGTTGAGGATGTCTTCGATGTAGAAGATCACGTCGTCGGCGGTGAAATCCACGCCATCCGACCACTTGAGTCCCTGACGCAGATGGAAGGTGTACGATGTCGCGTCCGGGCTGACGTCCACGCTTTCGGCGATATTCGGCGTCCAATCTGAATAATCGGGAGTCCAGCTAACCAGACCCTTCCAGACCGTCCAGAAGATCATCTGGCTCGACCAATAGGAGTCACCGACGAACGGATCGCGGAAGTCGCCGCCAAAGGTGCCGATATCGGAACCCGGCATATTGATCACGCGCGGATTTGCCGGCAGACGTTGATCGACCGGAGGCAGTTCGCCTGCCGCCACTTTCGCGGCGAGCATCGGCGCTTCGCTGTAGGTCATCGCGTCCTGCGCGCCGACCAAAGAAGTTGACAAGAGGAGGAGGAGAAGAACAGCCAAGACAATACGCGATTTCATAGAAAAATTACTCCTGAATAGGTTACATTCCAATTATTTGAAGAGCATTATTCCCCAGATTGCTTCGCTGTCACCTCCTGTCTTTGCGGAAATCATCACATTCTGTAAGGGCAAGTTGTGAGCGCCAGCCGCCGGATCAAGTGCTATCGGCGCGGTCACGGCGTTAGGCTCTTGGCTGAAAAGAACCGTCAAAACGATCATATATTGTGACCGTTCACAATTTTTATACCACACTATTCAGAATGGACGCAAGCGATTGTTTCGCGTCAGTGGCAGCTATACTTGACGAGTGGGCACAGTTTCGGGTAAATTGATCAGAAATATTTGTGACAAGTCACACAAAAGGTAGATTACTTCCTCATGTCGATTGCGAAAACAAAACGCCCCACCCTGCGCGACGTCGCGCGCGAAGCTGGAGTCTCCTACCAGACGGTCTCGCGCGTGATCAACGACGACACCCACGTGTCCGCTTCGACGCGCGCTCGCGTGCTCAAGACGATTGAGGTGCTGGGGTATCGCCCCAACCGGGCAGCGCAGATTTTACAGACGGAGCGCTCGCATACGCTGGAAGTGATCATGTTCTTTTCGGGCTTCAACCGCTTCCTGTACGAGATGGCATATGCCTCGCATGACATGGGCTATCATTTCGTGATCTCGACGATTTCCAACGGGGAATTTGCGAGCGCGCTCGAAAGCGCCTCGTCGCGCTCAATCGACGGGCTGCTGCTGATTCCGCTGGTGCCGATCATCGACAATTACGAGCAACTGATCCGACTGACCGGCGGTATCCCATTCGTGCAAATCGGCGCGCGGTTGGGGGCGGATATTCCGTCGGTCATCTACGATCAAGCGCAAGGCGCGCGGCTGGCAACCCAACATCTGATCGATCTGGGACACCAATCGATTGCCGAGATCAGCGGACCGCGCTTGAATTACGACGCGCACGACCGGCACGTCGGCTGGCAGCGGACGCTGGAAGACAACCAGCTTTCGCCGGAGATGAGTGTCGAAGCCGATTTCACCATCGCTGGCGGCTATGCAGCGATGAACACCCTGCTCGACTACAGTGCGCCGTTTACCGCCGTTTTCGCGGGGAACGACTCAATGGGGATGGGCGCGCATACCGCTCTGCGTGAGCGCGGGCTGCGCGTGCCGGAGGATATTTCGCTGGTCAGTTTCGACGACATTCCCGAAGCCGCCCACTTCGTCCCCGGCTTGACGACCGTGCAGCAGGATTTTGACCGGATGGGACGGCTGGCGGTTGAGTTTCTGGTGAGCCTGATTGAAGCGCCGGACACGCCGATTCATCAGCGCGTGCTGCAACCCAAACTGATCGTGCGCGAGAGCACCCGATCCATCCGCTAGGTGGATATACGACAAGACGATACACTTACGAACTATTGCGCAGCATCCTTTCTTTACTTTGTGAGGTGACATTTGACTACTTATGAACCCGTTTCAAAGCAAGCCCCATTTCTGTGGCATGGGGGTGATTACAACCCGGAGCAGTGGTCGCGCGAGGTGTGGCAAGAGGACTTCAAGCTAATGCGTGAAGCCGGGATCACGACGGCGACAGTCGGCGTATTTAGCTGGGTTTCGCTGCAACCGGCGGAGGGTCAGTTCACCTTCGACTGGCTCGACGAGATCATGGACGGCTTGCACGCCAACGGCATCCGCGCGATTCTGGCGACGCCGAGCGCCGCCCAGCCCGCTTGGATGTCAGCCGCCTACCCCGACGTGCTGCGATCCGACGAGCATGGCAGGCGCAACCCGCACGGCAAGCGCGTCAATTACTGTCCCAATTCTCCCGACTACCGCCGCTTAAGCGGCGAAATGGCGCGCGCCTTAGCCGAACGGTACAAGGATCATCCGGCGCTGCTGCTGTGGCATGTCAGCAACGAGTACGGCGGCGTCTGCACTTGCGAAACCTGCGCCGCCCGCTTCCGCGAATGGCTCCAACGCAAATACGGCACGCTCGACGAACTCAACGCGCGCTGGTGGACGGCGTTCTGGGGACACACTTACACCGACTGGTCGCAGATCATGCCGCCGCTGGCAGGCGGTGAGACGCTGACGCACGGCTTGAACGTCGATTACTTCCGCTTTATGAGCGAAAGCCAACTCGACTGCTTCCGCAACGAACGCGACATCCTGCGCTCGATCACGCCGGACATCCCGATCACGACGAACCTGATGGGTCCCTACAAGCCGCTCGATTACCGGCAGTGGGCGAAGGAAATGGACGTCGTTTCGTGGGACTGCTATCCCCGCCCGAACCAGTCGTCCGGCGAGATCGCCTTAGCGCATGATCTGAATCGCGGGTTGAAGGATGGGCAGCCGTTCCTATTGATGGAGCAGACGCCGAGCAGCCAGAACTGGCAGACCGTCAACGCGCTCAAGCGACCGGGCGTGCTGCGCTTGTGGAGTTATCTGGCGGTCGCGCACGGGGCGGATTCCGTACTCTATTTCCAGTGGCGGCGCGGTCGCGGCGGCTGCGAGAAGCTGCACGGCGCGGTAGTCGAGCACAACGGACGCAGCGATACGCGCATCTTCCGCGAAGTCAGCCAGATCGGAGCGGAACTGGGTCGCTTGGGCGATACTATCGTCGGCGCGAGCGTCGAGGCGCGCGTTGGTCTCTTGTTCGACTGGGACAATTGGCACGCGCTCGACGATGCGGTCGGTCCGATCCGCGACAAGCGCTACGTCGAAACGATTGCCCGGCACTATCTGGCGTTCTACCGCCAGAACATCCCGGTGGACGTGGTGTTCCCGGACTCCGATTTTAGCAAATACGACGTGCTGGTCGCGCCGATGATCTATATGCTCAAGCCGGGCTTTGGCGCGAAGGTCGAAGCCTTCGTCGCGGGCGGCGGCAGCTTCGTGACGACGACGCTCAGCGGGCTGGTCGACGAGACCGATCTCGCCTTCGAGAATGGCTATCCCGGTGATCTGGCGCAGGTGCTCGGCATTCGCGTCGAGGAGATCGACGCGCTCTACGAGGATCAGACCAACCGGATCATCATGAGCGACCGCAGCGCCGTCTACCGAGGCAGCCGCCTTGCCGACCTGCTGCACGCGGAGTCAGCGGAAGTGATCGCCACCTACGGCGACGACTTCTACGCTGGGATGCCGGTGGTCACGCGCAACCGTTTCGGTTCGGGCGAAGCCTACTACATCGCCACTGATCCCGACGACGCCTTCCTCGACTACCTGTACGGCGAAATCAGCCGCAAGCACGGGATCGTCGCGCCGCTGAAAGCGCCTAAAGGCGTCGAAGTCGCGGTGCGGCAGAAGAACGGAAAATCGATCCTATTCGTGCTCAATCACAATGCGCAAGCGGTGACGATCCCGCTGGCGGACAAGCGCTATAATAACCTGCTCAACGGCGAAACGGTGGAGCAGGCGCTATCCTTGAGCGGTTACGACGTGGCGATCCTCGTCGAATAAGAAAGGCTGCTATCGTGATCCAGACAGCTTACGAAGCGACTTGGGAGTCGCTGGCGCGCTATGCCGCGCCGCAGTGGTATCAAAACGCGAAGTTCGGCATTTTCATCCACTGGGGCATCTATTCGGTGCCCGCCTTCGATAACGAGTGGTATCCGCGCAATATGTATCAGCCGGGCAGCCGGGCTTTTTTGCATCACCGGGCGCGCTGGGGCGATCAAACGAAGTTCGGCTACAAGGATTTCATCCCCATGTTGACCGCCGACAAGTTCGACGCGGCAGCATGGGCAGCGCTGTTCAAAGAAGCGGGGGCGCAGTACGTCGTCCCGGTCGCCGAGCATCACGACGGCTTCGCCATGTATGACTGCTCGTTCTCACCGTGGACTGCCGTCAAGATGGGTCCCAAGCGCGACGTAATCGGGGAGATCGCGGCGGCGGTGCGGCGCGAGGGGCTGGTCTTCGGCGTGTCGAGCCACCGGGCGGAACACTGGTGGTTCTTCAACGGCGGCAAGACCTTCGACTCCGACGTTCAGAGCGGCAGCGATGACAGTCTGTATGCACCGGCGATGCCGGGTCCGGCGTCGTGGCTCGAAGAAGAATGGGAGAGCCGCGACTGGCAGCCGCGCCCGAACGCGAAATTCCTTGAGGATTGGCTCAGCCGCACCCGCGAACTGGTCGACAAATATCAGCCCCAGTTGATCTACTTCGACTGGTGGATTCGGCAAACGGTCTTCGAACCTTACCTTCAGCGCTTCGCGGCGCACTACTACAATCGCGGGTTGGAGTGGGATCGCGGCACGGTGATCAATTACAAGGTCGGCGGATTCCCGGAAGGGACGGCGATCTTCGACGTGGAACGCGGGCAGCTTGGGGATATCCGCCCGGATGTCTGGCAAACGGATACGGCTGTCGCCAAGAATTCTTGGGGCTATACCGAAGAACAAGACTACAAAACCAGCCTCGTGATCGTGCAAGACCTCGTGGACATTGTGAGCAAGAACGGCAGACTGCTGCTGAACATCGGTCCGCGTGCCGACGGGACGATCCCCGAAGGTGATCAGGCGATCCTGCGCGAAATCGGCGCGTGGCTCGCCGTCAATGGCGAAGCAATTTACGGAACCCACCCGTGGAAAATCTACGGCGAAGGTCCCACGCGCATCGCCGCCGGAGGGTTTCAGGATGCCGAACGCCCGGAATTCAGCGGCGCGGATTTCCGCTTCACGACTAAAGGCGATGCGCTCTACGCGATTGCCCTCGCCGCGCCGGAATCGGGCGCATGGCTGATCGAATCGCTCGGCGCGAACGCGACGTACTACCCGGCGGCGATCCAGTCGGTCAAACTCCTCGGTGCAGATGCGCCGCTCACGTGGACGCGCGACGCCAATGGGCTGCGGGTGCAAGCCCCGACTCCCCTAGCGGGCAGCGCACCTTACGCGCTCAAAATCGAGTAAGTTTCGCAAAGCACCGCACAATGAATCCGACATCCGTAGGGGCGCACGGCTGTGCGCCCCTACAAAAAGCCTCAACTACCCCTTGAATTGCGCTAAGCACGCCCAACCAGCGCCGCGCTCGACGTTGACCCACAGCGGCAGGCTCTTATAACCGTGAGTCTCGGTGCGCCACGCCCCGCCGCTAGCCACTTCGCCGGTCAGCAGATTACGCCACTCACCCGCTGGCAGGTAATAAGTCACTGCGCCCTGCTCGCTGAAGATCGGCGCGACCAGCAGCGCCGAACCGAGCACGTATTGGGTGTCGAGATACCGGCAGGCGGGGTCGTCGGGGAATTCCAGCGGCATCGCCCGCAGCATCGGCGTTCCGTGCTCATGAGCTTCGCGCGCCATATCCATCAGATAAGGCATCAGGCTCTTTTTCAGGTTGTTGAAGAAGCGCAGCACGTCACTCGCTTCGTCGTCGAACAGCCAAGGCATCCGCGCCGAGGTGCTGCCATGCAAGCGGCTGTGCGATGACAGCAGCCCGAAAGCGACCCAGCGCTTATAGAGGTCGGGGGTCGCGGTGTCGGTGAAGCCGCTGATGTCGTGGCTCCAGTAGCCGAAGCCGCTCATGCCGAGCGACAGCCCCCCGCGTAGCGTCTCCGCCATCGAGGGGTAGGTCGCCATGTTGTCGCCGCCCCAGTGCACCGGGAATTTCTGCCCGCCAGTCGTCGCCGAACGCGCGAAGACGACCGCTTCGCCCTCGCCCTTTTCGCGACGCAGCATGTCAAAGACCGTCTGATTGTAAAGATAGGTGTAGTAATTGTGCATCCGCTCCGGGTCGGAGCCGTCGAAGTAGCGCACTTCGGTCGGGATGCGCTCGCCAAAGTCGGTCTTGAAGCAGTCGACACCCATGTCGACCAACGCCTTGAGCTTGCTGGCGTACCACTCGCGCGCCGCCGGGTCGGTGAAATCGACGAAGCCCATCCCCGGCTGCCACTGATCCTCCTGCCAGACGTTGCCGTCAAGGTCGTGGAGCAGGAACCCCTGCGCCGCACCTTCGGCGAACAGCGGCGAGGCTTCGGCGATGTAGGGATTGATCCAGACGCAGATTTTGATGCCTTTGGCTTTGATGCGCCGCAGCATCGCCGCTGGATCGGGGAAATTCCGCCGATCCCAAAGGAAGCTGCACCACGTCAGTTCGCGCATCCAGAAGCAGTCGAAATGGAAGACGCTGATCGGGATGCCAAGCTGCTCCATTCGGTCGATATTGCCGAGGATGGTCGCTTCGTCGTAGTTGGTCGTGAACGAGGTCGAGAGCCACAAGCCGAACGACCACTCCGGCGGCAGCGCCGGGCGTCCGCTCAACGCGGTGTACTGATCGAGCGCGTCCTTGATGGTCGGTCCGCCGAACAGATAATAATCGAGGCTGTGCCCTTCGACGCTGAACTGCACGCGGCTGACGTGATGCGACGCCACCTCGAACGAGACGTTGCCGGGATGATTGACCAGCACGCCGTAGCCCTTGCTGGTGACGTAAAAGGGCACGTTCTTGTAGGCGTATTCCGAGAGCGTGCCGCCGTCGGCGTTCCAAATGTCGACCGACTGACCGTTCTTGACGAACGCCCCGAAGCGCTCGCCTAAGCCGTAGACCGTCTCGCGCGCGTCGAGCGACAACTGATCACGCAGATAGGTTTCGCCGTTTTGTGCGAACAATCCAATCGCGTGCGGCTCGCTGCTGGTCAGCGGCTGACCGTCGCGCAGATAGCTGATGTGCCACTCGCCGCCCTCGGCGGAGACGACGACCGACAGCCGCCCGGCGATCAGCCAAGCGTGAGCATCGTCCTGTCCGGTCGAGACGTCCGGGTTGGCGCGGGCGTAGTCGAGGTCAAAAGCGGGTTGACGCGGGCGTCGCCCTTTGAAGTGCGTCAACTGAACGCGGATCACCTCCGGCATCGGCGACGTGATCCGCGCCGTGATGATGGTGCCGCTGAGGTAATCGGCACGGTGATGGATGACGTGATCGTAGCCGGTGATCACCAGTGCATCCGACTCGACCCGCACCTCGGCGTTGGTCGCCGGGTAGATCGCTTCCGTACCCGGCAGCAACCGCCACTGCCCTTCATCGAATTTCATGGTTCACCCTTCGTGTGCAAAGAAAAGTCTATTTGAGGCTGCCAGCGGTGATCCCGCGCGCCAGCGTTCGTTGGAACAGAAAGAAAAAGATGATACACGGCAAAATACCCAGCAGCGCCGCCGCGCTCTGAGTCGTGATCACGGCGTTGTGCTCGCCCTGAGCCAGCGCGATCGCCACCGGCACGGTCTGCCTTGAGTTGGAGATCAACAGGATCAGCGGCAGGAAGAAGTCATTCCACGTCCAGATGAAGAAGAAGACGAACAACACCGACAGCGAGGGCCAGCTCAACGGCACAACGACGCGATAAAGCAGCTGAGGCTTGTTGCAGCCGTCGATCAGCGCCGCTTCGAGCAGCTCGCGGCTGAAGGAACTGAAGACCGAGGTCAGCAGATAGGTTCCGTAGGCGCTGTTGAACGCTGCCGAAACCAGAATGACCGAAACCTGCGTGTCGTAGAGATGCACCAGCTTGAAGAAATAGTAGAGCGGATACGCCAGCGACTCGTTGGGCAGCGTGATCGCCAGCAGGAAGAACAGCAGCAGCCACGTCTTGCCCCGCACTCTGCCGATGCCGAGCGCGAAGGCGTTGAGCAGCGACAGCACGGTCGCCAGCACCGCCACCGCAAGGCTGATGTAGATGCTGTTGATCAGCTTGGTCGTGTAATCGGTGCGATTCCACGTACTGATGATGGTATCGAGGTTGATGCTCTGCGGCAGCGCGAACGGTCCGTTGGCGTAGTATTCAGTTTCGGTTTTGAGCGCGTTTACCAGCACCATCCACAGCGGAAACAGCATCAGGATCAGAAAGACGATCAGCGCGATCAGCGGCAGAAGTTCGATCAGCCGGTTGATGAACGGGGGACGGGCACTCACTCGCTTGAGCGTAAGCGCTTCAGTCGCCATTACAACGTCTCCCTTCGTTCTTGCTGTGTCTGTAATCTCAGATAAACGACCGTCACCACCATAACGACGATGGTCAGCAAAGTGGCAATCGTCGAGCCGTAACCGACGTTCGAATTTTCGAAAAAGTTCTTGTAAGAGAAATAGGAGGCGACCATCGTCGCGACGCCGGGACCGCCTTTAGTCATCGAATAGACCGGGGCAAAGGTCTTGAGGGCGAAAATGGTGGTCGTCAAGACTACGACGTAAATCTCCGGTCGGATCATCGGCACGGTGATGTGGAAGATGCGCTGAAACCACGTCGCGCCGTCGATAGAAGCCGCTTCATAGAGTTCGGGATCGACTCGCTGCAAGCCCGCCATGAAGATCACCAGCGGGTAGCCGATCTGAAACCAGATCAGCATGAACAGCACCGAGAGCAGCGCCGTCTGCGGGTCGCCGAGCCAGTTATGCGGTGGGATGCCGAGACTCGTCAGGACTTGGTTGACGACGCCCCAATCCGGCTGAAGAATCCAGCGAAAGACAATCGCCGCGACCACGACCGGCAGAATTTGCGGGAGATAAAAACCGGCGCGAAAGATGCTAGAGACCGTGTGCCCGTATTTCTTGCCAATGTAATCGAACAAGACGACCGAGAGAATCAGCCCGATCAGCGTCGGGATAATGGTCATGCCGAGAATCAGATACAAGTTGTTGCGGAACGACGCCCAGAAGGTCGCGTCGCCGAAGGCTTTGACGTAGTTGGCGATGTCGTTCCACTTGGGGTTGCCGACGCCTGTCCATTTGGTGAAACTCACGCCGATGTTGATCAGGAACGGCGCGACGATCAAGACCAAAAAGACGATGATCCCCGGCAAAAGAAAGATTCCGTAACCACTGTTGAGAGAATAACTTTTCTTTGACATCGGATTTTCCACCTGAAGGCAGCTTAAGTTTGTGCTGCCTTCAGGATATTTGCGTTCGGGATGGCGGATTTACCCTACGAGAGCGAGTCCTTATAGTCGTGCCAAGGTCCGCTGATCATGTCGAGCACGTCCGACGGTGATGCGGTGCCACCGATCAGTTCTTGCAGCGCCGATCCCAGCGTGTCCATGTAACCGGGCGCGGGCCAATCCGGATAGAACGCCAGCCCGTCGTTGGCGACGATGTTGCTGAAAGCAGCGTTCAATTCGGCGATATGCGGGTCTTCGATCTGGCTCAGGTCAGCATTGACGGGGATACCGCCAGCATTCGCCATCACGGTCTGCGCCTTCGACTGAAGGGTGAGGTCAATGAAGTCGTAGGCGAGGTCTTTGTTCTGGGCGTTCGCCGGAACGACCCACAGATTGCCACCGGAGCCGGTGTTGAGCGTCTTACCGGGCATAACGAACATGCCCCAGTCAAAATCGGTGATGTTGGTCAGGAAGGAACCGAACATCCAGCTTCCGGTCAAATCCATCGGGAAGATTCCCTGCACGAAAGCGGCGTTGGCATCATCGTAAGTCGTGCCGGTCGCCGTCGGTGAGTAGTAGCCTGCCTGCATCTGAGCCGCCAGCGTATCGGCGGCGTAAGTGAATTCGGGTCCGTGGAAATCGACGTCCGCCTTGAACAATTGGTAGGCGTCCACGAAGGCACGATCGGCTTTGTAGAGCGCCAGTTCATAGAAGTTCTGCGTGACGGGCCACTTATCCTGCCCGCCGAGCGCAATCGGGGTGATGCCCGCATCGATGAAGGTCTGCGCGGCAGCGGTGAACTCATCGTAGGTCGTCGGAACTTCAATGCCTTGGGCAGCGAACATATCTTTGTTGTAGTAAACGAGGACGAATTCGCCGTAGGTCGTGACGCCATAGAGCGGACCGGATCCCATGATGCCGTTTTCGTCATAGCGGCTGGTCGTCTGGATGCTGGGGCTGAGAATCTGATCCCAACCACGTTCCGCCGCAACGTCGGACAGATCGGTCAGCAAACCCTGCTTGGCATACAAGCCAGCGGTGGCGTTGCCCTTGTTGATCTCCATCACGTCGGGGGCGCTGTCCGAATTGAGCACCATCTGCCCCGTTTGCTGAATCTGGTCAAAGGTCTTGAGTTCGAAATTGACGGTGACGTTCGGGTGCGCGGCTTCGAAATCCGCCTGCGCGTCCGCCCATGACTGCCCCATCGCGCTTTCGGCAGTCTCGTAGTACCAGATGGTGAGGGTCTGTTGATCCTGCGCCTGAATGGAGATCCCCGTCGTCAGCACAAGGGCAGTGACGAGCATGAGCGGCAGGATGCGAGACAGTTTCTTAAACATTTCAAGCTCCTCTATAGATTGATAATTTGACGGTTGCTGTAAATATTCTTTCGTAGTTCACTGCTGACCGGACACTCCCCTTTCTCCACGTCACTTGGCGCGGCTGGTGCTCTGGCGAACGATGAGTTGGGGCGCGATGAGGATTTGCTCTGGCTCCGGCATCGTGCCCTGCAGAATTCGGGTGAGCATGTCGATAGCCCGGTAGCCCATGTTGTAAGACGGAAAATCGATGGTGGTTAAGGTTGGGCTGCCCAAATCGGCAATGCGGCTTTCGGTCACGGCGATCACCGAGCAGTCCTCCGGCACGCGCAGCCCGCGCGTACCGAGCGCCTGAATAATGTTGAGCGCCGGGTAAGCATGGGTGGTGACGATGGCGCTCAATTGGGGCAACTCGTCGAGCAGGTCGAGCGTCGCCGAGTGAACGTCTTGGCTGGCGAAGCCAACTTCACGATAAGCCGTCTCGACCGAATGGGTTTGCAGCGCGCGTTGATAGCCATCCCACGACCGCGCCGCCGGACCATAGCCGCTTTCGCGTAATTCACGCGACTGACCGAGAAAACCGATCTTGCGGTGTCCGAGTTCGACCAAATAATCGAACGCCGTGATCACCGCCGCCTCGAAGTCGAGGTCGATGAAGCTCAAGCCTTGGTTGTCGTCGCAGTGACCGATCATCACGAAGGGATAACCGCGCTGCCGGAGCAGTTCCGCCCGCCAGTCGTGGGTGTGGATTTGCATCAACACGGTTCCATCGACCTGCGCGCTGCGATAGAGGTTGAGCAGGCTGCGTTTGGTGACCGCGTTGGTCAGCAAGTTGAAGAAGAACTCGCGCTCTCCGGCGGCAGCAGCAGCCCCGACGATGAAATCCATGTCCAGCGGATTGAAGGGCACATCGCCGGGATATTTGAAGGGGAACAGCAGCGCGATATTACGTGTCTTGCCCGCGCGCAAGCGCTGCGCCTGTGCGTGCGGAGTGTAGCCCAAGTCCTCGATTACGCGCTGGACGCGCTCGCGAGTCGCCGGAGCAACGTCCTGCTTGCCGTTCAGAATGCGGGACACCGTCGAAACCGAGACCCCGGCAACCTTGGCAACGTCCACAATTGTAAATTCTTCAGACACGAATCTTCCCAAAACTGATGTTTTCGGTATCGTTACCGGTATCGTTTCCACAAGCATAGCAAGGACTAACGCAGGCTGTCAAAAAGTCCATTTCAGGTTAAATCAGGCGGTGTGAACTGAAGTCGATCCTACTTGATTCCGCTGGAGGCGAAGCTCTCGATAAAGCGGCGCTGAAAGAGGATGAACAGGATCACCAGCGGGGCGATGACGATCAGCGTTCCTGCCATCAATTGACCGTAGACCGCGCCCACGTCGGTGGTCGAATAGAGTTTGTTGAGTCCGACGGTCAGCGGGCGTACCGTCTCGGTGCGGGTGACGATGAAGGGCCAGAGGAATTCATTCCAGTGACTGCTGATCGAGACCAATGCGAAGGCGACGTAAGCCGGGATCGACAGCGGGATGTAGACGCTGCGCATGATTTGCAGCCAGTTCGCGCCGTCGATACGCGCGGCTTCTTCCAACTCGTAGGGGACTTCGCGGAAAGTCTGGCGGAGCAGCAGCACGCCAAACGCCGATCCCCAATAGGGCAACATCAGCGCCCAGCGTGTATCAAACAAACCAAGTTCGCGGATGGTGGCGAAGTTCTGCACTAGCAGGACGGCGGTCGGGATCATAATTTGCAGCAGGATCAAGAACAGCAGAATGCCGCGTCCCCGAAACTTCAGGCGAGCGAAGGCATAGCCCGCCATCGTGACGGTGACGAACTGCACCACCAGTACGCCAACCACAAAGATGATCGTGGTCAGGTAGTGCCAACTCCACGGTGCGACCGACAGCGCCGCGCGGTAGTTCTCAAGGGTCACACTGCTGCCGAAGAAGATATTGCCGACGTTGATCGGTTCTGAACGGGGGCGAACGCTCACCAAGACCGCGAAGATCAGCGGCAGCAGCCAGATGCCGGACGCGATGATCGTAAGCGCCGTCGCGCCGATGCCGCCTAACGGGGATCGTTTACGCATCCTCACGACCTCGCTCGAAGAAGACAAAGTTAGTCACCGTGAATATCAGCAGAATCAGCACGAGCACGACCGTCATGGCGTTGACGTACCCCCAGTTGCGCCGCTCCGGGATAGTCTGGAAGATGTAGTACAGCAGCAGATTGCTCCGACCGCCGGGATTCCCCTGCCCCAAGACCTGAAGCTGCTCGACCGTCTGAAAAGCGAAGGTGAAGGCGATCACCAGCACGAACAGCGTCGTCCGGCGCAGCAGCGGCAGCGTCAAGCTGATCAGCTTTTGCCACTCGTTGGCGCCGTCGAGTTCCGCCGCCTCGTAGAAATCCTTCGGGATGGTTTGCAGACCCGCCAGATAGAAGATCATGAAGTAGCCGGTCTGCTTCCAGATGTTGATGACGATCACCGTCCAGAGCACGAGGTTCGGCTCGCCCAGCCAATTGACGCTGTGCAAGCCTAAGCCGCGCAAGACGGTGTTGACCAGCCCGCTGGTATCGGAAAACAGGAACGCCCAGATACTCGCCGCGCCGATTAGCGGCAGCAGCACGGGGTAGAACAGACTGAAGCGCCAAACCGACATCAGGCGCAGGCGGCGGTTGAGCAGCAGCGCAAACAACAGCGCCAACGGCACCGAGACGATCACCGTCACGAAGGCGAACACCAGTGTGTTGCCGACGATCAGGACGAAATTCGAGCCGATGAAGTTGTTAGGGTTGAAGAGATCGGCGTAATTCTGCAAGCCGACGAACTGGGGCGCATCGCTGGCGCTGCGCGGGATCGAGTAGAGGCTGTCGATCACGGTATTGACGGCAGGATAGAGAGTGAAGGCGACCACGAAGAACAGGGTCGGCGCGACCAACACGTAAGGAAATAAGCGCGACCAAAGCGTCTTACCGGGTGTGCGCTCTGGACGTGCCGAGGAAATCACTAAAGCTGCTCCTAAGCTGTGAGGCGACGCCTGACGTGCGGCATCGCCTCACATTAGCGCAAAGATAGACGACGCGCTACTTGTATTCTGCCAGCAGCGAGTCGATTTGCTGCTGCGCCGACGCCATCGCGCCAGCGGCGTCGGTCTCCGAACCGGAGAGCACCGCGCTCAGCGTCTGGTTGATGATGTTGGTCGTATCCACACTGCGATAGGTAGCAAATTCGCGGTCAGCATACTGAAGTTGATCGCGCGCGACAAGGTACTGCGGATACTGGTCTGCCAGCGACTTGAGCGGATCAAGACTCCACGCACTCTGCCGCCCAGCGATATAGCCGGTTGCCGCGCCCCAGTCCGATTGGATTTCGGGCGACGCGAGATACTGCACCCACTTCCACGCCGCGTCAAGCTGCGCTGGCGTGTGCGGGTGATCGGGCGAGTCGAAGATGTACAGGTTGCCACCGCCGGTCGGCGTGCCGTAACCCGTGCCATCCGCGCCCGCCGGACCGGAAGGCAGGTAGCCAACGCCGACTTCGAAATCGGAGTTCTTCAGGATTCCGGTCAAGCTGCCGGTGGTGTGATAAATCATCGCCGCCTGCCCGCTCTCGAACGCCGTCGGGGTATCGCCCCACGCGCTGCCGCCAACCGGACCGACCTTGTATTCGGTGCCCAGCTTGGTGGCGAAATCAAGCGCTTCGAGCACCTGCGGATTGTCGAGGAAGACCTCGGTCGGGTCGCCGGAGCCGATATTCTGCCCGTAAGCGATGGCGAAGCTCTGGAACATCCAAATCGGGAAACCGCCGGCAAACGGGACGAGCAAGCCGTACTGCGAACCATCCGGCTTGGTCAGCGCTTGCGCCATCGCCAGCAGTTCTTCGTTGTTCTTGGGAGGAGCGTCAAAGCCCGCGTCCTTGAGCATCTGCACGTTGTAGTACAGGATCGGCGTGCTGCGCTGGAACGGCAGCGACCAGATTTTGCCGTCCTGATCTTCGCTGTTGAGCATCAGCGCCGGGAACTGATCGTCCATGAACGCCTGCGGATCGTCCAACTGGTCGATGTAATCCTGAACCGGAACGATGGTGCCCGCTTCGGTGAAGGTCAGCAGGTCGGTCGAGAGCATCACGGCAACGTCGGGACCCGCGCCGCCGCCCTGCATCTCGGTCTGGATCGTCTGGGTGGTCTGCGTATACGAGCCGGTGTAGGTGGGGTTGATGGTGATGTCCGGGTTCGCTTGGTGGAACTTGTCAGCATAGCCTTGAATGATCTCGTTCACCGGAGCATCGACCGCTGTCGGGTAGTAGAAATTAACCACGATGGGTTCGGCTTGAGCCATCGCGCTCAGAGGAATAATGAGCAGCAGGCTAAAGAGTCCTAACAACAACAAGCGAGTAGTTCGCATGAATTGATCTCCTAAAACAAATCGCGGATAAATGGTGATTATACAGACTCCGCATTAAGGAACAAGGATTCCGATTTTAAGGCGCGAGCATCAACCGCTAGGCTGGGCGATCAGTCGCGCTCGATGATGCCATCGAGAAATGCGACCGTTTTCTTGACGCCTTCCAGCGGTGTCATGCTGACGTCCTCGTGCTCGATGCTGAGCACGTCGTTGTAACCGACCTGCCGCAGCAGCAGCACGAAGTCGCGCCACCACGACTCGCCATGCCCGTAACCCAGCGTGACGTAATTCCACGCCCGCTCGCTGGCGCGGTCGCTGGTTTTCGTCTCCAACAGCGTGTTCGAGGCGCTGTTTTCGCGGTCGATGCGTGTATCTTTGGCATGAACGTGATAGATCGCCCCGCGCAGTTGACGAATCGCCGCCAGCGGATCGCCGCCCATCCACATCATGTGGCTGGGATCGAAATTCGCGCCGATCAGGCTGCCAGCCGCCTCGCGTAGCCGGAGCATGGTCGGGACGTTGTAGACCAGTTGATGCCCGTGCGGCTCGATGCAGATTTGCTCGATGCCCAAATCGGCGGCGTAGCGCACCAGATCGCGCCAGTACGGAATGGCGACCTCCTCCCACTGATATTCAAGGATCGCGGTCGTCTCGCGGGGCCAAGCAACCGTGATCCAGTTGGGATGGCGGTCGCCCGGCGCGGCGGGCAAGCCCGACATCATGACAATCCGGCGCACGCCGATCAAGCTCGCCAGCTGCATCGTCTTGCGCACGACTGCATCGTGCGCTTGACCCTGCTCGCCGGGGGCTAACTGATTGCCGGAACAGTTCAGAGCGTCCACTGTCAAGCCCTGACCTTGGATGCGCCCGACAAAACGCTGGCGTTCTTCAGCGCTTTCCAGCAGCCGGTCAAGCTGAACGTGCGGAGCCGGACTCCAGTTCCCACAGGGAAACTCTAGCTGCTGGATGCCCAACGCCGCTGCCGTTTTCACAAGATCATCAAAACTCAAGCCACCTAAACTGTCGGTAACCATCCCAATCTTCATATTCGTGCTCCCTGCTGATCAAGAATAAGTATTAACTGCAAAACTCGAAATTTGGCGCTCACCAGACGAGCCGCCGACGACGCGGCGACTGCCAGCGATCCAGTTCAAATATAGCGCTTTGGTCAGGGCAAAACGACGACCATCCCGACCACTCGTGCCAGCCAACGCGGGCGCAATGGATTGGTTCTGGGATTGACGGCAAGTCGAGAACTGCATAGAATACTTCTACAACGAAATATTCTTCAGCGAACCATTCTAGACGTGTAAAGGATGCAATGACTTCAAATTCGCCAGTCGCCAGTGATGCGCTACACAAGTTTCTGCTCATTTTTCGCCATTTGCGCCAGACGGCGCGCAGCGTCGACGAGCAAGGGATTCGCGGTCGCCAACTCGCGGTGCTCCAGTTCATACAGGAACAAGGTCCCGCGACTGTCACCGAGATTCAAGGTTATCTCTACACCAGCGCCAGCACCGCTTCGACGCTGATCACGCAGCTAGAGGACGCCGGTCACGTCGAACGCACCCGATCCGAAGATGACAACCGGGTCGTGATCATCGACCTGACCGCCAGCGGTCGAGCGCTGGCGGAAACGACGCCGGTCGCGGGGATCGGGCTGCTGCGCCGCCGTCTGCCGACGCTGCCCGAAGAACGGCTGAGCCAGATCGACGCGGCGTTGGGTGAAATCATGGAATTGATGGAGGTTATAAACTCGGAATGAAAGCACTCACGCGCATGATGCGCTATTTACGTCCGTATCGTTGGGAGGTCGTGCTCGGCGTTGTCACTGTCGTCCTGCCGGTTTTGATGGAACTGCTGATCCCGCGACTGCTCCAGTCGGTGATCGACGACGGCATCCGCGCACAAGATATGAATGCCATTTCGCAAGGGGTCTTGGTGATGATCATTGCGGCGCTGGTCAGCGCCGTCGCCACGCTGGGGCAAGGCTTTGTGCGTGCGCGGGTCTCGCAAGGGATGGCGTTCGACATGCGCAACGATCTGTTCAAGCACATCGAGTCGCTGCCGTTCGCTACGCTGGATCAACTGCGCACGGGCGGTTTGATGACCCGGATTTCCAGCGACGTGGACATCATTCGGATGTTTTCCAGCAACGGCTTAGCGCTGCTGCTGCGCGCGCTGCTGATGATCATCGGCAGCACAGCGCTCGTGCTGATCGCCAACTGGGAGCTGTCGATCATCATGGTCGTGTGTTTGATCCTCGCCGGCATCATGATCTGGACGTTCACGAGCACGTCCAGCCCGTTATTCAACGTCGTTCAGCAAAAACTGGCGGCACTCAACACGGTGATTCAGGAAAATCTGGCGGGCACGCATCTGGTGAAAGCCTTCGTGCGCGAGCGCTACGAGATCGAGCGTTTCGAAGTTCGCAACGTCGATTACATGGAGCGCAACATCACCGTTGGGCGTATTCTAGCGCTGGTCATGCCGGTGCTGACGGTCGTCACCAACGTAGGACTAGTGGCGGTGATCTGGTTCGGCGGCGTCGACGTGGTCAACGGACAGTTTACGATTGGCGAACTGGTGGCGTTCAATAACTATCTGCTGATCGGGATGGCTCCGGTGCTGCTGCTCGGCAACATGGTGACGATGGCATCGCGCGCCGAGGCATCATCAGCGCGGGTGCTGGAAGTTTTTGACACCAAGCCGCAGCAGTGGAGCGGCGAGAACGCCTACAATCCCGAACGGATGCAAGGACACGTCGTTTTCGAGGACGTGTCGTTCCACTACGGCAGCGACAGCCAAGAAAACCGCGCCGTCGCCGACAATCTCGACAGCAGCGACGACCAGCGGCACGGGACGGTGCTGGACAAGATCAGCTTTGAGGCGCAGCCGGGTCAGCAGATCGCCCTGCTCGGCGTCACCGGCGCGGGCAAGACGACACTGGTTAACTTGATCAGCCGGTTCTACGACGCTAGCAGCGGACGCATACTGGTCGACGGCGTGGATGTGAAGGAATGGAACCCGGAAGCACTGCGCTCGCAGATCGCCATCGTCATGCAGCAAACGCTGCTGTTCAGCGGCACGGTGCGCCAGAACATCGCCTATGGGAAACCCGACGCACCGCTCGAAGACGTGATCACGGCGGCGAAAGCGGCGCAAGCCCACGATTTCATCATGGCGATGCCCGACGGGTATGACAGCCCGGTTGAGGCGCGCGGCGCGAACCTGTCCGGCGGGCAGAAGCAGCGGATCGCCATCGCGCGGGCGTTGATGATCGCGCCGCGCGTCCTGATTTTGGACGACAGCACCAGCGCCGTCGATTTGGAGACCGAGATCAAGATTCAGGACGCGCTCGACGAACTGATGGCAGGCGCAACCTCGTTCATCATTGCGCAGCGGATCAACAGCGTGCTCAACGCCGACCAAATCCTGATCCTCGACAGCGGGCGGATCGTCGCACGCGGCAGCCACGCGGAACTGCTGCAAAGCGAGCCGATCTATCAAGAAATTTACCGATCCCAGTTCGGCACGGATGCGCCTGATCTGCTGCCCGACGGCATCGTCAGCGGGGAGCAAAGCAACCATGACTAGCCAACAACCGCCGAGAGTACGGCTCGGCTACGGCGGCGGCGGACCGCTGACCGGCGAAGGCGCCAGCAACCTCCGCCAAACCCTCCGACGCTTGTTCGGATATTTGAAACCTTACTGGCAGCGCTTAAGCCTAGTGGCGGCGCTGTCGCTGGTGGGGACGCTGTGCAACCTCGCCGGACCGATCTTGATCGGTCGCGCGATTGACGAATTCATCGGCACGGGCGATCTGAATGGTTTGTGGGGGCTGGTGATCGTCATGACGCTGGTCTACGTCGGCGGCGGCATCTCCGGCGTGATTCAGGGGCAGATCATGGTGGGAGTCGGTCAGCATTTCGTCTCCGAACTACGCAGCCGCCTGTTCAACCACATCCAAACCCTGTCAATGGATTATCACGATCATCACCCGGTCGGCGACCTAATGAGCCGCGTCTCCAACGATACCGACGCCATCAACCAAGCCATTTCCAACGGGCTGATCTCGTTCACGACCAACGTGCTGCTGCTGGGCGGCATCATGATCGCCATGTTCGCGCTCAACTGGCAGCTTGCGCTGGGGACGGCGACGCTGCTGCCGATCATGCTGGCGATCACGGCATGGGTGACCGAGTACAGCCGCAAAGCCTTTCGCCAAGTCCAGACCAACTTGGGCAACCTCAACAGCGTGATGGAAGAAAACATCGCCGGAATTCGAGCAGTTAAAGCCTTCGCTCACGAAGCCGCCACTTTCGACGAGTTCGTGGCGGTCAACACCCAGTACCGGCGGGCGGGAACCCGCGCGGACGTGATCACGGCGGCGCTCGGTCCGATGTTCAACACCATGAACATCATCGTGATCGCGGCGGTGGCGCTGCTCGGCGGCTGGCTGGCGCTGCAAGGGATCGTGCAGGTCGGCGTGATCGCGACGTTCGTGATCTACGTGCGCAATTTCTTCCAGCCGATGCGCGCGATTGCCATGCTCTACAATCAGCTTCAATCGGCGCTAGCGGGCGCGGAACGGATTTTCGTGGTGCTCGACGCCGAACCAACCGTACAGGATGTGCCCGACGCGCCGCCGCTGGCAGCGGTGCACGGCGCAGTCAAGTTCGACCACGTGAGCTTTGAGTATCAGCCGGATAAGCCGGTGCTGATCGACGTCAGCCTTGAAGCGCAGCCGGGGCAGACCATCGCGCTGGTAGGTCCGACCGGGGCGGGCAAGACCACGATCATCAGCCTGTTGAGCCGCTTCTACGACGTGACCGAAGGCGCGATCAGCATCGACGGGCGCGACATCCGCAGCGTGCAGCAGGAATTGATCCGCCAGCAGTTGGGGATCGTGCTGCAAGATACCTTCCTGTTTTCCGGCACGATCATGGAGAACATCCGCTACGGGCGGCTGGACGCGACCGAGGAGGAGGTGATCGCCGCCGCGACGCTGGCGAACGCCGACCGCTTCATCAGCCTCCTGCCCCAAGGCTACCAGACGGTGGTCTCGGAACAGGGGAATAACTTCAGTCACGGGCAGCGACAGTTACTCGCCATCGCCCGCGCGGTGCTGGCGAATCCGCGCATTTTGATCCTCGACGAAGCCACCAGCAGCGTCGATACGCGCACCGAAGTTCACATTCAGGAGGCGCTGCTGCGCCTGTTGGAAGGGCGCACCGCCTTCGTGATCGCGCACCGGCTGAGCACCATTCGCAACGCCGATCTGGTGTTGGTAGTCAACGATCACCGGGTGATCGAGCGCGGGACTCACGACGAATTGATCGCCATGCACGGCTTCTACTACGACCTCTACATGAGCCAATTCCGGCGCTCGCGGCGGCAGATCGACGCGGCGGTCAACGCAAAGTAACCTCACCGGAACGGGCGCACAGCCGTGCTTCCCAAACTATGTTGCGTTCGTAGGGGCGTTACATGTAACGCCCCTACCGCGCTCTCAATACGGAGATTAGCTCGCGCCGAACAACTGCGTATGGCTGTTGTCGAGCACGGTTTCGATCTGCGCCATGACTTCGGCGGTCAGCTTAGGCACGAGTTCCAGCGCGTCGAAGTTTTCTTCGACTTGCGCGACTTTCGACGCCCCGGTGATCACGGTGCTGACGCGCGGATTCTTCAAGCACCACGCCAGCGCCAGCTTGGGCATCGACGTACCTAGCTCATCGGCAATCGGCGCAAGCTGCTGGACTTTGGCGACCCGCGACTGCCCTTCTTCGCTGAGCAGCATATTCTTGAGCCACTCGTAACCGGGCAGATTCATGCGGCTGTCTTCGGGGATGCCTTGATTGTATTTGCCGGTCAGCAGCCCACTCGCCAGCGGCGACCAGATGGTCGTGCCTAGCCCAATCGTGTCTTCGTGATACAGGCGCTTGTATTCGGTCTCGACGCGGTAGCGGTGGAACATGTTGTACTGCGGCTGTTCCATCGTCGGCGGGATCAGGTCATACTGGCGCGCGACCGAGTAGGCTTCCATCAATTCCTGAACCGACCACTCGCTGGTGCCCCAGTAGAGCACGTCGCCCCGCTGGATCAACTCGGTCATGGCGCGAACCGTCTCCTCGACCGGGACTTCGGCGTCGGGGCGATGGCAAAAGTAGAGGTCGAGATAATCGCATTGGAGCCGTTCAATCGCTTGATAGGCGGCTTCAAAAACGTGTTTGCGCGACAACCCGCGTTGAATCGGCGACGGGTTTTCGAGCGCGCCGCCGAACACCTTGCTCGAAACGATGTAGCTGTCTCGACGCCAGCCCGCCTTTTGCAGCGCTTCGCCCATGATGGTTTCAGCGCGCCCCTGAGCGTAGGCTTCGGCGTTGTCGAAGAAATTGCAGCCGCGATCATATGCCGCCGCCATAATCTCCAGCGCGGCATCAACGCCAAGCTGCTGACCGAACGTCACCCACGCGCCAATCGACAGCGCGCTGACCTTCAACCCCGATTTTCCTAGACGACGATATTCCACTAGATTTTCCCTTCCTCAGGCTGTTGTTTACTGTTCCTTATCCTAACCGTTCCGGTGACTTATTCGCTAGGCGCGGACTCATAGCCAATCGATTGGACTCGCTGCCGGTCGAGAGCGCAAATGCCCGCGTGCTTTTGGGCTTGACGCGCCGATTTGGACTCACTAGGACTTGGGTACCAAAAACTCCTGCGAAACTTTTCCGACACTTTCCAGTCGTTATTGACAGTTATCTGCGCAACGGAGCGCAACACGTCAGCCGCAGATAATGACGTCGATCTATGAGAAGGAGACATGATGGCGAATCTGGATCGTTCCAAGAAAGCGCTGGTGCGGGTCGCGCTGGTCAGCGGCAGCACGATTGCCACGCTGGTCGGTGCGCAGACGGTTGCCACCATCGACCAAACCGCGCGTCTCAATGACGCGATCCCGGCAGCCACCGAAGCCGCCCCTGCCCCCACCGCGACGATGCAGCCGACCGCGCAGCCAACTGCCTTGATCTTCCACCAAGCGCCGAGCGTCGTGCTGCTGCGCACGCCGCAGTCGCCGACGACTAACACCCGCTCGGTGAACAGCGCGCCGGTGATCGCGCCGCCCGCCGCTCAGATGATCCTGCCGCCCAATCCACAGGCGATCAGCGGACCGGCGCCGGTCATCGTGCAGCAGCAACAGCAGCAAGCGCCGGTGGCGAGCCAGTCCAGCCGTTAACCGCAACGTCCATTTGAATTAGAGCAAGCGAAAGGTTATACGAATGAAAAAGTACGCGCTCTTGATTGCATTGATCTTCCTGCTGGTCGCAGGACAGGCATTCGCCGACGATTCCGGCATCATCACACTGGACGACAGCAATCCGAGCATCAGCGCGGCGATCACTATGCCAGCGGATACAACCGGCGTCGTCACTGTCAACCTCAGTCTGGCGGCGGTCACGTTGACCGACGCGAATGGCAGCGTCGTCTTCTCGTCCGCTGACCCGCGCGTGCATTACCTCGAATTGAGCATCGCCCCCAACAGCGGCAGCCACACGCTGACCGTCCAACGGCTGCCGGGCGAGCCGCTGGCGTCAGCGCAAATTGGTTCGCAAGCGGATCTGACCATCGTCACGCGCTCGCAGGACGTGTTGGTCGATACGCGGACAGTCGGCGTGGAGCAGCAGCACGTCCTCAGCCTCGACGCCGCGCATCCGGCGGATCAGGTCGCGCTCGACATTCAGCCAAGCACGACCGGCTTGGTCACGGCGAGCTTTCCCGGCGCGGTCGCCTCGTCGCAACTGACCGACAGCAGCGGGCTATTGGTCGCCACCTCGTCGCGCGACGTCGACGGCTTCAACCTCGTGCTCGACGGCGGGCGCTACGACTTGAGCGTGCAGGCGAATACGGCGAGCGGCAGCGTCGCGGCGGACGTGAGCGTGATGCCAAGCGATCAATTCACGCTGTTGGGCGCGCCACAAGCGCCGGTCAGCACAGTGGCGATGCAGGCTGCGCCATCGGCGCCGTCCTGCACGGCGACGATTGCCAGCAGTTCGGTGAATCTACGCAGCGGTCCGGGCACGGGCTACAGCGTGCTCAACGCCGGAGTGCAGGGCAATCAGTACGCGGTCGGCGGCTTGAATCCCGAACAAAACTGGGTGGTGGTCGGCATGGGCGGCGGCAGCTCGGCATGGGTGTCGCGCGACCTGACGCAAATGAACGGCGACTGCTCACAACTGCCCGTCTTCAACATTCCGCTGAAAGACGCGCCGACGGCGGCGGTCGTGGTGCAGGTTGCACCGAGCGCGCCCAGCATCAGCAGCAGTTCCACCAGCGGGAACTACGAGGACGATCACGAGGGTGAACATCAAAGCTCGGAACACGACTCTGGTGGTGATCACGAAGGCTCGGACGACTAATTGAGGACAATCCAGAGCGGCTCGGTGGGAACTGAGCCGCCCTGCCATTACTCGAATGATGAAGGAGTAATCCGGTGGTCAAACCCGCAAAGTGGATCGACTTGCTCGCCCTCATTTTCAGCCTGATCGTGATCGGCGGCGCGGCGGTCTGGACGCTGCACAGCGGCGTCTTTTCGAGCGCCATCTTGAGCACCGATCAAAAGCTAGCTTGGCATTTGACCCGCTCAGCAGGCATCAGCGCTTACCTGCTGCTGTGTGCCTCGATGGTCTGGGGCTTATTCGTCAGCGGGCAGCACGTCAAGGATTGGTCGCCGGGGACGCTCTCGCTGACGATGCACACCGCCATCGCGTGGCTGGCGCTGATCCTTGGCTTCACCCATGCCCTGCTGCTGCTGGGCGACACCTACTTCAGCTACACGCTCAGCGACGTGCTCATCCCCTTCACGGGACCCTATCGACCGCTAGCGGTCGGCTTGGGAACGTTAGCGCTCTGGCTGACGCTGGTCGTGACCTTGAGCTTTCAGGTCAAGCGGCGGATCGGGCATCGCGCGTGGCGCTGGATTCACCTGACCAGTTACGGCGCGTTCGCTATGGTCACGGTACACGGCTTGACCGCCGGAACCGACGGCGGGCTGCTCGGCTTCCGGCTGCTGATCGGCGTCGCCGTGATGCTGGTGGTGCTGCTGCTCGGTATGCGCATGGGCAAAGCGCAGGCACGTCCGGCGCGCCGCTGACATTTGCCGACGTCGTAATTCAAGCTAGGATTAGGCTGCGGGCTGCGCCCGAAACGCGGCGCTCCGATTCGCCAAATCACGAGATTGGGATCACCACGCTGGCTGCCAAACGATGATCGTCATTGTCTTACCCGATATTCCCACTGAAGATCGCTTACTGGCGCAAGCGCGGACGGGCGATTCGGATGCCATCATGCAAATCTACGAGCAATATTTCCCGCCGGTCTACCAGTTCATCCGCCTGCGGGTGGGCGATCCGACGCTGGCGGAAGACCTTGCCAGCGAGGTCTTTCTCAAGCTGGTGGACGCGCTGCGCGGTCGCAACGCGCCGCATCACAGTCTGCGCGGCTGGATTTTCCGGGTCGCTCACAACGTCCTCAGCAGTCACTTTGGCAAGCTGCGGCGCTACCCGGTCACGTCGCTGGAGGAATGGGTACCGTCGCCGTCGGACGACGACCCCGAAGTTCAGTTCATCCGCGCGCTGAATTTGGAGCACGCGCGCCGTGCACTGCGGATGCTCAACGCCGAACAGCAGGAAGTCCTGATTCTGCGCTTCGGGCAAAAGCTCGACTTGCAGCAAACTGCCGACATCATGGGCAAGTCCGTGAGCGCGATCAAGTCGCTCCAATTTCGGGCAGTCAATACGCTGCGAAAATTCCTCGGCGAGATGCGTTTGGAAGTGAAGAATGGCTGATCAAAACCTGCGCGAGGCGTTCAACGACTGCATCAACCGGCTGGCTGCCGGGCAGAGTATTGGCGACTGCCTGCAAGCCTACCCCCAGTATGCTGACGAACTGGAACCGATGCTCGAAATTGGCGGCTTGGTCGAGCGGACGCAAGCCAGCCCGTTCGAAGTATCAGCCGCGCAAACGCGAGTCCGCGCGCGGGTGAACGCCCAACTGCGCACGCGACCCGCGCGCCATGCTTACGGTCGCTTGACCGCGCTGGTCGCCAGTCTGCTGGTCGTCTTGGTCGCGGTGTTGATCACAGCGGAGAACAGCCTGCCCGGCGATCCGCTCTACGCCGTCAAGCGCTTCAGCGAAAACGCGCGCGCCTCGCTGATCGGCGAGCAGTTCGCGGGGCGGCGGCTGGACGAGATTCGGGCGCTGGAAGCGCTCAAACGCCCGGAGCAGGTCGAGTTCAACGGGCAGATCGAGCGGATCGAGGGGACGCACTGGCGGATTGCCGGGCTGGACGTACAGGTCGCAGCCGGAATCCCCGGCGCTGATGCGGTAGCCGTCGGCACAATGGTTCAAGTCAATGGCTATACCACTGATCAGGGCGACGTAATCGCCTCGGCGCTGGCGCTGATCAATCCGCCCAATACGACACCAGTCTTGACCGAGACGATCACGCCGCCACCCGCGCCGACGCGCACCCCCGCGCCAACCTCGACGCCACAGCCGACGACTTGCACGCCGACCATGCCCTCCGGCTGGGCGAGCTACGTCATCCAGCCCGCCGACACCGTCCCGGGCTTGGCAGCCATGACCGGCGCGACCGTCGATCAAGTGATCGTGGTCAACTGCCTGCCACAAAACCAGATGATCATCGCCGGGCAAACGCTCTATCTGCCGAAGCTCCTACTACCAGCGACGACAGCCGTGCCGATCAGCCCAACCGAGCCGCCCGTCGAGAACCCGGATCAACCGACGGTGCAGCCAACCGCGCAGCCGACGGTGCAGCCCACCAATGAGCATCCTGACGAGGGCGGTGACGATTAGAGCGAAGGAGACGGCTGAGGAGATCGCAGCGTGAGAGCCGATATTCAAGGCAGAGACGGCTTAGGCGTCGTCCGAGATTGGCACCAGCTTCAGATAACGGGCGAGTGCCGCGAAGTCCATCGACGCGCCGGTCTTGGCGGCGTGATCGAGCGTGTCTGGCGACAAACTTTCGCTCACGGCGGCGCGGTCAATGCCTTCCGGCGGGGTCGGAAAACGCAAATTGAAGCGCTGCGCGATCCCGTCAGCAGCGCTCAACAAGACGGCGGACTGCTCCGCCATGCCGCGCTCAAAGAGGATGCCGCCCAACCCATAGAGCGCTTCAGCGACTGGCTGAGGTCGGTTGACCTTCAGCAGCAGCGATAGGGCTTCACGATAAACCGACTCGGCGGCGGCAAGGTTCGCCTGCGCCCGCAAGATGTCGCCCTGAGTCAGCAAGGCTTGACCGAGATAAATGTCGCCTTTCGACTGGCGGAGCGCCGCCAGACAAAGATCAATCGCAGTCTGCGCCGCGTCAATCCGTCCATCCAGCAGCGCCAGCCGCGCAAATCCGCGCTGCACCAGCCCGATATGCTGTTTGTCCGCGACCTGCGACACCAGCGCGAGGCTTTGATCGAGGTAAGCACGCGCCTGTGACAAGTCGCCCAACGACATCAAGGTATGCCCCAAGTTTTGCAGCAAGCCGCCGATAATGCGCGGATCGCCAAGCTGCTGAGCGTAACCAAGCGCTTCCTGCTGGATCGACAGCGCCCGCGCCGGTTCGCCCTGATCGTAGGTCATCGCGCCCAAGTTGTAGAGGACGTGTACCATCCCCTGCAAGTCGTCCAGTTCTTTGAACAGCGCCCATGCCTGCTCGCCGTAGGCAATTGCTTCATCGTAAATGCACTGATCCTGCATCAGCAGCGACAAATTGTTGAGCACCGACGCCATGCCGAGCGTGTAGTCTGCTTCGCGGCGGGCAGCATAAGCGCGTTCGTAGTAGCTGCGGGCGGCGGCGAAATTACCCCGACTCCAAGCGATCACGCCGAGGTTGCTCAGCGAACCGCCCATACCAGCTTTGTCGCCGACCGCTTCGCGGATCGCCAGCCCTTCTTGATGCAGGGCTTCGGCTTGGTCGTGCTCGCCCTGAATCCACGCCAGATAGCCTGCGCCTTGAGTCGCCGCTCCGCGCGCTGTGCTGACCACGCCCTGTGTCGCTTGCAGCAGCAGTGTTAACCACTGCCGCCCCTCGCTAAGATGCCCGCGCATCAGCCAGAATTCCCAAATCGAGGCGGCGAGCGACAAGCCAAGTTCCAGCGAGTTTGCCCTGCCCTGCTCCAGCGACCAACTGATGGCGGCGCACAGGTTGTTGTGTTCGCATTCCAAGCGGTCCAGCCATTGGGTCTGCTGCCGACCGTGAATCCGGGAGTCGGTGTTGGCGGTCAGCTCAACGTAGTAGTTCAGGTGAGCGTCACGCACGGAATCCGCATCGCTCAGCCGCTTGAAGGCAAATTGACTCAGCAGTTCGTGGATCGTGTAGTAGGTGTCGTCGATGCGGCGAATCAACGAGTGTTCGAGCAGCGAGGCGAGGATCGTCACCGAAGCGCCAGCGACCTGTACAGCAGCGTCACGGTCGAACACACCTCTGAAGACGGCGAGTTTGGTCAAAACGGCAGCGGTCGCCGGGGGCAGCAGATCCCACGAATATTCGAAGACCGCCTCGACACTGCGATGGCGCTCCGGCAAGTTGCGGATGTTCGCCGCCAGAAACTTGAGGTCGATGCTACGGGCGATCTCCGCCGCTGGGATGACGCGCAGCCACGACGCCGCTAGCTCGATGCTCAAGGGCATCCCTTCGACCATCTGGCAGATTTTGACGACGGTCTCAAGCTGATCGCTGAGTGAGAAATCGGCTTGCGCGCGGCGGGCGCAGGCGTTGAAAAGCTGCACGGCGCTGTACTGCTCGGCATCCTGATCGGCGAAGGTTGGCACGTCCATGCCGTCGATGACCAGCATCCACTCCTCGTGTAGGTTGAGCCACACCCGCGACGTGACCAAAATCTGCACCTGCGGCGCGTGGCTGAGGATGTCCGCGATCAGTCCGGCGTGATCGACGAGGTGTTCGAAGTTGTCCAAGACCAGCAGCAGTTCGCGCCGGGCGAGATATTCGATCAACTCGCCGCGCGGATCGCCACCCTGAAGCGTGAAATTTAGGCTATTCGCGATTTCGGCGGGCAGGAATTCGCCCTGCTGTACCGCCACCAGCCCGACAAAATAGACGCCGTCGCGATAATCTCCGGCGATCTCCGCCGCAGCGCGCACCGCCAGACGAGTCTTGCCGATGCCGCCAGCACCCACCAACGTGAGTAACCGGCAGTCTGGCTGACGCAGTCGTTCGACAATCCGCGCGAGGTCGCGTGCCCTTTCGATGAAAAGCGTTGCCATCGATGGAAGATGCACTTTGCTCACGCTCGACGTCACGCTGACGATCAACTGGTCGGACTTTATCTGCTCGAAAAGAACGCTCGTCTCGGCTTCCGGATCGACGCCTAATTCGTCCGCCAGCAGCTTGACGTAGGTCTCGTACTGCGCCAATGCCGCGCTGCGCTGCCCAGCGCGAGCGTAAAGCAGCATCAGTTGGCGATGTGCGGCGTCGTTGAGCGGATCAAGCGTGACGAGCCGCTGCGCATAGGCGATGCCGCTGGTCGGCACGTCGTGATCCAGCGCCTCAGCGATCAGCCGATCCAGCGCCGCGATCACCGCGCTCCGCAGCCGCTCCGATTCGGCTGCCTGCCACGTTTCGAAGCCCACGGCACCGCGTAGGTGAAAGCCAGCCAGAAAATCGCCCTTGTAGAGCGCCAGCGCCGCCGTTACGTCGCGAGTTATGCCGTTGCTCGCCAGAGCACTCGTCAAAGCCTGAGCATCGACCCAACAATCGACAGCCGGGTTGATCTTGAGGGTCTGCCGGGTGATGACCAAATAATCCGCCAACTGCCGGTTGAGCGACACGAGCGCCGTGCGCAGATTCCCTAATGCCCGTTCTTGGGAGACGTCATCCCAAAGCAGATCAGCCAGCCATTCGCGCGTGTGTTCGCGGCGCTCGCAAGCCAGATAAACCAGCAGCGCATCGACCTTGCGGGTGGTGAAGCTCTGAAGCGGCTGGTCGCCTAACGAGAACGATAATCCGCCAAGGGTGTAGAGTTTCAGCGGCAGCATGACCGAGCGGTTGCCCCCGTGCGCGCAAACTGCGAATCTCGCCTAAGCATATCACGAGAATTCGCGCGCCAATGGGAAAGGAGCGCTCAGGCAGCCGCCATAACCGATCCGCTGTGCGCCGCGTCCCCTTCGACCGTTGAGCGAGGGCGCGGCGCGTAGCGTTTGTGACTTGCTGCGGTCTAGTTGATGGCGCTGGTCGGTATCCAGATCAGATTGGCTGAGCAGGTGATCCAGACCTCGGAGAAATCGCCGTCAGTGCCGATGACGTACCACGTGCCGGGCGGCAACTGGAAGTTGGTGCGCGCGTCAAGGCTGGGCGCATAGTAGGCTGGCGCGCCGAACGGCACACTGCGCACGACTGCATCAAGCGGGAGCTGGTTGGGACAAGTCACTACCGGCGGCACGAAATTCGGGTCGTCCAGATAAGCACCCCCGTCGCCACCCTGCTCACCAGTATCGACAACCACGTTGCCGGGTCCTTGGGCGAGCACGTTATAGTTCACCGCTGGCAGCACCCCATGATCATCGACCATCACCAGAATGTAGGAATGCTCGTTGGTGAGGTTTTGGACGATCTCGAAAGGATAGGTGTTGTCGGCGGCGACGCAGTTGCTCATCCCGTTTGACGGATCGAAACTGTCAATGTACAGGTAGAAGACGGCGTTACTGTCGGTGCTGCCCAAGGTGAAGACGTACTGTCCACTCACGTCGACGTGGAACTGCACCGCCTCATAACGAAGCTGAACCGCCCCTTGCCCCGTGCAGTTGGGCGGCGTGATGAAAATTACGGACATCGTCGGGTCGGACGAATCAATCGTCCCGGAAATGTTCGAACTATTGTCGGCAGATGCCGCGCTGACTGCCAGCGTCAGCAGCAGGCAGACCGCCAAAAGATAAAGGCGCGATTTCATGAGGTATGCTCCCTGATTACGTTGAGTGATACCTTCAGCATAAAAACCGAACGTTCAGGGATCGTGTAATCAAACGTCAAATTGAAGGCGGCTGATCGCGCAATTGCCGATTAGCTGAAATGCGGTTAACATGAGCACCAACGTCGAAATGGAGAGTTTGCCTGAGCTGATGGAAGCGACCACTTCGAGCATCCCAGCCGCAAATGTTGAGCGGCATTTCAGCGGTCAGCGCGTTGGCGTTCTCATCGTCGCTTACAACGCCATCACGACGCTTACGAAAGTTCTCAACCGGATTCCCGAAAAAGTCTGGAAGGACATCGCGGAAGTGGTGGTCTTCGACGACGCGAGTCAAGATGCTACCTACGAATTGGGAGTCGGCTACAAAACGGTTTCGGGCAACCCGAAACTGATGATCTACCGGAATCAGCAAAATCTCGGCTATGGCGGCAATCAAAAAGCCGGTTACCGCTATTTCATGGAAAAGGGCTTCGACGTCGTGGTGCTGCTGCACGGCGACGGGCAGTACGCGCCGGAGCTGCTGGCTGAGATGTACGAACCGATCATCGCCGGGCAAGCCGATGCGGTCTTTGGGTCGCGGATGATGCAGGATCGCGGCGGTCCGCTCAAGGGCGGGATGCCGCTGTACAAATACCTCGGCAATCGAATACTGTCAGTCAGCGAAAATCTCGCCTTGGGGACGAATCTGACCGAGTTTCACAGCGGCTACCGAGCTTACAGCCTGAAGGCGCTGCGCCAGTTGAACTTCAGCCACATGACTGACAATTTCCACTTCGATACCGAGATCATCATCAAGCTGCTGCATCAGGGCTTCCGCATCAAGGAGATACCGATCCCGACGTATTACGGGGACGAAATCTGCTACGTCAACGGGATGCAGTATGCGCGCGATGTGATGCGCGCGGTTTACCGCTACAAAATGACCGCCCGATCCGTGCAGCGCTATCCCGAATTCGAGGAGTATTTCGTCCACTACCCGCTGAAACACGCCCGACATTCCAGCCATGACCTCGTTCAGCAGCAGGTCGAACGCGATAAGCGCGTTCTCGATCTAGGCTGCGGCGAGGGATTCTTCGCGGAACAGATCAGGCAGCAGGGGAATTCGGTGGTCGGCGTCGACGTGATCGAGCAACCGAGCCAATCAGACGCGCTGGATGCCTACATCCGCGCCGATCTCAGCCGGGGGTTGGACGACATACTCGACAAGCTTGGGGACCAGAAATTCGACCGGGTGCTGCTGCTGGACATCATTGAACACCTGCCCGCGCCGGAACGGCTGCTCCAAGACTGCCACGCGGTGTTGAACGCCGACGGTCAGATCATTGTCTCGGTGCCAAACGTCGCCAACATCACCGTGCGGCTGGGGCTGTTGTTCGGGCGGTTCAACTACACCGAGCGCGGCATCCTCGACAAGACGCACATGCGGTTCTTCACTCGAAAGACCATCCGCCACTTGCTTGAGTTGTGCGACTATCGCATCATCCGAGAGAAAGCGACGATTATCCCCTTCGAGATCGCGCTCGGAGTTTCCCCGGAGAACCGTCTTGCCAAGTTCTTCAACAACGTTCTGGCGCTGTTGACCAATTTGCTGCCCGGCTTGCTGGCTTATCAACTGATCTTAGTCGCGCGTTCAGAGCCGACTCAATCAGAGAGTCGCTCGGCGCAGGTGAACGCCGGATCAACATGACGCCGAAGCAACCTGCTGATCCAACCAACCTAACTAGCCCTGCCACCCTACGAGCGCGGGCGACCTCGATTCTGTATTCGCTGGCGACCAATGCTTGGTTCGCTTACCTAACGCTGTTCGCGCTCCAATTCAAAGTCGTCTACGGGATGTGGTTCTTCCGGGACCTGACTTCCGGCGACACTTCAAGCTACTTCACCAACGGGGCGATTTTCTACCGCACCGCGCGCGACGAAATCGCTTGGTCGCCGCTGTACACGACCTTTTACGGTACGCTGCTGAATTTTTCGCACGATGCCTACTTCGTGACCATCCTCCACCGCCTGATCATCATCTTCGTCGTCTCGCTGTTGCTGCTGGCGGTGATGCGGCGGCTGCTCCCGCACAGCATCGCGTGGCTGGTGACGGCGTGGTGGGTGATTCTGCCGGTCAATTTCGACGCGCTCTACGAAGTGCACATGTTCGCGGCAATCCCGACCCTGATCGTCTTCATGGTAGCGTTGTACAAGCCGAACATCTGGACGCGCGGCGCGGCGCTCGGTCTGTTCCTGCTGACCTCGTTTTTGATGCGCAACGAGGTGTTCATCGCCACCGGCTTGTGGTTCGCCGCCTGCATGATCTGGGAAGTGTACAGCGCGCGCCAGCAAGGTGCGCTCGCGCTGCTCGTCTACCTGCGCGCCTACGTGCTGCCGGTGATCGCCGCCTTCGCGGTCGTCCTGCTGTTTTACGCACGGGCGCAAACCCCATTTCCGCAGCTTTCAGGGGTACTTGAAGTAAAGCATACGCTCAACGTCTGCCAGATTTACGCCTACAACTACCAGCAGCGGCACCCCGACTGGACGGAAAGCCCGTGGACGCAGTGTCAAGACCTGATGACGCAGGTTTTTGGCGTGCCTCAGCCCTCGATGATGGAAGCGATCCAGCGCAACCCTCGTGCCATGCTCGCCTATTTTGCATGGAACGCACGCTTGATCCCGGATGGGCTGCAAGTGCTGCTTTTCAACGCAACCAGCGGAACCGGACAGCCGGACTACGTTTCTCACATCACCGGCGCGCCGTATGCGCTCGTCCTAAGCATCCTGCTGCTGGCGATCCTGATCGCCGGGGCGTGGGAAATACGGCGTAAGGACTGGTGGAATCGCTGGATCAAGGCGCGAGCGTGGGGCTGGATGGCTCTGCTGTGCATAGCGGTCGTGATGGTCGTGGTGATGCTGATGCAGCGTCCGCGCCCTTCCTATATGCTCAACCTGTTCTTCTTGATCGCGGCGTTGGTCGGGATGGGCACGTTTGCGCTTGTGGATCATTGGATCGGGATCAGGCGCTTCACACTGTTGATGCCGATTGCCGCCGTCGCTCTGATCGTGTTGGTGCCAGTCTATTTTACCGACCAGTACCGCTATCCTAACGGCTCGCCCAACCGCGATCTGCTGCTGCGTTACGAGCGGCTCGCCCCGTTTGAAGCCCTGTTCGCTCAGCCAAATACGCACCTGATCACCTATGGCTGGGCGGGCGAGCTTTGCAACTACATCGCCGTGACCGGCTGCACGCCGCTCGACTACCGCGATTTCATGGCTTCGAAACCGGCAGACGTATCCGTTGGCGACTGGTTGACACAGCAGCAGATCACACTAATCTACGTGGACGAATACGTCTTCGCCGACCCCGCTGTGCAGGCATTTCTGGCAAATCCTGAGGCGGCAGGGTGGCAGATCGTGACGCAGACCCAGACGGACGATAGTCACTGGGAATTGCTCAAGCGGAGCGACGCCGCTTGAACCGCAATGGTCAGCGCCGAGTCCACACGCTTGCTCGCCACGACCCAACAGGAGGAAGCACGCCGGCATGACTGACCGAGATCGACCGCTCGTAACTATCGTAACGCCATCGTTCAACCAAGCAGGCTTCATCGAAGCCACCATCCAAAGCGTGATCGCGCAGGATTACCAACCGATTGAGCATCTGGTCGTCGACGGTGGTTCGACCGACGGCACGCTGGCGCTTTTGCAGAACTATCAAGATCATCTGAGCTGGGTTTCCGAGCCGGATCGCGGTCAGACCGACGCGATCAACAAGGGATTTCGCCGCGCGCACGGCGACATCCTCTGCTGGCTCAACGCAGATGATCTGCTCATGCCCGGCGCGATCAGCACGGTGGTGAACTATTTTCAATCCCATCCGCAGACGGCGTTCGTCTATGGGGATGCGCTGGCTGCCGACGAACGCGGACGCTCCTATGGGCGGCGCGCCAACGTGCGCCCCTGTGACTTCGACAGCCTTCTGCGGATCGGGGATTTCATCGTGCAGCCAGCGGCATTCTGGCGCATGGAACTCTGGCGGCAGGTCGGCGAGTTGGACGAGCGCTGGCACTACGTGCTCGACTACGAATACTGGATTCGCACGGCGCAGCACTACGATCTGGTCTACATCCCCGAATGTTTGGCGACTGAGCGGCTCTATGGTTCCGCGAAGACCTTTCGCGGCGGCATCGAGCGCGCCCGCGAGCTGGACGCCATGCCGCGTCGTTTCGGCGGCGATGGCATCCCGGTACGGTTTCGCCCGGAAGTAACGGCGACCTATCTGGCGCAGGCGTGGGACGATCTCAAGCATCGCCGCTGGGCAGCAGCCCGCGCTAATGTCCACGAGGCGCGGCAAATCGGGGGCGCTTTCGTCACGACGATGCTCTATCTGCTCAGCATCCTCGTGTTCGGCGAGAAGCGGCTGTCGACGCTGCGGCTCATCGCGAACCGGCTGCACGGCATGTTGCAGCGGACGGCATGACCTTCGCCTCACTTGCCCCGATCAGTTTGCCCTCACAATCTTCACGCTAACTGGTACACTAGGCGGATAATCACGATTTTGCCAATGCCATTGGAGATCGCATGTGAGTGTCTGCGTCGTGAATCTTGCCGCAGTCGACCCGAAGTCGAACGGCGGATTGAGCAGAGTCGCCAAAGAATTGAGCCGCGTCGTATACCACCTGTCGCGCGAACAGCCGTTGTTCCATCCGGTGTTCGCGGTCAGGGATCGCTTTGCTTCGCAGCTCGCTCACTGGATTGAACGGGAGGCGACGATCATCCCAATTGATCCGCAGCATCCCGGACGCCCCTTGCTCCGAGGCTTGAACCCTGATCTGATCCTCAGCCCGTTGTTCGGGATGGAATCGTTTGATCAAATCCGCGAATTCGACGGCGTGCGGCATGTTGTCTTGACCGGCGGTCGCCATACAGAACTTGACGTCGACCTCGTGCGGTTGATTACGCAAGATGGGCTTCCGGCGGATCGCGTCCACGATCTCGGCTACGTGACAGACGCCCAGATGGTCTCGCTTTACCGCCATGCGGAAGCGCTGCTGTTCACGTCCTCATGTGAAGGGTTTGGGATGCCAATCCTCGAAGCAATGCGGTTTGGCTGCCCGGTCATTTGCGCGCCGACGACAGCAATCCCTGAAATCGCCGGTGACGCCGCCCTCTATGTCGATTCGGGTGATCCGCAGGTATGGGCGCGCGCCATCCTCGCCGAACTGCCACAGCAGCGCGCCACACTGATCGCTCGCGGGACTGAGCGCGCGGCACAGTTTGGCTGGCAGCAGACCCGTGAAGCCTACCGGGAGTTTCTCGTGGCGACAGCTCCCGACGTCTTCGGCGCAGAGGCAAACACTTCAACGCCAATCGTCTCGCTGTCGCTGGCATTGGAAGAGTCCCGCCCTCTCACGTTTGGCGCGCTGGAGTCCACCGGCGGCGAGCATGAAAGCAGCCTGCTGACTGCTGAGCCGCTGGTCGACTTGAACGTCCATCCGCACGACATGCAAGCGCTGCTTCGAGAAGAACACCAGTCCGCACGGAGGCGCGTCCCGGTCTTGGGCTTGCTCATCCGCCCGATGATTCGGGTGCGAAATATGGGGCGTTTCTGGCGGTTTTTCACTGCGGTAGCGAGTGAGATCCTGCGGCGTCAAGCGCTGCCCACGTCGAAGATCGACGCCTGCACTCGGAATTAGCGAGGTATCCCGTTGGTACATTTCCCGCTGACTGTTGAAGACCTTCCGCTCCCGCCAGCGGGTCGCACCGGCTTTCCGTGGACTGAGGGGACGCCAGCGCTTTCCAAGACGCTCCCCGACGGCGTCGCGTATCCAAAAATCAGCGTGATCACGCCGTCGTACCAACAGGGGCAGTATCTCGAAGAAACCATCCGGTCGGTGCTGCTGCAAGGCTATCCTGACCTCGAATACATCGTCATCGACGGCGGCAGTCAGGACGGCAGCGTCGAGATCATCCAGAAATACGCGCCCTTCCTCAGCTTCTGGACCAGCGAGCGCGACAGCGGTCAGGCGAGCGCCATCAACAAGGGATTCGCGCGCAGCAGCGGCGCGATCATGGGGTGGCTTAATTCCGACGACATCCTGCTGCCGGGCGCACTCTACCAGATCGCCCACACCTTTGCCGCGAAGCCGCAGGCGCAGCTCGTGACCGGCTTGCGCAAGCGGATCGACAGCGCGAGCCGCGTGACCGGAAACACCATCTACGATCCGCCGTCGAACTACTATCTGCGTCACTACTGCTGCATCGCTCAGGAGACGACCTACTGGCGTCGCCCGGTGTGGGAGCAGTTGGGCACGCTCGACGAGTCCTTCCAGTTTGCGCTGGATTACGAATACTGGCTGCGCGCAATTCGGGAAGGCTACCGCTTCCATTTCATGCCTCACTATACCGGCGGATTTCGGGATTACCCGGATAATAAGTCAAATAGTTGGCTCGACGTTTACAACCATGACCTAGCGGTGCTCTATCAGCGCTACGAACTGGGTGCCGACGAAGCCGACATTCACGCGAAACTAGGACGTCGCTGGGCGCGTCGCTACGGATTCTACGTGGCGATGGGTCGCCGGTCGTGGACGAACGATCCGCGTCTCGTTCAACTGGCATGGCGCGTTCTCGAAGTCCCGATCCTCAGCGACGTGCTGCTCGCCGGGTGGGAATTTCGCCAGCGCAGCCGCGAGTTCCGCCAGATTTACCATCAATCCAAAGCGCGAGCGCTGCGATCCGCCCTAACGCTCGCCAAGCGCGCGCTGTTCCAGCCGAAGTTCGCCGCGCCACAGCGAGGCGCCGGCGGGGACGACGTTCGTCTGCTAACCGATGGCGGCGCGCTCGACGACGACGCCCTCAGCCAACTGCCCGCCGACACGCTGGTTTTCGGCAAGAACTGGTATCCGACCGAGTTCTATGGCGGCGAGTATTTTCGCTGGTGCAGCGACGGCGCCGAGCTAATCATCGCCAACGCAAGTAAGAACAAGGCGGAACTGTGGCTGGTCGTATCACCCGCTCTGCGCTCAAAGGCATACCACCTTGACGTGACGGACGAACAGGAGACAGTGCTCGCCAGCGTAAAGGCGGATCAGCCACGGCTGGAGTTCAGAGTCACATTGCCCGCAGTCGAAAGCCCTCACCTGCGTCTGCAACTGCGCTGGAACGGTTTAACCTATCGCGAGACCCATCACGGCGAGCGCCGCCTCGCCTTCCGCATCATGGCGCTCGGCTGGCACAACTCAAGCGACACGCTGGACGCCGATTGAGCCACGTGATCAGGGGTTATGCCTGCGAATTCGCGGTGTAGGCGTCGAGCACGTCATCAACCGGACCATCCATCGCCAGCCCGCCATGATCCAGCCAGAGCGCGCGCGTGCAGAGATGGCGCAGCGAGTCCGGCGAATGCGACACCAGCATGATCGTGCGGTTTTCCTTGCGCAGATCGTCGATGCGTGCTTGGCACTTGGCAGCGAAATTGATGTCCCCGACCGACAGCACCTCGTCGATGAAAATGATGTCCGGCAGCAGAAAAATCGCGATGCTGAAACCCAGCCGCGCGATCATCCCGCTGGAATAGATTTTGACTGGCGCGTCGATGAACTCCCCGATGTCGGCGAAGTCGATGATTTGCTGCTCAATCGCTCTGACCTGATCGGGATTCCAGCCGAAGAACGCCGCATTCAGATAGATATTTTTGCGTCCCGGCATGTCGAAATTGAACCCGGCGCTGACCCCGATCAGCGTGGCGAACTTCCCCGTGACCCTCACCGTGCCGCTGGTCGGCTTGGTGATGCCGGAGAGCAGACGCAGCAAGGTCGTCTTGCCCGCGCCATTGCCGCCCACGATCCCGACCGACTCGCCTTGGGTTACGCTGAAGCTCACGTCGTGGAGCGCGTAGAACGGTTCGCGCGCGACGGTTTGCGTGTAACGCCCGAAGATTCGCCGGATAGCAGCGCCGGTTTCGTGGCGCAGGCTGAACTGGTGAAGCTGCTGGCGGTATTCCTTATAAACGCCGCTGACCTGAATGACGGTTTCAGGCGGCTTGCCAGTCCGGTTCTCCGGCGATAGGTCGGGCGCATCGCTCATACGTAATCCGCCATTTCGGTCTCAAAGGATTTGAAGGTTGCATAGCCCACGATCAGCGCCACGCAAGCAAACACAATCGGGTAGTGGAGCGATACGAAGTCAATCGGTCGATCATAGGCGATAATGTCTCGAAATCCCTGAATGATCGGCGCGATGGGGTTGAGCACGAACAGGAAGCGGAGCCGTTCCGGGAACTGCTCGACCGGGTAAATGATCGGCGTGACGAAGAACACAAGCTGCATCACCACCGCCAGCAGTTGCGGGATGTCGCGCACCATGACGGTGAGCGAACTCACGAAGAACATCAGCCCCAGTTCCATGAGGATCAGAATCAGCGCGAGCAGCACCAGTTCGACGAAGTGGACGTTCGGCAGCACCCCGACCATCAGGTTAATCACCAGCATGGCGAGAAAGCCAAAGCCGAAATCGACAATCGCCTCGCCTAAGGTCAGCAGCACCAGAATCTCGCGCGGGAAGTAGACCTGTGCGATGATCCCGATGCGGTTGATGACCGAGCCGGTGCTGTTGAGCACGCCGTTCGAGAACAGCGTATAGGGCACGAGCGCCGCCATGTAAAAGGTGATGAAAGGCACGTCGAGCCGCACACCCATGAACTGCGTGAACGCCAGCGCCAGCACGCCGGAGGTTGCGACCGGCAGCAGGATGATCCACAGAATGCCGAGGACTCGCTGGCTGTAACGCGATTCAATGTTGAACCGGAGCCAGATCGAGAACAGCGCCCGCCGATCCCAAAGCAAGGCAATCGTTTTGGTGATGCGGTTCCCCGGCTGTCTGGTGTATATTCGATAGGGCAGCACGATGCACAGCGCGGCGAGGATCACCCCCGCCAGCGCAAAATACAAGACTTGAAGCCGCGAAACATCAGGCAGCGCGACGAGGATAACGATCACCCCGAACCCCAGAGCGACCAGACAGCGCCGGAATGGGTGCGGTTTGGACAGCCAGCGGCTGAATGGTGCGCGACCTGCCAGCGGAGATTGCGACAAACCACTGGCGACCAGCGCGGCGAAGATCAGCAGCGGGTAGAGCGGCAGCGGTTCCGCTTGATAGGCGGCAGGCAGCGGCTGCCCCAACCCGACTTGGAGCCGGATTTGTGTTGCGAGCAGCATCGCGCCGGTGAGAACCAGTGAGTCAGAGACGGCGGTCGCGAGGAAATCGCCTAACGACCGCTGATCTGTGGCTTGCTCAAGGGAGAATTGCAACGTAAGCTCCTCACTGGACAATCTCATCGATGCCGCCTTTATACTCATCGCTGACCTGCACGAACGCCGACGACATCACGATCAAGGTTGGGTCAATACTTATACCGGAGTACAAGCAGGCGGTCAAGCGGACGAGTTCATCACGCAGCAGACAAATTCTGGCGGGCGCGCCGCAACGGAAATTGATAGCTGTATGACGGGTAACACACGTATCTTGTTGGTTTTGCTCGCGCTGCAAATCGCGCTGGGCGTGAGCTATGCCATCCTGACGCCGCTCTGGCAGGATCACGAGCCGGATTATTACAACGTGGCGCGCTTCATTGCAACCGAACGTCGCTTCCCCACCCCGGCGGATTATCCGGAAGGCGATGCCGAGATTCGTCAAGCGACGCAGCCGCCGCTTTACTTCCTGATCGCTGCGCCGGTCGTCGCGCTGTTCGACAACCAGCAGCCGGTGCCCTATGGCGTTCAGCCTGTGCCGCTCTGTCCGGGCGTCGACCCAGCCAGCGCGGTTGTGACGCTTTACCCGACCAACCAAGCATACGATGACCCCTTTCGCGGCACGCTGGCTGCGGCATACTTCCTGCGCTTTCTGAACGTCCTATTCGGGGCGGCGGCGGTCGTCTTCACCTACAAAGCGGGGCAGACGTTGTTTCCGAAGCGCCCGGTGATCGCGCTGGCGGGCGCTGCCATCCTCGCGCTGGAACCCGCCTCGCTGCTGTTCGTGCCGGAGATCAGCAACGATTCACTGCTGCTGGCGGTCTGCGCGGCGCAGCTTTGGCTGAGCGCGCGCGTGCTGGTCGAACGCCGAGTCGCGTGGCGAACTGTTCTGCTCTTGGTCGTAATCTCGGCAGCCGCGCCGCTGGTCAAACTGCCGGGCTGGGCAGCGCTGGCGGTCGGCTTTCTCGTGCTGGCTTACCGGCTGATCTTTCACGCCAGAGGCAGGCGGGCGCTCTGGCTGGGCGTCGGGCTGATCGTGGGGCTGACCGCTGTAATCGCCATCTTCAATGACCAGCAATATGGGAACGTGTTCGGGCGCTACAGCGTGCTTGCCACCCTGTTCTCCAGCTTGCAGCAAACGGCGAATATCCCCCCGGTTGTGATCGCGGCGGTCATCGACCAGACGCACGTCGGCTTGATCGCGCCGCTGATGGCGCTGCATCCGCGCGCCGCCTTCGTGAGTCTCTACAATCTGCTGCTGGTAGTCTGTCTGATCGGCTGCTTGATCGGCGTGGGGTCGGCGGTGATCAGCCGCGCATGGGGGCAGGCGCGCGCCTATGGACTGCTCGTGATTGCCATCGCGGTCGCGGTCGCGGTGGTCATGCTGCGCAATGCCTTGACCGCCGACGCCAGCAATACCACCACGTATAATCAGGCGATGATCTTCGCGCCGATTCGCTATTACGTGCCCGCGCTGCCCGCCCTCGCCCTGTTGATAGCGGCGGGGCTGGGGTCGATCCTACCGCGCTTCAGTCGCGGACAGCTGGCGGCGCTGCCCGCGCTGAGCTTCGGTCTGGTCTCGGCGGGAACGGTGCTGCTGCTGTTGGTGAGCCGTCCACCGGACGCGGTGATCGATCCGCAGGCACTTGCCAGTACACCGGGATTCCAGTCCGTCAGCCTGCGCGCGGCTGACGATGCCCCGGAGATCGTCGGCTATCGTCTGAACGAGCAGGCAGCGGCGGGCTGGATCGACCTGACGCTCTACCTGAAGTTGAATGCGCCGACTGAAACCAATTTCGTGGCGCGCACGGAACTCAGCAAGGGGCAGAATACTTCGCTTTGCGAATTCCTGCCCGCGCGCGGCGCTTATCCCACGCCGCGCTGGTCGCCGGGGCAGATTGTAGTCACGCAGGCGAGCATCCCGAACTGTCAGGCGAATTTCCCGGTCGATACCCGGCTGACGCTAAGCTGGATCGGCTACTCACGGCAAGGCGATGTTCTCGAAACGACCGCGCCGGTGACGCTGGCGCAGCTTGACCAACCGCTGGCGACCGCCGCCGCTTGCCCGCCCAATCTTGGCGTGATCGACGGCAAGTTCCAACTCGTGAAATGGAATTCACCCGAAACGGTCGATACCGGAGTCGTGTACCTGCCGTCTGTCAACTGGCTGGTGCTGGATGAGTCCGCCGCCGCGCTGACGCGGGTCTTTCGGCTCACCTATGCCGAGACCGGGCAAGTCTATACTTGTGCCGGGTCGCCCTCAGAGGCGCAGATGCCGGTTCAGTCGTGGGCGCGCGGCACCACCGCCTATTTCGATCAATGCCAGATGCAGTTCCCAGCGGACGCGCCCGCCGGTCGCTACATAGTGGGGGTGGGCATGGAGACGGCAGACGGGCGGCTGCTTCCCGCCGTGCAACCTGACGGCACGCCCGGTGAGTGGTTATCCGCTGGAGAAGTCGAGGTGAAGCCGCATGGCTGACGCTCCACTCGTGCCGATCCTCGGCGTTGGCGTACACGCTCAGTCGTTCGCGGACGCCATCGCAGCGCTGAAGCGCTGGCTAGAGGAACCATCCGGGCATTACGTCTGCACCTGCCCGGTCTACACGCTCATGCTGGCGACTGAAAACCCGGACGTTCACGCGGCGATCAGCGGGGCGGATATGGTCACAGCGGACGGGATGCCGTTGGTCTGGCTTCAGCATCAGCGCGGATTCGATTATGCCGAGCGCGTCTACGGACCCGACATCCTGCTAGCGCTCTGCGAGCGGACCGAAGGCACGGGGATCAAGCACTTCTTTCTGGGAGGCGATCCGGGCGTCGCCGATCAGCTTGCCGACGTACTACGAGCGCGTTTCCCCCAGCTTGAGATCGCAGGGAGTTTGTCGCCGGTCATCGGGGACGCCGACGTTGATCCGCAGCTTGTGGCGCAGATCATGGCGCACTCGCCGCAAATTGTCTGGGTCGGGCTGGGGTCGCCCAAGCAAGATTTGTGGATGGCTGCCTACAAGCCCGCCCTGCCCGTGCTGATGATCGGGGTCGGCGCGGCGTTCGACTTCCTATCTGGCAGATCGAGCCAAGCTCCGCGCTGGATGCGTCAGCGCGGGCTGGAGTGGCTGTTCCGGTTGCTGCAAGAACCGCGGCGCCTGTGGCGGCGCTATCTCCTGTACAATCCTCGCTTCATCTGGGCGATCTGCCGTGAGACATGGCAGCGCCGCCGACCCGGAAATTTGCGTCGATAAGCGCTGCATCACCCTCTTAGTCGCGCCCCGCTCCGGCGACCGGATTTAGCCGTTTAGTGACCAATTTGCTTCGCTTGAGATAATCTCCACCCTATTTTTACTTGACAATGTTACACATCTGCTCTATCATGTTTCAAGTAACAAGATTGAGTATTTAGTCTTTGTTTCTTGATTTGTGAAACAAACGAGTTGATTTATGGCAACAGTCCGTGACATCGCCAAGCGCGCCAACGTCTCGATTGCGACCGTTTCCCGCGTCCTCAACAACAACGAAAATGTCAACGACTCGATTCGCTATGCCGTCCTGAAGGCTGCCGAAGAACTCGACTACCCGCTGCAAAATCTGCGCAAGAAGCCGCAGATCAGCCCCTCGGTGGTCGTGCTCACCCGCACCGAAACCAATACCTCCGTGACACAGGGCGCGAGTATGCGCGAATTTGAACGGCGCGTCTGGGATGCGGTGCATTCGGTCCTCGAAACTCGCGAAATCGCCACCCGGTTACAGCAGTCGCTCGGCGAGCCGGAAGACGCCCGCCGCTATGCCGACGACGTTTCGATCAATGGTCTAATCCTGCTCGGCGGCATTATCCGCCACAACTTCGTCGAGGAGCTTATCCGGCGAGAAGTCCCGTTCGTAGTCGCTGGTTCGCGGGTTGAAGGACTCGCCGTCAACGTCATCATGGTCGACGTTGCGCAAGGTATCCGTGAGGCGGCTTCGCACCTGATCGCGGCGGGGCGACGGCACATTGGTTTAGTCAACGGTCCGGCGACGACCATGACCAGCCCCGAAAAGCTGGACGGGCTGCGGCTCGCGCTCGCCCTGCACGGCATTCCCTTCGACTCCAACAGCGTGGTCGCGGCAGACTTCCACCCGGACAGCGGCTATCTCCAAACGAAGCGCTTGCTCGCAGCGATGCCGCAAACCGATGCCATCCTCTATGCGGACGACAGCATCGCGCTGGGCGGTCTGCGCGCCCTTAATGAATCCGGGCGTTCGGTACCCGATGACATCGCGGTCGTCGGCTTTGGCGATTACGAATTGGCACAGTACACCGACCCGCAGCTCTCGTCGGTACATTTTGATATGTCGCTGATCGGTCGGATGGCAGCCCGTCGCTTGACGATGCTGCTGGACGAACCCGACGGCGACAACTGGCTGATGCGCGTCCCCTGCTCCTTAATCCAACGCGCATCCAGCTAAATTAGAGTGAGTAGTCTTATGGAAAAAAGCATTACGAGTTCGGCGCACAATCCATCAGGAGGTCCATCCCACGCTCGCTTAAGCGATGGACAGTTTGGGCTGCTGCTGGTGCTGCCCGCGCTGATCTTGTTCACCGTCATCATCCTGTATCCCCTGATTAATTCGATGTATCTCGGTTTTTTGGACAAGAGTCTGGTGTTCCCCGGCGAGCACTTCGTCGGGTTGACCAACATCGAGAAGGTGCTGCGCCGCGACTTGGGTCCGCTGGTGGGGACAACCCTCACCTTCACCATCAGCGCGACCGTGCTGCCCTTCCTGATCGGGTTGGCGGTGGCGCTGCTGCTCAACCGCCCGATGCGCGGGCGGGGCATCCTGCGCGGGATGTTTCTCCTGCCTTGGCTGATTCCGTCGGTGGTGGTGTCGTTCTTATGGATGTGGATTTTCAACGCCAACTACGGGGTTTTGAACGGCTTCTTGCGCGAAGTGGGGTTGATCAGCACCAACGTCAATTGGCTCGGCGACCGGGCGGGCGCGATGATGGCGGTGATCATCGCCAAATCGTGGAATACCTTCCCGTGGATCGCGGTGATGCTGCTGGCAGGGCTGCAAACCATCCCCAATGATCTGTACGAGGCGGCAGCCATTGACGGCGCTGACCGCTGGCGCAGTTTCCTGCACGTCACCATCCCCCAGATTTCCGGCGTAATCAGTACGGTGGTGCTGCTCAGTTTCATCTGGAATTTCCAGCACTTCGAAACGATCTACGTGATGACGTCGGGCGGTCCCTCACACGCGACGACCACCTTCGCCATTGCCGTCTATCAGGCGGCATTCCAGTCGTTCGACCTCGGCGAAGCGGGCGCGATTGGCATCGTCTGGATGGCGCTGCTGTCGGTGGTGGTCGTCGTCTACCTGAAATACACCGTGCGCGAGGAGGTTTAGCGTCATGGCAATCGCACTCCAACCAACGCGCGAGCGTGTCAGCAAGCAGCCCAATGATCGGCTGTTTCGCGTCTCGATGCTGATCGGTTTGATCGTAGTGGCGCTGTTCGCCTTCTTCCCGATCTACTGGATGTTGGTCACGTCGGTGACGCCCAACGATCAGGTCTTCGCCTTCCCGCCGCACTTTGTGCCGCAAGCGATCACGCTTGAGTTCTATCTCGACTTTTTCAACAATCCGAGCCTGCTCAAATTTCTGGGCAACAGCTTCTTCGTCGCCTCGGTGACGGCGCTCTTTAGCGTGGTCATCTCGACGTATGCCGGGTATTCGTTCTCGAAGTTTCGCTACAGCGGACGACGGGCGCTGATGTTCCTGATCCTGTCGGCGCAAATGTTCCCGCAAGCGCTGCTGCTGATCACGCTCTACCTGATGTTCAGCCAGATCGGTCTGCTCAATACCTACTGGGCATTGATCCTGTCGTTCACCTCGTTCACGCTGCCGCTGTGCATCTGGATGCTGAAAGGCTATTTCGACACGCTGCCCAACGATCTTGATCGAGGCGGCGAAGGTCGACGGCGCGTCGCAGTTGACGATCATCCACCAGATTTTGCTGCCGATTGTGCGACCAGCGCTGATTTCGACGGCGCTGTTTGCCTTCATTCGCGGCTGGAACGATTTCATCTACGCGCTGACCCTCGCCGGACCGGACAAAATGACCCTGCCGCCCGGTTTGGTGCTGACCTATACCGGCGAGTTTCAAACCTCGTGGCCCAACCTGATGGCGTCCTCGCTGATCGTGTCGCTGCCGGTGATGATCATGTTCATTTTCATGCAGCGCTACATCGTGGCGGGTTTGGGCAGCGGCGCGGTCAAAGGCTAGTCGATTTCGGCGGATCAACCGCCGTTCGAACTGTGAATGTTTTTAGAAGGAGTATAGAAGAGAATGCAGCGAAAATATTTGGGAGTACTGCTCATCGTGGGGCTGCTGCTGATGGTTGGGCTGCTGCCCGCCGCCGCGCAGGACGCCGCCCCGACTGATTTCACCTTCACCGGATGGTCGCTAAACGAGGGCGCAACCAAAGACCTGATCGTCGGTTTCGCCAATGATTACGCCACCCCCAAAGGGATCACGATTACGCCGGTCGCCTTCCCCTACAACGATTATCTTAATCAGGTGATTTTGCAGGCGAACGGCAAGCAGTTGAGCGGGCTGGTTCAGCTTGACGTGGCTTGGATGGCGCCGATGGCGGCGCTGGGCACTCTGAAAGACCTCGGTCCCGCCATTCCTGAAGGCGTCTACACCGACGCGGCGCTCAAGAGCTGCCAAGTCAACGGCGTGCAGTATGGTCTGCCGTGGACGACCGCCTCAATTGGCATGGTCGCCAATCAAGAACTGCTGGCAGCGGCGGGCGTGACCTCGATCCCGACCACCATTGCCGAATTTGAAGCCGCGCTCGAAGCGCTAAAAGCCTATAACCCGGACGTCATTCCTTACGCCGGTATGACTTCGGTCGCGCAGTTGAAAGACATCATCCCGTGGATTTGGACGTTCGGCGGGCAAGTGGTCGACGATCAAGGCAACATTGTGCTCAACGACGAGGGTTCGGTCAAGGCGGTCGAGTGGTACGCCAGCCTGCTGAATCGCGGGCTGATCTCCGCCGACGTGGATCGCTTTACGGCGCGCCAGTTGTTCGCGCAGGGTCGCGCCGGTTTCTACGACGACGCGATTGTCGCCGCTTCGCTGGCTGAGGGCAGCAAGCCCGCCGACCTTGAAATGACGGTCGTGCCGGTTCCGCGCCCGGTGCTCAACGAAGGCGACGAACCGCAGTCGCTGCTGTGGGGTCACTGCTTGGGCGTCGTGGACGACGATAAAGCCGCCACCGCGACCGATTTCGCCATCTATCTCACGTCCGATCCGCAGGTGACGACCAGCTACTTCCAGCAGCTTTCGCTGCCGCCGACCAACGTCGCCACGCTGAACTCCGATCTGGTGACGGGCAATTCCTACTTCAGCCAGTGGACCAACCAGATCACCGCCTATGCGCGCCCGAATCCCTTCTGGCCCTACGCGCAGGGCGCGCGGATGGAAACGACGATGGACGAAGCGGTGCAGTCGGTTCTGGTGGGTGATATGAGCGCGCAGGATGCGCTCGACAGCGCCAACGCAGACATCACCGATCTGGCGAACTAACTAAACCAAACCGCTTATGAGCGCCGGTAACTCAATCCCGGCGGTTCATAAGCGGCGGTTCAGTCATCGAGAGAGGTTCGCTGTGACGGGGGAACCTCTCTCTCAATCTAGAGTTTATGCGAAACGGACAGTTAAAGGAAATCTTGCTTGATTACCGAACCGGGTGGCGCACAGCGAAGTCTCAATACCGAACGGATTGACAGCGATCTGGTGATCGTGGGCGGCGGCTTGGCGGGAACGAGCTGTGCCATCACCGCCGCGCGCGCTGGCTTGAAAGTCACGTTGATACAGGATCGCCCGGTCTTGGGCGGCAATGGATCGAGCGAAGTGCGCCTGTGGATGCTCGGCGCGACCGCGCACATGGGCAACAACAACCGTTGGGCGCGCGAAGGCGGTGTGGTCGGGGAAATTCTGGTCGAAAACCTCTATCGCAATCCTGAAGGCAACCCGCTGATCGTCGATACCATCCTGCTCGAAAAAGTCGTCTCCGAGCCGAATATTCGCCTGCTGCTGAACACCGCCGCCTTTGAGGTCACCAAGCGCGATGCCGACACCATCGAGTCGGTGCGCGCCTTTTGCAGTCAAAATTCAACCCAGTACTTCGCCTACGCGCCGCTCTTCTGCGATGCGTCCGGCGATGGTGTGGTCGGCTTCCTGTCCGGGGCTGCTTTCCGCATGGGTGCGGAAACGTCGGACGAGTTCGGCGAAAAGTTGGCGCCGAGCGAAGACTACGGACATCTGCTGGGGCACTCGATTTACTTCTACAGCAAAGACACCGGCAAGCCGGTCAAATTCATCCCGCCGAGCTACGCCTTGACCGACATCACCCAGATTCCGCGTTTCCGCTCGTTCAACGCCAAAGAAGACGGCTGCCGCCTGTGGTGGATCGAGTACGGCGGTCGGCTGGATACCGTCCACGACACCGAGACGATCAAATGGGAATTGTGGAAGGTCGTCTACGGCGTCTGGAACTACATCAAGAACTCCGGGCTGTTCCCAGAAGCCGAAACGCTGACGCTGGAGTGGGTCGGACAAATTCCCGGCAAGCGTGAGAGCCGCCGCTTCGAAGGCGACTATCTGCTGCATCAGCAGGACGTCGTCGAGCAGCACCTCCATGCTGACGCCGTGAGTTACGGCGGCTGGGCGCTCGACCTGCACCCCGCCGACGGGATTTACAGTGAGAAACCCGGCTGCAATCAGTGGCATTCGCGCGGCATCTATCAGATTCCATATCGCACCCTGTACAGCCGCAATATCCATAACCTGTTCATCGCCGGACGCATCATGAGCGCGACCCACGTCGCCTTCGCCGCCATCCGCGTGATGCTGACGGTCGCTCATGCAGCGCAAGCAGCGGGCATGGCGGCAGTTCTCTGCCATAAATATGGTGTGAATCCCGCGCAGATCACGCAGCAGCGTTACATTGATGAGCTTCAGCGCGAACTGCTCAAACGCGGACAGCATATCCCCCGCGTCAAGCTGGTCGATCCCGCCGACCTGATGAGCACGGCGACCTTGAACGCCTCAAGTGAACTCGCGCTTGTGAGCCTGCCGGATGACGGTGAGCCGGTGCCGCTGAATTATTCGTGGGCGCAAATGCTCCCGATTGCAGCGCAAGCGTCCGTCCCAGCAATCGCCTTTACGGTGGACGTGACCAAAGCGACGACACTGCGCTTTGAACTGCGCACCAGTGACATTCCCGAAAATCATACGCCGGACGTGCTGCTCGCCAGCCACGAGATCGCGCTGGAGGCAGGCGTCAATCAGCAAGTGACCTTCGCGCCCGACGTCATCATCGATCAGGCGCGCTACGTGTTTGCCTGCATGATGCGTAACGCCGCCGTCAGCGTCCACACCAGCGAGCGGCGCATCACGGGCATTCTAGCAGTCACGAATGCCCAAAATCCAGCCGTATCCAACTACGGCAAACAGCAGCCAACCGAAGACATCGGCGTTGAAACGTTTGAGTTCTGGGTGCCGCTGCGCCGCCCTAATGGGCGCAATCTCGCCTTTACGCTCAGCAAGCCGCTGACGTCGTTTGGCGTCGAAAACGTCCGTAACGGGTGGGGACGCCCGTCGTTCGCACCGAATGCGTGGATCGCCGCCGTTGGCGACCCCGCGCCCCGTCTTCTGGCATGTTGGGACGAACCTCAGTCGATCAAGGCGATTTAGTTGGTGTTCGACACCGACTTCGATCACCCGATGGAATCGGTCTTGATGGGACACCCGGAGCGCGTCGTGCCATTTTGCGTCAAGCATTATCGGGTGCGCGACGAAACCGGGAAGGTCATCGCCGAGGATGGCGACAATCACAGCACCCAAATTGACATCACGCCGCCGGAGCCGGTGCTGACGAACGCGCTTGAAGTCGAGCTGCTCGCTACGCAGGGAAGCGCGCCCGCCGCCCTCTTTGCGCTGCGCTGCTACGCCTGACGATCCATCGAGTTGTTGCGTCGCAAGCACAGGATCAATTTCGCCTACGTCGCGTGCGGCGCAAGCGCGGCTGACGTTCGCGAACCTGTCGCCAACGGATTGACCCGCGCGGTCAGCAGCGTGTGGAGCATCAGCAGCGCCGGGTTGGGCGTGCAGCGCAGCACGACGATGCGCTGGTCGTCGCCCCCATTAGAGAATCCGCCCTTCTTGCTGCGGCGTGAGCGTAACCTCGATCTCGCGCCCGAAGCAGGCACAAGCATTGTCCATCTCGGTCTCGATCTGCGTCAGATCAACCCACACCGGATCGAACTCCGGCAGCGCGGACGGCATGAGGCAGAGAAAAGCGCCTCTGAGCTGTTCAGAAGCGCCTCCGCTGAGGAACAAGCGACCTGAGCCGTGAGCAGCAGGTAGTGATCCGTTTTAGACGGTGGCAAACTGCCTGAGTTCCGCCTCGGTTCCATTGAACCAGTCCAGATCGACGTGCGTGCTGATTTCGGGCACCGATCCCTTGTCGGAGTGCTGCCAGAAGCGCCATGCATTCCAATCGGGCGGCATGATCGGGGAGTTGGCTTGGGTATAGTGGGCGACCCACAAGTCGTGGTTCATCCAATTGGGGGAGCGCAGAACGTGCGGTCGCCACCACCAATTGCCGGTGTAGATCAACGGCTTCCGCCCGGTGCGCTGCACCATAATGTCAACTGCCTGCGTGACGCAGTTCGTGACTTCCTGCGCCGACAGGTCTTTAGGAAGTACGTACTCAAAGTCCAGCGCCAGCGGGAAATTCGGCTGGCGGTTGCCGAAAGTATCCAAGAAGAAGTTGATCTGTGCGGCGCAGTCGTGCTGCGCGACGAAGTAATGCCAAGCAGTGATCAGCAGCCCCGCGTCTTTGGCGCGCTGCCAATTCGCCACGAAAGTCCGGTCAGGGTGCGGGTCGCCAGTCGTCTGACCGGCATAGCTGGCGCGGATCAGCGCGAAGCTGACGCCCGACTGCCTCACCGCGCCCCAGTCGATAAACGGACCTTGACCGTGATAAACGTCGATGCCTTTTGCCCTAGCCATGACTTGCTCCTTTACCTGATACCAAATGAATGGATTCCAGCCGAACTTCCAAACTCGCCAGCGCGACCCGGAGCGGCTATGCCAGCGCTTTCAGCTTGTCCAGAATCGGCTGATAGTCGGCGTCGCGCCATCTGCCGAAGCCGCGCGTATCACAAATCCCGGTATCCCACTGCGCGAAGCTGTCGAGCTGCCAAGGCATGACGGTCAGCGCGCTGCCTTTCCAACGATTGATCTCGCCCGCGTAGTAGGCGGGGCGATCACCGTCGTTGATCAGCGCACCCATCTCGCCCACGTAGAACGGCTTGCCAAGATCGTGGGCAACCTGCCGGTCGACTTCGATGTAGTCCGCCAGTTCGTCTTGTTTGTCCTTGTAGTAGTGGACTCCAACTACATCGACGGTGGGCAGCTCGTACAACCGTCGTGATGCAGCGTAGCGATCCAGCGCCGGAGTCTGGACGTAAACCGCATGAGTTGTGATCAAGCCGATGGAGATCAGTTGATTGACCGGCGCAAGATTGCGAATCTCCTGACTTGCGACTTTGACGAACTTGTAGAAATTATCGGCATCGCTCGGCAGCGGCGCCGGAACCTGCGGGTACAGTCCGAACTCGTTCCCCAATTCCCACATCGCCACCGCCGGATGATCCTTGAAGGCGGTGACAATTTTGCGGACGTTGAGGATGTACGGGTTCCAGTAGGCTTGTTTCCGCCAGTAATCGACGGTGAGATGCCCCTCCGGTCCCGTATGATATTTGTCGCTGCCCGCCATGTGCGTATCCGAGCCGTCCAAGCTGTCGTCCAAGCAGACGACGGCTTGCATGTGCCCGAAGTCGTTCCAGAGCATGTCGAGTGTTTCCCGGATGAAGCCGATGCTGGCGTCGATCTTGAAATCGTGGTGGCTGGCGAAAAACCGCACCAAGCTAATCCCGGTATCCCGGCAAGCGCTCAACTGCTGGGCGCGCTGCCCCTTCTGCGTGCCGATAATCTTCGCCGCGCCCGAACCGTAATAGGCGAGTTCGCGTAGGTTGACCCCCAAGCGCCAGCGCTGCGGCGGAGCCGCGAGCCGGGTCAGGTATTTGAGCGACATCCAGCCCTCAAATACACCGCCGCCTTGTTTCGGAATGCGGACCTGCAACCACGTGCCCTCCGGGTTGATCCCGATGCCCTCCACAACCGTACCACGCTTGAACACGCCGAGGCTGGGCGGGTTGGCATTGGGGTTGGGACGTAGGTTCAGATCGTTGGTCGTGCGATACAGTTCCATTCGTTCTCCACCTTTCCGATTACTGGTGCATGTAGAAAATGACGGTGTTGGGATCACCGAAGATGTCGGCGACGTTGGTCAAGCTGCTGTTGATCGCCCCTGCCTGAGCCGTGAAAGCGTTGCGTTTCAGCCGCTTTTTCCCTTCCGGCACCGGACGCACGAGCGCGACGTGTCCGGCATCAGCCCGCCGCTGCGAGGCGATCACCGGCAAGCCCGCGTTCGCATACGCTTGCGCCTCATCGACCGAGTTCAAGCGACGCCAGCCGCGTCCCTGAGCCTCGCTGCTTTCCAGCCAATCGCACATGTTATTGGCGCTCCGATTCGGCTTGATCGGGATTTCGACCGAGAGCAGCCACGTCGCATCGTAAACGAAGACCGTGCAGAACGTATTGGAGTTCCTGCGGGGCGTAGCGCGGGGTGTTCTCCACGTCGAGGAATGCCACCACCCGCTCGATGTTGCTGCCCTGCAGCTCGCCCGGCTTGTTACGCACCTGAGCGTCGTTGAAGGGCGCATTCGGATCGATGATTGGGCGTCCGCGAAAGTCAGCCGTCGTCCACGCCCACACCGCCCTCCAGTTCGGATTAGGCTCGGCGTCGGTGCTGTGGCGGCTCGGCAAGACCGCGACGTGCCGGGCGCGGGCTTCCGCTTGCGTGTAATCGCGATGTTTTTCGTCGATCTCGCGCTCGATCTCGGCGCGCTCCTCCGGCGATTCGGCGATGTCGTCAGTAAGCTGTGCCTCTAGCGCGGCGATACGATCCAGACGGGTTTGCAGCGAGACCTCGAAGATGCGCCCGGTCGCCTGCTGTTCAAAATCAGGCTGGTCATGCGCCGCGCCGGATTGATCTTCATCCTCTGGTGCCGGGTGTGAAGGGAGCGGAAATGGATGAACGTAGCAGATCAAGTCCACGCTCGACCGGGGGCGAATGTTGACGCCATCATTCTGATTGCCGCCCAACACGAAGATTTGGTCGCCTTCCTGCTTGACGAAGAAGCCGACGTGTCCCAGCCCTTTGTCGACGCCGTCGATCAGGCGGCGAAAGACGACAATCGCGCCGTAGCTGGGCACGTCGTTTTTCACGCCGCCGTTCCAGTTCACCCACGAACGCGCCAGCGCGTGATTCGTGCCGACATAACCCGCCTGCGTCATGCACCAGTTCACAAAGGCAGAGCACCAGTCGGTCTCGTCCTGCATCATTTGGGCGCGTGACAGATTAGTAGTCGTCGTCAGATATTCGAGGATGCGGGGGTTATCCGGCTCGGTCTCCATCACGCCGATTTCCCGCTGGGCGATCACCACCCAAGGCGGCTCCTCGGCGTGACCATTGCCGTTCAGTCCATCGGCGGGGGCGAGATAGCGCGCCGCGACCCAGCCTTCACGGGTGATCCCGTCTTTCTGGATGCGGACGCGAGACCATTTCCCATCCGCCGACACTTCGATCTGGTCGACAAGGTCGCCCATGATCAACGGCGGCGGAAACAGATTCTCTGCGTTCGCCGAGGATTGGGACATCCGAACATTCAAACCCGCGCTGATCACACGAAACGATGCCATGAAAGCCTCCCTGCTTCTCTACTACCGCGTTTGCGGTTGAACGACAGCATATTCGCCCTTCTACTCGTGAAGAAGCAGAGACGGCGAAATAATCACTTCCAGAACTATTCGATGCAGTATTATGGACGCCTGTTAACGAGCGTCGGGTGGCAGATCGAGGGAGGAACGAAGCGCGTCCACCCTCCCCTCGATGCCATGCAGTACGCCCCATCTCAGCCGGGTGATTTACGGTTGAAAGAGGTCAAGGGCATACCAGTCGTCACCTTCGCAGTTGAATTTGGTGAAGAAGCCGTTATCGGTATCGTGCCAAACGACGTCAGTTTTTCCGTGGCTCATCACGCGCGCGATCACTCCGCTGACCACTGCCGCCGCAAACGACGTACCCGCCCAGCGCGCAAAGCCAGAACTCGTCTTCAGGCTGACGCCCAGCAGTCCTCCACGCGGGTTCGCGGCTCGATCTTCGATGTCGCGCGACTTGAAGTCGATGTCGTAGTCGCCCCCGAACGCCCAGATTCCGTTGCTAGAGGTCGGGTCAGCTTTGTTGGAATAGGACGCGAACTGAAAGCGCGGACCGCCAGCTTGCGGCTTGCGCAGCGCGCCTACACCGATCACAAACGGCGCATACGCCGGATAGCCCGCTTCGGGGCGAACCGGAGCGCCATCGGCTTCATTACCGGCTGCCGCGACCCACACGTGATTTGCGGGCGACCCCTTCTCGGTTGGGATCGCCGCCGCAAAGGCGAGGGCTTGCCCCATCACCTTTGCCAGCGCCACCGTGCCGAAGTGCTCGCTCAGCAGCGCCGCTTCGTCATCCGTGATCTTCTGGTCGGCAAGCGCCTGCTGAATAGCGCTGGACTCCGGGTACTGCAAATCCTGCTGGATAGCATCGACCAGTTCCTTGATCGTGCCTTGGAGCACCTTGATCGGCGGATCGAACATCAGGCTGGCGTTGAATACGACCGGGGCGTCGCTGCCCCGGTTTTGCAGGATGTCTTTGGCTTTGTGGACACCCTGAGCAAACGACGCCATGCTCACCAGACCGTTGCGGTTCAGGATTTCGATCAGGTGAATCTCGGCGGTCGGGGCGAGCGAGTGGATAATCCCCGCGATGAACAAGCCATGATCGCTGATGTCGAGGTCGGCGTACCTGAGACCCTCGTGACCTTCCATCGTGCCGTCGGGCTTCTGATGGTGGGGGAAAAAGCGGTCAAAAACGTAGGTGGCGTCGTCCGCGTCCCTCAAGGGCATGAGTTCGATCATGGCGCCGCTCGCATCCGGCTCGTCGAAGAAATGCCACTTGAACAACCCGGCGGCTTTTGCCGCCGCGAGTTCCTTCATCAGATCGTTCGCCTGCAAACTGCGAGCGCCCACGCGCAGCAGCGCCGGGATGGTATCAAAGATGATGACAATCGGGCGCACCGGCGCGGCGCTCGTATCGACGCCTTTCTCGGCTAGCCACGACTCAATCGGAAAATGCCAATCGCCAATCGGCTGATCCTGCGGCGAGTTCGATCAGGTCAATCAGCTTGCCGGGACCACCAACGCCGACCGGGGTATACTGCGTCCGTCCACCCAACGGGTGGCGGAAGAAATACCCACCCTGAACGGCGAGTGAATTGCTCGGCGTCCCCTTAAGCTGATTGAGCTGCTTGACAATCGCTTCGGCGTCGCCTTGCACATCGACGACAATGCGCAAGAGCAGGTGGGACCGATCCGCCTCAGTCGCGAAGGTCATCGACGTGATACCGGCTTGCGGGTCGAACGCTGCGCCCGCAGCCTCGCTCACCAGCTTTTTCACCTGCGCGATCAAGTTGTCGGTGGATTGATTTTTGCGCAGCAGCGCGCTCAAAAAGAGAATTTCGCCCGGCACATGGCAGATCAATCGATAACTCATGAGACTTCTCCCTTGTCGTTGTCGGTAATGATGCGAACAGGTGCGTATGCGCCAAGTAGCTGATAAGCTCCCCAGAAGACCGGGTGGAGATTGGGCAGTACGTCCAGCAAATCGAGCTGTGCCCGACGTAAAGCTGCTGACGCCGCCTCGCCCGCCAATAGTCGTTCGTAGAACCGCCCCAGCAGGCTCAGCGTTAACCCATCGCCGATTTCCCACTGGCTCGTCACCAACGCGCGCGCTCCCGCGTGCAGAAACATGCGCCCCAGCCCGATCTGATCGTCACCGGCAGCCCTGCCGTGCCCGTACTGCCACAACTGCCCCGTATTGCACGACGTCAACGTCACCAACGTGCCATCCAGCCCATATTCGGGCAAATCCACCGCCATCACCTGACTGTTCTGGAACTGCAAGTAGGAGAGTGACGGATGAACCGGATCGAAGTAGCCGTGTGTGACGACGTGCAGAACCGCTCCCTTATAGTGTAGAAGGGCGTTTTCCGGCGCTGTCACCGCCGCGTCGATCAATTGACCGCCGAGAAGCTGATGCAGCCGCCCGGCATCGCGCCGGGCATAGCGCAGCGTCCCGCCGAAATCGTCGTAAAGGATGGTCGCGCCGCCAGCGACCGGCGGCGACATCACACCGGGGCTTGCCGTCGGCAAAATGACCACTTCGCCCAGTTCGATCAGATATTGCTGGCGCTGGCTGTCCCTGAGCAGGTGAAACGGCAGTTGATGCAGCATCCCGTAAGGCGCGACCAGCACGCGGCGATCCCTGACGTAATCGCGCAGCGGCGCAAGCAGCAGGTCATACAGCCGTTCCGCCTGCGCATCGAAGTCGGCTTTGCGGTTGGCGTGATTAAGCTGCAGATGAGACAGCACGTCGAGGTCGCCGTTGATCTGGGTGTTGTCCGCCACCCGGTCAAGCGATTTGACGCCGAGCAGAGTCGCGTGGCGCAGGAGATTGCCGGCTTGCTGGACGGCGCTGCTCGCTGCCAGAACGTGGTGGCTGATCGCTTCCGAGTTGATCACGAACGCCTGAATCCGTTCGCCGTCGTCGTAATAGGCGATCAGCACATCGTCGGGGTGCAGTCGGCTTTGCGTCGTCGTGACCGGGAGAGCGGCTGCGTTCGCGGCGCGTTCCATGCGCTGCTGGCGTGTGATCTCCAGCATTTGCTCGGCGGTCTCGTGGAGCGAGCGCTCCAGCGCGCGGGTGTGGCCCGGCGGCGCGGCTTGATCTTCCGCCAAGCGCTGCAATTGATCGGTCAGCGCACGGTAATCCTCGCGCAGACGAAGCAGCTTCTTGGTGCGCACGTCCTCGTCGCTGCGCCGGGCGTGACGCAGCACTTCCGCTTCCGCGAGGTACTCGTCAAAGACGCGCTGCTTGGCATCCTGCAAAATTTGAAGCGCCCCAGAAACGTCGCCCTTGTCAAGCCGCAGGCGGATCAATTCGCGGGCGGCTTCGCCTTTGTCCGCTAGAAAGTACGGACGCAAGCTGACGGTCAAACCGCGCTGAAGCTGATCGACCTGCTCGTTGGCGCGATGATAGTATTGCTCAGCGCGATCCGGCTCCCCTTGCAGCCGCGCGATCCGCCCATGCAGCAGCAAACTTCGATGCTGCAAAGTCGCGTCGTGGCAGGCATTCGCCTGCTCGAAGGCGCAGACGACCTGTTCGTAAGCCTGCTGCCAAGCCGACTGTCCCGCCTGCTCGATCAACTGCTCGGCGATCAGCAGGCGCGCTTCGGCGGCGCGGACGATGCAGCCCGACTGCTCAAAGTAATCGACCAGCGTTTCCGCATCGTGCAAAGCCGCCGCCGGATCGCGGCTCTGGTTGAGCCGGGCACGCCAGAGGCTCGCCAGCATGAGGTTGAATTCCTGCTTGACCTCGGCGTAGATGTTGTTGGCGGCGTTGATCGAGTTGAGCGCCGCATCCAACTGCCCCAGATTGGCTTGCGCTCTGGCGAGATAGACCAGCGCGTGGGCGGTCTCCTGACTTCGATCCATCTGCGCGGTGCGATCCAGCAGGATACGCGCACTGCGGTAGGCTTCTTCGTAATGGCTGACCTCCAACAAGCAGCCGATCTTGACCAGCATCGTGTGAATCCACTCGCCGATGGCGCTCGCCGTGTCAGCGCGCTGCTCCAATTGGCTGAGGACATTATCCAGACGCCGCAGAGCATCCGGGTATAAGCCGCGCGAGCGCTCGGACTCGGCGATATTGCGCCAACTGCTGATCTGCCGCTGGAACAGGTCGTACTGCGTCTGCTTGCCGTATAAAACGTAAGCGCGCATGAAGTGATACGCCGCCCGCCGCGAGTAGCCCATGCGTCCGTACTCCACGCCGAGGTTGTGTTCGGCGTCGGCGCGGCGAATTGGATGAATGCGATCAGGATAGGTTTTGCTGAGCGCGATGATCTTGCAGATCAGGCGAATTGACTCGTCAAACTGGTTCCGCTTGGAATAGCCGTCGCTCAAATTCTGATAGAGGCTGACCAGCTTGTCGACGGCTTGAGGCTGTTCGGAGTTCTGAAAGACCCGTTCGGCTTCAGGAATGTCCGCCTCGATGTCGTCCAGCTTGCCGAGCAGAATCGCGCAGCGAACGCCGCCGATACGGGTACGCGCCCAGCCGTAGGGATTGTCGGCGTCGTCCAAGTAGACTCGCGCCGCCGCCTCAAGCATCCGCCACGCAATCGAATACTGCGCAGTCACGAGATGGCGGTAATCACCGCCGAGCATCAAACCGAGCGCGCGCCAGTTCGGGTTATCGCAAGTGCGCCCGATCACGAAGATCAGGCGGGCGAGCTGCTCGGACTGCTGCGCCTTGTCCGAGGTGCGCAGCCGGATCGCTTCCTGTTCGAGTCCGGTTACGACGACGGCGGTGGTCGCTGACGGGTACGTCCGCAGCGCCAGCGCCACCTTAACCCGCGCTTGGGCGTCGACGTAAGCGGAAGCCAGTGCATTTTTCAGTAATAAATCTGGGTCGTCGATAAGCATAATTTTCCAATTCTGCCCTACGCCGCCGGGATTTATTGGCGGCTCGCCTAATTGGGAACTTCGACCGGGATGCTGACGATCCGGTCGGGATGTGTAGAGCGGATGACGATCTCTAAGTGAAGCGCTTCGGCTGCGGAATCGGGTTTGATTTCACTCAACAAGGCGGAGCACTCGAAGCGTCCGCGCTCGTTCAAGAGTGCCGTCGCCCGAATGCTCCCGCCCTGCCGCAGCGTGAGCACCGCGTTTTGCCACGACAATTGATCGCTTGGGTTGACCGCGCTGGCTAAGCCGCTCACCGTTAAGCGGCGCTCATCTTGGGCAAGCGTCAGGTCGATTTCCAATTCATCGGTATTGAACTGCTGCACGAACGGATCGTGCTGCCCGAAACCGGCGACGCGCGGACGATCCACGCTCAGCGGATGAATCGACGCGACGACTTTCGATGCGCCGCCGGATCGAACGTGCAGGCTCGGCGTCCACGCCGCCGGATCGCTTTCCGCCCGCAGGGCTTCAAGGAGACTGCGGCAGTGAGCGCAGATTTCCAGATGATGCTCAATCGACGCTGCCTGCCCCGAATCCATAAAGCCTTCGTCGTAGTCCAGTAGATCTTGTACTGGCGGGTGCTGGGTCAAGCCGATGAGTCTTTCGACGGAAGCAAGCTCATTCAAACGTTCCCGACAAAAAGAACAGGCACTCAAGTGATCACTCACCCACTGTTCAGCCTCGCCATCGAGCGCCGAAAACAGCAATTCCTCACTGATCGGTGTGCCTGAAATACATCGGGTCATGAACTCACCTTTATGCTTCACTCTATAGAAAGCCGAAACTTGAAATTATCACGACGCGATGTCCTCGTCATCTTTTCCAAGGTCGATTTCATAGCGAGCAGCAAGGTCACGCACACTCCGGTTACGCCGGATGATCTGCAAGACTCGATACAATTCCGACGAGACGGCTCCGGCATTCGGTCCGAATTTGGGATCGAGCGCGGCGATTTGCTTTGGCGTTCGCCCCGCTTGGTAGCGCAACCGGAACAGCTCCCACTGCTTGGCGGTGAGTTCAGGCGCGATGATTTTCTCAAGCAACTCCCAAGGATCAACCACTGCTTGATCCGAAGTGGCATCGATGCCCGCGATACTCGCCTCGTCGGGGATTTCTTCGGGGATTTCGGCAAAGTTGTACTTCAATTCGAAGCTGACTTGTGTCAGGACGACGCTCAGAAAGCATTTATTCAGATAAGCGACAAAAGCATAGGGGCTGGGAAATTTGACGAAGAAATCCGGGCACTTGCGCATCGCTTTCAGCGCGTTGAGATAGCCCTCTTGCAGCACGTCCGACACAAGTTCGCCGCTCTGCCGATCCACAAGCACCGCAAAGGCGCGTGATGCCTTGATCCGCCGCTCAAATTGGGGGCGTAACAGTCGATCAGCCCAAGCAAACGCCAGCGACGAGTGAGGAGTGGCATGAAAGGCACGGCGTAATATCTCGTGAAGTACGCCATCGTCAACAGCTTGCCCTTGTAGATAACGGTCTTCGGCAAGTTTGACGAGCGCCTCGTCCGAGATGTCACGATATCGCATAGACATCGCCATCTTTGGTTACGATCCCATAATATAGCTTATTATACCTCTCTTTCAGCTTAATTAAATTGCAGCACATATAAAGTAAGGTTGTTAGGGGTGACGAGCAAGTCGTCAACACTGCCGCCGTAAACGACGGCAGTATGAGTAATGAGCTGGTCTACGCGCTTCAAAATAGACAGTTCTCACGCCGGTGAGCAGAAATCCGTCTGAAGCACGTGACGCACCTGCCAGACGGCGGATTTCACTTCCGGCGTGAGCGGCGCGGCGAAGGTCGTGTCGCCCGGCTGGATGCCGATTAGCAGCGTTTCGCAGCCCAGTTCGGCGCGGATGTACTCCGCGAACAGCGCCAGCGGCGTCGTATGCGTGCTCGCGCCAAAGCCGTCGATAGCATTCAGGTCGATCAGACGAATATCACCCGGCGCGAGATCCATCTGCGCGGCGTCGATCAGGATCACGAGATCCGGCTGGAAGCGTCGCAGTCGATAGCTGTGATTCTCCGGCGCGGGTCCCGCTTCGATGGGCAGCAAACGCTCGTTTCCGGTCAGCCCGCGAACGACGAGCAGTCCGGCGGCATCGTCGCCGCGCAGTTCACTGCCAATCCCCACCAGCGCGATCTTAGGCGAGCTTTGCCACTGCGCGATCAGCGTCCGCAGACTGCTCCGCCAAGACTTGTCCAACATCGGCGTCATCCCCGTAATAGATCGTGAAGCCCACCTGCGTCGACGCCGCCAGCGAGTATTCCTCGCCCGGCATACTGATGCAGTCGAAGCGGCAGTTTTCGACACACTGCCCGCAGAAGGTGCAGCGATCCACCGAATAACGCATCACGAAGCGCTTTGTCTTGTCGCCCAAGCGAATCAACTCAATCGCATTCGCCGGACAGTCTTTCACGCAGAGCGCGCAGCCGGTGCAGCCCGCTGGATTCCAGTGCAGCCGACCACGCAGGCGCGCTGGCGCAGCCACCGGAATGACTTCCGTCGCTGGCGTCTGCACGAGCGAACGCAGCGTGTCTTGCAGCATCCCCGCGATTTTCACAGCGCCCTCCCTACGATCATGACGACCCACTGCGCCAGCAGCAGCAGCACCCCATAGCGCCACCACAGCCCGACCGTTTGCAGAATGCGGATGCGCGTCAGCAGCGCTTGCAGCCCTGCCAGCCCCACCAAGAGCACCAGCGTCTTCAGCAAGTAATCGAGCGGATTGACCACACCGCCTAGATAGAACGCCGCGATCAGCGTCAGCCCGGCGACCAACTCGACCATTCGACTGAGCTGGAAGATCGCCAGCCCGCGCCCGCTGTACTCGGTCAGCGCCCCGGCGACGATCTCAGTCTCGGCTTCAGGGGCGTCAAAGGGCGGCATTTCCAGCTTGCCCATCAAGCCGACGACCGCCGCGACGAAGCCGACTGGCTGCGCCACCAACAGCCAATTGTGATTGGCGGCGATCACGCCGATCTGCCAGCTTCCAGCCGCGACCGCCGGACCCAGCAGCGCCAGCATGAACGGCGCTTCGTAGGCGAAAAGCTGCGTCAGCGTGCGAATCGCGCCCATCATTGAGAAGCGGTCGTTGCCATTCGTCCCGGCGATGCTGGTGCAGATGGTCAGCAGGCTGAGCAGGTAGACAGTCACGATCAGGTCGCCGGAGAAGCCGTAGGCGGGCGCTAAGCCCGCCAGCGGCAGGTAAAGTGCGGCGGTCAGCGCCCCCGCCAGCGCCACCACCGGCAGCCCGACGAACAGCACGGTGTTCACGCCATCCGGGATTATTTCTTCCTTCGCCAGCAGCTTGACGGTATCCGCCAGCGGTTGAAACCAGCGCGGACCGATCCGGTTTTGCAGCCGCGCGACCAGTTTGCGCCTAACCCACTGATACGCCAACCCGTTGGCGATCAGGAACAGCCCGCCGGGGAAGATCAGCAGAGCGAACAGCGCGCCGAACAAGGTCATGGCTGCCTCCGATAGAAGTCGATCCCGTGCTGGCGCAGCGTTTCCCACGTCCAGCGCTGCTCCCCCTGCCCGTCGATCAGCGTGACGGAACGGTCATTGCAGGAGAAGCACGGGTCGATACCGACGAGGATCATCGGCACGTCCGCCAGTTGGCGACCGACCGCAAGTGTCAGCACCGAAGCGAGATTGCAAATCGTAGGCGTGCGGACTTTGACGCGCTCCGGCGTATCCGTCCCGTTGCTCTTGATGAAGTAGAACAGCTCACCGCGCGGCGCTTCGACCCGGCTGATGGTCTCGCCCGCCTTGATGCGGCGCGGCATTCGAGTTTGCAAGTCGCCTTCCGGCAGGTGATCGAGCAGTTCGCGGATCAGGCGATAGCTTTCAAACAACTCCTTGAGGCGCACGACGAAGCGCGCGTGCAGATCGCCCGCCGTGTCGACCGTCGGTTGGACGGGGAAATCGGCATAGGCGGCATAGGGCGCGACCACGCGGATGTCGCGCATCACGCCGGAGGCGCGCGCCGTCGGTCCCATCAACCCAAGCTGATCCGCCTGCTCAGCCGTCGCCACGCCGACGCCGACCGTGCGCTGCATCCACAACTCGTCGGTCGTGATCACGTCGAGATAATGCTGCGTGCGCGCCTCAAGCTGATCGACGGCGCGCCGGATCAGGTCGGCGAATTCGGGAGTCACGTCGCACTTGACGCCGCCGAGCAAATTCGCCGAGTAGTTGACGCGGTTGCCGGTCAGCGTTTCGAGCGCATCCATGATCGCCTCGCGGTCGCGCCACGAGTACATGAACAGGGTATCGAATCCGGCTTCGTGCGCGGCGACGCCCAGCCAGAGGAAATGGCTGTGAACGCGCTCCATCTCCGCGACCAGCGTGCGAATCGCCTGAGCGCGCGGCGGCACGGTCACGCCCGCCAGCTTCTCGACGCCAATGCAGTAGGCGAGCGCGTGGACGTGCGAGCAAATCCCGCAAATGCGTTCCAGCAGGTAGAGGTCTTGCGTCCAGTTGCGCTGTTCGGTCGCCTTCTCGATACCGCGATGGGCGTAGCCGAGCCGCACGGTCGCGCCGGTGATGATCTCGCCGTCCATCTTGAATTCGAAATGCCCCGGCTCTTTGAGCGCCGGATGCTGCGGTCCAATCGGGATGGTGAATGTCTCGCCCATGATCGCCCCTACTCCAGTGCCGCGTCTTTGCGCAGCGGATAAATGTCCCGCGCCCAGTCGTCGGACAGGAACAGCGGGTCGGCGTTGGGGATGCCGATCACGGTGATGCCGAACATCTCGCGCAGTTCGCGCTCATACACCACCGCCGACGGGATCAAGCGGCAGACGCTCGGTATGGACGGCATCGCGCGGGCGATACTCACACGCAGCGTCACGACGACCGCGCCGGAGCAGAAGTGATAGAGCACTTCCATGCTGCCCGCTTCGCTCCCCTGATCCAGCCCGGTAATCGCGGAGAGATAGCCCCAGCCTGCCAGCGCCGCGACCGCCGCCAGCAGATTGCCCGCCGTCACCACCACGTCGAGGCGGTCAGCTTCCGGCGTCAGCGCCGCTTCCGTCCACGCCGCCAGACGCACGCGCGCAGCTTCAATCGTCAAATCAGTTGTGTCCGTCATAAGGCATTCGCGCCTTCCCTAAGCCCTGCCAGTAAACCGACGATCCCGTCGATGATCGCTTGCGGTCGCGGCGGGCAGCCGGGGATGTAGACGTCGACCGGGATCACTTTGTCAATCCCGTCGAGCACGTTGTAGCAGCCCTGAAACACGCCGCCGGAGAGCGCGCACGCCCCGACCGCGACCACGAATTTCGGCTCTGGCATCTGTTCGTAGGTGCGGATCAGACTCTCCCGCGCCTGCCGCGTGACCGCCCCCGTGCAGATCAGCACGTCGGCGTGGCGTGGGCTGCCCTCCAACCGCACGCCGAACCGTTCGAGGTCGTAGCGCGGCGTCAGCGTCGCCAGAATTTCGATGTCGCAGCCGTTGCACGACCCGCTGTTGAAATGAATGACCCAAGGCGAGTTGGTTCGCGCCCAAACTGTCACGTCCTTGAAGACGTCCGACCAATCCATACCACCGATCCCTTCTTAGCCGAGCAGGAGCGCCAGCAGCGTCACGATCAAGCCGGCGACGTAGAGCGCGACAGCCGGTGAAAGATCGCTGCTGCCGATCATGAGCGCGCCGAGATGCAGCGCCGCGAAGAACAACGCGATCACGAAGAAAGCGCGGTAGCCCGGTACGGACTCTCGCCCCGGCGCGTTACCGCTGGCATAGATACTTGTTTTAAGCGGCGATGGACGGGACGACCCCGCCATCACCTTACCGATGCGCGCCAGCACGCCGACAGCGATCAAGTAGATGATGAAGGCGAGTGGCGGCGCCAGCAGAATTTCCATAGCATCACCCTAACTAGACATACCGAACAGGGCGAGACTCGCCGGACCGGTCAGCCAAGCGAGCGCGTTGGGGTACAGCCCGACGATGATCAACGCGGTGGACAGCACGACGAGCGGCAGGCGCACCGCCAGCGGCAGCGGCGCAGTCGCCTCCACGCTCGCGGGCGACCGGAACAGCGCGTTCACAACCGGCAGATAATAGGCGAGCGAAAAGAGGCTGTTGAGCGCAGCGAAGACCGTCAGCAGGATCAGCAGCGGCGAGCCTGCCGTCATCCCGGCGGCGAAGATTTGCCACTTCGACATGAATCCCGCCAGCGGCGGAATCCCGGCGAGACTCAATAATGCCAGCGTCAGCGCCAGCGACGCCAGCGGCGCACTGCGCGCCGCCCCCGCCAAATCGTCGATGCGCAGTGGGCGGTCGATGCCCCGCTGACGGTGCAGCACCAGCAGCAGCGCCCCGGCAGCCAAAAATGCCAAGCCTTTCATCAAGCCGTGATTGAGCAGATGGAACAGTCCGCTCTGGATGCCGTCAGGCGTGCCGGTTGACAAGCCCACGCCGATGCCGAACACGATGAAGCCGATGTGCGGCAGGCTCGAATACGCCAGCAGGCGCTTGAGGTCGGTTTGGCGCAGCGCCAGCAAATTGCCGACGACCATGTTGACGATCCCGGCGAGCAGCAGCAGCGTAGCGAACGACGGCAGCGGCGCGAGCACCCGCAGCAGCGCGATCAACCCGGCTTGCGTGACCACGCCCGCCTGCAATACGCTGATGCCATCCGGCGACTGCGAGTAGGCATCAGGCAGCCACGTGTGCAGCGGCACGAGCGCCAGCTTGACGCCGAAGCCGACCAGCAGCAGCGCGCCAGCGATACCCCCGGCATGGGTTTGATCGAGGCTAAGTGTGCCGGTCTGCATCAGCACCAGCGCGATCCCGAACAACACCAACGCCGTGCCCAGCGTGCTCTGTACCAGATACTTGATCACCGCTTCCAGCGCCAACGGATCGTCGCGGTGGAAGGCGATCAAGAAGAAGGTTGTCGTGACCATCAGTTCGAACCACAGCCACAGGTTGAACAAGTCGGTCGCGCACGACAGCCCGATCAGCGCGCCGGTCAGGATCAGCAGCAGCGCGTAGTATTTCTCCGCGCCAACCTCATTAGCGATTTCCGAGCGCGAGTAGATCAGCACCAGCAGCATCAGCGCCAGCGTCAACCCGATAAACAGCAGACTGAGGGCGTCCATCCGCAGCGTCAGCGCGTCAATCGGGAGGCTGGTCGGCAGCGCCCCGCCAGCGACCAACCCGAACAGCACGCCGAGGATCGCCAGCGTCGTCAGCGCCAGCCAGCGGGAGACAGTCGGTCGCAGCAAACGACCGGCGAAATAGACGACCGGCGCCATCACCAGCGGCAGGATCAGCATCAGGCTCATACGCCCCTCCCCAAGAGCATTACCACGAGGACGACGATCAGCCCGCCGATCACCCCGGCGACGTTCCAGTTAAGCTGCCCGGTCTGGGTTTTGCGGACTTCATCACTTGCGCCGCGCGAGAGCTTGGCGGCGGCATCATCGAGTCCGTAGAAGACGCGGCTGTCGGCAGCCGCAAGCCAAGCGGTCAGCCGGTTGTACGGTCGGATGAACAACGCCGCATAGAAATCGTCGATCCGCCAAGCTCGGCTGGATTCGGTGAACAACGCCCCTGCCAGTGGATCGGTTTCGCGGTAGCGTCCGTAGAGCCAGTACGCCGCGCCGATCCCCGCCAGCGCGATCAGCGTCGAAAGCGCGGCGACGGTCAAATCGAGCGTCCCGGCTTCAGCTTCGCCGGTCGTATGCGCCAGCCACGCTTGCAGTGGCGCGACGCCGGGCAGATTGAGCACGCCGCCAACGACCGCCAGCAGCGCCAGCGCGATCAAGGGGCGCGTCATCATCGGGCGGCTCTCGTGAGCGTGCTGTGCGGCAGCGCTGCGCGGATCGCCCATGAAGATCAGACAGATCTGCCGGGTGATGTAGAAGGCGGTCAGGAAGCCCGCCGTCGCCAGCACCAGATAGAGAAGCACACTGCGCTCGGACGCGGCGGCGAGGATTTCATCCTTCGAGAAGAAACCCGACAGCGGCGGCACGCCTGCCAGCGCCAGCGCGCCAATCACGTAGACGGCGAAAGTCGTCTTCATACGCCCGCGCAGCCCACCCATCAAGCGCGAGTCCTGCGTGCCGAGCGAGTGCAGGATTGACCCGGCGGCGAGGAACAGCAGCGCCTTGAAAAAGGCGTGCGTGACCAAGTGGAACATGCCCGCCGCATAAGCGCCCGCGCCCACCGCCGCGACCATGAAGCCCAACTGGCTGATGGTCGAGTACGCCAGCACGCGCTTGATGTCGAACTGGCTGACGGCAATCGTGGCGGCGAGCAGCGCCGTCGCCGCGCCGGTCGCCATAACGACGGTCTGGGTCAGCGGCGCGAGGTCGAACAGGACGTGCGCGCGGACGATCAGGTAAATACCCGCCGTGACCATCGTCGCCGCGTGGATCAGCGCTGAAACGGGTGTCGGACCTGCCATCGCATCCGGCAGCCAGACGAACAGCGGAATCTGCGCGCTCTTGCCGGTGACGCCGACGAACAGCAGCAGCGTGATCGCCGTGACAGTGGGCGCGCCGACGGCGAAGGTCGCACGGGCAGCGCCGAAGACCGTCCCGAAGTCGAGCGAGCCGAAGGTCGTCGCCATCAGGAACAAGCCGAGCAGCAGCCCGGCGTCGCCGATGCGGTTGGCGATGAAGGCTTTGCGCGCAGCGTTGCTGATCTGCGCCCCCTCGCCCGCCTTGTCGAACCAGAAGCCGATCAGCAGGAAGGAGCACAAGCCGACGCCTTCCCAGCCCGCGAACAGCATCACGAAGTTGTTGGCGGTGACGAGTACCAGCATCGCGGCGATGAACAGGTTGAGATAGAGGAAGAAGCGGGTGAAACGCTCGTCGCCGTGCATGTAGCCAATCGCGTAGACGTGGATCAGCGTACCCACTCCGCTGACGAGCAGCATCATCGTCACCGACAGTGTGTCGATTTGCAGCGCCCAGTCGACCGAGAAGCTGCCGACGTGAATCCACGACGCCAGCATGACGGTCACGGGTTCGGGATCAGCCAGCAGCGCCGCGAACTGAATCAGCGACACGAGAAATGCCAATCCAACCGCGGCGCTGGCGATCACGCCCGCCGCCGGTTCGCGCCAACGCCGCGCTACCGTCAGGTTAAGCGCAATCCCCAAAATCGGGAGGAAAATTGCCCAAGCAGCCACATCATTGCCCTTCCGCCGTTAACCGCGCAGTGTCGACAGGGCGCGCACGTCGAGCGTGCCGCAGCGCTGCCGCACCTTGACCGCTAACGCCAACGCAATCACCGCCGTAATCGTGTCGACGACGATCACGGTCACCGCGAGGCTCTGTCCCAAGCTCAGATGACCGCTGACGCTCCCCGCCATGACTAACGCCAATGCCGCCGCTTTGAGCAGGATTTGCAGCGCGATGACGATCTTGAGCAGGTTGTGCAGCATCAGCAGCCCGTAGAGTGCAATCGAAAACAAGCCCAGCACGCCGATCAGCAGGACGGTCTCTAGAGTCAAGGCTGCTCCTCCTTGAGCTGGGCTTCCTGTATCGGGATCATCTGCGGTCGGGCTTTGGCGCGCCGTTCCGTCAAGAAGCCGAGTACGCTCAGCGCCCCGGTGAAGATCAGGACGATCTGTGCCAGCGTGTCAGCGCTGCGCACGTGCCAGAACATCTGCGTGAACGAGATTTCGGGCGAAGCACTAGCGAATTGAGTCAGGGGTAAGGTGAAGAGGATGAGCAGCACGGCGAAAGCCGCCACCAACGCCAAAGCGATGGGCAGCGGAACAACTGAGCGCACCGGCAGCGGCTCGTCCCCGGCGAGGCTGATGGCAAAGACCAGCAGCACCGTCACCAAACCCGCGCCGACGCTCAACTCGATGACCGCGACCTCGTGGGCGCCAGCGGCGTACAGCAGCACCGCCATCAACGCGCTGACGCCCGCCAACCACAACGCCGAAATCATGAGCCGATCCGTTCGGATCGCTTGGATTCCGCAAAAGAGCATGGCAACCACAACGACAAGGTAGATCATGACATCCTCCTCGCACTTACAGCCTAGACACAGGCTGAGTACAAGTCTAGTGGGGGAGCGCCCGGTTATCTGTGATTTTTGTCACAAATAGATTGTGTGCATACTCATGGAATTTGCGACCGGAAATTGTGAGACATCGGGGGCAGTCAGATCAGGCGGCGTACCCGATCAACAGCGGAAACGGCTTAATCCTCAATTCGTAGCCGGTAGCCAACCCCTGCCTCGGTGATCAGATAGCGGGGGCGCGCAGGGTCTTGTTCGAGCTTGTGGCGAAGCTGCGCCATATAGACGCGGAGGTAATGGGATTCCGACACGTAGCTCGGTCCCCAGACTTCGTGGAGCAGTTGGTGCCGCGTGACGACTTTCCCGGCGTACTGGATCAGCATGAGCAGCAGCTTGTATTCAATCGGCGTCAGGTGGACTTCTTCGTCTTTGACAAAGACCTGCCGGTGTGCGAAATCGACCCGCAGGTCGCCCGTCGTGAAAATCGGATCATCACTTCCTTGCAGCGCCAAAATCGCGTGGCGCAGCCCGACGCGCATCCGAGCGAGCAGTTCGCCGGTGCCGAAGGGCTTGGTCAGGTAGTCGTCCGCGCCAGCGTCGAGCGCGATGACTTTGTCGTCTTCACGGTCACGCGCGGAGAGCACCAGAATCGGCGTATTCGTCCATTCTCGAAGCTGGCGCGTCACCTCCAAGCCATCCATATCTGGCAGCCCCAGATCGAGGATGATCAGGTTAGGATGACGCAGCCCGATCTGCTTGATGCCTTCCTGTGCCGTGCCCGCTTCCAGCAAGTCGTAGCCGTTGCTCGTGAGCGTGGCGCGCAAAAACCGCCGCATCTGCGGATCATCCTCAATGACGAGGATCAGCGGTGATTTCGTCTTGCTATCATCCGGGTTGCTACTCATCTTCCATGCTCACTTGGGGCGGTTCGCCCTCCAACGGCAAGGTGAAGTGGAACACCGCCCCACCCTCAGGGCGATTGTCCGCCCAAATCCGCCCGCCGTGCGCCTCAATGATCGCTTTGCAGATCGTCAAGCCGAGTCCCACGCCGCTCGTGGTGGTGGGTCGGTTGCGGTAGAACTTCTCAAAAATCCGCTCGTCTTCACCCGCTGGAATCCCCGATCCATGATCGGCAACTTCGACAACCACGTGATTCGGCTCGGCATACGCGGATAGTTCAATCGGCGCGCTAACCGGCGTATATTTGAGGGCATTTTCGAGCAAGTTCACCAAGACCAACTCAATCAAAATGCTGTCAATCGGGACGAGCGGCAAGTCTTCCGGCAAGTCGGTCGTCAGGGGATGATCGTCCAACCCAGCATCCATGCGGGCGAGTGCCAAGCCGATCACTTCTTCGAGCGGCTGCCACTCTTTATCGACCCGAACACCACCCGATTCGAGGCGAGTCATTTCCAGCAGATTTCCTAACAAGCGATTCAGTCGCTCGGCTTCCTCGTAGGCGATCTGCGCGAGTTCCCGCTGCGCGGGCTTGAGTTCGGCAGTGTTCTGGATCAACCCACTCGCCGCGCCCGTGATCGCCGCCAGTGGGGTGCGTAAATCATGCGACACCGAACTCAGCAGCGAACTGCGCAGGCGCTCGGTTTCGACCTGCACTTGAGCGCGCTCGGTCTCTTGGCTGAGCTGCGCCCGTTCGATGGCGACGGCGGTCTGGTTGGCGTAGGTCTCCAGCAGATGCATTTGATCCGGCGACAGCAGATAGTCCGGTTGGAGCAGGTAGATACCAAGCACGCCGATTTGTCCCTGCGACGTATTCATGGGCAGGTACAACCCCAGCGAGCCGGGAAGCGTCTGAGTGCCCCGTCCGGCAAGCTGCCGATGGTCGTTGACCCAGCGCGCGACGCTGCGTTCGCGTTCGGTCAAATAGGTCTCGATGCGTTCTGATCCGTAGGTTGCGAGCTGCCCTTCGGTCTCGTTCAGCAGCAAGGCGACGCGGCTGTAAAAGGCTTCCTCAATGTGCTTGATCGCCGTCTGCGTGAGCGCGTCAATGTTGTTGGTACTGGCAAACTCCCGGCTCATCTCGTAGAGACTCGACGTGCGCCGCTCGCGTTCGCGGGAAGTTTCCGCCTGCTCCTTGATGCGGACGGTCATGCTGCTGATGGTCAACCCGACGAGCAGCAGCACCGCAAACGTGACCACGTACTGCGTATCGTTGACGCCGAAGGTCAGATGCGGCGGCACGAAGAACAGGTCGAAGGCGATCACGCTAATGATCGAGACCAGAATCGACGGTCCGCGCCCATAGCGAGTCGCCACGATCACGATCCCGACGAGAAAGACCATGACGACGTTCGCCGGAGCGAAGTACGGGAACATCAGGAACGCCAGCGCCGCGCACGCCGCGATGATCAAAATCGTCCAGAGGTAGGGTCGAAGCGGGTGCGGTCGCCGCCAGAGGGGTTGTACCTGCGGGCGAGTCGTGTCGCCCTCCCCATTGATCACGTAGACGTCGATGTCCCCGCTGCGGCGCACCAGACTGTTGAGCACCGAGCCGTAGACGATGTCGCGCCATTTCGGGTGAATCGGTTTGCCGACGATTACTTTGGTGACGTTGCGCCGCCGGGCAAAAGTGAGCACCTCCTCGGCGACGTCGTGTCCGCTCAGGGTCGCCGTTTCTGAGCCAAGCCGCTCGGCAAGCCGAAGCGTCTGGATCACGCGGCTGCGGGCGTCGGCGGGTAGTTTAGCGGTACGGGGCGTCTCGACGTAGGCGGTGATCCATTCGGCATGTAGCCCCGCCGCCATCCGCTTGGCGGCGCGCACCAGCCGAGCCGCCATCGGGCTGGGGCTGATGCAAACGAGGATGCGTTCGCCTGCGGGCCAGACCGGCTCAACCGACTTATCCTGACGATAGACCTGCATCTCACTATCGACGCGCTCGGCGGTGCGCCGCAGCGCCAATTCGCGCAGTGCCATCAGGTTCCCGCGCCGGAAGAAGCTGTGGATCGCCTGTTCCGCCTGCGGCGCAGCATAGATTTTGCCTTCGCGTAGACGCTGGAGCAGGTCATCCGGCGAGAGATCGATCAACTCGATCTCGTCCGCGCCTTCGAACACAGCGTCCGGCAGAGTCTCGCGGACAACCATCCCGGTGATCTGGGCAGCCACGTCGTTCAGGCTTTCGAGATGCTGAACGTTGACGGTCGTGTAGACGTTGATCCCCGCCGCCGTCAGTTCGAGCACGTCCTGCCAGCGTTTGGCATGGCGCAGCCCATCGGCATTCGTATGCGCCAGTTCGTCAACGAGGATCAGCGCCGGATGCCTTGTCAAGGCAGCATCCAGATCAAATTCCCGAAGCTGCGCGCCGCGAGCTTCCACCGTCAGCGGCGGAAGAGCTTCGAGTCCTGCGAGCAGAGCGGCAGTCTCCGGGCGGCTGTGCGGCTCGACGTAACCGACGACCACGTCAACACCTTCGACCAGCCGATCATGCGCCGCCTGAAGCATACTGTAAGTTTTGCCCACGCCCGCCGCCGCGCCCAAGAAAATCTTGAGCCGACCGCGACGATTGTGCTGATCTTCCGGCTGAACACGGGCGAGTAATTGATCGGGATCGCGTCGTTGGTCATCCATAGAGCCGCTTATTCTGTCCATGCAATCTATTATGACAGCAAAAGACGACGCGCGTCCTCGACACTTTGTATAGGCAACTCATGAGCCATTCCAAGCGATCAAAATTGCGCGGCGCAGTGGCATAAAGCTAGTTGCGGCTCGCTTCCCGTGCTGGCACAGCCTTTGATCGAGTTCACGGGGAGCATGACCGGCTGTTCAATGAGTTCGGCGCCGCTGTTTCGAGAAGCGGCGGTTCAGCAGCCACGCTTGCAGATGACGCCACACCGGGATCAGCGTCTTGGGGAGCTTAGCAAAGACGATTTGCGCGTGGAGTTGTTCGGCAACATCCGCCAACCCACCGGCAAAGTCGAGGTATTGTCCCCGAATCAGACGGCAGTCCAAGCCGTAATCGAGTACGGTCGCTTGATAATCCTCAAGATCATTCTTCGCCGCGTCGTTGAAGTCCAGATTGCCCCAGTCGGTTCCCAACCACGATGGATGCTGTACCGAAATCATGCTGACCAGCGCGATCACGGCAGGGGAGCACCGCGCCATCCGGCAGGCGCAGTGTACGGCGTCCAGCGTCCAAGCGCGATCCGCGATTTGAACCATGATTATCGGTTTTTCAGCCATTGAGTGCGCTTTCCTACATCGATGCTGTTGTGAATTTAGTCCCGGCAAAACGACAGCTTCCCGTTTCGCAGGCAAAGTGTAGTCCCGTCAGCCGTCAAAATGGGGTCATGATGATCAGTGGAGCGGTCAAAAAACTGTAAAGACCCGTGCCTGATCGTCTCGGTATTCTTCTCAAACGCGATGATGTTTTCGCGTGGTTTAGCGACAGCAACTGCGGCTTGATGCTTGCCTTGATGCTTTTTTGACGCCCTTGCGTCCAATCCTGACCTAATTTTGACCGCTTCTCCTGAAGCATCGACCTAGAATAGGTGCGACCAGATCAGGAGAAAACCATGACTGTACGTGATGTCCGCGAACACTTCGCCGAAACGCTGCTCGGCAAGCGCCTTCGCTCCGCCGACCTAACCCACCAAACCGCACCGAATTTCATCGCGCTCGCCGTGCTTGCCAGTGATGCCCTCTCCTCCTGCGCCTACGCGACCGAGGAACTGCTGATCATCCTCAACACGGCGGCGATTGGCAGTTTCACTTTGTTTGGATTTCGCGGAGAGGCGATCTCCATTCCCATCGCCATCGCCATTTCGATCCTGATCGCCATCGTGACGATCTCCTACCGCCAGACGATTTTTTCCAACCCGGCGGGCGGTGGTGGCTATCGAGTCGCCAAAGAGAATTTAGGCGAGGAACTGGCGCAGGTCACGGGAGCGGCGCTCCTGACCGACTATATTTTGACGGTCGCGGTGAGCATCGCGGCGGGCGTCGCCAACGTGATCAGCGTGTTTCCCGGTTTAGCGCCCTTGCGCGTTGAAGTCACCGTCGGCGTGATCGCCATCATGACGCTGATCAACTTGCGAGGCGTCAAGGAGAGCGCTCGCGTTTTCTCGATTCCGACCTACTTCTTCCTGATCACGATGGGCGGAACACTGATTATTGGCTTCATCAAGCTGCTAACCGGCAGCTTGGAGCCGGTCACGGGCGTGGTGGCGATTCAGAACGACGTGCTCGCACCGGTCACGTTGCTGTTGATCTTGAGGGCGTTCTCCTCCGGGTGCGCAGCGGTGACAGGCGTAGAAGCCATCTCTAACGATACCCAGTTATTCCGGCAGCCGAGAGCCAACAACGCCGCCAAAACGCTGGTCGTCATGAGTGTTCTCCTGATCACCTTCTTCATGAGCATCACCTTGCTGGCGAATGCGATCCAAGCCGTCCCCTCGGAAAGCGAAACCGTGATCAGCCAGATGGCACGCACGATCTACGGCAGTCAGGGCATCGGTTACATCGCCTACGTGCTGACCATCGCGGGCGCGTTCGCGGTGTTGTTCATGGCAGCAAACACGCCGTTCAACGACTTTCCGCAGCTTGCCTCGCTCCACAGCGGGGACGGGTTCCTGCCGCGCCAGTTGACCTATCGCGGTCGCCGCTTGGTGTTCACGTGGGGGGTGCTAACCCTCTCAGTGAGCGCGATTATCCTCGTCATCGTGACCGGCGCGCTCGTGACCAACCTGATTCCGCTCTATGCGATTGGCGTCTTCATGGCATTCACGATCAGCCAAGCCGGGATGACGCGGCGGTTCTGGCGTTCTGGCAAGCTCAAGCCGGGCGAATTTACCTACGGACTTGAAACCAAGATCTACTATGATCCGCGCTGGCGGCTGAAGCTGGCAGTATCCGCCTTCGGTGCGCTGGTCACGTTCACGGTGATGATCGTGTTCATCATCACCAAGTTCACCAGCGGGGCATGGTTCATCGTCCTGCTCATCCCGACGCTGGTGTGGCTGTTTTTCCAGATTCACAAGCATTACAAGGAGACCGCCGCGCGCCTGCATTTGGATAAAACCCCGGTCTTCGAGCAGAAGCCGGTCGTCTTCAATCCGGCGATTCACAAGGAGTTGGCGATCTACTTCTGCGATACGTGGTCAGAGCTTGCCGTCAGCGTGGTCAACACGATTCTCAAACGCGGCTGGTCGATGAAGATCATCCACGTCGACGTGAGTGACAAGCGCGCCACCACGTTTAAGCGACACAGCAAGGAGATTACAACCCTCAACGGTTGGGACGAGGGGATCATCGAGGTCTATCACGACGAATACCGCGACCTTTACAACAGTGTCGCCACGATCATGCGGGATTACCGGACGAACTATCCTGACGTTCACCTTGAGGTCTACATCGGCGCGCTGCGGACGCACTTCCCCTACAATCTGCTCCATATGCAGACCGACCGCTTCTTGCGCGACGCTTTGATGGAGGCGCCTGACGTGGCGCTCAGCATCAAGCAGGTCGATCTGGACAGTCTGCCGCTGCCGCCGGGCTTCAAAGTCACCTTTGAGCACGCCACCGATCACGAAGTTGAAGAACTGCAAGGGGCGCACGAACCTCAGCGCGCCTAAGGTTTGATCACTGAGCTACGCACATTTGAATGAGGTCGCCGAGCAATAGACTACTTGGCGACCTCTCGTGCAGCACGCGCAGTACAGGATCGACTCTGGAACTTGTGATAGCTGAGCCTAACCGCACCTTCTCACGCCTTCCCCATCGATGGATTTTAGTGATTAGGTGCGGAGCTTATCCGTAGCAGCGATCAATTGAACGCCGCTGCAACCCCTGATGTCCTCGCCCACACAAACGCGGATCGACCTGCGATTCCGCGCTTTTTTTGAATACCGCGATAGCGACCGCTGACGGATGCCGAATTATCACGCAATTTCGCGTCGATTTGCTGCTTGACAAAAACTAGATACTGAGTGTATAGTTTTCTTGAAAACTAGAATCGAAGTGTATAGGTTTTCATGTCAGTCAAATACGCGCTTCTCGCACTGCTCTACCAACGTCCCATGCACGGCTATGAACTTGGCAAGCAGTTGAATTTAGTCATCAACGCTGAATGGGACGTTAAGCCGGGGCAGATCGCCAGCACGCTGACCCGGCTCAAAGACGCCAATCTGGTGGATTACGAGATCGAGCCGACCGACGACGCGCCCGACCGCAAAGTTTATTGCCTCACGGAGGAGGGACGGCGCGATTTGGAAAACTGGTATCGGACGCCTGAAGTGCGCGAGTACCGGTTGGGGGACGCCTTCTACGTCAAGCTGGTGCTCAGTCTGGTCGGGGGTCCCGTGATCCCTGAGCAAGTCTTGATGATCCAGCGGCGCGAGCTGTATCAGCAGTTGCATGAGGCGACCGAATTGAGAAGTCAGGCTGATCCGCACACGCAGCTTCCTTGGCTGCTGCTGCTGGAAAGCGCCATCATGCACCTAGAAGCCGATTTACGTTGGATCGAGATGTGCGAAGCGCGGCTCGCCGACCTCAAGAACTACTCGCCGCCCGAACCTGCGCCGAAAGCACGCGGCAGACCACGCCGCAAGCGATCAAATCGAATGCCTACGCGCAGTCCATCTGAGGACTGAAAGATCGATAGAAGGAAAAAATATGTCAATTGTACGCACGGAATCACTCAACAAAGTCTACGGTACGACCGAGCAGCCGTTCCACGCCCTCAGCGACGTCAATCTGAGCGTCGAGAAGGGCGAGTTCCTCGCCATCATGGGGGCGAGCGGCTCCGGCAAGAGCACGCTGCTCTATCTCTTGGGCGGTCTGGATCGACCGACCAGCGGCAAAGTCTGGCTGCAAGACAGCGAACTGACGAAACTGGACGACGACGCGCTCTCGCGCCTGCGCCGGGAGTTGCTCGGTTTCGTCTTCCAGTTCTTCAACCTCGTCCCCGTGCTGACGGCACGGGAAAACGTCGCCATGCCGCTGATCCTCGACGGGGTATCCCGCGCTGAAGCGCTCAAGCGTGCCGACGAAGCGTTGGCGCGCGTCGGACTGGGCGACCGGGGATCGCACCGCCCGTCCGAACTCTCCGGCGGGCAGCAGCAGCGTGCCGCACTCGCACGCGCCTTGATCGCCGAGCCTGCGGTGATCCTCGCCGACGAGCCGACCGGCAATCTCGACTCGCGGTCGAGCGACGAAGTCGTTCAAATGCTGCGCCAGACCGTCGATAAGTGGGGGCAAACCATGATCTTGGTGACGCACGATCCGCGCGTCGCCGCCCACGCCGACCGAATCGTCTTCCTCAAGGACGGCAAGATCGTGGACGACAACCAGCTTAAGGGACAGGGCAACGCCGACCAGATTCGCGCTCAGCTAAGCAAAATGGCGCTGGGATAGAAGGGTAACATGACCAATAAATCAAGTTTCGGCGCTACCGCATGGCAAATGACGCTGATGGGGCTGCGCTATCTGAGCGGGCGCAAACTGCGTACCGTCTTGACGACGCTGGCGATTGTCTTCGGCGTCGCGCTGATTTTCGCCATTAATCTGACGCTGCCCTCGTTCACCGACGCTTTCAAGCAGACCTTGAGCGGCGTCGCGGGCGCGGACATCCGCATCGTCAGCACGTCGGGCGACTCGTTCGCGGCTGATCCGGTGCTGGCGCAGGTCGCCGCCGTCGATCACGTGCAAGCGGTCAGCGGCAGCCTCGACCGGACATTCACGCTGCCAACGCTCAACGGCAACGCGCTCGGCGACACTACGCAAATCAACCTGATCGGGGTCGATCCCACCCAGACAGTACGCCAATTCACCATGAGCGAGGGACGTTTCTTGCAGCCGGACGATCAAGGCAAAGCCGTGATCCCGGCGGGCTTGGTGGAACTGTCCTCGCAGCTTAAAGTGGGCACGACCTTCCCGCTGATCACGGCGGGCGGGCTGAAAATCTACACGGTCGTCGGGCTGCTCGCCGATCAAGGCAGCCTGTCCGCGCCGGAAATCTACGTGACGCTGAGCGACGCTCAAGCTGCCTTCAACCAGCCGGGACTGATCAACACGGTCGAGGTGTCGATTGACGCCAACGCGGATCGGGATGCGGTGGCGGCGGACGTCATGCAATCGCTGGGCAGCAGCTTCCAACTGGACACGGGGAGTAACACGTCGGACAGTCTCGGAGCGCTGCAGCTAGGCTTCGCTGTGCTCGACCTGCTGGGCGTGCTGGCGCTGATGCTGGGCGCGTTCCTGATCTTCAACACCTTCCGCACCGTCGTAGTCGAGCGACAGCACGATCTGGCGATGCTGCGGGCAATCGGCGCGACCCGCCAGCAGATCACGCTGATGATCCTGATCGAAACCTTGGTTCAGGGCATCGCCGGGACAGTGATCGGTCTGATCGTCGGCTACGCGATGGCACTGGGCGCGAGCAGCCTTATGAAGAACCTGCTAAGCAGCTACGTCAGCGGTCTACACGTGGGGCTGGACTTCACGCCCGGCGCGGTGAGTATGGCGGTGGTGCTCGGCTTGGCTGCGGCGCTCATCGCCGGGTATCTGCCCGCGCGTGCCGCCGGACGCACCTCCCCGCTGGAAGCTCTGCGCACAGAGACGCCGAGCGGTGTTCACCGCGCCGCCCGCTGGAGTTTGATCATCGGGGGCGTGCTGATGCTGCTCTCGGTCGGCTTGCTCGCCAGCGGCAGCAAGGGCGCGGTCGGCGGAGCGCTGGTGTTCCTGATCGGCATGGTGGTCGCCGCGCCGGGCTTAGTCCTGCCGGTCGCGCGCCTGTTCAGCCCGCTGTTGACGCTCTGGTTCGCGCAGGAAGGCGATCTGGCGCAGGGCAATCTAGTACGCCAACCGGGACGCGCCGCCATCACTGGCAGTACCCTGATGATCGGCTTAGCAGTGCTGATCATGATGACCGCCACCGTCAGCGGCTTCAGCGATCTGGTGACGAACCTGACCAATAAGAGTTTTTCCAACGACATTGTGCTGATCCCGCCGTCTATCGCCGTCTACGACAGCGTAGTCGGCGCGGATAGCAGCCTCGCCACTCGGCTGACCGCCCTGCCGGAAACGCAAACCGTCTCCAGCCTGCGCTACGCTGCGGCAAAGTCCGGCGGGCAGAGCCTCGAAGTGCTGGGCATCGACCCGACCACCTACCCGCAGGTGGCGTCACTCGACTTCAACGAGGGGCAAGCCGACGAAGCCTTCGCCGCGCTGGGAACCGGGCACAATGCCATCCTCAGCCCGCTGGCGCTGACGGCGCTCAAGACGGAGTACGGCGGCGATTTCAGCTTGCAGACCGCCGAGGGCGTACAGACCTACCACGTCGTCGGGGTCGCCAGCGACGTGCTAACCTTCAAAGTCGATGCGATCTTCATCTCGCAGGCGAATCTGGCGGCGGACTTCCATAAGAATGAAGACGTGATGATCTTCATGAACCTGAAACCGGGTTCAGACAAAACGGCGGCGCTCGCCGACGTGCAGCAGATCGTGCAGGATTATCCACAATTCACGGCACAACTGAGCGGGCAGTACCGTGACACGCTCATGCAGACGACCAACAGCGCTTTTTACGTGTTCTACGTGCTGGCGTTCCTGATTCTGATCCCGGCAGCGCTCGGTCTGCTCAACACGCTCACGATCAACGTCCTCGAACGCACCCGCGAAATCGGGATCGTGCGTGCGGTAGGTGGTAGTCGCAAGCAGGTGCGGCGCATCGTCACCGCCGAGGCGCTGCTGCTTGGCATCTTCAGCGCGGCGATGGGCGTTCTGGCGGGAGTCGCCATCAGCTACGGCTTCATCGCCGCCATCGCGTCGGTTGGCTGGAAAATGTCTTACACCTTCCCGCTGATTGGCATCATTGCGGCGGTGATCGTCGGTGTACTGCTGGCGCTGTTCGCCGCGATCCTGCCCGCGCGCAATGCGGCGAAGCTCGACATCATCCGGGCGCTGCAATACGAGTAGACGCTTTCAACTGATCTCAGCATAAAGGAGCAGAGTCCGGGCGTGCCCGGACTCTTGCTTTGTAAATCCGATGGATCGACGTGACTGGGCTATTGAACGTCAGTTTTGGATAAGCGATGCTGTTCTGACCTCACCCCGCTGCGCTTAGCTCCCCCTCTCCATGCAATGGAGAGGGAGTTGGGGGGTGAGGTTTCTTCGCTCAGAATTCTTATCCATAGTTCACGTTATTTAGCGCCCAACTTAAAAATCGTCGTCGTCTGGTAGGTGTCGCCGGGATCAAGCCGCGTGCTCAGCCAATCGGGATGGTTGGGCGAGTTGGGGAAGTGCTGCGTTTCCAGCGCGCATCCATCGCCCTGCCGGTAGAAATGCCCGCTCGGTCCGATCCATGGCTGCATCGGATCACTCCACTGCCCAATGTAGTTGCCGCAGTAGACTTGAATCCCCGGCTCGGTCGTCCAGATTTCCAGCGTGCGACCGAGACTTGGCTCGTAGAGCACGGCTGCCCGGATCAGCGACGTATCAGCCGGGTCGGCGCGGTTCAGCACGAAGTTGTGATCGATCCCGCGCGCGTCCCCTCCCATAAGCTGCGGATCGGTCGAGCGCGTCGCCGGACCGATCATGGTGGGCGTGCGGAAGTCGAAGGGCGTCCCCTCGACCGGCGCAATCACGCCAGTCGGAATCTGATGCTCGTCGGTCGGCGTGTAGCGGTCAGCATTGATCCACAGAATCTGGTCATCAACGGCACTTGTCCCTTCGCCTTTCAGATTCCAATAGGAGTGGTTGGTCAGGTTGACGATGGTCGGCTTGTCGGTGGTGGCGGTGTAATCGAGCCGCAGTGCGTTCTGGTTGGTCAGCGTGTAGACGACCGTCACGTTGAGGCTGCCGGGAAAGCCTTCTTCCATGTCCGCGCTGAGATAGCGCAGTTCGAGGGCGACGCCGCCGTCCACTTCGCCTGCTTTGGCGTCCCAAACGACTTTGTCGAATCCCTTCACCCCGCCATGCAGGGAATTGGAACCAGCGTTCAGAGGGAGGGCGTAGTCCACGCCGTCGAGCGAGAACTTGCCCCCGGCGATGCGATTCCCAAACCGCCCAATCAGCGCGCCGAAATAGCTGCCGTTTCGGGTCTCGTAGTCTCGCAGATTGGTGAAGCCGAGGACGACGTCCGCCAGATTGCCATAGCGATCCGGCGCTTTCACCGAGGTGAGAATACCGCCGTAGGTGATGATTTTGACTGCCATGCCGTTGACGTTGGTCAGCGTATATTCGTCGACCGCCTTGCCCCCGGCAGTTGTCCCGTAATTACGTTTGGTGATAGTTGCTGCGTCAGCCATGATCGAACCTGTCACTATCAGGATAAAGATGACCACCAATGCTAACGTGGGGGTGCTCAGCAGCGCAACCGAACCACCCCTACTCCACCGGCGATTCAGCCCGACGTGACCGAGTGGCGAGAAATCCGGCTGTGCCGCTGACGCTGCCGCCGGATAATTCGGTGCCGATTGGCGTTGGTAATTCGGTAAAATTTAAACAGAACATGTTTTGCGCTTAATCCAGTTGTGCTATAATCTAACTTGTACGGACAGGTAAAGACATGACCGACTTTCAAGTTTCTCATGATAGCCCGCTCCCGCTCCACTTGCAGCTTCTGGACGAACTCCGTCACAGGGTCAAGAATGGGCTGCTCAAGCCCCACGACCGCCTGCCCGGAGAGTGGGAGTTGGTCGAGCAGTTGAACATCAGCCGCGCGACGATCCAGCGCGCATGGCAAGCTGCTCAGGAGGAAGGTCTGCTCTACCGCATCGCTGGCAAAGGCACATTTGTCGCCCCACCCGCCGAAACGACGGCTCGCGGGATCGTCGGCTTCTTCCTGCCGGAGTATCGTGGCACCTTCGCCGTACACATGCTGGATGGCGCTGAACGGGTTTTGCGATCAGCCGGTCTACGGGTGCAGTTCGCGAGCACGGATCGCAACGTAGACGAGGAGAATCGGCTGCTGCATCTGCTCATGCGTGATGGCGCGAGCGGCTGCATCCTCGTGCTGTCGCGCGGCAGCACGGCGGCGCATCTGCTGACCTCCGGCGAGTTTCGCCTCCCCATCGTGCTGATGGATCGTCCGCTCAACGGAACCGTTCTTCCTTGCGTCATCAGCAACAACTACGAGGGCGGGCGTCAGGCAATGGAACACCTCGTCGAGCTTGGGCACCGCCGGATCATCTTCTTGGCGCGTCCGCACCTTGATCTCTTTCCCGTCGCCGAACGCTACCGGGCGTATCAAGACACGATGCGCCGCGTCGACGCCGAACCACAACCCCCGTTCCTGATCGGCGGCGGAACGGAAATCAGTTCCTATGAAGCTTATCTCCAGCAAGACGACACGGAGACTCAGCCCCTCATCCAGTTGCTTCGTTCCTCCAAGCGCCCGACCGCGATCTTTGCGGTCAACGATTGGATGGCGATGAAAGCGCAGCGAGCGATTATGCTCGCCGGACTGCGCGTGCCAGAGGACGTCTCGCTCGTGGGCTTCGACGACCTCGACATTGCGCAGTATCAAACACCACCGCTGACGACCGTCGCCCAGAATCCTGAGTTGATTGGCGCGGAAGCGGCTCGCCGCCTAATTACGATTATCGAAGGAGAACAGCCTGCCAATATTATGACGCTCATTCCGACGCACTTGGTGGTTCGCGGCTCGACCGCGCCGCCATCGTAAGCAAATGGATTTATTGAGAGGGTTGCAACTAATTTAGGCGAGCAGATCGCGCGCTTCTGTTCACCGCTCACTAAGCTATTCGCAGAAGGAGTCAAAGGTTTATCATGTCAAAGCGTTTTCTTGGTTTCCTGTTGTTAGCTGTCGTCGTCATTTCGGCAGCAGGCGGTGTGCTGGCTCAGGACAGCAGCATCGAATTGACCATCAGCGGTGTAAACGGCAATGATGCGCTGCAATGGCTGAATGACATGGTCGTACCGGCATTCGAGCAGAAAATGGCGGATGCGGGTACGAACGTTACCGTGACGGTCATTCCCTTCAGCGGAACCGGCGAGGACTTGCGTCAGCAGTACGCCCTCGACCTCGGCGTTGGGCAGGGTGCGGACATCCTCTCCTTCGACGGGTTCTGGCTGCCGGAATTCGCTGACGGCGGGCTGGTCAAGCCGCTCACCGAAATCGTCGGTCCCGAAGTCCTCGATTGGGAAGGCTGGAGCGCGATCCCCGAAGGCTTGCAGCAGATTCTCGGCTACAACGGCGAGCTTTACGGAATCCCCTACGGCACCGACGCCCGTGAAATTTGGTATCGCACCGACCTGTTTGAGCAGGCAGGACTGCCCGCCGATTGGCAGCCGACGAGCTGGCAGGAATGGCTCGACGCCGCCCGCACCATCAAGGAAAAGCTGCCCGACGTCACCCCGATCCAACTGAATGCTGGCACGGCGATGGGCGAAGCCACGACGATGCAGGGCTACTACATGGCGCTGCTCGGCGCAGGCAGCCACGTCTACGATTTCAACACCAACAAATGGCCCGTCAGCAGCCCGGCGATTCTGGACACGCTCAACCTCTACAAGACGATCTACATCGACGAAGGCTTGGGCAACCCGCGCTACCAACTGACGCAGAACGGGCGCGATCAGTCGTTCGAGGACTTCTCGCAGGGCAAGATCGCCATGCTGGTCGAGGGCGATTACCTCTGGCGTGGTCCGCTCGCGCCTGAAACCGGCGACTTTGCGATGGCGAACCGCAACGACGTGGTCAACTTCGCCAAGTTCCCGGCGATTGAACCCGGCAAGGGCTATAACGGGCAGGACTTCGTGACCATCTCCGGCGGCACGGGTTACATTCTCAACCCGAATACGGCGCACCCGAAAGAAGCGTGGGACCTGCTGTCGTTCATGTTCAGCAAGGACATGGTCGATCAGCTTCAGAGCATCACCCCGCGCATCCGCGCCCGCACCGACGTCGCAGTCACGGGTGATCCCGTCATGAGCCGCATCGCCTCCGAGGTGCTGCCGCTGACGACGGTTCGTCCGCCGCTGGCGACCTACAATCAGGTTTCGCAGGAAGCGCAGCTCATGACCGAGCGCGTCGTCTCTGGCGAAATGACGCCGGAAGAAGCGATGCAGGCTTACGATGATGCTGTCACCGGCATCGTAGGCGAAGACAACGTCGAACGAATTCCGCTAAAATAACGTCAAGCACATCGCAATCAGCCCGGCGGCGCTGTCGCCGGGCTGGTTCTTCCCGATAGCGAAGAAGATGCAACGAACTTTGCTCTCCCGTCCACTAGGGCTGTTATTTCTCTTACCCGCGCTCATTTTTGTCGCCGTATTTCTGATCTATCCGTTCTTCTCGATCTTCCAGATGAGCTTTACCAATCAAACACTCGTCGGCACCGCAGCGGCGAATCCGCAGTTTGTCGGGCTGGGCAACTACACCGAACTGTTCAACGTCGCCAACTGGATGCGGCGCGGCGAGTTCGGCGCGAGCCTGCTGCTGACGGCGCAGTTCGTGATCGGCTCGGCGCTGATCGGTCAGGCAGGGCTTGGACTGCTGCTCGCGACCCTCTTCCACAACCGCAAGGGCTTCCTGCGCGAGACGATCTTCACGCTGGCGATCACCGCTTGGATTATTCCCGACGTCGTCGTCGCCTTCGCGTGGTTCGCTTACCTCGATCCCGACGGCACGCTGAACATGGTTCTGAACGCGGTCGGCATCCGGTCGTTTGACTGGCTGTTCAACTATCCCATGTTGAGCATCATCCTCTTTAACACGTGGCGCGGCACAGCATTCTCGATGCTGCTGTTCTCATCGGCATTGGGGTCAATTCCACCGTCGCAGTTGGAGACGGCGAACGTGATCGGCGCCAACGCTTGGCAGAAATTCCGCGACATTCTCCTCCCCCAACTGGGGCGCTATATCCTGACCGACATGCTCCTGATCACGCTCTGGACATTCAACACGTTCACGCCGTTTCTGCTCACGGGCGGCGGTCCCGTCAACAAGACGGACGTCGTCTCGATTTACATCTATCGCACCGGTCTCAAGTTCTTTGAGTTCGGCAAAGGCAGCGCGGTCGCGGTGGTCGTGATGATCATCAACTTGCTGCTGGCTGGCGTTTATCTGATATTCAGCCGCAGCCGGAGGACAGCATGAAACTATTGACCCGGCTGTTGTTGATCATCGCCGTCACAGTGCTCGGCTTGTTCTTCGTGCTGCCGCTGCTCTGGTTCGTCTTTGCCCCCTTTAACGACCATGCCACACTCTCCGTGACCATTCCGACGACCTTTTCGCTGGCGAACTTCAGCGAAGTCCTTGGCAACGATCTGGCGATGCGCGGCTTGCTGCAAAACAGCACTATCATCGGGTTGGGCACGATGCTGGCGACGACCGCCGCCGCCGCGCTCGCTGCCTATGGCATCTCGCGCAGCAACCTACCCGGTCGCCAGTTCTTGACCTACATCCTGATTCTGTTCTCGTCGGTCGTGACCGGCACGGCGAGTATGCTGCCGATCTTCCGCCTGATCTACGACCTCGGACTGATCAATACGCACGCGGGCGTTATCCTGTCGATGACCGGCGGACTGCTGCCATCCGCCATTTTCATCATGCAGGATTTCGTCGACGGCGTTCCGCGCTCCTACGAGGAGGCGGCAATGGTCGCGGGCGCGTCGCCGCTGCAAATCTTCCGCGACGTGAGCTTTCCCCTGCTGCGTCCCGGCTTGATGGTCGTCGGCATCTGGGTGCTGGTCAACGCTTGGGGGTCGTTTTTGACGCCCTTCATCCTCTTGCGCGACCCGAAATTGCTGCCCGCCGCCGTCACCTTCTACCAGTTCTACGACGAAGAAGGCTCACCACAAATCACGCTGGTCGCGGCATACGCTGTCCTCTACACACTGCCGGTGCTGCTCCTCTACTTGCTGATCAACTGGCGCTATGGCTTCCGATTCTTCGGCGGCATCAAACAATAAGGCAACTGCATGGCTTCTGTGAAAATCTCCAACTTACGCAAATCCTTTGGCGCAGTTCACGCGGTCGACGACATTAACCTCGACGTGCAGGACGGCGAGTTCGTGGCGCTGCTGGGACCTTCCGGCTGCGGTAAGACGACGACACTCCGCATGATCTGCGGGCTGGAAGTCCCCACCAGCGGCACGATTCAGATCGGCGACCGCGACGTGACCAGCCTCCCTCCGCGTGATCGCGACGTAGCGATGGTGTTTCAGGATTACGCCCTCTACCCACACATGACCATCGACGAGAATATCGGCTACCCGCTCAAGGTGCGCGGCGTCGCGCGCGATGAACGGGCGCAGCGCGTGCGCCAAGTCGCCGACAACCTGCAAATCGGCGGTTTGCTTGAGCGCCGTCCGGCGCAGCTTTCCGGCGGGCAGCAGCAGCGCACGGCGCTGGCGCGGGCGGTCATCTACAGCGCGCAGGTCTTCTTGTTTGACGAGCCGCTGAGCAACCTTGACGCCAAGCTGCGCTTGGAAGCGCGCGCCTTTCTCAAACATTTGCAGCAAGAAGTTGGCGTGACGGGCATCTACGTGACCCACGACCAGTCGGAAGCGATGGCGCTCGCCGACCGGATCGTGATCATGAACGCCGGAAAGATCATGCAGGTCGGAACGCCGCTCGAAATTTACCGTCGCCCGACAAATACGTTTGTCGCCTCGTTCATCGGCAATCCGCCGATGAATTTACTGCCCTGCCGCATCGACGACGCCGCGAACAAAGTCGTCATAGCTGGCGACTACCCGATCAGCGCAGCGTCGTTCAACCTGCCGAAGGAACACGCTAAAGGAGCGCTGACGCTCGGCATTCGCCCGGAGAACATTCACATCGAGACCAGCCCAACGCCAGAGGGCATTGCGGGCACGCTCTACGTCGTGCAAACGCTGGGCAGCGAATCGCTGGTCGTCGTCCACGTCGGCGAGCATTTGATTTCCGTCCGCCTGTTCGGAGACGACGTGCCCAAGCTGCCGCGCAATTTGTGGCTGGTTCCCGACTATACGCGCGCTTTCTTCTACGACGAAGCAGGAGACTTGATCCAATGACCGCGCCCATCGCCTTGACGCTCACGGGTCACGCCGTCACCGAGCAAACGCAGACCTATATCTCGGTTCCTTTTGAAGTGCCGCCGGGAATCGCGCGAGTCGAGGTGCGCTATGCGTACAGCGACGAGGTTGGCTCTGATCCAGCGCTGACCGACGGCAACACCGTCGACATTGGCATCTTCGACGCGCGCGGCAGCGATTTCATGACTGACGGGTTTCGCGGTTGGAGCGGCAGCGCCCGCCACAGCTTCTTCATCGCCACCGACGATGCCACCCCCGGCTATCTTGCCGGACCGATTCAGCCGGGCGCATGGTCTATCGCGCTCGGACTGTACAAGATCGCGCCGAAGGGCTGCGATTACCGCGTCGACGTCACGCTGACTCCCGGTGCCGCTGAGGGTACGTTCGCGCCGCTGCTGCCGCTGCGCTCGACGCCCGGCAAAGTCAAGCCGGATGGCTGGTACTGCGGCGAGATTCACAACCACAGCTATCACAGCGATGGCGACAGCGACCCGCTCGACATCGTGCGCCGCGCCGAAGCACTCGGTCTCGACTTTCTGGCGATCACCGACCACAACAACAGCTCACACCTCGCTCGCCTGAACACCATCGAGACGCCGTTGATCCTCATCCCCGGCTGTGAAGTTACGACCTACAAGGGACACTGGAACATTTGGGGCGATCAGGGCTGGATCGACTTTCGCGTCGAAGACGAGCAGCACATGGCGCAGGCGGTCGCCGAGGCGAAACGGCGCGGCTATCTGGTTTCCATCAATCACCCGCGTCCTTACGGTCCCGACTGGGCGTATCCCGACGTGGACGATCTTGACTGCATCGAGGTCTGGAACGGTCCTTGGGCGCTGATGAACGACGTCGCGCTGGCGTTCTGGGAACAGCGACTGCGCGCTGGCAGGCGCTACACCGCCGTCGGCGGCAGCGACAATCACTTCCTGAAGCGAGAGCACGTCGCCCAGCTCGCCGTGCCGACGCTGTGGGTCCACTGCGACGGTGAGCCTTCGGCGGTGAGCCTGCTCGACGCCATTCGCGCCGGTCACGTCATGATCGCCAACAGCGTGAGCGGACCTCGATTGACGCTGACGAGCGCCCATGCCATGATGGGAGACGTGGTTTCGCTTGGTGAAACCCGACAGCTTCAGGTCAGCGTGAGTGTAAGCGCTGGCTCGGGCTGCTGGCTCGAACTGTACACAACTGCCGGGCTGGTGGAGCGCCTCGCCATCCCCGATGCCGAGTTTCACCGGAATTTTCAAGTCCCTGCCGATTCGGTCTACGTGCGCGCTCAACTCGCGGACGAGAACGAACAGGTCTGCGCCCTGACGAACCCTATCTACCTTCGCTAAGTGTCTTGGCATGACGACAATTCATCTGGTCTTTAAAACACATCTCGACATCGGCTTCACCAACTACGCGGCGGATGTCGTGCAAACCTACTTTAGCAAGTTCATCCCGCAAGCGATGGCGCTGGCGGAGCGCACGCGCCACCGCGAGCAGCGCTTTCGCTGGACGACCGGCGCGTGGCTGATTTACGCCTATCTGGAGCAGGCAGCGCCCGCCGAACGCCGCCAGATGGAAAGCGCCATCGCCGAGGGTGACATTCGCTGGCACGCGCTCCCCTTCACCACGCACAGCGAGCTGATCGACGAGTTGCTTTGGCGCTTCGGCTTGAGCTACAGCAAGGCGCTTGACCGCCGCTTCGGAATGCAAACTATCGCGGGCAAAATGACCGACGTCCCCGGTCACACCCGCGCGCTCGTCCCGCTGCTCGCCGACGCGGGGATTCGCCTGCTGCACATTGGCGTCAACCCGGCATCGACCGTACCGGGCGTTCCGCCGATCTTTCGCTGGCGCGACGAGGCAAGTCAAGCCGACGTGATCGTGATCTACGATCAGACTTACGGCGGGCTGACTCGCGTGGTAGGCACCGACGATGCACTCGCGCTCGTCCTCACCGGCGACAACGAGGGACCGCCTCCCGATGCGGCAATTGCCCAAACCTACCAGACGCTCGCGACGCAGGTGCCAAATGCCCGCGTCGTCGCCTCGACGCTCGACGACTTCGCGCCAATGCTTGACCCGATTCGCGAATCGCTGCCGGTGATCACGTCGGAGATCGGCGACACGTGGATTCACGGCGCAGGAACTGACCCGACCAAAGTTAGCCAGTATCGCGAACTCGCGCGCCTGCGCCGGGAATGGCTCGCCCGCGATCTCGATGCCGAAAGCCGCGCGCGTATCGACCGCTTCAGCCAGCATCTTTTCATGATCCCGGAGCATACGTGGGGTATGGACGAGAAAACCCACCTCGCCGACCACACGCACTATCTGGGGGATGATCTCGCTGCGCTGCGTCGAACTGAGCCATGCCAGCGCTTCGAGGCATCGTGGGCAGAGCAGCGCGCCTATCTCTCGACCGCGCTCGACAGCCTCGCCGGATCGCCGCTTCACGACGAGGCGCTCACGGCGCTGGATCGAATCGCACCGCGCGCGCAAGCCTTTGCCCGACGACAAGTCACAGCCAACACCGGCTTACACAGCAACCGCTTTGAGCTTCACCTTGATCCGGGGACGGCGGCGATTGTGAGCTTGGTTGATCGCCAATCCGGGTATGCGTGGGCAGACCCGGATCATTCGTTAGTTCGGCTGCGCTACGACGTCTATGGTCAGCGCGATTACGAGCGTTTCTGGGAGCAGTACATCCGCAACCGTGACAACGCGAGGGTTGCTTGGTGGGCGCGGGAGGATTTTACCAAGCCGGGCATCCCGACCAGCGCGCGGCAGACGTGGACGCCGACTGTGACCGCTGCTTATCAGGACCATCCAACCGAGCGGGTGTTCATGCTGACGTATGCTGCCGAAGCCCAAGCCTTCGGCGCGCCGCGTCAAGCTTACCTGCGCTACGCCATCATCGACGACGCGCTCGACGTCGCCTACGCTTGGTTTGACAAACCCGCCTGCCGCGTAGCGGAAGCCTTCTGGCTGTCTTTCCAGCCCATCGCTCCGCAGCCGAACGGATGGCGCTTCGAGAAAGTTGGGCAGCCGATTGATCCCTGCGACGTCGTCAGCAAGGGCGCGCGCACGCTCCACGCCATCGATCAGCGGGTGACTTACGAGGGTGAGACCCATCGTTTAGAAGTGTGTTCGCTCGACGCGCCGTTAGTCGCGCCCGAAGCACCCGCGCTGCTCGATTTCCACAATCGCCTGCCAGCGATGCATGGCGGAATCCACTTCAACCTGTACAACAACGTTTGGGGTACGAATTTTCCCATGTGGTTTGCGGAAGATGCTCAATTTCGCTTCAAGCTGCGCTTCTCGTAAGCAGCGACCGTGATGAAGTGTCCGCTGGTGCAGACTAAGCGACCCACTGGCGCGCTAGCGTGAGTTTCCGGGCACGCGCCGGGTGAGAAACAGATAGGCATCTTCGAGGGTTGGGGAGACAAGCGCAGCCTCGGCGTCATCGGGCGGCGCGACGATGCGCATTCGCACCTGCGTCCCGTTCGGCACAATCCGGCTGACGAGCCTAGCTGCGCTGATCGCTGCCACGTTCTCCTTAGGAACCCGGATTTCGTGGACAAATCCAACGGCGGCGGCGCGCATTTCCGCCACTGATCCACAGAACAAGACGCGCCCGTGATCAAGGACGACGACCGTTTGCGCGCCGACGCTTTCGATTTCTGCGGGGATGTGCGTGCTGAAGATGATCAGCTTCTCCGGGTGCTGGATCAGCCGGAACGCCCATTCGCGCTCGTTCACGTCCAGCCCACGCGCGAATTCGTCCAGCAGCAGCAGTCGCGGTGAACCGAGCAAGGCTTGAGCGATCCCGACCTTGCGAAGCTGCCCATCGGAGAGTCGCTGAACAGGCTGTTCGGCAAGCGCCTCTAGCTGAAATTGGCTGATCGGGTCGTCGCGCGCGCCGCGCAATCGCGCGAGGTGATTCAGCAGCTTGCGCGGCGTCAGCAGCTCCGGCAGGTCGAGCGTTTGCGGTAGATAGCCGATTTGTGTACGCAGTTGACGTTCATCCTGCGGATAGCTCAAGGCGTCGAAGGCGATCTCGCCGCGATCCGGCTGGATCAGCGTGGCAAGGATGCGCAGCAGCGTCGATTTTCCCGATCCGTTCGCACCGAGCAGAGCGACGATCCCATCCGTCAGCGTCAAGTCGATGCGGTCAAGTGCGACCTGCGACCCATAGGTTTTCCGCAAACCGCCAATGACTAACGCCATCGCGCCGCCTGACGCCCGGACTCGATCAGCAGCAGCACGCCGCCGATCAGAGCGACGGCGGCGACGACCGGCAGCAGCGTCGACGCGCCGATCCATGCGACCATGTGCTCGACGTCCACCGCATTGAGGACGCTTTCACGCCAGCCGAGCACGATTAGCAAACTCCAGACGGACATCGGCGCGAGGACTCCGGCGGCGGCATTCCAGCGCAGCGAGCAGAACAGCGCCAACCCCATCAAGCCGATCATTGGTCCGAACCAAATCAGCAGCAAGCGCCACAGGACGATCTGCGCGCCCTGCGTCCACACGACCAGCAGCAGCACGAACGCTAACACCACGTTCAAGAGCAAGATGACCGCAACCCGCGCGTAGAGCAGTTCAAACGGCTGATAGCGGCTCAGACGCTCCAACTCCCAGAGTGTGCGCGTCGCCGGGCGGAAGATGTAGGCGACACCGCCGACGGCGATCAGCGGTGACAGGAAGAACAGGCACAACATCGTCGTCGCGCTGCCGTAGCTCACGCCAAGCAGCAGCCCGATTAGCGTCAGCAGAATACTCGATCCCCAGAAGGGCACTTCGAGCAGTTCGGTTTGCGCCCACGCCAGCCGCAGCCAATCGCGCCAGCCAAAGCGACCTCGCGTGTGGCGCCGGTCGGCTGCCAGCGCGGGTTTCAGCGCCGCCAGCAAGCGCTCGTGATCAGGTTCGGGCACGTCGTAAGCGTCCAACTGCACGTACAGAGCGTGCAGATCGCCGAGGTCGGCGCGCTGTTCCGGCGTCAAATCATCTTCGATCATGATCGATCTCCGTGATGGCTAAAAAACCCTTCAATCCCTTGAGGGCATGAAACACGCGGCTCTTAACGGTGCCGAGCGGCGCGCCCGTGATTTCGGCGATCTCGTCGAGCTTCAGGTCGTGGTAGAAGCGCAGGATGATCACCTCGCGCTGCGGCGGCGGCAGCTTCGCCAGCGCTGCTGCGATCTCGGTATGAGCGCTTTCCGGCAGATCGTAATCCGCGCTCGATGCGGTGTAGTCGTCGAAATCGACCGCCTGCTCGTGACGGTACGCCGTCGAGCGAAAGTGATCGCGGGCAAGGTTGGTCGCAATCGTATACAGCCACGCGCGGAAATGGGCGGGCGGTTCGCCGCGCCGCGTCGCCAGCCGGATGAACGTCTCCTGTGCGAGGTCGTCCGCCAGCGCCGGATCGCCTGTATAGCGAACCAAAAACTGGTAGATCGGCGTGTGATAGCGGACGACGAGTTCCGTTAGTGCTGCCTCGTCACCCCGCATCACCGCGCGATAGCGGGCTTCGTCATCCACCGCGAGTCCTGCGCCAAGCACAATAGCCGACGTTGAGCGCCATCCAGCCGAGCGCCAAACTGATCAGCAGCCAGCGGTTGAGCGCCGGATCGACTGAGCGGATCGGCATAATGGCGTTGAACAGGAAGGCGCTTAAGCTATATGCGCCTTGCGTCCGGTATTCGAAAAACCAGTAGGCGATCACCAGCGCGGCGGGCAGCCAGTAGCCGCCGCTGACGCTGCCGACCAGCAGCGCCAGTCCCATCAAGTAGAGCGCGGGCGGGATTGCCGGGAGGATCACCGTCTCGACGGCGTAATTGCCGTAGGCGAGGTGGAAAATCGCGCCCGCGACCATCGCGCTGATCCCGACGGCTGCGATCCCGCCGAGCGCACGGCGAACGGGCAGCCGCCACGACGGTTCGGCATAGCTGCGGCGCAGCGAGTCGAAGCCTTCCTCACGCTCGATCAGCATCAGGTGCGCAGCGGCGAGTCCGGCGCTCAGCGGCAGTCCCAGCCCGAACGCCTGCACCAGTTCCCCAAGCTGGTGTCCTCCCGGATACGCCAGCCCATTGAGCCAGAAGAGCAGCGCATAGGCGGGCAGCAGCAGCGCCGGGAGCAGGGTCGCCCACCCGAAGACGACCCGTGCTTCGTAGTAAGCGCTAGTCCGCATCGCCCGCTGCTTTCTGCGCCGCTGCTTCGATCCATGCGACCGCTTCGTCCGGCGACAGTGTGGCGAGATTGGCGATGTCGGCGCGGATTTGGCGGATCACGTCCATGACCACCGTCTCGCCTTGATCGACGTACACATCATACAACGCGTGGGCGACGGCGTAGCGCTCAGATGGTGGCTGTGAAAAGTGATAACTTGTTCCCACACCTTGGGGCAGATCGTTTTCGAGATAGTCGAGCATCTGCACAGCGTCGCCATCCGTCAGGAAGTCGATCCACAGGAAGAAGCCGACGTTGTCGATCAAGCCGCCATTTCGAACAAAGCGATTATTCCCAATGGCGAACAAGCTCGTGAGCATCGCCTGCCCAACCGCTTGATAGCGGCTGTAGGGGTTCTCGTCCATCGTCGCCAGATTGTACGGCGTGGCGACAATCGCCAGATCGCCTGTGCCGCCCGGCGTCGCGTAGGTCTCGAAATCCGGTCCGAACCCTGCGTCGGTGACGAACAGCGTCAGGTGCGACACGTCCGGGAAAACCCGCTGAAAGTAGGCAAGCGCGGGTGCGTAACTCTCATTGACCGCCGACTCGCCGAGGCTGATCAGCGACTCCGGCGCGATCAGCGTGACCACGCCACCTGCCAGCGGCTCGCTGACGAGGTTGGGCGACGCCAGCAGATGCACCCACGTCGCCGTGCCGGAGAAAACGCGCGGATCGTCCGCCGGTGCAAGGTTCGACGCCCAGCGCAGCGGCGACTCGTCCACGCCGGTGATCCGCAGGTCGAAGGCTGCCGGTTCGGCAAGGATGCAGTCGGGCGTGAAGCGATCCACGTAATCCTGTATCCTGCCGACCTGATTGTGTCCCGGTATTGGATACCACGCGACCGGACAAGCGAGATTAACGCCTCCCGGCTTGATGAAATCGAGCGCTTCGCGCGGTCGTCCCTGTGTATATGACGTGCCGTACCACCAGATCGCGCCGCGATAAGTCAGGCGGATCGTCTGGCTGTCCCCCGGCGCGAGCGGTGCGGGCAGATGCAGGTGCAGGTCGTCGCCGTCACGATCATAGGCGACGCTCGCCTCGGTGACTTCCAACTGCCGGTTGAGCGTGAAGACGAGGTTGCTCAGGGGCGCAGCGCCGCGATTGACAACCGCCAACAATAGGGTGAACGTCGGCGCGTCGAAGTTGCTCAGGTCAAGCGTGAGGTCGTAGCGCGTCGGGACATAAGCCACGTCCGCCGAAAGGGTCACAGTGTCGGCGGGGTAATTGGCGATCACGTTGCGCGTGATCTCACGGTCTTGGGTGATCGCCGCCTGCACCTGCGCTGAATAGCCGACGCCGCCGATCAGCATAATCACCAAGCCCGCCAACGCCACGATCAGCGCGGGCGGTGACGTGCGATAGCGCCGCTCACGCACGATTCGCCACGCGATCACGCCGATCAGCAGCAGCAGCGCGCCGAGATAGCAGATATTGGCAAAAGTCGGCAGATCGCCGAGCGTCAGCCGCCCCCAGAAATCGGAATAGACGTAGCCGTTCCACGCATCGGCGGAGAAGCTGAGCAGCAGCGACCACGGGAAAATTTCGGCGTTGAGCGCGGTCGGCAAGATGGCGCTGCCGAGCCAGATCAGCCCGAGCAGCGGGTACATCCAGCGTTTGATGCCGACGAACGTCGCCACCAGCCAGATCAGCGCCGCCGTGAACGCCAGCACCGTCAGCGTTTCGAACAGGAAGGTCGGCAGCGCGCCGAAGAACGCCACCAGCGATCCGGCAGTCACCGCAATGCCGAGCGGCGCGACCAGAAGCGGCAAAATGGCGGTCACGAGCGCCAACCAGCGCGCGACCACGACCTCCGCGCCGCTCGGCAGCGCCCATTCCAGCGCCTCGACGTGGCTGCGCTGCGGGCGCGAAGCGCTGATCGCCGCGAGAAACAGGACGCCGATGCTGATAAAGGGGATGGTGCTCAAAGGCAGCGTAGAGAGCAGCAGCGATTGGGGCGTCCGGTGAGCGTAGCTGCCGAAGCTGGCGACGATGAACGCCGACCAGAGCAGCAGCAGCGCCGCATAGCCCCACTGCCAGCAGGTCAGGCGAAGTTCGAGCCGGTAGGCGGCGAGCGCGCGCTTAAGCATGAACGCCTCCTGACAGCTTCGACATCACGGCGACGTAGCCGTCTTCCAGCCCGGCGGCGAGCGCCTCACCGCGCCCCAGTGGAAACTCGTCGGCGACGACGCGCAGCACCATCCGCCCGCTCACCGTCCGGCTCGAAATGACGGTGTAGCGTTGTTCGATCTGCTCGTACTCGCCCGGCGCGATCTCGATCTCCCAGACCTTGCCCTGCGCCCGCGCGATCAGTTCGTCCGGCATGCCGTCGAAAGCGACCTGCCCCCGGTTGAGCACGGCGACCTGCGTGCAGCTCGCTTCGATGTCGGCGACGATGTGGGTTGAGAGGATCACGACGCGCTGCCCGGAGATGCGCGCCAGCAAATTACGAAAGCGAATGCGCTCCTCCGGGTCGAGTCCGGCGGTCGGCTCGTCAACGACCAGCAGTTGGGGATCGCCGAGCAGCGCCTGCGCGATGCCGAGCCGCTGTTTCATCCCGCCGGAATAGCCGCCGACCCGCCGCTTGGCGTCTTTGGTCAGGTTGACCTGCTCCAGCACGCGTTCGACCTGCTGGCGGCGCTGAGCGCGCGGCAGGTTCTTCATCGCGGCGACGTAATCGAGCAGGTCGTAGGCGTTCAGGCTTTTGTAAAAGCCGAACTCCTGCGGCAGATAGCCGAGCCGCTGGCGCACGTAACCCGGCTGCGCCGCCACATCCTGCCCGTCGACCACGACGCGCCCCGCTGTCGGGCGCAGCAGCGTCGTCAGCAGTTTCATGAGCGTGGTTTTGCCCGCGCCGTTCGGTCCGAGCAGCCCGAACATGCCGCTGCCGATCCGCAGCGAGACGTGATCGAGCGCGCGAAATTTACCATAGTCCTTGACAAGATCAACAATCTGAACGTCCATAGCTTCGCCCTCTAGCAGTTGATTCTGACTCAAGGACGAAGTTGGCGCTCAAAAGGTTTAAAACTGAGGTTCGAAAGTCGGCTGCTTCGATTTGCGGCGACGCGCAGTTGCGGCGGATTTAGCCAACCCTGATTCGGCATGACCTATTCGTCCATGCTGAGTTTCTATGACAGACCTGCGCTCATGACCTTTTGGTCCGCGTTGGTCTTAATGCGCCAAGCATGTCGTTTGTGCAATGATTCTCTACGAATGTTAAGAAATGATGATGGGCTTTTGGTGGTATGGCTTCAGCCGCGCAAGTGGCACCGAGTAGAACCTTCTCAGCGCTGCGTCACAGTAATTTTCGCTGGTATTTCGGCGGACAACTTATCTCCATCTCCGGCTCTTGGATGCAGGTTTTAGCTCAGGGCTGGCTCGTATTCGAACTCACCCACTCTGAGCTGGCATTGGGTGTCGTCGCTGGTGCGGCGGGAATCCCGTCGATCTTCTTGTCGCCGTTTGCGGGCGTCGTCGTTGATCGATTCTCGCGTCGCAATTTATTGATCCTCACGCAGACGCTTCAGATGATACTGGCGTTCATCTTGGCAGCGCTGGTATTTGCGGATACGGTGCAGGTGTGGCACATCATCCTGCTGGCGCTGTTGCTGGGTCTGACCAAAATCGTCGACGCCCCTGCCCGACAAGCCTTTATCAAAGACATGGTCGGTCCCGAAGACATGTCCAGCGGCATCACGCTCAATTCGATTATGGTGAATGGCGGACGGGTGGTTGGTCCGGCACTGGCGGGGGTGCTGCTGGCGAGCCTCGGCGCAGGGTGGTGTTTTTTCGTGAACGGGATCACCTTCCTAGCGGTGTTAGTTTCGCTCGTCGTGATCCATGAGCGGTTTCGTGTGCCCGGCGTCGGCAAAGGGTCGCCCATCCGACAAATGCGCGAAGGACTGGTTTTTTCGCGCCAGCATGACTCAATCCTGCCGCTGCTGCTGTTAGCGGCAGTCGGGGCAACCTTCGCCGTCAACACTATCACCCTGCTGCCCGCCTTTGCTGATGTCGTTTTGCGTTCCCCCGTCGATGCTCTGTCGCTCCTCAGCGCCGCGCAGGGCGTCGGGGCGATCATCGCCGGGCTGCTGCTCACGCCCTTAGTCAACCGCTTCGGTCACGGACCCGTCGTGTCGATCATGGTCATTGTCTGGTCGTGGAGCATGATCATGCTGGCGAGCACTGCTGTGCTGCCGCTGGCAGCGTTTTTCATGGGCATGTTTGGGTTTGCTTTTGTGCTGTTCTTCGTCAATGTCAACACCATGATTCAGATGGTCGTGCCGGACAGCTATCGCGGGCGGGTTATGAGCCTGTTCACGCTGACCTTTCTCGGCTTGACCCCCTTAAGTGCCCTCTTGATCGGCGCGCTGGCGAATGTTATCGGCACGCCCGCAACATTGGCGGTGACAGGCGCGCTCAACGGCGGTTTGGCACTGTGGATTTTGCTGCGCTGGCGGGGCGTCTGGCACATCGCCTGACGGCGCAGCCCGTATACGAGGCTTAAGCCGCAGTTCTAAGCGCTTCAGTCATATCCGCCGCGAATAATAAGCATGGATCGCCGCAGGGCGATGATGATCAGGAGCATGATCAGCAGCAGGACGATGAAGTTGATCGAAAGCTGAATGACCAAAGGCAGCAGCGCAATGAAAAATCCCGCGCAGGCGGTCGCCGCCAGCTTCTGAAGATGCTTTGTCTCTAATGATACGGCGGCTTCGCTCTCAGCTTCTCCAGCTACCCGCATCCGAAATCGTGACAAATCCCACGCCGCCAAATCGGTCGTTAGCCCCAGTAAGACAAGCAGCGGCGATGCCTGTTTTAGACTTCCCAGCACTGCCAGCGCCGCAAAAGCCAGAAAGAAGACGCTAGCGAAACGATGCTCGCGTCTGACTTCCAGTGTGAGCCAAGCCGCGCCAACCCCAATAGCGACCACCACCAACGGGTACACCTGCGCCGTCGCATAGATAAACGAAAAGGCAGCAGCGGTGATGACGATCAATCCGATAAGCGACTTTTTTGCCATTACACGCCGATCCTGTGATTACGGACCGCCAGCGGTCGGCGCGCTAAAGTCTCTCGAACGATGCTTTCCAGTGGCTGAGCGACCTGCCAGTTGACGATTCGCGCACCGCTTTCGCGCACCTGCCGCAGCATGAAATTTCGCTCTGCCGAGGCGATACGGTACGCCGCGCTGCTGGTGTCCTGCTGAAGCGCTGCTTCATAGGCAATCGGATCCGGGCTAATGATCAGGACAGCGTACCCGTGAGCGCGCATCTGGACGATCACCGGGATGTCTTCGGGCAGCAGCGAACTGATCAAGACAAGCTGCGACTTTGCCGGGAACAAGCGCGTGGGCAAATGGGTTAAGCTCTCCAGCGCATAATTGACACTGGAGGTCGCTTTGGCGAGTTCTCGAAGAATCCGGTCTCGCTGTACTCGTCCGTAGCCGGGAAAGACCCGCATCATGCCAGAACCGTATACCAGCAGGCTAACCCGATTGCCGTCGTCCAGAAAATTCTCGGCGAGCGCTGCGGCAGCGCGTACTGAATGTTCAAACAGGGAATCCGTCGCGGTCGTGATGTTGGTGCGCTGGCGCGCGTCGACGATCAAGCCGACGTCGGCGACTCGCTCCTGCTCGAAAATGTTGGTGTAGAGGTCGCGCTCGGAACGCGCCGTTAGTTTCCAATTGATCTGCCGCTGCGGATCGCTGGCTTGATACTCCCGCACACCCCAAAAATCAATGCCAATGCCACCCTGCCGCGCCGCAATCGGTCCGGCGAAGCCCCGCGTCTGCGGCGGACGAATTTTGATCCGATCCAACTTCGGGTAGCGCGGGTGGACGACAAAGTTGGGCTTAGTCCGGTAAACGAGCGACTGCTCAAAGAAGCCTAGAAAATCTCTGGCAGACACCAGCACTTCGTAGCGCTCATAGGCGCCCCGCTCCGCCGCAATCGTATACTCCAGCGTCACATTGTCCTGCGCCGCGAGGAAAGCAGCACTGGAGGATTTGCCCTCGATTCGCGTCGCCCCCTTCGGCAAAACGTCTTGTACTGCCAGCTCGTCAATCGCCGTGCCTTGATTGGTGAGGCTGAGTTTGACGGTAATTGGCGCACCCTGCGGCGCGTAATCCGGGGAGATTTCCCGCGTCACGATGAGATGAACCGTTTCCGGGCGCTGGAAGATCGCCACGAATAGGTACACCATCAGCGGGATCGCTAAGATCAGCAGATCACGATGCAGAGTGGCGAGACTCAGAAGGAGGATGCCAAAGGTCAGGCTCAGCACGATCACGAACGGAGCTTTCACGGCGTGTCAGCTCGAATGACGGGAACCGGAACAGATTGAATCACCTCGCCAAGGATGCGATCCGCCGCCTGTGGCACTGACCACATATCCGGGCGAAGGATCAGCCGGTGGTTCAGCGCCGGTTTGACAAAGCGCTTGACGTCGTCCGGCAGCACAAAGGAACGCCCTTGAATGGCAGCCCAAGCGCGGCTCAATTTCAGCAGCGCGAGCGTTCCTCTGGGGCTAGCGCCGACCGCCACCTGATGATGCGCGCGCGTCTTGCCGACCAAATCGACCAGATATTGCTCAATATCCTCATCCACAAACACTTCTTCAACTTGGCGCTGCATGTCGAGCAGGTCTTGCGCGTTGCCCACCACCTGCAGCGACTGATCCTCCTGCTTGCGTTCTCTGCGGCGGTGAATAATCTCTTTCTCGTCCGCCGGACTAGGATAACCAATCGCGAGCTTGATCAGAAATCGATCCAACTGCGCTTCGGGAAGCGGGAATGTACCCTCATATTCGATAGGATTCTGCGTGGCGATCACAAGGAACGGTTCGGGCAGCTTCATGGTTTCGCCTTCGACCGTCACCTGCCGCTCTTGCATCGCTTCAAGCAGCGCCGACTGCGTTCGCGGAGAAGCGCGATTGATCTCATCTGCCAGCACAATCTGCGCGAACAGCGGACCTCTTCGCAGCACAAAGCGGTTCTCCTCCCGGTTGTAGACGTAACCGCCGGTGATGTCGCCGGGGAGCAAATCAGGCGTGAATTGGATGCGGCGGAAAGACATGCCGAATACAGAAGCAAAGCTGTTGGCAATCAACGTCTTCGCCAAACCGGGGTAATCTTCCAAGAGTACGTGCCCGCCGGAAAGAAAGGCACACATCATTTGGTAAAGGACGTCGTTTTTCCCGACCACCGCTCGGTTGACTTCCCGGATGATTTGCTCGGTGAGGGTGGCAACCTGAATTTCAGGGTTGGGATTGATTTCGGTCATACATGATCTCCATATCGTTCAACAAAGTCGATAACCTCAGCGACGAGACTGTCCAATTGTGGATCGGATGGTGCATCCGCCTTCAGCAGCCGCAACCAACGTAGCGCAGCTTGGATGCGGCTGGATGGGCGGGGTTGAATACGAATATCCCGCTTCTCGATCAAATCCCTGATTCGCTCCGGCACCTCCAGCCTGCCGTTGCTGACCCGCGTTTCCGCTTCAGCGCTGTCGATCCCTAGATCATAGGCGAGCATCGAGAGAATCAGGTTACGAGCTTCTGTGGTAAAAATATCTCGGTAAAAGGGGCTGACCGACTGTTTGCCGGAAAGATGCCGCCAGCGGTGGTAGCGCGTATCGCCTTGAGGAGGGCTTTGCTCGTAATTCCGGTTCGCTGGCTTGGAGCGGATACGGTCAATCGTATTCAGGCTGAGGACGACGCTGATCAGCACGAAAGCAGCAAGGTATACCTCTTGGGGAATGCTGCGAATAATCAGCCCCCCCACCCAAATCAGGTAATCAATCGGCACGACGATTGCGTTGCGGACAAAATCCCAGAACAGCAGAGTCAACACACTGAGCACAAAGACGACCAGCACGAAAGCGAGACCGATTTTGCCTTTATCCAGCGCCATGCTGCCCACCGCAAGCATTCATGATGTCGGTCAGACAGGATAATGCTGTGTTTATTTCACCAGACCCGGTTGCCATACCCCCGTAGCGGACGCGCTCAAACAACCGCGTGAGCGTTCGGATTGCGTCTTGAGGCAATCCCTTGCTGACCAGCCGATCCTCGAACTCGCGTGCCGTCATCGCAGTCTCACGCGCAATGCCCTTCTCTTCCTTCACAACTCGACTCATTTCCTGATAACAGCGGATCACCGAAACTTCAAAGTCGCCGCCTGCCTGCAAAGAGTCAATGGTCTCTTGAGCGGTTTCCGCCAGCCGCCCTAATGCCAAATCTGTTGGTTTCGCCCGCTGCCGGAAATACCAGACCACCGCGAAGAAGATGCCCACGACCAGTGCCGAAGCCATTAGAATTATAACCGGCGTCAGCCAAGAGGGTGGATTCGGCGTGAAGACGGCGGACGGTAAGCCGGATTGCATCGCCAAGTTATTTTGACCAAACGCGGACTCTTCGGTTTGCTGCTGTTCGCCCGGACTGAGTGGATTGTGTTGCAGATAATCGGCAAGCAGGAACAGCAGCACCAACATGATGACGTTGCCGATTAAGCGCCGCCGCCCTTCCTTGTTCATCAGGGAGTAGATCACGTAGACCGGCAGCAGAATCAGCATCAGCGCCAAGAATCCGCGCACCACCCAGATCAACATCTCACCGCCGGGGACGATCCCGTCCGCACCGGGAGCATCCGCCTGAGACTGTTCCAGACTGAACGGCTGACCGGGGGCAAGCGCGAGGTTGGGCAAACTCATGGCGAGAATGAGGGTCAGCGCTCCGGCCGCGACCAACAGCAGCAGCGAGTTTCGTTTTGCTTTGCTCATCACGTGACTTTCGACTCAGCAAACAAAATAGCCTCTACCAAAATCTTCTGCCGGGAGAGGCTATCAACACAAGTACGACTGTGCAAGTTATGGACGAGCCTCGTCGCGTCTAGCTTCAATTATATTCGCTCTGTACGTCGTCGAAGCCAAGGGGACACAAGAGGGATTTTGTGTATAGACACTTCACCCAGTATAACCTCGTTCTTTAAGCAAACAAAAATCGCTTCATCGCTTGAAAGCGCGATGAAGCGACGATCAGAGATAACGAGAACGATACGCGCGAGCTGAAAGCCCTTCAGAGATCATAGGCATCTCTAAATCCACGCTGTATCGCTGCGTCGGGGCGTTGAAGCAAGCCGATATTGTACACCACGCAGCAAACTGCTCCGAAATCAGAGTTATACAAGGATCACCAAAGCCTTGACAGCATTCGAAAAAGTGATTAGATTCATTGGTAGTACCATCTGACCACCTGATGACCTGTCCAATAGTTGGGGTAGCTGATGTCGAGCGATTTTAAGACCGTCCAAGTTTCTCGTAATCGTCTTCCCGAGCAGATCGCTGTGCAGCTCAAAGACTTGATGGTCCAAAAGGAACTGCGCCCCGGGGACCGTCTGCCATCTGAACGACTGCTGGCAGAACAATTCGGAGTCAGCCGCTCAATTGTCCGTGAAGCGGCAAAACTGCTCGAACAGCAGGGTCTTGTGTCGATTGAGGTCGGACGTGGCACTTTCATTACAGCGATGCAGCCTGAGTCAATCACGGACTCGCTGCAAATGCTGCTCCTCCAGCACGATGACGGCTTGTCGTTCGATCATGTCTACGCCGTTCGCCAGATGATCGAGTTGGAGACCGCTCGACTTGCCGCGCTCAACGCGACGGAGGACGACATGGTGGAACTGGCGCAGCTTCTCCACGAGATGATTGAGAATCACGAGAACATTGAACAGTTCACCTTTGCCGATACGGAATTCCACAAAGCATTGGCACGCGCAACGCATAATCCGCTCTTTTTGACCCTGCTCATGCCGATCACCCATCTCCTGCGCCAAATCCAGCGCACCGCGTCACGCACAAAGGGCGGTCCGTCTGACGCAATTCACTACCACGAACTGATTGTCGAAGCGCTGCGCAACCGCGACCCGGACGCGAGCGTCGCCGCGATGCGCGATCATCTTGCCAGCGTACTCAAGTGGTTAAAAGCCGCTCAAGGGACAAATCATGATGATTGATGGTGACTGCCATCTCTCGGCACGCCCGGATGGGTTCGAAATCTCTCCTGATCAACTGGTTGCGCTGCTGGACGAGAATGGCGTTGACCGAGCAATTACTTGGCCCATGGTCTCTTACCAACACGAAGTCGCTGACGACAACGCCGCGATCAATGCGGGTGCCAAGCGTTATCCTGACCGCATCATCCCGTTTGGGGGAATTAACCCACGCTTAGGCTTAGCGAAGGCGCTTGACGAACTGACTCGCTGCGCTGACTTCGGCTTCAAGGGGATCAAGCTGAACGGCGCGCGCGACGTCTATTTCATCGATGACCCGAAGGTCAGCCTGCCCGTCATCGAACAGATCGCTGCGCGCGAGATGATTCTCGCGCTTCACTGTGGCTCAAATGACTTCGAGCGCACCCATCCTTACCGTGTCGCCAAGATCGCCGCCACTTTTCCCGAACTCCCCATTCTCATGATCCACATGGGCGGGGCGGGACTGCCCACGCTGCACGCCGCGGCAATCGAGTTCGCGGCGCAGCATCCCAATATCCTGATTGTCGATAGTGAGGCGCAGCCCAATGCCATCTTGGACGCCATCAGAACGCTTGGTGCGGAGCGCGTCTGCTATGGGAGTGATGCCCCCTTCCAGCCAATGCACGTCATCTATGCCCTGCATCAAGCGCTCTTGCGTGACCTCTCCGCTGAGCAGCGAGAACTTGTGATGGGCGGGAACCTCAGACGTTTACTCGCTCTCTAGAGAAAGGAGTTGCGCGAGCTAAGTATGCCTTTTTCCGGTCTTTGCAGTCCGACTAAATTACGTTTGTGTTGAAGGGAACTATAATGTCACGTTTTGTCCGCTTCCTGATCCTACTCACAATCTTATCGGCGTTAATGCTGATGGTCTCAGCAGTCGCCGCTCAAGATCCTATTACGCTCAAGCTGTGGTCAGCAACCAAAGCCGAAGGCGCTAACCAGCACATGATCGATGCGTTTGAAGCGCAGCACCCCGACATTCACGTTGAATACGAAGAGTTTCCGTGGAGTGACGCAGACTGGGCGCTCCGGTTGACGACGGCGACCGCCGCCGGCGATCTGCCCGATGTCATCCTTGCGCCGCAGGTGGGCATTTCTTGGTACATCCAAGGATTCCTGCAGCCAGTGAACGACCTCGTTGACCGTGACAGTATCGACATGCATACGTGGTCGCAGGCGTGGCTCGACCTCGCGATCTTCAACGGCGATATCATCGGTCTGCCGTTTGAAGGCAGCGCTATGCTCCTCTACTACAACGCCGATCTTCTGCAAGAAGCCGGGATTAACACCGACGTCGGACCGCAATCGTGGTCAGAACTGATGACGGATGCCGATCAACTGGTCAAGCATGGCGACAATGGCAAACTGTCACAGCTCGGTTACGTGGCGGACTTCGGTGGACAGACCCGCCTCACGCTGTACATGTACGGCAACGGCGGCGGCTTTTTCGCTCCCGATTGCTCAGCGCCTATCCTCAATGAACCCCAGAACGTCGAAGCGCTGGACTGGTATGTCAATACCTATGATCGCGTTGGTGGAGCCGAGGAAGTCTTGGCGTTCCTTGATGGTATTGGTGGCGATGCGAACGCTGCCTTCTACTCTGGGCGCGTTGCCATGATGGCTGCTCAAACCGACCTTAGCCAGAAGATTCAGACCAACGCGCCCGATTTGAACTGGGGCGTGTGGAAGCATCCGACCAATGATGGCGTACCGTATACGACCCTCGGTGGCATTAGCGAGATGATGATGCCCGTCGGCGTCGAAGGCGCACAGCGTGATGCCGCATGGGAATTGATGAAGTTCTACGCGACCGACCGTGACGCCAACATCCAATACGTTCGTGATACCCAGACAATATCGCTGGTCCCCGGCATTAGCTCTGAATTCGCGGATAATCCCGCGATATCGCTGGCGCTTGATCTCGTGTCCGGTAACATGAGTCCGTGGAATCCAAATCCGATCAGCGACAACACGGTCTACGTCGAACGCAGTTCTGCAACTGACCTCGCACTGCGGCACACCATGACCGCTCAGGAAGCGCTTGACCAAGCACAAGCAAACCTCGCGCTCGCCTACTCGCAAACGCTCTCCGATCTTGCCGCGCAGGGCATCTCCGGCTTCACAATGTCTTGCCGCTAGCTGTTCGTAATCAGCCGACCCAGTAAGAAACTGGGTCGGCTTTCTCGAGATGAAAGCGTTATGGCTGACCTAATTCTTAAGCGAGAACCCGTTCAACAACAGTCAAGAATACTGGCGGCACTGAGGAATCCCGGATGGCGACGGCGCACGCTGACGGGTTATGCCTTCGCATCCCCTTGGGTGATCGGGTTCTTCGTCATTTATCTGATTCCCCTGATTTTGTCCGCCTATTACAGCTTCACGACGATGAGCCTGATCCGCGACCCGGTCTGGGTAGGGCTGCAAAATTATGACCGGCTGTTCAACGCCGACCCGCGCTTTGCCGCGTCGATCATAAATACGCTTTACTACACGGTCTTTTCTGTACCGATCAATCTCGTCGGCGCTCTCCTGATTGCCGTCATTCTCAACCGAACATGGCGCGGAATATCCGTGTTTCGCACAATCGTCTATCTGCCAGCGATTCTCTCTGGTGTAGCGATGGCGCTGGTCTGGAAATGGATGTTCAACCCTCAGGTTGGTGCGATCAATTGGCTGCTGAGTGTCGTCGGCATTCAAGGTCCGAACTGGCTGTTCAGCATGGATTGGTCAAAACCGGCTTTCATCGTCATGAATTTCTGGAGCGTTGGTCCCGCAATGATCATCTTTTTGGCAGCGCTCAAGCGCGTGCCGGATACGCTCTATGAAGCAGCGGACATCGACGGCGCGGGCAAAATCACCAAATTCTTCCGGATTACGATGCCGATGATCTCGCCAGCAACGCTGTTCAACTCTGTAACCATGATCATCGCCTCGTTCCAAATCTTCACGCCCGCGTGGGTGCTAACCAGTTCGACCAACGCAATCGGGACTCCCGGCGACTCGACCCTGTTCTACGTGCTCTACTTGTTCTGGAAAGCATTTGTACGGTTTGAAATGGGGGCTGCCTCGGCGATGGCATGGCTGCTCACACTCGTTGTCGTGTTGTTGACCTTAATCCAGTTGGCTTTGTCGTCACGCTGGGTCTATTACGAAACGAGCTGACGATGACAGAAACTTCTGTGACCCAATATTCAGTTCAGTCGCCGACGAATGCTGCGCCGGAACGCTTGCGCCTCGGTGCAAAGATCGCCTTGCGCTACGGCGGCATGATCGTGCTGGCGCTCCTATTCTTGCTGCCTTTCGTCATCGTCGTGAGCACGTCACTGAAAACGCCGGAAGAGGTTTATGCGTGGCCCCCTAGCATCATCCCACAAAACCCCACACTCGATAACTACGCGGTAGCTTTTCAGAAGTACAACTTTGTGCAGATGTTTGGCAACTCGGCTTTAGTTGCGGGGGCGCGCGTCGCGGGGATTTTAGTCTTCAACAGTCTTGTTGCTTACGCTTTCGCACGCTTGCGCTGGCCCGGTCGTGACTTCTGGTTCGCGCTCTTGATGATCACGATGATTTTGCCACCGGAAGTTACCCTGATTCCGTTGTTCAAAATCTTTCGCGACCTCCATATGTTAGGGACATTTTGGCCCCTGATCCTGCCGCGTTGGATCGGCAGCCCGTTCTTGATCTTCCTCATGCGCCAGTTCTTCAAGGGCATTCCCGAAGAACTCTCCGATGCCGCCCGCATTGATGGCGCCAACGAGATCCAAATTTTCGCACGTATTATCATTCCCTTGTCAATCCCCGTGCTGGCGACCTGCGTGCTCTACGAATTTAGCTGGGCGTGGAACGATTTCATGGGACCGCTTATTTATCTGAACAATTCAGCGATGTACACCCTGCCGGTCGGACTCAACAAGATGGCGGGCGAGTTGGTCGTCAATTGGGGCGCGGTGATGGCAACCGGTCTCATGACGATGCTGCCGATTGCTGCCGTCTTCTTAACGCTTCAACGTTATTTTGTCGAGAACAGTGCCGTCGCCGGGATAAAAGGATAAACATGACCGCCGAAATCAAGGTGAATTTTGCTCGACATCTCCAGCAATGGGATGGCTTTGGCTGCAATTACGTCGAAATGTCGCATTCGCGCGACGGCGCTTACGAGGACTACGGTTCGTTCAGCGAATTGAGCGACGCTAACAAAGAAAAAATCCTTGATCTGACCTTTGGTGTGGATGGGCTGCAACCATCGGTCGTCAAGATGTTCCTATCTTCGCATCTTCTGCCAGAACCGCCGCAGCCCGGCGTGATCGATCTTGATAAATACCGCTTCAACGAGTGTATGGCACAGACGATTTACTTCGCCAAAGAAGGCATTCGTCGCTCGCGCGAGCAAGGGATCACGCTGCGCTTCATGATCACGATGTACGGTCCTCCGGCTTGGGGTAACCAGCAGAAGATCATTCGCGGCAAAGACCTCGATCCGGCAATGCGCGACTCACTGGCGACCTACCTAGCGGGCTGCGCGCTCTATCTGCGCGAGCGCGAGGGTATCCCGGTCGAAGCGATCTCGCTGCACAACGAAGGCGAAGACCCGAACCGTTATCCGGGTCGTCCCGGCGACGACTTTAACATGTATTGGAAGCCCGAACAGATCGCCGACATGATCGCACGGCTGCACCAGCAGCTTGACGCCGCCGGGTTGAGCGGCGTCGCCGCAGCGCCGGGCGAGACAACCCTGTGGTCACGGTTTGAACCCTATGCGTGGGCGATTGCAAACAATCCTGAGGCGCGTGCCGGCATTGGGCTGATCACCAGTCACGGCTTCGGCGGCGACTTCGGGACGCAGGGAATTCGCTATTTGCACGAGTTTCGCCCTGAACTCAAAGTCTGGACAACCTCGTGCAGTTGGTATAAATCCGGCGGAGTTGATTTTGCCCGCAACTACGTCGATCAGATCAACCAGATCGGCGTCAACGCTTTAATCCCGTGGGCGCTGATCCAAACGCCACCCAGATGGCCCGGTGGTGATCCGAACCCGAATCCGCCATTTCTGATCACCGATGATCGGCAGATCGAAGTCAACAAGAGCTACTACTACTACAAGCAGTTCACCCAAGCGGGACAGCCGGGCATGACCGTTGCGGAGATCGGCGGCGATTACTACCATAGCCTCTACGCGCTCGCCTTCACCAGCGGCAGCAGCCAAGCACCCAACGCCTTCCTGATCGTGAATGCGGCAGACAAGCCTCACGATGTGCGTCTGACAGTGGCGGGCAGCAGCGGGCAGTTCGAGCTTTATCGGACGGATGCCAACGCAGAGTCTTACCATCACGTTGGCGGAATTGACTTCGCTGTGTCAGGTATTTATACGGCTCCGCCAGCGTCGGTCAGCACTTTCTTTGAAAGCGAGTCTGCCCATGATCATTGATGCTGACGTGCATCTATCGCCAACTCACGAAGATGCGTATGCAGCGACTACCGAACAGTTGATCGCGGCAATGGATCGCGCGGGTGTCGACAAATCGCTGGCATGGCTGCGTCCGCCCTATATGCGCGAGATCGGACCCTCAAATCGTTACGTCTACGAGGCGACCTGCCAGCACCCGAAGCGGATTATCGGCTTCGGCTGGGTCGATCCTCATCTGGGGTTTGACCGGATGAAAGACGAGATCAAGCGCTGTGTCGAAGAGTACGGCTTCTATGGCATCAAACTGAATGGTGCGCAGAACAACTTCGTCATCGACAGCCCGCAGGTGCTCCCGCTGATCGAGGAGATCGCCAAAACGGGCAAACTGCTCGCCTTTCACGTCGGTACGGATGCCTTTGAAGCAACTCATCCGTCACGGCTCGCTCGAATTGCCAAGCTGTACCCGGAAACGCAAATTCTGATGGTTCACGTCGGCGGCGTCGGTTTCGCCGACATCTCGGACTCGGCGATTGGCGTAATCGCGCAGCATCCCAACGTGACGGGGATCGGCAGCGCACTGCGCCCCACCAGCGTGCTCAAGGCGATCAAGCATCTGGGCGCCGAGCGAATCTGTTTCGGCAGCGACTACCCCTTCAATTTGACTCACGTCGAAGTCGCCGCCTATCGTGCCCTGATGGAAGATGAGCTTTCGGCAGACGAGCAGGAACTGGTCTGGTCGGGCAATATCACGCGATTGCTGCATCTAAACGACTAAGCTAGACCAGATTACAACACCGCGCGGATTCAACTTCTATCGGCAAAGCAAGGGGCACGGCGCGCCGCGCCCCTACAAATGATGAGCAATCCGTTTTTCGAGCGATAGACTTGAATCTACTTTGGCGATGGGTTGCCCACCTGAGTCACCGACCGTATGCAAGTAACCTGCGGCTTCGCTCCAAAATATATACTCACCGGAGGCGACGCCGGAGCACCGTGTGCATTCCGACCGAGACCACGATGATCAAGCCGTAAATCAACTGCGTGTAGAAGCCGGTCAAACCGACCGCCACCGTGCCCGGCTCGATCAAGCCGATGATGAAGCAGCCGACAAACGTCCCCAGAATAGTACCGACGCCGCCCAACACCGGCGTGCCGCCGAGGAAGACGGCGGCGAGCGTCTGGAGCAGATAACCGCTGCCGAGCGTCGGGTAGAAGTAGGAGACCGCCAGTGTGGCGAGAAGACCAGCAAATGCCGATGCCACACCGACGATAGCGAACAACATTACGCGCCGCTGGGCGACGTTGATACCCATCAAGCGCGCGCTGTTGTTGTTATCGCCAATCAGGTAGATGTGCGCGCCGAATCGGTGGCGATTGAGCAGCACCCACATGAGGACCCCAATGAGCGCCATCCAGAGGAACTGAGCCGGAAGAAAACCGAACGCCTTCCCTACCAGCAGATTGTTCAGACCGGGTGCGGCTTGCTGCGCGGGCAGCAGCGACCCACCCTTGGCATTGGTGATCACCAAGGCAACGCCAGCATAGAAAAACTGCGTGCCAATCGTGGCGATCAGCGACGGGATGCCGATCCGCACCACGATAAAGCCGTTAATCAGACCACACAGCAAGCCAACCAGCAGGCACGCGATCAGCGCGATCACCGGGCTGCCCGTCGCGTTGAAGACTTCGAGATAGCCGACGACCGAGATCGCCATGATCGACCCGAAGGATAGATCGATCTCCTGCGCGATGATCAGCAGCGTCAGCGGCAGCGCGATCACGCCGTAGTACGGGACGGTCGACATGAGCGCGCCGTAGATTTCTTTGCTCAAAAAGGCTTTGGGCGCGGCGAAGATCAGGAAAATCCAGATGAGCAACAGAACGGCGATAATCCCGAACTGCAAAACGTTGCGCCGCATAAACCCGCCGATTTGTTGGAGTCGTGTGCGAGCAGGTTTTTGATCAACTGCACTGGTGGTCATCGATTGATGTTCCTATTCCAAATACCCAGTCTCGGCGACTTTGTACATTTTTTCAGTCAGTTCATTGAGCGTAATGTCTTTGGTCAAAAACTCGCCCGCCACCTTCCCGCGATCGAGCACCACCACGCGGTCGGCAACTGAGTAGACGTGAAAGACGTTGTGGTCGATGAAGATGGCGGCTTTGCCCGCCTGCTTGATCCCCTTCACGAACGCGATCAGCTTGCGCGTCTCTTGCAGTGATAACCCCATCGTCGGCTCGTCGAGGACGATCAGGTCAGCCTGAAAATAGAGCGCGCGGACAATCGCTACACCCTGCTTTTCACCGCCGGAAAAGTTCAAGATTTCTGATTCCGGCGTGACTGCACCCGAAGTAAAACCCATCGACTGAACCATGAGACGCTCTGTTTCCGTACGCATTTTCTTGACATCGAGGAAGCCGAAGCGGTTGGCGACCTCGCGTCCCATGAAGATGTTGCGCCACAGCGTATGCTGATCGGCGAGGGCGCGCTCTTGATAGACCGTCTCGACGCCGAGTTCGCGCGCTTTGGGCACCGAGAGATGATCGACCTGCTGACCGTTGAAGAACATCTCACCGCTGTCTGGTTGATAGTAACCGGTGATGATTTTGATCAGCGTCGACTTTCCGGCACCGTTATCGCCCAGCAAACCGACGACTTCGTTTTGCTCGACGTGGAAATCGACGTTTCGCAGGGATCGGACTTCGCCAAATGACTTTGTGATATCTTTCAGTTCGAGTCGGTAGGTCATGAAAGAGCAGCCTTAAGTAAAGAGCGCCGTACAAATCCAGAACCGCCAAAGCGTCGAATAGCTCTTCCTCGAAACACGGATCGGCGGACGACGGCTTGAGGAAAAGTGGGGCGAGGAGTGCCTCGCCCCACCAGATTGACTTAGCGGATCTGAGCAGTTGCCAGCGCAGACAGTGCGTCCACGTTATCCGCCGTCACGAATCCGGCGCCGGTGTCGATGCTGAGACCGGAGAAGCCATAGACCTTGGTCAAGCAGATTTGCAGAATGGGGAGATAGCCTTGCAGCCATTCCTGTTGATCGTTGACGAAACCGATCCAGCCATCCTTGATGCCCTGAATCGTCGCGCCGCTGAGGTCAAAGCCGCCCGCACCGATTTCACCGGGCTGCTTGCCCGCCGCTTGAAGGTAAGACGGCAGCGAAGCCGTCAGATTGCCATGATCGGTGATCACGACCTTGAGGTCGGGATGCGTGGCAACGAAAGCGGTAAAGGTGGGGATACCGGCGGTCGGGTCGGCGTTGGTGGCGGCGTCGATTTCGAGGTAATCGACAGTCATACCCGCCGCCTCAAGCGCGTCGACGACGCCCTGAGTGCGCTGTCCGCGCCCCTGCTGGGAAAGTAGCCCCCAAACGAACACTTCGTCGCCTGCTTGCAGGTTGTAGATTTTGATTGCCTCATTGCCGACCGACTGTCCCTGTGTGTAGAGGGTCGCGCCGGCGTAGCCAAAGCCGTTCCCACCGTATTCAGCTTCAAGCTGACTAAGCTGCGTATTCTGGCTGGTGACGATGATTCCTTGCGACTCAGCGTCATCGACCAGCGGCTTGTAAGCCTCGTCGCCGGGGTGTCCCATGACGGCGATGCCGTCTGGTTTCGTAGCAATCGCTTGCTGAAGCTGCGTGACCATTTTGTCTGGTTGCCAGTCCGACCACACGTACTGCGTGTTTGGTCCGAGATCAGCCGTTGCTTGGACAGCGCCATTGTAAACGACAGTCTCGAATGAGCCGCCGGGGGAGCCGCCGGGGAAGAAAACAATGTTGACGCCGGAGCACCACTTGTCAGTGGCGGTGCCCTGTGCGACGGTCATGCCGGTGACACCAAAAATCATGATGCTCACTGCCATCAACCAGATTGCAAAGACGGACGCTTTTTTCAACATTTCCAACTCCTATTAGTTAACTTTTCGGTGAAGAGCGAATGTTGTGCTCGTACATGAAAGGATTCAAATCCTTTCGCATACTTCTAGTGAGAGAAGTGTTCCAAATTAAGTCCGGTTTTTCCGCCCAAAACGACACCCCATGAGGTGAACTGGCACCTCGCCGCTCACCAATTCACGGGAAAGTGGCAGTTCGCACACAAAACATCGCGGCGACAATGATGCTCGTCGTGGTTAGCCTCCCGATAACGTTCAACTCAACGGCAATACATATATCCTATATGACGCAAAATATGGTATCGATTATCCTCCTCTGCACCCGGATGCGCAAATTCGGCGAACACAATTGATGATTAACCGTTCCGCGTTATTCGTCGAGCGCCTCAAGCGCTGCTGAAACGCTGAGTTGCTCATGAATCATACTGCGAAGCACCTGCATCAGACGGACTGGATCGGGTGCTTGGAAGACGTTCCTGCCGATAAACATGCCGCTCGCGCCTGCTGACACGGCGTTGCTGACCATTTCCAGCGTTTCACGGAGGGTCGCGGTCTTCGGTCCACCCGCAATCAACACCGGACGGAACGACGCTTCGATCACCTGCCTAAACAACTCGTAGCTGCCGGTATAGTCGGTTTTGAGCACATCGGCGCCAAACTCACAGGCGATCCGCGCGCCCAACGCCACGTAATCGGCGCGATACTGCTGATCGCCGACCAGCCGACCGCGCGGCATTGGCTCGATGATACAGCCGATGCCAAGCCGCTCACAGGCTTGCGCCACCGAAGTGACAGCTTCGGCTTGGCGGGCTTCATCCGCCGGGTCGTCATAGCCGAAGAACATGTAGACCAGCACCGCGTCCGCGCCTAAGCGCGCCGCATCCTCTACCGAGGCAAGCAGGCAGCCGCGCCCTTCGTCGTAACCGAGCATCGCTTCGTCACGCCAGCGATTCGTCCAATCCAGCCGCATGATTAATCCCGGCGCGCCGCGTCCGGTGAAGATGCTGGCGAAGGCTCTGGCAATGCCGGGTGATACGAGGAAAGCATCGGCGCCAGCGTCCGTCAGCATTTCGAGCACCGCTCCGGGATTCAGGATACCCGGCTGAGGTCCTAAATGGAGTCCGTGATCAAAGGCAATCACCGCCGCCCTGCCCGTTTTGGTATCGAGAATTCGCCCAATGCGGATGGTTTTTCCAGTATTGGGAAAGCTGGTGACTGGCTGAGACATGGTGACTTCCTCCTTAAGGGTGGTTGATCATGGGTGCAAAACACCACTGCTGTCGTCAGGTTGGTCTTGACGGATTTTCAGGGAATAAGGTTTGGCTGAAGGGATAGAGCAAGCGATAGCGGGCGAAGGACTCGTCGTAGCGATGGTGCCGCTTCGGGTCGGGTTCAAAGACACGATCAACCTGCACGAGCGCTGCCACCGCCTGTTCAGTGGAACGGTAAGCACCGCTGCCTACGCTCGCTAAAATCGCCGCACCGAGCGCACTCGCCTCGGTGATCCGGGGGCGCACCAAGGGTTTGCCCAAGATGTCCGCTTTGATCTGCAACCATGCGTTCGAGCGCGCCCCGCCGCCAGTGACGCGATATTCATCGATCTCGATGCCAGCTTCGGCGAGGCGATCTAGCCCTTCGCGGAAATAATAGGTCACGCCTTCGAGCAGCCCCTTGATGAACTGCCCCCGCGAAGTCTCTAGGGTGAGTCCGGCAATCAGTCCCGTCGGCTGATCGTCGAAGTATGGCGGACCCGTCGGCGCAAAGTGCGGGAGCACCATCAAGCCGGTCGGATCGGCGGGCATCTCGGCGAGGAGTAGATCGTACACGTCAACGCCTTTGGCTTGCGCCTCGGCTTTCTCAAGCGGAGCAAACGTATCTCGGAACCACTTGAGCAGCGCCCCACCGGTGAGGTTGTAGTAGAAGCTCACGTAGAGACCCGCTAAAGCGTGATGTTCGACGCTTAGCCGCGACGCCATCATCATCGCCGACGACGGAATCGCCTCGAAGGTGGGCGTGATGCAAATGTAAGTTCCCAGTCCATAGGCTGCCAGCCCTGCCCGAATCACGCCTGCGCCGGTCGCGCTCACGCATTGATCGTGCGCACCAACCACGATGCGGACGTTCGACGGCAAGCCAAGCGACTCCGCCATCGCCCCGGAAACCGTGCCGACTTCGGTTCCGGCTTGCGCCAGACCGGGTAGTTTTTCGACCGGCATCCCGACGTATTCGAGCGTTTCGTCCGACCAAGTGTTTCGCCTGAGATCGAGAAACAAGCTGCGATTGGCAAGCGAGTAGTCCGTGATCGGCTCACCGCCCAGTAGGAAGGCGACCAGATCAGCCCAGCCTAGAAATTTGTAGGTCGAGTCGAACAGCGCCGGTTGATGATCGCGCAGCCAGATCAGCTTTTGCCCGCCGTAAATGCGGCTCACCGAGTTGCCACAGCGCTCAAAGAACATGGCAGGATCAAGCGCCGCCAACTTAGCGGTCGTCTCCGCGCCCCGGCTGTCGAAGCCCAAGAGACAGTTGCCGAGAATGGCTCGTTCCCGTGAGACCGGGGTCATCGCCTCGCCCATCGACGAGACGCAGACCGCCGCAATCGGATCGCGGAGCGTTTTCGCGGCGACCTCGCGGATGGCATCCTGAATCAGCCGCCAGACCGCGGAGCTGTCCAGTTCAGCCCAGCCCGGACGTGGGCGAATCGGATCGTATTCTCGCTGCGCCAGCGCCAGCACCTCCGCGTCGGCTGAGAGCACCAGCGCTTTGCAGCCGGTTGTACCGACATCGATTCCGAGGAAGCTCATGCTGTGACTTTCGTTGACGTGAGGCGCAGAGTTCTTTACAGGCTCAGATTAGGATACCCGATTAGCTCCATGACTTCGACCATAATCTGAGCCGCACGTTGAGTTGAGTCGATCAGATATTGGTGCGACTCGGTCGCCTCAAAATCGCCCACTTCAATCGCCTGTTGGCGAGCAATCAACTGCTGCGCGGCATACTGACCGGCTTCGCGGGCAATCCGTGTCCACATATTGACCCGGATGATGCCGTCCTCGGCGAGGTTCTGCATCTGATCCGCGCTCAGACAGGAAGTCCCATGCAGCACGAGCTTTGCCTGTCCGCCGAGGCTGTTGGTCAGAGCTTGCGCTCGATTCTTCAGATAGTGCGCCTCGCCGACCCGGCTCGACTGCTGTTCCGTACCGAGATCGGCGACCAGCAAATCAACCCCGGTCGCCGCGATGTACTGAACCGCCTTTTCGACGTAGTCGTCGCGCTGTACCGCTTGATGCTGCCCGCCGACGCTCAATTCCTCGATGATGCCTTCGACCAGCACGTCTTTGCCGTAGGTATTGACGTAATCGCGCGTCCACGCCAGATTGTCTTGAAAAGCGTACTTCTGCGCGTCGAACATGACCGTCGCCAGATAGGGAACGCCTTCGGTGAGCGCCCATTGGTCGCGCTTGGGATCGGCGTGGTCGAGGTGAGGCAGCACCACGACGTTTTTGTAGGGGGCATCGTTGCCATCACACAAGGCTTTGAGGTGCCCCATGTTGGAGCGGAACCCCGCTGGCGCGTCGCCGCTGAAGGTGATGCGCTTTGCCTGCGGCATGTACGGATAGGTGAACGTCATCGCCACCGCGACCGGGACTTGGCTGAAATGATACTTCTCGGCGATGCGCTGCGCGGCAACCAGAATAGCTTCAGTATTCCAGTGGGCTGCCGTACAGAATATCGCCATACTTGCGCCGCAGTTGCGGAAAAGCTGCGTGTATTCGAGGGCTTCCTCGCGGCGGGTGATGAGTGTCATGACTGTTTCTCCAGCTTTCGAAGTCAGCGAGTTGAGCGTTACTGCTGCGGGAGGGCGACCTCAAAGTCGAGATAATGCCCCAAAGCCTCGGTCAGCGCGCCCTGCACGTCTCCCGGTGTGATGCTGACGTGATGTCGGTGCCCGTTGCGCCCAACGTGCAGCAGCACATCCTGTAGATTCCGTATTTCCGCTACGCCCGCCACGCCGAAGAAATCTGCCGGGATCGGATCGCCGGTGATGCGTCCCTCGCCTAGATAGACTTTCACTTGACCGTCGTCCGTCATCAGACTGCCAAAGGTGAAATCCATCGGACGGATGCGTCCGACGTTGCAGCCGTAACCATTGCCTTCACCGACCGTGTTCATCAAGATCAGGTGATCGGAGATTTGCCCGATGCCGTCCATCATGCTGGCGGGCATCACACCGCAGTGGAACAGGATGCATTTCTCGTCTTCGTCGCCGTAATTATTGTTCCAATCGAGTAAGCCGACCGCATCGTAAGAGGCAAGGTGCAGCGCTTTCATCATGACGGCGTTGCCAATATCGACTTCGCAGGCGGACGCCATGCCGAGATCATTCAGCAAGCCCATCGCTACGCAGGGAGAAATGCCCATCTGCATCTGAATTTCCGTCCAACAGCGGATCGCCATTGCGTCGAGGCTCGCTTCCTCAGCCAGTGTGTCCAGCGTCACACCCAGCCGAACTAGATTGTCAAACGCCCGTTCGGGAACGCCTCCCCAAGACGTGTAGTCGCGCAATACTGTCGCTTTGGCGCTGTAGCCAGCGTCCGCCTGCTTGACGGCTTTCATCCGCAGGAAAATGTCGGACATGTCAAACGTTTCAACCGTGATTCCGTGACGCTGGAGCGCCACTTCGTCGATACGCACCGTCTTGAACGGCGTCGTGCGTGCGCCAATCGCGCCGACGACCAGCCCCCGGATTCCGTTCTCAACCCGGCAAATGCGGTCGAATTCATCGATATTCTGGCGGAAGCGCTCGGTTCCCGGCTTTACGGTATGGGGCTTCATCGCCGTAAATTTGATGCCGTACTGGCGGAAGACGTCCATGATCGAAATCTTGCCGCAGAACGAATCACGGCGCAGGGCGGGACCCATTTTGTCATATTCATCGGGATACGCCTGAATAAAGATGGGAACGCCCGCATTCTTCAGCGCGGCGACAGCGCCAGTTTCATCGCCGAAATTGGGCAGGCAGACGATCACGCCACCGAACTTACCCCGATTAGCGTGCAGGAAGTTCGCGTAGATTTCGCCCTCATGCGGGGTTTCGACCGCACCATAGCGGGTGGCATCGGCGTCGAGCATTAAGACCTCATGCCCTAGCGCGTTCAGTTCACGCTTCATTTCCTCGCGTGCGCTGGCGATCAGCGATGCCGGGAAGAACCCTCGGTTTCCGAAAAAAAGTGCAAAAGTAGTCTTGTTCATGATCTGTTTGACTTCCTTATTCTGAATAAAGTCATTCCTCTTGATTCAACTGCGCGCTGCTGGGCTTCGCACAGAGTGTTCGACTGTAAAGGTTCCACTCGCAGGTTATCGAGCTAGACGCGATTATCGCCAACCCCCGAAACCGTCCAAATGATACCATTGATACCATCGCCCTGCTGGGATGGCAGCTTCTCTAGAATTGGAGCTTTTTCATCCGTTACAGTCTAGGGAAGAACAGTATCGACCTCAAAGACGACGCCCGCTTGGATCAGCAGTCCCGCCACTTCTGACGATTGGCTTGAGTTCATCGCTGACCTGCGACACTGACCGTACCCTTTCGCTCGTCTAGTTCATGACCTCAGATTGACCATTACTGATGTAAATTGTTGACGAAAGATGTGAAGTTCATTACTTTGCCATCAGCGTGGGCTGCTTTAGGATTTAAGCGGGATGGTATAGCCACCTAGCGGCGCGGCTGTGACCGACAAACCAATTTCACGAGACATCGTTTTAGTATTCTTGCTCATCGTACTCTTGGTCACGGTTCGGTTTGGCGATTTAAGCAACACCGACATCTCACTTCCAGCCCGGCTAACCGCGATTCTCGCGCTGCTTGTCGCCGTCGCTGGAAAACGCCGCCTTTCCCGCTGAAATCTAGCAGGGCAACTTGGTCAACTTGAACTACACTGGCGTTCTAGATGATTGACTCCGCAAAGCTTCAAACGTTTGTGTACGCAGCCCAAACTCTGAGCTTTTCGGAGTCGGCGCGCCAGCTTAATCTGACGCAGCCCACCATCAGTCATCAAATCAAGACGCTTGAGCAAGCGTTGGGTGTTGAGTTGTTCGACCGCTCAAGCCCCAAACTTAAACTGACAGAGGCGGGTCACTTGCTGCTGCCTTGGGCGCGCAAAATGATCCATGAGTCCATCGAGATTCAGCAGATGATGGACTCGTTACATGAGAATGTCGCCGGGCAGATTCGAAATCGCGTGCAGCACGACCACGGGAAAGTATATTCTGCCGCTTGTCGCCGCTCGCTTTCGCGTCCGGCATCCTCAAGTGGGAGTTTCCATTCTCGGCTGCACTCAGGAGCATGTAATTCCTCGCTTGCTGGAGCAAGGGGCTGATCTCGGCGTCGTCAGTTACGACGCCTGCGGTGGCGAGTTTGAGTGCCAAGAGTTTTTCACCGACCACATCATCTTGATCGCCTCAAAAGAGCATCGCTGGGCGTCGCGGGACAGCATCGATCTCTCTGAATTACTTGAAGTGCCGTTTATCCTCCGTGAAGAGACTTCAGGGACACGGCGCGTGATGCTCGCCGAACTCGGCAAGCACGACATCACGCTCGATGATATGAACATCTTCCTGCAAGTTGGCAATGCAGAAGCCATCGTGAAGACCATCGAAGCGAATTTCGGCGTTTCCTTCGTATCCCGGTTGGCTGCGTCATGGGCGTTGAGACAGGGAACCATCGTCGAAATCCCTGTTACCGGAATCGACCTGCGGCGTCAAATCTACATGATTCGTTCTGGTATGTACTTCGCGAATCGAGCAGTCGAAGCCTTCTGGAGCTTCATTCATGATCCCATCAATACCGATCTCATGCGCATCGCCGCGAAATAGCTGTTGAGTGTCGACAAAGTTCGTCACCGATCAAAGATCAAGTGCCAACCCGCTTATCCGTCGCCAGACCGCAGGTCTTCGGCGCGAATAGGCAGCCGACGGAACCGTTTTCCAGTAGCCGCATAAATTGCGTTCAGCAAAGCCGGTGTGACTGGGGGATTCCCCATTTCCCCGATCCCGGTGGGGCACAACCCGTCGGGCAAGATATGCACCTCGATGATAGGCATCTCGTCGAAACGCATCAGCGCGTAATCGCTGAACTGACGCTGCACCACTTGACCATGACTCAAGCTGATTTCCCCGTACAGGGCGCTGGTCAGCCCGAACACGATGCCACCCTCCATCTGCGCCTCGATCATGTCGGGATTGATGGCTAGTCCGCAATCGACGGCGCAAACGACTCGATGAATCTTAAGTTCGCCATCGATCACGGAGACTTCAACCACTTGCGCTACCGGTGTATTCCAAGTTTTGTGGCAAGCGATCCCGCGCCCCCAGCCTTCCGGCAGCGGTGTTCCCCAACCCGACTCAGAGGCTGCCAGTTCTAGCACGCGCTTTATGGGAGCCGAATCGTCGAGCAGCGCCATGCGGAACGCATAGGGGTCGCTGCCACTGGCGGCAGCCAGTTCATCGATATAACACTCATTGACCAGCGCATTCTGAGTGTTAAACACCGCCCGCCAGTAACCCGTCGGAACGGGCAGCGCTAAGGTGCTGGTGTGTATTTGCTGGGTGGGGATACGGTAAGGCACATTGATGCCATGACTGAGGTCAGACTCGCTCTCGATGGACTGGGCAGCGCTGTAATGCTCCCACGAAAGCGGCGCGCCATCGACATCCAACCTAGCCCGCATTTGGTGAACGCTGGCAGGGCGATAGAAATCATGCTGGAGATCATCCTCGCGCGTCCAGAAAACTTTCACCGGTACGCCCATGATCTTGGAGAGTTCGACAGCTTCGTCTACGTAGTCAACCCGGAGCCGCCGTCCAAAGCCGCAGCCAATCAATGGTACGTGAATACGGATCGTATCCCCTCGCAGGTGGGTGATCGACTGGGCATGTCGCTTTGCCTCCTGTCGATTCTGAGTGGGAACCCACACGTCGCAGCCATCCGACCGCACGTCAGCAACACACACCATCGGTTCCATCGTTGCATGAGCGAGGTAAGGCACTTCGTACAGCGTCTCGATCACGGTGGCTGAACCGTCAGTCGTCGGGGTGAAGTCTGCCGCGATCTCGTCCAGTGCCATCTGGCGAATCTTGTCGCTGTCGAGGTCGCCATAGTCACCAAGGTCCCAACGAACGTCGAGCGCCGCTCTGCCCTGTAGTGCCGACCAAGTATTTTCGGCGACCACCGCGACTCCCCGCTCGATTTCTACCACGCGGCGAACTCCCGGTATCGCCAGCGTCCGTTCGTCATCAAAGCCTGCCACACGACCGCCGAAAACCGGACAGCGGGCAACGACGGCGTGCACCATACCCGGCAGATAAATATCACTTCCAAAAACAGCGCTCCCGGTCACAAACAACGGCTCGTCGATCTGCCCTCGGCGCGTGCCGACATACCGGAAGTTCTCCGGCATTTTGAATTCCATCTCCGAGCGTTCGGGCACCGGCAGAGTAGCTGCCACACTGACCAAATCACCGTAACCCAACCGCCGTCCGGTGGGAAGATGGACGACCGTACTGTTCTCAGCCCGGCAGATCTCCGGGTCTACCGCCCATAGCTGAGCGGCAGCGGCAACCAGCATCGTGCGTGCGGCAGCACCCGCCATCCTTAGAATACAGTAGGCGTTCTGAAGACTCACGCTACCGCCAGTGACCTGATCGCCATAGACCGGGTCGGCAGGAGCTTGCTCAACCCGGATTGTCGACCAATCGGCTTCAAGTTCGTCGGCGAGGATCATCGGAATGGCTGTCTGCACCCCCTGCCCCATCTCCGAGCGATGGACGATCAACGTCACGATGCCTTCGGCATCAATTCGTAGATAGGCATTGGGAACGAAACTTTCCTGCGGGTCAGGCGCTTGCGCGCTCACTATCTTGCTGGGCAGAGCCATTCCGAGGATCAAACTCGCACCAGCCGCTGCCGACAGGGTGAGAAAGCTTCGCCGGCTGATAGGTACGGGCACCTTGCCGATCATACCGCGCCTCCTGACTCGACCACCCGGTGAATGGCACGCCGGATACGCTGGTAGGTCCCGCAGCGGCAGACGACGCCGGTCATCGCCAGATTGATGGCTTCCTCGTCAGGATGAGGCGTAGCAGATAGCAGCGCTGCCGCCTGCATGATTTGACCCGGCTGGCAGTAACCACACTGCGAGACTCTTTCCTCAATCCACGCCTGTTGGAGGGCATGTGACCCATCTGGCGAAAGACCTTCGATAGTCAGCACGTCGCGGTCGCCGACGTCGGCTATGTCGGTGCTGCACGAATGAACTGCCTCACCGTCAAGATGGACCGTGCAGACACCGCACCAATCCGCGCCGCAACCATACTTGGTTCCTGTCAGCCGCAGGGTATCGCGCAATACCCACAGCAGCGGCGTCTCCGGGCTGACCTCGACAGCATAGGTTGTGCCATTGACCCTGATCGTGGTTGCAGTCATCTGCTTGTCCCTTCTCGTCTTGCTTAGAGGAGCATTCGTAGGCATTGCAGGGCAGTAGATCGGTCTGCGCCGTCGTCGTAGATAGGGGCGCAGACCAATTTAGTCGTGAGCCGCGAGTGTTCTCGCTAGAAAACGTAGGTCATTTCCGCGCCGTCGGCAGCCATCAGGAACGGCGGAGCCTTGTCGATCACGATACGCGAATCGCGCAGGTCTTTCGGATCGATCCCCTGATTCTCCAGCGCCAGCTCACACAGCACGACCTTGCCGCCTTGATCCAGAATGGTGTCCATCAGATTGATCGGATTGGGCATCCCCTTGGGAGTGCCGAGTTCCTCAAGCGCTCCTTTGAGCGTCCACTTTGCCCCTGCGGGACAGAAAAACATGTGGACTTCATAGTCCAGCGCGATGCCGGACGACGCGAAAATCAGCGTCGGCATAATGTTCTTCGGGGCATCACCATTGCAAACCACGACCATTTTTTGAGTCATCTTCTTGTCTCCTTTGAGACTGCAAAATCAAGATCAATCAGTTCCCGCAGCGATCAGCCCGTCAGTCGGGCGCTGCTCTGCGGATTGTTGCCTCACTCGTTCAAGATAGACTGCTAACGGGCGATACACGAGATGCGACCACTTGCCAATGCCGACCTCGGTATCCAGCATGGCGACCATCGCCATCACGTGGATGGTGTAAATCGTATAGGTCGGCAGCGCCCAACCGGCGTAGCGGAAGATGTGGATCAAGATGCCGGTGACCGCGCCGATCAGAATGAACGCCGGAAACAGCCAGTCGGTGTGATGCGAGAACCGGTGCATCTGCTCCTGCTTACGCAACCGCCCGACGAGCGCCTCGGTCGAGGCGTAGATCAGCACGATGGTGGCGTAGTAACCGAGCCAGCGCTGCGGGTTGTAAATCGGGTACAGTTCATCCGTTTGAAACCACCCCAGCAAACCGACCACCAATATGAGCATGGTCAGGTAGCCCGACATCAGCAGCAGATGATTACGCCAGCGGCGCTGCTGAACCGGCTCGCCGCAAGCACGCCAGCGCCTCTGAGTGAAGAAGTGGAGCAAAAAGGTCTTAAACTCCGCCGCGTAAATCGAGAGCGGGATCGGCGTCTGCGCTGGCTTCATGACCCGCTGCTGCATTTGCAGTGTGCTTTTCGCCAACCGATAGCCGAGGTGGGCGAAGTGGATCAACACCAATGCCCAGACCAGTTCGACCGGCGCGAATTGATTCAAAGCGACGTGATCGGTGACGATGTTGACGCCACCCGTCAGCACGTGATAGACGATCAACAGGAGCAGCGTCAGCACCCCGTAGCGCAGCACGGTGTACCAGACAGCGGCGCGCGAAGTGTACAGTCGAACGCCCTGCCCGGATCGATCATATTGAGCGGTCATCCAGCGCCGAAGCGCCATCATCGTCTCGGCGGGTTCCGCCCCTCTGGGGCAGGTCTCGGTACACTGACCGCAGTAATAACACTGCCAAGGATCGGTGCTCTCGAGGATGCGATCTTTCAAGCCGAGCTGCGCGAGCCGGATCATGTCGCGCGGGAAAGGATGCTGATCGCTGGTCAGCGGGCAGATTGCGGTACAGTTGCCGCAGTTAAAGCAGGCTTCGGTGTTGATCGCGCCATAGTCTTTGAGTTCGCTGAGGAAATTCAGATCAACGCGCTGACTCATGACTTCGCCTCCCCTGCTAAGCGGTACTGATAGTATTCGCCACACATGCCGGATTCCTCGATCAGGTCGTATTTCCGCATGGCGGTGACGTGCCACAGCACTTGATCGGCGGGCAGTCCGGCGGCGGCGGCCAATTCGGGCACGGTTTTCGCGCCGCCGCGCAGTGCTTGGCAGATTTGCTTGCGAACTGCCTGTTGCTGCTTGAGCAGCGCCTGCGTGCGTTCCACGCTGTCCTTGTGCTGCTCGCGCAGTTGTTTGAGTGCCGCGCTTCGTTTCTTAGCATCGACTCGCATGGTCATGGGAGCGCCTCCAGTTCGGCTAACGGCTCGACGATGGCGTCGATCATCGCGTCGTACTGATCGAGCGTCCAGCCTTGCAGGTCAATTGCCTGATGGGGGCACGCGCTGACACACGCTCCGCAGCCTACGCAGTTCGCGGGCGTAACGACCGCTCGCTGCACGACGCCACCACCGATCGGGATAGTTTGCAGGGTGATGGCATCTTCGTAGCGGCAGACGGTGACACAGTCGCCGCTGCCGGTGCAGCGATCAGGATCAACGCGCGCCACAAACGGCTGAAGCTCGACCGTTCCACGGCTCAGCAGAACCGCGACCTTCGCCGCCGCCGCCGATGCCGCCGCGCTGCTTTCCTGAATGTTCATCGGTCCCTGCGCCGTGCCCGCCAGCACGATGCCGGGGACTGCCGTCTCGACCGGGCGCAGCTTCGGATGCACTTCCAGCAGGAAGCGGTCTGTGCCTGTCGCGACCTTGAGCAGCGCTATCAGGTCGTCAATTGGGTACGGCATCATGCCGACCGCCAGCACCACCAGATCGAGCGGCACTTCGATGTCCTCGCCCCGCGTGAGCTGATCGTTGACCCGGATCAGCAAGGGATAGTCCTCACCAGCGGGCGCTCGCACCACTTCCGGCAGATCGTCGCCGTGAAAGCGCAGGAAGCGAACCATGTTCCGCGAAGCGCTGACGTACTCGTCTTCGTGTCCGCGTCCGTAGGTGCGGATGTCCTGATAGAAGTCCACCAGATTGACGTCGGGGAAGCGCTCGCGGAGCGCGTTGGCGACGTGCAGGGTCGCCGTGCAGCACACCCGCGAGCAGTAGTTGTTCACCTGACCATCGGGCTGGGGCGCGTGAATGCCCTCAATCTGGCGGCTGCCGACGCAGTGGATCAAGCCAATGTTGCGAACCGAGCGTCCGTTGAAGTGCAGCGTCTCCCCATCATTCAGCGCCAGCAGGCGGATCAACTGGGGCAAGGTGATGACCTCGGCAAATTCGCCGTAACCGTATTCGCCGCGCGGCGGCTCGTAGGGGCGGAAGCCGGTCGCCACGACCATCGCGCCCACGTTGATCTCGTCGATCTCCGGCTCGCCGGTGAGGTCGATGCCACCGTGATCCGCTTGCTGGCATTTGCCGCAGCGGGTGCAGTGTGCCCAGTCGATGGCAGGTGCTGCCGGGAAGCAGCCGGGATAGGTGGTGTAGATCGCTTTGCGGTTGCTCAGCCCGTAGTTGAACTCGTCGGGCACGTTCTCCGGGCAAGCGTCGATTGCTGGCTGAAGATCGACAAAATCGTCGCCCACCCCGCGCGGCTGCTGGCGGATTTGGACATGGAAATCGCCGACGTATCCGCGCACGCCGACAACCTCGGCGTTCGTTCGTACCGTGATCAGTGGATGCACTGTCACCTGTTCGATCAATTGGCGCAGCAGTGCGCGGGCGTCGTCGCCATCCGGGAACACGGTTTCAAGCTGGGCGACGTGCCCGCCGAGAAACGGCGTCCGTTCGATCAGCGTCACGCGAATGCCGCGCCGGGCGATGTCCCACGCTGCGCGCAGCCCCGCCATGCCGCCGCCGATCACCAGTGCGTGCTTTTCGGCGCTCAGCCGGATTGAGTCGAGGGGCGCGAGCAGGCGGGCTTTGGCGATGCCCGCTTTCATCAGGCGAACCGCTTTTTCAGTAGCGGCTGCTTTCTCGCCGTGATGCACCCAGCTCGCCTGCTCGCGCAAACCGACGTGATGGTAGAGATAGGGGTTCAGTCCGGCGCGGGCGACGGCATTGCGAAAGGTGTGCTCGTGCAGCGCGGGGCGCACGCGCCGATCTACGACGCGGTTGACGCCCCGCTCGCGGATGTCAGCTTCGAGGATCGCCTGAGCAGCATCTGAACACATCGACATGTCGGTGCGCGAGACCACCACGTTCGGCAGATCGCTTAGCGTGTGAGCGACTTTTTCGCAGTCCACCACGTCGCTGATGTTGCCGCCACAGTAGCAGGTATAGACGCCGATGCGGATTTCGTCCTCTGGCGTGCTCGATGGCGTTGGATTCTGGTTGCGTTCTGGTTCAGGCATGGATCAATCCCTTCTCAGCAGCGCGCGCCTTGTTGCCGTCTGCCAAACATTCCAGATATGCCGCCGCTTCTGCCGCCGCCGCCCCTGACATCACGATGCTGTCCACGATGTCCATCGGTCCCGCCGCCGTTCCGGTGACGAAAATGCCCGGTCGCTCCGTCAGGCAGGGCGATAAATTCGGCGACAGCGTTGCGACAAAACCGTCGCTGCTGACCGGAACGCCGTAGAGTGTCTGCGGATCGTAGGCGGGCAGCACGCCGCCGGAGAGCACCACCAGATCGTGTGTGCGCTCGGCGACTACCGATCCTTCCTCGATCAGTTCGACGCGGACGACCGGATTCTGCTGCTCATCTTGGCTGATCTTGGCGACCTTGCCTTTGACGAACTGGATACCCATCGCCTGCGCAGTCTGATAAAACTGCTCGTAGCCCTTGCCGAAGGTGCGGATGTCCATGTAGTAGACGGTGATGTCCGCCAGCGGCAGCGTGCCGGAGAGCAGCATCGCCTGCTTGATCGCGTACATGCAGCAGATACGCGAGCAGTAAGGCACGCCGAGCGTTTGATCGCGCGATCCCGCACACTGCACGTAGGCAATCGAGTCGGGTTCTTTGCCATCGGAGGGACGCAGCACGTGTCCGTAGGGTCCGGTCGGCGCCAGCAGCCGCTCCATCATCAGCGCATCGATCACGTTAAGCAGTTGACCGGCACCGTACTCCTTTTTCGCGTCCGCCGGCGTGAGGTGGAAACCCGTCGCCAGCACAATCACGCGCGTGTCGATGATGATGTCTTCGGGCGTCTGCGTGAAGTCAATCGCATCGACCGGGCAGACTTTCTCGCATTTGCCACAGAATAAGCAGTTGTCGATGTCGATCACGGCTTTCTGGGGCACAGCCGTCGAAAACGGCACTCGTACCGCCCGCGCTGCCCCTAGATTCCGGTCGAAGGCGGAGGGCAGGTCGACCGGGCAGGCATACTCGCATTGGCGGCAGCCCGTACACGCATCTTCGTTGACGTAGCGCGGTTTCTTCCGCACCTGAACGCTGAAGCCGTTGCCCTCGTGGTGGATTGTCTGTACCTCGCAGTAGGTCAGCAGATCAATGTGGTCGTGATGGGCAACCGCCGACATCTTCGGCGTGGTGATGCAGCTGCAGCAATCAAGCGTCGGGAACACCTTACTGAGCGTGATCATCGTGCCGCCGATGCTGGCTTCTTTCTCCAGCAGCGCCACCCGGTAGCCCTGATCAGCCAGATCGAGCGCGGTCTGCATCCCGGCGATCCCGCCGCCAACCACCAGCGCGTCTACCTGTAGTCTTTCCGCAGCCATCCTCTATCCTCTCACTCCGTTCGACTCAGCCTGCCGGAACCGCGAGTTCGCCCCGAACCGGACCGATTTCTTGCAGCAGCGTGTTCATCGTGGCGACTTCCTTCAAGAACGGCTTGGTGCAGACCGTGCAGATCGCCACCAGCCGCAAGCGCCGGGTATTGATTCCGCGCGCGGTCATTAGCGGGTAAACTCGGTTGACGATCTCCGCCGTGCGCTCTGCCCCGCCCTTGAAGGCGCAGTCGGTGCCGCTGTACATGACCAGAATGGCGTCGATGCCGCGCTCAAATGCGCGTAGGTAGAATGCCTCCGGGAACATCGCCGGGCAGACCACCGGCAGAATGTAGGTGTTGGCAGCGTAATCGGCGTGAAGCTGTCCCACCGAGTTCGCGCCAGCATAACCGCCGGAGAGCGTCGCCAAAATCAGAATTTTGGGCTGTACGGACGTGCCGATTGCCATCGGGCACTCCTTTCATTTCAGCCGTTTGATGAAAATACGGTCGTAACCATCGGCGAGGGCGTAGCCCAGAAATTCGTGCCCAACCTTCTGCGCCCATTTGGGGATGTCTTCTTTGGTGTGGGGGTCGCCCGACCAGATTTCCAGCACTTCGCCCACTTTCACCATGCCGATGCCTTTCTTGGCTTCCAGCAAGGGACCGGGGCAGGCGCTGCCGCGTGCGTCAACGGTTTTCACAGCCTGAATAGTCGTCAAATCGAAGTTCGTCATCTTACGTCACTCCTTCACTTGATCGTTGAACCGCATGTTCAGCCGGAGACAGGAGACCACAGCCAAGCAGAGAGTCGCGCACGAGACGGTAGTAAATGGTGTTTCCCTCCCGGCGCGATTCCACGATTCCCCGCGTCTGCATCAGACGCAGGTGCTGCGACGTGTTTTGCAGCGATGCCTCGATAGCCGAGGCGATTTCGCTGACGGAATATTCTCGTTCTGCCAGCGTCCACAGAATCAGCACCCGGTTTGGGTTACCGAAGATATGGCATAGTGCGCTCTGCTGCGCGGCTCGTTCGAGAAGCCCTTTGTCCATAGCTGATCCACAACTTCATAACTTAATGGATTGGTTAAAGTGTAGGTTATGGAGTGGCGTGCCGTAAGTGAAATATATCACTATCGATATTTGATCCTGCTATGGGGAGGTATAGACAATTTCTATAGCTGATGGTACTCGAGGACGAGCAGGGAGGTCGGTCGGTCAACGCCATCAGTCGCATCAAGCGTGGCGAAAATTCCCCTACAGTCTCAACTCTACACCAGTGAGCTACTGCCCTGAAAGTACCCATCACCGCTTTTTTGAAGAGGTGCATGAGGAGGCAGCGGTTTTCATCCGGCGAGATCGACGCTTGCGCTCTGACGCAAATGGCATTTCGATGGAGAGTCTCGGAGTTGGGCTGCGGGGACAGCAGCTTGAGCCTTTTCTAGTGACTATTAATTCCGGTGCGGGAAATGCTGATGATCCTGTCGTTCATGGCGGAGAGGAGTTTGTTCACTGCCTAGACGGAACGGATGCTTACACATCAGCGATCTCTCGTCTACACAAGGCTGATCCAGTCCGTTGTGCTGGCGCTGACCGTCCTTATCATGGGGGCGTGCCAGTCGCTCGGCGGGAGTCCAGCGGTCACGCTCACCATCGTTTCCGGGTCGGAGAACACCACGCTCGAACCGATCATTCAGGACTGGGCGCATTCCCATAACTACAACGTCCAGACGACCTATCTCGGCTCGCTCGACATCGCCCGACTGCTGCAATCTGGCAGCGTCAGCTACGACGCGGTTTGACCCGCCAACCGCCTGTGGATCGATTATGGCGATACCCACAATATGGTCAAGCACGACGAAAGCATCATGCGCTCGCCGGTAGTGTTCGGAGTCAAACGCTCGGTCGCCGAGCGCGCCGGCTGGATCGGCAAAGACCACCCTCTTAGGAATTCAACTGAGCAACGCCAACACGTCGGTCTTCAACCCGCAGTGGGGCATCGACGTGACGCGCGTGCTTCAGCCGATCCGCTTTCCGAATCGTGAGGTCATCGCCGAGACGCTGAACCTCTATCAAGTCGCCTTCCGCAAGTCGTCCTGCACGGCATACGTCCTCGACTTCTCCGGCAGTATGGCAAATCATGGCGAGGATGATTTGAAGACAGCGATGCGGACGCTGCTGGATCAGGATGTCGCCAGCCAATACCTGCTGCAAGGAACACCCGGCGACGTGAGCACCGTGATCCTGTTCAACCAAGACATCATCAATCAAAACAATCTCGATCAGTGGACGGTCGCGGGCAACGACGCGACTGCGCTGCAACATCTCCAGCGGCAAATTCAAGCCATAGACGCCGGAGGGAATACCAACATTTTCGACGTGATCACGACTGATCCCACCCGCAGCAATTCGGGCAATATGTTATACGGATTGTTTGCCAATATGCTGGCGGGGGGACAGGTCGCAACGCTGACAACACTGACCGACGAACTGCCGACCATCAAAGCCTATTTCGAGAATCAGGGCTACATGGAGGAAAGCTCCGGCGTGCTGTTCGACCGCTTTATCAATACGGGGATGGGCGCGAACCCGATCATCGCCAACTGCGAGAGCCTGCTGATCGAGTTCTCGGTCGCGCATCAGGACAGCTTGGACATGATCCGCAGCCAAATCCGGGTGATCTACCCGACGCCGACGGTCTGGTCGGCGCGCCCGCTGATCGCGCGGACAGCCAATGGCAAGCTGCTGATCGAAGCATTGAAGGATGAGCAGCTTCAGCGCATCGCGTGGGCGCAGCACGGCTTCCGCAGCGGCTTGATCGGCGTGCAGAATGACCTGTCCGTCCTCAAGATCGCCAGCATCCCGGCTCAGGTCGACTCGGTGATGCCGCTGCCGCGCGCGGACGCGATGATCGCAATGCTGGATTATCTCAAACAGTCAGATGCCGCCGGGACGCAAGCGCCGACGTCGACGCCATGAGTAGGGATTACGCTTCTACGGGTTGAAGCGTACCTTCGACGACAATGCAGGCTTCGGGCATGAAGCGCAGCGTCAGCGCCTCGCCGCGATCAGGGATACGCAGGTGCAGGTTGTTGAACACGTCGGCGTTGACAACCTGCTCGCCGACGCGGACGCGCAAGCGCAGCACCGCGCCCAAGAAGTACATGTCTTCGACCGTGCCTTGCAACCGATTCGCGGCGAGGGCTGCGGGGTCGGTGCTGCCGTTCGCAATGTCGAACGCCTCCGGGCGGATCGCCAGTGTCGCGGCTTTTCCGCTGCTCAGCGGTTTGCCCAAGCTGAACGCCTGCCCTTCGACCGAGACACACCCGCTGCGCTCGTCCTCGACCTTCGCTTGCAGCAGGTTGAGCGTGCCGACGAACGAGGCGACAAACGCCGTTTGCGGCGTGTTGTAAATCTCCAGCGGCGTGCCGATCTGCTCGATGCGCCCCTTGCTCATGACAACGATCCGGTCGGAGATCGACAGCGCCTCCTCTTGATCGTGGGTCACGTAAATCGTCGTGATGTTCAGCGCGCGCTGGATGGCGCGAATCTCTTGGCGCAGCGACAGCCGAATCTTGGCGTCCAGCGCCGAAAGCGGCTCGTCGAGCAGCAGCACCTGCGGCTGGAAGGCAAGCGCCCGCGCCAGCGCGACGCGCTGCTGCTGTCCGCCAGAAAGTTGGTGCGGGAAGCGCTGCGCGAACTCCTCCATGTGGATGATGCCGAGCATCTCGTCGACGCGCCGGTCAATGAGTTCGCGCGATTCGCGGGCGATCTTCAAGCCGAAGCCGATGTTGGCGCGCACGTTCATGTTGGGGAACAGCGCGTAAGACTGGAACACCATGCCGATCTTGCGCTTGTTCGCTGGAACGCGGGTGACGTCGACGCCGTTGATGATGATCTGCCCCGACGTGGGCGTCTCGAAACCGGCGACCATGCGCAGCGTGGTCGTTTTGCCGCAGCCGCTCGGTCCCAAGAACGAGATGAACTCGCCCTTCTCCGCCTTGAGGTTGAAACCCTCGACCGCCGTGAAGTTGACGAACCGCTTGTTTACGTCGTTGATTTCGAGAAAAGCCATCGTCACATCCCTAGCCTAAAGCAATCGGCTTGAACCCGGCGCGCCCGCGCCCCAAGCGCTGGATAATCAAAATGCAGCCCCACGTCAGCGCGAAGCTGAGGATCGCCAAAGCCGACGGCTCGTAGACTTTGCGCGAGGAAATCTCGCTCATGTAGGGTCCGAACATCGGCTGCGAGAGCAGCGAGGCAATCGTGAACTCGCCCATCACCAGCGCGAAGGTGATGAACGCGCCGTTCAAGATCGACACGTAGATGTTGGGGAAAACGACCCGGAACAAAACCGTCAGCCAGCCCGCGCCCAGACTTTGCGCCGCTTCGGTCAGCGCGCGCAAGTTGATCGATTGCAGCCCGGTGTCGATTGCCCGGTAGTTGTACGGGAACGAGAGCATCACGTAAGCGCCGACCATCAAGACGTAGACACCCTGACTGCTGTTGGTCAGCGACGTGCCGTTGTAGCTGCGGATCATGGCAAAGACCAGCAGCACTGGCGGGATGATGAAGGGCAGCAGCGTCAAGAACTCGATCACCGGGCGCAGCGACGGCAGCCGCAGATTGACCCAGTAGGCGGTCGGCACGATCAGCAGCGTGCTGACGAGGATCGTGATCAGCGCGGTGCGGAACGAGAACAGAAAGCTCGGCGCGAAGTCGGGCGCGCTGATGGCATTGACGTAAGCCGTCAGGCTGATCGGTACGCTGCGGGTGGCTTGCAGCGAGAACTGAAGCGTCCCCAACAGCGGCAGCAGCAGGTAGAGCATCCCCAGCACCAGCCACAGCCAAGCAACCCATGAGGCGCGTCTTTTGATCATGATTCCATCCTACTTAGCGTGCCTGCCAGCGTCCGGCACGGCGGCGCATCCAGATGTAGACGACGATAGTCACGCCGATGATCACGATCATGCCGAAGGCGAGCGCGTTGCCCAAGCCGGGATTGGCGAAACTGTCGGTGCTGAACTGCGCGCTGACCATCACCGTGACGACCAGATTTTGCCCCGCGCCGCCGCCGACCAACTGGTAGGCGGTCGCCTGAGCGCCGAAAGCGTTGGCGAACAGCAGCATCAGCGCGCCGAGGATCGACGGCAGCAGGATCGGCAGCGCGACGTAGCGCCAATACTCCAAGCGCGACGCGCCCAAGTTCTCGGCGGCTTCCTGCCACTCGCGGCGCAGTCCGTCGAGCGCGGGCGACAGCACGAGCACCATCAGCGGTATCTGGAAATAGGTGTAGGTCAGGCATAAGCCCCAAAATCCGTAGAGCGTGAAGCCCGGATAGATGGGAATGCCCATCGAACTGAGCAGCTTGGTCAGGATGCCGGTGCGCCCGATGGTGGCGATAAAAGCGAATGCCAGCGGAATGCCGCCGAAGTTGGCGGCGACGCCGCTAAAGGAGAGGATCGCCGTGCGCACTGCACTGGGCAGCCCGCCAATCGTGATCGCCCACGCCAGCCCGAAGCCAAGCAAGCCGCCCAACCCGGCGCTGATCAAGCTGATCTTGATTGAGCTGAAATAGGAGTTCATGATCAGCGGTTGGTTCAGCCCGATGATGTTGTCGAGCGTGAACCTGCCCGCCTCGTCGACAAACGAGCGGATCGCAATCGAGAGCGACGGATAAAGCTGGAAAGCGATCACGAACAGGAAGAAGGGCACGACGCCCAGCCACCTCCACGAGAGCGGCAGCCGGGGCAGTCTTCGCGGCGGCGGTCGAACGGCGTTCGCCTCAATCTGGATCGATTCTGCTCTCGCCATCAACAACTCCTGAAAGTGTTGGTCACTAAATAGCATTTGGTTTTGGTGCCAGAACCAACGCCGACACCAAAACCAATGATTACGTTTACTGCATCTCAAGGTAGATTGACAATGAGATACGGAGAACGGGCGTAACATGTTACGCCCCTACATCGACGGAATACATTTGTAGGGGCGTTCAGTTGAACGCCCAATTTGAAAGTCCTACTGAACAAGCCGCTTAGCTGCCGCTGACCGCTACGCCCACGACTTCATTCCATTTGCTGGTGATGATCTGGGTCGCGTTGGTGATCTGGTCAAGCGTCGGAATGGCGACCGGAACGTCGCTGTCCGGCAGCTTGGCGAGCAGGTCTTCAGGGATGACGCCGCGCGCTTTCAGGTCGTCGAAGCGCGCGGGGGTCGCGTAGCCCTTCAGCCACAGCAGTTGACCTTCATCCGAATACAGGAATTCTTCCCACAGACGCGCGGCATTCGGACGCGGCGAGTAGGCGCTGATCGCCTGAACGTAGACGCCGGCGATGGTGCCGCTCTTGGGATAGAGCACCTGAATGTTGACCGAGTCGGCGTTCGAGTCGCGGTTCGCCAGCGCGTTGTAGTCCCAGCGCATGGTGATGGGGGTCGCGCCAATGGCGACATTGGCGGCGCTGGAGATCGCGCCGACCAGATTGCCCGACTCGGCAAGCTGCTTGAAGAATTCCAGCCCCGGCATCGGGTCGTCGAGCGAACCACCGTTGGCAAGTGCCGCTGCCCAGATCATGTACACAGCTTGCGCCGCCGCCGTCGGATCACCGGAGAGGGCGACCATGCCCTGATATTCCGGCTTGAGCAGGTCAGACCAGTCCTGCGGGACGTTGGTCACGAGGTCGGCATTGACCTCGAACGCCATCTTGCCGTAGTAGTCGCCGTACCAGAAGCCATCCGGGTCTTTCAGCGCATCCGGGATGGTGTCCCACGTGGCGACTTGATAAGGTTGAAGCAGACCGGCATCCTTGGCGGTCTTGCCCCATAGGAAGCCAACGTCGATCACGTCGGGGTTCTGCGGGCCGGTGTTGCCCGCGTTCGAGGTGATTGCGTCAATTTCCTGAGCGGAACTGCCTTCAGGATTCAAGTCGTTGAAGGTGGCGATGTCCGGATACTTTTCGAAAAACACCTTCTTGATCTCGCCGTAGTTCGCCCAGTCGTCGGGCAGCGCGACCGTCGAAAGCTCGGCTTCGGCTGTGGCTGCCGCGATCAGCGCATCCATGCCGCCAGCAGCTTCTGCTGTCAAAGGACCCGGTGCCGGGGCGGGCGGCAGCGACGGCATCGGCGTGGCAGTCGCGTCCTGTGCGAAGCTGATACGCGGCGAGATTGCCATTCCGACGCCTGCCAGCGCCGCCAAACTCAGGAATTTGCGACGGGATAAATAATTGGGTTTGTTCACGAAGGTCTCCTTGAGGAAGAACGTATCTACCTGCGAGCGTCAAGAATTGCGTCTGATCGCAGGCAGAGTAACAAGCGATTATTATGGGACTCGGTTGAAGTTGCTAAGCGAGTGTTAAATCTCTGAGCGCTAACTTAAAGTGAGTTACGGACAAGCTGTCTCTGTACTTTGCCGTGCAGCGCTGTTGGCAAAAAGGGCATTATCCTAAACACGACACTATCAGTGCTGAACAATATCAAGATGGAGTTGATCGGATGTAACAACGATGAAATCGATTGGACGGGTGTGGAAGCTCCCGCCATTTGCGCACTGAGATGCCCCGTATAGTAATAATTGATTGCGAAAAGGGTGATCAGCGGTACAACTGCTGCCACCCCAGTGATCAATGTCGCACCGATCACTTTTGCTATAGGACGATGTCGGAGCGCGAACAGCAGGGTCAGACCTATTGCCCCCATATACGCCATCCACGAGTATTTAAGCCACATCCCCCCTCCTAGCAGCAGTCCGAACAAGATTAATTGCCTCCCGTGAAGTCTTTCGGCGCGACTGATGCGCAACACCCAGACGACGAACCAAGGAAGAATTTGACTAACCAAGTTTTCAGCTGCCAGCGCGCTAACAATCGTCCACTGAAGCGAGGAAAACAGAATTCCGGCATAAACTGCGGCGGGGTTCCGGCTGTGACGGGAGTGTCAAGAAACTGGTGTAAATGGCGCCCGGTCGTCAAAGCGATAAGCGATCCTCGAAACGATTGGACAACCGGTTCAAGATCAGCAGCCCGTTGAAAATCGGTCCCGTCCATTTGCTTAAGATGTGCTGAGTGACCAGATAGAGTCGCTGGCGGGACGCCTCGTCGGTCGGGAAAGAGGACTTGGTCCTCAAGCCCTTCCGCAGTTGGCGAGGATAGCCTTCGACGGTATGGGTGGTGTTGATCAAGCGACAAATTTCTGCCGGGTAGGCAAACTGAGTTTGCCCCCGGATAGAGGAGTAAAGCTCACGGAGAGCGAGACCCGTCACAGCCAGCGTGAGGTTACCGAACTCTACCTCTTCTACAACCCTCCTACATCCGGGACAGTGTATGCGCCTGTCAGCCAGCGACTGCTACGGCTGGATGAAAACTGGCGGATCAAGCTGTCAGAACACCCTTGGACGACGGGAGCCTTGCCCGAAGTCAACGGTGGCGGCACCGCGACCTTGCGGGCACTCATCCGCGAATACCTTTTCATCTCGCTCTTCTGGGCGTGTGCCGAATTGCTTTCGAGCGAGAACGCGAGTCGCTTGGCGGCGATGCAACGTACCGACCAGAACATCGACGAATTGCTGGAAGACCTCGACAGGACAATCCATCGTTTGCGCCAGAGTGGCATTGATGAGGGGTTGTTCGACGTCATCTCTGGCTTCGAAGCGTTGAGCATAGAGCAAAAATCATACGCATTGTCATCGCCGCAGGCTGAGCTTGCCCCGATTCAGGCTCATCCGCACTTTATGTGCCATTAAAGACAAAGGGATAGTTACATTGATATGATTGAGGGTGCCTACTCGAAGGGGTAACGGCATAGGACAAGGTGGACAAATTGAAGGGACAGCTCCAATGACAATTCCGTTAGAACCAACCATTCTGGTGATCTTTGGGAGTATGGGGGATCTCGCGTGGCGCAAGCTGGCACCTGCCCTCTACAACCTGCTGCTTGCGCAGCAATTACCCGAGCATTTTGCGGTGATTGGGTTGGACATGAAGAAAGAAAGCCCGGATGAATTCAGACTGCGGCTGAAAGATGGTGTGACCACCTTCTGTGAATGTGGCGAGGTAGACAAGAAAACGTGGCATGGGTTTGCTCTTAACCTTTCCTACCTCTCCGGTGATTTTACCGATTCTGCCACCTACACCGCCTTGAGTAATCAGATTAAAGACCAAGAAAAAAAGTGGGGAAGCCCCGCGAATCACATTTTTTACCTAGCGACACCGCCGGGGATCGTGGAAGCCATTGTCCAACGGCTGGGCGCAGCCGGGTTGGCTGACGATAAGCGCCGCGCCCGCATTGTCGTGGAAAAACCTTTTGGTCATGACCTCGCTTCGGCGGTTGCGCTCAATGGTGTGCTCACCACGGTCTTTGACGAAGCCCAGATTTACCGAATCGATCATTACTTGGGCAAGGAAACCGTTCAGAACATTCTCGTCTTTCGCTTTGCCAATGCCCATTTTGAGCCAACGTGGGATCGCCGTTATATCGACCATGTGCAGATTACCGTGGCTGAACAAGTGGGGGTGGGACACCGAGGCGCTTATTACGAACATGCGGGCGCTTTGCGCGATATGGTGCAAAATCACCTGATGCAAATCTTAACCCTGATCGCTATGGAGCCGATGGTTTCCTTTGATGCCAATGAAATCCGCAATAAGAAACTCGACGTGCTCAGGGCTATCCGTCCGATCTCCGAAGCGCAGGTTCAGGATATGGCGGTGCGCGGCCAATATGGATCGGGGTCGATGGAGGGACAAAAAGTCCCCGCCTATCGATCTGAACCCGGTGTGGCGCCCGATTCACCTATCGAAACCTTCGCCGCGCTCAAATTGTTTGTCGACAATTGGCGTTGGCAAGGCGTTCCCTTTTACCTGCGTACCGGAAAACGACTGCCGACGATGGCTTCAAAGGTGACGATCCAATTCCGACCGGTGCCTCACCACTCATTTCCAGCAACGGCTGCTCAAGTCTGGCAGCCTAACTATCTGATCATTAACATTCAGCCCGAAGAAGGAATTGTTTTGCGTTTTCAGGCAAAGCAGCCCGGTCCAAGCCTACTTTTGACCCCTGTGGAGATGCACTTTTCCTATCAGGAGAGCTTTAAAACAAAGTCACCGGCGGCTTATGAAACCTTACTGACCGACGTGATGGCAGGCGATGCAACTCTCTTCATGCGGGCTGATCAGGTGGAGGCATCTTGGTCAGTCTTGATGCCTATTCTAAACGTGTGGGGAAATTCCGCGCCCAAAGGCTTCCCCAATTACCGATCAGGCACATGGGGTCCGAAGTCCGCCGAGACGTTCATGGCGAAAGATGGACGGAGCTGGTTCCAGCCCACCCCTCATTGATTCGGGCACTAGGGGAAAGCGAAACGATTGCAAGTTGAACGAGCTGAGCATGGCGCAATCGGGTAATTTAGTAGTTACGCTGTTGTTTACGACGTTCTCGAACTTGTCGTTCGACAGCATCCAAAGCGCCATCCAACGTCGCTCTAAACTGTCCACTTTTCTCGGTGGCAGCGATGTCATCTGAACCCATATAGAGGACAATAGTGACCTCATAGATGTATTCGGTCTCACGTCCCTGTGCCGGTTGCTTCAAGTTGATAGCCGCTCCGGTAATGTCGTTGTGACCTTCTGCCAGTTTACTGAGGCGGGCTACCGCGAGAGTGTAGAATTCATTTTCACTTTTCTTCACATCATCGACTTCATTGTTAAACTCGATAGGGAAATTCACCATATCCATTTTCTTCCTCACTTTTAGGTTGTCACATCGCAGCACTTGATTCGGCGATGTGATTTGGCTTTGCGTACTTTATCCTGAATACCCAGTTAAAACCGGAAAACCGCAGCGATGGGGGAGATGGTTGGCATTTCCGCTTGAGGCAGTGCGTAAACACTTCCGTCTTTTTGGAGGGTCTGCATTGCTGCGAAATCCAACAATGCAAGGTCATCTTCTTTGCTTTGTTCAGCTTGATAATGAGCAACTTTCCCGGTATCAGGCTCAAAACTGCCCCATAACTGGGTCTCGACCGCTAAGAGGAGTTTGTCCACACGCCCGTAAAACGCGGCGGCGACAATCGTCTCGATGTTATCCGTCGCTATATCGGTGACAGCAAGCTGCCGATATTGCTCGACGACTTTTTCCAGATCCTGACGGAAATAGGGTTCTACAATCGTCCAAGCCTGTTCCTGCAAGGTTTCAGGTCGCAGCAGTTCAGGATTACCTGTGATCCCTTCTTGCATGATGTTCGCGTATTCGCTGACTTCATGATAAATCGGGAGCAGGTAATCGACCCCGGCTAAGACCAGCGGTGCTTGCGTCTTATGGAATATTTCTTTTAGTCCAGCGTCCACCAGATTAAGATAACGCTCGATTCTTACCTTTTGTTCCTCATCGCCCGGTCCCTGCCCATGGAACATGGCGGATCTAGTACCACCCTGTGGTGCGCCAGAATGCGCTTGCAACTGCTTTTCTGGCTCATCGAACCTAAGGGCTTCGTCCAGACTCTCCGGTGTACCCTCAGGCAGCGTAATTTGACCGACGCTGTAACGGGTTCCTTCAAACAGACGAATCTGATCCTGGCTGATTGCCAGGATGTAATAATGTCCATTGTTCGTGAACAGCGGCAAAACGGGTTGAAGATAATAGGATTGAGCGATGACGAGCAGTTCGTCAACGCGAAATGGCAGGGAATAGTAATGGAAGTCATCAGGAGCGATAAATACGGCTAAACCATCGCTTTGATGCTGCCAAAAATACGCTTCGTCCAGTAGTGCTTGTGCCGGTTGTAGCAAACCGCTCACTTCTTGGGGACTCATCGTCGTGTCCAAGAGCCTCAGTTCGGTCTCTCGAAGCAGATTTTTGAAACGGATGGGATCCTGCTGAGTATCCTGACCGGCATGATGGGTCGGCAGAAAAATCGAGATGCTTGGGTTTTGCGTTTGTGCTGCTAATCCCTTGATCTGAGCGAGCGTCAAGTTTTCCATCTGTTACTCCTTTATTTCTCCGTCTGAGGACAGAGTAGCCCAGTATACGTTATAAAGTTTGAAATAGATATGGTGGTTACGAAAAGCGTAGGTTGGTTCAACCGATGTTAGGTGCGGTCACGATCACCCGCGTTTGGCTCGCTGCCTCAAGTCCGGTCGTGTAGGTTAGGAATTCGTTCGGCGTGAAAATGCTGCGACCGAGACCGCGAATGGGCATTTCCATCACCAGAATGCTGCCATCCGCTTCCAGCACGAGCTGGTGTAACTGCTGGCGAATATTCCCCTGCCGAATCTCGTAGTTGACCTCCCGGACGCCGCGCTGCTGTGCTTGATCGCACAGACGCAGCAGCATGAACTCGCTGAGGTCGTGGAGTTCCTGATAGATGATCCGCAGTGGGGAAATCGTGGCGTGTTCGACAAAATCGGCGGTCATGACGTGGAAAAACTTTAATCGACCGCTGTTTTCCAAAGTCAAGGCAATCGCGCGGGACACCTGCACTCCATGCACGGTCCGACCGGAACCTGGTCGGGGGAGAGGTCACTAGATAAGCAAGAAAATCATTCCAAAGGGGGACTCGATAACCCTCCTCAAGAAGGATGTTTCGATTCGCATTAAGGTCTACACTTATTATTGGTTGTTCTAAATGCTCTGGACTACCATCCTTGTAGGATGGTCAGTAGATCAAGCATCTCATCTATGGCCTACCGGTAACAGAGATCCAGTAAAAAGCGAAGGACGTGTTCTTATGTTATGGACAATTGTTGTAGTGCTCTTGGTACTGTGGTTGTTGGGGCTTCTCGGAGGCATCGGGGGTTCGTTGGTGCACGTTCTGTTGGTGCTGGCGGTGGTTGTCATTCTATTTAATCTGTTTAGCCGCCGTCGCGGCAGCATCTGACGGATGCGCTTGAGCAGCCGTCAGGCTCTGCTCGTAATCCGCTTGTTCAGCGGGCGCCGCAGGGGCGCGAACGAACGTGAGATGTTGCAGTTAACACGGGTTCTTTGCCCCCACTCTGATGCGATTCGCTCAACCTTTTAGGCTCGTCAGCAGACTCTATCTGCAATGCAAGATTTACTTGATGCAATAGAAGGGTAAATGATCATGGCAAAAAGCGGTAACTGGGACAAGGTCAGTGGTCAGTGGAAGCAGTTCGCGGGCGACGTGAAGAAGAAATGGGGCAAGTTGACCGACGATGAACTTCTGCAGGTCAACGGCAACCGTGAAGTCCTGGCGGGCAGAATCCAGGAGAAATATGGCATCAAAAAAGATGAAGCCAACAAACAGATTGACGAGTGGGCCGATCAACTGAAACTGTAATTGCACAAGCGCACCGGTTTCGCGGGGCTGACTCAAGCGTTCAACCTGTCTGCGTGTTCAGAAACAGATGCAGGTTCGCTTTAACAAGCAACCTGCATTTTCAAAACGCAAGAGTCAAACTGAAATGATATCAGTATTTATAATGAACTAACAACTATACTATTGACGCCCCAACTGGAGGAGTTGCTATGAAAGGTTTTGTACAGAACATCGAGGGCATGGCTGTCAGGAATGAAGCATTTCGCCAGGTGCTTTACACAGCGAAGAACTGTCAGCTCGTTCTCATGGCGTTGAAGCCCAAGGAAGAGATCGGGGCGGAAGTGCACCAGCTCGATCAGTTCTTCCGCGTGGAGGAAGGTACAGGCGAAGCCGTTCTCGACGGTGTTCGCACGGTGATCAGCGCAGGCTTCGCCGTGCTCGTTCCTGCTGGGACGAATCACAACATCATCAATACCGGCAGTGTTCCCCTGAAGCTCTATACGCTCTATGCGCCGCCAAATCATCGGGACGGCGTTGTCCACCGTACCCGCGCCGACGCGGACGCAGACAACGAGCACTTCGACGGTAAAACGACGGAATAGAGATTTAATTGGATGCGGGGTGATGAGCCAACGGCTGCTTCGCTAGGTCGGGTATTGCTGGCCGCGCCAGCGAAATCATAGGTAGTCGAAGAGTCTAGCCTAACCCGCAGCGGTGGTGTCGGGATCGGGACCAGCAGGTCAATATGTCCCGATCCGCGTTCATAAGCGTTGCAAGGATCACTCAGTTATTGACTTTTTCGACTGTGGCATGGAATCGCGCCTAACGCAACCTGCCAGATGGGGCTCAGCGTCATGACAGTTCCTGAACCACAGCTTGACTTGATACCTTCTACCTGGACGACGCGCCGCATTATTCTAGGGACTCTGGTCGTTCTATTGGTCGTAGTCGCATTCCTGCTGCCCTATCGCTTCCGCCTAGTAGCGGTCATCGTCTTCAGCGGCATCGTCGTCAGCATGGCAATGGCTCCCAGCATCGATTGGCTTCATCAGCACGGGTTATCCCGATCTGTCAGTGTCATCCTGATCTACTTGGTACTGCTGATTGCGCTCATCAGTTTTATCGTTTTGCTAGTCCCCCCGATCATTGAGCAGCTCACCGCAACGGCTCCCCAGATTGAGAAATATTACCTAGACTTGAAGATGAACTTACAGAGTTCGCCCTTGCTGGCACTCCGCCAGATCGCCTCGCAACTGCCGACTCAGATTAATGTGATGCCAGTCGCAGCGGCGTCCCCGGCTGCATCCAGCGCCCTCGATACAGTCGGTCAGGCGCTGGCTACACTGGGCACCGTCCTGAGCGGGCTGTTGAGCCTGACCGCGATTTTGCTGATCGGTTTCTATTGGACGCTGGAAGAAGATCGTGCACTGCGCACGTTAACATCACCCCTCTCCAACGACAAACGTGAGAGCACGCGGGAAATATTCCGCGAGATTGAAAGGCGCGTCGGCGGCTACGTGCGTGGACAAGCGATTATGGCGCTCACCATCGGTGTTGCCGATCTGGTGATCTTTCTGTTGTTCGGTTTGCCGGCGGCGCTGGCGGTAGCGTTGTTAGCGGGATTGTTTGAAATTATCCCGGTCATCGGCCCCACCCTGGGTATGATCCCTGCCGTAATCGTGGCCTTTTCTTATGACCCTGCAAAAGTGGTGTGGGTCGTCGTGGCAGGCGCGCTCGTCCAACTCGTTGAAAATAACGTGCTAGCACCGCGCGTGATGCATAAAACGGTGGGCGTCAATCCAATTGTCGTTCTGCTGGCGATTGTCGCCTTTGGCGCTTTGTTTGGCTTTGCGGGTTTGCTGCTGGCGATCCCCATCGCGGCAATTATTCAAATCCTGCTCGACCGTTCGCTCCTGCGCCCTCAGCCAAGCGAATTGAGATCCCCGCTCGGACGGGATCGCTTGAGTAAACTGCGGTTTGACGTCCAGGAGTATGTCGTCGATGTGCGCAGCGTGATGCAGCACAAAGCGACGGGGAGTGCTGCATCCGAACTCCATCCAGTCGAGGACATCCTTGAAGGAATTGCCTTGGATCTTGACCAGACATTAGCGGAAGTCGCTCCATCTGAGGGTCGATCATGAAACGCCTAGCCTGGTTCAGTATCGTTGTTTTAGCCACTTTCACGATGGCGTTCTTATTTTGGGAAATTCGCTCCGCTGTCGTACTGTTTCTCTTGTCGCTGGTCATTGCGGCCACCGTGCGCCCCCTGGTCGATTGGTTTGCGGCGCACGGCCTGCCGCGCGGATTGGCGCTGCTGCTGACTTACGTGGTCTGCGTTGGCTTCGTCATTGGGCTCGTGTTGATCCTGATTGGACTTCTGGTGCCCGATCTTCAACAACTGACGAAGGATGTGACCAGTAGTTACGAGCAACTGCGAGCGCAGTGGCCTCACGGCACGGCGTTTCAACAAAGCATTGCCGGTCAGTTGCCCGTCGCCAGCGATCTCTATGCGGCCATTACGGGACGACAGGGCGTTACGCTGCTGCAAGCGGGTTTGGGACTCACGCTGGGTTCCTTCGATTTGATCGGGCAACTGCTGATTAGTCTGGTGCTGAGCATCTATTGGAGCGTCGATCAGCAGCACTTCAAGCGGCTGTGGTTGTCGCTGCTGCCGTTCGACATGCGCGCTCGCGCTCGTGAGATTTGGCAGGAGATTGAGACGGGGCTGGGGGACTACCTGCGCAGCCAGTTGATCCAAAGTTTGTTAGCCCTAATCTTGTTGGGCATTGGTTTTCAGGTCTTAGGCTTGAAGTATGCCGTTGCGCTGGCATTCCTGGGAGCGGTCGGATGGCTGATTCCCTGGGTGGGCGTGCTGCTGGCGCTCGTCCCGGCTACGTTGGTGGCCTCGTTGATGAGTCCTGTATTGGGTATAGGCACGGCGGCATTCACCATCGGAGTACTGTCGGTTCTGGAGCTTGCCGTCGAACCGCGTCTGTTCAATCGCCGACCCTTCAGTTCGCTGTTGGTAGTGATTGTGATGCTTGTGCTCGTCGATCAATATGGTCTGGTCGGTATTCTCATCGCCCCACCGTTGGCAACCGTTATTCAGCTCTTTGCCCGCCAGTTCCTGCGCTCGACGAGGCTGCCGCTGACACCTCAACTCGCTCAGCCGATCAGTGCGCTTCAGACCCGTCTGGAGTTGGCCCAAACTCTGTTGGCGGCACATAGTGAATCGTCAGCACCAGAGATCACGAGTTTGATTGAACGGTTGACAAAGTTGATTGCAAGAGCGACTCCGGGCTGAGTAATCAGATAATCCCCATGGAAATGATGGAGTCTCGCTATGGATGCACCCCAATCTTCGACCGCGAAACGGCGATTCTACTGGCGTTACGTCGAAGCAGCACAGCACACCGGGCATACACTTTGGGATTGGTCCAACCGGGTGACGAAAGGCTATGTTGCCTATTTGGCACAGGCGTTGAAAAACTTCACAACCACGGGCACTACGGAGGCAGTGGTTTTCGGCTACTGGGCGATGTTCTCGCTCTTCCCTCTCGTGATGCTTGGCGTCGTGCTGGCGACACTGGCGCTCGGGCCAGCGAGCGCCAAAGCCCAAGTCTACCAGATATTAAATCAGTATATTCCCGGTGGTGGCGGCGCGATGATCCGTGAGAACATCGAGCTAGCGATTGACAGGCATGGCTCGTTTGGGGTGATTGGGATCATCAGCCTGACCTATGGTGCCACCGGGTTGTTCAGGAACCTACAGGCGAGCCTGGGTCGCATTTTCCGCGATAACATCCGGCGTGCACTACCGATGCAGGTTCTGATCGGTGTGGTCATGATCGTCGTGCTTGGCGTATTGTCGATAGCATCCATTCTCATCTCGGCGATTTTCCGTGCAGTGAATGGAGAATTTATGCACGGTCAACGTGCTCTGCTGGCTGTGGGGGGTGGATTGATCCCGCTGGCTATCAATATGAGCCTGTTTGCGTTGCTGTTCCGGCTGGTTCCGAGGCGAAAAATTTCATGGCGGTCGATCCTTCCGGCAGCCCTACTCGGTGCTGTCATCTGGGAAATTGGCAAGAACCTGTTCGGTTGGTACGTGGTGAACCTAGCAAACTATGGCGTCATCTATGGCTCGCTTGGCACGGTGATCGGTCTGCTGACGTGGACTTACCTCACCGGTTGTCTGGTTTCGTTATGCGGTGAGCTTGCCGTAGCTACTGAGGATTGGCGCACGAAACAGCCGCCTGCGATTGCAGTGATCACCTTGGACGTAAACAAACCTGCTAACGAATTGCCCGCCAGTGCCGAGGGGCAGATCATAAATATCTAAACATAATGAAGGCTAGCGGCTTGGTGCTCTTGAAAACGCTTCAAGAAACTGCTATTCGATCGGGAATAGCATAAGATGGTCCACTGCGACAGCGCCGCTTGAATTTGTCATTCAGACAGACTTTCGTGCGTAGGCTCAGCTGACCGCGTTAGTTCATATGCTGAGCCAACGCAACTTTGGGACGCCATCAGACACAACGAGCTAAACAAAAGTAATGTAGTCGGAATGATCAAAGGCTCATGAGCAGCCATCAATGCAACCTATAGCGTTACAGCATACAAATGGTATCCAGTGGCATGCACGCGATCATGACCCTCCATCGCCAGCTGATATTCCATAATGGATTACGAATCCCTTTACATTTACTGAAATGTGGTGTACAGTTTAAATTACGAATGGAATTTCGATCAACCGATGATCTGTTGATCCAATCCTCCACCCCACACCATCAGGTTTGATGACGCCCGTTGAATCTTTGCGCTAGTCTAAGCAAGATTCAGGCATCCCCCGCTCATCAAACATGGCTCCTAGTGCAACTTTGTTGACATAACTTGTAGACAGCGCGTTCTTGCCCCAAGAAATATATTGCGGTTGGAATTAAGTTCCACACTGATTATAGGTTGTACTAAAAGCTGTGAACTACCAGCCATTGGTGATTGTCTGTAGATCAAGAAACTCATGTGTGGGCTACCGGTAACCGAGATCCAGTAAAAAGCGAAGGAAAATATACCCATGTTATGGACAATTGTTGTGGTGCTCTTGGTACTGTGGTTGTTGGGACTCCTCGGAGGCATCGGGGGTTCGTTGGTGCACATTCTGTTAGTGCTTGCCGTGATTGCCATTGTGTTTAATCTGTTTAGCCGCCGCGGCAGCATCTGACGGGTGCGCTTGAGCAGTCGTGAGGCTCTGCTCGTGATCCGCTTGTTCGGCGGACGCCGACGTCTGGTCAACTGAGCGGCGTGTTTCCAGTTGATCCTGCAATCAGGATAGGAGCGATCCAGTGCTCGTATCCTATCCCTTGACATTTTCACTCTGCTTGCTGAATTGAGGCGACCCCTGATGAACAATGATCGAATCTACTACAGCCATGACTCAGAAAAACACGCCCTGCGTGCAATGATCCGGCTGACGCTGCTTTTTCTAGCGATTGGAGTGGGTATCGGAGCAGTGTTGGCACTGCTCTTTGCACCAACGTCCGGTAAGAAAACCCGTGCCGAGCTTGCTAAAACGGTCGAGGACGGCTGGCAAACTGGACGCGACGCCGTTGAACCGATGGTGAAGCATCTGGAACAAGACTTCGATGAGCTGCACAAGAACGTTGAAGAACGCATCAACAGCCTAAGCTAAAAGCTAGAGTACCCACCCTTCGCCTTTCCGGTTCCACGACAGGTGCTCGTCCGTCATGTAGTTCATCATCCGGGTTCTGCCCGGTCAAAGCTGGTCAAGCGCCGAGTTGGGCACACTCGGGAATCTTAGCTGGACTCAAACCGGCGCGGCGCTGTAATGATTCTGAACGGGTGCAGCGACGAGTAAAACGCCCATCGTTTTCGATAGATATCGCTGCTTCAGAATGCAATGGTCGACAGCTGCGCTTATGTTTGGTTCGCCAAACGGATTGGTGCCGCTGAAGTTCTTGTTCGCGTCAATAAGCCTAAGGCAAATAAACATGCTGCGCCGATTAATTTTCCTGCTCATTCTGGGGGTGGTGTTGTTCAGCTCTACCGTCACCATTGCCCAAACAGACAGTACACCTCCCCCGGTTACAGCGGCTCTAGCGGCCTTCAACCGTTACCTGACGCAACCGATCATCCTCGATCAGCTGGACAGCTATCAATTCACTCAAGAGGTGCGCACGGATACGACATTGGGCTGTTCTTTGGTTGCCGGAGCGCCGCTCGCCTCACCGGTCACAGCCTTCACTGTTCAACTCGTCTATCAGTCCATTCTGTATGAATTTGAAGTCTCAGCCGATACCCTGCTGATCGTCCCTTGCAGTCCGCAGCTGCTTACGCAGAACGTCCTCATTCCCGTCGCGGCAGCACCGTTGGCGACCATTGGACTGACAGGCTGTCCGGTTGATTTTGCCGGCTACCTCCCTCCGCGCTTGACGGTTGGCGGTTTTGCCCGGATCGGCGCGGCAGGACAGCCGAACCGAATGCGGGCTGCGCCCAGTCTCGATGCGGAACAATTAGGTTTGATTGCCCCCGGCACGACGGTTGAAGTCCTAGATGGTCCCGTGTGCGAAGCGGCATCGCAGATTGTCTGGTGGCAGGTACGTGACGCCAATCTGGTGGGCTACACAGCCGAAAGTTCGGAGTCTGATTACTTCCTGGATCCAGCCGAGTATGGCGCCTTGCCGGTACTCCGTGGTGTTCGCGAACCGATCACAACAGCCAACGCCTCCAGCGTGGTGACGCTCGCGGTTATCCCCTTCGAGGGGGGCGCTACGGTCGATTTTGGCAGTTTGGAGCAGCTCCTCGTTGCAGGCACAGCGGGGGTGACCTTCTATGATCTCGGTCAGTTGACCGTTGGCAATCTGCCGCTTCCGCTCGGCATGGTAGCACTGCATGTCAATTACAGTCCCGATGGGCACTATATCGCCTATTCGACCGACTCCAATCAGCTTTTCGTCTATGACACCTACGCTGACCATACTGTGCAGCTCGATATCGACGCTCGCTCAGTCGTCAATGATCTCGACATCAGCCCCGACAACTTGCTGGCGGTTGCCCTCGGCGATCCGTTAGGCGGGCAGGAGTTGATCAACGGTTGGAGTATCTATAACCTCAGTGACACGAGCCACTCGCTGGACTACCCGACCGACTCATGGGTTGGCGATGTCGCATTCGGTCCCGACGGGCTGCGTCTGGCCTGGCTGAGCGATACCGTCAACATGGTGATCTTGCAGGACGGTCTGCCGGTCATCATTGGGCAGATCGGACAGCCGACGCGCACCGGTTTAGCCTGGCAGCCGGTCGCTGACACGACCGATCCGGCCGCGGCTTATCGTCTCGCCTACGCCGACGGCAATGTCATCACGTTGGTCGATGTCAAGACTTCGAGCTTGATGAGCTACACCAACGAGACGGATTATCTGCCCGGCACCCTCGCTTTCAGCCGGGATGGTTCGGTGCTAGCGGTGCTGAACCGCGCTGTGACCGACGAACCGATGCCGCGCACGCTCAGGGTGTTCGACGTAGGGACGAGCCAGGTGCTCTACAGCGAAACTTTGGAGACCGCACGGAGCATGGCTTTCAGTCCCGATGGCACGCTGATCGTCGTGTTGACGGATAAGACACTGCGTTTCTACGGCATCGCGACGCTGGCGGAAGCCGTCGGCTAACGCAGACTTTGAGACTTATAGGCAGCCACTGGAACCCATCGGTACGGATACCGACTCCACGACGAGATCGTGCGTACCGGCAATGCCGGTGTCGACAGGACCGTGCTACCCAACTAGGTCATCCGTCCCCTCGGCAGTGCTGAGAGCGGTGCGCAGGACACCAACACGCGCTCGCCAAAAGTGTTGGCGAGCGCGCCGATGTTCGCTGAGGATGATGCAGCCAAGCGCATTTACGTCCGATCAAACCAGATGGATGCGGTAAGGTCATAGCTTACTCCGGTCGCCTAGGCAGCGCCGACGACATTGAAAGTGCTCCATCCCACCGCCCTATTTGAACCAGCTACAGACACAACATCCTTTTCACAGGAGAACGTAGACGAATCATGATCAGCAGAAGTTTCAATCGACCCAGCATTATTATCGTTGGTCTGGTGGTAGCGCTAGTGCTACTGACCGCAGCGATCCCCACGCGCGCCGTAGATAATCTGACAGGAACTGGTCAGAGCGTGCTCGTGCAAGGGAACGACAAACCGGACAAGATCACGCTATGCCATGCCACAGGCAGCGCCAGCACCCCCTATGTGGAGATCACGGTCTCTTACAACGCTGCCACCGAAGGACACGGTCACGACGGTCACGCTGATGACATTATTCCCGCGCCCGACGAAGGCTGCCCGAATGTGCTATGGACGAGCGGCGTTGCCCCTTCCGAGGGACAACCAGCGGGCTCATCACCGGATACTATCTCCTCGGGACAGATGCAACCGACTGTCTTAGCGCCGTCCGCCTTCACTCCGATACCAGTCGCCAGCCCCATCTGCGTCGACTGGCTTGTCTACAGCACCAATGCCACTGGCGATCGGGAAATCTTCCGCCTCGGCGCACTGTCGGATAACCCGAACGCCGATCCAAACCTGACGAAAGGGATCGGGCAGAACGTCGACGATATTTCCCCCGCGCTCTCGCCAGATCGTCGCTGGATCGCTTTCAGCTCCAACCGTGAAGGTAACTGGGAGGTCTACACCGGCTCGACTGACGGCACTGTTCAGGAGCGGATAACCCACACTACCGCCCAGAACTCCAACCCCGTTTGGTCACCTACCGGGCAGTTCATTGCCTTCGAGTCCGACCGTGACGGCAGCTGGGAATTGTATATGGTCGATGTCACCAGTGGCATCGAGACCCGGCTGACTTATGACTCTGGCAACTATGTCAACGCCGCTTGGTCACCGGATGGCACTCAGCTGCTGGTCGAGAGCGACCGCAATGGTGGCGTCTGGCAAATTTACGAGCTCAACGTTGCCACGGAGAATTTTCGGCTCGTCAGCGACGGGCATGGCGACGACCTCGACCCGTCCTATTCGTTCGACGGCACTCGGATCGTCTTCCGGTCGCTTCGTGACCACAACAGCGTCATCTATACGATGAACCGGGATGGTACGGGCGTAACCCGCATCTCCGACCCGGCGGGACGCGCTCTGAACCCGGTCTGGTCACCGGATAACACGCTCATCGCCTACCAGTCAAATCTGGATGGGGATATGGAGATCTACGTCTATGAAGTGGCGAGCGGGACGACGCGCAAGCTGACGGACAACCTGGTGGACGACTATGCGCCGACGTGGTTGTGTAACGGGCCGATCCTCGTCTTCACTTCGGATATAGATGGCAACCCCAACCTTTTCAGCGCGCCCGCTCTGCCGATGGAGGCTGCCCCGGTGGTCGTCCACTTACAGGCGTCACGGATGACAACGGATAGTGCGGTGGATCGCTACCCGGTGAACACGCCGGGGTGGTCTCACGCCAGCCTGCCCGACGCGCTGGCGCAGCTGATAGGAGATCGCTAAGCCAATGCAACCTGATCTAGACTTTTATGAGGAATTTCCTCCAATCTCTGCCCGCGTCAGCTCGAGCCAAGTTTTGTTAGCACATTCGCTTCGGCACCGTCGCCCGCAGAAGGTTTACACGCTTGTGCTGGTGGTTCTGCTAACGTTCTACGCTACGGTCTTTGTGTCCGCACAGGAGAGCACGCCGCAAGATCAGCCGTCCGAAACCGCCATCCCTGCCGAAATGCAATCGACGCCGCTCGACCGGGGGGCGCACTTCCGCGTCGCGCACTTCGCTCCTGATGCTCCCAGCATCGATGTCTATTTCGACGGCAGTCTGGCCGTTAAGAACGTGACGTTCCCCAGTGCCAGTCAATGGATCACTGTTCGACCCGGAACCTATACCGTTGTCATCACGCCGAGCGGACAACCCACCAGCGCTGCTGCCATCGCGCCGCTTGCTATCGCCATGAGCGGCGATACATGGCAGACCATCGCCCTCATCGGCTCTACTGGCAGCGGTACTTTAACCGCCGCCTTGGTCGCTGAGGCTTACCCCGATCTGCTGCCGGGAACCGGTGGTTTTACCTTCCTGCACGCTCTGGAAGGCGGCCCGGCGATCAATCTTTTGCGCGACAATGTGGTCTACTTCGCCTATCTCACCTTCCCGGGCAGCGATCCGTCGGCAGCGTCATCCAGCCTACGCGCGGATTCAGGGGTATTTGACATCCGTACGACCGCAGTCAATGACCCCAACACCATCTTGGCCGAACAGACCGGCCTTGAAATCCCGGAAAACGCCTACACGCTGATCGCGCTGATTGGTCCCCTGGATCACCCGAGTTTATTCACAATGGTGACAGATCGCTCGGTGGTCGCCATTGCTCGCGGCAAACTGCCGGCGCCCGGCACGCTCATGGATGCACTGCGCGCCGATCAAAACTTGACCGGATTCGCTGAAGCCATTGACCAGGTCGGGCTCATCGACTTGCTGACGAGCAGCGATCAATACACACTCTTCGTGCCGGCAAACTATGCCCTTGGTGATGTGAAATCGATGAGCGCCGATGCCCTGGCGACTTTCCTGCGCAGCCACATTATCGAGGGTAAATGGACGAATAACGCTGTTGTCGCTGCGAAAACATTCACGACGCTCGCCGGAACCCAATTGACCATCACCACGACCAACAGTGGGGTTTTCGTCAATGGTGTCCTGATGACCGACCGGAATATCCCTGCGAGCAACGGTGTCATTTACATGCTCAATCATCGCTTGGCTCAATAAGGGTGGTAAACAGACACGCGGTATTCATGTAGGAGTTTCACACAGCACTCCCGATGCCGATACCGTGAGCACGCTCTGGGGCACTTGTTTGACTGAAAATTATCGGTGATTATCCCTTCATTGCAGGTAAAAAAAGACAACTCATCGGCAGGAATCTGTATCAGTTGTGAAGCGGCATCTGCTTCTGCCGAACACAGATTATGCGATGATCGATTGCGGGGCGGTGCGCGGATGACCCTTCGACGCCAATCCGCGCACGACCTACGCCATAGCTGGGTGACGCGGACGGCTGGAATAGCCTAGCTATCCGTCGCGTTATGTGTAAGCGGCGAAGATCGCCAATGAGGGCGTGAAATTACGTGAGGAGTGAAAATCTTCGAGTACAAAAAACAGCTTATAGGTCAGCTTGGACACAACGACACCTAACGGTACGGTAAAAGGGGAAATTGGCATAACATCACTTGGAGAATACGCCAATAGTCCTGCCGACAAGCGACGAGACAACCCCCGATATGCAACTTGGGGACGTGGCGAACCAGTAGGAGGGAAAGAAGCAGCCTACCGAACCGGCGCCAGACCCGAAAGAAGAAACGCTCCGCCTGAGCAAGAGAGACTTTAATCGCAAGCAGCATCGGCTGCACACCGCGCACGGCAAGCGCCGCTAACCCGCACGCGAGGGTGTAGCTTCTGTAAACACTCGTATGCCCCTGAATTCTAAAGTGGATAACTTGCGCGTGTCGCGTAAATGACCAGACGGCGATCGAACGTTCCCTCAGTCCACGCGCCACCGCAGGTGATCAACGTCAAGTGCGAGAGTTGATCAGAGACCGACAGCGACTCTGCGCCGTTCACTGCCGGAGTGCCAAAGACGCGGGCAAGAACGTCGGGCGCAGCCGCTTCTTGGTCGGTGTAGGTCGCCATCTCGGTGACGATAAAGGGAATTTTGAGTCCGCTTCGTTTATCCTTGACGATGATTACATCGCCAATTTGCAGGTCACTCAGAAAGGCAAATACCGCCGGACGTCCGAGATCGTCATCGAAATGTCCCGCCATTGTCGCTGTGCCGACGTCACCCGGAATGCCACCCCCACGATACCAGAAGACCGTCTGCCAGATTGGATCGTCCATTGCCATGCCGACGGGCGACGCCATCGCGTTTGTCTCTGAAAGCCCTACTCCGAGCACCGGGGCATTGATCTTGAGCGCTGGTATCTGGACTTCCAAGGGCACGGCAACTGGTCCCGCGTGCTGGTTGAGCAGCGGATTGAAAAGCGGACCCGGGATTAGCGGAACTGCCGGTCGAACCGAAATCGGACGCCCCTCGAATGGATCGAGGGCAGTCTGGACGCCTTCAATCGTTGGCATGGCAGTCGGATTGATCGCGGTCGGAGTCTCCCGCTGCGGCGATGGGATGAGACCGGATTGATGACTGACTGTTGGTACGCGCGTAATGAGAATTCCGGTGTCGGGCGTCAGCACTTGTGTGACGACGGCACTTGAGGGCATTCTCGTCAGCAACAGCGCCAACGCGAACACCCCCAAAAGACCGCCGACGGTCAGCGTCATGAGTATGACGACAGACGTTTTCCTGAGGCAGGACGCGGGACTCATTGCCTTGGGCTTATGATCCAATAGGTCGGCTGGGGAGCGCCACCGCCCGTGTTGGGCAAACCACCCACTGCCTGCGACTGAGTTGCGACCTCCGTCGCCCAAGAGCCGTAGACTGCCGTCGCACCGCCGGGGACAGCCGTCGCACCGCCGGGGACCCCCGTCGCACCAGAGCTAGGGACTGCCGTCGCCGTATTGGTTGCGGTTGCCGTTGCCGTCGCCGTGTTGGTCGGGAGTGCCGGGGCAAGGCAAACCGGTGCGCCAACGGTGTTGGTGTCCATTGTCACGGCGCCCGTTAGTCCAAACGCACGACCGGCTACGTTCGCACCCGTCGTTAAAGTCACACTTGCGAGCGCGAGAATATTGCCTGCAAAATCAGTGGTTGTGCCCAGCGTAGCCGAACTGCCCACTTGCCACCATATGTTGCATTCGTCAGCGCTGTTAATCAGCGCGACCGATGAGCCAACCTCGGTCGTGAGCGTGCTGCCTATTTTGAAGACAAAGACTTTCGTTGAGTCGCCCCCGGCGTCGAGTGTGAGTGCGCCCGTCAACTGAGCGGATGTATCAAAACAATAAACGCCGGTCGTGAGCGTCAGTCCACCCAAATCCTGTCCGCTCAAATTTTGGGTACACGGCTCGCCCGCCAACGTATTGTAGGCTGCGGTCGCATCACTCAGTGCTTGAGCCGCTGCTGCATCACCCGCGTGGATCGACGCGGGAGCCGTCACGATGCCGGGAGGGTAAAACCCTGTGACTGCATTTCCCGGCGAAACACCGAGATCGCCGTTGACCACGGTAGATCCGGTATTCGTCACCGTAGTCGCACCGAGAACGGCGAAACTACCTGATACGCCCAGCGTAGGTGCTGTTTGTGCGCTGACCTGTTGTGAAATGATAAGCGTCATGCCAAGCAGCCCGACTAATCCAAATAAGACAATGTTGCTTGCCAACCGTCTGCGAATGCGTGGCAGAGCGACCATGGGTCACCTCAAATCCAGTTACTTGGTACAAATCGGAGTCATTGTAAAAAAATACATTCCTTAATTTAGGTTAAGCCTATCATAATTTAGGCTAGAGTACAAGTTAGCCATCCACTAACTTGACTTTTTTGCAGGAGAATGCTTGGTGTCAACTCCCCGATGAGCCCCCTCCGTTCCTCATTTTCGCGTTTCAGTTTGGTGTACCGCAGCATCGAGACGATCGCTTCGCCACTGTCCTGACGCAGCCAACCATAAATCGTCTTGCTGCTGACCGTATATTGCTTCGCCCGTTCCGCAATCCACTCGCCAGCTTGGACCTTGCCGATGATTTCTTCTTTGATCGCTTTGGGAATCCGTCGACTCATCTGATCGCGCCCTTGGCGCTCTTTGTCTCAGACTGTTGTCTTATCTTATGGGGTACCGGTCAA
>CAWGYC010000016.1:0-94114 GCA_963826685.1 uncultured Chloroflexia bacterium | reverse complement strand
CATCACCCCCGCTTCCGTATCCCTGAACCCGCAGCTTTCGTAGAACGCCCGGAACTGCGGCTCGTAATCGACGTGCAGCCAGACGACGCCCTGCGCCCGCGCCGCCTCCGCCGCCCGCCGCACCAACTCCCGCCCGATTCCCTCGCGCCGCACCGACGGATGCACCGTCGTGTCGAGGATGAAGGCGTGCTTGCCGCCATCCCACGCCACGTTGACGAAACCGACCAGCCGCCGCTCGTGATAGGCGCAGATATAAGCGAGGCTGCGCGCGAGGATCGGCGCGAAGTCATTGGTCTGGTGGTCGTCCCACAACTCGCTGAACAAGCGATTGATCGCCTCATTCGTAATCGGCGGGTTGACGCTGTACGTCACCAACATAGCCAAACAATCCCCAAGCGTGAAGCCTGTTTGCCCTGAATTCAAGTCAATCGTAACATGAGAGTGTATTTTGTTCTTGATTTCGGTCGGCAGCAGAAAGCGCCTTCGATTGAAGTTGCCAAACTTTGATCACGCAGTAGTTGACATCGCCAAACTGCGCGATTATTGTCTCAATCCCGAACATATGCGAGGTAAACACAAAGCGCGAGTTTTTGCCACTGCGCTGGGGCTTACGAGCGATGATGCGGAAGAGCTGCGCGATTTACTTCTGGAGGTGGGAAAAACAATCGATGCTGTCGCGAGTGAGCACGATCAATATGGTCAAAGATTTATAATCGATTTCGACGTTGAACAAAACGGCAAAAGAGCCATGATTCGCAGTATGTGGATCGTGCGCGATCAAGAAGATTTTCCACGTCTAACCAGTTGTTACGTGTTGTAGTGAGGTGTCATGAAAAGCGAGCTTCGGTTACTTGACGTCGTTGCACTAACGGAAGACTTTCCTCACGAGAATTTACAGCGCGGGCAGGTTGGTACCATTGTGGAAATCCTCGCCCCTGACGTCTACGAGGTCGAGTTCAGCGACAACGACGGTCGTACCTACGCGCTGTGTTCTTTGCGCGCCGATCAACTGCTGGCGCTGCACTATGCACCTGCGGAAGCGACCTAACGCGCGTTCCGCTGCTGAGCGTAGCGCGCCTCGCTGATCACGAACTCGACGCTGGCGCTAATCGTCGGATCGGGCAGCACGCGCCGGGGTAGATCGTGAATCTCGTGGCTCGTCAGCGACCAGCGCCCGACGATCCGCCTCAACCGCGCCGCCCCCACCTGTCCGCCGTTGATCGCCGCCAGCCGCAGCACCGATCCATCCAGTCGCGTTTCGTCGGCGGGCGCAAGCACAATTTCTAGACTGTAGGGGCGGATTTGAAGTCCGCCCTGATCTGCTTCTGCCGTGATCGCCACGTCCTCGATTTCACACGGATTTTCGCCGTCGACCAGCGCGATCTGCACGCCGCCGCCCATCCGGTCACGCTTGACGGCGGCAGCTTCGACGCGCGCCGCGTCGTAGCCCATCCCGTCGAGCACGACCAGCGTCGAGCGCCCGCCCGTCACTTCGCAGTGCCATACGTCCGCCGCGCAGCTATCGCCCAAGTCGAGCAGCAGCATCCGATCCGGCGCTTGTGCTGGATCGAGCGAGCAGACCTGCACCACTTCCTCGCGGTAATGCGCCTCTAGCTGGCGCAGAAAGCTATATAGCTTCGGCAGCACCTCAAGGTCGCCGCGCAAGCCGTAGCTGTAGAGGATCGTCAGCGGTGTTTCCATGCTGCCTACCGTTTCGATTTCGTGAGTCGTAACCAGTCACATCTGATTATACCGCCGCAAAATAACCCTAAATTTTCAGCCTGTAATTTTGGTAAAAAGCATTGACACCCGAACGCGGATTACTTGTTATAATACCCGCGGTTTTCCGATGCTCGTCAGAACATGCAGAACCACCAACGAGGATGACATGGCGTTCAGCTTAGACCTTAGCCAGTCGGCGACGAGCCATTCCTCCAGAGAGCGGACGCAGGGCAGGCTTTTGGCGCTGCCAGCGGTTCTCTGGCTCTTCTTCTTCTTTTTACTGCCGCTGGGCATCGTCCTCGTGGTCAGTTTTATGTCGCGCGGACAGGGCAACTCGATCACCTTCCCGCTGACCCTTGAGCACTATCAGAAAATCTTCGGACCGATCTACTTCCCGGTCTTCGTCTCGTCGATCTGGATCGCGCTGCTGACGACCGTCATCTGCCTGATCGTGGGCTACCCGCTCGCCTTCTTCATCAGCACACGCCAAACCAAAGCGATGCAGCAGTTCTCACTGTTTCTGGTCATTCTACCCTTCTGGACCAACTTCCTCGTGCGGACTTACGCTTGGCGCGTGCTGCTCGGCACCGAAGGCACCATCAACACGACGCTGCTGAATCTGCACCTGATCGCCGAACCGCTCCAACTGCTCAACACAGACTTCGCCGTGCTGATTGGTCTGGTCTACGGCTTCCTACCGTTCATGATTTTGCCGATCTACTCGTCGGTCGAGCGCTTCGACTTCCGCTTGGTCGAAGCCGCCCACGACCTCGGCTCGAATGACTGGCGCGCCTTCTGGCGGGTCGTCTTCCCGCTGACCCTGCCGGGCGTCGCCGCTGGCTGTATCCTCGTCTTCATCCCGGCGATTGGCGCCTTCATCACGCCCGACCTGCTCGGCGGCACGCAGGGCTTGATGATCGGCAATCTCATTCAGGGGCAGTTCCGGGGCACTGGCAATTTCCCGCTCGGTTCGGCGGCGTCGGTCGTCATGATGGGCATGGTCATGATCGGGCTTTTGGTTTACTCGCGCTTGGGAAGGAAGGGCTAAGCCGTGAGCGACAACTCGCTGTCAACCCGCGCCCAATATCAAGCCGTCGCCATCGACCGGGGCAAACTCCGCCGCGATCTGCGCATCCGTCGAGCCGGGAAGGTCGGGCTGATCCTTGAGCCGATCTTCGGCTACTTCTTCCTCTGGGCGCCGATCTTGCTGCTGGTGGTTTTCTCGTTCAACGACTCGCGGTCGCTGGCGCAGTGGCACGGTTTCACCTTCCAGTGGTATCACAACATCTTCAACGACGTGGTCGGCAGCGAAGCCCGCTTCTCGACCGGGATCATGCTCAACTCACTCGGCAACAGCCTGATCGTCGCCGGGATCGCCACCGCGATTGCCACCACCATCGGCACGATGGTCGCCCTCAGTCTCGCGCGCGGCAATTATCTCGGCAAGCGCGTGATCGACAGCGTGTTGTTTCTGCCGGTCGTCATCCCGGAGATCACGCAGGCGGTCTCGCTGCTGCTCTTTTTCAGCATCCTGTTCAGCTTCATCCAAAGCACGACCGGGATTCGCATGTCGCCCGGCTTTGGCACCATCATCATCGGGCACGTCGCTTTCAACATCTCCTACGTCGCCATCGTCGTCCGCTCGCGCCTCGCCGACATGAATCCGCGTTACGAGGAAGCCGCCCGTGATCTCGGCGCCAACGAGTGGCGTACCTTCTGGCGCGTGACCTTCCCGCTGATCCTGCCCGGTATCGTCTCCGGCGCGCTGCTGGCGTTCACACTCTCGCTCGACGACTTCGTGATCACCTTCTTCAATTCGGGACCCGGCACGACCACCCTGCCGGTTTTCGTCTACGGGCTGATCAAGCAGACGGTCACGCCGGAGATCAACGCCATTTCGACGCTGATTCTGTTGGCATCGACGCTCTTGATCGGCATCTCAATTGCCCTGCAAGGGCGCAACGCCGCAAGCTAATTTTGTGTGGCGGCAGAAATGATCTATAACCTTGCCCATCCGCTCAAACTTGGTTTCATTCGAAAAGTCCTGACACTGAATACGGAGGAACGATGCGTAAGCTACTCTTTCTGATCTGCGTTCTGGTAGTTGCTCTGCCGGTTTTCGCGCAAGACGCCACCCCGGAAATGACCACTGCCCCCGAATCAGCGCCGTGGACCTGTCCCGACGGCTATCAAGGGCAAACCCTCAGCGTCTTCAACTGGTCGACCTACGTCGCCGAAGACACGATCACCAACTTCGAGAAAGCCTGCGGCGTCAGCGTGACCTACGACGTCTACGAGAGCAACGAAGCCCTGCTCGCCCGGCTGCGTGGCGGCAATCCCGGCTACGACATCATCGTCCCGACCGACTACATGATCTCGATCATGATCGATGAGGGGCTGCTCGAACCGCTCGACCTGAGCATGATCCCCAACTTCGCCAACGTCAGCCCGACGCTCGCGAACCCGCCCTACGATCCGGGCAACCAATACAGCGTTCCCTATCAGTGGGGCACGATTGGCATCGGCTACAATAAGACCAAGGTCGGCGAGGAGATCACCAGTTGGGATCAAGTATTCAACTATAATGGTCCGGTCGCGTGGCTCGAAGACCTGCGCGGCATGATGGGCATCGCCCTCAACATCCTCGGCTATGACCCCAATACCGAAGACCCGGCGCAGATTCAAGAAGCGCGCGACTTTCTGATCGCCAACGGCAAGAACGTGGTCGCCATCGCCCAAGACGACGGTCAGGCGATGCTGGAACGCGGCGACGTGGACATCACCATCGAGTACAGCGGCGACATCTTCCAAGTGATGGATAGCTGCGACTGCAACGACTTCGCCTTCTCGATCCCCGACGAAGGCACGATTGTCTGGGTTGATAACCTCGCGATCCCGGCGGGTGCGCCCAACAAGGCGTTGGCGGAAGTCTTCATCGACTACATTCTTGACCCGCACGCGGGCGCGGACATCAGCAACTACACCGCTTACGCTACACCGAATCAGGCGGCGATTGATCAGGGCTTGATCGACCCCGACTTGCTCAGCAATCGCGGCATTTACCCCAGCGCGGCGACGATGGATCGTCTATTCTTCGTCCAGCCGGTGCCCAACGCCGAGAACAACTACAACGACGCATGGGACGAGATCAAGGTCAGCTTGGGTAAGTAAAAGACAACCTCACCCCCGCTGACCCTCGGTCAGCCGCCCCCTCTCCACTACGTAGAGAGGGGGTGAGAACAATACGACTGTTTAGGTCCCCTCGCCATGCAATGGAGAGGGGACTTAGGGGTGAGGTTAGTAGGGGCAGGTTTGAAACCTGCCCCTACCAATCCATAACTGGTTGGGCAGTTGTTGACGCACTAGGGCAGCGAGCTATGGCACAGGTCGGCATCGAAATCAAGAACGTCACCAAAGAATTCCCGGCGCGCGGCGGCGAAGCGACCGTCAAGGCGGTCGACGACGTCTCGCTGCAAATCAACGAGGGCGAGTTCTTCGCCCTGCTCGGTCCGAGCGGCTGCGGCAAGACGACCACCCTGCGGATGATCGCCGGGTTCGAGGACCCGACCGACGGCGAGATCATCATTCGCGGTCAGGCGGTGCAGGGCGTCCCGCCGTTTCATCGCCCGGTCAACACCGTCTTTCAGGACTACGCCCTCTTTCCCCACATGACCGTGCTGCAAAACGTCATGTTCGGGCTGGAAATGGCGGGCGTCCGCAAAGACGAAGCCATCAAGCGCTCCAAAGAGACGCTGGAAATGGTGCGTCTCACCCAGTTCGACCGCAAGCCGCGCCAGCTTTCCGGCGGGCAGCAGCAGCGCGTCGCGCTGGCGCGCGCCCTCGTCAAGCGACCTGCCGTACTCCTGCTCGACGAGCCGCTCGGCGCGCTCGACCTCAAGCTGCGCAAGGCGATGCAGTATGAATTGATGAGTATGCAGTCGGCGCTCGGCATCACCTTCGTCTACGTCACCCACGACCAAGAAGAAGCCCTGACCATGTGCGACCACATCGCCGTTATGGATCACGGCAAGGTGCTGCAAATCGGGCGACCGGAAGAAATCTACGAGATGCCGCACTCGCGCTTCGTCGCCGACTTCATCGGCGAGACCAATTTCATGCCCGGCAAGATCGAGTCGATCAATGGCAAGATCGCCCTCGTCAGGCTCGACGAAGAGACCGTGATCGAGGCGACGCCCGATCAGCTTGACCTCGAACCGGGGCGCGACGTGACCGTCGCCGTCCGCCCGGAAAAAATCACCCTGCTTTCCGAATCCGCCGATGCCGACGAGGCGAGCACCGTCTCCAACGCCGAAGTCCTGCTGACGATGGAACGCGAGCGTAATAAAACGCTGATCTCCGGCGAGGTCATTTTCGCCAACTACATCGGCACCGATACCCGCTACATCGTCCGCATCGGGCAAAAGACCGACGTGGTCGTCCGTATCCAGAACTTCGGCACCCGCTTCGAGACCATCTACCGCAAGGGCGAGAACGTCAAGGTCTACTGGGCGACCCCCAACGCGCGCGTGCTCGTGCAGTAGTGATCGTCCTCTCTCACTTTCAAATCGCGCCGCTGATCAAACTGCGCGGCGAGTCGCCGAACGCCAGCCTCTCGCCCGATCTCGGCTTGACGACCGTCAGCGTCGCGCTTGATGACTCCGGCGTCGCCTTCCCCGGCGGCGAGCGCCTGTCGTGGCACGACGTCGAGCGCATCGCCGACGCCGACGTGAGCTGCTTCGCCCTCGAAGCCGATCAACTGCGCAAAATTCAGGTCTTCTCCACGACGACCAACCGGCACTGCTCGCTGATGCCGACCAGCGGCGCGCCGACTTTGCTGCTCGCCGGATTTCCGATGCACCGCATCAAGGGCATCGACCCGCGCGGCGACACGCTCAACAAGATCAAAGCCGCGCGTCCCTCCGGCGTCGTCCTCGATACGTCGATGGGCTTGGGCTACACCGCCATCGAAGCCGCCCGCACCGCCGAGCGCGTGATCACGATTGAGCTTGATCCCGCCGTCGTCGAGATCGCGCGGCAGAATCCCTACTCGCGCGAGTTGTTCGCCACCCCCAAGATCGAGCGGCGGCTCGGCGACAGCTACGACGAGATCGAGACCTTCGCCGACGACACCTTCGCCTGCATCATCCACGACCCACCGACCATCCAGCTTGCCGGCGACCTTTATTCCGGCGATTTCTACCGGGGCTTGTATCGCATCCTCAAGCCGCGCGGACGCCTGTTCCACTACGTCGGCGACCTCAACAGCGCCTCGGTCAGCCGCGTCGTCAAAGGCGTGATCGAGCGCCTCAACGCCGCCGGATTCCACAGCGTGACCCGCCGTCCTGAAGCCTTCGGCGTCCTCGCACAAAAATAGCGATTAGCCTTTAGCCATGCCGCGGCGAGCTTGAATCCGTCGGCGAGGCTTGCACTCGTAGGGGCAGGTTTGAAACCTGCTCCTACCTTCGCGTCTTTGCGTCTTTGCGTTATGTTTTTGTCTTATAGGGGGTCGGGGCGTGAGGTTGTGGCTCGTGCGCCCGCTTGCGCCGCTGATAGACCGATACGCCCGCCAACTGCACCACCAGCACCAGCGCGACGGCGAGCGCGGTCGCGTTCTTGACCACCTGTTCCCGCCCGCCCGCGATCTGGTAGCCGATGGTGTGCAGAAACACCAGCGCCGCCAGCACGTAATTCAACTGCTGGAGCTTTTTCCAGCGCTTGCCCTTGAGCGTCCGCAGCGCGAGATCGTTGGAGATCACCAGCAGCAGAATGATCAACCCGGTGGCAATCGCGCCGATCCAGTTGCTCGCGCCGCTCAGGTTGAGCAGCGGGCGACCGTCGCGCCGGAAGAAGAAGTCGAGCAGGTTGCCGCGATTCCGCTCGATCAGCGCGAAAATCACGTGCAGAACGCCGGTGATCCCCGCCCAGATGCCCACGTCGCGCCGCAGGTCGATATTGACCGGGTTGAAACGTTTCCGCAGCAGATTGATCGGTCCCAGCAGCAGGCTGACGCTCACCAAGATCAGGCAGACGTAGCCGAAGCCGAAGGTGCAAATGTAGGTCAGCACGCCGTAGTACTGCGCCGCCACCCACAGACCGAAACCCGTCAGCGCCGCCAGCAGCAAATGCGTGCTGATCCGCTGCCTGCCCAACCCGGCGACCAAATGCTTTACTGATTCCACTGGCTTTGGCATTATCACTTGCCCCGGCTTTCGCTATAATGCCCTAGCGCAATCATTCGGTTTGAAATTCGCCTTAACCCGACCGGATTATTTTCGCAGCACAAGCTTAACAGAGTCTAAATTCAGTCGGCGTGTTTTTTCGGCTGAACGCTCGCGGCATTTCACAGAAAGATGACGCTATGCAGCGCAGTTCCCGTTTAGACCTATTGACTATCGGTATGGCATACTTGGGCTTTGTCGGCTTGGGCATGAACGGTGGGCTGATCGGCGTAGCGTGGCCCTCAATGCAAGCCGAATTCGGCGTCCCCCTCGACGCCGTCGCCTACCTCTTGCTGGCGAGCACCACCGGCTACCTGACCGCCAGTTTCTTCAGCGGACCGCTCGCCTATCGCTTCGGCATCGGGCGGCTGCTGCTGGTCGGCGGCATAGCGATGGCGCTGGCGCTGGTCGTCATCGCCACCACCAACTCGTGGCTGCTGCTGATCGCGGTCATGTTCATCAGCGGCATCGGCAGCGGCACGATTGACGCCGGGTTGAACGCCTACCTCGCCCAGCATCACGGCGAGCGCGCGATGAATTGGCTGCACGCCGCTTTCGGCGTCGGCATTACCATCTCGCCGCTGATCTTGACGGCGGTCTTCTCGGCGGATCAATCGTGGCGGCTCGGCTACTGGATCGTCGCTGGTTTCATCGGCGTGGTGGCGCTGTTCTATCTGTTCACGATAGGCTGGTGGCGCAGTATCGTCCCCCAAACCGGCGACCAGCCCGCCCGCCGCGTCAGCATGGCGTCAACGCTGCGGATGCCGGTCGTCTGGATGGGCATTCTGATGTTCTTCCTCTACGCCGGTCTCGAAGCGACGCCGGGACAGTGGGTCTTCACCTATTTCACCCAAGCGCGCGGCATCGTCGAGGAATCCGCCGGACTGTGGGTCAGCATTTACTGGGGCAGCTTCACCATCGGGCGGATCTTCTTCGGCGCGATCATCACCCGCCTGAATACCCGGATTCTGCTGCGCGTGCTCATGATCGCCGCCATCATCAGCGCCCTGCTGATCTGGTGGAATCCGGTCGATTGGGTCGGCTTCGTCGGCTTGACGGTGTTGGGCTTCGCCCAAGCGCCGATGTTCCCCGTGCTGGTCTCGAACACGCCCCGGCGCGTCGGCGTCGAGCACGCCCCCAACGCGATTGGTTTCCAAGTCTCCGGCGCGGGCATCGGCGTCGCCCTGCTCCCGGCGTTCGCGGGCGTGTTGGCGAACAACATCTCGCTGGAGATCATCCCGCCGTTCATCTTTACCGCCGCCGTCCTGATGATCATCCTGTACGAACTGAGCTTGATGCAAGCCGCGCGCATTCGCCCCGCGACCACACCAACGTCATAATGCGTAGGTTGTAGGGGCGTAACCTGAGGGTGTTTAAAAACCCCTCTGCTGTGTCGCGAAGTTCTCAACCTTGACTACTTACCCCTGAAACAGACGAAACCACTCTCCCCTCCCTGAAGTCGAGGAGGGGTCGGGGGTGGGGTAAGAACTCCTGTTTGCCTAAAACCAACCTTACAAATACAATTTACCCATCTACCGACGCCCACCCGTGAGGACGCGATGCCTTTTTCACCACTCTATCTGCTGCTCGTTTTCGCCCCTATCGCCGTGATCGCGCGGCTGCTCAATGCCGATCCGGTGCTGGTCTTCGCGCTGGCGGCGCTCGGACTCGTCCCGCTCGCTAAGCTGATCGGCGACTCGACCGAAGAACTCGCCGGGTACACCGGACCCAAACTCGGCGGGCTGCTCAATGCGACGCTCGGCAACGCCGCCGAATTGATCATCACCATCTTCGCCTTGCAAGAGGGGCTGGTCAATCTCGTCCGCGCCTCGATCACCGGCTCGATCATCGGCAACCTGCTGCTGGTGCTGGGCATGAGCATCGCGGCGGGCGGCTGGAAGCACGGCATTCAGAAGTTCGACCGGCGCAGCGCCAGCATCAGCGCGACGCTCGCGGTGCTTGCGGTCGTCGCGCTGGCGATCCCGTCGCTGTTTGACCGCGCCCTGACCGAGCATCCGCAGTCGGAACTGCTGTTTAGCGAGGGCGTCGGTCTCGTCCTGATCGTCCTCTACGGCTTGAACCTGCTTTACTCGTTCCGCAGCGGCACCAGCGAAGAAGCCGAGCCAGCCGAAGCCCACCAGCCGCGCTGGTCGCTCCGGCTGACGATTGGCGTCCTCGCGGCGGCGACGGTCGTCACCGCCGTCGTCAGCGAGATATTGGTCGGCGCGGTCGAGCCGGTGGTCGAAGCCCTCGGCGTGACCGAGTTCTTCGTCGGCATCATCGTCATCCCGATCATCGGCAACATCGCCGAGCATCTCGTCGCCGTCCAGACCGCGCTCAAGAACAAAATGGAACTAAGCCTCAGCGTCTCACTCGGCTCCAGCTTGCAGATCGCCCTGTTCGTCGCGCCGGTGCTGGTCTTCATCAGCCTGCTGTTCGACAACCGCCTGCTGCTGGTCTTCAACGATTTCGAGCTGATCGTGTTGTTCGGCGGCGCGCTGATCGCCGCGCTGATCGCGCTCGACGGCGAGTCGAACTGGCTCGAAGGCGCTATGTTGATCGCCGTCTACCTGATCGTGGCGCTGGCGTTCTTCTTCCTGCCCGCTCACGCCAGCATCCCCGGCAGCACGCTGCCGTAGCTGGATGTTTTCGTAGGGGCGTTACATGTAACGCCCTGCTTTGCTGCAAAAATACTGCTCGAACCATCAGCGAACACCCTCTCCCCGCCTGCGTGGGAGAGGGTCGGAACGAAGTTCCGGGGTGAGGGGGTGTAGGGGCGTTACATGTAACGCCCCTACAATGCCGCCGATCAGTGTTGCAAACCGTCCCTTTCCCCACCCCTGCGCATCCGTTATCATAATGTGAAGTTTGACACAAACGGAAACTTATCTATGGAAAACCTACGCTCCGCGACCGTCTGGCAGCGCCGTCTCGTCTTTTTCCTGATCTTCGGCGGCATCCTCATGGCGCTGGTCGCCGTGACGTGGCTGCTGGCGAATCAGGCGATCAATGGCGGGCAGCGCGTGACCAGCTACGCCTTCCTCCCCGGCGCGACCGTCGCCGAGTTCGCCGCGCTCCCCGATGACGACGCCTATCCCGCCGCCGTCGCCGCCGCGCCCGACGGCACGATCTACACCGGCAGCTTTGCCACCGGCGCGATCTGGTCGATCACGCCCGAAGGGGTGGTTAGCGAAGTCCCCGGCTCGCGCGATGCGGTCGGCGCGCTGATGGGGATCGCCGTCGCGCCCGACGGATCGCTGCTGGTGGTCGATCAACTCGACACCGATCCGCGCTCGGCGGGCGGCAAAGTCTTGCGGCTGGCGGACGGCGCAGCGACGACCTTCGCCGACGTCGGCTTCACCGCGCCCAACGACATCACCCTCGACGCGGCGGGACACGTCTACGTCAGCGATCCGGGCAGCAATCAAGTCTGGCGCTTCGACGCTGACGGTTCCAACGGCGCGGTCTGGTGGGTGCCACCGGCGCAGGCATCCGGCGAGCAGCGCCGCGCCATCACCGGGCTAGCCTACGATCCACTGCGCGACGCTATCGTCATCACCGACCCGGAACTGAACGACATTTTCCGCGTCAGCCTCGCCGACAACTCCAGCGAGCTGATCTACCATCACGGCGACCGCCAGAACCCGCCCGGCTTCGACGGCGCGACGGTCACGCCCGATGGCACGCTCTACGTCGCCGCGCTGGGGCAGAACGGGATCGTGCAGGTGGACGACGGCAAGCTCGATTACATCGCCGGGCACTTTCGCGGCGCCAGCGACGTCGAGTTCGTCGCACCGGACTATCTCTACGTGACCAACTTCGACCAGACCTCGATTGTGCTGCCCATCGTCCACGCGCAGCTACCCTTCGCGCTCGACCGGATCGAACTCAGCCCCGCGCCGTAACGCCTAAGATCGCGTAGGGGCGGGTTTGAAACCCGCCCCTACAACCCCTCACCCCCGACCTCCTCTCCCACACAAGCGGGGCGAGGGGCGAACCACTGCGCAGAAAGTCTTAGAAGTCCCCTCTCTATGTAATGGAGAGGGGATTTAAGGCTTGTCCGGTATTCAAAACATAGCCGTGCTCCCTAACCGTGCCCCGAATTGTCGGCACTTGCCTCGCAGCTTCGGGAAAAACGCAGCGTGTCGGCAGCCAACGGCGTGTACGCTCCCCTCCCTGAAGTCGGGGAGGGGTCGGGGGTGGGGTCAGCAGCGGCAGCAAGAGACAAATGATGCTGATTCGAGTACCGGACAAGCCTATTTAGGGGTGAGGTCGCCCTTCTACCCTTCCCGCAGATACGCCACCATCTGATCGCGGGCGTAGCGATTCATGTCAGCTTCGACCGCCGCGACCACCCCCGGCGGCACGTTCGCCCATAATTCCGCTTGCATCCGCTCCGGCGCGTCGAGGATCGCCCGCAGGTCTTCCGGCGACTTGCCCAGCCGCGCGCCGTAGATGTCGAGTGTCTCGCTAACGCCCCCCGGCTGAATCTGCGGCGCGATCACGTCGCGCCACTGCCGGATCACGGTGTCGCTCAGAAACGGCAGCCAATTATCCGGTTCGGCGGCGCTTAGTGCCGCGCTCAGCGACTCGTCAAGCCCCGCCCGATCCCGCTCGTCCATGAAGATCAGCAGGATGTGCAGCATCAAGAAGCGCTGCCGGTGCTCCGCCCACTCGCCCCGCGCGAACTGCGGACCGGTCATTTCCAGCGACCAGATTTCGTCCATCGAGATGTGCATGACGTAGCCCGCCACAAATGCCCGCCGCGCCGGATCGCCGACGCCGTGCAGCGCGGGATAGCGCGCCAGCATCGTCCGCCATGCCGGGTCGCTGACCGGATGTTCGTAGTTGTAGAAGTGGGTTTGCTCGCGGCTGATCCCCGCCAAGCCCTGCGCGTCGACGACCACGCTGCCCAGCAGAAACGCGCCGACCTGCGCCGTCAGCAGCGCCCGCTGCGCGGCGGGCACCGCCGGATCAGCCAGCAGCCGCTGCGCCGTCAGCAGATGGGTAAATGGGGTTGGCATCGCGTCACGGACTCGGTTGCAGGCAGCTTGGCAGTTCGCTGACGTTGCGCGTCCAGTCGCGGGCGTAGAAAGTCAGGTACTCGTTGAGGTGCGCTGACCAGTAATCGGCGTCATGACCCCCCACCGGGCTGACGATGTACGAATGCGCGATCCCGCGCGCGCTCAGGCGGCTGGAGAACAATTCGAGGTTCGTCCCCGCCGGGTCATCCGCGCCGTTGTCGAGGTAAATGCGCAGATTAGACGGCGGATGCAGCGCCAGTTCCAGCGGATTAAACGCCGCCGGTGCGTTATTCGGGTCGAACGCCGCGCTGTGACCGCCGACGATCCCGAACACGTCCGGGTGACGCAGCGCGATCTCGAACGCCCAGAAACCGCCGCGCGAAATCCCGCCAATCGCCCGGTGATCCCGGTCGTCCCACGTACAGAAGTCGCGCTCGACCGCCGGGACGAGTTCGTCCAGCACCACCGTCTCGTAGGAGGCTTGCGGCGGGAAGCTGTTGTCGGTGCCGATACTGCCCATGTTCGGCATGACGACGATCATCGGCGCCAGCGTCCCGGTCTGAATGCCCTGATCCAGCGCCGCTTGGATGCCCAGTTCGCCCCATTCGAGTTCGTTCTCGCGCAGACCGTGCAGCAGGATCACGTAAGGATAGCGCTTCTGCGTCTCAAGATAGCACGGCGGAATGTAGACCCGGTAGCGTAGATTCTCGCCCGCCGTCGGGCTGCGGAAATCGTCAAAGGGGACGATCTGCCCGCCGTCTTGCAGACACGGGAAGGCGGTTGGCGTAGCGGTATCCTGCGGCGTCGGCGAGGGCAGCGGCGTTGACGTCGGCGGGCGCGTCGCCGTCGGGATTGGCGTATCGCTGGCAGAGGGCGTCACGATCACAATCTGCGGCGTCGCCGTGATCACCGGCGCCAGCGGATCACAGGCGCAAAGCAGCAGGAAAGTCAGCAGGAAGGCGAGTTGTTTGATCATAGGGCGTATTATAGCTGTAGGCGACATTTTTGGCATGTCGATTTTAACGAGGCTGTCACCGGTAGGTGACACGGCATGAGGGAGTTTAGAAACAACGACGCTCTGTCGAAAAATCGCCAAACATGACCTTCCCCCTCGAAACGGACGAGGTACTCTCCCCTCCCTGAAGTCGGGGAGGGGTCGGGGGTGGGGTCAAGACCACCCCTACGATAGCCCCGATCACACCAAAGGAGTCCACGATGACCGATAATCCCAAACCCCCAGCGCTCGTCGCCCGCCCGCCGCGCGGCGTGCTGCGCTTCTTCTTCCGTTTACCGATCTTCCTCTATCGCTGGCATTTGGGCTGGCTGCTAGGAGATCGCTTCGTCATGATCGATCACGTCGGGCGCAAAACGGGGCAAACGCATCAGACGGTGGTCGAGGTCGTCGATCACGACCGCAGCGACGACAGCTACTACGTCGCCTCCGGCTGGGGCTACAGGGCGAACTGGTATCAAAACCTGACCGCCCACCCGGAGACAACGATCTACGTCGGCAGCCGGACGCTCGCCGTCCGCGCCGAGACCCTGACGCCGCCGCAAGCCGCCCAACGCCTGATCGACTACCGCGATCATCACCGCTTCGCCGCCCGCGAACTCAGCGGCTTGATGGGCATCGACATCGCTGCCTCGTCGCCCGAAGAACTCGAACAACTGGTCGCCACCTCGCTGCCGATTGTCGCCTTCCGCCGTACCACCTGAAAACCCCGCAGGGGCACGATATGCCGTGCCAGACTGCATTTCTCCCCCTCTCCATTGCATGGAGAGGGGGTTGGGGGGTGAGGTTTGCATTTGTTCTCCCCTCGCCCTATGGAGAGGGGGTCTGCGGTTTTGCTTCCAGCGGCTGGCGCTTGGTCAGCATACTCCACAAAATCTTGACCGCCACGCGCGGATAGAACAGCGTCACCGGCGTCTTGAGCAGGTGCATTACGTCGAAGAACGCCTGCGCCAACTGCGGATCGCGCCCCATCAGCCCGAACAGGTGATCGAAGTAGACCTTCAGGAATAACGTCCGCCAGCCGACCTTCTCGCCTGCCTCGACGTTGCGCGCGTCCTCGCTGGTCGCCAACTGCCACGGCGCGGCGATCAGCTTGGCGACTTGCTGCTGAAAATCTAGGGCGAAACCGGGCGACGCATCGCGCCCGCGCTCCAGTTCGCCGTCGAGCAGCAGCGCCTCCATCGCGCTGACAGTCATCCCCTGCCCGAAGACCGGGTTGAAGGCGCAGACCGCATCGCCGATCAAGACGAAGCCATCCGGCAGCCGCTTGAGCGCGCCGTAGCGCCGCATCTGGTTCGCCGTGCGCTGGTAGCGATAGATCGGGGTGATCGGCTCGGCATCCTTGATCGCCTCGTAGATGTCGGGCTGCGGCAGCGTCCGCGCGAATTCGAGATAAGCCTCCTCGTCGGCGGGCAGCGGCACCCGCACCCCGACCATCAGCACCGTCCACTCGCCCTGCTCAATCGGGTAGATCACGCCGCTGCGAGCCGTGTTGCCGCTGCGCGACTGGATCATCATCGACTTCCACGCCACGTCGAGCTTATCGGGACGCTTGTACCAGCGCGTCGCGTAGCCGACCTGCGAATCGACGACCGTTTCTTCCGGCGCGGCATAGCCGAGCGTCTGCAACCACTCCGGCGCGTGCGATTCGCGCCCGCTGGCATCGACGATCAGGTCGGCGGCGAGCGTTTCCTCGCCCGCGCTGGCGCGCTCCGCGCCCGTCGCCCGCAGCCTTACGCCGGTGATCCGCGCGTGATCGTCGGTGGCGCACAGCCCGATCACCTGCCGCCCCTCGACGAAGCTGATCTTCGAATTCTGGATCAAGCGCTGGCGGATGTGCCATTCCAGCAGCAGACGGCTGACGCCCATCGTCCGGTAGCCGAACGGGAAGGGCGCTCCCCATTGACCATTGACGCCGTAGTTGGGCGTGTCCTGCGTCCAGCGCAGCATCGAGACGCCCTCGGCTTCGAGTTCCTGCGTCAAGCCGGGGAACAGTTGGTCAAGGATTTGCTGCCCGCGCACCAGCAAGACGTGAAGCTGTTTCCCCTGCGGGACACCTTTCCGCGCTTCCGGGTCGTCGGGGTAGTGATCGCGGTCGATCACGGTCACGCGCTCGAAATGGTCGGCGAGGACGCGCGCTGTCCACAGCCCGGCAATGCTGCCGCCGATCACGACGGCATGGCTCCGTGCATTCATAGTGCCTCATTGGGAATGTTGGTTTGCGACTCTGCTTATTATACGCAAATCCGCCCCCGGTTGGATGTGACACGAACCTCACCCCGCTGCGCTACGCTTGGCTCCCCCTCAGCTATGCAACGGAGAGGGGGTAAAAACAGCTTGCAAAGGGTCTTTAAAGTCCCCTCTCTATGTAATGGAGAGGGGATTTAAGGCTTGTCCGGTATTCAAAACATAGCCGTGCTCCCTAACCGTGCCCCGAATCGTCGGCACTTGCCTCGCAGCTTCAGGAAAAACGCAGCGTGTCGGCAGCCAACGGCGTGTACGCTCCCCTCCCTGAAGTCGGGGAGGGGTCGGGGGTGGGGTCAGCAGCGGCAGCAAGAGACAAATGATGCTGATTCGAGTACCGGACAAGTCTATTTAGGGGTGAGGTAAGCGCAGAGTTAAAAACCTACCCCTGATAGGAGGGGGCTGGGGGGTGAGGTCAATCTTCTTGCTCGGCGGTGATCTGCGCCCGGAAGGCGGGGATGGTTGGATCGTTGGGTATGATCGCGCCCGCCGCTTGATAGTCGGCATCAGCCTCCGCCCAGCGCTTGAGACGGCGATTGACCTCAGCGCGCTTAAGCAGCAGATACGCCTGCTGCGTCGCCAAAAGCGCGCTGTCTTCGGCTCGCGCCAGATCGTCCAGCGCCGCGCCGTAATCCACGATTGCCCCGGCATCCTCGCCCAGCAGCACGGTGAAGTCGCCGCGCCACGCCAACCAGCGCCACGTTTTCGGCAGTTGCACCAGCAGATGCAGCCCGCGCGCGAACTCGCCGCGCTGATACAGGTGTTGCAACAGCAGATCAGCCGTCCGTAGCTCACGACTCTCGTTCCACGCTTGCCAAAGCGCCGTAATTGCGCCGTCGTCGTCGCCGAGCACGGCGCAGATTTGCGCCCGCAGCAGATAATCGTCGGAGGTTGGTTCGCGGATCGCGTCGAGGTCGCGCAGCGCGTCACGCTGGCGACCGGGCAGCCGCAGCAGCACCGCCGCCCGCAGTCGGCGCGCCTCACTATCCGTAGGTTGGCTCTCAAGCAGTTGATCGAGCGCGGCGCAAGCATCTTCCAGTTCGCCCGCTTGCAGGAATGCCTCCGCCAGTTCGCGCGGCGAGACCATCAGACCTCGCTGGATTCGCTTAACTCCGGCGTCGTGATCAGCGGCAGCGAGAAGCGGAAGCAGCTGCCTTCGCCCTCGTGACTGGTCACGGTGAGGCTGCCGCCGTGCAGTTCGACGATCTCTTTGGTGATGCTCAAGCCCAGCCCCGTGCCCTCGACTTGGCTGACCACCCGGTAGAACGGCTGGAAGATGTGCGGCAGATGTTCCTCGCCAATGCCGATGCCGGTGTCCTCGACCTCGATCACGGCTTGCGGTTCGCCGCCCTCGTCCACCCGGCTCAGCCGCACGTCGATCCGTCCGCCCTCCGGCGTGTAGTTGATCCCGTTGATCATCAGGTTCGTGATCACCTGCGCCAGCCGCTCCGCGTCCGCGAAGACGACAGTCGGTTCGTCGGGCAGCGTGCAGCCGAGCGTCAAATGCTTGCGTTCGGCTTCGGCGCGCTGCACCAGCACGAGGTTTTCGATCATCTCTTGCAGGACCACCGGCTCGCGCTTGATTTCGATCACCCCACGCTCGAACCGCGAAATGTCGAGCAGGTCTTCCGCCAAGCGCTTCATGCGGTCCGTCACCTGCTCCAGCACGCGCATGTGTTCCTCGATGCGTTCGGGCTGGCGGCGCATCAGGTAAAGCCGGGTCTTGAGGTTGGTGATCGGCGTGCGCAGTTCGTGCGAGGCGTGGGCGACGAAGCGTTCCTTTTGCTGCTGGAGCGCCTTCTCTTTGCTGATGTCGCGGATCACGCTGACCGCGCTGGCGATCTCGCCGTTTTGCCCGTCGATGCGGGTCGTGATCACGCTGGCGTCGAATTCGGTGCCATTTTTGCGCATCAGTCGAATTTCAGTGCGCCAGAAGCCGACCTGTCTCAGGTCAGCGATGGCTGTGTTCAGCAGCGCGTCAAATTCGGCATCGCTCATGGTTTTGTTGTGAAAGAGAGCTAGCGAATGCTGATTCCACTCTTCGGCGCTGTAGCCGGTGATCTCCGACAGCGCCCGGTTGACGTAGCGCGTGCGGTAATCGTCGTCGACCGCCTCGGTGTAGGCGACGCCCTCGGTCATCGCGTCCATGATCGCCCGCAGTTGACCGCGCTCGTATTCCAGTTCCGACGTGCGCTGCTGGACGCGCCGTTCCATCTCGGCGGCTTGATGCCGCACCCGGTCGTACAGCCGCGCGTTGCGGATCGCAATCGCCGCTTGATCGGCGAAGGCTTGCAGCCGGTCGGCATCCGCCGACGTGAAGCGGTTGGGGATCGCGCTGTCGAGGTTGAGGAAACCGATGACGTGGTTGCCGATCCGAATCGGCGCGGCGACGTAGGATTTCAGCCATCCATAAGCCGGGTCGGTCATCACCCAATCGGTCGAGGCGTCGGTGTCGGGCATGGCGATGGCGCTGTTGTTCTCGATCATCCAGTTGAGCAGCGGCACTTCCTGAACTTTGAGCCGGATGCCGTCCATCGTCACCGGCGTGACCCGACCCTCGTAGCCGCGCGCGCGCGCCACCCGCGCCACGTTCGCCTCGATCAGCATGATATTGGCGCTGTCGTTGGGCACGACGGAATTGACCTGTTCGAGAATCCGGTCGAGCACTTCGTTCTGGTCGAGCGTGCTCGACAGCACCGACGCCGTATTCCGCAGCGCCTCCGCCAGCCGCCGCTGATCGTCGTCAGCGCCGGGGCGACGCCACTTGGGAGCGCTTACAATCAAATACAATAACATTTGCCCGTCACGTTCCATCGGGTTGGAGAAAATCGAAACGTCGCGGGTTTCGCCCGAAGCCAGCCGGTGGCGGAAACTGAACATCGACGGCTGTTCGTCGTCCCAATCGACCGGCACGTCGATGTCGGTGATCGCTTTTTGCAGAAATTCTTCGCGTGAATAGCCGTACAAAGCGCAGGCTGCCGGGTTCGCGTCGATGATCTGCCCGCTCTGCGGATTGACGATCAACTGGATCGCGCGGTTGCGCTCGAAGATTTGCTGCCAGCGTCGTTCGTGCTCCCCGTTTTGATCGGCGAGCTTTTGCCCGTCGATCAGCGCCCGCAGCCGCAGACAGAGCAGCGGCATCACGACCGGCTTGGTCAGTACGTCCTTTGCCCCCGCCCGCAGCGCCCGCCCGATCTCGTCGGCGTCGTTGGGCGTGAGCATCAAGATCGGCACCTTACTCTCCCCGTGCAGCCGCGCGCAGATGGCGTAGGCGTCACCACCCGGCAGCGCGCCGTCGAGCAGGATCGCTTGCGGTGAGAGTCGGGCGAATGCCGTCAGCAGCGACGCAGCATCTCCGACCAGCTCAACCCGGAAATTTTCCTGCTGCAATTTCTGTACGCTGGCGGCGGTTTCTTGGGCGCTGCCATGCGCCACCAGAATCAACGCGGGTGTTCCAACCATAGAATCGACGCCTTCGCCAAAGGTGCGTGAGGAGAATGATAGCCTAACGTTATTGCGACGGCACTTATATATTATAGGAACTTTTGACCACAAAGTCAGATTTTGGAAATCAAAGAACCCCGATGTTGATGGGGTTCTTGACCTTAGATGGAGAAGTATAACGCAGCTTTAACCGTGATGGCGCATAAACCGCCGCATTCGTTCCAGCGCCGTCTCGATATTCTCCGTGCTGTTGGTGTAACTGGCGCGGACGAAGCCACTGCCGCTCTCGCCGAAGGCGCTCCCCGGCACCACCGCGACCTGTTCTTCGCGCAGCAGCGTCTCGCAGAAATCCTCGTCGCTCAGCCCGGTGATCTCGATGTTGGGGAAGGCGTAGAACGCGCCGCGCGGCTCGAAGCAGGTCAGCCCCATGTCGTTGAAACCGCCGACGATCAAGCGGCGGCGCTCGTCGTAGGCTTGACGCATCCGCTCGACGTCGTCGTCACCGTGCAGGATCGCTTGCATCGCCGCGACCTGTCCAATCGTCGGCGCGGACATGATCAGGTATTGGTGCAGCTTCTTCATCGCCGTCATCAACTCGCGCGGCGCGGCGACGTAGCCGATCCGCCAGCCGGTCATGGCATACGATTTGCTCACCCCGCTCATGACAATCGTGCGCTCGTACATCCCCGGCAGGGTGGCGAAGCAGGTGTGCGCCTCGGCGTAGACCAGCCGCTCGTAAATCTCATCCGAGATCACCAGCAGATCGTATTTCTCGGCGACGGCGGCGACTTCGCGCATGTGCTCCAGCGTCAAAATCGCGCCGGTCGGGTTGTTCGGGTAGCTGATCAGGATCGCTTTAGTGCGCGGCGTGACGGCGGCTTCCAGTTCCGCGCCGGTGACCTGAAATTCGTTCTCGACGTAGGCGTTGACGATCACCGGGACGCCCCCCGCCATCTCGACGGCGGCGGCGTTGGCGACGAAACAGGGCTGCACCACCAGCACTTCGTCGCCCGGATCGAGGATCGCCCGCAGCGCGATGTACAGCGCTTCGCTGACGCCGACCGTCACCAGCACTTGATCGTCCGGCGCGTAGTACAAGTCATAGAGCCGCTGCATGTGGCACGAGATCGCCTCGCGCAGTTCGAATAGTCCGGCGTTGGAGGTGTAGCCGGTCTGCCCGCGCTCCAGCGATTCAATGCCCTTGTCCATGATGTGCTGCGGCGTCGTGAAGTTCGGTTCGCCAATGCCCAGCGTGATCACGTCTTTCATCGTCGCGGCGATGTCGAAGTAGCGACGAATGCCGGACGGGCGCATATTCTGGACACTTTGTGACACGTAATTTCGCATAATGGGTTCCTAGTGCGCTTGCTCTCAACCGTTCCTTCATTATCCACGAAAGCCCCCTAGCGTAAACGCTCAGCTTTCACCAAATCGCCCCCGGCTTCTCCTACACTGTGTCTGAAAAGTTGTCTTTAGCCCTTCTTTGCGTCCTTGCGCCTTCGCGCCTTTGCGTTAAATCTTTTGCTCTTTGCTCGCCGCCTGAGATAACGCCCCGCACCCATCGCGCTTAGCCTTGCTCCCCTCTCCATGCAATGGAGAGGGGTCGGGGGTGAGGTTGTATTTACATTGATGGTACAATGGAGCCGAATCAGCTTATTTGTTCGAGGGTTAGGCGATGCCGAACAACGCATTGGTGATCGTTGCCTTAGTTGGCTTGGCGGTGATCTGTCTGGTGATGTTCGCGGTGATGTTCTTGTTTCTGCTGCGCTTCACCGGGCGCAACTTCATGAGCTTTTTCGCGCTGCTGGCGCGCAATGCCAAGGATGACGCCGACGACCAGCCGACCTACATCAAGTCGCCCAAGCCCGACCTGCGTTCGCTGGCTCAAGCCGAGGATTTCGACAGCGCGCTCGCCCGACAAGCAGTCCGCGATGCCAATGCCCCATCCGGGCAGCACCGCTTTGTCCCGACGGCGACTCCGCCAACCGATCAGCCCCTCGACCCTGCCTCCCCGCGCCTCGGATCGCGCCGCACCGAGCCGTATAAGCCGGTCGACCACGACACTGACGACCCGATCTTCGGCGACCTGCTCGACATCGACGGCGACCTCGACGTCTAGTCAAACGTGAGCGCGTTGAAAAACTCATCCATTGTCCAGACTATCAGATAAAACAGACGAGGGCACTCTCCCCTCCCTGAATTCGGGGAGGGGTCGGGGGTGGGGTCAGCACTCACAGCTTCGCCAGCTCCCGCGCGACCGTCGCCCGCAGGTCGAGCCGCGTTTCGGCATCGTAATGCACCGCAAATGCTGGTTTCGCCGGTGGCGTGCCGTCGTCGTGATAGTACAGATCGTAGTTCTTGCGGATCAGCTTAGCGTAGGCATCGGCGTCGTAGAACGGCGGGCTGAACGCCAGCAGCTTCTTGCCGATCACGACGTAGGGCTGATCGTCGCGCAGCACCCCCCATACCCCGATCAGCGACAGCGTTTTGTAGCCGTAGTACCCCGGCGCGCGCCGCCAAACGACCACGCCCATCGTCGCCCCGCGCAGCACTTGCGGTCCATAGCACAGTTTCGTCCGCCGTTTCAGCGCTTCCAGCGTGTCGAAGGCGTTCAGGTCGTCGAGCACCCGCGCCAGCACGTCCTGCTGCGGCTCAAGCTGTTTCGCCCGCCGCCGCGCGATGATTTCGTTCAGTAAGTCGTCCGATTTTTTCGCCATCGCCTCACCCCACCAAACAAATTTTCTACTATTAAACCGCCAAAGTAGGATCAATTCAAAACCCAAAAGAGAGGGTGAACCGCCAAGACGCCAAGAAAATGAATGACTATCTAGAACGACGCATAAAGATGTTCAAATTCACCTCTGCCCTCTCGATCAATCATCCAGCTCGACGACGCACACCCGAAACGGGCGAAGGCACTCTCCCCTCCTTGAATTCGGGGAGGGGTCGGGGGTGGGGTCATCTTTTTACCCGCCGCACCGCGATCAGCAGCGCAGCGCCCGCGATCAGAACGTAGCCGCTCAACAGATACGGGATCAAAGTGGGCAGGTAGAAGCCCGTTCCCGTCGGCGTGAGCAGGAAGTTGAGTTGATTGCGCGGCGACGTCAGCAGCGCCGCCGTGATCAGCGTGCCGTTGTCGACCAGCGAAACGCTCAAGGTCTGCCGCAGCACGGCGTCGGGAAACGGACTGCCCGCGACGGTGCTCCACAAGAGCAGCGCAGGCAGACCGAGCAGCACGCCCCGCAGCACAACGGCGAGAATCATCTGCTCGACCGTATGCCCGCTGCGCCAGATCGCCGCGATCAGCACGCCGAGCGCCGCCGTAAACAGCAGATTGACGAGCGTAAACGCCGTGATCACCGCCGCGCCGAGGATCAGCGTCGAAGGCGCGACGAGGAACGTCAGCGGTTGGGTGTGCATGAGGAATTGATGCGAATTGCTGCCGTAATAGAAGTAGTCGATCCGGTAGCGTTCCAGCCCGATGTAGACGATCACGCCAACGCGCAGCGCCGCCAGCAGCAGATACTGCGGCGTGAAGTGCAGCACCGTCGCCCACCATTTGCCGATCACAAGTTGGCGCGGCGTCTGCACCGACAGCAGCAGCAGTTGCCACGTCCTACCGCGCCGCTCGCGGGCGATGGCGTCCGCCGCCAGCAGCAGCGTCCGCAGCACCAGCACCACGTCCACCAGCAGCGTCAGCGGCAGCAGGATCACGCTCGGCAGCACGTGACCGACGATCACGATCAGTGCGTCCGACTGGATCAACAACTGCCCGAACTCCCAGCTTATCGCCGCCAAGAACTCCATGCCGACGACCAACAGCGACACCGCCAGCCCGATGCCAAAGATCAGCCGCACGAACCAGCGCCGTGACCGTCCCCCGGCTCCAGAGCGTTGATAGTGCAGTTCCGCCCGCAAAATCGGTGAACGCATCGTCTTACCTCCCGGCGAACTATCGTCTAGAGTAGCGCATTCTCGCCCTGAGCGGGTTAAAATCGAGCGCAATTCGACACCAAAGGACTCACCAATGCGTATCCAAGCTGCCGTACTGCACCAACCGAACACCCCCTTCACCATCGAAACCCTTGACCTCGCCGACCCACGCGCGGGCGAGGTGCGCGTCAAGCTCGCCGCCTGCGGCGTCTGCCACAGCGATTACCACCTCGTCAGCGGATCGACCAAGCACCCGCTGCCGGTCGTCGCCGGGCACGAGGGCGCGGGCGTCGTCGAGACGGTCGGCAGCGGCGTGACTCACGTTCAGGTCGGCGATCACGTCGTCCTCAACTGGTGCCCCGCCTGTGGCGAGTGCTTCTACTGCCAGCACGATCAGCCCAACCTCTGCGACACCTTCACCGCGCCGATCTGGGCGGGAACCATGCTCGACGGCACGACGCGCCTCTCGCGCAATGGCGATCCGGTCTACGCCTACTGCGGGTTGGCTGCTTTCGCCGAGTACACCGTTGTGCCGGAGCAAAGCTGCATCCCCGTGCGCCGCGACGTGCCCCTGACCACCGCCTCGCTGGTCGGCTGCGCGGTGGCGACCGGCGTCGGCGCGGCGCTCTACACCTCGCCAGTGCAGGCGGGCGAAAGCGTGGTCGTGATCGGCTGCGGGGGCGTCGGCTTGAACACGCTGCAGGGCGCGGCGCTGGCGGGCGCGAGCACGATCATCGCCGTCGATTCCAACCCGGCGAAGGAGTCGCTGGCGCGGCAGTTCGGCGCGACCGATTTCATCGTCGCCAGCGATCAAGTCGTGGACGACGTGCGCGCCCTCACCGGCGGGCGCGGCGCGGATCGGTCGTTCGAGGCGGTCGGGCTGCCCGCGCTCCAAGAACTGGCGTTCGCCGCCGCCCGTCCCGGCGGATCGGTGGTGCTGGCGGGCTTGTCGCCGATGGGGTCGGCGACCAACCTCCCCGGCGCGATCATCACGCGCGAGGAGAAGACCATCAAGGGCAGTTACTACGGCTCGGTCGATGCTCGCCGCGACTTCCCGCTGCTGCTCGACTATTACGTCGACGGCAAATTGAAATTGGATGAGTTGGTCTCGCGCCACTGGCGGCTGGATCAGATCAACGAAGCCTTCGCCGAAATGCTGACCGGCACCGTCGCGCGCGGCGTGATCGTGTTCTAACGATCTCTGTAGGGGCGAACCTATGTGTTCGCCCGCTACATGGTCGTGGACTATCGAGGAGCGATAATGCAGTTTAGCGAATTAGAGAAATTGCTTTTCTCCCCCTCTCCATTGCATGGAGAGGGGATTTAAGGCTTGTCCGGTATTCAATACATAGCCGTGCTCCCTAACCGTGCCCCGAATCGTCGGCACTTGCCTCGCAGCTTCAGGAAAAACGCAGCGTGTCGGCAGCCAACGGCGTGTACGCTCCCCTCCCTGAAGTCGGGGAGGGGTCGGGGGTGGGGTCAGCAGCGGCAGCAAGAGACAAATGATGCTGATTCGAGTACCGGACAAGCCTATTTAGGGGTGAGGTTGGTTGCTCACCCGCACGCGCCTGTGACCATCGCCCCAATCGTCGGATCGAGCATCCCCGCCAGCACCGCGTTGCCCTGCGGATTGAGGTGATAGTCGGTGTAACTGTTGCGATATTCGCCCGGATACGGCGGCAGCACGCTAACGTTGTACCCCTTCGCGGCGATGCTGTTGGTCAGCGGTTCGTCGGCGAATGCCGCCAGCGTCACCCGCGAATCCGCCGTAATTTGGTCAAGATCGGCGAAGAATCGCTCGGAATCCGGCGTTTCGGGCAGCAGCGCCGCCGGATCGTCGAAGGTCGGACGGTCGCTGTCCCCGCCGTGATACAGAGCGAAGTTCAGGTAGCGGATCATCATCAGCTCGTTGGAGCGCGCCCCGCTGAAACGCTGCGTCGTCACGTCAATCGCCGGGTTCACGTCGTTGTAAATGATCAGGTACAGGTAGGCGTCGGCATCGGGGTATTTATGCAGCGTACCCAGCACGTTGCTGCTGTTGTACTGAGTCACGCCGTAGTTGACGAAGCGGACGTTCGGGTACTTCGGCGCGATCTGGTTGATCCAGACCTGATCGTCGCTGACGCCGTTGCCCATCGCCACCGAATCGCCCAGAATGGCGACCTCGCAGGCGGCGCTGGCTGCCGTCGTCGGGATGACGCGGGCGTCGTCGGCGACCGTCAGTGTCCAGTTGCTCAGGTGATACACGCCGTCGCGCAGCGTGTAACCGCGCAGCGGATCAGGCGTAAAAATGTTGTTTGCCAGCGTTTCCAGATCGGTGAAGTAGCGTATCCCCCACGGATCGATCCAGCGCAGCCCCAACTCAATCGCGCCGAAGGTCACGGCGACGATCAGCAGCGCGCCTAAAAACGATTTACCGTGTTCGCGCCACGTCCGGCGCGCGCGAGGAGTCTCAGTCATCGTCAGTATTGCATCCAGCAGGATTCACGGGCAGGTCTTGGTAGGGGCGTTACATGTAACGCCCTTTGACAACTTGTTCCCATTGTACGGCATCGCAACCTGCGCGATCATGCAGTTTTACTTGGAATTGGCATCGACTTCGCGGGCGATGCGGAAGCCAATCGACTGGTAGCGGTAGAGCGGATTGAGGTAGTAGAAGAAATTGATGTTCGTCCGCCGCTTGGAACTCATGAACGAGCCGCCGCGCACCACCCGCTGAATGTCGACGCTCACGTCGGTGATGTCGCCGACGGCGTGCCCGTTGGCGCACCACTCCCATACATTGCCCAGCAGATCGCAGACGCCGTAGGGGCTGGCGCTCTTGGGGTACTGCGTGACCGGCGTCGTCCCGCGCAGTTCGGCTTCTTTGCAGTTGCACAGCGTCTTGTCGAAGCGCGCACCCCAAGGATAGGCGCTGTTACTATCGCCCTGAGCGGCGCGCTGCCACTGCTGCTCGGTCGGCAGCTTGATCGAGCAGCCGGTCTTGAACGACAGCCACTGACAGAACGCCGATGCCTCGTGCCAACAGACGAAGGCGCGCGGGTGACCGTCGCGGTTGGCGGCTGAGGCAATCGCGGTAGCGTGCTCGACGTGCCAGCGCTGCACCTCCGGCGACGACTGCCACCACGCGGGATTCTTGTAGCCGTCGGGCGCGTCGATGAACGATTGGAACTGTGCGTTCGTGACCGGATACTTGCTCAAGTGGAATTCCGGCACGTCGAACGTCTTTTTCGAGTGGTTGCGCTCGATCATCACTTTGCCCGCCGGGATGCGGCACCACTCCAGCATCGGCATGGCTTTTTCGAAGTTGAACGGCGGGCGCGCGTGAATCGTCTGCTCGTAGATTTCCGCCAAGTTTTCCGGGTCGTAATCGGGGAACGACGCCTGAAACGCCCGAAACGAGGCACAGCCCAGCGAGCGCGAGGTTTCGTTGCGCATCATCCGGGCAATCGGCGCGTATTCACGCTGCGCGTCGCGCAGGTACGCCTGCCGTTCGAGTCCCGCTTCCGCCTGCCGCAGCATCGCCTCTACGCTGATGAAGCGCGGCGTATACAAGCTCTCCTGCACCTTCTTGAGCAGAAAGACCGCTTTGTCGTAGTCGCAGCGCTCGAAGGCGCGGACGGCTTCGTCGAGCAGCGCCGCGCCGCCGATCTCCGGCTCAGAGGGTGGCGCCGCTGGCATCGGCGGCACAACCGGCGGATGAGCGACGATCTCCCGCTCGACCCGCCAGAGCGTCGTCAGCAGCGCTTTGACCCCTTGCACGTCCAGTTGATCGCTCAAGTCGATGCAGGGCATACTGCACAACTGCTCTGGAATCTCCGTGCCGCGCTGGATCAGCACCGGAAAGATCGGCTTGTTGAGGCTCTGGGCAATTTCAAATTCGCGGCGGCAGTATTCCGACGACGCCGAGTTGGTGGAAAGCAGGTAGATATAGCCCTCGCTCCAATGCAGCTTCCGGACGATCTCGTCCCACCACTTCTGCCCGACCCGCAAGCGCTGATCGTGCCAGACGTCGTGGATGTCGAGCAGCCCGATAATCTGGTCGCAGTATTTTTTATCCACCCGCGCATAACTGACGAACAGCTTCATCGATCTCACTTCATCGTATCGGTGACGGACGTAACCATCGAACATTCCCCGCCGCTCAAACGGGACTAACCCTAATCCTAGAGAATTGTAAGCGCTTGTAAAACATTATCCGGTTTCTGAGAAAACTTTCAATCCTTGTTACGGGATTGTTATAACTAAGGTGATTTAAGCGTTTTGCGTTTCGCCAATTTTGCGGATCGCTGACCTTGAAATCACGTTGTTGTCCTGCACTTCTCCCCCTCTCCATATAATGGAGAGGGGGTCGGGGGGTGAGGTTTTGTCAGCAAGTCGATCAGTCCCCTACCTACGCTTGAGCGCGCCCTGCCGCCCGACGACAACACCGGGTGCGCTCGGTCCTAAGCACCCTTGGTCGATAGTTTGTTTTTCATTTGTCTAAAGTATAGGGTAAGTTATAAGAAATAAACGGAATTTTTTATGAATTTCATGTAATTATGGAATAGGCTTCACACTTCGTCACCAGCGACGCCCTCGCCGCAGCGAAAACCGCCGCTTTTCGCCTTTAGCGAAGCGCTGGCGCAGCTTGCGCCACACCTTGTCGCTGAACAGCCGATCCGCGTTCTCGGCGATCTTCGCGTTGAGCCTGTCGATCACCGTGATCACGTCGTCGCGCCCCGACCAGTTGTCGCGCAGCACTTGCTGATCGACGCTGGTGACGCCCTTGAGCCACATCAGCACCAGCGCCAACACCCCCGCGTCGTCCGCCAAGCCGATCACGCCCAGCAGCGCCTCCGGCATCAGGTCGAACGGGCTGATCACGTAGGCGGCCGCCAGCAAAAGCTGCCCCTTGAGCGTCCACGGCACGCGCGGATCGCGGGCGAGGCGCAGCAGCAGCACCAGCAGATCGGGCACCAGCAGCACGATCTCGGCGAGATCGTCGGCGGCATGATCGGCGATCCACTGGCGGATGCGCTCGCGCCACGTCTCGTACCAGCTCGGGCGCGCGCCGCTCGATCTCCGCTTGATCGAGCGGTTCAATCTCTAGTTCGTCGTAGGGGATGATCTGATTGTCAGCACATAAGTCTCATTCACAATAGTCGTAATACGTAGCTGATGGGTCTTTTCTCGTAGACGCTCAACTTACATCCTGAACCGCCGAACTTGTGTATCTCAGCTTACTTCTTCGGCGTGATCTTCTATGAGATTTGAATATCTGTTCTACACAATCAGGCAGGCTCCAATGGTCTGGAAAGTTATTGCACCGAAATTCGGCAATATTTCCGATCAGCTTACCGGCGTCTTGCCGTCCGAAGTATTGTATCCTCATCGCATTTCACTACCCTGCATCGGATTTCGACCCGAGTTACGTTGCACGTTCATAAGTTTGCAGCCGCGACAAATGCAGCCAAGTAAAGATTTACGTTCTCTTAAGGCTGCAATTCGCAATCAGTTCGAGCGTCGTCAAGGCGTGCCGCCAAACAGCGATTTGTGCACGTATACCACTCATTTTTCGATAATGCCATGATTTTACGCGATATCCTCGCTTGGCTTAAATTTGTTCCAGATAGGTCATATCCGCCTATTACGATGTGGTGGATCTAGCTCAAAACCTACAGCCTCCAAACTTACGTTCTCTAAATTTGCGCGATGAAGCATCGCGCCACCTTAGTGATCCATCATGTAACCACCCTTGATGACCAGTTCTTCTATTGCTCGGATTGCTTCTGCGTGAACCTCGCTACTTACGCGATAAATCAGCGAGTTCTTTAGGCGTTGTCTTTCTCTTTGTTCCGCACGTCGATCTAGCACGTAATTGTAAAAATTCCTGATACCACACTCGTAAACAAATTCGTTTGGTATCCTGTGTCACCGTTGAATAGCATCCATCCTGAAATAGCCAATAATATTCGATGGCTACACCACCTAAGATCGCGTATCAGTCCTTATCATTGTTTATGGAGACCCTTCGTCTCGCGCCAATTCAGGTCAAACGTATCCATTGTCAATCCTGTGATGATATCAAAGTTTGAAAGAACTAAGACTAATCCAGCTTTTCGCCTTACATCCTGAAAACACCGTACTTCGTCGCGCGGCTCGGCTGATTGGCGCAGGCGCTGAGGGCGAGACCGAGCACGCGCCGCGTCTCCGGCGGGTCGAGGATGCCGTCGTCCCACAGGCGCGCGGTCGAGTAGTAGGGGCTGCCTTCGCGCTCGTACTTTTCCAGAATCGGCGCTTTGAACGCCTCCTGCTCTTCGCTTGTCATCATGGTCATCTCCCGCTTGTGGATCACCTCGCCTTGCCATTTGATCGAGCTTGACGGTTAAGAGGACGTTGGCGGCTTGCTCGCCGCCCATCACGCTGATGCGGCTGTTGGGATACATCCACAGAAAGCGCGGATTGTAAGCGCGCCCGCACATGCCGTAATTGCCCGCGCCGAAACTGCCGCCGACGATCACCGTCAGCTTGGGGACGGCGGCGTTGGCGACGGCGTGCACCAGCTTCGCGCCGTCTTTGGCGATGCCGCCTGCTTCGTACTCGCGCCCGACCATGAAGCCGGTCACGTTTTGCAGAAACAGCAGCGGAATGTTGCGCGCGGTGCAGAGTTCGACGAAGTGCGCCCCCTTGAGCGCCGACTCGCTGAAGAGCACGCCGTTGTTGGCGAGGATGCCGACCGGGTAGCCCTCGATGGCGGCGAAACCCGTGACCAGCGTCGTGCCGTAGTTGGCTTTGAACTCGCGGAAGCGGCTGCCGTCCACGATCCGCGCGATCAGTTCGCGGGCGTCGTAGGTCTCGCGGAAGCTCGCCGGAAGGATGCCGTACAACTCCTGTGGATCGTAGAGCGGGTCTTCGCTCGGCTGCGGCGGCGCGGCTTTCGCGGATCGGTTGAGCGTCGCCACGATGTCGCGCAGAATTTCCAGGGCGTGATCGTCGTCCTCGGCGAAGTGATCGGCGACGCCGGAAATGCGCGTATGCACCAGCGCCCCGCCGAGGTCTTCGGCGCTGACTTCCTCGCCGGTCGCCGCCTTGACCAGCGGGGGACCGCCCAGAAAGATCGTGCCGGTGCCGTTGACGATCACGGTCTCGTCGGACATCGCCGGGACGTAAGCGCCGCCCGCCGTGCAGCTTCCCATGACCGCGCTGATCTGGGGGATGCCCGCCGCGCTCATGATCGCCTGATGGTAGAAGATGCGCCCGAAGTCGTCGGCATCGGGGAAAACCTCGTCCTGCATCGGCAGGAACGCCCCGCCGCTGTCCACCAGATAGAGGCAGGGGAGATTGTTTTCGAGCGCGATCTGCTGGGCGCGCAGATGCTTCTTGACCGTCAGCGGGAAATAGCTGCCGCCCTTGACCGTCGCGTCGTTGGCGACGATCAGGCACTCGACCCCGCTGACCCGCCCGATGCCTGCCACGATGCCCGCCGACGGCGCGCCGCCTTCGTCCTCATACATGCCCCACGCCGCCAGCGGCGCGATCTCCAGAAACGGCGATCCGGGGTCGAGCAGCCGATCCACCCGGTCGCGGACGAACAGCTTGCCCTGCTCCTGCTGGCGCTGGCGGTAGCGCTCGCCACCGCCCTCGCGGACGAGGCTTAACCGTTGGCGCAGTTCCGCCGCCAGCGCGCGGTTATGGGCGGCGTTCGCCTTGAAACGCTCGTCTTCCGGGTTGATCTGGCTCTCGATAGTGTCCATCGGTCATCCCTAAGGCTCTACACTCAGGCGATTATAGCTTCACATAACCCATTGTAGAGATAGGAGACTCGGCGGCGCAAAACTGCCCGCCAACCCGAAGCGGGCGGCGGGCAGTCGCAGCAGCTACCGGCGCGTCGAAAAGTTATCGACGGGCGCGTCGCTTACTTGAGGACGCGATAGGTGAGGTGAGTGACTCCCGGTTCTGCTACAACGCTGGTTTGCTCTAGTTCAATCGCTTGGCTGCCGACATCCTCGAACAAGCGGGTTCCGCCGCCAAGCAGTAAAGGCACCAGATCGATCTGTATTTCGTCCAACAGTCCTGCTTTTAGGTATTGCCGAGCGAGAGTCGCGCCGCCCAACACCCGAATATCTTTGCCGCCGGCGGCTGCCCTTGCTTGCTCAAGCGCGCTTTCGATCCCGTCGGTAACGAAGGTAAACGACGTACCGCCTGCTTTGACAATCGTCTCATGCGGCGTCGACGTGACGATAAAACAGGGCGCATGATAAGGCGGGTTGTCTCCCCAAGGATCAAGTCCGAGATCGAGAGTACGCCTGCCGATGATGACCGCCCCCACCCGCTCGAATGCCTCATTCTGGAAGGCTAGGGATTCTTCTTCTGTCTTGTGAGCGAACAACCAATCATGAAGCCGCTCACCCCCTATACCCATCGGTTCCTCAACACCAACGTTCGCTCCAGCGGTGAAACCGTCCAGTGAAATGCCCATGGCGAAGAACACTTTACTCATTTCGTTCTCCTTACTCTACGCAATGTGTCACCACTCGGCGCAGATGCCGCCACAGCATTTCGATGGGATTGAGCCAGGGGCTGTAGGTGGGTAGATAGAGCAGCACCAAGCGTCCCGCCGCCGCACGTAACAACGCCTCAATCGCATCATCCTGGTGAGTAGTGGCATTGTCCCAGACCACGTAAATCGTTTCTGTAGGGTGGATGTCCAAGAGCTTTTGGAGCAATTCCGCAATCTCCTGACGACGTTTATGCGGGCGAATCAAAGCCACTATCTGCCCGGTATGATAATTGACTGCGCCGATGCCATAATGCTTGGTTTGCTGGTGGGGTGTCGGGATCATGATCTGCTGTCCTTTGGGACTCCACATCGCCCGCAACGTGGGCAACCAGGTGACATTGAATTCATCGGCATAGTAAAACACCGCCTGGCGCTCTAGCCCATCTCTTTTCTGCTCGATCGCCTTTTTTTGAGCGCATAGTCTGGGTCTGGGCTGCTGACCTTATGCTGGGGACGACTTAAGACATTTCCAGTACTTAACCTTATCAAGAAGGTTTCTTGTAGTTTAAAGACACCTCACCCCGACCTAACGGTCGTGCCCTCTCCACAAAGTGGAGAGGGCGGCTGAGCGCAGCGAAGCGGGTGAGGTCAATCGGTACCTCAGCTTATTTTCTTGATGGACTACTAGCCTATGATAGGTCATCATGCAGCATTTAGTCGCGCGCCCGTTCGTAGCGGAGCGCCACGACGCCGTCGAAGGTTTTCGTCTCCAGCAGGCGCAGATCGACCGACTGCTCCAACCCGGCGAACAGGGGAATGCCGCTGCCGATGGCGACCGGGTTGACGTTGAGGCGATACTCGTCGATCAAGTCATGCAGCATCAAGCTGTGCACCAGCGTCGGGCTGCCGATCAGCCAGAGGTTTTTGCCGGGCTGCGCCTTCATGTTCGCCAGTTCTTCGGCGAAATTCTCGCGCAGCACGACCGTCTTCGCCCACGCCGGTTGGTCAATCGTCGTCGAGACCACGATTTTGGTCGCAGCTTGCAGCCAGCGAGCGTGATCGCGCGCCCCCGGCGTGCTTTCGGGGTCATCGAGCACGGTGGGCCAGTAACCCGCCATCATCTGAAAGGTTTTGCGTCCGTAGATTGCGGTGTCGGTGGTGGCGTGGAGTTGATGGACATAGGCTTCGAGGTCGTCATCGAAGCGAATCCAGTCCATTTCGCCGTTCGGTCCCGCGACGAAGCCGTCGAGTGATACGTGCATGAGCAGAATAACTTTGCGCATCGGATTTGCTCCTTTTATTGTCGATCCTGATGCGTTCAGGATAAAGGAGCGGCAGCGCAAAGTCTTGAATAAAATGGACAATCTATCCCGATTGCACTGAGGGCAAGGTCGTTTGGGCGATCTGCGCGGGCGTTTGCCCGTAGAAACGCTTGAGCGAGCGAGTCAGATGCGGCTGATCGGCGTAGCCAAGCTCGTAGACCGTATCGAGAATCGGCACGCCCTGCTCAAGCAGCGCCGCCGCCTGTTTAGCGCGCTCGATTTGGCGGATCGAGACCGGGGTCAGTCCGGTCGCCTGCCAGAAGCGGCGGCGCACGGTGCGCGAAGAATAGGCTTGCGGATGCCCGTCCAATTCGGCGGCGACGACCGGATCGCAGACGAGCGTGCCATCGCGGACAAGGCGTTCAACGAAGGTTTCGACATTGTCGAAGCTGGGAAGCTGCCACGCGGTCGAGTTGAGCCAAAAAGACTTGCCGGTCGACTCCGGCAAGCCGATCACGCCATCGACTAAATCGCTGGCGGGGATGGCGGGCATAAAGATGCCGTGCTTAAGCTTGATGACAAGGTATTCTGCGCCTTCAAATTGATTCTTGGTGACGGTTTTGGATGCCGCGCCTTCGACGGTGACGCTAACTTTTCCGTTGTATTTGGTGAACAGAAAATTCCAGTGACTATCGGCGGGGCAAACGGGCATATAATCTTGCTCGACCCGCCCGCGCCAGACAATTTCGACGTAAGGCGAGTCGGATAATCTTCCCTCGAAAGTCGCACTCATCGCGTAATCTCCCTCACATGGGTACTTGATTGAATGTCATGAAGGGTCGGCGGTATGACGTCTGAAACCCATTTTACCGCAAACAGGGTTACACAGCTTGACATCGCGACTTAACATCGCCCGGCTTTTGGGGTATGATTCGCCGGGTTTCGCCCTGATCTTTGGAGTTTAATCTTATGCAGAATAGCGGTAAGCAAGCCAGTATTTATCTGGGTGTCTTTTTAGCAATCGTGATGGCGGCGGGCGTCGTGCTGCCGCTGCTGCGCTCGAACGGCAATACGACCACCACCGTCGAGCCGACGGCAACCGTACTCGCCACCTTCCCCCCGCCGCCCGCCGACTTTAACAGCATCAGCTTCAACCAAGTCTACCTGCATCCGAGCGGCATTTTCAGCATCGGGCAGCCGGATGGCTGGACTGCCAGCGAGCCGAACAAGGGTCAGTCAATCGCTCAGGTCAACCTGATCAACAACAACCAACTTTCGGTCGTCGATGCCTACGTCGAAGCGCCCAGCACGCCGATCACGCCGGATCAGCTTTCCGCTCACTTCAATGAAGCGGTGATCAACGCGAGTTGGGCGAACTTCAGCACGTGGCAGGAAACCAATCGCAGCATGGATGGCGACCGGCTGGTGATCGACTTCAGCGTCGTGCTTCAGTCGCGGACGTTCGTCGCCCGGCAGATCGTCTGGACGGATGGCACGTGGATTTACGTCGTGCGCGTGCTCGTCCCCGAAAACGCGACCGATTACCTGCGCTTCCTGCTCGACAACTTCGTTAATTCGCTCGATCCGCAGACCGAGTTTCAGGGCACGCCGCTGGAATGGAGCGCCTACTACGACCCGGACGTGAGCCACATCATCCGCTTCCCGGCGGATTGGTCGGTCACGGACAGCGCGCCCGGTCGCCCGACCAGCATCACCAGCGCTCAAGGCAACATCCTGCTGCGCGTCGAGTCGCGGGCGAACACAAGCGTGGCTGACCAAGCCGCCGCGACCGCCTACGTCGAAAGCGAGCGCAGCGGTATCAGCGTGGTCAGCGTCGCGCCGGTTACGCGCGGGCTGGGACAGGGTTTCTCGGTCGCCTACACTTATACGACCGTCGACGGCGACCAGCAAAGCGGACTCTCCGTGCTCTTGAACGGCGCCGACGGCACGCTGCACACGGCGAACCTGCGCTTCTCGGCGAGCGGCATCGACCTCAACACCGTGCAGCTCAGCGCGCCCAGCGCCGACGCGACTCCCGAAGCCAGCGCCAACAGTGACGCACAGGCGTACATCTTGCTGGCGGAAGTCATGAACACCTTCACCGTGATCGAGCCGCTGAACCTGTCGGCGCAGTCGCTCCCGGCGACGCCGACCCCGCTGCCGACCATCGCGCCGACCGCGACGCCGGAAGTCACCGCCGAAATGACGACCGAAGCAACGGTTGAACCGACGCCGGAAGTCACCGCCGAAGCGACTGTCGCGCAGTAAAGATTACCCCCTCTCCCCCAACCCCTCTCCCACGCCAGCGGGGAGAGGGGAGAACGAACGCCGATGCTCGGTGTTTTTGCTCTCTCCCCTCCCTGAAGCAAAGGCAACCGAAGGTTGCCCGGAGGGGTCGGGGGTGGGGTTATTTTTTAGTCCGCCGCCGCCACGTCCGCCGCCTCCGGCATGGCGACCACGCGGCGCGACGCCCGCGCGATCAGCACGACGACCGGCGCCAGCAGCAGCGCGCAGATGCTCAGCGCCGCCCGCAGCCCCCACCGATCCCCGATCAAGCCAACAATTGGTCCGCCGCCGATCTGCCCGATGGCGTCGATCTGCCCCAAGCTGGACAGCATGGTCGCGCGGATATTGGAGTCGATGTGCTGGTTGGTCCACGTCGAGAGCAGCGGCTCGGTCGTCCCGCGCAGCGTGTTGACGACCAACAGCGCCGCCAGCGCCAGCGGAAACTCGCCCGCCAGCCCGAAGATCAGCAGCGCCGCGACGATCACGCCGTAGAGCGCGACCAGCGTCCGCGAGACGGCGCGCTGATTATGGGTGTCGACGCGCCGCCTGATGATCTCGGTCATCAGCGTCACCAGCAGCATACTCACGCCGCTGATGATGCCGAACCAGACCACCGGCTGAAGCGTCCCCAGCGCGGGCAGCGTGATGTCGTCGAGCAGGTGCGCCCGCCAGAGGCGATCATAGCCCTCGCTGTACAAGCCGAGCACCAGCCCGACCGCCAAGAACATCACCAGCATCGGTCGCAGGCGCACCAGCTTGACGGTCGTGCGGACGGTGCGCGCCATCGACGCCCACGACGAGCCGCGCTGGTCAGGCGGAAGCGGCTTGAAGCCGTTCTCCGGCATGACCATGATCAGCAGCGCCGTCAGCGCGATGAAGATCACGCCGCCCGCGATCACCGGCAGCGCCAGCGTGATGCTGCCGAGCGCCACGCTAACGATGATCCCGGCGATGCCGCCGATCTGCCCGGCTTGCGAGCCGCGCATCAGCGTGTGCCCCATGCGCGCCTCGCCGACTTCGTCGACGATCCACGCTTCGAGCGCGCCGCTGGTGAAGGTCGAGCCGATGCCCCAGATCACTTGATTGAGCAGCACCGCCCAGAAGAACGGCAGCGACCCCTCGATCACGAAGCCCACGCCGATCAGGAAGAAGCCGATCAGCACCGACAGGCGGCGGCTGTAGAGATCAGCCACGATGCCGGTCGGGATTTCGAACAAAAACGCGGTGATTTCCAGCGTCGTCCCGACGAGGACGAGCTGGAGCGGCGTCAAGCCGACGACCTCGCCTTGATAGACAAGGTTGAGCGTGAAGATCACCGCGAACGCGAACGACGAAACGCCGCTCAAGATCAGATAGACGCGATAAGCGTCCCATTTTGCCAAACGCATAGAGATCAGCGCCTCACTCGCAAGGGTGAGTAGATAACGAATGGTGCCCGTTCTTCAACCCCTCACTCCCTGACCCCCTCTCCCACGCAAGCGGAGAGAGGGGGAAGAACAGGGGCTTTTGTCCCTCGCCCCGTTTACGTGGGAGAGGGACGGCTTGCGCCAGCAAGCAGGGTGAGGGGAGATAAGCGCAAGCAACCGAGCACCAAAGGTCAGAATGGACGGGTCGTAGGAATGCGAAAACAGGGGATACCGGCAGCATCCGCCGCGCGTGGGGCAACCGTTCAGCTTAGCGAGGAAAACGAATCACGCCGGAGCAGTGATCCGGGTCAAACGCAGAAGACTAGGCAGCACCCTCACGGTATCCGTTGAGCCATGCTTTTGGGCTGAAGACTGACATATTCGCGCTACTCCTCATTCGAAAGATGGGCACAGCATAGCATGGTAATAACAGGCGGTCAAGCAGTTTGAAGGGTCAGGAGGCGGGACGAGCGGGCGGGTTTGACCCCACCCCCAGCCCCTCCCCGAATTCAGGGAGGGGAGAGTGCCTGCGTCTGTTTCGAGGGTAAGTCGTCAAATTTGGTGGCTTCTCGACACCACAGTGGCGTTTTATGCACTTTTACAAATGAGTGCGAGTATGTTTCTTCTCAAACCACCGCTTGTCTCCCCTCTCCCCGCTTGTGTGGGAGCGGGGGCGGGGGTGAGGGGCTGTAGGGGCGCACCTGCGTGTGCGCCCGGCGTTGCCTTTAATAATCTATCGGCATCAAACATCACGCCGTGCCCTACTCGACAATATCCCCAATAACCGCCCTACTCTCGCCGCGCGAAATGTTGTCAGCACTTTTGCGAGTGGAATACAATACGCTGAGGGTAGTAAACGGGCTTTAACCACCAGCGAGGAACACTCATGACGCCTCAAATCATCACCGAGCGGCTCACGCTGACCGCCGTACCGCAGCAGGTCGCGCGCGCGGCGAGCGCGGGCAAGCGCCAGCTCGAAACGCTGATCGGCGCGCATCTCGACGACGAATGGATGGACGAAGACGGTCGCGGACTGCTGAGCTACTACGACTATCAACTACGCGAAGACCCAACCATGATCGGCTGGGGGCTGTGGCTGATCATGCACACGCACGACCGGGTTGTCTTCGGGTCGGCGGGATTCAAGGGCAAGCCGGATAGTCACGGCGAGATCGAGATCGGCTACGGCATTTCGCCGCGCTACCGGCGGCAGGGCTACACCTTCGAGGCGACGACGGCGCTGGTCAATTGGGCGTTCGAGCACCCGGAAGTCCGGCAGTTGAATGCCGAATGCCTACCCGACAATAAAGGGTCGAAGCGCATCCTCGAAAAGCTGGGGCTGACCAACATCGGCATTAAAGGGGGCTATCTGTGGTGGACGCTGGAACGCTGAAGCCGATCAGCCGGATCAACCACGTGCAGATCACGATCCCGAAAGGCGCGGAGGACGCCGGGCGCGCCTTCTACTGCGGCGTGCTCGGCTTGCGCGAGATCGCCAAGCCGGAGTCGCTGCAAGGGCGCGGCGGCTTCTGGCTGGAACTGGGCGATCAGCAAGTTCACGTCGGCACCGAGGACGGATTCGACCGCCTGACGACCAAAGCTCACGTCGCCTATCAAGTCGGCGACATCGACCTACTGGCGCGACCGCCTCGCAGAATCCGGCGCAGTGATCGGCGACTCGGTGCCGATCCCCGGCTACGAGCGCTTCGAAACGCGCGATCCGTTTGGCAACCGCATCGAATTGATCCAACCCAACGAGGAAACGCTATGAGCCAGTGGCACCCCTACGAAGACGGCGAGACGATTGGCATGACCGGCGCGGAAGGCGGGCAAATCGCCGACGACGAGCAGCACGACGGCGGCGCGCGGATCACGCTGGAGCGCGACTGCCTGCGCGCGCCTTACGCGATCACCAGCACGGTTTACGGCTGGCTGTATCACACCCGCTTCATCGCCGACGAACCGACGGCGAAGCAGGCTTACGACGACATGAAACCGGCGCTGGAGCGGATCGTCGCGCTGCTGCCCAGCGCAGCCGACGGCGACGAAACGCCCGACGCCGAGCAGATGGAGCAAGCCGTCGCCGACTTCGCCGAGCAGTTTGCGTGAAAGCGGCTGAGGGGAGTTGGCGCAAGTCGTGCTAGAATGAGGTCGGAGACATAGGTTACAGGGTAACGAAGTATGAGTGGAAAACCTCAACTACAACTCGATCAAGTTGACCTTGACCGCATGACGAAATTGGCGCAACGGCGCGGCTTGGATGACCTCACGAGCTACGTCCGTGAATTGATGGAAGCAGACGCTGAGCGTCTGCTTTCCGAACCCGATGCGGAACGCAATCAAGCGGTTGCCCGATTGCGCGCAGCGGGGTTGCTTGTGGATGATTGGCGTGCTCTGGACGAGGAGATCGCCGCATTAGAGGCGAGAGGTATTCAGCCTGCTGATCATCCGGTACCACTGCCTGAAAATGCCTTACCTTCTGAAGTGCTGATCGACGAGGATCGAGGCGACTATTGAGCGTCTACTTCGTCGATACCAGCGCATTGGCAAAACGCTATCTTGTTGAAGCTGGATCAGCATGGGTAGAAAGCTGGATCGTACTGGGCGAAGGCAATACCATCGTCGTATCAGAAATCGTGATTGCTGAAATGCGCTCGTTGTTGGCGCGCCGTGTCCGCGAAGGCTTGGCTGTTGAGCAAGCGGACGCGATCAAGCTGGCTTTTTCATTGCACGTTCGTCGGGAATATCAAATTAGCTCTGTTCATCGCGGCATTTTGCTTTCCGCCGGAGACTTGACTGAGAAATATCCCCTGCGTACGCTGGATGCAATCCACTTAGCGTCGGCACTGCAAGTGCGGTCAGCCTTAGAATTCCCCCTCATTTTCGTCACTGCTGATCAGCAGCAGCTCCACGCCGCCGCTGCTGAAGGCTTCGAAACGGATGACCCGACTGCCCACGCTTGATAACCAACCTTAGATTTTTCATCTGGACTGGTGGCAGTGATCGCGGTTTGGCGGCATATTCTCCCTGCACACACGCTTACTGTTGACGCAAGGAGCTGACGCCATGACTCGGATCGCTATCGCTGGCATCGCCACCGAATGCTGCACCTTCTCGCCGCTGCCGACCCGCCTTGAAGGGTTTCACATCTGGCGCGGCGACGACCAGATCGCCCAATACCCATTTCTGAGCAAGTTCCCCGACGCCGAGATCGTCCCGGTGGTGCTAGCGCGCGCCCTCCCCGGCGGACCGGTCGAAGCCAGCGCTTACCAGACGCTCAAGACCGAGTTTCTCGACGGCTTGAAAGCCGCCCTGCCGCTCGACGGCGTGTTCCTCGACATGCACGGCGCGATGAACGTGATCGGCATGGATGACGCCGAAGGCGACTGGATCACGGCGGCGCGCGAAGTCGTCGGCGCCGACTGCCTGATCAGCGGCAGCTTTGACCTGCACGGCAACATCTCGCAGCGCGAAGCCGACGCGCTCGACATGCTGACCGCCTTCCGCACCGCGCCCCATATCGACTACATGGACACCCGTGAACGCGCCTTCACTCTACTGATGCAGAGCCTCAGGTTCGGCGTGCGCCCGCACACCCTGCGCTTGACCGTCCCGGTGGTGCTCCCCGGCGAGAAGACCAGCACCGAATGGGAGCCGGGCGCATCGCTCTACGCGGCGCTGCCGGAAAGCGACGCGGTTGACGGCGTGATCGACGCCTCGATCTTCATCGGCTACGTCTGGGCGGACGAGCCGCGTGCCAGCGCCAACGTCCTGATCAGCGGCACCGACGATGCCGCCATGCGCGGCGAAGCCGAGAAGATCGCCCAGCGCTTCTGGGACGTCCGCGATCAGTTCGCCTTTGGCGTGCAGACGGGCACAATCGACCAGTGTATCGGCTGGGCAATGGCGGCTCCCGAATACCCGGTGATCATCAGCGACAGCGGCGACAACCCGACGGCGGGCGGCGCGGGCGACGTGCCGATCTTCCTCGAACGACTGATCGCGCGCAACGTGCCCGACGCGGTGGTCGCCTGCATCGGCGACGCCCCGGCAACCGAGATTTGCTATCAGGCGGGCGTCGGCAAGATCGTTGAGCTATCGCTCGGCGGCAAGCTCGACCCGGTGACCAGCCAGCCGCTGCCGGTGAAGGGCGAGGTCGTGCTGCTCGTGAAGACCGACGACCTCAACGAGCGGCAGGCGGTGGTCGAGGTCGGCGGCATACTGGTGATCGTCGCCCAGCGGCGGCGTCCGTACCACTACATCGCCGACTTCCATAAGGTCGGCATCCAGCCGAACCAGCACAAGATCGTCGTGGTCAAGGTCGGCTATCTGGTGCCGGAACTCAAAGCGGCGGCGGCGAGAGCCTTGCTCGCGCTCAGCCCCGGCGCAGTCGATCAGGACATCGAGCGCCTGCCCTTCAAGCGGATCACGCGCCCGGTCTACCCGCTCGACAAAGACATGACGTGGAGTCCGAAGGCGTAACAAGTCGTGCTAGAATGAGGTTGACTTCGTTCAATTGGGCAGAGGAAACATCCTCATGGTGTTAAATGCAGAGTCCGAACCGGCTGAGCGGCTCCCGGTACGACTGTCAATTGAACTGTCGGCGGCGGCATATCGCGCGGTGCTCCAACTTTTGGCGAACGGCGAAACCGCAGCGACGGTCGAAGACCTGCTTGAAGCGTTGGAAGATCAGCTTGACGACGTGCTGCTGCAAGCGCTCAAGGACGTGACCGGCACCGATCCCGCGGGAAACACGTTTGCCCAAGAAATAGAACTGCGGATCGTTCAGGGGAGCGCTGTCGTCGAAACTGCTGATGACGCTGAACCCGATCCGGTTGAAGGTTTTCGCCAAGCGTGGCACGATGCGTTGACGGGCAATGTTCACCCAATCAGTGAACTTTGGGCGGCGTTAGATGCCGAAGACGCCGAAGGCATTGACGAGACCAATGGCTAAAGTCGAATACGCGACTTACTTCGAACAGGCGGCGAAGCGTCTAAAGAAAAAGTACCCTCACATTTCGGCTGACCTTCACCCACTGGTGGATCAACTTGAACGAGGAGAAACGCCCGGCGATCAAGTGCCGGGCGTTCGTCACCCGGTTTACAAAGTGCGGGTTAGAAATCGGGATGCTGCTCGCGGCAAGAGCGGTGGTTATCGCGTCATCTACTATCTGAAACTGCAAGATCACGTTGTACTGCTGACCATTTACACCAAATCTGAACACTCAGATATTCCCGTTCACCTCATTCAGCAAATTATCGACGAGCTGTAAAACCAACCGCGAAACAATCCCCCAAAATCCGTGAACTTTTCGCCATCGATCTTGTAGTAGGGTGTAGAGAGACGATGCGAACGGGATCATGGCGACCGACGAGAAATTGGCGCAGCAGTTACAACAAGGGGATCGTGCCGCGCTCGGCGAACTGGTCGAGCGGCATTACGATCCGCTGCTGGGCTATCTCTACCGGCTGGCGCGCGGCGACCGGGCGCTGGCGCAGGACTTAGCGCAGGAGACCTTTCTGCGCGCGCTGCGCGGCATCGACGGCTATCAGGTTTCGCGCCCGTTCAAGCCGTGGCTGTACGCGATTGCGACCCATCTGGCGCGTAATCACTACGCCGCCGCCGACACGCGCCGCGCCGATAATCCTGCCGAGGATCAGGAGTATGGCGCGGACGATCCGCCCGACGCCGCCCTGATCGCCGACGCGGAGGCGCAAGCCGTGATCGCCGCGCTCGATACACTGCCCGACGCGCAGCGCGAGGTGATCGTCCTCTCCTTTTATCAATCACTTTCGCAGCAAGCAATCGCCGACGTGCTGGCGATCCCGTTAGGGACGGTCAAATCGCGGCTGTTCAACGGCGTCAAGCGCTTGCGCGAACGGATGGAGACTCAAAATGATGTCCCCGAACGGTAAGCATTCTGAGGAAATCCCCAAAGACGTCGGCTTCGACGAAGCTGAGCAGGTCGGCGCGTTCCTGCACCGCTGGCGTGATCCCGCGCCTGACGCGGCGGCGAAAGCCCGGCTGATCGCTCTGCTCGAAACCCAGCTAGACGCTCAGCACCCGGTGACTGCGACTCCTGTAGGGGCACAGCGCGCTGCGCCCCTGCCCAACCCGCCGAATGACTCAACCGGGGCGTTGAAGTCCCCTCTCTATGCAATGGAGAGGGGATTTAGGGGTGAGGTCAGCCGTATCGCGTGGGCGGGGCTGATCCTGCGGGCGCAGTTTCGGCTGGTGCACCCGGCGACGTGGGCGGCGTCGGCGCTGGTGATCGCGCTCGGCGCGCTGGTGACGCTGATCCTCTACCGCCCGGCGCAGAGCGGCGCGGAACTGCCGCTGGTGATCGTCGCGCCGCTGGTGGCAGCCTGCGGCGTCGCCTTCCTCTACGGATTGGACGCCGATCCGGCGCTTGAACTGCAACTGGCGACGCCGGTCTCGCCGCGCGTGATCCTGCTGGGGCGGCTGGCGCTCTTGTTCGGCTTCAACCTGCTGATCACGCTGGCGTGCAGCGTTTTGTTGGCACTGACCCAAACGGGACTCTCGCTGGTGCCGCTGATCGCCGCGTGGCTCGCGCCGATGACCTTTCTCTCGGCGCTGGCATTCCTGCTCAGCGTGGTCTTCTTCGACTCGCTGGCGAGCGTGCTGATCAGCCTGCTGTTGTGGATCGGCGCGGCAGCGCGGCATTTCGTCAGCTTGGAACCGTTTTTCTTGCCAGATATGTTGCAAATTTCGTTCCAACCCGCCCTGCTGATCGCCGCGCTGCCGCTGGTTGGGCTGGCGCTGTGGCTGGCGGAGCGCGAGGAACGCTGGTCGAGAGGAATATCTTGATTGATGAACGAGAATTATCGAGGCATTCCATGAGGGCGTTTAGAAACTGCGCACATCTCGCCAATCCCGCCCATGGCGAACCGTTCGCAAGAACCGGACAGGGTACTCGCCCCTCCCTGAAGCAAAGGCAACCGAAGGTTGCCCGGAGGGGTCGGGGGTGGGGTCAAAACAGTGACTTTTCATAAACCATCAATGAATGCGCCTACAGGCAGCACCTCATTGAACCACTGGGTGCTGGCGTGGCGCTTCAGTCTGCGCGCGACCGGCTGGCTGCTGGCGTTCGTCGGCGGGGCGCTGCTGATCGCGCGGGTGGCGATTGCGCTGGCAAATTCCGAGTTGGCTGAGTCGACGTTTGCCAGTTTCGAGGTCATCATCCCGCTGATCGCCGGGCTGCACGCGGCGCTGCTGTTCGCGCCGGATGACGAACCGGCGCTCGAACTGCTGCTGGCAGCACCGCGCCCGCCGGTCTACTTGATCTATGAGCGGCTGGGCGTGCTGATCGCGCTGCAAGGTGGGCTGGCGCTGGCGCTCTCGCTGCTGGCGGCGATCACGCAGGGCGCGAATTTCTTGACCCTCGTGATCGTCTGGCTGCCGCCGACGGTCTGCATCGTCGGGCTGTGTTTGGCGGCGACGCTCTACGCGCGGCGGGCGGCGTTCGGCGTGCTGACGGCGATCATGATCTGCGTGGCGATGGCATTCGGGCGCGAGGTGATTCTGCCGGTCTTCCCGGACTTGTGGTTCATGATCTTCTACGTCGATCCAAACATGGTGACGGCGGATCAATATCTGGTCAACCGGCTGTTCCTGCTGGCGGTCGGTGTGGTGGCGGTGGGGCTGGTGCTGTACCGGATGCGCGACGAAGAAAAGCTGCTCGGCTTTCAGGAGGACAAAAACGGATGAGCAAACTCGGCGCGATGCTGCGCTGCGAACTCTTGATGGCGTGGCGGCGGGGCAGCCTGCCGCTGCTGGGACTGCTGCCGACGATCACGACGGTCGGCTTCGGGCTGCTGGGCAAAGAGACGCGCTATCCCCCCGGCGACTTCGACCCGCTGACGAACACGGTTCAGCTCAGCGAACTCATGTTCGTGGAGATGATCACCCTCGGCGTGAGCCTGCCGCTGCTGCTGGGCGACAGCATCCCGCTGGATCGGCAGTTCAAAGTCCGCGAGCTGCTCGATGCGCTCCCGATCAGCCGCGCGGTTTATCTGGGCGGCAAGCTGCTGAGCGTCTGGGTCGGCGTGATCCTGAGCCTGCTGCTCGGCGGCGTGATTAGCGGGGTGCTGCTCTACGCCAGTTGGGGAGGCTTCGACCCACGCGCCTTCGCGGCGCTGTGGAGCACCCTGCTCCCGCTGGGGCTGACCGTCACGGCGATTACGGTGCTGGCGAATGCTTGGAGTCGCAACCGGCGGGAAAGCGTCACCGTCGGGCTGCTGACCCTGACGCCGGTGATCGTCATCGCCGTCCTGTCGACGATGACGTTGGGCAGAGCCGCCGCGCTGATCGACCCGGCTTACAGCTTCAAGCTGAACATCCACGGCTGGATTCAGCCTCCCGCGTCGGCTGACGAGATCGCCAGCGGCATCGTCGGAATGCTGGCGCTCGACGCGCTGATCGTGACCGCGTTGTGGACGTTCGTCTGGGCGCGGCAGCACACTTTTTCCGCTGATTGAAGGATCAACATGGAGTTATCCAAATGAGCAAAGTCGGCGCGATGCTGCGCTACGAGTTCTTAATGGCATGGCGGCGGCGCAGCCTGCCGATCCTGTGGCTGCTGCTGCTGGTCGGCGTGATCACCTTCGCGCTCTTGATGCGCAGCGTCAACCAAGAGTCGCCGGTCTACAACGACGTGGCGCAGGTCTTGACCAACGCCGACGCGCCGGAATGGGCGCAGGGGATCAACCCGGTGGTCGCCAGCCACACGATCACGCTCGGCAACCTGCTGATCGCCGGGATGATCTTCTACACCGTCGGCGTGGTGCTGCTGATGGCGGAAGTCATCCCGCTGGATCGGCAGTTCAAAGTCCGCGAACTGCTCGACACGCTGCCGCTCAGCCGGGCGACCTATCTGAGCGGCAAAATCGTGAGCGCGTGGGCGGGGCTGCTGATCGGTACGGTGCTGGTCGGCATGATCGCCGCGCCGCTGGTCTGGCTGATCATCGGTGCCTATGACCTGCGCGTGTTCGCCGCCCTCTGGATCGCGATGCTGCTGCCGGAAAGCTTCGGCGCAGCGGCGCTGACCATATTAGCCGCGTCGTTCGCCGGCAGCCGCCGGGCGGCGGTGCTGGTCGGGCTGGCGGTGATGCCCTTCGCGCTGGTGCTGGCGTTCTCGTCGGTGATCTCGTTCGCGGGCGTCGGCGCGCTGATCGAGCCGATCTACGCGGTCAGCATCATGCTGCAACCCGGCGCGGAGTCCAACGCCGTGATCGCCGAGCGGATCATCAACGCGCTGGCGCTGTTCGTGGGAGTCACGCTGACCGCGTGGGTGGTCGTGTGGGGGTGGATGCGGGTGCGGGAAGGGTAGAGCGATGGTCAAGGTCGCTGCGATTGCGCGTTACGAACTGCTGATGGCGTGGCGACGGCGCAGCCTGCCGATCCTGTGGCTGGTGCTGGTGCTGACGAGCCTCGCCTTCAGCCTGCTGGCGGCGTCGCTGGCGACACAGCCGGGCGTCATCCGCATCATCGATCCGATCACCACAGCCGCCGCCGCTGCCAGCGGGTGGAGCGTCGAGGAATTCATGCAGACGCAGATGTTGACGGGCTACCTCTCCTTGATCATGCTCGTCTTCAACCTCGCGCTGGTGCTGATCGGCGCGGAGACGATCCCGCTCGACCGGCAGTTCAAACTCCGCGAACTGCTGGATACGCTGCCGGTCAGCCGCGCGCAGTATCTCGGCGGCAAGCTGATGGGCATGTGGGCTGGCGTGATCCTGATCCTGCTGACCGGCGGCGCGGTGAGCACGCTCACGCAGCGCTTGATCCTCGGATCATTCGACCTGCGGGTGCTCGCGCTGCTGTGGCTGGTGATGGTGCTGCCGATGTGCCTCGCCAACGGCGCCGTCAGCGTGCTGGCGACCGTGTTCTGGGGCAGCCGCCGCATGGCGGTATTGTTCAGTCTGCTGCTGATCCCGCTGTTTCTGCTGCTGGTGTGGACGGCATTCTTCAATTTGATGTACGCCGAAGCGTGGATCGAACCGGCATATCTGCGCTCGACGGTGATTCTGCCGCGCGGCGTCTCGCTGGCGGCGGAGATCACCGCGCATATCGAAAGTGAGCTGGCGCTGCTCGCGGGCGTGACGCTGGCAGCGTGGAGCATCGCGTGGGGGTGGCTGCGCGCGAAAGGATGACCTCACCCCCCGTCCCCCTCTCCGTAGGGCGAGGGGGAGAAAGAAAAAGCAACCTCACCCCGACCTCGCAAGCTCGGTCGTGCCCTCTCCATGCAATGGAGAGGGCGGCTGAGCGCTAGCGAAGCGGGTGAGGTAAGAAGGGCTGAAGGCAGTGTCAAATACTGGAGAACTTCGAAATGATCGAGATTGAAAAGCTGACCAAAACCTACAAGGGCAAGGTGAATGCCCTGAACGGCGTCGATTTGACGATTGGCACGGGGATGTTCGGGCTGGTGGGTCCCAACGGCGCGGGCAAAACCACGCTGATGCGGATTCTGGCGGGGCTGCTGCGCGCCAGCAGCGGGCGGGTGACGGTCTTCGGGCATGACCTCTCGACCCATGCGGGACGGCAATCTGCGAAATCCCATTTGGGATATCTTCCCCAAGATTTGGGCTTATATCCCAACCTGAACGCCTACGAGTTTTTGGATTATATGGCGATCCTCAAGGGCATCACCGACAAGAGCGAGCGCCAGCGCCAGATCGCCGACTTGATCGCCAAAGTGCGGCTGAGCGACGCGGCGGAGCGGCGGCTCAAGACCTATTCCGGCGGCATGAAGCGGCGGATCGGCATCGCGCAAGCGCTGCTGGGCGACCCCAAGCTGCTGATCGTGGACGAGCCGACCTCAGGACTCGACCCGGAGGAGCGCGTGCGCTTCCGTAATCTGCTGGCGGACATGTCGAGCGAGCGGACGATCATCCTCTCGACCCACATCGTCGAGGACATCAGCCAAAGCTGCAACGATCTCGCTGTGCTGCGCGAAGGACGGGTGCTGTTTCGCGGATCGCCGGGCGACGTGATCGAGCGGGCGCGGGGGCAGGTTTGGACGCTGACGATTCAGGGCGCGCGGCTGGATCAGCGCCCCGACGACCGGCTGACGGTGGTGTCATCGCTGCAAATGCAGGGCGGGACGCAGTACCGGGTGGTCGGGGACGCGGCGGGTTACGCGGGCGCAGAGCAGGTCGAGCCGAGTCTCGAAGACGGCTATCTGTGGCTGATGCAGGGCGATCACCTAGCGGAGAGAACAGCAGTCTAGATCAAAACGGCGAATCGTAGGGGCAGGTTTGAGAGGGTGTTGAAAAACACCGCTGTGGTGTCGAAAAATCGCAAAACCTGATCATCTATACCGGAAATAGACAGGGTACTCTCCCCTCCCTGAAGTCGGGGAGGGGTCGGGGGTGGGGTCAAAAGCGCGACTTTTTAGACACCCTCTGAAACCTGCCCCTACCCATAATTGATTGGATCGCGTGGGTTGTAGGGGCAGACCGGCGTGTCTGCCCCATTGGGGGCGAACACATAGGTTCGCCCCTACAAACTTTAATCCGTCGCTGCAACCGGATTGGTTTTGCCCCCTCTCCTAGGGAGAGGGGGCGGCAAACCGAAGGTTTGCGGGGGTGAGGTAACTAGCTAATGCCGTGATCTGCCTTGATCAAATCGGCGCCGCGCTCGGCGATCATCATGATGGCGGCGTGGCAGTTGCCCGACGGCACGACCGGCATGACGCTGGCGTCGGCGATGCGCAAGCCCTCGACGCCGTAGACGCGAAGCTGCGGATCGACCACCGCCATTTGATCCGACCCCATCTTGCACGAGCCGGACTGATGGTGATACGAGTCGGCGCTGTTCCGGGTGAACTCAAGCAGTTCGGCGTCGGATTTGACATCGGGACCGGGCATCAATTCGTCGCCGACCCAATCGGCAAAAGCGGCGGTATGGAAGATGTCGCGCGCCAGCTTGACCGCATCCTTGAGCCGCACGAGGTCGGAGGTCGCGCCGAGATAGTTCGGATTGATCAGCGGCTTGGCGAGCGGGTCGGCGCTGGCAAGGCGAATCCAGCCGCGCGACATCGGGCGGACGACGCCGGGTAGAATGCTGACCGAATTGGGATGCCCCTGCCCGATGATGATGTTGAAGGGGACGTGGACGAAACCAAGCTGCAAGTCGGGACCGACCCAGCCGGGTTCGGATTTGCAGAACAGCGCGCTTTCGGACAGGTTTTGCGTGCCCTGCGGGACGGGCTGCTTGCACTCGTAGATCACGCCGGTGAGGACGTGATTGTGGAAGTTCTCGCCCACGCCGGGGAGATCGACGACGACCGGGATGTCGAACTGCTGCAACTGCTCGGCGGGACCAATGCCCGATACCAGCAGCAGCTTGGGCGACTCCAGCGCGCCGCAGCAGACGATCACCTCGCCGCTGGCGCGGGCAGTCTTCGTTTCGCCGTCCTGCACGTACTCGACGCCGACGCAGCGCTTGCCCTCGAACAGCAGGCGAGTCGTCTGCGCGCCGGTGGTCAGCGTCAGGTTGTCGCGCACGCCGAGGAACGGCTCCAAATAGGCTTCGTTGGCGCTGTGGCGCTTGCCGTCCTTGACGTTGATGTGATGCCAGCCAACGCCCTCCATATTGGGACCGTTGAAGTCATCGGTCCCGGAAAAGCCGAGTTCGAGGCAAGCCTCGATGAAAGCGTTCGAGGTCGGGTTGGGACCGTGCTTGCCCGCGTTGATCACGCTCATCATGCCGCCGTGACCCGCCCATGGGCTGGTGTCGTCCTCTTGATCCTCGACCTTTTTGAAGTAGGGCAGCGCATCCTCATATGCCCAACCGGGCGCGCCGCTGTATGCCCAGTTGTCGAAGTCGGAGACGTGACCGCGAATGTGCATCATCAGGTAGAGATTGCTCGATCCGCCGGGCAGCTTACCGCGCGGCTCGAAAGTCTGGCGACCGTTCAAACCCGGCTGGGGGACGCTCTGGTAGTGCCAGTCGATTTCCGAGCCAAGCAGGGTGTACCACAGGGAAGGATCGCGGACGTTATCCGGGATTTTGGGATAGCCAGCTTCTAGCAATAACACTTTTACGTCGGGGTTTTCGCTCAAGCGATTCGCCATCACAGCGCCGCCAGAGCCAGCGCCAACGACAATAAACTGGTACTCGCTCATGGTCATTCCTCCAGTAATGAAATTTGGGAAGTTGGATTCATCCATTATCAAGATCAAATGGGGTGGGTTGTCGATGGTCGAACGTCATGAATTGGGGATGACGATCACCACCAAACTCGCAACTGTCGCTGGCGGGGCGCACGATAGTGCGAAAGCCACTTCTCCACTGCGTAGCGAGGGGGTGGAAAACAGGCTACAACGAGTTTTTAAGCCCCCTCTCTATGCAATGGAGAGGGGATTTAAGCCTTGTCCGGTATTCAAAACATAGCCGTGCTCCCTAACCGTGCCCCGAATCGTCGGCACTTGCCTCGCAGCTTCGGGAAAAACGCAGCGTGTCGGCAGCCAACGGCGTGTACGCTCCCCTCCCTGAAGTCGGGGAGGGGTCGGGGGTGGGGTCAGCAGCGGCAGCAAGAGACAAATGATGCTGATTCGAGTACCGGACAAGCCTATTTAGGGGTGAGGTTGGTCATTAGTCCTGTGATCACGGGATTCGGTACGGGCGTTAGGTCGTGTGGAATTCGGCGCTGGTCGAGCCGAAGGTGATGGTATCGCCGTCGTGGAGGACGCGCCCCTTTTCGGTGACGGGCGTGCCGTTGACCCGCGTGCCGTTGGCGCTGCCGAGGTCGTAGACGACCCACGTCGTATCGATCAGGTCAAGCCGGGCGTGCGGGCGCGAGACCGACGAGTCTTGCAAGCAGACGTCCCATTCGGCGCTGGTGGTGGCGCGCCCCACCGAGACGCTGTTGAGCAGCAGCGGCATGGTCTCGCCCTCCTGCAGCCCGTTGGTGATCAGCAGGCTGACGCTGCTGCCGTCGAGCTTGATGCCCAAGCGCGCGCCGTGTTCGGTCGCTTGGCGCTGGCTCTCCTCGTCCATGATAGCGTCGAAGCGTAGCAGCGGCACGTAGAGGCGAATCTGATCGCCGGAGGCGAGGGGAAACGGTGCGCTCAAGCGCTGGTCGTTGACGAAGACGCCGTTGGCGCTGCCGAGGTCGGTGATCATGAAGACGCCGTCGCGGTAGGCGATGCTGGCGTGCTGGCGAGAAACGTGCTGCTCGCGAATGCAAATTTCGTTGGACTCTAGGCGACCGATAGTGATCGTCGCCCCTTCGGCTAACGACAATTCGCGGGTCTCCCCGGACTCCGGGTCTTGCCACGTCACCTTCGCCAGCACAATTGGATCATCTGCCGCGTTCATCGCCCACCCTGAGCTTAGAATTAAACTGTGAGTGAAATGCTCGCTTAAATGTAGCGCAAAAGCGAAGACTTGGGAAGTCAACCACGACCGGGAGAGGCGAACAAGCTGGGCATTCGTCGGGCGCATAACGGTGGGCGCTCCCCCTCTCCATTGCATGGAGAGGGGGCTGGGGGGTGAGGTTACCTACGACCCGTCGCTGAAGAAATCCTCCAGCGGGTCGGAGGGTTGGGTAAGCTGCATGCCGCCGAGGTCGCGGGCGATGGTCTCGATCAGCTTGGGCATCGCCCACGCCGCCGATCCGACCTGCACGGCGGACGCGCCCGCCTCGATGTAATCGCGCGCGTGCTGGGGCGAGTGAATGCCGCCAGAGGCGATCAACGGGACGGCGGTGATCCGGCGCGCCAACTGCCCGATCATGCGCAGGACGAGCGGATGCGTCAGCGGACCGTAAATCCGCCCGGCGACCAAGCGCCCGCTGCGGTCGCGCGCCGTGCCGCGCGGCGGCGCGAAGGCGACCAGCGCGTCCGCCCCGCCGTCGACGGCGGCTTTAGCGTGATCGAGGGTTGCGCCGAACGGCAGGCGAACCAGCAGCGGTTTCTCGGCGCGCCCGGAAACGCTGCGGATGTACCACTCGATCTCCGCCGCGCTGATGTCGTCGCTCATGCCCAGTTCGATAGCGTCAATCGACTCCTCGCGTTCGAGCAGGGCGACCGATTGGCGCACCTCGTCGGCTTTGTTGACGACCACGTGAGCGATCACCGGCACGGGGATTCGTTCCCAGACGGCGCGGTATTCCTCGATCACTTTGGACAAGCCGGGGTTGGGCAGCCCGGTGTGAATCAGCACGCCCAAATCGACCGGGACGACGCGCGTGCCGCTCGCCGGACTCCACGCGGTATAGGTCAGTGGATTGGTGACGAAAGCGCCCAGCGCGGCGAGGTCGATCAAGTCGCGGTATTGATCGCCATAGCCGAGCGTCCCCGCCGAGTTCATGACCGGCGTCTCGACGATCAGGCTGCGTTTGGATAGTCGCGTGATTCGGATAGCCATCGGTGGTTGAGCTGCTGCTCCTGATCGAGATGTGGATCGACAATACGTCAAGTGTACACGAATCGGCAGTTTAAGAGCCAGTTTCGACCAATTTCGTTCAATTTGAGAAAAAATGCACAAAAGGCACGCGCTGAATTTGTCACTGATCAATAATTGGCGAATCCATTTATTGATCTATACAATAGGTGATCTATTACGCGCCGGACATATTTAGTCAAAGTTGATAAGGTTGGGAACCGTTCATGGCAACTGAGGCACGCGCCACTCCTCGGCTTGACGTGCGCGCCGAAGCGCCTCCGGCGGATTACAGCGGCATCAAAACTGCCCTGCTCTCCGTGCTGCTGGTGGTCGTGCTGGTGCTGGTCTGGGAAGGCGCGAAAGCCTTCGGCGCCGCCAACGGTTACGCCTTGCACGTCGGCGGCACCAGCATCGACCTGACCATCCTCAACGACAGCCAACTCCCCCATCTCGCCGACATCGCGCGCGCCTTCACCGAACCGGCACAGCGCAATGGCGATCCGCTTTACGTGATGCTGCTGCAAAACGGACTGTATACCTTCGGGGCGGCGCTGCGCGGCTTTTTGCTGGGCGGCGTGATCGGCTTCGCGCTGGCGATTGTCTTCGCCCACTCGTCGCTGCTTCAGCGCGGGCTGCTGCCTTACGTCGTCGCCTCGCAGACCGTGCCGATCCTCGCGGTCGCGCCGATGGTGGTCATCTGGATGAGCCGCGCCGGGGCGGTCGAGTGGTCAGTGCCGATGATCGCCGCCTACCTGACCTTCTTCCCGGTGACGATCTACACGCTGCGCGGCTTGACCTCGGTGCCGGAGACGGCTTACGAACTGATGCAGTCCTACGCCGCCAGCAAATGGGAAATTCTGATCAAGCTGCGACTGCCCAACGCGCTGCCGCAAATCTTCACCGCTTTGAAAATCTCGGCGACGGCGAGCGTCGTCGGCGCGATCATCGGCGAGCTGCCGTCGGGCATCCAGAACGGCTTGGGCATCGCCATTTTGAACTTCGCCCGCTACTACAACCAGTCGCCGCCGCGCCTGTGGGCGACGATTGCGGCGTCGGGCTTGCTCGGCATCCTGTTCTTCACGGTCATGGCGCTGGTCGAGCGGGCGGTCGTCCGCTGGCGGGTGGAAGAGAGCGAGTAACTGATAGCTATGGTGTAGGGGCGTTATATATAACGTCCCTACAGAACCTCACCCCCCGACCCCCTCTCCACTGCAGTGGAGAGGGGGAGAAAAGCCCAAGATCGATGTTTGGGCGAAGGCAAGAATTTGCAGGACAAATCCGCAATCAGCTTTTTTGTTCTTGCTGACTGCTGAAAGCTAACCGCTAAAAGCTAAAAGGTTTTTCATGTCCTCCATCATTTCCATCGACAACATCTCGAAGACCTTCCGCACGGCGGACGGCACGACCGTCAACGCGCTGGCGAACATCAACCTTGAGGTCGAAAAAGGCGAGTTCATCTCGCTGATCGGTCCGTCGGGCTGCGGCAAAAGCACGCTCCTGCGCATCATCGGCGACTTGATCCAGCCGACCGGCGGCGCGGTGACGGTCAACGGCAAATCGGCGGCACAGGCGCGCAAGGATCAGGACTACGGCTTCGTCTTCCAAGCGCCGACGCTCTACGACTGGCGCACCGTCGGCAAGAACGTGCAGCTTCCGCTGGAAATCATGAAGTATTCCAAAGCGGAGCGGGTCGAGCGGGCGCGCGAGATGCTCAAGCTGGTGGAGTTGGGCGAGTTCGAGGACAAGTATCCGTGGCAGCTTTCCGGCGGGATGCAGCAGCGCGTCAGCATCGCGCGGGCACTGGCGTTCCAGCCGCAGATCATGTTGATGGACGAGCCGTTCGGCGCGCTGGACGAGATGACGCGCGAGCGCATGAACAACGAACTGCTGCGGATTTGGAGCGCGATCCCGGACATGACGGTGATCTTCGTGACCCACAGCATCAGCGAGGCGGTTTACCTGTCGTCGCGGGTGGTGGTGCTCTCGGCGCGACCGGGACGGATCGGCGAGGTGATCGACATCGACCTGCCGCGTCCGCGCGGGTCAGAGACGCGCGACCTCGACGAATTCTTCCACCTGATGAACCGGGTCCGGCACGCGCTGCACGAAGGGGTGAGCGCGTGAGCGCCATCAAATTCTCGCAGCACGCCGCCAGCGACATCGAGGCGTCGTCGGAAGCGATCTATTCCGAAGCCGCCGACAAGATGTTCGACAACCGCACCATGGGGCGCGACCTGCTGGCATTGGCGGCGCTGTTCTTCGTGATCGTCACCTACAGCATCCAGAATCCGCTCATGCAGTACGGGACGCAGTTCGGCAGCGCCTTTCGCAACGCCACCCTGCAGCCGACCATCGCGGTCGGGCTGATCCTGTGCGCGGCGATCCTGATCTACGCCAACCGGGAAACCGTCAGGCGCAACCCCTTGTTATTGGGGAGCGCGGTCGTGCTGGTCGGCTATACGCTGATCATGGCGCTGGCGATTCTGCTGAGCTTCAACCTGTTTGGCGCGCTGGTCGGCGCGCCGCAAGACCTGTTCACGGCGCGCTTGACCGCCGACACGCCGACCGCGCTGCTCGATCAAGCGCTGCCGCTGGCGACCTTCAGCGAATATCTCGCCCTGATCGCCGTGGTGATCCTCTGGCAGCCGTGGGATCGTCTCGCGGTCTACCGGCGCGGTCTGCGCAAGCAGGGCGCAGCGCTGCTGATCGGCGTACTGGTGGTGCTGTTATGGGAATTGGTGATTTACGTCTTCAAGATCGAGCAGTTTTTGCTGCCGCGACCAACCGTGATCGGCGCGACCTTCATCGACATCTACCCCAAGCTGATCTCGGCGGGCTGGAACACCTTCCAGAACGCTTTCTGGGGTTTCATGCTCGGCTGCGGCGCGGGCATCCTGACCGGGATCGTCTCGTCGCGCTTCGTCAGCTTCAGCAAGGCGCTGCTGCCGGTCGCCATCGCCATCAACGCCATCCCGATCATCGCGCTGGCGCCGATCTTCAACAACTGGTTCGGCGCGCTCAACCCGTTCTCGAAGATCGCCATCGTCGCGGTGATGGTCTACTTCCCGGCGATGATCAGCACGGTGCGCGGCTTGACCTCGGTTGATCCGCTGTCGCTGGAGTTGATGAAGTCCTACGCGGCGACGCAGACCGACATCTTCGGCAAGCTGCGCCTGCCCAGCGCGCTGCCGTTCATCTTCTCGGCGCTGAAAGTCGGCACGACGCTGGCGATGATCGGCGCGATTGTGAGCGAATACTTCGGCGGATCGACAGCGGGCTTAGGCTGGCGCATCCGCGACGATGCCGGGCTGTTCAAATACCCGGAGGCGTGGTCGGCGATTTTCGTCGCCGCGCTGTTCGGCATCCTGTTTTATCTGGTGGTTTCCAGCGTCGAGCGAGCGCTGCTCTCGTGGCACGTCTCGTTCCGCGAGAAATGAGGGGAAGAAAGGACTGAGGATTGAGGACTGAGGACTGAGTAAAAACCAATTCAAGCGAACGCTGCGCGAGACGTCACCTGATGCACTTTTCCAAATTGAGACGGAGTATGTTTGCCCTCACAATTGTGTTTTTCTCCCCCTCTCCATGCATGGAGAGGGGGTCGGGGGGTGAGGTTGTAGGGGCGCAGCGTGCTGCGCCCGTTCTCCGTCTTCAATTGTTAAATTGCCTAAGGAGGCTGCAATCGCAGCGTTTTTACTCAGTCCTCAGCACTCAGTCCTCCGTCCTATTTATTATTCGTTTACAAGGAGGCGGTATGCGTAAGGTTATGGTTCTTGCACTCGCGTTGTTGCTCTTGGCGTCGTTCTCGCTCGCCGGAGCGCAGGATTTGACCCCGGTGAGCGTCGTGCTCAAGTGGGTTCCGCAGGCGCAGTTTGCCGGCTATTACGCAGCGGATGCGCTCGGTTACTACGCCGATGAAGGCTTGGACGTGACGATTGTCCCGGCGGGCACCGACATCAACCCGCAGCAGTTGGTCGCGGCGGGCGATGCCGAGTTCGGCACCGACTGGATGGGCAACATCCTCGCCACCCGTGCCACCGGACAAGACGTGATCAGCATCGCCCAGATTTACCAGCGCAGCGGCATGCGCCAACTGACGTGGAAGGACAGCGGTTTGACCACCTTCCCCGACCTCGCCGGAAAGGTCGTCGGCGTCTGGTGCTGCGGCAATCAGTTCCCGACTTACGCGGCGCTGACCAAAGCCGGGCTTGATCCCGAAAACCCGGACGACGTGACCATCGCCCAGCAGGCATTCGACATGAACGCCTTCATCAACCGCGAGATCGACGCCGCCTCCGCCATGACCTACAACGAACTGGCGCAGGTCTTGGAGACGGTCGGCGAAGACGGCACCTTCCCGGTCTACACGATGGACGACCTGAACGTGCTCGACTTCAACGACTACGGCACGGCGATGCTGGAAGACGGCGTATTCGCCAATGCCGCGTGGCTGGCTCAGGACGGCAGCGAGGAAATCGCCATCAAGTTCCTGCGCGCGACTTTCCGGGGCTGGATCGAATGCCGCGACAATCCTGACGAATGCGTCGGCTTCGTGCTCGACGCCGGTCCGACGCTGGGCGCGGGACATCAGGCGTGGCAGATGAACGAAGTCAACAAGCTGGTTTGGCCCTCGCCGGCCGGGATCGGCATCATGGACCCGGCAGCCTTCGACATCACGGCAAAGATCGCGCTGGACTACGGCATCATCTCCGAAGCGACGCAGGGTGAAGGCTACGCCTATCGCACCGACTTGGCGCAGGCGGCGCTCGACAGCCTGCAAGCCGACATGCCTGATCTCGACGTGACCGGCGCGGATTACGTCGCGCCGACGGTAGAAATCACGCCCAACGGCGAGTAAGCAGCAGCAGTACGCACCAGAATAAAGAAGCGGGCGTCTCGACTTGAGACACCCGCTTTTTTTGACCACATCCCCATCCCCTTCTCCACGCGGTGGCGATGGGAGAAACCAACCCGCATACGGCTGTTCAAGTCCCCTCTCCATGCAATGGAGAGGGGATTTAAGGCTTGTCCGGTATTCAAAACATAGCCGTGCTCCCTAACCGTGCCCAATTGTCGGCACTTGCCTCGCAGCTTCGGAAAAACGCAGCGTGTCGGCAGCCAACGGCGTGTACGCTCCCCTCCCTGAAGTCGGGGAGGGGTCGGGGGTGGGGTCAGCAGCGGCAGCAAGAGACAAATGATGCTGATTCGAGTACCGGACAAGCCTATTTAGGGGTGAGGTCGCTTAGGCGATCAGTTCACGACGCGCGTCGGGAGCGGCTGTCCCGTCCACGGCGCTTGGTAGCTCGGCTGCATGGTGTCGACCGGCACCCATAAATATTGGCAGGCGAGCAGGATTTTATAGTACTGACCGCTCTCGTCCTGCCCCAGCACCCAATAAGTCCCCGGATTGATGCTGAAATTGGTGGCTTTACCCGGTGCGTAGAAGGCTTGCGCGCCCTGTGGCATGTCGCCGACGACCGATCCTTCTGGCAGCGCCAAGCACATCCCCGAACCGAAGGCTTGGTTGCTGATCGACGCCGTCTCATCCGGGCAGTTCATCGTCAGCAAACTGCGATAGACGACCTGTCCGTCGATCACTGTGTCATACTGGATTACGGTGGTCAGATAGGGCGCAGCGATGGAATCGCTAAATGGACCGTAGGAGCCGGATCCGACGCCGCTAGGGAGCGGGTAATTGCCCGCATAGTAGGAGACGCCATTCTCGATAAAGTAGACATCTTGCGTCGCGCCGACCGGCAGGTTGTACTCATAGTAGCGGCTGGTCGAATTGAGATAGGTATTTCCGCCACCCGAATCGCACAGCACCTGCGGCAGCGGGGTCGTCCAGCGAAAGTAGTAGTCTTCGGCAAGGGCGGCTTGAGCCGCCATTGCTATCAGTAGCAGCAAGAGTAAAACGAGAACCAACTTTCCAGCTTTACGATGCATCAGAAGGAATCCTTTCTAATGAGTCAATAACGTGGCTAGCAGAGCCTAGCAAAATCTGAGAACAGACGGCAGAAACTTCAGAGCCGCAGGCTATCTCCTAATTATATAGGTTGTCATAATCTCTGCTATCGGTCCTGAGCGCCGGGTTTCTCAAACCAATTCTTAACTTTTACGTTTTTTAGGCACCAAAAGCGCAACGGAAAAGCGGTTCTTATGCTATATTGAAAGAAGATGCGCCGAATATCGTAAGCTCGGCATAAAAAAGCAGTCTATTTGGTTTTTTCTTAACTCCGAAAGGAAGGGCGTCGTGCGTCGATTAATCCTCATTCTATGTGTGTTGGCGTTGTTATCTGCGGTTGCGCCCGCCGCTGCCGCACCGAGCAGCGTCCAGACTGACCCGCAGAGCTACGGGCAGACGATCCACATCGTCGAGCGCGGCGAAACGCTGGCGATGATCGCTAACTATTACGGCGTGACCGTTCAGGCGATTGCCTCGGCGAACGGCATTTGGAACCCGAACTGGATTTACGCCGGGCAGCGCTTGATCATCCCGACCGGAGGCACCACGCCGCCGCCGTCGCAGACCACCTACTACATCGTGCGCTACGGCGATACGCTCGCCAGCATCGCCCGCTACTTCGGGACGACCGTCTGGGCGATTGCGCAAGCCAACAACATCTATAACATCAACTGGATTTACGCGGGCATGTACCTGACCATCCCGGCGGGCGGCTATCCGCCGCCGCAGCAGACCGTGATCAGCTACGTGATCCGCCCCGGCGACACGCTGGGGAGCATCGCGCGCTCCTTCGGCACAACGGTACAGGCGATTGCGTCGTATAACGGCATCTGGAATCCGAACCGAATCTACTGGGGTCTGGTCATCCAAATCCCGGTCTACCAATGGTAGCCTAACGGCATGATCAAACTTGCAAGCGGTGTCCGGCTCGCGCTGGCGGTCGTGCTGGCGCTGCTGCTGACGACCTCGGCGGTGCTGGCGCAGGACGCAACGCCGACAACCCGGCGACCCGTCTCAATTTACATCGTCGCGCCGGGCGATAGTCTGAACTCAATCGCCCGGCTCTACGGCATCAGCTTAAGCGAGCTGATGGATGCCAACGGCATCACCGACCCGAACCTGATCTTCGTCGGGCAGCGGCTGCGCGTGCCGCGCCCGCTGCGGGCGACGCCGGTCGAGTTGCCGACCGCGACGTCAACCACCACACCAACTGCCACACCGACTCTAGCGCCGACCACTGCCGCCTCAGCGACGCCGACCGCATCGCCGACACGGGTGGATACGGCGACGCCGACCGCGCCGCCCAGCGAAACGCCGACCGCCCCTGCCTCGCGGACGCCCAGACCGGCGTCGGGGTTGGGCTTCGACGTGGGCGGGATCGTCTTCAGCTTCAATCAGGCTGATCTGATGACCTCGGCGGGGATGACGTGGGTCAGTATTGCGCTCCAGTGGCAGGACGGCGACTCGGCAAACAACGCCCGGCGCGCCATCGAAACCGCTCACGGGCGCGGGTTCAGCGTGCTGCTGCAAATCAACGGCGATCCGCACGAGATGCAGGCGAATCCGGCGGACTACGACGCCCATTTCGCCGCCTACTTGGGCGCGGTCGCCGCCTTCGCGCCGGACGCGATTCAGGTCTGGGACTCGATGAACAGCCCGGAGGGATGGGCGCGCGGCTTGATCAGTCCGGGCGCTTACGCCGAGATGCTGAGCGCCGCCTATCAAGCCATCAAGAGCGTGAACCCGGCGACGCTGGTCATCAGCGGCGGCTTGGCGCAAACCAGCGCGCTCAACGGCGGCTGCACCGGCGCGGGCTGCGACGACCTGCCCTATCTGCAAGGAATGGCGGATGCGGGCGTCGGACAGTCAGCCGACTGCATCGGCATCAACTACACGCTGGGCACGACCCAGCCGACCGCCGTCAGCGGCGACCCGCGCGGCGATCAGTTCCTCTACTACTATCCGGCGGTCATCAGCACCTACGCCAGCAGCTTCCCGACTAAACCGCTCTGCCTGACCGAACTGGGCTATCTCGCGCCGACGGGCGCGCCGCCAGCGGGCTACGAATGGGCGGCGAACACGACGCCAGCCGAACAAGCAGCGTGGCTGGCGCAGACGGTCGAACTCGCGCGCGAAACCGGGCGGATTCGGCTGCTGATGGTCTACGACGTCGACGCCACCGGGAGCAGCCTCGCCAGCAGCTACGCCATCGTCCGCGACGGCAAATGCCTCGCCTGCGACGCGCTGCGCGCGGTCAAGTAACCATCTCCCCTCAGCAAGGTTGTAGGGGCGTTATATATAACGCCCCTACGGACTCCATATCTCTTTGTCCATTTGCATAAACCCGTCGCGGCAGTTTGATTCCCTAGTGTTTTGAATCCGAGCGCTTCTGCCGCGCGATCTCGATCTTGCGCAGATACTCAAGCACCTGCTCCGGCGGTAGATCGCGCCAATCGACGCCCAGCTTCTGCGCCAGCAGCCGCGCCGCGCGCCGGTAGCGCGGATCGTCGCGGTCGATCTGCGGGTCGCGCGCGGGGTCAAAACTCATGCGCCACCGCTCCGCTGATCCAAATCTTCTAGAATGCGCTGGTAAGCCTCGTTGATCTGCTGCATCCGCTCGGTGGCGCGCGGGTCGGTGGTCAGGTCGGGATGCACCTTGCGGGCGAGGCGGCGGTACGCCTGCTTGATCTGGTCGCGCTCGGTGGTCTCGGCGATGCCCAAGCGCTGGTAGTAGAGGCGTAGCGCCGGATTGGCGCGGACGGCGACAGGCTGGTGCGGTTCGGTCGAGTCCGACTCGAAGTTGGCGACGCGCCACGCGCCTGCCAGCGGCGGGTAATCCGTGTCGATCATCGCGACGACCAACTGAGTCGCGTCAATCGCCCCGCCGTAGCGAACCGCGCCGCTGTCCTCAAAGGTGACCGGGAAGATGTACAGGTCAGCGCCAAAATAGGCATCATAAGCGTAGATTTTGCCGCCGTGCAGCGCCAGCAGCGCCGCCATCCAGTCGTCGGGTTGATAGCGCATCCCGTGAACCGGCAGCAGGTCCGACCAGATGATGAACAGCGTATAGGCGCCGACCAGCGTGTTGGCGCTGACGATCCCCGCGATCTCGTGCAGGCTGATCGGACTCTCGATCAGGTAGATCAGCACGGTCTCGTTCGATTCGAGGGAGATGCGGATCAAGTCGCCGCCGTCGTTGACGACTTCGACGCGCGGGCGTCCCTGCTGCAACTCGCGGACAAGGCTGGCGCCAATCCGGTGGGTGTCAAACCGCATAAGGAGTAAGACTCTCGATTGACCGACAGGTCGATTGCAATAGTTATACCACAGCCGATCATCAAACGAGGGTTAAAAACCTCACCCCCGCCCCCTCTTCACTCCGTCTAGGAGCGCGACAGTTTTTAGGATTTAGGTTTGTTTCTCCCTCGATCCGGGGTGTTCTCCCCTCTCCCCGCTTGCGCGGGAGAGCGGGCGGGGGTGAGGGGTGAAAAGCTATTCGTTACTAAAAGCGTTATGAAGTCCCCTCTCCATGCAATGGAGAGGGGATTTAGGGGTGAGGTCAGGATTTGTTATGCGTCAGCCGGAGGGTCTTGCGGCTGATCGGGCTGCGCTTCTGGCGCGTCCGGCGGCGCGGCGGCGGCGACTTCTTCGTGCGCGGCGGCGCGGTCGTTGACCGTCCGCAAGCGGCGCGACACGACGATCACGCCGACTAAGCCGAACACTGCCAGCGCCAGCACGCCGATCCCGTTGCGCCCTCCGCCGACCACGTCGTCAAAGATGCCGGTTTCGGGCAGTCCGCTGGCGGCGGTCGGGAAGGCTTGAGCAGCAATCGGCGTCAGGGTGGTGGTCGCCGCGCCGGGCGTGAACGCCTGCTGAGTCGCGGCGAGGAAAGCGTTGGCGATGGCGGTCGCGGTCAGGTTGATGTTGTTGACGCCGGCGGTGGGCGTCGCCACGATGCCGAGCGCCATGTCGATCAACGCCTGCCGGGTCGCCAGCGCGACCTGCGTGGCGATGGCGGCTTGGGTCGCAAAGACCGGCGGGGTCATGAACGCCTGCTGAGTCGCTACGGCTGCCTGCGTCGCCAGCGCGCCGTAGGTGGCAACCGCCGCCTGTGTCGCGAAGCTCTCGCGGGTCGCCAGTACCGCCGCCGTCGCCGTTTCGTTCGCTCCCTGATTGACCGGCAGCATCGCCACCTGCGTCGCTTGATCAGCACGGGGCTGTCCGGCTTGCATCAGTTTGGCGTTGACGCTGTCGCGCGGGACAAACGCGCCCGGCGTCACGTTGCGGTTCAAGTCGGCGCTGAGCGTGCCCAGCGCGCTCTGCGTCTGGCGGGCGGAGACGGTGGCAATCGCCTGCGGCGTCCCCAGCGCGGCTTGGGTTCCCAAGCCTGCCGGGATGACTTCGGCGAGCGCCGTCCCCAGCGCGAGGTTGTCGATGCCGCGCGCTTGCAGTTCGTTGTCGATGAAGGTGATCGCCGTCGCGACCGCTGCTGACTGGTTGACCAGCGCCGATTGAGTGCTTTCCAGATGATTGCGCAAGTCCACTTCCGCCTGCGAGTCCATCAGCGAACCGGCGATTTGGGTCGCGGCGGCGACGCGAGTCGAGAACGAGGCTTGATCGAACTGCCCCTGCTGGGTCGCAAAGGCGACTTGGGTCGCGAAAGCGCTCTGAAGATCGAGGACGGGCGGCGCAGCGGTCGGCGGCTCGGTCGGGGCGACCACCGCCGCCTCGGTCGCTACGCTGGGCGTCGGCGTGACGGTGGCGCGCCCGGCGATAGCCGTCTGGGTTAAAGCACCCATCGCCAGCACCGCGTTCATGGTCTGGGTCAGGTCGTCGGTCGGCTGCAGCGTTTCAGTCGGCGGCGGCTCGGAGGGCGTCGGCGAGAGCGTCGGCACCGGCGTCGGCGTCCATGCAGCGGCAGTTTGGGTCAGCGAGAAATTGAGCGCGTTCTGGGTCGAGGTCTGCGCCGCGTAAAACTCGATGGTGGCGTTGTATTCCACGACCGCCTGACTGGTCATCGCAATCGGGTCAGGCGCTTGCGGGCGGGTCGCAAGGTAGAGCACCGCGACCAGCGCGACCACGAACAGCAGGATCATGATCCCGGCGAGGAAGACGAAGGTGCGGTTAGGACCGCGCTCGTCGCCCTCTTCCTCGATTTCGGGCATGTCGGTCTCGAACTCATCGCCCAGTCCAGACGGGAACCCTTCTTCGTCGTCGAAGTCAAATGGCTCGTTATCGTCACTTAGAAAATCGTCTTCGAAATCGAAGTCGTTTCTATCGCTCATTCGTTCCCCCTAACTGGTGCGGTCGCAATTCCAGCAAGTGATTAGCTTTCAGCGGTCAGCTTTCAGCTAAAAAATTAAGTAACTTCCGGCTTGGATACAGACGCCGATTACTCGATAACGCCTGTATTCGGTTTAGCTGATGGCTGATCGCTAACAGCTAATTACTGCTACATTATGACCCAGAAACCTCAATGTTCGCCAGTGGTACAAAAGCGCTCTCTCCGGTGACAAATTCCACCTGCGCACAGGCGACACGCAATCCATTGTCTAATGAAACGGGATCGTTTGGCAAGCTGATGACGTGCCCGATCATCCCGCCGAAGCTGCCGCGCGTCAAACGAACGTCCATCCCCAGTTTCAGCGACAGGTTGAGGTTGGGCGGCGGCGGGCGCTCGCCCGGTTCGAGCGGCACGCTGATGATCACTTCCGGGCGGCGCGTCTCCAGCGGCGCGGGCAGCACCGCGTCGATCATGGCTTGACGTCCATTCATTTCATCCAAAAATTGGGCGATCACCGTGCTCATCCGCTCCGAGCCGAAGCCCTCAGTCAAGACCACTGCGGCGTGAAGATCGAGCACCGCGCCGATCAAGTCCGGCTCAATGCTGGGCGCGATCACGCCGCTGAACGCCTGATCCTCGATCACTTGCAGCGTGACCTTCCGCAGCGGACGCCGCGTGATGACCAGCGCGCCGCGAAACTGGGTGTCGATCACGTCGCCGTAGATGTTCTCCATGCCGTCGGACGGCTCGGTGCGCAGCGTGCCGATGGCACGGCGGTTGTTGCCCCACACGCCTTGCAGCACCGCCCCGAATGCCTCGATCACGACGCCGCGCGCCCGCTCGACGCCGACGACGCTGCCGTTCAAGCCCGCCTCCAACTCAAGGAAGGGCGCGAGTTCCTGCAAAATGATGCGCCCCTGATCGATTTCGACAACCCGCCCGGTCACCGGCGCGAGCAGGCGCTTGCCCCGCCGCCCGCCATGCCCGGCGATCACGTCGCCCTCGCTGACTTGATCGCCAACGCGGACTTCGAGCAGGTCGTAAATGCCGTCGGGGTCTTTCAGCTTGAAGAAGCCGAGCGCGTCGATCAGGACGTAGGGCGCGGGCGACGACCCGCGCGCGACGGTATCGTGCAGCGAGACGCGCGCCCCGGTGTTGACGGTCGTCTCGCCGCTGGAAAAGTCGGGCAGCATCCGCTGGCGGCGGATGGTTGACTTCGGCAGCAGATGACGCTGCTCAGGGTAGTAGAGTGGGGAAGTCATCGTCCTCGCCTTCTTCTGCGTCGGCGGTCTGGTTGACGCGCCGCCCGAACAGCCGCCCGCTGCTCCGGCGCGCGGGGGCGCGTTGGCTTTGGTTGAGCACCGAGTACACGTTATCACGCTGCGCCGAGCGCCGATCCGTCACCGAAGCAATGTCCGGCTCGACGACCGGCGGCATCAGCCACTCGGTCGGCACGTTGTAGATCGGGTCGCCGGTGACCTGCGCGTACCATTCGGGAATCTGCACCGAGAGCGCCTTGAGGTTGGTCGCCAGCGGCAGCGGACGCCCGCGCGCGTCGATGATCAAGCCCGCCGTACCGCCGTCGAAGTCAAGCTTGAGGCGGCGCTTGCCGTCGATGCTCAAGCCGCGCCCGACCACCGAAATCCGCACCCGCGCCGGGACGCCGTGCGAGAGCGGGTAAACCCACAACTCGCCGCCGGGCACGGTGAATTTCTCAGTCTCGCCCGAACTCGATGCTGGTGATGCTGACGTGGAGCGCCGGTTTGCCTTTACGCGGGCTGCCGGAGAGATTGACCGTCGTGCAGAGATGTTCCAAGCCGCTGGCGTCGAGTACCTGCACGACCGCCTCGGCGTTGATGCGCGCCAGCGCCCCCAGCGCCGGGATCAGCGCGGTTGAGTCGACTTGTAAGTCGACCACGCCGACCGGCTGCAAGACGTCGAGCAGCAGCATCGCCGTCATGGCGGGCTGCCCCGTCCCGGTCAGTCCCGCGCCCGCGCCGATGATCCGCTCGAAATAAGGCAGCGCTTCGCTCAGATCGTCGAGCGCCTGATCGGGCGTCCACGTCGGGCGGGCGGCGCGCAGCAAGCCGATCAAGGCGGCGCGCAGCAGCGCATGTTCGAGGTAGAGCGCCCGCTGGGTCTCCGGGATGCTGCCGGGATAGACGGTCTTGTTGAGCGCGTAGCTGAGGATTTCGTTGTCGTCGGCGAAGTAGGGCAGCCATGCCCGCACCGCCTCGATCCCGACCGCGTCGATCACGCTGCGGGCGCTGTGCCCCAAGCCCAGATCGGTGCGGATGCTGGTCGCCGTGTGCCCGTTGACCGAGGCGGAGAGCGTGCTCACGGCGCTGCCGACGTCCAGCGCCAGCACACCGCCCTGCCCTGCCGTCTTGCCCAGATAGCTGACGATGGCGTGATAGCTCTGGGCGGTCGGCAGCACGCCGACGCGCGACATGTAGCTGATCTCGTCAAAGCCCATGCCGCGCTGCTCGGTGAACGAGTCGAAGGCGCGGGCAAGCTGCTCCTGCGCCGTGTCGAGCGCCTCGCCCTCGAGGGTCGGGCGCACGTTATCGGCGACAAAGAGGGTCGCCACGTTCTCGAACAACTCGGTGATCTGCGGGACGAGGTCGCTGTTCCCGGCGTAGAGCACGTTGGCGCGCGTGCCCAGCAAGCGCAGCGCCAGCCGCACCAAGCGCGCCAGCTTGAGGACGGGTTCAGCCGCGCCGCTCTCGGTGCCGCCGACGATGAAGATCAAGTCGGGGCGGGCGAGGATGATCGTGTTGATCTGATCCTGCGCCGGGCGCATGTCTTCAAGGCTGATCACGTCGACGATTTCGACGTAAGTCCCGGCGGCGGCGCGCTGCGCGCTGGCGATGCTCATGCCGGGGGTCAGCCCGATCAGCACCGTCCGCAGTGGACGCCCGATGCTGGCGGTGGCGATGAACACGTCCACGCCGGAGCGATCCGGCTGTTCCGGCGTGATCACCCTGCCGTCGCTGGCGAGAAAGCGCCGCCCGGTATTGGCAGCAAGCTGCGCCGCGACCCGCCGAAAGCCCGCCTCCACGTTCGAGATCGGGAAGCCGCCGGTGGTGCGCTCTTCGGCGACGGCGACGAGCCGATAGACGCCCTCGACCAGATCGATCAGCAGGGCGCGGGTATGGATGTTGCCGAAATCGACGGCGAGGATCGAGTTATCAGTCATAGCCGAGCCTGAGTCCTGATACGGATGTCCAGCCCCTTGACCTCACCCCCGCTGGCAACGGCGATTTCCCCCTCTCCATGCAATGGAGAGGGGGTTAGGGGGTGAGGTTGCGGGTGATAAGTAAATACTCGAATCATAACGTTAGCCCCCGGCGATCCGCTGCAAGATAAAGGCGATCCGCTCGCTGAAGACGACCAGCCCGGACAAAATCGCACCGCCGTAGAGCGCGCCGAGCGTCACGACGATGAAGCCCTGCCCGACCGCGCCGAATGCCCGCGCGATCAGCCCGCGCCGGGTCTCGCCGCCGGGAGCGCGCCGCGCCATGTACTGGAAGTAAATCAGGGTGCAGACGACGCCGATCACGAGGATGAAGCCGTTCAACGCATCCGCGCCGACGCTCCCCGCCGTCGCGTTGGAGAGCGGCAGCAGCGTCCCGCTGATCGCGCCGACCAGCGCGACCGCCGTCCCGATGCCGATCACAAAGGCGAGGGCGAGATTGCCCAGCGCGTGCCCGCGCGGCGTCGCTTTAAAGAGCAGCAGCAGCCCGAGGATCAACGGGATAGCGCCGAGCAGCTTGGCGCTCATGTCGCCGTTCTGGAGCGTCACGCTGATCCAAGGCAGCAGCACGCTCTCGACGGTCACGATGGTGATAAAACCCGCCGTCAAGCCGACGAACACGTAAATCGCCAGCCGGTAGAGGAAGTTATCGCCCAGCAGGTAGCTGAACACCATCAAGGTGAGAATGAAACCGATCCACAGCCCGATCTGATCGCTCAACGCCGTCGCCCTCTCCGCAGCAGCCCGCGCCCGACGTTGAGCACCGTGCCGAAGCCGATGATCAAGACCGAGGCGATAATTCCCGAATTGAGCGCATACCAGCGCTCGTCCTGATAGCCGTCTGAATGCGGCGGCAGCGTAAACGCCACCGCCTCGAAGGTCGCTTCGGCGGTCGTTTCCGGCGTCGCTTCGATCACCGCTGCCGCCGTCGTGCTGGTCGGGCGCGGCGTCGACGTGGGTCGGCGGGTGGGCGTCCGCGTCGGGGTTGCCGTCGCCGCCGCCTCGACGGTCGACTCGCCGGTTGGCGCGCCCGTCGGCTGATCGGTCGGCTGGCGGGTCGGCTGACCGGGATCAACCACCTGCGCCAAGCGCTTGAATAGCTTACCGAATGTTTTTGTAGGGGCGTTATATACAACGCCCCTACGGACTGCCACGATCTTCGTGGATTTCTTTAGAGAACTCACTTTCGCGTAACGTTCCGGCAGCGCCAGCGCCGCGCCCGTCCGCTGCACGTCGAGCAGCGTCGCCGCGATCCAGCCGGTCTGTCCGTCGTCGAGCCGGACGTTGACCCACGTCTCATCCGGGTTGAAGCCGATCACGTCAAGCTGAGTCCCCGACGGCACCCCCGCGATCACGGGGTTGTTGGTGCCGGGACCGGCGCGCATGTTGACCGACTGGCTGGAGATCACGGTCGCCGTCCCCAGCGACTTGACTTGCGTCGGCGCGCCGGGCGTCGCCCCACCAAGCGGGGCAGCGGCTTCGAGCGTCGCCTCCGCCGTCACCGCAGCTTGCGGCGCGGTCGTGGGCGGCAGCGCGGTCGGGACGGGCGTCGGCGTGTCGGTCGGGATGATGCGGATCCGCTGAGCGATGCTGCGCGCCCGCACCGTGTCGAGCGCATGACGGTAGGTGTAGGCATCCTGATAACCGACCAGCAGCCCGCCACCGAAAGTTTGGGCGTAGGGCTGAGCGAGCGGCGCCGCGCCGTAGCTGACCGCCGCGATCAGCGGCGCGCGCGTCAGCGGCGCGATCTGCTCGGCGTAGCCGCGCAGGTCTTCGGCGCGGTCGGTGACGACGGCGACGAGGGCGAAATCGGCGAACGAGCGCACGCGCAAGTTGGTCGCCTGCCCGCGAATGTCGGTCAGCAGCAGGTCGGGGGCGGCGGCGCTGAACGCGCGCAGCCCGATTACGCTGCCGGGGAGATAGCGCACGATGTAGTAATCCTGATTGGCTTCGAGCGCGCCGGGCGCGTGAATGCGGGCGAGAAAATCGCTGTCGGCGTTGATCGAGGCGATCAGGTTTTCGGCGCGCAGGATGCTAATCGGGTTGCCGCCGACCAGCACCGGATAAGCGGCGCGCAGGATGATGTGGCGCAGGAGGGCGTCGGTCATGCCGTCGAGTTCGGCGGCGGCGGTCGGCTCATACTCCATGCCGACCAGCACCAGCGCCCCCGCCGGGAGCGCGTCGACCTGATCAAACGCGATTTGCGCGGCGCTGCCCGCCGGGAAGGTCTGCGGCGGCAGATCGCCGAAACGCAAGCTGGGCACGAGGAACGGGGCGATCAACGCCGCCGCCAGCACCACCGCGATCAAGAGGCGGTCGAGGCGGAGGTTCAGCCGCAGCCGTCGCCGCGAGCGAGCGGGCGCAGCCGCGCGCGTGCGCTCCGGCTGGACGATGTTCTCGGCGCTGTCTTCTAAGCCGGGCATGAAGGGCGAATCGTAGGTCATCTCAATCGCCGACATGCGGGACGCCTGCGCGACGCTGCTGCTCGGCGTCAGCGCCTTGAGCAGGTCGACCTTCTGCTGCTGATCCGCCGTCAGGGCGACGCTTTGCAGCATCGTCATGCCGGCGACGAAGGGCGCGGGCATCAACCCCGCCGATCCGCCGGGGAGCACGTCGTCGAGCGCGCCGCTTTCGGGGGCGGGCGCGGCGGACGCTTGATCGGCGACCGTCTCACCGCGCTGGCGCAGCCGCTTGAGGCGATCCGGCAGTTCGTCGACCGGACGATCCTCCTTTTGGCGGACAATCGCGCTCGCCGAGACTTCGCCGACCGAGGCTTGCAGTTCCGCCAGCCACGCTTCGCCCATCCCCGGCGTCGTGTCGATGCCGGAGGGCGGCGCGGCGGGCTTGTCGGTCATCACCGGCTCGGAGAACAGGGCGTCGAGATCAATGTCCTCCGACGACTGGCTGAACATCGGATTGGTTTCCGGCTCGACCTGCGGCTGCTCGCTGCTCAGCGACGCCAGATAGCCCTCGATGTCGCCAAATTCCGACTGCGGCGCGCCTTCGGCGGGCGGAGTGCCGGAGTCGATCATGCCGAGCGCCGCGAAGAAATCGCCTTCGGGCGGCAGTTCCCGATCATCCCACCCGGCGGCGGGCTGATCCGTTGGAACGTCTTCGTCCGAGATCATGCCCAGCGCCTCGAAAAATTCTTCTTCGGGCGGCATTTCGGCTTCAGTATTCCACTTGTCGAAAAACTCGTCCTGCCCGCGCTCCGGCGGCGCTTTCGGCTGTTGATCGCGCGCTTGCAGCGCCGCGTAGAACCCATCCTCCAGCGAAACTTTGTCTTCTTCCGGCTGATCACCCCACTGGTTGAAGAAATCGGCTGACGCTTCGGCTGACGCTTCGGCTTCCGGCTCGGATTCGGCGGGAGCTTCGTCGGTTGGTGCAGCTTCTTCGTCGTCCGGCTGGTCGCTCCACTGCTCGAACAGACCGTCCGCTGGCGCGGCTTCTTCCTCCGGCTGATCATTCCACTGCCCAAACAAATCGTCGTCGGACGTTTCGGTTTCCTCCGGCTGCTCGTCGTCAGCATTCATGCCGATTTCCGAATACAAGTCCGGCACTTCATACGCAGACTCGTCGGCTGCTTCTTCTGGCTGGTCGTTCCACTGCCCGAACAGATCGTCCGACGCGGCGGCTTCCGCTGGCTGCTCGTCGTCAGCATTCATGCCGATTTCCGAATACAAGTCCGGCACTTCATACGCAGACTCGTCGGCTTCTTCTTCGGGCTGGTCGTTCCACTGCCCGAACAGATCGTTGTCGGACGTTTCGGTTTCCGCTGGCTGCTGCTCATCGTCAGCATTCATGCCTAATTCGGCATACAGATCGCCTGTAGAGGGCATTTCATACGCAGACTCGTCGGCTTCTTCCTCGGGCTGGTCGTTCCACTGCCCGAACAGATCGTTGTCGGACGTTTCGGTTTCCTCTGGCTGCTGCTCGTCGGCGGCATTCATGCCTAATTCGGCATACAGATCGCCTGTAGAGGGCATTTCATACGCAAACTCGTCGGCTTCTTCCTCGGGCTGGTCGTTCCACTGCCCGAACAGATCGTTGTCGGACGTTTCGGTTTCCTCTGGCTGCTGCTCGTCGGCGGCATTCATGCCTAATTCGGCATACAGATCGCCCGTAGAGGGCATTTCATACGCAGACTCGTCGGCTTCTTCTTCTGGCTGCTGCTCGTCGGCGGCATCCAGCCCTAGCGCCGATAAGAAGTCATCGTCAGGCGCGTCGTCGCTGCCGATCTCGCCAAAGAGATCGTCTTGCGCGAGCGCCTGCAAATAGTCGTCGTCCGACTGCTCGGAAGTATCCTCGGCGGGCGCGGCTTCGCTGCCCGGCTCCGCTAAAGCGTCGGAGAATTCCGCCTCCGCCAGCAAATCGTCGGTCAGCCAGCCGGAATGGAGTTCGTCCGTAGGAATCAAGTCGTCGTCTTGATCCGATTCCGCGTCGGCAGCGTCCACCTCAATGGCGGCGTCCTCCTCGGCATTGTCCTGTGCGAAGCGATCATCCTGTTCGTCGATGGTTGCCTCCTCGTAGGCGGTCGGTTCCTCAACGGCGGCAGGCGGCTCGGACGAGCCAGCTCCCGGAGCGGAGTCCTCCCAATCTATCTGCACGACCTCGTCCGGCTCGCTTTCGGCGGGAGCAGAGTAGTCCGGCTGATTGCCACTGCGATGGAGCAGCCCGGATGGAGAGAGCGGCAGGGTATCCGACTCGTCGGGACGGTCGTCTTCCTCGGATTGATCGGGGGCGATGTCGCGGAGCCAGTCGTCCTCAGGGGCGACGTCGGCGGCGGCTCTATCGGCAGCATCGTCCGGCAGGTTCGACCAGTTCAAGTCCTCGGCGGGGGCTGGGGGCAGCGACCATGAGTCGTCGGGCGTGTCGGCGAACGAGGCTGGCGCTTCGGACTGGTAAGGCTGGGACGAGCGCGAAGCCGACGAAACGATGCCGCCCAGTTCGTTGAGCCAGTTCAGCGTGTTCTGGTCATCCTCGCTGAACAGCTCAAGGTCAGGTTCCGGGATGTCGTCGCCGGGCGCTTCCGACTCGGCGGGGGTTTCGTCGACGAACCACGCCAGATCGGGTTCTTCGATGTCGGCGGTATCCTCGTTGCTGTCGTGGGCGGCGCGGTCGGCGGCGAGGTTGTCGAAGAAAGCGTCGAGTTCGTTCTGCGGGATTTCGACGGCTGGTATGGCATGGGCTTCGGCATCCGCCTCGGCGTCCGATTCAGCGAAGTCGTCCAACTGGTCGGCAAACGAGTCGTCATCAGAGGGCGCAGCCGCGCCGGATTGGTAAAACCAGTCCGGCGTACCGTCATCGTCCTGAGGCGTGTCCGGGACTTCGGCGAAGAAGTCGTCGACCGGAAGATTGCCCACGTCGAGCGGCGGCTGATCGATCAGCCAGTTGAGGTCGGGTTCGCCTTCGTCGTCCGCCGCTGCGCGCGACGGCGGCGTCGACCCCGGAGGCGACCCGCCAAGCGAGTCGAAGAAGGAGGCTATATCATCGGCGGGCGCTCCGGCGGGCGCGTTCGATTCCTCCACCATGTCGCTGATCCAAGGGGGCGGCTCATTGGCTCCGGTAGGCGGCTCCGCTTCGGCGTTGAACCATTCGGGCGCGTCGCTGGTGTCGAGTTCCTCCAGCCCCAAGAACCAATCGGGAAGCTGACCGGTCACCGGGGGCGCGGGGGTACTCTTATCTTCCTCGATTGCCGATAGCAGATCGGGGACTTCTTCTTCAATGTCCTTTTCGCGCTTCGATTCGGTCTGCTCCGCCATCCACAGGTCGAAGGTAAGTTCGGACTCGTCGGAGGCGGCGAGTTCGTCGCCGCCAGCGAGGTATTCTTCCGAAAGCTCCGTCCCGCCAATGCTGTAGGATTTCGGCTCGTCCAACCCGCGCAGCCAAGGCGCCACCTCGCCTTGATCCTCGCCATTTTCGGGGGGCGGCGCTAAACGCCTCAGCCCGGAGCTAGGCGGCGCGGGCGGCGCAGCTTCTGGCAGGTCCTCGCGCAGCCAAGGCGGAATTTCCTCGTTTGCCGCGTCTTCGGGCGGATCGCTGGGCGGCGGCGCGGCGGGTGGCGGCGGGGACGACTTCTTTTTGTTCGCAGACTCCTTACGGAGCCACGCCGGAAGTTTTTTCGGGTCTTGAGTCATTGCCAATTACTCACGATAGGAACGATCTTGCCCGACGAGCACGCGCACGCCGGTGACGACCGTCGCCAGCGCGATGCCCAACAGGATGCCGCGCGCGCCCGCGCTGACCGGCACCGCCATCAGCCAATCACGGACTTCGCGCAGCAGCGTAATTTGCGGCAGCGGCAGCGCGCCGATCAGCACGATCAGCAGCGCGACGATGAACAGGACGCCGCTCCACGTCACCCGGCGGCGCAGCAGACGAAACGCGCCGTAGACCAGCGCGAACACGACCAGCCCCGCCAGCGCCGATTCGACCGAGACCTGCACCGATTCGAGCAGCACGGCGTTGGCGTCGCGCCTGCCGATCAGCCACAAGACCAGCACCGCCGCCGCGCTGACGATCAGCGCGAGGCTGTAGACCCAGCCCCCGGCGCGCCGCCCGATCCGGCGCAGATGCACCCCGAATAAATTCAGGATGCCGAACAGGATGGTCACGGCGACGGTGATCATGGTCAACTGGAGCAGCACGCTGGTGACGTCGAAGACCGCGCCGGAACCGGAGAGCAGCCCGAAGACGGTCAGCAGCCCAAAGCCGATGGCAATCGCGGTGGTGATGGCAGTGCCCAACCGTCGAAACATCGATCAACCTCCACTGAGCAGGCGCGACAGCGCGGCAGACACCGGCTCGCGGATGGTGTTGAGCGCCGCGATCAGAATACCGAGGATCACCAGCCAACGCAGCAGGTCGAGCGCGACCACGCTGGCGCGCTGGATCGCGCTGTCGCCCATGTAGGCTCCGGCAACGAACATCTCCTCACCGATCAGGCTGCGATCCGCCATCGCGTAGGCGACCGCCTGCCCGCTGAGATCGACGCTGCCCGCAATCGTCGTCTGGCGATGGCGGACGGCGGCTTCGAGCACGAGCGCCAGTTCCGAGCCGAAATCGCCGACCAGCACGTTGCCGGAAACGTGGTCGTCGCCGATCACGCCCGTCAGGGCGGCGGCGAAGGCGAGCGAGCGCGTGCCCGCCGGATACCAGCGGATACTGTTGGACTGTTCGGTACGCGAGAGCGCGCTGCTGCGGCTCGCCAGCGCCCGCCGCAGCGTGCCATAGCCGAGCGGGAGCACACTGGGATCGCTGGTGGTGAGGATGGTCGCCCCGGCGACGTTGTGCCGGGCGACTTGGTAGAACAGTTCGGCGCTCGCCAGCGTCAGCGCGGTGCTGCTGCCGCCTAAGCCGACACCGCCGAAGGAGACGTGCATCGAGCGCCCGGCTTCGATGGCTTCGCCCACGAACTGCGGGATCGCCGCGTAAGCGGGCAGCGCCCGCAGCGGAAAGGCATCTTTACGCCGCCGGATAAACTGCGTCACGATCAAGCTGACGGCGAAAGCGACCAGTATGATCAAAATCGTGAGTGCCTGCGTTGTGCTGTCCACTCTAAACCCCGCTAGTCCCTAAATGGTTGGTCAACCGCCCGACCCTACCGCATCAGACGTATTGCTTGTCTCCCCCTCTCATCATGGAGAGGGGGTCGGGGGGTGAGGTAACGCCCCTCCTCGCCCGCGAATCTCCGCTTTCCTCCCCCTCTCCACTGCGTAGAGAGGGGGTCGGGGGGTGAGGTCGCCCTTCCTCCCCCTCGCCTCACGGAGCGGGAGTCGGGGGGTGAGGTTATAGCGCCTCGTCCTGCTCCAACCGCTGCCGCAGCCGGTCGATGCCGCCCGGTTCTTCGAGCGCCTGCGCCAGCCCGCCCACCAGCTCCCAGCCGCCGATCAGCCGGGCGGCGGGTTGGGCGATCCACAAAAGCTGCGCGCCGAGCGGTCCGAGCGGCTCCAGCACGTCGAGCACGGTGCTGAAGGCAGCGCCCCAACCACGCGCGCGTATCTGCTCGATCCATTCTTGCTCAGCCATAATCGGAGTATAACACAGCCATTTCACCCACCGAAACCGACGCAAGTCCTAATCCGAGAACATCTTTTGTAGGGGCACGGCGTGCCGTGCCCTTGCATCCGGCGCCCGCAGCACCTGTCGCTGTGATCTATGTTATATTAATTTCATCCATTGCGGGTGACGCCTGCATAAAGATGTCAAAATTGAGCAAATTGGGGGATACGGTGGCAGCCGACCGGGTTGAAGAAATCGCCGCCCTGCTGGTCGAGGCGGGACAAGCGCATCGCCGCACCGAGCAGGATCAGCACCACGGCGAAAAGGACAAGGATTGGGCGCGCTGGTACGCTGGTTACGTCGTCGAGCAGGGGATCAGCGCGCTGTTGGGGCACGCGGTCACCGTCGACGCGCTCGCTCAGTTCTTCGCCGAGACCGCCAGCGCGTATCAACGTGACCAGCCGGGCGGATCGTGGGCAGAATACGCCGCCGCGCGAATGCCGGAGGGGATATAGCCGCGCCGGGGGCAGAAACCACTTCGCTAGGTTGAACCATCGCCTAGCCTGTTCATCCAATCTTCAAACGGGCGAGGTACGCTCCCCTCCCTGAATTCGGGGAGGGGTTGGGGGTGGGGTAAGGTGAATTTACCCCTGCTTTTGCGGCTCAAGCCGGAGATAGATCATCCCTGAATCGAAGCTTCTGACCTCCAGCACCTGCATTGATTTGGTGTAGTCGGCATCCTCGAACAGCCGCTTGCCGACACCCAAAACCACCGGGCAGAGCATCAGTTGCAGTTCGTCGACCAAATCGGCGGCGATCAGCGAGCGAGTCAGCGTCCCGCTGCCCACGATGTTGATGTCCTTACCGGGCTGCTGCTTGAGCTTGGACAGTTCCGCCGCCACGTCCCCCTTGATCAGGTGCGAATTCTTCCATGTCGCCTGATCCAGCGTGGTCGAGACCACATATTTGGTCTGATTGTTCATGACCTGACCAAAAGGATCATCCGCCGGGACATGGGGCCAGAAAGCGGCGAAACTCTCATACGTCCGGCGACCGAGCAGCATCGCGTCGCTGGTCGCCATACCCGCGCCGATCACCTGCCCGACTTCATCGCTCATGTAAGGCATCGACCAACCGCGTTTTTCCGGCAGCGAGGTATCGTCCGCGCCGGGGGCTTCGACGACGCCATCAAGCGTGATGAACAATGCCGCGTTAATTTTCCGCATGTGAATGTCTCCCTTTGTAATTGATGAACACTCACAGCATAGTGCACCAGAGAGGCGGCGTCTTGAACAAAAACGACAAGGGCTGCTCGACGGTTCGGCTGAGGATTTGTCCCGGCGTTTGCCCCACAAAACGCCGGAAAGCGCGGTTCATATGCGGCTGATCGGCGTAACCTGCCCGCTCGACTGCATCGAGGATCGACGCCCCCTGCTTGAGTAGATTGGTCGCGTAGAGCGCCCGCTGAATCTGAAAGACGCGGTTGTGGGTCAAGCCGGTCACTTGCAGGAAGCGGCGCTGAATCGTGCGGCGCGACCAGAGCGACGGCTGTTCTTGCAGCGCCACACCGATCAGCGGATCGTGCCCCAGCAGCCCGGCACGCACGAGGCGAGCAACAAAGGTGTCGGCATTCTCGAAATTGGGGTACTCCCACGCCGCGCTGTCCAGCCAGAAGGATCGGCTGCCCGCTCGCGGCAGATTCAAGTCGTGGCGATCCAGCACCATGCGGGCGGGGAATTGGGACATAAACGCTCCGGCTTTAAAGGTAATGCCCATAAAATCGGCGTCCGGCGGGCAGTCCGCCGGGGTCGCGCGGGTTTCAGGACCGCGCACGGTCAAGACCGTGCTGCCCGCTCGTTTGGTGACGACGATTTCCCAATTGCTACCCGCCGTCGAGATGAACGAGCCGCCGCGCTCACTGTGACTGTGCCAGACTCGCTCGACCAGCGGCGAGTTGGAAGCGCGCTCGTCACCCGGCAGGCTGATCTCGCCGTCTAGTCGGCGAGCATCCACGTCAAAGCCAACTTCTGATTTGAGAGTCAGCATCATGTCACGGCGACATTCGGTTGGAAGCCGGTCAGTATGACCACATTATAGCATAGTTCCGGTACAGGCGTTCTGTTTTTATCAAATAGCCGGCAGTGAGCAAACCGCCCGTCAGCCTGCGCTTATCATTCGGCGAAACAGCGATTTTCACCGCACCAGCGCGGCTTGCGCTACAATAAAGTTGACTCTGGCAACGAGAAGGAGCGCTACGTCGATGCGTCTCGCAGTTTTATCTGACATTCACGGCAACCTCGCCGCGCTGGACGCCGTCCTCGCCGACCTTGAGGCGTTAGGCGGCGCGGATCACACGTGGTTTTTGGGCGATTTCGCCGCTTTCGGTCCGCGCCCCGCCGAGTGCGTCCAGCGGGTCAGCGCGCTGGTCGATGCCGTCAAGGACGACGAGGAGAAGCGGCACACCGTCCGCGTGATTCACGGCAACACCGACCGCTATCTGGTCTACGGGCTGCGTCCGAAGTGGCCCGCAGCGAAAACCACCGAAGAATTCGACAAGCTGCGGGTAGACCTGCGCGATTTCAGCAATCGCATTCACTGGTGTCTCGCTCAGCTTGGCTTCGAGGACTACGACTTCCTGCACAAGCTGCGCGGCGAGTGCGACCTGCACATCGAGGGCTACAACTACGTCATCGGCTATCACGGCATTCCCGGCGACGACGAGGCGAACGCCATCACGCCCGACGCCAGCGACGAAGCCATCGCCGACGCCCTGCTCGACCGCGAGGGGCGGATGGGCATCGGCGGGCACATCCACGTCCAAATGGATCGGCTGGTGCGCAACTGGCGCGTGATCAACGTGGGCAGCATCGGCGTCTCGTTCGACCAGCCGGGCAAGGCGGAGTACGGCGTCTTCACGTTCGAGGGCGACGCCGTGACGGTCGATTTGCGCGCCGTGCCCTTCGACGTCGAGGCGGTGATCGCGGACTCGCGGGCGCGGGGCAATCCGGCGACCGATTGGCTGGCGGGCAAGCTGCGCGGCAGCGATCAGTAAGCGCCGATGCCGCTGCGCGAACAACTCCTCGCCGAACTCGCCGCCGAACAGGATTACGGCGTGCTGCTGGTCGCGCAGATGGGCGGCGCGCCCAACGAACTGCAACTGATCGTCGAGACGGCTCGCTTCGACGAACAGGCACAGGGCTTGCGCCCGCAGCACGACTACGCCATCCGCGTGCTGGGCGTGCGCGAGCACCGGGTCAACCTCGGCGTGTTCGGCAAGCTCGCCTTCATCGACGACCATCCCCTGCTGTATCACCACAATACGCCGAAAGTCGCCGTCTATTTCGACGGCAAGCCCGATGACCTCTACGAACTCGTGCTCGACCTCTCGCAAACTTACGTCAGCACCTTCGGGCAGTGGCGGCATCTGGTGGCGATGGCGGAGGATTTCAACCGGGCGCTGCCGCTGGTCGACCTGCTCCAGAGCGGCTACGGCTTGCTGGGCACGATGCCGAAACCGCTGGCGGAGCGGGTCGGCAAGGTGCTGGCGCATCACAACCTCAAGTACACGCTGAGCGAAGATTCGTCGTTCGCGACCGAGGACGAGCACGGACGGTCGCGGCTGGCGAAGCTGCTGCTGATCGATGAGTCGTACTTCATCGCGCTCGACTTCTCGGTCGAGCGGATGGGGAAATAGTTCTGCGTGCCGGGAGTTTCAACCCCCGATTATGGAGTCCGTAGGGGCGTTCAATTGAACGCCCCTACTTTCACGAACTGCCATTCGGCGCACATCCAGCAGCAGGGGAAGATTATTTTTTCGCAAAGGATGATCGATGAGCGAAGAAACAAGCTTAAGTAAAGCGGAACTGCTCGCCAAGATCGCGGCGGGGTGGGACGATCTGCAAGGCTATCTGGCGACGCTGACCTTCGAACAGGTGGTCGCGCCGAGCGATCCGGCGGGCTGGACGCCGAAGGATCATCTGGTGCACCTCGCCATCTGGGAGGACAGCATCAACGCCCTGCTCGACGGCAAGCCGCGCTGGGAGCACATGGACGTCCCGCGCGATCTGTTCGACAACGCCGAGTGGGACGCCATCAACGCGATCATTCAGCAGCGCTATCACGATCTGCCGCTGCGTGATGTGCAGCAGCTATTCTTCGGTGTCCACGCGCGGGTGATCGCCAAGCTGGAAGCGCTGAGCGAGGACGATCTGGCGCGCCCGTACTCCGAATATCAGCCCGGATCGCCTTACGACGAGCCGATCAGCCATTGGTTCGTGATCGACACTTACGAGCACTACGACGAACACAAGGGCTACATCGAGATCATCATCGCGAACGGCGCGGACGCAACGCTGAGCAAAGATCAACTGCTGGCGGCGATGAAATACGGCTGGGGCGATCTCAACACGTTTCTGAGCCAGTACAGCGATCAGCAGCTCACGCAGCCGACCGACCCGGCGGGCTGGTCAGTCAAGGATCATCTGGCGCATCTGGCGCGCTGGGAAGATGGCATCTGGGCGCTGCTGAACAGTCAGCCGCGCAACGCGCAGATGGGCGTCCCCGACGAGGTCTGGGCGCAGGACGACGTGGACGCGATTAACGCGGTGATGCGCGAACTCGATAAAGACATGACGCTGGAACAGGTGCGCCAGCATTTCAGCGACGTTCACGCCCGCCTGATCGCCCGGATCGAGGCGCTGAGCGACGCCGATTTGCAGCGTCCCTACGAGCATTACCGTCCCGGCTCCGGCATCGATAAGCCGGTGATCGGCTGGATCAGCGGCAACACGCACGAGCATTACGCCGAGCATAAGCCGTGGATGCGGGCGATTGCGGGAAAAGAATAGTGCTGAGCAACGAGTGCTGAGTGCCGAGTTTTGTTAGAATAGACGGCACAAGGTCGATTTGTGAGCGTGCGGGCGCAGCAGTGCTGCGCCCCTACACGTTATGCCCAAAGGAGTGAGCCGCCGTGAATCTTCAAGGAGCTACCGCCATGATCACCGGGGCGGCGTCGGGGTTGGGCGCGGCGACCGCGCAGCGCTTCGCCGAGGCGGGCGCGAACGTCGTGATCGTCGATCAGAACGCCGACCGCGCCGAAGCCTTCGCCGCGACGCTGGGCGAGAACGCTTTCGCCGCTGCCGCCGACGTGACCAGCGAGGACGAGATGTCCGCTGCGCTGGCGGCGACGCAAGAGCGCTTCGGCGGGCTGCACATTCTGGTCAACTGCGCCGGGATTTCGCTGGCGCTGCGGACGACCAGCAAGAACGGCGCGCATCCGCTCGACGTGTTCGAGACCGTGATCGGCATCAACCTGATCGGGACGTTCAACGCGATCCGCTTGGCGGCGATGCTGATGGCGCGCAACGAGCCGAACGCCGACGGCGAGCGCGGCGTGATCATCAACACGGCGTCGGTGGCGGCGTTCGACGGACAGGTCGGGCAAGTGGCTTACGCGGCGTCGAAGGGCGGGGTCGCGGCGATGACGCTGCCGCTGGCGCGCGACCTCGAACGCGACGCGATCCGCGTGTGCGCGATTGCTCCCGGCGAGACCGACACGCCCGCGCCGAGCGATCAGGGGCACATCGACATGCCGCTGGAATACGCGCGGCTGGCGCAGGCGATTGTCGAGGACACGACGCTCACGGGGGAAGTGATCCGGCTGGATGGAGGCGCGAAGTCCTCATCCAGCGACGCGACGGGTTAAAACCCGTCGCTAGGAAAGTCGAAACGCACTAAAGGCGTTTCTAAAACCGGTGTCCCTTTAAGAGATACCGCTTTTCAGTAGCTGAGGGTTGAAACCCGCAGAGACCATTTGAGAACACCCATTTCACAGGAAGATAAAGGCGTTCAATTGAACTCCCCTACGGGAAAGTCCCGCATATTCAAATGTTCTCTCAGCGGCAGAAACACCCCTTCATGAATCTCTGATCGACATTGGTGAGACCCGGTATGAACCTGATCCCCGAAAGTATAAGCAACGCCCTGCGCGAGCGGTTGGGTGGCGAGCCGACCCGCATCCTGCCGGTAGGCGGCGGCATGATCAACCCGGCGGCACGCGTCGAGGTCAAGGGGACGCGCTATTTCGTCAAGTGGCGGGCGAACGCGCCGCGCGCGATGTTCGAACTCGAAGCGCGCGGGCTGGCATTGCTGCGCGAGCACAGCGCCTTCCGCATCCCCGACGTGATCGCTTACGCCGAGGGACGACCGTCCGCCAATGCCCCGGCTTACCTGATCCTCGAATGGTTAGAAACGCTGGAACGGGTCAATTATCGCCGCTACGTGGATCGCTTTGGGGCGGCGCTGGCGGGGCTGCATCAGGTCAGCGCGCCGCAGTTCGGGCTGGATCACGACAATTACATCGGCAGCCTGCCGCAGTACAACCCGCTGACGTCAAGCTGGGGCGTCTTCTACCGCGATCACCGGATCGAGCCGCAGATGGAGATCGCGCGGGCGCGGGGCTATCTGCCGCCCTACCGCGAACTGCTGCTGCGCGGCGTGATGGAGTTGATCGAGGATTTGCTGAATGCCGGCAACCCACCCGCGCTGCTGCACGGCGATCTGTGGAGCGGCAACTACTTCCCGACGACCGACGATCAGCCCGTGCTGGTCGATCCGGCAGCCTATTACGGCGACCGCGAGGTCGAGATCGCCTTCACGGAGTTATTCGGCGGGTCGCCCAAGTTCCTGAACGCCTACCGCGACGCCTACCCGCTCGACGCGGGTTACGAGTACCGGCGTCCGCTGCTGCAACTGTGCCCACTGCTGGTGCATCTGAACCATTTCGGCGAGCTTTACGGGGGCGGCGTGGATGAGATATGCCGATTGTATCTGAAGTGACCCCAGCCGACCCCACTCCCGACCCCTCCCCGAATTCAGGGAGGGGAGCGTACCTCGCTCATTTGGAGAGTTGCAGATGAGGCTAAGCGATCTTTCGAACCAGCGCGGCGTTTCTAAACATTCTCATTGAACGCTCCCGCAAAATCGCCTAGAAGCTGACGGACAGCGCGCGCCACGTGCCGCTGGCTCCGCCGGGATCGTCGATCAGCAGGATGGTGTCGCCGCGCTGAGGCAGGAACAGTGCCCGCCCGCGATCAAAGGTCTGATAAGTGCCGGATGCGCCCTGCTCTTCGGTGACACCCCAGCCGAGCGCGCCGCGCACATCGAGATTAAGCCGCCAGACTTTGCCGAAACCGCGCTTCGGCTCGATCAAGCCGAGCGGCGGCGTCTCACCGCCGATGTCGGGATCGACGCCGGACACCCACGTATCGTCAAAACGGCGGAAGCGCCCGTCGAGCGTCAACACGTAGATCGCGCTGGGACTCTGGACGTAGATCATGGTGCCGTGCTCGAAGGCTTGCACCGCCGTCGTCGTCGAATAAGATGATCCCTGCGGACAGCCGATCAGGTGCGTTAGCGTTGGATCAGCCGCGAAAGCCGCGCCTAATCCACCGGGAGGCGGCAGGGCGCAAGTCACGGGGGCGGGCGGCAGCGTCGCCACCTGCGGCGTACCGAAAACGGGCGTGCCGAAGACCGGCGTCCCGGCAGAGGACGTGCCGTAAATCGGCGTCTGCGACGAGGCGTAACGCTCGGCGAGCAGGGTCTCGGCGGCGTGGGCGACGGCGGTCAGCGTCGGCGGGTTGTAGAGCTGTTCCGGCGGCAGCACGGTCGCGCGTTCGGAGAGCAGCGCCAGCATCCCCAAGCTGTCGAGTTCGGGCGACGCCGTGAAGGTCAGCGAAGGCGTCGGCGTGATCGTGTTGGTGATGGTCAAGCTGGGCGTGACCGACGGGGTCGGCGAGTCAGTCGGCGTGTTCGTCCCGGTCGGAGACGGCGTAAAGGTGACGGTGATGGTCGGCGGCGGCGTGGTAGTGTCGGTCGGAACCGGCGACTCGGTCAGCGTAGGGGCGGGCGTGGGCGACTCGGACGGCACGAGCGTCGAAACCAGCGTCGCCGTCGCCGAGGGTTCGAGCGACGGCAGAGACGCCAGCGTCGGCACGATCACGACGGGCGTCGGCGCGGTAGTGCAAGCCGCCAACAGTCCAACGAATATCAGCAGGAGCGTTCGTTTCTTCATGCCGTCCATTATAGCCGGATCAAGCGCGCACGGAACTAGGACGACTGTGCTAATCAGGCAAAACCTCACCCCCGACCCCCTCTCCATAATGAGAGGGGAAGAACAGTGAGCGTGTAGGGGCGTTATATATAACGCCCCTACGTTGCCGTGATGCAGGGGGTTTTCAGCTTTCGGTCAGCGCCAGCCAGATGAACTGGTAGGGCGCGAGGGTCACGTCGCCGGAGAGCGTGCGCCCATCCAAGCGGTTGATCCCGCTGTGCGGCAGGGTCAGGCTGACCGGCTCGGCGGAGACGTTGTGGATCGCCAGCAGGCGCGCCGCGCCGCCGGGCGCGACCCGCTCCAGCACGAATAGGTGCGGATCGAGGTCGAGGACGGTCTGCGTTCCCAGCGGGTGAAAGGCGGCTTCGGCGCTGCGAACGTCGAGCAAATGGCGATAACGGCTGAAGACGCGCGCGCTCAGCGATGCCGGATCGTTCAGCGTCGTGAGAAGCTGATCGGCGCCAAGCTTCTCGCGGTTGATGCTGCGATAGCGTCCGGTCGCGGCGACTCCGGCGCGGTCGTTGCGCCCCCCGAACAGGCTCGACAGGTAAATCCCCGGCACGCCGACGAACGCCAGCATGATCGCTTGGGAGACGATGAAGCGGTCAACGGCGGTCCGCGGATCGCGCGCGGTGAGGGCGGGGTCGGTGATGGCATCGAAATAGGTGATGTTGAGTTCGTAGGGGCTTTGGGTGCCGTCGGGGTTGTTCTTCTGCGAGACGGAACCGCCGTGCGCCTGCGTCATCTCGACTAAGGCGGCGATCTCGGCGTCGCCGAGGATGCCGACCGCCGGGCGCAAGCCGATGCCGTCGTGCGACGCCGTGAAGTTTAGAAAGGTCGTCCGCGCGCTGACACGCTCGACGGTCTTTGCCCACCCGCTCAAGCGGCGAGCGTCGCCGGTGCGGAGCGTGTGCAGGATCAGCGGCGGCAGCGGGAACTGGTAGACCAACTGCGCCTCGTTCGCGCCGTTGCCGAAGTAAGACAGATTCTCGCGCTGAGGCACGTTGGTCTCGGTGATCAGGATGACGCCGGGCGCAACGCGGTCGAGCAGGTCGCGCAGCAGTTGGATGATCAGGTGAGTTTGGGGCAGATGGATACAGGTCGTGCCGATCTCTTTCCAGAGGAAGGCAATCGCGTCGAGGCGGATCAGGTTCGCGCCCTGCTCGACGTAGAAGAGCAGTACGTCGAGCATGGCGATCAGCACGTCCGGGTTGGCGTAGTTCAGGTCGATCTGGTCGGCGCTGAAGGTCGTCCAGACAGAAGCGCGTCCGGTGGCGGTCTCGAAGGGTGTCAGCAGCGGCAGCGCGCGCGGGCGCGTCACCTGCGACAAATCCGCCGACGGATCGACGGTGATGAAGTAGCCGGTATAGGGCGCATCACCGCGCAAAAACGCCTGAAACCAGCCGCTTTGGGCGGAAATGTGGTTGAACACGGCGTCGAACATGACGCGGAAATCGGCGCAGAGCGCGCGCACGTCGTCCCAGCCGCCCAGCGCCGGGTCGACCTGCCGGTAGTCGATCACCGAAAAGCCGTCGTCGGAGGAATAGGGAAAAAACGGCAGCAGGTGCAGCCCCGACACCGGCAGCGCCAACTGCTTGAGCGTCTGCCGCAGGGTGGCTAACGGCGCTTCGCCCGCCCGGTGGAGGTGATCGCCATAAGCGATGATCAAGGCGTCGTGCTGGGATAAGGCGAATGCACCCGCAAGCGGGCGTTCGGGTTGGGGGGTGAAGCGCTCGATCAGGCGGTCGATCCGCTCGATCAGGTCGGCTGCCTGCGCCTCGCCGTAGACGAGGCACAGCTTGGCATAGGCGCGGGCGCGCAGTTCAGCATCATGATTCACGACTCAAAGGCTCCCAGTTCAGCACAGGCGAGCGCAGCATTCGACCAGACCGACCGTGACGCGAAGCGACCACGCCAACATTGGCGGAGTAGATTTCCGGCTGCGATTCACTTTCGGTCGACTAAGTATAGGCGCAAGGCGGCTCAAGGCGAATGCCGAAAGCCAATGGCTTCACTCGGCGATCTGCGCCAGTTCCGGCGTGATCGCCATCCCGCTGTCCCGGTCGATCCAGCGGATTTTCTCGACCGGGAAGTGCAGCCAGACCTGCCCGCCCATCTCGACCGGGAAATCGGGATGGGTCGAGACCTTGATGGTGCTGCTGCCAATGAAAATCGTCAACAGGTTTTGTGCGCCCAGCGGCTCGACGACTTCGACCTTGACCGGCAGCGCGCCCTCGGTCGGCGTGGAGATGACCTCGGTATTTTCGGCGCGGATGCCGAGCAGGATGTCTTTGCCTTCGTAGGCGCGCAGCGGCGCTGCCATGTAATCGGGCGGCGTGATCGAGAGGTCGCTCAGCTTAACGCGCAGCTCTCCGTCCTGCCGCTCGACGCGGGCGGACAGGAAATTCATGGGCGGGTTGCCGATGAAGCTGCCGACGAACCGGTCGACCGGCAGATCGTAGATACGGGTCGGTACGTCGATCTGGATGATCTTGCCGCTGCGCATCACGGCGATGCGGTCGCCCATGCTCAGCGCTTCGATCTGGTCGTGGGTGACGTAGATGGTGGTCGCTTCCAAGCGCCGAAGCAGCGCCTTGAGTTCGGCGCGCATTTCGAGACGCAGCAGCGCGTCGAGGTTGCTCAACGGCTCATCCATCAAGAGGGCGTCGGCGTCGTAGGCAATCGCGCGGGCGACGGCGACGCGCTGGCGCTGTCCGCCGCTCATCGTGCCGGGAAAGCGATCCAGCATGTTTTCGATGTGCAGCAGCTTCGCCGCCGTCTCGACCTTCTCTTTGATCCGCTCACGGGCGATCTGGCGCATCTTCAGCCCGAAGGCGACGTTGTCGAAGACGGTCATGTGCGGGAAGATGGCGTAGTTCTGGAAGACCATCGAGATGTTGCGCTCTTTGGGCTGCAAATAGGTCACGTCCTTACCGCCGATCAGCACGCGCCCGTCGTCGACCATGCCTAGCCCGGCGATGGCGCGCAGCAGGGTCGTCTTGCCGCAGCCGCTGGGACCGAGCAGGACGACGAATTCCTTGTCGGCGACGGTGAGGTTGATGTCGTCGATGGCGACGAATTTGCCAAATCGTTTCACCGCGTGTTCGACCGTAATCTGTGCCATAAAAAGCCTTTCAGCGATTAGCTGTCAGCTATCAGCTAAAAGCAAGAACAAAGCACCCTATTCCGCTTGCCGGTTGTCGCTGTTTCGCCCACAACCTCACCCCCCAACCCCCTCTCCATTGCATGGAGAGGGGGAGAAAAACGGGTATTTGAGGAGTGTTTAATTTGTAAAAGTACATAAACCCGCCGCGGCACTGTAAACAATCCATGCTCACTCAGCGCTACTTATCGAGTTGCCCCCACAAGTTGAACAGATAGCGGCGAATGAAGAAGATGAAGATCAGCGACGGCACTAGCATGAAGAAGCCACCGGCGAACTTGAACGGATCGCTCGACTTATCCAGCGAGTACAGAATCTCGGCGGGCAGCGTCCGGTTGGAGATGGTCAGCAAAATCGCCGCGAAGACCTCGTTCCACGACAGGACGAAGGTCAACACTGCCGAGGCGGCGATGCCGGGGACGGCTAGCGGCAAGACCACCCGCCGGAAAGCTTGCAGGCGGGTGCAGCCGAAGACCTGCGCCGCCTCCTCCAACTCATAGGGCAGGCTCATGAAGACGCTGGCGATAACCAGCACCGTCGTCGGCAAGGTCAGCGCGGCGTGCATCATGGCGAGGCTGTAGACCTGATCGAACATGCCGAGACGGATGAAAACGACCGCCAACGGCACGGCGAGCACGACAATCGGGAAAGCGCGCACAGACAGGATCGCCAGCCGGATGGTATCACGTCCGCGAAAGACGAAGCGGGCAATGGCGTAGCCAGCGGGGACGGCGAGCGCCGACGAGATGATCACCGCCAGCACGGCGACAATCAAGCTGTTGAGGGTCGACTGCAAAATGCCTTCGCTGTTGACGAAGTACTGGAGCGTTTCGGTCGAGACCGGCGACGGGAAGATCGGCTTGGGGAAGGCGCGGACGCCCGCCGGGGTGCTGAGCGCCATCGTGAAGATCAACCAGATCGGCAACAAAATCCAGATGGCAATCGTGATCGCCACCGCGTAGACCCCGGCACGGCGCACCGTGTGATTGAGGCGGGCGCGGCGGCGCGAGATGCGCGGAGGCGCGACGGTTAGGTCAGGCGCAAAAGGCGTATCAGTCATGAGATCTGCGCCGCTTCCTCCTGCGAGCGCACGGCGCGCAGGTAAAAGAACGAAATCCCCAGCGAAAGCAGCATGATGAATCCGGCGTAGACCGCCGCCATGTTCGGGTTGTTATAACGCTGGGGGTCGTACCAGCGATAGGTTTCGTAAGCTAGCACGGTCAGAATTTCGCGCCCGGCAATCGCCACGACGACGGCGAAAACCTGAAAGGCGAGGATCGTGCGCAAAATCAGCGCGACTTGCAAGCTCGGCTTGAGCAGCGGCAGGATGATGTACCGCAAGCGCTGCCAGAGGTTCGCGCCGAAGACCTGCCCGGCTTCGACGTAATCGCGCGGGAGCGCCTGCAAGCCGGACACGACGATGATCATGACAATCGAGGTGGCGCGCCAGACTTCCGCCAGCACAATCGCCAGAATCATCCAGTTCTCGTTGCCCGCCCGGATGAAGATGAAGGGCGACTGTTCCAGCCCGATGCTGACGAGGAAGGAATTTAAAAAACCGCGCTGGGTGAAAATCGAATACCAGACGATGCCCGACGCCAAATCGGAGATGCCCAGCGGAATGGCAAAGACGTACAAAAACAGGCTGCTGCCCTTGATTTGGGCTTGGAGCACCAGCGCCATGATGATCGCTAGAATGAACTGGAGCGGGATGATCAAGACGATCAGCAGCAGGGTGGTGCCGAGCGCGCTGGTGAAGCGATAGTCGCTGAGCATCCGGCGGACGTAATCGAGCGTCCATTCCTGCGTCGACTGCCCGCTGACGACGCGCGCGCTGGTCGAGTCGGTACGCGACTCGATGAATACGTCGGTCTGGGCGACCCAGCCCTGCGCGGTTTGACCGGCAGCGTCCACACCCTCAACCTTGAACCAGTAGAAGGGGCGGGTGCGCCCGTTGGCGAGCGTCTCTTCCAGCTTCTGGCGATCCAGCACCGTGACCTCGGTCTGCAATTCGAGCGTCCCGGTGATCGCCGCGTCGGTATTTGGCTCGGCGTATAGATGGAGCAACTGCCCCTCGCGGCGAAACGCCAACTGAAGCGACTCGACCATCGGATAGGCGAAGAACAGGAGCAGATAGAGGAGAGTCGGCAGCAGCAGGAGATAAGGCAGTAATTTGGTTTTTTTCAAAACATTGCTCCTGAAAAAACCACCTATAACCTCACCCCCCGACCCCCTCTCCCACGCCAGCGGAGAGAGGGGAGATGGGCGCGGCTTTGTTTGTGACGCGGGCAACCTCACCCCCGACCCCCTCTCCATTGCGTGGAGAGGGGGAGAAAGCAAGTGCCGGGGTGTTCGGCATGACAGCACTCGGCTCAATGGGATTCGGCAAAGCCGGGGATCAGCGCGTGCCGATCCCCGCTTTACCTAACGTCACTATTGGACTTGGCAGGGACCCTCGCTCGCTGGATCCGGCGCCCAGCAAGCAGCGCCAGTCTCGGTCATCAGGGTTTGCAGGGTCGCGCCCTCTTCGTCGAGAACGGTCTGGATGTCCTCATTGTTGATGACGATGCGGTTGAAAGCGTTGCGGAAGATCTCGTTGATCTCGCCGCCGCGCGACCCCAAGCCGACCGGCAGCAGCGACGGAATCGCGTCAGGAGCGTTGATGGTGTCGTTGACCGCGCCCAACTCAATCGCCACGCTTTGGGGCAAGTCAGCCGTGTCGACGCCATCGACCACCGGGAAGAAGGCGAGATCGCGCAGGATTGCCGCCTGCGTCGACGGCTCCATCATGTACTTGATCAAGGCTTCAGCAGCGTCAGGATTCGGCGCGGTGAAGGGAATACCCAAACCAGCGACGACCGGCATATAGCCCCGTCCAGCGGGACCCGCCGGAGCCGGGAAGGCGACGAAGTTGTCGGGCTGCTCGTCAAAGGCTTGCTTGAGGCGCGCCACGTGGTCGAAGGCGACCCAGACTTCGCCGGAGAGCAGCGGCTCTTGCATGAAGTCGTAGTTGATCGACTCCGGGTTGACGACGGGCCAGAGGTCGTCGCGCAGGAAGGTCATCATGTCAGCGGCGGCTTGGCTCTTAAACTGCGTCACCATCCCGCCCGTGAACGACGGGAAGGCATAGCCCTCAAGGAAGCGGTGGAACAGTCCAGCGACCGGGAAGCCGAGCTTGGCGGAGCCGGTGGCGTCCATCATGTTCTTGCCCCACTGCGCCAGTTGATCCCACGTCAGGGCGTTGACGTCCGCGCCTTCGGGCAGGTACTGGAGCGCTTCCTTGTTGGCAGCCATGATGTAGGTCGCCTGCATCCACGGGATGTAGTATTGATAATCGGTCGTCCCCATCTTGCCGAGTTCGACAAACGAGCCGTTGACGGCGGTGGTCTCCTCGATGCTGCCGAGCAAGTCGGTCAGGTCGAACATCAGGTCGTTGTTGACCAGCGTCGGGAAAGTGCCGTGCAGCGCGCCGACCACGTCGACCGTACCGCTGCCCGCTTGGGCTTCGGCGTTGAGCAGGTCGATCAGCGAGCCTTCTTCGTAGCCGGTAAAATCGACCGCGCCGTCAAAACCGGCGAGAATCGCGCGGGCTTTGTCCGCTTCTTCGACGACGTTGAACTGGGTCGAAGCAAAGGTGATCGGCTCGTCTTGAGCGCTAACCACCGCCGCACCGAGGACGAGCACCAGCATACAAATTAGAAATAGAGCTAATTTCTTCATCGCGTCGTTATCCTCTTTTTGACTGAACCACCAAAAACGTGCCTAAGTTCGGGTCATTTCCCTCCTCGTCTAGCGCCGGTCGAGGCGCGAATGATCAAGGTGCCGGTCAGCAGCATTTGCATCGGATCATGGGTTTCGCCATTGATAAGGCTGCTCAGCAAGTCCGCCAAACGCCTGCCGATCTCGTAGGTCGGCTGGTGGACGGTCGTCAACGAAGGATGGGCATATTCGGCGACCGGAAGGTCGTCAAAGCCGGTGATCGACAGGTCAACGCCGACCTGCAAGCCGCGTTCCTGAGCCGCTTGCAGCGCGCCCAGTGCCATCAAGTCGTTGCAGGCGACGAGGGCTGTAAGTTCGGGGTGAGCGTCGAGCAGCGCGTGAGTTTGCTGAAAGCCGCCCGCCCGCTGCAAGTCGCCGTGAACCACGTAATCGGCGCGATACGGGAGGTCAGCCGCCGCTAAGCCGTCGCGATAGCCCATGTGGCGATATTCGGTGAATGCCATCTCCGGCGGCGGCAGGATCAAGCCGATGCGCTCATGCCCCAAATCGACCAGATGGCGCATGACCGAGGCGATCCCGGCTTGGCTGTCGACGTCAATGTAGGGGAAGTCGCTGGCTTCGCCGGGCGCGCTGCGCCCATTGACGACAAAGGGATGGTTGAGCCGCTGAAGATAGGCGATACGCGGGTCTTGCTGGCGCGTCCGCGCGAGAATCACGCCGTCGACGCGGTTGCCCTCGACGATCCGGCGGTAAGCTGCCATCTCCGGCTCGCCGGGAGGCTGCGCGCTGACCAGCAGGTCATAGCCCGCGCCGGAGGCGGCGTCGCCGATGCCGAGCAGCAGTTGGCTGAAGAATTCGTTGGAGATGCTGTTGTCGGCAGACGGGATGATCAAGCCGAGCGTCTGTGTCCGCTGCGTCCGTAACTGGCGGGCGAGCAGATTGGGCTGATAGCCCAACTGGGCAGCGATCTCGGTAATCCGGCGGCGGGTGTCCTCGTTGACGTCGGTATAACCGGCGAGGGCGCGCGAAACCGTCGTGATCGAGTAGCCGGATTCTTTAGCAATGTCTTTTAGGGTAATTTGCATAGCTGAAGTCTTAAATAAATTCTTTTGGCATAAATCCAAAACGATTTGGATATGATCTTAACGTAACCCGAATCGTTTCGGATGTCAAGCTGTATGACGGCGAACTTGGGTATACTATACAAAACCGACCGGAAGCGACCCCACCCCCAGCCCCTCCCCGAATTCAGGGAGGGGAGCGAGCAAATACTTCGCTCGACAAGGTGTCGCCACCAGCCACGTCCGGTTTGGTTGGACCATGAAGCGGGACGGTTTCATGCGTGATTCACGTTATGCTAGTGCCGATAATGAGTCGCTTTCACCGGGAGGAAAACTGATGGTAAATTCGCTCGATCACTGGAAACAGGCAGTTGAGACGCTCCTCTCCGGCAACCGGATCACCATCGACGGTTATCGCTACACCGCGCCCTCGCTCGACACCGGCGATTTCGGGCGCAAAGATTACGCCAACCAATTCATGTGGGACTCCTGCTTTCACGCCATCGCGTGGCGCTGGATCGATCCCGTTATGGCGCAGGATGAACTGCTGAGCCTCGTCTCGCGGCAGGTCAAGGACGGCGCGGACGCGGGCATGATCCCGCACTGCAATTACTGGCGCGGCGGCGGGGCGTACCTGTGGGGGCAAGATGAGCGCAGTTCGATCACGCAGCCGCCGCTGGTCGCCGTCGCGGCGAAACTGGTCTACGAGCGCAGCGGCGATCAGACATTTCTGGAAACGATCTACACCGCTATCAGCGCCTATCACGACTGGTTTGATCGCCGCCGCGACCCGGACGGCGACGGGCTAGTCGCGCTGATCCATCCGTGGGAGTCCGGCGGCGATGCCCTACCCCGCTGGGATGAGAGCATGAAGCTGGTTTCGTTCAGCAACGACGCCGCGCGGGTCGCCCGGCACGAACTCGCCCACGTGATCGCCGACTACGACACCGATGCGCGCGCGCTGGCAGCAGCGGGCTGGTTTCACGTCGAGCCGATGGATTACAACGCCATTCGCGCCGCCGACATGGAAGCGCTGGCGGAGATCGCCCAAATCTTGGGCAAGCCCGACGCAGCGCGCTGGCAGCGCAAGGCGGATACCGTCCGGCAAGCCTTCCAAGCGAGGATGGTCGTCGCCGACCGTCCTTACGATCTCGCCGGAATCGACGAAAGCCCGGTGATCATGGACAGCGCCGGACAGATCGTGACGCTGTTTGGCGGGCTGCCGACTCAACCGCAGGCGGATAAGCTGGTGGCTCAGCTTCGAGCAGCACGCTTTTGGACGCCGTACCCGGTCACGACCACGCCGACCGACGCCGCCAGCTTCGACCCGGACACCTATTGGCGCGGCAACGTCTGGAACTGCGTCAACTGGCTGATCTATCAAGGCTTGCGGCGCTACGGGTACGACGAGACAGCCGACGCGCTGGCGGCGCGCAGCCTCGCCCTCTTGGAACAGTCCGGGTTTTGGGAGTATTACCACCCGATCACCGGGCAAGGGTTAGGCGGCGGCACCTTTAGCTGGAGCGCCGTTCTGCTCGATATGGCTATGACCAGCTCCGCCTAGCGGATTCGGTACATCAGCTATAATCGATGCGAAACCAACATGAGGAACCTATGGAACTCACCGAAGCAATCCGCACGCGCCGCTCAATCGGCGCTTTCACCGATCAGCCGGTCGCGCCGGAACTGGTACTGGAACTGCTGGAAACGGCGGTCTGGGTGCCGAATCACCGGCTGACCGAACCGTGGCGCTTCGTCCTGCTGACGGGCGACTCGGCGACGCGCTACGCCGAGATCCGCCGCGACATGGCGCTCGACACCTGCATTTCGACCGACCCGGAAACCATCCGGCAGACCGGCGAGGGGACCTATCAGAAGTTCAGCGGCGTCCCGGCGTTTCTGGCGGTGATCATGAAAGACAACCCCAACCCGGACGTCCGCGCCGAGGATTTCACCGCCTGCTGCTGCCTGACGCAAAATTTCCTGCTGCTGGCGTGGGCGCGCGGACTGGGCACAAGTTGGAAGACCTTCAAGCGCGATGGGCGCCTGCGCGACCTGCTGGCGCTTGCCGACGACGAAACGGTGGTCGGCTGGCTGCACGTCGGCTACCCGGCGAGCACGCCCGCGCCGACTCAGCGCGCTCCGGCGGTCGAGCGCTTCAGGTGGCTTGACGGGAAGAGCTGATCAGCGCTTGACGCTATTAAGCAGCGCGTCGACGTCACGGCGATGAGGCATACTGCTGGCGGCGCCCGCCTTGGTCGCGGACAACGCCCCAACCGCGTTAGCGAAGGCAAGCGCCGCCTCGATGGGCTTGCCTTCCGCCAGCGCAACGGCTAATCCCGCGCAAAAGGCATCGCCCGCGCCGACGGTATCGACCACGCTGACCGGATAGGCGGGTGCCTGTCCGCCGCCATCACGGGTCAACCACTGCGATCCGGCTGCGCCGCGCGTGACGACGACGGTTTGAACGCCGGATTGCAGCAGCGCGGCGGTGGCGGATGCTACGTCTGGCTCGCCGGTGAGCAGCAGGACTTCGTGCTCGTTGGGCGTCAGGTAATCGACGTTTGCCAGCAGTTCGGCAGGCAGCGGACGCGCGGGCGCGGGGTTGAGCATGGTCGGCACCTGATGGCGTCGCGCGACACGCAGCGCGTGATCCACCGCGTCGAGGTTATTTTCAAGCTGGGTGAGCAGGAAGTCGGCATCGGCAATGGTCGCTTCCGCCTCGGTCAATATCGGCGAGGCTGATGGCATCGTTCGCGCCTAAGGTGACGACGATCTCGTTCTGACCGCCCTCGTCGACAAAGATGACCGCGACGCCGGTCGCTCGCTGGGGGTCGCGCTGGACGTGGGCAGCGTCGATGCCTTCCGCTTGCCAGAGCGACCGCCCGATCTCCGCCAGCGCATCTTGCCCGACGCGCGCGATCAGCGTCACCTGAGCGCCCAAGCGAGCCGCCGCGACTGCCTGATTCGACCCTTTGCCGCCCGGACCAGTCGTGAACCGCTTGCCGTAAACGGTTTCGCCGGGCGTCGGCAGCCGCTGGAGGTAAGTTACGAGGTCGGCATTGAAACTGCCAAGAACGACGATTTTGACGGGCATCTTTTCCTCAAGAAC
>CAWGYC010000015.1:0-194901 GCA_963826685.1 uncultured Chloroflexia bacterium | reverse complement strand
GCGCGCCGATCGCCGCCTCTTCTAACAGACCGCGCCCGTAGGCATAATCCTGCTCTTCTTGGATAGCTTTCCAGGCCCGGCGTATGAGCGTGTGGGTTACTCCCATTGCATCGCCAAGCTCTCGGAATATGGCGGCGCAGAAACTCCCCATCCAGAAGTGCCACCGATTGGGCGGGATCGGCAGTGGTGTGATTCCCTGAGCTGGCTGAGCGACCAAGCGATATTCCATTGGTCATCCACCGAGCGCGCCAAGGCGAGCGCCGGCTCACAATACGCCCGTACCCGTGGTTCATCACCTGAAAGACCTGCTAGCGACCCCGCGCTGTGGAGCGCCTTTACACGCAGAGAGGCTGGCGCATCCGGGTTGGACACCAGTACCCGCTCCAACCATTCCAGCCCTTCGATCCAATGCACTCGTTCGCTAAAAAACCAACCCAACGCTCCCGCCAATCGCAGCCCCTGCTCAGTTTCAAACGACCAAGCGAGCGCGGTGCTGGATATTTGTCCACTCTACACCTTGAGTCGGTCAAACCAAGCGATTTGCTCGCGACCAAAGACATGAGTATCCGCTCCTTCAAAGCCAACCAGAGGAAATAGTCGCAGTGACACTTGGCAATGGTTGTATCCGCTTCACCCGCGTTGAGTAGCTTGTCCGCCGCATATTGACGCAGTAGTTCGTGTAAATCGTAGCGCCGTCCGGCATCGACCTTCACCAGCGACTTGTCCACCAGTGATGCCAAAATCGCCAATGTGGCTCCTGTGATCCGTTCTGCCCCATCACGTGTGAACCCGCCGCGAAATACCGACAACTTTCTGAATATGGCCTGCTCTTCATCGGTCAGCAAATCCCACGAGCGCTCGAAGGCGGCGCGCATCGAGCGATGTTTTTCCGGTACGTTGCGCGTGGTGGTCGTCAGAATATCAAGGCTGTGCTCGACCTCACGGGCAATTTCGGCGCAGGGCATGATTCGTACCCAGGCGGCGGCGAGCTCGACGGCTAAGGGTATCCCTTCAACCGTCTCGCAGATCCGCACAATCGACGCGGTATCGGCGTCCACTGGCGTATACCCGGCACGGCGGGCGCTTTGCAGAAAAAATTGCCGGCGGAGAAGTCTCCCATTCAACTTGGCGTACGTTTTCTGCGAAAGTCAGCCCGTCTACATTGAACAACCATTCTTCCTGTAGGCGCAACCGCTCCCGTGATGTAACCAGAACCTTGAGATTTGGCGCATTCGCCAGCAATCCCGGCAGCAGATCAGCGCCATCTGCTAGGTGCTCGAAGTTGTCAAGCACGAGCAGCAGGTGTTTCGCCCCGAGGTAGTCAAATAACTGCTGTTTGAGGTCCAATTCGCCATAGGGCGTGAAGTGGAGCGCGTTGACAATGGCTTGGACGATAAAATCGGGGGAGGTGAGTGGCTGGAGAGGAACGAAGCAGGCACCGTCGGGAAAAGATGATGTTTGCACGGACGAATGGTCATCGACCTCGTCGCCAGCCATCATTAAGCCTGCGACCGCGACGGCCAGCCGAGTTTTGCCGATACCGCCGGGGCCGGTCAAGGTGAGTAGGCGGCAGGAAGGATCATTCAGTAGAGCCGCAGTCTGGCTGAGCGCTTCCGCCCTGCCGATGAGGGGAATGACATACGTTGGGAAATTGTGTACGACCACGGATGCCCTCCTTTCCACCCAGAGTACTATGAGGTTTATTGAATTATACCCTCGTGGCTGTACTTCCGTTGACCTTACACTCAGTCTAACGGACATTTCTTGTGTCCGCTAAACTGGGGTAAGGTCAAACGACCAGCACCTAATAAAGTTCGTGCTCATCGTGGTGATGAGCACGAACCTGAGCTTTCATCCTGTTATCGTGCATCGGCTGCCCTCAGCATGTTGAACGGTTCAATCTGCGCCATGGCTTACGAGTCCAGTGTATCGGTAGTGTACTGCGCGTAGCTGCGGTAGTACTTGATCGCCTCGTCGGTGTCGCCGCGCAGTGTATAGACATCGCCAGCTGCGCGGTATGCGTCAGCGTAGGTCGGCATCTGCGTGATGGCATTGTCGAAATCCGCCAGCGCCAGCTCATACGCACCGATGGCTGCATAAGCGACGCCGCGCGTCTTCAAAGCGCTCACGTAATCCGGGTAGATACTGATAGCGACAGTGTAATCGTCGATCGCTGCTTGATATTCGCCGATCAAAGCGTAGCTGTCGCCGCGGGCGGCATAGGCGTAAGCGTAATTGGGCAGCACCTCAATGGCTTCAGTGAACTTAGCGATGGCTTGCTGTTGGTCGCCCTTGAACTGATAGTAGTAGCCGACGCGGTAGCTCACCAGCGCCGGGCTATAGACTTCCGCCGGACCGGGGTCGCTGAGCGCGCCGGACTCGGCTTGGGACTGCGCGAAGCTGGGAGCGGCGCTCGTCAGCACCACCGCTGTCACCAAAGTCGCCGCGAAAATCTGCTGGAAGACGCGGCGAAGGCTGCGGCGCTGACTGCGGCGCTGACTGCTGCTGCTCGGTTGAGCGGAGGTCAAGCGCTGGAACCATTGGCGTAGTCCGGCGAACAGAGAGCGGTGGGCGGTCGGTTCGGTGGCGATTTGCGCCAGACGTTGATTTTCGGCGGCGCGCAGGGCGTCGTCACGATGGGTTTGGTTCACACGATAGTTGTAGTTGTCGCTGTTCAGGTTGCCGTTCATTTTTAATCCCCTTAATCACTCGGTGGTACAGCGTTCGTTGATGCTTACACTGTACGACCGGGGATGGGGGGAAAGTCACCCCCCGGTGAAGGGGGGAAAAGGGGGGAATAGCAGCTAGAGTTCGGTCAAATCGCCGACGACCGCCCACAAATCGAGTGTGGTTTGCGACGGCGCGGGGAGCGTCGTCAGCAGGCGCACAGCTTCCGCCCGATCCGCCGCGAAGGTATGCAGATGCTCGGCGACCACACGCAGTAAATACGCCGCGTTATCAGGATCGCCGCTGGCGAGCGCGATCTCGGCAGCGGGAATCAGCGCTATGAGTGCTAAAGCCTCGACATTCAGACGAACTGCATGATCCAGCGCCGAGTGGCAGTCAGCCAGCGCGCGGTCGAGGTCGCCCAACCGAACGGCGGCGCGGCTGCTGCCGGTCAGTGCCAGCACCAATGCCAGCTCGCGCTCCCATCCGATCGAATTATCTGCTACGTAGTCATTCTGAAAATAAGCGGCGGCGTCTCTGAATTGAGACAAGGCGGTTGTTGCATCGCCCGCGCCGAGCGCCAACTTCCCCCGCACGATCAGCGCGAAAGCTGCGCCATTGTGATTCGGATCGAGCTGAGCCGACTGTTCGGCTTGCTCAATCCACTGGAATGCCGTTGAGACATCGCGCCGTGCCAGCGCCGCAAGTCCGCCGATCACCATGATATAGGTCAGGCGAAAGCGGCGCTCGATGTCGATGGCTTGTCCGTTTTCGCTGAGCATTCCGGCGGCGAGGCTTTCCGCTTGCCGATAATCGCCTTCGGCATAGGCAACCTCAGCCAGATACAGCCGGTAGACGTTGCGCCAAGCATCCTGCTCAGTGCCATCTACACGCCGGAACGCTTCTTCAAACAATCCACGCGCCTCAGACAGTCGCCCCTGCCGGAGATAGATTTCGCCCAGATCGTCGAAACCGACGGTGTCTCGTGAGTTGCCCTGCTGCCGCTTGATCGCCAGACTTTCTTCGATGTCGCGGGCGGCATCCGCCAGTCGTCCAGCGGAGGCTTTCCGCAGCCCTAGATTGCCCAGCGCTTTGGCGATCGCGATCGGGCTGGTGTGCGCGCGCCGGATGGCGAGCACCTGCTCCAGAATGGCGATCCGCTCAGTGCTGCCAAACGGCGAATCATGTAGAAGCGCGAGCGAATTAAGCGCATACGCTTGCTCGAAACTGTTGCCCATCGCCTCACTGAGCTTAAGCGCGCGGGTCAGCAGATCGCGGACTTCTTCGCTTCTGTCGTTCGCCCCGAACACCCGCGTTGCACCGATCACAGTTGAAGCATAGGCTTCACCCCAAGGGTCATGGATGGATTGGTAGAGGCTGAGCGATCGGCGACCATATTCGATACTGTCCGCAAACTCTTCCCACGGCAACCAGTTGGCACGCGCTAGATAAAAGAATGCGCGTAGACGAATGTCACCCGATGCCTCGACCAGTGGCTCGGCTTCGTCCAGCGTTTGATTGGTGCGCGCCCGTTCCATCATCGAGACCAGCAGCAGCGCCTGATGCGATAGCACATCGCCCAACAGGCGATCCCGTGCCGGAGACGGCACATCGCGGCGCAGTGACTCCGCCACCGCAGTGAACAAGGCATCGCCGTCAGAATAGGCACCCTGATAGAAGTAAGACAGCCAAAGCGGATGCACCGCCGCAGCCAGCCGGTCGTAATCGCGCTGCGCCGCTGCGAACGTCACCGCCACCCGCACATTCTCCAGATCACCCCCAATGTCACGCAGGGTGAGGACCTGATTATGCCCGGTCAAGTCGGACTCGGCAGCAGCCAGCGCTTCGAGATAATAAGCGCTGTGCGCGGCGCTGGTCTGCTCTGCCGTACCGGAGTCAGATAATTTCTCGGCGGCATACTGGCGCAGCAGTTCGTGAATCGAGCAGCGCCCTTCGGCGTCCATCCACAGCAGCGCCTTGTTGACCAGCCCGGAAAGCGTGCGCAGCGACGCACCCGCTACCGCTTCGGCAGCCCGGCGGGTGAATCCGCCCCGAAAGACCGATAATTTCGCCAGCGCTTCGGCTTCGCTGCGGGTCAAGCGCTGCCACGAGGCGTCAAACACGGCGCGGATGCTGCGCTGTCGTTCGGGCGTATCGCGCCACTGGCTTTCCAGCAAATCGATGCCCCGACTCACTTCGTCGGCGATTTCGCTGACCGACAGCAAGTCTGTCCACGACGCTGCCAACAGGATCGCCAGCGGCATCCCCTGCACCAGCCGACCGATGCGCCCGATCTGGTCGAGATCGGCGCGGGTATAGTCGGCGGTATGAGCGCGTTGGGCAGCGCCGACGAACAACTGCACCGCACCGTAACTGAGCGGATCGGCGCTGTCGTTCGCTTTGGGCGCATCCAGACCGCCGAGCGAAAAGACGACTTCGGCGCTCAGATTGAGCCGCTCGCGACTGGTCGTCAGGATCTTGACTCCCGGCGCGGCTTCGAGAATCTCCACGAGCAGCGGCGCGGCCTCTAGCAGATGTTCGAAATTATCACAGACCAGCAGGATTTGTTGTTTGCGGAAGTGTTCCAGCAGTTGGGTTTTAGGATCGAGTTGTCCCGACAGCACTACGCCGACCGCACCGGCGATCGCCGACAGCACCTGCTCCGGCGCGCTGACGGCGCTCAGCGCGATGAAGACCGCACCTTGCTGATAGTCGCCCGCGCTGCGTGCCACCACTTCCAGCGCCAACCGGGTTTTCCCCATGCCACCGGGCGCAAGCACAGTCAGCAGACGATTGCGCGAATCGCGCAGCAGTGAGATCAGCGCCGACGCCTCGATTTCACGACCGATGAAGGGCGTAGTTTGCGTGGGCAGGCGCAGTTTCGCCGGTGTGTTCACGAGCGGCACCACCGTCGCCATCGTCGCGACCAGCGGCAAAGGTTGTGCGGGACGATCGGGCGGCGCGCTGCGATCCGGCGCGAGCAGCCCTAAGGCGCGGGCGTGCGCGACCGCGAGTTCGCGGCTGTGAACGTCCAGTTTGCCGTAGATCTGTTTTTTGTACCACTTAATAGTCGCGGGGGTCACATACAGCCGCTCGGCGATCTCGCCGTTGGTCAGCCCTTCTGCGATGAGCTGCAAGATTTCAAGTTCGCGTTCGGTCAGCGGATCGACCAGCGGTTGCAGATGTTTGGCGGCAGGCAGCGCGGCGCGAAATGCCTGCGCAAAGCGAATCGCGTCCGGATAGCGGTCGGTGACCTGCTTGGCGGTTGCCATCGCCATCACGGCGTCGAGGGTGCTGGGCAGCTCCGGTCGCTGGACGCGGATCGAGGGAATCGGGCTGTTCAACTGATGGTTCAGCAGCTCGCTGGCAGATGAGCCGCTGTACGGTGGGGTGCCGGTCAGCAGCTCGTACATGACCAACCCCAAGCTGTAAATATCCGCTTGCGGAGTCAGCCCCGCGCCGGAAATCTGCTCGGGCGCGATGTACGCCATCGAGCCGATGATCTGCCCGGCAGCGGTGATAGTCCCGGTGTTGGTCACTTTGGCAATGCCGAAATCCGCCAGATAAGCGTTGCCGGTACTGTCCAGCAGCAGATTATCCGGTTTGATGTCACGATGAATCACGCCGCTGCGGTGCGCTACTTGGAGCGCGCTGGCGATCTGGTCGAGCAGGTCGGCGACAACATTCAGCGGCAGCGCTCCGGTTTGGAGGCGGGATCGCAGGGTTTCCGGCAGCCAGCGCATCACTAGGAATGCGCCATTGGCGTCCTGCCAGTAATCGTAGAGCGGGACAATGTGGGGATGTTCGAGCCGGGCGATGAGCCGGGCTTCTTGCTCAAACCGTTGAATGAAGTCGGGTTGCTGCGCGTGCGCCGGGAGGATGACTTTGATGGCGACTTCACGCCCTAAAGCGGGCTGAACCGCGCGGTAGACGACGCCAAACCCGCCGCTGCCGATGGGTTCGACGAATTCATAGCCATTGATGATCTGCTGCGCGAGCGTATCCATAGGCGGGTCGCTCCGGTAAAGTGCTCAATATAATCTGAATCCTTTTGATTATTGTAGCTTTTTTGCCGCTATCGCAAAGTGCAGACGCAGCAACACGTGATACTGCTCACCTTAAATCGCTGAAGAGAAATCGCTTCGCTAACCGCGATTTAACTCGGCTTTGAGCGGAGAGAGGATTTAACTGAAAAGATGAAGCACCCCCAAAAGCATGACTGGGACTGAGTAGCAGCTTGGGCTCGAAAATGGTGAGTCCAACTGGCTCTGTTGGCAGCCAATAGCCGCTCGTAGATTTGACTAACCGCCCAGCAAATGGACATTTTTTGTGCTCGGATAGCGGCTGTAAATAGCCAGTCACAGGGTAGGTCAAAAGACCCCTTTCTCCAGCAGAATAACTGCATCTAACGGCCAGAATAAGAACCCAACTCGTGCGGCGGAGATCAATTCTCGTTCGTTGAAGCTTGTAGAAGATGTTCCTTTTCTTTGCCTCGGTCATCGGGGAAGGTTACCCAAGACTCTCAAAATAATCCTATAATTAATCAAGAAGAATAATTTCTTTATGGCATAGAACATGCTGGATGAACAGCATGAGTTGTGAAGCATCCCCAATTCTGACCATCCATTTGCCCACGCCGACAACCTCATTTGTGGGGCGCAGTGAAGAACTTGCCAGCATTAGTGGGTTGCTCGCTGATCCGAACTGTCGTCTCCTGACGATTGTTGGCTCCGGCGGGATCGGGAAGACGCGGCTTGCTCTCCAAGCCGCAGTTGACCAGATTTCCAATTTCCCTGATGGCATCTATTTTGTGCCTTTGGCGGGAATTGGCTCTCCCGACTTGATCGCCGCCGCCATCGCCAATGCACTGCCAGTCTCCTTCTCCGGGGCTGAAGACCTCCGTGACCGCGTGATCCGGTATCTACGCAAGAAGCAGCAGTTGCTGCTGGTGGACAACTTCGAGCACCTGCTGGACGGAGTCGATCTACTGAATGATGTGCTGCAGGCGGCTCCCGATGTGAAGCTGCTCGTCACTTCGCGCGAGCGGCTGAACGTGCAGGAAGAATGGACGCTTATACTTGGAGGGCTGACCGTACCAGCGAAAGACGCGACCGACACGCTGGACAGCTACAGTGCCGTGGAGCTGTTTGTCGAACGAGCCCGACAAGTACAGTCAAAGTTCGCGCTCTCGGCGGAGGCGGAGGCGGTTAAGACCATCTGCTGGCAGGTCGAGGGAATGCCGCTCGGTTTGGAACTGGCAGCGAGCTGGTTACGGGCGATGACCTGCGAGCAAATCACCGCGCACATGGAGAGCAGCCTAGACTTTCTGACGACGCCACTGCGGAATGTGCCCGAACGCCACCGCAGCCTGCGCGCGATGTTCGAGCAATCGTGGCAACTGCTCTCTGCGGACGAACAGGCGGTGCTGATGAAACTCGCTGTCTTCCGAGGCGGCTTTGACTTTGAGGCTGCTGAGGCAGTTGCCAGGGCGTCGCTGTCGATACTGGCTGGTTTGGCGGACAAATCGCTGATCCGGCTGAATCCGTCCGGTCGGTACGATCTGCATGAACTCTTGCGACAATTTGCTACTGACAAACTCGCGGAACTCGAGGAATCGGCGGCTGCGGTAAATCGTCGCCATCTGGAATTTTATTCAAATCTGGCCGACGAAGCCGAGACCCATCTGTATGGTCCTCAAAAGGAGGCGTGGTTTGATCGGCTGGAGGTGGAACACGATAACCTCCGGGCAGCGCTGACGTGGACGTTGCGAAGCAAAGAAGCTGAAGCGGGCTTACGCCTAGCGGCTGCGTTGGGATTTTTCTGGGAGCATCGCGGTTATCCCTACGAGGGGAGCGAATGGCTAGAAAAGTTGCTGTCGATAGCCAGCGATGTTCCGGCTGCTACGCGAGCGAAAGCGCTCCGAGTCGCGGGATCGCTGGCGGGCGGTCTTGGAAATGATGATCTTGGCAGAACCTACTGCGAGGAGAGTTCTGCGACTTGCGCGTGAATCGGGGGACAAATTGAGTATCGCCTGGGCGCTGGGCAATCTCGGCAACATCGTCTTTGACGCAGAGGGGCATTTCAACCCCCGTAGTCAGGTGCAGCTTGAGGAGTCTCTGGCGCTGTTCCGAGAAATCGGGGATAGATTTGGTATCAGCCACATGCTCCGGCGACTGTCCCTAGCGCTGCTCACTCAGGACAATTATGCCGGGGCGAGAATCTTGGCTGAGGAGGCGCTCACCCTAGCCCGCAAAGCGCAAGATAAGCATGCTGCCGCTTGGGCACTCGCTGTCCTGGCGAGGGTAGAGTGGCTTCAGTACCATGATCCTAAACAAACGTTGCCTTTGGTCGAGGAGTACTTATCCCTAGCCCAAGAAATAGGGGATCAGTCCCTCGCCGCCTTTGCACTCTTCTTTCTGGGACAAGTGGAACAGGCGCAAGGAAACTACGAGCGCGCTCATGCTCATTATGCGAAAAGCCTGTCAAAACTCCTAGAGATAGGGGTCAACAAGCTCTATACCGCCAATGATCTAGTTGGCTTCGGGGAGTTGGCGGAAGTACAAGGAATGCCAGAGCGGGCAGCAAGGTTGCTTGGAGCAGCAGCAGCGTTTATAGAAAGCAGGAATGGTATTTTGCCACTGGGCGGCGAAGTTGAGCGCGATGTCCCTGCCCTCCGCACTCAGCTCGGCGCGGTAGCCTTTGCAGCGGCTTGGTCCGAGGGAAAAGCCATGACGACTGAGCAAGCGGTCGCTTACGCGCTTGAGACCGTCGCTTCGACAGAAGAAACGAAGCAGACAACCGTCGTCACCAAACAACCTTTGGACGAGCCTCTCACCGTTCGTGAACGTGAAGTGCTGTGCTTGCTCGCCGCAGGCGCTTCCAATCGTCAGATTGCGCAGGCGCTGGGAGTGACGGTCGGCACGGTCAAGACCTACACCCACCGCATCTATCAGAAGCTTGACGTTGAAAGTCGCATCCAAGCCGTTTCGCGCGCCCACTTCCTCAACCTCATTTAAGTACAGACGAAAAAGTATCTAGGGATGTGCGCCAATGATCGAGCGGACATCGTACTCACCCGCATTGCAGCGGGTAAAGAAGTCCAAGACCGCTTGATGCAAGGACTGCATCGTCTCGAAGAGTTCGCAATGTGTCACCACTCGGCGCAGATGCCGCCACAGCATTTCGATGGGATTGAGCCAGGGGCTGTAGGTGGGTAGATAGAGCAGCACCAAGCGTCCCGCCGCCGCACGTAACAACGCCTCAATCGCATCATCCTGGTGAGTAGTGGCATTGTCCCAGACCACGTAAATCGTTTCTGTAGGGTGGATGTCCAAGAGCTTTTGGAGCAATTCCGCAATCTCCTGACGACGTTTATGCGGGCGAATCAAAGCCACTATCTGCCCGGTATGATAATTGACTGCGCCGATGCCATAATGCTTGGTTTGCTGGTGGGGTGTCGGGATCATGATCTGCTGTCCTTTGGGACTCCACATCGCCCGCAACGTGGGCAACCAGGTGACATTGAATTCATCGGCATAGTAAAACACCGCCTGGCGCTCTAGTCCATCTCTTTTCTGCTCGATCGCCTTTTTTTGAGCGCATAGTCTGGGTCTGGGCTGCTGACCTTATGCTGGGGACGACTTAAGACAATATCCGCTTCCAGCAAAATCAGCCGAACCGTATCGGGCGAGACCCGTATCCCTGTCTGTTGGGCCATGTAGTCGACCAGGCGTTGCAACGTCCACATCGAAAAGGGCTGATCCAAGCTGCGCGGTCGCTGACGCACCACCTGCACCACTTGCTCTCGATAAGCCACATTGACTTTGCGCGGTGCACCGCTCCTCGGCTCATCCGCTAACCCCTCAATCCCTTCGGACTGATACCGCTGTAACCAGTTGCGCACCGTCTGCTCACTTTGACGCACTATCGCAGCGATGACACTCACCCCCAATTGCTGTTCGCCCGCTAATAAAATAATCTGGCTCCGCATTCGCAAGCGGACATCCTTAGTCGTCTGATAGAGTTGATCCAATGCTGCTATTTCTTCGGGGCTGATGTCGATTTGGAAGGCTCGCATCTGCTCTCTCCTCTCCTGAGGTCCCAACTCTACACCCAAAGAACTTTTTCGTCTGTACTTAGCCCGCATTCCTAATCACTTGTAAACCCTGTTTGTCAACCAAAGTTAGACGACAACTGCCCACTTGACAGCTATGCTGAAATCGAGCAAAAGGCGGGAAGATGGGCGAACTTCTGTCGGTGGCTGCTCCGATACAAAATGAAAACACTTTGGAATGAGCACATCAAATCTATTATGCCCTTTCATTAAGCGGGTTGCTTTGACCCGGAAGGAACCTAAATCGTGAAACGTCTTGTTGGATTTCTCATCACTTTCGGTCTGCTGCTGTTGCTTTCGCTGCCCTTGATGGCAGCAGCCCAGTCGGAACCCGCCCCGCAGCCCATTGGCTTGCGTCCAGATGCACCAACCTATGCCCAACACGGACCTTACTGGGTCGGCACGCGCGAATTCGTGATCCCTGATCCGCAGGGGAAACGACCGCTGCCTCTGACAGTCTGGTATCCCGCGCTCAATCCGCAAGGAGTTGCCGAGACCGTGACCTACACCTACGACCCCGGACCAAGCCTCAACTCCTTCACGCTTGAGGGTCACGCCATAGAGCAAGCGGCTCCCGACACGACGAAAGGTCCCTATCCGCTGGTCATCTTCTCGCATGGCAATGTTGGTTTCCGCTACTTCTCAATGTATTTGACGGAACACCTCGCCTCGTATGGCTTTGTCGTCCTAGCAGTTGACCATGTCGGCAATACCATCGGTTATTCCGACGATCCGCTATTGGCGGGCGAAGACGGTTCTGGCTTTATTGAAAGTTCCGCGATGGCTATCACCTATCGCCCTGGAGATGTTCAGCGTGAGATTGACTATGCAGCGACCCTTACTGCCAGCGATAGCCCGTTAGCCGGGCTGATCGACCTAGAGCATATCGGGGTGGTCGGTTACTCCTATGGCGGCTACACAGCCCTGGCATCGGCGGGCGGACAGATCGATTTCACACCGCTTCAGACATGGTGCAACCAGAATGCCAATGATGAGGTTGTAACTTCTAGCCTTGAGTACGGATTACAGTGCTTTGCTCTAGCGCCCGCTGAGGAAACCATCAAGACAGCACTCGGTGTGAATGTCGGTCCGGAGGAACTGTGGCCAGCCTTTGATGTCAAAGGTGTGGATGCTATTGTGCCGCTGGCGCCCTGGGCGATCTTCTTTACTTCGGGTGGCGCTAAACCAATCACTGTCCCAACTCTGATGATGGCGGGATCGGGCGACACCCTACTCCCGATAGACCGCAATGCGGCAGCCATTTATCCAGAGTTGTCCAGCCAGAACAAAATACTGGCACTTTTCGATGACGCCGATCACGGTATCTTCGCGAACAAGTCCGATGCCTACCTGCTCGCACACGATTGGTATGAGTTTACTTCTGACCGCGTTTGGGATATGGATCGCGCCCATGATCTGATTAACCATTTCACCACCGCGTTTTTGCTCGATGTGCTGAAAGGCGACAAGGACGCCGCCGCCGTGCTCGCACCGGATCAAGTGAGTTTCCCTGGCATCACCTATCAGGCGCAGGGATTCTAGCGCTCAAAGAACATGGGGAGGGCGTCAAGTTCTCCCCGTTTACGTTTCAGTCGAAAGGAGCAAGATCATGAAACGCTTCGTCGGATTATTCGTCATGACCGGCCTGCTGCTCTTACTCGCAGCACCATTGACAGCGCAGGACACACCGACACCTGAGCCGGTCGGCCTGCGACCGGATGCGCCGACTTATGCCCTGCACGGGCCATACTGGGTTGGTACGCGCGATTTTGTAATCCCGGATGCGAAAGGGGATCGTCCGCTGCCGGCGACGATCTGGTATCCTGCTCTAAACCCGGCGAAAGACGCCGAGGAGGTTGTCTACCAAGCAATTCCGGGAGACACGCTGCCAGTTTTCGGCCACGCACTTCTGAACGCGCCCACCGACCCGACCCAGGGGCCGTACCGCTCGTGATCTTCTCACACGGAAATGGGGGAACCCGTCTAGACACGGTCTATTACACAGAGCACCTGGCGTCTTATGGTTTCGTCGTTATAGCCCCCGACCACACCGGAAATACCATTGTCAACGACGGCCAAAATCAGTATCCGTATAATGTGCTGAGGCAGTTGGATATTATCCGCGTGATTGATTTTGCCGCTGCATTGTCGAGTCAGGGGAGCGACCTAGCAGGTCTGATTGACACCGCGCAGGTCGCCGTCACAGGACACTCGTTTGGCGCGTGGACGGCGCTGGCTGCGGCTGGAGCACAGATGGACTTGAAGTCCTATGAGACTTGGTGTGTAAATCCGCTGAACGATCCCCGAGGTCTTGGCTTTTGCTCGACTTTCATCGATCACCAGCCAGAATTAGCGGCGCTCGCCGGCCTGACTGCGGTTCCTAACGGGTTGTGGCCGCCGATCCATGATATGCGAGTAAAGGCGGCAATTGCCCTTGCCCCCGGCACAACCGCCGCATTTGGCGCGGACGGGCTGGCGAACGTCAGTGTCCCGGTGATGATTATGGCAGGGACCGGAGATAGTTTCGTACCGCCGCAGTATCACGCTTTCCTAGGCTATCAATGGCTTCAGAACGATCACAAAGCGCTCGTGACATTCGATGGAGCCGATCACATCATGTATGGCACTTCGTGCAATTCTACCCCCTGGTTGTTACCTGACAATTTCGTCTGGTGCTCCGACCCAGTGTGGGATATGAATCGCGCCCATGACCTGATTAACCATTTCACGACCGCTTTCCTGCTCGACGTGCTGAAGGGCGACAAGGACGCAGCCGCCGTGCTCGCACCGGATCAAGTGAGTTTCCCTGGCATCACCTATCAGGCGCAGGGATTCTAGCGCTCAAAGAACATGGGGAGGACGTCAAGTTCTCCCCTTTTACGTTTCAGTCGAAAGGAGCAAGATCATGAAACGCTTTATCGGATTCCTCATCCTGATTGGCTTGCTGCTGTCGCTCGCTGCACCGTTGACAGCGCAGGAAGCCACGCCAGCAGCGGTCGGCTTGCGCCCGGATGCACCAACCTATGCTCAACATGGCCCCTACTGGGTCGGCACGCGCGAATTTGTCATCGAACCCGACTCTGAACGCCCGCTCCCTACGACGGTCTGGTATCCAGCCCTCAATCCACAGGGATTGCCGGAAGCGACAACCTACAGCTATCAGAATTTCGCTACCATCGCTGGGTTCATGGAACAGGCTATGCTCTCGCAAACGCTGCGCCTGATCTCAGTGGTGGTCCCTACCCGCTGGTCATTATCTCGCATGGTGCGGTCGGTTATCGCTATGATTTCGCCTACCTGGCCGAACATCTCGCATCCTATGGCTTTATCACAATGGCGATTGATCATACTGGCGATACGATTGCCTATGCGACCGACCCGCAGCTGGCCGGCGCGAATTATGATGTCTGGCTAAAGAGCTTTACCAACTCATTTGTGACCCGCCCGTTGGACATCCAGCGCAGCATCGATTTCGCCAGTTCACTGACCGCTCAAGGCGGTGACCTAGCCGGATTGATCGATACAGGCAAGATCGGTGTAGCTGGACATTCATCGGGTGGCTGGACGGCGCTGACCTCGGCAGCCGCACAAATCGACCTTCGTCCAATCGCCGCTTGGTGTGAAGCTAATTCGTCAGATGAGACGATCAGCGCAAGTATGGGCTACACCCTGTTTTGCAGCACCCTAGTCGCCTCGGAAGCGAGCATCCTGAGTCAGCGCCAGGTGGCCACCGCCAAGCCCGGCGAGCTGTGGCCGTCATACCCTGTTACAGGTGTGGATGCGGTCGTTTCCATCTCACCCGGCCCCGTTTTCTCGGCTGACAGTTTTGCCAACGTGAGTGTGCCCACTCTGATGCTGGTTGGCTCGCAAGACCCCTTCCCGACTTTGTACGACAGTGCGGTTACCGACTATCAAAGCTTGCCGACCAGTCCTAAAGGCTTGGTCGTTTTCCAGAATGCCGGGCACTCCTATGCTGTCGGGGTTTGCAATGATTGGCTCGTGAGCTATGGATGGTATTCGTTATGCTCGGACACAGTATGGGACATGGCACGCAGTCATGATCTAACCGATCAGTTTGTCACGGCCTTCCTGCTCGATGTGCTAAAGGGAGACACAGATACACATGCCGCGCTCGCGCCGGATAACGTGAGCTTCCCCGGCATCACCTATCAGGCGCAGGGTTTCTAGCGATCGCAGAACGTGGGGGAAAGCATCAGGCTCTCCCCCTCTTGCTTACGGGGATGCCCAGAAATTTCCCGCCACCGACTTTTTCAGCGTGAAAGGGGGGCGAGTTTAGTCGCCTGTTTGCGCTGGCGGCGCGTCGGCTTGGCTGTCAGTTCACCGCTGATGATCTTGCGGATAGTTTTCCGATCGCGTCCGGTTCGGCGGGCTATCTCGCTGATGGATACGCCTTTGCGGTACAAGTCTCGGATCATGAATCGCTCCTCTAGGTCCAGCATAGCCTTCTCCGATGCACTTCCGGGTGACCACCCTTTTCAGTGCATCTCAGCTTACAACCCGGGGAGTTTTATGGTTCTGTTGCGAAGTTGGTGAAGTGCTCAGGTGTGATACGACAGAACACGAAAACGCAGCAGAGCGAAGGTGGCGCGACCAAACATCTGACGTTTGAGAAATTTGAGACGGTTCACGTGTCCTTCTAGCATTCCGTTGCTCCACGGGAACGTCAGCGCCGCTCGAACCGCCGCCTCATCGCGGAGAATGCCACGCCCAAACCCACACACTTCTTTCACCGCCGAAGTGAGCGTCGCTTGCAACCACGGGGTGAATTCATCCACAAGACGTTCACGAATAAGGCGGGCAAAATGCTGAGCCGCACGCAATGCTTGCGCGATGTCGGGATGAGCAGTCGGCAGCAGCGCTTTCAGGCGTGTTTCTTGCACGCTCAATTGTTCAGGACGCGCCAAGCTTATCCACGCCGCTTGTCGGGCAGAGAAGCGTACAGCGGGAATGGGGGACGACAGCGCCGTTCGTCCGTAGGGAGGTAGCCCCTGCCGCTGGCGGACTTGAGCCAAGAATGCAGCAACTGTCGACAACAATTTATGAAAACCATGAGCACGCAGGTCGCGCCAGCGCTCTCGAACCGTCATGGGTCGTTCCGCATTCCAGTGCTCGAGAAGATACGTTTGGTATGCTAGCACGGATTTGGGGCGCTGCCGAGCAGGGGACAGTACCGACATGTTCAGGTACTTGCGCACCGTTTTACGATCCAAGCCAGTTTCACGCGCAATCGCGCTGACCGAGATACCCTGTTCATGCAGTGCATGGACACGCTGAAAACGCAGTAGTCGTTTAGGCGTGGGTGGTCTGTCCTCGCCGTCCACCTTTTCATTTCCGCACTGCGCTGCCGGTATCAGCGCAGTTTCTGACGAAACGACCGTTTCAGCAAGGTGTGTCAGTTCCCGGGGATAGCGGTCGAACACCCGAACTAGCATCTCGCCAGCATTTTTGAGCAAGTGCCAGCGGTCAGCAATCTGGATCGCTTTGGGTGCTCCCCTTCGCCCGCCTTCGGCATAAGCACCTGCGCGGTCACGGCTGATGATTTCAACACCCGGATGCTGACGCAGCCATGTCGCGAAGGTCCCTGCCTCTCGGTCGGGCAGCACATCGACCACTGCATGACTTTCCAGATCCACCAGCACTGTCCCGTAGCGCCGTCCACGTCGCATTGCCCAATCATCGACCCCCAACACACGCGGTGTGGGGCGACAGGGGGTAGGTAGATGGTGCAGTTCCCGCAGCAGCGACCACACACTGGTGACAACGCTCAGCAGCCCCAAGAGACGAACTGCACTGCGGATACCAACGGCAATTCCCATACTTCCCATCACCTGATTCAGTCGTTCGCTCCGCCGCGCGTAGGGTTTCACGACTTCAGGTAGTCGCTCGCTGAAAATCCGCTGCGGGCATTCCGGATGTGTACAGAAAAAACGCCTCACCGTCAGGCGGAGTTCAACACGTAACCCACCGCTGGGTAAATCGGCGATCCGTCGTTCGTAGGTGCTGTGCCGTCGGGCGGACGGCTGATGACAGGTGGGACAAAACCCTTGGGGATTGCGGCTTGCGATCTTCAGCACGAGCGCTGTTTTACTGGCATTAAATTGAGTGTGTTCAATTTTCAAATCGGGATCGGGGAGGAGTTGGCGTGGATACATAGTTCACCGTCGCTTTCAGCGCAATACCTCCAATTGTATCCCCCTCCCTTTCACCAACTTCGCAACAGAACCAGTTTTATACCGATCTTTCTGGGTTCTTGTGCAATTTCGGTGAAGCTAAGGTGGAGCGCGAGCCAACACGCGAAGGCGCAGCAAGTCAAACTTCGCTCGCCCAAACATCTGTCGCTTCACGAATTTCAGGCGATTCACCTGTCCTTCGACCAGCCCGTTGCTCCAAGGGAGAGACAGCGCGGCTCGGACAGCGTCATAGTCCCGCAATATGCCCCGTGCGAAGCTCCGAAGTTCTCGAATAGAGGCGTGAAGGGCACGTTGGAGCCAATCGTCGAAAGCCTCCACCTGTTGTTCACGCAGCAGGCGGGCAAACGCTTGTACTTCGGTCGCCATCTGGGCGACATCGGGATGAATAGTCACAAGCTGTTGAACCTGCTGATGCTGAGCATCGGTCAGCGCCTGTGGAGGAGAGAGCAGCAGCCAGGCGGCGCGCCGCGGGGTCAGCTTTCCGGGAGGATGGGGTGGTGGTGAGAGCGATGGGAAAGGCACAGGCGGATTCATCGGTGGGTGACGCGCGGTAGCCAGAAAGGTTGCCACGGTTGTGAGACTTCCGGCGAATCCTTGGGCTTGCAGGTCGCGCCACGGTTGACGAACGGTCCGTTGCCCAGCTAAACCGTGGCGTAGCAGGTAATCCTCATAGGGAGTCAGCGCCAAAGTTTCTTTGCGTCGGCGACGACCGGAAGGCGGAGCGGTTGCTTGGATGTATTTGCGAACCGTTTTGCGGTCGAGCTGCAGCTGGTGGGCAATGGCAGCAACGGTCAGTCCGGTGTCGCGGAGCTGACGCGCCGCTCGAAAACGGGCAAGTCGTTGTTCGTGAGCCGGTGAGCGACTGCGCGGCAGGACGGTTTCCACATACTCCCCTGAGATTTGTTTGAGCGCCCGACGGTGTCGCCGCAGAAAGGTCGTTAGCGGCCTCACCGAGGTTGGCGAACAAGTGCCATCGGTCCGCGACCTGTAGAGCTTGAGGTGCGCCTTGTCGAGCCGCTTGCGCATACGCTCCGGCCCGGTCGCGACTGATGACTTGCACTTCTGGATGGACTTCGAGCCAGCGCGTCACCGTGTCCGCTTCTCGATCAGGGAGTAAGTCCACCGTCCGATGGGTTTCCATATCCACCAACAGCGTCCCGTAGCGATGTCCCCGACGCAGCGCCCAATCATCGATCCCTAAAACGCGAGGACAAGCAGGAATGGGCAGCTTGGTTTTGCGTACCTCCCGCAGCACCGTCCAGCGACTGGCGGTCACCGACAGGAGATGCAGCACCTGCACGCTGCTGGTTCCGCCGAGGAGCAACCCAAGCTGCTGTATCAGGTTGGCAAGCCGGATGGTAAACCGCCGATAAGGGCGCACGAATTCAGGGAAGCGTTCAGCGAAAATACGCTGGCAGCAGGCTGGATTGTCGCAGAAGAACCGGCGCGCTGTTAAGTGGATTTCAATCCTGTGTTCACTCCAAGGCAAATCTTGCAGTCGACGGTGATAACGGCTGTGCACGCGTGCAACTGGGCAGCCACAGCGCGGGCAGGAACATTCATCTTGTCGACACCGGACGGCGATTTGGAGCGAACGGCTGGTTTCGGACCATTGGATATGGTCGATGCTCAATGTTCCATTGGGGAGGAGAAAGTCTATTTCCATGCTTGGTCTCAGTTGTCGTTAACCAAGCAGTTCATCCTAACGTGAGCTCACCTGCTTCACCAAATTCGCACAAGAACCTCTTTCTGGGGAGTTTTGCGGCGATCTTGACAATCGCTATACTCGGATTGAATACATTGGGTCAGTGGTTGACTCAAGCCCTGATTGAATTGTTCTATCAGACGAGGGCGTGAGACGAGTTCGGCACGCGCTAAGCGAACAGCCTGCTTGGTTTGCAGCAGGTCTGGTGCGGACGCGACTATCGAATTACCCTAATTCATAATTTCATTCAGTCTAGCGCCCGATACACCGTAACACAAACACGAAACGACCTTTTGAATACATATTTGTGACAGGCTTCAATTATCCATTACCTTTCACAATCTGCTGAATACGCGTCCAATGTACCCCAATGACACAACCAATTTCTCGATAGCTCAATCCCTGTTCCCGCAGTTGGGCGACCGTTGCACGTAACTTTTCCTTATCGGGATTGCGCCGTGTGGCGATAGCTACTTCCGAGTCGGCCACTTCAAACCGTCGCTTCTGACTAGGAAAGGGAGTGCAGTCCCTCAGGTCCACACTCCCTTTTCCTAGACAGTCAGCAAAGTGGAACTAAAAACTGCTAAAGGTAACTTTCCCTGATGAAAGATGAGATTTAACCGGCAGGGCGTATCTACCTCCGTTAGCGGATAATCGCCAAACATAAAGCTGCTTGGTCGGATGTCAATCCCGGGCAAGGATTTTACAGATTTGTTCGCCTTTGGTCTTGGCTCACTTATCTGCTAGGCGAAGCTTTATGACCCAGCCCCTCATAACAATGCTCGATCTTCTCGATGACCACTCGGTCAAAGCGCGTATTACTCCTGCCAGATCGAGCGCATCTGCCAGACCGACAATTTCTTCAGCGTCCCGTAACCAAACACCCGGATACCCCGACTGGTGGCATGTGTTGGATAGATGCGACTGCACACGCTCGTGCGACCGTTGGCGATGATTTCAACGATTGACCCGTCCAGCAAGATACGAAGTTGCAGCGTCTCGCCAACGAAAAGCACATGGGCTGCGATATTGGGCGACAGGTCAACGCCGTCGGAGGAACCGGATTGAATGTGCGTTACGATAAGGTGCTGGGCTTCCGGATCGTAAGAAATTCGGGTCTGCTCGCTGCCATCCGGCGCACAGGCGAGGGCTAAGCCAACGACGCCAGACGCTTCAAATTCCGCAACAATATCCAGCGCCACCCCCTGAACATTCAGAACCCTGTCCGCGCCTGAAAGCTGGATGTTCGTGAAGTCGCTCAGTTCACCATGCAGATTATTCAACTCGGGGACTGGTTCCATATTCAGGCGACCGTCCCGAAGGCTCAGCACACGCGGTATCGAGTGCCCGCCCGCCCACCCGGCAGCTTTATGTGCCTCGACGCTACGCCGTTCCACTAGCCAGCCGAAGAGCAATCGGCGCTGCTGGTTGTCCACCATAGCGAGTGGAGCGTAAAAACAACCGTAATCCAGCACACCTTCCACTTCCGGCATGAATTGGTGATCGACATACTCGCCGATGAAATAGAACACGGTAGGCGGGACACCGCGCCCCTTACCAGAAACGATCAGCACCCATTTGTCGTCCAGCGGAAAGAGGTTGGGGCATTCCCACACGTCACCATTTTTGCCGATACTGCCAGTGAGCAGCGGATGCAAGTATTCCCAGTGGAGAAGATCGGCAGAGCGGTAGAGAAATACCGTGCCACCGACGCCGACAATGCGCGACGCCAGCAGCATGTACCACGCATCGCCCTCGCGCCAGACAAACGGGTCACGAAAATCGTGGGTGTTGCCCGCTTCAGCCGGGATTTCGCTGAGGACGGGATTCCCGGCGTACTTCGATAGTGTACGAAGTTGGTCGCGGCTGGTGGCAACGCATTGAGTTTGCTGGTTGTTGTGTTCGCCGCGCGTCCCAGTATAGATGATGGTCGGAACACCGTCATTATTCACGGCGCAGCCGGAAAAACAGCCGGTCTCATCTGGACTGTTTGGAGTTGGCGTCAGCGCGATGGGCAAATCGACCCAATGAATCAGGTCTTCACTGAAAGCGTGTCCCCAATGCATACTGCCCCAGAACGCGCCGTTGGGGTTGTACTGGTAAAACAGGTGATATGTATTCTCCCATTGGATAACGCCATTGGGGTCGTTCATCCAGTTGGCTGGGGATACGAAATGATAGATGGGTCGATTGAAATCGTGAGCGAGCTTTCGGCGCTGTTCGGCAAAATCAGCAGACGTCTCAGCCATGTTCCCTTCCCTGATACCTCATGCGGGTCACCAAACGATCATCCTATCCGCTTTGTCACAGCCTTTAGTACATGATTGCCACCCGTTGGGGTACCTCTGTTGCGCCATTGTTATATTCAATACCACGACGCCGCCACCGTTGGACGCGCGAGGGCAATAAGCACCTTTTGTATGGTCGAGACGGCAATCCTGTTCCGCAGGCAATCGCTACGACAGGGGTTTCACCGACACCGTTTTGGCGCTGATTCGTCCATCCTCACAAATCAGCGCGACAGAGCCACCATCCAGCGGTCGATCCGTGTCTTCGACATCGAAAAGCTGCTGACCGTCGATCCACCCGCGCAGGCGCGTGCCGTTTACTTCCAGCTTCAAATCATAAGTGTGGTCCGATTCCACTCTGAAGTCGGTTTCTGCCAGTATCAGCTCGCCGTCCAGCGCTTTCACCAGCCGCGCTTTATGGTCGGCAGTGAGCAGGAGCGCGTAATAACGCCGCATCCCCTGTACCCGCGCGCCCACCCCGGCGGCAGCCGCCACATAGACCTTGACCGGCGCGCTGACGGTATAGTCCTTCCAATCCCGCGTTCCCTGCGATACCAAACCACGCCCTTCATTCTGGATCAAATCGAAGGATTGTGACCGCCAGGGATCGAATTGATCGATACCATTGACCCAAGCACGCAGCCACATAGGGTTGTAGGTTGACCATTTCGCCAATTCTTCGGGGCAGGTAAACACCACATCTGGATTACCGTCCCAGGTCAGCCAGTCCAGATAAACCGTTCCAGCAGATTGAGTCCTGCCCAAACACACGCCAATCCTGACAATTGGGAAAGAAGCGGTATCCGGAATCTTCCATACCCATTCGCCTGTTTTGCCCGGCGCAAGTACGTTTACTGGACCTTCAACCGACTGTAATGTGTTTCCGGGTTGGTAAACATCCATGTAGAGCTGCACTCGCACGGGATCAGCATTATTCGGATCAGCTTTCAACATCGCACGAACTGTTTGACCGGAATACAGCGTGGGCGATGCGAAGAGTTCATAGTTGCGCAATTCCCCTACGTCCGGCGGGATGAACGTGGACGTGAACGCGCGCGCACTGTCATATGAGCCGAGCGCCCCGTATTTCAGGGCAAGACTGCGCATTCCGTTTTGGCTATGCCCGGCAACATTTTCGAGGATAAGCGTGGCGTCCTCAGGCTGGAACCCCTGAACCGAGCCGGGCAGGTCAAAGTTGAACCGCGCGCCATTCTTGGGGGTAATCGGAAGCTCCCCCTTCAACGCCCGCCCAATATTGCTGATCTGGATGGCTTGCTGAACGGCGTCCGTCACGGCGCGACCGCCGTCCGCTGTCGGGAGATAAAAGCGATCCGCGACCGGAGCGCGCCAGCTCCGTTTTGCGTCGATTCCCGCCAGCCCATTTCTGATCCCCAACAAGCAGCCCACGTTGCCGGAGTTGCAGTCGGTATCCCAGCCTGACGTGTTGACAATCATCAGCGATTTCTGGAAGTCGCCGTCCCCATAGAGCAGCGCCATAATCACGAGTGCGTGATTGGGAACCATGTGGCAGGCGCCGCTATATTTATCGTATCCGTAAGAGGCGGCGACCTGTTCACGTGCCATCCGCCAATCGGGGAGTTCAGCGTGCCATTCGCGCAGATCGGTTATTAGGCGGAAAATTGCCGAATCCTTCGGGATAAGCGACGTGGCGCAATCCAAGAGGTCATCGATGTTCGGTTCGACGAAAGCCTGAGCTTCCATCGCCGCGATGACCTGCGCACCGTAGATCGCCTCACCGTCATGGCTCACGCTGGCTGCCCGGCGTGCCAGATCAGCCGCCAATTCCGGGTCGCCGGGCGCGATCATCCCCCAGCCATCGATAAAGATTTGCGCCCCGATCTGCTCGGCGACTGTCGTTCCATTAAGTTCAATCGAGCCACTGCGAGGCGCCGGGATGCCGTGCTTCAGCCGTAAATAAGCGGTGTGCTCGGTTGATTGCGCCATGCCGCCCCACCACAGGATAGTACGCCGTTCGATGATGTAATTCAGCCACGTTTGCCCGATTTGCACGGGGGATAGATCACGGCTGTTCCCATAGTCGGGCATCGCACGGAGGAATGTGAAGGTGCCGGAGATGTCATCGTCGGTGACGATAAGGGGTTTCCCCCGCTTATCATGGACGTAATACTCAATCTCGCCTAGTTCAGCCATGATGCGTTCGTAGGTCCAGCCCTCGAAGGGGCGCCCAAGATACACACCGATAATTTTGCCGAGCACCCCTGCGTAAACCCGTTCCAGATAGTCGTGAGGAATTGCCATGATGATCGCTTTCATTTGATTTCAATGAGAAATTCTAAGAACTCCGACCGCTACCCCTTCAAGCCTACGGACGCGATACCGCCAATCAGCTTTTCCTGTGCGAAGAAATAAACGATAACCGGCGGGATCATCATGATCAGGGTCGCCGCCATTAGCACATTGGTATTCGGGTCAGCTCTTGTCGCGAAGGTGGCAAGCCCGATCGCAATCGTGAACTGATCGTTGCTGTTGAGGTAAATCAGTGGTCCCAAAAGATCGCCCCAGGAACCCAGAAACATGAAGACAATGACGACCGCCAGCACGGGAATACACAGCGGCAGGATAATGTGCCAGAGCGTCCCGAAGAAGCCGCAGCCGTCGATCTTAGCTGCATCCTCCAGCTCACGCGGGAGCGTGCGCATGTACTGGCGTATCAGGAAAATAAAGAAGGCATTACCCGTAAACGATGGCACGATCAGCGGCAAATAAGTACCATACCAGCCCAGCTTATGAAAGAGTAGAAACTGCGGGATCATCATCGCCTGCCAGGGGATCAGCATAGTGATGATCAGGATATTGAACAGCAGTCCGCTGCCGCGAAAGCGCAACCGGGCGAAGGCATAAGCGACCAGCGTGCAGGAAAAGAGCGTGCCGACCACGTTACCGCCGAAAATGAGCAGGGTGTTGAACATGTAGCGCAAGAAAGGTCGCAAGGGGTCGGTCATGGCGGTGACGAAGTTCTGCCAGTGGAAATATTGTGTCGGGAACCATTGGGGTGGGACAGTAAAAACCGGCACATTATCGGGCTTCAAGGCAACGGTCAGCATCCAGAACACTGGCAGAAGCACGAACGCGCACAACATCACCAGAAGTACGTAAAGCAAAGTTTTGCCCACATCTCTGCGCACGACCGGCGCAAAGTTACGCCAGAGCTGCACCAGACGTTCGAAATAGGTGGTTGTTAAGTAGGATTGATTCTGCATCATCCAGCCTTTTCGCTCTCGCCTTCGTAATAGACCCAGCGTTCCGAGGTGCGGAACAAGATCAGAATAGACGCCGCCGCCACAATCACCAGCACCCACGCCAGTGCCGAGGCATAGCCAAAGCGTCCCGACTGAAAGCCTTCTTGATAGACATTGAGCAGATAGAACAGGAGCGCGCTGGGACGTGCCCCATTCTGCCCGGTGAGCACGTAGGCTACGTCGAACACCTGAAAGCCGCCCACCAACCCGGTAATCAACTGGAAAAACAATGTCGGCGTGAGCATCGGCAGCGTGATGTTGCGAAATTTCTGAAACGAGTTGGCTCCGTCAATCGCTGCAGCTTCGTACAGATGCGGTGGGATGTTCTGTAACCCCGCGAGGTAAATAATTACGCCGCCGCCGATCCCCCATAAGCCCATCAAGACGACCGCCGGGACCGCCCAGTCGCGGCTGGCTAGCCAGTGCGGCGGGCTAGCGATACCAATCGCGCGAAGGAGCTGGTTGACTGCCCCGACATCGGGGTTAAGCAGTATCGACCACAGCACAGCCACCGCTGTGCCGGCAATGACCGACGGCACGAACAGAATCGTTCGGAAAACAAACATGCCCCGCAGTTTCTGGTTTAGCAACAACGCCATACCCAAGCCCGCTGCCATATAGATCGGCACCGCCAGAGCGACATATTTGAGCGTCACGCCTAACGAGTTGTAAAAGTCTCGATCCGAAAACATTTTTTGGTAATTTGACAGCCCAGCCCATTGCGGTGGACTGAGCAGATTCCAGTCAGTCAGGCTGATGAACAGAGAGGCGATGATGGGACCAATGACGAAAACCACCAGCCCAATCAACCAGGGCAGCAGGAAAAGATAGGCAATTCGTTCTTCACGCCGCTCCAGCGCACTCAGTATCTGCCTGCCCTTAGAACGCTCACCTCTGGGTGATGAAGCGCGCACAATTTCCATGTTGGATTACTCCAAAAATCATGCTGTGGGACAATGTCCTGTCCCACAGCACAAAGTCGCCAAAGAGAATGCCTATTGTTTCGGTTGAATTTGATCCCAAGTCGTCCAAGCCTGATCCAGGTTCTCCTGGATAATGGGCGCAGTCTCGTCAAGTGCTTCCTGCGCGGAAAGCCCATCTTCGACCATGAGTTCGTCGAGTGCCTCAGTCACTGGGTCAATTACTGACCACGCATCGGGAACAAACAGGCTGGGGCGTGAGGTCTGGAGGGCGGCGAGCATTTCCTGTCGCCCTTCGCTGTCGCCAGCCCAATTCTGGTCTTCCGCCATGCGCATGTTCAACGGTAGCCCATCAAGAGCGAGGCGCATCTGGTTGCCCACGGTTCCGAAAAACGTCACGAACAGCTTGGCTTCCTCAGGATGAGCGCTGCCGCTGAAAACCCCCAGCTCATCCGATCCGGTGTAGACCCAAGGCAAGTCCCCCGCCTGCTCGACCGGCGGCGGTGCTGCCCCCCAGCGGATACCCGCCGCTTCCAACTGCGGCTGAGCAATCACCGTGTCGGTCACTGCCATTGCCAATTGTCCAGTGACCAGCAGATCGCTGGGAGATGCCGTGCCGATATTTGCCGCCGTGAGCACAGTACCGCTCCTGTACATATCGGCAATGACCTGAAAGGTGTGAACGGTCGCCTCATCGTTGACAAAGCCGACTGCGGTATGTCCGTCTTCACTGAAATAGTTCCGCATGTCGAACCACCAGAATCGGGAACCACTGCCACCCCAGACACTCTCCGCAATGTTGTCGCTGGGTTTAGAGAGCTTTTGCGCGATCTCGGCATACTGGTCGATCGTCATCGGCTCGGTAGCCGAAGGATAGGCAATGCCAGCGGCATCAAACATGTCCTTGTTATAGAACAACTCAGTTGCGCCCGTATATGAACCTAGGCAGTAGAGATGACCATCGACCAGACAGTTTCTCGAGATCGCCCCGGCGTTATAATCATCCGGGTTAATATTCTGGGCTGCCAGCACATCGTCTATCGACTGCATATATCCAGCCTTAATCCAGCGCTGGAAGTAAGGGTAGCCGATGTCAGGTGGCTGGCCTGCGAGGATGGCAGTATCAATTTTAGTGGTATAGGTGTCTTCGGGGACGTCGGTGATCTGAACCGTAATGTTGGGATATTGAGCTTGGAAGGCATCGACCACCGACCCGAGAAAGCCCGTGCCGTCCAAAAACATCCATAAATTCAGCGTGACCGGCTGATCCTGAGCGCTAATAGTGGCAAAAGGCAGGCTGAGAATCGCGGTTATCAGAACAATCATGAGGAATTGGCTAAAGGATTTCATGATGCTTATCTCTCTTTCTCTTACAAATGTTTGATGAAAACGAGCGTGAGTCTCTCATGTGTTTTATCGAATCTTGTTGACCTGTCACCTCCCCTTTCACAAAATCCCTGACCCGGATAAATCGTTACGTAGATCCCCGCACTTTCACTTCATACGGCATTTCGATGCATCGTCCATTGATGGGTTGAGCAGAAGTCAGGTGCTCTAGGAGCATTTCCGCAGCGCGCTTTCCGATTTGTTCCTGAAACTGCGCGACTGTCGTCAAGGCGGGAGTGACGTAGCGCGCCGCTGGAATATCATCAAAACCTACAATTGCAAGATCGTCAGGCACTTGCAGCCCCGCCGCCCGAACCCCCTGCATCACGCCAATGGCAAGGAGATCGTTGGCAGCGAATACGGCTGTTGGGCGAGGCTGGTAGCTCAACAATTTCTCTACGGCAGCATAGCCCCCAGAACTCGGTGAAATCCCGGCTTTCAATCACATATTCAGCAGGCAGGTGATGTTCAATCAGCCCCTGCTGAAACCCTCGCATTCGGGCGTTACCCGGACCTGCGTCGCCCGTCACGATGGCGAGGCGGGTGTGCCCGCGTGCAACCAGTAAACGCACCACGGATCGCGCGGCAGCTTCGTTGTCGAGGTACAGGCTGTCGAGGGGCAGGTCGCCGGTTTGTGATTTGGCTGGCTCGAAGCGCACGATCGGGATGTTTGACTCTAGCAGCGGCTTTAAGTCGCGCACGCGCCGATGGAAGAATACACCGACGATACCGTCGGCGTGGCTTTGCTGCGCAGATATAAGGCATTCGGTTTCTTTCGCGTCTACACCGTCGCTGTTATACAGCACAAGGTTGTAGCCCTGACTGTTCGCAACATCCTGGATACCGCGCGCAAACGCCGGGTAGAAGGGGTTGCTTATGTCAGGGATGATCGCCGCGATCATGTAGGATTTTCGGGTGCGCAACGTTTGCGCAGCCCGGTTAGGAACATAGCCGAGCTGGTGAATGGCATCCCAAACCTTCCCGATAGTTTCGGCTGGAATTGACGTGTCCGTGTTATCGTTCAGGACGAGCGAGACGGTTGTCTGTGAGACACCTGCCAAAATGGCAACGTCCGCCTGAGTGGGTTTTCTCTTGAAAGAAGCTTTATCAGTCATGGGATAGCACCAATAAATCCATAGCTAAGTGATGTCGCGCGTTCTTCTAGCAGCTAATTCGTATCACTAATACGTATTATTGGCATAATGGGGACAATTGTCAAGAGGTTGCTGTGGCTAAACGAATCAACATGTGGTTTGTATAAGATGGGAAATCGTGATTGATCTGTACACCGAAAAACTGGTTCAAGTAAAGAGAGCTAGCCGATCTCAACGAAATCGGCTAGCTGTTAAAATCGGTGCAAAAATGGTTCTGTCGCAATTTCTATAAATTAGCCGAACACCTGTCATCCGAGTTGCTTGCGGTAGAGATGGTCCGCTGTTCTCCGCATAAGCGCTTGTCGCTTGACTTTTTAGACGGTATCTAACGTTTCTTTAGCGCTCACAGGACATTATGGTGAGGCGATGAGACGGCGAACTTCCGCTAGTCGTTCTAGGTCACGGGGATAGACGAGTTGTTGGACTTGGATCGATTGCGCGGCAGATGCCAAAAGCACGTTTTGCTCTGCCGAGAGCTGCCTGAGGTAGGGTACCAAATAAACGTGCCGCAGCAGCTCCAGCATGGCTTGTGCGCCGCGCAGGGGTTCAACGGATGGAACGTCGGCAGTATCCAGTACATAAATGGATACGAGTGGAACGCAGGGCGATTTAATGACGTTCGAGGATGTCCAATAACGCTTGGTAGTGGGATTTGCAATCGGTAAGTGAGCCGCCTCAATACCCATGTGCGATAGCACGTCCATACCGAGACGAAGGCTGGTTGTGCCACGCCACACGACCATACCTTCTCCGCCGGGCTGCCGCGAAATCACCATCAAGTCGTCGGCTACCAGATAAGCGCCACCTTGTATTTGATCGGCGGTCATGACGGATTTACCCATGCCGCTTGCTCCCGCAAAAGCGATACCGCACCCGTCACGTGCGACAGTGCTCGCATGGACGACCAGATAGCCGCGCATGGTCATCAACAGGGCGAAGCCGACTCCCATCACGAACGGTCGGATCGTTTCCAGTGTGACCTCCGGCGCTGGATGAATTGTCATGACGTCTCCGTCTTGGCAGACGATCTCCCCAACGGCGGGGTGCGACAGCACGGCACGCGATGAGTCCGTCCAGTCGAGCGTCATACGCGGTCCCGGAGGTGAAGTCGGACGGCGCACAGCGCCCCACACAACGCGCATGTCGGCACCATCATCTAACGGAGTATCTGCAGGTTCAAGATAGAGAAGAGGAAAGTCCGAAGTGAGATGTAATCCAAATAAACGATAGGCATTCGCGTTTCGCATCGCAAAAATTCCCGCTAGCGTTGTGATGAGTTGTGCATTCAAACGCTGCTGAATAAGTTGTTCGGCATCAGCGATGCAGCAAATTGCAGTGATGATACCAAAGCGTGAATGTCAATGCCCGTGTGAAGTGTCGAAAATCAGCGTCTTGAGCGTCCGTCAGAAGGCGCTTGTACAGCATTCTCAATGCCTCAAAATCAATGAAAGGGGTGTTCCTGTAGGCTGAGTCAGCGACAACTTGCTCGATGAAATTCCGGTCGTCGGTCTTCGTCATGTGATAAATGTGCGCCGCGAAACTCGTTTTCTTTTTCCGCCACGCTACTGACGGTGGCAGAAAAGCTTGCCCCGCCCGACGCATCAGCCAGCGATCCCATCCCGCCTGATAACCTTGATCGGAGGGCAGCCCCAGACAAAACTCAACTAAACGGACATCGGCAAAAGGATGGCGCAAGTCAACCCCCATCTGCGCCGGGAGCTGTTCGATTTCGTTGAACATGGCGTACATGTACCCATTGGTCAAGAAAGCGATATGCTGATCACGAGCGGTGTGATACGGAGTAAATTTGGTCACGACGTGCTCATTGATCCGATTACGCTGAACAAAGTCTGCGGACAAAGCAGGATTGACTGTCACATTTCTTATCGAGGAATGGTGCAACGTTTCGCGGATCAACCACTTTGAACGAAGTCCGAGGCGCTGACGTAGCTGAACCAGTCCAGCCAACACTGGCAGCACATTACCACGCCGAAGTTGCTCTGCCAGTACCGATAGTCCAAACATGTGCGCGTAACCGCGCTCGGATTCGTCCGTGTGGCGGCATCGCTCCTGGACTTCGGCGGCAAACCGTCCCCACTTGCCGCGCCATGCCAGTTCATACAACAGTCCCAGCCCATACCCGACCGCATTATCGCCGTCGTTGCCATCGAGCAGCACCGGCACCGAAGTTTCGCAGGCTTTTTGAACACTATCATGGTGCAAGACGTAATTCGGACCACGAATTGGGGCATCTGCATCGACCAGCAGCGGCAGCAAGCGGGAGAACGCACCCGGCATGGGCAGTTCGTGATGTTCGGTTGCGTAGCGCGCCACGACAGCCTCGACGTATTCACGTTCGTCGCATTCAGCCACTGCTGGAACGGCATAGACCGTCTTCAAATCGGTGCGCGCTGACAGCGCCACAACCGACGACGAATCCAATCCTCCGCTCAGGAGAACGCCGACCGACTCGGCGTCGCGCACTCGGCACTGCACCGCTTCGCGCAGTACCTCAATGAATGCCTCGACATACTCATCGTCGGAGCGGAAGCGAATCTCTGGTGCAGTTTCTGGCTGCCAATAGCGCCTTCGCTGCACGCCGTCAGGCGTAATTTCAAGGGAGCAGCCACCCGGTAGACGCTCAACCGATCTGAAAAAAGTGCGGTTGGGGTCCATCGTGTCATTAAACGACAATCCTAGATACGCCGCTGCCGCAGTTTCGTTCAGCTCACAGGGGACGGCTGAGTGCGCGAGGACAACTTTCGCCTCTTCGCCAAACACAAACAGATCGCGGGCGAGATAGAAGTAAAACGGTCGAATCCCCAACGGGTCGCGCGCGCAAAATAGGGTTTGCTCACGTCCATTCCAGATGGCAAAGGTGAAAGCTCCGACGAGGTGACGAGGGCAGTCGGTCTGCCACTTATCGTACGCAGCCAGTATCAGCGCCGCGTCTGACCAGTGCTCCGGGCTGCCGATACCGAGCGTCTGAGCGAGGTCGTGCCGGTTGTCGAGACGCGCGTCAGCAACGACGACGAGTGGCTCGCGCCGGATGCTGGACGCGCCGCTCCTTCTGTCGCGATGTCCCTTTTCTGCTTGTGAACCGCCGCGCATAGCTATCGCCCCGTCGAGATAGTCGATGCCGTCAGGGGAGCGATAGGGGGCGGCGTTCGTCATGCGAGCGAGTTCGCACGCAGCGTCAGCCGCTCTCTCAATGTTTAAATAACCATGCATTGATGTATTTTCTCGCTAGATCACGATGAATTGGGACCAGTGAGAAAATAGCTGCTATAGTCTTCGGCGATATTATCACCCGCTGCCCGCACGATGTCTTTGACTGTTCCCCAACAGATTAACTTTGGCGGCTGGTACTCCTTGCGCTTTGGTTTTTCATCGGATGATCCATCGGTGTTCGCACGGGGTTGCATATTCAAGGCTTCCTCTCGTAATTTAGCTCGTCCGATGGGCACCATGGCGGTACCCATCGGACGAGAAATCAAATTCGTGTGCGCCTGCCGGGAGCCTGTCATTTCAGCACTGACTCGCCCTCAACGACGTTTATCTCTCACATTCTAGCTCGATTCTTCCGTGACGGCTGGCTCTGGTGGTTGCGGCGTATCCGTCGGCAGGGGTGTTGGTGTATCCGTCGGCAAGAGCGTGGGCGTATCCGTCGGCAAGAGCGTCGGCAGGAGCGTCGGCGTATCCGTCGGCGCTGGCGCTTCGGTGGGAACCACTGTAGGTGGATTGGTCGGCGTCGCCGACGCTTCAGGGGTCGGGGTGGGCGGCACATCCGAGATCACGACTTGCGCCAGCTTCCACACCTGATCGCCTGCGACCGGCGCTGCCAGCCACGCAAAGCGCAGTTCGATCTGCTGCCCGGCGTAGGCGCTCAGGTCAGCGCTGACCGTCTGCCAGCCTTCGCTTGACGGGATCACCGCCAGCATCGTCCAGATACCATTGTTGCCCTGAATTTGTACGACCGCCGAGGCTTGAGCGCCTTGCAGCGCCGTCCGCAGCGAGAGCGTCGGGTACTGCGCGCCGGTCAGATCAACCGACTGCGTCCACGACAGCAGCGCCGGGTCGGGACTGTTACTCGCCAACCAGCCAAGCGACTGACCGTCTTCGCTGGCTGCGTTGGTCAGCGACCAGCTTCCGATGACCTCCCAGAACGAGTCCGCCATCGGTGCGACCGCCGGGAGCGTCAGCGCGCTGGGCGCTGGGGCGAGGGTTGGCAGTTCCACGGTTGGGAACGGACGCGGCGGCAGCGTCTCGTGGATCGGCAGTGGGAGCGGCTCCAACGTGTACATCGGCGGCGGCAGGGTTGCGATGGGCAGCACCGTGGTTGGCGTGTCGGTCGGTGCCGGCGGGAGCGTCGGTGCTTCAGTCGCCGTTTCAGTTGGCGTAGCTGTTGCGATCGGTTCCTCGGTCGTCGCCGGGGTCACTTCAGTCGCCGTTTCGGTTGGTGTAGCTGTCTGCGATCGTGGTTCCTCGGTCGTCGCTGGGGTCACTTCGGTCGCCGTTTCGGTTGGCATAGCTGTTGCGATCGGTTCCTCGGTCGTCGCTGGGGTCACTTCGGTCGCCGTTTCGGTTGGTGCTACGGTTGGCTCAACCGTTGCGGTCACTGCGCCGATGACGAAGGCATCCAGTCCGCTGGTGCCTTGCGGCAGCACCCGGAGTTGATGGACACTGTCCACCAGTCCGATCAGGCTCACCTGCTGCCCAAAGGCGAAAGCATCGGCGTAGCTGCTGACCTTCTGCACGACCGTCCCGTCCAGTTCGAGGGCGAAATCGCCAAAGCCCGGTCCCACAGCATAGATCACTGTCACGTCCGTCCCGCTGAAGTAGATCGTCATCTCGGAGTCAGGCGCGCCGCTGACCACGTAGGCGCCGCCGCTGGCTTCGCTCGTGTCCTGCACGAACCAGTCCGCGCTGCGCTCCACGCCGTCGCTCTCCGCTTCGATGACATTGCTGTTCGCATCGGCGGGTTCGATAGTCGGCGGCTCCGTCGGCATGTTGGGTTGGAAGTTCAGCGCGGGTCGTCGCAGTGACGAGACCGCTTGATTGACCGTCAGGACGTAGTCGCTCGCGGTCACGTTGACGCCGCTGCCCCCGTAGTCACTGTCCAACTGCGGGAGGAGCGAGGCGGCGATGTTCGACGAGACGCTGTGGCTGATCGTCACTGTGAAGGGACTGGTGGCGGCGCCGTTCGTCGTAACCGTCACGGTCTGCGGGATATTCCAGTTGCTGCGGTTGAAGGTCAGGGTTGTCGGGCTGACCGACACGTCGGCGCTGTCCCCTCCCGACACACTCGCATCAAGCGCCACCGTCACGGTTTCCGGCTCCGGTGGTGGCACAACGGTGAGACCGGGCGGACCGCTCAGGACGACTGTATAGGTGGTCGAGTTGCCATCCGTGATGGTGGCAGCGGTTGGTGAAACGGGCACGCCCGCGTCATAGACCGTGACCGGGAAGTCCGGGACGGTCACGCCGTCAAAGCGCGGATCGGCGCTGGTGGCACTAATGCTCACCGAATAGTCGGTGGGCGATTTGGATATACCGTCGTCGAAGGCGGATACATAGAATATCACTGGGTTATTCCAACTACGGGCGTCTATCTTCGGATCTGGCGTCACATTCCCCGCGCTGAACACTACAGACTGGCTGGACTGTAGCGTGAATCCCTTCGGCAGAACTATCAGCCCGATTTGGCTGCTGTCCGAGACCGTCAGATTGACGGTAACGTCCGCCGTCGGTGCGCTGTCCAGCACCAGCACAAACGCATCGCAGATGGTGGCACCTTCCGCGCAGTAGCCGACGTCCGCCTCATCGTCCGGGAAGTAGTGGGCGGGTACGGAGGACGGATTCTCAATGATTTTCCCCTTGTCCACAATCGCCGTTTGCACCGTGTTGGAGTTGACCGTCGCGAAGTTGTCGCCGCTGACTGTGCCCTGATTGTCGATTTCAGTCACGCCGCTCGCCAGCGGGTTATCGACCGTCACTTGGAAGACGACCGTCGCGCTCGTTCCGGCATCCATCGTGCCAATCACTCCGCCTGCCGCGAACGGCATTATCCCACCCACGTCGCCGACCGCGCCGCCGTCGAGCGTCGTGCTGTCGGCGACGTAAGTCGTGTTGGCGGGGATGGCGTCGGTCAGGACGACGTTGACCGCCGGGGTATTGCCACTGTTGTCAATCGTGAGCGTGTATTCCAGCGTGTCGCCGGGCAGCAGGCTGCCGCCGTCGAGATCGGTGGCGGCTTTGATCACACTGATGCTCGGCGCAACCCCGGTCAGCGGTGTGCTGTCGCTGGCGTCGGCGCTGACGCTGCCGGAACTGATCGAGGCGCTGTTGTCAATCTGAGTTACCCCCGTCGGGATCGTGCTGGCAACGTCCACCGCGAAGGTGGTCGTGCTGCCACTGCCCCCCGCCAGCGTCCCCAGATCGAACGTGCAGGTCGAACCCGCTGTGTTGTCGGGGTCGCAAGTCCAACCAACAGTGCTGGCAGCGTCATTGAAGGTCGTGTTGTCCGGGACCGTCTCGCTAAGGGTCACTCCATCTAGGTCAACGTCACCGGTATTCTGATAGGTCAGCGTGTAAGTAATCGTATCGCCGGGAGCCGCGCTGACGTCACCGTCGTCTTTACTCAGGCTCAGGGCGGGGTTGGTCGTGACCGGCGAAGTTGTCGTGTTGGTGTCGACTGTCACGAAGTTGTCGCCGCTGACCGTGCCCTGATTGTCGATTTCGGTCACGCCGCTCGCCAGCGGGTTATCGACCGTCACCTCGAAGACGACCGTCGCGCTCGTTCCCGCATCAATCATGCCAATCGCTCCGCCCGCCGCGAACGGCATCACTCCACCCGCGTCGGCGACCGCGCCGCCGTCGAGCGTCGTGCTGTCGGCGACGTAAGTCGTGTTGGCGGGGATGGCGTCGGTCAGGACGACGTTGTTCGCCGTTAGACCGCCGCTGTTGTCAACGGTGATCGTGTATTCCAGCGTGTCGCCGGGCACCAGATCACCGCCGTTCAGATCAGTTGCTGCTTTGGTCGCGCTGACCGCTGGAGGCAGAAAGTCCGAACTCATATGCGCCCATGTCCACCGTGCCGCCCTGAATGCGAGCATTGCCCGCTTCGTCGGTGGTCAGTCCGACGGGGACGAGCGTGTTGTCGCCCGCATCGATCACCGGGCTGTCGCTGTTGAGCGGGAAGTACGCCGGACTGCCCGTCAGCGCGCCCAAAGACGGGCTGTCAGTCAGGTTGTTGAGGTTCGTGCCGTTGACACAGATCAAACCGCCTTCGATCAGGCTGTTCCGGGCATTAATGATGCCGCTGCCTTGGTGGCTGCAATAACCGATGGAGCTGTTGGCAACGATGCTGTTGTTCAGGTTGAGGACACCATAGATGTAGAGGCTGCCGCTGAAGACACCGGATGTGTTGCCGGACAGAGTGCTGTTGGTCACTGTCAACGTGCTGCCAGTGTTGTAGATGCCGCTGCCGAAGGTGGCGGCTGAGTTGCCGGAGAAGGTGCTGTTGATCACCCATCCCGGCTGCGTGCCATCGTCAAAGAGACCGCCGCCGTACTTGGCTGAATTGCCGGACAACGTGCTGCCGATCACCGTCAGCGTGCCGGTGCTCAGGATACCACCGCCGTTAGTTGCAGCCGAGTTGCCGGACACAGTGCTGTGGGTCACCGTCAGCGTGGCACCATCGCCGGTGTAGATCCCGCCGCCGTGCGAAGCCGCCGAGTTGCCCGACACGGTGCTGTCGGTCACGGTCAGCAGCGTGTCATAGTAGCTGTAGATGCCGCCGCCATAATTCGCGGAGTTGCCGGAGATGATGCTGCCGATCACCGTCAGCGTGCCGTCACTGTAGACGCCGCCACCGTATTCCGATCCGGCTGCCCCATACTGCGCGGTCAGGTTCGCCAGCGTCAGATTACCGCTGCTGGTCACATTGAACACCCGATAGGTGGCGGGGGTACAACCGCCCGGCAGCGTGACCGGGTTGCAGGTGGAGGCTTGCACGATGGTGTTGGCTGCTCCCGTGCCGCTGATGGTCATTTCGGTGGTCACGTCAGGGAGCGAACTGCCCGCCAGCGTGATGGTGTAATCATCAGCAAAGGTGATCGTGTCCGCCCCGGCGAAAGTGTTGGCGAGGTTGATCGCGCCGCGCAGTGAGCAGTCATTCGGCGCAGTCGAGCAAACTTCAATGTCGGCATCGCTGTTCGTATCGACTACGAAATTGGGCGACACGGTCACAGCGGCGGTGGTGCTGTCGATACTGCCCGCCGGATTGCTGACCTGCACCCAATAGCTGGTGTCAGCGAACAGCGCGGGCGTGGTGAAGTTCGGGCTGTCGGTGCCAACTGAGGTCGAGGTGTTGCCGCTGGTGCCTTCGTACCAGTGATAACTGAGGCTCGTACCGCTGGCGACGACTGCGAGCGTCGTCGACTGCCCGGTGATGATAGCCGTGCTTTGCGGCTGGGTGGTGATGCTGGGCGCTGGCAGTACGGTCACAGTTGCTGTGGCGCTGTCAACGCTGCCCGCCAGATTACTGACGCGCACCCAATAGCTGGTGTCGGCGGATAGAGCGAGCGTGGTGAAGTTCGGGCTGTCTGTCCCGACCGGCGTCGAGGTGTCGCCGCTGATCCCTTCGTACCACTTATAGGTCAGCAGATTGCCGGTCGCCACCACCGACAAATCGGCGGTCTGCCCGCTGAAGATGGTCTGGCTCTGCGGGTCGGTCGTGATGACCGGCGCGGCAAGCGCATAGCTGGACTCGAAGGCACCCATGTCGACCGCGAACCCTTGAACGCGGGTGTTGCCCGCCTCGTCGGTCAACAGCGTATTCCCATCGCCATCCTTCGCGAGATTGTCGTCACCCGCATCGATGGCGGGGCTGTCGCTGTTGAGCGGATAGTACGCCGGGCTGCCCGTCAGCGCCCCCAACGACGGGTCGATACCGGTCAGGTTGCTGACGTTCGTGCCATTGACGCAAGTCAACCCATCCTTGATCAGGCTGTTCTGTGCATTGATCGTGCCAGCGCCGGGGTCGCAGTCCCCACCCGTATTATCCGCGAGGATGCTGTTATTCAGGTTCAGCGTCACGTCTACACCACCGAGGTTGGCGTAGACGCCGCCGCCGCTGGCTGCCGAGTTGCCGGAGAAGGTGCTGTTGGTGATGGTGGTCACGGTGTTACCGTTGACAGCGACCAGACCGCCCCCATACAGCCCCGCCATATTATCAGAGAAGGTGCTGTTGATCACGGTGGCGATATAGCCGTTGAGGATGCCACCGCCGTCATTCGTAGTCGTGTTGCCGGAGAAGGTGCTCTCATTCACGATCAGCGTGCCGCCCGAGACATTGTTGATGCCGCCGCCGTCCACCGCCGAATTCTCGGAGAAGGTGCTCTGGGTCACCGTCATCTTGCCACCAGAGTTGTAGATGCCCCCGCCCGCGTTGGTGGTGGAACTGTTGCCGGAGAAAGTGCTGTTGGTCACCGTCGCGGTGCCGCCCTTGTTGTAGATGCCGCCAGCAAAAGTCCGCGACACGTTATTGGAAACGGTGCAGTTGGTCAGCCCGACCGTGCCGCTTGCGCTGAAGATAGCGCCGCCCGAGCCGGTCGGCCCCGTAGCGCCCGGCGAGTGGTTGGCGTCCAGCGTGCAGTCGCTCAGCGTGGCGGTGCCGCCGTTGTTGTAGATGCCGCCGCCGTAAGCCGCGCCCGTATTGCTGGACACGTTGCTGTTCGTGAGCGTCAGCGAGCCGTCGTTGAGGTAGATCGCGCCGCCTCTGCCGCCTGCATAGCTGCCGGTCAGGGTGCTGTTGCTGACCGACACGGTTGCATTGTCGGCGGTGATCGCGCCGCCGTCACCGCTGGTATGACCGTTGCTGATGGTCAGGTCGTCGAAGGTGACGTTCGCGCCCGTAGCGACGTTGAAGACTCGATAGGTACTCCCGCCACCATCCACTGTGACCGTACCGCCACCGGGGATGATCAGCGTCCCGTTGTCCGCGATGGGCAGTTCGCCGCTGGTCAGCGTGATGGTCTGCGCGCTGGAGAACAGACTGCTGAAGACGATGGTGTCGTCGCTGCTGAAGCTGTTGGCATTCAACATCGCCTGCCGCAGCGAGCCTTCGCCGCTGTCGTTGACATTGGTCACCGTCAAGTCGTTGGCGGGGATGGTCACCACCGCCTCGCTCGGCGTGCCCAAGTCATAAAGTAGACTCATCCACCAAATCAATGGTGATGGTTTCATCGCCTTCCGCGCCGACCGCATCAAGCAGCGCCGCCACGTTGAGCGTCACCGACGCCTGTCCTGCCGGGATGGTCACAGGCTGGCTGCTGCTGAGTGCGCCGCTCAGCGCGCCGCTGAAAGTGTAGTCGGTGGCGGTCAAGTCGGTGCCCAGCGTGATGTTCAGCGTCACGTCGAGGTCGCTGTAGGTACCACCGCTGCGCGTAATCGTCAGATCGGTGTTCGTGCCTTCGGCGACGCTGGCGCTGTCCGGCGAGATGCTGACTTGCGGTGGGATGAACGTCGCCTCGTAAGCACCCATGTCGACCGCGAACCCTTGAATACGGGTGTTGCCCGCCTCGTCGGTCAACAGCGTATTCCCATCGCCATCCTTCGCGAGATTATCGTCACCCGCGTCAATGGCGGGGCTGTCGCTCTTGAGCGGGAAGTAGGCTGGGCTGCCCGTCAGCGTGTCGAGCAGCGGATCACCAGTCAGGTTGCCATCGACCCCATCGGTGATGTTGCAAGAGCCATCCTTGATCAGGCTCTTCTGAGCATTGACCGTGCCACTACCCGCGTCGCAGTCCCCACCACTGTTATCCGCGAGGATACTGTTATTCAGGTTAATCGTCGCGGCACCAATGAGGACGCTGGCGTGGACACCGCCGCCGCTGGCTGCCGAGTTGCTAGAGAAGGTGCTGTTGGTGATAGTAGTCACGCTGCCGCCGTTGGTAGCGTACAGACCGCCCCCATACAGTCCCCCCAGATTGCCGGAGAAGGTGCTGTTGATCACCGTGGCGATATGGCCGTTGTAGATAGCGCCGCCGCCATCCGTAGTCGTGTTACCGGAGAAGGTGCTGCTGCTCACCGTCAGCGTGCCGCTCGAGCCATTGTTGATGCCGCCGCCATCCGCCGCCGAGTTGCCGGAGAACGTGCTGCCGCTCACTCTCAGTGTGCCGTTGTCGTGGAAAATGGCACCGCCCACGTGGGTGGCGGCTACGTTGCCGGAGAAAGTGCTGTTGGTCACCGTCGCCGTGCCACCAGAGTTGTAGATGCCGCCACCAAAAGAATGCGAATGGCTATTGGAAACGGTGCAGTTGGTCAGCGTGACCGTGGCACTGTTGGTGCTATAGATCGCGCCGCCCTGACCGCTGGGTCCGCCAGCGCCCGGCGACAGGTTGGCGTCCAGCGTGCAGTCGGTCAGCGTCGCGGTGCCGCCGTTGTTGTAGATGCCGCCACCGGAAGCCGCGCCCGTGTTGCCGGACACGCTGCTGTTCGTGAGCGTCAGCGAGCCGCCGTTGAGGTAGATAGCGCCACCCTCGTTGTCCGCATTGTTGTCGGCGAGGGTGCTGTTGCTCACCGTCACCGTCGCCTGATCGGCGGTAATAGCTCCACCGTCACCGCTGGTACTGCCGTTGGTGATGGTCAAGCCGTCGAAGGTGACATCCGCGCCTGTGTTGACGTCGAAGACGCGACTGCTGGCGTTGCCATCCACCGTGACCGTGCCGCCGCCGGGGATGATCAGCGTCCCGTTGTCCGCGATGGGCAGTTCGCCGCTGGTCAGCGTGATGGTCTGCGCGCTGGCGAACAGACTGCTGAAGACGATGGTGTCATCGCTGCTGAAGCTGTTGGCATTCAAAATCGCCTGCCGCAGCGAGCCTTCGCCGCTGTCGTTGACATTGGTCACCGTCAAGTCGTTGGCGGGGATGGTCACCACCGCCTCGCTCGGCGTGCCCAAGTCATAAAGAGACTCATCCACCAAATCAATGGTGATGGTTTCATCGCCTTCCGCGCCCGCCGCATCAAGCAGCGCTGCCACGTTGAGCGTCACCGACGCCTGCCCTGCCGGGATGGTCACAGGCTGGCTGCTGCTGAGTGCGCCGCTCAGCGCGCCGCTGAAAGTGTAGTCGGTGGCGGTCAAGTCGGTGCCCAGCGTGATGTTCAGCGTCACGTCGAGGTCGCTGTAGGTACCACCGCTGCGCGTAATCGTCAGATCGGTGTTCGTGCCTTCGGCGACGCTGGCGCTGTCCGGCGAGATGCTGACTTGCGGTGGGATGAACGTCGCCTCGTAAGCACCCATGTCGACCGCGAACCCTTGAATACGGGTGTTGCCCGCCTCGTCGGTCAACAGCGTATTCCCGTCGCCATCCTTCGCGAGATTATCGTCACCCGCGTCAATGGCGGGGCTGTCGCTCTTGAGCGGGAAGTAGGCTGGGCTGCCCGTCAGCGCGTCGAGCAGCGGATCGACGTTGGTCAGGTTGCCGCCGAGGTCATTCGTGACGCAGTTCAGATTGTCCCTTATCAGGCTGTTCTGCGCGTTGATCGTGCTATGGTTCACGCAGTCGCCTCCGGAGCTGCTGTTGGTGACGATGCTGTTGTTCAGCGTCAGGGTGCCCGCATCGTTCTCAATCCCGCCACCCTCGCCAGATGCAGAATTGTCGGACAGGGTGCTGTTGGTCACCGTCAGGGTGCCGCCGCTCTTGAGAATGCCACCGCCGTTGTTACCTGCCGAGTTGCCGAACAGCGTGCTGTTGATCACCTTTGCGGTAGTCGTATTCGTCTGAATGGCGCCTCCGTCGCTCGCAGTGGCTGAGTTGCTGGAGAAGGTGCTGCTTCTCACCGTCAACGACCCATTGGCCGTCCCAATGGCACCTCCACCGCCAACGTTGGCGAAGTTGCCGTCAAAGGTGCTGTCGGTCACGGTAAGCGTCGTGACGCTGCTCATGATCCCGCCGCCAGAGGCATAGGCTGAATTGCCGGAGAAGGTGCTGCCGCTCACCGTCGCCGTACCATTCACCGCTAGGATGGCGCCCCCATTACCAGCGCTGTTTGAGTTACCGTCAAAGGTGCTGTTGGTCACCGTCAGCGTGCCGTTGGTCTGGTAGATGCCGCCCCCAGCGTAGTGGCTCGAGTTGCCGGAGATCGTGCTGTTCGTTACGGTCAGCGTGCCGCCGTTCGCATAGATGCCGCCGCCGGAGTTGCTGCCGCTGCTGCTGCCGTTGGTCAGTGTCAGACTGTCGAAGGTCAGGTCAGCGCCGGAGTTCAAATAGAATAAGCGGAAATCGGGTGCTGCGCCGTCGCGGGTGATGGTCGCGCCACTGCCATTGATAGTCAGCGTGCCCGCCGTCGCCGCATCCAGAATCGCTGGCAGACCATTATTTCCCTTTCCGCCGTTAGTGTTGTTGACCGTCGTCAGGGTGTAAGGCGTACCGCTGGTCAGGTTGATCACATCGTCCGTGCCTGCGCCGTTGCTGTTAGCGCACCCGATGCTTAAGATCAGATCGGTTGTGTCCCCCGCCGCGACCGTATGTGGGAACGTCGGACATTCGGTTAGCTGTGCCTCATACGCGCCCATATCGACTAATCCGGCGATGATGCGGTCGTAGCCGCTACCGCGCTGATCGGTATCCAGTGTGACACTGTTTTGATCCACCGCTAGCGAATTACTGCCCGCGTTGATCGCCGGGCTGCCGATTTGCAGCGCCATCGTCTCGGTGGGACCGCCGTTATCCGCCAGCGCGCCCAGCATCGGATCGCCCGTCAGGTTGTTACTGTTTGTGCCGTTGACGCAGGTCAGCCCATTCCCAATCAGGCTGTTGTGCGCGTTGATCGTGCCATGGTTCACACAGTCGCCGCCGCGGGTGCTATTGGCGACGATACTATTGTTCAGCGTCAGCGCGCTCGACGTGTTAAAAATGCCGCCGCCCGTGTTGGTGGGGGCTGAATTGCCGGAGAGGGTGCTGTTGGTCACCGTCACCGTTCCGTCGCCCGCGATGGCCATGCCGCCGCCGTCGCTCCCCGCCGAATTGCCGAACAGGGTGCTGTTGATTACCGTCGCCGTGCCGCCGAGGCTGTAGATACCGCCGCCGCCGCTGGCTGAGTTGCCGGACAGGGTACTGTTGCTCACTGTCGCCGTACCACCATCATTGTAGATACCGCCGCCGCCATAGAGAGACGAGTTGCCGGACAGGGTGCTGCCGCTCACCATCAGCGTGCCGCCGTTGTAGACGGCGCCGCCGGATCCCGATTCGGCTGATCCATACTGCACGGTCAGGTTAGCTAACGTCAGATCACCAATGTTGGTCACGTTGAACACCCGATAGGTGGCGGGGGTGCAGCCGCCCGGCAGCGTGACCGGGTTGCAGGTGGAGGCTTGCACAATGGTATTGGCTGCCCCGGTGCCGCTGATCGTCATTTCAGTGCTCACGTCAGGCAGCGAACTGCCTGCCAGTGTAATCGTGTAATCATCAGCGAAGGTAATTGTGTCCGCCCCGGCGACACTGTTGGCGAGGTTGATCGCCCCGCGCAGGGTGCAGTCGTTGGGGGCGCTGGAGCAGCCACCGACGTTCGCGTCGTCGCTGCGATCCACCACGAAGTCCGGCGTATACTCTAATTCATACGCGCCCATGTCCACAGTCAAGCCAAAGATGCGGTCGTAGCCGCTGCCCCGCTGATCGGTGTCGAGCGTGGTGCTGCTGGCATCGACCGCCAGCGCATTGTCGCCCGCGTTGATCGCCGGGCTGCCGACTTGCAGCGCCATCGTCTCGGTCGCGCCGCCGTTGTCTGCTAGCGCGCTCAACATCGGATCACCGGTCAGGTTGTTGACGTTCGTCCCGTTGACGCAGGTCAGGTCGTCCCCGATCAGGCTGTTCTGCGCGTTGATGGTCGGGCTGCTGTTGAAGCGAGCGCACTGGGTGCTGCTGCTGTTGTCGGCGATGATGCTGTTGTTCAGGTTGATCGTGCCGCCATGACTATAGACCCCGCCGCCGCCGCTGCTGGACGTGTTGTACGCAATCGTGCTGTTGGTCACGGTCGTGGTGCCGAAGTAACTATAGATGCCGCCGCCCTGAGCCGCCGTGTTGGCAGTCAGCGTGCTGTTGATCACCGTAATCGCGCCGCCATCGTTGAAGACGCCGCCGCCGGTGCTGGAACCCGCCACGCTGCCGTTGCCAGACAGGGTGCTGCGGGTCAGCACCAGCGTCCCGCCGCTGACGTAAATCGCGCCGCCGCTGCCGGTGTTGCCCTCAAAGCTGCTGTCAGTCACCGTCACCGTACCGCCGGTGCTGGCAAGTGCGCCGCCGGGGTTGTCGGCGGCATTGCCAGAGAAGGTAGTGCTGCTCACGGTCAGCGTGCCGCTGTTGTTGATGCCGCCGCCGTAGCTGGAGAAGCCATTGGCTGAGCTATCCGCAATCACGCTGTGGGTCACCGTCAGCGTGCCACTGTTCAAGATCGCGCCGCCAACACTGTTATTGGCGTAACCTCCGCTGATGGTCAGGCTGTCGAGCGTGAGATTGCCGCTGCCATTCACCATGAAGGGGCGATTGCTGCCCGCGCCGTCCACCGTCAGCAGGTCAGCGCCCGTCCCGGCGATGATCATCGTGCTGGTGATGCTCGGCAGATCGTTCTCCAGCGTGATGATCTGCGCGCTGTCGAACAAACTGCTAAAGGTGATCGTGTTGCTCCCGCCAAGCGCATTGGCAAGCCAAATCGCGCCGCGCAAGGTGCAGTCGTTGGCGGCGCTGGTGCAGCGGGCGACGTTCAGGTCGTCGGTGCGATCTACCACCAAGTCCGGCGTCAGCGTGACGCTGGATTCGTAGGCACCCATATCCACCAGCACCTGCTGGATGCGGGCGTTGCCCGCCTCGTCGGTGGTCAGCGTAGTATTGTCGGCATCCTTCGCCAGCCCATTATCGCCCCCGTTAATCGCCGGGCTGTCGCTGTTGAGCGGGTAGTATGCCGGGCTGCCGGTCAGCGATCCCAACGACGGATCGCCCGTCAGGTTATCGACGTTCGTCCCGTTGACACAGGTCAGGTTGTCCCCGATCAGGCTGTTGTGCGCGTTGATGGTGGGGCTGCTGTTGAAGCGGGCGCACTGGGTGCTGCTGCTGTTGTTGGCGACGATGCTGTTGTTCAGGTTGATCGTGCCGCCGTGACTATAGACCCCGCCGCCGCCGCCGCTGGATGTGTTGTTCGCCACCGTGCTGTTGGTCACGGTTGTGGTGCCGCCATTGCCGTAGACGCCGCCGCCGTTTGACCCCGTGTTCCCCGTCAGCGTGCTGTTGACCAGCGTGATCGTGCCGCCGTCGTTGAAGACGCCGCCGCCAGTCGTACCGTGTTCCCCGTCAGCGTGCTGCTGGTCAAGGATAGCGTCCCGCCGTTGACGTAAATCGCGCCGCCGCTGCTGTTGCTGCTGGTGTTGCTGCCAAAGATGCTGTCGGTCACCGTCACCGTGCCGCCGCTGCTGGCAATCGCACCGCCGGGGTAGTATTGGGCGGTGTTACCGTAGAAAGAGGTGTTGCTCACCGTCAGCGTGCCGCTGCTGCTGATAGCCCCGCCATAGCTGTTCGTGCCAGTCGTCAAGTTGATGGCAAACACGCTGTGGGTCACCGTTAGCGTGCCGCTGTTGAAGACCGCGCCGCCTTGGCTGTTATTGACATAGCCGTTGGCGATGGTCAGGTTGTCGAGTGTGAGATCGCCGCTGCCACTCACTGTGAAAGGGCGGTACATGCCCGCGCCGCTGACCATCAGCACGTTAAAGCCGGGTCCGTCGATGATCACCGTGCCGGTGATGCTCGGCAGGTCGCTGCCGAGCGTGATGGTTCTTCCGCTGTTGAAATAAGTGCTGAAGGTGATGGTGTTGCTGCCGCCGAAGCTGTTGGCATTCAGGATCGCCTGTCGCAGCGAGCCGTCGCCGCTGTCGTTGTCATTCCTGACCTGAAGATCGTTGGCGGGGATGGTCACGACCGAACTGCTCGGCGTGCCGACAGCATAAGCGCCGCCGCTCAGCGCAAACGTCACCGTATCGTCTGGCTCAGCGCCGACACTATCGACCAGCGCATCGATGGTAATGACTTTAGTAAACTCGCCTGCCGCGAATGTCAAGCCATATTGATGCCCGGATATGATCGGACTCGTCAGCGCGCCGCTCAGGCTGTAGTCGGCTGATGTGGTATCCGTGCCGTTGGTCACACTCACTACGACGACCAGTGAACTGGCAGCATTTCCCCCGCGCGTGATCGTGACGTCCGTGCTCGCGCCCTCGTTGAGGCTGACGCTGGCGGGCGAGATCCACACTACCGGGACGGAATTGGCTTCATACGCCCCCATATCGACCACGAAGTCGGCGATGCGCGCCTGCTTCGCCTGATCTTCCGTCAGCGTATCGCCGTTGGCGTCCAGCGCCCGCGTATTATCGCCGCGATTGACAGCAGGACTGGTGGTATTGAGTGGATAGTAAGCGGGATTGCCCGTCAGCGTCAGCAGTTGCGGGTTGCCGGCGACGTTGTTCGTCCCAAATCCCCCACTGATCCCGCAGCTTCCGTCCCGGATCAGGGTGTTGCGGATGGCAAGCGTCGCGGTTGCCACTGCCGAGCAGTCACCGCCAGTGCCCGTGCTGTTGGCGAGAATGCTGTTGTAAATGGTCACGGTCGAACTACCGGCGGCGTACAGCGCGCCACCACCGGTCGAATAATTCGCGCTGAAGGTGCTGTTGACGATCTTGGCGGTGTTGCCGCCAGCCACGTATAGACCCCCGCCGCGCGCCGTTGACGAGTTCCCGGTCACGGTGCTGTTGATCAACGTCAGCGTGTTGCCGGTGCCGTTGATGAAAATGCCAGCGCCCCGCGATCCCGAATTGTCGGAAATCGTGCTGCCGCTGATCGTGGTCGTGCTGCCGGCTAGGGCGTAGATGCCACCGGTGCTGTTGCTTGTGTTGGTCGCCACGCCGTGGCTGAAGGTGCTGTCGTTAATGGTCAGCTTTCCAGCGTTGTTGGTGATCAGACCGGCGTTGCCAGCCCTACCAAGCGTGATCGTCAGCCCGTCCAGTGTCAGGTTCGCGCCGGAGTACATGTTGATAACTCGGCTGGCATCGTTGCCGCTGATGGTGATCACGCCGCCGCCCTCAATGGTCAGCGATCCGTTGTTGGCGATATTCAACCGCCCGCTGGTCAGCGTGATCGTCTGCCCGCTCAGGGAATCGGCGAAGTCGATGATATAGTCATCGCTGGAGGCGTTGGCGTCAAGGATCGCCTGCCGCAGAGTTGCCCGCGCCGCTATTGTCTGTATTCGTCACCGTGATGGTGGTCGTTGCTGCTTTGACGGGAGAGATAAAAACCGTAATCGAAAACAAACCGGCAAATATAACGAGCAGTGCCAATGCGCGTAAATAGCGACCGCATTAATCTCTCCACGTCATTTCAATGCTGATGGAAGGTGTGATCGCAGTATATTCCCAAACTTCTTATAAAAGCAATATATCAAAACAGCCATATTGTGAAGTTTTTGTAAACTATGCTAAGTCGTCTGGTAAGAGTTGTATGGAGAGTCACTGAAGCGTAAATGTCAGGGCGGATCAGTTTCTAGAGGTCGGTTTTGGGGGAATTCCACGCCAATCCGTCACTTTCCGTCATATTTCCCCAGCGCTATCCAGCAGTTTCCGGTCGCTTAGTGCCGTCATTCCCGGCATCATCCAGTCGCCTGAAACGCAAGTAGCGCAACCCGCATTACACGTCGTCCAGCGCCAAATCCGCCAGCACCGTGCGGACAGTCGGTTCGAGTTCGAGCGCTGCGCCAGCCCCCATCGCCGCCTCGAAGTCTTGATCCAGTTCCATTTCGTGCACGAGTATCAGGGCGCGGTCCAATTCGACGCCAATTTCGCTGGTGAGCGCGGGATGCTGGCGGACCAATCCCGCCAACTGGAACCCAAAAGCAGGGTTCTGGTGCGTCAGGTAATAGCGAATGGCACCGATCAAACCGAGCAAAACAAATGCATCCGCGCCGATTTCTTGCGCGGATTGCAGCGCATCAGCGATCAGTCCGCGCAGATGCTGGTCATCAGGCGGCAGCGCCAGTGAAAGCATCAGCATGGCGTAAACTGCCCCATAGCGGTCGCCAATGGCGTTGAAAGCGTCGAGGCACTCGCTCAGCAGTACGCACGCTGCCGGAAAATCCCCAGCGCCCATCGCCATCGCCCCCAAGCTGCTCAAGCCAAAGGCAACAGCCGAGCGGTGGTTGAGGCGGCGAGCGATCTCCAGCCCGCTTTCGATAGAACGGCGTGCCTGCTCGGTCTGCCCCTGATTGGCGAGAATTTGACCGATATTGTTCAGATTTAGAGCCATACCCTGTAGGTCGCCGAGCGAGCGCTGAAGGTCATAGCTGCGCTGATAATAGTCCTGCGCCGCCGCGTGATTGCCCTGACTGTAGGCATTAATGCCGAGGTTAGCATAGCTGCGGGCGATCCCCATTTCATCGCCAATCGACTGGCGTAGGCGCAGGCTCTGTACTAGAAAATGGTGTGCCTGATCGTACTGCCCCTGCAAACGACACACAATTCCGAGGTTACCGTAGCTGCGAGCAATGTCACCGGAGGCATTCAGCGCCAAACCCAGTTGCAGCGCTTCCTCGGCGACCTGCGTCGCTTCGGCAAACTGTCCGGTGCGCCAATAGCCCTCGCTCAGGTGGTTGAGCAAGTTCAGGCGGCGGGCATCCGCTGGCGGCAGGATATCTAGTCCGTGAAGGATCAGGTCTCGCGCTTCGGCATAGTTGGCACTGTACCACGTCATCCACTCGACCACTTTGTCCAGATAGTAGAGTGTCTTTGCCGGGTCATTGGCTTGGTTCCAGTGATAATACAGCACGTATGCCCAGTTCGGGTCGCCCCCATGCGCCGCTTCGAACGCCTCGCCGATCCAGCGGTGAATCACCGGCGCGCGCGCCGGGTCAATGTCGTCCACCACCTGACCTCGAATGCGATCATGGCTGAAGCGCCACTGATCGTCCTGCACCTCGAAGACGTTCACGTCGACGCAGGCAAGCAGCCACTCGTCCAGCCTGTGATCCGCCAGCAAATCCGTCGCACCCGTTTCAATGAAGTCCAACGCGGCTAGGTTGATCTCGCGTCCGATGGCGGCGGCGACTTGAAGCATCGGCTGTCCCCACATTGGAACGTGGGCGATTCGACTTCGCACGACCCGCTCGACTCCGCCCGCCCTGACCTGATCGGGCAGCGGCATCAACCCCACCTGATCGAGCCGTCCGGCATCGGCAGCGAGCGCGCGCACAACTTCGACCAAGAAGAACGCATTGCCTTCGGTTTCGCGCGCCAGCAGCGAGACCAGTTCCGGCTGTCTTCCCGCCTCGCCGAGCATCCCCGCCGCCAACAGCGCTACGGCTTCATCGCTCAGACGAGACAATTTCAGCACCTGAATGCCGGGCAATTCGTCCGGCAGCGTCGGGCGCTCCTCGTCGCGATAGGCGCCGATCAGGAGCAGGTTCGGCAGTTGGTCACGGATCGTCAGCATCTTCCTAATCGCCGCGATGCCTTGATCCACCCACTGCAAGTCCTCCAATAACAGCACAATCGGGGGTATTTCGGGGACTGCCGCTTGGTGCATGTGCCGCCGAAACAGTTCGACCAATGTGGAAATCAGCCGTTCCTGATTGGCGGTGCCCAGTAGTTCTGGCACGGCGGGGATTTTGCGCTCAAGCAGCGCGTCGATGTCAGGAACCAGCGGCTTGAGGATGCCCGCCTCGAAGTCGGTGAGATCTGCTTCAAGCACGAGACGCGGCACCGCGCCGCGCCACACCTGATATGGCAGCCCTCCATTGGCAACCGCACCGCCGCGCAAAACCAGCGCACCGCGCACCAGTGCTCGCGTCCGCAGTTCATCCAACAGCCGGCTCTTGCCCACGCCGCTTTCGCCGCCGACCAACCAGAAGCTCCCCTGTCCTTCAAAGGCAGCCTCGAGCGCCGTTTCTAAGGTGGCAAGCTCGGTTTGTCGCCCGACAAAGGTCGAAGCTTGCAAAAAGCTTTCCCGCAGTAGGGGCGTCTCGGCGGGCGGTGGACTGTCGGTCGCCTCGCACAAGACGTGGATGGCGACCTCAGCGTTAGGGTAGCGATCTTCCGGCTCGCTGACCAGCAAGCGCCCGACAAAGGGGACGAGAACTGCCGGGATCGACGACCAGTCCGGGTTCGGCGGCTGATACCCGGCGAACAGCGTTCCGAGGTCACCGTCGAAAAGTTCTTTGTCGCTGAAGGTCTCGTAGGCAATCACGCCGACCGCGTAGAGATCGGATGCGGTTGAAGCGAGCGCTCCGGCAAACAACTCCGGTGCCATATAGGCTAACGTACCGGCAAAGCGTGGTGTCAGCAAGTCCCGGCGAGTCGAGCTGAAGCGCCAAGCCGAAGTCCATCACCTTGACGACGCCATCGTGCGTTACCAGCACGTTGTCCGGCTTCAGGTCACGGTGGACGATGCCCCGCCGGTGGAGGTAGACCAGCGCTTCCAGCATCTCGACCACTAAACGCACCTTTTCGGCGGTATCACGCCGGTAGGCATAGTCGGTGAGCGCCTGCGCACCTTCGAATAACTCCATCGTGTAATATGGGAAGCCACGCTCATCGAAACCGTAATCCAGCACCGACACGATGTTCGGATGGCGCAGCCCCGCCAGCGTACGGAATTCCATCGCCAACACCAACGCCAATCCTGAGTTCACGCGAGAATTCGCAAAGCCGAGCTTCGCGTTCATCTGCTTGAGCGCTACAACCTGCCGCGTCAGGCGGTCGTAAGCACGGTAAACCGTGCCAAACCCGCCTCGATCAATTTTTGATTGGAGGATATAGCGTTGACTGATGTGGGGTTGAGTAGCGGATAACTCGCCCAATCTGGAGTCTCCTCAGTTCGGGTTGATTGGCTGCGTGTACCCTCGTCGATTTGATTCTGTCTGCTGTCTCGGCGTCGACTTGATCTGATTGTATCAATTACGACTAAATCTTCCACATGAAGTCGGGGCGCTGGTGCTCCGGTAGATCACCATAATCCTGATGACATGGGCTGAATGATGTCAAAGCCTGCTCCCGCTTGGCGCGTATCGTCGCCTGCTGCCGCGCGACCTGCGCCGCCGCGTCGTCGTCGAGCAGTTGGGCGTAGCGCGTTTCAGTTCGACTTGGCAGCCGCGCTTTACAACATTTGCCCTGCTCGCGTCCAGTGCAATCCGACCTGCCGTGCGATTTCGCGATAGGTCATACGTTGATCGCGTAGTTCGAGGATATTTGAGCGGAGTTACTCTTTGTCGAGATACAATTGATCTGAGACTGTGGATTGGGGAATAGCAATGGCTAAGTCGAGCTTATGCCTAGTGTACGGCACTCTGCCCCTCAGGTCCATTGCCCGTTGTCCTAGATGTCTACACCCTGCCTTCTCACCTAACACGAGGGAGGTGTAGCGAATCTCCCCACCCTTCTTGTTTACCACCACTTTTGCAACAAATTGACGAATCACCAAACGTGCGGAACTGATCAAACCAAGCCTCAAGCATGGCATTGGTTAACTACGGAATGTCACTTGCTTTCACCCGCGTGCTTCGGCAAGCAGTTCAGAGCTTGCTTCAGACCCAGTAAGCTGAAGATCCAGTTGAAATGTAGCCTACGTCTCGCGCGTAACTTCAGTTCAGGTTGAGAAGCTGAGCGTAACCGGTTCACTCGACTCAAATTGAATGTGGAGGCTAGCACCAATTTTCGCTGCGGTGAACGGCGTGTCGGGTCGTACAAGGTGGACAGTCAACCCCGGCAGCGTCCATTGGTCAGCTTGAATCAGGCTGGTATCGGCATCAACCGCGTAGATTTCGAAAACGAAAGTCGCGGTTTCCCGGCTCGAAAGCCGCATCTCACGCGGTTCGACCACGGCTTGGATCAGCCGATCACTGCGGACGCGCAGCCAATTCACCGTTCCGTCCACTGTTTGCCAGTGGACAGTCGCAGGATGAAACTGATCCGTCCGCGTCGAGTTGTGGTAATCGGCTTCTGCTCCGAGCATCAGCGTCGCGGACAGCCAAGCGCTCACCGTGCGCATCGGCTCTATCGCGCGCTCCAGATACGTTTCGCCCGGAAACGCAGTCAGGGCGGGCAGGGCGTCATCCGGCGGCATGGATCCCATCAGCGCGACTTCCGGCATGAAATAGAGATCGGCAGCGTGTTCAAAATGGCTATTTACAGCGGGCAGCGGCGCGCGGGCAGCCGGCAGCACGGCGCCAATCCACAGACCCAGCAGCGCCAGATATTCCGTCATATCCATCCCGTAGCTTCGGTCATACGGACCGCACATATTCCGCATCCCGGCGTGATAAAAGTGCGTCAGATCGCGCCAGAGCGCCGCTTCCATCGCTGCCCCCAGTTCACGATACAGGAGCTGCGAGCCATATTTACGCCATAATGCGAGGGCGTATAAATCGACCCCGTAGTAAGTCGGCGAGTTGTACTCGTTAAAGGTCATGTAGCGCCCAAACAGCCTCTGGATTTGCTGCGCTTGCTCAAGGGCATAGTCCCGCCAAACGGCATTCCCGTAAAGTTCACCGGCGTAATCCAGCAAAAAGGCGCTCATTAGCGCAATGTTGGTATATTCGGCGGCAACCTTGCGCTCGAACGCGCCTTCGGCAGCCAACTGAATCGCGTGGCGCATCTGATCTTGCAGCGCGGCGGGAAGCAGATCGCCAAAATCCTTCAGCAGCACAATGAATGCCGTGCAGATGAACTCGCGCCAATTCGGATCGTAGTCGCGCCAGATCACGGCATTTTCCGGCGGGTGCGGCTCGCTGGGATAGCGATAAAAAGTGCCGTGATACACGGCAGCCGGTTCGTCGAACTGGTAAGTCATCACCGTTTCGATGATCGCCTGAGCGCGCGCAATGTCGCCGCTCGCTTGGCGCATCAACAGCCCTGTCGCGTACCAAACGGATTCCCGAACCGCATAGGAAGGTTCGACACTGCCTATTTCCGCGCGATCCAAAGGCATTTGCACGAGGCGATAGTTGGCATTCCAGTGCCCGTCTGCCCACTGCAAAGCTTTAGTGAACCAGTGACGGGTATGGTCGTCTAGTTGGTGAACTGTTGTCATCGAAAATTTCTCCAGCTATAGGTGTGGCAGCCTAACTCGCGCGGTCAGCGCCGTGCGAAGACCGGCTGTAATCCTATCAAAGTCTGCCCCATGATTTCATAATTTGCTGACGGCGCGCACGCCTCAAACGCTGTCCCGGTCTCGATCAAGGAAATAGCGGGCGAACTGCACGAACTGGTAGACGTCCGCGAAGTTGGACGCGATTCCCACCGAGATCCGGGCGGCACCAATGACCCGATCCAGCACGATCATGAGTTCCGGCAAAGTCATACGTTGTTCTTGGTCGAGCGCGCTGCATAATTCCGCCTCGCTCAAATCGAGCGCCATTTCGCCAGCGCCGGGGTTGCAGAAACAGCCGGTGCGCAGCGAGATGTTCTGCCCGTTGGCGATTGCTTCCAGCCGACGGTAATCGATGATCTCGCCATTCGGATCGTAGAAGTTCAGCGAGATGGTTCCCCCGCGCTGCTCGGTGGTGATCGGTCCATAGATTCGGACGAGCGCCGTGCCATTGCTGTGTTTGAGCGCGCTCAGTTGGTCGAGCAGCCAGCCGGTCAAGCAGCGAACCCGCTCGTGAATCAGGTCGATGCCGATGCGCTCAATGTGCTTCAAGCCGATCTCGACGGCGGGCAGGTTGAGATAATCGACCGTGCCATCCTCGAAGCCTTGCGACCCCTCGTGTAGATAATGCTTGTGCGGGTTGACCGTCGCCAGCGTGATCGTTCCCCCGGCGAACCAAGGGCGGCGCAGCTTCGTGATCGTCTCGCGCCGCGCCAGCAGCGCGCCGATGCCGGTCGGATACCCGAAGATTTTGTAAAAGGACAGCGAGACAAAATCCGGCTTGTGGGCGCTCAAATCGAGCCGGTTGGTCGGCGCGAAGGCCGCCGCGTCCAGCAGCACGTCCAACCCTTTTTGCTGAGCGCGCTCGATCCAGTCCAGCGAATGATGCACGCCGCTGAAATTCGACTGCGCCGGAAAAGCGAACAAGTTCGCTTGAGCCGGATCGATACTGTCGAGGCTCGCTTGCAACCGCGCGCTGTCGATCCGCAAATCGGGCGGGATCACCGGCGTGTAGATCACGGTCGCGCCGCCGCGCTGTGCGAATTCGCGGATGCCATTGACCGAATTGTGATTGTCGAAGGTCAGCAGATAGCGGCTGCCCGGTGCGAACGGATACGACTCGCCCAACAGCTTAAGCGCGCCGCTCGCGTTCTGGGTGAAAATTACCAGATATTCGTCGGGATTGGCGTTGAAGTAGTGCAGCACGTAGGCGCGCGCGTTTTCGTCCAACCGCGTCGCCGCCAGTGAGGTCGGATTGCTCGAATGTGGATTGCCGTAAACGCCGTGTTCGAGCACCTGCATGTGCGTGTGAAGCTGCGAGGTGGCGTACAAGCCGCCGCCAGTATAATCGAGATAAATCTGTCCCAGTTCGTCGAGGCGGGCGTAATCTCGCGCCCGCAGATCGTCCAGCGATGCGGTTGACGGATACGTCGGATACTGTTCGAGAAAACAGTCGTATGCCTCATCCGGTTCGCCAGTAAGATTATCTACTAAGCTTTGCTTTTCCATCCGTCGTACCCCAAAAACTTAATCTTTAGACTAAATCAGATCCCGATTTTAACCTAAATCGCCAATCAGGAAGCTGAGGGAGAATTTTTCGCATAGGAGCAGAGTGCTTGCGATCTGCCCCCACAACCGAGACGCCACGAACCCGGCGGTTCTTTCGAATGATCACGCGAATCCGCCCGGCACACGCTGATTTGACGCGGAGGCTACCGCTCCCAGCGATGCGCGGTATCAATCGCTGCTTTCAGGTTATCCTAGGCGGTGTCAGCAGGCACGGTGCAGTCCGCGCCCAGAACGAAGCGCTCCGGCGCTGCCCGCAAGATCGCTTCGGTCGCGTGCTTGACCTGCTCCGGCGAGCAGTTGACTTCCCCATTCCTCCAGCTTAGCTTCCGATGCGTTGGGCGCGCTCCTTGTCCGGTTCGGTCGCCCACGCACCGTAGATCTCCAAATACCAGCAAATCTCCGCCAGTTCGGGATCATCCAGCGGCGGAGTGAACGGTACCGGCGCGGTGTTCGCCCCGGTGTCGAGGCGTAACAGTGACACCGCAATCGGCGAGTGCTCGTCTGTTTCGTTCGACGTGAAGCGCAGCGACAGCTCAGTCATGAAGCACGTCCTCCACTAGCGGGAATGATCCGGCTGATGTGGGCAGCGGCATCGGGCAGCCCCCAACGCATCAGCCCGTAACGGTTCTCGGCGGTGGCGACCAACTCGATCATCAGCCGGATGCCGTCTACTGGCTCTGGCGCGGCGGCGACCAGATAGACGCTCTGACATCCATCTAGCGGATTCGCGGCGTGATTTTTGAACGTCCAATAGGCGCGCGATTCCCCCTGACCGTAGGCTTAAATCACCGGGAAGGCTTTGTGATAATCGATCTCCGCGCCCAGTTCGCCCGGTTTGAAGCTGATCACGTCGGCGAACTTAAGTTCCGGCGTCAGCTTCACCGTCTTCTTGCCGGTGTCGTCGGCGGTCTCGCGGATGGGAAACAGCACTTGCGCGCGCACCTCGCCCGCCCCCTGCCGGGGAAGCAGATAGACCGTGAGAGTGGCTTCGGTGAAGTGAGTATGCGGATCGGTCGGCTTATGCAGCGTACAGGAGATTTGCACCAGCGTATACCAGCGCGAGTCGGCGGGCGGCGTCCACTTCTTGCCGGTTTCGCTTTCCATCGCCTGCGCTGCCGACCACCAGACGGGTTCGCCGATGGTCGCGCGTACTGGCTCAGCGGCTCCCCGGAAGGTCTGGTTCACCCCGCGTGGCACGAGTTCTCCGTCCCATGCTGCCCGCTCGATAGTGGTCGGCGTCTCGATGCGCATGATTTCCCTCCCGAATGCTCGCCGCAATAACATCATTGTACTTGATTTGCAAGCTTGCCGACGTGGATCATCAATAGCCGTTATACTGAGAGACGAACGGCTCATCATCGCAGCTCGGACGCGCTATGACCCAAGATTTGAACGTCATCAACCAGTGGCTCATCGACTTCACGGTCGAGATTCTCTATCCCGACGAACGTACCGCCGGAACTGGCGTCGCCGTCTCCAACGACGGCAAGATCGTCACGTGCGCGCACGTGGTCAAGGGGGTGCTCGAAGGGGTGCATCCGCGCGAGGCGGGCGACGCCGAGATCACCGTTTACTTCCGGCAGGCGAAGCGGAAAGAGGACAAGCAGCGCCAGACCCGCGTGATCGGCGTGTTCCCGGATCACGACGACGACGTGGTGCTGCTGCAAATCGTGAACGGCACCATGCCGCTCGCGCCGGAGCAGATCGCCGTGATCGGCGGGTGCGACCAATCCGCCGGGCACGAGTTTCAGAGCTACGGCTTTCGCGAGGCAATTGGTATCGACGATCCGCTGTTTGGAGAAGGAAACATCATCGGCGTACTGCCGATCCCACGTCAGGGTAACTTCCACAGCGGCAAGGTTCAGCTAAAAACCCAAGATGTGAACATTGGCATGAGCGGCGCGGCGGTGCTGGACAAAGAGCAAAATCTGGTCGTCGGCATCATCTCGTCCAAGTACTACCCGGAGCAGCGCGGTGTGGACGAACCACTCGCTTTCGGCGTCAACGCGCGGGTGCTGAGCCTCGAACCGCTGCTGCTGTCGCTTTACAGCGGCAGTCTGCCCTATCCCCGGCGGGCGGGCGCGACGCCGCGCCTGACCGAGGCGCAGGAGCGGCAGGTCAAAGCCGCGCCGCCGCCGCGCGCCTACGACCTCAGCCGCGCGCCGGAAGTGCTGCCGGAGTGGGTCGGGCGGACTGACCTGCTGGCGCGGGTCGCCGACGACTACGCCAATCCTGCGATTTGTGTGACCGGACTGATCGGCTTTGGCGGCGAGGGCAAAACCAGCCTCGCCCGTAAAGCGCTGGACGCGATCCTCAACGACGCGGATCGCCCGGCGGCGGTCTTCTGGTGGTCGTTCTACGAGCAGCGCAGCAGCGATGAATTCTTCGAGGCGGCGCTGACCTATCTCGGCGGAGCAGCGCTGGCGCAGACCGTGACCTCGGCGGCGGCGCGCGCCGGGATGCTGGCGGGGCTGCTGCGCGAGCGGCGCTGCGTGTTCGTGCTGGACGGCTTCGAGGTGATGCAGGAGGACGAAGGCGATAGTTACGGTAACGTCGTCAGCGGGGCGCTGCGCGACTTCCTCGCGCTGTTCGCGTCGCCGTTTCACCAGTCCTTCTGCCTGATCACCAGCCGCGCGCCGCTGACGAACCTGCTGGCGCACACCACTTACCGCCAGCGCGACGTGACCCGGCTGAGCGACTCCGACGGGCGCGATCTGCTGCGGCGCGTGGGCGTGCAGGGCGACGACGCGGCGCTGGATCAAATCGTCGCGGCATGGGACGGACACGCGCTGACGTTGAGCCTGATCGGGACTTACCTCGTCGAGCAGTTCGGCGGCGACGCTGCGCGCGCGGGCGACCTGCCCGCGCCGACGGCGGACGAGGATCACTACGCGCGGGTGGCGCGGGTGCTGCGGCGCTACGACGAGCACCTGAGCGAAGCTGAGCGGGCTTTCCTGCTGATGTTCAGCGCGTTCCGGCTGCCGGTGCGCGAAGATGCGTTCGGGAAGGTCTTTCGCACGGCGACCGACGCGACTGCGCTCAATGCGCCGCTGACTGGACTGGACGATGCTGCGTTTGCCGGGCTGGTGCAGGGTTTGGTGACCCGCCGCTTGATCCGCCCGGTAGAGCAGGATGGCGCGACCGCCTATACCGCTCACCCGCTGATCCGCGCGCACTACGCCGAGCGGTTGGTCGGTGACAGCAGCGCCGCCGCTCACCGACAGATTGCCGACTACTACCAAGCCGATGCGCCGCGGAGTATGCCGCGCTTCCCGACGCTGGACGACCTCATGCCGTACATCGAGATCGTGCATCACCTGTGCCGCGCCGAGGCGTATGACGAAGGCGCATCAAATCCGTCGAGAATCGGATTTATCAGGGTGATCAGATGGGTTATTAACTCGATACTTGGCGCATACGAAACCGACGCTTGCGCTGATGACCGAGTTCTTCCCCGGCGGCGACCTGACCCGCGACCCGGCGGTGAGCCAGCCAAGCGCCCAGAGCTTCATCCTCAACGAGGTCGGCTTGTGCTTGATGAATCTGGGGCGGCTGCGTGAAGGCGTGCCGTTCTACGAGCGTGCCAACGCTATTGCTGAAAAACTGGAAAATTGGCACAACGCGAGCACCGGCAGCAATAACCTCGCCGAACTGTATATCCACCTCGGTGAACTGGAGCGGGGCGCGGCAAGCACGCGCGCGGCGCTGGCGCTGGGGGATCGGGTGAGCGACGAACGCGACCGCCGCATAGACGAACGCAACTCGCGGGCAGTGGCTGGCGTGGGCGCTGCACCTGAGCGGCGGGCTGGCGGATGCCAGCACCGAATTCGCCCGCGCCGAGGCGCTGGAGCGCGAGATTGACCCGGATGACCAATACCTCTACAGCCTGCGCGGTATCCAGCACGCTGAGCACCTGCGCCGCGCCGGGGGTACCGAAGGCGCTGACTACGCCCGCCGGATCAGCGACGCCAACGTCAAAAGCTGCGAGGAGTACGGCTGGCGTGACGATCTCAGCGGTAGCCACTGTGTCCTCGGCGACCTCGACGCCGACGCCGGAGATCACGAGTCGGCACGCGCCCACTACGAGACAGCGCTCAGCCTCGCCCGCAGCATTCAAAAGCGCAACGTGCTGATCGAGGCGCTGCTGGCGCGCGGGCGCTGGTACGCCAAGCATCAAGACGACGCCGACAATGCTTTCAACGACCTCGACGAGGCGCTGGAATACGCGGTCGAGAGCGGCTACCGCATCTACGAAGCCGACCTCCGGGTCGCGCGGGCGTGGGCGCATCGCTGCCGGGGCGAAGTCGATCAAGCGCGCGCCGAAGCTCAACGTGCCCAGCGCGAGAGCGCCGCGATGGGCTATCACTGGGGGCAGGTCGACGCCGAGGAGGTGCTGGCGAGGCTGTAAGGCAAATCCCCCTTCATTGGTTTCGTCGCCGGGCGGAGCCGCTCATCTGCGCAGTGCAGCCGCGACAATTTGATTGACAACATACTTATCACATGCTACTTTTGTGATTGAAGATGACTTATTTCGTTCATTTGTGAGCATCCGTGAAGATTATTGAAGTTAACTTGTGCAAATGTGCTCAATTATTCCCGACAATTAACTGGCAAACGCTAAGAGGCGCACGTTGATGACACAATCCGGGCAACACACGCAGCGCGAAATTCTCAGTCAACCGAAGGCGTGGGAAGCAGCGCTCGCGCATATCGATGCGCAGGTGGAGAGCCTGCGCCGTTTCTTCCGCGCGGGGCAGTACGAGTCGGTGATTTTCACGGGCTGCGGCTCGACTTATTACCTCTCGCTGGCGGGCGCTGCGCTGTTTCAGCAGTTAGGCGTCGCCGAAGCGCGGGCGCTGCCCGCTTCAGAAATTTGGCTGTATCCGCAGGCGGCTTATACCGCGACGCGACGCACGCTGTTGATCGCGGTCAGTCGATCCGGCGAAACCACCGAGACCTTGCGCGCCGTCGAGAGCTTCCTCGCGCGCCAACAGGGCGACGTCCTCACCCTGTCCTGCTACGACGATCAGGCGCTGGCGAGCATGGGCACGATCAACCTCGTCCTGCCCTCCGGTCAGGAGCAGAGCGTCGCGCAAACGCGCGCCTTTACGGTGCTCTATCTCGGCGTGACCGCGCTGGCAGCGCTGTGGAGCGGGCGCGACGATCTTCTGGCGGCGCTGCGCGAACTGCCGGAAGTCGGGCGGCGCTTGCTCGACCAATTCGGTTCGGTCGCCCGGCGTCACGGCGCCAACACCAACCTCGAACGCTTCTATATTCTCGGCTCCGGGACGCGCTACGGGCTAGCAGCGGAAGTCAGCTTGAAGCTGAAGGAAATGACGCTCAGCCACAGCGAGCCGTTCCACTTCATGGAATTCCGGCACGGTCCGCAGTCGATGGTCACGGATCAAACGCTGATCGTCGGCTTGCTTTCCGACGAGAACCGCGCCGCCGAGACCACCGTCCTCGACGAGATGCGCCAGCGCGGGGCGCAGGTCTTGAGCATCGGCGAAACTAACGCCGTCGTGACCTTTGAATCCGGCGTCCCCGAAGCGATTCGCGGGGCGCTCTACCTTCCGATTGGGCAGTTGATGGCGTTCGAGCGCGCGATCATGCGCGATCTTGACCCGGACAGTCCGCATAATTTGACAGCGGTCGTCCGCTTAGGCGAGTAGGACGGCGCACCGCATCATCTCCCGACATTACCATGAACGGGCTAAAACGTTTAGATCGTCATAGCAAAGGAGAGATAGTCATAAATCGCAAAGCATTAACTGCTGCCGTACTCGCTATTTTACTGCTCGCGCTCACGGGCGTGATTCAGGCACAGGATCAGCCCACCGAGATCAAGTACATGATGTGGGGATCGCCGGAAGAATTGGCGGTCTGGCAGTCGATGGTCGACGAGTTCGAGGCAACCCACCCCGACATCAGCGTGACCGTCGACGTGAGCGATTGGGACTCCTACTGGAATAAGCTGCAAACGCTGTTCGCCGGGGGCACGCCGCCCGACGTGTTTGCGATGGACGCGCCGCTCTACCTCGACTGGCAGTCGCGCGGCGTGCTGCTGAATATGCAGCCTTACATCGACGCAACGCCCGGTTTCCTCGACGACTTCTACCCGGTGACGCTGCAAGTCTATAAGCAAGATGACGGCTACTACGGCTTGCCCCGTGACTTCCAGACCATCGTACTCTACTACAACAAGGATATGTTCGACGCAGCGGGCATGGATTACCCGACCGACGACTGGACGCTGGACGACCTGAAAGCGGCGGCGAAGCAGCTCACGCTCGATACCAACAACGACGGCATCATCGACCAGTGGGGCTTTGCCACCGATCTGTGGGACATGGAACTGACTTGGAGCGAGGCGATCTGGGGCTACGGCGGCAGCATCATCAGCGACGATCACACCCAAACGTTGATCAACGAGGGCGGCGCGCACGACGCTTGGCAGTTCCTTTCCAGCATGGTGCTGGACGATAAATCGATCCCCGACCCGAATCAAGCCGAGCAGTTCGGCGGCGATCCGTTTGCGGCGGGTGTCGCGGCGATGACCACTATCGGTCACTGGGTCGTGCCGCAGTACGCGGGCTTGAACTTCTCGTGGGACGTCGCCGCCTTCCCGGCGGGTCCGGTCGCGCGCGTCACCAGCGTCAACAGCGCCGGATTGGTGATCGCCAACGGGTCGCAGCACCCGGATGCGGCGTGGGAATTCGTCAAATATGCCGATGGTGTCGCCGGGCAGACGCAGCTCACGAAGTTGGGCTTCGCCATTCCCGTGCTTCAGTCTTTGGCGCAGACCTTCGTCAATCAGGATACCGCACCGATTCGCCAGCAGGTTTTCTTAGACGCGCTCGACTACGCTCACGTCAAGCCGGTTTTCCGGGGTTACGACGAGTGGGCGAGCGTGGTCGGCGACGGTTTGCTGCCGGTCTGGACTGGCGAAATGTCGCTCGACGACGCGATGGCGGACATCATACCGACCGCCGACGACGTGCTCGCCAATAACGCGCATTAATCAACCTCACCCCCCGTCCCCCTCTCCACTTCGTAGAGAGGGGGAGAAGAATCGGTTTTAAGTCCCCTCTCTATGCAATGGAGAGGGGATTTAGGGGTGAGGTAAATTGACCGTACACGCTCTTGACGCCATAAGGATCGCCGATGCAAGCCGGGCTAAAACCTCTCGGACGCGAACGCTGGTGGGTGCTGCTGCTGCTGGCGCCGACCTTGGTCGGGCTGCTCTTTGGAGCATTCGGCTCGGTGGCGGCGACTATCGGCGTCAGCTTCCTCAACTGGGATTTGCTCACCCCGCCGAAGTGGGCGGGGCTGGACAACTTCACCAAGCTGCTCAGCGACCGCCTGTTTCAGAAGTCGCTCGTCAACACCTTCGCCTTCAGCGGCATGTACGTCCCGGCGGTGATCGTCCTCTCGCTGATCGTGGCGCTGCTGCTCAACCGCAAAATTCGCGGCGTCGGCTTGTTCCGCGTGATCTACTTCCTGCCGGTCGTGTCGTCGGCGGTCGCAGTCGGCTTGGTCTGGTCGTGGATTTACGCCCGTGACACCGGCGTACTGAACTATACGCTGGTCTCGTTCGGCTTGGAGCCGGTCAACTGGTTGGGGACGCAAACCGCGCTGCTTTCAGTGGTGATCGTCAACGTCTGGGGTGCGATTGGCGAGGGTATGATCATCTTTCTCGCCGGACTTCAGGCGATCCCCAGAGAATTCTACGAAGCGGCGGACGTGGACGGCGCCAACGGCTGGAACAAGTTCTGGCACATCACGCTGCCGCTGCTGGTGCCCAGCATCTTCTTCCAGACCATCATCTCGACCATCAATGCGTTTCAGGCGTTCGAATTCATCTACGTGCTGACGCGCACCGCTGGCGGCGGCTCGACCACGCCGACGCTAGTCTACTCGATTTACCGCACCGGCTTCGACTTCTTCCGCATGGGATCCGCCAGCGCGCAGGCGATTGTCCTCACGATCATCATCTTCGTCCTGACGCTGGTCTACTTCCGACTGCAACGAATGTGGACGATCTATGAGTAACCCGCGCACGCAGAAAGCAGTGTACGACCTGATCGCCTACGTCATCCTGCTCGCTGGCGCGGTCGTGATGATCGGTCCCTTTCTGTGGATGGTTTCGACCGCCTTCAAGCAGCCCGCCGACCAGTTCACCCGCGACCTGATCCCGACCGCGCCCACGCTGGAAAACTTCCAGAAATTGTGGGAGACGCTGCCCTTCAGCACGCTGATCTGGAACAGCTTCAAGGTGGCGGTGCTGACGACCATCGGGCAAATGCTGACCTGCGCGATGGCGGCGTTCGTCTTCGCGGTCGTCAAGTTTCGCTTCCGCAACGCCCTGTTTCTGGCGCTGCTCGTGACTTTGATGATCCCGTTTCAAGTGACGATCATCCCCAACTTTATCCTGTTTCGCTGGCTCGGCTTGTACGGGACGCAAGCCCCGCTCTGGCTGCCCGCCTTCTGGGGCGGCGCCTTCGGGACGTTCCTGCTCCGTCAGTATTTTCTGACCATCCCGATTGACTTGGCGGAAGCGGCGCGCGTCGACGGCGCGTCGCTGCTGCACATCTTCTGGCGCATCTATCTGCCGCTGGCACGACCGGCGCTGGCGGCGCTGGCGATCTTTGTCTTTTTGCAGTCGTGGAACAACCTTCTGACGCCGCTGATCTACCTACCCAGCGATCTGATGCAGACGACGCTCCCGGTCGGGCTGGCGCTGTTCCAGCAGCAGTATGGCGGTAGGTGGACGATCATGATGGCGGGAGCGCTGGTCAGCATCGCGCCGATCATTCTGGTGTTCTTCTTCGCTCAGCGCCAGTTCATCGAGGGCATCGCGCTGAGCGGAGGAAAGTATTAGAAGCAGTTTTTAGTCGTTAGTTTTTGGTTTTTAGTAAAAACTTACATCCCCTTCTCGAATCAGATCGGGGGTGCGGAACTAAAAACTAAAAACTAATAACCAATCACTTTGAGAGGAAACCATGCCTAAAATTTCGATTATCGGCGCGGGGAGCACGGTCTTCGCCTACGAGGTCATGCGCGACGTGCTGGTCACGCCCGATCTTGAGGAGGGGACGTTTGCGCTGGTCGACATCGACGCGCGGCGGCTCGAACTCGCCCACCAGATCGCCGAAAAGTTGATCGCTGCGACCGGGCGCAAGTGGAACGTCGAAGCCTCGACCGAGCGCGCCGACGTGATCGCCGACACCGATTATCTCGTCAACTGCATCGAGGTCGCCGGGTTGGAGAACGTCCGCCACGACTTCGACATCCCGATGAAGTACGGCGTCAACCAGTGTATCGGCGACACGATTGGACCCGGCGGCATCTTCAAGGCGCTGCGGACGCTCCCGGCGTGGCTCGCCATCCTCAAGGATACCGAGCGGCTCGCGCCCGACGCGCTGGTCATGAACTTCACCAATCCCATGTCGATCACCTGCCTGACCGGACTCCGCGCCTCGTCGCTGCCGATTGTCGGGCTGTGCCACTCGATCCCGCACACCGCCGAGACGCTGGCGGAATACCTCGGCATCCCACCGGGCGATCTCAAGTATCGGGCGGCGGGCGTCAATCATCTGTCATGGCTGGTCGATTTGACCTATCAGGGCGAGGACGTCTACCCCCGCCTGCGCGAAGCGATGAACGACCCCGAAATCTACGAGCAAGACCCGATCCGCTTCGAGATGATGAAGTATCTGGGCGCGTTCGTCACCGAGGGCAGCGGGCATTTCTCGGAATACATCCCCTATTTCCGCAAGCGCCCTGATCTGGTCGAGAAGTACGCCCGGTCGGAGTATCGCGGCGAGACCGGCTTCTACGCCAACAACTGGCCCCAGTGGCGCGCCGAATCGGACGAGGAGATCAGCGCGATGATCGCGGGCAGAGCGCCGCTCGACCTCGAACGCGGCGTCGAGTATGCTTCCTACATCATCCACGCCATCGAGACCGACACGCCGGAAGTGATCTACGGCAACGTGCTCAATACCGGGCTGGTCACCAATTTACCGAGTGACGGCGTGGTCGAGACCGTCTGTCTGGTCAACCGCGACGGCATCCAGCCGACTTACTTTGGCGCGCTGCCGACCCAACTCGCGGCGCTCGATCAGCAGCACATGGCGGTGCACGATCTGGTTGCCAAAGCGGTGCTGGAGCAGGATCGGCAGGCGGCGTTCCACGCGCTGATGCTCGACCCGCTGACGGCGGCGGTCTGCTCGCCCGCCGAGATCAGCCAGATGTTCGACGAAATGGCGACCACTGAAGCCGCCTATCTGCCCGACTGGATGAACGTTTAAACATTTGGAGGCGGACGCGATGTTGCTGCGACTGGTTTATCTCATCACCATGCTGCTAGTGCTGTCTCTGAGCGGAGTTGCAGCGCAGGAAACAACGCCGACGCCGCAGCCGGAATGGTGGCAGCCCGCCCCCGGTACGACGTGGCAGTGGCAGATCTCAGGGACACTGAACACGACCTACGACGTCGCCATGTACGACGTCGACCTGTTCGATACGTTGCCCGACGTGATCGCAGACTTGCATGAGCGCGGCATCATCGTCATCTGCTATTTCAGCGCGGGAACCTTCGAGGATTGGCGACCGGACGTCGCCGATTTCCCCGAAACCGTGCTCGGCGACCCGCTTGAGGATTGGGAGGGCGAGCGTTATCTCGACGTTCGCCAGTTGGACATCCTTCAGCCCATCATGACGACGCGGCTCGACCTTGCCGTCGAGAAGGGCTGTGATGGGGTCGAGCCGGACAATGTTGATGCCTACACCAATCCGAGCGGCTTCCCGCTCACCTACGCGGATCAACTTGCCTACAACCTGTGGCTGGCGGAAGCGGCACATGAACGCGGCTTGTCGGTCGGGCTGAAGAACGACCTCGATCAAATTCCCGATCTGGTCGCGCAGTTCGACTGGGCGCTCGACGAGCAGTGTTTCCAATACGAGGAATGCGATCTCCTGCTGCCGTTCATCAAGGCGGGTAAAGCGGTCTTTGGTGTCGAGTACGAGCTTGATCCCAAAGCCTACTGTCGCGCGGCGCTGGACTATAATTTCTCTTGGCTGCACAAGACCTACGATCTAGAAGATGAACCGCCGAACGACTGCCGCGATTTCATTGAGACAACTTCGTGAGCGAGATTGATTCAGGTTGGTTCATACCAATATCCAAATAGGGGTCTCGATTTGGTTTTTAACTCGGTACTCGGTACTCATCACTCGGTACTTCTTTTATGAAACGGATTCTCGTCGCCGGTGAACTCAACGCCGACATGGTGCTGTCCGGGCTGCCCTCGCTGCCGGTACTGGGGCGCGAGCTGGTCGGCACCGGCTTCACGATGGCGATGGGCAGCTCGTCGGCGATCACGGCGGCGCGGCTGGCGGCGCTCGGTGCGGACGATCCCGACTATGTCGTCGATTTCGTCGGCTTGGTCGGCGACGACGACGTCGGGCGCTTCGTGATCGCCCAACTGCGCGGCTTCGGCGTGCAGACCGATCACGTCCAGACAGTCGATCTGCCCACTGGTGTGACCATCGCCCTGACCTACGCCCACGACCGCGCCTTCCTCACCTATCCCGGCGCGATGACCAGTTTCGACGGCGCGGCGATCACGCCCGAACTGCTGTCGCGCTACGATCACCTGCACGTTGGCTCGTTCTTTCTGCAAACCGGCTTGCAGCCACAGATCGCCCGCATCTTCGAGATCGCGCGGGCGCAGGGCGTCACCACCTCGCTCGATCCCGGCTGGGACCCGACCGAGACGTGGCTGAGCAATCCGCTGCTCGCGCCCGCGCTGGCACAGGTTGACGATTTTCTGCCCAACGAAGATGAGGCGAAGGCACTAGGCGACGCGCTGCGCCAACGTATTCGCGGGACGTTGATCGTCAAGCGCGGTGGGCGCGGTGCATCCGCCTACCCGCCGGACGGCGCGGCGCTCGACCTGCCCGCGCTGCCGGTACAGGTGATCGACACGACCGGCGCGGGCGACGCCTTCGACGCGGGCTATCTCTACGCCCTGCACATTCGCGGCGCAGCGTTAGAATATGCGCTGCGCTTCGCCATCGCCTGCGGCGCGCAGGCGGTGACGCAGATCGGCGGCGCGACCAACGCGCCCACCGAAGCGATGATTCGCGCTCAACTTGCAGCAATGAGGCAGCCATGAACGACATTCCATTAAGCCAATTTATGCCCAAACCTAAGCTAGTCGTCAAAACGACCGAGATCACGCAGCCGAAGTTTCCGGTGATCGACGCCCATAATCATCTCGCCGCACCGTTCGGCGGCGGCTGGGATCAGCGCCCGGTGAGCGAACTGCTCGACACACTGGACGAAGCGGGCGTGACCACCTACGTCGATCTTGACGGCGGTTGGGGCGAGGACATCCTGCACCGCCACCTCGACAAGATCAAGGCAGCCGCGCCGGAGCGCTTCTACATGTTCGGCGGGGTTGATTGGTCGCAGTGGGTGGCGCAGGGCGACCGTTTCGGCGAATGGGCGGCGGCGCGCTTTCGCCAGCAGGTCGCGCGCGGCGCGGACGGGCTGAAAATCTGGAAACCGTTCGGGCTGCACGTCCGCGATCAGCATGGGACGCTGGTCGCCATCGACGACTCCCGGCTCGATCCGCTCTGGGCAACCGCCGGAGAATTGGGCGTCCCGGTGCTGATCCACGTCGCCGATCCGGTCGCCTTTTTCGACCGGCTCGACGCGACCAACGAGCGTTTCGAAGAACTGAACGCTCACCCGGATTGGCAGTTTCCGAGTCCGCCGTTCCCGCCCTTCATGAAGATCATGACCGACCTGAAAGCGCTGGTGACCCGTCACCGCGCGACCACCTTCATCGGCGCGCACGTCGGCTGCTACTCGGAGAATCTCGGCTGGGTCGGGCAGATGTTGGACGACTGCCCCAATTACGCCGTCGACATCAGCGCGCGCATCAGCGAACTCGGACGGCAGCCGTACTCGGCGCGCCGCTTCTTCATCGACCACGCCGACCGCATCCTGTTCGGCATCGACGCGGGCGCGGATTTGGAGACGTATCAGATTTACTACCGCTTCCTCGAAACCGACGACGAATACTTCAACTACGGCGACAGCGAGATTCCCGGTCAAGGACGCTGGCAAATCTACGGGCTGCACCTGCCCGACGACGTGCTCGAAAAAGTCTATCGCCGCAACGCCGAGCGCATCTACCAGCGCGCGCCACAGACTTGAGCTTCACTGATTCTGAGCGCGGATGGTCGAATCCGAGTATTATCAGCCAAAACACTGGGTAGAAAATCATGTCGAATTCCGATTTACTTGGCTTGGAGCGGCAAGAGAAAATCGCCCAACTGCTGGAAGAGCGCGGCAAGCTGACCGTCGCCGAGATCAGTGCCGTCTTCGAAGTCAGCGAGGCGACCGTCCGGCGCGACTTAACGACGCTTGCCGACCGCAACATGATCCGGCGCGTGCACGGCGGCGCGATGCGCGCGCAGCAAGTCGCGACCAGCGAAGCCCCGATCATGCAGCGTTTGGAGGAGCGCGCCGAGATCAAGCAGCGGATCGGTCAGGCGGCGGCGCGGTTGATCGAGGACGGCGAGACCGTCCTGCTGATGGGCGGCAGCACCGGGACGTCCGTCGCCCGTGAATTAGGCAGTCATACCAACTTGACTCTGGTCACGGATTTGCTGATCGTCGCCAACGAGCTGATCCGGCAGGGCGTCCACAAGGTGATCGTACTAGGCGGCACCGTCGACGCCGACGAGTTCGCCGTGCGCGGCACGCTCTCTCGCGTCGTGCTCGCCGAGCTTCAGGTCGATAAAGTCGTCTTGGGCACGAAAGCGATCTCGCCGGAGCGCGGTCTCAGCGCCGAGAGCGCCGAAGAAGCCGAACTGTTTCGCGGCTGCATTCAAGCGGGGCATTACGTCATTCTGGTCACGGACAGCAGTAAGTTCAATCAATCGGCGCTGGTGCGGGTCGCGCCGGTGGAGGTGCTCGACGCGCTCGTGACCGACTCTAACGTCGATGCCGAAACGGTGGCGGCGCTGCGCGAGCGCGGCGTATTCGTCGAAATCGTGCCCGCTTGACCCCACCCCTATCACCCCAAATGACGAGGGGCACGATCTATCGTGCCCCTACCAAATCAGCAAACGCCCAGATATGTGTCCTGCTTTTCTCCCCCTCTTCGTAAGGCGAGGGGGTCGGCTGTCAGGGGTATGTTTTTAATTCTGGGCTAACCTCACCCCTAAATCCCCTCTCCATTGCATGGAGAGGGGACTTTAAACACCCTTTGCAACCTGTTTTTACCCCCTCTCTACGTAGTGGAGAGGGGGAGGGGGTGAGGTCAATAAAATGCCTACCCCTGAAAGGAGGGGGTCGGGGGTGAGGTTTATCCGCCTTACAGCTTGACCTCACCGCACAGGTGAACCTGAATGCCCATCGCCGCCAGCATCGCGGCTTTGACCGCCAGCGCGCGGTCGGCGTCTTCCGCCGTCGGCGCGTAGACCACGTTCAGGTGATTGGCTTTGTGGCGCGCCATCATCTGATCGCGGCTGACGCCGTGCAGCACCGCGTGCATGATCGGCCACTGTGGGGTGGTCGCCTGCCAGCGGCGCTCGGTCTCCTCGATGGGCAGTTCGACGACGGTCGCGCGTCCCAAATCGGCATGAAGCACGCCATCCATCACGAAAATCCGGCTCCAGACGATCTCGCCCGGTTTGCTGATCCCCTTGAGCGAGCCGCCGCCGAACCGGAAGTACATCGGCGGCTGGCGTTCGCTGACCGCACCGGCGTAGCCGCCGATGAAGTGCGAAGCCGGAGCCGCGCCGGAAATCTCGAATACCCAGACGAAATCGTCCACGCCGTCGCCGGTATACTGCTCGCCCCAGCGCAGATCGTGCAGCGTCGTCGCCGGGTCGAAGCCCAACGTCGTCCAAATCCGGTTGGTCACGACCGAGTCGACCGCCGCGCACTCGTCGACCTCATTGAACACCGGCAGCGCTTGACCGGCGTAGAGTTCCGCGCCGGTTTCGGCATGGTAAGCGGGCGGGCGCTCGACGTTGTTGAGCAGCCCCTCGACCAAGTCGGAAGCCGGAGCCATGTCCTTGAGACCCTGCTGATACTGAATGCCAATCGCCGCGCAGCCGAAATCGTCGGCAATCCGCAGAGCGGCGATATACATTTTGCACTGCCCAAGGATTTGCTGGTTGGTGAGGTCGGTCGCTTCGTCCGTCCCGGTCATGAACGTGCACGCCACGCCCGTCGAGCCAATCGCGGACAGCTTGCGCTTCGGCGTCGCTGACCCGCTGCATCCCGGCGACCAGCGCCGACTGGCTCAGGCGCTCTTTGTAGACGCCCAGCGGATTCAGCATTTCGTCGTTGATGATGGCGTTGTACATGCCCATGCAGCCCTCGTCGAATACGCCGAGGATCGCCTTCTCGTGGTGAAGCTGCTGCGCCAGCGCGCGCCCCAGTTCGGCGGCTTGATCCGGCAGTTGGGCGGCGTCGAGGTCGCGCACATGGCTGGTGTCGTGGCTGATTTTGCCCTCACGAATCCATTGGCGGATGCCGTTGAGGAAGAAGTCGTCGGTGAAATCGAGGCTCCAGATCGTGCTGTAGTTCAAGCCCGCTTTGGTCATCGAGCCGTTCAGGTTGAGCATCCCGACCAGACCGGGCCATTCCCCGCTCCAATTCGCAATCGTCAGGATCGGTCCGCGATGGTCGCGCAGCCCCGCCAAGACGTGATGGCTGTACTGCCAGACCGACTCCGCCACGATAAGCTTGGCGTCCGGGTGGATGTGCTTGAACACGTCCATGCCCATCCGTTGGCTGGAGATGAACCCGTGTTTTTCGACCGGATCGTAAGGGTGCCCCCGCCGGACGGTGATCCCCTCGCGGGCGAACGCCTCGATCACCCGCTGTTCCATGTCGGCTTGCGCCGCCCAGCAGGTTTGATTGGCGGCGAGGCGCAGGTCGCCGCTAGCGATGAGAATTGCCTCATTTGCGCCAATCGCTTCTGGTTCTTCAAGTTGTGGCACCATAGCTGCTGCCATAAGATTGCCTTTTCACATAAATTAGGTAGGAAAACAATGCTTACGTTGGTCGTGCCGCCCGACCCTCATCGCTGGTATAGCCAGCAGCGAGGATGCAGACCAAACTGCCAACTGGCTCGGACGAGCGCAGCGCGTTTGCGCTGCGTCAAGCTAATCCGATCAGCGGAGGTGGAGGGAACGGCAAAACGTTTATAGCGGCTGATGATTTTCGCGGGCGACTAGACCATCACTGCCGAGAAGTGCCCGAATCATAACTCGCATCCGATCACCAATCAAGTCCGCCGCCTCTCGCAAACCGCTTCCCGCTTCCCGTAAAAGTAGCCGAGGAATGCGGTCTAGCGGTATCATCCGCCCATATTTGTCAATAGAATTGTTTTGAAGCAAAGGTGCTCCATCATGCCAATTATTCCCGATGAACTGATTACCCTGTCTCACGCGCTCGGCGACCCAACCCGCCAATACGTCATCATCGGCGAGGGCAACACCTCGCTCCGCGTTGACGAGCAATCATTTTGGGTCAAAGCGAGCGGGCAGCAGTTGGCGACGATCAGCGCTGCCGGATTCGCCCACATTCAATTTGATCGCATCATGCGGCTGTTTGATTCGCCGCCTCAAACGCTGACCGAGGAGCGCGACCTGCTGCGCGCGGCACGGATGGACGAGTTGTCGGCGTTCCCGTCGGTGGAGACCAGCTTTCACGCCATGCTGTTGAGCGACTGCGGCGTCAACTGCATCGCCCACACCCACCCGATTGCCATCAACCGCCTGATGTGCAGCCAGCACGCCGAGGCGTTCACTCAGCACCGCAGCTTCCCCGACGAGGTGGTGCTCTGCGGTCCCGAATCAGTTTACGTGCCCTACGTCGATCCGGGCTTGCCGCTGGCGCAGGAGATCCGCATCCGCGTGCGCCAGTACATGGAAAAGTACGGCGAAGCGCCCAAAGTGATCCTGCTGGCGAATCACGGGCTGATCGCGCTGGGGATGACCACTACCGAAGCGCTCAACGTCACCGATATGTGCGTCAAGAGCGCGGAAATCTTGTGGGGCGTCCTCTCGGTCGGCGCGCCGGTCTTCCTCAGCGAGGAAGAAGTCATGCACATCTACCGCCGCCCGGACGAGATTTACCGCCGTAAGATGTTCGCTGAATCCCTGAAAGCATCGCAGCCATGACCGAAAAGTCGGTTTTGGCGGTCGACCTCGGCGCGGAGTCCGGTCGCGTGATGCGGATTGGCTTCGACGGTCGCGCTTTCTCGCTCGAAGAAATTCATCGCTTCCGCAATCTGCCGATTGAGACGCCCGAAGCGCTTCAGTGGAACGCCGTGCAGTTGTGGCATGACGTTCAGATCGGCATCGGCAAGGCGCTGCACGATCATCAAATTGACAGCATCGGCGTCTGCACGTGGGGCGTCGATTTCGCGCTGCTGGATCGCGCGGGCAACCTGATCGACAACCCCTATCACTATCGTGATCAGCGTTCCGTCCCAATGATGGACTGGGTTTATGATCGCGTTCCTGCCCGCACCGTCTACGAGCGCACCGGCATCCAGCTCATGAGCATCAATACGCTGTTCCAGCTTGCCAGCTTGAAGGCAGCCAACAGCCCCGACCTCGAACTCGCCGAGACGCTGCTGACCATTCCTTCGCTGTTTTATTACTGGCTCTGCGGCGTCAAGGTCGCCGAGTTCACCCACACCACAACCACCCAGATGTTTAATCCGCGCCTCAACACGTGGGATACGCAAACGCTGAATACGCTCGACATCCCGCACCACTTCTTGCCCGAAATCGTCATGCCGGGGACGCGCCTCGGCAGTTATCGCGGCATCCCGGTGATCGCCATCGCCTCGCACGATACCGCCAGCGCCGTCGCCGCCGTCCCGACCAAAACCGATAACTTCGCCTACCTGAGCAGCGGCACGTGGAGCTTGCTGGGGCTGGAAATGCGCGAGCCGGTCATCAACGACGCCGCTTTTGCGGCGGGTGTGACCAACGAGGGCGGGGTTGGAGGCACTTACTGCCTGATGCAAAACCTGATGGGCTTGTGGCTAGCGCAGCAGTCGCGAAAGACGTGGGCGGAAGCGGGCACGAATTTGAGCTACGAGGAACTGACCACGCTGGCGGAATCGGCAGCCCCGTTCCGCAGCTTGTTTGACGCTAATGATCCGCGTTTCCTGCCGCCGGGCGATATGCCCGCCCGCATTCGCGCTTACTGCCGCGAGACCGGGCAGCCCGAACCGGAAACGATTGATCAGGTGGCGCGCTCGATTTTCGAGAGTTTAGCCTTTAAATATCGTGAAGTCTTGGACAAGCTTGGCAAGCTGACCGGACGCGAGATCGATCACTTACACATTGTCGGCGGCGGCAGCCGGAATCCCTTCTTGAATCAACTGACCGCCAACGTCCTTGATCGCCCCGTCTATGCCGGACCGGTCGAAGGGACAGCCCTCGGCAACGCGCTGGTGCAGTTCATCGAACTCGGCGAGATCGGCAACATCCACGAGGGTAGGCTGGTCTTGAGCGCAACGACCTCGCCCAAGCTGTTCGTCCCTCAGCGTCACGCCGACTCCGAAGCACAGTACGAACGCCTCCAGCAGCTTCAACCGCGCTGACGGAGGCTGATGAAGATCGAGGTCACGTAGGGGCGCAGCGCGCTGCGCCCCTACAAACACATTCGTTAATCCACTAAAGTGCGATCAGGCATTATTGATACAGCAGCGCTGCGATCTCCGGATCGTCAATGTTGGTCGAATCGAACCAGTGGAAGCCGGTATCGATGCTGGTCGGCAGCGTCTCGCCGCGAATCGCCATGACGGCGGCGACAACAGCCTTGTAACCAATGCCAATCGGGTCTTGAGTGATCGCGCCCGCTTCCACACCGCTGCGGATCGCGTCAAGCTGCTGCTGACCGGAGTCGTAACCGATGACGACGATGTCGCCTTCCTTGCCGAGTTCCGTCACGCCGTTGAGCACGCCGATGATCGAGCCTTCATTCGCGCCAAAGAAGCCCTTGAGGTTCGGGTGCGCGAGGATGATCGCCTTCGCCAAGTCGGTCGATTTCAACTGGTCGCCAGCGCCGTACTGCGTATCGACGATGGTGATGTCCGGATAGGCTTCTTCCATCCGCTGGGTGAAACCGGCAACGCGGTCGATACCGGTGCGGCTGGTCTGGTCGTGGGCGATGATCGCCACTTCGCCCGACCCGCCGATCAACTCTGCCATCTTGTCAGCAGCCAGCGCTGCAGCGGCGACGTTATCGGTCGCGGCGGTGGTCAACGGGATGTCGCTGTCGACGCCAGAGTCGAAGCCGATGACCGGGATACCCTCAGCCTGCGCCTGCTCCAACTGCGGGATGGCGGCTTGGCTGTCGAGCGCCGCGAACGCCAGCGCCTGCGGGTGCTTGTCGAGCGCGGTCTGGAGCATGTCGATCTGCTTGTCGACCATCGCTTCGGTTTCGGGACCTTCAAACGTGATCGTCACGCCGCAGTCCACCGCCGCCTGCTCGGCGCCGGCTTTGACTGCCTGCCAAAACTGGTGTTGGAAACCTTTAGAGATCACCGGGATGTAGACGTCCTGCGCCGACATCTCTGCCTGCACTTCAGGCGTGCAGTAATCCGCCGGGAATGGCTCCGGCGTTGCTTCGGGAGTAGCTTCCTGCATGAACGCCACGTTCACGCTCAGCAGCATGGCGATCACCAAGAAAAGCGAAAATGCGAATTTTCTAGACTGCATGACAAACCTCCTGCTATTCAAAATATCTTCAAACACTTATCGACAACGTGAGGGTCTATTACGTTTGCCAACCCATCAACGACAACGCGCCCGCGTCTGCCTCCTTTCTGCTGAGAACGTAACGAGTGTCGCCCTGATTACTGGCGGCGACGGATGATGTCCAGATAAACCGCGACGATGATGATCGTCCCGGTCATGACCGTTTGCCATTCCTGCGGCACGGAGAGGATGCGCAGCCCGTTCGTCAGCACACTCATGACGAACGCGCCAATCACCGTACCGAGGATCGTACCTTCGCCGCCTGCCAGCGACGTCCCACCAATCACGACGGCGGCGATGGCGTCGAGTTCATAGCCTTGACCGAGCGCGGGCTGCGCCGAGTTCAGACGGGCGGCGATCAATACGCCGGCTAGCCCGGCGAATAAACCGCACAGGGTATAGACGGCGGTTTTCCAGCGGTCGACGTTGACACCGGAAAGGCGGGTGGCTTCTTCATTGCTGCCTAAGGCGAAGGTGTAGCGCCCCAGCACCGTCCGCGTGAGGATCAGGCTGCCGATGATCGCCGCGCCGAACAAGATGAAGACGGCGTTCGGGACGTTCCAGCCCGGAATAATCGAGTTCGAGCACCGACCCCATCGCCATCGCCCGGAAGTCGGGCGCGCCGTTGAAGTAAATCGGCTTCAAGCCGGAGATGATCAGCGCCAACCCTTTGGCGATATACATCATGCCCAAGGTGACGATAAAGGGCTGCATTTTCAACTTCGAAATGACCAAGCCATTGAGCAAGCCCGCCAGCGTCCCGGTGGCGATGCCGCCGAGGATGCCGACGATCACGGGCAAGCCCATGTTGGTGATGAACACGCCGGTCATCACCGCCGAAAGCGTCATGACCGTGCCGATAGACAGGTCAATGCCAGCCGTAATGATGACGTAGGTCACACCGAGCGCCAACACACCGTTGACCGCCGTCGACAGCAAAATGCCGACGATATTGTTGAACTGCAAGAAGTTCGGCGATGCCAACGAAAAGACGACGAAGAGGATGATCAACGCCGCAAACGCCAGCAGTCGTTGAGTCGCATCCGAGTGCAAAAATGAGCCAGAAGTTACTACTGTTTTTTGAGGCAGCTTAATTTCCATAATCCACCAAATAGTCTAGACGGCGGTGCTGACGATCTCACCGCGCTGAGTCGCAAAACGCATAATTTTTTCTTGGGTTGCTTCGGCGCTGCTGAGTTCGCCGGTGATTCGCCCTTCGCACATTACGACAATGCGATGGCTCATCCGTAGGATTTCCGGCAGCTCCGACGAAATCATGATGATCGCCTTACCCTGCTGCGCCAGTTCATTCAGCAGCCGGTAAATCTCGCTCTTGGCGCCCACGTCGATGCCGCGCGTCGGCTCGTCGAAGATCAGGACTTCGGTATCGGCGGTCAGCCACTTGGCGATGACGATCTTCTGTTGGTTGCCGCCAGAGAGGTTTTGCGCCTTCTGCCTCAAGCTCGGCGTCTTGATCGCCAGCGCATCAACCATGTGCTCGGCGGTATCGTGCGTCTTAGACTGGTTGACCCAGCCCAACCAGTTCAGAAATTTGTTGAACGCCGCCATCACGATATTGGCTTCGACATCCATCTTGAGCGCCAGCCCATAGCGTTTGCGGTCTTCCGAGAGATAGCCGATGCCATACTTCACGGCGTCGCCGGGGCTGTGGATGTGGACGTGCTTGCCGTTGACGTAGATTTCCGCCGAGTCGACCGGGTCAGCGCCGATGATCGCGCGCGCCACTTCCGTCCTTCCGGCGCCCATCAGCCCGGCAAAGCCGAGGATTTCTCCCTGCTTGACCTTGAAGCTGACGTCTTGCAGTACCCGCCCCCGGTTGAGATTCTTCACCTCCAGCACCACCGGCTGATCGGTGTCTTCGGGGACTTCCGGCGCGGTTTCGTAGATCGTCCGCCCGACCATCATGTTGATGATCCGGTCAATCGTGACTTCTTTAGTCTGCACGGTGCTGATGTAATGACCGTCGCGCATGACGGTGATACGGTCGGAGATCTGCTTCAGTTCTTCCAACCGGTGGCTGATGTGGACGACGCCCACGCCCTTATCCCGCAGTGCGCGCACGAGGCGGAACAGTTCGTCGATTTCCGTTTCGGTCAGCGCTGCCGTCGGCTCGTCCATGATCAGTACTTCAGAGTTGAACGACAGCGCTTTGGCGATCTCGACCATCTGCTGCTTGGCGACCGTCAGGTCAGACACCTTCGTGCGCGGGTCGAGCGTCAGGTTCAGCGTGACCAGCAGATCGTGCGTCTGCTCGTTGATGGCATTGTCGTCCAGCACGAACTTCAGCCCTCGGCGCGGCTCCCGCCCGATGAAAATGTTCTGGGCGATGGTGAGGTGCGGCATCAGATTCAGTTCTTGGTGGATCATGCTGATGCCGAGATGTTGGGCGGCGCGAGGATTCGGGATGACGACTTCTTTGCCTTTGAGCAAGATGTGCCCGGAGTCCTTGGAGTAGACCCCGGCGAGAATTTTCATCAGAGTGGACTTGCCCGCGCCGTTTTCGCCGACCAGCGCGTGAACCTCGCCTGAATTCAATTCGAACTGGCAGCCTGAGAGCGCATGAACGCCCGGAAAGGTCTTTTCGATCCCTTCCATGACTACTAAATTGCTATTCATGAAGAACCTCAGTTTTTAATGAAACGGGTTTACTTTTTTAAATTGTGTTCGGCGTACTCAAACATGATAACGGTAACATGGTATCCATAACATAACACGGATTAAAGCGTGTGTCAAAAAAGAAATCGCACGCAATTTTGTGCTGTCGATTGTCCGTTACCGGACGACTACCACCTCCCCCAGCACAGCGTCGAAATCTTCGCGCGTGAAAATCCCCGCGCCCAAGCGCAGCGCATTGGCGGTGCCCGCCGCCACGCCGTGACGCAGCGCTTCGTCGAGCGTGAAGCCGCGCGCCAAGCCGTAAATGATCCCGGCGAGCAGGCTGTCACCCGAACCGACGGCGCTCTGGATCGTTCGCGGCGCGGGCTGGGCGTGAACCACGTCCGTCGCTGTCGCCAGCATCGCCCCTTCTGCTCCCAGCGACAGCACGATCATCACCCCGTAGCGCGCGGCGGCGGCTTGAGCGGCTGAGGCGGCGCTCGCCGGGTCGAATGGCGTGCCGGTCAGGGTCTCGAATTCGTGCTCGTTGGGCTTGATCAGCGCCGGACGCGCCGCCACGCCCTGCTTGCAGCGCCTCACCGCTGCTGTCCAGATAGACCGGCACGTTAGCCTGCTGCGCGATGCCGATCAACCGGGCGTAGAAATCCGCCGGAACGCCAGCGGGCAGGCTCCCCGACAGCGCGACCGCCTCGTACTGACCGATCATCGCGCCGAACAGATCGATCAGTTCCGCCAGCTTATCGGCAGGGATCGGCGCGCCGTTCTCGTAGAGTTCGGTCAGCGTGTGGTTTTCGGGATCGAGAATCGACAGGCAGGTACGCGACTCAGCTTCGGTGTGGACGAACGCCGTCTCGATGCCTTCCCGGTTCAGCCCGGTTTCGATGAACTGTCCAGCGAAGCCGCCGACCCAGCCGGTGACCACCGGCGTTTCGCCGAGCGTCTTCAGCGCCCGCGCGACGTTACAGCCCTTGCCACCGGGCAGCGCTAACAACTGCTGCGGGCGGTGGATCGCGTTCAAGCGAAACGGGCTGACGACCGCCGTCTTGTCGATTGCTGCGTTCGCGGTCACGCAGAGGATCACGGTGTCACCTGCCCGACCGTGCTGAAGAAGCGAATCCGCTCGCGCACCGCGTCGACCATCGCGCTGCGGGCGGGTCCCAGCATCCTACGCGGATCGACCATGCTGGGGTTGTCCGCCAGCGCCGACCGCGCGGCATCCATAAAGACTTTGTTCAACTGTGTCGCTACGTTGACCTTGCTCAGCCCCAAGCGGATGCCCTCGGCAATGTGATCATCGGTCACGCCGGACGAGCCGTGCAGCACTAGCGGCAGATCGACTTGGGCGCGGATGCGGCTCAACTGCGCCAGATCGAGCGACACGTGCTTGTCGGTGACGGCGTGAACCGATCCCAAACGCGACCGCCAGCGTATCGATCGCCGGTGGCGGCGACGAATTCCGACCGCTTCGTCCGGGTCGGTCAGCGCGTCGATGTCGTCGGGATGCTCGGAGACGACGCCCGGTTTCGGCACTTCGCCCAATTCCGCCTCGATGCAGACGTGCGCGCAGTGCGCCGCCTCGCTCAACTGCCGGGTGGTCTCGACGTTCTCGTCGTAGGGCAGCAGACTGCCGTCGAACATCACCGAGGTATAGCCGAGGTCAATCGCTGCCAGCACCTCGTCGTGCGTCGCGTGATCGACGTGCAGCGCAATCGGCACGGAGATCGACTCGGCGGCGACGATGCCGATCACGGCGACGTATTTCAGCCCCAGCCGCTCATCCCCGCTGCCGAGGTATTGCAGCGCGCGGTGGCTGACCTGCACGATGGCGGGCGTGCTTTCCGCTTCGGCAGCCAGCACAATCGCCTGAAGCTGCTCCAGCGTATTGATGTTGAACGCGCCGACGGCGTAATGCTCGCGCTGCGCCTGCTCGATCCAGCTTTTGGGGTTGCTCAGCGTCATACCGCGCCCTCCGGCACCAGAATGATCTTCTGGTGCGGCAGTTCGTGCGCGGCGATTTGCTCGAAGACCTCGGTTACTGCCGCCAGTGGATAGTGATGCGAGATCATCGTGTCGATGTCCAGCGCGCCGCTCTGCATGGCGGCGAGCGTATCGGTCCACTCGTGCCCCGGAAACGGCGCCGAGTAGGACATGAAGCAGCCGACCAGTTTCAGTTCGCGGCGCATCATGTTCTCGATAAACGACATCGGCAGGCTGGCGTCCATCGGCTGATTGCCGCCCAGCACGACCGATCCGCGCGGGCGCGTGACCTGAATCGTCTGTGCCAGCGCTTGCGGCGATCCCGCCGCTTCGACCGCCAGATCGACGCCGTCGCCGCACAACCGCTTGACTTCCGCCACCACGTCGACTTTTTGCGGGTTCAGGGTCACGTGAGCGCCCAACTTCCGGGCGATCTCAAGGTTTTCTTCGGTCACGTCGGTGCAGATGATCTGCGCCGCGCCGAGGATGCGGAGCCACTGCACCACCATCAGCCCAATCGACCCCGCGCCGAGCACAATCGCGGTCTGCCCCGCCTTGAACTCGCCCAAATCGAGGATGTGCCGCGCCACCGTCGATGGCTCGATCAGCGCCGCGACTTCGAAGCGCAGGTCGTCCGGGATTACCAGCGCATTCCGCGCCGGGATCTCGACGAAATCGGCGAAACCGCCCGCCTGCCGCGACCCGATGAACGAATAGCTGTGACAGGCGGAGTAGTAACCGCGCTCGCATTCCTCGCAGTCGAAATCAGGCACCAGTGGGATGATTGCCGCGTGCTTGCCGACCAGTTCGTCGCTGACGCCTTCACCGACCGCCGCGATCACCCCGGCGACCTCGTGCCCCAAGATCAGCGGGTACATCCGGTGTCCTTTAGCGAAGCGGCTGATGTCCGAGCCGCAGATCGACGCCGCTTTGACCTCCAGCAGAACGTGATCTGGCGCTGGCGTCGGCTTTGGCACGTCCTGATAGGTGATTACGCCTTTGTTTTCGAGTACTGCTGCTTTCATGATCAGTTCCCTATACCCTTATGTGACGTAGGGGCAGGTTTGAAACCCGCCCCTACAAGCTACGCGCCTACTTGTATTTCTCTGCAATATCTGCCAGCCGCTCGAAATCGCCGAGCAGTTTCCGCGAGACGTCGCGGTAGATGCCGAACAAGTCTTCGTACTGGGCGTGACGCTGCGGCGACGGCTCGAACACCGTCCGCTGCGGCAGCAGGTGCTCGACGTAGCCGCCGATGTCGTCGCACCAGCCGACGGCGAACGCCGTCAGCGCCAGCAAGCCGAGGCTGTGCCCGCCTTCGCCGCCGTCGCCCCGCCGCGCCACCACGAACGGCTTGCCGTAAACGTCCGCCTTGATCTGGCACCAGACCGCGCTTTGCGTCGCCCCGCCGGAGCCGAGGCACTCGCTAACACTCACGCCCTTCGCCCCGGCGACCATCAGGTTGTCGTAAACGGCGAAGGCGCAGCCCTCCATGATCGCGCGGATCAGTTCGGCGCGGGTAGTGGCGTAGGACAGCCCGAAGAACACGCCGCGTGCATCGCTGTTCCAGAGCGGCGTGCGCTCGCCCGCCATGTAGGGGACGAAGATCAAACCCGGCGCGGCGGTCGCCGCTTGCGCACTGAGCGCCTCGAACGACTCGCCGCTGCCTAGCAGATCGCGGAACCAGCCGAGCGATCCGCCGCCGACCGTGCCCGCTTGCAGCAGGTATTGTCCGGGGATGACGTGATGCGAGAAGATCAACTGCGGCTCGACCACGACGTGATCGAGGCTGACGGCGAAGCCGCCCGCCTGCCCGCCCTGCTCGTTGGTCTGCCCTAAGCGCGTGACGCCGGAACCGAGCGCCCCCGATGCCGCGTCGAGGCAGCCCGCGATCACCGGGATACCGGGGCGCAAGCCGGTCTGTTCGGCGGCGGTCGGCGTCAGCCTGCCGACGATCTCGGTCGTCGGGCACAGGCGCGGCAGCTTCTCCAGCGGCACGCCGATCCGCTGAGCGGCGTCGGCGTCCCAACGTTCGTTGGTCATGTCGAAGCAGTGATAGCCGTAGGCTTGGGTGAAATCGCAGGTGAACTCGCCGGTCAGCTTGGCAGCGATGAACCCCGACGCCCCCAGAAAATAGCGGGCTTGCTCGAAAATCTCCGGCGCGTGCCGCTTCAGCCAGACCAGCTTGGGCGTGATGTAGGCTGCATCAATCGGGTTTGCATCCAGATTGATCAACCGCTCGGCGTCCGGCAGGGCGTTCAGCCAGTCGGTTTCCGGCTGCGCCCGCCGATCCAACCAGATCATCGCCGGGGCGAGCGGCACGCCGTTCGCGTCGACCGGCAGCAGCGTCCAACTGACGCCATCCGCTCCGATGCCGACGATCTCGTCGGGCTTTGCTCCGCTTTGAACCATCACCTCGCCGATGGTCGAGCAGATCGCCTGCCACCAGATTTCGCCGTCGATCTCCGCCCACAGCGCTTCCGGTCGATTCAGCGGATAAGCGGCGGATGCCGTCGCTACCGTTCGCCCCGTTGAATCCCAGAGCGCGGTCTTGGTGCTCGATGTCCCTACGTCCAGCGTGATAATGTAGTTCATGGCTCAAGGGGGCGTGATTTCGCCGCTGACATCCCACAAATCTTCCCACGTTTGATCGTCTTTCCAGAGGAACACGTGCCCTTTGATCAGGCGGCAGTTCCGGTCAATTCCGGCAATCGCCTGCATCTCGGCAGCGCTCAACGGGTCGCCGACGGCTGCCTGCAAATTGCTCAGGTAGTAATCCCGCGTGACCGCGAACGGGATCGGCACCTGCCCGCGCTGCACTGCCCACTTGATGCAGATCACTGCCGGATGGACGCCGTGCTGCTGCGCGATCTCGACGATCACCGGGTCTTCGATGTCGACGGTATCGTCGTCAGTGCGATCCCGGTCGGGGCGGGTCGGCGAGCCAATCGGCGAGAAGCCAATCGGGACGATGCCGCTGTCGAGCACGAACTGGAACAATTCCGGCTGCTGGAAATGGGGATGCAGTTCCATTTCGTTGCAAGCGGGCTGGATCGCCGCGTCGCGCAACACCAGCTTGAGCTTGGGGATGGTCATATTCGACGTGCCGATGTGCCGCACCAGCCCCCGCTCGACCAGTTTCTCCATCTGCCGCCACGTCCGCATGAAATTCTCGTGGATGTAGGGCTGGGCGTGCGGGTCACGCGAGGAGACGTCCACGCCCGCTGCATGGAAATTCGGGAAGGGCCAGTGCACGAGGTACAGGTCGAGGTACTCAAGCTGCAAGTCTTTGAGCGACTGCTCGCAGGCGAGGATCACGTCCTGCTCGGCGTGCTTGTCGTTCCACAGTTTCGAGGTGATCCACAAGTCCTCGCGCTTGACGCCGGTTGCCATCGCCTCGCGCAGCGCCTCGCCGATCAGCTTCTCGTTGCCGTAAACCGCCGCACAGTCGATCTGCCGGTAGCCGACGGCTATCGCGCCTTTGACGGCTGCGGCGATCTCCTCGCCCGAAAACCGATCCGACCCGAACGTTCCCAACCCGACCGCCGGGATGGTCGCGCCGGTGTAAACCGTGCGCTGTGGAACAGCCCCCGGATCGACGACGCCGGACACTGCTTGCTGGTCATTTGGCTGCATCATAAACGCGCTTTCTCTCTAATGGCTAAATAATTAGGGTTCACTGATCGTCGGCGCGGTGCTCGACTGCCGGATGATCAACTGCGTCGGCAAAATGATCTCCTGCGGCTCGCCCGGTGCCGCCCCGGACAGGCGGTCGAGCAGCAGCGAGGTCGCCCGCCGCCCGATCTCGTAAGCCGGTTGGCGAATGACCGTCAGGAACGGCTCCAGCCCGATCACGTCCAGCAAGTCGTCAAACGCCACCACCGAAATATCCTCCGGCACGCGCAGGTTCGCTTCCCGCACCGCCCGCATAGCGCCGATCACGATGAAGTTGTTGCCACCGAATAAGGCGGTCGGCTGCGCCGTCGCCAGCACTTGCTTCGCCAGTTCATAGCCGCTCTTGGCGGTGTACTCACCGTAATACTCGATGGCTTGATCTTCCAGCCCCGCCTCGATCAGCGCCCGCCGGTAGCCCGCGATCCGGTCTGCCGCCGTCGTCACCTGACGCGAGCCGCTCAGCGCGGCGATCCGCCGGTGTCCTAAGTCGAGCAAGTGTCGGGTGAGTTCGTAAGCGCCCAACTCGGAATCGCAGCGAACGATGTCGACGTCCAACCCCGGCACGCGGCGGTCGAGCACGACGAAGGGCACACCGCAGTCCTGCAAAAACTTGATCGACTCCAGCGACGAAAACGCCGGAACTAGCAGCACGCCGTCGACCTGCTTCTGGATGACGACGTTCAGATACTCGGTTTCTTTATCGCGCGATTCATCCGTGTTGCAGAAAATGACGCTGAAACCCTGCTCGCTGGCGATGTCTTCGACGCCGCGCGCAATGGTCGTAAAAAACGGGTTGGTGATGTCGCTGATGACCAGCGCGAGGGTTTTCGTCTGCTTGAAGCGCAGGCTGCGAGCGAGGGCATTGGGGACGTAATCCAGCTCGGCGATTGCCCGCTCGACTCGCTCGCGCGTTTTCTTGTTGACGTAACCGGAATCGTTGATCACCCGCGAGACCGTCATCGGGGAGACCCCCGCGAGTTTTGCGACATCTTGCAGAGTCGTCATGGAAATCCCGTTAGCAGTAATCCAAATACAAGCCCGCCTACCCGGTTATGTTAACCATAACATGGTATCCATACCATAGCGCGAATTCGCGGCGGTGTCAACCAACAGCCACCGCGGGATTAACCCCTCAGCGACTAAAATTCGTCGCCCGGCAAAGGGGCGACTCAAAAGGCGATCCCTCCAGTGGATCGCTAAGTTTTCCTCTAGCTGGCGGTTTAGACCGCCAGCGGCGCTGATCGTCATGCTTTAGCGCGGACGCCAATCGTCAGCAGGATGTTGGCGTAAATCCGCTGCTCGCCGGTGGCGATCACCAGCGCGGTATTGGCGGATCGACTGGCGTCGTAGAAGGCGAACCGCTCCAACTTCTCAAGTTCCAGCCCCGGCAGAAGTTGGCGAAACTCCGCGAGGATTGGCGGCTCCGGCGTCTGGTTCGATTCCATAATGGCGGCGGACTCGATGGGGATCGCCGTCGTCAAGACCCGCAGTACGTCAGGCACGGTCACGAGTCCGGGCGCGAGATTGAGGAACACGTGTTGAGCGGTGGCTGGCGACCCGGTGCGAAACGGGTAATTTCCGTCGGCGATCAGCACGCGCGATCCATGCCCGGCACCGCCGAGCGCCTCTAAAATTTGTGGGTGGGTCAAAGTTGAGAGCAGCACGAGATTTGATTCCCCTTGTGGTAGCAGCGGCAGACTATCCGCATCTGCCCGTCATCCTCAAAGCAAACCCAAATGCGTTCGACGCCGCGTGAGTAATCATCCTATTATAACGAGTCTCGATAGCTAGCCGAGTACCAGCAGTCACCGATTGTTCTTTGGCACTACATGGATCGCCGGAATCTGAGAACGCATTCGAGTGTTCGACTCCGTTTACGCGAGTGAGGAAATCGCCCAACCTGATCAGCAATCTTCGAAACAGGCAAAAGCACCCTCCCCTCCCTGAATTCGGGGAGGGGCTGGGGGGTGGGGTGAAATCTCCCGCTAGGGCAAACCAGCGCCTTCTTCCATGAAGATGTTCTGGCTGCGCACCGGCGTTTCGCCGGACGCGGCGGCGAGCCGTCGATAATTGCCGTCCGCGCCCAGTTCCCACCCATCGAGATTATCCTGCAGCTCGGTCGTGAGCACGTCCAACACCTGCTGCTGGATGCGCTCGTCCATGACCGGGAAGACGACCTCGACCCGATTGTAGAGGTTGCGCCGCATCATGTCGGCGCTGCCGAGGTAGACCCGCTTGTCCGGGGGCGCGTTCTGGAAATAGAAGGCGCGGCTGTGTTCGAGATAGCGCCCGACAATGCTGACCACGCGGATGTTCTCGCTCAAGCCGGGAACGCCCGGACGCAGACAGCAAATCCCGCGCACCAGCAGATCAACGCGCACACCCGCCTGTGACGCCTCGTAAAGTTTCTGGATGATCAGGTCTTCTTCAAGCTGGTTCATCTTGAAGATCAACCGCGCCGGTTTGCCCGCGCGGGCAGCGGCGATCTCGTTGTCCATGAGTGCGACCAAGCCGATCAGCAAATATTCGGGCGCGACCAGCAAACGGCTGTACTCGGTCGCGGGCGCGTAGCCGGTCAAGCGATTGAATAGGCGCGAAGCATCGTCGGCGATGTCTTTGTTACAGGTGAACAAGCCGATGTCGGTGTACATGCGTGCGGTCGCCGAGTTGTAGTTGCCGGTGCCGAGATGAACGTAGCGACGCACGCCGTCGTGCTCGCGCCGGACGACCAGCGCGATCTTGGCGTGGGTCTTGACCGGCAGCTCCTCAACCCCATAAGTGACGTGGACGCCCTTCTCGTCAAGCGCGCGCGCCCATTCGAGATTGTTCTCCTCGTCGAAGCGCGCTTTCAGTTCCACCAGCACGGCGACCTGCTTGTCGTGCTCGCGAGCGTCCATCAGCGCTTGGACTATCGGCGAGTTCCGCCCGACCCGGTAGAGCGTCACCTTGATCGCCAACACGTTGGGATCACGCGCGGCGGCTTCGAAGAAGGTTTCGACCGGCAGGAACGAGTCGTAGGGGTGGTGGACGAGGTAATCGCGCTTGCGGATCGCGGAGAAGATGTCCGCGCCGTCGGTGATCCCTTCGGGCAGGCGCGGCAGGTAGACCGGATATTTCAGGTCAGGCAGGTCGAGCGACATCAGTTCCATTAGACTACTGCCGCCCAACGCCCCGTTGACCAGATAGACGTCACGCTGCGAATCGACGCCGAGGTGGTTGATCAGCCGGTTGAGCGTGCGCGTGCTGATCTCGTCGGGGACGCTCAAGCGGACGACCGAGCCGAAGCGCCGTTCGCGCAGGCTCTCCTCGACGATCTCGCTGATGTCGACTTCGGGGTCCTCCTGCTCGTGCTCGAAGTCGATGTCGGCGTTGCGGGTGACGCGAAACGGCGATTGATCGATGATCTTCATGCCCGGAAACAGCAAATCGAGGTTGCGCGCGATCACATCCTCTAGCCAGACCATCGTGATCCCCTCGACCGGGTTGTCGTCGTCGCTGCCGTACTTGCGCAGCACGTCGTTGACGTTGGTCAGACGGGGGATGCCGTCGGGAATCTTCAGGCGCACGAATTCCTGCTCGTTGAGCTTGTCGTCCTCGCGTTTGAGCGAGACGGCGAGGTTCAGGCTGAGGTTGGAGATAAACGGGAATGGGCGGGCGTGATCGACCGCCAGCGGCGTCAGCACCGGGAAAACTTCCTCGTAGAAGTAGGCGCGCAGCGCATCCTGCCACGCCGGGGAGAGGCTGCCGACCTCGGTAATGGCGACGCCGTATTCGCGCAGCTTCCCCAACAGTTCACGCATGATCTCACGCTGGTGGCGCATCATGTCGAGCACGCGCTCGCGGATTTCTTCAAGCAGTGTGGCGTAAGGCACGCCATCTGGACGGCGCGCCTGCAAGCCCAGCTTGAGCTTCTTGTGCACGGTGGCGACGCGCACCATGAAAAACTCGTCGGTGTTGCTGCTGACAATCGCCAAGAACTTGATCCGCTCCAGCAGCGGGATCGTCTCGTCCATCGCCTGCGCCAAGACCCGCCGGTTGAAGTCGATCCAACTGAGTTCGCGGTTGATGTAATTCTCCGGGGTCAGTTCCGGCAGATCGTGCATGATTTGCCCTGTGGAAAACTTGCCTGAATGGGCTAAATCTTATCCAACAGTCGGCGAAAGGTAAAGCGGGGGTGTGTTGCTGAAGGGAAGACGTGGTTGTAGGGGCGTTATATATAACGCCCCTACGGAGATCGCCTGATGATCACTTTGCTTTGAATTCAGTTCAGCGCCCCGGTCGCGCGTTTCTTGCGCCCGACGACTTTATACATCACGGTGAAGTCGGCGCGGTCTTTGGTTTTGCGCGGTTCCAGCGCCTCGAAGTCGAAGTGATCCTTCACCTGCGCGTAAGTCGCGGCGCTGACGACGATCTCGCCGCGATGCGCGTTCTCTTGCAGCAGCTTGCTCAGTTCCATCGCGTCGCCGATGGCGGCGAACTCGCGCCGGTCTTGGCTGCCGACCGTCCCCAGAACCGCCATGCCGGTGTGAATGCCAATGCCGTAGAACAAGCGCTGCTCCTCTGGTAAGACTTCGTGCAGCGCCAGCACGTCGTAGATCATGCTCAGCGCCGAGCGCACCGCCCGCAGCGCGTGATCCTCTTGCGCGTTGAGCGGCGTATTGAACAAGCCGGTCACCGCGTCGCCCATGTATTTATCGACCACGCCTTCATACAGGTTGACCGCATCGCTGGCGACGCTCAGGTACTTGTTGATGATCTCCATCAGGCGTTCGGGTTCAAGCTGCTCGCTGAAGGTGGTGAAGCCGCGCACGTCGGCGAACAACACCGTGATCTCACGCTCCTGCCCGCCGAGCATCGACAAATCCTCGCTGCGGATGTTCTCGACCAGCGCCAGCGGCAGATAACGGCGGACGTGGGCAAGCTGCGCCTCGCGCTCGTGCTGTTCGGTCAGGTCGTCGAGCACCAGCACCGCGCCGTGACTCTCGCCCGCGTCGCGCAGCGGACTCATGACGATGTTCCAGACCCGCTTGCCGCCACCATTGAGCACAACCTCGGTCTCGAAGGTCTCCTGCGCACCCAGTTCGCGCACGCGCGCCAGCTTCTCGACAAAGGCGTCGTTCAGCCCCGGCAGCACTTCGTAGAGTTCCGCGCCGATGGCTTCCCCTTCCGTCACGCCGGTGATGTTGACGGCGGCGGGATTATACGCCGTGATCACGTCGTCGCCGTCCAGCGTGATCAAGCCGCTGACGATGGACGTGAAGATGTTGTCCATCAAGTCGCGCATTTCGGTGATCTCCGCCAACTGCGCCCGCGCCGCCTCGAACAAACGCGCGTTCTCGATGGCGACGGCAGCTTGATTGGCGAAGGCTTTGAGCAGATTCAGTTCGTGCCGCTTGAACAGCGCCGAGAGTGCCCGGTTATCGCAGTAGACCACGCCAATCGCGTCGCCGCGCACGATCAGTGGCACGCAGAGGATGCTCCGCAGTTGGTAGCCGACGATGCTTTCAAGGCTCTGATAACGCGGGTCGCTGCGGGCGTTGTCGGTCAGGACGGGTTCGCCGGTATCAAAGACCTGATTGACAATCGTGTTGCTGACGATGAACTCGTCGCGGACCAACTGCTCGCGGTCGATGCCGCGCGCGATCCGAAATTCGAGGCTGCCGGTCGCTTTGTTGGTCAGCATGATGTAGCCGCGCTCCGCCCCCGTAAGCTGGATCACGGTGTCCATGACCTGATTGAGCACGCTGTCGGTATCGAGCGACGAATTGATCAACGCGGTCGTCTCCGCCAGCGCGCGCAGTTGCCGCAGTTCGATCTGGCGCATCATGATCTGCCCCGCCAGCGTCGAGAGCCGATCCTGTATCTGATGCAGATCGTCCATCGACCCCAGCGGCAAACCCATCGCCCATTGGCGCAGCACGATTCGCTGGCTGCGCAGCAGGTCGTTGAGTTCGTTCACGTCCTGTGTAAGCTGGCGCATCTGCTCCTGTACCGACTGCTGCGTCCGCGATTTACGAATGCGCGATGTTGATTCACTCATGCCCGGAAGACCTCGTAGATGCGCGTAAGCTGCGTGCGTCCCTTGACCTGAATCGACTCGCGCTCCTCGAACTTAATTTGGTCGAAGACGTTCGTCTGTCTAATGACGTGGCGCACGCTGTCCTCGCTGATGATGATCTGCCCGGCGGTGGCGTTCTCTTGCAGCCGCTTGGAAAGGTTAATCGTGTCGCCGATGGCGGTGAAGCTGCGCCGGTTCATGCTGCCGACGTTGCCCAGCGTCGCCACGCCGGTATGAATGCCGATGCGGTAGTAGTGCGGTTGGGGATCAATCCCCAACCGCTTGTACAAGTCGACGAAAGCATCGCGTAAATCCAGCGCCGTTTCGACGGCGCAGAAAGCGTGGTCTGCATCCGGGTTCAACTGAGTGTTGAACAGCACCATGATCTCGTTGCCCATGTACTTGTCGATGATGCCCTGCGCCTTGTGGATGGCGTCGGTCGCCACCTCAAGGTAAACGTTGAGCAGTTCCATCAACTGCTGCGGGCGCGTTCCTTCGCCGATGATGTCGTAAGGGCAGACGTAAACGAACATGCTGGTCATCTCACGGCGCTCGCCGCCGAGCGCCAACCCTGCGATCTGCTCGATGTTATCGACCATACCCGGCGGCAGATAGCGTGTCATCAGTTCGAGCGATTCTTCGCGCTCGCGCTGCACAGTCAGGTCGTCGAGCACGACGGCGACCCCCTGCGTTTCATCCGCCGTATTCTTGAGCGGGCTGAGCTTGAGGTTGAGGATCGCCTCACCGCGCTGTGGGATGGTGGTGTGCGCCTCGAAGACTTCGGGCTGATTCTGTTCGCGGACGGCGCGCATGTAGCCCGCGAAATCGGCAATGCGCGGCAGCAGTTCCGGCAGCAAGCAGTTGAGTGCGTTTTCCGGCGGCGTCGCCAAAATTTGCCCGGCGGCGCGGTTGAAGGTCATCACGCGGTCGTCGGCATTGCTGGTGATCACACCGCTGGCAATCGAAGCGAACACGTTCTCCATCAACTCCTTGACCTGCGTGATCTCGCGCAGAGTCGCCTGCACGCGGGCGAACAGGATCGCGTTTTCGATGGCGATAGCGGTCTGGTTGGCGAACGCCATCAACAGATTGAGTTCGCGTTCGGTGAACACGTTCTCCTTGAAGCGGTTGTCGACGTAAGTCGCGCCGGTGATCTTGTCTTTGTAGATCAGCGGCACGCACATGATCGAGCGCAGGGTGAACTTGGCGACGGTCTCGCTGCCCTGCATCCGGGGGTCGGACGAGGCGTTGTCGGTCAGCAGCGGCTTGCCCGACGTGAAGACCTCGTTGAGCACCGTCCGGCTGATGTCGGCACCCTGAACCTCGCCCGGTACGGCGTCCGGCTCGCGGCAGACGCGAAACTCCAATTCGTCGGAGTCGGCGTTGCGCAGTAGGATGTAACCCCGCTCCGCGCCGGTCAGGTTGATGATTTCGTCCATCGCCTGCGCTAAAATCGCGTCGGGGTCAAGCGACGAGTTGATCAGCGCTGACGTTTCGGTCAGCGCCCGCAGTTGTTCGAGTTCGGTCTCCTCGTATTGGAGGTGCGTTTCGAGCGTCGCCAGTTCGTGATCGACGAGGTGTACGTGGGTGATCACGTCGGGCGCAAGGCTGAGGTCGCGCATCTGCAAAAGCTGCTGCTGATTGTTCAGCCCGATGTTGACGCGGTGACTAATCTGGCGTAGCTGCCGAATCTCCTCGAAACAGGCAGACTGATCCCTGTCGTTGGCGGTCATTGCGCTAAAATCCTGTCAACCAAGTTATGGAACTTCATTATACATCGCACTCGCCCAATTCCGCCGCGCTAAAACCTTTGCCGGGAAGATACGTATAGAGAACGTATGCTGAATAGCTGTCAGCCGTTAGCATTTAGCCCTTAGCCGTCAGCCGTCAGCGCCGAAGGTTTGGTTACTGTAGGCAAATTCTCAAACCTCACCCCCCAGCCCCCTCTCCATTGCATGGAGAGGGGGAGCTAAGCGCAGCGCAGCGGGGTGAGGTCAGCTGACCGCTGAAAGCTGATAGCTAACTGCTAATCGCTAATCACTAATCGCTTTAAATCATAGGAAGAATTCATGCGCCGTCTCCTGTTTTACCTGAATTACGCCGCGCGTAACCTGCGCCGCAACACCCGCTGGACGACCTTCGCCATGTTCTCGATTGCGGCGGGCGTGGCGACCGTCGTCGCCTTACGCAGCCTCGGCTTGGCGATTGGCGATACGCTGGTGGACAACGTGCGCCTGAGCAATCACGGCGACATCACCCTCAGCTACGTCAGCACCATGACGATCACTTTCCCCGGCGCGAGCGGTGGCGCGAACAACGCCGACGTCTTCTCTCCGGCGGAAGTCCAGCGCGTCGACCAGTGGGCGGCGAGCCACGACGCGCAGGTCACGGGCTACATTCGCACCCAAAGCCTGCAAGTGACAGCGGTCGATTACGTCTCGGTCGGACGCCCGCAGTTCATCAACGTCCTCATGATCGATCCGCAAACCTTCCCACCCACCGGCGACATCGACGCGCTCCAGCCGGAAGGCGTGCCCATTCGCACGCTGTTCACCGGCGGCAACGACATCGTCATCAGCCAGAACCTCGCCGATTCGCAGAACTTGAAGGTGGGCGACACGGTGCGCGTCAGCAACACGACCGAGTTGTTCACCGTGCGCGGGATCGTCAGCACCGACCTCGAAGCCAGCATCGAGAACCCGTTCGCCGCCTTCTTCGGCTTCGCTTACATGGACATCAACAGCGCCGCGACGCTCCAATATCCGACCCAACCCAACACCATTAGCCTTGCGCTGCCAGCGGGCGCGGACGTCGACGCGGCGGCGCAGCAAATTCAGCGGCTGACCAACAGCGGATCGATGACCACCGTCACCCAACTGCGCCGCCAGAATTCGACCATCGCCGACGTGCTGGGGCGCTTCATCGTCGTGATGGGCTTGGGCGCGCTGTTGATCGGCGGCGTCGGCATCATCAACACCATGCTGGTGATGGTGGGGCGGCGCACCGAAGAGATCGCCGCGCTCAAGACCTTCGGCTTGAAGGGGCGACAGGTCGGCGCGCTGTTCTTCGCCGAAGCCTTCCTGCTCGGCATTCTGGGGAGCGTGGTCGGCTGCATCTTGGGCGTGATCCTCAGCATCGGCGTCAACGAGTACGGTGCTGCTTTCTTACAGCAGCATTTGGTCTGGCGCATCTATCCTGAAGCGCTGTTGTTTGGCGCCGCGCTCGGCATCGTCGTGACGCTGGTCTTCGGCATCTTGCCGGTGCTGACCGCCAACCGCATCCGCCCGGCGATCATCCTGCGCCCCAACGAACCGCACATCGCCGGAGTTGGCGTGCTCCAAGCGCTGCTGGCGTTGGTCGCCGTCGTCCTCGTGATCGGCGTGATCGCCGGACAAATCCTCGATCACGTGCTGTTTGGCATCATCGGCGTCGCGGTGACGCTGCTGGTGCTCGGCATACTGGTCTGCCTGCTGTGGCTGGTCGTCTGGCTGGTGAGTCATATGCCGTCGTTCGGCAGCGTCGACCTACGGCTGGCGCTGCGCAACTTGACCTCGCGCCGCATCCGCACGGCGACGACCCTGCTCGCTTTGAGCGCGGGCATGTTCGCGCTGAGCAGCATCACCTTCGTCGGCGTCGGCACGCGCGAGATTTTGCAGTTTCAACTGACCGAGAACTTCGGCGGCAACGTGCTGGTCTTTCCGGCGCTGGGACTCGTCTCGCAGGGGTTGGCGCAGGGGCTGCTGACCAATCAGCTTCAAGGCGTCGACGGCATCGAGAACAACACCCGGCTCTCGCTGTATAACGCGCAGTTGATCGCGGTCAACGGCGAGGCACCGATTCCAGAGGGAGGGTTCGGCGCATCGAACAACCGCGCTCGTCGCGCCTTCTCCGCCAGCCTGCTCGAACGCGACAGCACCAACCCGACCGCGATTCAGGCGCGGGTCGTCAAGGGGCGCGATCTAGCGCTGGAGGACCGAGGCAAGAAGGTGATGGCGGTCGCCGAGGATTTCGCCCAGACGCAGGGCATCGACATCGACTCGACCGTGACACTGCAAACGCCCGACGGCAGACAGACGTTCACGGTGGTGGGGATTTTGCAGAGCACCGGGCAGGTCAGTTTTGGCAAAATGTTCATTCCACCGGGCAACGAAGACGGCGCTCGCCCGGATATTCAGTTCAACGTCCTCCAAGTTGACCCGGCGCATCTGAACGAGGCGCTGCTCAAGCTCTCGGAGAATCCGTTGGTGTTCGCCTTCGACATCAGCTTCATCGACGGGCTGCTCAAGCGCTTGATCGACCAGTTCAGCGCGCTGCCGACGGTCGTCGGCTTGCTCTCGCTGTTCGCGGCGGCGGTAGCGATGGCGAATACCGTTTCGCTGCAGACGCTGGAACGGCGGCGACAGATCGGCGTACTCAAGGCGGTCGGGCTGAAGGGGCGGCGCGTCTTGTGGATCATGCTGCTCGAAAACACGCTGATCGGCTTGCTCGGCGGGTTGATCGGCATCGGCGTGAGCGCGCTCGGCGTCGCCATCATGACGTGGGCGGGCAGCGGCGACGCCGTCCCCATCCCCCGCGAAGCCGCCCCGGTCGCGGTCGCGCTGGTGATCGCCTCGGTGCTGATCGCGTGGGCGGCGACCTTCCTCAGCGCGCGCGTCGCCGTGCGCGAGCGAGTCGCCAACGTGCTCCGTTACGAGTAAAATCGACCGTAGAGGCGCGGGAGGTCACAAATGGCTATCAGCAAGCAGGTCTTGGACGATTTAATCGGCGAGATCGTCGCTACCAATGTCTCACTTGAAGACTACATGGAAACCTACGCGGGGCAGCACTGCGAGTGGATCGAAGGGGTGGTCATCAAGATGCCGGGCAGCCTGAAGCATAACGATCTGATCTTCTTTTTGCGTCAGCTCTTGGCGGCGTACTTCGACCTACGTCCGCTCGGTCGCGTCATCAGTCAACCTTTTGTGATGATTCTGCCCGCCTTCCCCAAGCGTCGCCGCGAACCGGACTTGATGGTCGTGCTCAAGACCAATCCGCGTGAGCTAAAAGACACCTATCTCGACGGCGCGGCGGACATCTGCATTGAGGTCGTCTCCGAGGAAAGCATCGAGCGCGATCACGGCGACAAGTTCCGCGAATACGAGATCGGCGGCGTTCCGGAATACTGGATTATTGATCCGCTGCACGACGAAGCGCGCTTCTATCGCCTGAATGATCAGGCGCGCTACGAGCGTCAGAGCGAAGACGCTGGCGGGAATTACCGCACGCCCGCGCTGCCGGGGTTGGCGCTCCACGTCCCGACGCTTTGGCAGGACGAGCTGCCGGGACCCGCCGCGACGATCCAACTCGTCGCCACATTGCTTGAGCAGTAGCATGATCGCGCTGCCCCCTAACGCGACCCAAGCCAGCCGCCAGCGCGCCAAAATCGCCGAGCGGTTGGTCGAGACTTGCCCGCCTGACCTCGCAGAAGACATCGCCCTGACCGGATCGACGGCGCGTGGCGCTGCCGACGACGACTCTGACCTTGAACTCAATCTGTGGGCGCAGACGCTCCCGCCGCTGGATCAGCGCGTCGCGTGGCTGACGTCGGCGGGCGTGAGCGACCTTCAGGTCGAGGACGCGCCGCGCCCGGACAACTCGTATTGGATCAAGTTCCGGCTGGACGATCTGCCGGTGGAGGTCGGCTGGCAGACAGTTGACGCCCTGCACGCGCAGATCGCACGCATCCGCTCCGGCGCGACGCTGGAACGCAAGGCGCTGACCTTCGGCGACGTGATCGCCAGCGCGATCCCGCTGCGCGGCGATCAGGTGCGGGAATGGCAGATCATCTTGTCGGGCTACTCCGACGCGGTGCAGAGCCGCATTGTCCAGCTAGCCGTCGATCAGTGGTCGCAGCCCAATCGCTGGGCGACCGCGCGGCGCTTGGCGCGGCACGGCGAGCGGCTGACGCTCAGCCGCCAACTTCTGGACGACCTCGACCTAGCGCTGCGCCTGCTCTACGCGGTCAACCGCCGCTGGGAACCCAGCCCCAAATGGACGCTGACCGTCGCCCGCGAGTTCGCCCCCGCCGACCTGATCAAGCGGATCGACGAGGTGCTGAGCTATCCCTCGCTGACACACCGCGTCGAATCCTGCGCGCAGCTTTGCTATAACCTGCTGGCGCTCGCGCCGGTCGAGTGCGACGTCTCGGCGGCGCTAGAAATCCTCAGCGAGGTGTGATCAATTCACGTAAATCAATAGTAATTTACTAGATCTATACTCTCGTGATTTGGAGCGTTATTGTAGATCGAGATTATCAACCTGCTGTATTGTGACTTCAATATTCGCAGGTCGAGAAGTTTCAATATGAATTCCCTTTGAGTTTTTGACTACATCGATATCAACTTCTCGTCCGTCAACCTCCACATTAAATCGGACTAGTTCGGATAATACATCTTGGCTCTCAACGTATTTCCGTGCTTCGGATGCTGGATATTCTTTTTTCTCGACAGTTAGGTCAATATAGAAGACAAATTTGCAAACGATACACCCACTCATATCTATAATCTCAAGAGGATGTTCCTTTAGACTAACGGTGTAGGTGAAATACTTATGAGTGCCTCTTGGTTTGTTCTCAAGTTCGCGAATGAGTTCTTGCGGTATTTGAACGAACTTCTCCCAAACCAATCTCATGCTACAGTTCATTCCAGAAGAATGATCGAAGAGATAGGATTTAGAACCATTGTTCAGGATTTCTTGCAGCTTTCGATTGAGACGAGACTTGTGTTCATTATCGGTTTGCCCGTGACCACAAACCTCTATACTCGTGTTTTGAAGCTTGGGAAACGGTTGGATTACAGTTACTGTTTTTGCTTGAAACCACTGAGAAATCTCGGTTATGTCTATTGCCGCGAGCGTGCGAACTGCGATGTTTTCTGCATTGGCAGCTTTGAGAGCTTGTTTCGATAAGGGGACGGATGATATTACGACTACTTTGTGTGCTCCAACTGCATCTCTCTTACTGGCAAGTTCCCTGTGTGCCATAATGGATGAAACAACTTCACCCTCAAAGTTTAGGATAGAATTGCAGGGCGGAGAACAGGGACAACGAACGTGTCAGAAAATAGTCGTAAAGCCAATCCAGAAGTCCAGCCGAAAGCCGAGCGTCGGCGCTTCAGTGTGGAGTACAAGCGGCGCATCGTGGCGGAAGCCGAGCAGTGTGAGCATGGCGAGTTAGGGTGCCTGTTGCGACGGGAGGGCTTGACCTACGCCCAGATTGGCAAGTGGCGCACTGCCCATGCTGAGGGGACGTTAGGCAAGAAACGGGGTCCAGTCGCCAACCCGAACCGAGCCGCAATGCGTCGTCTGGAAGCAGAGAATGCCCGTTTGAAGCGTGAGTTGGAACGGGCGGGGCTCATCATCGATGCCCAAAAAAAGTTGGCACGCCTACTGGAGGAGGAGCAATCGTGAGTGAACTTGCCAGCAAAATCGGCGTGAAGGCGGCGTGTGAAGGGCTGAATGTGCCGCGCAGTCAGATTTATCGCCAACGTCAGCCGAAAATCGAACCCGTGCCGCGCCCGACTCCCGCCCATGCGCTGTCGAGCGACGAGCGCGGCGAAGTCCGGGCAACCCTGAACAGTGAACGCTTCATGGACAAAGCGCCACGTCAAGTCTATGCCGCCTTATTAGATGAAGGGCGCTATCTCTGCCACTGGCGCACGATGTATCGCATTCTGTCCGCGCATGGGGAGGTCTGCGAACGTCGCCTCATCCGTCGTCATCCCGCCTACAAAAAGCCGGAACTGCTGGCGGAAGGTGCAAATGAGATTTGGTCGTGGGACATCACCTGGCTGCGGGGAGCCGGCAAGTTGGAGAAATACCCGCTCTACACCGTGCTGGACATCTTCAGCCGCTACGTCGTCGGCTGGATGATCGCCGAGGAAGAAAGCAGCGATCTGGCAAAGCGGCTCATCGCTGAAACCGCCCGCAAGCAGAGCATTCAACCCGACCAACTCACCTTGCACGCCGACAACGGCAGCCCGATGAAAGGCAAGCCGCTGAGCCAACTGCTGGTCGATCTGGGCATCACCAAGAGCCACAGCCGTCCGCATACCTCCGACGACAACCCATTCAGCGAGGCACAGTTCAAGACCATGAAGTATCGCCCGGATTATCCTGACCGTTTCGCCTCCATTGATGAAGCGCGGGTCTGGGCGCGCACCTTCTTCGCTTGGTATAACGACGAACACTACCATTCGGGCTTGAGCCTGATGACCCCGGTGAGCGTTCACTATGGTGCGGCAAGCGCGGTTCAACAGCAGCGCCAAAGCGTGATGACGGCAGCATTTGAGACCTGTCCTGAACGCTTTCGTGCTGGTTTCCCGACCGTGAAAAGCGCTCCGGCGGCGGTCTACATCAATCCGCCCAAAGTGGTCGAGAATCTTGCTTAATCTTTTTCATGAAGTTGTTTCAAAGTCCTTGACACCTACCGGTTCGTCAATCCATCGAACATCTGGCTTCGCTTTGCGATCCCGACATTCAAGTATGATATTGATTTCGTGAGAACCGCCGAGTTTTGTCCTGAGGAGAATGTCTATTTCCCTTTCTCCTCCGGTTCTTTTGTCATGCAGCCTAGCGTTCCGAATTATTTCAACATCATCTCCGGCAAGCAGCTTCTCTAGTTTCTCAACCAGTTTTTCAAACTCGCGCCCTTTGCCAGCCATGATTCTCACCTTCTGATTTCGATGAAATACACATGGATATTAGCTCATGAGTTCTGTAATGGCTAACTTCTAGTTGCTTTTCACTATTGCTCTGGCTGTAGCTCTGGCACTCGCGCCACCGACAACCGCACCGGCGTGAAATACTTGAGCCAGAACGCCCGCGCATAGGGATTGAACGACTCGAAATCGACCGAGCAGCGGGCGAAACCGCGCGCCGCGTAATCCCGCAATGCCGCGTCGAGCAGCGCCGCCCCGGTTCCCTTGCTGCGACTCGTCGGTCGAACAAACGCGCCGGTGCAATGTACTTTGTCAGGCGCTTCGAGGATCGCTGCCGCGCCGCCGCCCTGCGGCTCGAAGCGCATCATACCGATCAACTCGTCGCCGTCGAGCGCTAGCCAGTAGCTGCAGTCCGCTCGCGCGATGAAGTCCCAAATCGCCTTGCCGTTTGGCGGATCGTAAGCCGCCATCAAGATCGGCGGACGGCGGTAGTACTGCGCGTGATCCAGTTCCAGCCGCGCGATGGCGGGCACGTCATTGCCGGTCGCCTTGCGAATCGTGATTCCGTCCGGCGACGGCACGTTGAGCGGATCAATCGGGCGAATCCCATCGACCACGATCAAGCCGAAGCCATTCCAGAACCAGAAATCGTGCTGCGCCCGGTCGTGCGCCAGCAGCGAGATCGCGTAGACGCCGCAGCCGGACTCCGCCCATTTCGCCGCGCCTTCGTTCAGCAGCACGCGATACACGACTTGCTTGTTCCCCTGCGCGCTGTGCGCCCATTCCGGGATATACGCACCGTAACGTCCCGCCCCGCGAAAATCATCCGCCTCGATCCAGCCGAGATAGCCGACCACCTGATCGCCGTCCAGCGCGACGATGCCGGGAAAGTGGTCGAAGAAGCCTTCCAACCGCGCCGCGACGTAAGCGGGGTCAGCGAAGGTGTCGGGCAGCACCGGGACGGTCGCCCGCAGATCGCGGAAGTCGGCGGTGAAGATCGCCACCATGTCGGAGAGATAAGCAGGCGAAAACGGGACGATTTCCATAGGGCTGCCTTTCGGGGAAGAGACAAAATCCGCACTTTTCCCCTTCTCCCCGCTTGCGTGGGAGAGGGGGTTAGGGGGTGAGGGGTAAAGAACTAGCTCCGGCTTTGCGCGTCCATGACGGCGACGGCGGTCATCGAGACGATGTCCTCGACGTCGTCACCGGCTTGCAGGACGTGAACCGGCGCGCCGATGCCGAGCAGGATCGGTCCAATCGTTTCCGCGCCGCCCAACCGAGCCAGCAGCTTGTAGGCGACGTTGGCGGAGCCGAGGTCGGGGAAGACCAACACGTTGGCGTCCTTGACCTTGCTAAACGGATAGCGCGACTCGACCAGATCGACCACGACGGCGGTATCCGCCTGCATTTCGCCGTCGATGCAGATGTCCGGGCGACGTTCGCGCACCAGCGCCACCGCGTCGCTGACCTTCTGCGAAAGCGGGTGCGGCGTGCTGCCGAAGTTCGAGAACGACAGCATGGCGACCTTCGGGTCGATGTCGAGCGTCTTGGCGAAGTCCGACGCGCTGATGGCGATCTCGCAGAGCGTCGCCGCGTCCGGGTCGATGTTGACGGTCGCGTCGGTGAACAGATAGACGCTGCTTCTTGACGATCACGAGGTAGACGCCGCTCGCGCGGCTGACGCCGGGGCGCGTGTGGAAAACTTGCAGCGCCGGACGCAGCACGTCGGGATATTCGAAGGTCAAGCCGCTGATGAAAGCGTCGGCTTTGCCGTCCGCCAGCATCATCGAGCCGAGCAGATTGCGGTCGCGCAGCAGTGATAGGGCTTTCGCCTCGGTCACGCCCTTGCGCCGACGCTGCTCGTAAAGTATCGGTGCATAGCTCGCGCGCAGATCGTTGTCGAAGGGATCGACGATCTCCGGCTCAAAATGGAGCGCCAATTCCTCGATCTTCGCCTTAATCACGTCGGCGCTGCCGATCAGGATCGGCTCGGCTAAGCCCTCGTCCTTGACCAGCGCTGCCGCCCGGATGATCTTCAACTCCTCACCTTCGGCGTAGATCACGCGCTTCTTGCTGCCCGCCTTCGCCTTGCTGACGATCCGGCTGCGCGTCTGCTGCCCGACACCCTGACGGCTGATCAATTCTTCGCGGTAAGCCACAAGGTCGATCTGGCGACGAGCGACGCCGCTTTCCATCGCCGCCTTGGCAATCGCCGGGGCGACCCACAGCAGCACGCGCGGATCAAGCGGTTTGGGGATCAAGTATTCGCGCCCGTAGCGCAGCGACGACAGCCCGTAAGCCGTCAGCACGCTGTCCGGCACGTCTTCCATCGTCAGTTGAGCCAGCGCTTGCGCTGCTGCCAGCTTCATTTCCTCGTTGATCCGGGTGGCGTAGACGTCGAGCGCGCCCCGGAAGATGAAGGGGAAGCCGAGCACGTTGTTGACCATATTTGGATAATCGGCGCGCCCGGTCGCCATGATGATGTCTTTGCGGACGGAATAGGCATCTTCCCAAGTGATCTCCGGGTCGGGGTTCGCCAACGCGAAGATGATCGGGTCTTCCGCCATCGTCGCCACCATGTCCGGCTTGAGCACGCCCGCGCCCGACAGACCGAGGAACACGTCCGCGCCGCGCGTGGCATCCGCCAGTGTGCGTGCATCGGTCTCGACGGCGTACTTCAGTTTATATTTATTCATGTTCTCTTCGCGCCCGGCGTAGATCACGCCGGTGCTGTCGCACATGATGATATTTTCTTTGCGGATACCGAGCGTGACGTAGAAGTCGGAGCAGGCAATCGCGCTCGCGCCTGCGCCGGAGACGACGATGTGCAGGTCTTCGAGCTTCTTGCCCGTGATCTTGACCGCGTTGAGCAGCGCCGCGCCGGAGATGATCGCCGTACCGTGCTGGTCGTCGTGAAAGACCGGAATGTCGAGTTCTTCCTTAAGGATCCGCTCGACGTCGAAGCACTCCGGAGCTTTGATGTCTTCGAGGTTGATGCCGCCGAAAGTCGGGGCGAGCGCGCGGATCACCGTCACCATTTCCTCGACCGTCTTGGCGTTGATCTCGATGTCGAAGACGTCGATGTCGGCAAATTTCTTAAACAGCACGCCCTTGCCTTCCATGACCGGCTTGGCAGCGAGTGGTCCCTTGTTGCCCAAGCCGAGGATCGCCGTGCCGTTCGAGATCACGGCGACGAGGTTGGATTTTGCCGTCAGTTCGTAGGCGGTCAGCGGGTCGCGGGCGACTTCGAGCACGGCTTCGGCAACGCCCGGTGAGTAAGCAAGCGACAAGTCGCGTTGGGTGTCGAGCGGCTTCGTCGGCGTCACCTCGATTTTGCCGGGGCGTCCACGACGGTGATATTCAAAAACATCCTGTTGAGTAATTGCCATCTTTTTTCTCCTGTCTACACAGGTCGATCCTGTATTGCGTATTGTAAGCATTCCCAAGCGGGTTCGCTAACCGCGCCCGGTTATGGATGACAATCGACACCGTTTTTTATGACGCTCGCGGCTCGCGCTGCGCTGTGAGGATCGGCATGATTACGCTATGTGGGTACCGCAACCGTAACGTCGCACTTAGCCTTATCCTTGAGGTTTCGTGAAACTTGTATGAATTCTCCGAGATTTGGTAGATTTGTAGGAAGACTTAATTTATCATTCGTCTCATGGGGTTAATTAAGTTTTTTCTTTTTTCTTGAGGAGGGTGTGATGACTACAGCTTATTTCACAAAACGTGATCACGACGCGCTCGCCTCGCTGCCCGGCACGGACACCCCCACCGTTCACGACAAATTATACGAACTGCACCGCACGCTCTACCGTCGCACCCGCGATCACAGCTACGATTTACACCCCAATTGGAACAAATCAGCGCTGATCTCCAACCGCTCGGCAGCCTGTGCTGGCGAGATCGCCGGGATGTCGCTGCCCTATCTGCGCTCTCGCGAGCAGGGGCTGCTAGTCGAACGGCTGATGGGACGTGATGGAGTTGGCATAGCGGATAACCCTGAAGTCTACCGGCACCCGGTGATCGAACTCCGCATCACGCCGGAGCATTTCGCCGTCGAGTTGATTATGGCGCCGCTCTCGTGGTGGGATCAGCGCAACTTGATCGGCAAATTGGCGGTCGCGCGGCACCGCGACACCCTGCGCGGGATCATCCAGCACGTCGATGGCGACTACTGCTTCGGCTTCTGGGGCGGCGTCGAACTGAGCGACATGCACTTGACCAGCCGCCAACTGCTGCGCGGCAACATCCTCGACGAGTGGATGGGGACTTTCGCCGACGGGCAGGACTGGCTGCGCATCGGCGTGTGGTACGAGCCGGAAGCGCCGGAATTGAGCACCGACAACATCCTCAGCGAAGTCGTCGGACGGGTGATCGCACTGTACCAGCTTTACGACTTCATGCTCTGGACGAGCAACAACAATTTCCAGAGCTTCTACCGCAAAATCAGCGATTTCGGCGGCAAGGACGCCCGCATCTAATTCATACCGTGATTGCTGGTTCCTGACCTCACCCCGCTGCGCTGCGCTTAGCTCCCCCTCTCCATGCATGGAGAGGGGGTTGGGGGGTGAGGTTTTGAGCAAAGCATCGACAACTAGCAATCAGGATAATTCATTTAGCGCCGTCAAACGACAGAATTAACCTTCAGATGATCTGAGGGTTTTTTATTTACGTGATTTTGGGTGAGACCTTGCAGGGTTGGCGACCAGCGTTTTATTGTGCGCTCCGCCTACATCGCCGGGGGTTTAAACCCCCGGCTCAGGAATTCGTCGCTCACTAAAGGAGCGACTCAAAACGTCTTTTGTCCTTGCGACCCCTTCAGTGGGTCGCGTTTTGGGGTAGCGACGGGTTTAAACCCGTCGCGGTACAAGTTAGGGAATGAGATTGACTTCCCTTTACGGCGCGGGCGGCGAGTCGCGGGTGATGCCGGGGACTTGCAGCGCGACCTCGTAATAATGATCGCCGTCTTCGAAGATCATGTTGGCGGGCAGCGAGTGGAGCGTCTGCCACAAACTCACCGCCGCGTCGCCGCTGATCCACTTCGGCGCATCCGACGGGGCGCTGGCGAGGCTGATGCCCATTTGCACCGAGTCCCACGTCACGAGCGGCGGCTGCATACTGAAGGGCACCTCGTTTGCCGAGAGCCAGCCGCTCGACGGCGCGACCAGCACCGGCGTCAAACCGAGGCTTTTGCAGGCGTTCAGCACGCGCGGAAACCAGTCCCGATTCCAGCCGCCCAGCGAGTTGCCGTGATGCTCAATGCCGTTGACGTTGATCAGCACCGTTTCGACCACCGGGTTGACATCGGACTCCTGCTCGACTTGAGGCAGCAGCGCGTCGTAGGTGTAGATACGCTCGTTGGTCGTCAAATACTGGACGAACGCGCTGATCGCGCCGTCCGGCAGGCGATCCTCACGCACTTCAATCGTGAAGGGTCCCAGTTCGTTGAGCCAGACCATCCGGTTGTCGCCGTAGATCGTGCAGTTGGGGACAGCATTCCGCGCGCGGAAGTCGCTTTCGCCGCCAACCACGTCGGCGCGAAAGATCACCGTTTGCGCATCGTGGTTCCAGACGACGACGTTGGGCGGGGTGGCGTTGGCGTTTTGATCGCTCGCCGGGGTGGGGCTGCAAGCTGCCATGAACAGCAGCCAGCCTAGCGCGACTATCCAGCGCATCTGCAATCCTTAAGCGACTCCATCTTCACAAGTTTAAACCATCGCTCCCTAAAGGCGATAGTATTCACACAAATTGTTGACACACGCCCGCCCCGCCCTGCCATCCGCCGCTGATCAGCCGAACATCTTTACGCTTTTTCGTGCCTGCTACCGGCATCGCCGCCCCTTCAGGACGCCCCTCGACAAAAGTTGCATTCGGCGGGAATTCCGTTAACATAAGACGAAAATGAGAGAAAATTCGGAGCGCGCTTTGAAGAAATTACGACCGTTCCTTCTTCTTATGATTCTACTCGTACCGGTGCTCGTCTTGGGAGCGCAGGATACCCCTGCTGCACGCCTCGAAATCACGGGCGTGAATGCCACCGAGATGCCGGTCATCACAGTCACCGCCAACGTCTACGACAATCTAGGACAGCCCTTGCGCGGGTTGACGGCGAGCGATTTCGCGCTCACCGGGGAATTGGTCGGGCAAGCGCAGATCACCAACGTCGAGAATATCACCGATAACAACCTGCCCTTCGCCGTCGTGCTGGCGATTGACGTCAGCACCAGCATGGCGGGAGCGCCCATCGACAACGCTAAGCAGGCGGCGCGCGCCTTTGTCGAGAACATCGGACCCAACGACCCGGTCGCCATCATGACTTTTGGCACTCACGTCCGCCTAGCGCAGGATTACACCACCGACAAAGCCACGCTGCTTTCGGTGATCGACTCGGTTTACGCGGCGGGCGAAACAGCGCTCTATCAAGCCGCCTACGAAGCGACTCAGCTTGCCGCTCAGTCGCCAACGCCGCGCCGCGCCGTGATCCTGTTGAGCGATGGCGCGGAATACGGCGACAACAGCACGGTCGCGCGCGGCGATGCGGTGCAGGAAGCCATCGTGCGTGGCGTCCCGATTTACACCATCGGCTTAGGCTACGGCTTCGACCGCACCTACCTTCAGCAGCTTTCCGGCAGCACCAACGCCGGGAACTACGAGTCACCCACGCCCGATCAACTGACGCAGATTTACACTGATCTGGCAGCCAAGCTCCGCAGCCAGTACGTGATCACGCTCGACGCGCCGCTGCCGCTCGACGGCACCGAGTACGAATTGGGGCTGCAAGCGACCACGCCGGACGGCATCGTTCAGGCGAGCACCACCCTGCGCGCCCCGATCCCTGTCCCGGTCGTCCAGTTGCCCCCGCTCGATCAACCGCTGACCGAGCCAACCCAGATCACCGCGACTATCCTCCACGACGATCCGCTCAGCCAAGTTACTTATCAGGTCGACGACGGCGTGCCGGTTACGCTCAGCGCGCAGCCTTACACGCTGACGATTGATCCATTCAACTACCCGCCCGGCACGATCCGGCTGACCGTCGCCGCGACCGACGCCGACGGCGATACCGGCACCGGCGTGATCGACCTGACCGTCGCCGCGCTGCCCTCGCAGATTCGCTTATCGCCGGATTTGAGCACGTTGGGCGACATCGCGCAGCCGCAGACGATCACGGTCGGAGCACGCGGTCAAACCGAGACTACCGCTGTCAGCATTGGCTTCAATGGCGGCGACCTCACCGACCTCAGCGCGCCCTACAGCTTCACAATTGACCCGCTCCAATTCGCGCCCGGTGGCAACACCGTCACCGCCAGCGTGACCAACGCGGCGGGCGTCTCGGCAGAGCAGGTCTTCCCCTTCACCGTCGCCGCGCTGCCCCCACAGATCACCATCATCGGTTTGCAGGATGGGCAAGCGGTTGATGCGCCGGTCGATTTCATGGTCAATGTGACCGCGCAAGGCGCGGTCGCGCAGCTTGACGTCAAGGTCGGCGATTTCACGCTCGAACCGACCAACGATACTTACACCATCGACCCGATGGCGCTGCCGCCGGGCGGGAATACGCTGATCGTCACGGCGACGACCGCCAGCGGACTCACCAACGCAGCGCAGATCAACTTCGTCGTCGCGGCGCTGCCCCCGCAGATCAGCGTGGGCGGCTTGACGGCGGGCGAAACGCTCACCGCCGACCGCGACGTGGCACTCGACCTTCGCACCCAAACGCCCATCGCTCGCGTCACCTTCAACGTCGATGGCGAAATACTTGCCGATCAGACCAGCGCGCCCTTCGGCGTAACCCTCCACGTCCTCGACTTCGCCCCCGGCGACCATACGCTGCGGATCATTGCTGGCAACACCAGCGGGCAGAGCAGCACGCTCGACCTTCCCTTCACGATCTCGTCCGAACCCGCCGCGACCGCCACGCAAGCGGCAGTCGCCACCGCGACTCAGCAGGCGGTCGTGACCGCGCAGGCTGTACAGGCAGTGAGGGCGACCCAAGCCGCCCAAGCGAGGGCGACCGACCTTGCCCTTGCCACCGCGACGCAGGTTGCGCAGGTGACTCAAGCAGCACAGGCGACCGCGACCGAGAACGCCTTCTCCACCGCGACGCAGGTTGCACAGGTGACTCAAGCGGCACAGGCGACCGCACAGCAGAACGCCGTTGCCAGCGCGACTAACGCCGCGCAAGCGACCGAAGCAGCGCAGGCGACCGCCACCAACTCCGCCCGCGCCACCGAACTAGCCAACAACCTCGCTACCCTGCAACTGCAAATGACCGCCTCGGCGCAGTCACAGCAGGTGACGCAGCAAGCGCTGGACGCGACCGCGACCCAAAGCAGCGTCGATGCAACCGCCACCGACTCCGCCCGCGCGACCGATCTGGCGAACAACCTTGCCACGCTCCAGATGCAGATGACCGCCTCGGCGCAGTCCCAACAGGCGACCCAGCAGGCGCTCGACTTGACCGCGACTCAAACCAGCCTTGACGCCACCGCGACCAACTCCGTCCGCGCGACCGATCTGGCGAACAACCTCGCCACGCTCCAGATGCAGATGACGGCGGCGGCTGAAGCGACCCAAGCGACCGCTACCCAGCAAGCCTTGATCGAAGCGACCGGCAACGCCCGCGCGACTGAGCAGGCGATCAGCGCCGCGACCGGGACGGCAGTTGCTCAGGCGACCGCCGTGTTCGTCAGCACCCAAGCCGCGCTGATCGAACAAGCGACGCGCGACAGCCAAGCAACGCAGCAGGCGCTCGACGCAGCGGCGACCCAGACCAGCCTCGACGCCACCACTACCCGCGAGGCGCAAATCACACAGGCAGCGCTCGACGTGCAGGCGACCGCGACCGAGAACGCGCGGGTCACGGCGACCGACATCGCTCAGGCGACGCTCAGCGCCCGCTCGACCATGCGGGCAGCCGCCGCCGCGCAAGCGCAGTTAGCCACCCGCGACACGCTGGCGACCGCCAACGCGCAGGCGCACATCTCATCGCAAGCGACGCAGAACAGCATCGCCACCCGCAATGCCCAAGCGACCGTCCAGTCGGACGCCGCCACGCTCTCCGCCGAAGCGCGAGCGACCACCAGCATGATCCTAGCGACCCAAGCCGCGCAGATCACGCAGGCAGCGCTTGATACGCAGGCGACACAGGGAGTGCAGGCAACCGAAGCCGCGCTCGAAGCGACCGCCACCCAGATCGTCCGCGACGCGACCGCCACCCGCCAAGCGCTCGAAGCGACGGCAACGCAGGTCAGCCAGCAGCAGACGGCGACCGCTGGCGTCGAGCAAACCCAGAGCGCGGTCGCAACCGGGGAACAAGCCGCTCAGCAGACCGTCTCGGCGCAGGCATTGAGCGACGACGCGACCGGAACCGCCGCCGCCAATGCGACCGTTCGCGCCAACGTGTTGGCGACCAGCGCCCAAGCGACCAGCGATACTGCTGCCTCGGCAACCTCCGACGCGCAGGGGACGCTCGACATCCGGCTGACAGCCGTCGGACCGACCGCGACGCTGATTCGCACGGCAACGCCGATCAGCGGCGTAGCGCAGGCGGGCGCGACCGACACCTCGACGCCGCAGCCCTCTGCGACGCTGACCGAAATTCAAGCGCAAGAGCCGCCCGCAACCAGCGACATCACGCCGATCATCATCCTGCTGGTCGTGATCATCGTGATCATCATCATCGTGGTGGTCTTGATGCGCGGGCGCACGCCACCGCCGCCTCCAACCCGGCGCTAAGCAGTTCACCAACGCCAAGATCGCGTAGGGGCGGGTTTGAAACCCGCCCCACCATTTTTAACCGTAGATCGCATTGTCCGTAGGGGCGTTACATGTAACGCCCCTACATTTTTGGCTATGATCGATTTCGCTGTAGGGGCGCACGGTTGTGCGCCCTTATGATTTACAACCCGTAAATCTCGCCGTACTTAGCGTTGAGGTACTGCATGTAGTACTTCGGATCGATACTCTCGCCGGTGACGCGCTGCGTCAGTTCTTCGGCGGTGAATTTGCGCCCGTGACGGTGAATGTTCTCGCGCAGCCAGCCGAGCAGGGTGTCGAACTTGCCGTTGGCGATGTCGTCCGGGATGCTGGGACGGTCGGCGAGCGCCTTGCGGAAATACTGCGCCGCCAGCAAATTGCCCAGCGCGTAGGTCGGGAAGTAGCCGAACAGTCCGCTCGACCAATGCACATCTTGGAGCACACCCAGCGTATCGGTCGGCGGCGTGATGCCGAAGAACGACTCGAAGCGCCCGTTCCATTCCTCCGGCAGCTTGGCGACGCTCACGTCCCCGGCGATCAACGCCATTTCCAGCTCAAAACGCAGCATGATGTGCAGGTTGTAAGTTGCTTCGTCGGCTTCGACGCGGATGTAAGACGGCTGCACCTTGTTGATCGCCTTGTAGAACGCCTCCAGATCGACGCCGTTAAGCTGCGGGAAGATCGCCTGAAGCTGCGGATACGCCCACGTCCAGAACGGCTTGCTCCGCCCGACGAAGTTCTCCCACATGCGTGACTGCGACTCGTGAACGCCCAGCGTCGTCCCATTCGAGAGCGACGTGCCTTCCAGCGACGGCGCGATCCCCTGTTCGTACATCGCGTGACCGGATTCGTGCATCGTGCCGAACAGCGACGGACTCAGGAAGTCGGGATTAAAGCGCGTGGTGATCCGCACGTCCCCTTGCGAGAAGTGGGTGCAGAAAGGATGCACCGCCACGTCCTGCCGCCCGCGCTCAAGGTCATAGCCGTATGCCGTGACGACCTTGAGTCCGAATTGGCGCTGCTTTTCCACGTCGAACGATTGGTGCAGCGGCGCGTCGCTGACGTCGCCGCTGCGCGGCTTGATTGCCGCGATCAGCGCGACCAGATCGGGCTTGTGCGCGTCGAAAATCTGCTTGACCCGGCTGGCGCTCATCCCGCGCTCGTACAGGTTGAGCAGTGCGTCGTAGGGATGCGCCTCGTAGCCGAACGCTTCGGCTTCGCGCCGCATCAAGTCCATGATCTTTTCCAGCGACGGTGCGAACGCTTTGAAATCGTTGTTGGCGCGCGCTTTCGCCCACACCTGATGCGCTAACGCCGTCGTCTCAGCCAGCTCGCCGACCAATTCGCTCGGCAGGCAGGTCGCCTCGTCGTAATCCTTCTTGGTCACGCGGATCAAGCTCGCCTCATCCGAGTTGTAATCCGCGCCCGCGATCTCTTTTTCGGCGTCTTCGAGCAGCCGCGCGGTCTCGTCGCTGACGAGCATATCGTGCTCGATCCGCGCGAGGGTCGACAAAGCGCTGGCACGCGCGGCAGCGCCGCCCGGCGGCATGTTCACCTGCTGATCCCAATCCAGCACGGCGCCCGCGTTGTTGATGTTGCGGATCTCCTTCAGCCGTTCGACCAGCGCGTTATATTTTTCACCCATGATTGTGACGTCCTCATCATTTGAATTTAGTTAAATAGTAACAGGGGCGAGCGCGAAAAACGAGCACCGATTCGGGTTGGTTTCACGTCGATTGCACCGACCTGCGAAGGGCTGATTTATGCGGCGCTGACGCGCAACCGAGCGCCCCGAAATCACATATGACATATATCACTATTTTGTTATTTAAACTGGCTATATGATGTAATTATTTATAACACATAGAAAGAAAGGGCTATGAAACACACTTGGGCATTCTTCGTTATCCTCAGTTCGATGGCGCTTCTGCTCTCGCTTTCGGCACCCGTATGGGCACAAGATGAAACCCTGCCTGCGCAGACGGGCTTACGCCCCGACGCACCGACCTATGCTCTGCACGGACCATACTGGGTCGGCGAGCAAAGCTTTGTGCTGGAAGGGGAAACCAACCCCCACGACCTTCGTGTGTGGTATCCGGCGCTGAACCCGACAGCAGCGGCGGAAACGACCACTTATGTCATTAGTTGGATGAAGTATCAAATTGACAGCACTTCCGAAATCGCTGGACACGCCCTCGTCGACGCCGCACCCGATTTGAGCGCCGGACCCTACCCGCTGGTCGTGTTCTCACATGGATTGGGAACCGAGTCGATCTTCTATGCTTGGTTGGTCGAACACCTAGCCTCCTATGGCTTTGTGGTCATCGGACCCGATCATCAAGAGTTCACCGACGAAACCTCGTCCGATCTCGTCCACACAACGGTTATGCGACCGCTGGCGATCACTCGCACGATCGATTACGCGGCGACGCTGACTGCGCCCGATGGCGCATTAGCCGGGTTGATCGACATGGATCGCATCGCCGTCGCCGGGCAATCTTATGGCGGTTATACCGCGCTTGCCGCTGCTGGCGCGCGCTATAACATGGACGACTTCGCCGCTCGCTGTGCCAAGCTCGCGCCGGATGACCCCAACCAATTCCTGTGCGTCTTTGCTGATCGGCAGGATGAGATGGCGACAGCTTAGCCGGGCTTGATTCCGCGCCAGCGGGATTGTGGACCTCGGTAGGCGATCCGCGCGTCGACACCATCGTCACCATCGCCGGAGACTCGTACATGTTCGGCGATCAAGGGCTGGCGGAGATTACCATCCCCGTCCTCGCGATCGGCGGAACGCTCGACACCTCCACGCCCTATCTTTGGGGCGTCCGCCCCACTTACGACGCTATCGCCAGCCAGCAAAAAATCTTGGTGACCCTCGAAAACGCCGACCATTACATCGCCAGTACAAGCTGTGCCGATGCACCGACCATTATCGATCTGGGCGTTTACTTCTTCTGCTCCGATCCTGTGTGGGACGTGGATCGCGCCCACGACCTGATGAACCACTTCACAACAGCATTCTTGCTCGACGTGCTCAAGGGCGACACGGACGCTCATGCTGCGCTCGCGCCGGACGCTGTGAGCTTCAACGGCATTCAGTACGAGGCACAAGGCTTCTAGTCGTTCACAACCAAACGGGGCGCACGGTTGTGCGCCCCGACTCAAGCCATGCATCTAACCTCTGAAACTCTAAATCGGCAGGTTTGTTCCCCTTCTCCCCGCTTGCGTGGGAGAAGGGGTTAGGGGTTGAGGGGTAGTTCTAGCGCACGTTGAACGTGCACGATCCGGTTTGCTCGGCGTTGTTGGTGCCCGGTCCGAAGTTCTGGAAGCCGTCGAAGATCGCCCGCGACCACGTGACGCGGTAGCTGATCGTGTGCTGCCCCGCTTCCAGCGGATCGGACGGGACGAACCAGTAGACCACGTACAACCCGTTCTCCTGCTGGATGCTGCCCTGATACGGTTCGTAATGGAGCGTATGCCCATCCAACCGGACTTCGTAAGTCGCCGCGCTCAGGTGATCCTCGACCTGCTGGCGCGTCTTGGCGAACCAGTTCCAGAACACGTCAATGGTCGATCCGGCGGCGAGGTTGCTCGGCGGTGGCGCACCCAAGCTGCGGTCGTCGCAGTACGCCAGCACGTCGACGCCGCGCTGAGTCGAGACGCTGCCCGGTTCCGGCGAAAGCGTCGGACTCGGCGTGACAATCGGTCCGCCGGTCGGTCCGCCGACCGGAGCGCCGCTGGTAGGATTGCCGGTATTGATCAGCGGGATCAGCCCGCCGCCAGCTAACTCGGTCGCTGTCGCGTTGATCGCTTCCATGTTGGGGAGCTGCAAGCCCTCGACCGTCGCCGGGTTCGCGTTCTCCTCGACCGGCGTCGGCGACGACCCGACCGAGATCGAGCGCGGCGGGGTCGGCGTGATCGTCCCGCCGCCGAACAGCGCAGTCGGCAGCGGCGTCCCCTGTGCCAGCGCGGTCAGGTTCGGCGAAGGCGTCAGCGTCGGCAGCGGCGTCGGCGTCGCCTGAATACGGATCAGGTTAGCGCTGACCCAGCCTTCGTCGCCATCTTCCATACGGATGTTGAGCCACGTCCCATCGTTGTTGCGTCCCAGAATTTCGACGCGAGTCGCCGGACGCAGCGCGACGATTGCCGAGAAGTTGGTGCCCGGTCCCTCGCGCACGTTGATCGATTGCAGCGAGCTAACGCTGCCGAGGATCGGCGGCGTCGCCGACGGCGTTGGCGTATCCGAGGGTGTCGGCGGAATAACGGTCGGCGACGCCGTGAACGTCGTTGTCGGCAGCGGCGTTCGGCTGGGGATCGGCGTGGCAGTGAAACGCGGCGTTCGGCTCACGTTAGGCGCGAGCGTCGCCGTCGCTGGCGGCGGTTCGGTCGCTTCCGCCGAGCAGCCGCTGAGGAGCAGTGTTCCAATCACGAGCGCGTAGAAGATCGTTCCCTTATTCATTGGGTTTCTTAGCTATTGACCACCGGACAGCACAGTCTGTCAGCATAGCAATAAATAGCGCAACGCGCAAAATGAGCTGTTGGAATTTGTGGGAATTTCCGAGATCGCGTGGGATTTCAACCTCACCCCGCCGCGCTTCGCGCGTCACCCCTCTCCCTGAGAGAGGGGCAAAGACAGTTCAGCAAGTTTTAAAGCCCCCTCTCCTAGGGAGAGGGGATTTAAGGCTTGTCCGGTATTCAAAACATAGCCGTGCTCCCTAACCGTGCCCCGAATTGTCGGCACTTGCCTCGCAGCTTCAGGAAAAACGCAGCGTGTCGGCAGCCAACGGCGTGTACGCTCCCCTCCCTGAAGTCGGGGAGGGGTCGGGGGTGGGGTCAGCAGCGGCAGCAAGAGACAAATGATGCTGATTCGAGTACCGGACAAGTCTATTTAGGGGTGAGGTAAATCCTACATCGCTTGCTGATCGAGCGTGACCGTCACATCGACCGAACTACCGTCGCGGGAGACCGTCAGCGTGACCTGATCACCGGGGTTGTGATGATCCTCTAGGTAGAGCAGCAGGTCGCTGCGCGAGGTCATCGCCTGCCCGTCGATGGCAGTGATGATGTCGCCGCCTTGATAGTAGGTGCGGAATCCGCGCTGAACGACCGAGGCGGCGCGCAGCCCCGCTTTGTCCCCTGATCCACCGGCGATCAACTGCGTGATCAGCAGCCCGCGCTGCGGTCCGTTCGACGCAGGCGAGATCTCGGTGCCGAGTTCGACCAGCGTCGCGTCGAGCGAGGGATGCAAATACTGCCCGGTGCTGACGAGGCTGGGCACCACCCGCGCGATCACGTTGGCGGGCACGGCGAAGCCGATGCCGACCGATCCCCCGCTGGGGCTGTTGATCGCCGTGTTGATGCCAACCACCCGCCCGTGCAGGTCGAGCAGCGGTCCGCCGGAGTTGCCGGGGTTGATGGCGGCGTCGGTCTGGATCGCCTGACCGATCAGCGCGCCGCCGGAGGTTTCAACCCGCCGCCCCAAAGCGCTGATGATCCCGGTGGTCAGCGTCCGTTCCAGCCCGAACGGATTGCCGATGGCGGCGACCGATTGACCGATTTGAAGCTGCGACGAATCGCCCAATTCGAGCGGCGTCAAGGCGTCCGGCGGCACATCGATGTGCAGCACCGCCAGATCGTAGTAGCTGTCCGACCCGACGATGCTCGCCGTCAGCGACGACCCATCCGCCAGCAGCACGTCGACCTCGCTCGCGCCTTGAATCACGTGGTAGTTGGTGACGATGTGCCCCAACGTGTCGTAGACGAAGCCTGACCCGGTGCCTTCCTGCGGCGTGACCCCGTAGAATGGGTTGTAGCTCTGCGATTGGGTGGTGACGTGGACGACCGACGGGCTGATCCGCTGGTACAGGTTGATGACGATTTGATCTTGGGCGCTGACTTCGGCGTACACGCTGTCGCTGAGCGGCGTGGGCGTCGGCGCAGCAGTGGCGATCTGCGCCAGCGCTGCGACTTGCGGCGCGGACGCCGCTTGCGGCGCGACTACACGCGGATAGAAGACCGCGACCATCGCCGCGCTGCCCAACAAGATGCCGACGAAGAATAGAGTAAACATCCGCGCACGCATCCGCATCGCCTCCTGCTGATTTCCGATCTCCAAATGCAAGGCGATTGTAGCGCCGTCCCGTCAGCGCGAGATTAAACCGAGCTAAGCCGCGCAATAACAATTCGTGTGTCTTTTGACCGCACCTCGCTCGGCGTTAGGGTTCACCACGGAACGGCGTAAAGGAAATGAGTAAACAGAGTCACCCAAGAGAACAGACCCAACAGCAGCGGGGTGGCGCGGGCAATCTTTCGTCTCTGCTAGCGATGGGTTTAGCCCCGTCGCGGTGCTGCCTAACGAGCGCCATCTCAGCCCCCGCGCCAGTCGAGGACGCCGGACTTTTCGCGCCACGCCGAGGTGATGGCTTCGACCGTCTGGTCTTCGGTGAGGTAAGAGGTGTCGATCTCGACGATTCCTTCGCGCGCACGGATCGCCCATTCGCGACGCAGCGTGCCGAGCGCGAGGTCACGCTCGTAGGGATCATGATAGCGCGCTCCCAGCGCCAGATGCAGGCGGCGCAGCACCGCGTCGAGCGTGGCGACGACGCAGATCACGGGTCCGGTCTCGCTGAGGCGGGCGAAGTGGCTGCTCTGCTGCAAGGTTTTGCCGCTGATGTGGATCACGGTGCCGCGATAGAGTGCCACCTCGTCCACTAGCTCGCTTTCGAGCGTCTTCAAGCGGGCTTCACCGAAACGGATGCGCAGGTCTTCGCCGCTCAACCCGGCGCGGTCTTCGAGCACCAGCTCGAAATCGACGAACGGCATCCGCAGGCGCTCGGCGGACTGCCGGGCGATGGTCAATTGACCGGGACCCAGATAGCCGGTCAAGATGAGATTTTGGTCAATGCTGTTGATGGACATGGCTAAGAACGCTTCTCGAAACAAACTGCAAAGGGGTAGCTTGACAAACGAGTGGTGCTCGTCCCTCGACCCCTGACCCCCTCTCTCCGTTTACGTGGGAGAGGGACAGCTTGCGACAGCAAGCAGGGTGAGGGGAATTAAACGCAAGCAAACTCGCATCAATGATTGCCAAGTCACTCCAACGAAGGCAAGCCAGCATGAACACTAGCTGCTGCGCCAGCCGGGATACCAAAGGTCGAGGATGGAGGGCACTTCTTCCAGCGACGTGATCTGCGCGTCGGGCGTGATGGCGCTGCTGGGATGCTTGCGGTGGGCAAGTTCGCGCCAAATCGCGCGCATTCCGGCGCGCTGCGCCCCCACGACGTCGGCTTCGAGACTGTCGCCGATGAACACCGTCTCGGCGGGCTTGAGGTCGAGCCGGTCGAGCGCCGCCTGAAAAATCGCCGGATGCGGCTTCAAATAGCCCACGTCCGCCGCCGAAATACGGCAGTCGGGGAAATAATCGAACAGTCCGTACTCCTGAATTTCGATGTCGCGCTGCCACATCGGTTGGTAGGCGTTGGTGACGATGCCAACCTTGAGGTGATTATCTTGGAGCAGTTCGATCATCGCCGGGACTTCGGGGAACATTGCGGTGCCGTGATGGGCGCGCCATTGATAGGCTTCGAGGCAGCGATGCGCGTCGAGCGTCCCGGTTGGCACGCCGCAGGCGACCGCCGCCTCGATCAAGATCGTGCCGAGATGCGGGGCGCGCATGTTGGTGCGCGCGGCGATCCAAGCATCGTTGGTACGGGTGCGGAACTCGGCGTAGAAGTTGTCGGGGTCGTCCAGTGGATAGACCTCGGCGCGAATGTAGTCGAACACGCCACGCAGATGCTCGCGTTCGAGATCCGTCCAGTCCGAATCGAACGCGCTCCAATCGAGCAGCGTATCGTCCAGATCAAAAAGCACCCCTTTAAGCATTAATTCGCCTCAACTGCTGCTTCAGCGTTGACGCTCGCCGCGCGCCAAGTCAGCAGCATGTCTTCAATGCCCTGCTCGCTGCCGGGAAAGCGCGGCGACCAATTCAGCACGGCTTTGGCTTCGGCATTGTCGGCGTGAGGGCTGAGTTGCATCAGCGCCGCTTGTTCCGGTTTCGGCTGCGCCCAGAAAGCGAAACGCGGCGCGGGTTCGGGCACGGCTAAGCCCTGACTCTGGGCGAAGTAGCTCAGAAATGCCGCCGGAGAGAGCGGGTGATCATCGACGATGCTCAACTGCGCGCCGGACGGCTGCACCGTCAAGGCAGCGATCACCGCGCGGGCGGCGTCGGGCACGTAGACCCAGAGCGCGTGGCTGTCGGTGGGTCCGCTGTCGACCGGGCGGCGCATTGTCAGCGTGTCGCGCATAGCGATCAGTTCCGACGACTCCGCGCCGTAAAGGAAGCCGAAGCGCAGCACACAGCCGGGGACGGCTGGCGCATGGTCGAGTACGTGCTGCTCGCCCGCACGGGTGGCGGCGATCAGCTTGGCGAGTCCGGCGGCGTGCTCGTCATGCTCGTCAACGTGGGCATCGGCGAAAGCGTAGCTGGTGTGGATCAGGAACTTGACGCCAGCGGCAGCCGACGCCTCGACCAGCGCCGTCGTCCCCGCGTCGAGCAGGTCGGCGTCCCAGTGAGCAGGCTGTTGCGGCAGGTGGTTCGCTTGCTGCGGCGCGGCGTTGATGACCACGTCGGTTTTGGATCCCTGCATCACGCTGTGGAGTTCGCCCGCCCGCATGAGATCGGGGTAAGCCGGGATGCCCCCGTCGGCACGCACGAGCGCCGCATTCTCGTAGCCGTTGGTCGCCCCGACGACGTGATGTCCGGCGGCGCTGAGGCGGCGAACCAGTTCGCGCCCTAAGGCGTTGGTCGCGCCGGTAACAAACACGTTCAGGGGTGCAGTTTCGGTGATTTCGTTTGGCATCGTCTGTCCCGTAGGGTTGGCTGGATCGAATTACAGCGATTATGCCATTAATGAGACGCCCTATCAAGCGCCGGAGCGATTGGGGCGGTGTGACCTCACCCCCCGACCCCCTCTCCACTACGTAGAGAGGGGGAGAAAAACGGCGTGGCGAGAAGCCATGCAATCAGGGAATTACAGTGTGTCTCCGATATTCCCATTCCCCGCACGTAGTCTGGCGTGATCGAGTGCGGCTAAATTGGGTATAGTAGATAGGAAATATAGACGAACAGGCGGCTCTTGATGGAACTTAAAGCGAATCAATTCAGCCAATCAGCGGTCATCGCGCTCAACGACATCACGCTGCAAACCGCGCTCGACCGGGGGACGGGCAACGCCGACAGCCGCCGCCGTCAAGTGATGGGCGAGCTGGATCACGCCGAGGCGCTGCGCCAGCAGGCGCGGGGCGCCCGGCTGCGCGCGCTGCACGATCTGCCGGAACTGCTCGAACAGATGGAGGCGAACGTCACCGCTGCGGGCGGTCACGTCCTGTGGGCGGCGGACGCGGCAGAGGCAAACGCCCACGTGATCGACATCTGCCAGCGGCACAAGCTCAAGCAGGGCGTCAAGAGCAAGAGCATGGCGACCGAGGAGATCGGGCTGCAAGACGCGCTGATCGCCAACGACATCCACGTCACCGAGACCGACCTCGGCGAATACATCGTCCAGATCAGCGGCGACCACCCCAGCCACCTGATCATGCCGGTGATGCACAAGACCAAAGAGCAAATCCGCGACCTGTTCATGGAAAAACTGGACATGGAATACACCGCCGAAGCCGCCGAGATGACCGCCTTCGTGCGCCGCCGCCTGCGCGAGGAGTACCTGACCGCCGACTTCGGCATGAGCGGCGGCAACTTCATGATCGCCGAGACGGGGACGGTCGTGATCGTCACCAACGAGGGCAACGGGCGGCTCTCGACCGGCGTACCGCCGGTGCACATCGCCGTCGTCGGCATCGAGAAGATCATCCCGACGTGGGAAGATTTCGCCACGCTGGTGCAGCTCCTCCCGCGCAGCGCGACCGGGCAGCGGATGACGGTCTACGTCAACGCCTTCACCGGCGCGGCGCGCGAGGGCGAGCCGGACGGTCCCGAAGAATTCTACTTAATCCTGCTCGACAACGGGCGCAGCAGCATCTACGGCGGCGAATACGCCGAAGCGCTCGCCTGCATCCGCTGCGGGGCTTGCCTGAACACCTGCCCGGTCTACCAGAACGTCGGCGGGCACGCCTACGGCTGGGTCTATCCGGGTCCGATCGGGGCGATTGTCACGCCGCTGCTCAAGGGCAAGGAGAACGCCGCGCTGCTGCCGTTTGCCAGCAGCTTGTGCGGCGCGTGCAAGCAAGCCTGCCCGGTGGACATCAACATCCCGGACATGCTGCTGCGGCTGCGCCACGACCTTGAGCCGGTGCAAGACCCGCTCTGGAAAGCGGGCATGAAAGCCTATCAATTCGGCTTCAGCCATCCGCTGCTGTTCGAGCTGGGCGGCAAGATCGCCAGCGCTGCCACCCGCGCCATCAGCGGCGACGGCGCACCCGGCACGCCGATCAACCTGCCGATGCCCTATCCGTTGAGCGGCTGGACGCAGAACCGCGACTTCCCGCCCTTCGCCGATCAGTCGTTCCACGATTGGTGGCGAGAGAAGCGAGGCGGATCAAAGCAAGGATGATGATCCCAGCCGACGCTGTCTAGCAGCAAACGACTGAGTATGGCACTTCGTATCAGGTTGAGCTGTAACCTAGGATAAATTGACTTGTTCAGGGTGGTGATGAGTTTGATAGCCAAACTTCACGCAGGAACGCTGCTCGTTCTAGTGGTGTTAATCCTCAGTGTTTCACCACTCAATGCCACTTCCGACCCTTTCAACGTCTCTTGGTCACAAATTATGTCTGAGCAGACTGTCGGGGTCGATTGGAGTCCATCGGGTAGCGATCTGGTTGCGGGACTAGATAAGACAGGTGAAATTGTCATCCTTGACTGGCAAACGGGCGCTATAAAACAGCGTACTACTTTCCCCAATCAATCGTCCCGATTGTCTATCCAATTTTCAGTCGAGTGGAGTCCAGATAACAGTTTCATCGCCACTTACGATCAGGCAGGGAAGATATACATTTTTGACCCCGAAGCAGGTCAACTTCGCCTTTTACGAGAGTCTAGTAATGAGTTTGGTTATTTTAGCCTAGACTGGAGTCCCGATTCTCAATCAGTGGCTGCCTTAAATAACTCGGGCGACCTTGACATCATTTCCCTAAAGACAGGCGAAATCATTCAAACGATTGATGTCGCAGGAAGCGAAATGGAACGTGCTGAGAATTCTGGTACCTTGTATTCCATTTTTGACTGGAGTCCTGACGGGAATTTTTTTGTGGCACCCCATAATTTAAAAGGGATTGCAGGACATCCTCCGGTGATGGGTTTCTGGAATCGAGATGGGGATTTACTCGATGTTTACACACAAGAGACTATCAGCGACAGCATCCCTGTTTCCCCCTGTTCTGCTAAGTCATTTATGCTTTCATATAACCTCGGCGTGCGCTGGGCAAATGACAGCCGAACACTGGCAGTTTCAGGGGATGAGGGCTATGGAATTTGCAGACTCAACATAGATGGAACAATCACTGAATATTCAATCTCTGACTTTGTTCCAGATATTTTACGGTGGAGTCCTGATCAAAAGTGGTTGGCAGTAACAAATGGTGCGATCAACACTTGCTCGATAGAGTTAGTAGCAGTTGCCGATGATTATCAAACTATCCCAACGCAAGTTGACTCAGACACGTGTTTCGTCAACGCTTTAGCGTGGAGTCCCGATAGCCAACATCTAGCGGTGAGCACAGACAAAGGGATCTGGATAGGCACTTTTGTTTCATCTGAACCGAATGAAGATTGGGGTACCTGACACTCGTTGAGTATGTTCCTCATCCAGACGGCGGCGAAGAAGGCTGCATTCTTGAAATCTTCAACGCGGTTCGCGATAGCATCGGTGTAATTGTCGTTCCGGTATCGGCAATCGAACCCTTGCACGCCGACGAAATCCTGAACGTGCGGATGTTGTCGCCGTAAGCCAACTAATTTTCACGCCCGCGCTCAAGAGCGGTATACTTTCAAAAACGAACGGCTGATAGCGAGCCGTTGACTGAAAGTGATCGCTTATGTCCTCATCCCGCGAGACCATCCTTGAAAAACTGCGCGCCGCCCGCCGTCCATTCCCGGACGCGCCGCCGCGCCCGCAGCAATACCTTGACGTGACCGTCCAAGCCGACGAAACGCCCGGCGCGCTGCTCGAACGCTTCAGCCGCGAGCTGGCTGATCTGCACGGCGAGGTGATCCCGGTCACGGGCGACGACGAAGCGCGCGCCCAAGTCCTTGAGCTGCTGGCGACGCATAAAACCCAGAGCATCATCGCGTGGGACTTCGCCTTCATCCCGGTCGAGGGGCTGGAGGCGGCGATCCGCGACGCTGGGATCACCATTATCCAGCCGGACGCTCGCGACGATCTGCGGATGGAAACACTCGCCGCCAGCGCCGAAGCGCAGGTCGGCTTGACCGGCGCGGATGCCGCCGCTGCGACCACCGGCACGCTGATCTTCACGACCGCGCCGGGCAAAGGTCGCTTGCCGACGGTGCTCGCCCCAATACACGTCGCTGTGATCACGCTGGAGCAGATCGTACCGCGCCTCGAAAACTGGATCGCGGCGCAGCGCGCCGCCGGACTCCCGCTGCAAGACAGCGCCAATGTCTGCTTCGTCAGCGGTCCCAGCCGGACAGGCGACATCGAGATGGAACTGATCCTCGGCGTGCATGGTCCCGGCAAAGTGCAGGTGATCGTCAAGCAGTAAGGGTCACAGCCATGAACGAGAACGACCTCCACAAGCTGATCGAGCGCTGGGAGACGCGGGCGGACGAGGCGCGCGAACAGACGCGGGTCACTCACGCCAGCGACGTGTCGCGGGCTACTTTCTATCAGGGCGTGCTGCAAACCTATCAAAACGTCATCCGCGACCTGCGCGACCTGCTGGAAGACGCACCCGCAGCGCCCGCCGAGACCCCGCTCTATCTCGCCACCTCCGAAGCCGACGCTCAAGCCGTCCTCCAGCGCGCTGGGTTATTCGCCCGGTCGCTGACCCTGCACCCCGATCACGTCTTCTCGGCGGTGTTCTCGCGCTTGCAGCCGATCACGCTGGAAAACCGCCTGCGCCAGCTTCGCGCCGCCGATTCGCGCCTCGTGATCGTCAACTCCGGCGCGCTGCGCGACACCGGCGATCCGTACATCGACTTCGCCTTTGTCGATACGTGAATGCCTTAGCCCAAATTTAACAATTGCCCAGCATAATATTGCCCCAAATCGGGCTGCACGAGAGGGGGCATATTATGGTCAATTTAATCGGGTTGTTTCGGCACGCAACCAACGTGGTGACGTTTGAACCGGGCGACAAGATTTTTGAAACCGGGCAGCCGGGCGATACTATGTATGCCATTCTGGAAGGCGACATCGACATTGTCGTGCAGAATAAAATCGTCGAGACCGCTACGAGCGGCGGGATCATCGGCGAGATGGCGCTGATCGACAACGCTGTACGCAGCGCGGATGCCATCGCCAAGACCCCTTGTCGCCTCGTTCCGGTCGATCAGCAACATTTTCTGTTTATGGTCAGCGAGACGCCCAACTTTGCGCTGTGGGTGATGCACATCATGGCGGAGCGCCTGCGCGCCCATCATCCGCAAAGCTGAGCAGTGAGGTGAATCAATGTCCGAGAACCAAGAACCGCAGTTTCTCTATCTGACGACTATCGGGCGCAAGTCCGGCAAGCCGCACCAAATCGAAATCTGGTTCGTCCATCACGACGAGGGCTATTACCTGATTAACGAGGGCGGACAGACCGACTGGCTGCGGAATATCCGGGCAACTCCGGCAGTCACGTTTTGTATCGGCAGCCGCAACACTCCGCAGATTGACGGGATCGGGCGGGTGATTGACGAGACGGCAGAGCCAGAACTCGCGGCAGCGGTGCGGACATTGATGAATCAAAAATACCAGTGGAACGAAGGCACGATGGTCGAACTGAAACCGAAGAAGATGCGGGGGTAGCGCGATGGCAGCCTTTGACGGCAAAGTGATCTTGATCACCGGCGCGAGTGGCAGTCTCGGCAGCGCAGTCGCGCGCAAGTTCGCCGCCGAGGGTGCGAAGCTGGCGCTGGTCGCGCGCAGTCAAAGCAAGCTCGACGCGCTGGCGCACGAACTCAACGCCGAAACCCTCGCCGAAGCCGCCGATCTGAACGATCCGGCTGCGGTCGATGCGCTGGTCGGGCGGATTGTCGCCCGGTTGGGCGGGATCGACGCGCTGGTGCATACCGTCGGCGGGTACGCGGCAGGCAAGCCCGTCCACGAAAGCGGCGTCGAGGTGCTCGACCAGATGTTCAACCTCAACCTGCGCCCGGTCTATATCACCGCCGGGCGCGTGGCGGCAGCGATGGTCGAGCGTGCAAGGCGCACCGAAGGTGCGCTCGGCGGCAAGATCGTGGTCGTCTCGGCGAAGCCCGCGCTCAAAGGCGGGGCGAAGAACGCCGCCTACAGCGCCAGCAAATCCGCTGTGCTGCGGATCGTCGAGAGCATGGCGCTCGAACTGCGCGATCAGGGCATCAACGTCAACGCGGTGCTGCCGAGCATCATCGACACGCCGGAGAACCGCGCCGACATGCCCAAAGCCGACCCCGCCAAGTGGGTGAAGGCGGACGAACTCGCCGACGTGATTCTGTTCCTCTGCTCAGACGCCGCCGTCCAGATCAACGGCGCGAGCATCGAAGTCTACGGACGGTCGTGAGCCGCCCATCAGGACACTGTTACCCCCATCCCCGCTAACAGGCTTATCATACGATTCAACGATTAGTGGTGGACAAAGGAATATCATCATGGCTATCCCCGCCTTTCCGCAGTGGAAGCGAGCGTGGAGTATGGGTTTGGCTGTCGTGCTGCTAGCGGCAGGCTTGACCATCGTGGTGAGTGGCAGCGGACGTCAGTTGGAGGCGCAAGCCGCCGCCGGAGGACAAATTGCCTTCTCGTCAACCCGCGACGGCAATATGGAAATCTACCTGATGGACGCCGACGGCTCCAACGCCGTCCGCCTGACCAACGATCCCGGCGTCGACTTCGTCAATAGTTGGTCGCCGGATGGGGAGAAGCTGAGCTTCGTCTCCGGTCGGGACGGCAACGTCGAAATCTACACGATGGACGCCGACGGCGCCAACGTGACGCGGCTGACCGACAATCCCGCCAACGACATCAACTCAGCATGGTCGCCGGATGGCACGCAGATCGCGTTCGCCTCTGACCGCGACGGCGATTTTGAGATTTACGTGATGAATGCCGACGGCTCGGACGTGCGCCAACTGACCAATAACAACGTGCTCGACACCTCGCCGGTCTGGACGCCGGACGGACAGCAGATCGCGTTTCTGTCGCAGCCGAGCAGCGGCGCTGAGATCGACCTGATCAACGCCGATGGCTCCGGTCAGCATCGTTTCTCCGATCACACCGACATCAGCGGGACGCCGGTCTGGTCGCCGGACGGGGAGTTGGTCGCCTATGCGTCGCGGCAGAGCGATACCGCTGCCGACATTTACGTGATGAACGTCGACGGCTCGAACGTCCAGCCGCTCACCAGCGACGTGGGCACCGCCAGCCTGCCCAACTGGTCGCCCGACGGCACGCAGATCGTGTTCTCGGCGCGCAAGGATAACCTCAACAGCATTTACGTGATGAACGCCGACGGCTCGAATTTACAGCGCTTGACCACTGATACGGCGGACGGCGTCAACGCGATCTGGCGTCCGCAGCCGGAAAGCATGGCGACCGCCGCAGCGACCGAGTTGATGCCGTCGACTCAGCCCACCGCCGCGCCAACTCAGCCGCCAGCGACGGCGACCGTAAAGTCGAGCGGCGCGGTCAATATGCGCAGCGGCGCGGGCACTAACAACGGCGTGATCGCGGCGGTGCCGGGCGGCACGACCGTGACCGTCCTCGGCTACAATGCCGACCAGTCATGGATCAACGTGCAGTTGGATGATGGACGCGAGGGCTGGATTTCCGCCTCGCTGCTGACGGTCAATCCGTAACGCTGACCTCACCTCACCCCGCTGCGGTGCGAAACTTCGTTTCGCCCTTAACTTCCCCTCTCCATTGCATGGAGAGGGGGTTGGGGGTGAGGTTTTGAGTGCAGCGCACGCTAATTTCTTCTCTCACACAAAAAACGTCCTCCTGAAAACGAGAAGAGGGGAGCTAAAGGCAATTCGGCTAGAAGCTGCTGAAGAACTCCCAGACGGTGGTCGCGGCATCAATCGGATCGTGGCTGCGGGCGACCCGCCCATACCAGTCGTGCGTGCCGCCGATCACGGTGTAAAGTTCGACCGGCGCGTTGCAACCCGCGTAGGTCGTGACCTCGATCACGTCGGTCAATTTGGTCAGGCTCGCTTCCGTCGAGCAGCCGTTGTAGCCCGCCCAGAGCGCGGCGGTCGCCGGGGCTGAAAGGACCTGACCGCGCCCGCCGAAGAAACCGACTCCGCCGCCATCGTAGGGCACCAGCGGGTCTTTGGTTCCGGCGACGATGCGCACGGCGACCGGCTGCGCTGGCGCGCACGACTCGACCAACGGCGCGGGCATCAGCCCGACGACCGGCGCAATCGCGCGGATTTTGTCGCTCAGTTCGCAGGCGAGGCGGTAGGACATGATCCCGCCGTTGGAGACGCCGGTCGAGAACACGCGGGTGGGGTCGAGGTTGTACAGGCTGCTCAAATAATCGATCAGCGCGCTGATGAAACCGACGTCGTCGTGACTGGTGCGGTTATCAAGCTCGCGGCTGTCGTTCCAGCCGTGATCCAGCCCGTCAGGATAGACGACGATGAAGTCGTGCTCGTCCGACAGGGTGGTGAGCTGATTGCGTCGCGAGAACTGCGCCGCGTTACCGCCGCCGCCGTGCAGCCCCAACACCAGCGGGACGGGCGTGCTGGCGTCGTAACTCGCCGGGACGTGCAGGATGTAGGTGCGCTCGACGCCGTCGACGGTGATCGTTTCCCGCGCGACCTGCGCATCGACACCCTTGACGCCCAGCAGCGCCGCGATCAAGACGAAGAACCATTTTAGTTTCATGCGTTTTCCCTCTCCCGCTGCCTTTACCCCAGAATCGATCACTCGCATCGTTGCGCAAACCCGCAATCGATCCATGTCCGAAGGGTAAAGTTTCTGTTAAGCATAGTCCTGAAGCGGCGGGTTCCAAAAGTTAACCGGCGGTTATTGACCTTTCCCCTAGTCTGCCCTATACTAAGGCTATATATGTGTGATTACGCATGTATTGAGACGACGTATCGATAGGCGAATGCCTCATGGCAGCAACCCTCAAAACCTACAAGATCGATGGGATGGACTGCGCCCACTGCGCCATGACTATCACCAACGGTGTGAGTAAATTTCCGGGCGTGAGCAACGTCGAAGTGGATTTCGTCGGCGGCACGCTCAAGTTCAGCGGCGATGTGCCCGAAACCGCCCTGCGCGAGCGGGTTTCGGCGCTGGGCTACAAGGTTGTCGACGAAGAATCGCGGGCGGGTTTGAAACCCGCCCCTCCGGGCGAAAACGCGATCATCGCCTTCGCGCGCTACCTGCTGCGCGAGACCAACACCCGCCTCGCCGTGATCGGCGGCGGGCTGATCGCACTGGGCGTGCTGGCGTCACTGGTCAGCGCGACGGTGGCGTCGCTGCTGTTCGTCGCCGCCACGCTGATCGCGCTCTATCCGCTGGCGCGCAGCGGCATCAACAACCTGCGCATCAACTACGATTTCAACATCAATCTGCTGATGACCATCGCCGCCATCGGCGCGCTGGCGATTGGCGAGACGCTGGAAGCGGCGACGGTCGTCTTCCTGTTCGCGGTCGGCGAAGCGCTGGAAGGCTTCACCACCGACCGCGCCCGCCAGAGCATCCGCTCGCTGATGACGCTGGTCCCGGCGACGGCGATCAAGCTGCACGACGCTCAAGAACAGATCGTCCCCGTGGAAGACCTCGCCGTCGAGGACCTGATTCTGGTCAAGCCGGGCGAGCGGCTGCCCGCCGACGGCGTGATCGCGGCGGGCGAGAGCGGAATCGACCAAGCGCCGGTCACGGGAGAGAGCGTTCCGGTCGCCAAACGCACGGGCGACGTCGTGTTCGCCGGGACGATCAACGGATCGGGCGCGCTGGAAATCAGCGTGACCCACACCAGTGCCGACAACACCATCAGCCGGATTATCCGCATGGTCGAGGAAGCGCAGAGCGCCCGCGCGCCCAGCCAGCGGATCGTCGACCAGATCGCGCGGGTCTACACGCCCGCCGTCGTCGTGGTCGCGCTGATCGTCGCGCTGGTACCGCCGCTGATCTTCAATGCCCCGTTCTACGACGTCGACGGCGTGCATGGCTGGCTGTATCGCGCGCTGTCGCTGCTGGTGATCGCCTGCCCGTGCGCGCTGGTGATCAGCACCCCCGTGACCGTGATCAGCGCGATCACGGCGGCGGCGCGGCGCGGCGTTTTGATCAAAGGTGGGGCGCATCTGGAAGCGCTGGCGGGCGTGCGCGCCTTCGCCTTCGACAAAACCGGGACGCTGACACAGGGCAAGCCAACGGTCACGGCGGCGCGCTCGATTGACTGTGAGACCGGCGAAAGCTGCTCGCGCTGCGACGACGTGCTGGCGCTGGCGCACGCCGTCGAGCGGCGCAGCAGCCATCCACTGGCGCAGGCGGTGGTCAACGCGGCGCAGGATCGTGGGCTGACGGCGGTCTATCCGGCGGCGGAGCGAGTTGAATCGCTGGCGGGGCGCGGCGTGCAGGGGCAGATTCACGGTAAGCAGGTGACAGTCGGGTCGCACGCGCTGTTCGACGCCGAGTATCCGCACAACGAGGCGTTCTGCGACCTCGTGCGTCAAGCGGAGGCGCGCGGCGAAACGACCATGCTGTTAAGTGTCGGTGATCAGGTGCGCGGTTACATCGGCGTCGCCGATCAGGTGCGCCCGGAGAGCGCCGACGTAATCCGCCAACTGCGCGATCTCGGTCAGCAGACGGTCATGCTCACGGGCGATCACGCGGCGGTGGCGCAGGCGGTCGCGGCGCAGGTCGGCGTCGATGCCGTCCGCGCTGATCTGCTGCCGGAGGATAAAGTCAGCGCCGTGCGTGCTTTGCTCGGCGAGTACGAATCGGTCGCTATGGTCGGCGACGGGATCAACGACACGCCCGCGTTAGCGACGGCGACGGTCGGGATTGCGATGGGCGGGGCGGGCAGCGCGCAAGCACTGGAAACCGCCGACGTCGCGCTGATGGCGGACGACCTAACTCAGCTTCCGGCGGCGCTCAAGCTGGCGCGCTTCGCCCGCGCGCTGATCCGGCAGAACGTCGCCATCAGCTTCGGGATCAAGATCGTGTTTCTGGTGCTGGCGCTGCTGGGGGCGACCTCGCTCTGGGCGGCGGTGCTGGCGGACGTGGGCACGGCGCTGCTGGTGACGCTCAACGGGATGCGCCCGCTGCGGCAGAAATGATCGAACCCTTACCCCTACCCCTCTCCCACGCAAGCGGGGAGAGGGGACGTGTGCTGTACATTTGTTAAAGCGATCAGCGGTGCTTAAACAGCCTTGCTCGATGTCACCGCGCGATGCGAAATATGCCAATGATCGTTGGTTGACTCATGCCTTATACTTGTATTAGGCGTGCTCACGTGGAGAGCCGATGGTGCTCTCGCTCCCGCTGTTTCATTTGGGGCTGCAACACTCAAGGCAAGGGCTTTGAATCCCACCATACCCATAAAGATGCCATTGACGCGGATGATGGGTTTGCCTTGAACCTGTAGGGCTTTTTGCCCGCGCAGAGGTTAGGTGTAAGTCAACGTGCCTACCGACGGTTAGTCTGGTAGTATGCAGGTGAGCAATTATAAGCCGCACGTTCTTATCCTTCCATAAATATTTTGTCCCCCTAATCCGTGGAAGGATGACCTCATGAGTAGTTCTAAGAATACCCTCGCTCTTTTGATTGACGCTGATAACGCTCAACTTAGATACACCAAACAGATTATTGCAGTTCTGCGCTAGTTTTGGCACGCTCGGTATTCAAAAACGCCTATGGTGACTGGAACAGCCGCCGCTATCCGCGCATCGACAAACCATCAGCGAGCTCGGGTTCAACTATGCAGCAGGACAGAGTCGTGAAAATGCGACTGATTTCGCTTTGGCGATGGACGTGAGTTTGATGTTGTCGCAAGACTGCCGAGTCGATATCTACTTCATTGTTTCAAATGACGGTCACTTTGCAATCGTCTGTGCGCGGATACGGAAAAATGGCGCAATGGCGATTGGCGTTGGCAGTAAAAAGGGCATTTCCGGCGCATTGCAAAACTCCTGTGACAAATTTTTTTACGTTGAAGACATCGTCAAGCAACACGCGGTAAACCGCCCAGCAAAATCTCGCCGATTGCTGCCGAAGCCCACGTCCGCACCTTCACCCGTCCTTGAACTCCTGACATCGCAAGCGCACCAACAAACTCCACAAGAGGACGGTTGGGCGCAAAGTCTGCGGACAGCTTGGATCAAGCGCTGCAGCCCAGATTGATCCCACAAGCAATTCGCTGACGCAGCGTCTTCGCCGGGAAGAAATTATCGAACTGGTTTAAACAATTCGCGCATGAATTCGAGGTTGAGCTTGATCGCGTGCGCATGAAGTAAGCCCGCGATGCCAGCTCAAGCGTGGCTTACTCTTTGTAGGCGTCGCTGGTGAGATGCCACATCGGTTTGACGTCCATCGCCAGATCGTTGCGCAGCCCGGCGAGGAAGCGGTAATACCCCGCCGCCCCGATCATGGCGGCGTTGTCGGTGCAGAGGTTGAGCGGCGGATAGCGCACCGGCAGATCGGCGCGGGCGCGCAGTTCCTTACGCAGCGCTTGATTGGCGCTGACGCCGCCCGCCAGCAGAATCTCGGTGACGCGGTGCTCTCTGGCGGCGCGGACGGTCTTTTCGACCAGCGCGTCGACCAGCGCCTTCTGAAAGCTGGCTGCCACGTCGCTAACCGAGAGGTCAGAGCGCAGCACCGGCTGTTTATCGGCGTTGCGCGTGCCGCTTGCGCGCCGCCGCCGAGGGCGGGACGGTCGCTTCGCGCAGGACGGCGGTCTTCAAGCCGGAGAAGCTGAAATCGTAGCTGGTGTCGAGCTTGGCGCGCGGGAAGTCGAAGGCGCTGGCGCTGCCCTGCGCCGCCGCCCGCTCGAGGCTCGGTCCGCCGGGGAAGGGCAAGCCGAGCATCCGCCCGACCTTGTCGAAGGCTTCGCCCGCCGCGTCGTCGAGCGTGCCGCCGAGCCGCCGGTACTGTCCGTGATCGGTCATCAGCAGCAGTTCGGTGTGCCCGCCGGAGACGATCAGCACCAGCACGGGGAACTCGATCTCGTGGTCGGAGGCGGTCAGCCAGACCGAGTAGACGTGACCTTCCAAGTGATTGATGCCCAGCAGCGGCTTACCCGTCGCCAGCGCCAGCCCTTTGGCGTAATTGATACCGACCAGCAGCGATCCGACCAAGCCCGGTCCGCGCGTCACAGCGATGGCGTCAAGCTGCGCCGGGGTCACGCCTGCGTCGTTGATCGCCTGATCGACCACATAGCTGACCGCCTCGACGTGGGCGCGCGAGGCAAGCTCCGGGAAGACGCCGCCGTATTTGGCGTGCAGGTCGATCTGCGAGGCGACGACGTTGGAGGCAATCGTCTTGCCGTCGATCACGACGGCGGCGGCGGTCTCGTCGCAGGAGGATTCAATACCGAGAATAGTGGTCATGGAAAGCACCTATCTGCTTCAAGCCTACTTCGCCGAGGGTTTAAACCCTCGGCTAGCGAATTCAGTCGCCGTGCGAAACTCCGTTTCGCCTGAAGGGGCGACTCAAAACGATATTCGCGGTTGCGACCCCTTCAGTGGGTCGCGTTTTGGGTAGCGACGGGTTTAAACTCGTCGCGGCACTTCACGAACAGTGTGCCGCTGGAATATACGCCAGAGCGTCGCCGCCGCGAACACCCACCAGAAAACCTCGGTGGGGAACAGATAGCGCGGCAGCGCGTATAGCGCTAAGTGTACCAGCGTCAGGTAGGCGATCAAGCCGATCATTGGCAGGGCGACACGCCAGCGACGGCGATAGAGCCAGATGCCGATCAGTCCGCCGATCAGCGCGGCGTAGTGGAACAGGTAGAGCGCCAGCTTGGGCGCAAAGTTATCGCCCTGCACCACCGCCGCCAGTGATTGATCGCCGTGCAGGACTCCGACGACCAACTTGCGTAGGCTCTCGCCGGAGAAGAAGGTCGTCCCGTGCGGCTGAAGATAAGCACCCGCCAGTTCGCCGACCCGCCGCTTGATCCAGCCGAGGGGGTCGGCGGTGATGGCGCTCTCGGCGGCGGCGGTGTAATCGCCGGTCGGCGACTCCTGCGCCAAGCGCTGGTCGGCTTCAGCATAGCCGTTCCAGCCGGTCGCGCCGTAGTAGAGGAAGGCGGGCAGCCCCTCCCCGGCGATCACGAAGCGGTTCCAGCGGGCGACGCTGTAGACCGTCCACGTCCCAACCACCAGCGCATAGACGACCAGCAGCAGTATCGCTTTGCGCAGTCCGGCGCGCCAACCGCAAACAAGCAGCAGATGGATCGCCAAGCCGAACGGGAACGCCAGCAGCACCGCGCGGGTCAGCGCCGCTAAGCCGAGCAGAATCGCGGCGGCGAGCAATAAGGCGGTATTGCGGCGTTCGTGGAGGGGCGCACGGCGGTGCGCCCCTACGGATTCGACGTAGAGCCACACGCCGCCGGTGAGCAGGAAGATGCCGACGGTCTCGGTCATGATCTGCGCCGATTCGACGATGAAGGCGGGCGAGATCGCCAACGCGAAGGCGGCTAGCAGCCCGGTGCCATCGTGATCAGTCAGCCGACGCGCCAGCCCGTAGGCGAAATAGCAGGTCGCCGTCGAGAGGATCGCTTGCAGGATGCGCAGCGCGATCAGCGCGGCGGTGGGGTCGAGGAACGCCTGCGGGATGCCGATCAGGATCAGGTAGAGCGGCGCGGAGGGCAGATTCGACACGTCGGTGATCAGCGGCAAGGGCGAACGCCCGGCGATCAGCGCCACCGGGTCATAATGATACCGGGGCTGCCAGCGCTCCCACTCGGAAAGCAGCGGGTAAGGATCGCGCCCGGTCACGAGTGCATAGCCGTTGGCGAGGTACCAACCGCTGTCGCCGCCGCCGCGCTGATAGGGCAGCAGCGGGTCTTGCGTCAGTCCGAAACCGAGCCGCAACGCCAGCGCCAGCAGCAGGATCAGCCAGAGCCACCGCTGGACGGTCACGGCGACTCCTGAATCGCGTAGAAGACGTAAGTCGTGCCCGGCACGTCGGCGACCGGGACGAAACGCGGATCGACTACCGCGCCGGTCAGCAGACCGATCGAGCGAGGGGCGGTTGGGCGGCATCAGCAAGTAATCGACGCCGTAGCGCCGCGCGATGCTGATCACGGTGTCGCGGTCTTCGTCCGGGAACATGACGCTCTGCAAGCCGACGTAGCGCAGGATGTAGGGGTCTTGGGTCATCAAGATGATTTTGCCGTCGCCGTTGGTGTCGGGCAGCGCGCGCGCCTGCGCCGCCATTTGCTCGATGATGGCGAGATAGCTGTCCGCCTGCTGCGCGTCGAGCCGCACCGCGTCGAAAGCATCCGCGCCCGCCAGCGCGATGACCAGCACCATCGCGCCGATCCGAATCCGCCGATCCGTCACGGCGCGTTCCAGCGCGTAAGCGCCGAGCGGGATCAGCAGCGGCAGGATCGACATATAGGCTTTTTTGAAGCTGCCCGCCTGCGCTTTGTAAGGGATAAGGATCGGGTAGGCGACGAAGACGCCCAGCACCAAGATCAGCGCCGGGGCAATGGTTAGCAGGCGATGACGATCACGCGCGGCAAGCAGCAGAATCAGCCCGCCCGATCGACCGCGACCGTCAAGAAGCCGTCGAATGACTGGATCATCTCCTTGACCGCCGCCGCCATTTCGAAGACGCGCTTGCCGACGATCTGGGCGGGCGTCTGCGCCGCGAGCAGGGTGTCAAGCGTGAAATGCCGCCCGTAGGCGTAATGATCGTTGTGGTCGGTGAAGAAGAACATGCTGCTGGTCTCCGGCGAGCCGAACATGCCGAAGGCGATCCGGTCGCGGATCAGCCAAGGGACGACCACGACCAGCGCCAGCAGCGGCACGAGGATCGCGCCGCGCGGGTGAAAGTCGAGCGCGGCTTTGCGCCAGATCGCGTAAGCGATCAACGTGACGGCGAGCATCGGCAGCAGCAGCACGCCGTCGTTGCGGGTCAGGTATGCCAGCCCCGCCGCGATCCCGCTGGCGGCGAACGCCCACCACTCGCCGCGCCGCAAGCCGCGCGTCAGCAGCAGAATCGAGACGCCGATCAGCAGCGCCATCGGCGCGACGGTATCGGTGCGGAGCGAATAGATCGCCATCTCCGGCAGCGCCGCCAGCGCCGCCGCACTGAACAGCGCCGCGCTCTCGCTCAAGTCAAGCTGGCGCGCCGCCCAATAGCTGAGCGCCGGGAGCAGCGCGCCGATCAGGATGAAGGGCAGCAGGGCAATGCGCGCGCTTTCGCCGAACAGCGCCATCGGCGCGGCGGCAATCACGGCGGTCAGGGGCATCCAGTGTTCTTCGGGGTGGACAATCGACTCCGGCGGCAGGCTGTACTGCCAGATGTAATCAATCGTGAAGCCGTGCCCTTCGACGAGGCGCACGCCCATGTTGTAGTAGTGGGTCGGGTCGGCGATGCCGGGGTAATCAACCAATCCAAGCAGAGCGAGGCGAAAGACGAGCGCCCCCAAGCAGATCAGCAGGAGTTGATGGCGGGAAATTAGACGCATAGACGCGCATTATAACGCGGGTGGTGGGGCGGATTATAGGGTGTGCAGTTACCTCACCCCTAAATAGGCTTGTCCGGTACTCGAATCAGCATCATTTGTCTCTTGCTGCCGCTGCTGACCCCACCCCCGACCCCTCCCCGACTTCAGGGAGGGGAGCGTACACGCCGTTGGCTGCCGACACGCTGCGTTTTTCCCGAAGCTGCGAGGCAAGTGCCGACGATTCGGGGCACGGTTAGGGAGCACGGCTATGTTTTGAATACCGGACAAGCCTTAAATCACCTCTCCATTGCATAGAGAGGGGACTTCAAAACCGCTGATTTGTTTCACCCCTCTCCACGATGTGGAGAGGGGCAGGGGGTGAGGTTGTCTTACCGGGGCCACGTATAGCGCACGGTGTAGCTGATGACGACTTCCTGCCCGGCGTCGACCTGCGGGCGGAACTCGATGGTGTTCGAGTCCATCTGGGTGTAATCCGCCGAGGCGCTGACGATCTCCCAGTTGCTCCAGCGGAATAGGTGCTCCGGCACGCGGACTTCGACCGATCCGCTTTCCTTGCGGTTGCGCAGGTGAATCTCGTAGGTCTCCTCAAGCACGTTGCCGGAGATCATCTTGAAGCTGGTCTGCGTGCGCGAGCCGACCAGATCGAAGGCGTTGCCGAGGTACAACTGCACGTTCTCGCCCTTGGGCGTGTGATCAATGGTGTTCTCGCCGATCAGCAGCGCCGATCCGTCGGTATCCTGCTGGTAGACGCGCACGCGACCCGCCGGGAGCGCCGCGCCCAAGCCGCCATCCTCGCCGGTGCTGAATTCGAGATAATTGCCCACGTCGGTGATGCCGGTCTGCCCGTAATACTGATCCATGATCGGGCTGCCATTGCCATAATAGGGCTGGCTGGCGTCGTAGACGAAGAAGGTGTGGGCTGGTACACCAGCTCCGGTGACGAACTCGACCTGCTTGGTCTCGTTCGCGCCGACGGTGACCGGGCGATTGATCGCGTAAAGCTTGTACTCGTTGAAATCGCGCTGCTCGACCTGCGGCGCGGGTGCGGCGGATTCCATCACCACGCCATCGGCAAGTGCCATCCGCTGCGGCTGCGGCAGCCGGTTCACGTCGCCCGCGACCAGCTTGACCTGTGCATCGGTGTAAGCCGCGCCGCTGGTGTTGGTCAGCGTGACCCAGCCGTTGAGGTCGAGCGAGGCGTTGTCGGTCGCCAGCAAGAGGTTGTAGTCCGCCGTCCAGTTCATGCCGCTGGTGAGGTAGGTCAGTTCGACCTGCTGATCGCCCGCCTGTGCCGCGTCGAGCAGCCAGCGGAGCGTCGGGCGCGTGATCAAGCCGCCGGGCAGTTCGGGAAAGCGCACGTCGCGGACGCTGCTCATGCTGATGACGATCACCTGACCGTCGTCTTGGCGCAGGATGATCTCGCCGTTGCGCCCACTGAGCAACTGCCCGTGATATTCGGTGCCATCGTCGGCGATCACGGCGATCTGCTCGTCCAGATATTTTTGCAGCAGCGCCGAGCTATCGACCAGATCGTAAACGTAATTCTGCTCCAGCACCTGCGTGCCTTGCGGGTCGGTCAGCGAGACGAAGGTCACTGAGGTCGGGTCGATGCCCGATGCCACGTCGGTGAAGTTGATGGTGTTGCTGCCCGCGTCGAGCGTGAAGGTGCGCCGATCCTGCACCAGCGCCGTCCCCTGATTGTAGATGGCGAGTGAAACGCCGTCGCGCTCGCCGCCGTTCGTTGGGACGGGGGTCGAGTCCTGCGCGCTGACCGAGCCAACCATCAGCCCCAAGACCAGCACCAAGCTTACTAGCATACCAAACCGTTTCATCGTTTTTGCTCCTCAATCAAACCGTAATCGTGAGTACATGATCATTTACGTGGATCGTGTAGGTTTCGCCGCTGGCGAACGTCCCATCGAGCGTGATCGTCTGCTGGTAGCGGCGCAGCACCGCCGGACACATCGTGTTCTGCGGCAGGTTGCGGTAGAGCGTGACGTAAACGTCGTGATCTTCCTGCCGCTGCTCGACCAGCACCGGATAATCGCAGCCGTCGAGCGACGCGATCACCAGCAGGCTGACGTGCGCCGGATTCGGCGCTACAACCTGAACGAGCGCGCCAACGCTGATTTCCTCGCGGATAGTCTCCTGTGTTGGTGTCGGCACCTGATTGTAATGCGGCGGCGGCGGCAGCGCAGGCGGGGTCGTTGGCGACGATGGCACGCTCCCGAAAAACAGTAAGAACAGCGCGATCAAAATGTGGATCAAATCTCCCATACCGTTCAACCATTCTCCCGCTTTACGTCCATACACCCATAAGACGCCGGCGGGTTGATATTCGTTCCAGCAAACGGGGTATAGTTGGCGAAATTGGACTTGCTCAAGGAGGGATTCCCGTGAAACGGGCGCTCTTTTGGCTGATACTTTTACTCGTCCTCGGCGCAGGGGTGGCGTCGGCGCAGGCTGATTTGCCCACTTTCAGCGACCTCGGCGCGGGCTGGACGCAAATTCCGCTCCCCGGCGCGATCTGCGCGCGCGGCACGCCCTACAGTTTTTTCGTCCATCCCGGCGACCCGGCGAAACTGGTGGTCTACTTTCAAGGCGGCGGCGCGTGCTGGAGCGCCGGAACGTGCAGCCCCGGCGGCACGTTCGACGATTCAGTCGACAGCCGACGAAATCGACGCTGCCTATCAGGGGATTTTCGACTTCAATAACCCGGAAAATCCGCTGGCAGATTACAGCTTCGTGGCGATTCCCTACTGCACCGGCGACGTTCACACCGGATCAACGACCGCCCAGTTCACCAGCGACGGCTCGACTTTCGACATCGCTTTCGACGGCTTTACGAACGCCGCCGCCGTGCTCGACTGGACTTATGCCAATTACACCGCCGTTGAGCAGGTGATCGTCACCGGCAGCAGCGCCGGATCGATTGGCGCGGTCTTCAACGCGCCTTACGTGCTCGACCACTACCGCGCGGCGCGGGCGCTGGTCTTCGGCGACGCCTATCTGGGCATCATCCCGGATGACTGGACGGGTCTGCAACTCTGGGGGACGGCGGCGAACCTGCCCGACCTTCCCGCTTACGCGGACATGACGCTCGACGCCGATTTCGCCGACAAGCTCTACACGGCGCTGCTGCAAGCCTTCCCCAACGCAACCGCCGCGCAGTACACCAGCGCGGGCGATCAAGTACAGATGTTGTATTACGTCATGCAGGGCGGCACGATGGACGATTGGACGGCGCGGCGGGCGGCGAACCTCGCCACCCTCGATCAACTGCCGAATTTTCGCTCGTATGTCGGTTGGGGAGTCAGCCACACGGTGCTGGCGTCGTCGCTGTTCTACGAGTTACAGGTGAACGGCGTGCGCTTCCGCGACTGGTTCGCCGATCTGATAGACGGCAAGGCGGATGCGTCGGTCATATGCAGCGATTGCACAACCGCCGACCTCTACACTCCATAGGGGGATGAAATTGTAGGGGCGTTATATATAACGCCCCTACAAAACACATCTGCCGTGCTGCTACTTCTTGTCCATCTCCTGACGCACAGTTTGCAGCAGGTTGTCGGTGCGGATTTGACCGAGCGTGTAACACGGTCCGCCCAGCCGATCCGCCAGCTTCGCCGCCAAGCCCTGATCGAAGGCGGTGTGCTCCATGTTGATGGTCACGGCTTTGATCTGCTCGTGCTTGATCATTTCGGCGATTCGGTGGGCTTCCTCCTGCGGCGAGTCCTTGCCCATCGAGACGTTGCCCGCGCCGTCGGTCAGCAGGATCAGCAGCGGGATAATGTCGGGATGCAGGATTTTCTCGCGCTGGATGGTCTCGTAGGAGAGCAGCAGCCCGGCTGCCAGCGGCGTCTTGCCGCCCACCGGGATGTTCTGCAACGCCTGCTTCGCCAGCATGACCGAGTTGGTCGGCGGCAGGATGACCTGAGCGCGGTCTTTCTGGAAGACGACCAAGCCGACGCGGTCGCGGCGCTGGTAGGCGTCGGTCAGCAGCGACATGATCGCGCCCTTGGTGGCGGTCATGCGCTCGGAGACCGCCATGCTCCACGAGGCATCGACCACGAACAGGATCAGGTTCGCCGTCCGGCGGACGCGCACCTTGCGCTGGAGATCGCTTTTGCGCAGGGCATACGCCATGCCCGATACACGTTTTTGCGCTTCGCGGTCGCGCTGCCGCGGCGCGGCGGCGCGCAGAGTCGCGTCGAAGGCGATGTCGTCGTATTTGCCGTTGGCGGGGCGCGCTTGGATGTAGCGACCGCGCTTGCGGTCGGTATGGGTAGTCGAACGCCGACCCGCCTGCTTGCGGGTCATCTGGTCGAGCGTGGTTTGCAGCTTGCGCGGCGCGAATTCAGCGCCGGACTCGACCTTTTTGCCGCCCTCCCACCAGTAGGCATCGCGGTTATCGAACACGTTCTGCGGGGAAGGATCGGCTTGACCGAGGTCCGGCATCTCTTCGTCGGTTTTAGTGGCTACCGAGGGACTTTTTTTTTGACTGTTTCCTGCTCGCCTTCTTCGGCTCGCTGGTCGGCTTCATCGCCTTCGCCCCATTCGGACTCGATTTGATCCATCTGTTTCTCGATGTCCGTCATGCTCATTTGGGCATCGCTGAAGGGACCGCGCTTGAGCCGGTGCGGGATGGCGAGTTCCAGCCCCAGCAGAATGTCGTGCTGGTTGATGGCGGTGCGTCCCTCGAAGGCGGCGTTGGCGCGGGCGGCTTTCAAGATCACCATGTCGGCGCGGTGCCCGTCGATGTGCAGGTTGCTGGTCAGAGTCGCAATCGTGAACAGGTCACGGCGGGTGTATTCGACGTCCTCGACCAGCTCGCGGGCAGCGGCGATCCGGTCGGAGAGGCGCTCTTCGGCGTCCGCCCAATGCTCACGGAAGCGTTCCGGGTTGCTCTCGTAGGCAATGTGACGCTGGACGATCTCCATCCGCTCGGCGGCATCGTGAATCCCCCGGACTTCGACCGAGAGGGCGAAGCGGTCGAGTAACTGCGGGCGCAGGTCGCCTTCTTCGGGGTTCATCGTGCCGACGAGGATGAAGCGCGCCGGGTGCGAGAAGCTGATGCCTTCGCGCTCGACCACGTTGACGCCCATCGCCGCCGAGTCGAGCAGCAGGTCGACGACGTGATCGTCGAGCAGGTTGACTTCGTCGACGTAGAGGATGCCGCGATTGGCGCTCGCCAGCACGCCGGGGTCGAATTTCTTCTCGCCCTTCTGGATAGCGCGCTCGATGTCGAGCGTACCGACGACGCGGTCTTCGGTGGCGCTGACCGGCAGGTCGATGAAGGAAATCCGGCGTCGCGCGACCGGCAGCGTTTCGCCGCGTGCCACGCGCTCGATCACTGCATCCGACCACGTATCAGGCTGATTGGGGTCGTCGCCGAAGGGCGAGTCCGCGACGACGTTCACTTCGGGCAGCAGCGCTGCCAGCGCGCGAGCGGCGGTCGATTTGCCGGTTCCGCGCTCGCCGCGAATCAGCACGCCGCCGATTCGCATGTCAATCGCGTTCAACACGAGGGCAGTTTTCATCAAATCCTGCCCAACGATGGCTGTAAACGGGTACACAGGGGGTCGTTTTGCCATGCCAACCTTCTTAACTTAGGTGTCAGTCGTCCGCAGAGATTATACCCGATTGCGCCGTGCCGTTTCAATCGCCATAATAGGAGTGGCTTTATCGTTCCACATCAACCGCAAACTTCGCATTCATGGAACTCGAAAGTCTGCTTGCGAGGACGTTCGCAGTATTTTCTGCTGGCATGGATGCGCTGACTCGTGTCATGGGCGAGGGAGCTAATTCGCAATGAATCGGTTTCAGGAGCGACCTCATGTACGATCTCCGCAGCTACGGACGAATGATTACCGACGAGGTGCGCACCAAGAGCCACTATGAGGCGCTCAAGCGAGCGATAAAACCGGGGGATGTCGTGGTCGACATTGGCGCCGGGACGGGGGTCTTCTCGCTGTTCGCTTGTCGGCTTGGGGCGAAACGAGTTTACGCGATTGAACCGAACGGCTGGATTAGGCTGGCGAAGCCGATGGCGGAGAAAAACGGATTTGCCGACCGGATCATCTGGATCAAGCAGAAATCCGTTGCAGTTACCCTCCCGGAGCAGGCAGACGTCATCATTGGCGACCTGCGCGGCACGCACCCGCTCACGTACCCAAATATCTCATCGCTCAACGAGGCGCATCACCACTGGTTAAAACCCGGCGGGATTATGATTCCGCAGCGCGATTCAATCTTTGTGACGCTCGTTGCTTCCGCCGATTACTACGAGAAAAACATCGTTCAGCCTTGGCAGCAGAACGATTACGACCTCGACCTGACCGACGCTTTTCAGTTTGCCCCGAACACCTTCGTTCAAATGACGAAATTCGAGGGCGATGCCCACTGGTTCGCGCCCCGCTTGTGGGCAGAGATCGACTACGCCTCCGGCAAACCGCCGCAGACTCAGGCTGCACTAGAGTGGATCGCCAGTGAGCAAGGACGGGTTCATTTCGCCTTATTCTGGTTTGAGTCGCACTTGTTTGAGGACATCCATTTCACGACCGCGCCGTGGGAAAAGGAACGCGCCACGGTGTACGGCTATTCGCTGCTGCCACTGCAAGCGCCGCTCGACTTTTTGCCGGGCGATAAGATCACATTCGATTTACGCGCCGACCTCCTTGAAGATGATTACACCTACACGTGGAACACGTCACAACAGGCGGACGAAGGACGCGGGATAGTCAAAGCAGCCTTCCAACAGTCGACCTTCAAGGGCAGTCTGCATCACTTTGACCTGCTGAACCGCTTTCGAGCAGCGTCGACAACGTCGCTCAATCTCGACGGGCAGATCGCCCGGCTGATTCTGAATAGTCTGCAAGAGGGCGTCCCGGTCGCAGAGATCGCCATCCGCGTCTGCCAGAATTTCCCCGATGCCTACACCGAGCTAGGCACGGCGCGGATGCACATCCGCGAACTTGCCAAGCTCTACGCCCTTTGACGACTTGGCGATCTATGCGCTCGTCTCGCCCGCCGTCGCGCTCCCGGCAAATCGACCTGATCGCTAAGGTTGGCGCTCTATGAGCACGCTTTTGAGGATATTCAGCGCGTTGATCGCGGTGGGAAACCCGGCGTAAGGCACGGTTTGGAGGACGATCTCCTCGATTTCTTCGGCGCTTAACCCAACGTTCAGCGCCGCGCCGACATGAACCCGAAGCTGAGGATCACGCCCGCCTAGCGCCGTCAGCGCGGCGACGGTGACGATCTCGCGGTCGCGCAGATTCAAGCCATCCCGTGAATAAATGTCGCCGAAGGCAAATTCGACAATGTAACGTCCCAGATCGCCCAGCGGGGCGACGATTTCCTCACCGGCGCGCCCATCGACTTCCGCCAATTTCGCCAGCCCACGTTGGTAGCGCTCGTTTTCGGTATCCATCTTATCAACCCCATCAACTATTCGATCACCCCAGCCTACCGCTTAGAGCGCGCTCCAAGTCAAGTGTGATTTCGCAGCGGGGATAATGTGTACCCCCTTAAATTAGGTGTCCGTTAGGGGGCGGCAGCGGCGACAATACGGGGGTAATGTTGCAGACTGACTCTTTTAAGGAGGTGTCGCTGTGTCGGACAAAATTCTGGTCGCTTACGCCAGCGCGACTGGCTCGACGGTGGGCGTCGCGGAAGCGATTGGCAAGGCTTTAGTCGAGGGCGGGGCACAGGTTGACGTGCGTCGTATCGATGAGGTGCAAGACCTGACGCCTTATCGCGCGGTCGTGATCGGCAGCGCGATACAGGATCGTCAATGGCTGCCGGAAGCGATGGCGTTTGTCCGCCAGCATCGGGACGAACTCGCGGGCAAGCCGGTCGCCACCTTCCTCGTCTGCATGACGCTGGCGATGAAGAATCAGCAGTACCGCGAGAGTGTGAAGCGCTGGCTCGACCCGGTGCGGTCGCTGGTGACGCCGGTCAGCGAAGGCTTTTTCGCGGGCGTGCTCGACATCAATAAGATACCGAAATTCAGCGACCGCCTGAAGTTTCGTATCAGCGTGGCGACGGGGGTCTGGTCGGAGGGGGATCACCGCGACTGGAACGCGATCCGCGCGTGGGCGAACAGCTTGCCCGCCGCGTTCCAACACTAATTTGCGAGTGCGTAGGGGCACGATATATCGTGCCCCTACGAGAACAATGTTCGATTGGCTCGCCGCTTATTACGCCGGTTCGACGAAGTAAGTCGATCCGGTGCCTTCCGCCGTCCAGCCGACGATGCCGTTGTAGTTGACCTGCCACCACGAATAGGTGCCGTCGCAGTTAGGTCCGCCGACGACGCTAAAGAGATCGCCGGGAGGAATTTGTCCGAGGATGGTGCCGGACGTGTTCGGCTGCGAGCGGATGCGGTTGGGCACGCCGCCGAGCGTCACGCGACCCTGCCCGCCGACGTGCAGACGCGGCGGCGGCGCGTTGAGGCACTGAGTCACGCCGGGGTTCGCCGTAGGCGTCGCCAGCGGTTGGATAATGCCCGGATTGAACGGGATCAGCGTGGGGGTCGGCGTGCTCAGCGGGCGGAACGCTCCCGGATTAATCTGCACCAACGTCGCGGCAGGCTGGATCAGTGTCGGATTGATCGGCACCTGTCCCAGCGGCAGCATCGAGGTTGGGGTCGGCGATTGCAGCAGTTGGAACTGACCGGGATTGATGCGGATCAGCGTCGGTGTCGACAAAAGCTGGAAGCCGCCGGGCGGAACGATGATGGTCGTGCAGCGGCTTTGATAGGCAGCGGTGCCGTCCCACGTGCCGCCGACGTTCGACGCCGAGGTGATCGGTCCGACCTCGTAGAAGACGCCATCGTAGAAAACGTCGCTGCCGTCCACGTTGATCGAGATTTGATTCGGCAGCCACGTATCATCAACGCCGCCGGTCGTCCCCTTCGAGAATTTCCAGCCCGTCATGGCGCAGAAGCTCATCGGCACGTCGAAATTGTAGGTGTTGCTCACGCCCGGCTGTAAATCGCCCGGTTGATCCATGTAGAAGGAATAGGGTGACGCCGAGAAATCGCCTTCGAGATAGAAGACCGGGTTATCGACCGTGCCGTCAGCGCCGGTCACAAGGTTCAGGCTGACGGGGGTCGTCGCGCAGTGATCGCGGTAGGCGCTGGTGCGATCCCACGTGCCGCCGCGCCAACCGCCCGCGCTGAGCGTGCCGCCTTGAAAGAAGACGCCATCGTAATAGACCTGCGCCCCGTCAATTTGAATCGAAAACTGCTGCCCCAGCCAGTCGTCGCTGCCCGTGAGCGTCAGCTTAAATTGAAACATTTCACAAAAAGTGTGCGGAACGATGAAGTTGTAACTGTTGACCATGCCCGGCTGTAAGTCGCCCGGCTGATCCAGCGTCAAGACGAGCGGATCGCCGGGGAAGGTACCGCTCAGAGCGAGTTGAAGATTGTCGTTGGTCCCGTTCTCGCTAGTGATCACCTGCACGACAACGCTGGAGTTCATGCCGGGGGGAGGCTCCGGTGTTTGCGCGAACACGCCGCTGACGCCGATCAAAGCCAGTAAAATGGCTGCAATGTATCGCATGGGACTCACCTCTGCTTTACAAAATTTAGAACTAACTATCCTTTATGTCGCGCTTAAGCCGCGCTTTGGTTTGCATAAAGCCGGGGATTTGCGCTTTAATCATCCGCAATCAAGCAGCGTCAAGCCTAGTTTCGAGGCGATCATGCTCCTGTTCTACAACGGCATTATCCACACGATGAACCCGCAGAACCCAACCGCGAATGTCATCTTCGTCGATGACAGCGGGCGCATCGCGCAGGTGGGCGATATCGATACTCTGATGACCATCCCGCCGATTCGCCGGGTCGATCTCGCCGGGCGGACGCTGATCCCCGGCTTCAACGACGCGCACGTCCACATCTGGAAGCTCGGCTTGCTGCTGACGGTGCAGGTCGACGCGCGCGGCTCGGTCGCGGCGGACATCCCGGCGATTATCGAACGCTTCAAGCAGCGGGCGGAACGGACTGATCCGGGCGTCTGGCTGACCGGGCGCGGTTACAACGAAGCCGACCTGCCGGAGCGCCGTCACCTGACCCGCGCCGACCTCGACGCCGCCAGCACCGAGCATCCGATTGCCCTGACGCGCACCTGCGGGCACATGATCGTCGCCAACAGTCGCGCGCTCGAACTGGCGGGCATCACCGCCGACACGCCCAACCCGCCCGGCGGCGTGATCGTCCGCGACGAGCACGGCGAGCCGACCGGCTTGCTCCAAGAGACGGCGACCGGCTTGCTCGACATCCCGACGCCGGACGACGAGACGCTGGCGCGCGCGATCCGCGAGGCGAACTATCACCAACTGCGGCTCGGCATCACCAGCGCGACCGATCCGCTGCTGACGCCGGATCATCTGCGCGTCTACCGCCAGCTTGAAGCCGACGGCGATCTCGCCGTGCGCGTCAACGGCTTGCCGATCCGCCGACCGGACGGCGCTGCCAAGATCACCTACCCACTGCCGGAGAAGTACGTCAGCGACACGCTGCGGATCGACTGCGTGAAGTTCTTCGCCGACGGCGGCTTGAGCGGCGCGACCGCTGCCATCAGCGAGCCGTACAAGATCACCGGCGATCAGGGCGTGCTGCGTTTCGAGGATGAAGAACTGCTCGACTTGATGTGGGAAGCACATCACGCCGGATTCCGCATCGGGACGCACGCCATCGGCGACCGCGCGCTCGATCAGGTGATCAGCGCTTACGAGACGCTCAACGCCCGCCAGCCCGGTCTGCGCCACCGGATCGAGCATCTGGGCTTGCCCAATACCCAGCACTTGCGCAGGCTGAAAGCCATCAACGCGATTGCCGTGCCGCAGACCGTTTTTCTGCCCGCGCTGGGCAGCGCCTTCCGCCGCTATCTGCCCGACGACTACTTCGAGCGCTGCTACCCGGTGCGCTCGATGCTCGACGAAGGGCTGACGGTCGCGCTCAGCAGTGACGCGCCGGTCGTCCCCGACGATAACCCGCTGCTCGGCATCAAGGCGGCGATGGATCGGCTGGACGGTCACGGCGACCCGATTGCGCCGGGGCAGGCGATCAGCGCTTACGAGGCGCTCTACGCCTTCACGATGGGCGGCGCGATTGCCAGCGGCGACGCCGACTAATCGCGGCAGCATCGAGCGGGGCAAATGGGCGGACTTCGCCGTCCTCAGCGGCGATCCGCTGAATACGCGACCGGAAGAACTCCTCAACATTCAGGTCGATCAGACTTACGTCGGCGGGGAGTTGGTCTACGAGCGGTGAAGCTCCGGGGCAGGCAAATTGTCAGGCGGGTTAGAATCTCGCTGAAAATTGATAATATCGCGGGGACGTAGGGGCGTTTATATATAACGCCCCTACAGAAGCAAAACCGAATATTCAGACAGAGCGCCGTCTGCTACTAAAAACGCGACCGATCACCTCACGGCTTGATCGAGGCGCGCAGGGCGCGCACCGCCAGCCCGATCCCCAGCGTCAGCACCAGCGCGACCAGACTCGGCAGAATCCCCATGCCGACCAACACGAACAAGATCACAATCGCCACCAGCGCGACAATCGCCGTAATCTGATTGATTTGCTGCGGAGACATACTTTTTCCTTCCGCTTGTCCGAGCATCCGGCGGGCTACTTCGGCTGCTCGATCTGTCCTTCGCTGACTTCCCAAACCTTCGCCCGCTCCAGAAATGAGGGCGTGAAGATGTCGAGTTCGGTGGTCGTCATCAGCGTTTGAGTCGCGCCGTCGATGCGGTCGAGCAGGAAGGCGCGGCGGTGGGCGTCGAGTTCCGCCACCACCTCGTCGAGCAGCAGAATGGGCCATTCGCCGATGCGCTCGCACATCCACTGCAATTCCGCCAGCTTGAACGCCATCACCGCCGTGCGCGCCTGCCCGCGACTGCCGTACAGCCCGGTATCGCGCTCGTTGATGAACAACCGCAGCTCGTCGCGGTGCGGTCCGCTAAGCGTCACGCCGCGCCGGATCGAGTCGCGCTGCTCCGTCTTAAGCTGGTCGGCGAACTGCGGCGCGATCTGCTCCGGCGTCAGTTCGCGGTGCAGGTCTAAGCCGAGCATGTCGAACGATAGCTGCCCGTCACCAGCGAAGGTCGGCAGAAAGCTTGGCTGATAGCTGAGCGTAAGCTGTTCGCGATTGCCGGTGAGTTCGTAGTGCGCCCGCTGCGCCAGCGCTTGCAGTTCGCCCAAGAAGCGCTGCCGTCCCGCGATGATCACGCTGCCGTACTGGACGATCTTCTCGTCCCAGAAGTCGAGTTCGCGCGGGCTGCTGCGCCGCTCGGCGATGTGGCGCAATAAGAGCGTTGCGCTGGGGCAGCAGCTTCTCGTATTCGTCCATCGCTTCGAGGTAGTCGCCGTCGACCTGACCGAGCGTGTTGTCGATGAAGCGGCGGCGGTCGGAGGGCGATCCCTCGATCAGCGTCAAATCCTGCGGCAGAAACAGCACCACGTTGATCAGCCCGACGATGTCCTTGATCCGCTTCTCGACGCCGTTGACGCGGATCACTTTGCGGAAGCGCGCGCCGCCGTCGGGCGTCGGCTCGATCATCAGCGTAATTTCGAGGCGGGTCAGCGGGACGCGGCGCGAGGTGATCTCCCCGGCGACGCGGGCGAAGGGCAGCGGATCGCTTTCGGTGCGCCAATGGATCAGTTGGCGGTCGCTGGCGGTATAGGGCGATTTCGAGGTGGCAAGGTAGTAGATCGATTCGAGCAGGCTGGTTTTACCCTGCGCGTTGGCGCCATGCAGCACGACCGGCGCTTGAGTGGGGAGGCTCAACTCAAGGCGGGCGTAATTGCGGAAATTCGTCAGGGAGAGATGTTCAATCTGCATCAAAAATCCGGTGCGATAGAACCCTTATTCTACCTGATCGCTCCCTGATTTGCCACGAATTGCCGCCGATGGCTGAACGCTGTTTATTCCCCCTCACCCTGCTCACCGTCGCTTCGCTTAGGGTGAGCCGTCCCTCTCCCACGAAACGGGGAGAGGGACAAAACCCGCCGCATTCCCCCTCTCCCCGCTTGCGTGGGAGAGGGGGTCAGGGGGTGAGGGGCATAGAAACAACTCGGTTTTAGTTCAACTGCACGTCGAGCCACGTCGTGCGGTTGGGGTAGATGTAGATCGTCTGGCGGAAGCGGATCGCGCTGCCCGTCGTTGACGCTAACCTCGTAGTAGCCTTCCGGCAGGTCGCCGTAGGTGAAATTCTCGTGGAAAGTGTCGTCGCCATGCACGCTGTCGTCGGCGTAAGTGTAGGTGTAGCGCGCGCTTTTCTCGGAGCGGATTTGCAGCGGCGCGGAGTAGAGCAGGTTGCCAGCCGCGTCGGTGACGCGCCCGGCGAGCGTGCCAAAGTTGCGATAGGGGTAAATCCACAGGTCGGGGTTGCGAGTGGCGTCGAAGCTGAGCGGATCGCCGATGCGCACCTCGAAGTGGAGGTGCGGTCCGAAGGCGACACCCGCCGCGCCTACCTCGCCGATCACGTCGCCCGCGTCGACGGCTTGCCCGACGGTGACGCCCACCTTGCTCAGATGCCCGTAGAGGGTGAAGACCGGCTGTCCTTCCGCCGAGTTGAAATTGTGGCGGATGATGATCGCGTTGCCGTAGTAATTGGTCGACAAGCCGATCACCTGCGTCAGGTCGTCGCCCGCGAAGACGACCGTCCCCGCGCCCGCCGCCAGCACGTTGGTGCCGGTCGGATTGACCAGATCGACGCCATGATGCACCTGTAACGCGCCGCCGGAGTTACCGCCATAGGGATAGGTGCGGTCGAGATAATTGACGTTATCGGGACCAATCGGGCGGTAAAAACGGTAGTGATCGGCGATCTGCGATGCCGGATCGGGCGGCGGCGGTGTCCACGTCGCGGGCGGCGTGCCGTTAGGATCAGGCGTGAAGGTCGGGATGTGGGTGTTAATCGGCGCGGGCGAGAGCGTCGCCGTCGGGGTTTGGGTCAGCGTCGGCGCGTAAGTGACCGGAAAGCTCGGTGTGTTGGTCGCAAAAACGAGGGCGACGGGCGTTGAAGTTTCGACGTAATAGATCGTCGGCGTGGGGATGGTGGTGTCCTGCGCTGAGGTGGGGCGAACCGCCAGCCCGATCAGCGCCAGTAAAAGGCAAAGCGAAATTCTCAAGTGGCTCACTCTCTAGGTATGCACGACGATTGTGCCGGAGACCGGCAAAACTCGCGGTAGTCTAGCACAGAACATGGGTCAGGTAAAACGGGCAATTTGGCATGGGTGGTGCTGTGGCGATGTTGTAGGGGCGTTATATATAACGCCCCTACGGACGCCGCAAATACATGGTGTAGGGGTAGGTTTCAAACCTGCCCCTACACGAAAAATCGATTAAGCGGGTCAGCCCGCGTTCGACGTCGCGGGAACGACCGTCGGTGATGCCGGTGGGCGGCGGTGTGCCGGTCGGGGCGGCAGTTGGCGCAGCCGTCGCGACGGCGCTAGGCGCGAGCGAAGGAACCAGCGTGAACTCCGGGCGCGCCGTCGGGACGATCAATTCTTTATACAGATCGTCCACCGAGAAGGTATCGGCGCAGGTGAATGACGTCCGCTCGCCCCACCCATGCGCGCCGCCGCTCAACTGCACGCGCAGCCATTGACTGAGCGCGTCTTGTGCATCGACGACAACCGTCGTCTCATCGGGAATGGTGGCGACGATCTGGTCGGTCAGGTCGGGCGAGGCGCGCAGCGAGACCGCACCGGCGGTTGCCGTACACTGCGGGGTGATCATCTCGACCACCAACTGCTGCTGGATCGACGTGTCGGCGTTCTGCGCCGTGAGCACCAGCGTCAGCGGCGCGCGCGGGATGCCGACGACCGAGACCGATGCCGTCGAGCCGTAGGTCGTGTCGAGCGGCGTGCTGGTGAAGTTCTCCAGTCCAGTAATCTGGGTGGAAGTCGCGCCGGGCGCGTTCCAGTCGAGCGTCACGGTTTGGGCGACGTAGAGCACCAATCGCTCCGGCGTGATGGTGAAGGAGTCGACCGAGACCGGCGCATAGACTTCGACGGTCTCGCGAGCTTCGGTCTGCCGACCGGCGTTGAACGCCACCAGCACGACCGAGACGCTGCCGTCGAGCGCGGCGGTGTCGATCTGCACGCTCTGCGACCCGGCGTGGGCGGCGGTGTAGACCTCGCTGTCGTTAACGCTGAGGTGGACTTCGCTGGCGTCGGCGACCATCCAGCTTACGACCAGCGGATCGCCCTGCGCGATGCGCGTGTCGCTGACCTGAAAGGCGGTGATCGACGGGAGCGGCGGCGCGGGTTGGAGCAGTACCAGCAGCCCGATCAGGATGATCGCCACCAGCGCCAGCCCGATACCGCCGAGGGCGAAGACTGACCAGCCCGGCAGCGCGGGGCGCTCGTCGACGTAGCCGCGCGTCGCAATCGTGAAGGCGGCGGCATCGCCCGACCGCGCGATCAGGTCGAAGGAATGCTCGCGGGCATCGCCGAAGAAGGTCGTCTTGTTTGGTTTCGCCGTCCCCTGAATCACGGTGCGCTGACCGGGTGCGAGGGTCAAATGAGGGCTGGGCAGCGTGAAATTCAGGCTGTCGTCGAGGTCGCGGGCGAACAGGTTGATCGGCAGCGGCGCGCTGCCCTGATTGTGCAGGTGCAGCCGGAACGACTCGCCCGGCTTCAAACGATTGTGCTCCAGCGCCATACCGAAGCCGCCGAAGGGCAGCACCCGCAGCAGCACGTTGGCGCGGATGGCGTGCTCCAGATGCTCTTTGGGGAAGACGGTGATCTGCACGCTGTAATCGCCGGGGGCGCTGTCGCTGCGGCGGCGCGGCTTGAAGTTGACGATCACGTCGCTGGTCTGGTTGGGCGCGATTTCCAGTTCAGGGCGATCCATGCGCGCCCACTCTTTGGGCACGCCGCTGACCTCCAGCCGGAAGCGCTGGGGATCGTCGCCGGTGTTGGTGATCGAGACGCGCGCCGAGATGTGCGCGCCGGGCGGGATCGCCTGTTCGGGTTCGTCGACGTCGATGAAGAAGGCGGCTTCTTCGAGTTCGATGTGGCGGGTTTCTTCGGGCACGCTGATCGGGCGGGTGGGCGTCTCGTCGAGGAAGTGATAGATCAGCCGCAGCTCGCCGATCAGGATTTCTTCGCCGCCGTAGAGCGTGCGCGGTTCGTCCTTCTTGAGCCGCACGCCGTCGATGAACGTTCCGTTCGCCGAACCCAGATCGGTGATTTGGACTTCGCCGCTCTGGTTGACGAGCGTGGCGTGATAACGCGACAGCGAGTCGGTTTCGAGCGGGATGGTATTGCCCGGCGAACGCCCGATAGAGACGGTCGGGTCGGCAAGTAAGTACGTCTTAAACAAGCCGTCGGGCCAGAAAACGTCCAGCCGCCCGTATGCCATGCGCGCGCGCTCCTCCTCAAAGAATCATTGCAAGGCATATTCTAGCGTGGGGCGCGCAGCTTGCGCAAAGGGGAAGGAGGAGACGGTGGCGAAACGGCGGATTGCGCTGGCACTTGAGGGAGTGTCTCCGTTACCCCTACAATGAGACCATCGGACTAATCAACCATGAATTTGGGGGGCAACGATGAACGCAGCGCATTATCGACGCTTGATCGACTACAGCTATTGGGCGCACCGCCGGGTGTGGGACTGCCTCATGCTGTTGAGCGACGAGCAGTTCACCCGCCCGTCCGATTACTCAATCGGGTCGCTGCACGCGCAAGTCGTCCACACGCTGAGCAGCGAGGACTTATGGCTGCGGCGAATCCGCAACGAAGCCCCGACGCCCGCCTTCGAGAGCACCGACGCCTACCCGACTCGCGCGGCGATCCGGGCGCGCTGGGACGAGGTTGAGGCGGAGTGGCGGGCATTCGGTGCCGCGCTGACCGACGATCAGCTTGAGCAAACCTTCACCTTCAGGAGCATTACCGGCGACAAGATGCGGACGCAGTTCGTTTGGGAAGGGGTGACGCAAATCCTCAACCACGCGACCGACCACCGCGCGCAAATCTTGTCCTTGATCCACCAAGTCGGCGGCGAGACGGTCGAGCAGGATTTTATCTTCTACGTCTGGGGACGCGATTGATCGGCGCTGGCGAGGAAGTGTTTCAGCTTGTCGGGGTTGCTGACGCGGTAGATCGTCGTGACGCGCCCGTGCTCGATGGTCAAAGTCGTAACGCAAACAAGCCGCCCGGCTTCGTATTCCAAGATCGCCGGGTGCGCGTTGACGTGGCTGAGCATCAGTTGGCGCGGTCCGAATTTGCGGCGCGCGCCGCTGAACAGCCGCGCGGCGCGATCCACCCCCCGGATGACGTTACGGACGGCGCGCACTTTGCCGCCGCTATCCGACCAAATCGTCACGTCTTCCGCGAGCACTGCGAATAAATCAGGCACACTGCCCCCCTCCATGGCGCGGATGAACTGCGCCGTGATTTGTTCAGCTTCCTGCTGGGTTGCTTTGTAGCGCGGGCGTCCAGCGGCGGCGCGCTGGCGCGCCCGGTGCCCGATCTGGCGCACGTCCGCCGCGTTGCGCTCGACAATCGGCGCGATCTCGGCGTAGGTGTAGCCGAAAACGTCGTGGAGCAGCAAAACCGCGCGATCCACTGGCGAGAGTCGTTCCAGCACGACGAGAAAGGCGGTCGAGAGGCTGTCCGCGAGTTCGACGGCGTCGTCGGGACTAGGTTCGCCCGCCGTCAGGAGCGGCTCAGGCAGCCACGTCCCGACGTACTGCTCGCGCTGGACGCGCGCCAACCGCAGATGATCGATGCAGAGGCGGGTGACGATGCGCGTCAGGTAGGCAGCGGGCGAGGCGATGGCGGCATGCTCCGCCGCCGCCTGCCAGTTCAGAAAGGCTTCTTGCAGAACGTCCTCGGCATCGAACGCACTGCCGAGCATCCGGTACGCCAAGCCGAACAAACGCTGTCGCTGACCAGTAAAAGCCTCAAGCGTATCTACCACCCGCCGCACCTCTCTTAGGCTTCTGCGCCGACCAGCACGGACTGCGGTTTGCGCTGCGACTGATATGACCCGGCGACGGTGCGGAAGCTGACATTCAGGCGGTTCCAGCCGTTGATGCCGATGATCGCCATCGTTAGGCTGACGAGTTCAGCCTCGCTGAACTGCGCGCGCGCCTGCTCATAGATCGCGTCCGGCACATGGCTGGTGCTAACCAGCGTCACCGCTTCCGTCCATGCCAGCGCCGCGCGTTCACGTTCGCTGTAGTAAGGTGCTTCTTCCCAAGCGCTCAGCCCATAGAGCCGCTGCTCGGTTTCGCCGCTGACGCGGGCGTCTTTGCTGTGCATGTCGAGGCAGTAAGCACACCCGTTGAGCTGCGAGGCGCGCATCAACACGAGGTCGAGCAGGGACTCCTCTAAGCCGGACTGCATGACGTATTTCCCCAATCCGAACATTGCCGAAAGCGCCGCTTGATCGTTTGCCCAATTCTGTCGAGGCTGCATGATAATTTCCTTTTGCCTGCTTGTGATCGGTCGATGTAAGTAAAGACGGATCGCGGGCAAAAAGTGTGACAGAAACCGAAAAACAAAAGGCGGAAGCCGAATCGCTTCCGCCTCGTCGGTCGGCTTAGAAATCTAGGCTGCGGGGGACCTACCAGCCGAGCGTCTGGAGCGCCTTCTCGACGCTCTCGACCGGCTTGACGTTCAACTGCTGGTCGACCAGCACGCCGTTTTCGTCGATCACCCAATGCGAGCGGATCACGCCTTCGTACTGCTTGCCGTACATCGATTTTTCACCCCACGCGCCCCACGCTTCGAGGACGTGATGATCCTCGTCGGAGAGCAGGTCGTACTGCAAACCCTCCTTTTCCTTCCAACTGAGCTGATCCTTGGGCGCGTCCGGGCTGATGCCCAGCACGATGACGTTGTTGGCGTCAAATTTCGGCATTTGATCGCGGAAGCCGCACGCCTGTGTCGTACAGCCGCTGGTTCCGGCTTTGGGGTAGGCGAACATGATCACCTTTTTGCCCCGGTAGTCGCTCATGTGGATTGTGTTGCCGTCTTGATTCGTCAATTCGAAATCGGGCACGGGTTCGCCAATGGTCGGCATCGCGTTTACTCCTTTGTCTGATGGGATTAACTCTATTCTACTCGACCTTGGGTATAGACCGTCAACCGCACAGCTTAAAAACTCTATAACCGCTAACGTAGAATCAAGTTCAAGAGAGGAAAAAGATTCAACGCAAAGGCGCAAAGAGGCAAAGACGCAAAGGAAGGGCGAACGCTTTTGTAGGGGCGAGGCGTGCCTCGCCCCTCTTGGCGTCTTGGTGGTTCATCTTCTTTTTCGCGTTGAGGGTTTAACCGGCTTCACCAGCCGTTAGCGGCTTTGATATAGCTGTACGCCGCGTAAATCAGCTTGAAGCGCGCTTCGGCTTCAGCTTTCGGCAGGTTGCTAACGTCGGGGTGGACTTCGCGGGCGAGGCGGCGAAAGGCGGCTTTTACTTCGTCGCCGGACGCGGTGCGGGTCAATCCAAGCTGCTGGTAGGAGCGGTCGAGTTCGGTTTCGGGGGGCGGCGATGCCGGGGTGGCGTAGCCCTGCCCGGTGGCGTCGCCCCAACCGCTGCTCCACGTATAGTATTTCGTCTCGCCGGAGGCGCGGCTCTGCTGGCGGCGGAAGGCATCGCGTCCCGCACCGTAATCCACCTGCTTCCAGAACGCCTCAGTGCCAAAGTTAGCGATCAGCCAGTTACCCTTGATCGACTGGGGCGCGTTCACCCAGACCCGGTAGCAGGGCAGATGGCGCACCAGCACGTCAGGACCGTACCAGACTTCGCGCTCGCCACCGCGATTGAACGCCTTGAAATGCACCTGCCCGATCACGAGGTCGCCGTCTTGCAAGCGATAGGTGTAGAGCGTGTCTTTGAACAGCGCGTGCAGCGCGAGCAAGCCCTCGTCCGGCGCGATGTGTGCGCCATCGTCGGGGACGGTTTCAGCGGAGACGACGAACAACGTACCAATACCGACCCGTGTATTCTCTTGCACGATATGTTTAATCGTCCGCGCTTTGAGAATGTCATCGACGACGTAGACGTGGATGATCACTCCACTCCACGTATGAATCGCGATCCCCTCGCCATTGACGCGCGCCGAACGCACACTGTCGATGGCGAGGAAATGGTCAGCCAACCGGCGTTTCACGTCGACGGTCATAGGCGCGTCAGTTTGAGCACTGAATTGCGAGACATACGGACTAGTCTAGCGCGAACTGGAAAACTTGAATAGAGAATATTCGATGAGTAGGAAGCGACGCAGTGGCAGGGGCGGGTTGGTATATAGTGCCCAAATCTGGTTGGATGGTTTGCAAGTTATATCAATTGTAGTTATGATAAGTTTGCAGTTCCGAAACGTTACGGATGTAGCGTAAAATAATTTAGGAGAAGAGCATATGAAACGAGCACTTGGTTTAATCCTTTTGCTGGCGCTGGTTCTCATGAGTTTCAGCGTCGTCGCTGCACAGGATACGACGCAGATGGCGTCAGCGATGACCTGCCCCGACGGGGATGCGACAATTCGCGTCGCCGGTGGCGCGGTAGGTGTCGAGTACGACGTGCTGCAGGAACAGATCGCTCGCTATATGGCGATGTGCCCTAACATCACGGTGGAAGCGGTCGAAATGCCCGATTCCTCGACCGACCGCTTGGGTCTGTATCAGCAGTTCTGGCAAGCACAGAGCGGCGACGTTGACGTCTATCAGGTGGACGTGATTTGGGCGGGTATTATCGCCGACCACGTCGTCAACCTGAACGACTATCTGCCGCAAGACTATATCGACCAATTCTTCCCCGACATGATCGCCGGGCAGACGATCAACGGGTCGCTGGTGGCGATCCCGTGGTTCACCGACGCGGCGGGTCTGTACTACCGCACCGACCTGCTCGACAAGTACAATCTGTCGGTCCCGACGACGTGGCAAGAACTGCAAGATGCCGCTCAGACCATTCAGGATGGCGAGCGCGCTGACGGCAACAGCGACTTCTACGGCTACGTTTGGCAGGGGAACGCCTACGAAGGCTTGACCTGCGACGCCCACGAGTGGCTGGTGTCTGAGACCGGCAACAGCTTCGTCGAGCCGGATGGCACGGTGAACGTGAACAACCAGCAGTTTGTCGACTTCCTGAATATGGCGGCGGGTTGGGTTGGCGGTATCAGCCCCGAAGCAGTCACGACCTATCAGGAAGAAGAGTCCCGCGCCGTGTGGCAAGCGGGTAACGCCGCCTTCATGCGCAACTGGCCCTATGCTTACGGTCTGGGCAATGCCTCTGACAGCGTGATCGCTGGCAAGTTCGGCTATGCACCGCTGCCGGAAGGCGCTTCGCGCGCTGCGGCGTGCCTCGGTGGTTGGCAGCTCGCCGTCTCCAAGTACTCCGCTAATATCGATGCAGCGGTTTCGGTCGCGGAATTCCTCGCGTCGCCGGACGAGCAGAAGACTCGCGCGCTCAGCCCGCAGGGTGCCAACCCGACCATCCCGGCGCTGTACGATGATCCTGATCTCGCGGCGTCGAACCCGCTCTTCGGCGCGATGGGTCCCATCCTGTCGACGGCGTTCCCGCGTCCGTCCGGCGTCACCGCTGACCACTACAACGACGCTTCGCAGTTGTTCTACACCGCCGTTCACTCCGTCCTGACGGGCGAGAGCGACGCGCAGACTGCGGTCGAAAACTTGGAAGTCGACCTGCAAGACTTGGTCGCTTCGATGAACAGCGGCATGTAAGCCTGACCACAGGCGAAGTAAGAAACCAGATCGTTTGATCTGGGTAGGAGTGGCTCACCGGGCGTTGGCTCGGTGAACCGCTCCTCGTTTTAACGGGGGAGGGCAGCGCGCCCTCCCCCGTGCTTTAAAATTAGACTTATGAATCAAGCCGTGTAATGGGAAATCTTATGGGAGTTAATGCTTATGACCGCTGAAACACGGAGAAACTCCCCGTCCGACACTGCGCTCCCCATCGCCCTCGTCGGCACGCTGTTTGTGGCAATCGGGCTAATCGCCCTCGCCCTCTTCCTGAGCAATATCGTCGTCGTCATCAACGCACGCGCAGACGGTGAAACCTTCGGCACGACCATCCTGCGCTATTTGAATGACTTTGGCATCATCGTCCCCGTAATCCTGCTCGGCATTGGCTACATGATGATCCGCTTTGGGCTGCGGATCTTTAACCGCGAGACGACGGCGGCGGCATGGGGACGTCAGATTATGCTGTGGTTGATCATCGCGGCGCTGGCGGTGGCATTCCAGCTTCTGACTTCAGCCAGCCAAAACGACTACGGACTGATCGATGGTATCGCTGTGTTGGTCGCCGGGGGCGTTTTTCTACTGGCTTATCGCTGGTTGGGCAGCAATATGGGCGTGTTTTCCGGCGACGAGACCCTGCCGCAAGCGAGTTCGCGCAACGCTTGGAACTTGCTGCTGCCGACGATCATCGTGCTCGTGTTGGTGGCGGCGCGCCCGCTCGAAAAGACCTTCATCTCCAGCCTGACCGACGAGCGCTTTGCCAGCAATCAGGAAGCGCACTTCGTCGGCTTCCAGAATTACACGCAACTGCTCGGCGTGCGTTTCGACACGGTTGACTGCACGCGCGACGACAGCGGTGCCTGCCTGACCGACGACAAGGGCGAACTGGTATTCCCGCGCCCGCGTGACGTGCTCGATTCATCCTACTTCGACCTGCGCTTCCGCGAAGTGAACGTGATTCGTATTGGCGAGTCGGAGTTTCTGTTCAGCGCCCGCGACAAGGATTTCATCGGCTCGGTTGGCAACACGCTGCTGTTCACCGTGCTCTCGGTCATACTGGAACTGATCCTCGGCTTGTTCATCGCGATGGTGATCAACTCGAAGTTTCGTGGGCGCGGGTTGATGCGCACGGCGATGCTGGTGCCGTGGGCGATTCCAACGGTCGTCTCGGCGAAATTGTGGCAAATCATGCTGCGCGATAACCAGTCCGGTGTGATCAACAATTTCTTCACCCACATCATCCCGGTGCTCAACAGTTCACAGGCATGGCTGGCGAACTCAACCTTGCAGATTCCGGCGATGGTGATGATTGACGTCTGGAAGACGACGCCGTTCATGGCGCTGATCCTGCTGGCAGGCTTGCAGGTGATCCCGACGGACATCTACGAAGCCGCCGATGTCGACGGCGCGAGCAAGCTGCGCCAGTTCACGCAGATTACCGTGCCGCTGCTGCGCCCGACCATCGCAGTGGCGCTGGTCTTCCGCACGCTCGACGCTATCCGCGTCTTCGACGTGTTCCAAGTGCTGCTGGGGCGGCAGAAATTGTCGATGGCAACCTACAACTATGAGACGCTGGTGCAAAATCAGCAGCTTGGCTACGCCTCAGCAATCGGCGTGGTAATTTTCATCATCATTCTGCTGTTCGCCGTCGCCTACGTAAGAATTTTGGGAGTGAATGCCGAATGACAACACAAGCTGCTATTCAAAACTCGGCGGGAGGGGCGACCGGACTGACCGCCAAGCAAACCCGCTACTACTTGGGGCGCATCGGCTTCTGGGCGTTGATCATTCTGATCCTGCTCTATACGCTGTTTCCGTTTTACTGGGCGCTCAACTCGTCATTCAAGGGTGAAAACGAGATTATCGCCCCGGCAACCTACTTCCCGCAGAGTCCAACGCTGGTCAACTTCAACAGTGTTTTCTCGAACTCGGAGTTCATCCAAAGTTTGGGCAACAGCGCGCTGGTCTCCGGCGCATCGACGCTGCTGGCGTTGGTCGTCGGCGCGTTCGCTGCCTATGCGCTGGGACGCCTGAAATTTCAGGGGCGCACGTTGATGCTCTACGCGGTGCTGGCGATGACGATGTTCCCGCAGATTTCGATTTTGTCCGGCGTCTTCGCCATTGTCTACCAGCTCGGCTTGTTCGGCACGCAAATGGCGCTGATCGTGACCTATCCGCTGATCACGCTGCCGTTCACGGTCTGGACGCTGACGAGCTTCTTCAAAGGGCTGCCGAGCGAACTCGAACAGGCGGCGCTGGTCGATGGCGCAACCACGTTCCAGACCTTCTATAAGATCCTGCTGCCGCTGACCGCTCCGGCGCTGGTTACGACCGGCTTGCTGGCGTTCATCTCGGCGTGGAACGAGTATCTGTTCGCGCTGACTTTCACGGTGATCAACCCCGGTGCGCGCACCGTCACGGTCGCCATCGCGCAGTTTGGCGGCACTGTCTCGCGGCAGGAACCGATTGCCGAGATCATGGCGGCGTCGATTGTCGTGACTATCCCGCTGCTGATCCTCGTGATGATCTTCCAGCGGCGGATCGTCGAAGGCTTGACAGCAGGCGCGGTCAAGGGGTAAAAGAGATAGTACCGAGTACTGAGTGCTGAGTAAAAACTTTCGCCAGCAAATTGATTGACCTTCCATTGTCGAAACTGCTGCGTACAATTGTTTTTCTCGGTACCCAGTACTCGGTACTTTTTTGTCTGTTTATGTGAACACTCGTTCAGGTTTAACTAATGGACTGGCATACCAACGCAATTTACTACGAACTCTATTTAAGAGCGTTTAGCGATGGCAACGGCGACGGGCACGGCGACTTCGCCGGGCTGCGGTCGCGGCTCGACTATTTGCAATGGCTCGGCATCGACTGCATTTGGCTGCTGCCGATCAACCCGTCGCCGCTGCGCGACGATGGCTACGACGTGGCGAGCTACTACGGCATCCACCCGACTTATGGCGTGCTCGAAGACTTCATGGTGACGCTGGAAGAAATCCACCGGCGCGGCATGAAAGTGATCATCGATCTGGTCATGAACCACACGTCGGATCAGCATCCTTGGTTTCAGGAGTCGCGCAATTCGGTCAATTCGCCGCTGCGCGATTATTACGTCTGGACGGCGGATACCGATAAGTTCAAAGACGCGCGAATCATCTTCGTCGATACCGAGCGCTCGAACTGGGCGTACAGCGCGGCGACCGGGGAATACTACTGGCATCGCTTCTACAGCAGCCAGCCCGACCTCAACTACGATAACCCCGAAGTCGTCCGCAAGATGATGGAAGCCGTCAAGTTCTGGCTCGACCTCGGCGTTGACGGTTTCCGGCTCGACGCGGTGCCCTACTTATTCGAGCGCGAGAACACCAACTGCGAGAATCTGCCGGAAACGCACCAATTCTTGAAGGAACTGCGTCGTTTCGTCGAGCAAAACTACACGGATCGCGTCTTGCTGGCGGAAGCCAACCAGTGGCCCCACGAACTGCTGCCCTATTTTGGTGACAGCGACGAACTGCACATGTGCTTCAACTTCCCGCTGATGCCGCGCCTGTTCATGGCGCTGGCGCAGCACGACCGCACCCCGGTGATCGACGTGCTGGCGATGATGCCGGACATCCCGGCGGACTGCCAATGGGCGACCTTCCTCCGCAATCACGACGAACTGACGCTGGAGATGGTCACGCCGGAGGAGCGCGAGTTCATGTGGAATTTCTACGCGCCGGACTTCCACCAGCGCTTGAACTTGGGGATTCGCCGCCGATTGGCGCCGCTGCTTGACAACGATCAGGGCAAAATCGGGCTGATGCATTCGCTGTTATTCGCGCTGCCGGGCGCGCCCTTCCTCTACTACGGCGATGAGATCGGCATGGGCGACAACGTCGGCTTGCCCGACCGTAACGGCGTCCGCACGCCGATGCAGTGGGAAGACTCGATCCACGCCGGATTCTCGAACACGATGTCCGACGCGCTCTACGCGCCGGTCGCGCGCGACCCGGAATACGGCTTTCAGAAGGTCAACGTCGCGGTGCAGCAAGCGGACGAGAACTCGCTGCTGCATTTGGTGCGCCGCATGATCGCCATGCGCAAGGAACTGCCCTTCTTGGCGAAGGGTAAACTCGAATGGATGCTCGATACCCCGCGCGAGACGCTCTGCTTCGCCCGCTTTGACGACGATCACCGCATGGTAGCGCTGCATAATCTCGGCGACGAGCCGCAGATGATCCCGTTCCCGGAGTGGGAGTCGTACACCGACGTGTATCACCCCGACCACGCCGTGACCGAGGAGATCACGCTCCAGTCGCACGAATTTCGCTGGCTGCTGAAAAACTAACCTCACCCCCTAATGCTAGGGCGGAGTACATAGTTGGAAAGGAAGCGAGGACGGCTGGATGCCGAAATAGGTATATAGCCGTTCTCGCAATTCCTGTAGCGAGAGCATCCGTTCCGGCTCCCAAGTGGCGCGTTTGGCGTGCAACCAGCGCACTTCAATCGGATTTAACCACAGACTTTTGCGGGGTGACAGCAGGGACAGCAAACGCACTGCACCCTCGCACTTGGCTTGTTGGTTTTACGCCCGGCTCCACACCCGCAACTGCTTGCTCAAATGCCAGCCAGCATTATCCCAAATCAAAGCGACCACTCGTTTGCCCTGCTGCTGCCCTAACGCCAGTAAGGCTTGCTGGAACTCCCACGTGACCTCGCTGGTCGGATGCCGGTCTCAGAAACGTAGGTACACCTGTTCTGAGGTTAGCTAATCAACGTGCCGACCTCGACGCGACCGAGCATCGCGTCGCGCAGGTCGTCGTCTTCCCACAGGTTGAGGATCAGGATCGGCATGGCGTTTTCTTGGCAGAGCGTGAAAGCGGTCATGTCCATCACGTTGAGCCGCTGCTGGATCACCTGATCGTAGCCGAGCCGTTCGTAGCGAGTGGCGTTCGGGTTTTTCTTCGGGTCGGCAGAGTAGACACCGTTGACTTTGGTCGCCTTGATGACGATCTCGGCGTTGACCTCCATCGCGCGCAGGGCGGCGGCGGTGTCAGTCGTGAAGTAGGGATTGCCCGTCCCGGCAGTGATGATCACGACGCGCCCCTTTTCCATGTGGCGGATCGCCCGCAGGCGGATGTACGGCTCGGCGACCGCGTTCATGGCGATGGCGGTTTGGACGCGAGTTGAGACGCCGCTCCGTTCCAGCGCGTCTTGGAGCGCTAGCCCGTTCATGACGGTGGCGATCATGCCGATGTGGTCGGCGACGCTCTGTTCCATCCCCCGGCTGACGCCCGATTCGACGCCGCGCCAGATATTCCCGCCGCCGATGACGACCGCGACCTGCACACCGAGGTCATGAACCTGCTTGACCTTCTCGGCGATTTCTTCGGCGCGGTCGGGGTCGATACCGAAACCGCCCTCCCCGGCGAGCGCCTCACCGCTCATCTTCAAGACGATCCGTTTATAGACGGGCTGTGCGTTCACATTTTCCTCCTCATTTGGCGTGGTAGGGGCAAGTTTAAAACCCGCCCCTACAGGTGATGCTTAATGGGCATCAGGCAAAAAAAAGGGATTAGCAATAAAGCTAATCCCTTCAGAAGAGACGTGCTGAGTCAAGCGACGTCGTCCGAGCATCGACTACTCGTCGCTGCTCTCGCTGTCAGCTTCGCCGAGCGCCATCCGCGAGAAGCGGCGAATTTCGATGCTTTCGCCCACCTCCGCGACCAACTCGGCGAGCAACTGCGCGATGGTCTTGCTGTCGTCCTTGAGGAAGGGCTGTTCCATCAGCACCAAATCCTCGAAGAACTTGCCCATGCGCCCATCGACGATCTTGTCGGCGACGGCTTCGGGCTTGCCTTCTTCAAGCGCGCGGCGGCGCTGAATTTGACGCTCCGCTTCGACGACGGCTTCGGGCACGTCCTCGCGCTTGATGTATTCCGGGTTCAAGTTGGCGATGTGCAGCGCGACGTCTTTGGCGAAGGCGCGGAACTGCTCCGTGTTCGCCACGAAGTCGGTCTCGCAGTTGACCTCGACCATCACGCCAAGGCGACGGTTGAAATGCTGGTAGGTCTCGATGACGCCTTCGTTCATCACGCGACCCGCGCCCAGTTTCTTCGCCGCGCGCGCCAGCCCCTTCTCGCGCAAGAAATTGATCGCCTTGTCGACGTCACCGTTGGTGCTTTCGAGCGCCTTCTTGCAATCCAGCGGACCCGCGCCGGTAGCGCTGCGTAAATCTTTCACTTGTTGAGCGGTTACTGCCATTGCGAGTTATTTCCCTTCTTCTTCTTCGTTCTCGTCGAACAGCTTGGCGTTGCGTAACTTGGCGAGCGTCGAAGCACCGAGCAGCGCCTCGTCATCCTCTTCTTCTTCATCGTATGCGGAGAAGTAAGCCGAGTCTTTTTCTTCGCCTTCTTCGGTGTACTCGTCCGCTTGACGAACCTGCTCACCCTCGATCACGGCATCGGCGAGCGCGCTCAGCAGCAGCTTGATCGCGCGCACGGCGTCGTCATTGGCGGGGATAATGTAGTCGATGTCGTCGGGGTTGCTGTTGGTATCCGCCAGCGCCAGCACCTTGATGTCCAGCGTGTTGGCTTCCTTGACTGCCGTCGCTTCGCGCTTGGTGTCCACGATGATCAGCAGGTCGGGCAGGCGGCGCATGTTGCGGATGCCGCCGAGCCGCTGCTGCAATTTCTCGATCTTGCGGTTGAGAATCAGCGCTTCTTTCTTAGAAAGCAGGTCGAACTCGCCGTTATCGCGGCGTTTTTCCAGCTTCTTGAGCGTGTCGATCCGGTCGCGGATGGTCTTCCAGTTGGTCAGCGTGCCGCCAAGCCAACGATGATTGATGTAGGGCATGTTGCAGCGCTCGGCTTCGCGGGCAATCGCTTCCTGCGCCTGCCGCTTGGTGCCGACGAACAGCACCGTGCCGCTGCCCGCGACAATGTCGCGCACGAGGTCGTGATATTCATGCAGGTTGACCAGCGTCTGCTGCAAGTCGATGATGTGGATACCGTTACGTTCGGTGAAGATGTAGGGCTTCATCTTGGGATTCCACTTGGTCGTGCGATGACCGAAGTGGACGCCCGTCTCCAGAAGCGCCTTCATGGTAACTGCTGAGGGCATTGCGATTTCTCCTAGATTGTGTGTGTTTAGACGATCACGTCCTTCACCCTCGCCGGTGAACCGGGCTGAGCCGGCAACACTCCGTTGAGTCCAGACGTGTGAAATTTAGGCAGGGAGCACCTGCCTGAGGAAGAATTTTATCATAGTCGAATACCTCGTTCAAGATGCGGTTTCACCCGCACGTGGGGATGGGTAGGGGCAGATTTAAAACCTGCCCCTACGGGGTGATCTTAATTCCCTAACGTTCCCGCGTGGGTGGCGGCGAAAATCTCGGTGCCGCTGCGGATGCCGGTCTCGACATAGAGGTAGTAGGTGTCGTCGTGCTGCGTCAGCGCGGTGTACCAGAAGCCGTTGGAGCCGGGCACGGTCGTGCGCCCCCAGAACGGCGTATCCGACGCGATCTGCCAGTCGATGCCGTCGCTGCTGGTGGCGTAGTTGAGCGACATCTGCACCGGGTGCGCGCTGTAATCGACCTGCCGGAAAACCATCACCCAGTGATCGCCTTCCGGCTGCACCATCGGCTGCTGCACGAAGGTGATCCCTTCCGGCGCGGTCAGAATCGGATCGCTTTCGGCGTAGGGTGCGTCGGTCGTCGCCGGATCGTCGTACTTCGTCCAGTGGATACCGTCGTCGCTGGTCGCCATGCCGACTTTGCCCGACGGGAGTCCGGTCTTGTCGTAGCCGGTAAAGTACATCCGATACGTGCCGTCATCGAGCCTGACCAGACGCGGCGCATCGACTTGCAGTTCGTCCCAACTGCCCTCGCTGCCGGGATTGAGCACGGGTTCGGGATCGGGCGTCCACGGACCCAGTGGATCGCTGGCGGTGGCGCGACCAATCGCGCCGGGTGAATTGGTGCCGGAGAAGGTGTTCCACGTGTAGAAATAAAGCACCCACGTCCCATCGTCGAGCACCATTGCGTCCGACGCCAGCGCCGCGACTTTAGCATAGGGCACATTGCTGCTCATCAGCACCGGGTCTTCGCTGGCTTCCGTCCACGTTGATGCCGTCGTCCGAGGTCAGGTAGCCGATCTGCACCGGCGCGGGCCAGCCCTGAAAGCCGTTGCGGAACATGCGGAACTTGCCATCGTAGAAAAAGACCGCGCCCGGATCAGTGTACGGATTATCCCAGTCTTGCAGCGACGCGCCGTGCGGAACGACCGGCTGATCGCTGGCGAGCGTGAACAGCCCGTCCTGCGCGCTGGCGACCGAGGCGAACAGCAGCACCGCGACTATCAGCAGCAAACGTTTCTTCATAGCCTTCTCTCCAAATAAACCTCACGAACACCAATTTAAGCTGACCTCTGCATAATTCTGTACCTCCGACCCCTCCCCGACTTCAGGGAGGGACGGGGACAACTACAGGCGGCACCACGTCGTTGATGCCCCCCTCTCTCCGCTTGCGTGGGAGAGGGGTCAGGGGTGAGGGGTAAAGGTACGCCCCTACAGATACCTACTCCACCTCCACGTCGAGCTTGCGGATCGGGTGTTGAATTTCGGTCACGTGCTGATCCGAGGTTGCGTCCGGCTCGGCGCGATAGACGTAAATCTCGCGGGTCGGCGCGGCGAGCGTGTAGCCGTGCTCGCTGGTCCAGCGCAGCAGCGCTTGATGCGCCAGATGCCGCTGGTTGTCCGCCCCGCAGTGGATCACGGTCGCCATCAGCTCGACGGCGGGGAAGCTGCGCGGGCGCACGTGCCCGCCCTGCTCGGTCGTGATCTCGCGCGCAATCCCTTCGCGCACCAGCTTCGGATCGATCACGTAGGCGGCTTCGACCAGACTCCGCGTCGGCTTGGCGAAGGCGTAGGTTTGCATCATGAACAGCGTGTGATAGCGACACATGACCACCTCGACCAAATCACGCAGCCCGTGCGCCCGCAGTGCCGCCGACGCCTCGTAAAAGACGTAATGCGGCGGCACGTTCATCTTGACCGCCCGGCGCAGCGACATCACGCTGACCTCCGGCACCGGCTTGATCACCACGTCGATCTCCGGCAGCAGGTCGCGCACGGCGTCCGCCCGCTCGATGGCGCGCAGCCGCTGCTCCACCCGGTCGAGCCGCACCTGCTCCTCGACGACCAGTTGCCGTAATTCCGCCTGCTTGAGCAGCAGCATCCCGCGTAATTCCTCGGTCGAGAGCATGTTGGCGAGCAAATCGCCAATCTGCTCCAATGACAAGCCGAGGTCTTTCAGCGCGAGGATGCGGTGCAACCGCTGAAGCTGATCGACCGCGTAATAGCGATAGCCCGTGCTGCGATCCACCTGCGCCGGACTCAGCAGCCCCAGCTTGTCGTAGTGATGCAGCAGCCGCACAGAAACCTGCGCTAAGCGAGCGAATTCACCGACTTTGAGCATCTTTTCACCTCGTCACGATCAGTATGAACCCTGACGTTAGGTCAGGGTCAAGCCCCTAACTCTAATGAGCAATCCGGTGTAGGGGCGAACCTATGTGTTCGCCCACTGGGGCAGACACGCAGGTCTGCCCCTACAAAACGCGTGTCCAGTCGCTTAGACTATAGGACACCTTGTCGAGAGCCAAACTCAAGTATGACCTTCACCTCACCTGAATTCGTCATTTTCTTCGCCGCCTTCGTGCCGCTCTACTTTCTGACCGCCTACCGCTATCGCTGGATCGTGCTGCTGGCGGCGAGCTATTTCTTCTACGCCTTCGGCAGCGGCATCTACGTCGTGCTGATCATGTTCTCAACCGGCATCGATTACCTTGCCGCCCGCGCGATGGGCGCGACTGGCGATCCGCGCCGCCGTAGGTTATTTCTTGCTGCTAGTCTTACCGTTAACCTCGGCACCCTGTTCATTTTCAAGTATTTCAACTTCTTCAATCACTCGTTCGCCACCTTCGCAGCAGCCATCAACCTGAGCTATCCGGTCAACGCGCTTAACGTGCTGCTGCCGGTCGGTATCTCCTTCTACACCTTCCAGTCGATGGCGTACACGATTGACGTCTATCGCGGGCTGGTCAAGCCGGAGAAGCATCTGGGCATCATGGCGGCGTTCGTCGCCTTCTTCCCGCAGTTGGTCGCCGGTCCCATCGAGCGCGCGCCGCACTTCCTACCCCAGTTCCACCGCCGAGTCCGCTTCGACGCGGCGCGAGCGGGCGCGGGCTTGCGCTTAATCCTGTGGGGCGCGTTCAAGAAGATCGTCATTGCCGACCGCTTGGCGATCTACGTCAACACGGTCTACACCACCCCGACCGCTTACAGCGGCGCGCCGCTGATCTTGGCGACGGTCTTCTTCGGCTTCCAGATTTACTGCGACTTTTCGGCGTATTCGGACATTGCCATCGGCACGGCGCAGATCCTCGGCTTCGACCTGATGGAGAACTTCCGCCAGCCCTATTTCGCTCAGTCCGCCCGCGAGTTCTGGGCGCGCTGGCACATCTCGCTGTCGACGTGGTTTCGGGATTACTTGTACATCCCGTTGGGCGGCAACCGCGTGCCCTTCGGACGCTATCTGCTCAACCTGATGATCGTTTTCGTGGTCAGCGGTTTGTGGCACGGCGCGAACTGGACGTTCGTGATCTGGGGCGGGCTGCACGGGCTTTACGTCGTCGTCGAAGCGCTGCTGCATCGCCGCCCGACGATCATTCAGCTTCCCGCAGCGATCAAAGTGCTGATCACCTTCGCGCTGGTGTCGTTCGCGTGGATTTTCTTCCGCGCCAACAGCTTCGCCGACGCGGGCTACGTCGTGACGCACCTGTTCGCCTTCAATAATGGGACGCTCACCGAGCCGTTCGCCGGAGGATTGCTCGGCGCGCACGTCGAGTTCGCCCTCTCGCTAGCGCTGATCGCCCTGCTGCTGCTGGTCGACGGACTGATCGCGCGGGTCGGCTTCGAGCGCCTGTTCCGCGCGCTACCGGGCACGCTCCGCTGGGCGACCTACTACGCGGCGGGCGCGGCGGTGATCTTCTCCGGCTTGTACGGCGTCGGCGCGCAGCAGTTTATTTACTTCAAGTTCTGAGGGAAAAGTGCTGAGTGCTGAGCAATGAGTGCTGAGTTATGACGACCGATAAGCGAACGCAATCCACGCAGCCTGAATCACTCAGTACTCAGTACTCAGTACTCAGTACTCAGAAGCGCAGCTTCTTCCTCAAGCTGACGCTCTACGCGCTGCCGTTTGCGATCCCGTTTCTGCTGCTCAGCGGTTTCATGGTCTACACCGGCGAGGCAATGCCGCTGGAATGGGTCGCACGGCTGCAAATGGGCGACGATCCCGTGCTCTACCGCCCGCGCTACGGCAACCGCGACCTCGACTTCAAGACGATCTCCGCCAACCTGCGCCAGCCGGAGATCATGACGGTCGGCTCGTCGCGGGTGCTCCAGTTTCGAGCGCAGTTTTTCAACTTGCAGCCGCGTGAATTCTACAATGCGGGTGCGCCCGCGTGGACGCTTGATCAAGTGGTCGAGCTGATGCAGCGGCTTGATTTCACGCCGCGCGTGCTGATCTTGGGCATCGATATGGCATGGTTCAACGACGCCTACGTCCCCGACGTGATCGATCCACAAGTGAGCGACTTCGCCCAGCTATTCATGGTCAACCGCAGCTTCATGCAGGACGTGATCAGCGGCGAATCGTTCGATGTCGGGCGCTATCTGGCGCGGGTCGAGCCGGGGCACGGTGGCTTGGCGCTCGGCTTGCGCGCCATCCGCGACGGACACGGCTTCCGCAACGACGGCAGCGAGCAGTATGGCGATTTTCTGGTCGCGCACTGGCTCTATCCCGAAAACGAGCGCCAGCGCCACCTCGACAACCTACGCGACGGCAAAGAGATGTACGTCTATGGCGACACGATCTCGGCGGCACGGTTGGCGCAGCTTGATAGTTTCCTGACGTGGTGCAGTAATCGCGGCATCACCGTGATCGGCTTCCTGCCTTCGTTCATGCCGACGCTCTACGCGCAGATGATCGCCGACGGCAACCACGCTTACGTGACCAAGCTGGAAGCCGCGCTGCCCGACCTGTTCGCCGGTTATGGCTTCCCCTTCTTCGACTTCTCCGACAGCGCGGCGCTGGGTGCGACCGACGCCGATTTCTTCGACGGCTGGCACGCCTCCGAGCAGATCAACCTGCGGCTGTACCGCCAGCTGCGCGCCGCCCTGCCGGATTTACTCGGCGCGTACTCCGACCCGGCATATCTCGCCCAAGCCGACGCGACCGCGACCGACAGCTTCGAGGTGTTCGGGAATGCTTACCCGAAAAGCTGATTTATTAGCGGGCTAGCTCGCCGCTCACATTGCTGTGTACGACACAGCCGTTCGTGTGCGTGACGACTTCCTCGCCGCTGTAGCTGGCGGATGTGTTGAAGGTCAGCGTCAGCGTGAGGATGCCCTGACTGGTGCTGGTGCTGCCGCTGAAGCTGTTGTCGCTCATGCGCGCTAGCATAAGGATTGTGCCGTCTGTCCCGTAAGTGGCGTTGATCGTGCTGTCGTTGGCGGTCAGGCTGATTGGAAGCTGCGTGGTCGAATCGGCATCGGCGGCGGCGCAGCCGTTAGTTGTGACGGCGCGGGTCTCGGTCCAGCGCCCGGCGCTGATGGTGGCGGGTGTGGGCGAAAAGGTTGGGAAAGGCAGGACAGTGGCGGTCGGCGTTGTCCCTGATGGGGCGTCGATCTGCGGCAGGCTGTCGCAGCTTCCGCTCAGGTAGACGAGTTCCTGCCGCACCCAACCCACCAGCGGCTTTGATCCCGCCGGATCGCTGACTTGCAACCAGCCGTCGGCGCGGAACGCCAGCGCAGTCAGGTCGTCGGCTTGAGCAGCGCTGGTGAGGACAGCACTGGACTCGTCCGGCTCGGCGTAGAGGTCGGCGATGCCGTTCGCCAGCGCGACGTGTGCCGTGCAGGTCGCCGTCTGCATCAGGCTGAAGGGCGCAACGTCGCTGCCACCGCCGCCCATGCCCATCGGCGACTGAGTCGGAGCGAGGGTTGGCGGCAGGATCACCTGCGGCGCGCGCGTTGGCTGTTTTTGAACCGTGGGAACGACGACGAACTCAAGCGTCGGCGTGGCAAGCGTGGGCACGACCGGCGTCGCCGATGGCTCGATGACGATGATCTGTGGAGCTTCCCCCGCCGTGACTTGAACGGTAGTCGGCGTGGTCGAGGGCAGCAGCGCGACTTGATTCTCGTCCGCCTGTCGCTGCAAGAGCGAGCTATTGAGCACCAAGAACGCCAGCAGCCCGCCAAACAGGACGACCGTGAAGACCGCAGCCATCAGCGTGAGCGAGGTCGTCGCAGCGCGGCTCGGTCGGCGGATTGGGCTGGGCGCGTAGCCGTAGCGCCCGACCGCCTGCCGGTTGGCGGTGGCGATCACGCGCGGGGCGAGCGGCGGCAGCCCGCGTAATTGGCTGGCGGCTTCGGCGCGGACGGCGCTGGCGATCCGCTGCCACTCGTCCAACGAGCGGCGGCACTCGGCACAGGCGGCGAAATGGCGATCCAAGCGCGCAGCCTCGGCTTTGGTCAGCGTCCCGGCGACGTAAAAGGGAATCTGTTCTTCCCAAACATCAGGCATTGGAGGTTTCCCCCATCGAGAGCAAAACGCGGCGCAGCATCTCTTTGGCGCGGTGCAGACGGCTTTTCACCGTGCCCACGTTGATGCCGAGCACCTCGGCGACTTCCGCGCCGGAAAGCTGGTGGTAAAAAATCAGCACGAGGATCTCCCGATGAAAGGGCGGAAGCTGCTCCAGCGCTGCTTGCATCGTCTGCTGCTGCGTCTTGCGTTCGACTTTCTCTAGCGGCGTGGTGTCGGTCGCGTAGAATTCCTCGTCCATCTGCACCAGCGCGGGCGTGCTGCGCCGCTGCGTGTTGATCGCCTTATTGCGGGCGATGCTCAGCAGCCACGTGCGCACTTTGCTGTCGCCGCGAAAATGGGCAGCATTCTCCCAGACTGCCAGCATGACGTCTTGCAGCACTTCTTCGGCAAGCTGGCGATCATGGAGCAGCGAGGTCAAGTAGTTGAGGATGTTCGCGCCATGCCGCGTATACAATTCGTTTAAAGCGGGGACATCGCCTCCGGCAATCGCCTGAATGAGCGCCAGATCGGTGTCGTTCCCCTGCTCCGGCATACGTTCTCCTTTGCCCTTTTAGACACGCCATTGGCGATCAAGGTTCCATCGAACGAATTCAAAACCTTTGGTACTAGTTTGCTTACGCTTTTCCCCTCACCCTGCTTGCGCCGCTTCGCTTACCGCAAGCCGTCCCTCTCCCACGTAAACGGGGAGAGGGACAAAAACTCCGCCGTATTCCCCCCTCTCTCCGCTTGCGTGGGAGAGGGGGTTAGGGGGTGAGGGGGTGAGAAGTTGAAAAACGCGCGCCGTTCGCTCCGTTGTCGACTCATTGCTCAGCACTCATTACTCATCGCTTCCTCTTTAGGTTACAACGCCGTAGGGATTCCGTAGGGCAAGCGTCAGGTTCTCTGCGCGGCGCGTCCGTGTCCTATTTAGTAGATAGGCACGAAACAGGGAGCAACCTGAGATGCAGCGACGCAACCTCATCTTGATTATCATCGCCGCGCTGATTTTCAGCACGGCTTGTTCGTTGAGTACGCTGCCGAGCGCGGCACTGCCGACTCAATCCGGGCAGACGATTGAGCCGCTGTTCACGGCGACGCCGGGGACGGTCTTTATCGACGCACGCACGCAGACCGCGAACGTCGTGCAGCCGACCGCTGAACAGCAGTCGGCGTCGGCGCAGTCCGTCAGCGCGCAGTCGTCAGTTCAATCCGGGTCGGTGCAGTCGGGCGGAAGTTCGTGCGCTTCGAACTGCAACCCAACCTACTACGTCCCGACGTACTGCACGCCGCGCTACGACTGGAGCTATACCTACGTCGTCCATCGCGGCGATACGCTCAGCAACATCGCTCAGCGCGCGAGTGTGAGCCTGCAAACGCTGGCGCAGGGCAACTGCATCAGCAACCCCAACCTGATCTACGCCGGGCAAGTGCTGCGTGTGCCCTGCCCGGTGAGCTACAACCCACCGCCTTACTATCCGCCGCCGCAGTACCCGCCCTACTATCCACCGCCGTCTCATCCGGGCGTCCAGTATATCGGTCAGGTGCTGCCGAGTCCGTTTGTCAGCGCCAATTACGGGAGCTATCAGCTTCAAGGCGGGGCGGTCGTGATCCTGTCGTGGTCGATCAACACCAGCGGGCTGACCGACGTCGATTTCTACTATACGCCAGCGAACAGCGGATCGTCCTACCTGATCGGTACGGATACCTATTTCGGCGACGGCGTATCGATGGCATGGGCAGTCCCGGCGGGCGCGCAGGGGATGCTCTCGGCGGACGGCAACTACGGCAATCAACTGGTGCGGCAGACCGCCGCCAACACGCAGATTTACACCGTCAACGTGCCGCCTCCGCCGACCCAGCCGCCCTCGCCGCCGCCCGTGATCGTCGGCTCGGCGCTGTCGTTCTCGCCCTACGGCGAGATCAACAATAACACGGTCATGCTGCCGCCCGATCAACTGATCTCGATTGTCTGGAACGGATCGTTCCCGACGGCGACCGACCGGGTGGAGTTCCGACTGGTCTCGCCGATTGACGGCTCGTCGCAGTCGTTGGGGGTCGATTTGAATCCCGGCGACGGCGTGTCGATTGTGTGGAATGCTGTCCGCGAGACGCAGGGGACGCTGAGCGCGGTCGCCTACTTCAATGGCGGCTACGCACCGCAGTACAGCGACAGCTACTACGTGATCGCGCGCGATCCGTATTAAGCAGTGCACCAATTCACGGGCGAGGCATACGATGTCTCGCCCGTATTCATGAGAGCGACCAGCTTCATCGCCGCGAACCAGCGCTTCGCAGAACCCGCCTGCCGCACCACCCTCGAAAGTAAAAATCTATAGAATCGTACACTCGCGCGGCTACAAATCCGCAGATTCAGCGATCTTGTCTTATACTATAAAAAGCTTTCCTGATCAGAGAAAAAATAAACTTTTGCCTTTTCCAATAATTGGAGTTTAGTCATGAGTACTGAGGACGCTTTCGAACAACTCAAGTTGGCGGTTCGGCAGGAACAGATCGCCTTGACGCACGGTTATCCCGAAAACCTGCCCAAGCTGTATGCACCCAATTTCAAGGCGCATCTGGTCCGCACAACTCCGATTGCCGAACTTGATTTAAGAGGAAGCCAACACCTCGCGGGGGTCTACGCCAGCGCGTTCAGCAACCTATTTCCGATGTTCCTGATCCAGATTGCCCAGAACAACCACGTCGCCAGCCGCTACGTCTTGGAAGGCACCTTTGAACAAGAGTATTTCGGCATCCCACCGACGCACAAGCCGGTTCGCATCCACTTGAACGCTATCCATCACTTTACCCCTGACGGCAGGATCGCCGAAGAATGGATCTACTGGGATAATCTGTCATGGATGGAGCAGATCGGCGCGGTACCGTCGTTCACGGGAACTGTCACTCTACCGCCGGTCGTGCCGCCTGCGGCACTGCAGCCCACGCCGAGCAATGGACGTGAAGATTTCAACGCCGCCAAGGTGCGGCTCGCCTATACCGCCGCCGACGCGGGCGCAGTGGATACGTTTGACCAGTTCTACGATCCACACTTTCACGGCTTTGAAAGCGGGGGCAGTTCGATTGAAGGGGTCGAGGCGATGCGAGACCGCGTGCGCGCCTTCACCAGCGCCGTGCCCGACCGCAAGATCGACGTCCTCGAAACGGTGGCGGAGGGCAACCTCGTGGCGACCCACATCAGCATGACCGGAGAGTTCGACCGACCGCTGGTTCAAGCCAACGGCATGACGGTTCAGCCGACCGGGAACTCGATGAATATCGCCGGTGTCGAATTCTACCTCTTCGACGAACACAGCATGATCATGGGGTCGTGGCCCGAATTCGACGTGATGGATTTCTTGCAGCAAATTGGCGTGATCTAGCCCGTGCGCTGACCAACCAGAGGCAGGCGATCGGAGTAAGTGTATGGAAGGCAAAGTCTGCCTGATTACGGGTGCGACCAGCGGGATCGGCAAAGCTGCCGCCCTCGGCTTAGCTCAGCTTGGCGCGACCGTCGTGAACGTCAGCCGCGACTCAGCGCGCGTCGACCAGACGGTCGCCGAGATCCAAGCAGCGAGCGGCAATCCCAACGTCTTTGGCTTGACCGCCGATCTGTCGTCCCAAACTCAGGTTCGAGCAGTCGTCCAGACCTTCAAGCGCCGCTTCGATCAACTCCACGTTCTGGTCAACAACGTCGGCGTGCTGTTGAACCGCCGCCGCGAGACGGAGGACGGCATCGAGTGGACGCTGGCGCTCAATCATCTTTGTCCATTCCTACTGACAAATTTGCTGCTGGATCACTTGACGAGCACGGGCACGAAGGAGGCTCAAGCTCGCGTGATCAACGTGTCATCGTCCGCTCACGAGAGCGCGCCGGGCATCAATTTCGAGGATATTCAGGGGGCGAATCACTTCAGCGGCAATGCGGCTTATGCCCAATCCAAGCTCGCCAACATCATGTTCACTTACGATCTGGCGCGCCGATTGGGTGACCGCCACGTGACCGCGAACGCCGTCCACCCCGGCGGAGTCGCTACCAATTTCGGGCACGAGGCGGGTATATACGGTCTGATTATCCGCCTCATGAAACCGGTGCTCCTGTCGCCAGAAAAAGGCGCCGAGACGGTCGTTTACCTCGCCTCGTCGCCCGCCGTCGAGCTGGTGACCGGCAAATACTTCTTTAATCTCCAGCCAGTGGCTAGCTCCCCGGCTTCGCATGACGCAGAGCAGCAGGCGCGTCTGTGGCGTGTGAGCGAGCAGCTCACCGCACTCGCAGTTTCAACCTGACGAACGGCACGCGCTACCCGGAGATGGTCTGGTTCTGCTGAGCGATGTAGTCCCGAATTTGCTCGACGAAGGGCAGAATGTAGCCTGCTTCCACCGGTCCGCCGAGCGCGTCGTGCAGCCGGATCAACGTGTCGATCAGCGTCTCCAGCGCATAGGATGAGCCGGACGGTGCGCTGCCGAGCACCGACTCCAGCGCGATCTCAGCGTCGTCGGTCTTGCGCAGCGCCAAGCGCGAGGTCAGCAGGTCGGTGTACGCCCAGAAGTTATCGACGTCCGCCATCGTTTCGCCCCACGCCAGCCGCTCGACCTGCTTATACGTCCGCAGCATGGCATCACGGTCGCCTTTCGCCGTGTAGAGCAGCGCGAGGTTGCTGAATGGGTAGGACGAGCGCGGTGTGACTTGCGCGGCTTGCTCGTAAGCGTAAATCGCCTGATCGATCTGCCCCCGGCGGCGGTACAGTCCGCCGAGCGATCCCCACCATGCCTCGCCGTCGTCGTCGACCAGCTTGGGCAACTCGCTCAACGCCTTGAGCAGGTGCGCCTCGCTCTTGTTGAGCAGTTGATCGCGCTCGATCCCGACCGGGCGTTTCTCCGCCATCCGGCGGTAGACGTAACCGAGCGCGGCGACCGCCAGCAGGAACTTCGGGTCGATCCTGAGCGCGTGGATCAGGTTATGTTCGGCTTGCTCAAGCTGCCCGTTCTGGACGTAGACGTAGCCAAGCCGATAGTGGATCAGCGGATTGTCCTTGTCGAGCGCTAACGCCCGCTCGTAGGTATCGGCTGCGCCCTGCAAGTCCTGCGCTTTGTATTGGCGCTCGCCCACTGGGAGCAGCGCCAGCGCCAGCGTCGCGTCGGTCGTCATTTTGTGCTGCTGAGCGACGCTGGCGACCATCTCCTCGCGGAGTTCGCGCAGTTCACCCCCCTTGCTCGCCATGTCGTCCTCGAACCGGGCGCGAATTTCCGTGAGTTCTCGCTCGACCGTCTCGCGCGCTTTGACCAGTTCGGTCTGCGCCGCGAACAGCCGCGTGACGCCGACCAGCCCGAGCGCCGCCGCCGCAATCGCAATCGCCACGCTGATCGCCTCAAAGATACCCAAGAAGCGGCTGGCGTCTCCGGCGTAACGCTCGGCGTCCTCGGCGCTGGTGCGCGCGCTGGCAGCAGCGACTTGCGCGTCGGTGATCGAAGCTTGCAGCGTCTCAAGCGATAGCGCAGACGTGGGCGGAGCGGTCGGGAAATCGTCCTGCGCCGAAACGGTCAGCGGGACGATCAGCAAGAGCAAGCAGAAAACAATCAGGATGCGGCGCATAGGGATTTATCCTAGTTTGGCGATGTTTTGAAAATGAATGAATCCGATCAGCTTTTAAAGAGTCAGTGCAAAGCCTACTTCGCCGAGGGTTTAAACCCTCGGCTAGGGAATTCGTCGCCCGCTAAAGGGGCGACTCAAAACGTTATTCGCGGTTGCGACCCCTTCAGTGGGTCGCGGTTTTGGGTAGCGACGGGTTTAAACCCGTCGCGGCGCTAATTGCTAACCGCTTTCACCTAATTCGTGCGAAAGAAATTTTCCAGCCAGCGATACAGATTATCCGCGCCCGCTTTGACCGGCAAGAAATGGACGATGCCTTGATCGAGGATTGCCCGAATCTGCGGATCATCGCTGCCGGTTTTGCGGCTCTCGGCGAGTTCGTCGGCGAAGCGCCCGCTGCCCTCCATCACCAACAGCGGAAAACGCGGCTCCCGGGTCGCGCAGCGGTAAGCTTCCTGCTTGACGATCCCGCCGCCGTTGAGCACGATCACCAACCGCTTACGGTCGCCGTTGCCGGTCAGCGCATAGGCGACGTTGAAGATCGTTTCCGATTCCGCGCCAAAGTCAGCGCCAGCGGTCAGGATGAAATGCGAGTGATAACCGTCAAGGTCGGCGAGCTTGGTCGCTGGATCGTGACCGGGATAGCTGACGACCTGATCCGGGGCGACGCCGATCAGCGGGAAGGTGTAGCTGCGGCGATGCCGGGCGACGCCGATCAGCAGCATCGCGCCCGTGGTCGTGCCGCCGTCGATCAGACTGATGCGCTGATCGTTCAGGAAGCGTACCAGCCCATCCTCGACCAGCGAGCGCGTGGTCGTCAGCGAGATGGCATCCATCATCCCGGCACCGCCGGAGAGAAAGATCGTCGGCGTTGGCGTGCTCAGTTGGAGCGCGTGGATGATCCGGTCGGGGTCGGTATCCTCGGCGACGCGCACGGCGCGCGGCGTGCTGCCGTTGGGAAAGCTGATCGGGAAAGCCTCCAGCACCTCGCCGCTGGGCAGAGGCGCTTTACTCTGAAGCAGTCGTCTAAGAAAATCCATTGGCGTGCCTCCCACGCGGTCATCGGTTCGACAACAACAGTCTAGCGGTAGGTGGCGCTGCACTCAGCCCCCAAAACTTAGGTGGGTTTGTTATACTCTACTCTATGCCTGAAAATGTTGAAAGTGATCGTCTCGCTCCCGGCACGGACTTCGCCCGCGAACTGCTGGCGTGGTTCGACCGCCTCGGCGTCGAACTGCCTTGGCGCGCCTCGCGCGATCCATATCGCGTCTGGCTGTCGGAGATCATGCTCCAGCAGACGCAGGTCGAGACGGTCAAGCCGTACTTCGAGCGCTTTCTCGCCGCATTCCCGACGGTCGAGGCGCTGGCAGCCGCGCCGGTCGAGGACGTGCTCAAGCTCTGGGAAGGGTTAGGGTATTACAGCCGCGCCCGCAATTTGCACCGCGCCGCGCAGCAGGTCGTCGAGCGCGGCGGCTTTCCCCAAACCGTCGCCGGACTGCTGGAATTGAGCGGGATTGGGCGCTACAGCGCCGGAGCGATTGCCAGCATCGCCTTCGATCAGCCCGTCCCGGTGGTCGACGGCAACGTGATCCGCATCTTCAGCCGGGTCTGTGACCTCGACGCCGACGTGACCAAACCGGAAACGCAAAAGCGCATCTGGCAGATCGCCGGGGACGCGCTGCCGGAGGCGCGGGTCGGCAGCTACAATCAAGCGCTGATGGACTTGGGGCGGCTGATCTGCAAGCCGCGCGCGCCCTTATGCGCCGAGTGCCCGGTCAGCGCTCACTGCCTCGCCTACCGGCACGGCACGCAGAGCGAGCGTCCGGTCAAGCCCGCCAAAGTCAAGACTCCGCATTACGACGTGACCGCCGGGATCATCTGGAACGCGCGCGGCGAAGTACTGATCGCGCAGCGCCCGCTGGACGGCTTGCTCGGCGGCTTGTGGGAGTTTCCCGGCGGCAAGCAGGAAGCGGGCGAATTGCTGGCGGAATGCTTAAAGCGCGAACTGCGCGAGGAACTCGCCATCGAGGTCGAAGTCGGCGAACTGTTCACGACCGTTAAGCACGGCTTCACCCACTTCAAGATCACGCTGCACGCTTTCACCTGTCAGTACGTCAGCGGTGAGCCGCAGAAGCTCGGCGTGCGCGATTTCGCGTGGGTCATGCCGGATCAGTTCGACGCCTACGCCTTCGGCAAAGCGGATCGGCAGGTGATCGCGGCGCTGCGCGCGCGCGGCGGGATGCTGCTCTAGCCCCACGCTCGACCCAAAAGTTACATATGACAGATGACACGCCCGGCGCAATCAGCATAGGATCATCTCAAAGCATTATTTGAGGAGATGATTTGATGACCACACACTCGCAAGATTTTTACGCCGACGAAATCTGGCGCGGCGCGCTGACGCCGTGCGACGACGCGGACACCCTCAACCGGCGGGTCGTCAGCAGGATTTGGAACGAAGTCTGGAACGAGGGCGCGCTCGACGCCTGCGACGAGATTTTCGCGCCCGACTACGTTGGACACATCCCGATGATGGAGATTTACGGCATCGAGGCATTCAAGCAGATGGTCGGCGCTTACCGCGTCGCCTATCCCGACGTGCATCTGACGGTCGAGGACCTGTTCGCGGATGGGGATCGCCTTGCCGTGCGTTGGGTTTCGCGCGGCACCAATCTCGGCTCGATGATGGGCGCGCCGCCCAGCGGCAACAAGATCGAGATCATGGGGATTTCGCTGTTCCGCATGGCGGACGGCAAGGTCGCCGAGGAGTGGGAAGGCTTCGACACCCTCAAGATGATGCAGCAGATCGGCGCGATCCCGGCGTCGCCGACCTAATCGCGTCGCACTGTCCGTTTACGAAGCGGCGAACCTGATCGTTCGCCGCTTATGGTTCGCCCCTGAAGCGCTTACGCAGCCAGCCGATCACGCCCCAGACGAACGGAATCCCGCCCAGCACCGTCAAAATGACGATGGCGGGCGTCCTGCCGACCAGATGGATCAGCAGCAGCGGCACGTACTGAATGATGTTCTGATCGGCGGGCTGCGCGGCGTTGGCGAGACCTGCCGGGTCGAGCACCGTCCACAGCGCGAGAAACAAGATCAGCCCGCCCAGAATAATCCATACCATCGGATCAATTGGTTTCGCCGCTTCGGCGGCGGCTTGTGCTTGACGCTCGGCTTCGATTTCCGCCTTCGTCCGGCGCTTGCGTTTGGGTTTGAGTGGGGGTTCTGAATCACTGGTGGTCATTCCGTCTCACCTGCCATCCACGTTACAATAGATTGCAGTATAGATGATTTCTTGAATGACGTGACGGGTTCAAGCATGGAAACAGACGTACTGATCATCGGCGGGGGCGCGACCGGCGCGGGGCTGGCGTGGGATTTGGCGCTGCGCGGCGTTCGCGTCGTCCTCGCCGAGATGGGCGACCTCGCCACCGGGACGAGCGGGCGCTATCACGGGCTGCTGCACTCCGGCGGGCGTTACGCCGTCCGCGATGCCGAAAGCGCGCGCGAGTGCATTGACGAGAACCGGATCGTCCGGCGGATCGCGCCGGAAGCGATTGAGCCGACCAGCGGCTTTTTCGTGCTCTGCCCCGGCGATGACCAGACTTACGTCGATCAATGGCTGCGCGGTTGCGCCGCCGTTGGCATCGAGACGCGCGCGGTCTCACTGAGCGAGGCGCTGAGGCGCGAACCCGCGCTCAACCCCAAATTGGAAGCGATCTACGAAGTTCCCGACGGCACCTGCAACTCGTGGGATTTGCTCCATTGTCTGCAAAAAGGCGCTGAAGCGACTGGAAAAGCGAAATTCCTGACCTATCACCGCCTCGTATCATTTCGCATCGAAAACAATCATGTCGTCGGAGCACAACTGCGCAATCTGCGCGACGACTCGACCGTCGACGTAAGCTGCGCGGTCGCCGTCAACGCGGCGGGTCCTTGGGGCGCGGAGATCGGTAAGCTGGCGGGCGCGGACATCACCATGCGGTTGAGCCGGGGCGCGATGCTCGCTTATAACATCCGTTGGGTCAACACCGTGATCAACAAGCTGCGCATCCCCGGCGACGGCGACATCTTCGTGCCGGTCGGGACGGTCAGCGTGATCGGCACGACCTCGGTCACGACCGACGATCCCGGCGATACGCGGGTCGAGGCGTGGGAGGTGACGCGCATCCTCGACGAAGCCGAAGCGATGACACCGGGGATCAGTCGGGCGCGGATTCTGCGGTCGTGGGGCGGCGTGCGCCCGCTCTACGATCCCGGCAGCGGCGGACGCGAAGCCAAGCGGACGTTTACGGTGCTCGATCACGCCGAGTCGGATCAGATCGAAGGCTTCGTCAGCATTTTGGGCGGCAAGCTGACCACCTATCGCCTGATGGCGGAGCGCGCCGCCGATGTGGTCTGCGCCAAGCTCGGCGTGACCACCCCCGGCTCGACGACGACGACGGTGCTGCCGCCGGTTCACGAGCACAAGCAAGCGCTTCACCATCTGCGCGACCGGCTCGGCGCGCTGGAGCATCACGAGACCCCCGGCGCGCTGATCTGCGAGTGCGAGATCGTGACGCGCCCGCAAATCGAGGCGGCGCTGGCAGCGGGCGAGGTCGTTGAACTGAACGATCTGCGCCGCGATCTGCGCTTGGGCATGGGTCCCTGTCAGGGCGGGTTCTGTGCCTACCGCGCCGCCTGCATTCGCCACGAAACACTGCACGATACGCCGGAGCATACGACGCAACTGCTGAGCGAATTTGTCGAGCGGCGCTTCGGCGGGGTCAAGCCGCTGCTGTGGGGGCATAACCTGCGCCAAGCGCTGCTGGCGGAGCACATCTACGGGCGGATTCTTGGGATTATCCCCTCTCCCACGCAGGCGGGGAGAGGGGGAAACGCGCCGTTGGATTTTGCCAACTGGTCAGGCATCGACGTAGGGGCGCACAGCCATGCGCCCCTACAAACGCAACCGCGAATTGTAGTCGTCGGGGCGGGGCTGGCGGGGCTGACCGCCGCGCTGATCGCCGCCGAAGCGGGGGCGAAGGTGGAATTGGTCGCGCAGGGACAGGGTGCGCTGACGCTCCATCCCGGCTGGATCGAAACCGGCGACGTGGAGGCGCTGGCGGGGCTGCCGGATCATCCTTATGCCCGCGCACGTGAATCGCTGGCGGCGGGGTTAAGCCTGATCGACCGGATCGCTGGCTTGCAGGCGGCGAGCGACCCAGCCATCACCGGGTTAGGCGCGCAGCGTCAGATCGCCTACCGGGTCGGTGATGTAGGGGCGCACCTGAGTGTGCGCCCAGATCAGGGCAGACACATAGGTCTGCCCCTACGGGTGGTCGGCTTTTCCGGTTGGCGCGACTTCTACGCCGGGATGATCGCTGATAACTTGTGCGCCGCCGGGATCGACGCGGCGGCGCTGACGATCAGCGTGCCCGATCTGGGCGGCAATTTCGACAACTGGACGATTGACCTCGCCCGCTGGCTCGACACGCCTGCCGGACGCGACCACCTGATCGGGCAGATCAAACCCAAGCTTGACGGCGCGGGATCGGTCGCGCTCCCGGCGGTGCTCGGCTTCCAGCCGGAGACACGCCAGCAAATCGCCGAGGCGCTGGGCTGCCCGGTAGTTGAAATCCCGACGCTGACGCCCTCGATCCCCGGCTTGCGGCTGTATCATGGGCTGCGCCTTGCCTTGATCGCGCGGGGCGGGCGCTTCGTCGTCGGCGCGCGGGTCAGCGGCATCGAAATCAAGGACGGGCGGGTCGCAAGCGTCTTTGCCGAGACCGCCGCCAACGGTCGCGCGCGGATTTTGCCCGCCGACGCCGTGATTTTGGCGACCGGCGGCTTGTTCGGCGGCGGGCTGGAGAGTAACTATCACGGGGAAATCCGGGAGACGGTGGCGAATCTGCCCGTCGCGGACGTGCCGCCGCTGGGCGAGTGGTTCGCAAATCCCCTTCTGAGCGGGCAGCCTCAGCCGATCCACCGGGCGGGCGTTGCCACCGACGGCGATCTGCGCCCGCTCGACGCCGAGGGCAAGGTCTTCGCGCCCAACCTCTACGCGGCGGGTCGGCTGCTGGCGGGTTACAGCCCGGTCAGCGAGGGGTCGACCGAAGGAGTCGACATCACCACCGGCGCACACGCGGCGATCCGGGCGCTTTCTGCTATGATGTAGCCACGGCTATTGGAGTTCGAGGCTAATGGATCAAGAACCATCGAACGGCATTCGCCCGCTCTGGCTGGTTGGCGGCGCGGCGGCGACCCTGATCATCGGGGCGTGCGCCATCCTCTCGCTGCTGGCGCTGGGTGGCGTCCTGTGGCTGACCCAAGCGCGCGGCGGTGAGGCGACTCCGATCGGCGTTATCAGCGGCAGCACGCCGCGCGCGACCGCTGCGCCAACCTCGGCAGCCCCGACGCCACTCCCGGCGATCAACTCGGTGCCGCTTGCCCCAAGCGCAATCCCGCAAAGCAGCGTCCCGCGACTCGCGCCGGATCAGGCAGTACGGAGCTATTTTCAGTTCGTCAGCCAGCAGCGCTACGATGTCACGTGGCAAATGCTGACCGACCCCTTCAAGCAGAAATTCAACTGCTGCGCCCCCAACTACAACTACAGCGGCTACGTCGATTGGTGGAACAGCGTCAACACTGTCGATTTCGGGCAGGTGCGCACGGTTTCGCAGAGCGGTGACCGTGCCGTCGTCTACGCGGAACTCTACTACGTCATGAACACGGGCGACCGCAGCGGGATGGACAGCTCACCTTATATCGAACTGGTCTATGATTCAACCAGTGGAAGCTGGCGCTTCAACGACAAGCGCGCGAATCCGTGACGTGGGGTAAGGGCGCAAAACCATGCGCTCCTACGGAAATCCGCCCCTATTTGGGCGACCACAACCCGATCAGGTTGCCTTCGGTGTCGATCACCGAGGCGTAACGCCCCGCCTCGCCCATCGAGGTCTTGCCGACGGCGATCTTCCCGCCCGCGCCCTCGACCCGGTTGAGCGTCGGCGTCAAATCCTCGCCGCAGTCGAGGTAGACATACAGCCCCTTGTCGCTCGGCTCGAAGTTCGCCGTCTGGTTGAGCGAAATCCCCGGTTTCGCCATCGCTTCGTCGTAGAATAGGATGGCGGTCTGGCGCTCTCCATCGTCGTTGATCGCTATGTCGCCCAACTCGAACACGGTTTGATAGAACTTCAGCGCGCGCTGGATGTCCTTGACCGGAATTTCAACCCAAATCACCTGCGTCATCTTGACTCCTTTTGCGATTAAGCTCGCCCGTGCTAAATGCTCGCCATTGCCGATTTGTGAAAATGTGATTTAATATAGTTTGTTATACCGTTATGCAAAATGAAAGGCAAATGACCATGCGGAAACGCAGCTTGGATACCCGTCTGTTGTTCTGGTTGGTCGCCGTTCTCGTCTCCGGTCTGGCGCTGGTCGGGGCGGCGTCGGCGCAAGCGCCGGTGCTGGCGACCGCGACCCCCGTCCCCGCAGCCGTGACCAACAGCGTCGTCGACACAGCGGCGGACGCCGCCAACGCGATCACCGGCACGGCGATCAACATCTGGGAGCAAATTACCCAGCCGCCGCAGTCCGACCTCGCGCGGATCGTGATGGTGGTCGGCGGCGTGGTGCTGCTGATCGCCGGGTGGTACGTCTACGAGTGGGTCATTCTGATCGCCGGGTTCCTGATTGGCGGGACGGTGGCGCTGGGGCTGGTCGCCAGCACGAATGCACTGATCGGCTTGCTGGTCTTTCTGATCGGTGGCGTGATCGGGGCGGCGTTGGGCGCGGTGCTCTACTACATCGCCGTCTTCCTGATCGGCGGCTACGTCGGCATCGCCATCACCGAAGCCGTCGCGGTCGCACTCAACCTGACGCCGATCTCGCTGCTGGCGGTGATCGCCGGATTCCTCGTCGGCGGGATCGTGCTGGTGCTGCTGTCGATGGAACTGTTGGTCGTCCTCTCCGCCGTCGTCGGCGCGCAGATGATCGGACTGGCGCTCAATCTGGGCGTCGAATGGGTCTTGCTGCTGGCGCTGGTCAGCATTGTTCTGCAATTCGCGGCAGCGCGAGCGCGCGGCGTCGATTTCCGCCGCCGTCCCGTCCGCCGCACCCTCTGGGTACGCAGCTAGCGTCTGTCACTCCGGGGCGCATCACCATGCGCCCCTACAAAGACGTCATGAGCCGTTGAAAGCCTTGCATCAAAATTGATGCGATAGCCCTGTTTGCACCAGCGCGATCCGTTTTCGCACACCGGCGGGCGCGCTATAATCGACGCTATGAGCGAACAACTGATCTCCCTATTCGAGAATGCCCAGAATTATGATCAGGTCGAGTTCACTGCCGACCTGTGCATCAAGTGCAACATCTGCACCTCTGCCTGCCCGGTCGCGCCGGTGACCGACCTATTCCCCGGACCGAAAACGGTCGGTCCGCAGGCGCAGCGCTTCCGCTGGGACGAGCCGCGCGGCAGTGAATCGCCCGACAAAAGCGTCGACTACTGCTCTGGTTGCGGCATCTGCACGATGGTCTGCCCGCACGGCGTCAAGATCATGGAGATGAACACCCGTGCCCGCGAAAAGCTCTACGACGGGCACATCCCGCTGCGCAATCGCGCGCTCGGTCGCTCGGAATTGATGGGCAGGCTCGGTCACAAGTTCGCGCCGCTGATCAACACGGGCGCGAAAATCCGCCCCGCCCGCGTGATCATCGAGAAGGTCGTCGGCATTCACCGCGATGCGCCGCTGCCGGTCTTTCAGTTCCAGTCCTTCCGCGAGTGGTTCGCCGGGCACAAACCCGCCGCCGAGCCGCCCTATCGCGGGCAGATCGCCTACTTCCACGCCTGCGCGGGCAACTACTTCGACACGATCACCAGCAAGGCGGCGGTGATGGTGCTGGCGCACAATGGCTACGATGTCGTTTTGCCGGAGCAGAACTGCTGCGGCTTGCCGATGCAGTCGAACGTCGAGTTCAAGTCGGCGCGCGGTTACGCCGAGCGCAACCTGAACTGGCTGGGCGAGTATGCGCGGCAGGGCATCCCGATTGTCGGCGCGAGCACCTCGTGTACGCTCAGCCTCAAATCCGATTACCGCGAAATTCTCGGCGTTCAGCACCCCGACCGCGACGTGGTTGCGGAGGACGTCTACGATATCAGCGAGTTCCTGCTGATGCTCGACCAGCGCGGTGAACTGAAGCGCGACTTCGCGCCAGTCTTCGCCCAGCCGACGACGCTGCTCTATCACGCCCCCTGCCAGCAAAAATCGCACAACATGGGACAGCCCGCGCTCGACCTGTTCGACTTGATCCCCGACCTGACGGTACGGCTCGCCGACGCCGCTTGCTGCGGCATCGCCGGAACCTATGGCTACAAGGTCGAGAAGTACGCCATCGCGATGGCGGTGGGCAAGCCGCTGTTCGATCAGGTCGAGCAGATCGGCGCGGACAAGCCGGTGATCTGCGACAGCGAGACCTGCCGCTGGCAGATCACCCACGCGACCGGCGCGCGCAGCATCCACCCGGTTCACGTGCTGGCGGCGGCGTATGGTCTGCTGCCCATCGACCAGCCGTAGGGCGGGCAGCAGGGGAAGCAGCGACATTCAGCTTGCCGGATCGGTTATAATGTAATCTAACGAACCGGATAACCAAGTGATGCCCCGTGAAGCTGCCTTTTGTCAAACTGTCGCTGTTTACGCTGATTGCGCTGCTGCTTGCCGCCTGTAACTTGGGGACGGCTCAGGAGGCGCGCCAACTCGAATTGAACGCCACCGAAACGGGCATCCCGCCCAACCAAGTCACGCTGACCAATGCGACCCTGATACCGCTGGCGTTCACACCGGGCGAGATCGTGCTCACGCCGCTGGGATCGCCGACGGCGATTGGCGGCATCTGCAACACCCTGCGCGTCGACGTGGGCGACGATCCCGGCAACACGCTGCGGCTGCGCCAATCCCCGACCAACAGCGCCGAAATCATCCTGCTGATCCCGAACAGCAGCACCGTCCAGCGGGTCGCCGGATCGAACGAGACCTCGGCGGATGGCTATACGTGGGTCAACATCCAGTACACCGATCCCAACGGCATCATCGCGACCGGCTGGGCAGCCAAGAACGCCATGCGCGACCGGACGACGCTGCGCCCTGCCTGCTAGAAACAAGTACTGAGTACCGAGTGCTGAGTAAAAGCAAAAACGGTGATTACGTGTGGAAGCAGGACTGAGTCCTGCCCCTACGATCATGCTGCGAGGCTCACTCACTATGCAAACACCTTTGCAAAACAAAGTCGTCATGGTCACGGGATCGGCGCGGCGGGTGGGGCGCGGGATCGCGCTCGGCTTCGCGGCGCAGGGCGCGAACCTCGTGATCCATCACAGCAGCTCGCCCGACGACGCCGAGCAGACCGCCGCCGATGCCCGCGCGCAGGGCGTCGACGCGCTGATTGTGCAGGGCGATCACAGTCGCTACGACGACATCGCCCGCAACTTCGAGGCGGTCAAGGCGTACTACGGGCGCGTCGACGTGCTGGTCAACAGCGCGGCGATCTTCCTGCAAACCGATTTCCTCGACATCCCGCCCGACGAGTGGGATCGCGTGATGAACGTCAACCTGCGCGCGCCGTTCTGGTGCACCCAGTTCGCCGCCCGCTTGATGCGCGACGCCGGGATCGCCGGGGCGGTGGTCAACATCGCCGACAACAGCGGCTTGCGTCCGTGGGGATCGCGCCCGGAGCACAGCGTCTCCAAAGCCGGGCTGATCATGCTGACCGAGGTCACGGCGGCGGCGCTCGCACCCTACCGGATTCGCGCGAACTGCCTCGTGCTGGGTCCGATTCTGCCCTCGACCGGGCAGAGCGAGCAAAGCTGGCGCGAGACCGAGGCGAGGCTGCCGCTCCAGCACTCCGGCGACGTGGGCGACGTGGCGCGCGCGGCGATCTTCTTGGCGACCAACGACTACATTACGGGATCGGTGCTGCGCGTCGACGGCGGCGAGTGGCTGGGGTAAGGAAATGCCCTTGCATTAATGATGACTGTGTTGACAATGCTGTAACCTGTTGTAAGATCAAATCGCGTCTGGGATGAGTCGCTAAGCGTCTCACAGTAGGGCTTTTAGCCCTAACCCCAGTCGCTTTTTTTTAGATGCAGCGTGTTAATAACTATGTATCTTTGTTACATTGACGAATCGGGCACATCTTCCCTCCCCGGCAATACCTCGCATTTTATCCTTGCGGGACTCTCAATCCCCATTGAACAATGGCGGAATTGTGATGCGGAAATCGCAGGGATCAAAGGCAAATACGATTTGCTAAACGCCGAGATTCATGTCGCATGGATTTTGCGCCCGTATCACGAACAGCAGCGAACTTCGAATTTTGCAACCATGAACTATCGCCAAAGGCGATCAGCAGTGGAAACAGTCAGGAAAGGTGAGCTGCTTCGCCTCCAAAGAGCAAAAAATAATAAGCTGTATAAACAAACGCGCAAAAATTATCGGTTTACGGAACCTTATATCCATTTAACCTACGATGAACGCCTCAGTCTGATTCGTGATCTTGCGCAACTTATTTCAAGTTGGCAATTTGCGCGTCTTTTCGCGGAGTGCATCAACAAAATTCACTTTGATCCTGCACGAACAGGCAAAACAGTCGATGAACAGGCGTTTGAACAGCTTGTTTCGCGTTTTGAGCAATACCTCAAACATTTACAGCAAGATAATTATGGGTTGCTCATCCACGACAATAATCAAACTGTCGCTAAAAAGCATACCGAACTGATGAAAATGTTTCATCAGAACGGCACGCTGTGGACAAGCGTACACAATATTGTGGAAACGCCTTTATTCGTAGATAGCCAGCTCACGAGCATGGTGCAAATTGCCGATTTATGTGCATATGCGCTGCGAAGATACCTCGAAAACGGTGAAGAAGAACTCTTTGACTTGATTTTTCAGCGGGCGGACAAAAAAGGGAAAACAGCCGTTGGGGTGCGGCACTTTACCGACGCGAATTGCGCCTGCAAAATCTGTAGTGCTCATCGAAGGCTGTAATTCCCCTGATACCCACTTTCTGGCGCGTAAATAATCGCTGATTTTCGTTCAGGCGTGTGCATATTCCTTCAAGAACGCCGTGACGATCCCGAAATAGACCTTCGGCTGATCGCGGCGGACGTTGTGCCCCGCGTCGGCGATCCGTTCGAAGCGCAGATCGCTGCCCCACAGTGACTTCGCCTCGTCCGCGATCTCTGGCGTGATGATCGCGCCGCGCGCGTTGTCGCCGCTGATCAGCAGCGTCGGTACGTGGATCGCGTGGACGATGGGTCGCCAGTCCGCCAGCTTCATCAACCCGGTGTCGAACGTCACGAGCGCGAACTGCGCCTTCGAGCTTGCCCACGGCGCGATTTCCTCGCGCTCCCAGACCGTGTTCTCGGCGTAAGCTTTGGCGAGCCGTTCCTCCGGCGTCAGCGCCTTGAACGCGACCAGCCACGCCTTCCAATCGCTGTGATCGCCACGCGGCGCGTCGAGCGGCAGCAGCGGCGGATCTTCGAGGACGAGGCACTTCACCAGATCGGGGTGGAGTGCCGCCAACTGGATCGCCGTCGCCGCGCCCATCGAGTGACCGAGCACGGTCGTCGGCGCGATGCCCAAGTGCTCGATCAGCTTGGCGACGTCGTGAGCTTGCTCCACCAGCGTGAACTCCGGCGTTGGCGCGCTCGATTGACCGTGCCCGCGCGTGTCCAGCATGATCACGTCGTAGTCGGCTTCCAGCGAGCGGGCGAAGCGTGCCCACTCGGCGGTGCTGTCGGTGAAACCGTGCAGCAGCACCAGTGATGGCTTGTCGCCACTGCCCGTGCGGACGTAGTGCAGCTTCACGGCGTCAAAAGTCAAGTAATCGTCAGTCCACATCAGCCTCACTCCTTAATTCGTCACTCAATTATGCCAGATGCTTCGACGGAGCGCGCGTTCCATTGAAGCCGTGCGCTAGAGTAAATTAGTGTTGATTTTTACTTCGTGAATGAGGGTAAAATTAATCTTTACGCTTTTTATGATTACTCTGCTCTTAGAATAAGAAAAGCGAGCATGAGGGGCAGGCGATGAGTGTCGAAGTCGAGTGGGATAATCCAGAACGAACGATTTTGCGCTACACGGTCATCGGTCACTGGACGTGGGAGGAATTCTACGCTGCACGTGATCGTGCCCGCGGCTTGGCGGACGAGGTCGCGCTGACCAAGATCGACACGATTATCGACATTCGGGTGGGCAGCATATTTCCCCACAACTCGCTGATGCACTTCCGCGACATGTCCAGCGAGGCTCATCCCAAGCTGGAAAACGGCTCCGTCGTGGTGGTCGAGAACACCCTGTTTGCGCGGACGCTGATGGACATCATGCGCCGGGCGAATCACTCCGGGATGGAGAATTTCTACAGTGCGCCCTCGCTGGACGAGGCGCGGGCGATGCTCCACCCGGTGGATGAACAGCAGCCGGAGCGCGAGCCAACCACCATCTGACCTGCCGAACGAATATCACCCCGCTAATATATCTTCTCCCCACGTTGACCGCCACGCCGATCAACGTGCGGGAGAAGATATTCTTTACTTACAGCACGTCTTTCGCCTTTATAATAAGCACATTACCCCTTACGGAGAGGGTTGGATGAGTTTTCAAGTCGAATGGGATAACCCGGAACACAGCGTGCTGCTGTTCACCGCCGTTGGCGAGTGGACGTGGGAAGAATTCTACACTATCCGTGAGCGCGGGCGGCAGCTAGCGGACGCGGTCTCCCACGAGTGCATCGACGCGATCATCGATCTGCGTCTTGGCGGCGCTATTCCCAAGAATTCACTCTTTCACTTTCGCCAGATGCCTACCGAAGTGCATCCCAAGTTCGCCGATGGCAATATCGTCCTCGTCGGGAACAACCTGTTCGTATCCACGTTATTGGAGATTTTGAGCCGCACCAACCCACAAGCGATGCGAAATTTCTACATCACCCATTCCGTTGAGCAAGCCCGCCTGCTGCTTCGCGGCATTCACGAACGCCACTTAAACCGCACCTGACCTCCTAATCGCCTCACTCCCCGCGCTGATACTCCTTTTCGAGGTCGTAGATCGTCTCCGGCGGACCGATGATGATCAGCGTCGAGCCGACTTCGAGCGCCTGCGCCGGACTCGGCGTAACGATCACCTCGCGGTTGGGCTTCTGGATCGCCAGAATGCTGACGCTGTGAACGCTGCGCAAATCGCACGAGGCGACCGTCTGCCCCGCTAAGCGCGATCCGGCGCGCAGGTAAATCTGCCCGATCTCCATGTCGATGTCTTCGTGAAAGCTGAAAATCTTGTCGAGGAAGTCGCTGACCGCCGGGCGCAGCAGCGCCAGCGCGATCCGGTGCCCGCCGATCTGGTAGGGACTGACGACGCGATTCGCCCCGGCGCGGCGCAGCTTGCTCTCGTTCTCGCCGCTGGTGACGCGGGCGACGATGAACAGCTTCGGGTTCAGCTCGCGCGCCGTGAGGACGATCATCACGTTATCCGAGTCGCTGTCGACCGCCGCGACCAAGCCGCGCGCCCGTTCGATGCCCGCCTCAATCAGCGTCTCGTCGAGGGTCGCATCGCCGATCACGAAGGGGATGTTCTCCTCTAGCAGGCTGGCTTGCAGGTCGGGATCGGCTTCGACCAGCACGAACGGCTCGCCGCGCGCCACCAAATCCTCGATGATCTGCTGTCCCATGCGACCATAGCCGCAGACCACGTAATGATCTTCAACATTCATCAGTAAACGCTCCATCGTTCTTTGGCGAATCGACAGCCACAGGCGCGGTCCTAACACGATGCCGATGGCGTTGCTGATCGTGGTGGTAACGACGCCGACGCCGAGCAGGATCAGCAGCATGGTGAAGGCGCGTCCGGTTGGCGAGAGCGGCTGCACCTCGCCGAAACCGACTGTCGAGATCGTGATCAGCGTCATGTAAAGGGCGTCGGTGAAGGACATGTGCTCTAGCGCCATGTAGACGGCGGTCGCCAGCGCGATGATCACGACCAGCGTGAGGATCGAGATTTGGAAGCCGCGCACCGGATCGTTGAAAGCGTTGCGGGCGATCCGGCTGAGGGTGGGGGCGATTTGCTTCAACATGCCGCGATTATAGCGGATCGCACGGGCACGCCGACTCGCCACAATGAAAAATCCGCCCCGAAGAGCGGATTTTTCAACCCCTAGCCCTCAACCCCGCCGAAGTGAAGTACGCGCACTGAGAGGGAGAGGCAGCGAGGTAGAGCTGGACAGCGCTAGTTATAGGCGCGATCCTGCGGGGTGGGAACGTAATCGTGCGCTTTGTCCTCCGGGCTGCCGAAGCGCTGCGTCAGGGTTGAGCCAAAGGTGATCAATCTCACACCCACCGCATTGAGCAGTTGTTGCCAAAACAGGTTGTGCTCTGCTGCGGAATGGCGGGCTTCATTTTCCTGAGCAAGCTGGGCTGCCCACGATTGGATGCTCATGGACTCGTGATGCTGTGACAGCAACTCGCGTTCCAGTTCATCATTAAACATAGTTTGATTATTCTCCTTAAACCGCGATCTGCTTACAAATCGTCGCTGGTTTAGTCAATCTACCTCATTATATATGGTTATTATACACAATTTGTGAAGATGTGATCAATTAAGATTCGATGATAGCTTCAACTAGAGACTTCGCCGCTTTTTAGGTAAACTAACGCAAACGAGCTGATCTGCTGTTTGGAGACGAATATGGCAACCGATTCGCGGACATGGTTCTACACGACGCCCGAAGCGCGCCCCTACTTCATCGAGGAGCGAGTCAACCACACGCTCTGGAAGAACCGGCTGGCGAACCTCTACATGGTCTGCACACAAGCGACGCCGCCGATCAAGCTGGAAGGGCGCTGGCAGAACGAGATGCCGGTCACGTTTGAATTCGTGCCGGGCAGCTATTTCATCCTGCGAACCGGGGTCGAGAGCAAGGAATTCATCGGCGTGATGCGCCAGATTTTGATGATGCGCCCGTCGTTTGCCTATCAGGATGGCGATGGCATGTACGTCGTCGAGTGGCACACCGACGGCGGTGAGGAACGCTGGAAGGACATTCAGGGCAAGCCGCAGTTTCAGGCAGCGCACCGCCTGACGCGCGCCTGATCGAGCGCTGCCCGTGCGGGCTGATCTGTAAGACTTGAGGCGCTAGCGCCGTCTTTATAGACAGAGGCGCAGCGCCTCATTGTATTTTCATGACCAACCCACCGGCGCGGATCGGCTGCGCGCCATTCTGGAGCAGAGCAAAACATGGCAAAAGCAACCGTGCGCTTGGGCGAAGGCATGAAAGCCGTCATTCAGGCGCGTGAGTTTACGTTGGTCGCCGACGAGCCGGAAGACGGCGGCGGCACCAATCTGGGCATGACGCCCAAAGAAATGCTGTTGGGCGCGTTGGGCGCGTGCGTGGCGATCACGGTGCGCATGTACGCGCAGCGCAAGCGCTGGGCGCTTGAGGGCATCGAGATCGACTTAAGCACCGAGCGCTTCAAAGCGCCGGATTACCCCGCTTACAGCGGCGCGGGCGATTTCGTCCATGAGTTCCGCCAGCAGATCGTCTTCAAGGGCGATCTGACCCACGAGCAGCGTGAGCGCCTGTTGGAGATCGCCGGGAAGTGCCCGGTTCACCGCGCGCTGACCGAACCGAACTTCATGATCGAGGAGTTGGTCGACGAAATCCTCGCCGAAGAAGTTTAGCGACGCAACGCCAACCAATGTCGGTGTAGGGGCGGGTTTGAAACCCACCCCTACGGAATACCCCCGCTAACTTCGCTTCCCTCCCCAAATTCCCGTCACCGCCAATTCTGAATTCGCCTATAATCAGAACAATCCAATCATTCACTGAGGCGGTGACACTATGCAGGCGTATGGGGAAGCATTCGCACAGGTTTATAATCTGCTATGGGCGAACTTTGCCCGCGACATCGCCCCGCGCATCCTCGACTTTTACGCCGCAACCGAAATCGCTTCGAGCCAGCAAACGCTGCTCGACTTGTGCTGTGGAACCGGACAGCTTGCGCTCTATTTCCTCGAACGCGGCTATCAGGTTACCGGAATCGACCTCTCCGAGGGGATGCTCGACTGTGCTCGCGCCAATACCAACATGTTCGTGCAAGCCGGGCAAGCGCGCTTCTTGCAAGGCGATGCCAGCAGCTACACGCTCGACGCACCGGTCGGCTTAGCGGTTTCCAGCTTCGACGCGCTCAATCACCTGCCCAACCTCGACGCCCTGCGCGACTGTTTCGCCTGCACCCACGCCGCGACCGTCCCCGGCGGCACGTTCATCTTTGACCTGAATACGCGGGCGGGCTTACAGCGCTGGAATAACATCAACGTCACCGAAACCGCCGATTCCATCATCATCAATCGCGGCATCTACGATGGTGGTGACCGCGCCTACACCCGCATCAGCGGTTTTGTCCGCATCGACGATCAAGACCGCTATACCCGCTTCGACGAGCTGGTCTACAACACGGTTTACGATCTGGCTGCCGTCCGCGACCTGCTGCTGCAAACCGGCTGGCAGAGAGTCAGCTTTGCGCGCGGCAGCGACCTGAGCACCAGCATCGCCGAACCGGAACGCGAGGGACGCATCTTCGTGATCGCCACGCGCTAGCGTTGTGCCGCTCCTACTGGGGTTGACTTAATTACAAAGTTCATTTATGCTCATGGCATCCTAATCCATCAGGAAAACTTATGAGCGCGCAGCAGACCTTTAGAAATACCCTCGTCGTGATCCTGACGATCACGACCGCTTACGTCCTATTCCTCAGCCTGCAGATCGTGGTGATCTTGCTGGTCGCGATCATCGTCGCGTCGGCGGTACGCCCGTTCGTGCTCTGGTTCGAAAAACGGGGCAAGCTGCCCTATACCCTCTCCCTGCTCCTCGTCTACGCCCTGCTGCTGCTGGCGATCTTCGGGCTGTTCATGATCGTCTTGCCGCCAGCGGCGACCCGGCTCGGCGTCTACATCGAGAATGACGACCGGCTCGCCTCCAAGATCATTCAGGCGGATCACTGGGTCGAACGCAATCTCGAAGTCCTCACGCAGACGCCACCGGACGAGAACATCAACCTGCTCGATCCCGATGCCATCCGCAGCACGGTGCATAAGCTGGTGATGGCGCTGAATGAGCAGATTCCAGCGCTGGCGGGCGACGTCGGCGGGTTGTTTGGCGACGCGATTCTCGTCTTCGTGATCGGCGTTTACTGGCTGACCAGCCGGGACGCCGCCCTCGCTTTCACGCTCCAGTTGTTCCCGCTCAGCCGCCGCGCGCTCGTCCGCGAGATCATGACCGAGATTGAGCAGTCGCTGGGCGCTTATATGCGCGGCGTCGCGTTGGTGGTGCTGTTCGTCGGCACGGCGAATTTCGTCCTGCTGACGATCTTCGGCGTCCCCAACGCGATCACACTGGCGTTCATCGTCGGCATCACGACGGCGCTGCCGATCATCGGCGGCTACATTGGAGCGGGGGTCGCCGTTTTCATCGCCTTGTTGGAAACACCATTGGCGGCGCTGCTCACGCTGGTGAGCTTCGTACTGGTGCAGCAGATTGAGAATCACTACCTGACGCCGCGTGTCATGTCGAACAGCGTCCACATCAGCCCGATCCTCGTGATTGTTTCGCTGTTCATCGGCTTCTCGGTCGGCGGCGTGATCGGCGCGTTGATCGCCGTGCCGGTCGCCGGAACGCTGATGGTGCTGGCACGCTACCTCGTGATCGAGCCGCTGAAAGACGACGCGACCGAGCAGCGGGTCGACGGTGGCGTGCTGCTCAGCAGCCAACAGCGGACTCCAGCCGACACCGGGCTGGCGACCGACGCCACTCCGACCAGCTAAGGACCTAACCTCCCAACCTCCTCTCCATTGCATGGAGAGGGGGAGCTAAGCGAAGCGGGGGTGATGTGAGAATACGAATAGCTAGACTGTGGCGAGGTTTATCCAACCATAAGTACTAGTCTGCTTACGCTTATTTCCCCTCACCCTGCTTGCGTCGCTTCGCTTAGGCAAGCCGTCCCGCTCCCACGTAAACGGAGAGAGGGACAAAAACCAACGATCTTCCCCCTCTCCCCGCCTGCGTGGGAGAGGGGGTCAGGGGGTGAGGGGTAGGTTTTTAACTCTGCGCTTACCTCACCCCTAAATCCCCTCTCCATTACATAGAGAGGGGACTTTAAAGACCCTTTGCAAGCTGTTTTTACCCCCTCTCCACGACGTGGAGAGGGGGGGGGGGGGGTTGGGGGGGGTCAGGGGGTGAGGGGTTGAAAAACTAGCACCATTGGTTATCCAAAAACTAACCACTCATCACTAAAAACTTCCCTTGATCCCCTGTGCGTGGTGAGCAAAATTAACTTGTGTTATGCTTGCCTCGACTGGATAACGCACTTAGGTGAGGCATGATCGGACGCACGCTCCACAACCGCTACCTGATCACGAAGCTGTTGGGCGAAGGCTCAACCGCGACCGTCTACCTAGCGCGCGACCAGCGGCTCGGTCGTGACGTGGCGCTCAAGATTTTGCTGCCTCACGTCAAAGATACGGCGCGCAAGCGCTTCTTTCAGGAGGCGACCGCCGTCGCTCAGTTGAACCATCCCGGCATCATGGCGATTTACGACATCGACGAGGAGGACGGCGTCGACTTTCTGGTCGTCGAATACGTCGAGGGCGACACGCTCGACGCTTTCGTCCCGGCAGCACCGGAGCAGGTGATCGACGTGGGGCGGCAGATCGCGCAAGCGTTGTTCTACGCCCACGAGCGCGAGATCATCCACCGCGACATCAAGCCCGCCAACATCAAGATCAAGGCGGACGGGCAGGTCAAAATCATGGACTTGGGCTTAGCGCTCCCGCGCGATGCCAAGCGCGTGACCACCGCCGGGATGATCATCGGGACGCCCGCCTACCTCTCGCCGGAGCAGGCGCAGGGTACGACGCTCGACTTCCACACCGACATCTACTCGCTCGGCATCGTCCTCTACGAGATGGCGACCGGGCGGCTCCCCTTCGTCAAGGATGAAATCCCGGCGCTGCTCTTGCAGCACGTTAAGGAGCCGCCGCCGCCGCTGCGCTCGATCAACCCGATGGTGCCGCAGGCGCTCGAAAACGTGATCCTGCGGGCGCTGGAGAAGAATCCCGTCCGGCGCTACCCCAGCGCCGACGCCTTCGCGCAGGCACTCGCAGCGGCGCGACATCCCGACACCAGCCCGGAAGCGGTCACGCGATCCTCGCCGCCCGCCCGCACCGCCGACAACTACGACGACCTGACTGAAGGCGTTCGCTTTCCGCTGCGGATCGCGCTGGCGGACGATCATGTCGTCTTGCGGAAAACGCTGGTCAACTTCCTATCGCAGCGGGACGAGTTCGTCGTCGTCGGCGAAGCCGGGAACGGCGCGGAGGCGCTGCAAATCGCGCTCGACCTTCAGCCCGACGTGCTGCTGCTCGACCTCAACATGCCGGGGCGGAGCGGGCTGGACGTGCTGCCAGAAATCCGCGAGCGCGTACCTCAGGTCAGCGTGCTGGTGCTGACCGGGCGCGACGAGGATTGGTACATCACGCAGGCGCTCAAGCGCGGCGCGAACGGCTATCTGCTCAAGTCGTCGAGCGAGGACGACCTGATCGACGGCATTATCAAGGTCAAGCGGGGGAATCTGGTGCTCGGTCGCGGAGTCGCAGAGAAGGTCGTCACCGGGATGCTGAGCCAGCCGACCGATCCGACCAAGCTGACCGAGGAGGAGCGCCAAATTCTGCTGCTGATCGCCGGGGGCTACGACGACGACACGATCATGGCGCGGCTGGACATCGACATGCCGATGCTGTTCGAGGCGCTGGCGCGGGCGATGACCAAGCTTAAAGCGCAAGACCGGCACGCGGCGGCGCTCAACGCGCTGCGCAAGGGTTACATCCTGCTCGACGAACTGCAAGCGCTCAGTTAGTCAAAAGCGCTAGATGATACGTTTGGAATAGCGAACAGACGTTTCATTTTCGTACAATGCCTCTATGTTGATGGATACTCGAACTCAACCCGACCCTTGTCAACGCCTCGCCGACGTGCAGCGCTACATTCGTCTGCACCTTGACGAGCCGCTCAGCCGCGAAGTCTTGGCGGCGGTCGCCGGGTTCTCGGTGCCGCACTTCCATCGCATTTTCACCGGCACGACCGGCGAAAGTGCTGCCAGCTACGTCCGCCGGATGCGGCTGATCCGCGCGGGGCAAAAGCTGCGGATGGGCGCGGTCGACATCACCGAGGTGGCGCTGGCGGCGGGCTACGCCAGTCACGCGGCGTTCGGCAAGGCGTTCAAGCAGCGCTTCGGGCTGAGTCCCAGCGAGTTCCGTCGGCTCAATTGTTGGGCAGCTTCCGAACTTTTGAGGAAAGGATAGAGGCACATGCGTATCGCCCTCACTAGCGTTTCGATTGACGATTACGACAAGGCGCTCGCGTTTTACACCGATAAGCTTGGTTTCGAGAAAAAGCACGACATCGAACTGGGACCCGGCGCGCGCTGGATCACCGTCGTCTCGCCGGAAGACCCGAACGGCACCGAACTGCTGTTGGAGCCGAACGCCGAATACCCGGCGATGAAAGCGCTGAAGGAGGCGTTGGTCGCCGACGGCATCCCCTTCACCGCCTTTCAGGTAAGCGACATTCAGGCGGAATACGAGCGGCTGAAGGCGCTCGGAGTCGTCTTCATGATGGAGCCGACCAATATGGGCATGTCGATAATTGCGATCTTCGACGATACCTGTGGCAACCTCATTCAGATTTTTCAGGTCGTCAGTTAACGGGTGGTTAAGCGACAGGCGCGACTGCTTGCGCCTTTGGCGAATCGGTTATAGAACAATTTGGGGAGTACGTTAAGAGAGCAACCGCATAGTTCGGCAGGCTTAGCGAGGGGAATCCCATGAGCGCGCGCGTTCTGAACATCGATCAGAAGGTCAAGCCGATTCCCGTGTTCCCCGCCGATCCGGGCGATTTTGTGCTCAGCGAAGGCGAAAGCATCGACCCGCAGGTCGTGGTCACGAACCCGAACATCAGCCTTTACTGCCTCGACGACGACAACCGCGAGGCGCTGTTCGTGGAGACGCCGCCGGAAGTCGATCTGTCGCAATTCCCCTTCTACTACATGGCGCAGTACGATCAGGCGCAGCGCGTGATCGCTGTGCCCTACGAAACCTTCCACCAACTGGCGGACGATCAGCCCTTCGACGCCAGCAAACTGACGCTGATCTACTCGGTCGGGCGCTGCGGTTCGACGCTGATCAGCGCGGCGCTCAACGCGGTCAATGGGATGGTCAGCCTGTCCGAACCCGACGTCTACACCCAGATTCACGTGCTGCGCTACGTCGACCGGAGCCGCGACGCGGAACTGTCCCGGCTGCTCGAAAGTTCAACCAAGCTGCTATGCAAAGGCGGGACGACCTACGCGCTCAAGTTTCGCTCGTTCTGCATCCTGATCGGCGACCTGATCGCGCAGGCATTCCCGGACACCAAGAATCTGTTTCTCTACCGCAATGCCGAGACGTGGGCGCAGTCGATAAACTCGGTTTTCACGCCCATCGCGGTCTCCGAACTGCCCCCTGAAGGGGTGGTCTTCATGCGCAGTATGGCACCGCTCGCGCCGGGATTCATCGAGCGGCACGGGCGCGAACCACTGGTGCCGGAGATGTTCGCCCTGCTCTGGCTTTCCGTGATGGACGCATACCTGAACATGCGCGATCAGGGCGTGCCCTTTCTGGCGCTGCGCTTCGAGGACATCCGCACCAAGCCCCAAGACGTGCTCGCCGGACTGTTCACTTACTGCGATCTGCCGCTGGCGGACGTGGAGATCGCTTACGGCGTGTTCGCCAAAGACTCGCAAGAAGGCTCGATGCTGTCGCAGTCCAGCCGCGATCAGGGCGGGGTCGCGCCTTTCGGCGCGGCGGAATACGCGCAGGTTCGGGAAGTCCTCGCGGAGTACCCGGTCGTCAAGACGCCGGATTACGTCGCGCCGGACACGCTGCGGCTGGATTTCGATCTAGGCGATACTGGCGACTGAGATGGCTGCAACTATTCTGG
>CAWGYC010000014.1:0-803446 GCA_963826685.1 uncultured Chloroflexia bacterium | reverse complement strand
ACACTAATAAACTAGCCGCCCCTTGAGTTCGCAGTTTTAGGCGCGGCTGATCATTCGCCGTGAGAAACGCCGGGGTGGACTTTTAGTGAAGCCGCTCCGGGTGATCAACCAGCGTATCGTCGATGTAAGCCTGCACCGCCGCCTCAGCCACCTCGATGTCGGTGATGAAGGGGCGCATGTGCGCCTGCTCGATGGAAAGGTAAGCACCCCTACCCATGCCGCGAACGATGACGACTTCGCAGTCCTGAATCGGCTCAAGCATCTGACCGTGCTTGTGATCCGAGTGTTCGTCCATACCGTGCTCATGCTCGTGATGTTCATCAAGCTCTTGGGGTCCTTGCGCAAACTGCTGATGACTAGGTTTCACCCGCTGTTCTTGCTTGACAATTTCGCCCGCTTCGACGGTAAAAACGCGATAGAAAGGTGCGCGACCGAAATGTCGGCTGATTGTGCTGCCCTTATCTGTGTCCGTAACCACTGCGATCTTCATGCTGTTAGCTCTTTTCTACGCCTATCCTTCAATTGCACTACATGAATCCTAACGCATATAGGTCCGCTAAGCCCGGTAGCTACATCACAGCAGATGAGGATAAATCTCACGTGATGTCAGGAGCGATCATCGCGTCGCTGATGTCCACGCCGCGAGGACATCACGAGCCGGGCAGAATGTCCGACTGCGTGAGTTTCGTCAGGTAAAGCTGAGGGTCGGTCTGGAAGGCTCCCTGACATACTGGGCAGCAGAAATAATAGGTTTCCCCCTCGTATTCCGCGCTGCCATAAGCCTGCTGCGGCTCCAGCAAGGTGCTGCAAACCGGATCGCGCACCAGATCGTTAGGCTGCGTCGAGTCGCGCGTCGGCAGCAGCATACTGACCTTCGTCCCGGCGCCGGGTGTGCTGTCGATCTCGACCGTGCCGCCGAGATTTTGGAGGCGTTCCTGTAATCCGATCAAGCCATAATGGTTAGTCTGCGCTAGATCGCCGATCTGCGTCGGCGGCAGAAATCCGCAGCCATCGTCGGTGATCGCCAGCGAAACGCCGTTAGCCCGGTAGCCGACGACGATTTCCGCCTTCGTCGCCCGGCTGTGCCGACGGACGTTATGCAGCACTTCCTGAGCAGCGCGAAATAACGCCAATTCCTGCGCCTCGGCGAGCCGCCGCTGCACGCCCTCGACGACGACCGAAACCGGCGGCTCCGGCGTCGCCGCGACTTCCATCTCCAACGCCGCGACCAGACCGAGTTCTTCCAACGCAGGCGGACGCAAACCACCGATCAAATTGCGCAGGTTCGTCACCGTTGCCAACGCCTGATCACGGGCGAGTTGGAGCATTTGTTTCGCTCGTTCGGGGTCGCTTTGCGTCCAGTTGGTCGCCAGCTCAATGCTCTGACTGATAACGATCAGCGATTGCAGCGTATCGTCGTGCAGTTCGCGAGCGATGCGCTTGCGCTCGACTTCCTGCCCATCCGCCAAGCGATCCGCATAGGCGCTGCTCTGCATCTGCGAGCGCCGAACGTGCCCCGCCATGCCCGCCATCGCCCGCCGCAGCGCACCGATCTCGGCGATGCCGCCGCAGTCCTGCTCCAGTGAGTTGAAGTTCCCTTCGCGGATCTGCGCCGCTTGCTGCGCCAACCGTTGGAGCGGACGCAGCACGCGGAAGAAGAACCACAGATTGCCGATCAGCAGCAGGACAGTCACGGCGAAAAGCAGTACGAGCAAGCCATTCATCGTCATCGCGTGTCGCCTTGATCCAGCGTGAACAGTCCGTGCTGCAACGCCACCGTGACAGCTTCCGTCCGCGTGGCAACGCCGAGTTTTTCGTAGACATTCTTGAGGTGCCCCTGTACGGTTCGATCCGAGATGAACAGCGCCGAGCCGATCTCCTTGTTGGTTAATCCGCGCCCGACCTGCACCAATACTTCGATCTCGCGGTCGGTAAGTCCTTCCACTTGGCGCGGCAGATCGCCTGCTTGTCGGGCGGCTCTAGCGAGGGTCGCTTCGTCGAACGCCTGATGCCCGATAGCAACTTCATTCAGCGCCCGGTAGAGTTCGGATAGGTCGGCAGTCTTGAGGATGAAACCGTCGGCTCCGGCGTCCAGCAGCGCACGCACATAGGCTGGCTCATCGTAAGCCGTCAGCACCAGCACCCGCACGTCGCTGCATTCGTGCCGAATCCGGCGGGTCGCTTCTATGCCGGTCAGCTCCGGCAGGTGGATGTCCATAATCACCACGTCGGGGCGAAGCTCGCGCGCCAACTCGATAGCTTCGCGACCGTTGGTCGCCTCGCCGACGACCTCGACGCCCATGCTTTCGAGATACAGTCGAGTCCCCTGACGAACGATTTTGTGATCTTCAGCCAGTACTACGCGCATTGCTTCCCCATGATTCCATCGATTGAGTGATCTTATCGTAACCCCGAAATCACCCGCAAAGACCCGCCAATTGGCGTATATGCGGCAGGCACGGGAGTCTGCTATGACTCAATATCAGAACGTTCAATCGAACGAGTGGAGTTAAGTATCATGGAACAGAAAACTGTCAAAGTGCCGAATATCGGCTGCAATGGCTGCGTCAAGACCATCAAGAATGAAGTGAGCGAACTGCCCGGTGTCGTCTCGGTTGAAGGCAGCGTCGAGACCAAGATCGTCACCGTCCAGTGGGATGCTCCGGCGACGTGGGCGACCATCAGCAACAAGATGGCCGAGATCGACTACGCGCCAGAGGCATAAGCCCAATTTACAGCAGTTGAAAACGGAAACGGCTGTCCGCGAGGTAGCCGTTTTTTATTCCGTCCAGCCGAATAACGCAAAGACCTCGCGGGCGGCGAGGTCTTTCGCTGAGCAATTCGGTTCAGAACGTATAGCTTAGGCGGTGACGCCATCCTCGATCAATTTCTCGACGAAGAACACCGGGCTTTGCAATGTCAGGTGGACCGGGCACTTCGCGGCAATCGCCAGCAAGCGTGTCTTCTGTTCGTCGGTGAGGTCGCCCTCGAAACGAATCTGCTCCCGAACTTCGTTGACGTAGGGGGCTTCGCCCGTGTAATTCGGATACTCGTCACCCTTGAAGCGTTCCATTTCGACCTCGACCGTGATCGTGTCGAGCGCCCAGCCTTTGCGCTGAGCATAAGCGCGCGTCGTCACGGCAATGCAAGCGCCCAGCGTGCCAACGAGCATTTCCATCGGCGTGGGTGCCTCATCCGCACCGCCGTCGTCGATGTGCTCATCGGCGATCAGGGTATGCTGGCGAATTTGAATCTCGGTACGATAGGCTTGCTCACAGCGAACAATCGTAGACATCTGCTTGACCTCACAAGTTCAAGAACGAATAGGAATAATGGCTCAGGGCGTTTGGTGGGGCGTCGGACTAGCTCTGCCAGCCGGGAGCGCCCCACCAACAATAACTTCCAAACACTAATCACCGACCGCGTGACTTTGTTCCAACTGCGGCGCGGCTTTTTTGTCGAAGGCGACAGTTTCCCCGTAAACCGGGAAGTAACGGGCGATCAAACTGTAGACCAAGACCAGCCCGGATGCCACACCGACGAGAATAGCAACTTCCATCCAGTTCGGCGAATAGGTCTCTCCCGCCACCGGCGCAATAGAGAACCACGTCACGTCAAAGCGATTGAGGATGACGCCCGCGATAATTAGCAGCGCACCAATCAGCGACCAGACGCGGCTGCTGCGCGCCTGTTTGAACGAGAAGATCGCAATCGGCAGCACCGCGCCAACAATGATCTCCGCCCAGAACAGCAGGCTGTAGATGCCGCTGCTAAACAGTAAGTCAACCTCGTTGGCGATAATCAACTCGCCGAACTTGATCACCAGATAAAAGCCCAGTATCCACGGGAGGAACCACGTCAGCTTGCCAATCGTCCGGGTATTGAGGCTGCGTCCGAACAACCGGTAGCTGATATTCGCCCCGGCGACCACCAGCGAGATACCCGCCGCGAACGAACTCACCAGAAAGAAGACCGGCAGCAGCATCGACGACCAGAGCGGATGCAAGCGCGGCGACATGATGATGAACATCGTCCCCAGCGAGGACTGGTGCATCGTCGAGAGCGTCACCCCGGCGATCACAATCGGCACGGTGAAGCGCTTGATCGTCGGCAGCAGCCACTTGAAGCGGGTCTTTTCCAAAAACACCGGACTCAGCTCGTACAGTAAAATCAGCGAGTAAGCGGTGATACACCAGCTCACTTCCAGCAGCGCCGAGCTGACGTTCGGGTGCAGAAACACGTTGTAGAACCGATCCCAGCGCCCCAAGTCGAACAGCAGGACGACCATCACGGCGCTGTAGCCGAGTAAGCCCGCCAGCACCGTCGGGCGCGTGGCGACGTGCAGGTCTTCGAACTGGAACACGTAGACCAGTGCCGCCAGCGTGAACGCGCCACCTGACAAAGCGACCGTCGCCAAGTCGAAGCTGATCCAGATGCCCCACGGAAAGGCTTTGCTCAAGTTGGTGGTCGCGCCCAGCCCGACCACCATCCGGTACACACCGATCCCCAAGCCAAACGCGGTGAGCGCCATCAGCAGATAGATCGGCTTGGGCAGCGTGCGTAGTTCGTGCCAAAGTTTTTGCAGCATAATCATTCTTCTTCCTTCGGCGCAGCCGACGGCTCATGCGCCTGCTTTTCTTCCGCCGCCAAGCGATCCTGTTCGGCTTCTTCCCGAATGTGCTTGATGGTCAGGTAAGCGCCGGATAAGCCGACCGCCATCATTCCGGCGACCATCGGCGTGCCTTCGGTGACCAACCGGTTCGAGTAGGCGGGCGAGGTCATTTCGGCATCCGGGAAACCCAGTTGCTCGAACGGCACCGGCGAAATGTAGAGCGTCGCCGTCCCGCCGTTCTCCCGCTCACCGTAGACGTGATCGATGTACTTACCGGGGTTGTCGCTGATGCGCTGGTGGGCTTCCGCCAGCATATCCTCGTACTTGCCGAACTTGATTGCCCCGGTCGGGCAGGTTTGGGCGCACGCGGGCTGTTGACCCTCGCCCAAGCGCGCCACGCACATATCGCATTTGACGACCAGCGGGAACTGCTGATCCCACTCGTAATTCGGGACACCGAACGGGCAGGCATACATGCAGTAGCGGCAGCCGATGCAGATGTCCTGATCGTAGGTGACTTGTCCATCGTCGTTACGTTGAAGCGCGCCGACGGTACAGGCGGAGACGCACGACGGATCGATGCAGTGCATACAGTGATAGGGCGCGGTATAGCGCTGGAGATCGGGATAGGTGCCGGTATAGCCCGTCTCCTTGATCCAGATGCGCGTGCTGTCCATCGGGACTTCGTTCTCGACACTGCACGCCACCATACATGTCCGGCAGTCGATGCAGTGGGAAACGTCAATCAAAAACCCATATTGCGGAGTATTGGTATGTTCGGACACGATGCTACGCCTTTCTCACGGTGACAAACGTCTGGCTGAGCGCCTGACTTCCACTGGCGGGATCGGTGTAGGTCACATGCAGCACCGAGTCGCTCGCGCCGAGCGCGTAAGCCGTCGTCAACCCTCTGGAGAGATGCCCGTAGCCGGGGGTCAGATACACACAGTCGGGGCGGATGGCGGGCGTCGCCTTCAAGCGTATGTTGATCGTTCCAACTTCGCTCGTGACTTCGACCCAATCACCATCGGCAAGCGCGCGCTCCGCCGCCACGTCCACGTTCATCCACAAGCACGGCTCGTCCGCGTATTTATGCAACAGCAGATTGTTCTGCGTGCCAAACTGAGTCGCCTGCGCCTCTTTTCCCGTGAGCAGATAGAACTGCCCTAACGGGGGTTCGGGCGGTGCTTGCCATTCCGGGACGCCGGGAAAACCAACTCGCGCCAGCGTCTCCGAGTAGATTTCGATTTTGCCGCTGGGCGTGTTCAAGCTGAAATCGCCCGATTCGTCCGCAACGGCGGCTTCATCGGTTGGGAGTTCGGCATAACCGCGCGCTTTGACGTCTTCCAGCGTGACGCCGAGCGGCGCAAGCTGCTGGCGGAGGTAATCTTCTTCATCCTCGTACTGGAAGTAATCGCCCAAGCCGAGCCGCTCGCCTAACTGCTTGTAAATCCATAATGCCGACTTCGCCTCGCCTTGCGGCTCGATCACCGGCTGACGGAGATAGGCGCGGCTGCCGACGATGTTCAGCGGGTCGTAACGCTCAAGATACGACGCTTCCGGCAGCACCACGTCAGAGAACCACGCGGTATCGTTGACGATGATGTCGACCGTAGCGATGAAGTCCATTTTCTCGAAGGCTTGCAGCGTCCTGCCGCGATCCGGCAGCGACATCACCGGGTTTTGCCGCGAGATGAACCAGCCATGCGCCTGATACGGCTGCCCGGTGACGATGTTGTCACGCAGTTCTTGGAACACGCCGATCTTCAGCGGCACGACCGGGTACTTCGAGGGTACACCGTCTAGACGCTGCGCCGACACGCGCGGATATGGAGGCTGCGCGGGTTTACCCAACGCGCCGCTGCCTTCACCGCTCGCCGCCTGCATGGTCACGTTCCAGTTGCCGACCAGCGCGTTCAAGATGGCAATCGCGCGTTCGGTCTGGAACGAGTTGATAAAGTTGGACGTGCGCCAGCCGTTATGTGCCAGCGCGTGCGGCGCGGCGGCAGCGAACTCGCGCGCGATCCGCCGAATGGTCTCGGCAGAGATTTCGGTGATCGGCGCTGCCCATTCCGGCGTGTACTGTCCAACTTCCTGCGCCAGTTGGTCAAAGCCAATCGTGTGATTTGCGACGAAATCGCGGTTGTAGAGCGACTCGCCGACGATCACGTTCAGCAGCGCCAGATGGAAGGCTAAATCCGTGCCCGGCTTGATCGGCAGCCATTCGGTCGCTTTGGCGGCGGTCTTGGTGAAGCGGGGGTCGAGGTAGACCACCTTGACGCCGCGTGTGATCGCCGCGCTCAATTCGCCCGTCTCCGAGGTGGAGATGGCTTCCATCAAGTTACGCCCGGTCAGGATGATGTATTGAAGCTGGTCGTCGTAGATGCGCTCCGGCTCTTCCATACCATAGGTCATCAGGTTGGCGACGATCATGGCGTTGAAGCACAAGCTCCGCTGAGTGCCGTAGTTGGGCGACCCGAAAGCGTAGAGTAAATTCTCAAACTGTGGCTGGCTCAGGTTGTGCGTGGACGAAAAGACCATCGCCTCTGGACCATATTTCTGCTTGATGTCCAGCATCTTGCTAGCGGTCATATCCAGCGCTTCGTCCCACGTCGCTTTGCGGAAGCGCCCTTCGCCACGTTTGCCCACGCGGATCAGCGGAGAGAGCACGCGGTCAGGATCGTAGGTGTTCATCAAGCCCGATTGACCACGCACGCACAGATGCCCACGCGAATGCGGATGTTCCGGGTTGCCGTCCAGCTTGACGACGCGCCCGTTTCTCACTTTGGCGATCAAGCCGCAGCGCCAGACGCACATCTCGCACATGCTGGGGATATAGCCGTCTCCAGCCGCGTTGAGCAGCCCGGCGTCGCGCGCGGCTTGTGCCACGAAGGGGGGAACCAACTGCCCCACCGCCAACGCGCCAGCGGCTGCCGCACTAGCTTGCAAAAAGCCTCGTCTCGATAAGTTACTCATCGGTTGCGCCTAATCCTTGCTATTGCGATGCAAGCCTGCCCGGTCAATCAGGTAGAACAGGAACACCGCCACCAGCGCGAACAGGACTACGGTCAAGAAGGGGTTGAGATTCCATAGGTCGGGAATCACTACGTTACCGGAGTTGGCAATCGCCCCGATCTTCGGGAAGACCGATTGATAGGTCAAGCCGTAGATTACCGCGCCGACCAGAAAGCCGAGCAGACCGGGAATCAGGTAGTCGAGCTTGCCCTCACCCGCACCCGCCGCGCAGGTGCCGGGGCAGTAGCCGCTCAACGCCATGCCGACGCCGAAGATCAACCCGCCGACGATGTTGCCGACGACGTAGGTCGCCGGGGGCGAGGGAAATGTCACCCAGCCCAAGTCGCGCAGTAGGAACAAACCGCTCATCGAGACCACGAGGGTGGTCAGCATGAACTTGAGCACCGCCAAGTCGGTCAGGCGGAAGACGTTGACGATCTTGTGATACTTGGTCAAGCCCGCTTTGTTGAGTGCGAAGCCAAACCCGACGCCGAGAAATAAGGCGACGATGTAAGTAGTCATGGCTAATACCTCTTGCGGTAGATGATCATGGCGGTGACGATGCCGGAGGCGAACATCCCGGCAATGAACAGGAAGGCAGCCGGAGCTAGCAGCATTCCACCAGAGATAGCTAAGCCGCTGGTGCAGCCCCCGGCGATCCCGGCAGCGTACTCCAGAATAATCGCGCCGACGAACGCCAGCAGCCAGCGCTTCCAGACCTGCGGTCCGAACACGCTTTTCCACTGACTATCGCTGTTGGCGGCGTCTTTCTTGCCCCATTTGAGCGTGCCGCTGGTCGCCGCGCCGAGCATTCCGCCGAAGAACAAGCCGACCAGCAGAATGACACCCCACGTAATCTCCGGCGGCATGATGTAGTTGAAGTACATGTTGTCGAACAGCGCGGGCGAGAGCGCCTGACCGATAATCCCGGCGACGTTCTCAAACGCACCCGACGCGCCGAGCAGATTGTTGCTCAGCCAGACGGCGAGAATGCCGACGACACCCAGCAAAACACCCGCCACGTAAGGCGACCATTCATCCTTGCGGATGTACTTTATGATGTGGTTCATCATAGCTATTCCACAGTCTCGTCGTCATCAACGACGGCATCAAGCAGTTCGAGGACCTTTTCGGTCTTTTCGGGATCGTGCAGGATACGCTCTAGCGTCTTGCGACTCTTGGATTTCAGGTTCGTCAGCGCGGGCAGCATCTCGATCACTTCCGCCGGGTACTCGCCCTCGACGCTCATGGTTTCTGCCGACGCACGACTGCGGCGCGTCTCGTTAACGACGACGAAACCGCCACCGCCCAACGCAACCAAGCCGATCAAGCCCAGTAACGCGGCGTTGCCCCAGTTGACCGGCGTCTCATGGAGCACAGTTTCGTTATAGCGTTGGATGTAGTCCACCAGATTAGAATCGTCGACGACCAACTGCGTATCAGTTGCCACGCAGTCAGTCGAGGAGGGTTGAGCCGGTGCAGCGACAACCGCTTGCTCCGTGCTCTCTGTAGCCGGAGCCGTGTCACTGATCGCTGTTGTCGCTGTAGGCTGGATTTGAACGCTCGTCCCATCGTCGAGCGAAACGCCGAGGGTGGTCGCGTAGACCGCCGCACGATCCATCAAGTCGTTGGGGTGACAGGCTTGACAAGACGCCTTCACGTCGGAAAGCGGCGGCACCATACCCTCGTGAGCAGCATCGGCAGTACTCGCCTGCTGATTACCAGCGTGGCAGATGTAGCAGAAATCGCCAAAAGCGTGCGCTTCGTGCCAACTCGTACCATCATTGTTGACCGGGTCTTGTCCCTGCACCTCGTGACAGTCCTTGCAGGTGGAGGCTTCCGACCCGCACTGCGCGAATACCGCCGGTGCGCCCACTAGGACGATACTCGTCACCAGCAGCAGCCCGCTGAGGGACAAAAAGAATGAAGTTCTTCTGTGCAGCATACCTTTCTCCTTGAAGAAAGTTCTGTCAGGACAGCAGCCTGAACGCTCTAAAAGAAATATTGTTTCGTCGCGCTCGTCGACAAGCGCGCTGCATCCGACATCACTAGAGACCACTCTGTCCACCTATGCGCTTATACGCATAAGCCTATATTCATAGAATAGAATGCTGTCGTCTTCGGGGGTAGTACGGCAAGTCATATAGGATAAGTGCATTTTGTCACAAAGCTGGCGCAATACCCTTGCGCCGATGCGCAGAAGTGACAAAAGGCAGAAACGGATCATGCTGAAAATGCCTTGTTGAACTCAATCACATATTCGACAATGTGAATAGGTTAACCTGTTGGAGCTACGGCAAATGGAAGACGAACTCGTCAATGAACTCACCCTGTTACACGAACAGGTCTGCAATGCGCTTGGAAGCCCGATTCGGTTGATGATTTTCTATGCGTTAAGCGCGCAACCGCGCTACGTCACCGATCTGGCGACAGAACTCAACCTACCCCAGCCGACGGTCTCCCGGCATTTGAAGGTTCTGCGCGAGCGGGGCTTGATCGCCGCGCGCCGGGATGGTCCCGCGGTCTATTACACGCTGACCGACGACCGCGTCATGCAGGCGCTCGAACTGATGCGCGGCGTGCTGCGCGACCGCCTGCGCCGTCAAGCACAAATTACCGAGAAGAACGATTGAATTAAATAGATCATGCCAAGCAGATTGGGTACGGAAAGAGGACGAGTTGGGCTTGCCATCCTCTCGATAGCTGGCTTTGGCGTGCTCCTCGTCGTCATCGTGATGGTGCTGAAACTTCAGCAGCCGAAGCTGATTGAAATCACGCCGACGCTCACGGGACAAACCGAACGCTGCCTCACCTGCCATAACGGGATTGAGTCGATTAGCGCGTCGCACCCGACTGAGGAATTCGGCTGCGTCTCCTGTCACGGCGGGAACGGCTTAGCGGTCGACGAGACCGACGCGCATACCGATGTGGTAGTTAATCCGTCCAGCTTCGATACCGCTCAGCAGTACTGCGGAAACTGCCACGCCGGGCAGGTATTGATGGCAGATCGCAGCATCATGAAGACCTACGCGGGCGCTATCGCCTTGATCCGCCGGGCGTTTGGTTTGCAGCCGACCGGCAAAGCCGAATACGCCGCCGAAGCGGTCGGCAACCTCAAAACCTTCGACCCCGCCCCGACCGATCCGCAGCCTGTTCACGACTTCGCCGCCAACTGCATGACCTGCCACACCTCCGGCTAAGGCGCAGCAGGCTCAGTATTACTATCGCAGCACCGGCTGCGCGACCTGTCACGTCCTTTACAACGCCGGTGGATTATACGAAGGCGACGATCCGACCATCTCCAAAACGGAAGCCGGGCACGGGCAAACGCACACGTTCACGACCGCCATCCCCTATACCCAATGCAATCACTGTCATAATCAGGGCAACTACGACCTGCGGACGATGACGTTCCTCCCGCGCACCGATATGCCCGCCGACCCGCCCCTAATTGGAGACGCGCTCCGTCTCCACGACTACTACCAACCCATCGGGCAGTTCACCAAGTGCGAGTACGAACTCGACTGCATCGACTGCCACACCCAGCAGCAGGTCATGGGCGACGGCATCCTCTACAACAACAAAAGCGAGGCGCAGTATACCCAGTGTCAAACTTGTCACGGGACGCTCGACTCGCTGCCGCAGCAGATGGTCGTCCAGACCGAGTCCGACCTCGCCATGACCCTCGCCAACGTCAATCCGCTGGTCGATCTGGCGGTTGGCGACACGATCATGTCGACCGACCGCAGCGAGCCGCTCTACAACATCCGGCTGGAAGATGGTCAATGGGTGCTCACCGGCAAGGCGACCGGGGAAGTCTACACCGTACCGCTGGTGCAAGGCTCCGCCTGCACGCAGGACGTGAACGATCAGTCGAGCGCGTCCTGCCACCAATGCCACAGCGTAGATCGAGAGGCAACGCCGTGAACCGTCGCGATCTGCTCAAAGACGTCGCCGGAATTCCGCGCCCGGTCGACCCCCGCCCCATCGAGCACATCACCGCCGTGCCGACCGCCGGATCGCCACGTCAGTATCGGGCAGGATCGCGCGTGCTGGTCGAGGATGCGCGCGCATGGCTCTGCCGCGATGAAGTCGGCTTTTACGCGGTTGACGCCCACTGTCCGCACCTCGGCTGCATCATCCGCCCCAGAGACGGCGGCTTCATCTGCCCTTGTCACCAGAGCCGCTTCGATGCAGCGGGCAACCCGACGGCGAAGTCGCCCGCGCCGCGCAGCCTGCGCTATCTCTACGTGGAACTGGATGCTGCGGGACAGCTTGTCATTGATCGCCGACGCGCCACCGATTCGCGTGATCGACTGATGGCTTAACGCAGCGCCGCATTACGAACAGTCGGCGACCGATTATGTCGCCAACAACAAAACGATCCGGCTGCACCTGAAAATGCAGCCGGATCGTTTTATTTACAATGCATACTAAATCGCGCCGAGAAATTGCCCTAACGTGCGCCTACTTGCTACTGCGAATCTTCGGACCGGAGAACGGCAGACCGAACAGCGGCGCGAACACGCAGTAGTCGAAAATCCCCGCCAATAACGGTACCAAGCCGATCACCGCAATGATGATCCCGCCGGTATCCTTGACGACCAGCAGACCAAGCACGACGAGGACGATCCCCGCGATAATCCGAACCCAACGTCCGGTCGATCCGGCAAGAAATTGAATAAGCGCCATCTGATTTTCCCTTTTTCGTTCATGCGAACCTATTTAATCAGACGGGCTGCCGACGCCGGTACTTTCGCACTCAATCAAGTTAGGGTGACAAATGGCGACGTTAAAGGTGACATTCGTCACGCCAGCCGCTTAGATTGGGAACGCTCCGGCTTCGGCTCCGGCGCGGACGGCGTGACCAGCCACAAGAGCAGCAGCATGATCACGGCGGAGGTCAGGCACCAAACACAGGTTGCACCGATCACGAACGGTTCGAGAAACGTCAAATAGATCGAAAAGGCGACGCCGAACAGCGCCAGCGCTTGAAGCATTTTGTTCGCCGAGGCTTGACGTTGGTCCGCCCTGCTCAGCAGCCAAGTCACGAGGATCAGCAGGTACCCCGCGATCCCCAGCACACCAATCGGGATACCGAAAATCTGCGCGTAGACACTCTGCTGGACGGTGTTACAGTTGCCAACCACGCCGCAGACCGCATCGTTGAGCGTCAACTCGACGTAAGCGAGGTATCCGGCAACGGCTAAGCCGCTCACTGCCGTCAGCGGCACAAGCCACGTCGGAAACGCCGGTTGGCGTCGCGCCCATAGAATAGCGCCGACGATGACGATGAAAACGATGAACTCCGCCGCTGCCAACAGCAGCACCAGCGGATCGCTCCCCGATCCGGCGAGCAGCGTCAGCGCCAGCCCTAAGCCGATCAGCGAGACGAGCACCAGCGCCACCGGCTGAAGTCGTGCGAAAGCACGACGTAGTTTCGCCGTCAGCGAGAGGATCGAAGGCAGTGCCATCAGAAAACTCAATGCCAACAGCACAAGAACTACGATTGCCAGCCCGTTCGCCACCGGATCAGCCGCAAGTTGTTCGGCAAAGGTGGGCGTTTGATCTGGCTCAGCGAAGATATTCGTATCGATGACCGCCTCGACCTCAGTCGGTGCGGCAGTCGCTTGGGTGTTCGTGTGGACTGCGCTGCCCACCTGATTCGACTGCGCTAAGGCAGCTTGATAGACCACATCGATTCCCGGAATCGACGGCAGCCCGATTCCGCCTGATGCCAAGCCTTCGCGAATGATCGTCGCCGCGCGCAGCGGAATATCGCTGGAGCCGACCAACACGTTGTCGCCGATAATCAGCATCGGCACACCTGAGGACGGTATGCCCATCGCATCCAAAGCGGTGAGCATCAACTGCCCACCCTGCTGGCTGGTGGCATCGATGAACATCACGCGCAGTTGATCGCCGAACTCGTTTTGAATGCCGGGCCAGTGATTGGTCAAGACGTCAATGCAGTGCGGGCACGTTGGCGAAAAGAAGAAGACCCCGTAGACAACCGGCTCTTGAGCAGCAGTCAGCGACGGAAGCAGAAGAAGTAGTGCAGTAACTAGCGAGAGTGCGAACTTTCTAGATCGTGATCGCGTCATGATTAGCCTCGGCAATATACTCTAAATTGTAACGTTTGGGCGCTCTTTGTTCGCGTTGAAGCGCACAGGAATATTGTGATTTTCGTCACTAATGCCGCAGGAACTCGACATGGTACGAATTATCCCACGATCCAACCCGGGAATAACAAAATGAGACACGGCGAAGCGTGTCCCATTTCGATATTCGATAGTTGAAGCGAACTTAGTCTAGTTAGCGAAGGCGAACCCCGCTTTTTCCCAGCCGCCCGCGCCACCAGACAGCGCACGCACGTTTTCGTAGCCGACCACGTGCAGCAGCGTCATGGCGATTGCGGTGTCATGGCTGGAGCCGCCGTAGACGACAATCGGCGCTGCCATATCTTGCGGAAGTTGATCCGGTTGGGCGAACAGGCTGGTCAGCGCCAAGTGGATCGCGCCGTCGATGTGACCGGCAGCCCATGCTTCGTCGGTGCGCACGTCGACCAAGGTCAGCGGATTGCGCGCCATCTCAGCGGTGAGGTCAAGCGCCTTGACGGTGTAGAAGCCCGCCGGGATGTTGGTCATGAAGTTGTTCACCGCATCGAACAGCGCCGGGTCAATCGACGGTGCCATCCCTGCCGTGGTTTCGGTCGGGGTCGTGCTGACAGGGAGTTGAGCAGCGGTCCACGAGCCAAATCCGCCGAGCATACTGCGAACGTTGGTGTAGCCGAGCAGCCGTAGCGCCGTCATCGAAATCGCCGAGCGATAGCCACTGCCGCAGTAAACCACGATATTCTGGTCGAGGTTGGGCAGCAGGTCGAGATGCTGTGTCAGTTCGGTCATGGGGATGTTGATCGAGCCAGCGATGAACCCTTCGGCGACTTCATCAACCGTCCGAACGTCAACCAACAGCGGCGCGGCGTCAGTTTCCAGTTCAGCCGCGAGGTCAGCCGGGGCAATGCCGCCGAGGTCGGCGGGCAGCGCACTGACGAAATCCGCCACCACCGTTTGCAGATCAAGCGGCACGCCTTCGAGCGGCAGCCCGGCGGCGTTCCACGAATTGAGACCCCCGGCGAGATTGCGAACGTTGGTGTAGCCGAGCACGTTCATCATCACGGCAGCCATGCCGCCACGATAACCCGACTGGCAGTAGACCACTACCGGCGTGCTCTTGTCGGCGGGCAGCTTATCGAGCTGGTTGACGAAATCGTTAATCCAGATGTGCTCCGCGCCAGCGATGTAGCCGGTCGCCCATTCGTCATCGCTGCGAACGTCGATCAGAACCGGCGCTTGACGCGCAACTTCCGCCATCAAGTTCGGCGCCGAGACCATAGCGAAGCCATCGGGCAGATTGGTCAGGTAGTTGTCGACCGCGGCGAAAACTGCCGGATCGAAGTCTGGCGTAACGCCCACGGGCGCATCAAAAATGTCGGTCGTCGCCGGTAGGTCTTCACCAGCCCAAGCGCCGAAGCCGCCCTTGAGGATCTTGACGTTGGTGTAGCCCAGAATTTCAAGCGAGGTTGCCGCCAAAGTCGCGCGACCGCCACTCTGGCAGATCACCACGATGCTCGCGTTGAGGTCGGGCAGCAGATCCAGATTCTGGCTCAGGGTGCGAATCGGAACGTTGAACGAGTTGGCGAGATGCCCGCCCACGAATTCTTCGGGCTGGCGCACGTCGAGCAGAACGGTGTCCTGAACCGAAATCAAACCGGACAGGTCGGTGGCGCTGATCAAGCCGTAGCCGCGCGGAAGATTGTTGCCATAGTCTTCCACGCGAGTGGTGACGCCGTCTTGCGCCGAGACCAGCAGCATCGGGAAGGCAAACAGTAAAGCAAGTACGAGATAAATCAGTTTTTTCATGTTTCTCAACTCCTATAATGAGATTTGTTCAACAGGATCGATTCCCTGTATTTCGATGTAAAGGGTTAGGGCAGTTAATTGTCTTCGGTAATGACTCACTCCTCGTCTGATTGAGCGCGTTGGGCATCCAAAGCAGTGAAATCCGCCAGATGTGCTTGAGCAAGTGCCCGGTCGCGCACGAGCGCGCGCAGCAGATCGAGCGCCTCGATCACCCGGCGATCAGTCAGCGAGTAGTAGATCGACGTCCCCTCGCGCTGCGTTTTCACCAACGAGCGCTCGCGCAGGATCGAGAGATGGCGCGAGAGCGTCGGCTGCGGAATGTTGAGTTCAGCAGCCAGTTCGGTCACGTTGCGCGGCTTACCGTCGAGGACGTAAAGCAGCATCACTCGTTTGGGATCACCCAAAGCGGTGCACACCCGGTCGTGAAGCATGTCGATTTCTTCAATAAGCTGGCTATCCACAAGCGCGTTCCCTTCGTTTATCTGGATTATTGAATAAACGAAGAAATTCGACTGGTGAATAAATTCACAATTTGCGCGTGATTAATGACATATGCATTACAGTGTTATACGTCAGTGAGAGTGAGGGAAAAGCGGAGGTCTTGTGCGTCAAAAAAGGGACGCAGAACCACGCTGCCCCCTTCGAAAATGATCTCGATTGGAACTCGGTGCCGCGCACTGGTCAGGCAGGCTGCGCCGATTTTGCACTAAGTTTGCACTCGCACAGTGACGCTTGCACCCCTCTTGCACCCCTTCCAGCATCTCCCCATGATAGGTTAGAAACAGGAATTCAGGCAGCAGAAGGGCTGCAATCCCTAGGTTGAGCGACAGCGTTCGGTACTCATAATTTTTGCAGCAATTCTAAAGTTGGATTCTTTGAGAATAGGTCGGCGGTTCTTAACAATGATATTTCTTCAGACGCAAGCCTTTGCTCCAAAATGTTCATTGTCATGGCGTGCGCTCCGGCGCACTTGGACATACTACCCGCGCCCTAACCCCGTATCTATTCGAGACATCCAACCGTCAGTTTATCAAGAGGAGGCTTAACGATGGCTGATGCCACCGCTCAGCAGCTTGCCCTGCGGATGGTCAATATCGAGAAGTACTTCGGTCCCGTCCACGCGCTGCGCGACGTCAATCTGGAAGTCGGAGGCAACGAGATCGTCGGGCTGATCGGCGATAATGGCGCGGGTAAATCGACGATGGTGAAAATCCTGACCGGCGTCTTCCTGCCCACTAGCGGCGACCTACATATCGCCGGGCGCAAGGTCAATCTCGCGCACTACAACGTCAAGACCGCCCACGAGTACGGCATCGAAACTGTGTATCAAGACAAGTCGCTCGGCGAGAAACAGGCGCTCTGGCGTAACTTCTTCATCGGACGACAAATCACCTACCCGTTTGGCTTCATCAATGTGAAGAAGGAAAAAGCCATCGCCCAACAGATCATGATGAACACAATCGGCTTTCGAGGCAGAGGGATCACAGTCGACTCGAAGGTGAGCAAGCTCTCCGGCGGCGAGCGTCAAGGCGTCGCCATCGGGCGGGCAATGCATTTTGAAGCCGAACTGATCGTCCTCGACGAGCCGACGGTCGCCCTTTCGCTGAAAGAAGTCCGCAAAGTGCTCAACTTCGTCCACCAGATCAAAGACGCGGGCAAAGCCTGCATCTACATCTCGCACGCACTGACGGACGTCTACGAGATCGCCGACCGCTTCGTCATCATGGATCGCGGCGAGATCGTGGCGGACATTGCCAAAGCCGACATCACGCTGAAAGAACTCGACGAGTTCCTGCTCCAGTACGCGCACGGGCTGAAAGACAAGAAGGACGAAGCATGAAACGAGGCGCATCGCGTTTGGCATTTTTGGGCAGAATTGAGGGACTTCCCGTCGCTGCCGTGCTGCTCATCCTGTACGCCGCGTTTTTCGTCACCGCACCGCGCGTCTTTTCAGGCTACTTGATCTACATGTCGTTCTTGCAGACCGTGCCGCCGGTGCTGGTCTGTGCGCTGGGCTTGACCCTCGTGATTACGGCGGGCGAGATCGACCTGAGCTTCCCGGCGGTGGTCGCCTTCTCCGGTTTTGTCTTTGTCTGGGTCTTCCGAAACACCGAATCAGCGTGGATCGGCATGTTCGCCGCGCTGGTGGCGGGCGGAGTTGTCGGCTACGTCAACGGTCTGTTGGTCGCGCGGATCGGCGTGCCGTCGATCATGGCGACGCTGGCGACTCAGTTCTTCTGGTACGGCGTAACTGTGCTGCTAGCGGGCGGGCTGTCGTGGAATATCCGCGAGATTCGAGGCACCGCCGTTCATGACATCTTCACCGGGCGGCTGTTTGGCGTCGTCCCTACCCAAGCAATCTGGGCGCTGCTGCTCGCCATCTTCCTCTGGTTCCTGTTGAACCGCCATCGCTTCGGCGAAGCGATCCTGTTCATCGGCGACAATGCGGACGTGGCGCGCGTGATGGGCGTCAACGTCGAGGCGACCCGCGTCCGCCTGTTCACGCTGATGGGCATTATCGGGGGATTCGCCGGAGTCATCCTCACGTCTGAAATCAACGTTTTCTTCCCAACGCAAGGCGGCGGCTTTCTCCTGCCAGTGATGGCGGCAGTTTTCATCGGCGGCACGTCAATCGCTGGCGGATCGGGTTCGGTCATCGGGACGTTGTTCGGCGCTTACATCATCGGCTCGCTGGAAGCCGGGGTCGTCGCGACCGGAATCAGCGGCTACTGGGTGCAGTTGGTCGAAGGCGTCGTCATGGGCGCGTCGGTCGTGCTCAACATTGTCATCGAGCAGGGACGCTTCGCCAAGCTCCAACAGCGTTTCGGTCAATGGAACAAGTTCGTCCGTCCTAACTCAGGACAAGCACTCACCAGTCAAGAAGACTCGGCGCGGAGGTAACTCCGCGAAGTTGGTCTATCGACGGATTAGGCAAGGAGGCGCACTGCAAACACACAGATCGACCACAGCTAGACCGAAAATTCGTTTTGAGATTGAGGAGAGTGAAATGAAGCGCTATTTTGCACTTATGATCGTATTCGCGCTGACCGTGCTGGCGGTTATTCCCTTCGCCGCAGCGGTCGCTCAGGATCAACCCATTGTCGTCTACATGCAGATGGGCGGCACGCAGGGCGACGCCTCGACACTGGCGCGCACTAAGGGCGCGGAAGCAGCGGCGGCAACGCTCGGCATCGAACTCCACGAGCAGTATTCGAGCTGGGACCCGCAGAAGATGATCGACCAATTCAAGGAAGCGGTCGCCGCCCAGCCGGACGGCATCGTCATCATGGGGCATCCCGGTGAAGCTGCCTTCGAGCAGTTGGTCGACGATGCCGAGGCTCAGGGCATCATCATCACCAGCGGCAACAACCCGCTCCCGAACATTGAGGCGAAGTATCAGAGCAAGGGCTTCGGCTATGCGGGCGCTGACCTCTACGCTGGCGGTCATCTGACCGGCGAGGCGATGGTCGCGGCGGGCTTGCAAGCGGGCGACGAAGCCGTCGTCTACGACATTTGGCACAACGAAGGACGCAGCGTCAGTTCGCAGGGCATCTATGATGCGCTGACCGAAGCCGGGCTGACCGTTGACAAGCTCGACGTCTCCGACGCGGTTGACCAAGACGCATCCTTGGCAATCCCGGTGCTGACCGCCTACATCGCGGCGCACCCCGACCTCAAGGCGATTGGCACTCAGCACGGCAACATCACGGCGAACCTGATGAACGTGCTCGAAGCGGCTGGCAAGCAGCCCGGCGACATCATCACCGGCGGTATCGACCTCTCCCCGGCGACGATTGACGGCATCACTGCTGGCTACATCAGCGTCAGCTTCGATCAGGTGCTGTACCTGCAAGGCTACCTGCCCGTGCAGCAGATTTTCATGACCAAGAACTACTTGATCCCCGGTTTGCACATCAATACTGGCGTCGGCACGGTCACGCCGGACAACATCGCGCAGATCGCCCCGCTGATTGAGCAAGGTATCCGCTAAGTTACCCCGCTTTGTTATGCTCACCCCCCTCTCCATACACTGGCTGAGGGGACTGGGGATGAGGTTTAGGCAGGGGCACGGTATAGGTATATCGTGCCCCTACGATTCCCCCGTCAATTACGGGGCTGCCGCTGGTATATCGCGGTACAGCCCGTTCTGCTGGCGCTTGACGTAGAGCGAATTGCCGACCAGATCGACCGCCTGCTTCAAATCGTAGAAATACTGACGGCGGCTCAAACTCAGGTTCTGGCAAATCGACTCCACCGCCAGTTGATCGACGTAGGTCTGCTTCAAAATCTGGTGGCGGCGCGCCGCGCGCGAGTTTGCCGCCGCTGCCTCCGGTAGAATGCTCTCGATAGCATCGCTTAGTATCTGCCGCATGAGTTCGCTCCGCCGCGCCAAGTCGTCGAATTCGAGCCAATCCGCCAGCGCCGCGTGATGCAGATAAACGTCATCCTCAAGATTACGCAGGCACTCCCGAACCTGCTGCATCAGCCAGCCGCTCTCTAGCAGCCAGCGATCCTCGATGCTGGGCGCGATCTGCGTCGCCAGCAGCGCGACTGATTCCAGCGCTTGCGGATCAAAGACGTCCGCGACTGTGCTTTGCACCTCGATAGCACCAATCACGCGCTTGTGATGCTGGATTGGCACGGCGGCACCCGCCTTAACATCGGCGCGCCATGGCAAGACGGAAACCGCGTTTTCCTCGTGCCGCAAAGCGTTCAAATATGTGCACGTCCCCGTAGCGCAAGCTCTTTGCGTCAGCGTACCGCCCGGTGACTTGCCCGTACGCGGCTCGACCAAATTGCCCGACTCGCGGTCGTTCAAATAGACGCGGATTTCGTCATAGCCGAAGCGCTTCTGGATGGTAGTGGTCAACTGCTTGAGCGATTCGTCCAGTGGCATCGACGGCATAATCGGCGGCGGCGACAATCGGCGGATCGGTACGGGCGTCGATTCCTGCAAGCGCCGCCGCTGCACGTCGATCAGCGCGGCGACGATGATCAGCGCGCCGGTGATCGCCTCTTTCCAGAGCGGCGGCACGCTCAGCAAGACCAAGCCGTTGCTGACCAGCGAGATCAGCAGCACGCCTGCCAGCGTCCCCCAAACGCCGCCGGTGCCGCCTTTGAGACTCGTCCCGCCGATGATGACGGCGGCAATCGAGAACAATTCGTAGTTTTCGCCGCTGTTGAACGTCCCGCCCGCGATCCGCGCCAAGAGGAACAGCCCGGCGATCCCGGCGAGAAAACCGCTGGTCGCGTAGATAATCTGCTGGGTGCGGGCGACGTCGATGCCGCTCAAGCGGGCGACGGTCTCATTGTTGCCGATGGCGTAGGTATAGCGTCCCAAGCGCGTATTGCGCAGGACGAACGCCACGCCGATGAACAACAAGCCCATCACCAGCGCGGGCATAGGAATGAAGCCGAAGACATTGTTCCACATTCCATCGAAAGCGTCTGTGCTGATGTTGATCGCCGAGCCGTTCGAGATCACCTGCGCCAAGCCGCGCAGCAAGCTGAGCGAGCCAAAGGTCACGATGAAGGGCGCGAGCTTGAAACGGGTGATGAAGATGCCGTGCAGCCAGCCGATCCCGGTCGCGAGCAGCAAGCCGATCCCGGCAGCCAACCAAGGATTAAGCGCACCGAGCGGGCTGGATGCGGTCGTGAGGTAAGCGGTGATCACGCCGGTGAGGGCGACCAGCGACCCGACCGAGAGATCGATACCGCCGGTCAGCACGACCAGCGTTTGCCCGATGCTGACGATGCCGACGGTCGACATGGCGATGGCAAGAATCTGCAAGTTGCCGATCAGCCCGAACTGGATCGCTCGCGTGATGAACACGATCAGCAGAAGTGCCAGCACCGCCAGCGCGATCCAATCGCGGGGGTGAACCCGGCGCGAGTCCACGTTGATCCGGCGGAGGTTGAGATTCCAATCGCTCATGGCTGCTCCCCCATCGCGTAGGACAAGAGTGCTTCCTCGCTGATCTGAGCGCGTTCCAGCGTCTTGACCAGCCGCCCGGAACGCATGACCAGCGCCCGGTCGCACAGCCCGACGATCTCAGCCAGTTCCGAACTGATCATGAGGATGGCGCTTCCCTGACCGGCAAGCTCCCCCAAGAGGCGATAAATCTCGATTTTGGTGCCAATGTCGATGCCGCGCGTCGGCTCGTCAAAAATCAGGATGCGCGGGTGAATCGCCAGCCAGCGGGACAGGATGATCTTTTGCTGCGTGCCGCCGGAGAGATACCGGGTCTTCGCCTCCGGGTTGGGGACTTTGATCCGCAAGCGCCGGACGTATTCCTTGACCAGCCGGTGCTCGGCTTGCTGGCTGATCAGCGCGCCCGACTGCCGAAGCTGCACCAGCGTCATGTTCTCGCGCGCCGACATATCCAGCAGGAGCGCTTGTTCGTGGCGATCCTCCGGCAGCAGCCCCATGCCAAAGGCGACCGCATCACGCGGGGACTGGATCGAGGCAGGCTGTCCATCGACGTAGATCATGCCGCTGTCCGGTTGATCCAGCCCGAAGATGCTGCGCGCCAGCGCGGTTCGTCCCGAACCGACCAAGCCGGTCAGCCCGACGATCTCCCCGGCGTAGAGTTCGAACGAGACATCCTCGAAGGTCGCGTGGCGGGTCAAGCCGACGACGCGCAGCACCTCAGCACCGCGCGGGCGCGGGCGCAGCGGGACGTGGCGCGCTGCCTTGCCAACCATGTAGCTGATCAAGTCGTCATTGGTCACGGCGGCGGCATCGACCGTGATCACACGCTGACCGTCGCGGAGCACCGTGATCCGGTCGGCAATCTGCAAGATCTCGGCGGAACGGTGGCTGATGAAGACGATCCCGACGTCGCGCGCCTTGACCAGCCTGATCAGCCGAAAGAGCGTCCGCACCTCGCGCTCGGAGAGCGTCGCCGTCGGCTCGTCCATCAGCAGGAGTTTGGGGCGAACGTGGAGCGTCTTCGCTAATTCGACCATCTGCTGCTCGGCGACGTTGAGGTCAGAGACGCGCAGGTCAGGGTCGATTTGCAGGTCGAGCAGTTCCAGAATTTCTTCCGCCTGACGGCGCATCTTGCGCCAGTCGATCAGCGGCAGGTAGCGGCGGCGCGGCTCGACGCCCAGAAAGATGTTCTCGGCGACGGTCGCTTCCGACAGGAGATGATATTCTTGGTAGAGAGCGTGAATCCCGACGGCTCTGGCATCCTGCGGCGAGCCGAAGCTGATCGCTTTGCTGTCGAAACGCAGCGCGCCCGCGTCCGGCGGGTACACACCGCTCAGCACCTTGATCAGCGTCGATTTCCCCGCGCCATTTTCCCCGATCAAGGCGTGAACCTCGCCCGCGCGCACGTCGAAATCGACCCGATCAAGCGCCTGCACCCCGGCGAAAGCCTTCGATACGCCTTGAACTTCTAAAAGCGCCATTAAGGATGATCCTGAATTTATAAACAACCTATTTTAGCAATGACGACTAATTAACGCCCGAACCTCAAGGACTGTCGGCGACCGCGCCGGTGGGCAAATTGTTGTCGAACTCCGGCGACCCGGCGACCGGCGGCGTCCACGTCTCACCCGCGACGTAAGCATCCACGTTGGATTTGTCGACCACGACCGACGCGGTGGTTAGGTAGTGCGGCACGCTCTCGCCGCCGATCACGCTGTTCATGGCGTCGATGATGGTCTGCCCCATCCGCGCCGGGTCAACGCCGAGCGTCGCCGTGTAGCGCCCTTCGCGGATCAAGTCGAGCGTCGGCTTGTTGCCGTCAATCGAAAGGGCGAAGAAATCCCGGTTGACCACCAGCCCAAGCTGCTCCGCCGCCAGCGCCGCGCCGATCCCCATCTCGTCGCTGTTGCTGTAAAACACGTCGATGTTGGGCGTCCGCTGAAGTGCAGCGGTCGCCACGTTCGCGCCCCGTTCTCGATCCCATTCGGCACTCTGCTCGCCGACGACCTGCACGTTCGGGCAGCGAGCCAGCCCCGCCAGATAGCCCTGCGTCCGCCGGTGAACGTGAAAGCCCTCGATCCCGGTCAGGATGAATACTTTCCCGGTTGCCTGCTCCGGCGTGGTGTTGTTCTTCTGCGCCAAGAGATCGCAGGTATACTCGCCCAGCTTCGCCGCGCCGTTCCACTGATCGTAGCCGATGTAGGCGGTCACGTCGCCGTCGGGCAGCGGCGTCAGCGAGTTGTGGATGAAGACGGCGACGCCTTTCTGATTGGCGGTCTTGACCACCGGGACGATGGCTTCGGCTTGCAGCGAGTTGATGCTGATCGCCTGCACGCCCATCTCCAAGAACTGCTGGATCAGATTCACCTGCCCGACAATGTCGCTTTCGCTGGCGGTCGCCTGCACGTCGACGCGCCAACCCAGCGCATCGCCTTCCGCCCGCGCCCCCTCCGAGATCGAGACGTGGAACGGACTGGTCATCCCCGGCGGGACGATGGCGACATAGTGAACCTTCCCGCCAGACTGGGCGGGCGACGGCAGGATGGGCTGCGCCGACTCGACCACAACCCACAGCACCGCCAGCGCCACCAGCGCGACAATGACGGTACTCATGGGCAGCAGACGTAATTTCGGCAGCACGTCGAGTCCTCCTGCGTCGGAGTTGCTTAGCGCTTGAGCTGCTCCAGATAATGCTTGCGGAACTTGGCAACTTTCGGCGCGATCACCACCCGGCAGTACCCTTGATCCGGGTGGTTGCGGAAATACTCCTGATGATAGTCTTCCGCCGGGTAGAAGTTGTCAAGCGGCACGACCTCGGTGACAATCGGGTTGTCCCACAGATGATCCGCCTCTAGCTGCGCGATCACAGCCTCAGCGGTCGCTTTTTGCGACGGCGAGTGATAAAAGATCGCCGAGCGGTACTGCGTGCCGACGTCCGCCCCTTGACGGTTGAGCGTCGTCGGGTCGTGGATGGTGAAAAACACGTCGAGCAGTTGGTGAAAGCTGACGATCTCGTTGTCGAACGTGATTTGGACGACCTCGGCGTGTCCGGTTTTCCCGGTGCAGACCTGTTCGTAGGATGGATTCGGTCTCGTGCCGCCTGCGTAGCCGGAAACCACGTCCTTGACGCCGATCAACTCGTCGTAGACGGCTTCCAAGCACCAGAAACAACCACCGGCTAAAGTCGCAACTTCCTCGCTCATCGCTCACCCTCACGCCTCATACCAATCCGGTACGATCCATTATAGCGCACCTGAACGAGTTGGTCGTGACGCGCTGAAGCCGAGTGAGCAGCACAGCAGAGGGTTAGTTTTCGCATTCGCGGCTGTGTGCTATCATACGTTGATTGGCTGGAGTGATCGTGCGGGGAATGGGATGTCTGCCAACGTAGAAGCGATGGTACGTGAAGGGGTCAACGCTTTTAAGAGCGGGCGCAAAGACGAAGCTCACGCGCTGCTGCTCAAGGCAACCGAGCTTGACCCGTACAACGAGCAAGCGTGGCTGTGGCTCAGCGGGTTGATGGACGGAGTCGCCGATCAGCGGACGTGTCTGGAAAACGTGTTGGCGATCAACCCGAACAACGAGCGCGCTAAGCAGGGTCTCGCTTACCTGACTGGACAAACGTCCTACGGCAACGTCTCGCCGTTCAGCGCCGCCTCAGCACCCCCGTCGACGCCGCCATCGACCGCCCCGCCCAGCTCGCCGCCGGGATCTTCAGCGCCCACCAGCGTCGAATGGGGGATGCCTGACGAGGCACCAACCTCGCCTCCGGCTTGGAATCCGCCGCCGCCAGCCGAGCCAACTTCCGACGTGCTCGACGACTGGGTGAGCAACCTCAACCTGCCCTCCACCGAGACTCATCCAACACCGGAGGCGAACGTCTTCGGCGACGCCGCCTCGTCGCCGTTTGGCGATTTACCGTTTGGCGATTTCGACGTGGATGAGGACATGTTCGCGGGTGGTCCGTTCAGCGCGCCGACGATAGAAACGGAGCGTCCCGCGCCCGCGCCAAGCCGACGCTCTGCTCCATCCCGGCGATCTTCGCCGCCACCCCCCGAATCGCGCCGTGAGTCACGCGGGCGCGACACGGCATCACCCTTCGGCAACGACGACCGCGACGAAACTTACCTTGAGGAAAGCGACGAGGGCTTGTTCGGCTACATCCCGCCGGAGATCGCCCCGACGCGGCTCCCCGGCACGCGCGAACGCACGCCGATCTTGCTCACGCTCGCCTTGATCCTGCTGATTCTGCTCAACATCGGTGTCGGCAGCTTGGTGATGTTTGTCGTATTGACGTGATCGAAGCTAGACAGTACGCACTACCGTATGCTAAAATGATCGCCAATTCCACAAGACCGTTTTACGAGAGGAGTAAGCGGCGCTGGTCGCCGCCGACAAGTTATGGCAAATCATAAATCTGCGCTCAAGCGCATCCGCCAGACCACCAAACGCCGCGACTACAATCGCGCCTATCGCAGCCGTGCCCGCACCTTTGTCAAGAAAGCGCGGACGACGATTGAGGGCGGCGAACTGAAAGCCGCCGAAGCCGCCACTCGCGAGGCGATCATCGACCTCGACAAGGCAGCCAGCCGGGGCGTCATTCACCCGCGCAACGCGGCGCGTCGCAAGAGCCGCTTGATGAAGCAGCTGCACGCCCTAAAAACCGCCGAATAAACGCAGCCCTTACCATTAACGACGAAGCCAGCTTGTTAAGCTGGCTTTTTGTTACGATTAAGGTTTTACGCTTCTTGTAATGTTAGCGGGGCAGATTCCTGAGTTGGCGTCGGCGCGACTAACTCCAGCCGGTAGCCAACGCCGCGCACCGTCTTGAGGTAGTTCGGCTTGCTCGGATTGGCTTCGATAGCGCGGCGAATCCAGCGCACGTGCACGTCAAGCGTGCGGGTATCGCCCAAGTACGAGGTATTCCACACCCTCTCCATCAACAGCTTGCGATCCAGCGTTTCGCCGGGATGCCGAAAGAAGGTCTCGACCAATTGGACGAGCTTGGGCGTCAAGGCGGTTTCTTGCCCATTAGCGACCAACACCCGGCGCGACAAATTCACGGAAAAGGGACCGCAAACGACCACCTGATCGTCGCCGACGCGCTGTAACAAGCGCTGGATGCTGTTGCTGATCTTGCGTGCGGTAAAGGGCAGGAATAAGACGACATCCGCCGGGCTGTCGGCAGCGGCTTTGGGACCGGGATGCAGGTGGATCAAGGGTGTCGACGCCATGCCCTCTTTCAACTGCCGGGCGATCCGCTCGCCGGGAGTCCGCATCGAGATCGCGTCCAGCACCACCACCGCGTGGTCGCCATTCGGGTTGAGCGCTAGCGCCTGTTTGCCGCTCGAAACGGTTGTCACGTCGTAGCGCTTCTTTAAGGCATCCGCAAATGCCCCGGTGCGTTCGATGATCAGTATACGCGCCACGCCAATCCCCCCGACAACCGAACGAGTTTGCAAAGCAGACATTATAGCGGTGTTTAAAGGTGGAGCAAGCGTTCTTAACACGCCGCCCTGCCCAAACTGCACATCTTGAGGTAATCTCTCGGAAACTTAAAGTCTGCGACAATGATTGTAGGTGCAACCCGATTGATTGAAAAACTTGACCAGAGTATCAAATGGACGTGGCTCGCCGACCTCGCCGCATGGACGGTGGAACAGGCGATTGCCATTCAGCAAATCCCCGCGCCGACCTTTGCCGAGCGCGCGCGCGCCGAGCACGTCGCCGCCGCTTTTCGCGCGCTTGACCTCCAGCAAGTCGAAATCGACGATCTCCACAACGTCTACGGGCTGCTGCCGGGACGCCGCAGCGGTCAACCCGGCGTGATGGTCTCGGCGCACACCGATACTGTCTTTCCCGCCGAGACCGACCTGAGCATTCAGCGCGAGGGCGATCAAATCTGTGGCGCAGGCTTGGGCGATAATAGCATCGGCGTTGCCGGGCTGCTGGCGCTGGTCTCCGGCTTGAAGCGCGCCGGTGTCACGCCTGACTGCGACTTGTGGATCGTCGCGCCGGTGCGCGAGGAAGGACTGGGCGATCTGGGTGGGATGCGGGCGGCGTTCGCCCGCCTCAAGCCGTCGGTCCACAGCGTGATCAACGTCGAAGGCTTAGCGCTGGGGCACGTCTACCACGCCGGGATCGCGGTGCGCCGCCTTAAGATCACGGCGCAGACGGCGGGCGGGCACAGTTGGCTGCATTTCGGTCGCCCCAGCGCGATTCACAGCCTGATCCAGCTTGGCGCGCGGATCACCACCCTGCCGACGCCGCAAACGCCGCGCACGACCTACAACATCGGCTTGATCGAGGGTGGGCAGTCGATCAACTCGATTGCGACGTCGGCGTCGATGTGGCTAGACCTGCGCTCGGAGGAGCGCGGAGCGCTCGCCAACTTGGAGCAGATCGTCCGCCGCGAGATCGCCGCCGCTGGCAGCCCGGAAATCGAATACAGCGTCGAGGTGGTCGGGGATCGCCCGGCGGGTTCCATCGCGCCCGATCATCCGCTGGTCAAGCGCGCGCTGGCGGTGCTCTGGCAGATCGGATTGCAGGGCACATTGGAAACCGGCAGCACCGACGGCAACGTGCCGCTCTCGGAGGGGTGTCCCGCCGTGACCATCGGCATCACTTACGGCGGCAACGCGCATCGCCTAGACGAGTACGTCGAGATGAGTCCGGTCGCGTCCGGCATTCGCCAGTTGATCCTGCTGACGCTGGCGACCGCCAACGCTGGCTCGTAATCTGATACAATGCCCTAGAGATCAACCGCTCATAGGGGGTTTAGGCGCTTGGCTTACACCGACATCTTGATTACTGTGCGCCCCGACAACGCACGTCGCTATTTCAGTCAGCTTTCAACTCACGAGGAATTTCGCCTCAACGTCACTACGGCGACCGGCGACGCGCTCGCCCAACTCGCCGACACTGACAAGCAGGTCGACCTGCTCGTGCTCGACAACACCTTCGAGGGCACGCTCGAACTGGTCAGCAAGCTGCGCCTGACTTACCCGCGCCTGTTGATCGTGTTGGTCGACGAGGAGGCGGACTTCGCGCTGCCCGGTCAAGCCGACGACATCAGCACCGATCCGTTCACCGACGACGACCTCGCCCGACGGATCAACCGTCTGATGTCCGACCGTCGCCTAGAAACGCTGCGTGCTGACGTGATGCCGCCCATCCGTGAGGTCGCCAAGAAGCTGCGCAAAGCCGCCGGGGAAATCGGCAAGATGGAGACCGCCGTCAGCGCCTGCCTCGACCTCGGCTACGATTACGTCGCCTTCTACCGCATCGACAGCCTTGAGCCGATGCAGCTTTCGCTCAAGGCGCAGGACGGTCCAGCGGCGATTCAAGCGGTCGCGCCGCACAGCGCGACCGAAGCTGATTTGATTGGCTGGGTCGCCAAAACCGGGCAAAGCCAGATCGCCGCACCCGCCGACGACCTCAACCATCCGCTGGTCAAACGGGGGCGGCTCGGCGCGGTGGTCTGCGTCCCGGTCGGCACGACCAGCCGCTACGGGGTAATCGCCGCCTGCAACGATCAGCCGAGCACGATCACGCAGCAGCAAGTGATGCTGCTCGAACTGATCAGCGCTCAACTGGCGTCGGTCATCTCGAAGGTGTGAAGTTGGCATCTTATGAACATATGTCGGGGCGTTCAATTGAACGCCCCTGCTCTATTTCCCGGCAAATTGCCGTGTCAGCTCTCAAAACTCGTCGTCTTTACAGCTTCTGCATCGCCGCCTCGAAGCGGTCGATCTCGGCGTGGGTGTTGTAGTGCGCCAAGCCGACCCGCACCATGCCGTCCGGCTTGTTGAGCCGCCGCATGATCTCGACCGCGTAATAGTTGCCATCCCAGACGTAGATGTTGTCCGCTGCCAACCGCTCCGCGACCTGCGTCGGCGAGTAGCGGGCGTGGCTGAAGACGACCGTCGGCACGCGGTCGGCATAGTGCGCTGGATCGGTGATCCCGCTGATGCTCACGTCGTCGAAGTCTTGCAGCACCTCGATTAAGTGGGCGACCAGCTCACGCTCATAATCGATCAGCGCCGCCGTCCCGCCGAGGCTGGCGAGGTAGTCGACCGCCGCCCCCACCCCGGCGATCAGTTCAAAGGCGGGTGTGCCGGTCTCCCAGCGCTGCGGCGGCTCGTCGTGCGCCGGGCGGACCTTATAGGCGGGCAGGCTTTCCAGCAGGTCGTAGCGCCCCCACATGATCCCTTGATGCGGACCGAAAAACTTGTAGGACGAGCAGAGCAGGAAGTCGCAGCCAATCGCTTGCACGTCGATGGGGATGTGCGGCGCGCTCTGCACCGCGTCGACCACGCAGAGCGCTCCGGCAGCGTGCGCCATCTCCGCGATCTGCGCGACCGGGTTGATCGTGCCGACGGCGTTCGAGGCGTGGACGGTCGCCACGATCTTGGTGCGCTCGGTCAGTGCGGCTTCGAGACTGTTCAGGTCGAGCATACAGGCTGGCTCGACGATGTCCACCCAGCGCACGACCAAGCCGCGATCCTCGGCGATCCGCAGCCAAGGCGACACGTTCGCATCGTGATCCATCCGCGTGAGGGCGATCTCGTCACCCGGTTGCAAGGTCTGCGCCAGCGCGCGGCTCAAGGCGAAGTTGTTGGTCGTGGTGTTCGCGCCAATCACAATCTCGTCGTCGCGAGGGGCGTTGAGGAAACGCTGGAGCTTTGCACGTGTCCGCTGAACCAGCGCGTCAGTGGCGGCGCTGGTCGCGAACGCGCCGCCGGAATTCGCATTCATCTGCGTGTAGTAGCCAGTCACGGCATCGATCACGCGCTGAGGAACCTGCGTCCCGGCGGGGTTGTCAAAATAGATCGGGTGAGCGTCATCGACCACTCGCTGCAATGCCGGGAACTGGGCGCGTACCGCTTCAACGTCGAACATCGTCAGCATCCTTATGTAAGCAAGTAAGAGAAAATCTTAACGCAAAGACGCGAAGGTAAAAAGAAAGGCGCAAAGAATAAGGGCAGGTCTGAGACCTGCCCCTACGACCGGTTGATGTTGGCGCGCACCTGCTGGGCGATCTGCCCGAACTGGTCGCTGTAGGTATCGCTGAGCTGGCGCGGGCGCGGCAGCGCTACATCAATGTCGGCGATGATCTGCCCCGGACGGCGGCTCATCACCAGCACGCGATCCGCCAACCAGACCGCCTCGTTGATATCGTGGGTGACCATCAGCACGGTTTGTCGTTCCTGCTCCCACAGCTTGAGCAGATCGACGCTGACCTGCTCGCGGGTCATCGCGTCGAGCGCGCCGAACGGCTCGTCGAGCAGCAGCACGTCGGGGTGCTGGATCAGCACGCGCCCCAGAGCGACGCGCTGCGCCATCCCGCCGGAAAGCTCGCCGGGGTACGCCAACGCGAACTCCGCCAAGCCGAGCCGGGGCAGCAGTTGACTCGCCGCCTCGTGGCGGGCGGCGGTCGCCACGCCCGCCAATTCGAGCGGCAGCGCGATGTTGTCGATCACCGTGCGCCAAGGCATCAGGTTGGCGTCCTGAAACATCAGCGCGACCCGCCGCGACGGTTCGTGGATCGGTGCGTCGTCGAGCAGCGCCTCGCCGCGCGTCGGCGCGATCAGCCCCGCCAGCACGCGGATCAGCGTGCTTTTGCCGCCGCCGCTCTGACCGACGAGACAGACGAACTGCCCCGCCTCAAGCGAGAAGGTCGCCGGACCCAAAACCGGCAGCGCGCCGCCGTCGGGGGCGGTCTGAACGATGGTCACGCCGCGAACGCCGATCCGCGCGCTCATGGTGCGGTCGTTGCGACCGCATTCGGCAGGAAGTCGTTGCTATAAGCACCGCTCAGGTCGGGCGCGGTGTCGAGCGATCCCATCTGCACCAGCGTGTCCGCCGTCACCTGCCACGACTGCGGATCGGTATAGCCCAGTTGATCGGCGTCCCACATGTCAATCGAACTCAGCAGCACCTCGAATTGCAGCAGCGTCGCCGGGTCGAAGGACTGCTTCAGGCGGTCGAGCAGTTCGGCGCGCGACTGCCGCATCGACTCGCGCGTCGGGTGCGGGTCGGCGTACCAGAAACTCGCCGTCAGCGTCCGCCTCGCGGGTCAGCGCAGCTTTGAAATCGTCCGGCAGCGGCAGCCCCTCGATGTACGGCGCGCTAAGCAGGTAGGCTTGCGCCGGGTTGTCGATCACGTCGCGCAGTCCGTGATCGAAGGCGGCGACGAAGGCGCGCACCAGCTCGGGATCAGTCGTTGATGGTCTCCTCGTTGGTGACGATGCCATTCGAGACCATGTCGGCGGCGGCGGAAACCGGGAAGACGGTAATGCCGGTCACGCTGCCGCAGTCGCCGCTGTCGATCAAGTTCTGGATTTGCAGCGGCTCATTATTGACGTAGATCACCGCCGCCTTGACTGCCCCCACGCAGACGACCTGCGGCGCGTTGAAGCCAATCGTGTCCAACTGAACGTCGCGCTCGGTCAAGCCGTTGGCGGCGAGCAGCGCAATCGCGCCGGTGTAGGACGCGCCGAACAAGCCGGGGATACCGATCTTCTGTCCCTTGAGGTCGGCAGGCGTTTTAATGCCGCTGTCGTCGGTGACGACGATGCCAATCGGGTACTGCTGAAACCACTCGTAGACAAACTCGACCGGACGCCCCTGCGCCCGCGCCGCGATCACCTGCTCGCCGCTGGCAAGTCCAAATTGGAGTTGGTTCGCCGCGATCAAGTTGATGCCGTCCGGCTCGTCGCCACTTTGCAGCGTCACGTTGATGCCCGCGTCGGCGAAGTAGCCCTGCTCCATTGCGACGTAGACCGGCGAAAATTGGACGTTCGGAATGTAGGTCAAGAAGAAGGTGACGTCGTGGGTAGCGCTCTGCGCCTGCACGCCGACGACGCCCAACAGCAGCAGCGCGATTCCGATTACAGCTTTACGAAACATAACCGATCCTCTCTTGAGAGTGCAATGAACTGTCTGAGCCTAAACACCCTTCGGCATTCGTGTAGGGGCGTAATATATTACGCCCCTACGACAAATCCCCGCGTGGTTTCACCACTTGCGCTGGCGCATCTGCCATTTCAGCGTCCGCCGCTCCAGCAGCGCGACGATCCCGTACATCACCCGCGCGATCAACGCCAGCATCAAGATCGCCACGACCACCAGCGGCGTATCGTAGTCGTAGCGCGCGCGGTTGATCAGGTAGCCGAGTCCCGCGTCGGAACTGACGAACTCGCCGACCACCGCGCCGATCACCGCCAGCACGACGCTGACCTTCAAGCCGCCGAACAACACTGGCAGCGCCGCCGGAACTTCCAGTTGAGCGAACGTCTGCCAGCGCGACGCCCGCAGCGAGCGCATCAGATCGCGCAGCGAGGCGGGCACGGTACGAATGCCGACAATCGTGTTCATGAGCATCGGGAAAAAGACGATCAGCGCGCTGGTGATCACTTTGCTGGTGGGTCCGCTGCCGAACCAGATCACCAGCAGCGGCGCGTAGGCGACGACCGGCGTCGATTGGAACGCCAGTACCAGCGGCGAGAGCGCATCCTCCAAGACGCGGCTTTTCGCCATCACGTAGCCGAGCAGAATGCCGATGCTCAAGCCGAGCGCCAAGTCCCACCAGCATTTGCGAGGTCGTCGTCCACGTATGCAACAACAGCCGACCATCGCCGAGTACAGTGAAGAAACGCTCGACAACCGAGCGCGGCGTCGGGATGATGAACTCCGGGTAGAGTTTCAGCATCGTGACGCCCTGCCACACAGCGAGAATCAGAAGCAGAACCAAGATCGGTGCGACAGTGCGAACAGATGGCGCGCGCTGCTGCACCTGCTGTCGTAGATTTCGATAGATCACGTTTGCCTGCATAAAAGATCACCCCGTCGTTAAACCAGCCGGGGCGCTTGGAAAAGATAGCAAAAACCGGACTCCGCGTCACAAGACGCGAAAGTCGGTTCGCCATCAAGCAGATGTCAGCAGCGAGTAACACAAAACCAAACAGTCAGATCGTGTCTGCTGCCGCATCCCTTCTTCCATCCAGACTGTCACTGTCGGCTCTGGAATTTGACCAGATCCACCGGCACAGGCACAGCGCCTGCGACGCATCGACCAACCCGATGACCGGATTACGAGATCGATGACACGGGTAGCGGGCTTGGCAATTTACGTTGCCCCACCGCCGATCGGGAATTGCACCCTGCCCCGAAGGTTGCTTGTTCAGTTATAGCGTAATTATAGCACGATTTGGGTCGCTATGGGAGTAGAATCCAATCGAAGTATATCCAGCCCGACTGTCTGAAGCGGCGTACCCGGTGGCGCGAACGATGCTGCAAGGTGGGATAGGGTCATCCGCGCCGAAATTTTCGCCCCACGCATCGGACTGGCGCTATACTCAGGCTCCCTCACTTGACAGATTTGTCCCTGCCTCCGGGCGTCGAGGGATTACGCCCCGGCAAGCAGCACCTCGTCAGAAAGGAGTTCAATGGAGCAAAATCCGGCAGTTGCCCTCTTTTTCGCGCTGGCTGTGATCCTTGCCGCGTCACGGATCGGCGGAGCGATTGCGCGCCGCTTTGATCAGCCGCGCGTCCTCGGCGAGTTGATCATCGGCGTTGTGCTCGGTCCGACGCTGCTCGACTTGCTCCACGCTACCGTGCTCCAAGGAACAAACTTGCAGGGGACGATCAGTGAGCTGGCGGACTTTGGCGTGCTGATGTTGATGTTCATCGTCGGGCTGGAAGTCAACCTGAAGGAGTTCAGGCAGGTGGGCGTACTGGCGCTTCTGGCTGGACTATTCGGCGTCGGGGGAACGATCATTCTCGCTCTGCCGCTGGTGATGCTGTTCGGTTATGCGTGGCAGCCTGCCCTGTTCGCGGGGGTGGCGCTGGCGGCGACTTCGGTGAGCATCTCGGCGCAAGTGCTGCTCGAATTGGGTTTCCTGCGCACGAAAGTCGGCAACGCGCTGTTGGCGACCGCCCTCATGGACGACGTGCTGTCAATCCTGCTCCTCTCACTCGCGGTGGCGGTCAGCGGACAGAGCGGATCAAGTGCGGCGGATACGAACGACTTGGTGGGAATCGTCGTGCGGATGGTGTTGTACATTGGAGGCGCAGTCGCGGTGGCGTGGTTTGTCCTCCCGCCGGTGACGAACTGGCTCAACCAGATGCCATCCATGAAGCAGTCCTTTGGTCTCCCGGTCATTGCGGTGCTGGTCGCCCTGTTCTTTGGCTGGACCGCCGAGGTGTGGGGCGGCGTTGCCGCCCTGACGGGTGCTTTCATCGCCGGGGTAGGCTTCAGCCGCGCGCGGGACGAAGTGAGTAATGAGATCAAGACCTCGAGCAACTTCATCGCCTATGCGCTGCTCGTACCGATCTTCTTCATCAACGTAGGACTGGATACGAACCTGCGCAAGTTCCCGCTGACGGCGCTGCCGCTGGCACTGCTCCTGTTGGTTGTCGTGCTGATGTCGAAGGTTGTAGGCTGTGGAATTGGTGCTCGGCTGGGTGGTTTCAGCCTGCGCGACTCGCTGCGACTGGGCGTCTGTATGCTTCCACGCGGCGAGGTCGGGCTGATTGTCGCCTCGCTTGGTCTCACACTGGGTATCTTTAAAGCCGATCAGCCGCTCTATGCCTCGCTATTCCTCGTCATTCTGCTCACAACGGTTGTGACGCCAGTCCTCGTGCGACGGGTATTTAAGGAGGAAACGCCATGAAGCTAGTCGTTTTAATCACGACACGGATCGAAGCTGGTCTTGACATTGCTCAAGCGTGGCAAGCCGCGGGCGCTCCCGGCGTGACCATCATTCGTTCGCATGGCTTGCATGCGCTTCAGCGAGAACTGCAATCCGGATCGGTCGAGCTGCCGCGCATGGTCGTCTCGATGGGTGCCGCGATGGCGGCAATCATCGATAATATGGAAGAACGCGGCGAGGTCATTCTGTCGATTGTCGAAGACGAGCAGGTTGATCCGCTCGTCGCGGCAGCGAACGAAACACTCGGCGACTTAACGGAACCTAATCACGGGATTCTGTTCGTACTGCCGGTTGAACGCGCGATTGGGGTACGCCGCCACGACGGGTCGTGACGATTACTGCTGCATCATCCGTTCGTGACATCTTAGTCGTCCACAGGTTCGGCGGCGGGCAGCGTGAACTTGAAGCAGCCGCCGGTGCCGTCTTTGCCTTCGTCGTTGTTCTCGACCCAGATGCGCCCGCCGTGCGCTTCGGTGATGTGGCGGCAGATCGCCAAGCCTAAGCCAGTCCCCTCCCCCGCCGAGCGCGACGGATCAAGCTGGTAGAAGCGCTCGAAGATGCGCTCGCGGAATTCCTCCGGCACGCCCGGTCCGCTGTCCAACACGCTGACGACCACCTCGTCACCGCTGTTCTCGGCGCGGACACGGATCGTTTCGCCCGGCGGCGACCACTTGATCGCGTTGTGGATCAGGTTGATCAGCACGCGGCGGACTTGATCGCCGTCGGCGAGCACCTGAAGCTCAGCGGGCGTCTCGTTGACAATCTCGATCTCTTTGGCATCGCTCTGGTCTTCGACTCGCTCAATCGATTCGGTCACGATGTCCGTGATCGGCATCTCGATCATGCGCAGGATCGCCTGCCCCGACTCGATCATCGAGAGATCAAGCAGTTCCTGCACCAGCCACAGGAGCGAGTTGGTTTCGCGGGCAATCGCCCGCAGCGCCGAGGTGCTCTGCTTGCGCTTCGGCTTATCCTGCTCGTGAAATAGGCTGTCGATGATCAGGCGGATGTTGGCAATCGGTGTGCGCAGTTCGTGCGAGATGTTGGCGACCATATCGCGGCGCGCGCGGTTGAGGCGCACCAGTTCGCTCACATCTTGCAGTGCCAGCCCGATAAACAAGTTTCCATCCCGGCGGATCACCTGCGTGCGCACGCGGTAGAAATGCTTGTTAAAGGTGAGTTGCTCCTCGTAGGATTCTTCTTCGTTCGCCAGCGCATCGACGACCATCATCTCTAGTTCCGGGATTCCGGTCACGTCGGCGAGCATCTGTCCGACCATGTTAGGCGAGTTGAAAAGCGCCTCAGCGCTAGCGTTGCTGGCGATCACGCAGGTCTCGGCGTCGACCACCATCAGCGCTTCGTAGGCAGCATTCGACAGCGTCAGCGCCAGCGCGATCTTGTAGTCAGGGCTGCGCTGGTCGTCGTCCAGCAGTTCGGTTTGCTCGGCAGCACGCAGCGTTTCGAGCGCGCTTTCGTGCTCGGCAATCGCCTGTTTCAACGCCAGCAGCGTGTCGTCCTGAATTTCAAGCGACTGTTGAAGCGACCCCAACGCCTGCTCGCGCTGGGCGACCTCGCGCTTCAACGAACTGAGCGCCATTTCCTGCTCGCCGAGCGTGCGCTGCAAATTTTCGAGTTCGCGCTCGCGCTCGGTCATCGTCTGGCGAAGCTGTTCGAGCTTCTGCTCGTGTTCGACTGTGTTGGTCAAAGCCAAAGACTGGCTCCTTGTGTGCTAACCCTCAAAACGATACCCGACCCCGCGCACGGTGACGATCCGCTTTGGGTTAGAAGGATCGTCCTCGATTTTCTCGCGCAACCAACGAATGTGGACGTCTACAGTACGCTTGTCCACGAAATAATCATAGCCCCAGACTTTGGTCAGGATCAGGTCGCGTGAGAGGACGACGTTGCGGTTGCGCATCAGTTCCGCCAGCAGGTCGAACTCCTTGTTGCTCAGTGCGATCACGTTCTCCCCTTTGAACAGGCGGCGACTGGTCAGGCTCAGACGCAGATCATTCGAGATCAGCTCGTCTTGCAGCGCCGGACGACCGGGCGCGCGCCGCATGACCGCCCGGACGCGAGCAAGGAATTCACCTAAGCCGAACGGCTTGACCACGTAGTCATCCGCGCCGCTCTCCAGCCCGACGATCTTGTCGACCTCGGTGCCGCGCGCCGTCAGCATGATGATCGGAATATGAGAGGTTGCCGGGTCGCGCCGCACCATGCGGCACAGGCTCAAGCCATCCAATTTGGGCAGCATGATGTCGAGCACGATCAGATCAGGGTGTTCCCCGCGTATTTTCTCCAGCCCGTCTTCGCCATCCCCGGCGGTGAAAACGGTGAAGCCTTCGCCGCGCAGCTTATCGGCAAGGTTCCGAGCCAGCGTTTCTTCATCTTCGACGATGAGTACCTTTGCCATCGCTTCCTCGATCTTTATGCGTTATCCGGGGTTAAGAATATCAAGCCATTACTAAGTCGCGTTTAAGGCTAAATGGAATCTTTCTTAATATTCTTAACTTTCAGACCACACACGCACCCCGCCCAAGCTGGTGGCGGATCGCACACCGTCGCGGATGGCAGCGGCGGTGACTTCGGCGGCATACGCGCCGATCAGATTCACGTCGGAGGGGATTTCGCCGGTCGCCAGCGCGAAGATGGTGTCGCCGTCATACATGGTATGCGCCGGACACACCGCCCGCGCCAGACCATCATGCGCCATCTGCGCGACCTTGTTCGCCTCAACCTTGGTCAAGCGCGCGTTGGTCGCCACCACGCCGATCACCGTGTTTTCCGCAACCGGCGCCGGGATGCGCGGCATCATCCTGAAGGCGTTCAACATCCCGACGAAGCCACCGCCTTCGGGATTACGCAGCCCGCCCATGATCTGCCCGTCGTCCTCGATCACGTCGCCGACGGCATTAACCGCGAACAGCGCCGCGACGATCAAGCCACCGCCGAGATCGACGCTCGCCGAGCCGATGCCGGTTTTGGTGGCGAGTTCCTTGCCCAGCATCGCCCCAACTTGGCAGCCCGTCCCCGCGCCGACGCTGCCACGCTCGACCGGATCGGCGGTCGCGGCGGCGCAGGCAGCGTATCCCATCTCCGCGGTCGGTCGCACGTCGCCGCGCCCAACGGCGAGGTCAAACAGGATCGCCGCCGGGACAATCGGAACAAGATGTCCCGTCCGCGTGTTGTAGCCGATCCCGTTGGCTTCGAGATAACGCATCACGCCGTCGGCGGTCGCCAGCCCGTAAGCACTGCCGCCGGACAGCATGACCGCGTTGACGTGCTGGACGTTCCGCAGCGGATCGAGCAGTGCGATTTCGCGTGTCCCCGGCGCGCCGCCGCGCACGTCAACTCCACCGACGGTGTTCGGCGGACAAATGATCGCCGTGCAGCCGGTGATCGCCTCCAGATCGGTCGCGTGCCCGACGCGGATTCCCGGTACGGCGGTGAGCGTGTTATTCGTCGTCATCGTCGTCATAATCTTCGTCTAGCTCGTCGTCGTAATCGTAATCATCATCGTCTTCGTACAGGTCGTCATCCTCGTCGTCCTCCTCATCCTCAACATCTTCTTCAAGGATGGCTTTGGCGCGTTCATAGTCGGACGCGCGAACGATGACTTTGACATCGCCCATTTCGCCGATGCTGATTCCATAGGCTCTGCCCGCCGGTTCTTGGCTGACGAAAGCGGCAATGCCCTCGTTTTCCAGCCTACCGACGACGATGTAGGCTTCCGGTTCACTGCCAGCGACGTAGACGATCATCAAGTCTTCAGAGGAATGTGCAAGCGGATTTTCTGACACGAGCGAACCCTATCACTAGAAAAACATGCGCTGCTTGAAGTATACACGCAAAGCTAGCGGTTCGATTTTGTGGATTAGAGGATAGAGGGGAAACAAAAAAAGACGGGTAGACTATGTTGGCAACGGCTTACTCTCCCACCCAGTCGCCCGGGCAGTACCATCAGCGCTGATGAGCTTAACGACCGGGTTCGAGATGGAACCGGGTGGACCCTCACCGCTTTAGTCACCAACATAGTCTGCCCGTCTTTCTCAGACACGCAGACCTTTTTACAATCACAGTTTTCTCGCAGTACGTCGGTAATCTCGCTTCCGCAAGAACACCCGCTTCCCCGCATCACCTTAACAAAGCCCTCGACCATTAGTACTGGTTAGCTCCACACATTGCTGCGCTTCCACCGCCAGCCTATCAAACTCGTCGTCTTCGAGCGGTCTTACTCTCTCTCGAGATGGGGAATCTCATCTTGAGGTTGGTTTCCCACTTAGATGCTTTCAGCGGTTATCCACTCCGGAGATCGCTACTCGGCAGTGCCGCTGGCGCGACAACCGATACACGAGCGCTCCGTCCACCCCGGTCCTCTCGTACTAGGGGCAGAGCCTCTCAAATTCCCAACGCCCACAGCGGATAGAGACCGACCTGTCTCACGACGGTCTGAACCCAGCTCACGTACCACTTTAATGGGCGAACAGCCCAACCCTTGGGACCTTATCCAGCCCCAGGATGTGATGAGCCGACATCGAGGTGCCGAGCCTTGCCGTCGATGTGAACTCTTGGGCAAGACTAGCCTGTTATCCCCAGGGTAGCTTTTATCCGGTAAGCTACGGCCATTCCACTCTGAGCCGTAGGATCACTAAGTCCGACTTTCGTCTCTGCTCGGCGCGTTGGCCTTGCAGTCAAGCGGGTTTTTGCCTTTGCACTCTCTGGCTGGTTTCCATTCAGCCTGAACCCACCTTTGAACGCCTCCGTTACTGTTTTGGAGGCGACCGCCCCAGTCAAACTGCCCACCTGCCACTGTCCTCAGCTTCCGCCAAGTTAGGGCCAAAGTCACACCAGGCTGGTATTTCACCGTCGGCTCCACCGAGGCTAACGCCCCAGCTTCTCTGCCTCCCAGCTATCCTACACAAGTGCAACCCTAACGCAATGACAAGCTACAGTAAAGCTCCATGGGGTCTTTTTGTCCTGCTGCGGGTAACGCGCATCTTCACACGTACTTCAATTTCGCCGGGTCTCGGGCTGAGACAGCGCTCCACTCGTTACACCTTTCGTGCGGGTCGGAACTTACCCGACAAGGAATTTCGCTACCTTAGGACCGTTATAGTTACGGCCGCCGTTCACCGGGGCTTCAATTCAGAGCGTGAACCCCTCCTCTTAACCTTCCGGCACTGGGCAGGTGTCAGCCCCTATACGTCCGCTTGCGCGTTTGCAGAGACCTGTGTTTTTGGTAAACAGTCGATAGAGCCCTTTCACTGCGACCCCCTCGCGGGGGCGTCCCTTCTCCCGAAGTTACAGGACTATTTTGCCGAGTTCCTTAGCCCGAGTTCTCCCGTTCGCCTGAGTATCCTCTACTCGTCTACCTGTGTCGGTTTGAGGTACGGGCGAATGATTTTCATCATGTGCACTGCTTTTCTTGGACCTAGGTGCCGCTCACTTCTGGCGTTACGCCCGGCATCACGGCCATTAACCGCTTGCCACCCCCATCCACTCAGGGGCTGAGCCTTCCCAAGCCGTCCAGCACACACTCCCATCATTCGGTACCGGAATATTAACCGGTTGTCCATCGCCTACGCTTCCCAGCCTCGGCTTAGGCCCGACTAACCCGACGCGGACTGACCTTCCGTCGGAAACCTTAGACATTCGGCGACAAGGGTTCTCACCTTGTTTTCGCTACTCATGCCAGCATTCTCACTCCCGCCCACTCCAACGTACCTTGCCGATACGCCTTCACCGCTGGCGGGACGCTCTCCTACCACTTGGTCAATCCATAGATTAACTCAAGTCCCTAGTTTCGGTGCCTAGCTTGAGCCCCGTTACATTTTCCGCGCAGTCGCGTTCGACCAGTGAGCTGTTACGCACTCTTTTAAGGGTGGCTGCTTCTAAGCCAACCTCCTGGCTGTCTCAACACGACCACCTCGTTTCCCACTTAGCTAGGACTTGAGGACCTTAACTGGGGGTCTGGGCTCTTTCCCTTTCGACCACGAAACTCATCTCCCGTAGTCCGACTGCAGCGCTTCCCTAACGGCATTCGGAGTTTGATTGGATTCGGTAAGCTTAACGCCCCCTAGTCCAGTCAGTGCTCTACCTCCGTTAGTCATCACGCCACGCTCGCCCTAAAGCGATTTCGGAGAGAACAAGCTATCTCCAAGTTCGTTTGGCATATCACCCCTACCCACAGTTCATCCCCCACTTTTGCAACAGTGGTGAGTTCGGGCCTCCCGTCCGTGTCACCGGACTTTCACCCTGACCATGGGTAGCTCACCTGGTTTCGTGTCTAATAACGGCAACTTAGCGCCCTATTCAAACTCGCTTTCGCTTCGCCTCCGGGTGTCGCTCCCTTAAGCTTGCCACCGCCATTAACTCGCTGGCTCATTCTCCAAAAGGCACGCCATCAGGGCACGAAGCCCCTCTGACCGTTTGTAAGCACACGGTTTCAGATTCTCTTTCACTCCCCTCGCCGGGGTTCTTTTCACCTTTCCGTCACCGTACTGGTTCACTATCGGTCGTCAAGTGTATTTAGCCTTGGAAGGTGGTCCTCCCAGTTTCCCACCGAGTTAGCGTGCTCTGTGGTACTCAGGTTACTACCCGGTCAAGCTCAACTTCGCCTACGGGACTCTCACCCTGTTCCGTTGCCCTTCCCAGAGCATTCGGCTCGCCTTGCTCAACGTTCCGGTAGACCTACAACCCCGCACCCCGAAAGGCACGGTTTGGGCTGTTCCGCTTTCGCTCGCCACTACTCGCAGAATTCTTTTCTTTTCCTCGGGCTACTTAGATGTTTCAGTTCGCCCGGTTCCCTCTCCCTTGCGGGAGTGACGCGAGTTCTTCGCGCCGGGTTTCCCCATTCGGACATCGTTGGCTGATTGCGCCTGCACACGGCTTGCCAACGCTTTTCGCAGTGTACCACGTCCTTCTTCGGCACTTGACGCCAAGGCATCCTCCGTGTGCTCTTAATTGCTTTGTTCCTGTGATACGGAGAACCGGATCCTCTTGCGTGTGTTTGATTACTCGTTACTGCTTCTTCTGTGATTGTTAAGGTGCCGGGTAAAAGCTGACGCTTTTCCCTTGCAGAAAGCTGTGCTTTCTGCTCGCTCACGAACCCCCGAAAGGCTCCGCTGCTGGTCGGGGATATTTCCCCTCGTCGCCGTCCACAAACTTGCGCTTGTGTCCGCCGACCGGGTGAATTATCGCCTCGCTTGTTCAGGTGCTTTGCACAAAACAGCCCGGTATACCCGGGCTGTCAAAAATCCTAGGTGATACCGCTTATCGCTTTACTTGTGCAGAAAAACTACCAAACGCTTCTACCTCAAAGTGCCCTACCGTATAGAGTTTTGCTAGTATACTCTCACGACCATGTGCAGTCAAGAGAGCACATACTTGGAGATGAGGGGACTCGAACCCCTGACCTACGCCTTGCAAAGGCGCCGCTCTCCCAACTGAGCTACATCCCCGCAAGGGGTTTTCCTTGTGGGCCTGATGCGACTCGAACACATGACCTCACGCTTATCAGGCGTGCGCTCTAACCAACTGAGCTACAGGCCCATTCTAAAGGTTCTCGCCCTTAACAACAGCAATGTGCGACGAAAAGTAGAGCAGTCAGCACAGGACGTTTGTCCGTGCTTGTTGGTTGTACGTTGGTGTGTGAACCTTGCGGTTCACTACCCGGATGCTCTCGCATCCGTTCGATGCTTTGCCTCTCGGCGTTAGCATCTGTTTTCCTAGAAAGGAGGTGATCCAGCCGCACCTTCCGGTACAGCTACCTTGTTACGACTTCGTCCCAGTCATCAGCCCTGCCTTCAGCGGTTGCCCCCTTGCGGTTAGCTGACCGATTTCAGGCGTGACCAACTCCCATGACGTGACGGGCGGTGTGTACAAGGCCCGGGAACGTATTCACCGCAGTATGGCTGACCTGCGGTTACTAGCAACTCCGGCTTCATGCAGGCGAGTTGCAGCCTGCAATCCGAACTACGAACGGCTTTTTAGGATTGGCTCCACCTCGCGGTTTCGCAACCCACTGTACCGCCCATTGTAGCGTGTGTGTAGCCCTAGATATAAAGGCCATGCTGACTTGACGTCATCCCCACCTTCCTCCCGTTTCTCACGGGCAGTCGGTCTAGACACTTGTAACTAGACCCGAGGGTTGCGCTCGTTTTCGGACTTAACCGAACATCTCACGACACGAGCTGACGACAGCCATGCAGCACCTGTGGACGCTCCCGAAGGTCGGTCCCCTTTCGGTTCCCTACTACGCCCATGTCAAACCTAGGTAAGGTTCTTCGTGTAGCCTCGAATTAAACCACACGCTCCGCTGCTTGTGCGGGCCCCCGTCAATTCCTTTGAGTTTTAGCCTTGCGACCGTACTCCCCAGGCGGTCAACTTAGCGCGTTAGCTTCGACACCCCCCAGACCGTAGCCCGGTGGACATCTAGTTGACATCGTTTACGGCGTGGACTACCGGGGTCTCTAATCCCGTTCGCTCCCCACGCTTTCGTGCCTCAGCGTCAGTTCAGACCCAGGACGCCGCTTGCGCCACTGGTGTTCCTCCGGATCTCTACACATTTCACCGCTACACCCGGAATTCCACGTCCCTCTATCTGACTCTAGATTGGCAGTCTGATTTGTCCTCCCCCAGTTTAGCCGGAGGCTTTCACAACTCACTTACCGATCCGCCTGCGCACGCTTTACGCCCAGTAACTCCGGATAACGCTTGCCTCCTACGTTTTACCGCGGCTGCTGGCACGTAGTTAGCCGAGACTTATTCCTAGGCTACCGTCCTTTGCTCGTCACCTAGAAAAGGGCTTTACGACCCGAAGGCCTTCTTCACCCACGCGGCGTCGCTGCCTCAGACTTGCGTCCATTGGGCAATATTCCTCACTGCTGCCTCCCGTAGGAGTCTGGGCCGTGTCTCAGTCCCAGTGTGGGGGATCACCCTCTCAGGTCCCCTACCCGTCGTCGGCTTGGTGAGCCGTTACCTCACCAACTACCTGATGGGCCGCAGCCTCCTCCTCAAGTGACTTGCGCCTTTTCTCTCACTTTTCTGGAAAGCGGGAGCTTATGCGGTATTAGCACCCCTTTCGAGGCGTTATCCCGCGCTTGAGGGCAGATCAGCTACGTGTTCCTCACCCGTGCGCCACTGACCACCGAAATGGTCCGTTCGACTTGCATGTGTTAAGCACGCCGCCAGCGTTCATCCTGAGCCAGGATCAAACTCTCCGTATGTTGACTGTTGCTCTTCGTCTGCACATTGCTATTGTTAAGGTGCTGGCGAAAGCGGAAGCTTTCGCTCTCGGCAATCTCGCTTTCGCTCGATTGCCTTCCTCACCCGCCCTGCTTCCTGCGTTTGAGGTTCGGCTATCTTAGCAGTCCCACCCACCCCCCGTCAACCCCTGTTTTCGCTCAATTTCGACGCTTTTTAAAGCCGTTTGCGATATTTGGGATATATTCGACTAGGGTTTGTTTAGCTGCTCATCTAACCGGTCGCCGCCTCAATTAGCGCAGCGGGCAGAATAATACGCTATCGCCTCCCCTACTGTAAAGGGGCAGTTTGACACCAATTTCAGGTGATCGCTATGCTTTCAAAACTGAGTTCTCGTCCGCCTTATCCTCGCTGGGCGGCGGTTCGACAGCAGCGGCAGCAGAATCGTCCTCCGCTTCCTCCTCGCCCCGCAGCACCATCGTATCCTTGAAACCGAGCGTTTCGACCTTTATCGGCTCTTCGCCGCTGCAGCTCCGGCTCGATCATCGTCTCGGTATCGGTCGGCGTTCCGCTCGGCAGCGGCGCGGCGCGCACCGGCTCCGGCGGCTGGCGCAGGCTTTGTTCGTCGTCCATACGGATGTGGACGCGCGGCTTGCCCGCCATCTGCAAGCCCAACTCCTTATTGATCACCTGACGCAGCGCGCGATCAATTTCCTTCTGCTTATCGGGCAGACTCTTGCTCTCTCGCGAGACGATCACGTCGAGATCGACGTCCGTCTTCCCGTGCAGCGCCTTGATCGTCGCGGTTGCCGACAGCACCTCTGGCACGTCGCGCACCGACCGCAAAATGCGATCCGTCGCCGACTCGATGCTCACGTCGGCAATTGCCCCCCGCGTCTTTACCATTAGCCCGCTATTTGAGCGAGCAGGTCGCGTCTCTCGAACCAAGATCGTCAGCACCGCCAAGATTACCGCGTCGATCAAGATCGCCAACGGCAGCCGGATCAAGGTCGACGTGTTGGCGAGACTCTGCGCCAGCACTCCAATTGCCTCCGGGTTGATCAAGAGCGCGGTCATCAGGATCGCCAGCGACAAGCCCACCAGCGCGATAATGATTTTGCGGATCAGAGTCAAAACAGTCTCCTTAGTTTCAAATCAGCCGTTATAGCGGACAACGCACAGCGTCAGGTCGTCGAAAGCCGGGACATCCCCACAGAAATCGTCGACCTGCGCGACAATATGATTGAGAATTCCCGCCGCCGATTGATCGCCACACACGCTGAGCGCCAGCGCCAACCGGCTTTCGCCGAAACTCTCGCCTGCCGCGTTTTCGGCATCGGTCAAGCCGTCGGTGTAGTAGACGATCACGTCGCCGGGTTCCAGCTTGAATTCCATCGGCTTGAGCGGATTATTCGGAAACCAGCCAAGCGCTCGCCCGCCGCGTGGCAAGAAGAAAACTTCCCCGCCATTGCAGCGATAGACCGCTGGTGGGTTATGTCCGGCGTTGAGGTGAAGCGCGTAGCCGCCGAGCCGCAATAGGCTGTAGTAAACCGTGACAAAGGTGCCATCGCCCGCGTCGTCAACGATCATGTCGTTGGTGCGCGTGAGCGTCTCGAAGGGCGAGTAGCCGGAAAACGCATAGCTGCGGATCATGCTGCGCGCCGACGCCATGAATAACGCCGCCGGAGCGCCTTTGTCCGACACGTCCGCGATCACCACGCCGAGCGTGTCGTCCGACAGCCGGAAAACGTCGTAGAAATCGCCCGCCACTTCGCGCGCCGAGCGCCAATGTGCCTGAATCTCGTAACCGGGAAACTGCGGCATCCGGCGCGGCAGCAGCGACTCCTGAATCTCGCGCGCCATCTGCAATTCGCGTTCCAGCCGCCCTTTCTCGACCGCGACCCGGTAGAGCCGGGCGTTCTCGATGGCAACCGCCGCCTGCCCGGCCACCACACTCAGCAGAAACAAGTCCGATTCCTTGAAACTGCCGGTGCGAATCGAGGTATCGACGTAGACGACGCCGACCAACCGATCCTTGACCAGCATCGGCGCGCACAAAATCGCCCGCAGCCCCTTCATGATGATGCTCTGCCCGGCTTTGTAGCGCGTATCGAATTGGGCGTTGTTGGTCAGCAGCGGCTGACCAGTCGCTACAACCTCGTTGACAATCGTCGTGCTGTAAGACTCCTCTGCCGGATTGCCGTCGAGCGTGCGCGCGACCTGAATCCGCAAACTGACCGGTCTGGTCATCGGCGATCATCAGGAAACCTCGCTGCGCGCCGGTCACGTCCATCACCGAGTCCAGCACCGTGTTCAAAACTTCGCCAAACTCGAGGCTGGAATTCATCGCTCGCATAATGCCGTACAGCGACAGCAAATGCTCGTGGTCAATTTTGTCGAGGTTGGGCTGGTCGAGCATCGAGCAAGCCTTTTCTAACGTAGAATATGAACATTATAGCATCGCCAGCGCCCGATCCGAACATGAGCAGCCGAATAATTCGCTATAATCTGCCGAAAAATCTACAGTTATTTGAGGATTATCGATGAAATTCGATGTCACGATTTTCCCGACCAAGCTCAACGCCGCCGCCGCGATTGCCCAGCAGGTCGAAGCCTATGGCTTCAGCGGCTTGTGGACGTCCGAGACGGCGCACAATCCGTTTCTGCCGCTGACTCACGCCGCTGCCGCGACTGAGCGGATCGACCTCGGCACGGCGATTGCCGTCGCCTTCCCGCGCAGCCCGATGATCACGGCGCAGATCGCGTGGGATTTAGCGGCGCAGTCGAACGGACGCTTCATCCTCGGCTTGGGGACGCAGGTCAAACCGCACATTGAGAAGCGCTTCAGCACGACGTGGAGCGCGCCGGCACCCCGCCTGCGCGAGTACGTCGAGTCGCTGCGTGCGATCTGGGTAACCTTCCAGACCGGCGCGCCGCTGCGCTACCGCGGTGAGCATTACACCTTCCGCCTGATGACGCCCTTCTTCAATCCCGGCGCGATTGAGCACCCCGACATTCCGATCTACATCGCCGCCGTCAACGATCACCTCTGCCGCCTCGCCGGAGAATTGTGTCAGGGCTTGCACGTCCACCCGTTTCACACCGTCCGCTACCTGCGCGAGGTCGTGATCCCCAACGTCGAGCGCGGCGCGCAAGCAGCCGGGAGAACGCGCGCCGACGTCGCCCTAAGCTGCGCCATCTTCGTCGTCACCGGGAGAGATGCCGCCGAGACTGCCGAAAACGCCGTCGCCGTCCGCGCGCAGATCGCTTTTTACGCCAGCACGCCGAGCTACCGCCCGGTGATGGACTTGCATGGTTGGGGCGACCTCGCCGAGAAGTTGAGCGGACTCGCGCGTCAGGGCAGTTGGGGCGAGATGGGCAGCTTGATCGGCGACGACGTGCTGCGCGAATTCGCCGTGATCGCGCCGCCGGACGAACTCGCCAGCGCGGTCAAGGCGCGCTATGGCGGCTTGCTCGACCGCGTCGGCTACTATTTCGCCTTCGCACCGGAAGACGCCGAGCGCGAGATGATCTGGCGCAGCGCCGCCGACGTCTTCGCCATCTAAATCGTGTTTACCCGTAGGGGCAGAACTAAGTTCTGCCCCTACATCCTGACGACGCTTCGCTTTTTGTCTTGGCTCTACGAAAAAGCCTGCATTCACGGTAAGCTCAAACGATCTTCTGAACGGTATTGGAAAGGCAATCGAGCATGACCTCAGCACGAGACTACGCGCGCGAGCACGCGCAGGATTTCCGCCAACAATTGTACGAACTGATCCGCATCCCCAGCATCAGCACCGAGCCGGAACGCAGCGCCGACGTGCGCCGCGCTGCCGAATGGATCGCCGACGAGATGCGGCAGATCGGCATCAACCACGTCGAACTGATGGAAACCGGCGGGCATCCGGTCGTCTACGGCGATTGGCTTGGCGCGGGCGCGGATGCCCCGACCGTGCTGATCTACGGACATTACGACGTACAGCCCGCGACAATGGCTGACGGTTGGTCGAGCGAGCCGTTCGAGCCGGTCGAGCGCGACGGCAACATCTACGCGCGCGGCTCATCCGACGACAAGGGGCAGATGTTCATCCACATCAAGTCGCTGGAATCGTATCTGGCGACTGAAGGCAAAGCGCCGGTCAACGTCAAGTACATGATCGAAGGTGAGGAAGAAGTCGGCTCGTTCCACCTCGCGGATTTCATCCGCGCCCACGCCGCCCACTTCAAAGCCGACGTCTGCGTGATCTCGGACACCGGGATGCGCGACATCCACCAACCCGCGATCACCTACGCGCTGCGCGGCTTGACCTACATGCAGCTTGACGTTTGGGGTCCCAAAACCGACCTGCACAGCGGCAGCTACGGCGGCATGGTGCATAACCCGGCGCTAGCGCTGGTCGAGATCGTCTCCAAGCTGCACAACCCGGATCACAGTATCGCCGTGCCCGGCTTCTACGACGATGTCCTGCCGCTGACTGATGACGAGCGCGAAGAACTCGCTAAGCAGGACATCCCTGAAAGCACGCTCAAGCAGGATACGGGCATTCCGGCGGCATGGGGCGAAGCCGACTACACGCTGCGCGAGCGCATCAGCGCTCGCCCGACGATGGAAGTCAACGGCTTGCTGAGCGGCTGGACGGGCGAAGGCGCGAAAACCGTCCTCCCGGCCAAGGCGATGGCAAAGCTAAGCTGCCGCCTCGTCGCCAACCAAGACCCGCGCAAGATTTACGAACTGGTCAAAGCGTACATCGCCCAGATCACGCCGCCGACGGTTCGCAGCGAACTCAAGCTGCTCAGCGTGGGCAGCCCAGCGCAAGCCGATCTGCACACGCCGGAGATGCAAGCGGCGGTGCGCGCCTACGAGCGCGGCTGGGGGGCGGCGCCGATCTTCGCGCGCGAGGGTGGCAGCATTCCGGTGGTCGCCGACCTGAAGACCGAACTGGGACTCGACACGATCCTGATGGGCTACGGCTTGAACACCGACGGCGCGCACGGTCCCGACGAACACTACTCGATTGAGATGTTCCATCGCGGCATCGACACCGCCATCTGCTTCCTCGAGGAACTGGGCAAAGCGAAGTAATCCCCGCGAATCAAAAGGGCGATGCGCAGCGGCATCGCCCTTTCAGCACGTTGCTACCGAATTCTCAGTCGGTCGTTTCCAACATCCGTACATGAAGCATGTCACGGCGATTGACCGGACGCACCTGATCCACCTCGACAGTCACTACATCGAGCGTTTCACCTTCGACGGTGAAAAATTCGATTTCGTAAGCCTTGCCTGTACTATAAACGTGGACTACCGTTCCCATATCGCCCGCCTTGAGATGATATTCGGGCACATCAACGGTTAAAACGGCACGCTCATGCTCGGGTATCATGTCAACCTCACTTAACTGGATACGCCGAAATAAATCGGGCAACATCCATACCGTGCTCAATCAACCATACTGTCCGCACAAATGGGTTACGCTCATCGGGAGTTGTGATTGCGCCCTCGACAAGATATTTCGTCCCATGTTCATTCACAAACTCGCGTGTGACTTCATGTTTGGCGGCGTGATCGTGAATGGCTTGCGCTAACACTTCCCATTCTGCCACAGAAAACCCCAAACGGGTGAAAAATGCCGACTTACCGTTCGAATTTTCTTCTGACAATAGATAATTCACTATCTTGCTTCGCGGCACTACCGCCTGCTCAACGTTTGGGCGCTTCACCTATCGATCTCGCTACTGCTTGCCGAGCCATGCAGTCTGGAAGTCGTTCCACTCGGCATCGTCAGTCGTCCACCAGCCGTAGATCGCCAAGCCGCGCACGTAGCGCGCCGCGTCACCCGCCTGCTGGAGCCCCAGCTTAACCCCTTCCACCGCCGAGTTGACGTTCTCGACCAGCGGATCGTGCCCCGGCGGTTCCGCGTCGAAGGTGGGAATGCCGATCACCAAATTCGTGTTCGTATTTAGGTTCAACTCCGCGACGGCGTTGGCGAACGTCTTCACCTGATAGGCGACCCACTGCGCGTAATCGCTGGTACTGCTCAAGCCGCTGTGATATGCCATCACCGCCATTTGATCGACCAGCAGCGCGACGCTCTGCTTATAGGTTTTCGCCCATTCCGTCCCCGGCTTGATCAGCGGCGGCAGCGGGATATTCGAGTTCGACGGACTCCAATCTGGCGGGATTGCCGCGCTGATCGGCGCGTCCAGCCCGATAGTCGAACGCACCGCGCGCAGCAGCGCGAGGAAATTCTCGTCGCCATCCCAGACTTGTTCTACGTTCAAGAACACGCCTTTGTAACCGAACTCATCCAGTACCCGTTTGCTGAAATCGGCGACTGGCTGCGCCAGCGCTGCGTAGTCTGAACGCTCCGCGCCCGTGTCGTCCTGCACCGGCACGCTGACCCAACCATAGAGATCGGCTTCAGGATATGCTGCTTTAAACTGCGCGGCGAATGCCTCGACCTGCGGAAGTTTATCAGGCGCGTTCCACGTGCCGTCATATTTGTACCAACTGATCCACGCATAGACCGTGCCGATCTTCTCATCACGCAGCTTTTGCACCAGCGCGGCGATCTCGTCGTCAGTGTGGGTTTCATAAGTCCATTCCGTGCCGAGCCAAAGCGCGTTCGGCTCGACCTCCGGCGCATTGTTCCTCAGTTGACCGAGCACGTAGACCACCAAGACGACGAACGCAATTGCTCCAACAATACCAAGCACAACCCCGCTGCCACGTGGAATCTTGATTTTCGGCAGCGTAAACTGGCGCGGCGGGCGGATCTGACGCGGCGCAACGCTCGGTTTCGCGTGCTGATTCTGCTTGCGTCGTTCGTGACGCTCGCGCGCGCCGCCGCGTCGCGGATTTTGATTTTCTGGCGGTGTTCCTGAGGACTGCTCGTCCGGCTGTTGATCCGGTGGAGTGGGCGGTTCGTGATCCATACCTAACCTGTCAATTTCTGCACTAGAGTCGGCAGCAAGATTAGCACGACAATGATGACAAACACAATCGAACTCACCAGCGCCGCCGTCGATGCAACGTCTTTACCGATCTTCGCCAGCGCGCTTGGCTCCGGCGAGTCAAGGTCGATGGCGGCTTCGATAGCGGTATTCAGGCACTCGGTAATCCACACGCTGCCCAGCGCGAAGGTCAGCAGCGCCCAACTGAACACGCCGATATTCAGCCACAACCCGACGATCACGACGATCACGGTGGTGATCGTCGCCAGCTTGATGCTCTGCTCGTGCGTGAGCACGTAGAGCATTCCGGCGACCGCGAATTTGACGCTGGCGACCCGGTTGGGGTTCTTGTTCTCGCCTTCCGGGTTGAGCTTCATCGTCCCCAGAATCGATTGATCGAGTTCCTCGCCTTCAGCCGTGACCAGCACGTCTTTCTTTTCCTCGCCATTTTGGTGATCCGGCGCTTCCGGCTTCACTTGCGGTTCGTCAGACACGGTGGATTTATCCTATTCCCAGCTTCAGCAGCAGCGGTGGACCCAAAACGAGCAGCCCGATCAAGACTGCGGCAGCTACACCGAGCAGTACTGCTGCCGAAGCGACGTCTTTGCCGACTTTCGCCATCGGGTGATATTCGCTGGTCGAGAGGTTGATCGCCGCTTCGACCGCCGCGTTGAGAAACTCCGCCATCCAGACCATCGTAATTGACAAGATCAGCACCGCCCAACTCACTGGGTCAAGCCGCAACCAGAGCGCGACGACAACCACGACGAGACTCGCCATGCCCTGAATCCGCGTATTCTTCTGACGGCGCAACATGTAGAGCCAGCCCGCCAGCGCATAGCCGAAACTGTTCAGGCGATTGGTGCTCGTGATCGGGCTGTAGTCGTCCGGGTCGATGCGCGCCGTTCCGGTCAGCGCATCGATCAGCCTCGTCTTCCGGCTCGCGCTACGGCTCATCGTGGACTCCGTTTTCCAGCGCCGGGACGATCTCCGGCGACACGCCAAGCGCGATTAAGGCTGTTTCCTGCGCCGCCCACATCTCGGCGCGCTGATCGGCGTCGCCGTGATCGTAGCCGAGCAGATGCAGCGTCCCATGCACGACCAGCAGTTTCAGGCTGTCGGCGAGGGCATGACCTTCGTGCGCCGCCTGCGCCGAGGCGTAGGGATAAGCGATCACGAGGTCGCCCAGATAAGGCGCGCCCGGCATCGAATCCATCGGGAACGAGAGCACGTCGGTCGGTGCGTCGATGCCGCGAAACCGCTGGTTAAGGTCAGCGACGCTTTCGTCGTCGGTGACGACAATCGTCATGCCGCTGCCCGCCTCAACCGCGTGACTGGTCAGCACCAGCGTCGCCGCTGCTGCTAAATCCGCCGGGTCGAGGGCATATTCCGCTTCGTTTTGGACTTCAACCTCAAACATCGTTCAACCCTCGGAGGATTCTTCCTCGCTCTCGACCGGATTTTCAGCCGGAGTCATGCGCTGCGTGCGCCGCAGCGGCGGGACTTCGGGCATCGGCGTATCTTCATCTAGCTCGACGCTCGCTATCTCTGACGTTTGCGTCTTGACGCGCGGCGCTTCGATCTCGGCGGGCGGGTGCTCACCGGATTCAGCGCGGGTGATCGACTCAATCGCTTCGACTTCCTCGCGCAGTGGCGCGGCGACTTCCGGCACCAATTCGGGCGGCATCTGTCGCTTGATCGCGGGCAGCGTCGGGTAATTGATGCGCGGATGGAAGACCGCTTGCAGCATCTCGACAAAGATGTCGCGGGTCGTGCTGATGTCCTTGAGCGTCAAATCCGACTCGTCCAACTGCCCGCCGCGCATCCGGTTCTCGATGATGGTATCGACGATCTCGGCGATCTCCGCCTTGTTCGCGGGCTTGCGGGCGCGCACGGTGCTTTCGCAGCTATCCGCCAGCATCATGATCGCCGTTTCGCGGGTTTGCGGCTTAGGACCCGGATAGGTGAACTGCTCAATATCGACCGATTCTTCGTCGCCTGCCTGCTCGACCGCCTTAGTATAGAAGTAGCCGACCAACGTCGTCCCGTGATGCTCCATGATGAAATCGCGGACGCGCACCGGCAGCCGGAACTGCCGCGCCAGCCGCTCACCGTCGGCGACGTGGCTGATGATGATGTCGGCGCTGCGATAAGGATCGTTGAGCGTTTCGTGCGGGTTGACGTTATCCGCCTGATTCTCGACAAAGAAAGCGGGGTTGAGCATCTTACCGATGTCGTGATAGAGCGCCGCGACCCGCATCAGTTCGGCGTTGGCGCCGACAGCGTTCGCCGCCTGCTCGCTCAGGTTGGCGACTTGCAGCGAATGCTGGTAGGTGCCCGGCGCTTCGCGCAGCAAGCGCTGGAGCAAAGGCTGGTTCGGCTGGCTCAGCTCGACCAACTTGAGACTGGTCGGCAGGTTGAAGGCGATAGTAATACCGTACATCATCGCCAGCCCTGCCATCGCCGCGATCACGCCGTTGATCACCGCCAGCACGATCAAAGAGCCGAGTGTCGACCCATCCGACGAGATCATTTCCAGATTGAAGAGAGTCACGATCACCGCGTTGGTCAGCGCGATCACCAACCCGGCGAAGAAGTAGCTGTTCACCCGCTCGGAGCGGCGCAGCAGCAGCGCCCCGACCGTCCCGCCGACGATCACCATCGTGGCGATCTCCAGCGAGTTGTTGCTCATTAAGCCGATCAGCAGCCCCAAGCCCATCGTGGCGATAATGGCGATCTCGGTGCGCGTGATGATGACCAATGTCAGCGCCAGCGCCGCCGCCGGGTAGATGTAGGGCTGATCGCTGAACAGGCGCGCGCCCGCCAGCGTTAGCAAAAACAGACCTGCCAGCAGCGCCAGAAAACGCGCCTGCGTGTAGTATTTGTCCGGGAAACGCGAGAGGTACAGCCCAACCGTGACCAGCACCACCAGACTACCCAGAAATGCCCGCGCCACGTTCTGAATCCGGCGATCCGGCGACTCCAGCAGCCCAAGTTTGCTCAGCGCCTCGTAATCCACCGTATCGAGCCGTGCGCCTGCCCGCACGACGACCTGCCCGCGCTCGAAACTGCGGCTCTCCGGCGCGACATTGTCCGCCGCCGCCTGCCGCGCCAACTCGGTCGCGCCGGGGTTAGGAAAGCGATTCGGGCGCAGCAAGTCCTGCGCCAGCGCGACGATCACCGCGACGGTGTCGGTGTCGAACCGGAGCGCCACCTGCGACGGCAGTTGATCGCTCATGAGCGAGACGTCGGTCTCGCGGATCGATTCGCGCATGATCCGCTCCAAGACGTTGACCGCCTCGCCCGCGACCGCCCGCCACGTGTCGTCGTCCATTTGCAAAATCAACTCGATGATGCCTTGATCGAGTTGGAGCGCCGTAATGTCGTTGATGTCGGCGATTTTCTGCTGCTGCGTGCCATACGGATCGCGGCGCACGTTGTCAATGAAGTCGAGGATTTGTTGCAGCAGCGTAATCTGGTGGCGAGCGACGTTCGGATCCGGCGGATCGTAGATCGGCGAGATGCTGTTCGCCGCCGCGTCGCGCTGACGCTGTGTCAGCACGTCGCTGACGTAGGTGATGCTGTAAGGGGCGCGGATGTCTTGCGCGACGACGCTGCCGACTTGCAGCGCCGAGGCATCATCTGCCGACTGAAACACGCTGTCAAAGGCGACGATCAGCGTCGACAGCAGCACCGCCACCACCGCCACGAGGATCACCCCGACGGTATGCAGCGGGTGATCCCGGCGCACGTTGGTCGACGGCGCGAGACTGTCGATGAACTCCGTAAACCAGTTAAGCATTGCCCAGTTGTTCGCGGACGATCTCATTCACGAGTTTGCCGTCCGCCTGCCCTTTCACCTTTGGCATCAGAACGTTCATGACCTTGCCCATCTCTTTGGGCGACGCCGCCCCCGTTTCGTGGATGGCATCGCGCACCAACCCGGCGATCTCGTCGCGCGAAAGCTGGCGCGGCATAAACACCTCCAACAGCGCCAATTCGGTTTCGCCCTGATCGGCGAGGTCGTCGCGTCCAGCGCTGCGCGCTTCGTCGATACTCTCGTGACGCTTCTTGATCTCGCGCTGCAAGATCATGATGGCGTCGTCGGCGGTCAATTCGCGCCGTTCGTCGATTTCGACCTGCTTGAACAAGCTGATCGTCATCCGCAGCACGTCGCGGCGCACGGTGTCTTTCTGGATCATCGCCTCTTTCAAGGCGGCTTGCATCGGTGGTCTTGGGTCGTCCATTTGCAGTTACCTTAAGTAAGTCCCGAGTACTGAGTACCAAGTACTGAGGAAAACAATCGTCAATCAGCTTAGTCGATCTGTGGATACACATCTATGCCGAGAAGCGCACCCTTGCCTAGTTTTTGACTCAGTACTCAGCACTCGGTACTCAGTACTGCTTCACCGCGCATTTGCCCGCGATCCTGATCATACCACGTCAACTGCGCCGGGATGATCTGCCCGGTCAGCGGGCGCGGATGTACACAACTCACGCGGATATAGTTGTCAGTATAACCAACATTGATGAAACCGTCTTCGGTCGCCCCGGCGACGTGCTCCCACAGCACCGGGCGCGTCGTGCCGCTGAAGCGTTCGGCGTAGCGCTGCTGCATCGACTCCGCCAGCGCGATCATGCGCGCGCTGCGCGCCTTCTTGATCGCCTTGCTGACGTGCCCGCGCATCCGCGCCGCGCCCGTACCGGGGCGCTTGCTGTAGCGGAAAACGTGCAGTCCGGCGAAATCCAGCGACTCGACGAAAGCGGCGCTGATCGCGAACTCGTCGTCGGTCTCACCGGGGAAGCCGACGATTAAGTCGGTCGTGATGCACGGATCGGCGATTTGCGCTCGCGCCGCGCCGATCAACGCGCGGAACTGAGCTTGCGTCGTCCGCCGTGCCATCCGTCGCAGCGTCGAGTCGCAGCCGCTTTGCAGCGGCAGATGCAGATGCGGACACAAACGCGGATTCTCCCAGAGGCGGAAGAACTCAGGCGACAAGTCCCAAGGCTCCAGCGACGAGAGGCGCAGACGCGGGATCGCGGTGTCCGTCAGAATCGCGCGCACCAGCCGCGCTAAACCGTCGCTCATGCCCACGTCGTGCCCGTAGCTGCCCAGATGCACCCCGGTCAGCACCGCTTCGCCATAACCTGCCGCGTGCAGCGCTTGCACTTCGCGCACCACGTCGGCGAGATCGCGACTGCGCCCTGCCCCCCGCGCGACCGTCGTCACACAGAAGGTACAGGCGTTATCGCAGCCATCCTGTACCTTAACGAAAGCGCGCGTGCGGGCAAGGTGCTGCGGCGTGTCCCGTGCAATCGGCTCAACATCGAACGGTGCAGCGTCGAGTGACGCCAGCGGCTGCCCGGTCAGCGACGGCACCAGATCGTCTTTGCCGAGATTGTCGATCACGCGCGCGACGCCCGGCAGCACAGCGATCTCGTCGGGCGCGATCTGCGCGTAGCAGCCCGTCACCGTAATCGCCGCCTGATCGCCGGCTCGGTGCAGTTGGCGCACCAGCTTGCGACTATCGCGCACAGCGTCGTGGGTCACGGCGCAGGTATTGACGATGATCTGATCCGCCAGCGCGGGATCGTCGACGATTTCGTGTCCCTGCTGCTGAAACTGCCGCGCCATCGTCTCAATCTCGCTCTGGTTCAGACGGCAGCCCAACATGCGTAAGTGGATTTTCATAACGGCTCAGTCTAACTATTCCGTGTAGGGGCGTAATATATTACGCCCCTACGTCGCATTTCCAGATCATTCCGCTTCTGGCGCGTAGACCAGCAGATTGTCGAAAGCGGCGACGACACCCGCGTCACTGGTCGCCTGCGCCGTCACGCCAATCTGCCCATTGGGGATGGCGCTGTCGGTCAGCGCGTCGAGCATCGCACCGCCGATGCAAGTGTCGCCGCTGTAGGTGCTGATCGCGTTGGGATCGTCAGGGATGCACAACTGCACCGGCGTGTCGTTGATGTAGAAGCGGAAGCTGTCGCCGCGCGCGACCACGCGCAGTTGATTGATGGCATTCAAGCCCTGCATGAATCGCCGGAGACTCGATCCAATCGCTGAGCACCTGCGGCTGACCATTGACGACGCGGCTCACTTGATACCAGCCGTCGCTGCTGATCAGGAACAGGTAGTAGCTGTCGTCGTCAAACGAGGTGTTGTCTTTATTTTGCAGCGAAAGACGACGCCGTAGCCATTGTCGATGGGACCCTCGACCGCCTGCGCCGCGACCCGCAGGTCGAAGTCGCCGAAATAGGGTGACGCGACCGAATAGGCACCGCTGCCCGCCTCGCCGATACTGACCAGCATCCGTCCGCCGTCAATCTGGGTTGAGAGCCGCCCGGCGTACTGATCCCACTCGCCGTTGAAGCCATCGCCAGAGCTGCGGTCAGGTATGCCGAAGGTCGCCGCGTAGATCAGTGCGCCCGCATCGCCCGTAGACGATGTAATGCTGCCAACTCGCCCGCGAACGACTCAGCGCCAGCAGCGCCGCGAAAATCAAGACCAGCACGATCAACACGAGCAATCGGCGCACCGAATTTCCCCTCACCATGACAACAGGAATTGTAACATGGGGGGCAAGGAGCGTAAACGTTCAGTTGCGTCGAGCGAGCGTCAGCGCCGCTCGCCGCAGCGCCCACGTCTCGACGACGTGATAAAAGCCCCAAACCGCCGCGTAGACGATGCCGATCAGAAGCGGGGTGATAACGGCATACCACAGCCGATCAGAGAGGACAAAGACACCGAAGCCGAACAGCCACGATAGAGTCAGCGCGACGACGCTGAAGACGAACGCTTCGACGATCCACAGCGCGATCACGTAGCCCGCTGCCGAGAGGATGGTCGTGCTGCTGCTCTGCATCCGTGACGAGACCGCCAGCCCGACCGCCGTCAACGCCCGCAGCCGCCACAGCGGTTCGACGATGTAGATCAGGCTCAGCGCGCCGATCAACAGGTAGCCGAACAGCACCTCCAGCGGATCGAGATAGATCGGCACTGTGAGAAAAATCGGCGACGTATACATGAAGACCAGCAGCGCGACCGCGCCGACGCGCACGCCGACGACCAGCGCCATCAGCCGCCACGCGCGAAGCTGCGCCGTGCCGTGCTTGGCAGCGATCAGCCGCTCGACGCGCAGCAGCGTCAGCCGCAGCAAGTCCCAGCGCCCGGTGATCAGCTCGTCGCTGATGCCGCCGACGGCGACGGCGATGCCAGCGCAGTCCACCAACAGCCCCAGCAGCAGCCCGATCACCAGCGCCCACGTAACGTAATTCATCCCAGAGTCGGTGATCACACTGAGTGTCCCATAGCGGCTTAGGTCGAGCGCCATCCACAGTAAAAACGGGATCACCACGACCGCCGCGCCGACGCTAATCCATACGCCGGATCGCCGCGAAAGCGCTGCACCGCTGTCCCCCCAGCGGACATGGCGCGCCTCCAGCGCGAACAGTGGGTTATGGCTCAATCGTGCGTGCGGGGTCAGTCGATAAATCGGCTTCATTCACCAGTCCGAGATTATCCAGCAAGGTCATTTCGCCCGCGTAGAAGGCGTCAAGCTGCGGCTGCATCCGGTCGTCGAGCGAAACGGCGTATTTCAGCCAATGCTCGGCGGCGGTCAGATCGCCGGTGAGTTGGTACGCCGTGCCCAGTTCGGCGTAGAGCGCCGGATTCTCCGGATCGAGCGCGGTCGCCTGAATGATCGCAGCGAGGCTGCCCGCGTAATCGTAATTCAACCGCAGATGCAGCCCTTGTAACAGCCGTACTTGAGCGCTATCCGCCCCTAGCGCGACCGCCGCGTCGATCCAGCGCGCGCCGGACTTGCCCTGCATGTCGCGCACCCAACCGCCGTATGCTAACGCCAGCGGATCGCCCGAAGCCTGCGAAAAGGCGAGTTCGGCATACGCCCACAGCTTCAAATCCGCCAGCGCGATGCCGGCGCGCATCGGGTCGGTCGGGCTGGTCAGTGCTGCCAGCAGCACCGTGACCTCGGCGGGATAGCTCGGCTGCGCGGCTTGGAGCAGATCAGCCGCCCGCGCCGGATCGGTCGCCATGCGGATCGCGCCGAGTTGGAACTGCGCCCACGCCCGATCCGGCGAGTTGTCCGGCAGCAGCGCCAGCAAGCGGTCGAGCGCATTGGAGGCATCCGCCCAGCGCGCGAGGTCGAGATACGCCTGCGCACGATCCCGCAGCAAAGTCGCGTCGGCGGGCGCCGCCTCCCAGTAAGCGACCGCGCGGGTCAAGTCGCCCGCCTCGCGCCACAAATCGCCCGCCAAGCGCGCCCGCTCCGGCGTCCAACCATCGGCTGACGCCTGCGCTTCAACCTGATAGAGCGCTTGCAAGGGGCGACCGCTGCGGCGCTGCGGAAGATCAACCGAGGGATAGCGACTTGTATTTTCAGAAAGATGGGAGATTTGCAGCAGTAAAAGCACGCCGATCAACAGAGCGACGATCACCAACAGCGACGCCGCCCGCACACCCGTCCGCGAGGACGCGCGGATCATCCCGTCGCGCTGCTGAGTGCGCTCCTGATGACCCGCTCCACCTCGGTGGGGGTGAACGGCTTGATCAGGTAGCTGTAGACGTCGTGGAGTTTGCCGACGAGCCGGTTCGCCGGGTCGCCATAGGCGGTGATCACGATCACAATCGGCATTTTGCCGCCGGTCGACCGCTGGTGCTCCTTGATATTTTCGAGCACTTTCCAGCCGGGTCCATCGGGTAAGCCGATGTCGAGCAGCACGATATCCGGTTTCATCAGGTTAAAACGAGCGAAGGCGCGCCCGCCATTGCTCTCGTGAACGGCGACCATCCGCATCCGTTGAAGCGTCACCTGTAGGATTTCCGCGAGTTCGATGGTGTCCTCGACGATCAAGGCGGTGAAGGGCGACTTACGCTGCAATTCGGGGTTCGGCTGCGGCACCGCTTGAGTTTCCGCCGTGGTGCGGGTAGCATCCTGACCTTCGCTGTCGTCCGCGCCTTCACCCGGCAGCACCACCGCCGCCACGACGCCGGTCTCGGCAGCGGGCGCACGATGCAAACCACTCGACCGCAGCGAGGCGTTACTCATGGCTTGGAGGGTGCTAAGCGGTTCCCGTTCCTCGTGGGATTTCGGCGATCCCTCCGCCTGCGGATCGGTTATAATGACGCTGTCGGCATAAGCTTTCGTCATCAGAGAATGCCTCGTGTTTGGGTGGGTCATAGATGACCGCCAGAGTATAGCACGGCGAAAATGAAGGTGCGATCAATAATTGTACAGATTATCTAACGTTCTCTATTTTTCCCACAATTCTAACAGTAATTACGCTCACGGGACGGGTAAGTTATGAAATTTCCGTTAATTTCCGGCGCGACCCGCCTCCCGCTGCGGCACAACGGCGACTGCACGCTGCTTGGAGTCACGCCGAGCGAGCCGCCCGACGCGGCGGACTACACCATTTACGTCGAAGAAATCTTCGGCGAGGACGCCAAAATCGCCCAGCACGCGCTGGCAGCGGATGGCAGCCTGCTGGCATCGATTGACGAGGACAGCGGCGACGACAGCGAACTCCACCCACTCGATCTGCCAGCGGGGACGATCCGGACCCAAAGCGGCTGGCACACAATGGCGCTCAACTTCGCCGGACCGCGCCATCGCGGGCTGCGCGTTCCTGAACGCACGCTCGACCTCGTGCGCCCTCTAAGCGTCCCTGAGAAAATGGCGCTGGTCAACCAACTACAGCTTGACGTTTTACCACCGCTGCTGCTGGGCGTCGCCGAAAGCTACGTGCTCGCCGAAACGCTGATCAGCGCGCCGACGCTCTACTTCGTCTGCCGCCGGGTGCGGCTCGCCGTCGCGCTGAGCGAGGAACACAGCGACGCCGACGGTCAGCCCTACGATTACGACACGCTGGTGTTCTATCTGGCGCATTTCTACGAGCGCGACCAAGAGCCGGAATGGTCTGACATCCTTGCGCAACGCGCCGCCGTCGGGCTGCGCCGCCCGATGGACTGCGTGTTGGTCAAAGATCGCCTATTCATCGCCGACGGCGGAGATGACGATCACTTGAGCGCGGTTCACGTCTGGCAGCTTGACCTGCCCCAAGACGAACTCACCGAAGCCGAAAAACTGAACAAGAAGCTCTACGGTTAACATGATAACCCTCAAACATCCGGTCTTTGTGCTGATCCTCGTAATTGGGCTGCTGCTGGTTTCCGGTCAGCCAAGCCACGCGGAGGACGGCGTGACGCGCATCTGCCCGACGGTCGGAATTCAAGATCGCGGCGCGGAGTTTCAGCCCGGCGGCATCATCTTGACGACCTTCGACAAGAGCGCGATCTGGGTCTACAACGTCGATAACGGGCGGCGCTATCCGCTGCCGGAAACGTCCCCCTGCGGACACAACTGCAACCTCTCGCCCGATGCGACGTGGCTGACCTACTTCAACGACCCGACCAACACCTTCAACCGGATGCGGCTCGACGGCACTGAGCGCGCGCTGGTCGCCGAAAACGCCGCCGAGGTCTCGTGGTGGAGCGCCGATACGCTGCTGATCTGGACGCCGGGCAAGCGCGCCTATCTTCAGCAGGAAGGCAGCGACGCGCGCGATTATCTGAACGTCCAGAACGTGAACTCGGTACAGCCGGGCGGACGCTACGGCGTCTTGATCGAGCCGAAGGACGACGGCTTCGAGCGCTATCTGGTGGACCTTGATCTACGCGGCTTGGAAAATGTCAGCGACCAGCGCGTCGATCTGGGCGTCGATCAAGCCTACTTCGATGCACAATCGTGGTCGCCGGATGGTCGCTGGCTGGCATTCGTCGCGCCGGTCGCGGCGGGCAACGGACGCACCGGGAGCGAAATCTTCGCCATCCAGCCGGGCGACGGCGCGCTGACGCAATGGACGCACCTGACCGATACTTACGGCGCGGTGCGGATCAACGGCGTCTCGGTCGGCGAGTTGAGTTGGTCTCCGGACGGCACGCGGATCGCTTTCTGGGTGACGGCGATCACCGGCGGGGACCCGACCGTCAACCTCGGCACCAGCGTGATCCACATCCTCGACGTGGCAACCGGCGCAGTCAACTCCTATTGCGGCTACGCGACCCACGATCAAACGCCCAATCCGTCGCGGCTGGTCTGGTCGCCGGACGGTACGACGCTGGCGTTCGCCGGGGCAGTCTCCGGCGACGAGAGTGGCTATCACCTGCTGGCGATGGACACGACGACCGGCACGCTCACGTCGCTAAGCGTGGGCGTCTACCCGGCGTTTGGCAGCCCGGACGTAATCGCGTGGGGCACCCGCCCGTGACCACTGGGTCGGCGACGGAAAAGTCCACACCCGACGCTCCCTTGATGCTCAGTTGGCGCCTCTGGCGCGCGCTTAATCATCCGCCACTGCGATCACCGCTGTTTCGCCGTGCCTATGCCGATCAGTACCCGCCGCCGACTAGCAGCTTCCCGGAGATTCGCATTCCCTTTCTCGGCGTATTCCGCAATTTGGGGTTAGTCATATTGCCCATCGTGCTGATCCTGCTCGGCGCGCCGATCATCGCGCTGCTCTACTATCTGGCGCTCAGTCTCGCCGTAATCCTGCTGCCGGTCGCCAATACGATCTACGGCTTGGCGCACACCGTCAACGCCAGCGCCGGAATTACCCGCGAGCGCGTCCGCCAGACTTACGACGTGCTCTGCACGGCGCTGCCCGGCAGCTTGGGGATGCATTGGGCGTACTGCACCGGCTGGCTGCACTATCACCTCGCCTACCGCTACGCCGTGATCGGCATCCTCGTCACCGGGATCGTCGCCAGCGTGTTCGGGTTGTCAGCACAGTTGGTCTTCGGCGGCGCACCCGTCCCGGTGTGGGTGACGATGATCCGCGCGCTGACGCTCAGCGGGCTGTTCGTCATCGACTTCGGTCCAGTCCATCGTCGTCAGCAGCTTGACCACGTTGATCGTCCCCAGCTACGCCGAAGACGAGACCAACGCCCGCTTTTACGCCGCTGGTGTCTTCCTGACGCTGCAATCGGCGGTCTACCTGTCGACGCTGATGGTCGCGGGCTACGGGCTGCCGGGCATCTTCGCGCTGTTCGGCTTCTCCGCTGAGCTAACCGCCAGCCTAATCCCGCTGTTGATGCTGGCATTCTTCGTCGCGCTGCGCGAACTGCTGATCACCGGGCTGTGGCGGATCGTCGAGCAGCAGCTCAGTACCAATAAGCTGGAACTCGACGCCGTGACCGGGCACGCGCTATAATGATTTATCATCATCGCCATGATAAAAATGGCGAGTTTTGAGTTATCGGAGCCATTCAGTGACCCAAACGATCAACCCCAATGTCATCCCGGTCGATAACGGCGGCTGGCAGCCCGATCCCGAACATCCGCGCCGTCGTCCACCTTGGATCAAGGTGCGCGCGCCCAGCGGCGAGAACTACGAGCGCGTCTACGGCTTGATGCGTAACCATAAACTCAACACCGTCTGCGAGGAAGCCCAATGCCCCAACCTCGGCGAGTGTTGGGGACGCGGCACGGCGACCTTTCTGATGATGGGCGACACCTGCACACGCTCGTGCGGCTTCTGCGACATCAAAACCGGGCGTCCCAGCCCGCTCGACTGGGCGGAGCCGAACCGCATCGCCGAGACCGTCCGCGCGATGGACTTGCGCCACGTCGTGATCACCAGCGTCAACCGCGACGAACGCGCCGACGGTGGCGCGCCGATCTTTGCGATGGTGATCAAGCGCATTCGCCAGCTTCAACCCGGCTGCTCAATTGAGGTGCTGATCCCCGACTTCAAGGGCAACCGCGCCGCGCTCGAAATCGTCATGAAGGCGCAGCCGGAAATCCTCAACCACAACGTCGAGACCGTGCCGCGCCTGTTCAAGCAGGTGCAGCCGCAGGATCATTACGAGTGGGCGATGACGACCCTCGCCAACGCCAAGCAGATGGATCCGCTGGTGCTGACCAAAAGCGGGATCATGGTCGGCTTGGGCGAAACCTTCGACGAGGTGGTCGAAGTCATGCACGATCTGGTGGATCGCGGCGTCGATATTCTGACTATCGGGCAGTATCTCCAGCCGAGCAAGAAACATCTGCCGGTCGAGCGCTTCTACCTACCGGAAGAATTCGACCGCTTCATCGAGATCGGCAAGCAGATCGGTTTCAAGTGGGTCGAGAGCGGGCCGCTCGTTCGCAGCAGCTACCGTGCCGACCGCCAAGTCCGCGAGCTGTCGAAGCTGAACTTCATCCCCACGCACGAAAACACCGCTGAGTAATAAACAAAGTAGGGGTAGATTTAAAATCTACCCCTACACGTAAATCCTCACAATATGATCACGATTTACGTCTCGAGGATCTTTTCGTCGATCAACTGCTGCTGCACTTTCTGACCGCGCGGATCGAAGGCGAAATGCTGCCCGTGCAGTTGAAATTCCATGTCCTGCATGGCGCGCCCGGCGCGATTCTTCTCGATGGTGAAGACCACCCAGTCGCGGAACTGCTTCGCCGTATACGGGTTGAAGGCGACGTGATCCTTCGACATAATCTGGTACTTGTTGTTCATGATCAAGGCAATATCGGACTCGTAATCGAGGGCGCTGCTGCCGCGTAGGTGGAACAGATGAATGCGCTTGCTCTTGAGTCCTTCGCGATCCGCCGCGACAATCGACCAGACCGGCACGTCGAGCGACATCGCGATGTCTTTCAGCCCTTCGACGATGATCGTCACCTTGTCGTTCTCATCGCGCGGGCGTTCGGGATGCACGGCGACCTTTTGCAGATAGTCGACGAAAAGGACGACGTTACCGCCGGTCGCGTCACAGAGGCGGGCGGTCATCTCTTTGATGGCACGCAGGGTCGTCACGGCAGGGCTGGCTTTGACGAGGATCATCCGGTCAGCATAGCGCACCAACCGGGCGAGGCTCGGCGCGGTCTTAGGATTGTCACGCAGAATCGCTTGCAGCGACCCGGCGCCGCCATCGCGACCCATGAATTCTTTCGCCCGCTGCGCGACGATGATCTGGTACAGATCGCGCAGCTTGATGCCCCGGCTGAGATCAACTTCCGGCGGGTTAATGCTTTCCATGCACAGCAAACGGTGCATCAGATGCGTTTCAGTATGCTCGTAGGAGAGATAGAACACGTATTGATCGGGGCGCAAGGCGATGTTGCGCGCGATTTGCAGGGTAGCAATCGTCTTGCCAATCCCCTGCGCGCCGCCAAGCAGTACGAGTTCCGTCTTCCGCAGCCCGCCGCCGATAAACCCGTCAAGCGGATCGAAGCCGGTCGGCAGAGGCACGTAGTCGACTAAATCGCCCCGCACGACGCGCTCATTAGCTTCGTTGAGCACCTGCGTCAGTGTGCGCGGCAGATGCGCATTACCGCGCATATTATTACTTGCGGCAGGCACATTTTGGCTCCGCCGCACTGCCGACGCGGGATAACTCGCGTCGCTCGGTTCGGGCTGGTCGAACTGCGGGGAATCGTCTGGTTCTTCTAATTGATCCGTAAATCGGCGAGTGGTCATTCTACGCTGCCAGTCCCTAACTCCACATAACCTTATCATACTATATCGCTGAAATCTGACAAATACTTCAGTTAAGGAATGTTTGAGTTTGGTTTGGAAAGCCGAAGATTCGTGAATTTTTGGGGTATCGAGCACTCATTTGTGCCGAACCGCACAAAATCTGGTATGCCCGGTAATTCACAAAGATAGACGAACCGTGCTAAAATAAATGGGTTTGGTCTATTTAGTGTCTTTTCGTCGGGTTTGTACAGCGTGTACGAACGTGGCAGAGTTTTTGCCAATCCACATTATGGAGGAGGCAGAGAGCCGTCGTGATACAGGAACTCTTAAACCGGGCTGACCAGCGCGGCTACGTAACCTTTGAGGACGTTCTTGAAGTGCTGGACGAAGATGGCGACGACGTAAACGCCATCGAGAACATTCTTTACGAGCTAGACGAGTTAGGCGTCGAACTGCGGCAAGATAATGAACAGTCCGACCCGCTCATGCTCGCTGAAGAAGGCGATCCCGAATTCGAGCCGGAAGAGATTCTCCAAGACCCGACCGTCGGCGACATCAGCGCAGTCTCGGCTGACGACCCGGTTGGGCTGTACTTCCGGCAGATGGCGCAGGAACCGCTGCTGACTGCTCTTGAGGAAATCGACCTCGCCAAGCGGATCGAAATGGGCAAGCAGGCGCGCGAAACGCTGCTCCGCATGAGTTCGCGCGACCTCTATAGTGAAGCGTGGATCGCCCATCTGGAGCGCCTTGTCTATGATGGACAAGCCGCCCGCGAGCACCTCGGACGCGCGAACACTCGCCTCGTCGTCAGTATCGCCAAGCGGTACATGGGTCAAGGGCTGCCCTTCCCTGATCTCATTCAAGAGGGCAACGTCGGTCTGATGCGCGCCGTAGACAAGTACGATTATAAACGCGGCAACCGCTTCAGTACCTACGCGACGTGGTGGATCCGCCAAGCGATCACCCGCGCCCTCGCCCAGAAGACCCGCACGATCCGCATCCCCCTCCACATGACCGAACGTATCCGCCAGATGTACCGCACCGCTCAATCGTTGGAGCAGAGCTTGGGACGCCGCCCCTCGCCGGAAGAAATCGCCGCCGAGATGGAACTGCCTGCTGATACCATCCGCAGCATGATGGATGCCAGCCAGCACGCGATTGCGTTGGAGCGTCCGGTCGGCGATGACGGCGACAGTGAATTCGGCGATTTCATCGAGGATCAGGACTCACCCAGTCCGGTCGAATCGGCGACGCAGCATTTGCTGCAAGAGACCATCGAGGAAGTGCTGAGCGAACTCACGCCGCGCCAGAGCCACATTTTACGCTTGCGCTTTGGTTTAGGCGGCGGCGAGCCACATACGCTGGAAGAGATCGCCAACAAGTTCGGGCTGAGCCGCGAACGCATCCGCCAGCTGGAAAAAGAAGCGCTGCGCCGCCTGCGCCATCCGCGCCTCGCGCATAACCTGCGCGATTATCTCGGCTAGATTAACCCCACAGTGACAGCTTAAGAACCGGGCGTAATGCCCGGTTTTTGATTCAACTCGCCGAACTTCACCCCGCGTCCGGTTGGTGGCTGCCACCGATGACATGACGATGGCACGAGAGAATGAGGGAAGGTATAGTCGGAAGAGTCCCATGTGTGGACGACGTCTCCGTTCATTGTCGCGTGCCGTGTTGGTGCCGTCGCCCCTTGCCATAGCAGTTGGCAAGAGTGCCGCTGGTGCCACCATCAACCGACCCACGATTGGCGCACAACCGAGAACGCATCCCCCAACGATATATTCTCTAGCCTGATCATAGAACACATATTCTATTTGTCAAGTGATCTGCGGCTGCGCGGTAGGGCAAACGCATCAAAATTACGATCCGGGTCAAGAAGGACAACAGGCGTTCTGTAGGGGCAGACCTGTGTGTCTGCCCCGGTGGGCGAACACGTAGGTTCGCCCCTACAAAAACGTTGTGAGCCGTTACAATCTTGGTGCCAGATTTGATGCGTTTGCTCTAGGCTGTGCGGGGAACACCAGCGCCTTTGAGTCCGCAACAGGGATCGCTATACTGAGGGTAGACTAGCAACGGTTCAGTGTGTTTGGGTTGACTGAAAAGGATGTCAAAAATGCGTATTCGCAATTTATCATTTTGCGCGCTGGCGGTCTTGCTGCTGAGCGCCGTGCCGCTGGCAGCGCAGGAGAACACGCCGGAAGCGCCGCAGGGTTATCGCGTCGTCGGCTATTTCACCTCGTGGGGGATTTACGGTCGCAGCTACTTCGTGACCGACCTCCCGGCGGATCAGGTGACGCACGTTAACTACGCCTTCGCCAAAATCGTCGACGGCGAGATCGCGCTGGGCGACGAGTGGGCGGATACCCAGTTCCCCTATCCGACCGACAGCGACAGCGACCCGCTGAAAGGCAACTTTCATCAACTGCAACTGCTCAAAGTGGATCACCCCAACCTGCAAACGCTGATCTCGATTGGCGGCTGGACGTTCTCCGGGCATTTCTCCGACGTCGCGCTGACAGCGGAGTCGCGCGCCAAGTTCGCCAAGTCAGTGGTCGATTTCGTCGTGCAGTACGGCTTCGACGGTGCGGACATCGACTGGGAGTACCCGACCGGCAGCGGAATGCAGGGCAACGTCGAGCGCGCTGAGGACAAAGAGAATTACGTCCTGCTGCTGCAAGAACTCCGCGAGTCAATTGGACGCGCAGGGCGCGAAAGATGGGCATCACTATCTGCTGACGATTGCCGCCAGCGCGGGCAGCAGCTATTACGGCGCGCTCGACTGGTCGCGGATCGTGCCCGCGCTCGACTGGATCAACGTGATGGCTTACGACATGAGCGGCAGTTGGAGCAGCGTGACCGGACACAACGCGCCGCTCTACGACTCGACGGCGCACCCGCCCGAAGGCACGAGCGTCAACACGACCATGCAGGCGTATCTCGCGCTCGGCATCCCGGCGAACAAGCTGGTGCTGGGCGTGCCGTTTTACGGGCGCGGCTGGAGCGGCGTCGCCGACGTGAACAACGGACTGCATCAGCGCTACGACGGCATCCCCGACGGGACGTGGGAAGCGGGCGCATTCGACTACGGCGATCTGGCGGACAACTACGTCCCGACGATGACGCGCTTCTGGGACGACGCGGCGCAGGTGCCGTGGCTGTTTGATGCCGACAAAGGCGTCATGATCAGCTACGACGACACCGAGTCGATGGCGCTCAAGGCGCAGTACGTCGTCGATAACGGCTTGGGCGGCGTCATGTTCTGGGAGTTCACGCAGGACAGCGACAACTATGATTTGCTAGGGACGATCAATCGCGTGCTGGGCGGGGAGTAAAGCAAGAAAGACGCAAAGAAAAAGCCCGATGCCGTGAGCATCGGGCAAGACTTATTATCATGTCAATTATCCAACTTGTCCGGCTGCGCCACGCTTTCCGATCCATGATGGTAGCGAAGATACGATTAATTTGCGCGATTTTCCTGCAACTGTGTTGATCAGTTCGACAGTATCAGCATCAATCCGCTGATACGAAATTGTCTCCTTCCGTTCCCCAGAAGAAAGATTTCTGTAATCCGGACGTGGGATCAATGTGCAAACATTGAAATGGTGCGCCGACTGTAAAAATCTGCTTATGTTGAAAGAAACCTAAGATTTGAAGACCAAAGAACTGAGATTGAGCAAGAGAATACTGTGCCATGTTAGGGCTGCCTAAAACATAACCGATCTCTGGCAAAATATTCCGCCGCAAACTGCTGAAGTTGTTGTTCTTCCCCTTTGCCTGAACCCATGATATGCAGACGTCCCTTAGGGTTCATAACCACTTGCTCATTTTGTCCCAATTGTAAAGGTATAGATGAAACTTGGGCGGAGGTGACGCCGTTTGCAGCCAAGACAAGTTCGGATTATTCAGTACCGATGGTTGCTGCCGTCTATAATTGTCGAATCTCACAGAAAAGAATCTCGGAATCCTTTAGCAACGCTTGATGTTGTGGAGTGAGCCTCATGTATGCTTCCTGAATCGATATTCGGATTTTTTCAGCAAGCATCTTCATGTCAAATTTGCGCTTATAGCTTCGAAGCTTCATGTCGAAGATATAAGCAAGCACATCATAAATCAGGCGCAAACTTACCGGAATATCCAAATACGGCAATACCCGGTGGATCGCCATTCGGACAGGTATTACGCTTTCAGGAGACCACCGCCGAGAAATCATCAGTGCCGTTCTCGAATGGAAGCTCTAGTATTCGGTTAACAATTGTCAAGTCAACAAGAGTTTTCGCGTACGATTACAACAGTCATCGGAACTCACTCCCGCACTATAGAAGCAAAAGGGCAGACACAGTCGTCTGCCCCTACGAGTGATCACGCTGCTGCAGTTTACGCCAGCGCGCGTTCTTCCGGCGTGAGCGTGCTTTCGAGTTCCTTGCGGAACTGCTGCGTGTACAGGCGATAGTAATGCCCGCGCGCGCGGATCAGCTCGGCGTGCGATCCCTGCTCGCTGATGCCGCCGTTCTCGATCACGAGGATGCGGTCGGCGCGGCGGATGGTCGAGAGGCGGTGGGCGATGATGAAGCTGGTACAGCCGTCCATCAGCGTCTCCATCCCCTTCTGGATCAGCGCCTCGGTCAGCGTATCGACCGAACTGGTCGCCTCGTCCATGATGAAGATTTCCGGGTTCGCCAGCACGGCGCGCGCGAGGCTGATCAACTGCTTCTGCCCCACCGAGAGCAGGTTACCGCCCTCGCCGACTTCCTCGTCGTAGCCCTTCTCCAGCGTGATGATGAACTCGTGCGCGCCCGCCAACTGCGCCGCCGCCTCGATCTCCGCGTCGGTCGCGTCGAGCTTGCCATAGCGCAGGTTCTCGCGGATCGTGCCGCTGAACAGGTGCGGCGTCTGCAAGACCATGCCGATCCGCGACTGGATGGCGTGCTGAGTCATGTCGGTGTAGTCGATGCCGCCGATGGTGATCCGCCCGCCGCGCGGTTCGAAGAAGCGGCAGATCAGGTTGACGACCGTCGATTTGCCCGCGCCGGTCGGTCCGACCAGCGCAATCGTCTCGCCGCGCTTGACGTGCAGGTTGAAGCCCGACAGCACCCGCTTGTCCACGTCGTTGTCGTAGTAGAAATCGACCTGCTCGAAAGCGATGTCGCCGCTGATCGTGCCGGGGTCAATCGCGTCCGGCTTGTCGACGATCTCGACGGTCGAATCGAGCAGCGAGAACGTCCGCTCGGCGGAGGCAATCGCATACTGCATCGACGCAAAGACGCGGGCGAGGTCTTGGACGGGCCAGAGCATGAAGGTCACGTAGCTGATGAACGCCTGAATCGCGCCGATGGTCATCCCGCCCGCCTGAACTTGCAGCCCGCCGAAGTAGACGACACTACCCAGCGCGACCGCCGAGATGATCTGCACGGCTGGCAGGAACAGCGCCGACAGCCACGCTGCCCGGTAGGACGATGCGTACATGTTCTCGGTCAGGACGCCGAATTCGTCAAGGCTGCGTTCCTCGCGCCCCAGCGCCTTGATCACGCGGACACCGGTGATCATCTCGTTGTACGCCCCGGTGATCTTCGAGTTCGCTTTGCGCGCAATGCGATACTGGAAGACGATTTTCGCCTGAAACCAACTGGCGACGATCACCAACACCGGAACGACTGCAAAGACCATCAGCGCCAACTGCCAATTGATCGTCAACATGAAGACAATCGAGGAGACGATGGCGATGATCGCCCACGTGATGTCGAGCATCCCCCACGTCACCAAGTCGGCGATGCGCTCGGTATCCGAGGTCAGCCGCGACATGATCCAGCCAACCGGCGTGCGGTTGTAGTAGCTCAGCGAAAGTTCCTGCAAGTGCTGGAACATCGACTTGCGCATGTCGTACTGGACTTTATGCCCCAGCGCTCCCGTGAAATAGATGAAGGCGAACACGAACGCCGATTGGATCACCAGCAGCACGGCATAGGTAATGGCAATGCTGATCACGGCGTCACGGTTGCCCGCGCTGATCCCGTCATCCACCATCTGCTTACCGAGATAGGTGAAAACCGAGTTCAGGACGGAGACGATGGCGACCGAAATCAGAAAGCCGATCACCATGCGCCAATGAGGCTTGACCTGCCCGAAAATTCGCAGGAGCACGCGCCCGTTGAACTTCGCGCTGAATTCTTCTTCTTCAAAGCTGTAACTAGACACTAGCGATTTCCTTTTCCAGCTCGGTTTCGATGCGTGCTTGCAGATCGTAAATTCGCTGGTAAGTACCGGGTTGGTTGACGAGCGTCTCGTGCGTGCCGCGCTGCACGATGCGCCCTTTGTCGAGCACGAGGATCAAATCCGCATTCATGACGCTCTGGATGCGATGGGCAATGATGAAGGTGGTGCGGTTGTCCATCAAGCCAATCAGCGCCTCGCGGATATTCGCCTCGGTTTCGGTATCCACCGACGAGGTTGAGTTGTCGAGGATCAGGATCGGCGGGTTCTTGAGCAGCGTTCGGGCAATCGCCACGCGCTGCTTCTGACCGCCGGAAAGGGTCACGCCGCGCTCGCCAACGACTGTCTTGTAGTCCTCCGGGAACTCCAGAATGACCTCGTGAACGTCCGCCGCGCGCGCTGCCGCCTCGACCTCGGCGTCGCTGACTTCGCGCCCAACGCCGTAGGTGATATTCTCGCGGATACTGCGCGAAAACAGGAACGGCTCTTGCTCGACGATGCCGATGTTGGCGCGCAGGTACTCGCGCGAGATGTCCTTGAGTTCGATGCCGTCGAGCGTGATGCTGCCGCCGGTGTAGTCGTAGAAGCGCGGCAGCAGGTTGACCAACGACGTCTTGCCCGACCCGGTCGAGCCGAGCAGCGCAATCGACTGCCCCGGCTGAACGCTGAAGCTGATGTCGTGCAGGACTTCGGCGTCACCCTCGTAGCCGAAACCCACACGGTCAAAGACGATCTCGCCCCGCAGCGGCTTTGGCAGCGTTGCCAAGCCTTCGGTCAGCGGTTCGCGGTCAGCGCGGATGATGTCGGAGACGCGCTCGTAGGAGACCAGCCCCATCGACGCCTGCACGATGATCCGTCCCAAGCCGCGCATCGGCTCGATGATCCAGATGATCATGCCGACGTAGGCGAGATACGTCCCTAAGGTGATCGTGCCGTCCATCACCATGATCGCGCCGATGACGTAGCCGGCGAGCAATTGGATGCCAGTCATCAAGTCGCTGATGGGCCAGAAGTACGAGTGCATCCGCAGTAGGCTAATCCCCAAACGCAAGCGCTCGCTGTTTTCCGTCTCGAACTTGTCGCGCTCGTAATCCTGCCGCGCGAACGCCTTAACCACGCGCACGCCGCTCAGGTTCTCTTGCAGCGTGGTCGAAAGCCGCGCGTCCTGCTCCTGAAAAATCTGGTAGCGGCGCGAGACGGCTTTGAAGAAAAAGTACGACGTCAGCGTGACAAACGGCACGACGATGATCGATACCAGCGCCAACTGAACGTTCAGCGTGAGCAAGGCGATCAGGTTGATCGAGAACAGTAGGACAATCCGACCTAAGCCAATCGCCTGTTCCGCGTAGAAGCGGCGCACGGCGTCGAGGTCAGAGGTCACGCGCTGGATCAACTCGCCGGTTGCGTTCTGGTCGTGATAGGTGAAGGTCAGCCGCTGCAAGTGATCGAAAAGGTAATTGCGCAGCCGCAGCGCGATGCCTTCGGCGGTCTGGGCTGCCAGCCGTCCACTCATGAACGTGAACGTGCCTTCGACCAGCGCCAAGCCGATGAACGACAGCGCGATCAAGCCAATCGCTTCGCCCACCTTGTCCTTGAGCAGCACGTTATCGACCAAATACCCCAGCAGCAGGAAAGTCGTCGTCTTCGCCGTCGCGCCGAGCGCCTGCGTGACCAACGCCCCCGCGTAGATCAGGCGGTAGCCGGTCAGCATTCGCCACAGACCGACGAGCCGGTTGGTTGAAATCAACTGCTTCAGGTCAAGCGATTGATCAGATAGAGTCGATGAAGCCAATGGACAGTCTCCAAACAAAGTGAATGCGCTAACCCGCGCATCCCCCATTATATACCCGGTTATGGGAAAAATATCAAGGGTTTCTCCCAACATTTAGCGCTCAGATTAGTTTTTTGTGATTTTCTAAGGTTCATTATGGCTCAACCGTTGACTACGCTTACAATCATCGTGTGACAAAATGCCATACTACCGTACCCTGTATTGGTGAATACGTGATTCCGATGCGCTATGTTCGTTTTTTGCTCCGCCGGTGCAGGAGCGAGCCTCTTTCCTATATGTCTTTACGCCGCCCATGTATGAACCTCGCCGCTCGATCTCCGGGTTGAGCCGATCCGCAAAGTGGTTACAATAGAAATCCGCTTAGGCAAGGAGTTCTCGTGCAGCCGCACTCGCGTTGGCAGCCCCTGATAATTGCGCTGCTGCTCGTCCTGATCGGCGCGAGCCGCGCCTTTCGACTCGACGCCACTGTCACCGAAGTGACGGTTGACGAGGTCTGGTCGGTGTGGCAGACGCTGGGGACACCCCAGCAAATTCTCCAGTGGACACCCTACGACTGGACTCCCGGCTACTACCTGACGCTCGGCGGCTGGCGCGCGTTGGTCGGCTTGAACCCGATTGCACTGCGCTGGCTCTCGCTGATGGCGTTCCTGATCGGCGCGGCGGCGATTTACCGGGTCGCGCGGCGACTACAGGGCAGCGGCGAGATCGCCATGCTGGCTTACGCCGCCTTCGCCTTCCTGATCTTCCTGAGCACCGAACTGCGCGGTTACGCGCTGCTGCTCGGCTTGTTCCCGCTGGCGATCTGGCTGGCAGTGCGCTGGCTGGATCATCCTCGCTTGCCACGCGCCATCTTGTTCGCGCTGACGATGGCGGCGATGATCAGCGTCTCGATGACGAGTTTCCCGGCGCTCGGCGCGCTGGCGCTGTTCACGTTGATCGTCTATCGCCGCCGCGTCTGGCGCTGGTGGCTGCCCGGAGGACTCGCGCTGCTGATCACGCTGCCGGAGATCGCCAGCAAATTCTCGATGGTGAGCGGACGGGGCGAGGTGCTGGCGAATATGGTGCTCCAGCCTTTCCCCGGCGCGGTGGTCGAGATGTACCGCCTTTGGACGAGCAGCGCTCCCCTGCTCTGGCTGGTGCTGATCGCGCTGGCGCTGGCACTACTGATCAGGACGAAGCGCCGCTGGATCGCCGCCGGGCTGATCGTTTGGGCGCTGCTGCCGGCTGCGCTTTACCTCAGTAACAGTCTGATTGGATTTTTCAACGTGCGCTATGCGTGGTGGGTCATGCCCGGGATCGCCCTGCTGATCGGGCAGGGACTCGCGCGCCTGCCTCGTGTTGGGCGCACAACAGCAGCGGCGGCGTTCGCCGTCGTGATGCTGCTGCCGATCCCGCTCAACGAGATGCAAATTCCGCAGCCGCCGCTGGCGACCGCCTTCGACTGGCTGCGCGGCCAGTTGCGTCCCGGTGACGTCCTGCTGATCGATCCGAACTGCGGCTGCGGCGCGCCCGAAGTGTTTGAGTATTACACCCGCGTCTATTTCCCGGATGGACTCCAGTACGTCACCAGCCCCGACGATCAGCGCCGCGTGTGGTATGTGACCGGCTCGGCGGGCGCGACGCCCGCTGTCCGCGATGTCGTCGAGCAGGGACGGATCGCCGAGCGGTTCGTCGGACCGCCGGAAGGCTTGTTCCGGCTGTACGAAGCGCCACCCGACCCAGCGGGCGTCACCTTTGACAACGGCACGATCTTTCACGGCGGCGAACTCCCGGACGTGACCGGCGTGCCGATCTTTCACGAAGGCGATCCGCTCAGGCTGCGGCTGTGGTGGTCGGCGGAGAGTCCATTGCCGCTCGATTACAGCGTCGGCGTCTTTATCCTCGACGACGCGGGGGAGGTGATCGCGCAGGACGACCGCGCGCCCGCCGTGATCGACGCGCCGAGCGCCACCAGTCAATGGCAGCCGGGGCAGCTTTACGTCGAAGAACGAACGCTCCAGCTTCCTTATCCGTTGACGGTGGGAACGTATCACGTGGTGCTGGCGGTGTACTGGTACGGCGATCAAAAGCGTATCCCCGCGCCGGGTGTGGACGATCAAACGCTGCTGCCCGTGCTGGATTTCGACGTCATGTCGTGGGGGCATTAGGGCATAAACGGATTCTTGTAGGGGTGGTCAATTGAATGTCTCTAGACACCAACTTAAGGCGATCTTTCCCTAATTCTGCGCTTTTGACCCCACCCCCAACTCCTCCCGAATTCGCGAGTGGGGTTGCGCGAAGTGCGCGGGGAGGGGGTCGGTACGAGCCTGAAACTGCTTAACTTGGTACGTATGGCATCACGCGGCGGTGGTACTCAATCCCCTGACGCGACCGTGACACCCCGCCAAGCGCGAGTTGGCTGATCAGCGGCGCGATCCGGCAAGATCAGGTGGCTATCGCCGAACTCGTGCCACAGGTAGCCCTGTTTGATCGCTTCCGCATACGCCGAGCGGATCGCATCCTGCCCGGCAATCGTGTAGAGCATCGCCAGATGACTCGTCACCGGATCGTGCAGCCCGGTGATCAAGCCGTCGATCACCTTGACGCCGCGCGCCGGGTGGACATACAACCGCGTGAAGGCGTGACGTGGCTCGACTTCGTGCCCGTTCCATGCCGATTCGAGTGCACGGACGACCGTCGTCCCGGTGGCGACCACCCGCCGCCCCTCGCGCTTGGCGGCGTTGACCGCTCGCGCCGCCGCTTCGGACACCGTGAACGGCTCCGGGTAAAGCGGGTGTTCCTCGACAACTTCGGTCTCGACTTCGAGGCTCGACACGCCGGTGTGCAGCGTGATCGCGGCGATCTGGATGCCACGCGCCCGCAAGTCGTTTACCACCCGCTCCGTGAACGGATAAGCGGCTGACGGCATCTCGGCGCTGCCGGGATGCTGCGCGAACACGGTCTGGTAGGTCGCCAGCGGATAGGCTTGCTCGACGTAGCCGTAACGGATGGGCTGACCGACTCGATCCATTGCTGCCAGCACGTCACCGTCCACCTGCGCGAACCACAGGCGCGGCAAGCCGGGATAGCTGGCGATCAACCTGACGTTCAACCCGGCGACCTCGATCTGCTCGCCGGGACGCAGCGGCAGCGGACCGGGCTGGCTGGTGCTCCAGCGCGGCTCGACCAGCCACGTCCCATTGCCGAAATCGGTGGCAAAGTTGACGATGAAGCACTCTTGTTCACTGCGCGCAGGCAGGCTCGCCGCCAGCGTGCCGCTGTCGTTGACGACCAGCAAATCGCCGGGGTTGAGGAAGCGCGCCAAGTCGTAGAAGTGGGCGTGCTCATGCTGCGCGCCGGCTGCTGTCTCGGTGCTGACCATCAGCCGCGCTTGATCGCGTGGGACGCCGCGCGCTTCGGCGGGCGCGGTCGCTTGCAGTTCACGGGGACGGGAAAAGATCAGTTCTTCGCGTTTCATGACTGCACCGCCTGCCACTGCTCACCCTGCGCTTGATAACGTCCGCCGCTGATCGCCGCGCCGTCCTGCCCAAAGAGCCATGCCCAAAACGGGAGAGTCACGTCGGGCAGCGGCAGTTCGGAAATGTCCGCGCCGGGGTCGGATTCTTGATAGAGCGTCGTCCGCATCTCACCCGGATCGACACTGACGACGCTCACGCCATCGTCTTTAAGTTCGTTTGCCAATGTGAGCGAGATTAAGTCGAGCGCGGCTTTGCTGCTGCCGTAGCCGCCCCACGTCTCGTAGCCGCCGACAGCGGCGTCGCTGCTGAGGTTGACGACCAAGCCGTGACTCGCCTTGAGCAGCGGCAGCGCCTCCTGAATCAGCGCCAGCGGCGCGATCACGTTGATGCGGTAAACGGCTTCGAGCGCGTCCAGCGGATGCTCGGTCAGCGACACCAGCGGCGAAACGCCGAGGGTCGAGGCGTTGTTGACCAACAGGTTCAATCCGCCGAGCTTGCGCGCCAATTCGACTATCGCCCGGCGCGTCGATGGCTCAGCAACGTCTCCGGCAATCGCTTTGACCTGCACGCCGTAGCTCGCCAGCGAGCGGACGGTCGCATCAAGCGCCGCGCCGCCGCGCGCGTTGAGGATCAAGTTATAGCCCTGCCCCGCCAGAAATCGGGCGAGGACTTCGCCTAAACCGCGACTTGCGCCGGTAATGACGGCAACGCGGGATTTATTTTCAGCTCATGAAAGATGCTCCTCTAATTCACTATGCTTCCATTAAAGCACAGGGGAGCAGTTAAATCGTCCGGCGTGGGGTTCAGTTCGGGGACTGTACGTCGGTACAGCTCATTTGATTACCGAATTCCCCAAATAGTTTATACAATAAGCCTATCAACACAGGAGTGTACGTTATGCCTAAATATGCGATCTATGCACCTCTCTATCAAGCATTTAATGAATTTGCGAGCCGTTGCCTGCTCGATAACAAGTCTCTAGCTATGGTCCGATCAAATTGCTTGGACAGCGGAGAACATAGCTGAAGTTAAATTTCGCTTTGTTGACAACCCGCATCTTAGGTTCTGATCAGTCATTTTCTCAAAAATTGCAGCAACAAATGAGTGGGGCAGCATCGGCATTATGGATGATCTTAGCTGACATCTATTTCGTCTACTTTTTGCCTTCCAGCTTTATGACTTTCGAGGGGAAATCTGCGGCAATCCGTTGGGTAGCAGAACAAGGCAAATTACAACTCCCGCCCGCCAATGCAGAAATCTGGAAAGCGTTAGAGCATGGTTTTGCACGGCAGGACAACGCTATCATCTAAAATTCCCACAGTTCTTACTTCTGATTCTGTTCGCAAATGAGCTTAAGCAACATCCAGCCCAGCAAGCATCGTCGCAGATAACGTAAAGCTCCAGCAAATGCTTGATGAAATCTTGGAGCGCATTCCAACCAGATTTGACCGTGCCGCTGACATGCGCAACGGCATTCTATATTTAGCCTTCCCCAATCAATATGAACCGATGATCAGCGATACGGATAAATCCCGTATTATTCAAACTTATAGCAGCCGTGTACGACAAATCCCCGCCGATTCTGATGAGGCTCTCCGAGCGATACGGGCTGACTTATCTAAAGATCTTGATAGTGGTGGAGAACCATTCTCGTTCTATGGTTCAATTAAAACTGAGTGGAAACCTTCCACCGCCCCCAGTAAAATCAACGACATCGCGTCGAATGAAGAAGATCAACCGGAAGTGGAGGAGAAAAGGAAACTAATTTTCATCTCGTACCGCCGCGATGATACAGCAGACACGACAGGTCGTATTTATGATTGGCTTGTCCGCAATTTTTCAGAAGAGCAAATATTTAAAGACGTGGACTCTATTCCTCTGGGCGTTAATTTCAAAGACTATCTCACCCAAAACGTAAGCCAGTGTTCAGCACTGTTGGCAGTGATTGGCGATAAATGGCTCGCTGTCACAAATGAATATGGACAACGTCGTATCGATGACCCAAAAGACTTTGTAAGGATTGAAATCGAGGCTGCATTAAATCGCAGGATTCCCGTCATTCCCGTATTTGTCCAAAACGCAAAAGCACCCCAAGAAGGTGCGTTACCAACCTCTTTGAGCGAATTGGCTTGGCGACAAGGAATAAATATCCAGCGCGATCCCTACTTCAAAGGTGGTATGGAAAGTCTTATTAGGGCACTCAAAGAACTTCTAACTTGATCTGAATCTCTTTCTCAAGAGCTACTACTGCTCGATCAAGCCCTGCTGGAGCGCCATCGTCACGGCTTCGGTGCGGTTGCCCGCGCCGAGCTTGCCCAAGATCGAACTGACGTGAAACTTGACCGTCCGCTCGCTGATCACCAGTTCGGCGGCGATCTCCTTGTTCTGCAAGCCGCGCGCCATCAAGCCGAGCACCTCGTACTCGCGCGGGGAGAGCGTCTCGGCGGGCTGCGCTTGATCGCGCTGGCTGATGTGGTGCAGCAGCTTGGACATGACAATCGGCTGCAAGAGCGATCCGCCGCCGTTGACGACGCGGATCGCCTCGAACAAGCTCCTCGCGCGGCGCGCCCTTAAGCAGATAGCCCTGCGCGCCCGCCTGCACCGCGCCGAGGATACGCTCGTCGGTGTCGAACGCCGTGAAGACGATCACCCGCACGTCGATGCCCTGCGCGTGCAGCGCTTTGAGCGCCTCGACGCCATCCATTTCCGGCATTTCCAGATCGAGCAGCAGCACGTCCGGGGCGATCTGCCCGAACTGCGCGACGACTTCGCGCCCATTCGCCGCCGTGCCGACGACCTCGAAATCGGGCTGCGTGCTCAGAATGGCGACCAAACCGTCGCGCACGACCGGGTGATCGTCGGCGACGAGGATGCGGATGCTCATAATGCGGACTCCAATGGGACGATAACTGTTAAGACCGTGCCTTCGCCGGGGACGCTGCACACTTCAAGCGTCCCGCCGATCAGCCGGGCGCGCTCGTTCAAGCCGACCAATCCAAAACGCCCCTTCGCCAGCGCCTCAGTGTCGAAGCCCTGCCCGTCGTCCTCGATCAGCAGCACGACCTGATCGGGCATGGTCGTCAACTCGACGCGGACGTGTTGGGCGTTGGCGTGGCGGACGACGTTGGTCAGCGCTTCCTGTGTCATGCGGTACAAACCCGACTCAATGCGAATGGGGAGCGGGTGATTCCCGCCGATCACGTCGAACTTGGTTTCGAGCTTCCACTCGGCGCCATACTGGGCAACCAGATCGGTCAGCGCCTCGCAGAACGTCCGCCGTTCCAGCGGCGCGGCGCGCAAATCGAGCACCGAGCGGCGCGCTTCTTCGAGGCTAGCGCGGGTCAACGACAGCGCCTTCTGCACTGCGCTGCGAGCGGAATCAGGATTTGCGTCGAGCAGCGCGTCTGCGGTTTCAAGCTGAAGCGTGATCGCGGTCAAGCCCTGCGCCAGCGTGTCGTGAATCTCACGGGCGAGGCGGTTACGCTCCTCCGCCGCCCCGTACTCGATGCTGTGGGCGAACAACTGCGCCCGCTCGATAGCGATGCTGAGCATGTCGCCGACCGTGTTCAGCAGCCGCAGATCGTCGTCGGAGAGTTCGCGCCAATCCGCGCTGACGACGTTGAGCACGCCGACTCGCTTATTATGATGATAGAGCGGCACGCTGGCATGATAGCGCAGCCCCTCCGCACCCTGCTCCAGCCCTTGCAGCCGCGTGCAGGTGATGATGCTGACGTTGCGCGCGTTCTCCATCTCGCCGAGCGCATATTTGTCCAGACAGTAGCAGTAGCCGCCCTCCATACGGGCGGGATCGTTCGCCAAGCCGGGCGGCAGGTTGAGCGCCGCCGCCAGATAAGTCGCGCCGGTATCCTCGCGCTGAAGCCAAACCCAGCCGGTTTGCACGTCGAACAGCTCGGCGATCTTTTGCAGCGCCGCGTCAAGTGCGCGGGCGAGATCGACCTCGCGGTTGAGCGCGTCGGCAATCGTGTTCAGGATCGAAAGCTCACGGTTGCGCTTGGTCAGCGTCCCGTTGATGGCTGCTTGGTCAGGCTGAGGGATCATGATCTTTGTTCGTCATTCCAATAAGTCGTGCCCATCGCGCGTGAACACATTATAGCCGTGATCGAAGGTGGGCTGAAATCGCCCACCGATAGCGAGCAATTCTATTTCATGTTACCTTTCTTAGTGTATTTGGCGTTACGATGATAGGCAAATAGAACGCCAGCATTTAGTGATAAAATACGCTAAAAGTTTGTTTTTACCAACTTAGGCGTAGGGCGATAGTCAGGATCGCTGGCAGGCGCTAAATTGTCTAATTAAGTAAGACAGCAAAAACCCTAGATGTGGAGGTGTCATGGATGTCTAAACGCAGCGTTATCCTACTCATTTTTTCGGCTATCATCGCCCTTTCGGCGAGCGTCGCGGCGGCACTGGTGCCGTCGGTAAATATCACCGATCCGCTGAACAACGACACAATCGACAATGTCGACGCGCCGCTGGACGTCATGGTCGCTTACAACGACTTCCCCGATACCGGCAGCCTGCAACTGCGCGCGTGGGACGATACTAAAACCAACATGTTCGCTCAGGATCAAACCGCCGGTCTTGGCACCGGCACGAGCGGCACGTGGCAGGCGACGCTCGACTTCGAAGGTCGCGTGACGCCGGGGACGCACGGGCAGTTGATCGCTTCTGTGATTGACATAAACGGCGTCGTGGTTGGGACGTCGACCATTCAGGTCACCTTCGGTACAGCGGCACCCCCGCCACCACCAACCAGCACGCCGACGCCAACCAGTGTCCCGCCGACCGCTACCCCGACCAACATTCCGCCGGGCGGAGCAGCCGTCACAATCACCAACCCGGCGAATGGCGCGACCTTCAGCATTAACGGGTCGATTCCGGTCAGCGGCACGACGACCAGCCTTCCGTTCGGCGCGACTGTCCTCGTGCGGATGCGAAACGCGGGCGGCAGCACTTTGGGCGAAGCAGGCGTTGTCCCTAATGGCGATGGCACGTGGGCGTTGAACGTCAGCAAGACCGTCCCTGATGCCGACCAGACGACGACGGGCAGCCTCGTCGCCTTCATCGTCAACAGCGGGACGACAGTCGCGACCTCGAACGTCGTCGGTCTCAACTTCACCGACGTGCCGCCACCACCCCAGCAGCCCACCCTCTTGATCAGCTCGCCGATCAATAACTCGACGGTTGATACGTCGGTTCCGGTCGTGGTCTCCGGCGCGTCCAGCAATCTGCCGGGCGGCACGACGATCACGGTTTACGCCTACGTGAATGGCAACGGAAACCCGGTTGGGCAGCAGGTTGCCACCCAGCAGGTGAACGGCAATTTCACCGCCAGCATCGTCTTCAACCAATACGTCGCCAACGGCACGCCCGGCTACTTGATCGCCTATGCGACCAACGGCGGCACCATCGCCACCTCGAATCAGGTCAACCTGACGTGGGGCAACGCCTCGTCACCGGGAGTCAACATCACCTCGCCCGCGAACGGCGCGACGGTCGACATTACGCATCCGGTTCACATCACCGGGACGAGCCATAACCTGCCGGTCAAGCAGGTCACGGTGATCGCTGCGTTCTCCAACGGCAATTCGATCAACCAAGCGACGATCCCGGTCAATAACGCCGGGAACTGGAGCGTCGATCTGCCGGTCGGCGTGCAGCCGGGGACGGCGGGCATCATCTACGCCATCGCCCGCGACGCCGGGAACAACATCGTCGCGCAAAAGAGCATCACCGTGACGTGGGGGTCGAACAACGCCTCGCCGGTGGTGATCATTACCAGCCCGCCGCAGAAGACGGTCGTCGGCGTCAACACGCAGGTTCACGTCGAGGGCTTCGGCGCGAACTCGTTCGAGAACAACATCGTCGTTCGCGCGCTGGACACCTTCGGCAACACGCTGACGCAGCAGTCAACGGTCTACGATCAGAATGGGTTCTGGTCGGTCAACCTGCTGGTGAACGTCCCACCGGGAACACCGGGCGCGCTCTATGCTTTCATCACCAGCCCGCAGAACGGCTCCATCGTCGCGTCGTCGCGGGTGGACGTCTACTTCAACGGACAGTGCTATATCCGCACCGACTGGCCCATTTACGTAGTGCAGGCGGGCGATACCCTGCTGCGGATTTCGCAGCGCGTCGGCACGACGGTGACCGACCTCGCCTACTCAAACTGCATCACCAACGCCAATCTCGTCTACACCGGGCAATCGCTGCGCGTGCCGCGTCTGCCGGTGACGCCGCAGCCGCAGCCGGTGACGATCAGCATCCTGTCGCCGAGTGATAACGCTCAAGCCGACGCGACGGATCGCGTTCCGGTCAGCGGGTCGGGCACCAATCTCGCCGGCAACGACGTGGTGGTGCGCGCGCTCGAACTCGAACGGCAATCTGCTGGCGCAGCAAACGACGCGCGCCACGTCTAATCAGTGGCAAGTCAGCCTAAGCCTATTAGTGCCAGATGGCACGCGCGGCACGATCTACGCGGTCGCGCAGTCGCCCACCAACGGCGCGATCATCGCCGACGCGCTGATCAACGTGACGTTTAGTTCCAACGTGGTCGTGGTCGGACAGCCGCAGTCCGAGCAAAAGTTGTTCATCACCCAGCCCTCGGCGGATGGTTCGGTCACGCCGTCGGGACAAGTTCAGGTCACCGGGCGCGTGGTCGGTCCCTTCGACGGGGACGTCTTCGTCCGCGTGATCGACAGTCAGGGCAACGTCCTCGCCGAGACGCAAGCGACGCTCACGCCGGTCAACGACCGGGGCGACTTCACTTGGCAAGCGCTATTGAACGTCGATACCACCGCTGGATCGCGCGGGATGATTTACGCCTACGTGCCGACGCCGTTCGACGCCAGCGCGCCAATTGCCGACGCCGTGAATGTGATCTTCGGTCAGGATAACGGCGGTCCCTACGTGACTATCACCGATCCGCTGCCTTACCAGACCCTCAGCCTCGACAGCCCGATCACCATCAACGGGCGCGGCGGACGGCTGTTCGAAGGCAACGTGGTCGTGCGCGCGCTGGACGACGCGGGCAACGTGCTCACCGAAGACTCGACCACCATCAACGCGCCGGACGCGGGCACGGGCGGCGAAGGCGACTGGCAGATTACGCTGCAAGTCAACACCGCCGAAGGGACGCGCGGCACCATCGTCGCCTTCTCGACCTCGGCGCAGAACGGCGGGATCGTCGCCTACGCCAGCATCCACGTGATCTATGGCGACCCAACCAATACCGCCAATTTCGTCAAGATCACCGCGCCGCTGCCGGGGACGATTGCCGACCCCGGACAAACGCTGATGATCGCGGGGTCGGCGGATCGCCGCAACGGGAATCAGGTTCACGTGCAGATTGTCGACCAATCGGGTAACGTGTTGGTCGACGAGCCGCGCAACCTTAACCCCTCAGTTGACGGTGATTACGGTGTCTGGCAAATGCTGATCGAGCTGCGCGGCATCAGCCCCGGCACGCATCTGCGTATCAACGCGCTGACGGCGTCGCGCTTCGACGGGACGACCCTCGCCAGCGACAGTATCGAGATCGTCGTCGGGCAAGGCTAAGGGAACCTCACCCCCTGCCCCCTCTCCACTTCGTAGAGAGGGGGTAAAGGCAGTTTCGGAAGAGTCCTGAAAGTCTCCTCATCACGAAATGGGGAGGGGAAGCTATAAACAAAGTAAGGGCGGGTGTGCTAGCGTACACCCGCCCTTACAAGTATTTCTGCTCTGTTCGTAGCGCTAGAACTTATGCCGCGCGCCGATTCTCATCCTGACCGCGATGCTCCGAAGCGACCTCACGGCGGTATTGATCCCACAGGACTTCAAGCTGATTCGGAACCTCGCTCAGCCGCTGCTGCTGGGCAGCGGTCAAATGCTGCTTACCGGCGAGCCGGTACAAATTGAGACGCTCCTCCGACAGCCGATTGATCTCATTGAACGTTTCGTTCATTTCGCACCTGCGCTTCTATTTTCAACGCTTCATTGGATCAGACGGCGCTTAGATAAAGTTACTTACCAAACTTTGCCCTCACCCCCGACCCCTCTCACACGCAAGGGGGGCTGAGGGGTGGAAAGCGGGCGGACTAGGTATCGGGCAGGTCGCTCACCATGTCGATCACCTGATAAGCGACATCGCGCAGTTTGGCGCGCAGTTCGGGTGGTCGGATCACAGTGAAGTTCAAGCGGGTGTTGATCAGAAAATGCGCCATCCAATCCAAACCATCGGCGTAGCAGCGCAGCACAATGCCTTCCGCCGTCGGCTCAAGGATTCCGACGTCCGGCGGGACGCGATACTGCGCTTGTTCGAGCGTCGCCTGCAGCAGCACCTCGACCTCCCAGCCATTTGGGATGGTCGCAATCGACTTGATCAGGTAATCGAGCGCGTCGAAGTCCGGCGGCGGCGCGAAGGTCTCGTCCAACACCTGAATTTGCTGCACCCGATCCAGCCGGAAGACGCGCAGCCCCGCGCGCAAATGACAGTAGCCGACAGCATACCAATAGCCGGTATGATAGACCAGCCCGTAGACATCAATCGACCGCTCGGTGAGGCTGCCACGCTCCCCACCCAGATAAACGATCCAGAGGCGCGTCCGGGTGTAGGCGCCGATGCTGAAGCGCGCCAGCACGTCCTCCGCGACCGAGGCATAAGCGGGCATATCCAAGCTGAGGACACCTTGCAGCGAACGGACGTGATCGCGGAGTTCGTCCGGCAGCACGCGCTCGATCTTGGCAGCGGCGCTCTCGCTGCCGCCGCTGGTCGCCATGCCCAAGCGCCGCACCGCCATCAAGCCGAGGATCACGGCGAGGATTTCGGTATTGGTGAACATCAGCGGCGGCAGCCGAAAGCCCGGTCGCAGACTGTAAGCGCCGTAACGCCCCTTCTCGCTCTCGACCGGAATGCCCATATCCCGCAGCATGGTGACGTAGCGCCGGATGCTGCGCACATCCACTTCGAGGCGCTGCGCGAGTTCCGCGCCGGACATTTCCGCGCGCGATTGCAGCAGTTCAAGCAGGGTCAATAAGCGTGTCGTCGGACTGTACATGGTCTTAACAAACACTCATAAAACTTGTTTTAATGAGGACTGATTATAACCTCTTTACGCCATACGATAGAAGTATGGTTCAGCAGAAAGAGGTAAGCATGTTTCCGACCGAACTTGAAATCGCCGTGCAGCGCCGCCAATTCGAACGCGAAGCCGCGAACTACCGGCTCAGCCAACAACTCCGTGAGAACACCGGCGCGACCTCAGCAATCCGCCGTCTCAGCCTGTGGATCAGTACGCGCCGTTGGCAGCGCCAGCCGCGTCCCTGCACCGAAACGACAAGTATCGCGGCACTTCAGCCTTAGCGATATTCCGCCTCAATCTTCCCTATGATCGTAAAAGTCCGGCGAGCCGGACTTTTATATTCCTGAAAAATTTTATAACATATATTGACAGGGGTGAAATCTTCACTATGATAGGGTAATTGGGAGCGCTCCCACGCTCTCATGGGTTAAGGACACGACGTGAGAAACGGAAAACGACCGAGTTTAGAGGACATCGCTCGAAAAGCGGGCGTTTCGCGCTCCACCGTTTCGCGGGTGATCAATGACGATCCGAACGTCAAAACTGAAACCCGTGAGTACGTCCTGAAGATCATCGAGGAAGAGCGCTACAACCCGAACACCATCGCCCGGATGATGGTCACGGGGCGCACGCAGGTAATCGGCGTCGTGGTTCCGCACGAATACCACGTCTTTTTCAACGATCCGTATTACTTCCCGGCACTGCTCGAAGGAGTCTCCGCCGCCACCGTCGAGCGCGACTACGCGATGCTGCTCTGGGTGCGGCAGTCCGGCGAAGACGAAGGCATTTTCTACCGGCGGATTCTGCAAAACGGCTTAATGGACGGCGTGATCCTCGCCTCCGCCGCGATCAACCACTCGTTGATCGGCTATCTGGTCGAAATGAACATCCCGTTGGCGATGGTCGAGCGTCCCGGCTCGCACGACAGCCACGTCAGCTACGTCACCATCGACAACGCTGCCGCCGCCCGAACTGTAGTCGAGCACCTGATCAGCAACGGTCGTCGCCGGATCGGTATCATGGCGGGAGCGATGGACAACATGGACGCGGTAGAGCGCCTAGAGGGATTCAGAGAGGCGATGCGCGACGCCGGGCTGCGCGATGACTTGATCGCCTATGGGGATTTTCAGCGCAGCATCGCCCAAGAGAACACGAAACAACTGCTGGATCAGAACGTCGATGCGATCTTCTCATGCAGCGACATCATGGCGATGGGGATTTACGAAGCGATGCACGACGCCGGATGCCGCATCCCCGACGACGTGGCGGTCGTCGGCTTCGACGATCTGCCCACTGCAACCCGGCTCGATCCGCCCCTGACGACAATCCGCCAACCCCTGCGCGACAAAGGCGCGGTCGCCACCGGCTTGCTGCTGGACGCCATCGAGCGCAAGTCGCACGTCGCCCAGCACGTCGTTCTGCCAGCAACCCTGATTATTCGCCGATCCTCCGGCGGATGAGCGCAAACGCGGCTTATTCGGCGTTATGCAGCGCGTGGAGCGCAAGGACAAGATATTCGATCCGCTTGGTGCCGTCCTTCTCCAAAACATTGGCACTTTCACTCAAAATCGCCGTCCCTACCTTGTTCTCGGCTTGGGGCAGCACTTTGAGCGCGGCACTGAGCGAGCGAGCGCCTTCGTCTAGCCGTCCCCGAGCAAACTGATCAGCGCAGGAATCGAGCATCGCCCGAACGTCGGGCGTTAACGTTCGCGCATGTTTGTGTCGCCACGCGGTGATCTCTTGCGCCGCCGCCGTCCCCTGATCCAACCGCAGATGGCGCACCACGCTAATGAAATGGTGCTCGCCCTCTCCCAGCACGCGCGCGATGGCAAGCGCCAGTTCCATCCGCGCGCCTTCGTTCTCGGTCGTCTTCAAGACCTCGAACAACATCGGCAGCGCGTCGCGCGAGCGGAGACTCCCTAACGCCGACGAAAAAGCGATCCGCAGCCCCTTATCGCTTTCGCCTTTGAGCCGATCCAGCAGCAGCGGCGCGACGCTCACGTCGCCGAGCGTGCCCAATGACCGGGCGCAGTGTCCTTGAATGGAGCGATAAGGCGAGTTCAAGCCGTTGCGCAGGGTGGGAAGCGCGGCTTCATCGCCGATCCGTCCGAGCGCCCACGCCGCGATCACGCTCAGCGAAATCTCTGTGCCGTCGACCATACTGCTGAGCGCCTCGACCAAGCGCGGATCGCTGCCCATGCGCGCAATCGAGATGGTCGCCTCAAAGCGCACGTTGAAGCGCGGGTCTTGCAGCGTCTCTAACAGTTCGTCGACGGTCAGGCGGCTTTTGGTCTGCCCCATCCGCTCGGTGACGACCACCACGTCATGCTCATCGCGGGCGCGGTGGTACTGGATCAGCGATCCGAACGCCCCGAACGGATTGCCGTGCACGAACAGGCTGGCAAAGTCTCTCACGCTGACTTCGCTGCCCGCCTGCACGCCCCGGAACAGAAAGACGGCGGACGCAGTCAAAACCATGCCGACGATGAAGAGCGGCGTGAACTGGTCGAGCGAGAAGATCAGAAATCGACCGGAGATCGACGCGGTCGCATCCAGCACGTTCCCGCTGATGATCTGGCTCACGCCGCCGATGATGCCAATCGCAGAGTAGAAAACCGCCATGTACGAGGATTTCTTCTCTGTTGGTACGACGGTGACAAACAAGAGCCGCGCTGACCCGATCAGCCACGCGATCTCCGAGATGCCCCACAGGAAGGCGATGATCAGCGCTACCAGCAAGCTGGAGTCCGCGTGGCGCGGCATCAGCAGCCAGCCAAGCGGCAGCAGCGCGCGGGCGCACAGCCCGGTCAGCATAACCGGCTTGCTACCGTAGCGATCCGATGCCCAGCCGACGAGATAGGTCGCGGAAAAGCCCCCGGCGATAGTCCCAAGCTGCAGCCACACGATCTCACTGTCGCTCAGCCCAATTTGGTTTTGCATAAAGAGCGGCAAAAACGCCAGCGGCGCGCTTGCCAGTGTGACTATCCCAATGCCGATCAGATACAAGTTGAAATTCCGGTCGCGGAACACGCGCAGCATATCCCGGTAGGACGTGCCGCTGGCGGATACGGGTTTGCCTCCCGGCAAGTGAGTCGCCGCCCAGACCGCCAGCAGCCCAAAGACGATGGCGATGGCGAACAAGAGCATAAAGCGATCCAGCCCCGTCCCTAAGCCGAGAATGAACCCGCCGAATACAATCGTCAAGATGCTGACGATCCGCGAGACCATGTCGTTGACGGCGCTGTGTTTACCCCGGATCGAGTTGGGAATGTATTCCTGTGACCAAGGATAACTGCCGACTTCCGCAAGCGCCCGGCAGAGCGCGAAGCCCATCACGACCAGCGTCACCAGCGTGATCGCGGCTTCTTTGCCAAACTGCGCCATCACCCAAGGGGTGAGCAGCAGGCAGGCGGTCACGAGCTTGCGAATGCCGAAGAAGGTCACAAACGTGCGTTTGTAACCGAAGCGAGCCGCCGCCGGAGCGATGAAGATAGCGACGATGCCAAAGAACGGCATCATCGACAGCAAGAAGCCGATCTGCGAATTATTGGAGCCAAGCTGGTCGAGAAAGAGGACGAAGGCTGACCCGAAAAACGTCAGCAGCGCGAAAACGCTGTTGAAGCCGTTCAGCGCGATGTTCCACGGCAGGAGCCGGATTTTCTCAGCGTTCGTGATTTTAGAGGTCATGCTGCTAATCACATCTACGGTCAAGGAGGCGCAGCGCCCGTAGATGGTACATTGCCCCGGTCAATTGCTCAAGTGCCGCTGGACTTTCAATTGGTTAACGGCATCAAATGCCGTGTCCCCGCAGGAGAACTGAACCAGCGTTGGCGGTCGCCAAAACTGTCTGTCGCTGGCGACGGTGCCGGAATAATCCGTCAATCCCGATCAGGCGACCGAATAGTTCGGCGTGCTGCTAGGTCCCAGATTCGTAAAACGAGATTCCTTCGGTGGTGATGTGAAGCTGGTTCTCCGACGGCTTGCCCACCCACTCAGCCAGCGGTGGTTGATGCTTAATCAGCCGCGTCACGGTCGCCTGCAAGCCGACGTAACGGGAGGGACTCGACGCGCGCTCCTTGTTCCGGTACAGAATCACCAGCGCTTGCCATTCCAAATAATCGAGATGGGTACTTTCAGTCATTATTAGGCTCCTCTCGGTGAGCCACCGCAATCGCTGGGGCGCGTCGCCGCTGCGCAATCCTCACGGCGAAACGTCCGTGTTCCATTCGGTAATCGCTTTTTCGGTCGGCAAATAAGCATGGGCGCGGTTGACGTGCGGACGCAGCGCAATCGGCGCGGCACGTTCGAGCCAACCTTCGCCAAGCAATTGTTCGCAGACCCCATCGCTCTGGTGATCGGTGAAAATCCCCTCGGCAATAGCGCCTCTCATCACTTGTCGTCTACGCATTTCACGGATATTGTATTGACTGTTCATACGGATTCCTTCGTCTAGCCGGGCGAAATCAGCCTCACATGAACCTAATAGCCAATGTATTCGGGATTTGCAGCGTCAAAGCGGGTGCGACGCACCTGCCCCAGTTCCAGTTCAAAGTCATGCAGTTCCTTCGCTAGGGGTTCATTGTGCAAACTCGCCTTGCGCATCACCAACTGAAGCTCTCGCACCAATCCTTCGAGTTCATTCAGATGTTTGGAGGAAATTGTTTCGAGATTCATGGTTACCTTCTTTCTAGAACCTAGAATGGATGCCGACCTTCGTAGGTTACGTCTGCGGATAGCTACTGGATCACGGAAAAACAAAACCCCCGAACAGATCGCGGGGGTTCCGACGAGCGATTTGAGTAGGGAATGCTATCGGGACTCTAAATCAACGACCTTCACCCTGTGATCGTGAGCAGTAGCCTCACTAAATGATACCACAGTTTTGTGAGTCCTTGGCTTGACACGCCGCAAAAACGGTGATCGCCGCCTACTAAGCGATCACCGTCCCGGCTTGAATCTCGATCAAGGCAGACCGTAAACGTGTACCGTTTGATCTTTGCTCGCAACCGCGATCAAGGTCTGATCGGGGCTGAACGCGGCGCTGTTTGCCCAATCGCTCATCGTAAACGACGCCAATAATTCGCCAGTTTGCACGTTGAAGAGACACATACCTTCGCTGGCTGCCAGTGCCAAGAGCGAACTATCCGGGCTGAAGACGAAACTCTCGGCGGTGCCAACGCAGTCGCTCAGGCTGCGCACTTCGGCATGAGTGGCAGCGTCAAATAGGATCACGTCAAAGCCATCAGAAGCCGCGACCAATTGACCATCCGGCGAAAAAGCCGCATTGGTCACATTTTCGGTGCTGGTCGATGGCACGCCATTGATCGGGGTGACGAAATTCAACTGCTGCATGGAGGCGGTATCCCACAGCCAAATATTCTTTGACCAATCCGTAATCGCCAGCGTGGTACTGTCGGGGCTGAAACTCACCGTGCTCATGTAGGCGGTATGCCCTACCGCTGCTTTGATCTCCGCGACGGCGGCAGCATCCCAAAGCTGCACGGCGGGTTGAGCGCCAGCGGTCACGATCTGCGTTCCATCCGGGCTGAAAGCAACGTCGAGCACGTCTCCGGTCTGCGTATCAATCAGCGTTTTGAGTGTTTGGCTGGGAACATCCCACAGTGCTAGACCGCCGTCAGCGTGCCCGCTCACGAGCAGGCTTCCATCCGGGCTGAAGGCAACGGCATAGGCTTCGGCTATGGGCTGCTCATCGGTGCCCGTTAGGACGGCAAGTTCGCCGCCGCTGGCGACGTCCCACAGACGCACGGTCTCGTCATAGCTAGCGCTCGCCAACACTGCCCCGTCCGGGCTGAAGGCGAAGTCGTAGACGTAGCGCGTGTGCCCCGCGAGCACCATATCGCTGGCATCCGCGACTTTCCAGAGATGCACCGCGTAATCCGACGTGCTTCCGGCGATCAACTGCCCATCCGGGCTGAACACGAGCGCCGCGTCGCGCTGGAGATTCCCCGGCAGTGTCGCTCGCTCGGCATCGGCTTGCACGTCCCACAGCGAAACGCCGTTGTAGCCGAGATTGATCGCCAGCAGCGAGCCATCCGGGCTGAAGGCGATGGCATTCGTGTCGGTCTTGATCTTGGTAGTGCGCGTTAGCTGCTGCGAAGCGATGTCCCAGAAGAGAATCTGCGAGTCGCTGGCGATTGCGAGCGTTGCGCCATCCGGCGAAAATGCCAGCGCCTCCGCCGCGGCGGGCGTCAGAATCAGCGGCGGCTCAGTCGTAGTATCCAGCGCCGAGGCTTGATAGAGCCACACCCCGACTGAACTGGCAACGGCAAGCGTCTGTCCGTCAGGCGAATAGGCGACGTGTTCCGCCGACCCGCGCCCCAGACGAATTACCTCGACGACCTGCTGACCGTTGCTCGACGTGATGACCGGGCGGCTGTTCTCCTGAGCGAAACCCGGAGAAACACCAACCAACAGAACCAAGAGTGAACAGAGTGCAATTACGGTCTTCATGCTACAAAATCCCTTTGCGTTGGGACCAATAGACCTGACCATAAAAATCGCTTTGCGAGGATTAGGCTTGGTGGAAAATCCGCCGGATTTCAAGTTGTGGTTTAGTTGAGGATGGCTCGTGTAGTCGTCAGCGACGGCTCTAGGCTCGCCGTGACTTATCGGCTGATCCCGTAGGATAAGCGAGTTGGGTGGCAAAGAAACAAGAGATCTACAAAACAGCGGTCTAGCTCAACTCGAGTTGTTCATCTTTTCTTTTCCCTGCGCACGTCCGTATGGGCAGGGACACCAACGTTAAAATCAGCGCCCGGTCGCCGAGCCTCGAACTCACGATCCGGCTGCGCGACCAAAACACCTCATATCGACAATACATGACTTTTCTTGTTGCGGTCAGTATCAAATGTCACTTCGATTCCCGATCCGTAACCGGATCGGGAATCGAAGTGACAGAGTGCCGCATCAGTTCGCGAGCAGCCGATCTAGCGTTTGCCGCGCGAGTTGTGCAATCCACGCCGCTTGCGCGCAAGGTCTTCTTTGCTGCGGCGGCGGGCTTCCTCTTTCGGGTCGAGCGGCGATTCCGGCTGCTGCACGTCCCCTTCCGCTTTCTCGGCGGATGTCTGCACGTCCCCGTCACGCGGATTGGTGGATTCGGCTTCGGGTGCTGCCATGTTCAATCAACTCCTTTTTACAGTGTCGTCATGTCCAAGCTTACCACGATGCCGCAATTGGCGAGCTTGTACAGACTTCATCCTGTTATGACAAATTCTACTGTACCAGCCGGTCGTTCGACGTTAGAATAGGCGCATATGGAGATTTAGATTGGGCTGAAAGGTGCAAATAATGATTAAGGAACACGTGACCGGCTTCCAACATCTGGGGCTGCCGGTGACCAACATTGAGCAGTCGTTTGCTTTTTACGAGCGGCTGGGTTTTTCGGTGATCATGTCGACCACGCTCCCGGCAGACGAGGAACCTGTCCAAGTCAGGATGATGCAGTTGGGCGACTTCGTGCTGGAGCTGTACCAACTAGCGGGTGCTGAGCGTGCCGAAATTGCGGCTCGCGCGGACGGGCACGTCGATCACTTCGCGCTGGACGTCGATGATATTGAGGCGACCTTCGAGGCAGTTCGCGCCGCTCGGCTGGAGACGGTCGAGGACGCGCCGGTCTACCTGCCCTTCTGGGAGCAAGGGATTCGCTACTTCGTCGTGCGCGGTCCCGACGGCGAAAGAGTCGAGTTCTGCGAGCGGATCAAGTAGCTGGGGAAGCAAAACAGCCTCGGCGATTGCCGGGGCTGATGTTGTTGTAGCAGTGTGTCCAAGCTGACCTATAAGCCGCATTCTGTCTCTCACCCGGAGGTGAGGGGTGATCATCTCTCTCGCTCGCGGATTACTCCGCGCGTCGTGCAGTCTACCCGGCGCGAGACGAGTCGCCTCATTGCGCCTGCTTGACCTTGCTCCCGGTGGGGTTTGCCTAGCCGCGACCATTACTGACCGCGCTGGTGGTCTCTTACACCGCCGTTTCACGCTCGCCAAACGCACGCTGGCGCGTGCGCGGCAATACACATCTCTGTGGCACTGAGCCGTCGGGTCGCCCCGCCCGGTTTTTCGCCGGCACCGTACCCTCTGGAGTGCGGACTTTCCTCACCCCGACCTACGTCGAGGCGCGATCACCCAGCCTGCTTGGACACCTTTTCATTGTAGGCGATCTCACGTCCGCGTTACAGCCTCAACCCGGCTTGAGCGCCCGCATCAGCGGTGAGGCGTGGGTTGTCAGGGGTGCGAGCGCCCATTACAATGAGGTTCGGTGGAGGGGGAACGGCAGTCAGCCGTTCCTCTGCGCTTTTGGCGAGTTTACTGGAATGACGACCCTCGATTTACACCTGCCGCGCTGGACGCGGCGGATCGGCAGCGCGTGGCACAGCGTGTTCGCGCCCGGCGACCTGACCGCCCTGATCATCGCGGTGGTGCTGCTGGCGCTGCCCGTCCTCGCGCTCGACGCGGCAGGCTGGCCCCTCGAACTTTCCACGCTAATGACGACGACCATCCTCAGCGTCGTGTTTGGATTCGTGCTGGCGCGCAGCCAATACAACGAACTACTCGGCTTGATGATCAGCGCGATCTACGGCGCCTGTTTCGTCCTGCTGATCGCCGCGTTCAACCAGCCGGGCAATCTCGGCGACGGTATCTACAGCGTCTTTTCGCACCTGTTCACGTGGATTGTCGACGCGACCAACGGGGGCATCAATCAGGACGATTTGGTCTTCACCCTGCTGATCGCCAGCTTATTCTGGTTTCTCGGCTACAACTTGGCGTGGCATCTATTCCGCATCGACCGCGTGTGGCGCGCGATTCTGCCGCCCGCGCTGATCCTGATCAGCAACAGCGTCTACTACACCGGCGAGGCGAACCTCGACGGCTATTTGATCGCCTTCACCTTCCTGTCGCTGCTGCTGGTGGTGCGATCCAACCTCGACGCCCGCGAGTGGGAATGGTATCTGAACGGGATTCACGTCCCGCGCAAGCTGCGCAATCAAGTGTTTCGCGTCGGCGCGCTGCTGGCGCTGATCGTCTTGATCGCGGCGTGGGCGATCCCGCGCAACGACATACAGGATCGGCTGCAAAACTTTCAGGAGTTCATGCAGTCCGAGCCGCTGACCCAGTTGAGCGAGCTTTGGAACCGCCTGTTCGCCTCGGCGGACGTGCAGGGTCCCGCGACCGCCGATTACTACGGTGGCGACTCGCTCCAGCTTGGCGGCGCGATCCGCCTCGGCGATCAAGTCGTCTTTCTCGCCTCAGCGCCGCAAGGGCGCCGCTATTACTGGCGCGCGCGGGTCTTCGACTACTACGACAACGGACGCTGGACGTCGGCGGCGGATACCCGCCTGACCGATCCCGAAGCGCCGCTGACCATCGACCTAGAGACGAGCAATGCGCGCGTTCCGGTGCAGCAGACCTTCACCATGGGTTTGAGCGCTTCCCGGCTGATTTATGCCGCGCCGCAGCCCGCTCAAATCGACCTGCCGACTCGTACTGATCTGCGTTATACGCCCAACGCCAATCTGGTCGGTCAGGACATGCTGATCTCGGTGATCCGCCCGACCAAAGTGCTTTATCGCGGCGACAGCTACACCGCCACCAGCCTGATGAGCACCGCCAGCGCCGACGAACTGCGCAGCGCCGGAACGACCTATCCACAGTGGGTGCGCGACATCTACACCAACTACATCCCGTCGGTGACCGGGCGCACCATCGCCCTAGCGAACCAAATTGTCGCAGACGCTAACGCGCAAACGCCTTACGACAAGGCGAAAGCCATCGAAACGTGGCTGCGCTACAACATCACCTACAACGAAACCATCCCGCAGCCACCCGCCGGGCAAGACCCGGTCGATTGGGTGTTGTTCGACTACAAGCAGGGCTACTGCAATTACTATGCCTCGGCGATGGTGGTCATGCTGCGAACGATGGGCATCCCGGCGCGGATGGCGGCGGGTTTCGCGCAGGGAACGTTCAACAGCGACGAGAACGCCTTCGTGGTACAGGAGCGCGACGCGCATACGTGGGTCGAGGTCTACTTCCCCGGCTACGGCTGGATCGAGTTCGAGCCGACCGCCGCTCAAGCGCCGCTCAATCGCGGTGACACGTCGGCAGCGCCCGCCGTTCAGCCGACCAGCGTGCCGCCAAGTCCGACGCCGACCTTCACGCCCTCGCCGCTGCCAACCAGCACGCCGCTCCCGGCGAGCGGTACGCCGCCGACCGAAGGCACGCCGCAGCTTACCGCGACGCTCACGCCGTCAGTCACGCCCTCGCCGGTAATTGTGCCGACGCAGCCGCCGCCCTTGCGCCCACAGTCGCGCGATCCGTTCTCGTTCATCCTGCCCGCCGTCGGGATCGCGCTGCTGGTGCTGTTCCTGATCGTGGTGGCATTGGGCGTGATGGTCTTCATCTATTGGTGGTGGGAATGGCGTGGCATGAAGGGACTGAGTCCGATCACGCGCGCCTACGCCCGGTTGGAGCGCTATCTCGGCTTGATCGGCATTCACCTGCCCGCCGAGCAAACCCCGGACGAACGCCGCCAGAGCATCATCCGCGATCTACCTGCCGCTGAACCTTCGGTCACGGCGATCACGCGGATGTACGTCAACGAGCGCTATGGACCGGATCGCCGCCCATCGACGCCGGACACACCGCAGGGACAGGTCGCCGACCGCGCATGGACGGAAGCGCGGGGCAACATCTTGCAGCGCTTCCTGCGCCGAGTCTTTTTGCCGTGGCGTAAAAACTAGAATATAAGAAAGGGGCACAGCGTGCTGCGCCCCTGCGAGGATGCATCTGTTGGCAATGTGGTTGAATTAGGTGTCGAACACCTCAAGCAGCCGCCCGCCACGATCTGACAGTTGGTAGTAGACCTTGCTGCCGCTGCGATACAACTCGATCAGCCCGGCTTGCGCCAGCTTGCCCAACTGCTGGGACACCGCGCCTGCCGTCAAGCTCAAGCGCTGCGCCAGTTCGTTGGTATGAATCGGCTCGATCAGCGTTTGCAGCAGGCGAGCGCGGCTCGCGCCCAGCATCAGCGCCAGTAACTCGTTCGCGTCCGCCGGTTCGACCGCCTGCTGCCGCCACAAGCCCAAGCCGCGCGCCTCGTAAATCAGCATAGGCAACCACTCTGGCGCAACCTGCCATGCCACCGCGCACATGTTCGCAGCTCCGCGCGAACTGAAAAGTGACGGCACCAACTGCAAGCCATCCCCCTTTAGCTGGAAGTCTGTCCCGCCATAGGCGATGTCCGAGGTGGTATGCTTGCCATGAGGCTGCCTATCCAGTTGAAGAATGCCCCGGTGGTAGCCGAGCGCGTCCGATATACCTTCCAGCGTGACGTCGACGCCGTACAACGCCAGCGCGCGGGCGCGAAACAGCACGTCGTTTTCCAAGATGACGGTCATCTGCGCCCAATGCGGTGCGAGCACCGCGTTCCAGTAGAAGCGAAGTTCCTCGATCAGGCAATCGAGCGCCTCACGCGGGCGTTCGAGAAATTGCATACGGATCGGCGTCTCACCGTCATACACCATCACGACCTCAACATTCTTGCGAATGATCTCGTCTGGCGTCTCGCGCACGCGGTCGATCTCGTCCTCGAAATTGAGGATAGTCTTGGTCGGCGTCGGCGTAAGGAAATCGACGATGTAGCCGTGTTGGAGGATCACGGCGCTCATGTAAGGGAACTCGATGCGATCAAAAGCGCTGAGTGCTTGGTCCACCCACGCCTGATAGAGCGCGTGCCGCTGCGGGTTCTGGAGCAGCTTGAAACTCGCCGTTAGCTCGATCAACGGACTGTACGCGAACCGTACCTTCTCGATGTCACCGGGACTCAAGCGTAAGGTAATCATATCACCCTGCCACAAACAAGCGTTCTATCTACTATACGCCGATTCTCGCCTGCGACCAATGGTTTTAGTTTTTTCTAAATAGATTCACAGCGCGCACCAACCCTGCTACAGTGATCATGCAGCCGATTACTGCACAGATTAGGAGTACCGCATGAACGAGTATGACGCTTTTCTCAAAGTGCGTCTCGACCGTGAAGCAGCCGCGCGTTCTTATCGTCAGCATGAGTTCGCGCAGGCAGCGGCGGAAACGAGCGGCGCGAAAGCCGGTTGGCTTCGACTGTTATTCAACGCTGTTTCTCAGCAAATCGTGAAATTGGTCGCGCGCCGCACCACCATCGCGGAACCAACCTGCCCCACACCGCCCTGCGCCGAAACCCCGCTCCGCGCCAGCTAGCAGCCGTCAAGAAAATAAGCTGCGGTTCCTGATTGACCTCACCCGCTTCGCTGCGCTCAGCCGCCCTCTCCACACAGTGGAGAGGGCACGCGCATCAGACAGGGGTGAGGTGTCTTTAAACTACAGGAAACCTTCTTGACGAGGTATTAAGTATAACCTCATGGATTCCTCGGAGTGGCTCATAAGGTTTTCTCGTAGGGGCGGGTTTAAAACCCGCCCCTACACCCCACATTTTTAATGGGACGGCACTTAGTATCCGTCAAGGCGAGAGAATCAAAAAGGCGCACCCATCGGTACGCCTTTAGTTCTAACTTGCTGGATTACTGTTCGTTGACGACGCTGAAGACCATCGGGCGGCGCTTGGTCTCGTTGTAGAGCATCTTGCTGAGCGAGTCTTGCAGGCGCTCGCGCCGTTTGCCGTTCTTGCTCTGGCGCATGTTGAGCATCACGTCGTTGACGGTCTGCTTGACGTTGTCGATCAACTGGTCGGCGTCGCGTATGTAGATGAACCCGCGCGAGATGATCTCCGGCTCGCCGATCATCTTGCCGGTTTCGGCATTGACGTTGACGACCACCATCATGAAGCCATCGCGGGCGAGGATTTCACGGTCGCGGATCACGGCGCGTCCCACGTCGCCGACGCCGCTGCCGTCGACAAAGACGTAGCCGCCGGGCACGCGCTCGCCCTTACGCATCCCGTACTTGTCAATCTCGATCACCATGCCGTTCTCGACGACCTGAATGTTTTCTTCGGGGATGCCCGCTTGCAGCGCCAGCTTGGAATGCGCGCGCAGCATCCGCAGTTCACCGTGAACCGGGATGAAGTATTTGGGCATGGTCAGGCTCATCAAGAGTTTCATTTCTTCTTGACAGGCGTGCCCGGAGACGTGTACCGGCGCCAGCGGATCGTAGATTACGTCCGCGCCGCGCTGGAACAGCTTGTTGATCGTCCGGCTGACCGTTTCCTCGTTGCCGGGGATGGTATGCGCCGAGACGATAATTGTATCGCCTTCCATCACGTCGAGGCTGCGATGCTGCCCGGTCGCCAAGCGACCAAGCACCGCCGACGGCTCACCCTGCGAACCCGTCGCCATGATCACCATCTGGTGCGGCGGTATGCTGTTGATCCGGTTGAGGTCGACCAGCAGGTCGTCGTCAATGTTGAGGATGCCGATCCGGCGGGCGGTCTTGACGTTCTCGGTCATGCTGTGACCTGCAATCGCCAGCTTGCGCCCGTACTTCTTCGCCAAATCCGCCACCTGCTGAATGCGCGAGATGTGCGAGGCGAAGGTCGCCACGATGATGCGCGCTTTCGCTTTCTGGAAGATGCCGTCGAACGCCTCGTTGACGACGATCTCCGATTTCGTCCAGCCAGCGCGCTCAGCGTTGGTGCTGTCGCCCATCAGCAGGACGACGCCGCGCCGCGAGAATTCCGCGATTTTGGCGTAGTCGGTCTTTTTGCCGTCAATCGGCGTATTGTCGAGCTTGTAGTCGCCGCTGTGGACGACGATCCCGTAAGGCGTGTTGATGCCGAAACCCACGCAGTCGGGGATGCTGTGGGTGACGTGATAACTCTCGACCTTGAACGGTCCGACTTGCAAGTCATCGCCCGGCTTGAAGACGTTGAGGGTCGTCTCATTGAGCAGCCGCGCGTCGCGCAGCTTGACTTCGAGCAGCGCCGCCGTCAGCGGGGTCGCGTAGAGCGGAATATTCCGCAGTTTATCGACGACGAAGCCGACCGCGCCGGTATGGTCTTCGTGACCATGCGTGTACAAAATGCCGTGTACGGTCAGTTCTTTGCGTTCGATGCGGTCGATCAAGTACTGGAAGTCGGGGATAATCAAGTCAATGCCCAGCATGTCATTCGCCGGGAACATGACGCCAGTGTCGATGATCAGGGCATCTTTGCCCAGTTCGACCACCGTCATATTCTTGCCAACTTCGCCACAGCCCCCAAGGGGCACGATTCTCAGTTTTGGTTTCGATTTTGCCATAGCACCAATTGAGCGGCACGCAGTCCGCGCACCGCTTGTCCTTTCTCTATATTCGATTCGATGAAATGTTCCACAATGAAGAAATTTTGAGCTAGCGTCTTTTTTTTGCTGTGACTACACCTTCACTGCCGGAACTCGGCGTAAAAGCCTCATCACCTGTCTGTAGTTAGCGCCAGTATACCACAGATTTGTTAAAAAGTCTTTTAACGAGTTGTAAAGGCGAAACTGTCGCTCGCCTTCACCCAAATTTGAAAGTCGCCGACCGCCGTTGGCACCTCCTCCGCCAGCCGATAAGCCCGCTCCAGCGCCACCTCAGGAATTTGCAAGTGCATGTTGGGTGCGTTCACGCTCATGACGTCGAACGGCGGCGCGAACGCCGTCTGATCGCGCATGGTGACGATCCAATCGGGCGCGAGCGCGACTACCGCCTCCCAGCGCGTGACCCCCTCGTCCGCCGCCAGAAATTCGACGAACGGAAAGCCGACGTAGGTGGGATCGCGCAGGGCGAGGTACAGAAACGCCTCCCCCATGCCCCGCGCGCTCGCCGGGACGGCTGCCGCGACCTGATCGGCGGCGCTGAGCGCCTGCCCATTCCAGTTCGCGGCGACCTGCCGCCCGATCAAGACCGTGTTCAAGACGAACACCGCCCACAGCGCGACCAGCAGCGGGGCGCGCCAGCCGATCCGCAGGTGATGGAGCGCCACCGCCGTCAGGATCGCCATGCCGGTGATCCACAACAGCGGGTAATAGGGATTCGGATCGGCGACCGTCAGCCCGAACAAACCGATCAGCGCGCCGACGAAAACGCCTAGTCCGCGCTGATAACGCGCCCCCGCCAGCACCCCGGCGATCAGCAGCCCGAATTCGAGCGGGTTGGCGGCGACGTACTGCGCGTGCCGCTGGATCAGCGCCGCCAGCGGCGTCCAGCCTTCCGCGCCATAGCTGACCGCCTCGCTATGGATCGCCTGTACGAAGCGTCCCGGATCGGGCAGGATATGGATGGCAGCGTAATAGACCGTCCCCACCCCACCACCGATCACGAACCACGCCAGCAAATTCCGGTCGCGGCGGAGATCGATCAGCCACCACAGCCCCAAAGCGATACAGGCATAGGCTCCCAGCGGATGCACGTCGGCGCTGAGGGCGACGACCAGCCCGACAGCAGCGCCAGCGCGCGGGATCGCCGCTGACGCGCCGCCAGCGTCAAACCGACCGCACCCCAGACAACGACCGCCAGCCATGCTTCCTGCCGCGCGACGTGGGTCGCCGCCAACCAGAGCAGATTGGTCGCCAGCAGCGCCGCCGCAATCCACGCCGTCAGCGCATCCGCTAGCGCGCGCGTCACGGCGAAAACCACCGCGATCAGCGCCAAGCCGCCGACCGCCGAGAAAACCCGCAGTGCCATCGGTTCGGATGGGAAGATACTCTGCCACAGCCGCGCGGCATAGACGTAGAGATTGCCAGTGACGGTCGGCGGGTCGTCAGGTGCCATGCTCACGGCGATCACGCCGGTGCGCTGGTACGTGTCGACGGTGTCGACGATGGTCGCTTCGTCAGTCGCCGACCAGTTGGGAAAAGCCGAGAACGACCACAGGCTGACGAGCACGCCCAAAAGCACCAACCCGACCAGCAGTGGACGACGGAAAGCGTCGGTCGTGATCGTCAGCCGCTCGCCGATCAGCGCGGCGCTGAGCAGCGGCAGCGCACCAAGCGTCCACAAAACCAACCCGAAATCGACCAGCGTAAAGTATGGCAGCAGCAGGATCAGCGCGACCGTCAGCGACAGCGCGCTCCCGCCGATCAGCAGCCAGTAGAGCGCGCGCGCCGGAAACGGGCGCATTCGCCCCGACGCCGCGATCAGCAGTGTCAGCGCGGCGATCTCGTGAGCCAGCCAGCCCCAACGATAGTGGACGAAGGTCTCCGCCGAGACCAGCAGCAGCGCCGTGATCAGCACGGTCACAAGCAGGTCGATCAGCAGCAGCGCGCGCAATCGCCCGGCGCGCAGCGCGGCGATCCCGAACAGCAGCGCGTAAATCGTCAGCGCAAGCAGTTTGAGCGCGAGATTGTCCGTGTGTAATAGGAAAAACAGCGCCAGCGCCGCCAGCGGCGCAGTCCACCGCGCGCGTCCCATTTCAGGCAGCAGATTCGGTGGTGCGATCCGCCCGCCGTACCGCCCACCAGCGCAGCGCCGCCGCGATCATGCCGCCGATCAGGATCGGCGTCAGCGGGTAGAGCGCCGAATAGATACGCGGCTCCGGCTGATCGACTGTGCTGATGGTGAACGCCCACGCCAGCAGCAGCAGCGCCGCCACCCGGTAGAACCACTCGCGCGAGCGCCACGCCCAGACCAGCGCCGGGAGCGTTAGCCACTTGAGCAGGTTGATCAGGGGAAACAAGGTGCTAAACAGCCAAATTCCCGGCGTCCAGACCCATTGCCCGGTGTAATACCCATCGATAGCGCGCTGGAAACCCAATTTTCCGCCGGACTCAAAGGTCAGGGAGTTGAAGGTCGGCAGCCCCTGTGTCGCCGCGACGACGCTCTGATCGATAGGCGTCTGCGTCAGCACGGCGACGGCTTGGCGCAGGATGCCCGCCGCCATCGCCAGCGGTTGGGCGCGCACCGTCTCAAGATAGACGCCGCGCAGCAGCCCATCGACCGCGCAGGGACCGAGGTAGTACGCCAGCGTATAAGCGGACACAGGATAGCCACCCTCGAAGTCTTGGCGCTGAAATGCCGCCTGCTCCTCCGGCGACGCCCATGCCTCCGGGTTGCGCCAATCGCCGTAGGTGTCGCTCAGAAACAGGATTTCACGGGGCGCGCGATGGTTGAGCAAGTCGAGGTAGCGCGCCGAGTTCGCGCCGTTCTCTGGCGCAATGGTCAGCCCTTTGTCTTCGACACTTTCGGTCAGGCTGATGCCACTGATGCAGCTCAGGGTCGCCGTCCCGGTCGACGGATACTGCATCGCGATCACGTAGAGGACGATGACGCTCAAACTGGTGACGCCAAGCGAAGCGAACATCAGCAGGCGCGTCCGCCGCGTCAGTCCACTTAAGGCGAACAGCAGCAGACCCAGCAGCGCGATCACCGGCGCGAAATTGAGCCGCGCCAGCGCCGCTGCGCCGAGCAGCATACCCGCCAGCGCCGTCCCCAAAACCGGACGATGCCTTCGCAGCCCCTGCTCGATCAGCCACCAGCCAGCGATCAAGCAGAAGGCGATCCACCATTCTGGCAGCCAGAAATGCGCCCACTGCCAGCCAAACGGATCGAGCAGCACCACCAGCGCGACGACGAAGGCTTCGCGCGGCGTGCGGCGCTTGCGTAGAATGTCGTAGATCAGGAAGGGAATCGCGGCTGACAGCGCTATCTGCACCAGCAGCACGATCCGGTCATCGAACTGCCCGAACGGACGCGCCGCCGCCAGCACCGGCGCGATCAACAGCGGATAGCCGGTCTGGTAGCGCAGGTTGCCGATCAGCAGATCGCCGTGCAGGAGTTGATCGATCAGATAGCGCTGCGCCGCTTGATTGTCGTCAGTGCCGCCAAGCGGATAGCTGACGAACATCCAGCCACGCACCAGCACCGTGATCAGCAGCAGAATCAGCAGGTGACGGCTCAAGCTGCGACGGACAATACGGTGCGACTGGATGGACATTATAGGTTCAGATAGCGGTTACACATCGCATTGTGCACCTGATTGACTACGCTCAGCACAGCATCGGGATGATGCTCGCCCAGAACGCCGCCCGCTTCGAGGTAGGCGTCGCGCAGAATGCGCCCCCAGTTGCCGGTGCTGCGCAGCTTCACGTCGTTAATGTACTGGGTGATAGTCTGGGCTTGATGACCGCTGGGCGGTTCGAGCATCCGCTCCAAGCTGGCGTAGACCTCGTCGATGTCGCGCGGCGCGATCTCGTCCACTTCTTCCAGCGCCCGGTGCATGAAGCGGCGTTTCATCCGGTAGAATTCGCCGAGCGTGACTTCGCGCCCGCTGTGCAGCGTCAGCGTCAGATCGCTGCCAAGCACGTCGGAGCGATCCTGCATCTGCTGGAACACGGCGAGGTCGAGCGGTCCCAGCATGTCCCACATCAGCTTGTCGTTCATCATGGGTTCGAGATCGCAGCCGTACTTGCGGAAGTAGGCTTCGATCACGACGTGGCTGAACTCGAAATCGACCAGCACCGCCGCCATGCGCGAGGCGCTGATATTGGTCGGCATCCCCGTGCTTTCGACCGTGCAGACGCGCTTGGTGGTGCTCAAGTCGGGGCGGATGCGCCCAATCGGATTGTGCATCAGCGAAATCTGCTCGCCAGCGTATTCGTCGTACATCATGGCGCGCCCGGTCGCGTTGGCACGCTCCAACTGGAGCAGCGCCGCGTAATGATCGAGTCCGTCGGGCGAGAAATGCGGGCTGAGCGGCAGGCTCAGGTAGCGCCCGGTGACGGTGACAGAGCGAAGATACTCGCGCGCGCAGAGCAAATCGGGATCGCCGGTGCCGTTGACAAAGGGGCAGCCCTTGAGCACCGCCGAGTTCGCTATCGCGCTGGCGCTCTTGAGCACCGTGTCGAAGGTCAGCAAGCCGAGCGCTTCGGATCGTCCGGCGACATCGACGTGAATGTGACAGCCTTGATTGCGGAACATATTGACGTAGTGGCTGTTCGGGTCGCTGACGTGATAGCGCGCCTGCGCTGCGCGCAGACGTTCAGCGTATTCCGGGAACATACCGTTGACTTCCAGCATGAGGTCGACGGCGGTCTGCACCTTGGGGTGATCGGTCATCCTGAAGTCGGATTCGGTCGGATAGCAGGAGAAGATCAGCGTCCGCAAGTTGGTGTCGCGGCTGGTGAGCGCCAGCGCCGTCATCATGCCGTTGAGCGCGGCGCGCGTCTTGTTGTAGCCGACGCTGGGCGCGATGTGCGCCTCGATCTGGTATTGGCAGGCTTCGCGGTCGAGATGCGGATAGACGCCAATCCGTGCCGCGTGGTCGTGGTAGGTGCGGATGTAATTCATCACCTCATCCTCGTTGGGCGAATGCCCGTCGGGGTGCACCAGCCCCATCTCGACCTCAGCGCCCAATACGCGCAGGCGCGTGAATGAGTCTTCAGTTTCGGTGATGTTGCTGTGATTGACGCTCGGATTGAGATTGTAGGGGACGATACTTTCGAGGGTGGTGTGCCCGCTGTGATAGCGCTCGCTGACGACGCTGCCCATCACAATCGGCGTGCCGTTGATCGCGGTGACGAGGACGTTGCCGCTGGAGGGCTGCGATGGGTCATAGATCGCCGTCACCGGCGCGCCGACCGCCTCGGACAGGGCGTCCAGCGGCAGGCTGTGATCGGTCGGATCGGCGGCGAGCGTCTCCAGCGCGCGGTTGAACTGCCGCCGCTTCTGCTCGATGTCTTGCCAAGCTACGTTGTCGCTGAAGGCGGTCAATGCCGCGTTAGACGGGAGCACCATCACCCACTCTTTCGCTGGAGTTATCGGAGACAGTGGTTAATTGTCGCTCATGGCGGCGGTTACGACAAGCCGAAAGTGGAAAAGAATCGCAATTGCGTCTATGATTGAAACTACTTTCCCCGGTGATTTCGCTCTTGTGGAGGGCGCGCTGCATGACAACGATATGGCCCCTGCCGAAACTGGAAATCCGCGATCTGATCAGTATCGAGGAATCACGCCCGGTCGCTCTGCTGACGGGGGATCGTTCTTGGGCGGCGGTTAGCCCGCTGATCAATCTGCCGCTGGTCGTTCAAGCAGAACCCTATCGCATCGAAGCCGATTACCTCGACACGCTGGCGGAAGGCTTGCCACCGCAGGTCGGCGTCGTCTATGGCATCGGCGGCGGGATGGTCGCCGACGCTGCCAAGTACGTCGGTTGGAAGCGCGCGCTGCCAGTCGTGATCGTGCCGACGGCGCTCAGCCAAGACGGATTCTTCACAGCATTGGTCGCCGCACGCACCGACGGCAGCGTCAACTACATCACCACTGGTCCCGCCGAGAAGCTGATCATCGACTGGGAAGTGATCCGCGCCGCACCGCAAAATTTCCGAGGCGCGGCGATTGTCGAACTGCTGACCATCGTCACCGGCATCCTCGACTGGCGCTATGCAGCGGAGCGCAACCAGAATACGCCGGAGACGCGCTTTGTCCCGTGGGCGGCGGGCTTGATGGCGGGCATCGCGCAGCAGGCGTTCAAGATCGCGGCGGGAGTGGGGCGCGGCAACGTCGAGTCGCTGCGTAATCTGCTCGATCTGCTGTGCATGGAAGTGCAAGTCACCAATCAAATGGGGCATAACCGCCCGCAGGAAGGCAGCGAGCAGTATTTCGCCTACGCGATTGAGCCACGCGCCGGGAAGGGCAAACCCGTCGCTTACGCCGACATGGTGGGACCCGGCATTTTGCTGGCGGCGGCACTGCACGGTCAAGACGTCGCGCCGATCCGCGCGACGCTCGAATCGGCAGGCATCCGGCTCGGTCAACTGCGCAGCGAAGACATCGTCGATACGCTCAAGATTCTGCCGGAATACGTCCGCAAGCATAACCTACCCTACAGCATCCTCAACGACCTCGATCCGACGGCTGAGCGCGTCCACGATCTGCTGGCAACGACGGGGTTGAGCTAGACGGCGGAATACCCTTATGAGCGAAAAAACTACGACTGAATTTGATGAAGCCGTCGCGTTGGCGTTGAAGCTGTCGCCAGTCGACAAAGTGCATCTGGTCGAGCGCGTGGTGGCGACGTTGGAAGCTGATCTTCCAGCCAGCCGAAAGCAAAGCGGCAAACAGCCAAAACGCTCCTTATATGGATTATGGTCGAACGTGCGGGTTTCAGCCGAAGATATTGACGAAGCCCGCCGCGAGATGTGGGGCAATTTCCCGCGCGAGGACATTTAGTGATCGCCGCTGTCGCGGATACGCACGCGGCGATCTGGTATCTCTCCGCCGACCCTTGCCTCTCTACATCGGCAAAACAGTTTATGGACGCCAGCGTAGAGAACGGCGACGAAGTAGGAATAGCTTCTATCACGCTTGTTGAGATGATCTATCTCATCGAGAAGAACAGAATTGCTCCACTTCATTTCAGCGAGTTGGCTCAGTTGCTGAACGATCCGGCAAGCATATTCGTCGAGATTCCGCTCAATTTAAGCATCGCGCGAACGCTGTCGCGCGTGTCACCCGCCCAAATCCCCGACATGCCGGATCGCATAATCGCCGCGACTGCGCTGCACCTCGGCGTTCCATTGATCAGTCGGGATCACCGGATAATCCTCTCAAATATCCAGACAATTTGGTGACTGTTACGTCAGTTTGGCGCGATTCACTGATAGAATTGCGGATAGAGTGATCAAGCGCCACCTCTGAACCAATCAACGCAAAGGACGATGTGCATTTATGATTCGCTTCGGTACCGACGGCTGGCGTGCCGTCATCGCAGATACGTTCACATTTGCCAATCTGCGACAGCTTTCGCAAGCGGTCGCGGAATTGGTTAATAAGCAGCACATCGGCAGCGATCTACCACAGGTCGTCGTCGGCTACGACACGCGCTTCCTCTCCGACCGCTTCGCAATGGAGACGGCGCGCGTCCTCGCCGGCAACGAGATCATCGTCTGGCTGACCCGCACCGACTCGCCCACCCCGGCGATCTCGTTCAACGTCAAGGATAAAGGCGCGGACGCGGGGATCGTCATCACCGCGAGCCACAATCCGCCGCGTTACAACGGCTTTAAGCTGAAAGCCGCCTACGGCGGCAGCGCGACCGCCGAACAATGCGCGCTGGTCGAGGAAGAAATGGTGTTGATGGAGCGCGAGGTGCGCGGTCCGAACATCATGGATTACGACCACGCGATTGAAGCTGGATTGATCCGGCGCTTCGACCCGTCGTGGTCGTATTATCAGCACCTCGGCACGCTGATCGACCTCGACATGGTTTCAGAAGGCGAACTGAACGTCGTCCACGATGCGATGTGGGGCGCGGGGCGCGGCTCGTTCGCCGGGATTCTTTCGCGGACGCGGACGCATCTCACCGAGATTCGCGGCACGCTCAATCCCGGTTTCGGCGGCATCCACCCCGAACCGATCATGCGCAACCTCAACGAACTGGTCGCGGCAGTCCAGCGCCAGCAGGCGCACGTCGGCTTAGCGACCGACGGCGACGCCGACCGCATTGGCGCGATTGACGCGCACGGTAATTTCATCGACCCGCACACCGTTTTCGCGCTCACGCTGCGCCATCTCGTCGAAAACAAGGGGCAGCGCGGCGAAGTCGTCAAAACGGTCTCGACGACGATGATGATCGACGCGCTGGCGAAGAAATACGACCTCAAACTGCACGAGACGCCGGTCGGCTTCAACCACATCGCCGACCTGATGATGAAAAACGACATCCTGATCGGCGGCGAGGAGAGCGGCGGCATCAGCGTGCGCGGGCACATCCCCGAAGGCGACGGCATCCTGATGGGCTTGCTGCTGCTGGAGATCATGGCGCACAACCGCGCCCCGCTGCACGAGATCGTCGCCGACTTGCAGGCGAACTTTGGACCCGCTTGCTACGCCCGCAACGACGTGCATCTGTCGCATCAACGACCGAAGAAGCAGATTGTGCAAATGCTGACCGACAGCGCTCCGCCAACTATGAACGGCGAAACGGTCGTCCGCGTCGATACGATGGACGGCATCAAGTTCTATTTGAGCGACGATAGTTGGCTGCTGATCCGTCCCAGCGGCACCGAGCCGGTGCTGCGGATTTATGCCGAAGCGCACACGTTCGACGCCGTGAAAGCCCTGCTCGACTGCGGCGCGGCGATGGGTAAATTGGTGCTGGCGTAGAAACCACCTTACGCAGTGTCATGCTGAGCGAGGTAAGCGCGCATCTCCTCAACATAGTGCTGACTGCGCGGTGTATTGATCCCTTGCCAGAACTCAAGGGCGCGGCGGTAATCCTCGACCGCGCCTTTTATATCCCCTTTGGCAGCCAGCACGGTCGCTCTCACGTAGTGTGCCCGCCCATCATAGTCACTGCGCGCCAATGCGCTTTCCGCGAAGTGCAGGGCATGGTCAGCCTGTTTCTCGATTAAGTTGAGTAGTGCTAACTGGCTGTAGCCAATGGTTTCGTCGGGCAGCAAATGATTGGCTTGAACGAAATCAGCACGAGCGGCTTGGTAGTTCCGTTGATCCATATGGATACTGCCGCGAATGCCATACAGCGTTACGAGCGACCGATCATCTGGTCGGCTTTGCAGCAGCGACAGCGCGGTCTTAACGTCGTCGAGCGCGCGGTCATCGTCCAGTTGCTCATGATAGATCATCGCGCGGCGGACAAAACTGCTTCCCACTTCGGGAAAATGCTCGATCAACCACTCGCAGTCCTTAAGCGAGTGGTCATGATCGGATAGATAGAAGAAGATTTCAGCGCGCAGAAAATAATACTCGGCTTCGGGTTTCAGGCGAATGCACTCATTGATGTCAGCAAGGGCAAGCTCATAGCGCCTCGTATTCATGTAAGCAGCGGCGCGGTTGCGCCGCGTGACGAAATCCTCTGGATTTTGATTCAGAACAGCCGTATAGTCAGCAACGGCTGGGTCGAATTGATGACGCCGAAAATGCTCCGCTGCCCGCTGCTCTAACAGCCACACTTTATCCGGGTAGGAATCCATCAGTTGCGTATAAATAGTGATCAAGTCGTCGGTGCGCCTCGGCTCCGAGGGTGGTGATTCACCAGTCGAAGCAGGCGTTTCAGCTACCGGCGATGGGTCGCTCAGTCGAAGCCCCAAGCCCTCGTTCAGCAAGCGCAGCACCCAGTTTTGTCGGCGCGACTGTTGCGGCGACGGCGGGCGCGTGTAAGTCGGCGACGGGATGCCCAACTGCGCCCGCATTGCCGTTGCGATCTCCTTCTGCGACGTGCTGCTCGTGGCGAAAACTGCATCGATGGTTTCGTCCTGCACGCGAAGCACGCCGATGAGCAAATGCTCGGTACCGATCCGAATCTGACTTGCCCGGCGCGCCTCGTCTACGGCTAGCTCAAGCGAACGCTTGAAACCATTGCTTAGCTGGGCTTTACCAACCGTAGGGTTTGGCTCGACAGGCAGCTCATCAACCAGCGGGCGAATGTGCTCGGCGGTGATACCAGCCTGAAACAGAGTCAGAGCGGTGTGAGTCCGGTAATAGAGCACCAGCGCGAGCAGGAGATGACTGGCTTCAATCGTCCCTGACTGGCGCGATTCCGCTTCGTGCTGTGCCATCGACAGCGCGACTCGCGCTGCGCCCGTGAACCGCTCGATCTTCGCCAAATCAGCTGGATGACCCGCCGCGCACCAGCCGTTGCAGCAGATCGAACCAGAACGGCGCGCCCTGCATGATGGCGATCACCGTCACGACGACGCCGAGCAGCTTGCGGACGATCAAGCCAAGCCAGTTGGGGTTGTTGGCGGGATCGAGCAGCCAGAGATTACGCATACTGCTGCATTCGACGGGGTTCTTCGCTCCCTGATTGCAGCCGCCATCAATCGGCGTCAACTCCCAACCAATCGGCAAATTCAAGTCGAGTAACACGTTCAGGGTATCCTGAAACTGCTGCGCCAGTTCGTCATTGGTAAGCGGCGTCGGCGTCGGCGCTGCGGCAGCGACGCTTTCTCCCGGCGGGATCACGCTCGTGCCGGACTCCGGCGTCGGCTCCACCGCTGGCTGAGCGGTCGGCTCCGCTGGCGTCTGAATCCGCGATTCCAGCGATCCGTTGGCGACCGCGCCCTGCGCCGCCGAGACGATGGTCGCCCGCAGCGCCGGGTCATCCCACAGCGCCTTCGCCATTTGCAGCGTGTCGGCGTTGAGCAAGACCGTCAGCAGCAAGCCAATAATCAGCGAAAAGAAGACGAGACGGCGCTTGTAGAGGTCAGTGACGATGTTCATGCGCTCGTCGAACCAGTTTTCGAGGTTCTTCTGGGCTTCGTCGAGCGTCTGCGCCGAGGCAACGATCACCTTGAGCGCGCGCCGGAAGGCATCGTCGTTGACGCGCCGCAGTCCTTCCAGCAGCGGCAGCAGGCGGCTGCTTTCGGAATTGTCGCTTAACTGCGCTTCCTTGCGCCGTTCTTCAATCGGCTGAAGCGCGTTGAGCAGCGGCGCTTGAATCCCCATCGGCAGCGCTTGGATCGCCGCGCGCATCTCCGGCAGCCCGATCCCGGCGCTTTGCAGCCCAAAGGCGAGGTCGAGCAGGTGGAATTTCTGCGGGCTTTCCGGCAGATCATTGATCGCGTTCAAGAGCGGGCCGTAGAGCGTGAGGTCGGCTTTTTCGGTCAGCAGGCTGGTGAGCACCTGAGCGAACGTCTCCGGCTTGATCCAACTGACGTTCGTCACCTTGGCGCTGCTCATCTGCGCCGCCATCGCGCGGGCGTCGGCGGGATTATCGGTCTCGTCGGGCATAATCATCGCCGCATCGACCATTTTGATCAGCGGATGCGCCAAGAACTGCGCCTGAAGCTCCGGGTCAGTCAACAGTTCGATCAGCCCTTGCTTAAGGTATTCCGCCCGCCACTTCAGCACGTTGCTGACGACGCCGTTGATCGTCGTCGCCAAGATACTGAGCAGGCTGAAGACGAAGATCAGACCAATCGCCACTTGGATGATTGCTAACATGATTCCTCCCGCGCGTGGAGCACCATCACAAGTGTAGCATGATTCCATTGTAGCGGCAGACGGTGTTATAATTCCGCGCACTTATCCGAATATATAGACGCTGTACAAAGGAGATCGTAAGTAGATGGCATTCGACAAAATTGTTGTTCCCGAAGGCGGTCAGAAGATCACCGCGACGGGCGGCAAACTCAACGTACCCGACAACCCGTATCTCTGCTTCATCGAGGGCGACGGCATCGGCAAGGACATCATGACCGCCAGCAAGCGCATCTGGGATGCGGCGGTCGAGAAGGCTTACGGCGGCAAGCGCAAGATCGCGTGGATCGAGATTTACGCCGGTGAGAAAGCAGCCTCGATCTACGACGGCAACTACATGCCTGAAGAGACGTTCGACGCTCTGCGCGAGTACCTGATCGGCATCAAGGGACCGCTGACGACCCCGGTCGGCGGCGGCTTCCGCAGCCTCAACGTGACTCTGCGGCAGGTGCTCGACCTGTATAGCTGCGTCCGCCCGGTGCGGTGGTATCGCGGCGTGCCCAGCCCGGTCAAGCACCCGGAGAACGTGGACGTGGTGATCTTCCGTGAGAATACCGAGGACGTTTATGCCGGGATCGAGTACGAAGCGGGCACGCCGGAGAATGAAAAGCTGGCGAAGTTCCTGCGCGAAGAATTGGGCGCGAATTTCTTCGAGGGCGCGGGCATCGGCATCAAGCCGATCAGCGCGTTCGGCTCGAAGCGTTTGGTGCGCGCCGCGATCAAGTACGCGCTGGAGCGCGGGCGCGAGAGCGTGACCTTCGTCCACAAGGGCAACATTCAGAAATTCACCGAAGGCGCGTTCACGAAGTGGGGCTATGAAGTCGCCGCGCAGGAATTCCCGAATGAGACGATTTCGTGGGACGACGTCGCCGCGAATCACGGCGGCAAAGTGCCGGAAGGCAAGCTGCTGATTCAGGACGTGATCGCCGACATCAGCTTCCAGAAGATGCTGCTGCGCCCGACCGAGTTCGACGTGCTGGCGACGCCCAACCTCAACGGTGACTACCTCAGCGACGCGATTGCGGCTGAAGTCGGCGGCGTAGGCATCGCCCCCGGTGCCAACATCGGCGACGAAGTGGCGCTGTTCGAAGCGACACACGGCACCGCGCCTAAGTACACCAATCTGGACAAGGTGAACCCCGGCTCGCTGATGTTCAGCGGCGTCATGATGCTGGAACACATCGGTTGGCAAGAAGCCGCCGACCTGATCACCAGCGGGTTCGAGAAGACACTCGATCAGAAGATCGTGACCTACGACTTCGCCCGCCAGATGGAGGGCGCAACCGAGGTCAAGACCAGCGAGTTCGCCACCGCCATCATCGGGAATATGTAATAGGTAGAACCTTCGAAAATGTTGGTTGTAGGGGCGTTATATATAACGCCCCTACGGACACCACACCTCGCTTACGCCCCCTCATCAATCAAATACAGCCGGTTATCTTCAACCAGATACAGCAGCGGCGCGACCAGAATCTTCGGATAAGTCTGGCGCAGGCGCACGACCTCGCTGCGGATAAAGTCGATCTCGTTGCCGATCTCGAACAGCGGCGCGAAGCTCTCGAACTGGTGCGCGGCTTGCTCGTGCGTCCAGCCCGCGCCGGTCACGAGATTGTCGATGAAGGTGTCTTTGCGCGCCGCGAGATTGACCATGCCACAGTTGTTGTGCCCGATCAGCGCAATCGCCCGGACGCCGCCGACCGCAATCGCATACGAGACTTTGAACTCGCTGAAGCGCAGATTCGCGCCGCCGGTGCGGATGATGTAGGCGAAATTGTCGGGGATGCGCAGATGCTTGCGGTGATCCATGCACATGCCGACCAGCAGATCGGCGCGGGTATAGCTGTCGAGCGGCGCGCCGAGGTTGTTGTAGCGCAGCAGGCGACCCACCGGCGTGTCACGATAACGCGGCGGGATGTCTTCTTCGCTCCGAATGGGGTGTAAATCATTCATCGGGCTTAGAGCGAATAACGCTGTTTGATTTCGTTGGTGCAGTGCAGGTTATAGCCCTGACCAGCGCCGTCGACAAGTCTTCTTTGGAGAAGGTATAACCGGTTTTGGAGTGAGCGTAATGGATGAAGTCGCTGATCGTTTTGGGACTCATAATGTATAGCTGCGTGCGGATAGTCGGCTCGGCGGTAAATTTGGTCAGAAAGGCTTTCGCGGTTTCGACGCTCATCTTGGGGCTTCTCCTTGTCGGTGAATGCCCCCATTGTCCCGCAAATGGCACGCTCAGCCAAGCCCAATTCCCATTGAACATTTGTAGGGGCAGGTTTGAAACCTGCCCCTACGTGACGAATATTCTTTACCCGACTGGTTTTCCGGCGATCTCCGGCGCGGCGGCGTGCTCATCACGGCGGTGCTTGGTCTGGTGTTCCGCCAAGAAGTAGCTGCCGATCACGAAGCTCGCCGCGCTAATTTGCAGGATGATCCCCTGCCACGTCGCGAAGATGCCCAGCCACTGACCGAACCAGTACGGAAGCTGTAACCCCGCAATCGGCGTGATCGGCAGCCAGCCGACCGTCTGCATGACGTGGACGGTGTTGCCGACCATCGTCACCAGCACCAAGCCGATGAAAATCCCGGTCACGACCAGCATTCGCTTGTAGGGCAGCCGCACTTGCAGGGCAAAGGTGACTACGCCGACGATTGCCGTGCCGATCAAGCCGAGCGCCACGCCCTGCATCACAACACCGATCCCGGCGTCGAGCACCAGCGATTGCAGAAACAGCACCGTCTCGAAGCCCTCACGGTAGATGCTGGTGAAGCCGAGGATCACCAAGCCGAGCGCTTGGCTGATGGTCACAACCGCCATCCCGCCGACCAAGCGGCGCTTGCGCGAATGAAAGCCCGCCATCCAGCCGACCCAGTAGACTTTATGGAAGAACCAGTTGGTGATCAGCAGCAGCACGCCAATGGCGATCAGCGAGACAATCGCTTCCAGCCGCTCACCGAGCGGCAGCAGCACGGTCAGGATTTGGTTCGCGCCCCACCACGTGATCGCGCTGGCGACGAATGCCAGCGCCGCGCCGATCACCAGCGGGCGGCGGAACTGGCGTTCCTTCGGCTTTGCGCAGGCTCGCCAGCAGCGAAGCGAGGATCAGCACCGCTTCCAGCCCTTCGCGGAAGACGATGATCGCCGCGTTGCCCGCGATGGCGGCGGGTGCGCTGTTGGCGCTGCTGAGGATCGTCTGCCCTTCCAGCAGTCCCGACCGCAAATCCGCCAACGTCGCCTTGATCTCACTGGCGGGCGCTTGGCTGCCGATCAGCGTCGACAGTCCGGCGCGATCCGACGTGCCTTCCCAGAACAGGCTCTCGACCTTGAGCGCTACGTCGGGCGCAAAACCGCGCAAGCGCTGCTCCATGCCCATCTCCATCAGCGAGTAGGCTTCCAGCCGCGACAACTCCGCCAGCGCGTACTGTTTCTGCTCCGTCGCCGCCTCGACCGCTTCCAGCAGCGAGAAGATCACGTCCACGTCCGAGTCGGTGTTGACGCTCTGCCACGCGGCGGGCATCGCGGCGGTGAGCGTTTGGGTCGCTTGATCGACCGACGTCTTCACGTCCGCCGGATCCGCCGTCGTGTGAATCTGGGACTCGATAGTGTCGAGCAGCCCCGCCACCTGATCGGTCGCCGCGCTGTCGTGCTCAGCCAACAGCGTTTCGAGGTCGGCGAAAGCTGCCGCCGCGCCATCGTGGAAAGTCAGCGCCTCTTGGATTTCGAGGTCTTTGATCACCTGCCCGTTGCTGACGCCGCGCGCGTACTCGACCGGCACGAGCGACAGGAAACGCACCAACTGCCCTGCTCGGCGCGCGGCTTCGGCATCGGAGAGCGGCGCGGCGCGGAAGCCGGTCAGCAGCGCGTCGATCTGCGTGCGCGCGGTGCCGTAAGCGGAACTGTCGTCGCTCGCCCCGGCGCTGACCAGCGCCGCGAACGCGCTGTTAAGCTGATCCGCCGCCTCAGTGCCGCGCTGCTGCTGATAAACGTCCGCCAGCAGATCATAGTAGCCCACTGCCAAGCCGGTTTCTTCAGCCCGGCGCAGACTAAACGCCTTGCCGTCCGCTTCGTCGGCGTCGACGAGCGCGCCGTTCAACTGGGCTTGATAAGTGTCGAACAGATCGGCGCGGGTAGCTGCCAGCGCGTCGTCGGAACTGATCGTCCCGGCGGCGAGATTGCGCACTGCCAGCGTTGCGTCGGCGCTGGGGCGCGAAAAGCGGGTCGAGGGACGGTAGTCGCGCAGGGGGAGCCAAAGTGTCGCCATGCCGGTATCGCCCGCCGCCAGCGCGTCGAAAACGTGATCCGTGCTGAGCTTGAGCAGCGCCGTCCAGACTTTGCCGCGCGCGATTGCCAGCCCTAACGCATCACCGGATCGCGCCGCCGCTAATGCCGCGTCGAAGTCGGGCAGCGTTCCAGCGAAGCGGCTGTCCGCGTAAATCTGCTCCGCTTGATTCGCTGCCGCCGAAGCCGCGTCCGCGTCGTGATGCAGCAGCGCGCTCTGCGCGTCGAACAGCGCATCACGCAGCGCGTCCGCCGTCTGTAGAGGCGTGGGCTGCGTTTGCGCATTGTCCTGAGCCAGCGCCACCCCGCCAAAAGCCAACAGCGCGAGACACGCCGCGCCGATCATCCATCGTTTCACAGGAAGCATAGAAGCCATTCTGATCAATCCGTCACCAATGTTCAATCTATAGGGACGCACAGCCGTGCGCCCTACAACCCCTCTCCCCCCGTCCCCTCTCCCACGCAGGCGGGGAGAGGGGAGACCAGCAAGGGATCGAGGTCAAACAAACTCCGTCCTAATTTGGAAAAGTGCACTGTCGTGCCCCTACAAAAGCCTGTCGTCGTGTTAGTCCACCGCCAGCGGCACGTCGAGCAGCACGGCGGCTTGCGTCACCTGCCCGGCGATCTCCATCGCGCGGTCTTGCGCCTCGCTGCCGTAGAAATCGGCTTCTTCCGGCGTGAAGACGGTGCCGTCCTGCTCCTGCTGGTAGAGATCGGTCACGTAGCTGAGCAAATCCGCCAGCCCGTTTCGAATCTGCACGTCGTACTCGCCGCCTGCCACCTCGACGTGCGGCGCGACCCCGTCGTAGACGACTTCCAAGCCGCTGAGGATGTCCTCAATGTCGGACAGGCGCGAAATCGCCACGAAGTCGGTGCGCGTCGCTTGATCGCCGGAGACGAAGCGTGAGTTCTTCCACGAACTGAAGAATTCGTCCATCGTCGGGATCATGACGACCAGCGCGTTGAAGGCGTCGCTCTCGGTCGGCTGCCAGTCCTTCGCCGCGTCTTCGAGTTCCGCCGCGCAGCTGTGGAGCGTCTCCGTCCCGCCGACGAGCACGTTGGCGTCGGGGAGTTCTTCGTCGAAATCCTGCTCGCCGCTGCCGTTGAGGTCAACCCATGCGCCATCGGCGTTACTGTATTCCGGTTTCGTGCCCCAAAGCGTCGCCTCGGTGACGCCGAACAGATTGCCCGGACGCGACAGTACGCGACCATCGGGCAGGGTGATGTCGAACTGCACGCCGCCGACCGGGTCTTCTTCACCGGATGCGCCCGCGTCGATGATCACGTCGTAATCGGACAGCGAGTTCCACCCCACCGACGATCCCTTCCATCTGTTCGTAGAGCGGGCTGGCGACCATCCAAGCATCACGCGCCTGCTGAAAAATGTTCATCGCGTCCGGCTGCTGCGCCAGCGCCGCGTAATCGAAGTTGGCTGCCTGCGCCAAGTCGTAATACTGCTGCGCGATCTGGTAGAGCGTATTGGAACTCTGCTCTAGGGCGTCGGTCTTTTCCAGCAAGTACGCTTTGATGGCATCCAGATCGATTTGCGGTGCAGTCGTCGTATCTTGCGCCGCTGCCGGATAGATCACCACCGAAAGGATCAGCAGCATCAGCACGAGCATCCCTGCTCGACGTGAAAGGTTCACGAGAAACTCCTCTATGTGGTTGTCGAAGCTGATTCGTGTCCTCACGATACCTAAATCCCGGCTGGATTTCTACAAGGGTGATCAATTCAAACTTTCGCGCGCTGTGCGCCTCGAATTTTCAGCTTGTAAAGCCAATTCTCACTGCGCGCGCGTGCCAGATTGAAGCTCGGTTAATTTCGTCACAAACGCTGGCGAGTTTTGGTGATTCGGGCGGTAAAACCGGCGAAATCGGCGGCGGCGATCTGATCCGATCAGGCGCAGAATTGCTGCCAATGCTCCCCTAGCGTAAGGGACGTTGCATCCAGCCCTCAACCCGCTTATGATTGCCAAAGTCCGCTTGTTGACAAGCGGATGAACTCACGTTAGGATACAGCTACGTTACGGTAACGTAGCGTAACGTTACAGGACGACATCATGGAAAAGCTCAATGTGACCATCGCTGACGTAGCCGAACTCGCGCAGGTTTCCAAAATGAGCGTCTCGCGCGTGCTCAACGGTCAGACCGGGGTCTCAGAAAAAACACGACAGCGCATTCTTCGCGCGGTTGAGGAGCTTGGTTACGAGCCAAGCGTGCGGTCACGAGCAGCAGGTTCAAATCTGATCGCGCTGCTCATTCCAGACATTACGACAACTTATATGGGCGAAATCTTGCGTGGTATTTCCGGCGCTGCCGAACGCCTGAATTACGGGTTGATGCTGTACACGCAAGGCTCGGTTAATCATGCTCAACGGACAAATTATTATCTTTCGCTGCTCAACAATGTGCTCGTCGACGGCGTACTGATGGTCGTCCCACACGACTACGAGATGCTCGTCCGCGACATCAAGGAGCACGACCTCACCTACGTGATCGTCGATCATCACAACGGCACCGGCAACGAACCAAGCGTCACGGCAACTAATCGCAAGGGCATGCGCGATGCCATGCGCCACCTGCTCGCGCTCGGTCACCGACGGATCGGGTTTATCACCGGACGCATGGACATCGCCTGCTCGCACGACCGTTTGCAGGGGTACCGCGAAGGGCTGGCGGAAGTCGGCTTAGCGTATGACCCTGAACTCATTCGCGAAGGCGACTTCATGCAGCCGACCGGCTTTCGTCAGGCGCAACTGCTGCTGCAGCTCCCGGAGCCGCCAACGGCAATTGTCGCTTCCAACGACGTGATGGCGTTCGGCGTCATGGATGCGGCAAAGGCTGCCGGGCTGACGGTTGGTCATGACATCTCGATCATCGGTTTTGACGACATCCCGATGGCTTCACAGGTTTACCCGGCGCTGACAACCGTGCGTCAGCCGCTGGCGGGGATGGGCGAAGCCGCCCTCGACATGCTGGTGACGCTGCTTCAAGGGCGCACCGTGCTGAATCCCCGGCAAGAACTGCCCACTGAATTGATTATCCGCCAATCGACCGGTCATTTATCTTCATAGCGAGTGACCCGATACGTGAAGGAAAGTCCTGTCGATGCTGCTGTCAGATGTGGAGTAAGCGTTAGCCAGAAGGGAGGACGAGAACGCATTCGACCAAACCAAGCATAGTGACGTACCCGCGTTTCTCAACTATTGTTTCAAAGGAGCTATAGGTCATGACTAGAACTTACCGTATCCTCGGGCTGATTCTGATGCTCGTCTTCGGCGCGGCGCTTTCCTTCGGCGCAGTTGCGGCGCAGGACCCTGTGACCATTAACTGGTGGCACATCAGCACCGCCACCGATCAAGCCGCCTTTTGGCAAAATCTTGCCGACGAGTACACGGCAGCGCACCCGAACGTGACGATTGACATCACCATCCTCGAAAACGACGCTTTCAAGCAGAAGCTGACGACGGTCATGCAGGCGGGCGACCCGCCAGACCTGTTCCAGAGCTGGGGCGGCGCGGTTCTGTGGAACTTCGCCAATAACGGGCTGGTTCGTGACATTTCGCCCGAACTCAGCGGCGATTGGTACGATTCGTTCGCAGTTCCGGCAGCCGTCAACCTCTACGGTCAGAACGACGCTTACTACGGCGTGCCGTGGGACTGGGGCGCAGTGGGCATGTTCTACAACAAGGCGCTGTTCGCTCAGGCGGGCATCGACGCCGTCCCGACAACGTGGTCGGAATTCCTGACCGACGTTCAAATCCTCAAGGATGCTGGCATCACCCCGATTTCGGTTGGTGAAGGCGAGACGTGGACCGGTCACTTCTGGTGGGTGTATCTGGCGACCCGTATCGGTGGCAAGGACGCCTTCTTGAATGCTTATGACCGCACCGGCTCGTTCGCTGATCAGCCGTTCGTCGACGCCGGTCAGAAACTTGCCGACCTCGTGGCGATGGAACCGTTTGAAGATGGCTTCCTCGGCGTGAATCACAATGACTCCGAAGCTCTATTCGGCAATGGTCAAGCGGCGATGATGCTGCAAGGGCAGTGGGCAATCACGGCGCAGGCGTCGCAGAGCACCAGCGGTGAGGGCATCGGCGCCGACCTCGGTTGGTTCCCCTTCCCGATGGTCGAAGGCGGCGCTGGTGACCCGGCGGACGTGTTCGGCGGCGGCAACGGCTTCGCGGTTGGCAAGAATGCCCCCGACGAAGCGATTGACTTCCTGAAGTTCATCACCAGCCCGGAGAACAATGCGGCTGAGGTGGGCGTGTTCGGGTCAGTACCGACGGTCAAGGGCACGGACTCGGCAATCACCGACCCGATCCTGCAACAGATTGTCGAAGCCCGTAACGGCGCTCCGTACTTCCAGCTTTACTACGACCAATTCCTGCCGCCAGCAGTTGGTGGCGCGGTCAACGACTCGGTCGCCACGATCTTCGCAGGCACGGCGTCGCCAGCAGAAGCAGCACAAGCAATCGAAGACGTGGCAGCGATGGAGCTGACTCAGTAATTACAGCTTCCCGTCACTTATCGTCCTTAAATGCTTAGCGTGAGGGGGTGGAGATCGACTCTGGTCTCCACTCCTTCCCCCGAAACAGCGAAAGTGGGCGTTCCGAGACCGGGTATTGAAAGACTGGCACGCTCCCAAATATCGCTTCTGATTGACTAGACATGGCTTAGCAAAGAGAAATTTCAATGTCGGCACGATCCCGCATTTTGCCCAGCAGTTACCAACAAGCTACTCAATACAAAAGACGCACCCAATGGAATAAGGCATTGCTGATCGTGCTGTTCACGCTGCCCGGCATGTTCCTGTTCTTCATGTTTGTGCTGGTTCCGATTGGTCAATCCGCTGTGTTCAGTCTGTATAAGTGGGATGGGTATGGCGTGCCGACCAATTTCATTGGGCTGGGCAACTACAACGCCTTGATCCATAACGCGACGTTCCAACTCTCGGTGGGGCACACTTTTGGCATCATGGGGTTATCCCTAACGATCCAGCTTCCACTGGCGCTCGGCTTAGCGCTGCTGGTGGGACGTGGAAAACTGCACTTCAAGCGCGCATTCCGCATGATTTTGTTCATTCCTTACGTCTTTTCCGAGGTAATCACCGGCATTATCTGGCGCTATGTTATGACACCCGGCAGCAACGGTGTGGCAAACATGGTGCTGGGGTCGATCATTCCCGGTTTTCAGCCGATCCTCTGGCTCGCCGATCCCAGTATTGTGCTGTACGCCTACTTCATCGTGCTGACGTGGAAGTATTTCGGCTTCCACATGATCCTGTACATGGCGGGACTACAATCGATTCCCGCTGACCTCGAAGACGCTGCGCGGGTGGACGGCGCGACCGAACCAAATGTTCTGCGCCACATCACCCTGCCGATGCTTGGCAGCACGATCCGGTTGACGATTTTCCTCTCGGTGCTCGGCTCGTTCCAGCAGTTCGTCCTCGTCTGGGTGCTGACGCAGGGCGGGCCGGTCAACGCCAGCGAGGTGGTCGCTACCTACCTGTACAAATATGGCATTACCCGCTCCCAGCTTGGGTACGGCAGCGCCATCGCGATCATTCTATTTGCCATCGGTTTCGTGTTCTCATTGGGTTACCAGCGGATCGTGATGCGGCAAGACTTCGCGGTCGAAAAGATTTAAGGGGTGAGATGATGACTGCGAATGAACGAACTCAACAAATCGTTCGGTCGGTGCTCAAGTACGGGATTTTGATTCTGCTTTGTCTGGTGATTATGGGACCGGTAGCGACGGCGGTACTCGGCAGTATCCGCACCAGCGGCGAATTTCAAGCACAGCCATTCGGGCTACCGACAAACGGCATTCAGTGGCCCAACTACCTTGAGATTCTGCTCGGTTCTGCTTTCTGGAACTCGCTCAAAAACAGCTTGGTGATCACGACGACGGTCACGGTGATGAACGTGACACTTGCCAGCATGTTGGCATTCGTCTTCACCCGGATAGAATTTCGCGGGCGCGGTCTGCTGCTCAACATTCTGCTGCTGGGACTGCTGTTCCCAATCGTGATCGCCATCCTGCCGATTTTCATCGAAGTGCGCCAACTCCACTTGATCGACAACATGTGGGGGGTGATCCTGCCGCTGGTGGCGTTCGGGCTGCCCGGCAGCGTGGTCATCCTGCGAAGTTTCTTCATTCACGTCCCCGGCGAGCTTGAAGATGCCTCTTACATTGACGGCTGCACAACCTTCGGCTTCTTCCGCTACATTCTGCTGCCGCTGGCGCGCCCTGCTCTGCTGGCGGTCGCCGTGCTGCAAGTGATCGCCGCTTGGAACGAGTATTTCCTGCCGCTGGTAGTGCTCAACGATCAAACCCAATGGCCCCTTCCGCTGGGCATCATGCAGTTTCAGGGACAATACGGCACGGACTACGCCCGCATCATGGCTTACGTGACCCTCCTGATTATCCCGGCGGTGATTTTCTACCTCTTCGCCGAAAAGTACATCGTGACCGGGCTGACGGGTGGCGAGCTAAAGGGCTAATATAATTTACTCGATTCCTCAACAACAAATGGATTAATCACTCATGACGACGAAAACTCCATCTCACATGGACTCGGCACTGCCCGTCGCAGCGCGGGTCGACGCGCTGATCGCTGAGATGACGCTCGACGAAAAGATCGCCCAACTCGGCAGCTATTGGGTCTACGAAATGCTGGACGGCAGCACTTACTCGCCGAAGAAAACGGAACGACTGCTGCACAACGGCATCGGGCAGATCACGCGCGTGGGCGGTTCAAGCAATCTCCGCCCCGCTCAGGTTGCTGCGCTCGCTAATCAGCTTCAGAAATACCTCGTGGAGAGCACCCGCTTGGGCATCCCGGCGGTGATCCACGAGGAGTGCTGCAGTGGTTTCATGACGCGCGGCGCGACCGTTTTCCCGCAGGCAATCGGAGTCGCCAGCACGTGGGACCCGGAACTCATCGAAGCGATGGGTGACGTCATTCGGCGGCAAATGCGTGCCGTCGGCGCGCATCACGCGCTGGCGCCGGTGCTGGACATCGCGCGTGATGCTCGCTGGGGGCGCGTCGAGGAGACGTTCGGCGAAGACCCGTACCTGACCGCGCAGCTCGGCGTCGCCTACATCAAGGGGATTCAGGGCGACGACTTGAAACAGGGAATCGCCGCGACCGCCAAGCACTTCGTCGGCTACAGCATGTCCGAAGGCGGCATGAACTGGGCACCGCCACACCTCGGTTGGCGCGAACTGCGCGAGGTCTACCTGTTCCCGTTCGAAGCCGCTATTCGCGAGGCGAATCTCGCCTCAGTCATGAATGCCTATCACGAACTCGACGGCATCCCCTGTGGGAGTTCAAAGGAACTGCTGACCGGCCTTCTCCGCGAGGAGTGGGGCTTTGACGGTACGGTGGTCTCGGATTATTTCGCCGTCAATATGCTGATGGGATATCACCACGTCGCGCCGACCAAAGGCGCGGCGGCGAAGCAAGCGCTCGACGCCGGGATCGACATGGAACTACCAAGCACTGACTGCTTCGGCGATCCGCTGCTGGAAGCTGTGAAAAACGGTGACGTCCCGATGGACCTGATCGACCGGGCACTGCGCCGCGTACTGGAACAGAAGTTTGCGCTCGGCGTGTTCGACCAACCCTACGTCGACGCCAGCGCGGTCAATTTCGATACGCCAGCAGAGCGCCAATTTGCCCGCGAGATCGCCCACAAGACGCTGGTTCTGCTCAAGAATGAGGGTGATCTTCTGCCGCTGAGCAAGCAGCTTGACTCGATTGCGGTGATCGGACCCAACGCCGACAGCGTGCGCAACCTGTTCGGCGACTACGCCTACCCCGCGCATATGGAAATGCTGATCGAAGCCAGCACGCAGAACAATATGTTCAACCAGCCCCTCCCGGAGGGACTCAACGCCCAGAGCGCGGAAGACTTCATCCCGGCGATCAGCGTCTTCTCGGCGATCAAGGCGCAGGTGAGCGAGGGCACGAAAGTCCTTTACGCGCGCGGCTGCGACGTCCAAGACCCGTCGACCGACGGCTTCGCCGAAGCGGTCGAAGCGGCAAAACAAGCGAAGGTCGCCATCGTGGTCGTCGGCGACAAAGCCGGGCTGTCGGATACCTGCACCAGCGGCGAAGCGCGCGACCGCGCGGTCTTGACACTGCCGGGCGTGCAAGCCGAACTGGTCAAAGCGATCTACGAGAGCGGGACGCCGATTGTCTTGGTGCTGGTCAACGGCAGACCTATCAGTCTGGAATGGATCGCCGATTTAGTGCCGGCGATTGTCGAAGCGTGGTTCCCGTCCGAAGAGGGCGCGAATGCCGTCGCCGACGTGCTGTTCGGCGACGTGAATCCGGGCGGCAAGCTGCCGATCACGTTCCCGCGCACCGTCGGGCAAATACCGACCTTTTACGGACACCGTCCATCGGGCGGACGCTCGCACTGGAAGGGAAATTACGTCGAAACCAGCGCCTCGCCGCTCTATCCCTTCGGCTACGGCTTGAGCTACACCCGGTTCGAGTTCGCAAATCTGCGGATCGACCCGGCGGTCGTCAGCGCCGGGGGTGAAGTCACCGTGCAGGTGGACGTGACCAACGTCGGCGCGCGCAGCGGGGACGAGGTGGTTCAGCTTTACACACATCAGGAAGTGCAGCACATCACCCGCCCGGTCAAGGAACTCAGGGCATTCAAACGGATTTCGCTGGAGCCGCAGCAGACGAAAACGATTACCTTCCGCCTCGCCGTAAATCAACTCGCCTTTTACAACCGCGAGAACGACTACGTGGTCGAGCCGGGAATGGTGGACGTGATGGTCGGCAGCTCGTCGCAGGACATCCATTGCAGCGGTGCATTCGAAATCACCGGGGCGACGACGGCGCTCAAGGACAAGGTTTTCTTCAGCAGCTAACCTGAAGTCAACGAGAAATTCGGGGCGCACGGCGGTGCGCCCCATTTGTATCAATTTTAGCCGACCCTTCGCGCAACTTCGCCTCTTTGACCCCACCCCCAGCCCCTCCCCGATTTCAGGGAGGGGAGAGAACTCGGTGCTTTTTGCTTTCGCCGTTCCCTGAAGTCGGGGAAGGGAGGCGAGCGCAGCGAGCGGGGATGGGGTCAATATTTGAGCATTCATTTCCTTAGCGCTACGCCCCTACGCGCTCCTCACTCAATGACTTTCGGCTTGGCGCTTGTGCCAGTCATCCGCAAACAAATTGAAATGAGTCTGCTGGCGCGGGTGCGCCGCGATCACGTCTTCGTCCAGCGTCACGCCCAAGCCGGGACCCTGCGGCAGCGCGAAATAACCGTCAATCACTTCGGGTACGCCGGGAGCCGCCGCTTTGACGTAGGGATCAGCAAAGTCGTTGAAGTGCTCTTGAATCTTGAAGTTGTCGGTACACGCCGCCAGATGCAGCGCCGCCGCCGTCGAGACCGGTCCGCCGACGTTGTGCGGCGCGACTAACACGTAGTGGCTCTCGGCGGTCGCCGCCAGCTTCTTGGTGTTGAGCAAGCCGCCGAAGTGGGTAATGTCCGGCTGAATCACGTCCGCCGACTGCCGCTCGAATAGCTCGCGGTACTCATAAGGCGTGTGAATCCGCTCGCCGGTAGCGACCGGGATGCCCAGCGGCAGCACCGCGTTACGAACGTCGCGGAGGGCACTCAAGTTCTCCGGCGGCACCGGCTCCTCGATCCACGCGGGCTTGAAGCGCGCCAACTCGCGCGCCATTTCGACCGCCGTCACCGGATTGAAACGCCCGTGCATCTCGACCATGATCTCGACGTCCTCCCCGACCGCGTCGTAGACCGCCTCGGTGAGTTCGACCACGCGGCGTTTTTCGGCGCGGTCGAGTTCGTAGAATCCAGCACCGAACGGGTCGAACTTGAGGGCGCGATAGCCTTTCGCCACGACTTGCAGCGCCGCCGCGCGGAATTCATCCGGCGTGCGCTCGACGCGATACCAGCCATTGGCATAGGCTTTGATCTGGTCGCGCACCGCACCGCCGAGCAGCCGGTAGACCGGCTGCCCTAATGCTTTGCCGATAATGTCCCAGCAGGCGATCTCGACCATCGCGATGCCGGTCATGACGACTTCGCCGGAGCGCCCGAAATCCTCTCGATACATGCGGTGGGTCAAGCGCTCGATCTCGAACGGATCCGCCCCCAAGACGTAGCGGGGCGCGGCTTCGTGCAGATATGCCAGCAGCGTGTCAGTCTTGTTGAGCGGACGGGCTTCACCGACGCCGACCAGCCCTTCATCGGTCGTGACTTTAAGGAACACGATTTCACGCCAAGGCGTCCCTAACACCAATGGGATAATGCTCGAAATTTTCATAAGTTGCCTTTCAGACCGGAACGCCGAGATCAGTCGCACCGGGCTGTGACATCACCGCATCCGGGAAGTAACGCTGGATCAAGTCAAGCACCAAGCCCGCCCGCCGGACGCGCTCGCGCCCCAACTTGATCGCCATGTCTTCGAGATGCAGCCCGCTCGGATAGATGCCGGGGGCATTGCGCAGCCCCAGCTTGACGTAGATCGGCGCGGCGACGCGGATCAATTCCGGCACTTCGTAATAACGGACAAAGCCGCCAAAGTCGTCGGGCACCTCGACGTAGAGGTCGAGCGGCAGATCGATGGTTTGGCGGATCGTGGCGAGTTGGGAGAGCGATAAGTCGGTCGGCGGGTTGAACGTCCCAGCGCCCAACTGCTGCAAGAGCAGCGCCGAGATTGGATTGGCGGCGCCCATTTGCACGGAAATCTTGACGACCAGTTCGGACGGCAGATCGCCCGCCTTGCGCATCTCGTTGATCAGCCACAACTGCCCCTCGTCCGCGACCAAGACCGAACGAATGCCGAGCGCGCAGGCGCGCACGACCTCTTCGGTCGCGTAGACCACCTGATCCATGCCACGCAGCCGCGCGCCGAGATTCTTGCCACTGCTGGCGGTAATCTGCGCGCCTGTGTCCCACGCAGCGCGCGGTCCGACGAACAGGCTGACCTCGATTTGCGCTTCACGCCCTAAGCGCGCCATCTCCAGAATTTCGGCGTCGCTCAGCATCATGATGCCGCTGCCCTGCGAAACGCGATGCACGGGGACGCCGCGCGCTTCCGCTTCAGCGAGGACGGCGGTGAGGACGTTGGGACCCTCGACGCTGGGGATTTCGACGCGGTACTGCGCGCCATCGGGAAAACGCTTCTGCGAGCCGGGAATCATGTAAAGATCGCCGCTCGACAAACCCAACTGCTCAAGACGGTTGCGCGTTACGTTTGCCATGAAATGCCTCGTTCAGTATGCAAAAAACAATCTAAACTCGTCGGTGACTTTAGCGCATCGGCAAGGCAGCATCAACCAAGCGTGGTCGTCCAATTGCTCGACTTCGACCCGATGGTCAGGCATGAAAAAAGGCGTGGGATCAAATGACCCCACGCCTTTTATAGCCGTTACGACTACTGGAGGTTATTTGACCGCCAGCCGCTCGATCAAATCTTGCAAATCCTGAGCAGCTTGGTCGACCGTAGACTGCCCATACGCCACCTGCTGACCGATCAGGGCAAGTTCGTTGACAAACTCTTGGTCGTTCGGGAGGTTCGGACCCTGCGGGACGGTACGATCCGCGATGGCGTCGTAGATGCGGTAAACCGCTGCGTCGGTCGCAGTGGCTTGGTCGGCGATGGCTTGACGCACGACTGGCGAGGAAGGAATACCGCGATTGGTCTGGAGTATCGCGCCCGCCTCCGGGCTGGTGACGAAGAAGTTAATGAACAGCGCCGCGGCTTCCTTGTTCTCGCTGGCTTTGTTCATTGCCAAGTATTGGCTCATCTGGATGGCATAGGCAGGTTCGCCGCCAGCGGGGAGCGTCGTCATGCCGATTTCGTCGGTCATGGCGGCTTGGTAGGCTGCACCTTGGTTGCTCCAAATTAGGTCGATAGCTGCCTTGCCCGATACGAACGCCGAGCTGTCGGGACCCTGTTCAGTGTAGGTGTTGGTGGTATCAGCATCGGGGATTAGCCCTTCAGCGCGCATATCCGCCCACATCTGAAGCCACGCCTTGGCAGAGTCAACCGTCGCGTAGGATTTGCCGCCGTCGTCCAAAGTCCAGATCGGCGTGCCCTGCTGCGTGTAGAAATAGCTGAGGTAGTTGGCTTGGTTCGTGCTGTTGTCCACAAACGGCGCGACTCCGTCAGGAAGAGCCGCCTTCAGCGTCCGACCGTAGTCGAGCAGTTCAGCCCACGTCATGTTGTCCGCCGGGAGATCGACGCCCGCTGCTTCGATCATCGTCTTGTCGTAGGCGAGGACGAGCGTGTTCGTGCCGAGGCTAATGGCAAAAAGATTACCATCGGCATCCGTCGCGGGGATCAGCGCCGTCTGGTCAAATTCCTCAGGCGTGTTGATCATAAGCTGCTTGCCGAGATAGTCATTTAGCGGCTCAAGGTACTGCTGATAGTCGGGCCAGTTGCCGCCGAACTGGATGATGTCGGGGGCGTTGTTCGCCGCAAGCTGGGTATCGAGAATCTGGAAGTGATCGCCCGCGCCGCCATTCGGCTCACCCACGACGGTGATGTCGGGATAGGCTGCCTCGAACAGATCGATCACCGCGAGGGTTCTTTGGGCGCGGTCGTCGTTACCCCACCAGCCCATGCGAAGTTCGGCAGGTCCGCCGGTGTAAGGCGGAAGTGCGTTGGAGTCAGACTGTGCCATGGTCGCTTGAGTGAACGCCGCGAGCAGCAGCGTGAGCAGCGCCATGAGCGTGATTATGCGAATTTTCCTCATCATTGAATTCTCCTGTTTTGTAACAGTCTATAATTTCAGCGGACAAACTCGAACTACGTCATCTCGCGTCATTTCATACTCATTCTCCCCTATTCAGTGGACTAACCCTTTATCCCGGTGGTCGAGATACCCTGTACGAAGTATTTCTGCAGTAAGAAGAACAGGATAAAGGCTGGAACTACAGAGAGCGTAGACATCGCCAGCGCACCGCCCCAGTTGGATACCGCGCCCGCGTCACCGACGAACGTGCGCAATGCCCTTGAGACCGTGAACGTGTCCGGCGTTGTCAGGTACAGCAGGTGGTTGAAGAAGTCGTCCCACGTCCACAGGAAGGTGAACAGCGCGGTCGTCACCAGCGCAGGACTCGCAAGCGGGATAACGATCCGCAGGAATACGCCGACTTTCCCGCACCCGTCGATGATCGCCGCTTCCTCGACCTCTTTCGGCAGCCCGCGTATAAACTGCACGAGCAGAAACACGAAGAATGCGTCGGTCGCGAGGAATTTCGGGACGAGGATCGGGAGGTAGGTACCCACCCACCCAAAGGTATTGAACAGGATGTAGCGCGGCACGAGCGTGACGTGACCGGGAAGCATCAGCGTGAGCATCATGATCGCGAACCAGAATTTCCTGCCCGCGAAGTTGAGCCGCGCGAAGGCATATGCAGCCATTGTGCAGGAAATCAGATTGCCGATGATGGCGACTCCGCACATCATGAGCGAGTTGGCAAAGAACCTGCCGAACGTTGTACCTGCGTAGCCCTGCCAGCCGGTGATGTAGTTTTCAATGGTCACAGATTTCGGGATGAGACCCGGATCGCTGAAGATCATGTTGTTGGGCTTGAACGAACTGACGATCATCCAGATGACGGGGTAGATCATGATCACGCCCAGCGCGATGATGAATATATGGGTCAGACTGTGGCGGACAAATATGCGGGCTTTCACGTTATTCACCGACACCATAAGACACCCACAAACGCGATGATCGGAAGACAATCGCCGTAATCACGCCGATAATGAGCAGCAGCACCCACGCCATGGCGGACGCATAACCCATTTCGTGGTACTGCCAACCCTGAATATAAAGGTGGAGGGTATAGAACAGTGTGGAATTGAGCACGCCGCCCCTACCGCCGCCGATGATATAGGCTTGGGTGAACGCTTGGAACGCGCCAATGATCTGGATGACGAGGTTGAACAAAATCACCGGAGAGAGCAGAGGTATGGTGATGGCGAAAAACTTCCGCACTTTGGTTGCGCCGTCCACGTCCGCCGCTTCATAGTATTCTTGTGGGATCTGCTTCAGCCCGGCGAGGAAGATGATCATCGACGAGCCGAACTGCCACACGGTCAGCAAAATAAGCGTCCCCAGCGCGTACTGAGGGTTGGTTATCCAGCCGGGGAGGTCGTGAAAACCGAGGGCTGCCAGCACGCCGTTGACTAACCCGTCTTTCTCGAACAGCTTCCGCCACAGCACCGCGATTGCGACTGAGCCGCCGAGGAGCGTCGGGATGTAGTACACGGCGCGATAGAACGGCACTCCGCGCAGTTTCTGGTTCAACAGCATCGCCACGGCGAGCGCGAACACCAGCTTGAGCGGCACGGACACGAACACATAGGTTAAGGTCACGGACAGCGATTTCATGTAGTACGGGTCCACGCGCATAATCTCGCCCGTGGAAGCGGTGAACTGGGACAGCCCAAAGACTGACCCGAACATTTTCACATAATTGCCGAAGGCAATCCATTGGGTCGCATCAGGCTTTGTGAAGTCATAATTGGTGAAACTGAGCACCAGCGAGTAAATCATCGGGTAAAAGGTAAGCAGAAAGAAACCCAGAAGCCACGGTGTGAGAAACATATAGGCGACAGCGTTGCGCCTGAGAAATTTGCTGATACCTGACATTAAAGAAACTTCCCTTTAGTCTCGTTTTGTAGGCATTTAAAGATCGTTCGTGAAGACATACCCCGGCTGTCGTTCTCTGCTTAAGATCATCGCTGCGACGAGCTTGAGATGGAGCCATCCCGACACTTGCGGTCAAATTCAGGAATTATTACGGTCACGCGCGGATTCTAGCCTCTCTCCCGAAAGGGAACCGGACCGGTTAACTCGCGGATAATGAGCTGCACGTCTGCCTTCGTCACCAGCTGCGGAAGGTCAGGTTCGGCAAAGCGTGTGAGCAGCAACCGAACGGCGGCTCGCCCACTTTCTTCCGCCTTCCCCGAAACGGTGGTGAGGCGCGGGGAGGTGTAACTGGAAAAAGGAATGTCGTCGAAACCGGCGACGGAAAGGTCGCCGGGGATCGTCAACCCCAGATCATTCGCCGCCCGAATGACGGCAATCGCCAGCATGTCGTTGATCACCAGCAGCGCTGTCGGGCGATCCGGTCGGCTCAGCAGGGTATAGGCAGTGCGATAGGCATCCTCCATCCGGTCGCCGCAGTGGGCTTCGAAGACCTCATTGCCGGATAGCCCGGCATCTTGAAGCACTTGGCGGTAGGTGATCAAGCGATCAAATCCCTCGACTTCCTGAGCAACCCCATAGATGAACCCGATTTTCCGGTGCCCCAGTTCGAGCAGATGCTCCATGAGCGCTTGGGTTCCGCTGGCATAGTTGTGCATAACGTGATCGAACTCAGCTTTGGTCGCCGTAATCTCGACGACCGGCTGACCCGCCTTGCGCAGATCGTCGATGAGCCTCGGCAGCAGGTATTTGACCGCCGCCAAGAGGATGAACCCATCCACCCGATGGCGCGTCAATTCGCGGATCGTGTTGGTTTCCTGCTGTGCGTCGAGTGGATGACGAGACAGATGTAGGCTGTAACCGGCTTCTTGCAGTGCGTCGGAGATGCCGGAGAACATCTGCCAGAAATAAGGATTGTCGAGGATGGGGATGATCACGCCAACGGTTTTTGTGTTGCCCCGAATTAAGGATTGGGCGCGCGCATCCGGCTCGTAACCGAGGTCAACAATCGCCCGCATGACCCGCTGCCGGGTCTCATCGGAAATCGGAATCTTGAGTTGGGTCTGATCGTTCAGCACATAAGAGACGGTGGACCGCGAAACACCTGCCATACGTGCAACGTCTTTTTGTGTTGGTCGTTTCATAAAAAACAGTCTTTGTATTCACCATTTGAGCGCGTCAATTGACACGTGTGAATTGAGTGTATCGTCAGTTTCTAAGTACGTCAAGTCACTTAAGTGGGGAGCCTTCAAAATCACGTGCGAACGGGACGGCGAGGGGTCAGATGGTCCAAGCGCGGGGATGACATTCGTTGGGAAACACCGCCCTACCCCTCCGTCTACGCTGGTTTACCGGGGCTTGTAAGCCACAATCCGCGCGCTGAAGATGCGCAGCATCCCGGCATGACGCTCGATGATCGCCTCGGCGTCCGATTTGTCGATAATCCGGATGTCCGCGAAACCCGCTTCGCGCGTCATGCCGGTGTAGTTGGTTTTCAGGAGCATTTCCGGGGTCATGTCGACGCCGATCACGTAGCCGCTCGCGCCAACCCGCCGCGCCGCCAAGAAGCAGTCGATCCCGTCGCCGCTACCGAGGTCGAGCACCGTCTCACCCGGATTGAGCGAAGCAATTGACACCGGATCGCCACAACCGATTGGCGATCCGGTATTGCAGCCTCATCATCAAGCTAATCTAGGGTTATAGGCTAGTCCACAAGCTTAAGGTCAGTGTTCGGTTGGATGAAGCGACCGAATCAGTTGACTAATCGAGCATTCTGCCAGCGCAACGCTGTCATCCGCAGCGCCGTAGTAAAGTCGCAATGAATCGCCGTCAACGACAGTGCCGCAGGAGAAGACAACGTTGCCGAAGAAGCCGTCGATTTCATAGGGCTGCTCAGGCGCAAGGACTGGTTGGTCGCTCTGGGCGATAATCCGCCCCGGCGCATCGAGCGGGGTGAGGAATGCCCCCAGAGAATACCGATTCCGGGCATCGGCAGCGTGATAGATCGAGAGCCAGCCGTGTTCCGTCTTGATCGGTGGCGCGCCACCGCCAATTCGACTCCCACCAGCTTCCGATTTGAGAACGAGGTTTAGCTCGCCCCAGTGGATCAAGTCGGGCGACGTCGCGATCCAGATATTGAGGCTGGCAAACCAACCCGGCATCGGGCGATGATAGCAAACGTACTGTCCGTTGATCTTTTCCGGGAAGATCGTGACATCGCGGTTAGATGGCGCAAAAATCAGCCCATGACGCTGGATAGTGACAAAATCTGCCGTCGAGACGAGCGCGGTGGCAATCCCGGTGCGGCTGACCGCCGTGTAGTTGATGTAGTAACGCTGATCGATTTTGGTGATGCGTGCATCTTCGATGCCAAACGATTCGTAGGGCGGTTCCGCTTTCAGCCAAGGCTGATCGGCAATGGCGAAGTGAACACCATCCTCGCTGCGAGCGAGCCGCAGATGGCTGATACTGGTGAGCCAAACTTCACCGGTACGCCGGTCGAGAACTTGGCGCGGATCGCTGGTGTCGAAATGCGGATCGTCGCGCTGGATGCGTTCAAAGGCAACTGTGCCGCTGGTATCTAAGTGCGGGCAGAGGACAAGATTGGCGCTGGTACTCACCGGACGCTCGGCGACTCGCAGCAGCAGCAGTACTTCGCCTCGGTAGGTCGTCGCCCCCGCGTTGAATGCCCCAATAACTTCGAAGTCGGGGCGCGAAGGCTTGAGATCACGCGCAGTAATGAGGGGATTATGCGGATAACGAACAAACATGTTTAGCCTTTCACAGAAACGAAGCGGATGCCGGGCGGGTGAGCGATCAGTTGCCCGGCATTCGTTGTGAGAGCACAGGTTTTTGCGGTTGGAGTATACGCGGGCACTGCCCGACGACGCACATCATGGTGTGGGTCGAAACGGGGGCGTGTCCACACCGAGACACGGTTGGCGGGTTGAGGACAAGCAGAACTGTGGAGAATCGATCCAGCCTCTCGGCGATCACGCTTACCATTCGAGCAGGTTGGTCTCGATCACGGGCTGCGCCGGGTCACGCGGGACGCGGAAGGTCTTGATTTCCGCCGCGCCAAAATCTGCCTCGAATTCCCGATCCAGCAGGCGGATCTTGCCGTGCGTGGCGGTTTTCGCCGTCTCGTAAGCTCGAACGATCAAATCGTCGCCGTCTTCCCACTGCTTGACCACGCTTAAGATCAGATTTTCCGGCTCAATCGCGGCGAACGACCGGCGCTGTGGCAGCGCCCCGATGTGATAGGTCGTGTTGAGCACTACCGGACGCTGGTTCAATTCAGCAGCGCGCCGCACGGTTCCACCATGCTCCCAACTGCCGTCGTGTGGAAGGATAGTGTAGTGAAAACGCTGAATTCCTTGATCGATGTAGGAATAATGCCCGTCCACCAGTGGCACAACCGGCTCATGATTGGCGTAGACCGGGCTGCGCAATACGGTCATGCCAAGGTCGTGGTTGCGGACATCGAAGCTGTATTTGGCGTCGTTGAGGATACTACATCCGTAAATCGTGCCGGTGTCGCGCGACGTGCCAGAGACATCAACCCAGCTCTGACAGGGGTTTTCCTCGCCATTAGCGAAACGCTCGATGCTGCCGTAAGGCGTTTCGCTGGTCGCTTTGTGGGAATGAATATTGGTCGGGAAGCGCAGCTTGAGCAGCTTCAACTGCTCGCGCCAGTCGACCGTCACCGCCACGTCGATCTGGTCAAGGTCGCGGTAGATGCTGAAATCCTGCGTCAGTTTAGAACTGCCCCACGTGCTGATCACGCGGATCACGGCTTTGACTGTGCCCTGTTCGATCCGCTTCACGCTCTGCGCCTTGAAGTCGCCAATCACTTGGTCAAAGGTAAGTGTCCTGTGCGACCATGTGTCTGACTTGTCGTCAATCACGACCGGGACAGCCGCAGCGCCGTCAAAGACTTCCAGCCCGCACAACTTGTCCCGCAGCGACTTGATCCAGCCGGTTTCCGGGTCGATTTCCAGTCGAAAGCGCGCATTTTCGGCGGTTGTATCGCTCGCTTGACCTTCGTGAGTCACGGCGCGCGTCTCGCGCGGGATAAGGCGATAGGTTCGATAGCCGAGCGCGGGCAGGTCAGCGACCCAGCATAGACGGTTGCGCCCATTCGCCGTCGCTTCGGATTGGACAACCTGATAGGGAATATCGCGCCCCTCGTCGTCGAGCAGCACATCGTTCGGCGCAATACGACCGAATTCGTCCTCGACGCTGACGCGGCTCGCCCATGCGTGTGGGTTAAAGACCACGATCGGGCGCGCGCCTGCTTCATCGGGGATGTTGATATTCCACGCCAGCGCCTGCGTCGCGTAGTTCAGATTGCGCCCGGCAATCGCCAGTGCTTCACCGAACGACTGGCGCGCATCCTCATATGCCGATTCCAAGCTCGTCCCGGCGAGAATGTCGTGAAACTGGTTGAACAGCACGCTTTTCCAAGCGTGGGCGAAATCGGTCGGGTACGGCTGGTTGGTGACGCGGGCAGCAATCGCGCTGAACTTCTCCGCCGCGATCAGTCGATTCTCCGCCTGCCGATTCCACTGCTTGACGCCGGAGTGCGCCGCATAGCAGCCGCTGGCGTGGTGCTGCAAATCGTCGTGGACGACCGGCAGCGGCAGAGTTTTCGCTTCGACTGTGGCAAAATACTGTTCCGGCGTCGAAAAAGCCAACGTCGGGTAGTCGAGATCGCTGTTCAGGCGACGAATGCTCTCGATGTTCTCTTTGGTGGGACCGCCCCCGTGATTGCCAACCCCGTAAAAGCACATCAGGTCGTCGTAGGGCGCTTTCAGTTCCTCGGCGCAGCGGCGGACATGCTGATCGAGTTCCTTGCCCCAAGTGCAGTATTCGAACAGGATGCGGAAGGTCAGCACGCGCGAACCGTCGTCGGCTTCCCACCAGAACAGGCGCGATGGCAGGCTCTTTTCCGGCGGCGCGGGGCGCATGAAGACGTAGTAATCCAACCCGCTTTTCTTGAGGATTTGTGGCAGCGTCCCGGCGTGCCCGAAGCTGTCCACGTTGTAACCGACCTTCGCCGTCACGCCGAACTTGTCTTTGAAGTAGCGCTGAGCGTAGAGCGCCTGCCGGACGAACGACTCGCCAGAAGGAATATTACAGTCCGGCTGAATCCACCACCCGCCGACGATCTGCCAACGCCCTTCGGCAACGCGCTGCTGAATTTCCGCGAACATCGACGGATCGCCGATCTCGATCCACTCGTAATACTGCGCCGCGCTGGAGACAAACAGGAAGTCGTCGTATTCTTTCATCCGGTCGAGCGCCGAACGAAAGGTCGCGTGAACTTCATGGAAACCTTCCTGCCACTGCCACAGCCATACCGGGTCAATGTGGGCATTGCCGATCATGTGCAAGGTTGCCATAGGAGTTCCTGTCGTGGCTGAAATACTCAACAGCATCTAGCTTCACCCGCGTGCTTGACTCAGTCCTGCCGCTCGGATGAAAATTCCGCCTCAGGTTCCTGAACCGTAATTCACGTTCCCTATGAAATCGACACCGGCTGCCCATTCTGGCGCGCGGACTTCTGAATAGCGTCCCAGAGCTTCGCCATGCGCAGCCCGACTTCCGGCGGGGAAACGTTCGGAATCTTTCCCGCGCGAATAGCCAGAAATTGATCCCATACATTTGGCAGATCGGTGAACGCTACCGGCGTGAAATCGGGTTCGCCATCGCGCTGTATTTCTAAGAACTTGCCCCAAGCGTCGGTACGAATGATCGCGCCCGGACAGAATACTTTGATGTCCGATGACCACGTATGGATGGTTTCGCCGCAGGCTTGCATCGTCACGAGTGCGCCTGACGCCAGCCTGCCCATCACTGCCCCGATAATGTCCACCGGGCGCCTGCAGTTGTCAAGCCAAGCTGCCACCTCGACAAAATCCTCGCCTGCCAGATCGGCGACGGTGTTGAGCATGTGCGCACCCGTGTCGAACATAAAGCCACCGCCAGCGATCTCCGGCACCTGACGCCAACTTCCGTTTGTGTTCATGTCCCAGTTTTGCCAGACGGCTGCCGATATACTGAGGATCGATCCGAGCTCACCTGAACGCAGTAGCGCCGCCGCCTTGCGAATGCGCGGTGAAAGGCTGCCGTTGAAGGCAACAACCAGTTGGCGCTGGGTGCGGTCACGTACCGAAATCAGGTCGGTCGCTTCTTGGGCATTCATCACCATCGGCTTCTCCAGCAAGACGTCGAGACCGGCTTCTAGGCAGAGCTTTGCCTGCTGATGGTGATAGACGTGCGGCGTAATGATAAAAGCGGCGTCGAGCTTGCCGCTGTACTCGTCGAGCAAGCGATTGAGATCCGGCTGATTCGGCGGGGCGACCGATCCGGCTTTGGCAAAAAGCTGTTCAACACGGGCGTAACTGTCCGGTGACGGCTCGGATACGACCACCACCTGATTTTTCTCCGGCTGCTCAAGCATCTGAGTCAGGTGACTACGTGCCATGCCCCCGCAGCCAATGACGGCGATACGGGTTGGTGAAGTGTGCATAAAATTCTCCTCGACCGCACACGAAATGCAGAGTAATATAAATGTAGAAAACGTTTACTGTCATTGTATGCGGATGCTATGGTCTGTCAAGCAAGCGGCGCATTTAGCTCTGCGACCGGAATTGACACTGGGAACGGTTGATGCTAGTGTCTAGCGTCTAGACACTTTCGAAGGCAGCTAGGGAGATACTTTCATCGTAACGATAAGAGATGTTGCTTCGACTGCGGGCGTTTCCATCGCCACTGTATCGCGAGTAATCAACGGCAACTATCCGGTTAGCGCTGGAGTACGCCAGCGCGTTTTGACAGCGATGGCTGATCTGGATTATCAGCCCAATAGCGTCGCGCGCGGGCTGCGCCGCCAGAAAACGCAGTCGGTAGGCGTGTTGATTCCAACGCTCAATGATTTGTATTTGGGTTCGCTGGGTTGCACCATCGAAAAAACGCTGTTCGACAACGGCTACCGTGCGATGCTGTGCAGCACCGAAGAATTATTAGAGCGAGAAACGGCATACATCGACAGCTTGCTTCAGCAGCGCGTTGATGGCGTAATCATGTTCCCGCGAGCGCACAGCGAAGGCAACGTTCGCCGCCTGCTGCGAGAACAGGTTCCCGTGGTCTTGGTCGAACGCGAGCTGACCGGACTACCGGTTCATCAGGTGATGATCAAAAACTACGAAGGCGCTTATGAGGGGATGCGCCACCTAATTGATCTGGGTCACCGAGAGATCGGGATTCTGATGGCGTATTTTGACCCGTTTCCGATCCATGATCGCCTTCAGGGAGCGCTCAACGCACTGCGCGATGCCGGACTCCCCCAACGAGCGGAATACATCAAGATCTTGATGTCCCCCGGACCGCGCTTTCAGATTGGCTATCAACAGGCGCTCGAGTTGCTCGCGCAAACGACGCTTCCGACGGCGATATTCGCCTTGACCGACGAACTCGCCGTTGGCGCACTTCACGCGCTGAGCAGAAACAACGTGCGAGTCCCTGAGGAGATCTCGCTTCTCGGCTTCGACAATATCCCACTGGCTTCGTTTATTCTGCCAACGCTGACAACCGTCGAGCAGCCCGCAAGTCAGATTGGCGAGACTGCCGGGCGTATCTTACTGAACGCGCTGGAAAACGACACCAGCGAGGTACAGCGCGTCGCCGTCATGACCAGACTGATTGTGCGCGATTCCACCGCGCCGCCACGCCGCTAATCCGCTCCGACAAAGATCGGGTTCGTCAAAGCGCGCAGATTGCCCTTTTCGTCGCGCACTTCGACGAGGCACCAGCGGTTCGGTCCATCTTCCAATGCCCACGAATGTTCGCCATCCGCCTCGACCGCCCGTTCATCTTTGACTTGCCCATCGACGACAAAGCGGAGGCAATCGCCCGCCCGACAATTACTCCACTGCGCGGTGATCTGGCACGGTTCATTTGGCAGTGTATCGCCGATCATGGCGGTTGCGCCTGATGCCGACAATCCCGTGAACGTGAGGCGCGGCCCGCTGCTCAGGTAATGATGCCCTCGCCGCACCGCATCGAGAATCGCCCCTTCGGTGAGTTCTTGGGCGTAGACCACGTCGAACGCGAATTCAAGGGATGGATCGGCGGGACCGTGGATATCGGTGCCGACCGTCGCGTAAAGCCGATGCCCTCGGTTGAGCCATTGATACCACAATTCGACCGAGCCTTCATTGTTGCTGCCACTGCCATACTGCTCGTTCCAGACTTCGACCAGCCCTGCCGTCCCCGGCATGAGGTCTTGATACTCCCAATGGCAGCCGGTGCAAATAGGATCGCCCGGGCAGGCTGGATGGGCGATGACGAACAGACCGCCCGCTGCTTCGATCTCGGCTTTGAGGTCTGCTATCGAGCGACCCTGACGCACGCGCCATTCCATCGGTTGGTGGATGCCCAGAGCAAGGGCGTGACCATAAAAGGTCGTCAGCTCGAAGCCGCCCATGGTCAATAAGTCATCGGACGAACGGCTGTACATCTCCTCGAGACCAGCCACGGTGTTGTGGTCGGTCAAAGTGACAAAATCAAGCTGATGCTGACGGGCGAAGTCGAGCAAACCGGAGACGTCCCAGTTTCCATCCGAGTGAAGCGTATGACCATGCAGATCGCCACGATACCACCCCTGCCCTCGTGGCGACGTGACGCCGCGCGACCGCGCCACTGCTGCCGGTTGTTGATCAAAGCCGACCGAAATTTCCAACTGATATTCGACCGCCTCGCCGGGATTGATCAGGTTGCAATTGATCATCGCGTCCCACGTTCCGGGTGGTAATGCACCCCGCAAATAGCCCGGAGTCGCTTCGCTCGCGCTGATGGTCACATGCTGGTTCGGCTCCTGACGATGCCCGGTTCCCCGTTCGATGTTAGGGTCAAAAACGCTGAGCGTTAACAGATTGCCATACTTTCCAACCCGTTTGGGGTTGTAGTGGAAATCAATGTCCAGCCGAGCAGCTCCCTCAGGCACAACGAAGTGATGTGAGCGGTAACGATGGCTGTCGGCAGCGGTCAACTTGCCCTTCAACGCCAAGTACATGGTTTGCCTCCTGTCGCATAATTAATGATAAATAAACTTGTGAAAATTTTCCTCAATCAAACAATGGTTGACTTTCATAGAAACGTTATGTTAAATTCCAGCTATGAATAGTAAACGTTTTCTATAACCATTTTTAAAGTATATATAATGCCCGCCCGATATGCTAATTCTGAGCATAGGACAGCGAACCTTTATGAAAACAGACTTAAGTGCAGCCCCCAATATCAGGTTTCAAACAAGCGAATTCCCTTCCAACCCTAGAAGACTTCCAGCGGATGCTGAAGCGCTGCGGCAACGGCGCTACACCCAACGGCTCATGGAGCATTCTTTCCCACGAGTAAGTCGCGCGGCTTAGTCCGGGTGATGCGCCGCTGGTGGATGAGCATCAACACCTCTGCGCTATCACATTCAGTAGATCATCTCTATCGTCCGGCTTGACGTTGAGCGTGACTGTCCACTCAGAAAGGACAGGCGGCGCAACTAAGGAACAGGTTCAGTTTTCGCCAACCTTTTCTATTTCTTGTTAAATGGAGGACGAACCAATGAGCAAAAGAGGATTAAGCCGTCGAGAATTTCTGAAGGTCAGTGGAAGCGTCGGTGCTGGTGCCGTATTGAGCAGAAAATACGGCATACCGGCTTTTGTCAAACAAATCGGAGAACCCGACCTCAGCTCACCTGAAGCCGTTGGCAGAGCGCTTCAGGCAGAAGGTGGTCTCGTCGCCATCCATAGCTGGGGCTTTGGCGGTCTTGCCGACAAAGTGATTCCTGCCGCTTTTGCCGAATATACCAAAAAGCTATATGGCGTCCCCGTGATATTGACTTGGCTTTCGGGCGGCGACCTAGACACGGACATGACCTCGCTTCCGCTGGCGAACAAGATCATCTCGGACGTCGGCATCGATGTCATCGACAAAGAGGAAGATGCGTACAAGGCGATACTCGCGCTGGAATGGACAGAGCCGATCAACCTGCCTCAATACGCGCCGCTGCTCACCCAGCTTGCCAATATCGAAGCGCCTTATCTCTTCCACGAGCCGGATATGGCGGAGAACGGTGCGGATCTCTATGGTCTGGTCTATCAGGGCTATGAGTGGCTTGGTCCGATTCTGCGCAAGGACAAGGTGGACGTCAGCAATTACAAGGATTGGACTGACCTCGCGCGCGAAGAGATGATCGGCAAAGGGGTTGACTACGCTTTCAACGACAACCGGGGTGCTCTGGTCTTCGTCGGCATTCTGAACTCGTTGATCAAGCAGGGCATCGTCACGGGTGATCTATGGTCACAAGATGCATGGGTCGCCGGTCTCACGTGGTGGAAGGATAATCTGGAAGACAAGGTCGGCACCTTCGGCGATATCGGTAATGACCCAACCATCCAGCTTAAGCTGCAAACGGGCGATGCTTGGTGGGCGGCGACTTGGGGTTCCTACGTCCGTGAATTCTTGGGCAAAGACTGGAATCAGGAACAGGATGTACTGTCTGCACTCTATCCGGTCTCGGGAATCGCCGCAGACCGCGAAGTGCTGCGCGTCGCCAAGGGCGCGATACACCCGATTGCTGCCCGCATCCTCGTCGACTGGTTCGCCACCGACGAGTTCCAGAACGTCGGCTGGTATAAAGAATCGGATGGTGGGGAGGCGGTCAACCATTGGAACGTGACGGAGTCGAACTACCTGACCGCTTACGCCGGTGGCATCCAGCCGTCCAACCGCTCGGTAGCGCCGGACTGGGCAAAGCCGTACTACCCCGCCGACCCGGGCAGCCTCATCCTGCCGGTCAACTGGGAGTGGTACGTGCCCCAGAAACAGTGGATTTCCGACACTTATGATCAGATTGTCAAGGGCTTCTAGGACAGGATTTCCCAGTGGGCTTACGCAATGAGCCAATGGATCGAGCGGGCGCGGAACTCGCCGCCCGCTCGATCTCTCTCAGTGAACGCTTTGGACAGTGGCGGCGTGAAAGCTCAGGCACACTGCTGCTGCTCGCGCCGCTGCTGATCTACATGCTGCTGGTCTTCGCGGTGCCAATCGCGCTTCAGGTCACGTTTGCGTTCTATTCGCGAACCCTGTATAAGGGCGTGATCTGGAAAGTTGTCCCGGACTTCACGCTAGATAATTTCGTAATGGCATTCGATCCCAGCCAGTCCTTCCTTCAGAGCATTGGTCTGACGGTCGGGGTCGCCTTTTTTACCTCAGCACTGTCGATTTCCCTTGCGCTGCCCGTGGCTTATTTTCTGGCACGCTACAATCCTTTCGGGAAATCGCTGATCGAAGTTTCATTCCTGCTGCCGGTTTTCGGCGACGTGTTCACCCTGTTCGCAGTCGCCTTTGCCTTTGCCCCCCAAGGTCCCGTCAACTGGCTCTTGATGGGCTTGCACCTGATACAGGAGCCGATCAAATTTGTCGGGACGCCGCTGCTCGTCATTATCTGGATGTCGATACCTACCCTCTCAGTGCTGTTGATTCGCAGCGCCCTAGTCGGGGTAGATGTGATCTACGAAGAAGCCGCTCAGACGATGGGCGCGAATGTGTTTCAGACGTTCATTCGCATCACAATTCCGATGGCAAAACGCGGCATCATGGGCGCGCTGCTCCTCAGCGTATCGGCTGGCGCTGGCGCCTACACCCTGCCCTACATTCTAATCGGACCGTACAATCCTTGGCTCTCGAATAAAATCTACCGACAATTCGACCCCTTCGGAAACTACCCGATGGCGTCGGCGCTGGGTGTCATTCTGACGGTAGTATCGTTGTTGTTCCTTTTCCTGTATCTGCGTACTCAAGAAACGGGGGATAACACGTGAGTCTACCGCGCAGGGTATTCGTTATCCTAAACATCTACGCGCTGATCTTAGCCGCGATCATGATCTGGCCGCTGCTGCAAATCCTGTTGACTTCGATCACGTCGGACGTAACCTTTCCGCCACACAACCTCTCGCTGGATGCCTTCACTCAGGTCGATTGGCAGAGCTATTTTCAGGCGATGCTGGTGAGCTTGCGCATGGGCTTCTGGTCGACGCTGGTGCTCGTTTTCATCTGCCTGCCGACAGCCTACGCGCTCGAACGGCGCCGCTTCCGGGGACGTAGTCTCTTGGGCGCGCTGATCTTTGTGCCTGCGATTTTCCCAGCGGTCACCTATGCCATTGCCATCAGCGTCTACATTGCGCTCTACGCTATCGGCTGGGCTGGATCGTTCCTCGTCATCGTCGTGGCGACGGCGACCGGAGCCATTCCGTTTGTCGTCCGCACTATTCAGGGGTCGCTGGCGACATCCGACCCGGTGTACGAAGAAGCGGCAATCGTCATGGGAGCGAGTCCGCTGCGGACTTTCATCAAGATTACGCTGCCGTTGATCGCACCCGGCGTAATCACCGCCGGAGCGATTGCCTTTGCCTTCGCGGCAACCAATTTCACCATTCCTTGGCTGATGGGCGCAAAGGATAAACCTGTCTCTGTGTACATCTATCAAGATGTGGCGCGGCTGGGCTACACGCGCGGAACGGCGGTACAGGTGCTCATCATGCAGGTCGTGATTTTAGGTACGGTGCAAATACTCTTCCGGATCTTCCGCAAGCAGTTCCGGGGTGCTTTCTCTTAGCAGATGATTGTTGGAGCGGATACCAGTCCGTCCCTTCTACCGCAATGTGAGGGTTAGCTGCTCATGGCAAATGTTCATATCCATGACCTTGTAAAGCGCTACGATCAGGTGATAGCCGTCAAACAGGTCACGGTTGAGATTCCGGAAGGATCGTTGACTGCCATCCTCGGACCATCCGGCTGTGGCAAGACGACGCTCCTGCGCTGCATCGCCGGGCTGCTCATGCCAGATGAGGGAAAAATCTACATCGGCGACAAGGACGTCACACATCTACAGGCTTTCAAGCGCAATCTGGGCATGGTCTTTCAGCGCCCCTCCATGTTCCCTCACATGACAGCCTACGATAACATCGCATGGGGACTCAAACTGCGCCACTGGCAGAAGAATGACATTCCCAAGCGCGTCAGCGAAATGTTGAAACTGGTTCATCTGGAGGGGATGGAGCAGCGCGCGTTTCGCCAGCTCTCCGGCGGGCAGGCGCAGCGAGTCGTCATCGCGCGCGCGCTCGCACCCGCGCCGGACATCTTGCTGCTGGACGAGCCGCTTAGCGCACTCGACGCCAAATTGCGCGACGAACTGATCTGGGAAATCGCTGACATTCATCGCAAAACCGGCTGCACCACCCTGCTCGTCACGCACGACCAAGGCGAAGCGCTGACCATTGCCGATAACGTCCTCTTGATGAATGACGGCAGGATCGAGCAGGAAGGCTCGCCGCTCGACGTGTACCGCAATCCGCGCACGCTCTTCACCGCAACCTTCATTGGTACGAACAACTTTCTGCCCGGAATCGTGCGCGAAATCGGCGACGACATCCTCATTGAGATCGAGGGCATCGGCGTGACTTTGCGAGCAGAGCGCGGCTCGGTCGACTACAGCCGTAACGCGCCAGTCTGGGTATGTGTCCGCGCTGACGACATCGACGTTATCTCGTCTGGCAGGACGGGGAACTACCAAAATGTCATAAGCGTCAACGTCGAGCGCGCATCGCTGACCGGCGGTTTCGTGATCGTCGAGGGCAAGCTCAAAGATCAAGCCCTGCGAATTCACGTCGGCGGCGGGCAGCGCTTTGATCTGCTTGATGCCGTTGGGAAGACCATCACCTGCGGATTGAGCAACATCGCCCTTATCCAGCGCGAAAACAGCGCCGACATTGCAGTTTCCAGTCTTCAGCAATCCGTGTCCTAATAGGAGGCATGTCCGTGATTTATCGCCCTTATGTGATTGCACATCGAGGCATTTCCGGTCGTTACCCCGAAAATACTTTACTCGCCTTCGAGAAAGCGATTGAAGCGAAGGTGGATTGGATCGAAATCGACGTTCGCACTTCGACTGATGGTGTCGTCTTCCTCGCCCACGACGGGAGCGCCGACCGCACGACCGACGGACACGGTCGCTTTAAGCTGATGACGATAGCCCAAGTCAAGGCGCTGGACGCGGGCAGCTACATGGGGGCGCAGTTTGCCGGGGAGCGCATCCCCACGTTGGAAGAAACGCTCGACTGCATCGACCGCCGCGTGCGTCTGTGCATCGAAATCAAAGGCGATGATACCGGCGAATTGATGCGCACCGTCTGGAACACCATCCATATTTTGAAGCAGCGGAATTACATCCAGCACGCCATGATTGCCTCGTTCAACCCCGTAGCCCTGCGCGCGGTCAAGGAATGGGAGCCGCAAATCTGTACGTCGCTCGACCCGACGCCACAAGATGGCTCGTTGACGCCGTGGGAGTTGTGCCAGCAGGTACTGGGTCACAACATCAACGCCATGCAGCATGAATACACTACCCTGACCCCGGAGATCATCGACGAAGCTCACCAGCACGGTTTTAGCTTGTGGACGTGGACGGTCAACCAACCAGAGGATATGCGTCGAATGGTTGAGATGGGCGTCGACGCCATCATGACCGACTATGCCGACGTGCTGCGACCGATTGTGGACGAAATGGCACCCGCCCGATCATGACCCGGTACGTTCTCAGCATCGATCAGGGAACGAGCGGCACGTTTGTCGGTCTGGTGAACCAAGACGGCGTTGTGGTCAGCAGCGGGTACAAGGCGCACCACCAATTCTATCCGCAGCCCGGTTGGGTCGAGCAAGATCCAAACGAACTGTGGCGTAACGCCTGCCAACTGATCAACCGGGTTATGCGCGAGGTCGGTGTTCAGGCTGACGCCATCGCGGGCGTTGGCATCGCCAATCAGGGCGAAAGCGTTGTGATCTGGGAACGCCAAAGCGGTCAGCCCCTGCATAACGTGCTGGTCTGGCAGGATACCCGCACGCAGGCGGCAGTCGATCAGTTAGCCGCTAACGAAAACACGGCGGCTGAAGTCGCTGCGCGCACGGGGCTGAAGCTCGACCCGTACTTCTCGGCGAGCAAAATCCGCTGGCTGCTGGATAACGCCGTTGAATGCGCGCCGGACTTTGAAGCGCATCAACTGCTGTGCGGCACGCTTGACACTTGGCTTATCTGGAAGATGACGCAGGGCGAGTCGTTCGTCACCGACGTATCGACTGCCTCACGCACCCTCCTTTTCAATATCCACACGCTGGAATGGGATGGTTGGCTGCTCGACTGCTTCCAGATATCGCGCGACCTGCTCCCGACCATCCAGCCGTCCAGCAGCGTCTTCGGCATTGTTTCGCATTCTGACCTAGAGTGCCGGGGCGTGCCCATTGTCGCCAGTCTGGTCGATCAGCCCGCCGCGATGATCGGGCAAGGCTGCTTGAACGCCGGGCAGATCAAAGCCACCTATGGCACGGGCTGCTTCATCAACCTGAATACCGGCGCGACCCCGGTCATCAGCCAAAACGGGCTGCTGACGCTGCTCGCTTGGCAGGTCGGTGCTGCACCGACCTATGGGCTGGAAGGTGGTGTGTTTACAGCCGCCGCCAGCGTCAACTGGCTGAAGGACAAGCTCGGCTTGCTCCCTGCTGTCGAGTTGCTGGACGATCTGTGTGCTGAAGCGCTGGACTCCGGCGGCGCGCTCTGGATTCCGGCGCAGGTTGGTTTGGGCGCGCCCTACTGGGAACGCTCGCTGCGCGGCGCGTGGCTTGGGTTGGACCTCAGCACGAGCCGGGCGCAGCTGGCGCGAGCCGTGCTGGAAGGGATTGCCGCCAATGTCGCTCAAATCGTGGCGACAATGACCGCAGAAACAGGACTAATGATAAGCCGTCTGCGCGTCGATGGTGGGCTGACGGCGAGCCGGACATTGATGCAGAGCCAAGCTGATTTACTCGGCATTCCGGTCGAAGTCATTGCTACCCCGGAGGCGACTGCTTGGGGTGTCGCCAGCCTCACGGCATTTGCCACTGGCTTGTGGTCAAGTCTCGATCAGCACCCCCTGCCCGTCGCGCACACGTACCAGCCGACACTCGGCGAGCGCGAGCGCCGAATGCGTATGGAGCGCTTCAACGAGGCGATCTTTCACCTGAAAGCGTGGGGTCATCATGCCTGATGCACTTTATGATGTTGCCGTCATTGGCGCGGGAGTAGTCGGCGCGGCGGTGGCGCGTGAACTCGCGCAGTACGATCTTCGCTGCATCCTGATCGAAGCGGGCGAAGATGTCGGCGCGGGGACGAGCAAGGCGAACACGGCTATCCTGCACACCGGCTTCGACGGCAAGCCGGGTTATCTGGAAACGCAACTGGTTCGGCGCGGCAACCAACTGCTGCACCAGTATGCGACTGAAGCTGGGATCGCGGTCGAGTCGCTTGGTGCGCTGCTGATCGCGTGGGATCAGGATCAGCTTGAGGCGCTGCCGCATATCTTGGAAGTCGCGCGGCAGAATGGTTCACCGGATGTCGAACTGATCTCGGTCGAGGAGCTTTATCGGCGCGAGTTGAAGCTCGGCGCCGGGGCGCTCGGCGGGATCAGCGTGCCACGTGAAGCGATCATCTGCCCCTTCACGCCGCCGCTAGCTTACGCGACGCAAGCCGTGATCAACGGCGTGGCGCTGCGCCTGAACGCGCCCGTGCAAGCCATCGAGCGAACGCTGACGGGCGACTACCGCTTGCGCTGCCCGCAGGAAACCTTCACCTGCCGTTATCTGGTCAACGCCGCGGGGCTGCACTCGGACACGATTAATCGGCTGCTGGGCTATGACGAGTTCGGCGTGATCCCCCGACGCGGTCAACTGATCGTCTACGACAAGCTGGCGCGGGGCTTGGTCAACCACATTCTGCTGCCGGTGCCGAGCAAAATGGGCAAAGGCGTGCTGATCAGTCCGACCGTCTTCGGCAACGTCATGTTGGGTCCAACGGCGGAAAACCTGACCGACAAGACCGCGACCGAGACGACCGCCGAGGGTATCACCACACTTATCGACAAAGGCAAGCGCATTCTGCCGGATCTAATGCACGAAGAAGTCACCGCCATGTACGCCGGGCTGCGCGCCTCGACCGAGCATGACGACTACCAGATTTATCTACATGAGCGCTACCTCTGCCTCGGCGGGATTCGCTCAACCGGGTTGAGTGCGTCAATGGCGATTGCCGAATATGCCGTCGAACGACTGGCTGAGGCGGGGTTAACATTTACTCGCAAAGCCGAGTTCAAGCCGGTGATGATGCCGAACCTAGGCGAAGCGTTCCCGCGCCCGTACCAATCGGATGAGCTGATCCATCAGAATCCCGATTATGGGCGCATCGTCTGCCACTGCGAGCGAGTGACGCGGGGCGAGCTGTTGGACGCCGCGCGCACGCCGATCCCTGCGCGCAGCCTCGAAGCGCTGCGACGGCGAACACGCGCCCAGATGGGACGCTGTCAAGGCTTTTTCTGCGCTGCCGAGGTCGCCGCGCTGCTGGCAGAAGCGACCGCTCAGCCGGTGAGCCAGTTGATCGGAGTAGATGGATCGTGAATACGCGCAGCGCAGACGCGCTCATCGTGGGAGCAGGTCCGACGGGGCTGTCCGCCGCCATCGAACTGCGGCGGCTGGGCGTCAGCCGGGTGCTGGTGGTTGACCGCGAAGCGCAGGCGGGCGGAATGCCGCGTCACTGCAATCACATCGGCTTTGGCTGGGCGGATATGCACCGCTTTATGTTCGGACCGACTTACGCGGCGCGCTACGTGCGGCTGGCTGAGGCGAGCGGCGTCGAGATTTGCACCGAAACCACCGTCACCGGCTGGCAGGACGAGACACGCCTCTCGGCAACAACTCCTGATGGGCGGATGACGATTGAGGCGCGGGCGGTGCTGTTGGCAACCGGCTGCCGCGAGCGCCCGCGCGCGGCGCGACTGGTTCCCGGCAGCCGCCCTCAGGGCGTATTCACCACCGGGATGCTGCAAAACTTCGTCTTCGGGCACCATCAGCGCATCGGCAAGCGCGCGCTCATTATCGGCGCGGATCACGTGGGTTTTTCGGCGCTGATGACGCTCAAAGAGTCGGGCACGGATGTGATCGCCATCGTGACCGATCTGCCGCGCCACCAAACCCTCTTTCAGTACAAGCTGGTCAGCGCCGACCGCTATCGGGTGCCGCTTTATACCAACTGGAAAGTGACCCGGATCATCGGGCAGCGTCGGCTTGAGGCGGTCGAACTGACTCACACGCTCGACGGCAGCGTGCGGCTGGTCGAGTGCGATACCGTCGTGTTCACCGGCGATTGGATTCCCGATTATGAGCTGGCGGCTTCCGGTCACCTGCAAATCGATACCCATTCGAAAAGCCCGACGGTCAATCAATCCTTGCAGAGTTCGGTCAAAGGGGTGTTCGCGGCGGGCAATTTGATCCACGCTGCTGAAACCGCCGACGTCGCCGCCTTGAGCGGTCGCTACGCTGCCCGTCGTGTGCAGGAGTTTTTGACCACAGGCGCTTGGCTCACTCAGCCCGCTGTATCGATTGAGCTGGACGACGCGCTTGCTTGGATTTCGCCTGCCGTGATCGTACCCGGCGTCACCGTCATCCCGCACGGACATTTCATCCTGCGCGCGGCACGGCTGGTGGATCACGCAACAGTCGAAGTCTGGCAAGCCGAGCGCTGCCTGTGGCGCCAGCGCCAACAGCGGCTCATACCCAATTTACCTGTCTATCTACCGGACGCTTGGCTTAATCAGGTGCAGGGCGAAGCGCCGGTTCGCATTGAAGTACATTCGTAGCTTCCTAGGAGGAAGCATGTCCACAATTCGCGTCACCGTGTGGAACGAGAACTACCACGAAAAAACCGATCCGCAAGTCCAAGCGCTTTATCCAGAGGGAATGCACAGCGTCATTGCGAAGCGCCTGCGCGAAGATGGGCTGATTGTGCGCACCGCCACCCTCGACGAGCCGGAACACGGACTGACTGATGCCGTGCTTGCCGAAACCGATGTGCTGACTTGGTGGGGGCACGCGCGGCACCAAGACGTGAGCGACTCCGTAGTTGACCGGGTGCAGCGCCGCGTCCTCGAAGGCATGGGGCTGGTCGTCCTGCATTCCGGGCATGAGTTGAAACTGTTCCGGCGGCTGATGGGTACGACCTGCCAATTGAAGTGGCGCGAAGCCGCCGAGACCGAGCGTCTGTGGGTCGCAACGCCGGGACATCCCATCGTCGAGGGAATTGGACCGTACATCGAAATCCCTGAAAGCGAGATGTACGGGGAGCCGTTCGACATCCCCCACCCGGACGAAGTGCTGTTCATTAGCTGGTTCGAGGGCGGCGAAGTCTTCCGCAGCGGGTTGTGCTATCAGCGCGGACGGGGCAGGATTTTCTACTTCAGCCCCGGTCACGAAACCTATCCGATCTACTACCAGCCGGACGTGCTGCGTGTGATCAGCAACGGCGTGCGTTGGGCTGCTCCGATCACCGGGGCAGCGATCCCCAAAGAGCGTTTGCACGCTGTCCCGCTCGCACCCATTCACGTCCGCGAGTAAGCCGCCTCCCGTTTCACCGAGCGAAAGAAGTGTTGATGAATGTGAAATTCGAGACGGACTCGGCATTGCTGCAAACGATTTTTCAGTCTGTGCTCGACGGATTGGCATCCAACCTGCGAACGATCCCGCCCTATCCTCAGCCGGTGTTGATCGAGGGAGCTGACTATCAAGGGCGCTTCCAACTCACAAATGATCACGGAATCACGACGCTGCGCCGTGACGACCGAACGTGGCTGACGGTAACGACAGAATGCTGCATCACGAGCGCTATATCAGGCAAAATTGTCTCCGTGACACCGCTGAGTGATCAGCCTGTTGTCATGCAGTGACAAGTAACCAACTGAAAGGAGACATTTGCGATGGACAGTGATGAGTACACAGTTCCACCTTCAAAATCACGTCGATTCCCTCTACGCGCATCATGCCGCGCCAGCTCGCGTTCAGAAGTGAATCGCGCGACGAGTTCATGCTCTGGCAGCGGACGCTCCGCGCGCAAGTGCTTGAGCTGCTCGGCATCGCCGGGCGTCTGCCCCCCGCATCGGTACAGGCGAATCTCATCCAATCCATTGATCGCGGTGCGTATGTCGAAGAGAAATACGCGCTGGATGTGGGTGAAGCGGGCAAAGCACCCATGTACGTGCTTGTCCCTAAAACCCCACCACCTTATAAACCCGTGCTGGCGTTTCATGGGCATGATCCGAGTGTCCAGTACATTCTCGGCAACTACCCGGACGAACCGACGGCGCGGGAGAATCAGGCGCAAAACGGCAACTGGGCGCAGGAGCTTGCGCGCGCGGGTTATCTGGTCTGTGCTGTAGAGCAGCGCGCCTTTGGCGAACGCATCAGCAGTCAACACCGCCAAACCGGCAACTCATCTACCTGCCGTGATCTCGCCTTTGAGTATCTGCTGGAGGGGCGCACCTTGATCGGCGAGCGCTGCTGGGATGGTATGGTTGCACTCAGCTATCTACAGAACCGGCAAGACGTGATCAAGGATGGGATTGCCTGCACAGGACATTCCGGCGGCGGTACGACGAGCTTCTGGCTCAGCGCACTGGATGAACGAATTTCCGTCGTGATCCCGTCGTGTTATTTCTGTTCCTTCAAACGCTCGATTCTTGCCATGGATCACTGTGAGTGCAATTACATCCCGCAGATTCTGGAATATGCCGAGATGGGCGATCTAGCGGCGTTGATTGCCCCGCGACCAGTCCGTTTCATTGCCGGTGAGCATGACCCAATTTTCCCGCTGGAGGGCGCGCAAGAGCAATTTGCGACGGTGCAGGCTGCCTATCGTCTCTTGGGAGCATCAGATCGCTGCGAGCTGTCCGTACATTCCGGGGAACACGCCTACAGCCACTCGTTAAGCCAAGAGTGGCTAGCCAAGTGGTTTTGAACCCCCACCGTCGCCTTAGCACAAGAGCCTCATTCTGGGGATTCTTGCACCGATCTTGACAGTAAAATGGAGTAAAAGTAAAAATGCGCGAAGTTAGTCTTGATTCAGAATGGAAACTTTACGTTTGCGACCGGGATCAACTCCGATTTGCGACGCCCGCTCAGTTACGGGCATCTGGGCTGGAAGCGATCCCTGCCACCGTTCCCGGAAATGTCGAAATCGACCTTGAAAATGCGAAGCGGTTAGCGGATCCATTCTGGGGCGAAAACATCGTCGAGTTACGCGGTTTGGAGCATAACGAGTGGTGGTACGCGAGCACCTTCGAATCGCCAGACGTCCAAGCTGACGAACACGTCAAGCTCGTCTTTCAGGGGGTCGATTGCTTCGCGACTTATTGGCTGAACGATCAGCTTATTGGGCAATCCGACAATATGCTGATCGCCCACAGCTTCGACATCACGCCCCTGCTGCAACCGGGCGCGACGAATACGCTCTACGTGCGCCTGAAATCCCCGCGTGAACAAGCGCTTGAGCATACCTATACCGCGGAGGTTCATGCCGCAAGCGGACGGTTCGAGTCGCTGTGGGTGCGTAAAGCGCCCCACATGTACGGTTGGGACATCATGCCCCGCGCCCTTTCCGCCGGAATCTGGCGTGAGGTCAAATTGCAGTTTACCGACAATACCGACTTCGACCAGTTTTACATCTACACGCTTGCGCTGGAACGCGACGTCGCTACATTGGGCGTGTTTTACCAGCTTAAGCAGGACGTTGACATCACCAGCAACGACGCCGACTATGCTTCGTCTCACCGGAACGTGCGGGGAGAGCGTCTTCGTCCACGAGGAGCCGGTTCGCTTCAAAGCGGGTAATTTCACTTTCGAAGTTGAAAATCCGGCGTTGTGGTGGCCTAGAGGGCACGGCGACGCCAATCTATACCAGCTTGACGTTGCCCTGAGGTACGAAGAAACTGTCCTCGCCCAAATGGAGACGGCGATTGGCATTCGGGTCGCCAAGCTGGAACGCACCGACACCACCACGACCGAAAATCCGGGCGAGTTTCTGTTTCGCGTCAACAATACGCCGGTCTATTGCCGGGGGACGAACTGGGTGCCGCTCGATGCGTTTCACAGCCGGGACGCAGCACGCTACGAAACTGCTATCCAGCTTGCAGTCGACGTCGGCTGCAACATGATCCGCTGCTGGGGTGGCAACGTCTACGAAGACCATGAGTTCTTCGACTTGTGTGATCGTGAAGGGCTGCTGGTCTGGCAGGATTTCGCCATGGCGTGCGCCGGATACCCCCAAGCCGACGAATTTCTGGAAGTGATGGGCACCGAGGCAATCGCAGTTATCCGCAAGCTGCGGAATCATCCTTCGCTCGTATTATGGTGTGGCGACAATGAAAACGATACCACCGCCTACTTAAAACGCGGTCTTGACCCGGCTAACAACCGAATTACGCGCGAATTACTCCCGAGAATCATCTTCCAAGAAGACCCCTATCGTTCCTTTTTGCCCAGCTCACCCTACGTTGCTCCGGCAACGAACCTAAACCGCACGCTGATGCCGGAAAATCATCTTTGGGGACCCCGTGATTACTATAAGAGCACCTTCTACACACGCAACAATCATCACTTTGTCAGTGAAATTGGCTATCACGGCTGCCCGAATCGGTCGTCGCTGCGGCGGTTCCTAGACGAGGAGCATCTCTGGTCTTGGCAGGATAACGAGTGGTGGATGTTGCACGCGACAGCAGCGTTCGGTAGGAATACCCGTCACGCCCTTCGCGTTGAGCTGATGGCGAACCAGATTCAAGAGCTGTTCGGCTTCGTCCCGGATAATCTGGAAGATTTCATCCTCGCCTCGCAAATTTCGCAAGCTGAAGCCAAGAAATTCTTCGTCGAAGCCTACCGCATCCGCAAATGGCGCACCACCGGCGTGATCTGGTGGAACTTACTTGATGGCTGGCCCCAGTTTTCCGATGCGGTGATCGATTACTACCTGAGCAAAAAGCTCGCTTATTACTACCTCACCCGGTCACAGCAGACGGTGTGCGTCATGGCGGACGAACCTGCAAATTGGCACTGCGACATCGTAATCGCCAACGATACACTTCAAGAAAAACATGGCAGTTACCGGGTTTGGGACGCCGACACGCAGGCGACCCTGCTCGAAGGCGAATTTAACGCTGCCGCCAACCAGAATACGCCGCTTGGAAGAGTCCGTGTCTCGCACGGCGTGCGGCAGCTTTTGCTGATGGAATGGATGATCGACGGACAGCGATCCGTCAATCATTATCTAGTCGGAACGCCGCCGATTTCGCTAAGCCAGTACAAGAGCTGGCTTGGAGCGCATCGCCGAACTTGACGGGGCATTTCAAGCCGAGGATGTCGGTAAGTGAGCGCGAAGGGACAGCCAAAATCCGCAACCGATGCTTACGTCGTCGGCATCAACATCGGCGGAACGACCTGTAGCGTCGTCCTTGCCACGTCGAACCTGAACATCATCGACCAGCAGTCGTTTCCAACCGCTGCGCAAACCGGCGTCGACGAAACGATGGCACAGTTTTTTCGCTCGCTGGACAAGCTGCTCGCCAACCACGCCGTCACGCCCGACCGCGTGCAGGGGATCGGGATTTCGTGCGGCGGACCGCTGGATTCAAAAGCGGGGTTGATCCTGTCGCCGCCCAATTTACCGGGCTGGGATCGCGTCCCGATTGTCGAGCTATTCGAGCAGCGCTATAGCGTACCCACGTATCTCGAAAACGATGCCAATGCGGGTGCCCTCGCGGAGTGGCGCTTCGGTGCGGGACAAGGGGTACACAACTTGATCTTTCTCACGTTCGGTACGGGCATCGGCGCGGGACTGATCCTTGACGGGCAACTCTACGCGGGCACAAATGGTATGGCGGGAGAAATCGGTCACGTCCGCTTAACCCCGACCGGACCCTACGGCTACGGGAAAGCCGGTTCTGTCGAAGGCTATTGCAGTGGTGGCGGAATCGCACAGGTTGCCAGCGTCGAAGTGCTGCGCGCTAAACAAGCGGGATGCAACACCAGTTTGCTGGAGAAAAGTGATCACCCTGACGGCATCACCGCCAAGGACGTCGCCGTCGCCGCTCAAGCAGGCGACGAACTCGCGATCCACATCCTGAAGACAACCGGCACCTATTTGGGCTTGACGCTTTCGATCCTGATCGACTTGCTTAACCCGGAATGTATCGTGATCGGCAGCATTTATGCGCGCTGCGAACAGTTTATCGCGCCAGCGATGCTTGCCGTGATCGAGGCAGAAACGCTCTCCCTTGCGCGCAGTGCCTGTCACGTAGTCCCCGCCGCGCTCGGCGAAAGTATCGGCAGCTATGCGGCGCTTACCGTCGCCTTGAATGGCGCAGGGTTGCTCAGGGACACACTGCCATGACCACCGAAGAACACATCAACCTGCTCATTCAGCGCTATCCACCATTGAGTTCGCTCAGCGGAACAATTCAGCGCGCTTGTATGGTGTTACAGGCTAGTTTTTCTAATCAGGGGAAAGTCCTATTGTGCGGCAATGGCGGCAGCGCCGCGGATTGCGATCACATCGTGGGCGAGTTGGTCAAAGCCTTTCGCATCCCGCGCCCGCTGCCGCAGCCAGAACGCGCTAAGCTGATCCAGATCGGCGGGCAGGACGGAGCAAGCATCGCCGGACAGCTTCAAGGCGGATTGCCCGCGATCAACCTTGCCGCGCAGTCCGCCATTGTCACGGCGGTCGCCAACGACATCAGCGCCGACATGATTTTCGCGCAGCAGGTTTTTGCTTACGGGCGTGCCGGTGACGTGTTGATCGGCATCAGCACGTCCGGCAATTCGATGAACGTCGTCAATGCCTTGATCACGGCGAAAGCGCTGGACATGAGCACCCTCGGGCTGACCGGGGCAAGCGGCGGGGAAATTAACCCGTTCTGCGACCTGCTCATCAACGTTCCGGCGACAACGACCGCTGAGATTCAGGAGCTCCACCTCCCCATCTACCATACACTTTGCTCGGCAGTCGAAGATCATTTTTACGGACACTCACGAGGATGACCCACAACGGCACTGGTCGCTTAGCCTATCCCCCGACCACCGGCGAGATGGCGGAGGACTTGCTCCGCCATCTCGCGCCAGACGATCCGGCTCACGCCGGGCAGACCGTCACCACCTGCCCTTTGCCTTCCACCGAGTAGCACGCACTTTGCTCAGCAGCGGCAAGCCTCGCGCCGTACTTCAGCAAGCGCTCCCCTGCACGTTGGGTCAGAGAAATCTGCGGGGCTGCCGCCTGACGCGCGAGCCGGTGCTGCTCCGCTTGGCGCAGCAGGTCTTTGCGATATTCATTGATTTGATATTCGTTCGGATACACTGTCCTGCCCTCCGCATACTCTGATTTACTGTGGCTTGTACGCCACGATCCGCGCGCTGAAGATGCGCGGCATCCCGGCTTGACGCTCGATGATGCCTTCGGCGTCCGATTTGTCGATAATCTGGATGTCCACGAAACCCGCTTCGCGCATCATTCCCGTGTAAACCTCGGCGTCGATGGCTCCGGTGACGCATTCTGCCCACTTGGCAGCGTCGGCGCGCATTTCGTCGCTGAACTCGCCTTCGGTCACGATGTCGCTGATGCTGACGCGACCGCCCGGCTTGAGCGCACGAATTGCCTCTTTGAATACAGCAGGCTTGTCGGGCGACAGGTTGATCACGCAGTTGGACATAATTACGTCGATGCTGTCGTCAATCACGGGGAGTGCTTCGATCTGCCCGCGCCGGAATTCAACATTGTTCACGCCCATCTTGACCTTGTTGGCGTTGGCTTTCATGAGCATTTCCGGGGTCATGTCGACGCCGATCACGTAGCCGCTCTCGCCGACCTGCCGAGCCGCCAAGAAACAGTCGATCCCGCCGCCGCTACCCAAGTCGAGCACGGTCTCACCCGGCTTGAGCGAAGCAATTGACACCGGATCGCCGCAGCCGAGCGACAGCCCGGTCACGTCGACCGGCAGCCCTTCGAGCAGCGTCGAGTTGTAGAGCGTCGCATTGCAGCCACAGTCGGCGCTGTCGCCGCAGCATGAGGCTTGCGTGCCACTGGCGATGCCACCGTAACGCTGCTTGACCACGTCGTGAACATCCATCTCGTACTCCTCCATTATATCGACAACCATCGATGCGATTAGCCAAATGAAAAGCGCTGCGCAGGCAGCGCCCCCTAACTCTTGATCTCGATGCTTTCCGGGCGGATCACCTGCTCGGCGTAATCCGGCGCGAACTGCCGCACCAGCGCGCCGCAGCAAACGGTCATCCGTTCCTGATTGAGCGTGTAGTAACGGAACCGCCCCTCTTGCCGCACTTGCACCAAATCGGCATCTTCCAGCTTCTTGAGATGATGGCTAATGGTCGGCTGATTGACCTTGCCGTCGAGCTTCGCCTCGATCTCCGAGACGTTCAGCCAGACACAGCACAAGTACGCCATGATCTCCTGCCGCGTTTCGTCGGCGAGTGCCTTTGCGAAAATCACCGGATCGTAGTTCATGATCACCATCATATCGATGTTCATCGATTTGTCAAGCGGTCAATCTTCAATTGGCTTCTTCCGGGCGCAGCCGCTGCGAGATCAGCAGCGCCAGCAGCGCCATCCCCACCAGCAGCACGCCTGCCCAGATCGCCGCGTCGAGGTTGCGCTCCAGCACGTTGTAGATCAGCAGCGGCATGGTTTGCGTCCGCCCCTGAAGGCTGCCCGCGAACAGGATGGTCGCCCCGAATTCGCCCAGCGCCCGCGCCCAACTGAGCATCAGCCCGGCAGCCAGCGCGCGGCTCGCCAGCGGCAGAGTCACGTAGCGAAAAACGCCCCAACCTGACGCCCCATCGACCCGCGCCGCGTCCTCGATTTCGCGGGGCACGCCCTGAAAACCGATCTGCGCGGCGCGGATGTAGAATGGCGCAGAGACGAAAGTCTGGGCGACGACAACCGCCGCCGTCGTATAAGGCAGGCTGATCCCCAGCGCCGTCAGCGCCCCGCCGAACGCGCCCCGCCGACCGAACGTCACCAGCAGTGCCAAACCCGCGACAGCGGGCGGCAGCACAATCGGCAATTCCAATAACAGATTTAGCCAGCGCCGCAGTGGGAAATGCCCGCGCGCGAAACTGTACGCGAGTGGCGTACCGAACAACAGCGTCAAGCCCGACGTGGTCAGCGTCGTGATCAGGCTAAGGAGGATCGCCTGCACAATGCCCACGTCGGGCATTTGGTTCCAATCCTGCCCCAGTAGAGCGCGCCCCACCAACACGATCACCGGGAGGAGGAGAAAGAGCAGCGCACAGCCGCTCAAAATCAGCGTGAGAGTGCGTCCCGGATGGCGACTTCGCAAAGCTGTGCGCATTTCGGAGCTTAAGCCGACGGTTGCGTCGTCGCTTCAGGCGTCGCTTCCGGTGTTGCTTCCGGCTTTGGCTCGCGGATCGAGATCAACCCCCACTTGACGAGAATGTCCTGCCCCGCATCGCCCAGCACGAAATCGACGAATGACTGCGCCAGTTCCGGCTCAGCGCTGTCGTCAAGCACCGCAATCGGGTACGACGCCAACGTATTCACCGCGTCCGGGATCGGCAGGACGATCACGTCGGTGGCGATGTCCGGCGTCACGTCCGAGCTGTAAACAATTCCGGCATCCGCTTCACCCAGCGCGACTTTCGCCGAAACCTGACGCACGTTGTCTTCTTCCGAGACGATGTTCGCCACGACCGCGCTCCGGTAATCCTCGCCATAAGCGGGGTCAGCAGCCAGCGCGTCGAGCATCGTGTCGGTGTAGACCCGGACCGGGACAGCAGGCGCGGCGACCACCAGCTTGACGCCCGCTTGCGCCAAATCGTCCAGCGACTCGATCCCCGCCGGGTTGTCGGCAGGCACGATCAGGACGAGCCGGTTATGCGCGAACGTCTGCGGCTCAGTCGTGATCAGCCCGGCGTCGACCACCGCCTTCATTTGGGTGTTGTTGGCGCTGGCGAACACGTCGGCGGGTGCGCCCTGCCCAATCTGCGTCGAGAGCGTCGACGACCCGGCGAAGTTGAACACGACATTCACCCCCGGATTGGCTTCGCTGAACGCCGCGCCGATTTTGGTAAAAGCGTCGGTCAGCGACGAAGCAGCAAAAACAATGAGTTCATGATGTTCTTCAGCGACGGCTGGTGCCAATCGGATCACCAACCCCAACAACATAACGACGATCACCCATTTGGACTTCATCAAGCTTCCTCACGAGGCATTACTTCGCAGCGATCAATCCAGTCGAGAATCGCGTCCAACTGGGCAATCTCAAGGTCTAGGGTCAGCCGTCCGACGCCGGGTTCAGCCCGGTCGCGCTCGTCGATCAAAGCGAGGCGGCGCTCCCGGCAGGTCGCTTTCTGCCGCCGCACGATCTCCAACGTCGGCAAGTTGAGCAGCCGGGCAATGTACAGACGGCTCAGAAACTCGACGCGCACGCCGCGCACGCTGGGCGATGGCGAGGGTTCGCCCAGCCAAGCAGCCAAGCGCGCGCCGCCGGTCGGCGTCAGCGTATAGTCGATTTGCGTTGGCGCGTCCGCCGATTCGACGGCACATCCGCTGATCAAGCCTTGAGCGTTCAGCCGCTTGAGCACGGCGTAAAGCTGGCTCGTGCTCAGATGCCAGACGTTGCCCAACTGCGCCGGGTCGCGGAAGCAGGCGATCAGTTGATAGCCGTGCCGTGCCTCTGCTGCCAGCAAGCCGAGTACGGTTTCGTCAGGCGTAAGTAGAGTCATATCCCTATTCTATGCTGGAATAGCTCCAAAGGCAAGTAGCACGCAGCGAGAATGCCGTTATAATGATGGCTCGTTTACCCAATTAATCGGAATTGGACTGTTGTTGCGGGGTATGGGGTGCTCCCTACCTTCTCAACCTGAGCCAGCAAACAGGCGCAGTTGGCTTAGGGCAAGGCACTTATCTTCTGATTCAGGCAGCAAATCTCGACCACAGGTTCTCATCAATGGCAGAGCTAATCTTAGTCGTCGACGACGACCAAATGAACCGCGAACTGCTCGAAGCCGTCTTTCAGCGTGCCGGTTATCGCGTTGGTCACGCCAACAGCGGCACGCAAGCGCTGCGAGCGGTCGCCGCCGAACTCCCTGACTTAATCCTGCTCGACGTGCGGCTCGGCGAAGTGACCGGTTACGACATCTGCGCCCACCTCAAGCGCGAGCCAGCGACGCACGCTATCCCGATCATCTTGCTGAGTGCCGCCGACAGCGCGGAGGAGTACCAAAACGCCGTCGACGCCGGAGCGGACGCCTTTTTCCCTAAACTGCGCGGCTGGCAGCGCCTGCTCGAACTCGTGCAGACCAAACTCCAAGCGAGCTGAGTCGCCCTGCCCGCCGCACGCCGAACGCTTCGCCTACGACAATCGATTCCGCTGGCACAAACGTTTAGGCTCTGGTAAAACTCCTCCGCGAACGTGGCGACCGCGAGGCAAAAGGAGCAGTGATGCGGCGCTCATCGCGCAACGGTCCCCCGGCGCTGCTCGTGTTTCTACTGGCGGCGGCGCTGGTTTTCGGGGCTTTTTACATTTGGCAAGGCGTGCAAAACTTTCTGCGTACCGGCGGATTAGGCGTGGTCGAAGCCACTCAGCGCGCTGAAGTGGTCGCTAGTGCGACTGCCCAGCGGGTCACGCGCTTGGCGACCTCGGCGGTGACGCTGCGCCCGACCGCGACCGCGATCCCGCCCTGTACCGATTTCCGCGTCGACGTCCCGGCGGCGATTGTGCGCGAGGGTCCGAGCACGTCAGCGGCAATCATCACGCAATATAACGAGGGCACAATCGTCTGCGTGCTCCAGCGCGAGCCGGGGACGGAATGGTACGCCATCGACACCAATCCGAGCACCCGCCGGATTGACCTCGGCTACATGCACGAGAGCGTTATTGAAGCCGTCAATCCCACGCTGACGCCCAGCCTCACGTTTACGCCCTCGGACACCGTCTCGCCCGCGCCGACGGTCACGCTGGTGCCGACCACCCGCCCGACGCGCACGCCAAGCCCGCTGCCCTCTTACACGCGCGATCCACACTGGACGAATACTCCGCTGCCGACGCTGACGCCCACGCCAACGCCGTCAGATACGCCGCAGCTATTCCAGAGCGCATGAAGTAGTAACCGGTAGAATCGCAGGGGCGCACGGTTGTGCGCCCCTACCAAAGATTCAGAAGGAAAGCGTGGGAGTTTACGCCGCGTGCCGGACTGCCCGCCGGTGAGCGCGACCACGTCGCATCAGCAGCGAAGAATCGACCAGCGGTCCCGCGATCAGCCGCAGCAGCGCGCCCAGCCCCATCACCGCGAGCAGGTTGATGCCACCGTTCGCCAACGTGCTGCCGAGCATCGGTCCGAGAAAAACCGCCAAGCCGATCACCTGAGTGTAAGCGACGGAATAGGTCGTAACCTCGTCAGCAGGCGTGTTGTCGACGAAGAAGGTGAACAAGCCGACGCCTGCCGCCGCCGTCCAGCCGCCACCGGAGAAGATCGCCGCCAACAAGGTCAGTTGGAGCGTCGGCGCCACCACAATGATCAGCGCCGAAATCGCCGTGCCGACCATCGCCACCGCGATCATCGGGCGCGTGCCGATCTTGCGGGCGATGCGCGGTGCCAGCATCGAGGCAAGCGCGCCAGCGGTCAACTCGATCATGCCAAACAACGCCATGTACCCTTCGCTCGCCCCCATCTGGTTGACCAAATAGAGCGGCGTCACCGGGATGATCACGAAAAAGGTGAAATGGATCACCGCCGCGACAAAGCCGACGCGCAGAAATCCGCGCGAGCGCCAAGGGTTCGTAGACTGCTTGGGCACGCCCGCGACGACCTGCGGCAGTTCGCACGGCTCATCCACGCGGATGTGCATACAATGCCAGAGGCTCGCCAGCGCGAAGACGAACGCCAGCACAAACATCACCTGATAATTCAGCGGGAACGGCGCTTTTTCGAGCCACAACCCAAAGGCGAGCGCCCCCACCCCGACCGTGATGTTGAGCGCAAGCTGGCGTCGGCTGAGCAGACTAGTCATCTTGCCCGGATCAATTGATTCGCGCAGCACCACCGTGAAGGCGACGTTAGCGACCCCCTGCGGAATCGCTGGAATGGCGACCGACAGGATCAACCATAGTGGCTGCCAACGCACTGGCAAGAACGGCGCCAACGCTGGCAGCAGGAATAAGAAGCGCATCAGCAAACCGGGCCAGAAGAGCGCCCGCACCGGATCGCCATAGCGTCGCCGCCACCACGCGCTCGCGGAAGCGGAGCCGAGCAAAATCAATGCCGGGAGTGAAGAAATCCAGCCGAGATCGGCAGGAGTCGCGCCGAGGCGAATCGCGTAGACCGAAAGGAACCGCGAAGTCGCTGCTGCCGCGAGACCAAACCACGCAATATCCATGACGAAATGGTGAAAATTCGCCTGTTCGGATGTTTTTATCTGTGTTTGTGCCGCCATACCGGGGAGATAGGACTCACTTTCCGCGAAGCAACTTAGGGACAACTCAACGCTATAGCGAGGTTCAACGGGACGCAATCAGTCCGCTGCCGATGGACTTAATCTTGCGCGCCGTGATCCACTCGCTCACTGCATTTTGAACTCAAGAAATCGTTTACAGCTTATTCGCGAAGCATAGCACAGAAGCGTGGCTTGTCTAGTGGGTTTTTCCCTACGATTTGCCACTCTTAAGCGTATGTTTTGACCAAGACGCACCGCCCCCAAATAGGCAAATTCGGAACATCCGGTTGAGCGCGGTGTTGATCATGTCGTAGCGGCTGAAGACGTAGACTACTTGGTGCGTACTCATTCATTTTTCAGCCCGAATCGTTTATAATCATTACAGATCACCATACAGAGGGAGGACGTGATGTCGATTTTCGGCAATCGTCGCCAAGCAGAGACGCCGCCGGTACCAACACCCAAGCAGCCGCAGGTCGTTACTCCGCAGTCGCCCGTCGGTTTTGAGACGGTGCTTGGTGCGAACAGCACGCTAGAAGGACATCTCAACAGCAACGCCAACGTCCGGCTGGACGGCACGTTCAGCGGTACGCTTGAAATCGGCGGCAACGTATTGGTCGGCGAAACGGCACAAATCAACGCTGACATCAACGCCAAAAACGTCTCGATTGCTGGCGCGGTTCGCGGCAACATCAACGGCAAGAAGGTGCAGCTTCTCCGCACCGGGCGCATCTGGGGGGATATTCGCGCCACCGCCCTGACGACTGAGGAAGGCGCCTTTATCGACGGCAAAATCACAATGGTCAGCCCGCAAGCCGCCACGCCCCAACCGGAAATTGAAGACTCGGCGGCGAACGTCGGTGCGACCGAGGATCAGCCGGTTGACGAACCCGCTAGCGGCGAAGACGATCTCGTCGAGAACATCTCTGAGGGTCACGAGGACGAACTGAGTGTCGGCGGCGACTGGACCGAGGGTCAGACCAACGACGATGACGCCCAGTCGACTGACGAGGGCGATGAGCCACGTCAATCGACCTAAGCGCCTCTTAAGGTGACACTAACGCTAGTCACAGCGACAGCGACCATTATATAATGCCGAAAGGGTGTCGCTGCAGTATAGCTTTGCCTATTTGTAATGGGATGTCGAGGAACAGCGCCGTATGATCAAAGTCTTGTTCGTCTGTATGGGCAACATCTGTCGTTCGCCAATGGCGGAAGCAGTTTTTCAGCACATGGTCAATCAAGCCGGGTTAAGCACCGAATTTCTCGTTGATTCCGCGGGCACCGGCGGCTGGCACGTCGGCGAACACGCTCACCCCGGCACACTGGACGTGCTGAAACGGCATGGAATCCCTTACGACGGGCGGGCGCGTCAGATCGAACGCCGCGATCTGGATGAGTTCGACTACGTGTTAGCGATGGATCGTGATAATCTGTCGTACATTTTGCGGAATTCCAGCGGCATCAGTGCCGAGGTCGGGTTGTTTCTTGCCCACGCCCGGTCGCGCGGACTGGTTCACACCAACGAAGTGCCCGATCCGTATTTCGACAACAAATTTGATCAAACCTACGAGTTGATCATGCGCGGCAGCAGCGCCCTGCTAGATCACATTCGCGTAACCGAAAACGTTTAGCCCCGCTGCTGGCGCTCTTCAGCGCGCTGGTCGAGCAGTTCTTCCAGCGATGCGGTCAGGTCGTGTTTCGCCTTGCCTTCGCGCTCGTTCAGGCGGCGCTGTAGATATGCAGCTTCGTCGTCGTCCAGATCGTCCACCATTCGGTCGATCATCGAGTACATATCCAGCCCATCCAGCCCGCGCTTGCCCTTCGCGGTCGACGTCGACGTCAGCCGCGACAGCAGCAGCCAGACCACCGAGACGGCGATCAGCAGAATCGGCACCGCGACGATCAAGCCAACTGCGCGCATATTTCCCAGTGACGGATCGACCAGTATGGCGATCCCAATGGCAAACGCACTGGCGACGCCCATCGCCAGCAGTTTCAACGCCCGCAAGCGCGGCGAACTGCTCGGAGCGGAATCGTCAATAATCACGGGCATCATGGGCTTTGCCTTTCTATGCTGCCAACGCACACCATGATCACCTATACGTAGATGGCGCGCGCGCTGTTGCGCTTAATCATTGAACAGCGCTTGATCCTCGGGGGACTTCTTGCGGGGCGTGGACGCGCGCGCGGTCGCGGGGCGTGACGCAGACGTCGCAGGCTTGCTCGGCTTGCTTTCGCTCAGCTTCTTGGGCGGTTTGGGCTTCGCCTTGAGCGTTTTTTGCACCTCGTCGATCAGAATTTCGCTGTTGAGCAGATCGCCGCGCATCGGGATGTACAGATATGCCGCGAACGGGATCAGCAGCAGCGCAAACAGCGCGTTGCCGTTAGCAAGCATCGTTACCAGAAGCAGCGCCAACGCCCCAAACACGACCAACTGCCCCTGTTTCGAGACTCCGTTCGGCACGCTGCCCCGGATGATCGTCACGCCGCTTTGCCGCTCGACTTTCGCCTTCAAGGTTGTGCGCCGCGCGAACTTACCGACCACGGGCGTCGAAATGCCGAGCGCGAACGCCCCACCCTTCTCGACCCAACCGTCGAGCGCCGGGTGCGTGCTCGTCCCTTTGGCGTGCATCCGCGCATTGATCGCCGTCAAACACTGCGCGACCGTTTTGTCACTGTAAAGCACAAAGCGCACGAGCCAGCCCCCTCCCATCACCATCGCTTCACGATTATACTCAGCATTCGGCGGTGAACCAACGCGGCGAAGCGCCATCTCCCCCCTGAAAACGGGGCTGCAAAAGCCTGATCCAGCCTCTAAAATCAAGTGAGCGTTGAGGTCGATTGCGTTTGAATGGCTTTTTTCATGGCGATCTGGCAACTTGGCGCTTTATTCATTACATTCTTAAGAGTAGCCGTGTTTGCTCTGACTCCGGGCAAATCTCACCGGGCGTTCGGGCAAACTTCTGCTAGACTAGAGTCAAAGTGAGGATCATTGATGAAACGAGTAGTGCTGTTCATTCTTCCCATACTTCTGTTCACGGCGTGCCGGTCTGCCGGAGGCACTCAAACGCAATCGGTCAACCTTCCTTACCCGGATGCCGACCCGGTAACTCTGAACCTCGACACAACCGCCGGAACGATCACCGTCAGCGCCGCCGATACGTCAGGCGTCAGCGGCACGCTCTCGACCAACGTCGGCGCGTGGGTCGCGCAGACCAGCACCAATGGCAGCACGATCTCGATCCAACAGGGGCACTCCGGCGCCGACGTGATTCCCGATGCCGCCAATTCGTGGGATTTGCAAGTCGGGCGCGGCAAGACGCTCATCCTTAACCAGACCAACACGGGAGCCGATACGACCTTCAATTTCGGCGGCTTGACGCTCTCGGCAGTCAACGTCACGGCGACCACCGGCAGTTACACCGTCAGCTACAGCACGCCAAACCCGGCGGATGATGGCGGCACGGCATCGTTCGGGCTAGGTAACGGCGGTTTCACCGGGTCCGGCATAGCTAACAGCCACTTGAGCAGCCTTACGGTGACGACGACTGGCGGCGACGTTCAGATGGCATTCGACGGCACGGCGATCACCCAGAATATGAACGTCCGCATCGAAACGACGTCGGGCAACGTGCTGCTCAAAGTCCCTTCGAGCGTCGTGGCGCAGGTCATCTACCGGACGAGCAGCGGCGCGCTGCTTGAGACCGACCCACAGTACCAGAAGCTCAACGACATCACCTACACCGTCGGCGGAAATGCCGCCAGCGACGCGCCGCGCATCAATATCGAGATTCGCACCGTCGTCGGCGACCTTCGCCTTGCCGGAGCGTAAATCTTAGGAGCATAAACTTCATGCTTTACGACATCACCCGCACCGTTTCCGCGCAGACCGCCGTCTTTCCCGGCGATACGCCCTACAGCGCCGAACTTAAATGGAAGCTGAGCGCGGGCGCGCCGGTCAACCTGACCACTATCACCACCACGCCGCACGTCGGCACTCACGCCGACGCCTATTATCACTACGTCGCCAACGGTGCGCATCCCGCCACCATGCCGCTGGAGCCGTATTTCGGGCGCGCGCGCGTCGTCACCGTCGCCAAACGCAGCGGCGAGCTTTCGCTCGCCGACTTCCGCTCCACCGACCTCGAAGGCGTCGAGCGCCTGCTGATCCATTCGTGGGTCAGCGACGTACCGGACAACCAGTGGACGACGGATTTCCCTTATCTGGGCGTGCCCTTGATCGAGGCGTTAGCCGCGCGCGGCGTCGTGCTGATCGGCGTGGACGTTTCCTCCGTCGATCACATCAGCAGCGCGACGCTGCCCGGTCATCACGCCTTTCACCGGCTCGGCATAGTTAATTTGGAAAACTTGATGCTGCGCGGCGTCCCTGATGGCGACTACGACCTCGCCGCCCTGCCGCTCAAGCTGGATGCTGCCTGCGGCTCGCCCGTTCGAGCGGTGCTGCGCACGCTGTAAGCGGAGCTAATCTAGAAGGAAGGTGGACGATGCAAAATCCGGTGGCGCTGCTGCTGTTTCTGCTTTTCGGCATAATCCTGTTGATCACCTACGTGGCGATTCGCCGCCGCTGGGCGTCGCCGTCGTTGATCGCCGCCTTCGGCATCATCGGCAGCGTAATTGTCATGACGCTCACCGGGTTGGCACAGAACACCACACTCTATCAAGCGCTGTTCACCGGGCTGGTGGTCGGTGGCTTGTTCAGCATCGGCATTTTGGCGATGGCGTGGTACTTCACCAGTAACGAGCGCCGCCAGCAATCCGGGCGATTCCCCACCGACGATGCCTAGCGCGATCCGTGTAGGGGCAGAACTGAGTTCTGCCCCTACGATGCCAATTCGAATATTACCTAAATCCCAATATCGCCGAATCGGAGAGGCGCGCGGCTGTGCGCCCCTACAAGAACAATTCGTCTATTCCGGTTGGTTCAGTCCGTGCTGACTATCACGATGGTGTAGCGCCCTGCTCCTTCATAACGCTCCGCTTCGACCGTATACAATCCATCGACGGGCAGCCGTACCTGCCTGATTTGCGAGTTAATGTTGAGTTCAGGGTCGTAGGCATCATCGTTGTAGGCGAGCAAGCTGCCGTCCGGTTTGAGCAACCGCAGCGCGGGGTCGAGCGTGCCGGTTTCGGTCATCATCGTCAGCGTGAGCACGTCATCCCGCTTCCCCGCGAACGTCCAGCGCTGCACCGGAAACACGTCCTGCAAGCGCCCCTCAATGTGAGTCACGCCGTCGCCGCTCAGCGTGATCGCTTGATCGCCGCTGATGCCCAACGTGTACGTCCCGCTCCCCTGCCGCCATTCGGCGCTGATGGTGTAGATGCCGGTCTGCGGCAGCGTCTCGTCGGCGATCTGCGCGTCGTAGACGCCGAACAAGTCGACGCCCAACTGGTCGTCGTTGTAATCGACCTCGCTGCCATCGGGCGCGGTCAAGCGCAGCGCCATGTCCAGCCCAACCGCGTACTCGTTCGTCCGCGTGAGATCGACCGCCGAGATCGTCACCGTCTCGCCCGCCGTGCCCTCATAGCTCCATGTTTGCTGCGGCGCTGCTTCGCTCAGAGTGCCTTGCACGGGAACGCCGAGCGCCAGCACCTCATTGCCAAACCGATCCGGCGCGACGTGCGTGCTCCGTGCGGCGATAGCGCCCTCGCCCCGCGCCACGTAGAGCGTCCCGTCAGCCCCGAACGCCAGCGCACGTGGATCGGCATCTTCGGCGAACTGATCGATGACTTCGCCAGTGGAGTCGATTACCAGACTGCCCTGATCCCGCGTCGCCAGCACCAGATCGCCATTGGGGTTGGTCGCCGCGCCGCTGACGGTCGAGGGCGCGAGCGTCTCCAGCCAGAACTGCAAATCCGCCGACAGCTTATCCTCGACTACCCGCGAGACCGCCGCGCTGACGCTGCCGTCGATCAGCGACTTGAGCCACTCGACTACCCAAACCCGCCCCGCTCCGACTGTCACCAGCGGCGGCGCACTGCCGTTGAAGTTCAAGCTGATGGTGCGATTGCGCGGCTCGCCGAGGATGCGCAGCACGTAGCCGGAGTCGGTCTTGTCGGTGGCGTAGATCGTACCGTCGGCGCTCACGGCGAGGCTGAAAGGCGCGCTGCCGCCGAAGCTGCCTACCGGGTCGATCCACGTCCCATCCGGCTGCATCCGCAGCACGCAGCGACAGACGCTGTCGCCGACGTAGACCATCCCCTCGCCATCGACGGCGATCCCGGTCGGCTGCGTCGGGTTTGCAAAGTCGTAATGCGCCACGTCGGAGCCGTCCAACGCGCTGAGGACGTAAATCCCGTTCGAAGCGTCGAGCGCGTAAAGCCGATCCGCCGACGCCGCCAAGCTGACGATCACGCGGTCGCTCGGCTCGGTGCGCCAGAGCGGGTGGTAGGTCGGCAGCACCGGCGGCAGCTTGGCGCTGAAGACGATGCTGTTCAGCACCGCGTCCAGATCGTTGGCGAAGCTCGCCTGATCCGCCGCCGTTGTCCGCCCAACGACGACCAGCACCCGGCTGTCCGGCAGCCGTCCAACCCGCCCGATCCCAACGCGCTGGCGGTTGGCGCTCACCGCGTCGACGCGCAAACTGCTGCGTCCGTAGAGCGCGTCCGCCGTATAATCGAGCGGCAGCAGAGTCGCCGCCGCCAATTGATCCTCCAGCGCGGGGCGCAGCGCGCCGTCGGTGGTCGAGGCGGGCATCACCAGCAGCGTGACCGACGAGTCACCGCCGCTGAGCGCCAGCGTCAGCGCCAATTCGTCGCCGCCGGAAACAGGCGCATCCCACCCGACCGGATAGATCAGCGCGAGGTCGGCATCCGCCCACGCATAGGGCGCAAATCCCTGCCCCTGCGCGAACGCGGTCGCATTGAAAAGCAGCAACAATGCCAGCGTCAGGACACGTGTAGGGGCGTTGTACTTGCTCTGCAAGCCTTGAACGCCCCTACGGACCACGCGATCAATTTTCCGATACCAAACTTCGATGCGCGCCATGAAGAGAATCGCCTCACTTGCGCGGGATCGCGCCGACGACCGGCAAACCGAGCGCCTCGACGTCTTCGCGCCGCCGCAGCACCGGATCGAGGTAGTGCGCCAGAAAGACCAACCCGATCCCCGCCAGCAGCCCCAAGCCGATCTTGATCAGCCCGCCGAAGCGGTCGGTCAGTGGCGGCGGCGCGAGCGTGACCGGCGTCCGGCTGAGGATGCTCACGCTCGCCGGTTCGCCGCCCAACTGCGGGAAGTAGGGCTGGCTGCGCGTTTGCAGCACTTTCACCACCGCGTCGCTGATCGCTAGCAAGCCATCGGCGGTCGGATAGCTCAGGGTGATTTGCCCGACGCTGCGGGCGTTATCCGCCGCGACGTTAAGCGCATCCGGGTTCAGGTCAGACACGAGTTCGCTGATCTCCTGCTTGAAGGCGCTGCCGCGCACCCAATCGGTGAAGGCATTGACCGTCAATTCCGAGGACAGCCAGATGTCCTGATAATCGCCTTGGGTGCGCGGAATCGCGTCAAGCTGCTGCATCGCACTGTAAGTGATCGTCTGAGTGTAACCGCCGCTCCCGGCGCCCCGGTTGAGCAGGCTGGGCAGCGCCAGCGCCGCCGTGATCGCCACCGGGATGGCGATCAGCCACCACCAGCGGCGCAGGATTCGCAAAATCAGCAGTAATTCCAAGCTCACCTCCCAAAATCGGGCATATTATAGTGTCAACCAAAGGAGATCGCACATGATTGAGCGGGCGAACGGCGATAGTGCTGACAGCGGCGCGCGCAGCGGGCTGCGCCAGCGTATTTTCGCGTGGGCGCAAGCACGAACGCACGACGTCCCCAGTGATTATGATACCGTCGTCAACCAGCATAAGCGGCGGCTGTTCGCCGACCTCAGCGGCACGGTGCTTGAATTCGGCGCGGGCACCGGCGAAAACTTTCCCTTCTACCCGCCCGGCATCCACTGGATCGGCGTCGAGCCGAATCTTTATATGCAGAATCGGCTGCTGGAAGCGGCGAAGGGGTATCCACTCGACGGCGAACTCCGCACCGGCGTCGCCGAGCGCCTGCCGGTCGATGACGCTAGCGTCGATGCGGTCGTCGGCACGCTAGTAATGTGCTCAGTCAGCGATCAGGCGCAAGCGCTCAGCGAAATCATGCGGGTGCTGCGTCCCGGCGGGCGTTATGTCTTCGTCGAGCACGTCGCCGCCGATCAAGCCAGCGGATTGTACAAAATGCAGGGGGTGATCCAACCTGTGTGGACGTTTCTCGGCGACGGCTGCCATCCCAACCGCGACACCGCCGCCGCCATCGAGCGCGCGGGCTTCGCGCAGGTCGAGATCACGCCGTTTCGCGCGCCCGTGCCCTTCGTCGGTCCCCACATCGCCGGCTACGCAATCAAATAACCCGGTTTTTCTTTGCGTCTTCGCGCCTTTGCGCCTTTGCGTTAAATCTTTTTTCTTTCACTTCCGTCGGAACTCGTCCCACACGCGGTCGAGGTAGGCGGCGATCTGCTGGTTGAACAGCGCCGTATCGAACTTCTGGCGTGTTGGCGGATCGCGGCGGATCGTAGCGCTGGTCGTCGAAGTCGCGCATGACCGCCATCAGGCTCTCGACCGTCATTTCGCCGAACAACTCGCCGGTCACGCCGGGGATCACGGTATCGAGCGCGCCGCCACCGCCATAGGCGATCACCGGACGCCCCGCTGCCTCCGCCTGCACCGGCGTGATGCCAAAGTCCTCCAAGCCGGGGAACAGGAACGCTTTGCAGCGCGCCATCAAGTCGGGCAGGTCGTCGTCGGCGACGTAGCCGAGAAACTCGACCGTCGGACCCGCCAGCGCTTGCAGCCGTTCGAGATCGCGCCCCTTGCCGCCCACCTTGAGCGGCACGCCGAGCCGCGTCGCCGCCTGCACCGCCAAGTCGATCCGCTTGTAGGGGATCAGCCGCGAGACGACCAAGTAGTAATCCTCGACCGTGCTCGACGGCTGAAAGCGAGTCGTATCGACCGGCGGAAAGATGATCTCCGAGTCGCGGTCGTAGTAGGTCTGAATCCGCTGCTGAATTTCGGTCGAAATAGCGATGAAGCGATCCACCCGCTGCGCCGCCGCGTAATCCCAGCGCCGCAGCCCCGCGATCAACGGGCGCAAGCCCGCTTCGACCACGCCGCCCAACCCTTCGCGGGCGATGTAGGCGTCCAACTGCCAGACGTAGCGCGTCGGCGCGAGGCAGTAGCAGACGTGCAGCGTCCGCTCGTCGTGCTGGACGCCGTGACAGAAGCCGCTCTTATTGCTCAGAATCACGTCGTAAGCCGAGAGATCCAGCCCGCCCCACGCCAGCGGATAGATCGGCAGGTAGGCTTGATGATGGCGGTGAATCCCCGGCAGCTTGTCGCTCCACAGCGTGCGGATGTCCCACTCGCGGTAGGTGGCGGGCATCATCTCCGGCGCGTAGAGCGCCGTGTAGACGGGGCTAGCAGTATACTGCGCCACCAGCGTTTCAAGTACGTCCTCCGCGCCGCCGCGCTGGTTCAGCCAGTCATGGACAAGAGCGAGTCATAAGGCTAACCTCACCCCCGCTCGCTGCGCTCGCCACCTCTCCCTGAATTCAGGGAGGGGAGAGGATATACACCGCTGCTTGCCCAAAATCGGAAAACAGTCAGCACGAGTAGCTTTAAGTCCCCTCTCCCTATGGAGAGGGGATGGCAACCGAAGGTTGCGTGGGGTGAGGTCAGCAGATTTCTCATTCTGCGTCCTCGAACGGCAGCGGCAGTTGCGCCAGTGGGTTATAGCTCATGCGATGGAGCGGGCACGCGCCTTGATCGCGCATCGCGGCTTGGTGGCGCTTCGTGCCGTAGCCCTTGTGCGCCGCGAAGCCGTACTGCGGATAATCGGCGTCGTAGGCGACCATCCACGCATCGCGCGAAACCTTCGCCAGCACGCTGGCGGCGGCGATGCTCAGCGACAGTTGATCGCCCTTGACAATCGCCTGATAAGGAACGTCCCGGTGCGGGGAGTCCGCGCCACTTGATCGAGTCGATCAGCAGGAAATCGGGATCAACTTGTGGGAAGTCGGCGATCATGGCGGCGACCGCACGCTGCATCGCCAAGAGCGTCGCCGGAACAATACCGATGCTATCAATCTCGCCCGCTTCGGCGCGACCGACGCCCCAACCGCACGCCGTCGCCTTAATCCCGTCGATCAGGCCGTCGCGCGCGCGTGAGCGGTCAACAGCTTGCTGTCGCGCACGCCTGCGAGCGTCTGCATCAGGTCGTCGCGTTCCAGCGGCAGGCAGACCACCCCGGCAGCGACCGGACCCGCCCACGCGCCGCGCCCCGCCTCGTCGATGCCAACGATCCAGCGGTAGCCGCGCGCCAGCAGGTCGCGCTCAAACGTCAGGCTGGCGGTTTTGTCGTGCATAGATGCCCTTGCGCCAGTTCTGGCGGATGTCCCAAATTTCGCGCAAGATGTTGAGCGAATCCTGAACCAAGCGCATCCGGCTGTCGGCGTCGAAATACCACGTGATCGGCACTTCGCGGACGTTGTAACCGCGCCGCTTGGCGACGAACAGCAGCTCCACGTCGTAGCCGATGCCGTTCATCTTCTGGACGCTGCACAAATCTTGGGCGACATCGCCCTTGAACATCTTGAAGCCGCACTGCGTGTCCTCGAAATCCGGCAGCGCGGCGAGCTTGATAATCCAGTTGTTGATCCGCCCCATGATGTGCCGATACTCCGGCTCGTCGATCCGCCGCGCCCCGTCGCCCTCGCGCGTAGCGATGCTGATGTCGCAGCCGTCGGCAGCGGGCGGCAAAAACTTGCCGATCTCGTCAATCGGCATCGATAAATCCACGTCGCAGATGAAGCGATACTCGCCCGCCGACGCCAGCATCCCCGCCTTGACCGCCCGCCCCTTGCCGCGCTCCGCCAGCGAGATCACGCGCACGTAAGGGTGAGCGGCGCCGAACTCCCGCGCGATCTCGGCGGTGCGGTCGCTGCTGCCGTTCTCGACGACGATCACTTCGGCTTCGTAAGTTTGGGTCTGCAAAAATTGGTCGATCTTGGCGAGACAGGGCGGCAGCCGCTGTTCCTCGTTGAGTACCGGAATGATGATCGACAGATGAGGCTGTGTAGACAGGTTCAAGGACACTTCTCCAGCGGGTGATCCGCTAACGCCGCGTCAATAGAGCTTCAATCTCGGCATCAGTCAGCCGCCGCGCTGACTGTATCGCGCGACGCTTGGGCAGCATTCGCGGGATACCCAGTAGCCCGGCGATCATGCCGCGCAGCCGGGCGCGCGCCGCCGCGCCGCGCCACGCGCGCAGCGCCTCCCATGCCAGCCCGACTTGCGCCCGCACGACGCGCCCGCCGTACTTGCGCCACAACGGGTAATCCTTGACCAAGACGAAGATCAGGTTGCGCCCGTCGTAAAAGCTGGCAGTCACGCCGCCGCCGGTTGCCGACAGATGATGGTACACGATAGCGGCGGGCGTGTAAAGACAGCGCCAGCCCGCCAGCGCCGCCCGCCAACCGAGGTCAACGTCTTCCAGCGAGAAGAAGAAATCGTCGTCCAGCAGCCCGACTTGGTCGAGCATGGTTTTGCGATAGACCGACGATCCGCCGCACGCGCTGAAGACGTATTCCTCGTGGTCGAATTCGCCGCCGTCCAGCTGCCAAACGCCGCGATTGCCCGCCCGCCCGTCGAGGGTGAAGTAGTCGCCCGCCGTGTGAATGTGGTCACGCCGGTCAAACAGCAGCATCTTACTGGCGACGCTGCCGACCTCCGGGTGACGGTCGAAGGCGTCGATCACCGCTGCCGCCCAACCCTCGTCGACTTCGGTGTCGTTGTTCAGCAGGGCGACGAACTCGCCGGTCGCGGCACGCATTCCGGCGTTGCACGCTCCGGTGAAGCCGCGATTCTCCGGCAGTTCGACCAGCACCACTTCGGGATAGTCGCGCTTGATCAGCGCGCGCGACTCGTCGTGCGAGTCGTTGTCGGCGATGATGATTTCGAGGCTGAGGATAGGTCTGCCGCCGCAGCGCGTCGAGGCAGGTCGGCAGAAACTTCGCACCGTTCCAGTTCGGAATGACAACCGAAAGAAGGACTGAGGATTGAGGACTGAGGACTGAGTTTTTCAGTGTTTGCGGTTGCATCGTCGGAAGCGCTAACGTCGCCAAACGCACGATCTAGGTTGTAGGGGCGAGGCATGGCGCGGTCCTACACCGATGCTTCGACGTACAACGTTGCTCTTACTCAGCACGCGGCACTCAGTACTCGGTACTCTCTCTTTTCTCAGTCCTCGAACCTCAGTCCTCAGTCCTTCTCTAGACCCCATCTCTTAGCCCCTCTTTGACGAGGAACTCGTCCACCGCCTCGCGCCAGTCGCGCAAGGTGATGCCGATGCTCGCTCCGGCGAGATTCGCCAGCGGCGCGTACTCCGGCGGCGTCGAGGCGCGCTGCCACATCTGGCTGGTGATCGGTTCAATCGGCGTTTCTTCATAACCGGAGCGGTCGAGCATGTAGCGCGCGAGATCATAGCGCGAGCAGTGACCCGAATTGACGAAGTGATAAATGCCATAGCGCTCAGTCTCGATCAGCTTGGCGATGGCGTCGGCGAGATCGTCGTTGTAGGTCGGGTTGGCGACCTCGTTGACGACCACCCGCAGCGGCTTGCCGACCAGCGCCGCGCTCAAGATCGACTGAAGGAAGTTCTTGCCGCCGTGCGCGAACAGCCACGCCGTCCGCACCACGTAGTGATGCGGATTGACCCGCATGACCGCCTGCTCACCGACCCACTTGCTGTAGCCGTAGGGATTGATCGGCGCGGCGGGGTCGTACTCACGATAGGGTCGGTCGGTCTTGCCGCTGAAGACTTCGTTGCTGCTGACCAGCAGGATCGGCGCGCCGACTTCCGCCGCCGCCAGCGCGACGTTTTGCGCGCCGAAGCCGTTGACGCGGATCGCCTGCTCCGGGTCGCGAGCGCAGCCGTCGACGTCGGTCCACGCGGCGGGATGCAGGATCAAATCGGGCTTTGCCGCACCGACGAAGGCGCGCGTCGCCGCAAAGTCGGCGATGTCGAACTCGGCAGCATCGACCGCTATTACGCTGTGCCGCTTGAGCACCGTCGCCAACTGTCCGCCCAATCGCCCCGCCGCTCCAGTGATCAAAATCCGCATAACTGCTCCATTCACATTATCGCCCGGCAGGTCTGAGACGCGCCCCTACATGATCCATCTCATCACGACTCTGTGCTGAAAGCTGATAGCTCAGCGCTGAAAGCCTTTAGTACGCCGTCATCAGGATTTTATCGTCGCTGGCGTCGCCGCCCCAAACCGGGCTGAAGAAGCGATTATGCAGATCGACGACTTCGGCGACGTCCGTCACCGGCTCGATCACTTCGCGCCCCAACGCCGCCTTGCGCCAGCCGAAATCCGTCATATTCGCCGATCCCTTGAACGCCAGCAGCCCGTCGATCACGATGATCTTTTGGTGCGGGAAATACTGGCTCTCGTTGGGAAATAAGCGAAGATTTAAGCGCGGCGCTTCGTCGGTATAGTCGGTCAGTTCGCGCGCCATCGTCTCGGTTTTGACGCCAGAGACGACGCCGCGCACGTCGACTCGCTGCGCCGTCAGCTTGAGCGCGCCCAGCAGCAGCGCGCTGATCCCGTAGGTCGTGAAGTGGACGAAGCGTTCGGCAGCTTGCAGCGCAGCGAACAGCGCCCGCATCGGCGGGTAATATGGCTGCGGCGCTGCCAGCGATTTACGGGTGCTGCGGGCGATCTGCGCCAGCGCCCGACAGTGACCGATCAGGTCGTCAAAACCGATGTCCAGCCCCTTGTACGCCAGATAGCGGCTGATGGTCGGGAACTCGTCGGTGGCGAGGTAGCGCACGCCACAGACCGGGCAGCAGCCCTCGGTTTCGCCGAGCAGCGCACAGCAGCGCTCGCACAAATACTGCGGCGGCGTGAAGCGCAGCAGGGCGTCGAGGTCGAAGTTCACCATCTAGGCACCGCTCCAGCGCGCAAAGACGCGCTCGACTTCAGCCTGCCAATAATTCTGGAAATCGCTCACGTCGACGCCCTGCTCCGCCATGCCGCGAAAGAAGCCCGCGCCGGGGATGCCGGTCGACTTCGAGACGACCAGCGCGCACAGCGATCCTTCGCCTTCGTTTTCGGCAACCGCGCAGACTTGGCTCAGCAGCCGCGTGAAGGCATACGATCCCGGATGGATGTAGATCGGCAGCAGCAGTGCTAGATCGCCGTAGGTCACAATCCGCCCCTGCTTCGCCACCTCGATCAGCTCGACGCGCATCGCGGATCGCATCACGTCCCATTCCGCCTCGGTGAGCGTGAAGCGCGGCGTCGGCTTGATCACTCGTCGCCGCCCTTCTCGACTATCTGTTTGTGTCGTTTCACGGCATAAATTCCGCAGCATTTCGGTCAAGTGAGCGCCGCTTATCATAAATCGCGTATAGGGCTAACGCAATATTAAGGTCAGCGTCGTATCGTCGGCGCGCACCTCGGAGAGCGTGTAAACGCCGCCGCTCGCCGAAACCGAAAGCTGCTGAATCAAGTCGTTCGCCTGCTGCTCGATCTGGTTGACCGTGTCGCTCAACGCTTGCTGTGATGGGCTGTAGAGCGTGCCGCCATAATCGATCCCCACCGCGACCGCTCGCCGCGCTGCGGCATCCCAGCGCAGCACGATCCCGACCGTCTGCTCGAAGCCGCCCAACTGCGGGATCGCCACGTCGGCGTAGACGACCGCGCCGCCGGGGCGCAGGTCAATGCGCCCGTTGCGAAAGCGCGGATCGGTCGAGTTTGGGCTGCAAATTGTCGTGCGCTGGCGGCAGAGATCGTTCAGCCCGGCTTCGGTGAAGCTGGCGACCGCCAGCGACTCGCCGGTCGCGCTCGACCCCACTGTGAAATTGTAAAGCTGCGGATTATCGTTGCTGAAGGTTTGCGGCGAATAATTATCGCCCAAATTGACCGTTACCTGCGCCGGTTCGGTCGGGTTTTGCAGTTGAATCGTCGGCAGCGGCGTGGCGATAAACACCTGCGCGGTATCGCCTTCAGGAACCATACCCGCCAGCCGCGCACCGATCTGCGGCAGGAAGAACAGCAGCGCCACGAGGACGACCGCGCCGAAGATCCCCACCACCGCTACGCAGCCACAGGTCAGGGGCAGCAGGCTCGACCGCCGTCGCGGTCGCTCGATTTGTGTTTGATTCATCAAGGGATACCTATCGTGTCCGGTTCATCCCCGCATTGTACGCGATCCACTCTACGCAATAAAGGGCGTAAGAAAATCGGAGGCGAACAGCCCGCTAGCCGCTGATGTCAGTCGTGTTCGAGCCGGAAGAAACCCTCGTCAAGCGAATCGTTGCTCGCCGCCGAGACCGGGGTTAGTTCATATTCGGGTTGATCATTCCACAGCAGGGTCAGGTCGCGCGGCAGAATCAAGTTATCCAACAGCGCTAAGCCGTCGGCAAGCCGGATCGTGAAGGTCGCTTGTTTACCACTAGCGGGATTGACGCACTCGGTCGAGACCGCCGCCAAGCTGTAGTCTTGGTTGAGCCGCAGATGCGTCGTCACGCCAGCGTCGGCGTTGATCGCGTCGAAGCTGAATTCATCCGTCATCCGCAGTTCGACAAATGCCTCACTCAGCGGGATCAGCAGCACGGCGCAGCCTGCCCAGAGCCGCGCCCGCGCCGATTCGACCAGCGCGGCGTCATCCGTGACGACCCGATCACGCTGTCGCCGCCACATCACCGGATCGGCGAACGAGCCGCTGTCCTTGTGAAACGTCAATCCAGCGCGGCGAGCCGTATAATCCCATCTCACCGTGAGCGGAAATTTGAAGGAGGCTGTCCCGTCGAGGTTCGCCCACAGCGCCAGCGGTCCCAGATGCACGTGCTGGCGTCCCTTGAACCGGATGGTCAACGTCTCCAACGCGGGCGGACCTAGTCCATAGCGCGCTTCGATGGCGTTACGGAGGAGCGTTCGACTGGCTTGATCGCCTTGGGCAAGGAGTAAGACAGGCATCGAAAATTCTCGTACAATTAAGGTCAAGCGCTAGTTTAGCAAGAACGCCGACCAAAGAACAATTTTTTTACGGAATAAGGCAGTCTATATACTCACATTTTGGAGCGATCATCATGCAGTCCTCTGAGTACCCTTCAATTACCCCGCGCATTGATGAGACCGGCGTCACCTTCATCTGGCACGGCAGCGACGACATCCCGCAGCTTTCCGGCGACTTCAACGGCTGGCAAGGCGGCATCGACCTCGCCGAGACCATGCCGAACGTCTGGACGCACACCTTGACACTGCCCCGTGACGCCTACGTCGAGTACAGCTTCAGCACCAGCCACGACGTCGAGGAGCGCTTTCTCGATCCCCTGAATCCGCGGCTGGTCTACAACGGCGTCGAGGCGGTCAACAACTATTTCACTATGCCCGATTATCAGCCTAACCCGCTGATCGCGCGGCAGCCCGGCGTCAAGCGCGGCAAAGTCAGCGAGCATTGGCTCGAAACCGACGGCTTCACCGGCGATACCCATCGCAAGCTGTATTTGTATCACCCGCCGGTCGACGAGCCGACGCCGCTGGTCGTCGTCTGGGATGGCGCGGATTATCTTCAGCGCGGGCGGCTCAACGCCATCGTCGACAACCTGATCGCCCAACAGCGGATTCGCCCGGTCGCGCTGGCGCTGATCGCCAACGGCGGCAAGTCGCGTTTCGTCGAGTACATGCAGAACGAGGGGCAGATCGGCTTCCTGATGCAGGCGATTTTGCCCTTCGCCAGCCAGCAGCTCAACTTGATCGATCCCGGCGTCGAGCGCGGCGTTCACGGCGTGCTCGGGTCGTCAATGGGCGGGTTGATGGCGCTCTACACCGGGCTGCGCGCCGCCGATCTGTTCGGGCACGTCGTCTGTCAATCGGGCGCGTTCTGGTTTGGCGATCCGCGGTACGACATGCTGGTGGTCGAATATCTCAAAACTCATCCGGTTGAGCCGCTCAAAATCTGGCAGGACGTGGGCACGCTCGAAGACCTGCTCGACGGCAATCGCAAGGTCAACGCCATCCTCAAAGACAAGGGCTACGACGTGACTTACCGCGAGTTCAGCGGCGGGCACAACCAAACCATGTGGGCGGATAATACGTGGCGCGCGCTCGAAGCGCTGTATGGAGTGTAAAACCAACCTCACCCCCGACCCCTCTCCACTGCGTGGCGAGGGGAGAAAAGCAATGAGACGAGCGCCTGCCACTCAAGAGGCACTCGTCTCTCGTTCTTACTCAGTCCTCAGTCCTCGAACCTCAGTCCTGATCTTTTACGCAGCACTCATTGCTCAGCACTTCTTTTAATACACCGGCATACTCCGGTCGACGTTCTTCGCCCACGCGAGGATGCCCCCCGCCATGTTGACCAGCTTGTCGGGATCGTAGCCGACGTCGCGCAGCATGTTGATCACGTCGGTGCTGCGCATCCCCGACCGGCAGTGAACGATCACCTCGCGGTCGCGCGGGATGCGCCCGATCACGGTATTTTCCGCCTGCTTGCGACCCGACAGCACGTCGTCCAGCGCGATCTGGAACTGCGGCTTGGGAATTTTCACCGTGTCGATCACGCCGTCGAGCGACGAGATTTCCCATTCTTCGGGATTGCGCACGTCGAGCACGAACAAGTCGTCGCCCCGGTCGATCCTCTGCTTAAGTTCCTGCGCCGTGATCTGCGGGATCGGCTTATCCTCGTCGAATTCGTCGACCGCGTCCGGCTTGTGATCGTGCGCCGGGACGCCGCAGAACTGCTCGTAGTCGATCAGCTCGACCTGATCCGCCGGAATACCGCAGACCGGGCAGTTGGGGTTCTTGCGGACGCGAATGGTGGTGAAGCTCATTTCCAGCGCGTCATAGAGCAGCATCCGCCCGACCATCGAGTCGCCGATGCCAGTGATCAGCTTGATCGCCTCGGTCGCCTGCATGGTGCCAATCGTCCCCGGCAGCACGCCGAGCACGCCCGCTTCGGCGCAGTTCGGCACCAAGCCGGGCGGCGGCGGTTCGGGGAACATGCAGCGATAGCAGGGTCCCTCTTTGGCGTAAAAGACGCTCAACTGCCCTTCGAAGCGCAAAATACTGCCGTAGACGTTAGGCTTGCCCAGCTTGACGCAGGCGTCGTTGACGAGGTAGCGCGTCGGGAAATTGTCGGTTCCGTCGATGATCACGTCGTAGGGTTCGAGAATTTCTAGCGCGTTGTCGGAGGTCAGCGGGACTTCGTACTTGTCGATTTGCACGTCGGGGTTCAAGTCGCGGATGCGCCGGGCAGCGCTCTCGATCTTGCTGACGCCCAACGTGCTGTAGCCGTGTATGATCTGGCGCTGGAGGTTGCTCTCGTCGACCGTGTCGTAATCGACCAAGCCGAGCCGCCCCACCCCCGCCGCCGCGAGATAGAGCGCCAGCGGGCTGCCCAGCCCGCCCGTGCCGATCAGCAGCACGCTCGACGCCTTCAAGCGACGCTGCCCTTCCATCCCGAACTCCGGCATGATCAAGTGACGCCCGTAGCGCCGGATTTCGTCGTTGCTCAGTTCACCGAGTTCTGTTACGACCGGTTCCATCATTTACCCTTCTCGACCATCGGTTTGCTGCTTGAATTGGCAGTTGCCCATTCTTGTAGGGGCACGGCGCGCCATTCCCCTACGGATTCGCCATTTGAACGTTCTTCTAGGGGCGTAACATGTTACGCCCCTACGGCATCGCACTATCTGGATACGCCACTTTAACGCAGCACATGCTTATGCGACAATCGTCCCACCCAGTTGATGCCGCAGCGTCTCCGCCTCAGCGACCCCGTGATTGACGGCGAGCGTGGTTCCGCGCCCGTCGAGCACGAAGGTCGTCGGCGCGCAGAAAACGCCCCAGCGCTTGGCGGCGTCGGGCTGCTCGGTGGCATCGACCTTGACGACCTGTAGCGCCGCGCCCAGTTCGCTTTGCAGCCGCGAGAGCGCGGGCGCTTGCTGCGTCTTGCAGGGGATGCACATCGGCGTCGTGAAGTAGAGGATCGTGGGCACGCCCGGCGCGATCCCGCTCAGCAGCGGGTCGGTCGGCGCAAGCGCCGTCGTCTGCCGAATCTGGCGCGCGATCATCCAGCGATAAGCGATTACCCCTAACGCGATCAGCACGACCGCCGCAGCGAGACGCTCGATCATGGCTTAGCTCCCTTTTGCCGAGGCATAACGAAAGCCGGGCACGCCGAGACGGTTCAATTGATAATACACCCAGCAGCCGAGGCAGAAGTTGATCCAGAAATTCAGGTTCGCCAGCGCGATCACGATCCACACCAGCACCCACGCCCCCAGCGGCACGCCCGCCGCCAGCAGAACAACCGCCGCACCGTTGAACACCGCCCCGACCAGCATCGCAAAGCGGTGCGGCTCCGGGTTGTCCACGATCACGTGCGGCTTGACCAGACCGCTCGGCTTGACCACCCGCTGATAAATCAGCTTGTAGGGCGCGAACGGCGCGTTGAGCGCGCCGAGCAACTGCGCCACCCCGACGATCCCCACCAGCAGCGGGCTGTCGAGCACGAACGCCGCCAGCAGCAGCAGGATCGTCAGCGCTTGCCCGGTCTTCAGCCCGCTGTGATCGACTTTACGTAGACTTGTAGCTGCCATCGCGGTTCCCCGTCTCACCCACCGGCGATGCTGGGAATAATCCGCAGCGCGTCGCCGGTCTCGATCTCGGTATCCAAGCCATTCATGAAGCGGATGTCTTCCTCGCCGAGGAACACGTTGACGAAATTGCGCAGTTCCTCGTCCTTGAACAGATGTTGGCGCAGTTCGGGATACTGCGTCGTCAGGTCGTCGAGCGCCGCGCCGACCGTCGCGCCATTGACGCTGATCTGCGCTTGATTGCCGGTATAAGCGCGCAGCGGCGTCGGAATCTTGATACTTGCCATGTTGTCACCACTCTCCTGAATTCGCCGATTTAACCAAGGCGCGGGCGGGATTCGAACCCACGCTTCCATCTACTTACCAAGGCGCGGGCGGGATTCGAACCCACGTTCGCGCATCTGCAGTGCGCTGCCTTGCCACTCGACCACCGCGCCAAACAAGCAGGACTGAGGACTGAGCGATGAGGACTGAGTAAAAGCCGGAATACACCGTGTTCTTTCTCAGTCCTCAGTCCTCGAACCTCAGTCCTGAGAACTACGCTTCTACGCCCTTGCGAATTGGCGCGCCGACCAGATTACCCCATTCCGTCCACGATCCGTCGTAGTTGCGGACGTTGGGCAGCCCGATGACGTACTTGAGCACGAACCACGTATGCGACGAGCGCTCGCCGATGCGGCAGTAGGCGACCACGTCGCTCTGGTCGCTGATGCCCTTCGCGCCGTACAACGCTTGCAGATCAGGTTTGCTCTTGAAAGTACCATCTTCGGCGACCGCCTGCGACCACGGGATATTGGCTGCGCCGGGGATGTGTCCCGCGCGCTGAGCCGTTTCGCTCATGCCGGGCGGCGCGATGATCTTGCCGGTGTACTCGTCGTTCGAGCGCACGTCCACCAGACCGAAACCGGGCTGCTCCAGCCGCGCCTTGACGTAATCGCGGTCGGCGCGCAGGTCGGCGTTGACCGTGCCGACTTGGTAGCCGGTCGCCGGGTAGCTGGGCACGTCGGTGGTGAGATCGCGTTCTTCGGCGACCCACTTCTTGCGCCCACCGTCCATCAAGCTGACGTTGTCGTGACCATAGTATTTGAACAGCCAGAAAGCGTAAGCCGCGAACCAGTTGTTGTTGTCGCCGTAGAGGACGACGCGCGTCCCCGGCGTGACGCTGGCGGCGCTCAGCAGCGCCTCGAACTCCGACCGCGTGGCAATGTCGCGCAGCGTTTGGTTCTGAAGCTGCGTCTGCCAGTTCAGCGCGACCGCGCCGGGGATGTGCCCCGACTCGTACTGCGTCGTATCGACGTCGACCTCGATCAGCCGGACTTCGTCTTGGTGATCGGCGACCCACTGGGTACTTACGAGTGCTTCCGTCATATTCTTACGCTCCTGTCGATCCTAAGAATTTTGCTCAACAATTAACGTGGCGGCGTCGAACTGCTCCCGGTCGGAGCGCAGACGCCAGACACGCATGTCAACGGCTTTGGCTTGCTGAACGGACGTGATGATGTAGGTGAAATTCGGCAGCGCGTGATCGCGGTCGAACACCGACGGGATCGCCGGGTGATCCGGGTGGCTGTGATAGTAGCCGACCAGCGCCAAGCCGCGCGCATCCGCCTCGTCTTCGAGCTTCGCCCAATCGAGCGGCGCCATCGCGTAGCGATGATACTGCTCCTCGCTCTCGAACTGGTTGGCGACGTGCACCGTAGCCACGACCTCGATGCTGTCTGCGCCCGCGCTGCCCAGCAGAAAACCGCCGCCCTCATTGGGATAGGCTGCTTCCATCTCGCTGAAGATCTGCTGTTGGAGCGCTGCGCTCAAAACGACGTTCATCACTGCTCCTGCTGCGGAAACAAAAAGAGCCGACCTTGTGGGGTCGGCTCTCGCTCTAGCACGTTGGTACGGCAAAAATCACCGCAGAGTAACACGTCCCCGGTTTGGTCGGCATTCGCACATACAACACATCGCCACGCACATCATGTGAGGATGGTCATAAAAAGTGGGGATGGATGTCAGTTCTGGTCTCATGCTGGATAGCGTATCACGCTCTCAGAAGGATTGCAAGCTTTTCGTTGTTGAGAAGGCTTTCTCGCGCGCTGATACTCATAGAAGCCTAAGCTTCACCGCCGGGCGCACGCCGTCGCGGGTCTGATCGACGCGAGCGTAGTGGCGAATACTGGCGCGCGTGCCGATAAACACCGCCCGCGACGGATCGCTCCCTTTGTCCTTCAGGCTGCCTTGATCTCTCAGCCACCACCACGAGCAGCCATAGGTTTTGCCGCGCTCAGTGATGTAATCAGCCGGGACATTCTTGTCCATCACGTAGAGATGGCAGCCATCGGCTTTCTTGACTTGGGCGAACTCCGTCCCGCGCGCCCGCCGCCAGTCCTTGCCGAGCTTCTCCGTTACCTGATTGACTTCGGCGACGCTCAGCAAAAATACCTGATCCTCGGTATCTGGACTATTCGCGCCGTTGTCGGTGCAGCGGGTGGTCTTGACGACTTGCTGCTCAGCAGTGTTGAACGCGGCGTGATAAAACTCGCCGTTCAGCCAGCGCCGCAGATCGCAATGTTGCCATGTAATATCGACTAACTCGCCGTGATACCGTCTGGCAATCCAGAATGTACTCGCTCAATAGCAGCAGTTCGCTCACCGAAATTCTCCAGCACCCGCCACTGGATCGGCGTTCGATCCGCGCCCTCCGCTGTCTGCGGATATGCCCCGAAGCGTGATCATGTCGCCGGGTTGGGCGGTCGCCCAAGCCGTAATTTCATTTTTCGGACTGCACACTGACTTCATGCTCACTGATAGCGGGTCGGCATCGGCTGCTGCTGCACGTCGTAGACCTCGAAGCCGCGCTTGCGATAGTTGTCCAGCGCGTGGGGGCTGTCGAGGTTGCAGGTGTGCAGCCACACCCGCTGAATGTCGGCTTCCCACGCCTGTGTGATGCCGGTGCTGAGCAGGTGCTTGCCCAATCCGATCCCCGTGTAAGCGGGGCGCAGCCCGAAATAGGCGATCTCGGTTTCCGCAGCGCGTCGCACCAGTTCGACGTAGCCCGCCGGGACACCGCGCAGGTAGAGCACGTGGACGCTGGTGCCCGGCGCTGCCAGCGCCGCTTGCAGTTCCTCGACCGGCATGATCAGCCGGTCGCGCCAGCGCCAGACCCCGCCTACCCCACTGTACAAAAAGCGGTAGAACTCGACGTCCGGCATCTGCATCGGGATGATCTGGACGCCGTCGATCCCAGCATACGCCGGACGAAACTGATCGCGGCGCGTCATCTGTAAGTAGGTTGTGATCAACATCTCCGGCATGGCGTCAGGCACGGCAATTCCTCCGGCGATCAGGTATAATCCGCTCCCATATTGGCATAAAATTGCCCGACTGACTAGATCGCCAATCAACCAAATGACAAGGTTTGAATAATGGATTTTGCACTCACGGAAGAACACTTACAAGCACAGAAGATGGTGCGCGATTTCGCCGCCAAAGAGGTCATGCCGACCATCGGCGAGTGGGATCGCCAGCAGGCGATGAACCCGGCGACGCTCCCGCGCATGGGCGAACTCGGCATCCTCGGCATCTGCATCCCGGTGCGCTACGGCGGGCAGGGCTTCGACTACGTGACACTCGGCTTGGTCTGCGAGGAACTCGAACGCGCCGACACGACCCTGCGCGTCGTCATGTCGGTGCATGTCGGCTTGAACAGCCTGTCCCTGCTCCAGTGGGGGACGGAAGACCAGAAGCAGCGCTTCCTCGTACCGCAGGCGCGCGGCGAGAAGTACGCCGCCTTCGGCTTGACCGAACCCGGCGTCGGCAGCGACGTGGTCAATATGACCTCGACCGCCCGGCGCGTCGGCGACAAATACATCCTCAACGGCGAGAAGATGTGGATCAGCCTCGCCACCAAAGCCGATCACTTCCTCGTGGTCGCCAAGACCGACCCCGACGCGGGACATCGCGGCATGTCGGCATTCATCGTCACCCGTGACATGCCGGGCGTCACTACCGGCGACATTCACGGCAAGCTCGGCGTCCGCGCCGGATCGACCGGCTGGGTCGCCATGCAAGACGTCGAGGTTCCGCTCGAAAATCGCTTGGGCGAAGAAGGCGAAGGCTTCAAAATTGCCATGGCGTCGCTCGACAACGGGCGCTTCACCGTCGCCACCGGCGCAGTCGGCTTGATCCGTGCCTGCCTTGAGGAGAGCATCAAGTACGCCAAAGAGCGCAAGACCTTCGGGCAGGCGATTGCCGAGCACCAGTTAATCAAGCAGAAGATCGCCTACATGACCCAGTGGTACGAGGCGGCGCGTTTGCTCTGCATGCAAGCGGGCTGGCTGAAAAATCAGGGTGTCCGCAACACCCGCGAGACCAGCCTCGCCAAGTGGTACGCCACCGATCACAGCGTCAAAGCGGCGCTCGAAGCGGTGCAGGTTCACGGCGCTTATGGCTTCAGCGACGAGTATCCGGTCGAGCGCTATCTGCGCAACAGCAAGGGCGCGGTGATTTACGAAGGCACCAGCGAAATTCACCAGCTCATGCAGGCGGATTACGCCTTCGGTTTCCGCGAAGATCGCCCACTGCGCTGCGAACTTCCTGCTTACGACGCCGATTTCTGGCAAAATGAAAAATAAGCGTGACGGTAAGCAGAGTTATGGTATGATAGGGATTTACATCCTTCACTAATGTGAAGAAGTGTAAAGGTGGGGTTAAAAAAGTGTTAGGGGCGTTCAAGTCGTCAATGCTTGAGCGCCCCTTTGCGTTTAGCTATCCAGTCTTGCCACCAAATTACTCGATGTCGAGCAGTTCGACCTCGAACATCAGCGTCGCGTTCGGCGGGATCGCGCTGCCCGCGCCGCGCTTGCCGTAAGCCAGTTCCGGCGGAATGCGAAACAGGTATTTCGCGCCAATCGACATCAACTGCAAGCCTTCCGTCCACCCGGCGATCACGCCGTTGAGCGGAAAGCCAATCGGTTGGTTGCGCTTGTAGGAACTGTCGAACTCCTTGCCGTCGAGAAACGTCCCGCGATAATGCACCAATACGGTGTCAGTCGCTTTCGGCTTCTTGCCTTCGCCTGCCTCGATCACCTGATACTCTAGCCCGCTGGCGGTCTTCTGAAATTCGTCAGCCACAATCTAGCCTTTCTGCTTGGTCGGGAAAAGTCGCACGCTTAGGTCAGGGCGCACGGTGGTGCGCCCTCAAGCTAGCGCGACTCGTCCTATTCTACTTGATCGACAGCAGTTCCACATCGAAGACCAGCGTCGCATTCGATGGAATGCCGCTCCCGGCGGGTGGATTGATCCCGTAAGCCAGATTGCCGGGGATGTAGAAGGTGTACTTCGAGCCGACGGTCATCAACTGCAAGCCTTCCGTCCACCCGGTAATCACCTGATTAAGCGCAAAGGTCGCTGGTTGGTTCCGCGCATAGGAACTATCGAAGACCGTGCCGTCGAGCAGCCGACCCTCGTAATTGACGGTGACGGTATCGCTGGCGACGGGCTTGGCGCCACTGCCTTCGGTGATCACCTTGTACATCAAGCCGCTAGCGGTCGTCTGCACGTCAGGATCGGCGGTAATGGTCGCCATATAGTCGACGGCGGGAGTCGGGTTTACATTCGCAGCGGCAGTGCTCGACGCGGCAGTAGGTACAGCAGCAGTCGGCGGAACGGATTCGGCGGCTGGCGGAATCACCAGCGCCGCGATAACCATGATGACAAACGCGACAATCCCCACGTAGACGACCATTGCCGTCGGTCTATTTTTGAACACGATCTTTCCTTTTCGCTTCAGGGTTTACGCTTATGCGGCTACAGGATACCACGTTTTTGAGCGCGGGGGGTGGACGCGGTGCGATGCCTTTTGCCTGCGCTACAATAGCGGCAGTTTGCGGCAGCAGAACGGAGTGAGCGCGCGTGAAGATCGTGTGCTTTGGCGACAGTATGACGTGGGGCGGATACGGCGGCAGTTACGTTGACGAACTGGTCAAGCGGCTGCCGGAACACGAGATCATCAACGCGGGCATCGGCGGTAACACCGTGATCAATCTGCTGCGCCGCGTCGACGAGGACGTGCTCAGCCAGCAGCCCGACGGCGTACTGTTGATGGTCGGCGGAAACGATTCGATCAGCTACAGCCAACCGGCAACGCGATCCTACTACCGCCAAGCGATGGGCATCCCGGAGGGCGTCGTCCTGCCGGATCAATTCGAGGCGGCGTACCGCGACCTACTCACCCAACTGCACCTCGCGCACACGCTGGTCTGGATCGGTTTAGAGCCGTGCGAGTACAACCCGCAAACGGTCGCCAGCCTGCGCGACTACAACGACCGCGTCAAGCACGTCGCCCGCGCCCTCAACGTTCCCATCCTCGACTTGATGGATGCCTTCCCGCCCGCCAACCTGAAAGAGCGCCCAGCGCTGAGCGTCGGCGACATCCTGACCATCGGCGCGCGCGAGAAGCGCGGCTGGCACGATTACGAAGGAGCGCAGGCAAAGGAGGGCTACGCCTTCACCTTCGACGGCATCCACTTCACGCCCGCCGCCGCCAAGCAAGCCGCAGCCTTGATCGCGGCGTTCATCAAAGCGAATTGACCGTCAAGACAACTTCGCGTTCTTGGCATCTTAGTGAGTTCAAATCCGTCGCCTGAAAAAAGCTGCATAAATCCGCGAACGACCTTGTAGGGGAGAGGCGTGCCTCGCCCACCCTTTGCGTCTTTGCGACTTCGCACCTTTGCGTTAGAATCTTTTTCAAATCTTCGACTTAATCCTACTTTGGTGGTTCGATTTTCTGTGATCCACAGCAACTTCTGCCGCGCTAACCACGTATAACACAATATGCGTTGGCAATCGAGGAGTAACGTTCATGGGCTGTGGTCGTGCCATTATCTGCATCATTTTCCCGCCGCTCGCGGTGATCGACCGGGGCTGCGGCACCTTCTTGATCGTCCTGCTGCTGACAATAGCGGGCTGGGTTCCCGGCGTGATCGCCGCGCTGCTGCTCAACTACATGGCGGCGAACTAGAGACTGCCCTGCAAGTTCCCCTCGTCCCCTTGCCCTTCTCCTACGCAAGCGGGGAGAAGGGCAGAAACCACGCGCTCAAATCCTGCGGATTAACGGGACACTGAGTCTTTTGCTCTCGCCCCTCCTTGAATTCGGGGAGGGGGAGCGCGAAGCGCGGGAGTGGTGTCCAGACAGGTTAGCGCAGTCGAAGACCTTCCAAATCGGAAGGTCTTTGATTCCCGAATTGTGCTATCGTAGCCTGTGAGGATGATGGTTAGTCGGAGTAAGCACGATGATCCGTAAGCAGTTTATGCAAATGAGGCGCGGCGACTGGATCACGTCTCAACGAGTCGGGGTAATTCTGCTGACCGCCGCCGTGATCATGGGCGTCGCGGGCTACCGTTCGCTCCATTCGAGTGCGTTCGATCTCAGCGCTTTTCTGGCGGATTACTACGCCAATGCCAGCACCGAACTGACCAGCATCGCCATCACTGTGCTGCTGATCGACACCCTCAACCGCCGCCGCGAGGAACGCGCATCACGCCAGCGCGAACTGGAACAGCTTCAGCGTCAGTTGGGCAGCCGCGTCAACGAGGTCGCCAATCACGCCGCCGAGGAACTCCGCGCCGAAGGCTGGCTAACCGATGGCACGCTTCAGGGCGACGATCTGCGCTTCGCCGATCTCGAACAGGCGGAGTTGTGGGACGCCGATTTGCAGGGCGTGAATCTTCAATGGGCGCGGCTGCGTCGCACCAACCTGACCGACGCCAATCTCGTCGGAACCAACTTGATGCAGACCACCCTTCAAGATGCCCGCCTCGCCGGAGCAGATTTGATGCAGGCGAATCTGGTCGATGCCCGTCTCAGCCACGCCAATCTTCAGGGCGCACGGCTCAATCACGCTGATCTCACCGGGGCGCACCTCGAAGGCGCTCGCCTACAAGACGCCGATCTGAGCGGCGCGATCTTGACCCGTGCCTGCTTCGACGAGCGGACGACGCTCCCCGATAACACGAAGTGGTCGGCGGCGGTCGATCTCGCCCGTTTTACCGATCCGCAGCACGCCGATTTCTGGCAACAGGCAAGCGTCGAGCCGTTCGTGCTCGACAATGAAGACGAGGGCGACGAGTGATCGCCTTAGCTCGCTGTTTCCGACAACTTGTGCAATCACTCACGAGCGGATCATGACATCTATGCGGGCGAGAAGCTGCGCCGCCGATTTATCATGGCGACGAGTCAGCGACGCGGCTCTTGCCGTCGTTTCTGACCCGTGTAGAATTGCCCTGATTGACTGCGCCTGCACAAAGACAGACGGAACATGACCCCAATCGATGCACCAGCCCTCTCTCCTGCCGGTCGTGAGCGAATCTACCGCCGCAACTTCCTTCTTTTCCTAAGCGATGGCATCTTGTTCATGGTGGGCATGGGCGTGATTGGCAGCACCACCGTCATCCCCGACTTCGTCCGCCATCTAACCAACTCCGAGGTGCTGATCGGGCTGTCGAGCAGCCTATTTGACATCGGCTGGACGCTGCCGCAGTTGTTCATCGCCCGCTATATCGTCCGCTCGGCGCGCAAAAAGTGGTGGTTCGCCGGACCCAACATCCCGGTGCGCTTCGTGATCCTGATTTTCGCGGCGGTGACGGTGCTGCTCGGCAGAGATCACCCCGAATTGATTTTACTGGCGTTCTTTATCTGTTATGGGATCGCCGGAGTCGGCGACGGGATCGTCGGCGTGCCTTGGGCGGACCTCACCGGGACGAGCTTGGATAATCGCTGGCGCGCCCGCATGTTTGGCTTCATGACCGCCAGTACCGGCGTGATCATGTTGGGCATCGCGCCCTTGATCGCCGTGATCCTCGCCGAAGGACAGTTCCCGGACAATTACGCCCTGCTGTTCGGCATCGCGGGCGCGCTGTTCGCCTTGTCGATCCTGCCTGTCCTGTTTCTGCACGAGCTACCGGGCGGCAAAGCCGTTGAAAAAGTGCCTTCGCTGAAAGAATTTCTGCCTGATCTGGGTCGTGTGCTGCGCACCGATGCTCCCTTCCGCGCGATCTTGGGCACGCGGATGCTCACCAGCCTGTTCATGATGTCCAGCCCATTCTACGTCGGCTTTGCGACCATCACGCTGGGGCTGTCGAGCGACGTCGCCGTGCCGACGCTGCTGGCGATGCAGACCATCGGCAGCGTCGTCGGGTCGCTGGGCTATACGTGGCTGGGCGCTCGCAGCAACCTGCTCTTCATGCGGCTGGCATTGGCTGCGGCAACCCTCCTGCCCATCAGCGCGCTGCTGTCGAGCGTGGTCGGTCCGGTGCCGCTCTACGTCGGCTTTCTGATCTCCGGGCTGGCGCTGAGCAACCTCAACTTCAGCTACCAGAATTGGGTTGTGGGCTATGCGACGCCCGACAGCCGCCCGGTCTATGTCGGGCTGTTCAATACCATCGCAGCGGTGATCTCGATGACAGCGCCAATCATTGCGGGCACTATCGCCCAATCTTTTGGATACCTGCCCTTGTTCGTGATTTCGCTGGTGATGGCATTGTGCGCGCTGTTCGTGACGCTGCGCTTTCTGCACGAAACGACCACCGCCAACGAGCCTGTCCCAGTGGCATAGAACCTCACCGCCTAACCTGACAGGGGTAGGCATTTTATTAACCTCACCCCCTGCCCCCTCTCCACTACGTTGAGAGGAGTTAAAGACAGCTCGTGGAAGGTTTTTAAAGCCCTCTCGCTACACATTGGAGTGGGGGTTTAGGGGTGAGGAGTTCAGAGCACATCCTTAGTCTTCACCAGAGCCTAATCGAATCGCCCTTTGATTAATTTGGCTGCCATGCGGTACAATCTTCGTAACTATTGATTATGACAAGGTGGAGGTCTTTATCTTGACGATAGTCGTTTTTACGCGCAGCACGCCGGACACCGCTGCTAAGGTCGAGGTGGACGCGAGCGGCAGCGTCACGTGGGGAGACGCCGCGACGGTAGTCAACCCGTGGGACGAATACGCGCTCGAAGAAGCGATTTAGCGGGCGAAGGCAAGCGGTGGCAAAGCCGTCGTCGTCGCCGTCGGTGCGGAGCTGCACAACGAGGCGCTCAAGACCAGCTTGGCGATGGGCGTCGACGAAGCCGTCCGCGTTTGGGATGCAGCGCTGCAAAATGCCGACTCGCTCGCCTACGCGACCGCCGCCGCTGCCGCCGTGAATAAGATCGGCGACGTCGACATGGTGATCTGCGGCAAGGAGAGCATCGACGTCGGCATGGATCAGCACATTTACCAGATCGCGCGCAAGCTCGGCTGGACGCTGCTCAGCTACGTCTCGAAGATCCTCGCCGTCGACCACGACGCCAAGACGATCACGGTCGAGCGCCTGCTCGAACAGGGCAAGCAGGTCGTCACCAGCAGCCTCCCCACCGTGATCACGGTGATGAAAGACATCAACGAGCCGCGCTATCCGTCGTTCATCGGCATCCGCAAGGCGGCGAAAGCGGTCATCCCGGAATGGTCGCTGGCGGATCTCGGCATCGAAGCGCCTGCGCCGCATACCCGGGTCACCGCCTACAAGAATCTGCCTCCGCGCGATACCAAATCCGAGCGCATCGAAGGCACGCCGGAGGAAATGGCGGCGCAGTTGGTAGATCGCCTGCTAGAGGAGAAAGTGCTATGAGCGCCGTCTTTACGTGGATCGAGAGCTTCAACGGCGCTGCCGTCGCCGCGAGTTGGGAAGCGCTGGCAGCCGGGCGCACGCTGGCGAATGCCTTCGGCGTGCCGCTGATCGCGCTGGTTTTCGGCGAGAACGCCGAGCAAATCGCCGCCGAAGCCGGACATTACGGTGCCGATCAAGCATTGGTCTGTGCCGACGCGACCCTCGACGCTATCCGGTTGGAGCCTTACGCCGCCCTGCTGACTAAGCTGGTGCAGGATCAGCAGCCGAAGGCGGTCGTCGCCGCCGCGACCGGTCGCGGGCGCGAATTGCTCGCCGCCTCCGCCGCCGACACCGACAGTCCCCTGCTCGGCGACGCCTTAGCGCTGTCCGTGAGTGACGGCAAGATCAACGCCGAGCGCGCGGTCTATGCGGGCAAAGTCCTCAGCGACAATGTCGTCATCTCTGGCGCAACTCAGTTCGTGACCGTGCGCTCGCGCGCCTTCAAAGCCGCCGCGTCGGATGCGGGCAAGAGCGCCGCGATTACGACGGTTGATCCGGTGCTGAGCGAAGACCAGATCGCCACCAAAGTCCAGAGCTTAGAAGCCGAGACCGGAACGGTCAGCCTGACCGACGCCGCGATCATCGTTTCCGGCGGGCGTGGGATGGCGAACAATCCCAAAGACGCCCCCGCCGACGCGGGCGATCCGGCGGTCTGGAAGGCGAAGGACGGCTTCGCCAACGTGATCCAGCCGCTGGCGGACGCACTCGGCGCGGCGGTCGGAGCCAGCCGTGCCGCCGTCGATGCCGGTTACATCCCTTACGCCCATCAAGTCGGGCAGACCGGCAAGGTCGTCTCGCCCGATTTGTACATTGCCTGCGGCATCTCCGGCGCGATCCAGCATCAAGCCGGGATGCGCACCAGCCAGATCATCGTCGCCATCAACAAAGACCCCGAAGCGCCGATCTTCAAGCTGGCGCGTTACGGCTTGGTCGGCGACCTCTATCAGATCGTCCCAGCGCTGACGGCCGAGGTCAAGAAGCGACTGGGAAAATAGGTAAATGGACAAGTTGGGGGCACGACCTATCGTGCCCCTAGCTCGCAGCGTCCACATAACCCAACCACTCAATGTCACCGGGCGAATGCCCCAATCCTGTGAAAAACCAGCCAAGTTCGCTGCGATGATCGGTCGCGTGGATGATGATGTGCATGATGATGTCGTCAATCTTGTACGACGCCTTCTCCCAGCTAGGCGTAACCACGCGCTCGAAGTCATCAGCGCGGAGCGACTGAACGAACGCAAGCAGCGACGCGCCTTCCGCTTCCCAGCGCGCGCGCACAGCAGCGAAATCCTCCAATGGTTCGATCTTCCATAGCTCTTCGGACGCTGGCTTTTCCTCGCACGCCATACGCCATGACCACTCAACGTCGAGGACGTGACGCAGCGTTTCGAACCCAGTGCCTTTGCTAAGTTTGCCGCTGTGAAGCTGTTTCGGCGTAAGCTGCGCGGCAGTTTCCAGCAGGCGTGCGTTCGCCCAATTGTTGAATTGGACAAGGCTTTCGTAGTCCATGTGCTCTCTCCATGATCGCTGTACCTGTTTATATGAGTAGTGTAGCCTTAAAAGCGGACGATATTGATCCGCATTCCGGCATGTCGCCATTTATTGACTCCGCGCACTGTGCTATAATAGGGGTACATGGGGGTGAACTAGATTCGACGTTGAAGGCTGAGACCGTGTAGCGGGTCGTGGCGCCTAACCACGTTAAAATGGGCACGGCTATAAATGCCAATAACAACCAACCTGCTCTGGCTTACGCAGCCTAAAACTGCATAAGTGAGGGTGCTGGGTCATAGTAACCCAGCCGTCCGCCCCGTCCGTCTTCGCCCGGATGGATTGGTGGGCGTCACCAATGGCGGAGTGCTGCTGGCGTCACGCCGATAACACGACAGCTTAAGAACCATCGGCTAGTCGAGCGCGTACCGAGTTGGCTGGGGCTACGCTCTTCGAAACTTAACAGCCGACTACACCTGTAGACGCATTGTTTCGAGTTCAGCGGACGGCGATGGCAGTGTCGCCCACCTCCACTGGAACACCCCGACGAGCGACCTTGCCATTGAGCAAGGTCGTTTGTTTTTCGCCTCAAAGACCGGACGCTCATCCAACGCTCTCTTGCCGATTTTCCCCGCTCTGGTACACTGTAGCGGCTTTATCGAATGGCTAGAGATCGTGGTTTATGAAACGTCTGACCATCTTCCTGCTGCTGACCAGCAGTATCGCCCTCCTCAGTGCGTGTAACTTCTTCTCCCAACCCGCCGACCTCCAAACGGAAAATCTGCAAAACGAGATCGCGCAGACGCAGATCGCCGACGTCCGCGCGACCGCGACCGTTAATGCTGATCGGCTGATGACGACGCTCGAAAACGCGCAGACCGCCGTCGGCAATGCCGATTTGCAAAGCACGCGGATCGTCGCCACGCTGATGGCACAGGGCACCCCGTTTGTCGATGCCAGCGGAATCACGCCAGCCGCGCTGACCGCACCGCCCCAAAGCGTCGATCTACCCACGTCGGCAGTCCCGCAGGTTGCCAACCCACTGCTCACGCCGCAGGTGAGCGGAGATGGCAGCGCGCGCGGCGACAGCCAGCTCGTCCCGGTCACGCCGACGGTGGTCGTCCAGCAGCAGCAGCAGCCCGGTCGATAACAGCGGCGCGCCGCTCAGCAACATCCAAATCGCCGAGCAGGTCGGCAGCGATGACTGCCCAATCAGCCCGACTAATTCGTTCACTATGAGCGCCACCGACATCTACGTGACGGCGACGGCGAACGACACTGCCGCCGGGACGACCTTCAGTTCGACGTGGTACTACGAAGGCACGCAGGTCGCTTATTACGAGTGGACGCCCGATTTCAGCATCCGCAGCGCCTGCATTTGGTTTCACATGCCCGCCTCTGAGGTCGACTACACTGCCGGGAATTACAACGTGCAGTTGGCGGTCAACGGAACCAACGTCGGCGCAGCAGCCGCCTTCACGATCACCAGCAGCGCGCCCGGCGACCTGAACTTGTCTTCGGGCGGCTAACCGCGCTCGACTCTGCGTCACCACCCCTTCTCCCCATTGGAGTAGGCGCAGAGGCTGGCGACCTGTCCCTATTTCCAGTACCGCCGCGCCTCGTGATCGTCTATAGTCCGTAGCTGATACGGCACGTATCAGCCTGAATCGAAATCGAGAAGTGACCTTATGCGAGGTGGTGGCAGAATGTGGCGCTATGCTTACCCGGACGACAACGAGCGCAAAGACACCAAGATCACGTGGGCGCTGGTGCGCCGGGTGCTGGCGTATGCCAATCCGTATCGCGCCCGCATCGTCATCGTCCTAATCCTAATTTTGATCCAGTCGGGGCTGGGCTTGCTCACCCCGTTGATCGTGCGCGACCTGCTCGACCACACGCTGAACAGCGCCAGCATCGCCGAGAACCTCGCTGCCGCCGCTTCCCGGCTCAACCTGCTGGCGCTGGGGCTGGTCTTGATCCCGGTCATTTCCAGCGCCGTCGGCATCATCATTCGCCAGTTGAACTCGTACGTCGGCGAGGGCGTGATCTACGACCTGCGCGTCAGCCTCTACACCCACCTTCAGCGGATGTCGCTGCGCTTCTTCACCAACACCAAATCGGGCGAATTGATGAGCCGCCTCAACAACGACGTGATCAACGCGCAGACCGCCATCAGCGACACGATTGTCGGCATCGTGACCAACGCCGTCAAGCTGATTGCCACGCTGGCGGTGATGTTCGCGCTCGAATGGCGGCTGACCATCCTCGGCTTGATCGTCTTTCCGCTGTTCATCTTCAGCGCCCGCGCCATCGGTCGAAAGCTGCGCGGTATCGCCCGCGAAGCGATGGACAACAACGCCGAAATGAACGCCATGATCGCCGAAACGCTCAACATCAGCGGCGCGCTGCTGGTCAAGCTGTTCGGGCGGCGCGATCTCGAAGTGGATCGCTTCGCGCAGAGGGCGGCACGCGTCCGTGACATCGGCGTCAAGCGCGCGGTCACTGGCAGCCAATTCTGGGCGCTGCTCGGCGGCGCAACCGTGATCGGGACGGCGCTGGTCTATTGGGGCGGCGGACATCTAGTGCTGGGCGGCGTCTTCACGATTGGCGATCTGGTCGCCTTCTCCGCCTACTTGGGGCAGCTTTACAGTCCGATGCAGTATTTGGTCGACGTGCCAGTCGAATTCACGACCTCGATGGTCAGCTTCGAGCGCGTCTTCGAGATCGTCGATCTGCCGCTGGAGATCGAGGAGAAGCCGGACGCCGTGCAGCTTCACGACGTGCAGGGCGCGCTGGTCTTTGAGGACGTGACCTTCCGCTACAGCACCTCCGACGAGGGGCTGCTCAGCGACGTGCGGCGGCATGGACGGATCGAGAACGTGCGCGCCGTGCTCTCCGGCGACGATAAGCCGCAGGTCAACGGGAATGGAAATGGCAGCGGCGACAGTGATGCCAAGACGCAGGCGCGCTTGATCGCGCTGGAAGACATCTCCTTCGCCATCGAGCCGGGGCAGTTGGTCGCCTTAGTTGGACCCAGCGGCGCGGGCAAAACCACCATGACCTACCTGATCCCGCGCCTGTACGATCCCACCGAAGGACGGATTCTGCTCGACGGCTGCGACCTGCGCGACGTGCGCCTCGACTCGCTGACCGATGTTGTCGGCATGGTGACGCAGGAAACCTATCTATTTCACGACACCATCTTGACCAACCTGCTCTACGCCCGCATGGACGCGACGCAGGCGCAGGTCGAAGCCGCCTGCAAAGCCGCCAACATCCACGACTTCATCATGGGGATGCCCGACGGCTATCGCACCGTCGTCGGCGAGCGCGGTTACCGGCTTAGCGGCGGCGAGAAGCAGCGGCTCGCCATCGCCCGCGTGATCCTCAAAGACCCGCGCGTGCTGGTGCTCGACGAAGCGACCAGCAGCCTCGACAGCCAGTCCGAGGCACTGATTCAGGACGCGCTCGAAAAGATCATGTCCAACCGCACCAGCATCGTGATCGCCCACCGCCTGAGCACGATCCTCGCCGCCGACTTGATCCTCGTGATGGATCGCGGGCGGATCATCGAACGCGGCACTCACGCCGATCTGCTCGATCAGGGCGGCTTGTACGCCCAACTCTACGAGACTCAGTTCCGCAGCCAGCGGGAAATGCTGTGATTCTGGTTGGATGATAAGTCCGTAGGGGCGTTCAATTGAACGCCCCTACAATTCCATTCATTCGTCTCTCTCTTTTGAACATCAGGTTAAATCGCCCTAGTAAGTCCAGACGGACTCATCACAAGCCGCCGCATCGATGGTAGAATTGTGACGGTCTATCAAAGGTTGCATCTTGCGCGAAGAAATTCGGAAAAATGTCCGCTTCAACTTCACCGTCAATACGCTTGACGGTGCTTTTTTTGGCTTCGGCTTGGGTATCGCCTCTTACGTCACGGTGATCCCGCTGTTTGTTTCGACTCTGACCGACTCCAGTGCGCTGATCGGGCTAATCGCATCCATGCACATCATTGGCTGGCAGCTTCCGCAACTGCTCACGGCGAACCGGGTGGCACGGCTGCGGCGCTACAAACCGATGGTCATGTTGATGACGCTCAACGAGCGGGTGCCCTTCTTCGCGCTGGCGTTGGTCGCGCTGGCGCTGCCCGTCATCGGGCGCGAAGTCGGCTTGATCTTGACCTTCTTTTTCGTCATCTGGCAGGCGATGGGCGGCGGTCTGACCGGCACGGCATGGCAGAGCATGATCGGCAAGATCATGCCCGCCGACTGGCGCGGCACCTTCTACGGGATGCAGTCGTCTGCCGCGAATCTGCTCGGCAGCGTCGGCGCGGTGGTCGCCGGAGCCATCCTCGCCGGGATCGCCGCGCCCCACAGCTTCGCGCTCTGCTTCTTGATCGCCGGTGTGGCGATGATGATCTCGCTCAGCTTTCTTGGAGCAACTCGCGAACCGGAGTTGCCGCCCGCCCGCGAAACGTCACGCCCGATGGGCGAATTCTGGCGCGGCATCCGCGACATCCTGCGCGGTGACCACAATCTCCGTCTGTTCATCGTCGCGCGCATCACCGCCCAGATCTCGTCGGTCGGCTTCGCCTTCTTCACGGTCTACGCCGTCAAGGTTCACGGGATGGACGTGGGTACGGCAGGCATCATGACCGGCGTGCTCATGCTGGCGCAGACGGTCGCTAACCCGCTGGTAGGCTGGCTGGGCGACCGCACCAGCCACCGCGTGATCTTCGCGCTCGGCGCGCTGTTGGCTGGCGCCAGCGCTGCGGTGGCGTTGTTCGCACCTTCGGCGGGCTGGTTCTACCTCGTCTTTGGCATGGCGGGCGCGGCGGGCGCGGCGCTCTGGACAACGGTCAACGCCCTGACTTACGAATTCGGACCGCCGGAAGATCGTCCCTACTACATCGGCTTGATCAACACGATGGTCGCGCCGGCGGCGCTGCTTGCTCCGTTGATCGGCGGCTGGCTGGCGGATAACGTCAGCTACGGAGCGACCTTCATGATCGCGCTGATCAGCGGCGTGATCACCGCGCTGGTAATGATCGGTGTCCGCGAGCCGCGCCAGCACTACGCGATGATCGCGGCGGCGGCGCACCCGGTTGAATAGAACAACGTTTCGGTCGGGGCGCACGGCGTGCGCCCCCGATAACGTCGCTACGCTTCCGCCATCAGCGCGATGGCGATACTGACCAACTGCTCGTTGCTCTCGGCGGGCGTACCGTCAGGCAGCGTCAGCGTGTCTTCTAGTCCGACGCGCGCTTGATAGCCGCGCTGAGCCGCCGCCGTGATCAGCGCCCAAGTCGTCGCCGCGCTGCCGTAGAGCAGACGCGGAACACCGACCTTGCCCAGCGCCCGCTCGATAGCGTCGGTGGTCGCCAGCGCTGCCGCGACCGTCTCATCGTGCGGCGCGATCAGCACGCGCAGGCTGCGCCCCACCCACCCGGCGCGGAGCGCCTGCTCTGCTTCGTCGGGCGTCGTCACGGCGAGTTCGATGCCGATACCACGTTCAAGCAGCAGCGCCGCGATGCGCTCCGCGCCGTCCTCGTGCAGTTTGACCGAGGCGAAATCTGGCAGCACCTGCCACGCGGCGATCTGCTTAAGCCGTTCGTCCAAGTCGGGCACGATCCAGTCGCCCGTTGGCACGCCAAGCGGCGCGGACGGCAGGGCACGGCGGCAGGCTTCGATGCAGCGGGCAACGTCGTCCGGCGCGAGGCTCTCGTTCCCGACTTTGTCGCGGACATGAAAATGGACGGCAGCAGCACCCGCCGCGACCGCCGCGCGCACGTCCAGCGCGATGTTGTCGGAAGTCACGGGCAGCGCGGGATGTGCTCCCGCTGCTCGCGATCCGTTAATCGCCGCTTGCAAAAAGATATTCGCTGCCATTTTCACTTCGTCCTTTGTGTGCTCAGTGGATCAAATTAATATTAGAAATCCGCGATTGATCGCCTTAGGTCTCGTGTTATAATACATCTAACCGTAAGAACCATTCTACGATTCTCCCCCGAAATCACTATCCTGCATTCGAGCGGGATTTTCACTGTTTTTTAAGGAGCAGTATGGCAAACGTTTTTGAAAGTCTGCGCCCCGAACTGGTGCGGGCTGTTATCGAACTGGGGTATGAAACACCGACCCCAATTCAGGAACGCGCGATCCCGGCGTTGATCGACGGGCGCGACGTGTTAGGTCAAGCGCAAACCGGCACCGGCAAGACCGCCGCTTTTGCTTTTCCGCTGCTGGAAAAGCTCGATTTCTCCCAGCGCAGCGTGCAGGGCATCGTCCTTGCGCCGACGCGCGAACTCGCCAACCAAGTCTCCGAAGCGATCTTCCAGTACGGCAAGCACCTCGGCGCGCGCGTGCTGGCGATCTACGGCGGATCATCCTACGCCCGCCAGATCAAGCGGCTGAACGCAGGCGTCCACATCGTCGTCGGCACGCCGGGGCGCGTGATCGACCTGATCGACAAGGGCGCGCTCGACCTGAGCGGCGTCCGCTACCTTGTGCTCGACGAAGCCGACGAGATGCTCAAGATGGGCTTTGTCGACGACGTGGAGACGATCCTCAGCCGCACACCCAGCGAGCGACAGACCGCCCTCTTTTCCGCCACGCTCTCGTCGGACATCCGGCGGTTGGCGGGCAAGTACATGCACGATCCGCTGACGCTGACCATCGAGCACAAAACGATGACCGTGCCGCAGGTCGAGCAGCGCTACTATCTGGTTGACGACGACGCCAAACTCGCCGCCGTCTCGCGCCTGCTCGAAGTTGAAGACATCACCAGCGCGCTGATCTTCGTCCGCACCAAGTTAGGTGCGGCAAGCTTAGCCGATACGCTGATCAGCCGCAATTACGCGGTCGAATCTCTGCACGGCGATATGGCGCAGGATGCCCGTGAAAACGTGATGCGCCGGTTCCGTCGCGGACAGGTCAACATCCTCGTGGCGACCGACGTCGCCGCGCGCGGCTTGGACATCGAAGATATGTCGCACGTGATCAACTACGACGTGCCCTACGATGCCGAGGATTACGTCCACCGCATCGGGCGCACCGGACGCGCCGGAAAAGCGGGCATCGCCATCATGTTGGTGACGCCGCGCGAGCGCCGCTGGCTCAAGACGATTGAGAGCTTCACCGGGCAGCGCATCGAGCGCGCTCAACTGCCCAGCCGCGCGGACGTCTACGCCCGCCGTGATGCGCGCTTCTCTGCCGAACTGGAAACCCTGCTGGCGGCAACCGATCTTGGACGCGAACTCTCGGTTGTCAACTTGCTGCTCGAAGCGGGCTACGACGCGACCGAAGTCGCCGCCGCCGCCATTCGCTTCGCCCGCGCGGGCGAAACTCAGCGCCCGGTCGAGGACATCCGCGAACCCAACGAACGCCCTGATCCCAACCGCGCCCGCAGCAGCGAGCGCTCGCGCAAGCGCTCCCGCCGCGAAGAGCCGGGCATGGTTCGCCTGCTGCTCAACGCCGGACGCCAGCACGGGATTCAGCCGGGCGACGTGGTCGGCGCAATTGCGGGTGAAGCCGGAATTCCCGGTCGCGCTATCGGCGCCATCGACATCCAAGCCGATACGACCTTCGTTGACGTGAAAGACATCCACGTCGACCGCGTGCTCAGCCAGATGCAAAAAGGCACGATGCGCGGTCGCTCGATCACGCTCAAGCGGGCGTAAAGCGACCCCACCCCAAGCTTCCTTCGGAAGCCCCCTCCCCGGCTTCAAGGAGGGGAGAGAACACGCCATAATTTGCCAACGCCCCGCAATCCGCGAGGCGTTTTTGATTCAGCCGCCCCTCACCCCCGCCGAGGGTTTCAACCCTCGGCTAAGAAAAACGCCGCCCACTGAAGGGGCGGCAAAGAAACGCTCTACTGAAACGAAGTTTCGGACGTGCGCATTCGATTTTGGCGGCAAGGGGTTCAAATCCCTCGCGGCGCGACTGCACAAACAACCTCTCAGCCCTGCTTTTTCTCAGCACTCATTGCTCAGCACTTCTTTTTTCGAGCACGAGGAAATGCGACAGCCCGTAAGTATCGAGCGGCGTGCCCTCGACGCCTTGCAGGACAGTACGCAGCGTTCGCCCTGCTCCGCCGAAGCGCGCGATCAGGTTGTCGTAAGCGCCATAAATCCGCTTGTGCGTGATCACGCGCACCGGCAGATCGTCGAACAGCCGCAGCAATCCGCGCTTGGTGTAAGCGCGCACGTGCGGCGCGAGCTGATTCCGCCATCGATCCGGCAGATAGTTGATCAGCGGCGTGTTGCCGAAGTGATAGGCGCCGCGCCAGTAATGCCCGTGTGTCTCGAAGAAATACCAGCGGTTGGGCACGAAGATCACCAGACGACCGCCCGGCTTGAGCACGCGCACCAGTTCGCCCGCCGCCGCCTGATCGTCGGCGACGTGTTCGAGCGTCTCGTGCGAGAGGATCGCGTCGAAATAGTCCGCCGGGTAAGGCAAACGCTCATTGGCGGCGACCACCGCGTGCGGCGTCGTGATCTGTGCTTCCAGCGCCCGCGCGAACTCGAACTCGATGCCTTCGACGTGGGGCGTGTAGCGCTCGCGAAACTTCGCCGTGTACATCCCGACTCCGCAGCCCGCATCGAGCACGCGCGCGTTGTCCAGCTTCGCCCACGCCGCGATCATCTGCAAACGACGTTCTTGTCCCGCGCGCCAGACGTAGCTCGGTTCACCGCGCAGCGCGGCAAGATCGGAATGAGTCATGCGAGAAGCTCCAGTTGGCGAAAGTGAGCAAACAGTACCGGGTGCTGAGTGCTGAGAGCCGAGTCAAGAACAAACACGCCTCGCCGGGACGAGGTAGGTCGATCCTGCTCGCACACATTACAAATCAACGGGGATTTTAACTCAGCACCCGGTACTCAGCACTCAGCACGCTCTTTAGAGGTATGGATCGCGGATATGGTTGCCCTCTACGCGCGCGGCAGCGGCGAGCGCCAGCTTCGTCTTCGGACGGTTGAACCCGTTCGCCGACTTGACCGCCTCCGACGCTTGCAGCGGCAGCACCAGCGTAATTGTCGTGCCCTTGCCGATCACGCTGTCCATACTCAGCGAGCCGTCGAGCAGTTCGGCGCGCTCGCGCATGTTGATCATGCCGAGGCTGGCATTGGCGCGCGACTCGTAGCCCGCCTGTATTTTGGCGATGTCGAAGCCGACGCCGTTGTCCGCGATCTGCACGATTGCCATGTCATTCTGCTGCATCGCCGAAACGCTGACCAGCTTGGCTTGCGCGTGTTTGCGCGCGTTATTGACCGCCTCCTCGACGATGTAGAAGATCACGCCCTGCTGTTGATAATCGAGCCGGTCTTCGACGCCGCGCTCCACCCGGATCGCCACCGCCTGCCCGTACAGGTCATACATTTTATCGGCAAGCTGGTTGAGCGCCGCCGACATCCCCTGCGATTCGAGCACCAGCGGGCGCAGGGTAAACAGCATGTGGCGGATTTCGGACGTGGTTCGCCGCGCCAGTTCCTCGACCTTTTTGATCTCGTCCGGCACCTGCTGTGGCGATTTCTGAAACAGCTTCAGGATGTAGCTCATCCGCATCGTGATCGCGGCGACGCTCTGGGTCGGACCGTCGTGCAGGTCGCGCGCCAGCTTCTTACGCGCTTCCTCGTCCAAATCGACGATCCGCTCTTTCTCCTGAATCAAGTTGCTGTAAAGCACGGCGTTTTGGAGCGCCAGCGTCGCTTGCACGCCCAGCGCCGTCAGCAGTTCGCCGTGATCTTGGGTGAAGGCGTTGGGCGTATCGCTGCCGAACAGCAGCGCGCCGAAGTTGTCAAAGCCAGCCCGCAGCGGAATGCACAAGAAGGATTTACACCCCTGAAAGGCGATGAAATTGAGCAGTTCGCCGTCGCGGTCGGCATCGGTGCCGAACACCGGCACCGCTTCGTGCAGCGCCCGCCCGACGATCCCTTCGGTGCCGGAGAGCGACCGCGCTTCGTCCGCCCGCGTAAACCGCCGCGATGATACGACGTGCAGTCGGTTGTCGTCGACGTGAAACAGGAACACCCCGGCGAACAGTTTCGCCTGCTCGCGCTCCGGCATCCGCAAGCCGATCCGCCCGGCTTCCAGCATGGCGTCCAGCACCTTCTGGTAATTGAGCGTCGCACTCATGGTGAAGGTCAGTTCGCTGATCGCGCGGGTGCGCTGGCGGCTGTCCTCAATGTATGCCGTCCGCGCGCCGTCGAGCGCCTCGACCTGCTGCCGAAGCCGTCCCATTTCGGCGTCGTAGCCAACGCTGACGAGGATCGTCGCCACGCCAATCGCGATCAGCGCCAGCAGCGCCGACGGGTTGAGCGAGCTGCCGGGCAGCACCAGCGGCGACGCCATCACCACGCCCACGCCGATCACTTGGGCGATGTTCCAGCGGACGTGCGGGCGCAGCAGACTGGCGACCATCAGCGCCCCACCGCCGCCCACGACCACGAATCCGCTGCCGCCGCTGAGCCACGTCAGTATCGCCGCCAGCAGCAGATCAACCACAAAGATAGCAGTCGGCGCGGCGCGTTTCAGCGATGCTGAGCGCAAAAATGGAAAGAGTAACGCCGTAGCCACCGCACTGACGACCAAAGCCGCCGTGAGATTGCCCGTATTGAAGGCGTCAACCTGATTGCGAAAAAGCAGTAACACACCGTACAGAAGCAGCAGCAGCGCCCAACGCGAGCCGAATAGGATGCGATCTCGGTGAGCAATACCTCCGCTGTGCATGAATCCTCCGCCAATCACTTACATCCCTCGGCGGACAAACAGTACAGCGAATCAACGCAATAGCGCGCCGATGCGCCGATACGTCTTGGCGACGAAGCACGCAGCGATCCCCATTGACATAGTTCATTATAAGGTGCAGTGCAAGGTCGTTCAATTGCGAAATCAGGCACGATGCCTCAATCGAACGCCACCAACCCCGCCAGATGCTCAACCGTCCGATCGCCGATGCCGCTGACCCCGGTCAGCGACTCTAGTGTCGTGAACGCGCCGTTCGCCTCCCGGTAGTCGATGATCCGCTGCGCCAGCGCCGGACCGATCCCCGGCAGTGTCTCCAATTCTTCCAGCGTCGCCGTGTTGACGTGGACGACTGCCCCGCTGCTGGCAGCCGTCGTCGAGTTGCCCGCGCTGGGAGCCGCCACCGGCGCGCTTTCGCCCACTTCGTAAACGCGCACCTGATCGCCATCATGCAGCAGCGCCGCGAGGTTGATCCGCTCAAGGTCAGCATTGGGAGCCGCGCCGCCAGCCGCGTTGATGGCATCGGCGATCCGGCTACCAGCGGGCAAGCTGACCAGCAACTCCGGCTGATTGACCGCCCCGGTCACGTACACTTCGAGCGGCGCGGGCGATGCGGTTGGGCTAGGCATGGGAGTGGGTGCGGGCGGATTGATCGTGATCTGGACGGGCGCGGGGCGCGTCGCCAGCAGAAGCGCGCCGCCCCCCACAACGGCGACGACGACCACCAGCAGTACGGCGACTGTGGCAAAGCGCTGACCGAACATCGCTCAGCCGCGATCCTTCAGCCGGTAGACGAATTTCAGCCCCGACCACGCTGCATCGACCGCCGCGACTTTGACGTCGACCAGCCCCGCCGCCAGCCCGATCTCGCGGACGACGTTGCCGTCGAGGTCGGTCGGAATTTTCGCCGCCTGCTTCAACCACGAAATCCACAGCATCCCCTCAGGCGCAAGCAGTTCTTTCAACGCCGGAAACCGGGCTTCAAGTTCGCTTCTTTGTTTGAAGAAAGCTTGAATGAAGTCAAGCGGCTGATCCAGATCGCCCGACCATTCCACCTCGTCGGGCGCGGCGAGTCTCGATAGATAGCCCGGTGGCGCGGAGATCAGCAGCGCCCGCATCCCGGCTTTCAAACCGAGCTTGGCTGCCAGCGGACGCTGCGAGTAACCGATGCTCACGGGATGATTTCCTAATAGCGCCGCACAATCGAGCGGTAAACCGTTGGCTGGCGGTTCTGGATCAGTTGGTATTCTTCGCGGTTGCGTCGCACTTCGTCGAGGTCAATCCGCGCGACCGTGAAGCCTTCCAGCGGCGCGCCGGTCTCCTCGTCGGTCTCGCCCGCCAGTGAAGCGTGAATCTCGCCGCGCGGTCCGACGATCATGCTCTCACCGCCAAAGGTCAGCGTCACGTCTTCGCCGGTGCGGTTCGCGCCGACCATGAACACCGAGTTCTCGTAGGCGCGCGCCCGCATGTAGGTTTTCCACTCGTCGATGGCGGCGGCTTCCCAGTTCGCCAGCACGCAAACGATCTCCGCGCCGTCGAGCGTGAGGCTGCGCGCCACTTCCGGGAACGCCAAGTCGTAGCCGATCATCAAGCCAAGTGTGCCGATCTCGGTCTCGATCACCGGCATCTTGAAGCCCTCGCGGAACGCCATTCGTTCTTCGCCGCGCAGGTGAACTTTGTTGTAGACCTCGACCAGATCGCCCTCAGGACCGAGCAGGATCGCCGAGTTGTAGAGCACCGACTCGACCCGCTCTTTGGTGACCATCCCGAAGGCGACGTAGACGCCGTATTCGTTGGCGCGCTGGGCGATCAAGTTAACCGTCGGTCCCGGTACGCGCTGCGCCAGTTCGGTGAAGCGCAAGCCGAGTTCGTAACCGCTCGTCACCAACTCCGGGAAGACGATCAGGTCAACCTTCTGCTGCGAGGCGATCTTGGCGATCATCTCCGAAATCTTGACCAGATTATCCTCAGCTTCGCCGAGCCGGGGTTTCATTTGCACGACCGCAACCGTGATTTCTCGCATGGGCTATCCTTTGTGAGATGCGCTGTCCGTAGGGGTAGGTTTGAAACCTGCCCCTACAACGACATCTATTGCCTGCTCGGATTACCTACTCATTGTAGCGAATCTTAGCCAAATCATCGACCTTTGCGGAGGGTATTCAGTACCGCCTCCAGCGCTTCCGGCAGCGGCGACTCAAAGCAAAGGCGTTCGCCCGTGCGCGGCTGATCGAAGCACAGCCGTCCGGCGTGCAAAAACTGCCGGTGCAGCAGCGTCTGCTTGTGGTAGCCGTAGAGCACGTCGCCGACAATCGGGCAGTTGATGAACGCCATATGGACGCGGATTTGATGCGTCCGCCCGGTCAGCAGCCGGACATGCACCAGAACCCGCCCATCCTCGAAATGCTCGACCACCGCGTACTCGCTGATGGCTGGGCGCCCATCACGCACAGGAGCCATTTTGCGCCGGTTGTTCGGGTCGCGCCCAATCGGAACTTCGATCCGTCCGGTCGGCGTCTTGGGCGTGCGCTCCAGCAGCGCCGTGTAAACCTTCTCGACCGTCCGCTGCTGGAACTGCGCCATCAGGCGGTGCAGCGCCGGAGCGCGCTTGGCGATCAGGATCAAGCCGCTGGTGTCCTTGTCAAGCCGGTGGACGATCCCGCGCCGCTTGGGGGCGTAGTTCATCTCGGCGATCTGCGGGTAGCGCGCCAGAATCGCGTTGACCAGCGTCCCGCTCTGGTTGCCCGTGCCCGGATGCACCACCAACCCGGCGGGTTTGTCGATCACGGCGAGGTCGGCGTCCTCGTAGACCACGTTGAGCGGGATCGGCTCCGGCTCGACGCTGTGATCTTCGGGCGTCGGCGGCACAGTCACGACGATCCGCTCGCCGCCCTTGAGTTTGACGCCTGACTTGACGAGCGCGCCGTCGACCGTCACCTGCCCGTCGCGGATCAGCGCCTGTACCTGCGTGCGCGTCAGTTGATCGCCGACGCGCGCGGCGACGATCTTGTCGAGCCGCTCGCCCGCACCTGCCGCCGTAAAGGTGATGTGTTTGTCCATCGGGTCTCCGTTAGAGCCGTATTTGAACTAAATTGACCAACAATCAGACTGTGTTAGAATGAAGCGAAACGTTACTGCGTGACCAATCAGGAGGAATTTTCTGGACTCTTTAGACTTAGCCCATGATATTGTCGATGCTGTCGAGGACAAGAAAGCCGAGAATATCGTGCTGCTCGACCTTCGTCCCGACGCGATCATCGCCGATTTTTTCGTCATCTGCACCGGCAACAGCGACCGCCAGCTCAAAGCCATCGCCGACGGCGTGCGCGAGAAGATCAAAGAAAAACACAACCGCCTGCCCGTCGGGGTTGAAGGCAAGAACGACAGTGGTTGGGTGCTGATGGACTACGGTGACGTGCTCGTCCACGTCTTCGGCGCTGAGGAACGCGCCTTCTACGATCTTGAGGGTTTCTGGAAACAGGCGAACGTGCTGGTCAACATCCAGTAGCCCACCACAAATCGTCACATTGTCGTAGGGGCGGGTTTAAAACCCGCCCCTACACACCCCATTTATTCGTAAATCCACTCGTCGGTCACGCGCGCCCAACTGATCAGTTCGGCGTCGCTGAAGAAATTGCCAACTTCAATCGCGCCATTCTCCGGGCTATCCGAACCATGCACCAGATTACGCCCAATCTCCAGCGCGAAGTCCGCCCGGATCGTCCCGGCGGCGGATTTCGACGGATTGGTCGCGCCAATCGTGCCGCGCGCCGCTTCAACCGCATTTGTGCCTTCCAGCGCGATCACCACCACCGGCGACGACGTGATGTAATCGACCAGCCCTTCGTAAAACGGCTTGCCCTCGTGAATGGCGTAATGCTTCTGCGCCAGTTCGCGCGAGACCTGCATGAACTTCATCCCGGCGATCTTCAGCCCGCGCTGCTCGAAACGGTGCAAGATTTCGCCCGCCAGCCCGCGCTGCACCGCGTCCGGCTTGATAATGATCAATGTGCGTTCCACAACCAACTCCTCAAGGTGCCAACGTCCTCAAGTCACACGTAGGGGCGGAACTGAGTTCCGCCCCTACACGACCGCAAACGTTTATAAACCAATGTCGAGGATTATAGCTGATTGAGCGCCTCACGGTAAGTGTTGAGCGCGGCTTGCAGCTTGCCCTGCCGCATCAAGCCATCGCCGAGCACGCGGTAGACGGCGGGCGTCGTCTTGTAGGACTTGACCAACTGCGTCAGATCGTCCACCACCGCGTCGAGGTCGGTGCTGACGCGGATCATGCCTTCGTAGTCCGCCAGCGCACCTTCGAGGTCGCCGTTCTGTTCCTTGTCGCGCGCCTGTTTCAGCACTTCCGGCGCGTCAACCGCCGCACGGATCGGCTCAGCAGGCGGACCGATGGGCGCAAATTGAGCGGGTGCTCGAACCGGCTGCGGCACTGAAGCGGGTGCTGGCTCGACCACCGGCGGCGTGATCACCTCCGGCTCGGCTTCGACCGGCGCTGAGATCGTCTCGACCAGCCAGTCGGGGATGTCCTCCGGTGAGACCGACGCCTCAACTTCACGCAACCAATCCGGCATCTCGGCGAAGACGTCTTCGCTGGTCGTTTCGGCTGCCGGGGCGGTGAAGTCCGACGCCCATGCGGGCATGTTTTCCGCTTGACCTTCCGGCAGATCGCGCTCGTCAGGCAGCGCGGCATCTTCGAGCGCGGCTTGCGCTTCGGCTGGTTCGGCGGATACCTCGGCTTCGACCTGCCCCTCGACGGCGGCAATTCGATCCGCGTCATTCACGTTCTCGGAGTACCATTCCGGGATGGCGTCAACGTCCAGCGCGCCCTGCTCATATTCGAGGTCGAACGCCTCGACCCAAGGATCGTTCGGATCGACTTCGAACTCGTACTCTACTTCGTCTGGCTCGATTACGGCGGCAGGCGATTCGTTAGTATCGCCCTCCTCGTCGGTGATGGCGAAAATGCTCTCCAAGTTGGTGGAGTCTTCGTCCATCAAATCATCGCGCAACCAGTCCGGCATCCCGGCGATTGACGGCGGCAGGTCGGCTTCAGCTTCAAACAGTGCATCAATCGGAGTCGTCGGCTCTGGCGCGGCTTCCGGCGGCGGCGGTTTCAATTCCGACAGCCAGTCGGGGAGTTCGGCAGGAGCAATTGGCTCCTCGACCTCGACTTCTTCCAGCTCGATCTCCTCCGGCTCACCCGCCAACTGCTCGGCTTGTTGGTCAAGGAAATACTGCATCTGCTCGCGCGTGACCGTGCCCGCTTGGATGGCGCCCTGAATTTCTTCCAGCGACATTTCTTCTTCGGCGTCGCTGCTTTCGTCCGCTTGGGGCTGCGTCGCGCGCACGCCCGCTTCGCTGTAACCTTCCGCACCCGCCAGCGAGGTCAACCAGTCGGCAGGATTTTCGAGATTCTGTGCTTCCGGGCTGCGGCGAGTCGTCGGCGGCATGTCGAACGAGAACGGTTGGTAGTCCTCGGCTTCGACGTCCGCTTCGTCCGGCAGCGGGATATTCATCTCGGCGCGCGTGGTCAATTCTTCCGGTTTAGCGCCCTGCCGTTTGGCGAGCGTCTCGATCCACTCCATCGAGTTGACGCCTTCGGCAAACGGATCGAGCTTTTCGGACTCTTCCTGATCGTCCTCGTCGGCGCCCAACTGCTCCAACGACGGCTCGGCGACCTGCGAACGCGCGAGGTCTTCCAGCCACGTCATCGGGTTAATCGGCTGGGTCGCCTCATTGACGACCGTCTCCTCTGGCAAATCGGATAGGTCGAGATTGAATATCTTTTCGCTCTCGTCCGCCGCGAGGCTCTCCAGCCACGCCAGCGCGCCCTCGTCAACTGGCGGCTGAGCGGCAGCAGGCAATACAGGGGGCGCTAATGGCTGCGCCGGATACACCGGCTCTTGCGGCGGTCGCGCTTGCGCTGCTGGCTGCGCTGGCGCTTGGGGTGTTGGTGTTGGTTGGCTCGGCTGCGTCGGGAACGCGCGCGGCGTCGAGGTCGGCTGCGGCACTTGGGCTGCCGGTCGTTCTACCGGCGCCGGGCGCTCGACTGGCGCGGACGGAGCGGGTGGCGGTGACTGCACGCGCGGCGGCTCCTGAACCGGCGGCGGCGCGGGTGGGTTGGCTTCGACCGGCGTCCTGTTCTCTTGACCGTAAGGCACGTAACCCGGCTCGTCGATGACGACGGTATCGGGATCGATCTCGTCGATCTGCATGTCCGCGTTGGTCGTGAAACCCTCGGATGCCCCCTGACGCTTCGCCAGAGTCTCCATCCAAGCCATCATTTCTTCCGGCGTCATGTTGTCAAAATCGGGCGTGTTGTCGGACATACCTCGTACCTCTTCGGAAAATCACTGCGCCCATCCGGGCGCGGAATCGCGCAGGCAATCGAGCACGCAGTCAGCCCACAGACTCAACCAAGCCAGTTAGCGCAACCACTCCGGCATGTCGTCGTCGCCATCGTCGGCGGGCCAATCGGGAAAATCGTCGTCGGCTGCATCAGACATCGCGCTGGGACTGGCACTCCCCAACCACGTCGGCGGGCGCGAGAAGGCGAAACTTACCTGCTCAACCGCTGCCGATTCTTCCTCCACGAGATCGACTAACCACGCGATCTCGCCTTCACTTTCTTCTTCAGCCATATCAGCTTCGTCGTCGCTCAGGTCGTCGGCGACGTCGTACTCGACATCCAAGCCCGGAACCATCGCGTTCAACCAATCCGGCGCATTGTGCGCAGGCTCTGGTTCGAGTTCTTCACCATCAGCGCCGATTTCGATCTCGGTTTGATTGTCGTCGAATTCGCCGTAGTCGTCAAACGCATCGAGTTCGGCGGCGGGTTCGAGTTCCGGCTCTGGCGCTGCCTCGGCTTCGACTTCTTCCTCGAAATCAGCATTGGCGAGTTCGGCTTCGCTCACGCCGTCGTTGAGCCATTCAAAATCGTCAATCACAGCGGCTTCCGGCTCGCTCTCATCTTCGGTCAGCCAGCTCGGAACTTCTTCCGCTGCCGCTTGCTCTTCTTCCTCAGCTTCAGCGGATGGCTCGTTGAGCCAGCCGTAAGTCTCCGCCAGCGTTTCGTCCTCGGAGGGTTCTTCCTGCTGGGCGGTCGCTAATTCCCACTCGCCTGCTTCCTCATCCGGCTCGACTTCGCTGGCTTCGGACGCGCTCGGCTGAAGTTCGCTCGGTTCGAGTTCGCTCAACCAGTCGGGCACTTCGTCGGCAACGGCAGCTTCTTCTTCCTCATCCACCGTCGAAAGCTCGCCCGTCCATTCCAATTCGGGTTCGGCGTCGGCTTCGCTCACCGCCGCTTCCGGTTCAACTTCGCTCGGTTCGAGTTCGCTCAACCAATCCGGGACTTCCTCAGCGACGGCGGCTTCTTCTTCCTCATCCACCGTCGAAAGCTCGCCCATCCATTCCAGTTCGGGTTCCGCGTCGGCGTCACTGACCGCCGCTTCTGGCGCCGCTTCCGGTTCCACCTCGCTCGGCGCGAGTTCGCTCAACCAATCCGGCACTTCCGCAGCGACGGCGGCTTCTTCTTCCTCATCCGCCAGCGCAGGCTCACCCATCCATTCCAGTTCGGACCCGGCATCCGCTTCGCTGACCGCCGCTTCTGGCTCCGGTTCAGCCTCGCTCGGTTCGAGTTCGCTCAACCAGTCCGGGATCTCCGCTGGCGCGACTTCTTCAGCATCGCCAGCCTCCCCCGGATCGGATTCGTCCAGCCATGCGAATTCATCCTCAAGCGAGGAATCGGCTTGCACCGCTTCTGGCTCGCTTTCCGGCTCCGGCTCACCCGGTTCGAGTTCGCTCAACCAATCCGGCACTTCCGCAGCGACGGCGTCTTCCTCGTCCGCCGTCGAAAGCTCACCCGTCAATTCGAGTTCGGTTTCCACTGCCTGCTCCGGTTCGGAGTCGCTGACATCGGGCGCGAGACCGCTCATCCAGTCGGGTATTTCCGCCGCAACTGCTTCGCCTGAGTCGTCCGTCTCGTCGAGCCAACCGAACTCGTCCTCCACCGGGATTGTCTCAGCATCGACATCGGTTTGATCGTCCGGCTCATCCGCCGCCGCACCCGTCGGGTCGAGTTCGCTCAGCCAATCGGGAATATCCGAGGCAAGCTCCTCCTGATCATCTGGTTCAGAGTCTGGTTCGTTCAGCCAATTGAATTCGTTATCACTCATCATATTTCCCGTGACGTCCTCTGGCTTACTTGCTTCCGGCACAAGACCCGGCGCTTGATCGGAGTCGTCCTCCGCAGCCACCGTAGCATTCACTGCAACCGCCTCGTCCTCAGCATCCCCAGATGCCGTCAGCGGTTCGGCGAACTCGTCAATCGGTTCGTCGTTGACCCATGCTGATCCATCCTCCGGCGCAGGCGCAGCCGCCAATCCGCCGGTATCGTCATCTGCATCTTCCCACACCTGAGCGCTGCTCGACCAGTCCCACTCGTCGACCGCTTCTGTCGTTTCCACCGGCGCGTCCTCGTCGAGATCGACCTGCGCCAGCCAGTCGCCGTCGTTGGCTTCTTCCTCGGTGGAGATTTCCATTTCGTCGCCAATATCGCCTTGATCGTCTTCGCTCTGCGCAAGCCAATCGGGAGTATCGGCTTCTTCCTCGGCGGAGACTTCCATTTCGTCGTCAGGTTCGTCTTGACCCTCCTCGATTTGCGTCAGCCAATCGGGAACGTCGGTAACTTTCGCGCGCGGTTCGGGCGAGCCGCCAAACTGGTTGAGCCACTCGTCCATCTCGTCGTCGCTGGCGATCTTGTCTGGCGACCGATCCACCCAATCGAAATTGGTGTCTTGCAAGATCGCCGTCAAGCCGCGCCGGGGACTCGATGCGCTGAGTTCGTCCTCATCCGTGACCGCTTCGGCAGCGGCGGACTCGGCTTCGTCGTCGGCGTTATCGCCGAAATCGAGCGCCGCCCACGCACTTGCCTCCCCTTCGTCAGGCAGTTCGGCGTTTGGATCGTCCGTCAGCGCCTCGGCGTAGAGCGATTCCGAGTACGCAAAATCTAGCTCGTCGTTGTCTACCGTCTGAAACGTCGGCACGTCGTCTTCGTCGTCCGGTTCAGCATCCGCTTCGCGCATCCACGCAAACGGGTCTTCGTCCTCGTCGTCTTCATCCTCGTCCGTGTCGTTGGCTTGATCCAGCCACGCCATCGGATTCGTCTCCGGTTCTGGCAGCGAATCCGGCTCATCCACGCCGAACAGCTTATCGTAATCCGGCAGTTCGTCATCCTCGATGATCTCGACGCTGCTGCCGCGCAGCCACGCCATCGGATCGCCCTCGTCGTCGCTAGCGTCGCCATTCTCGAACAGCGCCGCCAGTTCTTCCGGTTCGGCGTCATCCGGGCTGCCAAACAGATCGGTCAATCCGCCGGTCATCACCCCCTCGTCAGATGACGGCGAGGTTGACCGCGCGGCGGGATACTGAGCAGACGGCTGGAATGGCGGCTGAGCGGGCGCTGACACTGGCGCTTCCGCTTCAGTTTCGGGCGCCTGACTGCTGAGCATTGCACTCGCCCAATTCGACCAGTCGTCGCCGTTATCACTCGGCTCGGCGTCGTTCGTCTGCGCGCTGCTGCCCGCCGCGACCGGCGCGGGGGCTTCGCTGGAGATTTCTTGCAGCCAATCCGGGCGGGCGCGCGCCATTTCGCTCTGCGACGAGCGCTGGTAGTCGAATTCCTCGATCCGAAAAGCATCGTCGTCCGGCGGCGAACCCTGCACCAGTTCGACCGCGAGATACGGGTCGACCGACTCCAGCCGGTTGACGTAGCGCTGCGCGTCCGATGGGCGATCAAATGAAAGCCACAGCGCCGCCATGATCCGGTTAGCTTCAAGGCAGTCCGGCAGCACCTTGAGCACGTCCAGCGCGATTTCGGCGGCTTCTTCCTCTGATCCCTGCTGCCAGAGGATTTGCGCCAGCAGCAGCTTGAGGTCAAGCCGTTCGGTCATCCGCGTCGAGGCGCTGCGCAGCGTATCGACCGCTTTGGCATAAGCGCCGCTGCGCAGATTCTGCCGCGCGACCGCGCCGGAGGTCAGTTGAATTTTCAGGTTTTCGACGTGGCGATGGCGGCGGTACAAACCGCGCAGCGCGTCGAGCAGTTCTCTATCAGTGGAATGCTGTTCGAGGGCGCGTTCCAAATGCCAGATCGCCTCGTCCGGGCGATTCATGCGCTCATTCGCTTCGCTCAAGCCGAGATGCGCCGCGTAATCGTCCGGGATCACACCCAATACACGCCGCAGCACCTCACGCCCTTCTTCCCAGCGCCCGTTACTGACCAGTGCTCGCCCCAACAGGCGATAGGCGGTCACGTTTTTAGGGAAATATTGCAGAATGTGGCGACAGTGATGGATTACTTCGTCGGCGGCGTGAGCGTTCAACAAAGCATCGAGCTTGATGAAATACGCTTTTAGACTAATTTCAGGCATTTTCTTTCCAGTTGGGTATCCAGTGGACGGCATCCGGCGGATGCATGTGCCTTTGTGTTTTTCACAACTTTTCCATCATTAGGATAACATACTTCGGCAAAAACAGCCTTGACGTATCTCGCGCACCTACCGGGCTACCTACGAACGAGAACTCACGAACGTCAACGCAGCGAATCCGGTCACCTGCGTTAGCATTGAAGTGTTCACGGTGACTGCGAAAGTGCTGCTTGTCGTACCCTGCGAAAACACTCCCTACTGGTGAAATCAAGCCGCTGACCGCGCTGCGCATGATCGCGGCGCTGCTGGTCTTTTTTCACCACTTCAACAGTATTGACGCGACGACCGCGCCCAACCTGAGCGCGCGGCTGATCGCCGAGGGGCATATCGGCGTCAATATATTCTTCGTTTTGTCCGGCTTCTTGATCACGCTGCGCTATCTGAACAACGTCAAGACCCACACGTTCTCCTACCGTGAATACTTGATCAAGCGCATCGCCCGAATTATGCCACTCTACTTCGTCCTGCTGGTGGCATCGATCCTGCTTCAGCCAGCACCACTACCACTGGTCAATTTCACCTTCACCCAAAGCTACTTCCACTATCTCAAATTTACCGGCATTCCAACGGCATGGTCGCTCTCGGTCGAAGAAGCCTTTTACCTGATCGCGCCTATTTGCTTCTGGCTGATCCTGCGCTACCGGGCGCTGGCGATGATCGCGCTGCGGCTGCTGCTGATCGTGCTGTTGTTTTTCGGCATCGGCTTAGGGCTGACTTACCTACCCATCGCCAAACTGCCACCTTACGGTTTCATGGTGAGCGTCGAGCACTTCGCTTGGTACACCCTGTTCGGCAGAATGTTCGACTTCGCCGCCGGTATCTTCGCCGCGGTCATCTACCTGCGTTTCGCCGCGCCGTCGCGCAAATGGGCAACCGCCTTGTTTGTCGGCGGTGTTAGCGGCATCGCCATGCTCGAAATTGGCATGAGCCTGACCGCGAATTATGCCACCTCGTGGATTTACAACTTCCCCATCGCCGTCTGCGCCGCCGCCTTAATCTGGTCACTGACCAAACCGGACACCCTCCCCTACCGCCTGCTCAATCAGCGTTTGTTGGTCTACGGTGGGCGGATCAGTTACGCCCTCTATCTGGTTCAACTCACGCCGATGATCGCCCCGCTATTTCCGCTGGGCATTACCAGCCCGATCTTGCTCTACGTGCTGATGAATATCATCAGCGCCGGACTGTATGAACTGATCGAGCACCCGGCGCACCGGCTCATCCTGCGCTATTTCAGTGCAGCGCGCCCGCGAGTCACTTTGCAGCCAGCAATTCCCTAAGTTCCGACCAAAGGTTGCAATCCCTACGCCATTTTGCAATACTCAGTCCGGCATAGTAGTCGGTCGTTCCATCGACTTGTTCGGCAAAACGTGAGCACAGAATGTTCATAAGTGTCAAGTTTTTTTATTCACATTGCACTATCACAGCATGATGGGTAAGACGCTACACTTAACTTCACTTTTTAAATGCTGAGGAGGCGACAACGTAATGAATAAGAAGCTTTTCTCTTTTTTCCTCGTGCTGATGCTGGTCGCACTGGCGGTAGGACCCGCGTTAGCACAAGACGGTGACTTCGTCTTCGGGCTGGTGCTCGTCGGTCCCGAAAACGATCACGGCTGGAGTCAGGCGCACTACGAAGCAGGTCAGTACGTCGAGGCAAACGTCCCCGGCACCAAAATGATCTTCTTCCCCAGCCTGAACCCGGCTGACTCTCCGGAGACGACGCTTCAGGATGTCGTGACCGAAATGGTCGATCAGGGCGCTAAGCTGATCTTCACCACGTCCGACGACTTCCAGAACGACACCGATCCGGTCGCGCAGGCGTTCCCGGACATTCCCTTCGTCAACATCTCCGGCGATCACGTGCTTGGCGGCACTGCTCCGGCGAACGTCGGCAACGTCATGGGCAAAATGGTTTGGGGCAAGCTGATCGCGGGCTGCGCGGCAGGTCTGGCGACCAAGACCGGCAGCGTCGGCTATCTCGGACCGCTGATCAACGACGAGACCCGTCGTCTGTCTTCGTCGGCGTACCTCGGCGCGAAGTACTGCTACGAGCACTACAACGGCGGCAGCCCCGGCGACCTGACCTTCACGGTCACGTGGATCGGCTTCTGGTTCAACATCCCCGGCGTCACGCTCGACCCGACCGAAGAAACCAACACCTTCTTCGACAGCGGCGCCGACGTGGTTATCTCAGGCATCGACACGACCGAAGCGATTGTCGTCGCCGGGCAGCGCGCCCAGCAGGGCGAAAATGTTTTCGCCGTCCCCTACGACTACAAGGGCGCGTGCAGCGAAGCAGAAGATGTCTGCCTCGGCGTTCCCTACTTCAACTGGGGTCCCGCTTACGCCAAAACCGTCCAGCAGGTGATGGACGGCACGTGGACGCCAAGCTGGGAATGGAATGATCCCGACTGGAGCAACATCAACAACCCGGATACGTCCGCTGTCGGCTTCGTCAAGGGTCCCGCGCTGACCGAAGAACAGTCCGCCAACCTCGACGACTTCATCGCCAACCTCGCCTCGTTCGCGACCAATCCGTTCGTGCCTGCGGGCAGCTTCGCCCTCTGGGAGGGACCACTCAACCTGCAAGACGGGACGGAACTCGCGCCCGCCGGGGAAATGGTGCAGCCGCTCGACGTCTGGTATCTCAAGCAACTGCTGCAAGGCATGTCCGGCGCAAGCCAGTAAGAGCAGGACTGAGGACTAAGTGCTGAGGACTGAGTAAAAGACAGGACTGAGCGCGAAGTAGGGCAATCAGTTACACAAGGTAGGGGCGACGCAGGTGTCGCCCCTACAGATCCTCATAAAAACTCTAAGAAACCATTTGAATATTCTGATTTCCTCCCTGAATGATCACCATTTTTCTCTCCTCTCCCCGCTTGCGTGGGAGAGGGGGCGGGGGTGAGGGGGCAGTATTCAAATGGCTTCTAATTATTTCCAAAGCTCTGACATTCGTTATCATACGTTCAGAATTCGGCGTTCCCGGTGGTGCAAGCAGCCCTAACCAATGGACATAGAACTCAAGCACATCCACAAGCGCTTCGGCGCGGTTCACGCCAACGACGACATCAGCTTCACCGTCAAGAGCGGGCGGATCGTCGGCGTGCTCGGCGAGAACGGCGCTGGTAAATCGACGCTGATGAAAATCCTCTCCGGCTACCAGCCCGCCGACAGCGGCGACATCCTCTTAAATGGGCGGCGCGCCGACTACCACAAGCCGGAAGCCGCCATCGCCAGCGGCATCGGCATGTTGCAGCAAGACCCGCTCGACGTGCCCGCCTTCACCATCCTCGAAAATTTCATCTACGGGCAGCCGGGAGGGTGGCTCTACTCGTCGCGGCGTGCTGAAAAGCAGCTCCGCGAACTGTGCCAGCGCTTCGGCTTCGAACTCAAGCCGGACGCGACCATCGCCTCGCTGAGCATCGGGCAGCGCCAAGAACTCGAAATCATTCGCCTGCTCGCGCTGGGCGTCAAAACGCTGATCCTTGACGAGCCGACGACCGGCATCTCCGCCGAGCAGAAAACGCTGCTGTTCGAAGCCCTGCGCGCCCTCGCCGCCGAAGGCATGAGCGTGCTGCTGGTCTCGCACAAGCTTGAAGACGTGATCGCCCTCTGCGACGAGGTCGTCGTCCTACGGGCGGGTAAGCTGGTCGGCGCTGCCGAGATGCCCGTCACCAAAGCCGATCTCGTCCGCCTGATGTTCGGGCAGGAACTCGCCCCGCAGACGCGCCAGCGCGCTCCGCTGGGCGAGACCGCCCTGCTGCTCAAGGACATCACGCTGCGCGGCAAGCGCGTGACCGTCGAAGCGCTGAATCTGAACCTTCGCGCCGGGGAGGTCGTCGGCTTAGCGGGACTCGACGGCAGCGGACAAGAACTGATCGTCCGCGCCAGCGTCGGCTTGATCAAGCCGCAGCATGGGACGATCCACGTCGGCGAAGCGGATTTGACCGGCAAGCGCTACCGCGATTTCATGCACTGCGGCGTCGCCTTTGGCGCGGCAGGACGGCTCGAAGAAGGCTTGATCGCCGGGTTGACGCTGACCGAGCACGTCGCCCTGACCAGCAGCACTGACGCGCTGGTCAACTGGACGGCGGCGCGTCAGGCGACGGCGGCGCAGCTTCAGCTTTACAACGTGCGCGGGACGCCGGAAAGCCAGATCGAGACGCTGTCGGGCGGCAATCAGCAGCGCCTCTTGATGGCGCTCATGCCCCAGCGCCCGATCCTGCTCGCACTTGAGCAGCCGACGCGCGGCTTGGACGTCGACTCCGCCCGCTGGATCTGGCAGCAGTTACTCGCCCGCCGCGCCAGCGGCACGGCGATCCTGTTCACCTCGCCCGACCTCGACGAACTGGTCACCTACAGCGACCGGATTCTGGTCGTCTACACCGGGCAGGTCTACGAAATCGCCGACGCCGCCGCCACCACGATTGACGAACTCGGACGCTTAATCGGCGGCGATTTTCAAAGGACGTCCGCATGAGCCGACGCACCGCACTGCAAATCGCCTTCGCCATCGTGCCGATTTTGATCTCGCTGCTCGTGACCGCCCTGCTGATCATCGCCGTCGATAACGACCCGGTCGAAGTCTTCCAGACCGTCATGCAGGGCGCATTCCGCAATACCAACACCTTCGCCGGGGTCGTCAACTTCTGGATTCCGCTGGCGCTGTGCAGCATGGGCTTGATCGTCACCTTCACGGCGGGCTTGTGGAACATCGGCGTCGAGGGACAGATGATGATGGGCGCGGTCTTCGCCAGCGGCGCGGCGCTCTACTGGACGCTGCCCTCGCCCCTCTTGATCGCCCTCGAAATCGTATTGGCGATGATTGGCGGCGCGCTCTGGGCGGCGCTGGTCGGCGTCCTCAAAACGCGCTTGGGCGTTCACGAGATTTTCGGCGGCGTCGCCCTCAATTCGCTGGCGAGCGTCGTCGCCATCTACCTGATCGCCGGACCTTGGGCGCCCGCCGAAGGCGGCACGGCGCAGTCAAGCACCCCCTTCTCGACCGACGCGCTGCTCCCGCCCGTGCTGGGCGAGTTCCCGGTCAGCCTGCTGCTGCTGATCCTGACCTTCGTCGCCATCGTCGCCGTATTTTTGATCTTGCGCGGCACGCGCTGGGGCTTGCAGTTGAAGGCGACCGGCAAGAACGCTCGCTCGGCGCTGCTGCTCGGCGTGCCGACCAACCGCAGCGCCCTCAGCGCCTTCATGGTTTGCGGCGCGCTGGCGGGTCTCGCCGGATCGTACCGCGTGCTGTTCACCTATAACGCGCTGCGACCGCTGGTCTCCGGTGGGATCGGCTTTCTGGCGCTGCTGGTCGTCCTGCTGGTCGGCATTCGCGCGCTCTGGGCACCGTTCGTCGCCTTCGCCTTCGCCGTGATCCTCGCGGGCAGCACGCGCCTGAAAGTCGCGCTCCAGTTGGATCAATCACTGGCGGGTGTGTTGCAAGGCATGATCGTCCTGCTGGTGCTGCTGGGCGAGCGGCTTGCGCCAGCGCGTCCTCGAACGCGATCAGACAAAAATCGATGACACCGTAGGGGCGGGTTTGAAACCCGCCCCTACCACCGCCGCGCCGGAGGCGACACCCCATGAATGACAGCCTGATCAACATCCTCAACAGCGTCATCTCCAATGCGACGCCGCTGGTGATCGCCGGACTAGGCGAGACCATCACCGAGCGTGTCGGAGTCGTTAACCTCTCGCTCGACGGCAGCTTGCAGTTGGCGGCGATGCTCGGCTTCGTCGCGGCGCTCGCCTCCGGCAGCATTTTGGTCGGCTTGGCAGCCGCCATGATCGGCGGGGCGCTGGTCGCGCTGATCGTCGCGGTCGCCGGGATCGAACTGCGGCAGGATCAAGTTGCCGTCGGCTTCGTGCTGACGCTGTTGGCTGCTGACCTCGCCACTTTTCTTGGTCAGGATTACACCCGCATCCCCGGACCGAAAATGCTCAGCGCGCCGATCCCGGTGCTCTCGAACATCCCGGTGATCGGCACAATCTTCTTTGATCAGTCGCCGCTGGTCTACTTCAGCTATTTCCTGATTTTCGTGGTCTGGTACATCTTCTTCCACACCCGCACCGGCTTGTCGCTGCGTGCCGTCGGCGAGCGTCCCGAAGCCGCCTTCGCGCGCGGCACCAACGTCAACCGCCAGCGCTATATCTTCACCGCCATCGGCGGCTCGTTGGTCGGCTTGGCGGGCGCGGGCTACTCGCTGGCGATCAAGCCCGGTTGGGCGACGCCGCCGGTCATGCAGGGCGACGGCTGGATCGCGCTGGCAATCGTGATCTTCGGCGGCTGGCATCCCTTCCGCGTCGTCTTGGGCGCCTATCTGTTCGCCGGACTGCGCGCACTCTCCTCGGCGATCCAGCGCAGCCCGGACGTTCACATCCCGCTGGTGCTGCTCAACGGCTTGCCTTGGCTGCTGATGATCATCACGCTGGTGCTGGTCAGCAGCGGCGCGATTGAGCGCTTGCTCAGCATTCTGCCGCGCCCGCTGCAAAAGTGGTCGCGCAACTTCTTGCGCTCCGATCCGCCCGCCGCGCTCGGCACGAGGTTCGATCCGGACTAGCTTTATCAAGCCGCGCGAAATCAGTTGTAGTCGTTTGGCGATACCCGTAGGGGCGTTATATATAACGCCCCTACTATAGAGCAATCTCCCTATGTTTCGAACCAACCACTTGATCTATTTTTTTGTCATTACCTTGATTGCTGCCGCCCTAATCGCCAGCTTGATCGCGCAAAGCTGGATCGCGGCGGCGCTGCTGATCGCGCCGCTGATCTATCTGTGGCTGAGTCGTCCCGACGGCAAGCGCTGCGCCAGTCCGCATTCCGGCGACGCGCCGCGAAGAACCGGACACTTACCGCGAGATACTCTGGAAGAACTTGGTTTTTCGCTCCAACAGCGAGATCAAGATCGCCAAGGCGCTTGATCACCGCGACATCTTCTTCATCCCGCCGGGGCGCGTCCGCATGAGCGCCGGGAAAAATGGTCGCCAGAGCCGCGAACTCGATTTCGTCATCTGCTACGGCGGCAAATGGGGCGTGCTGGAAGTCGATGGACCCTATCACCGCGCCACACTCGACGCCGAGCGCGATGCGCTGCTGCGCGGGCACGGCATCGAAAACGTTCAGCGTTTCCCGGCGAATCGCTGTTACAATGATCCCAACGCGGTAATTGACGAGTTCATCCGTAACTTAGGCTAAACCGGAGGCAGGATGACCAAACGCAAAACCAAACGCGATCTTTACGCCACCTTCGAGCACATCGAGCGCTATCACCGCCGCCGCATGATCTTCGCGCTGCACGCGGTCGTCTCGCTGGCGCTGCAAGTGGCGATCTGGTCGAACTGGTACGGCTCGTACTACGTGCGCGGGATGGGGTTCACCAGCACTTTTTTCACCGACCGGATCGGCTTCTCGGTTGCCTTCCTGTTGTTTCTGATCGGGCATTTCGCCGTCATGCGGCTGATCGAGTTCGAAAGACCGGCTCGTGATCGAGGCGCTGCGACATCACGAGGACGAACTGATCGACGACGAACCGGCGGAGGATACCCCGGACGAAGCAGCGTCCGACCTGCTCGACGCGGCGGACGACGACCTGCTGATCCCCTTTGACGACCTCGACTCGCTCTATCACGAAGAAAACCGGAAGCGCTGGATCGAGCGCTAAACCGCGCTCCAGTACCTTGCCCGCGCGCCGATTTATGCTATCCTATTTGAAACAAACGTTCTTAGAGAGGGATTGCGGATGAACTTTGACGACGTTCGCCAGATCGCCTCGACCTTTCCCGGCGTCGAGGAACACCTCGTCTTCCATTCGCCGACGCTCAAGGTCGGCAAGCGTTTTCTGGCATGCATCGCCAAGATCGACCCCGATACGCTCTGCATCAAAGTGCCTGATCGACGGGAGCGCGAATACCTGCTGGCTGCTCAGCCGGAGGTTTACTACCTGACCGATCATTACGCCAATTTCGAGTGCCTGCTGGTACGAATGCCCCTCGCCGACCCCGCCGAAATCCGCGATCTGTTTGAGCAGGCGTGGCGCGCCTACGCGCCCAAAGGAGTCGTCGCCAGCTACGACGAAAAGTAACGCCACCCGCCCGCTTGCGGCGGTCAAGTCAACTTGAATCATGGTTCAGGAATTTACGGGGAGATTTTCGCCGTAGGGGCAGGTTTGAAACCTGCCCCTACACGGAAAAGGCACTTTCGAAGGTCGCTTATCCATCCCTGAAGTCGGAGAGGAGTTGGGGGTGGGGAAAAGACACGATTTTAGCCCCGCAGCGCTTCCAGCCGATCCTGTGCGTCGGCGCGGAACGGATACGAATAGATTTCGCTCCACGCGATCACCCATTCGTAATCACGCTGCGCCAATTCAGTATCCCCCGCCGCCTCGTGGATTTGACCGCGCAGGTAATGGCGGCTGCCGGTCTCGCCGACCGCCAGCGCCGCGTTGATCGCCGTCAGCGCTGCCTCGGTATCGCCTAAACCCAACTGTGCCCGCGCCAGATACTCGTTCGCCGTCCCCGCGAGATCGGTCCCGGCGACCCCGGCGCTGATGGTCGCCTGCGCCAAAAGCTGCGCCGCTTGCTGGTAAGCGCTGCGGTCAATGCTCGCCGTCTGCCCGACCAGCGATCCGCCCTGCACCAGTTCGACGATCCCGGCGGGAACGATGCCCAGACCGGACAGGTTGTCGGCGTCGGCGCTCGCCTGCGCGTAGTCGCCCGCCGCGAACGCTTCCTGCATCCTTAGTCCTTGCACACGCGGCGCGTTGTTGATCTGGTAGAGGCGGTTGTAATCCGCCAGCGCGAGGGCATAGCGCCCCTGCCGGTGATAAATCTGCGCCCGCGCTTCCAGTATCGCCTGCGCTCCAGCGTCGGTGCCGTTTCCGGCTAAGCCCTGATTATAGGCTGCCAGCGCGAGATCGTCCTTGTGCTCCGCTTCGCGTGCCTCGCCCAACAGCCGGAAGGCTTCGGTACTGCCGGGATAGTAGTAGAGATAATCCTGAGCCGCCAGTACCGCGTCACCGGGGCGGCTGCGTGCCAGCGCGATCTTGACTTTTAGCTGATAGGCTGGCTCGATGGACGGGTCGATGTAGAGTGCGAGGAACGCCTCATACTGCGCTCGATCATAATTCCGCTGATCGAAGTAGACCTGTGCCTTCGCCATGATCAGCTCGGTGTCGCTGGTCAGCTCGTAGACGTTTAAGCCCTGATTTAAAACTTCGATAGCATCGCTGTACTGCCGGTTCGCGCTGTCGATCTGCGCCAGCACGAGATACGCCACCGCTAGCCTACCGTCGCCGTCGATGGCGGACTGTGCTTTGTCCGCTGCTTGAGTTTGGAGATCGCGCGCCGCCGCCGGGTTGCCGTCAGCGGTCGCTGCCTGCGCCTGCATCCAATAGACCTGCGCGTAGCCAGAGTCGAGGAACGGCGCGATCCACAGGTCACTGGGGCGCTCGTCCAAGCGATCCACCGCCTCGTCCAGCGTTTGCACGGCATCGTCGTAGTAGCCCTGCCCCGCCAGCGCCAGCGCCTCGTAGTAATAGGGGTTCGGGTTCAGCCGCGAGTCGAAGGTCAGCTTGCGCTCGTGATCCAGCGTCGGGACGGCGCGGTCGTAATCGCCAGCCCCCATCAGCAGCACCGAATCGTAAACGCTGCGTTCCAAGATTTGCGGGTAGATTTCGGTCGCGCGCGGCAGCGCCGGGGGGCTGGCTGCCAAGATATTAGGCGGCACGGTGACGCTCGGCGTCGGCGTAAAGCGCGGCGTGATCGAGGCAGTCGGCGTCAGCCCCGGCGTATTGGTCGGCGTGATCGTCGGCGAAGGGGTCGGCGTGGCGCTCGGACCGAGCACGATCTCGCGCACGTCGTCGTTGGTCTGCACGACGATCACCCCCGCCACGATCAGCACCAGCAGCACCGCCAATATCCCGATGGCGACGTAAGTGCGGTAGATCAGAATGTCGCCCTCACCTGCGCGCTGGCGAGTCTTATGCACCCATTTCGTGCTGCTTGGCAGCGGCGTCAGGTAGCGATGGATGACCGGCTCCGCCTCCTTCTGCGCCTCGGCGATTCGATCCGGCATTGGGACGGGCACGCCGGGCTGCTGCGCAGTGATGTCGGGCACGGTCGCTTTGGTCACGGGGGCATTGGGCAGCCGCTTGATGGTCGGCTCCGGCGCTTGATTAGCGGCGTCGAGCGCCTTGCGCGCCGTCTCGTTCTCCGGGTTGATCTCCAGCAGCTTTTGCAGACAGAAGACGCGCTCGCGGTTGTCCCGCGAAACGCTGGCAAGCCACAACCATGCCGCCTCGTTCTCAGGTTCCAGCCGGATCGAAAGTTGGAGGAGATTCCGCGCCTCGTCCTTATCGCCTGCCTTCGCTGCTCGTATGCCCCGTTGTCGTAGATCGCGCGCGTCGTCCAAGGTTCAGAACCCTTTTGCGTGCTCTGCTGCCATATACGCATTTTATATTAAAGCGTTTGTAATAAACGTAAAGAGCCGTAAACAGTCACGGCTCTAGATCGACGTGGCGGTACTCAGACGGGGGGCCAAGGGTAATTCGGACCGGGACCCGGCATCGGATAGTGCCGCTGCTTGAGCAGATGACGCATCCGCGATTGGAACGCCTTGATCTCCTGCACCGCTAGCAGCCCAAACAGCCGCCCGCTGTAATCACAGTCGGGGTTTTCGAGCGTCGCGTACAACCGCGCGATGTCCTCCAACAGCGCATCCGGGATCGGCTGACCGGCGTAATCCCAGATCACCGTCCGCAGCTTGTGGACGGCGTTGAAGGCAATGCCGTGATCGATTCCCCAAATGTGCCCCTCCTGATCGAGCAGGCAGTGTCCCCCCTTGCGGTCGGCGTTGTTGATCAGGTAGTCGAACGCGGCGATCCGCATCAACTGCGGCGCGTAGGTCTCGTCAAACGAGAAGTAATTGATCTCCGGGTCGTGATCGATGTAGAACTGCATCGAGCCGATCCCGCGCGCGCCTTCGCGCAGCACCGTCGGCGGCACGATCTGCCAGCCCAACTCGCGCGAAGTCAAGAAGGCGGCGGTTTCGCGGTAGCACAACGTCCCGTCAGGGAAATCCCACAACGGGCGCTCGCCGCGCTGCGGCTTGTAGACTGCCGTCAGCTTGACATCCTCTAGCTCGACCGAAACCAGAAAGGCGTAGTTTGAACTCCAGCGCAGCAGTCCGTATTCCGCGTCGAGCACGCCCTTCTCCAGAACTTCAAGCACGCGCCCCAGCGAGATCGGGACGCTGCGGTCATTCTCGTCCATAGCGATCAAGTCCAATAATAGACAAGTCGTCCATTTTGCTTGGGATCGGGGCGTCCGGCTTGAACCGTCGCCGTCGCGTGCGCGCTCAAGGCGCGCATTTGACTGCGGCTGCACCACATCCGCACGATCCCCGGCTGCGGCGCTTCAAGTTCTTCCTCGTCGCTGAGCGGCAGCAGTTCCTGTGCCACCAGTACGACCATGTTGCGTTCTTCGTCGTAGCCCAACCCCATCTGCGCCACCCGAAACAACGGCTCAATCGGGTCGTGCAAATCCATGTTGGTTGCATCCTCCCCATCGTCGCCGATTGGGAAGCGCTGTTCAAGATCGTCGACCAGCTCGCGGATCGCTTCGCTGAGCGCCCACGCCTGCTCTTTTTCGATGATCAGCGATACGATTTGTTCGTCTTTACCCGCTTGCAGGTGAAACACACGCTGTCCCTTCGGACCGACCGTGCCAACCGTGATGAAGTCAACCGGGTTCAAATCAATTTCGATATTTGGCATAGTTTACTCTTAAGTCGCTGCCGCGTTCGCCTCTGTAGCCGCTTCTGCTTCCATCGCTTTTTCCGCTGCTTGAGCCGCTTTGCGTTCCCGTTCCATCTGAGCAACGTGCGCCACGTCGTTGATCGTCGCCACGTAGGGGCGACCAAAGCCGAGCATGAGCGTATTGATCGACGCGGGCGAAATCACAATTCGCTGGAAGTTGTCGAGGTGCATCCCCAAAAAGTGCGCCATCACCATCTTGATCAAGTCGGCGTGGCTGACCACGACCACCAAATCACGCGGATGCGCCTCTGCCAGCCGCTCGATCTCGTTGACCGCGCGCACCTGCACGCCGCGCATCGTCTCCCCGTTCGGGAAATATGCCCGTGATGGATATTCCTGCACGACCTGCCACATTTTGCGGCTCCGCAGGGCGTTGATCTCCATCCCTTCCCAATCACCGTAGCGCACCTCGCCGATTTCAGCGTCCGGGATGATGCTCAGGTGCGGGTGGTGTTGGCGAATCGCCTCCGCGGTCTCCATCGTGCGTTCGAGCGGGCTGGCGTAAAGCTGCTTGATCGGCACATCCGCCAAGCGCCGTCCTAAAGCCGCCGCTTGTGCCTGCCCGTCTTCGTTCAAATGCACTCCGGGCGTCCATCCGGCGAGCTTGCCCGTCTTCACAAAGTCGTTCACAGCGTGTCGAATTAGAAGGATTTGAGTCATTGGCGCTCGTTGGACGTGAAATTCACTTTTGCAGTGTAGCACATCCAGCGCGAATCCGCACAGTTTCCGGCGTAAGTTTTTCGTGAGAACTATCCCCCTAAACGGCGATAGAACCACGCCTCGAACCTGATATAATAGGAGCACTTTGACACGGTTAGGATGGCAGGATGAATGTTGGCATTATCTCGGACGTTCACGGGGATTATTCTGCGCTAGAAACAGCCCTTCACCGGCTGGAGACTTACCATCACGTCGATCAAATCCTGTGTGCCGGTGATTTGGTCGGGCGGGGACCGCAACCTGATAAAGTCGTACAGCTCGTCCGCGAGCGCGGTATCACGACCGTGCGCGGCAATCACGACGAATGGAGCTACGGCTTATCCGCCGAAAACAAGAGCTATCTCAAGGAACTGCCGCTCGAATGGCGCGGTGACTTGGCTGGTTGCAGCGTCTTCATGTGTCACGGCAAGCCCGGCAACAATCTGTGGGGCTTGTACCGCGATCACATCTCGAATACGCTGCTCAACATGATGCTGGTCTCGCTGGGCGTCGACGTACTGATCACCGGGCATACGCACGTGCCGCTCTACGTGCGCGTCAAGAACGGCTGCGTGGTCAATCCCGGATCGCTCTACACCTTTCACAACGTCCGCTCGACCTCGCACAGTTACGGCGTGCTCCACCTGCCCGACTTGAGCTTCGACCTGTTCGACATCAGCGAGGAGCGCAAGCTCAACGCCGGGTAATCGACATGACGTGTAGGGGCACTACGGGTCGTGCCGTTGCACTCAATTACAACTCGCCTGCCCGCCAGCGCGCGACCAGCGCTTCGGTGGTCGCCAGCGCGGTTTCGGGCAGATGATCGCGGGCGAACCACGCCGCATCGTCGGCATCGTCCGCCGCCGCCAGCGACCCGCCGGTGACGTGCGCTTGGTACGCGATCACGATGTCCGCCAGCCCGTCGGCATCCGGGCGATGAAACAGGTCGATCAGCCGATCCACCGCCACGATCAACCCGGTTTCCTCTTGGGTTTCGCGGATCGCGGCGGCTTTGGGGTCTTCGTCCGCGTCGATGAATCCAGCCGGGAGCGCCCACCGCCCGCTGCCGGGATCGTTGCTGCGCTTGACCAGCAGCAGCCGGTCGCCCTCGGTGACGAAGATCACGACCGCGACTTTCGGATCGTAAAAGACGACTCGTCCGCAGTTGGGGCAAACCGGGCGAAGTCTGCCGAAGCGCTCCTCGTCGATCAATAATGATCCACAACGAGCACAATATTGATCGCTTCGTTCTCTCAAGTTTGAATCCCGTTGATCACCCGCGACGGCGCAGAATGGTCGTCACGACCGCCGTGCCGAGCAGCAGCACCGCCACCGCGATCAACCCGATCCCGACCGTCGCCGGCTTCCCCGCCGGAAGCCGCTTTCGCCTGCGCCGGGAGCGTGGGCAGCGGCGTCACGGTCGGCGTGGCGCTCGGCTTCGGCGTAGGACTCGCTGTTGGCGAGAGCGTAATCACGGGAGGAATGATCGTCGCTTGGGGCATAGGCGCGCTCGCCGCCAGACCATTGTTCGCCATGTCCGCCTGTTCACTGGAGCGCAACTGCGCACCGGTCTCGACTCCGCTCCCTCCCTGCGCGATTTGGGTCTCCGGTATGGCGAAACGCAGCACCGACGTCCCGACGGGCAGTGGCGACGCGCTCGGCGGCACTACGGCAGCGGGCGCGACGAGTGGTGCTCCGGCAGGCGCCTCGAAGACCTGATCGTTCGGAGCGCCCTCGGACTCGGCGGCGCTCTCGCCGGGCGCGACCTCCGCTTGCGCGTAACCGAACTGCTCGTCAGTCGAGGTCGGCGCCGCTTGCATATCGCTTAACATGCCCGCTTGCGGAGCGAGTAAAGTTGGCACCGCCACAATTTGGCTGAATGCGGCGGCATCAGTCTCCGGCGGCTGCCCGGTCGGGGAGAACATCCGCACGCCGATCACCAGCAAGATCACGGCTGCCGCAGCGCTCAAGGCGCTGAAAGCGGGACTCGTCAGCACGCGCAGGCGACGAGGCGGAGCACCGATCATTGCCCGCGTCAGCCGCAGATCACGCGGCGGGCTGAGCGTCGGCAGCGACGCGATCAGCGCTTTGGTCGCTTGTAGGCGCTCCAGTTCGCGCCGCAGCGCTGCGTCTGTTTGCAGCCGCGCTTCGAGGTCAGCGCGTTCGCTGGCGCTCAACGCCCTGTCGAGATATGCGGACAGCAGTTCGAGATCATTTCCGTTAAGCATGGGACTTCATCGTACTAATCATCGCTTATAAGACGATAAGCGGCGGGTAAAAGTTCCCTGACCCCTTGCAGGCAGTCACGGACGGCGGCGCGGGCGCGGCTCAAGCGCGATTTGACCGTGCCAACCTGCGCGCCCACGCTCTCGGCGATCTCCTGATAATTCAGCCCTTCCACGTCGCAGAGCACCAACACGACGCGCTGATCGTCGTTCAGGGCGTTGATGCAGTCCTGAATCGCGCGCTGGAGTTCGTGCTGCTGGGCGACTTCTTCGGGCGTATCGCTGTCGTCAGGGATCGGTGGATCGTCGCCCAACTCATCTACCGAGACGGCGGGACGGCGCTGACGGCGGCGCAGTTCGTCGTAACACTGGTTGGTCGTGATCCGCAGCAGCCACGCGCGAAAACTCCCGCCGCGATAGGTCTCCAAACGGCGAAACGCCGTGATGAAGGCTTCCTGCGCAGCGTCAGCAGCGCCGTGCGCCTCGCCCATGATCCGAAACGCAACCGTATAAGCAGTGTCCTGATATGCCAGCACCAGCGCATTAAAGGCGTCGAGATCGCCGCGCAGTGCTTGGCGGATCAGGTTCTGTTCGTCTTCAGGGCTGCCGACCATTGACAATCCGACCGATGATAGCTAAGATTTTGACACGTAATTGATATTGTCGAGCGAGAAACAGGTTCATAATATCAGACTTACGCCGGTGTGGTGAAATGGCAGACACGATTGATTCAAAATCAATTGTCCTCACGGACGTGTGGGTTCGACTCCCACCACCGGCATTAAACCGAGGGAAAGCCTCGGTTTTTTATTGCCTCGCACTAGGATAGCAACTGAGTCATAATAGGTTTCACTTCAGCCCCTATAAGACACTCTAATGCGAAGCTTCGAAGAGTATAAACAAATCCTTGAGCTATGGGAACTCGGAATCAATAAGAAAGCAATTGCGCGTTATACAGGCATTCCACGCCCCACGGTTCGAGATTGCATCAATCGCTACCAGACGGTCGAAGAACTCGTTAGGGTGAGTCGGGAGACGCTTCAATCTTTTCTCTACTATTCCTTAGCCGAGAACAGCGACGATACTGACCCGGTATTGCTGCAAGCCTACAGTTATCTACTGGGACTTTATCTTGGCGATGGGAATATTGTCAAAGTGCGAAACGTGCATCGTCTGCGAATCACGCTCGACGCAAGATACCCACAGATCATCGATCTGTGTGCTGAAACTATGCAAACTCTTTTTCCTAAGAATCAAATCGGCATCGTCGAAACACGTTATCAAGAGCGCCTAAGCTGTGTCAACGTTAGCCTCTATTCCAAATCGCTGCTTGAGCTTTTCCCTCAACACGGCACGGGATTGAAACATACCCGCGAGATCAGACTTGCTTCGTGGCAGCAACGGATCGTTGACATCTACCCGCTGGAATTCTTTCGCGGCTTGTTTCACAGCGACGGCTCGCGCTTCAGTAACGTCGTCAACGGGAAAGACTATCCACGATACCAATTCACCAATTACTCGGACGACATTCGTCACCTTTTCTGTGCGACCTGTGATGTGCTTGGGATTCACTGGACAGCCAAACATCGCAGCGGCTACGGCGAAACAGACATCTTCATCTCCAAGCGTAAGGATGTCGAATTTCTCGACCGCTGGATCGGGGCGAAAACGTAACCTCCCTTTGCGGAAAATCCCCCGCGCGATTAAGATAACAACAGCAGGTTCCATTGTGAGATGCGATCTTTAAGCCGCATCGTCAACTGAGGTTTCCATGGTTCGATTTCTCCTGTCCTTCTTCGCCGCGCTGATCGTCGGTACGCTGCTCGGCTTGTACTTCGGCTGGGTGCAGTTCCCGGTCAAGTACACCGACAGCAGCGCCGACCGGCTGGCGCAGCGTTACAAAGACGAATACACCGTGATGGTCGCCAATGCCTATCTGGACGACGGCGACCTGACCGCCGCGCTGGAGCGGATGCGGCTGCTCGGCGTCGAGAACGTGCCTGCCTACATTCAGGACACAACCGAGCGCTACATCACCAATTCGCGCGACGTGACCGAGATTCGCGCGCTGGTGACGCTCTCGGCAGGCTTGGGGCGGCTCACGCCGATCATGCAGCCGTATCAAATCGTCACCCTGCCGGGGCAGAGCTAATGAGCAACGCACAACCCGATCTGCCGAGCCGCTACCGGCGACCGCGCCGTCTGTTTTCGCCGATTGGCATCCTCATAGGCTTGGTGCTCGGCATCTCGGCGGGGCTGTTCTACACGTGGAATCTTGCGCCGGTGCAGGAGTTCGATACCGAACCTTGGCAGTTGACCGCCGACGCGAAGGATCAGTACGTCGTCGTGATCGCGTTGAACTACGCTCACGACGGCGACCTCGGCAGCGCGATCAACCGGTTGGCTGCCTTGCAGCTTCCCGGCGATCCGATTCAGGCGGTGGCGGATACGGCTTGCCGCCTCGCCACGACCGGCTTCGTCAACAGCAGCAGCGGCTTGCACACCGTCCGCACGATGATGCAGCTTTACCAACCTCAGGGGCGCTCCGGCTGCGCCGACTCGCTGATCTCGCCCGACGAGGGGGACTCGAGTGGGGTCGTGACGATTGACCTGCCGACGGCGACGGTCACGCTGACGCCGCCGCCGAGCAAGACGCCGACACCCGTCGCCAATTTCGCCACCGCGACGCCGGTATTGGTGATCGTACCGACCACGCCGCCGCAGAACGATTTCGACTTGGTGGGCGTCCGCACGCTCGTCTGCGACGTGAATCAGTCCGGCTTGATCATCGTCGAAGTCTACGAGTCCGACGGATCGACCGGGATGCCGGGGCAAGAGATTCGCGCGCGTTGGGACACGGGTGAAAGCCGCTTCTTCACCGGGTTGAAACCGGAAAAAGGCGCGTTTTACGCCGATTTCCAAATGGAAGCGGGCAAAGATTACATCATCGACATGCCGGGTCACGCCGACCCGCTGCCGCAGCCGTTATCGGCGTCGCCTTGCGTCACGACCGGCGGCGCACGCGCGCTGATCTCCTACCGCGTCGTCTTCCGGTCGGCGTTCTAGAACCCAACTACCCGTACCTGCATCCTCCTGAGTTTGGCAAGCTAAGGTAGATTGTGAACGCAAATTTTAAAACTCGGCGGAGCGATGCAAAGCCTCAAAAACAGGCGTTGAATGAAAGTGGATGCAAGAACGGATGTTATTCTGTAATTAGTATTGTTTATAGCTTTACAGCGTCGCTGCTTGGATTAGTCGGAATGAGTATTTTCGGATACTTACTAATTGAATTTTTGATTGAAACAAGCAATCAAAAAATTCTGGAAGTTAAACAGTTACTTCTCTTGTTATTATTATTCCTTCTCAGTATGGCGATTTTCCTTTTTGTGGGTGTGCGAACCCTAAGATTTTCGATCAGGATTTTTTTGAATGGGGTCTTGTGCTAATGTAGATGACGGACCGCAGAGGACAGTTGGACTTTCTGGTTGGCACCTTGATCACGGCAGCGGCGCGCGGGGTGCAGCCTGCTGCACCCCTACGGTGCGATCTGGATTATGCGCAAATCTGCTGCCGACTCGCCGGGCGCACTCCACGACAGGTAGAGCGCGCCGGTTTCGTCAGCGATCAAGGCGGGCAAGCCGATCAATGCGACGTCGGGCAGCAGCACTTTCGCGTCTTTGACCAGCCCATTACGCAAGCTGACCAGTTCCAGCCCATCAGCGCCCTGCACAGCGGCGGTGAGCGTCGGGTGCTGCCCCGCGAGCGGCGCGAACCAGCTCAGCACGGCGGATTCGGCAGCGACGCGGAGGCGCTGGGGCTGACTCCAAGCGCTGGCGGTCAGCGATCCCGCCGTGATCCACGTTTCGCTGGCGCCGTTCGCGCGGGTGACGTTCCAGTAGAAGTCGGCGCTGGTCGTGTCGAGGGCAGCGCCGGTGTTGATCAGGCGGTCACCGGGCGCGAGGCTGATGGCAGCGGTCAGCACGCACGGGTCGGCGTTCGGCTCGTTTAGCTGCTGCACCATCACCTGACCGTCCGCCAGCCAGAACAGCCAGATTGCTCCCGTATCCTCCCGTAACAACGCCGGATCGTCGGCATTCTCGGCAATGGTCGTGGTTTGAAGCGGACGCCCTTCCAAGTCGATATGGCACAGGTAGACATTCAACTCGCCGAGCGCGCCGCCGCTCCATGCGACCCACAGCCCGCCCGCGCCATCGCTGACCGCCGAGTAACGTAAAGCTAAGCCCTCCGAGACCGGGACAGGTCCGCGCTCGACCTTTAAGTCGGGCGCGATCAAGGCGGCGTAGAGGTTGGTCTGCCCATCCTGATCGGCATCCAGCCAGAGCAAATGCAGCCGCCCGTCCTCGCCCGCGATCAAGCGTTGATCGTAGGGGTGAGTCGGCGGGAGGGGCAGCGTGACAACGTCGCCAAGCTGACCGCCGGTCAGCCGCCGCGCGTCCTGATGCACGCCGCGCTCATCCGACCCGACCCAAACGGCGACCACGCCGCCCGCGCTGGCGGCGAGGGCGGGCGCGTCCGTCTGTTCCGCCTGTGCCAGCGTGATCGCGCCGCCCGCCGGATCGCCAACAACCGTCGACGGTGCAGCGGTGCAAGCCGCCAGCAGCAGACAGAGCCAGATCAAGCGGCGCACGTTACTGCTCGCGCAGCGGCGCGATCCCTTCAACCCCGGTATAGCGAATCGGCTGGCGGGCGTAATAGGCAATCGTGGCGACGACAAACGCCGCCGTCGCCTGCGTGACATTGGTCAGGACGACTTCGTCGCCGCCGAAGTAGATGCCGACGTGATAGCGCTCCCCGGCAAAGACGAAATGCTTGACGATCCAGCCCGACAGCCCGGTCTCACGGGCGGCTTGGGCAACCTCGACTTCCTCAATCCGTCCCCATTCGACGCGCCGCCCGTCGACGTTGACCTCGTAGGCGTTGGCGTCGAACCGTTTGGCGAGCGTGCGTCGCTCCTCGTCGGTGAGATGATCCGAGCCGGGTCGCGGCTCGATCTGCGCGAGATAGGGCATGTTTGATCCTTCACGATCTGCTACATACTCCCCGTATTCTACCTGATCTCAGGCGGAAAGCGGCGGTTGACCACGTAACCACCCCACCCCCGCGCGCTACGCGCGCCTCCCCTCCCCAAATTCAGGGAGGGGCGAAAACAAAGACCGTGTTCACGCTGAGGAAGTCAGTCTTATTTGAACCGAGGCAGCCGCCTCATTCCTGTTTCACCGGCAGGGGCGGCACGACCGGATCGTAGAGCCACGCTTGGAAGAAATCGGCAAGCTGCTCGCCGCTGACCTGCTCGGCGATGGCGATGAAGTCTTCGGTGGTGGCGTTGCCGTATTTGTAGGCAGCGGTATAGGTCTGAAGGGTGGTGAAGAACGCCTCGTCGCCAATCGTCAGGCGCAGCGCGTGGAGCGTCAGCGCGCCGCGAAAGTAGACGCCCGCCGTGTCGAACAGCTTATCCGGGGTTGGGTCGCCGGTGATGGCGAACTCGTGCAGCTTCGCCGCGATCTGCTGATCGCTGGCGCCCTGCTGCCGCATCGAATCGCCGTCGAGCGCCGCTTCGACGTTAGCGGCAATCGTGTCGAGCACGTCCGCGCCGTCGGTGTGCTCGAACCAGAGCCACGAGGCGTAAGTAGCGAAACCCTCGTTCAGCCAAATGTCCTGCCACGACTTCAAGCTCACGCTGTCGCCGAACCACTGATGCGCCAGTTCGTGGGCAATCGTGCCCTCGCCGCCTTGCAGATCATTGTTGAGCACGTTGTTGATGATCCTCGGCGGGAACATCGACATGCTTTGCGTCTCCAGCGAGAAGCCAATCGGCGCATCGACGACCACCGCACCGTAAGCGTCAAACGGATAAGCGCCGAAAATGCTGCTGAAGTAATCGACCATCGCCCCCTGCCGCGAAAAGGCAGAGCGTCCATTGTTGGCGAGCGCCGAGGGGAAGTAATTGCGAATTGGCACACCGTCGGGCGAGGTCGTGTCCTGCCGGACAAAATCGCCGACGTTGACCTTGACCAGATAGCTCGCCATCGGCTCCGCCATCTCCCAGACGTAAGTGCTGCTGTCGCCATTGTCGATCACGGCTTGCAGGATGCCATTGGCAACCGCGACCAGCGGATTGGCGACGGTGATGCGGAAACTGTAAGTCGCCTTGTCTGCCGGGTGTTCGTTGACCGGATACCAGACCGACGATCCGGCGGGTTCTCCGGCGATGGTCACGCCATCGTTTGCTTTGATCCAGCCAAGCGAGGCGAAGGTCTCCATCTCCGCCCGATCTCCCGGATTGCCGCTGTAGGTCACGGCGACGGTGAAATCCGCGCCCGCCGCCAGCGCTGCACCGGGCGTGATCGTCAATTCGTCGCCCGCCCGTGCGAACCCGGCGGTTTGGTCGTTTACGTTAACCGCGCTGATGGGCGGTCCGGCATAGTCGAGGTTGAAGGCGTTGAGCGCCTCGGTCGTGGTGGCGTCGATCTCGGTCGTCCCGGCGATAGTCTCGGCGTCAGGATCGACGGTCACGTCGATAGCATAGTGCTGCACATCATAGCCGCCGTTGCCAAGCTGCGGATAATAAGGATCGCCAATTCCATCGCTCCCCGGCACCTGCGCGAAGACGATCCCTACGCCTAGCGCCAGCACCAGCAGCCCAATGAAGAACATTCCCCGTCGCCACAAGTTCATCGCCACCTCCATAAATCGCAACGCTGTACATGACTTACTCACAGCGGCGCTCCGACGTTCACAAACCTCACCCCCTGCCCCCTCTCCACTACGTAGAGAGGGGGTAAAGACGGCTCGTAGAAGGTTTTAAACTCCCCTCTCTAGGCAATGGGGCGGGGGGAGAAGGATAGGGCAACCGCGTCAGTTCAAGGTCAGCGATCCGCGAAATCGACGATAGCACAAAGAGCTTGCATCGCCTGATTGAATTTCGAGGTGCTGCTCGCCCAACCGACGCAAGTGACTAGCTCAACAGATTGGAGAGAGCGGCGAAAGTAGAAAAACGCGGATCGCCGGTTTGACCCCTTCCTCAAACGGACAACATGCAAATATGCATATATCCATTCATACCGGCACACGATAACCAATTCTTGTTGCCCCGTAGGGCGAGTGTTATAATTTGCACAATCGAAATTGAGATGCGACTCCCGCGCTTCAGTATCACGCTCGTCTGCACCTGCCGCACGAACCGCATCGTAGATCAATTCCAGCCAAAACGCCCGGTTTTCGGGCTTTTATTGAGTAAGACGATTACTTTAAGGAGAATTATAATGTCACAAACCGCAAGCAAAGGGCTAGCGGGTGTCTCCATCGGCGATAGCCGCCTAAGCTTCGTCAACGGCGCCGAAGGTAAGCTCATCTACGCCGGTTACAAGATCGAAGACCTCGCCGCTCACGCACTTTACGAAGAAGTCGTTTATCTGCTCTGGAACAACCGCCTACCGAATAAGCAAGAACTCGAAGCCCTACGCAGCGCGATAGCGACGCAGGCAGTCGTCTACCCGGAGGTGCTGGCTCACCTCAAGCAATATCCGAAGGACGCGAACCCGATGGCGGTGCTGCGGACTGCGGTCTCGGAACTCGCCTTTTATGACCCCGACAGCGAGAAATATGACGCCGATGCCCTGCAGCGCAAGGCAATTCGCCTGACCGGTCAGGTGACGACGCTGTGCGCGGCGTGGGCGCGCATCCGCGAAGGCAAAGAGCCGGTCGCTCCGCGCACCGACCTGACGCTGGCGCAGAACTTCATGTACATGCTCACGAACGCCGAGCCGGATCAGACCGCCGTCGACGCGATTAACGCTTACATGGTGCTGCTGACCGAACACAGCATGAACGCCAGCACTTTCTCGTCGCGCGTGACCGTCAGCACCGGGTCAGACATGCACAGCGCGATTGTCAGCGCGATTGGCACGCTCAAGGGACCCGCGCACGGCGGCGCGAACACCGAAGCCATGAAGATGTTCATGGAAATCGGCGATCCGGCGAACGTCCAGAAGTGGTTCGACGAGAACATCAAGACCGGCAACCGCCGCATCATGGGCATCGGTCACCGCGTCTACAAGGCGCTCGACCCGCGCGCCGCGATCCTACACGACCGTTCGAAAAAGCTGGCGGCGTCCAGCGGCAACAGCAAGTGGTTCGACATCGCCGAGCAGTTGGCGCAGTTGGCGCGCAGCGATCAGTATTTCATCGAGCGCAATCTGTACCCGAACGTCGACTATTACAGCGCTATCGCGCTGTACACGCTGGATATCGACATCGACATGTTCACGCCGCTGTTCGCCATGAGCCGTATGGGTGGCTGGACGGCGCACATCATGGAACAGGTGAAGGACAACCGCCTGATCCGCCCGTCGGCTGATTACGTCGGTCCGATGGACTTGCAGTGGGTGGCGGTCGAGGATCGCTAAAGCAAGTTAACCTCACCCCCAACCCCCTCTCCACGTCGTGGAGAGGGGGAGAAGAACAGGGCGGCAGCGTCATTGCAAGGTCAGCAATCCGTAAAATTGGCGATAACATAAAAGCTTAAATCACGTTTATTTGTGGGTTCGAAGGATAGTAGCGTAATTCAAGAAATCGTGTTAATGTTTATATAAAAGGGGGACAGGTAGCGCGAAAGGCGTGCTTGTCCTCCTTTTTTTGTTCTACGCCAGCATCAATTGCTAACGGCTAATCGCTGCTATAATCGTTCGCATGGCGAACATTCAACGCTATTCCAACGAGATCATCCCCGGCAGCGTCGATATGACGTTCAATTTCGCGCTGGCGCTGCCCGGTCAAGCGAGCAGCCCGCACACCGCCCGCGCCTACTTCCGCTGGGTCGATCAATACTTGGTCGACGTTGCCGGGTGGCAGCCGAGCGCGGGCGAGCTGCGCCGCGTCCGCATGGAGCGGCTGCCGGTGCGCGTCCTGCTCGACAGCCTTAGCCCGGCGCAGGTGCGGGCGTGGCTCGGTATTCTGGTCGGGCGCAAGCACGGCAAGCAGGGACTCAATCAGGCGCGCGCCGCCGTCGTCACGCTGACGAGCTTGCTGGCGGAAGCCGGCTGGATCGACGATATGGTCAGCGCGGCGATCTCGCGGGTCAACATCCCACGCGCGGAGGAAGGTCAGCGCCAAGGGCGCTGGCTCTCACCCGATCAACTACGGCTGATGATGAACGCCGCGCGCGCTATCGCCACCAGCGACAACCAGATGCGACGCAACTACGCCCTGATGACCATGCTGTGCACGCTGGCGCTGCGCCGCGAGGAACTCTCCTTAGCCCGCTGGAACGATCTGTCTTTGCAAGACGACCGCGCCATCCTGCGCGTTCACGGCAAGGGGCGCAAAACCGCCACCATCGACCTGCCCCGTTCGGTGATCGCCGCCCTGTCGAGCTGGCGCGGCGCGCTGGTCGCCGAGGATCGGATCAAGTCGAATGCGTCGCCGATCCTGCGCCGAATCTGGAAAGGCGGCGGCATCAGCCACCGGGGCTTGACGCCGGACGGCATCTGGCTGATCGTCGGCGAGTCCGCCCGCGCCGCCGATCTGGGACAGGTCGCGCCGCACGACTTACGCCGCTCGGTCGCCGGAGCGCTGCAAGCGAACGGCGTGCCGATTGAGAAGATCAGCCGCCTGCTGCGTCACAGCAACGTCGCCATCACCGAGCGCTACCTGAGCCGACTGCCGCAGCGCAACGAGGGCGCGATCCTGATGAGCGGCGTGCTCGGCATCGAAGAGGACGATCCGTTCGCGTTGTAAAAGAAGTTGAACCGCCAAGTCAGCAAAGTGAAGTAAAGTCCAAAATTCAAAAAAGGTTAACCGCCAAGACGCCAAGCGTAGGGGCGCAGCGCGCTGCGCCCCTACAAACGATAAACGCTGCGTTTCCAAGCGCTGAACTTTAGTCTACTAAGGAAGCCAAGCATTGAAAAACATCAAACAACTATCGTTGATTTTTGCCGTACTGCTGTTGGCTGTGGCGGGGGTCTATGCTCAAGACGATGGACTAACCCAGCAAACGTGGACGTTCGACGGCTTGGAGCGAACTTACGCGCTGCACGTCCCGGAAACTCTCGCCGACCCTGCCCCGCTGGTGATCGCGCTGCACGGGCGCTTCGACAGCGGCGCGGGCATGGCGGGTTTGACTCACTTCAACGATCTCGCCGATCAAGAGGGCTTCGTCGTCGCCTACCCCGACGGACTCAACGGCGAGTGGAACTTTGTGCACAACGTCCCCGGCTACGACATGACGCAGGACGATACCGCCTTTCTGGTCGCGCTGGTCGATCACCTTGCCGAGAGCAATCCGATTGACCGCTCTCGCGTTTACCTGACCGGCTTCTCCAACGGCGGTTTCATGACGCAGCGGGTTGCCTGCGAGCATCCGCTGCCGTTCGCGGCGTTCGCGTCGGTGGCGGCGGCGGCTTTCGGCGGAATGCCGGAGGTCTGCCCGACGACGAGCGACGTCCCCGTCCCCATGCTGCTGATGAATGGCACGGCAGACACCAACGTCCCTTGGGACGGAACTCCTGTCACCCGGAACGGACAAACGATCTACGTGACGTATCCGATTTCCCAAACGCTGTCCTACTGGGCGCAGTTGAACGGATGCCAAGCGGACGCCACCAAGACCGATTTCCCGATCCTCGGCGCGTCGCCGGGTACCACCGTCCGCGCGATCACGCTCGCCTGCCCGCCGGGCAGCGACGTCATGCTGTACGGGATCAGCGGAGGCGGGCATAACTGGTCGGGACAGTCACAGGACGATGCGGGAGTCTACGGGCTGGTCAACCGGGACGTCGACGCCTCAGCCGAAATCTGGCGTTTCTTCAGCCAGCATCAACGGCTACAGCCCGCCGCCACCGAAACAGCAGCGCCGTAAGCCAAATAAAAAACAGGGGCGAGTGTTCGCCCCTGTAGAATCTGCAATTTCGTTTTCGCCGAGCGCAGTTTTCACTGCCGCCGGATTATGCTTTGCCGCGCGCGAGTTGAGCTTCAGGCTCCATGCTCAATAAGTCGTTGACAAGCGCTGGCAGCCGGGTCAAGTTCGACTTCGCGAGGTAAGCGTTCGCCCCCGCGTCCAAGCAGAGTTTCACGATGTCGTTATTGCCATACGAAGAGAAGATGATAATCGGCGTCAACGCAGTACGCGAATGACTCCGCAGCATCTTGCACAGTTCCACGCCGTTGATGTTGGGCATCATGATGTCGAGAATGAAAATGTCCGCCACCAACCGATCCAGCGATTGCAGCAACGCCTCAGCACCGAGCGCTGTGACGACCGAATAGCCTTTGCGCGCAAGAAGCACTTCCACCAGCGTGAGCATCGAAATATCGTCATCTACGGCTACAACAGCCATCACTACCTCCTACCACAACGAAGGTTCAAAGTGCAGTGAAACTCCGTCTCCACTAACCAAAGCGCCAAAAAGCAGAAATTTTCCCTCAAAAAGCGACTAAGTAAAGGGAAGACCGGCTTGCGCCGGTCTACTGAGCGATAGCTTGGGCAAATTCCGATAGCGACCCGGCTTCGATTGAGCACAGCCAGCGCTGGGTTTCGGTCGAGAAACCATAGTCTGCCAGCAGCGAGGCATCGCGGTGATAGATCAACTGCTCGCAGAATACCTCATCCAGCAGCGCACGCCCCATCATCGTGTCGAGGTGAGCGCGCTCATCGTGGCTGAGCAGATAGCCGTGCCAGACCTGACGCCGCCCAATCTTGTACTGGAGCGCAGTCGTGTCGCGGTCAAATGAGTAAATCTGCTTACTTAACGCCATTAACGCTTCTCCTTAAAGGGTCGATTGACCCCACGCGGTTCACTTCCGTATTCGATCAGTCCGCAGCCATTACATGCCGCCAACGTCAGAAGGACCACCAGCGGGACCAGCAATCGCGTGCGCACCCGGAATGACATGCGAGGCGGCGAACAACGCCAGCAAAGCAATGATCGAAAGGGTCTTGGCGCGACGAGGATCCGAGTTCACCCACGCAGCAGCACTGTAAAATTTAGCGGACATATTGTGTCTCCCCCAGTGGATAGGTACCGAACTTCATTTGATGGCAGTAGAGTAAGTGAGGGGGAGCAACAAACTGCTTACCAAAATGAGCAAATTAAAAAAATCCACCAAAATTGGTGGATTTGTATCACAACTCGGAGAAATTGAGGGTCAAACGAGCAGGGAACGCGCCAATGTCATCGTCTCGCGGGCGGGTTCGGCGTCCAAGTCGTCTTTGAGCAGTTTCTGCAACTGCCGCAATTGGGCGTAAATCTTCGACTTCTCACCTTGATCGGCGTAGCAGACCATGATCGCCCGGTGGATTTCTTCACGATAGGGGTCAACCTTGAGCGCCTGCCTGAATATGTTGAGCGACTGCTTGTAATCGCGGCGCGCGTGCGCGCAGCGTCCTAGCCCGATCAGGCTATCGAGGTAGGTTTCGCTCAAGCGCTCGCGGTAGGAGATGATCCAATCGGCGTCGAGCAGCGGCAAGAAATCGCCCTGATAGAGGTCAACCGCCCGGCGGTACAAATCTTCCGTCCGAGCATCGCGGATGGATAGATTCTGGGCGCGTTCGGTCAGCGACTCGAACTCATGGGCGTCGCACCAAATGTCGAGGTCAGGATTGACCATGTAGCGTTCGTCGCGGAAAACGATGACGTTATCGCCCAATGCCTGACGCACGCGATACAAGGTCGTATGGAAGTTCGAACGCACCCGGCTGGGCGCGCTGTCGGGCCAAAAGTCGAGACTGATGATCTCGCGGGGTTTTGCGCCCAAAAAGAAGAGATAGAAGAACAACTCACGGGCGGCGGTGGCGCGCCATTCGGCGGGCAGCACCGGAACGCCATCGCGTTCCAGCTTCTCTTTGCCGAGCGTCTGCAAACGCAAGCTGTAGACGTACTCAATGGTGTGGTTGCTCTCCAGCTTGATCACGGAGGGCGCTTTGTGACGGCTCATGCGCAGACGGTTGATTCGCTGGTTGATTTCGACGAATTTATCCGCTTCCCCAGAGGCGATTTTCTCCAGCGCCGGGTTATAGAGGACTTCCGCGATCAACGGCTGCCAGCTCCCCCCCTGCTGCAAGAGCTGAAGCACAACTTTGAGGTACTGCTCCGCCGCCAAGCGATCATTGTAGTGTGCCGCCAACGCCGCGCATAAGCCGTAAACGTGGATCGTCTCGGAGACGGCGTGGCGTTTTTGCAGTTCTTTGACAACCGCCTCCAGCCCATCGCTGGCGGTGTCGTAGTCGCCTAACGTCCCTTGGATCATCCAGCAGGATGCCTGCGCCAACAACTGCTCAATGGCGAGGCTGTGTGCCTCGGCAAGGATCAGTGCTTCTTCGGCGAGCGCCTGCGCTTCCTGAAATTTTTGCTGCCAGCGCTGCTGAATTGAGGCACTGATGAGGATGCTGCATCGCAGGCTCGGCTCTTGATTGCCGGTGAATTCCAAGGCGCGACTGTAAAGCTCGCTGGCTTCCCGGAAAGTCCCGCGGTCACGCTGGAGGTCGGCTAAGCTCCAGAGCAGAAAGCTTTCGACGCGCTTGTTGCGGGCGCGGGCGATCACGCTCAGACCTTCTTGGAAGGTCGTCTGAGCCTCCTGATATTCGCCGTGCTGGTGGTAGTAATAGCCGAGGTCGTTGAGCGCCAGCGCCAACCACGTCGCACCACCGAGCGCACGCCGGAGGGCGACGACCTCTTGGAGACACTGCCCTGCCTCGCCAACTCGACCCAAGCGCAGATAGACCGTCTGCAAGTCTTGGATCAAGCTGGAGAGCGCGAATTTGTCGCCGTTGGCGCGGCTGAGCGGCAGCGCTTCTTCGAGATACTTCGCCGCGAGGTTCGCTTCGCCGAGACGCAGGTAGGAAAAGCCGAGCACACGCAGAACACGACCTTGCAGGTTGTCCTCGCCGTAAGACAGGTTGAGCAGTTTCTCAGCTTGCGCAATCGCCGCGAGGTAATGCCCGTTTCTCAGGTTCATACGGGCGCGTTGAAGTTGAACTTCAGCGAGGCGCGCTTTGTGGTCCTGTTTTTTAAACAGTTCCTCCGCCTGTTCGAGTTCGCCACTAGCGGCTTCGTAGTTGAAGCGCTCAAGGTGGATGGTCGCGGCGAAGTAGAGCAGCTTGGGGTTAGCAATGCCCGCCTGTGACAGTTCCTCGCTCCACTTGAGCAGAGTTTCCAATTTGCCCTGTGCGAAGTAGGGCTGCAAGACGCCGTCGATCAGGTCGGAAGCGGCTTCGGACGCGCCCGCCGTCAGGTAATGCTCGTAGGCTTGATCAATGTAATCGTGCGCGCCAAACCACTTTCCCGCCTGCAAATGCAGCGCGACAAACTGGGAATGGGCACGAACTTGAAGCTGGCGCTGTAAAAAGTCGCGGAACAGGTTGTGATACATCAAGCCGCCGGGCACGCGCGACAAGAAAAGGTTGCGGTTGAGCGCATCGTCGATCCAGCTCGCGCTGTCGATCAAGCCGAGCACGTTCGCCGCCAATTCAGGCGTGAAGCGGGTCAAGGTCGACGACGCCAGCAGGAAGTCGCGCAGACCGGGCGGCTGGGCGTCGAGCATCAAACTCGCCAGCGACTCGAACAGGGCTTCGGGACCCTCACCGCCGTCGAGCAGCAGCCGTTCCAGTTCGACCGGCAGCGGTTGCAGCGCCAGCGCGACGCCAGCGGGCCAGCCTTCCAGCCGTTGAAATAGGCTTCGAACCTGCTTGGTGGTGTTATCAACGCTGAAGACTTCGCTGGTCAGGCGGGAGAATTCGTCGGAGTTGAAGCGAAGTTCCTGCTGACCAATCGCCATGACCTCGCGCCGGGCGATCATCTCGGTCAGCGGCAAAGTCGGCAGCGTCCGGCTCAACAGGACAACGTGACACTTCGACGGCATCAGCGTGATCAGTGATTGCAACCAATTCTCACAAGCCGGGGAGCCAAGCACGAGGTGAACGTCGTCGAGGACGTAAATCAGGTCGTCCTGAGCCACGTCGCGCAGATAGTTGGTCACGGTGGCGGCTAGCTCGCTCGGTTCATACTGTGAGGGCGACGCTAGTTCCTGAATGGCGGGGAAAACTTGGCTAAAAGCACTGATCGTCTGGCTGTAGAGGGTGGGGAAGTCACGTTCGCGTTCTTCAATCGTGTGCCACACAACGGAGTGCGTGGTATCTTGGGCGAACTGCGCGGCGACGGTCGTTTTGCCATAACCGGGCGGTGCGCAAATCAAGATCAGCTTGTGATCGACCACGAGCTGAAGTTTTTCGAGGAGTCGGCTCCGCCGGATGACACCGAATATGCGGGGAATTTGAGTTTTACGGTGTTTTTGAGTCATATGCCGAGCCAAACGAACCCATGAAGATCAAGAGCAGGACGATCTAGGGAATTGTAACCAACTCTAGGGGTGGTTGGGTTAGAAGACCTTAACCCAATCCAGACCATCCGTAACACAGCCATTCTTTCAGCCATCGAGCGTCAACCGCGTACTTGCAATACCACGCTATAACAAAAATCTACTTTATCACAAACTAGTTTAATGCGCTGTAACCGGAAGCGCGACCGGACATGAATATAACAAGAATTGGATGAAATTAAAAAGATAGGTTGCGTTAAGACGGAAATAAGGAATTGTGACCCAAGCGCGCGTCGGTTGGCATTTCACCACGCGCAGCAAAGAATAAAATAGGCTCAGGTTCAGAAAGTGGGAGCGCAGCACACTGCACCCGTACAAAAACAAATGCTTTTCACTCGTTTTGTGCATGAGCCAATAAAAAAAGTCCACGCTTGGGCGTGAACTCTGGGCTTGAGCACAGATTGTGCTCGATGGGCGTGAAGGGACTTGAACCCCTGACCTCACGGATGTGAACCGTGCGCTCTAACCAGCTGAGCTACACGCCCGACTCACTGACGTTGGTGAAACCCCCAACGTGCGCTAGAGTATAGCATGGTTTGATCGCCCGAACAAGATGGAACGAGGCGGAAATAGAGCGTTTTCAGAGCTTGATCGATACCCTCAACCGCGCGGCGGCACGCGCGCCGATGCTGCGTCCGTTGTTCGGCGGGATTCCCCTACTGGCAGCCATACTCCTGAATGGCTGCGTCACGCCAACTAGCCCGGTCGTCGATGCGACGACCGTGTCCGCGTGGGAGACGGTCGCGCCGGGTTTGGAGCGGCGCAGCACCCGACCCGGCGGCGACTACCCGCTCACCCAAATCGTCGCGCTGCGGATCGACCCCGCTTACTACCGCTTCCGCGTCCATTACCGCCCCGGCGATCCGCTCAGCCTGTCGGCGTGGCGCGCCGACCTGCCCGGCGCGGTCGCCTTCGTCAACGCCAATTACTTCGATCCGCAAAACCGAGCGCTGGGCTTGGTCGTCGCCGACGGCATCGCCTATGGGCAAGCCTATCAAGGCATGGGCGGGATGCTGCAAGTCCAGAACGGCGGCGTGCGCGTGCGCTCGACGATCCTCGAACCGTATCTAGGCGAGCCGCTGGAACAGGCGGTGCAAGCCTTCCCGATGCTGATCACCAACGGACAGGCGTCGTTCTCGAACCCGGAGAACGACCGCATCTCGCGGCGGACGGTCGCGGGACAGGATACGCAGGGGCGGATCGTGCTGATCGTCACCGCGTCAGTGGTTGGGATGCGACTGGTCGATTTGAGCGCCTACCTCGCGGCAAGCGACCTCAACCTCGTCAACGCGGTCAACCTCGACGGCGGCGGATCGACGCTGCTGGCGCTGAACGTGCCCGGTCAGCCGAGCTATCAGATCGTCTCGTTCGACGCCGTGCCGACGGTGCTGGCGGTCTATCCGCGCTAAAATAGAACTAATCAAAGAGTGGAGAGCGACAGATGCGGACGTTTACCGCTTACATCGAATACGATCCGGAGACGAAGCAGTACGTGGGCATCGTGCCGGGGCTGCCCGGTGCGCACACGCAGGGCGAGTCCCTCAACGAGCTTCAGGCAAACCTGCAAGAAGTCGTTGCCCTGTGTTTAGAGGAATATGGACTTGATGAACTCGATGACTTGCCACGCTTCGTCGGGATTCAACAGGTTGAGGTTGCCGTGTGAGTCGGCTCAAACTCATCGACTTCAAGACAATGGATCGCCTACTTCGCAAGCTAGGTTTCGAAGTCACGCGGCAGAAAGGAAGTCATGTTTTTTATCGGCATCCAGACGGCAGAACAACGACCGTTCCCAATCACGGAAGCAAAGATTTAGCGCGTCCTTTGATCGCCGACATTCTGAAAGACGTCAGTCTCACGGCTGACGAATACCAAGATGAGTTGAACAACCTTTAAGAAGGGGCAGATTTGAAATCTGCCCCTACATGATGAGCGCTTTGGTCAAGTGGGGACAGCTTCGAGGGCGAGACCGTGGAGCGCGACGACCGCCTTTTCGAGATTGTCCTCGTCGATCACGAACGAGATGCTGCACTCGCTCGCGCCCTGCGCGATGGCGACCACGTTGACCACGCTTTCGCCCATCACCGTGAACACCCGTCCGGCGACGCCCGGCGTCCCGCGCATCCCTGCCCCAACCACCGTCACGACGGCGACCTCGCGCAAGACTTCGATGGTCTCGACGTCCTGCCGCTCGATCTCCTCCATGAGTTCAGTCTCGATAGCGGCGTGCGCCGCATCAACCCGATCATCCATCAGCACGAAGCAGAAGCTCTGCTCGGACGACGCCTGCGAGATCATGAGGATGTTCGCGCCCGCCTTCGCCGCCGCGAGGAACGTCCGTCCGGCGATCCCCGGCACGCCGATCATGCCGCGCCCGCCGACGGTCACGAGGCTGACGCTGCGAACGCTTGTCACCGCCTTGATGACCGTATCGCAGGGAGCACTGGTCTGCTCGATCAGCGTGCCGGGATGCGCCGGATTAAACGTATTGCGGACGCGCATCGGAATGCCGCGCTTGAGGATCGGCTGGACGGTTTTGGGGTGCAGCACCTTTGCGCCGTAAAAGGCGAGTTCGCCGACTTCGGTATAGGAGACGCTGGGCAGCACGCGCGCCCGTTTGTCGATGCGCGGGTCGGTCGTCATCACACCATCCACGTCCGTCCAGATCACCAGTTCGCTGCTGTCGGTGTAGGCGGCGAAGATCGCGCCGCTGTAGTCACTGCCGCCGCGCCCCAGCGTGGTCGGGTGCCCGGCGCGCGTCGCGCCGATGAAGCCCGTGATCACCGGGGTGACGCCGCGTTCCAGCAGCGGCACCAGATAATCGCGGATGCGCGTTTCGGTCGCATCCCAGAGCGGAACGGCGCTGCCAAAATGATCGTCGGTGATGATGAAGTCGCCCGCGTCGAAGGCTTGCGCCTTGATCCCCTGCTGGCGCAGCGCCGCCGCGACGATCCGGCTGCTCATGCGCTCGCCGAAGGAGATCACCGCGTCGGTGATGCGCGGGGTCGCCTCGCCCAGCGTGTTGACGGCGTGGCAGAGTTCGACGTGCTGCGCCAACAGCCGATCCAGTTCCAACATGACGTTATCGCGGTCGCTGCCCGCGCCGATCAGCCAGTTGAGCGCTTCGACGTGACGGTCGCGCAGCTTCTGCGAGCCGGACAAGTAGCCCCACTTGTTGCCGACCGCCGCCTCGCGCACCGAGGCGATCAGCGCATCGGTGACGCCCGACATCGCCGAGACGACGACGACCACTTGGCTGCCGCGTCCAACTTCGTCGCTCACAATCTGCACGACGTTCCCGATTGCTTCCGGGCTGCCCACCGATGTCCCACCAAATTTCATCGTTAGGGTACTCATGTCCGCTCCATGTGCTGCTCTAGCCCCAATAAACAAAAAAAGCGTGTGGGGGGTTCCCACACGCTTGTTGTCACTTCGCCGTTCGGCTGGACTACAGTACGCGCAAACTCCCCCGCACATGATTATGTGGAGTAGTCATACCCATAGTAGTCGACATCGAGCCGAAGAACTGCATTTGAACGCCTGTTATCTTCAAAGCCGCCGTAATCGTAGCGTTTTTGATTGAGCGTGTCAAGCATTTCTTGTGCCTGCGCCGCGCGCATCTTACAATCGAGCGACTGCCGATCCTGTTCGTACCGAAAGCTGCTGCCATGCCCTGCCTAATTCGCATCCTAACCGCCGGAGGGCTGTCTCCCGCACCCTATCAAGCGACCTCATTGGCGGACGCCGCCACGCACGAACCTTACGACGGCGTCTACACAATCACCAACACTTACCACCGCTTTCAGGTCTTGAAACTGGACGCCCACCTTGACCGGCTTGAAAACTCGGCGCGGCTGGCGGGGATTCCGCTCACGCTCGACCGGGCGCGGCTGCGCGCCGCCCTGCGTCAGATGATCGCCGAGGCGGATTTCGGCAGCGTGCGCTTCCGCGTCACCGTGCCCAAGGTGCAGCCGGATCAGTTGATCCTCTCAGTCGAGCCGTTCGCGCCGCAGCCGCCCGACGTTTACGAACATGGTATCCGCTGCGTGACCGTCAGCAGCGCCGCGCGGGTCACGCCCGCCGCCAAGACGACCGGCTGGATGCACGACCGCCAAGCCGTCGAAGCGGCGCTGCCAGCGGGAATCTACACCGGGCTGCTGCTGAGCAAGACCGGCGACATCCTCGAAGGCATGAGCAGCAACTTTTACGCCATCCTGCACGGCGAACTGCGCAGCGCCGGGAAAGACGTGCTGCCGGGGATCGCGCAGCAGGTCGTGTTTGAAGTCGCGCCGGAGGTGCTGCCGGTGCGCCGCGAAGCCGTCAACGTAGTCGATATTCCCCGCCTTGAAGAAGCCTTCGTCACCAGCAGCAGCCGGGGGATCATCCCGGTGGTGGTGATCGACGAGATCACGCTCGGCAGCGGTAAACCGGGCAAGCAGACGAAAGCGCTGCGCGAACGCTACAACGCTTGGGTCGCCGACCATTTGGAGGAACTCTAGGTGCGGATCACCCTGCTTGCCTTCGGGTCGCGCGGCGACGTTCAGCCCTGTATTCCGCTGGCGAAAGGTTTAGAAGCCAATGGACACGTCGTGACCTTCGTCGCCGGGAGCAATTTCGAAGCGCTCGCGCGCGAGCACGGCTTGCAGCACTTCGTCGGCACTATCGACACCCAAGCGGTGATGCAAGGCGACGAAGGGATCGCGTGGGTCGAGGAATCGAACCCGTACAAGCAGCTTCGTTACGTCAAGCGCGCCTTCGACCAGAACGCGCTGGAAGTCGGCGGGGTGATCGCCGAAACGGCTCAAGGAGCCGACCTGATCTTAAGCAGTTTCTTGACTGTGCCGATGGCGCAGGCGGTCAGCGAGCAAAACGGCGTCCGGCTGATCGACGCCACGCTTCAGCCTTACAGCGCAACCCGCAGCGGCGCTGCCAGCCTGAACGCGCTGATCCCGCGCCGCGATTCGATCCTCAACCGGTGGGTCGGGCAGCTGAGCGAAGCCATGATCTGGATCGTCGCTCGCGAGAAGACCAACGAATTCCGCCGCCGCTTGGGACTGCCGGAACACAGCATCGCCTCGTACACGCGCGCGATCCACGCCCTACCGACGCTCTACGGCTTCAGCCCGCTCGTCGTCCCGCCACCGGACGACTGGCGCGCCAACGTCCACGCGACCGGCTATTGGTTCTTGGATGTCCCCGACTGGCAGCCGCCGGATGACCTCGTCCGCTGGTTGGATGCGGGCGCACCGCCGGTTTACGTCGGTTTCGGCAGTATGCCCAGCCGCGATCCGGGGCAGACCTACAGCTTGATGACCGCCGCCCTCCAGCAGACCGGTCAGCGCGGGATCATCGCCAGCGGTTGGGGCGGGCAGATCAGCACGCAGTCGGAAGCGATCTATGTGGTCGATCACGCGCCGCACGACTGGCTGTTTCCGCGCGTCGCGGCAGTCGTACATCACGGCGGCGCGGGAACCACCGCCGCCGGACTGCGGGCGGGCAAACCGACGTTGGTTATCCCCCACCTCGCCGATCAGCCCTACTGGGGGCGGCGCGTCCACGAACTGGGCGTCGGCGCAGCGCCGATCAAGCGGCAAAAGCTGACGGTCGAGGCGCTCGCCGCTGGCATCCGCCAGATCACTACCGACGCGACCATGCAGCAAACCGCCGCCGACTTCGGCGCGAAAATTCGTGCGGAAGACGGCGTCGGCACAGCCGTGAAGCTGATCGAGCAGTTGATGAATTAGGCTGTTTTGAGCGCAGCGTGCTGCGTCCTGCTACAAACCACACTAGCCGTTCCACACGTTCTGAAGTGGCTTGTAGTCCAGCAGGATAATCCCCTCTTGCCGTATGATCGCGCGGGCGTCTGGCGACGTGACGAATTCAAAATCGGCGCGGCGCATCTGCCAAATGGCGGGATCGACAGCTTGCGCCTCCTCGCTGCCGAGGGCGGGATGTACTGCCCACTCGCTGAGTCCTTCAGGCAGATCGCGCAGAAGCTGGGCGTAGCGGGCGGCTTTGCCCTCGGTGGGCAGCGACGTGCTGTCCAGCATCATGTAATCGCTGGCGGGCAATCCCTGACGCTGCACCTGATCGATGAACGGCTGTCCGATGACGCGCAGCGCCAACCTGTACTCACGCGCCAGCGCGATCATCAAGTCGAAAATATCCGTGCGCGCACCGAAGCGCAGCGCGTGCCAGTCCAGATGAGTCGGCTTCAGTCCGGCGGTGAGCACCGTCTCGATCTGCGCCCTGAATTCGACCTCCAACTCGGTGGGGCTGGCTCGCGTTCGAAATTCGCCCATGCGGTCAAACAGATAGAACGCGCCGGTCTCGTCGATTAGGGAAGGCACTTGTTCGCCGCACGTGAGCGGACGCCAGTTCCAATGTGGGTAATCACGGAGGAAAGTCAGGTGGACGGCAAAGGGGATTTCGGGATGGTCTTTGAGCCACCCCATCGCTTGCAGCGCAAGCGGACAAGGCACCATCAGACTAGTGGATCGGACGAAACCGTACTCGAATGCCTGCTCGATTGCGGCATTGATGGCGTAGTACATGCCGAAATCGTCAGCATTGACGATCAACAAGCGCGCATCGTCAGGATAACCTAACCGGCGGTTGGTCACAGAGGGGTGCATGATACGATTCCTTTGGGCTTGATCGGCGTCAGTCGTCGCCGTCGAGCGGCGCTTTGAAGTCGTAGATGCCGTCGCGGATCGCCCAGCGCAGCCCCTCGCGCAGGCAGGTAACGGTATCGCCCTGATGCGTCAGTTCGCCGCCGCATTCCGGGCAGGCGAACAGCAGATCGCGCTCCAGATTGTTGGGCGTATTGCCGACGGCGATGCTGCGGACGAAGACGCTGGGCGCATAGAGCAGCCCGCTGGTCTGAAAGAGGCTGTCGAGGCTCGTCAGCAGATCAAGCGGCAGGTTATCCTTCAACTGATCGACGCGGAACAGCGACACCGGCAGCCGCTGCTGGACGTTGAAACCGGAGAGCAGCAGCTCGCGGCGGATGTGTTCGGGGTGGAAGTCGAAATTCAACTCGACGAATTCGACCGGCGCGGGGTCGAAGGGATTCCAGTCTTGCAGCTTGAGGCTGTAACGCAGCACCGATTTGATATTGCGCTTGTTGGCGTGCTCCAGCACGAAGACGCCCATCGGCGCGAGCACACGCCGCACCTGCGCCAACACCGTCTCGACCTGCGCCATGTGGTGCAGCACCCGGATCATGGTCGCGCCGTCGAAGACGCCGGGGTGGAAGGGCAGATGGTAGGCGTCCGCCGCCACGTAGACGTAGCGATCCGACCGCCCCAGATGCTCCTGAGCATACTGAAGCTGAGACAGCGAATAATCGAGCAGCACGACCTGCTGATAGCCGTCGTATTCGTTGGTCAAGCGCCCGAAGCCCGCGCCAATTTCGAGCAGACGATAGCCGCGCTGAGGCAGCAAGCGCCGCAGCGCGATCCGCTCAACGCGATCTTCGTAATCACGCCCGCGCTGCTCCCAGAATTCGGTGCGGTAGTTGGAACCCTCATAATCACAGATCGGCGGGCGAGAGTCCGGCTGACGTTTCGGTTGGCTCATCAGTTTAGCTCACAGCATGAAAACGCGAACACAGAATGTCAAACAATATTATCGACCGACGCCGACAAGACGACTAGGCGCAATCCCGCGTTCGCGGCAAAGTTAAAGATTTGTAACCTCAGCCGCCGGGCGCAGGCGTCGGCAAAATGCCGAGATCGTCAGGGGCGGACGAGGTGTTGAGTTCCACGCCGGAAGCGGTCTGCGCGGCATACGATCCATCAAAATTATACCCCGGCACGTCAGGCGCTAACTGGGCTTCTGCCTGCCCATTCACCGCCGCTGGTCCACCGTCTTGATAAATCTCCGGGCGCAGCAGTTCGTCGAGCGAGGGGATTCCGCCGGTGATGACGATTCCGGTCTCGACCGGGCGGTTTTCCGCCGGGACGGGTTCGTTGGCAAGCTCGTAATTCAAACCCGCCGTGCGCGAGAAGCCGGGCCACGGGTCGCGCGAGTAGGCGTTTTCCGCCAGCAAATCGACCGGCTTGCCCGCCAGCACGTCGCCGACCATCTGCTGCGCCTCGCCGAAGTTGTTGGGCAAATTGTAGAGCGCGCGGGCAATCGGCTCGAAGACGAGGCGGAGGTTGTCAATCGGGTCGTGAAGCTGAGTCTGGCTCAAGGGGATGACCGCGCGCACGTCGAGGGCAACGTCGAGCATCTGATCGACCGGGACGGTCAGGTCAAGCTGCACCGGCAGTTCCAGCCCGGCGGGCAGCGAGAGATAGACCTGCGCGTTGTTCAACTGCCCGACCCCCGGCAGATTGATGGTCGCGGCGACCGACAGCGGGACGGAATGGGTCAGCGTAACGACCGTCTCCTGATTGAGCGGGAGATCGAACTTGACCGGGATGGTATCGCGCACCGGGATCGTCCAGTCGATGGTCGATTCGTCCAAGCCGACGAAGCTGCTGTGCAGCCCGGTCACCAACGGCGTGACGACATTGTTCTTCAGGTCGAAAATTGTCACGACCAGCGCCACAACCACGATGATCAGCACCAGATTGACGACGAACGAAAAAACGATCATGAAGTTCTTGAAGAATCTGCCGAATCTTCTCAAGGCGCGCATCAGTTTTTCCCCGGTATAACTGCCCATTCAAACTATACACCCACGATTCGAGCCGGGGCAAAAAGGATGGCGAGGGTCAGACCGGGACTCGCACGTAGGGGCGGGTTTGCAACCCGCCCCTACAATGACGAAAGTTTTGATGCGTGGGCGTACACACCGCGCACCCGAATTTGTGCGTTTTACAGTCCCGCGTCGTCGCGCAGCAGGTCAGCCTTGTCGGTCTGCTCCCATGGCACGTCGAGATCATCGCGCCCGAAGTGCCCGTAAGCCGCCACCTGCTGGTAGATCGGACGGCGCAGATTCAGATCGCGGATGATCGCCGCCGGACGCATGTCGAAGTGCTTGCGGATCAGCGCCTCGATTTCGTCGTCGGGGATGTTGCCGGTGCCGAAAGTCTCGACGGCGAGCGAGGTCGGGTGCGAGACGCCAATCGCGTAGGAGACCTGAAGCTCGAAGCGCGCCGCTAACCCCGCCGCGACGACGTTCTTGGCGATGTAGCGCGCCATGTACGCGGCGCTGCGGTCAACCTTGGTCGGGTCTTTGCCGGAGAACGCGCCGCCGCCGTGCCGGGCGACGCCGCCGTAAGTGTCGACGATGATCTTACGCCCGGTCAAGCCCGCATCGCCCAACGGACCACCGGTGACGAAGCGTCCGGTCGGATTGACGTAAATGCGCGTTTGCTCGTCCAGCAGTTCGGCAGGGACGACGTCATTAATCACCTTGTCGATGATGGTGCGGCGGATGGTCGCGTTATCAACTTCCGGCGCGTGCTGGGTCGAGATGACGACGGCGGAAACGCGCTTCGGCTTACCGTATTCGTACTCGACCGTCACCTGACTCTTAGCGTCGGGACGCAGCCACTTGATCTCACCCGTTTTGCGCGCTTCGGCGAGGCGACGGGTCAGCTTATGCGCCAGCGAGATGGTCAGCGGCATGTATTCGGGGGTCTCGTCACAAGCGAAGCCGATCATCATCCCCTGATCGCCGGCGCCGGTCTCGTCGATCTGCGCTTCGGACAGGTGAGCTTCGCGTTCTTCCAGCGCGTGATCGACGCCCTGCGCAATGTCGGGCGACTGCTCCTTGATCGAGACCATCACGGCGCAGGTGTCGGCGTCGAAGCCGTATTTTCCGCGCGTGTAGCCGATACCGCGCACCGTCTCGCGGACGATCTTTTCGATGTCAACGTAGGAAGTCGTCGTGATCTCGCCGAAGACGAAGACGACCCCGGTGGTCGTCGCCGACTCGCACGCGACGCGCGCATTGGGATCTTGCGCAATAATCGCGTCGAGCACCGCGTCCGAAATCTGGTCGCACATCTTGTCGGGATGCCCCTCCGACACCGACTCCGACGTGAAAAAGTAGCTCGGCGACGTCATGAACGACGAGCTTGCCATTGCAGGCTTGACCTGAACCATGAGACCTCTCCTTACTCCAAATAAAAACACCGCTCCGACAGGGAGAGGTGTTGAGATGATCTCGATTCACCGCTCATCTGTCAGAGTTTGCACCCTGCCGGACTTGGCACCTTCCCTGCGCTCAGGGGGTTGCCGCGGTATCACAGGGCCGAACCCTCCACCGCTCTTGATGAGTGTTTGTAGGGAGCGATTCGCCGCTCGTCACGGCGTTCGCTCGTTATGTCCAACACTATAGCACTGACCGATTCTAGAAACAATAGGATCATTAGCAAAGGATTGTTGACTAGCTACGTCTCTGCTTCTGGTGGATTCGGCATCCGCGGCGAATTGCAGTTTGCAATCCGTGATCATGCTGCATCATAATATGCTAGCTTCCCACATCTCACTTATAAATAGGGGCGCCTACTAATGCAACAGTAGGTACAATCATTTGATCGTTCCGCGCGTTACTGTGACTAGCGCTGGGCGATCAACCTAATGAAGCGAGCAGTTCTTTGTGCACTGAATCCCACCAAATACAACAGGCGCCGGTTGGCTGATTACGTCCTCACCGTGCGTTCGAAAAACGAAACGCTCTGGAAGCGACGTGATTTACACAAAGGTCTGTAGCTGACCATCCAAAACCCGATTGGAGAGATTGATGATACGAATCGCCTATCTATCACAAACGAACGCAGCAGAAGATGTGCGCCATTGGTCAGGAATCACCTACCATCTCTACCACGCTCTGTCAAGATACGCTGACGTAATTCCCGCTCAAATTTCTCCCGAACAATTGTCCCGCGTAGAGTCGATTTACCTCAGGACTCGTGCGCGCTTTACCGGAAAAGATTATAAATACGGGTTAAATCCAGCAGTTCTCGAAAAGTTATCTGGGCGCGCGCAGGAAACATCTAAACGCTTAGGTGCTGATGTGGCAATTGGAGGACAAGGGTATTTCCCTTACTGGACATCGCCATCGGTGAAAGGTTTGATCTTCTCCGACACGCTTTATGGATCCAAGATTGACTTTTATGGCAATTGGAGCCGTTCCAAGATGGCTCCGCAGCAGCTACGCGAACTCAGGCGGTTGGGGAAGCAGTCCATCGCCAACGTAGATCGCGTCTTCTTAACCTCCGAGTTCGCCTTTCAAAGAGCAAGCGCAGAACTTGATAATGACGTCCCAACGGAAAAGCGTTCGGTCGTTCATATCGGCGCGAATTTGATGAATTACACGCCACCAATTGCGGTCGAAAAACCGCTTCCACCACCTCTGCATTTACTGTGGGTCGGGGTCGACTGGAAGCGTAAAGGCGGTCTACAAACTTTGGGGGTCGTCGATCAATTGTTGAAGCGTGGGATTGATACCACACTTCACGTTGTCGGGTGTACGCCTCCCGTTGCTCATGATCACATGGTGGTTCATGGATTTCTACGGAAATGGATTCCCGACGAGTTCAAACAGATCACGGATTTGTATCAGTTATGTCACATCTTCATTTTTCCTACACAGGCGGATATGTGTTCGGCTGTGCTGGCGGAAGCTGCGGCATTTCACATGCCCGGTGTCGCCAATCGGATCGGAGGGTTGAGCGATCTATTCAATGACGATGAGATCAAGTTCACCAATCCGGAAACTTTTGTTGCCGATGCCGTCGAAGCAATTGTGGATCTGCTACAGACAAATCAGCTTACCCAGTTGGGAGAAAAGGCATACAGAAGGTATCAAGAATACCTGAACTGGGACGTCATCGCACAGAGGATGATCAAGGAAATCGAGGCACTCGGCTGAACGAGTGTCTGATACTTGCTTACCAAACAAGCTCTCCATTCATGTAATTTTGAACCATCGTCCCTCAATGCGGTATCATCTACGGCGCGTAGATCAAGGGACAACAACAATGCAGGAAACTGATCTTACCAGCGCGCTGAGCGCTGATATTAAGCTGCTTGCCGGGCTGCTCGGCGTCGTGATCCGCGAGCAGCATGGCGACGATGCCTTCGAACTGGTCGAGCGGGTGCGCACCGATGCGAAGGGTCGCCGCCGGGGTGATCAAGCCGCCGAAGATGCGCTGCGCACCACGATTGACAGCCTCGACGTGAAGTCGCTGCGCGTGCTGACGAAAGCGTTTAGCAACTATTTCCAGTTGATCAACATTGCCGAAGACCAGCAGCGGATCCGCGTGCTGCGCAGCCGTGAAGCCAAAGCGCCGCTGACCGAGTCGATTGACAGCGCCATCGCTAATTTGCGCGCCGCCGGAGTCGATGCCGATCAGATGCGCGCCCTGCTCGACAAGCTGCGCGTGCGGCTGGTCGTCACCGCCCACCCGTCCGAAGCGAAGCGGAAAGAAGTCCTGATCAAGCTGCGCCAGATCGCCGAGATGATCGCCCACAAGGACGAGCAGCGGCTTCTGCTGCCGCGCGAACTCCGCGAAATGGAGACGACGCTCACCGAGGAGATCGAGGAACTGTGGCAGACGCGCCCGACGCGCGCCTCACGCCCGAAAGTCGAGGATGAGGTCGATTTCGGGCTGTACTTCATCACCTCGGTGATCATGGACGTGACGCTCGACATCTACGACGACCTGCGCGCGGTGCTCGAACAGCACTACCCCGACGCCGACTGGTCGCGGCTGCCGCCGGTGCTGCAATTCGCCTCGTGGATCGGTGGCGACCGGGACGGCAATCCCAACGTCACCGCCGACGTGACTTTGCAGACGCTATCGACCCTGCGCGCGGCAGCGCGGCAGGTCTACATCCGCGAGATCGCCTTCCTGCGCGACCACCTGACTCAATCGACCAACGAAATTGGCGTATCGCCAGAACTGCTGGAGCACGTCCAGAGCGGCGGTTTCCCGGAGGAAGCGCCCGACGAAGTCTATCGCTTGATGATGGGCTTGATCTGGGCGAATCTCAACGCCGACGAGTACCGGACGAATGCCGACCTACTGGCTGACCTGCGGATCGTCAGCGACAGCCTGAAGGCGAATCAGGGCGAGTTCGTCGCCGACGGCACACTGCGCCGCCTGATGGAGAAAGTCCGCCTGTTCGGGCTGCACCTCGTCCCGCTCGACATCCGCGAGGACGCCCGGCTGCATCGCTCGACGGTCGCCGAACTGCTGCGCTTCTACGGTCAAGCGGAATACTACGACGACCTGCCCGAAACCGACAAGCAAGCCCTGCTGACCCACGAGATCACCAGCCCGCGCCCGTTCTTCCCGGTCGAGCCGAATTTCTCGGAGACGACCAACCGGGTGATCGCTACGTGGCGGATGATCGCGCGGGCGCACCGGAAATACGGCAGCAGCGTGATCGACAGCGTGATCGCCAGCATGAGCACCGCGCCCAGCGACGTTCTGACGATGCTGCTGTTCGCGCACGAGGTCGGCGTGCAGGACGACGTCGACATCGTGCCGCTGTTCGAGACCATCGACGACTTGATCGCCGCGCCGGAGATCATGAAGACGCTGTTCAAGAATGCCGAATACGCCAAGCACCTCGCCATTCGCGGGATGCGCCAGCAGATCATGCTGGGCTACTCCGACAGCAACAAGGACGGCGGCTACCTGTCCTCGAATTGGAATCTGTACGCGGCGCAGCAGGCGCTCGCCGACATCTGCGTCAAGCACGGCGTCAAGCTGGAACTGTTTCACGGACGCGGCGGCAGCATCGGACGCGGCGGCGGTCCCACCAACCGGGCGATCCTCGCGCAGCCGCCGAACGCCTTTCAGGGTCCGATCAAGATCACGGAACAAGGCGAGGTGATCGCCTATCGCTACGGCAACGAAGCGATTGCCCGGCGGCACTTGCAGCAGGTGATCCACGCCGGGTTGACGGCGCTAGGGGCGCCAGCGCAGGTCAAAGTCCAACCCGAATGGCGCGAAGCGATGGATACGATCTCGGCGGCGGGCGAGGAAACGTATCGCAAATTCGTCTACGAAACGCCCGGCTTCCTCGACTACTGGAATCAGGGCACGCCGATCAACGAACTGGCGCGCCTGCCGATTGGCAGCCGTCCGGCGAAGCGCAGCAAAGGGGGATTCGAGTCGATCCGCGCCATCCCGTGGATGTTCTCGTGGATGCAAAGCCGCGCCATCATCCCCAGTTGGTATGGGGTTGGTACGGGGCTGGCAGCTTACGCCGAACGCGACGACGGCTTGAGCAGGCTGCAAACGATGTACAAAGAATGGTCGTTCTTCACGGCGCTGGTCGAGAACGTCGAACTGGACATCGCCAAAGCGGACATGGGGATCGCCGGGCTGTACGCCACACTGGTCAGCGACGAGCAGACGCGGATGGACATTTATCTGCAAATGCAGGACGAGCACGAGCGCGCCCGCCAGTACATCTGCCGGATCATGGGGCAGGAAGACCTGCTCGACCACATCCCGTTCATGCAGCTTTCGATTGAGCGGCGCAACCCTTACGTCGATCCGCTCAATTACATTCAGGTGACGCTGCTGCGCCGTCTGCGGGCGCTGACGCCGGGCACGGCGAACTCCGACGTGCTGCTGGAAGCGGTGCTGGCGAGCATCAACGGCATCGCCGCCGGGATGAAGACGACGGGGTAATCGCGTTACGACCAGCGTCAGAGTAGAGGCAGGTTTGAGCGGGTGTTTAAAAACACCTTTGCTATCTCAAAATATCGCCAAGCGCGATAACTTACCCTTGAAATGGACGAGGCACGCTCCCCTCCCTGAAGTCGGGGAGGGGTTGGGGGTGGGGTCGAAACGACGACCATAGTGCTTTTTCAACGCCCGCTGAAACCTGCCCCGACCGCATCCTGTTTTCCCGCGTCACCCACCTTTTCGCCGCGTTTTTACGACTCATGTGAAAGATGATCGCATCCCTGCTCGCCGATTTGTGCTAGCATGGATCGTTGTACGTTCATTGCATTGGAAATTAAAGGAAGGCAGATTGTGACCAAGCGATCTCGTTTTGCTCACCACTTTTGTGATCGCCCTGCTCGCGTTCAGCGGTGTATGGGCGCAGGACGCGACCCCGGAAGCGACCGCCCAGCAATCGACGGCGCTGAGCTACGGCACGCCCGTCACGGGCGCGATTGACGACACCAATTTCACGCAGGATTGGATACTGCGCACCGCCTCAGCGGATCGCGTGCAGGTGACGGTCACGCGGACGGACGGCAACCTGATCCCCAAAGTCCAAATCCTCGACGCGACCGGCAACGCCATCGCCGACAGCTACGGCGCGGACTACACCTACGCAACGGCGCAAATCGACGACACCACCATCCCCGACCGGGGCGAATACACGGTCGAAGTCTCGCGCGATGGCGGCGAGACCGGCTCGACCAGCGGCGGCTACACCCTGACCGTGACTCCGCTGGGCACGGCGGATACCAACCCGAACAACCAGACGATCATGGGCGAACTCCAAGCCGATACCCCGGTCGACGGCGAGATCACCGCGACCCATTGGCAGCACTTGTACACCTACAACGCCCAAGCCGCCGACTACATTCAGGTGATCGCCACGCGGACGGGCGGCACGCTCTACCCGGTGGTGGACATCCGCGACGCCAACGGCGAATTGCTGCGGACGGGCTACAACGAAAACGCGACTGCCGATACCGGCAGCTACGAACTGCCCGCTCCCGGTCAGTATACGATTGCCGTCACCCGGCAGAACGACCAGAACGGGAACACGCTCGGTACTTATGAACTGACGCTTCATCTGGTCGGATCGGGCGAAGGCAGCCCCAATCTGGCCGGCGCGCCCGGTCAAGTGACGTATGACACCGCGCTCGACGGCACGATCAGCAACGCTCAGTGGTATCAGGATTGGCAGCTCAAGACTGACGCGGGCGATACGGTCACGATTAGCGTCGAGCGCACCAGCGGCGACCTTCAGCCGGAAATCTCGCTGATCGGCGGCAGCGGTCAGGAACTCCGGCACGGCTACAACGACAACACCGGCGCGACCGCCAGCATCGAGCGCTACGACTTCGCCGGACCCGGCACCTACACCGTGCGCGTGCAGCGCGCGCAGGACGCCAACGGCAACAGCCGGGGCGACTACGCGCTAACGGTGTCGCTGATCGGCAGCGGCGAAGGCAGCCCCAAGCTCAGCGAACCGGTCGGCGAGGTGACGCTGGGGACGCCAGTCGAGGGCGAGATCACCAACGCGATGTGGCAGAACGCTTGGACGCTCAACGCCACCGACGCGGGCAGCATCGACGTGACAGTCGTGCGCACCGATGGCACGCTGGTGCCGCGCTTGTCGATCCGCGACGCCAACAATCAGGAACTCCGCAGCGCTTACTACGAAGACACGAAAGACACGGCGCTGATCACCGGCTATCAACTGCCGAGCGCCGGGACGTACCGGATCGTCGTGCTGCGTGATGGCGATCAGCAGGGGTATACCGGCGGGCACTACAAGCTGACGGTCAGCACCGCCGGTCAGTAAACCAGAGTCCATAGCGGCGTTCCATGTGGCTGTTTAAGAGCCGCTCTGCTGTGTCGAGAAGTCATCAAATTTGACTACGCCCACTCGAAACGGACGCAGGCAGTCTCCCCTCCCTGAAGTCGGGGAGGGGCTGGGGGTGGGGTCAAAACAGATTTTTCGTACACCCGCATGGAACGCCCCTCCAATCCCTCGTCGCAGGCAGAATTCGTAGGGGAGCAGAACTGAGTTCTGCCCCTACACGCCGTTCTCACCACCTTTCAGCCAACGCTAACCTACGACGCTTGAAATTCACGGATTGTCTTCGTACAATTAAGTTAAGCATTACATCACATCGTAATATCCGTGACCGAGCAGCAGAAAGGTGGACAGTATGAACCACAAGTTCGGACGCTTCATGGCAATTTCAGGGCTGGTCCTGATGGCGCTAGCGCTGGCGCTCCCGGCGAGCGCTCAGGATGTGACCCAGACTCCGACAAATACCCTGACGGTGACGGGTTCCGGGACTGCCTATGCGGCGCCCGACGTCGCCTACGTCGAGCTAGGCGTCGAATCGGTCGATCCCGACCTCGCGACGGCGTTTTCGCAAACCGGGCAGGCGATCAGCGACATACTGGACGCCCTACAGGGACTCGGAATCGACGCCAAAGACATCCAGACCAGCGGCATCAACGTCAGCCCACAGGATCAATACGATCCGCAAAGCGGTCAGGCGACCGGGAAGACGGTTTATCACGTCAGCAATACCGTGCAGGTGACGGTGCTCGACGTGACCAAGGTCGAAGACGTCTTGACCTCCGCCGTCGGCGCGGGCGCGAACACGATCTACAACCTGAATTTCGGCATTCAGGACTCGTCGGCGCTGGAACAGCAAGCCCGCGCGCAAGCGGTCGCCAAGGCTCAAGCGAGCGCCAGTCAGTTGGCGTCGGCGCTCAACGTCACGCTGGGCGCGCCGGTGATCGTCACCGAAGTGCCGCAGAGCAGCGGGCAGCCGGTGCCAGCGGTGCGCGGCATCGCCATGGCGGCGAGCCAATCCAGCCAGCCGGTCAGCAGCGGGCAGATCAGCGTCACCGTCGAGGTGCAGGTCACCTTCGGGATTAGTTAGAGAGTAGCGTGGAGTGTAGGGGCGTTACATGTAACGCCCCTACGAAAAATCCGGCTATTCAGCGACCTCTAGATTTCAACGCATGGAGGCGTGAAAAGCGGCGGGGTTGCCCTCGCCGCTTTCACAGTTTATCGCCTTGCGGTTGTCGCTAGATAATCGCCGACGCGACTCGCGGATCGCCCGGCGCGGCTTCTGCCGGAGCCGCCTCCGTTTGTTCCGCCAATCGTCCGCTGCAAAAATGCCTTGACCACGTCCACCGAGACGGCAACGCCGACTCCCGGACCCGTCATCAACGTATTGACGCCAATCATGCGCCCGTCGGCATCCACCAGCGGACCGCCGGAATTGCCCGGTCGCAGATGCAAATCCGCGACGACCCATTGGTGACGCCGCGCATCTTTCGATGCGTTCGGGAGTTCGGGAATCTGATCCCCCACACCGATCAGGATACCGCTGGTCGCGGCGTTGGCGACGCCCCAAGGATGCCCTAATGCCATCACCCACTGACCGGGATGCAGTTCGCGGGTGCTGCCGATCTTGATGGTCGGCAGGTCGCTCGCCTCAACTGCCAGCGCCGCGAGGTCGTTCTCCTCGTCGCGGGCGATCAGTTGGGCGTCGAGGACGCGCCCATCGTAGAGCGCCACCTTGAGCGGTCCGCCTTGGGCGACGTGGGCGTTGGTGACAATCAAGCCGTCCGAATGCCAGATCGTGCCCGCGCCCGCCCCGCGCGATTCGTCGCGCACCTGCACAACGCTGGCGCAGACGCCATCGAGCACGCCGGAGAGCGCCGCGTTCAACTGATCGAGGACGCTTGTCATCTCACTCGCCCCAACCCCAGCCGCCGCGACGCCATTCGCGCCCGCGACGACCGCCATGCTCGCCATGCTCAGATTCGCCGGGGACTTCGCGCTCGCCAATCGTGACCTGCACTTCCGCCACCTGACCGCCGCGCACGACCTTCACCGGAACGCTCGTCCCGACGCGGTCGCCGCTGAGCAGTGCCATCAGGTCGTCCATGTGGCGCACCGGCTGCCCATCAAGGCTGATCATGGTGTCGCCGAGCAGCAAGCCCGCCTGATCCGCCGGGCTGTCCGGCTCAACCGCCGCCAACAGCAGCCCGGTCTCCTGACTGATGCTTTCGGCGACCGCCTGCGGCAAACGCACCGGCTGGGCGCTCACGCCCAAAAATCCGCGCTTGATGCGCCCGTGCGCCGCCAGCGTCTCGGCGACGCGCTTGAGCGTCGCCGCCGGGAGTGTCAAGCTGACCCCGCGCGCCAGCGCTGAACTATTCATGCCGATCATCGCGCCGCCCGCGCTCACCAGCGGACCGCCGGAGAAGCCGGGGTACATGACCACGTCGGTCTGGACGAAGGCGTCAATGCGCCCACCGGCGTGGGTGCGCCACTCTTGATCGAGCGCGCTGATCACGCCGAGGGTCGCCTGCACAGCCGCGTCCGGGCGACCGAGCGCCAGCACTAGATGCCCCACCTTGACCGCGCTCAGTTCCAACCAATTGGCGGGCGTCAGGTCGCTGGCTTCCGCCTTCAGCAGGGCGATGTCGGTGGTCGGGTCGCGCCCGATCAGCGATGCCGAGACGGTCTTACCACCGGGCAGCCCAATCGTGACGTTCTCGTCGCGCTCCAGCACGTGATGCGCCGTGACGATCAAGCCGTCCGCCGACCAGATGATCCCGCTGGCGGACATGCGCCGCCGCCCTTCGACGCGAACGATGCTTTGTCCGGCGGTTTCAACCGCTGCCGCCAAGTCGTCGGATAAACTCTGCAATACGTCTGCCATGAGCTAGATTCCTCTCTAATGTGCTCTACTGACCGCGCTGCTCTGCGGTATGTTTCCATTAGACAGCAAAAGAGGCGGTCAAGACACCGCCCCTTCTGTGAGGATAGCCCTGATAAAAGGGATAGGAGGGACTAAGCTCACCGCCTAACCCCCTGCTGTCACGGCTAGGTATTTTGGCATTCCTTCGCAAGCTGCCCCTCAGTTCCCCGCAACTCGCACCTATGGACTGCGCTAGAACAGATTGCAGGCAGCCAACGGCGGGTACTCTCCCCTCCCTGAAGTCGGGGAGGGGTCGGGGGTGGGGTCAACAGCGGTAGCCCGCGATAATCAAGCAGATGCGACTACCGGACAACGCTATTTAGGGGTGAGGTCAAAACGTTTTGCGCCACGTGTACCCGTGATAGACCTCGGTGAAGCCGACCACCTCATACAGGAAATTCGCCGCCATGCCGTCGCCGGTGCCGACGTAGGCGTCGCGCCCGCCGATCACTTTAAGGCGATGCAGCCCCTCGTTCATCAAGGCGCGGGCGAGTCCCTTGCGCTGGTGGTCGGGATGGGTGCAGACCGGCTCAAAGATGCCGTAGCAGTAAGTCGGCTCGAAGTTGACGCCGACGTGCGCCGCGAACGATCCGTCAGGCGCTTCGGCGACCAAATTGAGGTCGTGGCGGAACGAGGGCGAGCACTCGCTGAAGTGGCGATACTCGGCGGCGCTGTGGAACGTCCGGTTGAAGGCTGCGTTGAGCAGGTCAGCGATCCGCTGACAGTCGCCGTCGTCGTGCGGACGGGTCGAGCGCAGCGCGTAGCCGCTGGCAAGTTCTACTCGCGGCAGCGGTTGACCGTCGAAGCGCCGCCGCCGGAAGACGTCACCGTAGGTCATTTGCTGATAGCCGCGCGCGGCGAGCAGATGGCGACGACGCTCGTCGTGATCGAAGGCGAAGGTATTGATCTGGCGCGCGCCGTCGCGCTCGGCGGCGAGGTTGGCTTCCGCCCACGCCAACATCTCGGCTTCAAGGCTGCGGTAGTCGGGGTGGATTTCGAGGACGCAATCGCCCGCGCCGTCCGGGTGGACTGCGCCGACGACCTGCCCGTCGGACGTCTCCCACAGATGGATCAGGCGGGCGAGTTCGGCGTCTGCCTGCTTCTCGGTGCGGTGCGTGTGCCAGCCATCCCAGCGCCGCATCTCCCAGTTGAGTCCGGTCAGCGTAATCGGGTAGGTGTCGACGATCAGGCGGCGCACGCGCCAAAAATCTTCTTCACTGTAATAAGGTCGGGAAGTTACCGTAGCTTGAGTCATAAGGCACTCCTCGGCAAAGAAGCCTAATAAGTCTAGCTTGATCCTATGCTTCTCCTCCGCGCCGCGCACGTGATCTTCGCAAAAAAAGCGGGGGACACTTGTCACGGAGTCGCCCGTTTTTGCGAGTAACCTTCGGTGCTAGTTTTTTAGCCCCTCACCCCAAGCAACCTTCGGTTGCCATCCCCTCTCCCACGCAAGCGGAGAGAGGGGGAACGCAGCGGGTTTTTGTCCCTCGCCCCTTAAGCGAAGCGGCGACGTGGGAGAGGGACGGCTTGCGACAGCAAGCAGGGTGAGGGGAAATAGGCTATGCCTCCGGGAGGTGCATCCCGGTGAACTCGTCGGCGGGCGTGAGCCAATACTTGCCGCCGCCGCGCTCGCGGCGCAGGTAGCCAAAATCGACCAGATCGCGGCGCAAGCTGACGTGATCCTCGCTGTGAACCGACTTGAGAATCGCGTTGATCTCCGGCTCGGTGTAGAGCCGATCCGCTTCGAACAAGGTCGCCAGCCAGCGCAGGATGACGATCAGCTTCTTCTGCTTGGACGGGATTTGGGTCAGGATGCCGCTGACGGTGTGATCGCGCAGCACCTGCTGATCGGCGGCATCCCAACCCAGCGCCGCGATCCATGCGTCGTCCGAGACGACCGGTTCGGGCGCGGGCGGCGTCTGCTCAATCAATTGGACGCCCTGCTTGAACTGCTCCAGCGCCGCCCGGTTGAGGCGATAAAAACGCCGGTTGCCGTCCATACGCAAGTGCACCAGTCCGGCGCTGTGGAGCTTGGAGAGGTGATGCGAGATGGTCGCCTCGGTCAGTTCGACCGCCGCCGCCAGCTCGCCCACGTTGTATTCGCGCTCGTTGAGCAGCCGCAGCAGCGTCAAGCGGCTGTCGTCGGCGAGCACCTTGAGCATCGTCACCAGACGCTGCTGTTCCCATGCCATAATTCGACCCTCATCTAATTAGATACCCATCAATTTAGATGATAGTCGAAATTTTAAACCTGTCAAGAGCAGTTGTCAGCGGCTGAAGATGAGAATTTGAAGCTGGCGGCGAACGTGAAAGCCGAGCTTCTCGTAGACTCGGATCGCGGTGGGGTTCTCAGGATTGACGTGCAGGAAAGGCACGATGCCACGCTGCCAGTTCTCCGCCGCGATCTGGCTCACCAGCAGCTTCGCATAGCCCCGCCCCCGGTAATCAGGATGAGTACAGACGGTGCTGACCTCGCAGAAGCCCGGCGGCTGCGCCCGCTCGCCCGCCATCGCCACCAACTGCCCATCCTGCCGGATGCCGACGTAACGCCCAAGCTCAATCGTGCGCTCGAAGAACGGACCCGGCTCGGTCAAGTGAATCAGGTCGAGTATCTCCGGCACGTCGGCGACGGTCAAATCGACCAAGCCGTCGAGCGCGTCAGGCATGGGGATCGGCTGCTGGCTGACCATCTGGTTAGCCGCAGCGAGGACTATCGTGGTGCAGCCGGGCAGTTCGGACGGCAGATCGGTGCCCGAGATGCCGGCGATGCTCCCTTCAGGGATAATTCCAATCAAATCGCGGTAGGCGGCGTCACTGTGATCGACGACAGCCGCGAAAGGACCGACGTCCGACGGAAAGCGCTTTGCCAAATCCGTGCCCGACGCAAAGTGGGCTTGAGTCGTGGTCAAGGCGTGCCAGATGGGATTATCGAGCAAGTGTTCATTGGGTGGCATGGTGATCACTCCTCAAGGCTGATGGATGCGAAACTTCAGTCTACACCCACTCCCGACTTCACAGCGCGATCAAGCCTAAGCGAGTGGCGCGGACGACGGCTTCGGTGCGGCTCTGCGCGCCGAGCTTGGTCAAAATGGCGTTGACGTGGAATTTGACCGTGTGCTCGCTGATGCCGAGCTTCCCGGCAATCGTCTTGTTGGGCAAGCCCTCGGCGATCAAGTGGATCACTTCGAGTTCGCGCGGAGTCAGCCCGTTGACCAGTGGATCGGGCGCGTCGGCGTCGAGCGTGGGTTCGGCGCGCAGCGCGTCGGCGATCTCCGGCGGCAGCACGACCAAGCCCTGCCCCAGCGCGACCAGAGCCGCCGCCAGCATCTCGACGCTGGCAGCCTGCGGCAGCAAGCCGCGCACGCCCGCGCCGATCAAGGCGGCAGCCGCTTCCAGCGCGGTCGCGTCGTCGGCGATCAGCGCCAGCACCGGGATCGCGCCGACTTCGCCGAGGCGGTCGAGGTTTTGCAGCGGCTCCCAGCCCATATCCCAGATCAGAGCATCCGGCTGATAGATGTCGAGTGCATCGGGCAGATCGGCGTCGCCCGCGCTCTGCCCGATCAGCGCGATTCCATCGGCGCCGTCGAGCAGCGCCGTCAACCCGGCACGCGCCAGCGGGCTATTGGCGACTACCAGCACACGCAGATCGTTGGTGAGTAAGGGCATAACGTCGGTCCAATCAATGGGATTGCGTTCGACAGCAGTTTGAAGCGCGCGTCGTATCCTCATTATGAGGGCGGCGCGTTAGAGACGCATCAGCGCCGATTTGCGCGACTAAAACTGACAACGACCGCTTGTCGACAAGCACGATTTTCTATAGAGTAGAACAACGCATAAACAAGGGGGAATTTCAACGATGAAGCGATCACTGATGGTCTTACTCTGTTTTGCCTTGCTGATTGCGCCCGGCGTCTTACAAGCGCAGGCTCCCTCCGGGATGACCGTGACGTGCGACGACGGCACCAGTTTCGACAACGGCGTCGAGATCGTCGTCAGCCAGATGCGCTCCGGTTTCAACTACACCGCGACCGCCATCGGCATCAACGGCTTCGACCCGGTGCTCGCCGTGCTCAACACCAACACCGGCGAAGGCTTGTGCAGCGACGACGACGCCAGCGCCAAACACTACGACGTCAATCTGCCGACCACCGGGGACGTCCCGGCTTCGAACTTGAGCGCGCAGATCACCTTCAGCCAGAACATCACCAACACCTTTGCCGACGTCTCGCTGGTGGTGGGCGGTTACGGCAACCAGTCGGGCGAGTTCGTGCTGATCCTCGAAGGCATGGCGGTCACGTCCAGCGATGGCGACGGCGACATGTTCAAGGTGAACGTGACGCCGGGGATGGTCGCTTCGGGCGTTCCGCTGTCGGTCTACATGATCACGCGCGGACAGAGTACGGTCGATCCGCTGATGTACGTTGCCGACGACAACTTCAACCCGCTCGCCGACTCGGACGGCAATTACTTCTACTGCGACGACGCGGGCAGCAGCGATTACTGCTATACGCCGGTGGACATCAGCAACTCGACGATCACCATCGGCTCAGGGACGCTGTGGACGTGGGACAAGGATGCGGCGCTGATCCTCGACGTCGGCAACTACCCGCTCGACAGCAACCCGGCAAACAATTATCTCGACTACGTGATGACCAGCTACAATCAGGAAACCGAGGGACAGTATCTGCTCGCCTTCCACGTCGGCACGACCGAAAACGTCCCGCAGCAGGGCGTACAGGGGACGCAAGGCACCTCGACCACCGGCGGCAACCAAACCGGCGGCAACAGCTCCGGCGGGGCGACCGGCGGTCAAGAGAGTCACGGCGGCGGTTGACCTCACCCCCAACCCCCTCTCCTCGTGGAGAGGGGGAGAAACCCAGCAAAGGGCAGGTTTGAGAGGGTGTTGAAAAACACCGCTGTGGTGTCAAAAAATCGCAAAACCTGATCATTTATACCGGAAATAGGCGGGGTACTCTCCCCCTGATAGGGGTAGTTTTTTGTTTTTATAAGGGCGCACCTGCGTGTGCGCCCTTGTTTTATCTGCTTCCGCTACTTATGAGCGACCCCTATCCCCGCATCCGCCGTTGTAGGGGCGTAACATGTTACGCCCGTTTTTATAAATCTAGCTTGCGGCTGCTTGCTCCGTTAAAAACCTACCCCTGACAGGTACTCTCCCCTCCCTGAATTCGGGGAGGGGTTGGGGGTGGGGTCAAAAGCACGACTTGTTAGGCACGCTCTGAAACCTGCCCCTACACACAACATGCGTTTTATCTGACTTCCAAGCCCCGCGCCAAGACCACCGCATCGGAGCCATCCGCCAGCATCACCCGCTGGCTGGTCGCCGCGTCGTACAAGCCGACGATCAACTCCGCCGTGCCGACGGTCGCGCCCTCGTTGAACGCCAGCGTATGCGCATCGACGACGTACTCGCCCGCACGCCAGCCGATAGTGGATCGCCCACCGGGGATGGCGTCGTCCTGCGCGATCACCCGCCCCTGCGCGTTGATCAACTGGGCGAAGACGGTGTAGCTGACCGGCGGCGCGGCATCCCCCGCCCGCCAGATCAGCGTCAACTGCGGCGGATTATCGCGGCTGAAAGGCGGCACGCCGAGCGAATAGCCGACCAACGCGCCGACGCCGGGGAACTCAGCGCCGACGGCGGTGTCGAAGGCGGGAGGCTCGGCGATCAGCGGCAGCGCCTCGATTTGATAGCGGGCGAGGATCGCCCAGCCGTTGACACGCAGCACCGCCGACCCGCTCGGCGCATCCGGCGGCACGCGGATCGCGCGCCAGTCGAGGGTGACGCCGCCGTGATCGCTTAGGCGCGGCGGCACGCTGACGCTCCACCCACCCGCCTCGTCTGCCAATTCGAGATCGGGCAGCGATCCCGCGCCGCGCCAGAGCAGCGCAGCCTGAATCTCGTCGCCATTGGCGATGGTCGCGCCGGAGTCGAGATTGTGCGCGATCAGGGTGAGACTGCCGGAAATGGACAGGTTGACGACGTTGGGGAGTTCGGTGGCTGGCTCGACCTGCGACCAATCCGCGCCGGGGAGCGTCGTCCACGTCGTCAGCAGCAGGTCGCGCCCGCTGATGGTCTGATTCGGCGGCGGCAGATAGCCGGATGGGTTCGCCGTCTGGTCGTAAATGCGCAGATAGACGCGATAATTCCCCGGCGGCGCGCCATAGGGCAGCCGCAGCAGCGGATAAGCAGTCAGCGACTCGTCCGCCACGACCATGCTGCTGGTCTGTTGGCTGGCGGTGGCGAAGATCGCGTCAGCGCTGGCGACCGTCCAGCCGAGTTCGTTCTGGACGATCAGCGCGGCTTTCAGGTCGGCGTCGGTGGCGTGCAGCAGCGTGATCTGCACCGGCAGGCACAACGCGCGATCCGCCGTCGAGGCGTGCACCTGCCCGACCGCCTCGACGCGAGCGACCGGGCTGCCGCCGCCGTCGCTGAAGGTCAAGTCGGCAGGCTGAAGCTGCGGCAGGTCGAGCACCGGGTCGTGATAAATCAGCGTCGTCATGCCGTAGACCGTGACCTGATCGGGTGGATTCACCGTCTCGTTGGCGAGGATGCAGCCCATCATGCCGCGATAATCGGCGCGCTGGGTGTACCAGACGTTGAGGGCTACGTCACCGGAAGTGGGGAGCAGCGGCAGTACCGCGTCGAGGTCAGCGCCTTCGGGCAGCGTGATGCGCCGCGCCTGTACACCCAAGCGATCCCAGTAGTAGGCGAGATCGTAGCGGTCGGCATACGACCACGCGATCACGCTGTCGGCGGCGGTCAGGTGGTCGGCGTAGAACTGCACCAGCGCGCGGGCGTCGTCGTGCTGATAATCGGGACTCTGAGCGACGATCAGCGTGCCAGCGAAGGTCAGCGCGAAAGGGATCAGAACAATCCAGCGCAGGGCACGGGAGCGCAAGCGGCTGATCTCAATGCCGACTGCTGCCAGCAGCAGCGGCACGATCATGACCAAATAACGCCCGTGCAGGTCGTTGCCGAGCACCATCAAGCCGCCGATCAGTCCGGCGATCAGCAGGATCACGTGCAGCAGCAGCCAGAGCACCCGCCGCCGGATCAGCAGCAGCGCGATCAACAGGAGGATCACGCCGAAGAAGACGAAGAAGGGCGGATCGCGCAAAACCAGCGCCCAAGGCTCGACCCACAGCCCTTGCCAGACCTGCCACGCGAACGCCAAATTGATCGGCGGCGCGGAGGTGATGGCGCTGTTGGCGCTCTGCACCCGCAAGAAGCGATCCACGAAATAGGGCGACCAGAGCAGCCCAACGGCGATCTGCCCGGCGATCCAGACGCGCCAGTCGGGGCGGCGCGCACTGCGGCGGGCAATCCACAACAGCAGCGTGACGGCGTTGAGCCAGATCACGATCACGGGTCCGGTATTGTGGGCGTAGAGCAGCGCCAGTTCGCCCGCCCAGAGCGCGATCCATGCCGCGCGGGAAGGCTTGGCGACGAGTCGCTGCCACGCCAGCGCGCAGATCAGCACCAGCAGCGCCAGCAGGGTATACATGCGCGCTTCCTGCGACGCCCACCAGAGCGGCGCTGAGATCGCCGCCAGCAGCGCGGCATAGCGTCCGGCGCGTTCGCCCGCCGTCGTCCGCGCCAGCCGATAGATCAAGGGGATGGTGAGCAAGCCGATCAGCAGCGAGACGACGCGCAGGGCGAACTCGCTGGTGCCGAACCAACGCGCCGCCGCATTGAGCAGGACGTAGTACAGCGGCGGATTGGTCAGGTCGGCTTGGGAAGCGGCGTAGAGAGTGGGCTGCTCCGCCGCGTAAGCCGACCAACCCTCGTCAAACCAGATACTTTGGCTCTCAAGCTGGAACAAGCGCAGCGCCGCTGCCAGCAGCACAAGAATTAAGACGACGAACAACCGACGATTTCGCATCAGCAGAAATTAGCACACCCGCCGAGAGGCGTCAATCTTAAGAATTTGTCTTAAAGTGCTGTTTGCGAAATTTGTGTGAAGGGACTTGCCTCGTAACTGAGAACGGCATTAGAATAAATCATGATGATAACGAGCTAGGAATCTTATGAGCGACCAATCGAAGAAACCGTCGCCGTTCAATTCAGCGTCGGAGCAGCAGTCCAGTGGATCGCCCTCATCCGAGCCGATGAACCCCGATGGCACCCGTGCCTACGATGTGCCGCCTGATGAATTGTCAGGCACGCCGCTAAGACCGCTCGGTCGGCAAACACTGTTCGTCACCCATTCAGCAAGCAGCGTTTCGCAAGTCTGCCCGAACTGTCAACACGTCAACCGTCCCGGCGTGCTCGCCTGCGAGCGCTGCGGCACCGTCCTCGCCAAGAACGAGGACTCCTCAGTCAGCACGAAACGCTTCAGCGAGGAGCAGTCCGAACTGGGCGGACAGACGTCGGAAGCAGAGGCGGTCTCTGATTCCGTCCGCCAAGCGATGAGCACGGCGGGCAGCAGCGAATTTCACGACAACATGATGCTGCGGCTGGAAGTCGACGGCGCGCCGACGCCGATTGTGCTGTCGCCGAAGGGCGAAACTACCGTCGGGCGGCGCGACCCGGCAACCGGCACGATGCCGGACGTCGACATGACCGCCTACGCGGGCTACCGCCTCGGCGTCAGCCGAACGCACGCGATCATTCGCCTGCGAGATCGCCAGCTAGAGATATACGATCTGGGCAGCAGCAACGGCACCGCCGTCAACGGCGTGCGGCTCGTCCCGCACAAACCGCATCTGCTGCGCGACGGCGACGAGATCACGCTGGGCAAGATGTCGATCCGGGTGTTGTTTCAACTGCGAAATCGACGGCGGTAGCGGCTTTTTGACCGCACCCCCTCACCCTCTCTCCACTGTGTGGAGAGAGGGAATCGCATCGCGCGGGGGGCTGAAAATCCCACTTGTTTAACTTAACTACAGCGACTTGAGGTTTGCTCAATAACCGAGCACGGCTTCGATTTCGGCTGCCGCTTTCTTGGCGGCAAACAAGACGCGACTCAGGCGGGCGTCCTTTTCGACCATGACGGCAAGCGAGGCGCGCCCCGCCGGGAATATGATCATGACGCCTTCTTCGCCTTCCATCAGCAAACGCTGAAGCTGCCCCTGCGCCAGCCGTCCGAGCGTCCGCTCGGCAAGCTCGATCAAGGTCGCAGACATGGCGGCGACCTGCGGGCTGCTGGTGGGGTTTTCATGGGGATTTGCTTCGTTGCCGGGCGGGAAAGCGGCGACCAACAGCCCATCGATGTTGACGATCACCGAGGCGCGAACGCCGTCAACGGCAACGTGGAGCGTCTTCAGAATACGCTCAAGGGTTTCACTACGATATTCTTGAGCCATCAGTAACACCCTCGCTTCGCCCCATGAGCCGACCCTTATGCTAAACGTGAACCCTGATTCACCTCGCCGAGTATAGTCCCGAATGGGCGCTGCCTCAACAGGACTTCCGGCGCGCGCCAACCCGCTCAGCGCAAGCGGCGGGCGTCTTCCTCGGCGAACTGCGCCAGCAGGTAGCGATCTTCCTCGGCAAGCTGCGCCTTGAGCAGCAGATCGGGGCGATAACGCCACGTCCGGCGCAAGCCGTCCTCGCGCCGCCAGCGCTCAATCGCCGCGTGGTTGCCGGATTGCAGGGCGTCGGGGACAGTTAAGCCGCGAAATTCGACCGGGCGGGTATAGTGCGCGCCTTCGAGCACTCCGTCGGCGTGACTCTCGCGCTCCGCCCCACCCTCCGCGCCGAGCACGCCGGGGATGTGGCGCACGACCGCGTCGACGATCACCATCGCCGGGAGTTCGCCGCCGGTGAGGACGAAATCGCCAATGCTGATTTCGTCGGTGACGACCAAGTCGAGGACGCGGGCATCGATGCCTTCGTAATGCCCACAGAGCAGAATGATCCGATCCAGCGCCGCCAGTTCAACCGCGATTTGATGCGAGAAGGTGCGCCCGCCGGGCGACATCAGGATCACCGGGGCGGGAGCCGCCTGCGCCTGCACCGACTCGACTGCGCGCACAATCACGTCGGCGCGCAGGAGCATCCCGCCGCCGCCGCCGTAGGGCGTGTCGTCGACGGCGTGATGCTTGTCGAGGGTATAATCGCGGATATTGTGGAGCCGCAGGTCGAGCAGATCGCGGTCGCGCGCCTTCCAGAGCATACTCTCGGTCATGGGACCGTCGAACATCGACGGGAACAGCGTCAGTACGTCGATTCGCATCCGTTTTCCCTCCGAGCGCTAATTGTAGCTTGCATCCGGCGGCTATCAACCGGATAATCTCTGCCAATCTTGTCCGGTAGGGGTAGGTTTGAAACCTACCCCTACTATCTACGGAATGCTTGAATCATGGCTGAGCCGAACTACACCGTGTGGATCAAGACGGGCGACGAGCCGTTGGGCGGCACCGATTCCAACGTCTACGTGATGCTGTTTGGCGAGAGCGGGCAAACCGACTGGATTTTCCTGCCGCCGGAGGACATTTTCGCCTTCGAGGAGAGCAGCGTCGACAAGTTCGTGCTCGACGCGCCGGACGTGGGCGAACTGACGCGCTGCTGCGTCGGTCACGATAACAGCGCCGATCCGGGGTGGTTCGTCGAGGACGTGCGCGTGCGACACAACCCAAGCGGCAAGGAATGGACGTTCAAATTTCATCAATGGCTCGGCGAAGAAGAAGCGGGACGACTGGCGGTATGCGTCGAGTCGGCTTAATTGGGCTGCTGGTGCTGTGCGCCTGTAATCTGGTCACGCAGTCAGCCACCCCTACCCCCGCCGTGCCGACGGTCATGTTCTTGTTCCCGGCGAACAACGTCGCGGTGGTCGAAGAAACCGATTTGCAGATTCAACTGCTGGCGCAAGACGCGGTCGGGATCGCGCGGGTCGAGCTAAACGTCGATGGCAGCCCGCACCAATCCGCTGCGCCGGTCGAAGCCGCCGCCGTCCCGATCTTCACGGTCGACATGAACTGGCTCGCCGAAGGGGTCGGCATTCACGCGCTGGAAGCGACCGCCTACCGGCTCGACGGCACGGCGAGCACCCCCACCCTAATCAACGTCAGCGTGACGGCGGCAAGCTAAGCGCAACCTCACCCCCCGACTCCCTCTTGTCAGGGGTAGGTATTTGATTAACCTCACCCCCTACCCCCTCTCCACGACGTGGAGAGGGGGTAAAAACAGCTTGCAAAGGGTCTTTAAAGTCCCCTCTCTATGTAATGGAGAGGGGACTTAAGGCTTGTCCGGTATTCAAAACATAGCCGTGCTCCCTAACCGTGCCCCGAATCGTCGGCACTTGCCTCGCAGCTTCGGGAAAAACGCAGCGTGTCGGCAGCCAACGGCGTGTACGCTCCCCTCCCTGAAGTCGGGGAGGGGTCGGGGGTGGGGTCAGCAGCGGCAGCAAGAGACAAATGATGCTGATTCGAGTACCGGACAAGCCTATTTAGGGGTGAGGTAAGCGCAGAGTTAAAAACCTACCCCTGATAGCCAACCCCCTCTCCACTGCGTAGAGAGGGGGAGCAAAGCACCCGGCATTCGCTGCTGGCGTTTACGCGCGAATTCGCGCGTGGGATGCGATCCCCTATGGCGCTTGGTATACTTCGCCTAAAGATGATCTATGCCAGCGGGTTGAGGGGACAGCAACATTGGCGACGATCAAAGAGGTGGCTCAAAGCGCCGGAGTTTCGGTAGCGACCGTATCGCGGGTGGTCAATCACTCCGGTTACGTCAGCAACGATCTGCGCGAGCGAGTCGAACGCTCGATGCAGACGCTCGACTACAAGCCGAGCGCGCTGGCGCGGAGCCTGCGCCGCCAAGAAACGCACACCGTCGGCTTGCTGATCCCCCAGTTGAACCAACCCTTCTTCAGCACCTTGATCTCGGCAATTGAGAAAGCGCTGTTCGCCGGAGATTATCGCGCGCTGATTTGCAGTTCCGAAGCCGATGCCAAGAAAGAGTCCGCCTACATCGACATCCTGCTGCGTCAGCGGGTCGACGGCGTGATCCTCGTGCCGACGGGCGACAGCGTCGAGAACGTCAAGCGCCTGCTGCGAGCGAATATTCCGCTGGTGTTGATCGACCGCGACCTGCCCGAACTGGCGATCAACCGGGTGCTGACCGACAACTTCACCGGCGCTTATCTCGGCGCGCAGCATCTGCTCAAGCTGGGACACCGCTGCATCGCCCTGATCGGCGGTCCCCGGCGCAGCCCCGTACTTCAGGAACGGATCAACGGCGTCCGGCAGGCGTTCCGCGACTACGCCGTCGAGTTCAACCCGGATTTGATGCGACTGGGCACGTCGCCGGAGTTCGAGGTCGGCTACGAGTTGGCGCGCGAACTGCTGCGGCAGCCCGTCCCGCCGACGGCGATCTTCGCGCTGACGGACGTGATCGCGGTGGGCGTGCTCCACGCCGCCGCCGAACTCAATCTGAAAGTCCCGGAAGCGCTGTCGGTGATCGGCTTCGACGACATCCCGATGGCAAAATTCATGATCCCGGCGCTGACGACCATCGCCCAGCCGATCTACGGCATGGGGGAAACCGCCGTCGAAATCTTGATGCGGCGGCTGAACGATCCAGAGCGCACGCCAGAAACCATCCAGCTCGACGACCAGTTGGTGATCCGCAAATCAACCGCCGCGCCCGTAACCTCACCCCCCGACCCCCGCCTCCCTGCATAGCTAAGGGGAGAAAAGCGCTGCGCAGCGCGGTCGGGGAGGGAAAAGCGAGGCATGAATCAGACGGGTTGACGTAGGCTTTTACATGCTTTAGTAATAGCGAGTACGTTTTTGTAGTTAGAGACTTATTAGGGTAAAGTTAAAGAATCGTTGGTTAACGCAGAGAGACACCCATTGCTGCTAGGGATCGACATCGGTACTTCCAGCGTCAAAGCGATCCTGTATGACCCAGACAGCGTCGGAATCGTCGCACTGACACAGCAGGAATATCCGATCTACAAACCTACCCCAGACCGCGCCGAACAAGACCCGGACGACTGGTGGGACGCGACCGTCCATTGCGTCCGCCACGCTCTCGAACGCGCCGGACGGCACGACGTCATTGGCATCAGCCTGTGCGGACAAATGCACGGCGGCGTGCTGCTCGACCACAACAATCAGCCGATCCAGCGGGCGATCATCTGGCCCGACCAGCGGAGCGGTGCTGAAGTTGACGACCTGATCGCCCTGATCGGCGCGCAGCGTTACGCCCAAATCGCCGGGACGCTGCCCGCCACCGGCTTCATGGCGGCGACGCTGCTCTGGCTGAAACGCCATAATCCCGCCCTGCTCGATCAAGTCGCGCAGATCGTGTTTCCGAAAGATTACGTGCGCCTGAAGATGGTCAACAGCGTCGCCACCGACATGAGCGACGCGGCGGCGTCGGGCGTATTCGACATCAACGCCAAAACGTGGTCGGCGGAGATCATCCGCCGCGCCGGGCTTCCTTACGACATTTTTCCGCCCGTGCTCGACTCGCAAGCGCTGGCGGGCGAACTGACGGCATCCGCCGCCGCCGAACTCGGCTTGGTCGAGGGCATTTCGGTGGTCGTCGGCAGCGCCGACCAGCCCGCGACATCCATCGGCTGCGGCATCGCGCAGCCGGGGAAAGCGATGATCGCGATTGGCAGCGGCGGACAGGTCGTGACCCCGCTGCGCCCGGTCTCCGGCGACGCGACAGCACTGGCGACTGATCCGCGCCTGCACGTCTTCAACCACTCGATCCCCGGCATGTGGTACATCTTGGGCGCGATCCTCTCGGCGGGGTTATCGCTGCGCTGGCTGCGCAAGATCACCGGGACGGAGATGCTCGGCAACGCCGCTTACGAACACTTCAGCACCGAAGCGCAGATGATCGCCCCCGGCGCGGCGGGGTTGATCTTTCTGCCCTACCTGTCGGGCGAGCGCACCCCGCACATGGACCCGCTGGCGCGCGGCGCGTTCGTCGGCTTGAGCTATTATCACGAGCAGGGGCATCTCGCCCGCGCCGTGATGGAAGGCGTCGCCTTCGCTCTGCGCGAGACGCTCGAACTGAGCCTGACTTTAGGCGGGCAAGTCGAGACCATCGTCGCCGCAGGCAGCGGCACAGACAGCGCGGTTTGGCGACAAATCCTCGCCGACGTGCTGGGGCTGCCGCTGCAAAAGAGCCTGCTCAGAGAGCAAGCCGGGATCGGCGCGGCGATCACGGCGGGCGTGGGCATTGGCGTCTACAGCACGTTTGAAGAAGCGGCGGTAGAGCTGGCGCAGTACGGGCAAATTACCGAGCCGCAGCCCGAACATCAAGCGCTGTACGAGCCGCTCTACGACGAATACCGAGCGCTGTATCCGCGTTTGCGTGACGACTTTCACATCTTATCCAAATTAGGCAAAGAGCACGACTCATGATTCGCTATGGAGCACACGCTTTCGTCTGGGTGGGCGACTGGACGCCGGAGTCCGGCAGCTACGCGATTGAGCAAGCAGCGGCAACCGGCTTCGACTTCATCGAGATTCCGCTGCTCGACCCCGCCAGCTTCGACGCCGCCGCCTCAAAACGGGCGCTCAACGACAACGGGATCAGCGCGACCTGCTCACTGGTGCTGCCCAAAGACGCGCACATGCCGCACGAGCCGCAAAAAGCGCGCGACTTTCTGCTGGCGGTGCTCGACAAAATGGCGGAGATGGACGCACGGTATCTATGCGGCTGCATCGGCTACTCGCTGGGAACGCTGACCGGCAAGCCGCCGACGGTGCAGGAACGGCAAAACGTGGTCGAGACGCTGCGCGACGTCGCCCAAGCAGCGCAGGCACGCGGGATCACGCTGGCGCTGGAAGCCTGCAACCGCTACGAGACTTACGTCTACAACACGTTGGGCGACACGCGCGAGGCGGTGCTGGCAATCGGCGCGGACAATTTTAAGCTCCACGCCGACACTTATCACATGAACATCGAAGAAGAAGGCTTCTACACCCCTATCGTCGCCGCCGCTGACGTGCTCGACTACGTCCACATGAGCGAGAGCCATCGCGGGTTAGTCGGCAGCGGCACGGTCAACTGGGAGCAGGTCTGGCGCGGGCTGGCGGACGCGAAGTTCGGCGGCAGCCTCGTGCTGGAGTTGTTCGCGGCGATCAATCCGGCACTCGCCGCCGCGACCTGCCTCTGGCGTCCGCCGCGCCAATCGTCGGAACAACTGGCGCGTGAGGGGCTGGCATTTCTGAAAGCAGGAGCGCGCGAGTACGGGCTGGTTTGACCTCACCCCCCGACCCCCTGTCCACTGCGTAGAGAGGGGGAGAAAAGCCGATCAGGAAGCGGCGCGGTGCCGCTGCCCGGTTTCGTAGATGCACTCCTCAAGCTGGTCACCATCACAGTGGAGGATGTCGTCGAGCAGCGTCTTCATGCTCTCGACGTTCGCCAGCAGCGCATCCAACTCGCGGAGCTTGCGCTGGATCAACGCCTGCCACTGGAGCGAGGGCGCGCCGCTATCGAGAATGTCGTCGAACAGCATACGGGTCTCGGCGAGCGTAAAACCTGCCTGCTGCGCCGTTCGTATAATCTCCAAACGCTGGAGCACGGCGGGATCGTAGACGCGGTGTCCGCTGACGCGCGCGGGGATCGGCAGCAAGCCGATGCTCTCGTAGTAACGCACGGTCGAGGTGCGCACACCCACCTGCCGAGCGACCTCGCTAATGGTCATCCTATCCATCGCCACCTGTCCCCTTGACTTCAAGTGAACTTGAACTGCTAGAGTAGACGTATCCGTCAACACTAGCTAGGACAGCGTAACATGACTCACGCCACAATTGAAGTGACTGCCGCGAATTTCCAGACCAGCGTGCTCAACGCCGCCCAGCCGATCCTCGTGGAATTCGGCGCGGACTGGTGCCCGCCGTGCAAAATGCTCGCCCCGACAATTGAGTACCTCGCCCAGAAGTACGCCGGAAAGCTGATCGTCGGCGAGATCGACTCCGATGCCGCCCCGGACTTGGTGCAGCGTTACGGCGTCATGGGGCTGCCGACGCTGATCCTGTTCCGCGCCGGTCAGCCGGTCGCGCGGATGGTCGGCTTCCAGCCGCGCGAGCGGATCGAGGCGACGGTCGCGGCGCAGTTGCAGGCGGAAAACGCGCTTTGACCCCAGCCCCTCCCCGTCTTCAGGGAGCGGCGAACAACAACCTCACCCCCCGTCCCCCTCCTGACAGGGGTAGGTATTTTATTAACCTCACCCCCTGCCCCGTCTCCACGACGTGGAGACGGGGTAAAAACAGCTTGCAAAGGGTCTTTAAAGTCCCCTCTCTATGTAATGGAGAGGGGACTTAAGGCTTGTCCGGTATTCAAAACATAGCCGTGCTCCCTAACCGTGCCCCGAATCGTCGGCACTTGCCTCGCAGCTTCGGGAAAAACGCAGCGTGTCGGCAGCCAACGGCGTGTACGCTCCCCTCCCTGAAGTCGGGGAGGGGTCGGGGGTGGGGTCAGCAGCGGCAGCAAGAGACAAATGATGCTGATTCGAGTACCGGACAACGCTATTTAGGGGTGAGGTAAGCGCAGAGTTCAAAACCTACCCCTGATAGCCGTCCCCCTCTCCACTGCGTAGCTGAGGGGGCGACACCTCGTTTGAAGGGCGTCATGCTGAACGAGCGGATTCGGTGGTCGCTCATAGGAGCAACCACTCGTAAAGCAGGGCGCACACGCAGGTGCGCCTCGACGTGAATCGGAGCCGGTCGTTAGCCGATACGCTTGGTGGTCGTGTAGTCGAAAAATAGCAAGGCGTCGAGGTCAGGGCGGCAGGTCAGGGTGTCGCCGGGGCGAATCGTCGGCTCCAGCGGCAGAGTGATCGTCCACGAGTCGTACTCGGAGACGACCTCGACGATCTGCTGGCGTTCGGCAAAGAGCGGGATGCTCGACGTCACCTGCGCCGACACGCCTTGATCGTCGTAGAGGAACGACTCCGGTCGCACACCGACGATCACAGCGGCGTCGTCAGGCAAATCGGCGCGGACGGGATAGCCGCCAAAAGTTCCACCATACCAGTGATGATCGCGCACCCGCCCTTGAAACAAGTTGATGGTCGGCGTGCCGAGGAAGGTCGCCACGAACAGATTGAGCGGGTTCTCGTAGAGGGTCTGATAATCGCCAATCTGCTCGATCCTCCCGGCGCGCATGATGGCGATGCGATGCGCCAGCGCAATCGCTTCGTGCTGGTCGTGGGTGACGTAGATCGACGTGACCGGGAACTCGCGCAGCAGGCGCTTAAGTTCGACGCGCGCCGACGAGCGCAGCTTGGCATCAAGGCTAGAGAACGGCTCGTCAAACAGAAATACACGCGGGTCACGGGTGAGGGCGCGGGCGATAGAGACGCGCTGCTTCTCGCCGCCGGAAAGCTGCGACGGTCGGCGCTTCATCAGCTTATCCAAGCCAAAGCCGGTGATCTCGGCGATGCGGGCGACGCGCACCGGGACTTCGGACTCGCGCTTGCGCAGCCAGAGGAAAAAGCCGACGCTGCGCTCGGCTTCCCAGTGAGGCATCAACGCCCCTTCCTGAAAAACCATCCCGATCCCGCGATCCCACGTGGGGATTTCGGAGAGCGGCACCTTGTCGTAGAGGATTTCGCCTGCGTCCGGTTCGGTCAAGCCAGCGACCAAGCGCAGCAGCGTCGATTTTCCGCAGCCGGAGGGACCGACCAGCGCGATCAGCTCGCCGGAAGCGACTTTCAGCGAAACGTCGTCCACCGCGGCGACCGCGCGGGTCAACTCGCCGTCTTTTTGGGCAAACTCTTTGCTGACATGGCTGAGCGTGATCGCGGTCATGACTTACCTCTCGTATGTTCTCCTCTCTATTCTAAACCGGATACACCAGCGCAGGGCAACCTTTGTCGAGACGGCGAACCGGCGCGGTAATCCACCGAAAATTCACAAACGTTAATAAATTGTTAAAGGCGAATAATTTACTGTTTTGACACAACTTCATGCTTTGTGACGCGAAGATGGGGATAACTTGTAATAGTACATCATTAAATCAATCCTTTATTGTGGAGCGCACTCATGATTGACACTCTCGAAGCACGCTGCGAACACATCTTGCACGAAAACGGCATCCACGAGCTGATCCTGCACGAAAATGGGACGCGCGGGGCTGATGCCTATTTGGAGCAACTTGAGCACCTCTATCAAGCGTGGGCAAACCTCGACGAACCGCTGCTGATGATCGTCAATGCCAACGGAGGCAGCCTGCCGATCAGCTATGCCATGCAGCGTGGCAAAGAACTCAGCGCCAGATACCCGGCGCGCGGCGAAATTTACTCCGCGACGCTGACCGACAACACGATGGAAGCCCGGATCGTCGATACATTCCTGCGCGTCATGCGCTTCAGCGGCGTTCAAGTCCGCTTCTTCGAAGACCGCCACCGCGCCGACGCGATCAAGTGGCTGCTCCAGTATCGATAACACAACCCCAAGACAACCTCACCCCCAACCCCCTCTCTACGTTGTGGAGAGGGGGAGAAGTGCAACCCGCCGCTACCGCGAACCAGCGGCAAAACACAGGGACAAAAGCGCCCATGATCGGCACTTGCGCGGCGGGCAAAATCGCACTACGATCACGCCGTCAAGGGAAGGAATGAGGCATGAAATACATCGACTTACGCAGCGATACGGTCTCGCATCCCACGCCGGAGATGCGTGAAGCGATGGCGAACGCCGAGGTCGGCGACGACGTTTACGGCGACGATCCGACGGTCAACCGCTTGCAGGAAGAAGCCGCCGCCATGTTCGGCAAAGAAGCGGGCTTGTTCGTCGCCAGCGGCACGATGGGCAACCTGACCTCGGTGCTGACCCACTGCGGGCGCGGCGAAGAAATGATCCTCGGCAAAGAGTCGCACATCTTCAAATACGAGGCAGGCAGTTCAGCGGCTTACGGCGGCGTTCAGCCGAACACGCTGACCGTGCAGCCGGACGGCACGCTCGACCTCGACGAAATTCGCGGGGCGATTCGTGGCGAGAATCCGCATTTTCCGCATACCCGCCTGATCTGCATCGAGAATACGCAGGGCGGCATGAGCGGCGCGCCGATCCCGGCGAGCTACCTGCATCAAGTCGGGGAGATCGCGCGGGCGAACGGCTTGAAGCTGCACATCGACGGCGCGCGCATCTTCAACGCGGCAGCGGCGCTCGATACGACGGTCGCCGACCTGACCGCCGACGCCGACAGCGTGCAGTTCTGCTTCTCGAAGGGCTTGTGCGCGCCGGTCGGGTCGATGCTGGTCGGCTCGCGCGACTTCATCGACCGGGCGCTGCGCATCCGTAAGAGCCTCGGCGGGGGGATGCGACAGGTCGGGGTGCTGGCGGCGGCGTGCTTGATCTCGCTCAACGTGATGAGCAAACGACTGGGCGAAGATCACGCCAACGCCCGCGCGCTGGCGGAAGGCTTAGCGACCCTGCCCTACGTCGAGATCGACCTGAGCACGGTCAAGACCAACATGATCAACTTCGCGCTGACGCCGGAGTCGCCGCTCAACGCCGAGCAACTGGCAGACCGGCTCAAGGACGAGTACGACATCCTCGTGCGACCGGGCGGAGTCTACGGTTTCCGCTTCGTGACTCATTACTGGATCACGCGGGAGCACGTCGATCAAATCGTCGCGGCGCTGCGCGATCTGCTGACGAACGCCGACAACCGCAGCGCCCGCGCGCACAGTGCTGCCGACTAATTCATGATGAACGACGACTACGCTGACGAACCGCTCGACGCAGCGGATCAGCCACGTTACGAGGACGAGCCGCTGGCTGCCGCGCCGGAGCATGAGCCGGTGCGCTATCGCGGCACGGGCAGCGACCCGACCTTCGGCTATCTGCTGGCGCTGGCGCTGGCGTTCGGCTTGCTGCCACTGATCCCGGAGAATGCCGATCTGCGCTACACGCTGGCGTGGGGGCTGTTGGCGCTGTTCGGCGTGCTGTCGTGGCTGTTCGGGACGACGACGCGGATCGAGCGCGAACGGCTGGAGAATCTGGCGTGGGGTGTGATCTTCGGCGTGATCGTCGCCGCGCCGCTGCTGCTGGTGGGCGGCAGTGCGTTGACGACGACGGCGCATCTGATGTTCCAAACGGGGATCGGCGTGGAGGTGCGCGCCCTACCGCCGGGGGCGGTGCTGGCGTATCTGGTCTTCGTCATGCCGCTGGCGGAGACGCTGTTCTTTCGCGGCTTCATGCAGCAGAACCGCTCGTTCTGGCTGGTGGGCGTGCTGAGCAGCGTTTGGTCGTTGGTGTTGTTCATCCCCGTGTTGGAGGTCGGACGCTATCCACTGGTCGCCGTGATCATCGGCATCGCGCTGATCACGATCAACCTGCTCTACAGCTACATCCGCGACCGGAACGGGCTGGCGGCGGCGTGGGTCTGCCAGATCACGATCAATCTGGTGCTGCTGTTCCTGCCCTACATGATGAGCTAACAGGGTTCAGTTCGCTTTCGTCTTCGACTATACTATTCGAGTTGAAAGTTAAAAGTAAGAAAAGTTAAAAGCACGCTGCGTGCTGCTGGCTTTTCTTTTAACTTTCAATTTTGTACTTTTAACTCAAGGACTCACATGCCGGACATGTACTTGATCGTCGGGCTGGGCAACCCCGGCGCGCGTTACGAAAATACCCGCCACAACGTCGGCTGGCGCGTGGTCGAGCGGCTGGCGCAAAAGCACGGCTTGAGCTTCGGCAAAATCGAGCACAAGGCGCAGACCGCCAGCGGCACGATCCTCGGCAAGCGGGTGCTGCTCGCCAAGCCGCAGACCTTCATGAACGTCAGCGGTGAGGCGGTGCAGCCGCTGATCAGCTTCTACAAGATTCCGCTGGAGAACGTGATGATCGTCCACGACGACCTCGACATCCCGTTAGGGACGCTGCGGCTGCGGGCGAAAGGCAGTTCGGGCGGGCAGAACGGACTCAAGCACATTTTGCAGCGGTTGGGCACGCAGGAGATCGCGCGGACGCGCTTCGGCATCGGGCGACCGCCGGGACGGATGAATCCGGCGGATTACGTGCTGGCGCCGCTCAAGGGCGACGAGGAGATTTTGGCGATGGAAGTGGCGGATCGGGCGGTGCAAGCGGTCGAGACGTGGCTGACCGACGGCATCGAGATCGCCATGACGCAAGCTACAACGGCATCCGTCGAAGAAAAGCCGCAGCCGGTCAAGGACGAGCCACCGAAGGGCATCAGCATAAGCGGGATTGACTATACTGTTTAGAAGATCACATGTTTACTGAGAAGAAATGGGCGTTCGGTTGAACGCCCATACGATGACAACCGGAGTGCTCAGCGTAAGTCGCTAACTAGTGATCTCGTACGCTGTTGCAACTGCTCGAAATCATGCGCGTGACTGACCGCCGAACGCTATGCCGTAAATCGACGCCAAGAAGTGCTCGCGATTGCCAACAGAGTCAACCAGAATGGCAATAGTTCAGGCAGTGTTCTCAAGCTGTCTCATAAACGCGACTATACCAAATCTCGGTCAGCAGAAAGAGTGCGATCGCCATGCGAATACAACGCATATCGCAGAATTCTGGCTTCTTCAGGTTCTGCTGTCGCATAGACCTTCAATAGACATATAATACACCGTAATTTCGAACATGCGTTCACTTTGTCGGAAGCGGATTTTCTTGGAAGTCAAGCAGCGGCGCGTCGAAGTCGTCGCTCATGTGGATCAGCCCTTCAGCGCTGCCCGCTTTGCGTGGACGCTTGGTTGAACTCGACCGGCACAAGCTGAACGACCTGCTGGTTGTTGGCGATAATCAACACGGTTTCGCCGCGCACCGCCGCGTCCACTAACTGCTGAAGTTCCGTCTGTGCGTCTTGCAGAGCAATCCGCTGCATGGGACAATCCCTTTCACATGGATGCTTCATTTTAGCATGTTGCGACTGACGATGACACACTTTCAACGTGTAAGGCACAGACTGTGAAAATCGGCATTATCTCGGACATTCACGCCAACGTGGAGAACCTGCGGCGGGCGCTGAGCCTGCTGCGCGATCTCGGCGCGGACGTGATCGTTTGTGCGGGCGATCTGGTCGAGGGTTTGACCGAAGGCGACGCCGCCGCTCGGTTGATCAAGGCGGAGCAAATCCCGTGCGTGCAGGGCAATCACGACCACGCGACGTGTCAGCGCGTCTCCACCGAGTATGCCGACTGGTTCTCGCATTGGAAAACTGAAACTTTCGGCGAAGCTGCCGCCAACGACGACTTGATCAGCACCGAAACGCGCGACTTCCTGCGCGATCTGCCGCTGAGCTTACGCTTCGAGTGGGAAGGACGGCGCGTGCTGCTCAGACACGCCTCAACGTGGGATCAAACGACCTACGTTCGACCTAACCTGCTGCGCGAGCCGTTCTACCGGATCGTCAGTGAAACCGATGCCGACTACGTGATCCTTGGTCATACACACATGCCGATGGCGGTCGAGATCGGCGGCGTGTGGGTGTTCAATCCCGGCTCGGTCGACGGAAACCGTGTCGGCGCACACGGCGCGACCTGCGCGCTGCTCGAACTATCGCCGCTGCGCTACCGCGTGTTCGACCTCGATACGGGCAAGCCGACAGCGTATACGTTCAATCGCATCAACCCAGATCAGCACAGGAACGACGGGCACACGCATATAGAGCTAGACTGACTCGCGCACAAGCAAGCATCGTTTTTCCGTCTACAGGCGTTATAATCACTGCAATACGAAAATGGAATAACAACTCTATGCAGCTTCCCGGCTTACTTGAACTTCTCCGCGAGGCGCAGCCTTACCGCGATCTGCTGGCGGCGCTGCGTCGTTCTGACTGATCCGGTCGCGCTGGGCGTGCTGCGCTCGGCGCGTCCGTTCGTGGCGGCCGCGCTGGCGCGCGACTGGGGCGCGCCGGTCGTCTACGTGACCACCAGCATCGCCCGCGCCTACAACGTCTCGGAGCAGCTCCCGGTCTGGTTGGGCGACGCCGAGCGGATCACCCGCTTCGGCGAACCCGCGCCGGTCTTCTACGAGCGCGCCCCGTGGGGTGAACCCGCCGTTCGCAGCCGGATCGAGACGCTGGCGGCATTGATGCCGCCGGAAGATACGCCCAGCGGTCAGCCGCCGGTCGTCGTCACGTCGGCACGCGCGCTGATGCAGCGGACGCTGCCCGTCAACCAGTTCCGCAAGGGATCGGTGCTGCTCAAGCGCGGCGAGTCGTGGCAGATGGAGAAGCTGCTGGATCGCTGGGTCAAGCTGGGTTACGAGCCGGTGTCGATGGTGATCGAGCCGGGGACGTTCAGCCGACGCGGCGGGATCGTGGACGTGTACCCGCTGGCGCTCGATCAGCCGGTGCGGATCGAGTTCTTCGGCGACGAGATCGACAGCCTGCGCCGCTTCGACGTCTCGACGCAGCGCTCGACCGAAAAGATCGACCGGGTGGCGATCACGCCCGCGCGCGAGGCGCTGCCGGAGCATACACCACCGCTGGCGGCGGCGCTGCGCCAATGGTTCGAGACGCTGCCGCCGACCGAAACCGACGTCACCAGCCCGCAAGCCGACGAGCAGCCGCTCTCGACCGGGGTCGCCTTCCCCTTCATCGAACATTACCTGCCCTACCTGTATCCGAACCCGATCAGCCTGCTGGATTACGCGCCGGATAACGCGCTGATCGTGGTCGAGGACGGCGGCGAACTGCGCGAGACCGTCGCCGAGATCGAGGAACACGCCGCCCGCACCCGCGCCGAGAAGATCGCGGCGGGCATCCTCGCGGCGGATCATCCCGTCCCCTACATCGGCTGGGATGTCCTGAGTGCGGCGATCAACGAACACTGCGTGGTCTATCTCGGTCACGGTCAGGCGGACGACGACCTGAACGAAGGCAGCTTCCGGGGGCTGATCGCGCCGGAGCATGCGCTTCGGCGGTCAGTTGAAGGGACTGCTGACGCATCTGCGCAAGCTGCGCAACGAGCAGGATCGCGTGGTCACGGTGACGATGCAGGCGGCGCGCCTGACCGAGTTGTGGCAGGAACAGGAATCGACCTTCGTCGCCAATGTGGCGGACGTGATCGAGCCGCCAGCGCCGGGATCGGTGGTGTTCGTCGAGGGGGCGCTGCAAGAAGGCTGGCGATTACGCAGTGGTGACGGGGAAACGCACGTCTTCAGCGACGCCGAAATCTTCGGCTGGAGCCGCCCGGAACCGCGCCGTCGCAAGCCGACCAAGCGCGCGCGGACGCCCGAAGGCGGTTATGCCGACCTGAACGAAGGCGATTACGTCGTCCACGTCGATTACGGCGTCGGGCGCTTCGCCGGGATGCGCCGCCGCACTATCGAGGACACGCAGCGAGAGTACCTGCTGATCGAGTACGCCGGGACGGACGCGCTGTTCGTGCCGATCCACCAAGCCGACCGGCTCTCGCGCTACGTCGGGCTGGACGACAAGCCGCCCGCGCTGAGCAAGCTCGGTCAAGCCGACTGGATCCGGATCAAGAGCAAGGCGAAGCAGGCGGTCGAGGACGAGGCGCGCGAACTGCTGGCGTTGTACGCTCAGCGCGCCGCCGAGCCGGGTCACGCTTTCAGCGTCGATACGCCGTGGCAGCACGAACTGGAAGCCTCGTTCCCCTACGTCGAAACCGAGGATCAACTGCGGGCGGTCGGCGACGTGAAAAAAGACATGGAGCAGCCGCACCCGATGGATCGGCTGATCTGCGGGGACGTGGGCTATGGCAAAACGGAAGTCGCGCTGCGGGCAGCGTTCAAGGCGGTCAACGACAGCAAACAGGTCGCCTTCCTCGTGCCGACGACGATCCTCGCGCAGCAGCACTATGAAACCTTTAGCCAGCGACTCGCGCCGTTCCCGATTCGGGTCGAGGCGCTGTCACGCTTCCGCAGCAAAGACGAGCAGAGCCGCATCCTGACCAAGCTGGCGACGAGCGAGATCGACATCATCATCGGGACGCACCGGCTGCTGCAAAGCGACGTGACCATCCCCAACTTGGGCTTGGTGATCATCGACGAGGAGCAGCGCTTCGGCGTCAAGCACAAGGAATACTTCAAGAACCTGCGCGCGCAGGTCGACGTGCTGACGCTGACCGCCACGCCGATCCCGCGCACGCTCTACATGAGCCTGACCGGAGTCCGCGACATCAGCATGATCCAAACGCCGCCGGAAGACCGGATGCCGGTGATCACGCACGTCGGCGCGTTCGATGATCGCTTGGTGCGGCAGGCGGTGATCCGCGAGATGGAGCGCGGCGGACAGGTCTTCTTCGTCCACAACCGGGTGCAGACCATCGAGACGGCGCGCGAGCGGCTGGCGCGGATCGTGCCGGAAGCGCGGACGATCGTCGGGCACGGGCAGATGGGCGAGCATCAGCTTGAACACGTCATGGAGCGCTTCGGCAACGGCGAGTTCGACGTGCTGGTCTCGACCTCGATCATCGAGAGCGGGTTGGACATCCCCAACGCCAACACGCTGATCGTGGATCGGGCGGACTGGTTCGGCTTGGCGCAGTTGTATCAAATTCGCGGGCGGGTCGGGCGGAGCGCGTCGCAGGCTTACGCTTACTTCTTCCATCCCCCGGCGGCGCGGCTGACCGAAGACGCGCGCGCGCGTCTGGAAACGCTGGCGGAGTACACCGACCTCGGCAGCGGCTTCCAGATCGCCATGCGCGACCTTGAACTGCGCGGCGCGGGCGACATCCTCAGCACGCGCCAGACCGGGCACGTCGCGGCGATTGGCTTGCACCTGTACACGCAGATGCTCGGCAAAGCGGTTCACGACCTGAAGGCGAAAACCGGTAACGAGCAACGGCCGCGCCGAAGCCGGAAGCGCCGACCATCAGCGAAAGCAGCGTGCTGATCGACCTGCCGCTGCCCGCCTACCTGCCGACCGACTGGATCCCGGAAATCTCGCTGCGGCTGCAAATCTACCGGCGCATCGGCGGGTTGAACACGGTCGATGAGGTCGAAGCAATGCGCGCCGAACTGCGCGACCGCTTCGGGGCGCTGCCAGCGGCGGTCGATGGCTTGCTGTATCAGATGCAGGTCAAGCTGCTGGCGCAGGATGCCAACGCCAGCGCGGTGATCAGCCGCGACGGTCGCGCGGAGGTGCGGCTGCCCTATCTGGTGGAGATGGATCGTCCACGCTTGGAGCGCGAACTCGGCGGCGACGCGCGGGTTACGCGGACGGCGGTCGAAGTCCCGCTGCGCGGCGAATGGCAGGTGCGCCTGCTCGACGTGCTGATGTATCTGGCGTCGAACGTCCGCTTGGCGGTGGGGATATAGGCTATAATGAACGTGAAAGCGTAGATAAATCAGGTGACGTGATGAGCCAGCAGATCACTCTGCAACTGCCGGAAGAACTCTATCAGCGGATGCGTGAAGCTGCCAAAGCGAGTGACCGTTCCGTAGAAGATTTGCTGCTTGAAAGCGCGAGCATGATCTTTCTGGACGCGGCTGACTTATCCACGCTCGACAGCCTAGCAACTTATTCCGATGAACAGCTTTGGAATGTAGTTTTGCGACGGCTTGGTGAGAGCCAGCGGTTGCGTTTGCATGACCTGAGCGACGAGCAAAAACAGCGGGCGCTCAACGAGACAGAAGAACGCGAACTCGATTATCTCCTCGATCTGGTAGATCGCTTAATGCTGCTACGTTCAAAAGCGCTGCTCCTCCTAAAGCAGCGGGGTCAAGACGTCGACTCATATTTGCAAGCCGGTGTTTGATGGCGACGATCTCGCGCACCCTACGCGAACTCGTTGCCGAACGGGCGCGTGGACTCTGCGAATACTGTCAAACACAGCAAAGTATCGTAATCGAAATGGAGATTGACCACATCATCCCGGCAAGCGCTGGAGGCGAAACCAACGAGGACAATCTCTGTCTCGCCTGTGTGAGTTGCAATTCCCACAAAGCAGCCTACCAATTAGGCAGCGATCCCGAAACAGCGCGTTCCACACCTTTGTTCAATCTACGAACACAAAATTGGAATGATCACTTTCGTTGGAACGATGACAGCACTCGGTTGGTCGGTGTGACCGATATGGGCAGAGCAACTATTGAACGGCTGAAGATCAACCGCGAAATCAACGTCCGCGCGCGCGTGTTTTGGGTGCAAGCAGGTTGGCATCCCCCTAAGCGATAACATGGCGAAACCTGTCGAATGTCATAAACGTCTACGGGCTAGACGCGATATAATTCACTTGAAATTGCTTTGCATAGCTAAGGAGTTATTTGACCATGCAGCCCATGCAGATCGTCGTCGAAGTGCTCAACTCGATTGACGCACACGATTTGGACAAAGCCGCGCGTCGTTTCGCCGAAACCGCCGTCGTGCAGGATAGCTCGATGTCACTGTCGCTCGGCAAGAGCGCCTTTTTCGAGCAAATGCGCGCGATTTTCGCGGCATTTCCGGACTGGAAGTACGACCTTGACTCGATTGAGGCGGAAGGCGAACAGGTGAAGGTGAAGGTCACAGCACTGGCGACGCAGACCGCACCGCTCAAGCTCGCCAGCCAGACGATCCCGGCGACCGGCAAGCACGTCAGCGTACCGGATCAGTTCGTGTTCACGGTGATCGAAAACGAGATCCACAGCCTGAAGATCGAGTCGCCGCAGGACGGCGGCGCAGCAGCGATGCTGTCGCAGTTGGGCGTGAAGTAAAGGCGGTCATGCCTCGCCCCGACCACCTCACCCCCTGCCCCCGCTCCACTACGTAGAGGGGGGGTAAAGACGGCGCGTAGAAGGTTTTAAAGTCCCCTCTCTATGCAATGGAGAGGGGATTTAAGGCTTGTCCGGTATTCAAAACATAGCCGTGCTCCCTAACCGTGCCCCGAATCGTCGGCACTTGCCTCGCAGCTTCAGGAAAAACGCAGCGTGTCGGCAGCCAACGGCGTGTACGCTCCCCTCCCTGAAGTCGGGGAGGGGTCGGGGGTGGGGTCAGCAGCGGCAGCAAGAGACAAATGATGCTGATTCGAGTACCGGACAAGCCTATTTAGGGGTGAGGTCAGAACAAAGCTCAAATACCTACCCTGTCAGCCTACCCCCTCTCCACTGCGTAGAGAGGGGGACAAGCGGAGGCTAGAGGTTAGGCGCACTCCGTCTCAGTGAGGGAAAAGCCTCGCCCCTCAATACAGAAAAACGATCTGCCCTGTATTTACGAGGCGGCGTCACTCGGCGGCTTGACGACGGCGAGGACTTCGCCGCCGGTCGCTGCGACGAGCTGGTCAAGCGTGATCGGGAAGATGGCGTTGTGCGCGCCCCCCGCCGCGTAGAGCTGATCGAAACGCTGAAGTGTGTCATCTATGTAGGTCGGGATCGGCATCCGATGACCGAAGGGCGGCACACTGCCCGGCTCGTAGCCGAAAATCTCGACCAACTGCTCGGCGTTCGCCGCTTTGACCTTCTTGCGCCCCACGCTGTACAAATCCGCCAGCTTGCGATCATCGACCTTCTGATCCCCGCTGGTCAGCACGATCACCGGCTGGGTGTCGTCGATCACGAAGCAGATGCTCTTGACGATCTGCCCCAGTTGACAGCCGATGTTATCGGCGGCTTGCTGTGAAGTCGCGGTCGGCGTCTCGAAAAAACGGATTTGAATGTTAAGGTTTCGCTGATCGAGCGCAGTTTGGACATCTTGCGGGGTGAGCGGCTGCATTTTTTGGTATACTCCACCATTAAAAGTAGACACGAAAATGTTTAAACCTTTGTTATATCAGGTTAAACATTTGTCGGTCGGCTGAAAGCAGAAAGATACCGCATCATGCAGGCACAGATCAACCAGACGACGCTCGAACTTGTGCAGGGAGACATTACCAAACAAGACGTAGATGCCATCGTCAATGCGGCGAACAGCTCGCTGCTGGGCGGCGGCGGCGTCGACGGCGCGATCCACCGCGCTGCGGGAGCGGAACTGCTCGCCGAGACGCGGATGCTGGGGGGCTGTCAAACCGGCGACGCCAAAATCAGCGGCGGGTACAAACTCAAAGCGCGCCACGTCATTCACACCGTCGGACCCATTTACCGACCGGGTGATGATGACGCAGCGCGCCTCCTCGCCAGTGCCTACCGTCGCAGCTTGGAAGTCGCCGTCGAAAACAGCGTCAGATCGCTGGCATTTCCGGCAATCAGCACCGGGATTTATGGTTATCCACTGACCGAAGCGGCGGTGATCGCCCTGCAAACGGTCTGCGAATTTGTCGCCACTAACAGCGAAATCGAACTCGTCCGCTTCGTGCTCTACGACCAGCGGGCGATGACTGCGTACCAAGCGGTGCTCACGTCGATGAAGGAACAGCGCAACGACATCGCCTTTGCCTAACAGACGCTTTGCTTAGTGACTGCCGTTGTGATTCCGCGCGCCATTCTTGGCGGGGGATTGGTTGGTTTTTTCGACGTTGTAATCCGGCTCAAGCGTTTGCAGCGTCGAGAGCACGTCCAAGAACGTCTCAAACTGATCGTCGTCGAAGAGATCGTGAACTTCAATGTCGATCTCGCGCGCGGCGTTGAGCACGTCTTTACGGTGCCGCTCTGCCAGATCAGTCAGATAAATGTGAACTGCGCGGCGATCCGTCGGATCAGGGCGGCGCTCGATGTAGCCCTTTTGCTGAAGCTTATCGAGGTTGGGCGTAAAGGACGTCGCGGCACGCCCGACAGCACGCGCCAATTCGCTGGCGTGCTGCCCGTCGCGCTCGTAGAGCGCGCGGAGAATGTACCATTCAATGATGGTCAACCCCAGCGGCTGAATTGCGCGATTGAACAATTGATCGAGGTTCCGCAGGGCAATATCGAGATTGCACCAAATCGAACCGTTGAACCGCAGTTGTGTTTGCACCATATTACTCATTTTGGTGATTCATCCTAGCTTTTACGTCTACGAATTTTAAACCACTTATCACAATTAATACAGAGTAAATTTGATTAGTATATGGTGATAATGATGTCGAGCGTACCGAGACGCAGCCGGTTGACCTTCCCTAGCGGAAAGGGTTGATCCGGCGGCAGGCGTTTCCCGTTGAGATAAGTGCCGTTCACCGACGAAAGATCGATGACGTGGGGGGCATCGTGATAGCTCACCAACGCGGCGTGACGGCGCGAGACTCCTTTTTCACGGGAGGCATAGGCAGCGAAATCGATGTCGGGCGTAAAATGCACGGTCTCGTCCGAACGCCCCATCACGTAGCCCTCAAAACGTGGGGCTTCAATTTGAAGGCTGAACCGCTCGTCGTCGGTCAGACGAACATCACAAGTCATCGTGCTCACATTGCCCGCTGCCATCCCGCGCCTAACAAGCCTTTTTCGCCTGATGATAATTGAGAGTTTCGGCGAAACTAATAGCTATCATCATTATTATAGCGTATTTTATGGCATCGTTTACAAACAAAAGATTAACGTCTTCTGAACGTTGTCAACGTCAGCCAGCGATCTCTACGTAGTCTCCAGTGATACGCCGCTGATGGTCGAGAATGGGTAAACGACTACCATCTTCCGGGGAGTATAAGCCTACGTGCAGCAGATAGCTATTCCCAGCGTCGGGAAGCTCATACGAGTCATCCACGAACTCACCCGCAGACCAAAGTGACGTCGGATAGGTGCCCATCCGAGGCATGGCATCGCGCTGAGCGAGGATATTTCCCGCCGAGTTGAGCAGATGCACGAATACCTTATAATCTGCCGATATATTATCTTGCGCTTTCCAGATTAATTCAAGGTTGATTTTACCCTCCGACTGCCTGACGCTGTAGCCATAAAGCAGCAGGTGATCCCCAAACTGCGCGTTGATCAGGTGGTCAACCGGGGGCGGCTCAAACTGGCGCGCGATCCCGGCGACTTCGACGTCGCCGAGGTCAACGCGGCGCTCCCCGGCGGCGAGCGTGAGGAGGTAAGTTCCCGGCGCTTGATCGCGCGGGATGCGCCAATTCACACGGTCGGCGAGAACCTCGCCCGGCTGCCACTGATCGGGCGGGTAGCGGTCGTCCACCGGCGTGCCCGACCAGAGTTCGGTAGCGGCATAATCAAGGTTGGTCAGCAGCGCCTCCAGCGTGAAGGGCTGCGGCAGCGCGCCCCCCTGCCAATAGAGCGTCAGCGCCAGCGGCTCGCCGGGGCGGATCGAGGCGGGCGGCGCATCCCAACCAAGCAGGATCACGCCCGGCGCGAGTTGGACGTTCTGGCGCACGTCCATCGACAGCGCTGCCGGATCAGGAAAAGCGGCGGGGCGCGTCACCTTGAGCGTGCCGATCTGTGCCCACGCCGCGCCCAGCAAGCCTTGCTGGTTGAAGAAGGGCTGATCGGCGCCGGTCGAGCGCTCGATCCATGCGATGCGCAGCACGTAGTCGCCGGGCGGGGTCGCCGGGGGGACTTGCAGTTCGATGCGCTGGAGCAGCGTCGCGCCCGCGCGCCATTGATCGGTGCCCGCCATGTACACGTCGCCGTGATAGAGCACGCTGCCGTGCGCGTCCTCAAGCTGGAGCACGGGCGTCAGGTCGCCGAAGGGCGGCGGCGAATCGATCCGCCACGCGGTGACGACCTCGCCGGTGTCGCCCGCCGCGCTCACCGGCGTGCTCATACCGAGGTAGGTCAGGTATTGATTGCGGACGTTGAGAGTCGTCGCCGCCAGCGGGAGCGGCAGATCGGCTGGTAAGGCGAAACGCCTGAAAAGCGGGTTCGCCGTCGGGGGCGAGCGGCAGCCCGCCGAGGGCAGTCTGCGGCAAGCCACACCGCCCAATCAGGCGGCGGCGGGGCGCTGTGGGGGAAGATCGCCAATGCGGTTTCGCCGGGCGGCGGCAGAAACAGGCTGTCGGTGCCGATCCACGTGATCGGTGGGACGGGGGCGATCATGACGGTCGGATGTCCCTTGTCGCGGGCGGCGACGTAGACCGGTGTGCCCGGCTCGACCTGCTGATCGACCAGCCAGTTCGCCGCCGCCGCGAGATCGGCGTCAGTTTCGTAGTAGAGCGCGGCGCTCGATGCCCACGTGAAATAGAGATTGCCGACCAGCACCCCGCCGATCAGGAGAACGGCGAGGAAAGCAACCTCACTCCTAAATCCCCCCTCCATTGCATAGAGAGGGGATTTCGATCTTGAGGGCTGGCGCGGCTCCCCCTCTCTACGAAGTGGAGAGGGGGTTGGGGGGTGAGGTAAAGCGATCACCCACTCCGCGCCGACGCCAACCAGCACGAAGATCAGCGGCACCATGCCCAACGAGCGCATGTGACTGGGCGGCAGCCCGCCGACCGAGATCACGCTGGGGATGACCATCAGCGGCGCGAGCAGCGCCAGCAAGTAAGCGACCCGTTCCAGCGGGCGAATCGGGCGGGTCAAGCGGTAAAGCGCCAGCGCCACGCCGATCAGCAGCAGCAGCCCTTCGGGGAGCGTGAAATAGGGTCGCCCGGCGACGTTGTAGCGGAAATAGGGATCGCCGGAGATGAAGAACATCTTCAGGTGCAGAACGATGCTGTCGAGCAGCGAGACGGACTGATCGGCTTGCGTGACTTCCGCCAGCCGCCCGAAGAACACGTCCGGGCGCTGGAAAGCGTAGATCGCCATCGGCGCGGCGGTGATCGCCAGCGCGCCGAAGAAGATCGCGCCCTGCCTCAAGCGCTGCCGCCACCGCGCACGGTCGAACCAGAGCAGCGCGATCCCGGCGATCAGCAGCCAGATCGGAAACAGCCGCGACGAGTTGTAGGTGTAGACCGCTCCGCCTGCCAGCACGCCCGCAGCGATCAACCACGGAACCTGCTTCGTTTCCCAAAGGCGCAATTTGTTCCAACACGGAGGAGGTGCTTTCTCCCCTCTCCCCGCTTGCGTGGGAGAGGGGTCGGGGGTGAGGGGCTGTGGGGTCGCCCTTCGCAATCCCCGAAACAAAAACAACAGTGCCAACGACTGCATCATCGGCAGGGTGACGGCGCGATACGCCTGCCGCGCCAGCCAAATCTGCGGGAAGGAGAGCGTCATCAGCACGCCGACGATCAAGCCGATGACCGCGCCACGCCGTCCACGAAACAGCGTTCGACCGAGCGCGATTGAGGCGGCAATCGTGATCAGGTTGCAGAAGGCGCTCAGAACGCGCAAGCCGAACATACTGTCGCTGACGAAGGTCAGGATCGGCACGCTCAGGTAGTAATAGAGGACTTCGCGCCCCTGATAGGCTTCGACCATCGGGAAGAAACGCGCCCCGCCGAAAGCGACGCTGCGCGCGATTAAGAGGTTGGCGGCTTCGTCGTAGTGCGGTCCCGGCGGATAAGTCGCCAACCCCCAAAGGCGCAAGACCGCCGCGATCAGCAGCGTCAGCGTCGCCAGCGCGAGGAAGTGGTTGCGGTTCATGGCGCAGAAGCCTACCGCGCCGCGATCCAATGATCAACACCCACCTTTGCGAAGCGTTTCACGATGGGTCATAATCTGCCGAAATCCATTTGGTTTGGTGGCGCAGCGCGAACGTAGTTTGTAGGGGCGGGTTTAAAACCCGCCCCTACGTGGGCAAATTGCCTACGCCGCCGTGAGATGCAGCTAGAGGAGGCTTTCATTGGATCTGTTTGAGTATCAGGGCAAGCAGTATTTCGCCCGCTTCGACATCCCCGTGCCGACGGGCAAACCGGCGGACACGGTTGACGATGCCGTCGCCGCCGCGAACGAGATCGGCTATCCGGTCGTGATCAAGGCGCAGGTGCAGGTCGGCGGGCGCGGCAAGGCGGGCGGTATCAAAATCGCCAATGACGCCGCCGAAGCGCGCGAGCACGCGACCAACATCCTCGGCATGAACATCAAGGGGCACGTCGTCCGCCGCGTTTGGATCGAGAAGGCGTCGGACATCGCGGAGGAATACTACGTCTCGTTCACGCTGGATCGCAGCGCCAAGAAGTATCTGGGCATGATCTCCGCCGAGGGCGGCGTCGAGATCGAGACGGTCGCCAAAGATAATCCGACGGCGATCAATATCATCCGCATCGACCCGGCGGTCGGCTTGACCGCGGCACAGGCGCGCGCGTTCGTCGAAGGGGCGCATCTCAACCCGAAGGCGGTCGATCAAGCGGTCGCGCTGGTCGAGAAGCTGTACGTCGCCTTCGAAAAGGGCGACGCCGATCTGGTCGAGATCAACCCGCTGATCCTGTCGCAAGACGGGCGCGTTTACGCGCTCGACGCCAAAGTCACGCTGGACGACAGCGCCGCCTATCGCCATCCCGAATGGGAGCAGTTCGAGTCGGTTGAAGCGGTCGACGCGCGCGAGAAACTGGCGAAGTCGATGGGCTTGCAGTACATCGGCTTGGACGGCACGGTCGGCATAATCGCCAACGGCGCCGGGCTGGCGATGTCCACGCTCGACACGGTCAAAGAGGTCGGCGGCAGCGCTGCCAACTTCCTCGACATCGGCGGCGGCGCGAATGCCGAAGTCGTCACCAACGCCTTGACGGTGATCAACACCGACGAGAAGGTCAAGGCGGTCATGATCAACATCTTCGGCGGCATCACCCGCTGCGACGAAGTGGCGCGCGGCATCGTCGAGGCGCTGGAGAACGTCGATCTGCACGCCCCGCTGGTGATCCGGCTCGACGGCACGAATTCCGAAGAAGGGCGCGCGATCATCGCGGCACATCAATCCGACGAGGTGATCAGCGCGACGACGATGCTGGATGCGGCGCAAAAAGCGGTCGCAATCGCGGGAGGGAGATAACGATGGCGATCTGGGCGGACGAAAATACGAAAGTCGTCGTGCAGGGCTTGACCGGCTCGCAGGGACGGTTTTACGGGCTGCGCAACCGCGATTACGGCACGCAAATCGTCGCCGGGACGAACCCGCGCAAAGCGGGGACGGACGTCGAAGGCATCCCGATTTACGCGACCGTGCGTGACGCGGTCGAGCAGGCAGGCGCGAACACCTCGTTCGTGATCGTCCCGGCGGCGTTCGCGGCGGACGCGGTGCTGGAAGCCGCCGAGGGCGGCGTGCCGTTCATCGTCTGCGTGACCGAGCACATCCCGATGCACGATCAGGCGCGGATGTACAACGTGCTCAAGGACAAATATCCGAATACGCGGCTGCTCGGTCCAAACTGCGCCGGGATTCTCAGCCCCGGCAAGTGCAACATCGGCTTCAACCCGCCGGAAGTGGCGCTGCCGGGACACGTCGGCATCGTCAGCCGGTCGGGGACGCTGGCTTACCAGTCGATCTTTGAGATGACGCAGAAAGGCATCGGGCAATCGACGGCGGTCGGCATCGGCGGCGATCCGGTGCCCGGCACCAGCTTCATCGACTGCCTGAAAGCCTTCCAAGCCGACCCGGAAACCGAAGCGGTCGTCATGATCGGCGAGATCGGCGGGACGCAGGAAGAAGAAGCCGCCGAGTACATCAAGGCGGAGATGACCAAGCCGGTGGTCGCCTACATCGCCGGCGTCACCGCGCCCGCCGGTAAGAAGATGGGACACGCCGGGGCGATTGTCTCCGGCAATCGCGGCACAGCGCAGGCGAAGATCGACGCGCTGCGAGCGGCGGGGGCGCGCGTCGCCACCAACCCGACGCAGCTTGGCGATCTGATGGTGGAGGCACTGGCGGCGCGGTAAGCTAACCTCGCAATTTGTGATCGTAGGGGCGCACGCTGCGACCTATGAGTTATCCCTTGTAGGGGCGGGTTTGAAACCCGCCCCTACGGCATAAATCCCACATTATCTCAAAAATCGATTGATGTTCGTCCGTAGGGGCATGGGATGCCGTGCCCCTATAACCTCGTCCGTGAATTGCTATGCGGCACGAAATTATTGCTTTTCGACGAAACCCCATATACTGATCAGCAGCGACCAAATTACAAACGCATATATCTTTCCGAGGTGAAACGATGGCAGCAAAAGTTTCTCCGGTGACGGGTCAAGCAGATTATCCCGGCGGCGACTGGCGCATCACCAGCGGCTACGCGACCGACGAATACTTCAAGCTGTTTGGCGACTGGCACACCGGGCACGACTTAGCGAAGGCGAACTGCGAAGGTCAGCCGGTTTTCGCCGTGATGGACGGCACGGTCAAGTGGGCGGAAAACGCGGGCGATAACGGTTTCGGCAACCTCGTCGTGATCCAGCATTCGGCGAACCTGTTCACCCGCTACGCCCATCTCTCGCGGATCGACGTGAGCAAGGGCGATGCGGTCAGCGCCGGGACGGTGATCGGTGCGGTCGGCAAGACCGGACACGTCACCGGCGCGCACCTGCATTTCGACATCCAGCGGATCAACAACGCGCTCGACTGGCCCGGCAAGGACAAACAGCGCGTCTTCCAGAATTACATCGATCCAGCGACGTGGTTCGTGCCGGAGACGACCGTCACGGTGGAGACGCTGGAGACGCAGTGGCTCTACGTGATCGCGCCCGCCGGGTTGAACGTCCGCAACAAACCGGCGCTGGCGGGTAAAGCATTCACCAAGCTGCCCTACGGGGTGGCGGTGCAGGTCAAGCCCGCGCGGGTGAGCGCCGACAATTACCAATGGCGCGAACTGCTCACCGGCGGCTGGATCGCCGAGGCGTATACGCAGACGACTCCGCCGGACAGCGCGCCGGTTCCCGACGGAATGCCGATCCCGGTGGTCGCGCAGCCGCTGCCGCAGCCAGTCGTCACCCCACCGCCGCCAGCGATCATGATCGGACTGCGGGGCGTCCACACCAGCGCGGGCGGATGGGCGCCGGAGAACGACGAGATCGACCTCGTGCGGCATAACGGCGTCCAGACCGCGCTGATCGCCGCTTACGAACCCAATCAGGCGGCGATTGCGATCCAGCGCTTGCGCGACGCGGGCGTGAAAGATTTCATCATCCGGGCGGCGTCGCACGCCCCCGCGACCGCCAATCCCGACGACTTCATCAACGACACGCTGCCACGCGTCAAAGACTACGCCAACGCCATCGGCGGTGGATCGCTGCTGGTGGCGCTGCACAACGAGCCGAACGCCGCCGTCGAAGGCTGGGGCAAGGCGTGGCAGAACGGCGTCGAGTACGCGGCGTGGTTCCTCAAAGTCGCCCGCGCCTACCGTGACTCGCTGCCGGGCGTCAAGATCGGCTTCCCGGCGCTGTCGCCGGGCGGCGACTTCCCCGGCGTGCGCGAGGACGAATGGCGCTTCGCCGCCGAAGCGGCGCAAGCGATCAACGCCAGCGATTGGATCGGCGTTCACGCCTATTTCGTCGTCGACGGCAGCGACCTCGACACCAAGCCGGAGTTGTGGCGCAAGCTGGCGCAGGGGCGCAGCATCATCATCACCGAGGGCGGTCCTGCCGACGGCATCCCGAACGACGGGGCGAAACTCCGCAACGTCTATGCGAAATGCGCGGCGCTGGGCATCCCGGTGATGGCGTGGCTGCTCTCCGGGGCGGGCGCGTGGCAGTCAGCAGGCTGGAAAGAGCGCGGGGTGCGCGTGTAAGGAAACCTCTGTCAGGGGTAGGTATTTTATTAACCTCACCCCCTGCCCCTCTCCACGTTGTCGGGAAGGGGTAAAAACAGGTTACAAAGGGTGTTCAAAGTCCCCTCTCTGTGTAATGGAGAGGGGATTTAAGGCTTGTCCGGTATTCAAAACATAGCCGTGCTCCCTAACCGTGCCCCAAATCGTCGGCACTTGCCTCGCAGCTTCAGGAAAAACGCAGCGTGTCGGCAGCCAACGGCGTGTACGCTCCCCTCCCTGAAGTCGGGGAGGGGTCGGGGGTGGGGTCAGCAGCGGCAGCAAGAGACAAATGATGCTGATTCGAGTACCGGACAAGTCTATTTAGGGGTGAGGTCAGCACAGAGTTAAAAACCTACCCCTGTTAGCTGCCCCCTCTCCGTAGGGAGAGGGGGAGGAAGACGGGGCGCTTTTGGAGATGCCTAGGCGACCGGGATGGTCACGGCGCTGCCCTCAGGCGGGGTCTTCGTGTACGCCAAATCATGGGGGATGGCGAATTCGAGATCGGCGAAGCGGATGCTATCCGGCGGCAGCTTGGTATGCGCCGGTAGATTGCGACTGCCGGAGAGTTCGAGGTCGAATGATCCCGTTTTCTCGATTCCTACAGCCTGAATTAGCATCAGCGCTGCGACGAGCGGCACGACACGATAGAGCTTCTTCATCATTTTCTTCCTGCATTTTGTTCGCGGATAATGCCGTTAAGATACGCCTAATCCGCGCGCCGATCTTCGGCTAGCTGGCTACACCTGATCCGGCGGTAAGCGCAGACACCACACTATTCCCCCGGCTAGCGCCGCAGTGATCAAAGGTACAGGCAAAAGCAAACGCGGCGGATCGATTGATCCGCCGCGCTGCGTTCGTGATTAACGGTAGGGGCGCACAGCCGTGCGCCTCTACAATCCGTCGTTATGAGTGGTTGCCGTTGCCCACCTTGACCGGAATCTGGTGCGGCTTGGCTTCCGGCGCTTTCGGAAGCGTCAAGGTCAAGACGCCGTCGTGATAGTTGGCGTCGGCGTGGTCGAAATCGACGTTCTGCGGCAGATGGATGCGGCGGCTGAAGTGCCCGCTGCGGCGCTCCTTGATCAGCCAGCGCTTGTCGTCGTGCTCGGTCGTCTCTTCGGGGATGTCGGCTTCGATCAGCAGATAGTCGCCGTCCTGACGCACGTTGATGTTCTCCGACTTCACGCCCGGCAGCTCGGTCGTGACGACGTACTGATCGTCGTCCTCGTGGGCGTCAATCGAGAGCAGGTTGCCCGGTACAAAGTTTTCCTGATCGTAGAACGGGCGATAGTCGTCGAAGAAACGATCCATCACGTTCTGCATCGCCGCCATTTCACGGAAGGGATTCCAACGAGTCATCTGGTTTGCCATTTGATTTTCCTCCTGACTAAGCTCTCAGAAGATTGCACAACTTTAGGCTAGCAAACCAAGATTAAATCCGTTTTGGAAGTGTATATAAACTTCGTAAGAAATCATTCCGACCCGGTGCGGCGACCGTAACGGATGTCGAAGCGCTTGGTCGGCTGCCACAATTCGGCATCCTCGTGATCGGCGGGGGCGATGCTGAGCAGCACCTTGCCGGTCGGCTCGTCGAGAAAGTAGACCAGATACTCGCGCTCGATCTTGAGCGGCAGGCGCGGCGCGAGGCGTTTGGGAAAGACGATCTGTTCGTCACCGGCGGTGTAGAAGACCTGCGAGCGCCAGCCGCCGAGCGGCTGAACGCCAGCATAGAGCCGGGCGAAATGGATCGGCGCGCGGGCGTAGCGATAGGCGCGCACCGTCACCGGAAAGAGCACCAGCAGCAAAATCGCGGGGATCAGCACCCACCATGCCTCCTCGAACAGGACCAGCATCCGCGCGCCAAAGACCAGAAAACCGGCAGCGGTGAGCAGCGTCAGCGTCACGAGCGGCTGAACGATCAGGTCGAGCCATTGCCCGACGTGCAGGCGACCGTCGCGGTTCGCCAGCAGGCGCTCACGCATCTCCGGCACGACAGCATCACGTTTGCGTTTGACCACCAACTTCGCCTCGATCTAGCACTATTCTTATTTCGAAGTGATTCAATCTTTTATCTCGCCCCTCAATTTCATGGGTTGCCGACCCTGAAATGACGCGCCTGTCCTGTTCTTCTCCCCCTCTCCATTGTAATGGAGAGGGGGTCGGGGGGTGAGGTCATGCGACCAAACCAAAAGCTTGAATCAGTTCTTCTATTATACCGCGTGGGGCAAGCTAACCTCACCCCCAGCCCCACTCTCCCCTACGTAGCGAGGGGTTAAAGACGGCTTGCAGAAGGTTTTTAAAGTCCCCTCGCTATGCAATGGAGAGGGGATTTAAGGCTTGTCCGGTATTCAAAACATAGCCGTGCTCCCTAACCGTGCCCCGAATCGTCGGCACTTGCCTCGCAGCTTCAGGAAAAACGCAGCGTGTCGGCAGCCAACGGCGTGTACGCTCCCCTCCCTGAAGTCGGGGAGGGGTCGGGGGTCTGTCAGGGGTAGGTATTTTATTAACCTCACCCCCTGCCCCCTCTCCACGTCGTGGAGAGGGGGTAAAAACAGCGTGCAAAGGGTCTTTAAAGTCCCCTCTCTATGTAATGGAGAGGGGATTTAGGGGTGAGGTAAGCGCAGAGTTAAAAACCTACCCTTGTTAGGGGGTTGGGGGTGGGGTCAGCAGCGGCAGCAAGAGACAAATGATGCTGATTCGAGTACCGGACAAGCCTATTTAGGGGTGAGGTCGGCACAAAGCATAAATACCTACCTCTGCCAACCGACCCCCAAGGATCGCGTAGCCGATAAGGGGAAAGCGCAGACATGCGGTTGATCAGAGCTAGTCGCCGATGCCTTCGGCGACGGGAAGGCGGTCGGAGCGGCGAAGCTGAAGCAGGATCACGCTGGCGATGATGACCGCGCCGCCGAGCCACTGGATCGGCTGCATGACCTCGCCGACGAAGATCATCGCCAAAATGGTCGTCAGCAGCGGCTCGAAGGTGGCGATGATCGCCGCGCGGGTCGCGCCGAGTTTTTGCAAGCCCGCGTTCATCATGAAGATCGGCAGGATGGTGCTGACCAGCGTCATCCCACCCAGAATCAGCCAAGAAGCACCCGACGGCGCGCCGACACCCCGCAGCAGCGCCACCAGCACCAAGACGATCAGCGCGCCGCTGACCGTCCACGCGCTCGACTGCACGTTATCGACGTCGCCGCGAATCAGGCGGCTGGTGACGATGAAGTAGATCGCCACCATGAAGGCGTCGGCGAGCGCGAGCAGCACCCCCGGCAGATTGTCGCCGTTGAACCCCGCGCTGAAGTCGGGGGCGGTCAAGGCGATGCCGACGAGCGTCAGTCCGAGCGCCAGCCACGCCTGCCGCGACAGCCGCTCGCCCATAATCGCCTCAAGGATCGCCACCATCGCCGGATAGCTGTAGAACAGGACGACGAACGTCCCCGCCGGAATGCGATCCAGCCCGAACAGCGCAGCGACCGCCTCGCCCGCGAACAACGTGCCGATCAGCAGCAAGCGGAAACGGGGCAGCGGCTGGCGCTGCATGGTCGGGGCGCTGCGGCGCTGGCGGCGGGCGAAAACCAACAGCCAGAACACGGGCACGGTGAAAAGATAGCGCCAGAAGGCGATGTCGAACGGCTCGACGCCCCGCGCCAGCAGCGTCTTGGTGAAGACCGGGAAGAACGAGTAGCCCATCACCATCAAGACGATGTAGAGGATGCCAATGCGCTGCGATTTTGGGGTCATAGTTTTGGGTGACTTTTGGTGATAGCGTAGGGGCGCACCTGTGTGTGCGCCCCAGTTGGGCAGACACATAGGTCTGCCCCTACGATGTCATTGAATTCTGTTAGTGGATGATGTTCGCCAGCAGCGCGACACGGTCGCTGAGCGCCGTCACCAGCAGCGGCGCGATGCCGAGCAGCAGCGTCCCGGCGAAGGCGATGTAGGTCGCCCAGTTGACGTACTTGGTCGCGCCTTCCGCCGGGTCGCCCTCGCCGTCAGCGAGGTACATGTTGACGATGATGCGCACATAGTAGAAGGCGCTGACGAGACTGGTCAGCACGCCGATCACCGCGAGCACGACCAGCCCGGCGTTGAGCGCCGACAGGAAGACGAACCACTTGCCGATGAAACCGCCGGTCAGCGGAATGCCGGTCAAGCTGAGCATGAAAAACGCCATCATCGCCGCCATCAACGGATGGCTGCGCGCTAAGCCCTTGAGGTCGTCAAGACTCGTGCCGGTGCCGTCGTCCTTCTCAATCGAGAGCACGACCGCGAACGCGCCGAGGTTTGTAAACATATACGCCAGCAGGTAGATCAGCGCGGCGCGCGCCGCCTGATCCTCAATGCCGGGCGTGCCCGCCGCCGCCACCGCGATCATGATGTAACCGGCGTGGGCAATCGACGAATACGCCAGCAGTCGCTTGACGTTGGTCTGCGAAATGGCGACAAAGTTCCCCAAAATCAGGGTGGCGGCGGCGATCAGTTCGACCACGTTCTGCCACGCCGTCGTCACCTGCCCGGCGACCATCAGCGCGGGCATGGCGACGATCAGAATACGGAGCAGCGCGGCGAATCCGCCCGCTTTCGCCGCGACGCTCATGAACGCCGTGACCGGAGTCGGCGCGCCCTCGTAGACGTCAGGCGTCCACATGTGGAAAGGCACAACTGCCACTTTGAAGCCCAAGCCGACGAGGATCAAGCCCGAACCGAGCAGCAGCAGCAGAGTCGACTGCCCTTCCCCGGCGAGCGTCCGCCCGATGGCGGCGAAAATCTCCGGCAGATTGGTCGTCCCGGTCGCGCCGTAGAGCAGCGCCGCCCCGTAGACGAAGAAGGCGCTGGCGAACGCGCCGAGGATGAAATACTTCATACCGCTTTCTTCGGATTTCACGTTCGGGGCGCGGAAAGCTGCCAGCACGTACAGCGGGATGCTCAGCAGTTCGAGCGAGACGAAGACCGCGATCAGAGTCGTTGGCGCTTGCCATGAACATGCCGCCGACGGTCGTAAACAACAGCAGCACGTAAAACTCGCCGCGCTCGATACCCGCTCGCTTGACGTAGTCGATGCTGAGCAGGATGCTGATCCCCGCCGTCAGCAGGATGACGATATTCATGAAGGCGGTGAACGGATCGGCGATGAACATCCCCAGAAAGGCGGTCTGGTTGTTGTTGTAAGTCAGCAGGTTGATGACGAAGGCGACGACAATGCCGCCAATCGCCAGCCACGCCGTGATTTCTTTGCGCTTCACGAACAGGTCGATGATCAGCAGCGCCACCGCCCACACTGCAAGGGTGATCGCCGGGAGCGCGACTCCGAGATGTAAATCCGCTAGGCTTGGAACTCCGGTCATTGCCTAATCCTTAAGGTGCTACGTTTTGAGCGACGGTCGGCACGTACTGCCCCACTTGCGTGACCAAATGCTGAACGCTGGCGTCCATCGTGGCAAAGAACGGCGCAGGCTGCAAGCCGATCAACAGAACAGCGATCAGGATCGGCACCAGCACGGCGATCTCCTGCCAGTGCAGCGGCGGGAGGTGCTTGTTCTCTTCTTTGTCCAGCTCACCCATGAAGACGTGCTGGAACATGTAGAGCAGGTAAATCGCCGCGAGGATCACGCCCAGCGTGGCGAACATAGTGTAGAAGAAGCCGAGCACGGTGCTGCCGAACGCGCCGAGCAAAATCGTGAACTCGCCGACGAAGCCGTTCAAGCCGGGCAGACCCATGCTGCTCAGCGTGATGATCAGCGCCAGACCGCCCAAAATCGGCATCGCTTTCCAGATACCGCCGTAAGCGTCCATCGCTTTGGTATGGCGGCGTTCGTAGAGCATCCCGACGACGAGGAACAAGCCGCCGGTGCTGATACCGTGATTGACCATCTGCAAGAGCGCGCCCTGAAGCCCCGCCGTCGTCAGCGAGAAGATGCCCAACACGACGAAACCGAGATGGCTGACCGACGAATAGGCAACCAACTTCTTGACGTCGGTCTGAGCGTAGCTGACCCACGCGCCGTAGATGATGCCGATCACCGCGAGCGTGGCGATAATCGGCGCCCATTGGACGCTCGCCTGCGGGAACATCGGCAGACAGAAGCGGACGATACCGTAAGTACCGAGCTTCAGCATGACACCCGCCAGAATGACCGACCCGGCGGTCGGCGCTTGAACGTGCGCGTCAGGCAGCCAGCTATGGAGCGGCCAAATCGGGACTTTAATGGCGAAGGCGATCAAGAAGCCGAGGAACAGCAAGCCCTGCGTGCTGAACAAGCCGTCGAACGGGAAGACAATCGTCCCGTTCTGGACTCCGGCGACGATGTCGGGCATGGAGAAGGTCCCGGCGGTGCTGCCGAGGTACAAAATCGCCAACAGCATGAGCAGCGACCCCGCCATCGTGTACAGGAAGAACTTGACGGCAGCGTAAACGCGGCGTTCCGCGCCCCAAATGCCGATCAAGAAGTACATGGGGACGAGCGAAACTTCCCAGAAGATGTAGAACAGGAACAGGTCTTGCACCATGAAGACGCCGAGCATCGCCCATTCAAGCAGGAGCATGAACAGGAAGTAAAGCTTAATACGCCCGCGCTCGTGGAGCACGTGTACCCGGAAAGACGAGAGGATCGCCAGCGGCATGATGAAGGTCGTCAGGATGACGAGCAGCAGGCTCAAGCCATCGATGCCGACGAAGAAGCTAATGTTGTACTGCGGTATCCAGCTCCAGCGCGTGACGTACTGCAAGCCCGCCTGCGAGCCGTCAAAGCCCGCCCACAAAAGCAGCGATGCGAAGAAGGTGATGATACTCGTCACCAATGCCGTCCACTTGATGGTTTCCGCCTGTTCCTCACGCTGGAAAAACAGGATCAGGAAAAACCCGATCAGCGGAAGAAACAGCACCAAGGTGACGAGCGAAAAGCCGGTATTTTCCATAGTCTAGTGCTCCCCGGTTTAGCCGTTGCCATTCAGCAGCGGCAGCAGCAACACGATAATCACCAGCACGACCCCGAATAGGAAAGTGATGGCATAAGTGCGAACGTACCCCGTCTGGATGCGACGCATTCCCCCACTGATCCGGTTGGCAGCCCAACCTGCGCCGTTGACGACCCCGTCGATTATACCGAGATCGACCGGATTGCTCAGCAAATTGGCTATCGCGTTGAAGCCTCGATAGAGCACCTTATCATGGACGTAGTCGTGCCAAAAGTCCCAGTCGAGCGTATTGGCGAAGAAGTCCGCCATGCGATTGAAGGGGTTTTCGAATAGACGGAAGTAGGTTTGATCCCAGTAAAGGCGGGCGTTCGCCAGCGACCAGAGCCGCCCCGTCTCCGGGCGCAGTTCGAGCGGGTCGTGCGATTCGCGCACAATCCCTTTGTTGTGACCATAGATGCTGCGCGCCAGCCAGATCGCGACGAGGGCGAGCACGAAAGCGGTCAGCGCTAGCAGCGGCTGAAACTCGACGCCGTGCGCGTTGAGGACGCTGTGTTCCAGCCATTGGGTGAAGCGCTCTTCGCCGAAGATGTTCTTGAAAATGATGAAATTGGGCGTATTGATGAAGCCGACCAACAAGCTCAAGAGGGCGAGGATGAGCAGCGGGACGGTCATCGTCCACACGCTTTCCGGCGCGCGGTTTGCCGCCTCGGTGCGCGGATCGCCATGAAAGACCATCTCGACCTGACGCCACATATAGAAGGCGGTGAATACAGCCGCGATGATCAGCCCGGCGAGGGCGATGAAACCGGCGAGATTGTTGTCCGCGCCAAACAAGCCGCGCAGCCACGACGACGCCAGAATTTCGTCCTTCGACCAGAAGCCCGCGAACGGGAAAATCCCCGCCAGCGCCAGCGTTCCGGCGAGATACGAGATGTAGGTGAGTGGCATCCGGTGGCGCAGACCGCCCATGTTGCGCATGTCCTGCGGGTCGAACTCCTCCTCATCGTGTTCGGCGTGTTCGTCCTGCCCGTGCGCATGGGCGTACTCGTGGGCGAGGTGATGCCCGTGCTCCATGCCGTGAATGACCGAGCCGCTGCCGAGGAACAGGAGTCCCTTGAAGCAGGCGTGAGTCACGAGGTGGAAGATAGCAGCACCATAAGCGCCGACGCCGACCGCCGCAACCATGAAGCCTAGCTGGCTGACCGTGCTGTACGCCAGCACGCGCTTGATGTCCCACTGCCCCATCGCGATGTAGCCGCCGACCAGCGCCGTCCCCGTGCCGATCAGCGTCACCACCAACGAGGTGAGCGGGGCATCGGCGAACAAGACGTTGCAGCGCACCATCATGTAGACGCCCGCCGTGACCATCGTCGCGGCATGGATCAGCGCGCTGACGGGCGTTGGACCCGCCATCGCGTCCGGCAGCCAGACGAAGAGCGGAATTTGCGCCGACTTGCCCGTCGCGCCCAACAGCATAAACAGCGTGATAATGGTGATCACGGTGGCAATCGGCAGGCTGAAGGGACCGAAATTGACGTCGCGCCCTTGTTCCATGAAGCGCTGCGCCTGCCCGAAGATGCCCAATTGATCGGTGGGGATGTGGGTGTTATCGGTGTAAACCGGCTCTTGGATCGTCGCAGCGGCTGCGCCTTCAGCAGGAGCGGCTGATTCAGCCGGTGCTGCTTCGGCGGTGGTGGCTGCATTCGCCTGAACCTCGACGGCAGCGGTCTCGCTCCCGCCGACGACGGCGATCTCGCCCGGCTTGTAGAAGTCGAGCGTGCCGAACGTCCAGAAGGTCAGGAAAATCGCCATCAGCAGCCCGAAGTCGCCGATGCGGTTGACGATGAAGGCTTTACGGGCGGCGTTACTGTTGCGCCAGCCGACGCCGTTCTTGCGGTCGAACCAGAAGCCGATCAGCAAGAAGGAGCACAAGCCCACGCCTTCCCAGCCGACGAACATCATCAGCAGGTTGTTGCCGGTGACTAAAGTGAGCATGAAGGCGAGGAACATATTCAGATAAGCAAAGAAGCGGCTGAAACGCTCATCGCCGTGCATGTAGCCGACGCTGTAAAGATGGATCAGCGATCCGACGCCGGTGACGACCAGCATCATCGTCACGCTGAGCGTATCGACTCGCATCTGCCACGGTATCTCAACGCCGGGGAGACGAATCCAGCCGTTAAACAGCGGCGCGTTGATCACTGCCGCCTCGTAGCCGCTGCCGCTCAGGTAGGAGAGCAGCAGCAGCGCGACCACAAACGCGAGTCCGGCGGAGACGATCCCAATCGTCGCCGACAGCTTCTCGCCCAAGCGCGCGCCCCAGCAAAAGTTAATGATCGCCCCAAGCGCAGGGATCAGGATGATCAGCGGTACGAGTTGTGGATAATGTTCCATAGCGCGTCCTTTAGCGGGGTATCAGTCTTGCGGTCGTCCGTAGGGGCGGGTTTGAAGCCCGCCCTTACAATTCCGCCAAACTGAAACTCAGCAATGGCTTTACCCTTCCATCTGGTGCAGTTCGTCGATATTGATGCTTTGTTTGCTGCGGAAAATGGCGACGATCAGCGCCAGACCGACGGCAACTTCAGCGGCGGCAACCGTGATCACGAAGAAGACGAACAACTGCCCGCCTTCCTGCCCCCAATGACGCGCGAAAGCGACCAGCGCCAGATTCGCGGCGTTCAACATCAGTTCGACCGACATAAAGACCAAAATCGCGTTACGTCTGAGCAGCACACCCATCACGCCAAGCGCGAACAGCGTCATACTCAGGAGGACATAGGCTTCAGTTTGAACGACCATCGTCTGCTCCTTATTCGCCCATCGGCGCGGGGTCTGCCGCCGGTTCGGTCAGTTCCGGGACGGCTTCGCTGTTAGTGACGTCGTGCCCAACCTGCGCCGCGATCACGTTGACCAGCGGACGGCTGACGCGGCGGCGACCACCGCTGCGCGGCATCACCGGCTGAAGCTGACGATGGGTCAGGACAATCGCGCCGACCATCGCCGCCAGCAGCAGCAGCGCCAGCAGTTGCAAGACCAGCATGTAATTGGTGAACAATTCCTGACCAATCGCCTGCGGTCCGCCAAATGACGGACGCGCGGCGACGCTTACCGGGATCGCCAGCGGGCTTAAAACGCCGCCTTCGGTGCCGTTGAAGATGCGCTGCTGGGTCAAGACGATCAGTTGGCTGGTGTCGCGCTTGATGGCGTAGTCGCTGAGGGTGAAGAGCACGTTGGTCTGATCGCCAGCGGCGACGAACGACCAATTGACCGTGTTTTCGGGTGTGAGCAGCGGCGCGGCAGTTTGACCGGGCGTGAGGTTGTCGGCGATCACGGTAGTGTCATTGGCATCGAAGGGCGATCCAAAATCGACCACCTGCACCGCATCGACGCCCGCATAAGCGTCGAAGAAGGTCATGCGAGCGCTGCGGTTAGCGTCAATCGTGCCGTTATCATCAGGGACGACGCTCAACTGAAGCGCGTCGGGCGTGCCGTAATCGACCAGCGTCTGCTGGGTTCCGTTGGCGAGCGTGACGTCAGCGGTCGCGGGCGCGCCGTTCTGCGGCTGCACGTTGATGCTGTAATTGCCCGCATCGAGAGTCAGGTAGACCGGCTCGGCGTTGAACTCGACCCCGGAGGCGACCAGCGCGTCGTTGGCGTAAACGTCAACCGCCCCCGCATCCGGCGCGGCGTTGAGGACGCGAAGCTGCGGCGCAGCCCCCGGATTAGGCTGAAGATCGAGGTTGACCTGCCCCATGACGATGCCGACGATCAAGAGCAGCGCCGCGACCAAAGCGAAGGCGGCGCGGGTATACCACGGGAAACGCTTGGTGCCCTGCGACGCTTCCGCCGTTTGCAGCCGTTCCGCACCCAAGAGCATGATCACGAACAGAAACAGCACCATGATCGCGCCGGTATAGACCGTGATCTGAATCATGGCGAGGAAGGGCGCGTTGAGCAGCAGGAACAGAAAAGCAATGCAGCCCATCGTCACGATCAGAAACAGGGCGCTGTGTACAGCGTTATCGCTCAGCAGCATAAAAACGGCAGCAAATACCGCTATTAAGCCGACTAAGCCAAAAAGGACTAACTCTGTCATTTTCAAATCCCTACATGGGCGCTGTAGTCAAGGACTTGTGCAGTTTAACACAAGCAGCGCCACACTTCAAACTTTCCGACGACGCGGATTATCAGGCGTAAAGCAGCCATTTTTGCCACCGTCCGACCATCCTCGTGAGCGCAAAAAAAGCACCTCTAAGAGGTGCTTCACCTGACGGCTTCAGGCAGCTTATTTCGGGTTTTCCATGTCAGGAATCGCCCGGTTGAAGGTTCCCGGCTCGACCTGCTGCGGCGTCGGCTCACCGCCGGACAGCACCGGATCGATCAGCATAGATTTCGTGAAGATCGCGTCGTCACGGCTGGTGAAGCTGAGTTCGTGCTCCTGACCGAGTTCAATCGCTTGAGTCGGGCAAGCGTCCTCACAGTAGCCGCAGAAAATGCAGCGAATCATGTTGATCTCGTAGGTCTTGGCGTAGCGCTCGCCGGGGCTGAAACGCGCCTCGTCGCTGTTCTCTGCCGCTTCGACCCAGATCGCGTCCGCCGGGCAAGCTGCCGCGCACAAGGCACAGCCGATGCACTTCTCCATGCCGTTGTCGTAACGGCGCAGGTGATGCCGTCCCTTGTAGCGCTCCCGGAAGGGCTTCTGCTGCTCCGGGTACTGCACCGTTACCGGCTCTTCCAATACGTGTTTAAACGTGGTCGCAAACCCGCGCAGTACGTTCATTGGCTGCTCCTCAACAACTCGTTCCGTGTTATCCACCAACATGAGCGTAACCGTAGGGGCGTAATATATTACGCCCCTACAACAACCGCCCCTCAGGTCGGCGGCTTGATATTTAATCCCCGCCCGACTTGGCGTCGCCGGAGTCGTCTTTGTCCGGCGCGAGCTTCGCCAGATTGTCGAGCACGCTCAGCAGGAAATCCCAGAGCATGAAGGGCGCAGCGATCACCGCGCCGAGCACCTGCAAACCGGCATAAGCCAGCCCGCGCCGCTCGCCGGTGATGATCGGGTCGAGCGCTTCCTGCTCGCCCGCGCTGCCTTCAAGCTGACCGCTGCGCTGAAGCACCATCAATCCACCGGCGACGACGATCACGAAGAAGACACCCGCCGCGATGCCGTAGGCAACCGGCGAGGCGAAGGCATCAGCAAGCATCACGGCGACCGCCGACCACATCACGGCGACCAGCGCCAGCGGCAGCATGACTTTCCAGCCAAGCGCCATCAGGCGGTCGTAACGGATGCGGGGCACGGTCGCGCGAACCCAGATCATGCCGATCAGGAGCAGGACGACCTTGCCAATCAAGACGATGGGACCCAAGAACGGAAGCTGAGTCACCAAGCCGAAGCCGTCGTTGTAGCCGCCGAGATAGAGCGAGGCGACGATCACGCTGATGGCGATCATGCCGAGATACTCCGCCATCATGAACATGGCGAACTTCATGCCGCTGTACTCGGTCATGTAGCCCTGTGTCAATTCCTGCTCAGCTTCGGGCAGGTCGAAGGGCGACCGGCTGACTTCCGCCAGCAGCGCGATCATCAGGATGCCAGCCGCCAGCGGATTCTGGAAGACGAACCACTGGTAGATCATGGTTTGGCTGTGGATGATGTCGCCGAGGCTCATGCTGCCGACGATCAAAATCGGCACCGCCATCGTCAAGCCGAGGCTGAGTTCGTAGCTGAGCATCTGGGCAGTGGCGCGCAAGCCGCCGAGCATCGAATACTTGCTGTTGCTCGCCCAGCCCGCCAGCACGACGCCGTAAGTGCCGATGCTGGTGATCGCCAGCAGCCAGAGCACGCCGACGTTAGGGTCAGCCAAGCCGAGCGGGATGTTGTACCACAGACCGTCGAACCACGGGATGAGCAGATGCGGTCCAAACGGGATGACCGCCAGCACGATCAACGCGGGGACGGTCTTGAGGATCGGCGCGATCAGGTAAACCGCGCGATCCGCGCCGCTGGGGATGATGTCCTCTTTGAAGATCAGCTTGATGCCGTCCGCCAGCGGTTGCAGCAAGCCCCAAGGTCCGACGCGGTTCGGTCCGGTACGCTGCTGAAACCACGCGATGAACTTGCGCTCCAGCAGCGTGGTATAGGCGAAGCCGGTCAGGAGAACGAGGACGAAGATCAGCGCGACGATGATCGAGTGGACGACGCCGCAGCCGTTATCAGCCGCGCCGTAACACTGGACGATCTTCGCCGGATCGACGCGGGTCGAGGTGTCGAACAGGAAAGTCAAGATGGCGTCGATGTTGCCGAGGATCAAAATCAGCGGCACGACCACCAGCAGGACAATCACGACGACGACGACCGGCAGCCAGCGCGGAATGCGCCGTTGAGTCGTTGGTAAGGTTTGTTCCATTTATTCTGCCCCTAAACTTTCGCCACCTTGCCGACGGCAAGCGCCAGCGGCGTGGCAGTAACCGTCAGGTGACGCGGCAGCAGCACCGAACCGACCGGCGCTTTACCGTTGACGTGCGCGCGCACTTCGACCGCGTTTTCGCCGACCTTCACCTGCACCAAGTCGCCATCGGCGATCTTCAGCTTCTTGGCGTCGGCGGCGTTGATCTCGACGTAAGGCGCAGACGTCCGCGCCGCCATCAATTCCTCGACGCTGGGAAGGAACGTCGCTTCAAGGTTGTACAACTGCACCGTCGGCACGACCAACAGGTCGCCCTTGCCGGTCACCGGCGCGCCGGGCAAGCTGACGTCGCTCGCCGCGATGGTCGCGCCGCCGTCGGCGGCGGTGGCAATCTGCACGCCGATGCCGCCGGTATTCTTGTAAGCGGTGCCGCCGTAGTACAAATCAGCGCCGCCCACGTCCGGGAACTGGCGCGGCACTTTGGCGAGTTCCTGATAACGCGCACCGGCGAATGCCGGGACGTTCTTGCTGATGTCGAGCATGACCGCCGCCGCCGAGGTCTTGGGGCGACCCTTGCCGAGCAGCTCGCCGATGCGACCGACGATCTGCCAAACCGGAAGCGACGCCCCCATCGGTCCCTGCGCGGTGTAGAAGCGCTGGACGCGGCGCTCGCCGTTGGTGAACGTGCCGTCGCGCTCGGCGAAGCTCTGCACCGGCAGCGCCACCGCTGCACGGGCGGCGGTCGCATCCGGGAACAGGCTGAGCACGATCACGGTGTCGACTTGATCGAGCCATTCCGCCGCGTTCGGATCGTCCGCCAGCACGTCGGCTTGGGCGATGATCAGGACGTTGGGCGGCGCTTGGGTGATGTCTTCGGCGGCTTCGGGCGAGAAGCCGAGGTAATGCTGCCCCATGCCGTTCGCGCCGGGGAGCGTCGCCAGCAGACCGTTGTTCGGCTTGCCGACGTGCTCGCTGGCGATCAGCAGGTTCGCCGCCGTCTGCATCAAGGCGCGGCTGCCGTCGAGCGTTAAACCCTCGGCACCGGCGACGACGATCAGGTTGTTCGACTCGCGCAGCTTGCGCGCGATTTCGTTGTTCATGCCGCTCAGGGCTTCGGCTGCCTTGCCGACTTCGTAGCGGACGGTTTCGTCGGCGAAGTCGTCCATGCGCGTCGCGCGGGCGTTGGCGACGACCACGTAAGCACCGCGATCATGCGCCTGCTTGATCCGCAGCCGCCAGACCGGCGCTTCTTCTTCGAGATCACTGGCGATGACGAGGACGGCATCCCCCGCACCCATCTGGGCGATGTTGGTGCCCTGCCCGACTCCCACCTGCGCCAGCAGATCAATGCCGCCGTGCGTGGGGGGCCAAGCGCCCAAACGGGCGTTCTCGCCGACCAACTGACGCAGCGTCCACAAGTCTTCGTTAGAAAGCTGCGGACCAGCAATCACGCCGACGTCCGCCGCGTCGTGGAGCGCGTTGGCGGCTTTGGAGAGCGCCTCACCCCACGAGGTCGAAACCAGTTCGCCGTCGGTACTGCGGATCATCGGCTGCATCAGCCGTTCGTCGCTGCGGGTGAAGTGATGCCCGAAGCGCCCCTTGTCGCAGATCCAAATCTCGTTGACGTCTTCGTTCTGGCGCGGCATGACGCGCTTGATCATGGCGCGACCGTCGAAATCGCGGTCGAGCCGGGTGCTCAAGCTGGTGTTGCAGCCGACCGGACAGTGCGGGCAAATGCTGGGGACGTTGGTCAGTTCCCACGGGCGGGCGCCGAAGCGGAAATCTTCGGTCGTCAGCGCCCCCACCGGGCAAATGTCGGTCGTGTTGCCGCTGAAGTAGCTGTCGAACGCCGGGTCGCTGACGGTGACGATTTGCAGCGAGCGTCCGCGCTCGTGGAAGCCGAGCACCGGGTCGCCGACGACTTCGTCCTCGTAACGGACGCAGCGCGCGCATTGAATGCAGCGCTCCTCGTCGAGGAAGATCAAGTCGCCCAGCGGCACGTGCTTGTCGAGGTGCATCTTGTCGGCGTAATTCATGCGACTGGTGCCGGGCCCGTAACCCATGGTCAGGTTTTGGAGCGGGCACTCACCGCCCTTGTCGCAGATCGGGCAGTCGAGCGGATGGCTGGTCAGCAGGAACTCGACCACGTTCTCGCGCGCCTGCGTGACCTGTTCGGTCAGCGTGCGAATCACCAAGCCCTCGCTGACGGTGGTCGTGCAGGCGGTTTGCAGCTTGGGGAACCAGCGAATGGTCGGGTTGCCCTTGTCGTCGAGCACGACCTCGCCGGTGGCGCGGTCGCGGTTGATGCTGCCCATCTCGACCAAGCACATCCGGCACATGCCGACCGGCTTCATCTTGGGGTGATAGCAAAACACCGGGATGTCCGTATCGACCCATTTGGCTGCATCGACCAGATTCGTCCCCTTAGGCACGTCATACGCTTGATCGTCAATGTAAATCTTGACCGTATCCGCCATTCAACCCTCCAAAAAGACCCCGCGCTGGAGCCGCGCGCTGATCTCGTCTCGTGTTCATCCGTGTAGGGGCGTTATATATAACGCCCCTACGACCATGTCAATGATTTTCTACGTGGCTAGTTTCCCGATTATAACGCGCGCTGTACAGAAGTGCAGCGCGCAATCCAACCAGCGCCCGGTCTTGCAGCGCCTGCGCGACCAAGCCCCAGTCTTCGCTTACGACTTCGGCGAGCGCGAGTTCGAGCGCGCGCCGGAAGTCGGCGGCGGCGCCGATGCTGTCGCCGATACTGAGCAGCAGCTCGCCGCGCAGCACGTAATTGGCGGGAGCCTCCGGGTACGCCGAGATCGCCCAATTCAGGTTGTAAAGCCGCGCCTCGCTCCCGAACAAAGCTCTCAACCGCTGCCACGCGGACGGCGACGGAGCCGCTGATTCCTCGTCCGGCTCGATCACCGGCGCAGCGGAAAACTCGTCGTCGTCAAAGCCAGCGGACTCGCCGTTAGGCTGCACGCTCAATCTCCGGCAGCCGCTGCCGCGCCCCGCCGACCGCGCGCCGGTGCCGCTTTCTTCGCCGGCTCGGCTTTCTCGACGTCCTTCGGCGCGACCTTCGCTTTAAAGTCGTCGGGGAAGTTCTTGATCGTCCAGATGATCGGGTTCGCCGCGAAATCGCCGAGCGCGCACAGCGTCACGCCCTGCATGTTCTTGGCGATATTGCTGACCAAATCAATGTCGCTCGGTTGGGCTTCGCCGCGCATGACGCGATCCATCACTTTGTCGAGCCAGTACGTCCCTTCACGACAGGGCGTGCATTTGCCGCAGCTTTCGTGTTTGAAAAACTTGGTGATCTTCGCCGCCACCCACGCGATGTCGGTATCTTCGTCCATCACGATCACCGACGCCGAGCCGAGGATCGTACCGACCTTGACCATATCTTCGTAGGTCAGCGGCGTGTCCAGCACCTCGTCGGTCGCCGGGACAATCGGACCGGAACCGCCGGAGGGCAGGATCGCCTTGATCGCTTTGCCGTTGGGGATGCCCCCGCCGAATTCAGGATCATAGATCAGCTTGCGGAAGGTCGACTCGCCGCCCAGCGGCAGTTCGTAGTTGCCGGGGTTATTGACGTGACCGCTCAGGCAGAAAACCTTCGTGCCGGGGCTTTGCTCGGTGCCGATTTTCTTGTACTCCGCCGCGCCGTTGACCATGATCCACGGGACGTTAGTCAGGGTTTCGACGTTGTTGATGACGGTTGGCTCGCTGTAGAGACCGCCGCCCTTGTTCGCCGGGAAGGGCGGACGCACCTTCGGCTGACCGAGCTTGCCTTCGAGACTTTCGAGCAGCGCGCTCTCCTCGCCGCAGATGTACGCGCCCGCGCCGAGATGGGTGTACAGCCCGCACGTCCAACCCGTCCCGCCGATGTTCTCGCCCGCCCAACCGTTGCGCGTAGGCTTCGGCGATCCGCTTGTCCAGTTCGTGAGCGACATCCCAGAACTCGCCGCGCAGATAGATGTAGACGGCGGTCGCCTGAATCGCCCACGCGCAGATCATCGCGCCTTCGATCAACTGGTGCGGGTTGTTTTCGAGAATTTGGCGGTCTTTGAAGGTGCCGGTTTCGCTCTCGTCGGCGTTGACGGTCACGTACTTGATCGGCTCACTCTGCGGGATGAAACTCCACTTGACGCCGGTCGGGAAGCCCGCACCGCCGCGTCCGCGCAAGTTCGACGCCTTGACCTCGTCGATCACGGCTTTCGGGTCCATCGAGAGGGCTTTCTTCAGCCCCTCGTAGCCGCCGTTCTTGACGTAAACCTCGTACTTGTGGATGTTCTTGACATCCTTCTCGCGGTAGATGATGTTTAACGATGCCATCAACACTTATCCTTCGCAAAAGGACTGAGGGATGAGGACTGAGGACTGAGCAAGGGCTTTATCTCAGTCCTCGAACCTCAGTCCTCAGTCCTGCTCTTTCGCTTCTTCCCGCCACTGTTCGATCAGCGCCTTCATTTTGTCCATGTCCAAGTTCTCTTGGAAGTGGAAGTTGCATTGCAGCATCGGCGCTTTGTCGCAGGCGGCGAGGCACATGACGTGCTCGACCGTGAACATGCCGTCGTCGGTCGTGCCGCCTTCCTCGACGCCGAGATAGTCCTTCAACTGTTCGTGAAACTGCTCCGCGCCGCGCAGCGCACAGGCGAGGTCGGTGCAGACCTGAAGCCAATACTTGCCCTTCGGCTTTTCGGAGTACATGGTGTAGAACCCGGCAATCGATTTGACCTGCGTCGGGTCGAGTTCGCACAGCTCGGCGACTTCGACCAGCGACTCCGGCGTCACCCAGCCGTATTCCTCCTGCGCGATGTAGAGCAGCGGCATCACCGCCGAGCGCTTGGACGGATATTTGGCGAAGGCTTGTTCGATGCGATCTGCGTATTTCTCTGCGAGCATAGATTACTTCCTGTGTTATTGAAGGTAGGGGCAGGTTTGAAACCTGCCCCTACAATGCCTATCAACTAGCGGTCGCTGTCGCCGAGCACCACGTCGACGCTGCCGATGATGGCGACGAGGTCGGCGATCATGTAGCCCTGCGCCATCTCGCCCAGCGCGCCGATGTGCATGAAGGACGGCGTCTTGAAATGGACGCGGCGCGGCTTGTTATCGCCGGTGCCGTGCAGGTAGCAGCCGATCTCGCCGCGCGGGCTTTCGATGCTGACGTAAACTTCCTCATCCGGCGCGTTATAGCCCTGCGTCCACAGCTTGAAGTGGTGGATCACGGCTTCCATGCTCTGACCGAGTTCGGCGCGCGGCGGCGGCACGAACTTGCGATTATCCGAACGGAAGTGACCGCCGGGGATGTCCTTCATCGCCTGCCGGATGATCTTGAGGCTTTCCCGCATTTCCTGAACGCGCACCCAGTAACGGTCGTAGACGTCGCCGTGTTCGCCGAGCGGCACGTTGAAGTCGTATTTCTCGTAACCGCTGTAGGGTTCGGCTTTGCGGATGTCCCAGTTGACACCGCTGCCGCGCAAGCTGGGTCCGCTCATGCCGAGCGTAATCGCTTCTTCCGGCTCGACCACGCCGACGCCCTGCGTCCGATCCATCCAGATAGGATTGTTGGTCAGCAGGCGTTCGTAGTCGTCGATCTTCGCCGGGAGGTAGTTGACGAAGTTCTCCAGCGCGGGCAGGAACTCCGGCACGAGGTCGCGCCAGATGCCGCCGGGACGGACGTAGCTGGTCATCATCCGCTGACCGGAGAGCATCTCGAACATGTCGAGGACGTACTCGCGCTCGCGGAAGCAGTAGAGGAAGACGCTCATCGCGCCCAAGTCGAGCGCGTGCGTGCCCAGCCACACCAGATGGCTGTTAATGCGCGTCAGTTCAAGACAGATCACACGGATGACTTGCGCGCGTTCAGGCACGTCCAGCCCGGTCAGCTTCTCGACCGCCAAGCTGAAGACCATATTGTTCGACATCGGCGCGAGGTAATCCATGCGGTCGGTCAGCGTGACCGCTTTCTCGTAGGTCTTCGAACTCGATGTTCTTCTCGATGCCGGTGTGCAGATAGCCGACATCGGGCATACAGGTGACGATCTGCTCGCCGTCGAGTTCCAGCAGCAGCCGCAGGACGCCATGCGTGCTGGGATGGTGCGGACCCATATTGAGCAGCAAGGTCTCGCCGGTCAATGCGCGGTCGGAAACCAGCCCGCGCAGTTCTTCGACGCTGCCCTGCCAGGGTTCTGGCTCACGCTCGCCCAGCGTCGGCTTGCTGGGTGCAGGTGTCATAGTCATAAGGTTATCCCCTTACTCTTTCGCGTAGGGCTTGTGCTGATTGATCTCGTCCTTGTTGAACGAGAACATGACCGTCTCATACCCCAGCGGATAGTCCCGGCGCAGGGGATGACCATCCCAGTCATCCGGCAGCAGCACGCGGCGCAGGTCGGGGTGTCCCTCAAAGACGATGCCCATCAGGTCGTAGCTTTCGCGCTCCAGCCAGTTTGCCGCCTTCCAGACGACGGTCAGCGTGGGCACGACCGGCTCGTCCTCTTGGAGATAAACCTTGAGCGCCAAGCGGCGGTTGTAGAGCATCGAATAGAGGTGATAGACCACGCCAAAGCGACCGGGGCGGTTAGAGTCGGGGTAGTAATCGACGGCGCTGATGTCGGACAGGTAGTTGTAGACCAAGCCCTTGGTATCGCGCAAATAGCGCGCCACCGGCACGAGGTCGGCGGGCTTAATGATCAACGTCGTCTGACCGGCATACTCGTGAACGTCGAGAATCGAATCCGGCAGATCCGCTTTCAGCACAGCCACCGGATCGAGCGCAGACGGAATGTGCATACTCATCAGTCGTTGATCCGTTCCAGCACGCGCTCGCCGCGCACTTTCTCATGCAGCGTCAAAATGCCGTGAATGAGCTGCTCCGGGCGCGGCGGACAGCCGGCGACGTAAACGTCCACCGGGATGATCTCGTCAACACCCTGCACGACGGCGTAATTGTTGTAAACGCCGCCGCACGAGGCGCAGTCACCCATCGACAGCACCCATTTCGGAGACGCCATTTGATCGTACAACTGGCGCACGACCGGCGCCATCTTGCGGGTCACCCGCCCGGCGACAATGATCAAGTCGCTCTGGCGCGGGCTGGCGCGGTTGAGTTCCATGCCGAAGCGCGAGAGATCGTAATCCGACGCCTGCGTGCTCATCATTTCGATGGCGCAGCACGCCAAACCGAACAAGAGGGGCCACATCGCGCCGGTGCGCGCCCAGTTGACCGCTTCATCGAGCGTGGTCGTGACCACGCCCAGATTGCCCATTTTCGAGGAAACTACTCCCATTCCAACGCTCCCACTTTCCACTCGTAGATCAGCCCTACCGTCAGGATTCCAATAAAGACACCCATCGTCAGGAAGGCGTACAATCCCATGCCCCGGAAAACGACCGCCCACGGTAGAAAGAAGATGACTTCGATGTCGAACAGGATGAACAGCACCGCAACTAAATAGAAGCGCACCGGGTAGCGGCGGCTGGCGGAGCCAATTGGCTTCATCCCGCTTTCGTAGGGCGCGGTCTTGCGCGACGTTGGACGCCAAGGACCGAACAACCGCGAAATCACGAGGATCAACATCGACACGAGGACGGAAATCACAAACAGAGCCGCGATCGGGGCAAATTCTTGTAACGCAGATGGCATAAGGTTCAATCCCGGATGAGAACCATTTGTTCAATTTGGATCAAATTAAGTGAACCAAGATTAACATGGCGGCAAAGGGGTGTCAAGGAATTCCGCAGCGTACCAAGGGGTGGTTTTGAGGCGGCGGTCGACACTTAAAATCAAGCGGGGCACAGCTTGTGTGCCCCGCTCCCAAAGCGCCGTCAAACGGTAGGGTTATCGTGATTGCTAGTTCTTGACCTCACCCCGCTGCGCTTCGCTTAGCTCCCCCTCTCCATTGCATGGAGAGGGGGTTGGGGGGTGAGGTTTTGAGTGAGGCATAGAAAACTAGCAATCAGGGTAGGATTTAGTAGCTGCCGGAGTCGAACAGCATGGGCGGGTCGCCCGCCAGCGCGTCGGAGTGACCGTGCGGACAGCCGTCAAAAGCGAAATAGTAGGCTTTGCCATCCGGGAATGCCCCCGTGACCAGCATCCGACCGTCCGGCGCGGTGCCAACTGACCACCCTGCTCCGCTGCCGGTCGCGCCATTCTCCAGACTGAACAGCGGCGCGCCGTTGACGTCGAAGCCGTTGACCGTCGTGCCGTCACAGTAGAGGATCACGGGTGCGGCTTGCTGACCATTGATCCGCCCGTCCGCCAGCATCGGGTTGCCACCGTTAGTGTGGATTTGCAGCGAATAGGCTCCGGTCGCGTCGCCAAATCCGTCGACGCGGAAAACGTAGTTACCAGCCACCGGCGCGGTGAAGTCAACTATCGAGTTGCGGAAACCGCCACAGACCTGCGAACCGCCGTCGTCGTTGTAGACGTCGGCATTGCTGGTGCTCGACGGATCGCTGCCGGGGAAGAAGACCGTCAAGATCGTGTCGAGCGTGTTGTTCGGCGGATCAGCGCAGTAGACGGTCGCTACCACGTGCTCACCTGCCAGCAACGGGATGCTGTACGTGTCGTACTGAGGACCGGAGGTAATATTGCCGGAGAAGCTCAAATCCAGCGCGAACACCGCCGGAACTGCTATCAACAAGGCAGCGACGAAAGCCACGATAATAAACCAGCTTCGATTGCGAATTGCAGCCATTCGAATCCTCCTTAGGGGATATAGGGCTGTATCCGAATACCATTTATTGCTGTCAAGTTGAGTCGTAAGCGGGTGATTTAAAGGGTTGATGGGGATGGGTGGGTACGATTCCTAGCCGACCCGGTAGCCGACCTTTTGGCGGGCGTATGCCCGTTCGTGCAGGTCGAGGATGTCCTGCACCACTAAGTCGCGGTTTTGGGCGTGCTGGAAGACCGCGCCGGGTCCCACGCTGAAGAAGTAATGCGACCCGGCGACGACGCGGGTATTGCCGGGCGGGAATTCCAAGCGGCTGAGCATGTCCATCATCGAGGTCAAGCCGACCAGCGCGTCCCGATGACCGAGCATCACCCGAAAAGTATCCCAGCGACGGGGAATCTCGCGGTTGTTGAGCAAGCCCATCGCCATGAAGGTCGCCGCCGTCGTGCCGCGCGACGTGCGCTGATATTCGTCGGCGTGCAGGCGGCGGACAAAATCGGTCGCGCCGACCGTCAGCGCCTCGATCACGCCCGGCTTGATCGCCCGCTCGATGATCTCGAACAGGTGGATGCGGTTGACCAAGCCGATCCCCAAGCCGAGGGTCGTATAGAAGACGCGCTTGACCTCGTCCTCAAGCAGCAGCGCCGGAGCGAGCGCCAAGCGGGTTTCTTCGCCGTCGCGCCAGTTGATCGGGTTGAGGTAGAACAGCGCCGCGCCGCCCATGCTGTGCCCGACGAAGTTGATCACCTTCGGGTTTGGCTCGCCGGGCTGGCGGCGAATCTGCAAGAGGTCGATCAGCCCTTCGATCACGCGCATAGCAGCAGGCGGATTGCACATTTCCAGCGATGGGGTATCGATAAACGCCGTCTCGCCAAAGCCGTTGTGATCGACGCAGATGGCGACGAGGTTGCGGTTGCTGGTCACGACCAGCGCGGGAATCTGCTCCCAGATGGCGTAATTGCCGGTCCAGCCGTGCATGAAGACGACGTAGCCGTCCGCCGCGCCGAGGCGATCTTCGAGTTCCTCGTCGGGCGTCGCCGTCGAATCGACCCACATCACGCGCCAGACGAAATCGATCAAGCCCGCGTCCATCAATAAGCCGCGCCCGCTGCTGGCGCTGATGTAGCCGTGATTGACCAGATCGCTCAGGCGGTAACTGGCGACCTGCACGCCGGGTGTATCGGTTTCACCGCGTGAAATGTAACCGCGCAACCACGCTAACGGGGACTGTTGCAGCGTCATCAATCTTCTCTAGGCGACCTTCGATCCATTTTGATTATAGCGCGGTTGTGATACTTGCGTCAGCGCTGCGTATCATTAAGTAAATGGACGCACAAAAGATCACCACCCAACCCGAAACCATTGACTGGGAAGCCCGCTACTGGGAGTGGCTGCCGCGCGTTTACAACTTCTTCCACTATCACACCGGCGACGACGCGCTCGCCCAAGACCTGACCGCCACCACCTTCGCCAAAGCGTGGCAAGCTCGCGACCGCTACGACCACGATCTCAGCGCATTCTCGACGTGGTTGTTCAGCATCGCCCACAACGTCGCCGTCGACCACTTCCGGCGCAAGCGGCGCTTCTTCTCACTTGATCTCGCACGGGGGATCGCCGACGACAGCCGCCCGCTCGACGAGATCGTCCAGCAGCGCCGCGACTCAGCCCGCCTGACCGCCCTGCTCGACCGCCTGCCCGCCCGCGAACGCGAACTGATCGCGCTCAAGTACGGCGCGGAACTGACGAATCGGGCGATTGCCGGGCTAACCGGCATGAGTGAGTCAAACGTCGGCACGACGCTGCACCGCACCGTTCTGAAATTACGAGTCCAATGGGATCAAACCTGATGAACGACGATTTTCTGCACCAACACCGCCAAGCCCCACCGGAGCAGTTCGGCAAAGCACTTTATCAGCAGCTCAGCAGCGACGAACTGATCATCCCGCCGCGCGCCGCCCCACGTCCCCAGCGATCCCGCTGGCTGCGGTTGGTCGCCGCTGTGCTGATCGTCGCCGCCGCCGGGATCGTCACGCTGCAAAGCCTGAATCGCCCGGCAGCGACTCAACTCGCGCAGATCGAGACCGGCTTGCTGCTCGACGACCTGCCGCCGATCACGCTGGACAACGTGGATCACTTGCAAACGGTCGCCGAACTCGGCACCGGGCGCGCCAGCGGGATCGCGTGGTCGCCGGACGGCGAGACGCTGGCGGTCGGCACGCCGCGCGGCATCGCTTTATATGAAGGTGGGCTTGATACAACGCCGCGCCTGCTGCGGACGAGTTCCGGCGGCAGCTATACCCGCCCGCTCGCCTTCAGCCCCGATGGCACGCGGATCGCCGTCCTCGAAACTGACGCCGTGCGCATCTGGGACGTCGCCAGCGGTGTTGAGACGACCCCGCTGGAAACCGACGGCGCGGATTTCACCTATGGATCGCTCGCCTTCAGCCCGGATGGGCGCTGGATCGCGGCGGGCGGCGGCACCTACAAGCCGACTCACCTCGACTTCTACGTCTGGAACGCACGCACGGGCGAACGCTACGCCGCCCGCTCGGCAGATGGCGATCAAGTGCGGGCGCTCGCCTTCAGCCCGGACGGAAACACGCTCGCCGCGCTCACGCGGACGGGCATCTACCTCTACAATCCCGAACTGACGCTGCGCCCTGCGCTGATGCAGCGCAGCGAACTCGACAGCACCGGACTCGCCTTCAGCCCCGATGGATCGACGCTGGCGGTCGGCGGCGCGAACGCCGTCGCTCTGTAGGACGTGAACACTCGCAGATCCAGGCGATCGATCCCTTGGCGACAATCCCAAGCGCGTTTACGCTCGATCTCGCCTACAACGACGACGGATCGCTGCTGGCGATCTCCAGCCAGAACTACGACATCAGCGTGTGGGACACTGGCGGCGGACGACGTTCAGCCGTCCCGCCGGAGCAAAGCGACATCTTCCAAGACGTCAGCAACCTCGCGTTCAAACCGGGCAGCGATCAGTTCGCTTACATCCACTACGGCACGACCGATGCCAGATCGAGGACGGGCGCAGCGGCGAGATCGTCGCCGAAAAGAAGCGGCTGGGACGGATCGAGCATCGGCTTAGCCGTCAGCGCGGACGGCAAAACCATCGCCACCTACGGCTACGACGCGCTGATCCGCCTGTACGATACGCAGACCGGCGCGCTGACGCGGACGTTCGAAACCGGCGTCAAGCACATCTACGACGCCAAAATGACCCCGGACGGACGCTACCTTGCCTACAGCGGTTGGAATCTCGCGGCTGCGGGCGCGTCGCAGCGGATCGTGGGCGGCGGCATCCGGTTGATCGACCTGCAAAGCGACGCCCCGCCGGTGCAGTACGGCGTTGAAAACGATCCGCTGAATGCTTTCACGGTCACGAGCGACAACCGATTGGTTGCTTACGACACCAAAACCCAGCGCATCGTTTACTGGAACCTCGGCGCGCCGGAGGAAAAACATACGCTGCTTTCAAACTACCTGCCGGGTGTCGGCAAGCTCGCCCTGAGCAGTGATAACCGGCTGCTGGCGGTGATCGACTCGGCGCGCCCGAACAATCCGCTCTACCTCTACGACGTCACGAGCGGGGAGAAAGTCGAACTGAGTATCGACTCGAATCAGAACGTCCCCGCCATCGCCTTCAGCCCGGACGGTCAGCGGCTGGTCGTCAGCTTCTACGACGCGAATAACCTGATTTGGCTCGAAGTCTGGGATACGGCGACCCACGAGGAATTGTTCCGCCGCCAATTCGAAGCCCCGCTCAACTTAAACGCCGCCGACTTCAGCCCCGATGGGAAGCTGATCGCCATCGCCAGTTACAATGCGCTGATCGTGCTGGATGCCGACAGCGGCGAGACCTATTTTCAGACGCTCGCGCCCAACAGCGCCAGTTATACGGTCGCCTTCGCCGACGACGGGCGCTACCTCGCCACCAGCGGGCTGGATGGCGTCATCCGGCTGTGGGGCGTGCTGCCCGGCAATTGAATCTTACAAACAATGGGGTAGGTTTGAATCCTGCCCCTACCTCATTGCCTAGCCCAAGCATGGAAATGTTTACGGATGGGGGACGCGCAGGAGTTGATCGCAGGTCGGGCTGTTGATCAGCACCGACGCGCCGTCCGTCCAGTGGACGCGGACGCGGTTGACCTGCGTCTGCTGCGCCAAACCAAAATGCGCGACCGGCTCCATCTGGCAAAGATAGCCGCTGCCGCCGTCGATCACCCGCACCTGCGTCCGCCCGAAAGTCTCCAAGATCACGGTCGCGCCGCGCGCGGGCGCCCCCTGCGCCGTCAGCGGCAGCACACGTAGCCAATGATTGTCGTTCAGCGGCGCGTGATAGAGCGTCAGCGGCTGCGCCATCAACTCGCCATGCGCGATCAGCAGTTCGAGCCGCCCATCGCCGTCGAGATCAGCGACCGCCGCGCCCGTCCCCATCCCCTGCGGTTCGAGCGCCGCGCCGCTGTCGATCTGCCGCCAACCACCGTCACGCCGGGCGAACAGGCGATTCGGCTGCCCGATATTGTTGAAGAAAATTTCCTCGTAGCCGTCGTTGTCGAAGTCAGCGGCGATCACGGTACGGACGCGCGACGGCAGCGCCATTTCCGGCGGCGCGGCGTCGGCGAAATGTCCGTTGGGCTGGTGAATAAACAGGCGATGCGGACCTTCCCAATTGCCGCAGACGAGGTCGAACAAGCCATCCTCGTTGGCATCGAAGGCGACCACGCCGCGCGCACTTTGCAGCGGATCATGCACGCCGAGGTCAACCGCCAACTCCTCGAACGTCCCGTCGCCCCGATTGCAGAAAAGGAAGTTCGCGCCGTTCTCGTTGCCGGTGAAGATGTCCAACTGGCGGCTGATCAGCGGCAAGGCAATCGCGCTGCGCCCACCCGCCGTCCGGTCGATACAAGCCACCGACGCACAATCGTAGAGCTTGCCATCGTCGTCAAGCTCGTAGAGGCGCATGGGACCGCCGTAGTTGGCGACGAAAAAACCGTAGCTGCCCGTGCCGCGCCGATCCACCGTGACGACCGAGCGTCCAGCAGTCAGATTGAGTACGTGACGGTTGCCTCGCAGCGAGAATAAGTCCGTCCATTCGCCATCCATCTGGTCAAACAGGCGGTCGGCGAAGCGCTTTTCACCGGCGAACGTATCCGTGTTGAGGATGTAAATTTCCTCGTGCCCATCGCCGTCGACGTCCCCTGCCGCCACGCCAATTGACTGGCGGTCGGCATCCGCCAAATCCGCCCCGGCGATGTCACGGTAAGAGTCACCATCCCATTTTAAGACGACGTTGGGGAAGCCGAATCCAGCGATCACAAACTCAAATTCCCCGTCTTGATCGACATCGGTGACGGCAATCCCATAATTAAGTTGGCTCGGATTATCATCGAGCAAGCTGCTGTAATTCTGAAACATTTTACTTTCCAGCGTAAGAATATCGCCGGAATTATAGATCGCTTTCAGTTCAGGGGGAAATATCCGAAGACGGACCAGCAACCGTCATTCAATCCAGTTTATTCGCGCCGTTGAGGATGGCGTCGAGCCGACGCTCGCGCTCGATCCAATCGGGCATGTGAGCCGACATGAGCGCCTTGAATGCCTTGCCGTGATTGAAGATGAGCAGATGCACCACTTCGTGGAGGACGACGTACTCCGCCAGATCGGGCGGGACGTCGCAGAGCGCCGTGTTGAGCGTGACGTTGCCCTTGCTCGAACACGACCCCCATTTGCGATACATCGCCCGGAACTGGACGCGACCGGGCTGCACGTCGAGCCGCTGCGCCCACGCCGCCAGCAACGCACGCAAATCGGCGGGGCTGGTCTGCTGGCTGGTGAGCGCGGGCAGCCCCAGTTTGGCGACTCCGTCGGCGATGAAGCGCTTGACCTGCGGATCGCTTGGTTTGAGCCAACGCGGGATGAAAACGACCAGCCCAACCGGCGTCCGTTTCATGACGAGGGTGCGGCGGTTCTGGCGATGAATGCGAATGTTATTCATTGCGCTCCGGCAAAGTCGGTATAGTTAGAGAAGCTGAGAGCAGAGACAGTTTTTAGTACTTGGTTTTTAGTTTTTAGCTAAAAACTAGGCTCATGTTCAAAACGAGTGAAAGTCGAGCGTTTTTGTAGGGGCGCACGGCGGTGCGCCCCTTTTCTGAACGTGAGCTAAAAACTAACGACTAACAACTAATCACTTGACTCCCAGCCAGCATTATACCCGCGAACAACGGAGCAGCGATGCGCGCAATTTACTGGGGATTCGGCACGGCTATTTTGCACCGGATCGCGCTGACGATCTGGTTGGCGCTGGTGTGGAGCCTGCTGAGCGCGAATTTCGCGGGCGTGCAGGTCGATTTTCACACCGCCGGGGCGCAGCTTCCGGCGCTGACCACGCAGAGCGACGAATTGATCTTCGGCGTCTGGCGGCGCTGGGATGCCGTCCACTACCTCGACCTCGCGGCGAACGGCTACCGGGTTGATCATCCCGGTCCGACGGTCTTCGGGGTGCTGACGCCGCTCGGCATCCGCGCGTTTGACGCGCTGCTGCCGGGTTCGCTCGACTTGGGCGCACTAGTGTTCGAGACGCTGGCGTTCGGCTTGGCACTGACGCTGCTGTATAAAGTCGTCGAGGACTATTACGGCGGCAAACCAGACCTCACCCCCCGCCGCCCCCTCCCCTCCGTAGAGGCGGGGAGTCCATCAAGTGAAATTGAGGGCGAAACTACTAGGGTTGACACTCACGGAGATCGTAAAGACACACGAACATCGCTAGCGCGGTGGGCGGTGGTGGTCACGGCGCTGCTGCCGCTCTCGTACTTCTTCGCCGCGCCGATGTCCGAGTCGATTTATCTGGCGATGACGCTGGGTTTTTTCTATTTCGGCGTCAAGCGGCGCTGGTTCTGGGCGGCGATCTGCGGGGCGCTGGCGACGCTGGCGCGATCACAGGGCGTGCTGCTGTTCCCGGTCGCGGGGCTGCTGCTGCTGGAGCAAAACGGTTTCCGGCTCGAACGGCGCGACCAGTGGATCGACCAAGAACGCCGCGCGATCCGGCAGGGCTGGTCGCTGCTGCTGATCCCGCTGGCGTTCTTCGGCTTCGAAGCCTACCGCGCCGCCATCGGCTTGCCCTCGATCAGCGAAATCTACACGAACATCTCGTTCAACTACTTCACCAACCCGATTGATGGGCTGATCACTAACCTGCGTTGGTTCGTCGAGCGCCCCGCCGAAGCCTTCACCACGCTCGACTTGATGGCGCTGCTGATCGCGCTGATCCTCGCCTTCGTCGCGCTGCGCTTCCCGCGTCACCGCCGCCTGCCGCTGATCGGCTACACCTTCAGTTTCATTCTGCTGTTCGTCAGCCGGATCAACTACTACTATGGGACGCACGACGTGATGTTCACGCAGAGTTTCGGACGCTACACGCTGACGCTGTTTCCGCTGACGGTGCTGGTCGCCGACGGCATCCGCAGCACGACGCCGCTCATCCGCGTGATCGTTATGGCGCTGCTGCTGCTGGGCTTCTTCAGTTTCAGCGCGTTCTATCTGCTGGCGCTGACGGGTCCGTGATGATAGTACCGAGTACCGAGGACTGAGTGCTAAGGACTGAGGACTGAGTCAGGAACGACCCCGTGGCGAGCAATCAGCATTGGTATCGCGCGATTCAATCGATTGCCTCCGTCGCGACGCTAAAAGCTTCGATCTCATAGTGCAATCAGTAGCGGGCGCTAGCGGTCATGAGTGGTCATTGACCCCGGCGCGCCCGCGCCCTGATAATGGGTGTTCAACAAGTTAAATCCAATAATTATGCGGAGAAAAGACCGTGACTCAGCCCAAATATGCCTTTTTCGGCGGTAAAATCGTGCCGATGGAAGAAGCGAAGGTCAGCGTCATGACCCACGCTTTCAACTACGGGACAGGCGTCTTCGGCGGGCTGCGCGCCTACTGGAACGCCGGCGAGCAGCAGTTGTTCATCTTTCGCCCGCACGACCACTTCGAGCGCTTCCGCCAATCCGCCGGACTGATCCGCATCGACGTGCCCTACAGCGAAGCCGAACTGACCGACATCCTGATCGAACTGCTGCGAGTTGAGGACTTCCACGAGAACGTCTACGTTCGTCCGCTGGCGTACAAATCGACCGAGGTGATCGGCGTGAAGCTGCACGATCTCGACGACGCCGTGACGATGTTCGCGCAGCCGTTCGGCAGCTACGTCAAGAACGAGGAAGGGCTGCACGTCGGCTTTTCGGCGTGGCGGCGAGTGGACGACAACGCGATCCCGGCACGGGGTAAGATCGTCGGCGCTTATGCCAACTCCGCGCTGATCAAGTCGGACGCAGTGCTGGCGGGCTACGACGAGGCGCTGGTGCTCAACCAAGACGGGCACGTCTCCGAGGCGAGCGCCGCCAACATCTTCGTGATCCGCAAAGGTGTGGCGATCACGCCGCCGATCAACGCCAACGTGCTGGAAGGGATCGTCCGCCGCTCGCTGATCGAGCTGCTGCGAAACGAACTAGAGCGTCGAGGTGGTCGAGCGCAACCTCGACCGGACGGAATGCTACATCGCCGACGAGATGTTCCTATGCGGGACGGGCGTGCAGGTCGCCGCCGTGACCCAGATCGAGCACCGCCCGATTGGGAACGGGCAGCATGGGGGCGATCACCAAGCAGGTGCGCGATCTGTTCTTCGACGTGGTGAGCGGGCGCGTGCCCAAATACCGCGATTGGCTGGCGCCGGTCTACGTGCCGGAGCGGATGGGATAAGGTTAAAAGCAAGGGGCAGGACTGAGTCCTGCCCCTACGGTAAGCAATATTCCAAGAATACTCTTCTCAGAATACTAAGTTGCCGAACCTCGCTAGATAGTCACTCCAGCGTAGACCTGCCCCAAGTGATAGACCTCGCGGGCGGTCGCGCAGAGTTCCTCGCGGAAATCAGGATGCGCGATGGCGATCAGAGCTTTGGCGCGCTCGGCGATGCTCCTGCCGAACAAGTCCGCCGTGCCGTATTCGGTGGCGATCACGCGGACGTCGTTGCGCGAGGTGGTCACGCCCGCGCCTTCTTTGAGCACCGGGACGATCCGGCTGAAACTGCCGCCTTTCGCCGTGCTCGGCAGCGCGATGATCGAGGTACCGCCCTTGCTGCGCGCCGCGCCGCGCACGAAATCAACCTGACCGCCAACCCCCGAATAGAAATAGGTGCCGATGCTGCCCGCGCAGACCTGCCCGGTCAAATCGACTTCGATTGCCGAGTTGATCGAGACCATGCGGTCGTTCTTGGCGATCACGTAGGGATCGTTGACGTATTCAGTTGGGTGCAGTTCGATGACCGGGTTGTCGTCGATGTAGTCGAACAGCGCTTGCGAGCCGATGGCGAACCCGGCGACGACCTTGCCGGTGTGGATCGACTTGGCGGCGTTGGTGATCACGCCCGCCTCGATCATCTCCATCACGCCATCGGAGAATAATTCGGTGTGGATGCCGAGATCGCGGTGATCGGTCAGGCGGCGCAGTACGGCGTCGGGGATGCCGCCGATGCCGGTTTGGAGGGTCGCGCCGTCGGGGATCAGCGCGGCGATGTGCCCGGCGATCTGGCTCTGGATCGGTGTAGGCGGCTGGGGTTTGACCTCAGGCAGCAGGTAATCGACCTCAATGCAGTAGTCGATCTGGCTGACGTGGATGAAGCTGTCGCCGAGTGTGCGGGGCATGTGCGGGTTGATCTGCGCGATGACGATTTTGGCGGACTCGGCGGCACTCTTGGTTACACCAACTTCCGTCCCGTAGGAACAGTAGCCGTGCTCGTCGGGCGGGCTGACGTGGATCACGGCGACGTCGGGCTTCAGGCGCGAATGAAACAACGCCGCAATCTCGTGCAGGAAGATGGGCGTAAAATCCGCCCAACCATTGTTGACGGCGGAGCGCATGTTTTCGCTGATAAACAGGTTGTTGACGTGGATGTGCCCGGACATTTCCGGCGTGATGAATTCGGGCATCCCGATGCTCAACACCTGCACCAACTCCACGTTTTCAAGTTCTTGGTAACGCGCAACGAGCGCTTCGATGAACGGAATCGGCGTCGAGCAGTTTCCAGTGATAAAGATTCGCTGTCCCGATTCGATCTTGCGCGCGGCTTCTTCAGGCGAAACATTGCAGATGGCGCGATTCATGGCATCCCTATTTGTGAATTATTTCCCATTAGTAGCATAATGGAGTTGGGCAAAGTGCAGTAGTGTCAAAGATCGGCTCGAACTGGCGATCTTTGACACTACGCCCGGCGCATCGTCGGGTAGAGGATAGAAGCAAATAGATTTACTTGATCTAATTATTTTAGGAGGATGGGCAATGATAGCTCATGTGCTAGTCCCTCTCGACGGATCACTGCTGGCGCGTAGTGCGCTGGATTACGCGCTCAAATTGATCGGAGACGCGGGCAAAATCACTTTGCTCACCGTACTCCAGCCCCCGGAAGTCCCAATCTACGATTTCTATCCGGTCACAATGTCGCCGCAGAAGGATTACGAGGCGGGCTTCACCGAAGCGCTGACCCACGCGCAGGATTATCTCTACCAGATCACCGCCGAGATTCGGGAGAAGTACGGCGTCACGGTTGAAGCAGCAGTCGAAACGGGCGATCCGGCAACGGCGATCATCGAGACCGCCGCCAAGTTCCACACCGACGCCATCGTCATGTCGACGCACGGACGTTCCGGGATCAGCCGCTGGCTGTTCGGCAGCGTGACTCAGAAGGTTCTGGCGGCGAGCTGCTGCCCGGTGTTCGTGATCCCGCCGCAGGTCGTCGAGGAACGCAAGACTTCAGAACAAAAGGCAGTTCAGGTGGAGTCGGCCTGATCATGGGGTTGTTGGGCTAACTAAGGCTCGCAGTACGCCTAAAGACCTCACGCCATGACCCCCTCTCCTTACGGAGAAGGGGAGAAAAACAGGCGCTAGCAGAGCGTATGCTCCATCTCCAATTTGCAAAGTGCTTTGCGGCGCCTGTCTTAGATTTCCTGATTAGCGCGAGTTGCTATCGCCATTCTTATCGAGTGACGACGGCGGCACGACTTCGTTAATATTGTGCTTGACCGCGTAGGCGGCGGCTTCGGCGCGGTTTGACACGCCGATTTTGCCGAGGATGCTGCTGACGTAGTTACGCACCGTCCCCTCGCCCAAATACAACTTGACCGCGATTTGGCGGTTGGTCAACCCATCGGCGACCAACGCCAGTACCGCCAATTCCTGCCCGGTGAGATCGGAGAAGGCGGCAGCTTGCTGCGCCTGATTCGCTTTGCGCATCTCGGCAAAGACCGCCGAGGTCATCGCCGGATCGAGCATGCCTTCGCCCCGGCTGACGCGCTCGACCGCCTGCACCAGTTCATTGTCGCCGATGCGCTTGAGGATGTAGCCTGACGCGCCCGCTTGTACCGCCGCGAACAGCAATTCGTCCTCGGCATAGGAAGTCAGCATGATCACGCGGCAGCCTTCGACGCTCTCGACGATGCGGCGACAGGCTTCGATGCCGGAAAGCCCCGGCATCCGAATGTCGAGTACCGCGACGTCAGGTTGGTGTTCCTGCGCCTTGGCGACCGCTTCTTCGCCGGTGCCCGCTTCGGCTACGACGCGAAAATTGCCCTGCCGTTCCAGCAAGGCACGCAACCCCGCCCGCACGACCGAATGATCATCTGCAACGAGAATCCGCACTATCTTCGACATAGGGTTCGCCTGATTTGATTTCAATCGCTACAATCGTGTAGACGACAAGCATAACACATTTGAGCCTATGCAGATTAGTGACGAATCTTCCCAGAATGATATGCCATTGCTCCTGTCGCGGTTGAAAGCGATTGCGCAGACCGCGATTTACGCTGCCGGAGCCGATACGCTCGGCGAGGTGCTGGAGCGACTCGCCGACGCCGCCCGTGATTTGGTCAATGCACGCTACGCCGCGCTGGGCGTCCCCGACGGTCGTGGCGGGTTGGAGTTTTTCGAGTTCACCGGGATCGACGCCGAGACCGCCAACATGATCGGGCATCTGCCACGCGGTCGCGGGCTGCTCGGCACGATCATGCAGGAGCGCGAGCCGATCCGCCTCGAACACATGCAGGACGACCCGCGCTCGTCGGGCTTCCCACCGCATCACCCGGACATGGAGCGCTTCCTCGGCGTGCCGGTCCTCGTCGGCAGCCACCTGTTCGGGATGCTGTACCTGACCGACCGCATCGACGGGAAACCGTTCACGGAACAGGATCAATGGCTGATCGAGACGACGGCGGGGTACGCCGCGCTCGCCATCGCCGGGGTTGAACTGCGCGAGCAGCAGCGCCGGGTTACGCGATTGGCGGAGCGCGAGCGCATCAGCATGGAACTCCACGACGGCGTGATCCAGTCGCTCTACGCCATCGGCATGTACCTTGAGCTGCTGCGAACGTCGGACACGGTCAACGCGAGCGATCTGGGTCAGGCGGTCGCCAACCTCGACGCCGTGATCACGGACATTCGCAGCTACATTCAGAATCTCAAGGCGCACGAACGCCTGTCACAGACCTTCGAGCAGAGCTTGCGCGACATCGTGAAGCGCCTGCACGTGCCGCCAACGCTCAACGTGATCATCGAGCCGATGGACAACATCGCCCTGATGCCGACGATCTTCGAATCGGTCTGCCAGATGGCGAACGAAGCCCTCAGCAACGTGATCCGGCACGCCAACGCGCAGCACGTCTATGTCAGCGCGGAACAGACGCCGGAGGCGTTCACCATGCGGATCGTCGACGACGGCACGGGCTTCGACCCGCTCCAGATCGATCACGGCGAGGAGGGTCTCGGTCTGCGTAACATGCGCGAGCGGGCGCGGCTCAACAAAGGCAGCGTCAACATCGAGACCAAGCCCGACAGCGGCACGATTGTGACCGTCACCATCCCGATGTAATAACCCAGACCGCACCCCAGCCCCCCCGGATTTCAGTAGGGGCAGAACTGAGTTCCGCCCCTACCCGACTGCGTTGCCACGTATCGCCGGAGCAGATTTCAAGCTCCGCAAACCACCGCCCTACCCCATCGGCGGCGCGATCTCCCTAATTCCTGCCCAATTGTTTCACCTAAATCCTAACGGCTGACATCTGTCACCGAATTGGCAGTACCATCGTTTGCCAACTTCGCCCTATCGTTAGGCTAATTGGACAGACATTGTTTGGGAAAGGCAGTGAAATGCTTGATAACGTGATGGTACGGGAATGGATGACCAGCCCGGTAATCAGCGTGCTGCCAGAAACATCCATCAGCGAAACCCATCGCCTGATGAAAGACCACGGAATTCGCCGTCTGCCCGTCGTCGCGCACGATCAGATCGTCGGCATTGTCACGCTCGGCGACGTGCGCGAAGCCAGTCCCTCAGATGCGAGCACGCTCAGCATTTGGGAACTCAACTACCTGTGGGCGCAGTTAAAGGTCGAACAGGTGATGTCGCGACAGGTGCTCACCATCGCGCCGGAAGCCCTGATCCTTGACGCTGCCCAGATTATGCTCGACAAGAAAGTGAGTGGTCTGCCCGTCGTCGATGCGCAAGGGCATCTCGTCGGTATTATCACGGAGTCCGACATCTTCAGGATGCTGGTTCAGTCGCGCACCAAAGCAATACTCCCGCAAGGGTAGCTCAATTTGTAAAATGCCCCCGATTTTGGGGGCATGAGGCGAGAGGCTCACATGAACGTTTCCGATATCATGACTGCAAAACCCGTGTCGATTCACCAAGATGGCACGCTGCGCGACGCGCTCGAACTGTTAGAAAAACATCACTGTCGTCACCTGCCCGTCCTAAATTCTGATGGACAGTTGGTCGGCATTATCAGCGACCGCGACTGCCGGACGGCACTCAATTCGCCGCACATCTTGCGTGAGCACTGGCAGGACGAGCAGTTGGTGAATAATCTGCGCGTGCGGATGATCATGACCCCCGCGCCGATTGTCGTCGAACCGGATGCCGAAGCGGTCGAAGCCGCTCGTCTGATGTTGAACAACCACATCAACTGCTTGCCGGTGATCCTCGGAGAAACCGTCGTAGGCATCGTCACGACCTCAGACATCTTGATCGCCTTCATGGAGATACACCGCCGCGAACGTCGCTTCAACGAAGCCTCACTCTAAATTTGGGTGCTGAATCGACAGCGCCCAGCAACCGCTTTCGATGCGTTGGCTGTGCTCTCTTGTCCGTTCGCTTTTCACGCGCTGCAACCTTGGCTATCATTTTGCGTAAAATCCACAGCGAACGCACAGGAGTTGTTGATGGTAAACCAGTCGCAAGAACACGTTGTCATTTGCACACGCAGCCTAATCAAAGACCTGCCGCTGGGCAAGACGGTCGTCCACGCGCTGCGTGGCGTTGACATGGACATTTACGCGGGCGAGATCGTCAGCATCGTCGGACCGTCGGGGAGCGGGAAAAGCACGCTGCTCGGCTTGATCGGCGGGCTGGACACGCCGACGAAAGGCGAAATCGAGATCGACGGCGTAGACATCACCCGCATGAACGAAGATCAGCTTACTGAAATCCGCAACGAGAAGATCGGCTTCATTTTCCAGTTCTTCAACTTGATCCCCACGCTGACGGCGTTGGAAAACGTGCTGCTGCCGATGCAGTTCGCGCGCAAAGCGCCTAAGAACCCGGAAAAGCGGGCAAAAGAACTGCTCGACCTGCTCGGCTTGAAGGATCGGCGCAATCACCGCCCGTCCGAGCTTTCCGGCGGGCAGCAGCAGCGTGTGGCGATTGCGCGAGCGCTGGCGAACAATCCGCCGCTGCTGCTGGCGGACGAGCCGACCGGCAACCTCGACACCGAGTCGGGCAGCGTCGTGCTGCAGACGCTCGCCGACATCCGCGAGCACGAAGGCACGACCGTCATCATCGTGACGCACGACCCCAAGCTCGCCCAACACGCCGACCGCACGCTCACGCTAGTCGACGGGCAGATCGTCAATGGGGCGGCGTGACACAAGCTCTCAGCTTTCAGCTAAAACCCTAGCGTTCTCGTGGAGCGGATCTGCTTAGATGGTTTTGTTCCTGTAGGGACTCACAGCCGTGCGCCCCTACGCTCCCGCGATCTTGATGCTTTTCAGCTCCCTTCTAACGCAGAATCGATAGTCCTTCGTGCGGGGCAGGACTGAGTCCTGCCCTTACGGCTTGCTAGATTTTGAACACAACTCCACAGTTCATTTGCCGTCCGCGAGACGCTAAAAGCTAACCGCTTATGGCTGCTTTTAGGTGTTACAATACGAGCGCGATTCTGCTAACAACATCACGCTGGAGACAAATTTAAGATGGGTGAGTACGAAACCTACCCGATAGAGGTTGCGGGGATTAAGCGCGATTTGCGTCTGTTTGCGATCAAGCCGGGCGTGCGAATTGCGATCCTGAACATCCTCGGCGATACCGAACTGGTGCAAGCGGTCAGTCAGGCGCTGGCGGAAAAGCTGAGCACCTATGCGCTTGATGTGCTGGTCACGCCCGAAGCCAAGAGCATCCCGCTGGCGCACGGGCTGGCGGTCGAAATGAAGCTGCCTTACGTCGTCCTGCGCAAGAGTTACAAGCCCTACATGGGCGACGCGCTGCGCTCCGAGACGCTGAGCATCACCACCGGCGAGCCACAAACGCTGTACCTCGACGAGAAAGACCGCGTGCTGATCAAAGGCAAGCGCGTCGCGCTGATCGACGACGTGATCTCGACCGGGAGCACACTGCAAGGGATGCGGCTGATCATGGACAAAGCGGGTGCGAAGATCGCCGCCGAAGCCGCGATTTTCACCGAAGGCGACCGCGCGGCGTGGTCGAACATCGTCGCGCTGGGGCATCTGCCGGTCTTCATCGACAGCGTTTAAGCTGACGCAAATCGCTTAACGGAAGTCGTCATTCAGGATGAGCTATCACAATCCCGCCAGCCGCACGAGCGGGCGCCCTACGGCGATCCGACGCTTGCTGTGGTCGCTGCCCGCCGGGATTGCGCTCATCTTGTTGACGTTGTGGATGCTGGGCGTCGTCTGGGGGAGCGGCTACGCGATCCTCGACTACCGCAACGCGCTCGGCTACGGCTACGCCAGCGCGGACACGCTCTATCTTTCGGCATACGCGGCGATGCTGCAAACCTACGGCGTGCCCAGCACCGGGCTAGATGGGCTGCCAGTCGTGCCCTATCACTTCGGCGCAAACTGGTTTGCCGGGGAATTGGCACGGCTGTTGGGCGTCTCCACCTTCACCGTCTACAACCACGTTTTGCCGATCCTGCTGCCGATCCTGTTTGTCGCCAGTTTCCTGTGGCTGATCGCCGGACTGCACCCCCACAAGGGCTGGCAGCGCTCGATTTTGTTCTGGGGCGTGTTCGTCGCCGGGATCGTGCGGATTTTGCCGCAAGCCATCGGCGAAACGATGGGGATGACCGCGTTCTCGTTCATCAGCGAGAGCAATGATCTGGCGTTCATCTTGATCTTTGCGACGGCGGGGCTGCTGGTGCGCGGCGCTTATCGCCAGCGCTGGTTTCTGTGGCCGATCCTGCCGCTGCTGTGCCTCGTCATCGGGCTGACCAAGCAGTCGGCGATTTATCTGCTGGTGGCGGCGTTGGCGGCGCTGTTCGTCAGCTACCGGCTTTTTCGCCGCTGGGATTACTGGATCGCCGCGCTGCTGGTCGCGCTGGTCTGCATCCCCTCTTACCTCGTGAGTCGCGGTTACTACGCGGGCGCGTCGGTCGCGCCATTCGACTACCTGACGTCGATTGTGCATTCGTCACCGCTGATCTGGCTGGCGTGCAATTTCGGCTGGTCGTGGCTGTACATCGGGCTGCGTTTGCGCGAGCGCAAACCGCCTTATGCCGACGTGATCGTCGTGGCGACGCTGTGCTTCGCCGGGATGATCCCGACGCTGCTGCTGCGAATCCCGGACGGGAGCGGCGCTTACTTCATCGACTTGCAGCGGTTGGTCGCGGTCGCCTTGCTGCTGGCATGGCTGCCCACTCATCCGCGTTTCCGCCGCTGGCAGCAGGTCGCGCTCGCCGGAGCAGCCGTCGTCGTGATCGGCAACGTGCTGATCTCTACGCTGTATTTCGTCAACTGGCAGTCGGTGATCCCTCCGACCGAGAGCGACGTCGTCGATCAACTTGAGCAGATCGCCATGACCGACGATAAAGCGCATACGGCGCTCTATATCCCGCGCGATCACCCGTATTGGTCGCTGATCGCGCCGGATGGACGGGGCTGCTCGCCGGTGGGGTTCGTCGCGCCCGCGCTGACGGGCATGGCGCTGATCGACGGCGTACCTGACGCGCGCTGTCAGGACGTACAGGGATACGGGTACAGCGCCTACACCGAAGCGCCAGTAGAAATGTGCGTGCGCGCGCGCGAGTACGGCTTCACGCGCATCCTCATATTGGACAGCTTGACCAGCAGCACGCCGCTCGAATGCGATTGACGGCAGTCATTTGACGCCGTTGTTACGCGCAACGTGACAACTGTTCGCCAAAATCGGGACGAAGATCACGATCCTCGCGACAGCACCCCGCCTTGCTGCGAATTAGAGAGTGTACGGGCGCGCATCCAAGACCTAGCACGCCCTTTGCAGCAAAGGATAACCCGATGAAATTCGTGATTCACTTAGCTCAACTTGTGCTCACCGCTGTCCTGCTGCTGATCGCGGCGGGATGCAGCAGTCTGTTTCCCGCCAACACCCCGGAAGTCATCCGGGGATCGGGCACGGTCACGAGCGACACCCGTAGTATCGGCACGTTCAGCGCGGTCGATCTGCGTGGGCAAGGTAACGTGATCCTGACGGCGGGCGCGGAGCCTGCCCTCGTGATCGAAGCTGAGGACAACTTCATGCCGTATCTCAAGAGCGAGGTCAGCGGCGGCAAGCTGATCCTCAGCAGCGACAACCGCGTCGTCCTCAGCCCGACGACGCCGATCAGCTATCACGTCACCTACACCGGCTCACTCTCCGAATTGGCGATCTCCGGCTCCGGCACGATGCGCGCCGACGACCTGACGACCGACGCGCTCAACGTCGTCATCAAAGGCAACGGGCAGTTCACGCTCGCGGGGAGCGCGGCGCGGCTCAGCTTCGACGTGAGCGGCAGCGGCGGCTTGGATGGGCGCAACTTCGCCAACCAGAACGCGGCTCTCCGCATCAGCGGCACCGGATCGGCAGTGATCAACGCCGCCCAGACGCTCGACATCACCATCGGCGGCGTAGGGACAGTCAGCTACCTCGGCAGCCCGACCGTAACTCAGAACATCTCCGGCGTCGGCAGCGTCGTCGCCCTGCCGGAATAGCAGCGCGATCAGCAAAGCATAAGCGGTAGGGGCAGAACTGAGTTCTGCCCCTACCCTTCACCTGTTCTTCAATCAGACAGCTTTACTGCCTCAATAACCAGCACCACCGTCCGCCTGACTGCTGCTCAGGTTCAGCCCGATCAGCAGCGGATCGTGGTCGGCGGCGCGATAGGGATCGGGGCTGTAGAGCAGATCGATCAGCCGCTCGTCCTTGTAATCGACGTTGTAGTCGAGCGCGCTCGGCTCGTCGGCGTTGATGTGCAACTCCGCCACGCCGGTGATCTGCGGGATCAGCGAGGCGGTCGCCAGCGCGCTGTCGAGATAGCCCCATTGACCGTCGAACACGTAGCTGTAAGCGTCAGCGCCGATGAACTGGGCGACGGTATCCGTGTAACCGGCGGCGGCGAAGGCGCGGATCGGGTCTTCCTGAGCATAGGCGTTGAAGTCGCCGACCAGCAGTATGTCGGGATCGGCGGCGAAATAGGACTCGGTCGTAATCCAGTCGGCGATCTCATTGGCTGCCAGCAGCCGATCAGCGTTCCAGCAGTCCTGCCCATCGCCCTGATCGGCGTTGACGTCATGCAGCCCCGCCGGGCAGCTTCCCTTCGACTTGAGATGATTGACGACGACGTAAAACTGCTCGCCGCTGGCATTCTCGCGCCACAACTGCGCCAGCGGCGGGCGGGTGTTGGTGTCAAACGGATACATATCCTCCAGCGTGGCGAAGCCGCCGACCGGCGTGACCTTCGCCGGTTTGTAGATGAAGCCAACGCGAATGGCGTCGCCGCCGATGCGCCCGGTGTCGAGATATTGATAGGTGTCCGCGCCGAGCAAATCGTTGACGCCCGCGACCAGATCGGCAAGCGCCTGATCGCTGCCCTCGTCGTTCTCGATCTCAACCAGCCCGACAATATCGGCGTTGAGCAGCGCCAGCGCGTGGGTGGTCTTGGCGCGCTGGCGGTCGAACTCGACCTGATTGTTCGCGCCTCGGCAGTAAGACGCCGAGAGATGCCCATCAAGGAAGCAGCCCGACGGCGTGATCGTGAAGGAGTTGAAGTAGTTGAGCAGGTTGGCGCTGCCGACGGTCAAGTTGGCGTCACGGACGCTCGGCGCGGTGGTCGGGCGCGGATTGGGCGTGCTGTCGAAGGTCGGCGGCTCGGTCACGCGCACGCGGTAAGCGATGGTCGTGCCGCCGTTGTTGGTCGAGCGCCCGCGTGACTGGGTGAAGATGCCGGTCACGCCGCTGACGGCGTAGCCGCCGCGCACGGTATTGGTCGCCGTGAGTTCGGGCGGCGGGAAAATGATCGGGTCGGGATCTTCAGTCAGGTAGCCGTCGTCGATCTTGATTTGGTTGAGCAGGTTGGCGGCGGCAACCGCTCGCGCCGGATCGCCGGGGAGTGCGACGTTGGTCGGCTGCGGCAGCCGCCCGCCGTTGGCGAGCGTCAGCTCACTGTGCCGTCCGAGCTGATATAACTCGGTGACGGTGAGCGTTTGCGGAAAGGTCACTAGCATACCCTCGTATGCTTCTCGTGCATCCGCCGTCGCGAACGGCAGCGTCACGTCCACTGGATCAGGCAGCGGATTATCGCTGCTGCACACGACAATCCCGCTCGCGTCAGCGTTAATCTGCGTTTCCGAGTCGCCATGCGCGGGTAGTTCACCCACCGCCCCCGTGACCTGCACGCGGTCGCCCACCTGTACACCGCTCGGGTGCGTGCCGGTTGCGACGAAGATGCCGTCCGAAGTCGCCGGATCGCCATCGCCCGCGTCTTCGACGTAGAAGCCGCGCAGATCGGTGGTCGCTGGGTCGCCGTCGTCCTCGTAATTCGCGGTGACGATGCCGACGATGGTCTGGGTGCCGCCGAGCGCGAAGGTCGCGCCGCTGCCCTGAATCGCGCCAATCGACGTGCCGACCGCCGAATCAGGACAAACGCCAACACCGTCCTGAGCGATCACGCTGCCAAGACTGAGAGACAGCGCGATCAGCAGGAAGATGGGACTAAATAAGTGTAGGTGACGCATAAGGCAAGCTCCTCTGGATGAAATCTCAAAAGGCAACCTCACTCCCCAGCCCCCTCTCCACTTCGTAGAGAGGGGGTGAAAAGCGAAGCTCTGAGCGAAGCGTGACATCATTCGGCACAGTATAAATCGCAGGCGGTTAAGCTGCGTTTAAGCGACATCAGCGCAGCTTGAGGTGCATGATGTCGCCCTCGGAGAAACCGAGCGACGTATAGAACGACCGCGCGCGGTCGTCGGCACGCTGGGCGTTGACCATAATGTGCCTGAGATCAAGCCTTTCGGCGCGCTTGAGGGCGGCTTCGAGCAGCGCCGTTCCGACACCGCGCCGCTGATAAGTCGGCAGCACGGCGAGGTCGTTGATCAAGCCGCGCCCCTCGGTCAGCCCGCGCACAATCGAGAGGGCTACAAAGCCGACAATGATCGGCGGGTCGAGCCGGTCGACGGCGACGATCACCTCGATCTCGCTGCTTTCGCGGAAACGCTGGATGACCGCGCGCCAGTCGTCGCGGGTGAGCGAGCGGTTCGCCGGAATCAGGTTGAGCAGCGCGACGATCTCGTTGGCGTCGGCGGCTTCAGCGGGGCGAATCGTGAACTCGCCGGTCGCGACCGGCGGCGATCCGGCTTGGCGGGCGCTGTGCTGCGCCAACCACTGCGCCATCATCTCGCGATGAGTGCGAAAGGGCAGCAGCGGCATCGCCTCCGGCTGAAACACGCGCGCATCAGCGGCATCGTCGCCGCCTTGCAGCGATCCGCCGACCGGATGAGCGCGAAAGAAGATCATGATCCCGCTCTGAGGGGGTCCCTCCGGGAACGAGTTGACGCCTGCCAACTCGTCAATCTCGACCTTCAGCCCGGTTTCCTCCTCCGCCTCGCGGATAGCGGCTTCTTCGGCGCTCTCATCAGCCTCGATGAAGCCGCTCGGCAGCGTCCACGCATCCTTGTGCGGCGGGTGCTTGCGCTGGATCAGCACGACGCCGCCGTCCTGCTCGATGACGATGCCGACGGCAGGCACGGGATTAGCGTAATGGACGTAGCCGCAGTTCGGGCAGACTTGGCGCATCCGCCCGGCTTCCTCACGCATGACGAGTTTATGCCCGCAGACCGGGCAGTAGGTCAGTTCTTGAGCCATCTATGTCTCGGTTGACTTGTCCGGCGTCCATTTTAGCGCAAAGATGTGCAAGCTGTGGAATAATGCGAGGGACTTTACGAACCAGTGGAGCGCACAGCCATGCGCCCCTACAGCAGCACAACTACTACGGCAACGCAACGGGGGCAGCCATGAACGAGACGATTCGCTGGGGCATCATCGGCGTGGGCGACGTGACCGAGGTCAAGAGCGGACCCGGCTTTCAGCAGGCGGAACACTCGGCGCTGGTCGCGGTGATGCGGCGCGACGGCTCTAAAGCCAAAGACTACGCCGAGCGGCACGACGTGGCGCGCTGGTACGACGACGGCGCAGCGCTGATCGCCGATCCTGAGGTGGACGCGGTTTACGTCGCTACACCGCCGGATTCGCACCTTCACTACACGAAGCTGGCGGCGGTGGCGGGCAAGCCGGTTTTGGTCGAGAAGCCGATGGCACGCAGCTATGGTGAGTGCCAGCAGATGATCGACGTCTGCCAGCGCGCGGGCGTGCCGCTGTGGGTCGCCTATTATCGTCGCCGCCTGCCCCGCTTTGTGAAGATCAAGGCGCTGGTCGACTCTGGCGCGATTGGCGACATCCGCACCGTGTCGATCACGCTGCGCCAACGTCCGCTGCAAATCGAGGGGGAACTCCCTTGGCGCGTGCAGCCCGCGATCTCCGGCGGCGGACTGTTCGCCGACGTCGCCGTTCACATGCTGGACTATTTGGATTACCTACTGGGATCAATCCGGGAGACGCGCGGGTTCGCCGTCAATCAGGCGGGACTATACCCGGCTGAGGATAACGTCGTCGGCAGTTTCGTGTTCGAGAGCGGCGTGACGGCGGTCGGATCGTGGTGCTTCACCAGCCCCGACGTGCTCGACCAGACGGTGATCGTCGGCAGCGCGGGCAGCATCAGCTACGCGACATTCGACGCTTCGCCGATCACGCTGGCGACGGCGGAAGGCGTGCAGCAAATCGCCATCGACAACCCAACGCACGTGCATCAGCCGTTGATTCAGTCGATTGTGGACGAACTGCGAGGTGAAGGTCACTGCCCCAGCACGGGGATCAGCGCAGCACGGACGGCGAAGGTGATGGACGATCTGTTGCGTCCGAAGGATCACTAGTCGTCCGGTGCTTCCCACAATTCAATGCCATTACCTTCAGGGTCTTTGATCGCCGCAAAGCGTCCGTAAGGCGTATCCTGCACCTCGCGCAAAATCTCGACGCCTGCTTGCTTGAGCGCTTCCAGCATCGCGTCCAAATCTTCGACGCGGTAGTTGATCATAAACTGTACGTCGTCCGAACCAAAGTAATCGCTGTCTTGCGGGAAGATGCTCCAGACCGTCATGCCGCCCCGCGCAGGATCATCTTTGCGAAGCCAATGAAAGGTCGTCATCGGCATACTTTCTTCCAGTTCGAGATCGAAGTGCTTGGCATACCACTCGCCGAGCTTGGTCGGGTCTTTTGCCTTGAAAAACACACCGCCGATTTCGTTCACTCGCTTGCTCATGGGCTTGTCCTCGTCTTAATACTCATTACGGGGCAAAAATGTCTTTCAGCGCCAGCTTGAAACCGGGCAGCAGATCGCCAGTGTCTACCGTGTCCTCGATCCCGTAGGTACGAACCGGACGATCGAGCGCGTAGACTTCCACAACGCGATCTTCCGGGTAAATCTCCCACAACAGAATCCCGGCAGCGAGATAAATCGCACGCTTCTGGCGAATTTTGCCGACCTCGTCCGTCGGTGAAATGACCTCGACCGCCCACTCAGGCGCGACGGGATCGGGATAGTCATTGCTCATGGGCGTGTGCTTAAAGGAGAAGTCGAGGGCGAGGACACTTCCCCGTACATCGAATGCGCCATCGGCATTGGTCGTATAGCAGGGAATCCCATGTGCTTTGCAGAAGGGACGTACTTCACCTGTGAGAATACTGTGTATTAAGCTGTTAGACGTTCGTCCCGGCATTTTCTCGATGATCTCCCCGTCGATGAACTCGAACTCACGGTCGGAGTTCTCTGGCTGCAAGGCGAACTGTACAAACTCCTCAATTGTGGTGATCTGCTTTTCGACTGCCATCGCTGATCCTGTCCACTGCCGTGATTACTATTGTAAAACAAAAACGGGGCGATCTTGCGACCGCCCCGCCTCCATAAAATCAGATTTCCAGATAGTCGCGGAGCTGGCGGCTGCGCGTCGGATGGCGCAGCTTGCGCAGCGCCTTCGCCTCGATCTGGCGGATGCGCTCGCGGGTGACGCCGAAGTGCTTGCCGACCTCCTCCAGCGTGTGATCCTGCCCGTCGAGCAAGCCGAAGCGCATTTCCAGCACTTCGCGCTCGCGCTCGCTGAGCACGCCCAACGCCGAGCGGATCTGCTCCTTGAGCAGTTGACGACTAGCGGCGTCAACCGGACCCGGCACTTTATCGTCCTCGATGAAATCGCCGAGCAGGCTGTTATCCTCCTGACCAATCGGCATTTCGAGGCTCATCGGCTCCTGCGACAGCCGCATAATCTTGCGGACTTTCTGGGCGGCACGGCGCAGCTTGCGCGCCAAACCAGCATCCATCCGCGCGCCGTCCTTGCGGATCAACTTGATCGCGTTGGTCTCGTCCGGCGTCAGAAATTCCATCTCCAGCGCGATCTGCTCGGCGCTCGGCTCAGCACCGAGTTCCTGCGTTAGCTGCCGCTGGACGCGCATCAGCCGGTTAATGGTCTCGACCATATGCACCGGGATGCGAATGGTGCGGGCTTGGTCGGCAATCGCGCGGCTGATCGCTTGGCGAATCCACCACGTGGCGTAGGTGCTGAACTTGTAGCCTTTGGTGTGGTCGAACTTGGCGACCGCGCGCAGCAAGCCGATATTGCCTTCCTGAATCAAGTCGAGGAAGTTGATCCCGCGCCCCATATAACGCTTGGCGACGCTGACGACGAGGCGCAGATTGGCGCGAGTCAGCGCTTCGGCGGCGTACTCGGCTTTGCGCTCGACTTCGTCAAAGCGGTCCTGCAGGGTTTCGAGCGCGTCGGTGTCCTCGGTCAGCCATTGGTCGAACTGCTCCTGCGAGGGCAGCATCCCCTCTTTGTCGAGGTAGCGGCGGATCATGATCTGCTCGCGGAACGGGATCAGGTAGATGCCGTGAATCACGTCGAACAGCCGCCGCGCCAGTTCCGTCCACGCCTCATCGCGCCCCCATTCGCGCTGGCGCAGGTATTCGCGGATCGAAGACCTACCGCTGACGTCCCAGTCGTCGGTGAGCGCCTGAATTTCGTCGATGATCGCTTTGAGGTCCGGCGGCTCGGTCTTGAAGCGCTTCGCCGCCTGCACCACGTCCGCCCAATTGCGCTGGACGACGCCATAGAGCGCTTGAACCAGTTCTTTCGGTTCGGGCAGGCTGCTGCCTTCGGGCTGGCAGAGCCGGTCGATCTCCTCTTGCAACAGCCTCTCCGCAGCGATCTGGATGCTCAGCCACGTCTCGCGGTTGGTGTCGAGCAAGGGCACCTGCCCGATCTCTTTCAGATACATCCGCACCGGGTCGTCGGCAAGCGCGAAGCTGTCAAAGCGCGCATTTTCGCCGAGCGCCAAGTCGTCGTCTTCAAGGTCTTCGAGATCGTCTTCCGCCAGCATAGGATCGACCATGTCATCGTCTTTGACTGCCAAATCGTCGTCAAAGTCGAAATCGTCGTCCGCGCCCTCGTCCAGCTCGTCATCCAGCTCGAAGTCGTCGTTCCCTTCTTCGGCTTCGTCGGCTTTCGAGAACTCGTTGGTGGTGCGACCATTCTCTTTACGTGTCGTCGTTCGTTTTTTCGCCATTCCCTTATCCAAAAACTTGCACTACTGCCGCAGCAATTGCGCGTGACGGTTTAGTTCGGCGTCGATTAAGCGTTTCGCCAGTATAGATAACATAATGTGCCTTTGGTAGGGGACATCGCCATCCATTTCCAAATACACCATCTCCTGCCGCTCGCGCTGCAACCGCTGGACGCGCAGCCGGAGCGCCTTCTCGATCAATTCGGCGCTCATGTCAACCGCGCTGTTGAAGCGCTCCATCTGTTTGATCACAATGATTAAGTCGGCAGATAACCCGTGTCGAAGTCGTGGTCGCAAATCCTCCCATTCGTCCGCTATCAGAATTGCCAACTCGTCCAGTAAATCGGGCGTGAGCGCCGACCGGAAAAACTCGCCCACGTCCTGTTCGTCCTGCCCGATTGCCTGCATGAAGATGCTCATCAGGATGCGATAGCTCGTCCGGGTAAAGTCGTCGGGACTCAGGTCGCCGAGCACGCCGTCCGCGAGTTCAAGCCGATCCCCCGCCAGTTCGCGAAACTTGCGGTTCACGTCGTAGATCAGTTTTGGGTTCAAAAAGAGCACGCGCAGGCAGTAGGCTTCGAGCGCTGCCTCGCGTAAATTCGCCGCCGACGCCTGCCCCCGCCGATCCTCACGCGGCGAGTCGAAATCAGGGAGTTCGTCTTCAGGCGGCGGCTCAGAAGCCGGGTCAAACGGCGCCTCGAACGGCTCCGGTTGCGAGCGCAAGGCGCCGCTATGCGGCGCGCGTGGCGCTTTCGCGGCGTTGATCTTCTGCTGTTCTGCCGCCCACATCAGCAAGTCGCGCTCGGCGATGTGCAGCCGCAGCGCCAGCTTCTGCAAGTTGTCATTCTTGTACAGATCATTCTCGGACGCCAGCAGGATCGGCAGCAAGCGCCGCGCGACCGCTTCGCGCTCCTGCACCGTCGCCTTATCCGGCAGCGACTCCATCTCCGAGTCGATCACGTAATCGGCGACCGGCAGCGCGTCCGTGACCAACTGCGCCCACTGCCCCGGCGACTCGCGGATCAGGTCGTCCGGGTCTTTCGCACCGGGGACGACGAGGACGCGAATATCAACCGAGAGCCGTCCGGCATAGTCGGCTTCGAGCGTCTGGCGGGCGACTTCGAGCGAACGCCGGGTCGCGCTCTGCCCTGCCGCATCCGAGTCCAGCGACAGAATAATGTGATCCGCTAAACGAGGTGCTAACAGCTTCAACTGGGCTTCGGTCAGCGCCGTACCCATCTGGGCGACGACGTTGGTATAACCGGCTTGATGCGCCTGAATCGCGTCGAGGTAGCCCTCGACGATCACGGCGGTGCTGGCGTCGCGGATCGGCTGCTTCGCCATGTCCAGCGCAAACAACAGATGGCTTTTGTCAAACAGTGCCGACTGGGGCGAGTTCAGATACTTGGGGTTGTCGTCGGGCGCAAGCGCCCGCGCGCCAAAGCCGACCACGCGCCCGCGCTCGTCGCGGATCGGGATCATCAGGCGGTTGCGGAAGCGGTCGTAAACCCGCCCGCTGTCTTCGTTGCGCGAGGCAATCCCCGCAGCGAGTAGATCGTCTTCGCTGTAGCCGAGTCCGGTCAGCAGATCGACGGCGTTTTGCCAGCCGGAGGGCGCGAAGCCGATCTGAAATCGGCGCAGCGTGTCGTCGCTCAAGCCGCGTTTCTGGCGGGCGTAGTTAAGCGTCGCTATCGCAGCAGGATTGTCCGGGTTAAATAGCTGATCGTGGAAGTAGTCGGCGGTGGATTTGAGCAGCCCGCGCAGGCGATCCAGTTCTTCGTAGTGCTGGCGCTGTTCGGGGGTCTGCTGGCGCACTTCGACGCCCGCCAACTTACCCAATTCTTCGAGCGCCTCGGTAAAGCTCCAGCCGTTGTACTTCATGGCGAAGTTGAAGATGTCACCGCCCTCGGCGCACGCGCCAAAGCAGCGCCAAGACTGGTTGTTCTCGTTGACGACGAAAGACGGCGTTTTTTCCGAGTGGAACGGGCAGCAGGCTTTCCACGAACGCCCCTGCTTCTTGAGCGGGACGTAGCGCTGGATGTACTGCACAATGTCCAGCTTGCTCTTGATCTCGTCAGCGACCGACACGAAGTACCCCCAACTCACTAGCGTCGATTATATACATGACCCATGACACATACAACCGACGCCGTGATGTAATCGATCTCTGATTTGGATGACGTTTGACCCCTCCTCAATGCTATTGGTGTCCGCTGGTGGGCTAGAGCGAGGGCTGGTTTGAAAACAAGTGTGTTCACTTTTCAACCCCACCCCGCTTGCTGGCGCAAGCGGGGGTGAGGAGGTAAGCACTTCGCCCTTAGAACCCGCTGAGGGCACTCAGGTCGACGCGACCGTTCTGCATCGCGCTGATCGCCTGAAGCAAGCCGATGCGGTTGCGGCGCACGGACTGATCTTCGGTGTTGACGAGCACGCCGTCGCCCTTGCCGGTGCCGAAATAGAGCGTGATCGCCGGGAGCAGCGGCAGGAAGGCGTTCAGGAAGGCGTCGACGTCGCCGTCCGTTTCCTCGTGGACTTCCGCCTGCGCGTATGCCATGTAGAGCGCGTTTTCCTCCGGCTGCTCGAACAGTTCGGGATCGACGACGTGGCGCTCGGTCTCGTTACGGGTGATGCGGACGCAGCGAGCGAAGCCGTCGAGGATGTCCGCCCAATCGTCGCGCTTAACCCACTGGCTCAACTGCTGGACGCCCGCCAGCGCGCGCGCCGGATTCGCCGACTGCGCCGCCAGCACCGCCGCGACCACGTCGTGAGCGAAGCCTTGATCCTCGATCCAGACGCGCAGCCGACCGGCGATAAAGTCGAGCACGGCGTCGATCACCTCCGACGCGACCGGGATCGGCTCGACGGCGGCAACGGTCTCGACCGCTTGGCGCAAATCCACGTCGATCTGACCCTGCGCCAAAATCTGGATCACGCCGAGAGCGGCGCGACGCAAGCCATAGGGGTCGGCGGTGGCTTTCGGCTCCAGCCCCGCCGCGAACAAACCAACCAAGCTGTCGAGCCGGTCGGCGACCGCCAACAGCGTCCCGGCAGCGCTGGCAGGCAGCGCATCATCCGCGCCGCGCGGCAGCCAGTGTTCGGCGATGGCGGCGGCGACTTCCGGCGGCTGGTCGCTGAGCAGGGCGTATTCGCGCCCCATCGTCCCTTGCAGCGAGGTCATCTCGACCACCATCTGGGTGGCGAGGTCGGCTTTCGCCAAGTGCGCCGCCCGCTGAGCAATGCCGATCTCGGCGCTGGTCAAGCCCAACTGCTTGCCCAACGGCGCGACCAGCGCGACGATGCGCTCGTTCTTGTCGAGCATCGAGCCAAGCTTCTCCTGAAAAGTCAGCGTCGCCAAGCGCGGCAGGAACTCCGCCAAGCGCTTCTTGGTATCCTGCGCATAGAAGAAGTCGGCGTCGGCGAAACGGGCGCGCAGGACTTCCTCGTTGCCGTGCCGCACCATGTCGAGGTGCTCGGCGTCACCGTTGCGGACGGCGATGAAATAGGGCAGCAGCGCCCCGCTCGCATCCTCGACGGCGAAATAGCGCTGCTTGTCGCGCATGACCGTGATCAGGACTTCGCGCGGTAGCTTCAAAAACTTGTCCTCGAAGCGACCGAGCAGCGCGGTCGGCGCTTCGACCAAGTTGGTCACTTCGTCGAGCAGTGCCGCGTCGTCGAGCAGGTGACCGCCGACGCTTTGCGCCAATTTCGCCACCTGTTCGGCGACTGCCGACCGCCGCGCAGCGTAATCGAGGATGATGTGCTCAGCTTCGAGCGCAGCGAAATAGGCTGCCGGATTGCTCACTTCATGGAGCGGCGAATCGTAGGGACGCAGCCCGCGCGTGACGTTCCCGGCGAGCGTATCGGCATAGCTGAAGGTAATCACCGCGTCGCCGTGCAAGGCGACGAACCAGCGGATCGGGCGGGAGAAGGCGACGTTGCTGGCGTTCCAGCGCATCGACTTGCCGAACTTGATCCCGGCGACGACGCCCGGCAGCGCCTCGGTGAGCACTACCGCCGCTGGCTTACCGGTCTCGCGCACGGTGGCGACGACGTAGCCGCCCTCGACGCGCAAATCAGCGACGCTGACGCCCTTGCCGCGCGCGAAGCCTTCGGCGGCTTTGGTCGGCTTGCCGTCGGCATCGTAGGCGCGGTCGGCGGAAGGTCCCTTCATCACCTGTTCCAGATCGGTCTGGCGCGGGGCGAGGTCTTTGCGCGTAGATCACGAGGCGGCGCGGCGTCGCATAGACGCGAACGTCGCCGTGCGCTAAGCGCAAATCGTCGAGCAGCTTGGGCGCTGCCGCCCGGAGTTGATCGAGCGCCGAGTCCACGTCGGCAGCGGGCAGTTCCTCGACGCCGATCTCAAACAGGAAATCGGCGGGTTGGTCAGGCAGCCGCGACAGACGGTTCACATTTCTCAGGAGCCGCGCTGCTCGTCCACAAGCCGCCGAGCTTGTCGAGCGGGTATTCCATCTCCGCGCGCTGATCGGTGTAGACGCGGGCGACGTTGCGGGTCATGTCGCGCATCCGGCGGAAGTAGACCGCCCGCTCGGTCACGCCAATCGCGCCGCGCGTGTCGAGCACGTTGAACAGGTGGCTGCACTTGAGCACGTAGTCATAAGCCGGGACGACCAACCCGGCTTCGAGCGCGCGCTTGTGCTCGCTTTCGTAGACGTTGAAGGTCTGGCGCAAGCCGTCCACGTCGGCGACTTCGAAAGTAGTATTTGCAGTGTTCGATCTCGCTGCGGAGCAGGACGTCGCCGTAGAGAGGGTCGAATCGCCGTCGCCCAACCAGTCGATATTCCAGACGGCATCCTTGCCTTGCAGCGGCAGCGCGATCCGCTCCAGCCCGTAGGTGATCTCGACCGAGACCGGATGACATTCGATGCCGCCCGCCTGCTGGAAGTAGGTGAACTGGCTGATCTCCTGCCCGTCGAGCCAAACTTCCCAGCCGAGACCCCACGCGCCGAGCGCCGGGCTTTCCCAATTGTCTTCGACGAAGCGAATGTCGTGCTCGCGCGGGCTGATGCCGAGCGCTTCGAGCGACTTCAGGTAGAGTTCCTGCGGATTACCCGGATCGGGCTTGAGGATGACCTGATACTGGAAGTAGTACTGCATCCGGTTGGGGTTTTCGCCGTAGCGACCGTCGTCCGGGCGGACGCTCGGCTCGACGTAGGCGACGCGCCACGGCTCCGGTCCGAGCACACGCAGCAAGGTCGCCGGGTTGTTGGTGCCCGCGCCAACCTGAATGTTGTAGGGCTGCCACAGCACGCAGTTCTGCGCCGTCCAGAACTCGTGCAGTTTCATGATGATCTGCTGGAAATTGAGCGGTTTTGCCATGAGTCTTCCTTCAATCGCGGTGCGGGGAATGGCGCGTATTATAGAAGCGAAAGCGAAGACGGTAAACCCTAGGTCGTGACACCCCGTTCTGCGCTTTTCACCTAATCTGTATTTTCTTTCTGACAACCGCTCCTAATGCCCTGATTTTGACGACCAATATAGGATGTTGACGATCGTGCAATCAAAACATTAAGGGGGATTTATCACGATGCGCAGCTATCGAGCCAGCAATCGCATTCCGCTAGTCGGTTTTCTGCTTTTGATCGTGGTCGGCGGCGCTGCTGCCGTCGGCTTGGGTTTGGCGCTGTGGGAAATCAGCAGTTTGATGAACTTCCTCGCCATTATAATTGTTTTGCTGACGGGCTTGATCTTGGGCGGCATCCTCTCGCTGGTGGTGCGAATCGGCAAAATCCGCAATCCGCTGGTCGCCGGGTTGATCGGCTTGCTGCTGGGCGTTCTGCTGTATGGAGTTTATCAGTATGCCGGTTATTACATCACTTTCCGCGACGAAGCGCGCGCTGCTATCGCCGAAAACGCAGGCAAAACGCCGAGTGACGTGGTGCTCGACAAACAACTCGACACGATTTTGCAAGGCGAGGTGGGCAACACGGGCTTTTTCGGCTATCTCCTGCTCAATGCCAAGCTCGGCATCACACTCACCAGTTCGTCGACGTCGAATACCGGAGACGTCGAGATCACGGGCGCGGGCGTATGGATTTATTCGGGTCTCGAAATGCTGCTGGTCGTGGGCTTCGCAATATTCGGGGCGGCGCGCGCGGCACGCCAGCCCTTCGACGAGGAGGCGAGCGAGTGGTACGGCAAGCCGACCTATTTCGCCTCGGCGAGCACCAAATCGCGGAAAGCGCTGGTCAGTGCGCTCAAGGATGGCGATTTTCAGACGGTGGGCGGGCTGCTGACGACGCGACGACCTTGAAGTATCCCCGGCTTGAGGTGACGCTGCGGCGCAGCCCCGACGCGGCGACGAGCTACACTCAGCAGGACATCGTCGTGACGGTCAATCACGTGCAGCGCAAAGGGCGCGCGAGCGCGATCCGCAGCGGCGTACTGTCGCCGTCCGAGTTCAACCTGCTCCAGTTGGCGATGTCACAGCAGCCGGTACGGGCGTCATCCAGCGCGATTCGGGGTAAGAGTTGAAGTAGGTAGAGTTTTGTCCTCGTAGGGGCGTTCAATAGAACGCCCCTACAAACCCACGCCGCGGCTGAACCCGCCGATCAACGGGTTGTGCATGATATAATCCGCCTTCATTCATGCGTCGCGGCAATCGATTTAAGCGTCGTTCCGACTTCGCTACGGATCTAAACCTCTGCCGACGCAACTCTGCGAAGTGAAGCGGGTTACTATGGCTATGATGAACTTGCGCAAACGCCTATCGCGGCGGCAGAAAGATCTCAAGCGTCTTTCCGACAGCGAACTGGTCGAACTGGCGAAGACGGGCGACAAAGACGCCTTCGGCGAACTCTACGAGCGCTATCTGGACAAGATTTACAGCTACGTCTACTACCGCACCGGCAATCACCACGACGCCGAAGACCTGACCGCGCGCGTCTTTTTCCGGGCGATGGCACACGTCGAAAGCTACACCGAACGCGGTGTGCCCTTTCAAGCGTGGCTGTACCGAATCGCGCACAATCTGGTCGCCAACTGGCATCGAGATCGCGGACGGCGCAAGGTCATCCCACTGGACGAGTTTATCGCCGCCAGCCTGAAGTCGGACTCGCCTGACCAGCACGCGGAAGACCGCGAGGAACGCGACGCCCTGCGCGCCGCCATCCGCCGCCTGCCGGAAGAACGCCAGCAGCTCTTGCTGCTCAAATTCGTTGAGGGGTTATCCAACGCCGAAATCGGCGAAACTATGAATCGCACCGAAGGCGCGATCAAGTCCCTCTATCATCGGACGTTGATCGCCCTGCGGGACGAACTCCAGCCCACGTCTGTGACCGATATGAAAGAAGGCTAGACGATTATATGACACAGGACTCATCCGCTCTACAGAATTTGCTCAACGCCGTGACCGAGGCGATCCTCAACGACGAGGAGGATTTGGACGCCATCGTCAACCGCTACGACGTGCCCCGTGCCGACGTCGAGGGGCTGATCAAGCTGATCGGTCGCCTGCACGTCGTCCTCGTCGGCGTGCGCCCGTCGCGCCGCTTCGCTCAACGCCTGCGCCAAGACCTGATGGGGCAGCAGTTGAACGTGATCAGCCGTCTGCGCTATCTGCCGCCGCGCGTGCAAATCGCCGCCGGAATCGCGCTGATCGCCGGGTTCATGCTGATCTCGCGCCGTCGCTACGCCGGTGACGATCTCCAAGAGACTCCCGTCGTCCACATGCAGTAGGGCGCAGCGGAGAGCGGGCGCACAGCCGTGCGCCCCTACTTGACCGCTTACCCACTCACTGTGCGCGGGGATGCTTGCATTCTCAGGAAGTCCTAGTTATAATTCGGCAATCGTATCACCCTCAAGATCACGAATTTGTCGCAGGGAACATTATGCCTGTTGACAGTTTGTGGGTTTCCCCTGTATAATTGCCATTCACATTGATCTATGGTTTGCCTCGTGGCGAGATGCGTTTAATTCCACATAAGAAAGCCCACAATCTGACGAAACAGTAGTTCGTGCTGTTTCGGTTTTTTGCTTTGGTGTCGTTAAAACGGAGGAGCGGTGCTTTGCAACGTTTAACTCATGTAAAGAACTACGCCCGTACACCCGACGTGCAGGCATTGCCGTCCCTGATCGAAGTTCAACTGCAATCATTTCAGTGGTTCCTCGAGCAAGGGCTTGCCGAGCTTTTCGATGAGATTAGCCCGATTGAGAGCTACAACGGCAATTTGAAGCTGTATTTCCCCGGCAACAGCCAAGAGGCGCAGGAACTAGGGCTGCGCTACTGGTTCGAGGAGCCGAAATACAGCGAAGAAGTCTGCTTAGAGCGCGATATGTCCTATGCCGCTCCGCTGTACATTCGCGTCGCGCTGGTCAATCGTGAAGCGGGCGACGAAGTCGTCCTCTCCGACATCTTCTTGGGCGATTTCCCGATGATGACCGAAAAAGGCACCTTCATCATCAACGGGACGGAGCGCGTGGTCGTCAGCCAGTTGATCCGCTCGCCGGGCGTCTACTTCGCCGCCGAGGAAGATCGCACGACCGGGCGCTTGCTCTCCAACTCCAAGCTGATCCCGGATCGCGGCGCGTGGATGGAGTTCGAAACGCGCAAGAGCGATTACCTGACCATCAAATTCAACCGCAAGCGCACCATCCCGGTGACGATCCTGCTGCGCGCGCTGGCTGCCGTGACCGACAACATGCCGGACACGATGTCGCCGATCCAGACGGGCAGCGACGAGGAACTGCTGGCGCTCTACGCCGACGCCGACAACAACCCGGATCACACCTACATCCAGAGCACGCTCAAGATGGAGCCGATCTGGGAGCCGAAGAAAGATCAGACGGTCGCGCAAGCGGCGCTGATCGAGTTCTACCGGCGGATGCGCCCCGGCGACCCGCCGACGCTCGACAATGCACGCGAATATCTGGAAAGCCAACTGTTCGACCAGCGCCGCTACGACCTTGAGCGCGTCGGTCGCTACAAGCTGAACCAACGCCTGCACCTCGACGGCATCATCCCGCGCACGACCCGCATTGTCACCAAAGCGGACATCGTCAAGCTGGTCGAGCGCATGATCCTGATCAACAACGGCAAAGCCGGTCCTGACGACATCGACCACCTCGGCAACCGCCGCGTCAAGACCGTCGGCGAACTGATCCAGAACAAGCTGCGTATCGGCTTGCGCCGGACGGAGCGCGTGGTCAAGGAACGCATGTCGATCCGCGAATCCGACAACATGACGCCGGTGACGCTGGTCAACATCCGCCCGGTGGTCGCCGCCATCCGCGAATTCTTCGGGTCGTCGCAGTTGTCGCAGTTCATGGAGCAGACTAACCCGCTCGCCGAACTGACCCACAAGCGCACCCTGTCGGCACTCGGTCCCGGCGGTCTGCGCCGCGAGCGCGCCGGTTTCGACGTGCGCGACGTGCATCACAGCCACTATGGACGCATCTGCCCGATTGAGACGCCGGAAGGTCCGAACATCGGTCTGATCGGTCGGCTCGCCAGCTACGCGCGGGTCAACGAGTACGGTTTCGTCGAAACGCCCTACCGCGAAGTCATCAAGTTCCTCGCGCCGGACGATCCCGACCTGCTCGGGCGTCAACTGCGTGAAGACGTGATCGACAGCAAGGGCAACGTGATCGCCGAAGACGAGACGATCATCGACGAAGCGCTGCTGAAGAAATTCGCCGGGCTGGATCGCGTGCCGGTGATGCCGTTTGTCGGCACCAAGATCACCTACATGTCGGCGGACGACGAAGACAACTACGTGATCGCACAGGCGAACGCCAAACTCGGCGACCGCCGCGAATTCGTCAGCGACCGCGTTTCGTCGCGGCACAACCAGAAATTCTTGGTCTCACCGGCGCGCCGGATCGACTACATCGACATCGCGCCGCGCCAGATCGTGGGCATCAGCGCCGCGCTGATCCCCTTCCTTGAGCACGACGACGCCAACCGCGCGCTGATGGGTTCGAACATGCAGCGCCAAGCCGTCCCCCTGCTCCGCCCGGACGTGCCGATTGTCTCAACCGGCATGGAGAGCCAAGCAGCCTATGACAGCGGTCAGGTGTTGGTCGCGGACGTAGAAGGTGAAGTCACCAGCGTGCAGGGCGACCGGATCGTGGTTCACACGACCAACGGCGACGAGCGCGTGTATCGTCTGCGCAAGTACAACCGCTCGAACCAATCGACCTGCATCGACCAGCGCCCGATTGTCTTCAAGGGGCAGCACATCAATAAGGGCGAAGTGATCGCCGACAGTTCGTCGACCTATCTCGGCAGTCTGGCGCTCGGTCACGACGTGCTGGGCGCGTTCCTGTCATGGGATGGCGGCAACTACGAAGACGCCCTGCTGATCAGCGAAGAAATGCTACGCGAAGACAAGTTCACCTCGATTCACATCGAGAAGCACGAAGTCGAAGCGCGCGATACCAAGCTGGGTCCTGAAGAAATCACCTACGACATCCCCAACGTCGGCGAGGACGCGCTGAAAGACCTCGACGAATTCGGCATCATCCGCATCGGCGCGGAAGTCGGTCCCAACGATATTCTGGTCGGCAAAATCACGCCGAAGGGCGAAAAAGAACTCAGCCCGGAAGAAAAACTGCTGCGCGCGATCTTCGGCGAGAAGGCGCGCGAGGTGAAAGACTCGTCGCTGCGGCTGCCGCACGGCGAGAAGGGTAAAGTCGTGGACGTGAAAACCTTCACCCGCGACGAACACCCCGACCTCCCGGCGGGCGTCGAGAAGATGGTGCGCGTCAGCGTGGCGCAGAAGCGTAAGCTGACGGTCGGCGACAAGATGGCAGGTCGGCACGGCAACAAGGGCGTCATCTCCAAGATCGTCCCGATTGAGGACATGCCCTATCTGTCCGACGGGCGCACCTGCGAGATCATCCTGAACCCGTTGGGCGTTCCCGGTCGTATGAATATCGGGCAGGTGCTCGAAATTCACCTCGGTTGGGCGGCGGATCGGCTCGGCTTCCGGGCGATCACGCCGGTGTTCGACGGCGCGAAGGAATGGGAAATCCAGTCCGAAGAAGGTCGCGCATGGCTGATCGACCGCGCGTGGAACGTGATCACCGAGCGCGCGTGGGAATGGATTCAGCAGTTCGAGTACAACCCGGAAGAACTGGAAGACGACGACGAAGTGCGCCGCCTCTACGTTCACGAGTGGCTACGCGAGAACCCGGAGTACGACCCGGATCAACTGCTGCTCGACCCGACTTATGCCCGGCGCGCCGTGCTCAACGAATGGCTGCGCGAAAAGGGTTATGATCCGAACGACATCGTCATGTTCGAAACGACGGGTCTGTCGGTGGACGAACGCACACGCCGTGACCTGAACGCCTACAACGTGGCGCTCAAGTTGTGGATCGAGTGGGCAGCGCCAGAAACGGTGGTGCCTGAAGGTCTCACCCAGAAGGAAATGCTGCAAATCGCCGACCGGGTGATGTTCGAGACGGGGCGCGCCGTGCCGGTTTACGGCAAGCACGTGCTCTACGACGGACGCACCGGCGAGCCGTTCGATCAGCCGGTGACGGTGGGCATGATCCACATGCTCAAGCTGGCGCACTTGGTCGAGGACAAGGTTCACGCGCGGTCGACGGGTCCCTACAGCCTCGTCACGCAGCAGCCGCTCGGCGGTAAAGCACAGTTCGGCGGTCAGCGCTTCGGCGAGATGGAAGTGTGGGCGCTGGAAGCCTACGGCGCAGCTTACACACTTCAGGAAATGCTGACGGTCAAGTCGGACGACGTGCAGGGTCGCGTCAAGACCTACGAGGCGATCATCAAGGGCGAGCCGATTGAAGAACCGGGCATCCCGACCTCGTTCCGGGTGCTGGTCAAGGAACTACAAAGCCTCGGCTTGGCGGTCGAAGCAATTGGCGAAGGCGGCGAAGTGATCCGCTTCGGCAAGGACGACGAGCGTAAGACTCAGCCGAAGATGCCGACCAGCTCCAGCTTCCTCTCGCTCAACAGCGGCGACGTCGACTACTAGACGCCCCCAGCTACAAGTTAGTACGCAGAATGTCAACAGGATGTCCATGATGGACATCCTGTTTTTGTTGATGGTCATTGCCGCCGACTCGAACGGGTGCTATGTTCAATGAGAAATTAGATTACGGTACCGCCTTTAAGTACCAGAAAGAGTTCCTCATTATGTTACAACCCATTAATTCTCGTCGGCTCGTTTATGTTCTTATCCTCGCCATCGTGCTGGTACTGGGCGGTGGGCTGCTCGCGTCGCAGACACAGACGGCGGGCGGCACAGTCCGCATCGAAGACCTACGCTTCACCGGGACGAATGGGACGGAAATGAGCGCCCTGCTCTACATTCCCAACACCGCCACCGCTGAAACGCCCGCGCCGGGTATCCTCGCGGTACACGGCTACATCAACTCGCGCGAGACGCAGGACGGTTTCGCTATCGAATTCGCACGGCGCGGCTACGTCGTGCTCGCCATCGACCAAACCGGGCACGGCTACTCCGACCCGCCCGCCTTCGCGAACGGTTTCGGCGGACCGGATGGTCTGCGCTATCTCCGGTCGCTGGACATTGTCGACAAGGACAACATCGGGCTGGAAGGTCACTCGATGGGCGGTTGGACGATCCTCGCGGCGGCTGCGACCTACCCCGACGATTACAAGTCGCTGGTGCTGGAAGGCTCGTCGACCGGCGCTCCCTTCGCCGCCGACGGCACGTCGACTTGGCCCCGCAATTTCGCGCTGGTCTACAGCACTTACGACGAATTCTCCGACTTAATGTGGGGCGTCCCGGTCGCCACCGATGCGCCCGCAACCGACAAACTCAAGACGATCTTCGACACTACCGATACGGTCGAGACCGGCAAGGTCTACGGCTCGGTCGCTGATGGGACGGCGCGCCGCTTCTATCAACCGGTCGGCACGCACCCCAACGATCACATCTCGACCGAAGCCATCGGCGACGCGATTGACTGGATGCAGACCACGCTGGTCGGCGGCAACGGACTCGCTCCGTCGGATCAAATCTGGTACTGGAAAGAAATCGGTACGTTCATCGCCTTACTGGGCGCGATCCTGTTCATCTTCCCGGCAGGCGGACTGCTGCTCAGCAGCGAGTGGTTCAGCAACCTGCGCGCCCCGCTGCCCCCGTTCGCGGGAGCTAAGGGGATGGGCTGGTGGATCGCCGCCGTGCTGACAGTCGCCATTCCGGGGATCAGCTTCTTCTGGCTGCAAAATCAGGGAAACACACTGCTTCCGGCGAGCGAGTTCTTCCCGCAGACCATCACGACCGGGATTATGGCGTGGGCGGTCGGCAACGCGATCATTTCGCTGGTGCTGCTGCTGGTCTGGCACTTCACGTCGAATCGCAGTTCCGGCGCGACGGCTGAGCATTACGGCGTGGTGCTCGGTCTGGGACGGATCGTCAAGGCGCTCTGTCTGGCAATCGTGGTCGTCTTCGGCGTGTACATGCTGCTGTCGATCTCCGACTGGATGTTCAAGACCGACTTCCGCCTGTGGGTGGTCGCGCTCAAACCGATGAATTTCCTGCAATTCCACATCTTCCTCGCCTACTTGATCCCGTATGCGATCTATTTCCTGATCGCCAGCCTCGTGATCAACAGTCAGATGCGGCAGGTGAAAGCGGACGGATCGCCGATTGGCTTAGGTCGCGCGATCCTGACCAACATCGTCCTGATGATCGGCGGGATCGTGATCCTGCTGCTGATCCAGTACATCCCGCTGTTCGCGGGCAATCCGCTGCCGCTGAGTGAGTCGCTGCTGACAATTGTCGCCATCCAGTTCGTGCCGATATTGGCGATTGTCGCGGCAATTTTGACCTACTTCTTCCGCAAAACCGGGCACATTTATCTGGGGGCGTTCATCTGCGCCCTGCTGATCACGTGGTACATCGTCGCCGGGCAAGCGATCCAGTTTGCCATGTAGTCGCCCGCGCTGACTTGTAATTGTGATTGCGCCCTGTCGTGCTATACTGACGGGGCGCTTTTATTTCTGGGAGTATTATGCAAATTCACCACCTCCACGACTGGAATATCTCGGCGAGCGAGGCGATTGCGCTGCAAAAGCGGATGGCTGCCGAGATCGATTATCATCACCCGATTGACCTTGAAGCGGTGCGGTTGGTGGCGGGCGTGGACGTGAGCGTCAAGACTGACCCGACAACCGGGAAAGCGATGTCACAGGCGGCGGTCGTGGCGCTGAGCTATCCCGACATGAAAATCGTCGAGACATCGCTGGCGCAAATGCCGACGCCGTTCCCGTACATCCCCGGCTTGCTGTCGTTCCGCGAGGGTCCCGTGCTCGAAAACGCTTTCGCCAAACTGCAAACCGAGCCGGACGTCTTCATCTTCGACGGCATGGGGCGCGCGCATCCCCGACGCATCGGGATCGCGTCGCACATGGGGTTATGGCTGCAAAAACCGAGTATCGGCTGTGGCAAGTCACGGCTGACCGGGCATTTCGTCGAGCCGGACGCCGGGCGCGGCGGGCGCAGCGACTTGATCGACCACGACGAGGTGATCGGCGTGGTGCTGCGGACGCGGACGAACGTCAAGCCGGTATTCATCTCGGTCGGTCATCTGGCGGATTTGGAAAGCTCGGTCGAACTGGTGCTGCGCTGCACCAGCAAGTATCGCCTGCCCGACCCGATCCGCGCGGCGCACAACGCAGCCGGAGCCTTCTAGCGATGGACGACGATCTGCGCGCGCCCGACTGCAAAATTTTCATCAACGCCGAAGTCTCGCATACGGAACTGATCAGCTTGACCGCCCCGGCGCTGTTCGTGCCGCAGGATCACCTGTCGCTGCAAGTTGAGGTGGTCGAGAACGAGGATTACGACTCGAACCGCTGCCGCCAGTTCCCGGACGGCTTCATCTACTTCCGCTATCTGCTCGACCTGTACGTCGGCGACGGCGGCACCAGCGCCACACTGATCGAACGCAAGGCGGCAGTGGTCAGCCGCTTGATCACGCAGCTCTGGGCGTGGGGCTTTCCGGCGGTCGCCGCCTGCGCCTATGAAGATCGGCTGCCGGAGGGCGGCGGCTACAAAAGCCGCGTCATTCCGTGGCCCAATTAGGCACATTTGCCAAGTCATTTGTGCTTTTCTTCACTTTTATGCACAAATATCCCCTTTATAATAGATATAACATAAAACCACTGGAGCGTTTGATGCGTGCATTTATCAATAATCTAGGAAACGATTTTGTCCCACGCCTGCTGCGCTCACCACTGCACTTTCTCGCCAGCGGGCACATGATGCTGGTGACTTTCACGGGACACAAGAGCGGCAAAGTCTACACGACGCCGGTCGAGTACTGCCGCGACAACGAGCGCGTGATCTTCTTCACCCAGCGCGGGCGCGTGTGGTGGAAAAACCTGCGCGATGGCGCTGCCGTCACCGTGCGGATCGCGGGGCGCGACCTGCCCGGTCAGGCGCAGACGATCACCGACGAGGACGCGATCCGCACCGCCTTCGCCTGTATGCACGGACGTGTCAAGGTGAACCCGGCTGAGATCGTCCTCGTGCAGATCACGCTGAGCAAGGCGGCGGAGCGTTACGCGCTGGCGTCGTCCTGACATTGTTCAAGCAGCCGCTCGGCGCGCAGTTTCATATCGTCGGCTTTGAGCTGCAATTCCTCAACTGCCAGCACCAGCGTCTTGAGCGGATGCAGTTGTAAATCCCGCTCAAGGCGCAGCGCCTTCACGGTCGCGCGGTCGTCCTGCTGAAGCCGCAGTTCGTAGTCGCTGCGGATGGTGCGGATTTGCAGGTTGATCTTCTTCTTGAGCACGATGTACGCCTTGCGCTCCGTACCGATCCAGTCCTGCACGGTACGCGCTTCCTCACAAGTGATTTTGAGGTCTTCGGTGATGTCGAGCACCATCGAATTCCAGCGCTCCTGAAACTCCTGCACTTCGTCGCGCAGCACGTCCATCAGGCTCCCCTCTCATTCATCCCACGCCGCCATCAGCGCGAGTAGATCGTCGTAGACGCCGTCGGGGGCGATACCGCCGTCGTCGAGGTCGGATCGCTTGGTCACGCCGGTCAGTACGAGCGCCGCCGGAAGCCCCGCCTGCTGCGCGCCCTCGATGTCGGTGTTCAGCCGGTCGCCGATCATCAAAGTTTGCCCCGGCAGTCGTGCCGAGCGCGTGCAGCGCCGCCGCGAACATCGGCGGATAGGGCTTGCCGATGACCGTCGGCGTGACGTCGGTCGCCGTCGTCAGCGCGGCGAGGATGCTGCCCGATCCCGGCGCGAGTCCGTCAGGGAGTGGGAAGGTCGCATCGGCGTTGGTGCCGATGAAATCCGCCCCGGCGCGGATCAGGTAGGTCGCGCGCTTGAGCGTCGCGTAAGTCAATTCGAAGTCGATGCCAGCGACGACGACCCCGGCGGCGTCGGCGATTTGGAAGCCCGCCGCGCGGATCATCGCGCGCAAGCCGTCCATGCCGACGACGTAGACCGCCGATCCCGCCGGATAATGCGCGCGCAGATAATCGACCGTCGCCGTCCCCGACGTGACGATCTGGCGCTCGTCCACGCCTTCGATGCCCATCTGCCGCAGCTTAGCGTCATAATCAGCAGGCGTCCGGCTGCTGTTGTTGCTCGCCAGCGCATAAGCCAGCCCGCGCTCGCGCAGAAAATCGAAGAACGATGCCACGCCCGGCAGCGGCTGCGTACCGCGCCAGAGCACGCCGTCCATGTCCATGATCACGCCGGTGATGCTCGAAAAATCCATCCGCTCTCGTTTCTGGTTGTACCGTTCCCGGTGCGCTAATTGAGGCAGCCAAATCGGTCGATTTTGCCCTGCCGTCGCCTAGCATTATAATTTACGGCGCGGCGCTAATCCAACCGTCTTTCCGCCGGGCGCGGCGCTTCAGTTTCTATTTACAATCTTTATACTTACAACTCCCAAATCCGTGATATGGTGACAGTAATTCCCAACGGGAATTACGCAAATTTTCTGGCGCGCTCAACTCAGCCCGGGAAATCACAGCACCGCAGTACCATCACCCGCAAGTCGGGTCGATCCACCTATGGACAAACGCCGTCGCACGAGACGGGCTGCACGGCACTCCGCCGCACATGACAGCCGAGATCAGTTTTTGGGGGGAATTCATTATGACGCAGGTGCAAGAAAATCTGACCCATTTTAACCAGCAAGACGAGAATAAGATGGGACTTGGTTATACGCCATCCACTCGCAGTGCTGAGCTGGTCGCTGGCGCGCGGGCGACACTGCTCAAGACTGCCGAAACGCTGGCGCTGAGCAAAATGGCGGGACGCCTCGTCAGCCGCGTGGTCTCCGATTTGGATCGCAAAAACAACATCATGTGGTTTTTCCCCGCTCGGATGATGGCAATCGAAGCGCTGACCGAGCGGCAGTTCCCGGAAGACAAGCCCGGACTGCTGATGCTCGACATCGCCGCCGGATTTTCACCGCGCGGGCTGCACATGGCGAAAGCGTATCCGCAGGCGCAGGTGATCGAGGTCGATCTCCCGGCGGTTGTCGCCGAAAAGCGGAAGCGGCTCGAAAAAGGCAGAATTTACGTCCCGGCGAATTTGAGCTGGATCGAGGCAGACCTCGGCAAAACCGACCTCGCCGACGTGCTGGATGGGCGCAAAGCCGACCTGATCACGTCGGAAGGGTTGAGCCTGTATCTCTCGATGGCGGAAAATAAGCACTTGTTCGAGCAGGTCTCCGCCTGTCTCGCACCCGGCGGTGTCTTCATGGTCGAAATCTATTTCGCGCGACAAGCTGCGGAAAATCCAGCAGGACACCGGCGTCCGCAACGCCGCCTCCTACGTCATGCGGATGGTCGGCAACGTGCCCGGACTGATGCAAAGCCCTGACGCAGCGATGCAAATGCTCGCCGAGGCGGGCTTGGATCAAGTGGTCGAGCACCCCGTCACCGACATGATGGACGAGTTGGGACAGCCCCGCCCTTACGACGTGATCTCGATCATGGTGGCGCACAAACCTATCGCGGGCGAGGACACTCCCGCCATGCCGGAGCCAGCGGACGTGATCGCCGCCGCGCCAGAACAAGTCGACCTGATCGCCGCCACGCCAGAGCAAGCCGACCTGATCGCCGCCATGCCAGAGCCAGCCGACCTGATCACCGCCGCGCCGGAGCCAGCCGACCTGATCGCCGCGGCGCCGGTAGAGAGTAGCGCCGAAAGCACTGACGAGACCGCTATGACCGACGACGATCCGGTTATCTGACTTTCCTACAATGGGGTGGATGTAGTGTCCACCCTACCCTATTCCGCTTATACGTCCCTCGCGTACTCGATGATCCAATCGAGCTAGAAATCGCCGACTTTCGTCCGTATTGGTGCTACAATCCACGCTCAATACCCATTTCACAACTGCGAGGCATTGAACAATGCTGATCCACACCTTTTCGATTGCCGCCTACGATCCTGACGAGGACGCCTTCGGCGTCGGCGTCGCCAGCCGGTTCCTCGCCGTCGGCGCGGTCGTGCCGTGGGCGCGGGCGGGCGTAGGCGCGATTGCGACGCAGGCTTACGGCAAGATGAGCTTCGGTCCCGACGGCTTGGCGCTGCTGGCGAGCGGCAAGAGCGCTCAGGAGACACTCGATCAACTGCTCTCGGTCGATCCGCTGCGCGAACAGCGGCAGGTCGGCATCGTCGACAATCAGGGGCGCAGCGCCGCCCACACCGGTAGCAAATGCTTCGATTGGGCGGGACACCACACCGCCGAAGGTTTCACCTGTCAGGGCAATATCCTCGCCGGTCAGCAGGTGGTCGACGCCATGGCGCAAGCCTACACCTCGGCGCGCGGCGAACTGGCGGATCGGCTGTACGCGGCGCTGGTCGCGGGCGACGATGCGGGCGGCGACAGTCGCGGCAAGCAGGCGGCGGCGCTCTACGTCGCGCGCGAGCACGGTGGCTACGGCGGCGACAACGACCGCTATCTCGACCTGCGCGTTGACGATGATCCCGAACCAGTCCAGCGCTTGAGCGACCTGCTCATGATCCATCACCTGTATTTCGGCGAGGTCAAGCAGGAAGACCGCCTACCGATCACGGAAGACCTCGCCAGCGAACTGCAAGCGATTCTGATCCGAGGCGATTATCGCCAAGCCGAGCCAAACGGCGTCTGGGACGACAACTCGAAGAAAGCCTTCGACGCACTGATCGGCAGCGAGAACCTCGAAGAACGCTGGCGCAACGACGATCCCAACGTGATCGACCGGGTAGCGCTCGACTATCTGCGGCAGAAGTATGGCGTGAAGTAAAGAAAGTGCTGAGTACCGAGTCCTGAGTGACGAGCAATAAGTTATGGGTCATGAGTAGGGAACGTGAGATGCTGAGATGAACCGAATGAGCAATGCTGCCGAACTCAGCACTCAGTACTCGGTACTCGGTACTGGTACTTATCCTGCTGGCAGCCGTCGCGATCCAGTTTCACGCGCTGGCGCGCGACGTGCGCTTCTACCCCGACGAGGCGCTGTTCAGCACCTTCGCCCGCAACGCCGCGCTCGACGGCGCGTGGCTGCTGCCCGGCGCGCTCGACAAGCCGCCGCTGGCGATCTATGCCAACGCGCTCTCGATGCAATTCGTCGCCTCTGGTATGCAAAACGGCGTGCTCGACTTCGACCCGCGCCTCGGCGAGTTCGCGGCGCGGCTGCCGGGCGCGCTGGCGAGCATCGTGCTGGTGGCAGTGACTTACGCACTGGCGCAGCGGCTGTATCGACGGCGGGCGCTGTCGGCGTGGGCGGCGATCTTCGTCGCCTTCTCCCCCTTCACCGCGATCTATGGCGCGAGTGCTTACACCGATCCGCTGATGCTGACGTTCGCGGCGCTGGCGCTGCTGCTAGTGGCGCGGGATCGCTGGCTGGCGAGCGGGATCGCGCTGGCGCTGGCATTCGGCAGCAAGCAGCAAGCGATTTTCGCGCTGCCGCTGGTGCTGCTGATCGGTTGGCTGCTGTACGGGATCAGCGCCCGCCGCCTGATCGCCTTCGTCGCCCCACTGATCGCCGGAGTCGTGCTGCTGGTTGGCTGGGACGCTCTGCGGGCGCAGCCGGACAGCATTTGGACGCTGGCGCTGGCGAACAATCGCCCCGACAGCCTGATCCCCGCCGAGCCGATCACGGCGCGTCTGAGCGACTGGTTCGGTTACGCCCGCAACCTACTCGGCACGCCGACGATCCTGTTCGGCGCGGGGGCGCTGCTGATGCTCGGTTGGCGCGTCGCGCGGCAGCGATCCGAGCGCATGGCGCAGATCGACATCCTGCTGGCGGTCTATCTGCTGGCGTATCTGCTGGTTCACGTCCTATTCGCCTTCAATGTCTATCCTCGCTACCTGCTCCCGCTGATCGTCCCGGCGGCGCTGCTGTCGGCGCGCGCGCTGCTGTGGCTCTGGTCGTGGCTGATCCTGCGGATCAACATGCAGGAGGCGCAGCTCCTCGCAGGCGGGCTGGTGCTGACCCTCGCCGTCACCGCGTGGAACGCGGGCACGCTGCCGGGCGCGCTCAATGAGGACTTGCGCGACTACAGCGGCATCACGACGCTGGCGAACTACCTCAACGGGCAGACGCTGGGTGCGGTCGTTTATGATCGCTGGTTGGGTTGGGAATTGGGCTATTACATGGGGCAGTGGACGGACAAGCGGCGCGTCTATTACCCAACGCCGGATGAACTGGTCGCCGGAGCGCTCGAACTTGACGATCCCGCGCCGCGCTACTTGGTCGCGCCCGCCAGCCAGCCGGTTGACGATTGGCTCGACGCGCTGCGCGCCGCCGGATTCACGGTCGAACAGGATTATCTGGCGGAAGGCTTCGTCGTCTACCGGCTCACTCCGCCTTGGGCGGCTTGAGCCGCTGAACCTGCTTGGCGGGATCGTTGACGGCGGTGGGGCGATGCAGCGGCGTGGTCGCGCCGGTGTCGGCATCGGCAGCGGTATCGCGCACGACCACCGGATGACGCACGCGCCAATCCTCGATAAAAGCGTCCAACCAGTCGAGTTCCGCCCGCATCAGGGCGATCCCGTGTGTATAGAGGGCGCGAATCCCTTCGGGAGTTTCGTCTTGGCGGCGACGCGCCCAAAATGACTCGGCGATGTTGAGGCGGTGCGCCAGCGCTTCCCGGTGCTGGAGCAGCGCGCGGTATGCCAACTGCGGCTTAAGGGCGCTGATGTTCGCCAGCCCGACGGCGAAGCTCTCCGCCAGCGAGCGCGGTTGCCGCAGCAAATCGACGACGGCGGTTTGGAGCACGCCGCGCCCGGCGTCGGTGATCTGGTAGACCGTCCGCTCTGGATCGTACTCGCCGGGCGCAATTGAGATCAGTTCCTGCCGGTGGAGCAAGCTCAGCACGTAGCCGACGGATGCCGAGCCGACGATCAGCCACTCGCGCAAGCCGCGCTGCTCGATCACCTGTTGGATTTCCGCCTCATAGCGCGGCGACTCCGCGACGAGGCTCAAAATCGTCAGTTCAATCTCGTCCAGCCCGGTTCCAGTCACGACGTCGGAATCATTTCTCGTTAAGACGACGCCCGGTGCGGAGGATGTCTTGCACCACCGTCAGCAGATTATTGGCGATATAAGGCTTAGTCAGATAGCGGTCAGCACCAGAGTCGAGTGCGGCGCGAATTTTCTCCGGGTCAATCAGCGCCGAGAGCACCAGCACCGGCACTTCGTCGTAGTCTGGTTTAGCACGCATCTGCCGCAAGAACTCGACACCGCTGACGTCGGGCAGCATCATGTCGAGGATGATGAGATGCGGTAGGGGTTGAGTCCGCAGTAAATGCGCCGCTATCGTCGCGTTCTCCGCCGAGATCGCTTCGACATTGATCCGCGCAAGTAAAACACGAACCAGTTGCAGCAGCTCAGGATCGTCATCTACGACGAGAACTCGTTTTTTACTCGAAGCCACAGAGGAGCGCCTTTCTCTTGCGTCGCAGAGTGTACCTAACATAGCTCTATTTTACACGCCATCAGGCAGAAATCGTTGAGAAATTTATTAAGATGCTGCCGAAAACAGTCGATTCACGCTGGCGCAAAATCGCGGCTAACCGCGCGGTCAAACCCGCCTCCGCAAGCAAGGCAAGTACGCTTTTAAGCGCGATTATGGATCGAAACAGTTTGCCCGGCGCTAAGGTGGCACTATAATTCAGAACGATGTATGCTGAAGGACGATTCTCGGAAATGGGGAGGTCATGGCATTGAGGAAGCTGCTCACGAATTGGAAGCGTTTAATACTGCTGGCGGCGCTGCTGCTTTCGGGATGTTTCCGTCCGGCGGGCGATTCGATCCAGCCGACCTCTGAATTCACCGTCGAGCCGGTTGGAAGTTCCGGCACAGCGTCAGATATGACCACTGGCACTCCGGCGATCACGATGCTTTCGCCGGGTGAGACGCAAACGCAAGTACAGGCGACGATGACATCGGGTGGAATCGCCCTCACCCAGATCACGCTGGCACCGGCAACGGCAACGCCAACCGAGGGCGTCCCCACTGAAACGACGGCGACGCTCCAGATTATCACGCCGGGGCTTTCACTGGGGCTGGTCACGCCGGACACGCCGACACCGCTCCCGTCGTACTCCCCTACGCCGATTGGTGACGTGGCTAACTCCACCGAGGAATCGGCGTTCGCGGCGGTGGACAGCGGCGGCGACTGCACCTATACGGTGCAACCCGGCGACACCCTCTATCAAATTGCGCTGACACACGACACGTCGGTCGCGGCGTTGCAAGATGCCAATCCCGACCTCGAAAGCGACCCGATTCTGCAAATCGAGCAGGTGCTCAACCTACCCGACTGCGAACCGGGGACACCTTCCCCCACGTCAGCGGCGACGGTTGAAGTTGGGACGGCGCTGCCGCCCGGCGCTCAACTGTACGTCGTGCAGAACGGCGACGTGCTCGGAGCGATTGCAACGCGCTTCGGCGTCTCGGTCAACGCGATTATGCGCGCTAACAACATGGATAACCCGGATGTGCTCAGCCTCGGTCAAGAGCTGATCATCCCGGCGCCGCCAACGCCAACGGCGATCCCGATAGCAACGGCAGCGAACTAGGGTAAACCTCCCCCCTGACCCCCGCTCCATGATGAGAGGGGGAAACAAGCCGCGCAACGGATCATGACCCGACAAACCTGACCCCCTCTCCGTAGGGATAGGGGAAAAACCAAGCGGCACAACATACCATATCACCACTGAGTAGGGGCAGGTTTGAAACCTGCCCCTACGTTTTCGGCTGCGAATCATGGCAGCAGCCTAGCGTCCCAGACCTGCAAATCGTCAAACGAAATGTCCACGTCGCCGCCTTTGACGACGGCGGCGGTCAGCCCGGTGTAGCCACGATGAAAATAGTCGTCGGTCGTCTCGGCGACAAATGTATCGTTCACGTAGAGCGCCAGATAATCGCCGATGCAGACCGCCTTGATGCGGTTGATCCCCTTATCCTGCCGGATCGCGGCGGAATAGGTGAACGGGATCAGCGCGTGAACCTCGTCGACCGCGCCGCGCCGGATGGTGTAATTGCCATCGCCGCTGATCAGGAAGTAATAGCCGTTGCTGTTGTCGGTCGGCGCGGCGCGGCACATGACACCATAGGCATTGTTGCGATAAGTCGAAAGCTGGGTGGTCTCGACCTCGATTACGCTGTCGCTCACTTCGGGCAGTTGGATCGTCCACATGAAGCCGCCATCCCATGCCTTCGCCCGGTAAGAACCGTCCGCGATCTCGAAATCGACGTGCTGGTCGGCATTGACGTACTGCTCCCACGCAATCGGCGAGTCAAATTCGACGCGCATGATCTGGTCGCCCAGCGCGAAACGCACCGACGGCTGCGCCATCGGTAACGCGCCGCAGCCCACCGCCATCAGCGCCACGAGCGCGAACAGGAATCGCTTCGTCATTGCCTCTCCTTAAGCCGTGCGCGCCATCATAAGCCCGATCTAGGGCGATTTCCAGAGCCGCCGATCCCCACGCCGATAGGATGAGAGAGTTCGCTATTTCGCTTAAATTCCGGTTGCTGTCTCGGCGCTTCAGTGTATAATCCAAATAAGCTAAAGTCGTCAGACGCTAGACAGAGCAAGAGCATAGATAAACAACTATGATAGAAGTGATTATCGACAGCATTCGTGTCAGTCTCATGTCCCAATACCGTATCGTTATCCTCAAGGACACGAATACCGACCGCTATCTCCCGATCTGGATTGGTCCGTGCGAGGCGGATGCCATCACGATTGAACTGCAAGAGATGCCGCCGCAGCGCCCGCTCACGCACGATTTACTCAAGTCGATGATCCGCGAACTCGGCGGTAGAGTCGTCCACATTCTGATCAACGACCTGCGCCACGATGTCTACTATGCCCGGATCGTCGTCGACGTGGGCGGCAAGCAAATCGAGGTCGATTCGCGTCCCAGCGATGCGGTCGCGCTGGCGGTTCGCACCAAAGCGCCGATCTTCGTCGCCGAAACCGTCATGGAGCGTCACGCCATCCAGCCGGAAGAAGACGTCGAACGCGCGCTCGGCGAAGCGACGAAGGAAGAGGACCTCGACGAAGATCGCCTGAGCGCCTTCAAGGACTTCGTCAATACGCTCGACCTCGACGACATCGACGACGACGAAGAGTAAATCAGCGCTGGCGTGATCGGGGCTGGTCAAAGCTGAATAGCCGGTTTTCATCCACAGCGGAGAAGACCTTTTTCCCTACGGCGCTGCGGTTCGTTCGAGCACGCCGTTTTGTTTCTTGCTCACCGGAAAACCGATGTCGACTCAACCTTCATCCATCAGCGGACAGTTTGCGCCCTACAGCCAAGAAGCCGAAGAAGCCGTCCTCGGCGCGGTGATGGTCAACCCGGATGCTTTTCTGGGCGTCGCGTCGTTCCTGACCACCGAGGATTTCTACATCCTGCGCCACAGTTACATCTGGGAAGCGCTGCTGCGGATCAGCGAGCGCAGCGAGCAGATCGACTTCGTGACTCTGCAAGACGAACTGCGCGCCCTCAACCGCCTCAACGACGTCGGCGGTCCCGCCTACCTGCTCCATCTGGTCAACAGCACGCCGACCTCGATTCACGCCGAGGTCTACGGGCATCTGGTCGAGCGCGCCGCCGTGCGCCGCCGCCTGTTGATCGCCGCCGACGAGATCAAAGCGCTGGCGCTCGACGAGCAGTTGACCATCGAGAAAGTCACCAGCGACTCCGAGTCAAAGCTGTTCAACGTCACCGAACGCAACCTCCGCCGCGAACTGATCCCCATACGCGACGCGATCAGCACCTATTTCGAGCGGATGGAGCACCTGATCCAGCACCCGGACGAGCCGCTCGGCTTGCCGACCAACTTCCGCGATCTGGACGAACTGCTGGGCGGTCTGCAACGCAGCGACTTGCTGATCTTCGCGGGCAGACCGGGTATGGGAAAGACCTCCTTCCTGCTCTCGGTGGCGCTAAACGCGGCGAAGCTCGGCGCGCACATCCTGATCTTCACAATGGAGATGGGTCACGAACAGTTGGTGCAGCGTTTTATGTCGATGGAAACGGGCATCAACACCCAGAAGCTGCGCACCGGGCAGTTGACTCAGCAGGAGTGGTCGCGCTTCGTCGAAGCGACCGGGCGGCTGGGTAACCTGAACATCTTCATCGACGATACCCCCGCGATGACGCCGATTCAGATGCGGACGAAATGCCGCCGCATCGCGCACGAGTACGGACTCGACCTCGTGATCGTGGACTACATGCAGTTGATGAACGGCGGCGGCGGCTACGAGACCAACCGCGTGCAGGAGATCAGCTACATCAGCCGCAGCATGAAGGAACTCGCCCGCGAACTCAACGTGCCGCTGTTCTCGGCAGCACAGTTATCTCGTGCCGTCGAGCAGCGTCAAGACAAGCGCCCGCAGCTTTCCGACTTGAGGGAAAGTGGGAGCATCGAGCAGGACTCGGATATCGTGATCTTCCTGTACCGCGATGTAGTCTACAACGAGGCGACCGAGTTCCCCAACCGCGCCGACCTGATCATCGCCAAGCACCGCAATGGTCCCACCGGCGTGATCTCGCTGCACTTCGAGAAGTCGCTGACCAAGTTCACCGACGCGCGCACGACCACCATCGACCTGAGCGCGCTATGAGCGACGACTTCAAGGGCTTCCTGCCGGGCAAACAGCCGACCTTCACCGTGCCGAGTGCTTTCATCGCCGAGTTACTGCCGCTGATCGACGACCTCGCCGAACTCAAGGTGACACTCTACTTCATGTGGGCGATCCAGCAGCGTGAGGGACACACGCGCTATCTGCGCCGTCAGGACTTCCTCAGAGACGGCGACTTCATGGCGGGCTTGGCGGGCATGGATTTCGAGCCGGGCGCGACGCTCGACACGGCGCTGGCGCACGCCTGCGCGCGCGGGACACTGCTGTACGCGGAGGTCGTGCTTGCGGGCGAAGTCGAGCCGTTGTACTTTATCAACACGGAGCTTGGACGCGCGGGCGTCGAGCAGATTCGCGCGGGCGCGTGGATGCCGGGGCTGGGCGACGAGCCGGTCGAGATCATGCCGGAGCGCCCGAATATCTACCGCCTGTACGAGCTGAATATCGGGCCGCTGACGCCACTGATCGCCGACTCGCTCAAGGACGCCGAGAAGGAATATCCGGCGGGCTGGATCGAGGAGGCAATGCGGATCGCCGTCGAGAGCAACGCCCGGAAGTGGAGCTTCATCCGCGCGGTGCTGGATCGCTGGCAGAGGGAAGGAAAGCAGCATGAAGTCCATGAAAGACCTGATGAACAGGATGGGCGACGCTTCATCACCGGGAAATATGCCGACTTCATCGAACACTAGCCCCGAATACAGCGACGACCGGACTTGCCCCCTCTGCGGGCGCGACAACATCTGCGGTGGGATGGGTACCGTCCGCTACGACCTGCCAGTCGATCATCCACAGTTCGGGAAGTTATTCCGCTGCCCCAACAGCCCGGTCGATCCGCTGCGCGTCAACCGTCTGCGCAAGCTCGGCAATCTGGACGCTTTCGCCGATAAGACTTTCGAGAGCTTCCACAGCGATCTGCCGGGCTTGACGCCGACTCAGCGGCAGTCGCTCGAATCAGCGCACACTGCCGCCGTCAATTACGCCGCCAATCCCGACGGCTGGCTGCTGCTGGAAGGGACTTATGGCTGCGGCAAAACTCACCTCGCGGCGGCGGTCGGCAACGCGCGGCTGCATTTCGAGGACGCGGTGCTGTTCATCACCACGCCCGACCTGCTCGACCATCTGCGTAATACCTATGGACCGTCGTCGGAGATCGGCTACGACGAGATGTTCGACCGGCTGCGCAACGCGCCGATGCTGATCCTTGACGACCTCGGCGTCGAGAATCCGAGCCAGTGGGCGCAGGAGAAGCTGTTCCAACTGCTGAATCATCGTTACAGCCGGGAACTGCCGACGGTGATCACGACCAACGCCGACCTCGAAATGCTCGATCCGCGCATCCGCAGCCGCCTGCTGGACGACACCATCATCCACCGCATCCGCATCAGCGCGCCGGATTACCGCACGCCGGTGCGGGCGCAGCGCGACCAGCTTTCGAGCCTATCGCTTTACAGCGAGATGACTTTCGCCAGCTTCGACGCTCAAACAGGTTTGACGCCCGAAGATCGGCAAAACTTGGAGCGCGTCTTCGCCGCTGCGCGCGACTACGCCGAAGCACCGCAGGGCTGGCTGGTACTGCTGGGCAATTACGGCAGCGGCAAAACTCATCTGGCGGCGGCGGTTGCCAACCACCAACAAGAGCGCGGCGCACAAGTGATGATGGTGACTGTCCCTGACCTGCTCGACTACCTGCGCGTAACCTTTAGCCCCAACTCGAACGCCAATTTCGACCGCCGCTTCCAGACCGTGCGCAGCATCTCGCTGCTGGTGCTGGACGACCTCGGCACCGAGAGCGCGACGGCGTGGGCGAAAGAGAAGCTGTTCCAACTGCTCAATCATCGCTACGTCGCCAACCTGCCGACGGTGATCACGTCGTCGACGACCATCGACAAGATGGACGAGCGCATCCGCACCCGGCTGATGGATCGGCGGCGCTGCACGGTCTTCGCCATCACCGCGCCGTCGTATGCCAACCGAACGTATCGGCGGTAATAGACCTCACCCCCTGCCCCCTCTCCACGATGTGGAGAGGGGATAAAAACAGGTCGCAAGGGGCGTTAAAAGTCCCCTCTCTATGTAATGGAGAGGGGATTTAGGGGTGAGGTCAGCTTACCAACGCCGCCCAAGCTGCTGGCATTCTTCAGCGGATGGGGCTAAAGTTGGCTATAGCCGTTTCTGAGACGGCACTTGCCGAAATTAGTAATCGATATTCTACTTTGAACCATCAACTGAATGCACAGAAAGAACGACCTCTGAACGCTCTCAGCGTTACGCCGTACCAGCGGCGTCATCGTCATGCTGTGCGCGATCTGGTTTTTCGCAGCGACCGCACTCACACCCACCTCGACTGGCACGAGACTGATCAATGGCTGGAAGACGGTGAACGCTATCCGATGCGCCTCGTCTGGCAGGATAAGCGGCTGCAAGGTGTCTTGGCGACCTCCGAGCCGCTCGACGGGACGTGCTGGATACGCATCGCGGCGCTGACCGATCACGGCGACCCTCAGCCGATCCTTAAGCTGCTCTGGAGCAGCCTGACCGACGAATTACGCACGCGCGGCGTGCGCACCATCGCGCTGCTGCTGATCCGCAACTGGCTTGCCGCTTACATGACTGCGCTCGGCTTCACCTTCTCCGAAGAAATCATCACCTTTCGCCGCCCGCCTTCGATGATCCCCCCTGTTGATCCGCCGGAGCAGGTACGCATCCGCCTGACACGAGCCGGACGATCTGCCAACGCTGATCACGGTCGATCACGCCGCGTTCGCCCCGCTCTGGCAAATGGAGCGCAGCGAAATCCAGCAGGCGGAACGCATCTCGGCAGCCTGCACCGTCGCCGAGATCGGGACGGAGATGGTCGGCTACCAGTTGAGCACGCTCTATTTCGACGGCGCGCATCTCGCGCGGTTGGCGGTCGTGCCCAAACTGCAAGGGAACGGCATCGCGCGAGCGCTGCTGACCGACGTGCTGCAACGCTTTGAACGGCGCGGCGTGCGGGCGATGACGGTCAACACACAAGCGAGCAATCTGCGGTCGCAGCGGCTCTATACCGGCTTCGGCTTCGAGCGCAACGGCTACGATCTGCCGGTCTGGATTGCTCATCTGGATGGAGATAACGGGCTGCACGGCTGACCTACAACCTCACCCACCGACCCCCTCTCCCTATGGAGAGGGGGAGCCAAACAGCACTCGCGGTTGCGACCCCTTCAGTGGGTCGCGGTTTTGGTTTGCGACGGGTTTAAACCCGTCGCGGCACCTTACTTTCTTATAGGTCGTCAAGGTCGCCTTTGCGCAGCGCCGCTTCAAACGCCCGCCCTACCATCAGGACGTACTCGATCCAGTTGGCGAGCGTATCCTCGTCCACCAGCTTGAGCACGTTGTCGAGCACGTCGTCGGGCGTGTCAAACAGGATTTCGGTCGAAAGGCACGCCATCGCCTGAAGCACCGAATCGCGCGAGGCGGGCGGTTCGGTCTCCATGAGCGCGCTGTACCAACGCTCGACGATGGGGTGCACCTGCTCGCACGACGATCCGCCGCCGAGCTTGCGATTCGCCAACTCCTGAAATTCGTCCAGCCAGTTGGGACTGTCTGAAGAGTCGCTCATGAGCTTGCACTTTCTCCGCTGAGACGAACGTTTCCCGCATGGACAAAAGGGCATTAGCCCTTCCCGATTCGCTCCGAAAAACCACAATCCGCGTGATCTTTCGGCGCGTGCGCCGATCAAGCCCGATGGTATGCCGCTCAAAGCTAAATGCTTGAGTCTGTTTTCTGAGTGAACGCTTTATGCTTCCAGTGTAACGACAAGCGCGTTGAAACTCAAGCAAGATCGGTGCGACCCGTGTATATAGACTACACCGATGCAATGTTGCCTGATACAATCAAGGGCAGCTTTCATAAGGATCGTTCATGACACGCAACCAACGGCTGATCGTCATTCTCGGACTCGCGATCAGCGCTGTTTTTCTCGGATTTGCCTTCTACGGCTTGAACCCGGCAATTGTTTGGGACTACATCAAACAGGCGAATCCGCTGCTGCTGGCGCTGGCGGCGGTCTGGTACTTCACCGGCGTCGCCGTGATCTCGAAGCGCTGGCAAGTGCTGCTGCGCGCGACCAAGTTCGTCCCACTGGGCAAGCTGTTCCGGCTGGTCTGCATCGCCTACATGGGCAATAACGTCTACCCGCTGCGCAGCGGCGAAGTGCTGCGCGTCGTGCTGCTCCAACGCGGGCAAGGCGTGCGCATGGCGAGCGGCGGCACGGTCGTGATCGCCGAGCGCATCTTCGACGGCATCGTCATGCTGACGTTCGTGCTGGTCTCGCTGGCGACGCTCAACGTCGCCTCGGCGGATTTGCGCCGCATTGCCCTGATCAGTGCGCCGATCTTCATCATCGCGCTGCTGGTCTTCTTCGTGCTGGCGCTCAAGCCGAACATTCTGCGCCGACTGATCGCCCTGCTCAGCCGTGCGTTGCCGGGCAAATTGGGCGCGCTGGTCGAGAAGCTGGGCGAGGACGTGATCGCCGGGCTGGAAGGCTTGCGGACACCGCGCGACCTCGCCGGGACGGTCTTCTTCTCCTACGCCAGTTGGATGCTGGAAGCCAGCACCTACTGGATCGTCTCGCTGGCGTTCAACCTGAACGTCCCCTACCCGGCGATGCTGCTGGTCGTCGGCGTGGTCAACTTGGCGGGACTGATCCCGGCATCGCCGGGGCAGTTCGGCGTCTACGAGTATTTCGCGGTGCTGGCGTTGGGCGCTATCGGCGTCGACAAGACTCAAGCGACCGCCTTCGCGCTGGTCAACCATTTGGTAATCTGGCTGCCGGTCACGCTGCTAGGCTTTTACTACCTCGTGCGGCGCGGTTTAGGCTTGGACGTGGTCGCTCACGTCGAGCGGCTGGAACAGGAAGCAGCCGAGGAAAGCGTGACCAGCGAAGATAGCGCCACCCCATCCGCCGAGAAAGAGGTCGCCGCGTTATGAAAATCGCCATCATCGGAGCAGGCGCGACCGGCATGGCGGCGGCGTGGGATTTGATCCGCGCCGGGCACGAGGTCACGCTCTACGAAGCCGAGTCCCGCGTGGGCGGGCTGGCGAGCGGGTTCAAAGACGATGGCTGGGACTGGTGGCTGGAGAAGTTCTACCACCACTGGTTCGAGTCCGACGATTCGATCCTCACGCTGGCGGAGGAAATGGGCGTCCGCGACAAAATCATCTTCCCGCGCCCGAAAACGAGCTATTGGATCGACGGCGAGATCGTCCGCTCGGAGATCACGCCGATCTCGGCGCTGACGCTGCCGATGCCGCTGCTGGCGAAGCCGCGCTTTCTGCTGGCGGGCGCGTTCCTCAAGCTGACGCCGTTCTGGAAGCCGCTGGAATACGTCACGGCGGACGAGTGGTTCTTGCGCTACATGGGGTCGGCGGGCTACGACAAGTTCTTCCGCCCGCTGCTGATCGGCAAGTTCGGCGAGCAGTACGACCGCGTCAACATGGCGTGGATGTGGGCGCGCGTCCACGCGCGCAGCCTGCGGCTCGGCATCTTCGAAGGCGGCTTTCAAGCCTTCCTCGACACGCTGGCGGCGGCAGCTGACCGAGCGCGGCGCGACCATCCACCTGAACACGCCGGTCGAGCGCATCGGCTACGACGGCGGGACGGCGACGCTGACGATCAAGGGCGAAACGCTGACGTTCGACCGCATCCTGAGCACGACCTCGCCCAAGCTGATGCTCAAGCTCGCGCCGCAGTTGGGCAACACCCATTACGGCGACAGCATCGCCGATTTGCGCAGCATCGGCGGGTTGTGCGTTGTTCTGGCGCTCAAGCATCAACTGCTGACCGACGGGACCTATTGGCTCAACCTGCCCGCGACCAGCCCGGACAAGAAGAAAAGCAAATTCCCGTTCCTCGCGCTGGTCGAACACACCAACTGGATGGACAGCGCCCACTACGGCGGCGATCACATCGTCTACTGCGGCGATTACGTCCCGGCGAACCACGAGTATTTCCAGCTCAGCGAGGACGAACTCGCCGACCGCTTCATCGAGACGCTCTCGACCTTCAACCCCGACTTCAAGCGGGACTGGATTCGCAAGGTCTGGGTGTTCCGCGCGCCTTACGCCCAGCCGATCCCGTTTCGGGGGTCAGAGCGAGCTGATCCCGGCGCTGGAAACGCCGCTGCCCGGCGTCTACTGGGCGAGCATGAGTCAGGTCTATCCGTGGGATCGCGGGACGAACTTCTCGGTCGAGATGGGTCGCCGGGTCGCCGGGATGATGATCGCGCCGTGATCCGCCGCTACGACACCCTGCTGGCAGCCTTGCAGCAGGTGCCACGAAAATCATCGACGCTGCTGGTCGCCGTCGATGGCTGCGGCGGGTCGGGCAAAAGCACCTTCGCGCACAAGCTGGCAGCACTCGATTCAGCGGTCACGATCATCCACTTTGACGACTTTTATCTTCCCTCGGCAGAGCGGCGTCCCATCAGCGGAGCCGCTGGCAGCGAGTACGATCTGGCGCGGTTGACGGCGGAAGTGATTACGCCGCTCCGTCGCGAACAAGCAGCTCGCTATCAACGCTACGATTGGGTTGAGGATCGGCTGGCGGAGGCACACACGGTGCCAACCGGCGGGATCGTGATCATCGAGGGCGTGTACGCGCTGCTCGCCGACGACTACGATTATCGCGTTTGGGTCGAATGCCCGTATGAACTGCGGCTGGCGCGGGGATTGGCGCGTGACGGCGAAGCAGCCCGTAGTTGGTGGGTCGATCACTGGATGCCTGCCGAGATTCGCTACATCGAAACGGAATCACCGGCTGACCAAGTCGATCTCGTGGTGGACGGGTCGGTCGAGCTGGAGCAGGAATTCTCCGTGCTCCGCGAAGGAAAAATGATGACTGAGACGATCATCGAGGCGACCGCCGCCCACGTTCAGGCGCAGATGTCCGGCGAGGGCAGCGGACATGATTGGTGGCACGTCTAGCGCGTGTGGCAGACTGCCGAGCGCATCGCCGCCGCCGAGTTACAGGCGCAGATGTACGTCGATACCGAAGTGGTCGAACTGGCTGCCCTGCTGCACGACCTCGCCGATCACAAGTTTCACGGCGGCGACACGACCGTCGCGCCGCGCGTCGCCCGCGAGTGGCTGGAAAGCCAGCACGCCGACCCCGACCTGATCGATCACGTCGCCGCAGATCGTCGGCACGCTGTCGTTCAAAGGCGCGGGCGTCCCGACGCCGATGGCAACGCTCGAAGGCAAGATCGTGCAGGACGCCGACCGGCTCGACGCGATTGGCGCAATCGGCATCGGGCGGGCGTTCGCTTACGGCGGCTACAAAGGGCGCGAACTGTACAATCCCGACATCCCGCCGCAGCTTCACGACGATTTCGCCGCCTATTCCGGCAGCAGCGCCCCGACGATCAACCACTTCTACGAAAAGCTGCTGCTGCTCAAAGATCGGATGAACACCGACAGCGCCAAGCAGATCGCGGCGGCAGCGCCACCGCTTCATGGAGCAGTTCCTTGACCAGTTCTTCGCCGAGTGGAATGCTGATGCCTGATAATCGGGTCGTCGAGCGCGCCACCGAAGATGATCTCGCCGCCGTGCTCGCTGTCGACGCGAGCACATATGGGTCAGCCGCGCGCCGACTAGCTGATCGCGGCGGTGACGGCACGCGAGTGCTACCTCGTCCGCGACCGGCGGGACGTGCTCGGCTACGCCATCCTGACGCACCACTTCTTCGGCTTCCCTTCATCGACCTGCTGATCGTCCACCCGGATCAGCGGCGCAAGGGCGCGGCGACCGCTCTGATCGAGCACATCGTAACGACCTGCCCCGGCGATAAGCTGTTCACTTCGACCAACCAGTCGAACGCGCCGATGCAAGCGCTGTGCGAACGACTGGGCTTCGTCAAGAGCGGCTGGATCGACAACCTCGACCCCGGCGACCCGGAGATCATCTACTTCAAAGCGCTGCCGAAATCGTGAAGGCGCAGCCGCTCTAGCCTGCCTCGCTTTGATTTTCGTTATTCTCCTTAGGCACTTGGGATGTTAAACTTAAAACTTAAGACTTTCACCCGCTGGCTGTGTACAAGTGGGTGTTTGCACGCCATTCAGGAGATGAGCTTCCATGAAGATCATAGTTGCCGGAACAGGTTTCGTCGGGCTGACCCACGCCGCCACTACGTCAGAGTACGGTCACGAAGTCTACGCCTACGACATCGACAAGGCACGAATTGCCGCCTATCAATCAGGCGATGCTGAGCGCATCGGGCACTACGTCAACGAACCGGGACTCCCGAAAGTCATCGAGGACAACCTCAATCGCTACTTGTTCTTCACGACCGACATCGAGTTGATCATCGAAGGCACGGATGCGATCTTCCTCTGCCTGCCAACTCCGCCCAACCCGAACGGATCGTCCGACCTGAGCTTCTACTTCGATGCGCTGGGCTACATCGCCGACCTGCTGGCAAAGCGCAAAGATCAGCGCCGGGTGGTGCTGATCAACAAGAGCACCGTGCCGGTGGGCACGGGACGCAAGCTGCAAGCGATCCTGCAAGACCACAACGTCCCCAACTTCGGCATCGCCTCGAACCCGGAGTTCCTGCCCGAAGGCGACGCAGTGGAAAAATCGCGCAAGCCGGATCGCGTGGTCGTCGGCGCGGATACGGCGGAAGATTTCGCCATCCTGCGGCGCATTTACTCGCAGTTTGTCGATCACGTCCGCATCCGCTACATCGAGACGACGCCGGAAACCGCCGAAGCGATCAAGTACGTCGGCAACACCCTGCTGCTGACCTACATCTCGTTCTGGAACGGGGTCGGCGCGCGCTTGGGCGAGACCTTCCCGAACGTGCGGATGGAAGACCTGAAGCGCGGCGTCACCTCGGACGCGCGCATCAGCACGTGGGGGTCTTACGTCTCCAACGGCGCGGGCGGCTCCTGCTTCGGCAAGGACATTCAATCGCTGATCTACCAGTTCAAGACCGCCGGACAGCCCGCTAACCTGCTGCAATCGGTCTACGACATCAACGAGTATCAGAAAACCTACATGATCGACCGCGCCGCCAGCGAAGCCGGAGCAACCTTCAACCAGAAGACGGTCGCGCTGTTGGGCTTGTCGTTCAAGCAGCGCACCAACGACATGCGCGACTCCTCGTCGCTCAAGGTCGTCGAGTTGCTGTTGGGGCGCGGCGTCGGCTCGATTCGCGCCTACGACCCGCTGGCGACGCACGAGGCGAAACACTACTTCAACCCCGAAAACAACCACCTGTTCTCGAAGATCAGCTATCACGACAGCGTGAAGGAAGCGATCACGGGCAGCGACATCCTGTTCATCTCGACCGACTGGGAAGAATTCCGGGGCTTGTCGCGCACCATCGAGGAAACGGTCAAAGCGCCGTATCTGATCATCGACGGTCGCCGGATGATCCCGGACTATCAAGAACTAGTCGCACACGGCTACAGCTACATCGCCGTCGGTTCGCACTATCTGCCCGGTCAACCCGCCGAGACGCCGGAACTCGCTACGGCAGCCGCCGCCGAGTAAACCTCCTAATTCCCAAAGCTGTTGGTAGGGGCAGGACTGAGTCTTGCCCCTACTTGTTCCTGTGGATCAAATGCCGAGATCGGGTCGTTAACGTTTTGCGAGAAAAGCGTTAAGAACCCCCCGGATCGCCGTAAGCCGGTGTATCATTAAAAAGAATCTAACTTTATCCCAAATATATCCCAAAGATAACCCAAACAATTATGGCGTGGCGTGTACACCTCAGCGACCGAAACATCAAGCGGCTGGACATTCTCTCCGGCAAGCCCTCCCTGTTGGCGGCATGGACGAGCACCAACCGAGTTTCGTTTCTCGACCTGCAAAATGGATCGCCGCGCGGCGACAAGACGATTGAAGCGGTCAAAAGCGGCGACCGCCGCAGTGCCGAGTGGCAGGATTTCGTCCAATCGCTGACCACGCCCAACGACCTCTACTTGCCGACCGCTCGCGCCCCGCAAGCGGCGATCTTCCTTAGTGCGGACGGCAGCACGCGGCTCTACTACACCGGCGGGACTGACCTCTACCTCGAAATCGACGGCAAAGAGTCCAAAATCGAGACCGACACCAAGCCGCGCTTCATCGCCATCGGCATGGATCGCGCGTCCGGGCTGCTGGCGGCGCTGGATGCCGACGCTCAACTCCACCTGTATAAACAGCACGTCCGGGTCGGCGTCTTCGACACCCGTCTGCAAATCGACGAGGAATTTCGCCCGGTGCTGATCGTCACCGCCGATGGCGCGGCGCTGTTCGTGAGCGATGGCAGCCGCATCACGGCGTTCAACGCCAGCGGAGAAATCCGCCAGCACCTGCTCTTGCACTACAGGCTCGGCGCGATCAACAGCTCGCCCAACGGACGCCGCTTCGTCACCAGCGACCTCGACGCCAACGTGATCCGCATCTACGACGGAAACCTAACGCCGACGCACCAACGCTTCGCCGTCGACCTGCTCGCCGAGGCGAAACACGCACAACTACTCTCGTCGGCGTCGACGAACAGCGCGGCAGTGGGTCCGCTGGCGATCAACAACAAGGGGGTACTCGCCTTTGCCATCTCGGGGACGCTTTGCGTCACCAGCTTAACCAAATTGAAAGCATTCCCAAAGACACGCTGATTCATATCGTGGTGATGGCTGTGAATCGGCGCTCAGCCGAAGGTCACTGATCGCTATCGGTCAGCGCGCGCTGGGGAAAAACCATCCGTTCAGGGACGAGCCAGCCGCGTGCCAGCGCCGCCTGATTCGCGCGCTCGAAGTCGGCATGGAGGTCACGCACGAGCTGCGCTTGGGAGATCGACGGCTCGTTGGCGAACATAACCGCCGTCGTCGCGTGATCGCCGACGGCGAGGATCAGCCAATTGGTTTCGCCCACCGGCTTGCGCCCCAAGCCCAGTTTCGGGCGGTTCGGCAGCGACCACACGTACTTGATCACCGGCAGAATCGCCGCTTCGTAGGGTTTTTGCTTGCCGCCGATCATGAGCGGTTGGAGTTGATCGTTGCGATAGACCAAAAAATACTGAGTCTGCGCAGCGAAATGATGGCGTAGGAATCCGGTTTGCCCGCGCACGCCGATCACCTGACGCCAAGCGTCACTATCAGGATTGCGCTCGATCAAGCGCTCGATGATGGTGCGCTGCTCGCTGTAGCGCTTGTAGACGGCGTTGAACTGCGCCCGGTTGATCTTGCCTTGCGCGAACTCGTCGGCGATCATTTCCATCTTGCGACGGAGGGCATTCATCGCCGCTTTGGGGTCAAGCGGGTTTTCGGGAAAAGTTTCGTCCGGCTGCGGTTGAGTTGGCTTGACGGCAGCTTGCGGTTCTTCCGGCTGAGGCGGGCGCACGGGAGAGCGCCGAACGTCGTTGGGAAGTCCATTATCCTCAGAGGGGGGGCTTTTCGGCTCGGTCACGCCGTCACCTTGTCAACAATGATTGCCTAGTCTGATTATAGTGCCATTTGTTATACTAGCACGGCATCGTGAAAGGCGAAACCCGAATTAGTCATGTTTAACCATTGCGGATTGTACTTCACGGAAGACGACGTGCAGCGGGCGCAGCATGAGCGCGACGACGAACCGTTCCTGTCGGCGTATCTGTTTCTGCGCGAACGCGAGCAGCGCGGAATCGCGGCGGCGCAGTGGTACGGGCTGCGCTATCGCTTTGACGACAACGCGGACGCAGGCGACCATGCCGTCGAGAAACTGACAGACTGCATCGACGAGCCGCTGAGCGACGACCTGCCCTATCTAGACGCCATCGCCGAGGCGATGATGCTGGCGCAGTCGTTCGAGATGACCCGCAATCATCCAGCGTGGAGCGTCGAGGCGCAGACCCGCTGGCTTAACCTGTTTCAAGACCGGGTGAATCAGTTCAGCAACAGCCCGTATAACGATACGCAGGTCGAAAATCTGTGGATGGCAGCGCTGGTGCTGATGTCCGGCATCGTGCTTGAACGCGACGACATCATACGGGTCGGCGTCGAGGTCTTCCAGCGCACCGTCGATCAGGAAATCAGCCCGCGCGGACACCTGCTCAAAGCGGTCGAGGGCAAGGACGGCGGCAGCCTCTACCGGCAAATCCTCTCGGCGTCGGCGCTGGTGCTGATGGCAGAAGCGGCGTCTCACTGCGGCATCGACCTGTGGGCGTACAATAATCGCGGCGTCTCGGCGGTAACGGCGGCGGTCTACCCGATCTACTACTTCTACACGCCGGATCGGTGGACGTGGGACGAAGGTATCTCGGCAGACGAAGCGCAGCTTTTGTTTCGGCGCTACGGCGGCTATTTGGAAATCCTCAACCGGCGAACGGGCTACAAAGACCTGAAGCCGCTGCTCGAAGACCTGCGCCCGATCTACGATCCGCACGGCGGCGGCTTGACGACGCTGACTCACGGCGTCCCGCTCAAACCGAAGCGGCGAGGGTTGTTCGGATAAAAGCGACCTCACCCCGGCTGACCTTTGGTCAGCCACCCCTCTCCCTAGGAGAGGGGATTTATGCGAAACGCTAAACTAAATGCGAATCCCGGTGGCTGGCATGATTCGCTTGGGAAGCTTCGCTGAACTTGAATTGAGATAGAAGACAGCTACAAGTGTTTTTCTCCCCTCTGCTAGGGAGAGGGGTCGGGGGTGAGGTAATGACCGACGACCAACTCCATCAATTCACCTCAGACCGCGATCAGTGGGAGGTGTTGAAACCCGGTGTGCGTCAAATGCGTCACGAACCAACGCCAGCCGAAGCCATACTCTGGCAACGAATTCGTAACCGTCGGCTTGCCGGAGAGAAATTCCGACGTCAGCACACAGTAGCGAATTTCATCGTCGATTTTATTAGTATCGAGCGCTCGCTGATCATCGAAGTTGATGGCGAAATCCACGATCAACCGGAACAACAAGTTTACGACGCCGAGCGTCAAGCTCGCTTGGAATCAATTGGCTTTCACGTTCTGCGTTTTACAAACAAAGAAGTTCTAGATTCGCTTGAGGCAGTCACAGTGAGAATTGCAGAAACATTGAAAAAACCGCCAGTAAAGCAAGCGTTACGATCTTAATCATGCCTTCACCTGCCACGTTTTTCTCCCCTCTCCTAGGGAGAGGGGTTGGGGGTGAGGTAAACCCAAAGGAAACCCCATGATGCAGTTCAACCACCTGACCCCTGACCTGATCGCCCGCCTGCGCGGAATCCTCGGCGACGACGCCGTCAGCACCGCGCAAGCCGACATCGACCTGCACGCCCGCGATCAGTCGCATCACCCGGCGCATCCCGCCGAGGTCGTCGTCTTTCCGGTGACGGCGGGCGGCGTCGCCGACGTGCTGCGGCTCGCCAACGAGCACCACATCGCCGTAACTCCTTGGGGCGTCGGCACGGGATTGGAAGGCAACGCCATCCCGCTGCACGGCGGCATCCTGCTGTCGTTGGAGCGCATGAACAAGATCGTCGCCGTCCACGCCGACGACTTTCAGGTGACGGTGCAGCCCGGCATCGGGCACAAAGACCTCAACGCCGAACTCACGCGCTACGGCTTGTTCTTCGCGCCCGATCCGGGGGCGAACGCGACCATCGGCGGCATGTTGGCGAACAACGCCGCCGGGATTCGCACAGTCAAGTACGGTGCGAGTAAAGATAACGTGCTGCGGATGGAGGTCGCGCTGGCGGACGGTCGGCTGATTCAGGTCGGATCGCGCTCGGTCAAGCAGTCGAGCGGCTACGACCTGCTGCACCTGTTCGTCGGCAGCGAGGGGACGCTGGGCGTGATCACCGAGGCGACGCTCAAGCTGGTGCCGATCCCCGCCTACATGAGCGCGGTGGTCGCCGCCTTCCCGACGGTCGAGGCAGCGGTCGAAGCGGTGGTCGCCGTGCGCGGCAGCGGGCTTGATCCGGCGGCGCTCGAATTGATCGACGCGACGCACACCAAAATGCTGCGTGAGACCGAAGGCGTCGATCTGGAAGATTACCCGACCCTGTTCATGGAGTTTCACGCCGCGCAGGAAGCATCGCTCGACACGGGCTTGGCGATGGTGCGCGAAATCTGCGCCGACCTGAACGCGGTCAGCGTGCGCACGACGACCGACACCGCCGAACGGCGCAAGCTCTGGCACGCGCGCCACGCCTCCTACGAGATCATGGTGCGATCAGCGCCGGATCACCACTTCTTCATCATGGACGTTGCCGTGCCGATCAGCGCCTACCCGGAGCTGATCGCCTACGTCGAGCAGCTCAAGCGCGAGCATGGCGTCACCGCCTACATGATCGGGCACGCGGGCGACGGCAACATCCACGTCGAGTTTCCCTACAAGGACGACGCGGAGTTTCAACACGCGCTCAAGTTGGACAAGCTAATCGTGATCAAGGCGCTCGACCTCGGCGGCACGGCGACCGGCGAGCATGGCGTCGGCATCGGCAAAGCGATGTTCATGGAGCGCGAGCACGGCGGCGCGCTCGACGTGATGCGGAGCATCAAGCAGACGCTCGATCCAACGGGGATTTTGAATCCGGGGAAGATTTTCCCGCAGCAAGAAGCCTAGAATCAGGTAGGGGCAGATGTGCTTGCTTTGCAAGCCTAGTTCTGCCCCTACGCCATCAATTTACGTTCGCTTCAACGCCCGCCGTCGGCGCTGCCGGTGCCATTGCCGTTGCTGGACGGCGTATCGCTGCTGCGGGCGTGCTCCATGATGCGGACGGTCGCGCTCAATTCCTTGCGCCGAGCCTCGACCAGCGCGTTGACCAGCTTAGTCTGAATGCCAATCGCGTCGGTCATCATGTCCATCTTGCGGTGCAAGTCGGCGATTTCAACTTCGTTCTTCAAATTGACTTGGAAGTCATTCTGAGCAACCGCTCGATCTTTAGACGATTGGCGGTTCTGCGCCATCAGAATCACCGGCGCTTGGAAAGCCGCCAACGTACTGAGCGTGAGGTTGAGCAGAATGAACGGAAATGGATCGAACGCCTTAGTACCCATGTAGGCGTTGATGGCAATCCAGATACCCATCGTCACGATAAACATGATGATGAATTTCCAGCTTCCGGCGAACATGGACATCTTGTCGGCGACGCGGTCGCCAAAAGATGCCTGCTCGTCGATGTCCTCGTACACGTCGTCGGTGACGATATAGGGGCGCAGGTCACGAATGAGTTCTTGCGCTTCAGGGCTGAGGAGGCTGTCCAATTCCTCGATTTCGTCAATCAAGTCTTGGATTTGCTCGTCCTCAGTATCGACCGGGGCGACGAGACGATTGAGCAGCAGATCGTTGTACATATTACCCCTCCAAAGAGACTGTGCCGCCGAACGCCAAAGCGCTCAAGCGGTCGTTTGTGTGAAATGGTCACTTTGAACAGGGCTATTTCATTATCGGGGTTTCCCTGACGCGCAGGGTCGGCAATAACGCGCTGCGCGTCCCCCCGATGTGAGGCTTAGAGAGGGGATTAACGCAGAGTTGCGCTATCGCCGCCAGATAATGAAGGCGGCTGTTCGTTGCAACTACTATCTGCGTCCATTGATACCTTCACTTGAACGAAAGATCAGAAATCAGGCGGAGGCAACGCCTTGCCTGACACCCTAACTGTACCCCGATTTAGAGGGCGTGTAAACCCCTAAAAAAGAGCCTGAAACGGTCGTAAAATTGAGAGAATCGAGGGTTACGACGAGAAAATGCTGATGGTCGCGCCGTCGGTGACGACGATGTACGGATCATGGACAACCAGCGCACGAATCGGCGCTGACATCGGGTCGGTGCTGCCGAGATCGGCGACGGTCTGCGGATCGTGAGCGTCGAACATGCGGATCGTGGATTGGTCTGCTTGTGTCACCAGCAGCAGTTCGGCGTCACCGTGCGCGAGGAAATTGAGGCTGGTGACTGCCCCGCCGTCGAGCGCGAATTCGCCGGTCGTCTTCATAGTCTCCGGGTCGAAGAAGACGAGGCGAGTATCATCGAGCACGACAACGCCCTGCGTCGCCGCCGCGTTGATCGCCAGATGCGACGGCGTACCGTCGAGCGTGATCGTCTGTTCGGCGTGGAGCGCCTCACCACTTTGCAGCGGCGCAGCGATCAGCGATTGGTCACGCAGGAGATACGCGGTTGTGTTAGTCAGCGCGGCGTCGATGACCGGCTCGTTCACCGTGAACCAGTCAACGTTGCCGGGATCGTTGATTTCCATCAAAGAATAACTGGTATCGCTGGCGACGATCCCCCAGCGGGAATCGGGCGATAGCGCCAGCGCGTGCGGGTTTTTGGGAATGTCGGAGTAGCTCCACCCGGATCGGTACTGGGCGCTGGCGCTGGAGAACGCCGGAGCGATCAACTCAACGCTATCCATCTCCGTATCAGTCTGTATGGCGACAACACCGAAATCGGCGCCTCCTGCCAGCAGCACGGGCGTGCCATTTACGTCCAACGCTGTGAGTAAGTCGGGCTGGGTCGGATCGGTGAAATCGTAGACGCGCATCTGTTGATTTTCCGCATCGGCAACCAAAAGCCGGTCGCCGTCGGCAGTTACCGCCAGCGCGCGAAAATCACCGGCTTCCAGCGTGCCAATTGGAGCAATCGGGGTGCTGGCGCTGTCTTGAGCGTACACCCCGCCGCCAACCAGCAGCAAGCCGACCAACAGCCCCCTACGCACCGCACCGGAGAGGATCAATAATCGTCCTCATCCTCATCGTCGTCGTAGTCATCATCTTCGTCGTCGAAGTCGTCGAAGTCGTCGTCGTCTTCCAAATCGTCGAAGTCTTCGTCATCCTCGAAATCGTCGAAATCGTCGTCTACGTCGAGATCATCGAACTCTTCGTCGGTTTCTTCGTAATCATCCATGTCTTCGAACTCTTCGTCCACCATTTCGTCGCCGTTGGAAAAGCCGACACCACTCAGGAAAGGATTGTAGTCAATCATGTTCTCTCACCCGCTAGACTGTAAACGGATACTGAAGCCATTGTAGCGTAAAGCGCGCGTATTGTATCATGAAGTCCGGGTTTGCAAACGGCAAATTTTACGATTTCGACGCTCGTTTGCGAATCAGATCCAGAAAATAGCTGTGCAGGCGATAATCGCCGGTCAGTTCGGGGTGAAATGCTGTCGCTAGCAGGTGATTTTGCTGCACCGCGACGATCCGCCCGTCCTCAAGCTGAGCCAGCACTTCCACGCCCGGACCCACTTTCGTCACCACCGGCGCGCGAATGAAGACCGCGTGAAAGGGCTGATCGCCCAGCGGCTTGATCGCCAAATTCGCCTCGAAGCTGTCGATCTGTCGCCCGAAGGCATTGCGATTGACCACGATGTCCATCACGCCGAGGATCGGTTGGCGGTCGATACCGATGTCCTTCGCCAGAAAGATCATCCCGGCGCAAGTCCCCCACGTCGGCGTCGTGCGCGCGAATTCGCGCAGCGGATCGATCAATCCATAGGCGGTTGCCAGCTTGCCAATCGTCGTACTTTCGCCGCCGGGGATGATCAGCCCATCCAAGTCCTCAAGCTGCTCCGGCATTCGCACTTCGCGCGCTTCCGCTCCCAACGCGGCGAGCGTCTTCTCGTGTTCGATAAACGCGCCTTGCAGCGCCAACACGCCTACTCTCATTATTATCTACTTGCCCTTCTCTCGACAGTCTCCAGTTATCTTCACCTAGACTGCGAGGTGGGTCAAGTACCAAAGACAACAATCTTTTCCCGGTCAAATGAACGAAACGAGACGCGGGCAATTAGCACGATCTCACCTCACCCCGCTGCGCGGCGAGGGCAGAAACAGGGTTGCGGAGAAGTGGCGTCGCCGGGGTGTGAATTGTATGTCCTTGCTTCCCGGTTATCCAACAGCAGGCTGCTGCTCCAAGCGCCCTTTGAGCGAGGCGATCAGCGCTTCGATGCGAGTTCTGATCGCCGTTACGCCAGCCGCCGCCGAGCGCCAGATAGCGCTGGTAATCGGCAATCGCGCCGCGCAGGTCGCCCCGGTTGACGCGCGCATCGCCGCGATTGGTGTAGGCGATGACGATGCGTGGATTTAGGCGGATCGCCTGAGTGTAGTCGGCAATCGCGCCGTTGAGGTTGCCTTGCAGTTCGTCGATCAAGCCGCGATTATTGTAAGCAACCGCCTGCTTGGGGTCGAGGTAGATCGCCATGTTGAAATCGCCGAGCGCGTCGTCGATCTCGCCCTGCGTGTAATTCGCTAGCCCCCGGTTGAGGTAGGCGACGGCACAGCGCGGGTCGAGCGCCAGCACCGCGTCAAAGTCGGCGATTGCCCCCGCGCGGTCGCCCACACGATAGCGCGCCCGTCCCCGGCTGTTCAACGCCTCGATCAACTGCGGGTTGAGCTGAATCGCCCGCGAGCAGACTTCGAGCGCGCGCGCGTTCTCGCCGCGCAGCACGTGCGTTCTGCCGCGCTCCATGTAGACGTTCGCGCGCAAACCATCCCACCACACCTGTAATTTTTGGTGTATTTGCATAATAAATTAGCCCTGTTTTTTGTGGCATCATGCCAACGCTGATCTCATTGTATGCTGGTTCTTCAAAATTCAAATGAATATTTGCGGAGATTTTCGAGAGGCGGCTGCGACTGAAAAGCGAGGGGAAACCTCATCCCCCAACCCCCTCCTGTCAGGGGTAGGTATTTTATTAACCTCACCCCCTGCCCCCTCTCCATTACATAGAGAGGGGGTAAAAACAGCTTGCAAAGGGTCTTTAAAGTCCCCTCTCTATGTAATGGAGAGGGGATTTAGGGGTGAGGTAAGCGCAGAGTTAAAAACCTACCCCTGACAGCCAGCCCCCTCTCCATTGCATAGAGAGGGGAGCCGCGCTAGGCGAAACGAGGTGAGGCGTGCCAAAAGCATTGCAAATCGAGCGGCTACGACGACGGCGACGTGATCGGCACGCTATCGCAGTTGCCGCTGATCTGGGCAGTACTCCCGAAAGCGCTCGCCGGAATCCACGCCCCGTAGTTGTTGGTCTGCCACCACGAGTTATCCGCCAGCCGCCCGATGGGTAGGAGTTGTCCGCTCTGCACCTGATCGAACAGGTAATCCATCGTGGCGGTAGTAGTCGTATAGATGAACGTCGGCGAGGTGATAGTGATCAGGCAGGGACCGCTGGGCACGGGATTCGCTGCCTGCGTGGGCGCAGGGGGCTGGGTCGGTACCGGCGGCGGGTTGACGACGGCGACATTGCCGCAGTCGCCGCTGCTGTTGACGACGTACAGCGCAACCCAGCCATTAATGCTGCCATAGCGGATGTTGTAGAACGAGCCGCCCGGCGAGATGCCGATCACGTCGGCGCTGGCATTCCCCGGCAGCGTGCCGAGGATGCTCGAATTAGTGGTCGCAGACTGGCGAATATTGACGCCACCGGCAACGTTCGGCGTCACCGTGCAAGCGGCGGAAACTGGCGCAGATGTCGCCGTCGGGGGGAGCGCAGCAGCGGGCAAGGCAGTCGCCACCAGCGCGGCGGTAGCAGGCGGCGCGCTCGCGCCGTGCCCTTCACAGCCGCCTGTCGAGACCGTCGTCAGGCAGATGGTGAACAATCCAGTTTCAGCCGCGCCATCCGTACTGATCTCGACCGTGTAGCCCTGACTCCCGGCGCCGAACCGATAACGCACGCCCAGCACGTCCGCGCTGCTCTCGGCGATGGTCTTGCCGGTCGCGCCATCGCCAAAGCGCAGGTGGACGCCGCTGGCGGTCGAGTCGCTGTCGACGTACAGGTAGGCGGGTTCGGCGAGCGCACTGAAGCTGAAGAACGCCGCCGGTGCATCGGCGCTCAGGCTGCCGGTGACGGGCGCGCCGACGGTCAGCGGCGTCTGCGTGACCGGAGTCTCGCTCAACACGTTGAGCACGACCAAGCCGGTCGTGCCGTTCGTCGTGCCGACTTCGACGACGTAATCGCCGGCAGCCAAAAGCGCTGCCAGTGTCACCGTCGATTCGCCGACGGCGTTGGCGGCAGCAGCGACGACCGTACCATCCCGCGAAATGCTAACAGTCGGCTGCGCCGTGTCGCTGAGCGCTTGCAGCGACACTTGGCGCAAATCCGCCAGCGTGTAATCGTAGCTCAGCGTCGCGCCAGCGGACTGAATTTGCCCGATGGCGGGCTGCCCCATGATGATCGTGCCGCTGGTGTCCTGCGCGCTCACGACCGTCACGCCCAAAATCAGGATCGCCAAACCTAAAACGAGCAAACAGCGTTTACCCATCAGAATTATCCTTCTTTGGCTGCCGAGAATTTGACCTCAATTGTAACCGCTTTGAGGGTCGCTGTGTTGAATGAGTTGTTCGCGAGGGATAAAAAGAGGCGTATCCACGTGGATACGCCTCGAACTCTGAGCCGAACAGTGACCAAATCGGGCGTCTAGTACCAGCCAAAGTGCCCTTTGAGCATCAGCATCACCGACGCGACCACCATCGCCAAGAGCGTCGGCGGCACAGCGATCAGCACCCAGCGTTTCCAGCCCACCGGACCATGATGCCGTTCGAGATAGGCGTAAGCGACGACGTTCGCGGAAGCGCCAATCGGCGTCATGTTGCCGCCCACGTCCAGCCCCAGCGCCAGCGACCAGACCATCAGCGCCATCGCGGGCATGGCGGGATGCTGGGACAGGTCGCGGACGACGTAGCTCATCGCCAACGCCAGCGGAACGTTATCGACCACGCCGCTGAGCAAGCCCGGTCCCCAGTGCAGCGCCATCACAATGCCGTTACTGCTAGGTCCCTCGGTGGTCGCGATGAAGGTCGCCATCGCTTCGAAGACGTGAACCTTTTCCAGCCCACCGATCAAGACGAACAGTCCCAAGAAGAACAAGAGATTTTCGCTGTCTTCGCGCAACAGCTTGTGAAAGACCGTCCCTTTGTCGATCTGCGGGAGCACCAAGAACGCCAGCAGCGCCGGGATCAACGCCGCTTCCGCCGCGTTGAGGTTGATCGGCGTCAGTTCGCTGAGCCAGTGATGCGTGACCAGCAGCGTGACCGCCGCGCCAAACCCGATCAAGCCGATCTTGCTGAGGCGAGCGTGCAGCGGATCGCGGTGCAGCGCCTCGATCTCGGCGATCACTTCAGGATTGAGTGCCGCGTGCGCATTCCGCAGCGACTTCCGGTTGACGAAGTAGAACATTGCCAGCAGCCCGATCACCAGCATGAGCGAGATCGGTCCGGTGTTCGAGGCAAAATCGGCGAAGTTGAAGCCGAGCGACGTGCCGAGAATAACATTGGGCGGGTCGCCGACCAGCGTCGCCGCGCCGCCGGTATTTGCCGCGCAAACTTCGGCAATGATCAGCGGGATCGGGTCGAGTTTGAGCAGGATACAAAGCTGCAAAGACAGCGCCGCCAAGAACAACATCACCGTGATGCTGTCCATGAACATCGCCAGCACGCCCGCCAGCAGAATCAGGGCGATGAACAGATACGATGGGTGATAATTCACCCGGCGGACTGCCTGCATCGCCAACCACTTGAAGAAGCCAGCTTCGGTCAAAATCGAGACCAGAACGAACATGCCGAACAGTAAGCCGAGTGTCTCCCAGTTGACGTAATGGAATGCTTCGGTGGGACTGAGAATCCCGAACAGAACGAGCACGGCACCACCCGCCAGTGCAATCCAGTGGCGTGGAAATTTCTCGCTGGCAATGGCGATATAAGCGACAAAAAACACGCCTAGCGCAAGGAGCATTTCGACCTCCCGTAATTTAGCATTGCATTACGTGAGGGAGTGTAAGACGCAGAGCAATGTCGGATTAGGCGAAAACTCTATGAAAAATGCCGACTGGCTTTGGTCAATTTGATCGATCAGAGGGAATCCGGGGTGAATCCAGCCCCTAGACGGCAGCAACGACGGATCGCTTGGCGAAATTGCACAGCCAATGCTGGGACAAATTGATTGTTTTAGTCCAAGTGCCCCGGCGCAGCGAGCTGCCGGAGGCGCCAAAATCTACCTGAAGTCGGCTTCATACGCCGATCCTTCGGCAGATTTCACTAAGCGAGTGCGTTACGCAGTTCCTCCAGCGGCATCACGTGGCTGATGCTCTCGACGAAACCGACGTTTTCAGGCGTGCCGCTGGCAATCGCACCCCGAAGGATAAAGGGCTTCAGGTCGAGGTCTTTCGCCCCACGATACGTCCCCAAAACGCAGTATTCGGCGGAAAAGCCGGTGACGATCACGGTATCGACGTCGAGTTCCCGTAACTTCTCCATTAGAGGAGTCTTGTTGAACGAATTCTCGTAGCGCTTATGGATGTGCTGGTCGGAGGGCAGCACATCCAGATCATCTGGCACGTCAAAACTTGTTTCACCGGGCATCAGTTGTTCGGCTGGCTCCATCTGCTGAATGCAGATGACCGGGAGCTGCTGCTCGCGGAACAGCGCGACCGCCGTGTTGATCTGTTGGATCGCTGCGTTGAGCGACGGCGCGGTATTCGGACCGAAAAATGCTTTCTGGACGTCGATAATCAAGAGTGCTGGTTTCATTGCAAGCTCCTGTCGGCTGAGATCGAGTCGGGAAAATAAGCGTGCCGGAACGTCTATTCACTGGCGGCGTCAATTCCCCTAATTGTAACAGTTCTTGAGCTGACCAGCCGAGTCCGGCGATCCGATACTCACTCAATACACGTGTAATTTGTAGCACACTTGTGCAAAAAGCTCATTTGTGCTATATAATCAATGACATCAAACGAGTTCAAGAAGAATAGCCTGCTTCGCGGCAACACCTTGTTGTGTCGATATGACAACGCACGTTCGATTTGTTTAGTTAAGGAGACCTTCAAATGAGTGCTGAAACCAAAGTTAGGCTGCTAGTCGGTACCCGTAAAGGTGGGTTTATTTTCACGAGTGACCAGAACCGAAAGACGTGGTCGGCGAGTGACATTCTGTTCAAGGGCTGGAACATGATGCACCTCGTCATGGACCCTCGCGACGGACGGCTGCATGCCGCGCTGGATCATTTCGTCTTCGGGGCGACGACCCACTACTCGGATGATCTGGGGCAGACGTGGAAGCAGTGCCCAACGCCGCCCAAATTCACCCGCCCGTCGGTTTCCGGCAGACCGGGCGGCACGCCGGAAGAAGCTTTTTCGGGACGCCCGATCCCGGAGTCTCCGGAACAGGTGATCAAGGTCTGGAACATCGAGCCGGGGCGCGCGGACGAACCGAACGTGCTTTACGCGGGCGCGCAGCCCGCCTCGCTGTTCAAATCGACCGACCGGGGCGAAAGCTGGGTGCTCAACGAGAGCCTGTTCGATCACCCACAGCGCGGTCAGTGGAACCCCGGCGCGGGCGGGCTGTGCTTGCACAGCATCGTGCTCGATCCGCGCGATTCCAACCGCATGTACGTGGGCATCTCGGCAGCCGGGGTTTATCGCACCGACGACGGCGGTCAAACGTGGCAGCCGCGCAACAAAAACGTGCTCGCCGATTTTGGGGGGGAACTCTATCCTGAATTCGGGCAGTGTGTGCATAAGTTTGCGATGAACCCGTCGAACCCCGACGTGCTGTTCCAGCAAAATCACTGCGGTGTGTATCGCAGCGATAATCGCGGCGACGACTGGATCAACATCGGCGAGGACAAGCTGCCCAGCCGCTTCGGTTTCCCCATCGTCGTGCATCCCCACGATCCGCAGACAATCTACGTATGGTTAGAGGAAAGCGACCAGTTCCGCATGAGCGTCGGCGATCAGGCGGCGGTTTGGCGCAGCCGGGATGGGGGCGAAAGCTGGGAGCGGATCACCGCCGGGCTGCCAGCGAGCGCCCACGTCGTGGTGCTGCGCGAGGCGATGGTCGCGGACAACTTGGAACCTGCCGGTCTCTACGCCGGAACGGACACGGGTCAGCTTTTCTACAGCCGCGACGACGGCGATAGCTGGGAAATCTTGGCGGATTTCCTGCCGCCGATCCAATCGCTGGAAGTCGCGGTCGTTTGACGCATCAGCGGCGATCAAAATAGAAAAAGCCGGGGCTGAACATGGCACCGGCTTTTGTTTTGCGAGGCTACGAGCTGATTACCAGCCGCGCCCGGCGATGCGATCCGCTTCGGGCATGTGGGCGGCGGTGATGCCGACCATCGCCTCGCCCAACCCGCGACTGACGCGCGCCAGCACGTCGGCGTCTTCGAAGTGCGTGACCGCCTCGACAATCGCCTTCGCGCGCTTGGCGGGATCGCCGCTCTTGAAGATGCCCGACCCGACGAACACGCCATCGACACCCAACTGCATCATCAGCGCGGCATCGGCGGGAGTCGCCACGCCACCGGCGGCGAAGTTGACCACCGGCAGCCGACCGAGCTTGGCGGTCTCAACTACCAATTCATAGGGCGCGCCGATATTCTTGGCGAAGGTGAACATCTCGTCCTCGTCCATCGAGGCCAACTGGCGAATTTCCTTGTTGACCGCGCGAGCGTGGCGCACCGCCTCGACCACGTCGCCGGTGCCCGCCTCGCCCTTGGTGCGGATCATCGCCGCGCCTTCGTTGATGCGGCGCAGCGCCTCACCCAAGTTGCGGCAGCCGCAGACGAACGGGACTTTGAACTTATGCTTGTTGATGTGGTTTTCCTCGTCGGCGGGCGTCAGGACTTCGCTTTCGTCAATGTAGTCAATGCCAATCGACTCCAAAATCTGCGCCTCGACGAAGTGCCCGATACGGACTTTCGCCATCACCGGGATCGTGACGGCGTTGATGATCCCGTCGATCAGGTCGGGGTCGCTCATGCGGGCGACGCCGCCATCCGCGCGGATGTCCGCCGGGATGCGCTCCAGCGCCATCACCGAGACCGCGCCGGCGTCTTCAGCGATCTTCGCCTGCTCCGGCGTCACCACGTCCATGATCACGCCGCCCTTGAGCATTTGCGCTAGCCCGCGCTTGAGCGCCACCGTTCCGGTTTCGCCGTGTCCGTTATTCGTCATGCAACCTCTCCTCGTAGTGTGTCACACCTATGTTTTCAGCTTAATTCGCCGCTGATTGGCTCAGTAGTACCAGTTGAGTCCAATATAACCAACGCTACAAATCGGGGCACGTTTTGATATGCCCCCAAGCGATGCGTTAGAATAAAACGCATAGTTCTATAAAACTAGAGGGCTTTTCACAATATGGCACAAATGCCGGTCTTGGTCGTCCTTGCAGGCGGTTCGTCGTCACGGATGTGGCCCCTGCACGAAAAGCTGCTGCTGCGCTTTGGCACCGAACCCCTGCTCGTCAGCCAACTGCGGCGCTTTGAGGCGCTTGGCTTGCAAGAAACGGTGGTCATCGCCAGCCCCGACAACGTCGAGGATGTGAAAGCGCTGGTCGGTCACATGACGTCGATGTCGATCCGGGTGGTCGTCCAGCCGGAAGCGAAGGGCATGGGCGACGCCCTGCTGCAAGCCGCGCCTGCGCTGCCCAGCCAACCGGGAGTGGCGCTCTACGTCGTGCAAATCCACGACGTGACCGACGACAGCCTCCACAGCGACATGCTGACAGCCTATCAGAACGACCCCAGCCAGACCTATCTCGCCGGGTATGAGCTAGCGGATTACTTCCCCGGCGGCTACCTGATCGTCGATCCTGAGGGTCGGATCAACGGCATCATCGAGAAGCCGGGCGCGGAGAACCGACCGAGCAATCTGGTCAGCATCGTCGCCCACATCCACAGCAGCGCCGACGAACTGCTCGACACCATCCGCGCCGAATACGCCAACGGCGTCCAGACCGATGATCACTACGAGCGGGCGATGGACGCGCTGATGAAAGAGCGGGTCTACCGCGTCATCCCCTACCGGGGACCGTGGAAGGCGCTCAAGTATCCGTGGCACGTCCTTGACGTGATGGAGTATTTCCTCGCCAAGATCAAGGGGCAGTCGGTCGCCGAAAGCGCGACCATCGCCCCGACCGCCACGCTGATCGGCGACGTCTACATTGGCGAGAACGTCAAGATTTTCCCCGGCGCGGCGGTGGTCGGACCCGCCTACATCGGCGCGAACACGATTATCGGCAACAACGCGCTGGTGCGCCAGTCGATGGTGCTTAACGGCTGCAACGTCGGCTTCACGACTGAAGTCGCGCGCAGCTACGTCAGCGATCACTGTGACATGCACGCCTGCCGCGTGCTTGATTCGGTGTTCGCATCGGGCGTGAACTTCTCGGCGGGCTGCACCACCGCCAACTTACGGATCGATCACGGGCACGTGAGCAGTACGGTCAAGGGCAGCCGGATCGACAGTGGGCGCGACAAACTCGGCGCGATCATCGGACAAGACAGCTTCATCTCGGTGGACGTGATGACGATGCCCGGCGTCAAAGTGGGCGCACGGGCACAGGTCGGACCGGGCACGCACGTCCGCGACGACGTGCACGACGGGGGGCGCATCTACGTGAAACAGGAATTGATCGTCAAGGACGAATGAGAAAAGAAGTACTTAGTACCTAGTACCGAGTACTGAGTGAAGTACAGCCACCAAAAAATGAGGGTCACACGCTGTGATGAGTGGACAAAAGTGACATCACATCTCTACCTTTCACTCAGGTTGGCGAGTTAGCTTTTCCTCAGCACTCGGTACTCAGTACTCGGTACTGAATAATCGGTACTGGAGTTTTTATGGCACAAATCGATTCGAAACTATTTAGAAAATATGACCTTCGCGGCAGGGCTGAGGGGGATGATCCGCCTCTCACGACCGACGCCGCCCGGCTGATCGGTCTCGCCTTCGGGACTTATCTGAATCGCGCTGCCAACGTGCAGACGGTGATCGTCGGACGTGACAACCGCCGCTCGTCACCCACACTCGCGCTGGCGGCGATCAACGGCTTGCAGGCGAGCGGTTGTAAGGTGATCGACATCCGGCTCGCCTCCACGCCGATGGTCTACTGGCACGCCGTCAAACAGGGCAACGTCGGCGGGCTGATGGTCACCGGCAGCCACCTCGCGCCGGAGCAGAACGGCTTCAAGCTCTGCATCGGCGCGCGCAATCTCTACGGCGACGCCCTGCAAGCGCTGCGCGACTTGATCCTCGCGGGCGATTTCAACGGCGGCTACGAACCGATTGTCGTCAACGATCAAGCGCTGGTCGAGTACATCGTCGACATCGTGCCGCGCCTGCGGATGGCGCGCTCGCTCCACGTCGTGGTCGACGGCGGCAACGGCACCGGCGGCGCGTTTGGACCGCGCTTGCTCAAAGCGTGGGGACACCGCGTCACCGAACTCTACTGCGATCTCGATGGCAGCTACCCCAATCACCAGCCCGACCCGCAGGAAGCCGAGAACATGCGCGCGCTGGCAAACAAGGTGCGTGAGGTCGGCGCGGACGTGGGCATCGCCTTCGACGGTGACGCCGACCGGATGGGCACGGTCGACGAGCAGGGCGACATCATCACTGCCGACCGGATTCTAACCCTGCTCGCCATTGACATGCTGCGGCGGCATCCCGGCGCGAAGGTGGTCGCCGACGTGCTCAGCAGTCAGGTGTTGTTCGACGAGATCGCCAAAGCGGGCGGCACGCCGATCATGTGGGCGAGCGGGCACTCGCTGGTCAAGGCGAAGATGGCGGAAGTCGGCGCGCTGATCGGCGGCGAAGCGAGCGGTCACATCTTCCTCGGCGAAGATTTCTACGGCTACGACGACGCTTATCTGGCGGCGGGGCGGCTGCTGCAACTGGTGGCGGCAGCGCAGGTGCCGCTGTCGGTACTCGACGCCAAAATCCCGACGCTTTACAGCACGCCGGAATATCGCCCTCACTGCCCCGACAGCCTCAAAGACGAGGTGATCGCGGCGGTCAAGGAGTCGCTGGAAGGGTTCGGTGAAGTCAGCAGTATCGACGGCATTCGCGTGCGCTTTGAGCGCGGTTGGGGCTTGCTGCGCGCCAGCAATACCGAGCCGGTCTTGAGCCTGCGCTTCGAGGGCGAGACCGACGCCGACGCGCTCAACTATCGCGACCTGTTCTTCGACGAAATCCGCAAGTTCCCGCAGGTGGAATTGCAGTACGAGGATTAAGCGCAATCCGCGTAGGGGCAGAACTGAGTTCTGCCTCTACCAACCTCACCCCCCGTCCCCCTCTCCGTAAGGCGAGGGGGAGAAAAACACAGATTTGAGGTTGAGACTATTCGGCTTATCATGTCCGCAGGCACAATCACTCGCCTACGGATTCCCCGCTTGGCATAATTTCCACCGACCCTGACATATAGCACTATTCCTGATCGCAATCGGCAGACACATTCGCGCAATCCCGCCGCATGGGGATGAACTCGCATGGATTGCGGCTTGGCGGTTTAATCAGGGACACAGACGTGAATCGGACAACATATTCAGAGGTAGTCATGGAGCTTGAACCAACACTGACCAAGCCGCTGCGAATTCTGGTGATCGTGGCGCATCAAGACGACATCGAGTTCGGCGCGGCGGGCAGCGTCGCCCGCTGGACGGACGCGGGCGCGACCGTGACCTACTGCATCGTCACCGACGGTGCGGCGGGCAGCAACGAGAAAGACGCCGACCTCGCCGCGCTCGTGCAGCGCCGCAAGCAGGAGCAAATCGAGGCGGCGAAGATCGTCGGCGTCACCGACGTGCGCTTTCTGGATTACCCCGACGGCGTGCTCGAACCTTCGCTGCCGCTCCGCCGCGACCTGACCCGCATCATCCGCGAGTTGCGCCCGGATCGCGTGGTGATGATGGACCCGACGACGGTGCTGGTGCAGGGTGAAGGCAACGACAACTACATCAATCACCCCGATCACCGCGCGTCGGCGGAAGCGGCGCTCTACGCCGTGTTTCCGAGCGCCGAGTCACGCCCGATCTTCCCCGAACTGCTGGCGGAAGGCTACGAGCCGCATCACGTCAACGAACTGTTCATGCAGTTGACCGACAAGCCGAATCTCGCCGTCGACGTGACCGCTGTCCACGACCGCAAGATTCAGGCGCTGCTCACTCATCGCTCGCAGGTGGGCGAGGAGGTCGCCGACATGGTCAACGGCTTCGACCACGAGGCGGGCAAAGCAGTTGGCGTCGAGTTCGCCGAGACCTTCCGCGTCATGCGCTTTTATAACGAAGACCCGAACAAGAAGGATACACCGGCGGAATGACAGACAACCTGCCCCACGTCCTGCCCGACACGCTGCGACCGGGGCTGACGGTCATTTTCTGCGGGACAGCAGCGGGCGCGCAGTCGGCGCGGGCGGGCGCTTACTACGCCGGGCGCGGCAACAAGTTCTGGCGCACGCTCCACCAGATCGGCTTGACGCCGCGCCAGCTTGAGCCGCGCGAGTTCGCTACCCTACCCGCCTACGGCATCGGGCTGACCGACATCGCCAAGACCTACTCCGGCGCGGACAGTGGTCTGCGCCGGAGTCACTTTGACGCCGACGCGCTGCGTACCAAGATCGAGACGGTCGCGCCGCGCGCCTTCGGCTTCAACGGCAAGCGGGCGGCGAGCGCCTTCTACGGCGTGACTGTCGCTTACGGGCGGCAACCGGAGCAAATCGGCGCTACGATGGTGTTTGTCCTGCCGTCGACGTCCGGGGCTGCCAGCGGCTTCTGGGACGTGCGGTACTGGGAGCAGGTAGCGGCGTTCCTCGCCTCCTAAATCAACCCGACTACTTCATGTCGTCGAGAATTTGCTGGCGCAGACTGTTGTATTCGTCGTCGTTGATCAGCCCGCTCTCGTGCGCTTCCTGAGCTTGCCTGAGCTTGTCCGTCAGATCAGTGCCGCCGCCGTTTGTCGCGCTCTTCGCCGGGCTGTCTTCCATGCTCGACTGGGCGCGAACCCGCCGTTTGAATGTCTCAATCTGTTCCGGCGTCAGGTTATTACCCCCCAATTCAACGCCGCCATAGGTCACAACTTCGTTCTCGAATTCTGGCGCACCCGCGTGATACGGCACGCTTTTACTTTTCGCCTTTTCCTGTCGATTCTTCTGTCGAGTGCCCGTCGTGATATACATGCCCGGCAAAAACAGAGCGAGGTAACCCACCACGCCTATCTGCCCCCATCGATTGGTGACGTCAGTCCGCTCGCCGCTCGCGTCCTTGCAGTAGACCTCCATCGAAAAGTTCTGTTCCGCGCCAAAAGTCTGCGAGTATTGGTCGCGCACGAGCGTTTGATTGGGCTGGCACAATATCACACCAAGTACACTATCGAACACCGGCGCGTTGGCAAGCTGCGGGATGACGGGAAACACGATGAACCCGAACAAGAACACGAACGCCAGCACGACCAAAGAAATTCCTAAGATCCGCCGTTTGCGCATCGTTGCACCCCCACTAGATCTATGACTTGACATCGAGAAATCGAAATGGCGTCAGCGTAAGCGACAGCGGATCGCTTCCGGGTCAATTCCCCACCGAAGCGACCAATCTTATTTCATATCGTCGATGATCTTCTGGCGTAGGCGGTCGTATTCCGCGTCATCGATCAGCCCGCTCTCGTGCGCATCCTGAATCTGCTTGAGTTTGTCGCTGAAACTAGAATTCGTGTCCTTCGTGACGACTCTGACCGAGTTGTCCGCCGAGCCAGCGCGCGCTCGCAGTTGGCGCTTAAAGTCGGCGATCTTATCTGGCGTGAAGTCATTGACCGCCAAGTCGACGCCGCCAACTCGCAAAACGCCGTCTTTGACTTCAGGCGTAATCACACCGCCGATGTCACTGCGCCGATACTGGGTGAGTTTCTGCTGTTTCTTCTGGTCTTCAAGCCCGCGAGAACCGTTGAGAAAGAGGAACAAGCCGATCAGAAAAGGCACGAGATAGCCGACCATCCCCACCTGTCCCCACCTATCGGTGACGTCCGAGAGGTTCCCTTTCGCGTCTTGGCAGGCGACGTTCATCGAATATTGGGTCTCGCTGCCGAAGGACTGCGAATACTGGTCGCGCACGAGGGTCTGGTCAGGCGCGCACAAGACTGCTCCCAAGATGCTGTCAAACACGGGACTGTCGGCAAGCTGAGGGATGACCGGAAACACGATAAATCCGAACAGAAAGATGAAGGCGAGCACCATCAGGACGCCGCCCAAGATCATGCGAAAGCGCATCATCGCACCCACTTTTCTAGATCGATTTTTCGTAGTTGCTCTTATGTCGCCAGAATATCACAGAAAGCGTCGCCGGGGGACAGCTAGCGGAGCAAATAGCCTTATCCTTCAGGCGCAGCCAGTGGCGTCTGCGATCTGAGTCATGGGTAGGCAGGCGCTTACCTCTGCTTAACGAGAAACGTAGTTTTTGAATAAACGCTTAAGTTTCCGCTTTATCCGAGCGACATAGACGTGCAAATTCGCTTGTATGAGCTTGTGACGCGGTGGAAGTGCTAAGGCGGCGAAATCAATCTTGAGGTTTTCGTCGATTGCGTACTGGTAGGCGCCGCGCGTCCATTGTCGCGTGCTGATCGCCGTCGAGATATAGTTCATTCCATTCAGCGCGTGCTTTACCGAGAGAAACCTATCCCCGTACTTAGCCGATCTTTTCGACCCGTACTTCTCCATCTCCCATAGACTCTCGCCCGGCTTCAAAAGGTCACGTAACACCGATACACGCCAGAGCGACGCCATCAATGAGACGCGGTAGTCGGCGTCGCCGTCGATGATTCCAAGCCGCTCATCTCCCGGATAGGCCCGATCTGGTCTGGGCTTTGGATAGAGGCGGATGTAGTCTGCCCTGTTGGTATCAAGCAGATTGACGTAGTCGGAGATCGCTTGCGTGTTGACGGGCGCTCTGAGCCAGTAATCTTCGTGCATAAAGAGAATATAGGGCGTGGTTACATGACCAAGACCGAGGTTCATTTTGGTCACGAAGTCGTTGACGTCTCCAACTTTTACGGTTGTGCCACAGGGAGCGTCCAAATGGTTGGTGAGGAACACCAGTGAATAAGGGCAATCAGACCAGTATTTATTTAGCCCATAGCAAAATACATCCCACGCCACCCGGTAGGTATCCCACGCATAGACAAAAACGGTGACGTTATCCATTCGAATCAGCTACTCCCCTAGCCCATCATCCTGCTGCAGCAGTTCTGCTGTGCAACCTTTGCTGCGGTGATTCGCGTATGCTTGGTTGACCAATCCCGAAAAGCGCTCCGAAAACTCTTGCCCGTCCTGCAGTACACGGCGTAGACGTTCCTGTGCTTCACGGGCTACATCAACATAACGCTGGGGCTGCTCAAGAACAGCGATCAGCTTCTCAGTGAAATCCTCGTGATCCCAACTGTAGGGAATGTAGGTGACATTTTCTTCGTAAACATGTGGATACGTCTCAACGCCGCTCATCTCCGGCTTCAGAATCACAGCGCCCGCTTCGATTGCTTCGAAGTCTCGGAAACAGACTTCGCCCCAGCCGAAAGGTGAGACAATGACCATCGACTGCCGTAGTTCCTGCCGATACTGGCGGAAGGGAACACTACCCTTGTACTGGAGCCGATAGCGGTCTGCTTTGTCCAGTTCTTGGAGCAGCTCAAACGCTTGTTTTCGCTGATGACTAATGGTGTCTGCCCTTTCGTGAAGCACCACGCGATAGCTAACATGCAAGGGGCGCGTCGGCAAATTTGGGGCTTGGAAGTCGATCACATAGCGCCGAACAGGTAAAAGATAGCCGATGACCCTTTCAATGCGTTGGCGTCCCAACAGTCTCCAGTCCATCATCGACAAGTTCCAGCCTAATGCCAACTTGGACAAATCTTCCTGCCGGATACCATCGTCGACCTGTCCATCTTTATCGATTATGCCATTGCGCCGGTGATAGTAATCCCTAAAGTAGACTTTTTGATAGAGCGCTTTCGTGTACAGCGTCCGGTCGCGCAGTAGTTGATTCTTCACGTAGAGGTCGACCAGCGAGATGATGTTCTCGGAAAGCTTTCCAGTGCTGTCGTGATCATCGATCCACATGAGCGCGCAATCCGCATCTCGAAACTTGGCAAAAATCTGATCGCGGTCGAGTTTCCCGTAAGGCGGAAAATGTGTCTTAAAGTTCCATCGGATGATGCAGATAACATCGCAGTCGGTAACGCCCGGCGCATCTGGAGAGCGGAAAAACTTCAGGTGTATGCCTAAAGCTTTGATCTGGCGCCGAAAGCTGTAGAGCGGGAAGGTGGTTTGGTAGGCACGGTAGTTTAGAGACGTGATTACGGAAACTCTCATCGTTGCCCTTTTCCGTCACGATCAAAAGGGAGAAGGCTTTTTCGTCTAAATGAGTTCTGGAAAACGTGCCTCGCCGTTCGTAGCCACGTCGTAGCCTGTATCACCGTCGTAAATATTTACAGAACGATTGCAAAAGCAATATAAGGTATTGGGCTGAGCGAAACCATAATACAGCTTCCACGATCTTTGGCGTAACTGTTTCCTATAAAGTCGTATTGCTGCGGGCATTGTGCGCTCAATCCCCCTTGAGAAGTGTTCATAATAAGCTGGCACAATTCTCACTTTCCCAGTGTATTCGGGAGAGATCACAATGGCAAGTTCGATTCTGCTGCTGCCCAAGCCCAGCCATGCGGCTCACACAAAAACCGCGTATACTACCGCTTTGGGCAAACAGTCCTTAAGATACCCACAGGCAGCTACTACCCTAGCCCGTCGTCCTGCCGCAGTAGATCGAGGGTCTGCTGTTCGAGTTCCCACATATCCATGCTTTTACGGGTCTTGAGCAGTTGGCGCAAGCGCGGGTAATCGGCGTTGAACTCTTTCGCCCACTCCTGCGCAAATTTGCCGCTGCGGATTTCTTCGAGGGTAATCTCCATCAAGCGCATGAATTGGGTGCTGTTGAAACGGTCGTAGCGGCTGAGCATGCCATACTGCGCGGGTAGCCCTTGTAAGTCGAGCGCGTTCATCAGCCCGTGATAAGCAGCCTGTTTCAGGTAATCTGAGGTTTCGCCGGAGAGGTAAAGCTCGGTGAAGACCGCTTCGGGCGGATAGCCGTTCTCCATGAGCAACTGTGCGGCGGTGATCACGGCGTAGTGGAAAATCGGCAGGATCGCCTGCTGCAAGAACAGGTCGAGTTCGGTCTCCTGCTCAAAGCGGATTTCAATCGCGCCGCCCTTAAGCGCGCCCATCGCCTTCGCCAAGCTCAAGACCACGTCCCATGCTTGGCGACTGGCATCCTGCGCGACGGCGACGAAACTGGCGAAGCCCTCGCCGGAGACGTAGCGCTCGCGCACCGCCGCCCCCAGCGTTCGCGCCGAGACTAAGCCCACGTCTACGAAGGGCGGCGCTTCGATAAAGCCGTAGGTCAAGTTATAGGCGCTGCTGAAAACCAACGCTTGTCCGCGTCGCAGCGATGGCGAGACGTGTTCAAGGTAGATTTTCGGCATGGCTTCGTCGCGCAGCAGCAGCATGATCACGTCCGACACGCGGACGACTTCTTCAATGTCAGTTTGAAGGAAGCCTTCGGCGGCAGCTTGCGTCTGCTTTTCTGGGCGCGGCTCGCTGACCAATACCTCGACGCCACTGTCACGCAGATTCAGCGCGACGGGTCGCCCCATGTTGCCGTAACCGATGATTCCCACACGCTTACCCGATAGCACTTCCAAACGACCATCTTCGTCGTGATAAATGACTGTCATCTTTGTATAATTCCCGGTAAGTGATTCGCAGTGGAGCATCCGTGATGCGTCAACAACAATACCTTGCTCTCGTCCTGTTCGCAATTCTGACCTTCACCGCCGGGTGCAGCGCGCTCGGCTTGGGTCAGGCGACGCCAACGCCGATTCCCTTCGACCGATACAGCGCCCAAGACGTGTTCAACGCCTTCGCGCGTGCCGGGCTGCAAGTGCAGAATCCAGAGAAAGCGACCACCGTGCTGGGGCGCGGCGCGCCGACCGGGTTTCGAGATCGCTACCTGTTCGAGGTGCCGCGCATCGCCCCGGCGGGCGGGCAAATCATCGAGTTTGCGACTCCGGCGGAGTTACAGGCATGGCAAAACTACATCCAGCAGCTGAGCAACGACTCGGCAACCCATCGGGACGTGATCTACGTCTACGTCAAGGGGAACATCATGCTTCAGTTGAATGCGAACCTGACCGCGCAGGAAGCCAACGCCTACCGCGACGCACTGGAGGGGATGTAATCGTAATAGGTGGGTTTATCGGTAGGGGCGTTATATATAACGCCCCTACAATCCCGCGAAATTGAAGGTTTTCAGCCAGCGGCTGATTGCTTGCTACTGCGGCACTTCGATGCGGATTAACCCGTGCGGGACGTTGAGCGCATAGTGAGCGACAATCGGCGCGGTGTTGATGTTGCGCGCCTCCAGCACGTCGCCGACCAGATAGTTATAGACGTCGGGGTCGTACTGCGGCTGAATTCCACTGCCGCCGCGATCCAGTTCCAGCCGCGCGCCGACATTCGGCGGAATGAACAACGCCAAGTTGCCGTTGCCGACCGTCAGCGTACCGAGTGAGTCGCCCGGCTGCGAGAACAGCGGAGCGTACTCCGGCAGCGTGATCACCGCGTCGCCGCTGACGGCGGTCACGTTGAGATGCTCCAACGCGGTCGCACCCATATTGAGTACGACGCTGCCATCTTGTCCAACGTATTCCAGATCAAGCGGAACGTTAGGCGGCAGTTCCAGATGCAGCGTCCCGCGCCCCATCGTTTCGAGCATCGGAAAACCACCCAACTCGCTGACTTCGCGGAGCGTCAAAGTCGCGCTGTTGTCGGCGGCTTCGGTGTAGCTAGTCTCGATGTGATTGTCGACACTGCCGACGAACTCGCCGCTGATGTCGGAGGTCAGCGTACCGAGCAGGTCAACGTCGGTCGAAAGCGTCTGCACCCGCAGCCGCAGCAAATTCAGATTGGGGTTAAGCGTCTGAGCAATCGGCTGATGGTTGTCGTCGCGCTGCTGAGTCGCGCGGGTTGAGTAAGCCGACGACGCGATCACCGCGACCAGCACGGCACACGCCAGCAGCGCGATCACGTCAGCAAACGGCAGCCGGTTGCGCAGTAGCAGCGACAACCCCGCCAACACCAGCAGCACCGGTGCCATCCGCACGATCAAGTCCGCCGCGCCGTCGGCGATCAAGCCGAGCGCCCGCGCCACGACGATCACCGCGATCACCAGCACCACCAAGCCCCACAGCAGGTTCGTTCGCCGCCGCATCGCTTACGCCCTCAACTGCCGCAGGAAAAAGACCGCACTCAAGATCAGCAGCGCGCCGGGATAAAACAGGTTGACGCCGGAAGTCGTGGTCAACTGCCCTAGATCGCGCCCTGCCCACGCCGCCGCCGTCAGCGCGATCAGCAGCAGAATGATGATCAGCGGCACGCCGCGCCGCCGTCGCGTCGGCAACTCCTGCGGGACAATCCACCACAGCAGCAGGTAAAGCACGCCAAAAGCGCCCAAGCTGATCACGGTCAGCAGCGCGAACAGCACGCGGATCAGCCACGCGCTGACGTGCAGCCGTGCCGCCAATCCGCCGCAGACCCCGCCAAACACCCGGTCGCTAAAACTTCGATACATGGATTTCTCAGTTCAGATGCAGCCGCGCATAAGCCGTTGCACACAGCCCAAAGTTACAAAGATACACTATACCGCTTCGGGGCGTTTTAGAGCAAGCGCAAGCGAGTGGAACAGTCGATCTTCGGAGAGTTGGCGAGTCAAAACTCAGCCCGGCGCGCGGACGATGCTCACGCCCAAGCGCAGCGACCCGAGTTCGATCTCGTCGCCGTTGCGCAGGCGACAGGGCTGCCCCGGCGCGATCTGGTAGCCGTTGATGCGCGTGCCGTTGGTGCTGCTGAGGTCTTCAATGAACAGCGTATTGTGGGTGTAGACGAACGCACCATGAATGCGGGAAACACCGCGCTTGGTCGCGTTGAACGCCACGAGATCGATGTCAGGAATCTGCGCACCCCCGCCGCGTCCAATGACGAGACGCTCGGTAATCGGCACCGTGATCATCCGGTCGCTGTCGGCGATTTGGAGCACCAAGCGCAGCGGGTGAACCTGATCGGGCGCAACATTGGATTGATCCGCGTGGTGCTTCGCGCCACGAGACCGGGGAATAAGTAGAAACTGACTCAAGGTAAAACCTCGAAAAACGCAAATATTGAAGCTAAATCCTTAAGGATATTGTATTAGAAATTGCCGCGTAGGGGGATTGAGATTTGGCAAGCGGTGGGTTGAGTTCGTACAATCGGACGCGCTGGATAAGGAGCGTTTCATGCTGCGACGGTTGTTCATCGTTCTGGCGCTGCTGCTGGTCATGGGGAATTTCCGGGCGGCGTCGGCTGGCGCACTGGCGCACGACGTCCTGCAAGGTGACCAATGCGTCGTCGCGGCGGACGATCACCTTGAGGGCAACGTGTTCGTGCTCTGCCGCACACTGGTCGTCAGCGGCGTGATCGACGGCAATCTGTTCGGCGCAGCGTCGGACATCCAGATCGACGGCACAGTGATGGGCAGCCTCTACCTCGCTGGGGCGCAGTTAAACGTCAGCGGCGAAGTCGGCGGCGACATTCATTTCGCGGGCGGCGTGATCGACGTCCACCCATCCGCGCACCTCAGCGACGCGCACGGCGATTTGATCAGCCTGAGCCTGAACACCGTGATCGAGAACGCGCACATTCCCGGCAGCGTGACGACGGTCGGCTACCAACTGCTGGTCGACGGCACAGTCGGGCGCGAAGTCTCATTCTGGGGATCCGCCTTGACGATTGACAGCGTGGTCGGCGGCGACGTGACCGCGACGGTCGGCGACCCATCCTCCAATGGCGTCGCCGAACTCCGAACGCTGTTCGATTTTCTGCCGGTTGACATCACGCTGGTCAACCCCGGCTTGCGCGTCGGCACGGACGGCATGATCGACGGCATCCTGCGCTATTCCGGTCCGGTTGAGGGCGACATCGCGGTGACGCTGCCGCACCCCGCAGAGTTCACGTCCGTGACCGCCCAGACCGATTTCAATCTCTCGACTCAAGTCAGCTTCCTCGACCGTCTGCGCGACTACGCGGCGCAGGCGGTGCGCGAGTTCGTCTCGCTGGCGCTGGTCGGCGCAGTCGGGCTGCTGCTGACACCGCGCACCCTACAAGCGCCGATCTACAGCCTGCGCGTCCGTCCGCTGCCCAGTCTCGGCGTCGGGCTGCTGACCTTCATCATCTCCTTTCCGATTTTCCTGATCGTGATCCTGCTCAGCATCGCGCTGATGCTGCTGCTCTCGCTGTTTCAATTGAACGATCTCGCGCTGATCGGCGGGATCATCGTCAACCTCCTCAACGTAGGCGGCGCGGGATTGTTCTACTTCACGGCAATTTTCATTTCGCGCGTGATCGTTTGCATCGCGCTGGGGCGGCTGACGGTGCGCCTGCTACTCGGCGACCGCCCCGAACGCTATATGACTTACGTCAGCCTGCTGATCGGCGTGGTGCTGATCGCGCTGGCGGCGTCCTTACCTTACGTCGGCTGGCTGGTCAACGCGCTGGCGGCGTTCTTCGGCTTGGGCGCGATCTTGATGCTGATCCAGCGGCAGTTGGACGCGGCGCGGGCAACCGTGCCGCCGGAGCCAACCTATCCCGAAGAAGCGCGCCAACTGCCTCCCCCGCTGATCGAGGACACCCCGCGCGATCCCGGCATGGAAAACCTGCCCGACGGCTTCCGCTGGTGGCGGTGAGCGTGCCGCGCTATCCAATTTTGCAGTAAAATTCCCTTAACGCTTAAGCTTAGATAACCATGAGTGTTGTTAACCTAAGCCAAGCTCCGCTTTATAATTCGCCGACACGACTTAGACAGATGGGTACTTACAATGCGCTTTTCATCCCTTGTTTTACTCAGCATTCTGCTCAGTTTTGGGATCGTCCAAGCTCAAACCGACATCCCACCCGCGCCAATCGTCAACGACGAAGGCGGTCCTGTCACGATTACCGGAACCATGGTCTACACCGATCCACTGTTCACGGCTGGCGTTTCCGAGCCGGAGATCATCCTCGAAGATCAAGCCGGTTTCGTAGATCGCAACCAATACTTCCTGATGCCGGTTGAATCGCAGGTGATCGGGCAGCTGACGTCCGATTTCTACACCTCGCCCGTGAGCTACAGCCTATCACTGCCAGAAGTCCCGCACGGCAGCTACCGCGACGTGAATCACGACGGCGTGACCGATCAGGGCGTGCAGGTCTTCGCGGTCGCCTACTGGGAGAACATCTTCGGTGACCCCTACTTGCAGCAGCGCGACCTCTACGGCGGCGGTTGGTCGGGGGCTTACGCCTCGACCCGTGTCAGCGACGATCCCTCGCTTCACTATGAGATCACGGGCGGCAAGTACGTCGTCTATGCCCCCGACGATCAACAGGATTTCCCCGACGGCTTCGGCGCCGACAACAAGTTGTTCACCGCCGACGATCCGCTGGTACGCTTGCCCGCCGGATACACGGTCGTCAATATGGATACGACCCCCTTCAGCTTCGACCGCTCGCGCAACCCGGTGATCGACTTGATCGAGCCGCAAAGCGCCGCGCTGGTGGATTATTCCAGCCTCAGCTTCACGGCAGCTTTCGACGCCATGATCGAGAAGCTGCGTAACGAGTACGCCTTCACCGATTACAAGCACGTTGATTGGGACGCGCTCAAGACGAAGTTCCGCCCCCGTTTCCAGAGCGCTGACAAGAACCAAGACATCTACGGCTACCTCAACGCCCTGCGCGATTTCACGTGGTCGATCCCCGACGGTCACGTCGGCTGGGCGATTCAGGGCTATCTCAGCGACGAGTTCCATCAAGCGACTGACGGCGGTCTGGGCATGGCGATCCGCGAACTCGACGACGGGCGGGTGATCGTCAACTACCTCCTGCCCAACGGTCCCGCCGACAGCGCCGGAATCCAACTGCGCGCACAGGTCACCGCTATCAACGGGCAGCCGATTGAAGACGCGCTGAGCCAAGTCGTGCCGTGGTCAGGTCCATTCAGTTCGGATCACGTCCGCAAGCTGGAGCAGCTTCGCTACATCCTGCGCTCGCAGGTCGGCACCGACGTCGAGATCACTTACCAGAATCCCGACGCGACCGACGCGACCACCATCACGCTGACCAGCATCAACGAGCAGGACAGCTTCCAGTTCGCCGCGCCGTCCGGGATTGAGAATTCCACTGGCTTCGAGCAGCCGCTCGATTACCGGCTGCTGCCCAGCGGCTACGCCTACGTGAAAATCTACAGCTTCTTCGACAACAGCCGCCTGAGCGTCGAGTTGTGGGAGCGGCTGATGAAGACGCTTAACGATCAGAGCACGCCGGGGTTGATCATCGACATGCGCGAGAATTACGGCGGCAGCGGCTTCCTTGCCGATCAAATGGCGGCGTATCTGTTCGAAGACCCGCTCGTGCTCGGCAACACCGGCAGGTACGACAAGACGCTGGGACAGTTCTACTTCGATCCGCGCGGCGAGGATCGCTACTATCTGCCGCCGAAACAGTTCCGCTACGACGGTTCAGTCGCCGTGCTGGTCGGACCGACCTGCGACAGCGCCTGCGAGTTCTTCGCCTACGACACGACGCTGCAAAACCGCGCCGCCATCGTCGGCGAGTACCCGACGGCTGGCATGGGCGGCAGTATCGACTACTTCATCCTACCGGGCGGTATTTTCTTCCAGTTCACCGCCGGGCGCGCCGTCGATGCTAACGGTAATATTCACATCGAGGGCAAGGGCGTTCAGCCGACCGTCCAAGTCCCGGTCACGGAAGATACGTTGTTCAGCGCGGGCGATCCGGTGCTCGACGCGGCGATCAATTACCTCGACAGCCAGTAACAAACGCTGCGCTTGACCGTAGGGGCACGACATGTCGTGCCCCTACACAACTGCGATTTGCTTCTCCCCGTGGTCAGCACCTTTACCTTGCCCGTTATGTTAAAATCCAGTACCATCACGCTGCTATCTATCTGTCTAAACGGAGGAAGTAGCCCGCATGAAAGCAGTAATTCTTGCCGCCGGGCAAGGCACCCGCCTACGTCCGGTGACGCTGACGATGCCTAAGCCGCTCGTCCCTGTCGCCAACCTCCCGTTGATCGTCTACGCGATCCACGTGCTCCAAAACGCCGGTCTCACCGAGATCGGCATCGTCGTCAACGACCTCGACTCGCCGATTCGCACGCAACTAGGCGATGGCAGCAGTCTCGGCGTCAAGCTCGATTATATCGTCCAAGTCGAGCAGCTTGGGCTGGCGCACGCCGTCAGCCTCGCCCGTGATTTCGTCGGCGACGACCCATTTTGTCTGCTGCTGGGCGACAACATCTTTCAAGACAAGATGGAGGAATTAATTCGCGGTTTCCCGGCGTCGAGCGCCGAAGCCGCCGTCACCCTGATCGAAGTCTCCGATCCATCGCGCTTCGGCATCGCCGAAATCATCGACGGCAAAATCAAGCGCGTGATCGAGAAGCCTAAGAATCCGCCGTCGAACCTCGCCATCTCCGGCGCATATCTGTTCAAGAAGTCGATCTTCGACGCCATCGCCAAGATCACACCATCGTGGCGCAACGAACTCGAAATCACTGACGCCATCCAGCAGGTGATCGACGCCGGGCACGAAGTCCATCCCTACACGCTCAAGGGCTGGTGGATCGACGCGGGCAAGCCCGACTCGATCATTCAGGCGAATCAACTGGTACTCGGTGAGCTGCCCTACTCGCCGCCGCCGGAGAACAAGGCGCAGATCATCGGCACCTGTGACGTTTCCGCCCGCGTAATCCTCGGCGAGAACAGCCAGATCATCGACAGCGTCGTGCGCGGACCCGTGATCATCGGCAAGAACGTCGTGGTGCGCAACAGCTACATCGGTCCCTATACCTCGTTGGGCGATAACGTGCTGGTCGAAAACAGCGAGGTCGAAGCCAGCATCGTCATGAAGGAATGCGTCATCCGCAACATTCCGGGGCGCATCGACTCCAGCCTGCTGGCGGATAACTCACAGGTCATGTCGTCCGGGCACGTTCCATCGGCGCATCGCTTCATTTTGGCGGAGAACAGCTACGTTCAGCTTTAGGTTTCGCGTGGTCGCCCCGGTGTAGGGACAAGGCGCGCCTTGCCCCTACGACTCACCGTGCGGCGACAGTCGTCAAAGCACATTCTTCGCCCCTTTTGTGGTTAAACAGGTTTCATGTCTCGACGTTTCCTGATCGTTCAACTTGCCGACATTGGCGACCTGATCCTCTCGACGCCAGCGCTCGCCGCCCTGCGCGAGGCGCATCCTGACGCCCACGTCGCGCTGCTGACGACCGCCCACGCCGCGCCGGTGCTGCCGCCCGGCTTGGTCGACGAGGTGATCGCCTTCGACAAGCACACGTTTGACAGTCCCAAAGCGCTGCTGCACCCGGCGAATCTGCGCCAAGCGCTGGCGCTGGCGTGGCGGCTGCGGCGCGGTCGCTATGACACGACGATCTTTTTCCACCATTTCACGACTCGCTTCGGCACGCTCAAGTTCGCGGCGCTGGCGTGGAGCGCCGCCAGCGTCAACCGGATCGGTCTCGACAACCGTCATGCCGCCTTTCTGACGCATAAGCTCATTGATCGTGGTTTCGGCGCGGAGCATCAAGCCCAGTATTGGCTCGATCTGGTGGGCATCGCCGGGGCGGATACGTCGCCACGTCCCGCGCGTGTAAAGATAGCAAATGGTGCTGGGGCGGGTTTGAAACCCGCCCCTACGGGTGATCACAAGCGGCGCATCGCCATTCACGCCGGGAGCGGCGGCTACTCGACCGCGCGCCGCTGGGACACGGACAAATTCGCCGCCGTCGCGGATCAATTGGCGACGGACTGCGACGCCGAGATCGTGCTGGTCGGCACGGCAAACGACGATGCGCCTGCCGTCGCCGCCGCCATGCAAACGACGCCAACCGACTTCAGCGGACAAACCACGCTGGCGGAACTCGCCAGCGTGCTCAAGTCGTGCGACCTGTTCATTGGCGCGGACAGCGGCATAATGCACCTCGCGGCAGCGGTCGGCGTGCCGGTGGTCGCGGTGTTTGGACCGAGTAACGCCGCCGCGTGGGGCGCTTGGACGCCCGGCGGTCACAGCGCCATCATCCGCAGCGCGCCGGAATGCAGCCCGTGCAGCTACGTCGATCACGTGGTTGGCTTGCGCGAGGGCTGCGCCGCCCGCACCTGTATGCGGATGGTCACAGCGGATCAAGTGGTAGCGGCAGCGAAGGCGATGCTATCAGACACGCCCGTGGGGGCGGGTTTGAAATCCGCCCCTACGCCAACTTTTGACAAGCGCATTCGCATCCTCGGCTTGCCGGTGAGCGCGATCACGTATGCGGAGTGGCTGGAACTGATCGACCAATGGGTCAAAAGTGGGCAACCGCATCACGTCTGCACGGTCAACCCGGAGATGATCATGATCGCGCGGCAGGATGTGAATTTTCACAACATCCTCAGCCGCGCCGACCTGACCGTGCCGGATGGCGGCGGCTTGCTGTGGGCGGCGCGGCAGATCGGGCAGTCACTGCCGCAGCGCGTAACCGGCTCGGACGGCGTGCCGCTCATCTCGGCGGAGGCGGCGCAGCGCGGCTGGCGGATTTACCTGCTTGGCGCAGCACCCGGCGTCGCCGACCAAGCCGCCGCCGTCCTGCGCCAGCGTCATCCCACTTTGCAGATCGTCGGGACGTACAGCGGCAGCCCGTCGCCGGGCGAGGAAGACGCCATCGTCGCGCGTATTAACGCCACCAACGCTGACATTCTGTTCGTCGCCTACGGTGCACCCGATCAGGACAAATGGATTGCGCGCAACCTGCCCCGCTTGCAGGTCAAAATGGCGATGGGCGTCGGCGGATCGCTCGACTTCGTCGCCGGGGTGATCCCGCGCGCGCCGCTGTCGTTCCAGCGGCTCGGCTTGGAATGGCTGTACCGGCTGTATTTGCAGCCTTGGCGCATCAAGCGGATGCTGCGGATACCGCGTTTCATGCTCGCTGTGTTGATGGATAGGAGTTCGTAGGGGCGTAATATATTACGCCCCTACACCCCAAAACAGCTTATGACTCTAACCGACCTCATCCCCCGCCTTGCCCACCAGCGCGTGATCGTGCTGGGCGACGTGATCCTTGACGAGTACCTGATCGGCAAGACGACCCGGCTCAGCCGCGAAGCGCCGATCCCGGTGCTGGAGTTCGAGCAGCGCCGCTTGATCCCCGGCGGCGCAGCCAATCCCGCTGCCAACGTGGTCGCGCTGGGCAGCACAGCGGTGCAGATTGGCGTCATCGGTGCCGACGCCGAAGCGACCGCGCTGCGACAGGTCTTGCAGGCGCGCGGCATCGACGTCAAAGCGCTGGTCGTCGCCAGCGGACGCCCGACGACGGTCAAGACGCGGATTATGGCGCAGATGGGCTTGCGCTTCCCACAGCAGGTCGCGCGGCTGGACAAGCTAACGCGCGCGCCGATCAGCCCGCCGGTCGAGCGCGAACTGCGCGCCCTGCTGGAAGATCGGCTGACCAAAGCTGACGCGCTGCTGCTCTCCGATTATCACGTCGGGCTGCTGACGCCCTCGCTGGTGGATACTGCTCGCGAACTGGCAAATGAGGCTGAAATTCCCGTGACCGCCGATGCTCAGGGCGAACTGGGCAAATACGCGGGCTTTACGGTCGTCAAGTGCAACGCCGACGAAGCGCGCGATTATCTGCGCCGCGATCTGCACAGCGACGAGGATTTCGCGGCGGCGGCGGTCGAGCTGCGCGAAACGCTGCACCTGCAAGTCGGCATGGTGATCACGCGCGGCGCGGACGGCGCGACTGTAGCCACCCTGAACGAAGTTACCGGCGAGACGGAGGCGACTCACTGCCCCGCCCCGGCGATCACCGACGTGTACGATACCGTCGGCGCGGGCGATACCGCCATCGCCGTGATCACGCTGGCAGTCGCAGCGGGCGCATCGCTGACCGACGCCGCGATACTCGCCAACTACGCCAGCGGCTTGGTCGTCCGGCGTGTCGGCAACTACGCGCCAGCGCCGGAGGAATTAGCAGAGGCGATTAACGAGTAACCTCACCCAGTGGTAATCGTAGGGGCGTTCAATTGAACGCCCCTACACATCCCCCAATAGTCAAATTCCGTACAGCGCACCAAACTTCGTCCGCAGATAATTCAGCAGCGGCTCGACCTTCAGCCCGCCGCCGGTGACGCGCTCGATCAGTTCCGGCGCGGGATACTTGCTGCCGTACTGGTAGATGTTGTCCGCCATCCAGTCGTGGAGCGTGGCGAACTGCCCCTGCGCGATCTCGCCGGGGATTTCCGGGTGCGCCTTGAGCGCCATTTCGTAGAACTGCGCGCTGAGGATGTTGCCGAGCGTGTAGCCTTGAAACGCCCCGCCGATGAAACCGCTGTACCAATGCACGTCTTGGAGTGCGCCGTCCTTGTCGTGCGGCGGTGTGATGCCGAGATCGCTGGTGTAGCGCGCGTTCCACGCTTCCGGCAAATCCTTGATCGCCAGCGAGCCTTCCAGCATTTGCAGCTCCAACTCAAAGCGGATCATGACGTGCAGGTTGTAGGTCACCTCGTCGGCGTCGATGCGGATCAGCGAGCGCCCGACCTTGTTGACCGCCCGGTGGAAGGCGTCGAGCGGCACGCTGCCCAACTGCTCCGGGAAGACGGCTTGCAACTGCGGATAATAGAAGGTCCAGAACTCCCGGCTGCGTCCAACAATATTCTCCCACAGGCGCGACTGGCTCTCGTGGACGCCGGACGACGTGCCGCCGTTGAGCGGAGTCGCCTCGTAAGCCCGGTTGATCCCCTGCTCGTAAAGGGCGTGCCCCGCCTCGTGCAGCGTGCTGAACAGGGCATCGCGCAGATCATTCTCCTTGACATGAGTGGTGATGCGCACGTCGCCGCCGGAGAACTTGGTCATAAACGGATGATGGGTCAAATCCTGCCGCCCGCGCGTGAAGTCGTAGCCGTAGGCTTTGATCACGCGCTGCCCGAAGTCAAGCTGCGCCTGCTGCGGATAGTGGCTGTAGATGAACGAGTTGTCGGTCGGCGGCTGATCGGTGATCGCCTTGACCAGTGGCACCAGTCCCGCACGCAGTTGGGCGAAGACCGCCCGTACCGACTCGGCTTTCATGCCGTAGTCACTGAAGTCGATCAGCGGGTCAGCAATGTGGTCGTAAGGCGCGAAGAACTCCCCGAACTGGCGGCTGTAGTCGAGCGTCTTTTCCAGCAGCGGACGCACCCGCGCGAAATCATTGGCGGGGCGCGCCTGCGTCCACGTCTGGTAGGTCTCGGCGAGGTGTTCGGAAATCTCCGAGACGAAGGCAGTCGGCACTTTGGTGAGTTGGTCGTACTGCCGCCGGGTGATGCGGATCAGCGCGGCGTCGTCCGAGTCTTCGGGCAGATTCGCCGCTTCCAGTGCGTCGAGCAGCCGCCCGATCTCGACGTCGGTGAACTTCTCGTGCGACAATTTGCTGAGCGTCGCCAGTTGGCGTCCGCGCGCGGGCGCGCCGCCTTCGGGCATGTAGGTCGTCTGATCCCAGTTGAGCAGAGCGCCCGCCATGTTCAGGTCGTCCACCTCAGCGAGCCGTTGCTTGAGGGTTTGCAGTTTATCTTCCACCAGACTCATCCTTTTCGATAATTTTATAGCATTCATGATAATTCAAATAATTGGTTTTGTCGACATTATTGACTACATTTAAGCTAGGTTTACATGGAGTGACGCGAATGTACAACCTCGCCGATCCGCTGCCGTTCTACAAAATCGTCTGGGAAATTGTGCGCCAAATCCCGGCGGGTGCGGCAGCGACCTACGGGCAGATCGCCTCGATGATCCCCACGCCGGAGGGAGTTGATCCGGTGGATTATGATCGGTTAGGCGCGCGCTGGGTCGGCGATGCCATGAATGCCGTCTCGCGCGTCGATGAGCCGACCATCCCGTGGCACCGCGTGATCAACGCGAAAGGGGGCATCAGCTTACCCGACACCAGCAAAGCGGCGGCGCTCCAACGCGGGCGGCTGCGCGCCGAGGGCGTCCTGCTCGCCAGCAGCGAGCGGGTTGACCTCAACGAGTTTGGCTGGGAGGGACCCAGCGCCGCATGGCTCGACGCGCATAACCTCAACGTGCCGCGCAGCCTGAAGAAACCGCCCGTCCCCAATCCGCCGCCTGAGGCGCCAGCCGATTCCGCTGACGATACGCCCCGCCAACTCAGCCTGTTCTAGTCGAGAGTGTCTGAAAATTCGCAATATCACGGGACTGTAGGGGCGTTCAATTGAACGCCCCTACGGACATCGCGCTACGTGCTTTCCGCCCCATCGATGAAGTCGAGCGCCGCTGTGACCGTCGGCGCGAACGTCACCAGCGAGGCGAAGCCGCTGCGAAGAAATTTGCCTTCATTCATGTGCTCCAGCAGGCGCACGAGCGGCTCATAAAAGCCATCGACGCTGAGCAGCACCAGCGGCTTGGCGGTTTGCTTGAGGTAGCGCAGCGTCATGATCTCGAAGACTTCTTCTAGCGTGCCGATCCCACCGGGCAGACCGATGAAAGCATCGGCGTGCGCTTCCAGCGCCGCCTTGCGCTCGCGCATGTCGCCGACGACCAGCAGTTGATCGGCGTTGTGATAAGCGACCTCCATATCGACCAGAATTTGCGGGATAATGCCCAGTACCTTCGCGCCGCCGTCCTGCGCCGCCCGCGCGACCGCCCCCATCAATCCCGCGCTCGCCCCGCCGTAGACCAAGGTATCGCCGCGCTGGGCAATCGCCGTGCCGAGTTCGGCGGCAGCCTTGAAATACTTCACGTCAATCGCGTCGCTCGCCGAGCAATATACGCAAATATTCAATCCATTTCCCCTGTCAACGCCGCCAGCGCCGCCAGCGCGGCGGCGTCCCATGTGAATTTCTGTGCCTGTTCGCCGCCACGCGACCGGAGATCGCCGGATAACGCCGGATCGTCGGTTATCCGTCCGATTGCCGCCGCTATCGCGCCCACGTCCAGCGGATCGACCAGCAACGCGGCATCGCCCGCCAGTTCCGGCAGACTCGACGTGTTACTGCAAATCACCGGCGCGCCGCAGCGCATCGCCTCCAGCACCGGAAAGCCGAAGCCCTCGTAAAGGGTCGGGAAGACCAGCGCCAGCGATCCGGCGTAGAGCGCGCCTTTGTCCGCGTCATCGACGTAGCCCGCGAGAATAACGCCATCCACGCCCGCCGTCCATGCCGGGTCGTAGAGCCAGCCCTGCCCGCCCGCCAGCACCAGCGCCGCCGGGTCGCCGGGGTGAGCCGCCCGCCATTGACGGTACGCCTCCACGATCCGCTGAATGTTCTTCCGCGGCTGGAGCGTGCCGAGGAACAGGAAATAGCGCTCCGGCAGCCCGTATTTCGCCCGCATCGACGTCCCATCACCGACCAGCGGTGGATCGACACCGGGATAGACCACGCGGATTTTGCTGGCGGGGGTGCCGTAACAGCGGGTCAGGTCGTCCGCCGTCGCTTGGCTATCCGCCAAAACCACCGCCGCCCGCGCCGCGCTGTAGCGAGTTGTCAGGTCGAGGTAAAGCCGCTGCCCCGGCGGATGCGCCTGCGGGAACAGCTTGTAACCGAGATCGTGGACGGTCACGGCGGCGCGTCCGGGAAACAGCGCCGGGAGCGTGTGCGCCGGAACCCACATCAAATCGGGTCGGTCACGCCAGAGTTCGACGGCGAAGCGGAGGTGCGTCCACGCCCGCGCAAAGGGGATGACGCGCTGAGTCACACGGGCGGAGGGCGGAAACAAGCCCGGCGGCGGCTGATCGCGGAAATAGAGCGTGATCTCGTGATCGGTATTCAGGCGGATCAGCGCGCGAATCAGTTGGATGGCGTAGCGTTCCGTCCCGGTCACGCGCGCGACGGTCGTCCGGCTGGCATCGATGGCGAGGCGCATCAGTCAGTACCGAGTCAAGGACTGAGGACTAAGTGCTGAGGACTGAGGACTAAGTGCTGAGCGATAAGCGATAAGCGATGAAAATCAGCAGGTTGGGGCAAAACCGCCGAAAGTGGGTACGCCCCCTCTCCATTGCATGGAGAGGGGGTTGGGGGGTGAGGTTGGGAATTAATCGGCATTTCGGCGACGGAAGATCAGCGGCAGCAGCACCAGCACGACGACGATCACCAGCACGACCGGCAGCAGCGGTGCGGCGAAATCGAGCAGGTTCGCGGGCAGCAGATTTATCGTCACCGTCAAGCCGACGCCACCCGCCCCGATCAGCAGCACGCCGGGCACGATCACCCGACTGCTTGCCGGGCGCGCCAGAATACCGTCGAGCACGAACGCCACGCCGAGCGCGGCGATCAGCAGCGGATAGCCTTGCACGAGGTTGATGCCGCCGGGCTGCTGCGAAAAAGCGTTGATCCCGGCGACCGCGCCCGCCAGCAGCAGCGCCGCCAGCGCGAAAAACAGTGCCCCGCGCGACCAGCGCCGCGTGCCCAGCCACTGCGCCAGCAGCGACAGCACAAGCCCGCCGCCGATCACGAGCGCCACCAGCAGCGGATCGGGCTGCGTGCCGGTCGTCGTCAGCAGAGTGAGCCACGCGCCAATGCCGATCAGCAGCAGCGCCGGGACGACCGATCCTAACTGTCCACGTTTGAGGGTCGTCAGCGGTGGAAGCTGCATCTCCGGCACGAAAGCGGGTGCGGTTCGAGCGGCGTCGGCTTGCGCTTCGGCTTCGCCCTCCGGCGTCAGCTCGCTGAACGAGGCGACCGCCGCCAGCGCCGCGTCGACGTCGCCGATCATCCAGTCGTCGTCCAGTGCGGGCGGCAGGGTCTCGGCGCTGACGACCGGATCGACGGCTTGATCGTCGGTCTCAGACGGCGCACTCCAATCGTCGGCGTCGATACTTTCCGCTGCGGCTTCAGCGACAGAATTATCGTCCTGCGCCAGCAGTTCGTCGTTTTCGGGTTCGAGGGTAGAATTGTTTTCAGTCATGCCCTGTATTGTGGCGATTTTTCCCCGTCTGCGCAAGCAATTCGCGGCGCGCAGCCGAGTTCAACCTTGCGATTGAGGGAAGCCACCTGTATAATGCCCCTCGAATGGCGACGTGGCCAAGTGGCAAGGCAAAGCTCTGCAAAAGCTTGATCACCGGTTCGAATCCGGTCGTCGCCTCTCTGGGGCATTCGTGTGGATGCCCTTTTTTGTTAAGTACCGAGTGATAGGTAGCGAGAATGAGTTGTGAGTTCGAAAGATCGATTCAGCGGTGATTCTGAAGCGCCCAAGCAAATCATCCGCCGACCGGCTCTCCTGCCGCTGACCAACTACAGCCTCTCGACCGTTTGCCCAGCGTGCGGCGCGGACACGTTCCGCCTCGCCTGCAAAGTCCGCTGCCCCAAATGCGGCTTTATGTGGGATTGCAGCGAGTTATAGGACTGAGGTTCGAGGACTGAGGACTGAGATCAGCTTCGTTGAGTTACAAGTTAAAAGTCGAAAGTTAAATGAAGGAACGTCAACACCTCCCGGTTTCAACTTTTAACTTTGAACTTTCAACTGTTTTTCACTCAGTCCTCAGTCCTTTTCCCTCAGTCCTGTTTTTAGGCAATCCAGCGCCACGTGACGAAGCGGGCGACGAACAGCAGTGCCAGCGCCACCGACGCGCCGTAGAGGATCGCCTGCTTGTACCGGCGATCCGCCCAGCCGCCCAGCAAGAGGTAGAAGGCGAAGATCACCGCGCCGAAGCGCGGCATCCCGATCAGCGTGCCGCTGGCAATCGGGATCAGCAGCGCGAACAAGGCGAACAAGCCCCACGTCCGCGTGCGCTCGCGGATCAGCAGGGCGACTGCCAGCGCCAGATAGAACAGCGTCAGGATCAGGTCGATCCACGAGACGCGCCAGCCGAACCACGTCACATCCTCACCGCTGAAATAGACGGTGAACGCCTGAATCGGCGTCCCGGCAGCGCGCCCCCACGTCGCATCGTAGGTCTTGAAGAACGCCAGCGGATCGCCAACCGTCACGCCCGCCAGCAGGATGTAGGCGGCGAAGATCAGCGCGGGGACGAGGGCGAGGAGTAATCTCCACCCCACCCCCTGCCCCTCCCCGACTTCAGGGAGGGGAGAGTACCATCGCCTGTTTCTCTCAGAAGCTTCGACAAAAGCTGAAGACGTAGGCAGTGAAGTGGGCTTGAACGACTTCAGGTCGCGCTCATCGTCAGAACGAGGCTCAGTCGATCCGGTTTGCGCCCTCCCCTGAATTCGGGGGAGGGAGGCAGCCGAAGGCTGCGGGGAAGGGGTTGCATTTCGCCACGCATACCACAGCAGCGCCGGGACGAGTGCGACGCCGACCGAGCGCGTCAGGCAGGCGAAGATCGCCGCAGTCACCGCCCAGCCAAAGCGATCCCGCTCCAGCAGCCAGAAAGTCAGCACGGAAAGCAGCAAGAACAGCGCTTCGGTATAGACGCCGGAGAGAAAAATGCTGATCGGCGACGCCAGCAGCAGCAGCGCCACCCGCCACGCCGTCGATCTGCCGTAGCGCGTCAGCGTGAGGTCGAACAGCAACAGCAGCGCGATCAGCAAGGCGGCGTTGGAGACGACCAGCCCGCCGACCGTCGCGCAGGTGCTCAGGTAGGGCGAGGCGAGGCAGCCGGTCGGCGTCAGCCCGCTGACAAGATGAACCGCCAGCGGATAGAGCGGCAAAAATGCCAGATCGTCGGCGGGCTGGCGGGTGTTCAGCCAATCGTAGCCATCGGTGGCGATGGTCGCGTAGAAACCGGCATCCCAGCGATACCACAGGTCGAGCGCCGCGCCGCCGTCGATCAGATGTGTGAACTCCGCCCCCTCGTTGGGGGAATAGTAGCGCAGCGCGATCACGCCCGCGCCGACCAGCGCCGCCCGCGTGATCACGAAGGCGAGGATCAGCCAGAACAGATCGCGCCAGTTCATGAATCACCCTAGACCGATAGGGCTTTGCGCCACGAATGCTCCGGGTTGTAGCCGAGCAGCTTACGCGCCTTGTCAATACTCAGCAGCGTGTCGTAGTCGCCCACGTCGCGCAGCGGCACGCCGGGGAAAACTTCCGCCATAAGTTCGGAATTCGGGCGATTCATGCAGGTATCGGCGTTGGCGATGATGAAGGCTTCCGCGCCGGTGGTGTCGGCTTCCAGCCCCAAGCGACAGCTTTGCGCGGCGTCGCGGGCGTCGATGTAGCCCCACAGATTCCACTTGCGGATCAGCGGGTCGCCCCAGAAGCTAGGGAAGCGTTGGTAATCGTGCGGTTCCATGATGTTGGAAAAACGCAAGGCGACGAAGGGAACGCCGCTCCAGCGGTTCATCTGGCGCGCCATTTCTTCGCCGAGCACCTTCGAGAGCGCGTAGCTCAACTCCGGGTAGAGCGGCGCTTGCTCGTCAATCGGCGCGTAGTGCGGCTTTTGGCGGTCGAAGGGCAAGCCGAGCGTCGTCTCGCTGCTCGCCCAAACGACGCGCTTGAGTCCGAGCGCGACCGAGGCAGCAAACACGTTGTAGTTGAGCGCGCAGTTGACGCGGAAGGTCACTTCTTCGGTGAACAGCCCCGGCGCGGGGATCGCCGCCAGATGCACGACCGCATCCGCGCCGGTCAGCGCCTCGACCGCCTCGCCATAGTGGGTCAAATCGACGCGCAGAAATTCGGAAATCCGCTCGGCGGGCGCGGCGGTATCGACGTTGAGCACGTCGTAGCCGTGATCGAGCAAGTCGCGCACGACCGCACGCCCCGCCTTGCCACTGCCACCGGTAACCACAATTTTGGACATAACGAAAACTCCTTATAAATGCTCGATATGATTTTTCATATCGTCAGAATCAAGTATTTCCCAGATCAGGATCAATCCACGCAGAATTTGCTTCACCGTGCGCGCTTGCGGCTTGTAGTAGACGATTCCGGCGTGTAGATGCCCACTTGCATGCAGCCGTAGAAAGTCGGCATCTTGGGTGACGATCACACGGTTTTCGGCTTGCGCAAAGGCTAAGTGTGCTTCATCTCTCCAACCGATATGACCCGCGTCAGCAGTCGTCAAAACGTCGATTCCGCGCGTTCGCAGACCTTTTGCGACCAGAGTTTTGACGTTTTCATCAAAATAGAACCGAATTTCATTCGGAGTCATCATCGTCGATCAATTGGCGTGGCAGCTTGGACGGCTGATCCTTGAATAAGGTCTCGACAAAGGCATCTTCAGCACGGATCGCCGTGCGGATGTCATCGAGATGTTCGTAAGCATAGCTCAATGCTGCGTGAACCTGCGCCAACGACAACCCATATTCTGCGGCGATCTCGTCGGCGCTCATATTCATGATCTCATACCAAACATAGACATGCCGCACTTTGACTCGGTGTCCGGCAAGATGCGGTTCTCCCCCGCAGACGCCGGGCGTCTGGGTGATGTGGGCGGCGGTGACGTTGTAATTTTCAGTCATCGTGTCTACTCCTCGCTCACTTGATTATAGCTCGAATCGAGAGCACCATTCCCGGATCAGCAAACGCAGATGATCGACGTGACGGCGAATTTGTTGAGTGGGTTGGGATCGTGACGTAAGTAGGGGCGCACGGCGTGCGCCCCCGGTAGTGCATCAATTCGCTTGCAGCCGCCGCCGAGCCTCAGCGCGCACGAGGGCGAGGATACCCATCAAGCCCGCGCCCTTGCCCATCGAGAGTTCCCTGCCAAAAACCTTGATCACCACGTCGTCGGTGACGTTGACGACCTGATCGAGCGGCTGCCCGGAGACGGTTTCGGCGAGGATCACGGACATCGCCATCGCGCTCAAGCCCTGCGGATTGAGCACGTCGAAGTAATACTTCAGCGTCCCGTCGGGCTGATCGACCGCCCAGACGTAAGCCTCAGATTCGCAGGCGGGCGCGCGGTGCGCCTCGTCGTAGGGCTTGACGGCGATCTCCGGCGGCACGCGCACCTCGTCGAAGCGATCCGCCGTCTCGATGAGCAGGTCTTGGCGCTCGCGGCGGTCGGTGATCGACTGCATGTCCTCGACCACTTCCGCCAGTTTTTCGGGATAGTCTGCCATCGTCAGCGCTCAATCGGCACGTTGACGAGGTTGCCGTATTCCGTCCAGCTCCCGTCGTAGTTGCGCACCGTCGGGTAGCCGAGCAGATAGGTCAGCACAAACCACGTATGGCTGCTGCGCTCGCCGATGCGGCAGTAGGTCACCACGTCCTGATCCGGTCTTAGCCCCTGCTCGCCCTCGTAGAGCATTTTCAACTCGGCGGCAGAGCGGAAGGTGCCGTCGTCGGGATTGATCGCCTTGCTCCACGGGACGTTTTTCGCGCCGGGGATGTGCCCGCCGCGCAGCGCGCCCTCGTTGGGATAATCGGGCATGTGCAGCCGCTCGCCGCTGTACTCCGCCGGGCTGCGCACGTCGATCAGCGGTTTGCCCGCCTGCTGATGCGCCAGCACTTGATCGCGGAAGGCGCGGATTCGGCTGTCGTCGCGCTCCGGCGCACTGTACTCGGTGGGCGGAAACTCCGGCACGTCACGGGTCATCGGGCGACCTTCGCGCTCCCACTTGGCGCGTCCGCCGTCCATGACTTTCGCGTTGGCGTGCCCGAACAACTGGAACACCCAGAAAGCGTAAGTCGCCCACCAGTTATTCTTGTCGCCGTAGAAGACGACCAGCGTCTCCGGCGTGACACCGATGCGCGCCATCAACTGCTCGAAGCCGTCTTTGCGCAGATAATCGCGCCGTACTTGATCGTTGAGGTCGGTCGTCCAATCGACCTGCACCGCGCCGGAGATGTGGCGCGAGGGGTAAAGCAGCGGGTCTTCGTTCGACTCGATGATGCGCAGGTTAGGATCGTCGGCGTGCTGCGCGACCCATTCAGTCGAGACCAGCACGTCAGGATGCGCGTAGCCGCGCTGGTTGATTGCAGTCGTCATAGCTTCATTCACTCCTGCTCGATGAATAAAACAGATATTGATGATAATAACTGTTGGCAGTAGGCATTGAAAGGGGCAAATCGGCTTAAACGCGCGGCGGAATCGCCGTCGTGGTCTCCGGCGCCCCGATCCGCAGCGTCGTGATCTGCGGCGGCAGTTCGATCACGCCGGTGACGTTGTCGAGGCTCAGCCGGGTGTGATCGAGCTTGAGCACCAGATAAGCATCCAGCGGCACGGTCACGAAAAAGACAGCCGACGCCATCGCGCCGACGACCGGGCGGCGCAGCGCCACGAAATAAACGCCTGCTTCGTCCTGCTCGGCGGCGATCCGCCAGCCGAACGGCGCTTGAAGCTGCGACGTGATCTCGATCAACGGCTGATCGTTCCGGTTGATGCGCACCTCGCCGCCTTTCAGATGTAGGTAGCAGGTCGCGCTGCTGCCGACGCCATAGCTGTAGGTCTGCGCTGAGCGCGCCAACTCCGCGACCGTCGAGGCGGCGTTGACGATCTGGGAGAGTGTAGTCAAGTGCTGCATATTCGGGACTCCGCCGCCTGAATGATCACAGTCGCCCGATTATAATCAATTTGAGGCGCGAAGGCAGATCAACGGGCAGCAGGAACAAGAAAACGGCGCAAAGCCGCAGTTGAGCCAGCGGATTGAGTGACGAGGTGAGACGACTTGCGCCGCGACTTATTCCGGCGGCGGTGGCACCGGTGGCAGAGGACCACCATCAGGAAGACGCATAAACTACCTCTATCTAAACCATTATCGGTATCTTCATATAATATAATCGTTTCTGTCAAACGAATTTATGCAGATTATCCAACTTACTCTTTCCAGCGGAATCCGGCGCTGCTTGGAGTGCTTTAGCGACTAAGAACGGAAAACTGATGGCAGATGTAACACGGGTTTGATCGGCAGCGCGTTAATTTCGTTTTTGCTTCGGGGAGTTTGGCTGAAGAAAGCCCAACGGCTCGCTTGAAGGCGAGCCGTTGTTTGCTTTAACGCGACGGTCAAAGCGGCGGTGGCACGGGCGGGTGTGGACCGCCATCGGGCATAGTGTTGTACAGCTTCATCGTAGTCCCCTTAAAAGCTGCCAAACGGTCGATAGACCCAGCATCTCAGGGTGACTAGCTGTTCGTCCCGCCTCAGCGGACACAAATCGGACATGGACCGGACAGGTTTGCAAACGTGGGGCAGCCGTCGCTTAAACGACTTGGAAAGGAACCGATTTCAAACTATATTTAGGAGGAATGCGACCGAGGAAATCTATGCGCCGACTACTGCTTATCCCGCTGTTCATCTTATTCGCCGCTGGCGGAGCCGCCGCACAGCAAGCCCTTGACTATCGAATCCTCAACATCAGCAGTCAGGTCAAAGACGGTCAGGTGTTGGTCGATTTCACGATCATCAACAATGGCACGGCAAGCAGCGAGCAGCCGGTCGACTTGTTCGACAGCAATGGCAAACGCTTGGCGTCGGCGACCGTGCAGCCGCTGGCGTCCGGCGAAAGCGACGAGTTAGAGTTGAGCACGCCGGCGTCGCAGTTTCCTTCGGGCATCATCCAGACCTTTTACGTGACCGTCGGTCTCGACCAACTGCCGCCGCTCGATCAGCGGGGGCAGGTTGGCAGCGGCAGCATCGGCTCGATTGGCGTGTTCATCCCGCCGCTGAGCCAACCGACCAACGCCGCGCCCGCCAGCGCGCCGTCGATCATCCCGTCGCTCGATCTATCCAAGCCGGATAACCTCGCGCTGGTGATTGGCGTCGCCGCCGTCGTGCTGATCCTGCTGTGGGTGATCTCGGTGATCCTCCGGCTGCTGTTCTCGCGTCCGCCGACCTTCCCGACGTGGCAGCCACCCTACGTGATCACGCCGCTGATGGATCCCAACTCGACCAACGGACGGCGGCAGCTTTGGCAGCAGCACGCCCAAAGCGATACGCTCCCGCTGCCCTGCTCGCCCGGCAGCTACATGGTGCGCAAGCTCTTGATCGGCAGCAGCGGAGTCAAGCTGTCCGGCTGGCACGTCACCGGGCTGCGGATCAGCCAGTACGACCGCTACGGGCGCGTCGCCCGCAGCGAGACGATTGCCGGTAAGCGGCTGGTCAAGTCGCTCGACCGCGCCGTCCGCAAGAGCGCGACACTGCTCGACGCAGAGCACGCGCAGCGCGCCGTCCGCCCGGTCGCGCGCAGCCTGACCAGCGTCTTGCTCAAGCGGATGAATAAGCAGAACGCCATCCTGCCGGTAGCGCTCGACCTGCGTTTCACGGGGATGCACGGCGAGGTGCAGATTTTGTTCGAGTTGTACGGCTGCGGAGGCAATCGCTGGAGCGAGATCGACCACTGGGAGCCGGAGATGCGCGTCGTCAACGGCAGCATCCACGAGAATTTCACCTATTCGCTGACCGGGCAGCGCCCGGAGGAGAATCGTAAGCAGTTCGGCGAACGGCTGCGGAACGAACTCACCTATCTGCTGGCGCAGATGGTGCAAGCACCGCCGCCGCCCCCGCCACCACCGCCCGCTGAGGACACCGCCGAGACCGCCGCCGTCTCAACGTAATCCCCGTAAATAAAAACAGCCCCGCTCGATTGAGCGGGGCTGTTGATTTAAAATCGCAGATCGTGGCGCGTTAGGGCGCGTCGGTCGTGACAATAGCCACGCCGGGTGCGGTCGGCGTCCCCGCCGGAGCGATGAAGGCACTTTTGCCCGCATCCAGCGAAACCGCCGGGAGGTTGACCACGACCTCGCCGGGGCGACCGGAGTTCACGAATTGAATGCTGTAGGTTCCCGCCGCGAGATCGACCGAGAAGTAACCGTCGTTCCCGTTGAGTGTGCCGGGATAGCCCAGCCCGATCACCCTCGCCCGCCCGTCGACCAGCACGTCGTAGCTGGAACTGCCCTGCACGCTGTTGAAGACGCTCAAGCGCGCAGCGCCCTCCGCCAGCGGCGTGGTCGTCTCGTACAGCGGCGTGATCATGAGCGAGTCCGCCCCGGCTGAGCCGGTCAGCGCGAGCGTCACCCAGTCGCCTTCGGCGACGTCGACGCTCACAGTCGCGGAGTTGGCGCTCACTTCGTAGGTGCCCGGATCGACGCCCACCCAGTCGCTGATGCTGGCGAACGACACGCCGCTAATGTCGGAGCTGGCGCCGTCGACGGTCAGGTCAGCGCTGGAGACGTCCGGCGCGAACTGAGCGAAGCGCCAATGCGCCGTTGGGCTGGCGACAGTGGTCGTCTCAGCAGGCATCAAGGCAGCTTGCAGCGACGGCGGGATCATCACCGAGTCGAGGACGTGGTAGACGCCGTTCGAGGCGAGGTTATCCACGTCGCCAATGTTCGCGCCCTCAGCCGTGAACACGCCGCTGGTCAGGTCGAAACTGACCTTCTGCCCGACTAAGGTCGTCGGAAGCGTCGGTCCGCTGGTCAAGTCGCGGAATAGGTAGCGACCGGGCAGGATGTGATAGAGCAGGATTTGTTTCAACTGCTGCGTATTCGCCAGCAGGTCGTCCTGCGTCATGCCAGTTTGGTCGAGCAGCGCCGCGAAAGCGTCGTCGCTCGGCGCAAGCAGGGTGTAGGGACCGGCACCTTGCAGCGTGTCGGTCAAGCCCGCCGCGTCAACTGCCGCCAGCAGCGTCGAGAACTGCCCGTTGGGATCGTCCGCCAATGCCGTGAGCAGGTCAGGACGCTCCGCCGGGACGCCCGCGACCGGGGTCGGTTCAGCCGTCGGCTCGACGGTCGGTTCGGGCGTGGCTGCCGGTGCCAGCATCGCTTGCACCGACGGTGGGATCATGACCGAGTCAATCGTGAAGACGATGCCGTTGGAGGCAAGCTGGTCGATGCCGCTGATATTCGCGCCCTGCACCGTGAAGACGCCGCTGGTCAGATCAAACGTCACCGACTCGTCTTGCAGGAGGGTCGGCAGCGTCGGTCCGCTGGTCAAGTTACGGAAGAAGTAGCGTCCCGGCACGACGTGATACTGCATGAGCTGCGTCAGGATGCTGGGATTCGCCATGATGTCGGCGGGCGACATGCCCATCGACTCCATCGCGGCGGTAAAAGCGTCGTTGGTCGGCGCCAAGAGCGTGTACGGTCCGCCCGTCGATAGGTCTGAAGTCAACCCGGCGACTTGGAGCGCCGCCAGCAGCGTCGTAAACTGTCCATCCGGGTCATTCTGCAAAACTTCGATCAAGTTCGGGCGCTCAGCCGGGACGCCAGCAACCGCTGGCGCTTCGGTCGGCGCAACCGTCGGCTCGGCAGTCGGCGCTTCGGCGGTCGGCTCCGCCGGAGCCAGCATCGCTTGGACGCTCGGCGGCAGGATCACGCTGTCGACGACGAGCATGACGCCGTTCGAGGCGAGGTTGTCCACGTCGAGGATGTTCGCACCGTTGGCAGTGAACACGCCGCTGGTCAGGTCGAAGCTGACACTCTGCCCGACGAGCAGCGAGGGCAGCGTCGGTCCGCTGGTCAAGTCGCGGAATAGATAGCGACCGGGAATCAGGTGTTGAAGGATGATTTGTTTGAGCAGTTGGGTATTCGCCAGCAAGTCGTCCTGCGTCATGCCAGTCTGATCGAGCAGCGCCGCGAAAGCGTCGTCGCTCGGCGCGAGCAGCGTGAAGGGACCGTCGCTTTGCAGCAAGCCGTTCAAACCGGCGGCGTCAACCACCGCCACCAACGTCGAGAACTGTCCGTCGTTCGCCAGCAGGGTCGACAGGTCGGGAAGCGCAGCCGGTACGCCTGCAACCGCGGGGGCTTCGGTGGGCGCGACCGTCGGTTCGGCAGTCGGCGCTTCAGCCGGTGCCAGCATCGCTTGGACGCTCGGCGGCAGGATCACGCTGTCGACGACGAGCATGACGCCGTTCGAGGCGAGGTTGTCCACGTCGAGAATGTTCGCACCGTTGGCGGTGAAGACGCCGCTGGTCAAATCGAAGCTGACGCTCTGCCCGACGAGCAGCGACGGCAGGGTCGGTCCGCTGGTCAGGTCGCGGAATAGATAGCGACCGGGAATCACGTGCTGGAGGATAACCTGCTTCAGAAGCTGCGTGTTCGCCAGCAGATCGTCCTGCGTCATGCCGGTCTGGTCGAGCAGCGCCGCGAAAGCGTCGTCGCTCGGTGCGAGCAGCGTGAAGGGACCGGCGCCTTGCAGCAAGCCGTTCAAGCCCGCCGCGTCAACCGCCGCCAGCAGCGTCGAGAACTGTCCTTCATTCGCCAACAGCGTCGGCAGATCAGGCAGCGCCGCCGGAACGCCCGCAACCGCGGGGGCTTCGGTAGCGACAGCCGTCGGCTCAGCCGTTGGTGGAGATTGCAGCGCCGCGACCGCGTTCAGCATCGTTTGTCGTGCCAGCGCTGGTGGCTGGATGACCGAGTTGACCACTTGGACGACGCCATTGGAGGCGAGGTTGTCCACGTCGCCGATGTTCGCGCCGTTGGCGGTGAACACGCCGCTGGTCAAGTCAAAGGTGACGCTCTGCCCGACCAGCAGTGACGGCAGCGTCGGACCACTGGTCAGGTCGCGGAACAGATAGCGACCGGGAATGACGTGCTGGAGGATGATTTGCTTCAGCAGTTGCGTATTCGCCAGCAGGTCGTCCTGCGTCATGCCGGTTTGATCGAGCAGCGCCGCGAAAGCATCATTGGTCGGCGCGAGCACGGTAAAGGGACCGTCGCCTTCCAACATACCGCGCAGCCCAGCCGCGTCAACCGCCGCCATCAGCGTCGTGAAACGCCCATCGGAGTCATTGTCCAATAAATCAGGAATATTCGGTCGATCCTGCGCGAACACCTGTAATATCGGCGTCAGGAACACCGCAAGTAATAGCAAAACCAAAGCAGTTTTACGCATCCGTTCTCCTCCTCGTCACAAGGAATATGGTCAATTCAATCACCCGATTCAAACTTAAGAAGCGATTCAAACTTTTCACCTGCGCGGCGATGATCGCGATCTTTTCAACCCATTTAGGGCAGGAAGTTCGTGCTTTTACTGAAAACTAAAAGTTTGAATCAATTCAAATAGTAAACAGCCTCTTTATAGTAACATGAATTGGTATCTTGGGAGCAACCAATGCTCAGCCATTTTTCATTCTTCCGGCGGACTACCGGACAGCGCGTAGATCACGACGCCGACCGCCGAGATCAGCAGGCTGCCTAACAGACCAATCGCCTGAAGCTGTCCGAAGTACACGTCACTGGTCGCCGTCCGCGCGTGCGATCCAAAACCCAGAAAGTCCGCTAGCCCCGCGAGTCCCGCCAGCACCAAGCCGGTCAGCGTCAGCCGCACGCCGATCTGCTGGGCGAGCGTCGCCGCCCGCCCGACGTAAAAGGTGGACTTGGCGTAAATCAGCGCGCCGAAGTCCAGCAGCCCGAAGCCGATCAAAATCGACACGAACTGCAAGACGCCGACGCCGACAGCGGGCTGAATCCCGGTTACGCCGGGGAACAGCCCCATCAACGCCAAGACAATGCCAAGCGCCGCGAGCGCGACTCCAAGCTGCGGGATGCCGATCATCAGGGCAGCGACTGCCTCAATTTGCGCAGCATGTTGCCGCCGAGGATCGCTTCGACATCGCTATCGCTGTAGCCCCGCTCCTTCAACCCGTCGCCGATCTGCCACAAGTCCGTGACCGTATCCATCCCTTCGGGGATGCTCTGCAAGCCGAAGCCGCCGTCGAAGTCGCTGCCGATGCCGACGTGCGCCGCGCTCCCGGCGATCTGGCAAACCGTGTCCATCGCGTCGAGCACCGTCGAGAAGGGGACACGCGGGTCGCCGAGTTTCCAGCCGTTGGCGAGGAAATTGTTGTAAGGGACGATGCCCATCACGCCGTCGCGCTCGACCAGCAGGCGGATCATTTCGTCGCTCAGGTGACGGTCGCTGTCGCGGAAGCGGCGCGGATTGGCATGGCTGGCGATCACAACGCCCTGATAGCGATCCACCGCTTCGAGGAACGACTCCTCCGCCATGTGCGAGAGGTCGAGGATGGCGTTGAAACCCGCCATCACTTCGAGCAGATCGCGCCCCAAACTGGTCAGCGGACCGGGCTGCCCGGTGCCACCGCAGTAGCGCGACGCCTGCCACGCCGGACCGACGATCCGCAAGCCGCGCGCGTACCATTCCTCGAACTGCTTCGGCTCGAGGATCGGGTCGGCGTTTTCCATCAGCAGGACGATGCCCTGCCGGTGCTTGCCGATCTCCTTACCCGGCTGCCACGTCGCGATTACGGCGTCGAGTTCCGCCTGCGTGCGGATTAGCTGCAACTTGTCGCTTTCGTCGGCGATGCGCAGATAGTAATCCAACTGCGCCATGCCTAACTGATTCGCTTCCTTCGCATCCTTGTAATGGGGCGTGACCGCTGCCGCCATCATGTTGGCGGTCGCTGGCGCGGTGAAGATGGTCGCAAACACGATCCCGACCCGACCGAGCATACTTTCCGGCAGCCCGACGGTCGCTATGCCGTTGGGGTGATCGCTGTTCGCCTCGCTGCGCCGCTTGACGGCGACGCTCTGGCGGTAATCGCGCCCGAAGTGCAGCGCGTTGTAAGCAATATCCTCGTGAGCATCGACAATGAACATTTTCGCGTCCTAACCTGAAGCAATTCGCGCGAGCGATTGTACGCCCCACGCCTCGAAATGCCAACGACCAGCTTAACCAACGGTAATAACTACGCAAGATTTCCGCCGCACGCTAGGAGTTGATGCTATGATGATGTACACACTCAGCAAAGGGCTGCTTCATATGAAAAAACCCGGTATTTTACTCGGTGCGCTGGTCGGTGGGTTGTTGACGCTGCCGCTGCTAGCGCTGTTCTACGTGGGAATGCAGATCGCCGGCTTCCCCTTCGTACCATTCGGTCTGTTCGGCTACATCCGCGATTACACTCCCGGCAGCATCCTCACCGCCACCATCGACACCATGACTGCGCTGTTCAAAGGCTTGGGCGTCGCCACCGATACGGCGAGCAAGGCGGTCGAGCAGTCGATGGGCATCGTCACGCTGCTGGTGATCGGCATCGTCGCGGGCGCGATCTTCTTCGCCGTAATGCGCCGCGTCACCCGGCGGCAAGATTGGCTGCCCGGCGTGATCCTCGGCTTGATCGTCGGCATCCCGCTCACGCTGATGAGCATCGCCAATACGACGCTGTTCGGCGCCGACACGACGACCAGCGTCGTCTGGCTGATGGGGCTGTTCCTGCTCTGGGGCTACACCCACAACTACGCCTATAACCGTCTCGTCGCCCCGGTCATCCCGCAGTCCGCTAACGCGGAAACGGACGCGACGGTGCAGAACCTCGACCGCCGCCGCTTCCTGATCACGCTGGGCACGTCGGCGGCAGCGATCACGGTGGTCGGCGCGGGATTAGGCGTACTCTCCGGCAGCGATGGCGGCACGACCAGCGTCACCTTTGCCCCGGACTCAACCGCCGTTCCCAACCCTGATCTGCCCAACGCCAGCGCGGCAGTCGTGCCCGCGCCGGGGACGCGCCCCGAACTGACCAACGTCGCCAACCACTACCGGATCGATATCGCACCGGTGCCGCCGGAGATCGACGGGACGACGTGGACGCTGCCGTTCACCGCTACCGCCGCCGACGGGACGAAATCGCAGCTTGCCGAGTTCACGCTCGACGACCTGCGCAACAACTTCGAATCGATGGATCAGTACATCACGCAGGGCTGCATCTCCAACCGCATCGGCGGCGACTTGATCAGCACCGTGCTCTGGACGGGTATCAGTATGCAGAAAGTGCTGGCTGAGGTCGACCTGCCCGCCGACGCGACTCACCTTTACATCACCGGCGCGGACGGCTTCTTCGAGACGGTCGCCCTCCAGCAGATTAACGACGACCCGGCGATCATGCTCGCCTACGCCTTCAACGGCGAGCCGCTGCCCGCGCGCAACGGCTTTCCGCTGCGCATCCACATCCCCGACCATTACGGTATGAAACAGCCGAAGTGGATCACCGGCATTGAGGTGATGAATCACGACGTGGACGGCTATTGGGTGGTGCGTGGTTGGGATAAGCAGGCGGTTGTCCGGGCAACGTCGGTGATCGATACGGTCGCGGTCAACCAGAAGTTCGAGCAGGACGGGCAGCAGTTGATCCCGGTCGGCGGCATCGCGTGGGCGGGCAGTCGCGGGATTTCGAAGGTCGAGGTCAGCATTGACGACGGCGAGTGGGTCGAAGCCGAACTGCGCGATCCGCTGTCGTCGGAGACGTGGGTGATCTGGCGCTACAACTGGCAGTTCGCCAGCGGGTCGCACACCTTCGCGGTGCGCTGCTACGACGGCAGCGGCGAGATGCAGATCACCGACGACAATCCGCCGCATCCGAGCGGCGCGACCGGCATCGACAGCGTCAGCGCGACGGTCACGGCGTAAAGATCACCCCACCCCCGCCCAATAACCTCACCCCCCGCCCCCCTCTCCACTGCGTAGAGAGGGGGAGAAAAACAGGTTGCAAAGGGTTTTTAAAGTCCCCTCTCTATGTAATGGAGAGGGGGTTTAGGGGTGAGGTTGTTGCAGCCGTTCCTCAATCGCCTTGACCGTCGTCCGCGCTTCGCTGCGGATGTTGTGCAGCGGACCCAGCCCGCGATAGTAGCGCCCGACCAGATACAGCCCCGGATACCCGGCGATCTCGGTGCCGTCGGGGTCGCTGCGAACGAGCCAACCTTCGCTGTCGGTTTCGTACTCGATGTCCAGATAATCCAGCACCGGGCGATAGCCGGTACACATGATCACGGCGTCGACCTCGTGACTGCTGCCGTCGTCTAGAACGGCGCAGTCGCCTTCCAGCCGCGCCAAGCCCTTGACCGCCTCGATCCGTCCGGCGCGCACCGCGTCGATCAGGTCACGCCCGCGCGCGGGAGCTGACGTGCCGATGCGGTCGTCGCGGTTGGGCGCCAGCGGCAGGTCGAGGTCGGCGAGGTCGCTGTAAGTCTGGTAATTCACCCGATTGAGAAAGCCCTTACGCCAGCGCTTGGGCAGCAGGTACGAGATCAAGTGCCAGACGGTGTTGGGCAAGCCATAGGGATACTGCCGAGCGATCACGATGTCGCTGCGGATCGCCAGCAGCACCGGATGGGGCGTCACCCCGTTGAGCGCGACGGCGATGTCGACGCCGCTCGGTCCGTTGCCGACCACCAGCACGCGCTGATCCGCGAAAGCCTTCGGATCGGTGAAATCGTGAGAATGCAAAAAGCGCCCGGTGAAGCTCTCGACTCCGGGAATGTGAGGCAGATAGGGGTTGCCGAAGCGTCCCGACCCGATGATCACGCAGGAGTAGCGATCTGTTCCTTGCGACGTCTCGACCAGCCATTGTTCGCCGTCGGGGGCGACCCGCTTGACCTCGACGCCGAGGTCGATATTGAATTCGTGCCGCCGCATGTAATCGTTGATGTAGCGGTAGAAGTCGCTCCCCAACGGATAAATACCGTAGCGCAGCGGGATGCGCTGTCCCGGCAGATGGGTGACGAATCCGGCGGTGTTCAGCCGCAGCGAGGGATAGAGATTCGACCACGTCGAGGCGTAGACCGCCGCGCGATCCACCGCGCGGTACGAGATGCCCGCCCGCTGCAAATAGTAGGCGCTGCTGATCCCGGACGGACCCGCCCCGACGATGAAAACCGCTTCCGCCATCCCGCGCTAACCCCCGGCTTGCTGCGTCGCCGCGACCGCCGTCGCCGTCATCGCCACCAGCGGACGGTAGGGCGACGGCACGGCGATCAGCGTCGCGACGTAATTAGAAGCGTCCTCGGTGCTGTGCGGCAGGAATTCGGCGTAAATCTGGAGCTGCGGCGCAGCGATCACATCCCGCGTCAGCGCCACCATCGTGTCGATACCGTTGTACTCCTCGACCGGCGCTTGGAGATGGAAGACGCCGACGGCGATCAAACCGACGACGAACATGAACAGCGCGACCACCCCCAGCACAACCCCCACGCCGCGATTCGAGCGCTTCGCGGTCGGCGTCAGAACGCGCATGATTAGGGGCGAAGCCGCTTCGTCAGCGCGCGCCTTCAACGCTTCGAAGTCGTAGCCACCGCTGAAATCGACGACTTCCAGATGCCCGATCAGATCAGGCAGCGTCATTGGCGTGCTGGCGACCGGGATGATGTGCGAGCTGAGGTCGAGCGCCTGATCCAGCCGATCCATGAATTCCTTGTCGGCGAATGCCGTCGGGGAGACGAGCAGCAGCACCACGTCGCCGCGCACCGGACTGCCTTCGTCAATCTGATAGCCCGCCGCCGCGAAATCTTCGTGGATCCGCTGTGCGACCGTCGTGTCGCTTGAAGTGGTGATAATTTTGAGCATCGTCTCTCCTACGAGCGCTGACCTAGCTATCAATTCACCCGTAGGGGCGTTATATATAACGCCCCTACATCTACACAATCGCAACCTGTAGGGGCAAGGCGCGCCTTGCCCCTACACGGCGTCCATACTGTCACGTCTCGTAGGGGCAGGTTTGAAACCTGCCCCTACACCAACCTTATCCGCTCAGCGGTTCCATTGAACGGACGTAGTTGACCACGTCCCACCACTGATCGGCGCTGTAATCCGCCTCGCAGGGCGGTAAGCTCCACCAGCCATCGTGCGTGACCGCCGCATACAGGGTCTCGTCACGGGTGCGGTTGAGCCGCCGCACCAGTTCTTCGAGGTCGGCGTTGCCCGCCCACGCGCCGCACGCCTGATCGTACAAGGCTTGCCCGCGCGCAACCGATTCTTGACTCGGCAGCACAGTATTGACCACCTGTGGCGGCGGGTTGACCGTCAGTTCGTAAGCATCGCCTGTCTGCGCCGTCAGCATAATGCCGATCACCAAGACGGCGATCCCCGCCGCCGTCGCGCCCAGTGCCACGAAGACAATCGTCGGGTTGAGGTCGAGCGAGCGGTAAAAGCGATTCAGCACCGGATAGGCGGCGTAGATCAGCGCGGCGAAAACACTCGCCAGCGCCAGCCAGTTGAGCAGCGTCGGCGCGCGCGAGTTGATCACCGAGGCGTCGTCGCTGATCTGCCAGTCGAACGCTGCGCGGGTCGTAGTCGCGTCGCTGCCGGTGGCTGGATCGCTGAATTGGACGACTGTCCACCATTCGCCGGGCTGGCTGATCTCGTCGCCGACCGAGGCATACAGCCCGTCGCCGATGCTTTCGAGTTGGTGCCAGTCGCCGCGCGAATCGCGGGTGGGTTCGCTCATACGCAGGAAGATCGTCAGCCCATCGACCGGCTGACCGCCCTGCTCGACCTCAACGTCGTAGGTGTTGATCCCCGGTCCGCCGGGGGTGATCGTGGTGTCGATCACGTAGCCGTCGACCGTCTGCGAGTCGGTCGGCGGCGGAGTTGTCTGCCCGGCGAGCGTCGGCTGCGGGATCGGCGTCGCGCTCAGGTAGGCGACCGAGATCAGCACGACCAGCACCAACAGCGCCTCGATCCGCAGCGTCGGGATCAACCTTTGCAGCCGCGCGATCAGGCTCGACCAGCGCTGATAGCGCTCCGGCGAGACGGCGACGTGATGCGCCGCGCCGACCGCCACCAGCAGCGCCACGAGGATCAATTTGAGCGCCAGCGCGCCGCCGTAACTCGACACCAATTCCTGCGGCGTCGTGAACCAGTTGAGCGCGTTGTAAATCCCGGTGGTGACGACGATCAACAAGCCCGCCGTCGCGATCCGCGTGAAGCGGCGCAGCGCCGCGAGGATGGCTTGACGGCGCGCCTCGCCCTCGTAAGGCTGGACGGCGACCGGCAAAACCAACGCCAGCGCCGCAACTCCGCCCGCCCAGAAACCGACCGCCGCCCCGTGCAGCCAATCGCTGGCGATGGCAATCCATGGCAGCAGCAGCGACCCGGCGGCGTGGCTGCCGACGCTGAATGTCCCCAGCACCAACATCGTCACCCAGACGTTCGCCACCCAGAAGGCGCGCACCGTCTCCGGCTGGCTGCCGCGCAGGTAGACGCTGGCAGCGAACAGCAGCGTCACCAGAATCAGCAGCGCCATGCGTGCGTTCCACGTGTCGCCAAAGGTCGTGCCGATCCGCACGACGTTGTACAGTCCATCGCCGAGCACACGTCCGGCATCCGCGCCGAAAAAGACCATCGTCTGCTGGATCAGCGCGAGGACATTACCACCAAAGGCGATCAACAGCGCGACGGCGACGATCCAGTTCAGGCGATTCATCACGCGCGGCGGCAGCAATCCGGCGGGATATTTGGTGCTGCCCCACGCCGGAACCAGCACCATCGAGTAGACGGCGAACGCGCCCAACAGCAGCAGCGACGACGACAGCACCAGCACGCGCCAGACCACCTCCAGCGGGACGGCTTGATCGCCGCTGGACGCGCCAGCGACCCCGGCGACCGCATCGCCGATAAAGAAGACCTGACTCTCGACGATCACGTGACCGTCGCTGGCGAACGCCGTCCGCAGTTCGGCAATGTAGGCGCCATCGGGCAAATTCGGGGGCAAGCGAGTCGAAAGCAGCGAAAAATCTTTGGCGTCGACGCCGCCGGTCGCGATCACGCTGCCAGCTTGATCGCGCACGGTGATCGAGGTGAACTCAGGTTCCAGATTCTCGCTGAACCAGTATTGGATACGCGCGGGTGAACGCTGTAAAACGGCGCGGTCTTCAGGGATCGCGCGGACGATGTAGCCGTGCGCCGAGACCGCCGACGGCGCGACCAGCACCAACAGCAGCGCCGCGCTAATCCAGAGTAAAGCGATCCGGCGCGTCGGGCGCAGGCGTTGTCTCAGATTGATCACGCTTGGTTTCTTCTTGTTCTGCGAATTCAGGGCGCGTGTTGCGGCTCTTGACCCAGCTAATGCCCATCATGACGAGGAAAATCACCACCGCGCCGAGCATGATCAACTCGTCGAACGGTCCAAGCGCCCCATGCGCTAGAATGATCGGAAAAGGCATATCAGCTTCCTTACGTCATCTGCGCCCCGATTATACACCCACCGCCGCGATTTTGTGCGCTTTTTCACGATGGACTTATACAAGCGGCAGTTGGCGATTAGCCGGTAGCAATTAGCAAAACAAAACGCGCCCAGATTGAGCGCGTTTTCAATATTACATTTCACATTGCCCCTGATAGGAATTGAACCTATGCACACGGTTTAGGAAACCGCTGCTCTATCCTCTGAGCTACAGGGGCGACTAAATCAATTCTAGCATACGCATTCGCACAATCAACACAAGATAGCTCCATCGATTCATCGCCAAAACTTTGATGTCAGGACACAGAAGCGGCGTTTGTGGGTTGAAATATCGGTCAAGTCGGATAAAATGTCTCTCAGCGTGGCTCCGTAGCGCAGTGGTAGCGCAAGTGCCTTTTAAGCACCTGGTCGTGGGTTCGAATCCCACCGGAGTCACCAATCCCTCAATTGAAGAACCCACCAATCGACTAAACGAACCGCAGCGCTGCACCAAAACCAGTTTTTCGACTTAATTCGCTGTCGCTCCCAAGCCTAAAAGCCAGTCAAATTGGTTAACGAGGGATGATGCGCATCCTCTCCGCTCCGGCGTATACTCTCCGCAGAGTTGGGCTACCGCACAAAGCCCATAGATCGTTGAAAGTGACACTTATGCTGATCGTTGGCTTAATGTCCGGCACGTCGGCGGACGGAATCGACGCCGCCTTATGCGAGCTTACCGGCGCGCCGCCGCAGCTTGAGGCGCGGATCGTTTACGGGATCAGCTATGCGTATCCAGCGGGATTCCAAGCGCGTATCCTCACGGCGAGCCAGCCGGACAGCGGGCGCGTCGACGAACTGTGCAAGCTAAATTTCGCGCTGGGCGAGCTGTTCGCGGACGCCGCGCTGCGCGTGATCGCCGAAAGCGGACACAACCCCCAAGACGTCGATCTGGTTGGATCGCACGGGCAGACCTTTTGGCACAACGTCGAGCCGGATAACACGGTCGGATCGACGCTGCAACTGACCGAAGCCGCCGTCATCGCCGAGCGCACCGGCATCACGACGATCAGCAATTTCCGCCCGCGCGACGTCGCCGCCGGGGGACAAGGCGCGCCACTGACGGCTTACGTCGATTGGCTGCTGCTGCGTCACCCGACCAAATGGCGCGCGATCCAGAACATCGGCGGGATCGGCAACGTGACCTTCCTGCCGCCGCTGGCGGACACGACCAGCGCGCCGCGAGCCTTCGATACCGGACCGGGCAACGCGCTGATCGACTCAATGATCGTTCAGCTTACGGGCGGCGCGCAGGCATTCGATCAGGATGCCAGCCTCGCGCGGCGCGGACGCATCGACGAGGAGTGGCTGCAAGAACTGCTGGCGCACCCCTACTATCAAGCCAAGCCGCCCAAGACAACCGGGCGCGAGTTGTTCAGCAAAGCGATGGCGCGCCAGTTGATCGAGGAAGGTCAGGAGCGCGGCAACGACCCCGCCAGTATCGTCGCCACCGTGACGACGCTGACCGCCCAGACGATTGCCGACGCCTATGCTCAGTTCGCGCCCGCGCCGGTGGGCGAGGTGATCCTCGGCGGCGGCGGTCGCCATAACCCGGCGATGGTCGACTTGCTCGCCGGACTGCTCCACCCCACCCCGGTGCTGACGCACGAGGACATCGGCATGGACAGCGACAACAAGGAGGCGCTAGTGTTCGCGGTGCTGGCGTATGAGACATGGCACGCGCGACCGGGCACACTGCCCGCGCTGACCGGCGCGGATCGCCCGGTCGTGCTGGGGCAGATCACGCCGGGTGCGAATTACGTCGACTTAATCCGACGGACGTGGGCTTAAGTCCACCAGCGCGCTGTCTGGTGAGATTTTACGTTACAATACGACTATGTCACTCGTTATACGTCCAATGGCATCCGCTGACATCCCGCTGCTAGCAGCTTGGATGGTCGATCTACCGCTCTGGCAGCGCTACGGGTTAAGCGTCCCGAAGGTGATCTCCGGCTTCGAGTTAGGCATGGAACGGGGTGATTGGCTGATCACCGCCGATTGTCAGAGCACCGCCTGTGGTTTCGCGTGGGTGATCCCGCAGGGGACATTCGGGCGCAGCCCGTATCTGCGGCTGATCGGCGTGCGACCGGAGGCGTCAGGCAGCGGTATCGGCTCGGCACTGCTCGCCGAAGTCGAGCGCCGCAGCGCCGAAGTTGCCAGCGACTTATTCTTGTTGGTGTCGGATTTCAACGAAGCCGCCCAGCGCTTCTATCAGCGACACGGCTTTGAGCAAATCGGGGAAGTGAGCGGGTACGTCCTACCAGACGTGACCGAACTGATTTTCCGCAAGCAATTGAGGTGAGGCTCGCTGCTTTGGGGAGCAGCAAGCTAGCGGCAGGGCTTAACCGTCGATCACCGCGCGCAGAAAACCGTTCGCCTGCTGGAGCAGTTCGCGCGCCGTCTCGGCATCGACGCCGCGCCGCTGCATGACGATGGCGACTTTGGTGCTGTTATTTGCCGCAGCGAGCAGGCTTTTCGCGGTGGTCTCGTCGACGCCAGTCATCTGCTGCACGATCCGGCAAGCGCGGCGAGCGAGTTTCTCGTTCGTGACTTGCAGGTCGACCATCAGATTGCCGTAAACCTTGCCCGAACGCGCCATCGCCGCCGTGCTGATCATGTTGAGCGTCATTTTCTGCGCCGTGCCAGCTTTCAGCCGCGTGCTGCCGGTGACGACTTCCGCACCGACCGGCAGCGCTATCTTGATCTGCGCCTGATCCAGCAGCGGCGCAGGATCGTTGCAGGAGATGCCGACCGTCACCGCGCCGATCCCCTCGGCGTAAGCCAGCGCGCCGAGGACGTAAGGCGTCGTCCCGCTGGCGGCGATGCCGACGACCACGTCGGCGGCGGTCAAGCGGATCGCCTGCATATCCGCTGCGCCTAGCTCCCGACGATCTTCCGCGCCTTCGACCGCCCGCATCATTGCCGGGCTGCCTCCGGCGATCAGCCCGATCACGAGGTCGGGCGACACGCTGAACGTCGGCACGCACTCGACCGCATCCAGCACGCCGAGCCGTCCGCTGGTGCCCGCCCCGGCGTAGATCAGGCGTCCGCCGCGCGCGAAAGCGGCGACGACCGCATCGACCGCTTGCGCGATCTGCGGCAGCGCTCGCCTGACCACCAGCGCGACTTTTTGGTCTTCGTCGTTGATGATCCGCAGCAGGTCGACCGTCGCCAGTTGATCGAGCTGAGTAGTCTTGACATTCGCGTCCTCAGTGGACATCGTGATCTTCCTGATTGACTGCCGACAAGTAATGCTGCTGTGCCAGCAGCGCCGCCCCGATCACCGGCGGGTAACGTGGATGCGGGATCGCTGGAAGCTGAAGCATGCTGGACAAGCGGCGGCTCAAGCGGTTGTCGCGCTCCAACAAGCCCCCGGCGAAGGCAATCGGCAGTGTTGGATCACCGAGTTGGCGCTGGATGGTTCGCGTCAACTCCGCCAGCGCCACCGCCGCCGCCTCGACGATCAGTGCTGCGCTCTGATCGCCGGCAGCCGCTACCGCGAGCACGATCTCTGCTAACTGCGCCACCTCAGCGACTCGCGAGCCGGACTGGTGATAGAGCCATTTTACGACCGCTTTGGGCGTCGTCAGCCCCAACTCCGCCATAATCCGGGCGGGCAGCCGCGACTCCATCTCCGAGGGCAACGCCGGATGCTGATCCGCCACACGAGCGAGCAGCCGCAGCGCCTCCCTACCGATCCAGTAGCCGCTGCCCTCGTCGCCGATCAAATAGCCCCAGCCGCCGATCAGCAGCGCCTCTCCCTGCCGGTTGACGCCATAGGCGGCGCTGCCAGTTCCCGCCAAGATCACGATGCCAAGCCGCTGTGCCAGCGCGCCGACCAGCGCGATCTCGGCGTCCGAACTGAGCGCGACCAGCGAATTCGGCAATGCCGCCCACGCCGCGCTCGCCAGCCACTCGGCGGAATGCTCCGCCGCCAGCCCAGCAATGCCAATACCGACTGCCGCGACCGCTTCGGCGGACAAATCCGCTTGCGCCAGCGTTTCGGTGATCGCCGTGTGAATCCGCTCACGAGCGGCGGCTTGCCCGATACCGCCGGGGTTGGCGGGTCCATATTCGCGCTGAACGAGCGGACGCATAGCGTCATCGCAGAGCGCCGTCCGCAGATGGCTCCCGCCGCCGTCTAAACCCAGAAAGTACATCCGCCCTGCTCCCGCGCTCACAGATGGGTGGACTGGCACAAACGCTGCCAGAGCCAGTCGTGCAGCGCGCGGCGAAAAGCGATGATGCCCTCGGCTTGCCGCCCATAGTAGACACGATTGGTCATACAGGCGACGACGAGTTCACTCTGCGGGTCGATCCACAAACTGTTGCCGGTGAAGCCGGTATGCCCGAAAGCATCGACGCTGAAGAAGTCGCCCGCCGACGATCCGTGCAGCGAACGCAGCATCCAGCCCAACCCGCGCCGCTCGCCATCGCTGACTGCCTGTTCGGAGAAAGCGGCACTACGCAGTTCCGACGAAATGTCCGCCAGATCGCCGCTCAGCCACGCCTGCCCGAAGCGCGCCACGTCCCGCGCCGTCCCGAACAACCCGGCGTGCCCGGCGACGCCGCCGACGCCACAGGCGTTTTCGTCGTGAACCTCGCCCCACGCGCGGCGCTGACGCCAGAGCGTGTCGTCTTCGGTCGGGACGATCTCTGAGCGCGCGATGCCCTGCTGCATGGGGTTAAACAGCAGCGAGTCCAACTGCATCGGCGCGGTGACACGCGTGCGGATGGCCGCTTCAAGGTCGCCGGGCGTGCCGTTCAGCCGCGCGGCAGCTTCGCCGAGCAGCATGAAGCCCAGATCGCTGTAGCGCACCGCCTCGCCCGGCTGCCCAACGAAGGGATAGCAGCAGATCGCACCCAGTCCGCGCGCCCAGCGCTCCGCCCGATCATACGCTTCGCCCGGCGTGGGCGGCGGCGGGACTGATCCCGCCGCTTGGTAGACCGCGCGCCAAGGCGCCAGCCCCGACGTATGCGTGAGCAGGTGAAACAGCGTCACCCGCGCCGGATCGACGGTCTCGGCGCTCCGTTCGGGCGGCGCAGGCAGCATTTGGCGAGTGTGAGGGTCTTGCCCGCCGTCGATGGCGCGCGGCGTGATCGCCCCGAATTCGGGGATCAGCTCGACCAGCGGCGTGTCCAAGCGTGCCGCGCCCGCGCTGATCAGCGACAGCAGCGCCGTCGTCGTGAACAGCTTGGTCAGCGAGGCGAAATCAAAGCGCGACTCCGACATCACCGGCAGCACTTGGTCGTCCGGGTCGATCCAGCCCCACGCGCCATCGACAACGCACTCGCCGCGCAAATAAACCGATAAAGTAATCGCAGGAAATACCGTCCCGACGTAGGGACGGACGAAATCGTCAAGCTCAGAAGCAATCATCGGCAAGGTTCTCATGGGTAGAGGAGATAGGGTTGGCGCTGGCTACGGAACTGCTCGACCTGATTGTCCCACCCGCGCGTCAGTTCTGCCAGCGTCGCGCCCGCTTCCAGCGCCGAACGCAAGTCGCGATTGCCGATTAGCCGGTCGAAGTGCTGCAAGCCAGCAACGGGCGGCAGCCAGCCGAAAGAGTTGGGGAAACGATGACGGATTTCGCGGATCACGCCGAGCCAGACGGCGATCGGATCGAAGGCAGCGAGATCGGTGATATGCGCTTGCACGCCGTAACACTCGCTGCCGGCGTGTTTGCTGGCGCTGGGCGTAAAGCGGATCGGGCGAAAGCGGACGCCCTGCCAACCTAAGTCGTTGAGGTGATCGGCGAGATCGTCGCCGTCGATCCCCGGCGCGCCGACGATCTCGAAGGGCAGCGCCGTCCCGCGCCCCTCGGAGAGCGTCGTACCCTCGACCAAGCACGCACCGGGATAGTGGCGGGCGGTGATCAAGTGGGGCATGTTGGGCGACGTGGGAACGAAGGGCAAGCCAGTCTGCTCCCACGTCATTGAGCGCCGCCAACCTTGACACGGGATGACGGTCAGGTCGGCGGGCGTCGGGTTCCATGCGGCGTTGATCATGGCGGCAAGCTCGCCGAGCGTCATCCCGTGCTGGATCGGAATCGGGTAGCGCCCGACAAACGAGGCGCAGTCGGGTCGCAGCAGCGGTCCGGCGACCGTATCACCGAGCGGATTAGGGCGGTCGAGGATCAGCACCGGGACGCCGTACTCGCCCAGCGCTTGGAGCAGGTGCGAGACCGTCCACAGATAGGTGTAGAAGCGCGCGCCGACATCTTGCAGGTCGCAGACCACCGCGTCCAGATCGGCGATCATGGCCGGGGTCGGGCGGAAATTATCGCCGTACAAGCTGTGGACAGTCAGCCCGGTGCGAGCATCCACCAGCGAAGGGATGCGCTCGGCATCCAGTGCGGCGGCGAAAACGCCGTGTTCGGGCGCGAACAACGCCGCGAGCCGAACGTCCGGCTCGCGGCGCAGAATCTCGACGGTGCTGGTCAGCGCACTATCGACAGCGCTAGGGTTAGTCAACAGCCCGACGCGCCGCCCGCGCAGCAGCGCAAACCCATCCCGCCGCAGCACCTCAATCCCGGTGAGGACACGGCTCATTAGTGATACAGCGCGTGCGCCTCAGCTTCGACGCGGGCACGATATTCGGGCAGGTCGATCACGCTGTGGGTCAAGCGCGATTCTTCCGCCGCGAATGCCATCAGGTGGCTTTCCAGCGACTCGCGGGCGGTGGTCACGCTGTCGTCGGGAACGCCGTTGATCGCGTTGAGGAACGAGCGCACGATGCCGTAATCGCCGCCGCCGTGCCCGCTTTCGTCGCGGGGGATAATCGGCACGTCCTCAACCTCGCCGGTCAGGTGATCGTGGATGGTGATCTTATTGCCGCCCTCGGTGAACCTGCCGTAGAGGGTCGCGCGGGTGCCGTCATAGCGCATCGAGCGCCCTTCGTAATTGCCCTGCCCCTGCATCGTCAGGGTGATGGTCGTGCCGTCGCCGAGTTCCATGTTGAGCGTCTGATGATCGACCACGTCGTTGTCGCAGTGATAGACGCAGCGCCCGTAAGGTCCGGTTTCGAGTTCGTGCATAATCGCCTCTGGACGCTGGTCGAGGCTGACGATCCCGCGCATGTAGGGGCTGCCGACGCCGCCCGGCATGTAGATGTGCGGCGCGTAGTATTTGCAGCTTTCGGCAGCCGGGCAGCCGTCGGTGCAGCGCATGGGCGCGCCTTCGGGGGCGTTTTCCGGCTTGAACCACGTCAGCGACCCGAACGACTGCAAGCTGACCACCGGCTGGCGCAGCATCCAGTAGAGGATGTCGAGGTCGTGGCAGCACTTGGCGAGGATCATCGGACCGCCCTCGGCGACGTTGCGCCAATTGCCCCGCACGTAGCTGTGCGCCATGTGATAGTAAATCAGGTTCTCGCGGTGGTCGATGCTGACGATGCGCCCCAACCGCCCCGACTGGACGATCTCGCGCAGTTTCTGGAAAAAGGGCGAATAGCGCAGCACGTGGCAGATTTGCAGCAGCCGCCCGTGTTCCTCCGCCGCCTGCACCAAGCGGACGTTCTCGTACAAGTCGGGCGACATCGGTTTTTCCAGCAGGACGTCGTAACCGGCTTCGAGCGCTGCCAACGTCGATTCCGTGTGCATCCGATCCATCGTGGTGTTGATCAGCACGTCGCCGAGCTTGCCCGCGCCGACTAAATCCTGCCAGCTTTCGAAGACATTTTCGGGGGCGATATCGTGCTGCCCGACGAACTGGGCGCGTCGATCCGCGCGCGGTTCGGCAACGGCGACGATTTGCATCTCCTGTGGGTAGCGAAGCGCGAACGCGCCGTAGGTATTTCCGCGTCCGCCCGCACCGAGGACAACAGCGTTCAAGGGTGCCATGAGAGCTTGCTCCAATCTCGACGTTAGGGAAGTGCTAAAAACTTGATCATAGGGGTGAAATCTTCGTCATGGCTGGGCTGTGTCGCACCAACCTCACCCCCTGCCCCCGCTCCACTACGTAGAGAGGGGGCGACAATCGCCTTCAAGGGCGGGTCTGAGACCCGCCCCTACAGCGAATTTGTTCACTGTCGACAAAAGTCGAAAGCCGCTGCTATTCGTCGCCTTCGCGGTACAACTCGCGGGCAGCTTCGAGGGCGGCGAGGCTGTCGCTCAAGCCGCCGACGCGATTGCGCGCCACCCAGAGCGCCCGCTGCTCGTTGATGATGCCGTTCAATTCGTTGAGCAGAGCGGCTTTGCTGACGCTCGGATCGCCGGTTTGCAGCAGCACCCGCCGCGCGCCGTGCTTGAGCATCGCCGCCGATTGGCGGAACTCGCGCTTGATCAGGTCGGCGTCAGGACGGTCGATCTGGGCGCTGTCGAGCGGCTGCATCACGTCGTCGACGTACTCCAGCACGGCGTACATGTTTTCGGACAGCAGCGCGTTGGTGTTGAGCACTTCCGCGCCGTTATCGCGGATCATGCGATGCCAGCGGGTGCGCATCTCGTCCAGCGACATTGTATAAATCCAGTGGAGCAAGTTGCCGTTGTGGACGATCACGCCGGTTTCCTTATAGGTGTTGCCGAGGTCGAGCGCCAGCTTGCCCATCACGCCCACGCTGTCGGCGAAGGCGTAGGCGTCGAGGGCAGCTTGCAAGTCGAGGTCATAGTTCCCGGCGGCGTTCCAACTCAGCGCCGCGCCGTAGGCGAACCCGGCATAGCTGATCGGAAGCTGCTGCCAGTGCCCCCGGTCGCCCCAATCGGTATTGAGGATGCCAATCGCGCCGTACTTCAGCCCATTTTTGACCGCGTTACGGATGTTGCCGAGCATGTTCTCCGTCCGACCGCTCAGCGAGACCCATGTCGAGGTGCCGGGGCAGACGTAGAAAGGAATACCCGACTCCCCGAACAGCTTCGATTTTTCTTCAAATGGGTGATCGGCTTCGTAGCCCCATTCGAGCGCGATCACGTCTTTGGGAATCTCTGGGACAAGATCAGGGTACTGGTTGATGATGTCGCCCCAGAACTGCATCGTGCGTCCGTGCGCTGTGACCCGCTTGTAGAGTTCAAGCACGAAGTCGAGATAGACTCGCCCCTTGCCCTTCTCCTCGACCAGTGACTTGCTCTTGCCCGTGCCTAAATCCCACGTCTCGTCAGCGCCGATGTTGAACATCGGGCTGGTGAAGTTGGGCAGCAGTTCGGCGTACATGCTGTCGATCAGTTCAAGCGAGCCGGGTTCGGTGGGCGCGAGCGTGAACGGGATTTCGTTCATCCACTCGATCACACGCTCGTGCGTCTCCGCCATGTGACCGTATTCAGAGTGTTTCAACCAGCGGTGCATGTGACCAAAACTGTTCTGGTTGGGGACGAGTTCGACGAAGCGCTCGCGGCAGTAAGCATCCAGCGCGAGGATGTCCTCTGACGTGAACGGCGTCGCCTCCGCCCAGACCTTCGGGTGCCGACGGTAGGCGAAGGTGTGCTCGGTGTACAACTGGAACTGGTTGATCTTCAAACCCGCCAGCCAATCGACCAAGCCGTAGACGGTTTCCATCGTCGGGACTTTGTCGCGGCTTACGTCGAGCATGACGCCGCGCGCAGGAAAGTCGGGATAGTCTTCGATTTCCAGCAGCGGAAGCGCCGCGCCGTGCGTGCGGATCAACTGGATCAGCGTTGCGACGCCGTAGAACGCGCCGGGCGCGTCACTCCCGGCGATGCGCACGCCCCCCGCCGTGACGCTGAGGTGATAGGCTTCGGCTTGATCGGTCGGTTCGAAGGTGATGGTGATCGGCGCGGTGTCGTTCGCACCGGCGACAATCTCGCAATCAAGGTCGGCAAAAGTCGACAGCGCGGCTTGCAAGCGCTGTCCGGCTGCCCATAGATCGACAGCGGGATCGGCGTCGAGGGCGATCAAGCCCGGTGTGAGGGTGAAAGTGCCGCCCGTCAGCGTAACGCTGCGGGGCTGCGGAAGCAAATTGATCTGTGCAGACATGAGCGGTAAACTCCCATACGATGAATTGAGCCAAGGGTAAAGGCGAAAAGAGCAGTAATGGCGATTTTTTGTAAGTTTAACAAACTCGCTATATAGTGCACATAGTCCACTTGTAGAAATTACCAAATCGATTTGGCGATGTCCGAAAGTTGGGCTACGATTGTTGGTAGAAGCGTATAATTACAATCGTGAAAGGAGCGGCTAAAGTATCAAAGTTATTGGCGGTTTTCGCATCCCTTTTAATCTCAAAAATCCAAGAGGTCGAAAATGCAATCGAAACAGCGTTTCATTTTACTTTTCGTAATCCTCTCTCTGCTCCTTGCCGTTGGCGCAGTCGGCGCGCAAGACCAAGGTACTCCGTTCAAGGGTGCATGGCCCTATCAAGTCCCTCCGACCGGTCACTACAACATGTATGCGACCAACGCGCTTAATCTGGGAATTTACGAGCAGTTGATGTTCCCCGGTCTCGGCTTCTATCACTGGGCAGATGGCACCTATGAGGGTCTACTCGCCGACAGCTTCGGCTACGACGCCGACAACAACTACGTCGTCACCCTCAAACCCGGCATCACGTGGAACGACGGTACACCCTTTGTTGCACAGGACGTGGTGACAACCTTCAACACGTGGTATCTGTTGGGACGTCAGGTTTGGCAATCGATTTCGAGCGTCGAAGCGGTTGACGATCTCACGGTCAAGTTCGTTACCACGGCACCCTCGCCGCTGCTGGAGCGTTTGATCCTCACCGAGCGCATTCGACCGACCAGCGTTTATGGCACGTTTGCTGATCGCGCGCTGCCGTTGATCGAAGCGGGTAAGACGACCGGCGATTCTGATTTCGACGCGCTGGTCTCCGAACTGACCGACTTCCGTCCCGACGGACCGCAGTCGGTGGGTCCGTATGTCCTCGATCCGTCCAGCATCACCGACGCCAGCATCACGCTGGTCAAGAATCCGGGTGGTCTGGATGCCGATACCGTCAAATTCGACTCCGTGATCGTCTGGAATGGTGAGACCGAAGTCGTCACCCCGCTGGTTGCCAACGGCGACGTTTGGTACGCCACGCACGGCTTCCCGCCGGCGACCGAGCAGTCGTTCATCGATCAAGGCATCGACATCATCCGCGGTCCCGGCTACAACGGTCCCGGCATCTACGTGAATCACACCGTTTCGCCGCTGGACAAAGTCGAAGTTCGTCAGGCGATTGCCTACGTCATCAACCGTGACCAGAATGGTTTCGTCAGTCTCGGTAATTCCGGCGTTGCAGTCGCCGACATGAGCGGCATGAGCGATGCGCTCGACTCGGCGTGGCTGACGCAGGATCAGATTGACGCCCTCAATCCCTACGACACCGACCCCGAAATGGCAGCCTCGCTGCTCGAAGGCATCGGCTTCAGCAAGGACGCCAACGGTATGTGGATGGACGACGCGGGCAACCCGCTGGCGTTCGACCTTGAATTCCCCGCCGAATACGCCGACTGGTCGGCAGCGGCTGAAAACGCCGTGGAGCAGTTGAATGCCTTCGGCTTCCAGATCACTGGCAAGGCAGTTCAGTACCAGCAGCAGTTACAGGACGTGTACGACGGCAACTTCCAGATGGCGATTCAGCAGTGGGGCGCGTCTAGCCCATTCCCCGGCGAGTCCTATCTGAACCAGTATCGGCGTCTGAATGGTCAAGGCACCTATGCCGGTGAGGGTGTTGGCGGCGGTATGCACTTCGACACCAACGTCACCTACAGCGGTGGTACGCTCGACGTCGTCGACGCGGCGATCAAGTCAGAGCAAGGTCTGGACGTGGACGTCCAGAAGGGTTACGTTGCCGAGCTGGCGCAGTCCTTCAACGAACTGCTGCCCGCCATCCCGTTGTGGGAACGTCACGGCAACAACCCGCTCAACCGCGACTTCTTGGATGCACCTGCTAGCGATGACCCGATTTACATCAACCCGTGGGGCAACGCGCTTGACGGCTTCATCCCGTACCTGATCCTGACCGGCGGCATCGGTCCCGCAATGTAAGTTTTGTTCGACACGGGGCAGCGAGCTAAGCTAAATCGCTGCCCTGCTATTGCAAAACTACGGGGACGAGGAACGTTTCTCGTCCCTTTTATAGTTATGCGAAGTTAATGTTGAGAATCAACTCATGGCAACTCAAGTACCAACCGCCCGTGAAGAAGTCACCGCTCCACCTGCCTCAAGTTTTTCCATTCTGGATTCTGCCCGGCGCATCTACCGAAATTACACGGTGCGCGTCCTCGTGCAGGCAATCGTGACGGTCTGGGCGGTGATTACCTTCACGTTTTTCCTGATCCGTCTGATGCCCGGTAACCCGGTCGACGTCTATACCGAGTATCTGATGAATCAGCAGGGCATCACCTATGAGGACGCCCACGCACGCGCGGCAGGTCAGTTCCATTTTGATGTGAACGCTACTCCGCTAGACCAGTACGTCCAATACATGGGCGACCTGCTTCACGGCGACTTAGGTGATTCTGATTGTCTCCAACGGCACCCGCGTGATCGACCAGATCGCCCGGTTCTTGCCGTGGACGCTGTTCTCGGTCGGGTTAGGCTTGGTAATCAGCTTTGGTGTCGGCATAGCGATGGGCACGCTGATGGCGTACAGCCGCAACAGCGTACTGGATCACGGACTCTCGCTGCTGTCGTCGATCCTGAGCGCCGTTCCCAACTATATATGGGGTTTGCTGATCCTGATCATCTTTGGCGTAGAACTGAAGTGGTTCTCCGTCGGCGACATGCGCGGCACCTACGACAACGGACTGACGCCGGGCTTCAATATTGAGTTTTTTTTCAGCGTACTCAAACACGCCTTTCTGCCGGTGCTGATTTACGTCATGGGTACGATTGGCTCGTGGATGCTTAACATGCGTAACAGTACGATCAGCACACTCAGCGAAGACTACATCAACGTAGCGAAAGCGCGCGGCTTAACCTCGCGCCGCATCCTCGTCTCCTACGTGGCGCGCAACGCCGCCCTGCCGATGTTCACTTTGCTGGCGATCAACATCGGCTTCATCATCGGCGGCAGCGTCATCATCGAGAATCTGTTCGTCTATAACGGCATCGGCAGCTTCTTGTTCTTTTCGATCACGCAGCGCGATTACACCTCGATGCAGGGCGTCTTCCTGATCATCACCCTGTCGGTGGTTATCTCGAATTTGCTGGCGGATTTACTCTACAGCCGCCTCGATCCGCGCGTGCGAGTGGGCGGTGACAAATGACCACTGTCGCGCAGCAGCCAGATGCTCAAGAGATCATTTACGCGCAACCTTCACTGATCGAACGGCTCACCACGCCGTTCGCCGTATTTCTGCGCGCCGTCGGACGCAACCGCGCCGGCATGATTGGCTTTATCGGGCTGGTGATCTACGCGGTCTGGATTTTCATCGGACCGCTGATCGTCCCCTTTGACAGCCAAGTGCGGCTCGACGAGATCGCCGCTCCAGCCGGTTCACGCGATCAACTGCTGGTGCGGGCGGGCGACGCCAACACCTACGTCTCGCTGGCGAACCTAAAGGGAAAGACGGTCGGCATCGTCACGGAAACCGGCAACGCCGATACCATCGCCGCCTATGCCGACACTTTCACCGTCAATACGACGCGCTGGCGCAGCGGACAGGGCATTACCCAAGCGATCACCAAGCTGCAAAACGGGGACATCGACGCGCTGGTGATTTTCTCGGATCAGGTCAAGAAATATATCACCGATAACCCCGCGAACGCCGATTTGGTCGTCTCCAACGATCAACTGGGCGCGCCGCATCTGCTGGGCACGGATACGCAAGGGCGCGACCTCTTCAGCCACATCATCAACGGCGGCACGTCGCTGATCATGACGGCGGTGCTGGCGGGCTTGTTCTCGACGGTGATCGCGGTGGTACTCGGCTCAACGGCGGCGTTGATCGGTGGTGTGGTCGATAACGTCCTGACCAGCGCGGCTAACTTCGTGCTGACGATCCCGGCGTTCCCGCTGCTGGTCGTCTTGGCAGCGCTGATCAAGCTGGACAATCCCGTGCTGCTGGCGGTGCTGATCGCGGCGCTGTCGTGGCCCGTACTGATGCGCGCGATTCGGTCGCAGGTGCTCAGCCTGCGCGAGCGCGATTACGTCGAGGCGGCGGTCGCGCTCGATCTCGGCTTGCGCCACATCATCACGCGCGAAATTCTGCCCAACATGATGAGCTTCGTCGCCATCAATTTCATCTTCGCGGTGACGAGCGCCATGTATCAGCAGGTCGGCTTGATCTTCTTGGGCATGGCTCCGATCAACGACTACACGTGGGGCGTCATGCTCTACTTTGGGCGCACGCGCGGCACGCTGTTCAGCGCCGACAGCGCCAACATGGTGCTGGCTCCGGTTGTGGCGATTGCGCTGTTCCAAGTGAGCATGGTCTTGTTCGCCCGCGCGCTGGAAGAAATGTTCGATCCGCGCTTAAGGACGGCGAGCTAAGTCTGCTATGACAACCGAATTTCCCAAAACGCGTTACTGCAAAATGAAAAACGTCCGTGAGATGCTGCGAGATTCAGTATGGGTGCGGGATACAGCGCTGGAACAAGCTTATTATGACAGTTATCATAGTCCGCCGGAGAAATACATTTACCGGCATCCAAGTGGTGAAATTCTCGAAGTGATGCTGCCTCGCAAGACGGGACGGTTATATCGATCGCGCGCGGAATTTGAACAATACCTTCAGTGGATTCGAGAACCTCGCCGACCAACGCACATTCTCGAAGGACACATGCTCTATGGCGAAGATTTTCCAGAGCACGTCCCACAGTTGATCGATGACCTTGCTCATTTGCTGAAAATCCGCCGCGACGTGCTTGATGGCACTATGGATAGCCTGAATGCGGTGGATGCTGCTCTTAAAAAGTATGGCAAACGCAAGTCGCTGCAAGCACCAGTGTTTTCTGCGCTGGTCGCTTACAGCGGCGAAGTGATGCGCCAAAAAGTGCAGGGCAAATGGGAGATGCGGTTCGAGGGCGCGTATGCGCCCGTGTGGGAGCCTTGGATCGTCGATTTACAGAATCGCTACTGCACGCCATTTATCTATTTGTACGAAGATCTTGCTGAAAAGCGTGGCAGTTCACTGGCGAGTTCAATGAGCGTGGCGCTTAATTCGCGCCGCAAGCGTCCAGACGACTCTGCACAAAGAAATAAGGCTTTAGCCTCGTTCGTTCTTAAGACAACTAATCAGCCTCAGAACAAAGAATAAGCGCCGATGAATAATGACGTCATCCTACAAGTCAAAAATATCTCGGTGGTCTACCACAGCCCGCGCGGTGACGTGCAGGCGACCACCGGCGTTTCCTTCGACCTGCGCAAAGGTGAAGCGCTCGCGTTGATCGGTGAAAGCGGCTGCGGCAAAACGACGCTCAGCTTGTCGTTGATCCAGATGCTGCCCAACAACGCCAGCGTGATCGCGGGGGAAGTGCTTTACACGCGCGACGGTAAAACGCAAGACGTCCTCAAGCTGGACACAGAGAGTCTGCGTCAGTTCCGCTGGTACGACTGCGCGATGGTCTTTCAGGGCGCGCAAAACGCCTTCAACCCGGTGCTGCGCATCCGCGACCAGTTCATGGACACAGCAGCGGCACACGGCAAAAGAGACAAGCAAGCGGTGGAGGCGCGCACGCTGGAATTGTTCAAGCTGGTACGGCTCGACCCGGAGCGGGTGTTCAACGCCTACCCGCACGAACTGAGCGGCGGGATGCGCCAGCGCACGCTGCTGGCGCTGGGCGTACTGCTCGACCCGCAAATCGTGATCCTCGATGAGCCGACGACCGCGCTCGACATCTTGACGCAGCGCGCCATCATCGACGTGCTCAAGGAGATGCAGGCGCGGCTCGGCTTCAGCATCATTTTCATCAGCCACGACCTCGCGCTGGCGGCGGAAATGGCGGATCGCGTGGCGACGACCTATGCCGGAAAGATCGTCGAACTGGGCGGCGTCAACGACATGTTCTACCGTCCGCTGCATCCCTACACGCTGGGGCTGCTGCGATCTGTCCCGAAGCTCACGCAAGGCGCGGATGAACTCGGCGGCATTGAGGGTGAGCCGCCTAACTTGATCCACCCGCCATCGGGCTGTAAGTTTCACCCTCGCTGCCCGTTCGCGACCGACCAATGCAAGGCGGAAGAACCGCCGCTGGTCGACTATGAGCCAAATCACAGCGCCGCCTGCTGGCACACCGATAAAGTCATCGAAGCGCGCGCCGAATTCTTTGAAGCGGAGCAGAATTGATGGGCGACGGAACCTCCCAAGACGTAATTCTCCAGCTCGACGACGTATCGCGCACCTTCAAAAAGGGCAGTACGATTATCCCGGTGCTGCAAAAAGTCGATCTCAAAATCAACAAACTTGAATTCTTGTGCCTCGTCGGGGAAAGCGGCTGCGGCAAAACCACAACTGGCAAAATCCTCTCCGGCTTGCTCAAGCCGAGCGCGGGACATGTTCTATTCGAAGGACAAGACGTCGCCACGCTCAAGGGCGAAGCGTATCGCCGCTACCGGCGCTCGGTGCAGATCATCCACCAAGACCCGTATGCTTCGCTCAACCCAACCCACACGATCTACGACATCCTGAGCTTTCCGCTGTTCCGGCACAAGCTGGCGCGCAATCGCGCACAGGCGCGGGCGCGAGTGGTCGAACTGCTGGAAATGGTCGACTTGACCCCGGCGATTGACTTGATCGACAAGTACCCGCACCAACTCAGCGGCGGACAGCGCCAGCGGGTCAGCATAGCCCGCGCGCTGACGACCAACCCCTCGGTGATCATCGCCGACGAAGCCGTCAGTATGATCGACGTGTCGATCCGTATGGGTATCCTCAACATGATGATGGACATGCGCATCAACTTGAATGTGACCATCGTCTTCATCACACACGACTTAGCGTTGGCAAAATACTTCGCTTGGACGGGACGGATCGCCGTGATGTATCTCGGTCGGGTGGTCGAGATTGGCGAGACGCAGGAGATCATCGCCAGCCCACAGCATCCGTATACCAAAGTGCTGCTCTCGGCGATCCCCGAAGCCGACCCGAAACGCACGCGCTCAAAAGCCCACATCCAACTGCGCAGCGAGGACATTCCGCGTCTGACTGAACTTCCGCCGGGCTGCTCGTTTCATCCGCGCTGTCCATGGTTCGTCGATGGCGAGTGCAATTCTGAAATCCCAGAGCTGAAGCAGGTTCCCGGCGTTACCAGCGATGCTGAGGTCGCCTGCATTCCGCTTACGGAAGGCGAAGGTCTGAAACTGTACTCATGAACCCCGACGCTCTACGCGCATTTTTCCGGGGCGGCGTCTTTATCGCGGGGCTGGCGCTGGTCTTGATGCTGGCGCTCCCGCGCGACAGCGCCGAGTTCGTCATCTCGACCTGTTCGCTAATGATCGGCTTGGTGTTGATGGTGGGCGTCGGGCTGGTCGTACTGCTCACACGCCATTAAATCAGCCCTCCGCACGCTGGCGCGGGTCGCACTCGAACTTGAGATCAAGCCGCACCTCATCTGGTGCCATAGGTACAGGTCCAGCGCACATGATTTGGGGTGGATGAGAGTTTGCCCCGATCTCCCCTTGAAAACACTCAATCACTTTCTGAGGTCCAAACCGTGCTATGATGAAATCGACTGGCAATCGATGATTGTCTAGTTTTTCGGCATACGTAGTTCGAGCGATGCAAGCTATCGCGTAAGGCGCATCATGTCCAGCGAAGCGCTCACGGGACTCATCAACAATACCGCTCTCCTGCTGGCTCTCGCGGTACTCTACGATACCTTTTCCTTAAAACCTCAAGCGTTTACACGCTGGATGCAGATCGTCGCTGGCTTTTTCATCGGCATTATCGGTATCGCCGTCATGCTCAACCCATGGACGCTGACCGAAGGCTTGGTCTTCGACACGCGCTCGATTTTGCTCAGTATCGCCGGTCTGTTCTTCGGCTTGATCCCCACCGTCATCGCCGCCGTGATAACCGGTATCTTCCGACTGGTTCAGGGTGGCGTGGGCGTCTGGATGGGCGTTGCCGTGATCATCGCTTCCGCCGGAATCGGTTTGGGCTGGCGGCGCTATGCGCGCGGACGCCAACTGGCGATCGGCGAACTCTACCTCTTTGGCATAACTGTCCACGCGGTCATGATCCTCCTGATGCTGATCCTGCCGTCAACGTTAGCCAAGCAGACGATTCAAACGCTGGGCTTCCCCGTGCTGGTCATTTACCCGATTGGGACAGTCCTGCTCGGCATCATGCTCCGGCGGCAGCGGACGCGCAAGGAAACCGAGAGCGCGCTCCGCGAGAGCGAAGCGAGCCTGCGACAGATTGTCCAGAGTATGCCGGTCATGCTCAACGCCTTTAACGAAAAACACATCGTCATCACGTGGAATTCAGAATGTGAGCAGGTGTTGGGCTACAGCGCCGCCGAGATCGTCAACAACCCGAAAGTGTGGGAACTTCTGCTGCCCGATCCCGACTACCGAGCCGAGATCGGACGCAAGTACCGCGCAAATGGAGATAATTTTTCAAACTGGGAGATGCGTGTTCGCTGCAAAGACGGCACCGAGCGAACCATCGCGTGGTCGAACATTTCGGATCGGGTCAAAGATTCCGGGGTGGACGTCGTGGGGTATCGGCGTCGACGTGACCGAACGGGTGCAGGCGATGAGTGCGCTGCGCGAGGCGGAGGAACGGCTGCGACTGGCGCTGCGGGCTGCCAACGTCGGCTTGTGGGACTGGGATTTGCTGACGCAGGAGGTGTACTACTCGCCGGAATGGAAGCGCCAGCTCGGTTATCGGGAAAATGAAGTCGGCAGCGGGTTGTTAGAATGGCAAAGCCGCCTGCATCCCGACGATGCAGCGCAAGCGCTCGCTTACGTCAATGCGTATTTGGAGCATCCAACGCCGACTTTTGAGACTGAATTTCGGCTGCGCCACCGCGATGGGTCGTATCGCTCGATCTTGGTACTGGCGGCGCTGCTGTTCGACGAGCGCGGCAAAGCAGTGCGGATGCTCGGCTTGCACGTCGACATCACCGAACGCAAACAGGCGGACGAGGCGCTGCACGCCAGCGAAGCACACCTGCACGCGGTCGTCTCCTCGACGCCGATTGTCCTGCTGGCGGTCAACCGCGACGGCGTGATCACCCTGCTTCAGGGACAGGGCTTGACCAGCATCGGGATCGACCCAAATCAATTGATCGGCGCTTCGCTTTTTGAAATGCAAGGCGGGACCGAAGAGAGCAAGCAGGTCAGGAAGTCGATGCGCGACGATTTCGTGCGCGCGCTCGCTGGCGAGGAGGTCAACTCAACCGAGGTGTTCGTCGGTTACAACTTCGCCGCCCACTATACCCCGCTGCGCTCGGCATCAGGCGAGATCACCGGGGCGATCATGGTAGCAACCGACGTGACGCAGCGGCTCGAAGCCGAGCGTCTGCGGCTGGAACTCGAAAAAGAACAGGAGATCATCGCGGTGCGCGAGCGCTTCATCACGATTGCCTCGCACGACTTCCGCACGCCGTTAACGGTGATCAAGATGGCGGCGAGCATGCTCGAAACCTACTTCGACCGGATGCCTGCCGAACGACGCTCGGTGAAATTCCAGCAGATCAATCTACAGGTTGACCGGATGACCAACCTGCTCAACAACGCGCTCACGGTGAGCAAAGCCAACGCGGGCAAGACCGAGTTTCGCCCGGAGATGGTCGACCTTGAGGTGTTTTGTCGCGGTCTGTGGAATGACGTGACGGCAGACACTGAATATACGCACCGGCTGGAGTTCCGCTACGAACTCGACGTGAAGTCGGTAATGCTCGACCCGAAGCTGATGTACCGCGCGCTCGCCAACCTGATCGGCAACGCCATCAAGTATTCACCGCAGCAGGGTTACGTCCGCTTTAGCGTGATGCGCGAAGGCGACCGGATCACCTTCGGTATCAGCGACAACGGGATCGGCATCCCGGACGAAGACCAAAAGCGGCTGTTCGAGCCATTTTTCCGAGGGGCGAATACCGGCGGCATTGACGGAACCGGCTTAGGCTTGTCGATTGTGAGCAGCTTCGTTAATACGCACGGCGGGCGGATCACGGTTGAAAGCGAGCAGGGAAAAGGGACAACTTTCATCGTCTCGATCCCTTTCGAGCCGGTCTAGCGAAACTCAGCGGTCATTTCGATCCAGAAAACAGGCGGCGACGTGAGGTACACGTCGCCGCCTGTTTTTGCTTTCTGCTGATTCTGGCGCAATGGGGACGTCGATGGGTTGAAATTGCCGCGCAAGTGCTTCAACGAGCGCGAATCGCAGGAGCAGATGACGCGAGATGTGATATATCTCACGCCAAAATGAGGCATTTGTCAGGGCGCGCTACCGCCGTTCGATGATAGGCTTGTAAATGTCGTTGCAGCACATAATAAGCAACTAAGATCGGCAAGGGCGGACGTTGCCTTCGCAAACGCGGCATCCACCGCTTGGATTCTCGACGCCGGTCGCTGCCTTTTTGTCCAGATTGGAGAATGGGGACTATACTTCAACTACTCGCAGGTCTCTCGTAAACTATATAAATTTTTCGGAGGAATTATGAAGCGGCAATATTTCTTGAGTGTCCTTGTTGTTTTGGCTCTCCTGCTCATCAGTGCATCCCTTACTGCGGCTGCCGATGCCCGAACCGTCGTCATCGGCTTTACTGCCTCCCAAACCGGAAAATACAACGTTGAATCGACGCGGCAGGTCAACGGCTTGAACCTGTGGATTAATCAGGTCAACGCCGCCGGAGGCATCACCCTCAGCGATGGCACCGTCATCACCTTCGATACCGTCTCCTACGACGACGAATCCGCCACCGACCGCGTGCAGGAACTCTATACACGCTTGGCAACCGACGACAACGCCGACTTCCTGATCAGCCCCTATTCAAGCGGCTTGACCGACGCTTCTGCCGTGATCGCCGAGCAGTACAACAAAATCATGATCACGACCGGCGCGGCATCCGACAGCACCTACCAGAAGGGCTATACGCTCGTCTTCCAGACTTACACTCCCGCCAGTCGTTACTTGACCGGCGCGCTCGACCTGCTCACCTCGCTGGACGACTCGGCGAAGAACATTGCCATCGTCCACGAAAACGACAAGTTCTCGACTGACGTTTCCAATGCGCTCAACGATTATGCGCTGGCGCAGGGCTACAACGTGGTCGAGCTTGACGGCTACGACACCGGCACGACCGATTTCGCCGCCTTCGTCAACAAGATTCAGGATGCAGCGCCGGACGCTGTGTTCGGCGGTGGTCACTTCCAAGACGGCACGACCTTCGCCCGTCAGCTTCAGGAAAAAGGCGTCACACCGGGATTCGTCGCCCTACTGGTCGCCCCGCCGGAGCCGACTTTCGCCGAACTGGGCGCTGCCGCGATTGGCGTCGTCGGTCCGAGCCAGTGGGAGCCGCTGACGCAGATCAGCGCCGACTCGCCGATGGACGCGGGCGTCGAATACTTCGGGCCGTCCAGCCAAGAGTTCACCGACGCTTACACCGCTGCCTACGGCGAGGAGCCGTCGTATCACGCGGCAGGCGGCTTCATCTCTGGCTTGCTGCTCAACAAGGCGATTATCGACGCCGACTCGACCGACACCGACGCCGTGAAAGCAGCGCTCGACAACCTCAACCTGCTGACCTTCTTCGGACGGATTCAGTTCGACACCACGCCGGATAATCACGGGCTGCAAATCGGACACTCGATGATGTACATCCAGTGGCAGGGCACCGCCGACAATCTGGAAAAACAGATCGTTTGGCCCCCCGAAGCCGTCACCGCCGACGCGCTCTACCCCATCATGGGACAATGACGACAGCATAACCGGATCGCTATCCCCTCTCTTAACGGAGAGGGGGTAGCTAAGGGCATCTTAGCCGAGGGAATCCATCGGCGGGGCGGGTGCGAACAAGAATGCTGCACCCTGCCCCAGCTCAAATAGACTTGTTTGCATAGACCCGACAAGGGCGGCTTATGAACCTTTCTGCCTTCATCATTGACGGCTTACTGATTGGCTTTGTCTACGGCATTGCCGCGATGGGCTTGACGCTGATTTGGGGCGTGATGAACGTCATCAATCTGGCGCATGGCACGATCATTGCGCTGGGGATGTTCGGCATCTATTTTCTGTTCAGCGGGCTAGGGCTGAACCCCTACGTCGGGCTGCTGCTGGTGGCAGCGGTCGGCTTGGTCAGCGGGATGATCATCTATACGATTGCGATCCAGCGGGTGATCAACGCGCCGCATTTATCGACGCTGCTGGCGACCTTCGCCGTCAACATGATCATCATCGGCTTGGCGACGACCGCCTTCAGCACGTCACCCCGCAACGTCGATTTCTCGCTCGGCACCATCTCCTTTGGCGGAATCAACATTCTGGGGACGCGCGCAGTTGCCGCCGTCCTGTCGGTAGTGATCACCGGCGGCTTGTACTTCTTCCTCTACCGAACCACGCCCGGCAAATACATTCGCGCGGTCGCCAACAACCGCTCCGCTGCCGAGTTGATGGGCATCCCGTCGTCACGCACGTTGGCGCTGAGCTTCGGCTTAGGCACGATGCTGGCGGCGACGGCGGGCGGGCTGATCGCCACGTTCTTCCCCTTCACCATCCTTTCCGGCGGCACCTACGAACTCAAGAGCTTCGTGATCGTGGTACTGGGAGGCGTCGGCAATCCGCTCGGCGCGCTGATCGGCGGGCTGATCCTCGGCGCATTCGAGGGCATCGTCCCCTACTTTCTGCCGACCAGTTGGGTTACGGTCTTGGAATTCGTCCTGTTCGTGGTCATCTTGCTGATCCGCCCAACCGGATTACTGGGGACGAGACGATGATCCGACGCAATTTCCTCAGTCCCGGTTTGTGGCTGTCGCTGATCCTCGTCTTGGTGCCCGGCGTCATCCCGATCATCTCGCAGAGCGCCTCATCCCGCGAGGAGATTTTCACCGTGCTGCTCTCGGTCGTGCTCGCGAGCAGCCTGAACATCCTGCTCGGCTACACCGGCTACGTCAGTTTTGGGCACATCGTCTTCTTTGGGCTGGGCGGCTACGTCGGGCTGTACCTGATCATCGCGCAGGGCTGGTCGCTCTGGGCGGCGATGGTCGCGGGCGGCGTGGCGGCGGGCTTGCTGGCGCTGCTCTTAGGGCAGGCGCTTTTACGGCTGCGTGGGAGCTACTTCGCCCTCGCCACCATCGGCATCAACGAGGCGATGCGCGCCTTCGTCAACAACTTCGAGCCGTTCGGCGGTCCGGTCGGCTTATCGATGAATTTCCAAACTTACCGCGATTACGGCGGCGCGGCGCAGGCGTTGTGGATGGTCTACTATCTCGTCCTCGCGCTGGCGCTGGCGGTCGTGATCATCAGCTACATGGTCAAGAACAGCAAGTTCGGTCTGGGGCTGCTCGCCATCCGCGAGGACGAGGACGCCGCCGAAGTCATGGGCGTGATCACCCCGCGCAGCAAAACGTGGGCATACGTCCTCTCGGCGATCCTGCCCGGCGTGGTCGGCGTGCTGTTCTTCTTCAAGAACGGCACGGTCGAGCCGGGGCAGGCGTTCCGCTTGCAGATGTCGATTGAGCTACTGGTGATGGTCATGCTGGGCGGCTTCGGCACGGTGTTTGGACCAGTGTTGGGCGCGGTTGGCTATCAACGCTTACGCGGACTGCTGCTCACCAGCGACCTGTTCAAGAACATTCAGCTTACGGTCGCTGGCATTCTGCTGCTGATCATCATCCTGTTCATTCCGGCGGGAGCGGTCGGATGGCTGCGCAATCGCTTCGCGTTAGCGCGGAGGTATCTGCCATGATCCTGCAAGTGAGCGGCGTGAGCAAGCATTTCGGCGGATTGCAAGCGCTCAGCAACGTGACCTTTGAACTCGACGAGGGGCGTATTCTCGGCTTGATCGGACCCAACGGCGCGGGCAAGACGACCCTGTTCAACGTGATCAACGGCGTCTACGCGCCGGACGAAGGGCAGGTCGTTTTTCGCGGCAAGAACGTCAGCGGAATGAAGCCCTACTGGATCGCGCGCGAAGGCTTAGCCCGCGCCCACCAGATCGTGCGCCCGCTCAACGAACTGAGCGTCCGCGAGAATGTGATGGCGGGTGCCTGCTTCGGGCGCGAGGCGCAGTCGCTCTCCGCTGCGGCGCGCACCGCCGACGAAGTGCTGGCGTTCGTCGGCATCGCCGAGCGCGCCGATCAGCTTGCCGCGAGCCTGAACGTCGGGCAGAAGAAGCGGCTGGAGATGGCGCGCGCGCTGGCAGCGCGTCCTTATCTGCTGCTGCTTGACGAGGTGCTGGCGGGGCTGAATCCCTCCGAGATCACCCAGATGATCGGCATCGTCCGCCAAATCCGCGAGCAGGGCACGACCATCATCATGATCGAACACGTGATGCAGGCGATCATGAGCGTGTCCGATCTGCTGATTGTGCTGGATTTCGGCAAAGTGATCGCCTTCGGAGCGCCGTCGGAAGTCGCCAACGATCCGCGCGTGATCGAAGCCTACTTAGGCGATCCGGCGCTGGCGGCGAGCCTGCTCTTATCATCTGACGAGTAAGGGGAGACGACGACCGATGGCGATACTCGAACTACACGATCTCGCGTCCGGCTACGGCGAGGTGCAAATCCTCTGGGGCGCGTCGCTGGCACTGGAACAGGGCAAGATCACCGCGCTGGTCGGCGGCAACGGCGTCGGCAAAACCACCCTGCTGCGGACGGTGATGGGGCTGGTACGTCTGCGCACCGGCACGGTGCTTTTCAACGGCAGCGACGTGAGTCACCTGCCCGCCCACGCGAAGGCGGCGCGGGGACTGGTGCTGGTGCCGGAAGGGCGCCAGCTTTTCGGCAACATGAGTATCGAGGAAAACCTGCAAATGGGCGCCGCGCCGCCGCGCGCTAAACCACACTTCCGCGCCAATCTGGATCGCGTTTACACGATCTTCCCGCGCCTCGCCGAGCGTCGCAGTCAGAAGGCGCTGACGCTCAGCGGCGGCGAGCAGCAGATGCTAGCGGTCGCGCGCGGCATCATGGCGGAACCCATCGTGCTGATGATCGACGAACTCTCGCTCGGTCTAGCGCCGGTGCTGGTGCTCGATTTGTTTCAGACCCTCCGCAAGCTCAAGCAGGAAGGTTTGACGCTGCTGCTGGTCGAGCAAAACGTGCGAATGGCGCTGGCAGTCAGCGACTATGGTTACGTGCTGGCGCACGGCAAGGTCGATTTGCAGGGGGCGAGCCGCGAACTGATCAACAACGCAGACGTGAAAGCGGCTTATCTCGGCGTCTAGCGGTTGACTCGCGCGCGAAGCGGGGTATCCTCGCGTTGGCACGCTCGGCAGCGCGAGCAAATCGAGCGCGAGTTGAAAGGATCGGGATCAGCGTGAGGAAGCAAACTTTACGAACGATATTCAAGCTGTGGGTTGGTTCGGCGGGGCTGCTCGCCCTGATGGGATTAGCACCGCTTCACGCGCAGACCCCACAAGCCGCGCCAGCGACGACCGTATTCATCATCGTGATGGAGAACCATAACTGGAGCCAGATCAAAGACAATCCATCGGCTCCCTACATCAACGGGCTGCTGACTCAAGCAGCATACGCCGACGCCTACACCAATCCTGCCGGTCTCCATCCCAGCGAGCCAAATTATCTATGGCTGGAAGCCGGGACGAACTTCGACGTGCGCGACGACGCTTCGCCCGCAGCCAATCATCAAGCCTCGACCGCGCATTTGACCACCCTGCTCGACGCGGCGGGCATCAGTTGGAAAGCGTATCAGGAAGCTATTCCCGGCGACACCTGTCCGCTGGAAGGATCAGGGTTGTACGCGCCGAAACATAACCCGATGCTGTTCTTCGACGACGTGACCGGCGGCAACGATCCGAACTCGCCCTACTGTATCGCCCACATGCGCCCGTATACCGAACTCGCCGCCGATCTCGCCAGCGGAGACGTCGCCCGTTACAACTTCATCACGCCGAATCTCTGCAACGACATGCACGATTCGCTCGGCTGCCCCACGATTGATTCGGTATACAACGGAGATCAGTGGTTGGCGCAAGCCGTCCCGCCGATCCTCGCTTCCAGCGCCTATCAGGCGGGCGTACTGCTGATCACGTGGGACGAGGGTAAAGGCGGCGACGGACCGATTGGGCTGATCGTCCTGTCGCCGGGAGCCAAACCCGGCTATTCGAACACGATCCCGTACACGCACAGTTCCACCCTGCGAACACTGCAAGAGATTTTCGGCGTGGAACCACTGTTGGGCGACGCCGCCAACGCGACCGATCTGAGCGATTTGTTCGGCGACTTCTCAAGCCTACTGCCGCAGCCAGTAGCGAGCGCTACCGATGTCAGTTGAGGGGTTATAAGTGAAAGGGCGCACAGCCGTGCGCCCCTACAAGAAGCAAACCGAGGATTAGGAGAGATTCTCAGAGTGCCCGCCGATCACCGCATCGACAGATCGACGTGTCCCGCGTTGGACGTGAGCGGTCCAGCTAGCTCGATTTCGGGCGGGCATTCGGGCGCGTAGCGGCGGAAATTGGCGACGAAGCGCGACGCCAGTTGGCGATACTCGTCCCAGTAATCGCCCTCGTTCTGCCACGACTGCGCCGGGAACAAAATCTTCTCCGGGACACCGGGGCAGCTCTTGGGCACTTCAAAGCCGAAGACCGGATCGGTGTAGTATTCCACGTCGTCGAGCACGCCGGTCAGCGCGGCGTTGAGCAGCGCGCGGGTGTACTTGATGCTGATACGGTCGCCGATGCCATAAGCACCGCCAACCCAACCGGTATTGATCAGCCAGCAGGTCGAACCGTAGCGCAGCATCTTGCGCTGGAGCAGGTCAGCGTAGACCCAAGGATGATGCACCATGAAGGGCGCGCCGAAGCAGGTGCTAAAGGTGATCTCCGGGGCAAGTCCGACGCCCGCTTCCGTCCCGCCGACTTTGGAGGTGTAGCCGGAAATGAAGTGATAGAGCGCTTGATCGGGCGTCAGGCGGGCGATGGGCGGCATCACGCCCTGCGCGTCGCAGGTCAGGAACAGGACGTTGTTTGGATGACCGCCGAGCTTGCTGTTGACGGCGTTGTCGATGTAATCCAGCGGATACGAGGCGCGGGTATTTTCGGTATTGCGGTCGTCGTCGAGGTCGATGTTGCGCGTCACCGGATCGTAGACCACGTTTTCGAGCACCGTCCCGAACTGGCGAATGGCGGCATAAATCTCCGGCTCCGCCGACGGCGAGAGACGGATCACCTTGGCGTAACAGCCGTTCTCGAAGTTGAACACGCCCTCGTCGCTCCAGCCGTGTTCGTCATCGCCGATCAGTCCGCGCGATGGGTCGGCGGAGAGCGTCGTCTTGCCCGTGCCGGAAAGCCCGAAGAACAGCGCCGTATCGCCCTCCGCGCCGATATTCGCCGAGCAGTGCATACTCATGACGCCTTCGAGCGGCAGCAAGTAATTGAGCATGGTGAAGACCGACTTCTTGATCTCACCGGCGTAGCTGGTGCCGCCGATCAAGCAGAGGCGTTGATCGAGGTTGAGGACGATGAAGGTTTCACTGCGCGTCCCGTCGATTGGCTCGAAGGCTTTGAACGAAGGCACGCAAAGGATCGTGAAATCGGGGACGTGCTGGCGATAGGCGTCGCGGTTTTCCGGCGTCATCAGCATGTTACGGATGAACAGGCTGTGCCACGCATACTCGGTGATGATCCGCACCGGCAGGCGGTAATCCGGCTGCGCACCAGCGAAGCAATCCTGCACAAACAGGTCTTTGCCTTGCACATAGCCCTGCATCCGGGCGAACAAGTCGGCGAATTTGTCGGCGCTGATCGGACGGTTGTACTCGCCCCACCAAACGTGATCTTCCGAGGTTGGCTCGCGGACGATGAACTTGTCGGCAGCCGCGCGCGAGGTGTGCTTGCCGGTGTTGACGATCACCGCGCCGCGCTTGCCAATCTGCCCCTCACGGCGGAAAGTGATTTCCTCGTAGAGCGCCTCGGCGGGGAGATTCCAATAGGCAGTATTCAGGTTGGTCAGACCGTGATTCAGCAGCCCGAAATCGCTTTTCAGTTCCGACGCTTGATCCTGTGCCGGTGTCTTGATGTTCAGCAGATTGTTACTCATAGCCAGTCCCTCACCACGCGGCGGTCGCCAATGTAAATTTCGTTCGGGGCTTCTGGATCGAGCGCCCAGCGAATCCGCTTGATCCCCTCGCTGATTTGCTTGGCGGTGCCACAGTAACTAATCCGCAGATGTCCCTCAGCGCCGAATTCCTTGCCGGGCACGGTGACGACCAGCGCCTTGTTCAAAAGCAGCGCCGCCAGTTCTTCCGAACTGCTGCCAAAGGCGCGGAAATCCGGCAGGCAGTAGAACGTCCCGCAGGGCTTCGTGACTTTGACGCCGGGGAAAGTGCGAAAATCCGCCATCGCCACGTCGCGGTTGTTCTGAATGAGCAGGCGCAGATTCTCGACGGTGCTCTGCACGCCAGTCAGCGCGCCTTCGGCTGCCGCCATCGACACGGCTGCCGGGCAAGAGGTCGTCTGCGACTGAATCGTGTTCATGACTTTGACCAACTCACGGTTGGCAATTGTCCAGCCGATGCGGAAGCCGGTCATGCCGTAGAGTTTCGACACGCCGTTGATGACGATGACGTGAGTCGTCTCGATGTTTTTGTCGGTGTAGCGATAAGCAGATGCCGGTCGGACGCCATCGAAGACCAGTTTCTGGTAGATGTCGTCCATGATCAGGTAAATGCCCTTGCGCTCGCACAATTCGACCAGCGCGGCGATGAAGGACTCCGGGTAGACGGTGCCGGAGGGGTTATTCGGGCTGTTGACGATGATCGCTTTGGTGCTGGAGCTGATCGCGCGCTCGATCTCCTCCAGCCGGGGCTGGAAGCTGCCGTCCTCCGGCTTGACGATGACGGGATGCCCGTAGACCATCTTGACCATCTCCGGGTAGCTAACCCAATAGGGCGCAAGGATGATCACCTCATCCTGCGGGTCGATGATCGAGACCAAGACGTTGTACAGCGCTTGTTTCGCGCCGGACGACACGATGACGTTTTCCGGCGCAACCACCCAGCCGTAATTCTCCTCGGTGTAGCGGATGATGGCGCGCTTTAAAGATGGCGTTCCATCGGTGGGGACGTATTTGACATCCCCCGAAGTCAGCTTGTTGGCGGAACTGAGAATTGCGGTAATTGGCACTTTGTTCTTTGGTTCGCCGCCGCCCAGATGAATGACCGGCTGCCCTTGATCTGCCAGCAGCTTGGCGCGTTCATTGAGCTTGAGGGTCGCCGATTCCCCGATTGATCGGGCAAGGTGACTGATGCTCATAGGTGAGGTGACCTTTCTTGCCAAGAAATCATCGCAAGTACCGCTCGAAGCGGTTCGCAAAGCGGCTTACAGTGGACGAGAAAATCTTAGAGATTGTATTGGCTCTGAGGGGGAAAAAACACGTGGTTACGAGCAAAACGGGTCATTCATCAGGCGAAAGAGATGCAGAACGTCCCGATTGATGGTCGCGTTCAACCGCTCAGCGCGCCGGTCGGCGAAACGATAAGGGAATTTGCCGCTTGATCCAGAAGATCAGGCTACCGGGACGCGCAGCTTAGGCGTCCCGGTCTGCCGTTTGTTCTCGATTACGAGGCGCGAGAAGCGTCAACGGGTGCGTCGGCGACGAGCACGGTGTCGACGCCCCATTGGTCGCCTGCTATCCCCTGCCAGTCGAACGCCAACTGGATCACGCTGCCCGCATAGGCGCTCAAATCCACGTTGACCGTCGTCCACTCGGCGGAATTAGCCACAACCGCCGCTGCCTGCCACGTCGCGCCGCCGTCGCTGCTGACCAGCACGCTCGCCACGCCCACGCCCACATACTGCGACTGGAAGGTCAGCAGCGGCGACACCGCCGTCGTCAGGTCAAGCGACGACCTCCACGTCAGCCGCTCAGCCGACGCCGCGCTGCTCATCACCCACCCCTGCCCCGCCTCGTGCGCCGCCAGCATCCAGCCCGCCGTCGCCGTCCAGTCCGCCGCCCCATCGTCGAAGCTCGCCAGCGCGGGCAGCGTCAAAACCACCCGCTCAGGCGCGACTGCGGTCGCCGTCTCGGTTGCTGTTGCGGTCGGCTCGCCGATGCCCGTGTCGACCGTCGGGAAGACCCGCCCGGTCGGCAGTATCAGCGGCGCACCGAGCGTCGGCGTCGCGCTCGGCACCTCAGTCGGAGTCTCGGTCGGCGGCTCCGGCGTCCCGACGTCAACGGTCGGGAACGGCAGCGCCGTCGGCAGTTCGACCGTCGGCGACGCCGTCGGCGTATCGCTCGCTGCGACTGTCACTTCCTCGGTGGGGATGACAACCTCAGCGGTCGGTGCCAGCGTGACTTCTTCGGTCGGCGCGACCGTGATTTCTTCCGTCGGTGCCAATGTCACTTCTTCAGTTGGCGCGAGGGTGACTTCTTCCGTCGGGATGACGACCTCAGCGGTCGGCTCTCGTGTGGCTTCTTCCGTCGGCTCCGGTGTGACTTCCGCCGTCGGCGCCAGCACCGGCAGAATGGCACTCGCACTGAAGGCGTCGATGCCCACTACCCCCGCCTCCACCACCACCCGCAGTTGATGCTTGCCGTCCGCCAAGCCATCGACCAGCGCCTGCGCGTTGACACTGTAGTCGTTCGCGGTCGTCGGTACCGTCCCCACCGGCACGCCGTCGATTTCCACCCGGAAGCTCCCGAACGACGGTCCGGTCAGGTAGATCACGTCCACATACGTCCCGCTGAAGTTCAGCGTCAAGCTGTCGTCAGGTGCGGTGTTCATCCGGTAGCTGCCGCCGCTCGTCCCCGACGGCTGCGTCATCGTCACCCAGCCGTCACTCGACGTCACCGCCGCGTCGTCGCTCTCGACCACGCCCCCTACCGGCGCTTCGGTCGGCGTCGCCGTCGCCACGCTCAGCGGCGCGTTCGGGTCGCCACAGACCGTGTCGGTCACACCAAGCGACGAATTTTGCATCACGCTGACGTTGTCCAACGTCAGGCTGGGACTGTCCGTCTCGGTGGACAACTGCAATTCCAGCATGATGTTCTCCCACGTCCCCGCCGACATCCCCTGCATCGTGTAAGTCGTCGGTCCGCTGTGCGCCGGAATGGTGAACGGGCAGGCGAGCCACTCCGTCCAGTCCGGCTTGCGCAGGATGATCGACAAGTCCTGCGCCACATTCGCGCTGTTGCTCAGATCAAAGCTCATGCCCAGCTTCATCCCCGGCGCCGTCGTGAAGTTCAAGAATTGGAAGACCGACGCTCCCGGCGCGCTGATCTGGCGATTGAACTGCATGGCTTCGCCCGTCACCGTCGGCAGGATACCGCCCCACCACGACCACTCGTCCAGCCCGTCGGCGAAGTCGCCGTTCCGCACCAGATTGATCTGGTCGGGCGCGGTGAAGCCGTCGCATTCGGTCACCCAGATGAACTCGGACACGTCGATACGGTGCAAATCGACGTTGTCCACCTGCAGCCAGCCCAAACTGTCCGCATTTTGCAGGCTCAGGTCGACCACCGTGTCCGTCCACGGCGTGACCGCCCGTCCCTTGAGCGTGTAAGTGTGCATCCCCGTGTTCGCCGGGATCAGGAACTGACAGACCAAGAAGTTCGACCAATCCAACGTGTGCACGCTGACGGCGACCAGCTTATCGACGCCGCTGCTGTTGCCTAAGTCGAGGTCAAGTTCGACGTGGCTGTTGAGCGCCACCGGGTCGCCCACCACCTGATAGGCATTGCCAGAGGCGCTCCCCGTGCTCTGGTACAAATCCATCACGCCGCTGTCCCACTGGCTGACCGCCCCATCCCAGAAGCCCCAGCCGCTCAAGTCGGTGTCGAACGTCCCGTTGGTGATGGCATTGCCCTCTGGCAGGTCAGGGCTGATGCAGTTGGTTTGGGTAATCCCCAATCCCGGCTGCTCGCTCAGCACGACGTTGTCCAGATGCAGCACCGAACTGCTGTCCTCCTCCTCCGGGCTGATCTGCAGCCGGAGGCTGCTCCAATCGACGGCGGTGATCCCCTGCAGCACGTGCGTCCGCAGCGGGCTGTTCGGCGCCAGCGTGAACTGGCAGATCGCCGAGTCGCTCCAGTCGAGGGTACGCACCACCACGCTCACCGTCCGCGCCTCGGGGCTGTCATTGCCCAAGTCGAGGTCCAGTTCGAACTTCGTCCCGGCCGTCGGCGTGGCGCTGACGTCCTGATAGAAGACCGCCTCGGTCGCGCTGATCTGCCGGTTGAAGTCGAGCACCCCCGCGTTGACGCTGTGCGTAATCTCCCCGAAGAAGTTCCAGCCGGTCTCCCCGTCGCTGAAGTCGCCATTGGTGATCAGGTTGGACACAATCCAGAAAGTCAGCGGGACGCTGGGCAAGGTGTAGCCGACTTGACTGTTCCAGCCGCGCACGCTCCACTGGTAGCCGCCGAGCGCGAGCGCGGCGGTTGGCGTGTAACTGCACACTTGATCGGTGCAGTTCGCCGCCGCATCGACATTGACGGTCGAAGCCGCGCCACCCTCCGGCGTGAGCGTCAGTTCATAACTCGTCGCCCCCGCCACCGGAGTCCACGTGAACGTCGGCTTGGTCTGGAAGGTGCTGCCGCTGGGACCAAATCCGCCGGGCTGCGCGACCACGTCGGCAGTGAAATTCAGTTGATTGAGCCACGGCTTATCGTCAGAGACAATGTGAGTGTCTTCGCCGATCAGGATGTAATAGCTTTCGCCCACCTGCGCGGTGAAATTCACCGAGGCAGCCCGGAAGGGCCACCCGCGATCACAGTTGATCAACTGCATGTCGGAGGCGCGGTAAACGTTGGCGACGATGTAGCCCACCGTGACGAGGCTCTCGATATGGACGCTCGTCTTCAGCGCCGGCGTGTAGCGATACCAGATCATGTTCTGGTAGCCGGAATCTTCGAGAGCACCGCAGATCAGGTAGGGTGCGACGACGCTATCCTTGGCATTGCCGAGGTCCTGAATGTCCTGATACGCGAACGCGGTCGTCGGAATGACCCGCGCGTTGGCAATGGGATGACTGTTAGTCGTGTCCGTGATCGACAGGTGCAGATTCGCTGTCGTCGGGGTCGCGGAATGGTTCATCACCGCAATGTAGTAGGTATAGCCAGCGCGCGCATTCAGCGTGAGTTTCACCTGCTGCGGCTCGGTGGCGTGAGGAACACAGCCATAATCAACGCTGCCGATATACAGCGCCACCGCCGTGCTGTAATCGCTGCCGCTGGTGTCGATCAGCACCGTGCGGTTGACGCTCGGCGTGTATTTGAACCAAACTGACTGGCTGTGATCTCCACAGGTGTAGCCGCCCGGCTCGCTTTGATCAACGGTCGCGCTGGTCACGTCCTCAGTGTAGCTGAATGGGACGGTGTTAATCGCGAGCGCGTCCGCCTGCGTGTCGTTTAAAAGCGCGGGGCGCAGATTGAACCGCAGCAGCGACGATTGTGCCAGCGGCAGGGTCAAATCCACACCACCTTGCTGATAGGCAACTTTGATGCGATAGGTCATGCCTGCCTGCGCCGCAAACGTCCGCACGCCATAGCCGCAAAGCCCCTGATCGGGCAGCTCGATGTAAGTCGGATAATCACTCGACCCCGTATCGATCACGAGGGTTTGCGTCACCGAGGCGGTATAGACGTACCAGACCGTGTTGACGCGGTTCAGGTCGTTGATGACGTGCGAATAGCAATCACTCCCTGACGGCGAGGTGGGGTCGCTGGTGGTGATGGTCGAGCCAAAAACGTCCTGCGTATTGCTGTAAGGAACTGATGTGATATGGATCGCGTTTTCGATCAAATCGTTGGCGACAACCGGCGTTGTAATCTGGAGCCGGAGCTTATCGGCTGGCTGCAAGGCGGGTTGACCATCCCCTTCAAGACGCGAGACCATGATCAGATAGGGGATACCGGACTGCACTTGCAACCCGACCGAGCCGATACCGCAGCCCTGCGCGATCAACGTGTCGCCCGCGCCCTGCGTGTAAATTTTCACGGCAGCATCATAATCGCTGGTAGTCGCGTCCAAGATGATGCCTTGACTGAGCGACGGCGTATAGCTGAACCAAACTGAATTACTCTGGAAATTGGTCGTGCAGTCTTCGGGGTCGCCGGGGCTGAGCGTCGAGCCGTAGACGTTTTGCTCGACGCTGAACGGGAAGCTGTCGACGATGGTCGCGTCTTGCCTGAGATCGTTGGGCACGGGCGGCGCGTCGAAGCGAACGTGCAGCAGCGCTGAATGATCCAGCGGCAGGCGATCTGTGTTATCCGCACTGGCGATCATCACGTAATAGGTCACGCCCGCTTGCACGCCGGTGCTCAGATAAGCGCCGCCGGAACAAGCGTAATCCACCAAGGTGGAACCGTCCAGCGTATAAACGCCCATCAGCGTCCGGTAGTCGCTGCCGTCGGTAGAGATGCTCAAGGCGTGATCGGTGGTTGGGACGTAGCGATACCAGACGGTGTTGGGATAAGCCTGAGGGTCTGAATAGAGGCAGTAATCCCGCAGTCCCGGATCAGCCGGGTCGCTGGTCGCACCGTAGACGTCGATAGTCTGCTCGAAGGGCAAGCCGGAGACGATTGTCGCGTTGGCGAAGTCGTCATTCGCCACTTCGGGGACAGTGAACAGGTTGAGCACCAACTCGCCGAAGATCGTCAGTGGCTCTAGACCGTCCCTCGCGATCAGGATCGAGTAGGTCACACCGGCGTGAGCGGAGAACGCGGAAAGCGTATCGGCGCCGCTGTAGTTGCAGACCTGTTCGGTCAGGCTCCCTTGATTGCCGGTGAAGACGGCAACATCGGCGCTCAAGGTGCTGCCTTCGGCGTTCACCATGACGATTTGATCAACGCTGGGCGTATATTGAAACCACACACTGTTGCGGTAATCAGGATAATAACTGTATCCGCAGGAGATTTTCGGGTCGGAGGCGCTGACAGTGGAGGCATAGATATTCTGTTCGACGCTGAAGGGCAGCGACGCGATTTGGGTGGCATTGGCGAATTCGTCGTTCGGAACCGGCGGCACGACCGCGACGTTGAGCGTATACTGCTGAGTGGTCGCCGGAGTTGAAATAAACGCCGCACCCATGATAGTGTAGGTCGTCCCCGCCGTGAGCATGAGATCGATGCCCTGCGTGTTTGCCCGCGAGCTGCATCCTCGCAGAGTCAGCGCGCCGGGTGTCCCGGTGAAGACAGCAAGCTCCGGGTTCGTTTGATAATCGCTGTTCACAGCGTCGAACATCACCCGCTGATCGACCGCAGGCGTGTAGCGGAACCAGATCGAGTTCCTGAAATAACTGTACCAACAGCTTGGCTGCGGATCGCTGTAGCTGTAGGTAGTCAAGGCGAGCGGCTGCGAGATCGTGAACGGCAGTGCCGTAATCTCGGTGGCGTATTCAATGTAATCATTGGGAACCGGCGGCGGCGTGACCTCGGAAGTCACCTCAACCGTTGCCGTCGCCGTTGGAGTCGCGGTTGCCGCCGACGTCGAGGTCGCCTGAACAGCGGCAGTCCCCGCCTCGATCCCGGCAGGATCGGCGGGCGATGCAGGGTTTCCCGACGCAGGACTGTTCGCGTAAGCGATCACCGCCACGCTGAGCAAAACCACGATCAAGACGACTGCGAGTCCAGTATGGCGAAGCAGATCAGTTTTTCTCGGCATTGACTTATCCTACCGCGCACGAAACCGTGCGGGATTTCGGCAAAACGCAAAGGGTACAGCCGCTTCTATTATATTACTAAACTACAACGCCTTTCATAAATCTTGAGCACCGCTTCCCCTACTCCTTAGAGCCGGACGGCGGCGAAGCGAAATTTGTACTTGCCCGGCATCCTCAATATGATTTGGTGAAGCTGCCGCCTTGGTTTGGGCACAGCAAAATGGACAACTGTTTTTGCCAAAGGATTCTTATGCAATCGTTGTGGAATGAAACTGAAGCCGAGCAGTGTCAGACTGACCTCGACCTGCGCGTTTACAGTTCGCGCTTGTTGGGCAGCGATGCCGCGCTCGTGATGCACGGCGGGGGCAATACGTCGGTCAAAGCTACGATCCAAGACCTGTTCGGCGAGCGCCAAGACATCCTCTACGTCAAGGGGAGCGGTTGGGATTTGGCGACGATTGAAGCGCGCGGATTCACTCCCACCCGCCTCGCTGATTTGCAGCGTTTGGCGACGCTCGACGCCCTCTCCGATTTACAGATGGCGAACGAACTGCGCCGTGCCTCGATTGACGCGAGTGCTCCGCTCGCTTCGGTAGAAGCGATCCTCCACGCGATCATCCCGCAGCGCTTCGTCGATCACACCCATGCCGACGCGATCCTCGCGCTGACCAACAATCCGAATGGGCGCGAGCACGTGCGCAAGGTCTTCGGCGACGACGTGGTCGTGATCCCTTACGTCATGCCCGGTTTCCTGCTCGCCAAGCTGTGCGCCGAGGAATTCCCGCGCCAGTACCGCGACGGGATGCAGGGGATGATCCTGCTCCAGCACGGCATTTTCACTTTCGGGGAGACCGCACGGGAGAGCTACGAGCGCATGATCGCGCTGGTGTCGCGGGCAGAAGCCTACCTCGCCGGGTTCAAGGCACCCGAACGCGCTCCGGTTCCGCCGCCTCCGACGGCGTCGCTGCGCGAGCCGCTGGCAGCCTTTCGCCACTCGGTCAGCCAAACCGCCGGACGACCGATGCTGCTGGCGCTGCATCAGGACGAGCAGGCGTGGGACTTCGTCCAGCATCCGCAGCTTGAAGCGCGGGCGGGTCAGGGACCGCTGACGCCGGATCACGTCATTCGCACCAAGCGCGTGCCGCTGTTCGGGCTGGATGTCGACGCCTATGCAGCGGATTACAAAGCCTACTTCGACGCCAACGCGGCGCAAGTCGCGCGCCCGCTGACCATGCTCGACCCCGCGCCGCGCGTCGCTCTCGTCCCCGACTGGGGCGTGATCACGATAGGCAAGACCGCGAAAGACGTCCACGTGGTCGAGGACATTTACCGCCACACCATGCAGGTGATCGACCAGACCGAAGCGCTGGGCGGCTACGTCGCGCTGCCGGTCGAGGACATTTTCGCCGTCGAATATTGGGATTTGGAGCAGGCGAAGCTGAAAGCCTCCGGCAAAGCGCTGCCGTTCACGGGCGAGATCGCGCTCGTCACCGGCGGTTCCAGCGGCATCGGCAAAGCCTGCGTCGATGCCCTGCTCGCACGGGGCGCTGCCGTGGTCTCGCTCGACATTCAGGCGCGCGGCGACGATCAAGCCGAGCGACCGGATTATTTCGGGCTGCAATGCGATGTCACCGACGAAACACAGGTCGCCGAGGCTTTAGAGTTGGCAGTGCGGCACTTCGGCGGCTTGGACATGATCGTCTTGAATGCGGGCGTCTTCCCCGCTGGCGTGCCGATTGCCGACCTGCGCCTCGCGGAGTGGGAACGGGTGATGCGGGTCAACCTCAACGCTAACCTGTCGCTGCTGCGCACCTGCCATCCGCTGCTGAAAGCCAGTCCGCGCGGTGGTCGGGTCGTGGCGGTCGCGTCCAAGAACGTCCCCGCGCCGGGACCGGGAGCGGCGGCATATTCGGCATCCAAAGCGGCGCTGACTCAATTAGCGCGGGTCGCGGCGCTCGAATGGGGCGGGGATGGCATCCGCGTCAACGTCGTGCATCCCAACGCGGTCTTCGACACCGGCTTGTGGACGGAGGACGTATTGGCTGCCCGCGCCGCGCACTACGGTATGAGCGTCGACGCCTACAAGACCAACAACGTCTTGAAGGTCGAGATCACCAGCAAAGACGTGGGTGAACTGGTCGCTACGCTGTGCGACGCGCCGTTCTCGCGCACGACCGGCGCGCAAATCCCCATCGACGGCGGCAACGACCGGGTCATCTAGCAGCCACATTGACGTGATTGGTTTTCCCGTAGGGGCGGGTTGCAGGCTTGCGTCGCAAGCACCCCGCCCCTACCGCTAGAAATCGCTATAATCAGCCGCGTTAAGGTGGCAAACAAGGTCAATCTTCATGAACGTGGGGGGTAAACATTATCGAACTATCTGGCTCAAGCCGGACGACCCGGCGGTCGTCCATATCATCGATCAGCGGCGGCTGCCGCACCAGTTCATCGTGCTCGACCTGACCACCATCGACGAGGTCGCCCACGCGATCAAGGCGATGCTGGTGCGGGGCGCGGGACTGATCGGCGCGACGGCGGGCTATGGCATATACCTCGCCGCGCTGACCGCGCCGCAAACGGATCGGGCGGCGTTTTTCGCCTTCGTCGAGGCGGCGGGAGAGCAGTTGAAAGCGACCCGACCGACCGCCGTCAATCTGGCGTGGGCGGTGGATCGCCAGCGGGCTGCCCTGTACGAAGTCGAGGCGCTGGACGGAATGGTCGCTTGTGCACGGGAAACCGCCGCGTGTATCGCCGACGAGGACGCCGAATTCTGCCGCCGCATCGGGGAACACGGCGTCAAGCTAATTCAGTCGATTGCGCAGCGCAAGCCCGGTCAGACGGTGAACGTTCTGACCCACTGCAACGCCGGGTGGCTCGCATTCGTCGATTACGGCTCGGCAACCGCGCCGATCTACGCGGCGCACGACCTCGGCATCCCGGTACACGTCTGGGTCGACGAAACGCGACCGCGCAATCAAGGCGCGCGGCTGACGGCGTGGGAGTTGGGGCAGCACGGCGTCCCACATACGGTGATCGCCGACAACACCGGCGGTCATTTGATGCAGCATGGCATGGTCGACCTGTGCATCGTCGGCAGCGACCGCACCACCTATACCGGCGACGTCGCCAATAAGATCGGCACCTACCTCAAGGCGCTGGCGGCGCAGGACAACGACGTCCCGTTCTACGTGGCGCTGCCATCGTCGACCTTTGACTGGACGCTGCGCGACGGTCTGCGCGACATCCCGATTGAGCAGCGCGGCGCTGAGGAAGTGAAGTTCATCGACGGGCAGACCGCCGACGGGAAGATCGAAACGGTACGGTTGACGCCGGAAAGCAGCCCGGTCGCCAACTACGGCTTCGACGTGACTCCGGCACGACTCGTGACCGGGCTGATCACCGAGCGCGGCGTCGTCGCGCCTAACGAGGAAGCGATTTTGAGCCTGTATCCAGAGAAAAGGAAACAATAACCTCACCCTGCTGCGCTTCGCGCTTCGCTTCCCCTCTCCACTATGTGGAGAGGGGATTGAGGGGTGAGGTTCGTAGTTGTTACGGGATCAGCCGCAGCGAGATGATCTGGTACGGCGTGATGTCGAGCGTGACTTGATTTCCGTTAACGGCAAGCTGCTCCTCGTTTTCTTCCAGCAGATTGCAGTGGAAGGCTTGGGAGACCGGGAACCCGGCGCTGACCGTAACCTTGCCCCGGTTACGCTGATCTTCGTAGAAGCGGACGACGACGCCGTTGCCATCTTCCGCCTGCTTGACCGTCTCGATCACGACGTTGGGTGCGTCGACCGAGACCAGCGAGCCGAGTGCCGTCCCCGCCCCGCCACCGCTCACACGCCGCAGGATCAGCGGGTCGTTGAGGTCGTAGGCTGCCGGAATGACTTCAGCGTGCCAGTCGCCGGTATGCGGCAGCAGGCTGTAGGTCATCCAGTGTTCGCCCTGATCGGCGTTGGCGTCCGGGTTGGTCGCGCTCTTGAGCAGCGTCAGCCGGATCACGTTCTCGTGGATGTCGTAGCCATATTTACAATCGTTGAGCAGCGCCACGCCATAGCCGCTCTCGCTTAAGTCCGCCCATTTGTGCGCGCAGGTCTCGAAGCGCGCCCAGTCCCACGACGTGTTGCTGTGGGTCGGACGCTCGACGTTGCCCCACTGCACGTCGAAAGTCGCCGCCGGACTCATGACCGCGACCGGGAACGCCGCCTTGAGCAGCGTGTGATGCTCGTGCCAGTCGACCCACGTGTCGAAATCGACGCGCTTGCTGTCGGCGTAGAGGTAGATGCGCTGGCGGATAGCGCTGCTGCGGTAGCGACGCGCGACTTCTAACCCGACGCGAAGCGGTCCCTGCTCGACGACGGTGACGCTCTCGACGCCTTCGATTTTCTCAGTGCGGTCTTCGTAGAAGATGTCGATGTCCCATGCGTCGAAGTTCATCGGGCGATCTTCGAATGCCAGCAGCGCGTTGCCGACTTCGCCGTCCGCCAGCAGATCATGCCCGACCTGCTTGTCATAGACGCGGGTGAGATCGCCGCCCGCGTTCAGTTCGACGCGCAGCAGCGCGTTCTCCAGCACGATCTGGTCGTTCGCCTGCGTGACTGAAAGCTGCCTGCTCGACGCAGCGCTCGCCACACTCGTCTCGTGGAGTCCGATCACGCTGTAGGGCGCAACGCTGCTCAGTTCGACCAGCGTACCGCCGTCGACCGGCTGGGTCACGACTGGGCTGCCGCTCGCGTCGGCGAGTCCGCCGCTGATCGTGCCTTCCAGCAGCCCGATCCGGCGTCCGCCGAACGAGGATGGGTTGGCAACCACGACAGCGGTATTCTGCGGCAGCGTCCGCGTGAGCGCCGTCAGCGCGTCGTCGCGGACTTTTTCACCCAACTCGCGGACGGTCGCGTAGTCTTTGGTGCTGTCCTCGTAGACCGCGCCAATCGACGACCCCGGCAGGATGTCGTGGAACTGGTTGAGGCAGATCAATTCCCACGCCTTGTTCACGGCGTCGTGCGGATAGGTGTAGTCGGTGGCGACCGCTGCCAGCGCCGCCAAGAACTCGGCGTCGTGGAGCAGAAACTCGCTCTTGCGATTGTTGCGCTTGTTGCGCGCTTGGCTGGTGTAGGTTCCGCGATGGTATTCGAGGTAGAACTCGCCATTCCAGACCGGCAGATTGTCCGAGAGTTCGGTCTCGATGCGATCCATGAACTCGCGGATGGTACCGGGACGCACGCGCGGCGCGCCGGGGAAATCCTTCAGCGTTTCGACGTTCTCGATCATCTCGCGGGTAGGACCGCCGCCGCCATCGCCGAAGCCATACGCCATCAGCAGTTCGTCGTGAGTTTCCTTCTGATGGAAGTTGCGCCACGAGCCGAAAACCTCTTGCGCCGAGACGCGCGCGTTGTAGGTGGTCGAATGGGGCAGATAGGTCCAGTCGGAGGGCGTCGTCAGGAAGTGCGTCAGCACGCGCGTGCCGTCCAAGCCCTGCCACCAGAAGATCTGGTTGGGCATCTGGTTATACTGATTCCAACTCATCTTGTGGGTGATGAAATACTTCATCCCCGCCTGTTTGATCAACTGCGGCAGCGCCCAACTGTAGCCGAAAGTATCCGGCAGCCAAAGCACCGGCGTGTCCACGTCGCCGAAGTGACTGCGGAAATAGCCGCGTCCGAGCAAGAACTGCCGCACCAGCGACTCCGCGCCGATGGCGTTGCAGTCCGGCTCGACCCACGTCCCGCCCATCACTTCCCAGCGTCCCTCGGCGACGCGCTGCTTGATCTGCGCGAACAACTCCGGGTAGTTCTGCTCGGTATAGGCGTACAACTGCGCCTGACTCTGCGAGAAGGTGTAGTCGGGGAACTGCTCCATCATCCGCAGCGCGGTGCTGAAGGTGCGCCCGGATTTGCGCATGGTCTGTCCCAGCGTCCAGAGCCACGCCACGTCGATGTGGGCGTGACCGATGCCGATGATCGCGGCGTCCATCGGTTCGCCCGCCGCCGCGATCCCGCGCTTAAGTGTTTCCATCGCCGCCGGGACGCTCTGGTAGAACGTCTCGCCGCCGATTGGATCGCGGGTATCCAGCACCTTGAAAGCCGCGTCGAGCGCGTTGAGCACCCGCCCCTTGACCGGATCGTTGTCGTCAAGCTGACCGACAACGTCGACCGCCACGCGGACGGCGACCGTGAAATCGCGCGTCGGCTGGTCAATGCTCACGACGGCGCACTCGCCCATGTACAGCTTGCGGTGCTGATCGCCCGCAATGTCGCCGCCCGTCCAGCCGTGCAGCGCCAGCAGATGCGTCTGACCATCCTGCAAGCCATCTGGCAGCAGGATTTCACGATGATGCCGGTCAGCGGCAGCGAATGCCTGTCCGTCGATATATGCCAGCGACTCCGGGTGACTGAAATCGTGCGAGTCGCCGAGCGGCAGGTACAGCGCGAACTTAGCATCCCCTGCTCCGGCGGGGAGTTGAAACTGAGTGCGCAGCACAAAGTCAGTCCGCCAATGCCCCCAATAGGTGAGTGGCTCGACGACTTCCCACGCGCTGTCATCGACCGCCACGCCCACCGGAGGAGTCTCCTGCGGACTGCCAAGCGCCGTATAGCGGAAGGCAGGCAGCGCTTCACGCCAGCGATAAACCAGCGGTTCAATCAATCTCAGGCGTTGAGCAATCTTTGGCTCGGTCCAACGAATTTTGTGTAACAAAGCGATTTCTCCGTAGTGTCCTTGATCAGGATATTGAACGTCTAATTTGAGTTCGCGCCGATAGCTTCTTTTCGCCCCTCAAAGAGATAACACGAAGCCTCATGATCGAGGTGATCGACCTGATACAGCGGCGGCTGGGCTTCCAAACAGCGATCCATCCGCATCGGACAGCGCGGGTAGAACCGGCAGCCACTGTGGATCGAACTCCGCATTTCTTCTTCCGGCGGCAGCACGATCTCGCCCTGCCATTTTATGTTGGGATCGGGAACTGGCACTGAGTCCACTAAAAGTTGGACGTATGGATGATGCGGTCGGTCGATTACGTTGATGGTATTGCCCTTTTCGGCAATCGTCCCTTGATAGAGGATGTAAATCTGGTCGCCGATTTGGTAAGCGGTGCTCAGGTCGTGGGTGATGTAAAGGAAGGAAATGCCCATCTCATCTTTCAGCCGCATCATCACGTCCAGAATGGACGCGCGCAGCGAGGCGTCGACCATCGACACCGGCTCGTCGGCGACGATCAGCTTGGGCTTGATCATGTACGCTCGCGCCATCATGATGCGCTGGCGCTGACCGCCGCTCAACTGGTGCGGGTATTTACGCAGCACGTCGTCGCCATGCAAGCCGACGACGTTGAGCGCGTCCTCGACCATATCGCGGCGTTCGGTCTTGTTACCACTCAAGCTGAAGTTGTCGATCACCGTGTGGAAGACATGTTCAACCCGGTAGAACGGGTTGTAGACCCCGAACGGGTCTTGGAACACCGCTTGTACTTCGCGGCGATAAGCTTTCATCTGCTTACCATCCGCCTGCGACATGTCCTGCCCCTCGAAGATGATCTGCCCGGACGTCAGGCGCGTAAACCCAAGCACGACCTGCGCCAGCGTCGTCTTGCCGCTGCCGCTCTCACCGGCAATGGTGATGATCGAGGCGGGCGACGTAGGGATGTTCAGACTGAAGTCTTGCAGCGCGATCACTTCTCGTTTGTCACCGCTCATGCCGCGTTGCCTGTAAGTCTTGGTTGCGTTACGAATTTCCAGCAACATCTGCGACATTGACCATACTCCCGTCCTTGACTTCGTCGTATAGGTGACAAGCGACCACTTGACCCGGTGCGATCTCCTGCATCGGCGGCGCCACCGACCGGCATTTGTCCATCACAAACGGGCAGCGCAACTGAAAGATACAGCCCGGCGGCGGATTGCGGGGGTCGTGGGTGATCCCTTCGGTGATCTTGAGGGGCTTTCGCTCTTTCAGCGAAGGCACCGACTCAATCAGCAGTTGTGAATAAGGGTGCTTCGGCGCCGCGAAGATCGCTTGCACCGGGGCGATTTCGACGATCTTTCCGGCATACATCACGGCGATGCGATCCACCATCTGCGCCATCAGCCCCATGTCGTGACCGATCATGATCATCGAGACGCCGAGCGCCTGCTTCACTTTGAGCAGCGTCTGCGCGACGATCCGCTGGACGACTACGTCGAGCGCGCTGGTCGATTCGTCGGCGATGATGACGGTCGGGTTGAGCGCGATTGCCATCGCGATACAGGCGCGCTGCTTCATGCCGCCGCTGAGTTCATGCGGGTACATGTCGTAGACGCGCCCCGGCAGCCCCACCGTCGACAGCAGTTCCATGATGCGCGCTTTGATATTGGCTTTGGCGCTCTTTCCCTCGTGCGCGATGATCACGTCCTTGATCTGGTCGCTGACGCGCATCGTCGGGTTGAGCGAATTCATCGCGCCCTGCGGGATCAGCGCCAGCTTGATCCAGCGCATCGCGCGGAGCGCCTCATCCTCCATCCCCAGCAGGTTATGCCCTTCCAGCAGCACCTCGCCGTCGACAATGCGCCCCGGTGGGACAACCAGTTGCAGGATGCCCATCGCCGCCGTCGATTTGCCGCAGCCGGACTCGCCCACCAAGCCGAGCGTCTCGCTCTCATAGAGGTCGAAATTGATCCCATCGACCGCCAGCACATCGCCTTTCGGGGTCTCGTAGTAGACGCGCAGGTCCTTAACTCTCAGAATTGGCGCTGGCGTCTGTTTGCTTTCGCTCATGTCATCCCCTTTCTACTGTGAAGACCGACGGAGACGCGGATTGGCGATCTCGTCAAAGCCGAGGTTGATGAGCAGCAAGCCGATGAACATGAGCGCCAGCAGCAGGGTGGGCAGTCCCCACCACCACCACATATTGCGCAGCAGCGCCGCCGCGTTGAGGGCATAGTAGATCGTCCCGCCGAGGGTGGGGACGCGCTGCGGACCGAGACCCAGCGTTTCCAGCCCCACCGCCGCGAGGATTGCGCCGGTGGCGTTGCCGATGAAGCTGGCAAACAGGTAGGGGATCAGGTTCGGCATGATTTCGCGGAACATGATCGACCACGTGGATGAGCCGGACAGCTTCGCCATTTGGACGTAGCCGCTCTCGCGCATCGTCAAGACCTGAGACCGGATCAACCGCGTCGGCGAGGGCCACGCGAACATGGCGATCAAGAGCGCCATCGTCGTCAATTCGATTTGGTTCAGTACCGATTGAATCACGATCAGCACCATCAGCGCGGGTATCGTGATGGTCACGTCCGAAATCAACCGTATGAAGTCGTCTAGCCTTCCTCCAATGAACCCAGAGGAAAACCCTAAGACAATGCCAACGGTCATGCCAACCGCAGCGGCGACCACGCCGACCAGAAACGAGTTCGGCGCGCCAAGGATCATCAGCGCCAGCATGTCGCGCCCGCTGTTTTCGGTGCCCAGCGGATGCTCCCAAGTGCCGACTTGCTTAGTCAGCGTGCTCGTGAACCCGACCGGCGGCAAATTGAGCGGCGAGCTGCCGGTGTAGGCAAGATCGGTGTTCCAAAAGACACGCCCCAAAACGCCGGTTAGGAGGATCAAGCCGATAACGATTGAGCCCACAATCAACTTCGAGTTGAGCCAAGGCGTATCCCAACGATTGAAACGCCCCATCAGCTTGGGTTTGCGCTCGACGTCGAGGGTAGCGGCTGGATTGGGGCTAGTATTGATTGTCGCCATGATCTAGCCTCTCTCGTAAGAAATACGGGGATCGATTAGCGGGTAGATCAAGTCAATGATCAGCACCGCCAGCGCGGTCATCAGGATCAGGATAAACGAGGTTCCCTGAATGACCGGGAAATCCTGCGTCAGAATGGCGTTGTAGATGATGGTGCCCATGCCCTGATACGAGAAAATGTATTCGACCAGAATTTGTCCGCTGACCAGCGTGCCCAGCGTGATGGCAAAGGCGGTAATCTGCGGCAAAATGGCGTTACGTACCATATAGCGATAAAGCACGTAGAAGGGACTCAGCCCTTTCGCTTGGGCGAGCTGCATATAGTCTTCACCCTCAACCGTGATCATCATGCCGCGCATTCCCAGCGTCCAGTAACCGAAGCTCACCAGCACAACTGAGAGCGCCGGGAGCGTACCGTGATAAATCACATTGCCGATGAACTCCAAGCTGAGGTTGGGCTTCAGACCGATGTCATAGGGTCCGATCAGCGGGAACCACTTCAAAATGAAAGCGAAAATATATATCAGGAAGATTGCAGCGAGGATCGAAGGGAGTGACGTAAAGATCATCGCCACCGGGATTATGTACCTGATTAGGCTGGGCGTTCGACGCCAAACCATGATCGCCCCCAAGAAGTTGCCTAAGAAGAAGGTGATCGTCACCGCAACCAGCAGCAGCCCCAACGTCCACGGGAGCGCACCGCTGATAATGTCATTGACCGTCGTTGGAAAATACGCCAGTGAATAGCCAAAATCGAGGTGAATGATATTGCCCAGATAGCGCACGTACTGAACCGGCAGCGGGTCGTTCAAGCCGAAGCGCTCTTTCCAGCCCTCGATGATTTTGTCGGCGTTTTCGACATAACCACTCTGCGTGATCATGCGCTGAACCATTGCCGAAATCGGGTCGCCCGGTGCAACGCGCGGGATGACCCAAATGATGCTTGCTGCAATCCAGATTGTTAAAAAAAAGATTCCAAATCGTCGCACTAAATAGCCAGCCGTAATTCCTGCCATCGTTTCCTCTCTTAAACCTGCTCAATGCTTGATGGCAATGGTGATTGTGGAAGGCAGGGGCACAGCGCACTGCGCCCCTGCACTTCGTACCTATTGCCTATACACCTAGTGGGCGACTACTTAATTGCTGCCCGCTTTGTGCAGGTTGAGGATGATTTGGTGAGTGCTTTCCCACCAAGTCGCCGGATGGTTGTAGTTATTCTCGGCGGTCGGCCAGTTAGTCCAGTAGGTGGTGTCGAACGGAACGAGTTTTTCCGCCTGCACCAACGGGATCACCGGGGTCTCGTCGTAGACATACTTGTACGCCTGCACCACCAGATCGACGATCTGCGGGTCACCAAGCGGCAGCTGACCGATTTGGTTGACGATGTCGGTGTAGGCTTTCGCACCGTCGGTGTTCCAACGCTGGTTGTTGAAGGAAGCGCGGGTGCCGATCTCGGCGAAGTTGTTGGTGGTGAGGTAGTTCATCGAGCGCCACGGCTCGTTGATCGAACCGCAGGTATCCCACGTCCACGCACCGTCGAAATTGCCGAGCGCACGGTTATCATTGATAGTCGCGCCGGTCAGCGGCTGGCTGGTGGCTTCGATACCGGCATTGCGCAGTTGCTCGACAAGGTCGTTGTTGCTGCGGGTGTACTCGGCGGTGTCATTCGGCACCTGAATGTTGAGCGACAGTACCGTGCCGTCTTTTTCGTACAGACCGTCGCCGTTCTTGGCGTAACCGGCGGCTTCGATCAGCGCTTGCCCACCGGCAACGTCGCCGTTCGGGTCAATGCCGTAGCCAGCATCGACAATCGCGTTGATATAGGGATCCATCGCGCCGTATTCGACGAACATGCTGCGCGAAGGAATGGTCGTGCCTTCGTAGGCGATGTTGACGTTGCGGTTGCGGTCGATGATCAAGCTGACCGCTTTACGCATATTCGGATCATCCCACGGGGCGACCTGCGTATTGAGCGCCAGTTCGCGCGGGCAAGGATCCGCCCAAGCATACGGCAGGTCAGCGTGCCAAGCTTCGACGTTCGGGTTCTGCGCCTGAATCGCTTGGAAGGCGCCGAGGGTCAAGTTCATGGCGCTGTCAAGCTGGTGGCTCGACATCAGCAGTGCTTTTTGATCTTCAGACGGGGCGACAACCCAGATCGCGCGGAGCGGTTCGGGCAGATCATGGAAACCGACCTTGGCGCCCCACCAATTGTCATCGCGATCCCACACGAATTGGGTCGGGGCAGCGCTGGTCAGCTTATAGGGACCAGTTCCGATGGGCCAACCCTTGGCTTCGTCATAGAACGTGAAGGTGAAGGGGTCCTGACCTTCCCAGACGTGCTTCGGGAGGATAATCAGGTCGCCCCACAGCTTGACCGAGAAATAGTCCAACTGGAAGCGCGGGTTCGGCGCCTTGAGGTTGAAGACGACGGTCAGATCGTCCGTCTTCTCGACACTGCTAACCCACTGCTGCATGTCGGCAGCGTGCGACAGGGTCGAGGTGGCGTCGTCAAGCAGCATTTGGATTGAGAAAACCACGTCATCAGCCGTGAAGGGCACGCCGTCCGACCAAGTCACGCCGTCACGAATGTGGAGCGTCCAGACGTCTTGGGCATCGTTGTGATCAAACGAGGTGCCAACCCACGGCTGAATTTCGCCGGTCTCGTAGTTGAGAATGAACAGCGGTTCCCACATTGCCTGATGGGCACCCTGATTCCGGTTGGTACCGGGGATCAACGGGTTGAAGTTCTGCGGGTTCGGGATGGCGGATGCGTCGATGTCGAAGATAACGGTGTCCTCACGGGCAACATCCTGTGCCCCGACCGACGCAACCAGTACGCCAAGCAGTAGGACGACGACTAGAATGAAACTCAAACGCTTAATATGGTGCGACACGTGCTTTTACCTCCAAAAGTGAATATTAGTTACAGGTCACTGTACTGTTGGTGCCGTCTCTGAATACCTATCACCCCCTTTCAAGATAAAGCGCGGATCGGTGCAGCCGTAGAACTCCGTATGCGGAGCTGCGTCGGGATGTATTCGCAGGTAGTTTCGCCGCTATAACCCTCAAGCCGGTTGATCAAGTGCGCGGCTGCGCGCTTGCCGATCATGAAGGGGTCTTGAGCCACCGTCGTGAGCGGCACCTCAAGATGCGCGGCGATATTCACGTCGTCGAATCCCGCCAGAGAGATGTCGTCCGGGATGCGCAGATCAAGCAGCCGCATCGACCGCATCGCGAGGACAGCGATGTAGTCGTTGATCGCGAAAATCGCGGTCGGACGTGGATCAGTACTCAAGATGAGGTTTTTGATTTGCAGAAGTTCGGGAACTCTTGGAATTGACCGACGCTCGGAGGGCATCGGTGGCATGGATTTCCTCGCCGGGCGCGCCGATGCACCAAGGCTCCGCCGGTTCCAGATTCACTGCTCTCATGGCGTCGGCGTAGGCTTGGTAGCGCTCTTTGACCGGCAGCAGATGATTTTCCTGATGAGTCAGGAACACGATATTTTTATGTCCCAAATTGATCAGATGGGTCACCAGATCGGTCGCGCCTTCGTAATTTTCGCTGGTCACGCAATCGCAGTCGATTCCGCTAATTTGGCGATCCATTGCCACGATGGGCAGCCGAATCTCTTGATAGCCTTGCGCCGCCTGCGGACTTGAACTCGACGCCGCCGCATTGGGCCACAGCAGCACGCCAGAGATCGACTCCCCTTTCAGGCGGTTGAGAACTTCGATCTCTTCCTCATACCCCTGAACGTAATTGAGGATAATTTGATAGCCATGTGCCTTCGCTTCATTTTCAGCGCCGGTCAACATGAGCAGATGCGACTCGGAATCAAACCCATAGGTCACAAAGGCGATCAAACGATCAACGACGTCGTTCTGCGGGGTATAGGCAACAAACGCCCCACGTCCGGCTGCGCGCTCGATCAGCCCTTCGACCTCAGCTTGCTGGAGTGCAAGCCGAACCGTCGTGCGGCTGACATTGAGATGTTCAGAAAACTGGCTTTCGGAAGGAATGCGTGTCGAATGCGCCCACCGACCCGACACAATGAGATGTCGGAGTTGGTTGTAAAGTTGAACGTGTAATGACACGAAACTGTTCTGCGAAATAACGACGTCAGTAACTTTATTCATGTGCCTAACACAAAAACTATCAATTTGACTGTATGTACCTGTATACACATTTTATCATAACATATTTTGTCAAGTGGGCAAATCAAATGCCAAGCAGGTCCGAGAATTCGTCGATGGGGAGCCGACACCGCTCCTTTGTGGTTGATAATCAATCGTAAGACAAAGGTTAAGCGAAAGCTACATTTTTGTGCAAAAGATCAGATTGAGGTCGTGATGGCATAGGCGCGCGCGGGATTGTCGACGGTGATCTGGTGGATCAGGGCGTCGCTCACCCCGCGAGCTTTCAGCGCCGGGATGAACTGCTCGAACAGCGCCGTGTAGCCGCGATAGCCCTGCGGAGGCAGACCATCCGGCTGTGACGGATCGTACCAGCCCGCATCGTGCGAAAGCAGCAGATTCGCCGCGAAACCCGCCCCGATCAGCGCCAGCACCGCTTGCAGGAGCGCGTCATGCTGCCCCTCAGCGCCAATCGAGTTCGAACTCCAGCCAGACTCCGCGCCGAGCCGCGTCGACGTGCAGATCGGTTTGGCTCTCCGTTTGGGCGTGAACCCAGATGAATCGGTGCAGATCGTGACCGGCATCTACCAGAATTTCCAGCTCGCGCTGAGCGGCTGCTCCGCCGATGGTGTGACAGGCGATCACCGCGCCCGGTGCGGCGGCTGGTCTGTGCGGCGGCTTGGAGATTGCGGACTTCGAGGTCGGTCGGACCGTCGTCGTTGAGCGCGATCTTGATGAATCCGGCGCGCGATGACGTGCCGTCCATGCCGTCGATCAGGTCGCGCACCCAGCGATCCGCCAGCGCGTCGATCCCCAGCGTCAGCAGATCGGCGGGGATGAAGCCTTCCTTGTAGACGCCGGTCGGCGCGATGAGGTGGATCGGCGTAACGTCGGCGAGATGACGCAGCACGGCGACGTTGCGCCCGACGCCGAGGGTGCTGCACTCGGTCAGCGCCGTGACTCCGGCGCGCTGCGCCGCGTCAAGGTAGGGCTTGACCACCTGCTCCACTGCCAGCGGATCGCCCTCGGCGTAGTGCGGCTTGAGTGGTCCGCGCAGATCGGTGAACAGGTGCTCGTGCGGCAGGAACGCGCCTAAGGACTTGACGGGGACGTCGCCCCGCACGGTTCGAATAAAGGGATCGCTCATCGGAGTCTCCGGAGATTGTTACTATGCCTATGTCATCCAGTTTACAACGATCAGCGATTCGGTGCCTGCGCGCCCTTAACATCCTCCAAAGGCTGAGTTGGCGACACTACAGAAAGTTATTATATATATCTACTATATTAGCCTTACAATTCGAGTTCTAGAAACTCTTTATTTTCACAGGGAATACGATATATAGTGAGAAGTAATGATGAGCTGGGAGAGTTTGAATTGGATAGTGATAACGAGAGCAAAGATAGCCACACAGGGGAAAACGCGGATAAAGAGACTGAATACCCAGAAAAACTCTTCACAGAATCCGCTCGCATGTTTGTGATAGCTCACCATGAAACTGCAGACACTCTTGTGGCTTCATCACCCAGATGGCAGCAAAAGGTGATTACATGGCTTACATCGGCTACCGAGCATATAAGATCCTCAAAGGAGAAAATTTACCTGAACTGACAGAAGAACAGATAATAAATGAGCAACCAGGACACGCTATTTCAACGTTGCGGTCTCTTAGTCAACCTCTATTGGAAATGGTTTTTTGCCGCATTATCGACAACTTCGAAGTCTACTTGTCGGATGCGGTGCGAGAAGTCATGAATGCTCAACCAAACATGCTTCGATCTAACGAGCAAGTTCGTGTAGATTATGTTCTCCAATTCACTACAATGGACGAGCTTCTTACAAACCTGATCGAGAAAAAAGTGAACGAATTGGCATATTTAGGTTTTGAGAAACTAGAGGGCTGGTTCAAAGAACGCATGGGCATGGCAATAGCCACAAGTAAGTCTGAGCGCGAGACGATTGTTGAGCTTATTGAGACACGCAATTTAGTTGTTCATAACCGTGCAAAAGTAAATGACAAGTATTTGCGTAACGTCAGCAACAGCACTCTGAAATTAGGTGAATTACGAACTCTCGACGCAGCATATCTTGTTAGCTGTCACGAGCTACTTGTGATGATTGTTTTATCCCTAGACGCGCGCTTAGGAAACAAGTTCTTCGTTTCAGAATCAGAATAGAGTACCAGTTTCCCATGAGCGGACAAAGCGCGAAAACAAAAAGCGGCGATCCATGTGGATCGCCGCTTTCGTTTGTGACTCCGCTGGGACTTGAACCCAGAACCAACTGATTTGCTCACAGCAGGTCGAGGAATTCATCGACTGACATGCCCGCTTGCTTGATGATGCTCCGCATCGTGCCGGGCTTGATCTTGCCCCCGGATGCCGAGGTACGACCGCCACGTGTCTCGCCGTCGTCGTACACCATATGGCTGCCACTCTGCCGAACGAACGAAAACCCCGAGCGCTCAAGCGCTTTGACGCACTCACGCGCGGTGATATTCGCTAGACGGCTCACATCTGCGTGACCAGCACGGGGACACCTTCGGCGGCGGGTTGGGCATCTTCCGGCGGTACAGCGCGCCCCAAATCATGCAGCGCGGCAATATACACGTCGATGGCGTCGCGCGCATTGGCGAGCGCTTCCTCGACGGTATCACCTTCGGTCACACAACCGGGCAAGCTGGGCACTTCGACCGTGTAGCCGCCAACTTCCTCGTCGGGAATCAGGATCACCGTTCGCATGTTGTCCACTGCTTTTGCTTGCTTGTGACTCCGCTGGGACTTGAACCCAGAACCAATTGATTAAGAGTCAACTGCTCTGCCAATTGAGCTACGGAGCCATTTTGTCACCCCCGGATTATACCAAAGCGTCGAAACGAGCGTCAAGGCTGGATCGCGCTTCGCGGTGGCACAACGTCGAGTGACATGGATACGTATTCATAGGTACAATAGAGCGCATTCTGATCATCGGAGAGGACTCGATTGGCTGCACTTCCGCAAACACCAACCGGGCTGACATCGACTGAAGTCGCAGAACGAGTCGCGCGCGGCGAGAGCAACAATTATCGGTCGCGCGTGGGGCGCTCGTACTGGGAGATTTTCCGCGACAATATCCTGAACCTGTTCAACATCGTGATCAGCGTGCTGCTGATCACGGTGCTGCTGTTCCACGACTATTCGACCGTCTTCTTCGCCGGATTCAGCGTCGTCACCAACTCGTTTTTGGGGATGATTCAGGAGATCATGGCGAAGCGCAAGCTGGACGCGCTGGCGGCGCTCTCGCTCGGCGACGTGCGGGTCTACCGCGACGGGATGCTGGCGACCGTCGCGCTGCGCGATCTGGTCAAAGGTGACGTGCTGCCGGTTGAGCCGGGCGACAAGATCGTCGTCGACGGCACCGTCCAGCACGGTGACGCCCTTGAGATCGACGAGTCGCAGCTTACCGGCGAATCCGACGCCGTGATGAAGAACGAGGGCGATCCGGTCTATTCGGGATCGTTCTGCGTCGCCGGCAGCGGGATCATGGTGGCGACGACGGTCGGCAAAGCCAGCCGGATCAACCAGCTATCGGACGTCGCCAAGCAGTACAAGAACGTGCTCACGCCGACGCAGCAGCGGATCTCGCTGATCGTGCAGCTTTCGGTCGTGATTATGGCGGTCTGCACGCCGATGTTGTTCATCGCCGGATTTTTGCAGCACCACACGATCATTACGCTGGGAACCTTCCGCAACGCGGTCGTGTTCGTCGCCAGCATCGTACCGCAAGGCTTGGTGCTGACGGCGATCCTCTCGCTGACGATTGGCGCGATCAACATCAGCCGCAAGCAAACGCTGGTGCAGCGGGTCAACGCGGTCGAGTCGCTGGGCAACGTGACGACGCTCTGCTTCGACAAAACCGGCACGCTGACGCGCAATAAGCTCAGCGTGACCCAGATTGTCCCGTTGCACGCAATGAGCGACGGCGAAATCACGGGGAGATTGCGGCTGTATACGGGAAATCTCTCGAATTTAAATCGGACGGCGGCGGCCGTCTCGCGCTACGTCTACGCAGTGAGCGACGGGACGGCGGCACTTCCCGCCGTCACCAAGACCCGCGAAGTCCCGTTCACGTCAACGCGCAAGTGGGGCGCGATTGTGCTGCCGCAGGAGACGCTGATCATGGGCGCGCCGGAGCGCGTGCTCTGTCCTGAAGACGAATCCGCCCGGCAGCAGGCGAGCACGCTGGCGGCGCAAGGACTGCGGGTGCTGGCGCTGTCGCGCTCGGCGCAAGCGATGGTCGACGGCAAACTCGACCCGCAGCGCGAATCGCTGGCGCTGGTGATCCTCAGCGACGAGGTGCGCGAAGACATTCAGACGACGCTGGCGTCATTCGAGGAACAGGGCGTTGCGCTGAAGGTCATCTCCGGCGACAACCTCGAAACCGTGCGCGAGATCGCCACCGAAGCCGGGATGCACATCACCGAAGCGTACACTGGTGATCAGCTTGAAGCGCTGACCGATTCGCAACTCGATCAAGCGGTGATGGACGCCAATCTGTTCGCCCGGATCGAGCCGGACACCAAGCGTAAGATCATCCTGTCGCTCAAGCGACAGGGGCAGTACGTAGCGATGGTCGGCGATGGCGTCAACGACGTGCCCGCGCTCAAGGAGGCGCATCTGGCAGTGGCGATGAACGACGGCGCGCAGATCGCCAAAGACATCGCCGACATTGTGCTGCTCAACAACGCCTTGACGACCCTGCCGATGGCGTTCACCGAAGGGCGCGCGATCACGCAGAATATCTTCGGCACGACCAAGATTTTCTCTGGTCAAGAACGTCTACAGCCTGCTGTTCTTCCTCTACGCCGGGCTGATGATGCTGCCCTTCCCGCTCAACCCGATTCACATTAGCTGGGTGACGTTCGGCATGATCAACGTCCCGGCGACGCTGATCGCCTTCCGCATCCTCAAGCCGACGATCATGCACAAGTTCCGGCGCGACGTGCTCGACTACGTGCTTACTGCGGGATTCATCGGGTCGGCGGCGTCAGCGGCAGTTTACGCTTTTGCCTTCTTCTCCGGTCCGCGCAACGTCAATCAGGCGCGCGGCGCAGTCGTGCTGTTCCTGACATTCTTTGGGCTGCTGGTGCTGTGGAACATGCACGGCATCGAAATCCTCGACCCGCGCACCATTCGCAAACGCTGGGGCGTGTTCCTACTGGGGCTGTTCTTGACCGCCTTCACGCTGATCGGACCCTACGTCGTCCCCGGCTTGCTGGAGTTCACCGCGCCCAACGGCGAGCAATGGGGATTCGTTCTGCTGGTGTTCCTGATCACGGTCGTGGCGCTCTATTTTGCGATGCGGACACGCCTGCTGACCGAACGGCTGTGGAAGCTATTCTTGCCGTAAATCAACAATAGACCGTGCCACCCCGCCGCTCGACCTGCTCGATCCATGCGGGCGGCGCGGTGAGTTGATTCCAGCGCACATCCAACTTAATGAGGTTCGGGAGGTCGGCAAGGCTCGACGGCAGCGTCGTCAGCCGGTTGCCGCGCAGGTCGAGCGCGGTAAGCTGGCTTAGACTGCCGATGCTCGCAGGCAGCGCCGTCAGCGCGTTATTCCGCAAGTTGAGGTCGGTCAATTGGCTCAGATCACCAAGCGAGTCGGGCAGCGCGGTGAGGCGATTATTCTGTAAATCGAGTTTGCGGAGATTTGCCAGAGCGCCAAGCAAATCGGGCAGCGCGGCTAACTGATTGTGCATCAGATGCAGTTCACGCAAGTTGGAGAGGCGGCACAGCGAGTCGGGCAGCGCCGAAAGCTGATTGTGGTAGAGCCGCAGTTCTTGCAAGCGGGATAGCTCGCCGACGGATTCGGGCAGCGCGGTAAGCTGATTATCGGTGACGCCGAGATAACGCAGGTCGCGCAGGTCGGCAAGCAGCAGCTCCGGCAGAGCGCGCAGCCGGTTATCGCTGAGGTAGAGGAAGCGCAGCCGCGTCAGCTTCGCCAACGCCGCCGGGATTTCGGTCAGCGCATTGTGCCCAAGATCGAGAATTTGCAGATTGGCAAGGCTGCCGAGCGACTCCGGCAGCGCCGTTAAGTCGCTGTTGTGCAGGTAGAGTTCAGTCAAGTGCGGCAGCGAGTAAAAGCGATCCGGCAGCGTGCGCAGCGGATTCTCGCCGAGGAGCAGCACGCGCAGATCGGTTAGTCGCCAGAGCGCAGCCGGGATCGACGCCAAGCTGCCCGTGCGCAGTGACAGCGACCGCACCCGACCGTCGCGCGCGAAATAGCCCCGTTTGGCGACGAAATCGCGTTCCGCCGTCAGCGGCGGCAGCGGCGATCCGGCAGCAGCAGCGAGTTCGTCCAGTGCTTGCTGATCAGCGAAGTCAAGCAAAGTCGATCTTTCCACCCTAGACCGAGATGTCCCACGCGGCGAGATCGGCGATAAAGTGATGCGCCGTCATGTCAAGGTGAATCGGCGTCAGGCTGGCGTAGCCGTTGTGGACTGCCCAGACGTCCGTGCCTTCCTCCTCATACTGGCTGGTCGGTTCGGGTCCAACTATCCGGTAGCTGCTGCCGTTGCGTGCTAGCTCATCCTGATAAATCCGCACGCCCTGCCGCGTCAGCCGAATCCCCTTGACCGGCGCGAGAAAAGGAACGTTCAGGTTGAGGATCGTCATCGGCGGCAGTCCTTTAACCAGCATCATCTCGGCGACCGCGACCGCTACGCGCGCCGCTTCCTCGAATTCGGCGAGGTTGGTCGCGGTACTAGCAGCCAACGAGACCGCCAGCGCCGGAACGCCCTGAATCGCCGCTTCGAGGGCTGCCGTTACTGTCCCACTGTACGTGATGTCCTGCCCCATGTTCGGTCCGCGATTGATGCCGGAGACGACGAGGCGGGGAGGCCACTCAACCATGCCCAGCGCCGCCAGCGCGATGCAGTCCGCTGGCGATCCGCCGATGGACAGCGCCGCCGAGCCGTCCGCCAATTCGACCTCGCTAGCGGGAATGTCCTGAAAGAGCGTCTTTTTATGTCCGCTGGCGCTTTGATTGAGCGCCGGCCCGATCACCTGCACGTCGCCGAGTGTGCGGAGCGCAGTCGCCAGCGCCAGAATGCCGGGCGCTTGCACGCCGTCGTCGTTGGTCACGATGATTTTCATGCTGAGTGATGCTCCTTGTACGGGGCGACGAACGCCGCGCGTGTTCTCGATTTGGGGATTTCCTAGAGACAGACCGTCCATTTTAACGCCTTTCGGGGTCGGGAAAAAGCGCTACACTGAAGTGCAAATCAGACGCTCTCCAGACCGAACTAGGGATTGAAGGCGATCAATGACCAAGCGGCTTGATAACTGGATCGACGAGGACGAGTATCCCGACGACCGCGACGTTGAGGACTTTGGCGACGACTCGCCGGGAGATTACGATCCGCGCACGATTGGCACCGTCGGCGAGCGCCCGCTGTTCTGGACACGCGGGCGAGTTGTGCTGCTGGTCGTCGTGCTGGTTATCGTGGCAGCGCTGCTGCTGCCGCCGGTGGTCGCGCTGCTGCGCTAAGTTAGAAAAACATGAGCATTTGACCGACGGAGCGGTGCCCGCGCGGGAAACAGCCGGGGTAGCGCGCCCCGATTTGAGTAGCACGGCGGTCCCTTTGTGAATTTCCTCTGAAAGTTTGTGCCAACGTTAACATTCATCAGCTAAACTGCCCACTTGTCTTACGGAAAACTCGTCTTCAGGCTAATAATTTACACGACTTCTTGTGTAAAATGGTTGTGTAAAGTGCGTATTGTATGCAAATTGAGTTCGCGTACAGTACAGGCTTACGGCAGTTTATGTGGAGGTCCACACCGAATGCCGGATGATTTCGAAACACAGAACTTTGTGGAGGGCATGAACGCATTCCAGAATGCGCGCTTGCGTGCCTTCTGGGATGAGACTTTAGCCCTCGTGCGCGGAAAGCCAGCCGAACTGCTGAGCTTCGAGGATATTCGCACGCGCCTGCGCCTGCGCGAAGAAAACTATCGGGGCTTGCAAGAAGTCCCGCTCGACCAAATTGCCGGAAGCGTGGGACGTTACCGCGAGTTCACCAGCAAGTTCCTGCCCAAGCGCAACAAGATGCAGGAGCGCTGGAGCCGCGTCTATGCTCAAGCCAGCGGCATGATGGGCTTGCCCCCGATTGAACTCTACAAGGTCGGGGACGTCTATTTCGTACGCGACGGCAATCATCGCGTGTCAGTAGCGCGGCAGTTGGGTTCAAAAACCATTCAGGCGCACGTCACCGAACTACCCACGTCGATCAACCTGCGAGCGGGCATGTCGGAAGAAGAACTCGACAACGTGACCGCTTACGCCGAGTTCCTCGACATCACCCGCCTGCCCTACATGCGCCCGCACCACCAGTCGATCATGTTGAGCGAGATCTCACGCTACGGCGACCTGCTCGGTCACATCAACCTGCACCGCTCGGTCTTGGAGTTGATGGAGGGCGACGAAATCCCCATCGAGGACGCGGCGGCGGATTGGTACGACAACGTTTACCGCCCGGCGGTGACGCTGATCCGCAAGTACGACATGCTCAAGTACATGCCTAAGCGCACCGAGGGTGACCTCTACCTGTGGATGATCGACCATCTGCGCGAGGTCAAAGAGGCTTACGGCGACGAGGCGGACTCGCGCACGTTCAGCGACGCGCTGGTCGATTATCTGACGACCCATCGTATCCCGGTGCCGAAAGACCTGCTCTCCGAGCAAGATGAACTCGGTCAAGCTGGCGCGGGCGGACGTTGATCGCCAACTGCGCGAATATCGCGCCCGCTTGCAGCGCGAGCAAAACGGCAGCAGCTAAGGGGCTGAACAGCCCAACAATCGCATACTGACCGATTGGGCGTGGCTGGCGACGGCGACGTCTTTTTGGCGTTCAAGCGAGAAATTGGCAAGCAAGCGAGAGAGTTATATAATTTGACATAATTTTAAGCTCTTGCTCATAAATGTGGGTTCGTAGACCTAATGTCTGTGGATCGTTTGACCCCCATTCAAGCCGAACTCTGGCTGCACGACCGCGCGCTGGCGGCGAGTAGCTGCGGCATCACCATCGCCGACGCACTCCACTCTGACCTGCCCCTGATCTACGTCAACGACGCCTTTCTCAGGATCACCGGCTACGCCGAAGCGGAAGTCATCGGGCGCAACTGCCGCTTTTTGCAAGGCGACGACCGCGATCAACCCGCGCTGGACACCCTACGGCGCGCGCTGCGAGAAGGACACGATTCGACCATCATCCTGCGGAACTACCGGCGCGACGGGACACTGTTCTGGAACGAGTTGTTCACATCGCCCGTGATCGACGCGCAAGGCAGGCTGACTCATTTCGTCGGCGTCCAGACCGACGTGACCCAGCGCGTCCAAGCCGAAGCCAGCTTGCAGCGCGAGCGTGCCGCGCTGGAACGGACGCTGGCGGAACTCCGGCAGACGCAGACGATGCTGATCCACGCGGAGAAGATGACGGCGCTCGGTCAAATGGTCGCGGGGGTAGCGCACGAGATCAACAATCCGGTCTCGTTCGTGACCAGCAACCTGCACAGCCTCAGCCACACCGTCGAGGACGTATTCAACCTCTACGATCAGCTAGAGCAGTTGGCACTCGACGGCGCGATCAGTCAGGAGTTCGCGCGGGCGCTGCGCATCGACTCGAACCTCGACTTTCTACGCGAGGACAGCGCCGACCTGCTGCGCTCGTCCGAGGACGGACTGCGGCGGGTGCGCGGTATCGTCGATACGCTGCGGACGTTTTCGCGGCTGGACGAAGCCGAGTTGAAGGTCGTCAGCCTCAAGGAGAGCCTCGAAAGCACCCTCTTGATCGCGCGGCTGGAGCTGCAAGGGCGGGTCAAAGTCGCGCTGGAGGTCGACGATCTGCCGGAGATTCGCTGCTACCCGGCGGAGTTGAACCAAGTCTTCCTCAACCTGATCGTCAATGCAGCGCAAGCGATTGACGGGCGTGGAATCCTGACGATTCGCGGGCGCGATAGCGGGGACACGATTATTTTACAATTTCATGATACGGGTAAGGGGATGTCGCCGGAAGTGCAGCGGCGCATATTCGAGCCGTTCTTCACGACCAAGCCGGTCGGGGCGGGGACGGGCTTGGGCTTAGCGATTGCCTACAAGATCGTCACCGACCGCCACCGGGGGCAAATTGAAGTCGAATCGACGCCGGGAATGGGCAGCACTTTCACGCTGACTCTGCCAAAGGACTTGTGACCGTGAACCAACCAACAACATTTGACGACACCACGCCAACCGCAGAGCCGGAGCGCGGACAGCTGCTGATCGTGGACGACGAGGGGGAAATCCTCAAGGCGCTCAAGCGACAGTTTCGCCGTGATTACGACGTCTACACCGCCCGCAGCGCCGAAGACGGCTACCAGATCATGCGCGAGACGCCGATTCAGGTGATCATCTCCGACCAACGAATGCCGGGCATGAGCGGCGCGGAGTTCTTCGGCAAGGTCAAGAACGAATTCCCGGACGCGACCCGGCTGCTGCTGACCGGTTACGCCGACATCCAAGCCGTGATCGCCGCCATCAACGACGGCAACATCTTCCGCTACATCGCCAAGCCGTGGGACGCGCTCGAACTCGAAACCATCGTGCGCGAAGCCTTCGACCGCTACCAACTGATCGTCCAGAACCGCCGCTTGGTGCGCGACCTGCAAGCCGCCAACACCCACTTGGAAGCGCGGATCGCCGAGCGGACAGAAGCGCTCGAAAGCGCCAACGAGCGGCTGCAAACCCTCAACGCGCAGAAGGACGCCTTCTTAGGCATGGCAGCGCACGACCTGCGCACGCCGATCACGGTGGTGCAGGGCTTCGCCGACCTGCTGGTTCACGCGCGCACCAGCCCCGAAGATCAGCGCGAATTCGTCGCCATCATCCGCGAAACGCTCGACCAGATGCTCAATCTGCTCAACGATCTGCTCGACATCACCGCCATCGAGTTGGGCAAGCTGACGCTGCGCCAGCAGACGGTCAATCTGCGCGATTTCGTCAACCGGATCGTCAAGCTGAACCGCTACATCGGCGCGCAAAAGCAGATCGCCCTTACGGCGGAATTTGACACCGATCTGCCGCCGATCACGTTCGATCCGCAGCGGATCGAGCAGGTGCTCAACAACTTGATCGGCAACGCTTTCAAGTTCTCGCACAGCGGCACGACCGTGACCGTTCGGGTCGCCCACGAAGACGACAGGATCACCTTCGCGGTGATCGACGAGGGGCAGGGAATCCGCGCCGACGAGATCGACAAGGTGTTCGGCGAGTTTCAGCGCGTGAGCACCAAGCCCACCGGCGACGAACACAGCAACGGCTTAGGCTTGTCGATCTGCAGGCGGATCGTCGGGCTGCACGGCGGCGAGATCGGCGTCGAGAGCACCTTAGGCGTGGGCAGCCGCTTCTGTTTCACGCTGCCGCTGAAGCCGCAGCCGGTGAGCGACGCAGTGATCGCCGAAGGGCAGATGGAATGATCGACCAGCGACTCGAACTGGCGCAGGGGCTGGCGCAGCGTTTCGGCGAATACGCGCCGGTCGAAGCCGTCGCCTTAACCGGATCGGCGAACAGCGGCACGGCTGACGCGCGCTCAGATATTGACCTCTACGTCTACCTCAACGCTGATCTCCCAGTCAGCCAGCGCCGGGCGATTGCTACGCCTTACGACGACGCCGAATTTGACAACCGATTCTGGGGGACGGCGGACTCGTGGCACGACCTTACGACCGGCATTCGCGTCGAGGGGCTGTACTGGGATGTCAGGTGGATCGAAGGCGAGATCGACCGCGTGCTGCGCCGCTGCGAGCCGTCGATGGGCTACTCGACCGCCTTCTGGTACAGCGTGCGCAATGGTCGCCTCCTGTTCGACCGCAGCGGATGGCTGCAACGACTGCAAGCCGAGGCAGAGCAGCCCTACCCCGACTCCCTGCGGCGGGCGATCATCGCCCGAAATTACCCGGTTTTGCGGCGCATGTCGTCCAGCTACCTCCAGCAGATCGAACTGGCGCAGATGCGCGGCGATGCCGTCAGCCTGTGTCATCGCTGCACAGCGCTCCTAGACAGTTATTTCGACATCCTGTTCGCGCTCAACCGCCAACCGCATCCCGGCGAGAAGCGGCTGATCGCCCACGTCGAGCGGCTGTGTCCGCTGCGCCCGCCGGAACTACGGGCGCAAGTCGAGGCGCTGATCGCCGGTTTGAGTGGCGATTTGGTCGTTCCGCTGGCGAATGCGCTGATCGACGGACTGGACGATCTGCTGCGCGCCGAGGGATTCGACCCGACACAGGTCTAATCTTGCCACAAGAATTGTGCCGAAAAACACCTTTCTTTGCGTCGTTCTACGGGTAAGATTAGACTGTCGTTCTTTGGGCAGGCTTTTGGAATAAATCTTGATGATTGATTACATGACTCACGTCCGCGAGCTGAACGACCATATCGACCCGGAATTCTGGAAGAATCCGACCGGCGTCGACGTGGAATTCGACACGCTGAAGTTCCTTTACGTCCCCGACCACGTGATGACGTTCATCACATCGCAGTTGGCGCGTTCGGTCTACCGCTATCAGATCGACAATATCGCGACCAAACAGCAGATCACCCACGCCGTGATGATCACGATGGGCGGGATGCTGCCGGGGGTGCTGCTGCACGATCATCTGGCGTGGACGCTGAACAAGAACATCCCGCCGATTGCCTTCGGGACGATGGGCGTCAAGTATTACGCCGGACCGGGCGAACCGCTCGACGAGCCGCGCATTCTGCACGAACTCTCCATCGACGTGACCGGGCGAACCGTCGGCGTGATCGAGGACTTGGTCGACCTCGGCGGGACGGCGCGCTTTGTCGCCCAGTATCTCAAAGAGGAGCGCGGCGCGAGCAAGATCGTGCTGATCGCACCCTACATGAAGACCAACCTCGCCAACGACGAGATGCACGTCATCTCTTACGGCAACGTCCCCAAAGATACGTGGATCATCATGCCGCGCGAGAAGGTCGAAACGCTGATCAAGCGCGTCCCCCACTGGCGTGATCAAGGGGCGACGCTCAAAGGCTGCAAGGAAAATCTGCTGCGAATTGGCTATCCGCGCTACCTGCTCGACATCTACCTGCGCGCCGCCTACGAGCGGGGGTAAACCCAACACGAGCGTCTCGCTTTTGTAGGGGCAGAACTAAGTTCTGCCCCTACCTCCCCGCCAAATACCGCATCGACCAGCGCCAATCTCGCAACCTTTGCTGCGACGGCTCGTATAAGAGCATGTAAGGCTAAACAGATAAGGTTGGGGGTGTCACTATGGTGCGTGATCAAAGAAATACCGTCGGTGCGTTCGTGCTCATCGGCTTGGGCGTGCTCTTTCTCGCCGGGCAGATTTTCGGCGTGAACTTCTGGTCGATTGCCGGCTTCTCGTGGCCCGTCTTCGTCTTGATCCCCGGCGTGATCTTCCTCGCGCTGGCGTTCGCGGGCGACCGTAAAATGTCGGGCTTCGTCTTCCCCGGCGCGTTCATCACCGGCACCGGCGCGATTTTGTGGTATCAGAACGCGACCGGTAACTGGCAGAGTTGGGCGTATATCTGGACGCTCTACCCGGTATTTCTCGGCTTCGCGCTGATGTTCAACGGGCGGCGCAATGGCAAAGAGAAGGAAATCGCCACCGGGCGTGGTTTCATTACTTACGGCATGATCGCTTTTCTGGCGGGCGCTGCCTTCTTCGAACTGGCGATCTTCGGCGCGAACAGCGCGCTGACCGGCTGGATTGTACCGCTGGCACTGATCGGTGTGGGTGGCTATCTCCTGCTGACCGGGCAAATTGGCGGCGAGAAGCGCAAGATCGATGCGCCGGTATTCGCCGGTGCGCGTATGGTCAACCCGCACTCTAACGGGCGGCTTTCACCCCGCGACGATCTCCAACGCCAGATTGACGAAGCGCTAGCGGAAGATGAGCCGGACGATCCCCAACCGAGGGCGTGACCCGGTAGGCTAGCCGCATCAACAAAACAGCCGCAGATGGTCGTCTGCGGCTGTTTTGTTTCACAGCGTAGAAGCAGGTTTGAGTCCTGCCCCTACTTGGTTTCCACCTGATAAGCGGGCAGCTTGATCCAGAAGGTCGATCCGCCTTCTGGGGGGAAATTAAGCCGACTTCGCCATTTTGCAGTGTGATCAAGTGCTTGACGATCCACAAACCCAAGCCGGTGCTGCTTTCACCGGCGGTCGGGCGGGGCGTGAGCTTCCCAAACTGGGTGAACAGACGGTTGAGGTCGCTCACCGGGATTCCCGAACCTTGATCGGCGACAAAGATCGTGACCCAGTCGTCTTTCGTTTCCGTCCACAGCGTGACGGTCGTGTCACGCGGGCTGTACTTGATCGCGTTGCTGATCAAGTTGCCGAGCACCTGATGAAAACGGGCGCGATCCGCCAAGACTTCCCCGCTCAGTTCGGATGCTTCCAGTGTGATGTTCTTGCGGACAGAACTCGCGCGGTGCTCCGCCAGCACGTTATTGATCAGCGGTTGCAACACCTGACAATCAAGGTGGAGATCTAGGACGCCCGTTTGCAGCGCCGCCGTATCGAGAAAATCCTTGATCACGTTTTCCATCTTATCAGCAGAGGTTTCGATGGCTTCTAACAGCGTTTCGCCCTCGCGGACACAGCTAATGTCTTCACCCATCAGCATGCTGGCTGCACGGATGTTATTGAGCGGTCCCTTGAGGTCGTGGGAAGCCATCTGTAACAGGCGATCTTTCATCTCTTGAGCGGTGCGCAGTTCGGTGATCGTCTGCTTGCGCTCGTCCAGCAGCTTCTTGAGCGTGATCTGGGTACGGACGCGCGCGCGGGTCACTTCCATATCAATCGGCTTGGTCACGTAGTCATTCGCGCCAATTTCGAAGCCGCGCGTAATGTCGGCGGAGTTGGACAGCGCCGAGATCAGGATTACCGGAATGTCCTCGGTCTTGGGGTTGGCGCGAATTTGCTTCAGCGTAGTTAAGCCGTCAACGTCAGGCATCATGATGTCGAGCAGGATCAGATCAAAGGGCGCCTGTGCCAGCAGGTCGAGCGCTTCTTGCACAGTTTGGACGCAGAATATCCGGTACTCATGGCGGAACATGCGCTCTAGCAGCATTAGATTGGCGCGTTCGTCATCGACAGCAAGTACGAGAGGTAGATTTCCTTGGCTCATGTGATAGTCCTATATTTCGAGCATTTCGCAGTCCATGCTGACGTTCTGCCGAGGCGCATTCAAGATCGACAGGTTGGGATACTGTTACTAAGTACTTCGATGAATTAATCTGTATCAATTATAAGACCGGGGGTGTGTCAATAAAGCATTAAGCGCTTAAGAATATCTGAATTTTTATGCAGATTTATACAATTATTAGTGATTTACGTCAGGATGATCGTTGAAGCGATGACGACAGACAGCCCAAATCTCAGCAATTTACACAAACAGTCTGGCGAATGAGTGGAGAGCGTCAGGGAGGAGCCGAACTCCTCCCCCAGCGCGGCAAGGCGGTCTAGACGTAATCGCGCAAATAGAGAAAATCGTGCCCGATACTGCGGCGGCTGACCTTGGCGATGTTGGGCATCGTGCGCTTGTAGTGGTTGATCTTGACGCGCCGCCATACGTCCTCGACGAAGGCGCGCTCAAAGCCTTCCTCGACCACCTCGTCGACGGTGTAGCGCTCGTCCACCAGCAGGAACAAGACCTGATCCACGTCGGCGTAGGTGAAGCCGAGTTCACCCTCGTCGGTCTGCCCTGCCCACAGATCAGCCGACGGCGCTTTCACGCGCACTGTTTCCGGTAAGTCGAGCGCGGCGGCGAGTTCGCGCACCTGAGTCTTGAACAAGTCGCCAATCGGCTGCAAGGCGACACCGCTGTCGCCGTAGATAGTGGAGTAACCGAGCAAAATCTCGGTCTTGTTGCTGGTGCCCATCACCAAGCCGCCCCACGCCACCGATTGATCGTAGAGGATCGTCATCCGCAGGCGCGCCATGACGTTGCCCTTACGCATGTTGCTCATATCGGGGAACTGAGCGAACAGCGGATCCGCCATCTCGGTGATCGGGACGGTGATCGTCGCCAAGCCGAGCGCATCGATCACCCGCTCGGCGTCGTCGAGGCTGTCGACGGACGAGGTGCGGTACGGCATCCGCACGGCGAGCACGTTTTGCGCACCAAGCGCTTCCGCCGCCAGATACGCCGAGAGCGCCGAGTTGATACCGCCGCTCAAGCCGATCACGGCGCGGTGCAGCCCGGTCTTGCCGATCTCGTCCTTGATGAAGCCGGTCAGCATTTTGCGGGCGATGGCGGTATTAATGTGCAGGCGTTCGGACAAATCGGGCTTGGTGATCGGCATCACGAGGGATTCTCCGTCAAAATGCGGGCGAGTTCGCGCTGGACGAGCGACGGTCGCTCGTCGCGCAGCAGCGGCAGGCGCGCGCGGGTGCGGTGCAGTTGGTTGAGGTCAATCGACTGGATCAGCAGCGCCTCGTCAAAGTAGGTGCCGTGCACCAGAAACTCGCCGTCAGGATCGACAATCGACGATCCGCCCCAGAAGTTTTTGCCATCCTCGTAACCGACGCGGTTGCAGTGGATCACGTAGTTGGTGAACATGCTGCCGTAGGCTTGATTGACCAGTTCGACCCAGCGCGTCCCGGCGAGCCGGTCACCCTCATCCAAGCCCCGGCTGGGACTGGAACTGACGAAGATCATCAGGTCAGCGCCGTCGAGCCAGAGCAGATAAGCGGGTGACATGTGCCAGAAGTCCTCGCAGATCAACATGCCTACGCGCCCGAAGCGGGTGTCGAAGGCGCGGGCGTGCTCGCCTTGATCGAAGTAGCGCCCCTCGTCAAACATGGTGTAGGTCGGCAGGTAGAGCTTGTGATGCACGTGAACCAATTCACCGCCGGAGAGGTAAGCGCTGGCGATGTAGAAGCGCTGGCGCTGATCCTCGCGGACGAAGCCGACCACCAGATCAAGCTGCTGGCTGGCTTCGAGCAGCGCGGTAAAGGTCGGATCGTCGGCGTCAGTGCGCAGCGCAACCTCCGGCACGAGGTCTTGCACCTGATAGCCGGTCAGCGAGAGTTCCGGGAAGACGAGCAGATCGACGCCAGCGGCAGCCGCGCGCTCGACGTATTCGAGATGTTTGGCGAGGTTGGTTTTCACATCCCCGATTTTCGGGTAAATCTGCGCCAAACCGACGTTCACGCGCATGGAGACTCCTTTGGGATAGTGATTAGTTATTAGTTTTTAGTGATTAGTTTTCAGTACGTACGCCGCAAATGTGATCACGATATGGACATCTCACAACTGCCGATTTGCTTCGAACTAAAAACTAACAACCAAGAACTAATAACTAAAAGCTAAGTGCTGCCTTTCTTCAACTTCTGGATAAACGCATTCAGCATCCGCTTGACTTCCAGCAGATCGCTTTCAAGCTGACGACAATCTAGCTCATTGATCAGCTTCAAGTCGCGGGCAAGAATAAGATAGTACTCAACTTCGCTGGCTGACCCCATCGAAATGTGTAGGAAGTGCTGAAGCTCCGCATTACTGGATCGACCACAGCCCTCAGCGATATTCGCCGGAATCGACACCATCGCACGCCGGATTTGGCTGGTCAAACCGAACTTTTCATCGTTAGGAAACGCCGCCGTCGCGTCGTAAACCGCCAGCGTCAGATGATGCGCTTTCTCCCAAACCTGCAACTTCTTGAAATCCTGCACGACGTAATGCTCCGGCGTTTCACGCACGATGAAGTTGCGTTAGGGCGCACTGAATCTCGATGTGCGCCCTAACGCTGATCTTTAGTCTTTAGCTAAAAACTAATCACTAAAGACTAAAAACTTGGTTTTAGCCCAACTACCGTTTCGCGCAGTCCTAGCACTTCCAGCGCTTGGCGGATCATCTGGTTGGTATAGCCCCACTCGTTGTCGTACCAACTCATGATCTTGACCAGATCGCCGTCGACGACCTGCGTCAGCGTCAGGTCGACAATCGACGCGGCGGGATTGTGGACAATGTCCGACGAGACCAGTTCGTCCTCATTGGCGATCACGACGCCCTGATAGCGCGGCGTCGCCGCTTCCTCGCGGAAAATGGCGTTGATCTCATCCACCGAGGTATCGCGCGCGGAGATGAAGACGATGGCGGCAATCGAGCCAACCGGAACGGGCACGCGCAGCGAGTCGCCGTTGAACTTGCCCGCCAGTTCCGGCAGCGCTTTGGTCGTGGCAATCGCCGCGCCGGTCGAGTACGGGATCAAGCTCTGCCCAGCGGTGCGCCCACGCCGGAAATCCTTGTTGGCGGGCGCATCGACCAGCGATTGCGAGGCGGTGTAGGCGTGGATGGTCGTCATGATCGCCTTCTTGATGCCGAGGCGGCGGTTCATGATCTCCATCACCGGCGTGATGTCGTTGGTCGTGCAGCTCGCGCAGGAGATGATCTGCGCTTCGCCCTTGCTGGTATTGACGCCATGAACAATGGTTGGCACGTCGGCGCTCTTGGTTGGACCGGAGATGATCACGAACTTTGCGCCCGCCTTGACGTGCTTGACAGCATCTTCCTGCTTGGTGAAAATACCGGTGCTCTCGAAGACGAGATCGATGTTCAATTCGCCCCACGGCAGCGCTTCGGGGTTGCGCTCGCTGAGGTAGCGGATCGGCTTGCCGTCGATGATCAGCGTGCCGTCGCCGGTCTCGATTTTGTGGTCGTAGGGTCCGTAAACGGTATCATACTTGATCAGGTAGGCGATGTTCTCCAGCGAGGCGATGTCGTTCGCCGCCACCAGTTCGAGTTCGGGCGTTTCGATCAATACTTTGAGCGCCGCCCGTCCGATGCGCCCTAATCCGTTAATTGCGACTCGTGCCATCTCGTACACTCCTTGTCGCTTGCAAATCAATCACGAACGAGTGATCCGGTTCAACCTGCCCGTCTCACGATGATCTGTTGAATGCTCCAGCCGAACAATGCGAGGTCAAAGAGCTGATCGGCGCGCAGACCGAGCAGAATCGGAACCGAATCGCCTCGATAAAACCCTATCCCAAACATCCCGATGCTGAATAGCGCCAGCAGAATCCAGAAGCGGCGGTCATTCAGCCCTTTGTAGCGCGTCAGCACGAGGCTGAGCGCAAGCAGCGCCAGCGCCAGCGCCAGCCCGAAAACCTGCGTGTTGTAGCGCGGCGCGACGATGCCGTACACGTCGCGCGACTCGCCGACGACGAAAGCCCGGTAATGCGCCAGCGTATCGACTTCGGCACCATAACCGCAGACCGCCGCCGCGCAGCCCAACCAACCGGCGAAGGCGAGCAGCGGGAGCGCGGGCGCGAGCGCGTCGAGCAGCGCGCGGACGGGCAGATGCCGCCAGCGCCCGACCAGCGCCAAGCCGATCACCCCGCCGACCAGCGCGCCATGCCAATCCAGCCCGCCCGCGTTGGGATGCAGTGCTTCGCTGATGTGACCGGCGAAGTACGCCCAATTCAGCAGCACGTGGACGATCCGCGCGCCGACGACTCCCCCGGCGAACGCACCGAGACCGGCATCGATCACGGCGCTGGCGCGCCAACCGGTTCGATAAACGCCGATGCCAACGCTGAGCGCAATTCCCACCGTCAGTGCGAGACCAAAGGTCGGCAGGCTGAAAAAGCGAAAGGCGACGCTGGCGTCGATCACAGCCCCTCCATCGATTTAGTGTATTTTAGACACAAAGCAGCGAAAAACAAGGTTTCCCGGTAATGCCAACCGAAATCAACCGCCAATAACTATCAGAACGCCGTTAGAACAGGTCGCCGCCCCCCAATTATGCGGGCTGCGATTAAGGAAACGGACGCCAACGTGTTATAATGGATTTTGCTCGTTTCCGCGCTTTAAAGACTGGAGTTTTTCATGGGTGTCAGTTCCATTTTAGGCGCACTTTCTCTCGTCGGGTTTCTGCTGTTCCTCGGCGGGATTGCGCTGGTCGTCCTCGCAGCATCACAAGGGCGTCCAGTTCGTAGCGGCATTTTGCTGGCGGTGGTTGGTATCGTTGTTGGTATCCTCTTCAGCGTCATCAGCCAAGGTATCTTGATCGTTCAGCCGGATCAAGTAGCGGTGGTCTTCAACACGCTTAACGGCGACCTCGAAACGCCGCGTCGTTCCGGCACCAGCATCGTCATCCCGGTGGTACAAGAGGTGACGATTTACCCGATTCAGCAGCAGCAGTACACCATGTCGGACACCACCGCTGAAGGTTCGGTTGTCGGGCAAGACGCTGTCGCCGCTCGCACGGTTGACGGACAGGAAGTCCGGCTGGACGTCAGCATCCTTTACGGCATCAATCCGGATCAAGTGAACATCGTTCACCAGCGCTGGCAGACTCGCTACGAATTGGACTTCATCCGTCCGACGACGCGCAGCATCATCCGCGACGTGGTGTCGCGGTATCGCGCCGCCGATATTTACGGCGAGAAGCGTTCCGAACTGGAAGATTCAGTGACGGCGCAGCTAAACACGCAGATGGAAGCCCAAGGGCTGACGCTGTCGAGCGTGCTGGTGCGTGACATCACCTTCTCGGATCAGTTCTCGGCATCGATTGAGCAGGCGCAGATTGCCCAGCAGGAAGCACAGCGCGCCAACCTGATCGTGCAGCAGAAAGAGTACGAAGCTGATCAAGTGCGCGCTGAGGCAGAAGGTCAGCGCGACGCCGCCATCACGCGGGCGCAAGGTCAAGCTCAGGCGACCATCCTGCAAGCGCAGGCGCAAGCCGAAGCGCTGCGATTGGTCAGCGAGCAGATTGCCGCCAACCCGATGCTGATCCAGTACCAGTACATTCTGTCGCTGGCGGATAACATCAAACTGGCGCTGGTGCCGTCGAATAGTCCGTTCCTGTTCGACTTCAACAGCATCGCCTCGAACCCCGATTTCGTCGCGCCGGCAATCCCGCAGGCGACCGAATTGGCGCTGCCGCCCGACCTGTTCACGACTACGCCGACGCCCACACCGGGTGGCTGATTGAAGCAGTCAGTTCAGCAATAAGATCACAAAGGGGCGACCTGTGCTTAGGTCGCCCCTTTTGATTCTCTGCTGCACCGCGACGGTTTTAAACCCGTCGCTGCCCAAAATCGCGACCCACTGAAGGGGTCGCAACCGCGAGTATCGTTTTGAGTTGCCCCTTCAATGGCGACGAATTGTAAGCCGAAGGTTTGAACTCCCGGCAGGTCTGTGCGCTGCGTTTATTCTTCGTCTTCGTCGGGCTTTTCCTGCGTGCCGCTGAGGTAGCCCGACATCCACTTGAGCGCATCGACGGCGCTGTGCGGCTGCTGCTCGCCGGTCATCAACTGGCGATCCACGTCGTCGCCGCGCCGCATGAGCGTCGCCTTGCTGCGGTTGTCCGCCATCGCCGTGACGATTTGCGCCAATTCCTTGAAGTTGTTCGCCAAAATCTTGAGTTCGTGCGGCGAGAGTTCTTCGCTGCGCGCGTCCAATTCCAACCGGATGGTTGACGGGTCGAAGCTAACCGCGCGTTTCGCCGACGGATCGAAGGATTCCACCAACCCCTGCAAAATCGCATAGGCGGTGCCGACGTCGTCGGCGAACTGTGCCAACGAGCGCTTGCCCAGCATCCGCCGGAAAGCGATCACCGTCTGGACAATCGTTCGCAGGTCTTCCAGCGTGCGCTTGGACTCCGCCGAGTTATCGACCAGTGCCTTGTCGAGCCGCTGTAAGCGAGCGGTCGTCTGCTCGCGGATGAAGGCGCGCCACCATGCCAAAAGCTGCGCGCGCGCGGCGCCGTTCCCTGCGATCAGCGGGATGACCCGCTGCAAATCGTCGGCGAGCAGTTCCTCGTCGTCAATCGTCTCCAAGTCGGTCGTGAGCCGGCGCAGGGCAACCCGTGTGACCAGATCTGCCTTAAGCTCCGAGGCAATCGCTAGTAGCTGCCAGATCACCGACGGATCGACTTCAATATCGACGTGCTGCTGAAGGGCGCGGGCAAGCTGCTCCATCACCTCCAGCGCCGAGTCGCGCCAATCCCATTCCGCCAGCAAGCCGACGTAAAGATCGACCGCAGTTTGCTGCGTCAGGTCGCCAACGGCGATCATCTGGGCGATCAGCGCCAGTGCTTCTGAGTTGCTGCGCCCGCTGTCCGTGATCGCGTCGATCAGGATGGTCAGGAAATCATCGCGCCCGCTGGACTGATGCGCGATCTGGTGCGCCAGATCGTCACGCCGGTCGCGCAGCGCGAGTTCCAGCAGCGCCGCCAGCGCCAGCGTCGGCAGCCAGACTGCCGCGCCGGAACTCAGATCGTCAAGGATACGCTCAGCGCTGGATGCCGAGCCGTTGGCGCCGCTGTTGGCGACAAGCGCCCAAAGCTGATCGATGGCTTCCGGCGTAAAGAGATTAGGCTGACGGGCTTCGAGCGCCCGCGCCAGCACGACGAGGAATACCTCGACGCCGTAAGTTTGCAGCAGTTGGATCGGGTCGCCCTCGCCTTTTCGGAGTGCGCTGCCAAGTCCGTTGGGGAGCACCGCGAGCAGGGCTTCGTCAGTCAGCAGCGCTTCGAGCGCCGCCGGGTCGCGCTTGACCGCCAGCAGGATCAACGCTTGCGCCAATTCCGGCTCGGTGTGAGCGCGCTCCTGCGCCGAAAGGATGCTGTTGTGGACGATCTCGCCCAAGTCATAACTGGCGGGTTCGCGGGCGATCAGCCGAAGCCAGTTGATCGCCGTCTCGACGTCGCCGTCGAGGATGGCGACGCGCAGCGACGCCAGCGCCGCGACCTTCAGGCGATCCCCCCACCGTTCGGATTTGCCTTCTACGCCGTCGTTAGCGGGCGCGGAGGCGCTCAAGCGGGCGCGGATGAAGGAATAGACCGCATCCGGGCGGTTGTCCAGATCGCGCTGAAGCTGTGCATACAGCTCGCGGTCGAGCGTGGGGTCTTCGTCCATCACGCGGGCGACGATCTGAGCGGCATCCGTATCGCGCTCGTCGAGCGCGTGCTTCAGCAGCCGCTTGGCATACAGACGTTTTAGCTCGCCCTCAGGCGGGATGTCCTTCATCACCGCTTTGAGCGCTTCCGGCGACACCTCCTCACCCGCGCGAATCTGCGCGTCGAGCGCATGGCGTTCCGCCATCACGGTGAGGCTGTTCTGAAGATTGCGGTTGGTCAACGCGCTGACGGCGAGCGCGTCCATCTGGTCAATCGCGTCGAGGAAAGCGCGAACGTCGCCGTTCCAAAGCTTGGTCAGGCGCTGGGTGTACGGGATCGCCGCCGTTTCGCCGTTCGGGAGTGTTTGCGTTGCGAAATTCGCCACCCACCGCCCGGTGACGACGCTGCTGGAGGCAAAGACGACGCGCGCCTGCGTCAGCGTTTGCTCGTGGCGGTTGGTCGAGAAGGTCAGATCAGGACGGACGCGAGCAGGCAGCAGCGCAAGCAGCCCCTTGACCAGCGCCAGCCGAGCATTCGTATCGGCGGCGTAGTCCTGAATCAGCAAGCCGCGCTCGTGGAGTGCGGCGCCCAACAACATGAGCGCCTGCGGAATCCCGCCGACCTGATCGAGCAGCGCGTCGACCGCCGCCCGGCGCTTGGCTGGCTGCCACGCTTCAGCGTTGGGCAGCTTGAGCGGCGCGATGCGCGCGGCGTGCGATTTGTCGTCGGCGGAATGCTCGAACAGCGCCAGCAGCGGATCGAGATTGCCCGCGAGTTCGGTCAGCAGTTTACGCGGCAGCAGCACATATTCGAAATAGGGCTTATCGGCATGATTGTAGGCACAAGCGAAGACGAAACGATCTTCGGGACCGGCGAACAGCCCAAACGACCGCGACTCCTGAAAAGTCGGCGCGTCGAGCGGCTTCAACGAGGTGATCCCGCGCCACAAGGCGGAATCCTGCGGCGTCAAATGGTCACTGATGCCGAGAATTGTCATCTCGCCGGACGAATCGGCGTTTCCGTAAATCATGCGCTCTAGCGTAAAAGTCATCAGCGCTTCCCATTACAAAGCCGCCATTTTAGCACGGCTTGGTTCAGATCGTAAACGTCGGTCACGGATCAGCAGCATTCCTTAACCGTTTTCAGGCATTCATCGGGAGCAGGTCGTAGGGGCAGAACTAAGTTCTGCCCCTACCAGAAACGATGGACGATCCATACTCAGGAAAAACGCAGGCGGCGGATGAAATCGGCGCTTTGGAGACGGCGCTCAAGAACGTAGGTGATGTAGCCTTGCAGCACCCGTTCGAGGTCATCGTGCAGCCGCAAGTCGACTTGCAGCGCCTTGATGTTCGTATAGGAGCTGCGCTGGAGGTGTCGCAGCAGCTTGAGCGTCAGCAGCGGCAGCGCGGCGAACGACGTGCCGCGCGCCGCATCACGCGGGCAGACGACGCCGCCTTCGGCGTAGCTGAAAAACTGATCTTCCGGCTGGATTTCCTCGTGTCCGATCACGCACTCGTTCAGTTCGGGACGAAAGCCGACCAGATCGAGCAAGTGAAGTTCGTAGTAACGCAGCGCCAGTCGGGGATCAGACTCCACGCACAGACGGTTGAGCGTCTCGTCCAGCAGCGTGAACACCTGATGCGTATCCTCGTCGCCCGACGCGGTGAAGCGATCCATCAGTTCGGCGGCGTAGCCCGCGTAGGCGCCCAACGTCAAATCGTCGCGCAGCGGCAGAAAGGGCGCGATCATCTCGGCTTGGACGACGATGCCGAGGTCGCGTCCGCGATGGATCAGCATGTCGGCGCGGGTGAACAATTCGACGTGTCCGGTCTTGGTGCTGGTGAGCTTGCGCGCGCCTTTGGCGACGACTTCGAGCTTGCCGTGCCGGGGCGTGAGCACCGTCAGCAGACGATCCGCCTCGCCCAGATCAAAGCGCTTGAGGATGATCGCCGGGGTGCGAAACGAGCGTTCACGGGTGCTCATGAGGCAGCGATTCGGGACCGAAGCCGCGCGGCAGCAAATCGGAGAGCGATCCTTCGTAGACGACCGCGCCGGCGTTGGTGGCGAGGATCACGCGCAGGTCGGGGGCGAACTCGTAGAGCATCTGGCGGCAGACGCCGCAGGGCGACCCGCCGTTGGGCGTGACGATGGCGATGGCGTCAAACTGGCGCTGCCCTTCGCTGATCGCCTTGACCAGCGCCACCCGCTCGGCGCAAATCGTCGCGGGATAAGCGGCGTTCTCGACGTTGCAGCCGCCGTACACTGTGCCATCGCTGGCGCGCAGCGCCGCGCCCACCGGATACTGCGAGTACGGGATATAGGCAAAATCAGCCGCAGCAATGGCGGCTTGAATGAGGTTCTCGGATTGAACGTCCACAGCACTTCCTGATACCGTAAGCCTATCTATTATACCGCAACGCGCGCAGAAATTAAGCGTCAAGCCGCACGGATGTGCGAGTCAAGGTAAGCCCCACAGCCGGACGGTGTTGTCGCCGCTGCCGCTGGCGATGAGCGTGCCGTCGGGATGGTAGGCAACGGTCAGCACCGGCTTCTGGTGCGCGGTCAGCCGCGCGACCGGCTGGTCGGAGGGCGCAGACAAATCCCACAGCTTGACGACATTATCGCGCCCGCCGGTGACAAGCAGCGCTCCGTCCGGGCTGAAGGCGACGCAGTCCGCGCCGCCGTCGTGAGCGGCAATCGTGCGCCGCGTTGCGCCAGTGGCGAAGTCGATCAGGCGCACAGCGCCATCCTTGCAGGCAGCGGCGAGCACCTGCCCATCAGGGCTGGCGGCGAGGTCGCGCACCCAATCATCCAGCGGAATGACGATCCGGGGCGCGCGCGTCGGCAAGTCCCACAGCCGGATCGTTTTGTCCCAGCCTCCCGAAGCGAGCGTGTTCTCACCGAACGCCAGCCCGGTGATCTCGTTGGCATGCCCCTCAAAGCCGAGCGTCCCGGCGCTGTCCACCATGTCGAGGATGTGGATTCGCCCATCACCGCCCCCCGACGCCAGCATTCGCCCATCAGGGCTGAAGGCAACGACATTGACCGCGTGTGAGTGCGCGCGAACGATGGTGATCGACTCGACGCTGTTCGCCATCCACAAGCGCACGGTCGTATCGGCGCTGGCGGTGGCGATCACCTGACCGTGCGGGTCGAAGGCGACGCTTTTGACCGGTCCACTGTGTCCAATGCCCACGCGCGGCGGATCGCCGCCGAGGTTATCCGCCCACAACCAAAAACCGCCCCCATGCGCGAGCGCAAGCATCGATCCATCTGGCGACCACGCGAGCTGACTGACGAAGCCGCAGCGGGTCTGCGCCAACTCACGGAGCTGATGGGCGTTGGTAGCGTTGATGGGTTCGCTCATATCGTTTGTTTATCCTCGTTTAAGCCTTCTATAGTACAAGCCTGCTATGCTACTGCCAAATCGAGTTTCGAGGGCGCTATGCTGAAAGAACCGATAGGCGGGTTTGTCTCGTTCCACGACCACCGTTTCATTTGCCTGACGACGTTCCAGCACGACGGCGAGCCGGTGGCGACGCCGCTCCGCTTCGCTCAAGTGGACGATAAATTGTACGTGATAACGCTGGCGACCGCCGGAATCGTCAAGCGGATTCACGAAAATGCACAGGTCGAGGTCGCGCCCTGCACCGCACAAGGCGATCTGCTGGGCGCGCCGCTCGAAGGCATGGCGATCCTGCTGCCCCCCGACCAGCGATCCGCCGCCTGCCATGCGCTGAATCGGAAGTATGGCTGGCGCTGGCGGCTGCACCAGTGGATCGACGAAAAGCTGCGGCATGTCCAGTTCAGTCACTTCGAAATCACGCCGATGTGACCTACTCAATGCGAGTTTTGTGCAATTTCGCCACGAATTAGTCCTGTTTTTCCACCGATCTGACTTCTCATGACTTTCAGAAATAGGGTAACATCCTTTCATCGGAAGTCTGCATCGGCTTTTTGACAATACAGGAGATCTGAAATTATGTCTCGCAAGTTGTTTGCCCTGATCAGCGCTGTCGTGCTGCTGGCAGTCATGCCGCTCACGGTTAGCGCGCAAAGTACCGGAATCGAGTCAGTCTGTTTGGTCACTGACGTGGGCAAGGTTAACGACGGTACCTTCAACCAGTACGCCTATGACGGAATGTTAAAGGCAGTTAACGACTTCGGCTTGGACAACACCTACATCGAGACGCAGGCGCAGACCGATTATGCCACCAACATCGACACCTGCGTCAGCGAAGGCTACGATGCGGTTGTGACAGTCGGCTTCCTGATCGCGGACGCGACGGCTGCTGCTGCCGCTGCCAACCCGGACGTCTACTTCATCGGCGTTGATGAAGGCTTTGCCGATCCGCTGCCGAATCTTGTCGGCGTCCAGTTCCGCGAAGATCAAGCGGGTTTCCTCGCTGGATCGATGGCGGCGTTGATGAGCAAGAGCGGGACGATTGCCGGGATTTACGGCATCGACGTTCCGGCGGTCGTCAAGTATCGCCACGGGTACGAGCAGGGCGCGAAGTACATCAACCCCGACATTAACATCGCTCGGCGTCTATATCGACAGCTTCAACGCCCCGGATCGCGGTGCGACGGCTGCCGAGCAGTTCATCGGCGAAGGCGCGGACGTGATCTTCGGCGCGGGCGGTCAGACCGGTTCCGGCGGTATCGTCTGCGCGCGGCGCAGCTTGGCACCTATGTGATCGGCGTCGACCAAGACGAATACCTGACCACCTTCGGCAATGGCGAAACCCCCGGCGCGAACTACCTGATCACCAGCGCGATGAAGCGCGTCGATAATGGCGTCTACAACGCGATTGAGACGTTCGTCAACGGCGAGGCGCTCCCGACGGACGAGCCTGATCGTCTACTCGGCGGAAAACGGCGGCGTCGACTTTGCGCCTCGCGCACGACTCCGACGTTCCGCAGGACGTGACCGACAAGTGACGGCGATTCATAGCACGGTCTGACCGATGGCAGCATCGAGACCGGCGTTGATCCCGTAACCGGCGTGCTGCTCCGACGCAATGATGACGCCTGAACCGATGACTGGAAGCCGCTTCCTAGTGCGCTGCTCGCCTCATCGCTAGACGAAGCAAAAGCGAAGTCGGGGAGACTTATAAACAAGTCTCCCCGATTTTTGTTTGGAGACTGCCGGTTAAACCCATCCCCTGTGAGTCAGGCTCCTGCGGGAGCTTCCTTCAATCAGCAAACCTGATCGATTTTTAACGTATTGGCTACGGCTTAAGGAGTAAGAATGCAAACGGTGAACGTGGACGTCAACAAAGCACTACTGCGCCGTCATTTCGAAGAAGTGCTGAATCAGGGGGAACTCGACGTCGTGGATGAGATTTACTCGCAACGCTACGTGCTCGACGCGCCGGTGCAAACCGAGGGATCGGTTGAGGCGCACGGTGAAACGCACGGACGCGAAGGGCTGAAGCGGCGCGTCACCCTGTTCCGTACCGCCTTCCCGGACATCCACTTTGCCGTCGATAACATGCTGGCGGAAGGCGATCAGGTCGCGGTGCAGTACACGTTTAGCGGCACGCACACGGGGAAGTTCGGCGAACTTGAGCCGACCGGCAGCACGATCTCGGTGACGGGGATTCTGATCGCCTTAATCGTGGGCGAGCAGATCGAGAGCGCGGTCAGTGTTTTCGACAGCGGCGACATGATGCATCAGCTTGCCCCGCAGCATAAATCGCCAATCCAGCATTTCATTGATCGCTTGGTGGAGCGGGTGACGACACACTAACAGGGGATGTAATCGGATGCTGGTGACGTAGGGGCGTTATATATAACGCCCCTACAAAACCCACGCCCTGCGCTGCGGAGATGCCCCTCTCCCCCTAAGCGAAGCGACTGCGTGGGAGAGGGGGCGACACAAAGCGTCGGGGGGTGAGGTTCGCTTACCGCGCGTACTCGACGGCGCGCGTTTCGCGGATGACCTGCACCTTGATTTGACCGGGGTACTGCATGGTCTCCTCGATCTTCTTGGCGATGTCACGCGAGAGCCGCAGCGCCGCTAAGTCGTCCACATTCTCCGGGCGAACGATGATGCGGACTTCGCGCCCGGCTTGCAGCGCGTAACTCTGCTCCACGCCGTCGAAGCTGTTGGCGATTTCTTCCAGCGACTTGACGCGGCGGATATAGGTTTCGAGGCTCTCACGCCGCGCACCGGGACGCGCGCCGGAGATGGCGTCGGCGGCTTCGACGATGTAGGCTTCGACGTATTCCTGCTCGACCTCGTGATGGTGGCTGGCGATGCAGTTGACCACTTTGGCATTCATGCCGTAACGCTTGGCGAACTCCGCGCCGATCAGCGCGTGCGTGCCTTCGACTTCATGGTCAATCGCCTTACCGAGGTCATGCAGCAAACCGGCGGTCTTGGCGAGCATCACGTCCGCGCCCAACTCCGCCGCAATCATCCCGGCGATGTGCGAGGTCTCGATGGCATGGGCGTTCTGGTTCTGCCCGTAGCTGGTGCGGAACTTGAGCCGTCCCAGCAGCTTGAGGATTTCGGGATGCAAGCCGGGGATGCCCGTCTCGTAAGCCGCGCGCTCACCCTCTTGGCGGATGATCTGCTCGACTTCGGCTTTGGCATCCTCGACCAGCTTCTCGATCCGCGCCGGATGGATGCGCCCATCGACCACCAGCTTCGCCATCGCGCGTTTGGCGACTTCGCGGCGCACGGGGTCAAAGCTGCTGATGGTCACGGCTTCGGGCGTATCGTCGACGATCACGTCGACGCCGGTCGACAATTCGAAGGCGCGAATGTTGCGTCCGTTGCGCCCGATGATGCGCCCCTTCATCTCGTCGCTTGGGAGCGATACCACGCTCACCGCAATTTCACTGACGTGTTCCGATGCGAGCCGCTGCACGGCGATGGAGATCACTTCGCGGGCGCGCGAGTCGGCTTCTTCGTTGGCTTCGGCTTCGACTTGGCGAATGATGCGCGCCATGTCGTTGCGCGCTTCGGTTTCCGCCATCGCCATCAATTCGACCTTGGCTTCGTCGGTCGTCAACTGGGCGATGCGCTGAAGTTCTTCGGAGCGCTGTTCTTCCAGCTTTTGCAAATCCTGCTGCTGTTTATCGAGCCGGCTCTGACGCTTGTTCAGGGTCTGCTCGCGCTGCTCCATGCGCTCAAGGCGCTTGTCCAATTCTTCACGACGCCGTTGCAGGCGTTCGTCCTCCCGGTCGATCTCGCGGCGGCGACGCACCGTGATCTCGTCGGCTTCGTCCAGCATCTTCTTGGATTTATCATCCGCTTCTTTAACGGTGCTTTTCGCTTGATCGTTAGCCTGCTCGACGATCTTGCGGGCTTCTTCCTCCGCCAGTAAACGCCGGTTTTGTCCCCGCGAATTCTGGTAGTAGTTCAGCCCGAAATACATCACCAGCAAGCCCACGATAACACCGATTATCAGGGCAATTCCCCATTCCATGTGCCTTAGCGCGGTTTCTTCCCGTTGATGGGAAACAATCCGCTTCCTCCTTCCTTTACAGTGAGTACGGTCTATAGTTCATCGTCATCATCAGCGCCCGCGAAAAAATCCGGGCTTTCGGCGTCTAGCTCTGCAAATAGCCGCCGAAGGGTTGTGCGGACGACCTCGAATGAGAAGCCGCGCCGCTGTAGAAAAGCGCTCATTTTGTTGCGAAACTCGCGGCGTTCCAGCCCGCGATAGCGGCGTAATTGAGCCTCGGCAGCGCGGTAAGCCGCGTCGTCCGGCTCAAGGTCGGCAATCACGTCGTCGATAATGGCGTCGCTGATGCCTTTTTGCCGCAGTTCATAGCGCAGCGCTCTAGGGCTGGTGGGTTTGTAAGTATCCCGGTCGCGCACCCAGAGGTCTGCAAAAGCCCGGTCGTCGATGTAGCCGAACGCGCTCAGTCGTTCGAGCGCGGCGTCGATCACGGGCGGGGGGACTTGCTTGCGGGCGAGGTTCTGCCGCACTTCTTGAGCGCTGCGCGGGCGAACTGCCAGAAACCGCGCGGCGCTGTCGGTGGCGGCGGAGATCGCAGCATCGTTGATCAGGCGGGCGACTTCGTCGTCGGAAAGCGTCTGCCCCTTGTGGAGCAGCGCCGCTTGATCTAAGCTGAGGCTGAAAGCGTACTCGTCGTCGATGAAAACACTGACACGCTTCTTATTCCGCTTTTGCACCTCAAGTGCTGTGATGATCCCCATCCGGCTTCCCAAACAAAAAACCCGTGATCGCATTCTGCGGAACCACGGCTGGATTTATGCTGCTGCGCCCGCGCTCGCGCGCGTTCGTGAGGTGATTAAGTTAGTCGGTTGACAATCTTGTAAACCATAAAAAGGCTGGCAAAGGGCTAGCCCGACCCATCTTTTCACTTGGCGCAACACTCATATCGCCCCGAAAGGCGGTTTTAGTCCAGCTTTTGACTGCCTGCACAAAGAGCACTTGCAATCGTGTGGTCGCCTACAGTTCAAATACGACCGATTTATGATCTATTATTATCCATGATTTGAGCGGTTTGCACAACAGGGGAATTTACTTTTTGCAGTCGATGACTAAAATTGGCACGTTCGCGAGGGGAACGCATGATCGAAAAACCACGAGTGCTCGTCACCGGCGGGGGGACATTTTTAGGCAATAGTATCGCAGCGGCGCTGCTGGCAGAGGGCGCTGAAGTGACCCTACTCGTCCGCCCCGGCGCGGAGGACAAGCTTGGCTCGCTGGCGGAGCGGGCGCGCTGGTACAGCGCCAATGTCTGGGACTCGGCGAGCCTGAAAGGGCGCGCGCGCGGACACGGTGTCGTGATCCACACCGTCGGCAGCCTCAGCGCTGATCCGGCGCAAGGGCTGACGTTCCAGTATTTGAACTTCGTCTCGGCACGCAACGTCGCCAATATGTGCGTCAACAGCGGTGTGCCCCACATGGTGCTGCTGAGCAGCGTCCGCGCACCTTGGATCAATGGGCAGTATATTGCTGCCAAGCGCGAAGCCGAAACCTACATCCCCCGCGTCGGGCTGCGCTCGACCGTCATCCGCGCCCCGATCAGCTACCTGCGCGGGATGCGGCGGCGTCCGTTCTACGGCTTGATGACGCTGCTAGGGTCGATCCCACCGCTGTCTTGGCTGTGGTTCGGACGAGTTCGCGCCGCTGCCGGTCGACGTGGTCGCGCGTGGGGTCGCGCGGATCACGCTGGAAGCGCGCACGCAGAACGCCATCTTCTACGCGCGCGATCTGCGCAAGCGCAACACCAGCCGCGAACTCCGGCGCGGTTTCTCCGAAAATGAAGCGCAGGTCGAGCGTCATAAGTCGTTCATCACGGGCGATGAGGACATGCCCTTCGGCTGGCTGCCGCCGGAGGAGGAGTGAAGGACAGTTTATAGTGATTAGTGGTTAGAGAGTGGGTGTAACGCATTTTATTACGCGCTCTTGCTGCTCCGCCGAGGGTTTAGACCCTCGGCTAGGGAATTCGTCGCCCACTAAAGGGGCGACTCAAAGCAAGGCGTGCCTTTGCGACCCCTTCAGTGGGTCGCGGTTTCGGGTAGCGACGGGTTTAAACCCGTCGCGGCGCTCACTAACAACTGATCTCTCACCGTTCCTCTTTGAGAATCACGTCGACGCCGTAGGCGACGGCAGAGTGAGCCAAGCCGTCATCACTCACCGGCAAGTCGACGTACATGCCGCCGCAAAACTCGAAGTCGTCGCTGTCGTCTTGATACTGCCGGGCTTCGACTCGCAGCCGCGCCTCAGTGAACGATCCGGCGGTAACTTCGAACGAATGCTGGATATGGCGATTCGTGAGCATAAAGGCAGTTTCGCCGGAAGGCGCGGCACCGTTGAGCACCGCCAAGCGCAGCAGCAGGTTGACCGGCGCTTGTAAGTCTTCTTCTTCGTCTGCCTCGTTGAAGCCGATTGCAATCTGAACCGCCCGGTTCGCCGGTAGGATGCGCGGCGCGATCAAGACCAACCGCCGCCGCACAAAGCGCGCTTCGGCTTTACGCGAGGCTGGGCTGGAATCAACGGCATAGTCGCGCAGTTCGGCGACGACCCGCTTGCCTGCGTCGGTCAGGCGGTAAACCTGATCGCTGCTCATGACGAGGTAATTCTTCGTCACCAACCGCCGGATACCCTTGCCGAAGCCGCGTTCGCTCAGGTTCGCGCCATCCACGATTTCGTCGGCATGCGCGGTATCGAGTGCCTTTGCAGAGTAGAAACGCAGGATGTCAATCGCCTCAGGCGGGAGGGTTTGCAGGCTGTAAGGCATTTCCATAGCGCGTATCCTCGGTGAAGCTGGTTGTCGTCTAGTAGGGGCATTATATATAACACCCCTGCCAAAACTCAAAGATTAATCACTGTTTTTCGCTTACAGCGTGACGACTCGCGCCCGCCCGGTGCGCGGCAGCGTCACGTGGCGCGTGTCGATCACTAGGGTACTGTGATCGAGGATTTGCTGCCAGTCGTAGCTGCTGTGATCGGTGACGATCACCACGCAGTCGGCAGCTTTCGAGCAGCGCCTCGGAAAACTCAGTGCGCTGCATGATCTCCTCGTCTTCCAGCCGAACTTTAGCAACGTAGGGATCGTGGAACACCACCTCCGCACCGCGATCTTGCAGCAAGCTGATCACGTCGAGCGCCGGACTCTCGCGCACGTCGTCGATGTCGCGCTTGTAGGCGACGCCCAGCACGACGATCTTGGAGCCGCGCACCGACTTGCTCTCGTCGTTGAGCGCCGTCGTCACCTTGCCGATCACGTAGAGCGGCATCGAGGTGTTGATCTCGCTGGCGAGTTCGATAAAGCGCGCCGTGTAGTTAAGCGTCTTCAACTTCCAACTGAGATAAAGCGGATCAATCGGGATGCAGTGACCGCCTAGACCGGGACCGGGATAAAATGGCATGAAGCCGAACGGCTTGCTCGACGCCGCTTGAATCACTTCCCACACGTCGACGCCGAGCTTGTCGCACATCAGCGCCATCTCGTTGACCAGACCGATGTTGACTGCCCGGAAGGTGTTCTCCAGCAGCTTGACCATCTCGGCGGTGGTCGTCGAAGAGACTCGAATGACGTTTTCGACCGCTGCGCGGTAGAGTGCGACGGCAGCGTCGGTGCAGGCATCGGAGACGCCGCCGACTACCTTCGGCGTGTTGCGGACGCCGTAGCTCTTGTTGCCCGGATCGATGCGTTCGGGCGAGAAGGCGACGAAGATATTTTCGCCCACCTTGAAACCGTCGGTTTCCAAGCGCGGCAAGATGATCTCTTGAGTCGTGCCGGGATAGGTTGTGCTTTCGAGGACGATCAGCATCCCCTCGTGGCAGATTTTCGCCACCGAGTTCACCGCGTCGATCACGAACGACATATCCGGGTCTTTGGTCTTGCGCAGCGGAGTCGGCACGCAGATGCTCACGGTATCGACCTGAGCGAGGTCGTCATACGACGTGCTCGCGCACAACTTTCCGCTTTCGACCAGCGGCTTAATCCGCTCGGTTGGAATATCGGGGATATAGCTTTCGCCGCGATTCAACTGCTCAACTTTAGCAGCGCTCGCGTCAATACCGAGCACCGTAAAGCCTGCCTCGGCGAACTCGACCGCCAGCGGCAGTCCTACATAACCCAAACCGACAATACCCACTTTTGCCTGACGCTGGTTTAGACGATCCAGCAGCGTTTGTTTCACCGATATCATGAGGAAGTCGCATCCTTGTTATACAAAATTGAGACGCATTATAGTCCCAACGAAAATGACCTTCAAGCGACGGAGCACGGCAGTCGAGAAGTCGTCGGTTTGCAGCAAAGATGGTGAATCAAACCGGGACATGCTGGCGGCATGTCCCGGTTGAAGGGGAAGGAGGTTATCTGGTCAGGTGAATTACATATTCGGCGTTGCCGTTGGCGTCGGCGCTTCCGGCATGTTCGGGACGTTCGGGAATTCGAAGCGGAAGCCGGGCATCGCATCGCTGGAGACCAGCGGCTGCCCCATCGTCACGTCGATGTCCTGCGACGCACCATCGCGGGTAATCGTGAGGGTCACGACGTCGCCCGGCTCGTAGGCGATCAAGCGGTCGCGCAGCGTGCGCTCTTGATCGACCGGCTCGTGGTTGACGGCGGTCACGATGTCGTTTTCCTGCAAGCCCGCGTCGGACGCCGGGGAATTCGCGTCGACCGAGACGATCAGCGCGCCCTCAATGAAGGTGACGTTGTACTGCTGAGCAGTTTGCGGGTCAAGCGTCACATAGGTCACGCCGAGCCGACCGTTGCCGTAGCCGTACATGAAGGGCATCATGTTGAAGAAATCGTTGGGCAGATTGCCGTTGCCGTTCCCATTACCGGGTTGATTCCCGCGATTATTGGGATTGCCCTGCGGCGTAATCGGGACTGCGGGTATCACCCCTTGATTCGGATTCGCTTCGGTTGCGGTCTGCGAGCCAAGCGTCGCGGTAACGCTCATCTTGTCGCTGCCGCGCGTGAAGTCGATGTTGATCTGTTCGCCGGGGCGCAGCGCGCCGACTTTCGTGGCGGTATCCTGCGAACTGCTCACCGCGTCGCCGTTGATCGCCGTGATGATGTCGCCAACTTTCAAACCGGCATCGTCAGCCGCAGAGCCGGGGACGACCTGCGCGACCTGCACGCCGGTGGGAGAATCTTGAAGTGCCACGCCGAGGAATGGGCGCGGACTGGGGGTCGCCTCCTGCATCGCGGGCATCGTCGGCTCGGCGGTGCTCTCCGCCGTTGGTTCTTCAGTGGTGGTCGCGTCCTGCGCGGCGGCGATACTCCAGACCATCACGCTGAGCGCAAGAACGAGCGCAGCAATTAAAAGGCTGCGAAATTTATTGTTCATGGCATTGCCTTTCCGTCGCTCACCGCAGCAAGCGACTAGCTGAATCATCAGATCACGTTGAAGGTAACGCTTGCGGCTGAACGCAGAATGAGACAATTGCAAAATAAATGTAAACTGACCGCAAATTAGCCGACGCAGCCCGTTGCCACCGTAGGGCGCGCCGCCCAACGTTCATTATATTCTCATATGAGTCAGTCTAGACCAACTGCTGTTCCGTCTCGTCGATCAACTGTTTGAGCCAGTCCATGAAGATCGTGCCCCCGGTGCCAAGCGGGTTTTTCACTTTCTCGGCGATGTAGGTCGTCGCGTAGCGATAGTGCAGGCTGCGGAATTCCATCACCTGCCGCAGACACTCGTTGTAGGCTTCCGCCAGCGCCCGCTGATCGCGGTGGCGCAGCACGGCGTCGCGGATCGGCGCGGCGTGCATCGACTCGATAAACTCACGGTGCGGCTTAGGCATGTAGGCTTTCATGACGTCAAGGTGCTGTGTGAGTCCGGTCGTCTCGTGCTGCAATCCCAGCGCGGCGACCAACGCCGGGACAATCGAACTCTGCGCACCGGTCTGCCCGCGAAACGTCTGCGGCTGATTTCCGAACGCGCCTTCGTAGATCACGTCGTTGAAGCCAAAAATGTACGGGCGCACCTTGAAGTAGTAGACGTCAGAATCGCAGCCTTCGGGCATCCGGTGAAAAGTCTCGATCATCTGGCAAACACTCGCGGCGACCATCAGCAGCGCGTCGGCGAGCGCGTCCACGTCATCGTTGGCGGCGGCTTGGGCTGCCTGCTGGATGCCGCGCAATGCTCCGGCGGCACGAGCTTCGATGTCGACGTGGATGCGGATGAACCATGACTCGTCGTCATTGCCGAGGAAATTCTGCACCAAGCGGGTGTTATCAACCGTGATCTCTCCGACCGGGTCGATCAACTGCCAGTTGCCGAGCACGTAACCGGCGTAGGAAAGGATCGGCGGGCGCTCGACCATGTCGGCAAGCTGCACCAGCGGCACGGCGATCCCGGCGGGGATGCGGTGTTCCGGCGCTTCGCCGGTCGCGTAGACGAAGGCGCTGGCGAAATAAGCGTAAATCTGCATCAGCCGCTCGACCAGCCGAAAATCGACCTGATCGAGCTGCACGTGCAGCGCCCACAAATCGACGGCGGGCAGTTCTTCCAATGCATCGCGGATATGGTGGCTTTCGAGGAGATGCGGGAGGTCGGCGGCAAGGGCTGCCGTATGGGCGAGGTCGGCGGCGGAGATCGGCGCGTTGGCTAAAGCATCCTTCAAAGAAACGACCGGATCAGGCTTCAGCAAAAAGCCGCGATCCGCCCAGACCTGCCAGCAGTCCTGACGCATTATAATTTCCTCTAGCGTTCGTGTAGTATGAATTCACCCTCACAGTAGCACAATTTGCACAATTCGAACAAGGGGTCAGTTTGTGTATTTATGCTAAACCACAAGCTGATCGAGCGCCCTACCCTTACGGCGCGGTGAAGCCGCCTAAATGGACGAGGGAATCGTCTGAGTCAGTGCGAGAAATGCGCGTCAGGTCGGGCAGCGTGTAATGTCCGACATCGAGCGATAGAGCTTCCGTCCCCGGCGCGACATCGAAGAAGTCCGCCATGACGATCACGCGGTCGCCGACGCGCCACGTCGCCCGCGAGAGCGCCACGTCGGAGATCGCCAACGGATCGCCAGCGGCGTGGGCGGCGTCGCGTAGGTGGTGGAACTGCTGGTAGATCACGCCGGGATCGGCGTCGTCCTCGACGCGCCAGAGCGTCGAAACCCGCAGACGGTCACCGACGCGGCGAACGCGCCAGCCGATCAGCGTCGATCCATCGGCGAACGGGATCGGCTCGACAGCGGTGAAGCCTTGCGGATCGCTGACACCGTCATAGCGCGCTGCGACGAACGGCTCAGCACCGGCGCGACGGGGATAAGACTGCACGTCAACTGTCAAGCCGGAGGCATCGATCTCTTCCCACGCCTGAAACGGCGCCAGCGTCGCCAACAGCGTAGCCGGGTACGGCGGCAGGATCAGCAGGTTTTCGCCGTTTAAAATACGGCTGGCGCGCGTCCAGAACAGCGTCTTGAAAACGGCGACCTCGCCATCGCTCACCGGATCGTCGCCGTGCGTGAAAAACAGCACCGGGTCGGCAGCGGCGTTCGCGGCGTCGCGCGATTCGCTTAGGATGCTCGACAGCGCGCTGTTGGGCGGGCGATTGGCGGACGTATAGTCAAGCGTCAGTAAAATCTGCGCCGACCAGACCGCCGCCAGCGCGATCACCGCCGTCGTGACGATCAAGCGCCAGACGCTCGCGCGAAACAGCAGGACGCTCGCGCCGACGAGGATCGCCAGCGCGGGCAGCGCGACCAGTTGGTAGTGGATCAGCACCGGCGTGCCGTGCCGCAGGAAGAACAGCGGCGACATTATCAGCCAAAGCACGAGGATTTCGGCGAGGATGCGGCGTGAATTCCCCGCTGTAGGGGTGGGTTTAAAACCCGCCCCCGCCTGCATTTGTTCATTGCCGTGTAGGGGGACGGCATGCCGCGCCCCTACCACCAACGCCCGAATGATTCCCGCCAACCCCAGCACCAGCAGCCCGCCCGCCGCGATGACGGTCGGCAGCGCGCGACTGAAACTGTCGGCGTCGCCCATGCCGAGAAAACCCCAGTCCCAGCCGACGCCGAGGCGGATCAGGTTGGCGAAGCCCTGCCCGTCGATGCTGGACGATCCGCCGCCGATCACCTGTCCATAACGGGCGAGGATCGCCGGATCGACGACGGTGATGGTGTAGACGTAGGGGATCATGGCGGCGAGGGCAAACGCCCCACCGATCAGCACCGGGGTTAAACGCCGCCACCAGCGAAAGCGCAGGAACAAGTAAGCGGTCGCCGGAATCAACGCGACCCCGGCGAAATGCACCTGCACGACGAACCCGCCGAGAAAAACCGCCCCGGCGACGGCGACGCTGCCTGCCCGGTCGCGGCGCGATGCGCCGAGGTAGGCGCAGATCGCCCACGCCAGCGTCAGCGGCGCGAGCAGGTTCGGCTGCCAGATACTCCGCCCATAAAAGACGGCATACGGCTGTGCCGCCATAAACAGCGCAGCGACCAGCCCGACCCACGCGCCCCAGCGCCGCGCCAGTGCCCACACCCCCGCGACCGCGCCCAAGCTGATCAGGCTGACGAACCCCGTCGCCACCAGCGGATCAGGCGAGACGGCGTAGGGCAGCGCGAACAGCCAGACGCTCGCCGGAAAGAAGGGGATGTCCACTGACGAGGGCTGCCCCGCCATGACGAACTCGCCGCCGCGTGCCATCCGCAGGGCGTCAAGGCTGATGTGCGCCTCGTCCATAGCGAACGAACTAACGCCGGGATAGGCGAAGCGCAGCACCGCCGCCAGCAGCAGAATCGCCAGCAGCGCGATCAGTTCGGATTTGGAAATGCGAGTCGGGGTCATGAAGGCTAGAGTTCTTAGTTTTTGGTGATTAGTCGTTAGTCAAAGCCGCCGAATCATACCGTAGACGGACTAATAACTAAAAACCAACGACTAACAACTCGACAATCACCGCCCGCGTTTGGCGACGGCGATCTCGCCCTCGTCGTCGATGTAGTAGCGCGGCTCGGCTTCCGGCTCATCTTCAATAATCTCAAGACGATTGCGCGTCTTGCCCGCCCGCTTCGACTTGCCTTTGGGCAGCAGCCAGTTGTTGATGCGAAACAGCCCCACCGCCGACCAACGCATCAGCCGGACGGTGATCAAGTGCAGGTCGATGGTCAGCGGCGCGAGCAGCAGCACTTCGACTGCCAGCGGCAGCAGGATGAAGATCGACATCAGCAGCGAGAGGATGCCGAGCGGGAATTTCGCCAGCAGGTAGAGCGCGCTGCGCCACGTCGCGCCGCTGCCGAGCAGCATCCCCAGCCGCTCGCCGAGATTCGCGCCGCGCATGTCCCCATCGTCGAAATCTTCCGGCGCGTCGGCGTCGAGGATGGTCGCCATCACCCGCCGGTCGATCTGCGCCAGCGTCCGCGTCGCCGCCAGCATGAACAGCAGCAGCGGAATGCCGATCAGCACGACCGAAAGGCTCAGCGCCAGCGAAAACCCGCCAACGATGAAAATGATGTACGCCAGCCCGAACCAGAAATTGGCGAACAACGCCAGCCAACTGCGAAACATCTTGCCGTCGGTGAGCGCGTCAAGCCACGAGTAATTGTTCATAGGAAAAGCCGCCTGCGGAAATCAACGGTATAACCCATTGTACGCGAAAATAAGCGGCTGCGTTGCAGATCGGCGTTAGTCGCTGGCGCAGGCGGGCAGCGCGGTCAAGTCGATCAGCCATAAGCCGCCGTTGACGCCATTGGCGGCGAGCGCAATCGTGTTGTTGTCCGGCGAGAGCCACCACCACGCCCGATCCCCATCGCCGAGAGCAAGCGGCAGCGGCGCGAGGTCGTAGAGGACGCCCTCGTCGCGATTGAAGCATTGCAAGCGCGGCGCACCGTCGACCGGGATGGCGGCGTAAACGCGGGTGATCAGGTCGTCGTCGCCGCCGGAGAGCGGGATCGGCGCGGGATAGTTATTGCCGGGGATGGCGTCTGGCGCGAACAACTTCTCGAAAAAGCCGTTGGTGACGACGTAGAGGTAATAGCCCAAGCCATCGTCGAAATCCCCGGCGATCACGACGCGGCGGGCATCCCGCGAGACGCCCGGCACAATCAGCGACGGCGGGTTCTGGGCGAGCGGCGGGCTGATCACGCGGGCTTCGGCGTCGGCGGTGAAGTAACTGACCGGATCGCCAATCGCGCCGTAGTAGTAGGCGAGAAAGCGTTCCTGCGGCAGCCAGTAAATGCCCTGCAAGCTCTGGTTGTGCAGCCCGGTGTAGAGTCCGCGCCGAAAGGTGCCGTCGACGTAAGCGGTCAGGAAATCATTCCGGGCGTTCTGGTAGACGAGCCGCTGACCGTCCGGCGCGTAACGCAGCATGGAATGGGCGAAGATCAGGTCGTCGTTGAGCTGCAAGCGCTGGCGCAGCGCGTCGGTCAAGTCGGCGGCGTGCGGCGGCGCGATCTCGGCAGCCGAGGACGTAGCCATGGTGTAGACCTGCCACGTCCAATCCGTGAACAGGTCGGTGGCGCAGCCGGTCGCGTAGCGAAAACTGTGCTCGTCGATCCACTCGACGTTGACGGTTTCGGCGCTCGTCACCGGATCGATGCCATCGGCGAGCGGCGCGGGCGGAGTCGCGGGCGCAGACTGCGCCGAGGCGGTGATCACGACGCGGGCAATCGCAGCCTCAGGATCGAACAACTCCAGCGGCGCGCTGAACGGCTGCGCCGTACCCGGCTGAAGGACGAAATCGGGCAGCAGCCCAACCCCGCAGGCGTTGGTGAGCACGCCGATCCCGTCGCCGATTAGGGTGTCGGCGTCGTTGTAGGCTTCGGCGTTGAGCGTGATGCCGGTATAAGCACTGGTCGCGCTGTGATTGGTCAGGGTGCCGACCGCGCGCATAACCGGCTGACCGAAATCGCCGACGCCGCTCGTGACTTCGATGTCGTCCACGCTCAGCGGATTGGTTTGGGCGGCAGCGCCCGGCACGACGAATGCGGCGATCAGCAGCACGGTGAACAGGAGAAACCGTCTCAACAAGTTACGCCTTCACCTTGCGTTGAGGGGGTCGATTGCCTTGCAGCATCCCTAAGACGGATAAGTCCTCGTCTAGCTGCTCCCAATGAATGCCAACCGGGGAAAGTTCATATGCCTGCCGTTGTTCAGGCGTCGCGCTAAGCAGCGTCGGATACCATTCGAGCGGCGTTGCAATAACCCGACCATCCACAAGGGTTACCCGAAGTAGCGCATCAGCAAATTCAACCGCGACCGGACGATCTTCTCCGCGCGGTAAATTCTCGTTGACCATGACCTAATCTCCGAAAAACTCATCCCATGCCGTAAGCAAGCTGACCCGGTTATCACGGATGATCTGCTCGATCTGCCGCAGTTGACGTTCGTTGAAGCCGCGATTCCAGACTAAAGTCACCGGATCGAGCCAATACTTTGCCTCTTCATCGGACGCACGAACGTGAATGTGACGGGGTTCGGCGTTCTCGTTGGAATAGAAGAAAAAGCGATAAGCCCCTACCCGCAAGACTGTTGGCATCATCACCCGCCGAGACGGGCGAGTGCTTCCTTCGCCGCCGCGAAATTCTGGTTGCGCCAGACCGCTGCCTCGAGGTTTGCCTTCGCACGCTGGAGATCGCCCAACTGCTCGTAAGCCAGCCCGGCGTAATAGTAGGTCTCCTCGACGCCGGGCGTTGTGCTGATTACGGCGCGGGCGAGGTCGATCACGTCCTGATAGCGCCCGACCTGCAAGTAAGCTTCGAACGGTCCGTACTGATACCACATCATGCGCCACGGCAAGCCGACGTTGCGCGCCTGATCGAAGGCGTCGGCGGCTTCTTGGTAGCGACCGAGCAGCACCAGCGACGATCCTTCGTTGAACAGGCTGAACGAGTCGGCATAGGCGGTGCCGAGTTCTTGCTGCGACTGCTGGAGCGCGATCTCGGCGGCGTAGGTCTCGTCCCAATAGCTGCCCATCACCTGCTGGAGTTGGGCTTCCTCGTCGGGGCGGTAGACCACCAGAAAGTCACGGTTGAAGTCACGCCAGCGCGAATCCATGTCGGCGTAAGGGATCGGGCGTCCGGTATTGCCGGGACCGTTGCCCAACAGCGAGTCGAACGAGTAGAGTTCTTGCTTTTCGTCGTCGTAACCCATGATCACGCGGTTGTGGCTCATCCAGTCCTTGAACGCGCCGGGTCCGTCGTAGTAGACGTTTTCGACCAGCACCGGGAAGCCGTTGGCGACCAGCGCCTTGAGCAGGTCGAGCGTGCCGCCGACGCGCTCAAGAGCGCTCAAGCCTTGCAAGTTGGCGAAGGTGATCATCTCGTCGAGGCGTACGGCGACGTCCTCCGAGTTCGGGTTGAGGAAGCGCATGGTATCGTCGTAAGTGCCCGACCACTGATAGTAAGACAGTTCAATCGTCAGCGCCGCCGACGAGCAGCGGTTGAGCAGTTGGTAAACGGGTTTCAGCCCCTCCAGCCGGGCAGAGGGCGGCAGCGTCATCGGGGGGACGTAAGCGACCACAGCAGAGTCGGGATCGACCGGCTCTTGAGTCGCATCCTGCGCGCTGGCGCTGCCGATGCTGACGAGCAGCAGTGCCAGCACGACGAACGTCAAACGGAACATGCGGTTACTCATTGGTGATTATCCACTCATCACGACCATCGCGCGCCATTGTACTGCAAATACGCCGCTAATCCAGATGCGCTAAGACCGTCTGCGCCTGATGGCTGCCCGCGACAAGCACAGTATTGTTCGCGCCCCAGCCAATCGGCTGCCGCCATTGGATGCTGGTCGGCGTGTAGTCGCCCGCCAACAGCAGCGCACCCGGATCACCCGGCGCGGCAGCAATGTAGAGACCATTGGCGTCGATGTTATCGCCCTGCGCAGTGATGACGTAGACCAGCGCCGATCCCTGCGGCGACCAACCTGCCCCACCGACAAAGTGACCGGGATCAATCAGCATTAGCCTGCCACTCGCCACGTCGATCACGCGGGCGGCACTGTCCTCCGGCTGGTAGCTCGGCTGAAGGTTCGACTGAAACGTCACCAGCACGTAACGCCCATCCGCCGAGAAATCGACGCTGGCGGGCAAAAGTCCCGACTCCCCATCAACTTTATAGAGCATTCGCGCGTTCGCGCCGCTCAAATCGCTGATCCAGACGCCCGCGAAGGGCGAATCGTGCGCCGGATAGTAGATGTAGACGATGCCCTCCGCCGAAACGTCGAAGGTGTAGATGGCGAAGGCATCAACCGAGTTAATCGTGCCGAGCTGCTCCAAACCGCTGCCGTCCGGGTTGATGGCGTAGACGTCGGGGGGCAGCGTGTCGCCATTCTGACTAGCGTAGCGCAGAAAGACGATCCGACCATCGGGCAACCAGTGCGGCAGCAGGTCGAGTGTGGTCATGGTCTCGTCCCGGTTGGTGAGAAAAGTAACCTTTTCCAGCCCGTCGTCGGTGATGTCGGTCAGGGTGTTTCCGACCGTATCCCAGACCCAGATGTCCGGTTCGCGGAAATACTGGAAGAAGTTCTCGTTGAAAGCAACGTAGCGACTGTCCGGCGACCAACGGGGCGACCCGCTGTCAAGCGCGCCCATCGGCGCCAGATCAATGCAGTCTTGCTGCCCGGTTTCGGCGTACAAGCAAAAGGCTTTCCCCGCAAGGTAAGCAAAATGCTGACCATCCGGCGCGAGGAATCCCGCCGACCCCGCTGCCCCGGAGGGCATGTCAAAGATGGTCGTCCCGGCGACGTGCAGACCGGACACGTCAAAGCTGACCGGCATCGGCGTGGGCGCAGCCTGAACGGTCTGCGCCTGCGCCGTTGCGGTCAAGGCGCTGCTCAGCGCCGCGCCAACGGTCTGGGTCGCGGCGCTTGACGTCGCCTGCTGATCGGCGGCAGTTTGGGTTTGCGCCAGCAGCGCGCTCACCGCCGCTTCGACGGTCGGGTCGGTCAGCGGCGGAGCGTCCTGCGCCTGCACGGCTGCCGCAACGACGATCAGCAGCGCAAGCGCGATCAAAAGGTATCGTTTGCCCATAAAACAATCCTTTCAAAAGTTAGTTCACGGCGGCTCCGGTAAAGAAACGCTTGAGTGCTGCGCTCGCCGTTGCATCTTTAAGATAGTCGATGTTTTCCCCGGCGAAGGGTCGCGGATCGATCTTGAAATAGCTGACCAGCGCGTTATCGCCGACGACGTTGGGCTGCTTGAGCAGGTCAAGCAGGGTCAGGTTGACCGGCGCGCCGGGGAGCGTCTGCTCCATCACCCAGACGGCGGGGCGCAGCAGACCGACCGGCGCGTTGAACATGATGCGGCTGGTATTCATCGCCGCGAGCACCCGCTGCTCGATCTGCGCCATCGTCAGGACTTCCGGTCCCCCTAGTTCGAACTCGCGCCCGATAGTGCCGTCGTCGTCGAGCGAGCGCACCATCGCCTCGACCACGTCGTGAACCGAGACCGGCTGAAACAGCGCCGTCCCCCCGCCGATCAGCGGAAAGACCAGCGGCGTCAGCCGGATCAAGCGGGCGAAGGCGTTGAAAAACTCGTCCTGCGCCCCGAAGATCACCGACGGGCGCACCGCCGTCCACTGCAAGCCGGACTGAGCGACGTACTGCTGGGCGCGCCCCTTGCTGCTCAAGAAGCGCGAGAAGTGATCGGGCGTCGCCCCATTCTGGCACATATTGACGAAGCGCGTGACTCCGGCGTCTTTGGCGGCGTCGACCACGTTGACTGTGCCCTGATAGTTGATCGCCTCGTAAGTCGCGCTCCCCTTCTCCATCGGGATGGCGACGAGGTGGATCACCGCCGTCGCGCCGTCCAGCGCAGGCTGGAGGCTGGCGCGGTCAGTCACGTCGCCTTGCACGATCTCAATCTTATCGCCCAAGTCGCCGAGCCGCTGCTGCGCCTTCTCGGCGTGTCGCACCAGCGCGCGCACCGGCTTGCCTTGCTCGACCAGCCGCCGCACCGTATTATTGCCCACGTATCCGGCTGCGCCGGTGACCAATACCGTCATGCTGTTTGCCTCACATTTTATCGAGATTGATATAACTGATAGTTTATCGGAGTGAAATGAACAGGGGATGAATAGCGAATAGCTGTTCGTAGCCAACATCACCGAGGGTTAAAACCCTCGGCTATGGAATTCGTCGCCCACTAAAGGGGCGACTCAAAACGACCTTCGTGGTTGCGACCCCTTCAGTGGGTCGCGGTTTTCGTAGCGACCGGTTTAAACCCGTCGCGGCGCTTATCTCACCATAATAGTGGCGAGAGTCAGATAGTCGCCGCCGGTGCTGACGGGCAGGCGGTCAGACGGGTTGGTCGAGGTCGTACAGCCCGATGATCAGCGTGTAGTCACCCGGCGGCAGGTCGATCAGCAGGGCGTGACGGTCGCTCACCTCGTCGCCCGGCTGCCACGTCGTCGTCGGCGCCAGCCCACCGTGCGGCTCGCTGTCACGCTGCGCAACCAGCGCGCCGTCGGCATCGAGCAACTGCAAGAACACCTTGTAGCGCGTCGTCAGCGGCGCGTCGGTGCGCCAGTCGAAGGCGACTTGCAGCGCGTCGCCTCGCTGAAGCGTCGCGTGCCCGATGCCATATCCTACCAGCGTGATTTGGTCGCCAAAGCGCACACCTGATCCCTGCATCATGATCGCGCTATCGGGGGCTGCGTAGCGGGCGAGGCGCACGTCGCCGTACCACGCTTCGTCCAACTCGTAGGCTTGGTTGTCGAGCACGCGCTCGACCACGCGGTTGGGGTCGCGCTCAGCTTCGCCCCAAAAGACGGCATAGATACGCGGGTGCGACTGGATCACCGCGAACGCGGCGGCGGCGGTCGTGTCGTCGTCGCCGCCCAACCCGGCGGGCAGCGGATAGATTGCAGCGTCGCCGTGATAGTAGTAGCCAAAGACTTCTGCCTGATTGGGCGCGTCGAGGATTACGGCGTCGCCCGCCCGCAAGTTCGCCGTGACGGTCTGGGCGATGGCGCGATAGTCCTCGCGTTGGTATGCCGGATCGACGTAGAGCGGCGCGACGCCATCCCACGCGATCAACACCAGCCATGCGACGCTCAAGACCGCCGTCGCCGGTGGGGCGATCAGCGCCAAGCGCGTCGCCCAATCGCGCTGCCTGCCATAGTTCAGCTTGAGCGTCCACAGCACCCAAACGCCGCGTCCAAGCCAGAGCGCTAAGCCGATCTGGGCGGGCAGCAGCAGCTTGACGTTATCGGGGCGGAACATGCCCAACGCTAGAAACAAGCCGACCGGGACGATCACCCAGAGCGGCGGGATCAACATTTGCCAGAGTGTCTTGCGCGTGAAGGTCAGCAGTCCGAACAGCGCCAGCAAGCCGGGGATCGCCAGCGCCGCGCCGGGCGAGGCGCTGCCGAAGGTCAGCCATTGAAAGATGGTGCTGATGGCAGTTCCTAACGGGGTCGCGTCGCCGGTATTGGGCCAGTTGGTCACCTGCTGGATGGCGGTCGGCAGCCAAGGGAGATAGAGCAGGATGGTCAGGAGATTGGCGGAAATGTAAAGGGCGAGGATCGGCAGGATCAACCTCACCCCCCGCCCCCCTCTCCACTGCGTAGAGAGGGGAAGAAATGCCGGAATCAGGTAGATAAGCGCGACGATGCCCTGCGCCAGCATGACGAAGGGATAGGCGTACTGCGTCCACAAGCCCGCCGCGTTGAACAGCGCGAGCGCCAGCGCCCAACGCCACGTCTTGTGCTGAAACAAACTCGCAAGCGCCCAGAAGCTCGCCGCCGACCACAACGCCAGCAGCGCGTACATGCGCGCTTCCTGCGCGTAGTAGATGCTGAAGGTGTTGAGCGCAATCAGCAGCGCGGCGGTGATGGCGGCGACCGTGCCATACAGCCGCCGACCGAGCGCGTAGGCGAAGGCGATGCTCAACAGGCTGGCGAAGACCGACAGCGAGCGCAGCGCGAACTCGCTGGTGCCGGTCAGCAGCCGCCAGCCCGCCAGCAAATAGTAGTAACCGGGCGGGTGGATGTCGCGGGCGGCGTTGGCGGCGATCTCGGCGAAGGGGCGGATCGCCTGCACGTAGCTGCTGCCCTCGTCATTCCAGAGCGACTGCGCGCCGAGCAAATGGAAACGCAGGGCAGCAGCCAACAAAATCAGCAGCGTAATAGCGAACAAGGGGAAATAGCGGCGAAAAGACATGAATCAAGTGCCAGAAAAGAAAAGATTTAACGCAAAGGCGCGAAAGCGCAAAGGCGCAAAGGTAGGGGCGCACTTTGTATGGGTATTTAGAAACCATTGTGGCGTGTCGAAAGATCGCCAAACGTAACTACCGACACCTAAAACAGACGAGGTAGTCTCCCCTCCCTGAAGTCGGGGAGGGGTTGGGGGTGGGGTAAGCTGGCGCTTCATCACGAAAAGCGTCGCCACAGCGCACCGACGATGCCGAGCAGCCCCACGACGACCACCGCGCCGATCACGACCAGCGGCGGCGTGATATGGGCAGCGGTGCGGTCGTAGACGGTCACGCTGTCGAGGTAGAACGGCGCATCGGCGCTGAGTTCGACCGTGTGCGTCTCGGCAGTGAACGATTGGAAGGCGGTGACCTCCTGCCAGTCGCTCGGCTGAGGCAGCAGCGCTTGAACCAGCCGCGCCGGAGCACTCACCGTCTGCGGCGCGCCACCGTCGACGCTGATGCTCAAGTTGTGCTCGAACGCGCCCGTCCAGCGCACGATCAGGTCGGTGCCGCTGAATGTGAAAGTCGCGCGCGCAGTCTGGAGCGCTTCGCCAAACTGCGCGTCTTGCTGCGAAACCAGCAGCGCATCGGCAGCGGGCTGGATCGCCCAGTCCTCAGCTTGATGTACGCCGCGATAGAGCGTCGGCGTTGCGCTGGTGATGTAGGTCTTCAGCGCGTCGTAGATCGGCATGGGCGTGAAGTCGGGATTGATCATGCGGAAGTAATACTGCGGTTGATCCGCTTCGTGATCGTCGGCTTGCTTGAAGAACCAGTAGTCGATCACGCCGACCCACGACCATTCCTGCTGGGCGCGCTGGTAAGCCAGCGGCATGTAGCGCGCGGCTTGATCGGGCGTGACGCTGCCGAACTGCTCCTTGTTGGGGATGTCGGGCACAGCGGGATCGTCGACCGGATTCCACGCCGCCTCGGTGATCCAGATCGGCTTGTCGGCGTCGCCGTAAGCGACCATCAAGTCGCGCAAGTAGAGGTTGCGGGCGAAGGTGAGCGTCGTCGGACGCATCCGCTGATCGGTCGGTCCACTGAAGAAGCCGTAGCCCTGCGTCGCCATGACGTCGAAGCAGTCGCCCGCCCCTGCTTGGTACATCCGCTCCAAGAAGATGTACTCGTTGAGGTTGTTGGGATCAAGCGAGATTGTCGGCGAGAGTGCCGCGCTGATGACCACGTTCGCCGGATCAACCGCCTTGAGCGCGGCGTAGGCGGCGCAGAGCATCGCGGTGTAGCCTTCAGGATCGACCGGGCGATTGCCCCACTCCGGGTAGATGTTCGGCTCGTTCCAGATTTGGTAGGTGTGGATGCGCCCCTTGTAGCGCTGGGCGAAGGTCGTCAGGAAATTGACGTAATCGTCCAGATTATCGGGCGGCGCGAGCGTGCCGATCTCCGGGTCGGCGTGCGTCCACGCGGGCGGCGTATCGACGCGCGCTTGAAGCTCTAAGCCGTAGCGATCCGCTAGATCGACGATCTGGTCGTACTTGTCCCACGCGCTGATGACGCCGACCGTATCGGCGTTGCGGGCGTCGGTGAAGTCGCCGCGTCCGGCGATCTCGATGTCCTGCCACGGGAACTGCTGGCGAATCCAGTGAAAGCCCGCCCCGGCGATCATCTGGACTTGCTGCTCGCGCTTGGCGGGTTCGACTTCCTGCTCCAAGAAGGTGTTGATGCCGTAGGGGTTGACGTCAGTGTGCTGGATCGGCACGTCGGGGGCGGTGTTGGGCTGCTCGCGGGTGACATTGCCGAGCCATTCGACCATGCCGCGCAGCTGCGCGAGCGGCGCTTCTTCGCCGGTCAGCGACCACATGGTGCGCCACGCCAGCCCGTGATTCGCCAGATCGAGCGCGAAGAAGGCACCGAAGACGATCACGACGACGGCGACGATGATCAGCAGATCACGCCGCTGAGAGAATTTCGACGGTTTCATCATGGCGGGGAATTATAGCGAAGTCGCGGCGATTGGGTAGTTTTGAGTTAAGCTGCCAGCGATTAGCAGTCAGCTATCAGCTAAAAGACGAATGCAAAGGTCGTATGGGCAGCAGATTTATGACTTGGTATTAGATTCGTCTAAAAACCGCTTGCCCTAGTTGACTTTTCGCCTGACCTCGGCTATCCTGAGGAAACGCAGAAGCGAAAGTCTATTTCGCACAAGCAGGTGTTTTATGATCAGCCTCATCCACAGCGCTGTGAAAGCGCATGAGCGCGTTTGTGCAAGTCGCAAGTCCCCTGACAAATTGTCATCCTCTTGCTCTGCCAAAAGCGGAAAAGAACGTCTTTACGGAGACGAAGCGCCCACCTGACTGACCAGTGAGCAGTCGGCGGTCAGCGTTCCACATTCAGCTACAGCCTTAAAGACAACAGGCACGAAACCTGATCAGTGAGTCAGTCCGGTGCATGACGGCTCCGTTCTCGAGTCGCGCGTGCAGTCACCGCAGCAGCTACGACCGTTGGCAAGATGAGTATCAACCGTGAACGCAAGCGCAGGACATCAGCAAGCAAAGGATTCTTAGACATGATTGCCTACAAGCACCAATACAAAGCAAGTCCGACGCCGGAGACGATCACCCTCGTCCCGGCAGCAGCAAAATACGTCGAACAAATTCAAGCCCTCGCCTGCGCCGCTTATGGCATCGCGCCGGAGCTGGCGAATGAGTGGTTTCCCCTAGAGCAGTATCACAGCCGGACGGCACATTTCCCCGAAGGTCAGGTGATCGCGGTGGACAGCGGTCACGACCGAGTCGTCGGCATGACCTCCAGTATGCGTTTTCAGTTCAACCCGGAGACGACGTTCCTCGAAAAGTGGGACCGCACCACCGGCTATGGCTGACTGACAACGCACGACCCCAAAGCCGAATGGATGTATGGCGTCGAGACGTTCGTGCATCCCGATTATCAGAGTCGCGGCGTCGGCAGCAAACTGATGAACGCCCGCTTCGACCTGTTACGCCGCCTGAACCTGCGCGGTTTGGTCGCCGGGAGCTTGTTCGTCGGTTACAGCGACATCGCCGACGAGTTGACCGCGGAGCAGTACGTTCAGGAAGTGGTCGCGGGCAAGCGCTTCGACCCGAACCTGAGCAAACAACTCCGCAAGGGGTTCAAGGTCAAGAACCTGATCCCCAACTACACGGAAGACCCGCGCACGCACGATTGGGCAGCAGCGATCCTCTGGCTCAACCCGGAGTATCGCCCGCGCAAAAGCGCCTACGCCGCCAAGCAAACGCAGCAATCGGCGCGGATGCAGGCAGGCGGGTCGCCGCTCAGCTAGCGATTGGTCAGGGATGGTCAATCCCTGTGAAATAATGCAACCTCACCCCCTGCCCCTCCCCGAATTCGGGAGGGGAGCAAGCAGGTTCGTCAGTTTGCACGTCCGTACAAAAAGCCCTGTAACCCCGCGCCAGCGCCGGGAATAAGCGAGTGTTTTACAACCATGACAATCGATCAGCCTAGCAGACAGCGGATCACCATCGCGCCGAGTTCGGCACGCTACGCCGAGCAGATGGAAAGCCTCTCGCACGCGGTCTACGGCAGTACGCACGAGCACCCCGACGGGACACTGCTAGCGGAGCACTTCCGCCGCCACGTCGAGCTGTTCCCTGAGGGGCAGTTCGTCGCGCTGGAAGCCGGGCGGGTGGTCGGCTTGACCGCCAGTATGCGCATCCCATTCGATCCGGCGCACCCGTTCATCGAGTTGTGGTACGAGACCATCAGCGACGGCTGGCTGGATCGCCACAATCCCGATGGCGCGTGGATGTACGGCGTCGAAAGCTGCGTCCATCCGGCGTATCAGGGGATGGGCATTGGCGGTAAGCTGATGGAGGCGCGCTTCGACGTCGCGCGGGCGCTGAACCTGCGCGGGATGGTCGCCGGGAGCGCGATCATCGACTACTACAAGGTCGCCGATCAGGTGCCGGTTGAGGACTACGTGCAAAGCGTGGTCACAGGTCGCCGCTTCGACCGCAACCTGAGCAAGCAGCTCCGCAAAGGCTTTCGCGCCGTCGCGCCGATCCCGGACTACCTGCCCGATCCCGAAACGCGCGGTTGGGGTGTGGTGATCGTCTGGGACAATCTCGACTACGATCCGGCGCGGGTCGTGCGCGGGAAGATCACGCCGAGGCGACGGACGTTCACCCCGAAGACACGTCACTGACCCCACCCCCGACCCCTCCCCGACTTCAGGGAGGGGAGCGTACCTCGTCTGTTTCGAGACTTAGGGGTGAAGTTTGGCGATGGTAGGACACGGCGAGGCGTTTTTAAGCGCCTACATGCTGCGCCTCTAGGTCACATTACAAGGCATTAGGGCAACAAAAAACGCCGGTCGTGTGACCGGCGTTTTGCTGAGCGGGCGATGGGATTCGAACCCACGACATCTTCCTTGGCAAGGAAGCATTCTACCACTGAATTACACCCGCAACTGCCCATAATATAGCATTTCTCAAATTGTTTGACAAGCCCTAAACCGCGAAATTCATCTGCCTTTTAGGTAGATCGGTGAGCGGGGTTTTAACCGCAACCTCACCCCCCGACCCCCTCTCCGTAGGGAGAGGGAGAGAGCACAGCGCCAGCGCCGGGGTGAAATCAGAACCATGCGCCGAGCATCACTCAGATCACTTCCAGCGCGTTCCGCTCTGGCAGCGGCGGAAATGGCGCGTGCGGCTCAGTTTGATACCAGAAGGCGGTCGAGGCGATGTCGTCTTGCAGCGGCAAGTAGCGCCCGTCCGAGCGCCAGCCGAGCGCCTGAATGCTCACGCGGAGGGCGTCGCGGAAGCGGATCGGGTCCATGATGTGCCAGCGATACATGCCGAAACGCTGCTGGCTCAGGAAGTGTCCGTCCGGAGTGATCACCTGCGGCAGCCCGGAATAGGGCGACGAAAACACGGCGTACTGTCCATTGGAATCTTGGAAATCCCACGCGCCACCGATGTAATCTTCCGTGCCGGTGCCGCAGATGGTCGGGAACTGGTGATCGGCGTCCATGAAGAACTTGATCTCGCCTTCACCCCACCAACCATTGTTATTGACGCCCCACGCAAGATAGGTGCCGACGTAATGCCCCTGACCGCGCACGCCGTCCAGCAGCAGATGATCCTGCTTGTAGGGCAGCGGATTGCTGCGCCGCCACTGTGCGTGGAAGTAGGCAGCGTCGTCAGGCACGTCGGTCAGCGCGTAGGTGATCTGGTAGTAGAAGCCGCTGGTCGCGTCGTCGGTCAGGTTCTCGACGGTGAGGCGGGCGTGGCGGCGAAAGGGCATCTCCCAGTAGCAGTTGAAACCGCCCGCCGGATTGACCGCCACCGCCAGCGACGCGACTTTACAGCGCACACCCCAACCGTTGCAGAAGAAATCGCCGAGCGGAACCTCAATCGAGGGCGTATCCTCGCCATCCCAGTAGCAGCGCAGCACCAACTTGCGCCACCACTCCGGGGCGACGGTCAGCCAGATGTGCTGGATCGCGCCGGAGCCGTCGATGTCGGCGAGGGTGGCGGTTTGATGCCCGGCGATGTTGATCGAGGGCGAGACCTTCCAGCCCTGCCCCAGTTCGCGGGCGGCGCGCGCGCCCGTCCCTTCGGTCGCACTGCCGCCCTGCCCCGGCTCGCCGGTGAAATTTTCCGGGCTGATCGAGCGGGTGAGCGCGTTCGAAAGCAGGGAGAGACTCCCTAAATTTAGATTGAGACCGTTCGACATCGCTTGTTTATCCTTCTAAGAAAGCTGATAAATTTACCTCACCCCCTACCCTCTACTTTACAGGGGTAGGTATTTTTATTAACCTCACCCCCTGCCCCCTCTCCACGACGTGGAGAGGGGGTAAAAACAGCTTGCAAAGGGTCTTTAAAGTCCCCTCTCTATGTAATGGAGAGGGGATTTATTATGAAAGAGGGGTGAGGTCAGAACAAAGCTCAAATACCTACCCCTGTCAGCTACCCCCTTCTCCACTGCGTGGAGAGGGAGAACAGAACGGGTTGCAACCGGGGTTTTCGCCCGAATGGTCGCTTCAGAGAGGTGCAAGCAAATAACTGAGCATGGCTCGCTTAAAGCTGCGCCAGTAAATCGGCGACGCGCGCGCCCGCCAAATCCGGCAGGCGGACGTGTGCCCGCTCGACGCCTTCGCCGCCCACGCCGACGACCCAGAAGCCGCCCGCCCGCGCCGCCGTGACCCCGGCTTCGGCGTCCTCGATCACTACCGCGTGCTGCGGGTACACGTCGAGCCGCCCCGCCGTCCACAAGAACAGGTCGGGCGCGGGCTTGGTGTGAACGACGCAGTGGGCATCGCAGATGACGTCGAACTGCTCGGTGAGTTCGAGCTTCTCCAGCACCAAGCGCGCGTTGCGGCTGGACGAGGCAATGGCGGTCTTCAGCCCGCTGGCGTGCGTGTCGTCGATCAAGTCGCGGACGCCGGGGAGCACGTCCGCCGGGGTCATCGCTTGAAGATAGGTCATGAAGTATTCCTGCTTGCGCGCCATCCACGCCTCGGCAGTCGCCTCGTCCACCGCCCGCCCCTTGAGCAGCCGGTTCAAGCTCTCGCGGCGCGAGACGCTGCGCAGCGCGGCGTTATCGGCGCGGGTGAAGGGCAGCCCTTCCTCGTCGGCGAGGCGCTTCCACGAGCGATAATGATACTCAACAGTGTCGGTGATCACACCGTCGAGGTCGAAGATCAGGGCGCGAATGTGGGGTGGCATTCGGATTCCTCGATAAAGCGGAACCGCGCGTGCAAGACTCAGGTTACAGGTTAGCTTGTTCGATCCATTTTCGCCAATTCGAGCAGGGTAGTGAAAAGTCGCGTTTTTGACCCCACCCCCAACCCCTCCCCGAATTCGGGGAGGGGAGCGTGCCTTTGTCCATTTCAAGGGTACGTCATCAAATTTGATGACTCTCGACACGCCAAAGGTGTTATTTAACACGCTCATCGTTTGAACCCTAAAAGCCCTTATTGACATTTAAAATGCGGAGTGCTACGCTGTCTGCATCGTCGGCGCAGCGCGAAAGGAAGGCATACGGTGGCACAGTTAAACCTACAACCAAAAGTTGATGAGTATCGAGGGAACTGATGGCAGCCGCGCGCTAACGTGCCGCGACCCGCTTATTTCTCCGCAAGACCCGCTCCTCATCAACTGAAGATCACCCAACCAAGTCAGCAGATCAGCGCGATCTGATTTTTTGATCCAACGCTACCGAACTTGTCGATCCTTTTGAGGAGCACTTTGTGAATTCTCGCAGCAAGAAATTCATCTCGTATTACCGTCCCTATCGAGGTTTATTCTTTGCCGATCTCGCCTGCGCCTTTGTCGTCGCCGGGACGACGCTGGCGCTGCCGCTCGGCGCGAGCTACATCACCAACCTGTTACAGCAAGGTAATTCGCCGGACACGATCAACCAGATCACCCTGATGGGCGCGATCCTGCTGGTGCTGCTGGTCGCTCACACCGGCGGTAACCTGTTCGTGGATTATCGCGGGCATTCGATGGGCGCGCTGATGGAAGGCGACATGCGGCGCGACTTATTCGAGCATTTTCAGAAGCTATCGTTCGGCTTTTACGACGAGCAGCGCACCGGTCAGTTGATGACCCGCATCACCAACGACGTCTTCTGGCTGTCCGAACTGTTCCATCACGGACCGGAAGACCTCACCATTGCCGTGCTGAAGTTCGCCGGGGTGTTGATCATCCTGCTGAACCTCAACCTGCAACTGAGCCTGATCCTGCTGCTCTTTCTGCCGGTCATGTCGGTCTATGCTTTCTACTTCAACAAGCGCATGAACGCAGCGCTGCGCGTCACCAAAGATCGCACCGGCGACATCAACGCGCAGGTCGAAGATACGCTGTCGGGTATTCGGGTGGTCAAGTCGTTCACCAATGAGGCGATTGAGGAGCAGAAGTTCGCTTACGCCAACCGGCGGTTCGTCGAGAGCCGGTGCGCGGGCTACAAGAGCGAGATGTTCTTTTCGGGCGGTATGGATGCCTTCACCCAACTGATCACGATCACGATTGTCGTCTTGGGCAGCGTGGCGATTGTCCACCAGACGCTCAAGCTCGCCGACTTGGTGACTTACTTGCTCTGCGTCGGCATCCTGATCGAGCCGATCCAGCGAGTGGTCAATTTCGCGCGGCTGTATCAGGAAGGCATCACCGGGTTCAACCGCTTCATGGAGATTCTGGAAGTCGAGCCGGAGATTCAGGACTCGCCCAACGCGATTGAACTGGCACAGGCGCGGGGCAACATCGAGTTCCGGGACGTGAGCTTCAAGTACAAAGAGGGCTACAACGAGGTCATCAAGCACATCTCGCTGGACATCAAAGTTGGCGAGTACGTCGCGTTAGTCGGCTTCTCCGGCGTCGGCAAGACGACACTCTGCTCGCTGATCCCGCGCTTCTACGAGGTGAGCGCGGGCGAAATCCGGTTCGACGGCATCAATATCCGCGACCTCAGCTTAAGCTCGCTGCGGCGGAACATCGGCATCGTGCAGCAGGACGTCTATCTGTTCGCCGGGAGCGTTGCCGACAACATCCGCTACGGCAAGCTGGGCGCGACTCAGGACGAGATCGTCGCGGCGGCGAAACGGGCGAACGCCCACGACTTCATCATGGCGCTGCCGGACGGCTACGACACCGACATCGGTCAGCGCGGGGTCAAATTGTCGGGCGGGCAGAAGCAGCGCTTGAGCATCGCGCGGGTGTTCCTGAAAGACCCGCCGGTGATCATCTTCGACGAGGCGACCAGTTCGCTCGACAACGAGAGCGAACGGGCAGTGCAGGAACTCGCTGGAGAAGCTGACCGACAACCGCACCACCCTCGTGATCGCGCACCGGCTCTCGACGGTCAGGAACGCGCAGCGGATCGTCGTGCTGACCGATCACGGCATCGAGGAGCAAGGCACGCACGAGGCGCTGATCGCGCTCGAAGGCACTTACGCGAATTTGTATAACCAGCAGTTGAAAATCTAACGTCACCCCACCCCCCAACCCCTCCCCGACTTCAGGGAGGGGAGAGAACAAAATACAGGTGAGCACAGTTCTCAGAGACAACCTGTTCATCCTGTCAAAGTGTAGGCGCACTCAATGAGGGTGTTTAGAAACCCTCTAGCGTGTCGAGAAGTTGTCAAATGTGGCTACCGACGCTCGAAATGGGTGAGGGCACTCTCCCCTCCTTGAAGTCGGGGAGGGGAAGTGAGCGCAGCGAACGGGGGTGGGGTCAGCTCACCCCGCTTCTTCGAGCGGGTAGGTCAGGTCGACCAAGCGGCGGTAGGTCGCTTGGAACGTCAGCGCGTCGGCGGTATGGAAGGGCATCGGCGCTTCGACCGCCGCCGTTCCGCCGACCTTGAAATCGACGAAGGCTTGCAGCAGCTCGCGGTAGTGCAGATCGGCTTCGTTGAGCGGAAGATGCTCCTTCTCGCCCTTGGGTGTGTAGGCGATGCCGCTCAGGTGAAAATGGAGCTTCTTCATCCCCTCGTCGCCGAGCGCCGCCTGCACCCGTTTGAGGGCGTCGGCGAACTCGTCGTAGCTGTTGAAGGTGCCGTCACCGGCGCGGGCGTGCAGATGTGCCCAGTCGATGCAGGGCAGGATACCGGGAACTTCCTTGCTCAACTGCACCACCTCGTCAAGCGTGCCGAACATGGCGGACTTGCCCATTGTCTCCGGGCGCAGGTTGACCGCGACGCCTTCCTCGCGCAAAATCCCGGTGATCTCGATCAGCTTCTGCTTGGCGCGCTCGTAGACCTGTTCCGGCGGCTGGCTGTGATAGCTGCCGGGATGAAAGATAATGTCTTTCGCTCCGGCGAGGAAGCCCTTGCGGGCGGCTGCCAGCAGACGGGCGTCGCTCTTTTCCATCAACTCGGCGGTTTGGCTGTTCAAGTTGATGAAGTAGGGCGCATGTACGCTCAGGGTGATGCCACAGGCTTCGGCATTGGCTTTGATGTCGGCGCAGGTGGCATCGGTGACGCGGACGCTCTGCACCCACGCGATTTCGAGGTGCTCCAGCCCCAGCTCACGGATGTGGCGGATCGCGCCGGAAGTGCCGCTCTCACGCGCCGTTTGGGGCGATCCGACCGTTCCGAAGCGCAGTCGTTCTTCGGTGTTTTTCTCCACGAAACGCGAATCCCTTCTCTAGCGTATAGTTAAAAAGAAGTGCTGAGGACTGAGTGCTGAGTGCTGAGTCAAAAACGCGAGGCTGGGTTGCCGGATATTACATGCTTTCCTTTACAACCAGCCGGTATCGCTTAAAGACGTTCTTTACTCAGCACTCAGCACTCAGCACTCGGTACTATCTTGTTGAGTTTAGCACATTGGGGCGGATTTTCATGCTGACACATCTTGCCTTCTTTCGCCAGCGGGCGCTGGTGGTCGCGGTGATCGCGTTTGTCGTCGCGCTGGTCTTGTGGAACGTGCCGCAGTTGGACTTCATCCTCTACCCGATCCGGCTGTTCGTGACTTTCGTCCACGAAGCCGGACATGCTTTAGCCGCCATCCTCACGGGGGGACGGGTCGCAAACCTGATCGTCTCGCCGGATACGTCGGGCGTGACCTACACGCTCGGCGGCAACCAGTTGATCATCTTACCAGCGGGCTATTTGGGCACCGCGCTGTTCGGGGCGCTGCTATTCTACATTGCCAACACCGTGCCCTTTCCGCGCACGATTGCCCTGCTGCTGGCGATCTTCGTAGCGGCGGTCACGCTGCTGTTCACGTCTTTCCTAGCGACCGCGTGGCTGGTGGGCTTGGGGATGGCGCTGGTCTTGCTGGCGCTGTGGCGCTTCGCCGACCGCGGCGTAAATTTGCTGGTGCTGGACGTATTGGCGATCCTGACCGGCTTGAACGTCGTACTCGACCTGTTCGCGCTGGTGAGCAATCCGGGCGCGTCGATGCGCGACGCCGTCAACGATGCCGCCGCCTTCACCCGCGACGTGACACCGTTGATCCCGCCGATTGTCTGGGCGGTGGTGTGGTCGGTGATCGCCATCGTGCTGCTGCTGCTCGCGGTCTACTTCAGCCACATCCGGCGGCGGCGGATCATTTGACCTCACTCCGCTGCGTGGCGTGGGAAAAACGGGGGCAGATTTGAAATCTGCCCCTACGGATGGCGTGGGGAGGGTTAGCCTGCCGCCGCCTGCACTTGATCGAGCAGGATGCGCGCCGCCATGAATGCGTTTTGGGCGACCTGCGCTTCGGGCAAACGCGCCGCAACCTGATTGCTTAAGTCGTGAGCGTTACAAGCGAACTGGAACCGCGTCCAACCGTCGTGCAGCGATGCCAAGCCGCTGTCGATCAACTGCGCTGCCTGCCGCAAATCGGGCGACGCTTCGAAATCGGCTTCGACGATGAACACGTCGTCGTCCGGGATCGCTGGCGGGTTGGTGATCTGGCAGCCGCCGGTCGAGCCAGTCGCCTGAACATCCTGCCAATACTGCACCAGCAGCGTACTCGCGCCGCGCGAATCAAGCACATTGTCGACGATATTGTAGAGGGCAGCCAAATGCTGCTTGACGTCCGCCGGAAGCGGGGCAGAGGTCGCCAGCGCGATAGGTTCAGCGGTCGACATGGCTTCGGCGCTCGCTTCTACCGGCGCGCCCACGCCCGCTGACGTCGGCGGGGCGCTGATCGGCGCAGCGGCGGTCGCCGTCGGCACGACCTCGGCTTCGATCTGCGTCAGTTGGATGTCGAGCGGGTCGAGCGCTTGCAGCGCCGGGAGCAGCATTTGGAAGGTCTCCTGCGCCTGCTCCGCGCCGAACTCGGTGCCGTTGTTACAAGCGTCGTCATAGCGAGTTTTGGCGGCGGCGAGGCTGTCGTAGACGCTCAGCAGTTGGTCGTTGACAGCGGCAACGTCGCGGAAGGTACGCGCATCGACCGGATCGAGTTCATAGCGCGGCGGGTTATTGAAGTAGGCGATACAGGACAGCGAGCGATTGGAGATCACGTTCAGGAGTTCGCCTTGCAGCGTGCGCGTGTCGTTGCGCACCAGCGTGAACTCCGAGCGCACGTCGTCGATGACCTCGACGCGGGTCTTGGTGCTGCCGAACAGCAGCCCTTTCACGTCAGCGCGAAAATAGTAAATTCCACCCATCAGGATCAGCGAGACGACCAGCGCCAAGATGACCTTGACCGTCCCGCCGTTGGAAGCGCGCCGCCCCAGCTTGCCATCTTCCTCGATCTGGCGCAGCAGGTCGGTCACGCGATCTTGTTCGCCCTGTTTGAGCGCGCGCTCGACCGCCTTGTACATGCCCAGCGAGTAGGCTGCCGCCGCGCGCACGCTGGCGTCTTTGTCCTTTTCGTAGACTTCGACTAAGACAGGCACCGATTGTTCCGAGGCGACCTCGCCCAAAAAGTAAGCGGCTTCGCGTCGTTTCGCCGCACTTTTCGAGCCAAGCTGCCCGATCATCTTCTCGATTTCAGCTTCAAAGACATTCGGTGGCGCATCATCCATTGCAACCGCTCCGGGGGTAGAAGATTTCTCACCTAAATATACGGCATCTGACCCGTGCGCGAAAGTAAGAGCTGTGGGACAATAGTCGTCAATACCATATTGGACTGATTGGACTTATGATTGGGTCGCTAGACAATGTTACGGTTGATTAAATCCCCTAGACCGCTACGCACCCCGGAGCGCTTTTCATGTTAAGCACAAACATGACGATTCCTGTGGATCGTGACAGTGAAGAACCAATCTACCGCCAGTTAATCCGCCACATTCGGGTGCAGGTGGAAAGCGGCTCGCTCACCGCCGGAAGCCGCCTCCCGGCGAGCCGTGATCTGGCACGACAGTTGAATATCAGCCGGATCAGCGTGGTCAACGCCTACGCCGAACTGCGCGCCGAGGGCTACCTGAGCGCGCACGCCGGACGGGGGACGTTCGTCGCCGGGGATCGAGACTCGGCGGCAGCACCGGCGATGTCAATGCCGCAGCCCGCTCCGCCGACCAACGAACCCAACTCGCTGCCGGATCGGTCGATCCGTGAGATGATGCGGCTGGCGCGCAAGCCGGGGGTGATCAACTTCAGCAACGGGCTGCCGCCGTCGGATTTCTTCCCGGTCGCCCACCTGCGCGACGCGATCAACACGATCCTTGACCGGGATGGCGCGCGAGCGCTGGGCTACGAAGTACCGGAGGGCTATGCCCCGCTGCGTACCAGCGTGCGCGACTACGTGAGCGCGTTGGGCATCCGCTGCAGCACCGATCACGTGCTGATCACGGGCGGAACGCAGCAAGCCATCGACCTGATCGTGCAGGCGGTTCTGTCCGAAGGCGACCTGCTGGTCACGGAAAGCCCAACTTATCTGGGCATGATCGACATCGCGCGGACGCGGCGGGTGCAGCTACGCGGCGTCTGCATGGACGACGACGGCATCCGGCTTGATTCGCTGGAAAACTTCATCATCGACAACCATCCCAAGCTGATCTACGTGATGCCGACCTTCCAAAATCCGACCGGGCGGGTGATGCCGCTGCACCGCCGCCGCCAATTGATCAATTTAGCGCAGGAGTACAACATTCCGATTCTGGAAGACGGCGTCTATCACGAATTTCGCTACGAGGGCGAGGGATTGCCACCGCTCAAGGCGCTGGACGACAGCGGGATCGTCATTCACGCCAGCGGCTTCACCAAGAATCTGCTGCCGGGGATGCGCATCGGCTACGTGATCGCGGATGGTCCGCATTACGAGCGGATTTTGCGGGTCAAGCAAGCCGCCGACATCTCGACGCCGGGGCTGAACCAGCGAGCAATCCACCTGATGCTCGAACGCGGGGCGCTGGCGCAGCAGCTTGAGCGCAACAACCGCGAACTGCGCCGCCGCCGGGACGTCGCGCTCAACGCCGCCGCGCGCCATCTGCCACCGGGATCGCGCTGGAACGTGCCGCAGGGCGGGCTGTATTTGTGGATCGAACTGCCGAAGTCGGGTCCAACCGCCGCCGAACTGTTCATCTCGGCGATCCAGATGGGCGTCGGCTACGCCATCGGCAACGTGTTCTACACCAACGGTCACGGGACGTACAATATGCGGGTCAACTTCGCCTCGCAGAAACCGGCGGACATCGAGGAAGGGTTCCGGCGCTTGGGGCGGGCGTGGCGCGAGTTGGCGTGCGATTACGCCGAGATGGAAAAAGCGCCGCTGCTTTAGTCCGCTTGTGAAATCGATTACGAACTGCCAATCTAATCGCCAACCCCCTCCCCGAATCCGGGGCAGAGCGCGGACACAGGCTCACGCCGCCACAAATTCGCGGACTTCTACCTGCACGCCTGCTTTCAGCGCGGCTTCGGCTGCGTCGAGCAATTGAGCAGTTGTCGCTTCGTCCACATACGCCTCGCCACAGTTGGCGCAGACTTGTGCCGGGACGTTCTTGAATACCAGCGTCATGCTGCCGCGTTCCAAGGTGACTGTTACGACGCCAGCTGCGGTAGTTCCCTGCTTGCAGATTACGCACTTCATGAGGATTGCTCCTTCTTCGTCTTGAAATCGGACTCCCACAGGTTCGTGTCAGGCACGTAGACTGTGATAATGATGGTCTCATCGTCGTCGTGATTATCCGCTGCCACGACGTGCAACGGTCGCTCGCCGCGCCAACCGAGGATCAAGCGACTAGGGTAAGGCGTGTCGTCGGGATAAGCGCGAATCACCTCACCATGAGCGATCACCGCTGCAACGTCATCGCGGCTGATCTCGCGCTCAAACATCCGTTGGATCGCATGGACGCGAAATGTTAGCTTGTTCATGAAACATTACTCGACAGCGAAATGCTTTTGTCGTGCATAAGCTTATTTATAGCATGAGACACTGATCAACAGAATTCTAAATTATACGGGCGGCGCGCAGCACAGCGATTTCGGCGTCATCCATGCCGAGGCGCTCGCGCAGGATGGCGTCGGTATGCTCGCCGAGGTCGGGCGGCGGCAGGCGAATTTCCGGTGGGGTCTGCGAGAAGCCAACCGGCGATCCCACCATCGGCACGCCGTCGATCTCGTGGATCAGCCCGCGCGCTGCGACCTGCGGGTCGGTGAGCGCGTCGCTAACCGTGTTGACCGCGCCCGCCGGGATGTCACGATCCAGCGCTCCGGCGATCCATGCCGCCGCCGGTTGATCCGCGAAAGCAGCGTTCAGGTGAGCGATCAAGGCGTCGCGGTGAGCGACGCGGGCGGGATTGGTGGCAAAGCGCGGATCGACGGCGAGATCGGGCTGACCGATCAAATCGCAGAGGGCGGCGAACTGCCGATCATTGCCGACGGCTAAGGCGAACTCGGCGTCGGCGGCGCGGAAGGGCTGATAGGGGACGATGCTGGCGTGGGCGTTGCCGTAACGAGCGGGAGTCTGACCGCTGACCAACGCGCTGCTGGCGACGTTGACCAACGCGGCGAGGGTCGTGTCGAGCAGCGCCACGTCAAGCTGCTGCCCTTCTCCGGTCTGCTCGGCGTGACGGAGCGCCGCCAAAATCGACGACGCGGCGAACAGCCCGGCGATCACGTCGCTGATAGCAACGCCGACTTTCGCCGGTTCGCCATCAACTTCGCCGGTGATCGACATCAGCCCGCTCATCGCTTGAATGACGAAATCGTAGCCGGGGCGGTCGTGGTAGGGTCCGGTCTGCCCGAAGCCGGTGACGCTGGCGTAGATCAGCGCCGGATTGAGCGCGTGCAGGTCATCGTAGCCAAGTCCGAACGCCGCCATCCCACCGGGTTTGAAGTTCTCGACGACGACCTGACTTTGCGCTGCCAGTTCGCGGGCGATTTGCTGTCCGGCGGGGCTTTTCAGATCGAGCACGAGGCTGCGCTTGTTGCGGTTGACGCTCAGGTAGTAGGCGCTGCGCCCGCGCGCGTCGAAGGGCGGTCCCCATTGGCGCGTATCGTCTCCGGCGCGGCTCTCGACCTTGATCACGTCCGCGCCCATGTCGGCCAGCAGCATGGTGCAGAAGGGTCCGGCTAAGACGCGGGTGAAATCGAGCACACGGACGCCGGATAACGGCAAGGCTGTTTCGGGTTGCATCGGTTTTTACCCCACCCCCAGCCCCTCCCCGATTTCAGGGAGGGGAGAGAACTCGTCTATTTTGCGATACGGTATCATGTTAGGCGCAGGCATTGAATTGTACCCATGACATTGACGACTGTTAGGTGAGGAGTTAAGGCAAATGGATTTTGCGGCGAATGAACTGCTGCGCGAGTGGGTCGAGCGGGGACACGCGGGCGAGCGCTTGGGGCTGGTGACCGATGTAGACGGGACGATCAGCCCGATTGCGCCGACGCCGACCGCCGCGCAGGTGACGCCGATCAACCGCGCGTTCTTACGGACACTCGCCGGGCAGATCACGCTGGTGGCGGCGATCAGCGGACGGGCGGCGGACGATCTGCAAGCGCGGGTGAATTTGCCGGAACTGATCTACGTCGGCAATCACGGCATGGAGCGCTGGCACGCTGGGCGGATCGAGGAACTACCCGCTGCCAGCGCCGCCCGTCCCGCCATCCAAAAGGTGATCGCCGCCATCAGCGGACGGCTGCTGCCGGGGATGATCCTCGAAGATAAGCGCGTCACCTTCTCGATCCACTACCGGCTGGCAGAAAATCCGGCGGCGGTAAAAGCCGAGTTCGCGCCGCTGATCGCGCAAATCAGCCAAGCGAACGGACTCAGCTTCTTTCAGGGCAAGATGATTTTCGAGGTGCGCCCGCTGCTCGACGTGGACAAAGGCACCGCCTTCGCCCAACTGATCGCGGATTATCGGCTAGATGCGGCGATCTACTTGGGCGACGACGTGACCGACGCCGACGCGCTGCGCAAAGCGCGCGATCTACGCGCCGCCGGGTCGTGCTGGGCAGTCGGCGTCGGCGTCGAGTCGGAGGATACGCCGCGCGTCGTTCAGGAAAGCGCCGATTTGCTGGTCTCCGGCGTCTCCGGCGTCGAGTCCTGCTTGGCTTGGCTCTCGAACGCCTTGAGCGCGTCGCGCACCTGATTGTAAAACCACTCCTTGACGCCCGCGCCGCGCACCTGCGCCCGCAGCGCCTCGGCGCGTTCAGCGCGCTCGTCGAGGGGCATGGTCAGCGCTTGGTGGAGCGCCTCGGCGGTGCTGTAGACGTCGTAAGGCGAAATCGTCAGGGCGTGGTCGCCGAGTTCGTAGAACGCACCGGCTAACTCGGAGAGGACGAGCACGCCGCTGCGCTCGTTGACCAGCGCGCCCTCTTTGGCGACCAGATTCATGCCGTCGGCAATCGGGTTGACCAGCAGCACGTCGCACAACTGCATCGCGGCGATGGCGCGGTGATAGTTGTTGCCAATGATGATGCGGGTCGGCTCCCAGAAACCATCGCTGAAATCGGCGTTGATCAGCCCGGCGACCGCCATGATCTCTTGCAGATAGGTTTGATACTCGGTGACTTCCATGCGCGAGGGCACCAGCAGCGCCAGCATCTGCACCTTACCGCGATGCTCCGGATGGGCTTCAAGCAAGGCGCGAAACGCCATGAATCCGCGCAGAATGTTCTTGCTCGGCTCGATGCGGTCGATGCGCAGTATGAGACGGTTAGCGCCAATGGTGTTGAGCAACTGCTGCTTAAGCAGCCGGGTCTGCGGGTCGACCATCAGCGCCTCGACCTTCTCGACGTCAATCGAGATCGGGTAGGCTTTGGCGTAAGTCTTGCGTTCGTTCGCCTCAATCGAGTTGCGGCTGCCGTAGGAATGGGCTTGCTCAAGGTAGATGCGGCAGGTCTGGACGAAGTTGAAGGCGTCGATTTGAGTCTGAAAGCCGACGCGGTCGCTTTCGAGCAGGCTGGTCAGCAGCATCGAGCGCATCTCGGCGGGCAGCACCCGCCACGAGTCAGGACCGGGCCACGGGATGTGGATAAACGGCTGAATCTGGACGCGCTCACCTAAGCGCTTGCGCAAGAAGTGCGGCACGAGGTAGAGGTGATAATCCTGCGGGAAGACGATCACCGGGCGGTCGGCTAACGCTTCGTCTTCCGGGATCGAGGCGGCAATCGCGTCGGCGAACTGGCGATTGACGGCGACGTAGCCGTTACGCCACGCCTCCCACGTCTCTTTGGTGATCACGGGCTTGCGGGGCGAATCCCACAGCTCATGCTGGATGAACCAGAGCAGCGGGTTGGCGATCACGTTGTAGTACATGCGGTAGCGCTGGGCGCTGGGGATGATCAGGCGCAGGTCGATGTCATCGATACGGACGGAATTCTCGCCCTGCTGCCGCGCCCATTCCTGATCGTCTTTGCTGAGCGCGGTGGCGATCCACAAGACGTCGTTGCGCTGCGCCAGCGCCGCCAGCGCCGTGACTAAGCCCCCCTCGCCACGCCGGGTCAAGAAGGTGCCGTCCTTCTTCTTGCGAAACGAATAAGGACCGCGATTCGACGCGATCACGATTAATGGTTCCCGCCCACTTTCGGCGTTCACAGCCTCAATTAAATCTGACATTTCAGTGTCCCTCCCGCTGCTATCATATCACATGGAATTTAAAGAAATGAATTACAGCGCGAAGCGTTAACGTATTTTTAGCACGGGGGCTGATCTTTACAGGGGTCGGTATTTTATTAACCTCACCCCCTGCCCCCTCTCCACTACGTAGAGGGGGGGGTAAAGACGGCTCGTAGAAGGTTTTAAAGTCCCCTCTCTATGCAATGGAGAGGGGATTTAAGGCTTGTCCGGTATTCAAAACATAGCCGTGCTCCCTAACCGTGCCCCGAATCGTCGGCACTTGCCTCGCAGCTTCGGGAAAAACGCAGCGTGTCGGCAGCCAACGGCGTGTACGCTCCCCTCCCTGAAGTCGGGGAGGGGTCGGGGGTGGGGTCAGCAGCGGCAGCAAGAGACAAATGATGCTGATTCGAGTACCGGACAAGCCTTTTTAGCCCCTCACCCCCTGACCCCCTCTCCCACGCAAGCGGAGAGAGGGGGAACGCAGCGGGTTTTTGTCCCTCGCCCCGTTTACGTGGGAGAGGGACGGCTTGCGACAGCAAGCAGGGTGAGGGGAAATAAGTGCAAGCAGACTAGCACCAGTGGTTATTAACCTCACCCCCTGCCCCCTCTCCACTACGTAGAGAGGGGGTAAAGACGGCTCGTAGAAGGTTTTAAAGTCCCCTCTCCATTGCATAGAGAGGGGATTTAGGGGTGAGGTCAGAACAAAGCTTAAATACCTACCCTGTTTAGGGGGCTGATCCCCATCTGTAGCAGCCGGCTACTTGACAATTAGAATTTATGTTCTATCATAGAAATAGAGGGATGCTCTCGATCATGCCCTAAAACTTGCATCCTTTGGCGGCACCCTCCCTTACAATGCGCTGTTACGGGGAAGTGATCCAACCATGGCACGGGAAAGCCTTCCCTCAACCTTCTCGTATCATTGGTGCCATTCCGCAACCGTCAAATCAGCCCGGTTGGTTTCTAGGCTGTAAACTAACCTACCACTCACGGGGGACTGGTATCATCGTGTGAATTGATGCAAAGAACGGCAGGTTTTTCGATGCGGCGGATGATCCTCCTCTTACTCCTCGTCCTCGTCGTCGTGATCGTCGGCTTCAGCCTGATCAACGTGGGCGGCACTAGCGACGTCACCGCCAGCGCGATCCTCAGCGCGTGGGCGGCGACAGCAGCGGTTTCACCCGCGCCAGCGCCCCGCGCGACTGGCAGTTCCCGCAGGATTTCGGCGCGCACCCCGATTTTCAAACCGAATGGTGGTACTACACCGGCAACATCGCCACAGCCGACGGACGGCGTTTCGGCTACCAGTTCACGATCTTCCGGCGCGGGCTGACCCCTCAGCCGGTGGACAGCGGCTCGGAATGGCGTTCGAACCAAAGCTACATGGCGCACTTCGCCGTGACCGACGTGAGCGGCGACGCTTACTATCACGACGTGCGCTTCAGCGGCGGCGGCGCGGACTTGGCGGGCGCGGAGATCGCCCCCAACTACCGGGTCTGGCTGGACAACTGGCAGGTGATCGGCACCAACGCCGACGATACCCAGACGCGAATCACGGCGGCAACCGATCAGGCGAGCGTCGATCTGGCGCTGACGCAGACCAAACCGCCCGCCCTGCAAGGCGATCACGGGTTGAGCGCGAAGGGATCAGAGCCGGGCAACGCCAGCTACTACTACTCGCTGACGCGCTTAGCGACCAGCGGGACGATCCGCATCGGCGATCAGTCGTTCGACGTGAGCGGCGCGACGTGGATGGATCACGAGTTCAGCACCAGCGCGCTGAGCACCGACGCGCAGGGTTGGGATTGGTTCGGCTTGCAGTTGGACGAACAGCGCGAGTTGATGGTCGGGCAGATTCGGTTGACAGCGGGCGGGACTGATCCGTATTTCGGCGGGCTGCTGGTGCAAGCCGACGGATCGACGGCGTATCTGGACGCGAGCGCGATCCAGATTGATTCGACGGCGACGTGGACGAGTCCGCACACCGGCGCGACCTATCCGGCGGGCTGGACGATCACGGTGACACCAGCGACGGGCGATCCGCTGCGGCTGACGATCACGCCGCAGGTGGCGGATCAGGAACTCAGCGGCGGCGGGATCGCTTACTGGGAAGGGACGGTGCGGATCAGCGGTGATGCGAACGGATACGGTTACGCCGAACTCACGGGCTACGCCGACGCCATGACCGGGCGCTTCTGAGTCGCTAGGGCTTGGGGATGACGTTTTGGTCGAGGATGAACTGGGCGAAGGCTTGCGCGCGCAGGTGGTTGCCCGCCGCGCTCATGTGGACGTAGTCCGCCCAGTCCGCCGGGTCGGTCGGCGCGACCGCCGCGTAGTCGAAGTAGAGCGCGCCCTCGTCCTGCGCCACTCGCGCGGTGATGGCGTTGTGCTCGGCGACCGCCGTCTGCCAGAAGGGCAGCGCTTCGGGGGCAGCGGCGCGGAATGCCCACGACGCGAACATGATCTTGAAGCCGTACTCGCGGGCAATGGCGATCATGTTGCGCTCGTTGCGCTCGAAGTAGATCGGGCGGTTGACCTCGACGTTGTGCTCGATGTCTGATCCTTCCTGCGTGCCGCCGCAGTCGATTGCGCTGTCCACGAATAGCGCGGCGAGGTCTGCCGGGCTGGGCATCCAGCCGAGATTGATGGCGACGAAGCGGTAGAGGGCGCTCGGACTCAGCGGGACGTTGGCGTTGGTGACGGAGATGTGCCCGCGCGGGTCGAGTCCACGCAGCGGGTTTTGTCCGGCGTAACAGTCAGGATCGACCTCGCGGGGGAGCACGTCGTTGCCCGCGTGGTAGATGATCACGAGGTCAGGCTGGAGTTGGGTCACGCGCAGGGCGAGATTGATGAAGGTCTGCCACGTCGTATACCCGGCGACACCCGCGTTGACCACCTCGACGTTGCTATAGCCATATTGATCGCGCAGCACCTGCTGTAACTGAGCGGGATAGCTTTGGTCGGTATGGACGCTCGTGCCGTAGGTGGTCGATCCGCCCATAGCGACGATGCGGAACGTTCCTTCCGGCTTGGGGATTTCGACCTCCGCGCCGCGATAGCCAAGCGCATCGTGATCGGGGGTGTTGGGCGATAAGCCGTAATCCACTTCCGGCAGCGGGAGCGTGCCCTGATTGAGCGCGTTGATCTGATTGCGGCTGTACACGTAGGCGATCTGCTCGTCGAGCGTGCCGAAGCGCCCAAAATAGAAGCGCAGCGCTAGTTCGAGGATTAGTCCGGTGACGAGGATGGTCACGACGATCAAGCCAATGGCGGCGAACAGCGTCACTCCCCACGAGCGACGAGCATTCGCTGCCGTCGTGGTCGTCGGCGGCGCAAAGGGACGAGCGAGCGCGACGAAAACGGTCGTCAGCGCCAGCAGTAACACCGCCACGACCAGCAGCCACGTCGATGGCTGAGTCGAGAGAAAGCCGATCTCCAAGCGGTACTCGACTATCGTGTTGTCGCTGAACTGCACGCGCAGGACGGGCATCGTCGTTTCGTCGACGCAGTCGATCTGCTGACCATCGCCGATGGTCGGTTCGCCGTCGATGTAGACCGCCTCGATATATTCCACGTGCCAGCGCACCGTCACGCAAGCGCTGGGCGCGATCACCAATTTGTGGTCGGCGCTGAAACTGATCTGCGCGTCGCTCGCACCGGACGACGCTCCCGCCACCGTCTCGTTGATCTCGGTTGGCGGGGAGGCGATCAACTGGACGCTTAAGATGACGAAAATCAGCGCAATGCCGCCAAGCAGCAGCATGATTGTGCGGGCTTTGGGTGACATACGGTCCTTTTACGCTTTCGTGTTGGCGTCAGCGGTCGCGGCGCTTCTTCTGCTGGCGAATCGCCTGCTCCCAAGGCTTTTTCGCCGTTCCAGTGTAGCCGATCTCGCGCAAACGCTCCAGTTCGAGCCGTTCGAGTTCGACGGCGTGACGCTCGTAGTCGGCTTCGGGGATGCGGCGGTCGACGCCGCGCTCGTCGCGGTAGACGTAGCCGATGCCGCCGCACCAGCGACACTCAGTTTCGCCCTCGTCTTCGTCGTCGAGCCAACCGTAGCCGTCACAGGCGGCGCAGCGGGCGATCTGCATAGAGTCTGCTCCTTCAAACAATAGTACCGAGTACCGAGTGCTGAGTGCTGAGTCAAAAACGAGAGCAGCAGACCTCGGCGAGTCGGTTTACTCGGTACTCGGTACTTCTTTTTAACCGCCGGTGCTGCCTTCCGGGATATTGATCTCGTAGTAGGGATTCTGCGTCCACCACGAGGGCCAAGGCGCTTGCGGCGCGCCGAAATAAGCGTCGAGGATGCGGCGGGCAATCGGCGCGGAGGTTTCCGAGCCTTCGCGCGAATACTGGGTCACGACGGCGACGGCGACGGTCGGCTTGTCGGCGGGGGCGTAGGCGACGAACCAGCCGTTGGGTTCGGGGCGGGCGGTCTGCGCCGTGCCGGTCTTGCCGCATACCGAGTACGGCGCGACGCCGGTACCGCCATCTTCGGTCGGCTCGTCGAAGACGAACCATGCCGTACCCAACGGTTTGCCGTTGGTACGATTGGTGGCGATGTCGGTGGTGACGGCGCACATGCCCTGCTGGATCAAGGCGATTGTGTCAGCGCTCAAACCCATGTCCCCGGCGACAGTCGGTTGGGCGACCATCTCCGGCGCGCTCCCGTCTTCGCCGCCGACCTGCTGGACGACGTAAGGCTTGTAGAGCGTGCCGCCGTTGGCGATTCCGGCGACCATCCGCGCCATCTGGATGGCGGTGACCTGCGTATTGCCCTGCCCAACCGCCAGCGAGATCGCCTCGTCGGCGGCGCGGGGCACCGGGATGCTGCCGTTGGCTTCGGGGACAATCGGCGCTAAGCCAGTCGCCGCGCCTAAGCCCATCTGCCGGGCGTAGTTGGCAAGGGTGGTCGCAGTACGTTTGTTGTAAAGCTGCGCGCCCATCTGGTAGAAGAAGGGGTTGCAAGAGGCGGTCAGCGCCTCGGACATCGTGACGTCGCCAGTCGGGAAGTTATTAGGCGGGTCTTCGGAGTAGCGCCAGTCGTAGCGCTGCGGGAAGGTGTCGCCGAAATCCCCACCATGCCAGATCATTTCGCAGGGGAACATGGTGCTGGGATCGAAAATGTCGCTGCCTTCTTGAGCGGCGGCGGCGAGGGTGACGATCTTGAAGGTCGAGCCGGGTGAATACTGCTCCTGCGTCGCGCGGTTGGAGAAGGGGCTGGCGGGCGAGTTGTGCAGGTCGGCGATATAGTTGCCAACCTGAAAAATGGTCGTGTCGTCACCGTTGAAAATGCCGGGGTCGAAAGTCGGGTAGCTGGCGAGTGCAAGGATCGCGCCGGTGTTGACGTCGATGACGACCGCCGCGCCGCCGGGCGAGTGCTGCGGCGACGCCCAGTTATTGGCGGCGGCGTTGTAGGCGTCGGAGAGCGCTTGCGCGGTCGCCCACTGCAAGTTGAGGTCAAGCGTCAGCGTCAGGTCGTGAGCGGGCTGACCGGACGTACCGGCAAGTTCGCGGACGATCATGCCGCCCGGCTCGATCACGCGGAGGACGCGCTCGGACTTCCCGGCGAGATCGGACTCGTATGCCTGCTCAACGCCCGCCAAGCCAATCAGGTCACCCTGCGAGTAGCCGTTGTCGAGATAATTCTGCTCCTCCTCCGCCGGGATCGAGCCGATGTAGCCGATCAAGTGGGTGGCGATGCCGTGCCCGACGTAGCGGCGGGTCGTGCGGGTGTCGGTGCGAATCTTGCAGGTCGTCTCTAGGTCGGCGGCGCGAGCGTTGTAAATCGATGGATCGACGTCGCCGATGGGGACGACGGTCTCAGGATTATAGGTGTTGAGCAAATCAAGCAGATCGGCGCGCGTACGGCGCAAGATGTTCGACAGCAGATCGATACAGCGGGACTCATCGGGGATGTCTTGGCGGGCGACGTACAATCCGGTCACTTCGCCGCCCTGCTCGACCAGCAACTGCCCGTTGTGGTCGTAGATGTTCCCGCGCGGCGGGCGCGCCGAATCGACCTGAAGGCGCGTGCCGCTGGCGTAGCCGTTGATGATGTCCATGCTCGACCACGCGACGCGCCACGAATTATCGGGCGCGCGGACGAGGCGCATCGTGCGTCCGGGGTCTTCGACCGAGCCGAAGATCGAGGACTGGATCGAAGCGTCATAGAGGACGGCGACGGTCTCACCCTGCTCCTGCGTCTGGTGGATGGTGTAATCCACACCCTGCGTGCCGAGGGTCTTGTCGGCGTCCTGATAGGTCGTCTGGAAGACCGGGAAAGCGTAGAGCGCTTGACTGTTGGCGCTCAACTTGGCGTACATCGCCTGATAGTCATGCTGCCCCCACGAATCGAGGAAGGCGCGCACGGCATCGGCGGGCGATTGGACGGCTTGAATGATCGGCGCGGGAGCGCCGGAAGCATCGGCGGAGAGGTTGAGACCGCTGCACGCGCCGAGCGCGGCAATACTCAAGGCGATGAGGGCGCAGCGCACGATCTTGTGAATTGGCTTAAAAACGGTCACCGGCTTTGCAACTCACATATCCAGCGTTGGAGTGTTTCGCGGTCTACTATAGCGGCAGCGCGGGGCAGCGTCCAGATACGCTTGCCCTACGGGGAGCCATGAGGAGGCATGGGCTAGAGTAAGTCCACAAAATCTTCGAGGGTTAGCCCGGCTTGGCGGAAATAGAGCGAAGCGTTCCGGCGGCGAGTTCGCGGGTCTGCTTGACGATCATCTGTGCATACGGTGACTCGCGGCGCAATTTGATGTGGCTGCCCGGTTGATTAATGACAGAAAATCCCGCTTTTTCGAGCGCCAGAATACATTCTCGGCTCGAAATGCGGGGTGGTTTCATCCGGCAATCATTTCCACAGCAACCAATTCAGGATTAATGTAGTCTTGATAGAGTTCGCGCTGCGCAGCATCGAGGTCACGCAAATAGAGCGCGATCGCATCTTTGACGTTTTCTAGGGCTTCCGCTCGGCTTTCCCCCTGCGTGACGCAGCCGGGCAAGCTCGGCACTTCAGCGATCCAAGCACCGTCTTCGTCTCGATACACAATGACATAGCGCATGGAGAATCCCCTCAACGCTCAACGTTCAGTTCGAATTCTAGCACAAAATAGTCACTGAGGAACTCAGAATATATTCGTTACTACACCGATGAACAGGCACACAGAATCAAAGAGGCGCAGCGATGACCGCGCCTCAGCTTAGAGCAGTGACCGTCTTCAGACGGACTAGACGTAGCTGTCGCGTTTCGGCTTTTCGTCGACAAACGTATCGTCGGCGAAATTGTCAAAGTCGCTGTTCTTGAGCTTGCCGTCCGGGTTCGCATCGTCGTGACGATGGCTGTGCTTGTCGCTGGAATGAGACGTGTAGCCGAACAGCGTCGCCAAGCCAAGCAGGATCAGCAACAGCGGCAGGTTGAAGCCGAGCAAGAAGAACAAGCCGATACCGACCATCGCCATACCACCGGAGACGTTGTACCACTCCTGCCCCTCCGCCAAGCCGCGCGCGAATGCCGATGCGCCGATCACGAACAGGATGCCGGGGAAGAAGCCGCCGACAATCCCGCCAATCGGGGTGAACAGCAGCCCCAAGCCGATCAAGAACACAGCGCCAGAAACGCGATCCTCGTAGGATTTAGAATACATGGTTGAACCCCCGTCTTGCCGATTGTTTATCGTGTACATTCTATAATACGCGGGCGCGGGCAAAAAGTTACATCCGTTTGCCCAGCGCAGCGTTTACAGGATTTTGGGGTTTGGGTAAGATAGGCTTTTGGCAACGTGAAGGACAAAAATAGATGGCTCCGATTGGGCTTTATTACGAGGAAATCGAGATCGGCGCGGAGATGATCACGCGCGGGCGGACGATCACCGAAGCCGATCTGGTCAGCTTCGCCGGGCTGACGGGCGACTACAACCCGATGCACACCGACGCCGAATACATGAAGGGATCAGTCTTCGGGCAGCGGATCGCGCACGGGATGCTGACGCTGAGCTACGCGGTCGGGCAAGCCTATCAGCTTGGCTTCATGGAACAGACCGTGATCGCCTTTCGCGGGCTGGAGATGAAATTCAGCCTGCCGGTGTTCATCGGCGATACGCTGCACAGCGAACTGAAAGTGCGCGAAAAGAAAGAGTCGCGGCGGATGGGTGGCGGATGGGTCACGCTGGACGTGAAGATCGTCAACCAAGACGGCAAGACGGTTCAGTCGGGCGCGTGGACGATGTTGATCGCGCTCAAGCCAGAGCAGCCAAACGCAGAGCAGCGCTGAGAGTCGAGAACACATTGGGCAGGGCGCGCCGTGCCCCTATCGCAAGTCGCCAATATCGCGGGTTTGTAGGGGCGTTCAATTGAACGCCCCTATGAGAACAAAATCGAATATTCAGACACCTTCTACCAGAACAAGCCGAAGGCTCAGCTACGGACTAGGGCTGCTGTTGAAGCTGCTGGCGAAGCTGCATGATCTCGAAGATCAGCTTGTGAAAACTGCGCTGGGTGTTCTTCGTGTCGTAGATGATGCTGCGCAAGCGCGCCAACTCGGTGGGCATGGTCGTCGCCGGGTTGATCAGCAGGGGGATGACCGGCTTGCCCTCGCTGAGGAAGTGGCGGTAAATCAGCCTGACGTGATCCGCGTGGAGCGCCTCCGGCGAGACGACCAGCACCATCAACCAACATTCTTCCAGCGCTTGATCAAGGGCGGCGCGCCAGTTATCGCTGCCGAGCGTGAGGTATTGATCGACCCACGCATTCAAGCGCGTATCCTGCAAGCGCACCAGCAGCGGCGCGACGATGGTCCCCCAGTTCTCGCGGGCGTAGACGATCAGCAGATGATCGCGTAGGGAGCCGGGATCAAGCCCGGTTGCGCGGGCGGAAACGCCATTGTGCGGCACCTCGACACTGAGAAAATCGTGCAAGGTCGTCTCGTATTTGTCGCCATTTTCGGCGGGCATCCTCGGCGTGGTGTCGGCGTCGGGATCGAGCGCGGTTTGGCTGACGACGTACTGAAGCTGCACCATCGTGCCCAGACGGATCAGGTCGTCGGGCGCGAGATCGAGCGTGCCAATCAGCCGCTCGCCGTTGACAAAGGTGCCGTTGGTCGTGTTGAGGTCTTCAACACGGTAACCGCCCTCAATGACGCTGAAGCGCAAGTGATTACGGCTGACCTCCGGGTCTTGGATGATGACCTGATTGTCGAGGTCGCGCCCCAAGGTGAAACAGTCACCACTAAGGGCGAAGACTTGCCCAACGTTGGGACCGCGCAGCATGACCACGCTGTAGTGCAGCGAGTCGGAACCGGCAGGCACGACCGACAGCGTATTGGGAATGGCGGCGGGATATTCTTCGGCGGACGCCAGCTCGAATTCGAGCGTGATGGTGTCGCCTAGCTCGATCAGCGCGCCGGGTTGGAGCAGCCAAGGGCTGGCTACCCGCTGCCCATTGACGAAGGTGCCGTTGCTTGAATTGAGATCGTGGATTTCGTAGCTTTCGGAAAAGCGCACGAGGCGGCAGTGATCGCGGCTGACTTCATTGTCACGGATCACGATGCTGTTCTTGTTGCCACGCCCGATGGAGACCTCGTCTGATTCGAGATCGTAGACTATCCCCGGTGTCGGTCCCCGTCGCATTATCAAGCGCAGCATGAATTTACCCGTGAAAACGCTACATGCATTTATAGTATTTTCACATAGTAGCAGAACTCGGAACGTCTGGAAAGACGACGGTTTAGCAGTCGTCGCCTAAGCGGATGCTAAAGGTATGGAAACTTTAACAACTCTTAACAACTATTGGACGTGACGGTGCTGAGTCGAAGCCCTACCGCGCTCTGTCAATGCTTTCAGCGGCGTTTTCACCGAGCGGATCACGGCTCCGCTTATTATTGCGTACAGGCTGCTACCGGGGTCTGGTAGCCCGCGAAAGTCGTGACCCCGCCCATATAGCGCGAATTGGCGGAGCTATAAGCGTAGGTGGAAGCCGAGTCCGCCAGCCCGCTGGCGACCGGCGAGAGCAGCAGCATATTCAGGCGAGCGTCGAGCGCGCGCTGGGTTTCGAGCGTAGTGTGGACGAAGTAAGGACTCCAGATCAGGTCGCCGTGCGGGATCAGGATGCTGAGCAGCGGAATCGTCTCCGATTGCAGATGACCCACGAGCGTGCTCAGGCTGAACCTGATCGGCGTGATCACCAGCTCCAATGCTTCCGGCAGGACGACGAAGCCGTGCAGGCGCAGCCAGCCGGACTGCTGCGCCTTGATCACGGCACTGATGACGACTTCGGCACAGCTATGCCGCGCGAAGTAGGGCTGATCATTTTCGGTAGGAATTCGCAGATAAATTGGCTGTTCAAGCATGATTCACTTCTTTATTGGTACGGGTGACGCCAACTCGTACATACTCCCTCAATGATAACTTAACTCGACGCCTAAAGTGTGGATAATTTGTGAAGAAAATCCATAAATTCTCGCCTTAGCAACGGGCTTAATTCACCGTCTCGACCGCCATGACGAACGCCGGTCGGTGTACGTCGACGACCCCGGCGGGCGTGAGCGTCCCAGCGGCGGGATCAACCCGCAGCGTGACCAATTGGCTGCTGCCTTGATTGGCGACCAGCAGATAGCTCCCGGTGCGATCAAAGGCGATGTGGCGCGGCGTGCGCCCGCCCGACGGGACGATCTCGACCCGCGTCAGCCGCCCGCTGGGGGGGTCGATGGCGAAAACGGCGACGCTGTCATGCCCCCGGTTCGAGGCGTAGAGAAAGCGACCGGACGGCGCAATCTGGATACCCGCTGCCGCGCTCTCGCCGGAGAAGTCATCCGGCAGAGTCGAAATCGTCTGCACGGAGTCGAGCGTCCCCGCCGCCGCGTCGTAGGCGTAAACCGCGACGGTCGAATCGAGTTCGTTGACGGCGTAAAGACAGCGACCGTCGGCGCCGAAAGTCAGGTGGCGGGGTCCCGCGCCGGGCGCGGACGCTACCCCCGGCGGATCGGCAGGAATCAACTCGCCGGTAGACTCGTCGAGGTGAAAGATCAGAATGCAATCGACGCCGAGATCCGCCACGAACAAGCGACCGTCAGGCGCAAAGACGGCGCAGTGCGCGTGGGGCGTGGCTTGACGCTTGGGATCGGCGCCGCAGCCGCGATTCTGGTAGATGCTGGCTGCCGCGCCAAGCTGCCCGTCCGCCAAGATGGGCAGGACGGTCACGCTGCCGCTGCCGTAGTTGGCGACCAACGCCCACTTGCCCGACGGAGCGAGGCAGATGTAGCAGGGCGCGACGCCGTGAACCGGCTGGGTGTTGAGCAGCAGCGGTTCCCCGGCTGCCGTATCCAGCGCCAGCGCGCTGATGCCGCCGGGTGCGCCTTCCAACTCGTTGACCGCGAACAGGGTGCGGCGATCCGGCGCGAGCGCGAGGTAAGAAGGATTCACGATCCCGGCAGCGGCGTGCCGGAAACGCAGGTCGCCAGCGGCGGGGTCGAAGTCGTAGACGAAAATGCCGTCGACCCGCCCGAAGGTGTCGACGCCGGAATGGGTGTAAGTTCCCACATAGACAGTCTGCATTGCGGTTGAGGGCGTCATCAGGGGCGCACCGGGCTGCCATCAGGCAAACGGGTTTGCGTCCACTGGAGTACCTCATCGGTGCAGGGGTACTGGGCAGCGAGCCGCTCGTCGATTTCGATGCCCAAGCCGGGGCGATCATTGGGATACATGTAACCGTCGCGGACTTCAGGCGTGCCGGGAAACAGCTCGTAAATGAGTTCAGGGAAGCGACACCACTCCTGAATGCCAAAGTTAGGCGACCAGAGGTCAAGGTGCAGGTTGGCGGCGTGCCCGACCGGCGAGACGTCGCCCGGTCCGTGCCACGCAGTACGAATGCCGTAAAGGTTCGCGTGGATCGCCGCGCTGCGCGCCGGGGTTAGCCCACCCATTTGGCTGATGTGCATCCGAATGAAGTCGATCAGGCGGCGTTCGATCAGCGAGCGCCATTCGTGCGGGTTGTTGAACAACTCCCCCATCGCCAGCGGGGTGGCGCATTGGGCGCGGATGTGGGCGAACCAGTCGATGTCCTCCGGCGCGAGCGCATCTTCCAAGAAGAACAGATTGAACTGCTCGACCGCTTTGGCAAAGCCGAGCGCATCGACCGGCGTCAAGCGCTCGTGGATGTCGTGGAGCAGCTCAATCTCGTCACCGAGCGCTACGCGCACGGTTTCGAGCATCTGCAACATGCTGCGCATGTAGGCGCGCGGATCGTAATAAGCGCCGTCGAGCGCGCCGTCAGGACGCGCGTCACGAGCGCCCTTGCCGCCGTAGCCGCCCATCTGCACGCGCACGTAGCGATAGCCCTCCTCGACGAAACGCTGGGCGTTCTCGACAACCTCCTGCGGGTCGCTCCCATCGGCGTGGGTGTAGACGGCGGCGGCTTCGCGGCACTTGCCGCCGAGCAGGTCATAAACGGGCATATTCGCCAGTTTACCTTTGATGTCCCAAAGGGCGATGTCGACGCCGGAGATGGCGTTGTTGAGCACGGGTCCGTTGCGCCAATAGCCGTTGACCATCGACTGCTGCCAGATGTCCTCGATGCGGCTGACGTCACGCCCGATCAGGAACGGTTTCAGGTGATGCTCAAGGGCGGCTTGGACAGCATGAAAGCGCTGGGTGAAGGTCGCACAGCCTAAGCCGTAGAGTCCGGGTTCAGAGGTGACGATCTTGACGACCGCCAAGCGCTGCCCCAAGGGTTGAGTCAAAATGATCTGTACGTCGCGGATCGTAATCGGAGCCATAAATGTTTTTCCTCAAAAACAGCGTCAGTCTACAAACTCAGCGTAATATAACGCAGCTTGGCGACGAGGACAGCACCAAGATGCCAATTTGATGAGGATAATCGCCGCTCTGAGATTCTTTGGTAGAGGCAGGTTTGAAACCTGCCCCTACTCATGAGGCGCGCTTCAATTTGCGAGGTCGAAATGGGCGAAGCTGTCGAGGACGAGCGGGGCTGACCGGTCGGCGGCGGTGTGCAGACGGGTGCGATCCGTGCTGATCACGGCGAGATTGACAAACGCCGGATCGCCTATGGCGGCGCGGGTGATCCGCAATTCGACGACCGAAGGCGCGCCGTAAAACGTGGGGTTTTGACCTGCTACTTGGATAGCAACACGTGTTGACTACTCATGTTGATCTGGTATAGACTTAGCTCATTAATAAGTCAAGCAACTTGTATTGACTCAGGCTTTGACGAACTAGGATTAGCATTGATGAGAGTTGTTCGAAACTTCAACCAAGATTGGTTCTTCATCCCCGCGCCGGTCGAGCACGATACGCCCGATGATCGCTTGGAGCGGGTCACGCTGCCACACACCAACCGCCGGTTCGGGCGCTTTGTCGATAACTGCGACTATCAGTTCGTTTCAACTTATCGCAAGCGCTTCCGGCTGGACGAGCAGGCGGCGGGCAAGCGCATTTTCCTCGACTTCGACGGCGTAATGCTGGCGTGCGTCGTTTCGCTCAACGGCAGGCGGATCGGCGAGCACAAGGGCGGCTACACGCCCTTCTCGTTCGAGCTGACCGATCAGGTCACACTGGGCGAAAACGTGCTGATGGTCAGCGTCGACTCGACCGAAGATCGCGCTATTCCGCCTTACGGCAATCTGGTCGATTACCTGACCTTCGGCGGGATTTACCGCGACGTGCGGCTGCGGATGGTCGAGCAGACCCACATCGTCAGCGCCTTCGCCCGCCCGCTGAACGTGTTGACGTCACCCGAACTCGAATGCGACCTCGAAATCGCCGGAGTGCAGCCCGATCTGCGAGTCGAGGCGACAGTCACGGACGCGGCGGGGCGCGTGATCGCGCAGCAGACGCAGGCGGCAACCACCGCCGCGCTCACGCTGAGGTTCGCGGAACTCGCGCCGATCACGTTATGGTCGCTGGAACAGCCGACGCTCTACACCCTGACGCTGGCGCTGGCGTTCGACGGCGACACGGTCGATCAAACGGTGGTGCGCTTCGGCTTCCGCCACGCCGAGTTCTGCCCGGATGGTCGCTTCACCCTCAACGGCGAGCCGCTGAAGCTGTTCGGGCTGAACCGTCACCAGACCTACCCCTACATCGGTGCCGCCGCGCCGGAACGTCTACAAGCGCTCGACGCCGACATCCTCAAGCACGAACTCGGCTGCAACGTAGTGCGGACGTCGCACTACGCCCAATCGCCCCACTTTCTGAACCGCTGCGACGAGATCGGGCTGCTGGTATTCGAGGAACTGGCGGGCTGGCAGCACATCGGCGACGCGGCTTGGCAAGCGCTGGTCGAGCAGGACTTGGGGGCAATGATCGAGCGCGACCGCAATCACCCGGCGATCATCCTGTGGGGCGTGCGCGTCAACGAGTTGCCCGACAACGACGAGTTCTATACGCGCACCAACGCGCTGGCGCACGATCTCGATCCGACGCGGCAGACCGGCGGGGTGCGCAATTTCATCGGCAGCAAGCTGCTGGAAGACGTGTTCACGCTGAACGACTTCACCGAGGGCATCCAGACGCCGCGCTCGCGCCCGCACCTGATCACCGAGTTCGCCGGGCACATGTTCCCGACCAAGACGTGGGATCAAGAGGAACGGCGGATCGAGCACGCGCTCAAGCACGCGCGCAAGCACAATCTGCAAATGGGTCATGCCGAAGTCGCCGGGGCGATTGGCTGGTGCGCCTTCGACTACCACACCCACAAGGCATTCGGGTCGGGGGATCGCGTGTGCTATCACGGCGTGATGGACATTTACCGCCTGCCCAAATTCGCGGCGTATTTCTACCGCAGCCAAAAAGCGCCGGACGCCGAGATCGTGCTCGCTCCGGCGACCAACTGGACGATGGGAGACCGATCCGGCGGCGGCAACAATCCGCTGGTGGTGTTCAGCAACTGCGAGGAGATCGAGGTGATCGTCGGCGACCGCTCATATGGACGCTTCCAGCCGGATCGCGAACAGTATCCCCACCTGACGCACCCGCCCTTCACCGTCCGCTGGCGCGATCCCTACAACCCTTGGGGGCAGGTCTTGGGCGACTTGACCGTGCGCGGGCTGATCGGCGGCGCGGTGGTGGCGGAGCGCAAAATCGACGCCACGCACCTGCCCGATCACCTGCACGTGAGCGCGAACACGGATAAACTGCGAGCAGATGGCGCGGACATGGCGCGCATCGCCGTACAGATCGAAGACAAGTATGGTAATGTACTGCCGTATCAAATCCGAAACGCTGGATTTACGCTCGAAGGCAGCGCGGAACTGATCGGCGAAAACCCGCTGGTGCTGTTGGGCGGTCAAGGGGCGGTTTACCTGAAAGCCGGGCGACAAGCGGGCAGTGTGACGATCCGCACCGAGGTGGACGAACTGCCGCCGGTCGAGATCAAATTACAGATCGGCGAGTGATTTCCCATAAGCAGTGATATTCGATGGTAGGGGCACGGCATCTAGAGACCAACTTAAGGAATTTCGCTTTCCCCTCACCCCCAACCCCTGATAGGGGTAGGTATTTAGGCTTTGTTCTGACCTCACCCCTAAATCCCCTCTCCATTGCATAGAGAGGGGACTTTAAAGCCTTCTTCGAGCCGTCTTTACCCCCTCTCCCACGCGAGCGGGGCGAGGGGCGACCGAAGGTCGCGGGGCGGGGTCAAAATGCGTGACAAATCGCTTATTTTGGCACGTATGGGGCACGGTATGCCGTGCCCCTACACCCCAGACCAGTTTTCGCTACGAACAGCTATGACCGAACAGACTCCAGTGACTCAAGCGGACGTGGCAAGACGCACCGGAGTATCGCGCTCGGTCGTCTCCTACGTGCTGAATAATGGACCACGCAAGGTCTCGGGCGAGACGCGGCAGCGGGCGCTCGACGCGATTAACGACTTGGAGTACCGCCCGAACGAATACGCCCAGCGGCTCAAACACGGCGGCGGCGCGGCGCAAAACTCGATTGGCATCGTCAGGGGCGGCAAGGGCTACAACCTGATCGAGCGCCCATACTACAACCTCGTGCTCGCCGGGTTATACGATTACACCTACCAGCAGCACCAGCCGATCAGCTTTCTGGCGTACTGGGACCAAATTCTCAACAAACACATTTCGCCCCGCGCTAAGACCAATCCCCCTGCTGCGCGCCGGACGAGGCGAGTATAATCTCCCCACTTTGCGAAATTCAGCCTTTTATGGAGGAACAAGCTTGAAAGCGATCACGATTAAGGCGATCACGCTGCACCCGATTGCCATGCCGTTCGTCGAAATGCTCCGCACTAGCTTCGGGCAAGACCCGTTCAAGGCGGCGGTGCTGGTCGAGGTCACGACCGAAAACGGGATCACCGGCTGGGGGGAAATCTCGGTCGAAGTCGAGCCGGGCTACGGCGCGGAGACGGTCGGGACAGCGCAGCACATCGCCAACAACTTCTTGATCCCGACGTTGATCGGGCAGACGATTGACGACATGCGCCAAGTCCCGGTGCTGATGGCGCACACGCGCGGCAGCAAGCACACCAAACACGGCTTGGAGGCGGCGATTTGGGATGCGCTGGCGCAAGCTAACGATCTGCGGCTCGCCGACCTGTTCGCCGCCTATCTGCCGGAAGGCAACACCTCGCGCGGGCGGTCGGTCGTCGGCGTCAGCATCGGCATTCAGCCGACGGTCGAGGCGACGCTCGCCATCATCAACAAGCGGCTGGCGCAGGGCTATCGCCGGATCAAGCTCAAGATTCAGCCGGGCTGGGACGTCGAACTGGCGCGCGGCGTCCGCGCGGCGCTGCCGGACATCACGCTGATGCTGGACGCCAACAGCGCCTATACCCTCGCCGACGCCGACCATCTCGCCGAACTGGATCAGTTCGACCTGCTGATGATCGAGCAACCGCTGGACGACGAAGACATCTTCGAGCACAGCAAGCTTCAGCCGCGTCTGAAAACGCCGATCTGTCTGGACGAGAGCATCAAGTCGAACAGCGATCTGAAGTTGGCGATTGAACTAGGCGCGGCGAAAATCCTCAACCTGAAGCCGGTGCGGGTTGGCGGTTACGTCGAAAGTCTCAAGATTTACGAGACCTGCGTTGCCAACCGCTTCCCGCTGTGGATCGGCGGGATGCTGGAAACGGGCGTCGGGCGGGCGGCGAACGTGGCTTTCGCCTCGCTGCCGGGCGTAACGCTGCCCTGCGACATCTCGGCGACCGACCGCTACTTCAACCCCGACCTGACCGAGCCACCGTTCGTGCTGCAAGCAGAGAGCACGCTCGCCGTGCCCGACGGCACCGGAATAGGCGTGACGATGCAGCGCGACCGGCTCGAAGCCGCCGTCGCGCAGTGGCACGTAGCCGACAAGTACGTTTGACCAGCCGCTAGGGGCAGATTTGAAATCTGCCCCTACACCTACTCACCGAGGACTACCGTCCCTTGACGTAAGCGGCAAGCTGCGTCAACTCTGCGGCGTAGATGCGGCGGATGACGGCGGGCTTGACCCAGCGTTCTGCCAACCCCGCCAAGCCGGGTGTGGGTGGAAAGTCACTGGCGATGGTCACGCGGGTGCGCTGCCCATTATCGAGCGGCTCGACGACGAATTTCGTCACCTGCGCGTTATCGAGGTCGGTTTCCACGAGGATGTGCCCCGGTTCCGGCTCGGTGACGACCTGATGAAAGCGATACTCCGTCCCCCAGACTTTGAGCGCCCCCCGGAGGATGGTTCCCGCGCCCTGACCACCCTGCTCGACAACCAGTTCGGTGAAATACTGCTGCGGCAGAATCGCCGGGTGTCCCTGCTCATAGTCGGCTAGGACCGCGTAAATCGCCTCCGGGCGGGCGTAGATCACTTCAGAATATTCCGCGTGCAGCATGATCATCGCTGCGTTCCTTTACTGCCACTTCTGGCGCTGATTTGATCGGTTTGTGAATATATTCACAGTATACGAGCGATTCGAGCGGCTGCCCCACCCGGGTGGTTCAACCTGCACCTGATCGAAGGATCAGGCAGCGTCAGAAAAAGTGACCTCACCGATTGCGATTAATTTCGGATATAATAAAGAGCATGAGGTCAGCATAAGGAGTAAGTTCGATGTTTAACCGAAATAACGATCACGTCGCCGACAAAGCTGAGCAGCTCGTCGACGAGGCGAACAAGAGCATCCACGAGCTAGGGCGCGAAGCCCACCAGCAAGCCGAAGCCGCCAAGACCGAGATGGTCAAGACGCTCTACGACACCGCCAAAAACCTCCGCAAGCAGGCGCATGATGCCGGGGCGAGCCACGAAGCCCGCGAGCGGATCGACAGCGTGGCGAACGGTTTCGAGAAAGCCGCCAGCTACCTCAAGCACAACGACTACGGCGAGATCGGCGAGGACGCGGTGAAGACCGTTCAGCGCTATCCGCTGCAAGTGATGGCGATCATCCTCGTGATCGGCGTGATCATCGGCTTGATCCTGCGCGGCAGCGGCGACGACGAGTAGGACGTGTAACCTCACCCCCTGCCCCCCTCTCCACTGCGTGGCGAGGGGGTAAAAACAGGTTACAAAAGGTGTTTAAAGTCCCCTCTCCATTACATAGAGAGGGGATTTAGGGGTGAGGTTGGTCATAAATACTGAAGCTACGATATTTCGCCCCAACATTACGCACTCCCGCCAGCATTCGCGCATAGCACCATTGCCGGACTGATTTTGAATGCCCTCCAAAGCGGGTATCATTGCAGATCGTCGCAATGATGCTCACCTTCAGTGCTGACAACACGCCCGGATGGAGGAACAAAACCATGACATCGGCTGAAAACGCGATCGCCCACGCTCACGCGGGGCGTGACGCTTTTATGGAGCGCTTTCTGGAACTTCTGCGCATTCCCTCGATTAGCACCGACCCGGCGCACAAAGGCGATCTGGAACACTGCGCGGATTGGATCGTCGCGGAGATGACGCGCATCGGCTTGGACAACTGCCGCAAAATGCCGACTTCCGGGCATCCGGTGGTCTATGGCGAATGGCTGAGAGCCGGAGACGACCAGCCGACGGTGGTGATTTACGCCCACTACGACGTCCAGCCGGTCGATCCGCTCAATTTGTGGACGACCCCGCCGTTCGAGCCGACGCTGCGCGATGGCAACCTGTATGCGCGCGGCGCAAACGACGACAAGAGCGGCGTCTTCGTCAATTTGAAGGCACTGGAATCGATTTTCGCCGTCGACGGCAAACTCCCGGTTAACGTCAAGCTGTTTTTCGAGGGCGAGGAAGAATCGGGGTCGCCCAGTATGCACCCCTTCGTCGCCGCCCATAAAGACCTGCTCAAAGCCGACCTTTTGATCCTGTGCGACGGCGGTTTTAGCAAGGATCAACCCGTGATCATGTACGCCGCACGCGGCATCGTCGGCGCGGAAGTCAAAGTCACGGGACCGGATCACGACCTGCATTCCGGCGGCTACGGCGGCGTGGTCCAAAATCCGCTGCATGTCGTCGGCAAAATCATCGGCTCATTCCACGACGACAGCGGGCGCGTGACGATCCCCGGCTTCTACGATGCGGTTCAGCCCTTGGGCGAAGGCGAAATGGCGAAGCTGCAAGCGACGTGGGCGCAGGTGAAAGATCGCTACCTTGCTAAGTCAGGCACGACCCATTATTGGGGCGAGTCGATTGCCCCGATCCCGGTGCGTGAGACCGCCCTCCCGACCGTCGAGGTCAACGGCGTCTGGGGCGGCTATCAGGGACCGGGCGTAAAGACCGTCCTCCCATCACAAGGCGGTTTCAAAGTGACGATGCGGCTGGTCGCCGATCAAGACCCCGCTGTGATTGGCGACCTGTTCAAGCAGTACGTATTGGGCTTCTCCAGCGACACCGCTGCCATTGAGGTGAGCGTGACCGAAGAAGGCTATCCCTTCACCGCCTTGTTCGAGGGTTCCGCCATCGAAGCGATGCAAAAGTCGCTCGTGGCAACCACCGGCAAGCGCGCGCTGATGCTGCGCGGCGGCGGCTCAATTCCAATCGGCGGGATGTTCCAGCGCGAACTGGGCGTCCCGATGACGAGTTTCGGCTTATCCTCAGGGGAAAATATTCATTCCCCGAACGAGTTCGTCCGCGTGGACGAGTTTTACATGGCGATTGATGCGGCGATTCGGCTGTACTACAACTTGGCGGACATCAGCCGCTAACGGACTGTAGGGGCACGATATATCGTGCCCCTACGCTTTCTTGATCTTCATCATGCCTTGCAGATTCGCCAAGTCCCCGACTCACTGGTTACAATCCTGCTCCGGGCTGCGCGCCCGATTTTTCGTTCACCTCTGGATCAACTGATGGTCAAATTCGTCATCCTTTTTCACGATCCTGCCGATCTCGATCCGTTCGAGGATGCTTACAACAGGTTCCTCGCCGCCATCGAGCGAATGCCGCTGATCCGGCGGCGACAGGTCAACGCGGTCTTGGGCAGCCCGCTGGGGCAAACCGACCTTTACCGCGCGCTGGAAGTCTATTTCGACGACTACGATACCTTGAACGAAGCGCTCAACTCTCCTGCCGGACAGGCGGCAGGCGGCGAACTCGCGCGGTTTGAAGGCGGGATCGTCGACATGTATTTCGCTGAAGTGTTTGAAGAAAGTGGCGCCCGAACCGAACAAACGGAGGTCAGCAGTTAAATGGAAGCTCTCAAGCAGCGTATTCTCGCCGAAGGGCGCAATCTCGGCAGCGGAATCCTCAAGATCGACAGCCTGCTCAATCATCAGATTTACCCGGAACTGATGAACCAGATGGGCGTGGAGATGGCGAACCGCTTCGCCGGTGTTCACGTGGATCGCATCCTCACGGCGGAGATTTCGGGCATCGCGCCGGCGCTGATGACCGGCTTAGCGCTGGGCGTACCGATTGTCTACGCGCGCAAGCTCAAGCCGATCACGATGTTCGGTCCGGTGTTCCTCGAAACCGCGCCGAGCCATACCAAAGGCAATGAAGTCAACCTGCTGGTCTCGGCGGAGTTTCTGCCGCCGCATCAGGACGTGCTGATCATCGACGACTTTCTGGCGACCGGCAAGACGCTGCGGGCGCTGGCGCGGATCGTCGAGAGCGCGCAGTCGAATCTCGTCGGCGTCGGCGTGGTGGTCGAGAAAACCTTCGAGGGCGGGCGCAATTTCATGCGCGAGAAGGGCTACACCATGCCGATTGAGGCGCTCGCCATGATCACCAGCATGGACGACGGCAAGATCATTTTCGCGGACTAAGCGGAATGATGGTCATCTGGCAAATATTGGCGGATTTGGGTAGGGGCATGACGCGCCATGCCCCTACGAATAGCGAAACATTGTAAATTGTAGGGGCGGGTTTGAAACCCGCCCCTACGCTTATGCCTCTCAGGAGACACGCACATGTCCCCAGACGTACAAGACTCGGTACTCGGTACGCAGTCCTCGCTACTTCGTCAGGGCGGGATCGCCATCCTCGACTTCGGATCGCAGTATACGCAGTTGATCGCCCGCCGCATCCGCGAGCAAGGCGTCTACGCCGAAGTGTTCGCCTGTGACGCCAGCGCGGATCGCGTCAACACGCATCAGCCGCAGGGTTACATCCTCTCCGGTGGTCCCAACAGCATTTACGAGGACGGCGCGCCGCAGATGCCCGCTTATTTACTCGACAGCGGACTGCCGGTGCTGGGCATCTGCTACGGGATGCAGGCGCTGACCTACGCACTCGGCGGGGCAGTCGCCAACGCACCGCAACGCGAGTACGGTTTCGCCCAGATCGAGCATCGCAGCACCGATAATCCGCTGTTCAACGGCATCCCCGACCAGATCGACGTCTGGATGTCGCACGGCGACCGCATCGAGCGTCCGCCGCAGGGCTTCGAGCCGCTGGCGCACTCGGACAACTCGCCCTACGCGGCGATGGGCGACACCGCACGCGGGCTGTACGCCGTCCAATTCCACCCGGAGGTCAATCACACGCCGCAAGGCGCGCAGATTTTGCGCAACTTCGTCTTCGACATCTGCGGCTGCGAGGCGAAATGGACGCCTGCCGCCTTCGTCACCGACGCTGTCAACCGCATCCAGACGCGCGTCGGCGGTGAGCGGGTGCTGCTAGCGCTGAGCGGCGGCGTCGATTCGGCGGTGGCGGGGGCGCTGCTCAACCGCGCGATTGGCGATCAACTGGTATCGGTGTTCGTGAACACGGGACTGCTCCGCCAAGACGAGCCGGAGCAGGTGGTGCAGGTCTTCCGCGATCAAGAAGGCATGAACCTGATCGCCGCCGACGCGACCGAGGAATTCCTCGACGCGCTGCACGGCATCACCGAGCCGGAAGCCAAGCGCAAGGTGATCGGCAAGCTGTTCATCGACACCTTTTCGGCACAGGCGCGCCGCCTCGAAGCCGAAGGCGTCCGCTTTCTGGCGCAGGGGACGATCTACCCCGACGTGATCGAGAGCGCCGCCAGCAGCAGCCAGAGCAAAGTGATCAAGAGTCACCACAACGTCGGCGGCTTGCCCCCCGATCTTGCACTTCGAGCTGATCGAGCCGCTGCGCGACCTGTTCAAAGACGAGGTGCGCGCCGTCGGCACCGAGCTTGGTTTGCCGGACAGCATCGTCTGGCGGCAGCCGTTCCCCGGTCCCGGCTTAGCGGTGCGCTGCTTGGGCGAAATCACGTGGGAGCGGCTGGAGACGCTGCGCGCCGCCGACGCCATCTTCCGCGAGGAACTCGACCGCGCCGGGATGCTGCGTAATGGCACGGCGCAGGCGTTCGCGGTGCTGCTGCCGGTCAAGAGCGTCGGCGTGATGGGCGACAACCGCACCTACGAGGAAGTGATCGCCCTGCGGGCGGTCACGACCGACGACTTCATGACGGCGGATTGGGCGCGGCTGCCCTACGACCTGATCGCCCGCGCCAGCAGCCGGATCGTCAACAACGTGCGCGGCGTCAACCGCGTGGTCTACGACGTGACCAGCAAGCCGCCGGGTACGATTGAGTGGGAGTAAAACTGAACCCTCAGGATCGCCGGAAAAGTGTTGTAGAATCGGGATCGAAGGATTGAGGAGGCTAGGAAATGTCCGATGAGCCGCTCGTGACCAAATCGTCCGACATTTTGAGTGGTATCCCGGTATTTTACGGGACACGTGTTCCCGTACAAAACCTGCTCGACTATCTCGCCGGTGGTGATACTATTGACGAGTTTCTCGACGATTTTCCGTCCGTCCGTCACGATCAAGTCGTGCGTTTTCTTGAGCGGATGGGCGCAGCGACGATTGCGCTAAGCGATGAAAATACTGCTTGACGAATGTTTACCTCGTAAGCTCAAACGAACACTGCCCGATTTCGAAGTACAGACGGTTCAGGAAAGCGGTTGGGCAGGCAAGAAAAATGGCGAACTGCTCCGTTTGATAGCCGGGCAGTTCGACGTTTTTATCACTATTGATGGTCATTTGCCCAGTCAGCAAAACTTGGCGGCTCTGAAAGTTGCGTTAATTGTGTTGAAAGCGCCTAACAATCGTCTGGCGACGCTGATGCCTTTAATGGAGCAGGTCACGGCAGCACTCGATGAAATCCAACCGGGAGATGTGGTTTTCATTCCCGGATATGAGGCGTAATCCATGCCAAAACTTGAAATCGCCGCTTTAACCGTCGCCGATGCGGTCGCGGCGCAGGACGGCGGCGCGGACAGTATCGAAATCTCGCGCGACCTGAGCGTCGGCGGGCTGACGCCCGACTTCGACCTCGTGCGCCAAATCCGCGACGCCGTGCAGCTTCGCGTCAACGTCATGATCCGTCCGCACGCCGACAGCTTCGTCTACTCCGAAAGCGACGTCGAGATGATCCTTGATAATGCTTGCTCGCTGGCGCATCTGGGCGTCGATGGCGTGGTCTTCGGCGCGCTGACGCCGGAGCGCCGCCTCGACCTCGCGCTGATCGAGCAGGTCGCCGGGCGAGGTCGATCCCGCTGGCGCTGACGGTGCATCGCGCGCTCGATGAAAGCGTCGAACCGGAGCAAGCGCTTGCGGGATTAGTCGGCATTGCGCCGCGCGTGCTGACGTCAGGTCCCGCGCCGGATGCGTGGTCAGGGCGCAGCGGCTTAGCGAAATGGGTGCGCGCCTACGGCGATCACCTCAGCTTCGTCGTCTCCGGCGGACTGAAGCTCGAACAGATCCCGGAAATGCTGGCGATGGTCAAGGCACAGGAATATCACTTCGGATCGGCGGCACGAACGGATGGCGCGGTCGATGGGGCAAAAGTTCGCTTGCTGCGAACTGCGCTGTAAAACCTAGGAGCGCATCGCTGATGCGCTCCCGTCAAAGTGACCTATTTGTCGCTAAAAACTAATTCGATTGCTCCAAAAAAACGTCTCGCACAAGGACGCCGTGCTTCCTAGCTCATGGTCGTGCCCGTTCCGCGCGGGCGTTGGCGAAAGTAACTGTGCTGCTCGTCCTGATCGATCAGCGTGAACCACGACTCGATTCTGCCGCGCTGGCGCTGATATTCCCCGGTTGCGATGACGATCAAATCGCCATTCGTCTGATCAGCGTGAACTTCGGCGGCGACACCCATATGCGCCAAAAAGTCACGGATCACATCACTCTCATAGCTCATTACAGAACCTTTAAGTGCTGGAAATATTCACACCTTATGCAAACCAATATGCCATAGAAAAGCGGCAGGAGACGTTAACGGATTATGAATTCTATGTAAGATCGAAGCCACGTTAAGCCTGCATCCAGCGCTTGACGGCGGTGCTGATCACGGCAGCGCAGCGGAAGACGCTGTCGAGTTCGACGTATTCGACGGCGGCGTGGGCGCCTTCGCCGGTGGGTCCATAGATCGCCGTCGGGATGCCCGCGCGTCCCAGAATCGCCGAGTCGAGCCAAGCGTACATCCCGGCATGGCTCGGCGCTTTGCCGACCACCTGACGATACGCCGCGTCGAGCGTCTGGACGATGGGCGCGTCCGCCGCGATTTCGTAGCCGGGACGATTGAAATCGACGCTGACCGAGGCGTTGAAGTCGGGATCGTCGCTGTTCAACTGACCGATGATGTTCTCCCATAAGGTCAGCACGTCTTCGCCGGTCTCGTCGGGCAGCAGGCGATGTTCAATCTCCAGATGGCAGTGATCAGGATAGGTGCTCAAGCCCAAGCCGCCCATAATCATGCTGGCGTGAACCGAGGCGCGACCGAGCAGCGGGTGATCACGCTGAGGGAAGTCCTCGCGCTCAAGCTGTTCGAGCGTCCGCAGCAGCCGCCCCATGTGGGCAATCGCATCGACGCCGCTGTCGTAGAGGCTGCCGTGCGCGGCTCTGCCCTGCGTGGTCAGCGTCAGCCACGCGAAACCCTTGTGGGCGATGACGATCTCGTCGTTGGTCGGCTCGGTCAGAATGGCGGCGTCGGGATGGATCAGCCGGACGAGGGCGTCGGTGCCAACGCTAGCATATTCCTCGTCGGTGACGAAGCCGAGCCACAAATCGCCCGCGAGTTCGGTATCGCGCAGCGCGGCAGCCGCGCCGAGGATCGCCGCCAAGCCGCCTTTCATGTCGTAAGCGCCGCGCCCGTAGAGCTTGCCCTCGCTGACGCGCGCCTCGAACGCCTCGTCCATGTTTTCGATGCCGACGGTATCGGTGTGCCCGGTCAAGAGCAGGCTGCGTCCGCCGCCGGTGCCGCTGCGATGAGCGACCACGTTGGGGCGACCGGGAGCGCTCTCTTGCATCTGTACGTCAAAGCCGATGTCCTCGCAAACTTCAGCCAGCAACGCGGCGACGAGGCTTTCGCCGACACCGCCTTCCGCCAAAATCGGGTTGATCGAGTTAGTCTGCACGAGTTCGCGCAGCCAATGGGTGATCAGTTCGGTGTCGATCATCATTTCGGGTTGACCTTTTGCTTGACGAGTCGGTTCTCAGGATGCAAGCTCAGCGCCCAATCGCCTAGCAACCGGACGGCGCGATGAATTCCTTCAGTCGGGCGCGACTGACCGATGGTGCTCAACTGGATGGTGTACTCGCCAGTCTCCGACTGATCGGGATGCGGGCGGCGGACGATCACGAGGGCGACGTGCTGGGTAATGGTCGGCTCGCCGACGTGCGCCTCGACCAAAATCGCGCTGCCGCCGACGAAGGCATTCATCAAATGGACGTTGATGCCGTCGTCGTTGGCTTGGATCGGCTGGAAGCGCTCGAGCAAGCTCGGCGAGCGAGAGCGGGCTGGCGAAAACGAGGTGAGGCATGGGAACATCCTTGATGACCGGCACGGCGGGAGCAGGCACGTCATTGCGGGTGTAGGCGAAGTAATAGCAGGCGCGTCCCTCGCGGCGGGCGTTGGCTTCATACTTGGTCGTGATCCGCCCCGGCATCGACGACGCCCACGCGCCGGGCAGCAGATTGGTCAAGCCGGGGGTAGCACTGAGCAGTTCACGCACCATCTCAGCGTAGGCGCGGATGTCGGTGGCGAGGTGAAACTCGCCGCCGGGCTGCAAGCGGCTGACGATGGCGTCGAGCGTGTCGCGCTGCATCAAACGACGGTGCCACTGTTCTTTTTTGAACCAAGGATCGGGAAAGTTGACGTGAACCTGCCAGATCGAGGCGGGTGTGAACAGGTGATGCAGCGCCGTCTCAGCGGTCGAGTGGACGGCGCGGACGTTGAGCAACCCGGAGCGGTCGATCTTGCGCTCGGCGTGGAGGAGCGAGCGGTTGGAGACTTCGACGCCGATCACGTTGGCGTCGAGATGACAGCGCGCCAGATGGAGCAGATACTCGCCGCTGCCGAAGCCGATCTCAAGGATCAGCGGGCGCTCAGCACCGAACAGCGCCGTCCAATCGGTGGGCCACGCCAGTATCCGGTTGTTCAGCTTGTCCACACAAACAATCCCCCACCAGCCGACTATCCGCCGGGGATTGTACCAGACAACGAGACGGCGGCTCTAGAGCCGCCGCCCGCCGCGTCATCACGCACAAAATACTAGGGGCAGGTTTGAAACCTGCCCCTACGGATGAACAATTTACACAAACTCAAAACAGCCGTCTAGGACGGCTTGTGCTGCATCGTTTCCGGCAATCCGTTACAGCGTGTAGCTGATTGGGTTGCCCTGACTACCCTTCTTGCCATCGGGCCAGATGGTGCTTTCGTCGAACTTCAGCCCGTTGACGACCGCGCCCTTCATGTTGGCGCCTTGCAGATTCGCGCCGTTGACGATGGCGTTGGTCAGGTTGGCGTTGGTCAGGCGGGCGCTTTGCAGATTCGAACTGGACAGATTCCCGCCCGTCAGGTTGGCGCTGTCGAAGTCGACGCCGACGCCGTTGACCGTGATCAGGTTGGCGTAGGACAAGTTGACCGCGCGCAGAATCGCTTCGCGCAGGGTGGCAGCCTGTAAGTTCACGCCGCGCATGTTCGCGCCGCTCAGGTCGAGCCGGGTCAAGTCGAGCACGCTCAGGTTAACCCCGGCGAGACGCGGATTTGCCCCTGCGGGAATCAAAGCCAAGATCAGTTCTTTACGACTAATTTCTCCTGCCATCGTTCATCTCCTTGCGCTGATAGGCGATTATCTGGTCAATCGTGTCGTCCAAGGTAATGGTCGGCTCCCATTCGATTGTATGCCGAATTTTGTCTAGCGAGGGCACGCGGCGGCGAAAATCCTCAAAACCGACCTCGTAGGCTTCTTCGTAGGGGACGCTGCGGATTTCGGAGCGGCTGCCCGCCCGGTCGCGCGCGCGCTGCGCTAGCTCGTTGATGGTGACTTCCTCGGTGCTGCCGACGTTGAAGACCTTGCCGAGCGCCAGCGGGCTTTCGCTCAAGCCGTGAATCGCTTGAACCACGTCGTGCACGTTGCAGAAGCAGCGCTGCTGCTCGCCGTCGCCGTAGACGAGGATCGGCTCGTCGCGGATCGCCCAATTGACGAAGCGCGGCAGCACCATCCCGTACTGCCCACTCTGGCGCGGTCCAACGGTGTTGAACAGCCGGAAGATCACGACCGGCAGGTTGGTCTCTTTGTAATATGCCAGCGCCAGAAACTCGTCGACGGCTTTGGAGGCGGCATAGCTCCAGCGATTGCGGGTGGTCGGTCCCATGACCGAGTCGTCGTCCTCACTGAAGGGGAAGCGCACGCCCTTACCGTAGACTTCGGAAGTCGAGGCGATCAACACCTTCTTGCGGTAACGGCGGGCGGTCTTGAGCACGACTTCGGTGCCGCCGATGTTGGTCTCGATGGTTTCAATCGGCTCGCTGATGATGCGCTGGACGCCGACGGCGGCGGCAAGGTGAAAGATCAAGTCGCACTCGCTGACGAGGCGATCCATCACGTGGATGTTACGGATGTCCTCGATGGCGCTGTGGAACAGCGGGTGTCGGTCGACCGTCGCAAGATTTTCGATCCGCCCCGTACTCAGGTTGTCGATAATGGTCACTTCGTAACCGGCGCTAAGCAGATATTCGCTGAGGTGGCTGCCGATGAAGCCCGCCCCCCCGGTAATCAACGCATGAGGCATACGTTATCCTCGTCTTGATGCAGAATCATAAAGAATGATGTTACCGCAACTTAACTGCCCTCACAAATGACGATTCCCCTACGAATTAAGGTCGAATCGCGGGATCGGGTGTTGCGTTGATTCAAACCTCATGCTAAGCTAAAGTTAGAAACTTGCAACAACGGTTAGATTCATCTGACGAGAGCGCGGGCATGAGCGAAAAAATCCTGATCATCGACGATGAGGAAACAACCGTCAATTTGATCAGTATGGTCTTGGAGCGAAAAGGCTTCGAGGTGATCAAGGCATTTGGAGCGGAGGAGGGTTTGCGCCGCGCCTATCGTCATCAGCCCGACTTGGTGCTGCTGGACATCATGATGCCGGATATGGACGGCTGGGAAGTCTGCAAGCGCCTGCGCGATATGTCCGACGTACCGATCATCTTCCTGAGCGCGCGCGATGAAGTCCGCGACGTGGTGCGCGGGCTGGAAATGGGCGCCGACGATTACGTCCCCAAACCGTTCGACAACGACGAACTGGTCGCCCGCATCCGGGCGCATCTACGACGGGCGCCCAAGCCCAACATGAGCGAAGAACTGATCTTCAACGGCGGCGAGTTCCGCATCAACTTCATGAACCGTGAAGTGCGCGTCCGTAACGACCTCAAGCACCTGACGCCCAAAGAATTCAACCTGTTGGGCGTGCTCGTCCGCAATGCCGGACGAGTCGTGCCGCGTAACGAACTGGTCACTGAAGCGTGGGGTGAAGAATACGGCGACGCCATCGACAGTCTGAAGCTTTACATCCACTACCTGCGCCAGAAGATCGAGCGCGACCCGGAGCGACCGGATTACATCCTCACCTCGCGCGGGGTTGGCTACCGCTTCGCCAATCGCTAAGGCGTAAGTGGTCAAATTCAGCACTTCACAATTGAGCCACCTGTCCTAACCTCACCTGTCCATCGGTATAGATTTTGCCACGCCGATCTTCCCACCGACGAAATTCTGCGACTAAAATAGGGTGAGTCGTGAAGCAAAAGCAACCTCACCCCTTAGCCCCCCCTCCACTTCGTGGCGAGGGGAAACTATGCGCCGGACTGACGCCGGGGTGAAGTCAACCATCAAGCGGTACACTTGAAAATAGGGGCAGCATTGTGAGGGAGAGTAAGCCCAATGGCATCCGAAGAAACGCTGCGCGTCGTCACCGATTTGAGTCCAGAAGACGCGATCACGCGCTGGCTGGCGGGATTAGGCGTCAACGCGCCGATCAAAACCGAAGTGGGCGACCGTACCGTCTACTACGCCGAAGGACCCGGCATGATCCTCTACGCGGCGGAGACGAGCCAACGCGCCCGCGATTACATGCAGGGCTTGTTCGGCATCGCGCCGACGCTCGAAATCGCCTTCGAACTCGACTTCTGCCGGGATCGATCTGCGCCGCGCACGACCATCATCAAGGGATCGCTGGAATTCATGCGCCAGACCAGAGCTGACGGCGGCAGCACTGATGGCGCTTTGTGGTTCGACGGCAATCACAAGCTGGTGCTGCTCAAGCGCGGCGACGATCTACGCCTGCTCGACGACGATAATCTGTGGACGTACCCGCGCTTGCAGTTGTTCGAGGGAATGTCCTACGTCCGCGAGGCGTTGAAGGCGTACTAGTCAGGCAGTCGGCGAAGCACGGATTGCGCCGCTCGCTCCAGAACAGCGTAAAACCCGCTCCCCACAGATGTGAGGAGCGGGCTTGATTTGACTGAAATCACTGAAATTGACGTTATTCGAGGTGGTGGGTCGTATCGAGCAGCGAGTTGGCTTCTTGGAGGAAACGGGTCGCAACCTGATCACCATCGCTGGCGGCTTTCTTGACCCAGCCCATCGACGCTTGCAGCGAGTCGCGCAAGCGACGCGCCAGCAGCGTATCGTCGCCGGCGTACTGATCCTCGACATTGTAGGACGAACGCAGCCGATTATATGAGACGAACGAGAACGTCACCGCCAGCATAATCAAGATTTCGAGGTCGTCGCGGTTGAAATCGTTCGGTTCGAGGCGTTCCTCGAACGCGCCGAGCACCATGTCAAGGTCGAGACAGACGCGGATCACCGCTTGGAGGCTGTCCAACTGCTCGTTCCACAGATCGGTCGTAACGTTACCGGGCAGGTCGAACAACAGACGGCGCATCTTTTCGGCAATCGCCAATTGATCCAGACCATCGATACCGTCAAGATCGAGGGTGGAATTGATAAACTCGGCAAAGGGGTCGCGGGACTGGTCAGTCTCAGCCATCGACAGAAACTCCTTATCTGATCACACTACTAATACTAGCGGTAGATTAGGGGTCGCACAAGTAGATTCGGGCGAATAAAAACGAAAAACTTATTAAAAAATACCCGTTGCGCGGGGGCGAAAAGCTTCCTATACTCCGCAACGATAGGCTTGCCGAAACTACGATGCGCTCATGACTCATGAAAACGTTTTAATCGGCGTCATTGTCGCTGCACTGATCCTGATTCTCTCGAATCGCCTCCGCGCCGACGTGATCGCCCTGCTGGTGCTGCTGACCTTAGGCATCACCGGCGTCGTTACCTCTGACGAAGCAATTTCCGGCTTCAGCCGCCCGGCAGTCATCACCATCATCAGCCTGTTCATCATCACGCGCGGCTTGGAAGATACCGGCGTCGTCCAGTGGCTCGCCGACCGCCTGCGCGAGATTGGCAAGGGGAGCGAAACCCGCTTGGTGATCACGTTTATGGCAGCGGGCGCGCTCTTGTCCACCATCATGAGCACGATTGCGGCAGGGGCGGTACTGCTGCCCGCCGCCGTCCAAGTCGGGCGCGACTCCGACGTGCGCCCCTCGAAACTGCTGATCCCGCTGGCGTTTGGGACGTTGGTCGGCGGCATGGCGACCTACTTCACCAGCGCTAACATCATCATCAGCGGCGTCTTGCAGGATCAGGGACAGCAGCCGCTGCACATGCTCGACTTCCTGCCGACCGGCGGATTGATCGTCGTCGCCGCGCTGATCTACATGGCGCTGATCGGGCGGCGGCTGCTGCCGGAGCGCGAGTTGGTCGGCTTAAAGGCGAGTTCGCGAGCGCTGTCGCGCAGCCTGTACGAGACCTATCAGCTTGACGAACGGCTGTGGGAATTTCAGGTACCGCCCGATTCGCCGCTGGCGGGCAGTTCGCTGCGCGAGACCCAGATCGGCACGCGCTTGGGTGTCACCATCATGGCGATCTGGCGCGGGCATCACGCGATTTTGTCGCCGCCGCCGGAGCAGACGATCAGCGTGGGCGATTATCTGCTGGTGCTCGGGCGCGAGGAGCGGGTCAAGCCGTTGGGCGAACTGGGTCTGACACCGGGGCGCGAAGACGGCGCGACGCCGCATCACGATTACGCGGTCGACCTAACCGAAGTCGTCATCACGCCGCGCGCCAACGTGATCGGCAAGACGCTGACCGATCTGCGCTTCCGAAACAAGTACGGCTTGACGACGGTCGCGCTGTGGCGCGAAGGACGCAGCTATCGCACCGACGTCGGCAAATTCCCGCTGCAAGTCGGCGACGCGCTGCTGATGGTGGGATCGCCCGCGAACATCAAGCAGTTGGAGCACGAGCGCGACTACATGGTCATGCAGAGCAGCCACGCCGTCCGCCCGCCGCTACCGCAGAAAGCGCCGTTTGCGCTGGTAGTGCTAGCGGTGGTGCTGTTCTTGGCGATCTTTTCAGTGATCCCGATTGCTGAGGCGATGCTGGCGGGCGCGGTAGCGATGGCGCTGACCGGCTGCATCAGCATGGACGAAGCCTATCGTTCGGTCGAGTGGCGCGCCGTCTTCCTGATCGCGGGGATGATGCCGGTCAGCATCGCGCTGGTCAACACTGGCTTGGCGGCACAGGTCAGCGCGAGTCTGCTCAACGTGCTGGAGCCGTTCGGGGCGCTGGTGACGATTGGCGGGTTGTGCGTCGCGGCGATGCTGGTGACGCAGGTGATCGGCGCGCAGGTGACGGCGCTGATCATCGGACCGATTGCCGTCAGCGCGGCGATTCAGGTCGGCATCGAGCCGCGCGCGATGGCGGTCGCGGTCGCTATCGCCACGTCAACCGCCTTCCTGACGCCGATTGCCCACCCGGTCAACGTGCTGATGATGGGTCCGGGCGGCTATCTGCCCAGCGACTTCACCAAAGTTGGCATCGGCATGACGCTGGTCACACTGGCGATGCTGCTGATCGGCTTGGTGCTGATTTGGGGGATACAGTAGCAATTAGCTGCTAGCGATTAGCCAGCAGCTTTTGACCCCACCCCCGACCCTTCCCCGAATTCGGGGAAGGGAGCCGACAGTGTCCGTCTCAAGCGAAAATTGGTCGCGCCGGGCGATCAGCTTTTGGCTAAGCGCTGAGAGCTAACGGCTAAGCGCTATTCTTCGTCGTCGCTGTTATCGCGCAGCAGCCCGCGATAGACGCCGGGCCACGAGTCCGGGATGGCTACCGCGCCGACCGCTTTTTCGTAAAACCCGGTTGGACCTGCCGCGCCGATGATGGCGTAGCCGTAGCCCTGCGCACGCATGTCGGCGAGCGCCACGATCAGCAGCGCCTTGCCGATCCCTTTGCCACGATAAGTCTCGTCAACGCCAGTGGGACCGAAGAAATTGCGGGTGGTCGAGTCGGTACAGGCGAAGCCGATACACCCACCATTGTGAGTCGCCACCCAGCAGGTGATCGGGTGGTTAGAGTAAGCGACGTCAGTTTCGCTCGCCCAGCCACCGCCAAAATGATCGCCCACCCAACTGACGACGATGTGCTTCTCCGGCGCGAGGCTGCGGCGCACGTCGATGCCTTCGGCGCGCAGCGAGTCGATCAGCGGTTGGGCATCGGGCAGCGTGTAAAGTTTGACCAGCATGTCAGGCATGAGTAAACACCTTGTTGAAAGTTAAAAGTAAGCAAAGTTAAACGCAAAAAGCTAACCCAAATAGCTCGTATCCAAAACGGTCTCTTGCGCGTGATCGCCAACGCGCTCGACCCGGTAGCCCTTGGCGTTCGGGCGCGCGCTGACGACCGCATTGAGCACGCCACCGACGAAATGCCCCGCCGCCCCATCGTCGAAGGCGTAACCCGCCGGAGATTTCGCCGCCCCCGATCATGCGCTGGTAAGTCGGGCGACGCTTGGGTTCGCTATCGTAGTGCGGCGAGAGACTGCCGCTCAAAAAGCCGAGACAGGGCAGCGCCGTCAGGTCGCCGGGGATCGAGTCGGTCGTGCCGCGCTCGAACCAACAGATCGCCCCGGCACTGACGCCGGTCAACACGATCCCGGCGTCGAGCGCTTGGCGCAAAATCGCGTCGATGCCCCACTCGCGCCACAAGGCCAGCATCGACTTTGTATTGCCGCCGCCGACGTAGATCACATCCTGACCGAGCAGATAATCGGCAATGTTTGCCGTGTGCGGGTCGAACAGCGAGAGATGCGACGGTCGGCAGTCGAGATCGAGGAAGGCGCGGTAAAACTGGATCACGTAGTCCTTGTTCTCGCCGCTCGCTTGGTGCAGAAAGGCGACCTTCGGGTGTTCGCTGCCGGTCTGGGCGACGATGTAGCGCTCAAGCAGAAGCTTATCCGGCTGCGATAAGCCCGCCCCGCCAATCGGAATGATCTGCTGCATGGAAACCTCAGGTTAAAGGTAGGGAAAGTTAAAGGTTAAAAGGATACGCATTAACGCCCCATGACTTTAATCTTTTAACTTTCAACTTTCAACTATCCGCTAACACCATCCGCGCGCCGACGAAAATCATCGGGTCACGCCGGGGGTGATCCATGAGGGGAAATGAACATGCGGGATTGGGGCGATGTGGGGCGTAGTTGTAGGGGCAGGTTTGAAACCTGCCCCTACGAAGCAAATGATAATTACTACTGCGTTGCGTCCGCCGTGACCTCGTAGGCGGTGCCGTCGAGGACGACGATCACCTGATCGCCGACCGCGAGATACTGCGCGATCTCAGGCTTGGCGTCCAGCAGCGCGAAGTAGTCGTCGCTGAGGAAGGCAACCTTCTGCGTCTCCATCGTGTCGGAGTCGAAGGTCGTGTCGGTCCAGACGCCGTCTTGGAGCAGGAAAGTCTTGTCGCCGACCGACTGGATCGGGTTAACCGGCTGCCCCTGCGCGTAGCCCAGCGCACCGCCCTCGCCGCCCATACCGTTCGTGCTCTGGGTGGGCATCGACGCAGGCGCGGGCGCTTGCGCCGCTTCCATCGAGCCGAAGGCGTCCGCCGCACCGACCGCCACCGATCCCGACGACTGCTGCGACAGGCTGCGCGCCGCGTTGGTCAGGCTGTTGGCGGCTTGGTCGCGCCCGCTCTGCGAGAGGATGTCGTTCTCGTCGATCAAGAAGCTGGTGTAGGGCGTGATGATGCCGTAGCGCACGCTCAAGCTGACGATGCTGTCGACCAGCTCGCGGTTCTCGCCGTTGAGCCGGATGGTGTTGAGCAGCTCGCCGATCCGCCGGGTCGCCCACAAGCGGGCGATGAACGACTCGCCGCCCGCCCGCTCGCGGAACTGCAAATTGCTGTAGGTGAAGGTCTGGGTCTCGCCGCCGACCTTGCCGGTCAGGGTCACGTCGACGTTATCCGCCGAGCCGCGATAGCGTCCGACGATGGTCAGTTGGTTGCCCGCGAACAGGTCAGGGAGCGGCTGCGCCGGGTAAACCGAGTCGAGCATGACGCCGCTGACGTTCAACTGGAGGTCAGTCAGCACCGGCGAGCCGATCTTGTTGAACAGGCTGGCGACTTCCTCGTCGATCCGTTCGGTCGGGCGGACGTAAGACGACGCGCCGCGATGATCGCGCGTCAGCGAGTCGAGCAGCGTGGTGTCCACGTCGTCGCCGACGCCGAAGGCAAACAGGCGGATGTTACTGCGCGCGGCGGCGTTCACGTTGTCGAGGATGGTGCGGGTGTCGGTTTCGCCCTCGGTCGCCAAGCCGTCGGTCAGGAACAGGATGGTGGTCGGGCGCTCGGCGTCCGCCATGTCGAGCGCGGTCGTCAGCGCGCCGTTGATGTCGGTGCCGCCCTCGGCATTCATCCCGTTGATCCAGTCAATCGCTTCCTGTGCCGCGCTCGGCGACTCAAGATTATTGCTGAAGACGCGCCAGCCGGTGCTGAACAGCACGACGTTGAAGCGGTCGTTGTCGTTGAGGTGGTCGAGCACGTAGGCGGCAGCTTGGCGCGCCTGATTCCACTTGTCGCCATCCATGCTGCCCGATTGATCGAGCACGACAATCAGGTCGCGCGGGACGACGGCAGCTTGCGGTGCGACCAGCGGCGGCTGCACCAGCAGCATGAAGAAGCCGTCGGCGTCGGCGCTGTCGCGGTAGGTCAGCAGGTTGACGTTGACACTGTCGCTGGCGATACCGTAGTAGAGGCTGAAGTCTTGATCGGGCACGTAGTCCGACGACTCCCAGCCGACGCGGAAATGATTCGCCGTATCGGTCGCCCGATTGATGACGATGTTGTGGCTGGGCGAGTAGATCGTGCTGATCGGGTCGCTGCTGTCCACCTGAATGCTGATGCTGGCGTCCTCGACCGGACGGCTGGACATGAGGCTGGTCACGTCGAAGGGATACAGGTAGTGGATCAAGCCGTTATCGACTGCCAGCGCTTGCGAATAGGTGATCTCGATCCGGCGCGTCTCACCCGGCGGAATCGGGAAGATGTTCGCTTGCACGGCTTGCGATCCGACGTATTCGAGCAGCGCCGGGTCGCGGTACTGGCGGACGATGGCATCGTAGACGCTGCGGGCTTCGTCGGCGGGCAGAATCTTGGCTTCGATGGGCTGGTCGTTGACGTACATGGTCAGGCTGTCGACCGAGGCGTCGAGCGGCAGCGGAAAGACGAACGTCCCCTCCGCCAAGCCTTCGCCCTCGTTGACGAACTTCATGTCGATGCTGGTGTGGGCGATCTGGTTGTCGATCTGCACGTTGACGCGGTGAAAGGCGATCTTGAGCCAGTCCGGGTTGGTCACGACGCCGCGCGGCGGACGACAGGGCGGCACGAAACAGCCTTGCCCCGGAGGGCAAGGCGCGCAGGGCACAACTTGCGCCGAGGCGCTGCTGACGGAAACCAGTAAAATCGTTATCAATAGGGCAAGTAAGCTGAACTTCTTCATGGTGTCACCTCCACTTTTCTATCGATAAGACGCCGGTGACATTGATTTCGTTCCCGCCGCCGCCCAATCTGCCGATCCTGAGGCAAGCGGCTTGTGTGCTTGCAGGCGAAAATCGACTAGAATATCAACTCATCACAGCAGTGCGGAATGACGAATAGTTCTGAGAAACCATTTGAAAATACCCGTCTCACGGGAAGGCAAGGGCGTTCAATTGAACGCCCCTACGGGAAAAACACCGAATATTCAAATGGCTTCTGAGCGCAACCTACGGCGCGAGCGATTTCTTGATCGACGAGTGTTCGGATAAGCTTCAGAAGGGAAGATGCCATGAACGAGGAATTTTATCGTCGCCAAGCCGAGGCAAATCAACAACACGAGCGCCAGCACGATGCTCAGTCGAAGCACTCGACGCTGGAAACTTACGGGATTGAGCAAGGCGAGGCGAACAGCGGGCACATTCCCGCCCCGCAGAGCGACGCCGAACCGACCGTGCAGCCGTCGCTGTGGCAGCGGATCAAGAAGCTAATCGGAATGTAGCGCCGAAAGTTCAGTAGGGGATTTGCATCACAATCATGATCGTCCCGCCCACCTTGACCCGGCTGCCGTGATCGAGGCAGGCGAGTTGGCGCGGTTCGAGCCGCTGACCGTCGACGAAAGTCCCGTTGCGGCTGCCGAGGTCTTCGACGTACAGGAGCAGGCGATCCCCGTATTCTTCGGTTTGGAAGCGACAGTGCCGCCCGCTGATAAATTCGTCGTAGCGCAGGCAGATGTCGGTTTCCGACAGCCGACCGAGGACGTCGCCGTCGAGGACGGGCGTCGGGAGCGCATTCTTGGGCGATTCAAAGGCGAGGATGTAATGCAGCATGGGCTGTGACGGCGCCGATATTCCCCCGGAATGGTGCAGCGCTCCGCTCCGCAGCGGGTGCGTATCGAGCAGCGGGACTATTTCAGCAGCAAACGAGTCGTAGGCGGTCGGCGCGAGGTCGTGCGCGGGCTGCTGATATTGGCTGCCCTGCGCCTCGGCTTGAAGATCGCGCGCCAACTGCGCCCCGGCAAAGGTCAGTTCGTAATCGCTGCCGCTGCGACTGATGTAGCCGAAATCCAGCAGCCAACCGAGCAGCGGCATGAGTTCAGCCACGCCGTGATGCAGTTTCCGCAGCGTTTCGATTGAGCAGATCGAGCACAAGTTGGCGTTGAACAGCTCAAGGAGAACCGCTTCTGCTTCCTGAGATATGGTTGTCGTGTTCATCATTCGATTTTTCTCCCCGTGAATTTAGCATAACACCAAAATAATTGTTGAAAACGTAAGGAGTCAATGATTTGTAAACAAAATTAACGTTCATCAGCAGCGAGTTGCTGGCGCAGATCAACGCAAGGCAAAAGCGCGCCTAACTGGGGATTTTGAGATTGGCTAAATTGGGGAAAACGTCGCTGAGGGTGTTGGCTAAGGGTGCAGCACGATCAACATAATCAGCGTCAGGCAGCCGCCGAGCAAGCCACCAGCGATCACCTCGGCGAGGGTATGGCGGCGCAGTTTGATGCGCGCCACGCCGACCACCGGGATCAACGGGCTGATCAGCAAGGCGGGACCCAGCCCATAGAGCGCGCCGGTCGCCACGACCGCGCAGGCGATGCTCATCACGTGCATACTGATCTGCCAAACGAGGGTAACGAGCGTCATGGTCAGCAGCAGCACGAGGCTGACCAATGCGAAGACCGGCAGGAGTCGCGGCGCGCCCATCAAGCTCAGTGTCGCCCACGCCAGCCCGGTACCGATCACCGAGACGATGAAGGGGCGAATGCGCTCCTTGCGTTCCTTTAGATGAATGTCGGTGATGTGCCCGCGCCAGACCATCCAGCCGATGTAGATCGCCGGGAGGATGCAGACCATGATCGTGTAGGTGAACGCCCACAGCAGGGCTTGATCGCGCGAGTCGGCTTCGCGGAAGGCAATCGGAAAGGCAAGGACACCCCAGATCACCGGCGGGCTTAGCACGTCCGAGATCAAGCGTGCCCAAGAAATTTGGGGTCGTCGCAGCAAATTCCGTTCCTCACCATGCCGTAACTATACTTTTAGTTTAACATATTCCCCACGCGAACGTATTAACGATGGTTGAAGGGTTGATTAGGTATGAACGATCAATTGGCGGGGCAGTTGGGCTGGACGATCCCGGCTTACGCGCGCGACCTGCTGTGGCTGGAAAGCGAATCGGGCGCGGTGCCGGTCGAGGGGGCGGCGGGTTTGTTCACGCTGGAAGCGCCCGCGCCCGTGCTGACGCTGCGCTGGGGCGGCGCGGCGGGTCCGGCACTGAAGCAACTGCGCTGGCAGGTCGACTCGCTGGAATGGGACGGGTCGGTCGCGCTGGGGGGGTTCATCGACTCGATGCACATCGCCGAGATCGAGGGGCTGCCCGCGCCGATTGTCGTCCTGAGCGTCGGCGGGCAGCCGCTCAAGCCGGGGATCATGCCGTACCCGGATCGCGCGGCGCGGCGCAGCGTCCCCTACCCCGTGCCTGACTTCTACGACGCCATCGACGACGGGATCGACGAGTCGGTGACGACGTGGATCGCGTTCGAGGACAGCGCCGCGCTGACGCTGGCACAGGATGCGCTGGTCAGCAAGCTGCGAGTCAGCTGCTTCGGGCACTTGGCGGATCAGGCGGCAGGCTGGCACACCCATTTCGCGCTGCCGATTGCACTCGAAGGCATGACATTGTTCGCGCCGTAAGGCGACCTCACCCCTAAATCTAACAGGGGTAGGTTTTTAACTCTGTGCTGACCTCACCCCTAAATCCCCTCTCCATTACATAGAGAGGGGACTTTAAACACCCTTTGTAACCTGTTTTTACCCCTTCCCCACAACGTGGAGAGGGGCAGGGGGTGAGGTTAATAAAATACCTACCCCTGACAGCGGGTCTAAGACCCGCCCCTACACGGAATTTCCTCGGTGGGGGCAAAACGTACTGCGGCGGGGACGAGGTAATTTAAGGCGTTGGGCGCGGGGGCAGGCTGCCGATCAGCAGCAGGGCGTAAGCGCCGTGAGTCGTGCCGCTGAAGCTGAACACCTGCACGTTATGCTGGTCGGCGTCGCCGATCCGCAGCCCGGCGTCGAAGCGGTCGCCGATCACGCGAATGCCACCATTGAAGATCACGCCCGCGCCGTCGAACGAAGGCACGTCCTCGCAGCCGCGCCGCCCGGCGTCGTCACAGCGCCCCAGATCGTCGGTGATGCTGGGGTCGAGCCGGTTGTTCAAACCGACGGCGTAGATGAGCAACGGCGAGTCACCCTGCGCCGGTCGCGGCGCGAGCCGGACGGGGTAATCGTCGGTGTCGGTGCTCGGCTCAAGATTGAACCCGCCGATCACCGCGAGGTAGCGCCCCGGCTGATCGTTGGCGCTGCCGATGGTGATCAACATCGCCTGCGGGTCGGCATTTTCGTCGGTGAGAATGACCTGTGTCGTCGCGCTGGCGTCGGTCAGGGTGATCGGGCGCTCGCCGGGCAGCGTGATCACGTCGCCGACCGCATCCGCCGGATCGCTGGTGCAGGTGTCCTGACCGCCGGTTTGGACGCGGATCACCGGCTGGAAGCCGTCCAATCCGTAGAGCCGCAGTGAGTAAGCGCCGTTGTCCTCCGGTTCGCGGGCAAAACTGATCGTCGAGAGCGCGGTCGCCTCGTCCGCGCCACAGAGGAAGGTCACGTCTTGATATGCCGGGTCGCGAGTGGGCGGCGCGTTGAGCAGATCAACGCGCAAGACGTATGACCCGGTGGTGGTGCCGGATTGGTTGCCGACGCGCGTCGCCACGATCCGGTATTGATCGGCGGCGGGCGCGGTGAAATCGATCTGCACGGTGCCGTCGACCTCGCCGTCGTCGCTGCGCACAAGCAGCGTCCCGTCGGGATCGAGAATGCCGATCAGCGGACGCAGCCCGCCCGTAGCGCTCATGCGGATCAGGAGGCGATCTCCGGCGCTGGCGAGAAGCTGCCAATGCGCGAAAATCTGCTGGTCGGTGATGTCGCCGCTGACTTGCTGCCCATAGCTGATCGGCAGCATGGTCGTCGTATCCTGCGCCAGCGCACCGGCTCCCGGCACGGACAGCAGCAGTAAGGTGAGGATCAGCAGGCGGCGGCGCATGACCTCAACGAGGCGGCTTGATGGCGACGATCTGAGAAACGTGATCGTGTTCGCGGCTTTGCAGCACGCGCCAATCGCCGAAGAAACCAGCTAACTCGCCCAAGCCGAGCAGGAAATTGGGGTCGACGTCCGGCTTGATCGCCAAGTAGCGGGTGTTGAAGGTCTGGTAGAGGATGCGTCCACCCGGTTTGACCGCGGTGCGAATCTGCGGCATGAGGGCGCGGTTGAGAAAGCGAAAGACCGCGACCAGATCATAGTTCTCGGTCTCCAGCCCGCCCTCGTCGAGGTCAAGCTGGAAGAAGTTGACGCTGCGGAGCTGACGACTGGCGGCAGCGTCACGGGCGCGCGTTAGCGCCACGCGGCTGACGTCCACTAGATCGACGGTGTAGCCCTGCTCTGCCAGCCACAAACCATTCTGCCCGACGCCCGACGCAAGGTCGAGCGCGGACGCCGTGCTGGATTCACGCAGCGGCGGCGTGAATTGAAACAAGAGCGGGTCGGGATTCGGGTAATCATCCGCGTGCTCGCGGTAGCGAGCGTCCCACTTGAGACGATCACGGGCGGACATCATTCGACTTTCCCCCGTAAACGGGTGTATAAGCGAGCGCATCGGGGACGGCTGCCAGCGCTTCGGCGTCGCCGGGATAGAGCCGCGCCTGCGGGCTGCGCTGGCGGCGTTGGTGCAAGGCATAGGCATCGCGCAAGGTGACGAAGTCGGGCGCCTGCCAACCGGGAACGCTCAGACAGTCCAGCAGCGCGCGAATCCGCTGACCGCCCGCGCTCGACCAATCCGGCTGCTTAAGCAGATCGCCCGCCGACGGATCGGCGTTGGTTTTGCGGGCGAGGGTGGCGCTCATGCGCTCGAACAGCCTGCCCGCCTGCTGAAGATCGACCTGCCCCGCCATCGCCTGCACGTCGGCGGGCAGCGCGTCGAGGGCAACGCCGCCCAGCGAGTCGCCTACGTCGGGCAACAGCGCGTCGTCGAGCGCGTGGTCAAGGCAAGCGGACGTTTGAGCGTAAGGCGCGAAAGCGCTGATCACGGAGGCAGACGCGCCATCAGCGTAGGCAGTGAAGGTCGCCGCAGCGCCGTCGAGTTCGATCAGCAAACAGGGTGCGAGGCGGGAAAGGGTCGGCAGCAGCGCCGGATCAGGCGAGCCGACGATCCGAGTCCAGCCGCCGCGCGGAGGGGCAGCAAACAGCTTGACCGACTGCGGGTAGGCTTTGCCGGGAGTCAAGCCGAAGGGCGCATAGCGTTCATAACCAAGCGCGGCAAGCGCGTCTACCAGCGGATCGACGACGTTACCGGCGTAGGGCAAGTACAGGCTGTGCCAACAGGTCATAGGCTTGAACCTCGTCCGCGTTCTCCGAACGAGCAGCATAACATAGCATGGTGCTGACGTCCACAAAGCCCAAATCTTCGGTGAGCAGGCGATGCTGTTCCGGGTCGCCATCATCCGCCGCGAACACGAGGTCGCAGCCGTGTGCCAGCGCCACGCGCAGCGCCGCCGCCAGCGCCAACTTGACGAGACGCGGCGTGTTGATCTCGCTCATGACCGCCAGCGCGATCACGTGGGCGCTTTTCGTCACCGGCTGTAAGCCGAGACGCACCGCCCCGACCGGCAAATTCTGGTGATAGATCAGCACGTCGATCTGCTCACCCAGCTTGAGCGCGACCGTATCCGGCTGGACTGCCAGCGGCTCGAAGCCGAGGATGCTGACATCGTAACAAGTGCTGTTCCACACGTCGCGCCACAGGTCGCTGCCGCGCTTGTCGGTGATCATTTCGAGGCGGACGCCCGCCGGAGCGCGCGGTTTGGGCGGCGCAGGCGGAACGACGTTCTTGACGCCCGCCGGGTAGTAGACCATGAACGGCGTTTTGCGTTCGAGTTCGAGTCCAAGATCGGTCAGCGTTTTGCCGAACTGCGGCGGGAACAAGCTCTCGATGTAGCGCACGCGCGGGCGGCGCTCGTACTGCTTCAGGCGTTCAAGCCCCTGCTGAACAAACTGTCCCGAAACCCACGCCGTATTGCGGCGCGGCGTCACGTAGTTGAGGTCGGCGAGGCGCAAGTCCGGGTGATGCACCACGTCGACGAAACCGACGGTCTGCTGCTGTACGCCCAAGCCTAAATGGGCGTGATTCAGATGATCCTGAACGCGCCGCAGGACTTGGCGAACCTCCTTTATTGCTGCTGCTGCCGGTTCATCCATGATTAAGAACTCCAATAGATCAATGATAGATATTATAATGATGCCCATCAGTTTATCTGAAATTCTAGTATCTGGCGAATGGCAAATGACAGGCGAATCCGATGAGAATTTATACCCGTACCGGTGACGGTGGGACGACCAGCCTTTTTTCGGGGGGACGAGTCCCCAAGCACCATCTGCGTGTCGAAAGCTACGGCACGGTTGACGAACTCAATTCGGTGATCGGGCTAGCGCGCGCGCAGCAGGTTTCAGCGCCCGCCGATGCCGAACTGGCGCGGATTCAGCATCAACTGTTCAATCTGGGGGCGGATTTGGCGACGCCGCTGGACGCGCCGACCCGTACCGTCGTCCGCATGGACGCCGAGTCGGTCGCGTGGCTGGAAGCGGCAATCGACCGGATGACGGCGGAACTGCCCGCGCTGAGTTTCTTCATCCTGCCCGGTGGATCGCCCGGCGGGGCGACAATCCACGTCGCGCGGACAGTCTGCCGCCGCGCCGAACGCCTGACCGCTCAACTTCAGGAGCAGGAAGCCATCGGCGAACAGGTGCTCCCCTATCTCAACCGGCTGTCCGACTACCTGTTCACGCTGGCGCGCTGGGAAAACCAACAGGCAGGTATTTCGGAAGAAAGATGGGCGGTTAAGCCGTAAGCAACAAAAAGGCGACCTCATGGGTCGCCTAAGTCGATGGCAATGCGGCAGTGCTTAGGAGCCGTGCAGCCAGAGTTCGTCGCCGTCGCCTTCGATGACCCAGCCGGTCAGATCGTGGCTCCGAATGCGCCACCACGCATGACCTTCCGAGGCAAGCGGACCGTCGAGCACGGTGACGCGCTCGCCCGCCCTGAGTTCGCCGAGCACCTCGGTGCTCGCGCAAATTCCGGCGTAGACCTGCAAGTGATCGCCCGCGTCGGTGACGTTGGCGTAAGCTGCCTGCATGAGTTTGCTGTTCGGGTCGGCAAACTCCGCCTTAGTGTTGTTGGTTTCGGTGATATTGGCGGCAAGCAGCAGGTAGACGTCCGGGTTGACGCCAAGCCGCTGTTGGATGGCGGCGGTCGTCGCCTGTGAAGTTGCGTTCAAATCAGCCACTTGGATATTTACCGACCTCGTGCCAATCCCATAGGGATTGCAACTGGCGACAATGGGCTGCTGTTGTGCTGCGACGACGTTCAAACCGGTGAAGATAACAATGCCGATAATTAAGATACACTTGAGCATTGATTGACGCCCCTAGAAGTATTCATGCTTCTAGTATGACACAATTGTCTCGATTTGTGAATAGTAATTTAGAACTCCCTCACAACTATTCGCGGATGAAGGTGCCGATTTCCCCGTAAAGTGAATTACGAACAAAATTCTTTCACAATTGAAGGAAGCATTTAGGCGTTCTTGGGGCAAAACGGCGTGCCCGCTAGCGCCGAATTTGACCGTCGCATCGCCCCGACGCGGACGGGTATAATAGCCCACTTATGCAGATTGGATTGAACGCTCACCTTCTCTCCGGGCGAGCAGGCTACCGCAGCGCCGGAATTCACGGTTACATCGACGGTTTGCTGCGCCATTTGCCCGCCGCCGTGCCCGACGATTGGCATTTGACCGCTCTGGTCGGCGCGGCGAACGCCATGCAGATCGACGGCGTGACGATGCGCCGCTCACGCATGGATACCGAAGCGCCGCTGCGCCGGATCGTCTGGGAGCAGGCGGCGCAGCCGTTCGCGCTGGGTGGGCTGGACTTATATCACGCGCTGGCGTTCGTCGCGCCGCTGGCGATCACGATACCGTCGGTGGTGACGGTCTACGACCTGAGCTTCATACACTACCCGGAGCGACTGCCCGCCGCGCGCCGCCTCTACCTGCGGCTGTTCACCGGCATCACCTGCCAGCGCGCCCGCCGGGTGATCGCCATCTCGCAGAGCACCGCGCGCGACCTAACGGCGACCTTAGGCATCCCCGCCGACAAGATCGACGTCGCCGCCCCCGGCTGCGATCCGGCGGTCTATCGCCCGCTGCCCGCCGAGCAGGTCGCGGCGTTCCAGCGTAAAAACGATCTCCCGGAACGGTTCTGGCTGTTCGTGGGCACGCTGGAGCCGCGCAAAAATCTGCCGGTACTGCTGGAAGCCTACGCCGCGCTGAAAGATCGCCCGCCGCTGATCATCGGGGGCGGCAAGGGCTGGGGCTACGACGCGATCTTCGCGGCGGTCGAACGTTATAGGTTAGAAGACTCGGTGCGCTTCGCCGGATTTATCCCGTCAGAAGACCTAGCGATCTGGTACAATTGCGCGGAAGTGTTCGTTTATCCCTCAGTGTTCGAGGGATTTGGTTTGCCCGTCCTCGAAGCGATGGCGTGCGGCACGCCCGTGATCACGGCGGATGCGTCGTCGCTGCCGGAAGTCGCCGGGAATGCCGGACTCTGCGTACCGCCGGACGACGTGAGCGCGTGGAGCGCGGCGCTCCAGCGGGCGTGGGATGACCCGGCGTGGCGGCAGACAGCGCGCGAGCGCGGCAGGGTCGAAGCCGCCCGCTTCACGTGGGCGCGAACGGCGGCGCAAACCGTCGAAAGTTATAGCAAGGCACTCAGATAATGGTCGACACCCGCGAAGCGGCTAACGCTACGACGACGGCGGCTAGCGCTCAGGCAAAACAGCGCCGCAACTTCAAAGAACCGGTTTGGCTGATGCCGCTCGTGGATATTCTCTTGGGCTTTTTCGCCTTCGGATTGGCGTATTACGCTCGCTACGAACTGCACCTGATCGTCCCACTGTTGGAGATCAACCGCGCGCCGTTTGAACCCTACATCCCCTTCGCAGTCGTCTACGTGGCTTGGCTCTATCTGAATTATCGCGGCAGTGGCTTGTACAAGATCGCGCGCGGGCGAACGTGGCTCGACGACCTATACACGATCATCAACGGCGTGACCAACGCCACCGTGATCCTGCTGGCGATCAGCTTCGTCTTTCAACCGCAGGTCTTCAGCCGCCTGATGATCGTCTACGTCGCGGCGATCACGATTGTGCTGCTGGCGTCGGCGCGGATCGTCCGGCGGATCGCTTACGCGCGGCTGCGCGAGCGCGGGATCGGGATTCAGCACGTACTGGTGGTCGGCGGCGGCGACGTTGGACGCTCGGTACTGCGGACGATGATCGCGCGCAAGGACCAAGGCTACGTGCCGGTCGGCTATCTCGACCACGACCCGGAGCAAGCGCGCGTCGATCTAGGGCGCGTTAAGGGCTTGGGCGGCATCGAGAACCTCGACTTAATCCTGAACGAGCATCAAGTCGATCTGGTGGTGATCACGCTGCCGTGGACCTACCACGACCAAATCGTCAACCTGATCGAAATCTGCCAGCGCGTCGCCGTCGACGTGAGCGTCGTCCCCGACGTATTCCAGTTAAATTTACGACAGGTCTTGGTAGAAAATCTCGACGGCATCCCGCTCTTGCGCGTCAACGGGCACGTCCCTTTCAAAGCGACCAACCGCCTCTTCAAGCGAGCGCTCGACCTCGCGCTGATCCTGATCGCCTCGCCGATCCTCGTGCTGCTCGGCGGCTTGGTCGCGCTGGCGATCCAGCTTGAAGGTCAGGGATCGATCTTCTATACCTCCCCACGCATCGGGGAAAATGGGCAGCCGTTCAAGATGATCAAATTCCGCAGCATGATCCGCGACGCCGATAAGCTGCGCGACGCAGTCATGCGAACGCAGGAAGTCGATCTGCGCCGCCCCAAGATCAAGAACGACCCGCGCGTGACGCGCGTCGGGCGCTTCATCCGCACGACCAGCCTCGACGAACTGCCGAATCTGGTCAACGTGCTGATGGGTCACATGAGCATCGTCGGTCCGCGCCCGCCAACGCCTGAAGAAGTCGATCTGTACGAGCCGTGGCATCGTCAGCGGCTGCAAGTCAAGCCGGGGTTGACCGGCTTGTGGCAAATCAACGGGCGCAGCGAAGTCCCGTTCGACGAGATGTGCCTGCTCGACATCTACTACATCGAGAACTGGTCGATGCAGTTGGACGCGCAAATTTTGATGCTGACGATCCCGCGCGTGCTGCTCCGGCAGGGCGCGTACTGAGCATCTGCGCTCAATTTAGGGACGAAAATCCCTATTCACATATATGAATATTGGGTAGGATTACGCTATCTTTGTGCTAGCTTCACATAAAGATCATTTAGGATTAATGGAATATGGATGCCTTTTTCCCACCCGGTCCCCAAAAAAGTTTATTGCTAGGTGATGCCCCGAAGTTTAATCAAGCACCGCTCGATTACATGGTGCAAGCTGCTCGCACTTACGGTGCCATCGTTCACTTCCGGTTCGGTCCTTCGCACGCCTACCTGCTGACCAACCCGCGCGATGCCCATTGGGTGTTGGTCGAGCAGGTCGATTTATTCGCCGAAAAACACAGCCTCGCCAGAGCGCTCAACAGCGCGATGGGACACGACCTGTTCCCGCCAGAAGAACGAGTCCGCAAGCAGAAATTGGTGCAGGGCGTCTACAACCGCCGCTGGCTCGACGTGTTCGCCGAGGACGTGATCTCGTTGAGCGTGCGAGCGCTGCGTGACTGGCAAGGCGGCGATCCGCTGCCGATGCTGACAACGCTGGCGCGGCGGCTGGTCACGCGGACGCTGTTCGGCGACGTCGACGGGCAGCTCGTCAAGATCGCGCGGCAGTTGGAGCAGACGATCTTCGCCAAGCGCGACGACCGCTCGTTCCAGTCGCCGCTGACGCCGCCGCTGTGGATTCCGACGGCGCAGAACCGCCGCCGCCAGCAAGCCGCCGCCGAACTCCAGCAGATGGTCGCGGCGCTGATCAACGTGCATCAAACGCAGGGGCGCTACAGCGTGTTCTCGTGCCTGCTGCAAGCATCGGCAAGCCAAGCGGCAGCGGTCGACGAAATGCTAGCGCTGTTCTACGCCGGGACGGAAGCGCTGGCACACACGCTGGCGTGGGCATTCCAGCTACTCGCGCAGAACCCGCTCGCTACCGAAACGCTCGGCGACGAGATCGACGCGGCGCTGGGGGTGCGCAAGCCAACCGGCGACGACCTTGCCGAACTCGCTTATGCCGACATGGTGCTCAAGGAAACGCTGCGCCTGTATCCTCCGGTCTGGTTGGTGAGCCGACAGGCGAAGCGCGAGGCGCGCATCGGCGATTACTACGTGCCGTCGGGCAGCACCATCTTCATCAGCCCCTACGTGATCCACCATAGTCCGCGCTGCTTCACGTCGCCGGAAAAGTTTCTGCCAGAGCGTTACAGCGAGGCGCTGGTGAAGCACGGCGGCGCCTATGCCAGCCTGCCCTTCGGCGCAGGTCGTTTCGCCGCCAGCGAGCAGTCATTCATGCTGGCGCTCGCCAAGCCGGTGCTCGCGCTGATGGCGCAGCACTATCAACTGACGCCCGCCACCACCGGCACGCCGCAGATCGAGGCGGGGCTGTCGCTGCGTCCGGTGGGCTTGAATCTGCGCCGGGATCAGCGCCAAGCGGTCAGAGTCTAGCCACCGCCGCACGCAAACAGAATCAAAACGGGATGCGTTGTGCATCCCGTTTTTGTTTACCGGATCGCCTGTGGCGATCAGCCCGCCGCGGTCGGTTCGGCGGTCGCCTGCACGCCGTTGAGCGCATCCGCCGCTGTGAAATTGAGCACGCCGCCGTCATAGCTGATCTGAAGCTGGCTGCCGCTGACCTGATAGCCGGTGGCCGCCGTCAGCGCCGCGAGATAGGCGTTCTCTTGATCCTGAACCGGCTGGTCGCACGCCATCAGCGTCGAATGCACGCCGCTGACGGTCAGCGAAGTGCCGCTGTACTGGAAAGCGCCACCGTAACTGTTACAACCCGCGCTGCCGCCGATGCCGCTCTGCGAGAAGGTCAGCGTCACCGCCGGATTGCCAAGAGCAGGCTGCCGATTGTCGGCGCTGCCGTAGGCGGTCAGCACCCAAGTCGCGTTCGCCAGCCCACCGAGGGTCGGATCGGTGTTGACCAAGGTCGCCGTCGGCGCAGGCGTCGCCGGGGATACTATCGGCGCGCTCATCGGATTGAAGGCGAACGACTGGACGACCGCGTCGAGCGTGGTCAGCGACGGCGTGAAATCGGTCGGAGCCGCGCTGTTGAGGGTCGTCACGCTCTGCTGAAGATAATCGTTGAAAGTCGCGGCGAAGTTGTCCATGCTGAAGTCAGCCGGGATTTCTGCCGGGAACAGCGTCGTGGTCAACGGGAAATTGGCGGAAATGAGGGTACTGCCATCGGTGCTGATGCCCTCGAAGACGTAGCGGAAATCACCGCCAACGAAGGGCGAGACGTCCTGCCGGTAGACGGTCACGTAGCTAACGCCGCTGAACACGCCGGTATCGACGTATTGAGCGCGGGCGCGGATCACCTGCGCGGCGGGCTGCACGGGCAGGAAGGGCAAATTAAAGACGTTGCTGCTCTGGTCGGTCGTCATGTACTGTGCCAGATCAGGGCGTTGGGCGACCAGCGTTTGCAGGAGTTGAAGCTGCTGCTGCGACTGATCGTAGCCCGCGAAATCCGCCGTGTTGTAGACGCGAACGCCACCCGCACCTTCGTAGAAGGTCTCCGGGGCGGGCGCAGCGTTGTAGAGCACGAACTGGGTGTGCCGAACTTCGGGACCGCCGGGTTGATCGAGCGAAGTGGGGTCGCTGGGGTACTGGGTAATGCTCACGTCCGCAGCGAGCGACGACGGAAAATTGAAGCTAAAGCCGTCGAAGGCGACGGTATGACTGACACTGTCCTGCGCCAGCGCCGGAAGCGCAAACAACGCGATCAGCAGCGCACAAATCCAAGCTTTGAGTTTCACGATAACTCTCCTCTTTCGGGTTTCGTTCAACCCGAAGATTACAGGAGACTTTACATTATTTCAACCCACGTTAAGCCTATGCTAAGCCACCGTACTCAAAAGCGCCGGGTCGTTTCTGAACCCGGCGCCGATAGTCTTTGCTGATTTAACGCTTTTGGAAGCGGTCGCGGTGCTCCTCGATGCGGACGATCAACTGAGCGCGCGACTCGCTGTCGGGCAGTTTCTCCGCCATGCGCTGAGTTTCGTCGAGCAGGGCGAACCCCAAGGCGAGGTTGCCGCGCTGCAATTCCAAATCGGCATCGACGAAGTGGAGATTGACCAGTTCGAATTCATTTTCGAGCGCCTCCCAGCCCTGCCGCGCGACGGCGATCTTCACCTCGGCGTCGGCAAAGCGCCCCATGTAAATGTAGGTCATCGCCAGCATGGTATGGGTCATCGCGACGTGATGCGCCGCTTTCAACTTCTCAAAACCGGCGAGGGCATCGTCAAAATAGGTCAGTGCCAAGCCGTACAAGTCGTCGAGGTAGGCGCGCACACCCTCCTCGTAGAACAGGATATAGTCGCGCCCGGTGAGATGATCCGGCTGCTCCTGCGAGTGCGCACGCTGGAGATAAGCATCGCTCTGATGGCTGAGGCTGGGGTCTTCACGGTAGGTGATGGCAAGCGCGTAACTGGCATCCGCACTACCAGAGTTGTTATCGACGTATCCGTATTCGCTCAAAGCCTGTTTAGCATGGCGTTCAGCAGCGACGAATTCTCCCTGATTGAGATAGTAGTGCGCGCAGTGCCGGTTCAGCTTCGCATACAGGTCATTCAAGCCGTGTTTGCGCGCGATCAGCCCGGTCTGGCACATCTCGCTGAACAGCCGATCCGGGATATGGAGGTTGTGGTTGTAGTTGAACACGTCGATCAACTGAATGTAGGCTTCCAGCAGCGCTTGCAGCTCGGCGGGCGACGCCGCTTCGACCGCTCCATAAGTTCCGGCAAGGGCGCTCAAGCGCAGAAGGGCGCTGCGGAAGGAACTTTGAAAGAGATTGGTAGCAAGATAAGGGACGGCAAGGCTGGCAGCGACAACCGCTCTAAACCACTCGGCGTGAGTCGAGTCCGTTATAACGGCGACCAGCACTTCCATGATCGCGGTGACAGTCGCTTCGTAGAGCGGCAAAACGGGCAGCGCTTGAATCAATGTGCGCTGGACGGAGGCGCGATTGTCCGCAAGCCACGCCGGAACGCTCGCCAAATCAGCGATCTCGCGGAGGTCCTCGTAGAGCGAGTACGCTTCAGGATGTTGTTCGAGGTAGTCGTCGCTTCGTATCATAAGATCAACTCGCGGCACGTCGGCGAAAGGTGACATCAGCACGAAAGCGCGGCGAGAGGCGTGCGGGCAGCGAAGTCAGAAGGAAGGCAGCGTCAATGCCGGGTCGAGATTGGGCGCGCTCGACAACAGGCAGCGAGCGCGCCGGAATTATGGACTAGTGATAAGCATGTCGCAATTATAACTATGGGCATGACAGAATAAGGTGATTGTGGAGTTACACAGCCCTAAATCAGCCCACTACAATCACCAGATTAAGAATACATGAGAATCCGAAGCCGATGCCAAAAATTGATGAATTTTTCAGACTTGTAACGTCATGGGGGAAAGCTGAACAGCGGCGGTGCTGCCGCCGCTGTCCGGGGTGTGCTTAGCTGGTGGGTTCAAAGCGCTTGATCGTGCCGCCGCCGATGTCGATCACGTAGAGTTCGTTCGCTTGGTCTTGCCCGAACGAGCTGATCAGGTTGCCAGTGTTGCGCATGAAGAAATCACTCTGCCACGTGCCGGCAGCGTCGCGGTAGGCGTACCAGATGTTGCCGGTGCCGTAGTCGCCGTAGAAGTAGACGCCGTCCAACTGCGGCAGCGCCGACCCGCGATAGACGTAGCCGCCAGTCACGGCGATACCGCTGCCGTCAAAATGCGAGTATTCGGCAATCGGCAGAGTCATGTTCGCGGGCGCTGGCGCGCCGCTGTAGGGATGGGTCGCCTCGTAAGCGTTCCAGCCGTAATTCTCGCCGCCGGGATCGCCAGCGGGCTGGAAGTCGACTTCCTCCCACGCCGCCTGCCCCACGTCGCCGACGTAGAGGTCGCCGGTCTGGGCGTCGAAGCTGAAGCGCCACGGATTGCGCAGCCCATACGCCCAGATTTCCGGCTGCGCGTTGGGCGTATTCACGAACGGGTTGTCCGCCGGGACGGTATAGCCGTCGGCGCTCACGTCGATCCGCAAGATGCTGCCGAGCCACGTATCCAGATTTTGCCCGTTGCCCTGCGGGTCGCCCGCCGAGCCGCCATCGCCAAAACCAACGTAGAGATAGCCGTCGGCACCGAACGCCAGATTGCCGCCGTTGTGATTAGCATAAGGCTGCTGCTGAGTCAGGATGATGATCGCGCTGTTGGGATCGGCGGCGTCGGGGTTATCCGCCGAGACGTGATAGCTGGCGAGCACTGTATTGCCGCGCAGGTCAGTATAGTCGACGTAGAAAACACCGCTGGTGGCGTAATCCGGCGCGAACGCCAAGCCAAGCAGCCCGCGCTCGCTGTAGCCGCCGTTGAAGACTTCCGGGCTGATCAAGTTGGAGACGTCGAGAAACACCGTCTGCGAGCCGGTGTAGGTTCCGGTGCTGTCGCCAATGATCCAGATTTTGCCCGGCTGCGTGACGACAAATAAGCGCCCGCTGCCATCGCCTGCGTGGGTCAGAAACAGCGGGCGGTCGAAGCCGCTGCCGACCTGCACCAACTGCACGCCCGACGGATCAGGTGCCGTCGTGGAGTCCTGCGCTCGGAGCGTCCCGGCTGCCAAGCACACGAAGACAAGAGCGATAATCCTCACTTTAGACATCGTCACCTCTACATTCGATTAACGATCAATGGGTCTGGCGTTCATTCGGCGTGTCGAATGTCCTCGTCGGGGCGTTGTGCAACCTTCGGTTGCCTTGAACGCCCCGACGCTCTCACCTTGGGGAATCTTCAGATACTCCTTGGGGATCATTCGAGACCGGAGTTAACGCCTTAACCCAGATTGTTATTCTACCGCATTTCGGGTCCGGCAACGCCAATCACCAGCGCGTCCGGGTTCAGATAGTGGCGCGCAGCCGCCAGCAGATCAGCGCTGGTCATGCCGTAGATCAGGTCGCGGTAGTTGACCAGATAATCCAGGCCGAGGTCGTAGGTCTCGATGTTGCGCAGCGTGTAGGCGATGCCCTCGTTGCTCTCCAGTTGCAGCGGCAGATGCCCGACGAAATAGGCTTGATTGTCCGCCAGATCGCTTTCGTCTACTGCTTCGCTGACCAGCCGCCGCACCTCGTCGCGGATGCGCTCGATGGCGAGTTCGACGTTCGCCGGATTGACGCCCGCGACGATGCTCCACGGACCCGCGCCGAAGCCGCCGTCGACTTGGCTGTAAGCGTAATAAGCCAAGCCGAGTTCCTCACGCACGCTCTTGCCGATGCGCCCCATCATACCGAACTGACCGAGCACGCTGTTGACCAGCGTCGCGGCGTGATAATCCGGGCTGAAGCGCGACGGACCCGGCAAGCCAAGCACAATGTCGGACTGGGTTTTGCCGGGCAGCGCGACGATTTCGCGCCGCTCCCCGGTGATCGGCGGCACGGCGGGGATCGCGGGTTCGGCGGGTTGATCGGGGTTCGACCAGTCGGCGAAGCGCGCGCGGACGATCTCGACGGCATCCGCCGCCTTGACCGCCCCGACGATCACGACAATCATGCCCTGCGGTCCGTAGTGCTGGACGTGGAACGCCTTGAGATCGTCGACCGTCAGCTTGGCGACGGTCTGCGGCGTGCCGCGCACGCTGTAATGATAGGGATGATCCGCCGGGTAAAGCGCCTCATGGAAAGCGCGGTTGGCGCGGTAGCGCGTATCCTGCGCCCGAATTTGCAGCCCGGTCAGCAGTTCGCCGCGCAGCCGCTCGACCTGCTCCGGCGGGAAGGTCGGCGCGCGCAGCACATCCGCCAGCACGTCGATCAGTATGGGCAGGTCTTCCGCCAGCGACTTCCCGGAAAAGCCTGCCGTATTGGTGCCCGCGCTGACGTCAACGTCCGCGCCGATGCTCTCGAGCGCCTCGTTGATGGTGGCAAAGTCGCGCTTGTGAGCGCCGCGCATCAACGCCGACGCCGTGAGCGCCGCCAGCCCATTTTGCGCGACAGATTCGTAAATGCTGCCCGCCCGCAGCGATCCGGCGATCACGACCGATTGCGCGTCGAACTTTTCGTACACCAGCACGACAATGCCATTCGGCAGCGTCACGCGCGTAATCGTCTGCGAACTTGGGAGCGAACGTCCACTCTGTTGGTCGCTCATGCGTATTCCTCCACCGCTTCGTCTTCGTCGGATTCGTCATCATCGCCGGTGGGAATGAAGATGCCGACGGTGCGGTTCTGCGGGCGCAAATAATGCGCAGCGGCGGCTTTCACGTCGTCGAGCGTCACCGCTTCAAGGTTAGCGACGTAATTTTCGAACCACGTATAGCTGGTGATGTTCTCGGCAAACGCCAGCCAAAACGCCTGCATGGTCACGCGCTCGCTGCTGTAGGCGAACAGCGCGCGCGCCTGCTTCTTGGCGCGGACGAGTTCCGCCTCGGTCACGTCGCCGCTGCGCAGGCGGTCGATCTCGCGGTCAAGGGCTGCCTCGACCGCTTCGGGCGCTTGGTCGTCGCGGACGACCACGTTGATCATGTACATGAACGGGTCAATCGTCTGGGTCATGCTGCCGTCGACCGACGCCGCCAGTTCGGTCTCGACCAGCGCTTTGTAGAGCCGCGAGGTCTTGTTGTCGATACCGCCGCCGCCCATGCCGTCCGGTCCGCAAAGCAGACTGTTGATCAAGTCGAGCTTGAACCAATCGGGATCGGTGGCTGCCGGGACGCGATAGCCGATCTGGATAAAGGGGGTCGCGCCGGGGCGCTCGACCGTCACGCGGCGCTCGCCGACCTGCTCCGGTTCGGGACGCATGAACAGCGGTTTCGGCTCCGCTGCCGGGATCGGCTCGTAGAGTTCCTTGATCCGCGCCAGCAGCGTTTCGCTGTCGAAATCGCCGACGGCGACAGCAATCGCGTTGTTGGGCGCGTAATGCTGCTTGTAGTGGTTGTAGAGATCGTCGCGCGTCATGGTGTGCAGGTCGGTCATGTCGCCGATGATCTCGTGGTGATAGCCATGCACCCGGAAGGCTGCGGCTTGGACTTCCTCGCCCAACCAGAACATGGGTGAGTTTTCCGACCCCTGCCGCTCCGAAATGATCACCGTCCGCTCGGATTCGACTTCTTCGGGGTCGAACTTGGCGTTGATCATGCGGTCGGCTTCCAAGCGCAGCGCGAGGTCGATCTCGGCGGCGGGCAGCGTCTCGTAGTAGGCGGTGTAGTCGAGGAAGGTCTGCGCGTTCCACGAGCCGCCGACGCGGTCAATCGCCTTGTCGAGCATCCCCGCCGGGAATTGATCCGTCCCCTTGAACATCATGTGCTCGACCCAGTGCGAAATGCCGGTCGTGCCGGTGCGCTCGTTACGGCTGCCGATGCGGTAAAGCACCCACCAGCTCATGATGGGCGCGCTGTGGACTTCTTTCAGCAAGACGATCATGCCGTTGCTGAGGACGTGTCTCGTAACGCTGCTCACGGCTGCTCCTTGTAAAAAATTCAAACGTGTCTGGTTGATTGTAGCGGAGATTTCCTGAAAGCGGGGTGAAAGCGAACGGAACTTCAAAGACAACTCTTACAGATTGGCTTCTGACCGAAAATGTGCGCCGTAGGGGCAGGTTTCACAAGCCGTGCCCCTACCAACATCGAGCTTCGCTAGCACGCGCATTAGCTGCACGATCCGGTCAAGTGAGCGTCCATGCCGGTTACGTGCTGGGCGCGACCGTCGGCGAGAGCGGCGTGCTGTGCCTTTCGGTTCGCAGCGCTCGGCGTCCCACACGCAGGTATTGTCCGGCGCGAGCACGCAGTGTTCGACCGGACCGCCGCAGGTGGTGCAGCTTCCGCAGTCGCCCCAGACGCCGCTGTTTTCGGGTGGTGGTACGGGCGTGGAAAACTGCGGCGTGTTAGTCACCAGCGGCGCGATGTAAGCGCTGCGCACCGTCAGCGGGATTTCGATCAGATAGGTCGCGCTCAGATAGCTCCAGAGGAGGTAGCAGGTCTGCTCGCCCTGTTCCGGGTTGGCGCAGCCGACGAAGCGCCCGCGCTTGTCGAGCTGGGGCGGGTTCGGATCATCGGGGACAGTTTGGAACTGCTGCCACGGGAACTCGTTGGGGATCGACAAGGTAATCCAGAGCGTACCATTGCTGGGCACGTGCAGCAGCGAGGTCAAGTAAGTGCAGCCGTCGCCGAGCGTCAGCACCGGATAGGTAGGCATCGGTTCAGCGGTCGCTTGCGCTTCAACGGTTGCCAGAGCCTCAGCTCCGGTCGCCGTTTCAGCGGTCGCTGCCGGAAAGTCGGGCAGCGCGGCATTTTCCGCTAACGCCATCCGGCAGGTCTCGTTATCGACGGTGATTTGCAGCGGTGGCACGGGTTCGTTCTGCCCCAGAACGAACATGACCGAGGTCAGCATAAGGATCAGGACAAGGGCGAGGGTGAGTCGGCGCATCAAGGTACTCCATTAAGGTGAAAAGGTTAATCGCTGCCCGCGTGATCCTGCTCGGCGAGCTGGAAGTAGGACAGGCTGGCTTCCATATCGACGGTCTTATCCATCTCCATCGTCATCGACGGCGGGTGCGGCAGCGCACGCAGCAGCGGCAGCAGCGCCGCGTAATCGAGCACGCCGCCGCCCAGACCGCCGTGAATGTCGAGCACGCCGTCGTTGTTGTTGGTGTGGACATGGACAAGGTAGGACTTCAGGGTTTCGAGCCACGTCGTGAACGGCACGTCGGAATAGAGATGCGCGTGCCCCACGTCGAGGCAGGCGCGCAAATTGGGATGATCGAGGGTCTTGAGCACGTCGCCGATGATGTCGGGATCGAACTCCCACATGTTCTCGACGGCGACGGTCACGCCCAACGTGCCCGCGTACTCGGCGATCTCGCCCCAGAAATCGACGTTGCGCTGCTGCCAGCCTTTGCGATAGTCGTCGGTGTGAATCAAGGCAATGAAGTTGGCGTGCAGCACGACGATCTCCGCGCCGAGTTCGGCGGCGATGCGGATCGCGTGGCGGAAGCGCCCCTTGCAGACCGTGTTGATCTGCCCGTCCGGGCTGCCCGCCGCCATGTCCATGAAGGGACCGTGCATCGTGATCAAGCCCGGCACGGGTTCGAGCAGGTGCTGATAGTGCGCCAGCACGCCGCGCCAATCGCCGTCAAGCGTGTCGGCGTAGGCGAACGCCATCACTTCGATCCCCAGACCGAAGCGCGCGGCAAGATCGACGCAGGTTTCGACGTTTTTCGGACTTGCGCTTAAGAGCACCCGGTCGGTCACACGAACCTCAATTCCGCTAAATCCCCTGAACCACAGTCTACACCCGATCAGACATTACGCACCACGTCCCTAAAGTAGGAACACCTAATTCGCAGCTTGTGATACGTCGCCATAGACCTCAAATTGGTTGAGACGGGGTCTCTGAAATGCAGCGGTTAGATTATCGACGTTGGTGTAGCGAATCAAGGGGTTATTCGGGTCTTTCAGCATTTCCAGAAGCATGTGCAAATAGATGTACTCAGAACCATGCAAGCCATCGAAGAAGTCGTCATCCGTGCCTAACGTTCCGCCATCCATGAAGTTGTAGTAAAGAACGCCATGCTGTCTTGCCAACTCCGCGAGGCGATTGATAGTTTTCGTCATATAGGTGTAATGCCCGGACTCCATCATTTCGTTATAGATACTTGGCGGATAAGGCGGCGAAAACAAAACCAGCCCGATTCCATTATCCTGAGCAAATTGCATTAAGGCGGCAATTTCCTCAAGTGCGCCTTCATCCACGACATCTCCGTATGCAAAGCGACTACCTTCCGTTTGCATTCGAGCGCGCATCTCCGCGAAACGTTCATCATTCGTCTTTGGATCTAAAATGACGCTTCCATATGAGCGGCTGCCATCGCCGCGAAAACCCCCGGAATGGGTAAGCGCACCAATCCCAATTGCCGGATCGTGATAAAAAGGATCCGTTCCTCCAAAAATCGGGGCAATTGGATAAGTGCCCATGACCACGTCATTTAAAGTGAGGCGCGTCAGGTTAAGAAACTGGTAGATATCCTCTTGCGAAAAGTCCACACTCCATGGTGCTTGTGCTCGCGCAAATTGTGCATACCGGGGGTGAAACCAATCCTCATCGAGGTTGATAATCGCCACTTTCGGGAGTGCGTTCGGATCGAGTTGCTCAAGAAATGATCGCACCTCATAGACATTACCTGCACTACCACCAGCGTTATAGAAAATAGAATTGCCATTGACAAACTCAGCCGAGCGAAACTGCATGATGCGTGACGATCCTAACGCCAGCACTTCGGGTCGGTGCAATTCCGTTGAAATCAGCTTAAAGGGTCTAAAGTCATCCCGGTAGAAGCGCCTATAAAGCGTATCAGGATTGCTCAATTGTGCTTCCGCCACTTGCGTGAGTGGCATTAGCTCGCCACCAAACAACAAAATCGAGGTCGTGACTCCAAAATAAAGCATGAGCGGAACGAGGAAGATACCGAAGCGCACAAGGAACTTAGAGGTCATTCTATTCATTCGCATGGCATCGCCTACTAGCCTCAAAATTTGAAGTAAATGAACTGTTGCGAACCCCATGCTCCCATCAATAAGATAGTGAAGATCAGCACGTAGTAATAAAGCCAACGCACCAGAGTCGGGAGCCGGTTCAGAAACGCATTCAACCCTTCACGAGCATCGATGAAGTCGATCAGAAGCAGAAGGACAATCAACCCAAATGCATATAACAATACGAGCGTGTGCGAACTGAGGTTCGCGAAATTAACATGCTCTAAGATGGGAACGATACTGTCATTGGCGGGGAATGGTTGAACCACTGCAGAAAGTGATATGTGTCCCAGATTAAACATATGGGTGACGACGTACCAAGCGTCGCTGAATGTCTGTGCTCGGAAGAATACCCACGCCACCAATACGAGTACGAAGGTAATCCCAATGCTCAAAGCTGCGCGAACGGGATGGGTAGTTGTGTTCGGTGCTCGCCACCGAGCGAGGATCGTTTCGACCATGATATACAGACCATGAAGCGCGCCCCAAATGACAAAAGTCCAGCTTGCCCCATGCCATAATCCGCTCACGACAAATACAACCAGCAGATTAAAGAGCATTCGACTAAAGGTCACCCGATTTCCGCCTAGCGGGATGTAAAGATAGTCCCGAAACCACGTGGACAACGAGATATGCCAGCGACGCCAAAACTCTCTAATCGAGCGAGAAAAATAGGGCTGACGAAAATTGTTCATGAGACTGAAGCCCATCACTTCAGCGAGACCAATTGCAATATCTGTGTAGCCTGAAAAGTCGCAGTAGATTTGGAAGGCGAAGAAAAACGTGGCGATGAGTAGAGGTAAGCCTGAGTACGCCGTGGGGTGGGCATAGACAGCGTTGACGTAAGTCGCCAACCGATCCGCAATCACGACTTTTTTAAAGAAGCCCCAGAGAATCAGACGAAGCCCACGTGTCACCCTGTCGGCGTCAAATTTAAAGCGCTCGTAAAACTGAGGCAGCAAATTCGTCCCGCGCTCAATTGGACCCGCGACGAGCTGCGGGAAAAAGGCAACGTAGGTTGTGAAAACACCGAAGTTCTTCGCGGGCGTGAGGTTGCCCCGGTACACGTCGATCACGTAAGACATTTCTTGAAATGTGTAAAACGAGATGCCGATAGGCAAAATCAAATCCAAGCGAGGTGCTTGATAAGCTTGATCGACGATTGAAACCATCCTGCCAAAAGATTGAGCGAAGAAATTGAAATACTTATAAAAGAACAGGATGCCTAAATTGAGAGACATACTGCCGATCAAATACAGGCGCTTCCGGGTTTGCCTTTCGTCCCTACTAATCGCTCTCGCCAGATAAAAATCGACCAGAGCGGTCATTAACAAGATCAATATAAAAGCCCCATTGCCGAAGTAATAAAAATACAGACTGGATAAGAGCAGCAAGATTCCTCGAAAACGTGGGGATAATATGAAATAAAGCGGAAGCACAATGAGGGCGAAGATGACGAATTCAAAAGACACAAACGACATGACTCACTCCATGAGACACACGAAGCTGCTAATCAACGACTAGATAGCAATCAAAATCTACAAAGGTCTATACTCAAACAGGTAGTGAGCTTCAAGTCTGGGCAATTCTGAGGAGCGAATACGCGAATCGTGAGAATATTAACAGAATTTAGCGTTAAGATAAGAGACTGACGTCGAAAAAGATTTATCGACGTCAGCCCCAAAGACAAATTCTACAACACCGGCTGACGCTTATCCTCGACCGCGCGCACCGCGTCGGCGATCACGCTCATGCCCTCGTCGATCTGCTCGTCGGTGACGTTGAGCGGCGGCAGGAAGCGGATGCAGTTGCTGTACAGCCCGGCGCGGATGGTGATCACGCCGCGTCGCAGCGCCTCGTTGACGATCTCGACCGTCTGCGCGGCGGCGGGCTGCTTGCTCAACGGATTGGTGACCAACTCGATCAGCAGCATGGGACCCAAGCCGCGCACGTTATCCACGAGCGTGGATTCGCGGTCGATGGCGACCAAATGCTGGCGCATCCGCGCGCCGACCGCCTCGGCACGCGCCAGAAACTCCGGCTGGCGGATCAACTTGATAGTCTCGATAGCGGCGGCGCAGGCAATCGGGTTGCCGCTGTAGGTGCCGCCCAGTCCGCCCGGATGCGGTGCGTCCATGATCTCGGCGCGTCCGGTCACCGCCGAGAGCGGCATCCCGGCAGCCAGCGATTTCGCGGTCGTGATCAGGTCGGGCACGATGCCGTAATGCTCGACGGCGAACAGCTTGCCGGTGCGCCCGAAGCCGCATTGAATCTCGTCGCTGATCATGACGATGCCGTGCTCGGTGCAAATCTCGCGGATGCGCTGCAAGAAGCGCTGCGGCACGGGGATAAAGCCGCCCTCGCCCTGCACCGTCTCGACCACAATCGCGGCGACGGCGCTGGGATCGACCTGCGCGATCAAGGCGTTGTCGAGCCGGGCGATACAGTCGTCGAGGTACTCCTCCTCGGTCATGCTGGCGGGTCGGCGGTAGAGGTTAGGGAACGGCAGGCGGTAAATTTCGGGCGCGAAGGGACCAAAACCCTTCTTGAACAAGCCGTACTTGCTGGTCATCGAGAGCGTGAGATTCGTCCGCCCGTGATACGCCCCCTCGAAGACGATAATCGCGGCGCGTCCGGTGTGGGCGCGGGCGATGTTGATAGCAGTCTCGACCGCCTCGGCGCCGCTGTTCATGAACATGGTCTTCTTGGCGAAATTCCCCGGCGTGATGGCGTTCATGAGTTCCGCCGCCTCGACGTAGGGTTCGTAAGTGCCGACGATAGCGCACAGATGGATCAGCTTCGCCGCCTGCTCCTGAATCGCGGCGACGACAGTCGGGGGGCAATGACCGACCGCCAGCACGCCGATTCCCCCGGCGAAGTCGAGGAGCGTGTTGCCGTCGACGTCGGTGACGGCAGCGCCCTGCGCCTGCGCTGCCACGATGGACGAGGCTTTCGCCGCGCCGCGCGGAGTGGCGGCTTCGCGGCGCGCGGCGATCTCGCGGCTTTTGGGTCCCGGTACTTCGGTGATCAAGTTGATGGTTGGCATGAGTTTTTCCGTATAATGGTGAACTGGCGCAAACACAAATATGCATCATCTTAACTTAAAACTCGGCTTCGTCCACGCCAACCAGCCCAGTTTGAGGAGCCAATATGACTTACGAGGAACTTGAAGCGCGCGTCAGCAGGTGGGCAGCGGATCAACCGGCGATCCGCGCAGTCATCGTGATCGGATCGCGGGCGCGGGGCAACGCCGATCAATGGTCGGACTTAGACCTGCTGATCTTCACCACCGATCAAGCGCGCTATGCCACTGATCCGAGTTGGACGAGCAACTTCGGGCAGGTATTGTTGAACTACATGGAGCCGACCTCAGCCGGGGATCCCGAATGGTACGTGCTCTACGAAGGCGGGTTGAAGATCGACGCCGTGCTGATGCCGGTCGAGGATGATCCACGCGATCTAGAGACGCTGGTGCAGCCGTTCGACGATTGGGACGCCTTTCGGCGTGGCACGACCGTGATCTACGACCGCTTCGGATCGCCGCGCCAATTTGCGCCCAAGCCGCCACGAACGCGCCCGGCGCCAACGGCTGCCGAGTTCGCCAACGTCGTCAGCGGCGTCCGATTGGCGGCGGCAACGACGGCGAAATTCATCGCGCGGGGCGACTTCTGGCGGGCGCAGCATTGGTTCGCCAACGACCTGCACCCGCACCTGCTCCGGCTGATCGAGTGGCAGGCACAGTCAGCACAGCCCGGAGTCGATACTTGGTACGGCGGGCGCTTCATGACTGAGTGGGCGGACGCACGCGCCATCGCCGCCCTGCCGGGGGTCTTCCCGCAGTTCGAGCGCGCGAGTCTGAAGGCGGCGCTGCTGGCACTGCTCGACCTCACCGGCTGGCTGGGCGCGGAAACGGCAGCCGATTTCGGATTCCCCTTCTCAACCGACCTCCATGACCGGATCGCCGCGCTGGTGGAGACCATTCTCGCGGAAGCGTAGAGGCGCACTATCGTGCGGCACAGTGATGCGCCCCTAGTTCTCTGGCTCTACGTAGAAGCTGATGCTGCCACTGTTGTTGTTCTCGTTGATCTCCGGGACGCGGTTGGTTTCATCGACCGTGCAGACCGCAGTAACAGGCGCTTGATTGCCAACGGAGTCGAACCTCATCGATATCTCAACGTCCGTCTGTCCGTAGGAGGCTAAGCCGTTGATCAACTGCGAGACGTTCAAGTTCAGCGCCGCGATGTGACAGATGACGTTAACAGGCGGCATCGGCGCGCTGCTCTGGTTCCACACCGTCATCAGGATCGCAAAGTATCCGGGGCTGTTTACCCTCGGCGTGCCTAGAATTCGGATCGATTTGACGACTGCATCCGGCAGATTCGGCGTCCCGGCTGACGTCGGCGTGAAGGCAGGCGTCGGCGTGGTGGTGAGTTCCGGCGGTGTGGCATACGGTACGCCGCTGGTGTCCCCGGTGACGATGACCGTGCTCGGCGCGATCCAGCCCTGCCGACCGTTGGGCAGTTGGATTAGCCACCACGTCGAGCGGGCGCTCCTGCCGACGATGGGCGCGGTCTGCCCGGTCAGCAGCGCGCCGACCGGCGCGTAGAGGGTACTGTCGCCTGCCCGCACGTTGGCGTCGATGGTGGCTTGCGCCATCGGACTCTGCGGCGCGACGGTAAGTTGAGGCTGCGGCTGTGGCTGCGGCTGCACGATGATCGGCGCCGGCGGTGCCGCTGTGACGATGAAGAACGCCGGTGAGGATGGCGTCGGCGTGACGCCAGATGCAGGTGAATTGTTCAGAATCCGCAGCGGACTGTCCATCGCATAGATCGCCTGATTGCTGCTGGTAAAGACGGTCAGGCGCAGTTCGTACAAGCCGTCGACAGCCAGCGTCGTATCCCACGTCCCCAACACGCCGCCGATCACCGGCGCGCGCGACGGCAGCGTCGCGGGCTGCCACGGCACGCTGGCGTCCGCCTCAGTGCGCGCGTCGATCAGCGGGCGAAACTCCAGAAAGTAGCTGGTCATGCCCGGCGCGTTCGCCGTGCCGACGATCTTCACACTGCCGCCGAGGGCATAAATCGGTGGGGGATAGCTAATGTTGACGTTGGGGTCGGGCTGCTGGGCGAAGGCGGGCGCTGCCGTCGTCAGCAGCGTCAACAACAAGACGAGCAGACGTCGTCGGAGAATACGTCGTCGCATCGAACACTCCTTGTTCGAGTTCATCGGTGCTTCTACTATACGCGCGGTTTGCATTTCGCGCGCTCATGAAGGTGTTGGTTGTGGGAGAATCAGTTTAGGGACGCAGCGCGCTGCGCCCCTACCAGCGATGCTTTATGGCTCGGTGAGAACGAAGGTCAGGTTGAAGAAGTTGTTGCTCTCGCTGATCTCCGACACAAGGTTGTTGACGTCCACCGCGCAGTTCGCCGTGACGTTGCCGCCGCCGCCGGTGTTGAGCGTCACCGGGATCGAGACGTCGCGCTGCTCGAAGGCGGACATGGGCGTGATAAACTGGTTGACGAAGACATTCATCGGCGTGAAATTGCAGGCAACTGCCACCCCCGGCAGCGCCACGCCGCTCAGATTGACGACCGTCACGATCACGTTGAAGGCTTCGCCTTGTTTCGGCGTGTGGTCGAAGCGCACGGTCGAGATCATCCCGTCGGGCAGGTTGGGGGTCGCGGTAGCGACCGGAGTCGGCGTGGCGGTCGGCTGTGGCGGCGTCATGATCGGGATATTGGCGAGATTGCCGGAGACTAGAACCGTGCTCGGCGCGATCCAGCCCCGCCGACCATTCGACAGTTGGATCAGCCACCAGCCCGATCCGGTGCTACTCACGCCAAGGATCGGCGCGCTCTGTCCTTGCAGCAGCGCCCCCACCGGCGCGTAGATCACGCTGTCGCCCGCGCGGACGTTGGCGTCGAGCGCGGCGGTCACCTGCGGATTCTGGGATACAGCGGTCGGCTGCGGCTGCACAGCGCCCGACGGCGTCGCCGTCACGATAATCACGACGGGCGCTGCTGGAGTCGGCGTCGCGACGAAAGGCGGCGGGTTGTTGATGACCCGCAGTGGAGCCACCCGCGCATAGGTTATTTGGTTGCCGATCAAGAAGACGGTTAAGCGCAGCTCGTACAAGCCGTCGCGCGAGAGCGCCGTGTTCCACGTCCCTAACACGCCGTTGAACACTGGCGAAGGTGACGGCAGCGTCGCGGGCTGCCACGGCACGCTGGCGTCTGCTGGGGTGCGGGCGTCGATCAACTGGCGAAATTCGAGAAAGTAGCTGGTCATCCCCGGCGCGTTCGCCGTCCCGACGATATTTACGCTGCCGCTGAGCGCGTAAATCGGCGGGGGATAGATGATGCTGACGTTCGGGTCAGATTGTTGAGCGAAGGCGGGCACCGCCGTCACCAACAGCGCAAATAGCAGAACTGCTAGGCGTCGTACTGACATCGCGTGATCCTCTCTGCATTCAGGTCTTCTACTACTATAAGGAGATTTGCAGACTCATGCACGTTGCTTAATCATCCAAAGCAGGAAAGAATCGGCATATAGTAGGCTTGCGCGGTTTAATCATCTAGACCAACAACTTACTCTATAATTATTATGCAAAGAGGTATTAGAGAAAGAAGTGTTGCTCAGTGTCTCAGACTCGTGTTCCTACTTTCGATTTGCTCATGAATCCCACAATTGCTGCCTTAAAGGCATTGGGGGGATCGGGCACTGTCGAAGAAATAAACGCTAAGGCAGTTGAGATAGCTAATCTTTCATCAGAGCAACTTGAGGTATTACATAATCCGGATAAAGGGGGGCAGACTGAAGTTGAGTATCGACTTGCTTGGGCACGAACTTATCTTAAAAAGTGCAACATTCTAGAAAACTCGGTTCGCGGCGTGTGGGCGTTGTCGCCAGAAGGCAAGCAGCTTGATCAGGTAAATCCTAAAGAAATCAAGCGGTTTGTCAGGGAGCAAAGGCTAAGAGCGCAAGCCAATGAGCCTGAAGACTCACTAGAAGAAGAAAATGTCGATCTCCGTTGGCAAGAAGAGTTACTCGACATTCTTGTCAATATGGATACATCCGCTTTTGAGCAACTCATAAAATACTTACTGCGTGCCGCCGGATTTACTCAAGTGGAGGTAACTGGCAGGAGTGGAGACGGTGGCGTTGATGGCAAAGAAATCATGCGTTTAGGGGGACTTCTGAGCTTCCACGTGATCTTCCAATGCAAACGTTATCGCGGTTCGGTTGGCGCGGGGCAAATACGTGACTTCCGTGGCGCGATGGTCGGACGCGCTGACAAAGGATTGCTTGTAACAACCGGGTCTTTTACGCCTGATGCCACCAAAGAGGCAAATCGAGATGGCGCTCCACCTATCGATCTCATCAACGGTGAACAGCTTATAGACAAACTCAAAGAGCTAAATTTGGGCGTGAAAACCGAAATCGTTCAAAGCGAAAAAGTCACGATCAATCGGGATTGGTTCGCCCAAGTCTAGGTATACCTCAACGCAATCTCCGCTCGCGCTTGCCGTCGCCATCGGCGCGAATGCGTGCGACCGGCGTCCCGCTGATCTCGCCCTGAATGGCGGCGTAGAATTCCTCGTCGTAGTTGCGCGTCTTGACGACCACCGGCATCGGGACAGCGTGCCCCATGATGATCGCCTGCTGCTTGGTATCGAGCCGCGCCAGCACCTCGCGCAAGCCCGCCGCCCCGCTGATCCCGGTGAGCACGGCGGCGATGTCGCGCTCGTTGTCGAGCAGCGCCGTGACCCGCGTCCCGATCTGGCTCATGACTTCTTCGTCGATGCCGCTCGGTCGCTGATCGACGATCAGCATGGTGACGTTGTACTTGCGCAGTTCGCGGGCGATAATGCCAAAGGTCGTCTGGTTGGCGATCTTGGGATCGAGGAACTTGTGCGCCTCCTCGATGGTGATCACCAACTGCGGCGGCTCCATCGACGAGTCGCCCAGCGAGCGCTCGACTTGATCGACGTACAACTCGTGGATGCGGCGGGTCAGGTAGTTGGCAACCAGCATGTAAGCTTCCAACGAGTTACCATAGCGCCCGAATTCGAGCACCACGTTCTTGTTGTTGTGGAGCAGCCCGACGATCTGCTGGACGCTGTCGCCGACCGACTCGGTGACGAGGAAATCCCAGCGTTCGAAGCGCTGCAAGCGTCGCTGGAGCGCTGCCAGCGTCCCGGCGCGATGCGGCGTATTGGCTTCGATGTCTTCCATGTCATCAGCATCGGCGTCGATCAACCGCTTGACCCACGTCTTACCCCAGCGCTGCCCCAACATGTGCGCCGCGTCGATCATGGCGTCGGAGAGGTTCATAGTCGCGCGCAGCATGTCGATGTCTTCCGGTGTGATCTCGTCGTAGCCGATCTTGACCTCGAAATCGACCTTCGCGCCGCGCTTGCGCGATGATTCAGCGTCAAGCGTGCAAATGCTCACATCCTCGTTGAACAACTGTTTGAGTCCCTTCGACGGCGTGCCGCGCTCGTCCGGGACTGACCAGCCGTAGTCGTTGTGCATGTCGAAGATCAGGTTGACCGCCTGCTTGCGGGCAATGATTCCGGCGATGATCAGGCGCGTCAAAAAGCTCTTGCCGGTGCCGCTCTTGCCGAAGACGCCAATCGAGCGCTCGACCAAGCGCTTGAGGTCTAGGTTGATCTGGGTGGTCTCCAGTTCCAGCGGCGTGCCGACGTTGAAGTGGGTCGCATCCTCATCGCCGAAGACCGCGTTCACGTCGGCGACGGTCGCGTTCATGACCGGCATGAAGTGACCGGGGATCGTCTTGACCGGCTTAGGAGTCGGCTTGGCTTCGCCGTCGTCGATGGTCAGCATCGGCTGGGCGTTGATCTTGCCGTAAGCCGCCGTGCCGGTGTAGACCGCCGCCAAGAACGGATCGGAGATGTCGGGCGGCGCGCTCTGGATGTCCGGGTTGGTGTTGTCGAGCACGATGTCGGTGATCATGCAGAAGAAGCGCTTGCTCTCGCCGTGAACGACGATGTAGCGCCCGACGGCGAGGTCTTCGATCTGCACGCCCACGTCCAGCTTGACGATCAGCCCCTTGCTCAGCGACCCGCCGACCACCACGCCGAGGCGCATGTCGTCCGCTCCGGCGAGGTACGAATTCATGCCACGAGGAAACATTTGTTCTAAGTCGATGGGGTTTTTAGAGAAGTCGGTCACGCTCAAATCTCCAATTTCGCTTCGCTTAGGGAGTGTACTTATTATAGCACAACTTAGCTGTTTTGCCCCTAAAAACGCAGACGAATTTTCAGTCGTACAGCGACCGCAGCATCGTGCGCAGCGACGTATTCTCGCGCAGATCGGTGCTGTCGCTGAACTGGTCAATCGAGCCGATCCACGCCTTGGCGGCGATCTGTTTGACTTCGGGATCGCTAATCTGCGCCCGCAGCGCTTCGCTGAATACCTCGCCGTGAATGACGTTGTACGGGCGTCCGTGGAATGGTGAAACGTCCGTTGGCAATGGATCGGTGATGGCGAGCGCGTTGTGCATCGCCGCGACGACCTGATAGGCTGCGCTCATGTGCTGCTCGCGCTCGCGCCAACTCTCCGCCGAGAGCGCGCGCTGGAAGATCGGCGTTAGCGTCGGCGCGCACGCCAACCGTGCAAATCCCGTGCCGAACCACTTCGAATAGGGCGCGTAGACCCGCTCGATCAGGAAGCAGAGCATCATCAGGTCGCGGATCAACCGCGCGGCGATCACGCGCGAGCCGAGGTCGTCGCCGACGTCGCCCGTCCGCCCGACAAACGCTTCTTCCTGCGAGATCCGCATCCAGCCCGCCGCCATCAGATAGAGCCAGACGTCGCGCGGGTAGTAACTCAGCCGATCCCGCAGCGCGTCAAGGTCGCCTAAGCCGCTGTGATAGACCGCGCCCTCGGTCAGCGTTCGCAGCTTGTGCTGCGGAAAGGTCAGCCAGTCGGCGGGGGTGATCTCGGCGGCAGCGTCGAAATTCAGGTAGCCGCGCATGACGTCGGCGACCGTCGAAATCGTGACGAAGTGATCGACCTCGCCCACGCTGCGCGCTTCGAGCCTGCGACTGGCTTCGCCGGGGATCGGCACGAAGCTGGTCGGGTAGCCACGAAACTGGTGCGGCAGCCCGCGCCGCAGCGCTTGGTTGACCGGCTCGCCATAGCGCGTCGTATCGTCGGCGGAGAGGAACAGCCGCAGGCGCGGTCCCCAACTGTGATCGCGGGACATCGGCGTGTCGAAGCCCAGCACCTCCGAGCCGTAGCCGATCAGCGCGGCATCGTAGCGCAGATCGGGAAACGCGACGTCAAGGATCGGCTTGACGGCGTCCTCGAAAAACAGTCGGCATAACTCCAAACCGGGGATAAAATCGGGCATCAGTTCACCTCATTGGGATGGTGCAATATCCTATGGCATCCATCAGATTTGTAAAGTTATCTATAGTCCATATCGGCTCACTACATGTCTAATTGTAGCTCATTTCGCCGCGCCCACACAGCGATTATTCCGGCGTAGGGTAGGCGTAGGCGCGCCAAGGATCAAACGGGTGGCTGTCGTACCCGTATCGTGCGAGAAAGTCAGCGCCATCTACCTTATAGTGAAGTCAGCTTATTCACTTATTAAGGAGTTGACGATGCGCCGCCTGTTTATAATCCTCTTGCTCTGTGCTCTCCCGGTCTTTCACGTTTTCGCTCAAACGACTGATCAGGACCCGCTCGCCGAATGCGGGCATGATCCTACTGCGCTCGCCACCGCGATTGAGGCGAACGGTTGGTCGCTGGACGATCTGATTCAGATCAACTGGTCGCCCAACTGCCGCTATTTGTCGCTGCGCCTGCCGTCGAGTCACGGCAAGCCCGGCACAACCATCGTCTGGGACGCCGACACCAACCAGCAGGTCGGCACAATTGTTGGCTTCTCCACTAGTGGCGGGCGCGTTGGTTGGTGGGATGCCAGCGGCGATTATCTGCTAGCTGCGGTCAAAGATGTGGGAACCTATCTATGGTACGTTCCGGCGAATCGCGTGATGCTGATTGACGATTACTTCTGCGGTGTGACGAATACCTACTGGGATTATGAGCATCACAAGCTGTACGGGACTACGCCCGCCCGCGAGACCGAAAACGGATGCTCGCCTTACATCTATGCGGGCGGACTGCGTGTTTATGATCTGGATACAGGAGCAACGCTCGCGCGGTATCCGGTTCACGGCTATGTCCTAGCCTATGAGTTTGCGGGCGAAGGTCGCTATCTGGTAATTACAAACTCCTATGGTCCGGTGCAGGTCTATGACACGACTACCGGGCAGCAAGTTGCGAAGGTCAAAATTGATGAAGGCGGCGGGGTCATCATGGCGTTGAATGACGTTGAACTCAGCCCAGACGCGCATTATCTCGCCGTCGGAAGGCGCTACCTACGCGTCTGGGATTTGACCACCCTGCCGAACGACCTAGACGCGCAGCAGCCTACCTACCGCTATGCGGGTCCGCTGGAATACATTGAAAGCCTGCGTTTCACCGACAACCAGACCATCGAGACGACTACTTGGAAAGGAACGCAGGTGTGGGATGTGACGACCGGCGCGCAGATTCGCTAATTGCTAACCACCAATTGCTGTTTATAATCAACCTCTGAAGCGTAATACTTACAAATTGAGGATAAGCAATGTCCGACGAACAGAGCGTCAGTGAACTACGCGCGCAAGTTGATCAGATCAACATGCAGATTCTCGACCTGCTGACGCGCCGCGCCAACGTGGTCAGCGAGATCGGCAAACTGCATCAGAAGCTGGGCGTTTCGCACTACGACCCAGCGCGCGAGGCGGAAATGCTGACCGCGCTAGAGCAAGCGAACAAGGGACCATTCAGCAACGAGACGATCAAGGCGCTGTTCCGCGAGATTTTCCGGGCATCGCTGGCGATGGAAGAGCAGCAGGCACGCGCCAAAATCCGCGTTCAGCGCCACTCACCGGACGAGCGCACGATCATTCGGATGCCTGACGGCTACGAGATCGGCGCGGGCGGCTTCAGCGTGATCGCCGGGTCGTGCGCTGTCGAGAGCTTCGAGCAGTTGGACGAAGTCGGCGCGGCGCTGGCGGCGCGCGGCGTCCGCATCATGCGCGGGATGGCGTACAAGCCGCGCACGTCACCTTACGATTTTCAGGGCATGGGCGAACCGGGCTTGCAGATCGCGCGGCAGGTGGCGGACAAGTACAACCTGTACGTCGTCAGCGAGATCATGGACTTGAGCCAGATTCCGATGATGCTGGATTACGTGGACGTGTTCTGGGTGGGCGCACGCAACATGCAAAACAGCTTCCTGCTCAAAGCGCTGGGCAAAATCGACCGCCCGGTCATCCTCAAGAACGGCTTAGCCGCGACGATGGAGGAATTCCTCTACGCCGCCGAGTACATCGTCAGCAGCGGCAATCCCAACGTCATGCTGATGATGCGTGGCATTCGCACCTATGAGAAGTGGACGCGCAACACGCTCGACATGGGCACGATTGCCGTGCTCAAGCAGGAGTCGCACCTGCCGGTGATCGTGGACATCTCGCACAGCGCGGGACGGCGCGACATCGCCAAGCCGCTGGCGCGCGGCGCGCGAGCGCTCGGCGCCGACGGCTTGATGGTCGAAGTCCACCCGAACCCGCCGGTCGCCATGAGCGACGCCAAGCAGCAGCTCACCATCCCCGAATTCCACGCCATGATGGACGAGATCGTGCAGTTGGCGTAAACGATTCAACGCAAAGGCGCAAAAGGTTAAGGGCAAGACGCAAAGATGTGTTCATATCCTTTGCGTCTTTCTTTTCGCTTTGCGCCTTTGCGTTAGGCTTTTTGCTTTTCTACCCGGCTGCCGCGTCGTTCATGATCAGGGCGTTGTTTTCGTGATCGAGGATGATGGCGTAGGTGCCCCAGAACTCGGTGGTCACGTCCTGCGCGATCTGCACGCCTTTCGCCTTCAGTTCCTCGACGAAGCCGCGCAGATTCTCGACCTCGAAGGTCAGCGCCTGCGACTTGCCCACCACCTGCGCGTAGTGCTGCCAATTCTCGTCCGGTTTGTAGAGTACGACTTCGGTTTCCGCACCCGACGGCGCGACCGAGAGCCAGCGCATCCCCTCACCCCACGCCTGATCTTCTCGCACTTCCATGCCAAGCATTTCGGTATAAAAGGTTTTAGCGGCGTCCTGATCGTTGACGAACAGCGAGACCGTGCCCACTTTGGTGATCATGGATGCGCTCCTTAGGCTTCGGCTTCAAGGACGGACAAGATATTGCCAGCCGGATCGGTGAACCAAGCGATAGCGGGACCATCACCCCGCGCGATCCCCTTGGCGTCGGTCTTGAGGTACTCGGTATCGTAAATCTCGAAACGGACACCTTTGCGCGTCAGTTCGTCGACTGCCGCCTCAACGTCGTCGACCGGAAAATTCAGACAGGTGTAAGTCGCCGGGACGTGCGCCTCACCTTTCGGATAGATCAGGACTTGGCTGCCATTGCCGATGGTGATTTGCAGCATCCCGTTGAGTTCGGCAACCTCCAACCCCAGCGTATCGCCGTAGAACGCCTTCGCTGCGGCGACGTCGTCGACCGAGAACCCGGAAAAAGCATGATTCGTTCTGAACATGCGCTTACTCCTCATGACCGCAACTTGAATTTGGGTTTTCGCAACACACGCTCACTTAGATCATATTAGAACATATTTTCGCATCCGTCAACTACCTTCAGAGCGACCGCTAGATCGCTGCCGTGATCCAGCCTTTGCCCAATTCAGGCGGATGAATTGCAACCATATCGCCCCTCGCTAGAACTTCACGGTTTGATCATACGTAATCGATCCTGTACGCGCCTACCCAATAATCAAACGCTCATGTCGCTTTGAGCAGCGGATCAGCTTCATGGGCTAGACGGGGGGCTAAGGATAACGGGGGCACAAGGATGAGCATTGAACTCTACTGGGACAACGACGACCAGACCGTGATGCTGTGCGCGTTCCCGCGCAAGTGGACGTGGGACGAAATGTACGCGACGCTCGACCAGATCAAGCAGGTCACCGACCACGCCGACCGCGAGATCGGCGCGATCCTCGACGTGCGGCAGGGGGTCAGCATCCCCGGCGGACTGTTCACGCCTTCGAGCTTGGAGCACGCCAAGCGCATGTTGAAAATGGGCGAGGGTGGATCGGGTCCGGTGGTCGTGGTCGGCGCCAGCCCGCTGATCAAGACGGTCGCCGCCGCCATTCGCGGGTTGGATGCAAACGCAGTCAGCAACGTCTCGTTCGCGGACACGCCCGAACAAGCCCGCGCCATCCTCAAGCAGCGTAATCACCATTATTCGGAACAGGGGGCATAATTGGTAGGGGCACGGCGCGCCGTGCCCCTACCAGCGATCCTCCACTGGGCAGGCTTGAAACCCACCCCTACAAGCGCCCCTTGCCGAGCCAATTCCAACCCTTAACCGCCCCGGCTGAAAGCTAACCGCTAACCGCTGATAGCTATTCCCAACCTTGCCACATCCTGATCGCGGCGCTAGTATTGCACGGCGCTTACGTGGAAACATCGTCCGCGTATCAATGAGGCTTTTGCATGTCACAACACTTTGATCCATACGAGCCAGTGCCCGATCATCTCGCGGACACCGGACCGATTCGCCGGGTGGAGGAAATCCCCGGCTGGCGGCGACTGCTCGGACTGGTCAGCTTGATCGCAGCGGCGGGACTGACGATTGCCACCGCGCTGCTCGTCCTCACCCCAAATGAAACTCCAGCACCTGACACCATTCCAGCGACTACCGTCGCCGACAGCACCGCCACGACGCCAGCGCCGACGACCGCCCCTCAGCAGAACAACCCGACCGACAGCGCGGTTATCTCTAATGGCATCCCGCCAACCCTAAGCGCCGACAGCATGGCGCAGCTATTGGCGACGCCAGTCGCACCTATCGACCAACTGACGGGTTGGGAAATTTCGCGCGACAACTACACCGCCTTCACCATCATCCCCGACCGCCCGCGCAGTGAGGTGATCGAGTACACGGTGCAGTCGGGCGACACGATTTTCCAGATCGCCGAGCGCTTCGGGCTGAAGCCGGAATCGATTGCGTGGGCGAACGAGCGCTCAATTGTCGAAGCGCTGCGTCCGGGCAAGACGTTGAACATTCTGCCGGTGGATGGCGTCTACTACACGGTGCCTTCGGCGCAAAGTGTGTCCAGCATCGCCACGCGCTATCAGGTCGACCCCTATACGATTATCGACTCGGAGTTCAACCCCGACTTGTTCGGCGCGACGCCGGATACCCAACTGCCCAGCGGGACGCACGTCGTGATCCCCGGTGGCGTTGACTCGGCGATTAACTGGAATCCGCCGGTGCAGCGCATCGCCGGAACCACCAGTTCGAGCGGCAATTCCAGCGGCGCGAAAATCTCCTTCGACGCGGGCGATCCGGGAAGCTGCGGCTTGGTCGATAACCCCGGTGGCACCGGCGGTTGGGCAAAACCGCTCACCAGCTATACATGGGTGCGCGGCTTTAGCTCGATTCACTCCGGCGTCGACCTCGCCGACCCGGTGGGCACGCCGATCATGGCAGCAGCCAGCGGATCGGTGGTCTTCGCGGGTTGGAGCAACTGGGGCTACGGCTATTCGGTCGTGCTGGCGCACGGCGCCTACACCTCCATTTACGGACACATGAGTTCAGTCAGCGCCCGCTGCGGCTCTTACGTCTACGCCGGTCAGGTGATCGGCGCGGTCGGCTCGACCGGCGACTCGACCGGACCGCACCTGCATTTCGAAGTCCGCTACCTCGACACCCCGGTCGATCCAACCGGGCTGCTGCCGTTCTAGGAGCGTGGTGTAGGGGCACAGCGCGCCGTGCCCCTACCGTGCTAATCACCCCTTCAAAGCGACGCAAAAATCGATTGTGGATTCCGTACAGATTACAATCTCTCAAACCATGAGCAATTCTTGATGATTCTCGCCTAGATGTGCGCTAAACTGAGCGTATGTCCTTGTTCTAGCACACCTCTTAGGCGACCATGCGAATCGAGCGTTCAAGATCACGGCTGACCTTTCGGAAACGCCGCCGTCGATCCGCGGGCTGCCTGTCAATCTTGTTCTCAATTGTGCTGGTGATCGGCGTTGGCGTCGTCGGCTGGCTGTGGATTAACCGCCTGACCAACCCGGTCAGACCCGGCAGCACCGGCGACCTGATGGCATCGGCGCAGAACGCCTTCAGCCGGGGCGACCTCTCCGGCGCGATCAGCCTCGCCCGGCAGGTGTTGAACGATCAGCCGGACGATACCGGCGTGCTCCGGCTGCTGGTACGGGCGCTGGTCTATCGCAGCTACGCCGAATACAACCGCGCCTCCGACCGTGACGTCGCACTGGAAGCCACCAGCGCTATGATCGCCAAACAGCCGGACAACCCGGACGTATTGGCGATTCACGCCTTCGCCCTGCAAGCCGTCGATCAAGCCGACGATGCCGCCGATACCGCCCGCCGCGTGCTCGAAGCCAACCCCGATCACGCGCTGGCGCGGACGGCGCTGGCGCTGGCATATGGCAGCGTGGGCGCTTACGAAGCAGCACTGCGCGAGAGCCAGCGCGCCGTCCAAGCCGCCACCACCGCCGACGATGGACTCGACGCGCTGCGAGCGCTCGCCATCGCCTACAGCGACACCGGCAGCTACGACACCGCCGTACGCACAGTCGAGCGAGCGCTGACGATCAACGGCAACCTCGCCACGCTCTATTTCGAGCGCGCCCAGTACGCCCTGCTGATTGGCGACTCGGACGCGGCGACGGTCGCTTACTTTCAGGTGCTCACCCACGACACCAACAACGTCAAAGCGCGGCTGCGGCTGTGCGAACTCTCCAGCCTGCTGCGCGAGCGCGACATGGCGATCAGCTACTGCGAGGAAGTCACGAGCCGCGCGCCGAGCTGGTCGGAAGGCTGGTACCGGCTGGGGATGGAATACTTTCTACAGGGCAATTTCGAGCAAGCGCAGCAAGATTTGCACCGCTGCTCGTCGCTGCAAATCATGCAGAATACGCCCACCTCGGACATCCGCTTCGAATGCTGGTACATTCAGGGGCAAGCCGCCGAAATTCGCGGCGACTGTGAAAGCCTGATCGCCATCTACAACGAGTTCCGCACCCTCAACGCCGACGAGCAGATTCAGCAGCGCTGGACCTACCCGCCGGAGGGACCGCCCAACTGCCCCGCAGCGTAACCTTACAGCAGTGATCTGAAAATCTTCGTAGGGGCGTTCAATTGAACGCCCCTACACTGCCGAACACTAACTTGGCGCTGCTATAGATCATCTCCCGTTCTATGGTTTTCTCCTTTTGCCTCCGTAACCTAACGCAATGCATTTGCGTATTGAGTTATGTTACTTGGCATATAGATGGGGGACATTCTCCTATGGCAACACTAAGACGTGAAAGACACGGCACATCGACTGGCGCTTTCATCCTGATCGCAATCGGCGTGATCTGGCTGCTCTTTCAGGCGAACGTCATCTCCGGCGCCAACCTCGCCGTCCTCTTTCGGCTGTGGCCCCTGATCCTGATCGGTTTAGGGCTGGAACTGCTGGTCGGGCGCAATTCGCGCTCGGTTTCGCTGCTGATCGGCGGCGGGACGGTCGTCCTGCTGCTGGTGCTGATGATCGCCGGTCCGGCGATTGGCTTGGGGTCAAACGTCGAGATTCAGGAAAAGCAGCTTCAAGAACCGCTCGGCGACACCACTTCCGCCCAGCTTGATCTGGGACTCTCGGTCGGGCGGGCAACCGTCAGCGCGCTGACCAACTCTAATGACCTACTGAATGCTGACCTGCGCTACGTCGGCGGCGTCGAGTACAGCGCCAGCGGCTCGCAGGGGCAGAAATACGTCTCGCTGACTTCACGCAGCGATGGCGCGCAAATCTTCGACTTCCTCGGCTTTTCGTTCATGGGCAAGGACAACGCGGATCAACTGCGCTGGAACATCGGCTTGACGACGGCGATCCCGCTTGACCTGCGTCTGCGCGGCGGTGTCGGCGACGCGACTATCGACCTAACGGGCGTTCAGTTGAGCAACCTGAGCTATAACAACGGCGTCGGCGACACGACGATCACGCTGCCCGCGAGCGGCGATTATCCGTTCGCGCTCGACGGCGGTGTCGGCAGCGTGACGGTCAACTTTGCCGCCGGTACGCCGATCACTGCGACGGTCAACGGCGGCGTCGGCAACCTGACGCTCGACCTCCCGGACAACGCGGCAGTCGTGCTGACCAAGAACGGCGGGCTGGGCACCATCCACACGCCATCCGATTTCCAGCGCGTCAGCGGCGACGTAAACCGCATCGACAGCGCCGGAGTCTGGCAGTCTGCCAATTACAGCAGCAGCGCCGAGAACTTGATCAGCATCACCTACGAGGGCGGCGTCGGCGACCTGACGCTGCGGTGAACAAATCGCACGGATTCACGTAGATCGATCTAGAACGTCCTAACCATTAAGGAGCAATCACAATGGACGAGAACAAAGAGAAAAACTACAAAGTGGAATGGTCCTTCTCCTTCGAGAAGTTGGGTGACCAAATCGGCGACTTCTTCAAGTCAGTCGGCAGCAAGGGCGATGAGGAAATCAAGCACGGTTTCTTCAGCCTACCGGTGAACGTGGCGACCTCCGCCCGCACCCGGATCGATTTCTCGGTCGGCGAATCGATGATCAAGGCGCTGAACACGTCGGATAACCTGATCGAAGCCGACCTGACTTACGTTGGCGACATCCTGCTGGAAGCGTCGGGCGATCAAGAAAAAGTCGTCCACCTCAGCCAGCAGGCAGCCCCCGGCGACTGGGTTCGCAGCGCCCTCGGCTGGATCGGCAGTGGGCAGCGGCTGCGCTGGGATGTGGCGCTGACGCCAAACATCCCGCTCAACCTTGACCTGCACGGCGGCGCGGGGCGCTCGCACTTCGACCTTTCCGCCCTTCAGTTGACCGGACTGAATGCCAGCACCGGCGCGGGCGAAACGACCCTGCTGCTGCCTGCCGGGCAGTACAGCGCCCGCTATTCGGGCGGCGTCGGGCAGTCGAATCTGACGGTTCCCGCTGGCGCGGACGTTGACCTCAACGTCTCGTCGGGCGCGGGCGAAATCAACCTCGACATCAACAGCGGCGCGGCAGTCAAGGCGCGGATCAACGGCGGCGTCGGGCAGACTAACATCAACATCGCGGCGGACGCGGCAGTCCGGCTCGAAGCCCGCACCGGCATCGGCTCGATCCACACCTCGCCGCGCTTCAGCCGCATGAGCGGCAGTGGCAGCGATTTCTGGGATAAGGGTGGCGTGTGGCAGACCGCCAATTACGACTCCGCCGAGCAGAAGATCGTCATCCGCTTCGACGGTGGCGTCGGCGCGCTCAACGTTCGTTAAGCGCCAACTGCGGACAAGCACATCGGCAAGATTTGTAGGGGCAGAACTGAGTTCTGCCCCTATGTTTTGTTGATAGAATGCCCCCCTGACTAAACGTCTACGCGACGCGCCGGAAAATCCGCTTAGAATAGGATGAGCGAAGCAGACGGCAGCGAATAGGGAAGCGCGGAGTGTCTAGCCAAGGATTAGAAAGCCAATTTATCCTCGACGGTTTGAGCCAAGGCGTGCTGATCTTTGACGGATCGGGACAGCTTGTTCAGGAGAACGTAGCGGCTCGCGCCATGCTCGGCGCCGACCTCAAGCTGCTCCGCTCGACGGGCTGGTCGGCGGCGGTGGTGCTGCTCAACGCGCGACTCGTCGACGCCGATCAGACGGTCGAGCGCGTACACACGCTCGCCGTCATCAGCAGCGCGCCCCAGCGCTTCCACATCTACCGGGTCGGCGAGCGCATTCCCTGCTGGATTTCCGCGATCCACCAGCAGGATCAGACCTATACTATGCTGACGATTGAGAACCAAGACTGGTCAATGGTCACAGACATTGTCGAGAAATATCTCGACGAAGTGCGCGAGGTCGTTAACGCGACACGCGGTCACGCCGATTTGATCACGCAGACCGTCACCCACGCCAAGCCGGACGAAACCGCCGAGCGGCTGAGCAACCGCATCGGGGGCTTTACCCGCATCATCGACATTCACATGTTCCGCCTCTACGCGCTGACCGACCTGATCGAGCGGCTGGAACTGATCCGCACCGGCAAAATGAACGAGGTCATCCAGCAGACCCGGCGGCGGATCGTCGTCGCCGATTTCATGGAGGATTTCCTCGAAGCGCTGGACGAGACGCCGCTGCTCGACCCCGAAAGCGAAACCGGCGACAACCGCTCGCGCGTGCGTGCGGTCATCCCGCAGAAGATCGCGGTTGACGTCTCGCCGGGCTACTTGGCACAAGTCTTGCGAGACCTTTTGCGGAATGCTATCATGTACAGTGCCCGGTCGACGCTGGTCAAGATCGTCGCCTACGCTAACCGGAGCAACACGATTCAGATCGACGTGATCGACGAAGGCTGCGGGATTCGCGCGGTCGAGGGTGAGCGCGTTTTCCTCCCCTTCATGCGGTCGCGTCAGCCGCAGGTCATGAGCGAGTTCGGCTACGGGCTGAGCTTATACCTGTGCAAGCACGAGGTCGAAGCGATGAGCGGACGTATCTGGTTTGAAAGCGAAGAGGGAGTCGGCACGACCTTCAGCCTGAAGCTGCCGGTTTGGCGCGACACTCGCCCGTCTTCGTCGTCTGAGGGATAATCAACGCCTATACCTGTCCCGCCATAAGGTCTGGAACGTTACGCCTTCCCGCCGGTCAGGGAAGGCGTTTTTGTTTGCGCTCCATGTTTCAATTGACTGCTTTCCGCTCGATGCGGCAAGTTCTGAAGTCCCCTCTCCTAGGGAGAGGGGATTTAGGGGTGAGGTAAGAAAGGGAGTCGAACCTCATGAGTTCGCTCACACCGGAATTTTTTAGCGCGCTCGTAGTCGCCGTGATCATCATCGGCTTGGCGCTGGCGGTCGTCCGCCTCTATGCCGATTTCACGCGCCCGCTGCCCCCGGAGATCCCGCCGCCGTCGCCCTACGGGGCGAACATGGACGAAACGCAGCCGATCCAAACAATACAGGATGATAAAACAAGTGCTGAGGACTGAGTACTGAGTGCTGAGTAAAAGCAATTACTCAGTCCTCAGTCCTCGAACCTCAGTCCTAAAATTGACAATACTCTCTCAGTAGGAGGTTACACCATGCTCGACATCGCCCTGATCCGCGAGAAGCCGGAATGGGTCAAACAGCAAATTCTGAAGCTCAACGATCCCGCCTCCGCCGCGCGGGTCGACACGATCCTCGAACTGGATCAGCAGCGCCGCGCCCTGCTGGCGGAGTCGGAAGCGGTGCAAGCGGGACGCAACAAGCTCAACAAGGCAATTGGCAGGCTGCGCGGTGATAAGCAGATCGACGAAGCGACCCGCGCGACCCGCGCCGCCGCAACAGTCAAGCTGATCGAAGCGGACGATTACGACGGCGCGGCGGCAATGCTCGCCAGCGAAATCCCGGTCACGCCGGACGCGAGCCTCGATCCGCAAGCAGCGATGTCCAGCTTGATGAGCACGGTCGGCGCGCTGGGCGGGCGGGTCGAGGAGAAGAACGAGCAGATTCGCCAAGTCGAAGCCGACCTGAACGAGCAGATGCTCTGGCTGCCCAACCTGCCGCACGAGAGCGTCCCGGTCTTCGACAGCGAGGACGACAACATCGCATGGACGCCGGAAGGCGATTTCTACGAGTTCGACTTCACGCCCAAGCCGCATTGGGAACTCGGTCCCGAACTGGGCATTATCGACTTCGAGCGCGGCGTTCGCTTGATGGGGACGCGCGGCTACGTCCTCACCGGGATGGGCGCGCGCTTGCAGCGAGCGCTGATCGACTTCTTCCTCGACACGGCGGGCAAAAAGGGCTTCACCGAAGTCTACCTGCCTAATCTCGTGCGCGAGGAGATGCTCTACGGTGCAGCGCAGTTCCCCAAGTTCCGCGACGTGGTTTACAGCGATCCCGACGCCGAACTCTACCTGCTGCCGACCGCCGAAGTCGCCATTACCAACCTGCACCGTGACGAAATCCTCGACGCCGCCGACCTGCCGCGCTACTACGTCGCCCATACACCCTGCTTCCGCCGCGAGAAAACCAGCGCCGGGCGCGACGTGCGCGGCATCAAGCGCGTGCACCAGTTCGAGAAAGTCGAGATGTACAAGCTCGTGACCCCGGAGACCAGCTACGCCGAGTTGGAGAGCCTGACCGAAGCCGCCAGCGACATCTGCCGCGCGCTGAAGCTGCCCTTCCGCCGGTTGGAGATCGTCACCGGCGATCTCGGCTTCGCGGCGACTAAGAAGTATGACGTCGAGGTCTACTCCCCCGGCTGCGACGAATGGCTGGAGGTCAGTTCTTGCAGCAATGACGAAGACTTTCAAGCGCGCCGTGCCAACATCCGCTACCGCGCCGAGGGCGAGAAGAAACCGCAGTACGTCCATACGCTCAACGGCAGCGGCTTGGCGACTCCGCGCGTGATCATCGCCATCCTCGAAAATTACCAGCAGGCGGACGGCAGTGTGATCGTCCCCGACGTGCTGCGCCCATATCTCGGCGGTCTGGAACGGATCGAGAAGGCGTAAAGACAGGACTGAGGTTCGAGGACGGAGTCAAAAACGGCTTAGCCTGCCAAAGACTTTGCCGTTCCTGAAATCTCGGCTGTAGGGGCGCACCTAGAGGGTGTTTAAAAACCCCTCTGCTACGTCAAGAAGCCATCAACCCTGACCACTCGCCCTTGAGACGGACAAAGAGGCACTCTCCCCTCCCTGAAGTCGGGGAGGGGAAGCGCGCAGCGCGGGGGTGGGGTCAGCGTGAGACTTTTTAGACACGCTCATGTCTCGCCCCTACGCGACACTCCGTTTATTATTCCTAACCGACAGAATCAACGATTTAGCCCCGCCGCCGCACCCGCACGCGCGCGAACAGCAGCAGCCCCACCGCGCCGCCGGGGGCGACACAGCAGAGGGCTTGCCCCAAAGATCCGCCACGTACTCCCGCGAGCGCCCACAGCGAAGCAACCGCATCGGTCACAAACGAAAGAAAGAAGTTGAAAATTGGCACAATCAGGTTGTTGACGAACGCTTGAATGACGTTCTCAGCCGGCGGCTGCTCGACCACTGTCTGCGCCGGAACTGGCGTGGCGAACAGCGCCGGATCGGTGGTCGGCGACGGCAGGATCAGCGGTGTCGGCGAGGGGGCGAGCGTCACCGAGACCGACGTGTCGAGGTTGCAGCCCGCCAGCGCCAAAATGACCACTATGAGCATGAGTTGTCGCATCGTTGATCCGCCTGTGTTTACCGGCGATCAGGATACACGATTTACGTCTTCATTACAACAGGGATTAAGTTGTGGATTCAGAGATTTTGTAGGGGCAGAACTTAATTCTGCCCCTACGCGACGTTCTTCTAGCCGAAAATCACGTAGCGCTGCAAGAAATCGACCACGAGGGCGTAGTAGCGCTCGATGGTCTCCGGCTTACGCCAGCCGTGCCCTTCGCCCGGAAAGACGTGGTACTCGTGAGGGACGCCGCGCCGCCGCAGCAGGGCGACGATACTGTCCGCCTGCTCCTTAGGCACGACCGGATCGTCCTCGCCCTGAAACACGATCACCGCGTCGCTGATGCGGTCGGCGTGGAACAACGGCGAGCGCTCGCGGTAGAGGGCTTCGGCGTCGGGCAGCACGCCGAGCAGCGTCTCGCTGTAGCGCGCCTCGAACTTCCACGCCGCGTTCATCAGTGCCAGCGTGAACTGGTTCGAAATCCCGTACAGGCAAACGCCCGCCCGCCAGAACCCCGGCTGATCGACCAGCGCTTGCAGCACGGTATAGCCACCCGCGCTGCCGCCGAGGATCACCAAGCGTTTAGCATCCGCCAGCCCTTGATCGACGAGGTGCTGCGCGCCGCTGATGCTGTCCTGCACATCGTAGGTGCCCCACGCCCCGTTGAGCAGGTCGCGGTAGGCTCTGCCGTAGCCGGTGCTGCCGCGATGATCAACTTCAAGGAAGGCGTAGCCGCGCGTCGCGTAGAACTGGGCTTCGGGCGAGAAGTTACTGCGCGCCTGACTGGTCGGTCCGCCGTGAACCTTGACGATTAAGGGCGGCGCGCCGCTGCTCTCGTAGGTCGGGCTGAGCGGGGGAGTGTACAGCCCGTAGACCGTCCCGCCGTCCTGCCCCGTCCACGAGATCGGCTCGGTGGGGGCGTACTGCGCCACCAGCATCTCGGAGCGCGAGCGCTTGCGGATCCATTCGGCGGCGCGGTCGTCGTCCACAATCGCCTGAATGCTGGGCGAATTGGTCGGCGCGGGCAGCGTCGCCAGCGTCGGATGATCAATCTCGTAGCTGATCAGGCGATCCGGGACGGTGCTCGCCCCGGCAATCAGCGCGACCTCGCCCGCCAGCGATGACGCGGCGATTTGCCCCAGCGACGTATAAGCGTCGAGCGCAGTAATCCGCCGCAGCTTGTGATCGCGCACGTCGATGCGCCACAGGCTGTTGCGACCGGCTTGATTGCGAATGAAATAGATCGCTTTGCCGTCGTGCGACCAAGCGTAGGTGCGAATCCCCTGCACCCACGCGGGAACAGAGTCCTCAGCCTCGGCGTCAGTAAGCTGGATGTGGGTCCGGCTGGCGAAATCGTAGAGGTAAAGCTGCCACCAGCCGTTTTTGTCGCTGGCGTAGGTGAGCGTGCGCCCGTCCGGCGAAAACTCGGGCTGCATGATCGAGGTCTGTGCGTCCCCGGCGAGCGTCTCGACGCTGGCAAGGCTTGGCACACCGTCCGCGCCCGGTGTCAGGTGGGCGATCCGCAGTTCGGTGCCGTCCCACGGCATCTGGGGCTGATCCCACGCGACGTAGGCGACCATCGAGCTGTCAGGACTCCACGCCGGCTGCATGACAAAATCAGTGCCGTAGGCGAGCTTGCGCGGGAACTGCTCGCCCTGCACGTCGACCAGCGCGATCCCGTCGACATTCTCGGCGCTGTGGACGTAGGCGATCCATTTGCCATCCGCCGATACGCGCGGTGCCGCCGCCGCGCCAAACTCCGGCGTGATCGGCGTAGGCAAGCCGCCGTCGAGCGCCAGACGATACAGTCGCCCATCCGCCCCGGCGAAGATCACCGCGTCCGCCGTCGTCGTGAATTCGCCGCCGCCATAGCCGACTTTCCCGCGCACCGAAGGCGATCCATCGGTCAGGTCGCGGGGGGCTTGCGCACCGGTCTGGGCGACCAATATGCTGATCGCGCCGCGTCCCTCAAGCCACACGAGTGTTTCTCCCGTCCACTGTGCGTCGACCAGACGCAGCCCGCTTGCGATCATGGCGGGCGTGATCGGACTCGTCCATGTCCCATACATCTGCTTTGTTTTGTGCATCATAGGTAGAAGACTCCAAAGAAAACACCCCGTTGCCGGGGTGTTTTGGGGTTGCTATGTGGGGCTTTTAAATGTTTTTACCAACAAGTTTTTTTGTGTGCCCCACACGTCACTTGTTTAACTGTCTTCAGTATACGGCATCCAAATTTAAAGTCAAACACTTCTTTTGTGCGTTTCCATGCGTTTGATTTGTACTTGTTGTCATTATCGTTAGTGTGGAGCCGCACAAATCAATCCTCGCGCGAATAAACGCTCCATTAAGCAAAGGTTAAAGATTTTAGGAACGCTCCCAACATTAAGATGCATTGTCGAATCATTGATTATTCAATTTTAATCTAGTCTTTAAGGCTGATTTATCTGGCGCTAATTTAGTATATATTGCACAAGAAGTTTGCGCACACGCTTGGGGCACAATGTCATGCGCGAGCACATCGCGCAGCCAAAAGTGGCGCGGGTGATCAAAAAAGGGCGCACACAACGGTACGCCCTACCGAGACATTCGGTGACTCTAGATTAGCTCTGGTTGGTGGTCGTCGTCTCCGGCTCGCTCTGGCTGAGCATCTGCCGACCTAGCTCGCTGCGCGGCTCATAGATCGGCGAGATGATCTCGACCACCGTGCCGTCGTCCGCCCAATCGTACAGCGCCTTCGCGTTGTCGTTCTGCGACATAATGCAGCCGTAGGTGAACGGTCGCCCGACCGTACCATCGCCGAGATAGCTGCCGGTCGCCAGCAGCACCTTGCCGTGGAAACCATTCATCAAGCCGGGGATGACTTCGTAAATCCCCATGAACCAGTCCATCTCCCACGTCGAACAGCCGAGATCGCTGCACATTTCCGAGCTGCCGCCGTTGGCGGTCGGCGCGTGGCTGAGAATTTCGTAGATGCCGGGCGACGTCGGCGCGCGATCCATGCCCGACGAGATCAGCCAGCTAAAGACCGGCTCGCCATTCTCGTAGGCGACCAACGACTGCGTCTTCAGGTTGACCACGATGCGCTTGTTGGGGATCGGGTCAATCGGCACGGTAATGTCCGGCGATGGCAGGTTGATCACCTGCCCCACCGTCAGTTGTTCCCAGACGATACCGGGATTGACCTGATCGAGTTCGTACATCGGAATACCGAAGCGCCGCGCGATCATGTAACCGCTATCGCCGTAGTCGATGGTGTAGGTCGTCGGGCGATAATGCACACGCAGGTTGACTTCGCTGCTGGTGCTGCGGATCGCCGCTTGCAGCTTCGCCATCGAGTCCAGCGGATCGATGTAACGCTGGGGGTTGCTCTGCGCCAGCGATGCCGTTTGCGCATCGACGAAGGTCGCAAACACGTCTTCACGCAGCCCCAAGCCCTCCTGATCGGCTTCGAGCCACGAGGTCAGCGTATTCCGGTCGGTCGTCCACGCGAAGTGCTCGTCGGTGAAGGGATCGTAACCCTTGAGGATGAAGTTTTGCAGCGTGAACGCCCGCGCTTGATCGAGGTAGGGAGTCGGGTCGATCACGTCGGGCGCCATCGTCGTCATGACGAGGTTGAAGCTGCCGCGCGCGGAGATTTGGGCAAGGTTCGTGTTGAGCGCCGCCAGCGTCGCCGCCACGTCGAGGAAGCGTCCGTCCGTCCCCGGCACACCAACCAGTTGATCGGCTTCCCAGCGATAGCCCGCGTTATAGGGCAGAATTTTCGATTGCTCGGTCAAGTCGAGCAGATAATTCTGAGTCGTCAGCATGTCCATGCTGACCACCGGAAGCACACTGTAGCCCAGCGGGATGCCCGCCAACCCGGCGGCGCGCGCAGCGGCGACGGTCGCGTCGGCGTCGAGCTGCAAGCCAAGCTGTCCGGTCGACGCCGTCCAGACCCGGTCGCCATCGTGCAGTTGGAGCGTCGTGTTCGCCCACTTGGTCTGAAGCGCGGAGGCGGCTTGATCGACGGTCATGTCGCCGAGGTCGACGCCCATCGCCCAGACGTTGGGGAAGACGCGCCCGCCAAAGACGTGCGTCCCCAAAAACAAGCCGATTACGAGGACGACCAAGCCAATCAAGCCAAGCAGAATGTAGGTGTTATGCTGGACGTACCAGAGCGCATCGCGCGAGAGCACCAGCGCCCGCCCCTTGAGCATCTCCGGGTTCAAGCGACCGGGATCGTAGGGCGCGTGGCTCATGACCGGCTGTTCGTCGAAGAACTCCGGCTCGTAGCCGGGTGCGGCACGCTGCGCGGCTTCGTCCTGCGGGTCGACGTGCCGAGTTGCCATCTGTCTGGCTTGACGCGCGACGTATCGTTCGCGCGCTCGCCCTTTTCGTCTGCGTTCGGGCTGGTAGACTTCCATAACCGATTCTCTCTATCAACAACGCACTGCAACTATTCTATGCTATTTTTTGTCGTTCGCGAAATTAGCGTGCTTCCGTGCGGTAATCATTTCGGGGAGGCGAAAACACGGCGATGATCAAACAGTCGACCAGCGCGTGTTCGCGATGGCGAATTCCGCCGGGAATCGCGTAGCTATCGCCGGGGCTGCAAATGCGCGTCTCGTCGCCAATGATCATCTCAAGCCGCCCATAGACGATGTAGCCAAGCTGATCATTCATGTGGCTGTGCTCCGGACCTTTGGCGTCGCGCTCAAAGAAGAACTCGCAGATCATCGCCTCGTCGGTGATCCCCATCGTGCGCCGGTGGATGCCGGGCTGCATCTCGACTTGATGCGCTTCTCGGGGGGTCACAAAGTATCCGTCTGCCATTTGCGCTGCTCCTATGTGCATCTTCGCAAGTATTATGCCGAATCCGACTCGGCTTTGTCGATCAATGGACTTATTCGCAGCGCCGAAAGCGCAACAGTCAGGCAAGTTGCGGGTTACTTCCAATAAATTCCAACGCTTAACACAACTGATCAACGTAGGCGACGCCAACCGGCGCGCACTTTGGGAAAAATGCGTGAATTTAAAGCCATCTTTAGTCTTATTCAGCGAGAAAGAACTATATTTTGAGTTAAGAAGCGCTTAAAATAAGCAGCAGCATCGTTCGCCACGCAAATTCATTTAGGGAACACGGTTTCATGGCACAGTGGGCAGATAAACCGTTTATTTATCAAATTAATACGTGGGTCTGGCTGGATACGCTCAGCCGCCGCTTTCATCAGAAAATCACGCTGGATAACGTTCCTGATGCAGTTTTGGATGAAATCGCCCGCCCCGGTCTCGACATGATTTGGTTGATGGGCGTTTGGAAGCGAAGCGCGTGGGGACGTGAGAACGCTCTCAACTATAAACACGAGTATCAAGGCGCGCTCCCTGACCTGACCGACGACGACGTGATCGGCTCCGCCTACGCGATTGGCGATTACGTGGTCGACGAGCGGATCGGCGGGCGGGCGGGTTTGGCGGCGCTGCGCCAGCGGCTCAAGACGCGCGGGCTGACGCTGATGCTCGACTTCGTTCCCAATCACGTCGGCGTCGATCATCCTTGGGTCACGAAGCACCCGGAATACCTGATTCAAGGCAAGCCGGAAGACCTCAAGTACCGCCCCGGCGATTTCTTCCGCCACAAAACGCCAGCGGGCAAGTCGTTGATCCTCGCGCACGGGCGCGACCCGATGTTCCCCGGCTGGTCGGACACGGCACAGTTGAACGCCTTCAATCCCAAGCTCCGGCAGGCTGCCGCCAAGACGCTGAACGACATCGCCAGCCAGTGCGACGGCGTGCGCTGCGACATGGCGATGCTGCTGTTGAACGACATCTTTGCCGGGACGTGGAACGGTTACGCGGGCACGCCGCCGGAAATCGATTACTGGCGCGAGATCATCCCGCAGGTGAAAGCGAAGCACCCGCATTTCATGTTCGTCGCCGAAGTCTACTGGGATAAAGAGTACGAAATCTTGCAGCAGGGCTTCGACTACGCCTACGACAAGACGCTCTACGACCGCATCATGGCGGGCGACGTGCGGAAAATCCGCCAGCACCTCGTCGCCGAAATCGAGTACCAGCAGCACATGCTGCGCTTCGTCGAAAATCACGACGAACCGCGCGCCTACAGCCTGCTTGGAGAGCAGCGCAGCTACGCCATCGCCACGCTGATCTGCACGCTGCCGGGGGCGGTGCTGCTCCACGATGGACAGTTCAGCGGGCGTAAGGTCAAGCTGCCGGTGCAGATCAAGCGTCAGCCGGACGAGCAGCCGAACACCAAGCTCGAAGCCTATTACCTGAAGCTGCTGCGCGAAGCGCGCGACCCAATTTATCAAGACGGCGATTGGTATCTGTTCGATACGCGCCCGCTCAACGAGGGCAACGGCTCGCACAGAAATTTGTTGGCATATGGCTGGTACGAAAAGGGCAAGGATTACCGCCTGATCGTGATCAACCTGACGCCGTTTCCGTCGCAGGGGCGGGTCGACCTCTCGGCGTGGTCGTGGATCGCCGGGAAGGAGTGGCTGCTCTACGACGTGACCGACGGCATGAAGTACGAGCGTCCCGGCGGTGCGATGGCGGAGGAAGGACTCACGATTCTGCTGGACGGCTACGAATCGCACGTCTTTCGCTTTGAATCCGCTGCGCGCGCCCAAAAGATCGCCAAGTGCGCCGCCGCTGACTGAGATTAACCAACCTCACCCCCCACCCACCTCTCCACTGCGTGGCGAGGTGGAGACAAACACCGTCATCTCCATTCCCGCGTATGACACCCGTCTGCGCTGGATCGGGCTGGTCTACGGCGGAATACTCTTGCTCTGGACGAGCCTCGAAGACAACAGCGTGCTGCCGGTCGCCCTGCTAGGCGGCGGGCTGGCGCTGATCAGCGGGGTGCTGTGGATCACGCGGCGCCACGGTGGCCACAGCTTCAGCGGACGCGGCGCGCTGATCGTGGCAGCGCTGAGCGGCGCGGCGGTCGGCGGCGGGAGCGCGCTGGCAACCGCCGCCTTGATGCTGATCAAGGACGGCATCCACTCGCACCTGTACCCCGACTACGCCTTCGGCTTGATCGCCGAGATGATGATCCGCGCGCCGCTGTGGAGCGTGGCGGGCGCGTTCGCGGGCGTGGGTCTGCTGCTGGCGTGGTGGGCGGTGATAGAAAGAAATTCCACAGGGCGGATTTGAAATCCGCTCCTACCCCGATCTGTCAGTCGAGCAGCGGCTCCAAGAGATAGACGCCGTCCTTGCTCTCCGCCATCCAGCCGTGCAAGCCGCCAATGCCGACTTCCCACCACGCGATGCCGGTCGGGTCGCAGTTGGGTCCGCCGAGCACGTCGAAGGTCTGATCCGTGACCATGAGCATGGTTGAGGCGCTGACCGACGGATCGCGGCGCAGGTAGACGCCGCCGCCGACCACGCGCCCTTTCCCGCCGACGAACAGGCGCGGCGGCAGCGTATTCGGGCAGGTGATCCGGCTGACCGGCGAGGGCACGTCGGGGAAGCCGCCCTGAGTCGCCGTCGCGCCGAGGGCGGGCGCGTCGAGCACGCTCACCGGATGATAGAAGTGGGCGATCACCGTGCCGGTCAGGTCGGTCAGGGTGTGATGCACCACCTCGACCGCATCGCTGCCCGCCAGCGGGCGCGTCCCGAACCAGCCGTCCGGCGTGCCGACGAGGAACTGGTCGTCGAGAGTCAGTTCGCGCTTGACGCCGGTTCGATCCAGCAAAACGGCGCGATCCGGGTGCTGGATCAAAATCTGCCAGCCGTCGGCGACCCAATGCACGGCGTCGATCTCCAGACTGTGCGCGTTGTAGTAGATCACGCGGGCGTTGTAGGTGACGACGTTGGGCAGGTCGCTGCCGTTGGTCAGCAGCGGATAATCGGGGCGGCGCGCAGTGGCGACGATCTCCCCGGTGAGTGCCAGCGTGTCCTGATTGAGACGCTCCCTGCCGAGATCGCGCTGAAGGTCGCCGGTTTCGGGATTCCAGCGCGCCAGCGATCCCGCTATCGGATCATCGCAGCCGTAGCAGAGCGGCACAAAGCCGATCCCGGCGTCGTTCCAGCCGTCGCGCAGCCAAGCATAATCCCCGCCAATCTGCGAGGGTTCTAGCATCGTGACGACGACACCCATCTCCACGTCGATCACGGCAAGCGTGCTGGTGAAAGTGCCCGCCGTCGCGTCCTCGGTGACGTAGCTGACGGCGAAACGCCGTCCGTTGGGGCTGAAGCCGCCGATCTGCGCCAGCGCCACGCCATCGCGCGCCAACGTCAGCGCCGTGCAGCAGGTGCCGCCCGCCGCAATTCGGACGATCAAGCGACCGCCGGGGACGAAATCGAGTGCTGCCAGCGCGTGCCGATCCGCCGAGATCGCCGCCAGCGGCGCGCTCGGAAACGTCCCGCTGCGGAGCGGAAAGCCGACCGAAAACGACGAACTGACGCCGTCCGCCGAGAGCACGGTGATTCCCTGTGTGCCATCGGCGAACACGGCGACGCCCCAGTCGGGTGCGTCTTGGGCGGTCACGGAAGCAGACGAAAATAGCAAAAGAGCCAGCGCAAAGACGCAAAGAAAAAAAGAATGGCGCAAAGGAAGATGAGCGTGTGATTCAACCATCATGGGGTTTCCTCATCGTCTGCCCCGCTGTCGAGCACGCGAGCGCTGCGTCCGCCGAGCAGCGCCGCCGTCTTGTCCGCCAATTTGCCGAGTTCGCGCAGCCACTTTGCCGCGTCCGCCTTGCGCCGGTCGTTGAGCGCCTCGAAGCGGTCGTGCGCCAGCTTCATCAAGTTGGCGGCGCTGGCGAAATCGCGCTTACGATAGTAGGTCAGCGCGAGGTAGTAGAGCGTCTCCGGGCGTTCAGTGTCGGCGTAATAAGCGGCGGTGAAATGTTCTAGCGCCTCATCCCAATTCTGATCCCGGTAGGCGAGGACGCCGCGCCCATAGTGTGCTAGCAGCTCGTGCGGAAACAGCTTGAGCGCCTTGTCGAAGTCGTCGAGCGCCTTCTGGGTCACGGCGTCGTCGAGATACATCAAGCCGCGCGCGGCGTAGTATTCGGCTTTCCTCGGCAGCGCGGCGATGGCGTTGTTCATTGCGTCGACGGCGTTGTCGAAATCGCCCTTGCGATAAGCGTCGAGCGCCTGTTTGTAGTATTCGTCGGCTTCGTAGCGGGTGAAGCCGAGCCGCTGATCAATGCGCGGCATTGGGAGTCCTCAGATCGTGAAGTAATTCAAACCGATTTCTCGATCTTACCTCACCTCCTGCGTCCTTCGGAAGCCGCCTCCCTCTCCTCTGCGTAGAGAGGGGAAAACGAGTTCCATGAGCTTTGAAGTCCCCTCTCCATTGCATGGAGAGGGGATTTAGGGGTGAGGTTCGCAGTTCATCAGAATCGAACAGCAGCGTTTTCAGGTATAGTATATTACAGATATTCGTACAGAGCCGAAAAGTGACTTCTTAAAATGGATTTTGAACTGAGCAACGAGCAGCGAATGTGGCAGCGCGCCGTGCGCGATTTCTGCGAGGCGGAACTGAAACCCTACGCCGCCGAGGTGGACGAGACCAGCCAACTGCATTGGGAGTTGATCCGCAAGCTGGGCGATCTGGGCTTGCTCAGCCTCGAAGCGCCGGATAGCTACGGCGGCATCGAGATCGACGCGATCAGCCTCGTCATCGCTTACGAAGAACTAGGGCGCGCCTGTGGTTCGACCGCGCTCTCGATTGCCGCGCACAACGGCTTAGGCTGCGCGCCGATCAAACGCTGGGGCACAGCCGATCAACAGGCGCGCTGGTTTCCGACGCTGACCGGCGGCGAGACGCTCGGCGCGCTGGCGCTGACCGAACCGGGCGCGGGTTCCGACCTGATGAACGTCCAGACCACCGCCCGCAAAGACGGCGACGACTGGGTGATCGATGGCGGGAAGGCGTGGATCACCAACGCGATCCTTGCCCCGGTGATCACGGTGCTGGTGCGGACGAATCGCGGCGGCGGGTCGGGCGACTTCAGCCTGATCCTCGTCCCGACTGACGCGCCGGGGTTGAGCATCGGCACGCCGGAAAAGAAAATGGGCGTGCGCGGATCGCCCACCTCGATGCTGAGCTTCGACGGCGTGCGCCTGCCGCTCGAAGCGCTGCTGGGCGAGGAAGGACACGGCTTCCAGCAGACGATGGCAACCCTCGACGGCGGGCGGATCGGCATCGGCGCGATCAGCCTCGGCTTGGCGCAAGCCGCGTTCGAGGCGAGCGTCGCCTACGCCAAGCAGCGCCGCGCTTTCGGCAAAGCCATCGCCGAGCACGAGGCGATCCAGTGGATGATCGCCGACGCCGCGCTGGAGATCGAGGCAGCGCGGCTGCTGGTCTACCGGGCAGCGTGGCTCAAGGATCAGGGCAAGGACTTCACTAAAGCCGCCGCGATGGGCAAGCTAATGGCGACCGAAGTCGCCGAGAAGACCGCCCGCAATGCCATCCAGATTCACGGCAGCTATGGTTACAGCCGCGAATTCCCGGTCGAACGCATCTACCGCGATCAGCGCCTGATGACCATCGGCGAAGGCACCAGCGAGATTCAGCGCCTCGTGATCGCGCGGCGGGTGCTGCAAGCGGCGGATTAGATCGGCGGCAGGTAACCACTGAAACAGCTTAACCTCACCCCCAACCCCACTACGTGACTGAGGGGGAACAAAGTGGTAGTGTGAGGTAGATACGGAGAATCAAAACGGGCGAGGTCAATGACCCCGCCCGTTTTTGTTCTAGCATTTTCAGCCGGTAGCGGTCAACTGCCGGAACAAGTCCGAGAGATCGTCCGGTTCGTAGGGCTTGGTGAGAAAAGCGTTCGCACCCGCCGCGATTGCCTCGCGCGAGACGTCCAGCCCTGACGCCATCACAATCGGCGTTTGGGCGAACTCCGGGTCAGCCCGCAGCGCGACGATCAACTCGATGCCGTCCATATCCAGCAGGTGATAGTCGATCAAGAACACGTCCGGCTGCTCGCGCTGCGCCAATGGAACCGCCTCAGAACCACGCCGAGCAACCGCGACCTCGAATCCATGCACTTCTTCGAGCAGTATTCGCAGCAGCTTGACCGAGGTCTGATCGTCCTCGACGATTAAAATCTTCACGGCATCGTCTCCTCAAAGACCGGCAGAACGGGCACTTACCGTTCTGCCGACTGTCCGAAAACCTATGCCTCTGAGTGTACTTGTTTCTGCTCTGGCTGTCCATTGACCAACGCCGCATCCAGCGCTTGATCGATCTGCTCAGCGAAGACGAAGTGCAGTTTCTCGCGCACGTCCTGCGGCAGATCGTCGAGGTCGTTCGCGTTCTTCTTGGGCAGGATGACCGTATCCACCCCCAAGCGATGCGCCGCCAGCACCTTATCCTTGATGCCGCCAACCGGGAGCACCTGCCCGCGCAGCGTGATCTCGCCGGTCATGGCGACGTTGCCGCGCACCGGACGCCCGGTCAGCAGCGACGCCAGCGCCACCGCCATCGTCACGCCCGCCGACGGCCCGTCCTTGGGGACTGCTCCCGCCGGGACGTGCAGGTGAATGTCGTTCTTCTCGTAGAAGTCCGGCTCGATGCCCCACTGCTTGGCGTTGGCGCGGACGACGCTCATGGCGATGCGCGCGCTCTCCTGCATGACTTCGCCCAACTGCCCGGTATATTGAAAACCCTTGCTGCCGGGCATCTGAGTCGCCTCGACGTAGAGGACTTCGCCACCGAAGGGCGTCCATGCCAAGCCGGTCGCCACTCCGGGGCGGTCGGTGCGTTCTTCCAGTTCCTCGCGGTAGCCGTAGCGCGGCTTGCCCAACAGCTCGCGCAGCGTCTTCGCGTCGATCTCGACCTTGCCGTCGCTGCCTTCCGCGACTTTGGTCACGACCTTGCGCATCGCACGCCCGATCTCGCGTTCGAGCGTGCGGACGCCCGCCTCGCGGGTATAGTCGCGCACGAGGTCGAGCAGCGCGTCGTCGTCGATCTTCACTTCTTCAACACGCAGCCCATTCTCGCGCTGCTGGCGCGGGACGAGGTACTGCTCGGCAATGGCGATCTTCTCCTGCTCGGTATAGCCGCTGAGCTGGATGATCTCCATCCGGTCGCGCAGCGGTCCGGGGATCGGGTCGAGTTCGTTCGCCGTCGTGATGAACATGACCTCGCTCAAGTCGAAAGCGACGTCCATGTAGTGATCGCGGAACTCGGCGTTCTGCTCCGGGTCGAGCACTTCGAGCAGCGCGCTTGCCGGGTCGCCCCGGAAGTCGTGACCGAGCTTATCGACCTCGTCGAGCATAATGATCGGGTTGCGCGTCTCGGCACGGCGGATCGTCTGGATGATACGACCGGGCATCGCGCCGATGTACGTCCGGCGGAAACCGCGAATCTCGGCTTCGTCGCGGACGCCGCCTAAGCTCATGCGAATAAACTTGCGATTCATCGCCCGCGCAATCGACGCGCCGAGCGAGGTCTTGCCGACGCCGGGAGGTCCGACGAAGCACAGAATCACGCCCTGACGGTCGCGGCGGATGGTGTCGTGAATTTCGGCGCTTTCGATCTCCTCGGCACGCTCCATGCGCAGCTTGCGCACGGCGAGATATTCGAGAATGCGCTCTTTCACGTCCTTCAAGCCGTAGTGATCCTCGTCCAGCACTTGGCGCGCGTGAGCGATGTTGAGGTTGTCCTCGCTGCGCTGGCTCCAAGGCAGGCTGGTCAGCCAATCAAGGTAGGTGCGGATGACGCCGTACTCCGCCGCCGCCGTCGGCAGCTTGGAGAGCCGGTCGAGTTCGCGCTCGGCTTCCTTCTTGGCTTCTTCGGGCATCCCGGCTTCGGCGATCTTCAGGCGGAATTCCTCCACCTCGACCGCCTGCTCGTCGGCTTCGCCCAGTTCGCGCTGGATCGCCTTCAACTGCTCGCGCAGGTAGTATTCGCGCTGCACCTTCTCCATCTCGGTCTGCGCTTCGGTCTGGATTTTGCGCCCCAGTTCGAGCACTTCCAGTTCCTTGCTCAGCAGCGTCATCAAGCGACGCAGCTTAGCTTCGGTGCTGTCGAGTTCAAGCAGCGCCTGCGCTTCTTCGAGGTCGATGCGGATGTAGGTCGCAATCGTGTACGCGAGTTGCAGGGGATCGTCCACGTTCAGCGCCGACGAGATCAATTCGCCGGGGATGCTGGGCACCAGTTCCGCCAGCCGAGTGAACAAGCCGATCACGTTGCGCGTCAGCGCCTCGACTTCAATCGACGTTTCGACCGTCTCCGGGTCGCTGACCGCGTGCGCCTTCAGATACGGCTCGGTGGTTGTGAACTCGTCCACGCTGATCCGCGAGACACCCTGTACCAACATGCGGATCGTGCCGTCGGGCGCGCGGAACAGCCGGTGGATCGAGGCAATCGTCCCCACCCGATAAATGTCGTCGGGACCGGGTGTTTCGAGGTTCGGGTCTTTCGAAGTGATCAAGCCGATCATGCGGTTACCGCTGACGACTTCGTCGACCAGTTTGATGCTGCGCGGCTGCCCGACGGTCAGCGGGATAATCGTTTGCGGGTAGACGACCAATCCGCGCAGCGGCAGGATCGGCAGTTCGTCAGGGATGACGACCTCGATGTCTTCGGCATCGTCATCCACGTGGTTGACTTCAACGTCGTGTTCTTCCTCATTCCAGTCCACGACGGTACTTTTCGTTTTCTGTTCGTCAGTCATTCAGCATCCTTTGAGTCTTTCACAGGAATCTGGCTCTTGGGCAGACGCGGGAGTTCGACGTGCAGCAGTCCATCGCGGTAGGTCGCAGTCACGCCGTCGCGCTGCACCGTCCAATGGAGGTCAATCGTCACGCGAAACTCGCCGTAGCCAATCTCTACTTGGTGATAAGCCGCCTCTGGCTGCGCCGGGCGCTCGCGCACCCCGGCGATCACGAGTTGATTCTCCAGCAGCGTGATATTCAAATCAGACGGGCGCAGCGCGGCAATTTCAACCATCACCAGAATTTTGTCGGGATATTCAAGCACGTCCGTCGGTGGGACGAACGGCTGTCGTGAACGCCAGACCGTATATTCCAACCACTGGCGCTCCGGGCGTTCGCGCTGGTTGTTTTGCTGTTCGTGCATCGGCAAATCCTTACTTGAGGTAAGCCACCGTAGGGATCGATCAACTAAAATGTTGAAAGTCAAAAGCGCGCTGGAGCACAGTTCTCGCTGCGCGGAGAGGCGCTTTGCTTTCAACGTGGCATTTTGCTATCTGGCTAGTATAGCTTGCTCACGTAAAAGGAGCGTTAGATACGGGGGGCGGGGCGCGTCAGAAAAGTGTTAGAGAATCCGACCTTACCCCGCTGCGAGCGAAACTTCGTTTCGCCCTTAGCTTCCCCTCTCCATTGCATGGAGAGGGGGTTGGGGGGTGAGGTTTGAGGTGCAGCGCAAAGTAATTCTTCTCTCGACTAAAAAACCGTCCCCATGAAAACTGACCTACGGGTGAGGTTCGCTAGAACTCGTACTCGTCGAAGTCTTCGCAGAGATGCACGGGACCGTCAAACGTCTCCTGCGCTTCGGCGATCAGCGGCGTCGGGTCGGTGTTCCAGACTTGATAGTGGATCAGGTAGAGCGACTTGGCGTTCGCCTCAGACGCGATCTCGCCTGCCTGCCGTGCGCTCGAATGCCCGAAACCCTTCCCTGCCGCTTCGTGGATCAGCAGGTCGGCGTCCCGACCGAGTTCGAGCAGCGCCGGGATCGGCTCGGTGTCGCAGGTGTAAGCCAGCACCTTGCCGGAACGCTTGTTGAGAATCCGCAGCCCGATGGTGGGGACGAAGTGCTTGGTCAGCCACGCCGTGATCTGGAAGTCGTCGTTTTCCAGCACCGGCGTATTGTTGCGCTCCAGCACACGGTGGAAGGTCGTCGGGAAGAAGTTCGGGTAGGTGTCCCACGCGAAGCCCATCATCATGTCCTCGACGCGGTTGACGCAGTGATTCAGTCCGTAAATCCGCAGCGGCGCGTGGCGTCCAAGCAGCCACATGTGCAGCAGCATGTTGGGCACGCCGGAGACGTGATCGGCGTGGAAGTGGGTCAGGATGATGTCTTGCAGCGACTCGTCGGCGATGCCAAGCTTGCTCAGCTTGCCGAGCGGGTTCGATCCGGCATCGATCAGGATGGGTCCGCTTTCGCCCTCGATGATGAAGTGAGTGTAGTCGTGTTCGGCGTCATTGACCGCTGCCGCCGTCCCTAAGATGATGATTCGCGCCATCGCTCTCAAGCCCCAATTTATGCAGCACGTCATGACAACGCGCACCGTAGACTGTAGTAGTATACGCCGATGCGAGAATTTTGTGGGTGGATGCTGCCACCCGGCTGGTCTAAGGCGCGCAGACGGTGGTAGGCACCAGCCCCAGCACGTAGTCCTCGCCCTCGAACGTCATCTGGCGCGACCCGTCGGCGGCTGGCTCGCCGATGCTGTAGCTGCCGTCGACGTTGGAGCCTTGCAGCGTGTACTCCCAACTGCCGTGAGTCGCGTCGGTCGGCGTGAAGGCAGTGTCGACGTCGTAGTACGCCGTATGTATGTGGATCGTGAACGGCTGATCCAGCGCGCAGATCGTCCCCGAAAGCGTCGCATCACTGACTTGCATGATCGTCTGCGCTTCGTAGCTGCTCCCCTCGACGGCGGCGGTCGCTTCCGGCGTCAGGTCGAGCGCGGGCGGCGCAATCGTGATTTGCTCCGGCAGCAGGCGCACGGGCAGCGGCGCGACCAGCGCGGTATCGTAGGGTTGAGCATCACCCGGCGCACCGGCGGGAGTGAGATCGTCCGCCATTGGGACGAGCACCTGCGTTCCAGCGGGCACGTCGACCGTCTTGCCTAACGCCGTCACCTGCCCTTCACCTTCCACGACGCTGATCGTCAGGCTGCCGTTGGGCTGTGCCTGCAAGAACGCCGTCGATCCCAGCCGGATGTCCACGTCGTTGGCGCGCAGATTGATCTGCCCGATACCTTTCGGCGTCTGGATCAGGATGCCGTCCTGCGGCGCTTGCTCGCAGCTCGTCTGCGTGATCCCGCTCTCGAAGTAGAAGGCTTGCATCGGGGCGTCGGTCGTCTCCGGCTCGGCAGCGTTCGTGATCTGCACGTCGCCGAAAATCAGAAAGGCGACGTTCATGCCGGGTAGATTATCCGGCAGGTTCGCCTGCAATTTCAGCAGGGCGATGCCCCACGTCTGGTTGGCGAGGTCGAAGCGACTGAGCCGCAGCCTGTCCAGATCGACGACGTTGACCAGATCGCCCTGCCGCGCAAAATTAAAATCCTGCACGCCAGCGCGTGGAGTCGCCTGCAACGACAGGTATCCGTAACACGCCTGATTGCGCCCGGTCGCGGCGCAGGACGAATCGACCGTGTCGAGCGCCTGTTGGACGACCGCGCCACAGGTAGCGTCCTGCGCCGCTATCGTCGCGAAACTGAGCAGAATCAAAAAATAAGCGATGAACCGATAACGTTTCATCCGCGAGCAGCCTTGATTAAGCGATCTCATGCCCCTAAAACGAGCCGGATCGCCAGCGGCGTGATGTTGGCTTCGATCACCGCTGCCAGCAGCAAGCCGGGCGTGATCACGCCAATACCGAGCTTGATGGTGTCGCCGAGCGCGGTCGTCCACGCCGACCCCACCGTTGAGCCGCGCGGCGGGCGCGTGATCACCGCGCCGAGGTGCAGCGCCGCCGCCGTCGCCAGCACGATCATCGGGATTTCGATCACGCCGTGCGTGAGCACCGCCGGGATCATGAAGGTGGGGTCATAGCCCGCCTGTACGATCTGGCTGAGGATGTAGCCCAGCACGACGTAGACCGCCGGGGTCAGGATCAGCGCCGCCGCGCCGAACGTGAACAAGGAAAGCAGAGTCGCGCCGAGCAAGATGCGCGCGTTCTGCCAAAAGATCGCCGTCGTCACGCTGCCGCCGAAGACCAAGCCGGTATAGCCGTCAATGTCCCCGGCGATGCTGCGCAGCGGCAGATTGGGCGGTAGGTGAAGCTGCCATGCGGGCGTCTGCCCGATCAGGTAGCCGCCGACCAGCGCAAGCAAAAACACACCAATCGTGACCGGGACTGCAAGCCCCAAGCGCCGAGCGCTGAGCGGAATGCCGCGCCGGTACCAGTCGATCAGGTTACGGGCGGGCGTCCCCTGCTCATCGGCAGCGCGAATGCTGTTGAACAGGTTTTTCGCCGTCCGCTTGAGGTTGAGCGCATCCATCGTGCGTCCGAGCAGTTCTTCGCGGTTGAATAGGCTGTTGCCGACGCGAAGCAGCAGGATCACGACGATGATCATCCCGGCGATAATCGCCCACAGCGCGCCGATCCCGTTAGGCGAATCGGCGTCCGGCGCGAGGAACATGATCGCGCTCTCGCCCTGAATCAGCAGCGTCATCGGGATGATAATGAAGCTGGCGAGCAGATTGGCGGCGCGGGTGCTGGTCGTCTGGCTGCTGACGACCACCGCCCCGGTGATCATAACCAGCGCCTGCACCGTCGTCAGCACGATGATCTGGATGACCAGCGTCAGCGGCGGTCGCCATGCTAATTCGCCCAAGACGAGGCTGGCGAGGTAAACCGTCATGCCGCCGTAGCTCGACAGCAGCGGCGGCAGCATCGCCGCCAGCGTCTTGCCGATGTACAGCTCGGTGTTGGTCAGCGGCGTGCTCAGCAGCGGCTCAAGGCTGAGGCGCTCCTTTTCGCCGACGAAGGTTTCCAGCGCGATCACCAGCGAGATCGAGATCGGGAAGAAGCCGACGATCATCAGCAGGAAGGGGACGGTGCGCGTGCCGATCACGTCCGCGCCGTAGCCTTCGACGAAGGCGGCGAAGCGCGAAGCGACGAACTGTGCCAGAAATGGGAAGAAGAAGGTCAGGATGATGATCGGCGAGATGATGCGCCAGTCGCGGAAACTGTCGCGCACTTCGCGCCGCGTGATGATCAAGGCGTTACTGAGCGTCTGCTTCCAGCGCCCGATGCGTCCGGTCGGGTCAGGCTGATCGCGGTACAACACTTCCAGCGGCTTAGCGGAGATGCTCATCGGTCTCGCCTCCGTGTTCTTCGTCCTCTTTGACCACCTGCAAGTAAATCTCCTCCAACGTCTGCGAGATCGGTGCCAGCGTGACGATCTCGACGCCTAAGCCCATGATCCGGCGGATCAAGGCGGGGTTGGTCACGTCGGGCGTAGCGACGCGGAAGCGGAGCCATTGATCGCCGCTGTCCTCGATCTGCACCATGTCGGCGATGTCTTTCGCCAGCCCGTTCAGGTGGCTGTTGACGTGCAGTTCCATCAGCGGGTCGCCGACGAAACGCCGCCCCAATTCCTCAAAATTGCCGTTAGCGATGATTCGACCGCGCCGGATGATGGCAATCTTGTCGGCGAGCTGCTCGGCTTCGGCGAGGTTGTGGGTCGTGATCAAGAAGGTGCGCTCGTCGTGCTGAAGCTCGACAATCGCGTCGCGGACGAGCTTGGCGCTCTGCGGGTCCATCGCCGAGGTCGGCTCGTCGAGCAGCAGCACCGGCGGGTCGTGGAGCATCGCCCGCACTAGCGCCAGCTTCTGCTTCATGCCCTTCGAGTATTCGCCCAACTGCTTGTCGAGCGCGAAGGTCAAGCCGAAGCGATCCATCAACTCGTAGGTGCGCTTGAGGCGCTGCTCCGCCGAGAGGTGATAGACGCGCCCGAAGAAGTCGAGGTATTCGACCGCCTTCATCCGCTCGTACAGCCCGTGCTGCTCGGTGAGGACGCCGACGTGCGCGCGGACACGCGCCGGTTGCTGGATCACGTCGTAACCGGCGATGCGTGCCCAGCCCGACGACGGCGCGAGGATCGAGGTCAACATGCGGACGGTGGTCGTCTTACCCGCGCCATTGGGACCCAACAGCGCCAGCACCGTTCCTGCCTGAACGTTGAGCGTTACGGAATCAACCGCCAGAAAGTCATCGTAATACTTGGTGAGTTCGTGAGCTTCGATCATAGACGAGTCTCGTTTTCAGCAAGTGTGTATCAACGATTATCCCACAGGTCACTGTCGTAAAGCGTGAACAAAAGTTTAACGCGCTGATTCCCCATAAGCCGCGCCCGCCCGCTCGACGAGAATGGCTGCCGCCGGACGCGCTGATCAACTGCTGCAGAATGGTCGTGGGAATGAAGTGAGCGCGGGGTTAGCTGTCCGCTTCAGGCGGGACGATCTGCTCTAGTTCAGCGACCAGCAGAGGTATATCGATGGTAACGGTATTCCATACGCTATCGAGGTCGATCTCAAAATAGTCGTGAACCAGCACATGCCGCATCCCTATGACCGACTTCCAAGGGATGCCAGAATATCTGTTGACGTGTCTCTAAAGAGATATTCGTCGCCGCTTCGCCAATAATCTCTACTGCCTTGTACAAAGCAAGCGCAAGTTTCAAATCGGTATCGAGCGACTCTCGTGTCTCGCCGCGCACAAACGCAAGCGCCGCTTGCGCCGCCTCCAGCATATGGCGAAATCGAAAAAGATCAGCTTCGTTCATAAAGCGTCAAAGCACTATCAACAACTCGCTGCCGGAAATAACGGCTTAAAAAGCCCGCCGTCTTCAAATCGACCTCACGTCCGAACATGTCCGAGAGATCCATTTGCACAGCGCCCATGTCAAACAAACTTGCGTGAGCTGCCCGGCTCGAACTCGACCAATACGTCGATGTCGCTGTCGGGGCGGAAATCATCGCGCAGCACCGATCCGAACAGCGACAGCTTACGGATTCGATGGCGCTGGCAAAATTCGGCAATCGCCGCTTGGGGAATCGCTATACGCTGGTCGATCATAGTAGCTGATCCGATCAACTGGTTTTCGGCTGACAAGGGCGAGGGTGCGAAACTTCGGTTCGCCTCACCTCGCCCCTTTATTCGCTGATTTAGGCAGCGTTGTGAGCAGTTTCGCGCGTTTCTTCGACCGTCGGCGTGCTGCGCTGGCGGTAGATGAAGATGCCCAACGCCACGAGGAACGCAACCGCCGTCATCGCCTGCGACGAGTTGATGCTCGTGCCGGGGATGTGCGCGACTTCCACCCGCATGAATTCCAGCAGGAAGCGAATGAACGAATACTGCATCACGTAAAGCAGGAAGATGTCGCCGTAACGCAGCTTATCCCGATGGCGCTGGAAGATGGTCAGCAGCACGATAAAAGCGGCGACGTTCCACAGCGACTCGTACAGGAACAGCGGGTGAAAGTGCGTCGTCGCGACCGGGAAATCGACGAGGCTCTTGTAAGGCGTGACGCGATGCGCCGAGTCAATCGAAATGCCCCAAGGCAGGCTGGTGACTGCGCCATAGAGTTCCTGATTGACGTAATTCGCCCAGCGTCCAATCGCCTGAGCCAGCGGCAGCGCCACCCCGGCGATGTCCATCCACGGGGAAAGTTGTAGATGATTCCGCCGGAAGTAGATGTATGCCCCGCCGAAACCGCCCAGCACCGCGCCGAAGATGCTTAAGCCGCCGCTCCAGATGGCAATCGCGCCATTTTGCAGGTCGAAGAAATGCTGCATGAACCAAGCGAAATCCATGCCCTGCTCGGCAACCGACACCGGCGGGAAAACGACGAACCACAGCCGCGCCAGCACAATCGCCGGGATGATCGCCCACGTCAGCGCGCCCCAGACGTGATCGGGATCGCGCCCATCACGCTTCGCTAAGCGCGCCGCCACCCACGCGGCTACCAGCATCGCCGCGACGATGATGATGCCGTAGTAGCGAATCTGCAAGCGGCTGAAAAGAACGACGTATTCGGGTTTAAACTCCATGATTAAGCCTCTTTGTCGAGATGTTTATAGACATACCATAAGCGCTGCGCGCCGGTGACGTTGGTGCCAATTGCCAACACCCACAAACCGAGTGTCAGCAGCGGCGGAACAAGCAGCATCAGCAGGAGGGTGATCACCCGCTCAAAGCGCGAGAACAACCCAATTTTCACCGACAAACCCGCTTCACCTGCACGCGCGCGGACATAGCTTACCACAAAACTGCCCATCAGGGATGCCAGTGCCAGCACCAAGTTTCCCTGCTCGCCACGCCCGGCAAAATAGAAGGCGAGCGCGCCGAAGATCAGCCCGTCGGCGTAGCGGTCGAGCGTCGAGTTCGAGCACCGCGCCAAAGCGATCCGTCCGCCCCATCGCCCGCGCGACCGCCCCGTCGAGTGCGTCGAGCGGCAGGCTGATCACGAGCAGGACGCCGCCGAGTTGAAGCTGCCCGACGGCGATGCAGTAAGCGCCGACCGCCACGACGACCAGCCCGGCGATGGTGATCGTGTCCGGGTGGATGCCCAGCCGGTGTACCGCCAGCCCGATTCGCTGCATCAAGCCAGCGGTCAGGGCGCGCATCCGGTCGGAGAGAGTTACGGGAGATTGGGTCATATTAGCCTTTTAGCAATCAGCGTTCAGCTTCTAGCAATTAGCGACAAATACTTCAGCGGTTCGCGTCGTTTCTACTATACCGTCACGTTCGCTTTTACTCAGTCCTCAGTCCTTGAACCTCAGTCCTGTTTTTACTCATTGCTCGGCACTCATCACTCATTACTGTACTTTTCCCACTTGATCTTGCCTGTGCCTTCGACTACACTTTGTCCTGTATCGGGGCGTAGCGCAGCCTGGTAGCGCGCGTTGTTCGGGTCAACGAGGTCGTGGGTTCAAATCCCGCCGCCCCGACAGTCAATCCCACTGACTATTCTTCGTCAGCGGGATTTTTATTTGCCCGCTGCCGCGTGATCTCGAACGCCAGCACCGCTGCCGCCGCCGTCGTGCCCAGCGCGTGCGGATAGCGCCGCCCATAGGGGATGCTCAGGCGCAGGTCGGCGGCATCCGCGAACGAGCGAGTCACCCCGCGCTTTTCCCCGCCGATCACCAGAAACAGCGCACCCGACAAATCCGCCTCATAGACCGAGGTCGCCCGCTCCTTGTCGGCGACGGCGACGCGCAGGCCCTGCGCGCGGAAGAAATCCGCTGCCGCTTGCGTCGTCTCGGCGATGGCGGTCGGCATCAACTCCGACGCCCCTGCCGACGCTCGCGCGACCACCCCCGCCGCCGACATCCAGTTACGTGGACGCAGCACCAAGCCGTCGGCTCCGGCGGCGTAGAAGGCGCGCACCGCCTGCCCGAAGTTGAACGGGTCTTCCACGCCGTCGAGCATGACCACGAACGGGCGCGTGATCTCCGCGACTAGCGACTCCAGTGGGACGAATTGGCGCGCCCCGGCGAAAGCGATCACGCCGCCGTGCGTCTTGCCCTGCGCCAGTTCGTCGATCACGCTGGCGGAGACGCGCTCGACCGGGATATGCAGCCGCTCGGCTTCGTGGATCAGCCGCGCGACTTCCCGGTCGATGATGGCGCTGCCCTCCTGCCGGATCATCAACTTATCGATCCGGCGGCTGCCCGCTTTGAGCGCCGCCTCGACCGAAATCACGCCTTCGAGAATTGCCTGTTCTTCGCTCATGAACGCCATTTCTTGAACTGGTACACGCGCCGCGCAATCCGACGCAGCGTCATCTCCGTAAACGAAAACTGCAACGCAGCCTCGACCGGATCGGCGTAGTTCGCCCGCGCATCACCGATGTAACGGCGGTGCGTGCTGAGCAGCCGCCATGGCAGTGCGTCGAGGTCGAACCAGCGCACGTCAACCGTTTCGTCGCCCACCCGCACGATCTCGCCGCCGATCACGCGCGCCATGAACACCGTCACCGTGTCATCTTGCTGCGGCTTCCAGTACGTGCCGACTTTGCGCTCTAGCGCGACTTCCAGCCCGGTTTCCTCGCGCGCTTCGCGAATCGCGGCAGCTTCCGGCGTTTCCCCCGGCTCGACGCCGCCGCCCGGCAGCCCCCAAACCCGGAAATCGCGGCGTTTTTGCAGCACAATCCGCTGTCCGTCGAGGATAACCGTACTCGCGCCTTGGGTCGGCACGCGGTTACAGCCCTTTCGCCTTCGCCTCATCCCACAGCGCGTCAAGCTGCGGCAGCGTGAAATCGGTCATCTGCTTGCCCTGCGCTGCGACCTGTTCCTCGATGTAGTGGAAGCGGCGGTAAAACTTGGTATTGGCTTCGCGCAGCGCCGTTTCCGGCTCGATTTTGTGCCAGCGCGCCCAGTTGACGATCACGAACAGCAGATCGCCCATTTCTTCGGCGCGATGCTCGTCGCTCTCGGCGCTCAGCACTTCCTCGAACTCCTCGCGCACCTTGTCGATCACGCTGTCGATCTGCCACCAATCGAAGCCAACTTTCGCCGCCTTCGCCTGATACTCGTGTGCCTGCAAGAGCGCCGGGAGCGATTTGGGTACACCGTCGAGCCGCGACTCGCGCTTGGTTTTGCCGTTCGCCGCCGCTTCCTGCTGCTTGAGCACTTCCCAATTCGAGACCACGTCGCCGTCGCTGTCGACCTTAAGCAAACCGAGCGCTTCCGGGTCGCCCCAGACGTGCGGATGACGGTGGATCATCTTGGCGCTGATCGCTCGCAGGATGTCCGCCATCTGGAAATCGCCGTCGTCGGTGGCGATCTGCGCGTGCAGGACAATTTGCAGCAGCAGATCGCCCAGCTCCTCGACCAACGCGGGTGTATCGCCTTCATCAATCGCTTCGAGGACTTCATGCGACTCCTCGATCAGATACTTGCGCAGCGACTCGTGCGTCTGCTTGCGATCCCACGGGCAGCCTTCCGGCGCGCGCAAATGGGCGATGATCTCCTGAAACTGTTCGAAGCTGCTCATGGCGCCGAGCGTGGGGACGTAGAGCGCCGTCAGGTGCTTGATGTGGTCGCTGCGGTCGATCTGGTAGAGCGGCACCCGCTCGACCACTGCGTCGGGCGACCCGGCGGCGTGGATCAGCGTGACTTCGAAGTCGTCGGGATACTGGTTCATCAGCGTCAGCTTGAGGTTCGAGGCGAGGTCACGGCTGTAGACCTGCCCCAACAGCGCCGGATAGTCGGGGTTGATCGGCGGATGGTGCAGCGCGGCAAGGCTGATGGCGTCGAGGATTTGCAAGCCGTCAATCGCATCGACGCCGAGCAACGCCATTGCCGGTTCGATAAAGCTGATCCCGCTGACGATCTCGACCGGGATGCCTTCGGCTTGCGCCTTGTCGAGCAGTTGCACGACCGTCGCTTCCGCAACCAGCGGATCACCCGGCACGGCGTAAACCACGTCGCCGTCGCGAGCAGCCGCCAGTACCCGCTCGGCGATCTCGGCGTAGACGCCAGCGAAGTCCTCGACCGACTCGTAGACATCGTCGAACGACTTGACGACGGCGGGTAGCTGCGATACGCAGGGATGCTCCGCCGTGCGCACGTAGACGACCGGCGCATTCTCGATCACGCGCCACGCGCGCCGCGTCAGGTCGTCAATCCCACCGGGTCCCAAACCAACAATCGTCAGAGTCATTTCAAATCCGTTCTGTTTGCCGCAATTCGTGACCATCACTCACACGTAATCGTCGTCGGTAGGGGCACGATAGATCGTGCCCCGGCAGCCATCAACCCAAGCCGCACGTTCAGTCGCTTTTCACCCCTCTCCTAGGGAGAGGGGTCGGGGGTGAGGTTTCACCCGCCTTGATAATACTTCGCAAAACCGAGCGCGGCGCTCGCCTCGCGGTAGTGCTTGATCTGCGGGCGAGTGATCGGGTTGGCGGCGACCTCGATCAGCACGCCGCCGTCGAGTTCCGCTTTGCGATAAGCTGGCGCAGCGTCGATCCGCTCGCGCCCCACGTCGTAAATCAGCCCCGCGCCGAAGAAATTGTAATCCCAGAGCGCCGCCGGGTCTGCTCCGATCTCCGGCGTCTCGTGGCTGTCGTAGGAGAACAAGCCGAAGCCGTAGAGCGGATGCAGCGTGTTGAAGATCAATTCGCCGAAGCGGACGAACTCGCGTAGAGCGTCGTCGCTGCGCAGATCGGCACGCTGCGCCATCAGGAACAGCCGCCTTGCCGCCTTCGGGTCGAAGCCAAACGAGAACTTGAGCTTAGCCGCATTTTCGAACTCCATCCAGTAGCCGTTGTAGCGCTGCACCGCGCGGATGGCGTTGTTCCAAGCGTTCGCCAGCGTCTCCGGCGCGTTGGGTACGTAGATCAACCCCGGCGAGTCATCGCAAACAATCGCCTTCTTGAGACACTTGTAAACGTCGTCCTCGGTGATAGCGATCAGCAAGCGCAAGATGTTGATCCTTGTCGAGCAAGGTCGTCTCGTCGGCGAAGTCGAACACGAGGTATTCGGCGGTCACGGCATCTCCTTCCCGTCGGCGTCAATCAACTGGCAAATCCGGTTGCTGCGGCAGCGCACAGGATAACATATCGCCCACTCGCCTACACCTGTTTCTCGTAGGCGAACAGGAGAATGGGGTCGTCCTCAGGCGTAAATTCCCCGACTTTCAGGTAGCCGAATTTCTCGTAGAAATGCTGGTTGCGCACGGCGTAGGCGGGCGTATCGAGCGTCCATTTCCGCGCCGGATAGGTCTGCTCGAGGAACCGCATCGCTTTTGACCCGATGCCTAGATTGTGATAATCAGGGTGGATGTAGAGCACGCCGAGGTGAAAGTGCCCATCGCCCGCGTCAAACACGACCATCCCGCCGATGATCTGCCCTTCGTGCGCGATTTTGTAGTAATCGCCTTCAACCATGAGCGCGAGCGCGTGATCGACCAAATCGTAGCCGGGCGGACCGCTCAGCGGAACGCCATACAGACGAGCATCGTCGTGGAATGCCGCTATCGCGGCGGCGGTCAGCGCCGGAGCATCGGCGGGGACAGCGCGATCAATCGTGACGTCCATGAGCTTGAGTTCGCATTCGCCTATAAACACAAAAGGCAAGGTCTGGCGTGACCTTGCCTAGATGGTGCAAAAAGTAACCGCCAAAACCTAACGCTTGGTGTAGGTCGGGGCTTTACGGGCACGCTTGAGACCCGGTTTCTTCCGTTCCTTGACGCGCGCGTCACGGGTGAGCAGTTCGGCGTCACGAAGCTGAGCCTTGAGGTCGGGGTCGAGCTTGAGCAGCGCCCGCGCCAGACCTAACTGGATCGCGTCACGCTGACCGCTCACACCGCCGCCGTTGACGTGAACCGAGATGTCGAAGCCGCGCTCTTGACCGATCACGGTCAGCGGCTGCATGACGATTTCGAAATCACCCTCGCGCGACAAATACTGCTGCCCCTCGCGGTCGTTGATCACGAGCCGTCCGGTACCGCCGGGGAAAATACGCACGCGCGCGCTGGACTGCTTGCGGCGACCGATGCCTTCGTAATACTGTGCGGACATAAACAATGCTCCCTTTTCTTACAGTTCCAGCACGGTCGGCTTTTGCGCTTCGTGCGGGTGATCACTACCGGCGTAAATCTTCAGCTTCCTCATCGTTGCGCGCCCCAGCGCATTCTTGGGGAGCATCCCCTTAATCGCTTCATAGAGCGGGCGATCCGGGAAACGGCGCAGGTTGTCTTCGAGATTGATCTCGCTTAGACCACCCGGATAGCCGGAGTGTCGATAGTACATTTTCTCTTCCATCTTGGTGCCGGTGACGACGATCTTGTCGCAGTTGATCACGATCACGAAGTCGCCAACGTCGAGGTTGGGCGCGAATATCGGCTTATGCTTGCCACGCAGGATGGGTGCAATCTTCGAGGCGAGACGCCCAAGAGTCTGACCTTCCGCGTCCACAATCCACCACTTTTGCTCAATGTCCTGTGGTTTGGGTGTATAGGTTTTTGTCGTAGCCATCGTTCTTATCCTAACCATCACTTGCGGGCAGCGCTCAGAGTGCGCCTGTCTCACCCGGATACTTGACTTCTTCCAGTACCAGTCCTTGCGGCGGCGCTAACGCGATGCCGCCGGGAATCTCCCGGCTGAGCAAAATCGCCTCGAACTCCGCCACCGTCAACCGCCCGCGCCCGACCGCGACCAAGAGCGCCACCAACCGCCGCACCATGTGCTTGAGGAAGGCGTTCGCCTCGACGCGATAGACCAGCAGCTTTCCCTCTTGCGACCACTCCGACCGCAGGACCGTGCGGACGGTGCTTTCGCCGGTGGGCGACTGCCCTAACGCCGCGAAATCGTGCTCGCCGCGCAGCAGATCAGCCGCCTGCTGCATTCGAGCCACGTCAAGCGCGGCGCGGACGTGCCAAACGCTCGCCCGCAGCAATGGATCGCGCTGGCGGGCAGCGTAGACTGTGTACTTGTAAACGCGCGAACGTGCGTCGTAGCGGGGGTGAAATCCCCATTCGCCTTCCGCCACGTCACCCAACGCCGCAATCGCTTGCAGCGCGATGTCGTCGGGCAGCACAGCGTTGATCGCGCTCATGAGTGCTTCAGCGCTGTGCTTCCAGATGACATCAAAAGCGATCACCTGTCCGCTGGCGTGGACGCCCTTGTCGGTGCGCCCCGCCCCGATCACCGTCACCGGTTGCCCGGTCGCGGTGCTGACGGCGGTCTCGACCGCCGCTTGAATCGACCGTAACCCTTTGCGCTGGCGTTGAAAGCCGGTGTAGTTCGCACCGTCGTATGCCAGTGTCGCCCGGTAACGGGTCATGTCACCGTAGGGGCGCACGGCGTGCGCCCCATTGATAACCTATTCAGTCGCGCGATCCACCAGTTCGATCAGCACCATCTCGGCGGCGTCACCCTTGCGGGGACCCAGCTTGAGGATGCGGGTATAACCGCCCTGACGCTCGGCATAACGCGGCGCCAGTGTGTCGAACAGCTTCCCGACCAACACGCGGTCGTTGTTCAGGCGGCTGGCAGCGATGCGGCGAGCGTGAACAACGCGCGCCGGGTCTTCTTGCGCCAAACCGCGCTTGGCGGTCGTGATCAAGCCTTCGACGTGCGCGCGCACGAAATCAGCCTTGGCGCGGGTCGTCTCGATCCGTTCGTGTTGAAGCAGCGCAATCGTCAGGGCGAGCCGCAGCGCTTTGCGCTGCCCCTGATTCCGCCCAAGCTGCTTTCCGTTTACGCGATGTCGCATAGTTCTTTCCCTTACTTCCTCGTGTAGCCTCTAGCGATTGGCTTTTGGCTAAGCCTTAACCGCTAAGCGCCAATGACTTATTCTTCGCTGAGCTGCGAAGGGATTTCCACGTCAGGTGGAAGATAGCCCTTCTCTTTTAGCTTGTCTACCAATTCGTCCAGCGATTTCTCGCCGAAGTTGCGGATTGCCAGCATCGCATCGGGACCGCGATCCAGCATGTCGAGCACGTCGCCAATCGTCGTGATCCCGGTACGCTTCAACGAGTTGAAGACGCGCACGCTCAGGTCAAGTTCTTCGATCAGCTTCTCGTAGAGCACGTCCTGACGCCCACTCGGTTCGCTGCCGTCGGCTTCCGCGCCCTGATATTCGGTCATCGCTTCGCCGGTGATGCCGCCCATCACGCTCAGGTGTTTGCCGAGAATGCGGGCAGATTCAGTCAGCGCGTCTTCGGGACGGATCGTGCCGTCCGTCCAGATTTCGATGATCAGCTTGTCGTAGTTGGTGCGCTGCCCAACGCGGGCGCGATCCACGTCGAAGTTGACGCGGCGGATCGGGCTGAAGATGGCGTCGATCGGCAGTTCGCCAATCGGCAGGCGACCGCGCTCCTCGGCTTGGCTGTAACCACGCCCCGCCTGCACTTCGAATTCCATCTCGACGTGCGCGTCAGCCGAGTCAGCGGTGAATAGGTAGAGGTCAGTATTGATGATTTCGACCTCCGGCGGGCAGATGATGTCCGCCGCCGTGACCGTGCCTTCACCGCGATGTTCCAGCCGCAGCCGGGCTTGTTCGGTGTCAAACAGGCGCAGCCGAAGCTGCTTGACCTGTAGGATCAACTGGGTCATGTCCTCGCGGACGTTCGGAATGGCGGAAAACTCGTGATGCACGTCCGAGACGCGAATACTCGTAACCGCCGCGCCGGGCAGCGACGACAACAGCACGCGGCGCAGGGCAGTCCCCAACGTCACGCCGTAGCCGCTTTCCAGCGGGGAAATGATAAAGCGACCGTAGTTGCGGGTGACGGCATCGCTCTCCACTTTATGTGGAAGCACCATATTGTTCATCATAGCTACGCCTCCCAGCACTAGACGCGACGCTTTTTGGGCGGACGAACTCCGTTGTGCGGAATCGGCGTCAAGTCGCTGATCGAACGCACCTTCAAGCCGCTGGCTTGAATCGCGCGGATCGCTGCTTCACGTCCGGGACCGGGACCCTTCACAAAGACGTCCACTTCTTGCATTCCATGTGTCTGCGCCACTTCCGACGCCGACTGCGCAGCGACACGAGCCGCATAGGGCGTGCTTTTACGGCTGCCCTTGAAGCCCGACGTCCCGGCGCTCGCCCACGTCACCACGTTCCCCGATTGATCGCTCAACGAGATGATCGTGTTGTTGAAGGTCGCAAAGATATGCGCCTGACCGTAGGGTATATTCTTGATTGACTTCTTGGTCGTGGCGCGGCGTCCACTCCCTTTTTTCGGTGTGCGCGGCATATATTTTCTCCAATAGCGCTTGCGGTAAGATGCGCCCCGTCTCCGGGGCGCATTTTACAAGTTGCCTCAAATGATAGCGATTGGTTCTTAGCAGTTAGTTCTTAGCTAAAAACTAAAAACCAACAACTAACCACTGCCTGATTACTTCTTGGTTGCGCCGCGACGACGACCACGCCCCGGTACGGTCTTCTTGACACCCTTGCGGGTGCGAGCATTGGTGCGGGTGCGCTGACCGTGTACCGGTAGGTTGCGACGATGACGCAATCCCCGGTAGCTGCCGATCTCCGACAGGCGCTTGATATTCATGGCGACCTGACGACGCAGGTCACCTTCGGTCACCTTGCCACCCAGCGCATCACGAAGCTGTTGAAGCTGGGCTTCGGTCAGGTCACGCACGCGCAGATCGGGGTCGACGCCGCTCTGTGCCAAAATCTGCTTGCTCGTCGGTCGCCCGACGCCGTAGATATAGGTCAACGCAATTTCCACACGCTTGTCGCGAGGGAGATCTACACCTTCAATACGCGCCATAACTCGCCTTCCCTAACTTCGCTAACTCTAACCCTGACGCTGCTTGTGCTTCGGGTTTGTGCAAATCACCATGACGTTCCCGTGCCGCTTGATAATCCGGCACTTCGGGCAGCGTTTCTTAACAGATGCGGATACACGCATGACAAAATCTCGCTCTCTGCGCTTCTTAACAGGTCATACATTATACAGATTTGGGCACACCGAGTCTACGGTCAATTTCACACCGTTCATGGGAGTGTCAGGATTTCTGGTTCGCCGTCAGTAATAGCAATGGTGTGCTCAAAATGCGCGCACAACGAGCCATCACGGGTGACGACCGTCCAGCCGTCATTCAATTCGCGCGTCTCCGGGCGTCCAGCATTGACCATCGGTTCGATGGCATAGACCATGCCGACTTGCAGCGGATAGCTGCGCATTCCGCGCTGACGCGCACGCCGGGGCCACCAGTTCGGGACTTGCGGCTCCTCGTGCATCGCCCGCCCAACGCCGTGACCGGTATACTCGCGAACGACGCTGTAGCCGTGCGCTTCGACAAATTCCTGAATCGCCCGCGAGACATCGCGCGTCTCGTTGCCGAGCACCGACGCCTTGATGCCGACCATCAGCGACTGCTCGGTCACGTCGAGCAAGCGCTGCACCGCCACCGGAATCTCGCCGACGCCCATCGAGAAGGCGCCGTCGCCGACGAAGCCTTCGTGGATGCAGCCCACGTCGAGGCTAATGATGTCGCCCGCTTGCAGCACCCGCTTGGTGCTGGGAATGCCGTGAACCAGCTCGTTGTTGATCGAGGCGTTGATCGTCGCCGGGTAGGCGGGAGCGCCGGGCTTGTTGTTCGGATAATTCAAGAACGACGGCTCAGCACCGTGATCACGGATGACTGTCTCGGCGATCCGGTCAAGTTCGGCGGTGGTGACGCCGGGGCGCACCGCTTCCCGCATCGCCTGATGCGCTAAGGCGACGATCCGCCCGGCTTCGCGCATCACGCGAACCTCGTCCGGCGTCTTGATTTTTACTGCCATTACAACCAGCTTTCTATCACGAAACTGTTCATTGTAGGGGCGGGTTTGAAACCCGCCCCTACGTCTGCCTCTTGACGCTCTACCGCACGGCGTCGATGGCGGCTTTGATGTCTTCGCCGACCGTCGGGATCGGCTGGTCGGCGTCGACTTCCTTGAGCAGACCTTTCGCGCGGTAGTAGTCGATCAGCGGCTGGGTCGAACTCGACGTAAATGTCGATGCGCTTGAGGATAGCGTGCGCGCTGCCGTCGTCAGGACGGCGCACCAGTTCAACGCCATTGGGATCGACCGCCTTCAAGCGCGGCGGGAACAGCTTGTCGGGGTGATCGACGAACTGCCATTGCAAATCGTCACTGTTGAAATAGACATTATAGCTCTGCCCCGTCTCCGGGTGCGTCACGCGCCCAAAGGCACGCTTGAACGCGGTGTAGAGGTCGAGCTTGAGCAGCAGGACGACGTTGACGCGCTGCCCCTTTTCGGCGAGATACTGCTCCAGCCAATCCGCCTGCGCTTGATTGCGGGGATAGCCGTCGAAGATCACGCCGTTGGCAGCGTCGGGCTGGCTCAGGCGATCTTTGACGACCTCGTTGGTCGTCGCATCGTCGACTAAGCGTCCTTCGTTCATGATTTGCTGGACGCGCTTGGCGAGCGCATCTTCACGGGTTTTCATCGCCCGGAACAAATCGCCGGTCGAAATGTGAGGAATGTGGTAGGTGTCACGGATGAAGCTCGCTTGCACGCCCTTCCCCGCCCCCTGCACGCCCATCAAAATGACGTACAAAGCCATCTTTTAAAACTCCAGTTCTAAACATATAAAGGGGTGTGGGCGTTTATTTGCGTCCGTAGGGGCGTTATATATAACGCCCCTACAAAACCCCCAATCCAATTTTGCAGTCTACCGCATGAAGCGGTCGTAGTTGCGCATGACCAACTGCGCTTCAAGCTGGCGCATCGTGTCGATCACGACGCCGACGACGATGATCAAGCCGGAGCCGGTCAGCACGTAAGCCGCATTGCCGGACGAGCCGGAAACCGCTTCGTTCGGGAACAGCAGGCGGTTCACAAAGTCCATGATGCCGGGGACGACCGCGATGATGCCCAAGAACAGCGCACCCACCAGCGTGATCCGCCGGGTCACGCGGACGATGTAATCCTGCGTCCGCTTGCCGGGACGAATGCCCGGAATGAAGCCGCCGTTTCGCTGTAGGTTATCGGCAAGGTCTTGGTTGCCGACCATAATGTCCGAATAGATGAAGGTGAAGCCGACGACCAGCACGAAGTAGGTCAGCCAGTAGATCATTCCCGACTGGCTGCCAAAGGTCGTCGTAATCGACGTTCGCAGCGCGCCTTCCGGGAACAGGTTGACTAGCAGCGCCGGGAAGGCGATCACCGCCTGCGCGAAAATCAGCGGGATCATGCCGACCGGGTTCACTTTCAAAGGGATGTGGGTACTCGCGCCGCCGTACTGCTTGCGACCGCGCACCCGCTTGCCATACTGTACGGGAACTCGTCGCACCCCTTCTTGGATGTAGACAATGCCGATCACGCTGACAATCGTGATCAGGATGAAGGCGCCGATGTTAAAGAGCGGCTGGGTCGAGCCGGTGATGAGCTGGATCAAACGCTGCGGCGCGCGGGCGACGATACCGGCGAAGATGATAATCGACAGACCGTTGCCGATACCCTGCTCCGTGATCAACTGACCCAACCAGATGGCGAACATCGTACCGGCGGTCATCGTGATAATCACAGTGATGGTTAACAAGAAGTCTGAACCAAAGCCGGGGATAATCGCCGTGCCGTTATTCAGCGTATTGAAAATCTGAATCTGGCTGACCGTTTGCAAGATCGACATCGGGATCGCCAAATAGTAGGTGTAGTTTTCAATCTTCTCGCGTCCGCCCGGTTCCTTCTGGAGGGTTTCCAGCGCCGGGATGACCGGCGTCAACACTTGCAGGATAATCTGCGCGGTGATGTAAGGATAGACGCCGTTGGCGATCACGCTGAAGTTTGCCAGCGCACCACCCGAAAGCAGGTCGAGAACGCCGACCAAACCGCCAGAATTTCCCGCCAGCAGACTTTGCAGCGCCGTGCGGTCAACGCCCACGACCGGCACGTGCGCCGCAAACTGGTAGACCACGAGGATCAGCCCGGTGATCAGCAGCTTATTACGCAGGTCCGGCAGGCGGAGGGCATTACGAAGTGCCTCAATCATGCCAAGTTCCTTAAATGTTCTCGATTACCAAAGACGCCCCGGTGGGGCAGTTTTTGACACTGCCCAAGCTAACACGCGCCGGATGCGCGTAAGCTCCGCGAAGCGGAACAACGGTATCCGGCGGTGGTTATTCCGCGTATAACTTGGCGAGCTTCGCTTTTTGCAGGCGCTTAACCGTGATCCGCGCGCCCGTGACCTTGAGCGGAAGGACTTCGCTGCTGCCGCCCGCGCTGGCGATCTTCGCTGCCGCGCTTTTGGTGAAGCGGTGCGCCTGAACTGTCAGGCTCTTGCTCAAGTCGCCATCGCCGAGGACGACAACCGGGGTCAGTACGTTCTTGATCCAGCCCAATTCAAGCATCAGGGCGGGCGTGACCGTCGTGCCAGCGTCGAGCGTTTCCAACTGCTTCACGTTGACCTCTTGATAGAGGGTGCGGAAGATGTTGGTAAAACCACGCTTGAACGGCAGGCGACGCACCAACGGGAGCTGACCGCCCTCAAAATACGCGCCCTTGCGAGCATGAGCGCCACGCGCGCCCGCGCCCTTGGTACCACGACCGGCAGTTTTACCCTTGCCCGCCGAGATACCGCGCCCAACGCGCGTCCGTTTAGTCTTTGAACCCTTCGCGGGTTTCAGATCGTGCAGTTTCATGACTCCACCTCCTCTACGGTGACGAGATGGGTGATCTTGTAGATCATCCCGCGTACCGAGGGAATGTCTTTGACGATCACGCTGGAGTGGAGCTTACGCAGACCAAGCGCCCGCGCCGTCTCGCCTTGACTCTTTTCGAAGCCAATCGCGCTCTTGACCAGTGTGACCTTGAGTTGTTTCTCAGCCATCGAATCTTACTCCTCCGACGGAGCCGCTTCAGGGCGCTTACGCTCCCAGAAGGGACGCACGTCGTTGATGTTCTTGCCGCGCATCGCCGCCATTTCTTCGGGGCTGCGCAGCGACTCCAGTGCTGCCAGCGTCGCCATCGCGACGTTGAGCAGGTTGGGGCTGCCCTGACTCTTGGTCAGAATGTCGTGAACGCCGACTGCTTCCAGCACGGCGCGAACGCCACCACCGGCGATAACCCCAGTACCGGGCGCAGCGGGCTTGAGCAGCACCTTCGCGCCGCCGTATTCCGCCGTCACCGGATGCGGGATGGTCGTACCGGCAAGCGTGACCTTCTTCATCTGCCGCCGCGCGCGATCCGTACCCTTGCGGATGCTATCCGGCACGGCACGCGCCTTGCCGACACCCACGCCGACCCGTCCGTTGCCATCGCCGACGACGACGACGGTACGGAAAGCAAAGCGCCGCCCGCCCTTAATCACTTTGGCGACGCGCTTGATGTCGATGACGCGCTCGTCAAGTTCCTCGCGGTCTTCACGCGGTTCGCGCGGTTCGCGCTGCTGTCTGTTCTTCATAATTTCTCCTAGAAATCCAGTCCGCCTTCACGCGCACCTTCAGCCAGCGCCGCCACGCGACCATGATACTGATAGCCGCCCCGGTCGAACACGACCTTGCTGACGTTCGCCGCTTTCGCCCGTTCTGCCAACACCTGCCCGACGATCTTCGCCGCTTCGACCTTCGACTTGCCGGTGACCTGCCCAGCGACTTCATGATCAATCGTGGACGCGGACACCAGCGTGCGACCGCTGATGTCGTCGATCACCTGCGCGTAAATGTTGGTCAGGCTGCGGAAAACGTTGAGACGCGGGCGCCCCGGCGTGCCGCTGATCCGCGCGCGAACGCGACGATGACGTCGGCTCAACTGCGCGTTTTTTTTCTTAAGCTGCTTTGCGGTAGCCATTTTTCACCTAGCCTTACTTACCAGTTTTACCCGCTTTGCGGCGGATCTGTTCGTCAGAGTAGCGGACACCCTTGCCCAAGTAGGGTTCCGGCGGGCGCAGTTCACGGATATTCGCCGCGACTTGACCCACCACCTGCTTGTCGATCCCCTTGACGTGGATCAGACGCCCACGATCTTCCACCTCGAAGGTGATGTTCGGGGGCGGGTTCACGACAATTTCGTGAGAATAGCCCAAGCGCATCACCAAGTCCGCGCCGCGCAGTTCGCTGGCGTAACCGACGCCCTCAATCTGGAGCGAGCGCTCGAAGCCGGTCGACACGCCCGTGACCATATTCGCCAACAGCGCGCGTTCCAGCCCATGCAGCGCCCGATTTTCGCGCTCGTCGTTCGGGCGGGTGACGGTGACAACACCATTTTCCTGCTGAACGCTGATATTTGGGTGAACTACGTGTTCGAGTTCGCCCTTCGGTCCCTTGACAGTGACCTGCTGACCATCGATGGTCACGTTCACCTTGTCCGGGAGACGTACTGGTTGCTTACCAATTCGAGACATCGCCTATACCCCTTTACCAGACGTAGCAGAGCACTTCGCCGCCGATTCGCTGGCGTCGCGCCTGCTGCGCCGTCATGACGCCCTTGGGCGTGGTGACGATGGCGATGCCGATACCGCTCATCACGCGCGGCATGTCAGTCCGCCCGCGATACACGCGGCGACCGGGCTTGCTTACCCGCTGGATGTGAGTGATCACGGGTTTGCGCTCGCGGCGCGCGCCGTGATACTTCAACTGAATGGTGATCAACGAAAAAGGTTTTTCATCGCCGACGCTGAAGCCTTCGATATAGCCTTCTTCCTTCAAAATGCGCGCAATTTCCACCTTGATTTTGGAGGCGGGGATCTCGCAGATCGGTTGCCCGATCATGAGCGCGTTGCGAATGCGCGTCAGCATATCTGCAATGGGATCGCTCGTCATGCTTCCCTTCCGTTCTCTCTTACCAGCTCGATTTCACGACGCCGGGAATCTTACCCTGAAGCGCCATCTCGCGGAAATGAATGCGGCATAGCCCAAACCGACGAATATAACCGCGCGGGCGTCCACAAATTTTGCCTGAGTTCGGGTCAACGAACTGGCAGCGGTTGCGAACACGCACTTTATATTTCCGGTGAGATTCACGAGCTGTCATGGATTTCTTAGCCATACCCTCGTCCTCTTATCTTTCTTGGAAAGGCATACCGAGCAGCTTGAGCAGCCGGCGACCTTCCTCATCAGTCTTGGCGGTGGTCACGATGGTGATTTCCATGCCCCGCACTTTGTCAATCTTGTCGTACTGAATTTCCGGGAAGACCAACTGCTCACGCAGCCCAATCGTGTAATTGCCGCGCCCGTCGAAGGTTTCCGGCGAGACACCGCGAAAGTCACGGATACGGGGCAGCGCGACGTTGATCAGCCGGTCGAGCAGTGCCCACATCCGCTCACCCCGCAGGGTGACTTTCGTGCCGATGGGACGCCCCTCGCGCAGCTTGAAGTTGGCGATGCTCTTCTTAGCGCGGTTGATCACGGGCTGCTGCCCGGTGATCGTCCGCAGGTCGGTGACGGCGGCGTCGAGCGACTTCGGGTTGTCAATCGCTTCGCCGACGCCGATGTTAACCACGATCTTTTCGACTCGCGGCACCTGCATCACGTTGTCGTAGCTGAACTCATCAGTGAGCGAGGGTACGACTTGATCTTGGTACAGTGTTTGAATTGCGTACTTCGCCATGATGTTTACTCGATTTCCGCTTCACATTGCTTGCACACGCGAACTTTGTAGCCGTCTTCACGGACGCGGAAGCCCACGCGCGTTTTCTTGCTGCACGAAGGACAGACCAGCAGGACGTTCGAGAGGTGAATCGGTCCCTCGAATTCCACGATTTGCGCGGGAATCTGCTGGTTGCCCGCCTGCCGCGCCTTATTGTGTTTTTTGAGGATATTCACCCCATGCACAATTACGCGGTCTTCTTTCGGCAGCACGGAGATCACTTCGCCGCGCTCGCCGAGGTCTTTGCCGGCGATCACCTCTACGGTGTCGCCTTTCTTGATACGCTGCATCTTAAAACCCCTCCATCACTTACAGGGTTTCCGGTGCGAGCGACACGATTTTCAGAAAGCCCCGGTCGCGCAGTTCGCGCGCAACGGGTCCGAAAACGCGCGTGCCGCGCGGGTTCTGCAAGTCATCGCTGAGGATCACGGCGGCATTGTCGTCGAAGCGAATGTAGGAGCCGTCATCACGGCGGTATTCCTTCGCCACGCGGACGACGACCGCTTTGACCACATCGCTTTTCTTGACGCTGCCCTGCGGTGTCGCCGACTTGACGGTGGCGACGACGATGTCGCCGATGCCGCCGTAGTACCGGAACGAGCCGCCCAGTACCCGGATTACCAAAATTTCTTGCGCGCCGGTGTTATCGGCGACCTTCAGACGAGATTCGTTCTGGATCATTTACTCGTCCCCGTCTTCCTCAGTGTCTTCACCAGTCAACCCAGCCTCATCAGGGAGGGTTTCGAGCACCGGCGCGCCCACTGCTTCCAGCACTTCTTCGACCACCCAGCGCTTGCGGCGGCTGAGCGGCTGGCTCTCGACGACGCGCACGAGTGCGCCGACTTCGATGGCATTGCTCTCATCGTGCGCCAAAATCTTCTTGGTCGTGCGCACGACCTTCTTGTAGATGGGGTGCATCTTGCGACGCTCGATGGCAACGACAACCGTTTTGTCCATCTTGTCACTGACGACGCGACCGACCAGCCGCCGACGTGAATTAGGCATTGTTTCCTTCCTTCGCTGCGATCTGGCGCTCGCGGATCACGGTTAGGATGCGGGCGATGTCGCGCTTAGTGCGCCGCAGCGCGTTCGGGTCTTCCAACTGCCCGAAGCCCTTTTGAAAGCGCAGGTTGAACAGCGCTTCGCGTTGATCTTCGAGATCGTCGAACAGCTTGTCGTCAGGAAGTTTACGCAGGTCTTGAACGTCCATCAGCCCACCAACTCCTGCCCGGAAATCGGGTCAATCCGCTTGACCAGCTTCGTCTTGATCGGCAGCTTGTGCGATGCCAGACGGAGCGCCTCGCGCGCTTCTTCTTCGGGAATACCGCCCATCTCGAACAGGACTCGCCCCGGCTTGATCACGGCGACCCAGAACTCGACCGAGCCTTTGCCGCTGCCCATGCGGGTTTCAGCGGCTTTCTTCGTGACCGGCTTATCCGGGAAGACGCGAATCCACACTTTTCCACGACGGCGGATGTAACGCACCATCGTGCGCCGCGCCGCTTCGATCTGGCGGCTGTTGAGCCAGCAGGGTTCGAGCGCTTGCAGACCAAACTCGCCAAAGGCGACGGTCGATCCGCGATAAGCCAAGCCGGTCATGCGCCCGCGCATCTGCTTGCGATACTTAACACGTTTAGGCATTAACATTGCTACAACTCCTCACGAGCTAGGGCTACGGGCTAACGTAGACTTCTTCGTTTTTCCCGCTCGGCTTCTGCGTCTGCGGTTTTTCGCCCAACGACTCGCCCTTGTAAATCCACACTTTTATGCCGATGCGTCCAAATGTGGTCAAGGCTTCGGCACGGGCGAAGTCGATCAGCGCGCGCAGTGTTCCGCGCGGCACCCGACCCTCGCTCTGCCACTCCCGACGCGCCATATCGGAACCACCGAGGCGACCAGCGACCTCGATCTTGATGCCCTGCCCGCCTTGACGCATCGCTTGGCTGATCGCGCGCTTGATGGCACGGCTGTGCCCGATGCGGCGCTCAAGCTGCTGGGCGATGTTCTCGGCGACCAACTGGGCATCGAGGTCAGGCTTGTCGATCTCGCTGACTTCGACCTTCGCCGTCTTGCCGGTCAGGTCTTGCAGTCCCTGCTTCATCTTCTTGACCGCATCCCCCTTGCGCCCGATCAAAATGCCGGGGCGGGCGGTATGGATCGTGATTTGCAGTTGGTTGGAATTGCGCTCGATTTCGATGCGCGAGACTCCCGCCTTTTCGCCTTCCTTCTTGATGTAGCGGCGAATGGCGAAATCCTCAAGCAGCAGGTCGCGGTACTGCTGACCCGTCGCAAACCAGCGCGCATCCCAATCGCGGTTAATCTTCAGCCGGAAGCCAATCGGGTTAACTTTACGACCCATTCTTACTTTCCTCTCGTTCTACCAGAACGACGGTGAGATGCGAGGTGCGCTTCTTGCGCGGTTTGTAGCGACCCCGTGCTCCCGCCTTGAAGCGCTTGAGCATCGGACCGCCGTCCGCGAAAATCGTCGCAACGACCATATCTTCTCTGGCGAGTTCGTAATTGTTTTCGGCGTTCGCCAAAGCGGACGCCACCAACTTATGAACGATCTCCGCGCCCTTTTGCGGCATAAATTGCAGTACCGCCAGCGCCTGAACCGCGCCCATGCCGCGCACTTTGTCGCAGACGAGGCGGAGTTTCTGAGGGCTAATGGAGGCATAGCTCCAAGATGCACGCACTTCCATGACCGCCCCCTATCTCTTTTTCTTCTCGACCAAGTGTCCACGATAGGTGCGCGTCGGAGCGAATTCGCCCAGCTTGTGCCCCACCATGTTCTCGGTCACGTAGATCGGCACGTGCCGACGCCCATCATGCACCGCAATCGTGTGCCCCACCATCTGCGGGAAGATCGTGCTGGCGCGGCTCCACGTGCGGATGACCACTTTCCGATTCTCAGTATTCAGCTTCTCAATTTTCTTGAGCAGCTTAGGGCTGATGAAAGGACCTTTTTTCAACGAACGTGACATAGTTTTTCCTCAGTCGTTAGTTGTTAGTTCTTAGTCTTTAGTCCAAAAACTAAAAACCAATAACTAACAACCTCCCTGCTAACGTCTCTTGCCGCGACGACGGACGATGAACTGGCTCGTGCGCTTGTTGACGCGGGTACGCTTGCCGCGTGCAGGCTTGCCCCACGGCGTCTTCGGACCGGGCAAACCGATCCCCGAACGCCCTTCACCACCACCATGCGGGTGACTCGCCGGGTCCATTGCCGTACCGCGCACGGTCGGACGCCAGCCCAACCAGCGGTTGCGACCCGCTTTACCGAGCTTGATGTTGCCGTGATCGGTATTGCCGACCTGCCCAATCGTCGCCATGCAGCGCTCGTGAACCAGCCGAACCTCGCCGCTGGGCAGACGAACTTGGCAGTAAACGCCTTCCTTCGCCAGCAGTTGAGCCGACACACCCGCCGACCGCGCCAGTTGTCCGCCTTCACCGGGCAGCAGCTCCACGTTGTGAATCTGCGTGCCGACCGGGATGTCGCGGATGAACAGGGCGTTGCCGGGACGAATGTCCGCCAGCTCGCCGTTGGCGATGCGGTCGCCGACCTTCACACCCAACGGAGCGATGATGTAGCGCTTCTCGCCGTCTTCGTACTGCAGCAGCGCGATGCGCGCCGAGCGGTTCGGGTCGTACTCGACGCCGATCACTTGCGCGGCGACATCGAACTTGTCGCGCTTGAAGTCGATGATCCGGTAGCGACGACGGTGTCCGCCCCCACGATGCCGCACCGTGATGCGACCCGTGTTATTGCGACCACCGTGCTTGCGAATCGCTTCCGTGAGCGAACGCTCCGGCTTCGATTTGGTGATCTCGTCAAACGAATGCCCTGTCATCCCCCGGCGACCCGCCGAGGTGGGCTTGTAAACCTTGATAGGCATGTGCTTTCTCGCCCCCTCGCCTTAAAGGTCGAATAACTCTAGTTTCTCGCCGGGTTCCAGCGAGACAATTGCTTTCTTCCACTGCTGTGAGCGCACGTATGCTTTGCGCCCCCGAACGCCGCGTTTCGCCGGCATGACCATCGTATTGACTTTGCGCACGTGCTTGGCAAAGATGACCTCAATCGCCTGCTTGATCTGCCGCTTGTTCGCATCCGGCGCAACCTCGAACACGTATTGGTTCAGCGCGTCGGACATGATGTTCGACTTCTCGGTCACGACCGGGCGGCGGAGTATGTCATAAAGGTGAAGTTCAGCCATTATTGATTCTCCCGTCCCCAGATTTGCTTGATCACGTCGAGCGCGTCGAGCGGAACGATCACTTTGTCGAACTGAAGCAGATCGCGGATATTGAGATAACCCGCGTTCAGCGTCTTAGCGCCCTCAAGGTTGTTGACGCTGCGCTGCACGTTCTCGCTGCGCCCGACCACCAGCACCAGCGACGTCTGCTCGCCGACCAGCGCTTCGAGGACGCGCTTCATATCTTTGGTCTTGGGCGTATCCAGCGTCAACTGGTCAACAAAAACCAGTTGTCCGTCGTTCACCAGCGCGCTGAGCGTGCAGCGGATCGCCTGACGGCGCATCTTCTTGGGCATACCGAGCGTGTAATCACGCGGACGGGGACCCATCGGGCGACCGCCGCCGACGAACTGCGTCGCGCTGTGCGAACCGTGACGCGCCCGCCCAGTGCCTTTTTGCTTGTACATCTTGGCAGTGGTCAGGCTAACTTCACCCCGCCGCTGAACCTTGTGCGTGCCGAGCCGGGCATTCGCCATCTGGCGGACGTAGGCTTGGTGCATCAAACCGGTATTGACTTTGACTTCAAAAATATCGGCGGGCAGATCAATCGTCTGGACCTGCTTGCCGCTCATATCCATCACTGGCACCTGCATCATTTACTCTCCTCGCTAGCGACGGCGCAGACGCGCAAGCTTAATCACGACAATGCCGTCGTTCGCGCCGGGGACTGATCCCCGAACCGCCAGCAGGTTGCGCTCGGTGTCAATGACCACTACCTCAAGGTTCTCGGCAGTAACGCGATCTCCACCCATGCGCCCCGCCATCCGCTGCCCCTTGTAGGTGCGTCCGGGCGTCGTCGTCGAGCCGACCGAACCGGGTGCGCGCTCGCGGTCGGATTGACCATGTGTCTTCGGTCCACGATGGAAGTGGTGGCGCTTGATCGTACCGGCGAAACCACGTCCCTTGCTCGTGCCGATGATATCCACGCGCTCGCCTTTGGCGAACACGTCCACTTTCAACTGCTGCCCTTCTTCCACGTCGAGTTCGCCGTTCTTCAGGCGAAATTCGCGCAGGTGACGCAGCGCAGGCAAATTGTTGCGGCGCAGATGCCCCAATTCGCCTTTGGTCAACCGCTGCGGCTTGGTTTCGCCGAAGCCCAACTGCACGGCGGCGTAGCCGTCGCGTTCGCCGGAGCGAATCTGCGTAACGTAGCAAGGACCTGCTTCGATGACGGTGACGGGGATGACATTCCCGTTCTCGTCAAATATCTGGGTCATGCCCAATTTTTTACCGATGATGCCTTTCATTCGTTTGCCTCCAGAGGGGAAATTCCGCCCCTCTCTGTCTTGTTCACCCGTATTGGCGGGAAGGCTGTACCCGCGTGCGAGTTCTAGCGGTTAGCGTTCAGCGCTCAGCATTCAGCTTTCAGCCTTCAGTTTTGAGCTGATTGCTGACCGCTGACGGCTGACGGCTATATCTTGATTTCGATGTCCACGCCTGCTGGCAGATTCAGGCGCATGAGCGTGTCAATGGTCTTGCTATCCGGGTCGAGCACGTCGATCAGCCGCTTGTGAGTGCGGATTTCAAAATGTTCCTGCGAGTTCTTATCGATGTAAGGACCCCGCATGACCGTAAAGCGTTCCAAACGTGTTGGCAGTGGGACGGGCCCGACGACGCGGGCACCTGTACGCTCTGCCGTCTCGACAATCCGCTGTGCTGACTGATCGAGCACCCGATGATCGTAAGCCTTGAGGCGGATGCGAATTTTGTTTTTAAACATTGCTGTTCCTCTGGGTAAGCAATGCCGGGAAGCGTTCGCCTCCCGGCATTACGGGCAGCACATCTATAGGGTGCGCGTTAGTTGTTACCGAGAATTTCGGTGATCGAACCCGCGCCAACGGTCAAGCCGCCTTCGCGGATCGCGAATTTGGAGCCTTTTTCGAGCGCGACCGGCGTAATCAGTTCGACCTCAAGTTCGATGGTGTCGCCGGGCATGACCATCTCGACGCCTTCGGGCAGCGTCACCGTGCCGGTCACATCCATCGTGCGGATGTAGAACTGCGGACGGTAGCCGCTGAAGAATGCCTTGTGACGACCACCCTCGTCGCGCTTGAGCACGTAGACGCGGCTCAGGAAGCGCTTGTGCGGGGTGATGCTGCCGGGTTTCGCCAACACCATACCGCGCTCGACTTCTTCACGAGTCGTACCACGCAGGAGGATACCCGCGTTGTCGCCCGCTTCGGCGGCGTCGAGTTCCTTGTGGAAGGCTTCGGTGCCGGTCACGGTCGTCTTGAGGATTTCATCACGCAGACCGATGATGGCGACTTCCTCGCCCTTCTTGATCGAGCCACGCTCGACACGCCCGGTGACGACGGTACCACGACCCTTGATCGTGAAGACGTCTTCAATCGGCATCAGGAACGGCTTATCCTTGTCACGAACCGGGGTCGGGATCCAAGCGTCAACCGCGTCCATCAGGTCGAGGATTGGCTTGTATTCCGGCGCGTTCGGGTCCATGCTGGTCGACTCATTGGCGACCAACGCCGAACCGCGAATGATCGGGGTGTCTTCGCTGAAGCCGTAGCTTTCCAGCAGTTCATGCAGTTCGAGTTCGACCAGTTCGAGCAGTTCTTCGTCGTCCAGTTGGTCGATCTTGTTCAGGAAGACCACCATCGCGGGGACTTCCACCTGACGGGCGAGCAGCACGTGCTCACGAGTCTGGGGCATGGGACCATCCGGCGCGCTGACGACGAGGATCGCCCCGTCCATCTGCGCCGCGCCGGTGATCATGTTCTTGATGTAGTCGCGGTGCCCGGGGCAGTCGACGTGGGCGTAGTGGCGCGCATCAGTCTCGTATTCAACGTGACGGATGTTGATCGTGATACCACGCGCTTTTTCTTCCGGCGCATTGTCGATGTCGGCATACGCCATCTTCTGCGCCTTGCCCTTCAGCGCCAGCACCTGTGTGATCGCCGAGGTCAATGTCGTTTTGCCGTGGTCAACGTGACCAATCGTACCGATGTTGACATGCGGCTTAGTGCGCTCGTAATGTTGCTTAGCCATTTCTTTCGTTCCTCTTACTTTATCCGAACCCAAAGATTGGTGAACTGAGTCCCGCCAGATTCTGCGGGACTAACGGAAAACGATCCTCAGGAGCCGCCTTTGATGATTTCATCGGCGATATTGGACGGCGCAACGCTGTACTTCTCGAATTCCATCGTAAAGCTGCCGCGCCCCTGCGTCATGTTGCGAATCTGTGTCGCATAGCCGAACATCTCGCCCAGCGGCACATTCGCGCGCACGGCAGTTGCCCCCGCGCCGCGCGGTTCCATACCGTGAATGATGCCGCGCCGTGATGAAAGGTCACCCACGACCGTGCCCGTGTATTCGTCGGGCGCGTTCACTTCGACTTTCATCGTCGGTTCGAGCAGCACAGGCTTACCCTTATGTACGCCTTCCTTGAGCGCCATCGATCCGGCGATCTTGAACGCCATTTCGCTGGAGTCCACGTCGTGGAATGCGCCATCAATCAAGTGCGCCTTGACGCCGACGACGGGATAGCCCGCCAGCACGCCGCCCGCCATTGCCTCGCGAACGCCGTTCTCGGTCGGCTTGATGAACTCGCGCGGGATTGTCCCGCCGCGAATTTCGTCCAGCCACGCAAAGCCATCTTTGCTCGCCGCCATTTCCTCTTCGGTCATGGGTTCGAACTCGATGACGACGCGGGCATACTGACCCTTACCACCACTCTGGCGCTTGAAGGTCATATCGACCTTCGACTCGCGGGTGATGCTTTCGCGGTAAGCGACGCGCGGACGACCGACGGTCGCCTGAACGCCGAACTCGCGCATCATCCGGTCGACGATCACTTCGAGATGCAGCTCGCCCATGCCACGAATCTTGGTTTGACCGAGCTTATCGTCAACTTCGACCTTGAAGGTCGGGTCTTCTTCGGCAAGGCGACGGAGCGCCTCGCCCATCTTATCCGAGTCACCTTTGGTGTTCGGCTCGATGGCGACTTCGATCACAGGTTCGGGGAACGTAATCTTCTCCAGCACTACCGGATCATTCGGTTCGCAGAGCGTATCGCCGGTGAAGGTGCTCTTGAGCGCCAGCACCGCGCCGATGTCGCCCGCGCGAACTTCTTCGATGTCCTCGCGGCGGTCGGCAAACATGCGGACGATACGACCAATACGTTCCTTGTCGCCCGTCGTGCTGTTGAGCACGTTGGTGCCGATGTGCAGCACGCCGGAATAGACGCGGAAGAAGGCGAGCCGTCCCACGTAGGGGTCGGTGATGATCTTGAAGACCAGCGCCGCTAACGGTTCTTCGTCGTCGGCATGACGGATGAGTTCAGCGTCGGTCTTCGGGTCATGCCCGATCACCGGCGGCACGTCCAGCGGGGATGGCAGCAGCTCGACCACTTTGTCGAGCATCATCTGCACGCCCTTATTCTTGAGCGCCGACCCGCAGAGCACAGGTTGAATCTTCCCGGCAATTGTCGCCGCACGGAGCGCGGGCAGCAGTTCGTCGTCGTTGATTTCCTCGCCCATCAGGAATTTTTCGGTCAGGTAATCATCGTTTTCGATGATCTTCTCGATCATCTCGGCGCGCATGGTCTCGGCTTGCTCGCGGTGACTCTCCGGGATCGGGTGACGTTGAATATCAGTACCGTCGTCGCTCCCGTAAGTCACGAGTTCCATCTTCAGCAAATCGATAATGCCCGCGAAATCCTGACCTTCCCCATAAGGGAATTGCAGCGGCACGGGGTGCGCGTGCAGCCGGTCGATGATCATTTCGACGCAGCGGCTGAAACTCGCGCCGGTGCGATCCATCTTGTTGACGAAGCACATGCGCGGCACTTGGTAGTCGTTCGCCTGCCGCCAGACCGTTTCTGACTGCGGCTCAACACCCGCCACGCCATCGAACACGACCACACCGCCGTCGAGCACGCGCAAGCTGCGCTGCACTTCTGCCGTGAAATCGACGTGCCCGGGGGTGTCGATGATGTTGATCTGATGACCGTTCCACGACGCTGTGACGGCGGCGGCGGTAATCGTGATGCCCCGCTCGCGTTCTTGGTCCATGTAGTCGGTCGTGGCAGCACCTTCGTGTACCTCGCCGATCCGATGCACCATGCCGGTGTAATAGAGCACACGCTCGGTCGTGGTCGTCTTCCCGGCATCGATGTGCGCGATGATGCCGATGTTACGCACCTTATTCAGATCGAATTGAGTCTCTGTCTTTTTTGCCATTCTTCACTTCACCCGGCGGATAAGCGCCGGAACTCGATTACCGGAAATGCGCGAAGGCGCGGTTCGCCTCTGCCATACGGTGCGTGTCGTCCTTGCGCTTGACTGACGCGCCTTGACCATTCGCGGCGTCCATCAATTCGCCCGCCAGCTTCTCCGCCATGCCGCGACCACCGCGCTTGCGCGCGTTGTCCAGCACCCAGCGCATCGCCAGCGTGATCGACCGTTCGCCCGGAACTTCGACCGGGACTTGGTAGGTCGCGCCGCCGACCCGCATCGGCTTGACTTCAATCGCAGGAGAGACATTGCGCAGCCCTTGTTCCATCACTTCAATCGGGTTGCGCTTGGCACGCTCCTCAATCAGTTCGAGCGCCGTGTACATGATTCCCTGCGCGGTGCTTTTCTTGCCGCCAATCATCATGCGGTTGATCAGCATCGCCACGTGCAGGTTCTGGTACTTGTTGTCCGGCGGGATGATCCGCTTCGGTGGACTTTTTCTTCTTGGCATTCGCTTATCGTCCTATTTCTTCTTGCCAGCGGCAGCGGCTTGTCCCACTTTCGGACGCTTGGTACCGTACTTGCTGCGCGACTGCCCGCGATTCTTGACACCATCGGTGTCCAGCGTGCCGCGCACGATGTGGTAACGCACACCGGGCAGGTCCTTCACACGACCGCCGCGCACCAGCACGACGCTGTGTTCCTGCAAGCTGTGCCCCTCACCGGGGATATAAGCGGTCACTTCGATACCGTTCGAAAGCCGGACACGGGCAACTTTGCGCAGCGCCGAGTTCGGTTTCTTGGGGGTCATCGTCTTGACGACGGTACACACGCCACGTTTCTGCGGTGAACCCTTCTTGTGGCGGGTGCGTCTCTGGTCGTAAACATTGAGCGTATATTGCAAAGCCGGAGCTTTACTCTTGCTCTTCTTCGGCTTGCGACCCTTACGCACCAACTGATTAATGGTTGGCATAAAACGACTCCACTTTAAATCTGCTAGCTAGCTTCGCATCAACCTTGCGGTAGGCACGCAAAAAGGCGTACTAAAAGAACGCCTGTATGCACCTTTGTGACGAGCTACACCGCCATGCGGACGCTTTCGCCACCTCTGCTCAGTTCAGCACGCCATTGCCTCTACGCGGAGGTTGTGTGCTGTACACGCGCCAGAGCATATTATCATTGCGAACTAGTAAAGTCAAGGGGACACGCCGCGCTTTGTTTCCGGGGCAAGGTGGGTAAAATTGACGAAAAGCGCAGGACTAAACAATCGATGATTTTCCGAATTTTACTTCTAGTGCTGCTGGTCGCGGCGGCGTGCAGTCCCTCGGCGACGGCGACGCCGACGCGAGCCGCGCCGACCGATCTGCCGCGCGTCAGCAGCACGGACGAAGCCAGCTTCTGCCCGCCCCCGCCCAACTGGTTCGTCTACGTCACCGAGGCGGGCGACACCCTGCGCGATCTCGCGGATCGCACCGGGAGCAGCGCCGGTGAACTCGCGCTGGCGAACTGCCTGCAAAATCCGCGTGCGATTTACGCGGGCTTGGTGATCTACGTGCCGCGCCAACCGATCATGCGGTGATCGCGCGCCTATATTTAACCTTTGGTGCTAGTCTTTTAGCCCCTCACCCCCTGACCCCCTCTCCCACGCAAGCGGAGAGAGGGGGAACGCAGCGGGTTTTTGTCCCTCGCCCCGTTTACGTGGGAGAGGGACGGCTTGCGACAGCAAGCAGGGTGAGGGGAAATAAGTGCAAGCAGACTAGCACCAGTGGTTATTTAAGGAAATGCCCACGCCGGATAACTCGATGCAAACCAGCTATGACCGCGTTGCCGAGGAATACGCCCGAAAATAAACGCCCCGACGATGGTCGGGGCGTTGAGATCACGGCTGTTTAGGGGATTTTGGGGCTTCTTTAGGAACTGCCGGCGACTCTTTTGGCACCGCTTGCGAGTCTTTGGAAGCGGTGGGCGGTTCTTTAGGAGCAGCTTCTGGTTCTATGCGCGCGGTTTGCGACTCTTTGGCAGTCGGTGGCGGCTCTTTGAGAGCGGCTTGCGGCTCTGGCGCGGGCGGCGATTGGGGTTCTTTGGCGATGGCAGTACCCACTGCCTTGACCAGTTCCTCGACGGCGACTGGTTTGCCGAGGAACGCATCGGCTCCGGCGGCGAGCGCCTGATTCATCTGGAAGCCGCCAATCGCGCCGGAGACGACCAGCAGCGGGACGCGGTGATCGGTCTTCTGCTTGCGGACGTAGTGAACCAGATCGAGTCCATTGAGGTCGGGCAGCATCAGGTCGAGCACAATGGCGTCCGGCATCCCCTGAAAGACGACGCCGAGCGCTTTAGTCACGTCGTTGACCACTGTGACCTTGTAACCTGCGAATTCGAGCGCCATCCGAAACACGTTCGCGACGTCCATGTCATCTTCGATGATCAGGACGCGCTTGCCGCTGCCTTTGATCACCGATTTCTGCGGGTCTGGCTTATGATTGCGCTGGGTATCGGTCAGCGACGGCACGACCGCAAACGAAACTTGCAGCCGAAGCTGCCCTAACATCAATTCGTCGCCATGCCGCAGGCGATATTCCTCGCCCGGCGCGCAGATCGCGTTATTCAGCCGCGTGCCGTTGGTACTGTTGAGGTCGCGCAGCATGAGGCGCTGATTTTTCACGGTGATCAAGGCGTGCTTGCGCGAAACGCCCTTCGAGAAAGCCTCAAACGTCGTCAAATCGACTTCCGGGGCGAAACCGCTGGCGGTGTCGGAGCGCCCGATCACCATCGCCTCGCCGACGCGCGCCTGCACGACTGATGCCGTTCCGACCACACGCAGCTCGATCACCCACGGGCGCACTTGATCGAGCGGACCGGTCACACTCGGAGACGTTGAGGCTTCGACGGCGGGCATTTTGAGATGGCGCGTCTTCGCCGGCGAGCGCGTAGGGTCTGGTGGGGTCGGTGTTGGCGGCTGTTCTTTAACCTTTTCCGCGTTCGTCATGTTCGATTTATCTACCATCGTTCCACCCTTCATCCCCCTACCATACACCAGCCCAGCCGATCCTTACATAGGTATGAGGTACTGAATGACACACTTTTACTAAACGCTAACAAGACCCGATGAAGGTCAATCACACTACAGTCTATACCCAATACGCCTCAATCTGACCCGATTCTACAGCGATATTTATGTAGAAAGCATGAATGTCCGCACCGCGCAGCGCAAACGCATCCGACGTAACGCGCGAGACGGTTCCATTGTACCACCGGCAACTGGTTATTGTACCGAAGACACGAATAGGTTACTTTCGGCGGTGATGGTTAGACAGTCTTAGGAGGGCATCACAGATGGAATATACGCAGCTTGGACGGCTCGCATTGAAGGTCAGCCGCGTCTGCTTGGGAACGATGAACTTTGGTCCCTATACGACCGAGCCAGACAGCTACAAGATCATGGATCACGCGCTGGATCAGGGCATCAACTTCTTCGACACGGCAAACGTCTACGGCTGGAAGTTGGGCGAAGGTGTCACCGAGCAGATCGTCGGGCGCTGGTTCGCGCAGGGTGGTGGACGCCGCGACAAGGTCGTGATCGCCACGAAGGTTTACAACCGGATGGGCGAATGGCCCAACACCAGCCGCCTCTCGGCGCTGCACATCCGTCAAGCCTGCGAGGACAGTTTACGCCGCCTGCAAACCGATCACATCGACCTGTACCAGATGCATCACGTCGACCGCACCGCGCCTTGGGATGAAATCTGGCAGGCGATGGAGCTGCTGGTGCAGCAGGGCAAGGTGATCTACGTCGGCAGCAGCAACTTCGCGGGCTGGCACATCACCAAAGCCAACGAAGCTGCCAAGAACCGCAATTTCCTCGGCTTGGTCAGCGAGCAGTCGCTCTACAACCTCAACGCTCGCATGATCGAACTGGAAGTCATTCCGGCGGTCGAGGACTACGGTATGGGGCTGATCCCTTGGAGTCCGCTGGCGGGCGGTTTGCTCGGCGGCGTGCTGAAGAAAATCGAGGAAGGACGGCGCGCGCGGGAAGACCTGCAAAAGGCGGTCGACGCGAATCGCGACAAGATCGAGAAGTATGAGAATTTCTGCAAGGACATGGGCGAGCATCCCGCCGACGTTGCGCTGGCGTGGCTGCTGGCTCAGCCGGTCGTCACCGCGCCGATTGTCGGACCACGCACGCTGGAACAGCTCGACAGCAACGTCCATTCGATTGACATCAAGCTGAGCGACGAGCAGTTGAAAGCGCTGGACGAAATCTTCCCCGGTCCCGGCGGCGCAGCTCCTGAAGCCTACGCTTGGTAGAGTAACCTCACCCCCTGCCCCCTCTCCACTCCGTAGAGAGGGGGTAAAAACAGCTCGTAGAAGGTTTTTGAAATCCCCTCTCCTAGGGAGAGGGGACAGCAACCGAAGGTTGCAGGGGTGAGGTAAACAAAAAACGCCCGCGATACGGTGGGCGTTTTAGAGTCGCAGGTAAGCAAATAGGCTAATCGGCGGCAGCGCCAGCGGTCGTGGTCGATTTACTGCTCTCGACAGGCTTGCTGGCGGGTTTCTCCGACTTGGTTTCGGGCTTGCTCTCGGATTTATCGGTCTTGGGTGGCGGTGCACTCGTCGCGTGGGAGGCACTCTTGCTGTCATTGACGTAGAATCCAGAGCCTTTGAAGATCACACCGGCAGGCTGAATCACACGCACGACGTGCTGTCCCGTTTCAGGATCGACCTTCAGCGGATCATCCAAGAACTTCTGACGATAATCAAAGGTTGTCCCATCCTCACGGCGATAGGTATATACGGGCATTCGACCACCTCACGCACAAAATTGACTTTCCGATTCGAATGATACGCGGCTTCTATAAGAAAATCCATAGAAAAGACGCATTCCCTATAGAAATTCTTACCCTCTACGTCGCGAATGCAGACTATGATAGCATTTTCGACAAATTTGCCGCTTGGATGAGCGAATCACAGGTGGAGACGCCATGATGACTGCCCGTTACCTCACTATCGACGCCAAACACCGACAATTCGGCGGCGTGCCCGCCAGCATCAAGGATTTCAGCTTCAGCGACGGCGAAACGGTGAATGCTGACATCATGCTGACCGACCCGACGCTCAGCCTATACTGCATGGACGACGCCAACCAGCGCGCGATCTTCGTCCAACTCCCCGCCGGAACCGACCTGACCTCGGCTCCATTCATCTATACAGTGCAGTACGAAAGCGCCGAACGGCTCGTCGCCATCCCCTATGACCGCTTCGACGCATTGGCACACACGCTCCCGGAGGTCAAAGACTTGATCATGGTCTACATGACCGGGCGCAGCGGTTCAACCCTGCTGAGCCACGTCTTCAATCAGGTCGACGGCGTCGTGAGCCTGTCTGAACCTGATGTCGGGACGCAGTTCGCGCAGTTGCGCCAACATGACGGCAGCCGCGATCCCGAACTCCGCAGCCTGTTCGACTCGACCGTGCGGGTGCTGTTCAGCAACACCGGCAAACCAGCAGCGACCTTCGCGTTGAAGCTGCGTTCCGAGGCGCTGCTGCTGATGGACATGGTGCAGGCGCTTTACCCGCAGGCGAAGAACTTATTCCTGTATCGCGATGCCGTCGGCTGGGTGGCTTCGTTCTATCGCGTCCTGCGAACCGAAGTCGACTTTACGTCCCTGCCGGTGGGTGATTTTGTCGCCATGTTCTCCGCCATGTTCAACTACGATTTCAGCAACGCGGCGGATTACCTCGACCCTGAAGCGAAAGAAGCCTCGCTCGTCGAGATGCTGACGCTGTGGTGGCTGACGATCATGGACTGGTATCTGGTGCAGAGTGCGCGCGGCATCCCGATCCTGCCGGTGCGCTACGCCGACCTCAACGCGAATAGCGAAGCAGTCGTCAAAGCGATCTTCACCTACTGCGACCTTCCAGTTGCAGCAGTTGACTCGGCGATGCACGTGTTTGAGCAGGATTCACAGGCAGGGACCGGGCTTGCGCGCGAAAACTCCACCGAAGGCAATCGATTCCGGCTCACCGACGCCGAAACTGCCGAGGTCGAGCGAATCCTCGCGCGCCATCCCGTGATCAAGGTGTCGGATTTCATCGTACCGCAAACGCTTCAGGTCTAGCTCACCCGGCGATACCGAGCGAGGTCGCGGCGCGGCGGCAGAGGTTCATCCCGCCCGCGTTCAGCCAGCTCGCGAGCGAATCGCTGACCGATTTGTTCTGGCTGGCATCGGCGTAGATCGTCGTGCCCCAGATGTAGTAGCGCTGGGTCTCCGGCAGCCACGAGGCGAACGGCTGGCTGACGACCGAGGGACCACCGTTGTAGCACGCCATCGCCAGACCCGCGTCGCCATTGGCGTAGCCGAGACATTCGTTGAGGAAGCTCGCGCCACGCATCGCGTTCGTGTCGGGATCAAGCTGATTTTCGCCGGTCGCGAAGTGGAACGGCATCACCTGAAACAAGCCCTGCGCCCCGGCGCTGCTGCTGACGGTCGAGTCGCCGCAGGATTCGATCTGCATGATGGTTGCCAGCAGGTTCGGGTCGATCTGGTACTGCCCCGCCCAACGGCTGATGAAGGTATCCCAATAGGCGACTGTCGGCGTGAAGAACGGCGCGATGCTGGTCGGCGCTGAGGCGATGTTGAGCGTGCGCGGTAGCTGCGTGAGCGCGCGTCCGGCGGCACCCAGCGTCGCAGACAGCGCGTTCGGCAGCAGAATCAGCAGCACGAAGGCGAGGATCACCCAACCGGGCAGCAGGCGAATAAAACTCCCGCTCACCGGGGCTGATTTGGTCTGTTTAGATTGTCGGCGGCGGGACGTGCTCGCCGCGCGTGATTTCGATTTAGGGTAAGTCTTGGTTTGAACAGCCATAGGTCTCAAGTTTACTACGAGCAGCCGCAAATTAGCTGTAGGAAAGATGTATGATTTTCAGATTTGGGCTGCACTCGAACAAGCGCACAATATCGATAAGTTTAGCACGCTTGTTCTAAATTAGCAAGCACTATCATTGAACTGCCCGGCGCGATCCGGGCTATTCCGTTCTAGAGATCAGCATATACTCAACCTAGAAAAACAGGTCATAGGAGGAATAAATCATGCCGAGCATGGGGCAAGTCGATCTGGACGAGTACAACGCTTTGCGCGTCCGCGTCGTGGAGTTGGAACAGCAGATCGCGTTCTTGATGCGCCACTTGAACGTGACTTACACGCCGCCGGACGGCGAATTCACCGCAAACCTGCGCGCAATGGCGAAACAGGGGAAACTCATCGAAGCGATTAAGCTCTACCGCGAGAAGACCGGCGCATCGATGGAAGAAGCGCGGCGTCATTTGGCTGGCTAGAGCAGTCTACGCACTCTGAAGGCGTAAATCAAGCGAAGATACAGCGTTGGCTAGCACCGGAATCGGGGGAATGCCCCCCTATCAGAGGCTTGTCCGGTATTCAAAACATAGCCGTGCTCCCTAACCGTGCCCCGAATCGTCGGCACTTGCCTCGCAGCTTCAGGAAAAACGCAGCGTGTCGGCAGCCAACGGCGTGTACGCTCCCCTCCCTGAAGTCGGGGAGGGGTCGGGGGTGGGGTCAGCAGCGGCAGCAAGAGACAAATGATGCTGATTCGAGTACCGGACAAGCCCTATCAGGGGTAGGTTTTTAGCTCTGCGCTTACCTCACCCCTAAATAGGCTTGTCCGGTATTCAAAACATAGCCGTGCTCCCTAACCGTGCCCCGAATTGTCGGCACTTGCCTCGCAGCTTCAGGAAAAACGCAGCGTGTCGGCAGCCAACGGCGTGTACGCTCCCCTCCCTGAAGTCGGGGAGGGGTCGGGGGTGGGGTCAGCAGCGGCAGCAAGAGACAAATGATGCTGATTCGAGTACCGGACAAGCCCTATCAGGGGTAGGTTTTTAGCTCTGCGCTTACCTCACCCCTAAATCCCCTCTCCATTACATAGAGAGGGGACTTTAAAGACCCTTTGCAAGCTGTTTTTACCCCCTCTCCACGACGTGGAGAGGGGGCAGGGGGTGAGGTTAATAAAATACCTACCCCTGACAGGAATGCCCCCCTCGCTCGCGCAAACGAGCGAGGGGTCAACCCCCAACACGAGAATTCACACCGCGATGTCGCGCCGCTCGAAGAAGTAGGGAGCGAGTACGCCGCAGATCACCGCGACCGCCAGCACCACCAGCACGTTCACGAGCGACAGCCCGTTCTTCATGACACCGCTGCTGTCGTAGTAGCTGTAGAACGAGATCGCCCGCAAGCTCGCCGCCAGCGATCCCGCCGCCATGCTGCCCAGCAGATCGATCACGTAGCTGCCGATCAAGAAGATCGTGGCGACGGCAATCGCCACACTCCGGCGTGCCAGCGCCGCGCCCATCAAGACCGTGAACGCCAGCAGCAGCAGCATACTCGGCAGGATGTTAATCGTCGCCTGAAACAGCACCCCGGTCGCAATGTTCACGTTCGGCGAGAGGGCATCACTGATCAGCAGCGACAGAAACGTGATCACCACGATCCCGGTCAGCAGCACGGCGTAACCGAGCAGTCGCTCGATCACGATCCGCCAGCGGCGGATCGGTAAGCTGAGGGTCACGTCCATAATGCCGCGATCTTCTTCGCTGCTGGTCACGTTCAACCCGGCGTTGATCACGTAGATGCCGAACATGATCGGCGCGAACAGGAAGAATTTGGTCGCCAGAAAACCCTCCGGCGTCGTCATGAAGGTGATGTCGTCGCCGCCGACCATTTTGACGATAAAAGGCGGCAGCGAGGCGATCAAGTCGGCGGCTTGTTTGAGGGCGTTGACGTCGGGCAGCATCAGGATGATGATTCCGCCATATAAGCCCATGCCAATGCCCCAATAAATCATCGAGCGCCAACCCCGGCGCAGCGTTTCGATAAAGACAGCCCCTGACATAAATGTCCCTCTCAAGTGCTTAGGGGACGGCGGTGAGCCGTCCCCGTTTTCTCAACTATACGCCGATGTCCCGGCGTTCGAAGAACCACAGCGCCGCCGCCACACAGATCGCCGTGACGACCAGCAGCAGCCCAACGTTCGCCCAGACCAAGCCGGTGTTCATGACGTTGCTGCCGTCGTAGTAGTTGAAGTACGACAGCACGCGCACGACCGCCGCCGCCGTATCGCTGGCGGCGTTCCCGATGAAGTCGACGAAGTAGCTGACAATCACGAAGCCGGTCGCAACGCCGGCTGCCAACCCGCGACTTCGCAGCGCCGTGCCCGCCAGCGCGGTAAACGCCAAGACCAACAGCGTGCTGGGGATGAAGTTGATGATCCCCTCAAGCAGCCGACCCGGATCAATCCCCAACGTGTTGTTCGACAGCAGCACCAGCAGCATCGCTAGGAAGGTAAACGCGAGCATCGCTAGGGTGAGCACCAAGTAGGCGAGCAGCCGCTCCACAACCAACCGCCAGCGCGGGATCGGCAGACTGAGCGTGATGTCCAGAATTCCTCGATCCTCTTCGTTGGCAGTGACGTTCAAACCCGCGATGACGGCAAACGCCGACAGGAGCAGCAGCGTATAGCCGAAGAACCCGAAGCCGAGAAAACCCGCCGGAGTCGCAATCGCCGAGACGTCGCTTGCGCCGAACATCTGCATCAGCAGCGGCGGCATGTTCTGGATGAGATCGGCGTATTGCTTGAGCATGTCCACGTTCGGGATCACTGCCAGTATGTAGACGCCCAGCAGCGCGAATCCAATCGCCCAATACAAGCCTGTGCGCCAGCTGTGGCGCAGCGTATTTGTGAAGATAACCCCGGTCATGACTGCACCCCTCCATTCTGGCGATGATTGTTGACCGCCGGTTGAGCGCTGTAGAACTTCAGGAAGACTTCTTCAAGCGTTGGCTCCTGCACCATCAGGTCCTTGATGTAGTGGTCGCTCACCGCGCGCAGCAGTGGGTCGAAATCGCCCGCAAGCTGCAATGAGATCGTGTTGCCGTCGCTGCTGACGCTGCTGACGCCCGGCACTTTTGCCACCACGTCGGCGCTGACCGGCTCGCGGAAATACAGCGTGACGTGGCGGAAATCGGCGTGCATCAGTTCGTCGACGCGCTGCACCGCCTGTAGCTGTCCTTCACGCAGGATCGCGACCCGGTCGCAGATCGCCTGTACTTCACCGAGGATGTGCGACGACATGAAGACGGTGCGCCCTTCGGCGCGGATTTCCTGCATCAACTGGTAGAAGGTCTGCTGCACCAGCGGGTCGAGTCCGCTGGTCGGCTCGTCGAGGATCAGCAGGTCGGGCTGGTTCATCAGCGCGATGATCAAGCCGAGCTTGCGCTTGTTGCCGCTCGAATAGCTGCGCACTTTCTTGGTCAGGTCGAACTGCAAGCGTTCCGCCAATTGGTTGACGTAAGCGATGTCGTAGCTGCCGCGCGCTTCACCGATGAAGCGGATGATCTGCTGCGCGGTCTGGTTATCCCACAGATTTAGTTCGCCGGGCAGATAGCCGATCCGCTGCTTGATAGCGATGCTGTCGGCGCGCGCGTCCAGCCCCAGCACCGACGCCGTGCCGGTCGTCGGACGGATGAAATCCAGCAGCAGGCGGATCGTAGTCGTCTTGCCCGCGCCGTTTGGTCCCAAGTAACCGAAAATCTCTCCGCGCTGCACGTCCAAACTCAAGCCGTCCAACGCGCGGACATTCCCCGGATAGACCTTGGTCAGCTTTTCCGTATGGATGACGTTATCCATGCCACCCTCCCCCACTCATTCACCAATGCGAGATGCTGTAATTTATTAACAGCTAGAATGACGTTAATTTAAATAAACTCAATCAATTATTTAGTCTAGACTAAAAACAACCGCAAAGCAAATACTAACTAGAGCGTGAGCTTCTGCCACGTTCTTTACGACAATGCAGCTTGGCGCAATAATGTTTAGGCTTAAGTCTGATCACCGAAAGCTAGGCTTCCGGTTTGTTCCGTTCCAGCCGCTCAAGCATTTTGTTCTTGAACTCGGTCAGCTCGGCGAGCGCTTTTCGCCCCGCTGCTTGATCGACTTGATCAGCGTTGGCAGGTTCAAGCCCGCGCGCCAGCATTTCCGCCAGCGTCTCGCCCAGCGCCGAAATCGAGACTAAGTGCTCGCTCGGCACAATTTCGTCCATCCCAAACACGCCATTCCGCAGCGCGACCAGCAAATAAGCGACCATTTCAGGATCGAGGTCTCGGCGGATCAGCCCGGCTTCCTGATAGTGACGGACGAAATCAGCGCCGAAGGTCATCATCTGTCCGGCGAGCGGTGTATCGCGCAGACGACGCAGATAGTCGCCTAGCAAGCGCCGGTCATTCAGATAAACCGCCTTCATCAGCGGCAGTTCGTCGGTGACGACCAGCGTATAGCGATAGATGTTAAAGATCGATACTCCAGCCGGATCGGCGTCGATCAAGGCGTAAAACCGCTGGATCGCTGCTTCCGCGTCGCGCAGCAGCAGCGCTTCGAACAAGGCTTCCTTGCTTCTGAAATGCAGATAGATCGCGCCTTTTGACACGCCAGCCGCGCGCGCGATCTCCTCAACCGACGTCTTGTCATAACCATAATGCGCGATCAAATCGGCGGCGGCGGCGAGGATCCGTTGTTCCCGTTCCGGGTTGCTGCTTTCTCCCATAAACCCCCGTCTGACCAGATGACCGAAATCGTCATATCGGTCAAATAGTACCATAATCTCATGCCGTTTCAGCCCCTAAATAGTGGGGGGCGGCGCGGAGACAGAGCGGATTTACAAAATTCGTCTATAATCAATGAAAAGGACAAGGCTAAAGGTCATGAGTTGGGTCGAACGATTTACCCAACGCGCCCGCCAGATTTTGGCGGCATCTCAACAGGAAGCCGAAACGTCGCACAGCCCTTCAATTGAAACGGCGCATATCCTGCTCGGCATTCTGCGCTCAACCGACAGCCTCGCCTGCCGGGTACTCAACGACCTGCGTGTCAACTATGACCGTGTGCTGCCCATCGTGATCTCCGCCCACCCCGGCGACCCGTCGCCAACCCAGCCGGTGATCGCGCCGGAGACCAAACGCCTGCTCGACAGCGCGACCAAAATCGCCCACGAACGCCACGACCATCACGTCGGCTCCGAGCACCTGCTGCTGGCGCTGGTCAAAGGCGACGACAAGTCGATCCGCTATCTGATGCGCCAAATTAGCCTAGAGCCGGAGGTGGTGCGCTCGTGCGTCGAGCGCGTGCTGCGCCAAGAACGCCCCGAGGATTTAGCCGAGACCAAGCCCTTCGTCGACAACTCGCACCTCGCCGTCGACGATACGGAGGACGTATCGACCATGCCCCAACCTGCCGAACCTGCCATCCGCGCCCGTGTAATCAAGCTGGTCGAAGACGGCAAGATCAGCGCACAAGAAGCCGCCGAACTGCTCAAGGCGATGCGCCTCGCGGCGATCCCCATCGCCGACGATCAGGGTTACGTGCTGCTGCCGCTCGGATCGGTCAGCTTCGACGATCTGCGCCAGCGCAGCGTCCGGTTCGTCTGGAACGCGCGCCAGTCGAACGCGCCGACCAACGTCAGCCTGCCGTTCGAGCAGGTGCAGAACGACTTGCTCCGCTTCCTGCACGACGCTTATCAAGGTAATTCGGGCGCGCGGCTCGACCTCGACAGCGCGCAGGGACGGCTGAGCATCACTATCGAGTAAACGACTGTTTTGTAGGGGCACGATATATCGTGCCCCTACTCAAGAAAATGAATGCCCTTTTTCGCACCCTTCCCATGACCTATGGTCGCCTCCTCCCCCTAATTCTAGGGAAGGCGCAAGCAAGCACTCTCCCCTCCCTGAAGTCGGGGAGGGGTCGGGGGTGGGGTCAAAAGCGCAGAATTGAGCAGAGATCGCCTTATCTTGGTAGGTAGGGGCACGATATATCGTGCCCCTACCTACGCTAGACATCAGCGGGCAAATCGCGCCAGATTTGCCCGCATTTGTTATAATGTCCCCGCACGTTCAACCCCGAATTTATACTGGATCGAACGCTTGAAAACCTCGTCAGCAGTGGCACTCCGTAGGGGCGTTATATATAACGTCCCTACAAAAGCATTCGGTAATCTGCCTAAAGTGCTGATCACGCTGTTGGCGCTGTTAATCGTCGGCGGCGCCAGCGCCGCGCCCGTGACAGCCGCGAACGATCCGCAGCAGGTCTTTCTCACGCGCAGCAACGAACTGACTTTCGTCGATCTGCTCAACGGCGATCTGACGCGGATCGCGGTCAGCGGCGATCATTTCACCGTGCTGCACGACCGGGTGATCTTCTACGACCGCGCCCACCGCCGCGTGCAGGTCGCTACGCCCGACGGCAGGCTGACGCCGCACCCGTTCATCCAACCCGGCGATGGGGTGACCCGGATCGACTGGCACGTCGCCCCCGACGAGCAGACCATCGCGTGGACGGAGACCAGCGGCAGCTCGTCCGCGCTGACGACGGTGACGTGGGTCGCCGGGATCGACGGCGAGGACGCGCGCCAAGTCTTCAGTGACGGTCCCCGCGACGGCATCCGTGCCTATCCGGTCGCCTTCAACGACGACAAATCGGTGCTCTACATGGACTATCAGCCCGACAGCATCGGCGATCTGACGCCGTTTCACCAGTACGCTGGCTTGTTCGCGCTCGACCTGCTCAGCGGCGACACCCGGTCGCTGCCCGGCGAGCCGGGCTGCTTCTGCGGCGCGGGCATCGCCGCGAATACGCTGGTCAGGCTGACCGCCGTCGCTGGCGGCTTCAACCTGCGCATCCGCAGCCTGAGCAACGATACCGAAACCGCTGCTGCCGCCGGTCAACGCCTACACGCAGGGCGGCGACGTGCTGATCGCGCCGGACGGGTCGCGGGCGGTCTACGCGCTGGCGCAGATCAGCGGCTTTGGTACGGCAGCCCAGTCGGTGCAGACGGTGATCGTGCTGGTCGACCTGCTCAACCTGACCCAATACGCGCTCACCGCGCCCAGCGAGCGGCTGCTGCGCCCGCTGGCGTGGACAGAGGACGACAGCGCCGTCCTGCTCGGCGACCCGGCAGCGCTGACGACGTGGAAAGTCACGGTGCGCGACGGCGCGCTCGAAGCGGTCGCCAATGGGCTGTACCTCGGCACGCTGCCGGGGAGCACGGCAGCCGGTCGTTAACCTCCCCTTCCCCTCTGCTTCGCTCTTTACGTGTATAATGTTTTCCTAACGATAATGAAGGTGTTCCACTGCGAGGAAGCCAAAGTACCGTAGGTGTTGGCGCGGGTGTCCGAATTGAGCATCTGAACGGTTCGTGAATTCTTGGCGGCTTCCCGCATCTACACAATTGGATTACAAAGGTCTGTGTTATCATTCAATTTATGATCGACGTGCCTGATTTTGAACGCCGACAGGCGAAGTATGCTCCAATCTCCCGGATTTTGATCGAGGTTTTTGGCTATCCTGATTGGAGACCGTTTTTACCGCCGCTGGACGAGTTGATCGACTGCATTCTGAGCCAAAGCACCAACGACAATAACCGCGACCGCGCCTTCGCCGCCTTGAAAACGGAATTTCCAAGTTGGGCTGCGGTTATGGATGCGCCAACCGAAGCCGTGATCGCGGCGATCAAACCGGCGGGGCTGGCGAACCAGAAAGCACCGCGTATACAAGCTGTGCTGCGCCAAATCTATGCCGAGCGCGGCGAACTGAAGATTGATTTTTTGGGCGACCTGCCCATCGATGAAGCGAAAGCGTGGCTGACGCAGTTTCACGGCGTCGGACCGAAGACGGCGGCGATTGTCTTGTGTTTTGCCTTCAACCGCCCCGCCTTCCCGGTCGATACGCACATTCACCGTGTCGGGCAGCGGATCGGCTTTCTCCCGCAAGGGATCAGCGCCGATAATGCGCATCCGGTTATGGAAGCAATTATCCCGCCTGAAGATTATTATGCGTTCCACCTCAACCTTATTCGGCTGGGACGCGAAATCTGTCAGGCGCGGCGACCGCGCTGCGAGATTTGTCCTTTGACGCAGGATTGTGATTATTTTCAGAGCATAGGATGACGGAAAAAACCGGCTTACAGGTCACTGACAGCGAAATCGTCAATATGCGTCACAACCTGAACTTGCTGCGCGCGCAGCTTCAGGTCGGGCGCATCGAATCCAGCTTCTTCGATAAGCAGGTTGCCCGCATGGCGGACTTGCTCTCCCGGCTCGAACTGGAACATAAGCAGTTGAAGCGGCAGAGTCGGCTCGAAGCGCTCTACAGCGTAGGCAGCCTGCTCGGTTCGTCGCTCGACTTACAAACGGTGCTCGATCAGGTCATGGACGCGATTATCCAACTGACCAACGCCGAGCGTGGTTTCATGATGCTGCGCGACGACGACGGTCAAATCGAGATCAAAGCCGCGCGCAACTTCGACCAGCAAACCTTGAGCAGCGACAAGTTCAAGTACAGCCGCACGATCACCAATCAAGTGCTGGACGTCGGCGAGTCGGTCGTGACGACCAATGCCGCCGAAGACCCGCGCTACTCCCAGCAGGACAGCGTGATCGGGCAAGCGCTGCGCAGCATCATGGCGACGCCGCTGCGCGTGCGCGGCAGCGTGATCGGGCTGATCTACGTCGATAACAGCGCCATCGCCGGGCTGTTCGAAAACGAAGACCTCGCCGTGCTCGACACCTTCGCCGCCCAAGCCGCCGTCGCCATCGACAACGCTCAGTTGTTCAGCGAGACCGACCAGAAGCTGGCGGAGCGCGTCGGCGAACTGCGCCAACTACGGCGCATCGACCTTCAGTTGAACGAGACGCTCGACGTCGAGAAGGCGATGAACTACACGCTCGAATGGGCGGCACGGCTTTCGAACGCCGACGTGGGTTATCTGGGGCTGATCGACGGCAGCGTGATCCCGACCCGCAACAGCTACGGCAGCGCCATCGACGACACCATGCCGATCCACCTCGAAAAGACCTATCCGCAGGCGCTCCAAGCCGCCGAAACCGGCGAGACAGTGCTGCTCAACGACGAAAAACGCAGGCGCGGCGTGCTGGTCGTCCCGATCCGGCGCGAGAAGAAAGTCTTCGCGGTGATCGTGCTGCGGCGGCGCGGCGACTTCACCGAGGAGCAAAAAGAAGTCGTCGAGCGGATCGTGGCGCGCGCCGCCGTCGCCATCGAGAACGCGCGGCTCTACGCGGCGGTGCAAGCCGCCGACCGAGCCAAAAGCGAGTTCGTCGGCATCGTCGCGCACGATCTCAAAGTGCCGATGACCAGCATCCTCGGCTATGCTGACCTCACCCTGATGGATGGCGGGTTGGAGGAGCAGCAGGTCAATTACTTGACCCGCATCCGCGACACCGTGAAGCGGATGGAACTGCTGGTCTCCGACCTTGCCGACATCAGCCGCATTGAGAGCGGTCATTTCTTCATGAACGAGACGCGCGTCCCGGTCGCCGAGATTGTGCAAGGCGTGCATGACGCAATCACGACCCAGATCAAGCAGCGCAATCATACTTACGTCGAGGAGATCGAGCCGGATTTGCCGCCGATGCAGGTCGATTATTTCCGCCTGCTGCAAGTGCTGACCAACCTCGCCAGCAACGCCTACAAGTACACGCCCGACGGCGGCAAGATCACGCTGAGCGTGCGGCGGCAGGGCGAGAAGATCGAGTTCGCCGTCGCCGATACCGGCATCGGTATGACCCGCGCCGCCATGCGCAAGTTGGGCACCAAGTTCTGGCGCGCCGACGACGAGTACACCCGCTCGCAGCCCGGCGCAGGACTGGGCTACGCGATCACGGCGAGCCTCGTCGAGCAGATGGGCAGCCAAATCCGCGTCGAAAGCGAATCGGGCAAGGGCAGCCGGTTCACCTTCTACATTCCGGTCGCCGCAGCAGAAGGTTAATCAATGGGTGTCACCCTGTTCCTCTCGCCTCACCTTGACGATGCCGCCCTGAGCTGCGGCGGCATTGTTCATCGGCTGACGCGCGGCGGGGAACGGGTGATCATCATCACGGCGATGGCGGGCGAGCCACCCGACGATCTGCCCGACAGCCCGGTGATCAATGCGGTCAAGGCGCGCTACAACGGCGCGACTCCCGTGCATGATCGTCGGCTGGAGGATGCACAGGCGGCGCGGGCGCTGGGCGCGCAGGTCTACCATCTGCCGCTGACCGAATGCGCCTTCCGCACCACCGTCTGCGGCGCGGGCGACGTGATCGCCCTCTACCCGGATCACGACAGCCCGTTCGCGGGCGTGCGCGCGGGCGATGATGCGCCGTTGACGTTGTTCGAGATGAAGCTGCCCTTCACCGACATCACCGCGATCTACGCGCCGCTGGGCATCGATAATCACGTCGATCACGGACTGACGCGCGATTGGGCGCTGGTGCTGACCGGACCGGGGATGCCGCCGCTCAGCTTTTACGAGGAATATCCCTACGCCCGCAACCGGGCGGCGCTGCGACGTGCCCACGATTATTATCGCCAAGCGCTGCCCGCGCTGACGATGATCGAGGAGGTCGTTCGGCTGAGCGCGGACGACCTCGCCGCGAAACTGCGCGCGCTGCGCTGCTACCGCTCCCACTTGCAGGTGCTTTGGAACGATGCGGGCGAGATGGAACAATCGATGCGCGACTACATGATGATGGGTGATGGCACGCCAGCCGAACGCTGCTGGCGCGTCGTTCGTTGAGGAGAACCGCATGACGCAAGCGACACTGGCACAGGCAAAAACCCTGCTCGAGGAGGTGATTCAGGCAGCGGAGTCCGGCGCGCTTATCCCGATCCGCCTTCCCGGTCAGTTAAGCGCGATCCGCGACCTGATCGATCAAGCGCAGCAGGAAACCGAGGCGTCCGCCGCCGCAGCGCAAACCGCAGCGTCAGCCGCCGTGCCCGCCGATCAAGCCGACTTCCTCAAAGAGCAGGCGGCGTTCGTCTCCCACGCGATCCACGAACTGCGCACCCCGATGACCAGCATTCGCGGCTATTCGGATATGCTTCGCAGTATGGGTCCGCTCAACGAGATGCAGCAGCAGTTCGTCGAGACCATTCGCACCAACTCGCGGCGGATGGAAGGATTGCTGACCGACGTCAGCGACACCAGCAAGATCAAAGCGGGGACGCTGCGGACGAACCCGAAGATGGACATGTTCAAGAACATCGCCCTGATGGTCGAGAAGCAGGCGCAGCCGGTCGCCGAGCAGCTCAATCGCAAGCTGAGCTTCGACATCCCGCAGGGCTTGCCGATCCTCAACGTGGATGGCGAACTGCTGGCGAAAGCGCTCTATAAGTTGGTCGAAAACGGGCTGCGCTACAGCGGCGACGACGGCGAGGTCACGGTGACGGGCAGCGCCGACGACAGCACGCTGGTGATCGAGGTTAAGGACAACGGTATCGGCATGACGCCGGAAGAAGTGGCGAAACTCGGCACGATCTACTTCCGCGCCGATAACGAGACCGTGCTCAGCCACAAGGGGAGCGGTTTGGGTATCCCGGTCGCCTATGGGATCATAAAGGCACTTGGCGGCACCGTCGGCGTCACCAGCGAAGTGGGAACAGGGACAACCTTCATGATTAAACTCCCGGGTATGAGCTAATGAATATCGATCAGGCGCTGCAAGTCCTTGCGCGGTTGGAAGCTGCCGCGCCGCCGACGACCGCCGCCCGTTTGGGTGAGGTGATCGCGGTGGTGCAAGCGCTTGCGGACGCGCGCGAACAGCCGGTCGCTCCCGCCCCTGACCCCGCTGCCGAGTTGGTGACGCGGGTGTATGGGGTGCTGTACCCATCGCTGGTGTTCGTGCGCGATCAAGCGCAGGCGCTCCGCGCCGGGCGTTTGGGGCAGATCACCACCGAACAGATGGACAGCCTCGCACAGATGGACGATCACACCAGCGCCGCGCTCGCGCTGCTGGGGACGGTCAGCGACATCACGGATCTGCAAAACGGAGAGCTTCAGATCGAGCCGACGGAGTTCAGCAGCTTGGACTTGCTCGCCGAAGCGTGGCAGCGTGCCTACACCGCCGCCGAACAACACGAGCACCAGATTAGCGTTCACGCCGACGATCCGCTGCCCACCGTGATCGGGGACTACAACCAGATTTTGACCATCCTCGACGACCTTCTCGACAACGCCATCCGCTATACGCCCTTCGGCGGCATCATCCGCATCACGGCGGAATTGCTCGGCGAGCAGGTGTTGTTCAGCATCGCCGACAACGGCATCGGGCTGAATCGCGATGATCAAGGACAGATCGGGCAACCGTTCTGGCGGGCGCAGTATCAACCGTTGGTGCGCCAGTACGCGGGCGGCGGCTTGCGCCTCTACCGCGCTCAGCAGATTTTGGAACTGCACGATAGCACGCTGTTCTTTTCAGGCGAGCCGAGCATGGGCAGCACCTTCAGCTTCACACTTCCAGCAGCTAAATGATTGAGGGCGGCTGTTTACAAGGTTCATTTTTTATGTTATAGTAATGGCGGCTTACATCGGATTAATGCCGCAGATACTCCCGAGGCATCTCACCGGGCACAGCAAACGCTGTGTCTTTCTAATTTATAGTCAGAATTGGATGCGCTGAACTCAGGCGCGTTTTTTCGCTAATGAAGGAGCCGAGGTGATGGTTAATCAGCCGCAATATTTGACCGCAGAGGGTCTCAAAAAGCTAGAGGAACGGCTTAAATTTCTGCAAGACGTCCGCCGCCCCGAGGTTGCTGAACGTCTGCGTCAAGCCCTTGAAGAAGGCGGCGACCTCAGCGAAAATGCCGAATACGAGGATGCCAAGAACGAGCAGGCATTCGTTGAGGGCGAGATTCTGCGCCTAGAGACAATTCTCAGCAGCGCTCAGGTGATCGAGGAAACCGGCAAGAAAGATACGGTCGTCCTCGGCGCGCGCGTGACGGTCGTCGAAGAAGGCGAGCGTGATAAAGAAATCTATCACATCGTCGGCTCGGCGGAGGCTGACCCCGCCGAGGGCAAGATTTCGGTGGAAAGCCCGCTCGGTAAGGCGCTGATCGGCGCGAAAGTCGGGCAGAAGGTGGTCGTCAACGCGCCCGCCGGGCAGATCAGCTTCGTGATTAAGGCGATTGCATGACCGTCGCCGAAACGCGCGGTGATCAAGCCCCGACTCCGTTCGGGGCTTTTATTTGCTTCTCAACGAAGTACTGAATGCCGAGTAATAAACGGCTCGCACGAAGGAAGAATCAGCGTGAAGCGAAACTGTAGGGGCGTTAGGTCTAACGCCCCTACGGGGTCGGCTTCCCGACAACGTCGGGTTAAACTGGACTGAACTTCTTTTACTCAGCACTCATTGCTCAGCACTCAGCACTAAAGGGAACTCACTATGTGGCAGCCCAGCAACAACCTTGAACAGGAACGACTCGAAAAACTGCACGAGATCGAGGCGCAGAGCATCGCGGCGTATCCCGCCCGCGTGACGCGGACGCACACCAACGCGCAGGCACTTGCCGCGCTCGAAGCCTACGAAGCCGAGCATCCCGACGCCGATCCGACTGAAGGCACGCCGATTGAGGTGACGGTCGCCGGGCGCATTCGGCGCGTGAACGTCAAGGGCAAGGTCTCGTTCCTCCACATCGAAGACCAGACGGCGCGTTTGCAGCTTTTCCTGCGCATCAACGATATGGACGCCAGCGCCTACGCGCTGGTCAAGGACAAGCTGGTCGAAATGGACGATTTCGTGCAGGCGTCCGGCACATTGATGCGGACGAAAGCGGGCGAAATCAGCGTGCGCGTGACCGACTTCAAGCTGCTGGCGAAGTCGCTCAGCCCGCTGCCGGTGATCAAGCAGAAAGTGCTCGACGACGGCACGGTCGAGGAATTCGGCGAATTCAGCGACGTCGAAACCCGCTACCGCCAGCGCTACGCCGACCTCGCCGTCAACAAGGACGTGCGTGACGTGTTCGTCAAGCGCGCCCAGACTATCCGCGCGCTGCGCAACTTCTTCGACTCGCGCGGCTTCCTCGAAGTCGAGACGCCGATCTTGCAGCCGATCTACGGCGGCGCGGCGGCGCGCCCGTTCATCACTCACCACAACCAACTCAAGCAGGACTTGTTCCTGCGCATCAGCTTCGAACTGTACCTCAAGCGGCTGCTGGTCGGCGGCATCGACGCGGTCTACGAGATCGGGCGCGACTTTCGCAACGAGGGCGTCAGCTTCAAGCACAACACCGAATTCACGATGCTGGAGTTCTACAAAGCCTATATCGATTACAAAGGCGTGATGGAACTGACCGAGCAGATGGTCGCCGCCTGCGCCCAAGCTGTCCTCGGCACGACCAAGTTCGCCTATCAGGAGTACGAACTCGACGTGACGCCCCCTTGGCAGCGGATCACCATCCGCGACGCCGTTAAAGCCGAGACCGGTATCGACTACATGGACTACCCCGACGCGGAGTCGCTCGAAGCGGCGATCAAGTCGCACCTCCGTGAGGTGGTCGCTCCCAAGCAGACGTGGGGCAAGCTGGTCGAGCATCTACTCGGCGAGTACGTCGAACCCAAGCTGATCCAGCCGACGATCATCATGGACTATCCGCGCGACATTTCGCCCTTCGCCAAGCGCGTCGCCGGTGACGACACGCACGTCGAGCGCTTCGAGTTCTACATCGCTGGCATGGAGATGGGCAACGCCTTCACCGAACTCAACGATCCGCGCGATCAAGAGGCGCGTTTCCTCGATATGGCGAAGCTCTATCGCGCTGACGAGGACGACGCCACGCCGCTCGACGAGGACTACCTGCGGGCAATGCGCTACGGGATGCCGCCGCAGGGCGGCTTCGGCATGGGCGTGGATCGACTGGTCATGCTGCTGACCAATCAGCGCACCATTCGCGACGTGCTGCTCTACCCGCACCTGCGCGAGTTAAAGTAGCCCCAAATCTATATTGCAGTGATCCGTTTGTTGCGGAGAAAACCATGAGCGACCAAAGACTTGAGAGAGCTAAACGTGCCGCACAGAGCTTAACCCCAGAGGAACTGGAAGATTTACGTCGTGAAATTACGGACAAACTCGGACAAAGACCTATTCTCGAAGGGACTCAAAAGCTGACTAACGAAGATAGAAGAGCCGATTACGCTATGTGGTTAAAAGAAATCTTCGATAGAAAGGGATTTGCAGGGGTATTAGAAGAAACTTATAGGATTTATCTACATGACATCCAGATTATAACAGATTATAACCGTCTCAATAAATACGCTAAACAGATGCACAAGACTTACCACAGCCTCTTCAGCGAAGCGATTGCGGCTGACCCTAGCCGGACCTATCTCGGCGCAGTCATGCTCACTTACTCGCCAAACGAGAAGAAAATATACGCCCGCACAGTTGATCCACAACCATATCCGGGTACTAGAGAAGAGGCGACTGCGGAGGTTTTCCCCCAACTCATTTTTGCGGTTGCCCGCGTTCCTACACCTAATGATATTGGCGGGCAACAACTATCTAGTTGCATCAGCGACGGACAATTGCTCTTGATTCTTAATGAGCTATTCAATCCTAACGAAGATGTTGCGACATTTACAGAGCGACGACGACAGAAATTTAAAGAAATATGGGCTTATTTAGAAAGAGAATGCCCTGGAGAAAACGATCGTCAAACGGTACAAGATATTTTTAACAAGATCGTAAAAAGAACGAAAAAACGACTCGAGAGACGGATCGAAGTAAGTATGATTGATACGGATGATTTAGATGTCATAGATCGCAGACAAGAATTTTAGACAAGAGCTGTCTTAGACTCGCCGTAGCTAGCTATGCTATGCTTGGAACATCTGTTTGCATAGCAACTTCTCAACAAGTGTAACAATGCGAAAACTGTACTGCTTTGTAGATGAAAACGGATTAGAAACGCGAGGGCGGATATTCATCGTTGCGCTAATCGCCTTCACCGAGAATGCAGCCACCATTTCAGACGAGTGTGCAGGTTACGAGCACATCAGTGGTAAGGGCAAAACCAAATGGGGCAAAGCTGAACACAGCCGACGCCTAGCCTACCTCAAGCACACTTTTAAATCCCCAACATTGAATGGATACCTGCATTACGCTGTCTTCTATAACACGCAGGACTATGAAAGCTCAACACTTGATGCGATAGCACGGACAGTTCGATATCATTCGACGCAAGAAACTTGCAAAGCGGTGATCTACGTGGATGCATTGAGTAAAACAAAACGCCACACCTTCGGCAATCGTTTGCGAAAAGCTGGCATCTCGACGCATAAAGTTCAGGGCATAACCAAAGACGAGAACAATCCGCTTGTGCGTCTTGCCGATGCAATCGCTGGCTTCGTCAGAGATGCTCTCGACAATGAGCACAGCGAAATCACCGATTTATTTCAGGAGGCAATACGTAGTGGAGTATTAGTGGAAGTGTAAATAAAAACCACCCACAGAGGGGTGGTAGACCCTAGACATAGCAACTTGCGGTTGCCAGCCAGCTTGCCGTACGACCAGTTTTTGGGTCGATTTATACTAATCTTACCATCAAAAATTAGATTGTCTATCTCAAGTCGTTTTCACACTAGCATAGGACAGCTCCTGCGACGTACAGGGCATACCAGCCCTAGCGCGAATCAGCAATCTGTGCGATAGTTATTTCGAAGCCTCAGCAGCGTAACAAAATACAGTGAGATACCGGCACGAACGTCGTCTGCTGCCTGTTGGGCACTTTGTAACAGCACCTCATCCTAGTGGCTTTGCCGAAGGGATCCCCCATGCGTCGCCGATACTTGCTTTTCTTCTTGCTGATCAGCTTGATCGTTGCTCCGGTGCTGGCTCAGAATTCAGCCCCCCAGATCGAATGGACGAATTGCTGGATGGAACTGCCCAACGACATGGTCGAGGGGCAGAACGTCGACTGCGGTTACTTGAACGTGCCCGAAGACCGCACCAGCGACTCCAGCGCGACGATCCAACTGGCGTTTGCGATCATGTATGCACCCGCCGCCGAGGTGCAGCCTGATCCGGTCGTCTATCTGGCTGGCGGTCCGGGTGGCAACGCAGTTGGAGAGATCGACGGTTGGCTGGACATCCCCTATATTCAAGATCGTGATCTGATCCTGCTCGATCAGCGCGGCACGGGCTATTCGCTGCCCAGCCTCAACTGCCCTGAAGTCGAGCAAGGGCTTGCGGACGCGACGCAGGCTTGCCACGACCGCCTGATCAGTGAAGGTGTTGATCTGCAAGCCTACAACAGCGCCGAGAACGCCGCCGACGTCGCCGATTTGCGGGTCGCGCTCGGTTACGACGAGTGGAACCTCTATGGCGTCTCCTACGGCACGCGCTTGGCGCTCACCGTCATGCGCGATGATCCCGACGGCGTTCGCAGCGTCGTGATCGACTCGGTCTATCCGCCGGAGGTGAATTCGTGGGAAGAATATGGGCAGAACACCGCCGATGACTTCGAAAAGCTGTTTGCGGGCTGTGCGGCTGACCCGAACTGTGATGCCGCTTACCCGAACTTGGAGCAGACCTTCGCCGATACCGTCGACCAGTTGAACGCCGAGCCAGTATCCTATACCGGCACCGACTCGACCACCGGGGACAGCATCGACCAAGAACTGAGCGGTGATACTTTCATCGACCGCGTGTTCCAACTGCTCTACTCGACCGAGAGCATCCCCTACCTGCCGCAGGTGATCAGCGAAGTCGCCAATGGTAACTACGCCGCGCTTGACGACCTCGAATCCGGCGCGACACTCCAAGCTGGCTTCCGCCAAGCGCCGCAAGCAGAGGACGTTTCCGACAGCGAAGGCATGAATATGTCGGTCGAGTGTCAGGAAGAAGTCGCTTTTCTGGACGAAACGACCGCCCTCGACAACGTTCCGGCGCAGCCCGCCGAGCTGCACGACAACAGCGTCGCCGCGATCCAGCAGACCTTTAGCGACTGCGCAAATCTGGGACGTCCAGCCCGCCGACGCGATTGAGAATCAGCCGGTCGAGAGCGACATTCCCACGCTGGTCACGTCGGGCGAATTCGACCCGATCACCCCGGCGAAGTGGGCGGAGGACGCCGCCAGCTATCTGCCCAACAGCTTCTTTTATCTGTTCCCCGGCGGCGGGCATGGCGTGGTCGACATGAATCCGTGTTCGCAAGGCATCATGCAGGATTTCCTCAACGATCCGACCCAAGAGCCGGACGCAAGCTGCATTGCCGACATGGGCGAGCCGCAGTGGGCACTGCCCAATTAACGTAAGTCATAGGTAAGAAATTAACCGTCAGGGTGCAGCGCCCTGACAAACCTCACCCCCGCTTTGCTTCGCTTAGCTCCCCCTCTCCATTGCATGGAGAGGGGGTTGGCTATCAGGGGTAGGTTTTTAACTCTGCGCTTACCTCACCCCTAAATAGGCTTGTCCGGTATTCAAAACATAGCCGTGCTCCCTAACCGTGCCCCGAATCGTCGGCACTTGCCTCGCAGCTTCGGGAAAAACGCAGCGTGTCGGCAGCCAACGGCGTGTACGCTCCCCTCCCTGAAGTCGGGGAGGGGTCGGGGGTGGGGTCAGCAGCGGCAGCAAGAGACAAATGATGCTGATTCGAGTACCGGACAAGCCCTAAATCCCCTCTCCATTACATAGAGAGGGGACTTTAAAGACCCTTTGAAAGCTGTTTTTACCCCCTCTCCACGACGTGGAGAGGGGGCAGGGGGTGAGGTTAATAAAATACCTACCCCTGACAGGAGGGGGTTGGGGGGTGAGGTTTCGAAGTTTGACTACAAACTTTTTGCGCCAAAACAAAAACCACCCTCGTAGGGGTGGTTGATTCTTAGGCTTTAGCGCTACGACGGTTATGCCGCCGGTTTATCTTCCGGCGGTGTGACCGCTTCGGCTTTCGGCGCGTCGTCGTCTTCGGGTTCGTCGTTGTCTTCCCAACTAACGATCCAGATGCAAGCGCCAGCCACCATGATGCAGGCGACGATCAGCGCGATCCACTGCCCCGCCAGCAAGCCCACGTCGCGGGCTTCAATCACCAGCAGGATGATCATCCCCAGCGACAGCACGATCCATGCTGCCCAACGCGGATGAACCGACGCCCAACGCACGGGTGGTAATGTTCGCAACGTTTCCATCAATCCCTCACCAATGCCTCAGCCCAAAGCTGTTGCTGTTTCGCTTTTCCCGGTACTCAGTACTCGGTACTCAGCACTTCGTTTAGATCGGCTTCATCACCCGGTCGGCGCGAAGCTGCTTCATCAGCGCGTGCCCCTTCGACTCCGCGATCATCTCGTGAGCGGCTTCCCGCCATGCCGGGAATTTTACCTCATTTAGTTGCAGGTATTGATAGCCATTTTTCACGAACGACTGAAACACCGCTGTCGGAGTCTCGACCGGCAGCACGATGAAGCTGACCTCGCTCTGAAGTTCGCGCGAGGCTTCCTCGATGGCGACGACCAGCTCGCGGATCACTTCGTCGTAGGGGATGTTGGGCACAATCGAGAACTCGTCAATCTGCGTGATCAGATTCTCGACCGTCCAGCCGATTAAGCCGATGATCTGGTCGTTCTTGCCATAGGCGATGTGATAACTTTTCTGACCGAAGGCGAGCATAATGTCCATCCGCCCGACTTGGTTGCCGGTCACCTGTGAGATGAACTTGGCGATTGCCTCGGCGTTGCCGGGCATTCCCCGGCGGATGACGATCTCGGTCTTGGGATCAAAATAACGCGGATCGGTGGACGTCGGCGCGGCGGGCTGGGTTGGCTGACGCGGGATCGGCGCCATCGTTGAGGTTTGGGTCTTAGGACGGGCGTCCGGCGGCGCGGGTTTCCGCTCGCCGAGCGGTTGCGTTTGCGGCAGTCCCGACAGCCGTCCGGTCGCGCCTCTGGAGCCTCTGGGAATCCCGTTCCAAGCGGTCAGCACCTGTTTCCACGTCTCTTCGACGTTGCCGTCGTTCATGATGACCACGTCGGCGCGGGCGAGCTTATCTGCCTGCGCGCGCTGGGCGAGGATGCGTTTTCGGGCTTCTTCCTCGGACATTTTGCGCTTCTCGATCAGCCGCCGCACCTGCGTTTCCGGCGAGGCATTGACCACCCAAATCATGTCAACCGAATCGGCGAGGTCGCTTTCCAGCAGCTTGATCGCCTCGATGACGACTACGCGCTGTTTGGCGCGGCTGACCAGCGCGCGAATCGCTTGATTGACGACCGGGTGCGAAATCGCTTCGAGGCGCACCAGTGCTTCCGGGACGGCAAAGACAATGCCGCCCAGCCGCGCCCGGTTGATGTGCCCGTCGTCGTCGACGACGAAACGCCCAAACATATTGATCACCGGCTTATAAGCAGGCGCACCGGGAGCCATCGCTTGATGAGCTAGCCCGTCGGCGTCAATCGTATAGGCGCCCAGATGTTGAAGCATCTGGCGGACGACACTCTTGCCTACGGCAATATTTCCGGTGAGTCCGATGACGTACTTGTTTTCCCAACGGCTCACGGCAGTTCCTCCCGGCAGATAGAAGATCGGGTTCTACGATTAGCCTTTAAGCTCATTTTAACGTACACCTTAGCCAAACTCCAAGCGCCAGAACCACAAAAGAATGAATATCATTTTGGAATAAATTATATCACGCACCAATTACGCGCCTGTAACAGCGCTGCTGTGAGCAAGTGAAAAACATCACAATAAATTCGTGATCCTGCCAACGTGACACGCGCGGTGAGCGGCGGTAGTCTCAGGATAAGGGGTGGTGCCATGAATAAGCAACCGCGCCGAGCCGCCGACGGCTACGAAGTGTTGGTCGTTATCCTGCTCGGCATCATTCTTTTAGTCAAATTAGAGCCAACCAATCCCAGCCAGCCGGTTATTTCACCGATTCTCGCCGTGCTGGTGATCGTGTTGATGACCGCCAGCGTTTGCCAGTGGTTTTACAGCCGCGATCATTAGGCTAACGCAAGGATGGTAAGGCGCTCGTGAGCGCCGCCTTCAGGGGCGGCTCGCCGTTGGTGTATCTTCGATCTGCGCCGCCGTCGCGTGAGCTTGCGGACGATCCGCTGGAAGCAGCAGCGCCAGCAGCGCCGTCGCAAAACCGGCGACCGAGACGATCTGGAATGCCGCCTCCAACCCCAAATGATCCGCCAGCGCGCCGATCACCAGCACGCCCAACGCGCCCATCGCAAAGATGAAACCGAGCGACGCCCCCGAAGCGAACCCCTTGCCCGAAGGCATCAATTTCTGCGTCATGGCAACGATCAGGCTGTGCGATCCGCCGCTGAAAGCGCCTGCCGCCAGCGCCAATAAGAACGCGACCGAACCGTCGAAAACGCCCAAACCAAAGACCGCTGGCGCTGCCAGCAGCATACTGACGACGATCAGCAGGCGGCTGCCGTAGCGATCCGCCAAGTTGCCGAAGATCACGCCGGTGATGCCGCTGCCGATCCAGTACATGGTCGTCACCAAGCCATATTCGGAAGCCGACCACCCGCGCGATTGAAACAGGCGCGGCAGAAAGGCGACCAGCCCCGGATTGATCAGCCCGCGCAGCATGATGATCGCCGCCAGCAGCAGCAGCGGCGCGAGCCGGAGCACTTGCTTGGGCGCGGCTTGAGCGAGAACCGCCGCCGGGCGCAGCTTGTGGGCGTGGGCATTGGGGATGACGACCAGCATCAGCAGCACGCTGGGAATGGCGGCGAGCGCGAAGATCAACAACGGCACGACCGAACCATGTTCCACCAAGCGCCCGACAAAGCTGGGACCCAGTCCCGCCGTGAAAACGTCGTTGTGCGTCGCGGTTTGGTCGAGCAGGAAACCGGCAATCGCCGGACCGAAGCCGCCGCCAAACTGCCCCATCAGGAAGAAGACCGAGAGGTTGCCGGTCGTGCGCTGCGCGTCGCTTTCGGCGGCGTGCATCGTGCCGACCGGGTGAAACGCCCCGCTGCCGAACGCCGCCAGCACCAACGGGATCACCATCAGCCCGAACGAGCGCGTGGTCGCGGCGACGATCAGCGACAGCGCGATCAGCGAGACCGTCCACGCGACCCCGCCCGCGCCTAGCCAGCGCCCGCCAGTCCGGTCGGCGATCCAGCCGCAGACCGGCTGGCTGACGGCGGCGCACATCTGGTAGGCGCTGATCGCCGCGCCGATCTGCGTGTTCGTCAGCGTCAGCAAGTGCCCGCTGAGGAAGGTCAGCGTCACCGCCACACTGCCGTTAAATATGTCGACGGTCAGGTGACCAAGCGATACCGCCCAGAACAGTCGACCACGCGGAAAGGTCATGGTGTCTCCGTTGGTGTAGCGAGAAGATAAATCACGCGATCTGCCGATTTCGCCAACGAGTCCGTAGGGGCGTTCCATGGAACGCCCCATGCGTACCAACTTAAGAAAATGAATGCCTTTTTTACCCCATCCCCGCGACCTTCGGTCGCCGCCCTTCCCCGACTTCAGGGAAGGGCGCGAACGAAAACGCGACATGTTCGACAATGGTTCTCCCCTCTCCCCGTTTACGTGGGAGAGAGGTCGGGGGTGAGGGGTTTGTAGGCGTTACATGGAACGCCCCTACGGACAAACGCCGATTCAGATTTTCAATCTACACAAACCCGTCGCGGCGCAGGTAGATCGCGCAAAACAAAAGGGCGACCAATGGTCGCCCCACTATAGCATTGTCTGCATTGAGTGAGATATAGCCACGCAGAATCAGGGTGCTTAGACGTGCCTAGCTGTTTTCCAGCAGCGAGTAGGCATTGGCGGCGTATTCCTGCGCCGTGCCCGTGACCGGCACCTGCTGAATCTCCGGCGCGAGCACCTCGCGCTCGTCCTGAATCCGTTCCTTAAGCCGCTTGAGATCGCGGTCGTTCGGGTCGTATTTGAGCGCCGTATCGACCAGCAGTTCGGTGATGTCGAGGTGGCGCTGGCTCTCGACCAACAGCCGCCCCAGATCGACCGTCGTGCTGACGACGTTCTCGCGGTTCTGGCTGGCGTAAGCGAGGTGGAGCGCCTGTCGATAGCGCAGCACCGCCTGCCCCAGTTGATGCGCCTGTACCGCCGCATAGCCGAGATCGACCAGCCGCAGCATCTCCTCGTCGCTGTCTTTGATCTCGCGGGCGATGTGCAGCGCCGAATTGTAGAAGCGGGTCGCCTCCGACCAGCGTTCCAATTCGCCGGATGCCGTCCCCAACCCCGCCAGCGCGCGCCCCTCGTAATCGCGCCGTCCCTGCTCGCGGAAGGCGGTCAGCGCGTCTTCCCACGTCTTCATCGCGTCGTTCGGCGCGCCGCTGTCAAGCTGCGCGTAGCCGAGCTTGTAGAGGATCACCGCCGCGCTCTGCTGATCGTCCGCCGTGCGGGCGAGGTCGAGCGCCTCGGAATAGGTCTGGATGGCTTCGTCGCTTTCGCCCAACTGCTGGCGCGCGTCACCGAGGATCGTCAGCAGCTTGCGTTGGCGAGTCTCGTTGCCGAGGTCTTCCGCCAGTTCGACGCCGCGCGCGGCGTGCAGCACTGCCGCCTGCGAGTTTTCGGTCTTCACCGCTAAATCCGCCAGTACTTCCAGCGTCGCCAGCAGACCGGGCTGGTCGTCCAGCGCCTCGTAAGCATTGACGGCTTCGGCATAGCTGGAGATCGCTTCGGTCTGCTGACCCCGCTGCACCTGCTCCTTGCCGATGCTGCTCAAAAGCTCCGCCTGTTCGCGACGGTTGCCGCTCTGCCGCGCCTGTAGCAGCGCCGCGCGCAGCCGCACCAGTTCGTCGCTGCTTTCGGGCGGGCTGACCGGCTCGCTGTCCTCCAGCGGTTCGCTCTCCTCGAAGTCTTCGACGTCGCCGATCAGGTCGAGTTCATCGTCGAAATCGTCCTCATCTTCGGCTTCGTCAGCATCGTCGAGATCGTCGTCCGCTTGAGCGACAGGCAGCGGCGCGGTCGGCACCGGCGACAAGCGCTGCATAACGTCTTCGTCCTGCGTCAGCGTCGGCGTCTTCCTCGTCCTCGATCACCCCGTCAATCAGATCCGCCTCGTCCTCGATCAAATCTTCGTCTTCGTCATCTTCGTCGATCCGTCGCTCTCGAACGGCTCGGAGTCGCCGGTATCGTATTCTTCGTCCTCGTCGTTTTCCGCAAACGGCAGCGGCGTCGGCGCTTCCGAATAGGCGGGGAAAGCGCTGGTTGAACTCGCCGCCATACGGCGCAGCAGCAGCAGTTCGTAGACGTAACCGCGCGCGTTGACGAAATCGCCCGCCTGCATCAGCGTCAGAGCGAGCTGGCTGGCGACGTCGCGGTCGCCGGAGTCGGCTGCCCAGCGCGCCACCGCCAGAAAGTTGTCCATCTCCGCCGCCAAGCGATCTGGCGCGGCGCTGAATTGGCGCGCGTAGGAAAGCAGGGCATCGCGGATTTTCGCTTGCAGACCGTCAAGCCGACCGGAGCCGCGCAGCCACGACTGCGCGAAGGTGTACGTCAGCGGGTGCAGCCGGTAGTAGGGCTTGCCGTAGCGCTCGATGCGCTCGACGAGGTGCTGCTGCGCCAGTCCGTTGAGCGCCTGCGTGATCGTCGCTTCCGGCGCTCCGGCGATCAAGCTGAACAACTCCGGCGAGGCTTCACCCCTGAATGTCGCGCCCATCAACAGGAGCAGCCCTTGTAAGGCGCTGCTGAGCGTGCCGAAAGCGGCGGTCAGCGCCAGCAGCGGCGGCGGGACTTCCGCGCGTTTGGGCAGCGCCGCTAAAAACTGTGCCGGACTCTGCTGCTTGGCACGCACCGCGCCCGCCGCGACGATAATCGCCAGCGGGACGCCGCCGAGCGCGGTCAGCAGGTCGTCTAAACTCTCGCTCTGATCCGGCGCAAGGTGCGTGAACATCGCGGCAGCGGCGGACGCTTCGAGCTTGTCCAGCGCGACCACCGTCCACGGGCCGGCGATCTGCTGCTGGTTGACCAGCAGCATCGGCAGCTTGTCGGCGCAGCGCATCGCCAGTTCGGAGGCAGCCTGCGCGTCGACCAGCCCGTCGAGCACGACCAGCGGCTTGGCAGCGGTCAGCGTGCTGATCGCCGAGGCGACGAGGCTGACCGGGTTATCGCTGGTCGCCAGTTCCTTGATGCCGTAAGCCCGCCCGATGCGCGCCAGCAGTTCCGGGAACGGTGTATCGTCCACACTCAGCCAGAGGACGCCGCCGGGCAGTTCGGTATAGGCGCGGGCGAGGGTCGCGGCGAGGGCGGTTTTGCCGATGCCGGACTCGCCGTAGACCAATACGGGTTTGTTTTCCTTCAACTGGGAATAGACCTGCGCAAGGATCGCATCCCGCCCGACCAATTTGCCGGGGGGCAGCATCACCGGCAGGGCATGGGAGTCGTGGGCTGCTGCTTCATGTGAGGTCAAGTCCGCCATACGTCATCTCGATCATCTGTCGGCTCGAAAGCGCGCTAAATAATTATCCGCAGTATAACTTAGATGGGGATTTGTGGGTAATTTAGGAAATTGTGGTCAGGGGAGAATAAGGCGGGCTGCCAAATCCCCTCACCCCCCAACCTATCAGGGGTAGGTTTTTAGCTCTGCGCTTACCTCACCCCTAAATAGGCTTGTCCGGTATTCAAAACATAGCCGTGCTCCCTAACCGTGCCCCGAATCGTCGGCACTTGCCTCGCAGCTTCAGGAAAAACGCAGCGTGTCGGCAGCCAACGGCGTGTACGCTCCCCTCCCTGAAGTCGGGGAGGGGTCGGGGGTGGGGTCAGCAGCGGCAGCAAGAGACAAATGATGCTGATTCGAGTACCGGACAAGCCTTAAATCCCCTCTCCATTACATAAGAGAGGGGACTTTAAAGACCCTTTGCAAGCTGTTTTTACCCCCTCTCCCACGCAAGCGGAGAGAGGGGGAGCGCCGTTGGTTTTGTCCCTCGCCCCGTTTACGTGGGAGAGGGACGGCTCACCGCTAGGTGAGCAGGGTGAGGGGACTTCTACTTACGCTTCCGGCGGCGGGACGGGCAGGTCTTCGACCGGCGTGTCTTTCCACTTCTCGCCCTCCTCGACCAGCATCACCGGGATGCCGCTGCGAATCGGGTACTTATAGCCGGAATCAGCGCTGACCAGCCAGCAGTCCTTGATCAGTTCGAGCTTGCCGGGATCGCTGCCCTTATCGGTGTAGTGGACGGCAACCGGACAGCGTAGAATATCCAGCAGTTCAGGATCGATTGAAGCCATTGGGCACATCCTTCTCACGGCAGATCATGATGCCCAAGTATAGCACGCGAGCAGGGCAAACACGACCGGAATCTGGTCGGCGCGCACCTTGTTCTCTATAATCGAAGCATCGAACGATCAGCCTCCACCGCTCAATGACACCCACCCGCGCGGCGTATCGCTTCTTCGGCTTGACCCTCGCTCTGCTGACCGCCTACGCGCTCGTCCATCTGTGGGCGCTGCTGGCATTTTCGCCCGCTGATCGTCTGCCCACTGCGCAACTGAGCGCGCTCGCCGCCGCCCTGCTCGATTTGGCGCTGGTCAGCGGACTGATCGGCGGCGGCATTTATGCCTTGCAAGCGGATCAAGCCGATGCGCGCCCGCTGCTGAGCGTCGCGCTATTGATCGACGGGCTGCTGGCGATCCTGACGCTAACGGCGGGCGTCCTCGGTCAACTTCCGAGCCAGCCGTTGAGCGCCGCGCCTGCCCTCGTGGTCGCACTGGTGCTGATCGATACGCTGCCGCGCATCCGCCGCTGGACGGCGATCCCGCTGGTGTGGAGCATCGGCATCAGCATCGGCGCGATCTGCCCGCTGCTGGCGCTAATTCCGCTCAGCGACGTTCGAACGACAGCGGCATTAGACTCGCTAGCGCGCGGGGTGCAGGTTCACGTCGGCTGGACGCTGGCGGCGCTGGCGCTGGCGTCCTTCCTGATCCGCCGCCTCAGCACCGTCTCGACGCTCTGGGCGGAGCTGAGCCTGCGCACCCTTGCGGTATTGCTGGCGCTGGCGGGCGCGCTCCTGAGCCTCGCCGCGCTCGGCGGAATCGGGGCGCTGCTGGTACTGCTGATCTACCTGATCACGGCGTCGCACCACTATCTGCCGCTCGCCCACCGCAGCGCGACCGACACGCTGGCGGCGCATTGGCTGGCGCTGGGGATCGTGCTGCTCTTGATCGGCGTCGGCATGATCGGCGCGATCCAGATCGCGCCCGCGATCCGCCACGCGACCACCGGGACGTGGCTGAGCGCACTGCCGGAGCAGGCGGCGCTGGGGGCGATCATGGCGATCATCCTCGGCACCATCAACCAGATCGCCGCCGAACTGCGCGCCGACCAGCGCCGCATCACCGGCTTGATGCCCTTCTGGTTGGTCGCTTTCAGCCTAATCGGGGGTGTCCTGCTGCTGGCGGGGATCGGCTTGGTGCAGGTCTACGTCGAGCGGCTGGTCGGGGTCGGTTGGTTGGAGGCGGAAACGCTGCTCGCGCCGCTCTACACGCTCTGGGCAGGGGTATCAGTTTTATTGCCGGGAGGATTAATAATTTACGGATTTCTGTTTTTGCTTCGCAACCCGCAGCGCTGAAACACAGTAGACTTTTAGAAATATTGAGTTAAGGAAGCAAAATTATGGCATTCGATTTGAGCGACTCGTTTCAATTAGCTTATGAGAATTCCGGTTTGTGGACGCCCGAACGAGTGAACGCCGTCGTCCACGAGCTGTTCAACCGCTTCGCTGATGCCCTCGACGACTGGGACGCCTCCACCGGCGAAGAATGGGCGCAGTTTTCCGCCAATGGTCAGCCGATCCTCTTGCTGCGGACGAACCTCCCGCTGGCGATCATCCTCAGCGGCAGCGAGAGTGTGCTCGACGACATCCCGGTGGTGGTCGTCAGCGCCGCCGATTTCCACCAGACACGCTTTTGCATGGACGCGGGCATGATGCAGGCGCTGTTCTCGCCCGACGCGGTGCGCGCGCTCAACCCCGACAGCTTCACCATCAACGAATTGTGGCGTGCGTCAATCTAAAAGCAGACGATGCTATAATGTCCTCGTAAGCGAACTACGGGGATCAAGCCAATGGCGTTGGACCAGACGGCACTCGACGCGCCGACGATTCTGCGAACGTTAGCGGAGCACGGCGACAAACTCTACGAACTGGGCGCACGCAAGCTCGGCTTGTTCGGCTCGTTCGTGCGCGGCGAGCAAATCCCCGACAGCGACATCGATATTCTTGTGACGATGGCGCGCCCCTCCTTCACGGATTACACCAATGTCAAGTTCTACTTGGAAGACCTGTTCGGGCGAACGATACACATGGGCGAAGAAAGATTACTACGTGAAGAACTCCGCCCGTGCGTTATGAAGGAAGTCGTCTATGTTCCGCTGCGGGGTGAATGAACCACTACTCGACTAGCGTAGGGACGTTCCGGGACGCTAAAACACAACCTCAGCGCGCCTCTGCCCCCCTCGCCCCGCTTGCGTGGGAGAGGGGTTGGGGGTGAGGGGAAAACTGTTTACCCCAACTTTGCCGTCGCCGTCATCGCCAGCGCGCCCTCGTCGTTGAGCGCCCAGAGCATCACCTCGTCGCCGTCGATCCGCCCTTCGAGGTGGAACGGCTGATGGTCGTAGAGCGCCGTCACTGCCCGGAAACCGAAGTTCTTGACCGGGCGTTCCGGCGCGTGCTCGCGCAGCGCGTTGAGCAGCAGCGTCGCCGTCAACTGCCCGTGAACGACCAAGCCGGGATAGCCCTCGACGTAGATGCAGTAATCGCGGTCGTAGTGAATGCGATGCGAGTTGAACGTCAGCGCCGAGTAGCGAAACAGCAGCACCGAGTCAGGATCGACCTCGTGCGACCACTGCGCCTCGGCGGGCGCGGGCTGCGCGGGCGGCGAGTCGTCGTCGCCGTTGGCGGGACCGCGATAAACGATGTCCTGTTCTTCGAGCAGCGCTAAACCTTGCTCGCCGATGATCTCGTGGCGCACCAACACGAAGACCAGATCGCCGCTCTTGCCCTGCTTGTTGGTGATGTCGGCGACGGTCGATTTCTTGAGTGCCTTCTCGCCAATGTGCAGCGGACGGTGAAAGGCGATCCGCCCGCCCGCCCACATCCGGCGTGGCAGCGACACCGGCGGCAGAAAATCGCCGCGCATGGCGTGACCGTCGCCAGCGGTATGATCCAGCCGCACGGCGGGCGCCAAGTACAGCCAATGCCACAATGGCAGCAGCGGCGTCCCCGCGACGAAGGCTTCCGACAGGTTCAAGGTCGCCGCCATGCGCTGCGCCGGCGCTGCCGCCAGCACGTCTGCGACTTCCTCGCTCTTGCCGATCCAATCTTGGTAATTTGCCAAAATAATCTCCCAAATGTCTGCTGAGAAATGCTGTTTTTACTGATTTATGCCGAGTCGCCCGACTCTAATTCATCCTCTATGATTTGCCGCTGGCAGTTTCCGACCTTGCCTTTAGCGGGTCGGAAACCTTACAATATTCGTAACCGACACGCTTTACGACCTTTCGTGTTCCCTTACGTATAGAATACACGATGAAACGAGCTTGAGCGAACCCTGTGACTGATCAAGAGACACCGCCAACACCCCCAACGTCTGACCTTATTCCCCCGTCCGAGCCGGTCAGTATGATCGTATCCGCGCCCGATCCCGACGCCGTCAAGCCCACCCGATCCGGCTGTTTGTGGGGCATCGGCGGCGTGATTGGCTGCCTCGTGATCCTGCTGATCATCCCGGCAGCCCTGATTTTCATGGGCGTCATCAGCTTCAGCGGGCTGCTGAGCAGTCTCGGCGGCGTGTTGGGCGCACCCGCGCCGCGCGCCCAAGTGATCAGCACGCAGACGATTGTGCAGGGCATCCAGCCGCTCGGTCAGTTAGTGAGCGTCAGCGCGCAGTTGGCGAAAGCCGACTTGACCGTCAACGTTTATCAGGGGAATTTCAACACCTGCGGCTACAGCGCCAACCACGTCGCGCAGGGGACGGTTGAGGCGGGCATCGACCTGACCAAGATCGGCGAAAACAGTCTGAGCTACGACAGCGCCCGCGAAGTCTACGTCCTGATCGTCCCGGAGCCGCAGTTGACAAGCTGCCGCGTCGATTTCATCCGCCAGTATGATCGCTCGTTCACGACCTGCTCGGTCGATTGGGACGAGGCGCGCTTGCTGGCGAACTACGAGGCACTAACCGGCTTCCGCGACGACGCGCTCGAAGGCGGCATTCTCACCCGCGCCGAGCAGGAAACGCGGATCGTGTTGGGCAACTTCGTTCGTCTGCTGACCGGGCATCCGGTCGAGATCGTGTTTCAGCCGCCGGAAGGCGATGTATCGCTGCCGCCCTCCTGCCAGCCGGATCTGCCGACTGGTTGGACCGAAGACCCGAACACGAAAGTCTGGCAGAAATAAGCCCCAACCCAACATGACGAAAACGTAGGGGCAGAACTGAGTTCTGCCCCTACCACCAGACTTTCTATAGACATCGTGTAGGGGCAGGTTTGAAACCTGCCCCTACGTCGTGATCGTTTGCTTACGGCAGCGACGGACACGCCTCGCCGACCGACGAAATGAAGTTCGAGTCGTCGCGCACGTAGGCGTTCGACACCCGCGATCCATCGACGTCCGCCTCGATCAAGAACCACCGTCTGCCGTCGTTCGGTCCAGTCTGCTGCCCGATCACGTTCATGACCGTACCGCGCGGGATCGTGCTGAAGATGTTGGCGTCGAGCGACGGGCGCGTCCGGGCGTTGACGTTCTGAAGCGCAAAGACTTGACAGAGAATGCGCGGCGTCGGCGTGACCGTCGGCGTACTGGTCGGCGTTGCCGTATCAGTCGGCGTAAAGGTCGGCGTCGCCGTGTTGGTCGCGGTCGGCGTATTGCTCGGCGTATAAGTCGCCGTCGGCGTGTCGCTGGGCGTGAAGGTCGCGCTGGGCGTCGGCGTATCCGATGGCGTAAAGGTCGCGCTGGGCGTGAACGTCATCGTCGGCGTCGGCGTCGGCGAGGGGAACAGCACCGCTTCCCACGTCGGACGCGAGAGGAAGCCCACCAGCAGCACAATCACGATCACGCCGCCGAACATCGCCATCAGCCGAACGCGCCCGCGCTGGCGCAGCGCCCGCACTTGACTCTCCAGCCGCGTGATCTCCGAGCGCCGCCCGACGATGTTGAACGGCTCGTCGTGCATCGTCTGAAGCAGCGCCGCCGCTTCGTCCACGTCGCCCTCTTCGACCGCCGCGACCGCGCGCTCGATGTAGCGCGTCAACAGGTCGTTGACGACCGTGCGATAGCGCGTGTCCTGCGCGTACTGCATCAGGCTGCTCAGCATCGAACGCGCTTGCAGCAGTTCGTTATCGTAGTTTTGGGCGATGTGATTCGCCGCCCGCTCGATCACCTGCCGCGCCCGCTGCATGTCGCTGGCGTTCGAGCGCGCTTCCAGCAGCAGATCGGACATGGTCGTGTCGCTGGGGTCGAGCTTGACGGCGAGTTCGAGCAGTTGGATCGCTTCGTTGGTCAGGTTGAGCTTTTCTTCGAGCGCGGTCGCGCTGGATGCCCGGTTGATCGCCGACTGCGCCTGTTCGTTCAACTGCGTCTTGATCGCGCTTAGGCGAGTGTTAGCGGTCTCGGCAAGCTGCGCGAGCCGCTGGCTGTTGGGGAGCGTCTGGCGCAAGCGACCAATCGTGCCGAGCACGGTTTGAAGCTGCGCCGCCTGCTCGGAAAGCGACCCGCCGAGCATACTCAACTGCGCCGACGCGCCTTCGGCGTCGCCCTGCACCCGGCGCACGCGCTCGATCCGTTCTTCCGCCTGCGGATCGTTGGCGACCACGCGCAGCGCGCCTTCGTATTTGCGCAGCGCCTCGCCCCAGTTGTCCGCCGACATCATGCGGTCACCTTCGTTGATCATCTCGCGGGCGAGCGCGAGGTCTTGAATGTCAAGCAGGGCTTGCTCGGCGTCTTTCCAGCTTAAGATACCGTCGCGCTCCGCCAGATCGCGCGCCTCGCGGTAGAGCCGCTCGGCTTCGTCGTAATTTCCGGCGCGCACCAGCGAATTAGCGCGATTGTAGGCGACGCGCGCGTCAAACGGGATGCGGTGATCGGGCACGACGCCGCGAATCAGGTTGTCTTCGGCTTTCTGGCGATATTCCAGCGCAGTCGCGTTGCCCGGCTGCTGGCTGAGCACCCGGTTCGCCTGATCGATCACCTGCTGATAGTCGCCGGAGTAGTAGGCTTGCGTCAGTTCCGACAGCGTGTCGTCGACGTCGCCGCCGTAAGTCGGACCCTGACCGGGCGTGCGCCGCTGCGTCGGTTGATCGCGGAACATCTCGCGCTCCGGCGCGGGATAGCCCGCCGAGGTTGGATAGGTCGGCGTACCCGGCTGATCAGAAGCGGCATCTGCTTTCGCCTGCGGGATGTTGTCCTGCGTCTCGACCGGGGTGCGCGGCGGCGGGCGACGCTCGACGCCGTAGCGTGTGAACAGGTCGCTGACGCGCTGGCGCGCTTGCGCGTTATCTTTCGCCGCGTCTTCGAGCATGGCGATCACGTCGGGGTCGCGCGGGGCGAGCGCCAGCGCTTCGGCGAGGATGTCAATCGCCTCGTCGATGTCGTCGTCGTCCCCGGCGATCTCGATACGAATCCGCGCTCGACGCAGCAAACCGCGCACCGTCGCCGCGACCGGCGAAGTCGGGTTGCTGACGCGCGCCAGTTCGCCAAACAGCGCTTGCGCGTCAGCTTCGTAAGGCGTGTTTTTGGCATCCGCCAACAGCGCCCGCGCCTGCTTTTCGAGATCGGCGACGACGGTGGACTCGACATCTTCGGATAACGCTTGCACGGTGCGGCGTAGATCGTCCAGCCGCTGTTGGAGTTCAGGCATAAAAACCTCGTCACGAATTACGGAAGAAAGTTACCCTATTTATGGAAGCGTCACAAGGGCGGGTTGTCGACCGCCATCCTGACGCCGGGGATTGCGCCGCGCTACCGGGACGCGGAGCGTTAATGCGATTTGAAAATTGAAGGCGGAGTCCGTAGGGGCGTTACATGTAACGCCCCTACTCGCCCCTGCTCGCTCTCCGCCGCTTTGCTTACAGAGCGAGCATAAACCCTCGGCTGCAAAAACGTCGCCCCCCTCAAGGAGCAGCTCAAGCCCAAAACTGTCCTTGCGACCCCTTCAGTGGGTCACGTTTTGCCAGCGACGGGTTTCAACCCGTCGCGGTAGCTTTTTCTCAGTACTCGGCACGCGGTGCTCAGCACTTTCTTTTCCTCAGTCCTCAGTCCTTATGCCTCAGTCCTGTTTTTCTTCGCTATAATCCCGCCTATGGAACGAGAATTCGCGCGTATACTGCCCTACCTGCTCGGCGGCACGTTCCTCTTGGGCGTGCTGACGCTGCTGATCGCGCTTCAGCAGCTTCGCTTGCGCCGCACCGGAGCGTACTGGCTGCTGCGCCGCCGTGCCGGTGAGCGCGGCGGTCGCTTGTTCCTGATCGCCGTCGGGCTGATCGTCGCATCGCTCCTGCTGACGGTCGTCAGCGGCTTGGCAGCAGTCGCCGTTCGCAACATGAACAGCCTGATCAACCGCAATTCGGACGACCTCTACGGGATCGTCTTGCCCTCTGAATCCGCGCTCACCGAGACGTGGGATGCGGCGATGCGCGCCTTCACCGCCACGCACGCCTTTCAACAGACCGCGACCCTCGCGCCCGAAATCATCGTCCCGACGGCGCTGCCGCCGACGCTGATCGCGCCAACCACCGAAGCGCCGAGTCTGACGCCGACATCGATCCCGCCCACCGTGACGCCAAACGTCAGCCCAACTGACGCGCCCACCAGCACGCCGTCGCCAACGCCGCTCGCCATTTTGAACCTGACGCCGGACTTCAACGCAACGCCGCGCCCGCCGACCGCTGGCTTCAGCCTAACGCTGACGACCGCCGACACCACCGTCAACCCCAACGGATCGCCGCTCTCGCCCCGCCAGCGCTTCGCGGCGGACGTCAAACGCATCTACTTTTTCATCGACTTCAGCCACATGGAGAACGGCGTCGCGTGGTCGCGCGTGCTCTACCGCGACGGTGTCGCCGTGCAAGGCAATACGCTCTTGTGGAGTTTGGGCAGCGATGGCAGCAGCTATTTCTTCTTCGGCGACGAGGCAGGTTATACGCCCGGCGCTTATGAAGTGCGGCTTTTTGTCGGAGATCAACAAGTGAGTCAGCTTCAAATCGTTATTGCGCAAAATTAAAAGTTTGCAATAATCTAGTTTTAGGTTAAATTTTGGTTAATTTGTTCGCTCCTTCACAAAAAATTCGTATACTATTGGGGTTGAGATGTCAGCCATAACTTGTCATGATAAACCTCGGACAGAAACAGCGGATCATAAAGCAATCGACTCGTCAAATAAAAGCTATAAGGTTCTCTGAAGATGGCTCATCAAGTCCTGCTTGTTGACGACGATACTTCTACGCGCTACGTCTACCGGACGATTATGGCACGTATGGGACTCGAAGTCGCAGAAGCAGCCGACGGGGTGCAGGCGATTGAGTATCTGAGCCGCAATGCCCCCGACGTGGTGATCCTTGACCTGCTGCTGCCGCGCAAACCCGGCATCGAGGTCTTGGAGTACATCTACACCTGCCCCCAATTGACCCACACCCATGTGATCATCTTCAGCGCCCACGACCGCGCTTTGGTTCGCTATCTGCGCGACGACGACGTGTTTCTGCAAAAGCCGACCAGCCCTCAGCGCGTCCGCGAGGCGGTTTTGCGCGTCCTCGAGCCAGCCGTCATCTCCTAAACGTTCGAATTCAGCCGCTTAAAGCAGGTCCATTTGGGGGCTGCCTCCTGCCCGCCGCCAGCCAACCACCGCAAGATTCACCAAATTTAGTTCGTTCAACCTGAATATCTGCTGCAAATCACCTGACATTAAACAGCCCCCACTCGCCGAAATCTTTGCTATACTTTGGTAGATTTTTGTAGGTTTTCGCCTCCGTAGACATCACGAGGTTAACAGAATATGCAGTCATTCACGCTCCCGATGATCTTATCGCTGATCACGACGGTGATCAGCGGCATTTTTGCGGCGATGGTGCTGTCGCGCTGGCGCAGTGCCCTTGCTGAAGGCAAGCAGCGCCCCCACCTGCGCGCGTGGGGCATCGGCTTGACGCTCTACTGCATCGGCTCACTCAGTCAGGTGATCCTGTCCTTCGTCTGGAGTCCGCTGTTTTTCGGACTCTGGTACTGGACGGGAGCGCTAGCGGTCGCGCCGTGGCTCGGTCAGGGGACGGTCTATCTGCTCATCCGGCGCGGCAACATCGCCCGCAATATCGAGATGGCATTGATTTTGGTCTGTGTGATGACGCTGCCGTGGCTCCTGCTGCTCACCCCGCTGAACGGCAGCGCGTGGCAGCCCGGCGTCGACATGAACGTGATTCTGCATCAAGTCATGCAGGCGGATAAATCGCGCTCGATGTTCGTCGGCGTGATGAACACGTGGGGCACGCTGGCGCTGGTCGGCGGCGCGATCTACTCGTCGATTCTGTTCCGTCGCAAGCAGATTCTCCGCGACCGCATGGTCGGCAACTGGTTGATCGCGGCAGGCGGCTTGCTGCCCGCTTTCGGCGGCGCGCTGGTCAGCCTCAATCTGGTGCAGTTCAACTACCTCGGCATCATGTTGGGCGTGATCTTGATCTTCGTCGGCTATCTGCAAACCGCCAAAGCCACCGACGACGCGCGCGTGCCGCGTCGCGCCGCCTCCGGGACTAGTTGATGACCTTCTACGACCTGCTGCATACCGCCCATTATTGGCTCAGCCGCGCCGGGATCGTCGCCGGGGTGATCATGCTGCTGATCGCCATCACCATCGGCTTGATCCGGCACGGCGACGTGACCCAATGGTTTCGACGCGGCGTCTACGCCATGATCGGCTTTATGGGAGTCGAATTTCTGATCGGGCTGACGATGTACCTCAGCGGCGGACGCCCCTACGAGGACGTCCATCTGGTCTACGGACTCGGCGCACTGCTGGCGCTGCCGTTCTTCGTCTTCGTCGAGACGACCGCGCGCAAACGCCCGGCGATGGGCAGCTATATCTGGGGTTTTGCGCTGCTAATCGGGATCATCATGCGCGGCATCATGACCGGCGCGGCGGGGTAAATGCGGGGATAACGTGTAGGGGCGTTATATAACTACTGGTGCTAGTCTGCTTGCACTTATTTCCCCTCACCCTGCTTGCTGTCGCAAGCCGTCCCTCTCCCACGTAGCCGCTTCGCTTAAGGGGAGAGGGACAAAAACCCGCTGCGTTCCCCCTCTCTCCGCTTGCGTGGGAGAGGGGGTCAGCTAACAGGGGTAGGTTTTTTATTAACCTCATCCCCTGCCCCCTCTCCACGTAGTAGAGAGGGGGTAAAGACGGCTCGTAGAAGGTTTTAAAGTCCCCTCTCTATGCAATGGAGAGGGGATTTAAGGCTTGTCCGGTATTCAAAACATAGCCGTGCTCCCTAACCGTGCCCCGAATCGTCGGCACTTGCCTCGCAGCTTCAGGAAAAACGCAGCGTGTCGGCAGCCAACGGCGTGTACGCTCCCCTCCCTGAAGTCGGGGAGGGGTCGGGGGTGGGGTCAGCAGCGGCAGCAAGAGACAAATGATGCTGATTCGAGTACCGGACAAGCCTATTTAGGGGTGAGGTCAGAACAAAGCTTAAATAACGTGAATTATGGTTAAGAAATCTGAGGGAAAGTTTTCGCCGTAGGGGCACGATATATCGTGCCCCTACACGAGAAACCACGCTCTCGAAGATCGCTTATCCATAACTGAGGTTAAATACCTACCCTTGTAAGGAGGGGGTCAGGGGGTCGAGGGGCTAAAAAACTAGCACCAATGGTTATATATAACGCCCCTACGGATTTGGCTGCCAATCTATTGTGCTTCACCCGTTAAACGAGCAGCCGATCCGCTTTTGCTCTCCCCTCTCCCCGCCTGCGCAGACGAACCGAAGGTTCGCAGAGGTGTCGGGAGTGAGGGGTTATCGGGATTAAGCTTACGCCACCGGAATCCAGAACCCGAAGCGGCTGCCCTTCCCCTGACTGCTCTCGACCCACACCTCGCCCTGATGCCGCTCGATGATCGTCTTGACGAGGCTCAAGCCCAGCCCGCGCCCCTCGATGTCCTCCGACCCGGCTTGCTTGGCGCGGTAGAACGTCTCGAAGATGCGCGGCAGGTGCTCCGAAGGAATGCCGATCCCGTTGTCCTCGACGTTGAAATTAAGGCACTGGTCTTGCGAGAAAGCGCGCACGGTCACGCGCCCGCCTGCGGGCGTGTACTTGAGCGCGTTGCCGATCAGGTTCTCCATCGCTTCGCGGATCAGCACCGGATTGATGGTCACGGAGGGCACGTTCTCCAGCCAGATGTCGGTTTCGAGTTCCTGTCGCTTCTGCTCCGCCGTCGGGCGCATGTGCTCGATTGCCGTCCCCACGAGGTCGGCGAAGTCGATCTGCTGGTGCATCTCCAACGGCGACTTACGAATCTGCTCCACCCGCAGCATGTCGTCGAGCAAACCCTGCATCCGTTCGGTCGCCCGCATGATGGCATTCAGATAAGTTTGCATCGGCGAGTCTTCCGCTTGATCGAGCGCGATCAAACTGGCATAACCGACGATCAGCGCCAGCGGGCTGCGCAGGTCGTGCGATGCCATCTTGAGCATCTCGTCTTTGAAGCGGTTGAGGTCGCGCATCGTCGTGATGTCGCGCATGATGACGATGTAGCCCGCCGTATCGCCCGACGGGTGCTCCCACGCCGAGACTGTGACCAGAAAGTCGCGCCGCTGCCGTTCGGAGCGCACGTCAAACGACCACGTTTGACCATCCTGCACCGGGTTCTCTAGGATTTCCTGAATACCGCTGAACATGCTGTCGAGGTGCAGGTAATTCGCCACCGGCTGACCGGTCAGGCTGCCGGTCTGTTCGCCGCCGAACAACTGCGCCGCCGCATCGTTGACCAGCACGATCTTGCTGGCTTCGTCGAGCACGAGCAGGTAATCGGGAATCGTATGCAGGATCGTTTCAAGCTGCTGCTGCTGGCGCAGCATTTGGTTGAACAACTGCGCGTTACGGACGGCGACCGTCGCTTGATTGGCGATGATCGTCACCAGCCGCAGGTGATAATCGGTGAAGTGACCGGGTGTCGGATGCAGGATCGTCAGCACTGCCAGAACGTCGTCGTTGTAGAGCAGCGGCACGCACAGCGCCGAACGCGCCTGCGACGTGCCATCGGGGAAGCGATACCAGCGTTCGTCTTGGGTCGTGTCGGCGATGATCGCGCCCTGTTTGTTGCGGAAAACCCAACCCGCCAGCCCTTTGTCGAGCACGCGGCGAGCAAAGTGGATCGACTGCTCCTGCTTGCGCTCTTCCGGCGCAACTGCCGCGCCGTACTTGATGAAAAGCTGCCGCCAATCTTCGACGTACTCAGGATGGAGGATCAGACTCACCTGCTCTGACCCGACTGCTTTTGCCATCAGTTCGATCACACGCTCTAGCACGCGGTCTTGATCCAGCACGGTGAGCATCTGTGAGACTTCGGCAAGCAGCTCGAAATCTTCGAGCGATGGATGCTGTATCGGTTCAGGCATCATGCCAACCATGCGTTCCTCGTACTTGGTGTATTACCTGAGCATACAGCAATCCGCCGCGCAAGTGAAGAAATTGCCTCCCTAATAGGGCAAATTTACGAAATTTTTCGCAAATGAGACGTGTCAACCGCCCCGACAGTCGGTTCGACTGCCGAAGCGGTTGGGGTTCGCGCGGAGATCGGCGATCTAGAACGCAGCCGAATTTGCCAGCAAGCCGGTCAGCAGCGCAGAGCACGCCTCCACGTCGTTGAGGTCAACGGTCTCGCTGTTGGTATGGACGTAGCGGCAGGGGATCGAAATGCAGCCGCTCGGCACACCCGCCCGCGCAAGCTGCATGGCGGCGGCGTCGGTCGTGCCCATCGTCAGGACTTCACGCTGATAGGCGATGCCGTCGGCTTCCGCCCGCGCGATCATCCAGTCGCGGACAGCCGGCGGCACGACTAAGCCGGAGTCGTGCAGCTTGATCGCCGCGCCGCCGCCCAGCTTGATCGTCATCTTCGGATTCTTCACCATGTCGCCGGTGCTGGTCACGTCGAGCGCAATCGCCACATCGGGATCGACGCCGAACGCCGAGACCCGTGCGCCGCGCACGCCGACTTCTTCCTGCACCGTGAAGACAAAATAGACTTCATTCGGAGGAGCGCCAGCCGTTTGCTTGTTGAGCCGCTTCATCGCTTCCAGCGCGACCACACAGCCGATCCGGTCGTCCATCGACTTAGCGATTAAGCGCGTGCCGCGTTCTTCCAGCGGACGCCAGAAGGCGGCAGGCATCCCCGGCTCAACGCTGCCGTTGCCTTCGCCGTCACCCACGTCGATGAAGAAGTCGTCGAGGTTGGGCACGCTGGTGCGCCCGGCGCCGAAATAGTCGTGCAAGCCGATCACGCCGACCGTCCCGTCTTCGAAATAGACCCGGTTGCCCAGCAGCGTCGAGTTGATCAGCCCGCCGACGGCCGCGAAGCGCAGATAGCCGCTTTTCGGCTCGGCGAAGGTCGCCATGATGCCGATCTCGTCCATGTGCGCGGCGATCATGATCTTCGTGCCACCCTTCCCGACGCGGCAGATCAGGTTGCCCAGCGGATCGACGGTGATTTCGTCGGCGTAGGGTTCGGCTTCGGCGCGGATCAGCTCGCGGACGCGGTGTTCGTAGCCTGAAGGTCCCCACGCCTCGACCAGTTTCTTGATCAGTTCTTTCACAGTTGTACGCTCCCTGCTCAGCCTCGAAACGGCTCTATAGAAGTCAACTCAAAGTGATGCATCCGCTAGGGGCGCAGCGTGAGGGTGTTTGAAAATCCCTTCGCTGGCTCGAAAAAACCGCTAAACCTCATCATTCTCGCCTAAAACAGACGAGGCACTCTCCCCTCCCTGAAGTCGGGGAGGGGTCGGGGGTGGGGTTTCCACCGACTCAATCGTCAATCGCTTGATAAACCAGATTGCGAAAACGCTCCTGCGCCGGGTAGGGTTCCAGCGGCATGTACTGCGTCATCATCAGCCCGATCATGCCCTCGACCGGGTCAACCCAGAAATCAGTGTTGGCAGCGCCGCCCCAACCATACTTGCCCACCGACGTCACCGAACGCGACGCGCCCAGCGAAGTCACCACGCCGAAGCCCAAGCCGAAGCCGCTATCGAGGGCATTGTCCCCCATGCGGATCGGCATCAGCGCGGGCGGCATGTGATTGGCGGTCATCCACGCAATCGTCTTGCGGCTCAACAGCCTGCCACTCTGATACTTGCCGTCATGGATCAGGCAGTTGCCGAAGGCGAGATAGTCCGCCAGCGTCGAGAGCAAGCCGCCGCCACCCGACGGACAGGTCGTCGGCGTGGTCACGTCGCGCAGCAGCCCGACTTTTTCCGGCGGGATCTCCTGCGGATCGTAGAGCGCTTGCGAAGCGTAAATCGGCGCGAGCCGGTCGACTTTTTCGGCGGGAACCATGAACCCGGTATCGACCATCCCCAGTGGCTGGAAGATGCGTTCCGCGAGGAAATCACCGAGCGGCATGTCGGCGATCACCTGAATCAGGTAGCCGACGACGTCGGTCGCGAAGCTGTAACGCCACTCCGTCCCCGGCTGGAACAGCAGCGGCAAGCCCGCGAGCTGCTCCATGATGTCCGCCAATTTGTCGGTGCGCTCGTAACGATTCGGGAAAACCTGACGGTACATCTCCTCGACGGGATTGTCGAAGTTCCAGCCGTAAGTCAATCCGGCGGTGTGCGTCAGCAAGTGATAGACCGTCATTACCGGGTTTTGGTCGACCAGCTTCATCCCTGTCGGCGACATCCCTGCGTAGACCTTCGTGTCCTTGAACGCCGGAATGTACTTCGCCACCGGATCGTTGAGGCTCAGCCGTCCTGCTTCGTAGAGCGTCATCAGCGCCACGCTGACAATCGGTTTGGTCATCGAATAGATGCGAAAGATGCCATCTTCCCGCATCGGCTTTCCGGCGGCGATGTCCATCATGCCGTACTTGCCCAAATGCACAACTTTGTCCCGCCGCTGAAGCAGCGTCATGATCCCCGGCAGTTGGTTGTCCTTGACGAAATCGGACATCACCGCGTCGAGGCGCGCGAGGCGCGCTGAATCCATGCCCACACTTTCGGGCGCATAAATCTCCATGATGGTTACCTTATATCCTCAATCCGGTTCAGCACCGCTTTGATCAGGCGCAGACCGTTGTCGTAATCGTCGCGGTGGAGATAAGCGGTCGGGCTGTGAATGTAGCGGCAGGGCATCGAGATCACCGCCGAGGGCACGCCCGCCCCGGCGAGGTGGATCGATCCGGCGTCGGTGCCGCCGCCCAACTGGGTTTTGAACTGGTAGGGGATGCCTTCGGCTTCCGCCGTCTCGCGCAGCAGCTTGATCAGGCGCGGATCGGCGATCATGCTGCGATCCATCACCGTCAGCGCCGGACCGCCGCCGAAAATGCAGGTCGGGTTGACGTCGGTGTCGTCGTCCACTTCGGCGTTCGGGTTCGGCAGATCGTGCGCCGTCGTGCCTTCCAACACGAAGGCGATGTCCGGGTTGAGCGCCTGCGCCGCGACTTTCGCCCCGCGCAAGCCGACCTCCTCCTGCACGGTGAAGGCCGCCAGCACGTCGACCGGATACGGCTCGCCTTGCAGCAGGTCGATCAGCAGCGAGCAGCCGACGCGGTCGTCGAAGGCTTTGCCGCGCAGCACCTTCGCGCCGATCTCCATGAATTTGCTGTCGAAGGCGATCCGGTCGCCTGCTTTGACCTTGCCCGCCGCCTCGTCTTTGCTGGTCGCGCCGATGTCGATCCGCAGGTCTTTGAGCTTGACCACGTTTTGATCGCGGTTGAGGTGGATCGGCGTCCACAGGATCACGCCGGGCACGCTGCCGATCCAAACGCGCAGCCCCGGCAATATGCGGTCGTCGATACCGCCGATGGCGCTGAAACGGATCAAGCCATCGCTGTCGAAGCCGCGCACGATGAAGCCGATTTCGTCCATGTGCGCGGCGACCATCACCCGCAGGTCGCGCCCGCCCGTGCCTTTTTTCAGCGCCGTGACTCCCCCCAGCGCGTTGATCTTGACGTCGCTGACGTGACCGTCAATCGCCTCAAGAACTATCTTGCGAACAGCGTCTTCGCTGCCCGAAACGCCGACCGCTTCGGAAAGCGCCTGTAAGTTCATGGTTGCTCCAAGCCGTTATTTGCCGAACTGCATCCAGTATAGCGGATTGAAGCCAAAACCAGTAAAAATTATTCAAATGGATATACATCAATTCTGATTGTAGGGGCAGGTTTGAAACCTGCCCCTACCCGCTGAATATTCAAGCGTAGCGTTGCACCTATGTGTGCGCCCAATCAGGGCAGACACGCAGGTCTGCCCCTACAACGACGATCCTCGCATCTGAACGGTTTTTCTCCCCTCTCCTAGGGAGAGGGGTCGGGGGTGAGGTCGTTGGTCACGCAATCGCCATCAGCGCCCCGGCGTAAACACGGCGGCGGATCGGCTGGGCGAAGGTCAGGCGGCTGCCGTCGAGGTCGCTGATCGTGAAGGCGCAGTCGCCCCATAACTCCTCGTGCAGCGGATCAACGATAGCGACCTCGTGCGCCTGTAGATCGGCGTAGAAGCGGTCGATGTCGGCACTATCCGGCAGCGTCAGGTAGAGGTCGGCACAGCACTCTCTGGCGTAATTGCCCCGAACGAACATCAGCCGCGCCGCGCCGAGGTAGGCTTCGGCGTAGACGGTCTCGCCGTCGATTCCCGGCAGACCGCCCTGTCCCGCAAAACCGAGGATTTGGGTGTAGAACGCAAGGCTCAGATCAACGTCACGGACGTGGAGAATCGGCGTTATCATTGGGCATCTCCATCTGAACAATTGTTCTATATTTTACTCGCAAATTACCCGTTTTGCGAATCGAATTTGCCTGAAAATCGGATCAGTTTAGTGGCGTAAATTGATGATCGAGAGTGAGGCTTGTCAAGACAGTTGTCGCAGGGGCAGGTTTGAAACCTGCCCCTACACAGGCATAGAGGTTATCGACGTTTCCGCATGAAACAGACGAAGCACTCTCCCCTCCCTGAAGTCGGGGAGGGGCTGGGGGTGGGGTCAGCTTTTATTCCTTCTCGCCTTGATCGCCCTTCAGACGCTTGCCGAGGAAGCCGCCGAACATCCCATTGACCAGCAGATCGCTTTTCGAGACATTGAGCGGGTTATTGTTCGGCTTGTCCCAGCGCCCCTCGCGCCGCTGCGCCACCCAGCTCGCGTAAGTGTCCATTGTGTCGATCAGCACTTCTTCGAGCGCGGCGCGGTCGCCGCTCGCCAGCAGCCCCCGCAGCGCCTCGAGCGCCTCGACGGTCGCGTCGATTTGGCGGACGAGATTATCGCGGTTGTTGAGCAGCAGGTCGCGCAAATCGTCGGGGTGCTGGTCGTAGAGATGGTGCGTCAGCCGACCGAATGACGGATTGCCCGCCCGCCGGGCATCGTTCCAGCCGTCGCGCCGGTGCAGCGTGTAGAAGGCGCTTAAGCCTAACACGACCGGCAAGCCTTCCATCGACGCGATCCAAACGTCGTGCTCGACCGGATCGCCAAACTGGGCGGTCATGCCGAGCAGTTCGGCGAAATCTGCCGCCAGTTCGACCGCATCGGCGTCGGCGTTCGCCGCCGGGAGCAGCAGCAGCGCCCCACCGTCGAACAGATCGGCGCTGGCGTGATTGGCGTCGTCCAGCCCATCAAATAAGTATTTCGGGTTGAGCACGGGATTCACGCCAACCATGTGCGCTTCAGGATTGAGATATTTCGCCGCCCAGTCTTGCGACGGCAGCTTGAGCGGCGATGTGTCGATCAGCACCGACCCCGCCCGCAGATCGCCGCCAATCAACTGGTAGGCTGCCTGTACCTCGCGATATGGCAGCGCCAGTACGATTACGTCCTTATCGGACGCCGCCGAGACGATGTTCCGCGCGATGTGATCGACCGCGTTGAGCGTTTTGGCGGTCTGCTCCTCAGCACTGCCGGACGCATACCCGGTGATGGCGAACTGCTGGCGCGCGTCTTTGCGGGCGTTATGGCGCTTGAGCGCCAGCCCGACCGACGCGCCCACCCGTCCCAAACCGATGATCCCTACGGTGATTGTCGTTGCCATGAGCATTCATCCCTGTACAAGCTGTCAGCAATCAGCTTTCAGCGATTAGCTAAAGAAAAAGCGCCCTAGGGCGCGATGATCATCCTGAGCTTACGTTTCGGAGGCTCGTTCAATGGAATGAAGATAGACTTTATCGGCGTCATAAGCATAAAGTACCCAAAAAGCAGGCGTGTCTTCAAGCGCGGGAGTTGTCAATACCCGAAAATCAGGAGCGACCTCTAACGGTGTTCCCAAACGGGGGTCTTGAGCAAGCTGCCAAGTAATCCAGTGATGAACGTCGTCAATGTGTGCATACTGAGCGCGAAGCAGATCGATGTCTTCCGCAAAGCGCTGCTCCTCGACCACATCGCTACGGTAGCTCACCGCTATCGCGCAATTCCTGAAGGCGACGCTCTCCCCAACCCAATCCCGCTTCAGTCGTGGAGGGAGCTTCCTTCAATGCAAAGAGAGTCCACTGCGGAATATTTTCTCGCTGGAGCAGTTCGCGTGCGCGCTGGAGTTCGTCAGCGTTCATCAGGTCAACGCCTTCTAACAACATCCGCACCCGCTGCATCAACGCGGTCTTTTCGTCGTGTCCAAGAGTTGGTTTGTTATCTCTCTGTGCGTGCATAAGCCTTTGCTCCGCCAGTCGCTTAACCTAGACCTTTTGAGTATAGCACAGTGTCACGGGATTTCTCTTGGATGCCTAATTCGCATCGTCGGCGCGTTGAAGGCGTTCTAACATCTGACACAGATCGTGATTGCACACTTGATCCGCTGGCTGCTGGTGCCGCGCGATCAGCCAGACCGCACCCGGCGGGGTGCCGACCTGCTCCGCGAGTTCCGCCCCCCACGCCGGATGATGGACGTAGACGGCGAACGGACGGTACACGCGATGGCGCGGATCGCCGTCGCTGAGGCGGCGAAACAGCCCCGGCGCGAAGGATCGCACCAGCACGGCAGCCGTTTTCTGCCACAGCGCCAGCGGATAGCGGCTCTTGCCGACGTCGTGCAGCAGCGCGGCGGCGGCGAGATCGAGCGGCGTGTCGCCTTGATCGAGCAGCGCGCGCAGCACGTTCAAGCTGTGAAGCTGTTCGGCGCGCCGCATTCGCCGGAACAAGGCAAGCTGCGCTGCTGTCAGATGTTGGGCAGCGAGGTCGAGGTCGACCGGGCGCGCGAAAGCGAACAGCGCGCGTAAGCCCTGTCGCCAACGGCGGCTGGCGCGCTGAAGCATCGTCTAGAACGAGAATGCTGCGTAAGCGAGAAACGGATTGCCGAGCAAAACCTGCGAAATCTGGAGGGTGGGTTGGAAAATCAACAGCCCCAGAATGTCGGGCAAGCCGGGCAGACGGACGAACGAAAGTAGGATCAAGCCGAAGAAAATGTACTGGCTGGTCTGAGCGTAACGTTCCCACGTGATCGCCATATCGGGCGGCAGCAGCGCGTAAACGATCTGCCAGCCGTCAATCGGGAACAGGGGGATCAGGTTGAAGACGAACAGCAGCACGTTCAGCCCGACCATCCGCAGCAGGATCAACTGGATGACCTGCGGCAGCCCGCCGAGCGTCTGCGTGCCGATGATGCGGATGATGATCGCGAAGATTGCCGCGAGGATCAGGTTCGAGACCGGACCCGCCGCGACTGCCGCCAGCCAGCGCCAGCGCCGGTTCTCGCGCGGCATCCGAAACGGCGAAATCGGCGCCGAGCCGAGGATGCCGAAGCCCAGCACCGCGAACATGATCCAGCCGATCCAGTTGATGTGGACCAGCGGATTAAGCGTCAACCGTCCTTGTCGAGCCGGTTCGGGATCACCCATTCTCCAGCCGACGTAATTGTGTGAAAATTCGTGGATCGTCATGCCCAACCCCAGTACGATCAGGTTGGCGATCAGCGATTCAGGAGTAAGGTTTAGAAGCAACGGGAAGCTCCGTCGAAGTCAAGCAAGCAATGAGCGCCATTATAACATACGTCCTGCTAGAACGATGGCGCGGCAGATGTTATTATTAGCCGGAATTAAGGTTGTGGAGTGCAATGGATATTAGCGTAGGTGACCGTGTGGAGCTGCGGAAACTGCATCCCTGTGGCAGCGCCGAGTGGCTGATCTATCGCGTCGGCGCGGACATCGGGCTGCGCTGCGTCGGCTGTGGGCGGCGCGTCATGCTCACACGGAGCGAATTCAACAAACGCCTCAAGCACGTCATCGCGCACAAGGAGATTGAAAGTTGACCAAGCGCATCCTATTCCTTATGTCCGATACCGGCGGCGGGCATCGCGCGGCGGCGGAAGCCATCGGACAAGCTCTACGGCATAAGTACGGCGAGCAAGTCGAATTAGAGCTGATTGACGTATTTAAGTCCTATTCCTCCTTTCCTTGGAACTATGCCCCACAGTTTTACCCTTGGCTGATCAATCACAGCAAGTCCTCGTGGGGGACGGGCTACAAACTCTCGAATACCCAGCGCCGCGCGCGTGCGCTCTCGCGCGGGATGTACCTGACCGTCGAGAGCCGCATCAAGAAGATGCTGCGCGAGCACCCTGCCGACGTGGTCGTCTGCGTCCATTCGATCCTGACGCCGCTGGCGATTCAGGCGCTCAGCGCCGCCCGCGATACCCGCCCGCCTTTCGTCGTCGTCGTCACCGATCTGGTCTCGACCCACATGTTCTGGTACGACCAGCGTACTGACCGCACGCTCGTCCCGACTGAACCCGCCTTTGATCGCGGCTTGGAAGCCGGGTTGAACCCCAAGCTGATGCGCGTGACCGGGCTGCCGGTGCATCCGCGTTTCGCCGAGGGAATGCCCGAAAAATCGGAGGCGCGCCGCGATCTCGGCTGGGACCCCGCCCTGCCGACGCTGCTGCTGATCGGCGGCGGCGACGGCATGGGACCGCTCTACAAGACCGCCCGCGCGCTCAACAGCCAGCACTTGAGGTGCCAGCTTGTGATCGTCGCCGGGCGCAACAAGCCGCTCAAAGATAAGTTGGTAAACGCGCGCTGGAATCAGCCGACCCACGTTTACGGCTTCGTCACCGACATGCCCCGGCTGATGAGCGCCTCCGATGTGCTGGTCAGCAAAGCCGGACCCGCCACGATTTGCGAAGCCTGTATCGCCGGGCTGCCGATGATCCTCTACGATGCCATCCCCGGTCAGGAGACCGGCAACGTCGATTACGTGGTTACCAATGATGCCGGTGTCTTCGCACCTAGCCCGCGCGAGGTCGTCGACGCGGCGACGGCGTGGCTAGCGGAAGGTGCCGACGGTCTGCGCCAGCGCTCCGACAACGCCCGGCGGCTCGGTCGCCCCAACGCGGTCTACGAGATCGCCGAGGAGGTGTGGGAATACGCCCACAAACCGCCGGTCGCGACCAACCGCCGCAATCTCTGGAAAGACGTCAAAGAAGCCGCCAATCGCAGCGGGCTGCTCACCTCGATCTAAGGCGATCTCACTCCTGACAGATTTTCGTAGGGGTTATCAATCTATCTGTTTTTCCGCAGGGGCGTTATATATAACGCCCCTACAACTCGGCACATCGCGTCCCTGCCCCCCATGTCAATAGACTGGCTGTAGGGGCAGGTTTAAAACCTGCCCCCGCCTTTTTACACTTCAATTCGCACAATCCGGTCGTGACCGGCATAGTCGAGGATCAACTCGGCGTGCTGCGGCAACAGCGCCCGCGCGAGGGCGAGCACCGCCGCGCCCTGTCCCGCGCCGATCTCCAGCAGGATCAGCGCGCCGGGCTGGATCGCCTGCGGGATTTGCGCGATCAAGCGGCGGATCAGGTCGAGTCCGTCCGCGCCGCCGTCGAGCGCCGACAGCGGCTCGTAACGGCTGACGGCGAGGTCGGGCAGATCGCCGGAGGGGATGTAAGGCAGGTTCGCCATGATCAGGTCAAGCTTGATCCCGGCGTCGATCAACGGCGTCAGCAAATCGCCCTGATAGAACGTCACCGGCGCGTTGTAGCGCTCGGCGTTGCTCCGCGCCACTGCCAGCGCCGCCCCGCTCGCATCGACGGCGTGCACGGCGAAGTTGGGTCGCAGTGCGGCTAACGTCACCGCGAGCGCACCGCTGCCCGTCCCCACATCGGCAGCGACGATTTCGCCTGCGCTCAAAGTCAATGCCTGTTCGAGTACGAGTTCGGTTTCCGGTCGCGGAATTAGCACATCGGGCGTGACCCTGAACTCGCGGTCGTAAAATGCCCGCCGTCCGAGGATGTATGCGAGCGGCTCGCCCGCCGCGCACCGCGCGACGTAATCGGCAAATGTCGCTGCCTGATCTTCGGTCAGCGGCGTCTCCGGGTGCGCAATCAGCGCCGCGCGATCCACGCCCAGCACCGCGCCAAGCAGCACGTGCGCATCCAGCGGATCGATCAGCCCATGAGCGCTCAGGAGCGCGTCTTGGCGGTTCAATCTTCTCGTTGCTCGTCCAGCATGAGCATGAGTTCGTCGGGGGTGTGGACAAAGCCGAGCCGCTCGTAGTAAGGCACGCTGCGCTCCGAATGCCACAGGTTCAGCGACTCGAACTGCTGCCCCTTCGCCCAGTCGATGACGTGGCGCAGCAATGCCGAGCCGATCCCCCGATTGCGATACGCCGGGCGGGTGTATACGTTTGTGATCCAGCCAAAGTAGCGGTAAGAGTCCAGCGGATTCGGGACTTGTTCGACCATCTGCACGAAAACGTGGCTGGCGATCTGCCCATCCTGCTCGGCAAGCCACATGACCCAGCGTTCGTCCGCCAAGACGCGGTTGAAGAATTCAACGCAGCGCGCCGCGAATTCGGGATAAGGCAGCGGCGGGCTGCCGGTCTTTCCCTCAGTCATGAAATCCCAGCGCATCCGCGCCAGCACCGCCACATCCTGTCGGCTTGCCTGTCGTATCTGCATTTCGCTCCCTGAAGGCTAGACCGCCGTGCTCGTGCGGATCAATAACTGTCCAGCGGATATTGGAGCAGTTGAATCGTGTACTCGAAACCGGCGCGCTGATAGTAGGGGACGCTCTGCTGCGTGGGCCAAACCACCATCAATTCGAGGTTGCGCGCCTTGCACCAATCGGAGGCGGCTGCCATCAACTGCGAGCCGACACCCTTGTTGCGATACGCCGGAACGGTGAAGACGTTTGTCACCCAGCCGAATTGGCGCTCCTCGCGCCCCGGACGCGGCACTTTCTCAATCACCTGAATGAAGATATGCGAGACGAGCTGCCCCTCGTCCTCCGCGACCCAGATGCACCAGCGGCCGCTGCTCAGGGCGTAGTCGAAAAACTGCCCGAAGCAGTCCGTAAAGTCTTCGATGGTCGCCGCTGGGGAGATGAAGTCGTCTTCTGCCGTGAAGTCCCAACGCATTTGCGCCAACGCGGGCGCGTCGTGCCGGGTTGCCTTGCGAAAAATCATGATGCCACCTGTTCGCCACCAGCGAGTTTTTCCGCTTGGTCGCGCGTAATCAGTTCGTCGACAAACATGTCGATGTCGCCGTTGATAACGGCTTGGAGGTTGTAGCTGGTCAGGTTGACCCGATGATCGGTCACGCGGTTTTGCGGATAGTTGTAAGTGCGGATTTTCTCGGCGCGCTCGCCGGTGCCGACCTGCGAGCGGCGCTCGTTTTCCTGCTCGCTGCGCTGCTTCTCGATTTCCATTTCGTAGAGCCGCGCCACCAAAATCTGCTTGGCGCGCAGCCGATTTTGCAGTTGGCTGCGTTCGTCCTGCACGGCGACCACCAGCCCGGTCGGGATGTGGGTCAGCCTTACCGCCGAGTTGGTCGTGTTGACCGACTGACCGCCCGCGCCACCGCTGCGATAGACGTCGACACGCACATCGTTCATGTTGAGGTCAACGTCCACGTCGTCGACTTCCGCCAGCACGGCGACGGTCACGGTGCTGGTGTGGACGCGCCCTTGACTCTCGGTCTCCGGCACACGCTGGACGCGATGCACGCCGCTCTCGAACTTGAGACGGCTGAAAGCGCCCTGCCCGCGCACCTCGAACTTGATCTCTTTGAAGCCGCCGACGCCGGTCTCGTGCTGGTCGATGACCTCGACCTTCCAGCGGCGCGCCTCGGCGTAGTAGCTGTACATGCGGAACAGGTCGGCGACGAACAAGCCCGCCTCGTCCCCGCCCGCCCCGGCGCGGATTTCCATGATCACATTCTTGTCGTCGCGCGGGTCTTTGGGCAGCAGCATCAGCCGCAACTGCGCTTCCAGTGTTTCGGTGCTCTGTTGAAGCTGGCTCGTTTCTTCCTGCGCCATCGCCAGCATATCGGGATCAGTCTCGTCCTCGACCAGCGTCCGCGCTTCGTCGAGTTCGCCCATCTCGCGTTGATACTGGCGGTATGCCGTAACGATCTCCGCCAAGCTGGATCGCTCTTTGCTGTATTCGGCGATCTTCTCATAATCGCTGAGCACGTCCGGGTCGCTGAGTAAGCGATCCAACTCGTCGAAACGTGCCTCTATCGCCGCAAGTTTACCTAACATCGCTTTGCCTTGTCTGGTTTCAACATGGTCTCATTATACGCGGATGCGCCGACCCCGTGTAGGGGCGAGCCAGTCTAGAGGTGTCGGAATATTGCCAAATTCGTTACAAATATCCGTCGAGCTAGCCGCTCACCACCGCGATGCCCAGCGCGAACGCCGCTGTGATCACGACCGCCCACAGCAGCCCGCCCAGCGACATCAGCAGGAATAGGCGACGCGGCGGCGCGTTGAGCGAGATGCCGATGATCGCGCCGATTTGCGCGCCGGTCGTCATTGGGGCGATCAGCGCCAGCCCGACCAAGCCGTAGCGATCCCAAATCCGCCGGATCGTGCTGTCCGGGCTGCTAGGCGCTTTGCCGCCGATCCGCCGCATGATCCACTCGCGCACCGGCTGCCCGGCGATCACCACCAGCCCGACGCCGCAGGCATAACTGATCGCGGCGGTCGCGCCGACGACCAGCGGACTCAGCCCCTGCGCCAGCCCCGCCGGGATCGCCGCCCAGAAGTAAATGAACGCGATTCCGAAAACACTGAGCAATCCGGCAAGGTTCATCGGCTCATTTCTGCGCTAGTTGGACAAAGGTTAACGCTAATCGGTTGACTCGATGCGGCGAAAGCTTAGATAATAATATAAGGCAAATACTTTTTCTTGTAAGGAGCACGAACTATGATTAATCAATCTGATATTCAGGGGCGCTTGCGGCTGATGCGCTACGGCTTGATCGTACTTGTCGTCGTCACCTTCCTGATCGCGTGGTTGGTGCCCTACGCGCAGCTTTCACCGGCGCTGCAAAGCCTGCAAGATGCGAATCCGGGCATCACGGTGACCATGCCGGGTCTATTCGACAACTTGGGCTGGGCGCTCATCGCCACAGTCATCGTCGCCGTCCTCGCGGTGATTATCTACTTCGTCTACCAAAACGTGTTGCAACGCACGATGAAGTCGGACAGCTAGCCGACTACGCTCACACGACCTTACCCGCGCAGCCATAAACAACGCGGGTAGGGTCGTGATCCGTCCTTACCAATTTGCGGGACAGGCAAGACAGCTTCGCCTTGCGCGATGATTCTGTGTTGTTTGTGCGCTGTGAAAAGCGCTGCAAGGTTGCCGGTTTTCCTCTAAAGATCGCTGTCCGACTCAGTTATTCCACTCGCTGCCCGACCACCGATTGCGCCCGCGCCGGGAACTGCGCGGATCATTCTCCAGTGGATGCGCCCGCCCCTGCATGAGCGCGCGTTTCGCTTTCTGGACGTCGCTTTCGTGCTTGAGCAGCACGGTCAGCGTGTTTTCGAGCGTATCCTTATCCAGATTATCGGCATTGAGCATCACCAACGCCCGCGCCCAGTCAATCGTCTCGGACACGCTCGGATTCTTCTTCAAATCCATCGCCCGCAAGCCCTGCACCACCTCGACCGCCTGCTGCGCCAGCTTCGCGCTCAACTGCGGGACGCGCAGCCGGACGATGTTCATCTCGGTCTCGGAGTCCGGGTAGTCGATGAACAGGTAGAGACAGCGCCGCTTGAGCGCTTCGGAGAGTTCGCGGGTGTTGTTGCTGGTCAGCAGCACCAGCGGTTGATGTTTCGCCTTGATCGTGCCGATCTCCGGCACGGACACTTGAAAGTCGCTCAGAATTTCCAGTAAAAACGCCTCGAACTCGGCGTCGGCGCGGTCGATCTCGTCGATCAGCAGCACGACCGGCACGTCTGACGTCAGCGCTTGCAGCAGCGGACGCGCCAGCAGGAAGCGCTCGGAGAAGAACACGTCCTCCTCGGTCGCCAAGCGGTCGGCGGCAGCGCTGAGCGTCTCGGCGTCGGACAGCAGTTGGCTGAGCTTATCGCGCAGAAGCTGGGTGTAGAGCATCTGCTTGGCGTATTCCCACTCGTAGAGCGCCTTGCTCTCATCCAGTCCCTCGTAACACTGCAAGCGGATCAGCGGACGTCCGCTGATCTTCGCCCATGCTTTCGCTAATTCGGTCTTGCCCACGCCAGCGGGTCCTTCGGCGAGGATCGGCTTGCCCAGTCGTTCACCCAAAAACATGACCGTCGAGATCTCGTCGGTCGCGATGTACTGCTGTTGACGCAGCGCCGATTTGACCTGACCGATGTCGTTCTGCATGTCATTTTGTCCTATTTGACTAAGCGATCACGGAAGTTACGCTAAAACCGATTCGTCAGAGGCACGGTAGACCGCACCGTGCCTCTATCAAACATTGTACAACCGTAGGGCTTATTCGGGGCTAGCGCCAATTTGCTCGTCGGTCATCCCGAAGCGGCGGCGGCGCTGGCGATAGGCAGCCAGCGCGCGCTGGAGTTCGGCTTCGTCGAAGTCGGGCCAATAGGTCGGGGTGGCGTAATATTCGGAGTACGCCCCCTGCCAGATCAAGAAGTTGCTGACGCGAAGTTCGCCGCTGGTGCGGATGATCAGGTCGGGGTCGGGCAGGTCGCCGGTGTACATATAGCTGCTGATCAGCGCTTCGTCGACCTGATCGGCGGGCACACCGTCGGCGATGATCTGGCGCACGGCATGGACGATCTCGTCGCGCCCGCCGTAGTTGAAGGCGATGTTGAGGATCAGCCGGTCGTTGTCCTTCGTCAGTTCCATCGCCTTGTGGATTTTCCTTTGCAGCGCCGGGTTGATGCCGTCTAACTGCCCGATGTGGCGCAGTTGGACACCCTCGGCGTGCAGTTCGTCCAGCTCGCGGTCGATCACCGTCTCCAGAATTCGCATCAACATGCGCACTTCGGCGCGCGGTCGCGACCAGTTCTCGGTCGAAAAGGCGTAGATCGTCAGGATGTCGATGTCATTTTTGACGGCGGCGCGCAAAATCTGCCGAAGGTTCTCCGTCCCTTGCCGGTGTCCCTCGGCGCGGGGCAGCCCGCGCGCCTTCGCCCAGCGCCCGTTACCATCCATGATGATGGCGACGTGTCGCGGACTTTGCTCGTGAGCATTGTCGCTCTTTTTCTCGCGCACTACAGCAACCATCCGGGACTAACCCTTCGCTAGACTTCCAGAATTTCTTTCTCTTTGTTCTTGCCCAATTCGTCGATCTCGGCAATGTATTTGTCGGTCAGCTTCTGAACTTCGTCCTGCCCATGCTTGGCTTCGTCCTCAGAGATCATCTTCTCTTTTTCGAAGTCCTTGATGTCGTCGTTCCCGGAACGGCGAATGTTGCGGATGGCGACGCGGGCGTCTTCCATCCGCTTGTGCAAGAACTTGACCAAGTCCTGACGGCGTTCGCGCGTCAGCGGCGGGATATTCAGGCGGATCACCTCGCCGTCGACGTTGGGATTCAGGCTGAGGTCGGACGTCATGATCGCCTTTTCAATCGCCTTGACCGCCGACTTTTCGTAGGGGCGGATCAGGATTTGCATCGGCTCCGGCGTCGAGATGGTGGCAATCTGCCGCATTTCGGTCGGCTGCCCGTAGTATTCGACGTGCAGCCGATCCACCAGCGACGTACTGGCGCGTCCGCTGCGGATGCCCTGTAAGTCCTGCTCGTAGACCGAGAGTGTAGCCTTCATCTTCTGGCGAATTTCGTTGAGAATGTCTTCTATCATGGCTTTTGTTCAGCGCGCGGTCATCCGTAAGTAGCGCGCTCCTCCTTTATTTGTGAAGTACCGAGTCCGGAGTACCGAGTACTGAGACAAAGAATTTCCGCGCTAGACCCGCTTGCGCGCATCCTACGGCACTGACTCAGCACTCAGCACTCGGTACCCCGTGCTTCAATGATACACGATTCCGGGCGTGATTCCCTAAAACCTGCTTAGAAAGCCGGTTAATCGCCTTCTAGTCAAGGGAATAGACATCTGCGAGAGAAAAACTCAGCGACCCGGTTCGGGGGTCGCTGATTCGATCTAACACTCACGCTGACTAACGTGAATTATGGTTAAGAAATCTGAGGGAAGATTTTCGCCGTAGGGGCACGATATATCGTGCCCCTACACGAGAAACCACGCTTTCGAAGATCGCTTATCCATAACTGACGTTAACTACTTTTTACTCAGCACTCGGTACCCGGTGCTGATTAAGCGTGCGCCCAACCCTGCCAGCCGCGCGCCTGCCACGCCGCGTAAAGCGCGACCGCACCGGTCGTCGCCACGTTCAGGCTGGCGACCGATCCGCGCATCGGCAGCGCCAACAGCAGATCGCAGGTATCACGCACGAGGCGGCGCAAGCCCTCGCCTTCGCTGCCGAGCACGATGCCAATCGGCATGTTGAGGTCGGTCTTATCCAGCGGTGGGACGTTTGGTCCGAGGTCTAGCCCGACCAGCCACACGTCCTGCTGCTTGAGGTCGCGCATCGCGTTGACCAGATTAGTCACCTGCACGACGTTGAGATGTTCGACCGCGCCCGCCGAAGCATTGACAACCGAAGGCGTCACCGCGACGCCACGCCGTTCTTGCAGCACGACGCCGTGAACGCCCACCGCGTCGGCAACGCGCAGCAGCGACCCGACGTTCTGCGGGTCTTTGAGCAGGTCGAGCACGAGGATGAACGGCTTTTCGTCACGCTGCTTGCTGAGCGCGAACACGTCCTCGATATGGGCGTAGGGATAGCCGCCGACGCGCAGCGCCATGTTCTGGTGATTCGCGCCGTCCGCCAAGTCGTCGATGATGCGGCGGGGCACGCGCTTGACCGCGACGCCGCGCTCGACAGCGGTCGCCAAAATCTGCGCGACCAACCCTTTGGTCTCGGTCGTCTCAGTGACGAGCAGTTGATCGAGGTCACGCCGCCCGGCGCGCAGCGCTTCCATCACCGCCCAATGTCCATACAGAAATTCGGGGGTTGCCATTAGCTTGTCTTCCAGATTGTGCCGTCGGCACGGTCTTCTAGCACCACGCCGATCTTCGCCAGTTCGTCGCGGATGCGGTCGCTTTCCGCCCAATTCTTGTTGGCGCGCGCCTGCGCCCGCGAGGTGATCAGCATCTCGATCAGCGCCCCTTCACGCGAGGCATCACCGCCGCTTATCTCGTCCGTCGCCGGGATGATGCCGAGCACGTCGCCGCCGAGGGTCTTATACAGGTTGTCGATCTCGGATAGCACGCCCAAACCGACCGTCTGACCGCTGTTGAGCAGCGTGTTGACGTCGCGCGTGAAGTCTTGCAGCACCGCCAGCGCTTGCGGCGCGCTGAAGTCGTCGTCCATCGCGGTGTTGAAGGCTGCCCGCGTCTCGTTCACGCGGTCGAGGATGGCTGCTGCTGTCGCCGCTGCCGTCCGGCGCGCTGTTCATCGCCCGGCGCAGCAGGCGAACGGCGTTATACAGCCGCTCCCAGCCGCGCGCCGCTGATTCCATCGAGCTTTCCTCGTAAACCACCGGGTTGCTGTAGTGGATGCTCTCCATGAACATGCGGATCACTTCGGGACGGAAGCGTTCCAGTGCGTTATTGATAGTCAGAACATTGCCGAGACTTTTCGACATTTTGATCGGGTTGCCGTCCTCGTCCGGGACGAGCAGGCTGCCGACCAGCATCCAGTAGCGCGCGAATTCGGCGTCGTTGGCGCACTCGCTCTGGGCGATCTCGCTCTCGTTATGCGGGAAGATGTTGTCGATGCCGCCGCCGTGAATATCGAAGGTCTCGCCGAGATACTTGCGCGCCATCGCCGAGCACTCGATGTGCCAACCGGGAAAACCTTCGCCCCAAGGCGAGTCCCAGCGCAGGATGTGTTCCGGCTCGGCGGCTTTCCAGAGCGCGAAGTCCTCCGGGTTGCGCTTGTCATTGCGGACGGTCTCGCGCGTTCCGGCTTCCTGCTGCTCGACGCGACGGTTGGAGAGCTTGCCGTAATCCGGGTCTTTGCTGACGTCGAAATAGACGCTGCCGTTGACCTCGTAAGCGACACCCTTTTCCAGCAGCGTCTCGACCATCTGAATCTGTTCGGGGATGTGCCCGCTGGCGCGCGGCGCGATGTCCGGGCGCGTAACGCCCAACCGATCCATCGCGTCCTGATAGGCGCGGGCGTACTTCTCCGCCACCTGCATCGGCTTGGATTGGGTTTGGCGAGCTTTCCTGATGATCCGGTCTTCATCCGAGTTCGAGCAAATGCCCCACGTCGGTCAAGTTTTGCACGTAGAGGACGTTGTAGCCGCTGTAGCGCAGATAGCGGACGATCACGTCGAAAGAGATGTAAGTCTTGGCATGCCCGATGTGCGACTCGTCGTAGACGGTGGGACCGCAGACGTACATTCCAACGTGTCCCGGCACCAGCGGCTCGAAATCCTGTTTTTCACGTCCAAGAACGTTGAATATCCGCAAGGGCATAGAGTCGTCTCTCTTTGTTCCGTTTGTCACAGTAGGATTCATTTTAACGCATAAGACGACGACGGTATAGATTGGCTCTAAGCCAGCAAGCGCTGCTTTTCCGCCTGTTGCAGCACCAGCGCCGCGTGCAGCGAGATCCAACGATTGGTATCCTGCCGGTCAGCGGAGAGCTTCCACGTCCGCGCGCTGTAGGGGCTGGTTCCGCGCCAGCGACCGTTCGCGCCGCGCTGATCGTTCAGCCACGCTAACGCGGGCTGCGCGCCGGGATGCGCCAGCGCACCAAGTTCGCCCAAGACCCGCAGCACGAACAGCACGTCAACTTGATAAAACAGCGGGAAATTGAGCTTCGACCAGAGCTTGTGCACGCTGCCGGGTGTCGGATAAGCCCCGGCAGCTAGTTCGAAACCGGAGTCGAGCAGAAACGCCAGCGCTGCGTCGATTGCCGCCGCGACCGTCGGCGAGCGGTTCGGCAGCGCCGCCAGCCCCCACAAACTGCGGACAGCGCCCCACGCACAGGCCAGATAGGCGTTGTGCACGCAGTCACAGCCGCCCGTCGTCAAGTTGCGCGCCAGATACTCGGCAATCGGCGGCAGGCGCGGGTCGTCGACACGCCCAGTGTAAACCGCGTAACGCAAGATATTGCCCCACAAACAGCTAAAGCCATACTGAGCTGGACTCGGCACCGATTCATCGAAGTCGTCTTCAAGCATGTGGTTGTGCGCCGTCGCCGCCAGCATGTAATCGGCGGCGCGCTGCATTCGCGGATCGTCCGGGTCGGCGGCGAGTTCGGTCAGCAGGATCATACTCCAATGCGTGCCGCTGTATTTGCGGGCGTAAAAACCGGGCGCGCCGCGCCAGAAACCGGCGGGCGCTTGCTGTTCCAAGATCGCCGGGATCGCGCCGCTGCTGCGCATCGCCTGACGCGCCGCTTGAACGTCGCCATCGGCTTCACTCCGTCCGAGCAAGCGCCGCAGCGTCAAATAGCGAATGGAGGGAGTCGGGCTGTCCAGCAGCCAACTGATTAAGTCGTCCATCATTAATCTTCCTCACGAACTGCTCGTGCCCCGAATCTTCTCCAACTATAACATATATTTGTGAAATATTTCTCATTATGAGCGCCGCATGAGCCGGTTTACAAAGGATTTACAAAACCCCGATAGGTTCCCCACATGCGGGGCATATGCTTCAGGCATGGTTTTGGTAGGCAGCAGTTATGAGGAGAACAACGTGAAACGGAATTTGAACTTGAGTCGGTTGATGGTGCTGCTCGCGGTGCTGGCAATGGCGGCATTCGCTGTATCGATTGTCAGTGCAGCCGACGACACGACGAGTTTGCCCACGATCAACGACGGGCGCGTCAACGAATTCGACATCGCCGCGCCGGTCGCCATCTACGACACCTACAGCTACCCCTACGCCGACGACGTGAACATGGGCGTGCTCGATCACATCGAGTTTTGGGGCATCCCGTCGGGCGGCGACACCATCCAGAAAGTCATGAACGTGACTCACGCCGAGATCGTAGCAGCGGAACCCAGCGCCGGTTCGTCCGTGTTGGTGGCATCGAATGACGGTTACAGCCTCTACCACGAGGTTGACGGCAGCCTGACGCTGGTCGGTCCCTTCAACTACACGTTCAACTGGACGCCCAGCCTATAACGTCACCCAAAACCGCATACCCCACTTCCCCCCTTCTCAACGGTGGCGGCTCGTACAAGCCGCCGCCGTTTTTTGCAGCAAATCACTTCCCCGCCGTCTGCCGCGCACCGCGATAGACCGCCGTCCGCAGTTCGACCGCGTAAGCCTCGACCTGAGGCACGCTCAGCCGCCGCGCCTCCTCGATTTCGCGCTCGACGTCGTAGGGCAGCCGGACGAAATCGATGGAAAACTGCGCGCTCGCTTGACTGTCGAGCTTGCCCGACAGAATCGCGTAGGACGCCAGCGGCAGATCAAGCGGATTGCCGACGCTGCCGGTATTGAACAAGACTTTGCCCACCGTGAACAGCGACCGCATGTAGGCAACGTGGATGTCGCCATAGCCCACGATGTCCGGCTGCGGCACGTCCATGCCCGTAAAGGGCGTATTCTCGAACATCGCTTGGTGGACTTCAACGGAGTCAGTGCTGCGCACGCGCGTATAGACGCTCACCTGAGAGGCGTGGAACAGGCGCACCCGCTTGCCGCTCAGCCAGAAGTCGTAGACGGTCGGCAGGCTGCTCAAATAGGCGAGCCGCGCCGCGCCAAGTTGCGCGCGATACCAGCGACCTTCGTCGTCGTCGATGTCGAGGATGGCATCGTCCCAATTGCCTTGCAAGATGACCTGACACACCTCACGGCAGCGGTCGACCGTCAAGTCCGAGCGCGCGCCCTTGCCGACCAAATCCCCCAAGTTGTAAATCAAGTCGATGCCGCGCGCGGCGATGTCGTCGAGCACCGCCTCCAAAGCGGTCATATTGCCGTGAATGTCGGAAATAATCGCGATTTTGTCCATTCAAATCCTTTAACTGTTTTGCTTGATCCACACCTGATGCCGCGCCCAAACCTGCGCCCACAGCGCGGCGATCTCGTCCGGCGCCAGCCATAGATCGAACTGGCTGTTCAAAACCTGTTCATAACTGGCGGCGTTGTCGACAATCTGATCGCTCGCACCCTGCGCGCTGATCGTCCGCAGCACCGCGCCGTGCAGCGTGATAATCCCCTCCGGCGTGAAGCGGTGACAGACGGTCGCCCGCACGAAGCCCGACTCCGGCGACGTTTGCAGACGGTGGCAGGTCGCCGTGAAGTATGCCAGATCGCGCGGCTGGAGCGTAAAGACGAAACCTGCGCCGCCATAAAGCTGATTTAGGAAATACCAGCGTCCGCCAGCGGCGGTGTCATTCAGCAGTCCATAAGTCAGAAACCCTTGCGGGTAGGTGCCCACTTCCAGCGAGATCGGCAGTTGCAGCCCATTGCCGAAACCCACGTCGACCAAGTAAGGCTTGTCCAGCTTCACCAGCAGGATCAAATGCTCGCCGCCCGATCCGTCGCCGACGAACTCGGAGGTCACGTCGCTGGCGAGCAGGGTCACATCAAAGCCGATCTCCCGCAGCGCCCACGCGAACAAGCCGTTCATCTCGTAGCACCAGCCGCCCCGCCCGCGTGTGACGATCTTGTCGTAAATCTGCGCTTCGTCGAGCGAGAGCGTCCGCCCCAAGTGGATGTCGAGATTCTCGTAAGCGATTGCCCGCAGGTGGGCGCGGTGCAGCCGGTTGAGCGTGTCGAGCGTCGGGTCGCCCTCATCCTCACCGATCCGCCGCAGATAAGCGTCCAACTCCATTTAAGCCGATCCTTTCATGCCGCGCGCAATGCCAACCGCTATTGAAGCATCACCTGCTTGATGTGTCCATACTACGAAATCATGAAGCCGGTTTAGAATGAAAGGAGTCAGCTTGCGACAGCGCAGCCTCGCTGAACGCTAACGGCTGATCACTAAAAGCTAAATTCATTGCAACCATTGGCGGGAGGGCGACGTCTTATAGAGAGCCATGGTACTAGTTTTTCAACCCCTCACCCCCTGACCCCCTCTCCCACGCAGGCGGGGAGAGGGGGAGGATCGCGGGTTTTGTCCCTCTCCCCTTAAGCGAAGCGGCTACGTGGGAGAGGGACGGCTTGCGACGCAAGCAGGGTGAGGGGCAATAAGCGCAAGCAGGCTAGCACCAAAGGCTATAGAGAGCTACCGGACATTAGAGGATCAAACCTAATGGGTGAGCAAGCCTACATCCGCTTGATTGACAATCACTGGGCGGTCGTCGCCGGAGACGGCATTCACGGGGAGATCGAGGTCGTGGCGGTCGGGCGACCGTTCACGGCAGGCACGGACATCCGCGAAGCGGTGGCGGAACTCGAAGACTGGGCGCAGGTGAACGGCTTTGAACTGACGACGCCGGAATACATCCTCGACGACTGGTCGCTTGAGGACTTGATCGAGCCGGAAATCTTCGACGAGGTATTCGGTGACGAACCGGATTAATCGACGGCTCGAATACGCCCTCCTGAGCGCGCTGCTGCTGGTGATCTTCGCTGGCGTGGTCGTCTTCAGTCTCAACCAGATCGTTCTGCCGCGCGGATTGAGCTTCGATCTCTATCCGCGTTACGTCGGCAGCCAAGCCTTCTGGAACGGCGAGTCGCCCTACACCCCACAAGTCACAGAGCGCATCCAAACCGGGATGTGGGGCTACGAGCTGCCGCCCACCGGCTACGATCAGCAGCGCTTCGCCTATCCCGCTTACACTGCCCTCGTGATCGCGCCGCTGCTGCTGCTGCCAGCCTCGACGGCGGTCGCCTGCTGGATGACACTTCAGTATTTCGCCGTCTTCGCCTCGATTGGCGTGTGGCTCTGGCTGCTGCGCTGGCACGTCCCGGCGTGGCTGCTGTTCGTCCTGCTGATCGGCTTCGGCTTCGTCTTTCGCTATCCGGTCAACCTATATCTGGTCGCCCAGTTCACCGGAGTCATGCTGCTGCTGATCTCTCTGGCGCTGCTGCTGTTGCTGCGCGGGCGAGACGCGGCGGCGGGCATCCTGTTGGCGCTGGCGACCATCCCGCCAACGGTCGCGGCGCCGCTGGCGCTGATCGTGTTGGGCGCTTATGCGCTGCACGGGCGCTGGCGCGGCGTGCTGGCATTCGTTGGCGCGCTGGCGCTGCTCAGCTTGCTGACCTTCCTCCGCATCGGCTGGTGGATTCCCGATTTCGTCGCCGGATTGAGCGATTATTCGGTCTACTCGCATCCGGTTTGGGCGTTGGGGCTGATCGATCCGCCCGTGCTGCGCGTCGCCGTTGGCGGGATCGCCGTCGCCGCGCTGATCTGGGGGGCGATCCGGCTCGTCCCGGATCAGCCGCTCGACTTCGCAGCGCTGGCGATTACCGGGGCGCTGCTGCTGATTCCGCAGACCGGCAATTACTATCTCGTCCTCTTGATCGCGCCGCTGATGATCGCGGCTTATCGCGCCCGGAGGCTGCCGCCGCTGCCGCGTTATGCGCTCTGGATCGCCTGCGCCGCCGCGATCATCAGCCCGTGGCTCTATTGGTCGCTGCCCACGCCGGCGGTCGAAAGCCTCGCACTGCCGCTGCACGTCGGCGTGATCTGGCTGATCCTGCTCACGCTAGGACAACGACATGACTCACCGCGAGTGGCGTAACGTCCTGCTGCTGGCGCTCGCCGTCGCCGCGATCACGACCGCGCCCTATCTGCTGGCGTGGTCGCGTCAGGGTGACAATTGGCGCTTCAGCGGCTCGCTGTTCGGCGTCGAGGACGGCAACTCGTATCTCGGCAAGCTGCGGCTCGGCGCGCGCGGCGAGTGGAATTTCTCGCTGTTCTACACGACCGAAGCCCACGACTCCGCGCCGCTGATCTTTTTGCCCTACATTCTGCCGGGGCAGATCGTCGGGCATTTCGTCGCCGACACCGATCCGGCGCTGACGCCCGCGCTGATCCTGACCTTTCACCTTATGCGGATCGTCTTTGACACGCTGCTGATCGTCGTGATCTATCGTTTCGCCGCCGCTTTCCTCAGCCGCCCGCGCGACCGCCTGATCGCAACGGTGCTGGCGCTGTTCGGCGGCGGCTTGGGCTGGCTGCTCAGCCTGACGGGACAGCCACAGCTCCCCGCCGACTTTTACATCCCGGAAGGCTTCTCGTTCCTGATCCTGTTCGGCTTGCCTCATTTGGCACTGGCGCGCGCCGCCCTGCTCGGCGGTCTGCTCGCCCTGATGCACAGCCTACCCAATAATGTTGGCGTAGGGGCGCACGGCGGTGCGCCCCTACAACCCCCGTCCAAAATGGACAAGCACTCTCCCCTCCCTGAAGTCGGGGAGGGGCTGGGGGTGGGGTGGAAATACCTCCTCCTCGCCGCCGTCTGCTGGCTGATCGTCGGCTTGTGCGTCTCGTTCTACTTGGCGATCCTCTACTGCATCCTCGGCGCGTGGGGATTGGCGGCGTGGGTCAAGCAGCGACATTTCCCGACTGCGCTGTTCGTCCGCGCCATCATCCCGGCGGCGATCACGCTGCCGCTGTTTCTGTACTATACGCTCGCCTTCACCCGCAATCCCGCTTTCGCCGAGTGGTCGGCGCAGAATTTACTGGCGTCACCGCCGCCGCTGCAATACGTCTGGGCGTATCTCCCGCTCGGCTTGCTGGCGATCTTCGGGGTGAGACGACTATGGACAGGGGCAGGTTTGAAACCTGCCCCTACAAATGTACCCGCCGCCTCGCTGCTTTCTGTAGATACGGGCGAGTACGCTCCCCACCCTGAATTCGGGGAGGGGTCGGGGGTGGGGTGGCACTTTTCTCCCCTCCTGATCGGCTGGGTGCTAATCGTGCCGATCCTGCTCTACCTGCCGATCAACGTGCAGCGCCGCATGAGCGAAGCCGTGATCGTCCCGCTGGCGATCTTCGCGGCGGTGGGGCTGCGCGCCCTTTACGAGCGCGGCATCCCGCGTGTAGTGCTCGGCGCGTGGGTCGGGGTGACGCTGCTGACCAGCGCCCTTTTGCTGCTCGGCGGATCGCTCGCAGCCGCGAGTCCGGCGCGTCCGCTGTTTCGCCCCGCCGCCGAGATCGCCGCCTTCAACTGGCTCGACCAGCATTCGCAGCCCGGCGAGATCGTCCTCAGCGCGGTCGAGACCGGCAACGTGATCCCGGCGTGGACTCATCTGCGGGTTTACATGGGGCATGGACCGGAGACGCTCAACTGGCAGTTCAAGACGGCGCGGCTCGAATATTTCTACAGCGATAGCATGAGCGCCGCCGAGCGCGCTGATTTCTTCGCCCACCCCTGTGGTATCACCTTCACCTGCGCCGGATCGATCCGCTATGTAATCTGGGGACCACTCGAACGCGCGCTCGCCCCCGACGACGATCCGGCGTGGGCAGCATCTCTTACGCCGATCTACGACGCCGACGGCTACGTCATTTACAGCACGTCGTCCTGAGAGAGGAAGTATGAATTTACTGGCGAAAATCCCGGCAGGATTACAGGGATTGCTGCGTGGCGCGACGATTGAGCAGAATCGGGAAGGCATGTCCGGCACCAGCGTCTTTCACCTCGAACGTGATGACGACGACGCCTATCTCAAAATCGCCGAGCGTGGCTCGGAACAGGATTTATGCGCGGAAGCGACGCGCTTGATCTGGCTGCAAGGGCGGCTGCCCGTCCCCGACGTGCGCTACTGGGGTGAAGACGAAACTCGCCAGTATCTCCTGATCAGTACCATACCGGGGCTGGCACTCTATCACGATGCGCTGCGCGATCAGCTTGCGTCAGTGATTCGACTGTACGCGACCGGTCTACGCCAGATTCACGCCATCTCCGCCAACGTCTGTCCCTTTGATATGCGGCTGGACGTGAAGATTGGACAGGCGCACCGGCGTCTCCATGCCGGGTTGGTTGACGTCACGAATTTCGACGCCGAGCGGCAGGGGCGAACTCCCCAAAGCCTCTTTCGCGAGCTGCTCGCGACCCGCCCCGCTGAGGAAGACCTCGTGTTCACGCACGGCGATTACTGCACGCCCAACGTTTTGATCGACCCGGACAACCTAGCGCTCAATGGCTTTGTCGACTGGGGGCGCGCGGGAGTCGCGGATCGCTATCAAGACCTCGCGCTGGCGGCGCGCAGCATCGACTACAATTTCGGCGCAGAATGGATCGCGCCGTTCTTTGACGCCTACGGCATCACCCCGGTTGATCGGGCGAAAATGAGCTTCTATAAGCTGCTTGACGAGTTCTTCTGAGCCACGCCCTCGCCCTTAACGGCGATCTACAGCTTCGCCGAGCTTTACAGTTTACCCTCATAGGCTTTCGCCAACCGCTTAGGCGCGACTCGCCTCCACCCCTGCGCGAAGAGGTCGCGCAGGTCGTCCGAATCGACAGTCGCCATACAGATCAGCACGAACGGCTTGCCCACGTAGTGTTCGTTTACCGAGTAGATTTCCGGCTCCACCTGAATGCGAATATCGCGCTCGACCTCGTCCATCGGCAGCACAACCGCTTGGCAATTATCACGCAGGCGCGCGAGAAATTTGCGTTTGACAACAAAGACCGGATCGCCAAACGCCAGTCGTTCTTCGACTTCCGGCAGCGACAGTGCGATCTCGCGCACAAGCGCTAAATTCGCCTCGCCATCCGCCATCATAACACACCGTCAATCGCCCCATCCGGCAGGATGCAGTGAACGCCCGCCGTCGCGTTGACGACCTGCGTGATGTGCATGTCCACCACGAGGCTGGCGAGCGCCATCGCCTGCTGGCGATCAAAGCCGTACTGCTCGCCGATCAAGTCGAGCATCCCGTCGAGCGCTTGCAGCCACGCTTCGTTGAAGTCTTCGTTGAACCCGAAGGTGATCCAACCCGCCGGAGTATAGGCGCGCGGCATCTTCAGGTGCATGTCCGCGTGCAGGTGAAATTCGAGTTCCGCCCGTTCCATCGGGCATTCGAGCGCTGGACCGGCGACTTCGCCGTCGCCCTGCCGCGCGTGACCATCGCCGGTTGAAAATAAGCCGCCCTCGACGGCAACCGGCAGGTAGAGCGTGCTGCCCTCGACCAACTCTTTGCAGTCGATGTTGCCGCCGCAGAAGCGCGGCGGGCGCGTCGGGTGATCGCCCGGTTCGCCCGGCGGCATCCCCATCAAGCCTAGAAACGGACGCAGCGCCACGCGCTGACCATCGGCATTGCGACCGATCCCCACCTGCGGGTCGAGCGCCCAGACTTGCTGAAAGCGCGGTTCTTGCTCGATGCCCAGCCGCTCGTTGATCGGCGATGCGCCGCCACCCGCCGTCCAGCCCCACGCCCCGGTGATCAGCCGTTTGATCCGCACTTCGAGCGTCATGCCCGGCTGCGCACCCTCGATGTAGACCGGACCGCAGAGCGCGTGTCCCGCCCGTTCCGCCGGATCGGGCGGCAGGTAAGGCGATGGAAAGGCGAACGGCTGCTGCGCCTCGTACTGATACCAATTGGCGTCAAGCGTCTGGAACTGAACGGTATCGCCCGATTGAATCTTCAGCACGGGCGCGAGATCGCGCGAGAAATGCCCGTGCAGCGTCCTCGGCTCCGGCTTGATCTGGTAGCTAGTCACAATTATCCTTTCCCATCGGCGGGCTTGGCGAAAATGATCCGCCCGGTCTCCCGATTGATCAGCTTGGTTACTTCGACGTAAATGGTACGATCCATAAATTCCTTGCCACTCTCGACGATCACCATCGTGCCGTCTTCGAGATAGCCAACGCCCTGCCCGGCTTCCTTACCATCTTGAATGATCCGCAAGGCGAAGGTCTCGCCGGGGATGTAGGCGGAACGGACGGCGTTCGCCAGCGCGTTGATGTTCAGCACGACCGCGCCTTGCGCGGCGGCGACCTGATTCATGGGGAAGTCAATCGTCACGACCGGCGAGTTCAAACGCAGCGCCAGCGCGATCAGCTTGTCATCGACCTCGTGGACTTCCTCGACGTCGTCCTCGACGATCTTGAAGGCGATGTTAGTCTCGCGCTGAAGTTCGTTGAGCTTGGTCAGCCCGCGCCGCCCGCGATTACGCCGCTGCGTATCCGATGAATCGGCGACCCGGTGCAGCTCCGAGATCACGAAGCGCGGCACGACCAGCGTCCCGCCGACGAACCCGGTCTTGGCGATGTCCACGATCCGCCCGTCGATCAGCACGCTCGTGTCGAGGATCAGTTGGCGTTCCATACCCGCGCCAATTCGCACCCGCGAGGGACCAATGCCAAACCATTCGCTCAAGAACAGCCAGACCTCGCGCGAGCGCACGTTGAAGATCGTCGTCAGCAGATAAACCGCCATCACCAGCACAATGCCCGGCACCAGCGTACCGAACGGCGCGTCGAGCAGCGAAAGCGGGTACGCCGCCAGCAGCCCGATCAGCAAGCCAAGCAGCAAACCGAGCAGCGTGGTGAACATCGCATCAACTGGCATCTCGTTGATCAAGCGGCTCAGCGCCCGCAGCGGACGCACCGTGATCCAAGGGGTCATGATCAACCCGAACAAAATGCCGACCAGCGCGAAGATAAAGGAGATGCCGAGTTCCGGCAGCCCAAAGGCGGGCGCCGCATTGACGCCCAAGCGTGCGCCTACAAGCGCAAAGATGACCATGCCAATCATACGAGAGGCAAATTCTACGTACATGATAACTCCGATTTCCGCGCTAAACCGTCGAGGCACGCCGATGAAAGGGACGCGCATCAGGCAGTCGGGGATGATGGCATGATCGTAGCATCTGTGCTAAGTCACGTCAACGCGACTTGCTCCAGAACACGGATCACAGCCCACCGCCAAGCCGCTGACATTTTGTCGGCAAAGGATTACACTTATCGGGTGTGCTTCGCTGTCGAGCGGTCGGTCGCGCCTTGCTTTCCGACGTGATCGACTTGTCCGCGCCGCGTTGATCGCCCTGCCCACAACGAGCGCTTGTCTTCACCGCTTAAGGATTCACCTTCCCGCGTACCCACCGCCAGATCAGGAGCACCCACTTTGACTCAAGCCTTTGTCCGTACCCGCGTCACGTGGTTGGCTTACGCGATGTTGGCGATCTACGGCTATTTTCTGAACATCATCGGTCCGATCACGCCCTTCCTGAAAGACGAATTGAGCCTGTCTTATACCGTCAGCAGCCTGCATTTTTCGGCGTTCGCCGCCGGGATGATCGCCGTCGGTCTGTTCGGGCACCGCTTGATCCAGCGGTTGGGTCGCTGGAACGCGCTCTGGCTCGCCGCCTTCGGCATGAGCCTGTTCGCCCTGCTGTTGATCGGCGGGCGGCATCCTGCCTTAACCATCGGCGCCGCTTTCCTGATGGGTTTGGTCGGCTCGCTGATCTTGGCGATTGTCCCGTCCGTCCTCTCCGACCAGTACGGCGAACGCCGGGCGGTGGCACTCTCGGAAGCCAACGTCATCTCCTCGACGGTCAGCGCGATGGCGCCGGTGCTGGTCGGCTGGTTCGCGGGATCGGTCTTCGGCTGGCGCGCGGCGATGGTGGTCGCCGGGATCGCGGTCGTGCTGATCCGCTTCGGCTTCGGCAAAGTCGAATTTCCGCCCGATCACGCCTCCGCCGACGCCAATCAGAAAGATCGCCCGCTTCCCCGGCTCTACTGGATTTACTGGGTGGCGCTGGTGGTGTCGGTATCAATCGAGTTCTGCATGATTTCGTGGAGCGCCGATTATCTCGAAACCGGGCTGGGGATGGCTAAAGCGAGCGCAGCGCAGGCGGTCAGCCTGTTTCTGGGCAGCATGATCCTCGGACGCTGGGCGAGCAGCCGCCTCGTGCTGCGTTTTAGCTCGCATCAAGTCGTCACCGGCTCGCTGATCGTGGCGAGCGTCGGCTTCCTGATCTACTGGAGCGCGACGGCTCCGTTAGGCGGGATGATCGGCTTGTCCATCACCGGTTTAGGCGTCGCCGCGCTCTACCCGCTGATCCTCGGTCTTGCCATCGGATCGTCGAACGGCAGCACCGTCCGCGCCAGCGCGGTCTCGTCGCTGGCATCCGGCACGGCGATCCTCGCCCTGCCGCTGATCCTCGGGCGCATCGCCGACGCGGTGGGCATCCACGCCGCCTTCGCCATCATCATCGTGCTGCTGATCTTGGGCTTCACCATCACCCAAGGAGCCGCCCGCTACGCTCAACGGAGCGCCGCGCTGGAGACGACTTTGTAGAGTCGCAATACACGGGTTTTTCGAACGCGCAGGTGATCACTATGAATCTCGGCGTTCAAGCTCGTCAGGCGTTGGTCTTTGAAAGAAGGCAATCCATGGCTCCATCATCGCTTCGGGGATATAGAAACTTGATGCCGAAGCCTGCGAATTTCTGATTGCAAGCCGGTGCATCAACTCATCGGTCGGCACATCAAGAAAGTGTACTTGGCTGCTGGCTCCTAGTTCCTTCGCTCGAGATCGATAATCCTCGCGTTCCTCGCGCGCCCAAAACCCGAAATCGAGTACGACGTTCATTCCCAGTTCAAGCGCTCGACTGGCGATGCTCCAAAGCAGCATCTCGACTAGACTGTGCCGAGCGTCATGTTCCAGATTCTGGGCATCTTGTCCAAACAGCTTTATGTGCCATTCATCAGGTGTCAGTCGAAGGGCAGATTGTTCACGCTCAAGTTTTTTTGCGAGTGTCGTTTTCCCCGAACAGGGAAGTCCAACCATTAAATGCAACACCGCCACAATGACTTCTCCCGGTTTTTATAGAACGAACCGTCTCAGAATTATATGATCTGAAGCTGCTTGCGGGAATTGATTACTTTCTTCATGCCTCTGAACACCCACAGGCGCAGCGCCCGCTACGCTCAACGCAGCATCGCGCTTGAGCCAACGCCATAGGCGCAGCGCCATTTATAGAAACACTTAATTGGCACTTATTTTACAAATCGATTAAATCCTGATAACAGCCTGCCCCCACGATCGGTTTCTTGAGCGAGCCAACCGGCTCGCTTCAAGTTAATCGTCTGAGCACTGGTTCAGCACGGCATCTTTCGCCGCGCCCAGCGCCACGGAGGTAGCGTTATGAAACGACTCATCTTACTGGGATTAATCGGCTGCGCGACGATCTTTACGGTCTACGCGGGTTCCGGCTCAATGGAACTCGGCGGCGATAACACCGTCTTCGATTCGTCGGCTGACGCCTTTGAGCATCCCCTCCCGCTGCTCAACGCGGACGAACTGGAACGATTTCAACGGGGCGACGACCTGTTCGCCACTGAATTCACCCCGCAGACCGGGCTGGGACCGATCTTCAACGCGACGAGCTGCGAGGGCTGTCACGCGGGCGATGGGCGCGGGCGTCCGCCAATCTTTACGGGCGAGACCGGCACCGGGCTGCTGATCAGGCTGGCGCTGGATCGACCGAACCGTGACGGCACCGTCGAGCCGGACCCGGTTTACGGCGGGCAGTTTCAAGACGTGGGCGCGGGGCAAACCCGACAGGAAGGCACGTTGAGCGTCAGCTACCGGGAAATTCACGGAACCTATGCCGACGGCACCCCCTATACGCTCTACGCACCGAGCTACCGGCTGACCGATCTGCAATATGGGCGTCTGCGCCCCGAAATCACCTTCTCGCCCCGGCTGGCGTCGCAGATGATCGGGTTGGGCTTGCTCCAAGCCGTCCCCGAAGCCGACTTGCTGGCGCTCACCGATCCGAACGACAGCAACGGTGATGGGATTTCCGGGCGCGCCAACTATGTGTGGGATACGACCGAGAGTCGCTATGCAATCGGGCGCTTTGGCTGGAAGGCGAACCAGCCGAGCCTGCTTCAGCAGACGGTCGGCGCCTTCAACGGCGACATCGGCATCACCAGCAGTTTCGCCGCCGAGCAGCCCTGCACGGATCGGGAACGCCAGTGTGACGACATGCTGCGCAATCCGCCGCGCAATGATCCGCCCCCTCCGCCGCCAAATCCGCTGTCGCTGGACGCGCTCCTGCCGCCACAACGCAACGACCAGCCGCATCGGAAGGCGGTCGACACCGTCGCCAGCCCGACCTTCGAAATCAGCGACGACACGGTGCAAACCGTCGCCTTTTACTCCGGCTCGCTGGCGGTTCCGGCACAGCGCAACGCCGACGATCCGCAGGTACTGCGCGGAGAGCAACTCTTCGCGCAAGCGGCTTGTACTTCCTGTCACGTCAGCGAACTGCACACGGGATCGCAGCTAACGGTCGCAGCACTCAGCGATCAGACCATTCACCCCTACACCGATCTGCTGCTGCACGACATGGGCGCGGGCTTGGCGGATGGTCAGGTGAATTATCAGGCGTCGGGCAGCGAGTGGCGCACCGCGCCGCTGTGGGGGATCGGCTTGCTGGAGACGGTTAACGGCTACGCCTATTACCTGCACGACGGGCGCGCCCGCACGCTCGAAGAGGCGATCCTCTGGCACGGCGGCGAAGCCAGCGCCAGCCAGCAGGCGTTCGTCAACCTGTCCGCCGCCGATAGGGACGCGCTGATCACGTTCTTGAAATCGCTGTAAACGAAACCTCACCCCGCCGCGAACGAAACTTCGTTTCGCCCTTAGCTCCCCCTCTCCATGCAATGGAGAGGGGGTTGGGGGGTGAGGTCGTAGGGGCGCAGCGGGTTGCGTCCGCTTTGCGTTGAATCTTTATCTATTCTACTTACGGGTAATTCCGGCTGATCATCCGCGCGTAGGGGATGGTCTCGCGGACGTGCGGCAGACCGCAAATCCACGCGACCGTGCGCTCGATGCCGATGCCGAATCCGGCGTGCGGCACGCTGCCGAAGCGCCGCAGATCGAGATACCACGCATAAGCTTCGCGCGGCAGTTCCATCGTCTTGACCCGTTCTTCCAGCAGATCGGAGTCGTAGATGCGCTCGCTGCCGCCGGTGATCTCGCCGTAGCCTTCCGGCGCGAGCAGATCGACGCTGCGGCAGACCTCAGGACGCCCCTCGACCGGCTGCATGTAGAAGGCTTTGACCGCCGATCGGATAGTTGTAGACGAACACCGGGCGGTCGAACATCTCGGCGATGGCGGTCTCGTGCGGGCTGCCGAAATCCTCGCCCCACGGCATGTTCAGCAGCGCCTTCTGTTCGGGATCGTCGGTCTCGGCAGCGAGCTTTTGCAGCCGCGCTCGACCGCTTCGTCGTAGCTGATGCGCGCGAACGGCAGCTTGATCGCCTCCAGCTTGCTCAGGTCGCGCTCGATGATGCCCAGTTCCGGCTGATGCTTCGCCAGCACGCGCTCGACCACCGACGTGATCATCCGCTCCTCTAAGCTCATCATGTCTTCCAGCGAGAGGTACGCCGCTTCCGGCTCCATCATCCAGAATTCCATCAGGTGACGGCGCGTCTTCGACTTCTCGGCGCGGAAGGTCGGACCGAAGCTGTAGACCTTGCCGAACGCCATCATGTTGGCTTCGTTGTAAAGCTGCCCGGTCTGCGCCAGATAGGCTTTCTCGCCGAAGTAATCCAGCTCGAACAGCGAGGTCGTGTTCTCGCCCGCCGCCGGGGTGATCAGCGGCGTATCGACCAGCAGATAACCGTTATCGTCCATGAAGTCACGCAGCGCCCGGATGATGGTCGCGCGGATGCGGAGGATCGCCCACTGACGGCTGGATCGCAGCCAGAGGTGGCGATTGTCCATCAGGAACTCGGTGCCGTGCTCCTTCGGCGTGATCGGGTACTCGTCCGCCATCTGCGCCAGTTCCAGCGACTTGATGCCGATCTCGTAGCCGCCGGGGATGCCGGGGGCGCGCTCGTCGGCGCGGACTTCGCCGGTCACGCGGATCGACGACTCCTGCGTCAGCTTGCCGGCGATCTCGAACTGATCCAGCTCCATCTCCTTCTTGAAGGCGACGCACTGGGCGATGCCCGATCCGTCACGCAGTTGGATGAATTGCAAGCGTCCCTTGTCGGTGCGGTTGTAGACCCAGCCCCGTAGGGTGACTTCTTCGCCGACGTGCTGGGCAAGCTCTGCGATGGTAATCACTTCTGCCACGATTTTTGTCCTAAGAATTTACGTCCAATATGGGCGGGATTATAGCACAGTCGGCGTCAGCGCAGCGTGACAATTCAGCCTATACTGAGCGAAATCCTGTGCTGATAAAGAGATCAAACCATGAGTTGTTTGCTGTTGTTCTTCGGTATTGCCCTCGTGATTTTAGGAATCGCCGGTATCGGCTTGGGCTTAACCAGCATCGGCAGCACCTTCTTCAACACCGTCTCCGACGCGATCAACCCGACCGCCGCCGAACTGTGCAAAGCGGGCGAAACGCTCGATCAAGTGGCAGGTCCGGACGAATACACCGCTGGTGAAGGCTACCGCCACACCGTCCGCTACTTCTGCGTCAGCGCGGCGGGCGAGCGGCGCGAAGTGACCGGGGAATTTGTTCAGGGGATGCTCGGTCAAGTCTTTGGCAGCCTGCCCGCCATGCTCCTGCCCATGATCGGCGGCTGCGCGCTGGCGGTCGGCATCTTCTTCACCATCATCGGCGCGATCTTGTCGGCGCGCCGCCGCGTGCTGGCTTCGCCCCCGGTCGTCCCGCAGCGCTACGCTTTCGACTTCCCGCCCGACCCGACCAGCGCGCCCGCGCCGCGCGCGAGCGACGCGAACGATCTCGCCGCCAAGCTGCGCCAGATCGAGGAAGCGCGCGATTCCGGCTTGATCAGCGAGGACGAGTATCAGCAGAAGCGCCAGCAGATTATCGACGGCATGTAGCCGCGCTTGACACACTGCCCGGATGCACTTATGATAAAGTGAACGCGTTCATTTCTAGGAATCGCCCAGTGAACGACCTGACGCCCAAAGCCGAACTGACCCGCCAGCGCATCCTGACGACCGCTTTCGATTTGTTCGCGCAGCAGGGTTTCGAGGCGACCACCATGCGCGAGATCGCGGCGGCGGCGGACGTATCCGTCGGGCTGGCGTATCGCTATTTTGAGAGCAAAGAGGCGATGGTCTTGGCGCTCTATCAGCAGATGGCTGCCGAGACCGACGCCGCTATCGCGCAGCTCCCCGCCGGGACAATCGCCGAGCGCTTCATCGCCACGATGGTCGCGCGGCTGAAGCAAGCCGCCCCCTACCGCGAGACCTTCGGCGCGCTGTTCAGCGCGATCATGTCGGCGCAGTCCGATGCCGACTTGCTCGGCGCGAAAGCGGACTCGATGCGCCAGCAAGCGGAAGCCGCCTTTGTCACGCTGGTGCAAGCTTCAACCGACGCTCCCCGCGCCGCCCACGTCGCCACGATGGGCAAACTGCTCTACGGTGCGCACTTCGCCATCATCTGGTTTTGGATGCGGGATCGCAGCGATGGGCAGCAGGCGACCAAACAGTTGCTCGCCCTCGTCCGCGATCTGCTGCCGTGGCTCCAGCGCGGCTTAGCGCTGCCCCCGGTCGCCAAGCAGATCGCCCGGTTCATCAGCATCATGGACGGCGTGCTCGGCACGACATAGGAGCTTTTGCACTTTACCGCTGCGGCTGCTTACATTCATTTTTCGTCGTAAGCTTTACGAGAAACGGACGAAGGTACTCTCCCCTCCCCGATTTCAGGGAGGGGACGGGGGTGGGGTCAGCGGCTCTTTTTTTTGGTCATAAAAATGAACGTGTTCAGTTACAGGGGAAAATCATGAAGCACGCAGTCACCGGAGCATTCGGCTATTCTGGCAGTTTCATCGTTCAGCGCTTGCTCGACGCCGGGGAAGAAGTCATCACGCTGACCAATTCACCCCGCCGACCCGACTCGCCGGACATTCAAGCCTATCCGCTGCATTTCGACGAGCAGTTGAGCGCTGCTCTTGAGGGCATCGACGTGCTCTACAACACCTACTGGGTGCGCTTCAACCACGCGAACTTCAGCCACCAGCAGGCGGTGATCAATTCGCGCGCGTTGTTCGCAGCAGCCAAGCGTGCTGGCGTACAGCGGATCGTTCACGTCAGCATCACCAACCCCAGCGCCGAGTCGCATCTGGAATACTTCAGCGGCAAGGCGCAAGTCGAGCGCGCCTTGATCGAAAGCGGCATCGCGTACACGATTCTGCGTCCGGCGGTGCTGTTCGGCGGCAGCGACATCCTGATCAACAACATCGCATGGATATTACGGACGCTGCCCGTTTTTGGCGTTTTCGGGGATGGGAATTATCGCCTCCAGCCGATCCACGTGGATGATCTGGCGGCGCTGGCGGTCGAGCAGGGACGCGCCGACCGGAACGTGATCGTCAACGCCATCGGTCCCGAAACCTTCAGCTATCGAGAACTGGTTGGGACGCTGGGGCGGATCATCGGCGTGTCGCGTCCTATCATTAGCGTCCCGCCCGCCGTCGGCTATGGGGTTGGTTGGCTGCTCGGTCGTCTGCTCGGTGACGTGACCATCACCCGTGACGAAATCGACGGCTTGATGGCGAATTTGCTCTACGTCGATGCGCCGCCCGCCGGATCAACCCGGCTCACGGATTGGGCGCGAGAACATGCCGATACATTGGGCATCCACTACGCCAGCGAACTGGCGCGGCGTTGATCCGCATGGTTCAATCGCTTTTTTCGTCGAGTTCGCGGTCGGTCTTGAGCGATGCGAACAAGTCCCGTAGGTGTTCCGGCGCGCTGCCGTCCTCCGCCGCCACGACCTCGAAGGTGGTGTGATAGCTGGTGATCTCGTCCAGCGCCACCAGACACAGCGCTGCCACATCACTCCGGCTGATGCGCCCACCGCTGATCGTGTCGCCCTGCCCGACCTTGAAGCCGGTCATACCGCCGGAATCGTCGGTCAGCCCGCCGGGGCGAATGATCGTGTAGATCAGTCCGCTCGTCCGCAGCGCCTCCTCGCCCTTGAGCTTCCAATCGAGCACGCGCCCGAAATTGTTCAGTGGATGTTCGGGATGGGTCACGGCAATCGACGAGACCAGCACGAAACGCTCGACCTCCGCCTCAAGCGCCGCCGCCACGAGATTACGCACGCCCTCGTAATCGACCTTCTCCGGGCTGCCATCCCCGGCGGGCGCTTTCGCGCCAATCGTGCAGATCACCGCCCGCACGCCCGCGAACGCCTGCAGCAGAGTCTCCGGTTGGCGTGCGTCGCCGACGATCCACTCAACGCTGTCCGCCGGGCTGAACAACGCCTCCGCCACCGCACGGTCGCGCACCAGCGCCCGCACCGCTTGATCCTGTGCCATCAGCTTGCCGACCAAATGCCGACCGACGCCGCCGGTCGCCCCCGCGATCAAAATGGGTTGGGTCATGGCTGTCCACTCCCTGAAAACGTACCGCTTTACTCGGTTTTGTCGACTTCCAAAGTCGCGCGCCGGGAACGCAGCAGATTGCGCGGGATGTTCAGAATAGCGGTACGCATTTCCTCGTCGCGGATCACGTGAATGAGGCTGGGCAGCCCCGGAATGATGACCAGCAGGATGATGATCGGCAGCAGATACTTGTCGATCTGGTCGGCGGGGATCAGATGCCCGAACAGATACCCGGCGAGGCTGACGCCACCCGCCCACAAAACGCCGCCGATGATGTTGAAGGTCACAAAGCGGCGGTAGTGCATGTCGCTGATCCCGGCGACAATCGGCGCAAACGTCCGCACAATCGGCACGAAGCGCGCCAGCACAATCGTTTTCGAACCGTGTTTCTCGTAGAAGGCTTCGGCAGCTTCGAGGTGCTTTTTCTTGAAGAAGGTCGAGTCTTCGCGCAGGAACAGCCGCCGCCCAACTCGTCGTCCGAACATGTAGCCGACGCTGTCGCCCAAGATCGCTGCGACGCTGCAAATGATGATCAGTTCGGGCAGCGAGAAGAATCCCGTCAGCGCGAGAAATCCCGCCGGAAACAGAATGCTGTCGCCGGGTAAAAAGAAGCCGATCAGCAAGCCCGATTCCGCGAACAGGATCGCAAACAGGATGATGTATCCCAACGTCGGACCGACTTGTTGAATAAATCCAATGACATCCATCTAACTACACCCTCCGGTGCCTAGCGCTTGAACCAACGCGCCGTGATTGTACCTGACAGTATCGCCGCAAAACAGCGTAAATCGCATTAAGGCGCGCTCAACGTAGACCATGCAGGCGGCGATTAATCGGCGGCAGCGTGCGTCAGCCGGCTCCATTAACTTTCTGCGCTGAGCTTTCGGCGCACCTGATAAAAACGCCCGTGCTGCCGGAATCCCAGCTTTTCGTTGACAGCAATCATCGGCGCATTGGTGGCATCATTGAACGTCTTGAGGGAACGCTGCCCGTTCTGCTTGGCAAAACGGATCGATAATAATTTCAGGGCTTGACCGATCCCCCGCCCGCGATAGGCGGGCAGCACTCCCGTCATTTGGCTGAACGCATCACGCGCTTGCAAGCTGACCTGCGACATTCCGATCCAGTCGTCGCCGTCGACTGCCAGAAAGATCCCTTCGTGCGGGAACGTTTCCGGCAGCAGACGTTCATTCACGTAACGCTCGAAGTCGATGAAAGGCTGCGGCTGGTCGCGCGGAATCGTCGCCGACAGCGTCTTATTCAGCGTATAAAGCCGTTCGCGGTGGGCGGCGCTGTCACCACACTCAGCATAGGTTTTGAATGCCACTCCGTTCGCCGTCGCCCTTTCCAGCAGTGCGACAAACTCGGATTCGTCCCATGCTTGCAAATCGAGGTCGAGGTTGACCATGTGCAGGTAAGGCTGAAAATCAAAAGCGGCGCAAAATGCGAGTCCCGCCGGATCAGCGTCGCTCACCCGTGACGTCAGTTCCGCCGCAGCCCGCTCAATCCCCAAGGCGTGCGCCTCGTTCATCAGCGCGCGTCCAATGCCTTGCTGCCGATCCGATTCACAAACTGCCACCCAGACGAAACCCGTCGGCGACAGCGACATGATGCCCGCGACCTCGCCTATGTCATTCTCACCGACGCGAAACCGATAGGTTTCTGCCAGCTTGCGCACATCCGGCGCGGGCGCTGGATAGAACGCATCGTATAAACGCTGTATCGCGGCTGTATCCCGCGCGTCGTTGTCACGAATCTTCATCCGAGACCCTCATGACTATAGTTTTATATCTGCGCTCACTTCGTCCAGCCGCGCGATCTCGTCGTCGGTCAGCCGCCAACCCGCCGCTTGCGCGTTGGATGCCGCCTGTTTCGCGTTCTTCGCGCCGGGGATCGGCAGCGTCCCTTTGCAGATCGTCCAGTTGGTCGCCACCTGTGCCGGAGTCTTGTCGTCGTGCGCCGCGCCAATCTCGCGCAGCGCGGCGATCAGCGGCGGCAGCTTGGGCAAAATCCCGCGCATCATCATCGAACGGCTGCCCGGTGGCGGCATCTCGACCGTGTACTTGCCGCTCAGCAGCCCTTTACCGAGCGGGCTGTAGGCGATGATCTTGACGCCGCGTTCCTGCGCCGCTGCCAGCGTCCCGTTGCGCTCAATCTTGCGCTGGATCAGGCTGTACTCGACTTGATTACTCGCCAGCGGATAGCCACGCGCTTCCAGTATCGCATGGGCGCGGATCGTCTGGGCGCGGTTGTAGTTCGAGACGCCGACCGCCTGCGTCAGCCCCAAGTCAAGCGCGTCCGCCAGCGCCTGCACCCACGTCTCTACCGGGATTGGCGGCGCTGGGAAATGAATCTGATACAAGTCGACACGGCTCATGCCCAAGCGCCGTAAGCTGCCACGCAGCGCGCTGATCAACTGCCCTTTGAACAACCGCCATGGATACGGAAAGAACTTCGTCGCCACCAGCACGTCAGCGTCGCTCTCGCGGATGAACTGCCCCAGCAGCTTCTCCGATTTGCCCCAGCCGTACATTTCCGCCGTGTCGAACAGCGTGATCCCGGCATCGAGCGCAGCGGTGAACGCCTGACGCACGTCCGCGTCGCTGTAGTCGCCGCCGAAGCCCCAGACCAGTTTATCGCCCCACTGCCACGTCCCCGTCCCGATCTCCACCGAGTCCGGCAGCCGGTGATCGATAACGTGTTTTGTAACACTTTCAACCGCGCTCATGCTGATATTTCCTCTACACACTCAACTTGATTCCGTTGTACTCACAACCTCTAGTTATAGATTGTCAATCGCCGCGCGCACGATCAAGGCACTGCGGCGCAATTTCTCGCGCTCGTCGCCGCTGATCGGCAGCGGTAGGGCTTCGTTCACGCCGTCGCCGCAGACCAGATGCGGCAGCGCGACCGTCACGTCCTGCACCCCGGCGACCTCGATCTGCGGCGCGCAGACCGTCAGGATCGCCCGCTGATCGTGCAGAATTACGTCGATGATCCGCGCCAGCGCGCTGCCGATGCCGTAGTAGGTCGCGCCTTTGCCGTTGATGATGTGGTATGCCGCATGGCGGACTTGGTGATCGATGTCGTCACGCTTGGCTTGGTCAAAGCTGATGTGCCATTCGGCGTTGAACTCCTCCAGCGGAATCCCGCCGACGCCAACCATCGACCACGCCAGCACCTCGGAGTCGCCGTGCTCGCCGATCACGTAGGCGTGGATGTGCTGCGCGTCGATGCCGACCACCCGCCCCAGCAGCGCCCGGAAGCGCGCCGTGTCCAGCGTCGTGCCGGAGCCGAACACGCGCCCGCGCGTCCAGCCGTACTCCGCCGCGATCTGTGCGCTGAGGTGCGTCATCACGTCGACCGGATTGGTCGCCACCACGATCAGGCTGTCCGGCGCGTTCATGATGATCTGCGGGATCACCTCGCGGAAGACGCCCGCGTTCCGGCTGAGCAGTTCCATCCGCGTCTCACCCGGTTTCTGATTAACGCCCGCCGCCATCACCACCACCCGGCAGCCAGCCAGCGCGTTGTAGTCGCCCGCGTAGATCGACAGCGGGTGCGCGAACGGGATCGCGTGCAGGATGTCGTCGGCTTCGGCTTCGGCGCGCTGCATGTTCTTGTCGACCATCACAATCTCGCGCCCGACGCCGCGCATCACCAGCGCATACGCCGCCGTCGCCCCGACAAATCCCGTGCCGACGATGCCGATTTTCATAGGGAATCCTCGTCCTCTAAGCCCTTCAACAAGGCTTCTACTGCTCGCTTGAGTGGTGGCAGGTGTTTTTCAACAACATCCCACACTTCGTCAATGTCAATGTCATCGTATTGATGAATCAGTACATCACGAAAGCCCGCGATTTGCCGCCAAGGAACAGACGGATATTGCGTCGTAAGGTCGGGCGACAAGCGCTTAACCGCCTCCCCGATCACTTCAAAGCTGCGAATCACCGCATCTTGAAGGAGAATCGATTGTGAAAATGCAGCACGCCCTTCTTCGGTAAATTCTTCAATTCGCCGGATGCGCTCCAGAATCTCGCTTAAGTAAACAGCTTGATCTTTCACAACCTGACCACATCTTTCATGACGTTCGCGCGGATACGCTCGCGCAGCGACCGTTCGCGCACCACGTCTACGTTGCAGCCAAGCAGGTCTTGTAGGTCTTGGATCAGCGCGATCCGGTCAATCAAGCCATAGCCGGGTTTGAACTCGACCAAGAAATCAACGTCACTTTCCGGGACGCGCCTCGCCCCGTGCGGTTGAGCCAAAAATCCGCACGTTATACGCGCCATGCCGCTCGGCAACAGCCAAGATTTCTTCCCGCCGTTCCTCAAGTAGTTCGCTCAGGATCATCATCCCACCTAAGCACGGATTCCGTTCGTCTAAGTATAACGGAAAACTTTAAGATCATGCGTTGATCAAACGACTGCGCGCACTTGAACACCGGTCACTCGGCAATATCGGCGTTCAGAACCAGAACGTCCGTCCACAGATGCTTGTAATCCGCGACAAATTGTTGATGCGCCGGATGATCAAAATAGACGGCGACGTCTTGCATCGAGGCGAAGGTCAGATAGTGCAGCGCGTCGTACTTGGGCGCAGCGCCGAAATCCCCGGAAATGCCGAATCCGCCGCTGTAACTGGCAATCTGCGGGATAGCATCCTTGAGCGCGCCCAGCGCTTGCATATGCGACTGGCGATCCGAATCGGCAGCGGATTCGGCAAATTTGAAGCATACGATTCGTTGTACCGTCATGACTTGGTTCTCCTAAACGACTGGTCACAGATCAAGGTGATGTGCCGGCTTGAGCGGCGTATTGGTCGCATCCCGGCGGCGGTTGCTCGCTTCGTCGAGGGTCGATCATTGCTGCCAACTGGCTTCATCCGCTTTTAACAAAAACCCGTTATACTAAGATTACCGCATGAAATAGTTCTCTAAGGATGAAACGGATAATATGATTCAGGATAGCTCGAACCTGCACTCGCAGTATCCCGATTTCTCTCGCCACTGGTGCGATACGTCAGAGAAATTCGCCGGGGGTGACGCGCTGCTGACCGCGATGCAAAATCATTGGGTCGCAGAAGATAATTGTATTGAGGAACATTACTGGCACGCCGGAACCCGCTTGGTGACGGTCTTCGTCTTCAACCTGCACAACGGTGACGAAACGCTGCGGATGCCGGTGCTCGCCAACCCCTACGTGCGCCGCGTGATCCGCGACGAAGAATTCAAAGTCGTTCAGTCGGAGCAAGCGCGCACGTCGCAGCGGCAGAAGTCGCTACGAGGGTCACGACTAATCCATACCCGCTAAGCGAACGCTCGTCGCAGCCGGGCGGGAAGCAGCGGCAGCAGCCGCGCGATCTCGTCTCCGCTGAACGGGCGCAGCGCCAGCAGCACGACGCCGTAGATCGCGCTGGCGATGACCAGCGCCAGCACGGGCTGGACGTTCCAACCCACTGCCAGCGCCGCGAACATGACCGCCGCCGCCACCATTGGTCGCCAAATCATCCCCCACCACGGGAGCGTTCCCAACGCCCCCTGTAACAGCCGCGCAAACGGAATCAGCAGCACCGCCTCCGAAGCAATCGTCGTCAGCGCCGCCGCACGATAGCCATACAGCGGGATCAGCACCACGTTGGTGACGATGTTGAACGTCACCGCCACCACGAACGCCCGCGTGATCCGCCGCTGCAAGTCGAGCGCGATCAGCACGTACTGGGTCAGGCTGTTCATCCAGCCAATCGGGATGCTCCAGATCATCAACTGGGTAGCAATCGCGCCATCCGGCAAATACTGAGCGCCGCCCAAGACGCCCGCCAGAAATTCCGACGAGAAGGTGAAGAACACCGCCAGCGGCATTGCCACGCTGACCAGCAGCTTGATCGCCAAGATGTAGTTGCGCCGCAGCCCGTCGCGGTCTTCGTGCGCCTGCCGCGACATCACCGGCAGCAGCGCTTGCGTGAAGAACGACGGGATGATGTTGATCGCTTGCAGCCACTTGTAGGCGACCGAATACTGCCCGACCATCTTCGCCCCGTGATCCGCCTCGATGATCACCACGTCGATCTGAAAGAAGATCGTCGCCAGAAAGTGATTGAGCATCAAGAACCAGCTCTCGCCCGCCATCGCGCGGATCAGCGGCAGGTCAAGAATCCGGGTTCGGGCGGGTTTGAAACCCGCCTCTACAACATCGTCGTCACGTAGGGGCGCAGCGCGCTGCGCCCTGCTCCCCCTCGCCTCACGGAGAGGGGGTCGGGGGGTGAGGTTTGTTCTTAGCATCCTCCTCGCGTTCCAGCCCAACAGCGCCAGCGTGAGCACGTTAGTCAAGATGCTGACCGCCGCCAAGCCAATGATCCCGTAGCCGCCGAGCAGCGCCAGCACGCCGAAAACCGCCTTATTGATGGTGGCGACAGTGGCGACGGCGGCGGGCACTTCCGCCCGCTCGAAGGCGTAGTACAACGCTGTCAAGCCGGTGCTGAGGCTGTTAGGCAGCAAGCCGACGTACAAGATCAGGATGGCGATCAGCGCGGCGTCGTTGATCGGCGGCGTGACGGTCACCTGCCGGACGCCGAGGAAGCCGAGCAGCAGCGGTACGCCCAAAATCGCCAAGCCGATGCGCATCGCGCTGGTATTGAAGAAAATGTGCGCCGCCCGTGATCGGTCGCGGGCGACTTCACGGGTCAGGTACAGGTTCAACCCGAAGTTGGTGAAGATGTCGAACCAGACGAAGATGATCCCAGCGTAGAAGTACCAGCCGGAGTCGGTCGGACCGAGGACGCGCAGCATCACCAGCGCGAAGGCGAAATCGATCCCCCGGTTGAACAGGTTGAGGATGATCGGCGCGAGGCTGTTGCGGGCAACCCGCATGGTCGTGCTGGCGTTCTCCGCTGCGCCGACGAACATCCGCCACAGCCAAATACCGAGCATCAGCACGATCAGCGCGCCGCTGATGACCGAGGCGAACATGCCGACTTGAAAACTCTGCGGGCTGTAGACCAGCCGCACCGTGAACGCGCCCGCATCGGGCAGAATGACGCCTTGCAGATCGCCCTGCACCGCGATCACCTGCGCCTGCGTTTCCGCGTCCTCGCCCGCGCCGGGCGCGCGCAAGTAGGCACGCCAGCCGTCGGCATAACTCTGGCTGACCACCAGCATCCCCGGCTGGTCGATCCGCAGGTCGAAGGTCAGTTCGCGCCCGCTGTCGCCGGTGATCGATACCGGCTGGCGTGACGCCTCTAGCGCCCGGTTGGGCGTGTCGGCGACTGGTATAGGCGCGCGGCAGCCAGCCGCCGTTCTCCCAGATGCGAACCGCTTCATCTTCGTACGCGAGCGTGTAATCGGGCAGATCGATCGCTCGTCGCCGCCCCGCTGATCACGTAGCGCACGTTGAGCGCGTCGAGCAGCGGCGATTCGAGCGCCGTCAGCGGGTCGAAATCAAGGTCGCCGTAATCCGTGTAGATCGGCGCGATGCGGTTGTACTGGAGCTGCACCTGCGGCGCGATCTGTTGCATGAAATCGACGGTGCGCTTGGGGATGATACTCTCGTAGCCGCGCACGTCGTCGAGTCCGTAGCGCATGGTCACGTTGGCGTTCAGCAGGTGCGGCGACGTCACCGGGTCTTCGTAGGTCGTGTAGCGCCACTCCCCCGGTTGAGCTTGCAGCCACGCAATCGACGGCGGCGTGAAATCGAGCAGCGCCGGATCAACCGCCGGGTTGAAGCCTCCCGACGCGATCAGCAAATCCGCCGCAATCAGGGCAATGGCAAATGCCCCCCTCATCCCCCAGCCCCTTCTCCCACGTAAACGGGGCGAAGGGGAGTCTTGCCCCTCTCCCCGCTTGCGTGGGAGAGGGGAAGGGCGAAAGGCAAACAAAGTTTGCGCGTTCGCCCGGGGTGAGGGGAAAAGGAACACCACGCCCGCCAGCAGCGTGATTACGCCGAAAATAGCGATGTTGACGAACTCGGCGCTGAAGAACATCCGCGCGTCGCTGAAGGCTTGCGTCGCCAACGCCAGCGACGTGAAGACTTGCTCGACCAGCGGCGCGATTTGCGGATAGAACAGCCGCGCGCCCGCCAAACCGATCAGCGTGAGCACGCCAATGCCGATCAGCCCGATGCCGAAGCGCCGCGCCCACTTGTCGGCTTCGCGTTCGAACACGCTGCAAAGCAGCGCGTCCATCCCGAAACCTGCCAGCACCGCGACGACCAATGTCAGCGGAAAGACCCAGCGAAAGGGTGAATGCAGTTGATTGATGCCGGGCAGGATGTAGAGCAGCGCATAGGTTGGCAAGCCGAACATGAAGGTCAGCGACACCGCGCCCAGCAGCGCCATGATCACCTGATGAATCGTCCGCCGCTTGATCAGCCCGTAGAGCACCAGCGCCAGCGGCAGAATGCCGACGTAGAGCGCCGATTCGACGTAATTGCGCTCTACGCCCCAGTTGATCGTCGTCAGCGGGTTGCCCTCGGCGTTGAGGGTCGGCGTCGCCGCCAGCGAGACCGTTTGCCCGCTGAAGATGTCGAAGTAGCTGTGCTGAGCGGGACTGCCGTAGAAGTTGGGCATCAGGAACTGAATCACGTCGCGGGGCGGGTCTGCCCAGCCGAGCACCTGCTCCAGCGATGCCGAGTCCGAGCGAAAATTGCCGTTTGCCGCCTCGAAGGTCGGGATGAACTGCACCGCGCCCAAGCCGACGCCCAGCACCAGCAGCGCCGCGACCATCGCGCCGCGAATAAAAACGAAATGCAGTACCGAGTACCGAGTACTGAGTACTGAGTTAAGGACTGGGGACTGAGGACTGAGGACTGAAGATTCTGCGCTTGACCCCGACTCCGCGATCTGCGGTGTGTACTCGCCCCTCCCTGAAGTCGGGGAGGGGTTGGGGGTGGGGTCAGTTTTACGCCCTTTCCACAGAATGTAGATCAGCCGCGCCGCCGTGTAGTACGCCGCTACGATCAGCGTGTAGTAGGTGATCTCGACGTGCCCCGCCAGCAGGCAGCAGCCGAGCGCAATCGCGCCGATGGCGATCCAAGGGACACTCGCCGGGAGTCCGCGCAGCGCCCGCCGCTGCGTGATGATGAACTCGATCATCAGCAGAATCAGCGGCAGCCAGACCGCCGCCGCCACGATCATCGGGAAGACCGCGCTGATCACGAAGAAGGCGCTCAGTTGGTAAGTCACGCCCGCCACCGCGCCGCCGGATCGCCCAACGCCGAGTCCGCGCAGCAGCAAAACCATGAAAATACCGGCGAGCCACAATTGGCTGACCATGAACCAGCCGTAAGCCGACGCCAGCGGCAGCACGTAATAGATCAGGCTGAAGGGGTACAGCATCGACTGCTGACCCGCCGCGAAGAAGGCGATCCCGCTAAACTGGTGCGGATTCCAGAGCGGAATCTCGCCCTGCGCGATGCTCTGGCGGATAAAGGTCTTGAACTGGTAGTTTTGCAGCACGAGGTCGCTGACCAGATCGTTCTGCGGAATTTCCGGCGCGCCCACCTGATCACGATAGGCGGCGAACGGCTGGAACTGGTAGAGGTTATCCGCCGGGATCAGCGTCTTACCGCCGACCGTCTGCTGCCAGAACATCAGCAGCGGCAGGACGAGCAGCAGCGCAATGATCAGGAGATCGGGTAAACGGCGGCGCATCAGCCCTCCACGTCAGCGAAAACGCCGCAACTATACTCGGGCGCTCTGCCCTTGTCTAGCTTTAGGCGCGCTGCGCGGCGCTACCGTCGTGACGTCGAGCGGCACTTCCGGCAGCGGCTTTCGCGTGATCTTGCTGCGCAGCAATTTGAGCACGCCCCGCACCAGCACGGTGGGCGTCAGCAGCTTGACCTCCAAGCCGGTCTTGCCGTCGGTCGCCGCCGACGCCAGCCACAGCGCTTTCTCGGCGGGCACTTCCGGTTGGTTACCCCACATCTGGATGACCGTGCTCAGCGGCTTGAGCCTCTGCTCATAGCCTGCCACCGCGTCCGGCTTGCGCAGCAGGTCGGTATCGACCAAGCCGGGATTGAAGGCATAGATGCCGATGCCTTGATCCTTGTGTTCCTGCGCCAGCGCCAGTGTGAAACTCCGAACCCACGCTTTGCTCGCCGTGTAGGCGTTCTGGTTGGCGATGGGTTTCCGGTCGCCGCGCCCTAGCAAGTTGATCAGCTTGCCGCTGCCCTGCGCCGTGAAGCGATCCAGCGCCGCCAGCGATCCGTAATAAGTGCCCAAAATGTTGGTGCTGATGACGCGCTCGAAGCTCCCGCGCGGAATCTCGGCGGTTGGTCCATAGACGGCGGAGACACCGGCGTTGTTGACCCAAATGTCAATTTTGCCGAACGTCTGCACGGCGAAATCCGCCAGCGCCTCGACCTGTGCCGGATCGCCGACGTCAGCAGCGAAAGCGGCGGCTTTCCCGCCCTGCGCGATCAGCGCCTGCACCGTCTGGTTCAGCCGATCAGCGCCCCGCGCCGAAAGCACGACCGCCGCGCCTTCACGGGCATAGGCAGCCGCAATCGCCGCGCCGAGACCCCGGCTGCTCCCCGTGATCACTGCGACTTTTCCATCAAGCTGTCCCATGACTTGCCTCAATTCTTTGGCGTCCTGACAATTCATCGCCATAATTATAGGCGCTTTGATCCAGCGCTTTGCTGCCGAAGGGAATGATCGTTACATGAGCGATATCACAATTAATCTCGACGCCACCGTCGATTTTCTGGTCGGCTTGCTCAATACACCCAGTCCGACCGGCTATTCCGTCGAAGGAATTGAGTACGTCCGCCAAGCCTTCAGCGCCATCCCCAACCTTGAACTGACGACGACCGGCAAGGGCGCGCTGCTGGCGACGTGGAAAGGCATCGGCAGTGATGCGCCTCGCGCCCTGACCGCCCACGTCGATACACTTGGCGCGCTGGTCAAGGAGATCAAGCCGAGCGGTCGGCTCAAACTGACCCAGTTGGGCAACTATATGTGGAACGCCATCGAGTTCGAGGGCGTGACCCTCCGCACCGCCGACGACCGGCGCTATCGCGGGACGGTGCTGCCGAGCAATCCGAGCACCCACGTCAACGCCAATCTGCGCACCGCCGAACGCACCGCCGACTTGATGGAAGTCCGTATCGATGCCAAGACCTTCAGCGCCGCCGACACGCGCGCACTCGGCATTGAAGTCGGCGATTTCGTCTTTCTCGATCCGCGCGTCGAGGTCACCGAGACCGGCTTCATCCGCTCACGCCATCTGGACGACAAAGCCGGGGTCGCCGCGATCTACGGGGCGCTGCTGGCGCTGGTCGACGCCGGCTTGTCGCCCGCGCAGGACACCAGCATCTTGATCGCCAATTACGAGGAGGTCGGGCACGGTGGCGCGGCGGGTCTGCCCGACGGGTTAGCCGAATTGCTGACCATCGACATGGCAGCCATCGGCGAAGGGCAGAATTCCGACGAATACAACGTCTCGATCTGCGTCAAGGATGGCGGCGGACCCTATCACTTCGCCATGAACGAGAAACTGCGGCGGATCGCATCCGCCTATGCGATTCCCTTCAAGACCGACATTTACGTCTTCTATAGTTCGGATGGCACTGCTTACTGGCGATCCGGCGGCGATGCGCGCGTCGGCTTGATCGGTCCCGGCGTCGAAGCGTCGCACGCCTACGAGCGCACCCATAAGGACAGCCTGCTCTACAGCGCTCAATTGATCGCCCGCTACCTGCTCGACGACGAGTCGTAATCGTGAGCTATCGCCCGCCGCCGATCCGCACCGACGGCAGCAACGCCTTCGCCCAGCAGACGATGGCGGTACGGCTGCCGGAAATCATCCGTGAGACCCGGCGCCGCAACCCGGATTACCCGCCGGAGGTGTTGGCGGCGCTCGAAGCGCTGGCGTGTAATCTTGAAGCCGACGCGCCGATCCCGCCGTTGAGCGATCCGGTTTGGGCGGCGCTGCTGGCGCGGCATCGCGGCGACACGTGGCAAAACACCGACTGGTTCTTCGCCGAAACCTACGCCTACCGCTTGATCGTCGCGGCGGTCGGCTGGCAGGAAGCCGGGCGCGATCCTTACGCGCCGAACAAAATCGAAGCGATCCGCAGCGCGGCACTCCGACGCGCGCTCGATCAAGCGCTGGCGCTGCCGCCCGACGACGCGCGCATCGCCGCGCTGCTGCTGGCTTCCCTGTGGGGCAACCGCATCGATCTCAGTATCCCTGCCATCGCCGCGCGCGGGACGGTGGCGGCTGCTGCCGATCTGCTGGTCGACGAGCGGCAGGTCGCGCTCAATCATCTGCTCAGCCGCGAGCCGGGCGAAGTCCACGTCGTGCTCGACAACGCCGGGACGGAACTCGCGCTCGACCTCGTGCTCGCCGACGCCCTGCTCGACGGCGCGGCGGAGCGCGTCATCCTCCACGCCAAGCGCCACCCGACCTTCGTCAGCGACGCGACCTACGACGACGTGCTGACCTTTCTCGCCGCCATGACTGGACGCGACTCGATCACCGGAGTCAAGGGTTTCGGCGCAGCGGCGAAAGAGGTCGGCACGCGCCTGCAAACCGCCCTGCTTGACGGTCGGCTGCTGGTCGAGCCGGACATCTACTGGAATACGGGCTGGTTCTTGTGGGAGATGCCGCCGCGCTTCGAGGATTTCTTCTCCCGCGCGGCACTGGTGATCTTCAAGGGCGACGCCAACTACCGCCGCATCGTCGGCGACGCGCTCTGGGACTCGGCGACTCCCTTCTCGCAGGTGGTGGACTACTTCCCCGCGCCCCTGCTGGCACTGCGGACGCTCAAAAGCGATCCCATCGTCGGCTTAGCACCCGGTCAAGCCGATCACCTTGACGCCAGCGCCGCCGGTTGGCGCACTGACGGCGCGCGCGCCGTCGCTCAATTCGCCGTCAAATAAGGTGGCGCCGCTGCGCCGCTCAGCCGGTGATGCCACATTCGTGAGGGCGACATTTTGCGATCAGCGCTTGCTAATTTAGAACAAAAATGCTATCATTGGTGGTAACTTCGCCAAGTAATTTTGTGCGTATAATGAAGAAGACAACCTAGCGGTAAAGGATGGGTGCGTTGGCTCCGAGAAAATCATCTAAAGATGCAAAAGACCTCACCATTACACTGCCAGTCGATAACGAGGGACGGCAGAAGGCGCTCGACGCGACCCTGACCGACCTCACCAAGCGGTTTGGCGACGGGACGGTCATTCGCTTGGGCGACGCCGCACACATGGAGATCGACTCGATCCCCAGCGGGTCGCTGACGGTCGACATCGCGCTCGGCGTCGGCGGCGTGCCGCGCGGACGCATTGTCGAAATCTACGGTCCTGAAAGCTCCGGCAAAACCACCGTCTGCCTGCACGTGATCGCCGAGGCGCAGAAGCGCGGCGGTTTGTGCGCCTTCGTGGACATGGAACACGCGCTCGACCCATCCTACGCCCGCGCAATTGGCGTCAACGTCGAAACGCTCTACATCTCACAGCCGGATACGGCGGAGCAGGCGCTCGAAATCACCGAGGCGTTGGTGCGCTCCGGCGCGCTCGACGTGGTGGTGATGGACAGCGTCGCCGCGCTGGTGCCGCGCGTCGAACTTGAAGGCGAGATGGGCGACAGCCACGTCGGCATTCAGGCGCGCTTGATGAGCCAAGCGCTGCGCAAGCTCTCCGGCGCGATCAAGCAGTCGAACGCCTGCGTGATGTTCACCAACCAACTACGCGACAAGATTGGCGTGATGTACGGCTGTTTCCAGTACAACACCCGCGTCGTCTTAGCGGATGGCTCGACCGAGAAGATCGGCAAGATCGTCAATCAGAAACTCGACGTTGAAGTCTTGTCTTACGATGTGAAGACCGGCATGTTCGCGCCGCGCAAGATCGTCAACTACTTCGACAATGGTAAAGCCGATCAATTCCTTCAATTCAAGGTCGCCTCGAATTACGGCAACGGCAAGCGCAGCTTCGCTTGCACGCCGAATCACACGCTGCTGACGGAGCATGGTTACGAGCAGGCAGGCGATCTCGAAGTGGGCGACAACCTGATGACGACTGTCCCTTTTTACCTAACGCCGCTGCACGAGCAGGTCATTCTTGGCTCGCTGCTCGGTGATGGGCACATCGGGCGAATCAAGCCCTACAGCGCGCAGTTCCGTGTGACTCACGGGGCGGCGCAAACCGATTACTGCGAATGGAAGCAATCGTTGTTCGAGGGGGTTGTCGGCTATCGCGGCACCAATGTCCGGGGCGGGCACGCCTTCGACACGATCCCGATGTACGAGCTTCGCCAGATCGCCGAACTGGTCTACAAGGAAAACGGCAAAGGCGGCAAGCGCATTACGCGCGAGTGGCTGGATCGCTTAAGCCCGCTGGCAGCCGCGATTTGGTACATGGACGACGGCACGTTTGACAATCACCGCCGCTGGCGCGTCGAGATCGCCGCGCACAGCTTCTCCTACGAAGACCGGCAGTTACTGGTCGATTGGCTCGCCGAGCACGACATCGAGGCGAAGAATGACCTTTCCGGCAAGATTATCATTGGCAACAAAGCCGCCGTCAGCAAATTCCATGCTTGGATCGCGCGCTACGTCCATCCTTCGATGGACTACAAGCTGATGCCTGAAATGCGCGGTCAGTTCCGCCCGATTCAATCCGAGCCGTGCGAGCATACAGAAGCCGTCCCGATGCCGATTTTGGACATTTACGCGAAACCGCGCACCAAATCGATGCAGCGCTTCGACCTAGAGGTCGAGGGCAATCACACTTACGTCGTCGATGGCGTGGTCGTTCACAACTCGCCAGAGACCACCTCCGGCGGGCGCGCGCTCAAGTTCTACGCCAGCGTACGCCTCGACATCCGCCGGTTGGAGTCGATCAAAGCCGGCGGCGGCGAGGTTGTCGGCAACCGCGTCCGCATTCGCGTGACCAAGAACAAGGTCGCGCCGCCCTTCCGCGAAGCTGAATTCGACATCATGTTCCTTGAAGGCGGCATCAGCAAGAGCGGCGAAGTGCTCGACCTCGGCTCGGAACTGGGCATCGTCGAGAAGCGCGGCGCCTTCTATCGCTACAATGATGGGCTGCTCGGTCAAGGACGCGAGAACGCCAAAGCCTATCTGACCGAAAACAAGGACGTGCGCGACGAAATCGAAAACGCCATCCGCGAGCAGTACGGGATGCCGTCGCTGAGCGGCGTCAAACCGGCGGTTCCCGGCGTAAAACGGGCACCCGCCAGCGGTGACGGCGATTTCGGCGTCGACGACGAATAGAAGAAGTACCGAGTACCGAGTGCTGAGCTGCTCGGAGGCAGATCGATCAGGTTTAGCGAGGCGCTTAAGAGAGCGCCTCGTTTTTGTTTAGCCATCAGGGCGGGAGGTTGAAGGACAGCGGAGAGGGAATAGGGTAAAAGATCACTCCCCGTGAAATGCCGGTTCGTGCGGTTCGTCGTCGTACTCGACTTCAAGCGTCACGTGCGCCACATCCAGCGCCTGAATCGCCCGCACCGCCGCCTGCTTGATGCGAATGATGCCCGCCTTGTCGGTTGCGCCGGGGACGACGAGGTGCGCAGTCACGACGTTATGCTGACCATCGAGCGACCAGACGTGCAGATGATGAATCAACTCGACGCCCGCGATGCTCAGCAGGTTGGCACGCACAGCTTCCAGATCGACGCTGCGCGGGACGCCTTGCAAGAACAGCGCCGCCGTTTTTCTGAGGTTGCGCAGGACGTTGACCAGCACGAACGCCATGATCAGCAGCGAGAGGATCGGGTCGAGGATCGGCACGTCGGCAAACAGTGAGACGACTCCGACGATCAGCACCGCTGCCCAGCCCAGCACGTCCTCGATCAAGTGCCAGCCGACGACCTGCGCGTTGGTCGACGATGATCCGCGCAGGCGCAAAGCTGCCGCCCCATTGGCGACGACGCCGACAATCGCAAACAGGATCAGCCCCGGCACGTTGAACGACTCCGGTTGGCTCAGACGCGGGAGCGTCTCGGCGAAGATGAACAGCGATCCGCCGATCAGGATCAGCCCATTGATCAACGCACCCAGCAGCGAAAAGCGCCGGTAGCCGTAGCTGAAACGCTGATCGCTCTTGCGGTTGGCGTAATGCTCAAGCGCCCACGCCAGCCCCAGCGATACGCTGTCGCCGAGGTCGTGCAGCGCATCGGAGAGCACGGCAACGCTGTTGACCAAGACGCCGCCGACCAGTTCTAGCAGCGTGAAACTCAGGTTGAGGAAGAACGCGAATTTAAGGTCGCCGGTATCGCCCGATTCGTGCTGGTGCATGAGTCATTCCGTGAAATAAGATTTGTAATATTATAGGCGTACTAATCGATTTTTGCCACCCCGAACTGGGCGGCAGGCGTCACTCGCCGGGGCGCTGCTGGCTGAACTCACGCGCCTCGTCGAGCGAATCGAAATAGAGAACGCGGAGATGGCGCGCATAGGGCAGGTTCGTGAAGGTATTCCAGAGCAGTTGCAGATAGTTATCCACGCCGACCACCAGAAACTGCCGCGTATTGGCGTGCTTCGTGAGATAGCGCAGTTTGAACTGCGTGATCAAATCGGGCGGCAAGATGCTCATCTCGCGCACGTCGTAGAGGAAATCGACGCCGTGATCGACAGCGTCGAGCATCGCGTTCGCCTGTTTAAAGGCATCGTCGTATTCGCCCCACGTCCAGCGCCCGACAAAGGTCCACAATAATATCGTTTCGTCAGCATTATCCCAGTTGACGTGTATGCTCATAGCTGCCGCCTTCCCCAAATGCGTCGAGTATGCGCCCGTAGGTTTGTGGCATCCGCTGGTGCAGCAGCGGAAACAGGGCGCGCCAATGTTCCAATGATTGCGGATCGAGTTCAGCAGTGATGATTTCGGTCGTGTCGCGTCCGGCTTGCGCCAGCACGCGCCCCATCGGGTCGCAGATGAAACTGCTGCCGTAGAAGCGGACGCCATTCTCGACCCCGGTTCGGTTCGCCGCGCCGACGAACACGCCGTTGGCGATGGCGTGCCCGCGCATGATCGTCTGCCATGCGTCCTGCGTGTCAATGTCGGGATCGGTTGGCTCAGCGCCAATCGCCGTCGGGTAGAAGATCAACTCCGCGCCATTCAGGCTGTAGATGCGCGCCAGTTCCGGGAACCACTGATCGTAGCAGGTCGGTGTCGCGACGTTGACGCCCCCGGCATCGAACACGGGATATTCCGCGCCCGCCGCAAAGAAGTCGGTTTCGTTGTAGCCTTCGCCGTAAGGGATGTGGATTTTCCGCGTGATGCCCGCCAGCTTCCCTTGCCCATCGTGGAGGATCGCGGTGTCGAAGGTGCGACCGTCGTCGGTCTGCTCGAACAGGCTGCTGATGATCGAGACTCCATGTTCGCGCGCGAGTTCGCTGAACAGCGTGCCGGTCGCACCGCCGGAGATCGGTTCTGCCCATGTGAAGCCCTGCGGATCGGTCGTGCCGGGAAAGTAAGGCGAAAGCGACAGTTCAGGCAGGCAAATCAAGCGCGCGCCCGCTGCCGCCGCCCGCGCGATCAGCGCGCGATACTGCGCCGCCATCGCGTCCCGGCTGCCTGCCCATTCTAGTTGGATGAGGGCGATTCGCAGCGTCCGCATAGCTACCCTCTCACGTTTATACTCGTCATAATTAGTATAGTACGGGGCGCACACCAGATCGCACACCAAACTAGGTTTGCGCTGCTCTCCACGAAATATTCATGAGACTTTCACAGCTTCGTGCTAAAATGCTGCCCGTTACCTTGTCAAATTGAATGAGATTCTCCGCATGGATCGGTTCACTTGCCATGTCGTCTAAATCGGAACGCCGACCCGATATTCTGCTGGTCATCCTTGATACGCTGCGCCGCGACCGGCTGTCTATATATGGTCATACGCGCGCGACCTCGCCGGGGTTCGACCACTTCGCCGACCGCGCCGTGCTGTTCGAACGTGCTGTCGCCCCGTCGCAGTGGACGATCCCGGCGCATTCGTCGCTGTTCACCGGCTTGTATCCCAGCGCGCACGGCGTCACCGAGGCGAACGGACAGCTTTCACCGGCTCACCCCACACTGGCGGAGATTTTGCAGGTCGGCGGCTATCACACCGTCGCCTTTTGCAATAATCCGCTGGTCGGCGTGCTCGACAACGGCTTGCAGCGCGGTTTTGCCGAGTTCTACAACTACGCCAGCGCCATCCCCAACCGCCCCGGCGACGTCCGCAAAAACGATCTACAGCATCGCTTCAACCGCTGGTTTCGCCCCTACGCCCGTCGGATCGGCAACCAGTTTGCCCGCTCCGACGAGTTGTTCCGGGTCTCGCTGCATCCGCTGCTGACGCCGATCTGGTCGAAATATATCAACTTCAAGGGCAGCACGCCCCACTCGATTGACGACCTGATCGACTATTGGGACGCCTATCATGCGGGCGGCGCGGATCGACCGATCTTTGGCTTCGTCAACCTGATGGGTACGCACCTGCCCTATCACCCGCCGCAGGACGTGATGAATCGCATCGCGCCGGAACTGCGGCATGATCGCGCCGCCTACCGCTACGTCAACCGCTTCAACGCCGACGGCGCAGCGTGGGCAAGCCCGCCCGATCAACCCTTTGACGAGTGGCAGCGGGCGGTGCTCAACGGCTTCTACGACGCCGAGATCGCCCACCAAGACGCCCACCTCGACCGCCTGCTGCGTCACTTGAGCACCAGCGACGCGCTCGACCACACCGTCGTGATCATCGCCGCCGATCACGGCGAGGGACACGGCGAGCACGATCTATTCGGGCACGGGTTCAACGTCTATCAGGAACTCGTCCACGTCCCGCTGGTGATCCACGCGCCGGACGCTGGAGAAGGGCAGCGCATCAGCGGCAATGTTTCGACGCGGCGGCTGTTCCACACCATTCTCGACGCCGCCAAGATCACGCCACCACTAGATAACGCCGATCCCAACGCCAATGTCGCTGGGCTGTCGCTGCTGAACGTGATTGAAGGTCACGCCGACGCCGAGCAAGGAATCGCCTTCGCGGAAGCCTTCCCACCCTCGATGTTTCTGAACGTGCTGGAACATCGCCGTCCGGCGGTGGTCGAGCGGCTGCGGCTGCGACAGGTGCGCCGCGCGATTTACGAGGGCGATCACAAGTTGGTGCTGGCGGAGAGCGGCGTCGAGGCGCTGTTCGACGTGGCGGACGATCCCGCCGAGACGCGCGACCTCGCCGCCGATCAACCGGAGATCAGCGCGGCGCTGGCGGCGCAAGATCACCGCATTTCGTGCAGGGGATCAGTCAGCCGACCGACTCCCGCACCGCCGAAGTCGACGCGCAAAATCGTCGAGCAGTTGAGAGCATTAGGGTACGTGGAGTAAGGCACTACTCCATCATGTAGGTGCGTAAGTGATTGAAATTGATGGCGTCTACGCCAAGCTCAAGCAGGTGAGCGGCGAGGCGATAGTCATCGGTCAGCACGAGATACTGTCCGCGCGCCAAATGGGCAATGCCAGTATCCGTCAATCCAAAGTGTGCAAACTCTGGTTGTGTTGCCAAGTGGTAACTCCCCAACCCCCTCTCCATTTGCAATGAGAGGGGAGCTGGTCATCGACGTTGCGCACCCGCAGCGGCGTGAGCTATCTCGGTTGCATAACGAGGTGAGCTTAGGCCGAAACGAGTTTCGCGCCGCAGCGGGGTGAGGAGTGAATTCTTCTTCCAATCCGCCGATAATGTTGACCATTGAAAGAAAATAAGCGAGTTTGAGATTGCCTTCCAATTGTCCCGATAAGTTGCTGACCTCGGTGAGGATGTTTGGCGTGGTGATGATTTTGTCGAAGTAGCCGAGCAACAGCATCAAAAGTTGGAAATCTTCTTCGACAAACTGCTGAGTACGTTTGAAAGTGGTAATCCGCGCAGGTTGGAAATTTCCCATAAACAGCAAAAGCAAGAGATTAGTATCAACGAGAATGCCCGCTTTTCGATAACGGGCGATTAACTCGTCTAGGTTCTCGATCATGAAGAAACTAACCTCTGCTCATGCTCAGAAACTCTCCAGTCTTAGCATCAAGGCGAAGGGTTTTATATTCTCTCACATAGCGTGGGATGTTCCGACCTGCTGCTATGCTCGCTATCCCAATATCAGAATTGGTCAGTGTTGGACGATCTGTGTCAAATCCAAAGGTTATTTCCCAAACCTTGCCGTCTTCTGACATCTCAATCTGCTCTAACAGAAGACCATTTAGAGCCACATCACTATAGAATTCCTTGAAATGCCCGCGCGCAAGTCGGACAGCTTCTTTAGCATCTAAAATTGGCGTTTCGGTGGTATTCATGTCTTTTCCTCGCTACCACTATCACACCCAAAGTATAACATAGTAAGCGACCAAGTTACCCAATTAGCTACTTCCCGATCTCCCCAATCGTCAGCCATTGATCGCCGCTCAGCGTCGGCTGCTTGACCTGATCTTGCCACGTATAGACCTGCACGTTGACGCTGTAGTCGCCGGACGGCAGCGCGCTCAAGTCGAGCGGGTGCGGGTCGTAGACCACCTCGCCCCCGCTCCACGTCGTCGTCGGGCGCTCGCCGTTGAAGGGGAAGCCGTCGTTCTGCGCGACCAACTGCCCGCCCCCGTCGAACAGGAACACCGAAGTCGTGTAATCCACCCCCACCGGCTGATCGACCGACCACCACAGATCGACGCGCGCATCGGTGCTATCAACGTCGTCCATGCGCAGCGTCATGCCGTTGGCAAACGCCCCAACCGCTTCGGATTCCGGCGGCACGCGGTCGAAGCGGTAGACGTCAAGCGAGTTGCCAATGTGATCGACCGACATTTCCGCCGTCTGGACGTGCCCGGTCTGCTGCAAGAAGCCGAACGCCGACAGGTCAGGACTCCAGTGAACCAGCCAAACCGTGTTGTACCGGTCGATCTCGCTGATCAGTTGATCGGGGTAATCGGCGGCGCGGTCTTCGCGCCACATCCGCAGCGATTTGCGCGGCGTCTCGGTCGCCAGCATGGTGTCGATGTAGTAATCCATCGTGAAATCGTCGCGGTAGATTTCCATCAGCACGAGGTCAGCCGGATCAGCGTAGCGGGCGAGATTCGCGGCGACCTTATTCCACGGTGCTTTCGGGTAGTAGTCGTCGACGGTCGCCAAGCCGTAGATCACGATCACGGCGACGAGAAACAGGCGGGTCGCCGTCTTGAAGTTCGCCAGCCCGCGCGCCGTTAGGATAACCAGCGCGGGCGTCACCAGCATGATCCGGCGCGGCGACAGGAAGTCGTACCAGAAATTGATGATGAAAGTCGCGACGACCGTAAAACCGATCCACACCGCCAGCAGAAAGGTCGAGCTGAGCGGACGCCACTCGACCTGCCAACCGCCGCGCCCATCGTCGCGCACGCGCACCAAGCCGAGCAGCAGTAAGCCGATCATCAGCGACCACATTTGGCTGAAATACTTGTAGCCGAGGTCGACCAGCGTTCCCCAGTTTGACGGCAGGGCGGCGTCAATCCCGGTATCGACCGTGCGCTGCCCGAAGCCATAAAGCACGAACCACGGCAGGAACAGCGCCACGCTGATCGCCAGCAAGATCACGGCGTTGATCCGCACCCGCCCGCGCAGGAAAAACAGCGCGTGCAAGCCGATGATCACGCCCATGAAGCTGCCGATGTAGTGCGTGTGATAGAGGGCGACCAGCGCCCCAACCCACAGCGCCGCGCGGATCGCCCCCGGCTTGCGCGTCCAGCGAACGTAGAACAGGACGCTCGCCAACGCCAGCAGCGTCCGCAGCGCGTACATGCGCACGTCCTGCGCCAGCGAGATTTCGGAATCGTTGATCGCCAACAGCAGCGCCGCGAGCAGCGGGATCACCCAGCGCTCGCTGCGGCTCCGGTCGCGGGCGAGCAGCTTCGCCAGCGGCACGACCGCCGCGACGCTCAGCAGCGACGCCAGCGCCGAAAACATCCGCATGGCGACGGCGGTCGTCCCCGTTAGCCCGACCCACAGGTGTAGCAGCCAAAAATACAGCGGCGGATGCACGTCCTTGAGCGCCATCCACGCGATCATGTCGGGCTGCTTCTGATTCCAATAGGCGATGCCTTCGTCCAACCACATGCTCTGGTCGCCGATGTGCAGGATGCGCTCGGCGGCGGCGAGCAGCAGGATCAGCGTGATGATCAGCAGGAAACGCGATTTGGTCACAGGACGGCTAGTCCTGAACGGGGTGGAGCACGATCACGGGGATGGTGCGCTCGACGCCTGCCTGATAGCGCGTGAAGCTGGCGTCCGCCGCGACAAACCGTTGATAGAGCGCGTCACGCTGGTCACCGCCGGTGATCTCGGCGCGGGCAACCAACCGCTTCCCTTTGACCTCGACGGTGACGTTGGGGTTCGCTTGCAAATTATAGAACCACGCGGGCGGCTTCTCGTTGCCCCAGTTCGAGGCGACGATCAGGTAATCCCCGCCGTCGCGCAGATAGCGCAGCGGCGTCGTGTGAGCGATGCCGCTCTTGCGTCCGGTCGTCGTCAGCAGCAGCATAATACGCCCGCCGATCAATCCGCGCGAGAGGCGGTAGAGGGCAACGTTCAGTTGAATCATCAGTTTGTAGAAGGATGGCATCGCAGTCGCTTCATCCAATTTTCGCCTCAAGAGTACCGAATCTTGAGGCGATTGGCGATAGTCGCTAGCGGGTGTGCTCTATTCCTACGGCTGCGACACGATCCGAAAGGCTGGGTAATCTGCCGCCACCGCTGCGAAGGCTTCGACCGGCGCATCTTTGTCGACCGGGATGTGCGGACGCGCTCCCGGTGCAATTTTGAGATAGGCTTTCAGGATCGGCGCGCGCTGCTCGACCGGGACTTCCTCAAGCAGCACAGCGGTACGCTTGCCCGCATGAATGACGGCTTTGCCCTGCGCCGCTCGCACGTTGAGCACCCACTGCGCATCGTCGCCGAGCATCGAGACGAGGTAACGCTGACCGTTCACGTTCGCCACGGCGACCGGCAGAGCGATGGTGCGCCCGGATTTCCGTCCGGTTACTTCCAGCGTAACCCAATTGGGGATCAACCCCGACGAGTGAAACGCCCGCCAAAATGCGTTCAGCGCGCGGGCGATCCTGTGCGGATGGTTCCCACGATACAGCCAGCGTTTGAAATCTCCGTAGCTCATGATCCCCTCCAAACGAACGTCATCACTTATGATACGCACATTCTAGCGACCTCGTTTCGGCGGAAATCGGCTATACTCACGCGACTATGAAACTCCTATTCGTCGTCTCCTCACTCGACCTGACGCAACCCTTCAGCGCAACCCCGGCGTGGTGGCAGTTGATGAAGGGGCTGTACGAGATCGGCGTTGAGGTGATCGCCACGCCTTATCAGGGACCCGCTATCGAGTTGCTGTGGTGGCGCGCCGAGCCGAACCCCGCCAAATGGCAGGGCGACGCCTTCAAAGCCGTCCGCGCCGTGAGCCAACGAATTGTAGGGGCAGGTTTGAAACCTGCCCCTACAACTCCGTCCACTAATGACGAATCCGCAATGGACCGCCTCGTTCGCCGCACCGCGCAAACGCTGATCGCCCCGCTGTGGCTGAAGCATCTGGACGAACTACTGACGCGCGAGCCGGACATCGACGCCGTGATCGTCCTGACTGCACCGCTCAATCATCTGGTCGGCGTCGCGGGCGAGCTTCAGCGCCGCCATCACAAGCCGATCTTCTACTATGACGGCGACGTACCCGCCAGCCTACCCAATCTGCGCGGCTTCGCGACCGGCTTTCGCATCTATCAGGGTGCGGACTTGAGCGAGTACACCGCCTTTATCAGCAACAGCGCGGGCGGCGCGGCGGCGCTCAAGGAAATGGGCGCGCGCGAGGTCTACCCGCTGTTCTACGGCGCTGATCCTGACGTGTTCGCGCCGGTTGACGTGGCGGCGCAGGACATCGACGTGCTGTTCTACGGTCACGGGCGCGAGTATCGCGGCGAATGGATCGACGCGCTGATCCGCGAGCCGTCACTGGCGCTGCCCGACGCTCGTTTCGCCGTGCGCGGCACGAAACTCGGCGATCTCGGTCGCGCCGAACTGCTGCCCTACCTCAGCTTCAGCAAGCTGCGCGAGTACGCCTGCCGCAGCAAGATCAACCTGTGCGTGACCCGCGCTGCTCACGCCAGCGTGTTCGCGTCGTCGTCCTCGCGTCCGTTCGAGCTGGCGAGCATGGGCTGCTGCATCGTCGCCAACCCCTACGACGGCATCGAGACGTGGTTCGAGCCGGGCAAAGAGGTCTTCGTCGTCAATTCCGGCGAGGAAGCGCTGGATCGCTACCGCTATCTGCTGACGCACGACGCCGAGCGGATCGCGGTGGGGCGCGCCGCCCGCGAGCGCGTGCTCAAAGAGCACACCTTCCGTCACCGCGCGCAGCAGTTGGTCGGCATCGTAAAGAAGTACGTTTAGCGGTTAGCAGCGGAACCCAGACGATAAGATGCAGTATCGATATGTCACTGAAAAAGAAAACTACGAAGATTTCGCGGCAGGACGGGTGCTGCTCTCACAGGGAGGTACGACCTCGTTTCCGGTACGACTAGCCAGCGAAATCTTCCAGCGATGTGCCGCTTACTTCCCAACCGGGCAGCGGCTGCGGGTTTATGATCCCTGCTGTGGTGGCGGCTATCTCTTGACCGTGATCGGCTTGCTTCATGGTGCCGGTATCCAGTCCCTCCACGGCTCGGACATCAATGCGGACATCGTCAGGTTGGCAACCGCTAACCTGAGTTTGTTGACGCCCGCAGGCTTAGACACACGGCGGAACAGCCTGCGTGACTTAGCAGATACCTACGACAAATCCTCGCATCATGACGCACTCGAAAGTGTCGAACGACTTCGTCAGTGCTTACCCGCCTCATCGATCAGCACACAAACATGGGCGGCAGATGCGCTCCAACCAAGCGCCGACAGCGCATCAGTCGACCTCATCATCTGTGATGTGCCCTACGGAAATGTCACTAACTGGCAAGCTGATGCTGACGACAATCTAACAACCTCCTTATTGCAAGCTCAATATGATGTTCTCGTCATAGGCGGAATTGCTGCCGTGGTGAGTGATAAATCACAGAAGGCAACTTATCCACGTTACAAGCGACTCCAACAAGAAACTATCGGCAAACGCCGTTTTCTAATCTTGCAGAAGGTATAACGCCTGTCCAAGGACGCTGTTTGGTATTGAATGACAGCGAGATCAGCGATTGAAATTAGCTCATTTCTGATTGACCGCTTAAAAATGCCAACCCAACCGCTTAGACCTGTTATTTCAGGAGCGAATGATGCCCACCACCCAAGCTGTGATTGACACCATCCTGCGCGACATGGGCGTCCCGACTCTGCCGCAGACCGTCGACGTCGTGGTCACGGGCGACCCGGCGCAGGAAGTCACCGGCATTGCGACGACGTTTGTCGCCAGTCAGGACGTGCTTCAGCGCGCGGTAGATGCCGGGGCGAACCTCGTCATCAGCCACGAAACGCCCTTCTACAATCATCAAAATCGCGTCGACTGGCTGGCGGATGATCCGGTTTACGCCGCCAAAAAGCAGTTCGTGGACGATCACCGATTGGTCGTCTGGCGGCTGCACGATTATTGGCATCGACGGCAGCCGGACGGCATCCTGATCGGGATGCTGCGCGCGCTCGACTGGACTGCCGACAGTGATCCCACCAGCCCCATGCTGATCCACCTGTCCCCAACGCGCTTGGGCGATCTAGTCGCCCACGTCCAAGCTAAGCTCGGCAGCCAGCGAATGCTGGTGATCGGCGACGCCGATCAGGTATGCAGCAAGGCGATGCTGCTGCCGGGGTTCGCCGGTGCTGAATGGCAGATCAAGGTCTTGGGCGGCGACGCAGACGTGGTGATCACCGGCGAGGTTCACGAGTGGGAGATGGCGGAATACGTCCGCGACGCGCGCTATCAGGGGCACAGCAAAGCGCTGATCGTCACCGGGCACGAGGTCAGCGAGGAAGCAGGCATGGCGTATTTGGCGGACTGGCTGCGGGAGCGCCTGCCGGATGTGCCGATCACGCATCTCCCCTCCGGCGACCCGTTCGTCTCAATGAATTGATGTGTCGGGGCAGGATTAAATCCTGCCCCGACATGATATAGCCCGGTCAGCGCTTAACGACTGACGACGAACAGCACCGTGTCACTGCATGGAACGCCTTGCTGCTCGTAATTGGCGACGATTTGCCCCGACATGTAGCTCGACGACTGCACGTCGAAGCGGAACTGCGCCACGATGTCCACCTCGGTGAACGTGTGCGGACCGGCAAAACTGTTGGTGCCGGGGACGCGCGTGAAAACCGATCCCCAGAAACGGAACGAGTTGCTGCTCAGCGGCGTGAGCGTGCTGGTCGTGACGATGGGGTTGTAGACTTCCGAAGTCTGGAATGGCACGTTTTGATAACCCTGACACGAGGCGTTGGTCGTCGCGTTGAGGGTCATCGTCCACCTGCCGGATGCGGGCTGTAGGAGTCCCGTCGCCGCACCGCCCCCGCCCGTCGAGGGCGAGCTAGGCGGCTGCACCACCTGCGGCGCTGCCGGGATGATCGGCGGCGCGGAGGTCTCGCCGACGTGATCGCAGTCGCCGCTGGCGTTCACTGACTCCGCCGCAACCCACAATTCCGCTGCTGCCGTGCCGTTGGGCGCGGCTTGGCTCTTGTCGAGTTGATACCATACGCCGCCGTCGACTTCAATCCGCCCGGTGACGGTCACGTCGGTGCCAGTGGGCAGGAAGCTGATCGCGCCGCGATTGGTACCCGGACCGACGCGCAGCTGCGCGCTGTTGGCGCTGTCGGTGCTGACGATGCAGGCAGTGCCGCCGGTGGATGCGGACGGGTTGGCAGTAGCGGCGCTGGCGACAGCGGCGGGAGCCACATTAGCCGCGTTGACGTTGTGAAGTGAGGCGATCATGGTGTCGATCAGGTCGGCGTATTCGACTAATCCGCCAATGTTGGCGATCACGACGACTTTGCCATACCAGCCGTCGTTGAGCGTGACAAAGACTTCCATCCGTTCGGTGTGTCCGTCGGTAGACGAGAATGCCGCGCCGGTTCGATTGCCGTAGCGAACTTTCTCAACGTCCGCCCGTTCGATCTGATAATCCCCCTCGGCGTTCACCGTGTTGATGAGAACAGTTCCTACATCGCCCATCGAGGGATCGATGCCAATTGAGGCGAGTTTAGGCGGCGTCGTGACGATCATCTGAAATTCGGTGCCGAACATGGCTTGACTGCCGTCGTCCATGCTGTAGCTGAACCAGCTGTCCGGCATCGAGATCACGTAGCCGTCGCCGAGATCGACGTTTTGCGTCAGCGAAGTCTGGGCGAAAACGCTCAGCGGCACGACCGCCAGCACGATCAGCAGTATGAATTTAAGGGCATTCAATCCGCGAAATCTGAGGTTCATTGGTAAACAATTCCTTTGGGTGAGTCTCAGTGCAACGAAAAAGCAGCATCGTGTGATGCTGCCTTAATCGTACCAAATTTCACTTACGGGTACCGTAAGCGATTTAGAGAAGTTTCTGTTAAGAGCTGACGCTGCTCGCCAAAAACTACGCCGTCGGCTTCGCCTTCAGGTCGTCCCACTCAATCGTGGCGAGGAAATCGGCATCCAACCCGGCGATGAACTGCGCCAGCAGCCGCCCCGTCCGCGTGATGTCCTTGAGATCGACCGTCTCGACCGGCGAGTGCATGTTGCGAATAGCGATGCTGAACAGCGCCGTCGGCACGCCCTCGCGCGCCACCTGTATCGCCCACGCATCGGTGCCGCTGTTGCCGGGTAGGACTTCGTCCTGAAACTTGATCTCGTTGTTCCGCGCGACTTCTTTGATCTGCTCGACCAGCTTGACGTGGAAGTTCGGACCGACCGCGATCACCGGACCGCCGCCGATCTCGCTGGCGGTGTCGGCATCGACGCCGGGCTGCGCCGCGAAAGTCACGTCGAGCGCGATGGCGATATCCGGGTGGACGGCGTAAGCGGCAGTCGCCGCGCCATACAAGCCGGTTTCCTCCTGCACAGTGGCGACAGCGTAGACGTCCCACTGGTGCTGAAGCGCCTTCAGTTCATGCAGGCAGGCGGTGATGGCGGCGACGCAGGCGCGGTCGTCCATCGCTTTACCGGCGACCCGCGTCCCGGCAAGTTCGACCATCGGCGTATCCGGGGTGATCAAGTCGCCGACCTGTACCAATTCCGCGACTTCGGCAGCGGGCAAGCCCACGTCGATGATCAGGTCGTCCATCGTCGGGTATTTCTGGCGGGCGTCGGCGCTCAGCAGATGCGGCGGCACGGTGGCGACCACCCCCGGCAGCGGACGCTTGCCATGCACGATTACCGGCAGCGCGGGCATAATCCGGTTGTCGACCCCGCTGATGCGGTGGACGAAGATGAAGCCGTCGACCACTTCGCGCACCATCAAGCCGATCTCGTCCATGTGCGCCGCCAGCATGATCCGGCGCGGCGGATTGGTTGATTGGGTCGCCCGCTTGATGCCGATCAAGCTGCCGAGCTTGTCCTCGTCGAAGTCGTCGACCAACCCCGCCCATTCCTGCCGCAGCACGGCGCGGATCGGCGCTTCGTGACCGGAGGGGGCGTGCAGTTCGACCAGCGTTTTCAGATGAGTTTTTACGTCAAACACGGAGGTTCTCCTAATTCTGTCTCAGCTAAAAGGAATGACCGTTTCCGTCGGCGTCCCGGTCGGCGTGGGCGTCGCGGTATCAGTATAGACCGGGATCGGCGTATCCGACGGGATCGGAATGGGTGTCTCTGACGGAATCGGGATCGGCGTGTCCGATGGGAACGGCGTGATCGTCGGGAACGGCGTCAGCGTCGGAGCGTTAGTCGACGTCGGGAAATTGAAGAAGGTGGCGGTCGGGAAAAACGGTACGGATGTCGGCGGGATGATCACCGGCGGCTGGAACGGCTGCGAGGTCGGCGGCACGACGATGTTGAGCGTCGGGAAGGGAATGAAGGTTGCAAATGGAACGTTGGTCGCGGAAGCCTCGAAAGTCGACTGCGCGGTGAGCGGCTGCGGCGTCAGCGTCCGCACCGTGCGCTGCGGCGCCGTGCCCCACAGCAAGAAGCCGAGGCAGTAGAGCGGCAGCGTCCCCAGAATGATGACAAACAGCAGAATCCGCAGATTGCGCCGTCGTCTTTCCACTGCCCCCAGTTGGTTCATGCCGCCTCACTTCGCTGTCGTGACCGCCGTTTATCATACCATGCGCGCGAACGTGCCGAAACAGGGGTTATTGAAAACCAATCTAGTGAAAAATCATCGTTTCCACAATAGACGCAGATGCTCAATCAACTCGCCATTACTGAGCCAATTTTCTATTTGTTTAGCTATCTGTTTCTCGATCTGCTCGGCAATGTTGGGAATATCCAAAGTCTCTTCGTAAACGTCATGTTCCTTATCTGCTTGAGTTAGGTGGAGCACTACCCTGAAGCGTTTTGCCTCTCTGATCTGAGGCAAAAGCTCCTGATACGGCTGCAATGGAATATGAAGCGTTACTCTCAGGTTTTGCCCCGTCAGCCAATCATTTGGATCGAGACGCAGTAAATTTCCTTCCACTTGCTTTCCTTGAGGCTGTATCTGCATCTTGTATTGATTGGAGCGCTCTGCTAAGGGTAAATCAGTATCTATTCTGGCAATTTCAAACTTGACTGATGTCAGCGAAGCACGACGATTTTGAGCTTCAAAACCAACAAAGAACTCAAAAGTTCCGATTTCAAGCAGGTGCCGCTGCACATTGTACCCTTGAAAATTGATGATACGTGGTTCTTTGAAGGTAACGTAAAAATCCTTGCGAGTGGTATTCTTCATCTTTTCCTCGCGGAATAGAAAGAACGCCGCCACCCTGTGTGCCATAATGGATGAAACAACTTCACCCTCAAAGTTTAGGATAGAATTGCAGGGCGGAGAACAGGGACAACGAACGTGTCAGAAAATAGTCGTAAAGCCAATCCAGAAGTCCAGCCGAAAGCCGAGCGTCGGCGCTTCAGTGTGGAGTACAAGCGGCGCATCGTGGCGGAAGCCGAGCAGTGTGAGCATGGCGAGTTAGGGTGCCTGTTGCGACGGGAGGGCTTGACCTACGCCCAGATTGGCAAGTGGCGCACTGCCCATGCTGAGGGGACGTTAGGCAAGAAACGGGGTCCAGTCGCCAACCCGAACCGAGCCGCAATGCGTCGTCTGGAAGCAGAGAATGCCCGTTTGAAGCGTGAGTTGGAACGGGCGGGGCTCATCATCGATGCCCAAAAAAAGTTGGCACGCCTACTGGAGGAGGAGCAATCGTGAGTGAACTTGCCAGCAAAATCGGCGTGAAGGCGGCGTGTGAAGGGCTGAATGTGCCGCGCAGTCAGATTTATCGCCAACGTCAACCGAAAATCGAACCCGTGCCGCGCCCGACTCCCGCCCATGCGCTGTCGAGCGACGAGCGCGGCGAAGTCCGGGCAACCCTGAACAGTGAACGCTTCATGGACAAAGCGCCACGTCAAGTCTATGCCGCCTTATTAGATGAAGGGCGCTATCTCTGCCACTGGCGCACGATGTATCGCATTCTGTCCGCGCATGGGGAGGTCTGCGAACGTCGCCTCATCCGTCGTCATCCCGCCTACAAAAAGCCGGAACTGCTGGCGGAAGGTGCAAATGAGATTTGGTCGTGGGACATCACCTGGCTGCGGGGAGCCGGCAAGTTGGAGAAATACCCGCTCTACACCGTGCTGGACATCTTCAGCCGCTACGTCGTCGGCTGGATGATCGCCGAGGAAGAAAGCAGCGATCTGGCAAAGCGGCTCATCGCTGAAACCGCCCGCAAGCAGAGCATTCAACCCGACCAACTCACCTTGCACGCCGACAACGGCAGCCCGATGAAAGGCAAGCCGCTGAGCCAACTGCTGGTCGATCTGGGCATCACCAAGAGCCACAGCCGTCCGCATACCTCCGACGACAACCCATTCAGCGAGGCACAGTTCAAGACCATGAAGTATCGCCCGGATTATCCTGACCGTTTCGCCTCCATTGATGAAGCGCGGGTCTGGGCGCGCACCTTCTTCGCTTGGTATAACGACGAACACTACCATTCGGGCTTGAGCCTGATGACCCCGGTGAGCGTTCACTATGGTGCGGCAAGCGCGGTTCAACAGCAGCGCCAAAGCGTGATGACGGCAGCATTTGAGACCTGTCCTGAACGCTTTCGTGCTGGTTTCCCGACCGTGAAAAGCGCTCCGGCGGCGGTCTACATCAATCCGCCCAAAGTGGTCGAGAATCTTGCTTAATCTTTTTCATGAAGTTGTTTCAAAGTCCTTGACACCTACCGCCACAACGAAAAAGACGACACTAATTATTAATAGAATGTCAGGAGGAACGGGAACGCTTATTCCAAACAGAGCTGAAAGCCAGACTACAAATGCAACCGCGCTCAAAGCACCATAAACTGACTTTACTAGTCGTTTCAAGAATTCAAACAGGTCAGAAATCATTAACCAATCCTTTATTACAGAATTAGGGTTAAATCATTATTCATTCAATTGAAAGAGATTTCCATCCTTAATGCCGACTTGCTGTCTCGAGCCTAACGCAATCATACGAACAGCAGCACCGTCCCCGCCACCGCCACCAGCGTACCGACGATGGTTTGGCGCGTCGGGCGCTCCTTGAACGCCGCGTAGCTGATCGGGATCAGGAAGATCGGCGTCAGCGAGGTCAGCGTCGAGGCGACGCCGACCGACGTCCGCTGCACCGCCACCAGTGACAGCCAAACGCCGATCACCGGACCCATGAGCGTGCCGCCGGTGAGCTTCAGTCCGGCGCTCGGCTTTGACCGGATCGCGTGGACGGTAGCGGCAATCTGCCCCTGAAGCAGCGCCAGCGCCCACATCACCACCGCCGCCGCCGTCAGCCGGATCAGCGAAGCGGACAGCGGCTCGATCCCGTTCGCCAAGCCCAATTTCGAGAGCACCGTGCCGCCCGCCTGCCCCAGCGAACCGCCCAGCGCGCACAGCAGCCCGATCTGGTAGGCGCGCCCGGTCACGGCGACGCTGGACGGACCCGCCTGCTGGCGCTCGGCGACGACCGCCACTACCCCGCCGATCACCAGCGCGATGCCGACTAACTGCTGCCCGCTGAGCGTCTCGTGCAGGAACACCCACGCGATCACGGTGCTGAACATCGGCGCGAGCGCCATCATCAGCATTGAGAGGCGCGGACCGATCATCACGAAGGCTTGCAGTAGGAAAACGTCGCCGAGCACCAAGCCGACGATACCGGAGAGGATCAGCCAGCCGACCGTATCGACGGGGGCGTCACTGGGGAAAACCTGACCCAACAACAGCCAGTGGATCAGAGCGATTAGGACTGCCGCCAGCAGCAGCCGCACGCGGTTGACCCGCTGGACGCCGAGTTCGCGCCCGGCAAAGGTAAAGAGTGTCGAACCAAAGGCAAAGCACAAAGAAGTACCGAGCGCTGCGAGTTCGCCTGTGAAGTCTTGCATGGGGGTGAAGTTCTCTGCTGAATGGTGCTGAGGCGCTGGTCTTACAGAACAAGTGTATCGCAAATCCTTGGGTTTGCCCATTTTCTTATTCACACATGCTTGTATAAAACCGAGATATTCGGGTGATGGTCTGCCTGGGCGGCTTCAGGAATTCGCCGTGAAACTGCAAGGCAAAATAAAAGTATTTGTCTGGCAACTCTAGCGTTTCCATTCTTCTGCCGTCACTGCTTTTGCCTGTAAAGCACATGCCGTTGCGTTTGAGAGGTTCAATATAGTCAAGGTTGACTTCGAATCGATGGCGATGGCGTTCATGAATTTCTTCGGAGCCGAAAAGTTTGTAGGCTAAGCTGCCCTTCTGCAGCATAACTTTGTGTGCGCCAAGTCTCATGGTTGCACCCTTAACCTCTATGCCACGTTGTTCAGGCATGAGATCGATCACTGGGTATGGAGTATCGGGATTGATTTCTGAGCTGTTAGCATCCTTTAAACCTGCAACGTTACGTGCAAACTCTACTACTGCAAGTTGGAAACCATAGCAAATGCCCAAGAAGGGGATATCATTTTCTCGAGCGTAACGAGCAGCCGCGATTTTCCCTTCAGTTCCTCGCGGACCAAAACCATAAGGGACAAAAATACCATCAAAGTTTGAAAGTTCCGC
>CAWGYC010000013.1:0-26281 GCA_963826685.1 uncultured Chloroflexia bacterium | reverse complement strand
CACGCGGACGACGACCGAGCGCCCCTCGTAGACGCTCGCCATATACGATCCGAGCGGCTTCGCCAGCAGGATCAGCACGACCATATAGAAGCCAAGCTGCAAAATCCCATTCGAAGTGGGAATCATGAGAACAGCTCCGGTTTGAGCAGCGCCAGCACCAGATAGATCAACAGCAGCAGCGCTACGATGCCTGCGATTACATACAACCCGTTCATGTCAGCCTCCCGACAACCGATCCGCAAGTTCGACCAAGCCCCACGAGAGGGCGAAAAACAGAACCACGAGTGCGATGAATACGATGTCCATGCGCAACCTCCTTGTCATGTGCCGTGGGAGTTGTATCAGGCGCACCCGTCAAAAGTCTGCAAGTTTGCGAGGCGAAGCGGTCAAAAATCTGTTAATACGAGCGGACTAAGCGATGAGGCAGGACTAGTCGTGGCTCATTTCGTGCGCGGGTTCATCGTAAATTGGCGTGTCAAGGCTCACTGCCGACTCGACAAATTGACGCTGCTGTTGCGAGAGACGGCGGCGCAGCAGCCATACTTGCAGCCGACGCCACGCTGGAATCAGCGTTGGCGGCACTTTGGCGAAGATGACGGTGGCATCAAGGTGTTCGGCAGCGTCCGCTAATCCGTCCACGAAATCGACGTACTGACCCCGAACCATGTGGCAGTCCAAGCCGTAGTCGAGCGCCGTGTCTTTGTAGTCTTCGAGATCATCCTTCGCCGCTTCACTGAAGTCCATGTAGCCCCATTCTGTCCCCAGCCAGCTGGCGTGCTGCACCGGAATCATACTGACCAGCGCGATCGCTGCCGGGGAGCGACGCGCCATGCGGCAGGCGCAGTGAACCGCGTCCAGCGTCCAGGCGCGGTCGGCGATTTGAACCATAATCGTAGGTTTTTCGTCCATGTTGTGTTCCTGTCCTTACTTGAGTGCTGCTGCGGGTTCTATATCGGCAAAGCGATAGCCGATGCCCGGCTCGTTGAAGATGAAACGCGGCTTGCGCGTCGCTGAGAAATCGTCTTCCAGCTTCTTGCGTAATGTGTTGATGTGGACGCGGACGTTGTGATCCGATTTCGTATCTGCGGACTGCCCCCACACCTCACTGAGCAGCATTCCGAAGGTCAGCACTTTGCCGGGATTGGTGCTCAAGAGCCGCAGCAGGTCATATTCCTTCGGCGTGAGGTGAACCTCATCGCTGTGCAGCATGACCCGCCGGTTGACCAGATCGACCGTCAAATCGTGGATGTGGATTTCACCGTTTGGGGTAGTCATCTCCGCTGCGGCGCTGCGGCGCAGAACGGCGCGCATTCGGGCTTCGAGTTCCTCCATGTCGAACGGCTTGGTGATGTAGTCGTCCGCGCCCACATTGAGCGCCGCGAGCCGGATTGGCTTCTCATCGCGCACCGTAAGCATGATGATCGGCGTCGTGCTCCATTCGCGGAGTTTTTGGCAAACCTCCAGTCCATGCGGCGCGACACCAAGATTTCACGTCGAGCAGAATGATGTCTGGCGAACCTTGAGCGGCAGTGGTCAGCGCCTCTTGTCCATTCGTCGCCACATCGACGTGGTAGCCATACCCGGTCAAGCCGCGCTGGAGTAGCTTGCGAATCGCGGGTTCGTCGTCGACGACCAGTACCTTCACTCTGATCATGATGCTGTTCGGATGATCCTTGACTGACGTTACACGTTCCCGATACGCACGAAAAGTGTAATCCTGACACCCGTCAAAATGCGGTCATGATGATCGGTAGAGCGGTCAAAAAACCGTAAAGACACGGACGTGATCACCCGCCAGCGTTTGGTCGTCAAGCCGTGCGGTTGAACAGAACATCATTTCAAGGAATTGTCTGGATATTGGGCGCTGGTTTCGTGTGATTGGGCAAGCTCAAAGACCGCGCGACGCGAACCTTGATGGTTTTTTGACGCCCTTGACTCCAATACTGACCTAATTTTGACCGTTTCTCCTGATGCCTCGACCTAGAATAGGTGCGTACCGGATCAGGAGAAAACTATGACTGTACGTGATGTCCGCGAGCGTTTCGAAGAGACTTTGCTCGGCAAGCGCCTGCGCTCCGCCGATATAACCCACCAAACCGCGCCGAATTTCATCGCGCTTGCCGTGCTTGCCAGTGATGCGCTCTCCTCGTGCGCCTACGCGACCGAAGAACTGCTGATCATCCTCAACACGGCGGCAATTGGCAGTTTCACATTGTTTGGATTTCACGGAGAGGCGATCTCCATTCCCATCGCCATCGCCATTTCGCTCCTGATCGCCATTGTGACCATCTCCTACCGCCAGACGATCTTCTCCAACCCGGCGGGCGGCGGCGGCTATCGGGTCGCCAAAGAGAATTTGGGCGAAGAGCTGGCGCAGGTCACGGGAGCGGCGCTGCTGACGGATTACATTCTAACCGTTGCGGTGAGCATCGCGGCGGGCGTTGCCAATGTGATCAGCGTATTCCCCGGCTTAGCACCCCTAAGGGTCGAACTCACCGTCGGCGTGATCGCCTTCATGACGCTCGTCAACTTGCGTGGTGTCAAAGAAAGCGCTCGTATCTTCTCGATCCCGACGTACTTCTTCCTGATTACGATGGGCGGAACGCTGATTATTGGCTTCATCAAGCTGTTGACCGGCAGCCTGGAGCCGGTCACAGGGGTGGTAGCGCTTCAGAACGACATCCTGGCGCCCGTCACGCTGCTGTTGATCTTACGGGCTTTCTCCTCCGGGTGCGCGGCGGTGACGGGTGTAGAAGCGATTTCCAATGATACGCAGTTGTTTCGTCAGCCGAGAGCGAACAACGCCGCCAAAACGTTAGTCGTCATGAGCGCGATCCTGATCACCTTTTTTATGAGCATCACGCTGCTGGCGAACGCCATTCAAGCCGTCCCTTCGGAGAACGAGACGGTGATCAGTCAAATGGCGCGCACGATCTACGGCAGCGAGGGGGTTGGCTACGTTGCCTATGTGCTGACCATTGCAGGCGCGTTCGCCGTCCTCTTTATGGCGGCGAACACGCCCTTCAACGACTTCCCGCAGCTTGCTTCGCTCCACAGCGGCGATGGTTTCCTGCCGCGCCAATTGACCTATCGCGGTCGGCGCTTGGTGTTCACTTGGGGAGTCTTGACGCTCTCAATCAGTTCGATTGTCCTCGTCATCATTACTGGCGCGCTCGTGACCAACCTCATCCCGCTCTACGCGATTGGCGTGTTCATGGCGTTCACAATCAGTCAAGCAGGAATGACCCGACGGTTCTGGCGCGCGGGGAAGCTCAAGCCGGGGGAGTTCACCTACGGACTGGAAACGAAGATCAACTACGATCCGCGCTGGCGAATCAAATTTGCAGTGTCGGCATTTGGTGCATCGGTGACATTTATGGTCATGGTCGTGTTCATCGTCACCAAATTCGTCAACGGCGCATGGTTTATCGTGCTGCTCATCCCAACGCTGGTGTGGTTGTTCTTCCAAATCCACAAGCACTATAAGGAAACCGCAGCCCGTTTGCATCTAGAGGAAACGCCCACCTTTGAGGAAAAACCAGTGGTATTTGATCCGAAGGTTCACAAGGAACTGGCGATCTACTTCTGTGATACATGGTCGGAGCTGGCAGTCAGCGTAGTCAGCACGATTCTCAAGCGCGGTTGGCCCATGAAGATCATCCACGTTGACGTGAACGAAAAACGCGCCAATATCTTTAGGCGTCATAGCAAAGAGATCGCCGAACTGAACGGCTGGGATGAGGGAATTATCGACATCTACCACGATGAGTACCGCGATCTTTACAACAGCGTCGCCACGATCATGCGGGATTTTCGCACGAGCTATCCTGAGGTTCACCTTGAGGTCTACATCGGTGCACTGCGGACGCACTTTCCATATAACCTGCTTCATATGCAGACCGACCGCTTCTTACGTGATGCCTTGATGGAAGCGCCGGACGTGGCGCTCAGTATCAAGCAGGTCGACTTGGACAGCCTGCCGCTACCGCCGGGCTTCAAGGTCACGTTTGAGCACGCCACCGACCATGAAATCGAAGAGCAAGAAGCGGCGCACGAGCCGCAGCATGTACAAGGCTAAGTAGAAGCGCCGGCTTCGTTGAGACTTGGCCCGCCGTAAATATCGCTTGGCACCTCAGTCTCTGCTAAGGAGATACTGAGGGCATGAGATCAACATCGACACTTTTCTATCGCATCCGTCTTTTAGCCCTACATGCCCTTCATCGGTTGCCATGAACGGTATGTAGGGTTTGAACGGCCCGAACGATTTTTTCAGTGGTTTTCGGAAACAACTGCCACATCGTAGCGGCGCATCATATCAGTCACGTCCAGCGGCTTAATCGCATAGGTGACGCCATCCATGCCACGCTTGCGCCCTGCGTCGTCGAGCAGGTGCAGCCGCTTAATAATGTGTCCAATCCACTGCGCGTCGCCCATCTTCTCGACCGGCTGACCGAGCAACCGTGCCGACCTTCTCGCGCAGCGCTGCCGCCTTGATCCAGACGAGGCTACTCTGCCCGCGCGTCAGCAGTTCCAGCGCCTGCAAGACGGCTTCTTCGCGCTCGCTGAGCGCCTTGCCCTGGCTAATCTGTTCATCCGTCTCCGCCGCCGACGCAATCGCTTGCAGCAGCCCAGCCACTTGCCCCTGTTCCTCGAAGAATGCCGCCAGCGCGACCAGCGGCGACCAGAGTTCGCTGGAGCGGTTGTGCAGGGTATGGAGTGCTGGACGCTCGAAATAGTTGGCGTAGAGATGCGGAAACGCCGTCAGCGCCAGCATATAAAGTTGGTGACGGATTGCCGCGCCATCGAAATCCGGTGGGAAGCAGGGCATTTTCTTGTCGGTGCGGCGCATGGGGATGGCGATGCAGCGGCTGGCGAGAATATCTTCCAGTCCGGCAATCGCCGCGAGAATCTTCGGGGAATAGACGTCGAACGCCTGTGGCTTCAGGTCTTCGCCGATCAGAGGGTATTGCTGTCCATTCCCTCACCGCTATCGGCACATACCGCCTCCATACTGCTGCCTTCCGCCACCGCTCTCAGCAGCAGATTGAACTAAACCTAACCGAACCAAGTCACTTGTCAATGCTGCTTCAACTTTCGTGATTCACTGAAATTGACTCTGGCTGAATTTTTAGTATACTTACTGCGTGTTATAGACCGACTGTCGGTCTATAAATTTGAAAGGAAATTCTATGGTACGAATAATCAAAGAGCCTGCTGTGCGGCGCAACGAAATCCTGGATGCAGCTCAACTCCTTTTATTCCGTAAAGGTTACGAGCAGATGACGATTCAAGACATTCTGGATGATACCCATCTTTCCAGAGGGGCGTTCTACCACTATTTTGATTCGAAGCAGGCTTTGCTGGAAGGTCTGATCGAACGCACAGGCGAGGAGGGAATGCAGCTCATCCGTCCCGTTTTGACTGATCCTAAGCTGAACGCTCTCCAAAAATTGCAGATCTACATTGATTCAGCCATGCACTGGAAAACCACCCAAAAGGCCATGTTGATTCCCATCCTGAGGGTCTGGTATTCGGATGACAACGCCCTCCTGCGTCAAAAAGAGCTGGCAGCCGGCAAGAAGATCATGATTCCCATGCTGACGGACGTTCTGCGGCAGGGGATCACGGAAGGGCTGCTGGCGACGCCGCATCCCGAACAAATGGCTGAAGTGCTCGTTTCGCTCATTTTGGGTTTGTCCGATGCCCTAGGAGCGTTGATCCTGGCGGGTCAGGCAGGGTCCGCCGACCTGGCGCGGGTGGAGGCCACCGTGGCAGCCTACACCTATTCCATTGAGCGGGCGCTGGGCGCTGCCCCAGCCTCGCTGAAACTGATCGATATGGAAATGGTGAAGCAGTGGTTTCTTTAATTCTGGATACGAGAAGGAGCTGTCGTGAAAAACGAAACCTCGAAATACTTACTGCTTGCCGCCTGGGCAGGGCTGATTGGGCCCGCCCTCTTCGTGACAGTTTTTTTGCTGGAGGGCTGGATTCGTCCTGGGTATAATCCATTGGCCGATTACGTCAGCGCGCTGTCACTGGGCGAGCGCGGATGGATTCAAATCGTTAATTTCGTCATCTTCGGCGCCTTGCTATTCGGATTTACCCGGGGCGTAGCAGCCGAGTTTCCCAATGGAAAAGCCTCACGCTGGGGACTCATCCTCCTGACGGTCATCTCGATCGGTTATTTTTTCTCAGGCCCCTTCGTCATGGATCCCGCCAGTACTCCGCTGTCTGAAGCGACCTTTCATGGCACGCTACACGGTATCCTTGGCGCGATTGTGTTCTTACTGATGCCCATCACCATTTTTGTGTTCTGGCGCCGGTTCCATTCGGACCCGAAATGGCAATTCTTGCAGGGGTGGACCCTGGTATTGGGCATCATCTGCGCCGCAGTAGATATCTTATTCTCCATCATATCCAAAATTCCGATTTTACTGACTGCACAAAGCTCCTGGCTTGGCCTGATTCAGCGAGGAGTTATCGTGCCGTTTATGATCTGGGTATTTGTATTTGCGTTAGGAATGATCCGAGTCATCAAGGAACCTAGATTACCACCTGACAAATAGTTCCAAATGTTGCCGTTTTTGGCAGCATTCAGGCGGCTGAAGTGCCCGTTTCTTCAGCTTAATTGGCGAAGGTATTGTTAAACGGATTTGTTATGGTGATTATACCTTCTGTCCATCTTGGTCACAAGCAGTCCGCTCACGCGCAGCGTCGGATGCCGCCAGCCTTCGCGGATGTCGTTGATCTTCTCGATCACGCTGGTCAAGTGTCAAGTCGTGATGAACGGGGTTCACCGCCAAGCATGAAAATGGAGTAAACTCGTCGGTGACGCCGAGCCAGCACAGAGGTCGGAACCGATCTGGTGCGGACAAGCCTGATGTCAAGTCGGACCGGGATACCCGTAAGCACCGCCAATTGCTGCCCTAGAGCGCGCAAGACAGATTTTCAAGAGGGGGTATCCAGGCTGGCCGCGCGTCAAGGAGGTCCAAATGAAGGTCGTGTATGAGCGCTGTTGTGGGCTGGATGTTCACAAGAAGACGGTGGTGGCGTGTGTGCGTGCAGGGAAACAGCAGGAAACGCGCACCTTCGGGACAATGACGGAAGACATTTTGACGCTGTCGGACTGGCTGCTGGGGCAAGGAGTGACCCACGTGGCGATGGAAAGCACGGGGGAATACTGGAAGCCCATCTTCAATCTGCTCGATGGGAACTTCGAAGTGATCCTGGTCAACGCGCAGCACCTGAAGCGGGTGCCGGGGCGCAAGACGGACGTGAGTGATGCGCAGTGGATCGCCGAACTGCTGCAAATCGGTCTGCTGCAGGCCAGCTTCATTCCACCGGTCGGTCAGCGCGAGCTACGGGAACTGACCCGCTACCGCAGCAGTTTCATCCGGGAACGGGTCAATCTGGTCAACCGGGTGCAGAAGCTGCTGGAAGACGCCAACATCAAACTGGCCTCGGTGGCGAGCAACGTGATGGGGGTCTCGGGTCGGGCGATGCTGCTGGCGCTGCTGGACGACCAGCTCAGCCCGGAGGGCGATGGCAGAGTTAGCCCAGGGACGCCTGCGCCAGAAACGTGAGAGGTTGACCAAAGCGCTGACCGGACGGATGAAAGAGCATCACCGGTTCGTGCTGACCGAACTGCTGTGCCAGATAGACGGTCTGGACGAGACGATTGAACGCTTTAATGCGCAGATCGCGGAGCGCTGTCGCCCTTTTGAGCAAGCGGTCGTCTGGCTGGACTCCATACCAGGGGTGGCGCGCCAGGCAGCGGAAATGATCATTGCCGAGATTGGCACCGACATGAGCCGTTTTCCGAGTGCGGATCATCTGGCCTCCTGGGCCGGCGTCGTGCCCGGGAATTACGAAAGTGCAGGCAAACGCTTATCCTCCAAAGCGCGTCAGGGCAACCGGGTCTTGCGCACCGTGCTGGTGCAAGCGGCTCATGGCGCGACCAAGACCAAGAATACCTATCTGGCGGCGCAATATCGTCACCTGGCAGCACGACGCGGCAAGAAGAAAGCGATCCTGGCGGTGGCCCACTCGATTTTGGTCATCGCCTACTATCTCCTCTTGCGCGGAGAAGAGTACCGCGACCTGGGTGCGGACTATTTCGACCAGTTGAGACCGGAGCAGAAGGCCAGGCACCACGTTCGGGAACTGGAGCGTCTGGGCTTTACCGTCGTGATCCAGTCGGTCAACGCTGATACTGCTGCCTGAGATTCCAATCTATTTTCAAGACAGCGATTCATGATACGAGATTTACATCGCAAGGGCGTGTCCATCAGTGAGATCGCCCGCCGCACCGGGCGTGACCGCAAGACGAAACGCAAAATCATCCACGGGGAAGTCGTGTTCTCACATCGACTGCATTGGGGGTGGGCTTCATCTCTCCAACAAGCCTTTGCGCTTCAGGGCACATCAAGCTCCACCCTCTCGGATGAACTCTATCGATCTTATTCTCACCCGTTTTCTCAAGATACAAGGGCACGACCGAGCCTGCGAGGTCGGGGTGAGGTCAGATTTTGTGAAATCTATGTCCTCGACTTCCACTACTCCTATGTTGAGCATCACTCCATTTGGATGCGCTTGATCCAACGAATAGAACCACAGGTGGTGACTCTCGATCACGCGCGCTAGACTTCGATTATCTTGATCCATGTCCTCAGGAGGAACTTGTTTTGTCGCACGGTGAAATTACACTTTCAGAGATCAACAGCCAGCCCCAGCTCTGGGCGACGGCGCTGGAACAGTTCGGACAGGTGGCGGACGAAGTCCGTCGCTTCTGGGAGCGGGGCGGCTTCGAGCAGGTCTTGTTCACGGGCTGCGGCTCGACTTATTATCTCGGCGTGATCGGCGCGTCGCTGCTGCAAGCCGCGACCGGCGTGCCTTCCCGCGCCAATACCGCCTCCGAATTGATGCTGTTTCCGGGGGTGAACGTCGCGCTGCGCGCGAAGACGCTGCTCGTCTGCCTCTCACGCTCCGGCACGACCCGCGAGACCGTCGAGGCGGCGCGCCTGTTCCACGAGCAGGGCAACGGTCAGGTGCTGGTCGTCACCTGCCAGAGCGACAGCCCGCTGGCGCAAGCCGCCGACCTGCTGATCGCGCTCGACGCCGCGCAGGAACAGAGCCGCGTGCAGACACGCTCCTTCAGCAGCATGGCGGTGGTGGTGACGGCGCTGGCGGCGCTGCTCGGCGGGCGCGACTGGCATCAGCTTGGGGGGCTGTCCCCCGCGCTCGAACGGGTGACGACTGCCTCGGAGCCGCTCGTCCGCACGCTGGGCGAGGACACCAGTATCAACCAGTTCGCTTTTCTGGGATCGGGCGCGCTCTACGGGGTCGCCTGCGAAGGTATGCTCAAGATGACCGAGATGTCGCGCATCTTCAGCGTCAGTTACCACATCCTCGAATACCTGCACGGACCGCGCTACGCTGCCGACGCGAATACGCTGGTCGTCGGGCTGGTCGGCGAGGGCAGATTTTCGGAGGAAGTGAACGCGCTCAAGCCGCTGGCGCAGCGCCGGGCGCGTGTGCTCGCGCTCGCCGAAGCGGATCGCGGTGGTCTTGCCGATTTGGACTATCTGCTGGCGCTCGGCTCCGGCGTCCCCGAATGGGGGCGACCGATCCTCTATCTGCCGCCGCTGCAGCGCATCGGCTTTCATCAGGCGGTTATGCGTGGCTTCGACCCGGACAATCTCCCCTTCGACCCGCGCGACGCGGTGGCTACATGAGCAGCCCGACGGTGCTCGGCATCGACATCGGGGGAACGAATACCAAGCTGGGGCTGGTCGCCGTCGACGGTACGATCCGCTCGGCTGGCAGGATTCCGACCGACGCGAAAGGCGACAGCCCCGAGCCGTTTTTCAGCCGCCTGTTTCCCGCTGTGGATACTCTCGTCGCCGAAGCCGGTGATAACCTGATCGGCATCGGCATCTCGTCGCACGGCGAGGTCGACCACGAGCGTCGCCGTCCGATTATCGCGGGCAACACGCCCGCGCTGCGCGGCGTCGACCTGCGCGGGCGCGTCGAGGCGCGCTACGCCCTGCCTGTCGTCATGAACAACGACCTGACCGCGCACGCGCTCGGCGAATATTTCTACGGCTGCGGCTACGGCGTCGAGCGCTTCATGTGTTTGGCGATTGGCACGGGTCTTGGCGCGGCGCTGATCGTCGCGGGCAAGCCGCTGATCATCGATGGGGGCAATTCGGGCAACACCGGCTTGATCATCCTCGATCCCGATGCCCCGCGCGACGGTAGCGGCATTCGCGGCTCGGCGGAAGGACTCTGCGGCGTGGCGGGGATCGAGCGGCTGGCGAGCGCGAGCTATGGTCGCCCGGTGCGCGCGCATACGGTGATCGAGGCGGCGCGTGCCGGAAACGACCCCATTGCGGCGGCGGTCATGACGCAGATCGGCGCGTGGCTGGGGCAGACGCTCGCCAGCCTGAGCGTGATCTTCTATCCGCACCGCATCGCCCTGAGCGGCGGCACGGCGTCGGCGGGCGCGGTTCTGCTCGACGCCTGCCGCGCGCGCTTCGAGGATTTGGTCGGTCCCTTCTTCCGCGATCTGGCAGCCAACACGGGCGGGCACTTCAAGGACGTGGAGATCGTGCTTGCCACCGGCGGCGAAACCGGCGTCCTCGGCGCGGCGGTGGAGGTGTTTCAGAGTCGCGGGCTGCTCTAAATCCCGCGTGGCAGGATGGTTAAAGAGGCGCTGCGCATTTTGGGCTAACTAACCTGGTGCTGGTTTTTAGCCCCTCACCCCGTGTTTCCTTCGGAAACCCACCCCTCTCCCACACAAGCGGAACGAGGGGGAAGTACGCGGGCATTTGTCCCTCGCCCCGTTTACGTGGGAGAGGGACAGGGCGAAACGCAGTTTCGCACAGGGTGAGGGGAAATTAGCAGCAGCAAATCAACAGCACTCGTTAATTATTGTGCGTCTCTAGGCTTGCCCAAACACGCGCTCGGCGTTCTTCGAATAGACCTTCTCCAGCACGTCGTCCGGCAGGTACATGCCGCAGATGCGCCAGCGCCCCTGGCGCGGGGTTTCCTCGACGCCGTAGGAGAAATACTCGTCGTCGCTTTCGAGGAAGCGGTAGTAAACCGGATACATCTTTTCCTCGACCGGGCGATCCGTCCCGAATAGGATGCGGTCGGCGTATTTCAGGAAGAACTTGCGCGCGCTGTACGGCTGCCGACCCAGTTCCGCGATGCGCTCGCTGATGTCCACGTTGAAGTTCGGGCAGCGGTCGAGCAGCGCGCCCACCCAGGCGAGATTTTCGGCGTAGCAGCCGACGTGCGCGCCGACGAACGTCGTCTCCGGGTGGCGCGCCACGAGTCTGCCGAAAGCCTCGATGATGCTGCTGAAGCTGGGGAACGGCGGGCTGGGAAACTGCCAGTCGGGGTTCGCATAAAGTTCCTCCCAGCGCTCGTTGTGGTTGTCCACCGGGTCGAAGAAGGCGACCGGGTCGGCGATGTGGATCGTCACGGGCAGATGCAGCTCGCCAGCCGTCGCCCAGACCGGATCGAGGCGCGGATCGTCAATTTTGACGAGCGCGCCAAGCTGATCTTTCACCGTCAGACCGAACGGCTTCCAGATTTTCAACCCCTGAGCGCCGCGCTCCGCCTGCTTGCGCAGACGACCCGCCGCCCACTCGCCGAAGCGGTCGCCGTGCTCCGCCCATTGCTCCCAGGCGACGCCGCCGTACACGCGGAAGCGCTCCGGCGCGGCAGCCTTGAAGTGATCGAGATGTGTTTCGAGGATGTCTTCGCCCCAGCCCCCGTCGAGATCGACGTAGACGCGCACGTCCGCCGCGTCGAGGATGTCCAGCAGTTGCGAGACGGGGCGCTTGTCCCAGCCTCCGAAGCCCTCCAGCGAAAGGTGATTGTGCGCGTCGATCACCGGGAAGCGTGGCTTGGTGACCGCCGTCTCCCGCGTGACCAGTTTCGGCTTGGGCTTAAAGTCGGTCAAAAGTAAGTCATTCGAATTTGTCACAGTTTTTGCAGCCTTTCAAACGGTCAGGACCTGAATGCCCACTGCGCTCAGCGCCGAGGTGAATTCCTCCGGCGCGAGAGTATCCGTGATGAATGTATGCACCTGCGAAATCGGCGCCAGAAACACGCTGGAGATGCGTGCGCATTTGGTGTGATCCGCTACGACGATCACTTCGCGGCTGATGCTGAGGATTTTGCGGTCGGTCTGCGTTTCGGGCAGGTAGTCGTTGGTGATGCCCGTATCGAGGTCGATGGCGCGAATGCCCATGATCACCTTGTTGACGCGCAGTTCGCCCAGCGCAAGCTCGGTCAGATGACCGATAAATGACTGCTCGCTGGAGCGCAGGATTCCGCCCAGCCCAACCAGCGTGATGTTCGCCAGGTCCGCCAGCATGTTCATCACCAGCAGCGAATTGGTGATCACCGTCAGGTCTTTGTGCTGGCGCAGGTTGCGCGCGACTTCCAGAACGGTCGTGCCGCTGCTCAAAAACAGCGCCTCGCCATCATTGACCAGCGCCGCCGCCGCGCGCCCGATGCGGCGCTTCTCCTCCGCCTGCTCGCCTGAACGCAATACCAGCTCAGGTTCCGGCGGTGCGTTCTTGACGACCAGCGCGCCGCCGTGAAAACGCCGCAGCTTGCCTTCTTCTTCCAGCCTGCCCAGGTCGCGCCGCGCCGTCGCCGGGCTGACCATGAACTCCTCGCAGATTTGCGCGATAGTCGCGCGCTGCTGGGTTTCGACGAAGCGCATGAGCAGTTCACGACGCTCAAGCGCGGAGTAGGCAATTGGTGCTGCCATCAAGGGACAACTCCGACGTGATCGACACTGATTTGGGTGTAGCACAGGACCACCAAATTGTCAAACTCGCTCAAAAACAATCACGATTATTAGGTGAAATGAGATGAAATTTGCGCATTTATGCAGAATATCTGATTGGTTTGTTTGACAAGCCGCCAAACCCAATTATGATCAATCACAAAGACGGCGATGCCGCCTGGTCGTGAATTATCCAATATGCGCTGCATTGCAGCCGCCTTTTTAGAAGTATTTTGCGTCTTACAATTCCTTCGAAAGGTCTAATTTGACTGACCAGCCCGGAACTCACTCTTTCGCGGAAATCATGAGCCAGTCGACTGTTTGGAGCGAGGCTGTTCACGCCTTTGCGCAGTACAGCGAAGCGCTGTCGGCGCTGTGGAACGAGGGCGGCTTTGACCGTGTGCTGTTCACTGGCTGTGGCTCGACCTACTATCTGGCGCAAACCGGCGCGGCGCTCTTTCAGCAGTTGACCGGGATTCCCGCCCGTGCTTATCCCGCTTCGGAAATCGCGCTGCTGCCGGATTTCGTCTTTCTCCCCTCTGGCAATCCCCTGCTGATTACCGTCTCGCGCTCCGGCGAGACGACGGAGACCGTCGAGGCGGTGCGCGTGTTCCGTGAGCGCACGGGCAGCCCGGTGATCGCTGTGACCTGCGCCAGCAGCAGCACGCTGTCGCTTCTGGCAGACCTCAACTTCTCGATTGACGCGGCGCAGGAGACCAGCGTCGCGCAGACGCGCTCGTTCGCCAGCATGTTGATCGTCGTCGAATCGATTGCCGCGTCGGTCGCCGGGCGGAGCGATCTCGCCGCTCTCGACCACCTGACTTCGGTTGCGGCGCGGCTGCTGGAACAGTACCGCCCGCTCGCCAAACAATTGGGCGAAGACCGGAACATCGAGCGCTTCTTCTTCCTCGGCTCCGGCGCGCTGCACGGCATCGCCTGCGAGGGCATGTTGAAGATGAAAGAGATGTCGCTCTCGTACAGCGAAGCGTTCCACGTGCTCGAATTCCGTCACGGACCGATGTCGATGGTCAACGAGCACACGCTGGTCGTCGGACTGATTTCCGAGGATGTCGCGCCGCAGGAGGTCGCCGTGCTGCGCCAGATGCAGGCGCGCGGGGCGCAAATTCTGGTGCTGGCGGAAGCCGATCCCGGCGCGAGCGAGTGGGCGCACGTCGTTCAGCTTGACACCCAACTGCCGACCTGGGCGCGGGCGGTCACGTACCTGCCGGTGCTTCAGTTAATGGCTTACTATCGGGCGCTTTCGAACGGGCAGAACCCGGATCACCCGGCGAACCTGTCGTTCGTCATCGCGCTCGATAATTCGATGACCTGATGATCGATGAGGGAAAGGAGCAAGACGGCACACACGCGCAGTTCGTTCAGTTATTGACATAAAACTTCTAGGAGACCATGATGAAAAAATCTGTTTTACTCAGCCTTGTTGCAGGTCTCGCCTTGTTCCTGCTGAGTGTTGGGCTGGTCAGCGCGCAGGAGCCAGTGACGTTGGTTTACTGGTCGATGTGGAACGAGACAGAGGGTCAGGCGTTGGTTCTTCAGGACGCCATTGCCAAATATCAGGAGCAGCACCCGAACGTCACCATCAACGCCGTCTGGAACGGTCGCCAGAACCAAACGCTGGCTCGGACGGCGATCAGCGGCGGCACCACCATCGACATTGTCGATCAGGACGAGGATCAAATCGCGGGCGGTTTGGTGCGCGATGGTGCCGCTCTTGACCTCACGAGCTACCTGCAGCAGCCCGCCGCCGATCACGATGGAGCGCTGGCTGACGTATTCCTGCCGGGGACGCTCGACATGTTCTCGGTCGATGGCAAGGTTTACCTGCTCCCCTACATCTACAACACGGTGCAGTTCTGGTATGACAAGCGCGTCTTCAGTGACGCTGGCGTGGACGTTCCCCAGACGTGGGCTGACCTGCTGGCATCCTGCACCAAGCTCAACGACGCGGGCTATGCGCCTATCGCTGCCGAAGGCAACGAGCCGGGCTACATGCAGTTCTACCTGACAGAAATTATCGAGCGTGAGAAGGGCGCGGGCTGGCTGCGTCAGGCTGCTGCTGACCCCACCGGCGAGATGTGGCGCGACCCTGTGGTCCTCGACGCCGCGCAGAAGATTCGTCAGTTGTGGGACACCGGCTGCATCCCGGCGGAAACCGTCGGCTATGTCTGGCCCCAGGGTCAGCAGACGCTCGCCTTCGGTCAGGCGGGGATGGAGCTGGTCGGGTCGTGGCTGCCGGTCGAGCTGCAAAACTCGACTGACCCCGATTTCCAGTGGGGCGCGTTCAGCTTCCCGGCAATCGAGGGCGGCGCTGGCAAGACGACCGACGTTTACGCGCTGCTGCTCTCCTTCATGATCAACAAAGACACCGCTAATCCGGATGTCGCCTTCGACTTCCTGCGCTTCGTCATGAGCGACGAAATCCAGCAGGAATTCACCGATCAGTCGCTGGTGGGTGTGACCAACAAGTACATCACCTGGAACTCGATCATCGGTGATGCGCAGACGGCAGCCTCGTCGGCGACGACCACCTACGGCGATGTCGACAACGTCTACGCGCTCTATACCGAGTTCCTGACCACCGTCATCTGGCCGAACCTGCAAGACCTGTGGCACGGCACGACGACACCCGATCAGTTTGTTGACGCGATGGCGACTCAGAGTAAAGATTACTGGACTGCGCATCCGCAGTCATAAGTTGCCGTTCGCCGTCACCACACGGCTGAGGAGTACGTTCGCACGTCTCTCGATTGTTGCAAGGGGCGAGATCATTCTCGCCCCTTGTGCAAAAGAGCAAACACTTACTTAGTGGGGAAATTCAATGAGGATTTCGAAGCGGTTCATCCTGCTTTTCCTGCTGCCCGCATCGGCGCTTTATCTCGTCTTCTTCCTCGTGCCCACCATCCAGGCGCTTGTCTACAGCTTCTATGATTGGAGCGGCTTCGGCTCGGACATGCGCTTCGTCGGCTTGGCGAACTTCCAGGAACTCCTCGGAGATCGCCTGTTCTGGAAAAGCATGGGGAATACCATCGGGATACTCGTCATCGGCGGGATCATCGTATTTAGCCTCGCCTTCATCATGACGATGATGATCTCCTCCGGTATTCGCGGGAAGAAATTTTTTCGAGGTGTTATTTTTCTCCCCAATATTATTGCGGTGATCGCCCTGACGACCCTCTGGGGTTATCTGTATACCCCCAACAACGGGCTGCTGGCGTCGGTTTTCAAGCTCATCGGCTTGAACGATATGGCGAAATTCCCCTGGTTAGGACCGGACACCATTTTCGCGGCGATGATGGTCGCCATCATCTGGATCGAAGTGGGCTTCTATCTGGTGCTGCTGCTGGCGGGCGTCGATAAAATCCCGCAAGATTTCTTCGAATCGGCGAAGCTGGACGGCGCTAATCAGTTCCAGCAGTTCCGGCACATCACGGTGCCGCTGCTCTGGGACGTGATCGCCATCGGCATGGTGCTGTGGAGCATCTACGCCCTCAAGATTTTTGAGTTTCCCTTCTCGTTTACCGGGCTGGAGCCGAACCCCAACTCGTATACCGTCTCGGTTTACCTGTACATTCTTGGCTTTGGGCAGCGGGAGCCGATTTATCGTCTGGGCTATGCCACGTCCATCGGCGTGATGCTCCTGCTGGTGGTCATCCTGATCGTGCTCATCATTCGCTGGCTGACGCGCCGCGATGTCGTCCAGTATTAGAGAGGCATACAATGGCACAGCAATCGCTTCCTGTCGATCAGGCATACGCTGGACGAGCGCGCAGTCGGGTAAGCTGGCACTGGCTCAAGCTGCTGCCCTCCTACCTGTTTCTGGGCGGATGGTCGCTGTTCACGATTCTGGCGATCTCGTGGGTGGTGCTCGCTTCATTGAAGACGAACCGCGACGTTTTCCGCAAGCCGTTTGACATTCCGGTCGACCCGCAGTTCGTCAATTACGCGCGCACGTGGTCGAACTCCAACGTCGGGCAGGGCTTCATCAACAGCCTGATCATCGTCGGCATCTCCGTCGCGCTCATTCTGCTGGTCTCGTCGCCCGCGTCCTACGTGCTCAGCCGCGCCAAGTTTCGCGGCAAGGGACTGCTGACGATGATCTACATCGCCGGGATCGGCGTCCCCTACCCGCTGCTGTTCATCCCGCTGTTCGCCATGCTCGCCGGACTCAAGCTGATCAATACCATCCCCGGACTGATACTGATATACGTCAGCCTCTCGATCCCGTTCACGGTGTATATCCTGACGGGATTCTTCAGCAGTTTGCCGCAGGAAATCGAAGACGCCGCCGTGATCGACGGGTGTAATGACTTCGACGTGTTCCGGCGAGTGATGCTGCCGCTGGCATCTCCCGGAATCATCACAGCGGCGATCTTCAACTTCATCGGGCTGTGGAACGAGTTCCAGCTTGCGCTGATCTTCATTCAAGACCCTGCCAAGCGCCCCCTGTCGCTGAGCCTGTACTCGCTCAAAAATGCGATGACCTATTCGGGCGACTGGGCGGGCTTGTTCGCGGGCGTGGTGATCGTGATCGTGCCGACGGTGATCCTGTTCGTGCTGCTCTCGGAACGGATGATCTCCGGTATCACGCTGGGGTCGGTGAAGTAGTTCATCTGCGTCATCCCGTCTCGATTGGAATCACAACGTGAGCGAGCTTCGCATCGATACCTTGCGGCTTCCCGCCGCCGAACTGGGAGCGGAGAACCCGCTCCCGAATTTTGATCCGCCGCGCAATCAGCCGGTGCTGTCCGGCAAGAGTGAAGACGACCCCGAAGCGGGCTATCTGCCGGATTTCCTGCCCTACACCCTACAGGGCGGCTACACCCGCCAGCGCCAGCCGCGCGATTTAAAGGTCGCCGTGCTGGAGAACGAGATTCTGCGGGCGACCTTTCTGCTCGATTACGGCGGGCGTCTGTGGTCGCTGCTGCACAAGCCCTCCGGGCGCGACCTGCTCTACGTGAACCCGGTCTTCCAGCCCGCCAACCTCGCCATCCGGGACGCCTGGTTCAGCGGCGGCGTCGAGTGGAACATGGGCGTGATCGGGCACACGCCGTTCACCTGCTCGCCGCTGTTCGCCGCGCGCGTCAGCGCGCCCGACGGTACGCCTGACGGTACGCCGGTGCTGCGCCTCTACGAGTGGGAGCGCATTCGCTGCACGACCTACCAGATCGACGCCTACCTGCCCGACGGATCGCCCGTCCTCTACGTGCGCGTGAAGCTGGTCAACCCGTTCGATCACGCCCTGCCGATGTACTGGTGGTCGAACATCGCCGTGCGCTGAGCGCGAGGACGTGCGCGTGCTCGTCCCCGCCGGGGAAGCCTATCAATATGCGCTTTCGGCGGAGAATCTGAAGACCGTCGCCGTGCCGCTGGTGGACGGCAGGGACATCAGCTACACGACCCATATCCGGCGCTCGGCGGATTACTTCTTCCTGATCCCGCCGGGACAGCGCCCCTGGATCAGCGCGCTCGACGGCGCAGGCAAAGGCTTAATCCAGACTTCGACCGCGGCGCTGCGCGGGCGCAAACTGTTCCTGTGGGGCACGGGGCAGGGCGGCGCGCGCTGGCAGGAATGGCTGAGCGGGTCGAAAGCGCCCTATCTCGAAATTCAGGCGGGGCTGGCGCCCACGCAGTTGGAATACGCCTTACTCCCCGCGCAGTCCGCAGTCTCGTGGCTGGAAGCCTACGGCTTGTTGGAAGCCGATCCGCAGGTCGTGCATGGCGGCGACTGGGCGGCAGCCCGCGCCGAGGTCGACGCGCGTCTGGAGCAGCTTGCGCCGCGCGCCGCCTTCGAAGCGGAGTACGCTCGCGGCAGGCTGTGGGAGCAGCAGCCTCCGGCGGAAATCCTGCATCGCGGTTCGGGCTGGGGCGCGCTGGAAGCGCTGCGCCGCGAGAAGATGCAGCTACCGCCGTTCCACGACGCGGCGCTCGATTTTGGCGAGTTCGCTCGGTGCGCCGCAGCAGCCCTGGGTCGAGCTGCTGGAAACGGGGCGCTTCCCCGATTCCGACTCGGACGCGCCCGGCGGCGGTCTGCTGGTGCAGCCGGAATGGCGCGCGCTGCTCGAAAAAGCCGTCGCGCAGGGCGGCGGCTGGGAAGCGTGGCTGCATCTGGGCGTGATGCGCCTGCACGCGGGCGATCTGGACGGCGCGCAGCAGGCGTGGGAAACGTCACTGGCGCGCAGGCGCAGCGCCTGGGCGCTGCGCAATCTGGCGGTGCTGGCTCGCCGCCGGGGGCAGCCGCACAAGGCGGCGGAATATTACCGCGAAGCCCAAAGCCTGCGCCCTGACCTGCTGCCGCTGCTGGTCGAAACCGCGCGTGCCCTGATCGACGCGGGCGCGCCCGGCGAGTTCCTCGATCTGCTGGCAGCGCTGCCGGGGGCGATGCGCGATCACGGGCGGGTTCGCCTGCTCGAAGTCCAAGCCGCGCTGGCGCTGGGCGATCTCGACCGCGTCGGGCGTCTGTTCGCCGACGGCTTCGAGATCGTCGATTATCAGGAAGGCGACGAAATCCTGACCGACCTGTGGTTCGGCTACCATGCCGCGCGCATCAGCCAGTCGGAAGGCATTGAGATCGACGCCGCGCTGCGCGAGCGCGTCCAGCGCGAGTATCCCATGCCCGCGCAGTTCGACTTCCGCATGACGGTCGGCTAACGCGCAAGGCGGCGTCGGCATTTGGTCTTCGTTGGTCTTAATGCGAAGAGCGCCCTGTTTGTGCGATGATTCTTTAAGTGTGTTAAGAAATGGTGGATTTGTAGTTGCATGGCTCAAGCCGCGCAGGTGGCGCAGACCAGAACCTTCTCAGCGCTGCGTCATAGTAGTTTCCGGTGGTACTTCGGCGGACAACTGATCTCAATTTCCGGCTCCTGGATGCAGGTGTTGGCGCAGGGCTGGCTCGTATTCCAGCTCACCCACTCCGAACTGGCGCTGGGCATCGTGGCGGGCGCGTCCGGTATTCCTTCGCTGTTCCTGTCGCCCTTCGCGGGTGTGATCGTCGACCGCTTCTCGCGTCGGGGTCTGCTGATCCTCACCCAGACCCTTCAGATGATACTGGCGTTCATTCTGGCGGCGCTGGTCTTTGCCGATACGGTGCAGGTGTGGCACATCGTCCTGCTGGCGTTCCTGCTGGGGCTGACCAAGTGCGTCGATGCGCCCGCGCGTCAGGCGTTCATCAAGGATATGGTCGGTCCCGAAGACATGTCCAGCGGTATTACCCTCAACTCGATCATGGTCAATGGTGGGCGAGTTGTCGGTCCTGCGCTGGCGGGCGTGCTGCTGGCGAGCCTGGGCGCGGCGTGGTGTTTCTTCGTCAACGGGGTCACCTTCCTGGCGGTGCTGGTTTCGCTGGTGGTGATCCACGAGGCGTTTCGCGTGCCCGGCGTCGGCAGGGGATCGCCCATCCGGCAGATGCGCGAAGGGGTGGCGTTTTCGCGCCGCCACGAGACGATTCTGCCGCTGCTGCTCCTGTCGGCGGTCGGCGCGACCTTTGCCGTCAACACCATCACCCTTTTGCCCGCGCTCGCCGATGTCGTCCTGCATTCCCCGGTCGACGGCTTATCGCTCCTCAGCGCCGCGCAGGGGGTCGGGGCGATTATCGCCGGTCTGTTCCTCACGCCGCTCGTCAACCGCTTCGGGCACGGATCCGTCGTGTCGGTCATGATGGTGGTCTGGTCGTGGAGCATGATCATGCTGGCGAGCACCAATCTGCTGCCGCTGGCGGTATTTTTCATGGGCGTCTTCGGGTTTGCCTTCGTGCTCTTCTTCGTCAACGCCAACACCATGATTCAGATGGTCGTGCCGGACGCCTACCGGGGACGGGTAATGAGCCTGTTCACGCTGACCTTTCTCGGCTTGACTCCCCTCAGCGCCCTGTTGATCGGCGCGCTGGCGAACGTGATCGGCACGCCGGAAACGCTGGCGCTGACGGGCTTGGTCAACGGCGGTCTCGGCATAGCGATTTTGCTGCGCTGGCGCAGCGTATGGCATATCGTCTGAATACCGGCATCGAAGCGGCGATCCGTGCGACCGACTCGCAGTTCGCCGGCTAAAGCGTCACGTCTGTAGCCGCATCAATGGCGAAAACGAAGCGGGAGCAGACTTATTCTGCTCCCGCTTTGCTTTGGAAAAGATGATCTCCTGACGACAGATGCCGCCCGGCTTACGCCGTCTCGACGCAGCACAACTCGTAGGCGCGCCGGAGTGCCGCGACCGGGTCGCCTGCGGGCAAAAGTTCCTGTCCCAGATAACCGTCGTATCCGGTCGCCTGAATCGCGCGCACGATAGCCGGGTAATACAGCTCCTGCGTCTCGTCGATCTCGTGCCGTCCGGGGACGCCCGCCGTGTGATAATGCCCGAAGTGCGCGTGGTTCTCCTGAATCGTGCGGATCACGTCGCCTTCCATGATCTGCATGTGGTAGATGTCATACAGCAGCTTCACGCGCGGCGAGTTCACCATTTTGCAGACGCGCACACCCCATGCCGTATGATCGCACTGGTAATTGTGATGATCGACTTTGCTGTTGAGCAGTTCCATCACCAGGGTGACGCCCGCGTCTTCCGCCGCAGGGGCGATCAGACGGAGCGTCTCCGCCGTGATTTCGGCGCCTTCGTCGTCGGTCGCGCCGTCGCGGTTGCCGCTGAAGACGATCAGATTGGGGATGTCCCACTTGACCGCCAGCTCCAGGTTCGCTTCGAGTTCGCCCCGAATACGGTCGCGGTTCTCGCGCCGGTTCAGCCCGTTCTCGATAGTGCCGTGCCCGTTGACGGAAGCGATCTTCAACCCGTGATCCTTGATCAAAGGAAAGTGTTCCTGACCCACGAGTTCGACCGCCTCGTAACCAATCTCGACGGCTGTCTTGACCAACGCTTCAGGCTGCATACTGCTGAAGCACCACCAGGAAATAGATTGTTTTATCGGTTTCATAATTGAGTCCAATCGAATAGAACGCCCATTGCATGAGCGCGGTCTGTCCGCAGCACTTCGTATGCCTCTGCTGCCTGCGAAGGCGAATAACGGTGCGTGATCAGATCAGAGACGCGCATATCGCCGCGTTGTAGATAAGTAAAGAACAAATCGGTCATGTGACGGTGGCTCCAGTGCGCGTGATCGGTGGATTCCGGCGGCGGATTGCTGTCGTGCGCGCCGATCACTTGCAGCCCCTTCAGCACGATGTCCGGGGTCAGCCGCTGATCCGAAGGCAAACCCGTATCGCCGAGCAGAATGAGCTTGCCGAAGCGCCGCAGCAGCGGCAGCGCGTGCTGGAACACCGATGGCACGCCCGTGACTTCGTACACCACATCCGCGCCCAATCCTCCCGTCAGGCGTTGAATCTCCTCCCCGACTTCCGCGACGCCCTGGGAGAGGGCAGCCGTCGCCCCATGCTCGCACGCCATGTCGAGGCGCTTGCCCGCCGGATCGACGACGATGATCTGCCACGCGCCCATCAGCCGAGCATACTGCACGACGAGCTGTCCCAGCAAGCCAAGACCGATGACGACCACCGTGTCGCCGAGCGTGTGTTCCGCGTGGCGAACGCCAATCTGGACGATGTTGCCCAGCCCGAACCAGGTCGCATCTTCATCGGATACGCCGTCCGGGATCAGATACAGGCGCTGCGGCGTGGTCAGCACGTACTGACGGTGGTTCGCCCGAATGGCGACGCGGTCTCCGGGCTTGAAGCCCTGGACATCGCTGCCGACCGCCACGACACGCCCGGCGAGGCTGTAGCCGGGTGGAAATGGGTATTTCACCCAGCGGTCGTAATGGCTGCCCGGCTCAAACCGGCGCTCCAGACAGATTGTTTCCGTCCCGGTGCTGATCAGCGTCTTGGTCGTCTGAACAAGCACCTCACCCGCACCGGGATCACTTACAGGTTCTGAAATCAGTTCTACTTTGTTTTGACCCGTGAAATACATATTAAGCGATTGCATTCGTTCGTTACTCCTTTGGTTCTGTGACCAAATTGTCTGTGATGTCATTGCTCGCCTGACACTACCCTTTAACGCCGCCTGCGGTCAGTCCACCCACGAGGTAGCGCTGAAAAACCACGAAAAGGATCGTCGGGGGGATCGAGATGATCACGCCGCCCGCCGTCAGCATCCCCCAGTCAATCGTGTATTGTCCGAAAGCCGCCTGTAGCGCGAGGGGCAGCGTTTTATTGCCCGTTGACGTGATCAGCGACAGGGCAAAAACGTATTCACCCCACGACAGGATGAACGCGAATGCGCCAATTGCGACGATGGCGGGCAGGATCAGCGGCAGGATTACCCGCCACATCACCTGAAAATAACTTGCGCCGTCGATCAGCGCCGCTTCGTCGAAATCCTTGGGAATATCGTCCATGTAGCCCTTGAGCATCCACACCGCGACGGGAAGCTGCACCATCAGCGTGACGATGATCAGCCCTTGCAGCGTATTGGTGAGGGCAAGCTGGCGCATAATCACGATCAGCGGCACGACGATCAGCACGCCCGGCAGCATCTGCATCGCCAGGATGGCGAGCGAAAACACGTTTTGCAGGGGATAGCGAAAACGCGACAGGCTGAACGCTGCGAGCAGGGCGATGATCGTGGTGATGAGCGACGAGAGGGAAGCGACGACCAGGCTGTTGCGGAAGGCATCCTGAAAGCCAATGGCATTCCAGATGCGCGCGAAGTTATCCAGCGTAATCTCGTGGGGGATGATGTCGAGCGGATACCCGAACATCTGCCCTTCAGGTTTGAGCGCAGTCATGTACAGCCAGAACAGCGGGAACAGCATCACGAAGACCAGCAGTATCGTGATGAGTTGAATCCCCCAGCCGCTGGCGCGTTTTCGAAGCACGGCGCGTCTTTGCGCCGCCCGCCACGTCGCTGTTGTGGCTGTCCCATCCAGCTTTCGAGCATCCAAAGAATTGGTCATTCTGAATAAACCTGTTCAATCGTTACGTCCGGGAATGTCGGCTAATCTGCGACGCGGCGCAGCAGTAGTAAATACGCGATCACGCTGAAAAACAGCAGGACGATTGAGGCGACGCCAATCGTCGCCGCATAGCTCAGCTCCTGCCGTTCAAAGAAATTGCGGAATAAGTAGACGCCGACCAGCATCGTCGAGCCGGATGGTCCACCTTTTGTCAGAATCCAGACCATATCGAAGCTGTAGAACGCGAGGATGCCCAGTACGAGCGCGACCGTCACACTGACGCCTTTGAGGAGCGGTAGGGTAATGTGCCGAAAGCGCTGGTAGGCGGTCGCGCCGTCGACTGCGGCGGCTTCGTAAAGTTCCTGCGGGATTCCCTTGAGCGCCGCCAGCAGCGCAATCGCCATGAACGGCGTGCCTTTCCACGCGCTGATGAAGACGAGGACTGCCAGCGCGGAACCCGGTTCCGCCAGGAGCGTGCGCTGTCCTGCCAGCCCCACTGCTTCGAGCAAATAATGAACTGCCCCGAAATCGCTGTCCAGAAGCCAGCGCCATGTATAAGCGGCGACAATCGACGGGACGACCCAGGGCAGCAGGATCAACCCGGAAAGGACGCCGTTGATGGTGGTGCGCCGGTTCAGGAGTAAAGCCAGCAGGAGTCCAAATAGGTACTCTAATATGACCGTTCCGACCGTCCAGATGATGGTGTGCCCCAGACTCTCCCAGATGACGTGGTCGCCGAAGAGTTGCTCGAAGCCCGCCAACCCCTGAAAAATCGGCTCGCGGCTGCGCAGGAGATACCAGTCCGTCAGACTGAGCCAAACCTCGTAGAGCAGGGGATAGAGACTGACGACGACGACCACCAGAAGGGCAGGGGTGATGAAAAGGTAGCCCAGTAAACGTCGGTTTGTTGCCACTTTTGGACTGCTTCTTCCACTCACAATATTCGAGAAAGCGCTGCCTGCGCCGGTTCTTATTCTCTATTCGGCGCAGGCAGCAAATTATATAAATAGGTGCTGTGCTAGCGGTTCAACACGTCGTTGATGTTCTGGCACAGCTCGGTGGTCGCCTGATCGACGCTCTTGCCCAGCAGGACATCCTGAACGGCAGTCTGGATCGCGTCGACTTCGAGAGTTGCCATCTGCGGGATTTCAGGAGCCGGGTATTGATACGGATAGGCAAAGTCGAACTGATCGACGACGACCTGCATGTCGGGCTGCCACTGCGGATCATACGACGCCAGCCACTGGGCGGTCAGCGAACGTTTGCCGGGGGTCAGGCTTGCCGTCTCGGCGAGTTTCGATAGTCCTTGATCGGGGTCGGTGACGTAGCGCATCCACTGCCAGGTTTCGTCCGGGTGTTCGGTTGCATTCCACATCACGAGCGGCCAGCCGCCCAGGAAGCCGAAGCGTCCTTCGGGACCTGCGGGGACATAGGCGGTCTTGACGTCATTCAGCCAGGTCGGGTTCGCGGCGATGAGCTGAGGCAGCAGCCACGGACCGGTGATGATCATGGCGGCGCGTCCGTTGACGAAAAGCTGCTCAAGAGCGGAACCCTCGGTGATCGTCGGGGTGTCCGGCGAAGAAACGTTATCGACAAGGTACAGGTTGGTGTAGTACGTGAGCGCGTCGCGGAAATTCTGCGTATCAAAGCCGCACTGTCCCTGATCGTTGAGGAAGCGCGCGCCGTAGCCCAGGTACACGCTCATGAATTCCTGAACCGTGTTATAGCCAATGCCGCCGGAGAAGGCGAACCCGTAGACATCATTGGTCGTCATCGCGCGGGCGATCTTGGCGAGGTCGTCCCAGGTGTCCGGGGGAGCATCGAAGCCCGCCTGCTTGAGCAGGTCGTCACGATACCACAGCACGCGCGTCTCTGCCGCGACAGGTGCGCCCCACCAGTCACCATCCAGGAAGTAATAGTCATGGTCGCCGGGCCATATATCTTCGGTCACGTCCTTACCGGCTTCGGCTGACCACTGGGCGTAATAGTCCGTCAGCGGACGCAGCGCGCCGAGCGCCTCGTACTGCGCGACGACGTTGTTGCCCAGCATCGACACGTCGGGCAGTCCGCCCGCCGTCAGCGCGGTGACCAAACGCTGCTGTTGGTCCGCCCAGGGGACGATTTCCATGTTGATCTTGATGTCCGGGTGCAGCGCCTCGAAGCCGGTGATGGCTTCATTCCACGCATTCAGCGAAGCATCGTCGGTGCTGAATTCCCAGAATGTGACGGTGACAGGCGTGCTTTGAGCGAAGACAATCGTTCCCGATAGTAGCGTGAGCAGTAGAAGCAGGAATAAGAATTTGCGAAGCATGGTTTTCTCCTTGATTATTTTCGCTTCTATGTTTATACGGAAGAACGAAATTTAGACTGTTTTTTCGATAAACTTTCTCCTCTTACTCCAATATGTCATCGATGACATATTGTGCGAACAAAAATCACGGATACGCTGCTGGTTGCAGCGATTACCTTGCTTTGCCGGAAACTCCCGCGTGATTATATGCGCTGTTAATGTACGACCGTGCGGGCCTGTTCCTCGTTTTCCAGATGGTTATGGATGA
>CAWGYC010000012.1:0-274127 GCA_963826685.1 uncultured Chloroflexia bacterium | reverse complement strand
GCACGAACATTTGACGCAAGCGGGTTTCAAGCGAGCGCGGCACGAATTTGCGGATGAACAGCTTGGCGAAACTGCGAGGCAGCGTCGCCGGGTAGCGCCAAATCTCCCGAAACTGCGCGGCGGCATCGCGCCAGCGCCCGCCCCCCACGTCGGCTAGAAATTGTTCGGCGAAGACCCATCCCCATTCCGACTGCGTACCTTTGGGCGTCGCCTGCGCGCCATAGCGCCGCGCGATCCCGTCGACCTCGTGCAGGCGCGCCACGCCGCCGCTTTCCGTCTTGGTCGTGCTGGCGCGGATGATGCGGACGCTCACCGCCGGGACGTAGTGCGCTGGGTATTTGCGCCCGATCCGCAGCCAGTATTCGTAATCCATGCCGAAGTGCAGGCTTTCGTCGAGATAGCCGAATTCCTCGATCACCTGACGGCGCAGAAAGACCGACGGTTGGTTGATGAAGCTGCCCACGTCGAGCAGGGTTTCGTAATTCCAATCGTCCCGATAGTTGCGGTATTGAAATGGCTGCCCATATTCGTTGATCGACTGCGCCGTGCCGTAGAGCCACTGCGCATCGGGATGTGACTCGAAGTAGCGCACCGCCGTTTCGACCGCATCCGGCGCGTATTGATCGTCGGCGTTGAGCCACGCCAGCACGTCGCCGCGCGCGCGCCGCCACCCTTTGTTGATCGCGTCCGTCTGCCCGCGATCCGGCTCGGAGATCAGCGTCAGCTTCGCGCCGTACTGCTGGGCGATGGCGACCGTCCCATCGGTTGAGCCGCCGTCCATGACGACGTACTCGATCTGCGGGTGGGTCTGGGTGATCACCAACTCAATCGTCGCTTGGATGGTCGCCACACTGTTGTAGCAGGGGGTGACGACGCTGACGAGCAGGGTCATAAAGTAAGAGCTTTCTGATTGCTGCGCTGGTATTGCGCTTGGCGTGCCGAAGCGCCATTATAAATCTACTCCTGTTTGCGCTTAAGTGGGCTTAAATCTTCAGTGGAAGGTGTCAGAGCGCTCGATGGAGTGTCGGTATTGGAGCGGAGTTGGCTGATTATGAAAAAACACCTGACCATGCTGGTCTTGATCGCGCTTGGTTTTGGCGCTGGCTTGATCGCGCAGGGACAAGCGCAAATCCTGTTCGCGCAACCCTCGGCTGATGCTGCCGCTTCGGTCTCAGGCGACAGCTATACGCCGAATCACCTACCCGCCGCCGATCTGGTGTTCCAGCGCGTCCCCGGTCCCGACGTGCCCACCCTGCAAGAACTGACCGCCGGATCAACCACCGACGCCGAGGCGATGGCGAAGGTCGTCGCCTACTATCACGACAATCAAGAGCGGCTGCGCGTGCTCTGGCGCGAAGACAATCAGACGCGCCTCGCCGGAATTTTCACGATGTACATCGTCCACATCAGCACCGTCTACGGCGAGACGACCTTTCCGTCCTCGTTTCTCGAATACTTGCAGCAGCCGCGCGCGCACTGCGGCACCTACTCGCTGGCGCAGGCGCACATCGCCGACGCCTTAGGGCTGACGTGGCGCATGTTCGAGCTGACCAGCGGTTGGCACGGTTGGATCGAGATCATGGTCGATGGGCAGTGGGAGATGTTCGACGCCACCACCAACCAGTGGATCAGCCGGTCGGGGCTGGAGCTATTGCAAGGCGTCCCGCGCGAGTATCGCGCCTTCTACACGCCGCTGCTCGACGCCAACCGCCCGGATGCGCGCCTGCACCTGAGCGAGGGCTACAACATGGAGCAGTTCCGGGTCGATCTGCGTGGGCTGGGCTTGTACTACAATCCGCCCGGCGAACCGTTCCTGTCCGACCGCCCGCATAGCTGGGACGCGACGTTACCGCTGGCGGGCGCGTGATCACGCCTTGAAGCGGTCGATCACCTGTTGGTAGATGTCGACGAGTTCGTCCGCGATTTGCTCCGGCTGATAATGCTTTTCGACGAATGCCCGCCCCTTTTTCCCATATTCGAGGCGAAGCTGCGGATTCTCAAGCAGATTGCCGAGCGCGGCTTCCAGCCCGTCGGGAGCCGCGTTGATGATCGGGTTGTCGGCGGGATAGAGCGCCGCGACTGCGGGCTTGATGTAGCAGATCACCGGCTTGCCGAACGCCATCGCTTCGAGCGACGCCATGCCCCGGTCGCCCAGCGCGAACCAGTCGAGGAAGATGTCGGCTCGGCGCACCACGTCGAGCGCCTCGCCGCGGGATAAGCCCGTGATCAGCCGGAAGTCGAAATCGTACTGGCTGCGCAGATGGTCAATGGCGCGGAGGACGTGCGCCGTGCCTTTGGCGACCGGCGCGGTCGGGCTGTGGACGATCAGCGGCTTGGACTGCTGCGGATCGGGGTAGGCGACGGCGTAGTCTTCCAGAATCAAGCGCTGCGGGACGACGTAGGTCTGCGGGAAGATGTCCTTCTGCACGTACTGGAGCATTCCGACCGGCGCGGCGCTGGCGAAGCCCGCCCCCGCGAAGCGAAGCTGTCGCGCGCGCGAGTTGGCGTAGCTCTCAATCGCCTTATACTCGTAGGCGTCGTCGTAGACGCTTCGAAAATACGGATTATCGGCGAACTCGACTTCGGGGATGCGAATGTCCGATCCCTGCCATTCGACCAACCGGGGAATTTTCAGCGCGCGCACCAGCAGCAGATCAATCCCGAAGGGCAGCGCCTGTTTGCCGAAGTACCAATGGACAATGTCCGGTCGCTTGACCGTGAAAGTGTAGAGGATGTTCGCCAGCCAGCGGGCACGGTTGATCAAGCGAACCGGCGGGGCAGCGCCATAATCGGAGATCGTCTTAATGCCGCTGCCGGACTGCATGTTGGTCTGCGTGAAGGTCAGCCCGTAAGCGTCGATACCTGCTCGGCGCAGGACGCGGACGGTGTGCGATGGCAGCGAACCGTAATTGACCGGAAAATGCAGAACTTTCATGGCGACGGCGCTCGTTTCGTGGCGATCTTGGACACTACTTTACCCGTTGCGCTGCGGAAAGTGTAGCGCTATGCTGCGGATCGGGCGCTAGAGCGCCTATTCTCGGCGGGCGAGTTGTGAGCGAGCAGGCTTGATGACCCAATTCATCGCGTGGGCGTTATACCGCCAAATCCTCGAATGTATGCCGATCCCCTGTGTGGACATAGCCATCGTCGCTAACGGCGCGGTGCTGCTCGTCCAACGCGACGACCCGCCCGCGCAAGGCGCGTGGTGGCTGCCCGGCGGGCGCATCCTCAAGGGCGAGATGATGCGCGACACCGCCATCCGTAAGGCGCGACAGGAAGTCGGCATCGAGTGTAACGTCGGACCGATCATCCACACCGCCGAGACAATCTTCCCCGACGGTCCCGGCGGCATCCCGATCCACAGCATCAACGCGTGCTTTTTCATGTTCCCGGCGCAGCCCGACTTCAAGGTCGCGCTCGATCAGCATTCGCGCAATTATCGCTGGGTCGATCACATCCCGGCTGACCTCCATCCTTACGTCGAGCGCTGCTTGATCGGGGCGGGCTTGGAAAGACGAGCGGCTGAGGGGCGCTAGCTGCCGCTAGGGTTTGATATGGAGTTTGATATAATGACCGGGCGCGTCTAAACTACACGCAGAGTCAATCGCCGTTTCGGTGTGACTGCGCACATCCTTCCACTGCGTAGAGATGAGAGGTTCAAGATGTCGTTTTGGAGTGAAAATCGCTTCGTCGTCACCGGGGGTGCAGGATTTTTGGGGTCGCGCGTCGTCGCGGCGCTGCGCCAGCGCGGGGCAGGCGAGGTTTTTGTCCCCCGCAGCGCTGACTACGATCTGCGCGATCAATCCGCTGTCCTCGACCTGCTGACCGATGCCAAACCGGACGTGATCCTCCATCTGGCGGCGGTCGTCGGCGGTATCGGTGCCAACCGCGCCCATCCCGCCGAGTTTTTTTACTCCAACTTGGTCATGGGGACGCACCTGATGCACGAGGCGTGGCGCTCCGGCGTCAAGAAATTCGTGACCGTCGGGACGGTCTGCGCCTACCCGAAGTTCACGCCGATCCCCTTCCGCGAGGAATCGCTCTGGGAGGGCTATCCCGAAGAAACCAATGCGCCTTACGGCTTGGCGAAAAAGATGCTGCTGGTGCAGGGGCAAGCCTATCGCGAGCAGTATGGCTTCAACGCGATCTATCTGCTGCCGACCAATCTCTACGGACCCGGCGACAACTTCAACCCCGCCAGTTCGCACGTGATCCCGGCGCTGATCCGCAAGTTCACCGAAGCGCGGGATCGCGGCGACGCGCAGGTGATCGCGTGGGGGACGGGATCGCCCACCCGCGAGTTCCTCTACGTCGACGACGCCGCCGAGGGCATCGCGCTGGCGACCGAGCGCTACGATCAGGGCGATCCGGTCAATCTGGGTTCCGGCTTCGAGATCAGCATCAAAGACCTGACCCATTTGATCGCCGAGTTGGCCGGTTATCAGGGCGAGGTCGTCTGGGACACCAGCCAGCCGGATGGTCAGCCGCGCCGCGCGCTCGACACCAGCCGCGCCGAGCAAGCTTTTGGCTTCAAGGCGACCACTAATTTCCGCACCGGCTTGACCGAGTTGATCGCGTGGTACGAGCAGCACCGCGAACAGATTGCCGAAGCCTCGAAGTAGGCGCACTCCGAATGTTTTTGTAGAGGTGGGTTTGAGAGCGTGTCTAAAAAGTCGCGCTTTTGACCCCACCCCCGACCCCTCCCCGACTTCAGGGAGGGGAGCGTACCTCGTCTATTTCCGGCATAGAGGATCGGATTTTGCAATTTTTCGACACCGCAGCGGTGTTTTTCAACACCCTCTGAAACCCGCCCTTACGCTGCTGAATATCCGCCCAAAACTCATCCAATTCCTTGCAAAATCTACTTCAAATCTTAGACAATTTGTGCTATAATTTAGAACATCGGTGCGACAAAACAAGCGAAGAAACCAACCGATTCCGTCAGCGCTGCGCTGGTCGCCGGAGGGCGTCTGGAGCGTCAGCTAACAGGGATTAGGAAGCGATGCAAATCATTCAAGTGGCACAACGGCAAGATGAGGCGGTGCTCGACAACCGGATCGCCGAATTGGTCGATACGGTGCGCGCTCACCGCGACCGGATCGGGGCGCTCGAAGCCAAGAACGACGCCGCCAAAGACGAGCTGCGCCAACTGCTCGAACTGCGCGGCGAGAACTGGTCGGACGACGAGGGTTATGCCCGCTTGACGGCGGAGAGCACGCGCACGTCCTACGAGTCGAAGGCGCTCGACGACTTGATTATCCGCGATCCGCTGCATTACGGCTGGCTCAAGGACTTCCGCAAGCAGTCGGTCGTGCGCGGCAGTATTCAGGTCAAGTAGATAGAAGTCACAATCGGGCGTTCAGTTGAACGCCCCTACAGAATGAGGGCATCAGGCGATGCCCTTTTTGATTCCACCGCGTTCAGGCGTGCAGTGGTTTCCGTTCTCTACAGTTCGGATAGTTAATGCAGCCATAGAACTGCTGTCCCTTATGTTCGCCTACTTTAACGGTGCGGATGACCATCGGGACACCGCATTTGGGGCAGATTGGAGCAGCGCCGCTGCTGGAAATCCGTGCGGTTGGCTGTCGCTCCACTTGAGGAACTGTTGCAACAGCTTTGCTGGTATAGCGCGCGAACTGCGCTCGAATTTCTTCTGACGTATAGCCGCGCTTAACGCTGACCCGCTCAAGCGGTAGTCCCGCCGCTTTAAACGTTTGATTAACGAACTCGTCGCGCGCCTGCTGCTTGGCGCGTTGATGGCTGCTATCATCGAGTTCAATGCCTGCCAGTGGCTTCATCGTCTCGCGGTCGCATAGCAAAAAATCGACGTGTTTTTGCCCAATACGATTTTGATCAGCGTAGTTCTTTTTTCCGTGTGGAATGAAGAAAATATCAGCAAGTCTTACTTTGGGGGCAATAAAGACCTGATCGCCAACGGTATACACCATAACACGGTAAAACGAGAATTCCGCTGGAGACAGAAAATCATCACGAATACGATAGGGAAGCTGCCGTCGTGATGATTGGCGAAATGGTTCAGCGTCAGGGACTTGCTGTTTACCGCTCTGAAACAGCCGCGTAAAAAAGCTCAAGCAACCCTGTTTTTCATCATCGGTGTCGGACATCGGTCTATCCTGAAGTGATTAATTAAGTTGTCACTTTAGGGTAAACCCGATCAGTTCTTCTAGCGCCTCAAGTTTTGTGATTTCACTCCGCCGCGATGTGATCGGCGAAGGCGTCGAGCATGACCTGTGGCAGCCGTGCGATCGAGTTGGTCTGCAAGTTGATGAACACCCAGAGCGACCGCGACTGCGCGACCAGCGCGCCGTCACTCTCCCGCGTGATTAGGAAGTGGCGGGTCGCGTTGCTGCGTTTCACGTTGGAGAGATAAGTCGTGACCGCCAACTGATCGTCTAGCGCGGCTTGCTGGCGATACTCAACTCGCTGCCGCCGGGCGACGATGGCGAAATGCTCGCTCTGCATCCGCGTCATCGACCAGCCGAAGGCTTTGACCGCCTGAATGCCGCATTCTTCCATGTAGTTGAGGTAAGTCGCGTTGTTGACGTGCTGCGCCGTGTCGATGTCGCGCCATTCGACCTCGCGGCGCATCGTGAAGGCGCCGGGGGGCGCGGGTGGCGCTTCCGGGAATGGATCGCGCGGGTGCGACTCGTCCCTCACGCCCTCCGGCATGAAGGCGGCGACCATCTCCGACGGCACCTGCGCCGGACGCTGCGCCGCGCGGTCGATGTAGACCCAGTCGGTCGATCCCTCTGCCACCATGTCGCCGGTCGCGGCATTGCTCAGTTCGTAGAACCGGCGCGAGCGCACCCGCCGGACATCGCCGACCCACGTCGTCACCTCGACCGAGTCGCCGAAGCGCAGCGGACGCAAATACTCGATGTTGGTCTCCCGGATCAGCCAGATGTGACCGAGTTCGTTATAGCGCGCCTCGTCGTAGCCGACGGCAGCGGAAGCGTCGAGCGCGGCTTCCTGCATGTAGCGCACGTAATTGGCGTTGTTGACGTGCCCGTAGGCATCGCATTCGTAATTACGCACGCGGAAGGTGCGTTTGTGAACCAGCGGCATCGCTCACCTCTTGGGCGTTGATCCTCACCGATGGGTAGCGTAATCGGATCAAACGCCAAATACAATAGGCGGATCGGGAAATAAGAACGGCATGGACTTTGTGCTTTGTCCAGCTTACCTCGCCCCGCTTCGCTTAGCTCCCCCTCTCCACGACGTAGCTGAGGGGGCGACAGTAACTTTAGGAAGGAGGGGAGGCAGCCAGAAATGCCAGCCGCCCCTCTCGAAACAAACTCCAACGGCGGACTTGTGTGCCATCTGCCCGGCGCTTAAGCCGAGCGGCAAGTCCAGCCGCAACGACCGCCTGACCCAGCAGGAGCATCTAGGCATAGGCGACCACCAGAATAATCCAGAGACGCGCCATGCGTTCGGGGTCAGTCAAGTCGCTGTCTTCGACCTGCCAGCCGTGTGATTTCAGGTCGCGGAAGGCTTCCTCAATCCACATCCGCTGAGCGTATTCCCAGCCGGTGAGATACGGGTCACTGGTGACCAACGCCCAGCGCGCTCGCCTGGTAGCTCGCTCCGGGAGCCGTCACCTGCTGATAAAACGTCACTTCACTGCCGTCCGCCAGAATGATTTTGCTTTGCTTGGTCACCCGAAACAAGAACGTCCAGCCTAAGGCGTTCACGCCTCGCATCAGGCGCGGCGACGTGCCAATGCCGCGATCCGCCAACAACCGCACTTTCGTCCCTTTCGGTAGTCCGGCTTTAATCGGCTTGAGCAAGCGGATTAATGGGGGTGAGGTTTGAGGCGCGGCGTAGAACCGCTCCACCTATGGGATCGGCGGGGGCTGTGCTATCCTTAGCGCGTCGTGCGGCAGGGATAGGGTAGCAGCGAATTTGGCACAATCAGACAGCGTGCGCGATAGCGAAGCCGTTCCGACTTCTGTCGAGGTCGAGGCAGCAGCACTCGAAACGACTCAAGAGGCGACCAACGCCGGAGTCGCACGCGCGACCGGGGTGCTGGCGCTGGGCAACATCGCCAGCCGCGTGCTGGGCATGGCGCGCGACGTCGCCCTGACCAACCTGTTCGGCGCGTCGCGGGCGACCGACGCTTTCATCGCCGCGACCCTCGTCCCGACCACCCTCTACGACCTGCTGATCGGCGGGCACGTCAACGGCGCGATTATCCCGGTGCTCAGCGACGTCGTCACCAAAGACGGCAAAAAAGCGCTCTGGCAGTTGGTCTCCGTGCTGATCAGCCTCGTCACGGTCGTGGTGACGCTGCTGGTGCTGCTGCTGCTCGTCTTCGCGCCGCAGGTAGTCATGCTGATCAGCGGCTACGACAGCGCCACTCAAGCGCTCGCCACCGAACTGCTGCGTCTGACCGCCCCGGCGCTGATCTTCCTGAGCCTGTTCGCCGTGCTCAGCGGTACGCTCTACGCGCTGCGCTCGTTCACGCTCCCGGCGCTGGCGGGAGCGGTCTTCAACGCCTGCATCGTGCTGGGGACGATCCTGCTCGCGCCGCCGCTTCAGGTCGTTACGACTTATCAACATTTCAACGTCCACTGGATCGCCATGCGCCCCGCCGACGGTATCCGCGCGGCTGCCTTCGGCTGGCTGATTGGTGCGGTTGTGCAGATGGTGCTTCAGCTTCCCGGCTTGCGTGACGCCAAGCTGCACCTGACGCTCAACTGGCGACATCCGGCGCTGCGGCGGATCGCCAAGCTGTACGCGCCGGTCATGCTGGCGCTGATCGTCGACTCGCTGATCCGCTTCTTCAGCTACAATTTCGCCAGTCAAACCGGCGAGAGCAGTCTCAGCTACATGAAATGGGCGACAACCCTCGTCCAGTTCCCGCAGGGCTTGGTCGCCACCGCCATCAGCATCGCCATTTTGCCGACGCTGGCGCGTCAGTCCGTGTTGATCGAGCGCGACGGCGAGCAGCCGTTCAAAGATACGTTGGGACTCGGCTTGCGGCTGGCGATCACGCTGATGATCCCGGCGGTGATCGGCTTATTCGTGCTCGGTACGCCGATTGTCCGGTTGCTGTTCGAACACGGCGCGTTCACCCCCGGCGATACCATCATCACGACCATCGCGCTGCGGCTCTACCTGCTCGGCTTGCCCTTCGCCGCCGTCGATCTGCTGCTGGTTTACGCTTTCTACGGGCGGCAGGATACGCTGACGCCCGCGCTGATCGGGATCGTCAGCCTCGTCGTCTATATGGTGGTGGCGGTGACGCTGCTGCCGACTTACGGCTTGTTCGCCCTGATGATCGCCGACAGCGTAAAGCACCTGACCCACGCTTCGCTTTCGGCGTACATTCTGGGACGGCGAATGCACGGCTTCGGTGATCAGCGCTTGCTGCTGACCATCGGCAAGGCGAGCCTCGCCGCGCTGGTCATGGGGGTCGCCGCCGCCAGCGCTCTCCCGCTGCTGGAACGGCTGATCGGTACGCACAATCTGATCCACGAGGCGCTGCTGGTCGGCGTCGGCGGCGGGCTGAGCCTCGTCATCTTTTTGGCGCTGGCGGCGCTGCTGCGGCTGGAAGAACTGCGCTGGCTGGCGAGTCTGCTGCGCCAGCGCTTGGGACGGTAAGGCAACCTCACCCCCCGTCCCCCTCTCCACTTCGTAGCGAGGGGGCGCAGAACCGACCGCAGCCGGTTTTTAAGTCCCCTCTCTATGTAATGGAGAGGGGATTTAGGGGTGAGGTGAAGTATTGAATTAAGTTCACAGGAAAGCCTATGTCCGCTTCAATTCCTCCAACTTCGCTCCGCGAAGCGCTCAGCTTCACCGACGCTGACCTCGCCGCCAACCGTGACGGTCGCCTGACCGACGCGCAGATCGCCCGACTGCGGCGCAGTTGGCGGCGCACGCTCTGGATCACCGTCGCTATCGTCGTGATCGGCGGGCTGGCGGCGACGACCTTTCTGTTTCTGGGGCAGCGCAGCGACTCGGCAATTTTGACGCTGCTCGGCATCATCATCACCGTGATCAACGCGGCGACCGTTGGCTTGGGCGCGCAGAGTTACCTGCGCCTCAGCCGGGACGTGAGCGCCGCCCGCGTCACGGCGATCAGCGGTGTCGTCAGCCACACCATCCGCGTCAGTGGGCGGGTAGCGACCTACGTACTCAAGCTCGACCAGCAGGAAATCGTCGTCTCCAAGCCGGTTTTCTTCGCCGTCGAGGATCGCAAAGCGTATCGCCTCTACCGCGCCCCGAACACGAAGACGCTGCTGAGCGGGGAAGCGGTCTGAAGGGTGGATGCTCGCGCTGCTTGATCGAAGTCGGTTAGCGCGGGGTTTCCGCGATGAACTGTTTTGCGCCGTCAACGATCATCTGCGCAATATCGGCAGCGGCTTGTTCCGAAAAAGTCGAATGCGATTCTCGTGTCCATTGAACGGCGGCTCCGAAGATCGCCCAACTGATGAGTTGCGCAGCCATTTCCAGCGAAAGGGTCGGCTTCGGCAGCTTACGCCGATTAGCTTCAAGCCACCCCAATATAAGATTATTGAGTTCATCGTGGATGGCATGTTCCAATAACGGCGCGATGTCCGGCGCGTGGTGGTGACGTTGATACACCACCTTGAAATAATCCAACACCGCTTAAATCAGCAGACGCAGCGAATTTCGACTCAGTTCCGCTTGGATCGGCAGGTTCCGAACCGCCTGCTGAAATTCCTCACGCACAATCAACTCGATCAGCGCATACTTATCCGCGTAGTGGGCGTAAAACGTCCCCCGGCTGACATTTGCCCGGTCGGCAATATCCTGCACACTCGTTCCGGCTAGACCCTTTTCCTGCACAACCTCAATAAACGCCGTGCGGATCATTTGGCGGGTGCGCAGCACACGGCGGTCGTTTCCTTTAGGGCGTGTTGCCATCGACGCTTCGATTTCTGCTTGATTTTGTCAGCTCAATACTGAACATATGCCCACTTTTGTTCCTTAAGGAACATATGCTCACACTGTACATCGTTTTGCGCGTGAATTCCCTCTAGCATTCTAGACAGTCGCCTAGACCGAAGCAAATCTGTTGAGGAGTCAATATGGCTGCGGAAATGACCCTTCCTGAACGCTCGGCGTTTGCCCAGAGGATATTTCAGCTCATGAACGGGGCAATCGCGGTGCTTTTGCGCTCACCACTACACGGGCCGCTCAGCGCCAGTACCCTGCTGCTGCGCTTCAGCGGACGCAAAAGTGGCAAAATCTACACGTTTCCGGTCGGCTATTACGATTATCAAGGCGATACCCTTGCCTTAATTCCCCTGCACGACTGGTGGAAGAACTTACGCGGGGGCGTTCCAGTGACGGTTTGGTTGAAAGGTCATCGCTTGAGCGGAACGGCGCAGGCATCGATGGGTGACGCCGCAGCGGTCGCCGAACTTGAACGCTTAATCGCCGGATCAAAGTATCTGCGCCGACTCTATAAGATCAAGGCGGATGCCGCTGGACAGATCGATCTGGAGCGAACGCATAGCGTCGCGGCAGCGCTTCCGTTGGTGCGTATCCGGCTCAATCCGAGGGCATAAGTTGTCGGGGCGTTACATGAGGGTGTTCAAAACACCTCTGCCGGGTCGAGCGTTATCAAATTTGCCAGCTCAGACTTGAAACGGGCGGTGGCGCTCCCCCTCTCCTAGGGAGAGGGGGTTGGGGGGCGAGGTTAGCTTTCGCTCTCGACCGCATTCTGCGTCGCCACCTGCTTGTAGAATTTGGCGCTGTCCTTCGGATAGCGCTTGGCGGTCTCGTAGTCGACGTAATGGATGCCGAAGCGCTTGGAGTAGCCCTCCGCCCATTCGAAGTTGTCCATCAGGCTCCAGAGGAAGTAGCCCTTCAGCGGCACGCCGTCGCTGATCGCGTGCTGCGCCGCCGCCAAGTGACCGCGCAGATAGGCGATCCGCCGCGCGTCGTGGACTTCGCCTTCGGGCGTCAGCACGTCCTCGAACGCCGCCCCGTTCTCGGTGACGAAGATCGCGGGCGGGTTGTAGTCGGTCGTCACCCGCTTGAGCAGGTTGTAGAGTCCCGACGGATAGACCTCCCAGCCCATCGCCGTGTATTCGCCTTCGGGCTTGACGTGGTCGAAGGGGACGCCGCGCTCATTGTCGCTCGCTTTGATCACTGCCCGCGCGTAGTAGTTGATGCCGAGGCAGTCGGTCGGGGTGGCGATGATCTCCATGTCGCCCGGTTCAATCGTCGGCATCGCTTCGCCGTAGACCGCCGCGACGTCTTCCGGGTAACTGCCCTTAAACAATGGATCGAGATACCAGCGGTTGAACCAGCCGTCGTAATAGGTCAGCGCTAGCTGATCTTCGGGCTTGGGACTCGCCGGGTCTGCCGGGCTGAGGTTGAGCACCATCCCGACTTTCGCGTCCGGCGAATTTCGGCGAATGACCGGGATCGCTTTGCCGTGCGCCAGATAACAATGATGCGTCACCGTCAGCGCGGGCGCGGGCGACTCGCTGGTCAGTCCCGGCGCGTGCGCGCCCATCACGTAGCCGACCCACGCAAAAACCCACGGCTCGTTGAAGGTGAACCAATTCTTCACCCGGTCGCCCAGCGCGCGCGTGACCACGTCCACGTAAGCGACGTAATCGTCGACGATGCCGCGCCGCAGCCAGCCGCCTTCATCTTCCAGCGCTTGCGGCAAATCCCAGTGATACAGGGTCACGTAGGGGGTGATCCCGTTGGCGATCAGCTCGTCGACCAAATCGCTGTAGAACTCGATGCCCGCCTCGTTGATCGCGCCGCGTCCTTGCGGCAGAATGCGCGACCACGCGATTGACATGCGGTACGCCGAAACGCCGAGCTGCTTCAGCAGTTGCACGTCTTCTTTCCAGTGATGATAATGATCACAAGCGAAGTCGCCGGTTTCGCCGTTGTGAACCTTGCCCGGTGTGTGGGCAAACGTGTCCCAAATCGAGACCCCGCGCCCGTCCTCGTCGACAGCGCCCTCGACTTGGTACGAGGCGGTCGCCGTGCCCCAGACAAAACCCGCTGGGAACGCTTGTAAAGCCATAGTTGATCCTTTATGTTGTGTAAAACTCAAATCGTCATGGATGTGTGCTTGCGCGCTTGCGCAGAAGGCGAATTGTAAACCCTTACTTTACACTTGTCTGATGCACACTTAATTTCAAATTCAGCCCATACTCATAGGCTGTCCTTAGAATGTGAGAAAGTATAGCAACCCTACCGCTATACGCAGAATCTATTTTAGGTGTGGGGGAGGAAATTTGCACTATGAAGCGGATAGCACAAAAGAGCGCAGCATTCGTGGCGGTGCTTCTGGTGGTCGTTTTCGCGTTTTACATCGGCACGGCGGTGACTTCGAGCACGGCGCAAGGTGACGTCACTTGGCCCGTGGTGACACCGCAGCCGGTTTCGCTCGATTCTTCGGCGCTTGCTAGTGAGCAGGCTTATGCCAAAGTTTACAATGAAGTGGGTCCCTCGGTCGTCTCGATCAACGTCGTCGCGCAATCGAGCGCCACCAACGGCTTCTCGAATCAGGGCAGCTTGATTCAGGGGACGGGCACCGGCTTCGTGATCGACACTGCTGGGCACATCGTCACCAATAATCACGTCGTCGACGGCGCGATCAGCGTTGAAGTCAACTTCTTCGATGGCAGCATCTATCGTGGCACTGTCGTCGGCGTTGACCCCGACTCTGATCTTGCGGTCATTCAGGTCGACCGTCCGGCAAATGAGCTGCATCCGGTCACGTTGGGCAATTCGGACAATCTGTTCATCGGCGAGGAAGTCGTCGCCATCGGCAGCCCCTTCAACCAGCCGTGGACGCTCACGACCGGCGTGATCAGCGCGCTGGATCGCACGATTGACAGTCTCGGTCAGTTCCAAATCGGCTCTGTCATCCAAACCGACGCGGCGATCAACCCCGGCAACAGTGGTGGACCGCTGGTCAACATGAACGGTGAGGTCGTCGGCGTCAACTCGCAGATTTTGAGCCAGTCGCGCAGCAGTTCGGGCATCGGCTTCGCCATTCCGAGCAACCTTGTCAAGCGCGTCGCCCCGGCGCTGATCAACACCGGCAAGGTCGACTACAGCTACCTCGGCATTTCGGGCGGCGACATCACCCTCTCGACCATCGAATCGCTCAAGCTGCCCAATAACGCGCGTGGCGTCGTCGTCAGCAGCGTCGAGCCGACTGGTCCGGCGGGCAAGGCGGGTCTTCAGAACGCGACCATCAGCACCAATAGCAACGGCGAGTCGGTCCCGACTTCGGCGGACATCATCACCCAGATCGACGGTCAGCCCGTCACCAGCATGGAAGCGCTGATCGCCTATCTCGCCAGCAACACCAAGCCCGGCGACACGGTCAACCTGACCGTCGTCCGCAATGGCACACAGGAACTCACCCTCCCGGTGACGCTCGCGCCGCGCCCCGCTGGCAGCTAAGCAAAATCTTCAAAATGTCGCGTAGGGGCGTTATATATAACGCCCCTACAAAAAACAGGGATCGCCCACATCGGCGATCCCTGTTTTTGATTTGTTGGCTGTCGTGCAGCTTACGCCAGCGGGTCGGCTGAAGATGTCCTTCAGCGGCAGCGAGAAACCGGGCAGTACGTCGCCGCCGTCGAGCGTGTCGTTTTCGTCAAGCGTTTGAGCATTCATAACGGTATGGACGACGATGCTTTTGGTCTTGGGATAGATGACCCACACGAGCCGCGTGCCGTAGTGCAAATAATCGCTGACCCGCTCGTGAATATCGCTGGCGCTGTCTCCCGGTGAGACGACTTCGACGGCAAGATCGGGCGCAAAAGGCGCGAAGCCGTCTGGGAGATCAGTTTGCAGCTTCTCAGCGGCGATAAAACCAACGTCAGGAGCGCGTACCGTGTCCCGACCGTCGGCGTTTTTGCCGAGGATGTAGCCCGTTTCCGCAGCGGTGGTATAGCCCAGTTGGTGTTCGTCGACGTAATCGCCAATCATGCGCCCCAAGCGCAGCGCAATCGTCCCGTGTTTGAGTCCCGCCGGTGCCATTTCGACCACGACCCCTTCAATCAGTTCCAATCGCTTGTCCGCATTGTCGGGATGGTGTGTCAGCGACCAGAACGCATCGACGCTGTAAAGTTTTTCCGCAGTCAGCATGAATTAACCTCTCTCACGCTACGCCAGCGGGTCGGCGAAGATGTCTTTCAGCGGCAAGCTGAAATCGGGCAGCACGTCGCCGCCGTCGAGCGTGTCGTTTTCGAGCAGGATTTGCTCTTCATCCGGCGTGAGCACAATCACGAAGTGTTTCAGCGGATCGACCAGCCAGACGAGCCGCGTCCCGTTGAGCAGATAGTAATCAGCGCGCTCGCGCATCTTCTTGAGCGAGTTGTCCGGCGATTTGATCTCGACGGCGAGATCGGGCATTTGCGGGACGCTGCCGACCTCGACGCGCGGACGTTTTCCGCTGATAAACGATAGATCAGGCAGGCGACTGTTGTGCTCATCACGCGGGATGCGATGGCGAATTTCAACACCGACTCGTCCGAGCTTGCGCGGATGGACGAAAGCAAGTAGTGCCGCACCAATCAGCAGGGCAATTTCTCCGTGTTCTTCGGTCGGCATTTTCTCGACGATCTCCCCGTTGATCAGTTCGAGCAGCCGTTCTCGATTTTCCGGCTGTTCGAGCAGCCGCTCAAATTCTTCAACCGTATACAGCCGCTCTTGCTGTGCCGACATAGGTTATCTCTCCGCCTCACTATGCTCTATTGTAGCATCTGAGTTATTCACTGCGCAGAAATTCGCGGAGCAGGGCGTCGAAGCCATAAGCGATCCGCAAATCCGCCAATTCATCCACGCCGAAATAACGGATCGCTTGCCCCTCGTTGAGCGTGATCGCAGACGCCGGCAAACCGACTTGCCCCGCATAAACGTGCTGCTCGATAGTGACCGCCGCACCAGCGATCAAGCGATGATGCGGACGCTCGTAGACGCGCCACAGCGTCACCGGCGGTACGACCTCGATTTCTTCGCGGAGTTCGCGCTCGATGGCAGCATCGGGAGTCTCGTCTGCTTCCACCCGTCCGCCGGGAAGCGTCCACCATCCGGCGAATTCCAAGCCGGGCTTCTGGTCGCGCTGCATCAGCAGCACTTGACGGTCGGCGTTGTACAAAATCGCGGCGACGCAGGGGATCGTCAGCATGGCGCTTTCCAGTTCGACTCGTCCTACCAAATCACTTCTCGACTATAATAGCCGTAAAACAACCCCTTATTGACAGAAAGGTTTACCGTGACCCTCGACGATGCGACGCTGCGCCACATCCACACCGCGCGAACGATCAACGGCGTGCCGCCCGAACATTACCAAGTCCCCTACCGCAATTTTCGTCATTTACTCTCGCTGCAAGCGACCGCCACCCCGGATAAGCCCTTCATTATTCACTACGACGCCGATAACCAGCGCGACGAACTGACCTACGCCCAGTTCAACGCCAAAGTGCATCAGACGGCGAGCTTCCTGTACGACGATCTCGGCGTGCGGCGCGGCGACCGCGTCGCGACCATCGCTTACAACCACCTCGACACCGCCATCATCTATTTCGCCTGCTGGCTGATCGGCGCGGCGGTCGCGCCCCAGAACGTCGCCGAGGACGACCGCCGGATCGCCTTCATCCTGCGCAACAGCGAGGCGGTGGTCTGCCTCGTCCGTGACGAGTATCTCGACCGCGCCGAGGCGATCATCAATGGCGATCCCGACGACGGACTCGGCGCGCCCAACGTCCGCCAGATCGTGCAGGTGGGCGGCGATCCGTCCGGCTACTATCTGCACTTCGCCAGCGAGATCGCCAACCGTCCCGACACCTTCATGAGCACCGACGAGCGCCCCACGCTCGACGACGAGGCGCTGTTGGTCTACACCAGCGGCACGACCGGCGCGCCCAAGGGCGTTGTCTTGATGCAGTACAACCTGCTGGTGGACGCGCAGGGCATCGCCCAGTGGCAGGCGATCACCGGCAACCAGCGGACGATGTGCGTCCTGCCGATCCACCACGTCAACGGGATCGTCGTCACGCTGATCACGCCGCTGTTTGTCGGCGGCTCGACCGTGCTGACGCGCGGCTTCAGCGTCCATCACTTCTGGGAGCGCATCGCCCGCGAGCGCGTTCACGTCGTCAGCCTCGTGCCGACCCTGCTCCAGTTCGCGCTGGAGTTCGCCGACGAGCGGGCGGCGGCGGGCAAATCGATCTACGGCGACGGCGTGACCAAAGCCGACGTGCGCCACTTCCGCCACATGGTCTGCGGCGCGGGTACGCTGGCGATGAGCCTCGCCCACGCCTTCGAGGATCGCTTCGGCATCCCGATTCTGCACGGTTACGGCTTGAGCGAATCGACCTGCTACTCCTGCCACCTGCCGATTGATCTGTCGTGGGAGGAGCACAATCACTGGATGTACGATTTCGGCTATCCGAGCATCGGCTGCGCGATTTTGCCCAACGAGATGGCGATCTTCGACGCCCTCGGCGCTGGCGAGCGGTTACCCCCCGGCGAGCGCGGCGAAATCTGCATACGCGGGCACAACGTCATGAAGTATTACTTCCAGCGCCCCGACGCCAACGCCGAGACCTTCAAGTTCGACTGGTTTCGCTCCGGCGACGAGGGCTTTTACGAGGAGGACGCGCGCGGGCGCAAGTTCTTCTTCATCACCGGGCGGATCAAGGAGTTGATCAATCGCGGCGGGGTCAAGTTCAGCCCCTTCGACATCGAGGAAGTTCTGCTCGAAATCCCCGGCATCAAAGTCGGCTTGGCGATAGCCTTCAGAAATGACTACTACGGCGAGGAGGTCGGCGCGTATATCGTCGCCGACGAGGGCGTCGATCTGTTCCCCGACGACGTCATCGCCTACTGCCGCGAGCGGATGACCTTCGAGAAGGCGCCCAAAGCCGTCGTCTTCGGCACCGAGATTCCGATCACCTCGACCGGAAAATACCAGCGCCTTAAGCTGCAAGATCGCTTCGCCGAGTGGGAGCACGTCCAGTTTCGACGCTAGAAAGCGTCGGTTTAGTTCTCGTAGGGGCGTTCAATTGAACGCCCCTACACATTTTGACCCCCATTTAGCTGGTGCTGGATCGTCGCCCGAAGACCAGCAGCGCGATCACCGCGACGATCCACGCCGCCGCACCGATCAGCGGCGCGAGAGGCAGCCAAGCAGGGCGGTATTCGAACACGACTTCACTCGTCCCAGCGGGGATGCTCACGGCGCGGAACATCACGTCGGCGCGCTGGATCGGCGTCTCGCTGCCGTCCACCGTCGCCACCCAGCCGGGATAGTAGGCGTCGGTCAGCACCAGATAGCCGGGCGCGTCGCTGGTGACGGTCAGCGCGACGCGGGTGTCCGTATATGCTGTCATCTGCACGCTTTGTATGGGCGCTGACCCCACTCCCAACCCCTCCCCGACTTCAGGGAGGGGAGAGAACACGTCGGTTTCGCCTGAGAGGGTTACCGTTTGCGCCGGGTCGAACGCCGGATCGCGCATCAGCTTGAGCGCGTCCTCGGTGCCGGGATCGTCGTCGCTGACTAACGCGGCGTCCGCGACCACGAAGGCGCGCGGCAGCACGTCGGCGTTCTCGTACATCTTGACGTCGCTCGACAGGACGCGCGTCCACGGATCAGGCGCGAGCTGCTGGAAATCGCCGGTGCGGGTATCGACCAGCGTCACCGCGCGAACCATGCCGCCTGTCTCGACGCTGACAGCGGTGGGCGCGCTCGGTTCTCCGACGATGAAGCGCTGGCGCGTATAATCGCCCACAGTCACGCTTTCGCCTGCCTGTAAATCCACGCCGTCGGCGCCCACCCGCAGATCGTCGCAGGGCGCGCACAACACGTCCACCGCGTCGGCGACGAACGCCTGCGGGTTGGCGTAGGTCGCCTCGCTCGTGCGCGTGAAGGTCGTGTCGTAGAACACGCCGTCGTTGACGAGGTCGTACACCTTGTCGGTGATTAGGTAGCGCACACCCATCAAATTCAGCCAGCGCTGATCGGGGATGCACGCGCCGCCGCATTCCGGCAGCGCGAGGATTTCGCGCAGCCGTCCGTCGATGGTGCGCAGTTCGCCCGGCGGCAGCAGCAGCGAGGTGAAGGCGGTGTAGTCAGCGGTCGGCAGCACGCCGCCGTCGTAGCCGTCGGCGCTGGGGATGCCCCAGATCAACGGCAGATTCGCGCCCAGTGTCTCTTTGAGTTTGACGGCATCGAAGGCGAGCGCCCGCGCTTCCGGCGCTAACCCGGCGTAACGCGCGTCGAGCGTCGCTCGATCACCCGGATCGAACAGCAGTCCGCTGATGCTCAGGACGCGCCCCGGTGGAGTTTGTCCGGCTTGGTAGGCGATCAGTTGGCTCTCGGTGAAACGCTGGCTGGTGTAGGCGTCCGGCGGGATGAGCCAGTTGTAGGGCAGGATCAGCGCCGCCAGCCACAACTCGATCACGACGCCGCCGATCAACAGAATGGGCACTCGCCTCCCGACGCCAATCAATAAAATGATCAGCGCCGTCGCCCAAGCGATTAGCGTGATCGACGTGGGCAGGCTGACCGGCGTGCCGTCGTTCTGCCGCAGCGTCAGCGCGGAGAGCGCGGCTAATCCTAGGCTGACCAGCAGAATGGCAATGGTTATCCGCCGAGGGTTGACCAAACGCGACCCCACCCCCTGCCCCTCCCCGAATTCGGAGAGGGGAGCAAGCGGTGATCCCATGTTTGCTCCCTCCCCTCTCCCCGCTTGCGTGGGAGAGGGGGCGGGGGTGAGGGGCGATCTCTTGATCAGCGCCTCCACCCCCAACCCCGCCAGCATCGCCGTGCCCAGCGCGAACAACGCCAGCCAGCGCGCCGGGACGCGAAACAGATTGAAGCCCGGCAAAGTCGCCAACAGCCAGTAGAGCGGATTGTACAGCCCATACGCCAGCGCCAACCCGACCAGCGCGATGATCAGCCACGTAGCGCGCGGGGAGAGCGGCAATCTCACCGCTAACAATCTTCTTTTGTCTCCCTCTCTCCCCATGGAGAGGGGGCTGGGGGGTGAGGTAAGCGCGCCGATAACAGCCAGCCCCAAGCCGATCACGCCGGGATAAGCGACGTACTCCCCGAAGATCGGCGAGTCGAAGCTGGGCAGCAAGCCGCGCCCGGTCACAAACGGGCTGAACGAGAAGGCGGTTGCCTGATTGACGTTGAGTCCGCCGCGCCGGTTGGAGACGCCGGTCAGTTCGAGTGTGGGGATCAACTGCGGCACCGCGAGGATCAGCGCGATCACTCCCGCCAGCGCCAGCGTGATCAAGCCGCGCAGCGGTCGCCTGCACAGTGCATAGATCGCCAGCGCGACGGCGGTGATGAAAACCGTCTGCGTGTGCCCGGTGAAGAATTGCAGCGCTAAACCGATGCCTAACAGGATCACGCCGGAGCGCGGGCGGCTCAGCGCGCGGTCGAACAGATAGATCAGCCAAGGCAGCCACGCCAACCCCTGAAGCTGGTTGATCTGCTCGACGTGCGCGCCGACGTGCCCGCCGAAGGCGAAGACGACCGCCGCCGTCAGCGCTGCCATCCGCTCGACGCCGAGCGTTCGCCGCGCCAGCAGGTACGTGCCAATCGCCGCCCACGCGACGTGCAGCAGAATGCTGACGCGGATGCCGTCAGGCGGCGCAAGCGGCGCGACGATCCAGTTGGGCGGGTAGAACGTCCCTAGCTGGCTGTTGGCGAGCAGCGGCACGCCCATGAACAGATCGGGCGACCAGAGCGGCAGCAGCCCACTCAGCAAAGCGGCGTTGCGGACGTGCCAGTAGGGGTAAAAGTAGCTGAAGGTATCGCCGCGCGCGAGGATTGAGTCGGTGAACGCCAAGCGATAGAAGAATGCCAGCGTCAGCGCGATCAGCAGCAGCGGCGCGAGGTCTAGGGCTTTCAGACGCTTCAGAGGGATGACTCCTAACAAGGCGGGGGGCGCGTAGGGGCAGGTTTCAAGCCTGCCCCTACGACGATGATAATTTAGGGACGGTTAGTCCCGCGCTTCTTCGGCGCGGCGCTTGGCTTCGGCGTCAATGATCGGCGAGGCGCTCAATTGCTGCGTTCCGGTGATCTCGGCAGTCATCATCGAGTCAGGATCGGCGGGGCGCTCTGAGCGGGGACCCGGCTGCGGCGGGACGTAGTATTCCTCGTGCTCGTGCTTCTCTTGCATGACGAGGTAGACCACGATGACCATCGTCGAACCGGCGATAATTGGCAGAAGGAACACCCAAAACAAGTTTACCTGCATAGAAACCTCCATCCATTTTCTCGATCTGAGCGTCTCTTCATTGTAACACCAATTCGGCGTGAATTCGGCGAGCTTAGTCGTCGAGGTCTGGCTCATAGGCGAAATGGATCGCCGCGAGTTCGGGCGGCGGCGGCGGCATTGGCTGCTGCCAGTAGACCGGGCGGATGAACCCTTGCTGCCGGTGCAGATCGAGCGCGTGTTCCCACTCCTCACGGACATATTTCGAGGCGGCGGCGGTGTTCGACCAGAACAATTGGAAGATGTCGGCACGGTCGATCATGCGCAGCAGTTCGGCATTCCAATCCTGCCCGCTCTTGAGCATCACCACGTCGCGCAGGAAGTCCAAGCCGAGCGCTTTGTAGGCGCGCTCGACCCGCTCGACGATCTGCGTATCCTGATGACTGTAACTGCAAAAGATCGCTTGGTAGACCGGGCGGGTCGCGCTGACCGGCGCGCTGTGAGCATCACCGGCATTCGACCCGACGAAGATCGAGATCGGCACGTCGGCGACGATCACGCCCTCGACGGCGAAGGTGATCCGCCCATTGCTGGCTTGATCGGCGGTCGCGCCGGTCGCGCGCAGCTTGAAGTCGAAGCGGTGCCAGTCCTCGTAAAAGCCGATCTGCGCGCTCGGTGGATTGAACTGAAAGCCGGGCAGCTCTGGCGTCGCCGTGATCAGCGCGCCGGTGGTCACGCTGCCCAGCGCCGTCCGCACGACCTCGCGGAAGGCGGAGAGCAGCCCACCCAATTCGCGGGCGGCATCGGCGCTGACGGCGTCGGCGGCGCTGGCGCGAAAGACGTAGGCGCGCAGCGGATACCAGACGTCACCGACCGCTTCGGGCGGATAATAGGCGGAGAACTGCACCGGATCGGCGGGCGGTGCGGCGGCTGGCGCGGGCTTCGGCTCAATCTGCGGCGCGGAGGGCGGCGCGGCGGGTGAGGGGGACGCGCTGCTTGCCGCTTTCTCGCTGTCGGCTTCGCGCAGGCTTTCGAGTAGGTCGGAGGAAATGCCTCGGAACGACTCGTGGGGTTCCTCGTCGGTTTCCGGCTGCTGGATCGCGGGTGGCACGCTGAAATCGTACTCGTCGCCGCGCTTCAAGTGCTGGATCGCCGCCAGCGCTTCCGGCGTGCCGATCTTGTAAAGCGACTGGGCTGCCATCATCGCTACCGGGATGTCGTCGTTGTCGAGCATGTGGATCAGGTCGATCACCGCGCGCGAGTCGCCGATCTGCCCCAGTGCGTTGGCGCTGGCAAAGCGCACGTAGACCGAGTCGTCGTAGAGCGCCGACAGCAGATCGGGGACGGCGGCGCGGTCGCCCAGCGAGCCGAGCGCGTCGATCACGGCGGCGCGGACGGCGGCGTAATTGTCGAATAGGGTTTCGAGCAGCGGCTCGACCGCGCGGTGATCGCCATTACGACCGAGCGCTTGAGCGGTCAACCGGCGGACGTTTGGATCAGGGTCGTGCAGCAAAGAGATCAAGGCGTCGGTGATGCGCCCGTCACGCTGCGGCGCGCGCAGATAGTCGCGTACCTGCCGGAGCGCGGCGACTCGTTGCGCCGGATCAGGGCTGGCGAACTCGGCAAGCGCTTGTTGAATGACCGACTCGTTCATGCTGTTTCTCCCGCTGGCTCGTCTCTGATTGTACCGCTTCTAGGCGGATTTCTGCGATCTGCCGGGCGGAGTGCCATGAAGATGAGGCTCAACGTGAACGGCTGAGTCTGAATCGTGTTCAGGGGCGCAAAGTCCCACGCGCCCCCGAATATCGGATTCAGCTTGGCTACAGCGCCGGAACCGTAAAGTTGACGGTGATTTTCCCTCTAAGCGGCTGATTCTCGATCAGGATGAAGCCCCCAGTCGTGGGATCATAACCATTGGGGTAGAAGTTGACGGTCACGTTCTGGATAGCGGGTACGAAGTTGACGGCGACGCTCTGCGCGTTGACGCCCAAGACCGGACAGCTTTGATCACCCGACTTGCAGGGATCGGGCGGAAGGAGCGACCAGCCGATGGCAACGCTCGCTTTTTCCGGGTCGAGCGACGCTTGCAACGACCAATAGCTGGTGTTCTGCGGCTGGCTAGGACAGCTTTGATCGCCCGGCTTGCAGGGATCGGGCGGGAAAAGCGACCAGTCGATGGCAACGCCGGGTCTGTCCGGGTCGGGTGGCGCCTGCTCCCCGAAATCGGGCGGGATCAGCGCGAGGACGACCAGTTCGTCCGGTTGATCGGCATTGAAGCCGACCGACCAGTTGATCGAGACCGCCTGCCGATCCGGGGCGGGCGGCGTGTTGAGCCTAAAGCCCTGCCCGTCGCTGCTCAGGGCGATACACCATTGCTGCGGCGCGGGCTGCACGCTGCCATCGCCGAAAGCGAAGTGCAGCGCGTTCAAGCTGCCCGCAGAATCGGCGACGTCGACGCCAAAACTGGGCGCGCAGTAACCGTCCGGCGTATCTTCGCCGGATGCGTCGCCCTTGTCGATGCGGAGCGTGAAGCCGTCCGGGTGCGTCAGCGCGAGCGGCGCGGCGTCAGGCGCATCCGGCTCGTCGAGTTTGGGCACGGTTTCACAGTCACCCCCCTGACGCACAACTCGCCGCGCGACCCAGCCTTGATCGATGCGATCCCACACTCCTTCCGCGTCGTCGATCTGCGCGATGACCGGGTAAAGACTCTGCGGATTGAGCGCGCCGAGGATCGCCGCGTTGACCGATGGTTCGGCGCGCACACGCACGCTTTGCGTGCTGCGCGTTGCCAGCAGACAAGCACCCGTAAACGGCAGCGCGGGTAGCGCCGTCGGCACGGCGGTGGCTGCTTGATCCGCCGGACAGCCGTTACTGGCGCTGGGACCGGCTTGGTCGGGGCAGGCATCAAGATTGTCGGGGATGCCGTCCCCATCTCGATCCCCACTTGCAGGCGGATTGAGTGGATTACCGCCGGTCGGCGGCGTTGCGGGCGGCGGCGAGGTTGGCGGGAGCGGTGTCGCCGTACAAGGCGTGAGGGAGCAGTCGGCAGGTGGGCTGCTGGCGACTTCGGTCGCCATACCGAAGACCAGAAGCATAACCAACAATAGGAACGCAAGACGTCCCATACGGTCACCTCTCCAGTCAAAGTTGTGCGATTCTTCGATTGTACGACGACTTTAAATTACGCAACCGATCAAGCGGATGCTTGCCGACCGTCTCCCTAAGCAATCCGGCTGAGCACCGACTGCCAGTTCCGCTCTCGTTTTGCGGGCAAGCTCGGCGTGATCAGGTCGCATAAGCGGTAAGAGTGATTCTTTGCTAAAATCAACGACGGGGTATACACAATCGTTCCGATTTTGGGCGCGTATGGCTGACGTGGCTGAAGTGCCGCTATCTAATTTAGCTCAACGTTTGATCACCGCTGTCGTCGTCGGTCCCATCGTCGTGGTGACGGCGCTGTTAGGCGGAATCCCGTTTACGCTGCTGGTGGCGCTGGTCGCCGTCGTCGGCGTGATGGAGTTTTACGTCTTCGCGCGTAACCGTCCGTCGCAGGGCAGCGGCTTGTTCGGCGTGCCGATGGTGCTGGGCTTGATCTTGGCGTTCTACTTCATGCAACCGCTGATCGGGCTGGCGGCGCTGCTGATCGGCGTGGTGGCGACCTTCGCGCTGGAGACGCTGCGGCATCAGCGCGACCTGAAGCGCAGCCTGTTTCAAGTGGGCATGACCCTGATCGGCGTGCTCTACGTCGGGTTTCCTAGCGCCAGCTTGATCGCCATTCGCGAGCTGCCTGACGGCAAATTGTGGCTCCTGCTGATCCTGTGCTTGACGTGGAGCACCGACAGTTTTGCTTACGTAGGCGGTCGGCTAATGGGCAGAACCAAGCTCGCGCCGACGATTTCGCCCAAAAAGACGGTCGAAGGCGCGGTGCTCGGCATGATCGGCGGCATCGTCACGTCGCTGCTGCTGGTTCACTTTGCGGATCGGCTGACGCCACTTTTAGCGCTGCTGATTTTCATCTGCCCGTTCTTCGCCATTCTGGGCGATCTGGTTGAGTCAGGACTAAAGCGCTACTTCAACGTCAAAGACTCGCACGTCGAGGGCTTGGACGTGCTGCCCGGACACGGCGGCGTGCTGGATCGCATCGACGGGATGCTGCTGGTGATCCTCGTCGTGTACCTGTTCTTCCTGATTACCGGGGTGCGCTGACGGGCGTCAGGCGCGTTGCGGTTCGAATGTGAAAAAGGTAAAGTAGTGCCGCAAAGCAATGTGAATAGACTTATTTGAGGGATGAAAAGACGTTTTTTGAAAATTATTCATGTCATTTTCGTTTCTTGGGTAGGACGGTGACTCAGCGCGCATTCGACATAATGCTATAGTAGAGAGTAGAGCACCGACATGAGGTATCGCAATGACATTTTACGAGGCTCCTGAAAATCAATCGCAAGCCCCGAACCGCGAGGAACTGCTGCACATGGCGATCTCGTCGGCGAAGGCGGGCAACAAGAAAGCCGCGCGTCTGATGTTCGAGCAGGTCATAAAGACGGATCAGAACAACGAACGCGCGATGATGTGGATGGCGAAAATCGCCGACTCGAAAGCCGAACGGCGTGAATGGCTCAAGCGCGTGCTGAGGGTCAACCCGAACAACGAGACCGCCCGTGACACGCTCCAGCGGATGAAGTATCGTCGCAGCGCCAGAGATAACCGCACGCTGCTCACCTTTGGCGTGGTCGCAGGGGTATTGATCGTGCTGGCAATCGTGATCGTGCTTGCACTGGCATCCAGAGGCGCCTAGCCACTCCTAGATTGGAGAAATCCATTGTCAGCACAAGGGAACATGACGGCAAAGCTGCGTGAGGGCATCGACGCGGCGAAGCGGGGAGATAAGCTCGCAGCACGGCGGCTGCTGCTGCAAGTTCTGAGCGGGGACGCGAACAACGAACTCGCCTTGATGTGGATGGCGTCGGTCGTCGATACGCTCAACGAGCGTCGCTTCTATCTTGAGCGCGCCCTACAGGTCAATCCCGGCAACAACCGCGCTCGTGAAGCGCTGCACCGGCTGGGGGTTGACGTGCCGACTGTACCGGTGGGCGTTTCCAGCTCCAGCATGAGTGACGACCTGCCGCGCCTATCATCAGGCGGCACAACCAACGTCTACTTGATCGCTGCGGCGGTGGTGGCATTCGCGGTCGTCGCGATCGTGGTCATGGCGGTGGTCACGTCGCTGAACAGCGGTAACGCCGCGCCGACGCCCGACGTGCAGGCGACTTTCTCGGCGATCATCGCCAACGTGACCGCCACGCCGACGGGCGACAACCGCGCTCCAACGGCGACGGTGCTGCCGGGGATCGTCGTTTCGCTTGATCGGAACCTGATCACGCTGCCGCCGAGCTTCACGCCGACCTTCACGCCGCTGCCGACCACCACCCCGTCGCCGACCGTGACGCCGCTGCCGCTGAGCAGCTTCATCATGATCTACAGCGACTTCGAGCCGGGCGCTTCGCAGCCCAGCCTCTACCGGGGACAAGCCAACGGAATCGGCGAAATCAAGCTCGAATCGGGCGACGTAGGCGGCTTCACTGACGTCGCGGTTGACCCGACCGGGCAGCGGATCGCCTTTGTGCGCTACTTGCTCGACGACGCCGGGAATCCGTCGCTACCGGAGCTTTACGTCGCTGCGCTGACCAATCTCGCTAATCCAACTCAGATCACGTCGTTGAACTCGACCATGATCGCGCATCCCAGTTGGTCGCCAGACGGGGAAAAGATCGTGTTCTCCGCTGACGGAACCGGCGGCGCTGCCGTTACCGCCGAGCCAAGTGCCGACACGACCGAAACGAGCAGCACCGAAGAACTTTGGATCGTCAACGCCGACGGCAGCAATTTGACCCGGCTGACGGAAAATAGCGCCCGCGACTTCGATCCGTCGTTCTCGCCCGACGGTCAGCAGATCGTTTACGCTTCCGACCTGAACAGTCCCGGCTTCAGCGAAATCTATTCGATGTCGGCGAACGGCGCGAACGTCACGCAGCTCACCGACGATGCCCAAAGCAGCTACTCGCCTGCGTGGTCGCCGGACGGGACACACATCGCCTTCGTGAGCAATCGCAGCGGGGATGGCGACATCTACGTGATGGACCCCAATGGTCAGCGCCCGTTCCTGCTGACGGTGGACGACAACGGCGCAGAAGACCGCAGCCCGGCATGGACGCCGGACAGCCGCTGGATCGTGTTCGCGTCGAACCGCGAGGGCGATCACTTCCGCTGGTATGCCGTCGATTTGGCGGGCGACGTCCAGCCAGTCACGACCAACGACCGTAATCCCCAATCCATCAGTTTTAGTAAACGCTGAGGTTGAAGCATTGAGCACTCCAAATGACGTAGCTGAACTCCTGCGCCGGGGCATTGAAGCCGCCCGTGAGGGTAAACGCGCCGAGGCGCGAGAATTCTTTGAGCAGGTCGTCGAAATTGACGAGAAGAATGAAAAAGGTTGGTTCTGGCTGGCTTCGGTGGTCGATACTGACGACGAGCGGCGTATTTGCCTGAGCAACGTGCTGCACATCAACCCGAACAACGAGCGCGCCAAACGCGCTTTGGATGCCTTGCAAGTCAAAGCGAAGGAGAAGAAAGCCGCCGTCGAATCCGAAGAAGTGGTCGCGGGCGTCAGCCGACGCCAGATGACCATGATCATCGGCATCGGCGGCGTGGCGGTGATCATCATCCTGATCATCGCGCTGGTGGTGATTGTCGGCAACAACAACCGGCAGAACGACGAGCGCGCGACGGCGCTCGCGGTGGCGCAAGCGGCGACCGCCGACCGGCAGACCGCGACCGCCGCCGCCGATCAAGCGACCGCGACCTCGATGGCTGCGACGGCGACTCAGTTGGCGGTCGCGACGACGATTCCGTCGAACACGCCGACCAGCGCCATCGCCACGCTGCCGCCGGTGTGGACGCCGACGCCGGAAGCCACCACCGCGCCGACGCTGGTAGTGCTGCCGCCGCCGATTGGCTTGAGCGGTCGGCTGGCGCTGTGGGGCGGCGAAGACCTCTTAAACACCGGCTATCTGCCGCTGGGATACTACGATTTCGATTTTGGGACGCAGTTCAACACGATTGGCAGCTCGCTGGGCAAGGACATCGGCTTCGCGCCCAGCGGACAGCGCGTGATCTACACGGTCTACGACGAACTGCTGTTTTCGTCGTCGATTGAGGCGATCAACTTGAACGGCACGCAGATCGAGTTGGTGCCGGATCGCTGGACGGGGCAGAATATTTTCGGTCCGCGCCAGCCGCGCTACGGCGGTCAGTTCGGGCAAAAGGTCGTTTTTATCGCCACGACCGACAAACACCAGTCAACGCAGGTGTTCCTGCTCGACACGAACGCGCCGGAAGGTACCCCGGCGGTGCGCCAGATGACTGACGACGACGACGAATACACCTATCCGGCGCTGTCGCCCGACGGCACCAAGATCGCCGTCGTCCGCCGGATCACCAACACGGCGAACCCGACCATCGACATCGTGAGCATCGACGTCGCCAGTGGCGGCATGATCCCGATTACCAGCGACGGGCAGTCCTACACGGAATCAACGCCGCGTTGGACGAGCGACGGCAGCAAGATCATCTTCTCCGCCATCCCGTCGAACGACCCCGGCAACGCCGACATTTACAGCAAAAACGCCAACGGCAGCGGTTCATCGCTGCCGGTTTACCGGTCGCCTGCGAACGACATCTACCCGGTGTTGAGTCCTGACGGACGCTATCTCGCTTTTGCAAGCAACCCGGATGGTGCGTATGATATATACGTTCTGGATCAAAACGACGGGACTCTGTCCCAACTGACGAGCAGCAGCACAGACGAGTATCCGGGTGACTGGTGGCAGCAGTAGTTGATCTTGCACTTTCGATTCGGTGGTGGGGACTGGCTCGATTGATGAATGCAGAAGGGATTCTTCACGACGCCAATTTAGGGGACTTGCTCGAAGCGGGCGACGAAGCGCTGGCGTTGGGTGAAACGCGCGCCGCTCACGACATTTGGCGGGTAGCGGCGGTCGCTAACCCCTACGACGAGCGCGTCTGGTTGGCGCTGTTGCAAGTCCTCGAAGACGAAGAAGACCGGAAAGTCTGCCTAAAGAACATCATCGCCATCAATCCGCTGAACACCGAGGCACGGCGACAGCTTCGGCTGCTGCTGCGGACGGAGCGCAAACGCGAAGATGCCGTGTCGACCGCGCAAATGGCAATCGTTACGCCGCTGCCGCGCCCTAATCCGCGCCGATCATCGTCGCGGGCGCTGCTGCGCGCGCTGCTCACGGGCATCGGCATTGGCGTGGTGGCGGTCGTGCTCGGCATCGTCGCCAGCATCCTCGCTTACGGTGGCGTTATCGCTACGGTAGCGCCTTGATCTTGGCGATCAACGCCGACGTGCTGTGATCGGGCAGATAGTCGATCAGCACGATGCTGCCGCCATACGCCTGCACAGTCGGGCGCTCCGGCAGCGGTTTATCCCGATAATCTCCCCCTTTAACGTAGATATCCGGCTGTAAAGCTTGCAAGATGGCGTCGGCGGTGTCGTCCTCGAAGATGATCGCCGCCGTGACCGGCTCCAGCGCCGCGATCAGCCGCGCCCGCTCAACCGCCGGGACGAGCGGTCTGCCCGCTCCCTTGAGCCGGGTCGTGCTGGCGTCGCCGTTGACGCCGACGAAGAGCGCGCCGCCCAACGCTCGCGCCTTTTCCAGATAGTCGAGATGCCCAACGTGGAGCAGATCAAAATGCCCGTTGGTGAAGACGAGCGGCTTGCCGGTTGCGCGGAGTGCTAGGCGGCGCGTTTGTGCTTCTGCGAGGGTAATCGTTTCGCCCAAAATGGAGACCTTTTAGATTGACCGCTAAGCTGTAGGGGCGCGGCATGCCGTGCCCCTACGATTTTGCTCTATTCTATCAGCCACCTACGCCTCAGGAGCGAGCGCATCACAGTAGAGACCGACCGCCTGCTCCAAAAACGCTGGCAGATCAGGATGCAGCGCCTGAAAGTTGGCGATGAAGTCGGGGTGCTGATTGTACATCTGCCCCAGCCCGCGCAGGATTTCCGGCGTCGGCTCGTAGAAATAGCGCAGATGTTGATGCCAACGCCCCATGATCGCCTGCACTTCCGGGCTGCCCGCACCCTTGTCCATCACCTTGAGCAGGTCGGCGTAGATGTCCTTGCCCTCCTGCATGATCTGGTCTTTCTTCGCCTTACTGTAGCTGCCCCAATTGCGCTGCGATTCCTTGACCTTGTCCTGATCGTAGTTCGGGTCGTTGGCGATTTCTTCCTCGTACTGCTTCTGCTTTTCCTCGCTGAAACCGCTGAAAATCTGATCCATACTCATATTCACCTCTCCTACCAAGTGCATGATCGTGCTGTCTACGGTTTGAACGAGGGTCTGAAGCCGGTCGATCTTGGTTTGCAGCGCTTTCCGGTGGCTTTGCAGTGACTCAACCAGATCGAAGCCGGGCGCGTCGAGCACGTCCTTGATTTGCAGCAGCCCCAAGTCGAGTTCGCGGTAGAACAGGATTTGCTGAAGCCGCAGCAATGCCCCGTCGTCGTAGTAGCGATAGCCATTTTCGCCCACGTCGGCGGGTTTCAAGAGGTCGATCTGGTCGTAGTAGTGCAGCGTGCGCGGCGTCACGTCCGCGAGGTCGCACAACTGCTTGATGGTGTACAACCTGTCCCTAGACATGCGTCTGGCTCCTTCACCTCATTCGTTTACAGCATAAACTATGACGTAACGTGAAGGTCAAGCGGCAATTTTCGCGGCTGCCGGTTCGGCGCTGCCTAAAGCTCGTAGTTCAAGATGCGGCGGCGATAGGGGTAGACGAGGCGGTGAATGCGACCGAGCAGTTCGGCGGCGTCCTTGAAATAGAAGATTTGCTCGTCCTGAAACATAAAAACCGGGCGATGCCGGGGTTCGCTGGCAACCATGTGATAGCGAATGCGCGCTCCACGCGCGATCCCCATCTCGATCAGGGTGTTGAGATTCTGCTCGGTGACGTCGCCGATGACGAGAAAAGCCCTGCTGATCAGGTCGGCGATCTCCGCTTGAACCGAGACGTTAGTCGTCACCTGAATGTCGTCGCCAATGAAGCAGCGCATCCCGGTGATCCGCTGGATAGTGCGGCGGACGATCTCGTTACGCTCGGCATCGTCGAAGCTGGTCGCGTAGAAGATGTAATGACGGGCGTGGGGTTTCAACGGCAAATCGTTGAAGCCATTGATCGCCGAAAGGACGCTCCCCTCGGTGGACACGTCGGTTGTCTCGGTGGACTGTGCAAAAAAGATGGCGTCCTCGCGCACGCCATCCGGCACGATCACGTCGCGCTCGGCGAAGACGGCGTAAGGCAGGTCAAGCGCGTGAGCGAAGGAAATCTCCTCAAGGATCGCTTTGGAGGTGAAGCCGAAAGCCTCATTTTCCGGGCGATGCGGCAAGATGGCGAGCAGCCCGCCACAGCTTGAGACGATGCTCCGCACCCGCTCCTTGCGATCCTGAAAATTCGGCTGATCTTCGGCATCGCCGATCAGCCGGAAGCGCCGGTCGATGAAGCGCTGACAAATGGCATCGGCGAAGGCGGCTTCGTCCTCGTGCCACGTCCGGCTGACGTAGATGTCCTGCACCGTGTCGTACTCGACGTCGGTGTCGCCGTAATACATCGCTTGGAGCAGCTCGTTGTAGAAATTGACGTCGAGCTGATTTTCCTGCACCTTGATGTAGGTGCGGTTCTCCAGAAAACCGGGGACTTCGGAGTCGTCGATCAGGATGGGAATCACGCGGAACTTGCGATACTGCATCGCGTGATTGAGGGCGAGGCTATATTCCTGCTCGACCCAACCGGAGGCAAGCGCGGATTTCGACAGGATGATGATCATCGAGCGGCATTTGGGGATCGACTCGGCGATGAACGAGGCGAAAGTCGCGCCGCCGGGGATTTCGCGCTTGTCGTACCAGACCGGAATCTCGGCAAATTTGGTGAACCACTGATAGAGGTGGTCGACAAAAGCCACCTTATCCTTGCTGGAATGACTCAGAAAGGCGTGATACTTGCGCTTGTTGACCGGCTCAACCTGCTTCATTCAGTCCTCACTCAAAACTGCTCTTCCCCGCCCCGGTTTAGGGAGGGGCGCGACGTGATCAATCTGCTCGATCAGCTAGAAGTTTCTTTTTAGCATAAAGCGGCGTCGTTGGCAAAGCGGCGGCGTCAGGCATGATCTGGCAGCCAGACGAGACGATCCCCCTCGCGGCGGATGTGACCGACGCCGGGATAGGTGAAGTGATACGCCAGCGTGAGCAGGTTTTCGCGCTCGATACGCTCGAACAAGACACGGCGGGTGGCAATCGCTACGTCGGGCTGGAGGTCAAATTTCGGCACCGACTCCGGCTCGTTGAGCTGCGCGACCATATGCACCGCGTCGGCGATGTGGAGCAGGCGCTCGCCTTCGGATTCGATCAGCACGGCACATTGACCCGGCTTGTGCCCGAACGCCGCGACGTAGCGCACGCCGGGCAGCAGTTCCGCCGACTCGTCGGCAATCTGCAAGCGATCCGCGTAAGCATCGAACGTCCGGCGCAGCAGGTCGGCGCGCCCGGCGTTGATACTGGCGAGGATGTCGTCGCTCATCCAGTAGGCGAATTCGGCTGCCGGGACGATCAGGCGGGCGTGGGGGAAAGCGGGTTCGCCATTCGAATCGAGCAGCCCGCCGATGTGATCACCGTCAAAATGGGTAATGATGATGGTCGTGATCGCTTCCGGCGCGATGCCCTGCGCGGCGAACACGTCGAGCAGGGCGGAGGGATCGTCAGGATCGAGGTCGCCCTGTCCCGCGTCGATCAGGACGTGTTCGCTGCCCCGGTTCAGCAGCAGGATGTTACGGCAAAAGGACTGGGCTTCGCTCAGGGCGCGGTTTGCCCGCAAAATCGGCTCCGGGTCGCGGGTGAAGACGCTGCGAATGCGATCTTCCACGTTCGGATTGACCGCTTCCGTGATCACGAGGCAGTCGATTGCCCCCAGCCGAAAGGCGTACAGTGGATTTTCCATGAGCGATCACTCCATGATTAGTGCCGGAATTGCGTAAGCCTATTTTAGCGCGATCTGCTATCCTTACCCGCTATGGCAACCATACCATCCTCCGAGAGCACCCGGCGCGTGACGCCGATCCGGTTGATCAGCTTGATCACCGTCGGCGCGGCGCTGATCATCTTGTTGATTACGCAGGCGAATGGGCTGATCTTGCTGGCGCAGAACGCGCAAATCGCGCTGGACGACCCCTACACGCTCAACTATGGCGAAGGTCCGCTGCTCGACCAAGCGGTGCGCTTGGCGCGCGGCGAGAACATCTACCGCCCCGACCTGAGCCAACCGCCCTACACGATCACCAATTACCCGCCGCTCTACGTGCTGGCGCAAGTGCCGTTTGTGGATCGCTTTGGCGCGGCGCTGTGGTACGGGCGGCTGATCTCGCTGATCAGCACCGGCGCGGCGGCGATCTTCCTCGCGCTGACGGTGCAGACGATCACCAAAGACGGGATCGCGGCGCTGGCGGTGGGGCTGACGCTGCCGACGATCTCCTACATCTTCTACTGGTCGGCGCTGGCGCGGATCGATGCGCTGGCGCTGGCGTTGAGCCTCGCGGGTTTATGGGTGACGGCGCGCTGGTACGGGCGGCGCTGGGGATTGATCGCGGGCGCGCTGCTGCTGACCGCCGCCGCCTACACCCGCCAGACCTATCTGCTGGCAGCGCCGCTGGCGGCGTTCGCCTACATTTGGGGGCGGGGCGAGCGTTTCCGGGCGCTGCTGTTCGCGGTGCTGTTCGGCTGCGCGATCACGGGAATTTTCGTCGTGCTGACTGTCGCTACGGGGGGCGGCATTTTCTTCCACATCGTCACCGCCAACGTCAACGCGCTCAACCCCGACTTGATCATCCACTACGGTGACGAAATGCTGCGCTCTTTCCCGCTGCTGATCGCGGGCGGCGCGATCTACCTCGTAATCGGCGTGATTTTCGGGCGGCGGGCGTGGAGTTTGATCGCGCCCTATAGCCTCGGCGCGCTGATCGTCGCGGCGACGATCAGCAAAGTCGGGTCGGACGTGAACTACCTGTTCGAACTCTCGGCGGCGTTCTGCTTGGCAGCGGGTGGGCTGATCGCGCTCACGCGGCGCTGGTTTCCGCTGCGGGCGGGCGCGCTGCTGGCGCTGGCTTTCGCCGTGACGATGGCGACCGGGCTGAGCGCCGCGCAGTATGCGCCGATCACGCGGGCGAGCGCCACCGATCTCTTTAAATACGACCGGCTGGTCGAGACCATCCGTAACACCGATGCGCCGATCCTCGCCGACGAGCAGATGGGCTTACTGGTGCTCAACGGCAAGCCGATTTTGCTCCAGCCCTTCGAGATGAGCCAACTGGCGTTGGCGGGCGTCTGGGATCAGCAGCCGTTCCTCGACGCACTGGCGCGCGGCGACTACCCGCTGGTGCTGCTCTACCAACCGGCGCTCAATCCGCAGCTTCGCTTCGAGCGCTGGACGCCGGAGATGCTGCGTATCATCAACGACGACTTCCGTCCCGATTACCAGAGCGCCGAGACGACCGTCTACGTCTACGCCGGGTCGTAGCGATCACCCCATCCCCAGCCCCTCCCCGAATTCAGGGAGGGGAGCAAGCCTTCGTCGGTAGGCTGTCTCGCTTTCAGAAATATTCAAGTTGTTAATGTCGCGGTGTTTCGAGAAGAAGCGCCACACTTGGCGCTCTTGGCGCGCCTTGAAGATCGTTCGGCAGTCTACATACTAGATACTTTTGGAGATCTCCACTTCAGATCGACGATGTACTCTCCCCTCCCTGAATTCGGGGAGGGGAAGCGCGCAGCGCGGGGGTGGGGTAAAAGAGAGCCTTCCCGACCCCTCCTAACTATCTCAATCTCCCCCTTGCCAGCCCTGACAATCAAGCTTATAATTTAATGGTTCTTGAGGGGTCAAAAGGGTTTTAAACAGCCCTTAATAAACCATAAGAACCTGTACGGATGGACAGGTAAAAGCCCAGCCTCCTGCCGGGGGGATCGGGCATGGATTTCTGCTTTAATTAGAGATGTCTGAAGCTAAGGAGAGTAATACCATGTTGGTTTCCAGCTATACCGTGCAATTGCTGCACGAAGATCGTCTGCGCGAAGCCGAACGTCGGCGCTCTAGCGACAAGCTGCTCCGCGATGCGACCGAACAAGCTCCGGTCGTCGTCTACACCAGTCTGTGGCAGCAGTTGAAGCAGCGCTTCAGCCCCAAGCCCCAGCGTCAGGGAGCCGTCGATGTCCGCCGCGTGCCCGCAGTCTGATGATCCTGCCCCTGCACGAGGCAGGGCAACCCCGTTAGCAACGGGACACAATCTCATAGAAGCGCCGGAAGCGTCCGCACAAAACAGCAGCCACTTCCGGCGTTTTCATTTTCTAGAGCTATTCAGCGGTCAGCTCGTCAGCTTTCAGCAAAAGCCACTTCCCCGAATTGACGTCAGCATCAAATTCCGTTAATATGAACCCTAGTGACCTGATCTACAAGGATTTTGTGCCGATGGGCATCATCACGCGCCTGCGTTCTTTGCTCCGCTAAGACGCGCAGGCAGTTTCACTCGATCTCTCCACAACCGATACAACTCAGCGCGTTTTAGTGCGGTTGATCGCGTCCAGCGAAAAGCTGGATCGTTCTGACGCTGTGTTGTGCTGCCCTTTTTGGTTCTGTGAGGAGATCGAAATGCCCAAATCCCCAAAACGTGACCCGACAAAAACGACTGGCTGGGAACCGCTCGCCCAATGGTACGATGGCTGGGTCGGCGCGGACGGCAGCGACCATCACCGCAAGCTGGCGATCCCCGCCGTGCTCGACCTGCTCGACCTGCAACCGGGCGAAAGCCTGCTCGACGTCGGCGCGGGACAGGGCGTGCTGGCGCCCTACGTCGCTCACACCGGCGCGCGCTATACCGGCGTCGAGATCAGCCCGCATTTGCTGGCATTAGCGCAGCGGCGGCATCACGCCGAGGGGCGCTTTCTGCACGGCGACGCGCGCAAGCTGGCGCAGATCAGTGCGCTGGCGGCGGCTTCGTGCGACGCGGTGGTCTTTCTGCTCAGCATTCAGGACATGAATCCGCTGGCGGCGGTGCTGGAGTTGGCAGCGTGGGCGCTGCGACGCGGCGGTCGGCTGGTGATCCTGATGACGCACCCCTGCTTTCGCATCCCGCGCCAGAGCGGTTGGGAACATGATCCACAGCGCGACCTGCGTTTTCGGCGCATCGACCGCTACCTGACGCCGCTCGCCGTGCCGCTGAAGCCCTACGGCAAGCGCGGGCGGAGCCAACGCGGCGACGACGGCGTGAGCATCAGCTTTCATCGCCCGCTGAGCCACTACATCAACGGCTTAGCCGCCTGCGGTCTGCTGATCGACGAGCTTCAGGAGATCACGACCTTCGAGACCGGCGCGACCAAAGCCGAGCGGCGGGCGAACGACGAAATCCCGCTGTTCATCGGGCTGCGGGCGCGGAAACTGGGGTAGAGTTTTGAAGGGGCACAAAAAAGGGCGGGTTTCAAACCCGCCCCTACGGCGTGATCAGGTGTTGAAGCACTTTAGCGCTGGCGCGTGGTGCGGGGGAGAAAGTCGAGCGCCTGCCCGTCGCCGACGGGATTGCCCTGCTCGTCGTAGAGATCGACCGGGCGCAGCGCCGGACGGAAGGCTTCGGCGGGCTGCGGTTGATACGCGCAGCGCTCGCGCAGCTCGTAGAGGGTCTGGGCGATGGCATGCGCCAGCAGCAGCGGCAGCCAAACGGCAATCAGGAGGCCAATCCAGCCGACGGGTTCGCTCAAGCTGATAGCAGTCAGGGCGATCAGCGCCAGTCCGTAAAGCGCAAGATGGAGTACGAACAGCATCCGCAGACGGTAAACCCGCTCAACTCGCTTGACCACGATTGACTGCAACAAGGCTTTATCCTTCCAATAAACGCATATCACAAGCCATTATACCGCTTTAGATCGGACTGCGTGAGACCGGGGTCAGCTAGCGTTGCGAGCGCTTGGGTTTTTCGTCGGACTCGATCTCTTCGATCATGCTGTCGGTGAACTCGCCGTCCTGCGTGAGCCGGACGCGCGGCGCGGCGACGTCGAGATCGTCAAGGCTGGTGCTATCCTCGCGCAGTTGGTGCTTGGGTTTTTCCTCGTAAAGCCGATCTTGCTCGCGCTCGACAGCACGGCGGATCGCCCGCTCGCGCGAGCCGATGGTCAGCGCCTCGGCAGCGTGGGCGAACACGCCGATGCTCCAGCCGAGCGTCACGATAGCGGGCCACGGAAAGCCGCCGCCGCTGCTGGCGTAAATCATCCAAAGCATGAGGTTGATCGGCACGAAAACCGCAATGTGATCAAAGAATTCACGACGCTTGGTCATCGGCTGAACGACACGGTCGCGGACTTTTTTGAGTTCCTTGCGGTCGGCGCGCCGCCAATCTTCGCCAAACACGTTGTAGAACTCGGTCTGGATGATCCGCAGGCGTCTACTGGCGCGCCGCCCGGTCGTGTAGAAGGTCTCGACGGCGTGGGCAGCCAGTCCTGACCCCCAGCCGAGCGTCACGATCAGGGGCCACGGGAAGCCGCCGCCGGTCCCGAAAATCGCCCACAGAATGAGGTTGACGAAGAAGAAGGGAATCAGATGCGCGACAAATTCGTTGCGCTTCTTGAACTGCGCCTCGATACGGCGGCGAATCGCTTCGGGATCGTTCATCGGCACGAGGTCGAGGTCAGCGTAGGGGTCAATGGTGGCGCTGATCCCCTCAATCGCGCCGCGCACGGCGCTGCCCGCGTTTTCGATGAATTTACTGGCGTCGCCGAAATCGAACGACGCCTCGATCACGCGCTTAACCTCGCGCGTCGCCGCTCGACGCGCCTCTTTGCGCGCTTTTCGATACTCGCGGCGGGTTGGCGGCAGCGGTGGAACTGGCGGAATGGGAAAACCGCGCGCGCGTTGGGGTGGATCATTCGCGGCGCCGTGTTCGTCCTCGAACGGCTCGTGAACGACCGGCGGCGGAGACTGCTGCGGTGCGGGTGTAGGCTGGCGCTCTGGCGGGAGCGTATTGGCGCTGAGGTTCTGCTCGTCGCGCAGCTTCGCCAGCGAGTCAGAAGCGACGCTGGCGCGCTCCGGGTTGAGCGTTTGCAGGTGCGAGTGGTCGACCGCGCGGCGGAAGGCGTCGATCATCTCGGTCGCCGTCGCGTAGCGATCCGCCGGGTGCTTCGCCAGCGCCTTTTCGAGCACGGCGTCGATTTCGGGCGTGATCTCCGGGTCGATTTCGCTCGGCTTAGGCAGTTCGCGGTAAATGTGATCGTGGATCACGGCGTAGGGCGTATCGGCGCTGAACGGCACGCGCCCGACGATCAGTTCGTAGAGCACAATGCCCAGCGAGTAGAGATCGGTGCGGGCGTCGAGGTCGCGGTTGCCCATCGCCTGCTCCGGCGAGATGTAATGCGGCGTGCCCAGCAGCACGTCCTGACTGAGCGTGCTTTCGCCCAACTGCGCCATCCGCGCCAAGCCGAAGTCGCTCAAGTAGGGGACGCCGCTGCTGTCGATGATGATGTTCGACGGCTTGATGTCGCGGTGGAGCACGCCCTGCGCGTGAGCGTAGTCGAGCGCGTCGGCAATCGGCGGCATCAGGTCGAGAATCTGCGCCAGCGTGAGCGTTTGGCTGTCGAGCACGGCTTTGAGCGTGCGCCCCTCGATGTACTTCATGACGAGGTACGGTCGCCCGTTGTATTCGTCGAAGTCGAAGACCGGCACAATGTGCGGGTGATCAAGCCGGGCGACGATCTGCGCCTCCCGCTCGAAGCGGGCGAGAAAGTTCTGATCCTCTTGGAAGGCTTCGTGCAGCATCTTGATCGCCACGTCGCGGTCAAGCCGGGGGTGATGGGCGCGGTAGACGGTCGCCATGCCGCCGGAACCCATCTGCGCGATCACGGTGTAGGGACCGAGTTGTTGTCCAACGAGGGAAGCCATTGACGACGCTCCGGTACTGATAGAGCTGATAGGCATGATTATAGCGAATCTTGGCGCGCTTCGTCAGCCGCGCGGAGATCGTCAAACTCGACCAGTTCGCCGTCGTCGCTGAGTTCAAGCCGGGAGGCGCGCTTAGGCTTCTCGTCGTAGATCGCTTGGCGCAGGCGCTCGACCTCGGCGTCGATTTGGCTGCCCCGGTTTTGCAGCACGCCGGTCATCATAGCGTGGACGCCAACCACCCCAACCCAGACGACGGCGATAAAAGTGCCGACGTCGTGCGGAATGCGGTCGCGGAACGCAGCAAACGCCGCCAGATAGATGAACATCGCCAGCACGTCCGCGCCCAGCAAGTAGAGCAGACGGTTGCGCTTGTTGACCCGCTGGCGCGCTAAAGCGTAGAGTTCGTCGTCCATTCCAGCTCCTTGGCTAACGTCGTTCAATTTTGGGCTTGCCCGCCGATTCGGGGAATTCGTAATCGATCAGCTCGCCGTCGTCAGCCAGATCGAGGCGCGGGCGGGCTGTCCGCTTGGGCTTCTCGGCGACGTAGAAGCGCTGCTCGTGCTTGATAGCGCGCTGAACCAGCCAATCCCGCAGTTCAGCATAGACCGTCCACAGAAAATGCAGTCCGAGCACCCCTGTCCAGATCAGCGCGAGCAGCACCGCCATGCCCTCGAAATGCGCGAAGGAGGTGTATTTAAAGACCCACAGGAAGAATGCCCATCCGCTGCCGTCGGCGACCAGCAGCAGCCGACGGTTGAGGCGCGCTTCGACCTGTCTAGCGATGGTCATTTCGCTGTACATACGAGTCCTCAGCCTCCAAATCATCAAATTCGATCAATTCGCCGTCGTCGGTCAGTTCGAGCCGCGTGACGTCTGCCTCTCGCTTGGGCTTTTCGGCGTCGCTCGACATGACGTAATAGCGGCGCTCGCGCTCGACGGCACGATGCACCAGCCAGTCGCGCAGTTCGACGTAGATCGTTCGCAGAAAATGCAGCCCGACGACACCCAACCAGAGCAGCATGAAGATCGCCACTGCGCCGCTAAACTGACCAAAGCTGCGATAAGACGCTGTCTGCCAGAGGATGAACGTAGCGCTCAGCCACCCTCCGCCGTCGATGATTAGGAACAGCCAGCGCTTGAGCCGCGCTTCGACCTGCTTACGAATTTCGGCTTCGCTGCGCATCGGCGTCATCTTCCTCCCAGTCGTCGGCTTGGATCAACTCGCCGTCCTCGGAGAGTTCGACGCGGGCTTGGCGCTTGGGTTTCTCGTAGACCCCCTCGTCAGCAGCGGCAGCGCGCAGCCGAGCAACCTCGCGCTCGATGCTGCTCGTCCGCGACTGCGCCAGCGAGAGCAGAATCGTGTGCACGGTGAAAACGCCGCCCCACCCCAGAAAGATAGCGGCAAAGATCGGTGAGCCTTCGGTCAAGGCGACGGCGGCGAGAGTGAGGATCAGCACCAGAAGATCAACCGCCCACAGCGTCCAGCGGCGGTTGCGCTGATCGATGCGCTGGCGAGCAATCTGGTAAAGCTCGGATTCGGACATGGTTCCTATCCCTAAGGATAACTGAGAGGTGTGTCTGAGTCGCTATACGCAAAAGCGGGTCGCCGTGTTGCGGATCAAAAAGCGACCTCTCCCCTAAATCCCCGCTCCATTGCCTAGAGGGGGGACTTTAAAACCTTCTACGAGCCGTCTTTACCCCCTCTCTACGTAGTGGAGAGGGGGCAGGGGGTGAAGTTGAGTGGTCAGGTAAGGCTAGACGTAGAAGCTGTCGCTGTCGGCGTCCGCTTCGTCGTCGCGGATCGGGTGCGGCGGGTCGTCCTCGATCACTTCGAGCAGTTCACCGTCGTCGCTGCGGACATACTGACCGCTGTTCTTGGGTTTCTCGACGTCCCGCTTCGGTTTCTCGAAGTCGGTGTCCCCGCTGTTGCCCCAATCATCACCCCAATACTTGCTGCGGCGATCCCAGCGGCGGGCGGCGCGGCGCGAATTGCCAGAAGCGATAAACAGCAGCGGCAGCAAGAAAATCCACCACGCACCACCCATGCCGTGCCCGGACATCAACGCCACGCCGATAATGATGAAAATCACCAGCCACATAGGATTACTCCCGTTATCCAGTTTTGGTTGTGCTGTCTTTAAATTTTACGCGCTGTCAGCGAGAAAAGTCTCGAATTTCTGGTGGAGATTTACATTTTTCACGAATTAGCGCAGCACAGTTAATGGGGGCGGTCGCTAGGGGTTCGTTATTGGTTTTTAGTTTTTGGGGTGTCCGCTTAGAAACCATTTGAATTTTCGGGATTTCCCCCGTAGGAGCGTTCAATTGAACGCCCTTTTCTTCCCGTGAAATTGGGATTTTCAAATGGCTTTTTAGCATGAACGCGCGCTACGTAGGGGCACGATCTATCGTGCCCCTACAGCGACGTGATCAATCGAGTTAGTACGAGCGGTTATTGTTGCCGCCTGCACCGGGCAGGCTGTTAAGGAATTCCTCGTTGGTCTCGTACTGGCGGAACTGGTTGAGCAGTTGCTCGGTCGCGCCGACGGGTCCGATGTCTTGGTCTTCGGCGAGATGACTCCACATGCGGCGCAGGGTATAGACGCGCTGGAGCACGTCGGGTCCCAACAGCAGTTCTTCACGGCGGGTCGACGACTGCTCGATGTCGAAGGCGGGGAACAAACGGCGTTCCTGCATCTTGCGGCTCAGGTGGAGTTCCATGTTGCCGGTGCCTTTGAACTCCTCGTAAATGCCGTCGTCCATCTTGCTGCCGGTGTTGACGAGGCAGGTCGCGATGATGGTCAGGCTGCCGCCTTCCTCGATGTTACGCGCCGCGCCATAGAAGCGCTTCGGGGGGTGAATCGCCGACGGATCAAGACCGCCGGTGAGCGTGCGACCGCTCGGCGGGACGACGAGGTTATAGGCGCGGGTCAGGCGGGTGATGCTGTCGAGCAGCACGACCACGTGCCGCTTGATCTCGACAAGGCGCTTGGCACGATTCAGTGCCATCTCGGCGACGCGGACGTGGTGCTGTACCGGATCGTCGAAGGTCGAGGCGATCACTTCAGCATCGACCGAGCGATCCATGTCGGTGACTTCTTCCGGGCGCTCGCCGATCAGCGCGATCATCAGGTGAACGTCGGGATAGTTCATGCTGATGGCGTTGGCGATGTCCTTGAGGACGGTCGTCTTACCGGCTTTGGCGGGCGAGACGATCAAGCCGCGCTGCCCGCGCCCGATCGGGGCGATCAAGTTGAGCAGTCGGGTTGAAATCACGCGGGGGTTGGTTTCCAGATTGAAGCGTTCCAGCGGAAAAATCGGCGTCAGGTCTTCGAAGTTGGGGCGGTTCTTGGCTTCTTCGGGGTTCAAGCCGTTGACCGACTCGACCCGCAGGAGACCGTAGTATTTCTCCGAGTCCTTGGGGGCGCGCACCTGCCCGACGACCATATCGCCGGTGCGCAGGTTGAAGCGCTTGATCTGCGTCTGGCTGACGTAGATGTCTTCGGGACCCGGCAGGTACTTCTCGGCGCGTAAGAAACCGATGCCATCGTCCACGACTTCGAGGACGCCGCCGCGCAGCTTGTAGCCCTGCTTTTCGGCATGGTTGCGCAGCAGCGCCAGCATCAAGTCCTGCTTCTTCATCCGGCTGTAGCCGCTTACGGCTTCGTCGCGAGCGATCTGCCGCAGTTCGTCTAAGGATTTGGGTTCAAGATAAGCAATATCCACGTTGGTTGATCTCCTAAATGGGGCACGGGGTAGGGAGTGCGGGGCAGCGCGCAGCGCGATAGCGGCGATCCTCACTCTGGTTTATGGTCTGGTTTTGGTCATTGATTGTTTTCATGATATCTACGCGCGGAGGCGCAGCAAGGCTGCGCGCCAAATTCAGCTTTCGAGGTGGTCGTTAGTTTCTCCTGAATTACAGATGAAACGCCCGCTGACGTTCTAGAACACGACTTACTTTATGGGCTGTCGACGCTGCATTGGAGCGCGTTGACGGGAAGTGTTCAGATTCAGGTGTAGGTATTAATGAGAAGAAGGCGTGGTAATCCAACTCGTAAACAATAATAACATAGAATCTTTTTCCGGTCAAATTTTTTCGCACAAATGGAAGTTTATAGGACATATGTCATGCCTGTGAGGGGAGATCAGGCGGGCGGTGGCACCGCCTTGAGCGAAAAATACCGCTCAGTCTGAACGCGAACGCCGCGCTAACGGTAATGATGGTAGCTATCGTAACTCATCGCTAATTGAGGACCTGACCATGCGCCGACTGCTGCTTTTGATCGCCCTGCTGTTGATTCTGCCCGCCGCTGCTCAGGCGCAAAGTGACGACCTGAGCGCCCTCACCGGCTCGTTTGACCAGTTAGTGCCAAGCCTGCTGGAGCAAAACGGGATCGTCGGCGCGTCGCTCGCCCTGATCCACGACGGCGTGCCGGTCTGGTCGCAGGGCTATGGCGTCAGCGACGAGGCGGCACAAATCCCGGTGACGGCGGACACGGTCTTCAGCGTCGAGTCGATCTCCAAGTCGGTGACGGCGTGGGAGATCATGCGCTTGGTCGAAGCCGGGCAAATCGACCTCGACACGCCGGTCAACCAAGTCTTGCAAGGCTGGCACGTTCCGGCAGTCGGGCGCAACGATCCCGATCAAGTGACCGTCCGGCGCATCTTGAGCCACACGGCGGGGCTGTCGGTCGACGGCTATCGCGGCTACAACACCGACACGACCGATCTGCCGACGCTGACCGACCTGCTCGACGGCAGGGCGAGCGGTGTCCAGCCGGTGCGGGTGATCATCTCGCCGGGGGCACACATGATGTATTCGGGCGGCGGCTACGAAATTCTGCAACTGCTGATCGAGCAGATCACCGGCGAGTCCTATTCCGACCGGATTCAAGCGGACCTGTTCGACAATCTCGGCATGGATCACAGCTATCCGAACTGGTCAGCCCAAATCGGCGACCAACTGGCGACCTCCTACACGGCGGCGGGCGCGGTCGATTCGTCGCTGCTCCATGCGGATTTGGCGGCGGGCGGCTTGTTCACCAGCGCGGACGACCTCGCCCGCTTCTTCACCGAGGGCATGAGCGCGGATTGGCTGACGCCGGAGAGCGTCGCGCTGCTGCACACGCCCGCCGACGGCACGGACGGCGAGTACGGTTTTGCCAGTTTCCTGTTCAGCCTCGACGACGGGACGCCGGTCGTCTGGCACGACGGGATCGGCGTCGGGCAGCGGTCGATCTTCTTCCTGCTGCCCGACAGCAGCGGCAGCACGGCCGATGGCTTGATCATCCTGACCAACAGCGGCAAGGGCAACGTCATCTTCCATGATGTCGTCTGCGTGTGGGATGCGTGGCTGCACGACGGCGATCAGACCAAGCTGTGCGGGCGCTACTGAGGCGGGAATTCGCTATAATCCGGTTTTCTTGCGCGGCAGTAAGCAGAAAGATCAATACGGTGAACGACCGGAAGGCTCTGTTATTGAAGGAACTCGATGAAGCGCGTGATAATCTCAACGCCGCGCTCGACGGAATCGATACCGAAACGCTGATTTATCCCGGCTGGAAAAAGCGCGAATTCATTGCCCACATCGCGGGGTGGGAGGCGATGTGTTACGAGGCATTTCGGGATCATTTAGCGGGACAGCCCCGTCGCAGCTATCCGTATGCGACCACCGACGAGGCAAATGACTATTTTGTGAGCGTCCGCCAAAGTGTCCCGCTGGCGGACGTGACGGTGGAATACGAGATCAACCGCTTTGCAATTCGGCGGTTTTTGACCGACATCCCCGAAGCCGTGTACGACCAACCCGTGACCTTTCTGTGGTATCAGGAAACGGTGGAACAGTTTATTCGCGGCGCGGTGAAACACGAACGCGACCACGCCGCCGACATTCTCGCGCTTCCGAAAACGAATTAGTGTGTAGGGGCGGGTTTCAAACCCGCCCCCTGACACCATCCCCGGCGTCCCAAACGGAATTCCCCGCTCAAAAGCAAGTTCGAGAGCAGCAGAAAAATGCTGGCGGCGGCTTGTTTAATCCGCCTCAGCAGCCCGCGCTCGCCCGCTCACGGGAAGCGGATTTGTGCAGATTGCACAGGGCGGTCTCATATAGCACGTTTAAAATTCAGGCGTTAAAATGGCTCGTATGTACAGTCTGTCAAATTAAGGGGATTGCATGAGAACTGAAAAGCACAAGTACCTAGTCATTCCCGGACCCGTCGAGGTGCGCCCGGAGATTCTGGACGCACAGGCACAGTGGATGATCGGGCATCGTTCGACGGCGTTCGCTGAGCTGTACGCCCGCTTGCAAGGAAAACTCCGGCAGGCTTTCCTGACCGAGAGCCGCGTGCTGCAAATCGGCTCGTCGGGCACGGGCTTGTGGGAAGGCGCGTCGCGCAACTGTATCCGCGATGGCAAGAAGGCACTGCACTTGGTCGGCGGCGCGTTCAGCGAGCGTTGGGCGGAGATCAGTCAGGCGAATGGCAAGGAAGTCGATGTACTGGCAGTCGAGTGGGGACAGGCGCATACGCCAGAGATGGTCGCCGACGCGCTGAAGAAAGAAAGCTACGACGCGGTGTGCGTTGTGCACAATGAGACCAGCACCGGCGTGACCAACCCGATCAAGGACATTGCCGCCGTCGTGCGCAATTATGAAGATACGCTGATCCTCGTTGATACCGTCAGCGGCTTCCTCGGCGCGGAGTTCCGCACCGACGAGTGGGGCGTCGATTTCGCGCTCGCGTCGTCGCAGAAGGCATTCGGGCTGCCGCCGGGCATCGCCTTCGCCGCGTGCAGCGACCGCGTGCTGGAGCGCGCCAAAGAGGTCAAGAATCGCGGCTATTACTTCGATTTCCTCGAAATCGACAAGAGCGCGCAGAAGAACAACACGCCGTCCACCCCGCCGGTCGCGCTGATGTACGCCGCCGACGCGCAGATGGATGCCATCCTCGCCGAAGGGATCGAAAATCGCTGGGCGCGGCATCTGCAAATGCGTGAGATGACCCACACGTGGGCGCACGACCGGGGACTTGGTTTGTACGCGCAGGAGGGCTATCGCTCGCCGACCGTGACCACCGTCGCCAACACTAAGGGCTTCCCCATCGACGACATGGCGAAGTTCATGAGTGGCAAGGGCTTCACGATGGACAAGGGTTACGGCAAGATCAAGGGTAAGACTTTCCGCATCGCCCACATGGGCGACATGCAGCCGTCGATGCTCGAAGAAATCCTGTCCGGCTTGGATGAATATCTCGAAACGCTGTAGCGATTAGCAGTCGGCTATCAGCGGTCAGCAAAGGTGAGCCTTGCGATGTAGGGGCGTTATATATAACGCCCCTACGATTACCACCCGCAAGTAACTATCACCCCTGCTGAAAGCTGACTGCTGAGAGCTAGTCGCTCCTCAAGGAGCGAACATGACCTACCACGTACTGGTTTCAGATAACGTTCACCCGTCAGCGCTGGAGATTCTCAACGCCGCTGAAGGCTTGCAAGTCACCGCGCCGGGGCAGATGAAACGCGACGAGCTGCTCGCCGCCCTGCCGGAAGCCGACGCGCTGATCATCCGCAGCGCCAGCAAGATTGACGCCGAAGCGCTGGCAGCCGCGCCCAAGCTCAAGCTGATCGCCCGCGCGGGCGTCGGCGTCGATAACGTCGATCTGACCGTCGCCACCGAGCACGGCGTGATCGTCATGAACACGCCCGACGGCAACACCATCTCGACCGCCGAAATGACCTTCGGCTTGATGCTGGCGTTGGCGCGGCAGATTCCGCAGGCGCACATCACCATGAACGAGGGCAAGTGGGATCGTAAGAAGTTCATGGGCGTCGAGCTGCGCGGCAAGACGCTCGGCGTCGTCGGCTTCGGGCGCATCGGGCGGGCAGTTGCCAAGCGCGCGCTCGCCTTCGAAATGACCGTGATCGCCTTCGACCCCTACATCCCGGCGGACGTTGCCGCCGATTTGGGCGTCGAACTGGTCGATCTGGACGCGCTCTACAAGCGCGCCGACTTCATCACCCTGCACGCCGTCCTGACCGACGAAACGCGCGACATGATCAACGCCGAGACCATCGCCAAGATGAAAGACGGCGTGCGCATCGTCGACGCGGCGCGCGGCGCGCTGATCAACGAAGCCGACCTCGCCGAAGCGCTCCAGAGCGGCAAGGTTGCGGGGGCGGCGCTCGACGTCTACCCGACCGAGCCGCCACCCGCCGACGATCCGCTGATCGGGCTGCCCAACGTCGTCCACACGCCGCACCTCGCCGCCAGCACCGAAGACGCACAGGTGACGGTCGCGGTGGACGCCGCCAAGCAGATCGTGGACGCGCTGCTCAACCAGAAGTACGTCAACGTGGTCAACCCGGACGTACTGGCGTAACGATAACCTCACCCCCTATCTCCCTCTTTACAAGGGTAGGTATTTAAGCTTTGTTCTGACCTCACCCCTAAATCCCCTCTCCATTGCATAGAGAGGGGACTTTAAAGACCCTTTGCAAGCTGTTTTTACCCCCTCTCCACGACGTGGAGAGGGGGCAGGGGGTGAGGTTAATAAAATACCTACCCCTGACAGCTATCCCCCTCTCCGTGAGGCGAGAGGGAACTTCACCGCCAAGACGCCAAGATCGCCAAGAGAATTTCTTGGCGATCTTTTTGATTCGAGCGCTCAGCCCAAACGGTAACAAGCTATTTCCCAAAAATTTACGAAACGCACAGACTACCTCTATAATTATCTATATAATAGGAATGCTGCAACAATGGAATATAAACTCATAGGATATGTGAAAGGGGAATCGCTTTGCGTCGCATCCTTGTGAGTACAACTGTCTTGATCCTTCTGTTCGCGCAGATTGCATTTGTGTCTCCCAAACTCGCCTCGGCGAAAGCCGCGCAAGCTGGCGATCAGGTCTGCTGGCTGTTCTCAGCCGACCTGACCAACGAAACCGGCACGCCGCAAACTGCGACAATTTACTTCTATAACCAAGCGACCCTCGTGGTTTTGACCGCGACCAAATCGCTGACGCTCGATCCCGGCGCGAGCGGTACGCTGCGGCTGGCGGCTTTCATCGACGCTGGAATCATGGTCGAACCCGGCGGCGGTCCGGGCGGTAACAGCTTTGCGAGCTACTTCCTCGATATCGTGAGCGACTCGGAGTGCGGTGGCGGTGTCGCAATGATCAATGACGGGCGCATCAACGCCTACGACCTTGGCGCACCGCTGGCTGCCTACTGCGCCGACGGCGGCATTGAGGTCTGGCACATTGACGGCGAAGGACAGGGGACGCTGGCATTTACAGCGACGGCTGACCAGATCAGCGAGGCGCTGAGCACGGCGGCGTCCAGACAGCAGAACCAACTGGTCGCCGAAGGCATGGGCGACAGCCTTTACGCGCTGATGTCGAACGAGATCGCGCTGTTCGGTCCCGATGTCAAGGAATCCGGCAAGACCTACCAGTTCATCGCCCCGGCGGACGTCTGCAACTAAGCGTCATCTAACGCTGAGCCTGAGCCGCCAAGCTATAGATCAGCTTGGCGGTTTTTGATTCTTGCGCCGCTTGAAGCGCCTAACGACCCGATTCAGCATCACTATGAGACTAAAAATTATGAATATCAAAGTTCGACGCAAATATAGGAGTCTCACATGCGACGAGTTTTCGCTATGCTCATGCTCGTGTGCCTTTTGGTGACCTCGCTCATGTTTTTAGTGCTGCCGGTGAGCGCCAGCCCCAGCGATCAGCAGTGCTGGCAATCCGCTGCTATTTATCGCAACGATACAGGATCGCCGGGTACTGCTAATCTCAGTTTGCACGATTTCTCGCCGCAAACCGCTTCCTATAGCGACAGTTTTACCTTAGCACCGGGCGAAACCCGGACGGTGAGCATCTTTGGTCTGTTTCCGCTCAGCGCCAACAATTTTTCGTCGACCACCAGCTCGCTCACGCTGACCTTCCTCGGCTTCGGCAATTTCAGCCGCGTTGATTACAATCTATGCGTTAGCCAGCCGGGTAAGATCAACGACGGGCGCATCAACGCCTTCGACCTCGCCGCGCCGCTGGCAGCCTACTGCGCCAACGGCGGGATCGCCGTCTGGGACATCGACGATCAGGGACAGGGGACGCTGGCATTTACGGCGACGGCTGAGCAGATCAGCGCGGGGCTGAGCACGGCGGCGTCAAGTGGGCAGAACCAACTGGTCGCCGAAGGGTTAGGCGACAGCCTCTACGCGCTGATGTCGAACCAGATCGCCCTGTTCGGTCCCGACGTCAAAGAATCCGGCAAGACCTACCAGTTCCTCGCGCCGGGGACGTCTGCCAGTAGGATCAGCCGATGTTGTGCCTGAGCCGTCCAACTGATCATGGATGCGCTGCTCAACCAGAAGTACGTCTACGTGGTCAACCCGGACGTGCTGGCGTAAGAAACTGAGTGCAGTTAGTATCTGCGAGAGGGCACGGATCGGCGTGTCCTCTTTTGATCGGCGGTTCTGCCCTGACCTGTGCCTCAAAATCCCCGACTTCCACTTCGCACAGCGATACTGCTCGCCACTTGATTATGAAATACATTACAATTAGGTCGATGAGCTGCCTGTGCGGAGAGGTGCAAATGGACTTTGGCACAGCATTCAGGACGGCAATCCTTCTCCTGCCAGCGCTGCGCCGGAAAAACAGATTAGCGATCCGAACGTCAGACAAACCTTTTTGGCTCGTAATTACTACCAAATTATAGTGAGTATCGAACAGAAAGAATTCTGCAATGAGTGGGTTAAGGACAACTGCCATGAAAACGTCTCTCTGCCTTGTGCTGCTGACCCTCTTCGGGTCAATATTGCCGTTCGTAGGTTCAGTCTCGGCGAATGGTGCCGCGCCCGTTTGTATTGAGATGACAATGAATTTATCCAACAGCAGCCCAACAGCGGGATCCGTGCAGATTATTTTTGTTGACGCGGGCGCTGGCAACAACCCCTTCTATGATCATACCTTCAGCGTTCCGGGGAACGGCAGCCTTCACTACCATGAATTCATCAGTGCGACCATCGTAGGTCCCGCGACTATCAAGATCCCGGCAATCAGCCCCGGGATCGCTGGGGTGGTCAGCTTTCCCACGGTTGCCTTGTCGAACTGTGCTACCAGCGGCGTCAGTGGTATCCCGATGATCGACGACGGGCGCATCAACGCTTACGACCTCGCCGCGCCGCTAGCCGCCTACTGCGCCGACGGTGGCATCGCCGTCTGGCACATTGATGGCGAGGGGCAAGGCACGCTGGCATTCACGGCGACGGCGGATCAGATCAGCGCGGCGCTGAGCACGGCGACGTCGGAACAGCAGAACCAACTGGTCGCCGAAGGGTTAGGCGACAGCCTCTACGGGCTGATGTCGAACCAGATTGCGCTGTTTGGTCCCGACGTCAAAGAATCCGGCAAGACTTACCAGTTCCTCGCGCCAGCGGACGTCTGCAACTAAGACGCACTAGATCGAACATTCAGCCGCCAAGCCGATCAACCGCTTGGCGGCTTTTGATTCTAGCGTCGCCCCCCGGCGTCGGCTAAGATGGAGCGCAGCTACACTCGAAAAGGATGCTCTCGTGACCGCGACATCGCGCACCAACCCGCGCCTGACCTCGATCCTCAGCCTGAGCTGGACGCTGCTGCTGCTCACGCTCGGCGCGGTGATCTCCGCCATTGCGGTGATCGTCTTCGAAGCGCCTTTCGACATCGCGCCCGGCGGCGTCTCCGGCATAGCGATCATTCTCAACAGCTTAATCGGCACGCCGATTGGCTTGGTGATCCTGCTCGGCAACATCCCGATCCAGTTGATCGCTTACCGGATGCTAGGCGGCTGGCGGGTGGTCGCGGCGACCATCTACCCGGTCGTGCTCTACTCGCTGCTGATCGACCTGCTGACGCCCTACTTCACGACGGTCAGCGACGACCGCTTCCTGAACGCGGTCTTCGGCGGGATCATCGGCGGCATTGGCGCGGGGCTGGTCTTGCGCGTCGGCGGGACGATGGGCGGCACCTCGACACTGGGACGCATCATCCAGCAGCGTTACGGTATCCCGCTGAGCAGCAGCACCCTCTACACCGACGGCGGCGTGATCCTCGTGGCGGCGCTGGTCTTCGGTTGGGCGGGCGCATTGTACGCGATGGTCGGCTTATTCGTCGGCGGCGCGACGGCGGATTACATCCTCGAAGGTCCCAGCGTGATCCGCACCGGCGTGATCATCACCGATCATCCGCACGAGGTCGCGGCGCAGATCATCGCCCAGTTGGGGCGCGGCGTGACGGCGTGGGACGCCAAAGGCATGTACACCGATCAGCCGCACAGCGTGCTTTACGTGACGATTGCCCGCTCGCAAGTCAACGCGCTGCGGCGGATCGTCACGACGACCGACGCCCACGCCTTCATGGTGATCGGTCAGGGACACGCGGCTTACGGCGAAGGCTTCAAGGAACTGCACCGCTGAGGCGAGACACGATCAATCAACAAGGAAATCACAGCATGGCTTATGACCTTTCCCTCGACACGATTCGGGCGGCGCGCCAGCGCATCACCCCTTACGTCCGCCACACGCCGCTCGCGCCGGAACCGGCGCTGACCGCCGACCAGCCCGCCAACCTGCGCCTGAAATTGGAGAACTTGCAGGTCGCCGGATCGTTCAAGCCGCGCGGCGTTTTCAACACGCTGCTGCAATTGGACGACGACGCCAAGCGGCGCGGCGTGATTGCGGCGTCGGGCGGCAATCACGGCGTCGCGCTGGCGTATGCCGCCCGGCGGCTCGGCATCCCGGCGACTGTCTATCTGCCAGAGAGCGCCAGCGCCGACCGGGTCGCGCGGGTCAAGGTCTGGGGCGCGCAGGTGATCCAGCACGGGGCGGCGTGGGACGACGCCCACGCCCAAGCTGTCGAGCACGCGGCGCAGTCCGGCATAACCTACGTCCACCCTTTCGACGCTGATCCGACGCTGGCGGGGCAAGGGACGCTCGGCTTGGAACTGCTCGACGACCTGCCGGAACTGGACTGCGTGCTGATCGCCATCGGCGGCGGCGGGTTGATCGCGGGGATGGCGGCGGCGATCAAGCAGGTCAAACCCGACGTGACCATCATCGGCGTGGAGCCGGTCGGCGCGGCGTCGATGCAGCACAGCCTCGACGCGGGGCGGGTCGAGCCGCTGGCGACTCTGCGGACGATTGCCGACACGCTGGCTCCGCGCGGGGTCAGCGAGCGGACGCTGACGCTGACGCAGCGCTACGTGGATCGGATCGTGCTAGTCGACGACGCGGCGATGATCGACGGGATGCGCTGGCTGTGGCTGAACTACAATCAACTGGTCGAACCGGCGGGCGCGGCGGTGATCGCCGCTCTACCGCAAGTCGATCTGACCGCCTATCGCCACCCGGTCGCGCTGATCTGCGGGGGCAATGCCGCCGCCGCTTCGGTCTGGCAGGCTTACGCGGAGTCGGCGCGGGCGAAGGGATCGCTCTAATCATTTTCGCCGCTTACCGCTGTGCCTTTATGATCCCAAGCGACCTGAAATAGGTTACCGGATGTTTCGTAGGGGCATATAGCGCCCCTGCTTTCCCGCGATATGGCGAAACTTCAGAGATCAATTAGGCGATGCGCAAAATTGTCGGGGCGTGGCTGCGCCCTTTTTCGATTCAGTTCATGCCGCACCCGTAACTTTTGGCGTGCTCGTGCGTCATTTAGAGAAGACTAGGCAAGTGTAGGAGTCCGTCAAGAAAATAAGCTGGGGTCCTGATTGACCTCACCCGTTTCGCTGCGCTCAGCCGCCCTCTCCACTTTGTGGAGAGGGCACGAGCATCAGACCGGGGGGAGGAGTCCTTAAACTACAAGAAACCTTCTTGATGAGGTAGTAGGAGCAGCTTTTGGACGATGAGCAAGATTGGCTGACAAAAGCGCGTGAACTCGACCAGACCGCGCTGGCAGCGATCTTTGACGCGCATTACGACGCAATCAACCGCTACCTCATGTTCCATACCGGACACCGCGAAACCGCCGAGGATTTGAGCGCGCAGGTCTTCCACCGCCTGCTCGATGCCCTGCGCGCGGGCAAGGGACCGGAACGCTACCTGAAGGCGTGGCTGTTTCGCGTCGCCCGAAACCTGATCGTGGACGAGGCGCGGCGCGGGCAGCACCGCGATCATCTGCCGCTGGACGAAACGCTGGCGGCGAGCGGAGCGCTGCTCGAAGACGCCGTCCAGCAGCGGATTTTGATCGGCGAGTTGGGCGCGGCGCTGGACGACCTGACCGAGTCGCAGCGCTCGGTGATCATCTTGCGCTACCTGATAAACCTATCGAATGAAGAAACCGCCCAGATCATGGAACTGACCGTCGGCGCAGTCAAGGCGCAGCAGCACCGCGCACTGGCTTCGCTACGGCAGTCGCTGCGGCGCAAATTCAACGAGGAGGGCATCTATGAATAAACGACCTGAGGATCGGCTGGACGCGGCTTTCGACGCGGCGCGCGCGGCAGCGATTCCATCCCCGGAGCAGCACGCCCGTGCCCGTGCCCAGTTCTTGATCGACGTGCAAGCCGTATCTCCTGACAGCGAATCTTTATCCGCCGACGTGCGTCTTAGGGATCAGACAGGCGCGCTGTCTGACCTAAGTCTCGTACAACAAGGAGAACCAAACATGAATCGCTTTTACCGCCGTAACCGTTTGATCGCCGCCGTGCTCTTGGGCATGATCCTCGCGGGCGGCTTCTGGGCAACGCCGTCGCTGCGGGTGCTCGCTCAGGAACTGATCAACTTTTTCATTCCCGACTACAACGGATACGCAGCCCGGTTCAATCTTCGTTGGCAGCGAGCCGCCAGCCGATCAACCGGCACCGGTTTATGATCTGACGCTCGACGATGGCAGCCGCGCAAGCAGGCTTTGACCTATGGCTGCCGTCGTACATGCCGCCGTCGATGCACCTGAAAGGGGCACGGGTGAGTGATGATGCCGAGCGCGTCGAGATGATCTACGAATGCACGGAGCCTTGGAGCGTGATGATCGCACAGTGGCACGTCGATCAGGCTATGCCACTGCTGGAAGTGGGCGCGAGCGCTGTGATCGAGGACGTGCCGATCCGCGATACGATGGCACAGTACCTGCGCGGAATGTGGCAGTACGAGTACGACCCCGATCAGCAAGCCAGCGCTAGCCAAAGTGAAACGATGCAGGAAATCCCGGCGACGCGCGTCTGGACGAATGACAGCCCTTGGCAGTGGTTGGTCTGGCGCGAAGATGGGATCAACTTCACCATCACGACCGCCGGATTCGACATGAATGCTGACGCCGATCATCCGTCGCCGTGCATGTTGGACAAAGCCGACTACGTTGCCATCGCCGAGGGTATGCAGCCGAACTAAGACCTCACCCCCGACCCCTCTCCACGTCGTGGAGAGGGGTGAAAAACAAGTCGCAGCAGGTCGTTAAAGTCCCCTCTCTATGTAATGGAGAGGGGATATAGGGGTGAGGTTATTTTTTCCGCTTCAAATCGCTGCCGCGCTGGATGATGCCCTCGCCAAAACGAGAGCGCAGGTCGTCAAGCGCGGCTTGCAGCTTGCGCTGCTCCTCGTCCGGCGTGCTGTCCTCGCTCCACAATTCCAACTGCTGCTCAGAGTCGTCGAAGCCGCTGATGCCCACGCCGATCAAGCGGACGGGCTGCCCCGGTCGCCAGACCGCGCGAAAGAGTTCTTGCGCCACCGGCTCGATCTCGCCGTCCTGATCGACGGCGTGGGCGAGCGTCTGCTGGCGCGTCAGCGTGGTGAAGTCCGACCAGCGAATTTTGAGCTTGATCGTGTTGCCGCGCAGACCGGCTTGGCGCAGCCGCCAGCCGACGCCCTCGACCAGTTGGCGGATCGTCCGCCGCAGCACCTCGCCGTCGGACGACGTCGCGGGCGTAGGTCGTCTCCCGGCTGATCGACTTGGCGTCGTGTTCCGGCTCGACCGGGCGGTCGTCGCGCCCGCGTGCCCGCCACGCCAGATCAGCCCCGGTCTTGCCGAATAAAACCGCGAGATCGTTCTCTGTCCAGCGCGCCAGATCGCCGACGGTGCGCACGCCCAGCGACTGCAAGCGGGCGGCGGTCTTGGGACCCACGCCCCACAGTTCGCCAATCGGCAGCGGCGCAAGAAAGGCGGCTTCCTCACCGGGCGGCACCACGCAGATCGCGTTGGGCGGCGCGCTCTTATCGCCGCCCTCGTGAGCGCTGGCTTTGCCGACGTTGTTGGCGATCTTGGCGACCAGCATGTTGGTCGCCACGCCGAACGAGCAGGGCAAGCTCAGTTCGTCGTTGATCTGCGCCTGCAAGCGCCGCGCCATCGCCGCGCCCTCGTGCGGAGTCACGTCCATGAACGCTTCGTCAATCGAAATCTGCTCGATCAGCGGGGTGATCTCGCCCAAGCGCGCCATGACTTCGTGCGATGCCTTGCGGTAGGCGTCGAAGTGCGGCGGCACCGTGATCAAGCCGGGGCAGCGCTTGATCGCCTGCGACATCGGCATGGCGGAATGGACGCCGAACCGTCGCGCGCCATACGAACACGACGAGACCACCCCGCGCGAATCCGGGCGTCCGCCGACGGCGAAGGGGACGCCGCGCAGCGCCGGATTGCTATTTTCCTCGACGGCGCAGAAGAAGGCGTCGAGATCGAGGTGGAGTATCGTGCGGTTCACGTCTTCATCCCGTAGTGCGAGCGCCCTCCTGCCGACCATCAGCCTATGCCGCTTTAGCTTACGCTGAAGCTATAACGTCGGATCACCGAGCGAAGGCAGTCCCTCATGCGAACAAGTGTCTCTATTTTACTCTTAATCGTCGCCCTTGTGCTGGGAATCAGTACCAACAGCAGCAACAGCGCCGCCGTCCAAGCAGAGTCCGAAGCGGCAGCTTCGGCAAACGCGAGGAACTCGCGCAGTGGCTACGGAGTCGGGCAGTTCTGGTGGAGCAGCACGCCCGCCAGCGCGATCTGCGAGCACGACAGCTATCCGGTCTACGACGCGGCGGCGAGCGAGCTGCTGCTGATGCGCGGCGGCGAGTTCGCCCGCGTGCTCGAACGCGACCTCGCGGTCAGCGGCGGGATCAGCGCCGCGCCGGAGTGCCATTTCATCGCCGCGTCGGTGGCGGATCGGCTGGTGATTTGGGAGGTCGCCAGCGGCGCGCGCGTCATCGAACTGCCCAACGCCGCCCGCGATCCGCTGGTGCTGTGGAGTCCTGACGGCGAGAGCGCCTTGATCGCCGCCGACCAGATCGTACTACCTGTGGCGCGACGGTGGCGCGGTATCGCTGACTACGCCGCCGCTGAGCATCCCCGCTTACCCGTCGATCTACTGGGACGCGGCGCGCGCTCAGGTGATCGTCGGGGCGGACGGCGGCGTGCTGGCGTTCGACACGGCGTCGGGCGCGCTGAGTGAGGCGTATGCCGTCAGCGGGATGATCGAGTATCGCGTCGTCGGCAATCTGCTGATCGTGACCGACCGCGAAGGGATCGATGTGTGGGATTTGGGGTCAGGGGCGCATGTGAGATTGCCGAGCGTGAACTGACCTCGCTCGACTACGCCGGTGGAACCGGGCAGCAAGAGAGAATAAGGGAAAGCGTGGTGTCTGGCACCTCGTTCAATGATCCGTGTCTCCCTCGGTGTCCCGTGCCGTCAACGTGCCGTCCCCTCCTGCCATAGCGGTTGGCGCGCTGCTGAAATTGCGCCGATTGATTTCGGTTTTGGGGCATGACCGCCTGAGGTATCCCCTACCCTAATCATAGAACACATATTCTAATTGTCAAGCGGGCTGCGGCGTAGGGGTGGGTGCCGAATAGAACCTCACCCCCCGACCCCCTCTCCACGTAGTGGAGAGGGGGAGCAACGCGCCGCGCTTTGCTAAAGCAAGTCGATGAATTCGTCCACCGTCAATCCAGCACGGGTTCGCCGTCAGCGATCAAATCCTCGACATACAGGTCAATCGCCGCGCGGATATTGGCGAGCGCTTCCGCTTCGGTATCACCTTCGGAGATGCAGCCGGGGAGACTCGGCACGGTGACGGTGAAACCGCCGCTTTCGAGATCGGGAATCAGGATCACCTGACGCATGAGATTCTCGCTCGCGCTAGACGGATATAGATCGCATTTATTGTAGCACGAAGCGTCGCCGGGGGATTAATCCCCCGGCTAGGGAATTCGCCACTCACTAAAGGAGTGGCTTTTTGATTCCGATTTCAGGTTAGAATAAGGTTGTAATAATGCTTAGTTGAGGATGCGATGATACCAGCACGCGATTCTGAGGACAGTCCACGTAAACGTATTTCGACGGCGCTGCGCTGGCTGCTCTGGCGACTCACGGCGGCGTTGATCGTGCTGGTGATCGCTGGCGTGGTCTATGAAATCGGCGCTGTTCTCTACGCCGCAAGCTGGACTGGATTCGGATCGCATCTCGATTCAGACGGCAAAGTAGTACCCGCTAAAATGCTGTGGGATTGGCTTGGCTTACTGATTGTGCCGCTGTTCTTGTTGCTCGGCGGAGTCGTCATCAACTCCTCGATCCAACAAGGTGAACGCGAACGCGCAGATGATGGGCTGCGAGAACAAGCTTTGCAAACCTATCTTGATCGCATGAGCGAGATGCTATTGAAGAACCAATTTGACGATCCAGAAGTGGGTGAAGCAGCCAAGACCGTTGCTAGAGCGCGAACGCTGACGGTTCTACGAGGGCTGGACAGCGCGACGTAAGTCAGCATTGATGAAATTTCTCTCAGAAGCGGGATTGATTTCGAGAGACCGAGTACCAGCAATTGATTTGAGTACTGTCGATTTGCAAGACACCAATCTCTCTCGGATACGCCTAAACCAAGTGAGACTTCATAAAGCTAATCTTCAGAGATCGAACCTTCGAATGTCTAGTCTTGCCGGAGCATTCATTGTAAAAGCGCATTTGCAGGGAGTTGACCTCTACTGGGCAAATCTTCAGCAAGCAAATCTTGAATATGCAGATCTTGAAAACGCTAATCTAGAAGGGGCAGATCTTCAGAATGCACAGCTTGTAGGCGCAAACCTCACTGGGGCAAATCTCTTAGGAGCGCATCTGCAGCGAGCGAATTTGTTTGGAGCGAAAGTTACACTGGAACAACTGGCGCAGTCGCAACTGGATGAGCATACACATCCTCCCGGACGGCACGCACTGGAAGCCGCCTGCCGAGTCATCGCAAGGCGCTTCGCAATAGCGACTCCATCCCCAAAAAGGTTACAATGCAGACAACCTAACGGCGTGAATGCGCCGATCACAACGACCATTACCAACTTGCAGAACGGCGTCGGCGAAATCCTCACCGTCGATACCGGCGCGACGCCGATTAGCGCGATCTTCAGCGCGGGGACGCTCACACTGACCGGCAGCGCAGCGCTCGGCGATTATCAAGCGGTGCTGGCGACGCTCCACTATCACAACGACTCGCTCGATCCGGGCACCGCGCTGCGCCTCGTCGAAGTCGTCGCCAATGACGGGCGCGCCGACAGCGCCCCGGTCTTGATCACGGTCTCGCTGGCAGCGTCGAACAACGCACCTAGCGTCGATCTCGACCCGACGCACGCGGGTGGCGACGCGCCCAATCGGATCACCTTCTTCCCGCTGGCGAGCGGCGGAACCGAAATCGCCAGCGCCGCCGTCATCAGCGATCCTGACAATGATTTGTTGACCTCGGCGACGGTGCAGTTGATCGGCGGTGACGGCAGCGACAGCTTGCAAGTCAACACGACCGGCACGGCGATCACGCCGGTTAGCCCCCTTTCGGGGCGACTGATCCCCAACAACACATAAAATCTCATCTTGAAGCGACGTGATTGCCGAATTGGACGGCAGCGGCAACCTGACCGCGAGCTACGCGCTCGGCAACCAGCAGATCATCTCGCAGACGCAGGCGCAGATCGGATCAACGCCGAACACCTACCTGCCACTTCGTGAGGGATAAACGTCTTCACCAGCAGTTTCAGCAGTATGTGTGCCCAGTCCAACCGCGACCAGTCCGCTCGGTTCAAGACCTGATGATACTGCGCGAATTGGTCACTTTGGCTCAAACCCATCACCCGCAGTGTCTCCGTTACCACGCGCTTGCCGGGGGTCAGAATCGCTCCGGTGAGCAGAATTTGTGCTTTCATCCCAGTGGTCACCCCGCACAAGCATGGCGCAAACGGGTCGATCCAGTCTATAACTATCGGCGGCAGGTTAAGCATAGTTTCAGCCTTTGCAAGAGGTCCGAACCAGCTTATCCTGCGTTCGTGTTTTCAGCTCTTCATGGGCAAAGTCGAGCTAACGGAACGCCGGGTTCCCTAACCGAGGGTTAAACCGTCGGCGGGCTGCTAGCAGTGACTCGTTTTTCAGCGATAATGGGATGAAAGAGGTTCAACCGATGCCGCAAGCGCTGCAAGACCTCGGTTTGCCCGCCGGAATGTGCTATGGCTGTGGCTCTGCCAACCCGGATGGGCTGCACGTCAAGAGCTACTGGTCGGGGGATGGGCGCTTCGTCGTGGCGACCTTCCAGCCGCAGCCGATCTTCACGTCGGGGTTCAAGAATGCGGTCTACGGTGGCTTGATCGCCTCGCTGATCGACTGTCATTCCAACTGGACGGCGATGGCATTCGGCTACCGCGCTGAGGGGCGCGAGCCGGGGACGCTGCCGTTGATCGTCTCGGTGACGGGGACGTTGTGCATCAAGTACCTGAAGCCGACGCCGCTCGATCAGCCGATCCATTTGAAGGCGTGGGTCGAGGGCGAAATCGGGCGCAAAACCCGCGTGCTTTGCGAACTCGGCACGGCTGAGACGGTCACGGCGACCGGCGACTCGCTTTTCGTGCGCGTCGATGCGTCGCAGTATTTAGGGACGGAATGAAGCGAAGTTACGAGCGCTGAGCGACGAGCAATGAGTCCAACCACGAAAACGCGGCAGCATTGTTTTGACTCAGCACTCAGTACTCAGCACTATTTTTTAGGGAGTAGAGAATCGTGGCGAAACTCAAAATTACGCTCGCACAGATGCAGGTCGCGCTCGGCGACGTGCGTAAAAACACCAATAGCGCCGAAGAAATGATCACCGAAGCCGCTCTGCGCGGATCACATCTGGTCGTACTGCCCGAATTATGGTCAACCGGCTACGCGCTCGATCAGTCGCGCGATTTAGCGGTGCCGCTCAACGTCGGCACTTTCGCTCAGTTAGGCACGTGGGCGACCCAGAACAAGATCAGCATTGTCAGCTCGGTGCTGGAAAAGCGCGGCTTGGAAGTCACCAACAGCGGGACGTTCTTCGCCCCCAATGGGCGGCTGATGGGCGTCTATCGCAAGATTCACCTGTTCCGGCTGATGGATGAGCATCGCTGGTTGCAGCCGGGCAACGCCCCGTTGATCATGGATTTGCCTTGGGGCACGACCGGCATGGCGATCTGCTACGATCTCCGCTTCCCCGAATTGTTCCGGCGCTATGCCGTGCAGGGCGCCAAAGTGATCGTCCTGCCCGCCGAGTGGCCCCTCGAACGGATCGACCACTGGCGGACGCTGCTCCAAGCCCGCGCCATCGAGAATCAATGCTACATGGTGGCGACCAACTGCACCGGGCAAACCGGCAGCACGACCTTCGGCGGGCACTCGATGATCGTCGATCCTTGGGGCAAAATCGTCGTCGAAGTCGGCGAGCAGCCGACCGTCGTTACTGCCGAGATCGACGTCGATTACGTCGATACCATCCGCAACCGCATCCCCGTGTTTGAGGATCGTCGCACCGACGTCTACGGGACGATCTAACCAAAAGCCGACTTCACCCGGCTTCCTTCCTCTCCGCAAATCAGCCCGCGCAGCGTTTAAGTCCCCTCTCCATTGCATGGAGAGGGGATTTGGGGGTGAGGTTAGCTTTTAGCTCACCCCAGCAGCAACCGGCGCGCGCAGCGTTTGCAGCGCGGTCGCCCAGCGCAGGAGTTCTGCCAGCATGATGTTGGCGGCTTTCGCCTGCATCTCGCCGGGATCGAAGCTGCCGGTCTCGGCGTTCAAGTGCTGCGTGAAGAACGGGATTGCCACCGCTTCCGCCATCGGCATCATCTTGAGCGAGGTGACGTACTGCTTGGTCATCTGCACGCCGCGCGTCCCGCCCGATACGCCGCCATAGCTGACAAAGCCAACTGGCTTGTAGTTCCACTCGTTGTGCAGGTAGATCAGCGCGTTCACCAGCGAAGGCGGCGTCCCGAAGTTGTACTCCGGCGTGACGAAGACGAAAGCGTCGGCGCGGGCGATGCGCTCGCTCCACGCTTTGGTGTGCCCGTGTTCGTACTGAGCCAGACGCGGATGCTTCGCCTCGTCGTAGATCGGCAGATCGACTTCGGCGAGGTCGATCAGGTCGGCGTTGAAGCCCTCGAACCGCTCGGCGATCTCCATGAACCAGCGTGCGACTGCTGCACCTTTGCGTTCTTCGCGCGTGCTGACGAGGATGACGGCTAGGTTGAGCATGACGTTACCCCCTGAATGTGTGCGAATCAATAGCAATAAAAACGCCGACCCTCGCCTGAGGGTCGGCGTGACTGCTTCCGGTTTCAGTGTCTAGACCGATGCGGCGCTTTCGGCGGCGGCTTCCGTTTGCAGTACGGCTTCAACGTCGATGCTGATCTTGATCTCTTTGCCGACCAGCACGCCGCCAGCTTCGACGGCGACGTTCCAAGTCAAACCCCAGTCCTCGCGGTTGATCTTGGTCGATCCGGCGAAGCCCGCACGCTTGTCCCCGAACGGGCTGTTGAGCGCGCCGAGGTATTCCACCGTCAGGGTCACGGGGTGCGTGACGCCGCGAATGGTCAGGTCGCCGGTGATCCGCGCTTCGTCGTCGCTGGTCACTTCGATCTTGGTGCTCTTGAACGTCATGGTCGGGAAGTTCGCCACGTCGAGGAAGTCGGCGCTGCGCAGGTGATTGTCACGGTCGGCGACGCCGGTGCTGACGGTCGTCGTGTCAATTACGGCTTCGACGCTGCTGTTTTCCGGGTGCTCCGGGTCGAAAACCAACTTGCCAGTAGGGGGAGCAAAATTGCCACGTACCGTCGTGACCATCATGTGCCGCGCTGAGAAAGAGACACTCGTGTGTGCCGGGTCGAAGGTCCAGTTTGCCATTTGTGTTACTCCTGCGCCGTCTCATACATAGAAACGGACTGTAGTCCGATTAATCAACTAAAGTATACTCCACGAATGGCGGAAGCGAGATTAGGAGATCGTGAGTAAACGGACTTCAGTCCGATTAGTGCCAGAGGGGGATCAATGCCGCTGTCAGGGGTAGGTTTTTAAGGGTGGGCTAACCTCACCCCTAAATAGGCTTGTCCGGTACTCGAATCAGCATCATTTGTCTCTTGCTGCCGCTGCTGACCCCACCCCCGACCCCTCCCCGACTTCAGGGAGGGGAGCGTACACGCCGTTGGCTGCCGACACGCTGCGTTTTTCCTGAAGCTGCGAGGCAAGTGCCGACGATTCGGGGCACGGTTAGGGAGCACCGCTATGTTTTGAATACCGGACAAGCCTTAAATCCCCTCTCCATGCAATGGAGAGGGGACTTTAAACACCCTTTGCAACCTGTTTTTACCCCCTCTCCACTACGTAGAGAGGGGGTAGGGGGTGAGGTTAATAAAATACCTACCCCTGTCAGGATCAACGCCGCCCAAACTCAGGCGCGTTTCTCACTGCGTGCAGTCGCGGGTGGTAACACGAGGCGGATCAAGACGGGTACACATCGTCCATTGCTCGCAGATGCCGTACTCGGTCACCGTGAGCTGCCACGTCGTCAAATCAAGCTGGTTGCGGACGTCGAGTCCATATTGATTTCTGACCCACAAGTCATAGGTGACTGCCGTCAGGAAGTTGGCATACTTCCATTCGCCCACCGACGCGCTGGTGGTCGTTCCCAAATCGCAGGTTCGCCCGCTCAGGCGATCAACGAGGATGACGCTCGACTTAGGGTCAAACGCCGCATAAAAGCGCACCTGCCGATCCCAGCCCAGATCGAAAACTTGGATTGAGAATGTACTGGTTGGTGGGGGCGGATAGGTCGCTTCGACTGCGTTTCTGGTCCACGCATACGCGCTGGAAAACTGTTGATCCCATACGATCTTGGTGACGCCCGCCAGAAGAACGAGCAAGATCGTCGCCCATACAACCGCCTTCAAGCTGATTTTGCGTCTCATCCTGTGTCCCGCTGGTTCGCTGTCAAGGCGATCAGCGCGCTAGAAGATTGGATGTCCAGCCCGGTCGAAGTTCAGTCGAGCAGGCTGTCGAGCACGCGGATCAAATTCGCGCCGATGTGGACGGCGCTGTAGCGATGGGCTTGCATCTGAAACTGGATCGTGCGCGGGTCGAGCATGACAAACAAGAGGTCGGCGGCGTATTCGACGTCGACCACCGGGTGTAACTGCTGCAACAATCCCCGGATCGTCTGCCGCCACCAGCGATGCGCTGGATGCTGGAGCGTCGTGTCTGCCGCTATCGTAAAGAGGATTTCCTGATTCCGCACAATGAAGGCGATCACCTCGCCCACATACCATTCGAGATCCGTCCGGGCGTCCCCACGCTCGCGGAACCGCGCCAGCGCCCGGTTCTGAAAGTCGCGCTGGTCTTCGTCGATCAGCACTTGGCACAGTTCGACTTTGTTGGCGAAATGGCGGTAGAGCGTGCCTTTCCCAACCCCTGCTGCCTCGGCGACTTCGGACATCGTTACGGCGTCGACGCCGTTCTGCGCGAACAAGCGCTGGGCGGTTTCCAGCAGCAGCTCGCGGTTCTTCACGGCATCAGCCCGGACAGGTCGGGGATCAGGTAGGATTAGGTTGTCGTCCATGCGATCACCCCATACACTAAACTTCTGTTCTAGGCTAAAGTATAGGGTGAATCAACCTAAACCGACAGGTAAAGTCTCGTGCGCAAATGGGTGATCTTCTTCCTGATTTTCGCGGCTGCTGCTTTGGGCGCCTGTTCCGTGAGCGTCAATATGCCCGCCGACAGCGGCAGCGGTGGCGCGCCCGCCGGGGGCGATAGCGCCAGCGTCACCCGCATAATCGACGGCGACACCATCGACGTGCAGATGAACGGCGTCGGCTATCGCGTGCGCTATATCGGCATGAACACGCCGGAGCGCGACGAACCGTGCTATGCCGAAGCCACTGCCGCCAACGCCGCGCTGGTCTCCGGCAAGACGGTCACGCTGGTCAAGGACACCAGCAACACTGACCAATATGGTCGGCTGCTGCGCTACGTCTACGTTGGCAGCGACTTCGTCAACGCCGATCTCGTCCGCGACGGCTGGGCGGAGAACGCCGAGTACCCGCCCGATACCAAATACGCGGCGACTTTCCGCCAGTTGGAGGCGCAAGCCACCGCCGCTAACCTCGGCTGCCACCCGACCGGCATCTTCGACGACGGCAGCGCAACCCGCTAGCTGTCACGGATCCGTTTTGTAGGGGCGAGGCATGAGTGTGTTCAAAAACCTCACCGCTGTGTCGAGCCATCGCCATACGCCACCATCAACCCTTGCAACAAACGAGGTACTCTCCCCTCCCTGAAGTCGGGGAGGGGTCGGGGGCTATCAGGGGTAGGTTTTTAACTCTGCGCTTACCTCACCCCTAAATCCCCTCTCCATTACATAGAGAGGGGACTTTAAAGACCCTTTGCAAGCTGTTTTTACCCCCTCTCCACGCCGTGGAGAGGGGGCAGGGGGTGAGGTTAATAAAATACCTACCCCTGACAGGGGGTCGGGGGTGGGGTCAAGCACCGATTTTCGATTTATGGAGGGTTGAACCTGATGCCGAATATCGAAGATGCGATTTTGCTGGCGACCGAGAAGCACCGGGGGCAGGTCGATAAAAGCGGCGCGCCCTACATCGTCCATCCCTTGCAGGTAATGTGCCGGATGCGCACCGAGACCGAGCGGATCGTCGCCGTGCTCCACGACGTGGTCGAAGACACCGGCGTCACGCTCGACGATCTGCGGAGCATGGGCTACGGCGACGAGATCGTCGACGCGCTCGATCACCTGACGCGGCGCGCGGGCGAGAGCTACGAGCAGTTCATCCAGCGGATCAAGCCACACCCGCTGGCGCTGCGCGTCAAGCTCGGCGATTTGCAGGATAACATGGACATCCGCCGCGCCGGGACGCTGGGCGCGAAAGACCTTGAACGCCTCCAGCGCTATCAGGCAGCGTGGTTCGAACTCACCGGCGAGCGCGCGCCGTGACCATAAAACCACGTCCGTAGGGGCAGGTTTCAAACCTGCCCCTACGTGAAATCTAATGTCAGGCTCAGCCCCAGAAAATCGGCGAAGCGCTGCGCGGCGGCGCGGATCGCCTCCTCCTGTCCGGCGCTCAGCGCGACGAACGGCTGAAGCTCGACCATCACGACGGCTTTCTTCAGTGTGCGCCGCCAAATCCCGACCACCTGACCGTCGAGCACGATGGTGTGATTGAACAGGAAATTGCCGCGCGCGTCGAGCTGTTGGTCGTGGACGGGATCGTAAATCGTGCTGCGATCCGTATAGCCGACCACGTACTCGTCGTAGTTGGGCAGCAGATAGGCGACCGGCTTGGCGGGCGCTGACGACGCGGTCTCCGCGAACCAGTAGCTTTCGCCGCCGATCTCGGCGTTCTCCAATTCACCCGCGACCATTTCCAAGCCCTGTTTGCAATCGGCGACGGTCAAGCCCGACCACCACGCGAAGTCCTTGAGCGTCGCCGGAGCGTGTCCGCTGAAGTAGCGGCGCGTCAGTTCGGCTAAAGCCTCGTCACGCGGCAGCGGCTTCGCGTCCGGCGCGCGCTCCGCCAGCAAAGCATAAGTTGGCTGCTTGCCCCGCCGCGCTCCGCTGCAAATCAGCCCGGCGAGTTCGGCGTGCATCAGGAAGTGACCGAGCCGCTGGGTGTCGCTCGTGTCGATCTGCTCGGCTTGCAGCGCCGCGCCCAATTCCGGGCGCGTAAGCTGATGATCGTCCGCCAGCGCGCGCTCGATCACCGGAAAAGCGCGGCTCAGCAGCGCGTCGTCGACTTCACGCTGACGGTCGTAATAGGCAACCTGCTGCCGGACGCGGGGCGCGGTCAGCTCCAGCAGCCAGCGGATGTCGGCGGGGGTGACGAAATGCCACGTCGGGCGCAGCACGTGCGTCCGCAAGATCGCGCCCGCGTCCAACGCCTGCTGGACGCTCGCTTCGGTCGCGCCCTTCAGCCGCAGCCCGACCGCCCACGTCGCCATGCCGTAATCCTGCGCCTGTACCGCGCCCATCCAGCCGACCACCGCCGCCGGATCGGTCAGCCTCGGCGCGCTCAACTGCTGGTTGAACAGCCGCCGCGCAGTCAAATCAAGTTGGGTCAAGCGCTGAGCCTCTGTTTTGTTTGCCGGGATGTGTCTCACTAAATGTCGCTCCACCCACCGCCCGTGAAGCGCTCAACGCGGCGAGGGCGGGCGATAAGGTTTTTTGGCGCTCCTTTAGTGAGCGCCGTTTTCCGTTAGCCGAGGGTTTAAACCCTCGGCGTGCGAGACGATCACTCACGCTGCACTTCCCAACGGAGTTAGGTGCTCCCCTCTCCCCGCTTGCGTGGGAGAGGGGTCGGGGGAGAGGGGTCGGGAGTGACGTTTTGTGAGGTTTACCGCTCGATCTTGAGCTGGCGCGGGAAGCTGGTCAGCACCTCGATACCCGTCTCCGTCACCAGCACGTCGTCCTCGATGCGGACGCCGCCCAAACCGGGCAGATAAATCCCCGGCTCAATCGTGAAGACCATCCCCGGCTCTAGCAGATCGGTCACGCCCGGCGCGATCTGCGGGATCGGCTCGTGCGTGTCCAGCCCCAAGCCGTGCCCGGTGCGGTGCGTGAAATACTCGCCGTAGCCCGCCGCCGCGATCACGTCGCGGGTGGCTTTGTCGATCTCGCCCATCGCCACACCCGGACCGGCTGCCGCTTTGCCCGCCGCATTGGCGCGCAGCACCACGTCGTACATTTCCAGCATCTTGGCGCTCGGCGTGCCGAGGCAGAACGTCCGCGTGATGTCCGCCGGATAGCCGTCGACCTTGCAGCCGTAGTCGATCAGCAGGAACTCGTCGCGCTTGAGTTGGCGGTCAGTGGTCGTGCCGTGCGGGTTGTCGCTGTTCTCGCCGGTCTGCACCAGCGACTCGAACGCCAAGCCCGTGCCGCCGTTTTCCTGCATCAACGTCTCCAGCCGCGCCGCGATCTGCCGCTCGCTGATGCCCGGCTCGACTTCCGCCAAGAAGGTCGCCAGCGCTTGCTCGCTGGCGGCGATGGCGCGGCGCATGGCGTCGACCTCCTCCGGCGTCTTGTGCGCGCGAATGCGGATCAGCTCTTGCTCGACCGGCTTGACCTTGAGCGACGGATCAATCGACTGAAGCGCCAGCCACTCGCTGACGCGCATGGTCATGCCGTCGACGCCCAGCGTCTTGCCGCGCAAGCCGAGATCGTCAAGCGCCTTGCGGAAAGCGTCCATATAGCCTGCTTCGTCGCCCCACGCGAACGGGCGCGCTTCGAGGTCGGGGCGCTTGACGAGGCTGGGCACTTCGAGGCGCGGCACAATCGCCGAGAGTCCGTCCTCGGTCACGATGGCGATGATCGGGCGCTCGGAGAGGTGGTAATTCAAGCCGGTGAAATACTTGAGGTTCGACCCCGGCACGATCAGCACCGCGTCGACGCCGCTGATCGCCCGAAGCTGCTCCAACCGGGATTTATAGTCCTGTTCCATGTCGTTATCCTGTAAGATTCTGGCAAGAGATCGAAGCTAAAATGAAGCGGTTAGCCATCAGCACTCAGCTTTCAGCTAAAGCACCAACGAGTGCCGCCGTTCTAGCTGATTGCCGACTGCTGATAGCTGAAAAGCTAATTGCTTATTTTACCGAGTTGTAATCGATCCCGCATGAAACCACCGATCCTCTTTTCGCTGCTGGCGTTGATCCTCGCCGCGCTGGTCGTCGTCAGCGGCTTAACCCGCCAGACCGCCCCCGCCATCCCGCCGACAGTGCAGCCGACGCCGACAGCCACCTATCCGCCGGGGCGCGAGCCAATCGTGCTGCCCGCCAATTACCGCCAGACTTTCGCCTTCTACGCCGAAGTCGACCGCAGCGACGGCATCACCCGCAAAATTTACATCGACCCGCTGGCGCTCGACGCCGTCCGCGCGGGCGATCCGTTCCCCGAACGCACCCAGATCGTGATCGAAGCCTACACCGCCGCCCGCGACGCCGACGGCAAGCTCCTGCGTGACGCGAACGGCTATCTCGTCCCCGGCGACCTCCAGCCCGAAGTCCACATGGGCGAACTGCGCTCGACGTGGCTGATCGAAGACCTTGCCGCCAGCACGCAGCTTGGCGGCTGGAACTTCACCGCCCTCGACGACCGGACGGGCGCGCCCACCGGCGAGAACCTGAGCGACTGCTTTAGCTGCCACGATACCGCCTCCCGCCGCGATTTCGTCTTCACCCGCGCCGACCTCGCCCGCTACGTCCAAACCGGCAGTGTCCAGTACAGCTATTGCGCTCGTCCCGGTCGGCAGGTCTGCGGCTGAGATCAGCGCTGTTGAAGCTGTTTCAAGCTTTTGGCTTGCCGTCAATTTTATGAATCATCGGCTTCAAAATCGCAAGAGTGCCCTGTTCTTCTCCCCCTCTCCATTGCATGGAGAGGGGGCTGGGGGGTGTGGTCGCCGTAAGAATCCGCCCCCGCCACGATCTCTAATCCAGTGATCCAATTAACGTATCGGTAGACGAGGAACGCAGCATGGCGAAAGCAGTCTAGAACGACGTCGTTTTAGCGGAAAGCGACGACACGATTATCGTCGAAGGCAATCACTACTTCCCGCCGGAGGCGGTCAAGCGCGCGTATTTTCAAGCCAGCGACCGGCACACGACCTGTCACTGGAAGGGACTAGCCAGCTACTACGACGTCGCCGTCGAGGGTCAGGTCAATCCCGGCGCGGCGTGGTACTACCCGCAGCCCAAAGACGCCGCCCAAGAAATCAGCGGCTACGGCGCCTTCTGGAAGGGCGTCAAGGTCGAGGCGTAAAACAACCATAAATCGGTGCAGCCAACCGCCGCTCTAGATGAGCGGCTTTTTTGCCTTACCTCCGCCCCGCTTAGAAGCCATTTGAATATTCGGGGTTTTTCCCGTAGGGGCGTTCAATTGAACGCCCTTATCTTCCCGTGAAATGGGTATTTTCAAATGGCTTCTTAGTGCTTCGTCCGGTCAGTGATTTCGGTTCTTCTCCCCTCTCCCCGCTTGCGTGGGAGAGGGGTTGGGGTGAGGGGTTATTTACCAGATGCAGTACTTCGCCTTCCAACGAAGCTAGACGCTCCCCCTCTCCATGTAATGGAGAGGGGGCTGGGGGGTGAGGTAAAACGAAATCGATTTGCTCGCCTCGCCCCTGCAACCCTAGCCTGCCTCACCCGCAAACTGAGCCACCGATCTGCTTTTGCCCTCGCTCCTCCCTGAATTCGGGGAGGGGTCGGGGGCGGGGTTGCATTCCCCTTACGCCGCCGGGCAGCGATCTTTCTCGAACTGGAACGTGTAAGTCTTCCACGGCTCGTTGGTTTCCGGCGCGTTGAACTGGATCGTGTGCCCATCGCTGAGCGCATAGAAGGCGTTGCCAATCTCGTCCGCCTCGATCAGTGTGTTCTGTCCGCTGCTGACGGCTTGCCCGAACGCCGCTTCGATCTGCTCGGTCGTGATGGCGAAGCTGAACGTCCCCTGACCCACCGTGTCGATGTCCCACACGCTCACGCCACCGCCCTGCACGCAGTAGAGCGCATCCGGCGCGCCAATGTCGTAGGCATTGATCCGCCCGTCGTCAATCCAGCCGATGCAGGGCGAAAAGTGCATCCCGCTGGTGATGTGCTCGAACTCCGCCCACGTATAGGTTTGCCCTAAGTAGGTCACGGTATCGCTGTCCGGGTTCAGCCCGCTGAATTGATCCGCCAGCGTGTGAGCGGTCGCGGTCGCCTGCCCATCTTCGCTGCAAATCTGCGTGTCGCCGATCATGAGGGTGTCGCCGTTGACTTCGTTGGTTTCGCCGCCCAAAATCGTGTCGTGGATGACCGAGTTGTCCCCGATGATGACGGTATCGTCGCCGCCGCCCATCTGAATTGCGCCTTGAACGTCGCTGCCGCTGTGCGTATGGAGCGAGTCATTGCCGTCGTTCAGCCGCACCGCGACCGGCGCGTTGATCGACCCGTAGACGTCGACGGACTGAGCGCCGGGACCGCCGTTGATGCCACTCGTGCCAGCGGTGATCGAGCCGCTGACGTCGACGCTGCCGTTGCCCTCAATGTAGATGCCGTTCTGGGTGGCGGTGATCGAGCCGCTGGAGTTGATGCTGCCGTTTCCGTAGAGGTCGATACCGTCGCCGCTCGACGAGTGGATGTCGCCGACCGAGGTGATACTGCCGTTGCCGGAGATGTAGATGCCCGTGAATTTGCCGCTCACGTCGCCCACCGACCAAATGCTGCCATCGCCATTGATGACGATGCCATAGTAGAGAGCGTTGATGTCGCCGGTCGACTGGACGCTGCCATTGCCGACGACTTCGATGCCGTAGCCGCCGCTGTTGATGTTCCCGGTCGAGATCACGTTGCCGCCGTTGAGGATCACGATGCCGGTATTGCCGCCGCTAGTGATGTTGCCGGTCGAGGTCACGTCGCCGCCACCGGCGAGGTAGATGCCGGAATAGGCGCTGATGTCCCCGACGCTGGTAACGGTGCCGTGCCCGATCAGATAGATGCCGATGTCCGCTGCCGTTAGATTGCCGGTCGAACTGATGTTGCCATTGCCGAAGACGATGATCGCCATGCTGCCCGCGTTGATGTTCCCGGTCGCATTGACGTTGCCGCTGCCGGTGATCAAAATGCCGTAGTTCCCCGCCAGCAAGTCGCCCAGCACGGTGACGTCGCCCGACCCGAACATTTCAACGGCGTTGGCGAGCGCCGACGTATCGAGCGCGCCGCCGTTCATGACCACCAGCAGCGAACCGCCCTCGCTGATGATCGTGTCCAGCACCGTTCCGCTGATGATCTCGACGCTGTCGTTGCCCGTGCCGACGTTCACGCCGTCGGCGTCGTCGCCGTTGCAGACCACCGTATCGTCGCCCGACGAGCCGGTGCCGGGATCAGGCTGACAGTCCGCCTTTGCTGCCGGAACCGCGAAGCCGATGCCCGCGACGACGATCAGCATAACCATGAGGATGAAGACTTTTCTCAACATAGAAGTCCGCCTTGATAATCACTTTGTTCTACGAAAACAGACCCGCCCGACGATCTGTCTATACCATACCATTTTGTGCTCAGAATATTTTGGATGATTTCTCAAAAACGCGAAAGTCAGCCGGGCGCAAGCGGGTCTTTGCTTTTCTCCCCCTCTCCATGCAATGGAGAGGGGGTCGGGGGGTGAGGTTTGTAGGGGCACCGCACGCTGCGCCCTTTTTTTTAAATCGTAGCGCTTTTGTTTGTGCCATTAAACACCTATCCCTGTCAGGAGGGGGTCGGGGGGTGAGGTTGTACTTTACGTCCCGCACGCCATCAAGAACCGCTTCCAATCCAGCCCGATCACCTGATCGGCGACGTAGACCCGCAAAATGCCGTCGTCGCCGAGGCTGTGCCACTCGCGCGCGCGCGGACTGCCGTAGATGCGGGTTGCGTTGCAGACGCCGCCGGTCGCCGCTTGTAGGGCAATGATGTCGCCGTGATTGCTGGTCAGCAGCACCACTTCCCCGTTGTCGTAGACCGACAGATCGACCGTCCCGCCGACCCCCGGCAGCGGCGTCGCCCACTGCTCGGCGTTGCTCCGGTCGTAGCCGTGCAGCGCCACGCCGTCGAACAGGAAGGTCTGCTCTTGATCGCTGGCGACCGCGCCCGATCTGCCACCGGGCGGCGCGTCGGCGAAGTCCAGCGACCACTGTCCCGCCGCGTCGACCCGCCACAAACCGCCGCGCGTGTAGGCGATCAAGTCGCTGCCGCTCGCTGCTAGCGATCCGGGTTCGCGCAGCAGCGCCCGGTCGATCAGCCGCCCGTCCGGTGAGACCGTCAGCATGGCGTTGTCGCTGGTCATCATGCCAATTGCCTGATCGCCTGCCGTCCAGCGCAGCACCGGCGGCACCCCGCTCAAGCGCCAGCGGACGGATCGCGCGTCCGGCGTCAGCGCGATCAAGCTGTCGTCCGCCGTGTGAAAAATAATCTGCTCCGGCGTGATCAGCGGCGGGCTGTCCAGCGCCGCGCCGATCTGCCACGACTCGCCCAGCGTAGCCTCGGCGCTGACAAGCTGAAGCTTGCCCTCCGCGAAAGCGATCACGATGCCGCCCGGCTGCTCGATCAGCCCGACGGCGGGTGCCGTCAGGTTGATCCGCCAGAGCACCCGCCCATCGCTGCTGATCCGCAGCACGCGGTTGGCGTCCAGCGCGATTAGGCTGTGGTCGCCTAGCTCCACCGGCGGCGCGACCGGTCCCGTCTCGTCGGCGATGTCGGCGTGCCAGCGATAACTTTGTAGAAACCACGCCTGCCAGTTGGCGACGAACTTGCTCGGTCGCCGCCAGCCGTCGCTGACCGGGTCATCCCACGTATAGCCGGGACCGGGGATGTCGGGTTGATTGGTGCGAATCTCGAAGTGCAGGTGCGGCGCGGGGCGGATGTCGCCCACCGACGCGATGATGTCGCCCTCGTGCACGCAGGTGAACGGCGCCGGGAAGATTACGCCGTTGGCGTCGCTGACGTGCCCGTACATGCTGTAAGCGGTCGATCCGTCGGGGAAGCTGTGCTCGATGATGATCACGCCGCCGTCGCGTCCCCAGCCATTGGGCGAGGAGAAGGTCACGCGCCCGTCGGCAATCGCGCGGACGTAAGTCCCGTAGCTGTCGCGCCCGCCGTACCAATCCTCGCCGGTGTGATAGCGCCCCTGATGGCGTGGGCTGGGCGCGCCGAAATCCTGCACGATCTGGAACTGCGCCGGATCGACCGGGTAGCTGATCGAGCGGGCGACTCCGCACTGCGTTTGCGCGTCAGCGGGGACGATCCCCCCAAAGGCGAGCAACCCGGCAGCGAACATCAACAGGCGGCGAAAATGGCGCATCACGACCTCGACTCGGGCAAAGACAGCAAGATGTGTTCGTAGGGGCGTTCAATGAGGGTGTTTAAAAACCCCTCGCCGGGTCGAATCATCGCCAAACCTTACCACCAAGCCTCAAAATAGCCGAAGCACTCTCCCCTCCCTGAAGTCGGGGAGGGGTCGGGGGTGGGGTTAAGAAGCGCCCCTGTAAGCACGTCGATCATTGTAGCATTACCGTGTGAACAGCCGCACCTGAATCGTCGGCGCGCCGAAGCGTGCGCCGTACTCCCCCGCCGAGACGTCGAGCGTCTGCGCCGGTTGAAAACCGTCGCCCCTGCCGTCGAGGAAGGGCAAGACCTGCGGCGCTTGCAGCCATTGCACGACCCATACCCGCGCGTGACTCGCCAGCACCGGCTCGATCTCTGGCACGATCACTTGACCGCCGGTGCGTTCGTTCGTCCACGGCAGCGTGCGGACGATCTCCGCGCCCGGCGGCAGCGCTTGCGCGACCTCATAGGCGAAGGCGTTGTCGTCCCACCCGGTTTCGAGGATCACCGCGTCGCCGGGCTGATAGGCGCTCGCCAACGCCAGCGCCGCCGCTTCGCTGTCCAAGCGCGGCTGGATTACCTGCGGCGTCATCAGCGTGAGCAGCACCCAGACACCCGCCAGCCCGCAGCCGACCCGCCGATCCAGCTTGCTCAAGCCATAGCCGCTGACGATCAACAGCAGCGGGGTCAAGAAGACCAGCGTCCGCGCCGAGAGCAGGTCGAAGCCTTGGCTCAGCCCCACCATGCCGATCAGCAGCCCGCCCCCGCCGATCAGCAGCGCGATCTGCCGCAGACGCGGGCGGCGCACGATCAGCAGCCCGCCGTAAGCGAACACCGCCAGCAGGATCAGCCAATGCATGCCGAACACAATCTGTAGCATCGCTAGCACGTCCTCCGGCTGGATCGTGTTGGGCGCGTCGGCGATCCCGCCGCCGAGGATGCCCGCCTGCTGCGTCACGATCACAGTCAGCCACGGCAGGTATAGGATCGCGGCGGCGAGGAAAGGACTAAGAAGTACAGCCGCGTGTTGCCTTGTAGGGGCGGAGCGCGCTCCGCCCCTATGTAACTCCCTACGCAGTGGAGAGGGGGTCGGGGGGTGACGTTGCGGGTAAAGCATCGACAAAAAGATCACAAGTATCTGCACCGCGATGGTGAACACGGCGAAATAGAGCGTGTACAGCAGCGCCGCGAGGCTGAGCACGTACCCGATCCACCAACGGCGGCTTGGTCGGCGCAGATACCGCAGCAGAATCAGCCACGAAAGCGCCGAGAACAGCGTCAGCCAGCCGTAATGGCGCACCTCTTGTGCGTAGTAAACGGCGCTCGGCAGCGCCGCGAACAACAGCGCCGCGATCCACGCCGTGCGTTGCCCGAAGGCATCGCACGCGAGCCGGTAGACCACCGCCACCGCGATCACCCCGGCGGCAATCGAGAGCCAGCGCAGCGCCAGCAGCGAGTCGCCTGCCGCTAAGCGCCACAGGCTGAGCGCGGCGAAGTACAGCGGCGGATGCCGGTCGGCGGCGACCACGCCGATCACCTGCGCCGGGTTGCTCGACGCCCAGATGCTCCAGCCCTCGTCCGTCCAAACCGGGTAGCTCCCCGCGCCGACGATCCGCAGCGCCGCCGCCATCAGCAGCACGGCGACAATCGGAGCGAGGCGTTTCAATGCCTTCAAGCTGGGATGCTCCACCTCAGCCAATCATGGCGATCACGGTAACATGCCGCGCCGCGCCGCGCAATGCTGGAAGTTTGGAGGGACGATTATCGATTGTTGAGTTACAAGCGGAGGACTAACTTAGCGGAACGTAGGTGACGACGCGATTTTCGAGTTCACCCGGTTCTGTGGCTTCCGCAATGATCAAGAGGTCTTCTACAACGGTGCCGATTACCGCATCAGGGTCAACGATGATGACGCCGGGCATAGGTTCGCCACGCCCCACCCGTTCATAAGCATACTTGGTCATCGTATTGACGTCACGAGTCAGCAAAACACGTCCGTTTTGCGCCGCCCATTCAAGCACCATCGGATCGTCGGCTTGATAAACTTCTGTGTCCTGCACGCGAACCACATCGAAATCGGGATTTTCGCGCAAGAGCGCACGCAGAATACGATTGTTGAAGTTTTCATCGGCGACGAACCGCAACATTGTTCATTCTCGCTTCGACTGTTTCATTGCCAACCATCGCTCCCGAAGCTGCGTCATCTGCGGTTGATGCGCTTCAATCTCACGGCGGAGCGCATCGGCTTCTGCTTCGCGCAGACGCATGTAGGCATCCACTTCCTCGCGGTGATTGAGGTAGTAGGCGATCACCGCGTACACGTCCGCCAGCGCGAGCGTGTCGTAGCTGTCCACGATTTGCTCGGCTGTGTCGCCGTTATGGAAGGCGCGGATCACCAAATCGAGCAGCACCCGCGTGCCGCCGACTCGCGCCGCGCCGTCTTGGTCAATCTTAATCGGGGCGATCTGGGGCTGAATTTGTAGGGTCATCATCCGACCTCACACTAAATCAAGAAACTCGTCAACCGTCAAACCAGCTTGGCGAATGATACTCCTGAGCGTGCCGACCTTGACGTTGCGATGATTTGGAACGGAGATCGTCGTCGTGCCGTTATCGAGGTAAACATGATCGCCGCGTGTTCTGACGACACGAAAACCCGCCCGTTCAAACGCGCGGATGGCTTCGCGCCCGGAGATGTTGGCGAGTCGGCTCACACCTGCGCCACCAGTATCGGCGCTTCTTCCTGAGGCACTTCGCGCCCCAGTTCGATCAGCGTTTCCTCGAAGCCGAGGATCGCCTCTTTGATGTTGGCGAGCGCTTCCTCGACCGTATCGCCTTCCGAGATGCAGCCCGGCAGACTCGGCACTTCGACCGTGTAGCCGCCGCTTTCCAGATCAGGGATCAGAATGACGTGTCGCATCGAACACCTCTTATGCTGTGCGCTCTATTATAGCAGCATCCGCCCCGCGCACGGATTGTTCCCCCTCTCTACGCAGTGGAGAGGGGGTTAGGGGGTGAGGTCGCGCCGCGCCATCTTGGTCAATCGTGATCGGGGCGATCTGTGGTTGAATTTGCAGAGGTTTTAATTCCTCAATGCTCGAATTAAATGTATTATGTATACTAATTCGACGTTATTAATCATTCGCCTCAATAGATTTAAAGATATGTTGATTGGATTACGCAGCTAGTGTAAGTATGCACTATGGAATCCCGTCCGGTGCAAACCTGACAAAACGATTCAAGGGAATCAGATAGTAGAGAGTAATTCAAAAGCAACAAATCCATTCTGACATTTGTTGTGGAATTGCAATTCCTGAAAGCCAGCGGATTCACTATCGTCATTCGACCTCTCTCGAATTTTATTGGTCTTCTCAAGTCTACGATGTAGATCGCATTTCTTGAACATCGAATCGGTGCGTAGAATTTGGCAAGTTGTGCTATTGCAGTTCGTGCACTCTACCTTGTGAAAAAAACAATTATGGCTAGAGGTCTGCAGAGAGGCATTGGTATCAGTATCTATTTCAGAAACTAAATACAACTCCCGATAAATTTAAGCAGAATAGTGAACTTGCGGTAGTCACTTTTAACTACGATCGTTCCCTTGAGCAATATCTGTTTAACAGTCTCAAATATACCTACGCTTTGTACAGATGTCCGACGCCGACAGAACTTGTGCACGCTATCCCGATTATTCATCTTCAGGCACGCTGTGGGCAATTAGCTGTACTCAACAATAGCACCGGAAATCATTCCAATTCATAGATAAGTGTCGACTCGCAATCAAGCTGCATCCGGCATCAAGATTATCTATGAAGACATATCTGCAAACGAAGAATTTGCTCAAGCACATGCTCTGCTCGAACAGGCGGAAGTAATCGCTTTTCTAGGATTTGGATTTCATCCAATAAATCTGAGCGTTTTTAATTCGGTATCACTTAAGCCACATTGCCAAATGTTTGCGACTACTTTCACGTACCAATCAGTGATAGCAATGTTCTGAGCCGTTGGTTCTTTGATCATCTTACGTTAGACTCCACGTAAGAAAGATTGTGACATTCTTCAGGGTCTGTATGATTTAGAAATCATTCGGCTAATGAACAATATACGACAAACGCGGGAGCAGATCCCCCTCACAGGAAATCCGCCCCGCGCCCTTGCTTTTCTCCCCCTCTCCCCACTTGCGTGAGAGAGGGGTCGGGGGGTGAGGGTTTCGCCCTACACCACTTCCCCGACCTTCACCGTCTCAAAACTCAGCCCATCGCCCTGCCGCGTTCACGTCCGCCACCACGTGATCGCCTTCGCGCACATCGCCTTCCAAAATCGCCAGCGCCAGCGGATCTTGCAAGTCGCGCTGGATCGTCCGCTTGAGCGGGCGCGCCCCGTACACCGGGTCGAAGCCGCGCTCGGCGAGGAAGTGCTTGGCGTCGGCGGTCAGTTCCAGCGTCAGGCGGCGGCTCGCCAGCAGCCGCTCCAAGGTGCCGCAGTTGAATGGTCACGATCCGCTCAAGGTCGGCTTGCGTCAGCGCGTTGAACAGGATGATGTCGTCCAGCCGGTTCAAAAACTCCGGGCGGAAGTAGTTGTCCAGTTCCGCCAAAATCGCCTGCCGCAGCACCTTCGGATCGCGCATTTCCGCCCGCCTGCTTGATCAACTGGCTGCCGACGTTGCTGGTCATGATGATGATCGTGTTGGTGAAATCGACCGTCCGCCCCTGCCCGTCGGTCAGCGACCGTCGTCAAAGACTTGCAGGAAGACGTTGAACACCTCCGGGTGCGCCTTCTCGACCTCGTCCAGCAGCACCACCGAATACGGACGCCGCCGCACGCTCTCGGTCAGTTGCCCGCCTTCCTCGTAGCCGACGTAACCGGGCGGCGCGCCGATCAAGCGGGCGACGCTGTGGCGCTCGCCGTACTCGCTCATGTCGATCCGCACCATCGCCGCCTCGTCGTCGAACATGAACTCGGCTAAGGCGCGCGCCAGTTCGGTCTTGCCGACGCCGGTCGGACCGAGGAACAGGAACGTCCCGATCGGGCGATTCGGGTCTTGCAGACCGGCACGGCTCCGCCGCACCGCCGACGCCACCGACTTGACCGCGTCGTCCTGCCCGATCACGCGCTGGTGCAGCCGATCCTCCATCCGCAGCAGCTTATCGACTTCGCCTTCGAGCAGCCGCGAGACCGGCACGCCCGTCCACTTGCTGACCACCTCGGCGATGCCGTCGGCGTCGACTTCCTCGCGCAGCATGGTCGTGCCGTCGGCGTGGCGCTGGTTGACCGCCGCGTCCTGCGCCGCCAACTGCTTTTCCAGTTCGGGCAGCGTGCCGTAGCGCAGCCGCGCCGCCGCTTCGAGGTCGGCGCGGCGCTCGGCTTGCTCAAGCTGCACCTTCGCCTCGTCGATCTTGCTCTTGGTCGCGCGGATGCCCTCGATGACCTGCCTTCTCCTGCTGCCAGCGAGCGGTCAGCGCGTTGAGGTTCTCGCGCAGGTTGCCGATCTCGTTGTCGATGGCGCTGAGCCGCTCGCGCGACGCCTGATCGCGTTCCTTGCGCAGCGCCTCGCGCTCGATCTCAAGCTGCATGATCTGCCGCTCGACCGTATCGAGCGCTTGCGGCTTGGAGTCGATCTCCATCTTCAATCGCGCCGCCGCTTCGTCGATCAAGTCGATGGCTTTGTCCGGTAGCTGTCGATCCGGCAGGTATCGATCCGACAAAGTCGCCGCCGCGATCACCGCCGAGTCCTAAATCCGCACGCCGTGATGCACTTCGTAGCGTTCTTTGAGACCGCGCAAAATGCTGATCGTGTCCTCGACGCTCGGCTCGTCGACGAACACCGGCTGGAAGCGCCGTTCCAGCGCCGCATCCTTCTCGATGTACTTGCGATACTCGTCCAGAGTCGTCGCGCCGATGGCGCGCAGTTCCCCTCGCGCCAGCATCGGTTTGAGCATATTGCTGGCATCGACCGCGCCTTCTGCCGCGCCCGCACCCGACGATTGTGTGCAGTTCGTCCAAGAACAGGATGATCTTGCCGCCGCTGTCGGTCACTTCCTTGAGCACCGCCTTCAGCCGCTCCTCGAACTCGCCCCGGAACTTCGCCCCCGCCAACAGCGATCCCATGTCCAGCGAGATCAACTGCTTGTCGCGCAAGCCTTCGGGCACGTCGCCGTTGACGATCCGCTGCGCCAAGCCCTCGACAATCGCCGTCTTGCCGACGCCCGCCTCGCCGATCAGCACCGGATTGTTCTTCGTTCTCCGGCTGATCACCTGAATCACGCGGCGGATTTCGTCCTCGCGCCCGATCACCGGGTCGAGCTTGCCCTGCCGCGCCATCGCCGTCAGGTCACGCCCGTACTTTTCGAGACTCTTGTAGGTGCTCTCCGGGTCTTGCGACGTGACCCGCTGCCCGCCGCGAATCGCCGTCAGCGCCTTGAGGATGGCGTCGCGGGTGATGCCGCTGCGCTCCAGTATGCCGCTGACCGAGCGCTCCTCCGACAGGGCGATCAGGATATGCTCGGTGCTGACGTAATCGTCGTGCATCTTGGCGGCTTCTTTTTCGGCTTTGGTCAGCACCTCGGTCGCGGCACGGCTGAGTCCCGCCTGCGCGTTGCTGCCGTAGGCGCGCGGGCGGTTGTCGAGCGTCTGCTGAAGCTCTGCCAGCAGCGCCTCCGGGCGCGCGCCGATCTTGGCGACGATCTCCGGCACGACGCCGTCCTGCTGGCTCATCAAGCCGATCAGGATGTGCAGCGGATCGACGCTGCTGTGTCCATATTCATTGGCAAGCTGCTGCCCCTTGAGCAGCGCTTCTTGCGCTTTGTTGGTATAACGATTTAAATCCATAGCATTGACCTACTTTTACGGTTTTAATCTTGCATTATTGTAGGTTACCGTTATATAAATCGTATTAAAAAGCTGTACGAATCGCCTCAGCGAGAAACGGGTATGATTGAGGGAGTGCGTCTGTACCTGATTCCGGTGTAGGGGCGTTACATGTAACGCCCCTACCATGCTACCTGACATGCTAAATTGAGCGAACCTATGCTGCGAAAACGACCCTATCTGCTTGACCTGCTCGAAATCGCCGTGATCCTCGGCTTTCTGCTGATCTTTACGCAGCAGACGCGGACCGAGTTTCTCGCCGACACGATCCCGCCGGGGGCGGAGTACCCCTACCTGATCAACTCCGGCGCGCTCGCCAGCGCGACCTTCCAGCAGAACGGCGCGATCCCGCTCTGGAATCCGCTGATGGGGCGCGGCGAGCCGCTGTTCGAGAGCCTGTTCTCCTACCTGCTCAATCCGCTGATGACCTATCCGATCTTATTCGGCGGCGTGATCGAGGGCGGCAAGGTCGCCATCCTGCTGCATCTGGTGGTGATGGCGTTGGGCGGTTGGGCGTTGGGACGGTCGCTCAAGCTGCACGCCGGAGCGGTCTTGCTCGGCTTGCTACTGGGCGCGAGCGGCGGCTTCACCACCGCGCTCAACCGGGGTTTCTACCAGATCGCCTTGAGCCTCGCTTACATGGCGTGGGTCTACGCCGGGCTGATCGGGCTGCTCTACCGCGAGCACACCCGCCGCTGGTTGGGTGTGCTGGTCGTCGCGCTGACGCTGATGCTGTTCGCCGGGACTTATTGGTACGTGATTCCGGTGCTGATCGGCTGCACGGCGATTGCCCTGTTCGCGCTGATCAAGCCGGAAGCGCCCGGAATCCGCGCGCTGCGCTTCAAGCGATTGGTGCTGGCGGGCGCCTTCTTCACCGGCTTCGCCGCGCTCTCGCTGATCCCGCGCTTGAACAGTTATCTGGTCTATCACCCGGCGCAGGGTTTGGACAGCGAGACCTACGATCTCGGCGCGATTTTGGCGTCATTCTTCGTGCCGGACAAGCTGACGACCGCCGATTGGTGGTTTGCATATCAGTATTTGATCCCGGCGTGGTTCGCCGGGGGGGTGGTGCTTGTGCGGCTGCTGCTGGCGTGGCTGGGATCGCCTTTCGCGCGCTGGCGTATCCTGATCCCGACGGCGCTGGTGATCTTGTTCTTCTGCGTCTGGGCGCAGGATAATACGCCGCTGTTCCAGTTCATCTACGCGCACAGCTTCCTGATTCAGTGGCGCTGGCCCGCGCGGATGGCGATGGCAGCCGCGCCCTTCGTCGCGCTGGGGGTCGCGCTGTGGTTTGACGAGATCGTCGCGCTGCTGCTGCGCCGCAACCTCGTCTTCAAGCTCGGCGCGGTCGCGGTGATCGGCGTGGGGCTGTACGCGGCGTCGCTGGTCTATTGGAACTGGGACAATCTGTTCCACTTCGACCCGCAGACCCGCGACAGCGCCGAATATCTCGGTCTGGTCAGGCTGCGCGACGATTATCCCGGCGCGTTCGTGCCGGTGACGACCGAGGGCTTGATCCCGCACGTCGCCATCCACGATTTACTGATCCGCAGCAGCTTCGGCAATCCCGACGTGTTCACGTTCGGGCTGCCCTCCGAGCCAGCCTTCGAAGGCGCGCTGAACTGGGCGGCGCCGTTCGCCATTGGCATCCACGAAGGCTACGAAAACGGGCTGCGCTTCTTGGGCTACGTCCCCTACTCCGATCCGCCGCTGGACGAGGGCGGCAATCCGGCGCTGTGGGTCAAGCCGGACGCGCTGCCTTACGCATTCGTCGTCCAGCGCGAGGCGCTGGCGCGCAACGCCGATACGGTCACGCGCGGGATCGTCGACCCGGTGACGAGCATGGCGCATCACCTTGACCGGATCGAGTTCGCGGTTGACGCTTACAAGTTCAATTCGGTGCTGGTGGTGCAGGAGGTCGATTATCCCGGCTGGACGGTCACGGTCGACGGGCAGCCCACCGAAATCGAATCGTTCGACGGCGCGCTGGCGGTCTCGCTGCCGCTCAACGCGCACGAGGTCGTCTTCACCTATCACGCGCCGCTGCTGGTCGTCGGACTGATCGTCTTCGTGATCACGCTGGTCTTGTTTGCAATCTACCTGCTGCGGCTTGACCGCTTTATCGCCGGGACGCGCTTCGATCCGGCGCGGCTGTGGGCAAGGCGACGCCGCGCGCCGGAGATCGCCTCGTGAGAAGCGCGCTGATCGCCTGCCTTCTGCTGCTGGGCGTCGGGACGCCGACGCCGCCCACCATCGGCGATTGCACGGTTTTCCCGGCGGATAACGCTTGGAATACCGACGTTTCCGCCTTTCCGGTCGATCCGCGCTCGGACGCCTACCTCGCCAGCATCAGCGCCGATGGCGACGAATACCTACACGCCGATTTCGGCGAAGACCCGGACTACGGCATCCCTTACGTCGTGGTCGATGCCGATCAGCCGTTCGTGCCGGTCACATTCACCGACTACGGCGACGAGAGCGACCCCGGTCCTTACCCGATCCCGCTGGACGCGCCGGTCGAGGCGGGCGGCGATGCCCACGTCTTGGCGGTCGATACGGGCAACTGCACACTCTACGAACTCTACGACGCCGAGCAGCGCGGGCGCGGCTGGGCGGCAGCATCGGGCGCGGTCTTCGACCTGCGCTCGAACGACCTGCGCCCGGAAGGATGGACGTCCGCCGACGCCGCCGGGCTGCCGATCTTCCCCGGCTTGGTGCGCTACGACGAAATCGAGGCGGGCGCTATCCAGCACGCGCTGCGCTTCACGGTCAGCCAGTCGCAGCGCGGCTACCTGCACCCGGCGACACACTACGCCTCGCATGATGACAACCCTGACCTGCCGCCGATGGGCTTGCGCCTGCGGCTGCGCGCCGACTTTGACCTCGGCGGCTTCACGGGGCAGGCGCGGGTGATCCTTGAGGCGCTCAAAACCTACGGCATGATCGTCGCCGACAATGGCACGAGCTGGTTCATCAGCGGCGCAACCGACCCGCGCTGGGATGACGACGACCTCAATCAACTGAAGACTGTGCCCGGAACTGCCTTCGAAGTCGTGGACACCGGCGAGCCGATTCGCCCGTAGAACCAATTTTCGTGAACCCTCTTGACCTACCCTGAAGTGGTGCTATACTGTGCCTATCGAAGGATGAGTGAAAAGGAGGTGATCGCGTGGATAGTAGTCGCAGTCATAAGGGGGCTAACCCCTAAGACGCTCACCTTCTCCGTGAGTGTCCCCGTATAAGGGATAGCTCCCTGAGACCGCAATACCAGCCCGCCGTGACTCTACACGGCGGGCTACTTTTTTGTATAGCTGATAGCATTCAGTTTGAATCCACAAGCAGAGAATCTAGATAGATGATGGTGTGTAGGGGCGTTACATGTAACGCCCCTACGGTTTTTCTGTCGCGGGGTTACATCAACCCCTAGCCGGGCGATAGCGCTGATAGACCACCCCGGTCGACAGCGCTTCCGACTCGACGAGGGTGAGATCGAGGCGCTTGCCTTCAGGAAACAGTCGCTTGCCACCGCCCAGCACCAGCGGATAGACGTGCAGGGCGTATTCGTCCACGAGGTCGTTTGCGATCAGCGTGTGTGCCAGAATGCTGCTGCCGTCGAGCAGGATGTTCTTACCCGGCTCCTGCTTGATCTGGCGCACCGCCGCCACCACGTCGCGGCTGATCAGCGTCGAATTGCGCCAAGCCGCCGTCGAGGTGAGCGTGGTCGAGACGACGTACTTGCGGATGCCGTTCATGACGCTGCCGAATGGATCGTCCTGCATCGGCTCGAAAGCGCCGCCGTGAATCTCCCACGTTTTGCGACCGAGCAGGAGCGCGTCCGCCCCTTCCATCGCTTGGAAGAAATGCGCGCCGATGGCGTCATCCCAATAAGGCATCGTCCAGCCACCGTGGGCGAAACCGCCGTCGGTGTCCTCGGTGGCTCCGCCCGGCGCTTGGATCACACCGTCTAGCGTGATGAATTCGGCGATAATCAACTCTCGCATGTTGGTTCCTTTATCATGTTGTCGTTTGGACAATACCAAATGTGAGCACGCGGTCTTTTTGTGAAAGCCAGAGCGGCTAAGGCACCCTGCCAGTGCAGGTAGTAGGGGCGTTACATGTAACGCCCCTACGGATAAACTCCGCGTCAATGGCGAGGGGGTCGGGGGGTGAGGTCATAAATAATCGCGCTCTTTGGTCTTCGCTTCCTCGTAATTGGCGCGCGCCTGCTGCACGGCGGGGTTCTCCGCGACTTCGGCGACGGCGACGTCCCACCACGACTCGTAGCCACCGACCCGCTGGCTGCGATCCGTCTCGACGACGATGCAGACGGTCTGGTCGCTCTGCTGTGCTTGCTGGATCGCGTCGGCGAGTTGATCGCGGTCGGCGGCGCGGATCACCCGCGCGCCGAGGCTGGCGGCGTTGGTGGCGAAATCGACCGGCAGCGTGCTGCCGTCCAACTGACCGGACTCGGTGCGGTAGCGATATTTGGTGCCGAAGCCGTCGCTGCCGACCGACTTCGACAGCCCGCCGATGCTGGCGTAGCCGTGATTGTCGAGCACGACGATGATCAGCTTGATGCCTTCCTGCACGGCGGTGACGATCTCGCTGTTCATCATCAAGTACGAGCCGTCGCCGACCATCACGTAAACCTCGCGCTCCGGCGACGCCAGCTTGACGCCTAACCCGCCCGCGATCTCGTAGCCCATCGTCGAGTAGCCGTATTCAAGGTGATAGCCCTTTACGTCACGGGTGCGCCAGAGCTTATGTAGATCGCCCGGCAGACTGCCCGCCGCGCAAACGACCACGTCCTGCGGCTGCGAGAGCAGGTTGACCACGCCGACGACCTCGCCTTGACTGATCAGCGGACCGTGTTCGAGGTTGTAAATCCGCGAGACTTCTTCGTCCCACGCGGCGTTAAGGTCGTGGACGTGGGTGCGGTAGGCGCTGCCGGTGTCGTAGTCGTCGAGCGCTGATGCCAACTCGTCCAGCGTGACCCGCGCGTCGCCGATCAGCGGGATGGCGGCGTGCTTGTAGGCGTCGAACTCGGCGACGTTGAGGTTGACGAAGCGCACGTTCGGGTTCTGGAAAGCGGTCTTCGAGGCGGTGGTGAAGTCGCTGTAGCGCGTGCCCACCCCGATCACGAGGTCGGCGTCACGGGCGATCAGGTTCGCGCCCTCGGTGCCGGTCGCGCCGACCGCGCCGAGGCTGAGCGGATGGTCGAAGGGCAGCGATCCTTTGCCCGCCTGCGTCTCGGCGACCGGGATGCCGGTCTGCTCGACGAAGTGGCGCAGCGCGTCGTAGGCTTCGCTGTAATGAACGCCGCCGCCCGCGATCAGGATCGGGTTGGTCGCGGCGCGAATCCACTCGACCGCCCGTTCCAGCGCAGCGAGGTCGGGGCGATTGCGCGGGATGTGCCACACGCGCCGCGCGAGGAATTCGTCGGGATAGTCGTATGCCATCGCCTGCACGTCCTGCGGCAGCGCCAGCGTGACCGCGCCAGTGTCGGCGGGCGAGGTCAAAACCCGCATCGCTTCGGGCAGCGCCGTGATGATCTGCTCCGGGCGGCTGATGCGATCCCAGTAGCGCGAGACCGGCTTGAAGCAGTCGTTGACCGAAAAATCCTGCGAGTGTTCCCATTCGACCTGCTGCAAGACCGGCGCTTGACGGCGCTCGACGAAGACGTCGCCGGGCAGCAGCAGCACCGGGATGCGGTTGACGGTCGCGGCGGCAGCGCCGGTGATCATGTTGGTCGCGCCCGGTCCAATCGAGGAGGTGCAGGCGAAAGTTTGCAAGCGGTTTTTGGCTTTGGCGTAAGCGGCGGCGGCGTGAACCATCGCCTGCTCGTTGCGCGCCTGATAGAAGCGGAATTTATCGCTGTACTGCTGAAGCGCCTGCCCGATCCCGGCGACGTTGCCGTGACCGAAGATGCCCCAGCACCCGGCAAAGAACGGTGTTTCCAGCCCGTCGCGCTCGACGTACTGGTTGCTCAGAAACAAGACGAGCGCCTGTGCCATCGTTAATTTTGGCATGTGAATCCCTCTCGTAAAGTGAGATCTGTTTATTCTTCGACACGCCGGTACTCTAACTCGTCTTCCGGCGCGATCTTCAAAGCGACAAGAGTATAGCAAGTATTCGTGAAGCGGAGATGACCATCAGCCGTCGTCGCCCGATAGACGTATGCACTAAAGTATTGATTAATATACAATGGGAGCTAACTATATATACATGATGAAGGGGGACGCAATGGCTGACTTCAGCATCGTTGGAGTGGCTATCGGCTTAATCTTCGTCTTTGCGCTGTTGAGCATTCTCACGACCAGCATCAGCACGCTGATCAGCGAAATCGCCAACACACGCCCACGCAATCTAAAGGCGGACTTGAGGACTTTTCTAGGCGACGGGAGTACCGCCCAGAACTTCTTCAAGCATCCATTGATCAATTTGACTTCGCCAGCCCCGCCGCAAGCTAGTACGACGGCAGAGGGAACCGCGCCGCAGCAAGAAGGTGGGGCAGCGCAGACAGTAACTACGCCCAGACCCGCGACCAACAGCGAGGACACGTGGCAGAATAGGGTCAGGAAAGCTGTCCGTGAGTTCCTCAACAAGCACTTCGGTCTCGCCAAAGATCAGACTACGACCTACGGCATTTTGCGCAGAATTGGCAATGCTGTCCTCTGGTTGGCTGGGGAATGGGTTCTTCCCAAAGAATCGGTAACCTACGCCAGATTCAGACAGTGGGATGCCGCCGGTAGGCTCGTCGGTGGGGTTGCGGGCGGCGTAATTGGCTGGCTGCTGAGCAACCTGATTGTTTCGGTCGTAAGCAGCGTGATTGGCTGGGTGACCAATCAGCCGATCTACGACATCGCGCAGTTTATGCTGGTCGATAAGTTGATGGGGAAACTGTTCGCGACCTATCTGTTGGGCTTGATCGGTGCGGGGATCGGCGGCTGGATCGCCAAGCGGCACTGCGGACGGGTGTGGGACAGTCTGGTGGATCTCGTCGGAACCACGCGCGTCGACAACATCGAGGCAGAGATTTTCGCCAATGTGATGCTCGAAATCGCCCCGCCATCGGTGGTAACACAAGGAACACCTATACAGTCACCAATACCTGCCGCAGCGGCAGCGACAACACCTGCAGCGGCAGCGGCAACACCTGCAGCGGCAGCGGCAACGCCCGCACCAGCAGCGCCCGCAGAGACGGTTAGCGTTAACGACCCCCCACGTTCGGCGCTCAAGACGCTCTACGGCGGAACTGACAACGCTGCCGCGCTGCGCCAGTGGTTCAACCAGTGGGCGAAGAACAGCACCGCGGCGTTCCGGCGGCGGCAGGCGATGTTCGCCTTCATCGTCGGGCTAATTCTGGCGCTGGCGATCAACGTGGACACGCTGCAAATCGCGCGGGCGCTCTACGAAAACGCCGATCTACAAGCAGCGGTCAATGCCCGCGTCGTCGATTACCTCGCCGCCATAACACCGGAGGCTCCGTCCTCACCGATGGGAGCGGATGAGCCGAATGGAGCGGATGAGACGCTGGCAGCGACTCCTATGCCGGAAGGAACGCCTGCTGGCTTCTATGAGAACCCGGTGCAGAACGTCAGCTTCCTCTCCGCGCAAGGCGACGATCCGCCGACTGATACTAGCGCGCAAACTGGGGTCAGCGGCGATGCATCGACCAACACCAATCCGGAGCTTGCCCAAGCGATAGCGCAAGCGTTGGAGGCAGCCGACCAACTGATCAGCGCGGGCTTGCCCGTCGGGTGGGAATACACACCTGTGTCGCTGCCACAAGGCACGGGCAACTGCTTTTCCGAGATCGGGCGCACGTTAAAGGAATGCGATAACACGCGCAATCTGTGGCTGTTCTGGGAAGGGAATACACCCAATTTCGCCAATCTTGTCTTCCGCAAGGTGATCGGCATTCTGCTGACTGCGATTGCGATTGCGCAGGGCGCGCCATTCTGGTTCGACCTGCTCAACCGGCTGGTCGGGCACTCGTCGGCAAAAAATGAGGACACTTAGCGGGCAGCGCGGGCAGCACCGTGACGAAGAGTCGTGACTATCGAGATGACATGACCCTCATGGATGGATAGGGGATTTCCCCTCAGGTATTTTGCATGATCTTTGCCCTGTTTTTGTACTGTCAACACAATGAACGGGTGGGAGCATGTTAGAATACGAATGAGAAGAAACTATATTTTTCTCTAACATAGAGGGGAAACTCATGAAACATTTTAAGATTGTGTTGTTCATTTTGGCGCTAGCGCTGCTTTCTGTCACGGTTGTGGCGGCGCAGGACGAAACACCCACCGGCGAGCTGGAAATCTTCTCGTGGTGGACGGGCGGCGGCGAAGCAGCGGGCTTGGATGCCCTGATCGCTCGCTTCGGCGAACTGTATCCTGACGTGACCGTCGTCAACTCGGCAGTCGCCGGTGGTTCGGGCGTCAACGCCCGCGCCGTGCTGACCACCCGGATGCTCGGTGGCGATCCGCCGGACACGTTCCAAGTTCACGCTGGTAAAGAACTGAATGCGGTGTGGGTTGCGGCAGGCTTGATGCAGCCGCTCAACGACATCTACGAAGCCAACGGCTGGATGGATGAGTTCCCGCAGGGTCTGCTCGACCTGATTTCGGACGACGCGGGCAACATCTACAGCGTCGCCGCCAACATTCACCGCTCCAACGTGATGTGGTACGTCCCCGCCAACCTCGACAACTGGGGCGTCACCGTCCCGGCGACGTGGGATGAATTCCTGACCACGACCTGCCCGGCGCTGCAAGCTGCCGGTGTCACGCCGCTGTCGGTCGGTGAAAACTGGACGCAGCAGCACCTGTGGGAAAGCATTGCGCTCGGACTGCTGGGACCGGACGGCTATCGCGGTCTGTGGAACGGCGCGACCAAGTGGACCAGCCCCGAAGTCGTCGGCGTTTTCGACACCTTCGGCAAAGTCCTCGACTGCACCAACGACGACCGCAACGCCCTGACGTGGCAAGATGCCTCCAAGATGGTCGTTGACGGCGGCGCTGCCTTCAACATCATGGGCGACTGGGCTGCCGGGTACTTCATCACCGACTTGAGCCTTGAGCCGCGCGTCGGCTTCGATTGGACGCCTTCGCCCGGCACGGAAGGCACCTTCATCATGCTGTCCGACACCTTCGGTCTGCCGGTTGGCGCGCCGAACCCGACCGCAGTGCGCGCATGGCTGAGCTTCCTCGGCTCGCCCGAAGCACAGGATATTTTCAACCCGCTCAAGGGATCGCTGCCGGCGAACACGACCGCCGACATCAGCAACACCGATCTGTACAACGCCTACTTCCAGAGCGCCTACGGCGACTGGACGACCAACGAGATCGTCGGCAGCCAAGCGCACGGTGCCGTTGCGCCGCCCGCGTTCACTAATGGTTTCGCCAGCGTGATCGCACAGTTCGCGTCCGACAAGGACTCGGCGTCCGCCGCCGCCAATACCGCGACGCTGGCGCTGCAAACGAACATGATGCAGTAAGCCGTTTTTGACGGTCTAAAACAGGGGGCGACCAATTCGAACCACCGGTTCGCGGTCGCCCCGATTTTTAATTAAACCTGACACTTATAGCGGTTAGCCCCTAGCTATCAGCAGTCAGCCCGACGCGCTAGGAATATCACTCCATTCCGTGACCCGAATGCTGCCCACCGAGCGATTGTGTTTGCGTTCGTGCCTGCGCGCTAACGACTGATAGCTGGCAGCTAACCGCTGATTTCATGAAACTGGATTTATCTGTACAAGGGGGATGCTGATGCGCCGACGATTTAATCGTGATCGTCTCACCGCGATTTTGATGCTGAGTCCGTCCGTTGTGCTGGTTGCCATCTTTGTCTATGGCTTCATCGGCTGGACGGCTTACACCTCGCTGACCGACTCCAATGCTGTCCAGCAGTTGAGCCGCCAACCCGCCAATTTCGTCGGCTTGAGCAACTACACCGAACTGTTCACCGGCGTGCTCTACCAGCGTTTCCGCATCGACCTTGCCAACACGGTCTTTTTCACCGTCATGTTCATCGCCGTCTGCTTGATTTTAGGCGTCGGGCTGGCGATCCTGCTCGACCAGAAGATCAAGGGTGAGGGCTTTTTCCGCACCATCTTCCTGTTCCCGATGGCGCTCTCCTTCATCGTGACCGGCGTCGTCTGGAAGTGGCTCTTCAACCCGGTCAGCGGCTTAAACGCGCTGCCGACTTACGTCGGGCTGCCCGCCGGGCAGTTCCGATGGTTCATCAGCGAGGAGCGCTGGCTGAATTTCAACTGGCAGGACTTCCCGGCGATCATCGGCATTATCGTCTTGGGCGTCGTGGTCTTCTTTGCGCTGCGGGCGTGGGGGAATAAGCACTCGCAGGTCGCGGCGCTGCTGGCAGCCGCGGCACTGCTGATCATGGGCTGGCTGTCGTTCGGCGATCCCAAGTCGATCACCGGCTTGGCGCAGCCCGAAGATCACGGCTTCCACCTCGCGCTGATCGCGGTGGTGGTCGCGGCGGGCTGGCAGATGTCCGGCTACACGATGGCGATGTACCTCGCCGGGCTGCGCGGCATCTCCGACGAACTGCGCGAGGCGGCGCGTGTCGACGGCGCCAGCGAATTCGGCGTCTATCGCTACATCGTGCTGCCGCTGCTCGCCCCGATCACCTTGAGCGCGATGATCATCCTTGGTCACATCTCGCTGAAAATCTTCGACCTCGTTTACGCGCTCGGCGGCGGCGATAACCTCTACATCGACATGCCCGGCATCAACATGTTCTTCACGACCTTTCGCGGCGGGGACTTCGCGCGCGGCGCGGCAATCGCCGTGATCATGCTGATCATGGTCGCCGCCGTGATCATCCCCTACCTCGTGACCAGCCTGCGTTCGGAGACAACCTTATGAGCGTACCAGCGGCTGTCCCTGCCTCGCGCGATGCGATCTTGAATCGCCGTCGGCTGGCGCGCATTCTGATTTACGGGCTGCTGATCGTCGCCTGTATCATCTTCCTGATCCCGGTCTACATGGTGCTGGTGACGAGCTTCAAGAGCATCGATCAGGTCAGCATCAACACGATGTGGACCTTCCCGACCGGCTTCACGCTGGAGAGCTTCCAGCGCGCGCTGGAGAAGTTGGCACCGAACTTCGCCAACAGTATCGTGCTGGTTGTCCCGGCGACCGCGATCTCGGCGATGCTTGGCTCGATCAACGGCTACGTGCTGTCGAAGTGGCACTTTCGCGGCGCGAACATCATTTTCCCGCTGATGCTGTTCGGCATGTTCATCCCCTATCAGGCGATTTTGATCCCGATGGTGCAGTTCCTCCGCTCGGCGTGCATCATCTACGATCCGGCGGCGGCGCGCTGCACCATGTCGCTCTATGGCAACCTGTGGGGGCTGATCGTCGTCCACGTGGTCTACGGCATCCCGATCACGACGCTGATCTTCCGCAACTACTACGCCGAAGTGCCGAGCGAACTGCTCGAAGCCGGGCAGATCGACGGGGCGGGCTTCTTCGGGCTGTACGAGAAGATCATCCTGCCGATCTCCGCGCCGGGCTTCGTCGTGGTGGTGATCTGGCAGTTCACCCAAATCTGGAACGAGTTCCTGTTCGGCGCGACGGTGGCGGGTCCGACCTCGCAGCCGATCACGGTGGCGCTGCTCAACATCGCCGGGAGCCAGATCGTCGAGTGGAACGTACAGATGGCGGGCGCGTTCCTGACCGCCTTGCCAACGCTGTTGGTCTACATTCTGCTGGGGCGCTATTTCATTCGCGGGCTGCTGGCAGGCAGCATCAAGGGGTAGAAGCGGCTAGCGGTTAGTTTTTAGGGAAGCATCGCAACGGTCATGACGTAGGGGCAGGACTTAGTCCTGCCCCTACACGTTGTTTTCCCGTCGAGATCATCCGAAATTACAGGCTGGCGATCTTGTTGGCGACCTTCAACTGCCGCGAGAAGTTCGGCAGCAGGTCGAGCAGGCTGGTGTAGTTGCCGCTCGCCAACTCGCGCAGGTAACGGCGGAAGACGTGGATCACGCCGGGGAGGACTTCCAGCCCGCTGACCTTGCGCTCCATCAGCACGTAGGCGTTGGCTTCGGCTTGGCTGACGTGATCTTCGAGGTAGATCGCCACCGCACCGGCGACGAACAGGTGCGCGAACTGCTCCGCCCACGTCGGGTAGAGCGCGCGGTACTGGTCAGTGACCGGCAGCGGTGTTTGCGCCAGTTCGATGATCCGGTCGGCGTGAGCGCGCAGGTAAGCATCCATCAGGATGTAGCCGTACTGCTCGATGGCAGCGCGGTAGACGTGCGCCGGGTCTTCGTCGAAGGGCCACGGCGGGCTATCGCCCCACGCGACGCGCGGCGGCGCGATGCAGACCAGATCGCCGCCGAAACGCAGTCCCAGCGTTTGATCGGTCGGATAGAGGATGTTGGGCACGAAAATCAGCCGCTCGTCGATCTCGCCGAGGTAGGGCTGCAAGAAGGGCTTGAACTGGACGTTTTCGAACGTCCGGCTGGTATCCTCAAATGCCGTTTTCCACGCGGCGTCTTCGCTGTGCCACCACGCCGCGAGATCGGCGTCGGCATAGAAGCGCATCAATTGATCATCCCAATGCGGCGGCATCCAGCGCGGCGGCTTCTCGATTTTGCCATCGGGAAAGCGCAGCACCAGCGCCAGCGTGAAGATCGCTTCTAGCGGCGCCCCGTGATCGAGCAGCGCTTGCAGCGAGCGAATCGCGTCGTGATCGGCGAAACTGGCGAGCACTCGGCGGGTCGCGCGGGCGTGGGCGTGCGTCCCGTGCCGGTGCTGCATCTGCGCGTCGTCGGGATAGCGAGTCGCCGCCAGCGCCGAAGCGATCAAGCGAACACGGTCATCCAATTTCACGCGAACGTCGGATGAATCAGCCATAACTTTGTCTACAGTTTTCCCTATTCGTAGTGATAAGTTCGAATTTTACGAACAACTGATTTTAGCGCGAGATCGCCGTGCGCGGCATAAAGTCTATCTTCCTCTGCCAGTCTTCGCGCCACCGTTGGCTTGATCCGGTGTTGTAACTGTCGAATCCACTGTTTACGCGGAGCTGCTATGCGGGTCGCCCTTTTTACGGAAACCTTTCTGCCGAAAATCGACGGGATCGTCACGGTCGTCTGCCTGCTGCTCGATCATCTGGAGAAGCGCGGTATCGAGGCGGTGGTCGTCGCGCCCAAGATGGGTGTCGAGAACTACAAGAGCGCGCCGATCATCGGCGTGCCGGGCGTCAAGCTGCCGCTCTACCCGGAACTGCGGATCGGTCCGCCGACGCTTTCGACTTACAACGAACTCAAAGCCTTCCAGCCCGACGTCGCCCACTTCATCCACCCGGTGCTGATCGGCGTGCCGGGGATGCTGATGGCGAAGCGGCTCGACGTGCCGACGGTCGCGTCGTTCCACCTCGACGTGGCGCGGCTGGTGCATTACTTCCATCTCGGCTTTATCGAGCCGGTCACCGAAGTGCTGACGCGGGTTGTCTTCAATTCGGCGGATTACGCGCTCGCGCCCTCCAAGCTGATTCAGCAGGAGATGCTCGGCATCGGCGTCAAGCGCGTCGGGCTGTGGAAACGCGGCGTCGATCCTGACCGCTTCGATCCGCGCTTTCGCGACGCCGCTATGCGCGACGCGCTCTCGGATGGGCATCCCGACGACACGCTGCTGATCTACGTTGGACGGCTGTCGTCGGAGAAGCAGATCGACCACCTCAAGCCGGTCTTGGCAGCCGTGCCGGGGACGCGCTTGGCGGTCGTCGGCAACGGACCGGCGCGCGAAGCGCTCGAAGCGCAGTTTGCCGGGACCAACACTAAATTCATGGGCTATATGCAGGGCGAGGCGCTCTCGCAAGCTTACGCCAGCGCCGACATCTTCGTCTTTCCCTCGGCGTTGGAGACCTTCGGCTTGGTCGTCGTCGAAGCGATGGCAGCCGGGCTGCCGGTGGTCGCCTCGCGGGTCGGCGGCGTGCGCGACGTGGTTGAAGAAGGACGCACCGGCTACACCTTCGAGTCGGGCGACATCGACGGCATGATCGCCGGGGTGCGCCAGATCGCCGCCAGCCGCGAGCGGATCACCGAAATGGGACTTGCCGCCCGCGCCTTCGCCGAAACCCAGACGTGGCCCGCCATGATGGACGAGGTGATCGACCTCTACCTCCGGCTGATCGAAGAACGCCAGCAGGATCGCATCGCCATCGCGTAACGGTTCGCGTAGATTCGCAGTAACGTGTTGTACAATATGGATACGAGCGTAGTTGAGGGTACACAACAGCATGATGGATCGAGCGGACGCCATTGTTTATGACCAAACAGATCAGCCTGTTTTGGTTGTTGAGGTGAAGCCCACACGCGAAGCAAGTTATGAATTGGTAGAATGGGCACACGAGCAACTTCAGGCATACAGTCAAGCTGTGCGTGCAACGTATTGGCTGCTTGCTTTTCCTGATCGCTTTTATTTGTGGGTTGGTGAGCACCCTGATCACGAGCCGGACTACATCATCGATCCGCTGCCTTTTTTGAACCCCTTTTGGGGGATGAACGGTATCCCGAAATATCTTTCTGAAACCAGCTTTGAGATGGTGGTTGAGGGATGGCTTGCCACTTTGACGTGGGCTGACAAGTCTGACGAATTACCAGCCACCGCCGCAGCCAGTGGCAATTGGTTGATCGAATCGGGGCTGTTCGATGCGCTCAAGAACGGGCGTCTCGCTTATGAAGTCACTGCATGAATGTCTACGTCGAAACCAACTTCGTTCTTGAACTCGCGTTATTGCAGGAACAACACGAAAGTTGTGAGCGGATCCTTGAGCTATGTGAAAGTGGTCAAGTACAGCTTGTCATTCCCGCTTATGCTCTCGCTGAACCCAACGAAACCTTGATCAGAAGGGATCACAAGCGCAAGCGGCTTTGGCGGGAGTTGAATGAGGAATTTACGCAACTTAGACGTTCGACGACGTATTCGGCTTTGGCAGAAACATTCACGTCGGTGTTGGGGTTACTTGCGCTGACCGGGGATCAACACCGACAGCGATTTGCCGAAGTGCGCGAACGGTTACTTCACATTGCCGAAGTTATTCCTCTCGATCACGACATTATATTCTCTGCCGCAGCTTACGAAAGTCAGTTTGAGCGTCCACAGGATGCACTTATATTTGCATCCGTCCTCCAGCACGCGAGCAGTAACTCCGTCGCCGCTTGTTTTCTCACCCGTGACAAAGGTGATTTCAAGAAACCCAATCTTGTGAACACTCTAGCACACCACCGTTGTAAAATCATGTTCAGCTTTAGCGACGGCTACCGCTACATTCAGAGCCAACTCTAGTTCAAACTGTAGGTTTGCGTATTGAAAAATCCTCTGCTTCGGACATGGCTGTTCCTCGTCGTCATCGTGATCGCGGTGATCGTGCTCGATCAAGTGACCAAGCAGATCGTCATCGACCATTTGCGCATCGGCGAGAGCTTCCGCCCGATCCCGGCGCTCTATCCGCTGTTCCAGATCACCCGCAGCGCCAACACCGGCGCCGCCTTCGGCTTTCTGCCGCAGGGGGGCGACCTGTTCCTGATCATCGAACTGGTGGTCGTCGTCGTGCTGATCGTCTTCTACCCGCGCATCGCCGCCAAGGAACGGCTGACGCGCTTGGGCATCGCGCTGGTGATCGGCGGCGCGCTGGGCAACGCCTTCGACCGCATCACGCACGGCGCGGTGATCGACTTCATCCACTACCAGATTCCCGGCGTGATCTCCAACGTCTCCAACCTCGCCGACCACGCCATCGTCATCGGCGTGCTGGTGATCTTCGTCCAAAGCTGGCGTGCCGACAGCCAGCGCGTGAACAGCGCTAAGTCAGATGAAAACAACGATAATAAGATCGACCCCACCTGAACCCGGACATCGACTATAATGGGTGTATAACACACCGCTAAGGAGTGGTTATGTTGCGTAAGATGATGCTCTTGATCGCCGTATTGGTCGCTGCGGGGTGCAGCCAGATCGGTGTGCCCGGCGTTGCCGTGCCGACGACCGGCGACACCGCCAGCGATGCCTCGGCAGCCCAGCAGTTTGTGACCGATCTGCCGGGCTACGTCAGCATCAATGCCAATAATATCACCGACGCGCTGAGCACGATTTCGGGCGGCGCGTCGATTCTGACCGGCAACCCGGTCGCAGCGGCGATGATCGCGCAGATCGACGGCATGATCGCCTGCTATCAAGACGTGGGCGCGGTCGCGGCGAAGATTTACGCTCAGCCCGACCTGACCAAAGTCGCGGCGGGGCAGGTTCCGACGGTCGGCGCGCTGGCGGTGATCAATCAAAACCGGCTGGTCAACAACTTTCTGCCCTGCGCGCTCGGCAGCCCGCGCGGTCTCAGCGCACAAGCAGCCAGCGCCGCGCAGCCCTGCGGCAGTTCGGGGACTTTCAGCGCCAACGGCGAGACGCTCTGGTACGTCTACGCTGCGACGCAGCAGGAATTGTGTACGGCGATTGCCCAACATCTGCCGCAAAGCTAACCCGTGACGACCATCAGCCGCGCCCTCCACCGCATCTTCGATGATTTGCGCAACCTGCGTAACGTCGATGCCTACGTGGTCGCCGCTGTCGGCGTGGCGCTGGTCGTCCTCGACGTGATCGGCTCCGCCGATCTCAGCGTCAACCTCTCGGTGATGATGGCGGCGCTGGTCGTGCTGCTCTTTCGCACGACCACGCCGTCGGATCAAGCGGTCGACCTCGACAGCGTGCTGCTCGACCGTCAGGGTTATGCGCCCTTCTGCGAGTTCATTCGCGGCGGACGTGAGGTCTGGATTTACGGTCCTTCGGCGGTCAACATCCTGCACAGTTCGGGCGACCTCAAGCGTGAAATCCTCGACCGGGGCGGGTCGGTGCGCATCTTGATTCAGGACCCGGAAATCGAAGCGTCGCTGGCGATCCTTCGCTTGCAGCTTGACCCCAACAACGTCCTCGAACACGACATCAAGGCATCGCTCTATACGCTCGGCAGGATGCAGTCGTGGGGCAGCGTCGATTATCGCCTGCTCGATTACAGCCCCGGCTTCAGCATGGTGGTGGTCGATCCCGACGGCAAAGACGGGCGGCTGACCGTCGAGTTTTTTGGCTATCACAACGACTTGATCACCGACCGGATGCACCTGCAAATCGAGCGGCGTTCGTCGCAGTATTGGTTCGAATACTGGGCGAAGCAGTACCAACTGATGTGGGAAGCGGGACGCCCGAATCAGTAGCGACCATTCCGGTTCAGGTTGATGTCGGCGGCAACCTTGCCGACAAGCTCAACTTGTTGGCGCAGATCATGGACAAACGCGCCAATTTGCTCGACACTTAATCATCTTGGTTTGATCGTAGGTTTTGCATGAAACGCCTCAACCTGATTACGCTGTGCTCCGGCGTCCTGCTGCTGCTCCTGAGCGCCGCCCCGCTTTACTCACAAGATGCAGCCATCCTCTCCCCTCATCTGGGCATCAACCACATTAGCGCGCCGGGCGATCCGATTGTCGACGAGCGCTACCGCAACGCCCTCTATCTCGGCGCGGGCTGGAATCGCTGGGCGCTCTACTGGGATACGGTCGAGCAGCCGTCCGGCGATTATGCATGGGATGGCTACGATCAGTTGATCGCCAACGACGTGCGCTACGGGCTGCGCAGCGACGCGATCTTCCTCGGCATCCCGCCGCATCAGCGCGACGGCAGCGTCATTCATGGGTTGTACAATGCCGTCTTCAGCGACGGCAGCGACACGCCGGGGAGCGGCAAGACGCCTAATCCCGACAACCCTTACGCGCGCTTCGTCTACGCGGCGGTGCAGCGTTACAAGCCCGGCGGCACGCTGGCGGCGCGCTTAGGCTGGCAGGCGGATCAAGGCGTGCGGGTTTGGGAGGCGTGGAACGAACCCGACCTGCGCATGTTCTGGAGTGGGGCGGTCGAGGATTACGCTCGCCTGCTCAAGGTGACTTATCTGGTCGTGCGCCAAGCCGACCCGCTGGCGCAGGTCATGTTCGCCGGGCTGGCATACAACAATCCTGACGTGGACGACTATCTCGCGCGCACGCTGGCGGTGATCGCCCAAGACCCGCAGCGCGGCGCCTATAACTGGTACTTCGACATTGCGGCGCTGCACAGCTACAGCGGCGCTGAGCGCAGCGGACGGCTGATCACGCGGATGAAGCAGGTGCTCTCCGCCTATGGGCTGGATCGCCCGATTTGGCTCAACGAGAGCGGACTCCCGGTCTGGGACGATTACCCCGGTCAGACGTGGCTGGTCGGCAATCCCGGCGCGCGCCTGTATCGCGGGACGATGCAGGAGCAGGCGGTCTACGTGATCGAGAACACGGCGATTGCGTGGGCGGCGGGCGCGGACGTGGTCTTCTTTTTCCAGCTTTACGACGACTGCGGCAACCAGCCGCCGGGCACGGACTTTCCCCCCAACAGCGGGCAGGCGGGCGACGCCTATGGCTTGTTCCGCAACGACCGCCGCTCGACCTGCTTCACCCAGAGTCCCCAGCCCGATACGCCGCGACCAGCCGCCGCCGCTTACTATCGCATGGCGCAGTTGTTCGGCAGCCGCCAGTTCAAGGGCGGCACGCGCCTCAACCTCAACGGCGTGGGCAGCGGCATCACCTTCGACCTCAGCCCGGCGCAGGGCGTCGCCCAGTTCGGGGCGATCACCAGCGCCAGCAGCAGCGTCAGCGAGCGCGCCACTGTCCTCTGGAATAACAGTCCACAGCAGATCGTCGTCGAAATCCCGGCGAGCGGGTCGAGCGCGCAGCTTTACAGCATGACCGACGACTACCTGCTCACGCCGCAGGACGGTCAGTATTCGATTGGGCTGCCGCCCGCCGAGACCAGCGATTATCCGCAGCTCACCTCGTCGGAAATCTCGCAGCTTGGCGGCGATCCGTTCATCCTGATCGAGCCGGTGGATCGCGGCTGGACGCCGGTCGATCCGCTGCAAATTCACCTCAAAGGGGCAGCGCCGCCCACGCCCGAAAGCGCTGGCGAGATGCAGCCGACCTTCGGTCCGATCTTGGGCGTCAACACGCCCGCGCCGACCGCGCAGCCGCAGCCAACGGTCGATCCGGCGCTCGATCACTCAGCGCCGATCCCGCTGATGCAGGTGCTGCCGCCGACCAGCCCGCCGACCTTCCCGGTGCAGTGGGGCGCGCTTGACAACGGCGGCATCGCCAGCTACGTCGTTTGGGTGAAGATCGACGATGGCGACTGGCAGACGTGGCTGGAAACCAGCGACACGCAGGCGGACTATCCCGGCGCGAGCGGGCACACTTACCAGTTCGCGTTGTGGGCGGTCGATCTGGCAGGGAACTGGTCGCAGAATATCGAACTCTCGGCGCAAGCAGAGACCAGCGTGCCGTAAACGGCAGTAACCTCTGTTGTAAATGAGGTTCGCCGGGGGTAACGACGTGGCATTTGGTCTCCAGCCCCCTTTTTACAGCAAGAATAATTTGAAAATTTACATATGGTAGCCCGTGAAACGTGTGATAAAGAGTTGGGGCATCGATTCGCCTGTTTTGGGTGAAACGATAAGTCAGAGTTGACACCCTTCAGGATTCGTACTACCATTCACTCAACGAACGATGAGTGAATATATCGAAGTTAGCTTGTCATCTCAACAAGACCCATACCGATGACTGAAGAAATACCACCCCAAAGAATGACTAGTCGGGATATCAAAGCCCACGAACGGCGGCAACAAATCCTCGCGGTTGCAAAAGAAATGTTTGCCGCAGGCGGTTATCATGCCACGTCGATGCGATCCTTGAATAAGGCGCTGGGGGTCGCCGACGCACTCACCTACCACTATTTCCCCGGTGGGAAATTGGAAATCCTGCAAACGATCATCCGCGAAGGTCTAGAGGCACAGTTCGCCGAGATTGAAGCACTAACGCCCCAGTTGAAGGACGATCTGCCGCTCAGAGAAGCCCTCTTGCTCGCGGCTCGCATGGGAACTTATCTCTTTTCTGCGGATAGGGAGCTGATTCAAATTTTGATGCGCGAAAGAAATTGGCTGCTGCACGAGGAGTGGTTAAGGGAGTTGCCTACAAGGGAACCTCCAACCGCGCTCCTGATAGAGTATTTTGCGAGGCGGATGGCACAAGGCGAAATTCGGACGATGGATTTAACCTTCGCCCTTAGCCAGTTCTTCTCCGGGATCATCATGCATTCCCTCTTTGGCGACGAGGCAGGGAGCACTGATTCTGGTGACGATCTGTACTTCGAAAAACTGGTGGATTTCACAGCCCAATTGTGGTCTACGTAAGGTCGCGCATTTTTTTGCCAAATAATTTCAACGAACGTTCGATGAATTAAATCGACGATTAGGTTGCGTGAGGAAAATCACATGGATACCCGGACTACGACACGCCCAGACCGCAGGGCGCTCTTTTTCATCATCTTAACGACGTTTCTTAATACGGTGGGACTCACGCTCGTCATCCCATTAGCGCCGTTCCTGATAGCGCATTACGTCAGTGATTCAAGCAGTGTTGGCTTGACGGTCGGTTGGTTCACTTCCGCCTATGCAATCTGCCAATTTATCGCTGCGCCGGGATTAGGCGCACTCAGTGACCGTTTTGGTCGCCGCCCAATTTTGCTGCTGTGCATACTGGGGTCAGCGGGTGGCTATCTGCTTCTGGGCATCGGTGGCGCGTTGTGGGTCTTATTTCTTGGTCGCATCATTGACGGGTTGACCGGTGCGAACAGTGCTATCCTCAACGCTTACGTGGCTGACATTGTGCCACCAGCGGAGCGGGGCAAGTACTTCGGCTGGATTGGCGCTATCGCCGCCATCAGTATCGTTCTTGGTCCGGTACTCGGCGGCTTCATGGCAAAGCTTGGCTATCAGCTTCCATTTTTCGTGGCGGGCGGTGTTGCCCTGACCAACCTGCTTTTAGGGTTCTTTTTCCTGCCGGAAAGTCTTCCCAAAGAGCAGCGTACCAGTTCAATCAACCTAGCACGGCTTAATCCGGTCAGCACCCTGAAAGATGTTCTGGCGATGCCGCAGCTCCGCTGGCTGCTGGTGGCTATCTTCCTGACGGGGCTGTCACTCATCGCCATTTCAGCCAATATCAGTCTTTTCGCCAAAGACAGCCTGAATTGGGATACGAGCGCCGTCGGAACATTGTTCTCCCTTTTCGGGATCACCAGTATTGTCACACAAGCGCTGCTGCTCCCGTGGCTGCTCAAGCGTTTGGGATCGCTGCAGGTGACGATTGTGGGTGTGATGCTTGCCATTGCCAGTTTTCTGCTGATTTCATTGGTCGCAGTAATTGCTTCCGACCTGCTGATGTATGTCGCGTTTGTCCTCGTGGCTGTTGGCGAAGGGTTGATTAGCCCCTCGCTGCTTGATTTGATCACACGGGCAACGGACGCACGTTCGCAGGGCAAGATACAGGGCGGCAATCAATCGATCCAGTCGTTGGCGAATATGACGGGACCGTTGTACGTGGGTGAAATCTATGATCATGTGGGGCACGCCGCGCCTTACATCAGCGGCGCAGGAATACTATTGCTATCGCTGGCTGCTCTTTTATTGGCACGTCCCGCACTCAAGCGATCCACTATTGACGAGGACAATCTGATTATCTCGCAGGTGGTAACGACGCCGAACGACGCTTGAGGGGAAACGCAAAATCACTGCAACTTCATGGCTTGATCGAGGAATCAGGAGGCTTGAAAGTCTCAGAAGCCATTTGAAAATCCCCGTTTCACGGGAAGAAAAGGGCGTTGCGGAGACGCTCGCATCGCTGCAACGCGCTGATGGGGTTATAGCGTATAAGTCGCTAACGATGATGCTATAACTTCCGAAGGGCTTGCATGGCTGAACGATTGAAATCGTGGCGGGGACTGCTGCCGGGCGCGATTGGCTTCGTCGTCTTGACGGTCGCGCTGATCGTCGGCATTCGGCTGATTGGCGTGGATCAAATCCACGCCTTCATCGCCGACGCGGGACCGTTCGCGCCGCTGGTCTACATCGCCATCAAGATCGTCACTTACGTGGTCGCGCCGCTGAGCAGCGGACCGATCCAGATTTTCGCGGGCGTGCTGTTCGGGCTGATCCCCGGCACGATCTACACGCTGGCAGCCGAGGTGATCGGCGGGAGCATCAATTTCTGGCTGGCGCGGCGGTTTGGTCGCCCGGTGGTCAAGCGGCTGGTCGGCGACGAGCTGCCGCGCGTCGAGCAGTTCGTCAGCCAGATCGTCGACTGGAAGACCGTCCTCTACGCCCGGCTGTTCCTGTTCTCGATCTACGACTTCATCAGCTACGCGATTGGCTTCGCGGCGCTGCCTTTCCGTACCTACCTGATCCTCTCGATCATCGGCGGCATCCCCTCAACTTTCGTCGCGTCGCTGGTCGGCACCATGCTGACTGTCGATCAGAGCAGCGTCCTGCTGATCTACGGCGTGATCGCGGTCGGCAGCGTCATCCCGCTGCTGTTCCAGAAACGGATCCGTCACTGGCTCAAGCTCGACCACAAGGACGCCCAGTCCGCCCCGTAATTTGTTCGATACGCTGCATAATACTGCGATCTATGGCATAATTCACATCATGTGTGGGCAAAATGAAGACTCCGACGTTGATTCAGTGAAGTCATAAATATCCATGAACGTCACGATGAACTGGGAAAACGAAGCGAAAACGGTGCTTCGCTATACGTTTGCGGGCGATTGGAATTGGGATGATTTTTACGGTGTTCTCGTCGACCACGGTCAAGAAACCGCGCTGGATCAGCTTTGCGTCGTGATCGACCTGCGCCAGACGACCCGCATCCCGACCGATGCCATCCTGCACTTACTTCCGGCGGCTAATCGGGCGAAGGAAATCGGCGGCAGAGTCATCGTGATCGCTACCAGTTCCGCTGCCGTGACGATGTTCAGGATGTTCGTGACCATCTATCACGCGGTCGGCGGGAAATTTCAACTCGTCACCAGCGACGAAGAAGCCACCGCTGTCCTCGGCATCAGCTAGAGCGCGACGGCGACCGCGCTGGCTTGCGCGGGCGTGTGCGTCAGGCTGACGTCCCACTGGGTCAAGCCCAATTCCGCCGAGACCGCCGCCGCTGCTCCGTACAGATGCAGCGTCGGACGCCCTTGCTCGTCGCCGCGAATCTCGATCTCGCGCCAGCCAACCACGCCGATCCCGGTGCCCAAGACTTTGGAAACCGCCTCTTTCGCCGCCAGCCGCGCCGCCAGCCGGTGCGGTTGATCGGCGCAGTCTTCGCGCTCGCCCGGCGTGAAAAAGCGATTGAGGAAACGCTCGCCGAAGCGCTCGATCCCGTCCTCGACGCGCTGAATGTCGATCATGTCGATGCCGCAGCGCAGCATAGCAGCTCCTGCCCTGATGTTCGCTCTCGTGAGCGCTAATGATATAACTTGCGCGCGGCAGATCGCAATCGTGAGCTGATCAGCCGCTGGTGTGGGTTGAATCGCGTAGGGGCGGAACTCAGTTCCGCCCTACCTATGCGGTTGGATACACAGTGTCTAGCTCGCGTCGCGCTGATCCGTGCCGATCAACATGCCGACGATGAAGGTCGCCAGCGCCGCGCAGATCGCCAAGATCACCGCGCCGAGATGCGATTGATGCGGGGGAGAGGTTGCGTCGAGCCGCTGGTGTTCCGCCATCAGGCGGCGCGCCGCCGGTGAATCGCTGGTGGGGGCGGCAAGCTGCGCCTTGATCTTGCTGCGCGGGATGCCCTGCCGCACGCGGTCGGCTTCGCTGAGCTTCACCGCGTTGCTGCTCGGCAGGATGCGCGACCCGTAAGTGCGGGCGTAGACCTGCGTGAACTCGGCGCCGAACAGCAGGATTTGCGCCGAGTAGTAAATCCAGATCAGCAGGATCACGAACGATCCTGCTGCGCCATAGGCGGAGCCGACGCTGCTGTTGCCTAGATACAACCCGATCAGCAGCTTGCCAACGGTGAACAGCAGCGCTGTCACCGCCGCGCCCATCCAGACGTCGCGCCAGCCAATCGCCACGTCCGGCAGCACCTTGTAGATCAGGGCGAACAGCAGCATGATCACGACGAACGAGATCACGAAATTGACCAGTTGCAGCATGAACTCCGATTGCGGGATGCTGACGCTGATCAAGCTGCCGACTGCCGAGACGCCCGCGCTGATCACCAGCGAGACCAGCAGCAGAAAGCCGATACCCAAGACCATCGTGAACGAGATGAAGCGCTGGCGGATGATCGCCATGATGCCCTGTCCCGGTTTGGGCGCGACTTCCCAAACCGTATCGAGCGCGTCCTGAAGCTGCCCGAAGACGCCCGCCGCGCCGAACAGCAGTGTGATCAAGCCGATCACGGTGGCGATAATGCCGGTCGAGGGCTGGCTGAAATTGGCGAGCATGTCCTGAATCGCGCCCGCTGCCTGCATTCCGACCAGTCCTTGAATCTCGTACTGAAGCTGCCCGCGCACCGCCTCCTGACCGAAGATTAGCCCGGCAATCGAGATCACGACGATCAGCAGCGGCGCGAGCGAAAATGCCGTGTAATAGGCGAGCGCCGCCGCCAGCCGGGGCGCTTTATCTTCATTCCATTCCTGAAAGGTTTCCTTGAGCAAGCTGAACAATGCTTTCAGTCGAGACATGGCGGCAAACCTAGTTTATTCCAAATGACATTACATATATTATAGCAGAACATCGTCTGGCGGCATAAGAACCTCATGAGCCTTTCACGGTCAATGACCGGCGCGTTATGGATCACAGCGGCGAATTTCCACTACACTGGAAGTATTGGATCAGCAGCGAGAAAACCTATGTCATTTCTACAGCGCAAATTAAACGAACAGCAGGGGCAGAGCAAAAGCGAAGACCTAGCCGAATATGCCGACGTGCCGCTCAACGACGGCAGCTATCTGACGGGCGAGAAGCGAACGACGACGCCGAAAGTCGCCTATTTGCGGAAACTGCTGCGCCCGAAATTGTTGAAAACGCCCGACGAAGCGGATGCGTGGAACCGGGAAGACCCGGAGAAAGTCTTGCTGATCACCGACCGGCTGCGCGCGGTGATCGAGAAGGCGGGGCAGGAGAAGGCGGAGTTTCGAGTCTCGCCGATGGAATTTGCCGAGCTGCGGATGGGGCTGCTCGACGACCTGCTCGGCTTCGGCGCGATTGAGCCGATGGTGCGCGACAAGAGCTGCTCCGAGATCATGGTCAACGGTCCGAAGATTATCTTCGCCGAGGTTCGCGGCAAGCTGCTCGAAACTGACCTCACCTTCGACGACGACGAGCACGTCCTCTGGACGGCGCATCGCATCGTCCGCCCGCTCGACCGGCGGCTCGACCGCGTGCAGCCGATGGTCGACGCCCGCTTGCAGGATGGGTCGCGCGTGCACATCATCACCGAGCCGTCGGCTCTGCTGGGGACGACGATCACCATTCGTAAGTTCCCGGAAAAGCGGCTCGACATCAACGACTTGATCAACTTCGGGTCGGTGACGCCCGACGCCGCCGAGTTCCTGAAAGCCTGCGTCCAGTCGCGCTTGAACATCGTCGTCTCCGGCGGTACGGGTTCCGGTAAAACGACCCTGCTCAACGTGCTGAGCGGCTATATTCAAGCCGACGAGCGAATCGTCACCATCGAAGACGCCGCCGAACTGCAACTGCATCAGCGTCACGTCGTCCGGCTGGAAACCGCCCCGGCGCTCCCCGGCGGCGACGGCGTGACCGGGAGTCTGACCATCCGCGACCTCGTGCGCGGAGCGCTGCGTATGCGCCCTGACCGGATCGTGGTCGGCGAGTGTCGCGGCGGCGAAGCGCTCGACATGCTTCAGGCAATGAACACCGGTCACGACGGATCGCTGACGACGATCCACTCCAACAACCCGCGCGACTGCATCGCGCGTCTGGAGACGCTGTGCCTGATGTCGGGGATGGACTTGCCGGTCAGCGTGATCCGGCGGCAGATCGTCAGCGCGGTCGACCTGATCGTCCAGATCAGCCACATCAAGGATGGCTCGCGCAAGATCACCCAGATCACCGAAATTCAGGGCTTGGAAGGCGACTCAGTGACGCTGCAAGACATCTTCCTTTACCGTTCGCCGGGGCAAACGAGCGCTGGTCCCTCGACGATGAGCGGCGGCAAGCTCGACCCGACTGGCTTCCGCCCCAAACTGGTGGATCGGCTGGAAGAAAACGGCTTCAAGCTCAGCGGGCGCATCTTCGGCGCGGGCGTGAACTCGCTTCGGCAACGAGCGGAACTAAGATTTTGCTGTCGTTGGCTCAGCCCCGTCGATCACGGATCGGCGGGGCTGTTTTGATCGGCGTTACGGTTTGCACAAGCCTGCACTTCGCCGAGCAGCGCTTCGAAGTCGGCGACGGTCTGCGTCAAGGCGGCTGGCGTGCGTCCCGGCGCTGACAGGCTGGTCGAGACGCGCTCATGAAATCCCGCCGGGTGCAGCCGAAAGCCATCGACCTCGCGGGCTGCGCCCTTCTCGTTAATGCAGTAGCGCTGATTCAGCGCGAACAACGCCTGCACCATCACGGCGACCGCCCGGTACAGGCAGCCGACTACCTGTACCACGTCGCCGCGCGCTGCCGGTTTGCGGGCGTTGTCCAACGAGAACCCCGCTTCCCACAGCCCTGCGATCAGCGCGCTTTTGAGCGGCAGCGGATAACTGGCGGCGCGGGCTTTCAAGCCTTGTAAACGGTCGTCGCGCTCGAACAACGGCTGGCAGTAGAAAACCTCGCCCATGTAGATGTGATTGTAAAAGCCGTGCGGATGCCCCGGCTGATAATAGCAGCGCGGGCGACCGGCTTCGCATTCGGCGATCTCGTGCTCGACGCGGGCTAAATCCCGGTAGAGCCAATCGACGTGCTGCCCGCCGATGTCGAGCCAGCCGCCGCCGTTGATCCACGGTCCCCACTCGCCGAAATCGGTGACGAGATCGTCGGCGTGACGGTCGTCGAGGTCGCGCGCCAGCGCCCGCAGCGCATCCAGCGATGGGCGCTGATCAGGATGGTAGTAGATGCCGAGATCGATGTCTGAATCCGGCGTGGCAGTTCCGCGTGACCGCGAACCGCCGAGGACGACCGCGACAACTCCCTCGATTTGTCCGAGCCGCTCCGCGACGAACTGAGGCGTATCCATCACGTCCAACTATGACAGCGGCGCGAACAGATCGACGTGATTGCCGTCGGGGTCGGTGACGGTGGCGTAGCGCTGCCCCCAGAAGGCATCCCACGGGGCTTTGTAGCCCTCGTAACCCGCCGCGACGACGCGGTTATAGAGATCGTCCACTTCAGCAGGGCTGTCGCACAGGAAGCCAATCCCGATGCTTTGCCCGACGGGTTTCACCCATTCCGCGTCAATGCTCTTGATCAGCGCCTCGGTGTCCCACGCGACGCGGAGGCACGACAGCGCCGCCTCGACGTGATCCTCGCTCTCCGCGCCTTCGGCGATGTCCATGCCCAACAAGCGATAAAAACGCAGCGTCGCCGCCATGTTTTTGGCGATCATGCCCACGTATTCCAGTCTTGCCATAATGATTTCTCCTTCGGTCAATCCGACCCGCACCGATGTTCTGTATTGATCTTTATGTCGCCGATCTGCCGCAGCGTGAAGATACGTTTGTCATCTCCGGTTCGTGTCATTCGTCTACAACGTCAACTAATACCCCTCCGTACAGATCATAGTAAGGACGATGAGAGAAGTTGGCTGTGGAAAAACAAGCGTCATGCCTCATCGTTGATTCAACCGCTCAATCACGGAAGGACGTCGAATAATGATACGGAAAATAGTCAAATGGCTCATCATAGCTGTTGTCGCGGTGGTTGCCATCTCATTTGTCGGGATACTCCTCTTTCCAAGCCTTCTAACGGGACCTACTGCGCCACCACTGGAACTGCCGGAGGTTACTCCAGCGCCGCCGAATGAAAGCGCAGCCTCACCTGAGGGCACTTGGATAGCAGTGGATGGATCTGTCGCTGGGTTTCGAGTCGAAGAGTCCTTCCTCGTGCAGAGCGGCACCATCGTTGGACGAACCAGCGCGGTAACAGGCTCACTCGCGATTTCAGACAATTCTGTTATCTCAGGCACCTTTCAAGCCGATCTGAGCCAACTCACTCTGGGCGGTAAGCCGAATGCCAGCTTTTTCAACATTCTGGATACAAATCAGTATCCAAACGCAGTGCTCACCCTGACGACCCCCATCGCTTTTACCGATGTCCCAACCGATGGTCAAACCATTTCGTCAAACGCGGCGGGTTCGCTCACGATGCACGGAATCACGCTGCCGATCACCTTTGCTTTCACCGCTCGCTATGATGGGCTAGCGCTTGAGGCAGCCGGCTCGGCGCAAGTTCTCGCTTCCGACTGGGGGATTGAAAGCCCGTTCGGGATTCACGACAATGACGTGATCGAATTCTTGGTTATTTTGCAGCGAGGATGATTGATTGCGCTTCAGGTCATCCCACCAGTAGGAGGGAACACACAAGTGCGTATCGATCAAAAAAGCCCCAACTCTCACTTGAAGGTCGGGGCTTTTTGATATTGACTGCGAAATTACTGCGGCTGATCGCTCAAGTCGTTGAAAGCGGTGGCGGCGCCGAGTTCAGGGGCGCTGCTTGCCATCAACTCTTCAAAGCTGCTGCGGTCGAGCGTTTCCTGCTCCATGAGGATCCCCGCAAGTTGTTCGAGTTTGTCGCGGTTCTCGGTCAGGATGGCTTTGGCGCGTTCATACGCCGTTTGTAGGATGCGCTTGACCTCGCCGTCGATTTCTTCGGCGGCTTGCTCGCTGTAGTCGCGCTGCTCGTAGAGGTCACGACCGAGGAACAGCGATCCGCTGCCGCTGCCGAAGGCACGCGGACCGAGCAGGTCGCTCATGCCGTACTGCGTGACCATCGCCCGCGCCCGCGCCGTCGCCTGCTGAAGATCGTTGCTGGCGCCGGTCGTGAACTGGTGGAAGATGATTTCTTCAGCCGCGCGTCCACCCATCGCCGCGACGATCTCGTCCTCGAACTCCTCGCGCGAGCGCAGGAAGGCGTCGTTTTCGGGCAGCGGCATCACGTAGCCACCGGCACGACCGCGCGGCACAATCGTAATCTTGTGCACCGGCGGCGCGTATTCGAGCAGGTGGAACAGGATGGCGTGTCCGGCTTCGTGATAGGCAATCGACTTCTTCTCCTTGTCGGAGATCAAGCGCGTCTTGCGTTCCGGTCCCATGACCACGCGCTCCATGCTTTCCTGCATGTCGCCCATGCCAATCGACTTCTTGTTGCGGCGAGCGGCTAAAATCGCCGCCTCGTTGATCAGGTTTTCCAGATCAGCGCCGGAGAAACCGGGGGTGATCTTCGCAATCGCCTCGATGTCCACGTCGGAAGCCAGCGGCTTGCCCTTGGCGTGCACCTTGAGGATTTCCTGCCGCCCCCTGAGGTCGGGGTTATCCATGATCACCTTGCGGTCAAAGCGACCGGGACGCAGCAGCGCCGGGTCGAGGATGTCGGGGCGGTTGGTCGCGGCGACGACGATCACGTTGGTGCCGGTCTCGAAGCCGTCCATTTCGACCAAAATCTGGTTGAGCGTCTGCTCGCGCTCGTCGTGCCCGCCGCCGAGTCCCGCGCCGCGATGCCGACCGACCGCGTCGATCTCGTCGACGAAGACAATCGCCGGGGCTTCGGCTTTGGCGCGCTCGAACAGGTCACGGACGCGGCTCGCGCCGACGCCGACGAACATTTCCACAAACTCCGAGCCGGAGATGCTGAAGAAGGGGACACCCGCTTCACCGGCGACGGCGCGCGCCATCAGCGTCTTGCCCGTCCCCGGAGGACCGACCATCAGCACGCCTTTCGGAATGCGCGCGCCCAGCCGGATAAATTTCTCTGGTTCTTTCAGAAATTCGACGACTTCCGCCAATTCCTGCTTGGCTTCATCTGACCCGGCGACGTCGGCAAACGTGACCTGCGGACGCTCCATGTCCCGGACGACGCGCGCCCGGCTGCGCCCAAAGCTCAGCGCTTGATCCTGCCCGGTACGCACCGAACGCATCATTCGCCACAGCAGCCAGACGATGATCAGCGTGGGCACGACGGCGACCAGCAGTTGGAAGACTAAGCCGGTCGTGTTATCGCCCTGCCGCTCGCTGAAATTGACCCGGCTGAACTGGTCGCTGGTGACGCCGAAGGTTTGCAGCGCCGCGAACAAATCGGTCTCGCGTTCTTTGTAATAATAAGCCGTGCTGCCGTTTTTCAGTTCGATCAGCACGTCATTGCCGCCGCGCACTTCAATCGACGTGACGTTGCCCTGCTCGATTTGGGCGGCAAGCCGGTCAAGTGAAATCGGATTGGTTCTGGGAACACCGCTCGGCTGCGCGAAAATAACCACAAACAGCAGCAGCACGACGACGCCAACCACCAGCCAAATGCGCTGAGCGTTTCGATTTGCGAATGGTGAGTTGCTGTTGTTCTGAGGATCGGAAGGTTTGTTGCTCACACTAAAGTCACTCCAACCAGTCAAACGATGTGGGGTTCATGAACGTGGTCAAACTACGGGTATCATCTTCGAGTATACTACACTTGATCGAGAACTGCGATATAACACGACTGTGACTGAGGCGCAACAGAGCATTTCTATGACAACGCTAACGCAAAGAGTTTGGACAGCCCGGCGCGACGGCGCTGCCCTAGCATTGTTCGCCAAAACCCGCTTGAATCGGGCGAATGTATGGAATTTGATCCCCTCAGTTGGCGAAAATGCTACAATGTGTTACAGATTGTTTACTGTTGACTTGCTTTGAGGCATCAGGATTTATGATTACTGAGTGTCCGTATTGTGGCTACACCAAAATCTCGGAGAACGCCGACGTCTGCCCGCGCTGTGGGCTGCCCTTGAGCGCTCAGTTTCAGGTGACGACCCGCATCCTGAATCAGAATGACGAAGAAGTGGGGACGCCGCGCTGGGGAACCGCCGGGTTTACCGCGCGCACCGACCTCGTTTTGAAGGTGCAGAATGACGATGCGTCGTTCATCTTTGACGCCGACCAGATCACCGAACTGACGATTGGACGGCTTGACCCGGACACCGGCGAAGCGCCGGTCGTCGACCTGAATGAGTGCAACGCCATCGACAAGGGCGTCTCGCGCCGTCACGCCAAGATCGTCCGGCGCGATGGCGGCACGCTCAATCTGGTCGATATGGAGAGCGATAACGGCACGTTCCTGAATGGGCAGCGGTTGATCGCCAATCAGCCCCGCATCCTGCGCGACGGCGACGAAATCCGCTTGGGCTACCTCGTCCTCATGGTCCATTTCGTCAAAAGCTAAGCTCACGTCAGGCGGCGCAGCCGGAGCCACGTTCGCTTTGCGCTCAATGACCGTGCTCGGTATGCTTAGGCTCAGCGTGGCTAACCCGGATCAAATCATGACGGAACGCACAAACGAAGAGTGGCTTGCCGATCTGCGCGCCACGTCGGAGCCAGCTTCGGATGCGGCTTCGGAAACATCCTCCGAGATGCAAGCGACTGCCCTTCAGGACCTCCAAACACGCCTTCAGCGCGGCATTTTCTTCTACCTCAGCCGCGAGCGCAGCGACTTGAGCGGGCTTTCCAACCACGAACTGACCCAAATGTCGGAGGACTTAGCGCAGGATGCCACGCTGCGGGTGATGAACAATCTCGACAGTTTTCGCGGCGACAGCCTGTTCACGACGTGGGCGACGCGCATCGCCGTGCGCGTGGCGATCAGTGAGCTGCGCCGCGCCCGCTACAAGGACTTCAGCCTCGACACCATGACCGCTAACGGCGATTTTCTGCCGCTGACAACCAATCCGGTCGGCAGCATCATACCGCCCGGTCCCGAACATGCCACCGAGCGGGCGGAAATTCTCGCCAAGATTCAGGCGGCGCTCGACGACGTGCTGACCGAGCGCCAGCAGCAGGCGTTGATCGCGGTGGCGGTGCGCGGCGTGCCGCTCGAAGTCGTCGCCGAGCAGATGAACACCAACCGCAACGCGCTCTACAAGCTGCTCCACGACGCGCGCCAAAAGCTCAAGACGCACCTTGAGTTGCAGGGCTTGGGCATGGAATACATCATGAACTTGTTTCAGGATGAGTAGTTGTTAGCTATCAGCGGTCAGCTTTCAGCTAAAGACAAAGAACCTGAGCGGTTGTTGCTCTCGCGCTTGGGTGCAGAAACGTAGCATTAACTGACCGCTGATTGCTGACCGCTTATTTTTAGGATTTTCCCAATGCAATATCGACCACTCGGACGAACCGGGCTGATGGTCTCGTCGCTCTGTTTGGGCGCGATGAACTTCGGCAGCGTCACCCCGGCGGAGGAGGGGATCGCCATTGTCGACCGCGTGCTCGACGCGGGCGTCAACTTCATCGACACCGCCGACGTCTACGGCAAAGGCGCCAGCGAGACAGTGGTCGGGCAAGCGCTGGCGCGCGGTGGCAAACGCGACGGCGTGATCATCGCGACCAAAGTCGGCAATGCGACCAGCGCCGCGCCCGCCGACCGCGAAGGCACGCGCTATCACATCGTCGCCGCCTGCGAGCACTCGCTGCGCCGCCTGCAAACCGATCACATCGACCTGTATCAACTGCACCGCCCCTCGCCGGGCGTGCCGCAGGAGGAAACCCTGCGCGCCTTCGACGACTTGATCCGCGCCGGGAAAGTACGCTATATCGGCTGTTCGAATCATCCGGCGTGGGGGGTGATGGAGGCGTTGAGCATCAGCGAGCGCGAGCATATCGCCCGCTACGTCAGCGAGCAGCCGCCCTACAGCTTGCTGGATCGCTATGTCGAGAACGAACTGATCCCGTTAGCGCAGCAGTACGGGCTGGCGATCCTGCCTTGGTCGCCGTTGGCGGGCGGGATTCTGGCGGGGCGCTACGATCACGCCGATGCGTTCCCAGCGGATTCGCGCGCCCAGCGCGGCGATCAGAAGTTCCGCGACCGCGTGACCGAGCGCGGCATCCAGATCGCGCGGCAGGTGGGCGTGATGGCGCAGCAGCGCGGCTTATCGACGGCGCAGTTGGCGCTGTTGTGGGTCAAGGATCAGCCGGGCGTGACCGCCCCGGTCTTTGGCGTGCGGACGATGGCGCACGCTGAAAGCGCGCTCGGCATCGCCGATTTGTCGCTGGCGGATGAAGATCGCCCGCTGTTCGACGCACTGGTGCATCCCGGCAACGTCGTCGCCGACTTCCACAATAACATCGCGTGGGTGAAAGCGCGCGTCGTGGATTAAGAAATCGTGGGATTTGTAGGGGCGTTCAATTGAACGCCCCTACGGACGTATCTCGATAGGTTTTCGCCCGATGATCAGCGTCGTGAAGTTGAACGCCCAAGGCAGCACGACTTTCAGCACCGCACCCAAATTTTCCGCCAGCGCGTTGGTCTCGTAGTAGCCGGGTCCGCGAAATAAGCCGCCCAGCGTCCACAGCGTATACGAGTGGCTGGTCGGGATCGTCTGCACGATCTCGAAACCCGCGCCGCTGACGTTGGCTTCGAGTTTTGCGCGGGTGTAGGTGCTCTCGAAGAACTCGTCGTCGTTGAGCACGCTGACGCCCGCCTGTTTGCGTCGCCACGCGACGAGGCGATTGACGACGTTCGGGTAGGGGATTGTCAGCACCAGAATGCCGCCCGGCTTGAGTACACGGTAGGCTTCGGCGAGCGGCTGCGCCATCCCCGCCTCGAAATGCTCCAGCACGCCGAAGGACAGATAGCCGCCGAAGACGTTATCGGCGTAGGGCAGCGCGTGGACGTCGCCGGTCGCCAGCACCAGTGACGGATCGTACTGGCGCGAGATGCGCAGCGCGTTTTCGGCGTAATCTAGCCCGGTCACGCGATACCCCATCCGCTTGAGGATGATCAGCGCGGCGCTCAAGCCGCTGCCCGCTTCAAGGATCAGGTCTTCCTTGTTCAGGTAGGCGGTGTACGCGCGGATCGTCGCCTGCGCGCGTGCGTAGCCCTCGGTCTGAAGCTCCTGCTCCACCGACGCCCCGTCCCAGATGTTCTCCCACGCCTGCCGCGTGCTGTCGTAGCGATCACTCATTGCCGCTCATCCTCTGGCGATTGTAGGGGCGTAATATATTACGCCCCTACGGATTTCGCCTACGTGTATTGTCGCTCAAAAACCATCCCGTTCCCCTCGCGCCCGCTGCGCGACGTCCATCGCCGCGCGCGTCGGAATCACCAGCAGCGCCAGCGCCAGCGCTGCGAGTCCGCCATGCCACTTGCGCGTGAAGGCGATCAGGTCGTCGAAGTAGACCCACGACGACAAGCGCTGCACCTGCCGGGTGCTGGCGTGCTCCTCGTGCCGGAGCACCGCCTCGGCGGTGAAATGGATTTCCAGCCCTTCGCTCAAAATGCGCTGGCACAGGTCGTCCTCCGGGAAGTAGAGCTTCAGCCGGGGGTCGAACCCACCCAGCCGCGCCCACAGATCGCGCGGGGCGAGGAAGCATGATCCGGGGATCACCTCGACGGCGCGGGTCGAATCGCGCTCCCAACCGGCGTACCACATGCGCGCGCGGCGACGGTCACGCCACGCCGCGAAGATGGCGCCCAAGAAAGTGTAGCCGAGCAGCAGATCGAGGTACCGCGGCACCTGCGAGCAAATCCGCAGAATGCCCCCGTCGGTCATCTGGCGCTGCTGACAGGTCAGCGCGCCGACAGCGGGATGATCGTGCAGGTAAGCGACCATCGTCGGCAGCATTCCCGGCTGGATCAGCGTGTCGGCGTTGAGCAGCAGCACGAACTCGCCCTGTGCGCGCTCGACGCCGAGGTTGTTGCCGCCGGTGAACCACGTGTTGACACCCGGTTCGACCAGCACGACGTGCGGGAACTCGGCGCGGATCATGGCAGCGCTGCCGTCCTGTGAGGCGTTGTCGACGACGATCACTTCGACCGCCAGATCGCCGCGCTGAGCTTGCTCAGCCTGAGCCTCAATCGACGCTAAGCAGGCGCGCAGAAAGTCGCGCGTATTGTAGTTGACGATGATCACGGAAAGGTCGATCATAACGCAGCCCTCAGCGCGCGTATTTTACCACAGCGCGAGATTGTGGTTTCAGGGGTTTATTCTTATGATTAGCGGCGTCTATTCGCGCGACAAGGGAATTTTATGCGCTCCGCTCAAAATCGATGGTCCTTCGCTGCTCCGCTGCTTTTGATCGGTATTCTGCTGGTGCAGGGTGTAACCCATCTGGCGTGGCTGTCGATCTCGACGCAGGTCGGGCAGTTGACCATCCCCTACTTGATGAGTCGCGGCTTGCCCATCTTCAGCCGCGTGATCGAAAACCGCCCGCCAGCCGACGCCGCCCTGCTCGCGCTGCTGTTTAAGCTGCTGCCCTCAGTCGAGCCGATCTTCATCGTGCGCGCGCTCAATCTGCTGCTCGTTTTAGGGCTAACACTGCTGATCTACGGGCTGGCGAAGCGCCTGACGGCTTCGACGCTGGCGGGCATTTGCGCGGCGCTGTTCTGGGCGCTGTGGGAGCCGGTCTACGGCAACATCTTGTTTTACTTCGACGCGCTGGTCGGCGCGACTTTTGCGCTGACCGTCTTGGTCTGGCTGATCACGGAGTCGCGCAAACCGGGCTGGCTCGCGCCGTTCTTGTGCGGACTGCTGCTCGGCGGCGCGACTCTGTTCAAGCAGCCCGCGTGGGCGGGTGTGATCCTGTTCGCGCTTTGGCTGATCTTCGTGGCGCGGCGCGGGCGACAATTTCCGGCGTTTGTGCTCGGCGTGATCGTCTTCCCGCTCGCGGCGATCTTGATGGTCGCGGCGCAAGGCACGCTCGATAGTTACCTGTTCTGGAACTACAGCCGCTATTTCAGCGGCATCCCCAACGCGCAGCCGCTGACCGGCAGCATCGTCCGCAAATTTCTGCTGACCAACGTCCTCGCTTTCGCCTTCTTGCTCCAAATTCCGCGCGGCGATCAGCCGCGTCAGCGGGCGCTGGTCGGCGCGCTCTGGTTAGCGGGTGGCGCGACTCTGCTGCCCAACTTCAGCGAAATCTACGTGATGGGGCATCTGCCGCTGCTCTCGGTCATGTCCGGCAGCGTGATCGCCTCCGTGCTGGACGTGGAGGCGTTTCGCGCGCCCGTCCGCTGGCTGCGCAGCGCGAGCGCGGCGTCGATCACGCTGGCGGGGCTGGCACTCGCTATCGCGTTGGGCTGGGGCTGGACGATTGCCGTCACCTACGTGCCGAATCCGTTGGGGCGCGCGCAAATCCCTGCCTACGACGAGTTTCGCCCGGTCGCGGTGCGGCTTTTGGCGCTGCGTCAGCCCGACGACACGCTGTTCGTGCTGCCGATGTCGGACGGGAACTCGCAGTTATACGCACTCACGGGGATGCTGCCGCCGGGGACGTTCGTCAACAGTCATGCCGTCTTCCTGAACGTGCCGAGCGTCGACGAAACGCTGCTGGCGGAGTGGGCGGCACAGCCGCCCGACCTGATGGTCTATTTTCCGCAGTTGCAAAGCGAGTTCGAGCCGGGCGTGACGCCACTGATCGCCTTCATGGAGGCGCATTATCAGGCGGTCGATCAAGTAGACGGCGTGCCCTTCAACGGCGACGCGATCATTTACCGCCTGAACGAATCTCCGTCATAAGCTGATCAACTCGTTCGGCGCGGCGGTCATAGGTGTGCTCGGCGTAGACGTGCGCCCGCGCGCGCTGCGCCATCTGCTCGCGTTCGTCGTCATGCGCGAGGGCGTAGCCGACTTTCGCGCGCAGGTCGTCCAGATCGCTGTAGGTGATGATCGTCGGCTTGCCGTCCACGTCGGGAAACCATTTGCGCGTCCCCGGCAGATCGTCGCTGATCTGGCAGATGCCCGCGCCCGCCGCCTCGAACAAGCGCAGATTGCCGCCGTAGTAGACGAAATCGCCGTGCGTGTTGAAGCACAGCTTCGCCGCCGACAGGATTTTGAGCATATCCTCGCCCAACGCCCGCCCGCGCACGAACTTTTGCAGGCTCGGCGGCACGTCGTGGACGCTCCAGATGCCGAGGTCGAAATCGCGCAGGGCTTCGAGCGCTTTAACGCGGCGGCTGTACAGGTGATCCGGCACGAGCGTGCCGACGAAAGCGATGTCGCAGGTGTAGGCGGCGCGTTCTTGGTCGCTGAGCGCGTAGGGATGGTGGAAATCGGGATCGCAGGCGGACATCGGCAGGCATTCCATCCGCTGCGCGCCCAGTTCGAGCCACTGGATGCCGTGATAGTAGTCGTTGGCGATCACGAGGTTGTAGAGCGGCGCGGCGGCGCGGTCTATCGCGTGGCTGAAGACGACCGGCGAGGTGCCGCAGCCGTAGAGCACCTTGCCGCCGGTTTCGCGCTTGATCGTCGCCAGCGTTTCAGGCAGGATCACCGTGTTATCGCCGACCATCCAGAGCAGGTCGGGCTGAAACGCGCGCGCCTGCGCGATCAAGGCGGCGTTGCGCGCTCGCGCCGCCGGGTTGAACTGCGGCGGGATGCGGTTAAGCGCGGCGTTGATCAGCTTCTGCGGCGTGATCCCGCTGCTGAAGCGCTGCGTCTGCCCCTTTTCGGCGGGATTGTTGCGCCAAAATACCGCCAGCGTATGCCCGCGCTTCTTGAGCGCCTTCTCCCAGAAATGCTGCGCCATACTTGGCGGGAATAGCACGTCTGGCTGCTGAGCGCGTGCGGCGCGCAGCGCTTCGGGGTGATGCAGCGAGGCGACGAATAGGATTTTCACGTTACCTCACCCCCACTCGCTGTGCTCGTCGCCCCCTCTCCACTGCGTAGCGAGGGGGCAAAAACCGCGCCGACGAGGTGTTTCAAGTCCCCTCTCCATGTAATGGAGAGGGGATTTAGGGGTGAGGTTAGGATCCGCATCGTGATCCTACAGATTGAACCGGATATGCACGATGTCGCCGTTCTTGACGACGTACTCTTTGCCTTCGAGCCGCAGCTTGCCGGTCGCCTTGAGCGCGGCTTCGCTGCCCCCGGCGATCAGGTCGTCGTATGCCATCACCTCGGCGCGGATGAAACCCTTCTGCAAGTCGCTGTGGATCACGCCCGCCGCTTCCGGCGCGGTCGCGCCGATGCTGACGCTCCACGCGCGCACCTCGTCCTCGCCGACGGTGAAGAACGATTGCAGCGCCAGCAGGTCATACGACAGGCGGATCACCTTCGCCGCGCTCAGTTCGTTGATGCCGTACTCCTCCATGAAGACGGCGGCGTCTTCGGGATCAAGCTGGCTGAGTTCCGCCTCGATTTTGCCCTTGATCGACTCGATGTGGCTCAGCGCATGACCGTAGCTGATGGCGGTGTCGCCGCTGTTCTCGTCGGCGTTGAGCACGATCAGCACCGGCTTGAGCGTCAGGAAACCATAACCCCGCAGCGGCTTGATCTCGTCTTCGGTCAAGCCCATGTCGCGCAGCGGCTTCTCGTCTTCCAGCCACGCCTTGAGCCGCAGCAGCATCTCCTGCTCGTCGAGGATCACTTTCTCGGTGTTGCGCCCCTTGCGTCGCATTTCGGCGTCGATTTTCTCCAGCCGCGCCTCGATCATCACGAGGTCGGTCAGCAGGAACTCGCCGTCGAGGATTTCCACGTCGCGCTGCGGATCGACCGTCTCATACGGGTGGGGGACGTTGGCGTCGGCGAAGGCGCGCACGACGTGGACGAAGCCATCGACCTGCGCCAGTTCGTTGCGGAACTGCCCCTTGAGTCCGCCCTCGCCGACGCCCTTCTCCAAGCCGCCGATGTCGACGTAAGTCACCTGCGCGTAGATCGTCTTTTTCGGGTTGTACATCGCCGAGAGCTTGTCGATGCGCGCGTCGGGCACGTTGACGACGGCGGTGTGGACTTCGAACTGACCGCTGGTCGCCGCGCCGGTCGGGAGATCGCCGCCGGTGAGCGCGTTGAAGATGGTTGTTTTGCCGCTGTTGGGTAAGCCGACAATGCCTAATTTCATGAAATGCTCCCCGGTCTATCTGCGAACACAATGGGGAGAGTATAGTCGAAACCTGCCGCAGAACGTAGGGTGGGGATGGAGCGGAGGAAGCAACGCGGGCGGTTTAAACCGCCCGCTCATCAAAGCGCGACCCACTGAAGGGGTAAACCTTTTGTCGGACCGCTCGAAATTTGATTTTCATGTTCACCATTGTTCACGAAGGCAATGCGCAGCAGAGTCGGTTGATGGAAGCTAAGGTAAAGCGTGCGACATGGTATAACCTGTTGAAGTCTAAAGCTGCGATTCATGATGCCAAAGTACTAAATGGTTACAAGATTTTGTCTGGATGCGTTACGTGAATGAGGCAAATTATCATAACTTGCTAGAAGTTGCCAGGTCAGAGTGTAGAAGGAGATGGAACGGTGTTGGTCAATATCGAGCAAACGGAGCGAAGCAAGCAAAGATTGTTCTAGAGTGTTCGGTGTCAATACATGACTGTGAAGAGAGTTGTACGTCAAATGATGATACCTCATAGTCCTCACGGTTGTGGACGGGATGCAACCATCTTCGAGATTGCAGAGAGATAGTCGCCAATCTCTCAAGGCAAGAACGCTGCTAGTCTTCAATACAACTCAGCACCAGTGTAACGAAGCACATCGAAGAACTTTTCAGGCTATTCGGTTTATGCGCTGATTCTCGTCACGCTGGCAGAGGATAACAGCTTTCAACTAATACTGGTGCGCAAATTCGTACACAAGAATATCGGTCGTGCTACGATTGATATTGTAACATTGAACGCCCATCCTTTGCACAGGAATGAGCGTTCGTAATACGGGTCTTGCTGGTTGCGTTGATTTTCAACCAATTCCCAATCCCATTGTAATTGGAAATCGGCGCAACTGGCAACCCAATCTTCGTGTCCTCTTAGATTGGGAGGTCAGCTATGGGTGCGCTATGGTCTCGCCCACGTTTCGTGAGGTGGCTAATCGCTGCCTTGCGGCTCTTCGTTCTGCTGCCGATTGTGCTGCTGCTCTTTGTCGAGCAGCCAACTTTCGACAACGCCGCTCGCCTTCTGCTCCTGTTGATTGACTTCCTGCAATCACGAGAGCAGTAACAGGTAACAAAAAGGGCGGGATTGAATCTCCGCCCTACGTTTCTTTGTTGTAACTTACGCTCGATTGTGCTGCAGCTCTTTGTCGAGCAGCCAACTTTCGACAACGCCGCCCGTCTCTACTGCTGCTGATCGAGTTTCTTCGATCCCGTGAGTGGTAGCGGTAAACAAAAAGGGCGGGATTGAATCCCGCCCCTACGGTGTCGATGTTGTTGTGACTAACCCGCCTTAGGCGATGGTCACGTCTTCGCAGAGGTAGACGTCCTGAATGGCGTTGAGCAGCGCCGCGCCTTCGCTCATCGGGCGCTGGAACGCCTTGCGCCCGCTGATCAAGCCGGTGCCGCCCGCGCGCTTGTTGATCACGGCGGTGGTGATGGCGTCGCCGAAGTCGTTCGAGCCGCTGGCGCCGCCGCTGCTGATCAGCCCGGCGCGCCCCATGTAGCAGTTCGCCAGTTGATAGCGGGTCAGGTCAATCGGGTTGTCGCTGGTCAGTTCGGTGTAGATGCGCTCGTCCAGCTTGCCGTAGGACGAGTTACCCGTGTTCAGCGCCTTGAACCCGCCGTTGACCGTCGGCAGCTTCTGCTTGATGATGTCCGCCTGAATGGTCACGCCGAGGTGGTTCGCCTGCCCGGTCAGGTCGGCGGCGGTTTCGTAGTTCACGCCGTTGACCTTGAAGGCGTTGTTGCGGGTGTAGCACCACAGCACCGTCGCCATGCCCAGTTCGTGCGCGCGGTAGAAGGCTTCCGAGACTTCGATGATCTGGCGCGTGCTCTCCTCGGAGCCGAAGTAGATGGTCGCGCCGATTGCCGTCGCGCCCATGTCCCATGCTTGGTCGACCTGCCCGAACATCACTTCGTCGAATTTGTTGGGATAGGTCAGCAGTTCGTTGTGGTTGATCTTGACCATGAAGGGGATTTTGTGGGCGTATTTGCGCGCCACCACGCCGAGCACGCCGAAGGTCGAGGCGACCGCGTTACAGCCGCCCTCAATCGCCAGCTTGACGATGTTTTCGGGATCGAAGTACTGCGGGTTCGGCGCGAACGACGCGCCCGCCGAGTGCTCGACGCCCTGATCGACCGGCAGGATCGACAGATAGCCGGTGCCGCCCAGCCGCCCGTGATCGAACATCGACTGCAAGCTGCGCAGCACCTGCGGGTTGCGGTCGGAGTGCGCCCACACCCGGTCGATGAAATCGCCGCCCGGCAGATGCAAACTCTCTTTCGGGATCGTGTGGCTGATGTGGTTGAGCAGGGTATCGGCTTCGCTTCCTAAAGCATCGGCAATTTTGTCGATGCTGTACGTGGTTTCTGGAGCACCTATCATTGCTATTCTCCTCGGTTGTGAACGCGGTCGAGTATAACACGCCCACATGTCAATTCGAAGATTTTACTCCTTTTGCGCGTATAATCACTAGGTAAAGTAGCACGCGAGAACCGTTACAATAGGCGTGAATTCATCGACACGATGACCGAAGAAAGCCCAACCTCTGTGTCCGCCATGCAGCAGTCGTTCAAGACAATATCGCGCCACGTCCGCCCTTACGCGCGTTTGATCATCAATCCACTGGATCGGGTGTTCGACCCGGCACAGCGGCGGCAGGCACGGCTGCTCAACTACCTGCTGATCCCGATCTTTGCGGCGCTGATTTTCCTGTTCAATTGGAGCGGGAGTCCCAGCGATTACGCGCTCTACTGCGCCATCAACTTGATCGTCATTATCACCGCCTACGTGCTCAACCGCGTTGGGCATAACTTGGCAGCCGCGACGATCATCACCCTGTTGATCTCAGCGTCGGCGTATCTCAATTTTGTGATTAAAATCGACACCGGCACCGCTTTAGCCGAAATCAGCTTGCTGCGTGTCGTTCCCGCTCTGTTGGTTGCCTATTTGCTGCTGCCGCTGCGCGGCGTCGTCGCCTTCTCGACCGCCAACGTGCTCGGCGTGCTGATCGCTATGCTGGTGACGCCCGGCGACCACCCGCTGATGGCGACGACCTTCTTCTTCACGCTGATCATCGCGGCGCTGGTGGTGATCGCCGCGCTGTCGCGCGACCGCTACGTCAAGCGGATCGAGCAGCAGTCGCGCGAGCTGCTCGAAACCGACGAGCGCTATCGCAATCTGCTCAACGCCTCGTTTGAAACGCTGCTGGTTCACAAAGACGGCACCATCATCGACGCCAACCCGTCAGTGGAGCAGTTGATCGGCTACCGACCCGACGAAATCATCGGCACGTCGGTGCTCGACTACATCGAACCCATCTATCACACGCAGGTGATCGCCAGTTATCGCAACAACGTGATCGACCCCTACGAAATCCTGCTGCGCCACAAAAACGGGATGGCGATTCACGTCGAAATTCGGGGCAAAGCGCAGTGGTATCGTGGGCAGTGGGTGCGGGTTGCCGCCATTCGCGACGTCACCGAACGCAAGGTTCAGGAAGAACTCGGCGTCGAGCGCGAAAAAGTCCGCGTGCTTCAGAACTTCATCGCCAACCTCTCGCACGATCTGCGCACGCCGCTTTCGGTGATCAACACCAGCATCTACCTGATCGACCGCCTCGCCCAAGACCCGGAGCGTCAGCACCATCACATCGACGTGCTGCAATCACAGGCGGTGCGAATGCAGCGGCTGCTCGAAGACCTGATCAGCATGGCGCGCCTCGACAAAGCCGATACCAGTGATTTCAAGTTTCGCTGGGTCAGCGTCAACCAGATCGTCGAGCAGGCGATCCGGGACAACCAGAATCTCGCCCTGCGCAAGCAGCAGGTGCTCTCCTGCGAATTGGCGCACTCGCTGCCCGACGTGCTGCTCGACGTCGATCAGTTTGGGCTTGCCATCAAGCACCTGATTCTCAACGCGTTGAGCTATACGGCGGAAAGCGGGACGGTCAGCATCGTCACTTACTCCGAAGCCGCCGACGTCGTGATCGACGTCCGCGACAACGGCGTCGGCATTCAGCCGCTCGATCTGCCGCACATTTTTGAGCATTTTTATCGCGGCGACCGCGCTCGCGGTGAGGAGGGCGGCACCGGCGTCGGGCTGACGCTCGCCAAAAAGATCGTCGAGGCGCACGGCGGCAGGATTCGAGCGACCAGCGAGCCGGGAAAGGGCAGCGTCTTCAGCATCTACCTGCCCATCCCGCCCGATGCGCGGGAGTAGCGCGCTAGACCAGCGCCACCGTCTCGATTTCGACGGCGATCCCCATCGGCAGGTTCGAGACTTCGACCGTGCTGCGCGCGGGCGGCTCGCCGCCGAAATAGGTCGCGTAGACCGCGTTCATCGCGGCGAAGTCGTTGATGTCGGTCAGAAACACGGTCGTTTTGACGACTTGATCGAGGCTCGACCCGGCGGCTTCAAGGATCGCCTTGATGTTGGCGAACACCTGATGCGTCTGAGCGACCACTCCGCCCTCGACAATCGTTTTGGTGCCGGGGATCACGCCGCCTTGTCCGGCGGTGAAGACGAACCCGTTGGCGATGATCGCTTGCGAATAGGGACCGACGGCGGCGGGCGCTTGGTCGGTGCTCACGACTTGACGATTGCTCATAGCGGCTTGCTCCTCTGTCCGTGGTTTAGCCACCAATTATGACGGTTGGGTCTCGTTCTCGCCAAGTGGTTCAACCACACCACTGCCATCCGTCTTGAGGCGGTAGGAATGCCAACCGCCGGTTGTGCCATCCCACAGTGAAACCGCGATCCACGTGTCGTCCAGCCAGCGCAGGTCGGCGGGCGCGCCAACCGCGAAATCCGGGAATGCCTGCCTGTCCAATGACTGCACGTTTGCGCCGTCAGCGCTCACCCGATAGATGTGCGGGCGTAGAGCGTCGCCATCGATACTCAGCGGATTCATCGTCCCATAGGCGAACCATGCGCCATCCGGCGAGGGCACGAACGCGGTGACCAAGTTCGGCGTTAGGACTTGAACGGCGCCGCTGGTCAATTGGCAGATGCGCAGTTCGCGGACGGTTTGGCTGATGCTGCCCCAGCAGCCGGTACTCAACGTCGATTGATGGTCGATGAAGGTGACGCCTTCGCCTTGCGCGAGCGCGGTCTCCATGATTTGTTCGCTGCGGCACAGGTCGGCGTCGTAAACGTCGGCGTTGTGGAGTTGGCAGGCGAAGGCAGGCGTGAACGGCGGAATCAGCGTAAAGTCGTCGGGCAGCGGGGTCATGGTCGGCGTCGGCGGGTCTGGCTCGACTGTGCCGGGACGCCATTGGCTCAGGGCGAGGATCACGACGGCGACCACAAACAGCAAGAGGACTAATTGACGCATAGCGAAGGCTCTCTCTCCGAACACTGCGCCCGATTTTACGATCTCTGACAGGTTTATTGAAATACTACTGCCCTACGATGTATAATCAGTGCATGATTTTAGGGAGCAGGCATTCATGAACAAGTTGATCAGCTTAGCGATTGGTCTGGGGATCGGGGCGCTGTTAGGCGCGGCGTTGGTGGTGTTGTTCGCGCCTGTTTCCGGCGACCAACTGGTCAAGAACCTCAAAGATGGTTACGCTGATGCGCTGGAAGAAGCCCGCACCGCCGCCGAGACGCGCCGTCAAGAGCTAGAGGCGGAACTCAAAGCGCGACAGAGTGCCGCCACCAAAGCGATCCAGAAGGTTTAACGCCTCGCGTGAATACTAAGTAGGGGCGTTACAGGTAACGCCCCTACGCTTTGCGTCTTTGCCTTCCTCTTTGCATCTTTGCGTTAAATCTTCGTCCTTATACCCCGACGCCGCCGTCAACGGTGATCGTGTAAGGCATCGGGACAGTCGTCACCGGCGCGAGCGGCGACACCGCGATCAACGCCTGATCGACTCCCTTGATCAGCCTGATCGGGTGCGTGTCGCTGCCGTCGATCAGCCAGCGCTGCACGTCCGCCGTCTTGCCGCCGATCTGCTGGACGACCTGCACCCACGCTTGCTGCGGCAGCCGGTTATCGGTCCACAGCCAGCCCTCAGCCGACCAATCGCCGCCGCTATCGCCCTCGAAGTCGTCGCTGTAGCCGATCTCCGGGATGCTCACGTCGTCGAGCGCCATGCCGGGACGATTCACGGCGTCGTCGGTGATCAGCTCGAAGCGCACTAGAATTTGCTTGCCCGCGTAGGCGTCGAGCGCGACCGACTCGTCCACCCAGCCGTTCGACGCGCCGGTGTAGCCCGCGCCGTAGGCGACGTGCTGCGGATCGTTCTCGGTGGTGTGAGCAGTGGGCAGGACGTCCCAACTGACGCCGTTGTCGTCGCTGACCATGACGTAGCCGTAATCCCAGTCTTCCTCATTGTCGTACCACAGCTTGTAATCGAGCGTCGCCGCGTCGACCCCGCTCAGGTCGAAGGCGCGGGTCAAGCGTGAGTTGCTCATGTCGCCGCGATTGCTGTACCAGAAGTGCGATCCACTCGGCGCTTCGGTCGGGATCAGCCCGACTGATTCGGGCGCGTCGACGCTGACCGTCAGCGTGGAGTTGCCGGACAAGTTCGCCAGCGTCAGATAATCCGCCGCGAACTGGTTGACCGCGCCCTCGTAGCTGAAGGGATAACCGCTGGCGTCGGCGACGGTCGGCGGCGTCGGCAGGTTGGTGAGCAGCGAATAGCCGTAGTTGCCGTCGCCGTAAGTCGTGTCGTCGAGCGCGTTCGCCAGCACCCAATCCGCGAACAGCTTGTTCACGCTCGGCTGATTGAGCTGGTGCAGCACGTCGTCAACGCCCTGCAAGCCGCGCGGCGACGAGTTGGCGCTGAGCATCTGCATCGCGTCGATGCCGTAGCGCTGGTAGAAGTAGACTAAGAACAGCGTCGCCGCGCCGTAATCCGCCGCGCGACCGCTTGGATCGGCGTGCCAGTCGTTCAACTGGTCGCCCGGCTGGTACAGGAAACTGAGGATTGACGAGTCCAAGTCGTTGAACAGGTACGCCTGCGTGAACATCGACAAACCCTCGTTGAGCCACGTCTCCTCGTTGATCTGCAAGTTGTTGCGGATCATGTGCTGGAATTCGTGGGCGACGATGCTCTCGACCGACGTGACCGAGAAATCGCTGCCGGTGGCGTCGAGGTTGAAGAAGAACATCTCGTGCTCATTGCTGGTCGGCACGACCGCTTTCGGATAAGTGTTATCGGCGGCGAAGTAGGCGGCAGTCGACGCACCCAAGTTATGCGCGAACAAGCCGTAGACGTGCGAATCGCCGTCGACGCCGGGGTTCGCCTCGCTGCCCCACAAATTACGCACCGAGTCGTAAACCGTGTTGTCGAAGGCATCCGCCAACCCGTGCAGATCGGCGTCGTTGACCTGCGCGCCGTCCTCCACCCACAGGTAAATGTGCTGCCCGACCACCCGCAGCGTCGCCGGGATGCTGAAGACGACGTTGTCGTTCGATGCTGTGAAAACTTCGTGTTCGCCCACCTGCCGGGTGACGGCGGTCGTCGGTGGCGGCGGAACGTCCTTGACGCCGCGCAGCCGCTCCGCCAGATCGACCCGGTCGCGCGGCGGCAGCACCGCCGCGTCCAGCGCCGCGACCGTCGGATAGGGGTCGGCGGGCGCATCCTGCTGTGCCGCAACCGGCGCGATCACCAGCAGCGCCGTTAACAAAATCCAGCCGTAGATGTACAGTCGTCGTTTCATCATGTCTACCGTCAATTGACTTATTCCCTCAATAAACCACAACTTGCAGCATAGCATATTGTGCGAAAATCGCCGCTACAGTTACAACACACTTCGACAGCCGAATCGGTTCAGCCTTCGCTGCTGCGAGAACGTCTTTTGTAGGGACGTTATATGAGGGTGTTTAAAAACCCCGACGCTGAGTTGAAAAATCGCCAAAGGTCGTCTGCCTGCTTGAAATAGACGAAGCACTCTCCCCTCCTTGAATTCGGGGAGGGGAAGCGCGAAGCGCGGGGGTGGGGTCAAAGCGCCGCTTTTCGTGCGCCACCGAATCAGGTAAGGTTGATCCGGTATTTCCAAGTGGGAAGGATCGAACATCAATGCCAACCTACGCCTTTATGCCGCTGGAATTCGAGCGGCTGACCCCGGATCAGCAGATTGCCCGCTCGCGCGAGTTTCTGGCGTGGATGCGGACGCGGCGCACCGTCCGCGAGTTCGCGCCCGATCCCGTCCCTTTCGAGTTGATCGCCAACGCGATTGCGACCGCCGCGACTGCCCCGTCCGGCGCAAATCAGCAGCCGTGGACGTTCGCCGTCGTCGTCGATCAGGCGCTCAAACGGCGCATCCGTGAAGCTGCCGAAGCCGAGGAGCGCGAGAGCTATCAACGCCGCATGAGCGACGAATGGCTCGAAGCCCTCGCGCCGCTGGGGACGGACTGGCACAAGCCGCATTTAGAGGCAGCACCTTATCTAATCGTCGTGTTCCAACAGGTGTATGGTTTGGCTGTTGACGCCGAGGGCAATTCGCGCAAGATTAAACATTATTACGTGAGCGAGTCCGTCGGGATCGCGGTGGGGATGCTGCTGTGCAGTCTGCATCAAGCGGGGCTGGCGACACTGACGCATACGCCGAACCCGATGGCGTTCTTGAGCGAAGTGCTTCAGCGCCCCGCCAACGAGCGCGCCGCCATGATCATCCCGGTTGGCTACCCGGCGGAGGCTGCCCGCGTCCCTGTGATCGGCAAGAAAGCGCTCGACGAGGTGATGATAATCTATGGAGACACGACCGGCAGCGCCGGATGACGCGGCAGTAATCGCCGCGATCTACAACGAGGGGATCGAGGATCGCGTAGCGACCTTCGAGACGCGCCCGCGCAGCGCCGCCGACGTGCGCGCGTGGTTCGACGGCGGTTATCCGATGGTCGTCGTCGAGCAGGACGGGCAGGTGATCGCCTACGCGACCACCTCGACCTATCGCCCGCGCGACTGCTACGCCGGAATCGCCGAGTTTGGCGTCTACGTCGCGCGCGCGTGGCGGGGTCACGGCGCGGGGCGTGCCGCTCTATTAGCGTTATTTCAGGAAGCCGAAGCCGCCGGTTTTTGGAAACTGGTGTCGCGGATTTTCGTCGAAAACACGGCGAGTCGCGCGTTGATGCGCTCGGTTGGTTTCCGCGAGGTCGGCATCTACGAGAAGCACGGTCAGCTTGACGGCGTATGGCGGGACGTGGTGATCGTCGAGCGGCTGCTCACGCCGGAACATCTGCGGACGTAAACGTCGATGGCTATCCAAGTAGGGGCGTTATATATAACGCCCCTACGAGAGAAAAATCGATGCCCTATAGGCGAGGGGGTAAGGTCAACTATTCCGTGCCCATCCGTTCCAATGTGACGATGTAGCTCATATTGGTATAGTTGTAGTCGTTGAGCTGGACGATGACGTCGCCCGCGCTCGGCGTGACGAACGAGAAGCTGAGCGACTGCGTGCTGCTGCCGGAGGCGCTGGCGAGCGTCTGCCCGGCTTGGAGCACACTCACGTTGGGCGAGCCGGACTGCGTGCCGTCAACGGTCATGGTGAGTTTCACGGTCTGACCGGCGGTTGCCGCGAACGTCAGCGCTCGCGTCGCTCCCGAATTGGTGAAGAAGACCGACTGAGCGCCTTCGTCCAACGAGGGCGGCAGCGTCCGTTTGACCGTCAGCGTGATCTTACCATTGCTGCCGTTCACTGCCATCAGTTCGACGGTGTAGGTGCCGTCTGCACTGAGCAACTGCTGGTAGATTTCCGGGTCGGGACCGGAACCGCTGTCGTCGTCGGCGGCGATCTGAGAATTGTAGGGGTCGTTCAGCGTGAGGCTGGTGTCGATACTGCCGTTGCTGACCGCCGAAATCGTGATCAGGTCGCCGGTAGCGCCTTGAAAGGTGAAGAAGCGCGATTCGCCGCTCTTGCTGATCGTGACCTCGACCGCTTGGTCGTAAGTGATGGCGGTGACGTCGACCTTGTTGAGCGTCAGCGTGTAAGCGCCGGTTGAACTGCCACCCAAGCTGCTGGCGCGAATGGTGTAGCTGCCGGTGGCGGGCAGGGTGTAGGGTCCGATTTGCGAGTTGAGCGTGCCGCCGCTGTCGTCGTTGGTGACGATCTCGTTGCCGCTGCTGTCGCGCAGGCTGAGGTACGAGTCGAAGTCGTCGGAATTCAGCGTAATGACGACCGCGTCACCTGCCTGCCCGCTGAAGACGTAATCCTGTGACAGTAACCCGTCGGTGAGGCTGTCCGTGACCGACTGAGTATACTCGATGTGGGCGATCTGCTGCTCGACGACGCTCAGCGTATAGGCACCCGTCTCCGCGCCGCTGCTGCTGTGCTGGCTGTAGCTTTCCACCAGTATTTGATAGCTTGTCCCCTGCGGCAGGGCAAACGTTTGGATGGCGGAGTTTGTGCCGATATTGTCGTCGTTTTCGGCGAGGACGTTCCCGCTCCCATCCAGAATGGAAAGATAGGTATCAAAATCCTCGGAGGTCAGCGTAACCGTGACCACTTGTCCTGCTTCGGCTTGCAGCGTGTAGGTAGCGGAGGGAGCAGCTTCCGTCAGGGTGCCGTTGACGGTATCCCCCAGACCAATCGTTTCGCCTTGAGCGAACGCCGGAAGTGCGAACAAACAGAGCGCAACGATAGGTAACGTAAACTTCAGTAAGTGACGCATTGGCTAGTCCTTCGCGTGTCATCGGTACAATAAGTTACCAAGTTCATTATAGCCTAGATCACAAGTTGCGGTTTCCGGCATAGGGTAAACGTGGTAAATTAACCGCCTAACCGTAGTGAAGGACCTTCAGGTGATGTTGATCGAACGGTTTGCTAATTTTGCTCAGCCGGTGCTCGACCTGCCGCTGGTGCGGCGGACGCGCCGGAATCATGGGCTAGAACATGCGACCATCCACGTGCTGTCGGCGCGGATCAAGGATTTAAAAATGGCGGGGCGCAGCACCGACTCGGGTTTCGTGCTGCTCGGCGAAGCGCCGACCGAACAGGTTGAAGCCGCCGTGCGCGACGCGCTGCGCCGGATGCGCGGCGGCGAGCACGGGCTGGCGATCCACCCGAACTGCGGGACGAATCTGGTCACGACCGGGACGATGACCACCATCGCGGCGATGCTCGGCTTGAGCGGTGCCAGCCGCCGGGAGGCGTGGAATCGCCTGCCGACGGTGCTGCTGCTGGTCATGGGCGCGCTGCTGTTTTCGCAGCCTATCGGCATGGCGCTGCAAAAGTACATCACGACCGATGGCGATCCCGCTGACCTCGAAATTCTGAGCATCACGCGCAGCCAGATGCAAACGCCGCTCAGCGCCAATCCGCTGACCGTCCACCGGGTCAGGACGACCTCAAGTTAAGAGGACTGAGGTTCGAGGACTGAGGACTAAGTAAGGGCAAGAGCAGCAGCGGAGTATCGTGATTGAGCAAGGCGGAGCGGTTCGAAGATTTGATCGCGTGGCAGAAGGCGCGCGTGCTCACACAGGGGATTTATCAAGTGACACGGAGCGAGGGTTTCTCGCGCGACTACGCCCTTGTCGATCAGATCAGACGGGCGTCGATCTCGATCCTCTCCAATATTGCCGAAGGTTTTGAACGCGGTAATCGTGGGGAATTCCATCATTTCTTGGTGATAGCAAAGGCGTCGTGCGCCGAAGTTCGATCTCAGTTGTACATTGCCCTTGATGCAGGCTATTTGACGCCAGCCGAATTTGAAAGCCTAATGGAACAAGCATCTGAGGTCGCCCGCATCGTCGGCGGTTTGCGATCCGCAGTGGAAAAGCAGTGGAATGATCAACGAAATCACAATCACTGACCGAGGATTGTCTTTTACTCAGTCCTCAGTCCTCAGTCCTCAGTCCTAATCTTATGACGACTACTTTCTACCTCTTTCACGGTGACGACGACCTCAGAATCGACGAGGAAGTCGGCGCGATGCTCGCCAAGATGCGTGAGCAGCCTAACGGCGATCTCAACACGGCTGAGTTCGACGGCACGCTGACGACCGTTCCCGAAATGCTGAGCGCGGCACTGGCGTATCCCTTCCTCGCCGATAAGCGGCTGGTGATCGTGCGCGGCATGATCGGCTGGATCACGCGCAAGGGCGCGGGCGAGACCGGCAAGCAGGCGGTCGCGGCGCTGACCGACGCGCTACCCGCGCTGCCCGATTGGGCGCGCGTCGTCTTCGTCGAGCGCGGCAAGCTGACCAACTCGAACAAAATCCTCAAGCTGGCGCAGACCGACCCCAACGGCTTCGAGCAAGCCTTCATCACGCCGAAGGACAGCACCGGCTGGATCATCAAACGGGCGAAGGAACTCTACGGCGCGCAGATCGAACCGGCTGCCGCCAGCGCGCTCGCCAGCGTCACGGCGGGCGATTTGCGCCGCGCCGACAATGAGCTGCTCAAGCTGGTCAGCTACACCGGCGACCGCCCGATCAGTGAGGCGGATGTGGCGCTGCTGACGCCTTACGTCGCCGAGGCGAGCATGTTCGAGATGGTCGACGCGCTCGCCGAAGGGCGCGGCAAAACGGCGGTCTCGCTGGTCTATCGCCTGCTCGATCAAGACGCGGACGTGTTCGGCTTGTACGGCATGATCACGCGGCAGTTTCGGCTGCTGCTGCTGGCGAAGGAGCACCTCGATAGCGGCGGCTACCCCAAAGAGATCGCCTCAGCCATCAGCGTGCATCCTTACGTCGCCGATAAGCTGGCGAAGCAGACGCGCAGCTTCACGCTGGCGCAGTTGGAGACGATCTACCGCGCGCTCCAAGACTACGACCTCAAGATGAAAACCGGGCAGATTGAGCCGCGCCTCGCGCTGGACTTGTTGATCGCCGGGCTGACGCGCTAATCCCCTCAAATAGCTGCTTGACCCAACCTCCACCTGCCCATCTGGGCGGGCTAGAAATCCAACCCCTGCATGGCGATCCGGCTTCAAGCTAGCAGTAGGATCATCAGGTTCTAGGTAATCCACAAACCATATCGACAATCGAACTTGAGGTTCAAAGATGCAGGTAATGGCTCCAGAAATGGCTTTACCCGTCGAACGACTGCGCGCGCTGGTCAGCGGCAGCGTTTTGACACCCGCAGACCCGCGCTACGATCAAATGCGGCGCGGCTGGAATTTGTCAATTGACCAGTATCCGGCGCTGATCCTCGTCGCCGACGATGCGGCTGACGTTGCAGCCGGAGTTCAGTTCGCCCGCGCCAACCAATTGGGGGTCGCCGTGCAGTCGACCGGGCATGGGCTGCTCCGCCCCGCCAACGACGCCCTGTTGATCATCACGTCGCGGCTGACGTCCGTTTCAATTGATCCCGACCGCCGGACGGCGCGCGTCGAGGCAGGCGTGATTTGGCAGCACGTGCTCGACGAAGCAGCCGCCTACGGACTCGCGCCGCTGCTCGGATCGTCGCCTTATATTGGCGTCGTCGGCTACACGCTTGGCGGCGGCATGGGTTGGTTGGCACGCAAGTACGGTCTGGCGGCGGACAGCGTGCGCGCGATTGAGATCGTCACGCCGGACGGCGTTCAGCGCCACGCCAGCGCGACCGAGAACGCGGAATTATTCTGGGGGCTGCGCGGCGGCGGCGGCAACTTCGGCGTCGTCACGGCGTTGGAGATCAGCCTCTATCCGGTCGCGACCGTTTACGGCGGCACGCTGACCTACGCAGCGGACGATCTCGCCGAAGCGCTGCGCTTCTTCCGCTCGTGGATTTGCGCCGTGCCTGACGAACTCACCGCGTCGCTGACGATCATGAAATATCCCGATCTCCCCCAAGTGCCGGAGCCGGTGCGCGGCAAGACGCTGGTCATGGTCAAGGCGGTTTACGCCGGGGATGCCGTCGACGGCGCGGCGTTGATGCAGGGCTGGCTCGACTGGCGGACGCCGCTGGCGAACAGCTTCACCGAAATCCCCTTCAACCAGATTGGCAGGGTCAGCAATGATCCGGTCGATCCGATGCCGAGTTACGGGACGGGCGAACTGCTCGACGACCTCAGCGACGAGGCGATAGAAGTGATCGTCGGCTATACGACCAACCCGACCTCGCCGCTGATCGCTACGGAAATCCGGCACGGGCAGGGCGCGGTGATGCGCGCCGCCGCCAATTTGAACGCCATCGGCAACCGCGAAGCAAAACTCTACCTGCGCATGAGCGGTATCACGCCGACGCCGGAAGCGAGCGCCTACGTGCAGCGCTACCTTCAGGGCTTCAAATACGAGTTGAAGCCAGCGCTGCACGGCGGCATGTATTTGAACTTCATGGGCGGCGACGACCAACCCCGGCGCAGCCGCGACGCTTACTCGACGGATGCCTACTATCGCTTGCGCGCGCTCAAGGCGTACTACGATCCGCAGAACCTGTTCCGCTTCAGCTTCAACATCCCGGCGCTGACCGTCTAGCAGCGGTGCTTGCCGCACTATCTTCAGATTGAGCCAAGCCCGTCGCTTGCCGGGAAGGGTAGAGGCACGGCTGCTGACCGCCGTGTCCCTGCCAATGGCTAGACGCTGCCTGCCGGACGAACGCTGCAACATCACCAGCCCGAACTGCGTAATAAAGATTGAAGGTCATTTTTCGACCATCGCGCAACGCCCGGCAATGTTTTGCGTTATAATGTAATGAGCATTGAAACGAATCCACATAAGACAGCAAGGAGGCTCACATGCTTGGAGCACTAATACTCATTGCCATTGTTCTGTTGATTCTCTACATCGTCACGAATGTCGCCCTCGGCATCGTCGGTCTGATCATCCCGATCATCATCTGGGCGATCATCGGCTGGCTGGCGGGGCAGATCATGAAGGGCAGCGGTTACGGGCTGCTCGGCGACATCTTGCTTGGCTTGATCGGTGGGCTGGTTGGCGGCTTGGTCTTCGGGCTGCTCGGCATCGACATCGGCGGCATCATCGGCACGATTATCGTCGGCGTGGTCGGCTCGGCGATTGTGATCGCCATTGGGCGCGTCCTCAACGGTCGGCGTATCGCCTAACCGGCTTTGTCGCAAACCGGCAGATTGTAGGGGCAGACCTGCGTGTCTGCCCACGAGGGGCGCACACCTAGGTGCGCCCCTACCAAAGCGAATGCTGCGGCGGGGGTGAGGTTGCTCTTTTACCCTACCGCCTGCGCCAGCGCGTCACAGGCGGGACATGATCCGCCGGGGCGCAGGATGGCGTAGCCTGCCATCGGATCGCTGGCGCTGTAGGTCGTGAAATCGACGTTCCAGACGATCATCATTTCGACGCGCCCGGTCGAGCGCGCCACCTGCACCGCCTGCGCCAGCCACGCCGCCTGATCGGCAACCGTCGTACTCCCCGCCCAGCCGAAGGCTCCCGGCAGCGCGCCGTAGCCCTCCGGCGAGAGATAGCCCAACTCGGTGAAACACAACGGTTTCGAACTGAACTCCGGCGGCACGCGACCGATCACGCCGGTGAGGTAGTAGGTTGGGTAGCTGCCGCGCGGATCGCCGCTCGACGCCAGCGGCGAGACGATGCCGTCGTTGTGATGCAGTCCCACGCAGTCGAGATAATTGGCAGCGCCTGCCGCCGCCATCTGCTTGAAGAAGATGTCGTCGTTGCAGCCGCCGGTATCGCAGCCGTTGCCGCCGAAGAAGCCGGTCGGCGCGGGCGCGGCGCTGATCACGAGGGTGTTAGGCGCTTTCGCCTTGATCGCGGTGTAGGCTGCTGCTAGCAGTTGCGTGTAATTCGCGCCGTAGATCGTCCCGGCGGGCCATTCGCGGTCGATGTTCGGCTCGTTCCAGACCTCGATGGCGTCCGCGCCGAGCGCCGCCACATCCGCGACGAAAGCGGCGTAATTGGCGGCGTAGCTCGCCAGATCGCCCATCTGCCCCCGGTCGCCGACGATGCCTAGCAGAATCTTGAAGCCGTGATCGTGCGTGCTCTGGATCGCCCCGGCGAGTTCCTGCCCCGCGTTCTGCCCGACGTAGTAGCGGTGCTGCACTTTGATCCACGTCATGTCGGCACTGTGGGCGAGACCGAAAGCGCGGTCGGTCAAATCCATGACGTGCCCGCCCAGCGCGAACGACGCCACCCGCACGACCGGCGGTTGAGTCGGTTCCGGCGCGGTGACGATCAGCCGGTTGGTGTCGATCCAGATGACCAGATAGAGCGCATTGACCCAGCCTTCCACCCCGCTGGTCGTCAGCCGCACCTGATACCATTGATTGTCCCACGACCGCCCGATCAGAAACAGCGGCGTGTTGGTCGCGAGCGGCTGGATCATGGCGAAGTCGTAACCCGGTCCGCTGAGCAGTTCGACTAACTGCTGGCTGGTCGTGCTGATGGTTGCGTCGCCGCTGACCGGACGTGCGGTAGGCGAGGGTGTCCACGTCACAGTCAGCACCGGCGTTAGCGTCGCCGGGATCGGCGTGACGCTGGGCGTAAGCGTCTGCGTGATCGTCTGGCTGGGCGTGACGCTGGGGATCATAGTCGCTTGATCGCTTGGCGGATCGGTTGGCTGAGTGGTCGGTGTGTCGGTCGCGGTCGACGGCTGGTCACTGGCTGTCGGCGTCGTGCTCGGCGGGAGGATGGGATGGTCGGTTGCAGTTGGCGGCTGATCGCTCGGCGGATCAGTTGGCGTGGCGCTCGGCGCGCTGGTCGGCAGCAGCGCCAGCGTCGGAATCGCAGCCGGGGCGGGCGTCGAGGTGCAGGCGGCGAGGATCAGCAGGATCAGCAAGACGGCGGTTTTAAGCAACAGGAGTTCTCAATCGGCAGGTTGGCGTAACAACCTCTGATTCTAGCACGGGATCAGCGTCAAAAGGCGTAATGACGCAGTTTCTTCGTGGGAATTAGGGGCTAGACGATGGCGGCTGTAATTTCCAACCTCACCCGCTGCGCTACGCTTAGCTCCCTCTCTCCATGCAATGGAGAGGGGGCTGGGGGGTGAGGTTTCAGGTGAAGCGAAAAACGCACATCGCTCACCTCGTATGATTGCAGCTTCTATTCTACGGGATCACCCGGTTGTTGAGCATGTCGTTGACCGACTTGACCAGCCGTCGCAGTTCGTCTTCGAGGTCGTCGGTGATGCCTTCCTGAATCGCGGCGTCGCGGAACAAATCGCGGGCTTCGCGCAGGTAATCCTGCCCCTTGCGCATCCGTGTGATCCCGGCGCGCATTTGCGTGCGCGCGTCCCGGCTGATCGGGCTGGTGTAATGACCGGGGAAGTCCCAGCCGTGCAGCGAGGCGACGTTGTGCAGCCCGTCGATGAAGTCCTGCGCCGAGGTGATCTGGCGCGCCGCGCCCAACTGCAAGAGTTCTTGCAGCGCCGGGCTGAGGGTCGGCTCGACGCCGAAATCGAGCGAGTTCACGTCCTGATAGCGCGCCTCGACCTCGCTGAGCGGTCCCGGCTGCGGGCGGAGCGTCGTCTTTTGCGGCGACAGCCCGGTGAAGATCGAGTAGAGGATGCCGACGCACAGGTTATGCACGTCCATGCACATCAACTGCGCGTGCTCGGCGTTTTTGCCATCGATAGCGCGCGAACTGTTGAAGTCGATGATCCGCAGGTGGATGCCATCCCAGTAGAGATGTTCCAGCTTGTGGTCGAGGTAGGCGATATTGCGCGTGTGCGCCAGCTTGAGCGTCTCGGCGAATTGCAGTGCAAGTGCCAACCCCTCTTCGGTCGGCAGCCGCAGCCGCAAGCCGGATTTGTCGGGGCGCATCTGGTAGAACAAGTTCTCGTGGCGCGGCAAATTTTCCAGCGTGAGGTAGGGACGCCAACCGCGCTGGCAGTAATTCGCCTGCGCGCTGGTGAAGCCGATCACGTCCTTGCCGAACGACTCGATTTCGCCGCTGACCGGCGCTTCGTTCTGCGCCGAGACGTAACCGCAGTCGATCAAGTTGACTGTATGCGGGCTGTCCGCCAGCCGCATCAGCAGGTCGGCTTCGTTGGCAAAGGCGCGGAACTCCCAGCCCGGTTCGGCACCGGGCGTGACGTGTTCGGGGCGCATCACTTTGAAGGCGACGCTCTGCCCGCTGCGCCGATCTTGTGCTTCTAACACGCGCGCATAATGCCCAAGCGCGAACGTGTCGATGAAATTATCGACTCTATAGAGATCAACCAGCTTTTTCATAAGAATCCGATTATATATCCCAAGTCCGGTTTGGGATATAGTCAGACTCTACCATTTCTGCCCCCTGCCGAATAGGGCGCTTTTGTGCTGATCGATCTTGCGGGAACCATAAGCCTCGCGCTCCAGCGATTGGTGTATACTGTGCTAAAGCCTCATCGTAACGTGCTTGATTTTCCTGCTGTGGTGGGTTAGCACAGCAGTTTTGGCGGAAAGCTGGTTTGGCACATCTGTGACGCACCAGTCGTATAATTGCTACAAATAACCCAATAGGATTTAATGATTGATTAATCTGTGCTTGCTTCGGCGGGCGCCTTCAGTAGAATAAGAACAGTACAACTATCGGAGGGACACCGCATGGGCGGTTCGGATCGCTGGATTTGTCTTCGCAGCAGCGCACATACAAGCATCGGTCAGGTACGCGAAAACAACGAAGACAATGTGCGCTTGTGGTCGGATGACGATTTCGTGGTCGCCGTAGTCGCCGATGGCATGGGCGGCGCGGTCGCGGGCGAAGAAGCCAGCCGGATCGCAGTCGAAGCCCTTCAGCAGGGCAAGTTCCTCGCCCCTCCCGACGATACCCCCATCGGTCTGACCGACGAAGAAATTGTCAACTGGCTCAGCGAAACCATTCGCACCGCCAACGCCAATATCGTCCACCGCGCCTCGGATAATCCCGAACTGCGCGGCATGGGCACGACCATGACGCTGGCATTCGTCCGCAGCAACCGCGCGATCATCGCTCACGTCGGCGACAGCCGCGCCTATCTGGTCGATGGGCACACGCGCCGCATCACCCAGATCACGGCGGATCACAGCTTCGTCGAGGCGCTGGTCGCCGCCGGGCATCTGACCCACGAGCAGGCGGAAGAACACCCGATGCGCAACGTCTTGTATCGCGCTTTGGGACAAAATGAGGAAATTGACGTCGACGTCTACGAGGCGCGTCTGCGCCCCGGCGACCGGCTGGTCTTATGCTCGGATGGCTTGACCCGTCACGTCAAACCGGGCGAGATCGCGTCGCTGGCGACCGACGAAAGCGATCCTGACCTCGCCGGTCAAGCGCTGATCGACCTCGCCAACGCGCGCGGCGGCGAAGATAACGTCAGCGTGATCGTGATCATGCTCGACGGTCCGCCCGCCAACGACGACACCGACGAACTTAAGGATTTTCTGCTGCTCGACGACACGGCGATCATCACCAAGGATGGCGAGAACCGCACCAAAAAGACCACCGAAGCCGAGATTGCCGACGAAGATGACGACACGCTCAAGATGAATACGTCCGGTGTCGTCAGCTACCAGACTAACGCCGCCCCGGATAGCGAGGGACGAGATACCCGCGCCCCGGAGCAGTAGCCCCGATTGACTCCAACCACACGACAAGGAAAACTGATGTCGAAGCTTGGCGTTTTGACTGCGATCTGCTGCCTGCTGATGGCGCTGCCGGTCTACGCCCAAGCCGATGCGCCGCAGCCGCAGCCCGTGAGCGTCACGGCGGCGGACGGGTTGGCGCTGGTGGGCGATTTCTACGCCGCCCCGGAAGTCGCGCCCGGTGTCCTGCTGCTGCACGGGCAGGGCGCGGCGCGCAGTGAGTGGGACAACTTGATTGCGCCGCTGTGGGATGGTGGCTACAACGTCCTCGCCGTCGATCAGCGCGGCTTTGGCGAAACCGGCGGCACGCGCAACCTCGCCACCATGATCGACGATGTGCAGCCGTGGCTCGACTGGCTGCACCAACAGCCGTCCGTCGGTGCGGCGTCGCTGGCGACCATCGGCGCGAGCATGGGGACGGTGCCCGCGCTGGGCGGCTGTGCTCACGACCTCACCTGCTCGACGACCATCCTGATCTCGCCGGGGGATTTTCCACTGCTGGACGACGCCCTGTTCGCTACATTGAGCGACCGCTCGCTGCTGATCGTGGTCGGGCGCAAGGACAATGCGCTCTACGACGCGAACAAACTGTTCGCGCGGGCGGTTGGCGAGGCGCAGTTCACGGTCTACGCCACCAGTCTGCACGGCGTCGCCTACTTTCAGCCGGACAGTTCCTATCGGGATCGCAGCATTCAGTTGATCTTGAACTGGCTGGACGAACATTCGTCGGTCACGCCCTGCCCGCCGCCGACTCCCGAACCGCAGCACTGCACCGGCGTGCGGTGAGGTCACGCCGCGCCGTCTTGATCAATCATGATCAGGGCGATTTGGAGGGGCATAAATTAACCTCAGTTATGGATAAGCGATCTTCGAGAGCGTGGTTTTTCGTGTAGGGGCACGATATATCGTGCCCCTACGGCGAAAACTTTCCCTCAGATTTCTTAACCATAATTCACGTTAAATTACGTCTCCGATAGTTTCCCCCTTGTTTCGATCATCATTTGAAGCCACGTTAAAAAGTTGGAGCAGTACCAGATCGGAGGACTTTCGCCTTGATCGTTCGTGATGCTTCTGTATATACCCCACTTACGCTCGCCCGTGACGTCGAAGGCAAATCCTTGTCCGAGAACATCTTTTAACCCTGTGGAGCTTGCTTGAACTCTGACAATGCTGTCACAGAATTTGAGGAAACCATGACCATCCACGAGCGGACCATCCGCCAGAACCAGATGTGACGACACGGAAGTAAAGCCAAATATATCGATGGCGAGAGCGTCATTTGACCAAGTCAAACTTGCTCCGGCATAGACTTCGAGGAAATCGACATAGCCCGGATCGCGCTTCAAGATTGGATAGGCGTCAAGAAAGGCACGAACATCCGGCGCGATTATCAAATTGGGCTGTTCTGAATGTTTCGGTCCCTGCCCGATTTCCGTACCGCCCAACGCCTCGAAGCGCTTCATCAGTTGAGCAATATCCATGATATAACTTCCGTTTAACGCCAACGGAATCCACCCCGCGTGCTTGCTATTCTCCCCGCTTGCGTGGGAGAGGGGACGGGGGTATGGGGTTGTCGGGGCGTTTACTCGGCGTAGACTGCTTCGCGCAGCCCCTTGATGTAGCCGATAGCGAACAAGCGCCCAACCGACGAGTAGCCCGCGTGCTCGTTGCTGTCCCCGATCATCGTCGGCACGTGATCCGGGCGGCAGACGCCCTCGAAGCCGACCTCGCGGTAGGCGCGCAGGCACGCCAGCAGGTCGGTTTGCCCGTCGTCGTGGAACGTTTCTTGGAATTTCTCCGGCGTGCCGCGCACGTCGCGCAGGTGGACGAAGAAGATTTTCCCCTGCCGCCCGAACTGGCGGATCACGGCGGGCAGGTCGTCGGTCATCAGCGCGAAGTTGCCCTGACACAGCGTGATCCCGTTGACCGGGCTGGGCACGAGGTCGATCAGGCGTTGGAAGTTCTCGACGCTGCGCATGATCCGCCCCAAGCCGCGAATCGGCGAGAGCGGCGGATCGTCGGGGTGCATCGCCAGCTTGACGTTGGCGCGCTCGGCGACCGGGACGACCTTCTCAAGGAAATATTGCAGGTTGTCCCACAACTGATCTTCAGTGACGACGCCGTACTCGGTCAGCGGGGCGTTTTTCATCAGCGCGTTGTCGAAGCCGGTGACCAGCGCGCCGCCGCGCGATGGGATGGTCGTCGACGTGCGCATCCAGTTGAAGACTGGCATCCACTCGTAGCACCAGACCGGGATGCCGAGCGCGCCCATGTTCTCGATCAGTTCGATCGCGGTGTCGATCTGCTGGTCGCGCCCCGGCAAGCCGAGCTTGGCTTGATCGAGCGGCGGGCGGCTCTCCAGCACGTCGAAGGCGAAACCCGCGTCCTCGTAAGCCGATTTCAGCCGCACCAGCGCCATGTAGCTCCACGGCGCCTCGTCGGTGCCGCGAGTCTCGCGGTTGAAGTCCATCACGCCGACCACGTGGTCGATGCCGCACTGCTTCGCCATCGCCATCAGCGACTGGTCGTGCGCCGAGAAAACTTCGGCGATTTCGATCATATTCTCGCGTTCTCCATAAAATCATTCACATGTAGGATTTAAAGCCCCTCACCCTGCTTGCTAACGCAAGCCGTCCCTCTCCCACGTAAACGGGGCGAGGGGCAAAACACTGCGCTCCCCCCTCTCTCCGCTTGGGTGGGAGAGGCGGGCAGGGGGTGAGAGGTCGAAGAACTTTACGCCTGCCCCAACGTCGCCAGCGAGTGCTCCGGCTCGAAGCCGATCAGCGCCCGCGCCTTGTCGATGCTGACCAGCGCCGCCGACCCGTCGAGGCTGCCGCGCAGATCGGTCACCTCCGGGAAAAACAGGCGGGCGAGCGTCCGCGCGTCGTAGTTCAGGTAGTTGACGGTGTCGTTGACGAACAGCGGGTGCGCGCCTTCGTAATCGGCATTGAGACCGCACTCGTTGGCGAGCGCGGCGTCGCGCACGTCGATGAACGCCCACAAATTGGTGCGCTCGAAGGTGTAAGCGCGGAAAAGCAGTTCCTCCGGCGTCGGATCAGCCGGTGGCGGTTGACGCTGCGGCGAGCGCTCCGGGTACTCGAACGGGCGCTCGCGGCGGAAGGCAATCGAGTGCTCGCGCGCCGCCGCGATCCGCGCGCGCCATTCGTCTACGGGCACGGTTGCCGCCTCGTCCAACATCCGCTTGGCGTTGATCTGCCGCTGGACGAAGCGCTCGCTGTGAGCGAACGGCTGCTCGTAAACGCCGGGATAGCGAAAGGCGACACTGGAAATCCCGTCGCGCCGCCAGAAGTAATCGCCGATGCTCTCGATAGTCTGCTTCGAGAACGAATACGGATCGGTCGTGTTGGTCGGGTGATCCTCGTCGACCGGGAGATAGCGCACGTCGAGATCGTCGGTGCCGTAGAAACAGCCCATCGCGTTGATCGAACTCGCCTGCACCACCCGCTTGATCCCGTGTGCTGCCGCCGCCTCGAAGAGATTGAACGTCCCCTGCACGTTGACGTGATAGACGTCCTGCCCCGGCGCGAGGCTCGGTCCGCGCAGCGCCGCCATGTGGATCGCGGCGTCGCAGTCGCGCAGCGCGGGCAGCAGATCGTCATAGTTGAGGATGTCGCCTTGCAGGTAGTCGACGCCGGGGACGCCGCCGTCTGCTGGCGGCTTCTGGTCGAAGCTGCGCACATCCCATCCGTGCGAGAGTAACCGCTCTGCGGTCGCCTTGCCGATCAGCCCGGTACCACCTGTAATTAGGACACGCATACTTGCCCGCTTTCTATAGACGTTGCCCGTAGGGGCGAGGCATGCCTCGCCCATTTTAGATCATATTGCAACCTCACCCCGCAACCCCGCTCCATTACATGGAGAGGGGGAGTCGCGCGTAGCGCGGCGGGGGTGAGGTAAAGATTTTTAGCTCCACAGCCGGTCATGGGCGCGTTCCTTCGACCATTGATCGGTCGGCGCAAAGACCGACGGATCGTCCGGGTGCAGGAACGGCTCGCAGGCTTCGAGGTTCAGGTCGGTGAAGCCGAGTCCCGGCGTCTCCGGCACGGTGATGTAGCCGTCCTGAACAATCGGCTTCGGCAGCCCGTTGACCAGATCGCTCCAGCCGGAGATGTCCGCCGAGTGATTCTCCAGCACGAGGAAGTTCTGGGTCACTGCCGCCGCGTGGACGCTCGCCATCGCCGCGACCGGCGTCCCCGCCATGTGCATCGCCATCGCCACGCCGTGTTCCTGCGCGAAGTCGCCGATCTTCTTGGTCTCCATGATGCCGCCCGACGTCATGATGTCCGGGTGGATCACGCCAACAGCGCGCTGCTCGACCAGCTCGCGGAAGCCTTCCTTCAGGTAGATGTCCTCGCCGGTACAGACCGGCGTCGTCACCGACTGCGCCAGCCGCAGCCATTGATCGGTGAACTGCCACGGGATCAAGTCCTCGTACCACGCCAGCGTGAATTGATCGAGCGCCTGCCCCAAGCGAATGCACGATTCGAGCGTCAGATGCCCGAAATGATCGGCGGCAATCGGCAGTTCGTAGCCGATCTCGTCGCGGATTGCCCCGACGTAGTTGACGATGTGGTCGATGCCTTTGGTCGTCAGTTGAATCCCCGTGAACGGGTGCATAACGTCGTGGGTTGCCACCATGTTCGGCGGCGCGTTGATCGTGCCGGGGATGTCGACGACGAGGTTGATGCCGATGTCCATCTTCAGAAATTGGAAGCCCTGTTCCATGCGCCGTTTCAACTGCGCCGCCATCGCCTGCGGATCGTTCTCGCTGGGCGTGTCGGCGTAGCACAGAATCTTGTCGCGGAACTTGCCGCCCGCCAGTTGGTAGGCGGGGACGCCGTAGGCTTTCCCGGCGAGGTCGAACAGCGCCATCTCGACCGCCGAGACGCCGCCGCCCTGCCGCGCGTGATGCCCGAACTGCTTGATCTTGCGGAAGATTTTGTCGATGTTACACGGGTTTTCGCCCAGAATGCGGCTCTTGAGCATCAGCGCGTAATTTTTGCTGCCCCAGTCGCGCACCTCGCCGTAGCCGGAGATGCCCTGATTGGTGTCGATGCGGATGATGATGCAATCCATCGGCAGCCCGGCGAGGCAGATCGTCACCATGTCGGTGATCCGCAAGTCCGACGGGCGCGAGTGGGTATTCACGTTCTGTTCGAGCGAAACGGGGTCGGTCATTATTGTTTTCTCCAAGAACATTTACTTGAAACTATTGCAATCGATAGCAGCGTCAAATGTGGGTGTCGTCCGTAGGGGCGTAACATGTTACGCCCCTACAACCGCATCGCGTTTACTATGCTTTTCCCCTCTCCTAGGGAGAGGGCGGCTGACCGCAGGTCAGCGGGGGTGAGGTTATTTCCGCGCTGCCAGCCACGCCTCGTAATCCTGCTGGATGTCCTCGCGCCACGTCCCCACGTCGATCTCGCCGGGCGTGTATTTGCCTTCCGAGAGCCGCAGCTTGCCGAAGGTGTCGCGCAGTTGGACTTTCTCGCCGACCTCGACGATCTCTTGGACGAGATGCGGCGGGATGAAGGTCACGCCGGTCGGCGTGCCGAGCACGATGTCGCCGGGCAGCACCGTCGCGCCGCCGATGCGGATCGGCAGGTTGATCCCCGCCAGCGTCGTGTTGCGGATCGGCGTCGGGTCGAGTCCCCGGCAGAAGAAGGCAACGTCGGTCAGCTCGCGCACGCCGTCGTAATCGCGGATGCCGCCGTCGATCACCGCGCCCGCTTTCGTCCGCGCTCGCACCGAGGTCGAGAGGTTGTCGCCGACGAACGTCCCTTCGCGGATTTTGCCGTACAGGTCGACGACCATCACGTCGTTGGGGAGCAGCGTGTCGATCACCCACGAGTTCTGCCCACCGATGCGCCCGTCGGCTTCGCCCTGCTGCTGGACGACGTTGTGAAAATCGGGACGGTAGGGGAGCATCTGCGCCGTCACGGCGCGACCAACCAAAATCTTTTCGGGGTGGGTGCGAAACCAATTGCCGTCAAATTGAAAGAAGTATTTTTCGCGGTCAAGGATACCCCACGCCTGCTCGCTGGTAATCGTTTTCATGCGTTCGAGCAGATCGTCGGGGACGCGGGGGCGACCATCGGGAAACCGATCAAACGGGTTGAGCGGCGTCATGGCGATGATCGCCTCGATTGGGTTGACAATATTCAAGACTTGGCTCTCCTCACGCTGCGATTGATGGTCAAGCACTCTAGCTTTGCCTATCTTAACGTGAAAAAGCGAATCGAGGGCATACCGCCTTGCCGATCAAAAAAGCGCCCTGTCGATGATCTCGACAGAGCGCTTCCGATTTCTCATCTCCATTTTGGTTTCTCCCCCTCTCCATGCAATGGCTGACAGGGGGACAGTTTTGTAGAGAGTAGCCAAAAACAGGTTCATGGGTCAAGCTTCTGTCACCACAACAGGAAGCGAAGACACCATGAACCTAGAAACAGTATATCGTCTACCGGAAGAGATAGGACAGCACTTTCCCAGCTTAGGCAAGTGGCAGGTGATTGGGCTGGCACTAGCGTGCATCGGATAAATCGTGGAGCAGCATTGTGGGATCGGGCGCATAGCAGAGGGGGGTGCTCAGTTTTGGGAAACGGGAGACGGTCAAGCAGCGCTTGAAGCGCTGGCTGAAAAACGAACGGATACAGGTGCAAGCCGCCTGTTATGACTGGATACAATGGGTGTGGACCGGATGGAGCATCACTCGACCGATTTTGTTGGTGGACGAAACCAAGTTGGGCGAGCGCTTAGGGGTGATGATGGTGTCGCTGGCGTATGAAGGACGTGCTATTCCGCTGCTGTGGCGCTGCTACTATGCCAATGATGCTCAGGGCTATCCGCAACAGGGGCAGGTACTGCTGATTTACGGCTTGTTAGCTCATGTGCTCAGCCAATTGCCCCCACAGGTGCGTCCCATCGTCCAAATGGATCGCGGGTTAGCCCATTCCAGCGCGATGCTGCGCGCCTTGCTCGTTCAACTGGCAGACGTCTAACTTGTCTTTGGCAACGTCAATTCCTACAATCCAACTCATGATCTGCTCCTCGCCACTCAGATGTGTAACAGCCTACCTCGTCTAGCCAAGCTCCTCGGCTTCAGATACCGTTCGGCTTCGACACATCTCTCCAACAAGCTTGCCGCTTCAGCGGCTACCAAGCTGCACCATGCTTTTGATCCTACCCTGCTCCTAAGATACAAGGGGTCGGGGGGTGGGGTCGCCTAGGCTTGCTGAGCGAATTTGCCTATAATCAAACTCGTTGACAGTGAATCCGGGAGCGAGCGATGGGCTATCAAATCGCACAGATCAACGTCGGGCGCATCGTCGCTGCGATGGACAGCGCGGCGATGCACGGTTTCGCCGCGCGGCTGGATGAGATCAACGCGCTGGCGGAAAGGATGCCGGGCTTCGTCTGGCGCTTGACCAGCGCTGGCGGCAACGACGCGACCTCGATTCACGGTCTTCGACGACCCGTACCTGCTGATCAACATGTCGGTCTGGGAGTCGATTGAGTCGCTGTTCGAGTTCACCTACAAGACGGCGCATACCGAACTGATCCGCAGCCGCCGCGACTGGTTCCACCGCATGGAGACGCCCTTCATGGCGCTCTGGTGGATTCCTGAAGGGCACATCCCGACGCCCGACGAAGCCCAAGCCAAGCTCGAGTATCTGGAGACGCACGGCGTCACGCCGCACGCCTTCACCTTCAAGCAGCGCTACAGCGTCGAGGAATGGCAAGCAGTGCTGTCGGCGGAGCGCCTGTCGTAGATCGACAAATTGGCTGTCGGTGTAGGTGTAGGGGCAGGACTAGGCTTGCGAAGCAAGCACCCTGCCCCTACGTGTTTCTAATGAGGTGATTTACTGCCGCCGTTCGCCCGCGAGGTCGATGGCGTCGAGCAGTTTTTGCAGCCCGGCGATCAAGTCGCCGTCGAGGTGCAGCCGCAGCGCGCGGCGGTTCTTGCCTTGCAGCGCTTCGAGGTCACCGGCTGCTTGTGCCGTTTCGAGCACGCCAAAGGTGTAAGGCGCCTCCGGGATCGGCAGGTCGAGGCTGCTCTCGTGGGTGAGTTGGAAGAAGACGCCGTTGTTGGGACCGCCCTTGTGCAGCTGCCCGGTGCTGTGCAGGAAGCGCGGACCGTACCCAAGCGTGACCGCCCGCCGGGTGACGTGGCGCAGCCGCCGCTGAATTTCTTCCAGCTTGGCGTTCACCTCGTCCGTCATCGGCAGGTATGCCAGCAGCGCGAAGTAATCGCCCGCCTGCGTCGCGTTCAACTGCGCGGCGATCAAGCCGGACAGCGTGTTGTGCTGGTACTGATGCTGCGTGCACAGGTCGTAGAGCATCTGCTCCATCTTGCTGTCGGCGTAAAGCGCGGCATTCTCGGTCACGAGCAGCGGCTTCGTCTCCGGGAGATGCCCATTTTCCTTGTAGTAGTCGAGCAGGCGGCTGGTGTTGTTCTTGCTTTCGGTGACGTTCGGCTCGTCAAACGGGTTGATGTCGAGGATTTTGCCGACGACCGCCGTCGCGAACTCCCAGCGGAAGAACTCGCCGCCGATGGCGTAGATGTCGTCCAGCTTGAGCGTCACGAAGGGCTGCCCCGCTTGCTGGAGCGCCGTCAGTCCGGCGTCGGAGTCGCCGTTGTCGTCGCCCTCGACCCGCAGGTAGATGAACAGGCGGTCGGTCGAATAATCGTGCGGCTTGCCAATCGTCGCGCCCACCACCGGGACAAGCCCCTTGCCCTCTTTGCCCGTGCTTTCCGCGATCAACTGCTCGACCCAACTGCCGAAGCTGGTGATCGACGGGCTGGTGCAAATCGTGACCTTATCGTGCGCCTCCGCCGCCAGCGTGCCCATGATCGCGCCCAGCCACATGCCGGGGTGATCGGTCGCGGTGATGTTGGTGCCGCAGGCTGCCATCATCCGCTCAGCGTTTTCCCAGAGGCGCTTGATGTCCACGCCGATCAGCGCGGCAGGCACCAACCCAAAGTAGCTCAGCGCGCTGTAGCGCCCACCGATGTCGTCCGGGTTCAGGAACAGGTCACGGAAGCCTTTTTCCTTCGCTTCGAATTCCAGTTTGCTGCCCGCGTCGGTGATGGCGATGAAGCGGTCGCCTTTGCCGCCGGTCTTGTCGTAGAAGTACTTGTAGAACGACCACGTTTCAATCGTCCCGCCGGATTTGCTGGAGACGACGAAGATCGTGCGGGCGAGGTCGATGCTGTCCTCGACGCGCTTGATATTCGCCGGGTCGGTGCTGTCGAGCATCAGCAGCGTGGGACGTCCTGCCGCCGCGCCAAAGGTACGGAACATCACTTCGGGCGCGAGGCTGCTGCCGCCCATGCCGAGCAGAACGACGTGATCGGCATCCAGCGGCGCGTGTTCCAGCGCGATCAAGCGGTCGATGTCGATGGTCTGCGGCACGTCGAGCCAGCCGAGCCGGTTCTTGATCTTGGCGACGACCTGCGGATGATCTTTCCAGAGCGCGCCGTCGTGCTCCCAGATGCGGACGTTGGTGTGATGCGAGGCGAGACCCTTGATCGTCTGCTGGACGGCTTGCGCGTGGACGCCGAGCGCGAGTTCCTGCTGGCGCATCACGCCGGTTTTGAGCACGTCGCGCTTGGCGGCGACCTGCTCCAGCAAGCTGTGGAACGACTCGGAGAAGGAGTCCACGCCGTCGACCTGAAGCTGGCGAGTCACGTCGTCAAGGTTGATGCCGACTTCGGCGAGCATGTCCAGCATCTGCTGGGCTTCGTCCAAGTCCTGTTCGAGCGTATTGCCGACCGTACCGTGATCTTTGAACAGCCGCAGGGTTTCCGGCGGGACGGTGTTGACCGTGTCCTTGCCGATCAGCCCGTCGACGTACATGGTATCGGGATAGGCGGCATTCTTGGTGCTGGTGGACGCCCACAGGACGCGCTGGGGCATCGCCCCGGCTGCGCGCAGATCGGCAAAGCGGTCGCCGTAGAACAGGGTCTTGAAGCGGTCGTAGGCGACCTTCGCGTTGGCGATGGCGGTCTTGCCTTTGAGCTTGTTGTTGAGCGAGACCCGCCCGATGTCGCCGCGCGTTTGCGCCGCGCGGATGTTGTTGTCGAGCGTCCGGTCGACCGCCACGTCGATGCGGCTGAGGAAGAAACTCGCCACCGAGGCGACCTTGCCGACGTCTTTGCCCTCGGCTTTGCGCCGTTCCAGCCCGCGAATGTAGGCGTTGGCAACCTCGATGTAGTTCTCGACGCCGAAGATCAGCGTCACGTTGACGTTGACACCGGAGGCAATCGCTTCCTCAATCGCCGGGATGCCCGCTTCAGTTGCCGGGATTTTGATCATGGCGTTGGGACGGTCAAGCGCTTTGAACAGGCGCTTCGCCTCGTCGGTTGTGGTGGCGGTGTCGTTGGCGATCAGCGGTGAGACTTCGAGGCTGACGTAACCGTCGCGTCCGCCGGTGCGGTCGTAGATCGGGCGCAGGATGTCAAGCGCGTGCTGGATGTCCTCAATCGCCAGCGATTTAAAGATCGCGTAGGGTTCAAGGTCGAGCATGTGCTCGATGGCTGCGTCGTAGTCGTCCGATCCGCCAATCGCTTTCTGGAAAATCGTCGGGTTCGAGGTGATGCCGAGCACGCCGTCTTCGTCCAGCAAGCGCTGAAGGTCGCCATTCTCGATCATGCTGCGGCGGATGTTGTCATACCAAATACTCTGCCCAAATTGTTGAACGTCTACAGGGGGATTTCCTACCATGAGTTCATCTCCTGAATAATTTCCATTTAGATGACCTATTGTACCGAACGCATGTCGATATTGCGTTAGATTGGTTGGTATATTCGCGGCGATTTGGCTCTTTACGCGCCGCGCGTTTCGATTGCCTGTACTTTGGCGAAGCGGCGGCGATGACGTTCCTCGCTGCTCGGCTGCGCGGCGATAAAGGCGTCGGCGAGTTCTTCCGCCAGCGCGGGACCGATGATCCGCGCGCCAATCGCCAGCACGTTCATGCGGTCGTGCTCAACGCCCTGATGCGCGCTGTAGTGATCGTGACAGACGGCGGCGTAAATCCCCTTGACCTTATTGGCGGCAATCGACGCGCCGACGCCGCTGCCGCAGGCGAGAATCCCGCGCTCGGCGCGCCCGTCGAGGATCGCATGGGCAATCGCTTCGCTGTAGTCCGGGTAGTCGTCGGGCACAGTCGGGTCGTTGGTGCCGAGGTCAATCACTTCGTGTCCTTGTCGGGCGAGGTAATCAACGAGGTGCTGCTTCAGCGGGTAGCCCGCGTGATCCGCTGCGAGGGCAATTTTCATGGTTCTAGTTGTGCTCCGTTTGCAGTTCGAGTAATTCGCTTAATGCCTTGCGTGCCATATCAAGTAATGCTTCGGGAGTGGTGTCGAAAGGCGGTTCGTTCGAAAGCGCATCGGCTTCGAGGCACAAATCGGCAATGATCTGAGTTGATCGGTCGTCTCCCTGAAGGTGATCGTATTCCTGATACCAGAAATCAACCGCTTGATCGGCGAACTGCTCGGCGTCGATCTCGCTGGAGACGAAGCGCTGCACCAGTTTGACGAACCGGGTTATCGCGTCCATCATAAACTTGCCTACGACTTCAATCAGCATTTATTGCAGCTGCACGTCCGTCCTTGAGTTGCCATTCGCGCTTGACGAATTGTGCCGATCTAATTCCGTTATCACGTCGAAATCATCTCGATGCGTTGATTCTTTCAAGTAGTGTAGCACGGGTCGGACGGCGAAATGTATCCGATGATCTACTGCTACATCGGGATCGGAAACGTGAGCTGTCAAGCACCTCCTGCAAAGGCTTGAGATTTCGCCTTGTTGTAGATTTCACTTCAATGCCAAATGAACAGCGGCGTGCTTGAACTTCTTCTGCAATCTGTCGGTCAAGTAAAGGTGGACGAATGTCTTGCGTCGCGGATTGGGTTCGATGAGTCGGGCTGACCTTTCAGCGGGGATGGGATAGGTAGGGGCGCAGCGCGTTGTGCGCCCCTTGAGACTCGTATCTACCCCATCAGCCTCTTGGCGGCGCTGACGACGGCTTCCGGTGTCAAGCCGAATTCCGCGTAAATCTTCTGGTAGGGGCGCTCGCGCCGAAGCTGTCCATGCCGATCGGCGACCCCGCGCAGTCCGACCCACTTCTGCCAGCCCAGCGTGACCACCGCCTCGATGCTCACCCGCGCCGTGACCTCCGGCGGCAGCACTTGATCGCGGTAGCTCTGCGGCTGATCCTCGAACAATTCCCAGCACGGCATCGAGACCAAGCGCGCCTTGACGCCTTCGGCGGTCAGCGTTTTGTAGGCGGCATGAGCGATGTGGACTTCGCTGCCGCTGCTCAGCAGGATCACCTCCGGCGTGCCGTCGCAGTCGGCGAGCACGTAGCCGCCGCGCGCCGCGCCCGCTTGCAGATCGGCGCTGTCTTCCAGCACCGGCAGATTTTGCCGCGTGAAGATCAGCACGGTGGGTTTGTTGAGCGTCATCGCCGTGCGCCACGCGACTGCCGTCTCGTTGGCGTCGGCGGGACGGAAGACGTAGAGGTCGGGGATCAACCGCAGCGACATGACCTGCTCAATCGGCTGGTGGGTGGGACCATCCTCGCCCAAGCCGATGCTGTCGTGGGTGAAGATGTAGAGCGTCGGGATGCCCATCAGTGCGCCGAGCCGGATGGTCGGGCGCATGTAATCGCTGAAGGTCAGGAAGGTGGCGCTGTAGGGCTTGATGATGCCGCCGTGCAGCGCTAAGCCGTTGACAATCGCGCCCATCGCGTGCTCGCGGACGCCGAAGCGCAGGTTGCGCTCCGCCGGGTCACGCTGACCCGTATTCGCCGCGCCCTTGATCAGCGTGCGCGTGCTGCCCGCGAGGTCGGCGTCGCCGCCGATCATGGTCGGGATGTGCTTGGCAATCGCGTTCAGGACTTCGCCCGAAGCGACGCGCGTCGCGATCTGCTTCTCGCCGCTGTAAACCGGGATGTCGGCGTCCCAGCCAGCGGGCAGTTCGCCCGCCTGCGCCTGATCCCACTCGGCGGCGAGTTCGGGGAAGGCGGCGCGCCATTCCGTGTAGGTCGCGTTCCAAGCGGCTTCGGTTTTCTCACCCTTGTCAACCGACTCGCGGAAATGTTCCAGCGCCTCGCCGGGGACGTAGAAATCTTCTTGGGGCCAGCCGTAGAACTCTTTGACCAGCTTGATCTCGTCCGCGCCCAGCGGCGATCCGTGTGCCTCGCTGGTGCCGCCCTTGTTCGGGCTGCCGTAGCCGATCACCGTCTTGATCACGATCAGCGTCGGACGGTCGCGCGTCTCTTTCGCCTCGGTGATCGCCTGATCGATGCTGTCGATGTCGTTGCCGTCCTCGACTTCGAGCGTCTGCCAGCCGTAAGCGCGGAAGCGGGCAGCCACGTCCTCGGTGAACGTCATGTCCGCCGATCCGTCCAGCGTCACCCGATTGCTGTCGTACAGATAGATCAGCTTGCCCAAGCCCCAGTGACCCGCCAGCGACGCCGCTTCTGAGGCGACGCCTTCCATCAGGTCGCCGTCGCCGACCAGCGCATAGGTGTAGTGATCGACGATCTCGTGACCGGGACGGTTGAAATACTTGGCGAGATAGGCTTCCGCGACGGCGAAGCCGACCGCGTTCGCCGCGCCCTGACCGAGCGGTCCGGTCGTCGTCTCGACGCCGGGAGTCATACCGTACTCCGGGTGTCCCGGCGTGATGCTGCCCCACTGCCGGAAGTTCTTGATGTCGTCCAGCGAGACGTCGAAGCCGGTCAGGTAGAGCAGCGAATAGAGCAGCATAGACCCGTGTCCGGCGCTGAGGATGAAGCGGTCACGATTCGCCCAGTTTGGGTTACGCGGATTGAAGTGTAGATGACGCATCCAGAGCGCGTATGCCATCGGTGCCGCGCCCATCGGCAAGCCGGGATGCCCGCTGTTCGCCTTCTGGACGGCGTCAATCGACAGCGTGCGAATGGTGTTGACGGCGAGTTCTTGCAGGTTGGCTGTCAAAGGATTTCTCTCCTGATTACGTTCGACCAATATGGCAGAGATTATAACACAACGTTTACCTCGAATTCCGCCACAATCAGACTACAATGAGCGTGTTCGGGAATTCACAGGAAATGTCTTTGGGTGCTTATCTGCTGGTCGGCGCGGGCGCGATTTTCGCCCTGCTGTTCGCCCTCAACAACCTGATTAAGACCATTCTGCGACGGGGGCGAATCGGCTTTGTCGATCTGCTGCTGACGTTCATGACCGCGCTGATCCTGCTGGTTGGCTTGGTGCTGGCGCATCTGCCCGACGCCGCACCGGATGGTGTGCCGGATGCCCGCATCGCGCAGGCGGTGCTGCTGATCGGCGGCGCGCTGGCAGCCATCAGCCTGATCGTGCTGATTGCGGAACTGTTTCGCTCACAGCGGCTCCGGGGGTCGCGCGGGGTGCTGGGTTTGTACAGCGGCGTGCTGCTGATGGTCGCCGCCTTCGCCGTGCCCTTCATGGGCGCTTACGTCACCGTGCAGGAGATCGCCGCCGCGCCGACCGTCGTCGGTGTTGTGCCGACGCTTGCCGCGACTGCCGAAGCCAGCGCTAGCACGCCGGATCAACCGGATCAGACGGCGCTGTTGTTCAAGGCGATCAGCGCCGCCGTCGTCGACGAGATCGACGTTGATCCGGGGATTGTCACCGACGCGCTGCAAAACGGCACGCCGCTGGCGCAGATCGTCACCGAAAACGGCGGCAGCGTCGACCACGTGATCGACGCCATCACCGAGATCATGCGCGCCAGCGTCCGCGAATTGGCGGCGCGCGGCGAGATCAACGCTTTTCAAGCGGCGATAGCGCTTAGCCAGATGCCCAACCTGATCCGCTTGGCGGTTAACAGCGACCTGAACGCCTTCGCTGCCCGGTTGAGCGGATCGACCCCCGATCCCAACGCGACGCCGACCAATCTGTTCGCCTTTGCGACCGAAGCGACGACTCCGGCGGCGCCAGCGCCGACCGCGACGCACCAGCCGAAGCGCCAATCGTCGCCGACCGCCTCCCCAACGCGCACGAACACCCCGCGAAGCGTCAGCCTGACGCCCACACCCTCAGCCACGCGCTTCCACTACAGCACGCGCACGCCGACGCCGACCTTCACAGCGGTGACGCCCTGCCTCGCCTCGGTCGAGTACAACCTGCGGCTGCGATCCGCGCCCGATACCGACAGCGAAACGCTGGCGGTGATCGACTATGGGACGACGGTCGAACTCTATGGCAAAGGCGGTGCCAGCGCGAACGGGGGGCAGTGGTGGTACGCTCATTACGATGATCAAGAAGGCTGGCTCGACGGTCATTACATGATCGTCGGCGCTGGCTGCGACCGTCTGCCGCTGCGCTGAATCCAGAAAAAGAGCGAAAGGTCCGCGTGAGCTAAGTGCATAGAACCGACTTTCTATTGCCCTAACACTGCGCCTCCACCCAAAATCGTAAAAGCCAGTATATCCCAACCTTACGGGAAAGATAACCCAACTTATCCCAAATGTGTGCGCACGCACGTTCTGGCGTCTCTTGTCAGGAATGGCGCGGTCGCGCTAGCCGAGCGGCACTTTGGTCAAGTCGAGCGCGGGACCATCGACGCACATCAGCGCCGTGCCCTCTTTTAGCCTGACCATGCAGGCAGAACAGGCGCCGACGCCGCAGGGTTGTAGGGGGCGAAAGACGCCGAACAGATAGTTAGCGGGGATGTCGGCGCGCAGGGCGGAGAACAGATTCCAGATTTCGCGGAAGGCGCTCAATTCGTCGTCTTGGCAGACGGTGACGAAGACTTGATCCGCCCAGCCAATCGTCGTGACCCGGTTCGCCCAGTCCAGTTTTTCGGCGGGCTGTTCCTTATCCGGCTTGACCTCCCCCTGAATCACTTCGATTTCGGGCGGGAGATGCTCCGTATTGTAATCCGTGCCCAAGAGGAGCAGGGTCACGCTGACGTTGTTCGCCAGCAGCGCCGGGATCGTCATCATCAACGGCGTTGGCTCGGTGTCATAGGCGATCAGCAAGACGTTGCGCAGCGTGCGCCGGAAGCGAAATGGCTGCCCGACCGCGCCGATCAAGCTGACAATCGTGCCGGGTTCGTAGTGCGTCGTGTTGGGGCGCTCGATCACCAGCATATTTTTCTGGACGTCGACCGGCAGCCACTGCTCGCGCAGGTACGGTTCCCATGTGTCGCCGACGCGGGCAAGGACGGACTGTCCCGGCTTGATCCCTGTGAGCGACGGATCGACGGCGACGAACAAGTGCTGGTGAGTCTCGTTGACGCGGCGCACGCGCTCGATGATGGCTTCGGTTTCTTTCATGGTTACTGATCCTGAGTGAGCGATTCCAATTCGACAATCAAAGCAGGAAGATCATTTTGTAGTGTCGTCCAGACCTCATCGAGATCCACCCCGAAGTAGAAGTGTACGAGCACGTTTCTCATGGCGATAATCGCTGACCACGGAATTTCGGGGTGCCTCGTTCGGTATTCGGTTGAGGTTTTGGATGCCGCTTCCCGATGATTTCAACTGCCTTGATTATTCCAAGTACCAGCAGGCGATCTCGCCCTAAATCGTCGCGCGTTTTGCCTTCAGCAAACGACAGCGCCTCGCGCGCTGCGTCGAGCATGTGGCGAACGCGGATGGTATCGTCAGGTGCGCTCATATTGAACTTGCGCCTGATCGAGCACCTCTTGACGGAAATATTCGCTTAAAGATGCGGGCGTCTGAATGTGAACCGGGCGTCCGAAAATCTCCGCGAGTTCGACGTGCATCGCCCCCAGCGTGATAAAGCCCGGTACCTGATTCGGCTCGAATTCGACCAGCACGTCCACGTCGCTGTCAGGACGAAAATTCGTTCGCAGCACCGATCCGAACAATGAAAACTTACGAATGTGGTACTTCTGGCAGAAGTCCGTGATTTCTGGAATCGCAATCGCTGCATTCATCACTTAAACTCCGTTGCAACTTTAACTATCTTACACGCGCACCGGGCGATTCTGCGACTTTTTCCGACAATTCCCGTATACAATGTCAGCAGATGAGGGTTGTTGGAAGGGCAAAATGACCAACCTGATCGATCAATTATTCAGCGCCATCTTCGGATCAGTGAGCAGCAGCAAACTTGTCAATTCGCTGACGCAAAGCGCTGACCGGATTTACGATTTCGTCTACGTCAAGGTGCTGGGGCTGCCGTTTATCGTCCTCGGTGCGCGGCAGACCGGCAAGACCACACTGATCGAGTGGCTGCGCCAGAACGTCGCCTCGCTGAGCGAATTTCAGCCCGAACCGACCGCGCCCGGCGGCGATACCGTCGGCTTGTTCAGTTCGTACATCGGCGATGAGATGATGCGCCTCAAGCCCACCCGCGACGTCGGCGGCGAGTACGAGATGTGGGAAACCGATTGGCTCGAATTGTTCCGCGACGCCAAGCCGCGCGGGATCATCTTCCTGATCGACCATACTGACGTGCTCAAGCACAAGGATGCGCTCAACTACGTCATGAACATGATCGAGGAAGAGACCGACGCTAAGCGCAACCTGAAATCGTTCATGATCCTCGTCAACAAGAGCGACCTGTGGCTGCAAGACACGACCCTCGACAAGCTGATGACGAACTACGGCAACGAGGTCAAGCGCCTGCATAATCAGGCGGAGCGGCTCGGCTATCAGGCGACGATCCAGTCGAGCAGCATCGCGACCGGCGTCGGCGTCCGCGACGCCATGCGCACCTTCTTCAATCACATTCGCCCCCAGCCGAAAGGGTGAGAAAGACAGTGATTAGTCGTTAGTTTTTAGTTCTTAGTTTCATGATCGTCTCGGCGGCAATCTTGGTCGTGACCTGACTAAAAACTAATCACTAACAACTAAAAACTGCGTTTCCCATGCGCGAACTCACGATTAGCTACCTGCTCGATGGCGCGCGGCGCGGCTACAACTTCACCACGCCGACCGACGGCATCGCCCCGGAGACGCTCAAGGCGATCTGGCGGAGCGCGATGCCGCGCGGTCAGGGTTGGGATCAATACCCGGCGACGCCCGCGCTCAAGTGCTTTCCGCTGGAGAGCGGCGAGGCGGCGATCTGCGCGGTGGCGGTCACGGATTTGGTGGATGAGGTCGGGCGACAGGGGATCCGCGAGGCGACGATCCGCATCCTAACGGTACGCGAGTATCAGACGCATCTGCTGCATCGCCTAAGCGCGCTGCCCGCCGCGACCGTCGCCGACGCCGAGCGCAAATTGACCTCGCATGAGTGGGAACTGCTGTTCAAGAAGTACCGCGACGCCAAGAAGCCGAAGTCGATCCTCAAGCCGCAGACGATTCTCGCTTACCCCTATACGCCGGAGGGCTGGAAGTTCGTCGAGGCGTGTATTTTGCTGCTGGCGACCCGCTCGACGCTGCTGACCAACCTGATCGAAATCTCGCCGGCGATCAACCCCTTCGCCGACCGCATCCTGTCGTTCACGACGCTCGCGCTCGACTACCACGAGGGCGGGCGGCTGGTCGGGCTGCCGCTCGACAAAATCCGCACGTTCGACGGCATCCCCTACATCAACATCAGTAGTTAGGCTTTTCGCCGCTTTCGTGCCGACAACAAAAACAGCGAGCACGTGCTCGCTGTTCTGATCGCATCTGTGAGCGGGTAACCGGATTCGAACCGGTGCTAGGACCTTGGAAGGGTCATGTGCTACCGCTACACCATACCCGCATTTGCCCGTCATTATAGGCAAAAGCTGACGCACTTTCAAGTCGGGGTGCCGGGATTTGAACCCGGGACCTCATCGTCCCAAACGATGCGCGCTGCCAGACTGCGCTACACCCCGTTTTCCCACTGCGCTTGGATGAAATCCATCCAAGCTTGCAACCGCGCTCTAAACTGCGTATCGCCTACTCTCACTGTGAGCAATCCATAGCGCGAGCGAAACTGGCGACCACTCAGCTTATTGCTGTTCGATTTGCGCAGCGTCTTTATTATAGCTACTTCTATCCCTAAAATTCCAGCCCAGTATTCTTTTAGCTCATTCTGATCGTGATCGACGTGATATTGAAGCGCGTAATCGACCTTGTTACGGGTGAAATGGACAATCCAGCGCTGCGCTAATCGCACGATACCGGCGTTCGAGTTCACCAGCGCAACGGTATTGCGCTGGCGTTTGCTGCCCTCCGCCATGTAGAGGACGACGAAATCGCGGAACGACAAATCGCGCAGAAGTTCCGGTGCTTCGGCGATCCCCTGCTGATAAGCTGCTTCGCGCAGGGCGGCGTATTTCGCCTGCATTGCTTCGGTGCCTCGTCGCTGCCCCAAGTGCTGCTGGCGCGGCTTTTCCGGGATCGGGATGTCCTTGATCCACTGGTAGATCGTGGTTCGCGGGAGGCTCAGTCGTTCGGTGATCGCGTCGAGCGAAAGCTGCTGCTCGGTTCTCAATCGGACGGCTTTTTCGCGCAGGTGATCGTAGCGGTGTGCCATCGCGTTGCGCCTAATAATAACTCGGTTGTCGATTTAGATAGAGTTTACCATCACGAGCGCAGTTTAGAAAATAGTGGATTAGGGAGTGGAGGATATTGAGGAGATCGTTTTTGAATGGATCATCTTCGTGACCCGCAAATCTGCTTTTCTCCCCTCGCCCCGTTTACGTGGGAGAGGGGGCGGGGGTGAGGGGTTTGGAGCGTGTCCGTGATCCTTCCCACTCCCGTGATTATTCAGCTTGATCGTCGGGGTTGAACAATTTCAGCCACGCCTCGACCTCGGCGGGCGAGACGTAGACGTCGGCGGCTTCACCGCTATCTCTCCGCTTCGCGTTACGGGCGGGCGGGCGGTTGATCTGTGCGACGAACTCGGCGCTGGTGAGCGTCGCCATCTTGCGGGCGCGAGCGGCGGCGAGGACTTCGCGGTCATTGGAGACGACGATCCACTGCCCCGGATCGCGGGTGCGCTGGATGCGTTCTTTGATCACGGCGTCGGCGGTGCTGCGAGCGGTTGCGAACACGACCTCGACCGTATGCGTCGAGGCGGGCGACTTCCCGCCGGGTAAGCCGCCGTCAAAGATGACGACGATCCGCTTTTTGGTGCGTGCGGCAAAGCTGAGCAGCTTGAGCACGAGCTTCGCTTCGTCGTCCGGGTCGGTGAGCGAAATGTCGGGAAGCTGCCCGATCAGGTTATGTCCGTCGATTAGATATGCCATGCTCACAGCGCCTCACCATTGCAGTCTTGATTGTAAAACACGAATAGTGCGGTGACGAGAGCCGCGCAGATGTCTATGCTTTTCGGCGGCGCGTCACGTTACACTAGGCATGTTACGAACGTGTAGGGGCGGGTTTCAAACCCGCCCCTACGATCAATCTGCCTTTGGAGCCGCTATGCCACGTCTCTCTTCCGCGAACCTGATCGCCCGCGCCCTGCTGATCTTCGTCGGCTTGTTCGCCCTGCTGATCGGCTACTACTGGGTGCACAAGCCGTTCGACGTCGCCGTCTTTGTGCTGCTGGGCGGCGCGCTGCTCGACGTAGCGACGGCGGCGCTCCTGTTCGTGATCGCGGGCGGGATCGGGCGGGCGGCGCTGGTGCAGACTCGACCTGACGCGGCTCTCGCGCGCCGAGCGGATCGCGCTGGAGGGCGGGATCGGCTTGGGAGTCGTGGCGCTGGCGACGCTGCTGCTCGGCTTGGTCGGCTTCTTCCGCCCGCTGATCCTGTGGGCGCTGTTGATCGGCGTGGCGCTGCTGCTGCGCCGCTCGCTGCGGGCGTGGCTGAGCGCGGCGGCGGCGGTCGGGCGCTCGGCGCTGCGCGTCGAGTCGGTTGGCGCGGGGCTGATCGTCGGGTACTGCGCGATTATGCTGCTGCTGGCGTTAGTGATCGCCCTAGCGCCGCCCGCGCATTGGGACTCGCTGACTTATCACCTCGTCGCGCCGCAGCGCTATCTCGCCGCCGGAGCGATCCACGCCCAACCGGACAACTTCTACCTCGGCTTGTCGGAAAACGTCGAAATGCTGTTCGGGCTGGTGATCGGCGCGTTCGGGCGCGACACCGCCGCCGCTCCGGTGCATTTCGGGATCGGCATACTGGCGCTGCTGGCGACCGCCGGGCTGGTGCGCCGCTTCGCTGGCAAGTCGGCGGGCTGGTGGGCGGTGGTGCTGCTGCTGAGCGCTTACAACTTGTGGGCGCTGCTCGGTTGGGCTTACGTCGATTTGGCGACGATGCTCTACGGCGCGCTGGCGCTGATCGCGCTGACGGCGTGGCGCGAAAATTCAACCGACGCTTGGCTGGTCGTCCTCGGCGTGATCGTCGGGCTGGCGGTCGGCGTCAAGTACGCGGCGGGCATGATCGGCGTCGCGGCGGGGCTGTTCATCCTGATCCAGCAGCCACGTCGCGCGATCCGCAGCGGGCTGGTCGTCGGTGGGGCGGCGCTGCTGGTCTTCGCGCCGTGGGCGATCAAGGGGATCGCGCTCTACGGCAATCCGATCTACCCGTTCGTCTTGGGCGGGCTGAACTGGACTCCCGACCGGATGCGCGCCTTTCAGCTCTCCGCCTACGATCTGGTCGGGCGGGGTGAGGCGTGGCAGCTCCCAATTTTGCCAATCTCGGCGACGATCTTTGGTCGGGACGCCGCTGACGGTTTTGGTTTCACGGTTGGTCCGTGGCTGCTGACGCTGTTCCTGCTGCTGCCGCTGGTCTGGGCGTTCCTCGAAGCGCGGGCGCGAGAATTGGCGCGCGTCGTGCTGATCTTCGGCGTGCCGCTAGTCGTCTATTGGGCGGCGATGGCGGCGATCAACTCGGTCGGCATCCAGACGCGGCTGATGCTGATGGCGCTGCCCGCCTTCGCCGCTGCCGGGGCGGTCGGGCTGCACGGATTGGCAAACTTTCCCAAGAAGCCGCTCGACATCGGCTTCATCGTGCGGGCGGCGCTGGCGCTGACGCTGGCGCTGACGCTGATCGACGCGCTGCGGACGGTGGCTTACGATCAGGCGGCGGGCTATCTGCTCGGCGAGACGACGCTCGACGACTACATGTACGCCAACACGCAGGCGTATTACGGCGCGGTCAGCCAACTGCCGGAGGGATCAAAGGTGCTGCTGATGTGGGAGCCGCGCGGCTACGACTGCCCGCCGAGCGTGACCTGCACGGCGGACGTGCTCTTCGATCACTGGAAGCTGCCGATCTTCGCCGAAGGGTTGACGCCGGAGGCGGTGCTCGCGCGCTACAAGGCGGAAGGCTACGATTATCTGCTGCTGGCAAACAGCATTTACGACGCCTATCTGCCCTTTTCGACCTTCCCGGAGATCGACCGGGCGTTCCCGGCGGAGATCGACCACGTGATGATCCCGGTCTGGACGGATGGGTTGCGTTATACGCTCTACGGGTGGAAGGGCGAAGCTAGCGGGAGTTAAGCGGAAGCGGTGGAGATGTTCTTGAATTGGATTTATCGAATCGTGAACGGACATTCCATCGATATTGCTCGTGCCGATGACCGGCTCGTATCGCTGGTTGGGCTGCCCGCCGGGCACTCATCCGCCCATTCCCGACCAAAGCGAGACCTACCGGGTGGCGGATGTGAACGCAGAACTCCGGCATTACCTCGCCCGGCTGGCGCGCAAATCCCGCTGTCTTCTCGCTGAATCGACGCCTTGCGCCGCGCTGTCAAGCTGTTTGTCTTGGCTTGGAATCATCGCCAGCGCTATCCCAAGTATCTTGCTCATCTCATTCAATTTGGATGCCCCCGATCATCCCCACTCCCCAATAATGAGCAAACCTTGTTTAAATTGCCTCAAAATTGTATAACTAAGTTGGCTATCAATTTCGGCAAACCTTGCTAAATTAAATAAATAGAGCTTTAGGTTTCATAATATTAGAAGCTGTCGCGTGCAGCTTAAGATTTGGAGTCCCCGATGAATCTGATCAACGACGAATTGAGCGATGCCGACCTGATCGAGCATCTGCGGGCAAGCGATCTGGATGCCCTCGGCGCTCTTTTTGACCGTTACTATCCTCAAGTTTACCGTACTGCCGCCGCCATCACCCGTGACAGCGCCGTCGCCGAAGACATTGCGCAGGACTGCTTCTTGAAGCTGCATCAGTACGCTCACCGCATCGACGTTTCGCTCCCGCTCGCCCCTTGGCTGTACCGCGTCACCGTCAACTTGAGCTATACTTGGATTTCGCGGCGGCAGAAACGCCGGATTTCACTTGAAGCGCTCGTCGATCATCTCATGTCCCCCTCGTGGCACGCGCCGGATCAACTGGCGGAGAACAGCGAGGTGCAGCAGCAGGTGCGTCAGGCGATCAGCGAACTCCCGTTTAACCAGCGGGTCGTGATCGTGCTGCACTACCTGAGCAGCCTAAATCTGGACGAGATCGCCGAAATTCTGGACTGCCCGGTCGGGACGGTCAAAAGCCGACTCTACTACGCGCGCGAAAATCTGCGCCATCGTTTAGATGAAAGTCACCGGATCAGCGAGGTAGCACACGGTTATGCAGGAATTACGTGACAAGCAGCTCGACGCTGACGTTGCTCGCAGCTTGCGCTTTGACACGCTCGTCCCCCCTCTGCGTCAACAAGTCGCTAAAGAGCTGTTACTGAAGCGCGCCGCCGAACAAACGATGCTCCTGCCGCTGGCAGCACCCGCAGCCCACAGTGGGTTACGCGATCACGCTTATACGCTCAGTCAGGGTACGCTCCGCTTGCTCAACTTGCTGATCGTCGACTCCAGCATTTACGAGCGCGCCCGCCGCCCGCCCCGTTTGTACCAGCATTACAACACGCACGGACGCTACGCCTTAAGCATCATCCACGTGTTAGCCTAACCGCCAAACCAGAAAATTAAGGCTCTCGATGAACCGAGCAGCTGGTTTGCCGTTATAATTGGGAAGTGGTTCATCGGCTTCACCAGATTACGGATTGGGAAAATGGTTTCTTTAGCGCGTGTCGTCACGGTGGATCCGACTGGCGCCATTGCACAAATTGTGCGCGCGGCGGTCGATCTCACGGCTCATCCGATCATTCAAATCGACGTTCCCGGCAGCGCGGAAGCGCGCGCCGAAATCGAAGGCAAAGCCTGCCGCCTATTGATCACGGAACTGAACTTGCATGATGGGATGGACGGCATCAGCCTCGCGCTGGCGGTCAAGCAAGCGTCGCCCGATACGGGGATCATTGTCCTTGCCGCGCCTGAAGACCCCGCCGAACTCGACGACGATTTCCGCCGGGAAGCGCCGTTCGTCTACCTGCACCGCCCGCTCGATCCCGCTCAATTCATGCGCTTCTTCAAAGCCGGGCTTGAGGGCAGCGACCTCGCCGCCGCTTACGTCCCGGTCGTGCAGCCTGCCGCCGAGATCGTCCAGACCGACTTGGGACCGATTCCGCCGCTGGACGTCAAAGCCGCCGCCCGCGTGATCGACACCCTGCTGACCGACATCGGCGCAATGGCGATTGTGCTGGCGAATCGCGCCGGGGACGTCGTGCTGGAACGGGGCGCGGTCGGCTATCTCGACCGCGAGGCGCTGACGTTGGCGCTGCTGCCCACGACCAAAACGACCTTCGACATGGGGCAGCTCATCGGCGGACAGCCCTCCGCGCTCCACTTCTACGACGGTGAAACCTTCGACGTGTTCGTGCTTTCGGTCGGCTTTCATCACTTCATGTGCCTGATCTTCGACGGGCAGGTGGGCAGCCGCCAGTTCGGAGCGGTCAACCGCTTTGGGCGGCGCGGCGCTGAGGACTTGGTCGCCATCCTCGGCATGAGCGCGTTCGCCTTCACCGCGCCAGCGGCGGAGGAAGAAGAGCCGCTCGACACGGAGAGCGAGCAAATCGCCGAAATGCCGGAGCCGCTGATCGAGCGCGCCGAGGAATGGACAACCCTCGAACCCGAACTGCTGCCGGAGCCGGAACCGATCCACTTCGACCCGATTGAAAATCTTGACCTGAGCCTGTTCGACAATTTGGCGCTGGATAATCTCGACGAGTCCGCCGCCGACGATCTATTCGATCCCGAAAAACTGGCGGAGATCGCCAACGAAACGCGCCGCGAGCGCGGTCCGCTTTCCTATGACGAAGCCCGTGAACTCGGCATCATCCCCTGAATTATGGCTGGCTGAGCGCGATCCTGAATTGATTTGTCCCGTGTAGGGGCACGATATATCGTGCCCCTACAGCTAAAATCCAGATGCAGAATTGTTATCTCACAATTGGGAATCGAAACTTATGATGCAGTTGATCAGCGTCAACCTCGGCACGATCAAAGCCATGCCGACGACCATCAAGCAGCACGGCACGACCGGCATTTTCAAGCAGCCCGTCAGCGATCCGGTGCAGATCGGCGCGCTCGGTCTGGCGGACGATGTGATCTGCGACGTCGAGAATCACGGCGGCGTCGATCAGGCGGTCTACGTCTACGGCACGGCGGATTACGATTGGTGGGCGGCGGAACTCGGTCGCGCGCTCGAACCGGGCACCTTCGGCGAGAACCTGACCATCAGCGACCTTGCCAGCGGCGACCTCCGCATCGGGGATCGGCTGCGGGTGGGTAGCGTCCTGCTCGAAGTGACCGCGCCGCGCATCCCCTGCGCCACGTTCGCTTTCCGCATGGACGATCCGCAGTGGATCAAGAAGTTCCGCAAGGCGGAACGCCCCGGCGTCTACTGCCGCGTGGTCGAGACTGGCGCGGTGCAGGCGGGCGATCCGGTGACGCTGGAGCCGTATCAAGGCGAGACCATCCTCGCCTTGGAGATGTACCGCGCTTTCTACGACCGCGATCTGCGTGACGCCGATTATCTGCGTCGGGCTATCGCCGCGCCGACGCACTACAAAGACCGTGCCCAACTCGTGCAAGAATTGGACGCGCTGAACTCGCACTCAGCAGCGGGATGAGATCGAGCCAGTAGTAGGTAGGTGAAAATTCTCAATTTCACGAGACTGTAGGGGCGTTACATGTAACGCCCCTACGAGAACAAAACCGAATGGCTTCACTGATTTCCGTCACGCCGAAAATGTCGCAATCGGCATCGACTTGGTACGCGGTGCGCGTTAGGCTAATGTCTCCCCTCACCCTGCTCAACATCGCTGCGCTAATGTTGAGCCGTCCCTCTCCCACGCAAGCGGAGAGAGGGACAAAAATTGAGCACTGCTCCCAGAGGGAGTTGGGGGAGAGTGATTTAGTTGTTCCTGTATCGATACCCTGAGGGTTTCCCGCTGTGCCCGCATTATCGCGCGCATTCATCAAAGCCGGGCTGATCGACTTCATCCTCGCGCTGATCGCCGGGGCGCTGACGGTCGCGCGCCCGGTGATCACCACGCTCCCGGCGACCATTTCGCTGCTCTATCCGGTCTACCTGCACCTGCTGATGGTCGGCTGGGTAACGCAGTTGATCATGGGTGTCGGCTACTGGATGTTCCCCAAGCTGACCAAAGAGAAGCCGCGCGGCAGCGAACGGCTCGGCTGGGCGGTGTTCGCGCTGCTCAACCTCGGCTTAATCCTGCGCGCCATCAGCGAGCCGCTGGTGATCGTCAAGCCGGACTGGAATCTCGGCTGGGTGCTGGCGCTCTCGGCAGTGCTGCAATTGATCGCCGGGTGGGGCTTCATCCTCAACACGTGGGGACGGATCAAGGAGCGCTGAGATGCCACGCTTGACCGTCACGCTGGTGCGCACCGCCCTACTCGAACTGGGAATCGGCTTCACCTTCGGTGCGCTGATCCTGTTCAACAAGGGCATCCCCTTCGACCCGCTGATCTGGCGGCTGCGTCCCGCCCACGTCGACATTGTCCTCTTCGGCTGGACGATGCAGTTGGCGATGGGCATCGCCTTCTGGATTCTGCCGCGCTTCACCAAAGCGCCGCGCTACGGGCGCGAGGGCTTCGGCTGGGTCGCTTATCTGCTGCTCAACACCGGCTTGGCGGTCGTCGTGCTCAACTCGTGGCTGAGCATCGACTGGCTGCCCTTCGTCGGGCGGGCGCTGGAACTGAGCGCGGTCGTCACCTTCGCCCTGATGATGTGGCGGCGCGTCAAGCCCTACGCCGCGCCGTAATGCCGTGCCTAAAGACCTCGTGCTGCCTCAATCGTTCGCCAGTGTCCCAGACCACATAAGCAACAGCTGATAGCTTGCTCCCCTCCCCACGTCGTGGAGAGGGGGTAAAAACAGCTTGCAAAGGGTCTTTAAAGTTCCCTCTCTATGTAATGGAGAGGGGATTTAAGGCTGAGGTTAACGCTGTCCTACCGTACCCAAATGTCTACTTCATTGACTCCAACGCCAACTGATGAGTGGATAACGACAACTGGCGCAAATGTACGAGAGTGCGCATATCTGAGTTGTGGTCTTCTAACCTCGTTGACGCAGGGGAGCAGATTGTGGTCATTGGCGAAGTTCGAGGCGATACGTTTGCTGATAGTAATGCGTGGTATGAGATAAAGCTCGAAAATGGAACAGGCTACGTTCATAGCGGCTTAGTTACACATCGGAATTGGATTACTGCTACCATTAGTCCAACTTATCGACCTACGCAGAGGGTAACGCAAGCACCCCGCATTCAGCCGACACGCCAACCTCAAGCAACGGCTGTATCTCTGCCGACATGGACTCCATTACCTCCCCCACCACCGCCTCAGACAGGCTGTCCGAGTCTCCAATACACATGCAGTCAGTTCACGTCTTGTGATCAAGCCTATGCGTGTCTTCGGGCAGGTAAGCGAAGTCTAGATAGAGACCACGACGGCGTGCCCTGTTAGTTGATCTGTCCCGGTGGTTGATGTGAAACCTTAAACCACTGCCGTCAGCACGACGCCGTGCGTCTTGGCGGGGTCGAAGCGAACCGGCTGCGAGGCGTAGAGCCTGAGCGCTTGCAGCTTCTGATTCCCGCTGAGCTTATCTAGACTAGCCCCCACGAGTTCCGCGATTCCAGTGATGCCGTTGGCGTGAGTCACCGCGCTGGCGTCGTCAGGCACGCGCCGGCGATGCAGCGTGATGTCTTCGATCAGGAACGGCGACATGCTGCCGTCAATGGGGGCGGTGTACCAGCGCAGCTCGATCCCGTCCTGACGCTGGCGCTGCCCCTCGCTAATCTCGCCGACGCCCACGCCGCGCTGACGCAAATACGCCGCGTCTGCCCGCAGATCAGTGGAGTGCAGCGCGAAACCGACCAGCCCTTCACCGCCGCGCACCAGCGGGCTGAAGTCGGTCGATCCGGGCTGCGCCGGATTGCCGGTCGGTGCCAGCAGTTCGAGATAAGCGCCATCTTTGAAGCAGATCAGCGCGTTGTGGGTCGATCCGCTGGCGTGGCGTCCGCCGTAGATCACGCTGAAGCCGAGCGCGGTGTAATCGGCGGTCGCGGCGTTGAGGTTGCGCACGGCGATGATCACGTGGTCGATGGGAAGCATAGCCAACTCCTAACCCACTTGAATCGGGGATAAATCATTTATCACTATCTGTGAGTATACGCCTCTCTCTACGAAGTGCAGAAGGGGTTGGGGGGTGAGGTCAGCCCCCTGCCGCGTCGATCCCCGCCTCGATGATTACGCGCGCGAGTTCAACGCGCTTTGCCCATTGATCGGCGCTGTCGAGTTGATCGCGGTGCGCGTCGCCTTGAAGCTCGTAGATCGCGCCGCTCGATTCGAAGGTCGTGACCTTGAACCCGGCGCGGTGCAGCAGCACCGGGAACTCGGCGTCGGTGGCGACCGGATGCGTCTGCGGCGAGGCGTGGGCGACCAAATATTCGACCGCGCGGCGGCTGAATCCCCGCGCCCCGCTGCCCAGATCGACCGGCTGACCGAGCAAGTACGAGCCGACGAGGTTAATCATCCGCTCGGTTTCGCGCAGCGCGGCGGGATACGACGCCAGTACCTCCGGCGACCGCCCGACGATCAGGCAGTCCGTTTGACGTAGCGCCGCAAGGGTCTGCCGCCAGTCATCAAGGTCTCTCATCATCCGCACGAGCGCGTGATCGCCGTCACAGAGGTGAACGTAGGCGGCGTCGAAGTCGAGTGCCTGCTGGATCGCGCGCCAGCGGCGGTTGTCGACGCGCTGCCCGCTGACGCTCAGCTTGACGCGGTCGTAGCCCGCGACCGCCGCGACCAAAGCGGGATCGCATCCGGGCGGCGCGTAGATCGAGATACCCGCATAGAGATCACGCAGCAGCGGATAAAGCGCCTCGAAGCGGGCGAAATCCCCCGGCGTGATCCGCCACGTCAGCGCCAGAACGGTATCCATAAGCAATCCTTTGCCTCGCCGATCAACCTAACGGATACACCGCCAAAATCGCTTTTCCCCAGCGCCGCGCCCCGTTTTTCCTTTCCGTCTTGGCGTCTTTGCGCCTTTGCGTTGACTCTTTTGCACTTAATCCGATCAAGATTACGCGGTTGCCTGAATTTCGTCTAGAATTTGCGGCAAACGACGCCTAATCTCTGCTGTGAGGATGCATGATGTCAACCGATCCGCTCTACCACCTCTCGCCGGTATGGACGCACCTGACGACGATCCAGCCGGTGCGCGGCGAGGGGATTTACCTCTACGACGCCGAGGGCAAGCGCACTATCGACTTCACCAGCGGTATCGGCGTGACCAACACCGGGCACAGCCACCCGCGCGTCGTCGCCGCCATCCAGCAGCAAGCCGCCGCGCTGATTCAGGGGCAGGTCAACATCGTCATCTCGCCCGCCGCCGTCGAACTGGTCAACCTGCTGAACGAGATCACGCCGCCGCAGATCGACTGCTTCTTCCTCTCCAACAGCGGCGCGGAGGCGACCGAGGGCGCGGTCAAGCTGGCACGGCAGGCGACCAAGCGCCAGAACGTGATCGTCTTTCAGGGCAGCTTTCACGGGCGCACCGCCCAAACGATGGCGATGACGACCTCCAAAACGATCTACCGCGCGGGCTACCAACCGCTGCCCGGCGGCATCTTCGTCGCGCCCTATCCTTACGGCTACCGGCTGGGCATGGACGACGACGCGGTGAGCGCCTACTGCCTCAATCAACTGCACACGCTGCTCAAGTCGCAGACCTCGCCGGAAGAGACCGCCGCCGTCGTGATCGAGCCGGTCTTGGGCGAGGGCGGCTACGTCCCCGCGCCGGTTCGCTTCTTGCAGGAACTCCGTGACCTGTGCGATCAGACCGGCATTTTGCTGATCGCCGACGAGGTGCAGTCGGGCTTCGGGCGGACGGGGAAAATGTTCGGCTTCGAGCACGCCGGGATCACGCCCGACGTGGTGATCATGGCGAAGGGTCTCGGCAGTGGGATGCCGATCTCGGCGGTCGGCGCGTCGCGCCAATTGATGGAGCAGTGGACGCCCGGTTCGCACGGCGGAACTTACGGCGGCGGCGCCCTCGCGGCAGCGGCGGGCGCGGCGACCATCAAGGTCATGCGCGACGAGGATTTGCCCGGTAACGCCGCCCGCACCGGCGAGCGGCTGATCAGCGGGCTGCGCGAGCTGCAAGCCGAGTTTCCGGGGATCGGCGACGTGCGCGGGCGCGGCTTGATGGTCGGCGTCGAGTTCGGCGCGCCCGATCAGCCGGACAAGGACATGGCGAAGGCGGTGCAAAAAGCCTGCCTTGAGCAAAATTTGCTGCTGCTGACCTGCGGCACCTTCGACAACGTGATCCGCTGGATTCCGCCGCTGGTGGTCACCAACGCGCAGATCGACGAGGCGCTGATGCTGTTCGGGCAGGCGCTGGCGGCGACGCAGGGGCGCGGCTGATGGTCAAAGCATTAGCCGAACAGGTCAAGCAGAGCGGCGATCCGGCGCTGGCGCTGGAACTGCTCGGCGCGACGACGGCGCGCTCGCTGGTCGAGGAGGCGCTGGCGGTGCTGCGGCGCTCGGTGCTCGACGACAGCGCGCGATCCACGCTGCGCGAGCGCTACAGTTTCTACGCCGAGCACGCCGATAAGGATCGCGGGGCGACCCTGCGCGAGAACTTCGTCCGGCTGCTGGTCGGCATCGGGCATCCCGACGACCTCGACCTCTACCTGCGCGCGGTCGCGCTGTACGAGGGCGTGCCGCCGACACCGCAGATCGACGCGGCACAGAAGGTGCGGACGGCGGCGCTGGCGGGGATCAGCCTGATCGACGGGGAACTCGCCGCGTTGTACGCGGTCAAACTGCTGGGCGAAGTCAAAGACGTGTCCGATTTCTCCGGCGAACCGGCGCTGACCGCGCTCAATCTTCTCGTCCGCGCTGAGCGCTGGCTGCCGATCTACCAGTACGCGCTGCTGGTCGACGGCTACAAGCCGGAATACGCCGACGTAGTCAGTCGAGCGCTGGAGTCGTTCCCGGCGGACTTCCCCGCTGCGCCCTACACGGCGCTGGCGCAGCGCTTCATCGTCCGCGATCAGGCGGTCGAGCAGACCGGGATCATCGGCTACGTGGTCGATCACCGGCGCGCCGACCTCTATCCGCTGCTGGAGCAGATCGTCACGACCACGCGCAGCGCGGATCTGCATCGCTACACCGTGATTCAACTGGCAGCAGCCCGCGATCCGGCGCTGAACGCGCTTTTGATCGCGCTGGCGAAGCGCTGCCCGCTGGATCGCGTCCCGCATTTCATCGAGGCGCTGGAACTCACGCCGGGCAGTGACGAGGTGCTCAAGCTGCTGCGAGCAAGAAACCGATGAACGACGAGACCATCCGCCGCGCCTCAGCGGACGATTTGCCGATCATCCTCGCCATCACCGACGCGGCTTATGCCCATTACGTCCCGCTGCTGGGGCGCAAGCCGCAGCCGATGACGACCGACTACGCGCCCATGATCGCGGCGGGTGAGGTCTGGCTGCTCGACGTGGAGGATCAACCCGCCGGACTGATCGTGCTGGAAGATGAAGGGGATCGGCTGCTGATCTACAGCGTAGCGGTGCAGCCGCAGTTTCAGCAGCGCGGCTTAGGTCGTCGGCTGCTGGCGTGGGCGGAAGAACGGACACGGGCGAAAGGTTACGCGCTGGTGCGGCTCTACACCAACGCGCTGATGACTGACAACATCGCGCTCTACGGGCGGGTCGGCTACGTCGAGACCGGGCGGGAACCCTACAAGGGATCGGCGATTGTGTACATGGAAAAGCGGCTGGACGTTTAACCAAAACAAAAAGCCCCACGCTGATGCGTAGGGCTTTCGATTTGATGTATGGTTGGGATTACGTCAGGCGGGTGTAGAACTCGACGATCAACTGCTCGTCCACCGGCACGGGGATTTCTTCGCGGTCGGGCAGGGCATTGAAGCTCGCCGTGAAGCTGTCCCGGTCGACCTGAAGGTACGCCAAGTTGTAGGCGACGCCTTCCATCGCGTCGAGGACGTGAACGTTCTTGCGCATCGACTCCTTCACCGAGATCGACTGACCGGGCGCAACCGAGTACGACGGCAGATCAACCCGCTGTCCGTCGACGAGGATGTGCCCGTGCTTGACGAACTGGCGCGCTGCCCAGATCGTCGGCGCGAAACCGGCGCGGTAGACCAGATTGTCGAGGCGGCGTTCCAGCAAGCGGAGCAGGTTCGCGCCGGTGTTGCCGGGCAGATGCCGCGCCTTCTGGAAATAACGGCGCATCTGCGTTTCACGGACGTTGAAGATGAACGACAGCTTCTGCTTCTCGTTCAACTGCAAGCCATAGTCGCTGCGTCGACCGCTGCGGTACTGCTTTTCCTTGCCGTGATCTCCCGGCGGATAGGCACGCTTTTCCAGAATTTGCTGGTATTTCGTGCGCGGGATCAGCACCTCACCGAAGCGGCGCTGGACTTTCGCCTTAGGTCCGTGATATGAAGCCATAAATAAACATCCTCGTGAACAAACGCGCCGAAGACGACGCCGTCTTTTGTGCTGTCGAAATTAGTTTTTATTGTAGCGAAGTCTAAACAGATTTCTAGGGTGGGTTTTAGCCCTGCTCTCAGGCGGATTCGGCTTCCGGCTTCTGAGCTTTGATCCGTTTTGAAGCGTCAAGCACCTCGACGCCGATCACATTTCCCTCTGCATCGTAATCCACGATCACACCGGGTTCGGCTTCGTCACTCTCGTCAATGGGCACATCGTTCAAGAGAATACGGAAAATGTCCGCCTTTGCATCGTATTCAACTTGCATCAGTCTCTCCAATACTTCTCTATCTTGCTCGTGCGGTAAACCGTAACAACCGTGTCGCCACGCTCGACGATCATTCGCAGCAGATAGGTTTTCCCATCCATTTCGATCAGCTTGTGGTAGGCTTCTCGTCCCTCGACATTTGGCACAATCTGATCGGGATATTGAAGTGCTTCAGTCACCGCCTGTAAAGGAATGCCGCGCCGCTTCAATTCCTTCAAGGCATGATCGATGAAATGAAACTGCTTCATGTGTTTATTCTAGCATAGAACAAGATCGCTCAACGAAGATCACCCTTACGCAACTGCATTTTAGCCCTGCTTTTCCTCAACGCCGAGCGCGTAAACCGTGCGGCGATCCCAGCCAGCTTGGGCGGCGATGGCTTTAGCTGCCAGCTTGAGCGGGTCGCCGGCGGCGAGACGGCGGCGCAGTTCGGCGCGGACGCGGGCTTCGTCCCACGTCTCGGCGATCTCAGGGGGCGACCCGGCGACGACGATCAGCGCAGCACCGGCGAATCCGGCGGCAAGCGCGGCGCTGAGGCTGCCGCGAAAGACGATCTCGTCAGGCTGCGTGAGGCGGCGAGCGACCGAAATTTGGCGCTCGCCGAGGGAAGTATACAGGCGTTCGAGCGCGGATACGGCGTCGTCCGAGCGAAAGATCAGGGTGTCGGGGTCGCTGGTGAGGCGGCTCAGATCGTCGGGAAGAACGTCGAAATAGGCGAAGGCATCGGTCGGCAAGCCGGAGCGCACCAGCGCCGTGATCGGGGCGTTGGCTCCCGGCAGCGGCTCGACGCGGATGCCGCGCCGGATCGCCTCGACCACCAACTCGTGCGCCGAATCGCCAATGCCGGGGGTGCCGGAAGCTGCCACCAATGCCACATCCGCCGTGATCAACCGGTCGATCACGTCCCCGTAACCTATGATCGGTTTTTCGATCCGGTGATGATCCAGCAAGGCTTGCGCGGCAGCGAGATCGGCGGCGGCGATGGCGCTGACAGTTTGCAGAATCCGCAGCGCGCGCAGGGTGATGTCGTCGGGATTAGACAGCGGGATCGGGACGAGGTAGAGGGTGGGCATTAGCGATTGAGAAAATAAACAATCGGGGCACAGTGCAACCTTCGGTTGCTTCGTGTGCCCCTAAAGATGATCGTGAAGCAGGTGTTTTTAGAGGGCTTCGTAACCGGGACCCTTGGCGTAGAAGTCGTAGTTCGGCTGGATGTCGGTGGTCAGGTCGACGACTTCGCCCCCATCAGCCGCGACTTGCTCCTTGGTGTCGAAGGGGATGCGCTCCTGTCCGGCTGCCATCTCGTAGGAAGCGGGGACTTCTTCTTCGATGAAGATCGCTTCGTAGGGGCATTCGGGAATGCAAGCGCCGCAGTCGATGCAGGTGTCGGGGTCGATGAAGTACCAAGGCCACTCGTTTTCCGGCTGACCGGGGACAATGCACTCGACCGGGCAAACTTCGACACAAGCGCCGTCGCGCAAGCAAAGGCTCGTGATAATGTGCGTCATGAATCGCTCCTCAATTAAGCATGAATCGACGTATGAGAGGAATTTACCCCGGTTTCAGGTGTACGTCTGGAACTTTTGTTGGATTTTTAACACGTCGTGTTGAGGAATTTTCGCGCACGATGGATCATCTTAACCGAGGTTAAATTTGTCAACGAGTGCTGTGCAAGGACTGAGGTTCGGGGACTGAGAAAAGAAGTGCTGAGCGACGAGTGCTGAGAAAAAGCAAGAGTTAAGCCGATTGCGACACGCGGTTCACCGGGCGTAACAGGTTACGCTCCTACAAAAAGACTGCGGCGGTCTTTAGCTAAAAACGAACGGCTAATCGCTTTATTTCGGGATGCGCTCGCCGGGCATGGTGTTGGTCGCGGCGAGATGTTCCAGTCCATCGCGGTCGATGACGTAGACGTAACGCCCCTTCTTGCGCAGCAGCCCGGCGTTGAGCAGCCCGCGTAGGGCGCGCCCGACCACCTCGCGGGTGGTGCCGAGGATCGACGCCATTTCCTCCTGCGTCAACTGCGACGGCGTCTCCGAGATTTGGTCGGCGTAGGTGGTCTCGTGGAGGAACAGCTTCGCCAATCGGGAGGGGATGGTGCGGAAGGTCATATCCTCCAGCCGCTCGATGTACTCGCGGTTGAGGTGCGCCAGCGCTTGAACCGTATTGCTCAAGAGCGTGCGCTCCGACGCCATCAGGTTGAGCAGATTTTGGTGGCTGATGACGAGGACTTCGGCGTTGGTGACGGCGACGGCGTTAAACGGATTGTGACGACCGTCGACCGAGGCGACCTCGTTGAAGGTCGAGGGCGGGCGGAGCAGGCTCAGCGTATGCAGACGCCCTTCGGCATTGACGCGGTAAATGCGCACCAAGCCATCGACGACAATGTGAAAGCCCGCGCATTCCTCGTCCTCGTTGAAGATCACCGCGCCCGCTTGGTAGCAGTGACGGCGTGCCTTGCATTGGACGAGTTCGAGGCTGCGGGCATTCATTCCGGCAAAGAAAGGGATACTCTGCCAGTCGAGGATCAGGCTGTCGGTGCTGCAAGTAAGCTGAGGCATTGGCGTTTGCGGATCGGTTATCGTTGCTCAATTTGAACACACGACGCGCGGGGAATCAACCTCTAGATAGTACAAAAAAGTACTGAGTACCGAGTGCTGAGGAAAGAGCGACGCATTGACCGCACCCCCGCTCACTGCGTTCGCCTCCCCTCCCCGAAATCAGGGAGGGGCGAGGGCATAAGCATCAAAATTACGATCCGGGGCAAAAAGGACAACCGGCGTCCTGTAGGGGCAGACCGGTGTGTCTGCCCCGGTGGGCGAACACGTAGGTTCGCCCCTACAAAAACGTTGTGACGGGTCAAATCGCACCGAGACGCGATCAGCAGTTATTTGGGCAGGATTTCCGCCAGCACGACGAGGGCGGCGACCAGCGCGACGGAGAGCAGCGCCATGCTGCGCAGGTCGGCAATGACGAAGCTATACTCTTTGCGCAGTTCGTCTTCCGAAACCTCAATCGTCGGGTGCTCCAGCATCTCGGAGATGACCGATTGGCTCAACTCACCGCTGCTGCGACGGGCGCTGGTGCTGCTGCGAGTGGCGCGGCGCTCGCGGGCTGACCGCGCGCCGACGGACTTACGTTCACCGCTGCGGCGGGCGCTGGTCGAGGGGCGCTGGCGCGGCGGCGCGGAGGTTTCCTCATATCGAAGCTGCTCCTCCGGGCGCGCGGGTTCAGAGGCGGTCACGGGCTGCGGGCTGGATTTTTTTCTTGCCATAACAGGCACTCCTCATAGTTGAGCTTAGGTACAAAATTAGCGATTAGCTAAAAGCCAAGCAAGTCGATGTAAAGCGTTTCAATTATGCATCTGCCTACTTCGCCGAGGGTTTAAACCCTCGGCTAGAGAATTCGGTCGCCGTGCGAAACTTCGTTTCGCCTTAAAGGGGCGACTCAAGACGATCTGCGCAGTTGCGACCCCTTCAGTGGGTCGCGGTTTTGGTAGCGACGGGTTTAAACCCGTCGCGGCACAAGCATGGGACACGATTTCCTTCGTTACGCTTACTCTCTAGCAACCTCAGCAAAGGTCGCACTTTCTTAGTTGATGCGGTCGGCAAAAATGACGATCCGCTGGTTATCAACCTGATAAGGATAGCACGAGATCAGCGTGGCGGTCGCGCCTTGACGCGGCTCCAATACGTCAACCTCGTTGGGCGCGACGATCCGCTGCTCGACGACGCTGTAGGTGTAGACGTTGGTGCGCGTCTGAATCTGGAAGGTGTCGCCGGGCTGGAGTTGATCAAGGTGCTGGAACAGCTTGCCATAGATGTCGTTATGCGCCGCCAACGCCACGTTGCCGTAATCGTCGCCGGGATTGACGCCGTTGGGTACCTGCCCCACGCCCTGCTTGAGCGCCTCCCAGTCGACGCCCTGCACAATCGTCCCGTTCAGGTTGTCGAGCTTGGGGACGATCAGCGCGAGCGCGGTTTCGCTGGTCTGCGGCGGGCGGTTGATCACCGGCTGAATCCACTCGCTCTGGACGCGGGCGTAGAGATGCGCCGGGACTTCGTTGTAGTTGAACTGCGGCGCGCCGTTATCCCCAAAAGTGTGACCGCCGGGCAAAACGACGTTCTCAAGGCGGATGGTGGGCGTCGGCGCGACGGTCGGGATGGTTAAACGGCGGTTCTCGTCGGCAAGCTGCTGCGCCGAGGCTGTCTCTTTTTCGAGCGTGCCAATCGCCTGCACCAAATTGACCGCGATCACGCCGATCAGCAAAACGGCGCTGACTTCGATTAGCAACAGGGCGCGATCCAGCAGGCGGCGGCGTTTGACCTTGACCTGCGGCGGCGGGCTGACGGTGCGGTCGACGACTTCTTCGAAATGGGGCGTCGCCGGGACAGGTTCGGCAGCGGGCGCGGGCGGCAGCGGTTGGGTGAGCGCGGCGAGCGCCGCCGCAACCGGATCAGGCGGGGGGACGGTACGCTCGACCAGCGGCGCAGGAGGCGCGGCGGGCACTTCTTCGGCGGGTTCGGGCGTGACGGTCTCGATCACGCGACCGGCGCGCTGCATCCGCTGCAAGTGCTGCTGGCGCTCCTCGCGGCGCTTGATGGCGAGAACGCGCTCCAGTTCCTCGACGCTCAGTTCGTCAACCGGACGCTTGTCACGCACGGCTGTCCGCCTTCGCCTTCGCCACGACCGCGAACACCTCGCGCTCGAAGAACCAGCGGAAAGGCGGCAGCCGGAACAAGAGCGTGCGCAGATTGTCGATCAAGAAGTTCTCGCCGCCGTGCTGAGGGGGGCTTTCGAGCCAGACTTTGCCCCGGAAACCGGCGGCGCGCAGCACCTTGTTCAGGCTCCACATCGACTGCTCGTTGACGTGGACGTGCTCATTGACCGAGACCAGAAACTCGCGCGGGTTCTTGGGGTAGGTCGCTTCGCTGCGACCGGTCAGCGTGCGGACGCGCCGGACGATAGGATAGGCGTAGCGGTCATACCAGATGTTGGGCGCGGTGTGGACGATGAAGCGCCCGTCCGGCTTGAGCACGCGCCGGATTTCGGCGAGCGCCTGATCCAGCTCCCACGGATGCAGATGCTCAACCACGTCGAACATCAGCACGCGGTCGAAGCTGGCATCGGGAAAGGGCAGCGTCTTGGCGTCGGCGAGGTAAACGGCGGTGCGCCCCAGCGCGACCCCTTCGAGCGGGTCGATCACTTGGCGGGACATATTGACGGCGACGGGGGCGTAGTCAATGCCGTAGGCGTCCGCACCAAGCTGGGCGGCGTGGCGCAAAATCTCGCCGCGCCCGCAGCCGACGTCGAGCACGACCATGCCGGGTTTGACCTCCGCCAGCGAGAAAGCCGACGCCAACCGCCGCGAAAGCTGCTCGCCTTCGCTGGTGTTGAAAACGTCAAAGCCTTCGCAGGCGGTGCGGAAGTATTCTTCGGTATAGAGCGATGAAGAAACGGGTTCTTTTTGCTTATCCAACTGCCGTGCCGCGTTCGTTTACTGAAGGATTTTACTACCGCGATTATACTCCACGACCGGGCGTGTGCAAGACAGTATCTCGGTACGGCAGCGTCAAGCGCCTGCTTGACTTGAGGGGTCGAATTAGCATATCTTCTTCATAACAAATAGTAATTTAGGGGGGACTCCAAATGGTCGCACCACCGTTAAGCCCCGTACCAATGCCCGGCTCGCATCCCAGCGCGCCGCCCGCCGACGATCCCGAATATCGCACGGTCAACGATCCGGCGCTGCAATATGCGTGGCAGTACTACATCACCTACGATGACGTCTCGGTTTCGCAGAAGACGCGCCACACTCGGCATCGGCTCAGAATCATTTGGTTGGCGATAGCCGCGACCATCATCGCCGTATTGTTCGCGCCGAAGCCGATCACCAATTTTCTCGCCAGTCAGCCGGATATAGAAAAAGCTGTCGAGACGCTGCGGTGGCTGTTTTTGGTCGCTGCGCCGATAGCACTGGCGGGAATGATGTCCTACGCGCTGCAATTTGCACCCAGCATGGCGTGGGTTGTGCATCGCGTGGCTGCCGAGAAGATTCGGCGCGAAATCTACCTGTATCGCATGAACGCGGGCAATTACGCCGATCCGAACCTGACCACGCTGCAAAAGCAGAATATGCTCCGGCAAGCCGTGAACGATACGCGGGACGAAATCGAGAAAATCGACGTACCCATCCCGGCGCATCGGGTGACGAAAACGCTCACCGAAGAAGACGTCGCCGGGAAAACGGATAACAAAGCCGACAAAGGATTTAAGCTCATCAGCGGCAGCGACTATATCGCTTACCGCGTGATCCCGCAGCGTACGTGGTACGTCAACAAAATCAACAAGGATTACAATAACCTTCGAAATTTCCGAACCTTAATATTGATCGTGGGCGGCGCAGGATCGCTGGTCGCTGTTTTCGGGAATGGCTGGGAGCAGTACGTCGCCATCACGACGGCGCTGGTGGCAGCCCTAACGACTTACACTCAGTTGAATATGTACGGTCAGGTCTACCCGATGTATCACGCGACGGTGGGGAAACTCGATGCGGTGGTGGCGAACTGGCTAGGGCTACCGAGCACCCAGCGCGACGATCCGGAGCATTACGCCGAATATGTTACGCAGATCGAGGACATTTTCAACGACGAGCGGCTGAAGTGGATGGATCAGGCGACGCAAGCGATGATCAACGGCGATCAGTCGCTAATGCGCAACGTGAGCGACTGGACAAGCGGCTTCGGCAGCCAAATCACGCCTGAGCCTGAAGAACGTCAGCCTAGCAGCACTGCCATCCCGATCCCGCATATGGAAGGCGAAGTCGCTGCCCAAGCCGAAATCATACCGTCCGCAAGCGATATGATGCCGCTACCGATTCAGGTGTCAACGGAAGAAGCCACGCAAAATGTAGCTCAAGCCGAAGTCGCACCGACCGAAGGTCAGGCACCAACCATGATCGAAGGTGAAGAACAGGCACCGGTCGTCGACGGGCAGAACGAAGAAGTAGACAGCGAAGCAGATACCTCTGTCGACGTGTCTACGAATGTGGTTAGCGTACCGAACGGCACGCACAAGTAGCGTTTTGAGCTAGCACTGCCAGAATCAAAAACGGCGGCGAGGGTTAACCCTTGCCGCCGTTTTTAGGTCCCGTCACACGGGTGCCTAAACTGGAGATGCGCTTAGACTGTCGGGGTGCGACGCCCGAAGATCAGCGAGACGACGAATAGGACGAGGAAGATCACGAACAGGATTTGGGCGATCCCGGCTGCTGTACCGGCGACACCGGAGAAGCCGAGGAATGCCGCGATCAACGCGATGACCAGAAAACCGATTGCCCAACTTAACATGATGTTTCTCCTTGATTGTTCGTTCAGAATGCCGCCGATCAAATCGTCATGTGATTTGAAAGGTTCATTGAAAGCCATTATAGGGTAATTCAGTTTGAAATGTTGGCTTTCTCACAGCTTTTTAATTACATATTTAATTTCATTTTGCAGAATCAGGCGAGATTGCAGGCGGAAGAAATGAGTTAATCCCCGTCAGTGAAACCGGACGGGGTAGGTCCCGCCCTTACGGCGACGGCAGCGGATCGGGTCGTTGGTCAGGGGGAACGGGAAACTTGATAACGTAAATTTTGCTCACCCTGACCTTTGTGCCAGCCGACTGTAAGCGGACAAGGCAAAACCCTTGCTATACTACGCTTATATAAGTTGATTGAACGTGGTTGTACTCATGTCTGATTCACCCAATTATCCCGATATTCTAGGTCTGATTACGGGCGGAGACCGCTGTAACATCGGCATGGCGCAGGTGGCGGTCGCCGTTCGACCGCGCCTCGTGCGCGCGGGGCGTCCGTTTGAGGTGATCCTGCTGGTGCAGAACGCCGCCGACTCGGTGATCGACGTTTCGATGGCGCTGCACCTGCCCGGCGTCGACGCGCACCGCCAGCCGGAGCGCTTCATCGGCAAGACGCAGCGGTTGGTGGTCGAAGTCAAGGCGGCAGAGGTTGGCTACGTGATGCTGCCGGTGACGACGCTGCCGGACACCGCGATCAGCGACGATTACAAGATCGGCGTCGAAGTCGAGGTGCGCGCTTCGGGCAAAGCCAACCGCATCCGCAGCAGCGAGGGCGGCGGCGCGGTCGACATGGATTACCTGAGCGATGAGACCAAAGCCCCAATCGAGGCGCTGCGGATCGTGACCTTCTCGACCGAGAAGCGGCGCGGGCGCAGCATTATCGACGTGGGCTTGACGGTCATGTCTGGGACGGTGGGCAAGATTCCCGACCTGACGCCGGGTTGGGTCAGCCTGTGCAAGGTCTCCGATTATCAGGACGACCGCCTGTTATTGGAGCGCTATGGGACGCTGGTGCAGATCAACACGCTGCCGCGCCTGAAACGTCAACTGCTGCTGCAACCGCTGATCGAGACGACCGAGAGCCGGTTCAAAGCGGCGGGCTACCCGCTCAAGGAAGCCGAGGCGACGGCGATTGCCAAGTTGATGACGCTGGTGCTCGAATACGCGACGCCGCGCGTCACGGCGCACGGCGCGATTGTCGCGCGCGGCTACGACGTGGAAAGCCTGCTCGGACGCGACCCGCTGGCACTGGATGCCCCGCCGGTACTGCCGCATTGGTTTCGGGGCATGTTGGGTACCATCGAGATCGACGCGCGGGCGGCGACGCATCCGACGCAGGTGATCACGCGGTATCTCTACGACGATCTGCTGCGCGACGCGGTTGATTTGGGCTTCGACCTGATCGGCGAGACGACGGGCGAAAACTTCGGCAGCGTCGAGGAGCAAGACGCCTACCGCGAGCAGTTGATCGATCTACTGAAAGCGAAAGAAGGGCTGGATTTCAACCGGGTCTATCTGCCGCTGGTCATGGGTGGCATCCTGATCAGCGACCAGATCGCCCTCGCGAAAGAAAATCCGGTAGACTTACTCAACGCCCTCGGGATGACGCTGGAAGACCGTTTCGAGAAACTCAGCCCGGACGAACAGCCGATCTATACAATGACCAACCAGATCATCGCGCGGGCGGGACAGCGCTATGGTTTCTACGGTACATAGACTATGACTCTGAATAATCAGTTCAACCCCCTTTACCCGGACGTGCTCGGCGCGATTGCGGGCGGGCTGCGGGTGACGTTCGACGATACCCTGCAAGCGGCGGTCGGCATTTTCCCGCGCCGCGCCTACTTCAACCAGCCGGTCGAGGTGGTCGTCATTCTGCAAAGTATGGTCGACCAAAACATGGACATCACGGTCGGGCTGCAAATCCCCAGCAAGGCGGCGGACGGCAGCAAGCTGACGATCACGGCGCCGAAGAAGTCGGTCTCGCTGACGTTGAGTCCGGGCGAGGTCGGGGCGTTGCGGCTGCCGCTGGTGGTGGTGCAGCCGGTGCAGCCGCTCAACGACCTGCCGATTGGCGTTGGCATTCGCTATCGCTGCGGCAAAGCCCGCACGGTGCGCACGGCAGCGCGCGGCGCGCCGCCGTCGGTGCTGGCGGTCTCGCCGTTCAAGCTGCACGCGCTGCGCGAGGTGGAGTGGGTCGAATATCCGCTGCACCCGTCGCCGGAGATGCTGCAGGTGACGTTCGACGTGACGCCCAAACGAATCCCCCCGCTCCAAGAGATGCCGAAACCGGGCTACGAAGTCCTGTGGACGCAGGAGCAGATGAGCGAGGAAAAGCGCAACCTGCTGAGCCAAGTCAGCGAGGCGCGGCTGCTAGCGGTCTCGTTTACGCGGGTGGCGGTCTATGCCTCGCTGGTGCACGCGGTCGACGACGCTTACGCCGCGCGCGGGCTGCCGCTGCATCCCGGCGAGACGAAAGCTATCGCCAAAATGCTGACCTACACGCTGGACGACCGCTCGCAGATCGACCCGACCTACGACCTTGAGGATCAGCGCTGGTTCCAGACGCTGTGTCAGGTGCTGGCGCACGACTCCAGCATCGCGCGGCACGAACCGGGCGAGATCGTGGCGGGCTACTTGTTCGAGCCGCTGGTCTACGACGCGATCATGCTCGGCTTTACGCTGATTTGCTCGCGGGTGCGCGCCAACCTCGGCGACCGCGCCGAGCGGGTCAACTACGCGGACAAGGTGATCGCGTGGCTGGCGGGGCAAGCCGAAGCCGATCTGGTCTACATCTATCTGCCGCTGGCGCTGGGCGGGGTGATCGTCAACCTACAGGTGACGGGTCCCAACGACGATCCGTGGACGGTGGTCGAGGGGCTGCGCGAAGCGTATCGTGGACGGGTACGACTCGCCGAAAGCGCGACGATGGAAATCTTCGACATGCTCGACAAGCTGCTGACTAAGGCGGAAGAGGATCTGCGGCGGGCGCGGATTCAGCGGTAGAACTGCCCCCTCACCCCCGACCCCTCTCCCACGCAAGCGGGGAGAGGGGAGACAAGCGGGCGTAAGACGCTGACAAGCTAAGTCGTAACTGAGAAAAGCGCTGAGCGCGGGGAACTGAAGGTAGGCAGCGATGAGTTAAGAACGCTGGAAGATACCCCCTGAGCTAAAAGCCAAAATGCACGAGTTGGCGGCAGAATTACGCCATGAACGAACACCGAGCGAGGCGATTCTTTGGCGGGCTTTGCGAAATCGGCAGCTTGAGGAGCGAAAATTCCGGCGTCAGAATCCAATTGGCGCGTTTGTGGTCGATTTCTACTGTCCTGAAGAGCGATTAGCGGTCGAAGTTGATGGTGGAATTCACGAATCGCAGCGTGAAGCCGACACCCTGCGCCAAGAAATCATTGAATCACTCGGCGTTCGTTTCGTTCGCATCACCGTCAATCAGGTCGAAACCGATTTGCCTGCTGTTTTAGCACAAATTCGCTCCGCATTTGTTACCCCGTAAATGAGAATGCGCGTTCTTCTCCCCTCTCCCCGCTTGCGTGGGAGAGGGGTCGGGGGTGAGGGGGAATAACCGTTTCTTGCGCATCATTCACGCAGCGCAAACGTAATTTTTACACGAGCAGGTTATACTTCAGGCTAGAGTTCACAGACTCGCCTCCCATTTTCATCAAGCGTCATTGTTCTGTACTACAATGGAATAAAGACGCCTTAGCAAGAGGTGCTAACCACTATGATGCGTTTTGAGCGATTTACCGAACGCGCGCAGGACGCCGCCGCTCGTGCCTACGAAATTTTGCAGCGCTACGGTCATAATCAGGTCGATACCGAGCATATCCTGCTCGCGCTGCTGGAGCAGACCGACGGCGTGATCCCGCAGATTTTGGAGCGCATGACGGTGGACGTGGGCGCGATGCGTTCGCGTTTAGACGAAATCCTCCGCGCCAGCCCGAAGGCAGCGATTTACGGGCACGGCACGAATCAAGTTTTTATTACCCCGCGCGTCAAGCGGATCATCGACCTCGCCAACGAGGAAGCCAACCGCCTGCGCGACGAATACATCTCCACCGAGCACATTTTCCTCGCCATCCTGAGCGAACGCAACACCGCCGCATCGAAGATTCTGGCGGATAACGGCGTCACGCGCGAGCGCACCAACGACGCGATCAAGGACGTGCGCGGCGGTCAGCGCGTGACCGATCCGCAGGCGGAGAGCCGCTATCGCACCCTCGAAAAGTACAGCCGCGATTACACCCGTATGGCGCTCGAAGGCAAGCTCGACCCGGTGATCGGGCGCGACGGCGAGATCATGCGCGTGATCCAAATCCTGTGCCGCCGCACCAAGAACAACCCGGTGCTGATCGGCGAAGCGGGCGTCGGCAAGACCGCCATCGCCGAAGGGCTGGCGCAGAAGATCGCCGATGCCGACGTGCCGGAGATTTTGCAGGGCAAGAAGGTCATCAGCCTTGACCTCGCCGCGATGCTGGCGGGCAGCCGCTTCCGGGGCGAGTTCGAGGAGCGCCTGAAGGCGACCATCGACGAAGTGCAGCGCTCCGAGGGCGAGATCATCCTGTTCATCGACGAACTGCATCAGGTGGTCGGCGCGGGGGCGGCGCAAGGCGCGCTCGACGCGGGCAACATGATGAAACCGGCGCTGGCACGCGGCGAACTTCAGTGCATCGGCGCGACCACGCTGGACGAATATCGCCAGCACATCGAGAAGGACAGCGCGCTCGACCGCCGGTTCGCGCCGGTCTACGTCGAGGAGCCGAGCGTCGAGGAAACCATCGACATGCTGTTCGGTCTGCGCGACCGCTACGAGGCGCATCACAAGGTCACGATTTCCGACGAGGCGGTGGTCGCCGCCGCGCGACTGGCGGATCGCTACGTGAGTGATCGCAAGCTGCCGGACAAGGCGATTGATCTGCTGGACGAAGCCGCCGCCAAACTGCGGGTGGCGCTCTACTCGCTGCCGCCGCGCCTGAAGGAAATGAAGGTCGTGCTCCAGCGCTTGATGGCGGACGAAGAAGCCGCCGGGATGGCGCGCGAATACGAGCGCGCCGCCGAATACAAGATGCGCCGCATCCAGCTTGAGAGCGAATTCGAGCAGGAACGGCTGAGCTGGCAGCAGGAAAACACGATTGACGAGGTCGTCAGCGCCGAGGACATCGCCGGAGTGGTCGCCCAATGGACGGGTATCCCGACCAACCAAGTCCTCGAAACCGAGAGCGAGAAGCTGCTGCGCATGGAGGAAAAACTCCACGAGCGGATCATCGGGCAGGACGGCGCAGTCACGGCGATTTCGCACGCCATCCGGCGCGCCCGCAGCGGGCTGAAAGACCCGCGTCGCCCGATTGGATCGTTCATCTTCTTGGGGTCGAGCGGCGTCGGCAAGACCGAACTCGCCCGCGCTTTAGCCGAGTTCATGTTCGACGACGAGGAAGCGCTGGTGCGCATCGACATGAGCGAGTACCGCGAGCAGCATAACGTCAGCCGCTTGTTCGGCGCGCCGCCCGGTTACGTCGGCTACGAGGAAGGCGGGCAGCTCACCGAAGCGGTGCGCCGCCGCCCCTACCGCGTGATCCTGTTCGACGAGATCGAGAAGGCGCACCCGGACATCTGGAACGCGCTGCTGCAAATCCTCGAAGACGGTCGCTTGACCGACGGACAGGGGCGCACGGTCGATTTCAGCAACACCGTGATCATCATGACCAGCAACCTCGGCACCGAGTTCGCCAAGAAGGGCGGGGCGTTGGGCTTCGTCCAAGCGACCGACGAGCAGGCGATTGCCGACCACCAGAAGATCGAGAAGGCGATGCGCGAGACCTTCCGACCGGAGTTCCTGAACCGGATCGACGAGATCATCATCTTCGAGCCGCTGACGCTGGCGCAGGTCGAGAGCATCGTCGATCTGCAACTGCGCGAGATGGCGGAACGGCTGGCGGAGCGCGGACTCGCGCTGCACCTGACCGAACCGGCGCGGCGCTGGCTGGCGCAAAAGGGCTGGGATCCGGCGTTTGGGGCGCGACCGCTGCGGCGGGCGCTGCAACGCTACGTCGAGAACGAGCTGAGCGCGCAGCTTCTGCGCGGCGGCGTCCGCAACGGCGACCTGATCGTGATCGACGAGGTCAACGATCAACTGGTGTTCGAGCGGCACGAAAACGCCAGCAGCGACTACCTCAATCTGCGGCAGGATCAGGACAGCTTCATCCAATAGGACTGAGGGATCAGGACTGAGGACTGAGTAAAAGCAACAGCGGCGATCTCCGTGAGGGGGATCGCCGCTGTTTTGATTGGGCGATCAACCGCCCTCAACCCTCCTTTTTCTCGATCGCCTCAATCTGCTTGGCAACGTCCTTCGCCTGCTGCTTAAGCTGGGCGATTTCCGCGTCGATCTGTGCCTTTTCCTTATTCTTGGTATCGATTGCGACATCGATGCGTTTCAAGAGTTCTTGCAGTTCGGTCACTGCCTGCTGCGGCGATTTCGGTATCTGGCGCATGGTTTGTCCTCCGCTCCGCCTATGACTGACGTATGACAGTGTACATCCGCTTTATGGATGCTTCGCTTTCACATCAACCACGCAGATGTTCGATCCCCGTATTTGACGCGCCTGCGGCGGTTGGCGACTTGCGCAGCGCGGCGGCGAGCAGCGGGACAGCCAGCGCGAGGATCGCGGCGGTGCTGGCGAGGGCTGCGCGGACGGAAAACGCCTGCCCGATCCAGCCGACCGGCGGACCGCCGACGATCTCGCCGAACGCGCCGGTCTGCGACGCGACCGAGAACATGGTCGCGCGGCTGGACGGCTCAAGGCTGCCGTTGAGCCACGCTTTGCCGACCGGCTCGCCCGCGCCGCGCAGCGCCATAATCCCCCAGAAGGCGATCAGCGCGGCGGCGAAGTTCCCGGTCAGGCTGAAGATCAGGATGCCGATTGGCTGGAGCGCCGTGATCACCAGCAGCGCCCGCGCCGCGACCCGCCCGTCGCGCAGATCGACGCGGCGGCGGACGATCTCGCTCAAGCCGAGACCGAGCAGGTTCGCGCCGAGGCTGAAGACGCCGAACCAGACCACCGAGTCCAGCGATCCAACGGCGGGCAGGGTGAAGTCGTCGAGGACGTGCTTCTGCCAGAGGTGATCGAAGCCCTCGCCGTGAAAGGCGAAAATGAAAGTATAGCCGAGGATGAACAGCAGCAGCGGACGCAGCCGGATCAGCCGCGCGCCGTCGCGGAGGGTGGCCGTCAGCGAGCGCCACGTCGCTCGCTCGGATCGCGGCGTCGGCTTAAAGCCGTCTTCCGGCATGGTGGCGATCAGGAAGGCGGCAAGCAGCAGAAAGACCGCGCCCGCCGCGACGAACGGGATGGTCAGGGCGACGCTGGCGAGCAGCACGCTGATCACGATCCCGGCGATGGCGGCGATCTGCTTGACCTGCGCGCCGCGCACGTAAACCGCCCCGACGCGATCCGCGCCCACTTCGTCGGCGATCCACGCTTCGGTCGCGCCGCTGAGGAAGGTCGCGCCGATGCCGGTGATCACCTCCGCCGCCAAGACGACGGCGAAGGTCGGCACCAGTCCCTCGACGACGTAAGCAGCGCCGGTCAGCAGGATGCCGAGGATCACCGAGAGGCGGCGGCTGTAGACGTCGGCGACGATGCCGGTGGGGATTTCGAACAAGAAAATGGTGGTCTCGAAGACCGTGCCGAACAAGACGATTTGGAGCGTGTCCAGCCCGACGGTTTGGGCGTAAAAGACGACGTAGATCGTCACGACGACGCTAAAGAGCAGGGCGGAGACGCCCTCAAGCAGCAGGTAGATCGCCACCGCATCGGGGCGGCGATGGGTTATCCTATTCATACGGTTTCCTTGCACACATGCAGCGGCGCGGATGAACGCTCCGAGGGAGCGCCGATCCGCAGGCTCACGAGACGAGAAGCGGCATCAGCACAGGGCTGATCCGATCAGGCTGGGCGGGACTATGTGTGCAGGCGAGTCAGTGGAAACCGTCCTTTCGAAATCAATTCAGTCTATTATGCGGGACGAAAATAAGCGTTGTCAAGCATGGATCATTACTCTTTTGGTTTCGGTCGTAGATGTGTCATAATAACGTCATAATCCCGGAACAATGCACAAGGGAGTAACACCATGTCTGTTGACCGTTCGACGCGAACGCTGCTGGCAATCCTGTTTTTGCTGGCGGCGCTGTTCGTCGCCATGAATCGGGTCGTCGAGAGTGCGCCTGCCGGGGATTGGTGGCTGCCGCTGCTCTTGTTCGTGATCGGCGCGGGCTTGGCGCTGTCGCTGCGTTCCCGATTTGGCAGCGGACAGCCAAGCGCTGAGCCGGTCGAAGCCGAAAGCATGGGCGATCCCGATCCAGCCCTGCCCGGCGGTAGCGACCTTCACAGCTATCGCGTCAGCGCGACGACCGTCCCCTTAGCCCAAACGATGACCATCCGTCCCGACCCCGAAGCGGAGACGCAGCGGGTCGTCTCGGTGACGGAAGAAGGCGTGATCCCCTTCATGGGCGAAACTAAAGCTGAGCCAGTGGCGGCAGCAGACCAACCTAGCGGGCTGGAAGCGGCGAAAGCAGCGGAAGGCGTTGAGGTCGCTGACGTGGAAGCTCTGGCAAGCGCAGAAGCACCCGCATCCGTCGAACCGATCCCAGCAGAAACGGCAACCCCCGCCGCCCCGACCGGCAAGCCGGATGATCTGACCAAAGTGCGCGGCGTCGGCAAGAAGTCGGCGCAGGCGCTCAAGGACGCCGGGATCGACTCGTTCCAGAAGCTCGCCAACAGCACCGACGATGCCATCCGCGCCGCGCTCGACGCGGGCGGCGTGCGCTTGGTCGGCGAGGTGGATACGTGGCGGCAGCAGGCGGCTTACGCCGCGCGCGGCGACTGGGCAGGCTTAGATCAGTTCAACGCGGAACAACGCTCCGCTAGCAGCGATTGACGAGGAGAGACCATGCCAATCTTTACGCCTGAAAAGACGCTGCTCGACCTGCCGAGAACCCCGATCATCCTGCAAACGATCCTGCAAGGCGTCGATCAGCAGCGGGCGATCAGCGCCACCGACGGACCCGACGGCTGGAACGTCGTCCAAATTGTCGGTCATTTGAACGACTACGACGCGATCTTCATGGAGCGCACGCAAGCCATGATCAACGGCGATGCGCCCGCGCTCAGCCCCTACGATCAGGACGAACTGGTGCGACAGCACGGCTACGCGACGCAGCCGCTCGCCGACGTGCTCGCCAGCTTCCTGAGCCGACGGCGCGCCTACATCGACTATTTGAGCGGGCTGTCGGCGGAGCAGTGGCAGCGGACGGGGGTGCACCCGTCGTGGGGCACGATCACGGTGCTCGATCAGGCGCTCAACGTCACGCATCACGACGTGAATCACATCGCGCAGGTGATCAAGACGCTGGCTTAGCAACAAGCTGAGAGGTTTATCTGTGAGTGCCAGACAACATCCCACTGGGGAAGGCGTGCAAAGCATCGATCTGATCGCCATCGACTCGAAGGTTCGGGGCGGTCGCGCTCACATTGTCGGAACCGGCGTTACTGTAGTTGACGTGGCGATAGCCCGACTGTATCACCAGCAAGACGCGGACGGCATCGCCGACTGGTATGGTTTGACGCCGGCGCAGGTCTATGCCGCGCTCTCCTACTACTACGATCACAAAGCCGAGATCGACACCCAAATTCGCGATCAGATTCGGCGCGCCGAAGCACTAGAGGACAAGCGCGTTGGCAACGAAGGTTCGCTTCTACCTCGATGAGAACGTTCAGGTCGTTATCGCTGAACAGCTCAAAAGACGGGGCATCGAGGCGGTAACGGCGCGTGACCTCAACACACTCGGAGACAGCGACGTCAGTCATTTAGAGCGAGCCGCGCGGATGGGTTACGTCCTGTGTACTTACGACGCCGATTACGTTGAACTCGCCGCCTCCGGGATTGAACATGCAGGGGATCGTCTTCGGGCAGCAGCACAAGCATACCGCCGGCGAATGGGTCGCTTTTCTCGAACTCGTCCATGGCATTTACGATGCCGGGGAAATGCACAATCTGATCGAGTACATCAAAACACGCTGAGAAGCAAGTGAGGATCGCTCAGGGCAAGATTGAAAATTGGGGTCTTGACTTAGAGTGCACTCTAACTTGTAGACTAAACTCATGAACATAAAAACCGACGTTTACACCATCCAACAGGTTGCCGAGGCAACCGGACTGAGCGTTCATACCCTGCGTTACTATGAGCGCATCGGGCTGATCCATTCGATTGGACGAGCGGAGAATACTCATCGTCGCTACTCGGACGATGACATTGGGTGGATTCAGTTTCTCAACAAGCTGCGGGCGACCGGCATGTCGATTCAGGAGATGCAGCGTTACGCCGAGCTTCAGCGTCTTGGCGACGAGACGTTGGCGGAGCGGTTGGACATGCTCAAAGGACTGCGCCGCCGCGTCGAAGCCCACATGGGCGAACTGCGCGATCACCTGAAGGTCATCGACCACAAGATCGACCTCTACGAAGGGATCGTCGTAGAGCAGGCTGCCCAGCCGCGAGAAGCCGCTCGCTAACCCACCGATCAACCAGTCCACATCATTGACAGATTAATTCCCGTTTTTGGTCGCCGGGCGCGACCAGAACCTCGTTCGATTTTGCTCAGTAGCAACCGTATCAACCGCAAGAAAGTGAGGAAACCTCATGGATCCGTTCAGCTTGAATTGTTTGAGTACCACCCGCCAGCAGGAGATCGTCGATCAGGCAGAGCCGACGTGGGCGGATGAACCGTCGCCGCCGTCGCTGACCACCCAGATGATCCGGCAGATCGCGCTGATGTTGGGCGAACTGCTGATCATCACCGGCGTGAAGCTGCGCAACCTGTACGCCGAAAGCCGAACCTACCCGGTCGCCGAGCAGCCGTGCGAAAGCCCCTGCTGAACCTCACCGCGGGGTGAGGTAAAAGATCGCAGGGAATCCAATTGGCGAACCATAGAACCGGGGCGACCTGACAGATCGCCCCGGCTGTGTCAAAATCGGGGCGAGGTTCAGGAGCGCCAAAGCGCTCCGGGCAAAATTTACGAGGAGAGATTTAATTATGACGACGACAGCAACGTTAACCCGCCAGCTCGGACGCAGCGGGATCGAGATCAGCGCGATGGGCATGGGATTATGGGCGGTCGGCGGCAGCGGTTGGGGCGGCGGCGCCGACGACGAGCAATCCGTTCGCGGCATCCAGCGGGCGCTAGAGTTGGGCGTCAACTTCTTCGACACCGCCGACGCCTACGGCAGCGGACACAGCGAGAGCGTGCTGGCTCGCGCCCTTCAAGGACGGCGGGATCAAGTCGTGATCGCCACCAAGTTCGGGAATCTGGTCAGCGACGAACAGCGCCAGCGCCCCGCCGGTGCTGTCGATCCGCAGTCGATCCGCGAATGCTGCGAAGCATCGCTGCGGCGGCTGAACACCGACACCATCGACCTGTACCAATTCCACCTCAACGGCTTTCCGGCGGATCAAGCGGAGCCGGTGCGCGAGACGCTGGAAGAACTGGTCAAGGCGGGCAAAATCCGCGCCTATGGCTGGAGCACCGACTACCCGGATCGGGCGCGGGTGTTCGCGCAGGGAGCGAACTGCACGTCGATTCAGGTCGAGTTGAACGTGCTGGACGACGCGCCGGACATCCTCGCCGTCTGCGACGAATTCAACTTGGCGGCGATCAATCGCGGTCCGCTGGCGATGGGGCTGCTCACCGGCAAATATAAATCGGGCAGCACCCTGCCCGGTGACGACATACGCGGTCCGAATGCGCCGTCGTGGATGAAATATTTCAAGGACGGCAAGCCGAACCCGGAATGGCTGGGGAAGATGGAGGCGATCCGCGACATCCTGACCAGCGAGGGGCGCACGCTGGCGCAGGGCGCGCTCGGCTGGCTGTGGGGACGCAGCGGGCACACGATCCCGATCCCCGGCTTCCGCACGCTGGCGCAAGCCGAGGAGAACTGCGGCGCGCTGCGCTTCGGCGCGCTCAATGCCGAGCAGATGCGGCAGATCGACGTGGTGCTGGAACGCTAATACCCCCTCACCCCCGACCCCTCTCCCACGCAAGCGGGGAGAGGGGGAAGATCGCTGGTTCTTGTCCCTCTCTCCGTTTACGTGGGAGAGGGACGGCTTGCGACAGCAAGCAGGGTGAGGGGAAATAAGCGCAAGCAGACTAGCACCAATGGTTACTTAAAGGAGTAGTTTTTTATGAAGACACAAGAACTCGGAAAGACTGGCGTCAAGGTCAGTTCATTATGCTTGGGCGCGATGTACTTCGGCACGCGCAACGATCAGGCGACGTCGTTCCGCATCCTCGATCAATACGTTTCGGGCGGCGGCAGCTTCATCGATACGGCGAACATCTACGCGCATTGGGCGGGCGGTCAAGGCGGCGACAGCGAAACGCTGCTGGGCGAATGGCTGCGACAGCGCGGCAGCCGCGCCGACGTATTCCTCGCCTCGAAGGTCGGCTTCCCCTACGGCGACGTCCCGCAGCGGCTGCGCGCGCGCGACATCGAGCAGGAGTGCGATAAATCACTAAAGAACTTGGGCGTCGAGACGATTGACCTGTATTACGCCCACGTCGACGACCGCGAGACGCCGCTCGAGGAAACGCTGGAAGCCTTCAATCGCTTGGTGCAGGCGGGGAAAGTCCGCTTCATCGGCGCGAGCAATTATCTGGCATGGCGGCTGGAACAAGCCCACTGGATCAGCCAGACGCGCGGTTGGGCGGAGTTCGTCTGCGTGCAGCAGCATTACACCTATCTGCGGCTGCGACCGGGCACGAGCGTCAATCCGCAGGAGTTCGTCAACGACGACCTGATCGACTATCTCGCCAACCGACCGATGACCCTGCTCGCCTACAGTGTGCTGCAATCGGGCGCGTACACGCGAGCGGATCGCGCGCTGCGGAGCGAGTTCCAGATGCCCGACAACGATCAGCGGCTCAATGCGCTGCGCGCCGTCGCCGACGAGAGCGGCGCGACCGTCAACCAAGTGATCCTTGCGTGGATGCTCCAGCGCAGCGTGATCCCGTTGATCGCCGCCAGCACCGAGGAACAGCTCGCCGAAAACCTCGGCGCGCTCGACGTGAAGTTGAGCGCCGGGCAGATGGATCGCCTGAATACAGCAGGGACAGCGCTTTAACCCCTCACCCCCTGACCCCCTCTCCCACGCAAGCGGAGCGAGGGGGGAAGGACGTGGGTTTTGTCCCTCTCCCCGTTTACGTGGGAGAGGGACGGCTTGCGCTAGCAAGCAGGGTGAGGGGCAATAACTCACACCAAAGGTTATATAACGCAAATCGAACAGAGAGAATCACTTTAGTTCACAGGAGAACAAGATTATGGAATACCGCAATTTAGGCAAAACCGGGGTGCAAGTCAGCGAGTTGTGCCTCGGCGCGATGACCTTCGGACGCGAAGCCGACGAGCCGACCAGCTTTCAGATGCTTGACCGTTTCGTCGAGGTTGGCGGCAATTTCATCGACACGGCGAACGTCTACAGCGCGGGCGGCTCGGAGGAACTGCTCGGTCGCTGGTTCAAGGGCAAGCAGCGCGACGAATTCGTCCTCGCCACCAAAGTGCGCTTCAACATGGGTGAGCGCCCCAACGATCACGGGCTGAGCCGCAAGCACATCCTCAGCGCGGTCGAGGCGTCGCTGCGCCGGTTAGGGACGGACTACATCGACCTGTATCAAGTCCACATGTGGGACGCGGCGACGCCGCTCGAAGAAACGCTGAGCACGCTCGACGGGCTGGTCAAGGCGGGCAAAGTCCGCTACATCGGCGCGAGCAACTTCGCGGCGTGGCATCTGCAAAAAGCAGTCGATCTGAGCCATCAGCACGGCTGGGAGCAGTTCTCGTGCTTGCAGCCGCTCTACAACCTGCTCGACCGCGAGACCGAATGGGAACTGATCCCGATCTGCCAGAACGAGGGACTGGGGATCATCCCGTGGAGTCCGCTGCGCGGCGGCTGGCTGGCGGGCAAGTATCACCGGGGGATGAGTGCGCCGCTGCAAGGGACGCGGATCAAGCAGGCGACCGAGCAAAATTGGAGCGAGTCGTGGGATAAGTATGACAACGAGCACACGTGGGGCACGCTCGACGCGCTGTTCGCCGTCGCCGAGGAGACCGGCAAATCACCGGCGCAGGTGGCGCTGAACTGGGTCAAGGATCGTCCGGGCATCACTGCGCCGATCATCGGCGCGCGGACGATGGCGCAGCTTGAGGACAATCTGGGCGCGGTCGGCTGGTCGCTGAGCGCCGAGCAGCTCGAACGGCTCAACAGCGCCAGCGCGAAGCCGCTGCCCTATCCGTACAGCTTCCTCAGGGGCTAAGTACCCCTCACCCCCGCCTATCAGGGGTAGGTTTTTTATTAACCTCACCCCCTGCCCCCTCTCCACTACGTAGAGAGGGGGTAAAGACGGCTCGTAGAAGGTTTTAAAGTCCCCTCTCTATGCAATGGAGAGGGGATTTAAGGCTTGTCCGGTATTCAAAACATAGCCGTGCTCCCTAACCGTGCCCCGAATTGTCGGCACTTGCCTCGCAGCTTCGGGAAAAACGCAGCGTGTCGGCAGCCAACGGCGTGTACGCTCCCCTCCCTGAAGTCGGGGAGGGGTCGGGGGTGGGGTCAGCAGCGGCAGCAAGAGACAAATGATGCTGATTCGAGTACCGGACAAGCCTATTTAGGGGTGAGGTCAGAACAAAGCTTAAATACCTACCCTTGTAAGCTCACCCCCGCCCCTCTCCCACGCAGTCGCTTCGCTTAGGGGAGAGGGGTGAAAACAATGCCTGTAGAAAGCTCCTAAAGAGGCATAAATCTATCGCAGCTCGTTCAAACAGGGAGTAGATGTGATGCAAGAATTGAACTTCCGACTATTCAACCCGCCCGCGATTCACCAGCCGACCGGGTATTCGCAGATCGCCGAGGTGACCGGCGGCAGAACGATTTACCTCTCCGGGCAGATCGCACTCGACCCGTCCGGGGCGCTGGTCGGCGCGGGCGACCTGAAAGCCCAGACCGAGCAGGTCTTCGCCAATATTGGCGGCGCGCTTGCGGCTGTCGGCGCGGATTTCAATGCGCTGATCAAGCTGAACATCTACCTGCTCGATATTGCGCAGCTCGCCGTCGTGCGTGAGGTGCGGGATCGTTACGTGAACCTCGCGCATCCGCCGACGAGTACGGCGGTCGAGGTGCGGCGGCTGGCACGCGACGGGCTGCTGATCGAGGTTGAAGCAACCGCCGTCATTCCGGCGTAAGCTGAGCCAAGTATTTTCAAAACCGGCGCAGACTTTTTAGCCTGCGCCGGTTCTTGTTGACGGAGCGATTAGTGCCACTCTTTCAGGTTCGGGGCATAAAAATAATACAAATCTGAATTCTGTGTAAATTTTCCCTCGCCAGAGCCGAAAATCAGCCTGCAAACGGTTACAATTGTGACGGATTTCTCAATCATCAGACAGGCTGGTTTTACTGTGCCCACTCAGAGCGACTGGTATATTGACAAACACGTGATTCGCTTGCGCTTCTACGGCGACGTGAGCGAACAAGAGATTATTGCAGCGCAGGCATCCCTGCGCGACTTCCTCGACGCCGCCGAGCAGCCGCTGTTTCTGCTGATCGACGCGCTCGACGCCGACAAGCTGCCGACCACCTTCCGAAATCTGCTGCCGGGGATGCAGGCATACCGGGACGGCAAACAGATCATGCGGACGTTGGTCATCACCAACAGCGCGCTGCTGGGTTTCTTCGGCGCGCTGGCGACCAAGCTGCTCGGTATGCAGGTGCAGCTTTACCGCTCGATGGACGAGGTCGAACCCTTCCTCACGCGCTACTTCCCCGAACGGAACGAGGTTGACGGAGGCATGTCCGTAAGTCCTTGATGAGGGGGTCGTGATGGTCGCATACTAACCGAACGGCGGGGGAGAAGGCTTGAGTTATAACCTCACCCTCCGACCACTGCGCAGCGAGGGGGAGATCCGCGAGCGCGGCGCTAAGGGGTCGGCGGGCGGAGTTCGTTGACCTTCGCTTCGGCTAGCGCGATCACTTTGTCGGCGAGATCGGCGATTAACTGCTCTTGCGACTCGTATTCGTGGATCGGCAGCACCGAAGCAAAGCGCTGCCAGTGTTCAAACATGGCGTATTCGCGCTGATCTTTGAGGATCAGCGGTTGAACGGCGACTGAGGGCAGGTTTGGGACAATAACGGATAGTTCCTGTGGGATGCTTTTCGCGTCGGTGATGTCGGCGATGACGAAGCGCGCCATGTGCGCCAGTGTAGACACGGTTTCGGTCAGGTCGCGGCTGGCTGGCTTTTCGAAGTCGAACAGGATCGGGATGTAGCCGCGCCGCCGGAGTTCTTCGCGGATGGCTTCGAGAACCGCTTTGCGCTCGTCGGTGAAGCGACCGAGAATCAGCACGGCTTTCTTGCCGACAGTGTCGATCACGTCGCGCAGCTTTTCGTTGTGGAGCAGGAGATAAATAAACTGGGCAATTTCGAGGTTATCAACGGTGATTTCAGGTTCACCATCGTCGGTTATGACGAGGTTTGACTGGATCGTATCTTTAAGCCAAACATTCCATGCGGCAATACCAAAAATCCGGCAGTTTGTGAGATTAGCTCGAGAGAAATCAGAGTCGACTATTTGAGCGTAAGCAAGGTTTGCTCCGGTTAAATCAGCCTCAACGAAATCTGCTTCACTGAGATTAGCCTGCATTAGGTTTGAGTAGCTCAAATCTGCATTGGTGAGATCTGCTCCGACGAAATTTGCTTTCCAGAGGTAGGAATTGGCTAGAATGGCTCCTCTGAGATTGGCTGCAACCAATTCTGTTTTGCTGAGAGTCAACTCTTCCAAGTTTGCCCCGCTGAGATCAGCACCACTTAGGTCAGCGCCGCTGAACGTCGCATTACTCAAATTTGCTTCCCTAAAATTCGCTCTAAAAAGGTTTGCTTTAGTGAAATCACTACCGCTTAAATCAATATGAGACAGATCAATCACGACATCTTCATGACTGTTCCTCCACTCGTTCCAGACAGCAACACCCTGCTTCAAAATGGCGAGTTGTTCCTCGTTTGCCATAGTGATCCCCTCAGCGGGCTTACAAATCCGTAGTTACGCCTATCATAAAGCAAATCTTGACGTCGCCGCCGATTCCCCGCGTATACTTAGCGGCATGGAAACGAACCACGCGTTTACGATGTCGATGCGAATGCCACGTCTGGACAGACGGCGGTCATTGGCGCGCGCGTAAACCGCGACTCACGACTCGATTGCAACCGTCTGTCAGACATTTCGACAGGCGGTTTTTTGTTTCTATCTGTGGCACACTATAGGACGTTCAGTTTTTAGTCTTTAGTTTTTGGTTTTTAGCTAAGAACTAAAAACTAAGCACTAACCACTTCAAGAGGAAACCATGCCCAAACACATTCACGTCTCCGTCGCTTGGCCCTACGCCAACGGCGATCTCCACGTCGGACACATCGCGGGCGCTTACCTGCCCGCCGACATCTTCGCGCGCTATCACCGCCTCAAGGGGAATCACGTCCTGATGGTGTCGGGATCGGACAGTCACGGCACGCCGATCTCGGTCGAGGCGGACAAGCGGGGCGTCACCCCGCGCTCGATCTTCGAGCACTATCACGAGCGCTTCCTGCTCACGCAGCAGAAGGTCGGCATCAGCTACGACCTGTTCACGCACACCGACACCGAGAACCACTACCAAATCGCGCAGGACGTCTTTCTGCTGCTGCTCGAACGCGGCGACCTCTACAAAGAGAAGCAGGAACTGCTCTACAGCGATCTCGAAAAGCGCTTCTTGCCCGACCGCTACGTCGAGGGCGAGTGTTACATCTGCCACTATCCCGACGCGCGCGGCGATCAATGCGACAACTGCGGCAACCTGCTCGACGCGACCAAGCTGATCAACCCGCACAGCAAGAATCATCCCGGAAGAAACGCTCGTCATCCGCGAAACCGAACACTACTTCCTCGACCTCGCCAAGTTCACCGACGCGCTGGTCGATTACCTGAAACAGCACGAGGATCAGTGGCGACCGAACGTCGTCCGCTTCAGCCAGAACTTTGTCAACGATGGTCTGCGCGGTCGCCCGATCACGCGGGACATCGACTGGGGCATCCCGGTGCCGCTGGAGGGCTGGGACGGCAAGCGGCTCTACGTCTGGTTCGAGGCGGTGATGGGCTACCTGACCGCCAGCATCGAGTGGGCGAAGGACATCGGCGCGCCGGATCGCTGGAAAGAGTGGTGGTACGACCCTGAAGCCGAGATCTACAACTTCATCGGCAAGGACAACATCCCCTTCCACACCATCATCTGGCAGGCGGAGCTGTTGGGCATCGACGGGATTTACAACGCCGATCAGCCGGATCAGCACCTCAACCTGCCCTACGACGTGCCCGCCAACGAGTTCATGAACATCGAGGGCAAGCAGTTCTCCAAGAGCCGCAATTGGGCGATCTGGCTGCCGGACATCCTCGAACGCTACCAGCCCGACGCGATCCGCTACTACGTCGCCGCGACCTTCCCGGAGACCCACGACTCGGATTTCGCGTGGGACGGCTTCCTCAACCGCGTCAACGGCGAGCTGCTGGCGGCGTGGGGCAATCTGGTCAACCGGATGCTCGGCTTCGCTTACAAGCGCTTCGACGGCAAGGTGCCGACTTACGACGCGCTGACCTTCGCCGACATCGAGATCATCAACACGGTCGAACTCAAGTTCGGCGAGGTCGGGTCGCTGATCGAGCAGGTCAAGCTGCGCGACGCGCTCCAACTGATCATGGGCGTGGTGCGCGACGCCAACGGCTACCTCGACGGGCGCAAGCCGTGGATCACGATCAAGCAGGACGCGGACGACGCGGCGCGCTCGGTCTACACCATCCTGCGCGTGATCGACAACCTGAACACGCTGCTGGCGCCCTTCCTGCCCTTCTCGGCGCAGAAGGTTCACGAGTATCTCGGCTACGACGGGCAGATTTTCGGCGACTTGGACATCAAGGAGTTCGCCGAGTCGGAGCGGTCGCATCGCGCGCTGGTCTACGACGGATCGGCGGCGATTGGTCGCTGGGAGAAAAGCAATTTGCAGCCCGGTCAAGCGCTGCGCCAGCCGTCGGCGCTCTACGTCAAGCTGGAGCCGGAGATCGTCGATCAGGAGCGCGGGCTGCTCGGTCAGCCGAGGGACGAACATCCGGTAGAGGGATGACCCCTCACCCCCGACCCCTCTCCCACGCAAGCGGGGAGAGGGGAGAAAAACACCGTATACAAAGGATGACTCTCTGTGAGTCAAGAACGCTGGAAGATACCGCCTGAGCTAAAAACCAAGATGCACAAGTTGGCGGCGGAATTGCGGAAAGAACACACGGACAGCGAAGCCGTTCTGTGGCGGGCTTTGCGCAATCGACAGCTTGAAGGGCGTAAATTCCGGCGACAAAACCCAATCGGCGCGTTCGTGGTTGACTTCTACTGCTCCGAAGAACGGCTTGCCGTTGAGGTTGACGGTCGGATTCACGAGACGCAGCGCGAAGCGGATGCGCTACGGCAAGAGATTATCGAATCGCTCGGCGTGCGATTCGTTCGCGTCACCGCCGATCAGGTCGAGCGCGATTTGCCGGGCGTTTTGGTGCTGATTCGCGCGGCGTTTGAGAAGTGAACCCCTCACCCCCGACCCCTCTCCCACGCAAGCGGGGAGAGGGGAGCGGTCGTGGTGGTTGGGCACTAGAAATCTATTGCTTGCTAAGGGAATGACATATGACCTTGCCGGATACTTTGCACGATCCATTGGTCGTTGCGATTTTGGGCGGAACCGTCGCTATTCTTTTCGGAGCAATCATCATCGGGATTTATAACCGCGCACATGAACGTCGCAGGCGAATGCAGCCTATCCAATCGGAGTTAATAGGCATTCAATTCGGTGGTGGGGTAGTTTCAGTAGGTAAATTTGACGTTCGGCTATTTAACAAAACGAAAGAGGCAATCCATAATGTTACATTCACTATCTCCATACTGGATCGATTTCGGCGAAAATCCTTTAGAAGGAGTAACTGGATTGTTTATGATGATGGGAAAAGAAAAACGTGGGAATTTATCGCTCCAAATCAAGTAGTGACGTATGAACTCAATACGTTTCATCTTGAGGAATTTCTGAAAAAACATTCTCTAGCTGCTAATTTCGAGACACCTGAGTTTAACCGGAATTTATACCATTTCCCCTATCCCTCTCGTATTTGTCTGCATTTCACGCTTACTTTCACACTTGTTTCGGGCGAAAAACACATGGTTGTTTACTATCTCACTCCCTTTCCAGAGATACATACGCCCGAAAGTTTATATGGCGAGCACTACAAGACATCTTGGCAGTTTGATCGTTTGCGATAATCAGATCCGATTTTCGACGGAGTAGGGTTTCTCCCCTCTCCCCGCTTGCGTGGGAGAGGGGTCGGGGGTGAGGGGTTTTTACCCCGCCCTGCACCGTCAATTCGTAGCCGCCGCCGCTGCCGAAGGCGCTGACGCGGATCGTGTACGCGCCGCTGTAAGGCAGCGTGATCGCGAGGCGCGCGTTGTTGTTGCCGGAGCCAATGTCGTCGTTGGCGGCGATCTCGCGGTTGTCCGGGTCGTAGACGTAAAGCTGCGGATCGAGCGTGTCGTCGGCGCGTCGAGTTCGATGATCACGCGCTGGTTGGCTTCGCCGGTCAACGTCCACGCATCATCCTTGAAGGTATCGACGCTGGCACGCAGAGTTTGCCCGACGTTGGCGTTCCCGCGCCGGTTGACGTTCTCCGGCAGCGGATCGTTGAGCGTGGTGCTCGCGCCGGGGACAGCGGTGGCGTAGGACATCAGCGTAGCGAAACCCGGCTCGTAGGTGACGGTCTGAATCACGTCGACGACGACCCGCTGAATGGTCGGGAAGCTGACCAGCGAGGCGACGATGCACAAGCCGCAGCTCAGCACCGTGATCAAGCCGATGGCAGCCAGCACCAGCGTGATCGGGTTAGCGCCGCGCGAGCGATGGACGCGCACGCGCCCCCGCGCGACCGGCTCCAACGGCACTTCGTCGAACGGCTCGTAAGCGTCAACTGGGGGAAATTCGTGCTCGGCGGTGCGGATTGACGAAGCGACCGGCGCGCCTGCCTCAATCCCGGAAACGCTCGCTTCCGGCGGAAATTCGTCGTCTTCGTCGGCAGGCTCAGCCGCGCTAATAGGGGTGCCCGTCACAACCGCTTCCGGTGGAAATTCGTCGTCTTCGTCGGCAGGCTCAGCCGCGCTGACCGGAGCGCTGGCGTCGAAATGGTCGAAGTCAACCTCGGCGAACGGGTCTTCGAGCGGCGGCTGCAAGCGGTCGAGCAGCTTTTGAGCACGGGCATCGTCGGGGCGCAGCTTGATCACCCGCTCAACCGCGCGCCGCTGCTTGTCCGGGTCTTCGAGCGCGTTCGCCAGCAGCCACCAAGCGTCGGCGTTGCGCGGCTCGGCGCGAACGATGGGCAAAAGCAGCCGCACCGCCTCTGACTTCTTGCCTTCACGAATTAAGCGGTAAGCTTGCTGCAATGGTTCGGCGGACATGGCTCTCCCCTCCGGTGATGAATGCTCACGATTAGTATACGCAGATTCGGGATCGCGCGTTGCCAAAACACGCCGGGTACGGCAAAATGCCCACCGTCGAGACAGCCTGTTGTTTCGACGTCGCTTCGATAGACGAGGACGTTATGGCACAGCCGAATCTCCAGCGCGCGCTGTTCTTCCTGCTGCTGATCACCTATCTGATCGTCGGGGCGCTTTACGCCGTTCGCACCCCCGACTGGCAGGTCCCCGACGAACCGGCGCATTACAATTACGTCGCGCAAGTGGCGACCAACGGCTGCTGCCCGGTGCTCGAACCCGGCGATTGGGACAGCGCCTACCTTGAGACGATCAAGGGCGCGCGCTTCGCGCCGGAGACGCTGGGCGATTTCGCCGCCATCCAGTACGAGGATCACCAACCGCCGCTCTACTACCTGCTGGCGTCGGTCGTCTTCAAGCTGAGCGACGCCAGCTTGATCGCGCTGCGGCTGCTCTCGGTGCTGATCGGGGCGGGGGTGGTCGCCGCAGCCTACGCGACCGTGCGCGCGCTGCTGCCCGATCAGCCGCAGATCGCGCTGGGCGCGGCGGGGCTGGTCGCCTTCATCCCGCAGCACATGGCGATGCTGGCGGCGGTCAACAACGACGGCTTGGCGGAACTGGTCGTCGCGCTGACGCTCTGGGGAGTCGTCGTCTACCTCAAAACGGATCGTGTGCGCGTCTGGTGGCTGGGGCTGCTGGTCGGGATCGGCTTGCTGACCAAAGTCAGCACCCTGTTTCTGGCGGGACTCGTCCCACTGGCGATTGTGGCGAAGTGGTGGATTACCGCTCACCCCCTCCCCGCGTCCGGCAGCCTTCGGTTGCTTGGACGCCTCCCTCCCCCGACTTCAGGGGAGGGCGCGAACACGCCCGTAGATTCTGCAAGAATCGAGGAAGGACTACAAGTCTCGCCAATGGCGAGTCGGGCAACCGAAACAGACGAGCTTGCTCCCCTCCCTGAAGTCGGGGAGGGGCTGGGGGTGGGGTGGTTAATTCGCGCGCTGCTCGTCTTCGCTCTCCCTGCCTTGATCCTCGGCGGGACGTGGTGGCTGCGCGACGTGAGCGTCTACGGCTTCCCCGACATCTTCGGCTTAGCGCGGCACAACGCGGTGGTAGTCGGTCAGCCGCGCACCGCCGACTTGATCGCGCGCGTGGGGTGGGGCGAATATCTGCGCGAGGGCATCCAGACGACTTTCGAGAGCTTCTGGGGCAAGTTCGGCTGGATGAACTTCGGGCTGCCCGCGTGGGCGTACCCGGCGATCCTGATCGCGCTGGCGGCGGCGGGCGTCGGGCTGGTGGTCGGCTGGTGGGCGGACAGAAGGACACCTCGCCCTCTAGCCCCCTCTCCATTTTATGGAGAGGGGGGACAATACCAGAGCGCCGCGTGGCTGATCATGCTGATCACGGCGGGGTTGGCGGTGCTGCAATACCTCTACTACAACACCGAATTCGTCCAGTTTCAGGGACGCTATATGTACCCCGGCTTGATCCCGTTGGGGCTGTTCGTCGCGCTGGGGTTGGATGGCTGGCGACGGCTGATTGGCGGACGTGGCGGGCTAATCTGGCTGGCTCCGGCGCTGATCGCGCTGCTGATCCCGCTCAATTTATATGTGATCTGGCGCGTGATCCCCGGTCTCGCGCCCTAAGGAGAAAATCGCATGGCGTATACCCGAACGACGCTCGACGTCACGACCAGACGGGTCTTCGTCCAGCACGGGCTGATCGAGCAGGACGCGCCGCGAGGCTTAGTCGTACTGCTGCCGGGGCGCTTCTACCCTGCCGACGCGCCGGTGCTCTACTTTCCGCGCATGGTCGCCGCCAATCTCGGCTACGACGCGCTGAGCGTGCGTTACGCCTACCAACTCGCGCCGGATCGGGCGAAGGTTGAGCGGCTGGACGCGGAAATCGACTTGGCGCTGGATACCCTGCTCAAGCGGCGCAGCTACGCCCGACTGATCGTCATCGGCAAGTCGCTGGGCACGCCGCTGGCGACGCTGTTGGCGCGGCAGCGCCACGTCGATGGCTTGATCCTGCTGACGCCGATTGGCACGTCGGTGCAGGATGCCGGATCGCTGCCGACGCTGGCGGTGATCGGCACGAAAGACCCGGTTTACGACGCCCAGCAGATCGCCGCGACGCAGGGACTTGCCAACGTCCGCTGGCTGATTCTCGACGGTGCGGATCACGGGCTGGAAGTGGCGGGCGATGGCTTGGCGACGCTCGACCGGATGCGGCAAACCATGCAAGCCTGTGAGGAGTTTTTGCAGTAAAAGAGCAACCTCACCCCCTGCCCCCTTAGCCACTCCGTAGAGAGGGGATAAAGACGGCTCGTAGAAGGTTTTAAAGCCCCCTCGCTATGCAATGGAGAGGGGATTTAAGGCTTGTCCGGTATTCAAAACATAGCGGTGCTCCCTAACCGTGCCCCGAATCGTCGGCACTTGCCTCGCAGCTTCAGGAAAAACGCAGCGTGTCGGCAGCCAACGGCGTGTACGCTCCCCTCCCTGAAGTCGGGGAGGGGTCGGGGGTGGGGTCAGCAGCGGCAGCAAGAGACAAATGATGCTGATTCGAGTACCGGACAAGCCTATTTAAGGCTTGTCCGGTATTCAAAACATAGCGGTGCTCCCTAACCGTGCCCCGAATCGTCGGCACTTGCCTCGCAGCTTCAGGAAAAACGCAGCGTGTCGGCAGCCAACGGCGTGTACGCTCCCCTCCCTGAAGTCGGGGAGGGGTCGGGGGTGGGGTCAGCAGCGGCAGCAAGAGACAAATGATGCTGATTCGAGTACCGGACAAGCCTATTTAGGGGTGAGGTTAAAACTGTGGCAAAAGCAAAACTCAACGACCGCTGTCCCATGAGAGGAAATTGTCAATCGTGACCGACATTTTGCTTGGAACGTCGAACCCCGGCAAGCTGCGCGAAGTCGGGCAAATTCTGGCGGAACTGCCCGTTCGCCTCGTCAGCCTGCGCGATGTGGGGCTGGAGTCGCTGGAGATCGACGAACCCTACGAGACCTTCGCCGAGAACGCTGCCCACAAAGCGCGGGCTTACGCCGACGCCAGCGGCTTGATCGCCGTCGCCGACGACAGCGGCTTGCAGGTCGATGCGCTCGGCGGGCGTCCCGGCGTCTACTCGGCGCGCTACGCCGCAGGCAGCGACCGCGACCGCTATATGAAGCTGTTGGGCGAACTGGAAGGCGTCCCCGACGCCCAGCGGACGGCGCGCTTCGTCTGCGTCGCCGCCGCCTTCGATCCGCGCGGGCAAGCCGCCATCAGCGCGACCGGCACGGTTGAGGGGCGCATCGCCCCAGCGCCGGGCGAAGTGATCAACGGTTTCGGCTACGACGCCGTCTTCATCCCTGAAGGCTACGAGGTCGTCTTCAGCGCGCTCGAACCGGGCGTCAAGAACAGTTTCAGCCACCGGGGGCGCGCGATGACGGCGCTCATTCCGGGGCTGCGCCGCCAGTTGGATAGCTGACCGGCGGCTGATTGTAGAGTCGCTCCCACTCCGGGCGCAGGATGCTCATCGGCTGAACGTCGTAGAAGACGCCGTCGCGGTAGACCATCGCGCGCAGCCGACCTTCGGGCACGAAGCCAACTTTGGTATAGGCGCGGAGTCCGGCGTCGTTGTATAGCATCACTTCCAAGCCCACGCGGATCAGGTTCATCTCCAAGAAGGCGTACTTGAGCGCGACCCGCAGCGCGTCGGTGCCATAGCCGCGCCCGCGCTGGGTCGGGTCGATGCCGATGATCACCGAGCAGCGCCGCGCCTGCCAGAAGATGTCGGTCAGCACCAAGAAGCCGATCAGGCTGCTGTCGTCGCTCCGGTGGATGGCGAAGGGGTAGCCGGTCTCGTGCTTGGCGAGGTCGGTCCACCATTCGTCGTAATCCTCGCCGGTGTTCGGGTAGACCAGTCCGCGCCGCAGCGACCGCGAATAGTCCATGTCGTTCGACCACCCGGCGATGACGCTCAGTTCGTCTTTCTGCGGGCGGGCGAGAGATACGAGGTCGCCGCGCAGCAGGTCATTGCCTAAGAATGGGGGCATGGTGATCGCTCCTGTAAGTCAATAAGGTGCTTCAAGCTTTTTGTATTACCGCCAATTTAACGGATCGCCGACCCTAAAATGACGCCGTTGCCCCGTTCTTCTCCCCCTCTCCATGTAATGGAGAGGGGGTCGGGGGGTGAGGTTTGTAGGGGCGCAGCGTGCTGCGCCCGTTCTCCGTACCTAATGGTTAATCCGCATCAACCGCTGGTGGCACTTGCGCGCGTAGTTCCCGCAAATGCTGCATCTGCCAGTCGCGCTCATGAGCGACGGCGGCGTCGGCTGCCGCCGGATCGCTCAGCCGGTGGATCGCTTGCAGCGTGTAACTCGCCGCGCCGATGGAATGGGTCGGGACGTGCGCCGTCGCCACCGCTTGACCGGCAGCCCGCGCCGCCGAGCGCGCCGCGTTATCCGCGCCGACCTCGCGCGCGGCGGCGTGAGCGCTCAGCGACGCCCCGCGTATCACCGCCATCTTGAACACGCCGCTATCGATCCACGCTTGCAGCGTTTCGAGCGCTTGGCGCGGGCGCGGATCGTCCGGGCGGGCTGCCTCAAAATAGGGCAGCGACCGCTCAGCACAGTCCCGCGCCCAGACCGCCAGCGTCTTGTGATCCGTCTGGCTGACCAGCGGCAGAAACTCGTCTTTGTAGCGCTTTAATGAAAATACCGACTTCTTCACGATGACGACCACTCCGCTAAAAGCAAAGCGGCGGGTTTATCAACCCACCGCCTTTAGATGACCTTGTTCGCCCCATTCGTGACGCGAACCTGCGCGTTCCTTGTCCTCGCCCCTCCCTGAAGTCGGGGAGGGGAGGGGCTATCACTGTCAGGGGTAGGTTTTTAATTCTGGGCTAACCTCACCCCTAAATAGGCTTGTCCGGTATTCAAAACATAGCCGTGCTCCCTAACCGTGCCCCGAATCGTCGGCACTTGCCTCGCAGCTTCAGGAAAAACGCAGCGTGTCGGCAGCCAACGGCGTGTACGCTCCCCTCCCTGAAGTCGGGGAGGGGTCGGGGGTGGGGTCAGCAGCGGCAGCAAGAGACAAATGATGCTGATTCGAGTACCGGACAAGCCTTAAATCCCCTCTCCATGCAATGGAGAGGGGACTTTAAACACCCTTTGCAACCTGTTTTTACCCCCTCTCTACGTAGTGGAGAGGGGGCAGGGGGTGAGGTTAATAAAATACCTACCCCTGAAAGAGGGGCTATCAGGGGTAGGTTTTTAACTCTGCGCTTACCTCACCCCTAAATCTCCTCTCTATGTAATGGAGAGGAGACTTTAAAGACCCTTTGCAAGCTGTTTTTACCCCCTCTCCACGTCGTGGAGAGGGGGCTGGGGGTGAGGTTAATAAGATACCTACCCTTGTAAGGAGGGGCGGCTTCCGAAGGAAGCGGGGGTGGGGTAGTTGTTTACTCGTCCGCCTTCATCAGGCGCTCGCGGATGTCCTTGACGATGGTACGCACCTGCGGGTCGCGCTCGATGTCCTCGGCGATCTTGTTGCAGCTGTGGAGCACGGTGCTGTGCTTGCGTCCGCCGAAAGCGTCGCCGATCTGCGGCAGCGACGACGACGTGACCTCACGGGCGAGGAACATGGCGATCTGCCGCGCCTGATTGAGCGCTCCGGTGCGGCGCTTGCCTTTGAGGTCAGCCACGCTCAGCCCGTGATGGCGCGCGGTCAGGTCGAGCACCTGATTCAGCGTGACGTGGTTGCGCGGGCGGCGGTAGCCGTCGAGGATTTCTCCGGCGGTTTCGGTGTCGAGCGGCTGGCGGGAGATTTGCGTCGTGACGATCACCTGATTGAAGATGCCTTCGAGTTCGCGCACGTTCAGCTTGGCGCGCCCGGCGATCAGATCGCAGACGTGGTGCGGCAGGGTGATCTGGCGCTCTTTCGCCCAGTTGTTGAGGATGGCGACGCGGGTCTCGTAGCTCGGCGGCTGGATGTCCATCACCAGCCCACCCTCGAAGCGCGAGCGCAGCCGGGCTTCGAGCGTTTGCAGCTCGCGCGGGTGACGATCCGACGCGAGCACGATTTGCTTGTTGAAGGTGTAGAGCGCGTTGAAGGTGTGGAAGAATTCTTCCTGCGTGCTCTCCTTGCCGGAGATGAACTGGATGTCGTCGACCAGCAGCACGTCCACCGAGCGATATTTCTCGCGGAACATGGCGGTGGTGCGCTGGCGGATGGCGTCGACCAGATCGTTGGTGAAGACTTCCGACGGGATGTAGATCGCGCGCAGGTTACGGGCTTGGCAGGCGTGGGCAATCGCTTGCAGCACGTGCGTCTTGCCCAAGCCGACGCCACCGTAAATAAAAAACGGGTTGTAGACGCTGGCGGGGCACTCGGCGACCGCTTGCGCGGCAGCGTAGATCGTCGCGTTCTCATTCCCGGCGAGATAGCGATCAAAGGTGAAGCGCGGGTTCAGCTCGCTCTCCGGCAGGTCGGGGCGCTGCGGGCGCGCCACCTGTTGGTGGAGCGGGACAGACGGCGTCACCGGGTCTTGCTGGGCGAGCAGACGGAACAACGGCATTTCCTGCTCGTCGTCCGTCGTGGGGGATGCAGTTGGCTTGTTGATCTCGAAACGAAGTTCGGCGCTGGTGCCGTAGACGTCGCCCAGCACGCGGCGGACGTTGCGATACAGGCGATGCTGAAGCATATCACGGGCGAAACTGTTGCGGACGCCCACCACGAACACCCCGTCTTCGACGCCGAGCAGCACCGCCCCTCGCAGCCATGTATCGAAGCTAGCGCGGTCGAGCTGCATCTCTAGTTGATGAAAAGCGGCATTCCATGCGTCTTGCGGGTTCACGTAATAATCCTATTCGTTTTATTAGGCGGCGACGTTTAGGGCGATGTCTGGGTGACACTTCCTTTCGAGACGCGGCTGCCTAATCCGACGTAAATTGAGAAAACAAAGCTAACTCGGTCACGACAGCCGGGCTTTAGACCACTATACGGTTGGTTTAGGCTGGTTTTTGCCCGTCGAGTAGGTGGAGCGACGGGTCAAAGACGTGAAGTACACGTTAGCTTACCGTGCTTTCAGTATAGCGGATTGTGGGGGTGTGGACAACGACTCAACCTTAAAAACCGGAATATTTTAAGGTTGGGATATAAGCCCTCGAACCTGCGGCGCATTTGGGACATAACTGTAATTTTGACTGCCGCGAGTCATCGGAACGCTAAGCCACGATCTGCGATATATGGCGAAAGCCGCAGAGAAGCGGTGCGATATATCCCCAATAACATAAGCTGAAATATTAAGCGTTGGTGAAAATGTGAATCTTTTAACATTGGGATAATTTCTACCACGCTGGGTAATTCGTCCTTGTGAAATGAGTAAAAAGTGAGTCTTTAGAGAGGAAAACCGCCGAATATGACGGTTCGCGTTAAAGAGGATGGACACTAATCAGTTTTCTGTGTAGAATTCATCTAAGTTAAACTTCACCTTTCGATGATGCCAGAGGTAGAGCGATGTCTGATTTCCATGACGACCGCACAACGTACTACCAGAGCGAGCCAGAGGATTTTAAGCACGAAGTCAGCATCGAACCCTCCGGGAAAGCCGACATAATCAAGGTATCTGCGAAATCACGTTCGACGGCAGTGGCAGGCGCGATTGCGGCTGTCATGCGGGAACATCGCTACGCTGAGGTGCAAGCTATCGGCGCGGGCGCGGTCAATCAGGCGGTCAAAGCGCTGGCGATTGCGCACGGTTATCTTGAAGGCGACCAAATCGATATCGTCTGTACGCCCTATTTCACGGAAGTGGACATTGAAGGGCAGGAGCGTACCGCCGTTCGCTTCACGGTCGAACCCCGCCCCTAATTCATGATGCGTGTTGACCTTCATCTGCATACCAATGCTTCCGATGGACAATACAGTCCCTCAGAATTGATCGCCTTGGCGCGCGGTTTCGACGTCATCGCCATCACCGACCACGACACCACCGGCGGCGTAGCAGAGGCACAGCACGCGGCTTTGCAGCAAGGGTCGCCCGTCGTGATCCCCGGCATCGAACTGAGTGCCGAGGACAGCGCGGGCGACGTTCACGTTTTGGGCTATTACGTCAGCATCACCGACCCGGCGTTTCAAGCGACGCTGGAGCATTTCCGCGCCAACCGCTATACCCGCGCCCAGAAGATGCTCGAAAAGCTGGCAGCGCTGGGTATGCCGCTGGAATGGGATCGCGTCGAGGCGTTTGCCGGGGGCGGCTCGATTGGTCGCCCGCACGTCGCGCGGGCGCTGCTCGAAAAGGGCTACGTCGAGTTGGTCAAGGACGCCTTCAATCGCTACATCGCCAACGATGGACCGGCATACGTGGCGCGGACGCGGCTCTCGCCGGAAGAATCGGTCGAGCTGATCCACAGCGCGGGCGGCGCGGCGGTGCTGGCGCATCCCGGCTTGCTCAAGGATTACCGCGCCATGATCACGCGGCTGATCGCGGTCGGCATGGATGGCGTCGAGGTCAACCACCCGTCGAACAGCGAAGCCGTGCGCCTCGACCTGCGCGGGATCGCCGCCGCCAACCACCTGATCATGACCGGCGGATCAGACTTTCACGGCGAGAAGGTCAAGCCGGACGTGCAAATGGGCATGGTCACGCCGCCGGAAGGCGCGGTCGCCGCGCTCAAGCAGGCGGCGCAGCAGTACGCCTAATTTCCTCAAATGGGTGTTTTGTAGGGGCGTTATATATAACGCCCCTACGGACATATCCCCCTATTACGTCTGAATTTACCTCACCCCCTGCTTCCTTCGGAAGCCGTCCCCCTCTCCACTGCGTAGAGAGGGGAAAACGGCGCAGTTCTTCTCAGCACAACCGCGTTGAGAGCAATATGTCTCAAATATTCTCCACTCTCTTCATACTGCCTCCTTGACAAATGAAGCATTAAAGAATTAATATAAGAACACATGGTCTAATTTAGACTAATTCTATATCGAGGATAAATCAATGGATGAGATTCTGGCAGTTCAAATCTCTAGGATGTCGGGTGAAACTTCAAAAGCTCTGCTGACAGTACCCGAAATGCAAGAGCAATTTGCTAAGCAGGCGCGCCAATTTGCTAAAGAAATAGTGGCAGCAAGGCATCAGTTCGAAATCCAACAATTAGCGAACGAGCGCGCAATAGATACTCAACTCACTGAAGCAAGCTGGTTCTCACCAAATACAATGAGAATTTCTGATCAGTCCGAAATTGGATAATCCAAAAACATGACTTCCAGCGTCAGGCGGGTGTTGGCGTTGGTGTTGAGCGTCTGGAGCGTGCCGCGCGTCGCGTTGAGCGCCGCCAGCATCACCTCGGCGGGGTAGTGATCGGCAAGCCGTTCCAGCGCCAGCGCGTGATCGAGGTTGGTCGGCTCCAAGCCGCTGTGAGTCGCCACCAAGAGGGCGTCACGCCAATAAGTCTGCCATAACTGAAGCAGCGCCAGCAGCGCGCCTTTGTCTTTGCTGAGGTCGGCGGCGAGGCTGAAGCGCTTAGCCCGGTTCATCGTCAGCACTTCCTCTAATAACGACAGCGCCTCGTCGCGCTGCGCCAGCAGGTCGGGATCGTGGAGCGCGCGCAGCGCCCAACCGATCCGCCCGCCGCTGACATGAGCCAGCAGGTGCGCGGCTTCGTCCTCGACGCCGTATCTTTCGCGCAGCACTTGATCGACCAGCGCGCGCGCCGTCGGGCGCAGGTGGATCACTTGGCTGCGGCTGGTGATGGTCGGCAGCACCGGCTCCAGCGACTTCGCCAGCAGGATCAGGATCGCGTGCGGCGCGGGTTCTTCCAGCGTCTTGAGCAGCGCATCTTGCGCGCGCGGCTGCGCGCTGTCGAAATCGCGGAATATGGCGATCCGGTAGCGCGCCTCGAACGGCTTGAGCGCCAAGCGCTGCATGATCGTGCGGATTTCCTCGATCTTGATCGGGCTGGTCTCCGAGTTCGCGCTCTGAGTAGAGGATGTCGGGGTGATTGCCGCTGACGATCCGCTTGCAGGACGAGCACTCGCCGCACGGTCGCCGTTCGGGATCAGGATGGGTGCAGTTGAGCGTCATGGCGAAGGCGCGCGCCAGCGTCTCCTTGCCGACCGACTCCGCCCCGACGATCAAGTAGGCTTGGCGGATGCGATTATGCGCCAAGCTCTTGCGCAGATGATCGACCGCCCAGTCGTGCCCGTATACGTTCCAACCGTGTGTACTCATGCGGCGTATTTTACCGCACCCATCCCCCGAAAACAGCGTCCGTAGGGGCAGGTTTCAAACCTGCCCCTACAACCGCTCACGTCGGCAGACCTGTAGGGGCACGGCGCGCCGTGCCCCTACAATATCGATACCTGTTTGGTTTTGCCCAATCTGAAATCTGTGAAACCTACGAGCTTGCTCCCCTCGCCCCGCTTGCGTGGGAGAGGGGATCGGGGGTGGGGTCAGCTTTACAAAATCTGCGAGAGGAACAGTTGCGTGCGCGGGTGCTGCGGGTTCTCGAAGAAGTGTTCCGGCGTTCCCTGCTCGACGATCCGCCCCTGATCGAAGAACAGCACGCGGTCGGCGACTTCGCGGGCGAAGCCCATCTCGTGCGTGACGACGATCATGGTCATGCCGCTGCGGGCGAGTTCCTGCATCACGTCGAGCACTTCCTTGATCATCTCCGGGTCGAGCGCCGAGGTCGGCTCGTCGAACAGCATGATTTTCGGCTCCATCGCCAGCGCGCGGGCGATGGCGACGCGCTGCTGCTGCCCGCCGGAAAGCTGCCCCGGATATTTGTCCGCCTGCTCCGGGATGCCAACGCGGTCGAGCAGTTCGCGCGCTTTGGTCTCGGCTTGATCCTTAGGCTGATGGCGCACATTCATCGGCGCGAGCGTGATGTTCTGGAGAACGGTCAAATGCGGGAACAGGTTGAACTGCTGAAACACCATGCCGATCTCGCGGCGAATGGCGGCGATATTGCGGACGTCGTGCGAGAGCACCATGTCGTCGACGATGATCTCGCCTTCCTGATGCTCCTCAAGGCGATTGATGCAGCGGATGAAGGTCGATTTGCCTGACCCGGAAGGACCAATGATCACGATCACTTCCTGCGGCATGATCTCGACGCTCACGTCGCGCAGGACGTGAAACTCGCCGAACCACTTGTTGACGTTGTGGCAGACGATGATCGGCTCTTGGATGACCGCGCCTAGTTCCTCGCCGGTGGGTGCTGCTGCTGTCGCCATAGTATGACCTCGAACCCTATCGAAATACGTCATTCCGTATGGTAGGGGCAGGTTTCAAACCTGCCCCTACGGATACATTGTCGCGTAGGGGCGTTATAGGCTTGCGAAGCAAGCACAACGCCCCTACCTACACATTCAATCTCAAACCCGTCGCGCCGCGCCCGAACCGCTCGCCTCGATCCGGCGGCTGACCCACGCCATCAGGTAGCTGAAGATGAAATAGATGATGCCAATGAACATGTAGGCTTCCGGGCGCAAGCCAATGTACTCCGGCTGCGCGATCACGCTGTTGGACTGACCGAGCAGGTCGACCAAGCCGACCAGCGAGACCAGCGACGTATCCTTGAACAGGGCAATCGCTTGACCGACCAGCGCCGGAATCACCGCGCGCAGCGCCTGCGGCAGCGTGATCAACAGCGTCACCTGCCAGCCGCTCAAGCCGAGCGCTTTGGCGGCTTCTTCCTGCCCGCCGGGGATCGACTGCAAGCCGCCGCGCACGTTCTCGGCGAGGTACGCCGCGCTGAACAGGGTCATGCCGACCATCGCGCGGAAGACGTTATCGACCGTTACTAGCGCCGGATTGACCAGCGGCACGAGCAGTTGCGCCATGAACAGCACTGTGATCAGCGGGACGCCGCGCACCAGTTCGATGTAGAAAATACACGTTCCCCGAACGACGGGTAAGCTGCTGCGCCGTCCTAGCGCCAAAAGGACGCCGAGCGGGAACGAGGCGAGCAGCGCCACAATCGTCAGCACGGCGGTGAGCAGGAAGCCACCCCAGCGCCGCGTCTCGGTCAGCGGCAGGACGTTATCGGTATTCGCGCTGCTGGCTTGGATCAGCAGCGGCGGCGCGATGAACAGGATCAGCCAGAGCACTGCCGCGCCGATCAGCGCGCGCAAGCGCAAGCTGCTGCTCCAACTGCTGCGCGCGCTGCGCCCTCTCTGGGCGGTATACAAGCCAACCGCCAGCCAGATGACCACGCTGATCAGCGGGATAATCGCGCTGCCCACGCCTTGACTGAGTTTGTCGAACAAGCCCTCGGCGATCACCGACTGGACGACGCCCAGCACCGTCACCAACCCCAGCAGCGGACGCCCCCATGTCTGGTCGAGGTTCATACCGCTGAAGTACATCCAGCCGACCCAAACGAACCGCGAGAGCAGCAAGCCCGCGCCCAGCGCGGTCAAGCCTTGAATGCCGTAAGCCAGTACGAACAGCCCGATCAACCACAGTAACCACAGCGGCGTCACCACACCGCGCACGCGCATCCCCAGATTACGCGGAGCGTTGCGCACTGCTGGCAGCGCGCGCGCCAACCCGAAAGCCACGTAGTAGCCGAGCACACCCGCCAGCACCAACTGAAGCAGCGGGAAGCTCAAGTCGTTGAAGAAGGGGGCGACGAACATGCGCAGGAAGTCCCCGACCGGACGCATCCCCTGATATTGGTTATCGGTGATCTGGATCATCGGCGGTTCATCGCCGTCGACGACCGGGCGGGCGTTATCGATGGTGAAGCCGTCGACCATGCGCTCGTACTGCTCGATTTGCGTGCCGTTGCGCGTCGAGTTGCGAATGGTTAAAGGATAAACCCCGGTCGTCGCCAGCAGTGCCGTTTGATCGCTTCCGCCGACGGTCTTTTGCAGGACGTACCAGCCATCCTCCGGCAGGGTCACGCTGAAGACCGGCGAGTCGGCGGTGAGGGTGGCGCTGTCGAGCGTCGCGCCGGTCGTGCCGTCGAGCAGCGCGACTTGCACCGGGGCAGTGTTGACGCTGTACGTGTCCGTCAGCGGAGGCGGCACCTCGGTCTTGGCGATTTGGTCGGTCAGGGCGGCGCGCTGCGCATCGGTCAGCAGCGCGTGATCGAGCCGATCCTGTGCGTTGACCTGTTCCAGTTGGGTTTCGAGCCGGTTCACCGCCGCGTTGATCAGCGCGGCGCTGGCGCGGTCGGTAAACCCGGCAGCCTGCGCCAGCGCGGTGTCGCTGCGCCCGGCGTCGGCGACCTGCACCGTGACCGTTTCGCCCGCCTTGGCGATGAAGGCGAGATTCGGCTGCGGCGGTTCCGTGATCGTGCCGGAGACAATCGCCGTGTTCCCGGCGGCTAAGTACGACGTGACCGGCGGCGCGGTCGCCGCAACCAGCACCGGGACGACAAACAGCAGCAGCAGCACCACCACGATCAGCACGACCAGCGCGCGCCTCACGCGCAGGTATGCCAACAGGGTGAAGCCGACCACGAACGCGGCGATTCGCGCCACCCATTCGAGCCGCCACATCCCATCAATCGGGAAGGTTCCCGCTAAGAACAAGCGTAAATTGGTGGTGACGACGAACCAGTTCGCGCCGCCGATCACCCATTGGAGCAAGCCGATCACGGCGGACACGATCACGACCGCGCTGATGAGCGTGACGATGGTGTCAAAGGCGGACTTGAATAGATTTTCGCGCATCCACGCCAGCGGACCCACCGCGAGGATCGGCGGCGGCTTGACCGGCGGCTCGTCGTAATTGACGACGGCTCTATCGTTGGGGTCGAAAGTGGTTGCCATGCGCGATTACCTTGTGACCAATTGGAAGCGCCCGTTGACCCAGTTCATCGCGCCCGCGATCAGCAGGCTGATGACGAGGTACGAGAGCATGATAATCAGGATGCCCGTCACCGCCTGCCCGGACTGGTTGATCACGGTGTACATGACCGCGTAGATGTCAGAGTAGGCGATGGCGAGGGCGAGGCTGGAATTCTTCGCCAAATTGAGATATTGGTTGCCCAATGGTGGGATGATCACGCGCAGCGCCTGCGGCAGCACGACCATGTAGAGCGTCTGCCCGCTTTTCAAGCCCAGCGCGCGCGCCGCCTCAAGCTGACCGTGCGGCACCGCTTGAATTCCCGCGCGGACGATCTCGGCGATGAACGCCGCCGTGTAAGTCACCAGCGCGAGCAGCAGGGCGATATAGCGCTGGTCGAGCAGCGTGCCGGTGCTGAAGCGCAGCCCGGCGCGTTCCGGCGGCGCAATGATCACCGGCTCGGTACTGTACTGAAGTTCGTCCGACGGCGTGAGCAGCCCTTGAGCGCGGGCGTCGTCGAGCGCCATGTAAGTCACCGTGCCACCTTGCTCGACCGGAATGCTGGTCGGCAGCGGCTCGATGGCGACCACCAGCCAGCCGATCACCGCGAACAGCACGATACTCGCCAGCCCATAGCGGAAGCGCGGATGCGGGTCGCCGGTTTGTTCGGTCAGGCGACCAAGATAGAAATAGAGCGCGACGGCGACGGTGATGCCGATCACGACGAACAAGAACCATTCGCCGAAGCGCGCGGTCGTGTGGATTTCCGGGTAGACCAACCCGCGATTGCTCAAATAAAGGAAGGGATGCAGCTCAACGGTCACGGCGGCGTCCGGCGACGCGGCGAAGAAGAACGCCAGCGCGCCGAGCAGTTGCCCGATCACCAACCCGCCGAGGCTGGCTCGCAGCGGGCGCGGCGCGGCGAAAAAGACGGCGGCGAAGATCACGACGCTGGCGACGACGTAGAGCAGTTGCAGCGAGCCACCGCTCAAGCCGACGCCGAACAGATTGCGCTCCGGCGTGTTGTAGAAGAAGGCGAAGCCGACTTCGATGGCAGCGGCAAAGCCGACCAGCAGCGGCACCAGATAGGCGCGCCCTTCCCGCTGTTCGGCGCGCAGATTGCGCTGCGACCGCCAGACCACGACGCCGACGATCAAATAGATCAACCAGCGCAGCGGCAGCGCCACCAAGCCGGGATTAGGCAGTGTAAAAGCGTCGTTGAGGGCGGGCAGCGCCAGCACCGCGACGAAGTACCACGCGAAGATTTGCAGCAGGAGTGGGGTATTCCGCAGGATTTCAACGAAAAACCGCGTGATCGTGCGGATCAGCCAGTTGGTGCTGAGCAGAAACACGCCGCCGATAATGCCGAGAATAGTCGCGCCGACCAGCCCGCCCGACACCACGATCAGCGTGTTGCGCAAGCCGACGGTATAAGCCGTCCAATAGCTGGAATCCGGGGTGTAGCCTTCCGCCCCGGCGATGGCGAACCCGGCGCGGTTCTGCAAAAAAGTGAAGGTTGGCGTCAAATTTTTACTTGCCAGCGCGCCGACAATCGAACTAACCAGCCCCGCCAGCGCAATGACGACCAGAATCAGAAAAACAGTTTGACCAAAAATCTGGATGAAGCGCAGATCGCTCACGATGCCGAAGCTATTTTGAAAGAAATTTTTTCGCGTGCGCGTGCCAGTGGTCATGCCTACCTCGGGTGAATCATTTGGGGGCGGCGGGCTAACGCAGCGGTTCGCGCGCGAGCTTGCCGCCCCCAAATAGCTGACGTAGAGACTAATTAACGGAACGGCGGCGAGTAGAGCAGTCCACCATTCGTCCACAGGTCGTTGACACCGCGTCCCAGCCCGAAGATCGTCTCAGGACCGAGGTTACGGTCGAAGATTTCGCCGTAGTTGCCGACCTGTGTGATCACCGTGACCATGAAGTCGTTGGCGATGCCGAGGTGCGACCCGGAGGCGTTGTCGCCGATGCCCAAGAAGCGCTGGATATTGGGATTGTCGGTGGTCATGAAGGTGTCGATATTCTTGCTGGTGATGCCGAATTCCTCCGCCTGAATCAGCCCGTAGACCGTCCAGCGCACGATGTCGGCAAACTGCGGGTCGCTCTGCGGGGAGAGCGGACCGAGTGGTTCTTTACTCAGCGTGATGTCGAGGATCTTCAGCGAACCCGGATCAGCCGTCGAGGCTTTTTCCGAGACCAGACCGCTGCGGTCGGTCGTGACGGCATCGCAGCCACCCTGCAGGAAGGTCGCCATCACCGCATTGAAGTCTTGGAAGGTCTGCAGTTGGAAGTCAATGCCCCGGCTCTGCATCTGGTCGGTGATGTTCAGCTCGGTGGTCGTACCGGCGTTGGTGCAGATGATGCCACCGGCGAGGTCTTCGAGCGTATTGATGCCGCTGTCCGCCATCACCATGACACCTTGACCATCGTAGAACGTGGTCGGACCGAAAGTGACGCCCCAGTCAGTATCGCGGCTGAGCGTCCACGTCGTATTGCGCGAAAGCATGTCGACTTCGCCGGATTGCAGCACCGTTGGGCGGTCAGCAGCGACGACCGGGCGGAAATTGACTTTGGTCGAATCGCCGAGGATCGCCGCCGCAACTGCCCGGCAGACGTCCGCGTCGAAGCCTTGGATGACGCCAGCGTCATCGGGATAGCCGAAACCGGGCAGGGCATTATTCACACCGCAGATCAACTCACCGCGATCCATGATCGCCTGCGTGATCGGTCCGACGGTGACCGTGTCCTGCGCCATGACCGTAGCCGCTCCCGATATAGCGAGCAGCAGGATCACCAACAAGAGACTACGCTTCAACATAGTGATGCTCCTTCAATACGATGCTTTAAGTGTGAGGAAGTCATGGTCTGCCTTGGTACTAGGTGCCCACGCAAACCAGATAAATTGATAGGGCAGTTTAACGTAACGCATAGCACCTTGTCAAACACTTGTATTGACAAAATGTAATACGCCTTCTTGTGAGTTATTGCTGAGGTGCGCGCAGTTCTTCAATTTTGGCGAGCAGAATGGCGCGGATCTCGCCGGGTTCGGCGTGGCGACCGAGCGCCTTTTTCGAGAAGACGAGGTCGCCGTTGACTTCGACCTCGAAAATGCCGTGCGACGCCGGGATCAACGTCCACGAGGCGACGTAATACTCAATTTCGCGTTCGCCGATGATTTCTTGCGTCAAATTGAGCACGCGCGGTTGATAACCGCAAGGCGCGCAGTAGCTCACCTTGACATTTAGTAAAGACTGCTGCATTTCTCCACTCCTATCAGTCGGGATCGTGTGTAAAATATAACAAAAGACCCGCACACAACAAATTCACGGGGTAAGCAAACCGGTATGTCGTTAATCGACGAAACGTTTGAAGTCTACGTCCAGATGCGGAATCACGGTAAGGACGCGAAAAGCTCGCTCGAAGCGCTGCGCCGGCGCATTGAGGTGCTCAGTCCTGCCGAACGCAATGACATGGTTCGGCGGGTGAAGATTTGGGAAGGGCAGCACTCGGTCTCGGTGACGGGAGAGCCGACCAAACCCGTCGAACGGGCGATCACGTCGATCCGCCGGAGCGATCAACCGGCAACGCGGACGATTTGCCCGCGCTGCGGGCAGACAAACCCGACCGGCGAATTGTTCTGTACCAACTGCGGCAGCTTCTTAAGCAGCGACACCAGCCCGCACGAGACAACCCGGCTGGTCGATTCGGACATGCTCGTGCATCCGAGCGATTTCTTCGGACCCGACACCGAACTGGTACTGGTGGTCATGCCGGAGGGCGAAACCTACACGATTCAGCCGCAGCGCTTCAAGCACGAGACCGTGATCGGTCGCAGCGAAGGCAGCACCATGCGCCCCGACCTCGACCTGAGCGCTCACAACGCCGGAGAAATGGGCGTTTCGCGCCTGCACGTCGCGCTGCAGTACAACGCCAAGAATAATCTGCTCAGCGTTTCGGACATGAAAAGCGCCAACGGGACGTTCATCAACGGGCAGCGAGTCTATCCGCAAGAAGTGCGTGTCCTGCGTGACGGCGACGAACTGCGGCTCGGACGGCTCATTGTGCGCGTCTATTTTCAGCACCCCGCCCAGACCCAGAATTAAACCTCCGAGTAGATGACCACTCAGACTACGTTGGCTTCTTGTAGGGGCACAGCCCGCCTATCAAAATCTAGCCGGTTGTCTTCTCGGTCGCGCTCGCTTCAGCGCAGCGCCTCCACCCGCTGTGCCGCTTCCTCGACAACCCGCATAAACAGCGCTTGCATCAGGCTGTCGTCGACCTGATAAGGTCCGCCGTAGCTGCCATCGCCCAGCACTTCCCGAACGTTCTGCTCCTCCTCGAATAACTCCAAATTGACCGGCTGCTTGCTGCCGGTGGGCATGTCGGCAACGCGGGTGAAGGCGAAGTTTTCGCCCCAATTGGCGTGATCGAGCCGGAGGTTGTAGCGCTGTTCGAACTGGCGGACGGCGGCATCGCGCCACCAATCGTACCAAGCGAGGCGCACAACGCCGTCCCTGTGCAGTTCGCGCAGTCGAGCGGGCAGCTTATTGCCGCCGTGACCGTTGAGGATGAAGAAGCGGTCGAAGCCCTGATGCATCAAGCCCTCGACGATTTCGCTGAGGATGGCGTCGAAGCTTGGGCGGCTGAGGGTGATCGTGCCGGGGTATTCGACAAACAACTCGCTGACGCCGAAGTTGAGCGGCGGCGCGACCAGCACACCGGTCCGCTCGGCGACCGCCAGCGCGATCCGCGACGGGATGAGAATGTCGGTCAGCAAACTGAGATAGGCGTGTTGTTCGGTCGCCCCCGTGATCAGGATGATTCGGCTGTCTTGCTGGAGGTAGCGCTCGACATCCATCCAATTGAGGTCTTGAAGACGCATGAAACCCGTGCTCCCCGAAGGTAAGTAACCTGTTTAGAGTATAGCCGTGTGCAACTCCCCCGAACACAAAGATAACCGAAACCGAAACCTCACCCCGCTGCGAGGCGAAACTTCGTTTCGCTCTTAGCTCCCCCTCTCCATTGCATGGAGAGGGGGTTGGGGGGTGAGGTTTGAAGGGCGGCAAACGGTGATTTCTTCCCTCGAAAACCGCAGCGGGGGTTGGGAGGTGAGGTGTATCCCGCTACAGCTTTTCCCGCAAAAACTTGACCATCCACTCCCATGCGAGGCGGGCGCTTTCGGCGTGATAGGCGTCGCGGTCGGCTTCGAAGAACCAATGCCCCGTTCCCTCGTAAACGAAGAAATTCGCCTCCAAGCCCATCCCCGTGAGCATCTGATCGAGCTTGTCGACTTCCTCGCGTGACTCGAACGGGTCGGTTTCGGCGTAATGTCCCTGAAAAGCCGCCCGCATTTGGCTCAGGTCGCCGCCGCCGTAGGTTCCGTAGAAAGCGACGACCGCCGCGATCACGTCCGGCTGTTGGTTCGCCAACCAGAAGGCGAACCCTGCCCCCATCGAGAAGCCGACCACGCCCAGCGTGCTGCCCTGTACCGCTGGATGCGCCGCCAGAAAATCGACCGCCTGATCGATCACTTCCGCTGCGTGCTCGAAGTCGAGCGCATTACTGGCGGCTTCGGCATCCTCGACGGTCGTGACGACTTTGCCATCGTACAAATCCGGCGCGAGGACGACGAAGCCCTCAGCCGCCAGCCGGTCGGCGGTCGCCTTAAAGAAATCGTTCAAGCCCCACCACGCATGGAGCATAATAACGCCCGCGCCGTGCCCGGATTCGGGCAGCGCGAGGTAGGCTTGCCCTGCTTCAAGTGTTTCCATCGGCTGCTTCTCCTCCGTCAGAAGATGACCCGCCAATTATAACGTTTGTTCTATTGAGGTCAAATAACGCGCGGGCTGCTCAACCTGTGCTGGTTGCTCGTATGTGAAAACTAAATATGATTAAATTATGAATGCCTCGCTGCTGACCGTGCTCTCGAAGCTCTCAGAAGGAGACACCACATCTTGAAACGCCGACTCGTTGCCTTAGTCATGCTTGTATCGCTGCTCCTTAGCGCGGTCACGCCGATGTTGGCGCTCGCTGCCAACGCCGTGCTCTCGCTCGGGCTGCTTACCGAAAGCTGCTCAGGAGGGACACTTGATATCTCTGTCACGCTCGATTCAGCCGCAGTGCGCGAAGGCGGACAAGCCACGCTGTCCGATGGTACCGTGCTGAGGCAGTTTGAACATGCTTCCGGCGCTAGCACCAGCTACAGCGGCGTATATGGCTACGGAGGCTGGACGACCCAACCGGACGGGACGATTATCAGTCTGTATGGCTATATTGGGCAAACGCCGCCCTCGTCGGCGGACAGCGTCGAATTCTTCCTCGCCTATCGCTGCAATACAGGAGACGTGATTGCGACCTGTAGTGGTCCCGCAGGAAGCTGCCCCAAAACCTATGTACCGCCAGCACCAGCAGAGGTCTGCCCAAATGTGCTGGATGGTCGCCTCAATAACAGCGGGGCGGTCGACTGTGCTGCGCCGATTGTGCTGTTTCACACGGGTGATCGGCTGGACGTCTACGGCGTGGGCGGTGGATTAAGCAAGATCGTCTTCAGCATTCCCGATTCGGCGATTGTCAGCGGCAGTACCGACCTGCTCGCTTCGGGCTTAATCGCCGGAACGGGTCAGATCGTGAGCGCGACCCTGCTCGGCGATGGTCGGCTGCTGCTGGAAGCATCCTACGAAGATGGCAAGCCGTATACGATTGTCTACGATCCAACCGGATCGCCGACAATCGTCCATATCGCTGCGTAGCAAACTCAGGGGCACGACACCTCGTGCCCCTACACGATCACCCTTTCAGGAACGCCTCGACCGCCGCGCGGGTTGGCAGCGCCGGGATCGCGCCGCGCGCGGTCGTCGTCAGCGCGCCGACCGCACAGGCGAAGCGCGCGATCTGAGGCAGAGCGTCCTCGGACATCCCGCGCTCGATCAAGCCGACCAGCAGCCCGGCGACGAAGCCGTCGCCCGCGCCGGTCGTATCAACCGCGTTGACCGGGAAACCCGGCACGGCGATCCGCTGGTCGCGCGTATAGATGGTCGCGCCCTGCGCGCCCGCCGTCACCACGATCAGGCGCATTCCGTCACGCCAGAGCGCCGCCGGATCGTCGCCGCCGGTCAGGAATTCGAGTTCCTCGTCGCTGACCTTGACGATCTGCGCATACTCCAGCCCTGCCAGCATCCCGGCGCGCGCCTCAGCTTCACCCTTCCAAAGCGAGAGCCGCAGGTTCGGATCGTAGGAGATCGTCATCCCGCGATCCCGCGCGTACTTGACTGCCGCCAGCGTCGCCGACCGGCTCGGCTCGCTGATCAGCGTGATCGAGCCGTAGTGGAAGACGTCGTGCCCGTCGATCACGTCGAGCGCCACGTCTTCGGGCGTCATCAGCATGTCGGCGCTCGGCTGGCGGTAGAAGACGAACGAGCGCTCGCCATCCGCGCGCAGCGAGACGAACGCCAGCGCCGTCCGCGCCTGATCGCTGAAGCGCAGCCCGCGCGTATCGACGCCCTCGGCGCGCAGCACACCGTCGAGGTAATGCCCAAACGGATCGTCGCCGACCTGCCCCAGAAACGCGCTCGGCTGACCGAGCTTCGCCACCGCCACCGCGACGTTGGCGGGCGCGCCGCCCGGTTTTTTCTCGAAGCCCGATGCCTCGCCGACGCTGACGCCGGTCTCCAACGCCACGAAATCAATTAACAGTTCGCCAAAACAGACTATGCCCATAATGAAATGTCTTTCCTGAATGCGATCCAAAACGCCGTAGATTGTAACGAGTTTTATCGTCGTCGGATCGCCAACATCGGATACCATGATAAATGATGCCCGTAGGGGCAGGACTCAGTCCTGCCCCTACACGCTGCCCCAGCGTCGATGTTTGGAGAACATATATGCCCGAAAATTCGCGCTTTCACCGCCGATCAATTCGCTTGCAGAGCTATGACTATCGCTCAAACGGCGCGTATTTCGTCACGATCTGCACCCATCAGCGTGAATGTATGCTCGGCGAAATTGCCGCCGACGTTTTCAGCCTTTCCGGTTACGGCGAAATCGTCGCTGAGGTTTGGTGCGACTTGCCGGATCATTACCCAAATGTGGAACTTGACGCCTTTGTCGTCATGCCGAACCACATTCACGCAGTGATCGTCATCATCGACACAGTAGGGGCGGAACTCAGTTCCGCCCCTACCCGCGCCAAGCACAATCCATTGTCGGAAATCGTCCGTGGCTTCAAGGCGTTTTCAGCGCGCCGAATTAATGAACTGCGAAATTCACCCGGCAATCCGGTTTGGCAGCGCAATTACTACGACCACATCGTCCGCAGCGAAAAGTCGCTGAACGCGATCCGCGAGTATATCCTGTTCAATCCAGCACGGTGGGCATCGGATCGGGAAAATCCATCCAACCACCAGAGGTAGGGGCAGAACTTAGTTCTGCCCCTACAACATGGCAGCGCTTTCACCGCCGCCAGATCGCCAGCATGGGATACATGCGCGCGAGTTCGACGCCCTGCGCCACGTAGCCGTCAAAGCCGCGCTGGATTTTGTAGACGCCGAAGCAGTCGATTCCGCGCCCGCCAATGACCGCGTCGTCCCACCCGCGCTGATCGAGGCAGTGTAGACCGCAGCAGCCGCCGTGATCGAAGACCGCCGCCGTATCCAATTCAACCGATCCGCGCCACTGATCGAGCGTCGTCCGCAAAACCGCCCGCAGCCGATCAGCGCGATCCGGTTCGCTGATGGGCAACTTACCCGCATCGACAATCAGCGTCAAGTCAACGTCCGAGTCGGGGCGGCAGTCGCCCGCCAACCCGCGCGATCCTTCAAGGTTGACGCCGATCACGGCGTCGTGGATGGTCAGGTTCGCGTTAGCGAGGATCGCCTGCGTTTCGGGCAGCAGCGCCGCCAAATCAGGCAGAAATTCGGTGATGGTCAGCATGGTTCGCCGGACTTTCGGTACACTGTAGATAATTCCATGCTGATTGTAACGTCAGCCAGCGAATTTTACGTGCTCCGGTCAACGTCGTATCATAAGAGAGCGTTGAGTTAGAAGGGGTATCAAGATGGCGGTTGCGCCTACCCAAAATTTACTTGAGGAGATCACCAATTTCCTCGCCACCGCGCCGAGCGCCGAACAGATCATCGACTTCAAGCCGTCGGCGGCGCTCGATCAGCGGCTCCACGATCTGCTTGACCGCAACAGCGCAGGCGAACTCGATAGCGACGAGCAGCAGGAACTCGACGAATTCCTGCTTATGAGCCACTTTCTGAAGATGCTCAAACTGAAAGCGCGGCTGCGGCTCGCCGGAGAAGCATGAGTTACGTCGATGCTGCACTGCGCCGCCTCGTGATCGAGCGTGCGGGGAACTGTTGCGAATACTGCCAGCTTGATCAAGCTGACAGCCCGTTTTCTTTTCACATCGAACACATCGTCGCCGAGAAACACGGCGGCGAAACCGAAGCTGCTAATCTCTGTTTGAGTTGTCCCGAATGCAACGCCTACAAAGGCAGCGATTTAGGTTCAATTGACCGCGATACCGGGCTGCTGACTCCGCTGTTTAATCCGCGTCAGCAGCAGTGGTCAACTCACTTTCGGCTCAACAATGCGGAGATCGAACCGCTCACACCGGAAGGGCGAGTAACCGTCTTTCTACTGCGCCTGAACAGTAGTGAGCGCGTCGCAGAGCGCATACTTCTGCTTAGATTGAACCGTTATCCATGTGGCACAGGGAACAATAGCTTATGAAACCGATGACCTTTGACTTTCAAACTCGCCGCTCGATGGTGACGGCGCGGCGCGGGATGGTCGCCACCAGCAACCCGCTGGCGACGCAAGCCGGACTCGCCATCTTGCGGCAGGGCGGCAATGCCGCCGATGCTGCCGTAGCCGCTGCCGCCGTCCTCAACGTGACCGAGTTCGGCTTCGACCGGCATCGGCGGCGACATGTTCGCGCTCTTCTTCGACGCTCAGACGAAGGAAGTCACCGCGCTCAACGGCAGCGGACGCGCCCCCGCCGCGCTGACGGTCGAATTCCTGCGCGATCAAGGCTACACCGAGATCCCGACGCTCAGCCCGCATGCGATCACCGTGCCGGGGGCGGTCGCCGGTTGGGAGGATTTGCTCAAGCGGCACGGATCGATGCCGCTCGGCCGACGTGATCGCCGACGCCATCCACTACGCCCGCGACGGCTTCCCGGTGCATCCGGTCTACGGCGAGGCGTGGCTGCGCTTGGAGAAGTTCCTGCAAAATCGCCCCTCATGCTCAGGATTATCATCCCCGGCGGACATTCGCCGCAGGTCGGGCAGATCGTCCAGCTTCCCGGCTTAGCGCGAACGCTGCAAGCCATCGCCGACGGCGGATCAGCCGCCTTCTACACCGGCGCGGTCGCCGAGGCGATTGTCAACACGATCCAGTCGCTTGGCGGCGTGATGACGCTCGACGACCTCAACCATCACACCTCGACGTGGGAAGACCCGATCTCGACCACCTATCGCGGCGTGAAAGTCTACGAATGCCCGCCCAACGGGCAGGGGATCGCGGCGCTGCAAGCGCTGAACGTCGCCGAGGGCTTCGACCTCGCCGCGCTCGACTGGGACTCGCCGCAGCGCCTGCACCTGATGGTCGAGGCGATGCGGCTGGCGTTCGCCGACGCGCGCCAGTACGTCGCCGACCTCGCCACTAATCCCGCGCCAGTCGACTGGCTGCTCAGCGACGCCTACGCTGCCGAGCGCCGCGCCCTGATCCAGCCGGACGCCGCCATGCAGCCGCCCAGCTTCGGCACGCCGCCCGCCGGATCGGACACGGTTTACCTGAGCACCGCCGACGGTTACGGCAACGCCTGTTCGTTCATCAACAGCAATTACACCGGCTTCGGATCGGGCATCGTCGCGGGCGAGGCGGGTTTCTGGCTGCAAAGTCGGGGCGCGCTGTTCACGCTGGAAGCAGGGCATCCCAACGTGCTCGCGCCCAACAAACGCCCCTATCACACCATCATTCCGGCGCTGGCGACGCAAAACGGCGAGCTTGTGGTCGTCGTTCGGCGTGATGGGCGGCTTCATGCAGCCGCAGGGACATTTTCAGGTACTGGTCGACATGATCGACGACGACCTCAACCCGCAGGAGACACTCAACCGTCCGCGCTGGTGTCTGGAGTCGGGCACGGGCGACAGTACACTGGCGCTCGAAGAAGGGATTCCGGTCAAGACGATGGCAGCGCTCGCGGGGATGGGGCATCGCGTCCGTCCGGTCAGCGGCGCGGGGCGCGGCTTGTTCGGCGACGGGCAGATCATCCGCCGTGACGCCGAAACCGGCGTCCTGCTCGGCGGCAGCGATCCGCGCAAGGACGGTCAGACGGCGGGCTATTAGTGGTTAGCAATGAAGCTGTTTAAAAACCCCTCGATTGCTCGAAAACCTCCAAACCTGATCATCTGCATCTGAAATCAGCGAATCACTCTCCCCTCCCTGAAGTCGGGGAGGGGTCGGGGGCTGTCAGGGGTAGGTATTTTATTAACCTCACCCCCTGCCCCCTCTCCACGTCGTGGAGAGGGGGTAAAAACAGCTTGCAAAGGGTCTTTAAAGTCCCCTCTCTATGTAATGGAGAGGGGACTTTAAAGCTTGTGAGGTATTCAAAACATAGCCGTGCTCCCTAACCGTGCCCGAATCGTCGGCACTTGCCTCGCAGCTTCAGGAAAAACGCAGCGTGTCGGCAGCCAACGGCGTGTACGCTCCCCTCCCTGAAGTCGGGGAGGGGTCGGGGGTGGGGTCAGCAGCGGCAGCAAGAGACAAATGATGCTGATTCGAGTACCGGACAAGCCTATTTAGGGGTGAGGTAAGCGCAGAGTTAAAAACCTACCCCTGATAGGGGGTCGGGGGTGGGGTCAAAGCCCCCCTTCCTTGTCCCTACGTCGTACCTCTCCTTGCACTCTCGCCCAAACTGTAATAGAATATATGTTCCAATTCCAAAAGGGAACATCATGAGCCAAAATGCCGTGAAGCGTCTTTATCTGATGCAGGTTGGGGACATGCCGGAATACCAGATTCCGATTGTTTGCTATCTGGTACAGACGGATGACGGCAGAAATATCCTGATTGACAGTGGTCTACCGGAGGTTATGCCTGAAGACGAAGCCGACTTCGAGAACGGGCAGGACGTTATCGAGCAGTTGGCGCGCATCGGTTTGAAACCGGACGATATAGATACCGTCATTTCGACGCATTATGACATCGACCATGCCGGAAGACACGCGGCATTCACGCAGGCGCAGTACGTTGTCCAGCGGGTGCATCATGTGGACGCGGCGAGCAACCCCCGTTTTGCTGCCCTTCGACCGCAATGGGATCAGCCAATCGAGCGGATTCGGCTGGTCGATGGCGACACGGAACTGCTGCCGGGGTTGGAGCTAATCGAGACCAGTGGGCATGTTCCCGGTCACCAATCGGTGCTGGTGCGGCTGCCGAAAACCGGCGCGGTTCTCCTGACGGTTGACGCCGTGCCCTTCGGCGCGGGCTTTACCCGTGACCAGCCGGACGACGGGAGCAACCCGGACGCCGAAGCGATCCGCGCCAGTACGATTAAGCTGCTTGATCTGGTCGAACGGGAGCAGATCGGGCTGGTGATTTTCGGTCACGACGTGGAACAGTGGGCAGGGCTGAAAAAGCTGCCGGAGTATTACGAGTAAAGCAGCGTTTAAGCTGAAAAGGTGATAGAGCAAGCGGACACGAAAACAGCGTGTCCCTACAGCGGCGATTGATGCGGTGCCGCATCAGGAAAGGATGTCGTTATGGCTAAGCTCGTGTTCGGCATGAACCAGTCGCTGGACGGCTACGTCGACCATACGGGGTTTGCGCCGAGTCCCTCGCTCTTTCGCCACTTTATCGAGGAGGCTCAGGGGCAGGCGGGCAGTATCTATGGTCGCCAAATGTATGAGATCATGCGCTACTGGGATGACGATCAGCCTGAATGGGGTGCCGATGAACATGCCTTCGCGGCAGCGTGGCGGAACCAGCCGAAATGGGTCGTCTCGCGCTCATTGAAGTCGGTCGGAGCCAACGCTCGGCTGGTTGAGGCTGATCTTGAGGGCGCGATCCGCCAGCTGAAGGCTGAGCGCGATGGGGAGATCGAAGTTGCTGGACCCCACTTGGCGCAAAGCCTCACCGAACTTGGACTGATTGATGAATATCGAATCTACCTGCATCCCGTCGTGCTGGGTCACGGCAAGCCCTATTTCGCCGGACCCCGACCGCCGCTCCACCTGATGACTTATGATCGGGTTGACGAGGATGTGATCAGGTTGACCTACGTTCCCGCTTAATCTCGCGTTAATCAAGTTCTTCCGCTTAAGTCTCTAGGAGAGGAATTATGAAACTTCTGCTTACTTCCGCTGGCATCAAAAACGCGAGTATCCACACCGCGCTGCTTGACCTGCTGGGCAAACCGATTGCCGAGTCGAGCGCCCTCTGCATTCCCACCGCTGGCTACGGCTATCCGGGAGGGTTCGCCCGTGCGTGGGATTTCATCAGCGGACGTGAACCCCGCTGTCCCATGTGCGAGTTGGGCTGGAAGTCGCTCGGCGTGCTGGAACTGACCGCGCTGCCCAGCCTCGATCAAGCGCTTTGGGTTTCTCTGGTTCAGGAGACCGACGTGCTGCTGGTCAATGGCGGCAATCCCGCTTTATCTGAACTACTGGATGAAGCAGTCCGGGTTGGCAGACCTGCTGCCCTCGCTGAGCGGGGTTTGGGTCGGCTTGAGCGCTGGCAGCATGATCATGGCTCCCCGCGTCGGCAAGGAATTCGCCGACTGGATACCACCGGTGCTCGATAAAACAGACCCTGATGTCGATAAGACGCTGGGCGTGGTCGATTTTTCGATTTTTCCGCATCTGGATAACCCGGATTTGCCGAGCAACATCCTCGCCAACGCCGAAAAATGGGCTGCCAAACTACCGAATCCCGCCTACGCCATCGACGATCAGACCGCCCTTAAAGTGGTCGATGGCGTCGTCGAAGTGATCTCCGAAGGACACTGGAAATTGTTTACCCCCTAAATCGGGGACGCCCATAGGCGTCAGGTTAAGAAAATGATGGGCAAACACTGATCCTCTCTCTGAAATTGGTTCACTGCACGCCACCTTTAATGTTGCCACCTGCATCAGCGAAAAACTCCGTGAGGGGAATGCGTTTTTCTCCCCTCTCCCCGCTTGCGTGGGAGAGGGGTTGGGGGTGAGGGGTTGTCGGCGCGCACGCCCTACCCGCTGATCAGATCGACTCAAAAAATGACTTTTGAATCGTTCGTAAGAACCCGCGCCTACGTGCGTCTGTAACTGTGTAATGACGAGGATTGAGGTTGTTTATGCCTGAACCAATGAACCTAAACCAAGCAAATTTGGACAGCGTTCTAAACGGCGATCAGCCAGCTTTGATCCTGTTCACGACCGGCGACGGACTGCGCGGCGATTTCAAGGTCGCCTTCGACAAGGCAGCAAACGAAGCCAAGAACGGTATCGTCTATGCCAAAGCCGACCCGCGCCAACTGCCGGAATTGGCGGCGCGTTTCGACGTGGGCGAAAAGCCCGTGCTGATCGCGTGGTACTGCGGCGAAGCGCTCGCCCGTCGCTCTAAGCCATGGGGGACTGATCTCCCGCTGGCGATTGAACTGCTGCAAAAAGCCTCGGCGGAAGCTGCGCCAACGGACGCACCTGTCGACGGCGGATCGACCGACCAAGTTAAAGAGGAAGAACAACCTGTGAATCAACCAATTGTATTGAACGCTCCTGTGCAAGTGACCGACGCGACTTTCGAAGACGAAGTGCTGAACAGCGACATCCCCGTGATGGTCGATTTCTGGGCGGCGTGGTGCGGTCCGTGCCGGATGGTCGCCCCGGTTTTGGAGAAGCTGGCGGGCGAGTTCGCCGGTCAGATCAAGATCGCCAAGGTCGACGTGGACGCCAACCCCGGCTTATCGCAAGCCTTCCGCATCCAAAGCATCCCCAACCTGATGATCGTCAAGCAGCGCACGATGATCTTCAACCAGCCGGGCGCGCTGCCGGAAGACGCCCTGCGCAACCTGATCGAACAGGCGATTGCGCTGGAAATCCCGCCGCAGGAAGCCCAGCAAGAAGCCGAAGCGGAAGCCGAACCGGAACAGCAGTAAGCGTTGTGTAGGGGCGCACGGCGGTGCGCCCTCAAGCCGCAGCTATAAAGGCGCAGGGAGTTCGAACTCCTTGCGCCTTTTCGATTCCATTGCTGCTGGTGCTCGGCGGATAGTTGCGTTTTTGACGTTTTCGTAGAGAATAAGACTACCGAACAAATGTTTTTACGGAGCGCGTGATGGCTGACCAACCGGGCACCAAAGCCAACCCTTGGCTGCTGAAAACGCCGCCGGGGACGTCCGAGTACACGATGTACAAGGATGAAAGTCACGACCCGCCGATTCTGGTCTGCACGGTCGGCAAGACGGTGCTGCACTACGATCTGCGCGCCATCGACGACCTGTACCAGTGGCTCAAGCAGCAGGGCGATTGGGTCGACCTCGGCGCGGCGGACGAGCAGAAGGACGCCAAAGAAGGCACGGTCGAGGCGTGGGGGCGCTCCGCCGAGAACCCGGTCGGCGGCTGGTATGGTCTGAAGAAGGGCTATCGCGGGCGCTTCGGGATGTACCTGCCGCCGCTGCTGGAAGCGCTCGGCTTGGTCGAACTGGAACACGACGCGCGCAACAATCGCGTCCGGGCAAAGTAAAAACAAAAATAAAAAGATTCAATGCAAAGGCGCAAAGTTGCTATAATTACAAGGGTAATTCAAGTCTTTATCTCGTCCGTCAATTTTACGGGTCGCCGACCTTGAAATGACGCTGTTGCCCTGTTCTTCTCCCCCTCTCCATGCAATGGAGAGGGGACTTTAAAACCTTCTACGAGCCGTCTTTACCCCCACTCTACGTAGTGGAGAGGGGGCAGGGGGTGAGGTTAATAAAATACCTACCCCTGTAAAGGTCGGGGGGTGAGGTTTTGTCAGCAACGTCAAAGTTTGAATCAGTTCTTAGCTAGATTTTACCAACGAAAGTGCAAGCTTATGCCCACATCTCCCCCCAAACCCGGACGCGAATCTCTCAGCAATCACCCGTTGAATTTGGCGCTGGCGTTCGCGCTCGAACTGGTCATGTTGGGCACGATGGTCTACTGGGGCTGGTCGCAGCACGAGGGGATCGTGCGCGTGCTGCTGGCGGTCGGCTTGCCCCTGATCGCGGCGCTGCTCTGGGGCGTCTTCCGCGTCGATAACGACCCCAACAAGGCGGTCGTCGTGATCCCCGGCGTGCTGCGTCTGCTGCTCGAGTGGGGCTTGTTCGCGCTGGCGGTCGTGCTGCTGGCGGCGACCGGCGATTGGCTCACCGCGCTGATCTTCGCCGCGCTGATCGTGCTCCAGTATGCGCTCTCGCTCGATTATCTGCGCTGGAAAATCGCCCAAAGGTAGCCGCCATGCACATCGACCAAAGCGCGCCGCTGGTCGCGTATGGCGACACCCTGATCAATGCCTCGCTGGATCGCGTTTGGCGGCTGGAAACCAACATCAATTACTGGTCGGAATGGCAGCCGGACGTGGTTGAGGCGAAGCTGGAGGGCAAACTCGCGGTCGGGGCGGTTTTTCGCTGGCGCACGTCCGGCGTCGACATCACCTCGCGGATCGACGAACTCGACAAGCAGCGGCGCATCAGTTGGACGGGCGACGCGCTGGGGATGCACGCCATCCACAACTGGGAGTTCGAGCAGCGCGACGACGGCATCAAGGTGCGCACCGAGGAGTTGATTTCGGGCTGGCTGGCGCAGATCATCGGCTTCTTCCTGCCGCATTACTTGGAAGAGTTGTTGGAAAAGTCGCTGCAAACGCTCAAAGACGCAGCGGAGCTGCGCAAACGATGACGACCATACCCTACACCATCCGCCCGGCGACCGCCGACGATGCCGAGATGATCAAGCACATCGTCCGCGCCAATCCGCTCGATCCGAATGCGGTCGACTGGCATTACTTCCTCGTGCTGGAGCTGATCGAGGCGGGCAAGCCGATCATCGCCAGTATCGGCATGGTGCATCCCGAAGGCGACGCCGGAGACCGGGTGCAAGAACTCGACAGCGTGGCGACCCTGCCGGAGTATCGGCGACGGGGTTATGCCGAAGCCGTCGTCCGCGCCTTGCTCGCCCGCACGACCGAGCCGATCTATCTGCTGGCGGAGACCGGCTTGATCGCCTATTACCAGCGGCTCGGCTTCCGCGTCATGGACGACGACGCGCCGCCGGTCATGCGCCAGCAGGCGGAGTGGGTCAACCGCATGTTCGGCGATTACGCGACCTATCACGTCATGGGCAGCGCCGAAAGCGAACGCTAAGAAACCATTTGAATATTCGGGATTTCCCCCGTAGGGCGTTCAATTGAACGCCCTTTTCTTCCCGTGAAATAGGGCTTTTCAAATCGCTTCTAAGACGCGCCGCTGATCGCGAGAGGGATGACAAACTGATCTCCATCCGGCGTCGGGAGGCGCTGTCCGCTGGCGTAATCGTACAGCCCTAACGCGAGCAGATAGTCTCCCGGCGCGGTGTCCGCCGGAAGGCTGAGCGTGGCTTCCGCGCCGAGGATCAACTCGGCGGGATCATCCCACGTGGAGGTCAACCGCGTCGGCAGCGCCGGGCTGCCGTCATATTGGGCGATCACGCGGGTGGCATCGTCCGCCGGGGTGAGATGCACGAACAGCGAATAATTCACTTCTGGCTGCCGCAGCGCACGCCAGTAAGGGCGCAGCGTCAGGCTGTCGCCGGGGCGCGGCTGCGTCGTGCTGAGGTCGTAGCCCGCTAGCTCGATCAGGTCGCCGAAGGGCACGCTCACCGCTGTTTGCGGCGGCAGTATCCGGTAAAAGTCGATCTGCGGACCCGTTCTGCCCGCGCTGGGCAAGAACGTGCGCAGGTGCGTAAACCGCGTGATAGATTGAGCCAGCGCTTCCGAATCCGGGACTTTCAGCCAGTCGTCGCTGCTGATCTCGAAATACGTAATCCCGCGCGCTGCCAGTGCTTGCGGCGTGCTTAGGGTCGGGTCTTCCAACCACCAATCAAACGGCGTTGAGCCGCTGTAGCCGCTCCACGGACGATTGAATAAGCTGCTGCTCGTCGCCCTTGCGGTGAACAAAATCAAGCCGTCATTGGGCAGGCTGGCATCGGCGTACTGCTGCGCCAGCAGCCCGGTGTGAGTCAGATGCAGGGTCTCAATCGAGGCGGCGCTGCCCGCGATCAGCGGCACGGCGACGATCAGCGCCAAGCTCGCGAGGGCAAGCGGTGGCAGCCAGCGAGTGCGCTGCGACCGCCACGCTGCCCGCAGCGTCCAGTAAATCTGGCTGATCGCCGCGCCCCAGATAGCCACCACGCCCACCGTGATCGGCAGGCTGTGGCGAATCTTGCCCGCTGGCAGCGCGATGTTGGTGTAGGTCGTCGTGATCGCAATGCCGACCAAACCAGCCAGCACGATCAGGGCGAGCGGCTGCCAGCAGATCGTGCGCCAGCCCCGCCTGCGGCTGACGCCGTAGGCAGCGATCCCCAGCCCGGCGGCGATCAAGAACGGCGCGTCACCCACCGGCAGAATCGCAAAGCGCCAGTTGTTGATCTCGTGCTGAAGGTTGAAAATCTCATTCAAGCTGCTGCGAGCGCTGTCGGCTTCGCGGTTGCTCAACTGAAGCGCGCCGTAACCGAACAAGAGATAAAATGCCGCTCCCGCGCCTATCGCCGCGTAAGCCAGCAGCCAAGCCAGCCAGCGGCGCGGCGCTTTGCGCACCAGCGCCAGCCAGACGACTCCCCACGGGATCAGGATGAACGCGGCGGGATATTTGCAGTAGACAGCAGCAATCCCTGCCAGCAGGCTCGCCAGCAGCCAGAGCGGCGACTCCCGTCGCCAAGCGCGAATAGCCGTCACCAGCGCCGCGGCGCACAGTAGATAGACCAAGGGATCAGGAATTGCGAAACTATTGTAATCGACGACGAATGGCGAAAGCGCCCATACCGCACCCGCGAAAGCGGCGGCGATGCCTCCGCCAAGCTGCCAACCGAGCACCATGATCAACAGCGTCGTCAGTCCACCCATCACGGCAGCCAGCAGACGGGTATAGTAGAGGTATTGCGAAGGGAATATCCATGGATACGCCCAGTGTGCCTCGACGACCTGCTGAACGCCGATATTCACCCACACGTAGAGCGGCGGGTATCCGGCTAACCATTCCGGCACGACTGGCACGTCCTCGACGCCGCGCCAATCGCGGGCGAGCAGATACATATTCGCCTCGTCACTGTTGTCAAGGTAGGGCAGATACCGTTGAAAGGTGGCGAAACGCACGGCAAAGGCGGCGATCAATATCAGGAACAGGATGCTCAGCGCGAGGGTGCGTTGTGAAATTCGAGCTTGTACTGGCGCGACTGCGCTTATCTTATCCACCAAAACTCCATACCCGGACTGCGGCTCGTATGCCGGAAGTATAACAGCAAACGTCGGCGCGAAACCGCCAATCACAAGCTTTTCGCTTCATTTAGCGGCTATAATCAATCTTAAGATCGTAAACGAGCCGAACGGCGCCCTTCCGGTGTTTTTGAACTGAAAATGAACGCCTATTCGAGGCAGCGGGGGCTGTAAGTCAGGCGCGCTGCGTTATAATAATCGTGTACGCTATCAAAACTGTATCGTAGGAAGTTGTCCCTAAGAATGGGGGAGGTCATGGCGACTCCCGACCTATGGAGCGATTACCAACACAGCCGTTACACAATTGAACAACTGATCGGCTCCGGCGGGATGGGGAACGTCTTCAAAGTCCTCGACCGTCTGACCGGACGAATCGTCGCGCTCAAACGCATCGGGAACATCAACGTGCAGGCGCCGATGTCGAACGAGGATTTGCGCATCACGCTGGCGCGCGAGTTCAAGACGCTGGCGTCGCTGCGCCATCCGAACATCATCAGCGTGCTCGATTACGGCTTCGACGACGCTGGCTATCCCTTCTTCATCATGGAGTACATCGACCAACCGCAGACCATCTTCGAGGCGGGGCTGGCGCTGCCGCTGGAGATCAAGGTCGAGATGATCTTGCAGGTGATGCAGGCGCTCTCCTACCTGCACCGCCGTCACATCCTGCACCACGACCTCAAGCCGAGCAACATCCTCGTCCACGAGGGGCGCGTCAAGCTGCTCGACTTCGGGCTGTCGATCAAGCAGGAGCAGTTGTCGCAAGAGGAGAAGATTTCCGGCACGCTCGCCTACGTGCCGCCCGAAGCGCTCAGCGGAGTTTACACCGTCGCCTCCGACCTCTACTCGCTCGGCATGGTCATGTACGAACTGATCCACGAGGCGCACCCCTTCCGCACCGACGATTTCGGCACGCTCTTGCAGCAGATCATCAAGGAAATCCCCGACATTGCGGCGCTCAACGTCAGCATTGAACTGGCGTTGGTGATTCAGCGCTTGCTGCAAAAATCGCAAGCCGACCGCTACAGCAGCGTCCAAGAGGTGATCGTCGATTTGTGCGCCGCCGTCGGCAAGCCGATCCCGGAAGAAACCACCGAAATCCGCGACAGCTACCTCCACGCCGCCGAGTTCGTCGGGCGTGTGAACGAATTCAACCTGCTGGCGCAGGCGCTCGACCAAGCGGTCGCCGGGACCGGCAGCGCGTGGTTGATCGCCGGGGAAAGCGGGGTCGGCAAGTCGCGCTTGATCGAGGAACTGCGCATTCACGCGCTGGTGCAGGGCGCACAGGTCATTCGCGGGCAGGCGATCAGCGAAGGCGGCATGACCTACCAAATCTGGCGGCAGATTCTCAGCCGTCTCGCGCCGCTGACGCCGCTCGAACCGCAAGAAATCCGCGTGCTGCGCCAGCTCATCCCGGAGATCACGGTGCTGCTGGGCGACACTGCCCCCGACGACCCCGAACCGGAGGGCGTCGCGCTCAAAGACGCGCTCCCGACCGTCCTGCTGCGCCTCCTGCACAAGCAGCGCCGCCCGGTCGTGATCATCCTCGAAGACCTGCATTGGGTCGGCGAGGAGAGTTTGGTTGTGCTCAACAGCCTGCTCGCCAGCCTGCGCGACCTGCCGATCCTGATTTTGGGCAGCTATCGCAACGACGAAGCGCCCGATTTGCGGCGGCGCTTAGCCGAGATGCAGCTTTTGAAGCTGGAACGGCTCGAAAAAGCCAGTATCGCCGAACTGAGCGCCTCGATTTTAGGCGAAAGCGGGCAGCGGCAGGAGTTCGTCGACTTTCTGGCGAACGAGACCGAAGGCAACGTCTTCTTCATCATCGAAGTCGTGCGCGAACTGGCAGAGCGCAGCGGCAGCCTCAGCGACATCACGGGGATGCGGCTGCCCCGTCACGTCTCCGCGGGCGGGATTTGGCGGGTCGTCCAAAACCGGCTCAATCACGTCCCCGAAGCGGCGCGCTATCCGCTCAAAGTCGCCGCCGTGATTGGGCGGCAGTTGAGCCTGTCGCTGTTGAGAAGGATCATCCCCGACCTCGACTTGGAATGGTGGCTGAGCACCTGCGCCGACGCCGCCGTGCTCGAAGTGCAGGACAGCCGTTGGCACTTCGCTCACGACAAACTGCGCGAAGGGATGCTGCAAGCGCTCGCCCCTGACGAGCGGGTTGAACTGCACCGGCTGGTCGCCGAGAACATCGAAGCTCTCTACGCCGAATTGACCGAACAGGCGGCGCGCCTCGCCTATCACTGGGCGATGGCGGGCGACGCCGGGAAGGAACGCCACTACGCGCGCATCGCCGGGCAGCAAGCCTACGACGTCCATTCCTTCCGCGAGGCGATTGCCTTCTTCACCCGCGTGATCGACACGCTGCCCGCCGAACTGACCGATCCCGACCAGATGCGCTTGTGGTGCAGCGTGAAAATCCTGATCGGCAGCGCGTTGATCGAGCTGGGCGACGTCGATCAGGGACGGGATCACTTGCGTCAGGCGCTCGACGTCGGCGAGTTCGAACGACGACCGCCTGACCGTGATGCAGGCGCGGCGCAGCTTGGGCATGGCAGCCTTCCGCGTCGGCGATTACGACGAAGCCAACGCTCAGTTGAACCAGAGCTTGAGCATCGCCAAAGCCATCGGCGACGCCGACAGCACTGCCACCTCGCTCTACTATATCGGCGCGGTCGATGCGCATCAGCAGCGCTTCGACGAAGGGCGCGCCAAGATTCAGGAGTGCCTCGACATCCGCCGCACGATCAACGACCGCTACGGCATGGCGCGCGCTTACAACGGCTTGGGCGAAGTCGCCCTGCTGCGTGGCGATACCGCCGACGCGCAGGAGAATTACAGCCAAGCCCTGCCGATCTTTCAGGAGATCGGCAACCAGTGGTGGATCAGCGGGACCTACAACAATCTCGGCTACAGCGCGATGGGTTTAGGCGATCCGGTTAAGGCGCTCGGCTACTTTCAAAGCGCGCTGCGCGGCGCGTTGGAACTCCACGCCCAGCCGGTGATGATGGAAGTCCTCGTCGGCTTCGGGCTGCTGCTCTGGCACTACGCCGACGAAGCGCTCGCATGGCAGATCGCCCGCGTCGTCCAGCGCTCGCCCAGCGCCAACACCGACGCGCGGCGCAAGCTCCAGCCCGCTTACGACGATCTGCGCCGCAAGTACGAGCGTCCCTTGCAGACCGAAGTGCTGCCGATGCCGCTGCCGGAACTGCTCGATACGCTGCTCGCCTATCAACTCCACCCGCCGGGATCAGCTTAATCGGCGCGGCTGCGACTCGCCGCCCGGGTTTAACGCCTGTCTGAATATTCGATCTGGTTCTCGTATAGGCAGACCTGCGTAACTGCCCGCTTTACCCGATCCTGCCGCTGTAGGGGCGGGCTGAGAGCGTGTTGAAAAACATTGCTGTGGTGTCGAGAAATCGCCAAACCGCATCATTCCACCCAAAACGGACGCGGTACTCTCCCCTCCCTGAAGTCGGGGAGGGGTCGGGGGTGGGGTCAAAAGCGCGACTTTTTCAACATCCTCTGTGACCCGCCCTTGAAGCAGACAGAAGCGTTCGCAGCATCTCCTGTCTCCCCCTCTCATCATGGAGAGGGGGTCGGCTGTCAGGGGTAGGTTTTTAATTCTGGGCGAACCTCACCCCTAAATAGGCTTGTCCGGTATTCAAAACATAGCCGTGCTCCCTAACCGTGCCAATTGTCGGCACTTGCCTCGCAGTTCGGGAAAAACGCAGCGTGTCGGCAGCCAACGGCGTGTACGCTCCCCTCCCTGAAGTCGGGGAGGGGTCGGGGTGGGGTCAGCAGCGGCAGCAAGAGACAAATGATGCTGATTCGATACCGACAAGCCTTAAATCCCCTCTCCATTGCATGGAGAGGCGACTTTAAACACCCTTTGCAACCTGTTTTTACCCCCTCTCTACGTAGTGGAGAGGGGGCAGGGGGTGAGGTTAATAAAATACCTACCCCTGAAAGGAGCGGGTCGGGGGGTGAGGTCTGTAGGGGCGCACGGCTGTGCGCCCCCATCGCTTAACCGAAATTCAATGCTTTTTTCGGGCGACCCGCGCTACGATAAAACTGCACTTACTGAGGAAAATATCTGAGGTGATCTCATGGCAGACGAAAACAGCTCGAATATTCTGATTCGCGGGGCGGATGGGCGCTTGTACGCCATCTCCGCCGAACAACTGGAGCAGTATGCCGTTCCCGACGAGCAGGCGCAAGAACTGGAAGAACGCCTGCACCTCAGCCAGCAGTCGGTCAGCGTCTACCAGCCGGGCGACGAGGACAGCGGCAAGGAAGTCGGGCTGAACGCCGGGTTCACGACGGCGGGCTTCACCAGCGCCGGGTTCACCAAGGGCGGCTTCACCTCGGCGGGCTTCACCAAGGGCAAGCTGCTGACCTTCGTCAACATGGGCTTCTTCGGCTTCAGCAGCCGCAAGAAATAACCAATCACCTCACCCCACGCAACCTTCGGTTGCCCCCCTCTCCACGGCGTCTGGGGGTACAGCAGTTTTTGGATTAAGGTTTATTTCCCCCTCGATCCGTAGTTTTCTCCCCTCTCCCCGCTTGCGTGGGAGAGGGGTCGGGGGAGAGGGGCTGAGGTTCGCCTTTCATGATCGACCTCAACCAGACCATTCCGAAAGGCTTCAGCACCGGCACGCATCGCACCCGCAGCCCGGCGGAGACTTTCGCTTTCGTCAGCCGCTACCTGCCGGTGATGGGCATTACCCGCGTCGCCAACGTCACCGGGCTGGACGACGTGGGCATCCCGGTGGTGATGGTCTGCCGCCCCAACTCGCGTTCGGTCGCGGTCGCGCAGGGCAAGGGCTTGACGCTCGACGCCGCCAAAACCTCCGGCTTGATGGAGTTGGTCGAAGGCTACCACGCCGAGACGATCACGCTGCCGCTCAAACTGGCGAGCTACGAGGAACTCCGCTACACCCATCCCGTCGTCGACGTAACCCGTCTCCCGCTGATCCGGGGGACGCATTTTCACCTCAACAAGCGCATTTTGTGGATCGAGGGGCAGGACTTGATCGGCGGCGAGTCGGTCTGGGTTCCCTACGAAATGGTGCATACCGACTACACCCTCCCGCCGATCACCGGGGAAAGCTGCTTCCCGCTGACCTCGAACGGGCTGGCATCGGGCAATCACCTGCTCGAAGCCATCGCGCATGGGATCAACGAGGTGGTCGAGCGCGACGCGACCACGCTCTGGAACTTCTTGCCGCCGGAAGCGCAGCAGGCGACGCGCATCGACCCGGCGACGGTCGACGATCCATCCTGCCGCCTCGTCCTCGATCAACTGGCGCGCGCCGAAATCGACCTGCTGATCTGGGACATCACCAGCGACGTCGGGCTGCCCAGCTTCCAATGCCTGATCTACGAAGCCAGCGACCAGCGCTTGCGTGCATCCTACGGAATGCTAGGGATGGGCACGCATACGAACCGTGAAATCGCTCTCTTGCGTGCGCTAACGGAAGCGGTGCAGTCGCGTCTGACCTTGATCGCCGGGTCGCGCGACGACATCGGACGCGAGCATTACCAGCACGGTCACCAATTCGACGTGATTCGACGCATCCGCAGTGAAGCGCGCGCCGTCCCTCCCGAACGCAGCTTTCAGTCCGTACCCACGTTTCCCCGTCCGACCTTCAACGAGGACATCCGCTGCCAGATCGATCACCTCCAAGCCGTCGGCATCGCCTCGGTGATCGCGGTCGATTTGACCAAGTCCGAACTGCGCATCCCGGTCGTCCGCGTGATCATCCCCGGCTTGGAGTTGATTGGCGAACTGGACGACTATTTTCCGGGTGCGCGCGCCCAAGCGCTGCTCCGCGAGCAGGAGTCGAACTCGTGATCGTCGTCTTCACCGGACCAACCCTCCCCGCCGCTCGAGCGCGCGCGATCCTCCCGAACGCGGTCTACCTGCCGCCGGTCGCGCAGGGCGACGTCTACCGCGCGGCGCAGCATCACCCGCAAGCTATCGCCCTGATCGACGGCTTCTTCGAGCACGTCCCGGCGGTCTGGCACAAAGAAATCCTCTGGGCGATGGCGCAGGGCATCCACGTCTTCGGAAGTTCAAGTATGGGTGCGCTCCGCGCGGCGGAACTGGCGCTGTTCGGCATGGAGGGCGTCGGCGCGATCTACGAGCAGATCGCCAGCGGGCAGATCGAGGACGATGACGAAGTCGCCGTCGCCCACGCGGGGGCAGCCGACGATTTCACGCCGCTCTCGGTCGCGCTGGTAGACCTGCGCGCGACTTTCGCCGCCGCCGAGCAGCAGGGGATCATCGACGCAGCCGACTCACGCTGCGCTGATCGAGATCGCCAAGTCGCTCTACTACCCGCGCCGGGTCTACCCGGCGGTGATCAAGGCGGGCGAGGCGCAGGGCTTAGCGCTGGCTGCGCTCAAGGCGTGGCTGCCCGCCCACGCGATCAGCCAGAAGCGCGCCGACGCGATCCTGCTGTTAGAGACGCTCAAGGCGCGCTTCGCGCAGCCGGTCGAATCGAAGCGGGTGCGCTACAGCTTCCAGCCAACCCAAATGTGGCAGATGGTCACCGAGAGCGCCGGATCGCTGCTGCTCGACGGCGATCAGCCGCTGCATCTGCGGCAGGACGACGTGCTGGAGGAACTGCGGCTGTCGAAGTCGATGGCGCAGGCGCTCGACGCCGCGCAAACCCGCGCTCGCGCCAAGCAAGCAGCGCTGGCGCGTCACGATCTGCACAATCCTCGCCTTGAGGACACCGGGCTGAGCGAAGCAGGGTTGTACGCTTGGTATTTCGGTCAACTGGAGTTGGCGAACGCGCCTGATCCGGCGGAGTACGCGGCGCAAATGGGCTTCGCCGACGCGGGCGACTTCAAGCGCGCGCTGATCCGCGAGTACCTGTATCAACGCCTAAAAGAACTTTGAACCGCCAAAGTAGATAAGTCGAGCATTGAAAACCCCTCACCCCCGACCCCTCTCCCACGCAAGCGGGGAGAGGGAGAAAACCGACGTTTTTTCAATCGCGGACTGATTTACTGTAAATCAGTCCGCGTCTTGGCGGTTGAGGCTGATCTTTTAGCTTTTACGGCTGGATAACTTTGCGATAGAGGTCGAACGCCATCGTCCGGCGCAGCCCAATTTTATGGTAGAGGTGAACCGCGCCGGTCGTATTCGCCGCATCAACGCCGAGGCTGACCTCGCGCTGTCCGCGCTGGAGGAAGGTCTGAAACGCCCGGTGCAGCATCGCTTTGGCGACTCCGCGCCCGCGCCAGTCGGCGCGCGTGCCCATCAGGTGGATGTAGCCGACTTCGGGCGCGTAGCCCATCTCCGGCACAGTGATCTGCCCCGGCGTGCCGATCACGAAGCCGACCTTCTCGCCTTCCGCTTCGGCGACAAACCAGAGCGCCGGATCGTAATCGGGCGGGTAAGCGGCGAACAGATGCTGCCACGTCTCGTAGGGATAGGGGCTGAAGCCCCAGTGATCGCGGAAGGACTGCATGTGCAGTTCGTAAATATCGTGTTTCTCGGCTTGGGTGGCGGTGCGGATGGTGATGCCATTGGGGAGGATAGGGACTGTCGGCAGCGAGTTGAGGCTGCGCCGCATCTGCCAGAAGGTGCGGATCACCTCGTAGCCGCAGCGCTGGAGGGTTTGTACCATCGCCGCGTCTTCGACGTTGGCGCGGAAGTCGACTTCGACGAGCTTACCCTGCTCGGCTGCCTGCGTCTCGACGGCGGAGAGCAGCCGCTCACCGGCGCTGCTATCGCGGTAATCGGGATGGACGCAGCCCCAAATGCGATAGGTCTTGCCGGACTCGTCGCCGCGCTGCCAGCCGCTTTTTCGCAGCCCCAGATAACCGACCGCCTGCTGATCGTGCTCGACCAACCACGCGCAGGTGTCCAGTTCGGCGGCTTGCCACTCGTAGCGTAAAATTTCGAGCGTCGTCGCCGGTCGCCCGATCAGCGCTTGAGCATGGGCATTCATGAGCGCAGAGACTTGAGCAACGTCGTCACGGCGCGGGCGACGCAGGGTAAAGCCATCCAAAATAATATTCCTCGTCTAACGATTGGTCCGATGGAATGCTTCAGGGAACATCGGGCGAGTTATCGAGTAATTGTGCCAGCATGGTAATAGTAGTATAGCAGAGTCGCTTACGAAAATTCGCAACGATCCGTGCGATTTTATTTACGTTTTCGAGACCACACCAGTCCGCGTTTTCGCTTTGAGCGGCGGCTCGCTATACTTTTTACATTCCAGAATTAGAACTGAGGGTGAGGTCAATGCGGCTGTTTCTGTTTGACATCGACTGCACGCTGCTGCTGACGCGCGGCGCGGGGCGCGAGTCGAACCGCCGGGCGATGATGGAGGTGTTCGGGACCAGCGGCGCGCTGGCGGGGCACAAGTTCGGCGGCAAGACCGACTGGCAAACGCTGATCGAGCTGTTGATCGCCGAAGGCTTCAACCACGCCGAGATCGAGCGCAAGCTGCCCGCCTACAGCGAGGCGATGGCGCGCCACCTTGCGGCGATCATCCCCGATTACGAGGTGTTCGCCCTGCCCGGTGCGCTCGAACTGGTCGAGTTGCTGCGGCAGCGCGCCGACGTGGGCTTGGGGATCGTCACCGGCAATGTGCCGGGGGCGGCGGCGGTCAAGCTGCAGGCGGCGGGCTACGATCCGGCGTGGTTTCCAGTTGGCGCGTTCGGCAGCGAGTTGATGGATCGCAACCAGCTTACACCGCTGGCAGTGGCGCGGGCAGCCGAGTACTATCGCTATCCTTTTAGCGGGGATGACGTGATCGTGATCGGCGACACGCCCGCCGACGTCGCCTGCGCGCGGGCAATCGGCGCGACCGCCGTCGCCGTCGAGACCGGATTCTGCGAGCCGGGCGAACTCGCCGCCGCGCACGCCGATTATCTGCTGCGCGATCTGACCGAGTTCAAGCTCGTGATGCCAGTTTAGGATAGTCCACGTCTGTAGGGGCAGAACTCAGTTCTGCCCCTACCCGGCACTCTCGGTGGCTTCGGGTTTGCGCCAGACCAGCGAATAGCGCCAGAGCAGATGGCGCGTCACCTGCACGCCGGGCAGCAGATCAGCGCAGACGCGGCGAACGTCGTCGACCGTCGGGTAGCGCTCGTCGTGACCGTGCGCGTCCCACGCCGCGCGTGATTCTGCCGTCTGCGGCGCGACGTGCTTGATCCGCTGAAACGCCAAATGCTGCACCAACCCCACGCCGCTGACGATCCGGTCACTGATCGAGCCGTCCTCCCGCAAATCGAGCACCGCCAGCACGCCGCCGGGTTTGAGCGCAGCCTTCAGGATCGGCAGCACGTCCGCCAGCGCCATGTGATGCAGCGTCGCAATTGACGCGATGCAGTCGAAACGCTCGGCGGGCAAGCGATAATTCAGCACGTCCGCCTGCACGTACTCGATATTGCGGAAACGCCGCCGACCGCTCGCGGGCGAGGCGCAGCATCGCCGCCGACAAGTCGAGCGCCAGCACGTGACCCGATTGCGCCGCCAGCAAGCGCGCGAATTCACCGCTACCGCAGCCGACTTCCAGCGCGCTAGCGCAGTGAGCGGGAAGCTGGCGCAGCAAGAATTCGTGATAGTGGTTGTTGTGATTCCAGTCTCCCGGACGTTCTAGCTGAGCGATCTTGTCGAAATCTGCCTGAATTTGAGTGGTTGTTTTCATGCAAGTTCCATTTAATTTTTGCCCCGCGTTGGCAAAGAGATTACAATCATCGTCCACTGAGAGCAAAGTTCGTAATTGAACCGAAACTGGATAGAACGACTAATACCTAGTAACGGTGGTGCGGCTTTGCTGTAAGGACTGGGCACTTAAATATCGATAGGGAGATGTTTATGAGTACCAAGCTGCGTGTTTTACCGCTCTTACTCCTCGTGCTGCTGGTCTTCAGCCTGCCCGCATTGGCGCAGGATATGCCCGCAAACGAGACGATGTCCGCCGATGGGATGATCACCTATGCGGCGGATAGTTGCGACTACGGCGGCGAATTCCAGTCGATCACCGCTGTTGACGCGCAGACCGTTCAATTCCAGCTCTGCTATCCCGACGGCGCGTTCCCTCAGAAGGCAGCCTTCACCGCATTCCAGATTCACTCCGCCGCCCAAATCGAATCGACCGGCGGTGGTGGCGACATTCTGACCAACCCCATCGGCACGGGTCCGTGGAAATTCGACCACTGGGATCAGGGCAACGAAATCGTCCTCAGCCGCTATGATGGTTACTGGGGCGACCCGGCGAAAGAGTTGCAGTTAATCTTCCAGTGGAACGCCGAAGCCGCCGCTCGTCTGACTCAGCTTCAGGCAGGCACGGTCGATGGTATCTCCAACGTGGGTCCGACCGACTTCGACGTGATCGAAGGCGATCCGAACCTGTCGCTGGTTCAGCTTCCCGGTTTGAACGTGCTCTATCTGGGCATCAACAACACCTACCCGCCGTTCGACAACCTGAAGCTGCGTCAAGCGCTGACCTATGCCATCGACAAGCAGCGGATCGTCGACAACTTCTATCCGCCGGGTTCGCTGGTTGCCGATCAGTTCATGCCGGACGGTATTTTCGGCTACACCGCTGGCTTCGAAGGTCACGGGTACAACCCCGACATGGCGAAACAACTGCTGCAAGAAGCCGCCGACGAAGCCGGTTTCACGCTGCCGCTGTCGACCCTTTCCGACGGCACGCCGCTCAAGCTAAGCTATCGCCCGCCGACCCGCAGCTACTTCCCGCAGCCGCCGCAGATCGCCGCCGACATCCAGACACAGCTTGCCGCGATTGGCATCAACGTCGAGATCGATCAGCAAGAATCGACCACGTTCCTCGACAACGCGGCAGCGGGCAATCTGCCCCTGTTCCTGCTCGGTTGGGGCGCGGACTATCCTGACGCGACCAACTTCCTTGACTACCACTTCGGCGCAGCTTCCAGCCCGTCGTTCGGCAACCACTTCGACGACATCACCAGCCTGCTGACGCAAGGCGCGCAGTCGAGCGACCCGCAGGAGCGGCTCGCCATCTACGCTCAAGCGAACGAAGCCATTCAAAACGACGTGCCCATGGTGCCAATCGCGCACGGTGGTAACGGCTTGGCAGTCAAGGCGTCGCTGACGGGTGTCAACGCCAGCCCGATTGGCAACATCTACTTCTCGCTGTTTGAAGACCCGGAAGATGACAACATCATCTACCTGCAAAGCGGCGAGCCGGGCAGCCTGTACACCGCCGACGAAACCGACGGTGAGACCTTCAACGTCGCCAACCAACTGTTCGAAAGCCTGCTGGCGTACAAAGTCGGTGGCACGGAAGTCGTGCCAAGCCTCGCCGAGAGCTACGACGTTAGCGACGATGGTCTGACGTGGACGTTCCACCTGCGTGACGGCGTCACCTTCCACGACGGGTCTCCGCTGACCGCCAACGACGCCGTGATGTCCTACGCGGTTCAGTGGGACGCAGCCAGCCCGCTGCACGTCGGTCGTTCCGGCGCGTTCGACTACTTCTCTGCTCTGTTCGGTGGCTTCCTGAACGCGCCTGCATCGTAGGCGTCACGGAAGTTTGATTTATGGAAGGGCATGGCAGCCCATTCTTCCTTTGCCATGCCCTTTCCGGTCCCTTTTGCTACTGTCACTGTAAGCCAAAGTTGAGTCTATGCTTGCTTTCATCGCCCGCCGCCTGATCACTTCGATTCCCGTCCTGCTCGGCATTATCGCGGTGACGTTCATACTGGTTCACCTGATCCCCGGTGACCCCTGTCGCGCGATGCTCGGCGAACGTGCCACCAAAGAAATCTGCGACGCTTATAAAGCACGGATGGGGCTGGATCAACCGATCCTGTCGCAGTTCACGATCTACGTGGGCAACCTGCTGCATGGCGACCTCGGCACATCGCTGCGCTACCAGCGCACGATCACCGAACTGCTGGCGGAGCGCCTGCCGGTGACGATGGAACTCGGTTTCGCGGCGATGCTCTTTGCGATTGCCGTCGGCATTCCGCTGGGGATTATCTCGGCGTACCGTCACAACTCGGCGGTCGACGTCGGGACGATGTTGGGCGCGAATATCGGCGTTTCGATGCCGGTCTTCTGGCTCGGCTTGATGCTGTCATATCTGTTCGGGGTGCTGTTGAAGAATACGCCGTTCGCGCTGCCGCCCTCGGGTCGGCTGCCGCCGGGCTATTCCCCGGTGCCGTTTTACATCGTCTGGGGACTGGCGCCGAGCGAAAATTTGGCGAGCGGTTTCATGATCTTCATCTCACGCCTGAACACCGTCAACGCGATTCTGACGCTCAACGGCGACCTGCTGATCCAAGCACTGCGCTACATGATTCTGCCCGCCGTCGCCGTCGGTACTATTCCCATGTCAATCATCGCGCGCATGACGCGATCCAGCGTGCTCGAAACGCTGAGTCAGGATTACGTCCGCACTGCGCGCGCTAAAGGCTTGCGCGAGATGACCGTCGTGCTGCATCACGCCGTCCGCAACGCCATGCTGCCGGTCGTGACGATCATCGGCTTGAACTTCGGCTTGTTGGTCAGCGGGGCGGTGCTCACCGAGACGATCTTCGGTCTCACCGGCGTCGGGCGCACGCTGGTCGATGGCATCACCGCGCGCGACTACACGCTGGTTCAGGGCTTCACCATCGTGATCGCCGTCGCTTTCGTCTTGATCAATCTGGTCGTTGACATTCTGTACGGCTATCTCGATCCTCGTATTCGGCTGAGTTAATCATGGCAACCTCGACCAAACCGATCAAACTTGAAAAAAGCGCCCGCGACGAAATTCAGTCGAGCAGCCTGTGGCGCGACACGCTCAAGAACGTACTCCGCAGCCGCAGCGCTGTGCTGGGGCTTATCCTGATCGGCTTCTTGGTTCTGACCGCCATCTTTGCCGCTCAGCTCGCCCCGTTCGACCCGATTGAGCCGATGATCGGTCATCCCGGCGAAACGGGTCGGCTGCCGGGACGCGCGCCCTGCGTTCACCTGCTCGGCTGCCCCGCCGACCAGCCGCAGCACATCATGGGACTCGATTTGAACGCCCGCGACGTCTTCAGCCGGGTGATCTACGGATCGCGCGTTTCGTTGGTAGTGGGCTTCAGCAGCGTGACCTTCGCCATCATCGTCGGGACACTGTTCGGGTTGGTCTCCGGCTATGCCGGTGGTTGGGTCGACAACGTGATCATGCGCTTCATGGACGTTTTGCTGGCGTTCCCCTCACTCTTGTTGGCGATTGCCATCGTCACCGTGTTGGGTCCCGGTTTGCAGAACGCGCTGCTGGCGATTGCAACGGTCTCGATTCCTGCCTATGCGCGGCTGGCGCGCGCCAGCGTGCTGTCGGTCAAGGAGAACGAGTACGTGACCGCCGACCGCGCGTTGGGCGCGACACCGATGCGGATTCTGTTCGTACATATCTTTCCCAACTCGCTGACGCCACTGATCGTGCAGGGAACGCTGGGTATCGGCACGGCAGTGCTCGATGCGGCGGCGCTCTCGTTCCTCGGCTTGGGCGCACAGCCGCCGACGCCGGAATGGGGCGCGATGCTCAGCGAAGCGCGCAATTCGATCTTCACGTCGCCGCACGCGGTTTTTTACCCCGGCGTGGCGATCATGCTGACCGTGCTGGGCTTCAACCTGCTCGGCGATGGGATGCGCGACGCGCTCGACCCCCGCTTGAACCGGAATTAAGGCGCGACCTTCGGTCGCCAGTACCGAGTTCCGAGTGCTGAGTGCCAAGCAAAAACACGCTTAAGCAGTGAAAAGCTTGGTACAATGGAGTCAAGTTTGGTTTTGACTCGGCACTCGGTACTTTGTACTCGGTACTAGGAGGTGAAGCCATGCGCAACTTCAAGCGGGAAATTGACAATTGCGACGACGCGCACGAACTGCGCGAAATCCTCGCCGACCTTGCGGGCGAGATCGACAGCCTCGAAGACCTACCCTACGAAGACGACCGGCATCTCGACCACATCCACGACCTCGAACTGGTGCGGCGTTACGGCGAGCACCGGCTCGAAAAACTGCTCGCTTAGGCTGCCCGCAGAGCGATAGACGCGGCATAAATATCGTCTTATACTATATTCGAAGTATCGCGCCGCATAATTGATGAGCAGCCGATGGCGAAGGTCAAGAAGTACGAAGACGTCTTGATGACCGCGTTCTATTTCGACGCGCAGGATCTCGAAGCCAATCAAGCGGGAAAACTCACCGACTGGCAGCGGAATCGCCTGAAAGCCGACATCCGGCGCTCGACCTCGGCGCTGGCGATCATCGGGTTCGGCGGCGTGTTCGTGTTCGCTGCTGGCGCGTCGGTCTTTGTGTCCAGCCCGCATACGCCAGCCGAGAGCCTGCTGCCCCTCGTCCTGATCGTCTTGATGATTGCGGCGTTCGCCGCTGCTTATTACTATCTGCGCAGCCAGCACGCTTCCGCCGATCTCAGCCAGCAACAGGTAGGCACGGTCGAGGGGCGCGTCGAACTCAAAGCCGCCAGCAGCGGTGAGCGATCCAGCGCCTATTCCGCCCGCGTCGGCAGTATCCAGTTTCCGCTCAAGCAGCATGAATTTCTCGCCTTCAAAAACGGCGATCCGTACCGCATCTACTACGCGCCCCAGTCGCACCGCATTCTCTCGCTCGAATGGCTGCGCGAGAGCGAAGACGACAACTTGATCGAGACGCCAGCCGACGCTGACTCGCTGGCGGACTCCGATACGGCATCGAAATCCGCCTCCTAGCAATCTGCCCGTGCCTCGCTGACTACAACGTCACTGCCGAAAAACTCGTATACACTACAAGTAAACAGTCACGAGGTCGGCATGGAAAAGCCCAAGAAATACGAAGATCGGTTGATGGGTACGCTCGGCTTTGACGAGGACGATCTCGACGCGAATCAGTCCGGGCATTTCTCGTCGGCGCAGCGTGCTCAGTTCGCCGCCGAACAGCGCCGGATAGCGACGTTCATCGCGGCTGATTTGTTGGTAGGCGCGGCGTGGATCGGGGCGGCGCGGTTCTTCTGGATCGCCGCCGCGACGCTGCCGCTGCTGCTTTACATCCTCATGCCGCTGTTCGCGGTGGTGCTGCTGGGCTACGGCATCAAAATATTCCGGCTGTGGCGCGACGTGCAGGAGGATCAGGTGCTATCAGCGGAGGGGCGGATCGACCTATCGATGCATGCGCAGACCACCAACAACCTCGACTGCAAGATCAAGGTCGGGGAAGTCACTTTTCCGGTGAAGCAGGATACTTTTCTCGCCTTCAAGAACGGCGATCCGTATGCGATTTACTACACGCGGCGCTCGAAGAAGCTGCTCTCCGCCGAGTGGCTGCGCGGCGAGGATAATCTGCTCTCGCCCGATGAAATCGACGCCGCGCGCGAAGATGGCGAGGACGACGAGATTGCGCCTGAAGCGACCGCTCGCCAACGTCGCCTAAGCCGCTGAAAGCCCCGATTCTAAAGAAAGTAAATTTAAATCTCCCAGTGAGGCGATTTCCATTCACGCCGATTCTGCTCACTTATATAATAGTGTCGTCTAGCGATTAGCAGGCGAAATATCATGGAAAAGGTGCAGAAGTACGAGCGGCATCTGATGGATGCCTTTGCTTTCGACGCGGGCGATCTAGCTGTGAATCGAGCAGGAACCTTCAGCGAAAATCAGCGCCGCAAGCTGCAACATTGGTGGATGATCTGGACACTGGGCTTAGCCGCCGCTCTGATTGTGGGCGCGGGCGTGAGCGCGTTCCTTGTCCCGGCGATCCTGCTGGCTCCGCAGGCATTGGGGATCAAAATCGCCGTCGGGCTGGTTGCGATCATCCTCACGTGCGTCGCTCTGTACGCCTTCTGCTGGTTCAAGCGCGCGGATTATCTGAGCGATCTGGACGAAAGCATCGTCTACGCAGCGGAAGGACGGGTTCGCCTCGCACTCGACGAAGGGCGGAGTAACGCACGCTACCTCGTCAGCGTCGGGCATCTCGCGTTCATCGTGAGCAAGGGAGCGTTTCTCGCCTTCAAGAACGGCGATCCGTACCGCATTTACTACGCGCCGAACTCTAAGCGGATAGTCTCGGTGGAATGGCTGCGGGGCGAGGATAATTTGCTGCGTCCCGGCGACGAAGCGTTCGAGGACGAACTGGACAACTGGTTCGATCTAAAAGCAGGTTAACTCACGTCCGCCGCGCCCTCGTCCCCGATGATCTCGCCCGCCGCCGCCATCAATTGAGCGCGGCGCGCCTCGCCGATCTCCTTGCTGATCAGGTAGCGTTCGAGCAGTTCAGCGTCGGTCAAGCCTTCGGGATTCGCGCCCAAGCGCGCCCGCGTGGGCTGCTCGACCTCGCGGCGAATCCCGGCGACGTAAGCCGCGCCGCCGCGCAGCAGCGCGTCGCGGACGATCCCTTCGTTGAGCTTGGCTTCCGTCTCCGGCGTCAGGTCGAGGATCACGCGGACGACCGCACCCGCCAGATCGTAGGCTTCGACCTCGTCGACCGCCTCGCGAGTCGGGTCGAGGCTCTGGCGCAGGTCGGCGCGGATGGTCACGAACGGGCGCGCATTGAGGCGGTGGAACTTCCATTTGGTCTGCTTGCGTTCCAGTTCAACCCAGCAGAACCCTTTCGGGTCATTCTCCTCGCCAAAGTCGATCCGCTCCAGCGAACCGCTGTAGACCACCGGCGGCACGCCCTCGCGTCCGGCGCTGAGGTTCTGATGCTTGTGGATGTGACCGAGCGCGACGTAATCCCAGCGCGAATCCGCCACCGACGAGGGCATCACCTGCACGTCTCGACCGAGCATGATGCCGCGCTCACTGCCCCACGATGCGCCATTGACGGTCAAGTGCCCGGTGAGGAGACGCGGCATCTCGCCCTGCTGATCGGCGGCGTCGGCAAGTTGATCGAGCAGCGCGGTCAGTTCGCGCTGAAGCAGTTGATCGGTCTCGGCGATGGTTAGCCCAGCGGTCTTCACGCCGTCGAGGATGTGCGAGCGCAGCGGATAGGGTGCAGCGCCGACCGCGACATCACCGCGCTTGGTGTGGATCACGCGCAGCGTGTATTCGTTGGCGACCCAGACGTTGGGGACTGCCAGCGTGTCGTAGATTTCGACGCTGGACGCCTTGAGCAGCGTCGGCGGCACGTCGTGGTTGCCGATCAGCATGACCAGCGGCGCCAGCGCCGACAAATCGCGGACGCGGTGGGCGAACTCGCGCTGATAGGTCGGGTTGGGGCTGCGCGTCTTGAAAGCATCGCCGGCGAAGATGGTCAGGTCAACGTCGTGCTCGCGGGCGAAGTCGATCATCTCGTCCATGCGGCGCAGAAAGTCGCGGACGCGGCTGCTCAAGCCGGTTTCGGCGTCGGTCTTGCCGTAATTTTCCATGCCGATGTGGACGTCGGCGAAATGCAGCACGCGGATCGGTTCGGTCATTTCGCACCTAAGATCAAGCAGAAAATTTATTCGTGCCTACTTTACCATATTTCGGCGCTGGATTCTCTTGACACGCTCCGCGCCGGGATTACCATCACTGTAAATGCTGGTGACGTAATTTATTGAGTATGACCTTTTATTCCTCAACATCTTTCTTCAATAAGGAGAAGAACTGATGGACTTGCTGCTGCGAGATCGAGCCGTTTTGATTACTGGCGCCGCTGGTGACATCGGACGAGGTATCGCCCGGACTTTTCTCCACGAGGGCGCAACCGTCATTTTGCACGGGCTGGATCAAGCGCAGATCGAACCGGTTGCCGAGGCGCTGCGCCCCTTCGGGCGAGTCTTTGCGGTCGCGGGCGATCTCTCGTCTGACGAAAGCACGCGGCGGGTCGCCGACGAAGCCTGCGGCTGCATCGGTCGCGTAGAAATTCTGGTCAACAATGCGGCGATCTTCACGCACGGCAGTTGGCTGGACGATACACCCGCCGACATGCTGCGGATGTACGACGTCAACGTCGTCGGCGCGGCGCGCTTAATCCAGCACCTCGTCCCGCAGATGCGCGAGCGCCACTGGGGGCGCATTATCCAGCTTGCCAGCGGCGACGCTGCCGAGCCGCTCGCCTTCATGTCGGCTTACGCCGCGACCAAAGCGGCGCTGGTCAACTTGACGGTGGGACTCTCGAAATCGTTGGCGAATACCGGCATCACCGTCAACACCGTCAGCCCCGGTATCATCGCCACCGACGGCGTGAAGCAGTTCTATCTGGGGCTGGCGGCGCGCTTCGGCTGGGGCAGCGATTGGGGAGTCATTGAGCATCACATCCTGACCGAGGTGCTGCCTAACCCGACCGGCAAACTGGGGACGGTCGAAGAAGTCGCTGACCTGATCGCCTTTCTCGCTAGCCCGCGCTCCGGTTACATCAACGCCGCCAATCTCCGCATCGACGGCGGCAGCTCCCATGCGATCAACTAGCCAGCGAATCGATTCAGTCAGGTTATACCGAAACCAGAACCGATAGTCTGTCGACACCTGCCTTAGGATCAGCGCGGCAGTGATCGTAGAATCGACTTAGGCTGAACCTACAGCGTGAGGAGTTGATCGTGGCGATGACGATTCAGCGTTTCAACGCGGACGACATCCGCGCGCATCTGGACGAGTTCGTCGATCTGCTCCGCGACGTGGTCGATCACGGGGCGTCGGTCAACTTCCTCGCGCCGCTCGATCCGGCGGAAGCGGCGGCGTTCTGGGCGAAGGTCGCGGACGCGGTTGATGCGGGCGAGCGCATCCTGATCGCGGCGCTGGACGCCGATCAGGTGGTGGGGAGCGCTCAGTTGGTGCTGGCGATGCAGCCCAACGGTCAGCACCGCGCCGAGGTGCAAAAAGTGTTCGTCCACAGCCGCGCCCGCCGTCAGGGGATCGCCACGCAGTTGATGGGTCAGATCGAGGACGAGGCGGGAGCAGCGGGACGCTCGCTGCTGGTGCTCGACACGGAAGGCGGCAGCGCCGGCGAAAAGCTCTACGAGCGGGTCGGCTATACCCGCGTCGGCGTGATCCCGAAGTTCGCGCTCAACCACGACGGGAGCACGCTGATCGACGCGGTATTTTTCTACAAACTGATCTAGAAGGGGAGATTTGTCGGTAGGGGCGGTATATGTAACGCCCCTACAATCACCCTTTATGGGGATTTACCCCTGCGGCATGGCTGCCTGCACGACTTCGAGCACGTGATCGTGGTTCTGCCCGTTGGTGACGACCATGCCCATGTTGTTGGTCAACAGCGCGCCGGTGGTGAAGTCGAGCAGCGAGCCGTCGATGTCGGTGACGACGCCGCCCGCCGCCAGCACCAGCGCCATCCCCGCCGCGTGATCCCACGCGCGGTGCTTGGGCTTGGCTTCGCGCGGCAAGCGCAGGTACAAGTCGGCGTCGCCGCAGGCGAGCATGGCGTATTTGTCTTGGCTGTCGATGCCCTCGACCTGCTTCTCGGCGTTGATGCCGAGGTCGCCGTAAATTTTCGCCATCAATTCCAGCGCGGCGTGGTCGCGCTCGACGCTCTGGACGACCTTCAACTCGCGTGGCTTGCTGCGGGTCGAGACGGCGACTCGATTGGGCTTCCCACCCGCCATCGGCTCGACGAACGCCGCGCTGCGCTGGGCGTAGAACAGCAAGCCCTTGCCGTCCGGCGTCGGGTAGCCGGGCGATCCGAGCACCCCGGCGATCACCATGCCGCGATCCAACAGCCCGACCGCAATCGAGTAGCGGCGCATGGCGATAAAACCCTTCGTCCCGTCGATGGGGTCGATCACCCATGTTCGCTCAGCGTCGCGTCCCCGACCGTGATCGAGCCAGCGGATTACGTCCACTTCGGTGACGCTCTCGTCCAGAATTTCGCCCACCAGCTTGACGATCTCGGCGCGCTGCTCGGCGTTGACCAGCTCGCTGAACTGCCCCCCGTTTTCTTCGGCGAGCACGGCGTCATCCGGGAAAGCAAGGCTGATAGCGCGGCAGAGGATCGCCTGAGAGCCATAGTCGGCAATCGTAACCGGTTCTTTGCCGTCTTTCTGGCTGTGGACGAGGTGAATCTCCTGCACGCGCCGGGTCAGCCCGGCAGCTTGACGGACGGCAGTGAAAATCGGCTGTAGGTCGATCAACGGGTATACTCCTGACGAAAGGAACGCTGCAAACGGCGCTAACTTTACATCAGCCCACCCGGTTTGCACAGCATCAGAGGAGATTATGTTCACGAAATCGGCAGCCTTTTACGATGCGATTTACAGTTGGAAAGATTACGCCGCCGAAGCCGAGGGCGTGCGGGGCTACGTCCGGCAGTACCAGCGATCCGGCGGGGACAGCCTGCTCGACGTCGCCTGCGGGACGGGGCAGCACCTTCAATATTTGTGCGACGCCTATCAGGGCGAAGGGCTTGACCTCGACCCAGAACTGCTGAAGGTCGCGCGGGAACGCCTACCTGACGTTCCGTTTCACCAAGCGAATATGATCGACTTCGAACTGGACAGGCGCTTCGACGTGATCACCTGCTTGTTCAGCAGCATCGGCTACGTCAAGACGGTCGATCACCTCAACCTCACGCTGTTCACGCTGGCGAAACATCTGCAACCGGGCGGCGTGCTGCTGGTCGAGCCGTGGTTCGCGCCCGACAAGTTCCACGGCGGGCTGGTTCACGCCGTCTTTGTCGATCAGCCGGACTTGAAAGTCGCGCGGATGAACATCAGCCGGATGGAAGGACGGCTGTCCTTCCTCGACTTTCAGTATTTGGTCGCCACTCCTGCCGGGGTCGAGTATTTCACCGAGGATCACGAACTGGGATTGTTCACCGATGCGGAGTACCGCGCGGCGTTCGCTGCCGCCGGGCTGGAAACCCATCACGACGCCGAAGGCTTGGACGGGCGCGGTTTGTATATTGGCGTCCGAAAGAGTTGATTCAGCGCCAAATCAGGTTAGAAAAGCGTAAAAAGATTCAACGCAAAGGCGCGAAGGCGCAAAGAAAGGGCACAGCGCGCTGTGCCCGGACAAACCTCACCCCCCAGCCCCCTCTCCGTGGGGAGAGGGGGAGAAAAGCTGATGCTTGAGGGGAGTATATCATCGTTAAAATGCATAAATCCGGCTTGTCGATGACTCATTCGCAGAACCTCCTGTTCATCACAACTTACGTCGGGCTGGGCGGCGGCGAGACCTCGCTGCTGACGCTGGTCGAGGCGCTCACAAAGCGCGACCCGACGATCCAGCCGCACCTGCTCGTCCCGCACGAGGGGCAGTTGGCGGATCGCTGGCGGGCGAACGGCTGGATCGTCCACGTCGACGACTGGCGCGGGGCGACGACCTATTTCGTCCCGGCGATCTGGGCGCGCTTCCCGATCACGAGACGGATCGCGCGGCTGATCCGCGAGCAGGGCGTTCACGCCGTCCACAGCGATTATCACAGCCTGCCCTTCGCGCTCCCGGCAGCGCGAGCGGCGGGTGTGCCGCTGGTCTGGACCTGTTGGGGCTGGTGGTTCCACCCGAAAGTGTGGCAGCGCGGCTGGTTCCGGCAGCCGGACGCGACTTTTGCCTCCTCGTGGGCGATCAAGGACGGATTCTTAGGCACTCCGCCATTCATGCCGCCGGATCGGGTCGAGGTGCTTCCGCCGGGGGTCGATACCGGGCGCTTCCAGCCGGGGATCGACGGGTTGGCGGTGCGGATCGACGCCGGAATCGCACCCGACGCGCCGCTGGTGGCGCTGATCGCCCGGTTTCAGGACGTGAAGGGGCACGACGTGTTTCAGGCGATGGCGCGGCAGGTGGCGGAAGCGATCCCCGTCGCGCGTTTCATCGTCGCCGGGGAGAACGTTCATGGGCAGTCGGCGGACGACGCCTACAAGCAGCGGATTCTCGCCGCCCACCAAGCCGATCCCGTGCTGCGCGAGCGGCTGGTCTACCTCGGCTTTCGCGCTGACGCCGAGCGGGTCATGGCGGCGGCGGACGTAGTGGTGTGCAGCTCGCAGTTCGAAAGCTACGGCATGGTCAACGTCGAAGCGATGGCGTCGGGGGTGCCGGTCGTCAGCACGCGGCGCGGCGGTCCCAGCGAGACGGTCGTCGACGGCGAAACCGGCTTTCTGGTCGATGCAGGCGATGCCGACGCGCTGGCGGGTCGCGTTATCACCCTGCTGCGCGATCCTGATCTGCGGCAGCGAATGAGCGCGGCGGGTCGCGCGCGGGTCGTGGATCGCTTCTCGGCGGCGGCGATGGCGGCGCAGTTCGCCGCGCGGTTGAATGCTATAATGAAGTGAGCAGAGTAGAAGGATTTGCCGCATGGCTGTGCAAACCGAAATCGGAATGCCGCTAGATGAGTTCATTCGCCAATACGACGAAGCCCCCTTTGAGCTGGTAAACGGCGAAAGGATTCCGCTGATGCCGCCCGTTGCCGAGCATGGTGAAATTATTCGTATTCTGCTGGAAATGCTGTTTGGCTATAAACAGTTACACCCGAACATTGTTGTCTACACCGAGATGCCCGTCGTGCAAGAGAGCAACCCTAATTGGGTCAAGGGATCGCGCGTGCCGGACTTGATGATCTATGATCAGGCGCGGCTGAATGACTACAAACAGCGTGTGCCGGACTGGAAAAAGAAACCTTTCATTTTGATCCCTGACCTATGCGTCGAGGTCATCTCCGCCAACGACGTTTACCTCGACGTAGCCGACAAAGTGAATGGTTATCTGCGTGATGGTGTGCGGCTGGTCTGGGTGTTCAATCCGCGCCAAAAAGATGTCACTGTTCGCACCATCGAATCGGTTGAAATCCTGACCAGCGACGATACCCTCGACGGCGGCGAGGTGCTGCCCGGCTTCAGCGCGCCGGTGCGGACATTGTTTCCCGAATAGCCCCCGTGAACATTCTGCTGATCTCGCGCTGCCCACCGTACCCCCTCTACTTAGGTGATCGACTGATCGTCTACAACCTCGTGCGCCAATTGGCGCGGCGCGGGCATCAGATCGACCTGCTCGCCTTCAGCGACCGTTTCGAGGACATCACCGAGCGCGACCAGTACAGCGATCTGTTCCGGCAGATCACCATCGTCGCCGATCCGCCGCGCACGTCGTTCGATTACGCGCTGCGCTTGCTGCGACCGAATGCGCGTTTTCCGCGTCGCGCCGAGCGCGCGTGGTCGCCGACGATGTGGGAGGCGGTGCGGCATCAGGTCACGAGCTACGATTACGACCTCGTTCACCTGTTCGGTGGGATTCAGGTCTACGAGTACGCCCACGCCGTCGAGCCGCTGCCCGCGATTATCACGCCTTACGAGAGCTACAGCCTGTATCTGCGGCGGGTGGTGGAGAAAGATTCAACATCAAGCAAGGGCGGGTTTCAAACCCGCCCCTACGTGCAGAGAATCAGGGAGCGGCTGGAACTGCGCGGCGCGCGGAGCTTCGAGTCGTGGATGTTCACGCCCTACAAGCGCGTGGTCGTCGTCTCCGAGCGCGACCGTGACGAACTGCGCGGGCTGAATTCGTCCCTGCCGGTCGAGGTGATCCCCAACGGCGTCGATCTCGACTACTTTCAGTCCAGCGAGGAGGCGCGCGACCCTTACGCGCTGCTGTTCACGGGCAATTACGAATATGCGCCCAACGTCGACGCCGCGCTGCACCTCGCCCGCGACCTGTTCCCGCGCATCCGCGAACGCATCCCCGACGCCAAATTGTGGATCGTCGGCAACGCGCCCACGCCGGAAATGGAAGCGCTGGTGTCGGACGCGATCACCGTGACCGGGCGCGTCCCCGACATGCGGACTTATCTGGAGCGGGCGGCGGTCTTCGTCTGCCCGCTGCGGTTGGGCGCGGGCATCAAGAACAAAGTGTTGGAAGCGCTGGCACTGCGTCTGCCGGTGATCGCCACGCCGCTGAGCGTCGACGGCATCGCCGTGCGCGACGGTCAGGAAGCCTTGATCGCGGCGACCGACGACGACTTGATCGCGGCAACGCTGCGCGTCTTGGCGGATCCAACGCTGCAAACCCGGCTGGGCGCGAACGGGCGCGCGCTGATCGAGGCGCGCTACAGTTGGCGGCAGGTCGCGGAACGCTACGAGCAGATTTACGCCGAGGTCACAGCATGAGTGAATACGTCGTCAAGACCTTTACCGAGCGTTCCGACAAGCTCGAAGAAAACTGGCGGATTGTCGGCGAGGGTTGGGCGGAGTTCATGCTCAACGACAGCATCGCCAACGTCTATTTCGGGCAGTTGTACGAAACGTTCCCCGATTACCAGTTCATGCTCTACGACGGCGAGACGGTCGTCGCTACCTGCAACAGCATCCCGGTGATCTGGGACTTGAACCCCGATCATCTCTACGATGCCGGGTGGGATTGGGCGCTGGAAAGCGGCTTCCACGATCAGCAGGCGGGACGCACGCCGACCACGCTCTCGGCGCTGTCGATCACGATTGCGCAAGAATATCAGAACAAGGGAGTCAGCGCGCAGGCGGTGCGCGCCATGCAAGCGCTTGCCGTCGAGCACAGCTTCAACGCGCTGATTGCGCCGGTGCGCCCCTCGCTCAAGCCGCTTTACCCGCTGATCCCGATGGCGCGTTACGTCCACTGGACACAGGCGGATGGAACGCCGTTCGATCCTTGGCTGCGGACGCACGCGCGGCTGGGCGCGCAGATCGTCAAGGTCGCGCCGCACTCGATGGTGATCCCCGGCACGGTGGCGCAGTGGGAAGGCTGGACGGGGATGAAGTTCCCCGAAAGCGGCGACTACGTGATCCCCGGCGCGCTCAACCCGGCTTACGCGGTGGTCGAAGCCGACCTGATCAGCTACGTCGAGCCGAACGTGTGGATGCACCACCCGATCCCGCGATGAGACTGCTCTACCTCGCCAACATCCGCCTACCGACCGAAAAGGCACACGGGCTGCAAATCGTCCAGAACTGCGAAGCGTTCGCCGACGCGGGCGCGGACGTGACTCTGTGGGCAGCGCGGCGCGTCAACACGCCGGAGCTGCGCGGTGTCGGCGACGTGTGGGCGCATTACGGCGTCCAGCGCAAGTTCAAGCTGCGCCGCCTGCCCAACCTCGATCTGATCTGGCTGGTGCCAAACCGCACCGACCGCATCGCGCAGGCGGTGTTCTGGCTCCAATGGGTTACGTTCACGCTGGCGGCGCTGATCGGCGCGCTGTTCAGTCACGCTGACATTTACTACAGCCGCGACCCATTGGTGCTGTTCGCGCTCAGCCTGATTAAGCCGCGCGGGTCGCTGGCATACGAGGCGCACACGCTGGCGGTCGGGCGAGTCGGGCGCGCGCTCCAACGCAGGGTGGTCGAGCGAGTCGGGCAGGTCTTCGCCGTGACGCAGAAACTCGCCGACGACCTGATCGCGCTGGGCGCGGATGCCGATCACACCCACGTGGCGCGCGACGGTATCCGCCGGGATCGCTTCGCCAACGCCCCCGATCAAGCGGCGGCACGGCGTGAGATCGGCTGGGCGGCTGATGCGTTCATCGTCGGCTACGCCGGTCGCTTGCAGACGATGGCGATGGATAAGGGCGTCGGCGTGCTGGTCGAGGCGCTGGCGCAGGTTGGTGATTGCGCGCTGGGCTTGGTCGGCGGACCGGACGACATGGCGGCAGCGCTGCGCCAGCGCTGGCGCGAACTCGGTCAACCCGACGAGCGCTTCCTGTACGCGGGGCAGGTCGCGCCGGAGCTTGTGCCGGTCTACCTGAGCGCGTTCGACGTCTGCGCGCTGCCGTCGCCGTGGACGCCGTTTTTCGCCTATTACACCTCGCCGATGAAGCTGTTCGAGTACATGGCATCCGGTCGGGTGATTGTCGCTTCGAATTTGCCGACCAACGCCGAAGTCCTCACCGACGGCGACTCGGCGCTGCTGACTCCGCCGAGTGACGCCGAAGCGCTCGCCGCCGCGATCCGGCGGCTGCGGGAGGATCCGGCGCTGCGCCAGCGGCTCGCCGCCAACGCTTACGCGACCGTGATGGCGTCGTATACGTGGGACGCGCGGGCGCGGGCGATTTTGGCGCAGTGGGACTGATAAAACCTCACCCCCTACCCCCTCTCCACTACGTAGAGAGGGGACTTTTAAGACTTGTCTGGAACTGTTTTGGCTCATGTTCAGAAAGTGTGGGCGCAGCACGCTGCGCCCCTACAAAAGCAGATGCTTTCCACTCGTTTTATACATGAGCCACTGTTTTAACCTCCTCTACGAAGTGGAGAGGAGGCAGGGAGTGAAGAGATACAGAACTAGCAAGCACAGTATCAGGTATAATGCGGCGCGACCATCGCGTAAAGGGATCGATTTGAAGCTCAAGGGACGACTCACGCGCAAGATCACGCGCGACCGGCTGGCGACGTTTCTCGCCGAACAGCGCACTGACACGCTGACGCTGGAAGTCGGCGCGAAACGGCAGAGCTACCGCGCGCTGTTTCCCAACACCATCGCCGGCGACATCGTGGCGTATCCCGGACTCAACGTCCAGCTCGACGCTCACCGCCTGCCCTTCGCCGAGGCGAGTTTCGCCGTGCTGCTCTGCACCGAGGTGCTGGAACACTGCCACGATCCGCAGGACGTGATCGACGAGTTTTACCGAGTGCTCAAACCGGGCGGCAAGTTGATCCTGACGACCCGCTTCATCTTCCCGATTCACGACGCGCCTTACGATTACTTCCGCTTCACCAAGTACGGACTGAAGCATCTCTGCCGCGCCTTCGCCGAGGTCAACGTCAAGGAGGAAACGCGCACGATGGAGACGACGGCGGTGCTGGCGCAGCGGCTGGCATATCAAGTGCGCTGGAAAGTCCCGCTGGTGCGCATCGGGCTTCAGGCGATGGCGCGTGTCCTGCTGTGGATGCAGGCGGGCATCGCCGAAGAATACGGCGACATCACGCGCGCATCCGCCGAAACGAATATCATGGCTTCCGGGTATTATGTCGTCGCCAACAAAGGCTGATCTGCACGTCGGCTTGCTGACGTCCAACCTCACGCATCGTCACGGTTGGGGGCATTACAGCCTCAGCTTGATCCAAGCGCTTCAGCGCGCGGGCGTGAGGCTGACGGTGATCGCCGCGCGCAACAGCTCGCCGCTTGACGGCGTGGAGGTGCTGCCGATTTTGCCAACAATTGATCCGCTGGAAAGCCGGATGCTGGCGCACCAACTGCGCGCGCTGCCGCAGGCGCGCGCCGCCCTGTGCGACTGCGACCTGATCCACAGCACGATTGAGCCTTACGCGCCGCTGGCAGCGCTGATTGCCGGGAGCCGCCCGCTGCTGATCACCGGGCACGGCAGCTACGTGCTCAGCGCGCAGCGCCGCCGCTTTCCGGCGGGCGCGCTCTATGGCTGGGCGTACCGGCGCGGGCTGATGGTCTGCGTCAGCCAGTACACCGCCCGCGCTGCCGAGCAGGCGATGCCGGGGGTTAGGACAGCGGTGGTCAACAACGGCGTCGATTTCGCTCGCTTCGGCGCGGTCGAGCACGGGGGCGGCGGCGGCGTGCTGGCGGTCGGCGCGGTCAAAGCGCGTAAGGGGGTGATCGAACTGGTGCGGGCGATGGCGCAGCTTCCCGGCGTGCGCTGCGTGATCGTCGGCAGCCTGACGATGGAACCGGCTTACGTCGTCCGCGTCCGCGACGAGATCGCACGGCTCGGCTTAGGCGACCGCGTGATCCTGACCGGGCGTGTCGCCGATGCTGAGTTGATGCAGGATTACGCTGAGGCGGACGTGTTCGTGATGGCGTCGCTCAACGTGGGCTGGAAGTTCGAAGGCTTCGGCTTGACCCTGCTCGAAGCGAGCGCGGCGGGCTTGCCGGTGATCGGCACGCGCGACTGCGGCACGGAAGACGCCGTGATCGAGGGCGAAACCGGGCTGCTGGTCGCGCAGAGCGATCTCGAACACGAGCTTGCCGCCGCGATCCGGGACTTGCTGGCGGATCCGGCGCGGGCGGCAAAGTTGGGCGCTGCCGGGCGCGCGTATGCTCGCACGCAAACGTGGGATCGCGTCGCCGCGCAGATGATCGGGCTGTACAAATCAGCCATTAGCGGTTAGCTTTTAGCGGGTAGCGTAAGTGTAAAGCGTTTTATGATGCGATCTGCTTACGTTGCCGAGGGTTTAGACCCTCGGCTAGGAAATTCGTCGCCCACTGAAGGGGCGACTCAAAACGACACTCGTTGTTGCGACCCGTTCAGTGGGTCGCGGTTTTGGGTAGCGACGGGTTTAAACCAGTCGCGGCGCTTACTAATCGCTAACCGCTAAGAGCTATCGTTCAACTATGATCCCACGCGCGCGCCAATTTCTCCGCCGTAAATTCGTCCAAGATACGCTCATCTTGCAGGTGGGCAAGGTCGGGTCGGTGCTGCTCAGCTTCGTCTCGTCGGTGACGGTCTGGCGCTTGATGGGACCGGCTATCTTCGGAATTTACGGTTGGGCGCAGTCGCTGCTGGTGATCTGGCAGTCGCTCGACCTGACCGGCGTCGGCACGAGCACGAGGACACGCCTCGCCATCGCCATCGGCGCGCGCGACGAGGGAGCGATCCTCGACTTGATGGCGTTCTACGTCAAGGTCAGCACCGCCGTCGACGTGACGCTGGCGATCTCGCTGATGCTGTTGGGTCCCGCCGTCGCGCAGCAGTTGTACAACGGCAACGCGCAGGTTGGCGTGCTGGCGGCGTGGCTGGCGGTGGGCACGATTGCCGACGCTTTCTACGGCTTGGTGATCATCGCGCTGCAAAGCCGCCGCTCGATGCGGACGATCTCGATCATGCAGAACGTCAACCAGTTCGTGCTGACCTGCTCGCTGATCATCGCCGTGCTGATCAGCCCGACGCCGGAAGCGCTGGTGGTGGGGCGGCTGTTTTACTCCTATTCGACGCTGCTGATCGCGCTGATCGTCTATCACCGGCTGCGCGAACGGGGACAGGTCAGCTACCCGCCGTTCAGCACGGTGCTGCGGCGCGCGATCACGGTGTCGCCGCGCCCCTACTGGCGCTTCGGCGTCGCCAACGCCATCGACAAGAATCTCGCCCAGTTGTTCACGCAGATTCCGCTGCAAGTGGTCGGCATCGTCGCCGGAGCGCGAGCGGTCGGCTATTTATCGCTGGCGATGAGCGGGATCGCGCAAGCGGGGGTGTTCACCTCCGCCGTTTTTGATAATATGCAGGCAGTCGTGCCGCAAGCAGTCGGGCGGGGCGACTTCGCCCGGCTGAAGCGCAATTTCGTGCGCGTGCTGGTGGTGATGCTGCTGGGCGGGATCGCCTTTTACAGCGCGCTGGCGCTGCTCGCGCCGCCGTTGATCCCGCCGCTGCTGGGATCGCGCTGGATTCCGGCGATCCCGCCGCTGCTGGCGCTGGCGATCTACGGCGCGATGACCACCGCCGGAGGCTTGTTCGGACCGCTCTACCGCGCCTTCGATCAAATGCGCCAGATCATCGTCGTCAAGCTGATCGCGCTGGGTGTGGGGCTGCCGCTGGGCGCGTTGATCCTGCTGCGCATGGTGGCGGCGACGCCGGGGATCGAGCGTTTCGCCGGGGCAGCGGTGCTGATCCCCTACCAATTGATCGGCGGCAGCACCGGCGCGCTGGCGGGGGCGCTGCTGATCGACATCATCTTCTTCATCTCGATCACGCTGACGGCGACGATCACGCTGCCGGAATTATGGAAGCGAGCACGATGACGTTCAAACAAACGCTGCGCAAGTCGCCGCTGCGCCCGGTCTACTTGTGGGCGGCGAATCGCTATCGCGGGCTGCGCCGGACGTTCGGCTACCCGGAGATGGCGCGCGTCGGGGTCGTCGATTACGACGAGTATTGGGATAACAAAGCGCAGAGCGGCTTAGGCAAGCTGTCGCAGTGGCGGCGGCGGGCGCAGGGCTTGAGCGTGGCGCTGTCCGACGTCACCCGCCCGATGCGCGACAATTTGGCGGAACACTTCCCCGAAATCGACCAATTTGACTACGTGATCCTGTCCGAGATCATCGAGCACGTGCCCGACCCGGAAAGCCTGCTCGACAGCCTGCGCCTGTTCGCCCGCCAAGCGATCATCGTCTCGATCCCGAACACGGGCTTTCGCCAGCATCGGCTGCGCCTGCTGCTGGGGCGCTTCCCGCTCCAGTGGGTGATCACGCCCGGCGAGCACCTGCGCTTCTGGACGCTGGCGGATTTCCGCTGGTGGACGCGGCAGATCGGCTTCACGATCAGCGCCGTCATTCCTTACGAGGGCACGCCGGTTTTGAAGTCGATCTATCCGAGCCTGTTCGCGACGGCGTTCGTCTACGTCTTGCGCAGCGCGTGATTGCCTCGCTGAGAACCCGCGAGTCCTTGTGCAAATCGTCCGATTGTGGGCAAAATCGACGACTAAAAGAGATGCAGGTAGGCTGGTATTTGTGAAAGATAACTAAGGAAGCGGGTGAACATCTGATGAAAATCCGCGCCATTTTTGGCGTATAGTACACATAATACGCAGGTGGAACCTGAGAAATACTCCTTAGCTGGGGTCATGATGGGCAATTTTGGTCGGGTCGTTCTGGAAAGGAGCATGGCGTGCGTCGCGCACGCTGCCGCTTATGAGAATTTTGGTTATCGGCGGAACGCGCAACTTAGGGCACAAACTGGTGCATCGCCTCGTCGGTTTAGCGCATCACGTGACCGTCCTCAATCGCGGCAAGACCCGCGATGAACTCCCGCCAGCGGTCGAGCGACTGCGGGCTGACCGCACCGACGCGGCGCAGTTCGAACACGCCCTGCGCGGTCAGGATTTCGACGTCGTGGTCGACAGCACGCTCTACAAGGGCGGCGAAGTCGAGTCGGTCGTCCGGCAGTTCAAAGATCGCATCGGACAGTATATTTTCCTCAGCACCGGGCAGATTTACCTCGTGCGCGAAGGGATCGAACGCCCCTTCCTCGAGAGCGATTACGAGGGGCGCTTGATGCCCTCGCCCAAGCCGAACACCTTCGGCTACGAGGAATGGACTTACGGCATCGAGAAGCGCCGCGCCGAAGATGCGCTCAAGCTGGCGTGGGAAGAACACGGTTTCCCTTATACCTCGCTGCGCCTGCCGATGGTCAACAGCGAGCGCGATCATTTTCACCGGCTCTACAACTACGTGCTGCGGCTCAAGGACGGCGGACCGATCCTCGCGCCGTCGACGCCCAATTTCCCGCTGCGGCACGTCTACGCCGACGACGTGGTCAACGCGATCCTGCGGCTGATCGAGACAGACAAAGGCAAAGGCGAAGCCTACAACATCTCGCAAGACGAGACGCTGCCGCTGGACGATTTCCTGAGCATTCTGGGCGATCTACTCGGCGTCGACGCGGAAGTCGTGCGCGTCCGTCGCGATCTGCTGGAAGCGAACGGCTTCTTGCCAGAATGCTCGCCCTTCAGCGAGCGCTGGATGTCTGAACTCGACAATACGCGCAGCAAGACCGAACTGGGCATCCGCTACACGCCGGTGCCCGATTATCTGGCGAAGATCGTCGCGTCTTACGAGGCGAACCCGCCCGCGACTCCGGCGAGCTACCGCCGCCGCCGGGCTGAACTGCTGCTGCTGGAACACAGCGACCTGCCATTGACCTAACGCGCCGTAAATTTGCGACGGTTCACCAGCCGTTAGCGCCGACGAGGCGTTAGCGGCTGATTTGTGGGCGGCTGGTGCTTCGGTTTCTCCTTGAGCTTGCCGAGCAGCACCAGCGCGAACTGCCCGGTCAGCATGGCGTAGACCGGCACCAGCAGCGCCGCGCCCGCCGCCCAGCCGATCACCGGGATCACGCCGAGGATGACAAAAACCAAGTCGGCGACGAGGGCCGCCAGCCACCACTGGATCACCTGATCGGCGTGTTGGCGCAGCGTCTCGAACAGGAAAGAGACCTCGAAGAACACGTCGATACGTGGGTCTTCGACGTAGCGCCCGACGCCAAGCGCCAGCATCGGCACGGTGACGATGCTGTAAATCAGCAGCAGCGGGAACAGACAGCAGCTCAGCGCCAAGACGAGCGTGCTGCCGATCAAGCCGCCGCCCATGTTCTGGGCGAGGAAGCCGCCGACGCAGCCCAAGAGGATATTCGGCAGGTTGTAGACGATCAGCGCGACCAGCACGTTGGTGCCGGTCGCGATGTAGCGATTGAAATTGTCCCACGCAGGTAATGGCGTTGGGCTGCCGCGCCGCACGTTGCGCACCAGTTCGACCGCGTAGCCCATCAGCGCCGCCCAACCGAGCAGACCGACGAAGACCGGCGTCAGCAGCGCCGAGATCGCCGTGATGATCAGCGTGATGCCGAGCTTAGTCGCCCAGTCGCGGTCGTCGAAAGCGTAGGTAAGCGCGCGCATAATGTCCATTTAGGGCATTCCTCATTGCAATCCGAGTTACTCGATTGAGGAGCATTGTACGCGATTACGCGGCGCTCAGCGATCTTTCTCCGTGCATCACCCTGTGTCGAGGGCGGTCAAATAGCCCTGCAAATCGTCGACGGTCATCGCGCCGAACTTGGGATAGCGGACAATGCCGTTTTGGTCGATGACGAAGGTCACGGGCAGGTTGTAGATGCCGTAGCTGTTGGCGACGGTGCTGTCGGCGTCGAGCAGCACGGTCAAGCCGCTGATGTCGTGGTCGGTGAGGAAACCCGTCACTTGATCGGCACTTTCCTGCACGTTGACGGCGAGGATCGCCGCGCCGTCGGGTGGCTGCTGCGCCTGAAATTCCTGAAACGCGGGCAGTTCTTTCTCGCAGGGGACGCACCACGTCGCCCAGAAGTTGAGGAAGACGATCCGACCCTGATAGTCACTCAGGCTGACGGTCTGCCCATCCAGCGACGTGAGCGTGAAATCGATCATGGGCGAATCGGCGACGGCGTTCGGCGGCGGCAGCGTGACCATCTGCGGCGTAGGCGGCGCCCCGCTCCCCGTAGCGCCACTGGTCACAATCACGATGCCAGCGGCGACCAAGCCGAGCAGCGGAAACACCAGAAACAAGATCAGCGCGGGCGAGGGGCGGTTGTGCGGGCTGGGCGGCTGATCGATTGATGGCGTGGTCATCGTCACTCCTTTGCTAACCTCACCCCCTGACCCCCTCTCCATGTAATGGAGAGGGGGGATTCTAACTCCGCCGAGTGGGAATCAAAGCGGGGGTGAGGTTGATTCTTACGGTATCCAGCGCGGCAGGTAGGCGTTCGTAATCACCTGATTGAGCGCACCGCTGGCGAGATCATACGTCCAGATTTCGGGCAGCGCATTCATGTCCGGCTGGTTGTTGGCGTCAAGCTGCGGCACGCGCTGGATCGCCAACTGTTCGCCGGTCGGACTCCACCAAAACGACAAGTTGGCATAGTGCGAATCGTCGGTGAGCATGGTCGTCTGGTCGGTGCGCAGGTCGTAGAGTGCGATTTGGATGCCGCGCACCGGCGAGTCTTGGTTCTCCCGCGCCAGCGCGATTTTGGTGCCGTCGGGACTCCAGCGCGCCTGCCGGTCGCTGATCGGCGCATCGTTATCGGTCAGCGAGAGGAAGTCGCCCGAATCGAGCACGGCGAGGCGCTGCTTGGTGAACGCGCCTTCGGGCTGAAAGACGATGTCCGGGTAGATCAGCCGCGTCCCGTCGGGCGAAAGCGCGCCCGACTCCCCGGCTTGGCTGGCAATCGAGATGATCTTGCCGGTCGAGAAGTCGTAGACGAGGATCGAGACCGAGGCGCTGTCCACCAGCGCGATCCGGTTGCCGTCGCCCGACCACTGGGCATCGTAGCCGAGAATCTGCGTCTGCTGAAACAGCGGGCGGGTAGTCGCGGGGGTGGTCGTCAGGTCGATCAGCCAGATGCGCGGCGGACCGCTGCCGAACTGCGCGTCGTACTCCGTCCGCTCGTAGGCGATCACCTTGCCGTCCGGTCGCCAGACCGGGGCATTGCAGACGGCATTGGAGCAGTTCGTCACCTGCTGGAGTGCGCCGCTGGCGAGGTCGATCAGCTTGATGTCGCTGGTCGCGGCACCCGTGCCGTTACCGGGATTCTCCTCGACGAAGGCGAGCTTTGTCCCGTCCGGGCTGACGCTGTAGTCGTCGATCCCTGATGGGCTGTTCGTGATCTGTCGGGGCTGATCAGGGTGAACTGGATCGGTGACCCAGACGTTATGGGGCGCGTCGTCTGCCGGGTAGAGATAGGCGATCTGCGGCAGCATGACGCTGAAGCTGTGGCGATATTCGTCGATCACTTGGCGTCCGCTGGCGCTGACCGCGCCCGGTTCGACGGCAACCGTATAGGTTGCTCCGGGCTGAAGCGCCGCCGCTGGATGGAAGCTCAGCGTCGATCCGTTCCACGCCAGCGTCCCCTCAATCAGCGGATCGGTCTGGAAATGCGCCGCCACGCTGTCGTGATCCATCGCCTCGCTGAAACGCAGCGTGATCGAACTGGTGCTGTGGGCGTCGCTCTGCGGCGCAACGGTCACGACCTGCACGCCGATGCGGTCGCCGAGCGCAATCGTCGCGCCGATCAGCAGCAGCAGCACGACGATCACGGCGGCGACGATCCGGTCGAAGTGAGATGAAGTGCCGAGTGCTGAGTACTGAGTGCTGAGTCAAAGACTCGTGTTGGTCAGTTACAGCCATAACGGGCAATTATCACCGTTCATCGATATTCAGAAGGGCGTAGGGGCAGGTTTCAAACCTGCCCCTACAACTCGTGTTAACCGGAAAGCTGCGCGCTATAACGCCTTCGTTATTTATGGGTATAGATACGGGTGCTCCGGCTGGTCGACCTGTTCGACGCTGGTCGCTTGCAGCACCGGAATTTGGTTGCCCTGAAAAGCGGCGACGCTGAACGTCCCTTTGACTTCCAGCCATTCGCCCTGTCGGAGCGTCGGCATTTGATCCCAGACGACCGGCACGCCGATGGCGGTGGCGTCGGCGACGCAGCAGCTAATCGCAAAACGGGCGACCATGAACTGATGGGTGCCGAAGCTCGGCTCGACGTACATGAAGCCGATCACGTCGGCGGGCTGCCCCTCGAAGGTGCTGGCGTCGTCCTGATTGAAGGCGCGCACCCAGTCGAGCACGTTGCGCTGATCCGGCGCGACGTTGAAGGTCTGGGTATCGCTCAGCGCGACCGACGAGGTGCTGATGCTGCCGCTGACCGCCTGCGCGCCCAACGGCTGCGACGGGATCAGCGTGCCGAGCAGCAGCGGCACGGCGATGATCGCCAGCGAACGCCACGAAATCTGCTCGTGATCGTGGTCATGCTCCGCATGGTTATGCTCGTCGTGATCGTGGTGATCGCGCAGCAGGTGCAGCGCGCTGAACAAGCCGATCAGCAGAAAGAGCGCCGAGGCGACGTAAGACAGCCACGCGAAGCGGGCGTTGATGTAGTTGGTCAGGTTGCCGCTGGCGATGTTGTAGGCGAAATAGATGCCCAGCCCGAACAACAGCGCCGTCTTGATCCACAACTGGATCGTCTCTATGCGCTCGTCCTGATCATGCGTCGTAATCGCGGTCATTGTTACTCCGTCAAGGACTGAGGTTCGAGGACTGAGGACTGAGACAAGAAAAATCGCTGCGAAACGCGCACCGTAGGGGCGTAACATGTTACGCCCCTACAACCACATCCCCATTTTTGTATTCTGCCCATTTGCCCGGTTCTTCCTCTCAGTCCTCAGTCCTGAAGTTCTCAGTCCTCGTTCCTAAAACGCCACGTTCAAATTCATCCACACGCCGATCAGCATGGTCATCAGCAGCGGCAGCAGGATCAGGTACAGGACGGTGCGGCGCTTGAAGACGCCGAGGAACATCAGCGTGCTCTTGATGTCGACCATCGGTCCAAAGGTCAGGAAGGCGAGGATCGAGCCGGTGGTGAAAGTTCCGGCGAACGCCAGCGCCAAGAAGGCATCGACCGTCGAGCACACGCTGAGCACGAAGGCGAGCAACTGCATCACAATCACCGAGATGACAGGTCCGCGACCGAGCGCCAGCAGCACGTCTTGGCTGATCAGCGTTTGCATGGCGGCTGCCAGCAGCGATCCGAGGATCAGGTAGCGCCCCATCTCGAAGAACTCGTCGCCCGCGTCGATGATCGAGTCGCGCAGCCCCAGCAGGATCGGCTTGCGCGGCGCGCGGGCGTAGAGCGGGATCACGCCCTCGGCGAACTCATCGCCGCCCAGCACCGGCGCGAGCGAGGTTGGGCGCAGAACGTCCTGCGGACGGGCGGCGAAAGCGAAGACCAGCCCAACCGCCATCGCCACGACCGCCGTGATCACCAGCCGCCCGATCAGCACGGGTCCGAAGCCGAAGGCGACGTAGGTGCTGACCAGCACAATCGGGTTGATGGCGGGCGCAGCGAGCAGGAAGGTCACGCCGACCGACATCGGCAGCCCCTTGGTGTAGAGCCGCCGCACGACCGGGACGACGCCGCACTCGCAGACCGGGAACAGGAAGCCCATGAAGGTGCCCGCGAGCGTCGCGAGGATCGGGTTGCGCGGCATCCAGCGGGCGATGTCGTCCGGGCTGACGAAGTTGTCGATCAAGCCGGACGCGACCGTGCCGAGCAGCAGAAACGGGATCGCTTCGATGAAGATGCCGAGAAAGCGGGTGCTGAAGATGCTCAGGATGGTGCTGAAACTATCGCCCGTGCCGAGCAGCGCCAGCGCAAGGACGATCACGACCGCCAGCGCCACGACGATCAGCAGCGCGCGGACGGGCGTAAATTTGGCTTGAGCCGTCAACTTGAACCCTCATGCCCACTCATTTACGAATGGGGCTATTGTAGTCAAAAACATGAATGTGGGGTGAGAAGGCTGGGTGATTGGCGCAAAACTCTTGCGAGACATTTATTCTAGAGTGTGGTATGTGATTTTGCCGTTTAGTTGATTAGCTTCAAGTATCAGTTAATCTTAGAGTTACGTAAGCTCAGGAAACGGGCTTACAACGTGTACATTCGATGCTGTGCTTGATTCGTCCAAATAATACTTGAAGAATCTAGCATTTGATTCGTGTCTGAAGTCAGACAACATCCATCGAAATTCAACAGCTTTCAGGCATCAGAAGACAGCGGGAACCTAATTGGTCGTGCATCGAGTGGTTATGGTTCGGTTATCACAGACATATGATTTACTCTCAAGACTCAGTCCCTCGCGACAGAACGCAGCTTTAGACAGGAATCGGGTTCTCGAAAAGCATACTCAGAACTCTACAACGAGGGAGATTGGATCACGATATGATCAGATTATGTTACTAAGCAAGATTAGAGGTCTCTGAATCAAGCCAACATCATAGGTGCAGTAGATCACCAGTTGACACCAAAATGAGCATGCTATTCGACAGAAACACACGGCGATCAGTTGTCGTCGAATTCAGTAGTAAGTATGACACAGCGGTACCAGATTGATAACATCGAAAGTGTCCATTGAACGGGCAAGAGTTGCCGGACTAATCTTTATCCGGAATCCGGTATTAATCGAAATGTCCTCGATTGGTTTCGCACGTGCTTCGAGGTAGAACGGGCGAAGCTTAGAACACCAACCTTCGTCACATCTAGCAACTGCTATGCTCAGATGGTTTATTATCGCGCCCCAGATAACTACAAGAATTGCTAATCGCATTGAGCTCACAGAGGCACGCGGATCATTTGAAGCAGATTAAATACAATCGCCAGCTTGAATCCGACGAGAAGTCGAATGAACAAGGTGATTTTAGCTTGTAGACAAGGCAAGTCATTGCCGAGCTTAATCTCAGTCAGCGAGTTGAAAGACTCTTACAAGCCATTGCCGACTGAAGCTATCTTGGGACGAGTTTAACCGTGTTCCTGTAGCAGGAACCACGACTATTTCTCGGTTGTCAGAAATGTGGAAACTTCTGATTCGCCTTTCTAATAATGACCGCAGAAGACGAACAACTCGACAGTACTGTTCGCCCACGAATGAATGTGATACACGAAGCCGATTGTTCCAAGGGAGATTGGGTTTCAACAAAGCAATAATCTCTGGAAGAAAGGTGTGAAGAATTTTCCAACATTCATGGTCTCAATCAAATCCACTTTCCGAAAGGGAACATAAAAGCGGTGTTTGAAGATATACGGCAGTCTTGGAACGTGAGATTTATACCGACATAGATTTTGTTTCACTCCTTCGGCACGGTGATCGCCATCGCTTCGCCGACGTGCCGGACTTCGACCAGCTTAATCCCTTGCGGCACGTCTTCGAGCTTGCGGCGCAGCTTGGGGATCAGCGCACGCTTGAAGCCGAGCTTCGCCGCCTCGTTGAGCCGCGCCGGATGACCTCTACGACCGTCCCAAGACCCCGTTCATCGCCCCCTTCATCGGCAATTCGCCGATGAACATCGTCGATGTCGAGGTATCATCGGTGGATGGGCAGTTCGTCGCCCAGCATGAGAGGTTCGCGCTCAAGCTGGCGCCGGAACGCGGCGAATCGGCGGGACGGGTCGGTAAGGCGCGTTTGGGCATCCGCCCGGAAGACATCGCGGTCGTGAACGGCGACGAGGATTTCAACGTCAGCGGCGAAGTCTTCATCGTCGAGCCGCTCGGACGCGACGACATGCTCGATATTCTGGTCGGCGATACGCACCTCTACGCCTTATCGGAGCCGGAGAAACGCCTGCGCCCCGGCGATCAAGTGCATCTGCGCTTCGACCCGGCGAGCGTGCAGTTTTTCCATCCGCAAACGGAGCAGTCGTTATTGTGGAACTAACCCTCGAAACCCAATTCGCCAGCCTCGACCGGACGATCCCCGACGCGGACGACTACGCGCTGGCGCGGCGGCACGCGCCGCGCATCCGCTTCGACTCCCGCGAGCCATTCCTGCCGCTGGCTGTCGGATACACAGTTATCCACACGTCCGGTAAGTCGCCATCTTTCCCGCGCACTATCGCGCTGCCTGCGTCCGCTGTTTGCGCGATTGAATATGCAATCTGGTGGGACTGGGACATTCAACATCTGTACGAACTGGAACACATCTGGGTCTATCTCGACGCCAGCGAAACCGTCGTCAGCGCCGACGCCAGTTGGCACGGCGGTCAGCACGCGATGCTCGACGCGAACGGTACGGTCCCGCTAGAGGATGGGCGCGTGGCGCTGTTCTCCGAAGCAGGCAAGCACGCCTTCGCGCCGGAGGTCGATTGGCTGATCGAGCGCAAGCCGGAAACGGTCGCAAGCTGCGGCGTCCACAGCGGGAAAATGGGCGTGCTCGTCACGCCGCTGTTCGAGGGGATCATCGACGCGCGCCGCCCGCTGAACAACAATGTCGTCCATGCCTATCTCGAACGGCAGGCGTTCGAGCCGTCCTACGAATTCGCGCAGCCCTTCGACTTGGCGGGCGTGGTGTTCGTCACGTGGTCGGCGCTGTTTCAGTGGATTCCGGCGCGCGTGCGCTGGTGGGCGGATCATCTGCGGGCGACCACGCCGCCCGATCAGCGCCGCCCGCTGCGGATCGCGCATCGCGGGGCGTCGGCTTACGCGCAGGAAGGATCGCGCGCGTCGGTCGAGAAAGCGGCTCAGTTGGGCGCGGATTTGATCGAGGTGGACGTGCGCGTCACCGCTGACGACGTGCCCGTAATCGCCCACGACTCGAATTTGCTGCGCGTCTTTGGCGTCGAGGGCAGTATCGGCGCGCTGACTCACGCCGAGTTGATGGCGCTGACGCCGCCGGATCGCCAGCCGATCCTGACCTTCGCCGAGATGACCGACTTGTGCGCTTCGCTCGGCTTGGGGCTGTATCTCGACATCAAGGAAGTCACAGCAACGGCGATGGCGCAAGTGATCGCCGTTCTGCGCGAGCGCGGGATGCTCCAATATGCGATCTTCGGCTCGTTTCGCCCGGACGTGATCGCCGAGATCAAGGCGAACGCGCCCGACACGGTGACGTCGATCCTGTTTGCTTCGACTCACGTCGATCCGGTAGCGCTGGCGTCGTCGGTCGGCGCCGATTACGTCCATCCGTGCTGGGAGCGCCACGACTCGCCGTCGTCGCTGCTCGCGGGCGACTGGATAGATCGCGTGCGCGCCGCTGATCTCGGCGTCGTCTGCTGGCACGAGGAGCGCCTGCGCGAGATCGCCGCGCTGAATGCGCTCGGCGTGGACGGCATCTGCTCCGATCAGCCGGAACTGCTCGTGCCGACATGATGCGCAGCCATATCCTTAGCGGCAACTCCACACTCCTTCGTCTCTCCTCGATTTCCGCCACATCCCTATCGGAGCTACTTGCGCTATCGATTGTTCCTAACAGGAGACCGGCGTTCGTGGGCTGTGACCAGCGCTTAAAGCGTTGTTCAACGCGCAGTAAGATAAAAACGAACCCTTGAGGGAGCGCTTGGCGCAGGGATTGAGGTATCATCGATTGTCTTCATTGGGGATCGGGCATCAAATGCGACGCGCTGCATCCGCACTTTGGGATTCGCCCGTTTGAGGAGAT
>CAWGYC010000011.1:0-325491 GCA_963826685.1 uncultured Chloroflexia bacterium | reverse complement strand
GTGGCTTGGTAGTTGTATGCGATCACTCTGAGCGCTTTCCGCTCCGAAATGCCGATACCGGGCTCAATAGAGATCCCCCACGGCAATCTGGATGTAGCGCTCGGAACGCTCAATCTCGCCGGTCAGATAGAGCGCTCGTGAGAAATACAAGCATAAGCGTGAAGATAGCCGCAGCGCTTCGTCTGAAAAGCGTGGCAGCCAATGGATCACGGTCATGATCTCGCCCCGCGAGGTCAGTTCTTCCCACGCGACGTCCTGAATGAGCGACGCAGCAAAGTCATCGTCGCGCGCCTCAAGCGCGTGGTGAACCGCTTCGACGATGTCGTCGTGTTCCGCAAACCAAGCCGCGGCGCGGCGATGCTGCTGGAAATAGTGCGCCTCATCCTGCATTTGTAGGTATCGCCCCACGAGTTCCTCGAACAGATGATGATAGCGATAGACCGGCTCGACGTTCGACAGTGGAATGACGAACAAGCTCTCAGCTGCGATCTGGTTTAGCAGGAGGGGAGCGCCGCAGTCGTTGGTCAGAGCGCTGCACAGGTGCGGATAAAATCAGTAAAGCACGCAGGTATCGAGCAAGAACTGCCTGATCTTTTGGCAGATTGTACCTCCCAGCACTTCTTGGGCAAAGTACTCGAAGATATGCCGCTGGGTTTGCGGGTCGCATCCAAGCTGGTTTTTCAGCGTCTGCTCGTTCGCTCCCGCCATATTCTTGTTCAACGCCATGATGATCAAGGACAGCGCGGCTGCCCAGCCTTCGGTCAGCGCTTCGAGTTGTTTGAGCGTCTGCTCTGAAGGCATCCGAGCCCAGTGACGATTGCAGCCATTCGTTTAGCTCCGCAGGGCGAAAGCGCAAATAGGTCATGCGGATTTCGGCGATTTCCCCTCGCGCTCGCAGACGCGCAAGCTGCAAGGGCGGGTCGGCGCGTGTCCCGACCGCTACCGCATGTTAAGAGGCAAATATTCACACATTCGGCTGATCGCATCGTGGATTTGCGGAGCGGTGATCAGGTGATAATCGTCCAGCACGAGGCTAAACTGCGTTTCGCACTGGGCAATGGCATTCAGAATGAGCGTGATTGCGTCCTGCAAATTGATCCGCTCACCGCGTGGAGGTAGGTCTTGGAGATCGCCAAATTCCCGGAAAGCATTGATCAGGTAAGCAGCAAAGCGAATCGGATCGTTGTCCTGCTCGTCGATGGCATACCACGCCACTTGACGCCATATTGCTGCATCGAATGCGCCACCTCGCTCAGGCAGGATGAGTTGCCGAAGCCTGCCGGAGCAGAAACTAGAATCAGACGACAATCTGGTTGCGCGTTTACTTTCTGAACCAAGCGCTGCCGGGAGGCATGCTGCGATCGTAAAGGGGGAATCCCTGTTTTTGTCTGTAACAGTTGTGACATGAGACCAGAACAAACTACTTTTGCCCTAGTCTTAACCTATTGCAGTTGAGTACGCCCTTTTAGGTTGCGTTGAAACGTCAACACAAACTAGCTCTGATTACTCACCCATACCTTAGCTTGAGCGCCTTCCGCGCCGTCCTTGCATCCACTGCTTGCGCGTAGTGGAGCGTCGTCTCCCCGCGCGCGTGCCCGGCGGCTGCCTGCGCCGTCGCCAGCGGCGTCCCGGTTGCCAGCGCCTCAGTGATGAACGTGCGGCGCAGGTCGTTCGGCTTGAAGGCAATGCCGCTTTCTTCTTCCGTCGCTTTGACCACCCGGTAGACGTCTGTCCCGGAGATCGGCTTGTCTTCCCCAGATTCCCACCCTTGTTGACCGAGCAGAAGACGAACTCACGTCCATCGCCTGACACGTTTGCCACGCCCGCAGCGCTTCCTGCGCGAACTCGCGGGCGAGCGGCACTTCCCGGTGCTTGTCGCCTTTGCCGTGCCGGACGGTGATCACGCCATTGTCAAAGTCGATGTCCTGCCAGCGCAGAGCTGCTGCTTCCGACCGCCTCAGCGCGCCGAGCGCCATGACCGCGATCAACGCGTTGTTGCGTCGGTGAATATTGGTCGGCTTGTGCCAGACCCGCAGCATCTTGTCGGCTTCAGACGGCGCAAGCGCTCGTCGGGAACGTTCGTACCGCTTTCGCCGCCAGCCGGCACTTTGATCAGCGTCAGGGCTTCAGCGACACGCCGAGTATCCTCGGTCGGGTGGAGGATGTAGAGCATCTGCGCCAGCTTGCGCAGGGCGGAGAGCTGCCGCTGGCGGGTGGACTTGGCGACCGAGTGCGCGCCAAGAAAGGCGAGCACATTAGCGGGGCGCAGGTCGAAGGGATCGAGTTGCTGTACCAGACACCACCCCCTCCACAACTTGAAGGTTTGCCCGTAGATGCGAGCGCTGGATGCCGCAACCTGACGCAGTGTGGCGTCGATCAGCTGATCAAATAACTCGTCGAGGGGCTGCGCTAGGTCCGTCGCGGTCGGGCGTATGGTGAGCGGGTTCGCACTCATGCGTGCTGTTCCTGCGCCACTTCCAGCGCGGCATGCCCTGCGTCGGTAATCGTATATTCCCAGACTTCCACGCCATTGTCGGAGAGCAGCTGTGGGGCGACATAGCCCAGCGCTTCGAGGGCGTCCCAGTCTGCCTTCAAACTCCGGAAGTAGTTGAGCATTCCGTGCCAAGGCTTGACGGTCAAATCTTGCAGACGCTGGTGTTGCGAATAGGTCATCATCGGTAAACTCCATCTATGCACGAAAATATGTTCGCACATCAATCTCTATTTTAGCACATCCGATTGTGTACGAAAATACATATTTACAGACTATATTTGTGTGCAAATCCTCCCCATTTGGCGAGCGAATGATGCCAATCACAAGCCCCCATCGGCAACCGATCGGATGAGCAGAAATCGTCACTCTCGGACCTCGGCTGCTGATCGACTCTCGGTTGGCGATATAGAAGTTATGGTTGAATAAATCCCAGACAAAAGAATCTCGTATGCGTGCTAGCCCTGCCTATGGACCAGTCAAATCGACATCCAGCCGTCAATTACTGGGGAGCAAAATGGTAAACGTACTGCCAGCATTAACCACACTGGCGACTTCGATTTGCCCATGGTGGAGAGCGATGATGCGCTGCGCGATGCTCAATCCCAATCCCGAGCCGGAGTCCAGCGGGCGATAGCTTTTGGCGCGGTAGAAGCGTTCAAAAATATGCGGCAAATCGGATTCGGCAATGCCAGCCCCGGTGTCACGGACACTGATTGCCACGTGCGCCTCAAGCCGTGCGACAGCAAGGTGGATCGTGCCTCCATTGTCCGTGTAGTGGATCGCGTTATGGACAACCTTGGTGAGTGCGAGCGCCAAATACAGCTCGTCAGCCTGGAGCGTGCCGATCTCAGCAGGACAGTCGCCGACGAGCTGCTGAGACTTTGCCTCTGCGCTGGGCTGGGACATGTCGATAAGCTGGCGCAGGAGTTGTGCGAGATCAACTGGACGCAACTCGAGATCATCCGTTGTCAACATATCCAGTTCGGACATCATGAGCATATCTTGCAGTCGGTTTTGCAGTTTCTCGCTCATGATCTCAATTTTATCGAGATGCGCCATCACGCGCTGTTGATCGGGCGCTCGTCGCGCCAAATCGATACTCGAATTGATTCCGGCGATGGGGGTCATCAGGTCGTGGGTAGCGTCACCAATGAATTGATGGAAGATCTGCGTCCGTTCACGTTCATTGCGCAAGTCCAGCGCCTGCTGTTCCGCCTGTTTGCGTTCCGTGATGTCTCGGCTGATGCCGACCAATCCGGTAACCTTGCCTGACGCGTCCCGAAGTGGGACTTTGGTGGTCAGGACGATCCGCTCCTCCCCTTGAGCACCGATCGACTTGCGCTCGACACTCACCAGTGCCTGCCCAGTTTGCAGAATCTGCTGGTCATCTTGGTCAAATTAAGTCGCCAGCGATTGAGGAAAGACCTCAAAGACAGTTTTGCCCAACAACTCGGAGGCATCGCGCACGTGCGCAATTCGGTTATGGGCGGCGTTGCTGTTCACAAAACGCCCATCGACATCTTTGACGAAGATGTAATCGGGCAGGTGGTCGATCAGCGTGCGTAATAGATCCCGTTCTTGGGCGATTTGTTCGCGGGCGCGGCTCTGGTCGGTGATATCCAGTCCCACGCCGACTAACCCCGTTACCGCTCCCTGCCCGTCCACGATCGGGACTTTTGTGGTCAGAAACCGGCTTTCGCGTTGAGTCCGTTGATCAAAACTCGCTTCTTCTGCGTTGCGCAGCGGCAGCCCGGACCGGAAGAGCGCTTGTTCGTCGGCGAAATACTTCCCGGCGAGTTCCGGGCTGAAGAAGTCGAAGTCGGTTTTGCCAATCAGGTCGTTTGGTGTCGTTGCGCCCACCTGCAGGGCGGTCGCCACGTTAGCATCGACGAAGCGGCTGTCTTTGTCCTTGATGTAGACGTTGGCAGGAATCGCATCGATCAGGAGGCGCAGCAGGTTGTGTTCCCGATTTAGCGTTTCTTTGGTCTCATTCACCGCTTGAATCTGCCGCTGGAGTTCGAAATTGAGCATCCGCGTTCGACGATATTGTCGTTCCAATCCCAAGACGATCAGGCGGATGATGAGAATAGCGATCAGGAATCCGATCAGGCTGACGATGCCCGTGATCCAGAGTTCGGTACTAGACGGCAAGGGCGGAAAGAGACTCCAGTCGGAAATGGAAACCAGAACCACATCGATACCGAAGACCAGCGCCACCGCAGCAACCAACCAGCGACTATCGCGGTCACCCAGCAGCAAATACAAAATGATGACAACAATGACATCCGAAACTGCAATCACTGGCATCAGGCTGTGGATTAACAACGGCGTGAGTAGGAGGCTGAAAATCGAGAGAATGTTGATCACCAGTATTCCCAGCCGCGTTTGGTCACGGCGTTGAAAGAAGGGATACATGCCAGCGCCGAGTGCTATCGTCCCGATCAAGAGCGCGTAGATCAGGATTTGAGGGTATGTCTGTGCACTAAGCCAGACTCCGACCAACGCGATAGCTATGACTAGGCACACCGGTCCGATATAGCGACTGATGCCGAACGCGACCCCCACGCGCCGAGCTTCGGCTTCCTGCTCTACTGTTTGTTCCTGATCTTCATCGAAAAAAGGATGTGACGTGTTCATTGGACGGTCCGATAGTATCCTACCGATTTTGGGGTGAATGGACTCCCAACTACAGTATAAAGGGAAGTCGTGCCGTCAAAGCGACCGAGCATCACAACGCTCTTAGCTCGACTTTGCACATCAAGCAGCATAACACAAGGTGGAAACGAGCGTGTCGAAGAAGGGTTTTGGGATTTTCAGCATATCGGGTTCTTCTCGTGATATTCGAAAAGTCGGATAAGCCGTCCACCGATACTGACGCACCAAGGCGAGGGCATCGGAGAAAGTGGGCGAGGTTTTGGGATACCAAACGGCTTGGCGCGGAGCAGCGGACGGATGAGCGGTGTAGAGGGCCTGAGCAAGCAAGGTCACCCACGAGAACAGACCCAACAGTAGGGGCGTGGTCCGGGCAATGGCTTTGTCCGACCACTGGCGCTGGGTTTCCATGCCCAGATGGCGACGAGCTTCCTCGAAGGTGACTTCCAACTGCCACCGTTGAACGAACCAAGTGACGATGGACAGCGGTTCAGCATCGGGGTCAGTAGACAGCAAGCCGACGGGGGCATCGTCGCCCAGCGGGTCGCGCACCAACACCCAGCGGATCGGCAGCGGCGCTTTACCAACGTGAAACCAAACGGCGCAGGCGGAAGTGATCTGCAGGTCGCGTATCTGTCCGTCATACCACGCCAGCGAAACGGTCGTCCAGCCGGTGTTGGCATCCTGCAAGACCTGCGCCAGCGTCGGCAAGCGCCGACCTTTCTTGCGTGGACGACGTGCAACCTCTGGTTGCCTGCCGCTATACGGCGGTGCGGGTTCATACAAAGCGGCATCCAGCCGCAGGCGGGTCACAAACGTCAGCTTCAACTGCTGCATCGCGCTCAAAAAGTCCAGCGCGGCATAAGCACTATCGCCGACCACCACCAACGCTCGCTCCGGCAGCCAACGGCGCAGCAACTTGAGCAACTGCGTACTGCGCGCCAAGATCGTTTGTGGATGGCGTCCACGCGCTTGGTAGTAGCGTTCCGACGGCGACAGCACGGTCATGACCGGCAGCGCCCAAATGCGCTGCGCCCAAGGGATGGGCGTCAACAACATCAGGCTAATCCAGCGCAGCCCGCTCGTCTTGACGAAATGACTGTCGCTGCTGCGTACTGCGTCACGGTAGATGCCGCGCGCGGCGATTTTGCGTCCCCAGCGCCGCTCAATCGTCGGGTCAATTCCAAACACCAGCATGTCTCCCGGTTGTGTAAACGTCTTCACCACCAGCTTCAGCAACACTTGTGCCAGTTCCAGCGGCGACCAGACCGCCCGGTTCAAGACCTGATGATACTGGGCAAACTGCTGGCTTTCGCTCAAACCCATCACCCGCAGCGCTTCGGTCACCACTCGCTTTCCGGGCGTCAAAATGGTTCCTATCAGCAGAATTTGTGCTTTCATCCACGTCGTGACCCCATAGCAACATGGCGCAAATGGGTTCAGCAGGTCTATAACTATCGTCGGCAGGTTAAGCATGGTTTCATCCTTTGCAAGAGGTCTGAAACAGCTTATCCTGCCTTCCTCTTTTCAACTATCCATGTGCAAAGTCGAGCTCAGAAACCAGACTAAATTGGAAGGATGAGACGAAAACATCCTTATCCCAGTGACCTGACCGACACAGAATGAGTATTAGTCGCGCCGCTGATTCCTGCACCGAAACGAGGCGGACGACCGCGCAGCGTCGAGATGCGCGAGGTGCTGAACGCCATTTTCTATGTGGTGAAAACCGGTTGCCAATGGAGTATGCTGCCGCGTGATTTCCCGCCGAAAGGAACGGTGTACCACTATTTCAACACGTGGCGCAAGAGCGGCGAATGGGAAGTGATGAACCAACGCTTGCGCGAACAGCTTCGCCAGCAGTTGGGACGCAAGCCGACACCAAGTGCAGCCCTGATGGACAGTCAATCGGTGGAGACGACTGAAAAGGGGGGCTGAGAGGCTACGACGCCAACAAGAAACTGAAGGGACGCAAGCGCCATCTACTGGTCGATACCTTTGGCTTTCTGCTCCAAGTCGTGGTCAGTGAGGCGAATATCGACGACCGCAGCTTGATGCCTTGGTTGATGCAGAGCGTCAAACCCTCGCTCCCCCGCCTTGAGTTGATTTGGGCAGATGGTGGTTACCGCAACGATGCGCTCACTCAGCGACTGTATCAGCAAACTGGTATTCGGGTGGAGATTGTCAAACGTCCAGTGGCGCGTTCAGTGTTTTGTCTACAACCCAAACGCTGGATTGTCGAGCGCACCTTCGCTTGGCTGGGCAATGCAAGACGTTTGAGCAAAGACTATGAACTCTATTTCAAGTCGAGTGCTTCGATGATTTACGCGGCGATGATCCGCCTCATGCTTCGTCGGCTTGCACATCTTTCTGGTGCATGATTACTTTTCAAATGGCTTCTTACAAGAGAACCAGTATCATCCTAGAGGGTTTTTCATCCGTCATGATGGAGGGTTGGGTAATCTCTTTGCCAGTCGATTGCGTCTTGATTTAGGTCATCGGCAGATAATCCATGGCAAAGAAAAGTGGCGTGGTCCAGTCAGACAAGCTAGTTATGGAGAACTATCTCGCCGATCTGACCTGATGCTTCGGACTTAATGACTGCTTATACGGTGAATTATAAGCAGTTATTTGAGCGGGAAAATGCTGCCTATGCTTCGACGAAAATAGTTTTTACAGATGCTATTTGAGTACGAAAATTGCATATGCTTGCAGGCAATTAAAGCGCCGTTTCGCGCCCGTACCGAACGAAGGATTTGGGGTGGAATGCTATTTGCGCCTTATGACAGTGTTCACGAAAGCTCACTGGGGGCACAATCCTGTGTTCCCAGCTCGAGTGCCACTTCGGGACGGCAACGGCTCGCTGCCGGCATATCACCTCGTTACGATGCGTCGACGATCGGCACGATTAGCGACCGACACTTGCAATCTCCTCTAAACAGCATTGCGGATTAGCACATCGCCTTGGTGAACGATCTCTGACGCATCAGTCATACGTGATTTGCGCCAGACGACCCGTCAATTTCCTACTGACTCCGCAAACATGGTCATCATTTTCCAAAGTTCGAAGCAACTGCTTGACAAATTTCCCGAGTTGCAATATCGTAATTGAAACGGTTCAATTTCTTCGATGATGCCTTTCATGCCTACTATTCGTGATGTTGCCCGCGCTGCAAATGTTTCCGTGGGAACGGTTTCCAACGTCCTCAACGACAGCCCGCTGGTCAAAGACGAAACGCGCCAGCGCGTCCTTGAAGCCATCGAGAAACTGAACTTCCACCCGGCGGCGGCGGCTCGAAGCCTCAGCACCAATCGCACCAATACCATTGGCATGGTACGAACGGAGCTGCGTCCCCAGAACACAAAAATCGAATTCGATCCGGTCGTGCAGGATTTGATCAACGGCGTCACCACCGAGGCGATTGACAGCGGCATCGGGCTGACTTTCTGGACGATCCCCGTCGGCACCAAGGAAATGGCGCTCTATCGCCGTTTGATTGCTGCGCGCCAAGTTGACGGCATGATTCTGTTCGCCCCGCGCGAACACGACCCGCGCATCACCTATATGCAGGAACACGAATTCCCCTTCGTTGTCTTTGGGCGCAATACCAGCCAGCGCGACTTTCACTGGATCGACGTTGATGGGGCTTATGGCGTGCGCCTCGCCGTCCAGCATCTCGCCGACCTCGGTCATCGGCGTATCGGCTACATCGCACCGCCATCTGAGCAGTCGCTTGCCGAGCAGCGTTGGGTCGGGTTCGTGCAGGGCATGAGCTGATCACAACCTGCCCATCGACCATGATCTCGTCTTCGAGGGTGACTTCACTGAGCGAACTGGACAGCTAGGAACGCATCAGCTCCTCAACCAGTCCAATCCGCCGACTGCCATCATCTGTAACAACGACCGTATGGCGTTCGGCGCGATGCGCGAAATTCAGTCGCGCGGACTGAGCGTCGGCGATGATATATCGGTCATCGGCTTCGACGACATCGCGCTCGCTCGTTACAGCCACCCCGCCTTGACGACCATCCAGCAGCCCGTCCAAGAGATCGGTCGCCTAATGTTCCAGCTCTTGCAAGCCGTCATCCAGGAGCGACCGACCGAGGCGTTGAGTGGTCGGCTAATCCAGCCGACGCTGCAAATCCGTCAAACTACCCAGCCCAAGCGCTAGCTCGCGCTCTTAAGTGCCGCCATGTAATTGAAGCGGTTCAAAAGAAAGGAGGTCTGCTCACAAAAACAAGTCTGAAGCACGCATATACAGATACTTTCGTCGTATATAGTCTGTTTGAAGGAGTTACCAATGTTGCGTTTGCGCACCCTGCTCATCATCGTCGCCAGCATGGCGCTCGCCGTACTGATCGGCGCAGCACCACTCGCGGCACAAGACCAAGTGACCATCACGCTTTGGCACACCTATAACGAAGTCGGACCGGAAAACGACACGCTGGTCAACACCTTGATCCCGATGTTCGAAGCCCAACACCCGAACATTCACGTCGAATCCGCACCGTATCCTTATGACGATTTCCGTCAAGCACTGCTCACCGCCGCCGCAGCGGGCGAAGGTCCCGACCTCGTTCGCTTGGACATCATTTGGTCGCCGGAATTCGCGGCGCAGGGCTTCCTCGCCAATCTCAGCGAAGTCATGCCCGATTTCCAGACCTATGCTGATGCCGTCTTCCCCGGTCCGCTTTCGACCAACGCCTACAAAGGCGCATACTACGGTCTGCCGCTCGACACCAACACGCGCGTCTTCATCTATAACCCTGCGCTCTACAAAGAAGCCGGGATCGACGCGCCGCCAGCGACGATTGACGACCTGCGCGCCCAATGCGATCAGGTCAAGGCGCTGGGCGGTGATCAAATCCTGTTCAGCGACTCCGGCACCGGTGGCTGGAACCTGCTGCCGTGGATTTGGAGCTTCGGTGGCGACATCATCAGCCCCGACATGACGACCGCCTCCGGCTACGTCAACGGCGAACAAACGGTTGCGGCAATCCAGTTCCTGCACGACATGATCGCCGACGGCTGCTTCTCGGACGGCTATCTCGGCAGCGGCATCGACAACTGGGGCGGCTACTTCGGTGGCACGATTGCCTCCATGCTGGAGGGACCGTGGCTCTACCCGGTGGCTGAAGACCAATATCCCGATTTCAACGTCGGCGCGGCGCTGATGCCTGCCGGTGACGGCGGTCACATCTCGGTTGTTGGCGGCGAAAACATCGTCATGTACGCCAACAGCGCGCACCCCACCGAAGCGCTGGAGTTCCTGCGCTTCACGCAGAGCGAACAATACCAGTTGGAGATGTCGAAAGTCGGGCAGCTTACGGTGCTCAACAGCCTGCTCGATAACCCGTACTTCACCGACCATCCGTACTACGGCACTTTCCTTGAGCAGTTGAAGACGGCGAAAGCACGCACCCCCGTCCCGAACTACAATGCAATCGAGCAAACGCTGAGCGACGCGGCTCAACTGGCGCTGCGCGGCGATATGTCGGTGCAAGATGCGATGGACGCCGCCGCCGATGAAATCGACGCGCTGCTGGCACAAAATCAATAATCCGTTTCCGTAAACCGTCCTAGCGGGGCATGGCACGATCAATGCTGGTCAACCCATGCCCCACCCGAAAATGTTCACCGCTTGCAGTGGCACGACCGGCATGTGCCACTGCAATCCTCCGAAATTGTCAGGAGGCAACGTTTCCGCTATGAGTACGCCTGTGACCTACGCGCGTTCATCCGCTGAACCCGCCCCCCGAACGGCACGCAAATCGCGCGGGAAAGTCTATTATCGCTGGTACGTACCGTATCTGTTTCTGCTGCCGGGACTGGCGCTCTACCTGCTCTGGTCGGTCTATCCACTGTTCTACCAACTGTACATTAGCTTCTTCGACTGGAAGATCGCGCCCGGTCAGGTCAGCCAGTTCGTCGGCTTCGCCAATTATCAAGCTGCCTTTGCCGATAAGATTTTCTGGCTGGCGATGCGCAATACCATCATGTACGCCGTCGTCACCGTCGCCGGACAAATGATCGTCGGATTGGCGCTGGCGGTGATGGTTCATCGAGTTGTGATCGGCAAACGGGTTTTTCGAACGATCTATTACATCCCGGTCGTTACTTCGTGGATCGTCGTCAGCTTCCTGTTCCTTTACCTGTTCAGCCCCGGCGAATCCGGCTTGATCAACTTCGTCTTGATGAAGCTCGGCATCCTGCAACAGCCGATCTCGTGGATGGCGAACGCCGATACCGCGTGGATTGCGATCTACAGCCTCGGTATTTGGAAGGGTATGGGCTGGGCGATGATCATCTTCCTCGCCGCGCTGCAAGGTATCCCGACTGAATTGTACGAAGCAGCGGCTATCGACGGCGCGACCGAGTGGCAGCGCTTTAGACGACTGACGCTGCCGCTCATTCAGCGAACGACGATGTTCGTGCTGGTCGCGTTGATGATCGGCGGCTTTCAGGTGTTCCTCTCGGTGCTGATCATCACCGGCGGCGGTCCGCTGCACCGTACCGAAGTCGCGCTGACCTACATGCTCGACCAAGCCTTCGGTAACCTGAATTTCGGCTACGGCGCGGCGCTCAGTTACATCTTGGCGGGCGTGATCGTGCTGGTCAGCGTCGTTCAGATGCGCCTGTTCAACCGGGGCGATCAAGAAGTGGAGTATTAGCTATGCTTGCGACCACTCGCAGCCAACAGCGGCTGTTCAACCTGATCATCATCGCCGTGCTCTGCATCGGCGTCGTGATCGCGCTGGCACCGCTGCTTTACATGGTTTCGACCGCCTTCAAAGGCTCGTCGTATGTGCAGGAAATCCCGCTGCGCTTCATCCCTGAAAACCCGACGCTGGAGAACTTCCAACTCGCCTTCAACAGTCGCAATTTCACGCGCGCGCTGCTCAACAGCACCCTAGTCGCCGTTGCCACCACCGCCATTGTGACCACGCTCGCTTCGATGATGGCATACAGCTTCGCCCGCTTCGAATTTCGCGGCAAAAAAGTGCTGTTCGCCATGCTGCTGGCGATGCTGATGATCCCCGGCGTCGTCCTGTTGATCCCGCAGTTCATCCTAGCGAAGAACTTGGGGCTGCTCAACAATTTGTTCGGCTTGATCCTCGTCTACAGCGCGGGACCTTTGGCGTTCAACACCTTCCTGCTGCGCGGCTTCTTCGAAAACCTGCCGCGCGAAATCGAGGAGTCCGCCGTGATCGACGGGGCAAATTCGCTGACGATCTTCTTACGGGTCATGCTGCCACTGGCGACCCCTGCTGTCAGTACGGTCGCCGTGTTTAGTTTTCTCGGCTCGTGGGACGAATACATTCTCGCCCTGAACTTCATGACCGACCAGAGCTTACGCACGCTGCCGGTCGCGATTGCCAATTTCCGGGGAACCCACGCCACCAACTGGGGGCTGGTCTTTGCTGGGTCGTTGACCGCTGTCATCCCGACGGTGCTGCTGTTCATCTTCTTCCAACGCTACTTCATTCAAGGCTTGACGACAGGCGGAGTGCGCGGGTGAAACGCGCGCTGCTGCTGCTGGCAACTATGATTCTGTTGAAAGGGGCTTTCGTGTCCGCTGTTGAAACGAAAACGACCGTCGCGGTCACACCAGATAAGAGTTTTTACCATCCCGGCGAAATGGTGACCCTGCGCGTGCAGGCGTCGGCTGGCGACGCCGTGCGCGTCGAAGCACGGGTCAGCTACTTGACCGCAATCATCACCACATTGAGCGCGCCGCTGGTGAACGGTCAAGCCGACTTGACGTGGCAGCCGCCTAGCAGTTCGCCGCGCGGTTATGGGCTTGATCTGACCGTTTACAGCGCATACGATGCGCTATTGGAGAGAGCTTCGACCGCCTTCGACGTGCTGGATCGCTGGATTCAGGCTCCGCGCTACGGCTTCTTCAGCGACTTCACCCCGGAACGCGCGAACGACGCCGACACGCTCGACTGGCTGCTGCGCCATCATATCAACGGCTTACAGTTCTACGACTGGCAGTACCGTTGGGAAGACCTGCTGCCCGCCGACGACGGGGAAGCGACAACCGATGGCATGGGGCGTCCGATTTCAATGGCGACCACGCTCCATCTCATTGACCTGATCCACAGCGGCAACATCGCCGCCATGCCCTACACGGCGATCTACGGCGCGTCGATGCCGTTTTACGAACAGCATAAGGATTGGGCGCTGGTCGGGGCGGATGGCGCGCTTTACACGCTGGGCGGCTTCATCGCCATCCTCGACCCAACCCCCGGCTCGCCGTGGAATCAGCACCTGCTAGCCGAGTTTGCCGACGTACTCGACCACACGGCGTTTGACGGCATTCACATCGACCAGTACGGTTCGCCCAAGCTCGGCTTCGACCAAGCCGGTCATCGGGTCGACCTGATGGAAGTATTCCCGCAGTTCATCAACCAGAGCGCTGAGATCGCGCAGGCGAAACGCGGCGCTGACGGCGTCGTGATCTTCAACTGCGTCGGCAACTGGCCCGTCGAAACGGTCGCGCCCTCACAGGAAGACGCCGTCTACATCGAAGTTTGGGCACCCTATACCGATTATCTCGACTTGAACCGGATTATCGCCAACGCCGAGCATTGGGGCGGCGGTAAGCCCGTGATCATCGCCGCCTACATCCCGCCCGCGCAGTCGATCAACTGGCGCTTGGCGAACGCCGTGATTTTCGCCAGCGGTGCGACCTATATCGAAACCGGCGAGCCGCATTCGCTGCTGGCTGATGCCTATTTCCCGCGTTACGGAACGCTCAGCGCCAGCGACGAAGCGCTGTTCGAGCGTTACTATGATTTCATCGTGCGCTACGAGAACGTGCTCACGCTGGACACGACGACCGCCGCGAACGACCGCGTTCGCGCCGTCGGCATTGTCGCCGCTGATGGTAGTGAAGTGCGGACGAGCGGCATCAGGGCGAAGGGGCGTGTCGTCCCGATTGTGCGCACGGGCGACCGTTTCGAAACGTTTAATTTACTGAATTTCGTCGGCATCGACGCCTCGGAGTGGAATTCACCGACGACCGTTGCGCCGACGCCGTTCGAGAACCTCACCGTGAACATCGCTGTGACGCGCGAATGTCAAGTCAGGTCTGGGCAGCATCACCCGACGCCGACGCGACGATAGGCGCGGAGGTGCTACCCTTCACCGTGAGCAACGGTAGGCTGAGCGTTACCCTGCCGCGCCTCGATGTCTGGAGCATGATCGTTGTGGAGTACGCTGAATGAAACGTTGCGCAAATCGACATCAATGACCGCATGTACGCTCGCAGCCAGCAGGTGATTCTTGAAAATCAGCAGCCGGGTGGCGGCTATCTCGCCTGCCCGCACATGCCCGATTATCAATTTTCGTGGTTTCGGGATGGTTCGTTCATCGCCTACGCGCTGACCATCGACGGGGCGCGCGCGCCCATCGGTCACGCCAGCGGTATCGCCGCACAGTGGGATAGCGCCCTGCGCTTCCATGATTGGTGCGCCCGCATGATCAACACCCGCGCCGATGCGGTGGAGCGCACGATCACCCGCGCGGTACGCGGTGAACCCATCGTCCTGCGTGATACGCTCAACGCTCGCTATACCGCTGACGGCGAATGTCAGGTCCTGACAATTGGCCCGAATTTCAGCTTGACGGTCCCGCGATTTGGCTCTGGTCGCTGGCCAAGTATGTCGAGGTTGGTCAGGTGCGCCCGCTGCCCCTCAACTGGGAAAGCGCCATCAACCTTGCCGCCCGCTACCTCGCTGCCGTTTGGCAAACGCCTTGTAACGACTGCTGGGAAGAACGCGGCGAAGACATTCACGTCAGCACCCTTGCGGCGATCTACGCCGGACTTGGCGCGGCACAGGCGCTCGTCCCGCGCCTCGACTTGAGCACCATCCGCCATACGATCAAGGACTTTGTTTTGGCGCAGGGACTGACGTCCGGCGGCGAACTGGCGAAATCGGTCGGTCGGGATCAGGTTGATGCGAACCTGCTGCTCGCCGCGCTGCCGGAATATGGTTTACTCGCGCCCGACGATCCGCTGATGCAGCGTACCGTCGCCCGCATCGAACGCGACCTCGTCGCGCCCGGGCATGGCGTTCATCGCCACGTCGAGGACACTTACTACGGCGGCGGTGCATGGGTGCTGCTCGGCTTATGGCTGGCATGGTATTACCGGCAGATCGGGCGAGACGAGCGCGCGCAGGAATTGATCACGTGGGCAGAGTCCCACGCTGACGCCGAAGGCAATCTGCCCGAACAGGTCAACGATCTCATGTTCGCGCCGGATTACTTCGATCACTGGGTCGACATTCGCGGCAACATCGCCAGTCCGCTGCTCTGGACGCACGCCAAATATCTGCTTGTGCAGCGCGACAGATAACCGATAAGTTGGTAGGGGTGAAGTCAGTCTCACCCCTACCGGGGAACTCTACCTCCTCTGATTTCGATCACCGTCAAGTTCATTCTCTATCACCGATTCGAATTGTCCTCGTGACTTATCGCCCTTAAGAACTGATCCAAGCTGAATAAGAAGTCAGGAATGTTCTGCAAAGGCAATCCGACTGATTTGCAGACGCAGTGGGGTACTGAGCGCTACTCCTTGACTCTTTGCATGTCCCACCGGGAATGCTGTGAACGTCGCGCCATGTGATGATCCCCCGGGCGTTCAGTTCGCGCTCCAGTTTTTCAACGAATGCGGTATCTTTGCGGCTGTAGCTGATGAAGACGTGGGTCATGACAACTGCCTGTCGAGCGTGAAATCCACTGTTGTTTCAGTTTAATGCGCTCTGGCGATGAAGGCGAGTAAGCAGTGAGCCGGGTAGGCACCGCCTGCAGAGTCCCCTCCCTTACTGCCGATCATTTTGGGAAATGCATTTCCTACCGCGCACGCGCCATAAGATCGAGCACCCCCGGATTCATGGTATAACAGAGAGAGGACTCAGGCGACAAAACCCCTGCCGAATCCGCCTCAGAACGAACCCTCCTTTGTGAATTGAATGACCGATGAAAGCCCGTCCGCACGAGCGACCTGCTTTCCTTTTTCGCATTCTATTCATCGATAGGAGTCCCAACCACGTCAAGCTTGATTACCGCTCGCTCTCAACGAGCAGCTTTTCCTCCTCCAAGCCGCGCTGGACCATCCTTGCGCCACCCTCCGTCATCGCGCTCAAGCGGTTTCCCTGCTGCTTCAGGGCAGCGAACCCGCTGAGGTCGCCCGTCAGTTGCACTTCAGCCCGCGCGTGGTCGATTTCTGGCTGCAGCGCTTTTACGCCGATGGCAGCGCCGGACTGACCGACCCGCCGTTTACAGGCTTCCCAGAAGGCGTCGAAGCTGATTACCGGCAGCAGTTGGATGTCCTCCTGAAGGCTGACCCGATGGACTATGGCTACAGCGGTCGCGTTGGCTGGAGCGCGGAGCGGCTAGGCGATGAACTGGCTTACCAAACCGGCATTCTAATCGGTGCAGACCTCCTTCGTCGCCTTCTGAAAGCTTGGAGCTACTCCTATGGCGACCGCACTTTCGACCGCCGCCCACTCGCTCAGCAGCAAGCCGAAACGCGGTATGTCCGGGGAATGTCGCCAGCATTGAAGCGGGAACTGATCGACCCAGTGGGCAGGATTGTGCTCAAGTGTTGGCGCAAACCGAGCGCGCCACGCAAACCCCGCCAAACAAGGAATTACGCTGCAGAGCGGGCAGCCATGCTGAAACAACTCCAGCCCGTGATCCCTGCCATAATGCAGTGGATCAACGAAGTCTTTGGCGCAGCGCCGGACGAAGCCCCCGCTGATCCGTCGGACTCGCCAGCCTAATCGTCCTCACCTTCTTAATCCGCATCGTAGGAAATGCATTTCCTACTTCCCTTTCCCTGCTTGTCCACCCTTACAACCTAGGAGTCAATCTCATGGCAACCAAACGTCTGCCCCCGCTTTCCCCGTCACTCGAAACCGCCCTCATCGCCCTCGCCCTCAATCACCAAGAGGAGACTGTCTGCCAGCGTGCCTATGCCCTGCTCCTACTTGCCCATGGGCAGTCCGCCGTTGCCGTCGCCCGGCAGCTCGAAGTCGCCCGCCGGTCGCTTTATAACTGGATTGACCGTTTCCTTGAGACCGGCATCGACAGCTTGACCGCTGTACCCATCAGCCGGTGGCGACGATTGGTTAACCCGGAGTACCTTCAGCATATAGAAGAACTGCTCGCCAGTGATCCCACTGCGTTTCCTCAACTGGCGCACTGCACCCCGCAGTCCGGTTGGACCGCTCGCCGCTTGTGCCAGCAACTCGCCGCCGACACCGGCATCGCCCTCAGCATTAAGCAGTTGTGCGAATTGATGAACGAAGCCGGTTAGAAGCAGTTTGAAGAGTAATCATGCCATGACACGGTTCGTAATCCGCTTCATGCCTCGTTGTCTGACTCGACTTTTAGTACTGCGCCTACGCTTCAAGTGGCTTCTAGACTTTTCTCTACACGCTCCCAAAGCGAAGTTCTCACTCAAAAGTGTACAAATGTTCACCTATCCGTAGAACAAGCGGGCTATACTGATGAGTGCGATGGCGACCACAAGGCGGCTTCGATGCGCGACAACACCAAACTCATCCAGCAAACCCTATTCGATCTCCAGCAGCGCTTCGGCACGAATGCCGTCGGCGTGCTTGGCGACCGGGTAGGTGAAGTTGACCCGATCCCGACCGGCTTTGCTGCGCTCGATGCAGCGCTGGGGCAGGCTGGTATCCGACGGGGACAGCTTAGCGCGCTGGTAGGTGCGCCAACCAGCGGCGTGACGACACTGGCACTGAAGCTGCTGGCGACTGCGCAGGGACGCTACGAGGTGGCGGTCTATCTGGATGTTCCCGGCACATTCGACGCCGAGATTGCCGTAGGGTACGGCGTTGCGCTCGACCGGCTGCTGGTCGTCCAGCCCACCGACGCTGGGCAGGCGCTCGACCTCACTTACGAACTGGTCAAGAGCGGACGGGCAGCACTGATTGTGCTCGACCTGCTCACCGCCGCATCTGCTGCCGGACCCGGCGAAAACACAGCGGCTGCAGGAGGCGGTCACCCGCACGCGCACAGCGGCACTAGTCCTGCTGCCGGCGCTGCCGAAGGCGCTCGAACCCTATCCGCAGACGGCACTTGCACTGCAGCAGGTGGATTGGCTGCGAGACTTCGGGGATGTGGTCGGCTATCGCGTGCAAGTCACCCTGCTCAAGAACAAACCCTATTCAGCCGGGCAGAGGCTAATGCTCGATGTCGCGCTCGACCCGCGCAGCGAGGGGGATGCATTGTGATCGCCTGCGTGCAGATCAAGTATTTCGCGGCGGCGGTCGCGCGTGCAGCCGACCCGATGCTGCTGGGCGTGCCGGTGATCCTCGTCCGGTACACGAAAGAACGAGGCAGAGTAGCGGCGGTCTCGGCTGAAGCGGAAGCGGCAGGGGTACAGCCGGGGATGGCGCTCAGCCGGGCGCGGGCAGTCTGTCCCGGCTGGCTGTTTCCTGATGCTGGACGTACAGCGTGCTGACGCGGCGCTCGAGGCGCTGCTGGAAGTGCTGTGGACGTTCACGCATCAGGTCGAGATCGACGAGACTGCCTATCCGCAGACGGTCGTCGCCTATCTCGATCTGGGGCGGCTAAATCTCCACGACCTCGCCGCGCTGGGATCACAAATCGCCGAGACCGTGAGTGCCAGCACGTCCGGCGTCGTGACGGTCGGCATCGCGGCAGGCAAGTTCCCGGCGTTCGTCGCCGCTCAGGCAGGGCAGGTCGAGCTGGTCGCACCGGGCGAGGAAGCGGCATTCGTCGCGCCGTATCCGGTCACGCTGCTGCCTTTGAGCAAAGCGACGACGCGCAAGCTGCGGCTGCTGTTCATCCGACGACTCGGCGAACTGGCGGCGATCTCGCGCCCGGAGTTGGTGGCGCAGTTCGGCAAGCCGGGACGCTTGCTCTACTGGCTGGCGCGAGGGATCGACCCACGCCCGGTCACCCCGCGCCGGATGCCGCAGAGCGAAAGTGCTGAACGGAGGCTGGAACATTCGCTGACAGATCGCACCCGGCTCGACTATCTCATACAAGTGCTCGCCGATGAACTGGCGATTCGACTGGAAGGACGGGTCGCTGCCGCGCATCACCTGACGTTGAGCATCGAGTACGAGCGCGGCTCGGGCGCGGTCGAGCGGCTGCACTTGATCGAGCCGGTGGCGACGGCGCGGGGCATTGCCGCAGCGCTTGCAGCCGCTGGTCGAGCGCTGCCTGCCTTCGGTGGAGCAGGGCGGGATCACGCGGATCGAGATCACGCTGCAGCAGTTGGTCTCGGCAGCGCCGCGCCAGCTCGACCTGCTGACGCACCGACCGGCACGCCAGCAGTTGATTGACCTGCTCCCGGCATTGGTGGAACGTTACGGCGCGTGCTTCTATGAAGCGCAGATTGATGAAGCGGGCGCGCTGCTGCCGGAACGCCGCTTCTCGCTGCGGCAGGCAGGTAATCGATGACGCGGCTGTGGCTCACGGGAGAGGCGATTGAAATGTCGGTTGAAGGGAATTGCATTCCCTCGCACGCTTCATCTGGCGTGATCAGTCTTATACGGTCGCTGAAGTCGTCAAGCGCTGGCGGGTGGACAGCGGTTGGTGGGAGCAGCGTCAATGCCGGGAATATGTCAAGCTGATCACGACCGGCGGGCAGTTGGTGATCGTCTATCAGGACGTGCTGACACAGACGTGGTGGCTGCAGCGGCTCTATGACTGAGTATGTCGAACTGCACGCGCACTCTTGCTACAGCTTGCTCGACGGCGCATCAACGCCTGCGGAACTGGTCGAGCGGGCAGCGGCGCTGGGAATGCCCGCGCTGGCGCTGACCGATCACGATGCCGTCTACGGCGCAGTCCAGTTCCAAAAGGCGGCACAGGCGGCGGGCGTTCGCCCGGTCTTCGGCGCGGAATTGACGCTCGCGTCGGAGGACGGAAACGGCGATCCGCAGCACCTGACGCTGCTGGTCGAGAACGCGACCGGCTGGGGCAACCTCTGCCATCTTGTCACGGCGGCACGCCACCACGCACCGAAAGGCGAGGCATTGCTGCCGTCGGGGGTACTCGCCCAGCACACGGAAGGGCTGATCGCACTCTCCGGCTGCCGACACGGCGCGGTGGTCCAAGCGCTGCGCTGCCGGGACGAGGCAGCGGCACGCGCCCACGCGCAGCGCTACGCCGACCTGTTCGGACGCGATCACTTCTACATCGAGCTGCAGCATCACCGGCTGCCGCATGACCGCAGCGCTCAACTGCCGCCTCGCCGGTCTCGCCCGGACAATCGGCGTCGAGGTCGTCGCGACCAACAATGTCCATTATGCGACGACTGAGGCGCACGATCTCCAGGACGTGCTGGTCGCCATCCGCCATCTGCTGACGCTCGACGAGGCGCGGGCGCAGGGACTGCTCCGTCCCAATGCCGAATACGCGCTCAAATCCGGTGACTGAATTGGCGGCGCTGTTCGTCGACACGCCTGAAGCCCTCGCCAACAGCCTCCGGATCGCCGAGCAGTGCGCTTTTCAACTCGACTTCGGCTTGCAAACCCTGCCGGTCTTCCCCGCGCCGGAGGGGATGAGCGCCCACGCCTATCTGGAAGCGCTCTGCCGGGAAGGGTTGCAAACGCGCCGGATGGACGCTTCGGATGCGGTGCTCCAGCAACTCGACCACGAACTGGCGGTGATCGAGCGCGCCGGGCTATCGAACTACTTCCTGATCGTCTGGGACATTGTTCGCTTCGCCCGCGAGCAGGGCATCCGCTGTCAGGGCAGGGGATCGGCGGCGAATTCGCTGGTCGCCTATCTGCTGCTGATCTCGCCGGTCAACCCGCTGGCGCACAACCTGCTGTTCGAACGCTTCCTCTCCGACGAGCGGCAGGCGACGCCCGATATCGACATCGACTTCGACGCCGCCCGACGTGAGGAGGTCATCCAATACGTCTATGCGCGCTATGGACAGGCACATGCGGCGATGGCGTGTACGCTTCGTCACCTTCCGCGCCCGCAGCGCGCTGCGTGACGTGGGCAAGGCGCTCGGCTTGCCGCCGGAACTGCTGGACCGGGCAGCCGGGGCGGTCGACCCCTACGATGCCGGAGACATCGGCGGCACGCCGGGTTTCAATGATCTGGCGGGCGCACGCAAGGACAGCGCTTTGTGGCGGCAGTTGGTCGATCTGTGCCGCCAGATTGACGGCTTGCCGCGGCATCTCGGCATCCACAACGGCGGCATGATCCTGATGGGCGCGCCGCTGGCGTCGCGGCTGCCGACCGAACCGGCGACCATGACCGACCGCTTCGTCGTCCAGTGGGACAAAGAGAGTCTCGAAGACGCGGGGATCGTCAAGATCGACATCCTCGGCTTGCGGATGCTCTCGGCGGTGTCGGATGCGCTCAAAATCGTCGAAACGACGACCGGCACAGCGCCTGACCTGAGCGCGCTGACCTTCGACGACGATGCGGTTTATGAAATGGTCAGTCACGCCGACACGATTGGCGTCTTTCAGGTCGAGAGCCGGGCGCAGGCGCAGGTGCTGCCGCGACTGCAGCCGCGTGAGTTCAACGACCTGATCGTCAGCATTTCGCTGATCCGCCCCGGTCCGGTGCAAGGGAATATGGTGCATCCCTATCTGCGCCGCCGCTTCGGCGAGGAGATGGTTGTCTATCCGCATCCGCTGGTGCAGCCCGCGCTCGAAGAGACGCTCGGCGTGGTGCTGTTTCAGGAGCAGGTGCTCAAGGTGGCGCGTGACCTCGCCGGGTTCACCGGCGGACAGGGCGAGCAGCTGCGGCGGGCGCTCGGCTCGAAGCGGGCGACGGAGGCGATCTCAAGCTTCAACCAGCAGTTCATCGAAGGGGCGATGAAGCAACGGGGTTGAGTACGCGGTCGCCAGCGCGATCTTTGACACGCTGCGCGCCTTCGGCGGCTACTCCTTCCCGAAGAGCCACGCCGCCGCCTTCGCCGTGCTCGTCTACCAGAGTGCCTGGCTCAAGCGCTATCACCCGCAAGCCTTCTACTGCGGCATCCTCAACAACCAGCCGATGGGCTTCTGGAATCCGCAGATCGTGATCCACGACGCCAAGCGCCACGGCATTAAAGTGCTGCCGGTCGAAGTCAATGCCAGCGACGGCGTCTGCAGCGTGCAGGACGCAGCGATTCGCATGGGCTACAACTACGTCCGGGGCTTTGGTGAGGCGGCGATTGAGCGCGTGCTCGATGCTCGCAGTGGCGGGCGCATTCGCGGACTTGGCGGACTTCTGCCGGCGGACGCAGCTCCCGCAGCGGCTGGTCGAGCACCTGATCCTCGCTGGCGGCTTCGACGCTTTGGGCAAGCTCGCGGCGCAAGCTCGTCTGGGCACTGGGCAAGCTCGACTATCGCCCCGACACGCTCGCGCTGACCTACGCCGAGGATGACCTGCCGCTGCCGCCGGTCTCGCTGCACGAGGTGATGGGCATCGAGTACGAGATGCTGGGCTTGTCGCTGCGTGACCACGTCATGACGCTCTACCGCGAGCAGCTCAAACAGCAGGGCATCCTCGGCAGCCGCGATCTAGAGCGCTGCGCCAATGGACGGATTGTCCGCGTCGCCGGGCAGATTGTTGTCCATCAAGCGCCGCCGACGGCGAAAGGCTTCCACTTCGTCACCGGCGAGGATGAAGACGGCTACATCAACTGGATCGTCGCGCCGGATGTCTATGCTCGCGACCGGCGGGTCTTCCGCGAGTATCCGCTGATCGTCGTCGAGGGCGAAGTCCAGCACGAGGGCAGGGTGATCAATGTGCTCGCCCGGCGAGCTGTACCGCTGATGGAGCGCAATTGACAATGAGTTGGTACAACAGAGAACGGATGCCTGAATGGTAGAGCGTACGCGAACGTCTTCACCGCTAGCGGTCCTCATCGGCGTGATCGGCTTCCTCGTCATCGCTACCGAGCAGCAGGTTGTACAGCGCCTGCCAAAAGCGCTCCTGATTCTCCGGGATCATGTGCTGATACCAGTTCTTCTCCAGCTCGTCGGCAGCGCGGCGCAGAAGAACGATGACGTCATCCTTGCGGGCATCCGCGTGAATTTGGATACATAGAGGCTCATCTGCGCCACCCAAATCGCTCAGGTCATAGTCGAAGGCGAAACCCATGAGCGCACGCCCGTGCTCGTCGGGTTTAAGATATCTTCCGGTGCTAGGTTCGCCAATCCGTAGATATGCAGGAACTTCTTAACCGGATAGCTGCTGTAGTAGGTCAGCATCTCTTCAAGAGTTGGTGGGGTCGCCCCAATGCTTCGTCATAACTGCAGCTCCTTCTCGACCACAAGACACTCGGCATCTTCAAGTTGGTTCTCGAAACATCTGTTCTCCAGTGTAGCAGCGGTCACGAGCTATACCCCCGGAAATTTCCCATCCAACTCCGGAAGTTTTACAGTAATGCGACGCACTTTTGCAGCGCGTCAATCGAAGTGATTGTATCGATGCCATCAAGCCGGTGATCCAGCACAGGTGCAATGTGGCTGCTAGAATGGCATACAACAAACGTGAACACTGCGGAGCTGGAGGATCAGAGAATGCGCTGGTGGCTGTGGGTTGTGCTGGCAGTCGTCGCCGTCGGCGCGCTGGTGTTTTGGTGGCTGTCCGAGGTTGGGCGGGCGCTAGAGCCGGATAACTACGATTTCGGCTGATCCTGCGCCAGCCGTTCAAAGTGTGCTATTTCCTCGGCGGTGAGCGGGCGTGAACGAGGCGAATCTTCCCCAATTCTTCTATAACTAAAGAGGACTGTCTCGTGGAGGTTCATTCGTATGACTGCTTCTGTGTCTCGGCTACTTCGGCTTTTTTCTATCGTCGCCCTGTTGTTAGCGTTTGTGGGGCTGGTTGCGCCGTATCTCAACCGCACGATGCAGTATGACGAAGCCTATACCGTGCGGTTTTATGCCTTTTCTCCCAGCGCAGCGCTGTTCTCATATACGTTGCCGAACAATCATATGCTGCACTCCTTCTGTGTCTGGGTCGTCAGTCAGGTGCTGGGTACATCACGCATGGCGCTGCGCTTTACGGCGTTTATATTCGCGCTGTTGTCGTTGGCGATGACGTTCAGGCTTGGGAAAAGGATGATAGGCTTTCACGGCGGCTTGATCGCTGCCGTATTGCTCGCTACCAATCTCGCGTTCGCTGATTATGCGGTGAATGCACGGGGCTATACGCTGTCGATTTTTCTGGCACTGGGGTTGGTCGAAGAGGTGTTTTTGGCGGACAGAAGGAACCGCATACTGCCGGTGATATTCCTGACCAGCGCTGCGCTCGTTATAACACTGCCCTCAATGATTGTTTTAATCGCAGGTGTGGGGCTTTACATGGTCTGGAAATTTGCTTGGACACGCTGTCTTGCCTATATCCCTCTCGTCCTTGCGCTGATCATCGGGACAATAGCAGGCGCTATTTTCTATATACCCTCGCTGACCTCCGGTGTGCTTGGGGGGCAGTTCTCGAGATTCGGATTAGACACGCCGCTTGAACTGTCAACAGAGTGGCTGAATCTCACTTTCACGACCCCTAACGTCGGCGTAGTTACGGCCTTTGCTTGCCTCGTGGGGCTGGCATGGGTGTTCATATCGGTGCGGCGGAGGCGACTGCGCGAGGTGCTGATCTTCATCTTCATCGTTGCTATGCTGTTGGCGCTTGCGCAGTGGAAAGTCACGGGCAAGCTGTTTTTCGCGCGCAATTATCTGTATTTAACGCCGCTGATCTACCTCGCAGGGGCGGCAACAGTCGTGGTATTGCCTGCCCGCGTGGGGCGCAACGGGGGCGCGGCGGTACTTGCCTTCCTGCTGCTGATTGCCGTAGTCGTCCCGTTCCAGCGTCTGGGAGCACCGACTGAGATCGACGCAGTGCTGTCTCGTATCTCCGAGCATATGGTTGCCGGAGACGTGATCATCATGGGCTGCTGCGTGGAAGTACCGGTTACCTTTGAACTCACGCATACAGGGCGAGCAGCGCTGCTCACACCAACGGCAGCAACACGGCGATTATTTGTGCTCGCAACGGAATTCAATTCGCTTGAAGATTTACTCTGGCGCCTGCGTATGCAGAAATATGCTTCCAACTGCCAACGTGCTGATAGTTGGCAGCCATTTGAAGTTTACGAATGCGCGTATGGGATAGCCCCCCAGACTCCTGCTACTGGATAGAGAAGCAATCGTCAGCCTGTTGAAGACTGGTCGCTGACGCCGCTTAAGTCGCCTCAAGGTTGAAACTCTACAGATCAAGCATGTCCTCGACAATCGATTGTGTGTCGACGATCAGGATCGTGTTGCTGTCTGTAGCTGCTCGATGGCGTCGTCATAGCCGAACTGTACGCCGTACCAGTAGGACGGTGGCAGATCGTCCCGGCGAGCAAGTTCGCCACGCTACTGGGCTTGCGCAGCTCATGCAGCAGGGCGGCAAGCTGATCAGGATCAACCATAGCGCAACTTCAGCGCCTTACGCGCCGTCCGGGCGTCGACTGCCTGCGCGTAATGGAGCGTCGTCTCCCCGCGCGCGTGTCCTGCTGCCGCCTGTACCGTCGCTAACGGCGTGCCGGTTGCCAGAGCCTCGGTGATGAACGTGCGGCGCAGGTCGTGCGGCTTGAAGACGATCCCACATTCAGCGTCGCGCCAAGTACCCAATTTGTGAAGACAAGTGGCTGAGAAAGTGCGAGCAGCAAAAAAGGAGATTGCTGAGCGGCCTATTTTCACCGCACCAGCGAACAACGTTCGCCACCTCGTTACGCATTTGTTTACTCGTTAACGGTTGTGCGCAATATTAGGAAGTAACATTATTTTAAGAGGTATAAACGCGGCGGTCGACTTCATAACGATTTGATTTAGTGAATCGCTTCGTACACGATTCGACCACCATCGCCATTAGTTATTTGAATTGGAGCAGCGTCGGATGCCTAGCTTGCAGAGTTCTGTCACAGTAGACAGTAAACAGGGGAAAATAACTGCGGTCGCATTTACTCCGAATGGCCAAAATCTGGCTGTCGCAACGACCGGAAGCAACGAGGGTGAGCTCCTATTCTTCGAATATCCAAATCTGCACCTCCTGTTCAATTTGCGCCGACGTGGGATGAGCATTCACAAGCTGGGATATATACGAAACAACCACGTCATACTGGGCATCAAAGACCGAAAGCTAGATGATACGACAAAAATGGTGCGATTATCGCAAACGCTCGGAAATGTCTCTGCGCCGCGATTGCTGGGATCGTTTATCTCTGTCCCAACAGGTTACAGATCTGTCGAAAATGGTCTTCATAGGTGGCTAAACGAACAGAATATGATGTACCCCATAAATCGGACAGTAAAATAGCGCGATTATCAGTGGATCGGAAGCGCTATGAGAAACAGCTACAGCCCGGAATTTAAAGCAAAAGTGGTGCGCGAGGTGCTGCGCGAAGAGAAGTCGCTCAGCCAGGTCGCGGCAACCTACGGTGTGCACCCGAACCTGGTTGGACAGTGGCGTGACCAGGCGCTGGCCGGCATGGCGAGCTTGTTCAGTCGAGCGAAAGAGAGCGACTGGGCGGCGAAGGAAGCGGACTATGAACAGCAGCAGCAAGAGCTATACGCCGAGATAGGCCGGTTGACGACGCAGTTGACTTGGCTGAAAAAAAAAGCTGGCAAGTTCGCTGAGTAGAGCCGAACGGTTGGCGCTGGTGGAACGGGAAAGCAGCGAGATGATGGTCGTGGTGCAATGTGAGTTATTGAGCCTGCATCGGTCAGCGGTGTACTACCAACCGCAACCAGTGGACGAGCGCGAGCTGCTCATCCAGCGACGGATCGACGAGGTCTACACGGCGTGCCCCTTCTACGGCGTCCGTAAGATCACGGCCCAACTACGGCAGGACGGACTGCGGGTCAACCATAAGGCCGTTGCCCGACACATGCGCGCGATGGGACTGGCGGCGATCTACCCCGGCCCGAACTTGAGCAAACGTGCCCAGCAACACGCGGTTTACCCGTATCTGCTGCGCGGACTGGAGATTGAGCGTCCCAATCAGGTCTGGGGTGTGGACATTGTCCAGTAGCGGTGATATAAGTCAGGAAAACGCCGGAATAAAAAGTCCCCCAAACATCGCATAAACTGTTCCTACTCGAGACCAATCGGGAGGAACAGGATGCTCAGTCAGGAGGACTATCTGATGATTAAAACACTGAAGAAGCGCGGCGTCTATAACAAGGACATCGCGCGGGAGTTAGGGGTGCATCCACGGACCGTCAGCCGTGCGCTCCAGCGAGGAAGCGCGCCCGTGCCCGAACGGAAGCCACGTCCGAGCAAGCTCGACCCGTATAAGCCGCAGATCGACCAGTTGTTAAGCGACGGGGTCTGGAACGCAGTGGTGATTCTGCGTGAGCTGCAGGCACAGGGCTATGCTGGAGGCAGCACGATTCTGCGGGCCTACATCCATCCGAAGCGCGCGCAGCGCCGCAGTCAGGCAACGGTGCGCTTTGAGACGCCACCGGGACGCCAGTTACAGACCGACTGGGGCGAAACGATAACTTGCATCGCCGGTGAAACGGTGAAGGTCTACTTCATCGTTAACACGCTGGGTTACTCGCGCCGGTTTCACTTCTGGTGCAGTGACAGCCAAGATGCCGAGCACACCTACGAGGGACTCATTCGCAGTTTCGAGTATTTTGGTGGCGTGACGGAAGAAGTGCTGGTCGACAACCAGAAGGCAGCGGTGCTGGAACATCGGACGGGCGCGGTCGTGCAGTTCAACCCACGCTTTGTCGACCTCGCGGGGCATTACGGTTTTGTGCCCCGCGCCTGCCAGCCGTACCGCGCTCGCACCAAAGGCAAGGATGAGCGGATGGTCAGCTATGTCAAACACCACTTTTTCGTGCGCTACCGTGCCTTCGAGAGTTGGGCGCATCTGAACCAACTGGCGGAGCAGTGGCTGCGGGAGGAAGCGGATGCCCGTCGGCAGGGCACGGTGAAGGAGATTGTCGGCGAGCGCTTTGTGCGGGAAGCGCCCACGCTCCAAGCGCTGCCGGTCGTCCGTTATGACACGGCTTACCATGAGCGGCGGCAGGTGGCGTGGGACGGCTATGTCGATGTCCGTGGCAACCGTTACAGCGTGCCCAGCCACGTGGGTCGGGCAGACGGTGACCGTGCAGATTGGGCTGGAAGGGACGCTGCGCGTCTATGCTGGCGATCTGCTCGTCGCTCAGCACCAGCTGCAAGCAGCGACGCAAGGCTGGGTGAGCGTCCCGGACCACCATCGCCAGTTGTGGCAGTCTACGCTCGCAGTTGAACAACGTCCGCTGGCGGTTTACGAGGCGGTGCTGTGATGGAATTGGAGGCTTTGCTGCAAAAACTGAAGCTGGATCATCTGGAGGCACAGCTCGATACGCTCTGCGAGCAAGCGGCTCAACGAGAAATGGACTACAAGACCTTTCTCACCGAAGCGCTGCAGGTCGAGTGGCAGGGACGCTTCCAGCGCGGCATTGAGGCGCGTTTACGGCAGTCCCGTTTCCCTTGGAATAAGACGCTGGAGCAGTTTGACTTCGACTTCCAGCCCAGCCTCGACCGGCGTCAGGTGCGCGAATTGGCGGGACTGAGTTTCGTCGAGCGCGCCCACAATGTGGTGGTGCTCGGTCCACCTGGCGTGGGCAAAACTCATCTGGCGGTGGCGCTGGGCGTCAAAGCGGTCGAAGCAGGCTACTCAGTGCTGTTTCACACCCTCGAAAGCCTCATGACCCGGCTTAATCGTGCTCAACATGAGAACCGCTTGGAACCGGCGCTCAAGCAGCTGACCTATCCCAAGCTGCTGATTCTCGACGAGTTGGGCTATCTGCCCCTGACCCACCAGGAAGCCAGTCTGTTCTTTCGGCTCATCGTCCGACGTTATGAACGGGGCAGTTTCATTGTTACCAGCAACAAGAGCTTCCTCGACTGGGGCGAGGTCTTCAATGACCAGGTGCTGGCGACGGCGATCCTCGACCGCTTGCTGCACCACGCCACCACGCTCAATGTCAAAGGCGAGAGCTACCGGCTCAAAGAAAAGCGGCGGGCTGGTTTGTTGGGACGCCCGAAACCGGCAGAAGCGACGGACGACGCTAACCACGACTCTGAGGAGGTGATGCTGATGACCAATTGAGTTGGACCGGCGGATGGGGGACACGCCGCCCGGTGTTTAAGTGACATTTTATCCCGCTGATTTGTGGACACTATATTTCGATGTTGACAACATCACCTACATCCGCTTACGCGGGGGTTGGCTGTATCTGTTCGCGGTGCTCGACTGGTACTCGCGCTTCGTCGTCAGTTGGACGCTCGACCTGACCCTGGAGATGGGCTTTGTCCTGGAGGCGATGCAGTCGGCACTGGCGACAGCGACGCCGACCATCTGCAACAGCGACCAGGGCAGTCACTTCACCAGCCCGCAGTATACCAACCTGCTGCTTGGCGCTCAGGTGCGCATCAGTATGGACGGTAGAGGGCGTGCCCTCGATAATATCTTCACCGAGCGCCTGTGGCGGACAGTCAAATATGAGGAGGTGTACCTGAAGGAGTATGCTTCACCCCGTGAAGCAAGAACCGTTCTCAGTGACTACCTGGACTTCTATAACTATCAGCGGCTGCATCAAGCCTTAGCCTACCAAACACCCGCATCTATCTACTTCAAGGAAGGAGACAAATCCACTGATAGAAATGCCATTTCTGTGTCTTGACGAAGGGGTACACCTTAGAACCTCATAGTGGATCGCAATTCGCTGCCTCACAAGACAGACTTTACCGTGTCTTTGGATGGAAATCTGCTTGGATACTGCGCGGAGCCCGGCTACGTGTACCTGGGTAAGAATGGCAAGTCAACCGTCGCAGTCGAGACTCTCGTGTCAGGTAAGAAAGGGACCAAGCCCAAGATAATTGACCACGTAACTCGCTATGGATATGCGAGTATGGCACTTTCGCCAGATGGTCGGTACCTCGCTCTCGCAGGAAATCGTGAACTTATGGATGGTCAACACAAGGTCACGATATGCGACGTAAACCAGAACCGCGTCCTCAAGAGCCTGTCAGTAAACTCCCATACTAAAGACCAGAAACTCGCGGGAGTCGATGACGCAAAGGTCGCGTTTTCTCCAGACGGGAGACGCGTCGCGTACGGTTCGCGAGAAATCGGGCTCTACCAAATGGATACCCAAACGGAAGCGTGCGTCGTTGAATTCGACGGAAATGAAAGTAAGTACGTCACAAATCTAGCATTCTCTGCTGACAGCGGACAGCTGATTGTCCGCCACAACACAGGGAGTGTTCTCGTGGTTCACCTCGAGGAAGGGTTTCCTTGCGAACAAATCAAGCAGGGTGCACCGTCTGGAAGTTCGGACGGGACAATTGCCGCAGATTACGACCACAACATAGTAGCGATTTCCTCAGGGCTAACCCTAGAATTTTGGCAGCTTTGACCACCGACAATATATCGAATGTCTGGAGATGATCGTGAAACCGGCTCAGAATTTTGTCCTCAATCTAGCTGCAAGAGCTCTCGTCTACCTGGGAGGGCTCCTCGTCTTGCTAAACCTTATACAATGGGCTCCGGGCGCCGTCGGAGCTCTAGGTTTCTTGATGCTCATAGTTGGGATAGGCGTGGGTACCGTTAGCCGCTTTGTCCTGATGCCCGCCCACAGGATCGATAACCAACAGAGAAGAGACCGGATTATTCGCACGATAGATAGTTCATTGGAACGCGAGGAGAACCGCGTTCCTTGTCCATACTGCGCCGAGTTAATCCTGCCGGCGGCACAAGATATGCAAACACTGCGGTCGCGAACTCACACATAACCCAATGTGAGCACGTGAAACGCCGCGCACAGGCGTTCATAATTAGTCCTCGGCGCGATACCTTAGCGGCGAGAGAATGCAGAAAGATCGCTGCACGGGTCGTCGGACGAGTGTTACGGGTACAAACGCTCCAGAACCTGCCATCTCCAGAATACCGCTTGAGCAAACTCATCGTAAGTCTGCAAAGTCGGCGTTGAATAGTGTACGAAAATAGTCTTTACAGGCGCTATTTGAGCCTACAAAACTCGGTCTAGGTTCCGATTTGCCCCATTAATCAGTACCTATTTATCGCGCAAATCGAGGCTTTGCAGCCGCGAAAAAAACGAGTTTGATCGTACGTCTGGGTGTCTCATTGCAGGGGTTTCGGACAGCCGGTGAACAAGAATTACATTTTCGAGCTCGACGGTTTTAAGCCTAAGCTGCAACTGGACACTTTCGAGCTGGGCGTTGAAAAGGTCGGTGCATCAGTAGCCATCCGCCATGCTCATCTTCTTTTTACTGGTTAAAGATTCTGCGCAACTCACCTTGATATGTCGTCACCGGTTGTGAACTTTGTGACGGTTCGACAGGTCGTCGTGATCTTTGTTACTATGTCGAACTCGAGGGATTGGGCGAAAATTAACCACAGAGCGAATTGCACTCTATGGTTAAGTCAAACACAATGGAAAATTCTGGACTGTCTACATCGCGCTATTGCCACCTCTTTGAAAATGAGAGTGTGACTGCTCTATTTCATAGTTTGTATATTAGTACCGTTTTTCTTGATAGCGCAGAACATAAGCAACTACTGGATTTGATTAAATCAAGAAGGCAATTTGATGCTGGTCACCTTTCCCGCAACCAACTCGATGTAGCAGAACGACTTCTAGATATAGGCATGTTGATTTCTCCCTGCGAAGATGAAGATACGCTGATTGCTGAAGCACGGAAGCGTTATACCGGCAACCCGGAAATACAGATCCTTTACTTAATACTAACAGAGACCTGCAATTTGGCGTGTAAATACTGTTTCATTGAGAACGCGATGCCACAGTATCGCACGCTCACAAGCATGTCTAGCGAAACCGCAGAGAGAGCGGTAGATCTGTTTGCACGCTCAGTGTTCAACCACCCCGATATCAAGCCATCGATCATTTTCTATGGAGGAGAGCCTACTATAAACTGGTCGGTATTGACCTCCACGATGGAATACATTCAATCTAAAATAAGAGCTGGAAATCTGCCCGAAAGCACTACTGTGAGTATGATTTCGAACGGTACTTTGCTCACGAAAGATAGAATGGAATTCATCAAGGGAAACAATATTGGACTTTCCATCTCGATCGATGGTGTTGGCTCAAATAACGATGCACGAGTTTTCCTTGATGGACGCCCATCCATCGACAGCGTGATGAAAAGCTACGAGTTGATAAAGCGCATTGGCTATCCCGTTGGCATCTCATGCACTATCACACCAACAAATGTAGATAACATCGACGAGATTACCACTTGGATGATTGACGAGCAGGTTGCGTCTGTGGGTTTCAACATCCTTATGGATACTCCCAATCGGCCTCAAGTCAACTCGGAACTAGTTGCTAGAATTTCAGAACATCTCACCAATTCCTACGCCAAATTACGCAGTGCAAATATATATGAAGACAGAATCGGCAGAAAAGTAAACGCATTCGCTAGTCAGGACTTGTATCCCTTCGATTGCGCCGGATATGGGGGTCAATTAGTAGTTGCGCCTGACGGGGCTATTGGAGTATGCCACGCGTATCTGGGGGAGCGCGAGAATTTCGTTGCCAATGTGAACGAAACAAGCGACTTCAATCCTCAAGAAAACCCAGTTTTTCTGGAGTGGAGCAGACGCTCTCCGTTCAATATGTCTCAGTGCCAAGATTGCCCTGTACTCGGCATCTGTGGCGGCGGTTGCGCAAAAAATGCGCAGATGCGACATGGCAGTATTTGGGACCTCGACGATAAATTCTGCATCCATGCAAAGCACACTTTGGAATGGATGGTATGGGATCTCTATGCTATCGCGTCAAGCCAAATTGAGGAGGCAGTTGATGAATAAAGGATTTCTCGAACCTTCTGGCAAGAGCCTGAAGAAAATGCTTGTTGAGCGGACTTCAAGCGTAAAGGCGTGTCCCGATCCCTGTTCGTGCAAGGCCTGCCACTGCGGCGGCAAATGCAGCTGTGGTTCTCGCCTAATTCGGCGCAAGTAATAGATGGATTAGTAAGGCTGGTTTTGAGTACATTGATCTCAAACCAGCCTTGCTAAAGTATCTCCAAAGTTGCTTGGTCTTTCCTCTACGTTACAACATCTTGATATGGCATGTCAGTCTAGTGTGCAATGAGTTCACTTACGAATAAAAGCCTGTACCACACCACCGCTCAGTATTATCACCTCACTGACGGCGACAAATCGGACGACCTGACCTTCTATCTAGACTTAGCACGTCGCTATGGCGGACCAATTCTCGACTACGGCTGTGGTTCTGGGCGTGTGTCCAAAGCTCTGGCTAGGGCGGGTTATGGCGTATTTGCCGTCGATGCTTCAGATGCATTGCTCGAAATAATGCAAACAGACCTCGAAAGTGAGCCTATCTCGCTTCGAAGACATATTAAATTCATTTCCATAGGGGCAATCAGCACTATTCCGCAAATCGCATTATGTATACTCGCATATAACACATTCAATGAAATAATAGATACGGCTGAACAAGAGGCGCTTTTGAAGACGCTAAGCAACCTCATTCGGCCATCAGGCATTCTCGCGCTAGAGATTTTACCGCAGTTTGACTACTGGCCTTATCTAAGACTGGAACGCTCAATTAAATTGGCCAACAATCAGGGAACTCTGCTGGCATACATTCAATTTCAGCCCGATGCAGACAAGGATCTCTTCCTGACAATATGCATCTTCGAACGCTTGTCACCTTCTGGGGATATTGTTGAAAAGGTGATTGGAGAAACTGTCAGACGCCAGATTTCGACTAAAGCATTGACAAAGTTACTAAATAGGACAGGGTTTGAAGTTAGGAGCACTTTTCGATCCTACGACCGCTCACAACAAGGAAACAAATGTCTATTACTCGCACGACCAACTTTGAGGTGATTACACAAGTTCTGTGGACAAGGTTGTTTGCGACGAGAACAACACATGCTTCCATCTCTGAAACAGGTCTTAGCATAGAATTTTTATTATTATTTCTAAATAGTCGTCTACAATAAATGCAATGTGAATTGGTTGCCCTTGAAGGGAATAATTCCTATGGGTTATCTTGATTTCAAATCACTGATCGATCGCCGCGATAGTGATATCAATCATTGGTTCAGCGCAGCGAATTGAAATCGACCTGATGTAAACCTAGTATTTCGCCAAGCGCTTAAGGCTTCAAATCGATCAGACATCTTAAGAACGCTCCATGATCTCGACAAGCAGGTACAACCTATGCAAACGGACCTGTATTTAGTGGGTCAACAAAAAGGTACTTCAAGCCCAGCATATCGAGAATTATCTGTGGCTTATGAGTTTCTCATAGCCACCATTAAATCGTTTGAGGTGGCTGGTTACAACACATTTGATGCATCGGGGCCACTGTTTTGACCCAGTTACTCGCCCATTGCGCCTGTAACAGCATCACCGCGCCAAACCTTGGTTGCTCGCCCACATAGATAGTCATGCGCTTAGCTTCAGCGTGGTACCCAGATTCGCGCTATCACTGGCAAGCACCTCCTTGGTTACCACGACCCTCCCGCTTTGCTTGAAGGCTTCACGCAGACAGGTGAGCGGGACGCAGATCGAAGGGATCGAACTGCTGCTCCAGACACCAGCCACGCCACAGTGTCGCATCGGTCAGCTGGTCGAACGACTTATCGAGAGGCTACTCCAATGCTGTCCCAATCGGGCGAATGGTGAGCGAGTTCTCGCTCATGAGTATTGTGCCTGCGTCTCTTCCAGAGCGGCACGCCCCGCGTCGGTGATCCTATATTCCCAGACCTCGACGTCGTGGTCATCGGAGAGCAGGTCCGGGGTTACATAGCCCAGCGCTTCGAGGGCGTCCCCGTCCGCCTTCAAACTGCGGAAGTAGTTGAGCATTCCGTGCCAAGGCTTGACGGTCAAATCTTGCAGGCGCTGATGTTGCGAATAGGTCATCATCGGTAAACTCCATCCATGTACGAAAATATGTTCGCACATCAACCTCTATTTTAGCACAGCAAATAACGTACGAAAACACCTATTTACAGACACTATTCCGGCGAGAAAGATGCCCGTTTGACGAGCAGTTTGCGGCGGATTTTGACACTTACAGGCAGCTATCTACGCAGAACAATAAGCCCCTTGATGGGCGCTTCCACGCTTACGCCACGATTGCTCTCCCAGTAGACATAACATCCATAGTGCTGCATATCCGATCTCTGGAAGCTGTGACCATCGACCATGCTTTGTACGGGTTCAAAGCCTGTGAGACACCAAGAGGGCTAAACTTAAGAGATGCTTTCCCCATCTGAGATCAGTGAATGGAGGCAAATCAGATGGCAAAAGATGAGAAAGTATCTGCAGAAGCGGTCGTGCGGGATATTCGCCGCCAGACGCGGAAGAAGTACAGTGCGGAGGAGAAGATCCGCATCGTTCTGGAAGGGCTGCGCGGTGAGGACAGCATCGCGGAGTTGTGCCGTCGCGAAGGCATCGCGCCGAATATGTACTACAAATGGAGTAAAGAATTCCTGGAAGCCGGCAAAGCTCGACTGACGGGGGACACCAAACGCGAGGCGACCAGCAGCGAGGTGACAGGGCTGCGCCAGGAGAACGAGCAGCTCAAGCAGGTGGTCGCGGAGCTGCTGCTGAAGAACCGAGCGCTGAAAAAAAGCGCGACGGACAGGGAGACGAGCGCATGGGACGACTAACGCGGACCTCAGCGAGCGAGAAGTACGAGCTCATCCGTCTGGTCGAAGACTCGGCGCTGCCGGTGAAACAGACGCTCGCGGAAATTGGGCTGCCCCGCAGCACCTTTTACCGCTGGTATGAGCAGTACCAGCGAAATGGCTTGGACGGACTGGCGGATCGCACCAGCCAACCCCGTCAGTTCTGGAACCGCATCCCCGAAGCCGTGCGCGAGCAGGTGGTCCAGATCGCGCTGGAACGACCTGAACTGTCGCCGCGGGAGCTGGCCTGGCACATCACCGACACCGGGGATTATTTCATCTCTGAGTCGAGTGTCTATCGCATTCTCAAAGCCTTCGACCTCATCACCAGCCCCGCCTTCGTTCTGGTCAAAGCAGCAGACAAATTCCAGCATCCAACCCGGCGGGTCAACGAGCTCTGGCAAACGGATTTCAGCCAGTTCAAGGTGGTCGGTTGGGGCTATTACTATCTCTCGACCGTGCTGGACGACTTTTCCCGCTACATTATCGCCTGGAAACTCACCACTGGCATGAGCCACACCGATGTGCAGGACACGCTCGACCTAGCTCTGGCGGCTACCGGGGTCACGCAGGTGGCTGTCAAGCATCGTCCCCGTCTGCTCAGCGACAACGGTTCCGCCTACATCTCGGCGGACCTGGCTGAGTACTTAGCTCCCTATCAGATCCAGCACATCCACGGTGCGCCCTATCATCCGCAAACCCAGGGCAAAATTGAGCGATATCATCGCTCAATTAAAAACGTGATCTGTCTGGAGCATCACTATTTTCCCTGGCAGCTTGAGCAGGCGATTGCGGCCTTTGTCGAGCACTATAATCGGCAGCGCTATCATGAGGCGCTGGGGAATCTCACTCCAGCGGATGTGTTTTTCGGACGGGCACCCCAGATCTTGGATGCGCGCGCAGTCATCAAGCAGCGGACACTGGCTCAGCGCCGAGCACAGCATTTGCTCGCTCAGTCGTCGGCTTGAAATTGTTGGGTAGAATTGGGGTATAGTGTCTCTTAGCAAAACCCCGCTCAAGTCTCAAATGCTTTGACGACGTACAATTTACAAGCAGTTATTTGCGGGGGAGATATGTATCTACAGCCGCTATTTGAGCGCAAAAACCGCAGTCTAATCCCGGAGACAATCTCAATTCGTGCAGCGATCGGATCGGTCTTTTGGTCGACAGATCATCCCGACTTCAACCTCGTTTGCGCGCCATGCAGTTGACCACTCTGAAGAACACGGTATACTGCGTCCGCTCCATCATCGCCAACCACAGTAGGGATTCTATGGCACGCTCCGCGATTCTGCTGATTTCCTGCCCCGACCGTACCGGGTTGGTCGCGACCATCACCGATTTTCTCTATCGCAACAAGGGTAATATCCTTCACCTCGACCAGCATGTCGATGCCGAGGAGAGCATCTTCTTCATGCGCATTGAGTGGGATTTGGAAGGCTTCGCAATTCCTGCGGATGAGATTCGCACGCGGTTCGAGAGCATCGCCGAGCGGCTGGACATGCGCTGGGCGCTCCACTTCTCCGATGATGTGCCGCGTATGGCGGTTTTCGTTTCCAAGCAGGGCCATTGCCTTTATGATTTGCTGGCGCGTGCGCAGTCTCGCGACTGGAACGTCGACATCCCCCTGATCGTCAGCAACCATCCCGACATGCGAACGGTCGCGCAGCAGTTCGGCATTAGCTACCGTGAGTTCACCATCACCAAAGCGAATAGAGTCGAGCAGGAACAGGCGCAGATGGCGCTATTGCGTGACTACGACGTCGATTTCGTGGTACTTGCTCGCTATATGCAGATTCTATCTGCCGACTTTGTCGCCCAGTATCCCAATCGAATCATCAACATCCATCACTCGTTTCTGCCTGCGTTTATTGGCGCGAAACCCTATCACGCCGCTTACGCGCGTGGGGTAAAGATGATCGGCGCAACTAGCCACTACGTCACCGCCGACCTTGACGCCGGACCGATTCTCGAACAGGACACGGTGCGTGTGAATCACAAAGACTCGGTCGCGGACATGATTCGCAAGGGCAAGGATGTCGAGAAGCTGGTGCTATCTCGTGCCGTCGGCTATCACCTGCGGCGACAGGTGTTGGTCTATCACAACAAGACCGTGATCTTCGCCTAAGCTTGCGCCCAAAAGGAAATTTTATCCGGCCGTTGCGCGTACATATTCGTCAGTGTTGAGCTGCCGGTAACCACCAGAGTATCGGACTCAGAGAATTCGGGACACGTTCCCCAGCTCAATTTTGCACGAGTAACATAATGGTGCATATTCACAAATATGGGAAATACGAGGGTTCAAAATCAAGTCACCACCGTAGCATCGGGCATGAACTGAGGGGGAAAAGGACTAAGTAGACATATTCGTCCAGTCCGTTGAAAAAGTCGATGAGAAAGCAAAAGGGTGGTGCTGCCATCTATCACACCAACCCCTAACCCCAAACAGAACCTTCCTTCAACTTGGCACCTTGAGCTTTACCCCTGCGAGTGGGGCAAGCTCAGTGAGCGTGGACGAACTCCCCCGAAGACAAAATCGAGCCTTAGCGTAATCTCCTCCCTAAGGCTCGGTTCAACTGGCATTGACGGAGCCATAACGCTAATATTCGTCACCAGTAGAATCAAAATCGTCGAAATTCGGTTGTGCCTCAGAAAACTGCGAGGCATAAAATCTCGCTCTTTGGGATAGGTCTTGCAGTAAGCTGAAGGGAATGACCCCTCGTCCTGATGCAAGAGGAGAGGCAATCGCCTAGACACGGCACCGCATATGCTTTCCATCCGGATGCTCGGATCACCGCAAGTTTCGCTTGGCGAAGACGCTCTGCCATCAATCAGGCGCAAGAACCGGGCGTTGCTGTATTACCTGGCTTCAAACGCCGAGCCGTTAACGCGCGACCATCTCCTCGTTTTTTTCTGGCCCGACCATGCGCGATCTGCGGCGCAGCACATTCTGAGAACCATGCTGTCCGATCTGCGGAAATCGTTAGGCGCTGCAATCTTGATCGAAGACGAGAACTTGGCGCTTGCGGCGGACACCGTTGTTGATGTCCGGCTCTTTGAATCCGCGCTTGTCTCCGTACCGGCAGACATGCAGGCAGTCCGCACTGCCCTGAGTTTCTATCGCGGCGATTTTCTGAACGATTTTGCGCTGGCTAACTCCTCCGGCTTCGATGACTGGGCTGCCACCGAACGCGAACGCTATCGCCACCTCGCAGTAAAGGGCCTAACCACAATCAGCCAGTACGAGGAGGCACAACAAGATTATACCGCTGCCCTCGATGCTCTACTCCGCGCGCTAATCTTTGACCCACTGCAAGAAGATCTACAGCGGACGTGTATGCGATTGCAGTATGTGACTGGTGATCGCGTGGGTGCTACTCGGCGTTACGATACGCTGTACAAACTTCTGGATGCAGAAATTGGCGTGCCGCCTATGGCGGAGACGCGCGCGCTCTACGACGCAATCCTGAATGACACTCTGAAAGGTGCCATACCTGCGCCTGCCAAATTATACGCGCCACAGCCCGTGAAAATAGCGTCGACCGCTCTGCCTTTCACGGGTCGCGTGACTGAACTGGAAATACTCAGGCACGCGGCGGTACCGGGTAAACTGATTATGATCGAAGGTGAACCGGGGATCGGTAAGACGCGACTTGCCGGCGAATTCCTGGTACGCTTTCAGCAAGCGCGGGCGGATCCCGATCTGCCCATGATTTTGCGGGGCAGAGCTTACGAGCTCGAACAGGGTCTGCCTTATCAGCCGATAATTGATGCTCTTCGCAATCTACTGAACTATCCCCAATGGCCGCTACTGCGGGTCAGAATTCCACCTGCCTGGGTGGCAGAAATCACACGCCTTGTTCCTGAGCTGGCCGCAGTTCCGGGAAGTCAGTTAGGCGCATCACCAACTGAAGAAGCGCGGCTCTGGGAAGCCATCTGTCAGACCCTCATGACACTGGCATCAGAGCGTGAGGTGATCCTCTTCCTCGACGATTTGCACTGGGCCGATGCATCGTCCCTTGCCTTGCTCGGCTATCTGGTGCGGCGGTGCAATTCTCTGGTGATTCTGACAACGGCTCGCACCACCGCGCCACAGACGAGACTGGTTCCGTTACTGCAGGCGCTCATGCATGAAGGCCCTCCTCTACCGGTTATCGCTTTCCGCACTCACGGAAGGCGATATGGTCACGTTAGCCAAAGCTTTCAGCCCGGCTAATAGCCGTCAATTGTCAGACTGGCTGGTGCAGCACACCGAGGGAAACCCGTATTTTCTCACCCATCTGATTCAGTATGCACTGACCAACAAGCTGCTGACAGATGGACAGCTTGACTTGCAGGCACTGGCGGATGCCACAGTCTTGCCGCAGACGATCCACAATTTGATCCTGTCGCGCCTGTCGCGTCTGTCCGAAGCCGCACGGCGTGTGCTCGATATTGCGGCGGTCGTGGGTCGGGAATTCAGTTTCGAGATCGTCGTGCGTGCCGCACTGCTGTCCGACACGGCCGTTCTGGATGCCCTTGACGAGCTATACAGAGCGGCGTTGATTTACCCCAGCGGTGGGTTACTTTATACTTTCGACCACAGCCTCACGATGGAAGTCGCTTACCGCGAGATGAGCGAAGCACGTTATCGCACGCTGCACCGCCATGTGCCGAGACGTATGAGGACGTTTACCGGCAGCGTCTCGACAGCGTCGCCGGTTTGCTGGCCTTCCACTTTGCCCGTGGCGGACGTAGCGAACAAGCTGCCGAATTCGCTTTTCGAGCCGGCCAGGTAGCGGCTCGCGTAGCCGCGTGGTCAGAAGCGCTGGCTTTTTACGAGCAAGCACTCAGCGCATTTACCGACGACAGGGAGCATATCGCGGTACTGATTGCACTCGGAAACGTTTGCTTCGAGATGGGAGATATTGCGCGGGAAGAGCAAACGCTGCGCGCGGCGATTGACCTTGCGCGCGCCTATGGGGATAGCCGCAGCGCTGACCGGGCAACCCTGATGCTGGCACGTTCATATTTACCGCTGGGACGTTATGCTGTCGCCGTCGAATTAGCCCAACAGGTGCGGCTGACGGGCGATCCTGCCAGCGCTTTGGACGCAGAATTCACCTGGGGAACCGCACTTTGTCGGCAGGGACTTGATTTGGCAGAGTTTGAAGCACATCTACGCGAAGCCGAACGTCTGCTCACCGATTCGCGAGAAAATGACAGCCTCGCTAGCCTCGCCGCCGTCCGCTACCAACTGGCCGGAGTTTTCACTCAGCAAGGGAAGATTGAACAAGCTATCGCTTTTTATCAGGAGGCGCTGGCAATCGCGAACGCGGATGAAGCTGAACTCGATTTGCAGCGCCACATCTTGGCTTACAACAATCTCGCCCACAACCTGCGGTTGTTGGGAGATGTGGCGGCGGCAGCGGACTACGCCCGCGCCGGGCTGCACCTGGCTCAGGAAAAAGTCTCACTGACTCACCAGCCCTACCTTTATTCCACCCTTGGGGAAATCGCTCTCGCTCAAGATGATCTGGAGACTGCCGAACGGTATTTCACGGAAGGACTGGCGCTAGCCGAACGGCTCTCCTCATCCGAACGGATAGCGGGTCTGACGGCGAACCTCGGTCTGGTAGCACGAGCACGGGGAGATGTGGCTGTCGCCACTTCCCGGTTCTTGCGGGCACTTGCTGATGCAGAATCGCTGCAACTGAATCAAATGGCTGTCGAAATCCGCCTCTGGTTAGTTCCGCTCGTCACGCGGAGAGAGGCGCAGCACTACCTGCGTGAAGCCCGCGTCATAGCCGAACGCGGCGGCTACCAACGCGAGCTGCAAACGATCGCTCAACTTGAGCTGCAAGTTCAGCCGTTTGATTTTTGACGATCGTTTGACGCCCTTGTTGACGTTCATTTGATTCACATCCTCTACATTGTAGAAAACCGCTCGAGAATACATCTCGACATCTATTTGGAGTAAATCCCATGAACGCAGATCAGATCGTACAGAATGTTTTCTCCGCCCTCGACGCCAAGGACTTTGACCGGGCGCTCTCGCTCATCACGGATGACTTCACCCACGTTGGCGCAACGCCCGTGCCGGTCAATAAGCATCAGTGGATCGGCGTGGTCCGGGCCCTGACCACCTCCATGTCCAATTTCTCTTTCAATTACAAAACGGTGTCGGTGGAAGGCAATCGTGTTTATGGGACCGTAGCGCTGACGGGAACCCATGACGGCGAAATGATCCCACCGATGCCTAATCTGCCGCATGTAGCTCCTACCGGCAGGGAAATTGCGCTACCAACCGAAGCGTTGGAACTCACCGTCAGCGCCGGTAAGCTCAGTTCACTGAAAGTGGAAGATGTACCCAACGGCGGTTTCCTGGGTATACTCAAGCAGATGGGTGTAGGGGTCCCGCAAGTGTAAACGCAAACTGCTGCGCCGGTTCGGGCTTGTGGGTGCAATAAAAGCTTCATCTAGATGTTAAGTTCAAGACGTCTCAGCGACCACTTTCCGTTTAGCGGCTACTTAGATAGGCTGTGAGGTTCAAAATCGATAGTCAAGCGGGGGACAGCAGACGCAAGTTTGCCGTCCCCTCGCGCCTACTCGACCCGTTCCATCCGCTCCGCCAAATCCTCCAGGTGCGGCTCTGTGTAAATCATTACGGTGTTCAGATTCGTGTGACCCAACAATGCCGCCAGTCCGCGTAAATCGCTGGGATTCACTTCCAAGTAGCGGCTGGCGAAGGTGTGCCGCAAAGCGTGAGGGTTGAAGATCTCAATTCCCGCCTGATACGCATACTTATTCAGTAAGCGCACGACTGAACCGCGATGGCTCAGTTCGCCACGAGTCCCAAGCCACAATGGATCATCCGGCTTTGCATCCGGAAACTGCTCCAGGTATGCACTCAAGGCGGCGCGTACCTCGTACGTCAGCGGCAATTGACGATACCCGCCATGTTTCCCTTGTCGTACCGTGAGCTTGCCAGAACGCTCGCCCATCTCCAGATCGCCGATCTGCAGGGCCAGCAGCTCCCCGACCCGCAGGCCCGTTCCGGTCAACACCTCCACGATGGCAATATCACGCACGTTGCCGCTCGCGTGCACTGCGCGCAACAAGCGACGAAGATCACGGTTGGGTAGTCCTTTGGCCTCCCGGACCGGCAAATGCAAGCTCCCAGCGTCCTGTGCCGGGTTTTCTCGGGCTAAGTCCTCCTTGACCGCCCAGGCGAAAAAGCGGGTCAGGGCGACCAGACGCTGGTTGGTGGTGGCGGGTGAGGCTTTCTCGACGGTCTGCTGGTAGAGTCATGATCGGGATTCTTTAAAGCGATCTTGACAGAGCATGGCGACGGCTCGACAGCCCATGTTGTAGCATGGAAAGTCGATGATCGTCAGCGCCGGGATACTCAATTCGGCGATTCGCCCCTGCATAATAGCGATCACCGAACAATCCTCCGGATGATGCGCGCGACAGACCCGGAAAGCAGAAATTGGTCGCGCAGTTCGGTGTCGCGGAGGCGCGCAGCAATCGTGCCAATGACATCCCTTGCGCGGGCGTATGACGACTCCGCGCTCGTCTTATTCCGCATGAGGCGGTAGGAATCGCCCAATTCTGCCCAGATCGACCACTGCTCCTCCGGCAAACCGATCCGCTCAGCCACCGACGCAGCCTCTTCCAGATAAACCGTTTCCTGCTCAGGCTGGTTCTCCCAGCGCGCCACGACTGCCATCGAGCGCAGATACGTCACATGCAGGCGCGCTCCATAGTCGATTTGCTTTTCTAAACGGGCGAGGTCTTCGCTGACCTCCTGAACCTTGCCGCCGCGCAGCAGGGCTTCCGTCTCATAAGGTCGCGGCAGACCCGCTCCCGGCGCGAACGTGTAATCGCGGAGCGTCAGTGCTTGGAGCGCGTAACGATAGGCAGTGTCCCAGTCTCCGGCGAGCGCATAATCGGCGCACAGTTCGGAGGCGATCAATTCTGTATAACGTGGCTGGGTTGACCCCACAATCTGCATTATTTCGAGATGAATGGCACAGGCATCGTCCAGCTGTCTCAGCGCTCGATAGACCGTCCCCAGAACCATATGACTGAGCATCAGCACGATCAATATCTGTGTGGTCCGGGCCATTGAAACGGAAGCTCTGGCGCTGTCCAGAGCTTCCGTATAGAAGCCTGTATCTCGATAAATCGCTGCCAGAATGAGGTCGCTCAGAGCGTTCGTCCAGGTGTTCTGGATTTCCAAACCAATCTGGCGCATCCGCTGCGCCGAAACGAGCGCGTCTTGAAACTCACCGGCGAGGAGCTGCGCGTTGGCGATATGACCCAGCAAATCCGCTTCCAAAGCGTGATTCTCGATGCCGAGATAGAGTGATGCGGCTTCGGATGCCGAGGCTTTTGAGCGCTGCCAGTTGCCGAGCACAATGGTCGTCATCGCAATCAAGTTCAGGTTGCGGGCGATCAAGTCGGCATGGTTGAGCTGCCGTGCCAGAGCCAGCGCATGATCCGCGTGCGCAAGACTCTCGTGCGGCAGCCAGACGTAGAATTGGACTGCGCCAGACTCCATTCGGTCTCCACCAGCGTTGCGTGCCTACGTCCACTTGGAATACCATCGCTGGCAGTCTCGCCTGTCCATTTTCAATAGCAAGCTTGACATTATTCGCACAGCGGTCGGGTTCTACTTGGCTCATCCTAAGTATTCCCTTCCCTCAACTGCGTAACTTCTAAAGACGTTACACGAGTGGATCAAGCAGTTTGGGCAACCGCAAAAGTTGGATTTGAACACGGCGACAATGAGCGAACTGAGTGCACGGATCCGGGAATCGGAATGGGCGGTCGCCCAGAAGGATGCGACGATCGGCGTCCTAAAAAAGCTATCTCGATTGTCAGCCAAGAAAAGCCGAGCGCTTCGCTGTGATCGAGCAGGCACGAGGGGCAGCGTCCGTGACCGATTTGTGCGAGGCGTTGGAGGTTTCCGAGAGTGGGTACTATGCCTGGCAAGAGACAAAAGCCAATCGACACGACCAACGCGATGCCTATCTCACAACCTGCATTCAAACGGTCTTTGACGACAGTCGCCACCCCTATGGCAGTAACTGAGTGGAAGCAGCCTTACGGGTTGAGGATCTGCACCTCACGCAAGCGAGTCGCCCGCCTGATGCGTCAACACGGCTTACGTTCAGTTCGGGACAAGAAACAACGGGCTTGCTTGACCCGTTCGCTGCAGAATGGATATGTCGTGGAGAACCTGCTGGCACAGGACTTTACTGCCAAGCGAGAAAATGAAAAATGAGTGACAGACACGACGTATGTCCCGACCGATGAAGGGTGGCTGTATCTGGTGACGGTGTAAGAATTTTCACCCGCCAGATTGTCGGCTGGTCAATGGGCAACCAGCATGATGCCCCGCTCGCGACCGATGCGTTGACCATGGCGCTGAACGTCAACAGCCTTTAGCAGGACTGATCTTGCGCCCTGACCGAGGCGGTGAGTTCGCCAGCCAGCTTTACAGCGAAACGTGCGCGGAAGACAAGCTGACACGAAGTACGAGCGGTTCGGGCAACTGCTACGATAATGCGATGGCGGAGAGCTTCTTCGCCACGCTCAAACTCGAAGCGGTTCAAGGGCGGGTGTTCGCTACCCGATCCCAGGCACGCATGGTCATCTTTGATTACATCGAAGTATTCTACAATCGGCAGCGGCTCCACTCCAGCATTGCCTTTGCCGCTCCGGTCACTATGGCAGCTTGAGCGACTGTTACTCCACTAAACCGGGGGTAGACCAGTGTGGGGCGGAGGCGTCGAAGTATTGAGGAGTACCAGTTGATTTCATTCGTAGACACGGTATATAATACGCGAACACCCTGAAATGCGTATAGTTAGTTAGTCACTTCAATGGAACAAACCAGCAGCGTTACGCAATCTCATGTGCGACACATTGAAATTGAGCCGGCACGTGGTTGGGCTGCGTTTGAACTGAAAGAACTTTGGGATTTCCGTGATTTGCTGATCATTTTGATGATGCGTGACGTAAAACTGCGCTACAAGCAGACAGCGCTTGGCATCGTGTGGGTCATCCTTCACTCCTGATCGCATCCCTGATTTTCGCAGTCATCTTTGGACGATTTGCCAACCTGCCCTCGAACGGCATACCCTACCTGTTGTTCGTATTCGCGGGTCTACTTCCTTGGAATCTATTTGCCGGTGCGCTTCAGCGAGCTGGAAATAGTCTGGTGGGCGATTTTCAAACTTATCTCCACTGTATATTTCCCCCGTATGGTCATCCCGATTGCCAGTTCGGCAGCCGTGGTCTGTCGATTTCACGGTCGCACTGGGTGTGATGTTCGCCCTGCTGCTGTTGCAGGGCTGACCATTCTCAATATTTTGGTAATTCCGCTGCTCTTGGTCATGCTGCTGCTGATTTCGGTAGGCGTGAGTTTGTTTATCTCAGCGCTCAACGTTTACTACCGTGACTTCACGTACGCACTGCCTTTTGTTATTCAGGTTTGGATGTATGCCTCGCCTGTTGTCTATTCCGGTGATCTCATCCCCAAGCTCATGCAACCGTTCTTTGCGATCAATCCCCTGGTGGGGATCATTGATGGTTTTCGCTGGGCACTCTTGGGAGCAGGTGATCTCCCAGCGGTTTCACTGGCGATCTCGCTGGTGATGGGGATTGCTCTGTTTTTCGCTGGCGGGCTGATCTTCCAGCGCGTTGAGCAGAACTTCGCGGATGTCGTTTAATGAGTGACATCGCTATTCGTGCCGAAAACCTGAGCAAGTCGTATCAGATCGCTCATTCGACCGGGCGCAGCAGCTATCGAACTTTGCAGGAAGAAATAGTGCGTTTGTTGAAGCGCCCCTTCAGTAAGGCTGAGCGCGCAGCACAACATGAGACTTTCTGGGCATTAAAAGACGTCTCTTTCGAGGTCAAGCATGGCGAGGTGTTGGGGATCATCGGTCGCAACGGTGTGGGCAAGAGTACGCTGCTGAAAATCCTCTCGCGCATCACCAAACCGACATCAGGGCGCGTGCAGATTGACGGGCGCGTAGGGTCGCTCTTGGAAGTCGGCACGGTTTTCATCCCAATCGACAGGGCGCGATAGATCTTCCTGAACGGCGCGGTGCTCGGCATGAACTCGGCGCGACATCCAGAAGCATTTCGACGAGATTGTCGCTTTTGCCGAAGTCGAGCAGTTTCTCGATACGCCCGTCAAGCGCTACAGTAGTGGCATGTATATGCGCCTCGCCTTCGCCGTCGCCGCCCACCTTGAGCCGGAAGTGCTGGTCGTGGATGAAGTCCTTGCCGTTGGCGACGCAGAGTTCCAGAACAAATGTCTCGGCAAGATGAGCGACATTGCGGGCAGCGGGCGAACGGTACTGTTCGTCAGCCACCAGCTTGGCGCAGTGGAGCGCCTGTGCAATCGGGCAATCTGGCTCTGACGGTGGCCGTATTCCCGCCAGTCTGGTGACACACTGCCGATTGCCGAAGCGTATCTCTCCGCGCTCACTTCAGGCGATTTTGTAACCCACAATCGGGACATTATCAACATAACTCAGGTAGAGCTGAGCAACGCGCTTGGGCAAACGACCAACGTATTTATGCCCGGTGATGATATTGATATTCAGGTGCATTACACCAGCCAGCACCACTTCGAACAACCTTACGTATGGATTGCCATTCATTCACAATGGGGACCGCTGTTTGGCGCAAATATGTTCATGGATGGATATCGTCCGGTAGCCATTGATGGACAAGGATTCATCGGCTGCCGCTTTAAAAATGTGCCGCTTCTGCCCCAACGTTATACACTCCATATGGCAATCCGCGCCAATGATGGCACGACGGCTCTTTTTGAGCCACAGGAAATCGGCAGGTTTGAAGTCGCCGGGATGCTATTCGAATATGGGCTGCATGGCGAACGCGCCAACATTCTCGCGCGTGACAGCGTTCCGCTTGTGCTGCCTTATGAATGGTATTATCCAAATGGCGTGGCTACCCCCGTACAAATCACTCCAGCGCATACCGCGCAGCGGTTAAGCCTCGATTGAGGAAGCACGATTTAATGTCTTCTATACCTACCCCTACTCCAACGCGCATCATGACATTTAGCCCATACGCGGCGTGGACATTTCACACCAACTATGAAACGACGTTACTGCACGGCTGTGTGATTCGCGGCGCAGAAGTAAAGGTGCTGCTGTGTGACGGCGTCTTTGGCGAATGCGACATGTACAACGCAGCTATGAGCTTCCCACACGGGCGCCCGCTCAACCTATGCCAGTCATGTCAAGCCGCCGCAAAAAGCGCACTGGATAAAAGTGGACTGCCTTACGAGTGGTTGAGTTCATATCTCAGCGAACAAGAACGTCAGGAGGCACTTAACTGGGCGCAGTCCCTTTATCCAGACGAGTTTATGACGGCGACTTTTCGAGGATTTCCCGTCGCAGAATGGGTCATTACCTCGGCAGTCACCTACTTCCGTGTGTATCCTATCCGTTTCGATGACTGGCAAACCCTTAATGTATATCGAGGGTTTTTACACGCTGGCGCAATTACCTGCATCGCATTAGAGAATGCCTTTGAGCAATGGAAGCCTGATGCCCTCCTAATGTTCAATGGACGGATGTCAGTTACCCGTGTTGCTTTTTATATGGCAAAACGTAGTGGTATTCGCATCTTGACGCACGAGCGTTCCTACCGCCCTGATACGCTGTTCATCCAGGAAAACGAAATTTGTGTTAGCCGCGTTCCCCTTAAAAAGCTGTGGGCTGCATGGCTGGATGTTCCTTTGACCACCGATCAACTGGAGAATGTGGTCAACTGGCTGCAAATCCGGCGCTACGGCTTGAGTATGGGCGAGTACCGATTTGCCTCTGTACCATTATCAGGTGAACCGGGACGTGCGGCCACAGCTATCGATCCAACGCGACATACCTCTATCCTGTTTACGACCTCGAGCGATGAATTTGCTGGCGACCCGACCATGAAGGTCGCCATTCCCACGCAGGAAGAATGGGTCGATGCAGTGGTCGACTGGTTTGCACGTCATCCTAACCATGATCTCATCATACGCGCTCATCCGTCGCTGGCAGGCAAAACCGGCGTCGGGCGCGCGAATCAGCAAATTAACTGGTTTGAAAGCCTCAAAAAACGCATTCCGTCTAATGTGCGCATAATCCTGCCAGACAGCCTGTTGAGCAGCTACGACTTGATGGACAATGGGAATCTCGCCCTGACATATGCCTCAACAGCCGGGCTGGAAATGATGGCTCTTGGCAAGCCTGTCGCTGTTGTGCCGGGAATTGCACTATACGAAGATGTGCCTGGGGTTGTGCATATGGAATGCGCTAGAAACCCTCGATGCAACTTTGGATTATGCCATCACCCTAACTCCATCTACAGAATATCAACGCTATTCGTTTCGCCTCATCTACCGCTTCTTCTACCATCTGCTGCTACCTTTTACGTTGGTCAAAGTGACGACCTTGCGCAGAGTTGGAACTGCGTTACACTTCGGACGAGGCGCTAAAGCCTGGTGAGGATGAGAGTCTTGACCGAATCTGTGCCTTTCTGTTGTATGGCGCTCCTATCCATGACGCGCCCAACCCTGCCCAGATTTCATCACAGGCAAAGGAAGACGCATTTTTCGCTTCATTGGGCGAGGTCGATACATGGCTCAACAACTCGCAGGTCCGGTTGAAGGCGCGCGGTTATGAGACCCTGCGTTCAGGGCAGCGGACACTGCGTAAAATGCGGCGCGTGCCAAACCTTGCGAAACGACTTATTGAATTCATACGCACGCCAGAACTCATTTAGCGAGTACGTCTCAAGATGCCGCCATTGATTATCGTTGTCATGCCTGTGTATAACGGTGAGGAATATCTTGTCCTGGCGCTTAACAGCATTCTCGATCAGAAGTTATCCGTATTTGAACTGATTGTTGTTGACGATCATTCAACGGATCGAACTCCGCAGCTATTGAATGAGGTTCATGACGACCGATTACGGATTTATCGCCATGCGCACAATCAAGGTGTAGCCAATACCCTAGCTAACGTCAGTTATGGATAAGGCAGGATGCCTCTCAAAGAGGTGTTATCCTCGGTAGTAGGGCTACTATGAGAGAGGCATCCCAGCATGAGTCTACTGGAATTGTTCTGTGCCGTCGATGATTTTTGGCAAATTTGCGCCCGAGTGGCACCAAAATTGGTGGCGAGCGGTCAACGGCAGCGAAAACGAGCGGGCGATTTGAGCGACGAGCGAAATGATGACCATCGTGATCCATTTTCATCAAGCCCGTTATCGAGATTTCAAGACCTACTACACCAAGTACGTGCAGGTCTACCTACGTCGAGAGTTTTCCGAGCTCATCAGTTACGGACGATTTGTTCAACTGCTGCCGTCAATCCTCGAACCGCTCTGTGTTTTTCTGCACACCCGCTTCGGTCCCTGTCGCGGCATCGCCTTTATCGATTCCAGCGCCCTCGCCGTTTGTGACAACCGACGGATTCACAGTCATAGAGTCTTTGACGGCTGGGCTGCGCGCGGAAAGACCTCGATGGGCTGGTTCTTTGGCGTTAAGTTACATCTGGTCATCAATGACCGGGGCGAACTCTTGGCGGTGCGGGTGACACCGGGCAATGTTGATGACCGCAAGCCGGTACCCGCTTTGGTCAAGCGGCTGTGGGGCAAACTCTTTGGCGACAAAGGTTACATCTCCAAAAAAGCGCTTGAACGACCAACGGCGAACACAAGGTGTTGAACTGATTACTCGGCTTAAAGCCAATATGAAGAACCGATTGAGGCTGCTGAGCGACAAGCTGCTGTTACGGAAACGTGCCGTTATCGAGTCGGTCATTGACCAACTCAAGAACATTTCCCAGATCGAACATACTCGTCACCGCAGCCCGGTCAGCTTCATGGTGCATCTCGTCGCTGGGTTGCTCGCCTACTGTTTTCAGCCCAAGAAACCTTCGCTTGGACTAGACAAGGCACTTGTTCTTGCGCCTGCTTATCCATAATTCACGTTATTTACTGTGATCCACCACTTCGGGACTGCTCAATCGAACGTCAATTCAGCCACGAATTTAACCGCACAAACTTGGAGACTTCCCAATGATGTTTGATGGTAAATCAATACTGGTCACCGGTGGGACAGGATCCTTTGGCAAAAAGCTCATCGAGACAATACTTGCTGAATATCAGCCGCAGCGCCTGATTGTATTCAGTCGTGATGAACTCAAGCAGCACGAAATGCGCAATGCTGGGTTTGATGATCCAGCGTTGCGATATTTCATTGGCGATGTGCGCGACGTTGACCGCCTACGGCGAGCAATGCAGCGGTGTCAATATTGTCGTCCACGCGGCAGCCCTCAAACAAGTACCCGCCTGCGAATACAATCCTATGGAAGCCATCATGACCAATATCATGGGTGGCAAAAATGTGATTGATGCTGCGTTGGATACTGGCATCGATAGGGTGATCGCGCTAAGCACGGATAAAGCCGTCAATCCGGTTAATCTATACGGAGCGACCAAGCTGCTCAGCAGAGAAGCTCTTTGTCCAAAGCAATGCGTATTCCGGTGAAAATGGGACCCGTTTTAGCTGCGTGCGCTATGGCAATGTGATTGGTAGTCGAGGCAGTGTAGTGCCGTTATTTCTCAACCAGCGGGAACAAGGCTTTGTCACTGTGACGGATGAGCGTATGACACGTTTCTGGATTACGCTTGAGCAGGGCGTGCGCTTTGTCATGCACTGCATTGAGTTAATGCATGGTGGTGAGGTCTTTGTACCCAAGATCCCCAGCATGCGAATTGTTGACCTAGTGGACGTGGTTGCACCGGGCTGCGAAATTCGCGATATCGGCATTCGACCCGGTGAAAAGCTGCATGAGGTGCTCATCTCAGAAGATGAAGCGCGTCAGACGCTTGAACTGGACGACATGTACATCGTTCAGCCATCACATCCGTGGTGGACGAAAAAGCTCGCTTTTGAAGGGCAGCCACTGCCTGAGGGCTATCGCTACGCCAGCGATACTAACACACAGTGGTTGTCTTCAGACGAACTTCGTCAGTTTATTGAAAGTATGGGAATAACGCTGTGACCGTTGACCGTCTTGCAATTAACGGTGGTGAGCCGGTTCGAGAAACGCTGCTACCTTATGGTCGGCAGCATATCGACGAGGACGATATCCAAGCGGTGGTCGACGTGCTGCGCTCCGATTGGCTGACAACCGGGCCAACCGTCAGCGCTTTCGAGCAAGCCTTTGCCGATTTAGTCGGCGCGAAACAGGCGGTGGCAGTCAGCAACGGCACGGCGGCGCTGCACGCAGCCACTTTCGCGCTCGATATTCAACCGGGCGACGAAGTGATCGTGACGCCGATGACCTTCGCCGCCAGCGCCAACTGCGTGCTCTATCAGGGTGGTACGCCAGTCTTTGCCGACGTTGACCCGGATACCTTGCTGCTCGATCCTGACGCAGGTCGAGCGCAAGATCACGCCACGCACCAAAGCCATCATCGCGGTCGACTATACCGGGCAGTCCTGCGATTATGACCGTCTGCGCGCCATCGCCGAGGCGCATCACCTCAAGATCATCGCCGACGGCTGTCACGCCATCGGCGGCGAGTATCGCGGGCGTCCGGTTGGCACGCTGGCGGATCTCAACACCTTCAGCTTGCACCCGGTCAAGCACATGACGACCGGCGAGGGAGGCGTCATTACCACCGAGAGCGACACTACTGGCCCAGCGGATGCGGGTCTTTCGCAATCACGGCATCACCACCGACCACCGTCAGCGCGCCGAGCAAGGCGGTTTTTTCTACGAAATGCAGCTGCTGGGCTACAACTATCGCCTGACCGACATCCAGTGCGCGCTAGGCATCAGCCAATTGAAGAAGCTGAAAGGCTTCGTGCAGCGTCGTCGCGAGATCGCCGCGCGATACGACGTCGCCTTTGCCAAGATGCCTTACGTGCAACCCTTGGTCGTTCGCCCGGAGGTGAAGCACAGCTATCACATCTATGTGGTGCTGTTTGACACCGATCAGCTCAACCTGACCCGCAATGAAATCTTCGCTGCGCTGCGCGCCGAGAATATCGGCGTGAACGTGCATTACATTCCGGTTCATCTGCACCCCTATTATCGGCGCAATCTCAACACAGGTCCGGGTCTCTGCCCGTATAGCCGAGGACGCCTACGAGCGTATGATTACGCTGCCGGTTTTCCCGGACATGACCGATGAAGATGTGGACGACGTGATCAGGGCAGTGCGGAAGGTGACAGGGGCGTATGCCTAAAATCGTCTGCATCATTCAGGCGCGCATGGGCAGCACGCGACTGCCGGGCAAGGTGTTAAAACTTCTACAGGGTAAGCCGCTGTTGTGGTGGGATATGTACCGGATCAAGCAAAGCCGCTTCGTGGACGAGATCGTCATCGCGACGACGACCCAGCCACAGGACGATCCGCTCGCTGCTCCCGGCGAAACCGAAGGCTGGCAGGTTTTTCGAGGCAGTGAGGATGATGTGCTTGACCGGTATTATCAAGCGGCGGAGCGGTATCGGGCAGACATCGTGGTTCGCATCACCTCAGACTGCCCGCTGATCGATCCCACCATGATCGACTATACCATTACTGCCTTCCTGAGCGCTGCGCCGTCGGTGGATTACGCCGCGAACATCCTTGTTCGCCGTTATCCGCGCGGGCTGGACGTTGAAGTCTTCAGCGCAGAGGCGCTGGGACCGGGCGTGGCGCGAGGATCACTCGGCATGGCGCGAGCATGTGACCCCTTACATCTACAACAATCCGAGTGCATTTCGCCTGCTGGCGGTTCAGAATCCCGTCGATTATTCTCAGCATCGTTGGACGGTCGATACGCCGGAAGATTTTGAACTAGTGCGGCGCATTTACGAGCATTTTGGGCACGGCGATTTTCGGTGGCAGGACGTGCTCGACTTGTTGGCACAACATCCTGATTGGGTTGCTCTAAATGCCCACGTCGAGCAGAAAAAGCTGTAGCGATGAACGCGCTCCTCGTCCGCGCTGACGCTAATCCCGTGATTGGCACCGGACACATCATGCGCTGTCTGGCGCTGGCGCAAGCGTGGCAGGATCAAGGCGGCAGCGTGACCTTTGCCTGCGCTGAGGGACTGCCGGAGTCGCTCCACCAACGTTTGTCTTCAGAAAGCATGTCTGTTCGGCTGTTGCAGGTGAATCCCGGCAGTGAGGCAGATGCGCGGGCGGTGATCGAGCTGGCGCGGCAGGTGCAGACGAGCGTTGTGGTAGTGGATGGCTATCACTTCGGCGCTGACTACCAACGCTGGCTCAAGGACGCGGGGCTGCGCCTCTTGTTCATTGACGATAACGGTCATGCCGAGCACTATTACGCGGACTGGGTGCTGAACCAGAACATCCACGCGAGCGAGTTCGCTGTATCCGTCGCGCGAAGCGTATACTCAACTTCTGCTCGGCACCGATTACACGCTGCTTCGGCGAGAGTTCTGGCGCTGGCGCGGCTGGCGGCACGAAATCCAAGCCGCTGCCCGGAATATTCTGATCACGATGGGCGGCAGCGATCCTGACAATGTGACGCTCACCATCCTTCAGGCAGTCGACCAGATGCCAGACGCGGATTCGCTGCATGTCAAAGTGGTCGTAGGCGGCAGCAACCCCCATCGCGCTGAATTGGAGGCGTTTGTAGAGCAAATGCCGGAGACCGTCGAGCTTATGCATGACGTCACCGATATGCCGGCGCTGATGGCATGGGCGGATCTGGCGGTCTCAGCCGGAGGCAGCACCGTCTGGGAATTGTGCCTGATGGGCGTGCCGAGCGTGGTGATCGTCACCGCCGATAATCAATTGGGAATCGCTCACGGCTTGCACAAGCATGAAGCATGCATTTTTGGGGGCGAAACGGCTGACGTGACACCGGGTATAATTGCATCAAATCTACAGCGTCTCATCACTGACCGTGAAAAGCGTCACGAATTGGCGGCGAATGCCCAAAATCTGGTCGATGGGAAAGCCGGTCTGGAGATTATTGGTCGGATGTTAGCATAATGCGCATATTATACCTCGCGAATAACCGGGTCGGTTGGCAGATTCTCAAGTGGTTAGCGTCGCAGAGCGAAGAAGTGGTTGGTCTTGTTGTCCACCCATCGGGCAAACAAAAATACGCAGAAGAAATCATCAGCACAGCAAACCTTTCTTCAAGCCGCGTATTCGAGGCTTCTCAGTTACGCACCCCAGAGACTCTGAAAGCCATGGCGGAACTCAAAGCGGACGTCGCTCTCTCGATCTTTTTTGGTTACATTCTTCGAACAGAGTTTTTGGATCTATTTCCTAAAGGCTGTATCAATCTGCATCCAGCATTGTTACCGTATAATCGCGGTGCCTATCCAAATGTGTGGAGCATCATTGATGGCACACCGGCTGGCGTAACGCTCCACTACATCGATCAGGGGGTCGACACAGGCGACATCATTGCTCAGCAAGAAGTACCAGTTGATGAAACTGACACCGGGAAAACGCTGTATAGCAAACTTGAGACCGCTTCCGTCGAGTTGTTCGTAAAGACGTGGCCAGCTATTCACATGCAGCAGATAACGCCGTTCCCTCAAAGTGAGGCGAACGGTACCGCGCACCGCCTTCATGACGTTGAAGATATTGACCAGATTGAGCTGGATAAAGCATATAAGGCTACGGATCTGATCAATATTTTGCGAGCGCGTACTTTTCCGCCGTACAAAGGGTCTTATTTTCTCGATTCTTCCGGTAAGAAAGTGTTTATGCGGTTGGAATTAATCCGAGACGAAGAAGAGACAAGCTAATGATCACTATTGATGGGCGCGAAATAAGTGCCAGAAACTCCACTTATATCGTTGCCGAGATGTCTGCCAACCATGGTCAGAACTTTGAGCAGGCGGTCAAGATTCTGGAGACGGCGAAGCCAAGCCGGTGCTGATGCAGTCAAACTACAGACCTATATGCCAGACACGATGACGATTGATTGCGATAACGAGTATTTCCGCACCAAGGGCACAATCTGGGAAGGCAAAAATCTCTACGAACTTTACGGTGAGGCATATACGCCGTGGGATTGGCAACCCAAGCTGAAAGAGATTGCCGAAGAGTTTGGGCTTGCATTTGTTTTCTGCTCCCTTAACTCGTCGTCGGTGGATTTTCTGGAGCAGATGGGTGTGCCCGCATATAAAGTTGCTTCATTTGAGCTTGTGGATTTGCAACTCCTTCAAAAAATCGCCAGGACTGGCAAACCGGTTATCATGTCCACTGGCATGGCAACGCTGGGCGAGATTGATGAAGCCGTGCAAACCGCCTCAGCAAGGCCCAGGGCAACCCACACAACTGGCTCTGCTAAAATGCACGAGCGCATATCCGGCGTTGCCGGAAAATGCGAACGTGCGCGCAATTCCTCATTTGGCGGAAGCATTTGATGTGCCAGTTGGGGGCTATCTGACCATACATTGGGCATTGCTGTGCCTGTGGCCACGGTGGCGTCTCGGATCGCGTGTGATCATTGAGAAACACATTACCCTGTCACGGGCGGAGCGACATGGGACCAGACAGCGCGTTTTCGCTGGAGCCGCATGAATTCAAAGAGATGGTCGAGGCGGTGCGTGTGGCGGAAAAAGCATTGGGCACGGTTCAATTACGGCGTCTTCTGAGTAAAGCGGAAGCCAAAAGCCGTGCCTTTCGGCGTTCACCTGTTCGTGGTCAAAGATATGAAAGCTGGCGAAACATTTACCAACGAGAATGTGCGCTCAATTCGACCAGCTAATGGGCTTCACCCCCGGCACTTCGAAGAAATTCTGGGACTGCGAGCGACGCAGGATATTGAACGTGGCACGCCGCTGACATGGAATTTGATCGGTTGACCTATGACCACTCACTGTCTAATGTTCGCTTGGCTTGAAGCACATGTCACCTATATTACCGAACGAAATGATCCAAGCGACATCATTATTTCGCTCAACCTTGATTGCGATAGGTAACCATCCCCGAAATCCGTGGCAAAGAAAAGTGGAGTTTTCCAGTAAACTAAGACGAATGAGGAGAACTCCAGATGAAGAAATCGCGCTTTTCGGAACACCAGATCGTGCAGATTCTCAAGCAGGCAGATGCCGGGATGAAAACAGCGGATATCTGTCGCCAGTACGGGATCAGTGAAACGACCTACTACAACTGGAAAGCCAAGTACGGCGGGATGGAAAGCTCGGACATCAAGCGGCTGCGCGAGCTGGAAGCCGAGAACCAGCGGCTGAAACGGATGTATGCCGAGCTGAGCCTCGACCACCAAATTCTCAAGGAGATTGTGGAAAAAAAGCTCTAACGGCAGGGCGGCGACGCGAGCTGGTGGCGGAAATACGTCAGGAACACTCAGTGAGCGAACGTCGTGCCTGCCGGATTGTCGGGATTCATTGGTCGGTGCAGCATTATCAGCCTAAGCCGCGTGACGACCAGCAACTGGTGAGCGCGCTGCAGCAGTTGTCGGTGGCGCAGCCGCGCTGGGGGTTCAGCAAGATGTACTACTGGCTGCGTAATCACGGTCATCGCTGGAATCATAAGCGGGTGTATCGAGTCTACTGTGCCATGAAGCTCAACCTGAGAATTCGCCGTCGGCGACGACTGCCCAAACGCTTTCCGGAAGTCTTGGAGCAGCCGAAACAGCCGAATGAATGTTGGTCGATGGATTTCATGCATGACGCCTTGCTGAGTGGACAGCGTTTTCGGACGTTGAACCTCATCGACGACTACAACCGCGAGGCGCTGGCGATTGAGGTGGACACATCGCTGCCCAGTCAGCGGGTGGTGCGCGTGCTGGAGCGGGTGGCCCACTGGCGCGGCTATCCGCAGCGGATTCGCATCGACAATGGACCGGAGTTCATCTCCACTGCCTTGATGCAGTGGGGACAAGAACATGATGTTCTGTTGCACTTCATCCAGCCCGGGCAACCGGCGCAGAACGCCTACATCGAGCGATTCAACCGCACCTATCGCGAAGATATTCTCGATCTGTATTTGTTTCACTCGCTCAAGGAGGTACGGCAACTGACTGAGGATTGGCGACACCGCTACAACCAAGATCGCCCGCATGATGCGCTCGGCGGGCAGTCGCCCGTCGCTTTTGCGCTCGCGGCGGTCGGCTAGACTTCACTTTTCACTGCTCGCAATTATGGGGTGGCTACCAGATCATTGGCACTGAGTTTTTAGCGTCTTTTCGCACTACACTATAGTGAGCTTAGCAGAATTTATCGAGGTAGCGATGCGTTCCGACTCTCTGAACATAATCATGATCAACACGATTGTTGTCATGACCAGTTCCACCGATAGAAAAGAAGTCTGGCGCTCGACTATTCATACAGCTATTCGTGAAGCTAAGAGCTTTGACCTGAGCGCAACCGATATCGATTTGTTCAATGCGGTTTTGGATATTCTATAACAAGGAAACTTCCTTACCCGATAATCATCCTCACTATAAAGTGCTTCAAGAAATTTACAAAGGAATTCAAGCTGGTTCCGCTTTATTCCGACTCAAACCAATATGCCGAAGCCCTTCAATTTTTTCTATGAAACGGATTTGAGACAAAAACAGGATATTCTAATGCAATATAAATATCTTGTTTTCAGCCGCTGTTGAGAACATTCTGAAGAAAACATTGTTTATGCGCGTAGAATTCCTGATTTTCCTCTTGCCATACTATTGCTTGGCATCTTCAAGTAATTAAGGATTGTAAAAGTAGTTGGTGTAAACTAAACCTTCAAACGATTTAAGAAGTAATTGCCACGCAATAGTAAGTATCTGATCATATAAATAAGTGTATAAGTTTTACTACTTGCGCCTTCCCCATAATAGGATTCTCAGTGCTCCCGAAGTTTCTATCGTGATTGTGACCTATAATTCCGGCGAAGTCACCATCAGTTGCTTGGAGAAACTCCAAACCGCCATCGCGGATGATTATGAATCATATTGTGGATAACAACTCGAACGATGGCACAATATTTCGTGCGCGAACGCTTTCCCCATGTACATATCATTGTAAACCAGCAAATCCGTGACTTGCTGCCGCGAACAACATCGGCATACAGGAGCGCGAGGCGATTATTTGGTGCTGCTCAACCCGGATGTTTATGTTGAATCCGACACGTTTCGGTCATGTTGGGTTTTCTGAAAACAGCGCCCGATGTAGGGATTGTTTGTCCTAGAACTTTCACTAAACGGGTAAGTCGACCTCAACGCTCATGCGAACTCACTGTCCCAACAATTTTGTGGCAGTTCTTGGGATACATCGTCTTTTCCCTTATGCCATGATTGGGCATTATCTTCGTAAAAGTGAAACTGCTACCGAACCCTTTGAGGTTGATTGGCTGAAGGGCATTGCTTGATGTTCCGGCGCGCTGTGTATAAGCAAGTCGGCGGGCTGGATGAGCGTTGTTGTTTCTGAACAAAGAAGAACCGGACTTCTGCTTATTGAGCAGTGGCTGAAAACTGGCGCTGTATGTTTCCCACAAGCGCAAAGTTCATTTAGGATCACTATCCTTTTCGCAATATAGCTACGTCAAAGTGCTGCATACGCATCTCAGCATGTTGTACTACTTTTGAAAAAGAATGCTTTTTCAGCGGTGATCGCGCTAAAAGTTGGCTTTGCGATGGAAATCTCGCTGAAATGGGCGATCCGTGCGGTCCAGTTGGTGACAAAACCCACAGAGGATATCAAAAATAAGTTCGAGCATACGGCAAGTGATGCTTGCTGTGGTGCGCTACTGATCAACCACGATCTTCCGGGCCATACCGAACAGCAGACTACTTACTCCCAATCAATACGGGTTGCACGAGGAATTATGTCAGCAACGATGGGAAGTGGGTTCTGTCGCACTTTTGAGGATGTTGTTGGCGAACCTCCGTGATGATGGATAGGTCTGGGTCTCGCGGTAAAATGAAGCTCGTTGTTGAGTGAGAGGAACGCTCATCATGAGCCTTCATCCGCGGCCTATACCGGCGGTTCCAGAAGAGACAGCACGAGTAGCTCAAGCGGCTTTTCCGAAAGGGAATGTTTACCTACAACTGCGCGATGAACTGGGCACCATTTACGATGACGGGCTCTTCGCCGAGTTATACCCGCACGATGGGCAACCCGCTGTCAGCCCACGGTGGCTCGCCCCCGAATAGTGGTTCTTCCGCACTTTATGTAGAACCAGTGTTTCGTCATTGAAAATGGAAGCTAAAAGCTCAATATTCACGGCACGTTCAACATCAACAACATTATGCACTACGTGCACCTACATTTTGTGCGGAAGAACCACTCCAAGGGGTAAAGCTCAATGGTCACAACTCCTACTGGATCAGAGAGTCGAGAGCGAAGAATCTGTTCTTGATTGCGCTTCAAATTCTTCTGCCCTTCCTACACTTGATAGATGAGCACTATGTCGATTACAATATGAATAGGCGAGGAAGGTATAATTGGTTTGAAGGTCTGGAGAAACATCCTCTTCGGTAGTAAGTGCGCTCCGGAAATCTCGGCGCCAAGGCGCGGGCTGCAGATTTGGGTAATTCTTTTTAAGGGCATTCGCGAGCCTAAGCGCGCTTTGAGATACCTCCCGAAACGACTCACCCAGAAAGCGTCGAAAAGTTTTAACGACTTAGGATAGCCATGGTGGTTAAACTCTATTGGACTACACGGAGCTTCTTGCTCATTCTCTACCGGGACTATGCGCGAAGCCTCTATTATGACCTGACCGGATGGCTCCGCTTCTGGCGCGATTATCAGGCATACACCTGGTTAGCGGCTGACGGTGGCAAACCTCAGCACCAATATCTCTTTCCCCGGTTAGGCGATAACACGAAAATTACGCCGGTCGATCCGGTTTATTACTATCAGGATGCGTGGGCATTCGAACGGATCGCAGCGCAAAATCGCTCTGGCACATCGACATCGGGTCGCACCACAAATTTGTCTCCCTCCTCTCGAAAGTTGTCCCGGTGACGATGGTAGACATTCGCCTGCCTATACCGCTCGACTCGCTCAATTCCGTGAGGGATCGATCTTAGCGCTGCCCTATGAGGACAAATCCGTCCCCTCCGTGTCGAGCATCTGCGTGGTAGAGCACATTGGGCTTGGGCGCTACGGCGACCCGATCGATCCTTTGGGTTCAGAAAAGGTGCTGGTTGAGCTGAATCGCATCGTCAAACCGGCGGCAGCCTCTATGTCTGTGTCCCAATTGATGATGAAAACCGGGTATACTTCAACGTGCATCGCGCTTTCCACGAGGATTATCTATTCTCCCTATTTGCGCCCTTTGAGATCGCCGAAAAGCGCTATATCTACGGGAGTCAGTTTGGCGAGCAGATCAAAAGTGGGTTCGGAGTCGGCTGCTATCACCTTAGCATCCATCTAAAGGAAAGACCGGAATATCTAGTCACAGCAGAGGACGGAAACGATCCAGCTGGAGACACTGGATCGATATTGCAATCAGAATCAGGTTGAGCAGATCGATCTGCTCAACCTCGACATTGAAGGGCACGAGCTTGAAGCGCTCAAGGGCGCGTCCCGTATGCTGTCAGAAGGGAATATCAAAGCGATCCAGTTTGAGTACGGTTGCAGCATTGATGCTCGCGTGCTGCTCAAAGACTTTTTTTGAGTTGTTCAGCCCACTGCCGTATCGCTTCTACAAGCTTTACCGAACGAAATTCGGTTGGTCGAGCGCTATTCGCAGCGGCTTGAGAATTTTCAATATCAGAATTGGGCCGTTCTACGTAACGATGCGAACTGACCGATGATCATTGTTCAAATCTTCGGCGGTCTTGGCAATCAGATGTTTCGGTATGCGGTGGGGCGGCGGCTTGCCGCTAAAAAGACGTTGCGCTCAAACTGGACATCAGTGCCTTTGAGTTCTATACGCTGCGCACGTACAAGCTCGATCAATTCGACATCTTGGCAGAAATTGCTACATCCGCCGAGCTCGAGCGCTTCATTGCACCGGGCAAGTGGGGGAAAGTTCAGCGCTTGGCCGATCGCGCTTGCTGCCGCGTCTGTTGCGCCAGATCTACTACGAACGGATGCAGTACCAGTTTGATGCTGACAGTCTGAAAATTCCAACCGACGTTTATCTGATCGGTTATTTCGAGAACGAACGCTACATCAACGTGGTTGAACCGCTGATCCGCCTCGACTTCATGGTCAAGACGCCGCCGAATAAGGTGAACAAGGCAATGGCCGAGCGGAATCGCTCTGTGAATGCCATCAGTCTTCACATCCGGCGCGGCGATTATGTAAGCAACCCAGAAACACGCGCTTATCACGGACTGCGCCGCTCGACTACTATCAAATGCCGGTCAAGCGCATCGCACAGTGGGTTGAGCAACCCCATTTTTTCATCTTCGCGGACAATCCGGCCCAGGCACGCGAGCATTTGCGGCTTGATTATTCGATCACACTGGTCGATCACAATGATGGTGAACACGACTATGAGGATTTGCGAATCTTATGTCCCTGTGCCAGCATCATATCGTTGCCAACAGCTTTAGCTGGTGGGGAGCGTGGCTATGCGAGAACGATAAGAAAATCGTCTGTACGCCGAAGGTATGGATCAACGCCAAAAACATCGATGCGTCCCACCTGTTGCCACCGGCATGGTTGAGGCTATGACCGACCATCCCCGCATCAGTGTGGTCATGCCCGTCTACAATGGCGAGCGATTTTTCAGCGAAGCGATTGAGAGTATTCTCAATCAATCGTACCGCGACTTTGAGTTTATTATCGTCGATGATGGCTCAACCGACTCTACGCCAGATATTTTGACTCTGGTATCAGCAAAGTGATCCTCGGATTATTTTAAAGCGCCACCCACGAAATTTGGGGGTAGTCGCAACTCTTAATCTGGGGTGTAGGTTGGCTCGTGGGGAATTTATTGCTCGCATGGATGCAGATGATATTAGCCTGCCGCAGCGAGTTGATCGAATGCAGTATACAAGCCTTCGATAAAACCCGGCTTTAGCCTTAGTGGGTAGCATGGCTCAGATGATCCATGAAAATGGCGACCCAGAAATTGAGATGATCCTACCGAATTAGGAATAATCAAGTGGGTATTAATTTCATCAAACTGTATTATTAGTTCATCCGCAATGATGCGAAGAAAAATTGTAGCAAAATGTGATTTTTTTACACTCGGTTTCGACTTTGCGGAGGATTACGAGCTATGGTCACGTATCGCTGAATTCAGAAGTGATAAATAATCTACCATACGCATTAGTTAAATATCGTGTCTGGGGTGATAGCCTAACTTTTAGAGTAAAATCACAGCAGAATACACTCGCCGATAAGATTTCATATCACCTTCTAAAACATTACGTGCACAAAAATGTCCCCCAAAACATCGCGTTGGGGTTACGCTATTTGAGAGATCCGAAATCTGGTTTATGCCCTGAGAATATTCAACAAATCCGTGAGACCAGTCAGCCCTTACAGATCTTTACAATGCATACACGCGGTCTGTCTCCTTAATGGATTTCTGAAAAAAAAGTTCAATCAATCGATGTTGCCATGCAATTTCATCGACTTTGCGGCGATTGCCTTCAAATATTCGCTGTGGGAAGCGGTAACAATTTCTATGACGGGCTTTCGTTGCAGTCCAGGCTCGGCGCTGCGGGTCGCCCGAAGCCTGTTGGAAAAACTGCTATGAGCGAAACCCATCTTCGTATTTCGGTGATTGTACCAACTTATAATCGAGCGCACCTCGTGTGCGAAGCAATTGAGTTATCGTTAGTGCAAACTCGTATTCCTGACGAGATTATTGTCGTCGATGACGGCTCCACCGATAATACATCGACCATTCTACAGAATCCCAGCTCCCGCGACCGTCACCCAGAACCGAATGGTGGGGCTATCTTCGGCACGAAACGCAGGGTTGGCTTATGCCACTGGAGAGGTGATAGCTTTTCTGGATGATGACGACACGCTAACTCCGCACAGTATTGAAATTCGCGCCAATATTCTCGAGGCAGATAAACAAATTGACGTTGTATACGGTGATATTCTCATTGCTACATATGAAGGTAAGGATTTTGCCTTTACAGTCAATTACCCGGCATTACAGCACCCTCAGGATATGTGTTTTTTGATTATATCTTTCATAATCTTAGACCTGTTCATGCCTATATGTTCCGCAAAACCTGTATCGAACAAGCGGGGAACTTCGATACGAATTATCATGTTCTCGAAGATTATCATTTCTGGCTGAGAGTATCTATGTATTATAAATTTTTCTATATTGAAGAATTAATTGGAACGTATCGCCTCCATTCAGATCAAATGACATCCACAAATCGCCAACGAATGCAACGAGGTGAGCTTAATCTCCGGGAGGAAATTTTCGCAACAGCGTCCTTTGCTGCGCTATCCAAGTTCCAACGTGCGCGCGCTTACAGTTTCCAGGGACCCTATACTTCGAGTTGGGCGACGTGGCAGTTGCTCAGCAATGGTATCGACGTGCCATCCGTGTTGCGCCGATCTATCCTTGTCCTTACGTACTGCTCGCATTAACAGCGGTGGGGCAGAACAGCTTTCAAGCAATATCGCATTTATATCGACAGCTGCGCGGCGAAGCGGACGATATTAGGAATTAAGTAACCATTAGTGCTAGGTTGTGTTGACAGATGAGGCATAATTAGCCTCATGCGAACCGTAAAACTGCAAGATAACGAATGGATGAACATCCAAGCAGTTCCTGCGGGATTGCCCGCAGGTAAAAGTCGGGTCGTCACGAAAGTGTCGGCGCTTTGTCGAAGCCGCGCTGTGGATATTGCGCAGCGGAGCGCAATGGCGGTTGCTGCCTGCTGAATATGGAAATTGGAACAGCGTCTATAAGCGCTTCTCTCGTTGGTGTGAAGCAGGCGTCTGGGAGCAAATGTTTGAGCACTTTGCCAGCGAACCGGATATGGAAAACGTGCTGGTAGACGCCACGATTGTGCGGGCACATCCGTGCGCGGCAGGCGCACAAAAAAAGCGGCGGACAGGAGCAGCAGGCGTTGGGGCGTAGTCGCGGTGGGTTCAGCACCAAAATCCATATCACGGTGGACGGTTTGGGGAATCCGTTGCGGATCCGGCTGACGGCAGGACAGACGCACGAAAGCACTCAAGCGCAAGCCCTGTTGGAAGGCTTGTCGGGACAGCACGTGATTGCGGATCGTGGCTATGCCGGACAACCGTTGGTCGATTGGATTATCGAGCAAGGGGCGGTTGCGGTCATTCCGCCGCACCAAAGCGCCAAACAAACCCGCGACTACGACCGCTGGTTGTACCGTGAGCGCCATTTGATTGAATGTTTCATCAACAAGATCAAGCATTTCCGTCGGGTCTTTTCTCGCTTCGACAAATTGGCGTCGCGTTACTTGGGGTTTCTCCATCTGGTCAGCGCCTTGATCTGGCTTCGTTGATATGTCAACACAGCCTAGTTGAAAAAGGTCACGGACAACGTATTCTTGAAAGTTACCACACCGTCAAGAGGATACGAGCCGTGACCACGGAAGACTTTATCATTTCGTTGTTCTGTTTGGTAGATGATCGGATGGGCAAACTGCCGAAACGCTCGGACGCCAAGCTCTATCCGAGTGAACTGGTGACGATTGGGCTGCTTTACGCCCTCAAAGGCGGCTTCTTTCGGGCGTTTTACCGCTGGCTGAAACGCGACTTTGAGCACCTTGTTCGTCGAACTGCCCGACCGCACCCGCATTCCGCGTGCCCTGCGCGCCCATCAAGACTGGAGTGAGCGCTTGCTGGCGGACCCGACCTTCTTCACTATCATCGACAGCTACGGCATTGAACTGATTCATCCTATCCGCGAAGGGCGGAGCCAGCAGCAGGTCGGCAAGAAAGGCAACAGTAATCGGCGCTGGATTGTCGGCATTAAGCTGTGTTGGTTGGTCAACGACTGCGGCGAGGTCGTTGCTTGGGATTGGAATACCGCCAATGTGCATGACCAAACCTTTCGCCCAGTTGCCCATCAGTTCGATCAGGAAACGATTGTGCTCAGTGATTTTGGTTTCAGGAAAGCGGGCGAAGCAGCCCACAACCTCAAGTTCTGTGCCCACAAAACTTGGAGCGAACGGATGCTGGTCGAAACCATGTTCAGTTTGGTGACCCGCGTCTGTCAGCTTAAACACCTGTTTCATCGTCGTGCCGATTATCTTGAGATGCATCTTGCCTTCGTCTCGGCGCTCTTCAACCTGCTGCTCGCACTCAATCGTTTGCTCGAACCGGATGCTGCTCCTGATGACCGCTTGCTCAAGCTTGCTCAATACGCTTTATGATCTAGCACCAATGGTTAAGTAAAATACCGGAGCATTACTAATGCGGATTTCAGTCGCATTATGTACTTACAATGGGTCGCTCTATCTCGCTGAGCAGCTCGCAAGCATTGCGCAACAAACACGACTTCCAGATGAAGTCGTTATCTGTGACGACGGCTCGCACGACGGAACACAGCAGATCATTGAAGCTTTCGCCAACGGCGCGTCATTTCCTATTTCTTTTTTTCAGAACAATCAAAATCTCGGCTCTACAAAAAACTTTGAGAAAGCAATTCGGCAAGTCAAAGGGGACATCATTGTTTTATGTGACCAGGACGATTTCTGGTATCGACGAAACTTGAAATACTTGAGCAGCGTTTAACGCTGCTCCGGAAGCGGGATTTATATTTTCAAATGCTCAGGTCGTAAATTTTCAGCGACAGCCACTTGAATATACTCTGTGGCAATCGGTTCGTTTCAGTCCGAAGAAGCAGCGCTTGGTGAGCAGCGGACGAGCGTTTTCCGTGCTCTTGCAGAATCCTATCGTCACAGGAGCTACGATGGCGTTTCGGGTTCAGTTTCGTGATTTAGTTTTGCCTATTCCGTCAATCTGGATTTATGATGAATGGATTGCGCTACTTATCGCAATCACAGCTCAAGTGGACATTATTCCCCGACCTCTGCTGGAATACCGCCGTCACGCTACAAATCAAGTCGGGTTGGAAGACCCTAGCTTTGTCTCTCGCGTCATCACAGCATTCAGTACTGATCCAAAGATTTACCTGAAGCGATATGAACAATTCCAGGCGTTGTACACTCAGGTTTCTCTGCAGCTCCCGGATGAGCAAGCGACACTTTCCCAGTTGGCGGAGAAATTGGAGCATTTTCACGCTCGAGGGACACTGCCAAGCCAGAATTTGCGGCGTATTCCAGTTATTGTCCATGAACTCATTAGGGGACGATATCAACGGTACTCTGGTAGCGTGCTCAACTCCGTCCGAGATCTCATCTTGAGGCATTAAGACAGTGTCATCGCGGAAGTTCCATATGGCTGCCATTTTTGCCGTTTGCCAATGCGCCTGCGCGCGGTGCCGGTCAAATGGCAGCGACAGTATGGAGGCCAGCGCGTGAAAAAAGAGGATGCTCAGCCGGATAGCAGCAGACTGCCAGCGGGGTCGATAGGCGAGAAAATAGGTCAGGATGTTTTTTCGATATTCGGCCCTAGAACACCTGAGGTGGGGATTCTTATGGTTCCTTAGAAAATAGACAAAGAGTTAAGCGACAACTGGGGTTAGGGCAACGGTGAAACCCAATGCTTCCAGACGGCGAATCGCCCGACGTTGCACGGCTTGCTGGTCGCGCTGGTCGAAATAGGTCGCTCCCAGATCAATATAAGCGGTACCCCGTTTGATAATGTGAAAGGCAATCTTCAAGATCGACGACGCCACCGCGACGGCAGCCCGCTTTTTGCCACGACGCGCCGCCTGTCGCCGATACTGGGCGGCCAGATAGTTATCGTTGGTGTGTGCCAGTGCGTGAGCCGCCTCAATCAGGATATTGCGCAGATGGCAATTGCCCGGCGCGATCTTGGACGAGTAAGTGATCTGTACTCCAAAGAACTGGTCCAAGCAGAGTGAGACTATCTGAATAGAATGAGAAGCATCAGGAGGATAGTTTCATGGCAAGCAAGGGCACACGCTACAACGAAGAACAAATCATCCGCATCTTGAAGGAGGTGGAAAGCGGCACAGCTGTCGCTGAAATCTGCCGGAAATACAGAGTAGCAGAGCAGACGGTCTACCGCAGGCGCAGCAAGTATGCAGGTCTGGAAACCAGCGAGCTCCAGCGATTACGGGAACTTGAGGCGAAAAACAATCGCCGATCTGTCTTGAAAATGGATCCGGGACTCAGGCAGCGGGGTCGGCGTTGAAGGGCTGGATCACAACGCTAAAGCCCAGTCGCTCCAATTGGCGGATGTGATGCTTCGCCTTCTGCTCCGGTCTCAATTTGTCAAAATAGTCTCCGCCCAAGTCGCGATACTCCTCTCCGCGCAAGAGCAAATAGTAGGCGATCACTAAAATCGAGTGGGCTACCGCCAAGATCGCTTTCTTCTTGCCGCGCCGTGCCGCCAGATGATGATATTGCGCCGCTAGGTAGGTGTTCTTGGTTCGCGAGGCAGCGTGGGCGGCTTGGACTAGAACTGTGCGCAACACCCGGTTGCCTTGACGGGCTTTGGAGGATAAGCGCCTACCCGCGCTTTCATGATTACCGGGCACAACCCCCGCCCACGACGCCAGATTATCCGCACTCGGAAAGCAACTCATGTCGGTGCCAATCTCGGCGACGATCACTTCCGCTGCCTGACGCGCCACCCCTGGAATCGAGTCCAACCAAGCAACCGCTTGCTCAAAAGGACGGCAGTGCTTGGCAATCTGGGCATTGAAGCGCTCAATCGTCTCGTCCAGGCTGTCAATCTGACAGAGCAATTCGCTCAGCACAAACCGATGGTGGTCCTTCATCCGTCCGGTCAGCGCTTGGGTGAGTTGCTCGCGTTTCTGGCGTAAGCGCCCCTAGGCTAAATCCGCCATTGCTTCTGGGCTGAGTCGGTCGTCCAGCAGTGCCATCAGCATCGCCCGACCGGAAACGCCCATGACGTTGCTCGCCACCGAAGCCAGTTTGATGTTGGCGTCCTCCAGCAGCTTCTGCACCCGGTTGACCAGATTGACCCGTTCCCGGATGAAACTGATCGGGTAGCGCGTCAACTCCCGCAATTCGCGTTGACCGACCGGCGGAATGAAACTCGCCTGCAGCAGACCGATCTGCAGCAACTCGGCGATCCACTGCGCATCGCTGACGTCGGTCTTGCGTCCTGGCACCCGCTTCAGATGCTGCGCGTTGACCAGGATCACTTCGAAGTTCCCCTCAGCAGATTGAAGATCGGTTTCCAGTATTCCCCTGTGCTTTCCATCGCCACATGGGTCACTTCCTGCCCCAGCAGCCAGTCCGACAGCGTCAAGAGATCCCCGGTCATCGTTCCAAACGTGCGCGTTTCCTGCTGCTTTCCCACCCGCGCACACGCCACCACCGTCTTTTTGTGGACATCCAGACCACAACAACGTTCGTACACGACGTTCATCTGACCCTCCCTAACGCGCGGCCAGCCTGGATACCCTCTCTTGAAAATCTATCTTGCGCGCTCTAGGGCAGCAATTGGCGGTGCTTACGGGTATCCGGGTCCGACTTGACAATAGGCTTGTCCGCACCAGATCGGAGCCGACCTCTCTGCTGGTCGGGCGTCGCGGCAAGTCTACTCCATTTTCATACTCGGCGGTGAACCCCGTTCATCTGGACTTGACACTGCTCCCCGGCGATCAAAACGGCTACGGGTCGAAAAACAGCTTTTACAACGCCTGCAACGCCCGCATCATCGCCACGAGGTCGCCGAAGCTGGCCGGTCTTCAAACGCGTAGGACCCCATAAAAGATGGCGAAGACGCCAGTTGGACTCAAAAACACGCCGATGAATCGCTTCAAAACGGTGTCCGATAGTTCTGTCGATGCACACGCTCGGCATCAAGCAGGTCCGCCTGAAAATCTGCGCAGGCGCTGCCGCAATTTTACGGGGTTTGTTGACGCCGCTATGAGACAATCGAAGGAGGGCTTGAGGGTTGCTTAGGAAAGCGATGGCGCATGGCACGCAATAATGTGAAGCGCAGTATTTCCATGCCGCAGGAGATGCACCTGCTGTTGGCGCAGCTTACCGCCCAGCGCGGGCGTGACGTGACCGAAGCGGATCTGATCCGGGAAGCCATTCGCCAGTTTCTTGATGAGCAAGCGGACGTGGTCAGCAGTCGTCGCCACTTTCAGCAGTCGTTCCAAAAGCGATTGGACCATTTGGAAGCAGCGACGAGCTTTCATCTCAACATCCTGCTCTATCTCGTTTCAGCGCTCCTCAGCACAAGTGGCGATCGCGCCATCGAGGATGCGATCATCAGAGCGAAACGAGACGGCAATGCACTCCTGGAACAGATACGTGCGGTCCGGGAGTTGAAGGAACGCGATGCATAAGGCGATTATCGTGGTGGACTTCGCCTATAAGGGACCCAAGCGTCGCGGTCGCGGTACCGGACATCAGGGGTTGAAAGCCACGCTCAAATATCTGCAATACCGGGATAAAACCAACAATGCGCTGGCGCAAACGGGTGGTTACGAACGCTGGAACGATCGAGGTTTGGGCGTGCACCACGCCGCCATTTATGAACGTTGCAAGCGATTCCAAAGTCAGCACGTTTTGGCGTGGACCTGGGTAATTTCTCCCGATCCCGCCCTCATGGCGCTGGTTCCTGAGAACCAGCGGCGCGCTCTGCTCGGTAGGCTCACCGAATGCATCGTTGAGGACTACTACCAACAACGGGGTTTTGACGTGCCTGAATACAGCTATGTCCTCCACAAGCGTCTGACGCCCGCCACTGACGACAAGGCTGCGCAGGAGCACTTACATACGCACGTCGTCTTGCCCGGTACCGCCCCATCCGTCGCCGGGCGGCTCCCGGTCTACAACAACGCATCAAAGGGGCATGATCGGCTGTTTCGGCAAATTGCCACCGACCAGTTTAAAGCCGCCCTCGACGCTTACCTCGGGCTGGAACGGTCCCGGCGCCAGGATCGCCAAGCCTCTCCCGTTGACCCAGCGCGGCCGGCGGATGGCACAGGCTTCTTTTCCCCTTCACTTGGAGGCGCCTGATGACTTGCCGGCATGCAGACTTTCCTAGGGCGAGAGTTGCCCTGCGAATGCGTCTCACCTTGGCGGCAGGGGTCGATCGGGTCCTGAATGGGTCGGCGAACGAAAACGCTACTTTCGCCCGGCGCAGACGCCCAGCGCTCGATTGGGCCGAGCGCTGCCCTCGCGCTCGCTAAGCCGCCGTCTCATGCTCTATTGGCTTTTCACCGAGGGAGGGCAGCGGATCAGTAGTTGGCTCGCGCCCCTGCTTTGCCTGATGCCGATCCTTTCGATCACCGCCGCCGCGTTGCTTGGTGCCGGTATCCGACGATCCGGCGACCAGCACAAGGTCGCAGCAAGCCCGTTGAAACGGATCATAGTGATCCTTGCTTACAGCGTTGTTCTGCTCACGGCTACGAGTTTGTATCTGGCTTTGGTGGGGGATATCGCACTCCAACCGGCGCGTGGGCAGCAGCCTACGAGCGCGATCCTTCGGCTGCTGGTGGGTGCGCCACCGCGAGTCAACGCATCACGCTTACTCCTGTTCGGCCTATTCTGGGTGTTTACGGTCGTGATGGCATTGGGCGGGCACTACAGCGCGATCCGCAATGGCGGCTGGCTGCGCGAACGGATCGACCGCTTACGCGCACCCAGCGTCACGCGCGGTGCGTTAGGCTCATCCCATTTCTGCTCGATGCGCGAGTACCGCCGCTTTCGTCACGCCGACCCCGAGGGGCTGATTTTGCTCGGTGCCTTTTGGGGCCAGGGCAAACATCGGCTGGATTTCGGTGCCGGGCAGTTTTGCCTGGGCGGCGAAGATGTTGCCCGAGGTATCCTTGCGCTCGGCAGTCCGGGATCCGGCAAGACTCAGGGGATCATCCTGCCAGCCATTGCCGATCGCATGGCGCTTGGGCATTCCTTGATCATCGCCGATCCACAGGGCGAACTTACCGAACACGTCCTGCGCTACGCCGCCGTCACGCGGCATCTGGTGGTCGTTCACGACCCGACCAGTGCGACCGGTCCGCGCTACAACGTCTCGGAAGGCATCCGCAATGTCTCTGATGCGCGGGCGATCGCGGATGTGCTGGTCCCGTCGGCGCAGGGCGATAACAAGTTCTGGACCGATAGCGCCGCCGCCTTGCTGGGTGCCTGTCTCATCCGCTTCCCCAACTTAGGTGAGATTTACAATGCCATGAACGATCTCCGGGAGCTGGCCAAGACGCTCGCGTCCCAAAAGGACGACGCGGCGCTGCTGGCCAATAGCTTTATCGCCAGCGCCAAGACCGACGCGAAGGTCGCCTCCAATATCGTGGCAACGCTGGCAACGGCACTCACTGGCTGGGCGTCCACCGATGTGCGCGCCAATACCGCCGCCTCGGATTTCGACGCCGAACTGATTGTCCAGCAGCCAACTGTCGTCGTGCTGACCTGCCCCGGTCGAATGCGCGCCGTTTATGCCTCCTATTTAGGCGCGACGCTCCGCAAACTGATGCTCGATTTGGACACGATTGGCGAGCGCAATCGGGGACCTTTGCCCATGCCGGTTGCCGTCGTGCTGGATGAGTTTCCGACACTCGGCAAGCTCGATGGCCTGGTCACCGACGTCAACCTCGTCCGCAAACGGCGCATCTCGATTTTGATTGGCGCTCAGACCAAGGGGCAGTTTCACCTGATCTATGGTGCCGAGGGAACGCAGGCGCTCTTCACCGGACTCGCGACCCAGGTGGTCTACGGCGGCTGCGATGCGGACACGGCGGAATTCTACAGCAAGGCGAGCGGCACAGCGACGACGGACGCCAATATCGACAATCCCAACAGCCAGTTGCGCCAGCGCCCGCTGCTCACGGTGGATGAAGTCATCACGCCGAACGTGGGGAACTGCACCATCTTTGCCCGCTACGTCGAACCGGGCTTCGCCACGCAGGTCATTTTAAACGCGCGGCTGACCCGGTTTTACGAACGGGAGGATTGGAAACAGCTGCTGGCAAGCACCGCCGGCATTGAGCCGCTCTTGCTGGTGCGCAGCATCGCGCTTCCAGCCGAGGCGGAGGAAGCGGAAAGCGAAAACAGCGCTGAAGAACTGTCAGCGGACGCGGTTGAGATGTCGAACGTGGAACGCGCAGCGCGCGCCAAACTTGAGGAAATTCGCCAGCGGACGCAAGGTGCGGCCGGCAACGAGGTCAAACTCGCGACCCTGGACGAATTGCGGGCGCGAAAAACGACGAGTGAGGAGAGAAGCCGATGACGTGGACTAAAAATAAGACTGTGAGTGAGATTGGGCGCCGCACGCGCCTGACAAACCATGAGGTGCAGGTGGTTCTGGAAACCCTGTTCGAAGTCTGGTCGGAAGCGTTGATCGCAGGTGAAAAAATCGAAATTGAGCATTTCCTCGTGCTTGAGGTCAAAACGATTCGGCGTGGCAGCGCCTCGTTTGAACCGGGCACACGACGTCCCATGCGACAGCCCGAAGCATTCCGGCAGGTCGTGGTCCATACGAGCAGGCAGTTGCGGCAGCGGCTGAGAGAGGGTTGAAGCGGGCTCAATTGATCCAAGCGCCACAAGACGAACGACGCGTTGAGCACGGGTCTTTAAGGCTTACTGGACGTAACTGGGTCGTTGCGCCTCCTGAGCGAAGGATCGCCCATCCGCCTGGTCCCCAGACGATGGACTCAAAAACGCGCGTCTTCGGCACCTGCAGCGCGTGATCAAAAGAAGCGAGTGGTCGATGGAAGCGGATTTCTGTTATGATTGCCTTGGTGAGGGGGCCGAACGACCCGGCAACGCGTTGAGCGGCAGATACGAGACTAAAAAGCGAGGCAATGAATGGGTGCGTGTGAGCGTCCGTTCGGTGGGAAAAATCGATGAGAATTGTCGTCACCGGAGCCGCCGGATTTATCGGCTCGCACTTGACTGAAGGCTTACTGCAAGCGGGACATCAGGTGATCGGCATCGACAATTTTAGCGATTACTATGCGCCCTTAATCAAGCAGAACACGGCCCAGCAACTCCGCAAAGCGGGAGCAGAAATCTACCAACGGGATCTGGCGACCGATGCACTCAATCGTCTGCTTTCAGGCGTTGATGTTGTCTATCACTGCGCCGCCCAACCGGGCATTTCTCAGCAAACGAGCTGGAGCACCTACGTCCGCAACAATCTCAGCGCAACGGAAAATCTGCTCCAGTCATTGGTATCAAGCGCCTCGCCGCAACTATTCGTCAACATCGCCACCTCATCGATTTACGGAGCGACAGCCATCGCCGCTGAAGACGTGGCGCCTGAGCCGATATCCGATTATGGGGTGACAAAACTCGCCGCCGAGCAACTCGTGATGTCCTACGAGCGGCAACAGAAAATCCCGGCGACTTCATTCCGCTTATTTTCCGTCTACGGCGCGCGCGAGCGACCGGACAAATTGTATCCGCGGCTGATTTACAGCCTCCTCGATGGTGTCCCCTTTCCGCTCTACGCGAGCAGCTTGAGTCACAAGCGTTCGTTCACCTTTGTGGGTGATATCGTGAGAGCCTTGGTGAAAGCACTTGACCAGCCCGCCTGTATCGGAGAAATTATCAATCTTGGAACGCCTGATTCAATTTCAACGCGTCAGGCGATTGAAGTCGTGGAGCAAATCATCGGTCAACAAGCCCGTTATGAAAAGCAAGCAGCACGGCCTGGCGATCAGCGAGAAACGGTCGCCTTGATCCATAAAGCGGAGAAAATCTTAGGCTACCATCCTGATACCCCTTTTGCCGAGGGCATTCGAGCCGAAATTGCGTGGTTTGAAACGCTCTCAACCGATCTTCGCTCATGTTACGCACCGACAGCTTGACTGCTCAGCGTTCGATCTGTCCTAAATGGGCGCGACCTGCGCGCATCCACTGGGTGTGTGGGTCTGATCGCTCTACAGGCTGCACCAAGCCGTTCCGCCTAAGTCCGCAGCAGGAAAACGCATCGCCAGCACAGCCGACCGATTTCCGGTCAGAGGTCGCCATGGACACGCGCCATACTCGAACCAAGGTCTTCATCACGTTTATAGCGTTCGATTACAGCTTGGTGATGGTGGCGCTGCTTGTGCTGCATCTTTTGGGAAGAGATCATCGTGGGTGGATTGCTTTTGTGCTAACTTTTCTTCCCTTTTCCTTTGTACCCGCTTTCGCGTTTGTCCTCGTTGGCATCGCGCTTCGCGCACGGGGAGCGCTTCTGCTGACACTGCCCATTGCCCTACTCGGATCGGTGCTTTACGGTCCGCTTTTCCTCGCGAAGTCATCCGCTCATCAGTCCAACCCATCGCTGACCATCATCACGTTCAATGTCTCGGAGAAAAATCAGCAACTTGGTGATGTGGTCCAGTGGCTGCGGCTGCAAAATGCTGACATCGTGGTCCTGCAGGAGGTCGCACATACGTGGTTCGAGCCACTTGACAGTACGCTTGGCGACCTGTATCCCTATCGGCATCAGCGCCCCACCGAGCACGGTTCGCGAGGTAATCTTCTCCTATCCCGTTTTCCCTTGCTTGCAGACGCCTCCACTTCAGATCCACAACGCCCATTTGAAGCGCTCGTTTTGGACATCGACGGACATCCCGTCACCCTCTACAATGTGAGCCTGGCGACCCCCGTAGCGAACAGCGCTCAAATGCGTTTACCGGCAGATTATTCGCTGCTGGACCTCGTTTTTCGTTATGACGATACCCTCCGTAACCGCCAAATCGAAGCACTCCTCGGCCAGCTTGAAGCGGTGACGACGCCGTATCTCGTGGCGGGCGACTTCAATATGAGCGACCAGATGAACGTGTATACAACCTTAGCAAATCGGATGGGCGACAGTTTTCGCGAAGCGGGGCGTGGTCTGGGCGCAACTTGGCCGGCTTCCCCGGCGATGGGTCTCATCCACCTCCGAGTGCCGCTCGTGCGCATTGACTACGTCTGGCATAGCGGCGCCTTTCAGGCTGTCAGCGCCGAAGTCGGGCCCTATCTTGGATCGGATCATCTGCCGCTCAAAGTCGAAATGGAGTACGCGTTCCAGAGTTTGGGAAATCACTGATCCGCACGGGGCCGCGGCATCCAAGCAGCCGACGATTGCTCGGCGGTTTAACCCATGCCCCTCTCACGGCGCAGTGCAGTTAGCCGCCGAGAAGCGTGTCAGGCGCCTAGCACGCATGTCCAACATGCTCGCGAGTCGCGGCTGTCCCACGTGCAGCCGCATCTGGCCGAAACCTTTTCAGCCGCGTCAATCGATTCTAACCACCGCTCAAGCACCAACTTCGGCGTGTCCAAGCTCCTGTACCAGTCCCCGTTTGGTGCCGGTGCGGTTTGAGCCGACGGGTAGGCGCTTGCCCACGCCAGGCTTTGTGACACAGGCGGTAGTTGTGGGGTAAGCCTACATACTCGTTGTTCCAGTCTAGGCTGGTAGGATTGAGTTTCTGGACGATTTCAAGGTGTTTGCGCGACCCGCTGGCTCCCCCCATGCCGTGATGCGAAACGACGGCTCGCTCAGCGTCAGATCATCAATGAATTTCAGCGCCCGGTGCCTCTCCCGCGATCTGGCAGCAAGCGTTCGATTAGTCGTGTCCAGGGTCGTGCATTGCCTGCCGTTCGCCGCCAAGCTAGCTGCGGGCGACTTCAACTGCGGAATTTCCAACCCATGCAGAGACACGACTTAGCAGGTCGAGATGTGACCCGACGATGCGCTCCAGGCAATCCACAATCGGGGCACGTTCTCGATACCGTTTTGACACCCCATGGACTCTGCCAAGGGGACAAACGGTCATTTCGTTCGGTATGCAGATTATCGCGGATAGCTCGATTTTCCTATCGGGCAGCTTGTGGTTAAGACCCACAAACCGATATAATGTTGTTTACTTATACGTTTTTCACAAATAACCGAGTTGTTAGGAGGCACAGGGTGAGGACGTCATCAGGTGTGCAAACACGCGTAGAAGCCGTTGTCGACGAACTTGGCTATGACTTTGGACGCTTCGAAGTTCCGAATTTTCTGCGCCATGTTTCAGAGCACCGAGGGCGTCCTCTTCAGGTTTATTACCGACCATTGTCGCCCGGATTATTTGGATGCTGGTGGTCTACGGAATATATGGATCATATTGTCGTCAGTTCGAACCTGCACCCAATCCATCAAATCCACACGCTGCTCCACGAAACTGGGCATATACTCCTCGGTCATCGCGGCAAGAATCTGGCCGATTTGTTAGGTAAGGAACTTGTCCGCGAACTGGGTTTCTCAATGGGGGACGGGCACCTTCGAACAAAGCAGAATACACTTCAGGAAAGGGATCCCCAGGAGCGTGAAGCTGAACAGTTTGTGCTTCTTGTCCAGCGCGAACTGGTGATGGCACAACGGCTCCACGAACTCTATGGCGAGCCAACTTCAATTGATGCGATGCGCCCATATACGTCTGCGTTAGGACTTAATAATTAAGGAGACCACGTGAACAATCAAACAATCGTTCTGAGTTTGAGTGCTATGCTCTGGTTTTTCTTGGCGTATCGCTTTGTCCGTGCGCTGGGACATAAGAAACTGAGGAAAGGTGCATCGTTACACGCATGGGCAATCTTCTTCCTTGTCTATTTCATTGCACTGCTGACGGTGGACTCGATTGAGGCTTGGATTGATCTGCGCATGGGTGGATTTCCTTTGGCCACACTTGTTCGAAGTCTCCTGATGCTATTTACAGCTCAGCTTTACTTTCTGGCAATTCAGACCATGTACGCGCGGCCGACGCTTGGCAGGTATCTCAGTCGCCTCACGACCGCTGACGCAGGATTGTGTATCGGATTTTTCGTCGGATCTATGGCTTTTCACTTGACTTCGAGGGATGTGATCATTTACGTCATTAAGGATTTCCGCGACGTGATAATGGCCGCATGGACCATGCTGATTTTTGTTCCAGTCAGCGTTAAACTTTGGCGAAATGAGCGAGTCCGTCCGATGAAACTCCACCGGGTAATCGATCTGGCGTTCTGGGCCGCTTTTTTGACTGAGACCGTGGCGGGTATCGCATTCTCGCTAGCACTAGTCCTAAATCCGCGGTGGGAAATCCGCCTCTTGGCGCTGGATCGTGTATCGACCTATCTCTGCTACCTCTTGATCCTTACCGCGCTCATGCCTTATCGCTGGCTAATGCCGGTTTTCTATCCTCGAAAGGTACTGCTCTACTTACGTCTCCGACAATTGCAGCGGGTTGTCGAACAAGAGTCTTACGGGCAGTCGTCAAGCTCGGGGCTAGCGTCGACACTTTCGCATCCGGATGAGATTGAACTCGCCATCTATAGAACCACGATTGCGATCCTGGATACCTACCCATCAATGAAAGGGACGGGACGGGTTTTGCAGGAGCAAATCCAGCGTCTCGTTGAGACCGATCAGGAATACAGTAAATTGGTGCAGCAAATGGCGAGTCTTCGAAAGTGAATGATCCGACGCCGATCAACGATAATCGCCTCGCGGTTCTCGTGGGACGACTGCTAGATCCTTTACTTCTGCCGATACCCACTCTACTGTTGATCTTGGTTGGTCTACCGATTGATGAAGCGGTAGGATGGTTCACTCTTGTGACTGGCATGCTGCTCATCCCGGGAATCATCTCCAAGTTTCTGATGGAACGCTACATCGATGCGATCTACAAACGACGACCGCGTGGCCCACTCTATTTGATCGCGTGCATCAGCACGTTTCTTTGCTTGGCAGTTTTGCTTTATCTTCACGCACCACTGAGACTCATCGCGTCTGTCGCGTCGCTGGCCATCTGGGCACCGCTCCAGTGGGCGATCAATGCCTGGGTGACCAAGGTATCTGCGCACGCGGCGGTTGCGGCAGGGTGTTTCACAGCACTTGTGATCCTTGGCAAAGCTGGCACGCCGCTGACCGAAGCCGTGTTATTTGCGCTCGTAGCGCTTACGCTTTGGGCAAGAGTAGTCACGCGCAATCACACGGTGGGGCAGGTGATACTTGGTGCTCTGGTCGGCACTTTGCCGGTGCTATTGGTTTTCCCGCTTGTGCTTACCTGAGCTCCGGAGTTGGCGAACGCGCGCAAGGAGCCGCAGGATGTTGCGTTTTCCGGCGAGTGTTAGCGATTGCGTTTCCCTTTCAATTTCCAGAACGATAGGCAGCGCTTCCTCCGCGGCGCGCTGAGCGAAGAAGGCGCGGCAATCGTTCTCAGTTTCACTGCCAAAATAATCCAGCGAAATATCGTAAAAGCGACACAGGCGGCGCAGCGTATCCAAACGTGGCTGCTGGATATGTCCTTCCAATAGCGACGACAGATTTTGTTGCGAAAGCCCGCTCGCCTTGGCAATGGCCGCTAGGCTGTAGGGGCGCCCGTCGGGGGCGGGTACCGCTTCCATGAGGATGCGCAACTGATCCTGGAAGGTAAGCGTCTCAGGCATCATTGCCGGTCATATCCTCATTGGCATCCGTCGAAGCTGGAAAGTCGTGTGTTGCGCGATACTGCGCTTCTTCCGCCTGCATCATCTTTATGAGCGTCAAAATGTCTTGCTGCGCAAGCGGCGTCAGTTCGCTGGCACGAAAGGCGATTTCGCCTAGCGCGGGTCGCTCCCGGGTCGCGGGGGTAGCCAGAAGAGCGTAGCACTCTTCCCGTGTCTTCGTTTCAAAATAACGCAGGGGAATATCGAAGAACCGACACAAGCCGCGCAGCGTGTTGAGTTGTGGATTGACAATTTTCCCGCTGCGCATCTGACCGACTGTTCCCAGGCTGATGCCCGATCCTTCACTGACTTCTTGGAGTGTGAAGGGGCGACCTTCGGGATGCCGGATAGCATCAAAGAGGATTTTAATTTGCTCGGCGAGGGGAAGATAACCGTCCACGCGCTTCAACTCCGAAAATTCATTCTGATGTAATGGTTGACGAATTTCACAATTATTCTATAATGATGGTATCCAAATAACAACCATCAGTTAAGCCCACTAGGCGGTACGGCATCTAGCCCCCCACCACATTACGCCTTCCTTTGCCATGCTTCCGTCCCGACCGCCTTGCCACACGCACTGAACTGAGTTCACAAGGAAGGAATTGGCATGGGACGTCACATTCGCACGTTGATCATTGCACAGAACGATTTGAGTCGCAACGGGTTGATGACCCTTGTCAACCAAGCCGGAAGCAACATCCAAGTCGTAGGCAGTTACCGAAATGCAGAAGAGGGCGTGCTGGCCTTGATTCGGCTAGATGCGCATGTGTTGCTGATCGACGATACGCTGCCCGCCGCTCAAGATATCACTGCCGTCTTGCAGCGTCTCCATCGCGGCTTGCCTCACCTCAGCATCATCGTGATTAGCGGGCGACTGCACGCGCGCTATCTGCAACGGCTGTTCGGCGCCGGCGCGGCGGGCTTCATATATCGCGAAGATCGCTTAGAAGAGTCGCTTCGGGCCGGCATCGAGACGGTTCATGACGGACACCCCTACACCTCGCCGCGCGCATCGGGACTCCTGATTAACACCCATCCCTTAGAAGTCACAGTGCGCCTCAACCAGTCGGACATGGAAGTGCTGTGCCTGATTGCCCAAGGACTGAAACCGAACGATATTGCAAAGGCGCTTAAATTATCCGTGCACTCGGTTTACCGCATCCGCCGCAAACTGGGCGACGTGGTCGGCGCGCCAACTCACGAACACCTGGTCGCCGCCGCACGTGAGAAAGGGCTACTTGATCAATGCTGTTAAATTTCTCTGGCACCATGTCCGAATTTACGTCCTGTGATGTCTCAAACTGCCCATGACGGGGCGCACATCCATGATAGGCTCAAAGAAAGGAGTGGCATTGAGGGAGTAAGCGATTGTGGCTGATATTCTGCTTGCCGACGAGATGGATTTGGTCATACGTGGCGCGCATTCGGTGCTGAAAAACGAGACGGACTGGACGGTCGTGGGCGAATGCTGTGCTCTGAGCGACGCACTCGGACAGCTTAGCACTAGGGCAGTCGACGTGATCATTTGCGGTGAACAAGTTGACCCATTCTATGATGTATTCAGTCTGGTGGAACGGCTGAAGGCGGCGGCACCCGCTGCCCGCCTGATTCTGATTGGCTCGGCTGCTGACGGCCGAGTGATCGATGAACTTTTGCAGAGTGGACTACGCGCCTACCTCCACAAGGCAGATCCGCTCCGCGACTGTCTTCCCTTCGCCGTTCGCACCGTCCTGAAAGGTTCACCCTATCTTTCACCAACGGCCAATGCGGCCTATTTGGTGGCGATGCAGTCCGGCGCGCGTCGTCGGCCACTCAATGCAGAAGCGCGCCGGGTGCTACACCTAGTGGCCCGCGGTCACATCGCCGGTAGCATCGCCGCGCAGATGTGTGTTCCACCCCGCCGCATTTACTGGGTTTGCCAGAAACTGCGCGATTACTTTGGCGCAACCACCAACGCGCACATGATTTGCTGTGCGATTGCTGAAGGCTACATCACCGCGATGGACTGAAATCCTACCCCACCAAGCTGTAATTTTGCCGCTTGCCGTCTGCGCTTTTTCAGTCCTCATCTTCGCCTGATTTGATAGGCTGAAAACGACAACTCAGTTTAGGAGACGATATGCGCCGACCGGTGCTGATTGTGCTTGCTGCACTTGTACTCGCCGCGTGGGGAGCCGTGTTCTTTCTGACCACCCGCTCGCTTCAAAGCAAAACCATCATCATTCCAACTTTGATGGTTCTGCCTTCAGTGACGCCGACAGACGGGATTACCCCATCGGCATTGCCAACCCATCCACCAAGCGCCGCTCTACCGGTCGCCGCGACGGAGTCGATTTCGCCGACGCTTGCGCCCTCGGCGACGCCAACGCTCAGCGAACGACTGCTGGTGGTCACCGCCATCATGCCCGGCGTTCCCATTCAACCAACCGCCACATCAATTGCGCCGGACACAGAACTGCTCTCCGCGCCGCCTTACCCGGTCGAACCGCTGGTGGACGCGACCAACAGCGCACCGCCCTTTCTAGGCTGGTACAGCTTTGAGTCCGATTATCCGACGATCCGCTACGACCCGCCATGGATGGTGCGACTGGCCCAAGCAGCCAGTCGTGGGCAGTATCATCGCACCGAGGCTATTGATGCCACGGCAAGCTTTGCCTTCGAGGGCGAAGGGCTACGGATCCGCTACGTGGCTGCGACCAACATGGGCAGCTTTCAAATCGTCGTGGATGGGGTGGTACTTGACACCATTGACGCCTACGCCGATCGGTTGACCTTTCTCGGAACACGCGTGTATTTCGTCGGCAGTGGCCCGCACCGGCTGCAAATTCGCGCCAGCGAAGGCAAGCAGGCTGGCAGTGAGGGCACGGTCGTCGGGCTGGACGCCATTGAGGTCTATCGCGCCGATGGCCATACGCGCATCCTTCCTCCAGTAGAACATGCGCCGACGCCAACGCCGACGCCGCAGGAGGTGGCCCGGATCACGCTGATCAGCGCACCCCCGACCCTGCAGCCGACCGGCACGCCAATTCCGCCGCGGATTGTCACGGCATCGGTGCTGGTCGCCTACGATGAAAATAGCAATCACGCCGTCGACCCGGCGGAAGGCGTGGCCGGCATCTCGGTGCGCGTGGTCGATATCACCACCAACCGGGTCATCGCCAGTGGGTTCACTGATGAGACGGGTTACGTGCAACTGGCAATCGTGATGGATACGCCGCTGCAGGTCGTTGTGCCCTACTTCGGCCAGACCTGGACCCTTCAAAACGGGAATCCTGCCCCCGCTTTCACCCTGCTGCTCGCGCCAGGCAACCAACCAGGTCTCATTCCCTAGAACATGTCTCTAGGGCAGGCACTTTAAGCCAGCCTACCGATGGACTGATGCCAGGCAGCCGCCCTCGCGCCGGGTGAAGCCGGCCACGAATTTGTCGTCCTTGCCGTTCGTCAAAGGGGCGGCAAGTGCCGCAGCCAAAGGAAACGCAGACGGAAAACTACGCTACAGACCCGACCAAGGGTTCGAATGAAGCCTACATCTACAAAAGGAGCGGGGCGCGGATGAGAAAACTCGAAAAAAGGATCGGACTCTTTCTACGGGGTCGTGCACATCGTGCTCGGAGTCTCGGGAGGTCGATGCGTTCTTGCCCTCCCCGCGGCCAAACGAGGGCGTTTGTGTGCGCACCGTTTCAGCGCGAGCGCAACGGAGCCAACGCGGGTGATTTCAAGCACCAACCGGTTAGGGTCCGACCTGCTCAACCCCGACTCGGCGTTCAGGCGCACGCAAACATTCCGGGCGACGGTGGGGCGCTGGTCCCCAATGCGGTATTGAAGTCTCGCGCTGCCAACGCACGAAGCTGTCGGCAACCATGGCTGTTCACCCTGATCGCGCCGCTGACGCTCCTCGTCGCCATGCTCGCCTGCAGCGGCGCGCCAGCAGCCATGCAAATTGTGGATCGGCCGCTCTACGTCTGTCCGACGGCGACGCCGCGCCTGACCGACACGCCACTACCCACCTCAACGCCGCCGCTGATTGTCCTGCCGCCTTCGGGCTGGGAAACCCACACGCCGTTTCCCGGCTGCATCTGGACCGGCGTGGTTTGCGCCACCAATACGCCCTATCCGGGTGGCAGCTACCGGACGCCGGCTTACCACAGACCCGGCGCCACGGCGACGCCGCGTCCGACGACCACACCCTACCCGACGCCGACGCCGTTTGTCATGCGCCCGCCGGAGGAATTCTACGTCGGCGATCCGATCTATACCGGTGGGTTCACCTCGCCCCTCAACGTGCGACTGCGGCTGATGAACCCTCAAACGCTGCCGGCAGTGCCGGTCGCAGGAAGGGCGCGCAGCATCGCCGTCTGGCAAATCGAAGTCAAGAACCTAGGCGCGACGCCCTATGACCTGTTTCCAGCTTATCAAATGTATGTGAGCACCGTCAGCACACCGAGCGGCGAGGTTCAAGGGCTGTGGGGCGCAAGCCTCGAGGCGGTCGCCGACGCGGGTTTGAATGTGGTTTTAGAGGCCGTCTCGCTCGCGCCCGCCGAAACCCAGACGTTCACGCTCGCCGCCTACATTCCCTCCGGCACCCCGAAGCGCTTCACCTGGGCGCTCGATCCAACGACGCGCGCGACGCCGATCACACCCGGCGTGCCGGGGAGCAATCTCTTGATCTGGACCAATACCACCAACCCCGTCTGCGCCGGCGAGCTCGCCGAACCGGCGCGCTTGCCAACGCCGATTGCTTAGAAGGGAGAAGACCCATGCCTATCATCGATGACATGCTGCGCGGGCTGCAAATTCAAATCGACGCGCTCTGGTACAACATCTTGCTCTCACTGGCGGGCATCCATTGGAGCGCCGAACGCGCGTTGATTATGATGGGCTACACCATCGAACTGATGAATAGGTGGCTGGTCAACAACGCCTTCATGCCGCTGATCGCCCAGACCAATGCCAGCTTGCAAGTGGCTATCACCGCTGCCTTCGCCATCGCCTTGCTCGTGCTGGGCATCACCTATCTCCTGGCGGCGTTCGCCCGGCTTCGCGTCGTCGAGGCGCGCAGCGCGATCGCCTGGTATCTGGCAGGCGCGCTCTTTTTCGCCCTCGGCCCACAGTTCTTTCAGGGCATGAGCGATTTTCGCCGTGACGTCGCGCAAGCCCTCTACGCCAGCACGCTCAGCGGGCTAGAGGGCGCAACCGGCTCGACCTTCAACTCGCTCAGCGGCGTCAGCACAAGCGATCTGGGGCTGATTGCGCTGTGTGATAATCTGGGCGCCTATATGCCCACCTGGAACGCCACCATCGATGGGCTGGATGTGGCGCTGGCCTACCTGCGCGCCGACGGCATCGACATCATGGGTTACCCCGCAACGCCGAGCGACCCCGCCTGCCAACCCCATCCGGCGGACCCCGCGACCGGCACGTGGACGGCAGGACCAATCCCGTGGGAATGGCGTCGTCCCGGCTCCTTTTTCGACAACACCCGCGATCCCGTTTTCTTTGGTAACGATATACTTGACGCACAAGGTAAGGGACAATTCAAATGATAACAATATCTGGAAAGGAAATAAAAAGGGCGATTGCAACGCTCAATGAATTTCAACATGCCCAAAGCAACCGATGGAAAGCAGGCGAACAAAGAGACGGAACGGTAATCTATATCTACGGTAGTAATGACCCCTGCGAGTTTCTAACCGTGTTAGAAGCGATTGCAATCGCTGAATGGTACGAGAGACGGTGTGAGGAAACCGGATTAACTCCGGCTGATGCCAGTCTATTGCAATTTAAGCAATACCCATTCACTTAAATCGCTAACAACACCGCCAATTTCAACCAAGTACCTGTAGAAAAGAGCACTATCCATACCGGTTTTTAGCATTTCATCAGAGAATTCTGATGTATCTTCGTCATAATGTGCGCAACCGAGGGTATTAGCGACTTCCGATATAAAGTCGGCATTTGTCATTTGGCGCCCCGTCTCTGTGCCGGTTGTATCATTCAAACGGACAGCCGTTTTTGACATCCACAACTGCAAATCCATTAGGTCTTGATTGGGTGATACTTTCACAATAGTTGGTGGGTTTCCGAGTAAATGAATATCAGGAATAGGAAGGTTGGTTGGCCATGTTTCATCAGCGAACGCGTATACTGGAAGTGGCAGTTCTGCTTTACTTGCCATTCGCAATAGCAGTGGGTTATATGCCCAATCTTTATCCTTGTACCAGTAGATTAGCGCTCGTATTTCAGTAACGAGATGACCAGCAAGGAACAAATCTCCAGCCCGCATACGATCTAGTATGGCGCGGAGACTTGCTAATGCACGCCTCAAATCTTCTACTTGTTCCGCGTCAGACTTCATCCTCCGATTTGATTGTGGTTTCTGACTCTGCGGGAAGCGCTGCTTACGCCAGCCAATATTATCCCGACAAGCGCTCTGAGCATCTGGATGATTTATCGAAAGAGGATCGGCAGGTAAGGGTTGAGAAACTACGACAAATGCAGGAGAGTTTTTACTGAACGGCTCAAGAGATTGACCGTTGATACTAAAATCTATAGTATCAATAGTCCACTGGAATGCCACAATCGCTCGCGCATCAGCTGAGAATGTCAAGAAGCTGTGTAAATGGCCCCAGGTCATCAAAACGATAAGCGATCCTCGTAACGAATGGCGAGCTGGTTCAAGATCAGCGGCCAGTTGAAAATCGGCCCGGTCCACTTGCGCAAGATGTCCTGGGTGACGAGGAAGAGCAGCTTGCGGGCAGCCTCCTCGGTCGGGAAAGAGGACTTGGTCTTCAAGACCTTGCGCAGTTGGCGATGGTAGCCCTCGACGGTATTGGTGGTGTAGATCAGCCGCCGGATGGCAGCCGGGTAGTCAAACATGGTCGCCAGGTCATCCCAGTTGGCTTCCCAGGAGCGCACCGCCACGGCATACTGCTTGCCCCAGCGCTCGCCTAAGGCCAGCAGCGCGCTTTCGCCGGCTTCGCGCGTCGGCGCTCGGTAGATGGTCTTCAAGTCATCGACGAAGGCTTTGCGGTCTTTCCAGCCGACGTACTTCAGGCTCTGCCGGATCTGGTGAATGACGCAGCGTTGGATGGCGGTGTGCGGGAAAACCGCCTGGATCGCCTCCTTGAAGCCGGTTAGGCCGTCGATACAGGCGACGAAGATGTCCTCGACCCCACGCGCCTGCAAGTCGCTGACCACGCTCAGCCAGAAGTTAGCCCCCTCGCCGCCGTCGCCCAGCCAGTGACCCAGCACGTCGCGCTGCCCCTCCAGGTCGACGCCCAGCACGACATAGACCGCCGTGTTGACCACCTTCCCGTCGCGCCGCAGCTTCAGGTGCAGCGCATCCAGGTAGACGATGGGATAAATCGCTGCCAGTGCGCGGTTCTGCCAGGCTTCGACCAGCGACCAGACCTTGTCGGTGATGGCGCTGATGGTCGTCGGCGAGACCTCGACGCCATACAGGTCTTCCAGCGTGGTCTGGATGTCGCGGGTCGATAACCCCTTGGCATACAGCCCCAGAACCTTCGTTTCCAGCTCGTTGGTACTGGTCTGGTGTTTCGCCAGCACCTTGGACTGAAACTCCCCGTTGCGGTCGCGCGGCACCTCGATCTCCAGGTCGCCGTTCGAGGTCCGCAGTTTCCGGCTGGTTTTCCCGTTGCGGCTGTTGCCCGAATTCCGCCCTTTGGCCTCGTATTTCTCGTAGCCCAGCTGGTCGGTCAGTTCGGCCTCCAGCATCTGTTCCAGCGTCTCGGCAAACAGCTTGGCGAAAATCCCCTCTTTGCCAAAGAAATCGTCGATGCTCTCCGCTCGGCCCAGCTCCTGCCGGACTTTCTCGACCGACGGCAGTGCTGCTCGTCGCTGGCCCTCGCTGTTTCGGTTCGGTCTTCATGGTCTTGCCCCTTTCTGCCTGCTCCCTGCAGGCTGGTTTATACCCCCTGGGGCATTCCATTTACACAGCTAAGCGTACACCCTCCATCAGCTTTTGCTTCTATGCGCTGCACATGATGCGAACGAATGGGTTCTCCTGCGTTGCTGACTAATACAAGCTCAACATGACCATCAGGATGGGCGATAAAACGCCAAATGCGACCGTCGGCGATTACCGCAAAATAAAACTGTGATGGAACGACAGGGGGCCAAGGGCTTGGCCACCTGCTGAATACCTCAAACACTGTTCCGGTGTCGTTCGCATCCATGCCATTTCCCCATGTTTATGCTGAGGTGTGTGTTCAGCGTTAAAAGTCAAGCGTGCTTCACCGCCCGCTGTTTCTTAGCTTGCTTCTCATCCTTTTCAGCTTGGTCGATTTCTTCCTTCGGTACAGCGACCAGTATTTTGGCTAAATCTTCAAATCGTTGAAACGTCTGGGCGGAATTATCATCGTCCTCCAAGTCTGTCTTAGTCATAGTTTTCTTCATGCTTCGCTCCTAACACTAGACTTTACCTGTTAGTTTTCGATATGTGAGGCGCTTTCCTGAAATGGATTGAAGCATTTTCGTGAAGCGGTCGCTGTCTTTAACCTTGCGATTATTGAAGCGAAATGCTTCTTCATCCAGATAGCGGAATGTATGGAACGGGGCGATGCTGACATACGTTCCCTTAATGCAGCGTTTCGTCAGTGACCAGAAATTCTCAAGTCCGTTGGTGTGAACCTGCCCGTTGACATAGGCTTCGGCGTGATTAATCATCTGATGCGCAAAGTCTGCATTCAAGCCCTCATAAGATGCGAGGGTGTCAGTATACACGTCCGATCCCTTTTCGACGTATTCCTTGACTTTCCCCTGTAGGGTTTCCGCCTTGATGTCCGGCACAACTTCGGTTCTGACGGTGCTATGCCCGTTTTCGCTGTGGCGCTCCAGCAACCCCATGACTGGTGTCTTGCCGACCGTGCCACGTCCCTTAGCCTCGCGCTTGCCCTTGTGCATGTTGCGTGCCTTGCCGCCGATGTAGGTTTCGTCAACCTCGACATCGCCCGACAGCTTCTTGAATGTGCCAGTCTGCATCGCAAGGCGAATGCGGTGCATCATGTGCCAAGCAGATTTCTGCGTAATACCAAGTGAACGGGCGACTTCATGAGAACTAATGCCGTTCTTGGCATTGGCAATCAGCCAAATCGCCACAAGCCATTTATCCAGACCGAGCGCGCTATCTTCGAAAATCGTACCAACCTTGACCGAGAACTGCTTACCGCATTCCTTGTTCTTGCATCGCCAAATGCGGCGCGTCTTGATAAAGTAGTGTTCGGCTTTCGTACCGCAATGGGGGCAGACAACACCGCCAGCCCAACGCAGGTTCTTGACCGTTTCAAGGCACACATCAGGATCGGAAAAGTAGCGAATGGCTTCGAGCAAAGTCTGCGGTGATTTGGTCTGCGTTTCCATCGATTATCGCTACCTTTTTGAGCAAATTTATACTCAAATTTTAGCATGATTATTCTTGTGCGTCAAGTATATCGTTACCCAAATTTTAGCATGATTATTCTTGTGCGTCAAGTATATCGTTACCCTACTTAAAGCCCGCCGACGCCGCCAAGACGAAACAGTGCCTGCGCTGTCACTGTCAGGCAATCGCGCCGCTAGGGTTCGCGGCAACCGCAGCGCGCTTAGGGCGAGACTACGCCATTCGTGCCGCCGCCGCCAAACGAAAGCTGCATCCCAGTTCGCTTGAGCAGCGCGTCGAGGCGGCGCTCGGCGAAATTCCCGGCATCGCTTGGGAGCGTGAATATGCCGTCGAGCGACCCCAACATAATCCCTACTTCGTCGATTTCGCCGTCACAACGAGCAAGTACCGGATTGCGCTGGAAGTGAATGGCGCGTTTGCTCATCGTAATGATGGCGACGGTCTACGCAGCCTGCGGAGCGACACGCTGTTTCTGTATTTCGATGACGTGATCGTCGTCACCGAGGCGGAGATCAAGCGCACGACCAATCTGGTCGGCTATCTTCAAAAGCTGCTGCTGTAAGCTGTGTACGACAGCGCAGCGGGCTTGCAGCGAGGTATCGATGAAGAACACCTTTAATCTGATCGGTTTTCGCGGAACCGGCTTTCGCGACCGGAAGTACGCACAGGAAGACGCGCTAATCCGCGCGGGACACGTTGTGGTAATCGCGCTTTGAAGGCGAGGAGCATGCAGATTTACGGCTTCCATCCCGCCGACGAAGCGGTCCAGAGCGTTGGCGGCGACGAGGCGGTCATCGACCTGTTGAAGCGGTTGGAAACGCTGCCGGGCGCGCTGCAGCTGGACACCGCCGTCTTTGTCCGCGCCGATGAACTCGCGCAAGGAGGCGCGCGCACAGTCTGGCAGATGACGACACGCTCTTACGACGAGGAATATGACCGCGTGAAGAGTCTAGGTGTTGTTGTGGTACACTGAGAAAATGACCTTCACCTATTCGTTCCCGCCGGAAACACCAATGCCGGATCGGGACAACTGCGCGACCTTTCCTCGGCGGCTGGGGCTGCCGCTGCCCGAAGCGAGTGGTCAGCTCACCTACTACGTGCCCGCGCTGGCGGCGGTTGGAAGCGAATGGCATCCGAAGGAGGATGAGAATGTTCAGTGATAATCGCCGGACTGAAAGACCTGCACGCCCATCGCTGGGCGAGATGGAACGCAGCCTGAGTACGCTGGCGGCGCGCTGGCGCAGTCGTCAAAACACGCCGGAAGCGGAGGCAGTTGTCCACGCATTTCAGTCGATCCTGCGCCTCATGGTCGAACTGGGCTATCACGACTCGCTTGACGTGGATGCCCAACTCCCGGACGAGTACATGCCAGATGAATACCTCCGCCTGTTCGACTAAATCCACATCGACCTACACGACACAATTTTGTCAACGAAGCGCCTCGCTGCGGCGAGGGGCTTTTTTATTTGGAGATAGACAATGGCACGAGCCGACTCCAAGATGATCATGGGCTGTCTGCCCATCGAAGCGCGCCAGGATCCGACGCTCCTTTTCTCATCACGCCCGCTACGCCCTCAACGTGCCCGGTGCGGATGCTCGCCCCCCTTTGCCGGGGAAGGCGCGTTGCTCGAAGCGTCAGAGCAGGCGTGAGACAGCCAACGTGTGTCTACCAGCGCGAGTGTCGATGCGTGGACGCGTCGACACTCACGGAAGCACTCCAGCAGCGCCTGATCGCACGGCCAGCAGTTGAGGTACCATCAGACCATGACCAACCATGAAAAACGCCTCCAGAAGCTGCGGCAAAGCCCGAAAAACGTCGCCTTTGAGGAACTCCGGCAGGTGTTGGAGGAGGAAGGCTTCTCCCTCGACCACGCGACCGGTCGTCATCACGTTTTTCGCCAACTTGTCGCTGAGCGCATCTTTCGCGTGGTCGTCCCTTAGGCCCGTCCGGTGAAGTCGCCCGATGTCCGGCAAGTCCTGGCTGCGATTGACGCAGCGCGGATGCTGCGTGGGGCTGATGTGAACGAGGAGGAAAATGATGACGAAGGACCTTGCTTACTATTCGAGCTTGCGCTATCGCATCGAACTCGTTCCGGCTGAAGATGGCTGGGGTGCTGTGATTCCCGAGCTGCCCGGTTGTGTCGGCGCAGGCGACACGATTGAAGAAGCGCTCACCATGCTTGAGGATGCCAAAGCAGGCTGGATCGCCAGTGCGCTGAAGCACGGCGATCCAATTCCGGAGCCGAGTTTTGCGGATGCGGTAGTCTAACCGAGTGTTGTTCGCGTTGCAGCGGACGGATCTGCTCTTCGCTCCGCTGGATCGGCTCGCTCAACAAGTTAGGTAATTTCCCGCCGTTCATAATTTCATAATGACCGTGATCACCGCCTTTCTAGAGTCGTCTAGAAAGGCGGTTTTGGTTTTCTGAAAGGATTTTCACATGGCACGAGCCGAATCGAAACTAGTCATGGGCTTTCTGCCCATCGAGGAGCGCCATTATCCGGCGCTCCTTTCGCTCGTCGCGCCTGCCACGCCCGCCGTGCGGATGCTCGACCCCTTTGCCGGAGAAGGCGCGTTCCTCGAAGCGGCGGCCGAGGCGTGGCACGTGACGCCCTACGCCAACGAACTCGATGGCGAGCGGGCAGCAGCGTGTCTCGCCCGCTTCGGCGCGACGCAGGCGGTGCGCTCGGACGTGGAGCGGCTGGTTGCCAGCAAACAACGCCTTCGGCATCCTGTGGGCAAATCCGCCTTACGATCACGACAAGGCAGCGAAGGGCAGTAAGCGCGTCGAATTCGCCTATCTGCGTCACGCCTGGAAGTGGGCGCAGGAGGGCGCGCTGGTGTTCTGGTGCGTCTACAACCAGCACATCACCGAGGAAGCCGCCGCCTTTTTCGCCAAGCACAGCCACAGCGTTGATGTCTGGGCGCTGCCGGGTAAGCATCAGGGCGAATACGATCAGGTGGTGGTCGTGGCAGTCAAAGGTGAGCAGCCCGAACCGGGCGCACTTTACCAGCATATTCTTACCCAGAAGGCTGATCCGCGCCTGCTGACGGTGCAAGCCGAACCCGTCTACAAAGCGCCAGCGCCGCGTCAAATTGAGCGCTTCGTCTTCGCGCCGGACATGATCGATGCCGAAGGCGGGCTGCGCCTAGTCGAGCAGCAGGGCGCGTGGACAACCAACGCCTTTCAAGCGCTGCTCGAGCCACCTGCAGCGGCGTCGCCCATTGAACCCGTGGTCGCACCGCGTCCGGGACACCTCGCGCTGGTACTGGCAGCCGGCGTCGCCGATGGTGCGGTGATCGACACCGACGAGTATGGACGCGGGGCGCTGCGCGGCAAGACACACACTGTTGAGGAAATCGCTCGCGTTGAGATCGAAAGCGACCCCAATGACCCCCAGCGGCAGGTCAAGCGGACGACGATGCGGCTCAAGCCAACGACCACGCTGACGCTGCTCGCGAACGACGGCACGATCGTGGAGATGGAAGGTGATGAAGCGCTGCTCGGCTTCATCACCGCCAACAAGCGCGCGCTGGCAGCCTACCTGAACGACCGCTTCCAGCCTGTGTACCGCTTCGACTTCGATGGCATCGCCCGCTGGCTTGACCGGATCAAGCTCAAGGGTAAGCACCCGCTCTACACGGCGCAGAAGCACGTCATCGGCTGCAGTGACGCGCGGGCTGCGCTCGCGCAAGGGCATCCTCTTGGTCGGCGCCCTCGGCGTAGGCAAAGCCCAGCCCTTGGACGCCAAGGTGCTCACGCCAATGGGCTGGAAGCAGATGGGCGAGATGCGCGTTGGCGATACGGTTGTCAATCCCGAGGGTGGCACCGCGCGCGTGGTCGGCGTCTACCCGCAGGGCGAAAAGGCGATTTATCGGGCGACGTTTAGCGACGGGAGCGCGACCGAATGCTGCGGTGAGCATCTCTGGCTGGTCAATTCACCTTATCGAAAATGGGCGGGGCAACCGGGGCGCGTTAGGTCGCTCGATGAGATCCGTACTCAAGGTCTCAGGCACGCCAACGGCAATGCTCAGCATTTCATCCCGATGGTGTCACCCGTTGCATTCCAAGCTCAAGGGTTACCTATCGACCCCTATCTGCTCGGTGTGCTCTTAGGCGACGGCACGCTCTGTCGTCGCGACGTACGCCTCACCAGTGCCGATCCCGAAATCTTGCACTGCGTCCGTCAAGCGCTGCCCACGGGCATGGGACTGCGGCATCTGCGGCGCTATGATTACCGTTTTCTCTGCGGCACCAGTGCGCCTGCTCAGGGTCATGCGCTGCGCAATCCGCTGAAGCAAAGCCTGCGCGAGCTGGGTCTGATGGGCAAGCGCGCGGCGGGAAAATTCATCCCGCACGCTTACCTGTATAGCAGCATCGATAGCCGTATCGCCCTCTTGCAGGGCTTGCTCGATACCGATGGGTCTGTTGCCAATCCCCATGGGTCGGGCATCGAGTTTGTGACCGTATCCCTGCATCTGGCAGAGCACATGCGCGAGCTCGTGTGGTCGCTGGGCGGCAAAGCGTCGCTTGCCCGCAAGCGCCCCACTTATCACTATAAGGGCGCGAAGCGTGAAGGCCAGCTGGCTTATCGCCTCTACATCACGCTGCCCGCGACGATCGCGCCCTTCCGGCTGTCGCGCAAAGCGAGCCGCTACCAGCCGCCGAGCAAATACCCGCCGACACGCGCGATGGCCGCTATCACGCCCGTCGGCCGCAAAGCGGCGCAGTGCATTGCGCTGGATAGCGCCAATCAGCTCTACGTGACCGATGACTACATCGTGACGCACAACACCGCCATCGGCGGCACGGCGGCGATTGCCCTCGCCTCGGGCGTGGTCAAGTCGATGCAGCACGCGATGCGCGACGATCAAGTGGTGCTGATCGTCGCGCCGCCGCACTTGATTGAGAAGTGGAAGCGCGAACTCTACAGTATCGATCCGAATATCGTCGTCGAGCACCTCGCGCGGCACGAAGACGTGAAAGCCTTCATGGACCAGGCGGCGCGGCTCGGTCCGGGCATCGCCAAGATCGGCCTGGTTAAGCGCGACATGACCAAGCTCGGTTCGGGGCACGAACCCGCCGTGGTCTGGCGCAGCGAAGCGGTCGCGCTGTGGCAGCAGGGCGCGCCGACGCCGGACGGCTACGCGCCTGCACCAGCGGATTCGGCGCGAGCGTGTCCCCACCTGCCCGCACTGCGGCAGTACCGTGATGCAGGAGAAGAAAGGCACGCGCTTCCCCGCCTCCGAAAGCTGGTTGAAAAGCGGACGGCGGCGCTGTGCCGTCTGTCAGTCACCGCTCTGGCAGGAAGCCCGCGACCGCGCTTCACAGCCGAAACCCGGCGACACAGCGCTGCCGAAAAATCCCCGCTACCGGCTTGATGAGTACCTCAAGCGCCGTTACGGCGATCGGGTGTACCTGCTCGTCTGGGACGAGGTGCACGAGGCCCAGCACGGCGACACCGGCAACGGCGAAGCCTTCAGTCGGATGGCGGGACTGGCCGAGAAAGTCCTGGCGATGACCGGCACCCCTTTCAATGGGCGTTCGTCCTCGATCTTCAACCTCGAATACGCGCTCAATCCGCGCGTGCGCGCGCGTTACCCATGGGGCGGCGCGGCGCGGCTGTCGCCTAAAGCTCGCGGAGCCAGAGAATTCCAAGTTATCGCCGAAGAGCACGTCACCCAGCGCGGGCGTGCCGAGTCGCGCTGGGTGGCGGACATGGGCGTACGCGAGCAGGCGGTTGAAGAGCGTCCGACCTATGACCGCGAGACCGGCGCCTACACCGGCACCTCGACCTACGAGCGCCCCTACCAAGAAGCGCCCGGCATCTCGCCCTTATTGATTGCTGAGGTACTTGACCACGCCATCTTCTTTTCACTGGGCGATCTTGGGCAAGTGGCTGCCCACCTACGAGGAGATTGCGCTGCCGGTCGCGCTCGACGAGGACGTCTACACGCGAATACGACCGCACGCGCGCGAAGCTCAAGGACTATCTGGTGCAGCGCCGCTGGCAGGGCGACACGACCTTTCGCGGGGCTTACCTGCAGTGGTCGATGGGCTGGCCCAATGCGCCGTTTCGTCCCTATGAAGTGATCCACAATCGGAAGCACCCCATCACCGGCGAAAAAGAGGCGCACACCATTACAACCATCCCCAGCTATGGCGAAGACCGCCTCTATGCCAAAGAGCAGGCGCTGATTGATCTCATCGGTGCCGAGCTTGCCGCCAACCGCCCCTGCGTCGTCTATTTGCGCCAGACGGCAACGCGCGACATTCAGCCGCGTATCGAAGCGCTGCTGATGCGGCACATCCCCGAGGCGAAGACCTTCATCCTGACCAATCGGGTGAGCGCCGAACGGCGCGAGGCGGTGATTATGCGCGAAATTGCCAAGGGGGTGAACGTCGTGCTGTGCAATCCCGAACTGGTGAAGACCGGACTGGATCTGATCTACTTCCCGACGCTGATTTTCTACGAAGTCGTCTTCAACCTGAGCACGATGATGCAGTCGGCCGGACGCTCCTTCCGTCTCAACCAGACTCATCCACACTGTAAGGTCTACTACCTCTTTGCCGAAGGGACGATGGAGCAGACGGCGGTGCAGTTGATGAGCCGCAAGCAGCGCGCGGCGAAATTGCTCACCGGCGACATCGGCTTAACCGGGCTGGATGCGCTGACCGAAGGCGAAGGCGGGTTTGAGCAGGCGCTGCTCGATGCGATCGGACGGGACGAGGCGCTGCTCGATCCGGCGCAGTTGTTTGTGAGCGACGCCGGGACGGGCGAACTCGACGCCGAGGATGCCGCCTACTGGAGCGTCGAAGCAGAAGCGGCGGACGAGGAAGCCTTTGCTCCGACAGTCGAGGCAGCTGCGCCCGTCTCGCTGCGCATCCTCGCCGAAAGTGAGTTTCACGTCGGTGCTGACGCCGATCGGTGAGGCGCTCCCCGTCGAACGGGTCCAGCAGGGCGACGAAAGCGCGCGGCTCGCACAGGCGGTCGGCAGCTACCTCGAGGCGGTGTGCCTGCTCGCTGACGAGGCGATCCGCGCCACCCTCCCAGCGCGCTTGTGTCAAGCGCTGATGCAGGGCGTGGATGACACGGGTCAGCACCTCATCGGGCTGTGCGATCCTGAGTTCGCTGCTGCTCCCGCTCATGCCAACGCCCTGCGCCACTGGATCAGCCTTTGGCTCGCCGACCAGCAGGTCGTCTTTCCCGGTTTTGAAGCGGCGGCGGCGGACGCCATCCTCGCCTGCGCGCAGTCGGCGTTGGACAGCACGGCCCGCGACGGTCGCGCCGCAAGCACCGTTACCGCTTCGACCCAAGCACCGTCCGCGCCACCCAAGATTATCGACCTCGCGCAGTGTCCCGACGTCGAGCCGCCGCGGCAACAACCGGCGGCGAGTGAGGACGTCCCCCTGCGCCAGCTTGCCTTGTTCTAAGGAGGGATTGATGCGATGCACCACGCACCCGACGCTGAAACCCGTTTGTTTCTGCGCTTTCTCTTGGCACGCTCGGGATCGCTGGCGCCCACGACCCGCCTCACGTTCACCGCCATGCACCCCGACCGCCTTCATCCCGGGCCCTCGCGGCACGTCCCCCTGGATGACAGCGGCGCGCTCGATGACGCGCTCCAACAGCTCTATGCGGCCAATGCCTGTGGGTGGGGTAGTTTTGTTGCCATCGGGCTGCGCCGTCCCAAGCTGGGTCGCTGGCGACGCGGCGGCCTTGCGGACGTCGCCGCGCTCCCGGCGCTCTTTGTGGACGTGGACAACCCCGCTGCCGACACGCTGCACAGGCTGCGCGCCTTTGAACCGACCCCGTCCTGTATCGTCTTTAGCGGGGGCGGCTTTCACGCCTACTGGTGGCTGCAAGACCCGCCGACAAAAGTCGGCTCCCTCTCGCAGGTGCCGCCGCTGCTGCACGGGCTGGAGGCGAAATTGAGCGGTGATCCGTTGAGTATCGCGCATTCGCTGCGGCTGCCGGGCACGATCAACACCAAGCCGGAACGCGGCGGCGCACGCTGCCGACTGGTCGATCTGCGAGACGAGGGCTACGCGCTCTCCGACTTCCAGTCGCTGCGGATCGGACAGACGCCTGCCCCACCCAGTCCGCGACCAACCCTCGATCCGTCACGCACTCATCCAAGCCTCAATGCGGAGCTGCTCGCAGCCGTCGCCAGTCGTTTCGTACAGCAGGGCTACCGGCGGCGCGGCGATTGGCTCAACGGCAGGTGTATCTACCCTGAGCGGCACCGGCACGGCGACCGCCATCCCTCATTCGGCTTCAACGCGCGCACCGGCTACGGGTTTTGCTACCGCTGCGGTTCGATCTTGCTCAAAGACGTGTGCGCCGCGTTAGGCATACAACCCGCCGCCTATGGCGGCATCCGTCAGCGAGATTAAGGAGAAAAAGCCATGTCCGAGAAGAAAAACAAGCCGCCCGTTCCGCCGACTGTGATCACACTGACGCTCCAAGCGGGCGACGAGGCACCGCGCAGCGGCACCCTGCTGGTTGCGCGCGGCGACCTCGCCCACCTGCAGCAGTTCACCTACGACAGCCTGAATGATCTCGCGCCAATCATCAAGGAGGGGTTCGTCGCGCTGGCCCGGATCGAAGCCGATCGGCCGAAGGGGCCTTCGATATCGAAGGACGGCGCCAAATCGGTTGCGCCGGCGAAGAGCGGACGAGGAGCCGACCGTCGAGGTGCCGCTTAAAAAGGGCAAGGTCGCCGTGAAGGTCAGTTCCCTGAAGATCGTCGGCGGTGAGTCGGACGCGGCCGCTTACCGTCAAGCCGTTCTCGTCGCCTCGCGGCTGATCGATCGGCCAGCTGTGGGACGGACAGACGCCGATTCGCATTGACGACGTGTACCAGGCGGCGGGCAAGCTCAAGCACCTGACCGACCGCGATCTGTCAATGTTTACGCTCACCGATTTCGTACAGGTCGGGGAAACGAAGGCTTCCTCCGACGCTGCTGCAAGCGCCGCTGCCGACCGCGATGACGCAGCGACCGAAGCGGCTTCGCCTGTACCGGAAGCAGAGACAGCACAATCCACGCTGCTCTAGTTCAAGTTCAATCGACCCCAAAAGGAGACTCTGAGATGTCCGATCCGACCCATACCCAACCGCGTGTCTTCAAAACCGGCACCGTGCGCATCGTCGAGGACGAGTCCATGCGGGCACTGTCCAACGAAGCGGTGCGCAACGTCCTCAAAGCGACCTATCCTGAAGTGGCGAACGCGACCATTCGAGAGACGACTGCCGATGGGCAGCGCATCGTCGAATTCCTGCCGCAGCCGGGTCGTAAAGGCTGACTTGGATGTTTGAGACCGGTTTCTCCCAAGTTTCGCTGCAGACGTGCCTTGCGAATGTGCCGCCGGTCGAACTGAAGGGGATGGTGCTGCTTAAGGATGCGCAGCATCCCCAGCACTATCCGGCCGGGCAGTTCTTTCCGACTGGGCTGCCGCGCGAGGTGGTCGCCGAGGCCGTGACTGAACTCGTCGGCTATACGAGGCGCTGTCAGCAAGCGATGTCAGCAGCTCGCGCAGCTTGCGGCGATCCCGCTGACGACGTTTGCACTTCCCGAGTACGGCTTATGAATGCGCTGCTGGAGACCTATGCGCTGTTGGCGCAAGCGATGCTCGACGATCCCTTCCTTGCCCTTGCCAATGCAGTTGCTTGGCTCGACCCGCTGTGGCAGATGCCGGAGGATTACGAGTACGGGGAAGGGGAGGACGTGTCACGCGCGCTCAGGGTCACGCGCGGCGTCTTCCCTGCTATTTACGCCGGTGCCGTCGAGCGCATCCGCGCTGGCGCGAGCTACGCTTTGCTCGATGGCTACGTCTGTTCAGAAGTCAGGCGGCTTGGCATCCCGCTGGAAGCGCTCGAATATCTCGCTTACGGCATTCCGCTGCCAGCGCACGGGATCAACCTTTCTCTGCCTGAGCTGTCCACCGAGCAGCCTGATCTGGCTCGCATTCTGCGGTTGTTTGGCATTCAACCCGACGCGGACGACTGGCGAATCGAGGTCCCCGATGAAGCCTACGTCGTCGGACGCCTGTTGGCGGAGAGCTTAATCAAGCAGAAGGATGCGCGCTGGCCGCAGGTCGGTTGGGCGCTCGCTTGGCTGTTCTCCTGCACCGGAAACAGCCTGATCGACTGCGACGACGAAGCGCTCGCCGAGATTGAGCCGCTCGCGTGGGATGCCGAAAACGTCGCTTTCGCTAGGGAAATCATGGCGGAAGCGGACGGCATCTTGAAAGACGTGGCGGCTGGACTTGCGCACATTCAAGCAGAGCCGGACACCTTCCGTGTCCTGTCTGAGAATGTAGACCGCGCCTATCGGAAATTGACACACAGAAAGGATCTGAATCGTGAACCCCACCTCCGACTTCGATGGCCGTGTTTTACCCAACCGTCGCTTGACCGAAGCGCTGACCGAGCAGCCGTCGCTGGTGCTGAGCTTCTACAGCTTCGGCGTGATGCTGCTTAAGCGCGAGGGCGAACAAGCATGTGAGTACCCGGTCGATCCGGCGCAGGTCGCGCTCGCCTTGGCGGCGAAAGTCTGTTTCGACACCGGGCTGCTGTCAGGCAGCACACTGCTGGTGCGGCATGAAGGCGTCCAAAAAACCGTCGTCGAATACCGCGCGCCGCAGAAGACCGGGCTGTACCTGGAAGGCTCAGAGAGCGCGATCCGCGTTCCGCTGCCGCCTCTTGTCTTCATCCGCGCCACGACCGAAGCCGGGAATCCGCAGTATCGCCTCTTCGCCGTCAAGAAACGCCCGACGGCGCTCGACGCGCCGCTGTTCCATGCCCCCCTACCGAACGTGTTTCACACCGGAACCATCTGCTGGGGCAGCGTGCCGCTGGTGTCGGAGGAGGCGCTGCGTGGGACGTCGCTGGTGGAGGACTGGCGGGTGCTGCTTGGCTCACCATTCGGGGATCACGGCGTGGGGGGAAAAAGCAAAGCCCATCCGCGCGACATCCGCCAGCAGTTCATCGCGCTGGAAGGGCGCAAAGCGCGCCGCTATCCGACCTCCGATCTCCTACCGGTCAACCGAACGCTGGCACAGACGCTCGGGAGTGAGCCATGAACGTTTTCGACCCGAACCTCTACATCAAGACCGTCACAATCGTGGGGCTGGGCGGCACCGGCGCCCAGATTGCCCGTCACGTCGCCCGCATCGTCTACGACCTGCGCCGATCCCGTCTGCACCCGCCACGAGTTGTCTTCATCGATCCAGATACGGTCGAGCCGAAAAATGTCGGACGTCAGCTGTTCACAGACGCCGAAATCGGGCAGAACAAAGCCATCGCGCTGATGCGCCGCTTCAACTGTGCCTTGGGGCTGGAGATTGCTGCTGTACCCGAAGGCGTGAGTGCGGAGAAGCATTTCGAGCGCTACGGCAGCAATCTGGTGATCGGCGCGGTCGATAATCACCTTGCGCGGCGAGAATTGGCGCACATTCAGGGCGTTTGGCTTGACTGCGGCAATCACCGCGCCAGCGGACAGGTGGTGCTCGGCAACACGAGCGACCGCGATCTTGTGCGGCGGCAGATTGAAGGCGGTGAAGGCAGTTATCACTACTTGCCCAACGCCGCGCTGCTCTTTCCCGCCCTGCTCGAGCCGGAGCCAATGTCTGAGGTTGAGACTGAACCGCTTTCGTGCGCCGACTTGGTGCTTCAGGGCGATCAGCACCTCCTGGTCAACGACCTCATCGCGTGCGCGGCGGCAAGCTATCTCTACGCGCTGCTGCGCCGTCAGCCGGTGACGACCTTCGCTACCTTCGTCAGCCTCGACGGCTTGAGCGTTCGCAGCCTCCCCATCTGCCGTGACGAACTGACGCCGTATCTGACCTAACGCAAGTGCTCGACAATCGAATAGCGGAAAGGACCACTTCATGCGTTTCTGGGACGACATGCAGGATCGTCGTGGATTTGCCGACGGCGAGTCCACCCCCGACGGTGCGGAAGTCTATCGCGCCGTCTATGTCCAAGCCGTCAATACGCTTGCCGCGCAGCTCGGCAGCCCCGTGCGCGCCGTCGCATACGACCGCCCCGGTTTTCACAACGGGTGTCTCATTTTGTTTCACCGAGTTCAGCGACCTCGAAGCACGCGGGATCCGCGCGTTCATGCTGCCGGTGGCCATTGATGCCGAAGTCGTGGAGCCTGATGCGGCGATGGAAAAAGCCATCCGTCAAGCGCGCTTCATCGACCTCGACAGCTTCGTCCACGTGGAGGTCAGCATCGCCGATGATTTCGCCGACTTTGTGACGCATCTGTGCCCGATGGATGAGCGTAATCCGCTGATTGTCACAGTCGGCGGGGAGCAGCAGCACTGCTATCCCCAAGGACGCGCCAAACTCGTCCACGAGGTGCGCGCTTTCGATGGCGCGCTTTTGCTGCCGGGCGGCGAGTACCGAGTGACTTGGATTGATCCCTTCGCGCGCTTAGCGGCGCTCGCGTCGGAGAACGGGACACCGGTCGCGATGGCTTCAGCGACGGCTCTGGTCGTCACCGAAATCCCCGCCGAGGTACGCGCTGCAAGCGAGAACTGTGAACCGATCCCGCCCTTTCACCTGCGTGACCTGGAGGACGAAATGCTCGACGAATACGGTCGCTTTTTCAGCTACGATCAGGCGCTGCACGCACTAGAGCGCGCCGCCGCAGAATACGGTGAGGGCGTGCAGTTGATCAACGGCTACGGCAATACCGTCGCTTCGCTCGGGCCGGAAGGTGGCGCCTGATCATGCTCAAAGCGGATCGGCAACATATCCACCATTCCAAACTACCCAAACCGGGCACGATCGGACGCATTGTTGGGCTGTCCGCAGTTGACGCACGCCGCAAGTGCATCGCGGTCCGCCTATCCCCTCACGGACAGCCCGAATGACCCCTACAGTGTCGGCATCCATACCGTCTTCGTCCGCTTCCTTAATGATAGCAGTATCCGCCGCGTGAGCGGCAGCTGGTTCGTGCCGCTCGACTAAGGCTTGAACCATCCACACTGCTTCGCACTTGCCCACCGTTTTTCGCCGCCGATTATTAAAGACAAGCTGTTCCCAGCTCTAGCGGATCTCTCTCAGTCCGCATCTGCAAAGAAGCTGTCCTCCGAGCCGCTTTTCGCGCGGCGCCGCTTCCATCGACCTACACGTGCCGATCCGTCTTTGACCATCCTAGCAGGCACGGCGCGGTGTCAATGTCTCGCCAATGCTGGCGAGACATCGGTTTCAGCCGATTGCTTCTGGCTTGTGCCGGTGGCAATGCTGCGCATTGCCCCTCATCGCCATCGGCTGACCGTCCTTGCAACCGATAACTGCGATCAACCTCTGGTGTGCAAACCGTTCGGTTGCTACGGATGACATCGCGCGTTTACGCGCCTGCTCTGGTCTGGTCAGACATCGGCACAGGGTCGATGGAAGGGACAAGCGCACAGCGCGAAGGAGCAACGATCATGGGTACGAGCATCCACATTCTGTTGACGGGCTACATCGGCAGTGATCCTCAGGTGCGGCAGGTCGGCGAACAGCGAGTCGCTTCGTTCAGCATCGCTATGAGCCGCAAGAACGGCGCGGGGCAGAAGCAGACGCTGTGGATACGGGTAAGCTGCTGGAACAAGCTGGCAGACATCGCCGAGCAGTACGTCCACAAGGGTTCGCTCGTGCAGGTGATGGCGGAATGGCTGCGTCCATCCGCGTGGGTCGATCAAAGCGGCACGCCGCAGGTGGGCAATGACGTGGATGCTCATCGGCTCGTGTTGCTCGACCGCGCAGGCAGCGGCGAAAACGGCAGCGCCGATGTTGATGACATCCCGTTTTGAAGTCGATGGGCTTCACAAAATCGTGGGCGGCACGAAAGTGCCGCTCTTTGTTTGTGACCTCGCCCCCGCTAGGGAGCGCAGTAGAATACTTTAGGACCTCTGCTGTGGACCGTGATTCTCAGCATAGAATACGGGGCACTGTTCTCGAGCACTTACAATCGTGGGGCGATGAACGGTGTATGTAACTGCGGTTGCACGCTGTTCAGTGTATTGATCAGCATTATCTTCTCCGCCCCACGATTGTCGCAAGCTAAAGATGATCGCCCCCTCGGGTTTGCAGATGCGACATATCGCGCTCGTCTACGGCACCTAGGTTAGCTCTATAAGATACGGATGAGCCGGTGGATGCGACATATCAAGGTCACTCTCGGCACTCCATGAGGACATTAGCCTCAAAACCCGGCGAGTGAGACGATTCAGATTCTCAACGATGGGGCATCACTTAATATCCACTCCCTGATTGGTTCGTGTGCAAGGTTGACACTGTTGGCGAACTCGGAGTCAGGCTGACGCTGCGCGAATGAGTTTGACGAAGCAAGATTGGCGGGGGTTGCGATAGCGCAGTCACGGAGCCAGTCAACGACCCGGGCGAGATTAATGGCCAGCGCGGTCAATACATGTTGAAGGTGGGTTTTCGCTTGTCCGAGATTGCGCGACCGTCGCAGGTCAGAAGCACGCACCGCTTGCGAAATGGTTCCCCCAATGCCAGATCGCTGTGCATAGCGGGTGGCGAACACCTCAGCCCTCTGATGCTCATGTGCCGCTAGGAGCACGCGATATTCCGGTTCCGAGCGAATACTCAAACCACGGCGCGGAGCACGGATGCGTTGGGATTGGCATAGCACTTACGGCGATTTTTAAGCGAGAACTTGATCCTAATCACGGCACGCCCTCGGTTATCGAACGCTGGCGTCCAACTAATGCTGGCTTTACCGACCGGACAGACCGCCTATTGTTGTTCCCAATCAATCGCGAAATCTCGAACAGCGAATCCAGTGCCAGATCGTGCTTGCCATCGATAGTTGGCACTCGCCAGACATACAGATCGATCCGTCGGACTGCTGGCTCACAAAACTCTGAACTGCCGTGCTGTAACACTGCGTATCGGGGCAACTGGCGCACGTACAACTGCTGGTGAACTGCGCTCACGACCGCCTCCTCGGTAATAGAGGCGAGCGTTGTTTCGACCTGCGTCATTAAGTCCGGAAGAATCACTATTCGAGGGCACGCTCAATTCTGCACATACACCTACGAGCATGCCGTGATTTGTGGCACATTGAGTGTCCGTCACATTCTAAGCGAAAAGTCGCCCGGCGGTCGTCAGGCGAAGATGGCTTGGTAGCGCATCCCCTTTGGGTCGGGACCAATCGGCACCAAGAAGATGTCCAGTGACCCGATTTGCTCGTGCTGGACGGTGTAAATCTTCTGCGGCAGATAGGAATCCACCTGCTCCGAGCGGAAAATCAGCGAGAATGGTTTGCGGCGCGGCGGCGGCTCGCCCTCGTCAAGGTCGTCGTAACCGCCGGGCAGATCATCGACCTGAATGAGTTCGGTTTCGATGCACTCGGTCGGCGCGAAGTAGATGCGGAAGGTCTGCTTCAGGTAAGGCGCAAAATCAGCGCTGGTGAGTTGGTCAAGCATGGGGTTCGATTAATCCCTCAGCGCGTCGGCAGGCTCCGCCGACGGCAGCCATTTCATGAAGTAATAGACGTCGTCGTGTTCGATCTCGGTGAAGCCGAGGCGGGCGTACCAGCGGCGCGCCGGGTTGAAGCGCTCGACGTAGATGCTGACAAGGCGCCCGCTCTGCTGAGCTTCCCGCATGATCGCCGTGAACACGGTCGTACCAATGCCGCGCCGCTGGAATTCCGGCAGCAGCGCGATGTCGATGACGTGAATCTCCGCCTCGCGCCGATCCACATACAAGCGTCCCGCCGGGAGGTCGTCGAGCAAAAGCACGTCGAAGCTGGCGTGGCGAAACTGCTCGATGTAGTACTTATGCTGAGCGTAAAACTGCATCTTCAGGAAGGCGTCCTTCTGGGCGTCGTCCCAGTCGGTCTGCGCGAGTTCCGCCGCGCGGGTGCTGGCGTAGACCCGGAACAGGAAGGCTTCGTCGTCCAGCGTGATCGGACGCAGCGTGATCGCCATTGCGCCGTCCTGCCTCAACTTCGTGACGGGAAAATGCCCTGCAAGGCGATGATGAAATACAGCCCCAGATAGGGCTGCATATTGTTGTGCGGCAGCCCGCTGCCGTTGGACGGCAGCACATTCGCGGACATGGTGGTGTTCGCGGGCGTGCCGAAGACCGTTTCGCCGAACGCGCCTACCGCAGTTGCCGGTAATGGACGGTCGCCGTCAGGAAAGCCCTGTGACGCCGACAGCGCATGGGTGTGCGACGGCATTTCGGTCGGCAGCAGGGTGACAGCGGCGCTGCCGCCGCTCTCGCCGATCACGCGGTCGGTCAAGCCGGGTCCCTGTCCCCATTGCATCGGCGCGCTGCCTGCCAGATTGGGCAGCGCGAAGTTGCTTGTACCATTCCCACCGTAATTTGTCCCTAAGAGCGAAAACAGAGCGGTGTTCTGGCTGATCGCCAAAACCTGACCGTCACAACTCGCCCAGCCTAGGGGGGCAAAGTTCCCGCCGAAAATGCGAATTTCAGCTACAAATTGATCAGCCATCGCGCAATCCTTTTTAAGTCGGCGAGGGGTAAATGCCGAACAACGAAATGATGAAACTGATCGCCAGATAGGGCATCATATTGTCGTGCGGCTGTCCCCCGCCCACCGAGCCGATACTCTGCGGACTCATCGCCGAATACGCGCTGAGATCCGACGTATAAATGTCGCTCGCCGACCGCGCCAGCAGATTGCCGGTGGGGTTGGAAGAATTTGCCGGATCGGTGACTGCCATGTAGGGGTGCGTGTGGCTGGGCATTTGATTGGTGGTCAAAGGCACACTTTCGCTGCCCGACAATTCGCCGATGATGCGGTTGTTCAAATTGGAACCCTGTCCCTGATGAATTGGGAGGCGTCCGCGCAGATCAGGCAGATTGAACGTATTCACGCCATCCCCGCCGTACGTCGTCCCGATCAAACTAAACAGCGTGTCATATTCCGAGATCGCCAGCGGTTGCCCGGCGCAAAACGCCCAGCCCACTGGCGCAAAGTTGCCCGCAAACATCCGAATCTCGCCAATATAGGGAGCGCTCATAGCGCTGGTCTCCTTAATTCCGTGACGGGAAAATGCCAGCCAAAGCGATGCCGAAGGTGATCACCAAATAGGGCTGCATATTGTTATGCGACTGACTGCTCCCCGTATTCGAGAGCGCCATGCCGGTATTGGTCAGGTTGCTGGAAGCCGCATAAATATTACTCAAGGGCTTTGCCATCAGAGTAGCGGTCGGGTCAAGCCCGGTGGCTACGCCCGAATTTGCATTCACCGTATGGCTATGGGACGGCAGCTCGTTGACGGTAACCGTGTGGTTTTCCTCGCCGCCGCGCTCGCCCAAGCTGATACTATTCCCGGCATGAACCGGCACGCGACCGCGCAGGTCGGGCAGGGCGAAGTTGACTCGACCATCCCCGCCGTAGGTCGTCCCCAAGAGCGAGAACAGCGCTTGGTTCTGGTTGATCGCCAACAGTTGTCCGTTGCACAGCGCCCAGTTTCTCGGAACAAAGTTGAAGGAAAACAGGCGTATTTCCGCCAAGTATGGTGTAGCCATCGTTAATCACAATCCTCGTCTACGCGATCACAGCGACAAATATGGATTCAGCCAACCGCTGCGCAGCACGGATGGCGCGAATTTCGCTAAGGCTGCTTCGTCGGGCAGCGAGTTCGAGCAGCGCCACCGACGTATTCTGCCAAGTGTTACCCTGTCGCCGCACCTCGCGCAAATAAAGCGGACTGGCGAACACGCCCTCGTCAGCGCCGCGGCTGACGACGCCGCGCGGGCTTTCTAACTGGACGGCGTTGATGGCTTCCACCAGCCGATCCGCACGGGTGCTGCCAGCGGCATGGACGCCCTGATCGACGAGCTGGAGCGCCTCGTAGCCCAACACGCCGAAAGCGTCGGCGCGCTTGCCGCTGACGATTTGATAAGCCGCCGCGAAGCGCGCATTCGCCGCGTGGTCGAGCGTGCTCGACCACGAGAACCCGGACTGCACGCCGATCAGCGAGTCGCCGACAGCAGCCAAGACCGGATCGTCCAGCGCGAAGCTCGACGCGACCAGCGGAATCTGCCTAAACATGCCCGCCGCCTGATAAGCGTTCATGAATTCGACCGCCTGCGCGCCGTTGTAGAGCGCGAAGACAAAATCGGGCTGGGTGGACTGAATCTCGCTCAGCAGAGCAGCCATTTCGCCCGATTGGGGCTGAACGTGGGTGATCCGCGTTTGAACGACGGCACCGCCCGCGCTCTCAACGCCCAACTGAGCGGCGTACAGAGCATCGTAGCCACTCTCGTGAAACGAGGCAGCGACGAAGGACTTACGCCCATATTGGTGGACGGCGTGAGCGGCGGCTGCCCAGTTCGCCCGCCACAGATTGAGCGAGTGGTAGACCACCGAGGGGTTGAGTTCGTCCGGGCGGACGACGTTGGCGCCCACGTCGGCGACGACGAGCGGGAAGCGGGCATCCTCAAGCAGCGGGCGGAGCCGGTCGGCGAGGTTTGCGCCCATCAGCGCGATGACGAGGTCAAGGCGGCGATCTTTGCCGAGGCTCTGGATGATCTGCCGCGCGCTGCTCTGATCAAAGGCATGGACGCGCAGATCGAAATGGCGATCCGTCTGGCGCTGATAGGTCTTGAGACCCGCGGCGAAGTTTTCGCCGAGCGCCGGGTAAGATCGGGAGATGGGCACGAGCACACCTACCCGGAGCGCGCCGCCCGATCCGAGCGCCTGAAGCGGCGACAGCGCGGGTACTGCCGCGCTCGCCACCGCGCCAACACCCGCAATTCTGATGAAATCCCGCCGAGTCAAGCCTTTGCCGCCGCGCATAGATCATCCCCTTAAGACGTGTGATTCTCGCACTACACGGTCATAAACTGTACCTAATTTTGGCTCACCGGCTTCGTTGAGCGACGACGGCGAGCGGGTTTCGCATTCGACATTGAAAATAGCGGGTGGGTACTTGCCGATGATGTTGATATGCAAGTATACTTCCACCTGTTATATTCACCAATAGACGCAAAAAACGAAACCGATTTCTCGTCACAATGATACGCCAATATTGAATCAGCAGTGTCGTGAAGCAGCTCATTCGAGGCAATACTTTCTGAAGTCATGAGGTGATCAATTGTTGAACCCGCTCCGTATTCGCGTGCGATTTGTTGGGTTCGTCATCGTTTTGCTGAGTTTTCTCGCGCTCATCGGAACTGTTTACGCCGTCTTCACGCCGCTCGCCGCCGAATTTCAAGTCAACGACGCGAACGCCGCCAACCTCAACGACTTCCGGGCAGACATGGCGATGCAGCCGAACGGCAATTTCGTAATCGTTTGGCAGGGCGACATCACCACCAGTGAAAGCGACATTTTCTTCAAACGCTATAACCAAACGGGCGCGCAGCAAGGCGGGCAGACCCTCGTCAACGGCGCGACCGCCCAGAGTGAGGATCAGCGCTACCCGCAGATCGCCATGAATCCCACCAATGGGGATTTTGTGATCGTCTGGACGAGCGACGACGACACGACGGCGGCAATCGACTACAACGTCCACTATCGGCTGTTCAATGCCAGCGGCACGCCGCTGACCGGCGACCTGACCGCGAATACGACGACGACCGGCGCGCAGACCGACGCCAGCGTCGCCATGAACAGCAGCGGCAATTTCGTGGTCACGTGGCAGAGCCTCGGCGACGGCAGCAGCACCGGCATCTTCTTCCAGCGCTTCAACAGCGCGGGCACAGCACAGGGCAGCGAAACGCAAGCGAACGTCGCCACCTTCGGTCCGCAGACCGCATCCACGGTGGGCATGGACAACAGCGGCAATTTCGTGATCGCTTGGCGCGATGGCGCAGTGACTCCGGCGACGCCCGACGTCACCATGCGTCACTTCGACTCGACGGGGGCAGCACTGACCGGCGACACCACCGTCGACGCCAGCGCGGGGACGCAGCAAGACCCCCAGATCGCCATGCGGCTGAGCACCGGCGATTTCGTGATCGTCTGGGACAGCAACGCCAGCACCGCTGACCTGCAAACCTACGGTCGGCGTTACAACAGCAGCCTGACCGCGCAGGGCGTGGCGTTCCTGCTGCCCTCCGATACCAGCGTGGCGAACTCGGTCGCCGACGTTGCCATGAACGGCGCGGGCGACTTCACGATTACGTGGGAGAAGGACAGCGGCGCGGGCGATACCCACGCGATGGCGCGGCGTTACAACGCCAGCGGCACCGCCTTCGGCACCGACTTTCAGGTCGACAGCTCCGGCACGGCGGGACGCAGCTTTAACACCGTCGGCATGAGCGACCAGAACGACACCGCCTTCGCGTGGGCGACGGGTCCTGATTTGTTCGCCCGTATCTACGCCGACCGCGCCGACCTCGCCATCACCAAGACCAGCAACGTCCCGGCATACAGCCCCTTGAGCGGCGCTTACGTGCCCGGCTCGCCGATCCAGTACACCCTCACCGTGACCAACGCCGGACCGAGCGCAGTGGTCGGGGCAACGGTCACTGATACGTTCACCGCCGCGCACACGGGAATCACGTGGGCGTGCGTCGCCAACGGCAGCGCCTCGTGCGTCAGCGGTTCGCCCTCCGGCACCGGCGCGAGCGGCAGCGGCAACATCAGCCAGCCGGTCGACGTCAGCAGCGGCAGCCTCGTCTTTACGATCACCGCCAACACGTCGGCGAGCGCCAGCGCGAACCTGACCAATACGGCAACCGTGACGACTCCGGCGACGACCAGCGACAGCAACACGGCGAACAACAGCGCTTCGCTCGACCTCCCGGCGCAGCCACACGTCGACGTGGCGGTCAGCAAGACCGCGCCAGCGGGCACCTACACCCCCGGCTCGACCGTGACTTACACCATCACCGTCAGCGCGAGCGGTCCCTCCGCCGTGCCGTCGATCAGCGTGACGGATCTCTTTGACAGCGCCTTCTCATCGGTAAGCTGGACCTGCGCCGCCAACGGCACGGCTGCCTGCACCAGCGGCAGCAGCGGATCGGGCAACATCAACGCCAGCGTCGACGTGGCGGCAGGCGGCGGCAACTCGGTCGTGTACACGGTCGACGCCGTGATCGATGCGGGCAGCGCCGTGACCAGCATCGACAACACCGCCACCGTCGCGGTCAGCGGCGTGACCGACGACAACTCGGCGAACGACAGCAGCACGCACTCGGTCGACGTCGGCGTGCCGCTGATCGAAGTGACCGGGAACGGCAACTTTATCAGCGATGGCGACACCACGCCCAGCATCAGCGATGACACCGACTTCGGCGCGACCAACGTCGGCACGCCGCTGACGCATACGTTCACGATCATCAATAGCGGCTCGGCGGATTTGACCATCGCGTCGGTCACGCCGCCGACCGGCTTCACCGTCACCACGCCGCCCACCTCGCCCGTCTCGTCAGGACGGCTGAACACAACGACGTTCGACCTCCAGTGCGATGCTGCCACGCCCAACGTCTTCTCTGGAACGGTGATCATCACCAGCGACGCGGGTAACGACACGACCTTCAGCTTCGATGTCACCTGCATTGCTATCGGTGTGCCCACGATTGCGGTCAGCGGCAATGGCAACCTGATCGCCGCCGGAGACACGACGCCGAGCACCACCGACGACACCGACTTCGGGACGACGACCCTCGGCGCGCCGGTGACGCACAGCTTCACCATCGACAACACCGGCTCGGCGGATTTGACCCTCACGTCGGTGACGCCACCCGCGGGCTTCACCATCACCTCGCCGCCGACCTCGCCGGTCACGGCGGGCAATTCGACCACTTTCGACCTGCAATGCGACGCCGCCAGCGCCAACACGTTCAGCGGCACGGTGACGATTGTCAGCGATGCCAGCAATACGCCGTCCTTTACGTTCGACGTGATCTGCCTCGTCACCGCCGCGCCGACATTGCCGTCAGCGGCAACGGCAGCGCCATTGCTAACAACGACATCACGCCGAGCACGACCGACGATACCGACTTCGGCACGACCACTATCGGCACGCCGGTGACGCACACCTTCACCATCACCAACAACGGCACGGCTGACCTGACCATCACGTCGGTCACGCCGCCGACCGGCTTCACCGTCACCACCTCGCCCACCTCGCCGGTGACGTCCGGCGGCGGCACGACGACCTTCGATCTGCAATGCGATGCCGCCTCGGTCAGCACATTCTCCGGCACAGTGACGATTGCCAGCGACGCCAGCAACGCGCCGTCCTTCAGCTTCGACGTGACCTGCGTCGTCAACGGGATACCGAGCATCGCGGTCAGCGGCAACGGCAACGCCATCGCTAACAACGACATCACGCCGAGCGCGACCGACGACACTGACTTCGGCACGACCAGCGTCGGCGCGCCGGTGACCCACACCTTCACTATCGACAATCCCGGCACGGCTGACCTGACGATCACGTCGGTCACGCCGCCGACCGGCTTCACCGTCACCAGTTCGCCCGCGTCGCCGGTGACGGCGGGCAATTCGACCACTTTCGACCTGCGATGCGATGCGACCAGCGCCAACAGCTTCAGCGGCACGGTCACAATTGCCAGCGATGCCAGCAATACGCCGTCGTTCACGTTCGACGTGACCTGTCTCGTGACCGGCGCGCCGACTATCGCGGTGACCGGCAGCGGCAACCTGATCGCCAGCGGCGACATCACACCCAGCACGACCGACGACACCGACTTCGGCACGACTACCGTCGGCACGCCGGTCACACACACCTTCACCGTCAACAACACCGGGACGGACAACCTGACCATCAGCGCGATCAACGTAGGCGCAGGCTTCACCATCACCAACACGCCCGCCACCCTGATCACAGTCGGCAATTCGACGACGGTCGACGTGCAGTGTGACGCCGCCGCCGCCAACAACTACAGCGCCACTGTCTCGATCACGAGCGATGCCGCCAACGTCAGCGTCTTCAACTTCGACGTCGCCTGTCTCGTCAATCCGGTCGGACCGATCATCAGCGTGAGCGGCAACGGCAGCGCCATCAGCGCTGGCGACACGACGCCGGACGTCGCCGACGACACCGACTTCGGGGCGGCGCTGGTCGGCACGCCGGTGACGCACAGCTTCACCATCGGCAACAGCGGCACGGCTGACCTGACCATCACCTCGGTGACACCGCCCGCCGGGTTCACCGTCACCAGTTCGCCCGCGTCACCAGTCGCAACCGGCGATACGACCACCTTCGACCTTCAGTGTGACGCCGCTTCCGCCAGCAGCTTCAGCGGCACGGTGACGATCAACAGCGACGCCGCCAACGTCAGCAGCTTCGACTTCGACGTGACCTGCCTCGTCACTGGCATCCCAGTGATCGGCGTGAGCGGCAGCGGCACCGCCATCAGCAACGGCGACACCACCCCGACCGTCACCGACGACACCGATTTCGGCGCGACGACCGTCGGCACGCCGGTGATCCATACCTTCACCATCACCAACACCGGCACCGATAACCTGATCCTCTCGGCGCTGAGCGTTCCGAGCGGCTTCACCGTCACCAACTCGCCGACCTCGCCGGTCGCGATAGGCAACTCGACCAGCTTCGACCTGCAATGCGACGCGGCGTCGGACGCCAGCTTCAGCGGCACGGTCTCGATCCCCAACAACGACAGCAGCGCCAATCCGTTCACCTTCGACGTGACCTGCACGGCGACGATCACGCCCGTGCCGATCATCAACCTGATCGGCAACGGTACGGCGATCAGCAGCGGTGACACGACGCCATCCACGACCGACGATACCGATTTCGGCACGACGACGGCGGGCGCGCCGGTGACGCACAGCTTCACCATCAGCAACAGCGGCAGCGCCGACCTGACCTTCTCAGCGCCGACGATCCCCGGCGGATTCAGCTTGACCAGCGCGCCAACCTCGCCGGTCGCGGCAAGCGGCTCGACCAGCTTCGATCTCCAATGCGACGCGACGACCAACGGCAGTTACAGCGGCACGGTCTCGATTGTCAACAACGACGCCAGCGCCACGCCCTTCGAGTTCGACGTCGCCTGTGTGGTCAGCACACCGGCGAGCGCGACGCAGCTTGCCTTCGCCCAGCAGCCGACCGACAGCATCGCCGGTTCGACCCTCGTCCCCGCCGTGACGGTGCAGGTCGAAGACGCCTCGAACGCGCTGGTCAGCGGCGACTTCACGACGGTGATCACGCTGGCGCTGGACAGCAATCCCGGCGGCAGCACGCTGAGTGGCACCCTCTCGGCGACGGTCAGCGGCGGCGTGGCGACTTTCAGCGACTTGAGCCTGAACAACCCCGGCACCGGCTATACCCTGCGGGCGAGCGCCAGCGGCTTGACCGACGCCATCAGCGACGCCTTCAACGTCACCGCCTTCGACGCCAACACGATCACCGGAACGGTCTTTGACGACTTGGATGGCAGCGGGGCGCAAGACCCCGGCGAGAGCGGCATGAACGGGGTCACGGTCTTCCTCGACCTCGACAGCAGCGGCGGCTGGGACGCGGGCGAACCGAGCACGACGACCGATGCGAGCGGGCATTACGCCTTCGCCAGCCTGAGCGCCGACACCTATCACGTGACGATAACGGCTCCGGCAGGCTACAACCCGACCACACCGCTGACGGTTGACGTCACGGTGCCGCAGACAATCTCGACGCCCGCCGACTTCGGCTTGCAGGCGGTCGTTCAACCGACCAGTCAACCGGCAACGCAGGCGCCGCCCGCGCCGGTGATCGCCGATCCGCTGATCACCAAGTCGGTCTTCCCGCCGTTCGCCAAGCCGGGAGAGAGCGCCGTCTGGACGATCACTATCAGCAACCCCGCGCCGGTCGCGGCAACCGGGGTTACGGTGATCGACGACGTGCCTTCGGTTGTGCAGATCGACGCGGTCAGCGCGACGGCCGGGACGATTGCCTTCAGCGGTCAGCAGGTGACGTTCAGCATCGCCAGCGTCGCAAGCGGTCAAACCATCACGCTGACGATCAACACGCACGTCCGCAGCGACGCGGCGTTCCCGTTCACCGTCACCAACCGCGCCAGCATCAGCAACAACGAAGACCCGACGGCGCGGATCGCCGAGGCGACGCTGACCGGCATTAAGACGCTCCCGCAGACCGGCGAGCCGCTGGCGGACGATGTGCGGCTGGAAGTCGTCGCCGTCGCGCTGATCGTGGTGGCGCTGGGGATTGTGGGGGGTCGCGCGGTGTGGACGCAGCGGCGGCGCTGAGGTTTTAGGCAGCAGCGGCTTAGCAACACTCAGTTTCGGCTTGGCTCAAACCCTTGAGCCAAGCCGTTTTTGATCCGATCCCTTCCCCGAATTCAGGGAGGGGTCAGTTTTTAATGGCACACAAAAGCGGGCGAGGCACGGCTCGCCTCTACAGCAATGGGGGTAGGTTCGGTGGTCGCTGGCGGATAGCGGAACCCAGTAGAGCCGCTCTGCTCACGACGCTGGGATGATCTCGACCGTCGTGCCGGTCTCGCGCAGCGGGAGAAACTGCGGGCGCTCGTCAGGGGATGGGTTCGGTCGGTGAAAAGTTAGCCACAACTGCCCGTCGAAGCCGCGAAAGATCATGCAGTGACCGCCGTCGCCCGCGTAGAGCGGCTCCGGCTGCTGCTGCCACGCGCCGAGAATGTCGCCGGAAGCCGAGTGCGCCACGCCGACGGTATAGCCCCCGTCGCCGAAGCTCGACCAGAGCATGATCAGGTCGCCGCTGGACAAGCGATACAGCGAAGGACCGTCGGTCACGTAGCCCCGCCTGCCCTTCGAGTTGATCTCCTGCGCCCACGCTGCCTCGGAAGCATGGAACAACACCTGTGGCTGCCCAACCGCCGATTTGAGGTCGTCGCTCAGGCGCAGGGCGCAGACTTCACCGTCGCCGACCTGCACCCACTCGTGGCAGAAGACGATCCAAGGCTGATCGTCGGCGTCGACGAACAGCGTCCCGTCGAGGCATTCCCAATCGCGCGGGGTTGCCGGTCGGTCGCTGACCGGCGCGAAGGGTCCTTGCGGGCGGTCGGCTACCAAGATTTGCGTCCCCCGGCAGACGCCCTCGGCTTTGAAACTGGCGAACAAGAAATAGCGCCCGCGATAGAAATGCACTTCCGGTGCCCAGAAATTGCGATCCGCCCAGAAATCCGCCGGAGGTCGGAACGCCGGGAAGGGACCGTCCCAGTACTGCAAGTCGGCGCTGGTATAGGTGTCGAATCCCGCCGCCGAGTTCGTCCACGCCTGCGCGCCGGTCGTGCCGTAGAGGTAATAAAGCTGCTCGGTCGGGATCGGCAGGACGAAGGGGTCGCGGATGTGGATGTCGTCGTTGGTCAGCATCGTTCGCTCCGAAAAATGAGCGCTGCGAGGTCGGCAGCGCGTACGGCACGCTAGGCTGGACAGTATACTCAATCTACGCGAAATGTCCGCTTCCAGCGTGAACGGACTACCCCTTTTCGTTACGCTGTGCTTAAATAACCTTCTGAAACGACTGAACCAGACGCGGGCGACCCGCCCACCGTGACAAACTCAGGCTCGCTTCGGCAAAAGCCGGGGGCACAGGATGCCAAAGGGGAAATCCAAGACAACCTGTTGAGGATGTTGTTTGTACCCTATCCGTAAGGTTAACCGTGAAAATTACGCATCTCAAGACCAACCACATCGTCAACCCCTTGGGCTTTGCTATCGAAACACCGACCTTTGCTTGGATCGTCGAGGAGACGCCCGACCCGGTGCAAACCGCCGCGCAAGTCCGGGTCAGCCGCGACGCCGACTTCGAGCAAATCGTCTTCGACAGCGGCAAGGTCGCGGGCGCGGGCTACGACTCCGGCATTGACAGTCTGGCGTACCGCCCGCCGCTTGACCTCGCGCCGCGCACGCGCTATTTCTGGAAGGTCAGGGTTTGGGGTGAAACCGAGCGCGCCGAAAGCGAGGTCGCTTGGTTTGAGACGGCGAAGCGGGACGAAGGTTGGCAAGCAGTATGGATCACCCCGGACTGGGAAGACAACCAACTCCATCCGATCCTGTACCGGCAGTTCGACCTGCCCGCGCGGGCGGTGACGGCACGCGCTTATGTCTGCGGGCTAGGGCTGTATCACTTCGAGCTAAACGGGCAGAAGGTCGGCGACGAAATCTTCACGCCCTACTGCAACGCCTACGACCAGTGGATTCAGTACCAGACGTTCGACATCACCGACCAGCTCACCGTCGGCGCGAATCGGGTCGCGGTCATGCTCGGCAACGGCTGGTACAAGGGACGTTACGGCGCCAACGGCGGCAGCGTCGATTTCTACGGCGACCGCTTCGTCCTGATTGCCGAGCTGCGCGTCACGCTGGAAGACGGCAGCGAACATTACCGTCGGCACCGATTCGTCGTGGCGCTCGCAGCCCTCCCCGGTGATCGAGAGCAGCATCTTCGACGGCGAGGTCTACGACGCCCGCATCCCGCGCAGTCGTGCCCGCGCCGGGTGAAGTCGTCTCGCGTGAAGCCTATCGCCATCGACATGGCGCGGCTGGAAGCGCGCCGCTCGCTGCCGGTCGGCATCGTCGAACGATCAAGCCCGTCGCCCTGATCCACACGCCAGCGGGCGAGACGGTGCTGGACATGGGACAGAACATGACCGGCTGGCTGCGCTTCAAGACCAGCGCGCCGGTCGATACGCGCATCCACCTCCAATTCGGCGAGGTGCTGCAAGCAGGCAGCTTCTTCCGCGACAATCTGCGCACGGCGAAGGCGGAGTACACCTACATCGCCGACGGCAGCGACGCGGTAGTCGAGCCGTATTTCACCTTCTACGGCTTCCGCTACGTCAAAATCTCCGGCTGGGTGGGCGACCTCGACCTCGACGACTTCACCGGCTGCGTGATCTATTCGCGGATGGACATCATCGGCGAGATCGAGACCTCGAACGCGCAGGTCAACCAGTTATTCAAAAACGCGCTCTGGGGTCAAAAAGGCAACTTCCTCGACATCCCCACCGACTGCCCGCAGCGCGACGAGCGGCTCGGCTGGACGGGCGACGCGCAAATTTTCTCCGGTACTGCCTGCTTCAACATGGATGCCGCCGCCTTTTTTGCCAAATATGGCTACGATTTGGGAAAAGAGCAGTCGAAAACCGGCGGCATGGTGCCGCACATCGTGCCGATGCACAATCTGGAGCGGGGCGGTTCCAGCGCTTGGGGCGACGTCGCCACCATTTTGCCGTGGACGCTCTATGACTTCTACGGCGACGTCGGCATTCTGGAACAGCAGTTCGAGAGTATGCGCGCGTGGGTCGACTACATCCAGCGGATCGACGAGGCTTCCGGCGGCAAACGGCTGTGGACGGAAGGCGAGCACTTCGGCGATTGGCTGTCGCTCGACGCCAGCGACCCGGCTTCGCGCAAGGGCGGCACGCCGCAGGACTTCATCGCCTCCGCCTTCTACTGCTATTCGGCGCGGCTGGTGGCGCGCGCCGCCGCTGTGCTCGGCAAGCAGGCACCAGCCGACGCCTATGAGCGCCTCGCCGCCGAGATCAAGGCGGCGATCCAGCGGGAATACTTCACCGCCACCGGACGGCTGGCGATCCCGACTCAGACCGGCTACGCCCTCGCGCTGTTCATGGATTTGGTGCCCGACGCGCATCGTCAGCGCGTGCAAGCCGATTTGATCGCGCGGCTCAACGAGGACAACCGTCACCTGCGGACGGGTTTCGTCGGCACGCCTTATCTCTGCCGGGTGCTGTCGAACATCGGCGCCAACGACCTCGCCTACACGCTGCTGCTCAACGAGGATTACCCCTCGTGGTTGTACGCCGTCAACCTCGGCGCGACCACCATCTGGGAGCGTTGGAACTCGCTCAACGCCGACGGCTCGATTAGCTCAACCGGCATGAACTCGCTCAACCACTACGCCTACGGCTCGATTGTCGAGTGGATGTACCGCGATATGTGCGGGCTGAACCCAACTGCCGACGAGGACGGGATCACTGGCTTCCGCCATGCCAAGATCGCCCCCAAACCGGACAAGTCGCTGGACTGGGCGAAGGCGCGCTATCGCTCGGCGGCGGGCGTTTACGAAAGCGGCTGGCAGTTCGACGAAACGGGGCAGATCACCCTCGACGTCGTGATCCCGTTCAACGCTTCGGCGAGGGTCGTGCTCCCTGACGCGCAGCGCGACGCCGTCGCGCTCAATGGTCATCCGCTGCGCGACGGCGCGCAGATCGGCGACAGCGTGGCATTGACGCTGGGCGCTGGCAGCTACAGGATCACCTATCCGTTTGGGGGCGCAGCCAGCCAAGCCGGGCAGCCGGTCGAAGCCGCCGAGGGCGAGGTGATCGACTGAACTGATCGCGGCGATTATTTGACGAAGGCGACGACGACCTTACAGGGCTGATCGCCCGCGTTGATCAAGCGGTAGGACTTAGCCGCTGCCGGGATCACGAAGGTTTCCGCGAAGTTGAACTGGGCGTGAGTGCCGTTATCCGTCTCGACGACGACCGCCTGCCCCTCGACCAGATTGAGAATGTGGCAGCGCTCGTCGGTCGACGCGGCGATTTCCTGCTCGAATTCGTAGCGATGCACGGCGTAAAACAGCGCCTCGTGCGACCCGACGAAAACTTCACGCCAGCCCGCGCCTGCGCGGATCACCGACGGCTGCGGACAGAGCCGCGCCGCGACATAATCCGCTTGGCGCTCAAAGTACAGGTTTTCCCACGCTCGCTCGATGTTCAGCGGACGCAGATTGCCGTTGAGATCGCGCCGCATCCAATCGTAAATCTTGAAGGTGTAGATGTAGGGCGTCGCGCTAATTTCGAGCACGAGATTGTCCGCGCCGCTGCCGTAAATCGTCCCGTTGGGGATCAGAAACAGATCGTGCGGTTGGGCATCGACCCGGTTGACGAACTGATCAATGTCGATGGTGACGCCTTCCCGCTGCGAGCGTTCGACCTCTTGGCGGAATGCGTCCGGGTCGACAGCGTCGCAGAAGCCGAGATAAACCCCCGCTCCCGGTTCGCAGGCGGTGATGTAATAACTCTCATCCTGAGTAAACGGCTCGCCGAACTGCTGCTGAATGTATTCGGGGCGGGGATGCACCTGCACCGAGAGATTGCCGCCATCCATTGTGTCTAGGTAGTCGAAGCGGATCGGGAAATTGTAGCCAAAGCGATCCGCCGCCTTCCCCAGCACCGCGCGGTAATTCTGGAACATGATCAGGTCGAAGGAGCATTCGAGGCGTTCGCCAGCGCTCGCCAGCACCAGCCCATTTTCCGGCGTGATCAATTCAAACGACCATGCGTAATTGGGCGCAGCGGGGTCGAGACCGGGGAAATGCTGCTTCATCCACTGACCGCCCCAAGGACCGGGCGAGAACCAAGGGCGCACGCGAAAGCAGCTTTCGCTCATCTGGCACAGCGCGCTGCGCAGATCGTCGCCCGTCATCAGCGTGAGGTGTGCGGGGTTCTGCCCGTCGACGAACCAGTCGATCTGGGGCAGCAGCCCCGCTTTATAGCGATTGAGCACGACCCAATCGACGAAAAAGCTCCGTTTGTAGCTGGCTTGTTCGCTGCCCAAATTGGTGACGATCTTCGCGTCCATCCGGCGCTGAAGTTCGTCTTTGGGGAGATCGACGTAGACCACGACGTCTGCCGATGCCGACAGCGCCGCGCCTACGCCGTAAACGATCACGGCGCGATCTTGACTCGGCTGACCGAGCGCGCTCAGGCGAGCGGGATCAAAAAAATCGACCAGATCGCGCTCGCATATGCGACCGAAAAGCGGATCATCACCGCCGAGATAGTCGGCGATCAGCTCGGAAACCGCCGCTGGCGGCAGCAAAGCCGACGCCGTAGCGCGCCATTCCAACGCCAGATGGAACGGTTCAAGCGCCGCTTCGAGTTCATCGCGTAGGACTGACCACAAGATGCCCGCGAAGCCGTCGATGGCGATCAAGCGCGCGCCCGCACGAACCCGCCCCGCGACGATCTCCGCCAGCGCAGCGCACCCCGCCCGAATCTGTCCATCCGGCAGCGAAAAGGTCGGGAAAAGATCATAAACGCCGGACGCGGTCGGAACATGAGGCTCGCGGACGTCTTTGTGCATAATACCGCCTTTGAAAATACGTTGAAGCCAAATCAATATCGGACGCGCAGCACCTACGCGGGCACGACGTGCACGTCCACACCCCGGCTTTGCAGTTGCGCCAGCGTCGCTGCGGGAGCGCCTTCGTCCGTGATCAGGATGTCGATGTCCTTGACGTCGATGACGGGCGTGAGCGACTTTATGCCGAATTTGCTTGAGTCTATCAGCACGATCACGCGATCCGAGCGGGCGATCATCGCCTTTTTGACCTGCGTATCGATCATCTGCGGGTCAGTGATCCCCGCGTCAAGGGTAAAGCCGATCCCTGACAAGAACAGCGTGCGCGCGTAGAACTGCTGGAAAAACCCCTCGGCGACGGGTCCCACGAACGAGAACGAGACGTTGCGCAGTATCCCGCCGGTACAGATCACCGTCGCTTGCGCGAGCAGCGATTGCAGCGCGTTCGCCGTGTACAGCCCATTGGTGACGACGGTCAAATCCTGTTTCGCCATCAAGAACGGCACCATCGCCGTGACCGTTGTCCCCGGCTCCAAGACGATAATGTCGTGATCGTCGACGAAATGCTCGGCAGCATAGCGGGCAATCCGCGTTTTTTGCTCGATATTCAGGCGCGCTTTGACGAGATAGGTAGACTCGACTTGTTCCGGTTTTTCGGGCAGGGTCACCGCGCCGCCGTAAGTCGCCTGAAGCTGCCCGCTTTCTTCCAGTGACTTCAAATCGCGCCGAATCGTCATCTCAGACACGCCGTATTTTTGGCTCAGCTCTGGGATCGTGCTGACTCCTTGGGCGGTGATCATTTTCAGAATATCGCGTCGACGCTGCTCTGGAATCATACCGTCATACTTTCCCTGTCTGTCTACCCCTATTTTAGCACATTTTGTGAATTCGCGTGATTGCTTGTTATTTTTTGTTAAACTGCATATAATTTGCGTGATAGTTTGTTGAAGCACGTTGTTAAATGAGAAACTATGTGCTTTTACGGCTCCAATCCAGTCACTTGGCAAATCCGAGGGTCGCCATCCGATTTCGGCATCTTTTGGATCGTACCTGAAACCGCCGGTGACGCCAATTTCGCTAGACCGGCACTCCCTTACTCACCCGTGAAGCACGTTGAGTACCCAAGGAGGTGATCGCTGCGACCGACGCTTGCGTGGAAGACCATTTTGGCGAGTAAAATTGACATTGAGGAGAAAAAGCTATGAAAGCGCACTTGGGGCGTTTAAGCCTCGTTTTGATCGTCATCCTGCTGCTCGGCACGCTCGCGGCAGGTGTATCCGCCCAAGACGTTGCCCGCGAAGACACCGTGATTTTCGACATCGACGACTCATCGGTTCCCAACCCGACCAACTTCAATTATCTGGTTCCCGGCACCAACCAAAATCAGGGCGCGCACCAAGTTTTGTGGGAGCCGCTGTTTATCCTCAACTACGAAACCGGCAACATCGATCCTTGGCTCGGCTTGAGCTTCACCGCCAATGACGCGCAGGACGTCTGGACACTCAAGCTGCGCGATGGCGTCCTGTGGTCGGACGGCGAACCCTTCACTGCCGACGACGTCGTGTTCACGATCCAAATGCTGCTCGACGACAGCACGGCGACGCTCGCCGACGCCGCCAGTATGCAGCAGTGGGTTGACAGCGTGAAGAAGATCGACGATTTGACGGTCGAGTTCGACCTGCTCGCGCCGAATCCGCGCTTCCAGTTGGACTATTTCTCGGTGCGGATTTGGGGTGGCATCAGTATTCAGCCCGCGCACGTCTGGCAAGGGCAAGACCCGTTCACCTTCACCAACTATGATCCCGACAAGGGTTGGCCCGTCGGCACCGGTCCGTATAAGCTGGTCACTGCCACGCCGACCCAATTCGTGTGGGATCGCCGCGACGATTGGTGGGGCGCGACCACCGGCTTCCACGATCTGCCCGAACCCAAACGGCTGGTCTGGCAAATCTCCGGCTCCGAGGAAAACAAGGCGCTCTTGATGTCCAGCCATCAACTTGACAGCTCGATGGACATGTCGCTGGGCGCGTTCCAAGCGATTCAGATGCAAAACCCGAATGTGGTAGCGTGGTATGCCGACCCGCCCTATGCGTGGGCTGACCCCTGCCCGCGCCAACTGACGCTCAATACCACCGTCGCGCCGTGGGACGACCCGAACATGCGCAAGGCGGTCAGCCTGATCATCGACCGCAACCAGATCATCACCATCGCCTACGAAGGCACCAGCGTGCCCTCCAAGACCATGTTCGTCGAGTACCCGGCGATGGACCCCTTCATCAACGCGATTGTCGATGCGGGCATGACCATCGATCCGAATGGCGAGCCGGATGCCGGTAAAGCGCTGATCGAGGCGGCGGGCTGGACGCTCAACGGCAGCGGCATCTACGAGAAGGACGGCGATACGCTCTCGCTCGACATCATCGCGCCGTCGGGCTTCAACGAAGGCATCCGCAGCATGAACGTGATCGTCGAGCAGCTCCGCGCGGCGGGCATCGACGCGACCAGCCACCCGCTGGCGGACTCGACCAACTTCGCCAACCGCGACGCGGGCAATTTCGAAGGCATCTGGAACTGGGACGCCTGCGGTTCAGTCAACGAACCGTGGAACTCGATGAGCCACTTCACGGCGCATTTCTACGCCCCCATCGGTCAGCCATCGCCGGGTGGCAATAACTACCAGCGCTGGAACACCGACGGCACCCAAGCCTATACCGAGATTGTCGATCAAATCGGCTCGCTGCCGCTGGGCGATCCGTCGATCCCCGGTCTGGTCGTCGACGCCTATAAGTATCTCTACGACGAAACGGTCATCATCCCGCTGACGCAAGCCAAGAAGCTGGTGCCGTTCGACACAACCTACTGGACGGGCTGGCCCACCAATGAAGACCCCTACATCCAGCCGACGACGTGGTGGCAGAGCGCGCTGCCGATCATCCTCAACCTGCAGAAAACGGGCAGCGGTTCATAATTAGGATTACGGGGTGGGGTCACAAGCTCCACCCCGTTTGACTCTGCGCTCAAGCGAAAAAGATCGAAAAGGAAGACTAAAAAGCAAATGCCCCCACTTGAGACCATTTATCTCGTTCATCACAGCCACACGGATATTGGCTACACCCACGATCAACCGGTCGTCTTCGAACTGCATACCCGCTTCATCGACCAAGCGCTCAAGCTCGCCGAGCAGTACGCCGACCGCGACAGCGACGGCGCTTTTCGCTGGACGGTCGAGACGACGGTCGTCTTGCAGCGCTGGCTCGAAACCGTCGCCGACCGCGACGTCGAGCGCCTGATTGCGCTAGAGCGCGCCGGGCGAGTCGAAGTCACTGGCATGTTTGCCAACCTGACGCCGCTGCTTGATACCGACCAGTTGATCGAGAGCTTCCAACCCTTGCGCCGCCTGCGCGAAGATTACGGCTTCACCATCCGCCACGCCATGAACTGCGACGTCAACGGCGAAAACTGGTCGCTGGTCGATGCGCTGCTCGACGTCGGCATCGAAGGCTTCACGATGGCGATCAATTCGCATTTCGGCGGCGCGTTCCAGCCGCGTCCCCACGTGTTTCAGTGGCAGGGAGCATCCGGGCGGAGTATCCCAGTCAACAACGGCTGGCCCTACGACAAGGGCTGGCGCGAAGGCATCGGGCGCGACGCCGACGACCTCGCCCACGTGCGCCTGCCCCGTCTGCAAGCCTATCTGGACGAGATCGGCTACCCGCTGCCGATCCTGCTGCTGCAAAGTTACCATCCCTACGGCGACAACGGCTCAGCCTTCGACTTCACGCCCTTCATCGATGCGTGGAACGCCGCCGGACATACGCCGCACATCGTGCTGGCGACGCCCAGCATGTGGTGGGCGGCGGTCAAGCAGTACGCGCTGCTAACCTATCGGGGCGACTGGACGGATTTCTGGAACTTCGGCAGCATCAGCAGCGCACGCGAGACGACCGTCAACCGCGCCAGCCGCGCCCGTCTGCGCTCCGCCGACGCGATCCACGCGGCGGTCAGCGCGCTGCCGGAGACCGATCACCAGTGGGCGCAGCAGGCGTTTGCGCGCCATCGGGCTAACGCTTGGAAATCGCTGCACCTGTGGGATGAGCACACGTGGGGCGCGGACATCTCAATCCGCAATCCTTATAGCGAAGACACGCTGTCGCAGTGGAATCACAAAGCCAACTACGCCTACACCGCGCGCAGCTTGAGCCTGCTGCTCCAGCGCGACGCGCTGGCGGACTTCGCCCAGCAGGTCGCCCGGCAGCGAGCCGACGACCTGCTGATCTTCAATCCGCTGCCGTGGGCGCGCACGATCAGCGGCGCGGTGCCCTATTTCAGCACTGATCCACGCGGGATCGCCAGCGACACGACCGCCGGACGCCAGCATCAAGACCGCGATGCCGCGCCCGATTACCTCCTGCCGCCGACGTTAGTTCCCGGCTTCGGCTACCAAGTCGTCCCGCGTGCCGCACTGCTCGACACGCTGGCGGGACAAACCACCAGCAGCGAGGCGGTGGTTGAGAATGAGCGCTATCGCGTCGCCTTTGACACCGAAAAGGGCGGCATCGTCTCGCTCTACGACAAGCAGCTTAATTGGGAGTGGGTCGATCAAGCGGCGGGCTATCCGCTCAACGGCTACGTCCACGAACAGGTCGCCGATACCGAGCATGGTTGGGCGCGTTGGCTGTTGTTCCAGCAGGATTGGAGTGCGCCGCTGGCTGAGATTCCGTCCGGCTGGCAGCAAGATTGGGTCGCCGAGCGCCGCCAACCCTCCGCCGTCGTCAGCCATCAAGTCACCCATACGCCAACCGGGATTCGCGTGACGCAAGAACTCACCGCGCCGGGCTGCGAAGGCAATCTGGTGCAGACCGTGTTCCTGCCCAACACTGCCGACACTGTCGAGTGCGAATTGGCGTGGGAGTTGGGGCTGACCACGCACCCGGAAGCCGCCTATATCCTGTTCCCGTTCAACCTGCCCGACGCGACCGCCCGCTTCGACATCGGCGGGCAGCCGGTGATCCCCGGCGTCGATCAGCTACCGGGCGTCTGCCGCGATTACTTCACCGCGCAGGGCTGGGTCGATTTCGCCAGCCCGCAGCGCAGCGTGACCGTCGCCCTGCCTGATAACCCGCTGATCCAGTTGGGCGATTTCCATTTCGGGCACTACCAGATGGATTTCCAACTGGGCAAGGCGATGCTGCTCGGTTGGGTCACCAACAACTACTGGGAGACCAACTTCCGCGCCCACCAGCCGGGTAAAGTCGTCGCCCGCTACCGGATTCAACCCTACGCGGGTGATTTCGACGAGGGGCGCGCGCACCAATTCGGCTTGGAAGCCGCCAACGCCGCGCCGCTGATCCAGCATCTGGGCGAGCTTCCGGCTGAGCCGACTCCGCTCCCCGCCAGCGGATCGCTGCTGAAGCTGCCGGACGCTCCGGTGCTGCCGCTGCACGTCAAAGCCGCCAGCGATCAATCCGGCATCGTCGTTCGTCTGCTCAATGCCAGCGGTCAGCCGCAGACGGCGACGATTGGCTCGGCGCTGCTCAAGATCACCGGGGCGCAGCAGTGCGATCTGCTCGAAAACCTGATTGGTGCTTTGGCGGTTGAAAACGGCGTGGTCAGCCTCGAAATCCCGCCGCGCCGTGTTACTGCGGTCTATCTGCGGGTAGAATAGGCGCTATTTGCAGCCGCGCGTAAGTGCGGCTCAGCCGAAGGAGCAGATAGAGCGCATGGTACTTGCACTGGGTGTCGACGGTGGTGGGACGCATACCCGCTGTATCGTGGTCGATGAATTGGGTCGGATAATTGGCTACGCCGTCAGCGAGGCGTCCAAGCCCGACGCCGTCGATCTCCAAATCGGGCGCGCCAATCTGCACCAAGCGATCCTTGAGGCGTGCCAGTCCTGCGGCACGCGCGCGATTGACAGCCTTTTCGTGGGTATGGGCGGCATCAGCGCGCCGAGCGACGTCGAAGTTGTGCGCGGGATGCTGTCTGGGCTTGACCTGAATCTCGCCACGCCCATCGGCATCGATCACGACGTGCGCGTGGCGCTGGCGGGCGGGACGGCGGGCGCGCCGGGTATCGCGCTGATCGTCGGCACCGGATCGTCCTGTTATGGGCGCAACGCCGCTGGCGAGTTGTGGCGCAGCGGTGGCTGGGGCTACATCATGGACGACTATGGCAGCGGCTTTTATCTGGGGCAGCAAGCGCTGGAAGCCGTCATTCGCGCCTATGACGGGCGCGGCGCAGGGACGGCGCTGACTGCCGCCGTGCTCGACGTGCTGGGGCTGGACGACGTGCTCGGTCTGATGCACCACATCTACTACCCCACGCTGAATTTCAGCGGCATCGCCGGACTCGCCCGCATTGTCGTCCGCGTGGCGGAGCACGATGCCGTCGCCCGCGCCATCGTCGAGCGCGGCTGCGCTGAACTGGCGCTGATGGTCAAGGCAACGGCGGATCATCTGCACTTGAGCGGCGCGTTTCCGGTGGTTCCGGTTGGCGGGTTGGCGGGCAGCGGTTGGTATCGCGAAATTCTGACCAACGCCATCCACCGCGCCGTGCCCGACGCAGAAGTCAAAACGCCGCAGGCATCGCCGGTCGTTGGAGCGGCGCTGCTGGCGATCCAGCAAGTCGGGTTGACGCTATCACCGGAGGTGCTGGCACAAATCCAATCCGACCTGATGGCTCGCGCCTAGCAGGTTTTTGGATAGTTGGATTCGGTTTCGTAGGGGTGCAGCGTGCTGCGCCCTTATATATTGAGGTCAGCCGAGGGCTGACAAAAGTGAGCATCCGGGCTGCCGACCTATGATTTATGAAAACGCCTGCATCGCCTTGACGTCGGACGCGGTGGTCGGCGACCTGCCGTTCTCAGCGCAGGCGTACTACGAGCCGGGTAAAGCAGACAGCGGTGTCCTGCTCAACCTCGGCAGTATCGGGTCTTGGGGGGGGACGAAAGCGGCGATTACTACAAGATTGTGCTCTCCTGCGAGTACCTCCGGGTGCCGGTCGGCTCGATGCAGCCGCCGCCGACGGTCGTCGATTAAGCTGGCGCGGCGCGGAGGCGTGTAAAAACCCCTCACCCCGGACGCGAACCGTCCTGCTCTTCTCCCACACAGGCGGAGGAGAAGGGGGATGTGGGGTTTTTTGTCGCTTCAACATCCTTTTGGTGCGCCCCTACTCGGCTTGAGCCACCCAACTCGGCTGCGGACCCTCGATTTGCCCCAGCAGCATGTTCAACTGAGCGGCGTGCCCCTGCACGTGGCGCAAGTTGTAGATCAACAGTTCGAAGAAACTGCATTCGCCCCAGCCAAAGGTGCAGCGCCGCTGAGCCGTCTTATCGGTCAGCGCCTCGATAGTGGTGCGGCAGCGCGCGCGGGAGTCGGCGAGATAGCGCTGGAGTTCGGCTTTGGTGTAGACCCGCTCCGGCAGCGGATCGTCGCCCTCCTGCTCGATCAGCGTAAAGGGGGGCGGGGGGAGAAAGCCTTCCTCCGCGCCGGTCAGGTAGAGGTCGAGCCAGAACAGCGTGTGATAGACGACGTACCAGAACTGCGCCCGTTCCGGTTTGGCGTCGGGCGTCAGCCACAGCGCCGCCGTCCAGAGCTGATCGGGGCAGGCGTTCACGGTGATGGTGAGCAAATCAATCGCTGCCCCAAACTGCTGCCAAATACTTGTTTTCACATAAGAATCCATTGGAATGCCTGCCTTTCCACGTGAGAAGGCTTGCCGGGCGATACACCGCTGCTTTGAAATGCGGATGGCGGTATTCTAGCGCCGACGGATTGAACGCACAAATGTTCTATCACCCGACTGGCGGCATGGGCGTTACAATCCGGCGCTCGACGAAAGGCGAAACCGATGACTACCCCTGATCCGAACTACCTCAAATACGATCAGTATAAAGATGCTTCGCGCCTGTCGGCACGGGCGTATTTGCATTCGGCGTTCAGCCGCAACCCTTACGGCTGGTTCAAGTGGCTGTTCGACCTGTACCGGATTCCGCCACAAGCGCGGATTCTCGAATTGGGGGCGGGCGCGGGCTGGCTCTGGTTGGGCAACCGCGAGCGCATCCCGGCGGGCTGGCAGATCACGCTGTCGGACTTCTCGGCGGGGATGCTGGACGAGCAGCGGCGGACGCTGGCGCCGGTCGCGCACGAGTTCCGCTTCGAGGAGATCGACGCGCAGGCGATCCCCTACCCGGATGCCAGTTTCGACGCCGTGATCGCCAACCACATGCTTTATCACGTGCCCGACCGCGCCCAAGCCATCGCCGAAATGCGGCGCGTCCTCAAGCCGAGCGGGACGCTCTACGCCGCCACCAACGGCGAACGTCACCTGCAAGAAATCCACCAACTGATGCGGCGCTTCGGCTTTCAGCCGGAGGAATGGTTAGGAGGCTTCGTCTCGGTGCGCGGCTTCACGCTCGAAAATGCTGCCGATCAATTGCGCGCGCAGTTCGAGCAGGTCGAGGTGCTGCGCTACGACGACACCATCGAGATCAGCGAGGCAGAGCCGCTGGTCAACTACATCCTGTCCTATCCAATTCAACTGAGCGACGAGCGGATCGCCGAACTGCGCGCCTACATCGAGGGGGAGATCGCACGGGAGGGGAAAATGGAAATCACGAAGGACATGGGGGTGGCGATTGCGCGAGGTTAGTCGTGGGGCGTTGTAGGGGCGGGTTTGAAACCCGCCCCTACGTGCAAATACCTGTCAATATTTACCAGCAGCAGTAGCCGCCGTCGATCACGATGTCGCCGCCGGTCATGAAGTCGGAGACCTGCGCCGCCAGATAGACGACCGCGCCTTGCAGATCGGTCACGTCGCCCATGACCTTCTGCGGCGTGAACGCCATCCATGCCGGAAGCATCTTCTGCCCGATGGGCGTCGCCAGCAGATCGTCGACCAGCGCCGTCCGCGTGTAGCCGGGGCTGATCGTGTTGACCCGCACGCCGCGATCCGCCCACTCCGCAGCGAGACTGCGCGTCAGGTGGAGGACTCCGGCTTTGCTGGCGTTATAGGCGGCTTGATTCTGCGGCGTGTTGGCGATGTGACCGGACATCGAGGCGGTGTTGATGATTTTGCCGTAGCCCGCCGCCAGCATGACTTTCGCCTCGGCTTGGGCGCAGAGGAACACGCCCTTGAGGTTGATGCCCAGCATCCTGTCCCAGTCGTGTTCGCTCATGCTTTCCGAGTCGACCCACTGCCCGATCCCGGCGTTGTTGACGCCAATCGTCAGCTTGTCCCAGTGATCGGTGATCTGCTTGACCATCGCCGCGACCTGATCGACTTTGGTCACGTCAGCTTGGACGGCAATCGACTCGATGCCTTTGGCGGTCAGTTCGGCGACGACCGCTTGCGCGGTCTCCGGCACGAGGTCGACAATCGCGACCGCCGCGCCCGCTTCGCCGAGCGCGTGCGCGTAAGCCCGCCCGATCCCCTGCCCGCCGCCCGTCACCAGCGCGACGCGCCCGTCGAGACGGAAGCGCTCCAAAATAGGTTTCGCTTCTAAAACAGTGTCACTCATGATTGATTTATCCTTTCGGATGTAGGTTAAAAAAAATCTTCTTATGGTGATGATACAGGCGACAACAGCAATTGCCGAAATGACAGCCAATGGACAACTGATAACCAGTATGCCGAATCCCGTATCGTCACCGTGATTAGCCGTATGTGCAACGACCCACCAGCCTAATCCGCCCGCAATGGCGCAGTAAAAAATACAGGCTAGCCCGCAACTCCAAACAATGCCTACTCTCAGTAACCTATGGCGGTGATTTGGCATATCTTTCTAGCCTTTCGGCGCGGGCGGCGCAATCGTCGCACTCAACGCCTGTTTGATCTGCTCGCGTCTTTGAATTGCTCCGCCGCGTGATCGACCACGCCGGTTTGGAGCGATAGAAAATTGGCTTCGCCGGTTTCAAGTTCGCGCGGGCGGTAGAAGTAGCGCAGCGATTGGCGCAGGCGCGTCTCAACGCGCTGACGGATGCTCTCGACGTTGGCGGTCGTCGTCAAAATGACGAATTCCTCCGCGCCCAAGTGACCGATGAAATCGCCCTCGCCGCCAAATTGGTGTACGGCGCTCTGCACCATCAACGCGATGGCGCGCAGCATCTCGTCGGCGGAGACGAAGCCGTACAACTCGCGCAGGGTGTTCAACCCGCCGATGGCGAGCAGCAGCAGCGCCCATGACCGCTCGGCGTAGAGGGCTTGAGTCAGCCGCTCGTCAAGCATAGCGGTTTCCGGCAGCTCCGTCACCGGGTTGACTATAACCATTTGCGCCGCGCGGGTGATGGTATTGCGGACGCGCAGGCGCAGTTCTTGAATGTCGAACGGCTTGGTGATGTAGTCGACGACGCCCAGTTCCAGCCCTTGCAGCTTGTCGATCCGGTCGCGTTTTTCGGTCAGGAAGATGATCGGCGTATCCTGCGTGCGGCGCTGCGAGCGCAGTTGGCGGCAGACCTCGTAGCCGTCGATGTCGGGCAGGCGGATGTCGAGCAGGATCAGGTCGAGCGCTGCTTCGGCACTCAGCTTGAGTCCGTCGCGCCCCCACGAGGCGGTCAGCACGTCGTAACCCTGCACGCGAAAATAAGCCTCCATCATATCCAGCAGGTCGAAGTCGTCTTCGACGATCAGGATATGCGGTTTTTCGGCTGACTTCTCAGTCATAAGACATTTGGTTCCTAAGCGTTGATGACAATAATACAGTCGGTGTCCCCGGTGGCGAGGCAGTGGGTTTCGCGGACGGTGTAGTCGCGCCCATTCGACGCCCAGCGGGTGCATTCTTGCAGCAAGCCGACCAGCGGGTGACAGACGGGTTTTTCGGTATGCAGCCCCCATGCGAACGGGCTGGTCTCGATGCGAAATTGGAAACCTAACGGGGTTGTTTCGAGCGACGAGCGCTGATCGCTGAAGCGGGTGAAAATCTCCGCCTGCGCGTGCAGCGCCAGCCCAACGCGGTCTTCGAGCGGCAGCCGTCGAAAAGCGGGATCGGCAATGCCGGTCAGCGCGCCGAAACTTTTCATGCCCTGCGCGAACCACGCGCGCCCGGCGCGCAGCGCCATCCCGCGCCCGCCCCGTGCGCCGTACATCTCGTCGAGCGCGGCGTTGAGCGCGCCAATGCGCTCGAAGGGGAATTCGCGGGCGAGGTCGTCGGGCGGCGTCTGGTCGATCTGCGCGAGTTCGAGCGCTTCGTCCAAGCCGTGTCGTCCCATGACCTCCTCCATAGCTAGGAACAGGCTGAGCACAAAGCGGTTAGGGTAACAGAGCGTGGTCGACACAGGGTTGACGCTTTCCCCGGCTAGATGAGGCTGCCCAGATCTTGAACGGTGCGCGCGACGTCGAGGAAGATTAAACCGAGCCGGGCTTCGCGGCGCGCGAGCACCGTCAGCACGGCTTCTTCACCAATCGCGTTTAAGATGACGTATCCGTTTTCGCCTTTGACGTAGAGCTGCATCAGCAGCCCGCGCCCCAACTCCGATGAAATCCGCTCGCCCAGTGAGATCATCGCGGCGGACATCGCGCTGACGCGATCTTCTTCGATGCCTGCGGGTAATGATGAGGCGATGCTCAAGCCGTCTACACTGACAATCGCAGCAGCTTCAACCCCCTCGGAACTGGCTTGCAAATCGCGCAAGCGCGCGACCAATTGTTCAGTCCGTGACTTCGCCAACCGATTTTACTCCTGTCGCAGCAACGCGAGGTGACGTTGAGGAATATCCAACCACTCAATACAAACGGCGTGACCCCGCCTGACACTGTGCATAGTATATATTGTAGCCGGATGTTGTCGCAAACGAGGCGACAAGTTTTGTCGGCGGTGGGAATCGACCGCGCGCACGGGGAGATGAGAGGACTTTAGTACAGTGAGATGAGGGGTTGTAGGGGCGTTACATGTAACGCCCCTACGGACTCCGCGCTTAACTGCCAATCTGTATCAGGCGGCTTGGTCGCTCGTCGCCGGATGCTTCAAGCAGTCGGTGTCGCAAGAGAAATCGTTAAATGGAATCAATAAGGGGCAGAGCTGAGTTCTGCCCCTACGGGATGACGACAGACTATCTATTCGTCTTCGAGGTCGTTCTTGACCTTGTGGTCGGCTTCTTGCTCGATGGTGTTCGGCTCGGTGCGCACGATCTCGATCTTGATGCGCGCCAGCAGACCGCCGATTGCCGCCAGTCCTGCCAGCACCGGGTAGAAGACCAGCAGCGCGCCGCCCGCCACTGCGCCGAAGGTCAGCGGGATTTCGATCAGCGTGCGCCCTTCCGGGTTGCGGATGATCAAGCGGCGAACGTTGCCTTCTTCGATCAGTTCCTTGACGCGCTCGACCAGTTGGCTGCCCGCAACTTCGAGTTCTTCGTTGAAGGTCTTCTTGTCGTCCTGATCGTCCGGTGGGGTGATTTGATTGTCGCTCATTTAGGTTCGCTCCCTATGCCACTCAAGGTTTGGTTTACTGTTTCTATATACGTCGCAGGCGACGAAAAGGTTGCACATTTCATTCTGAATTATAGCAGGAAAAGCGGAAAAACACGATTTCGTGGCGATTCAGATTTCTTTGCGTGCGCGTCTGTGCGTGCGCGTCTATAATCAAATGAGATCAGGTCACGAACTACTCGGAGGGCGGAATGAAGACACGTTACCACACCACAGCGCTCGTGCTGCTCTTGTGCGCGACGTTGGTGTTGGCACTGATGCCCACGTTCGGCGTACAGGCAGATTTCGGCACCAACTGGACGGCGAGCTACTACAACAGTACCGACCTTTCCGGCTCGGTCGTCTACACCGAACAGCTCCCCAATGGCATCAACATCAACTGGGGCACCGGCTCCCCGAACCCGGCAGTCAACGTGGACAACTTCTCCGCCCGCTTCACGTCGGTGCAGTTGTTCAATCAGGGGACCTATGAGTTCGTCGCTTCGTCGGACGACGGCATTCGCGTTCTCATCGACGGCGTGCTGGTGCTGGATCGCTTCGTCGGGCGGGTGTTGACGACCGACCGCTTCCAGCAAACGCTGACGGCGGGGACGCACTCGCTGACGGTGGAGTACGTCGAGTTCATCGACCAAGCCGCCGTCCAGTTCCAGTGGTTTCAGGTCAGCGGCGGCTTGACCCCCGGCTTGACGCCCGGCGTCGGTGGAGGCGTGCTCACGCCGCTTGCCCCCGGCGGCTGCACGACCATCTGCGCGACCGTCACCGGCGTGCGCGGGCTGGCGCTGCGGTCGGGTCCGTATTTGGGCGCGTCGTTCATCACGACCCTGCCGCAAGACCAGACCTATACCGTGCTGGGGCGCAACAAAGACGAAGGAATCTACAACTGGTATAAGCTGCAAGTCGGTGAGCGGGTCGGCTGGTCGTCGGGGCGCTACCTGACGGTCAACGTCGATCTCAACACCATTCCGCTGATGGGGAGCGACTTCGACAACATCGACGGCGCACCGGACATCGGCGCTCGCGCCTATCCCCGCGCGGTGATGAATCTGCGCACCCGTCCCAGTATCCGTATGGCGAAGATCATCGATATTCCGTGGGGCGCGCCGCTCGAACTTATCGGGCGAACGGTGCAGGCGGGGCAGAATAAGTGGCTGCAAGTGCGTTATAACGGGGTCGTCGGCTGGATCGACGCCCGCTGGGTGACGGTCAAGGGCGAGATTTATTCGGTGCCCGTGCGGTAAGCTCGATCAACCTCACCCCTGCTCAACTTCGTTGAGCGTCCCCTCTCCCTAAGAGAGGGGAAACAAATAACCCAATTCCTAAGCCCCCTCTCCTAGGGAGAGGGGGTTGGGGGTGAGGTTGTATTACCCCTCGCAGCAGAACGCCCCGTCATCCGGGAAGCACCAATGCGGCTCGTGTCCGTTGATTGGGCGGGCGAACTGGATGGTGATTGGATAGCGCTCGGCTGTTTGCAGGCGATTGGTGCCGTAGAGCGCTAGATCGATCTGCGGCGGCGGGATCGGCGTGCCGCAGTGGGGACAGGTGAAGGTCAGCGTCTTCTTGCCCGCGCCGCTGATCTGCTCGGCGAACGCGCCGAAGCGCAGATCGGGGCGCTGGCGGCTGAGCGTCCGCACGGCGGCGAGTACCTCACGGCGGAACTCCAGCGGATGACTCGTGAAAGTACGCCCACAGCCCGCCGTCAGCAGCGGATCGACCCGGTAAACCAGCGCCGGTCGTCCGCAGCCGGGGCAGTCCACCGGGAAGGGGATCAGGTCGAGCGTCTGCTCGATGCGGGCGACGGCAGTCTCGCAGAAGCGAATGCCCCCACCCAGCAGCGCCGTCACCAGCTCGCCCAAGCCGTAGAGCCGCCCATTGATCGAGACCGCGAACGAGCCGTCGGCGTTGCCGAAAAGTTGAAACAACGGCAGATCGCGCCGCGCGCGCAGACCCAGCGGCGGGTTGCGGAAGAACCAACAGCCGCGCACGCCGTCGCGGGCGTAACGCTCCTGCCGGAACAACGCCTCCTTCAACCGTAGGAAACTCCACTGGACTTCAAAGGCGATCTGGGTTGATCCGCGCGACGCCAGCACGTCAGCGCGCCAATCGTCTCCGGCAACCTCGGTCACGGCGCTGAACCCGGCGCGGCGGCAGGCGATCACGATGTCGGCTTTCGCCTTGAGGTGCTGGATCGTCTCGCCGGGAGCGTCGCAGTCCGCGCCGCGCTTGTGGGCGAAATGCGGCGTCCCGAACTTGCTGCGCCGCAGATAGCCCGCGCCGCCACAGCAGGGCAGCATCACCGGCGCACCCGCCGCGACCGCCACCTGCAATGCGTCCCATTCGGCGTCGCTGAGATCGGGGGCGATCACCTCGCGCCCGGCGACGAACGCTCGCAGCGGCACGTCAGCAGCCCTCTGTGAATTCCGTATGAATCAGCCGATAAATATGCACGTTTTAGACGCTATCAATTCGTCGCTCCGGGTAAAGCGTGGTATTATGCTGGTAGCTTCGTCCGAATTTAGGCTGTGTAGGTTCACCCTATGCGTATCCTCATCATCTCTGACATCCACGCCAATTTAACTGCCTTTAAAACCGTTCTCGCCGATGCCCAAGGCGAGTGGGAATACGTTTGGTGCTTGGGCGACGTCGTCGGCTACGGACCTGACCCCAACGAATGTGTCGAACTGCTGCGCTCGATGCCGCACCTGTGCCTCGCCGGAAATCACGACTGGGCGGCGCTGGGGCGGCTCGACATCCGCACCTTCAACCCGGACGCGCGTAAAGCGGTCGATTGGACGCGCGAGACGCTGACGCCGGAAAACGTCGCCTATTTGGAAGCGCTGCCGACGACCTTCGTCATTGGCAATTATACGCTGGCGCACGGCAGCCCCCGCGAGCCGGTTTGGGAATACATCCTCGAACCGCTGATCGCTGCGCTGAACTTCTCGCATTTTGAGACGCCCTACTGCCTCGTCGGTCACACCCACCAGCCGATCATCTACGAGATGATGGGCGATCAGGGCGATACCGAAGCCGTGCCGCCGGTCTACCGCAAGAAGCGGACGCTCAACGGACACCGCCAGATCATCAACCCCGGCAGCGTGGGTCAGCCGCGCGACGCCAACCCTGACGCCGCCTACGCGCTGCTCGACGTCGAGACCAACGTCTGGGAGCACCGTCGCGTCGCCTATGACATCGCTTCCGTGCAGCAGCGGATGCGCAAGAACGACATGCCCGAACGACTGATCACCCGGCTTGAGCACGGTTGGTAACGCCTATGGCGCTCAGTTCGACCATGCGCGATTATCTCGCGGAGATTTACCGCCTCAGCGACCGTGAACAGCAACCGGAAGGCTTCGTCAGCACTTCGGCGCTGGCGGACTTACTCGACGTGAGCGCGCCCGCCGTCAACCGGATGGTCACCAAACTGCGCGAACAAGACCTGCTCCAGCATGAACCCTATCAGGGCATCCGCCTGACCGACGAAGGACGCCGCGAGGCGCTCAAGCAGCTTCGCCGTCAGCGGATCGTCGAGGTGTTCCTCGTCAAAGTCATGGGCTTCGAATGGCATCAAGTCCACGAAGAAGCCGACCGCATGAGCCGCGCGCTCGACGACATCGTGACCGACCGGATGGCGCAGATGGCGGGCAACCCAACTCACTGCCCGCACGGGGAGCCGATCCCATCGCCGGAGGGCGACCTACCCGACCTAAACGACGTGCTGCTCGCCGACGCGCCGCAAGAGGTGATGCTCGAAATCACGCGGGTGCGCACGCGCGAACCCGACCGCCTCGAATACATGGCAGCGCTCGAACTAATCCCCGGCGCGCATCTGCAAATCGTCCACGCCGCCCCCTTTCACGGACCGATTCAACTGCGTCTGAAAGACAAGGAATTCCGCATCATCGGGCACAACCTCGCCGAGATGATCCGCGTCCAGCCGGTAGAGTAGTGGAGGAAAATCATGACCGATATTGTTCGCTCCATGACCGCCGAAGACTACTTCGATTTACCAGAGACTGATGGCATTGATGAACTGATCGAAGGAGAATACGTCGTGAGTCCGCCCCCGTTGGGGAAACATCAACTTGTCGCCGGAAATGTTTACTACTTTATCCGTAGTGAAGCACCATCGGGACAGGCGGTTTTCGCACCTGCTGCGATTCGCTTTGAAGCCGATCATGTCCTCGAACCCGACGTATTTTGGATTCGATCCGGCGGGGAATGTCAGTTGCAGGAGCGCGGTTATTGGCAAGGCGCGCCCGATCTGGTGGTCGAGGTGTTGTCGCCTTCGACGGCAAAGCGGGATCGTGGCATCAAGTTCGATGTTTACGAGCGGCACGGCGTCCGCGAATACTGGCTGGTCGACCCGGAAGCCCAATTCATCGAGGTTTATCAGCGCGCCGACGAGCATTTTCAGCGGCAGGGCGTGTATGGCGTCGAGAATGCATTCGCGTCGGCGGTGTTGGGCGTCGAGGTCAAGGTTGCGGCGATTTTCGCGGATTAAACAAATAGGGGTGCACGGTTGTGCGCCCCTACCTACGTGAATTTTCACTTATCGGGGCACATAGGCTGTGCCCCGATTTTTGTACTGAGATTACATATTGTTGGCAAGCGCGTCATCCGCGCCTTGCTGGAGCGTCGCCGCCACGTCGTCAACCGACATACCATTACTGGTCACGTCGGCAATCGCGGTGCTGATCAGCCCGCGCACGGTGCTGTAGGCAGCCAGCGCCGGGCTGCTGTAGACCGTGATGTCCGGGTTATTTAGCAGGGCGTTCGCCGCGTTGAAGTAAGGCGCGAGACCTGCGCTGAAGGTGGTCGAGCTTTCGAGCGCCATCGCGGTCGAGGGCACCGGGTTGAAGTAGCCCGAACCTTCGCTCCACGCGGTCGCCACATCCGGGCTAGCCAGATACTTCAGGAACAGCCAACTGGCAAGCTGATTTTCCGGCGTGCTCGGCATCATGATGATGCTAGGGACGAACGCCTGAATGATTTCGTTGCCGTCGGTGTGCGGGAAGGTCGAAATGCCCCAGTCCGCCGCGACGCCGGTATCGTTGAAGCCGCCGAGCACGTAGGTGAAGCCCGCGCTGCTGGTGATGTAGAAGGCGAGCACGCCGTTGTTGAAGTCGGTCTGGTCGCCGTACTGTTCCGCCGGGCTGTAAGCGCAGCCTTCGTTGTAGAGGTCTTGGTACATCTGGAGCGTCGCTTTCACGGCGTCGCTGCTGAAGTCGAACGCGCCGTCGTGATAGATGCTGCCGCCCATGCTGGCGACCCACGACTCGAACGCCGAAGCGTCGGTGGTCATGGAGATACCTTGCAGGTCTTCGCCGTTAGCGCCGGTCGCGTTGGCGACGGTGCAGGCATCGGTCTTGAATTCGTCGATGGTAGTTGGCGGAGCGTCGATGCCGACCGAGCTGAGCAGGGTTTGGTTATAAGCGAAAACCTGCGCCGAGGACTGGTTCGGGAAGGCGAGCAGTTGGCCGTCGACCGTATCGGCGTTGAGCAAGCCCTGATTGATGTCGGGGGTATCGCCCAAGCCCCACTTGGGGCTGGTGAGATAGGGGGTCAGGTCGACCGCCGAGTCGTCCAGCGCGAAGCTGGCAGCCGCGTTGGAATAACCGGCAACCAGATTCGGCAGTTCGCCGGCGATGATGCCCGCGTTGATCAGGTCTTGCAATTGGCTGTAGTTGCCTTGGAACGACGCATCAACCGTGATGCCCCACTCGTTGTTGGCGTTGAAATCGGAAATGATCGACGCCATCGTGTTCCCCTGAGCGCTGTCGTTCTGGTATTGATGCCAGTAAACGACCGTCTGCCCCGAAGGATCGACGCTTTCCAGACCATCCTGCGCGCTGACGGCAGTAATGCTCAGCGCCAGAACGAGAGCTAAACTTAACAGAAGTAAGGCTTTGCGCATACCGTTCTCTCCTCTTGAAGTATCTGCTTCGATCTATCTGCCCCGGCGGAACGCCTCGCGCTGGGAGCTGAATTCCTGAAAACACCACTCCTGCGAGCGGTGGAGGCACCTGTTCGACGCTTGTGTCACGGCGCGCTTGGACGAAGGGCTTTTGCTTAGCGCGCAATCAGACCTTGCAGTTCGGCTTTCTACCCATCGACAGCCGCAGATTATAGCTACCAATCTTTAAGAAGAGTTTATCACATCACGGTGTCGTTGGAGTGAAAGTGTAACATGTCTGAGGGATACCTCGCAAAACAAACGGTTCTAGTGGCGCGTCGGCGTCAATCTTCGCCGTTTGTGGGCGCGGTGAGTTCGGCGCGCTCGACGTAGGCTGCCAGCTTGCGCAGCGATTGGCGCGAGCCTTCCTCATTATCTTCGAGGCGAATCCCCGGCGGGATGTCCTCACAGAGGGCGGTCACTTCGGTGCCGCCGTCAGCTTCCGCCAAACGCCACGTGATTGTCATCGCTCCGGCGAACTCCGGCTGATTGGACTCGAACTCGAAGACTTGGACGATCTTCTGGTCGGGCACGAGTTCGACGAACCTGCCCTCAAAGCTATCGGTGTCGGCGGATGTCTTGCCCGGCGGAGAATTGCGTTGATCGAGGTAGGTCAGCGCCATGCGGATCAGCCCGCCCACGCGCGGCTCGAAGGTTTCCACCTGACCGCGCATGTTGTCGGGCGCGAGCCACGTCGCCACCGCGTCGGCGTCGAGGAAGGCGCGATAGACCGCCGCGCGCGGCACGTGGACGAGGGTCGACACGCGGGTGCTCCGGTTCGTTTGGTCAGTGCTCATGGCTGAGTCCTCGCTACTGGTTCAGTTTCGTGCCCTAGAAAGGCTTTCAATGCCGGGCTGGGCGGGCGGTTGACGAGGGTCACGTAGGTCAACGCCCGGTTGAACCGAATCTCCGGCACGTCCAGCACTGCCAGCCGCTTGAGTGCCAACTCGAACGTCAGCGTCACGTCGGAGATGATCGCCAACCCCAAGCCCGCGCACACCGCTTGCTTGACGGCGGCGTTACTTCCGAGTTCAAATGCCACCGACAGCGTGATCCCGCGTTCCCGCAGACCGTCTTCCGCTACTTCGCGCGTGCCAGAGCCATGCTCGCGCATAATAAAGGATTCTTGTGCTAGGGTGGCTAGCGAAATGCTCGACTGCGCCGCGAGGGGATGATCCACCGGCGCGATCACCACCAACCGATCCTCGCGCCAAGACGTCACGTCGAGATCGGGCGCGGCGACCGGCGCTTCCACGAAGGCGACATCTAACGCCTGATGGCGCAGCGCTTCGATCATTTGATGGCTGTTGCCCATTTCCATCGAGAGGGTGATGCCCGGATAACGGGCGTGGAAATCGCCGAGCAGCGTCGGCAGCAGATAGGTGCCGATGGTGTTGCTGGCGCCGACGGCTAAATGCCCCTGCTGCAAACCGTTAAGCTGCGCCAGCACCGACTCCGCCGCGCGCTCCGCCGCGAAAATCTGCTTGCCGTAGTGGTACAGAAGCTCCCCGGCTTCGGTCAAGCGCACCGCGCGACCCGACCGATCCAGCAGGGTCACGCCCAGACTTTGCTCTAAATCCCGCACGCGCTTAGAAATCGCTGGCTGGCTGATAAACGCGGCTTTCGCCGCCCGGCTAAAACTGCCCAATTCCGCGACCCGCATCCACAGCCGCAATGAGGCGAGATCCATATATAACCTGAGATTATAGAGCTGACAAAGAACCGCTATTGGAATTATAACACGGGCAGTCGTATGCTGTTGCTCTTCGTGACGTCACTTGAGGATGATTATTCCAATGCGCGGAACTGTACCAGCCTCTGAAGCCATTGAAAACGCTGCTGCGTCCAACCAAGCTGCTTACGCTCGAACTGTCGAGCGCCTGCTGCCCGGTCTGCTGCTAACCGTCGTGCTCAGCGGGGCGGCGCTGGTCGTCTATCAGGTCGAAGCGACTCTGCTCGATCATCCCGTGATCGAAGCTTTGGTGATCGCTATTCTGCTGGGCATGGTCTGGCGGGTGGTTTTAGGCTTACCCGACCGCGCTAAGGCGGGCGTCAAGTTCGCCTCAAAGCCGGTGCTGGAGCTGGCGATTGTGCTGCTCGGCGCGTCGGTCGATCTCGCGGTAATCGTCGGGGCGGGCTTGCCGCTGCTCTTGAGCGTCGTCATCGCCGTGACCTTGAGCCTGATCATCAGCACGTTCTTAGGGCGAGCGCTGGGGCTGCCGCCTAAGCTGGCGACGCTGGTGGCAGTCGGCAATTCGATCTGCGGCAACTCCGCCATCGGCGCGATTGCCCCGGTGATCGACGCCGCGCCGGAAGACGTCACCAGTTCAATCGCGCTGGCGAACGTCTTGGGCGTGGCGGAAATCCTCTTGCTGCCCGGCTTGATCACCATTTTCGGCTTGACCTATTACCAGTACGGCGTTCTGGCGGGGCTGAGCGCCTACGCCGTGCCGCAGGTGGTCGCCGCGACCTTTTCCGTCAGCGCCGTCAGCGGGCAGATCGGCACGATGGTCAAGCTGATGCGGGTGCTGCTGCTCGGTCCGGTCGCGCTGTTTTTCAGCCTGCGCTCGCCGAATAAGCCCGCTGACGACGTCCCGACGTGGGGCAAACTCACCCGTTATATTCCTTGGTTCGTCCTCGGCTTTATTCTGCTGGCGGTGCTGCGCAGCTTGGGCGCACTGCCGACGGCGTTGATTACTCCGCTCCACGACCTCAGCACCTTCTTGCTGATTTTGGCGATGGCGGGTCTCGGACTCAGCGTCGACATCCACAACGTCCGCCAAGTGGGGCTGCGCGTCGGGTTGGCGGTGCTTGGGTCGCTAGCGGTGATGATCACCCTCAGCCTGCTGCTGATCGCGATTTTCCATCTCGGTTGAATAACCCCATCAGTAAGAGCGTATTCCCGTGCGCTCTGGTAAATTCTCCGGTGTAGGGGTACGACCTGTCGGTCGCGCCCCTACGTGAGGATCGGCGAGTATCCAAAGCACCGTTTGGGCGAGTTGACAGCGCCGGTGAGATCGCATATACCGCGTGTAAGAACTTACGTGAAAGCACTTTAGGTGCAGCGCTGGCAGACACGTCAGCGGCGGCGCAAAAGGATTTGAATGGATGAAGAACAAACCAAGCAATCTGTATAACCTGAATCCCGTGCTGACGGCGGCAGAACGGGGCGGCTACGCAGTCGGATCGTTTTCGCCGCGCTACACCGCGATGATCGCGCCTGTGCTGCAAGGGGCGCAGGGACTCAACTCGCCGCTGATCGTGCAGATTTCGCAGCGGGAACTGAATCGTCACGAGATCGCGCTGAAGGAATTCGCGGATGAGTTCTACCGGCAGCTTGAGGCGCTGGCGATCAGCGTGCCGGTCGTGCTGCACCTCGACCACACGAAAAACCTCGCCGTGATCCGGGACGCGATTGAAGCCGGATTCACGTCGGTGATGATCGACGCCTCGGAGAAGCCGCTGCAAGCGAACATCGACCTATCACGCGAAGTGGTCGCTTACGCCCATCCCTTTGGCGTCTCGGTCGAGGCGGAACTCGGACGGATCGGCACGACCGATTTCGTCGAGACCGAACACGACGAAGAACTCTACACTGTCCCGGCAGAAGCGCAGTTGTTCGTCAGCCAGACCGGGATCGACGCGCTGGCGGCATCGGTCGGGACGGCGCACGGCGTCTACATGGTGCGGCAGCCGAAAGTTGACGTGACGCGGCTGACGGCGATCCGCGCGCTGACGAGCGCGCATCTCGTCCTGCACGGCGGATCGGGCGTGCCGAGCGCGATGATCGCCGGAGCGGTCGCCATCGCGGGCGGCGGCGTGAGCAAGGTCAACATCGCCACCGACCTCGAAGTGGCCGCGCTGGCGACGCTCCAGCGCGAGCAGTTCATGACCAATGCCGCAATGAACGCGCTGCCGCCGGAGGCACGCGAACGGGCACAGGCGGCGGTCAAGGGCGTGGTCGAGGACAAGATTCAACACTTTCTCAACAGCGCGAACCGAGCGGCGGACTTCTACGTTGAAAAAAGTTGATGCGGATTGGGTAGATCAGGTGGATGGAGCAGTCCATCGATATGGGGCGGGTGATCGCCGAGCGTATCTTAGTCGGGAGCGGCGGCGAACCGGGTATTTTGGGATCGAGCCGCGCTTACCAGCAGGTTTGGGCGCGCGCGGGCATGATCTGCGCACTCTGCGTCTGCGCCCGCTATCGCCGGATCGTCAGTGGGCCGATGCCCTCAAGAAACTCAGGCGGGATACGGCGTATCCCGCGTCACTGCGCCTAAGGCGAGCAAGGTCGCTTTTTGGGCTTCATTCAACCCACGAATACCCGTGATATTCAGCCGCTCATAAGGTCGATCCCGGCGCAGGGTTTGGAGATGGGCGCCGGTTAGCAAGTCCCACAGCATGATCGCGCCGTCATCGCCGCAGCTTGCCAGCTTGGTCCCGTCCGGGCTGCGCTTGAGCGCGTGAACTGCGCCCTGATGCGCGCTCCGTGCGCGTACAGCGTCGCCGCTGGGGACGTCCCACCAGCGCAGAAATCCGTCGTTGCCACCGCTGATGAGAATCTGACTATCGGGACTCCAAGTCAGGGCGTTGATCATCCCACGATCCCCGCCGAAGGAAACGAGCAGTTCAGCCCGCTGCGCGTCCCAGACGAATAGCTCGCCGTTCTCACCGCTGCTCGACGAGGCGAGTTGCTTTCCATCGGGACTCCACGCCACAGATCGGATCAGGTTTTGATGCCCACTGAAGTGCTGCAAAAAACTGCCGTCATGGGTGTCGCAGATATAGACACCGCCGTCATCGCTGCCGCCCGCGATTCGCTTTCCATCAGGACTCCAGCGTACCGGGCGAATCCACGCGGGAAAGGGACACCCCTCCCACGACTGATGCTGCTCCGACAGGTCAAAGACCTGTATCCCGCGCCGATAAGTCCCGCTTGCCAGCCGCAGCTCACTCGGACTCCAGTCCAACCCGTAGAAGTAATTACCGGGATCATCGGGATGGTGCAGCACGCGCACGAAATCGCCTGAAGCCGCCTCCCAAAGCCGGATCACGTTATCCCACTCGCTGCTGGCAAGCCAGCGTCCATCCGAACTCCAGCCGACGCCAAAGACGACTTCGCAATCCCCTTCCAGCACGTGAGGCGGTTTATCGCCCGCGACGCTGTGGATTGTGACCAGCCGATCCGTGCCGCCGCTGACGACTTGGCTGCCATCGGGACTCCACGCGACATCGTAGAGCGAGGTCGAGTATCCCTGAATCATGCGCACGGACTGCCCACTGGTAATGTCCCACAAGCGCAGCGTTCCATCTTCGCTCCCGCTGAGAAGAAATTGACCGTCCGGCGTGAATGCCACGCCGGTCAGTTCGGCGCTGTGTCCCTTGAGCATCGCACGATAGCCGTTCTGTTCGACGTCCCACAGCGCGATGAATTGGTCAAAGCCGCAACTTGCCAGCAGCCGCCCATCAGGACTCCAGACGACCCGCCGAACCCGGTTGGTATGTCCGGTAAGCGTCTGCTTCAGCCGCCCAGAGGGAACGTCCCAGAGCTTAACCTCGTTATCCCAACCCGCGCTCGCCAGCACCCGGTTATCGGGGGAAAACGCGAGTCCATCGACCATGCTCCGATGCGCAGCGATGATCTGAAGCGAGATTGCGTGGGGCGGCTCACCCATTTCCCACAGGTGAATGCCGCCCTCCTCATCACCGGACGCGATCAAGCGTCCATCGGAACTCCACGCGAGGGCGATCAGCGGTCGCGGGTGAAATAAGACGTCAAGCTGTCTGCCTTCCCCGACGTCCCAAAGCTGAACTGTTCCATCGGGACCGCTGCTGGCGATCATCTGACCGTCAGGGGAAAACGCCACCGCGTGCATGTGAGTCGCGTGCCGGTTTGCCCAAAGCAGTGATCCACTGGCGACGTTCCACAGCTTGATCATGCCGTCATAGCTGCCGCTGGCAAGGATTTGCCCGTTCGGGCTGAACGCCAGCGTCCACGACATATCGGTGTGACCATGCCATGCGTGACGCAGAACCGAACCTCCCGCTTCCCACAGCCGAATTTCACCCCGGCGGCTGGACGCTGCCCAGTATTCGCCGTTTCGGCTGGTGGCAACGGCGGTCATCGGATCAAACATCTCGGTGAAGCGGCTGTCCTGAAACACCGTATTGACCAGCCGCGTATCTTGCATCTCGACGCCTTGTAGGTAGACGCTCCGCAGCGCCAGCCCGGAAAGATCGAGACTGCGCAGGTCGCCACGCAGCCGCCGCAGCAGTACGACCAGATTGGCAGGCGCATAGCCCTGAGCTGTTTCGTGCTGCCCGCGCAGTTGAGCCAGCAAGGTTACTAATCGCTCCTCGACGCCGGATTGCTGCGGGTAAACGCCGCGCAGACGATCCAGCAGCGGGAGCAGGATTACGCGCTCCTGCGTCTGGCGGACATATTCACGGGCGAAAGCGAGTTCGAGACCATGCTCGATCAACCGCGACAGGCTGCCAGTCTGAATTTCGTCGTAGGCTTGTGCGATCAATTCGGTCGTCAGGTATTCCAGCACGACCGACTGTACAGTGAAACTGCCCGGCTGCTGACCGCGCTCGATCAACGAGCGGCGATAAAGCGCCTGAAGCGCCTCCAGCACGCGCCCGCGCGAAACCGGCGTAATCAAAACGGCGGAAAGTTCGTTGAGGGTGGCGGGTTCGCGGAAAATTGCCAGCCACAGGAGGAGACTTCGCTCCAATGCCGAGAGGCGAGCGAATTGTTCGGCGAGCAGTTGGCGAATGCTGCCAAAGATGATCTCACCCTGATCGAGCAATAGGGCGATTTCACCGTCAAATAGATCGACAATCGTTTGCGCGACGATCTTCAGGGCAAGCGGATTGCCCGTATACAGGTCGATGAGTTCGCGCTGTCTCCCGGTCGCTGCCGACCACTCCTTTTTCCGCCAGCAGTTGTTCGCACGGTTTCGACTCCAACCGAGCTAGCCTCAGCAGGCGGATCAGCGATGAATTGCCTTCGAGCGCGACCAAACTGATCGGTTTCTCCCGGCTGGTGAACAGCAGGCAGCTCTGGTGTTCGGTTTCACCGACGCGGCTAAGCAGCGTCCCGTAGTCCTCATAGCCCGCACGCATCCTGCCCGCTGCTTCTCCCTCCTCCAGCAGCGATTCCAGATTGTCGAGTATCAGCAGGGTGCGTTGTTCGCGGAGGAATTGCAGAAACAGGCTCAAGCTCTGCTCGAAATTGATCGTCGTGCGTTCGGATTGAGGCTCAAAGACGCGCAAGCAGTCGGCGAGCAGCCCTTCACAGGCAGGCGTATCGCGCAGCGACCGCCAGATGACCACGTCGAACTGATTCGCAAGCTGGTGCATCAGGCTAACCGACAGCGCCGATTTGCCGATCCCCCCCAAGCCCAGCACACCGACGACGCGACAGCGTTCGTGAAGAATCCATTCGGCGAGCTGCGTCTGTTCCCACTCACGTCCGTAGAAGTTGCGGATCGCCAGCGCGCCGCCCCAATTGACCCGGCGTCCCTCTAACCGCGGAGCAGCGACAGCGTTCGGGTCGCTGCTTCCGTTCGGCGAAAAGGCGAGCAGACCTTCCAGCCACCGCTCGTCCAGCAGCACTTTTTGATGCGCCGACTGCCAGAGCGAGCGAATAATGTCCGCTTCCGCTCCTGCCGGGAAAGCGTGCTGCTGAATAGCGAGGACGATCAACTGCTTGAGGTGGTGGACGTTGGGGTATTTGCTTCCGGCTTCCCATGCCCCCACCGCGCGGCGGGAGATACCCAGATAGTCGGCTAAGCCCCCCTGTGTCAGCCCAATATCCGTCCGCAGGGACAGCATCACCTGACCAAAAGCATAATCCGATTCACGATACGTGAATTGTCCCATGAACATGCTCCTCACCGTCAATCCGTCTGAAGCGTGGAAATGGGAACCGATGGGATCCGAGATGGAATCTAACTGAATGAGTTGGCAACATTATACTGCGAACTACGATTGAATGCTTTATGGAATGCGAACAGTTCGACTTCTACGCGGCTTTCACCGAACCCCAGCGCGCGAAGAAGCGCTCACTTGATGATGGCGGAATCAGCCCCGTTCAATCGTCTCGTTCAAACGTTTTTTGAGGAGGTAATCGGATGGCAACCTTCGACGAACTGACCGATCAGGAGCGGCGAGTTTTGACGCTGGTGGCTCAGGGATGCCGCAATTCAAAGATCGCCAATGAATTGGTGATCAGCACGCGGACGGTCGAGAACCACCTTTACCACATCTTCGACAAGTTGGGCGTTTCCTCCCGGACGGAGGCTGCCCTTTACGCGCTGCGAACCGGGCTGGTCTCGACGCCCAAATGAGTAGAAGCTCTCACGACACCGATGCCCGCAGCTTCTATCCTCATCGTATCGCTTCATGAAATCTATTTGAGAGCATTCGAGGAGAAGCACATCATGAATTGGCTGAATTGATTTTTGTCCAAGCGCTCGCTGCTGAGCGCCGTCATTCTCGCTCTGGTCGCCACGATGGTGATCGGCGCGTCCGTTCAAGCGCAGGATGATAAAAAGGCGCTGCCCAACATCGTCCTCGTGCATGGCGCGTGGGCGGATGCTTCCAGTTGGAGCGCAGTCATTCAGCAGCTTCAGGCGGATGGCTACACCGTCAGCGCGCCGCAGATCGCGCTGGAGTTGCTTGGCGACGACGTGGCGCGCGTCCGTGAAGTGCTCGCCCTGCAGACAGGTCCCACGCTGCTGGTGGCGCACTCCTTCGGCGGTGCGGTGATCACGGAGCTGGGGGCGGACGCTCCGAACGTGGTCGGCTTGGTCTATGAGTTGGCGTTTGCGCCCGACGAAGGGGAAACGATGCAGGCGATCATCGGCAGCGGACCGCAGCCGCCGAGTGCCGCCGCCATCCGTCCTGATGATCAGGGCAACGTCTGGCTCGACCCGGCTGGCTTCGTGCAGTATTTCGCCCCGGACGTCGATCCAGTTCAGGCGAAGGTGATGGCTGCCGTCCAGAAGCCTATCGCTGGCAGCGAGTTCTTGAGCGACCAGCCCTTTGGCGCTCCGGCATGGAAATCCTTCCCGACTTGGTACCTGATCAGCGAAGACGACCAGATGATCCCGGCGCCCGCCCAGCAGTTGTTCGCTCAGCGCATGGGCGCGACCATCCAGTCCATCGCGGGGAGCCACGTGCTGATGGTCTCTCATCCCGACGAAGTGACGGCGTTCATCGAATTGGCAGCCCAAGCCGTGCTGACCGGCAACTAAGCACCGTGCAACAACGATCAAAGCCGGGAGTGCAGCGCTCCCGGCTCGACGAGAAGGAGAACTCGCAGACATGAAGGCTATTCGGATTCACAAACAAGACGACGCCAACGTGCTCGTCTACGAGGACGTACCCCAGCCGCAGCCCGGCGCTGGCGAAGTCCTCGTGCGGGTTTACGCGACCGGCGTGACACCCGCTGAACTCGGCTGGGGCGCGACTTGGAAGACGAAAGCCGGGGTCGAACGTGAATTTCCGATTCCGGGGCACGAACTGTCAGGGATCGTCGCCCAACTCGGCGAGGGCGTTACGGGGGTCAAGGTCGGGGACGCAGTCTACGGGTTCAACGACTTCGATCAGGATGGCAGCGAGGCTGAATATACCCTCACCCGACCGGCTGAACTCGCCCCCAAACCGTCCACGCTGACCCACGTTCAAGCGGCGGCGGCACCGCTCGCGGCGCTGACCGCATGGCAAGCCCTGTACGATCACGCCGGACTAAAAGCTGGACAGACGGTGCTCATTCACGGCGCAGCCGGGGGCGTCGGCAGTTTCGCCGTGCAGCTCGCGCACTGGGCGAAGGCTCAGGTGATCGGCGTCGATGCGCCTTGGAATCGGGAATTGCTGACGACCCTCGGCTGCGACACGGTGATCGACTTCACGACTACGCGCTTTGAGGATGTCGTTTACGATGCTGACGTCGTGCTGGACGCAGTCGGCGTGGGTGACAGCGTTGATCGCTCGTGGGGCGTTATGAAGCAGGGCGGCACGATCATTTCGCTGGCGAAACCGCTGCCGCAGGATCAAGCTGCCGCTTACGGCGTTCGGGCGGTATTTTTCGTGGTGGAGGCGAACCGAGCCGAACTTACGCAGATTGGTCAGCTTATCGACGCGGGTCAGTTGCGTCCTCTGGTGTCGAAAGTGCTTCCGCTCGCGCAAGCCAGCGAAGCCTATGAGCGCAAGAAGGGCGGACAGACACCCGGCAAAATCATCCTTCAGGTCATGGACTCCGCTTGAGCAGTCGCGCATAGCGTCCCTGACGACGAAGCAGGCAGCGCCATCACCTGCCCAGCACACATAATGACCGTTCAGATCAGGTATAGAAGGAGATCAATCTCATGACCACGTTTACGACCCGCGAAATGAGTGACATCGACCGCGCCAACGATTCCGGCTTGCCGCCAGTGGTATTTGTGCATGGTCTGTGGCTGCTCGCCAGCAGTTGGGACAACTGGCGCGCTTTCTTCGAAGAACAGGGCTATACCACCATCGCGCCGGGCTGGCCCGACGACCCGGAGACGGTGGACGCAGCCAAGCGCGACCCGGAGGTTTTCGCTCACAAGCATCTCCAGCAGGTGACGGATTATTACTGCGATGCCATTCGTATGCTCAAGCTGAAACCGGCGGTCATCGGTCATTCTTTCGGCGGTCTGCTCGCGCAAAAAATCGCCGGAGAGGGAGTCTCCGCCGCGACCGTCGCCATTGATCCCGCGCCGTTTCGGGGTGTCCTGCCGCTGCCGCTCTCGGCGCTCAAGTCATCGTCGCCGGTTTTGGGCAATCCGCTCAACTATACCCGCGCTGTCGGCTTGACTTTTGACCAGTTCCGCTACGCCTTCGCCAACGTCGTCGACGAAACCGAAGCGCATCAACTGTACGAAACCTATTCCGTCCCCGGACCCGGCACGCCGCTCTTCCAAGCCGCCACCGCCAACTTTAATCCGTGGACGGAAGCGCAAGTGAATACGAAAAATCCCGATCGCGGTCCGCTGCTGATCATCTCCGGCGAATACGACCACACCGTCCCTTGGGCGATTGCTCACGCTTCGTTTAAGCAGCAGGAGAAGAATCCCGGCGTCACCGAGATCAAGGAAATCCCGGATCGCGGACACTCGCTGACCATCGATCACGGTTGGCGCGAAGTCGCCGAGGTCGCACTGGAATTCGTTGGGCGCTCTGTGCCCGTGACAAACTAGCCGCCGTTTGTGAACGTCAAAAAAATGGGAGAGCGAGTGCTCTCCCATTTTTCTCGTCACAGTCAGACCACGATAGGCACGAATCAGGCTAGAACTCGTCGCACCCAAAGCGCCGCCGAAGGCGTAGATACTCCCTATGCGTCAGCGCCGTTGCATTCAAGCTGCCCATCTCCCAGATGACCGAGTCGCTCAGCCTTTCAGCCCGCTGGCGGCAATTCCTTCGGTGAACTGCTTCTGGGTGAAGAAATAGAGGATCAGGATCGGGATGATCATCAGGATCGACGCCGCCATCTGCAAGTGAAGCTGAGTCGGCGCGTCGCTCTGGACGAACTTGGTCAAGCCGACGGCGACTGGTCGCCAGTCGTCGGTTTGCGTCAGCAGCAGGGGCCACAGCAGCGCGTTCCACGATCCGATAAAGCCGAAGGTGATGGCGGTCATGATCGCCGCTTTCGACAGCGGAATGACGACCGAGATCAGGTAGCGCAGATGTCCCGCGCCGTCGATGCGGGCGGCGTCCCACAGGTCTTCGGGAAGCTGCATGAAGAACTGGCGCAGCAGAAAAATCGTGAACGGCGTCGCCATGAAGGGGATGGTCAAGGAGGGCCAGTTGTTGACCCAGCCGATGCCGAAGAGGGCGTCGCTCAAGCGCCCCAACCAGATCACGGTCAGGTAATTGGGGATGAAGCGGGCGACTTCCGGGATCATCATGGTCGAGAGCATCAGCGTGAACAGGATGTTGCGCCCGAAGAAGCGCATCCGCGCGAAGGTGTAGGCTGCCGGGATGCAGACCAACAGCTGCCCGGTCAGCGTGATCGCGGTGATGCGAACGCTGTTCCACATGAACATGCCGAAGTTCGAACGCTGCCACGCTTCGAGGTAGTTGCCGAACTGCGGGTTGGCGGGCAGCAGCTTGCCAAAGGTGATCTCGCTGAGCGTCATCAGCGAGGCGCTCAGCATCCACAGGAACGGGAACACCGCCAGCAGCACCCCGCCGATCAAGACGGTGTAAATAAAAACGTTGCCCCAACGAATCGGCGCGCGCGGGATTTTGGTCGTGGCGTGGGAAGTTTCGAGTTTGGCGGCAGTCTCAGCCATAGAACACCCTGCTGCCCATAATACGGTTTTGGAAGACGGTGAGCAGCAGGATCACGGCGAAGAGCACGAATGCCATCGCCGAGCCGTAGCCCATGTTCGGGTCAGCGCTGCGGACGGTTTCGAAGATGTGGACGCCGAGCGTATCGACGGCGCGCTGTGAGGCGGGCGTCCGCATGATCCAGATTTGCGTGAAGGCTTGAAAGGTGCCGATCACCGCGATCAGCGACAAGAAGAAGGTCGTCGGCGAGAGCAGCGGCAGCGTGATATGGCGGAAGATCGCCCAACCACCTGCGCCGTCGATGCGCGCCGCCTCGTAGAGTTCAGGCGGGATGCCGCCCAACCCGGCGAGAAAGACCGCCGCGTCGTAGCCGATGTAAGTCCACGTCGTGTACATCATGATCACGATCAGCGCGAGGCTCGGTCCGGTCAGGACGGCGGGCACGCTGCTGCCGAAAATCAGGGTGATGATGCCGGTCGGTTCGAGCAGCCACTTCTGCGGCGCAACTGCCGAGGAAATCGAGCACGTGATTCGCCAACGAGGTCGGGCGGGTCGAGAAGATCAAGCCGAAGACAATCGAAGTGGCGACGAAGGGCATGATGTAAGGCAAAAAGTAGACGATGCGGAAGAACGCCTTGCCCTTGATGTTCTGGAACAGCAGATACGCCAAGCCCAAGCCAATCGAAAGCTGGAACGGCACGGTGCCGAGCGCGAACATCACGGTGATGTTGAAGCCGCGCAGCACGTCGGGATCGGCGTTGGCGAGCGCGCGCGGCAGTTCGACGGCGAGCGCGTAACCGCCGACGACCAGCAGCGCCGAGCCGAACGCCAAGCCGATCAAGCGGCGGTTGCTGTTCGACTGCTTGAAGGCGCGCTGCCAAAGCAGGTAAGCGCCAACCAGCAGGGCGACGCCCGCGCTGATGAAGATCAACTGCGACCAAACCGGCAGCGCGCTCGTGGCGACCTGCGCCGCCTCTGCCGCCGCGTCGATTTGATTGAGCGTCAACTGAAGCAGCAGCCCGCCGACCGCCGCCGCTAAAGCGACCGTCGTCGCCCGCAGCAAGAACTGCCCCGGCTGCGGCTGCTTGACCTCTTCCTGTTCGTCGGCGTCATCCGGCACGGCGGCAGCGGTCAGCTTGGGGAAGCGGATCGCTCGCAGCCAGATCACGCTGACGACGATGGCGACGATGGCGAGGATCAGCAGCGGCGTCCCGACGGCGACCGCCTCAGGGTAGCGAAAACTGGCGACCAACTCGTCGATGAACAAACCGGGCGTGAGCGCCTGACCGCGCAAGCGCTGCGGGATGTTGATGATGATCGGGATCAGGATGCCCATCCAGTTGATCAGCAGCAGGATCGCCGTGCCGTTGACGATCCCCGGCAGCAGCGCCGAGAGCGCCGGTAGGCGTAACTCGCGCTGGCGCCAGAGCCGCCACAGCATCAGCAGGGCGTAAATCATCGCGCCGACGGCGATCCAGAAGAACAGCACGTAGGCGAAGTTATCAAGGGCGTGGACGTAATGCGCCAAGCCGTTGTACTGATCGGGGAAGCGCCGCCACTGGTACAAGCTGACGAAGAAGGCGAAGCCGACCGGAAAAATGCCGAACACGAAGATCAACAAGATCGCCGGGGAGAGAAACAGATACGCGACTAAATTCTCGCGCAATACACGTCCCCAGCGTGAATTGAGCCGTTTGTCAAAGCGCGGGAGAACAGCCATCGCGTCCCAGTCGATCCGTAGGCAGGTAGGTGCCTGTATTGTAGACGATTGTTCTCGACGATCAAAACGTTGATGGTCTTCTTTACAGATTGTTAAACTGAATTGTCAATCTTTAATCGAACGCTGCCAGCCCGTTCACGGATTAGCGGCGGGTGCGCTGCTGATCAACATGCCGGGCGGCATCGTCAGGTACTCCGGCACCGGGCTGCCGCTGAGCGCCTTGATCATCCCCTGCATCACCAGTTGAACCTCCTCCGTCCGGTCAATCGAGATCGTCCCGCGCAGGAATCCGTTGGGATCGATAGCGTTGACGACCGAGGATTCGCCATCCGCGCCGATCACGAACACGTCGTCCGGCGAGACGTGCGCGGCGGTTAGCGCGTCGACCGCGCCGAGCGCTCCGGCGTCGGTAAAGGCGATGACGGCGTCGAAGGGCGTACCCGCGTCAAGCAGGTCTTGGACGGCGGCGGCGGCTTGATCACGGGTGTAGCCGTCGGCGGTGATCACGTTGGGGGCGGCGGACGCGATGTCGCCCAAGCCCATTTCGATGCCCTGAATGCGTTGATCGCCCGCCATCGTATCGCCGAGGGTCAGCACGACGACCGCGCTCGGCTCATGCCCGGCTTGGCGCAGGATGTCCGCCGCGTAACGCCCCTGCTGCTGCCCGACGTCGAACTCGTCGAGCGCCAGCTTGATGCCGTAGGCGGCGTCGGAGTTCGCGGTCAGCACCAGCGGGATGTTTGCCTGCTGGAGTTGGTCAATTGAATCGCTGAGCAGCGTATCGCCCAGCGGGCACAGGATGAAGGCGTGCGCGCCATCTAAGCGCGCTTGCTCGATCAACGTGACTTGACGCGCCGGATCGTCCTCACTGTCGTAGACCCGAAACGGCAGACCGTCTTGCATGGCAGCATCGACCAGCTCGCGAGTGCGGGTCATCTCGAAAGCGCTCGACAGCGTGCAGGGCAGGATGGCGATGAAGCCGTCGCCAAGCTGCGCACGGGCGGCATCGACCTCGGTGCTGGACGACGCGAGGTCGGCAAGCGTGCCGCTCGCCCCGACGATCACGTTCATGGGAGCGAGCGGCGTCTGGCGGCTGCGCAGCCAAGCGAAAGCGGTCGTCAGGATGATCAGCAGCACCAACAGCGCCAGCGCCGGTCGGAGGAACGTCTTTCGCCAGCGCTGATGCCGGGGACTGTTCCGCCGGAACAGCAGCAGCGAACGGAACGAGGCGGAGGTCAGGGCGCGGTCAAGCAGGGATGGTTCCGGCGACTGATAAACGGCTGCTTGCAGCGCCTGCGCCATTTCGTCAGCGGACGACCAGCGCTCGCGTGGGTTCTTGCTCAAGGCGCGCAGGACGATGGCTTCGACGCTCGCCGGGATGTCCGGGTTGATCGAGCAGGGTGGCGGTGGCGCTTCGTGCAAATGACGGTACCACAGGATCGCCGGGGCGTCCTGCTTCAGTTCAAACGGCAGCCGCCCGGTCAACATTTCGTAGAGGATCACGCCGAGGCTGTAAATGTCGGAGAGGTGGTTCGCGCCCGCCCCTTCGATCAACTCCGGCGCAATGTAAGCAGGCGACCCGACGAGGTGCAGCGAATCCGACGGCAGGTCGAGCGGCTCGGCGGACTGCGCCAGCCCGAAGTCGCTCAGGTAGACGCCGCCGTTGTCGTCCAGCAGGATGTTGCCCGGTCGCAGGTCGCGGTGAATGACGCCCTGACTGTGCATGTAGCTCAATCCGCTGGCGATCTGCGTAAAGAGGTCAACCACGTGTTCCAGCGGCAGCGGCGCTTGACTCAGCCGGTCTGCTAGCGAGCCGTGCTGAATGAGGCGCATGGCGAAATAGGCGGTGCTGCCCTCGACGCCGTAGCCGTAGATCGGCAGAATGTGGATGTGCTCCAGCATCGCGATCACTTCGGCTTCGCGCGTGAATCGCTTGAGGAAATCGCCCTCATTTTCGGGCTGGAGGTCGATGAGTTTGAGGGCGACGTGCCGGGTTACCGAGCGCTGGCGCGCCTTATAGACCCTCGCCATGCCGCTGCGCCCGATCTGTTCTTCAAGGATGAAGTCCCCAAGCTGTTGCTGAGTTCCGCTGAGCACGCACTTCCACCAACTCTGCCGACGACTGCTAACGCTACAATTCCAACGCTACCGCATGAGCTTAATACAGTCAGTGTATCCTAAAGACTGTAAAAAGTGAGTATGAAACCGGAGAAAAATAGCAGGTTGAAAGTGGCTAGATTTGCTAAGCGAGGGCGTGAGGTTACGAGCCGAGCGCCATTAGCACGTCGCGGGTGAGCACGTCGCCGGGGGGATAGGAGAGAAATTCCGGCACTTCAGTGCCCGCCAGCATCTTGACCGTCGCGTCGACCGCCAGCTGCGAACTCTGCTCGCGGTTGAGGGTGACCGTGCCCCGCAGGAACTTGCCGTCGCGGATCAACTCCTGCGCGTAGGCTTCGCCGTTGGCGCTGACCACGATCACCGAATCGGGGTCGAAACCCGCTTCTTGCATCGCGTCAATCGCGCCGTAAGCCCCGGCGTCGGTCATCGAGAGGATCACGTTGAACTGAGTGCCCGCTTGGATCAGACCTTTGACCGCGTCGTAGCCGGATTCTTGGGTGAAACCGTCGTAGCGATCACCAAAAACGACCCCCGGCACCACCTCTCGAAAACCGGCTTCCATGCCGTCGGCGCGCTGGTCGGCAGCGGGCAGACCGGGATAAGTCAGCACGATCACGTGAGGCGTTTCATCGCTGTGCTCGTCCTGAAAAATCTGACCGCCCAACCTGCCGACGACTAAGCCGATGTCGTAGCTGCTGGAGTCCTCCTTGACGCCGTAGGAATTGTCAAACAGGGTGATGTAGGTCAGCGGAATGTGCGACTCTTCGAGCGACTTGATCGAGTCGGTCAGCACGTCCGTCCCCAGCGGGCACAGGATGATCGCGCGCGCACCGTCCAGCCGCGCCTGCTCGATCTGCGTGACCTGCGTATAAGTATCATTTTCGGCGTTGTAGACGCGATACGCCAGCCCCATCTGCGCCAGCATATCGCCCATTTCGCGGGCGCGCGTCATCTGCGAGACGTTGCTGTAGGTGCAGGCGAGAAAGGCGACGAAGCCATCACTGCCTAGCTGCTGCTGGGCGGCGGCGATGTCGTCTTCGGTGGGCGTCACGTCGTCAATCGTGCCGTGCGCGCTGGCGACGATCTGGATCGGCGGCGGCGGCGTGTTCCTGATCTGCGGCGTGACGACGAGGCTGACAATAGCGATCAGCAGGATCAGGAGCGCCCCGGAGAACAACAGGCGCCGCCGCATGACCACAAGGCGCGGGGCTAATCGCTGCAAGCGCCGGGGCGTCCGCTGGGTGATGAATCCCCGAATGCCGGTCTTGCGTCCGACCGCCAGATTAACCGCCTGCACCATCTCCTCGGCGGATTGGTAGCGCTGGTCGGGTTCTTTGTCGAGCGCGCGCAGGATGACGAGTTCCAATTCGGGCGTCACCGCCGGGTTGATGGTATGCGGCGGCGGCGGCGGTTCTTCGATGTGCTTGTAGAGCAGCGCGGCGATACCGCTGTCGGACAGCTCGAACGGCGTTCGCCCCGTGACCATGTGATAGAGCAGCACGCCTAAGCTGTAGATGTCGGAGCGATGATCGGCGGGGTCGCCGCGCACCAGTTCCGGTGCGACGTAGGCGGGCGTCCCGACCAGATTGCCGGAGCGCGTCAAGTCGAGCGTGGTGCCGACCATTTTCGCCAAGCCGAAGTCGCTCAAGTAGGCGTTACCCGCCTCGTCGAGCAGGATGTTACTCGGCTTGAGGTCGCGGTGGATCACGCCTTTGCTGTGAGCGTAAGCCAGCCCGCGCCCAACCTGCGTGAAGATCGTTGCCGCCTGTACCGGCGCCAGCGCCCCCTTGCGCAGCAGGTCGGAGAGCGATCCGCCGCGCAGCAATCGCATGGCAATGTAGGCGAACTCGTCTTCGACGATCCCGTAGGCGTAAATTGGCAAGATGTGGATGTGTTCGAGCAGCGCAATCACCGCAGCTTCTTGTTGGAAGCGCTGGCGGAACTCTTCCCGCTCCTCTTGATTGGCGCTTAAATCGATGATTTTGAGCGCGACGTAACGATTGACCGAGACTTGGTGGGCGCGGTACACCATCGCCATACCGCCGCGTCCGATGCGATCCTCGACTACGAAATCATCGACACGTCTACCGATCCAACGCGGCAACACTTCGGCAGTTTTCCTTCAAATTACGTGAACCCTATCGTACCGCAATTTATGGGCAATAAATAGGTTGGTTAATCCGAGCACAGGGCAAAAGCTCACTGCCTAATCAACTCGCTGCGCCGGTCCATTGGTCGCGAGCAGGTCTTCGCGCGTGATGGCGTCACCCGGCGGCACGAGATAGGTTTCGGGGACGGTCGCCCCGGCGAGCAGCTTGACCATCGCGTTGATCGACGTTGCCGCGAATTCCTGCCGGGCGACCGCAATCGACGAGCGCATGAAATAGCCGCTGCGGATGTACTGCTGGGCGACCGATTCGGCGTCAATGCTGCTGATGATCACCGCCGACGGATCGACCCCGGCTTTTTCGAGCGCGCTGATCGCGCCGTAAGACCCGGCGTCGTTGATGCTGAGGATCACGTCGAACTGCGTGCCTTCAGCCAGCAGGCGGCTGACCGACTGCTCGCCGTTTTCGGAGGTTGCGCCCAAGTAACGCCCGACGACGTGGGCGTCCGGCGCCAATTGCAGCAAGCCCGCTTCCAAGCCGTCGGCGCGCACGACCAACATGTCGAGGCTGGGGTAATCGAGGATGATCACGTTGGCGTGTCCGCCGCGTTCGTCGCGGATGATGCCGCCAGCGATGCGCCCCGCTTTGACGCCCATCTGGTAGTCATCCCCGGCGATCAAGATGCCGCCGTAGCTCTCGGCGTAGGAGGTCATCAGGACGAGCGGCAGCTTCGCCTGTTGAACCGAGACCAGCGTGTCGTTCAAGGCGGCGACATCGAGCGGACAGACGATCAAGCCGGTCACGCCGTCGGCGCGGGCACGCTCGATCTGCGAGATTTCGGCGAACGCCTCGTTATCGCTGTCGTAGATGCGGAAAGGCAGGTCATAGCGCGCGGCGGTGTCGCCGATTTCGCGGGCGAGTGCCGCGTGATATTGGCTGGTCTGGTTGCAAGTCACGTAGGCGATAAAGCCGTGATCGCCCAAACGCGCCTGCGCCGCTTCGATCTCGGCGGCAGTGGGCGCGGAGTCCTCGGCAGGCGCGGTTTGCCCCAGCAGCACGACCGCCGTGCTCACGCCCGGCGTTGCTGTCAGCGCGGGCGGGCGCGTGAGCGTCGTCGTGACGATGACCACGCCGACCAGCGCGATCAGCAGCAGGATGACTGCCGACACCAAATAAAGGCGCTGCCGTCGCCGCCGTTTCAGAGTCTTTTTGCTCGTCGGGCGCAGCTTTGGCTTGCTCTCGACGTGGACAATCGGATAGCTGGCGGTGCTCAGCTTGCGACCGAGCGCTTCGTTGAGCGCGTCCGCCATCTCTCCGGCGGTCGAATAGCGATCTTCCGGCTTCTTTTCGAGCGCCGTCAGAACGACGATCTCGACTTCCGGCGGGATCAGCGGGTTGAGTTCGCTCGGCGGTGTCGGCGCTTTTTCGAGGTGCTGGTAGATCACCGCGACGAGGTTCGACTCGGAGGCTTCAAAGGGCGAATGCCCGACCAGCATGTGATAGAGAATGCAACCGAGGCTGTAAATGTCGGCGCGCGTGTCAATGGCGTCACCGCGAAGCTGCTCCGGCGACATGTAAGCGGGCGTGCCGACGATGTTGTCGCTCTTGGTCAGGTGCGCGGAGTTTTCGATCATCTTCGCCAAGCCGAAGTCGGTCAGGTAGGCGTTGCCCTCGTCGTCGAACAGGATGTTGCTCGGCTTGAGGTCGCGGTGAATGACGCCTTTCGCGTGGGCGTAATCCAAGCCGCGCGCGAACTGGGTGAAGATGTCGGCGGCGGTCTCGATCTTCAGGGGACCGTCGACCAGCCGGTCCGCCAGCGAGCCGCCGCGCAGCAGGCGCATGGCAATGTAGGCGATCTCGTTGTTGACGATGCCGTAATCGTAGATCGGTAGGACGTGGATGTGTTCGAGCGAGGCGATCATCTGCGCTTCGAGGGCAAAGCGCGCGCGAAACTCGTCGTGATCGCCCAGCGTCGGGTCGAGCGTGATGATTTTCAGCGCGACCGAGCGGTTGACTGACGGCTGAAAAGCGCGGTAGACTGACGCCATCCCCCCTTGTCCGATGCGTTCGTGGACGGTGAATGCGTCGATCTGCTTGCCCATCAAGGAGTTGGCGGACATGACTGCGGGGACTTCCTCTTGGCGTCCAGCGTTCTTGCGAGACGCTGCACTTACTCAATGTTAGTTACAGTATATTACAAAATAGCGGCGGACAAACGAAAGCCAACCGCCCGATATTCGCCCGCGATTATCCCCCATTTATTCCTTATAATCAATGAGCACGTAATGATTTGAGGAAATGAACTATGGCTAAAATTCGCTTGGTGGTCGTGGTGCTGTTGGCGCTGATCTCGTCGGGCGCGGCGCTCGCTCAAGACGGTTTGGTCGCGCCGGGAGACGTGCTGCCGACCTCGTGGCACTTGAACGGGATCACGCACATTTACCAAGGCTGGAACAACTGCGGACCCGCCACCCTGACGATGGGCTTGACTTACTACGGCTATCCCGCCGACCAAAACCCGGCGGCGCAGTGGCTCAAGCCGAATTCCGAGGACAAAAACGTCAGTCCTTGGCAGATACTCGAATACGTCAACCACCAGATCGGCGGGTCAACTTACGCGCTGGAGCGGCAGGGCGGCACGCTCGACCGCATCAAGCAGTTGATCGCCAACAACTTCGTCGTGATCATCGAGGAGGGCTACGATCCACCGGGCGAAGGTCTCGGTTGGATGGGCCACTATCTGCTGATCAGCGGCTATGACGACGCCAGCCAGAACTTCACGACGCAGGACAGTTACAAGGGTCCCAACCTGCTCTATTCTTACGATCACATTGCTGAATACTGGCATCACTTCAATAATCTGTACCTCGTGCTCTACGATCAACCGCGCGAGGCGCAGTTGATGACCCTGCTCGGCAGCGACGCCGACGAAACCCAGAACTGGCAGAACGCACTGGCGCAGTCGGTTGACGCGGCGCGCGCCGACGGCAGCGACGCCTTCGCGTGGTTCAACGTGGGGACGAACTACGTCGGCTTGAAGAATTACGCGAATGCGGCGGCGGCTTACGATCAAGCGCGCAACTTGGGCTTGCCTTGGCGGATGATGTGGTATCAGTTCGGACCCTTCGAAGCCTACGAGCAGGTCGGGCGCTACGACGATATGCTGACGCTGGCGGACGCGAACCTCAACGACGGCGGCGGTCAGTACGTCGAGGAGACGTTCTACTACGGTGGGCTGGCGCGCGAGGGCTTGGGACAGAACGACCGCGCCCTGAACAATTTTAACGGCGCGATCAGTTTCAACCCCAATTTCACCCCGGCGCGGGTCGCCCGCGACGCGCTGGTCGCCCAGACCGGCGGCTGAGTGAGGTTCGTTCTAGGGGCACGACCGCTCGTGCCCCTACATTTACAACCTTCTATTAGCTTCTAGACACCCTTCGTCAGCTTGAGGTGGACTTGCTGAGCACCGGAAGCGGCTCGCCGGTCCACGGTCCGTCGTAGCTTGGCGTCATCGTCTCGACCGGGACGTAAAGCTTGGCGCAGGCGATCACAATTTCATAGTATTCCTGACCGGTGTCGTCCGCCACCCGGTCGAGCACCCAGTAATTGCCCGCGTTGACGATCACCGGCGGCACGGTGATCTTGCCCGGCGCGTAGTATGCCCGCGTCTCGAAGGGCAGATTGCCGACGACGTGACCGTCAAGGCTGATGTCACAGGTCGAAGCTGCCGCCGTTTCGCAGTTGGATTGATCGGCGAGCGAGATCGTGGTAGTAACAGTCCACGATCCAGACGATACGGGATCCTCGACCACTTGATGGTGAGCGTTCAGACCAAAGGGCGCAGTCGTATCAATCGTCTTGTAGTAGGAATGTGAGTACGTGCCATTGGGCGCAACGTCGTACATGAATTGGTCGAGCACGGTTTCCGGTGAGTCCGCGTTATTAACGATAGTCGCCGTCACATGCAGGGTCGCTGCTTTCTCGTTGTGAGCAGTCTGATCGATTTTGACGCAAGTATTCGGCGACTCTTGAAAAGTAGGACCCGGACCTACCGCTAGTGCGGGAACGACGAGCGCAAATGCCGACAATGCCAGCATTAACACTCCAATGACGATGGTTCGTCTGGTCATATTGATTCCTCCCTTGAAGAACTTTGGCTAATTTAAATGTAGATGATTTGTTCTGTCTGGCAAGTAAAAATTACGAAATTCACATCTACGGGTTAAATCTCCCAGCCGCGTCATTTTGGGCAAAATTGCCGTTTTTCCTTCACCTCGTTAAACGCTATACTTGCCCGCAATAAACCTTAATTTTAAGGGACCTCCCATGAGCGAAGCTCCAGTGGTGCTGGAGGTGCGCGGACTAACCAAGCGCTTTCCCGGTGTGCTGGCGAACGACCACATCGACCTAAAACTGCATAAAGGCGCGGTGCTCGGCTTGCTAGGCGAGAACGGCGCGGGCAAAAGCACCCTCATGAACCTGATCTACGGCTTGTACCAGCCGGACGAGGGCGAAATCCTCGTCAACGGGCAGCCGGTGCAGATTCACAACCCCAACGACGCCATCCGCTTGGGCATCGGCATGGTACACCAGCATTTTCAACTCGTGCCGGTGCTGACCGTGACCGAGAACATCATGCTCGGCGACGAGATGACGCGCGGCGGGCTGCTCGACCGGCGGGCGGCGCGTAAGCGCATCCTCGAAATCTCGCAGCAGTTCGGGCTGGAAGTCGACCCCGATGCGCTGGTCGAAGACCTGCCGGTCGGCGTGCAGCAGCGCGTTGAGATCATCAAGGCGCTCTACCGCAAAGCCGATATTCTGATCCTTGACGAGCCGACGGCGGTGCTCACGCCGCAGGAGACCGAAGGCTTGTTCCGCATCATGCGTTCGCTGTTGGAGCGCGGCGTCAGCATCATTTTCATCAGCCACAAGCTCAAAGAAATTCTCGAAATCTGCGTCGAAGTGGTCGTGCTGCGTAATGGGCACGTCGCCGGGAGCGCTGACCCGGCACGCGCGACCGAAGAATCGCTGGCGGAGATGATGGTCGGGCGGGCGGTGCTGCTGGAAGTCGATAAGACTCCGGCGCAGCCCACCGACGCGGTGCTGATCATCCGCGATTTGGTCGCCCACGATGATCGCGGGCTGCAAGCGGTCAAGGGCGTGTCGCTGGAAATCCGCGCCGGAGAGATCGTCGGCATCGCCGGGGTGCAGGGCAATGGGCAAACCGAGTTGGTCGAGGCGATCACCGGGCTGCGCACGATCCTCAGCGGGCAGGTGATCGTCAACGGGCAGGACGTGAGCCACGCCGCGCCGCGCCAGATCACCGAAACCGGGGTCGCCCACGTGCCCGAAGATCGCCAGAAGAATGGCATGGTCGCCTCGTTTCCGGTCAAGGACAACATGGTTCTGCAAACCTACTACATCGCTCCATTCGCGCACGGGATCGTGACCGACGAGCGCGCCGTCGAACAGACCGCCGAGGCGCTGGTTCAGGAGTACGACGTGCGCACGCCCAACGTTTTCGTGCCGATCAGCAAGTTGTCCGGCGGCAACCAGCAGAAGGTGATCGTCGCCCGCGAGTTCTCGCGCGCCGCGCCGGTGCTGATCGCCGCGCAGCCGACACGCGGTTTGGACGTTGGCTCGATTGAATACATCCACAAGCAGATCGTCCGCCAGCGCGACGCGGGCGCGGCGGTGCTGCTGGTTTCGTCCGAACTCGACGAGGTGCTGTCGCTCTCCGACCGCGTGGTTGTCATGTTCGGCGGTGAAATCATGGACACGCTGCCGATTGAACGGGCGACCCGCAATCTGTGCGGGCTGCTGATGGCGGGCGTTCGCAGCGCTCGCTCAACCCAGACCAGCGAGGTGGCAATCGATGACTGACACGACGCTGCCGCCAACGCCGTCCTCGACCCCCGCCCCGGTGCGCCTGTGGCAGCGCCTTTCGCCGTCGTTGGTGCCGGTGCTGGCGGTGCTGACGGCGATGTTGCTCACCATCCCGTTGATGGTGCTCACCGGCGGCGAAGGCGACTTCGGCAAGGGTTTGAACATCGCCGGGACGGCTTACAGCGCCTTGATCGAGGGATCGCTGGGTATCGTGGTCAACGACCGCGTGGATCGCGGTGATCTGGATCAATTCCTCGCGCTGGCGCAGGCGACCGACCTCAGCCAAGCGGATTTGCGCAAGTTCGGTCGCTCGGTCAGCGATCTGGTGACGGTGGGCGCGGAAAATGCCGCCAGTTACGGTGCGCTGCTGGCAAAGTTGGGCGACCTGAGCGCCGACGACCTCGGCAATCTCGCCGACAGCCTGCCCGACATCGCCACCATCGGGGTTGCTCGCTTGGATGCGATGCTCCCGCTGATCACGGCGCTGGGCGAAATGGATCGCGGCGACGTGAGCGATCTAGCGGAGCAGCTTTCGACCCTCGACGCTATCCCGACTGATCAACGCGCCGACTTGCTGACCAAGCTCCCCATGCTCGCCAGCATGGACGAGGCGGAGTTCCTCGCCGACATGAAGCTGGTCAACCAGTATGGCATCGTCCGCTTGCAGCGGCTTGAGGATCGGCTGGCGATCCTGCGCGACGCCGGGATCACGGTGACGACGTCCGACGGCGCGCTCGCGCCCGAAGCGGCGCAGATCGTGGCGCTGGCGGCGGTCAACGGCGGCGTGAGCACGGTGCAGTCGGCGGCGGCGATGGCGGGTCAGCTTCAAGCGATTGGCATCGTCAACGTCGAGGCGCTGGCGCAGCAGATCGAGATCGTGCGCGAGCTCTACAGCGCCGGTCTGCTGACCGATCCCAGACGTGACCACCGCCATCAATACGGAACTCGACCCGGCGCTGGCGAACAACCTGATTGTCAATCGACCGGGCAACCGCCTGCTGATCGATTACACGGATCGGGTCAGCGGCATCATCACCAACGACAACAACACGCCGGACGACCCCAGCGACGACCGCCCCAGCACCGCCTATCTGCGCTTGGGCGGCTCGGCGCTGCTGTTCTTCCCGGAAAACCTCGAAACCATGCTCGTCCGTTCGATCCCGTTCATCATCGCCGGGTTAGCAGTGGCGCTCGGCTTCAAGGCGGGCTTGTTCAACATCGGCGCGGAGGGTCAGCTTTACGCGGGTGGCATCTTCGCGGTGTGGGTCGGCTTTTCGCCGATTTTCGCCGACCTGCCGCTGCTGATTCACCTGCCGCTGGTGATCGTCGTCGGCATCCTCGGCGGCGCGCTCTGGGGGGCGATCCCCGGCGCGCTCAAAGCTTTCACCGGCGCGCACGAGGTGATCGTGACGATCATGCTCAATTACGTCGCCGTCCAACTGGTCGACTGGCTGATCAAATCGACCAACCCGGTGATCCTGCTCGATACCACGTCGAGCGTGCCGCGCACGCCGCCGGTGGTCGAGTCGGCGCGCATTCCGGCGTTCAATTCGATCCCGACGTGGGGCTTCATCGTCGCCGGCATCGTCGTCCTCGCGCTCGGCTTGTACGCCCGGCGCGACCGCCTTCAGGATTGGCGCTTTGCCATGCGCCCGGTCGTCAACGGGCTGCTGGTCGCGGTTGGTGGCATCTTCCTCGCGTGGATCGGATCGCGCGGGCTGCTGCATCTCGGCTTCGTGCTGATGCTGCTGACGGTTTGGTTCACCGACTGGTTCTTGAACAAGACGACGCTCGGCTTCGAGCTGCGCACGGTCGGCGCGAACCCGGACGCCGCCCGCTACGCCGGGATGAGCGTCAAGCGCAACATCATTTTGGCGATGGCGCTGAGCGGCGCGTTGGCGGGCTTGGCGGGCACGATTGAGATCGTCGGGGTGCAGTTCAACATGCAGCCCGCCTTCTTCTCCGGCTTGGGCTTCGACGCCATCGCGGTGGCGCTGCTGGCGCGCAGCAATCCGCGCAGCATGATCCCGGCGGGGCTGCTCTGGGGCGCGCTGCTGGCGGGCGCGGGCTTGATGCAGGTGCGCGCCGACATCTCGATTGACCTCGTCAAGATCATCCAAGCGCTGATCATCATGTTCATCGCCGCCGACACGATCATTCGCTATCTGTGGCGCATCCCGGAGCCGTCCGAAAAGACCGCTTCGACCTTCTCGAAGGGCTGGGGGAGCTAGCGCCCAGCGCCGCGACGGGTTTAAACCCGTCGCTACAGTAAACCGCGACCCACTAAAGGGGTCGCAGCTACGAACGAGATGCCGCCCCTTTAGTGGGCGGCTAGGTAGTTGCTAGCTGCGGGTTTAAACCCGCAGCGGTTGGGTGAAACTTATGGCTGCTTCAGCACCAACCTTTGACACGACACAAATCCGCACCTCGTGGCGGGATCGCATCCACATCACGCGGATTACGCTGTTCTCGATCCTGTTCATCCTGTTTGGCGCGTGGATGGTGATCGGCGGCGTCCAGACCATCGCCGCCGACGCCGTGACCAAGCTGACCTTCGGCGGCGGCATCCCCGACCTGCTGATGCCGGTACGGACGTATACGCTGGTCGTCGGCGTGTTTTACCTCCTAGGCGGAGTTGTCGGTTTGCTGCCCGCCGAGAATAATCGCGGGCTGCGCATTTTGCGCTGGATTTGGCTGTTCATCAACGGCGTATTGATCATCCCGACGGTGCTGATCATCGCGGCGGCGGGCGCGAGCACTAACGTCACGGTGATGCTTCAGGTCAGCTTGCGGTTGGCGACGCCGATTGTCTTGGGAGCGCTGGCGGGTATCTGGTGCGAGAAATCCGGCGTGGTCAACATCGCCATCGAGGGCATGATGCTGACCGGCGCCTGCTTCGGTTTCGTCGCCTTCACGCTGCTCGCGCCGACCATGCCGACGAGTCAGGCGCTGGCAATCGGCGTCGTGGCGGCGATCTTGTCCGGCGGGGCGATGGCGCTGCTGCACGGCTGGCTGTCGATCACCTTCAAGACCGACCAGATCGTCAGCGGCACGGTGATCAACATCCTCGCGCTGGGCTTGACTTCGTTCATCCGCCGCGAAGTGCTGCTGTCGTCCGAAGCCGGGCGCGAGACACTCGCGCCGATCAACATTCCGGTGCTGTCGAATATCCCCGTGCTCGGCGACGTCTTCTTCAAGGGGCGACCGATCTTCTACAGCATGTTCATCCTGCTGATCCTGACCCACGTCGTCCTGTTCCACACCCGCTGGGGTCTGCGGACGCGGGCGGTCGGCGAAAATCCGCGCGCCGCTGATACGCTCGGCATCAACGTGCAGCGCAACCGCTGGATCAACGTCTTCATCGGCGGCTTGATCGCGGGGCTGGCGGGGGCGTGGTTCTCGCTGGAGACGACCGGCGGCTTCGACGACAACATGACCAGCGGGCGCGGTTTCATTGCGCTGGCGGCGATGATTTTCGGCAAGTGGACGCCGCTGGGCGCGTTGGGCGGCGGGCTGCTGTTCGGTTTCTCCGACGCGCTCGGTCAGCGCTTTCAGTTCCTCGGCGTGCCGATTCCCCCTCAGTTCTTGCAAATGGTTCCCTACCTGATTACGATTGTCGTTCTGGCGGGCTTGGTCGGCAAGGCGGTCGCGCCCAAAGCCGACGGCGTGCCCTATGAGAAGTGATAGAAACAGCCTTCAGCGGTCAGCTATCAGCTTTCAGCCCAAAACAACAAGCTGACCGCTGAAGGCTGAAAGCTGACTGCTATATGCCCAAATCCAAGTGGAAGCGCGCGCCCAAAGACCAGCGGCGGATCGCCTCCGAGCGCAGCGCGCCGAAAGCGCGCTTCACCCGCAGCCAGCGATCCGGTTCGCTGCCCGCGCCGCTGTCGACTGGCGAGAGCGGGCGTTCGGCTAAGCCGCTGCTGCTGATCGGCGGGGTGTTTGTGCTGCTGGTCGGCTTGAGCGTCATACTCGTGATCGCGGTGGGATCGGTCATTCACGCACAGCAGCAGCTCGCGGAACTCAACTCGCAGGCGGCGTACTACGGTCTGCCGACCCAGCCGTTCGCGACACTGGTGCCGGATTTCGGACGACGGGTTGGGACGACTGCTCCGCTGGTCACGACGCCGCTGCCGGGGTTCGAGCCGGGCGATCCATCCGTCAGCGGCTTCCCCGACCTCGCCGCGCCCGACGATCCGCGCTGGCAGCCGGTGACGATCAGCCCGATAGCTGACAGCTTTGAACTCCGCAGCGTGCCGACGGTGCTCAACAACGACCCGATCCAGATTGTCGCCGAAGCGACGTCTGGCTCTCTCTTGACCGACCCGGATTGGGGCGTCTGGGCACAGATTAAGCTGGGCAATACGACCGCATGGATTGATACATCCACTGTTCTGATAAAGGCAACCTCATGACACTGATTTTTCACATTACCTCGAAAGCGGAGTGGGCACAGGCGCAGCAGGTGGGCGTTTATCGCGCGCCTTCCCTCGCCGCGCAGGGCTTCATCCACTTCTCGAAGCGCGATCAGGTGGTGGGGACGGCGAACCGCTACTACCGCGATCAGCGCGATTTGGTGCTGCTCGTGGTTGACCCGGCAAAGCTGGACGATTTGCGTTACGAAGCGCCGGACGGGTCGCCGGAGAGCAGCGAGCGGTTTCCGCATCTATACGGCGCGCTGCCGCTCGATGCCGTGATCCGTGTCGTCGATTTCCCGCCGGAGGCGGGCAGCGACTGGCGCTCGCTGCCCGTGGGTGCTGCCTCAACTGACTCTTGACCCTCTACAGGGCGTGTGCTACCATATTTGGCATCATGTGCCTGTAGCTCAGCGGATAGAGCATCTGCCTACGGAGCAGAGGGTCGGGGGTTCGAATCCCTCCAGGCACGCAGAGAAAAGCGCCTCTTAACAATCAGAGGCGCTTTTTGTTGGTAGGTGATTGTCAGCCCATTAAGCGAACGCGGCTCGTTTATTTCCCGGTCGTCCAATAGCCGTGCGGCGGCGTCTTGAACTGGTAGCGCCGGCGCGGATGCGGCAGCGGGTCTTGCGCGCGCAGCATCCAGACGATCAAGTCGGTCAGCAGTTCTTGCTGGACGGCGGCGTATTCCGGCTGATCGTAGAGATTGACGAGTTCGACCGGATCGTCGGCGAGGTGATAAAGCTGCCCCGTCCCCTGCATGTCGATGATCAGCTTCCAATCGCCTTTGCGGATCATCCGCATCGTCCCGCTTTGCGACCAGCCGTTCAGTTCGTCAAAGCCGACCATCGGCGACAAACCATCGTCGTGCGGATCGTAGGGGTCGTTTTCGGTGTAGTGCAGCCCGCCAAAACCGAGTTCGCTGTAGGCGCTGGAAAAATCGGCTTCGGGGTAGAACTGCCCGGTAAGGATCGGCAGCAGGCTGCGCCCCTGCACGCCCGCCGGGATGTCCGCGCCCGCCGCTTCGCAGAGCGTCGGCATGATGTCCACCAGCGAGATGAAAGCCGGGTGCGGCTCGCTCGACTGGACGACGCCGGGACCTACCGCCACGAACGGCACGCGCGTCAGCACTTCAGGCAGTTCGGGACCTTTACGCACTAGCCCGTACTCGCCGACAAAATCCCCATGATCCGACAAAAGCAGGATGATCGTGTTCTCGCGCAGTCCTTGCGCGTCGAGGTAAGCGAAGAAACGCTTGATCTGGTCGTCGATCAGCCGGAGCATCCCGCAGTAATTGGCGCGAGCGCGGGGCAGTTGTTCGGCGTAATCGGGGAATGCCATTTCGCCGATCTGCCGCGTCCACTGATACTTGAAGCTCTTGTCTTCCAGCGCGCTGACGTTCGAGAGCGTCGGCGGCAGCATCTCCGGTGGGAACATCGAGAAATAGGGTTCGGGCACTTGATAGGGGTTGTGCGGTTCGGCAAACGACAGCCACAGGAAGAACGGTTGATCTTTGACCGTCTCGATCCACTCGGTCGCTTTCGTCACCGCGCGGTACGGTCCCTGCGTTTCCAGCGGGAACGGCGCGGGGTTGAAATCAGCGCGGTGGCTGAGTCCCGTGAGGTAAGCATCGAAACCCTTTTCGGCGTCGGTGCGGTCTTCGCCCCAACCGCCGTTGTGACTCAGTTCGTACCAGAAATCCATCTTTTCCGGCGTGAGATAGGAATGGTTCTTGCCCGAAAGCGCCGTGACGTAGCCCTGCTCGTGCAGCACGTCGATCAAATCGGCCTCGTAAAAGACGTCTTCTTCGTTGTGATTTGTGCGGACGTGCGTCACGCTGGGATAGCGTCCGGTGAGCATACTCACGCGGGCGGGGCTGCACACCGGCATCGGCGTGTAGGCGCGGTTGAACCACATTCCCTGCTGCTGCGCCAGCGAGTCCAAGAACGGCGTGGTGTCGAGCGGAAACCCTTCGCGCCGCGAGACGTCCGCTCGCTGCTGATCCGTCATAATCACGATCAGATTAGGACGTTCTGCCATAGGATCCTCTTATTCGGTACGAGGGCGTGGAGCAGCCTTTGCTGCTCCACGCCAAAAGTGCAAACGTTATTTTAGAGCAGTCGGTTGATTTGGTCGACGACGCTGTCGGCAACTTCCTGAGCGGTCACGCCGCCCAGCCACAACCGCTGGAATTCCGTCTCGGCGATGGTACGCGCCTGCACGAACGAAGGCTGACGCGGATCAGGGTGCAGATAAGCTGCGCCGGCGGTGAAGACCTGAATGTGCTCCGGCGGCTGACCGGGCGTCAGGAAGACGTCGCTGTCGGCGACCGATTGAAGCGGTGGGACGATGCCCATGACTTCGGTCCATTTCTCGACCGCTGGCGTCGAGATCATGAACTTGAGGAACTGCCACGCTGCGTCCGGGTGCGGCGCGCTGGCGGCGATCATGTGACCCGTACCGCCACCCGCGCAGCTCTTGCCCGCTTTTCCGGCGGGATGTGGCGCGACGTCCCACGCGAATTTGTCGCCGATGTGGCTGCGCATGTAGCCAATCGCCGGGAACCAAGTTTCCATCGCCGACACGCCCGATTCGAACAGCGTCGAGCTGCCCATTTCGTTGGCGACGTCGATCGTCGGCGAGACGCCGTGAACGTGGATCAGGTCAGCAAGGAATTGCATCGCTTCGACCGCTTCCGGTGCGTTCAGGACGCAAGCCGTACCGTCTTCATTATAGAAGCTGCCGCCGTTGGCGGTGATCCATACCCACCATGCACGGAAGCTGGGATTGACGTGGAAACCGTATTGATTTTTGCTGGCATCGGTCAAGGCGATAGCTTTTTCGAGGAACGCATCCCAGTTCCAGCCTTCGTCCGTCCAATCCGACGACGGCACTTCGATCCCTGCCGCCTCAAAGAGCGACTTATTGTAGAAAATCTGCTGGCTCGGCGCGTCCGCCGGGAAGCCGTACTGAACGCCATCGACGTTGTACAGGGCAAGATTGGCTGCGAACACGTCGGAAAGATCGAGGTTGTCCTGCTGAATGTACGGGTCAATCGGCAGAAGCTGCCCACGTGTGACGAACGCCGGAGCGTCACCATTGCCCAGATAAATCACATCCGGGTAGTCACCACCCGCCAGCATCGTCTGCAGCTTGGTCATGTAGTCGGACGACGGCGTATGCAGGAAATCGACCTTGATGCCGGGGTTTGCTGCTTCAAACATCGCAATTGTTTGAGCGCGCGCTTCGACTTCGGTATCGTCGCCCCACGCCATCAAACGAATTGTGACGGCATCTTGCGCCAAAGCGGGGAAGCGCGCCAACCCTGCAAAACTGGCGCTGGCAGCGGTCGCCGCCGAGACTTTCAGAAAATCGCGCCGTGATAAACCTTTTTTCGTCATGACTTAGTCTCCTTAAATGAACGCATCTTTATCGGATCGGATTTAGGTGAAGTTCTGGTTGTTATGACCTCCTGTTCAATAGCTCATACCGTCGATCAGCCTTTGACACCGCTGACGACGATCCCTTGAATGAAGTATTTCTGTGCAAAGAAAAAGACGAGGATCAACGGCAGCATGAAGACGACATTTGCTGCCATTGCGAGTTGCCATTCCGTGCCGTAGTCGTTGCTGATGAACGTGCGTAAGCCAATCGCCACCGTATACATGTCGGTGTTGTTCAGGTAAATCAGCGGCGCGAGGAATTCTTTCCACTTGAACTGCGCGAACATCAACGCGGTCACAGCCAGCGCGGGCTTGCTCAGCGGCAGCGCGATGTGCCAGTAAATGCCGAAGTGCCCAGCGCCGTCGAGCCGCGCCGCGTCGTCTAATTCCAGCGGAATCGACATGAAGAACTGGCGCAGCAAGAAGACATAAAAGGCGTTGCGCGCGAAAAACGCGGGCACGATCAGCGGTAGGATCGTATTGACCCAGCCCAACTGCCGGAAAATCACGAACGTCGGGATCAGCGTCACCTGTTCCGGCAGCATCATGGTCGTCAGCAAAATTAGGAAGATGACATTGCGACCGGGCCAGCGTAGGCGGGCGAACGAGAAGGCGACGATGCTGCACGACATGACCGTCGCAAACGTCGAAATGGCGACGATCACCACCGTGTTGAAGAACCATCTGCCAAACGGCTGAGACGACAACGCCTCTGGATAGTTCGACCATGCAATCGGGTTCGGGATCCACTGCGGCGGGAAAGTCGAGACGGCTTCCGGCGTTTTCAGCGACGTGGATACCGACCAGACGAACGGTGCGGCGACGATGACCGCGCCGAGGATCAAGGCGAGGTAAATCAGGGAGTGCTTTACGCTATCCGTCAGGTGACGGTCGGTTCGCCAAGTTTGCAGCGATGCGGATCTTGTGGTCATTTAGCGCCCCTTCACTGAGCCTTCGTAGTAGACCCACGCACTTGAGAACCGGAAGACGATCACGGTCAGGATGAGGATGATGACGAACAAAACCCAAGCAATTGCCGAGGCATAGCCCATCTGGAAGAATTGGAAGGCATTGCGGTAGAGGTTGAGGACGATGAATAGGCTGCTGTTGGCGGGACCGCCGTTCGTCATCGCATAAGGCAGTACGAACTCTTGCAGCGCGCTGATGATGCCCATCACGAGGTTGAAGAAAATTACCGGTGTCATCATCGGCACGGTGATGCGCAGGAATTTCGCGGTTGTTCCGGCGCCGTCCACGTCGGCGGCTTCATAGAGTTCCGACGGGATGCCCTGCAAACCGCCCAAGTAGATCAACATGGCGGCGCCGCTGCCCCACAAGCTCATCAGGATGAACGAGATCATCACCCAGTTCGGGTCGCCCAACCATGCGGGACCTTTAACGCCAAGGCTCGCCAAGACACCGTTCAGCAGCCCGTACTGCGTCCCGAAAATCCAGCGGAACATGATCGCAATCGACAGCCCGCCGACGACTGACGGCAGGTAGTAGATCGAGCGGAACAACCCCAAGAAGTGAATTTTCTGGTTGAGCAGCGTCGCCAAGATGAGTCCGACGATCACCTGAAGCGGCACACTGGCGACGGCATAGATCAGCGTCACTTTCAGCGATTGAATGAAGGTCGGGTCGTCCGTCAGCAGCGTGATGTAATTCTCAAAGCCGACCCATTTCGGAGTTGTGAATAAGTCCCACTGAGTCATCGAAAGGTACAGGCTGATGATCATCGGTCCGGCGATAAACACCACAAACCCGATCAACCACGGCGATGCCATCAAGATTCCGGCAATCGCTTCGCCGCGTCGCAAACTCTGGTAGCGTCGTTCGGTGGCTGGTCTTCGACGTAGAGATGAGCTTAAGCTGGGGATTTGCATAAATCTTTTTACCCTCTGTAAGCATACATATTTCTAAAGGGCATGAACGACCATTGGTGGCTTGTCTGTCAGCCTGTCAACGTTGACAGGCTATATATTAGAGAGAGCACACTAGTCTGTCAACGTTGACACGCTGGATACTGAAGTATGTCTTTTGACTTCCGCTCAATATTGACTGATCAAAAACATCCACCTAATTACGATTTAAATCGTATATATATGATTTAAATCACATTTTAGCAATGTGCAGGCGATTGTCAAATCTTGCTCAATGCTTTAAAATGCAAAGTACGCTAAGTGCCCTACTGCACGAAGCATTGCCCCGCTTGTGACGTACACGCACCTGCTCTACCAACACCTGTTGAACAGTGAATATAGGCACACTATGGTTGAAGAACCACTGACTAAAGTTCGGGATCTGCTCCTCGATTTGGATAGCTCAGAAGCGGAACTCGTATTCAAGGCGTTGGGCAATGCCCTGCGTTTGCGGATTCTCAAGCTGCTGGCTCACGAACATCTGGCGGTCACCGACATTATCAACAAGCTCGAACTGCCATCCTCGACGGTCAACCAGCATTTGCGGGTGCTCGAAGAAGCAGGCTTGATCCAGACGTTTCTCCGCCCGGCGACGCGCGGCACGGAGAAAGTCTGCGCGCGCGTCTATCAGAAGCTCCAATGCGACCTCACCCCGGTGACCGCCCGCCCGGAACGCGCCGTCGAAATCTCGATGCCGGTCGGCGCTTATACCGATTTTCAAGTGACTCGTCCCTGCGGGTTAGCCAGCGAGTTCGAATATCATCGGCTTGCTGGGCGATCCTGAAGCCTTCCTCGAACCCAATCACATCGACGCGCAGCTTTTGTGGTTTGCGACGGGTTACGTCGAATACCGCTTCCCCAAGAAACTCCCGCCGCGCGCCACGCCGCAAAGTTTGTCGCTGAGCACCGAAATCTGCTCGGAGGCAGCCGGTCATGCCGAAGATTGGCCCTCGGACATCACACTCTGGATCAACAACGTCGAAATCGGCAATTGGACCTCCCCCGGCGATTTTGGCGAAGATCGGGGGCTGCTCAATCCCGATTGGTGGAACTCCAATAATACGCAGCACGGCGTCCTCAAGGTTTGGCAGGTGACGACCAACGGCAGCTTCGTCGATGGCTTGCCAATCTCGCCGACCACCATCGACGATCTGAACATTCTGAACAGTCCCTACTTGACGATTCGCATCGGCATCAAGCCGGATGCTGAATACAAGGGCGGAGTCAATTTGTTCGGGCGTTATTTCGGGAACTACCCGCAGGATATGGTCTTGCGCCTCGTCTACGACAAGCGCTGACCCCAGTATCCCATCAAGAAGGTTTCTTGTAGTTTAGAGACACCTCACCACGACCTAACGGTCGTGCCCTCTCCACCTTGTGGAGAGGGCGGCTGAGCGCGGAGCGAAGCGGGTGAGGTAAATAGTGACCTCAGCTTACCTTGTTGATGGACCGCTATTTGCGGGGTACGGGGGGCGTGCTGCCGCGTTGGATTAACGTCGTCTTGAGGATAATCTGCGCGGGATCATTGTGCCCGGCAATCCGACCGAACAACATTTTCGCCGCTCGGACGCCAACCTCAAAGCGCGGGATGCGAAACGTCGTCAGCGAAATCCGCTTCAAGCTGGAAAAGAGGATGTCGTCGAACCCGATAATGGCGACGTCACCGGGGATCGCGATGCCCAACGAGTTGCAGGCTTCGATGGCAGTCAACGCCAAGAGGTCGTTATAGCAGATGATCCCGTCAATCTCAGGATGGTCAGTCAGCAGCGCCCGGATCAAGCCTTGATCAACCTGCAAGTTGTTGGTGCAGTCGAGCACGTAGTCGGGATCAAGCGGGCGTTGGTGCGCGTTCATGCCGTCGATGACGCCGCGTAGACGGTCGCGGTGGGGGTAGCTTGGCTTAGGGTAACTGACGTAAGCGATCCGACGACGACCCGTTTCGATCAGGTGGTCGACCGCCTGTACCGCCGCCTCGTAGGTGTCAATGTTGACGATCCCCGCCAATTCACCGACCGCATCGTGACCGATCAGGACGGCAGCCCGCTGGCGCTGGAGCCGCTGCTTCAGTTCGTCATCCGAGATCGAGGGTGTGTTGTAGATAATACCATCAGCGCGATGTTCCTCTAGAATGCGGAGCGCGCTTAATTCCCGCTCGTGGTTGTTATTGGTATTGAACAGCAGCACGCTGTAATTTTGCTCTTGCGCCACTTGCTGGACGCCGCTGACGACTTCGGCATAGTAGGGGTTGCTGACGTCGGGGATCGCCAAGCCGATAATCGCGCTGCGATCTGAGGCAAGGCTGCTCGCCGCCCGATTCATCCGAAAATGTAGGCGATCAATCGCCGCTTGCACCCGTTCGCGGGTCTGCGCGCTGACGTAATCGTTGCCATTGACGACGCGCGAGACGGTTTTCGGCGAGACGCCTGCTTCGCGGGCAACGTCGACAATGGTCGGGGCGCGCTGATTTCGGGATGCGTTTTTCGAAGTCATAAGCAAGCGATCTGCAATCGATTCTAGCCTCGTCCCGTTGAGCTTATGCTGGGAAAAAGAACCTGTCAAACTTTCTATTACTCAGCCAAGCCTGCCTGAAATGTTCGCGCGATCCGCGCCTTAAGCCGAGTAAGGGCGCAGCCCACTGCGCTCCTACTGTAACCTAGAAAATTGTTCAAGACAGCCGCAGCGATTCACGTTTGCGCCCGTGACATTTCTTGAATTTGATGCCGCTGCCACAGGGACACAGATCGTTGCGTCCAGCGGCGGCGAAGGCGGCTTGCAGCGCTTCGGCTTGCCGCGCCAGCTCGATCATGATGTTCGCGGGTGGGCGTTCGTGCTTCAACTCGTTCGCCATGAACTTCATCGGCGCATCGATGTGATTGAAGAAGGCTTTGTAAGCCGCGCAGAGATAGTTCAGACCCGGTTCGCCGTCCGGCGTGGTGATGAAGCGGTTTTTGGGGCAGCCGCCATTGCAAATGAAGCGGACTTCACACGCACGGCAGTAACGGGGCAGGGTATCACGCTTCGCCAGCCCGAACTGCCGCTGCTGATCCGACGTGACGATCTCGCTCAGCGGGATGTCGATTAGGTTGCCGACGAAGTGCTTCGGCTCGACGAAGTGATCGCAGGAATAGACGTCGCCGTTGTGCTCCAGCGCCAAAGCGACGCCGCAGGTCTCCTCGAAGATGCACAAGCCGGGGCGCTCGCCCGACCACGCCGCCAACGCCACGTCGAAAATCTGCACATAGACGCGCCCGACGTCGCGGCGCACCCATTCGTCGAAGATGGCGATCAGGAAATCGCCGTACTGCCCCGCTGTGACCGAGCGCTCGGTCACAGTGTCGCCCTCTTGAAAACCCGTCTCGTTCGCGCGTTCGACAATCGGGATGAACTGCATGAACTCCGCGCCGAGTTCGTCGCGAAAGAAGCGATAAATCTCCAATGGATGATCGGCGTTACCGGCATGGACAGTCGTCAGGATGTTGAAGGGGACGTTGTGCCGCTTGAGGAAACCCAGCCCGCACAGCACCCGGTCGAACGTCGGCGCGCCGCCCTTGTCGACGCGGTAGTGATCGTGCAGCTCGCGCGGACCGTCGATGCTGATGCCGATCAGGAAGTCGTTGGCGGCGAAGAATTCACACCACTCGTCGTCGAGCGTCACGCCGTTGGTTTGCAGCGCGTTGGTGATCCGCATCCCCGGCTTTTTGTACTTCCGCTGGTAGTGAATCGCCTGCTTGAAGAAATCCAGCCCCATCAGCGTCGGCTCGCCGCCCTGCCACGCGAATGTGATCTCCGGGACGTGCTGCGCCTCGATGTACTGGCGGGTGTATTCTTCGAGCAGCGTCTCGGACATGCGGAAGTTGCTGTCGGGATAGAGCCGTTCTTTGGAGAGGAAGTAGCAGTATTTGCAGTCGAGATTGCAGATCGCCCCACGCGGCTTGGTCATCAAGTGAAACGCGGGCACCGGATTCATGAATAAGCCTCTGTGTCTAATTCCATCAGAAATATCCCGCCGCCCGTAAAAGCGATAGCGAGCAGGTTGCGGAGCTTACATTAAAGCGTAGCACCTTGTCATTATAACCCACGCTCCGGCAAGCCGATCCGACCTGCTTGACAAGCCATTCAATCCTCATATAATTCAGGTTAAACGATAAACATAAAAATTCAATTATGGCTGATAGATCCTCAAAATTACCGACCATTCGTGATGTTGCGGAGCTTGCTCGCGTCTCGGCGTCGACCGTCTCCTACGTGCTCAACGGACGCGGCGGCGAGGCGAGCCGCATCAGCCCCGAAACCCACGAACGGGTGCTGGCAGCCGTCAATCAACTGGGGTATATCCAGAACAATACGGCGCGTCACCTGCGCCGCCGTACCACTGAGCGGGTTTGTCTCGCCTTGCCCAGTTTGGGGCGTCCCTACCACGATGAACTTGCTCAGCAGCTTAGCCAGACGGCGCGCGAGTTCGGCTATTCCGTCGTCGTCAGCATGGGCGGCACGCTGGAGCGCAACGTCGCCATCCTAAACGACGTTCGCAGCGGATTAGCGGACGGTATCATCCTCGACATCAACGACACGGAAGACGACCGCATCGTCCCCAAATTAGAGGAACTGGCGAATTCTCGCATCGCCGTGATTGTGCTGGGCAGCAACTTAAGCGGGAAAGGCTTCGACGTGATGGACACGACCGAAGGGCAGGCGGTTGTCTCGGCGGTTGCCTACTTGATCGGGCGCGGACATCGGCGGATCGGTTACATCGCGCACCAATTTGAGACGGGCATCCCGATAGGACAGCGCTATCGCAGCTATGCCCGCGCGCTGGACGAAGCCGGAATCTCGCTCGATCCCAAGCTGATCGTCGACGGGGCGGGTTCGCGCGAAGACGCCTACCAGAACGCGCAGCTTTTGCTGTCGCTTTCCACGCCGCCGACCGCTATTTTCTCCGCCTCGGACATTGGCGCGCTGAGCGCCATCGCCGCCGCTCGCGACCTCGGTTTTCGCATCCCGGACGACCTTGCCGTCATCGGCTGCGGCAACGTCTTCGAGAGTCGCATCTCGTATCCCCGATTAACTACCGTAGGTCCCACGTCGTTGGACTTTCGGATTCCAATTCACTATTTGTTTGAACGGCTGAAAAGCGAAGATACCATCGAGCAGCGCCAGTTCATTCAAAAGTGGGAGCTGAATATTCGAGAGTCTGCCTGAGCAGTCCGAACGCAGTGACTGGAGAGGAGGTTTCGCTTCGCAAGTGGGTTAATCGTTAAACCTAATACGTACCGGATTTCAAGAATAGAAAGGTTTTTAGATGTCCACACAAAAAATGAGCCGTCGCCGTTTTCTGCAACTTTCGGCTGCTACCAGCGCGGGCGCCCTCGCGTCGGTGACGCTGCCTGCTCTAAAGCCTGCTTCCGCCGAGTCGCTGCGCCAAGAGCGCGTCACCGTCACGTTCATGGTGCCGGGTGGTCAGCAGGAAGACTCGGACTTCGCACCGGTGTTCCAAGCCTTCGCCGAGATGTATCCCGAAATCGACGCCCAGTACACGCCCGCCGGAACGGGCTACACGACCCAATACAATGACAAGCTGCTGACCATGTTCGCCGCCGGGATCGCGCCGGACGTCTTCAAGTCGCTGTTTGGCAATTTCGGCGCTTACGGCGCGCTCGGCGTGATGATTCCGTTGGACGATTACGTCGCCAAGTACCCGGACATCACGCTGATCGACGACTTCTTCACCAACCACATCGAGGGCTGCAAGATCGATGGCAAGTTGATGGCGCTGCCCAACGACGGCGCGCCGGAAGCGATCTGGTACAACGTCAACCTGTTCGACGAAGCGAGCGAAGCCTACCCCGATTGGGACTGGAATTGGGACAAGCTAGTCGAAGTCTCGAAGACGCTGACGAAAGAGGAAAACGGCATCTACACCCAGTATGGCGTCGGCACGCCCAACTGGCTCGACGTTGTGTGGAGCAATGGCGGTGAAGTCCTCAACGCCGACGGCACTAAATGTCTGCTCGACCAGCCGGAAGCGGTCGAAGCGCTGGAGTGGATGCAGACGCTGTTCACGGTCGAACACGTCACCCCCAGCCCGGAGGCGCTCGCCGACATCGCCGTCGCCGACCGCTTCAGCACCGGCAAGCTGGGTATGTTCTACGGGACGCGCGGCTCGCTGGGCGCGCTGCGCTCGATCACCGACTTCAAGTTCGACGCCGCGCCGATGGTGATGAGCAACAAGGGCACGCGCGTCACTCAGTTGTACATCGGTTGGACGTCGATCTACAGCGGCAGCCAGCACCCCGACGAAGCCTACAAACTGGCAGCGTTCGTCGCCAGCCCGGATGGGCAGCGCCTGCGCATCCAAAACGGCTACGCGCACCCGTCGCGCCGCTCGCTGGTCGAGCAGGACTGGTTCAAGAACTATCAGTGTGATAGCTGCAACTCGACCAACGTCGACAACGTCTTCCCGCAGATGCTGGAGCGCGAAGAAGCCCGCGCTTGGCCCGCCCACCCGAAGGAAGCCGAGATTTTGCAGGCTATCAATACCGAACTCGAATACCTGCGCGCGGGCGCGAAACCTGCCGCCCAATCTGCCACCGACATGACCGCCGCCATCGACAGCATCATCGCCTCGTAAGCGGACGTATCGTCTTAGCGCGTGAGTCGGAGAGCTTGGTTCGTCCTCTCCGGCTCACCTCGATAGGGTGGCTCACATGATTTCAAACCTTGCCAACCGCTTAACTCAACGCCAGCAAGAAGAGGTCGCCGGGTGGGCGTTCGCTTCACCGTGGATCATCGGGTTCGTCTTCCTGACCGCGCTGCCGATGGCGGCGTCGGCGGTGATCGCCTTCACCGATTGGAACGTGATCCAGCCGATGCAGTGGGTTGGTCTGAAGAACATCCAGCAAGCCACGACCGATCCGCTGGTTTGGCAGTCGCTGAAGGTGACGACGATCTACGCCTTCGTCAGCGTGCCGTTACAGGTCGTCTTGGGTTTGGCGGTGGCGCTGCTGCTCAACTCCAATATTCGGGGGCTGCGTTTCTACCGCACGATCTACTTCCTGCCGTCGGTGCTGTCGGGCGTGGCGGTGGCGCTGTTGTGGCGCTGGATTTACGCCTCCGATTTCGGGCTGATCAACTCGCTGCTTGCTGAACTCGGCATTCGCGGACCCGGCTGGCTGGGCAATCCCGATTGGGCGCTGCCTGCGCTGATCGGCATGGCGATGTGGCACGTCGGCGGCGGCATGATCGTCTATCTTGCCGGGCTGCAAGGCGTCCCCAGCGAACTGTACGAAGCGGCTGCCGTCGACGGCGCCAACGCTTGGGTGCGGCTGCGCTACATCACTATCCCGATGATTTCGCCGGTGATCTTCTTTCAACTAGTCACCGGGCTGATCGCGGCGCTCCAGATTTTCACCGAGCCACTGATCATGACCAACGGCGGTCCCCAAAACGCGACCCTGACGATGATCCTGTACCTGTATCGCAACGCCTTTCAATTCTTCAAGATGGGCTACGCCTCGGTGATGGCTTGGATACTGTTCTTCTACATCCTCGCGCTGACGCTGCTGATCTTCCGGTCGTCGCAGTTATGGGTGTTCTATTCCGGCGAAGTTCGGGAGAATTAGCGATGCAAGTGACCGATAATGCACTCGACTATACCGGCGTAGCGCCCACCTCGACCGCCAAGTTTCGGATCAGACCGTCGCACGTGGTCATCCACGTGGTCTTGATCGCCGGGGGGATCGTCCTCATGCTGCCGCTGGCGTGGATGCTCTCGACGGCGCTCAAAGACCTCGGCTCGGTGATGCTGATTCCGCCGCAGTGGATTCCCGACGTGGCGCACTGGAGCAATTTCGTCGACGTTTTCACGACGACGCCGTTCGCCCGCTACGTCCTCAACACCTTCATCGTGACCATCCTCAGCGTGATCGGCAAGGTGCTTTCCTGCTCGCTGGTCGCCTATTCCTTCGCGCGGATGCGCTGGCGCGGGCGCAACGTGCTGTTCCTGATCATGCTGGCGACGATGATGCTGCCCAGCCAAGTGACGCTGATCCCGCAGTTCGTCATGTTTCGCCAGCTTGGTTGGATCGACACCTACATCCCGTTGATCCTGCCGCATTGGTTGGGCGGTCCGTTCCTCACCTTTCTGCTGCGCCAGTATTTCATGACCATCCCGCGCGAACTGGACGACGCCGCCCGAATCGACGGCGCATCTTACCTCGGCATCTTCTGGCGCATCATCCTACCGATGTCTAAACCGGCGCTCGCCGCCGTCGCCATTTTCACGTTTAATGCGTCGTGGAATGACTTCTTGGGTCCGCTGATCTATCTCCATACGCCCGACAAGTACACGCTGGCGATGGGGCTGCGCGCCTTTCAGGATCAGTACGTCACGCAGTGGAATCTGCTGATGGCGGCTTCGCTGATGGCGATCATCCCGGTCGTTGTCATTTTCTTCTTTGCACAGAAGTATTTCATTCAGGGCATCGTGTTCACCGGCATCAAAAGCTGACACGATGATCAAAGGAAACATTCATGAATCACGCTCGTAACAAGCAGCCCAACGTCATCGTCTTCTTGACCGACCAGCAGCGCTGGGATACGTCCGGCTTGCACGGTAATCCGCTCGACCTGACGCCGAACTTCGACCGCATGGCGCAGCGCGGCACCCACGTCGCCCAGTCGTTCACCTGCCAGCCGGTCTGCGCGCCGGCGCGCTCGTCGCTGCAAACGGGCATGTATGCGACCAACACCGGCGTGCATCGCAATGGCTTCGCGCTCGCGCCGGGCTTGCCGACACTGGCGCAGCAGTTCAACGCCGCCGGGTATCGCACCGGCTACATCGGCAAGTGGCATCTGGCGGGCGAAGCAGAGCCGGTCGAGGAAGCGCTGCGCGGCGGCTATCAGGATTGGCTCGCCGCCAATCTGCTGGAGTTCGAATCTGCGCCTTACGACACCAACCTCTACGACAACGACAATCAGCGCGTGCATCTGCCCGGCTACCGGGTCGACGCCATCACCGACGCGGCGATCCGCTACGTCGACGCCCATCAGGATCAGCCCTTTTTCCTGTTCATCTCGCAGCTAGAGCCGCACCATCAAAATCACCTTGACGATTTCGTCGCGCCGACCGGCTACCGCGAGCGCTACGCCGGGCGCTGGACGCCGCCGGACATCGCCGCGCTAGGCGGGTCGGGGCAGCAGCATCTGGGCGGCTACTTCGGCGCGGTCAAGCGGCTGGATGAAGCCTTTGGTCGCCTGCTCGACGCGCTCAAGAGCCTCGACCTCGACGATAACACGATTGTCCTGTTCACGTCGGATCACGGCTGCCACTTCAAAACGCGCAACGGCGAGTATAAGCGCTCGTGCCACGAAGCCTCGATCCGCGTGCCGACCGCCTTTCAAGGTCCCGGTTTCGACGGCGGCGGACGGCTGCGCCAGTTGATCAGCTTGATCGACCTGCCGCCGACGCTGCTCGACGCCGCCGGGCTGCCGATCCCACCGACCATGCAGGGGCACTCGATTCTGCCGCTGCTGCGGGGCAGCGACGCGGATTGGCAGGAGGAAGTTTTCGTGCAGATCAGCGAATTGCAGGTGGGGCGCGCCCTGCGCACGCAGCGCTGGAAGTACAGCGTGTCTGCCCCCGCTGCCGACGCTTGGGACGACAAAGACGCCGACCATTACGTTGAGGAATTCCTCTACGACTTGGAAGCCGACCCGCACGAACTTTCCAACCTGATCGGCATTCGGTCTTACGACCACGTGGCGGCTGACCTGCGCGAGCGCTTGCTCCAGCGGATGGTCGAAGCCGGGGAGACCGCGCCGATGATCGAGCGCGCGCCGGAACGTTCCAGCGATCAGCGGATGCCGCAGCTCAAGAGCGCTGTGCCGATTGTCGGTCCGCAGTAATGCAGCGGAGTTGTCTGCATAATGCCGGACGCTCAAAGCGTCCGGCTAGAGGCTCAAGCCCACTGAAGTGGGCTGACCGAAGCCGTTTTATGCACTTTGACAAATTTGTGTGGGATTGCTCTATCTCAGACCGCCGGTTATCCCCCTCTCCCCGCTTGCGTGGGAGAGGGGACGGGGGTGAGGGGTTGTAGGAGCGTTCAATTGAACGCCCCTACGGACTATCGCGCATTTTGACTCGATCCCCGACGCTCACGGCTTTGCTCCCCCTCGCCTGTAAGCGAAGCGACGGAGAGGGGTCGGGGAGTGAGGTTGTACATTTATTGGTGAAAATTCCCTGCATCGAAGGATAGTGTAATGCAAGCGAAAATTAAGATCGACTTGGATCGCCGCATCGGGCAGGTCAACCCGAATATCTACGGGCAGTTCATGTGCCGGCGTCCCGGCGTTTCCGAAGGTGGGTTGTATGACCCGGAGAGCGCGGTCGCGGACGAATACGGGCTGCGCTCGGACGTGGTCGGCTGGATGGAAGCGACCAAGCCGCCACTGATCCGCTGGCCCGGCGGCTGTACCGGCACGAGCTATCACTGGCTTGACGGCGTCGGTCCGGTCGAGGATCGCCCGCGCAAAATCGACCTGCATTTTGGATGGGAGGCGCGCTACGAGTTCGGCACCGACGAGTTCATCGCCTTCTGCCGTCGTATCGGTGCCGAGCCACACCTCAACTTTGCGATGGGCACGGGCACGCTCGACGAAGCCGCCGCGTGGCTCGAATACTGCAACAGCAATTTGAACACCTACTATGCCAATCTGCGCCGCAAGTACGGGCACCAAGACCCGTTCAACGTCAAATACTGGCAGCTTGGCAACGAGAATTACGGCATGTGGGAGATCGGGCACTCGACCCCGCAGGCTTACGCCGTCGAGGCGCGCGAGTGGGCGAAAACCCTGCGCCGCGTCGATCCCTCGATTGAGATGATCGCGGTCGGCGGCGGCAACGAGGAGTCGATTCTGGCGAACTGGGCGTGGGAAGTCGCGCCGGAAGTCGCGCCCTTCGTCGATTACCTCTCGTTCCACACCTACTGGCATCCGAGCGGACTGGGCGATCCGTACTATGAAGTATTGGCGGGACCCTACCGCGCCGAAAACATGATCGACACGCTGAGCAGCATTCTGGAGCTGGTGCAGCGGGCGCGGCGCAGCAGCCGTAAGCTCTCAATCGCTATCACCGAATGGAACGCCGCACCTCCCGGCACGATGATGGCGAATCATCCCACGCTTAACCCGTTTGGACCGACTTATCACCTGAGCGACGCGCTGGCGGTCGCCAGCTTCATCAACATCATGCAGCGCCACTGCCAAGACGTGACGCTGGCGACCGTCGCCCAGTCGATCAACGTCGTCGGGCTGATTATGGTGGATCAGGATCAGGCGTGGCGCGAGCCGGTTTACTACCCGCTGCTGATGCAGGTCGAACACAGCGGACCGGTCGCGCTGGATACGTGGGTCGAATGTCAGGACACGTTCGACGAGCCGGACTATGCCGCTGTCTACGACGTCCCGCAGGTCTCGCGTTGGGCGCCGCGCGCCAAGCCGGAAAAGGGCATTCCCTATCTCGACTCCTCGACCACCTTCGACCCGACGACCGGCAAGCTGTACTTGTCGCTGGTCAACCAAAGCCGCGACGACTCGATTGAAATCGATATTGACGTGAACGCGCCGGTCAAGGCGGTCGGCGCCGTTCACACGCTCTATCATGACGACGTCAACGCCATGAACACGCCAGATCAACCGGATAACGTCAAAGCGGCAACGGCGAGTTACGATCAGTTCAAGTCGAAGTTTGTCTGGGAACTGAAGCCGCATTCGTACACTATTTTAGAACTGGACTTGCAGTAAGTGACACCGGATCGGATTGTTTCAGGGGCGATGGCGCAGCGGCAGCTTCGTGCGGGGATCGATGCGCTGGCGGACGTGCTGGCGGTCACGTTGGGTCCGGTCGGGCGCAGCGTCGTCGTCGAAAACGAGCTGACCCATAAGCCGGAAATCCTCGAAAGCGCCGCCGAGATCGCCCGGCGGCTGACCAGCCTGAGCGCCGCGCACCAGAACACCGGGGCGATGCTGCTCCGGCATCTGGTCTGGCGGGTGGTGCGTCACGCGGGCGACGGCGGGGCGACGGCTGCCGTCTTTGCCCGCGCGCTGTATCGGGATGCGCTGCGTTTGGTCGCGGCGGGCATGGATCCGCTTAAGCTGTGCGCCGGGATCGAGGCGGCGTCGGCGGTCGTACTGAGCGCGCTGCAAGCGCAAGCCCGCCCGGTCGAAACCGAGGATGATTTGGCGCGGCTGGCGCTTTCGCTGACGGACGATCCGCCGCTTGCCCGCATCTTGGGCGAGATGAGCTATTTGCTCGGTGCGAACGCCGTGATCGCCGTCGAGAAATACCTCGCGCCGACGGTGGATCGCGTTTACGTCAGCGGGTCAGCCTACCCAGCGCAGATCGCCAGCCCGCAGTTTTACACGCAGATGGCGCAGAAACGCGCGGCAGCAACGCACAGCCTAATCGCGCAGGTCGACGACCCACTCCAGACGACTGAGGAAGCGGCGAGCCTGCTGCAAGCCGCGCTGCAGACCGGAACTAAGCATTTGACGATCATCACCAGCCAGCCGATTGCCGAAAAAGCGCTCAGCGTCCTGCTTGCCAACCATCGCAGCGACAAAGTGCCGCTGTCGATCCTCGCGCTGCGGCTGCTGGAAGTCGACGCCGACCGGCATTATCCCCTGAACGACCTCGCGCTGCTGACCGGGGCGACCGTCTTGAGTACCGCGACCGGGCAGTCGCTAATGCACCTGCGCGCCGATCAGTTCGGCAGCGCGCAGCGCGTGGCGATAGCCGATGGCAAGCTGATTCTGGAAACGCCGCACCGTGATTCTGTTCAAGCAGCGGTCGAAACCCTGCGCGAGCAGCTTGATCAGGAGGTCGAGGACGCGGCGGAGCGGACTAGGCTTCAGGCGCGCTTATCCGCGCTCACTGGCGGGATCGGCTATCTGCGGGTTGGCGCTTACGGCGATCAAGAACGCACGGTGCGCGCTAAACATGCCGAGCGAGCGCTGACGGTGCTGGCGATGGCGCAGCGCAGCGGCGTGGTCGCCGGGGGCGGCGCGGCGTTGGTTCACGCTGCCGTCACGCTCCGCGACTGTGCGCCCGCCGATGAAGTTGAGCGGCACGGCGTCAGATTGTTCGCGCGCGCCTTGAGCGCGCCGCTGCTGCAAATTCTGGAAAATGCGGGACATGACGCGCCCGGCGCGGTCGCCGAGCAGGTCAGAACGTCGGGCACGGCGACCACTTTCGACGTGATCGCCGGGGAATGCGTCGACGCTCACGCGCGCGGGATCGTCACGCCCGTGCCGGTGCTGGCGACCATCGTCCGTATGGCGACCAGCAGCGTCGTCATGGCGCTGACCACTGAGACGATTCTCACTCACCGCGCGAGCGACCAAATCGAGAGCTTGGAGCCGTAACATGCCGCTGATCTTGTCGTTCGCCCAGTTGAACACGCCCGCAGGGATCGAGACGGTCGCGGCGAGTCCTGAAGGCTTATTTCGGGTCGAAGCTGACCAGTTTGTACCTCTGGCGCAACCGCAGACGAATCTCTACTGCTGCGCGGCGAGCGGTGCGCGCTTGTTTGTTGGTGGGCTGCCGCACGGGATCGCCTACAGCGACGATGCGGGCGCAAGCTGGGCGGCGTGCTGGCTCGACGGCGTCGAAGCGCCAGCCCTCTGCATCGCCCCCGATCCGCGTGGGGAGGGCGTGCTGCTCGCCGGGACGGAAGGCGCTGGCATCCTGCGCAGCACCGACAACGGGGCAAGCTGGACGGTCTGCAATCTCGGTTTGCGCAGCTTCAACGTCTTGGCGCTGGCGTGGGCAGCGCCGACACCTGACACATTCCCGGCGTGGGAGACGGTCTTTGCCGCGACCGACGAGGGCGTTTACCGCTCGCCCAACGGCGGGCGCGGCTGGCGTCGCTGCGCGAGCGTTCAGGGCGTGGTTCAGGCGCTCGCCGTCAGCCCGAACTGGGCGCAGGATGGCGTCGTTATCGCCGGGACGGAAGCGTCGGGGCTGTTCTACTCGGCGGACAAAGGGCATCACTTCACGCCGGTTGACGGAGCGCCCTTACAGATCGACGCGCTGGCAGCGGTCGGCGACGACTGGCTGCTGACCAATCAGGCGGGCTTGTGGGCGTCCACTGATGGCTGGCATTGGGTGTTGATCGACGCGAGTATCCCAGCGCTGGTCATGCTGATCGCCGATGCCGCCGTCCTAGCGGGCGGCGAGTTTGGGCTGAAACGCCTCGACCTAGCCGAACTGCACGTTCCGAACGGGCATACCATTGCTTGACATGCCGCCGAGCAGCTTCCTATAATCCCCGGTCTTACCCGGAGGGCTGATTTTCCTTTCCCAGCAAGCGGAGAGGTGGGCGCTTCTGGCTGCACATTGTCCATTGGACTGACACTAGGAAAAGCGCGTGACTCGCAAGCGACTGGCGGTTGATGTCGGCGGTACGTTTATCGATTTCATGCTGTTCGACGCCGAAAATCGGACGGTGCGGATCGAAAAAGTCCCTTCGGCGGGGGCGCTGGAACAGCGCTTCTTGGAGGGCGTCGAGCGGTTGGGTCTCGACTTGAGCGATTTGGCGATGATCGTTCACGGCTCGACACTGGTGATCAACACGATTGTGCAGGAGAAAGGCGCGCGCGTCGGGCTGATCACGACGCGCGGCTTCCGCGACGTTTACGAACTGGGACGCGGCAACCGGGCGGAAATCTACAACCTGTTCTATCGTCCGCCGGAGCCGCTGATCCCGCGTTCGCTGCGTCTGGAAGTCAGCGAGCGCCTGAACGCCGACGGCTCCGTCCTACAAACGCTCGACGAAGCCGAAGCGCGAGCCGCCGTCCGCCAGTTGAAAGCAGAGGGCGTGGAGGGCATCGCGATTGCTTTTCTGCACGCCTACGCCAACCCGCAGCACGAGCAGCGCATGGCGGAGATCGTCGGCGAGGAATTCCCCGACGCGCAGGTCTCGATTTCGTCGGCGGTGGCAGCCGAATGGCGTGAGTTCGAGCGCACCTCGACCACCGTCCTGAACGCCTACGTGCAGCCGCGCGTCGCCGCTTACCTGACCAAACTTGAGCATAAACTCCAGCAGGGCGGCTTTGGCGGCGTCCTGACCATCATGCAATCGTCCGGCGGCATGACGTCGAGCGCCATCGCGCGGGCGATCCCGATCCGCACGCTCGAATCGGGTCCGGCGGGCGGCGTGATCGGCGCGTCGGCGTTGGGGCGCAGGCTCAACCTGCCCAATCTCGTCGCCGCTGACGTCGGCGGGACGACCTTCGACATCGCGCTGATCGTCGAGGGTGAGCCGCTGGAAAAAGCCGAGACACAGGTCAACCACCGCCCGGTGCTTCAGCCGACGCTCGACATCGTCTCGATTGGCGCGGGCGGCGGCAGCATCGCGTGGCTGGACGGCGAAGGCGGGCTGCGCGTCGGTCCGCGCAGCGCCGAAGCGACTCCCGGTCCCGCCTGCTTCGACTTAGGCGGCAGCGAGCCGACCGTCACCGACGCTCAACTGGTGCTGGGCTATCTCGACCCGAATTACTATCTCGGCAAGCGCATGAGCCTCGACCAAGCGGCGTCCGAAACCGCCATCCGCGCGCGGATCGCCGAACCGCTCAAGCTCGACTTGATCCCCGCCGCCTACGGCATCTATCACCTCGCCGTCATGAACATGACCTACGCCATCCGCAACATCACCGTCGAACGTGGGCACGATCCGCGCGGCTTCAGCCTCGCCTGTTTCGGCGGCGGCGGTGGCTTGTTCGCCGGTCATCTGCTGGACGAACTGGAATGCGAGCGCGCGATTGTCCCGCTCAATCCGGCGAATTTCTCGTCGTGGGGGCTGCTCAACGCCGACTACCGCGAAGACCTGACCCGCATGTTCGTCCGCCCGCTCGCCGACACACCGCCGGACGAGCTGAGCAGCGTCTTGCAGGCGATGGAAACTGAAGCGCGCCAGACGCTCGCTGCCAACGGCATCGACAGCAGCGACTTGAACGCCCGCTGCTTCGCCGAGATGCGCTACTTGGGGCAAGAGCACACCGTCCGCGTCCCCCTGCTCGACACCGATCTGCAAGACGACGGCTTTGCCGCGCTGCGCGCGCGTTTCAACCAGCTCCACGAGCAGGCATACGCTCACATGATGCCGGAAAAACCGCTGGAGATCGTGCGACTGCGGCTAGCAGCGCTCGTGACCGAACCCAAGCCGGAGATGCTGCCCTTGAGCAGTCCCGCCGGACCGGACGCGCGCAAGGGGCAGCGCTTTGTGACCTTTAACGGGCAGGATGCACCGGTCGGATGCCCGGTTTATGACCGCCCCAAGCTGAGCGCGGGACAGCGGCTCGAGGGACCGCTGATCGTCGAGGAATGGACGTCGACGACGCTGGTGCTGCCCGGTCAGTGTCTCGAAGTGGACGCCTACGGCAACCTGATCATTTCCCGACTCGCAGGCGAGGTGAATCATGTCAATTGATCCGATCACCCTACAAGTGATCCGCAATGCCCTCAAGGCGGCAGCGGATGAAATGCAAATCGCGCTGGTCAAGACCGCCCACAACCCGCTGATCTACGAGGTGCAGGATTTCGGCGTCGCGCTGACCAACGCCGACGGCGATCTGCTGGCGGAAGGGTCGGGGCTGCCCAACTTCCTCGGCTGCCTGCCCCCAACCATCCGCAGCGCGCTCAAAACGGTTGACGAATTTCACGAGGGCGACGTGCTGCTGGCCAACGAACCCTTCGACACCGGCACGCACATCAGCGACACCGCCGTCTATATGCCGATTTTCGCCGATAGGCGGTTGGTCGCCTTCTCGATCATCATGGCACACTGGGCGGACATCGGCGGCAAGACGCCGGGCGGCTGGTGCCCCGACACCACCGACGTTTATCAGGAAGGGCTGATCTTCTCGCACGTCAAGCTCTACGATCGGGGAACACTTAACCAGCCGCTGCACCGCCTGATCTTGACCAACGTCCGCTTCCCCGAACTGGTCGAGGGCGACCTGAACGCGATGATCGCCGCCTGCCGCACCGGGGCGCGCCGCTATCAAGCGCTGTGCGCTAAGTACGGCGCGGACGTGCTCGACGCGGCGATGCAAACCGTCTTCGACCTTTCCGAGCAGTTCATGCGCCGCAAGATCGGCGAAATCCCGACGGGGACTTACAGCGCCGAAACCCGCCTCGATCACGACGGCGTTGAACTCGACAAGCCGCGCAAGCTGAAAGTCACGGTCACGGTTGCCGACGGGACGATGCGGGTTGATTGGACGGGCACCGACGCCACCGCGACCGGTCCGATCAACAACCCGCTCGTCGGCACGATTGCGCTGGCGCAGATGGCGCTCAAGGCGCTGACCATTCCGCTGGAAGCGACCAATCAGGGGCACCTGCGCCCGCTGGTCGTGACCGCGCCGGAGAACACCATCGTCAACCCCGGTTACTCCGCGCCCTGCGATTCGTATGGCTACGTCGCCGAGATGATCGTCCATTTGATCGTGCGAGCGCTCTCGCAGGCGATCCCCGAACGCTGCCCCGCCTGCTCCTACCAGATGTACGGCGTCTACTTCTACCGCAGCGACCCGCGTTTCGGCGAGCCGTTCATCTTCGTCGATCCGGTTGACGGTGGCAGCGGTGCTTTCCCGACGCAGGACGGACCCAGCGGGTTGATCTTCGTCGGCGACGGCGACGTCCCCAACACGCCCATCGAGATCATCGAAAGCCGCTATCCGCTGCGCGTGCGGCGCTACACCTTCAACCCGGAGGGCGCGGGCGTGGGGCAGTATCGCGGCGGCTTCGGCGTGATCCGCGATTACGAAGTGCTGGAAGACAATATTCTGCTGCAAACCATGAACGAGAATACGCTCTACCCGCCTTGGGGATCGCACGGGGGCGGGGATTCCGGCGTCAGCGAGACGATTGTCTGGGAAGGCACGGACAAGGAGCAGACGCTCACGGGGCGCGTTTACTTCTTCGGTCCGCTGATGCAGGGGGATCGGGTCAGCGCGCGGTCGACCGGCGGCGGCGGTTGGGGCGATCCCAAGTTGCGCGATCCCGACCTGATCCGCGCCGACGTTCGCAACGGCTTGCTGACGGCGGAAGCTGCCGAACGCTTGTATGGCATCCGGTTATAAGACCGATTTTAGGTTTGTTGCGATTCCGTTTTAAGCTATGTAATATCGGTGTGCTGCAACACAATTGACCCACTGAATCAGAGGGGAATCTTGATGAAACGGTACAGTCTGCTCCTTGTACTGATCCTGCTGCTGGGAGTCATCGGCTCCAGCCCAATCGCGGCGCAGAGCAACGGCAATATCGCCGTCTATGCGAACCCGACGACCCTGCCCGACCTCGACCCCAGTTCGAGCTTCTCGAACGACAATACGGTCATGGGCAACGCCTATGAGACGCTGACGTTCTACAACCCGCCCGGCAGCGAGACCGAGATCAGCCCCAAGCTGGCGACCTCGTGGGAGCAGTCGGACGACGGGCTGACGTGGACGTTCCACCTGCGGGAGGGCGTCAAGTTCCACGACGGCACCGACTTCAACGCGGCAGCGGTCAAGTTCTCAATTGACCGTACCATGTCGCTCGGTTTGGGCGCGTCCTACATTTTCGACCCGGTAGACAGCGTCAACGTGGTCGACGACTACACTGTCGAGTTCAAGCTGAAGTACACCGCGCCGCTCGACCTGATTCTGGCGACCGGCTACGCCGCGTGGATCATGAGTCCGACGGCGGTCGCTGATAACGGCGGCGACTGGTTCAACGTCGGCAACGACGCCGGAACTGGTCCCTATATGATCGAAAGCTACGACGTCGGGCAGCGCCTCGTGATGACCCGTTTTGACGATTACTGGGGCGGCTGGTCGGATGGACAGTTCGAAAAGGTCGTCTTCCAGATCGTCGAAGACCCGACCGTGCGCGAGCAGTTGATCACCTCCGGCGGGGCGGATTTCACCTACGATCTCGCGTGGGACAACCTCTCGTCGCTGGAAAACACACCCGGCATCACGATTGTTTCCAATCCATCGTTCCAGAACTTGTTGGCGCTGATCAACCACGACAAAGCCCCGACCGACAACTTGCAGGTGCGGCAGGCGCTCGCCTACAGCTTCCCCTACGAGAAGGTCGTCGACAACCTCTTCGGCGGCTTGGGGACGCAGGCGCGCGGTCCCGTCCCGGCGGGTATGTGGGGGCATGATGACAGCCTCACGCAGTATCACCAAGACCTCGACCAAGCCAAGCAGCTCCTGACCGACGCCGGTTACGGCGACGGCGATCTCACGCTGGAGTACACCTACGTCGCCGGCGATTTGAGCGAGCAGCAGATCGGCGAACTGTGGAAGGCGGACTTGGCGACTATCGGCGTCAACCTCGACTTGCAAGGGCTGGCGTGGGAAGCGCAGTGGGATTTAGCGAAGAACGACCCGGCGACCGCTCAAGACGTGTTCACCTTCTACTGGTGGCCCGACTACGTGACGCCTTACAGCTTCCTGTACGCCATGTTCCACAGCGAAAACCCGCCCAATTTCAACTTGGGCTACTACGACAACCCGGCGTTCGACCAGTTGATCGAGCAGGGCAACGAAGTCAGCGCCACCGATAAGACGCAGGCGACCGAGTTGTTCGCTCAAGCGCAGCAGATGCTCGTCGACGACTCCGCCGCGATCTTCATCATCGACTTGCCCGACGTTCATGTGATTCGCTCCGACGTCAGCGGCTTTGTGGATAACCCCGCTTATCCGCACATCGTCTTCTGGTACGACCTGAAGCGCGCGAGCTAACCGCTTGCAACGATTTCGTAGGGGCGCAGCGCGCTGCGCCCCTACCTATTTATCCAGCAAGAGACCATGAGTAGAACCCGTTATATCTTCCGGCGTTTGGCGCTGGCGATTGTCGTATTGGTTGGGGTGATGCTGCTGACCTTCATTGTCGCGCGCGTCGTCCCCAGCGACCCGGCAGCCCTCTACGCCGGTCCGCGCCCCAACGCCCAGCAAATCGCCGACGTGCGCGTCAAGCTGGGGCTGGATCAGCCGATGCCGGTGCAGTTCGCCCGCTACGTCGGCGGCATCTTGCAGGGCGATCTCGGGTCAGTCGTTCAAGACGCGCCGCCCGATACTCGATGATCTGCGCACTTTCCTGCCCGCCACCCTCGAACTGGTGATCGCAGCGACGCTGCTGGCGATCCTCGTCGGGATTCCCGTCGGCGTGATCGCCGCTGCCGGGCGCGGCGGCTGGTTCGACGTCTTCAGCCGCCTGTTTTCGGTCGCCGGAGTCTCGATCCCGTCGTTCTGGCTGGCGCTGCTGCTGCAACTGCTGTTCTTCTCGGCGCTGGGCTGGCTGCCGCTCGGCGGACGGCTCGATAACGCGACGGCACTGCTCAACCCGATCACGCCGATCACCGGCTTCTACACCATCGACGCCGCGCTCGAAGGCAACTGGTCAGCTTGGTTCGATGCGCTGCGCCATCTGGTGCTGCCGACCGTCGTACTGGCGACCTATCCCATCGGCTTGACCATCCGGATGCTGCGCGCCGCCATGATCGAGGTGCTGTCCGAACCCTACATCACGGCAGCGCGGGCGGTCGGGCTGCCGCGCCGCGCGATTTTGTTCCGCTTCGCCCTCAAAAACGCGATTGTGCCGACGCTTGACCGCGCTCGGCTTATCTTTCGCCTACTCGATCACCGGAGCGTTTCTGGTCGAGACGGTCTTTCTGTGGCCCGGCGTCGGCAAGTACGTCACCGATGCCGTCCTCAACGTCGATTTCCCGGTCGTGATGGCGGTGACGCTGGTCGTCACCGTGATTTACATCACCATCAACCTAATCACCGACATCTTCCAGTCGATCCTCGACCCGCGAGTCAAGCTAGGATAATGCCGATGATGCAGCGAACGCTTTCCCGCTGGTTCGGTGGCTGGCTCCCGGTTGAGACGAGTCCCGGTTCGACTTTCTGGTTCTTCCGCCGCGACCGAATCGCCTTTTTTTCTGCCGTGCTGATCCTGCTGCTGCTCGCCTTAGCGATCCTTGCGCCGCTGCTGACTCCCTATGTCCGTGAAGGCTTGGGCGACCCCAACATCACCGAAAAGTTTCTCGAGCCGTCGCTCGTCCACCCCTTCGGCACCGACAGCTTGGGGCGCGACCTGCTGGCGCGCGTCTTGTTCGGGGCGCGCACCTCGCTGAGCATGGGGCTGCTAGTCGTGATCTTCGCCGTGATCATCGGGACGCCGCTCGGCGCTGCCGCCGGTTTCTTCGGCGGCTGGATCGACGAGGTGATCATGCGTATCACCGACATCTTTCTCGCCTTCCCGCCACTACTGCTGGCGGTCGCCATCGCCGCCGCGCTCGGTCCCGGTTACATCAACGCCGTGATCGCTATCGCCCTGACTTGGTGGCCTTGGTACACCCGGCTGGTGCGGGCGCAAGCCGTATCCTTGCGCGAACGTGATTTCGTCGAGGCGGCGCGCGGCATCGGCGTCGGCAACCTGACCATCATCCGGCGACACATCCTGCCCAACGTCCTGACGCCGGTGCTGGTGCAGAGCACCATCGACATCGGCTCGGCGATCTTGACCGTCGCCGGACTGAGTTTCATCGGCTTGGGTCCGCAGCCGCCCATGCCCGACTGGGGCGTGATGGTCAACGAGGGGCGCTTGTACGTCCAGAGCGGGCGCTGGTGGCTGGTCACTTTCCCCGGCTTGGCGATCTTCTTCACCGCGCTGGCGTTCAACCTGCTCGGCGACGGCGTGCGCGACGCCACCGACCCGCGCACGCGAGGGGTGGGCTGATGGCACCGTCGGCAGCGACTCTGCTCGAAGTCTCGAACCTGCACGTCACTTTTCACACGCCCACGGGCGACGCTTTCGCCCTGCGCGGGGTCGATCTGTCGGTCGCGGAAGGCGAAATCGTCGGGCTGGTCGGCGAAACCGGCTGCGGTAAGTCGGTCACCGGGCGCGCGATCATGCGCCTGATCGACCCGCCCGGTGAGATCACCGGCGGCAGCATCCGCTTCGAGGATCGCGAGGTCACTCAGCTTGACCAAGCGGCGCTGCGAGCGCTGCGCGGACGCGAAATCTCGATGATCTTCCAAAATCCCGGTGCGGCGCTCAACCCGCTGTTCAGCATCGGGCAGCAGATCACGGCGGTCATGCGCCAGCACGGAGTCGCGCGCGGCAAAGCGCTGCACCAACGGACGCTGCAACTGCTGTCCGACGTTGGGCTGCCCGACCCGGAGCGGATCGAGCGGCTCTACCCGCATCAGCTTTCCGGCGGGATGCAGCAGCGCGCCATGATCGCCATCGCGCTCTCGTCCGAGCCGCGCCTGTTGATCGCCGACGAGCCGACCACCGCGCTCGACGTGACCATCCAGTCGCAAATCCTCGATCTGCTGCTTAAGCTGCGCCGGACGCGCGGCATCAGCATCATCCTGATCACCCACGACCTCGCCGTCGTCGCCGAAACCTGCGACCGCGTGGTCGTGCTCTACGCGGGCAAGGTCGCCGAGACCGGCAGCATCCGCCAGTTATTCCAAGCGCCCGCCCATCCCTACACGCAGGCGTTACTGCGCGCCCTGCCCTATGGACAAACGCGCAAGCAGCCGCTGCGCGTGATCGGCGGCGCAGTCCCCAACGGAATGCAGCCGCTAGCCGGGTGTGCCTTCGCGCCGCGCTGCCCGTTCGTGATGGAGGTTTGCCAGCAGCAGCCGCCGTTGTTCCAACTAAGCGAGCAGCATCAAGCAGCGTGTTTCTTGCATCAGGAATCGGTGCCAGCATGAAAATGCTGCTGCAAATCCGCGACCTGAGTGTCGAATTCCGCAATCAGGATCGGCGCGTGCAGGTGATCAACGAGCTTGACCTCGACGTGTACGAGGGCGAAACGTTGGGCGTCGTCGGCGAGTCGGGCTGCGGCAAGACGACGCTGGGGCGCTGCGCCGTGCGGCTGTTGATGCCGACGGGCGGGCAAATCCTGTTCGACCGGCGCGACATCGCCCGGCTTTCGACGCGCCAGCTTCAGCCGCTGCGCCCGGAGATGCAGCTCGTCTTTCAGAACCCGTTCACAGCGCTCAACCCGCGCATGAGGGTGCTCAACCTCGTCAGCGAGCCGCTGATCACGCATACGGACATGAGCAAAGTCGAGCGCAAGCAGCGCGTGACCGAACTGCTGGACGAGGTCGGCTTGGACGCCGGTTATCTGGATCGCTATCCGCACGAGATTAGCGGCGGGCAGGCACAGCGCGTCTCGCTGGCGCGCGCCTTGGCGCTTCAGCCGCGCTTTCTGGTGCTCGACGAGCCGACCTCGGCGCTGGACGTTTCGGTGCAGGCACAAATCATCAACCTGCTGCTCGGTTTGCAGCAGAAGCACGGGCTGACGTACCTGTTCATCTCGCACGATCTGGGGCTGATCCAGCACATCAGCGACCGCATCGCCGTGATGTATCTGGGCGAGATCGTCGAGGTCGGCTCGTCCGCGGCGATCTTCGATCACCCGGCGCACCCCTACACCCAAGCGCTGCTCGCCTCGACGCCGATCCCCGACCCGGACAGCGGACGCCAGCGTTTCGTGCTCGAAGGCGCGGTTCCCGGCATCGCCGACCCACCGCCCGGCTGTCGTTTTCACACCCGCTGCCCGTTCGTGATGGACGTCTGCCGCCGCACCGCTCCGGCGAACCACGCGCTCGCGCCGAATCATCAGGCAGCCTGTCATTTATTGGATAGTACCGAGTACAAAGTACCGGGTGCTGAGTAAAAACAGCGAGGAAGCCGCGATCATCACGCGAAATCAGGCGAGTTGTTGTAGGGGCACAGCGTGCTGTGCCCCTCGTCAAAATATAAGAGGTTGTCAGGAGTAGTTTTTATTAACCTTACCCCCGCTGCGTGCAAACCTACGGTTTGCCCTTAGCTCCCCCTCTCCATCACGATGGAGAGGGGGTTGGGACGTGAGGTGTCATAAAACCTGAGACACATCATGATCGGGAGTCATTTTTACTCAGTACTCTAAAGGGTTTCTTATGCGCATTGGAATCGACGTAGGTGGCACCAATACCGATGCCGTCTTGATGGAAGGCAGCCGCGTGCTGGCGGCGACACAAAGCGCCGACCAGCGCCAACGTGACCGACGGCATCGTGCAAGCGCTGCACGACGTATTCCGGCAGTCAGCCAGCGATCCGGCGGCGATCAGCGCCGTCATGATCGGCACGACCCATTTCACCAACGCCGTCGTCGAGCGGCGGCGGCTGGAACGCACCGCCTGTGTCCGGCTGGGGCTGCCCGCCACGACTTCGCTGCCGCCCTTCTCCGACTGGCCCCAAGACCTGCTGCGGGCGATTGGCGGCGTCGGCTACATGGCGCACGGCGGTCACGAGTTCGACGGGCGCGAGATCACGCCCTTCGACGCAGACGAAATCCGCCAGATCGCCGTCGCCATCCGCGATCAGGGCATCCGCAGCATCGCCATCAGTTCCGTCTTTTCGCCCGTCAACGCGATCTTTGAGGAACGCGCCGCCGCCATCGTCCAGTCGGTGATCCCCGACGCCAGCCTGACGCTCTCACACACCATCGGGCGGGTCGGGCTGCTGGAACGCGAGAACGCCGCCATCATGAACGCCTGCCTGCACACGCTGGCGATCCGCACGATCAACGGCTTCCGCGCCGCGCTGCGCGAACTGCACGTCGACGCGCCGCTCTACATCAGCCAGAACGACGGCACGCTGATCAGCGCCGATTTCGCCGAGCAGTACCCGGCGCTGACCTTCGCCTCGGGACCGACCAACAGTATGCGCGGCGCGGCTTTCCTGACCGGCTTGCAAGACGCCATCGTGATCGACGTGGGCGGCACGACCACCGACGTCGGCGTGCTTCAGCGCGGGTTCCCGCGTCCCTCCGGCGTGACCAGCGTGGTCGGCGGCGTCCATACCAATTTTCGGATGCCGGACGTCGTCTCGGTCGGCTTAGGCGGCGGTACGATCATCGAGCGCGATCCCTTCAAGGTGGGACCGGAGAGCGTTGGCTACGAACTGACCACGCGGGCGCAGGTCTTTGGCGGTGACACGCTGACGACCACCGACCTGATCGTTGCGGCGGGCTGCGCCGAGATCGGCGACCGCGCGCGCGTCAGCAGCTTGGATCAAGCGCTGATCGATCAAGTCTTTGATCACGTCGAGGCGCTGGTCAACGAGACGGTGGATCGCGTCAAGACCAGCGCCGCGCCGATGCCGGTCATTCTGGTCGGCGGCGGCGGTATCCTGATCCAGCGTGCGGTCGCGGGCGCGTCGGAGATCGTGCGTCCGCCCCATTTCGCGGTCGCCAATGCCATCGGCGCAGCGATTGGACAGGTCGGCGGCGAGCTAGAGCGCATTTTCTCGCTGGTGGAGATGAGCCGCGACCAAGCCCTGCAAATGGCGCGGCAGGAAGCGATTGATCGCGCGGTCGCAGCCGGAGCAGCGCCCGCGACCGTCGAAATCGTGGACGTGGAAGAAGTGCCGCTGGCGTATCTGCCGGGCAACGCGACCCGTATCCGCGTCAAGGCGGTCGGCGAGCTGGCGAATCAGGAGTAAAGACAGCGATGGCTTGGGAAGTGACTTTAGACGATACGCTGGCGCTGGCGCTCGGCGCGGGCGTGCTGGGCACGGGCGGCGGCGGCAATACCTATATTGGGCGCATCTGGCTGGAGCGCGAACTGCGTTTGGCGGGCACAAGCTGCCGCATCATCGACGCCGACGACTTGCCCGACGACGCGCTGACGGTCGGCATCGGCGGCATGGGCGCGCCGACGGTCGGCGTCGAGAAGCTCGACGCGCGCGAGGAATATCTCCACGTCATTCACGCGCTCGAACGACACCTCGGCAAGCCGATGGACGCGCTGGTGATCGGCGAAATCGGCGGCGCGAATTCGCTCATCCCGCTGGTCTGCGGCTTGCAATTGGGGCTGCCGGTGCTCGACGGCGACGGCATGGGGCGCGCTTTCCCCGAATTGCAGATGGACAACTTCGCCATCACCGGCATCTCGACCAGCCCGTTCGGGCTGAGCGATAGTCACGGCAACACGGTGATCTACGATCACGTCGATCTCGGCGCTGCGGGCGGAACAGTTCGGGCGCGCCCAGACCGTGCTGATGGGTGGCAGCGCGGCGCTGGCGATGCCGACCATGAGCGGCAGCCAAGTCAAGCGTTCACTGATTCGCGGCACGCTGACGCTGACCAAGCGTCTCGGTCACGCGCTGCTGGATGCCCGGCGGCGCAACGACGATCCCGCCGCAGTCGTGGCGGGGATCGGCAATGGGCGCGTGCTCTTTCGCGGCAAAGTCGCCGACGTCAGCCGCGCGACGGTGCAGGGCTTCGCGCGGGGGCGACTGCATTTGGTTGGCTTTGGCGACGGCGACGACCGGATGGAGATCGTCTTTCAGAATGAGAATCTGGTCGCGTGGCACAATGGCGAGGTCGCCTGCACCGTCCCCGACTTGATCAGCATCCTCAATCTCGACGACGGCGAACCGATTGGCACGGAAATGCTGCGTTACGGCTTGCGCGTCGCCGTGATCGGGATGCCCGCGCCGCGCGAACTGAAAACCGCGGCGGCGCTTAAGGTCGTTGGTCCGGCGGCGTTCGGCTACGACATCCCGTTCACGCCCATGCCGGGGGATTTATTGTAGTTACCCGACAAAAAGGGCGTTCGCGCTACAAGAGCGAGGTTGCGGGACGCATAACCGGAAAAAAACGGCGGCTCGTAGGAGCCGCCGTCTGCTGCCTGACGCTGGACTAGCTTCGCCCTAACTGACATCCTCGGCGTCGGCGTCGTGCTTCAGATCGCTGATCTTGAAGCGCAGCGTATTCTCCCAGCTTGCCCCCGGCGCGAGGTCGAGCGGATAGAGGTTGAGCAGCACCGTCCCCTGATGGATACGCTCGTAGCCGCCCTCGCTCATGGTCACGGGTTCGAGCGGGAAGCGCCACAGCGACCCCGCCACCGTCGGCGTTACGTCGACTTCGAAGCCGCGAATCTGCGTACCGAGGCGATAGCCGAAGACGTCGTCGCTCGCCCCAACCTGCCCTAAGCCGACCGTCGCGCCGTCGTAGATCGCCAGATAGCACAGTTCGGTGTCGCCGCCGTCGAAGCCGTAGCTGGTCTCGATGCCGAAGCGCAGATGCAGCGACACCTCCGCCAAGTTGGTGACGGTGTAGGCGGCTTCCAACTCGCGCACCCCCGCCGTGATCGTCAAGCGCTTGCTCACGCGGACGGGTTGCTGCACGCCGTCGACCCAAACACGCCCGTCGCAGCTCAGCGTGATCGCGCAGGAAGCCGATCCGCTGCCGCTGACCTCCGCCTGATACGCGCCGAGCACGAAGTCGCCGGTCTCGCGGTAGGAGGCGCGCCGGAACTGATCCAGCGTCACGTTGTCGCCCAAGAAGTGGTCGATCAGCGAGCCGCGTCGATGCCAGTCGACCACCAAGTCGCGCTCCAAGCCCAGCCGCTTGGCGCGCACCCACGTCGTGTGGACGTTGGTCGGCGCGTTCCACTGCGGCATCTCCGGCGTGATCACGTCGCCGCGCGCTGCCGCTTCTTCGAGGTCAAGATGATAGCCCTCGCGCCGCCGCGTCATGATATTGAGCAGGTTGTAGCGGCTGGGCAGATCGTCCCACTCGTAGACCGCGCCGCCGAACGCGGGCGCGATCACCAGCGAGAACGGATTGCTGCTGACGACGATCTCGTCGTGGCTGTCGAGGTCGAAATCGACTTCGCTCGGCGGTCACTTTGTCGTCGAGGATCAGCGCTTCGGCGTCGAGCAGGTTGGCGTAATTCGCCGCCCGGATGTGGAACAGATAGACGCCGCCAAAGACGCCGTGCCAGTAGGCGCAGTTACACTGCGACGCCCACAAGTGCTTGAGCGCCGCTTGTTTCGCGTCGCCATCCGGGAGCGCGTGCAGGCGGCGGCTGGTGTACATGCCGCGTTTCTGCATCTGGTTGACTTCGGGGTATTTCGCCAAGAAGTTGCGCCAGAAGCCGCCGCGCATGTTGCGCAGCACCCAGCGCAGATACTCCGCCCGCCCCGGCTCGTTCCACTGCTTCTGGTCGATCTCGCGCTCCATCCCCAGACGGATGCTCTTGATCTCGTGCATTCGTTCGGCGGGCAGCGCCCACTCCGTCATTTCGAGATACGAGGCGGTCGGCAGATAGGCGCGACCGCGTGCCGGGAATTGGCGCAGATACGCCCCCGGCGTCGTCGTTTCCAGCCAATCGGCGTTGGCTTCAATCGCGCTGAACAGCCGATCCATGTAGCCGTTCGTCCAGCAGTGCTCGAAGGTGCCGGGCCACATGCCGAACTTCTCGCCGTCGTCGCCCATCAGCGCCAGCGGCGGCGGCAGAATCGGGTGATTCAGGCGGTTGGCTTTGTCGCGCAGCCAGACGATCACCTGCTCGACCGGACTCCACGGCAGCAGGTAGCGCAGGTCTTTCGACGACGGGAACATGTTGAGCAGGTCGCCCTGCTCCTCGGTCACGTAATAACCGAACAGGTCGTCGTCGTCGAAGCCGGTGAAGTTGAAATGGGTGTCGTCGACGATGGCATAGCGCAGTCCCGCTTGGGCGATGGGGCGCGCCAGCGACGGCTCCCAAACTCGCTCCGCCAGCCACATCCCGGTTGGGCGCACGCCGAAATCCGCCTCAACCGAGTCGCTCAGCAGCGTCATCTGCCCGATCTTGTCGGCGTCGCTGAGCATGACGAGGATCGGCTCGTAGTGCGCGCCGCCGAGGATTTCGAGCTGCCCCCGCTCGACCAACGCCCGCGCGCGCGTATAGAGTTCGGGGTGCTCCACCAGAATCCAATCGCGCAGGCTGCCGGTGAAGTGCATCGCCACGCGGATCTTCGGATGGCGCTCCAGCACCTCGACCAGCGGCAGATAGCTCCGCTCGTAGGCTTCCGCAAAGACGCTCTCGAAATTGCCGACCGGCTGGTGATTGTGGAACACCAGCGACAGGTAGATTTTTGCCGTCAAGATTTTGTCCTAGGAATATGAATTGTCGGGCTGGCGTCCGCCGAGGGTTGAAGCCCTCAGCTAAGGAACTCGCCGCCTCCTAAAGGGGCGGCAAAAGCAATTGATCGGTCTTACTCAGCACTCATTGCTCAGCACTCAGCACTTTTTCAGAACAGCGAGAGCTGCGTCGGCGGGGCTTCGTCTGCTGGGGGCGGCGGCGGCTTCTTGCCCACGTCGCGCATCTGCCGCACCTTGTCGAGAATTTCGGGAATCCGGCGGAAGTCGCCTTCCATCTCCGCCTGCAAGCCGGGATTGCGCAGCACCGCCGCCGGGTGGAACAGCGGATAATACGCCCGCCCGTCCTCGAACTTCGGCTGACCGTGAATCCGCGTGATCTTGCCGTTGGGGAAGTAACGCGCCATGCTGTAGCGCCCCAGCGTGACGATCAGCAGCGGGTCGATCAGCGCGATCTGCTGGTCGAGGTAGGGCTTGCAGGTGCTGATCTCAAGCGGCGTCGGGTCGCGATTTTCCGGCGGGCGGCACTTGACCACGTTGGCGATGAATACGTCGTCGCGCGTCAAATTGAGCAGCTTGAGCAGCGATTCGAGATAAGTGCCGGATCGTCCGACGAAGGGCAAGCCCTGCTTATCTTCGTTGAAGCCGGGACCCTCGCCCACGAACAAAATGTCCGCGTGGATGTCGCCCGCGCCGGGGACGGCTTTGGTGCGGTTTTTCCAGAGGTCACACAGCTTGCAGGTGCGAATTTCGGCGGCGATTTTTCCTAAGGCTTCGGCACGCTCGTCGCTCATCTAGATCCCTCCATTGTCCATAATGTCGAGAGTAACACCTCCCACGCACCGAGACAAGCCAGCGCCTGCCAACACGCGCAGGAAATTCACAGCGCCTTAAGGATCGGAAAAGCGAATTCCCCCCTATAATTAGTTAAATAATTTAACTAATTGGAGCGTCGGGATGATCCACGCGACTCCTGAGCAGCAGAAAACCTATCGTTTAGCGGCGCGCTTTCTGGGTGTTTTCCAGCAGATGGTTCAGTTCACCGAAGAAGAAGCGCCCGACGACGTCGTCGCTCAACTGAGTGTCAACCAACTGCGAACGCTCAACTTGATCTACCGCCATCCGGGGATTTCCCAGAAAGAGCTGGCGGAGCAGTTGGACGTGACGCAGGCATCGATCTCGATTTGGATCAAACAGATGCAGGACGCCAACCTCGTCCACAAGCATCCTTACGAAGAAGACGCGCGGGTCATGTGTCTCTATCTGGGACCGGTGGGGCAGAAACTGGTCGAGACCTTCGAGCGGAACCAGACCGACGCGATTGCCAAACTGCTGGTCGGGCTGCCGCTCAACGAGCAAGAATTTGTGGTCGAGGCGCTCGAACGCGCGCTCGAACAACACCAGCGCACGCTGCCAGCAGCACCGGCTGAAGAAGCCCAGCAGCCTGACCCAAACACAGTGGATCCTTTCCGAAGCAGCACTTAAGTTACTCGGCTGAGTGCGCATTTTACCCTAGCGAGTTGAATGTTGTAGATGATGGTGACGATTAACCATATGACTCAGAAAAAAGCGTGCCTGCTGATGGTGACGCAGGACGCGGATATTCAGAAGCTCGTCGAAACGCTGATCGAACATCGACGGGTTCAAGGCGATTTCACCACTAGCGCGCAAGCGGCGGCGCACTTCCTGCAAACTAACCCGCTGCCCGACGTGGTCATCCTCGACTTATCCCTACCGGACAACAGCGCTTTGGTCTTCCTTGAACAACTGCGCCAGCGCGAGGCGTTCAAAAAGCTCCCGGTCTTGGTGCTCACCGATTACCCCGACCCGGATCAGGTGCGCGATGCGCTGGGAAAAGGAGCGAACCGCTACCTGACGAAGCTGTTCATCAATCGGAATCTGCTTTCGACCCTTGACGAAATGGTCTGCTAATCCGACCCCGCTAAACGCTTGCCCTCCGCCCTGAAATGGGCACGAGTACGGGAGTAGTCGGCTTGCCGTCGATGAAAATCGGGCGCTTCGCTCTATAGTCAAACTATGAAGCAAGAAACCCCGACTCAGTAGATTGGCTGCCCGATGATTCCGCGATCCCCGATCAAGCTCGCCCTGTTGGTTATCCCGGCGCTTGGACTGGCGGGAGTCGCGCTGTTTCTCCTGCTGATCCTCACGCCCCGCCCTGCTGCCGTCGTCCAGCCCCAACCGCTGGCGACGTGGCTGCCCGCCAACAGCGAAACTCGCGTCGATTTCAAAGGCAGCACCGCCATCAGCACCACCCGCCTGTACAACTTCGCCGCGCCGACGGCGACCCGCCTCAAGCTCGACGCGACCACCCCCGGTTTCGCCTTCGCCGCCGAAATCCGCGACGCTGCCGGGCAGACGGTCGCCGCCTTCACCGATAAGCTCCAGAGTGTGCAGGTCACGCTCGCGGGCGATCCGGGACAGTACCAGATCGCGCTGAGCGCCGCCGACGCCAAAGCCGACGGCACGGTCGCGCTGCTGCTGGGCGGCGCCATCATCGCGCCGGCAGCGCTCGACGGTACGACCCTGCGCGCCAACGACTGCCGCGTGACCAACCCCGGCGACGTCAACACCCTGATCCGCAGCGCCCCCGCCGACCGCTACGCCGTGATCGGGCTGCTGCCGCCGGGAGCATCGCTCCCGGTGATCGGACGCACCGACAACGACTGGTACACGGTCGATTTCAACGAGCGGCAGGGCTGGGTCGCCGGGGCGGTGATCGCGCCGGTCGGCGACTGCGCGGGTATCCCCATCGTCCGCAACCCGGCGATCCCGACCGCGCCGGGCGACCCTGACGCGCTGCTGCTTCAGGTGGATCGGGACGCCAGCGCTGCTTTCCATAACGCCATCTCGACGCCCGAAGGCGACACCCGCGACTTGATCTGGGTGCGGGCGATCAATCTCTACACCGAGCCGCCCAACAACTTCCGCGAATTCGCGCTGACGCTCAACTGTCGCGGCGACGGAGCGGAGAATCTGCGTTGGGGCAGCGCCTACCAGCCCGATTTGCGCTGCGGCGCGACGCTGGTGCTGCCCTTCATCGTCAGCAGCACCCAGCAGCCGATTGTGGTGCAGTTCGCGCCGGGCAGCCCGCAAAGCTACGCCGACTACGACCTCAGCGTCCAGCCGACCACCGCCGCAGACTAGAGCGTCGCTGAAGATTCAGCAGCGGCGTTACAGCTTTTGCCCTCGCCCCTCCTTGAATTCAAGGAGGGAGGCGCGCGTAGCGCGCGGGGGTGGGGTCAAAAGCCTCCTTTCTAGACACCCGCATTGAACGCCTCTACAATCCGAATCCGGCAGCATCGCCGCCCTTGACCACGTAATGGGCTTTCGCTATACTACCGACATGTGCCGAGGTAGCTCAGCTGGTAGAGCGGCGCACTGAAAATGCGTAGGTCCCCGGTCCGAGTCCGGGCCTCGGCACCACAAAACCCCGACCTATATAGGTCGGGGTTTTGCGTTGTCAGCATCGTGTATAGCCGAATTCTCCCACGTTTATGTGCAAAGGGAGTCGTTTGGCTATAATTAGGATAATTATCTTTCGGCGAAGGAGCGCGTGTGTCACACTCAAAACGCGATTTTTCCCTGCTTTTAGGGCTGCTAGTAGTCTTGATCGCGGCTGCCTGCTTGCCATCCACTTCAAATCCGAATGCCAACAGCGTCCAGCCACCGCTGCCCGACACGTCGACCGAGCCGACGCCGATCACGATTAACCCCTCGGCTCTGCCGACCGACGAGATTGGCGAACCTATCGTCGCTCGCGTCAACGGCGACGTGATCACCTTGAGCGAATATCAGCGCAACGTCGCCCGCTATCAGCAGGAGCCGCTGGCGAACCCCAACGCGATCCCAAAGATGGTGCTCGACACACTGGTTCAGCAGCTTTTGATCGATCAAGCGGCGGCGGCGAACAACGTCGTCGTCACCCCGGAGGAGGTCGATCAGGAGTTGCAAGGCTTGATCCAGAGCGCGGGCGGCGCCGACCAGTGGCAGCAGTGGCTAACCGATAACCTCTACACCGAAGCCGAGCTGCGCGGCGTGCTCCACAATACACTGCTGACCAACCGCGTCCGCGATCACGTCACCAGCGACCTCAACGGCAACGTCGCGCAGGTTCACGCCCGTCATATTCTGGTCGCCAGCGAAGAACAGGCGACTCAACTGCTCGCCCGGCTGCGCGATGGCGAGGACTTCACGGCACTGGCGGCAACCTACTCGCTCGATACCAGCACCAACAACACCGGCGGCGATCTCGGTTGGTTCACGCAAGAAGAACTGCTCGAACCGGCGCTGGCGCAGGTCGCCTTCCAGCTTGAGCCGGGGCAGATCGCCGGTCCGGTGCAGTCGTCGCTCGGATGGCATATCATTCAGACATTGGAACGTGGTGTGCGCCCGATTGATCCGAGCAAGCTCGCCGACCTCGCGCGCACGCGCTTTGAAAAGTGGTTGGAAACTCTGACCATGAGCGCCAAAATAGAGACTTATCTGTAACGTCTGGGGGATTTCATGGGGCAAGGAAGAGCGCAAGTCTACAATCTCATCAGCATCTTCTTTCTGGTGCTCACCATTGTTGCGATTGCGCTGGTGGCGACGCGCATGAGCGCGCCCGCGCCCGTGCCGACGCCCGTCGCCTTTACGCTGCCGACCTCTGCCGCTCTCCCGTCGGTTACGCCGACCTTTACGTGGACGAACACGCCCGTGCCGACTATCCCGACGGCGACCGATACGCCAATCTTTACCGACACGCCCAGCGTTACACCCACGCAGACGTGGACGCTGATCCCGTCGCTCACCTCCACGCTGACCTATACGCCTCTGCCGACCGTCCCGACCGATACGCCCCGCCCGGAGGATACGCTCGCGCCAACCTCCAGCATCACGCCGTCGCTGACGATCACCAATACACTGGCGGTCACGCTGACCGAGACGCCCAGTATCACACCGACCATTATCGACTTCACGCCGCAGCCAACCGAGCCGCCGCCGTCGCCCTATCCGTTTGTCCTACGCGACAATCAGGTGATTTACACGCTCAATTTCGCCAACACCGCTGGTTGTTCGTGGCAGGGCATCGGCGGGCAGGTCTTCGACTTGACCGGGCTGCCGCTCCAGCAGATGCGTATCCACGTCTTCGGGCAGGGCGTCGACGTCTATACCGCCAGCGGCTCGAATACGCTCTACGGGCTGTCGGGCTGGGAAGTGCCGCTCAACAGCAGCTTGACCGGCAACAGCTACATCGTCGAATTGCAGTCGGCGCAAGGGACGCCGATCTCGCCGCAGATCACCGTGACCTTCGAGCTGAACAACTGCTCCAAGAATCTGGCGCTGGTCAATTTTGAGCAGACTCGCCCGTTCTAGCCGATGAGTGACGATCCGAAAGACCCGCGTGATTCTGAGGGACGCGATCCCTTCGACGCTGGCGATTCGCCGACGCCGAATGAGGCGGCGCGCTGGCAGCGTCCCGCCGGACCGCCGCGTGACCGCTTCCCGATGCTGCCTGACGAGGAACAGCCGACCGCGCCGCTGAAAGACCCGCCGCGCCATCCGACTGCGCCGCCGGTCGATGCGGGGGCGAAAGACCGCACCCGCAACCTGATCACGGCGTTCTTTGTGTTGGCGTCCTGCGGCTTGATCACCTACTTCGGGCTGATCTGGCAGAATCCCTATTCGGCGCTCAATCCGCTCGCGCCGCCGACGCCGCTGCCGCTGGTGATCACCGCGACCTACACGCCGACGTTTACGCTGACGCCCGCGCCCACCCTGACGCCGAGCCAGACGTTTACGCCCTCGCCGATCCCGACGCTCGCGCCCTCACTTACCTTTACGCCGATCTTCTTGGAGGGCTTCAGCACCCCGCAGGGGACGCCGATCCCGCCGAGCGAGCAGGGCGATTTCCCCTTCACGCTCCAACGTGACCACGTCATCTACATCACCAACCCGGACGCACGCGGCGCGTGTAATTGGTCGAGCATTGCCGGATCGGTCATGAATTACGACGGATCAGCGCTCAACGGCTACGGCGTCCACGTCGTCGGCGAGGGCGTCGATCAGACGGTCGCGACCGGCAGCGCGCCCGGCTTCGGACCCGGCGGCTTTGAAGTGCCGCTCGGCAGCGTCGCTCGCGACACCCAGTTCGTCGCCCAACTGCTCGATCCCGCCGGGACTCCGGCGTCGCCGGTCTACACCGTCGAGACGCGCAGCGAATGCGACCTCAACATCGCCGCCTTGCGCTTCGTCGAGGTCAGCCCGCCGAGCTAACCGCACCAAATTGTGGTTTGGAAATTTGTGGAAATTCTGATTGTAGGGGCACGGCGCGCCGTGCCCCTACGCGATCTTGCTACTTGTTCGCTTCGTCTTTGAGCGCCTGTTGGTAGGCTTTCCAACCGGGGCACCATGTCGTGTGCCAGCGCCACAACCGCGCCATGAACGATTTGGGACTGGTTTCAGCTTTGGCGCGCAGGGCACAGGTCGCGCAGCCCATTTCTGAGGCGGAAACAGCTTTAGCTGCCATGATGATCATCCTCTCCTGCCATCGTGAATATGGCTTGATCGTATGCCGTCAGGCGTACGCTTGACACGTAACAAAGATCACATTCCGCGCTTGAGGTGGCTAGGTCAGGTGACTGGTTTTAGGGTGCTCAAGGGAACAATCCCCCCTCTTCCCGCCTGCGTGGGTGAGGGGTTTAACTTCTAGTTCGGGAGTTCAGGGAATTGGCTCATCGGCGCGTAGATCGCCCCGACCAGACCGGGACCCGTATGCGCGCCCAAGATCGGCGCAATCGGGCTGAGCGGCATAAACGTGCAGTTGAACATGCTGTCGAACTTGTCGCGCATCAACCGAGCGCCCGCTTCGTTGTCCCCATGCATAATCTGCACGCGCAGATCGATCCCCGCGCCAAGCTGCTTGGCGACCAGTTCCGGCAGCATCAGCGTCGATTTGTTGAGCGAACGCACCGTCGCCTTTTGCACGTAAGTGCCACCAACTTTCTCGACGATGATGATCGGCTTGATGTCCAGCAGCGAGCCGACCAAGCCGCTGATGTGGCTGATGCGCCCGCCGTGAATCAGGTACTTGAGCGTCGCCAGCGTGAACATCATGTCAGTGCTCGTGGTGATCTGCTCCAGCATGGTGACGATGCGCTCTCAACTCCAACCTGCGGCGATGGCGCGGGCTGCTCCCTCGACGTGCCACCCCTCCGCCCCGGAAAGGTTTTTGGTGTCATAGAGTGTGATATTGGCTTCGGGCACCATCTGCGCGCCCAAGCGCGCCGCGTTGTAGGTTCCGCTCAAGCCGGAGGAGATGTGGATTGAGAGGATGTCGGGATCGGTTTCAGCGATCTTCCGGTAGATTTCGGCGAAGTCACCGGGGGATGGCTGTGACGTCGTGGGGAAACTGTTGGTGCTCCCGATCAGGTGGTAAAACTCCTCGACCGAGACGTCGACTCCACTGCGATAGGTTTTCCCATCGAGCGTAAAAGTTTGGGCAGCAACGTAGATTTTGAAGTCCCGCGCCTGTTCCGGCGACCAATCCATCGCGCTGTCGGTGACGATCTGCATTAGGGTTAAGCTGCTCCATAAACGAAACGAATACTAAATCGTAACACAAAAGGATCAAGCACGCCCTGATCGAGCTAAAGCGCGCGATCAGCGGCGGCGACCGCGTGCAGGGTGGTCGTGTCGAAGACCGGAACGGAGCTGTCGCCCTGCCCGATCAGCAGCATGATCTCGGTACAACCGAGGATGATCCCCTCCGCCCCTTGCGCGATCAACAAGTCGATCACCTGCTTTATAGACTGCGCGCGACTCGTCCTTGACGATGCCGAGCACCAATTCTTCGTAAATGATGCGGTGGACATCCGCCCGCCCGGCGGCGTCCGGGATCAGCACGTCCAGCCCGAATTTCTCGCTCAGCCGCCCGCGATAGAAGTCCTGCTCCATCGTGAACGCCGTCCCCAGCAAGCCGATCCGCCTGATCCCCGCCGCCTGAATCGCCCCGGCGGTCGGGTCGGCGATGTGCAGCAGCGGGATACTGACCGCCGCCTCGATGTCGCCTGCCAGCTTGTGCATGGTGTTGGTGCAGAGCACGACGAAATCCGCGCCGCCGCGTTCGAGCCGCTGCGCCGCCTCCGCCATCGCCTGCCCCGCTTGATCCCACTGACCCGCCATTTGCATCTGCTCAATCTCGGCGAAATCGACCGAGAACAGGAGACACTGCGCCGAGTGCAAGCCACCCAAGCGCTGCTTGACCGTCTCGTTGATCATACGATAATATTCCAGTGAGGATTCCCAACTCATCCCGCCGATCAGACCGATTGTTTTCATGCCGGTTCCTATTCGTCCTCTGGGTGTTTTTCCGCAATGATGCCGCTGCCCTCGCTGGCGCTGCGCCGCGCGATCCTCGAACTGATCCTGATTGTAGCGGCGGGGCTGTACGCGACCAAAATTTACGCCAGTACCAGTCCGGCGGTCGTGCTCGGCGGCTTGGAGTCGCAGTGGCTGACCAGTTCCGCCTACATCTCCGCCGATACGCTGCACAACGCTGGCTATCTGCCCCGCTGGGAGCCGTACCTCGCACACGGCGAACCCATCATGGAAAACCCGTTCGCCTTCACCTTCAACCCGATCAGTATGCTGCCCAGCCTGATCGTCGGCGCGGAGAACGGGATCAAGACCAGCGTGATCCTGTACGCGATCTTCGCCGGAGTCGGCGGCTGGCTGCTCGGGCGGATGCTCGGTTTGGGAGTGGTCGGTCGGCTGCTGTTGGGGCTGCTCTGCATCGGGCGGAGCAACATGCCCGCCGAGATCAGCATGGGCTATTTTCAACTGGGCGTGACGCAGGCGTATTTCGGCTGGGTCGCAGCGGCGACGCTGGCGATCATCCGCTTCCCGGCGAAACGCTATCCGCTCGTGCTGCTGGCATTGGTGTTGACGCTGCTGTTCTGGGCGGGCAACATCTATTACATGCTGCCGTCGCTGCTGATGGTCGCCGGGCTGGTGATCGCCTTTATGTTCAAGCGGCGCTGGGAAGTCGATTTCGCGCTGCTGCGACGGCTGGCGTTTGCCGCGCTGCTGACGGTCGGCTTGGCGGCGGTGACGCTGATCCCGATTTTCGTCAACCGCGCCTACATCGGCGGGCATCCCGACGAGTTGCCCGCCGCCGTCTATGAGTCCCCCTTCACCGCCGCCGCCCAATTCTTCACCCCCACCCGCTATTATGAACTGACCACGTGGTCGCAGAATTACAACAGCTTCGTGCTGCCGCTCTGGTTCGCCGCGCTGATCTTCGTGCTGCTGCCGCCGATCATCTCCAAACTTCAGCGGATGGGCGATCCATTCGTCCAGCGGCGTGTGCTGGCGTTGGGGCTGCTGCTGATCGGCTTCTTCCTGCTCTGGGGGACGGGGACCAACCCGATCATGCAGTGGGCATACGCGCATCTGCCGCTGATCGGGCAGTGGCGTGTGCTCTCACGGATGCTGACCGTCAGCGCCTTCTGGATCGCGGTGCTGGCGGCGCTGCGGGTCGATGGCTTGTGGCAGGCGTTGGTGATCCGGCAGCGGCTGAACGACTGGGCGATCCGCCTGACCCATCGCCGGGCTGCCGCTTACTTCCACCTCCTGATCGGCGCAGCGCTGATCGGCGCTTGCGCGCTGGCGTCCAAGCAACTGATTGAAACGTGGTATGTCTCCAGCGGGACGATTGGCATCGACGCCCGCACGCAGCAGTGTGTCGAGTGGCTGCGACGGCGCTTCCCCGACCAGCAGCTTGAGGTTTGGGCGCAGGATTATTACAGTGTCGCGCTCTACATCGACAATCAGATGCGCTTCGCCAACATCAACGCCGATTTTCGCGTGCTGCCGCTCGCGCCGACGATCTATCCCTACGACCTGACCACCGCGTCGCCGGAATTTCTGCTCAGCTTCAAGGAGGGCGAGCGGGCATTTTGGTCACAGCGCGGTTATCGCCCATTTACTTCCAGCCCGATCTTGTACGCGCCCCCAGCCTGCCTGATGCGGTACGACGACGCTCTGAGCTATGCCTTCACCGTCGGCTACGACGCGCTCACCCGCGCCGAAAATCCGCTGCCGACAGCCTTGACGACGCCGATCACGACCTTCGCCCGCCAGACCGACGCCATCGCCTTGATCGTCAGCGGCGACCCGTTCATCGAGCGCGTGCTGGTCGTGCAGGAACTCGCCTATCCCGGCTGGCAGGTCACGCTGGACGGCTTGCCCGCGCCGCTGGAGTTGGTCGGCGGCTTGATCGGCGTGATCCTGCCGCAAGGCGAAGTCCCACATCGCATTCTGTTCGTCTACGATCCGCCGCTGCTCAAGCTCGGCGGTGCGCTCACTCTGGCGACAGCGCTGTTTTGCGCGCTCTACCTGCTGAAGGGCGAGCGTTGGCTCGATGTGGTACATAAATCTTGATTGACAGCACGGTCAAAGCGCTCATAACATTGAATTAATTACGGGTTTGTCCGTAGATTAAAGCGACCCGCGCCGGGACTCTAATCGCGTCGCCGGTCGGTTTCCCGACAAAGGCAGCCATTGAAATTCGCCACATTACATCCACTCACATTACGGCGCGTCTGCTTGGAACTGCTGATCGTGGCGGTCGTCGGCGTCTACGCCGCGCGCGCCTATCTCAACAGCGATCCATCACTGGTACTGCGCGGACCCGAAGCTCAGTTTTTGACCAGTTCCGCCTATCTCGCCTCGGAATCGCTCCAGTCAACCGGCGTGATTGCACGCTGGAATCCTTGGTTTGAGCGCGGACAGCCGGTCATCGACTACCCCTTTTCGTTCGTCCTCAACCCGCTGAGCACGCTGCCCAGCCTGATCATCGGTCCGATCAACGGGATCAAAGCCAGCATCGTGCTCTACACCGTCTTCGCCGGGATCGGCGGGTGGCTGTTGGGGCGGATGCTCGGCTTGGGGGCGCTGGCGCGGGTGCTGCTGGCGCTGATCTGCCTTGCGCGCGGCAGTATGCAGGCGACCGTCAGTAACGGCTATTTTCAACTGGGCTTGACGCAAGCCTATCTGCCTTGGATCGCGGCGGCGACGCTGGCGATCATTCGCTATAAGCAGCGGCGCTATCCGGTCGTGCTGCTGGCGATCATGCTGACGTTCGTCTTCTGGGGCGGCAATATCTACTACACCCTGCCGGGCGCGATCAGCGTCGGCGTGCTGGCGCTGGCATTCGTCATCGTCAGCAAAAAGGACGCTGACGGCTGGCGCTGGCATCTTGACACCGCCCTGATCCGGCGCTTAGCGCTCGCCGCCGTATTGACGATTGGCTTAGCGGCAGCCACCCTGATCCCGATCTTCGCCCATCAAGGACAGATCGTCGGGCATACCGACGAGAACGTCAACGCGATCTACGAAAACCCGGCGGTTGTGGCGGTCGAATTCTTCACGCCGGAAATCTTCTACGCGATGAACACGTGGAATGAGACCTATTTCAACTTCGTCATTCCTTGGTGGTTTGTTGCTTTGATCTTCGTCGTGATTCCGCCGCTCGGACGCCGCCTCCATCAACCGGCAGATTTCCGATTTCAGCGCCGGGTGACGCTGGCGGCGCTGTTCATGCTCGTCTTTTTCTTCACGTGGGGGACGGGGACGAACCCGATTGTCCGCTGGGCGTACCTGAATCTGCCGCTGATCGCGCAGTGGCGCGTGCTCTCGCGGATGCTGACGGTCAGCGCGATGTGGGTCGCTGTGATCGTGGCGCTGCGGGTCGACGGCTTGTGGCGGGTGGCGGTGCAGTCAAAGCGCTGGGATGCGCTGGCGGCGCGCTTGCTGCGCTTCCCGCAGCTCACCGCGCAGTTTCACCGGATCGTCGGCGTGCTGCTGGTGATTGCCGCTGCCGCCGCCGTCGTGCCCTTGGTCGATGCGTGGCAGATGTTCGGCGCGATTGAGCCGCAGGATCACACGACGGTCGCCTGCATCAATTGGCTGCGCGCCTCGCATCCCAACGATCAGCTTGCGGTCTGGGGACGCGACTACAACGGCGTGACGGTTTTCGTGCAAAATCACGTCCGCTTCACCCATTTCAGCACCGATTTTCATTCCGAAGGTCTGCCCTCGACGCTGTTTGACGGCAACTTAAGCGACACCTTTCCCGAATATGTGATTTCGTACAATCTCGACGAGCGGTCGGACTTTCTCGCCAAGGGTTATGCAGTCGACGAGGACAGCCCCTTGACCGACGCCCTGTTCCCCTGCCTGCTCTACCGACCGGGCGCGCTCAGCTACGCTTTCAGCATTCCACTCTCGACGCTGGAGTTGCTCCACGAGACGATTGATCCGAATCTGACCCAGCCGATCACAGCGGTGAGCCGCCAGTTCGACCACGTCGGCTTGATCGTCAACGGCAACCCGGAGCAGGACACCGTCGTCGTGGCGCAGGAGTTGGATTGGCCCGGCTGGCGTGTCACCGTCGATGGCTTACCCGCGCAGCTAGAGTCGGTTGGGCAGTTAGTCGGCGTCGTCTTACCGGCGAGCACCATCCCGCACCGCATCCTGTTCGTCTACGATCCGCCGCTGCTCAAGATCGGCGGCGTGCTGACGCTGGCGACGATCCTGTTCTCGGTGCTCTATATGCTCTACGCCGAGCGCCTGATCGGGCGACGGCGCAAACCTCGTTCGCAGCACGAGCCAACCTATCCCGGCTATCCGCCGTTGAGCATTTAGGTCAGCGCTCGATGTCGAGCAAATCCGCCAGAATGCCGAAGCCGGTCGGCGTGCTGCCCGCCCCCGCGCCGATCAGCGTGACCTCGCCCAGCAGATCGGTCGTGTAGGTGATGGCGTTGGTCGCGCCGGCGACGTTCGCCAGCGGATGAGTCAGCGGCAAGCGCTGCGGCGTGACCGATCCGCCTTCCGGCGTGACCTCGGCGATCAGCTTCCAACGCTCGCCCGCCGCGCGCGCCGCCGTGATGTCTTCCGCCGTGATCGTCGTGATGCCGCGCACGACCATCTGGTCGAGCGTCAGCGGCTTGCCGAACAGCGCTGCCGCCAAAATGATCGCTTTGCCCGCCGCGTCCCAGCCGTCCACGTCGCCCGCCGGGTCGGACTCGGCATAGCCCATTGCCTGCGCCAGCTTGAGTGCGTCGGCGTAGGTTAAACCGCCCTCCATTTCGGTGAGGATATAGTTGGTCGTCCCGTTGAGGATGCCGCGCACGCTGCTGATGGTGCAGCCCGCTAGCGCCTGCTGCGCTAAATGAATCGACGGCGTACCCGCCATGACCGTCGCCTCGAAGCACAGGCGCTTGCCCGCCGCTCGTGCCTGCGCTTGCAGTTCGGCGTAAGCGACGGCAACGGGTCCCTTGTTGGCGAGGACGACGTGCTTGCCGGTCGCGAAGGCGGCGCGGCACAAATCGAGCGCGGGCTGCCCATTCTGGAGATTAGTCGGGCTGGCTTCGACCATCACGTCGGCGCGGCTTTCGCGGACAAGGCGGGCGGCGTCCCAATCGCGCCAGACTTGATCACCGCCGGGATAGCGGTCGAAGCGCTCGGCGCTCAGCAGTACGTCGAGGTCAAGCCCCGCCGGATCGTAGAGCGTGCCCCGTGTCCGCGTCGCCACGCCGATTAGCCGCGCTTTGAAGCCCTGCTGCTGGCGCAAATCGTCGGCTTTGTCGCGCAGAATTTCGACGAAGCCACGCCCGACCACGCCAAACCCGACCAGAATGATGTCCATGCCGTCTGTCCCCTTAACGTGACGTAGGGGCGCAGCGCGCTGCGCCCCTACAATGGCGCTAGATCGGCTATTCTACCCAATGCAAGGCGATTGCCGACAATCAGCCGGGTCGATATAATCAACACACTTAATGAGGACAAGCGTTAGATAAGCCTCGCTATTCTTTTTTCGTATTTCACTGGAGTTCAATGATGATAACCGACACTTCGCTCCGTCCGGGTCCGAAAGGGCAGGCGATTATCGCGCGCGACGACAAGCTGATGTCCGGCTCGTCCGTGCCGCGCTATCCGTTTGTGATGGATCACGGATCAGGGGCGCGCGTCTGGGACGTCGATGGCAACGAGTATATCGATTTCGCCGCCGGGATCGCCACGACCGCGACCGGGCACAGCCATCCGGCGGTCGTCCAAGCGATCATCGAGCAGGCGCAAAAGTTCCTCCACATCGCCGGGACGGACTATTACTACGACATACAGGTGCGGCTCGCCGAAAAACTGGCGGAGATCGCCCCGTTCAGCGAGGACGCCCGCGTCTTTTTGGCAAATTCGGGCGCGGAGACGGTCGAGGCGGCGGTCAAGATGTCGCGCTGGGTGACTGGTCGCCAGCACATTATCGCCTTCTTCGGCGCGTTTCACGGGCGGACGATGGGCGCGCTCTCGCTGACCGCCAGCAAGGTCGTCCAGCGCGACGGCTTCTTCCCGCTGATCCCCGGCGTCTATCACATCCCCTACAACAATCCCTATCGCTGTATGCACGGGCGCGAGCAAGCCGCTTGCGAAGCGCACTGCATGTGCGCCGATTACCTCGAAGACGTGGTCTTCAAGCGCATTTTCCCCGGCGATTCGGTCGCGGCGATCATCCTCGAACCGATTCAGGGCGAGGGCGGCTACCTGATGCCGGACAGCCGCTTCGTCCAGCAGTTGCGCGACATCTGCGACAAGTACGGCATCATGCTGATCGCCGACGAGGTGCAGAGCGGCATGGGGCGCACCGGCAAATGGTGGGCAATCGAGCATCACGACGTCGAGCCGGACATCGTCTGCTCGGCGAAGGGGATCGCCAGCGGCATGCCGCTGGGCGCGATCATCGCCAAGCAGCACATCATGGCGTGGCCCCCCGGCGCGCACGGCTCGACCTTCGGCGGCAACCCGGTCTCGTGCGCGGCAGCGCTGGCGACCATCGACCTGATCGAGCACGGCTACATGCAGAACGCCGCCGAGCAGGGCGAATACCTGCTCGACGCGCTGGAAGAACTGCGGACGAATCACCCGTCGCTGCGCTACGGGCGCATCGCCGGCAAGGGCTTGATGGTCGGCGCGGAACTGGTGCTCGACGAAGCGCGGACGCCCGCCAAAGCCGTCCGTAACGGGCTGGAACGTCACGGCATCGACAACGGGCTGCTGGTCTTGGGCGCGGGCGAGAGCACGATCCGCTTCTGCCCGCCGCTGATGATCGAGCGCGACACGCTGAACGAAGGGCTGCAACTGTTCGACCAATCGCTGACGCAAGCCGAACAAGACGCGGGGCTGCTGTAAATAAGTGCTGAGTACCGAGTACTGAGTGCTGAGTAAAAGCTCTCCATAAGCATGTAGGGGCGCACGGCGGTGCGCCCCACCGACTCCCGAATCCATTGCTCCAACGGTGAAAACGTCCGATAATGATTCAAAAGCGAGGACTGAGCGATGGCGGACAAACTGTTCACGACGGAAGAACAAAAAGAGTACGAAGCACTGGCGCGCAAGCGCGGCTTTGAGTCCCTACGCGACTACTTAATCGCCTTTATCGAGCGCGATCTTGAAGTTCATGATAAGAACGAGGATGACGACGATCTCGGCGATCCGCTCGAAAACTTCAAAATAGCGTGGGATCAGGCGATGCGCGGCGATTTAATCACACTAGAAGAATTCCGGCGCTCGATGGAGGAAGATGACGACTAGGGTTGTTCTTTCTCCTGATTTTAGACGACTTGCCAAAGCGCTGAGGAAGCGCTTTCCTCACCTGATGCGTGACCTAACCCCGCTTCTTGATCAACTGGCGCGCGGTGAAACCCCCGGCGACCGCTTGAAAGGCTTGTCTTACCAAGTCTACAAAGTCCGCGTCAGGAACAGCGACGCTCGGCGCGGCAAAAGCGGCGGCTACCGCGTGATCTACTATCTCGAAACCCCAGAACAGACCGTTCTCCTCACGATCTACAGCAAGACCGATCAAAGTGATCTGCCAATTGACGAGATTCGCCGCTTTATCGAAGACTACAAAATCTAGACCAGCTCCTATTTCTACCCCCGAACGTCGTATAATCATGAATAGTCGTCAACCCAAACTGCAACTTCTACGCCAGCGCTGCGTATAGATTGACACAAGCCACGCCCATCAAAGCGAGAGCGCGCTCGCGGCTGGCGCGGTTGGCTGCTGTTGGAGAAAGTGATTTCGTGTCTACACCCGACCCGGTAGTCCTTGAATGGGTACAAGCCGCTATGGAGGGCGATCAGGACGCATTCGCGGAACTGGTCTACACCTACCAAGACTCGGTCTATAACCTGTGCTACCGCATGTTGTCCGAACGTACCGAAGCGGAAGATGCAGCGCAGGAAGCCTTTTTGCGCGCCTACCTGAATCTCCAGCGCTATGACCCGGCGCGCTCGTTCAAAACGTGGGTGATGACGATTGCCTCGAACCACTGCATCGACCGGCTGCGTCGTCGCCGGATGACGTGGCTCTCGATTGACGATCCGCTGCCCAGCTTGACGCTCAGCAGTGACGAGCCGGAGCCGGAAGACGAGTCGATCCGCCACGAGCAAAGCGCCACGCTCCAATCGATCCTGAACGAATTAAGCCCTGACTACCGCGCGGCGGTGGTTTTGCGTTATTGGTATGACTTTTCTTACAACGAGATTGCCGACGTATTGGACACGACCGAAAGCGCGATTAAGAGCCGCTTGTTCCGCGCGCGGCAAATCCTTGCCGAAAAGATCAACCCGAAGACGGCATCCAGCGCGATAACGCCTTTACTGGAGAATGCGTGATGTCACGACAAAACCGACTGATGCAGGAAGCGCTCGACAAAAATCTCCCGGCGGAGGTTTTGAACGAACTGTATGCGCAGATCGACCAATCGCCTGCCGACGCCGACGAATTCAGCCGCCTCAAGCAGGTGGATCGGATGCTGCGCGCCGCGCCTTACGAGCGCGCGCCGCAGGGCTTGGCGCTCAAGATCATGGCGCGGCTGGCGGAAGGTTTGCAGCCGGAGCAGTTGACCCGCTCGTCCGGGCTGGCGCTGGCGCTCGGCTTGGCGGTGATAGCGCTGGTGCTGGCGCCGCTGCTCGCGGGGATCGGCTGGTTGATCCTGAACGTGATCGGCAGCGCTTCGGCGCTGACCGTGTTAATCGGGCAGGTGGTCAACCTGCTGGCGCTGGTGATGAATTCGCTCGACAGCTTAGTCCAGAATGCTCAGCAAATGCTCCAGACCTATCCCGAAGTGCCAGCGCTGATGCTGACACTGATCCCGATTGCCTTGTTCTGGTTGCTGCGGTTTGCATGGCAAAACCGGGAAGAACTCTAGGGCAGGAGAACGCAATGCGTAGCCGCCGTAATGTCTTAATCTTTGGCGCAGCCGTCGTCGTCGTGCTGGCGCTGACCGCGTTGACGCATCAGATCGTCGCCCCGCGCGACGTGATCGACGAAAAGAATATCATCGCCGAAGAAACGTATCGCCTCAGCGACACGCATCCGCGGCGATCTGGTCGTCTTTGGCAAGGCGATCAGCTTGGATGATTCCAGCCGCGTGATCGGCAGCGCGGCGCTCGTCGGCGACACGATCCGCGTCAGCGGGCAGGTCGGCGGCGATTTGACGGCGCTTGGCTCGACCCTGCTGATCGACCCGACCACCCACGTCGCCGGGCAAGCCAGCCTCGTTGGGACCAACGTCACCCTGAGCGGGCAGATCGACGGCGAGCTGTACGTCAGCGGCGAAACGCTGACGATCCTGCCGGATACGCAGGTCAACGGAACGCTGAATGCCTGCGTCAAGTCGATCAAGGACGGACGGCAGAATCCCGCCGAACTGAGCTGCAATCACGAGAACTTCGCGCCGTTCACGGCGTTGATCGCGCTGCGAAATTCGGCGGTGCGCGATACCGCCGGGACGATGATCCAGATCAGCCCGGCGAGCGCGCTGGTGCTGGCGATCTTCGGCACGGTGATCCTCGCCGGAACGTCGGCGCTGGCGGTGACGCTGTTCCCGCGCCAGATCAGCCACATCGAAGAAGCGCTGCGCGCCCGCCCGCGCGGGTTCGGCGGCGTCGGCATCGCCGTCTACGCGCTGATGATCGGCTTGTTCTTGGTGATGATCTTCGTGCTGGCGGTCGTGCCGCCGCTGGGCTTGCTGCTGATCCCGCTGTTCTTGATCTTCGGGCTGCTGCTCGGCATCCTCAGCCTCGCCGGGCTGATCACGCTGGCGCTGATGCTGGGCGACTGGGTGCTGCGCCGCCGCGCCGCCCGACCGGGCACGCCGCCGCTGATCGCCGCGCTGGTCGGCAGCGTCATCATCTCGGCTGCTGCTGGCGGGGATCGCGCTGCTGCCCTTCGGCTTCGCCTTGAGCTTCCTCGCCCTCAACGTCCTGAACGTGGGCGGCTTGGGCGCGGCGCTGTTCACGCGCGCCGGGACGCATCCGCTGCGCCGGAGCTATTTCGTCACTGGCTAGCTGATAGCTCTCAGCGGTCAGCTATCAGCTAAAGCCAAACCCATTCGGCTAAACCGGGCAGACCCAGCCAGCCCACAATCGCCATCTGCCCCGACTGGCTCAGGCTAAACTGCTCACCCGACTTGCTTTTAGCTGACGGCTGAAAGCTGATCGCTAACCGCTAATTTGCAACCTTTTCGACGTTTGCGGCGTCTAACCTCTGTAGAACGGAAAGGATGGTTTTCGATGCGCCGCTCCATCGTTCTCTGCTCGCGCTGATCGCGCTGCTGCTGGTGTCGGCGTGCGGTCAAGCGCTGCCCCAGTCACGGGCGATTGCGCTCGACGAGCCGACGCTGCCGCCGACCGCCGTCACCGCCGTCACCGACAGCCACACGCTTGCCGATGCGCTGCGCGCGGCGGGCGCGCTCGTCACCCCGGACGGCAACGTTTCCCAGTCGATTTCTGCGAGCGACGGCTGATCCTGCGCGTGAACAGCCAGCGCGTGCAAGTCTACGAGTATCCCGACGCTGCGCCGCCCGCGCCGACGCCGCCCGCTTCTCGTCGGATGGCGCATGGATCAGCGGGAACATCGGCACGACGCTGGTCAACTGGATCGCTACGCCGCATCTCTACCGCGCCGACCGCGTGATCGCCGTCTACGTCGGCGACGACGACCCGACGCTGGCGCTGCTGGAAGCCGTGCTCGGCGCGCCCTTCGCCGGTGGCGCGAATCCGTATCACACCCGGCTGCCGCTCGAAAGCTGAAACCATCAATTATGCCCGGCGAGACTGACATTGGTTCGCCCCTACGCCAATTCCATCGCGGCGTGGCGCTGACCGAGCGAGATTCTCTGCTATAATCGTCTCGTTACGTAAACAGCCACCAACCAGCGATTATGTCCCTGATTTCTGCGAACAACCTCAGCAAAGAATTTGGTCCTGACGAAATCTTCAGCGGCGTCACGATTGACGTGCCGCACGGCGCGCGGATCGCGCTGGTCGGACCCAACGGCGCGGGCAAGACGACGCTGCTCAACCTGATCGTCGGGCTGGACTTGCCCAGCGACGGGACGATTACGCGGGCGCGCGGCGTGCGGATCGGCTTTCTGCCCCAGCGCCCCGAACTGCATGGCTATCACAGTGTATGGCAAGAACTGCTGACCGCCTTCGAAGCGATCTGCGCGAGCAGGAAAAAGAACTCAACCAACTCGAGCACGCAACTCGCCGACGGCGACGAGGCGACGCTCGCCCGCTACGGCGAACTGCAAGAGCGCTTCGAACTCGCCGGCGGCTACACCTACGAGCAGCGGATGCGCAGCGTCCTGCACGGCTTGGGCTTCAAGCCGGAGGACTACGACAGACCGCTGACCCAGCTTTCCGGCGGACAAAAGACGCGCGCCCTGCTCGGTCGGCTGCTGCTGGAAGCGCCCGACCTGCTGGCGTTGGACGAGCCGACCAACCACCTCGACATCGAGGCGATTGAGTGGCTCGAAAGTTTCCTCAACGACTTCACCGGGGCAGTGGTGGTCGTCAGCCACGACCGTTACTTCATGGATGCCGTCGCCCGCGCGGTGTGGGAACTCGACTTCGGCACGTTGGAGACCTATCGCGGGAATTACAGCCACTACCTCACCCAGCGCGAGGAACGGCACGAGCGCTTGCTCAAAGATTACGAGTCACAGCAGGCGTTCATCGCCAAAGAGGAAGAATACATCCGCCGCAACCTCGCCGGACAGAACACCAAGCAGGCGCAGGGACGGCGAACGCGGCTGGAACGGCTCAAGCGCGACCAGTTGATCGCCCGCCCGCGCGACCGCCAAATCATGAACCTGCACATCAACGCGGGGCTGCGCAGCGGCGACAAAGTCTTGGAGACCAAGCAGTTGGTCGTCGGCTACGACGAGCCGCTGTTTCAAGCGCCCGACATCGTGCTGATGCGCGGCGAAGTCGCGGCGCTGATTGGACCCAACGGCGTGGGCAAAAGCACGCTGGTCAAGACGGTGATCGGTCAACTTGAGCCGCTCGGCGGCATGGCGAAGTTGGGCGCGGCGGTGCAGATCGGCTACTTCGCGCAGGCGCACGAACTGCTGGTCGAGGACAACAGCATCCTCGACGAGATCATGACCATCAAAGCGATGGGTTTGACCGAGGCGCGAACTTATCTCGGACAATTCATGTTCAGGGGCGACGATGTGTTCCGCCCGATCCGCACGCTCTCCGGCGGCGAGCGCGGGCGGGTGGCGCTGGCGAAACTGGCGCTCGGCGGTGCGAACTTCCTGCTGCTCGACGAGCCGACCAATCACCTTGACATCGAAAGTCAGGAGATTTTGCAGGACGTACTGGCGAGCTTCGCCGGGACGATCCTGCTGGTCAGCCACGACCGCTACTTGATCGACGCGCTGGCGACGCAAATCTGGGCGGTCAGCCCCGGCGATCTCGACGTGTTCAAAGGGACGTATCAGGAGTATCTGGCAGCACGGACTGCCGCTCGACAGGCGGCTGCACTCGCTGCCGAGCAGGAGCGCGAACAGGCGCAGGCGAAACACGGTAACGGCTCGTCGCCGTCAAAATCCGCCGAAAAGAAACACGGGCTGACGCCGCGCCAGCTTCAGCAGCGGATCGACGAACTCGAAGCGTTGATCCCACAGCTTGAGACGCGGTTGGAGCAGATTATCGCCGAGATTGGGGCGGCGAGCGCCGCCGCCGATTCAGATCGTGTGCGGACGCTGGGCAGCGCTTACACCGACGCCGAAACCGAGCTTCACGTGACGATGGCGGAGTGGGAGCAGCTGCTCGATTGAATCGGACTTGGGAACTAGTGGCAAAGTCCCCGCTTTTTTCTACAATATCCTCCGTGTATCGTTGGTTCTACCGGAGAGCGTCGTTCGTCGCCCCCCTGAGGAGATCGTAATGGCAGTAAAGTCAGCCGACTGGCTAAACGCAATCCCGGCAGCCCTCTTGCTTGAGCAAGACGACCGGATCGTTTTTGCCAACCCTGCCGCCGCCGATCTCACGGGCTATGCAGCCGACGACCTCGCCGGGATGCTGGTCGCCGACCTGCTGGAGCCGCTAGGCGCCGGTACGACCGCCGCGCGGCTCAAGGGCAAGTCCGGCAGCCGGGTCGTCGTCACGCTGACCCGCGCTGACGTGGATCACGAGGGCAAGTCCGCCCAACTGGTCACCCTCCAGCCGATCAAAGTGACCGCCGCGCGTGCCGCCGTCGAAGACAGCGTCGAATGCTTCTATCTATTCCTATCTATCCGCGCCGACGACGGCAGCATCGCAGACTTGATCTGCATCGACGCCAATGCGCGGGGTTTCTCACAGGCGACGACCGCACCCGACCAATTGATCGGTAGCAGCCTGCGCAAAACTCTGACGGATCGAAACCAGCAGCCCCTGTACGACCGCCTGATCAGCATTATAGAAAAGGGCGAGGTTTATCGCAGCGAGCAGCACGAGCAGCAACAGTTGAACCAAACGGGCTGGTATTATTCGCAGGTCATCCCGCTGGGCGATCAAGTCGCCATCTTCCAACGCGACATCACCCCGCGCAAGGAGACAGAAGCCACCGTCGAGAAACTGGCGGAGGAAGTCGAGCAGCAGATGCGAATGCTCGACGAAATCCTCGCGGCGACACCCGACGCCTTCATCCTGTTCGACCGGGACGGTCATTACCTCTACGTCAACCAGCGCGGCTTAAAAGATTCCGGCTTGACGACCGAGCAGGTCACGGGGAAAACGTGGCGCGAACTCGGTTTCCCGGAAGACGCCGGGCTGATCTTCGACCAGCGGCTCAAACAGGTTTTTGAGACCGGCAAGCCGATCACTTACGAGGAGCAGTTCCCGACGCTGGACGGCTTGCACGACTTTATGACGACGCTCACGCCGATCCACAACAAGGACGGCAAAGTCGTCTTCATGCTCAACACCATCCGCGACATCACCGACCGGAAAGCAGCCGAGGCGGAACTCCGCAAGCTGGCGACCGAACTCGAACAGCAAACCCGCATCCTCGACGCGGTGCTCTCGACCACGCCGGACTCGTTCCTGATGCTCGACCGAGAGAGCAAATTCCTCTACGCCAGCCCCTCGGCGCTGCTGAATACCAGCTTGAAGCCGGAACAGGTGATCGGCAAAACGTGGCGCGAGCTTGGTTTTCCCGGCGACAATGGCGAGCGTGCCGAAGCGGAGGTGAAGCGCGTTTTCGAAACCGGCGCCAGCGCCACGCTCGAAGAAGCCTTCCCGACCGTACAGGGCTTGCGTAACTTCGAGAGCATCTTCACGCCGCTGCACGACACGGACGGGCAGATTGTCGCCGTCGTCGTCACCAACCGCGACCTCACCGAACGGAAGCTCGCCGAAGAAGCGCTGCACGAAAGTCAGCGCTTGTTCACGTCGATCTACGAATCGGCACTGGTCGGCATCAGCGTGATCGACCAGCGCGGGCTGTTCGCGCAGGTGAATCACACCTATTGTCAAATCTACGGCTACAACGCCGACGAGCTGCTCGGCAAGCACTTCACCCTCGTCTTTCCGCCGGAAGAACACCAGCGCGCTCAAGCGATGCACGACGTCGTGATGCGGGGTGACGTCCCCAACGAAACCATGCTCGAATGGACGGTGGTGCGCAAGGACGGCACACCCTTCGAGGTCAGTGCCTACAACAGCCTGCTAATTCAGGAGAACGGCGAGCGTTTTCGCGTCGTGGTGATCGTCGACGTCAGCGAGAACCGTCGCGCTCAGCGCGCCCTCGAAGCGAGCGAACAGCGTTTGATGAGCATCCTCAGTTCGATGCAGGATGCGGTCTGGTCGGTGCAGCCGGGGACGCACGAACTGGTCTACGTCAACCCGACCATCGAGACCTTCACCGGCTACTCTCCCAGCGACATCTTGACCAACCACCGCCTGCTGATCGACATCGTTCATCCCGATGACCGCGCTGCGTTCGCGGCGCAGTTAGACCAAGCCTTAGACGGCGACCGCATCGACACCGATTACCGCATCGTGCGGCGCGATGGCGCGCTGCGTTGGGTGCATAACCGTTTCTGGCTCGTGCGCGACCCCCAAGACAATCCGCTGCGGATCGACGGCATCATGACCGACATCACCGACCGCCGCCAAGCCTCGGATCACGCGATGCAGCTTGCCCTCGAGCGCGAGCGCGTGCGGATTCTCTCCGAATTCGTCCGTGACGCCTCCCACGAGTTCAGGACGCCGCTTTCGGTGATCAACACGCGCTTGTATTTGATGGAAAAGGTCAAAGACCCGGAGAAACAGAGTGGTTACGTCGAAGGCATCAAGGAGCAGACCGAGCGAATTTTGCAGCTCGTCGAGTCGCTGATCACGATGTCCCGGCTCGACAGCCTGACCGATACGACAGTCGAAGCGATTGACCTCAATCACCTGCTGACCGCGATCAGCCTGAATATTGAGGCGTCGGCGCAGCATAAAGAGATCACGTTTACGCTCGAACTCGCCTCCGAACCGTATCGCATTTGGGGCGATATGGAAGAATTGATGACGATGTTCAAGGCGGTGTTCGACAACGCCGTGACTTACACCCCCGAAGGCGGCGAGGTCAGCGTGCGCTGCTACCCGCTGAGCGACCAAGAGGTTGCCGTCGACGTGCGCGACAATGGCGTCGGCATCAGCGCCGAAGAATTACCGCGCATCTTCGACCGCTTCTACCGCGCCGATCAAGCCCGAAGCGTGCGCGGCTTCGGCTTGGGGCTGACGATTGCCCTCAAGATCGCCCAGCGGCACGGTGGGCGAATCGAAGTCGAGAGCGAACCCGGTCAGGGCAGCCGTTTCCGGCTGATCTTCCCGTGCGACAAAGCCTACCTGCCGACGCGAGTCTAAGGTCGTTTACTGCGCTGGATGCTGATGACGAATCGCGTAGCCGGAGAGCGGCTTGCCCGCCAACGGCGCGATCAGGCAGATGTCCAGCAGCCCCGCCGACAGCGGCACGAGACCGATCACCGCGATGAGCAGCCCCAACGACTCTTTGACCACCAGCAGCCCGATCACGATCAAGACCAAGCCGACAGCGATACGCAAATTCCGACCCGCAATACTTGCCAGAAATTCAATCATTGGATTATCCCCGAAAATATTAGGTGACTCTATCATGCCACCAAGTTTGCGAATTGATCACGCGCAGGCGGAGATCGGGGAAATAGATCACGCGATGAGAATGAGCATCGTCACGGTGAGGGGAAATCAGACAGGGGCGCAGCGCGCTGCGCCCCTACGTAATCAAACGTGAATTATGGTTAAGGAATTCAAGGGGAGCTTTTCACCGTAGGGGCACGATATATCGTGCCCCTACTCGCTTGCACAATCGTCTTATCCATAACTGACGTTAATCAACGACGTTCTAGCGCACCGTGAAGGTATCTTTGAGCAGGTCGACGTCGCGGGATGACGACCCGACCATGACCTCGAAGTCGCCCGGTTCGACCACGCTGTTGCCGCTGGCGTCGATCATCGCCAACTGCGCGTAAGGCACGCTCAGCCAGACGATTTTCTGCTCGCCCGGCGCTAGCTCAATCCGTTCAAACGTCTTCAGTTCCTTGATCGGCGTCGTCAGCGACGAGAACAGGTCGTGTGTGTAAAGCTGCACCACTTCCGTCCCAACGCGCGATCCGGTGTTCTTGACCGTGACCTCGACTTGCAAAGCAGCGTCTTCGTCCAGCGTTTTCGTCATGACACGCAGATCACTGTAGGCGAAGGTCGTGTAGCTCAAGCCGAAGCCGAAAGCATAAAGCGGGTCTTCCGGCATGTCGACGTATTTCTTGACGTGCCAGCCGGGAATTTGGTCGTAGTAAACCGGCTGCTGCCCGACGTGAACCGGGAACGAGATCGTCAGCTTCGCGCCGGGATTGCGATCCCCGAACAGGATGCTGGCGACCGCCGCCCCGCCCAGCGAACCGGGATTCCACGCCTCGACCACCGCCGGGACGTGCTCGGCGATCCACGGGATGCTGAGCGGCTTGCTGTTGACCAGTACGACGACCGTCGGCGTCCCGGTAGCGACCACCGCCTCGACCAACCGCTCCTGCGCGCCGGAGAGGTCGAGATTCGCCCGGTCGCGGCGCTCGCCGGTGTTGCCGCGATTATCGCCGACCGCGAGGATCACGACATCGGCGTCACGCGCCAGCGCGACCGCTTCGTCAATCGTTTCGTCCGCCGCGTTGATTACATCGCAGCCGCGCGCGTAATCGACCTGACAATTCGCGCCCGCCCGCGCCCGAATGCCGTCCAACAGCGTGATCGTGCTCTCACGCGGGCGATCTTTGCCATCCGAATCGCCGCGCTTTTCCCACGAAACCCAGTCGCCCAACTGCGCTTTCACGTCGTCGGCGTTGGGACCGATCACGGCGATCCGGGTCAGATCGCCGCGTAGGGGCAGCAGATCGCCCGCGTTCTTGAGCAGCACAATCGACTGGCAAGCGGCTTCCAGCGCCGCATCGCGGTGCTCGGTGCTGCCAATAGTCGTCGGGATCAAGGACAGATCGGGATAGCGATTGGCGTCGAACAAGCCGAGTTCAAATTTCACCTTCAGAATCCGGCGGCAGGCTTCGTCAATCGTCGCCGCGTCCAGCTTGCCGCTGCGGGCGGCTGCCAGCGCCGCCTCGTAGAAAGCGGGTGTCTGCATCGCCATGTCATTACCGGCTTCGACCGCCGCTTGCGCCGCTTCCTCCATCGTCGCGTAAACCTGCTGAAGCTCGTGCATGTAACCGACGTTGTTGTAGTCCGAGACGACGAAGCCCTCGAAGCCCCATTCGCCGCGCAGCACGTCGGTCAGCAGCCAGTGATTCGCCGTGCAGGGGATGCCGTCGATGGCATGATAGCCTGCCATGAAGGTCGCGCAGCCTGCAGCGCTGGCGGCTTGGAACGGCTTAAGGAAGATCGAGCGCATCCGGCGGCGCGAGAGATCGGCTTCCGAGGCATCGCGCCCGCCCTGCGTTTCCGAGTAACCGGCATAATGTTTCCCGCAGGCGGCGATGGCGTCAGGCGCGCTCAGGTCATCGCCCTGATAGCCGCGCACCAGCGCCGCGCCCAGCACGCCGTTCAAATAAGCGTCCTCGCCGAAAGTCTCGTCGATTCGCCCCCAACGCAGGTCGCGGGCGGTATCGAGCATGGGAGAGAACGTCCAGCGCACGCCGGTGCAGGCGGTCTCGACGGCGGTGACGCGCCCGACCAGCGTTACCATTTCCTCGTTCCACGACCCGGCGAGCGCCAACTGAGTGGGAAAGACGGTGCTGCCGTGCCAGAAGCCGTGCCCGTGAATGGCGTCGATGCCAAACAGGATCGGGATGCCTAAACGCGTCTGCTCCGCTTTCGCCTGAAGCTGGTTGGTGATGTCGCCCAGCAGGTTAAAAACACTCCCAACGTTCTGATTCTCATCCCAATTATCGATGCCTTCGCGCCAATCCAACTGGGTCATCTGCCCGATTTTCTCCTCCAGCGTCATCCGCGCGATCAGGTCGTCGACGCGCGCTTTGACCGGAAGGTTCGGGCTTTTGTAGGCGGGTACTTCGCTCATCTCTGTCTCTCTTGCTGTGTATGGTGAGGATAAGCTCGATTACGAACGGGGCTGCCGACGCCAAATCGAGGCGGTTCGGGCGGCTGCTCCGCCCAAATCAGGGTCAATATTACAGCGCCGACTTGCGGACGCCAACCCGGTGGACATGAAACAGATTCGAACGCAAAGACGTATAGGTAGAGGCGCTCGGCGTGCGCCCCTACTCCCCTCATCGCCCGCCCCCCTCTCCCACTGCAGGGCGAGGAGCGCTGGTTTTTGTCCCTCGCCCCGTTTACGTGGGAGAGGGACTGGCTGGCGACAGCCAGCAGGGTGAGGGGAAATGCAGCGCAAGCAAAGAACATCAATGGTTTATATGACGCCCGCTGAGCCTGCCACTCACGCCCGGAAGATGCTGCGCGCGAAGAACCACAGATTCGCCGGACGTTCGGCGAGCCGACGCATGAAATAGGGATACCACGCCTCGCCGAAGGGGACGTAAATCCGCACCTGATACCCGGCGGCGGCGAGTTCCGCCTGCCGCTGCGAGCGGATGCCGTAGAGCATCTGGAATTCGAAGCGATCCGGCGGTAAATCGCGTTCCTGCGCTTCGTCTTTGGCAGTCGTGATCAACGTTTCGTCGTGGGTGGCAATTTGCAGCAGCGCGGGCGGCGGCGCGTCGAGGTAAGCGCGCATCAGCGCCGTGTAATTGGCGTCCACGTCAGTTTTGGCGGGGAAAGCGACTTCCGGCGGTTCGAGGTAAGCGCCCTTAACCAAGCGAACGGTCGCGCCTTCGGCGGCAAGCGCCTTCATGTCGGCTTCGGAGCGATAAAGGTAGGCTTGAATCACCGTGCCGAGATTAGCAAAGTCCGCATCACGCAGCGCCCCGAAAATCCGCAGCGTCGTATCGACGTAAGCGCTGCTCTCCATGTCAATCGTCGCGGGGATGCCGAGCGCCCGCGCGTCGCCGAGGATCGCGCACAGGTTATTCAGACAGAGCGCCTCGTCGATGTCTAAGCCGAGGTGGGTCAGCTTGAGCGAGACGCTCGCCCGCAGCCCATCTTGCGCGATCCGCGCCAGTAGTTGGCGATAAGCGGCGACGACCGGTTCGGTATCGGCGGCGCTGGCGACGCTTTCGCCCAAGTAGTCGAGCGTGACCAGCAGCCCCTGATCGTTGAGTGCGCGCGTCACAGCGGCGGCTTCATCCAATGTCTCGCCCGCGATGAAACGGCGGGCAGTTCGCCGCGCCAGTCCCATCTGAGTGACGATTCCTCGCGCCCACGCTGCCGCCGAAAGGTAGAGCAGAAATCGCCTGATCATGCTTGCGCGCTCCTAAAGCCCTAGCAAAAAGCGCAGTCCCACAAATAAGAGGAAGATACCGTAGAGCCGCTTGACCGTCGTTGACGGCAGCCCGATGGCGATCTTCGCACCGACCAACGCGCCGAACAGCAGCCCGACGGCAACCAACGCTGCCGCGCCGACGTTGAGGATGCCGTGACTATAGTCGTTGATCACCGCGCCGATGGTCGTCGGCGGCAGCAGCGCCCCTAACGACGTACCGACCGCGATCTTCTGGTCGAAATGCAGCAGCCCGACCAGCACCGGGACGATCACGATGCCGCCGCCGACGCCGAATAAGCCGGAGATGATCCCCGCGCCCAAGCCGACCACCAGCAGCAGATACCATGCCGCGTCCGTCACCGGGTCTTGAACGACCGATGGCGGCACCAGCCTGAGCCATTTACGCGGTTCAATGAAGCGCCACGCCGCGTAGACGAGGAACGCGCCGTACAACACTTTCAGGCCGCCAATGCTGAGAGCATCCCGAATCTGACCACCGAACGCCGCGCCGACGAACAACCCAACGGCGACCAGCACCGAGGTTCTGACCTTCAGCAGTCCGGCGCGGTAGTAGGTGATCACGGCGAGGATGGCGACCGGCATCATCAACGCGCCGAGCGAGGTGGCAATCGCTTGATCGAGTTCAAAGTGCAGAAACGACAGCGCGACCAACACCGGAACGATCACGACGCCGCCGCCAATGCCGAACATGCCAGAGAGGACGCCCGCTATCAGTCCGATGATCAAAAAAACGATGGCAAATTCCGGCATATGCAGCTCCCTAAACGTAAAGGTCAAAAACGGAGCAAGTGTAACAAATTGCTGGCGAGAAGTGGACATAGACGGTTCATTTAGGTGACAAGCGTCAGCCAAGGTGACGCTTTCCGGCACGTCTATGCATCAGTAAGGCAAAGCTGCTCTGTTACAAGCATAGTTTGCACTGCTCGCAAACGGAGCAACGGATCAGCGTTTGCCCTCACCCCTCCTTGAATTCGGGGAGGGGAGGCGACCGAGGATCGCGGGGGTGGGGTCAAAGTGTCGATCTTTGCAGCCAAGCAGGCAAAGGCGGCTTTTATGCGTATAATGGGCGGCGAGTGAAAGGATGCGCGTTTGCAGGCAAAACCCGATCAGTACCCGGATTTTCACTTTCTACTGATTTCGCCCAACCTCGGCGCGGAGTGGCTGTTCGACGCCGCCCGCGTCTACTGGGATCGCTATCGCCCGACGATTGTCAGCGACTTCAACTTCGTCTTGCTGATCCCGCGCGAGAAGACCGTCGCCATCACGCTGATCGCGCGGCGCGACACGGCGGCGCAGTTCGGCGTCCAACTGGCGCAGATCAACCCGGACGCCTATTTCGATCCGGTCGTGAACGACCTGTTCGACGACACCAAACAGGTCCTCGACGAGCGCGCCCGACTCGGTCAGCCGTTCGGCGTGCCGCTGACCCAACCAACGCCGACCATCAACCCGAACCCGGTCTTCATCCCCACACCGCGCTTGATGCCGACGCGCCCGCCCGCCGGATTCGTGACCGAACCGCCTCCGCCAACCGCCGCGCCGCCGACGGCAGACCCCTCCGCCGACGAGCCGACGCCGCTGCGCCCAACCCCCGGCTCGGTAGTCGGCGGCTAGGCGAGAGACGCTTACTGTTCTCCTGAATCAGCTATGCTATAATCGACACAATCTTTGGAGACCGGAGCGATACCGCCTGCGGGTGGTGAAGGTAAAACCATGCAGACTGCGAAGAAGACGTCCGTTTATGCGGGCGAGCAGCGGCGGCTGACGCTCAGCGTCATCATTCCCTGTTATAACGAGGTGACGACCATCGAGCCGGTGCTCAACCGGGTCGATGAAGTCGGGCTTGCCCAAGAAATCGTGATCGTGGACGATGGTTCGACCGACGGCACGCGCGACCTGCTGCGCGAGATCGAAGCGCAGGCGCGCCCGAACGTCCGCATCATCTACCACGAGCATAATCAGGGCAAGGGTGCGGCGCTCGTGACCGGCTTCAGCCACGCTTCCGGCGACGTTTTCTTGATTCAGGACGCCGATCTCGAATACGACCCACGCGAATATTCGACTCTGCTCAAGCCGCTGGAAGAAGGGATCGCGCAGGTGGTTTACGGGTCGCGCTTTCTCGGCGGTCCGCGCAAAGCGATGAACTTCTGGAACATGGTCGCCAACAAAATCCTGACGCTGACGACCAACATCCTCTACAACGCCATCCTCAGCGACATGGAAACCTGCTACAAGGTCTTTCGCGCCGAGGTCGTCCGCGACATGCGCATTCGCGCGCATGGCTTCGACTTCGAGCCGGAGTTCACGGCAAAGGTACTCAAGCAGGGAATCCGCATCTACGAGGTGCCGATCTCCTATAACGGGCGCGAATGGACGGAAGGCAAGAAGATCAGTTGGACCGACGGTCCCATCGCCTTATGGACGCTGATCAAGTACCGCTTCGTCGATTAACCTCACAAACGACCAATTGCTTTGTAGGGGCACAGCGTATTGTGCCCTTTTTGTCCCCGCTAATCGCCCTTAATGCCGCTGATCCCACAACTGCCGCGTGATCTGGGCGTGACCGAGGTGCAGCGCCGTGTGCTCAAGCGCGTGCAGCAGCGCCCAGCCGACTGTCGTCGGCTTGACGTCACCAGTGCTGTTCTTGGACGCCCGCGCAGCGCCTAAATCCGCCACACTGAGCCGCTCCAGCGCGCCGCTGACGTAGGCTTCAAGGGCGGCAAACCGTGCTTTGAGTTCGTCGTGGCTCAAGCCGCGCGCCTCGAATTCCTCACTGCGGTGACGATTAGACGACTCGCCCAACGCCACGTCGCCGATCCAGTAGCGCGACGCCCCGGTCACGTGGACGACCAGAATGCCGAACGAGTTCATCTCCGCGCCGGGAATCCAGTCGAGCGCTTCGCCCGGCAGGTCGTCGAAGCTCGCCACGAAATCCCGATCTAGCGCTTGCAGCCGCTCCAGATAATTCGCGAAAAACGGTTCCATATTGTCATTCCCCTATCATTGGATAGGTAGGGGCGTTCAATTGAACGCCCCTACAATGCCATCTACGTGTGCGTTGTAGGGGTAGGACTGAGTCCTGCCCCTACGCCCCAGTTAGATCACGTCGTCTTGATGTAATACGTCAACTCGCCCGGTTGCAGCCGCTTGAAGCGCTGGCGCGGCGCGAAGCGCTCGACAGCGGCGGCGAACTGCGTCCACGAGACGCTGTTCCCAGCAAACAGATCATTGTGCAGTGGGATCAGCAGTTCCCAACCCATCAGGTCCGCAAGCTGCACCGCCTCGACCGGGTGGAAGTTGCCGACGAGGTGCTGCTGCTCGCGGAACCAATCGCGCCCATTGATCGGCAGCAGAGCGATGTCGGGCTTAGGCAGCGCGCGCAGCGTCTCGACGTAACCGTCATACATGACGTTATCGCCGGAGTGGTAAAGCGTGACGCCGTTCCACTCGATCATGTAGCCCAGCCAGCGCTGCCCTTTCTGCGGATCGTATTCGGTGTGATAGTCGTTCGAGTGCGCCGACGGCACAGGCGTCAGCCGCAGCGACGTCCCCGGCAGCGTCAATGGCTCGGCGACGATCAGCCGGTCGGGGTCGATCCCGGCATCGCGCGCCAGATCGACGCACCAGCCGGGGATCACCAATTTGGCATCCGGCGACGCCTTGAGCGCCGGGACGAGCGTCGCCGGGTCGAAGTGGTCGATGTGCTCGTGGGTGCAGAGGATGTAATCGGCATTGGTAATCTCGCCCGGCTGGATCGGTGGCGGAAACGAGCGGGGCGAACTGGCGCTGTCGGTCAGGTAGGGATCGACGTAGATCACGGCGTCGAGTCCCTTGACGATCACGCCGGACTGCCCCAAGCCCCACAACGCGAGGCTGTTGGGCAGAATCGGGATCGCTTCGATTTGGGTGATTAAAGTCATCGCTACTCCTGAGTTGTCAGCCGCAAATTACCGCCGTATAATTCGGTCGTCGTTGGTGATGAGAACACGCATGATCGGTTTAATCATTTTTCTAGTCGGCATTTTCGTGCTGTTCAAAGGCAGCTTTACCCTGTTTGGACGCACCGTTCCGCAGCGGCAGGCGCGTGCGATTGGCTTAATTCTGATGGCGCCGCTGTTGATCGAGTTCTGCGCCAGCACGATGCTCATGTACAACTACCTCCAATTCAACGCCGACGGCACTTTCTCGCTCGATGCGAACGCCTTCCAAGCCATCACCGATCAACTGAGCATGGTCGAACTGATCACCGTGCTGCTGTCGATTGGCTTGGCGCTGCTCAACATCTTCAACGCGCCGCAGGGCGAAGCAGCGGACAGCCCGCAGCCGGCGAGAGCGACCAATCCCCTGCGCTCACAGCAACCGCAGCCGCCCACCGCCCCCGTCCCCAACATTATGACCGTCGCCGAAGCCGCCAGCTACATGCGCGTCAGCGAGAGCGAGGTGCTCGACCTGATTAACGCGGGCAAGCTCGGCGCGGCGCGCATCGGCGACAGCTACCGCATCGCCCGCATCGCCATCGAGGACTTTCTGAACCCCACCGCTTAGCCGCTACCAATATAATCAACGTAGGGCGCACACACAGGCGCGCCCTACGAATATCGCCTCAAACTAAGTTTGGATTAGCCCTCGTAGTAGGGATCGATCAACTCCAGCGCTTGATCGACCGCGTCCAGCCCTTCCTGAAGCTGCTCGTCGGTGATGATCAGCGGCGGGGTGTTGAAGATCATGTTCCAGCGCACGAAAGCGTTCAAGCCACTCGCCTTGAGCGACTTCGCCGCTTTCGCCATCGGCTCGCTGAACGGCTTGTTGAATTCGCTCATCGGTTCGCGGGTATCGCGGTTCTTGACGATCTCGATCACCTGATGCAGCCCCGCGCCGCGAATGTCGCCGACCACCGGGTGACGCTCCGCCAAATCCATCAACCCCTGACGCAGCTTCTTGCCCATCTCGCGCGAACGCTCGATCAGGTTCTCCTGATGGTAGACTTCCAGCGTGGCGACGCCCGCCGCGACCGCCAGCGTGTGGGCGCTGTAGGTCAAACCCGCCTGCAAAACGTGATCATCGAAGTAGGCGGCGATCTCGTCGGTGACCATCGCGCCGCCCAACGGGACGTAGCCGCAGGTCACGCCTTTGGCGATCACCATGATGTCGGGCGTCGCGTCGGGATAGTGATCGATGCCGAACCATTCGCCGGTGCGCCCGAAGCCGCTCATCACCTCGTCGACGATCAGCAGCATCCCGTACTTGTCGCAGATTTCGCGCAGCCGGGTGAAGAACAACGGCGATGGCTGCATGATGCCGCTCGACCCGCTGTAGCCTTCGATCATGATGGCGGCGCAGTACTGCGGACCTTCCATCAGCACCATGTCTTCGATCATGTCGGCAACGATGGCGTCGCCTTCTTCCTGCGTGCGCCCACGATACGCCGGGTTGCGGTAGGCATACGGATCAGGCATCCGCACGATCCAAGGGACTCCCGGTTCGTTGCCTAAGCGTCGGGGGTCACCCCCAGCCGTCGCCGAGGCGAACGTACCGCCGTGATACGATTTGTAGCGGGTCAGAATCTTCTCGCGCCCGGTGTAGAGCCGCGCGATCTTCATCGCGTTCTCGACGGCATCAGCACCGCCGTTGGTGAAGAAAGTCTTGGTCAGCTTGCCGGGGGCGACTTCCGCCAGCATTTCGCCCAAGCGCCCACGCGGTTCGGTAGCGAACGACGGGTTGACGTAGCACAACTGCGCCGCCTGATCCTGAATCGCTTTGACGACATGCGGGTGACTGTGACCGATATTGACGTTGACCAACTGCGACGCCCAATCGAGGTAGCGCTTGCCCTCGGCGTCGTAGATGTAGACGCCTTCGCCGCGCACAATCGTCGTCGGATTCCACGGACCCTGCGCGCCCCAACTGACGAGCGTGTAATCTTTATTCTGCTGCGCAATGTCGAGCATGATTAACCCTCTCCTGAACCCACTTTTGCCGGGTATTCTAAAGCAAAACGCGCATCTCGCCTACAAACCAACGCGCCTTGCAGCTTGTGAATAATTTCACTCGTGCGGACGGCAAATACACTGTGCCTTTGTTCCGAAAGGCGAGGCAAAAATCTGATCGCAACCGACAGCACGGCGCTGCGGTCAGGCGCTTAAGCGCAACCTCGCATCCCCTCGATTGTAGGGGCAGACCTGCGTGTCTGCCCCATAGCGGGCGCACACACAGGTGCGCCCCCACAAAACAACGAAGTGGTCTAAGCGGACTCAGCGCCCGTACCAGATGGTCTATGTCCATTGCGGGTGGCGTCTGCTATGATTGCACCATGCCTCGAAGCAAGTCGTATTGAGACCTCCCTTGAACGATAAGCGTGACCCCGGCGCGCCCCAAGTGCGCCACGATCCCTATTTAGCGCTGCGCTATCCCGATTTCCGCCTGCTCCTGACCGGGCAGTTGATCACGGCGTTCGGCTCGCAGATGATCTCGTTTGCGATTGGCTGGGAACTCTGGCTGCGCACCGGCAGCGAGCTAGCGCTCGGCTTGGTCGGGCTGGTGCAGGTCATCCCGGTGATCCTGCTGTCGCTCCCCGGCGGGCACGTCGCCGACCACTACAACCGCAAGCGGCTCGTCATGATCACGCAGGTGCTGCTAGCGACCTGTTCGTTCGGGCTGGCGGTGCTCTCGTACCAGCAAGGGTCGCTGTTTTTGATCTACCTGTGCCTGTTCGGGATCGGCGTGGCGCGCGCCTTCTACAGCCCGGCAGCCTCGACGCTGCTGCCCTCGACCGTCCCGCAGAACGTTTTCACCAGCGCGGCGACGTGGAACAGCACCGGCTGGCAGCTCGCCTCGATCCTCGGACCGGCGTTCGCCGGGTTGATGGTCGCGTGGCTGGGCAGCGCCTCCGAACTTTACCTGATCGACACCATCGCCGGATTGATCTTCGTCTTCCTCGTAACCCAGATCAAAGGGCGTCCGCTGGCGCTCTCGACCAGCAGAGCGGCAACGATGGAGTCGCTCAAAGAGGGAATCCGTTTCATTCGCGGCACGAAAATCATCTTGGCGGCGATCACACTGGACATGTTCGCGGTGCTGTTCGGCGGCGCGGTCGCGCTGCTGCCGGTCTACGCGACCGACATCCTCAAGGTGGGCGCGGAGGGGCTAGGTATCATGCGGGCTGCGCCGTCGGTCGGCGCGCTGATCATGGCGTTGGTGATCACGCGGCTGCCCCCATTCCGGCACGCCGGGCGGACGCTGCTGCTGGCGGTAGCGGGCTTCGGCGTGGCGACCATCGTCTTCGGCGTCTCGACCGACTTCCTGCTCTCGGTGGCGATGCTGTTCGCGCTGGGCGCGCTCGACAACATCAGCGTCGTGATCCGCAGCACGCTAATCCTGACGTGGACGCCGGACGAGATGCGCGGGCGCACCTCCGCCGTCAACAGTATCTTCATCGGCGCGTCCAACGAACTCGGCGGCTTCGAATCCGGCGCGACCGCCTCGCTGTTCGGGACGGTTCCGGCGGTCGTCTTGGGCGGCATCGGCACGATCATCGTCGTGCTCTCGGTGGCGCGGATTTGGCCTCAAATGCGCAACCTCGGCACGCTCGACGCGCCGAGATTCGCCTCTGGGCGCAAATCACTGCGCCTAACGCACAGCAAAGCGAGGTATGCGCCAATCTACCAGCCCAAGCGCAAACGCAAGCAGAAGCGTCAGCCCTCGGCGTCGGTCGCCGCCGATTGAGTAAGCCGCGCCGCGAAATGCTTAATTTGTAAATAATCGTCCGCCGCGCGTTCAAGTTTCCGCCTGCCTTAACGAATCACGCGGCAGCGGAGGTTGTGCAAACCGGGTTGTGCCCTATAGTGATTAAACTCATCACACTCATAGGAGCACATATCAATGCCCCCAGCGAAGCACCAGCTCCATCTGATGCCGCTTGCCGTCATCAGCCTGATCTGCGCCTTATTGATCGGCGTCGTCGGCGTCAGCGCGCAGGCGGTTCCGGTTTCACTCCCGCTCGGACAGCCGCTCCCCGGCAGCATCACACCACCCGAAACGCAGGTGATTTACCAGTTTGAAGTCGAAGGTCCCATGAATGTCGACCTTCAGGTGTTGTCGCTTACGCCCGGCTTCTTCCCGTCGCTGCTGGTGATCGACCCCTCCGGCGTGACCCTCGTCACCGTCAACAATAACGGCGCGCAGACCACCCTCAACGGCACGGCGAGCATGGTCGCCGGAGCACCCTATCGCATCGTGGTTCAGAGCTTCGGCAGTGTGGCGGGTCAGTTCGTGATCAGCGCTCAAGCCAGCACAACGCCGGTCACCCCGGCGCAGCCCCTCCCACTGGGGCAGATGGTCATGGGCTTGGTCGATGGGCAAACGCCCTCACTGCGCTACGGTTTCGCCGACACGAACTTCGGCATGATGCTGCTTTCGGTCAACAGCAGCGACCTCATGGGCTTGGCGGATGCGCCGAGCATCATTCTCCGCGACGTGCAAACCGGCGCGACCCTCGGCGTAATCAGCGGCAAGCTGATGGGCAACCGCTTCCGTCTGCCCACTCCCGGCAGCTACACGCTTGAGGTCAACAGCGATGGCAGCGGTCTGCCGCAGCCCTTCACCCTGTGTCTGGAACCGGAACTCAGCGCGACCAACTGCGGATCTGGTTCAGCGCCCGCTTTAGTGCAACCGAGCGACGCTATCGCCGCCGTGCCGACGCGGAACAACGCTACCCCGCCGCCCACTAGTCTCACGATTGACCCCAACGGACCGTGTATGGTCGGTTCGGCGAACCAAGCGACCGTCAACGTGCGCAGCGGTCCCAGCACCGATTTCAGTGTCGTCTCGTACCTGCCGCCCAGCCGCAACGCGCTGGTCATCGGCAGACTGCCCGACAACAGTTGGGTTCAGGTCAATAATAACGGAGCCATCGGTTGGATCGCGTCGTTCGTGGTGTTCGAGGGCGGTATTTGCAACAACGTACCAATCGTTCAACCGCCCGCTGCGCCGCAGCAGCCGGTCGCGCCCCCGGTCGTCAATCCGCCGACCGACGTGCAGCAGCCAGCCCAACCGATGCCCACCGATATGCAGCAGCCGATGCCGACCGACGCGCCAACTCAGGACACGTCGCTGCACCTGAACGCCAACGGCAGCCCCGAATCAGGGACGAACGACGTGTTCTATCCGTTTAGCCCTGATGATCCGTATATCACAGGCTTGGGCGGTGGCGGGGATGCCGACGCCGCGACGCTGGGCGGCTCCTGCTCCGGCTTTACCACTCAAAACCCGTCGAAGCGCATTAATTACACGGGCAATGGGGCGGGACTGCTGCGCTTCTGGTACGTCGGCGATGACACATTACAGGGTCGGGTTGATCCGACGATGGTGATCCGCGATCCGGATGGACATTTCCATTGCAACGACGATGCCAACGGCAAGCCATACCCGGTGATCGACTTCAACAATCCCAGCGACGGCACCTACACCATCTGGATCGGCGGCAAGCGCCCCGGCGAACACTTCAGCGGCGCGCTCAAGCTGACCGGAAACGGCGGGAATTTCCCGTAAGCTCAGCACTAGAAATCCAGAGCGGGCTGCTTGATTTGCACGTCGAGCAGCCCACCAATCATCCAGATTACCAAACGCCGCGCCCCTTGCGGCGTTTTTGTGTCGACTTAAAAGCTACGCACGGATGCGCACGCCTGCTTGAGTCGTGAACGACAGCCTCGTTTGCCTCCCTCCCAAACAAGCGTACAGTAGATCATAGGCTTCTCATTCAAGGAGCAAAGACCATGTATTCAGCACCGCATCGTCCCGCGCGCTGGTTGAGCGCGCTGATCGTCTTCTTTTCCATTCTACTGCTCGGCGCGATGATCGTCAGCGCACAGGGTGATGCCACCCCGCTCACGATTGGCGAAAACCGGGTCGGCGAGATCACCGTCGCCAACGGCAGCGCTGCCTTCACCGTACAGGTCGGCGCGCCCCAGAGCATCAACTTGCAAGTGTTGGCGATCACGCCGAGCTTTCTGCCGTCGTTCCGCGTCCTCGACCCATCGGGCATCGTGATCATGGATGCGGTCAACAACGGCGTCCAGACCAGCGCCGCCGGTACGCCGAATCTCTCCGGCGGCGGCGCGTATCGAATCGAGGTCAGCGGCGCGAATGGCAGCACCGGGCAGTTCTTGATTAGCGCGCAGGCGGGCGCGCCGCTCGCGCCGCCGCAGCCGCTCACGCCGGGGCAGCCACTCGGCGGCGTGGTCAGCGCGCAAACGACCCGGCAGGCGTTTTCCTTCAACGGGTCGATCAGCGACGTGCTGCTGCTGACCGTGCGCAGCAGCGTCCCCAATGCCGACCCGACCGTCACGCTGCGGGATGCCGACAGCGGCGAACTGCTCGCCTTGAGCAGCGCGCGCTTGGCGGGCGTCCGCTACCGGATTGGCGCGGGCAGCGCGAATTACCTGCTCGAAGTCACCAACAGCGGCGGTTCGCCGCAGGAGACGTTTAGCGTCTGCCTTGAGCTGGAGAACGGCACGACCCCCTGCGGCGCCAGCGCCAACGCCAGCGCCACCGCGACGCCGACCGCACAGGTCATCACCATCGTAACCGCAACGCCCATCATGTCCCCGACCTTCTCGCTGCCGGTGATCGACCCGAACGGCGCTTGTATGGTCGCTTCGGCGAGCGGCGCGACGATCAACGTCCGCAGCGGTCCCGGTCTCAGCTACAGCATCGTCACCCATCTGTCGCCGACGACCACCGCCCCGGTTTACGGCAGGCTGCCGGATAATACTTGGCTTCAGGTCAACGTCAACGGCGTGATCGGCTGGGTCTCGACGACGGTCGTCACGCTTGGCGGAAGCTGCGGCGGCGTCCCGGTGGTGATCCCGCCCACGCTGCCACCCGCGCCCACCGCGACGCCAACGATGATGGTGACCGCGACGGCGCTGTCCTTCGACACGCCGACACCCACAGCGACGTCCGGTGGACTCATCCACCCGCCGATCAACCTGTCGCTGATCGCGCCGGTTGGCTCGCTAGTGCTTCAGCTTCCGACGCCGCTGCACCTCAACTACACTGGCAACCCGAATTACGGCAACGCGAACCTCTCAGCCGGGTTCTCGCCTGACCCCTACAGCGTCGGCGCGATGAGCGGCGGAGCGGTGGACGTGTCCTATTTGGGCGGCTCCTGCTCCGGCTTTGCGACCGCCGCGCCCGACCTGAGGGTGAACTACGGCGGCAGCGGGTCGCTGCTGCGGTTCTACTTCGTCGGTTCCAACGGCGACGCGACCATGGTCGTCAACGATCCCTATGGCAACTTCTACTGTGTGGACGATTTGTTCGGCACGGTCAACCCGACCATCGACTTCAACAATCCGGCGGGCGGAGCTTACGACATCTGGATCGGCAGCTATGCGACCAACACGAGCGTCAGCGGCACGATCTACATCACCGAGAATTCAGGGAATCACCCGTAAGGTGAAATCATCAGTAGGGGCGTTCAATTGAACGCCCCTACGCACCACCAAGATCGGAAATTCCCCTAGCCCCTTCAGTGAATTGCTTACTGCGAGCCGCCCAGCGGGATCAGCAGCGGACCTTCGGCGGTCGCTTGCGCCGCGTCGCTGTAGACGCGGTTGAACGGCATCCCGCACTGCCCCATGTATTCCTCGAAGGCTGCCAGCCGGTCGTTGTTGGGTGCGGTCTGGGAGAGTTCCATCGAGTAGCCGGTGCGCAGCAGCGGCTTAGCGCTGTTACAGTCGCCCAGTTCGACGTAGGTGCTGCCCGCGTAATAGTAATAACGCGGATTATCCGTCCCCACGTCGATGATGCGCTGGTAGCTCTTGACCGCCGCTTGCAAATCCTGCTGCTGAGTCTGCACCGTCCCTAGATAGCTCAAGCAAGAAATATTGCTGGGGTCGATTTGGACGCAGCGCGACAGGTAATCGCTGGATTTGTTGGGATCGCCGTAAACCTGATACTCGAAGAAGCCGAGCGCGTAGAGCGCGTCGAGGTTGTCAGGGTTGCTCTCCGCGACCTGCTCAAGCTGATCCAGCCCTTGATCGTAGTTCTGAAGCTGCCAGTTCGTCCACGCCATTTCGACCATGATCTGCGGCAGGTTGGGGGCGAGATCGTGGGCGGTCTGGTAATAATCGAGCGCCGAAACGAAGTCGAAACTGGAACTGTAGTCGATAGCGCCGCGCGCGTAATTAGCTTCGGCGTTGTTGGGGTCAACATTGAGCGCTTGGTTCGCTCTTTCTTCCGCTTGCCCCGGCTGATCGGCAGCGAGATAGGCTTCCGCCATGAACGCCAGCGCCGTCGCGTTGTTCGGGTCAATCGAGAGCGCTTGCAGCCCGCTGGCAATCGCGGCGGCGTACTGCTTGTTATCCGCCAACGCCAGCGCGCGGATCGCCCACGCATCGGATGAGAACGGGTTGGCGGTGACGGTATGCTCGGCGGCGTCGAGGGCGTCTTTGTAATTGCCTTCGATCAGCAAGCCGTAGGTATAGCGATAGTGAACGCGCGCGTCGTTAGGCGCGCTCGCCACAGCCGCGCCGTACTCCGTGACCGCCTGCTCAATCGCGCCCTGATCCCACGCATTATCGCCACGCACGATGTGATCGGCGGGGTTGGTGGTCGGCAAGGGTGTCGGCGCGGTCATGGTCGCCAGCCCGCCGCCCGCTTGATCGACCGCATTCGAGATGAAGTCGCGCACCGGCGGTCCCAGTTGATCGCGCCGGTCGTAGACCTGCCAGCCGACGATCACCGCGACGAAAGTCAACACCCACAGCCAGAGCCAGCGCGTCGAGAACATGTGACGGCGTTTGTGCCCCACCTGATAGCGTTTGGGGGTGCGTAGATACATCAGCTAGCCCCCAATCGGCGTCGGCGGGATCGCAGTCGGCGGAATGGTCGTCGGCAGCGCTCGCCCGCCGAAGCCGGTACAGTTCTCCGTGATCAGTTGCAGACCGTTCGCCGTGTTGACCAGCACCGGGTTGTTGGGATCGTCCGGTCGTCGCCCGGACGCGGTTCAGCGATTCGGTCAGAATGTCCCACGCCTGCTGGCAGTGACCGAGATAGTAGTGCGACAGTCCGCGCAGGTAGTAGCACTCGATTTCTTGATCGGCAATCGGGCGCGAGGCTTCCAGCGCGACGCAGTGTTCGAACGAGTCGATTGCGCCTTCGTAGTTCCGCTGCGGATACTCGGCTTGTCCTAAGGCGCGCCACGCTTCAGCGTAATCCGGGTTGATGTTGAGCGCGTCCTCGCAGTAACCCTGCGCGCGTTGGTGCTCGCCGACCTGCGTATACGCTTCGCACAGGCGCAAATAGCCTTTCGCGTTGTTCGGCTGCATGGCGAGGATTTGCTCGTAGGTCGCAATCGCCAGTTCGTAATACTGCTGTCCGCCGTTCGGATCATTGACCGCCATCGTGCGGTACATACTCGCCAACTCGAAATAGGGCGGTGCGAGGTTCGGGTTCAAGCCGACCGCTTGCTCAAGCTGATCCAGCGCCTCCGAGCGCCGCCCCACCCAGATCAACGCCAGCGCGTAAACCCGGCGGGCGTCGGGGTCAAGCGGGTCTTTCTCGATAGCGGTTTCCGCTGATTGCAGCGCTACGTCGTAGCGGTCGATGCTGAGGTACGCGCCGCTGAGCGCCGTGTAGAGCGGGGCAAAATCGCGGTCAACCTGCAAGCCCGCCTGCCCGACCGGGACAGCGTCAGTGGAGTTGCCGGACAAGTCCATCGCCCGCGCCTTGATCGCGTAGCCGCGCGGATCGTTGGGGTTGGCTTGAATCGCCTGCTCGCCGATCTGAACCGCTTCGGGATAAAGTGATGCGTCTTCCGACCCCATTTCGATCAGGATATGCCCATATTCGTAGAGGTAATCGACGTTCTGCGGCTGCTGCATCACGGCGCGCTGGAACAGGTCGCGCGCGCTGGCAAGATCGCCCGCCGTGTAATCCGCCATGCCCTCGTTCGCCAGATCGCTGGCGTAGGGTGTCGGCGGCGGCGCTTGTCCTACCACGTCGAGCGCCATCAATTGTAGGCTGCTGAAGTTGCTATCGACAAAAAAGAGGAAGCCGCCAATGACGATGACGTAGAGCAGCAGCCAGCGCCAGATACCGTGCCGCCGCCGGCGGTCACCGAAGAAGGGCTGCGAATAGTCGCGCTTAATTTGCATACCGGTAAAAGCCTCACACCTGACAAGCTCCCGAAAAACGCGGCTGCGCCCATCGGGAATAGCCTATTATATGGAAACTGGCGCTTTGATCCAATGGCGATCTGGTTTGCGCGCCGTTTGCTCGCCTGTGCAGGCGTCGGCGCAGGGGATAATCAGGCGGCGATTTTAGTGCCGATCAGGATGCCGGACGCCCAATCGAGCCTGATCGTTTGCAAATCGGCGCGCTGCTCTAGCTCGGCGATCAGCCGCGCGACCTTCGGCGCGTGATCGCCCGCCCACGTCGGCTGCGGCAGCAGATCGTCAATCACGTAGAGTCCGCCGGGCTTGAGTAACGCCAGCGTTTCATCCAAATGCGTGAACTTGCCGGGGAACGTATCGGCGAAGATCAGGTCGAACGCCGCTCGCGTTTCGGTCAAGAAGGTGACGGCATCGCCGCTGACGAAAGTCACACGCGGGTCGGCGGCGAGGTGCTTTTGCGCGATACCACTGGCTTGAGCATCCAGTTCAACCGTGATCAGCCGCGCGTCGCTGTCCATGCCGTCGAGCAGCCAGCACGTCCCCGCGCCCACGCCCGTCCCGATCTCCAGCAGACTCCCGCCCGGCTTGGACGCCGCCAGCGTCCGCAGCAGTGCGCCGGTCAGCGGCCCGGACGAGAACGGAAACCTGATCCGCTCGGCATCCCGCCGGATAGCGTCGAGCGCGGCAGGCGGATTCGAGATCGTGTTCACGGGTTCGCGCTTTGGCGTAGATATTCCGCTTGCGTGAGCCGGAAGCACGCCAGCGACTCGCCGTAGAACCGCTCGGTCACGCCCTGATTGAGCATACCGAGTTTCCGCATCACGTTCTGCGAGGCGGTGTTCTGCGGGAACGCCAAGCCGTAAATCGCGTCCAGATTGAGCGCCTCGAAACCGTAGCTCAGGCTGGCGCGGGCAGCTTCGGTCGCCAAGCCGCGCCCCCAGTAGGCTTGCGCCAGCGTGTAGGCGATCTCGACTTCCGACGCTCCGGGGACGTGTTCCAACCCGGCGTGACCGATCAACTCGCCGCTGAGCTTGTCCTCGACCGCCCAAATGCCGAACCCGTGCAGATCAGCGTGGCGCATGAAGTAGTTGATCACCCATGCGCTGTCGTTTCGTGAATGCGGTTCGCCGCCCGGCAGGTAGCGCATCACCTCCCCATCGCTGCTGATGCGGGCGTAATAGGCGTCAGTATCGGCGGCGGTGAACGGACGCAGTCGCAGCCGCGCCGTTTCGAGTGTCTCCATGCGAATGCCTAAGAAACCATTTGCATATGCGGGGTTTTCCCCGTAGGGGCGTTCAATTGAACGCCCTTATCTTCCCGTGAAATGGGTATTTTCATATCGCTTCTAAGACCCACCGCAAACCAGCGGAAGGCTGAGGTCGCCGGTCGGTCGGGCTTCCAGCGTCAGCGGCACGTCGAAGGTATCGCTCCCGCGCACCACCAGCAGCGAGATCGTGTCGCCGGGTCGCGTGTTGGCGACCAGATAGGCGACCAAATCGTCCATCGTGTTAACGTAGTGATCGTTGACCGCGACGATGATGTCGCCGCCCGCGCAGATGTCACGCCCGCGCACCGAGACCGAGTGATTGCCGCCGTGCAGGTCGGCTTTGGCGGCGGGCGAGTTGGCGCTCACGCCCTCGACCAGCACGCCCGCCGTCACCGGCAGGTTGAGATCGCTCGCCAAGCCTGCGACGCTCATGCCGTTTTCGGATGGCACAGTCGAAATGCCCAGCCACGAATAATCGACCTTGCCCGTCTCGATCAACTCCGGCACGACCCGCTGCACCGTGCGCGACGGCACGGCGAAGCCGACGCCCTCGAACACGCCCGATTCGGTGCGGATGGCGGTATTGACGCCGATCACCTGCCCGTGCGAGTCGAGCAGCGGTCCGCCGCTGTTGCCGGGGTTGATGTCGGCATCGACCTGAATGATCGACGGGTTGTTGAAGCCGCCGACAGTGTTGGTCACCAGTTCGGCGGACGGCAGTTGGCGTCCCAAGCCGCTGATGATGCCGACCGTCATCGAACTCGCCAGCCCGAACGGATTGCCGATGGCAATCGCCCGCTCGCCGACGTGCAGGCGATCCGAATCGCCGAACACGACCGGCACCAGTTCCGCGCGGTCTACGCCCTCGACCTTGATCACGGCGATGTCGGCGAAGGCGTCCACGCCGACGACGCTCGCCGGAGTGACCACACCATCGTGGAAGGTGACGAGGATGTCGGTCGCGTCGTTGACGACGTGGGCATTGGTGATGATGTAGCCGGTATCGTCGTAGATGAAGCCGGAACCACTGGCTTGATCGGTGACGCCGGGATGCGGCGTACTGATGGTCACGTCGATGTAGACCACCGAGGGCGTCACCCGGTCGTAGATGTTGGTCAGCAGCAGATACTCGGCATCGGCGGCGTCGATAATTTCCTGCGGGACGGGCGTCGGCGTCTCGCGCCCCTGTGCCTGATAGGAGACCAGCGCGTTCAGCGGCGTGCTGGCGACCGCTTGCGACGGGGCAGCCGGGGTGGACTGGCAGCCCGCGATCAGCAGTGTGAGGAGGATAACCGCCACGTAAATTCTCTGTTTCAGCATGATTCCGGTAAACCTCAAATCTACGGTCGTGCTCACGTGTTCAAACAAAAACAGGAGCGTTGGTGATCAACGTTCCTGTTCATTGTACACGCATCAGCTTGAAAACGCGGTGCTAAAAGGTCGCGCGCAGTTGTTCGACCAGTTCGCGCTGAGCGTCGGATAAGTGTTCCGGCACGGTGACGAGCACGCGCGCGTACAGATCGCCGTGCTTGTCTTTTTGACCCAGCACCGGCATCCCCTTACCGCTCAACCGGAACTTGCGCCCCGACTGCGTGCCCGCCGGGATTTTCAGTGTGATCGGGCGACCGAGCGTCGGCACTTCGGCATCGCCGCCGAGCAGCGCCGCGAACAGGTCGACCTTGATCTCGGTGGTCAAATCGTCGCCGTCGCGCTCGAAGCGGCTGTCCGGCTCCACTTCGACGATCAGATACAGGTCGCCGGGCTGACCGCCGTTGAAGCTCGGCTCGCCTTCGCCCGCCAGCCGCACTTTAGTGCCGGTTTTCGCTCCGGCGGGGATGCTCACGCGCACGGTGCGGTCGCCTTTGGTGATCAGCCGGGTCGCGCCGCTGTAGGCTTCTTGCAGCGTGATGTTGACGCGCTGATCGATGTCCTGCCCCTTGATGCTCGCCGCGCCGCCGAACGGGTTCGCGCCGCTGCTGCTGCGGCTGCGCTGGCGCCCGAACAGCGACCCGAAAATGTCGCCCAGATCGCCGAAATCGGTGTTGGTCGTCGTGTAGGTGAAGGGGCTACCGCCGGGCTGCGCACCACCCGCCCCGCCCCACGCCTGCTGCGGATTGGTCGTACCGAACTGGTCGTACATTTGGCGCTTTTCTTTATCGCCCAGCACTTCGTAAGCCTCGTTCAGCTCCTTGAAGCGCGCTTCGGCGGAGGAATCGTTCGGGTTGGCGTCCGGGTGATGTTTCTTCGCCAGTTTGCGGTACGCCTGCTTGATTTCTTTCTCGTTGGCGCTGCGGCTTACGCCCAGCGTTTTATAGTAGTCTTTTGCCATACGTTGCTAAGTCGTCTCGATTGCGGATCGAAAAAATGTTTCATCGTTCCTTATATGGTATGACGACCCACGAGGCGAGTCAACCAAATCACGACATTTCTTACGAAGTATTTATAGGGCAAAACGGGGGTAGAACTAAGCCTCGGAGTCTTCTTCGTCGTCGGCGCTGGCTTCCGGTTCGACGAGGATGCTGTCCGCGACTTGATGCCCGACGACGGCGCGTTTGCCGTCGATCAGCACCGTGATCGGTCCGTTATAAGGGTCGCGTTCGATCACCTCGATGTGGGCATCAAGCTGGAAACCCCGGTCGAGCATGTGCTGGAGCATCCCGGAATCGCTGGTTCGGAGGCGCGAGATCGTCGCCTGCCTGCCGGTGTGGAGTTCGGTCAGCGGCTGCAAGTTGCGCTGCGTGATCACACCTTCCGCCGACGGGATCGGGTCGCCATGCGGGTCAATCTCAGGATTGCCGAGCTTGCGCGCCAGCGACTCGACGAAGTGATCCGAGACGGCGTGTTCGAGCCGCTCGGCTTCGGCGTGGACTTCGTGGAGTTGATAGCCCAGTTCGCGCATCAGGTACAGTTCGATCAAGCGGTGGCGGCGGATCACCTTCAGGGCGATCTCGCGCCCGGTGTCGGTTAAAACAACGCCGCGATACTTCTGATAATCGACCAGCCCGGCGGCGACCAGCCGCTGCGCCATGTCGGTGACGGATGGCGCGGTGATGTTGAGCGCATCGCGGAGGGTGTTGGTCGAAACCCGCTCGGATTGCTGCTGTAGAGCATAGACCGCCTTCAGAAAATCCTCGACCGATTTCGACTGGCTCGCTTGTTCGGTCATAATCCCCCTCGGTTCTTCGCGCTGCCTAAATTCTAACACAACTAGCAGAAAGCGAACCGAAAACGTGATAAGCTCGAATACAATACGGGCGGCGATTAATTTCAGTAGTTCGGTTGGGTATCTGTAGGGGACAGCATGCCGCAGCTAGCACAGCGGCAAATAGATGACGCGATTCTCTTATTCGGACGGATCGCTCACGCCGATGAAGATCAGCAGTTCCTCAATAATCTGACCAACCGGCGCTTGATCATCGATTTCGAATACACCAAGCATCGGTAGACCCGCTGCAATGCGAGCGTTGGCATATCCGGGCATGGTTTTTACGTCGTGCGTGAGGAGAATACGTCCTTCTTTGGCTGCCCACTCAAGCACGATGGGATCAGCCGCTTGGTAAATTACCGTATCCTGTACCCGTACTACGTCGAAATCAGGATTTTCACGCTGCACGCCGCGTAGGATGTCGTTATCAAAGTTTTCATCGGCGAGAAAGCGCATTTATTTCGCTCGTTCGGCAAGCAGTTTGCGAAATTTGTCCTCTAGCGCGAATAATTCCGGGTTCTCTGCTTCAAGTTGTTGGCGAACGCTGACTGCTTCCTCATCCTGCTGGCGTAGATATTCATCAACTTCCGCCTGATGGCTCAGGTAATAGCTGATAACGGCGTAAATATCCGCCAGTTTGAGCGTTGGGAAGCTCTCCTTGATCTCCGCTAGCGTTCTGCCTTGCTGATAACGCGCAAGCACGACATCGAGTGTCACCCGCGTGCCACCGACGCGGATCGTTCCATGCTCGTCGGTGTGAATAGGGACCGGGATTTCCGGCGTGTCCATCGCTTACATCCTTCGTCTTGAACGACAACTCAATTGTATCACGACCCTGACCGGATCACGTCGACCGTGACCTGCGCGCTCGCCTGATTGCCGACCGCGTCGAAGGCGATGGCGGTGAACGTCTGCTGACCCAAGCCCTCGATCCGCCAGTCGAGCGTGAAGGGCCACGCCGGGTCCGCGCCCAGCAGTTGGTTGTTGTGGTAGAACTCGACCCGATCCACCGTCAGGTTGTCGTCGACGCTGGCTTGCAGTGAGACGGTATCGTCGCCGGGCCAGCGGTAGATTTTGCCCGGTTCGACCGAATCGAGCGTGACCTTCGGCGGCACGTTGTCGACCGTGACCTGAATCGCGCTGCTCTCACGCCGGTTGTCGGTCGAGACAACCACCAAACGCAGGCTGTACAGCCCGTCGAGCGCCGACGTGTCCCACGTCCCCACCGGGCGATCCGGCGCGAAGTCGGTCTGCTGCCCGCCGATGCTGAACCACTGGGTCGGCTGCAAGCCCGATCCATATTCGAGCTGGTAATACTGCATCTGCGTCGTATCCATCTGCCCGTAGATGTCCACCTTGCCGCCGACGTAATCGAACAGCGCCGGTCGCGTGATCTGCACCGTGTCGATCACCTGCGGGTTGCTCACGTCATCGTACTGAGTCGGCGGCAGCGGTTGGTGATTGGCAACCCACCAATCGGTCGGCGCGCCCGACGGCGGCACGAAGAAGCGCGCTTCGCTGCGGAGTTCGGTCGGCGTGTTGAAGTTCGCTAACTGTCCGGTCTGGTTGTTGATCTCGACCGTGCGCCAAAAGGTATCGGTGGTGCGCGGCTGCGTGCCGTCGAGGAAGATTTCGCTGTGCACCGGGCAAACGCCGTTGGGCAGCAAGCCGGAGATGTCGCAGACCAGCGCGTCGACAATCGAATCCGGGCGATCCCAGAGCGTCGGCGCGATGCCAGCACGGGCGTGGACGTACTCGGTCAGCGCGCGCCAGACCGGAGCCGCGCCGCTCATGCCGAAGTCGTCCAGCGTCAGCGCCGAGCCGTCGCTGCGGTTGAGCGTCACGCCGACGACGTACTGCGGCGTATAGCCGACCGTCCAGTCGTCCGCCCGGTCGCCGGTCAAGCCGTTGACGACTGCGCCGGGGCGCGAGAGGTCGAGCGCGCTGCCTTGACCGAGGATCGACCAGCGCGTCTCTTGATCCGACAGGATGTCGTTGACGAGGTAGGCGAGCTTGTCTTGCATCTGCAGCGTGCAGACGTCGAACGTGCCGCAGCTTGCCGCTTCTTCCTGATCATACTTCCAGAGGATATTGCCGTCGGCGTCCTGAATTTCGAAGACCGCCACCGGGTCGCGCCCGCGAAAGCCACGCGCGACCGGCTCGGTCGGGACGCCGCGCATACTGCCGAGTGTCGCAAACACCGAGTAAGCGTAAGCGGTATCGAGCAGCGAGACCTGCCCGCCGCGTTCGAGCAGCATCAGATCGTAGCTGTTCTCGTCGAGGCTGTTCAGCCCCAGTTGATGCGCCGTTTGTAAGATCGTGTTCATGCCCTGCTTGTTGGCGATGTCCGCAGCAGGAGGGAGTAATCCTGCCCCCATCGCTTCGCGCAGATTCATCGGACCGCGAAACTTGCCGTCCGCGATTGCCGACCGTGTAGATCAGCCCTTCTTCCGAGCCGGGAAATTGGTTGGGGATGTCAAAGACCATCGTCGCCGGGGTGTAGCTGCCGCCGGAGGTGAAGGCGCTCAGGTAGACGAACGGCTGTAAGATCGGACCCGGCTCGTACTGCTCGGCGCTGGCGTCGCCAACCATACTCTTGATCGCCCCGGTCGCCGCGTCGATGATCACCAGTGATCCGCTGTCGGGTAAAACGTCAGCGCCTGCGGGAAGATCGGTCAGCGGCGGCAGATAGGCGGCGGCGGAACAATTCCCCGTCCCCGGCGCGCTCGCCGTGCCCAACCGGGCAAGCTGCGTTTGCAGCGTGCAGACGCTCTGCTGGTACAGGTCGAGGTCGAGCGTCGTCGTGATCTTGAGGCTGCCCCGCGCCAGCAAGCGCGACCCGTCGTAGCCGAGCGAGTCGAGAATGTCCTGCGCTTGCGCCCGCGCGTAAACCGTGAACTCCGGCGCGACCGGGGGTAAGTAATTCCCTCGGCTGATCGGCGTATTCACCGCCGCGGTGGTCGTGTAAGTCTCCTGCGAGATCATGCCGTAGTTCATCATCGAGCGCAGCAGATCGGTTTGCCGTCCGCGCGCCGCTGTCTCGTTGGCGAACGGGTTGTACTGCGGCGCGGTCGGGATCGCCGCCAGCAGCGCCGCCTCGTCGAGCGTCAGATCGACGGCGCGCTTGTTCAGGTATATCTGGGCGGCGGCTTCGATGCCGTAAGCCTCGTTGCCGTAATAGTCGGTGTTCAAGTGCCATTCGAGCACTTGGCGCGGCGTATAGCGCCGGTTGATCTCCGCGATCAGCGCGATCTCGTGAGCGCGGGCATCGTTGGCGCTGCCGCGCAGATCGGCGAACGGGGCGATCACGTTACGCACCAGCCTCCCAGTGATGCTCGCGTCGGGAGGCAGCGTGCCGATCAGCATATTGCGCCACAACTTGACCAGCGTATCGAGCGGGTTGAAGCCGGGACGGTCGAGGAAACCGGGGTCTTCCGCCGCCAGCGTCGCGTCGATCAGGTAGGGCGGCAGCGTGTCAATCGAGACCCAACCACCGTTTTGGGTATCGGTGTTCAGCGGATTTTGCAGCGTGTAGACCAGCGTCGCGCCGGTGCTGTCGAAGAACTGGGTTGGCGCGGCGCCGTTGGCGTCGGCTTCGCCGGGCGCAGGCAGATTTTGGACTGCCTGCCAGTAGGTGATCACCGCGCTGCCGAGCGCGGCACCACCGGGGATGATCACCAGCACGAGCAGGGCGACCCCGATGACCGAGTTCCACAGGCGGCGCTGACTTCGCTGAAGCTGCTGCCGTTCTTGGCGCTTGTGCCGCCGCCGGACGATCCGCGTTACCGATGCCACATCGCCCCCTCGTACAGCACTGAGCGCCGCTGGCTGAGCGCTTTATCCGCGTTTAACGATGTCAAGGAGACAAGCAACAACGTCATCACTGCTTAACCTAAATTGACCTGCTGCCATTGTACTCGGCGGGGATCAAACCTGCCAGACATTAAGAAATCTTGAGGATTCTCAATTATTACGGACGAAATAGGACTAGATTTATTGTTACATTCGTTGTATATTCATTACAATACATCCCTCAAACTTCGTTAGATTTGGAGTGATCCAGATGGGCAAAACGAAAGTACTGCTCGTTGAAGACGATAAAAACATCAATAAACTGATCAGTGATTACATGACGGCGCATGGTTTTGATGTCACTTCGTTTGAAGACGGTCCCGATGCACTCGACCACGTGCAGATGCGCGGGCTGCCGCACATCGCCTTGATCGACTTGACGCTGCCGACGATGCACGGCTTCGAACTGAGCAACCGCCTGAAATCGATGGCGGACGTGCCCATCGTCTTTATCACTGCCACCAGCGACACCGACACGGTCGTGCAGGGGCTGAAAAAATACGCTGAAGATTTCATCGTGAAACCCTTTGAACTGCGCGAACTCGAAGCGCGGGTGCAGGTCGTGCTGGCGCGGATGCCCAGCCTCGACTATGCCAGCGAGCCGATCATTCGCATCGACGACAACCTGAGCATCGATTTCGCTCACAACCGGATCGTCGTCAACGGCAAGGCTTATGGGCTGACGCCGACCGAGTCGATCCTGCTCCACGTGCTGCTGCGTAACGCCGGGCGCGTCGTCGAAAACCGGATGCTGATCGCCCGCGTCTGGCCCTCCGAGGAAGTTTACGAGGATACGCTGCGCGTGCACATGCACCGCCTGCGCCGCAAGCTCGAAGCCGACTCGCATCACCCGCACTACATCCGCACCGAGCGGGGCATCGGCTACATGTTCACCGTGCGCCCGCCGGAAGGCATCGCCCTCGAAGGCGAGGAGCCGGTGGCGGAAGAATAGCGCTAAGCATCATCTCCCGCTTACTAAAAACCCTGAGCCTAGGCTCAGGGTTTTTCTTTTGGAGCACGGCCTGATATAATCTTTGAAATTACGTTAGGGCAGTAGTTAGATCGCAGGTTAGGATCGCAAAGAGCGAAATGACGATCAACGTAGAGAATATCTTCCCCGTCTACAAGCCAAAAGCCATGCCGAGCGAGCAGCTTCGTTTCCTACTGGAAACGGTGATCACCCAAGTCCCGGTCGATCTCGCCTGCATCTACGAGTACAGCGCCGCCACGCAAACAATTGAGGCGGTCGCGTCCGAATCGTTCGGCGAGCTTGCCAGCGAGGAGCAGACGCGCGCCTGCCACTTGGTCAGCGAGCATCTCTTGACGCTGCTGCCGCTCAGTGAACCACAGATCATCCCGCTCAAGGCGGCGGAAAATGCCCCGCTGCAATCGGCGCTGTTCTACCCCTTCCCGATCACCGACGCCATCAGCGGGGTGCTCTCGCTCGGTTCGATCAGCCCCAAGACCTACAACGCCAGCCACGTCGAGCGCTGCGCCACCCTCGTCAGCTTGATCCGCGTCGTGCTGGAGAATCATCACCTCTACAACGTGCTCGCCGAGAACCTCTCGACCGCCCAGTCGATCTTGCAGACCGCCCAAGCCATCGCCGAAAATCCGTCGCCGCAGCACGTCGTCAACATCCTGCGCGATACCATGTTCGAGGGGCACATCTCAAGCTGCGCCATGCTGCTCTATGGACCCGTCCGCGAGGACAGCCCGAATGGACCGTTTGAGTATCTGGAGCTGCGCGGATCGTGGTCGCGGCGCTACGGCAGCGGCATCGGCATCGGCGTCCGGCTCTACCTCAAGGATTATCCCGACCTGCTCGAACAGCTTCAGCATAACGAGATCGTCACCTTTCCCAGCGTCAACAAGATCAAGGATCGCTTTGACCCGCTGATTCGCGGCTTCCTCAAAGCCGAACGGATGCGCGGGCTGACTCTGATCGCGCTGCAATCGACGCACCAGCGGCTCGGCGTGCTCGCCATCGGCACCGACCGCCGTCAGCAGCTCGACGAGCGCGAGCTGCAAAGCTACCGCACCGTCAGCGAGTTCTTAGCGATCAGCGCGATGGCGCAGGTCTTGCAGCAGCAGCACGAACGGCTTGAACAGCACCGCGCCGCCATCCTCGACGCCGTGACCGATGGCGTTGTCATGGTGCTGCCCTACGGTCAAGGCGGGCACGTCCTGACCGTCAACCAGCGCTTCAGCCGCATGTTCGAGGTCAGCGAGCAGCACGCCGAGGGCGATTCGCTGATCCACCTGCTCCAGCAGATGCAGATTCCCGAAGGCGTGCGCCAAGAACTGCGCGCCGCGTGGCTGAGCACCCCCGTCCGCGACCCGGCAGTGCGCCGCAACGAGTTTCGCATGGTCACCAGTGAAGGACAGCCGCTCGACGTGGAATGGTACAGCGCCCCGGTCTATCAGGACGCGGACGTGTTGGGGCGCATCTACATCTTCCACGACGCCACGCCGGAGCGGGCGGCACAGCGCTTGCGCGCCGCCTTCCTCTCGCGCATCTCGCACGAGCTGCGCACGCCGCTGACCTCGATTCGCGGCTTCGCCGAATTCATTCTCGAAGCGACCGGCGACCAACTCCCCGACCTCGCCCGCGAGTACACCGAGATCATCCTCAACAGCGCCAAACACCTCAATACCGTCTTCACCGACATGATCGAGATCACGCGCGCCGACGCGGGCGAACTCAAGCTGCACAAGACCGAGGCGCACCTGCCCGACATCGTGATCGAGATCGTCGCGCGGATGGAGCTTCAGGTCAAGGCGCGCAGCCAGAAGGTGATCATGGACGTGGACGACGACCTGCCGCCGGTCAACGTGGACGTCGACCGCATCTCGCAGGTGATCACCAACTTGCTGACCAACGCCATCAAGTATTCGCCCGAAGGCGGCAAAATCCGCCTGACGACCGACTTGATCACCTCGACCGGCACGCTGCCCGACTCTGCGCCAGCCGACATCGTGCTCCCGGCGATCCTCGTCGCCGTCAGCGATGAAGGCAAAGGCTTGAGCAAAGAGGAAGCCGACAAGGTGTTTATGCCCTTCTTCCGCACCGAAGAAGCCAAAACCAAGCGGATCGAGGGCGTCGGCTTGGGGCTGGCGGTGACGCGCAGCATCGTCGAGGTGCATCGCGGCAAAATCTGGGCAGTCCCCAACACGCGGGTGGCGGGCGGCTGCTTCATGTTCACGATCCCCACCGTCCGCAGTTGACAAACGTGATTCTTTCGGTGCTTTGAGCCGTTCGCCTTCAGAATGAACGTGCAGCCGTGCATTGGCTTCATTTTGTTCATTTTGCACAGGCTGGACTATGACATTCTGCACACTCCAAAACGCTCATTTGCGGCTACCATAGGGGTAGGGTCCTTCTGCATTTACGGAGCGGGACGATAATGCAAATTATTATCGCTTTAATCCTGTTGGGACACGGCGTCGGGCACATCCTGTTCGCCGCGAATAGTTGGGGTTATTGGAAAACTGGCGTCGCCCGGTCTTCTTTGTTCCAAGACGTTTTGCACGCCGACCAAACCTTCGAGGGCATTGTTGGCATCCTCTGGCTGATCCCGCTGATCGGCTTCGTCGCGGCGGCGGGCGGCTACTATGCCGGTGCGATCTGGTGGCGCGAAGCGGCGCTCGCCGCCGCGTCGATCTCGGCGCTGCTGCTGGTCGTCTGGTGGAACAGCCTGAATACCACCAGCGTGATTTACGCGCTGACGCTCGACCTCGCCGTGATCACGATCCTGCTCTGGCAGTCGCTCGCCACCGTCTCGATTGTCTAGCAGAGTGAAGCAGTAGACGTGCATAGCAGCGCACCCTACTGCCGAATAGTATGGACTACTGGCATCGCCGACGCGGTTTTTGTTCTCTCCCCTCCCTGAAGTCGGGGAGGGGCTGGGAGTGGGGTCAGCTTTACGGTCGCTTACGCCACCAATTCCAAGCGTAGACGACCGCGATCAGCAGCAGGATGATCGGCAGCCAATTGATGCGGATCACGCCGACGAGGAAGACGCGCAGCCCGATCCCGCCGAGCGTGAGCACCAGCCCCATGATCCACGTCAGCAAGCTGACGTGCCAGCCCTTGCTGGTCTGGTAGACGCCCGAACCGAGCAGCACCACGCCGCCGAGCAGCATGGCGACGCCCTGATTAAGCACGCCGATCAGGTAGAGCAGGAAGATCAGTACCAGCAAGCCCGCCGTGACCAGTTCGACGAGGGTTTCGCGCGAGTCGGTCATGGCATCACCCGCCTAACGGGATCACGTCGCGGGTGATCCACGGCACTGGCTCGTGCTCGACGCCGACGATCAAGTTCAGGCGGCGCACCGGGAAAGTGATCGGCGTGAAGGGCGGGAACTCGGCGGCTTCGCGTTCGGCTTCGCTCTTGAACTCGCCGACGGTCATGTGCGGCGTGATGTCGTCGCTGTTGAACGCCCCGCGATAGGGCAGCACAGTCGGAAATTCGGCGTGAACCGCCCGGAACAGCGCTTTGATTGGCTCCGGGTCGGCGGGCTTGAGATAGGACGCCGTCGGGAAATGTCCGTAGCCATCCAGCGTCACGTCGAATGGCGCGAAGTTGGCGTAGATTTGCCGGAGCTTCGGGCAAACAGCGTCGAGATCGTCCACCGGCACGAAGGGAAACAGGACGGTGATGTGCGCCGGAACGCGCAGCATCCCGTCAAGGCTGTAGCGTCGCCGGAAAGGAGTCGCCCATGCCTGCACGCGCGGCGGCGCAATGATCACGATTGCGGTGCTGAGTTCCATTGCCGGTTTCCTCGCTCAACGTCTAGCTGATTTTAGCACGAGTAGAGACAGCGCACGCATCATCCGCGAATTTATCTGGGCAAACGCATCAAAATGAAGAACTGTCGTCAGGCGGGACACCGCCGGATGCTCGAAGCATCCGGCTAGAAATTCAAGCCCGCTAAAGCGGACTCAAAAGAGCTGGCTTCAGCCAGCTTTTCCTGCCTAGCCGGAGTTCAAAACCTCCGGCGATGCGAACATCGTTTGATGTGCATGGGGGCGTTCAATGAGGGTGTTTAAAAACCCCTCGCCGGGTCGAATCATCGCCAAACCTTACCACCAAGCCTCGAAACAGACGAAGCACTCTCCCCTCCCTGAAGTCGGGGAGGGGTCGGGGGTGGGGTCGAAAAGCGACTTTTTGGACACGCTCATTGAACGCCCCTACTTCGTGATCGCCATGCTGCCGTAGTACAGCGTCAAGCCGAAATGCTCGGTCAGCAGTTGCAGCGGGCTGCGGTGCTGATCTCTACCCGGCGCGAAGCCGACCAGCGCGGTCGTCGCGGTAGCGTCGTGGACGTAGACGCGCCAGTGCAGATCGCGGCAGTCGTCGCAGCGCAGCGTGAAGGCGACGCCGCTCTTAGCATCCCCCGCCCGCCCACCGAAAAGCACCGTCCGTCCCCAGTCGCGCAGGTCGATCAGGTTGAACGTGATCGGCGTGTCGGCAGGCAGATCGAGCAGCGCGGCGAAGGTGATGTCCATCGCTACTCGTCGCCCGCGCCGCCGGAGTCGGCGGCGCCCATGCTGCCGAGATCCGCCTCGATCCGTCCGGGATCGTCGCCTTTCATCAGCCGCTCGGTGACTTCGCTGAACGCCGGGTCGCTGACCGCCTCGTCTTGCCCAAGCTGGTGCATCATCCGCCCCAATTCGCGCGAGTCGCCCCCTTCCATGACCGACAGCATCTCGTTAGAGGACAGGTTGGCGTAATCGCGCCCCGGCTTCTGGATTGCCACGCGGCTGATCAAGCGGGTGAGGTCGTGACTGCCGCAGTGGGGGCAGGTATGGGCGTTGGCAGCGTTCGCGGCGTCGTAATCCTTATAGGACTTGTAGAAAAGCGCGGCTTTGCGCCCGCACGCATTGCAGCGGTAATCGTAAACTGGCATAATCGCCTCCGTGAATATCAGCGCTATTATACTGAAAGCCGTTTTCAATGTTCAATGATCCGCCACCAGAGCGGCGCAAACCGCATCCGCTAGAGCGCGATCCGCTGCCATCGCCCGAATCGCCAAACAATCCCCAAGGTCAGCCCCAGCGCCAGCAGATGATCTTGCACATTCCGTCGGTGCGCCCGACCGTGACTTACACGTTGATCGCCATCAACGTGCTCATCTTCGTGATCCGCGCGCTCTCGCCCCAGCTTGACGAGCAGCTGCTGCTGTGGGGCGCGAACAATCCGGTCGCCGTGCTCCAAAATGGCGAAATCTACCGCCTATTCACGTCGATGTTCCTCCATGCGAGCATCTTCGACCCCTATGGCGGCTACGCGCTCGCCAACAGCCTGCACTTGATCTTCAACATGTACATTCTCTACGTGATCGGGATTCCGGTCGAGCGTTTATTCGGTCACCTGCGCTTCACGTTGATCTACCTGCTCGGCGGGCTGGCGGGGTCGGTCTTGAGCGCCGTGCTCAGCAGCGGCAACGTCTACTCGGTCGGCGCTTCCGGCGCGATCTTTGCGATTCTGGCGGCGCAGTTCGTCTACCTCTACCAGCACCGCAAGCTGCTTGGCGCGCGCGGGCGCTCACAGATGCAAAGCCTGATCATGCTCGGCGTCATCAACCTGATCTTCGGGGCACTTTCGAGCGTGCAAGGCAGCGCCATGAGCATCGATAACTGGGCGCACCTCGGCGGTGTGATCGGCGGGCTGGTGCTGGCGTGGGCGATTGGACCGATCTACATCGTGCGCCGTCACCCGGAGAACCCGAATGCGCTCCTAGGCGAGGACATTAACCCGCTCAAGAATCGTTACTGGGCGGTCTCACTCTTTGTGATCGCCCTGATGGTGATCCTGATCGTCGCCCGCTTGATCGCTTAAGCGACGGCGGGCGTCGTCGAGTTCCCAGCGCAGGATCGCCATTTGCTGAGCGATATCCTTGTTATCACGGGCGAGGCGCGTCAGCACGGTCGAGAAGTGCATCAGGATCAGCAGCATGAAGATGATCGCCACCAGAAAGAGCGCGGCGGGTGGGTAAGTCACGACGCCGAGCAAGGCGGCGAGGCTGTCAAGCAGCGGGCGCGACACGCTCAGGACGATCAAGACAATCGTCGTCGCCAGCCACAACAGCGAGTAATCTTCGCGTAATTTCCGCTGGCGCACCAGTTCCAGCACGAACACCAGCCCCGCGACCGAAGCCGCCAAGCCGAATAGAGTCGAACGCTCGATCATGAGTAAGCCTTTCAGCCGTCAGCGATCAGCTTTCAGCTAGAACCTGCGTCGCCTAACAACACGCTCCTACTATTGCATGAGCAGCGGTCTATAGCAACCTGTTTTTATCTGACTGCTGACCGCTGATAGCTATCAGCTTTCCAAACAAAAAGCGCCACCTGTTAAGGTGGCGCCCGTGGTTTTCGTGTCCGGTAGAACGAACTTAGATCACCACAACGTTGCTGGCTTGCAGACCTTTCGGACCCTGCTCCAGCGTGAATTCAACCTTCTGCCCTTCTTCGAGACTTCGGTAGCCGTTGCCCTGAATGGCAGAATAATGCACGAATACGTCGGGCGCGCCCTCACGAGCGATGAAACCAAAGCCCTTCGTGCCATTGAACCACTTCACCGTACCTTCAATCCGCTCGGACATTGCCGAACCACTCCTTGGAATACCCCTCAAATGAGGTTTAGAACTTAGAGAAATAGAACGGCATCTTTCGTAATAGCGTTCGTTCTATTCAGAAAAAATCATAGCTGGATCAAGATCGAAAGTCAAGCAGCCCTCGCGCCCATCTGCCCAGCAGAATCAGAATACTTGTTCTACATTCTACAGCGGCACATCATGAGGGTGTTTACCCCTCGCTGGTTCAAAAAACGCCAACCCTCATCATTCCACCCAAAACGGACGCGGCACTCTCCCCTCTCTGAAATCGGGGAGGGGTTGGGGGTGGGGTCAGCATTTCAGCTTTGACACCTCACCGCCGATCCCCGGCTTCATGTCTACTCCAGCGCTTCGAGCAGCGCGCGACCCGCCGCCAGCCCCGACAAACATGCCCCCTCGATGCGCGGTCCGCCGAAGGCATCGCCGGCGAACAGCAGCGGCGCGGGCTGATCCGCCGCCGCGAGGGTGCGCTCGTCGTAGTGGTTGCTCGGTTGGGCATAGCGCCAGCGCTTTAACTGGGCTTCGACGATCTTCGCCTCGCCCAACACGGGCATCAGGTCGACCCGAAAGGCGGCGAGAATTTCCTCGTCACTGCGATCCCACAATTGGCTGCTGTAGACCGCGCCCGCCTGCGCCGTGATCACGACCGCGCCGGGAGAAATCCCCTTGCGCTTGTTGTCGGCGATCCAGCGGATGTTGGCGTAAGGGCGCTGAATCGCGCCCGGCGCGGGCAGGCGCAGCTCGCGGTCGAGCACGAACAGCCCGGTCAGGCTGCTGTAGTATTCAATCGCTTCGAGGGCAGCGCGATCCGCCGCGTTCAAGGAAACTCCCCCGTCGTCGATCAGCATCAGCGACTGCGGGACCGGCGGCGTCAGCAAAACTGCCCGCGCGCGCTGAGTCCCACCCGCCTCATCTTCCACCTGCCAGCCATCCGAACCGAGCGATTTCACCGTAACAATTTTAACTTTGACGCGCGTGCTGAGGTTCTGCGCCAACTGCTTGGCAAGCGCGTTCATGCCGCCGCGCACCGCGTAACGCGGATGTCCGTCGCGGGTGGTATTCAGGCTGCCGTCGCTCCAGCCGCGCGACCACTCAAAGACGATCCCTTCCGCCAGCCAGCGCGTGACGAACGCGGAGAATTCGGGGTCACGCACGGTGAAGAACTGCGCGCCATGATCGGCAGCGCCAGCGCCGATGCGCCGGGTCGCCATGCGCCCGCCGACGCTGCGCCCTTGATCGAGCAGCAGCACCCGCTTACCCGCATCCGCGAGCACGCGCCCCGCCATCAAGCCCGCCAAGCCAGCGCCAACAATCACCACGTCCGTTGCCCGTCCTTGTGTCATGTTTTCAGTCATCCTTAAAATTTATTCATAATGCGAGAGATTGTAGCGCAAAGGTTCGCGTGTGCTAAATTGAAGAACTGCGGCTGATTTCCTGAATTTCGTCACAATATGGACACGGGAACGACTTCGGTGCGCGCGGTGTATCTTTGATGAATCGATTCGCTGGAAAGGCTGATCCGTTTGGAAGCCGATCTGATCCGCCGCGCCCGCGCGGGCGACGAGGCGGCGTATGCCCAACTCGTCCGCCAGCATCAGGAGGCGGTCTTCCGGCTGGCGTACCTGCTGCTGGGCGACCCCGCCGACGCCGAGGACGTGGCTCAAGAGGTCTTCATTCGCGTCTATCACGCGCTGGATCGGGTTGACGACTCGCGCCCGCTGCGCCCGTATCTGCTGGCGATTGCCGCCAACACCGCGCGCAACCGCCGCCGCGCGCTGGGGCGCTACGTCGCCGCGCTGCGCCGCTTGATCCTACCCGACTCCAGCCCCAGCCCGGAGGACGACCGCGCGCTGGAAGCACAGGCGCTCTGGGGGGCGATCCGGCGCTTGAGCGCCGCCGATCAAGAAGTGATCTACCTGCGCTATTTTCTCGAACTCTCGGTCGACGAGACGGCGGACGCCCTCCACGTCGAGCCGGGGACGGTCAAATCGCGCTTGAGCCGGGCGCTCGGTCGGCTACGCGACGTGATCGCGCGCGATTTTCCGCTGCTCTACGAAGGACGCGCGCTATGAAGGACGAATTCGACATGCAGGTGCAGCGTTCGGCAAAAGCCTTCGCCTACCCGCCCACGCCCGACCTCGCGGCGGCGCGGTGCTGGCGACCGATCCGGCGGCGGCGAGTCGCCCGGCGAATGGCGCGCGCTGCCGTCGTCCTGCTGATCACGCTGGCGGGGCTGCTCGCCGTGCCGGAGATTCGCGCGCAGGTGATCGCCTTCTTCCACATTGGCGCGGTCGAGATCGTCGTCACCACCGCCACGCCCGCCGTTTTTCCCGGCGGCGATTTGCCCGCGTCGGTGCTCGACTTCCCCGGCGCGACCACGTTGGCGGCGGCGCGAGCGCGCTTCCCCTACCCGATTCCCGCATCCCCGACGCTGGGCGCGCCGGATCGCGTCTACCTGATCGACGCCGAGCGCCCGGTCGTCGTGCTGGCGTGGCTAACCGACGACGGCGCGGTCGACACCAGCTTGCAGCTTTTACCGCTAGGGCTGCACGTCCTTAAGATGTATCAAGGCGAGGTCGAGGAGGTGCAGGTCAACCAGTGGCGCGGGGTCTGGCTGCCCGGCGAGCACTGGTACATGCTCATGACGGCGCTGAACCAAGCGCAGATACGGCGCGTCTCGATGCCTGCGCTGGTCTGGGACGCGGGCGACCTGACCTACCGTCTCGAAACCAACCGTCCGCTGGACGAGGCGCTCAGCATCGCCGCGAGCATGGAGTTTGGGAACGGCTGAGCGCCGGACGGTGTATTGATCGTGAAAGCAGGACTTAAGGAGAACCACCTATGCGCGCGAAATATCTCTTACTGTTGGTCGTCGGCGTGCTGATCGGGATGGGGCTGCAAGGCGTGCTGGCGAAAGGCGACGCCAAAGTGACGATCAGCGGCGGGGATTTACCCCACGACATTGAGGTCACGAGAGATAATTTTTGCGTGATCGACGCCCTCTCGCGCGGCAACTTGGACAATGGCTTGCAGGTCGTCCGCACGCCGCCCGACCTGCAAGGCGACGGCTATCTGGTCACGCGCTATGATCAACTGGCGGACGGCGGCTACCAGCCTTTCGATCAACTGCGCTTCTACTTCGACCCGCAGGGCGGCTATGGTTACGTTCACTATTTGGGCATGATCAACCAGACGTCGGAGCAGGATGATACGTGGTTCCGCCCGACCCGCCAGAGCCAGTACGTGATCGAGACACTGCTCACGCAAGCGCGAGCGAATCGGTAAGGGAACGTGCAAAAAGATGCGAAGGGGAGATGCACAATGAATGCGAAGCGAGGCGGGCTGCTGTTGCTGATCGCTGCCCTATTGCTGGCAGCACCGATCAGTTGGGCGAAAGGTCCGCCGCAGAAGGTGACGATCACCGGCGGCGACCTGCCCCACGACGTCGAGATCACCGACGACGCGGCGGTGCTCGACGCGCTGCAAATGCTGGTGTTGGAGGACTACGACACGCGCAGTCCTTACGAGCCGCTCGACATTGCCGCCTACGGCGACAGTTCCGGCGAGGGCTACCTGATCACGCGCTACTACGTCAACTCGCTGAACGGGCAGTACGTCGCCTTCGACGAGCTGCGCTACTATCCGGCGCGCGACAGCGGGCAGGGGTATCTGCGCTACGTCGGTATCGTCAACGGCAGGTCGGAATACGACGGCGAATGGTTTCGCCCTAGCGCCAACGGCGAGGCGACGCTGCAATGGCTGATCGCCCAAGCGCGCGGCGTGCCTTCCGCCCGCTCCGCGCCGAGCATCCTGCGTTCGCGCGATCTCCACGCCTTGATCACCAACTTCGCGACGCTGATCGAGCCGCGTTGAATCAAAAGGCGACCCGAATGGGTCGCCTTCGCCTTACCATTCAATGACTGGAATTACTGCGGGCTGACCGTCGCCGTCGCCGACGGCAGCGCACCCATGTTCGCCATACCGAGCAGCATTTGATACGGCAGCACGGTCGGGTTTTCCGGCGCAGTGGTCGTCGGAGCGCTGTTGAAGTCCGCGTAATTGACCGAGAAGGTGGCGTTGACCGTCGGCGCGCCGGTGGTCGTCGGCATCGGCGTCGGCGACATCGCGCTGACCGAACTCATGATCCCGCTCAGGTCGAAGTTCATCTCGCCGTTGATGCTTTGCAGGTAGTAATTGGTCGTGTCGATCACTTCAGTGATGGTGAAGGTCATGCCTTGGAACATCTGCTGCGTCATCGACAATGCCTGCTGCATTTCCGCATCGCTCAGCTTCGCGCCCTGCGCCTGCATTTCCTGCTTCATCAGGTCTTGCATCTGCGAACTGGACATCAGCGCCGAGAAGTCAAGCGACATTTGGAAGGTCGCCGTCGAGCCGCTGCCGTCATCCGTCCGGGTGATGGTCAGGAACTGACCGAGCAGCGCCGGGTCTTCGAACTGCTTTACGTAGTCCATCGGGTTAGTGCTGCCCGCCATCGCGCCCATGTTCGTCATGTCGAACAGAGTCGGGTTCTGCGCCAGCAAGCCTTTCACCAGACCGGCGAGGTCAAGACCGTACCACCCCTTCATCGTCGGGTCGTTGATGATCGGTTGGAGTTCGTCCAGATTGAGATAGCCGACGCCATCGACCATCCGCACGTCCAGCGTCAGGCTGTTCGGCGCGCTCGGATCGGCTTGCTGCATCAGTTCCGGCGGCACCGTGACCGTCAGCTTAAAATTGCCGTTGAGGTTGGCGAGTACGTTCTGGAGGAACGCGCCGTAGTCCGACATCATCGTCGCTGCGTCGGTTTTGAGCGCCGAAATGCCGGAAACCGCGCCGCTGCCGTCAACGGTGATCGGACCCATCGCGGGCACGTCGGGCAGATTGCTCAACTGAACCGAGACGTTGAAAGTGAAGCTGCTCGAATCGAGCGACTTCATTGCCGCCGCCGACTGAGTGAGAATGTCGCAGTCCGCGCTCGAAAGATTGCCGCAGAAGGTCTGCGGGGTCGTGTCCTGCGCAAAAACAGCACCGCTCAGACTGAGCAGCGCCAGCGCCGCTACGATCAGGATGAACTTACGCATAGAACTTTCTCCTTAAGGTCAGTTTCTAAAGCGCCACACAATTACCAATTATAGTCCTTCCCAGTCATAACAATCTTAATTCCAGATTAAACTTGCAAATTCGGTTTTTCATGCGAGCGCTGCCGTGATTGTGAGGCAAAACAAAAGCCGGGCTGAACCCGGCTTCCACAACGTTCGAATGAGCAGCACCAAACCGTGCCCTTAGAGGTCAAGTTTGCTCTCGTAGAGCGTGCGGTGCTTGACCGCCTCGGCGAAGATCGACACGCCCGAATTGAGCGTGATCAAGCCGATGAAGCCCATCAGTAACCACTTCCAACCCGCTTTGCGCTGGGTCTTGAGCACAATCGCCTGCCCGACAATCGAAACGCCCGCGCTGATCAGCAGCAGACCGCGCGGCGCATTGGTGCTCCACTCCTCGTAGTGATAATCCATGCGCTTTCCTTTAAGCATCTGTTGGCATAGGAGGGCGCGATCATAGCGAGTTGGCGGCGTCTATGCCAGTCATTTCACTAGCGATCCGCGTTTGAGCGCTGCGCTGGACGGAAGGTATCGAACATCAATTCCTCGACGCGGCGCACGTTGGCAATGCCGAAGAAGCCGACATTGCGATAGCGCCTATTATAACTTCCTCCGTTCAGGGCAAAGTTAGAAGGAATCAGTGGAGAGTAGGTTTCGGTAGCGAAAATCAAATCGCCACTCCCGTTGGCGCGAACACGCCGCCTTATATACGGGATGATGTTGTAGGCGAGAACGCTCGTGCCGTCGAGGGTGCGCTCGATGATGATTGCGCGTCGAGTCGTGACGCCATAGACTGTTTGTGTCGCCAGCCAGTAATCATAGCCGAGATACAGCGCCAGTCCGGCGACAGGGATGCAAAATAGGCTGAGAATTGGGATTTGCAGCGATCCTATTGAGACGCTGCTCAGCCCGAAGAAATTGCATGAGAACAGCCATACTCCGAAGATCACGACAAATAGCAAATAGGTGAGCAGCGGTTCGCCTCGTTGAATAACCACTCGGATCGGCATTGGCTTGCCGATCCACAAGACCTTTTCGCCGCTGAGCAACTCGGCGCTGATCCGAGCGCGCAGCGCGGGATCGAACGTCAAATCGTCATCCATGATTACGCCTCAATTCAGCCGCGCCGCGCTGACCGCACCCGGATCAGCCCCCGTGAGCAGGTGATCGACGGCGCGCTCGGCGACGCCCGCGCCGAAGGCTAAGCCGTGTCCGGTGAAGCCAACCGCGCAGCCGACCCGATCCATCCCCGGCAGCGTGCCGACCAGCGGCAGCCCGTCGACGCTGAAGCCCATGATCCCCGCCCAGCGCCGCTCGACCGGCGCGCTCACGTCGGGGAAGTGCTGGCGCAGGTAGGCTTCGAGATAGCCCTGCACCGAGTCGGTCACGCGGTCGTCGGTGGTGTCGTGCTCCTGCTCCTTGAACAGCTTCCGCCCGCCGCCGATCAGCAAGCGCTGGTCGAAGGTCATGCGGTAGTACATGTAACCGTAATCGCTGTAGCCGCAGGTATCGAGCACCGGCGCGTCCAGCGGTGCGGTGACCAATACCTGCGCCCGCGTCGGGATCACCTTGCCGACGAAATAGGGATGCAGGCGCGGCGAGTAAGCGTTGGTGCAGAGCAGCACGTGCTGCGCCTTGAAGGTGTATTGGCGCGTCCGCACCGTCACCACCTCACCCGTCTGTTCGATGGCGTAGACCTCGTTGTTGGCGATCAACTCGGCTTCGCTGGCGCGCAGCACCGCCTGAGCCAGCTCGTAAGGTTGGACGGCGCAGTCATTCGGCTGCTCGATGGCGGCGAAGTAACCCCGATCCAGCGGGTCGTGATCGTGGAAGATCACGTCGATGCCGTCGGCGGTCAGCAAGTTGGCGGCTTGCGCGAGTTCGGCGGCTTCGGTTTGACTCTCCGCCAGCAGCATCGATCCACAGCGATCCAGCCTGGCGCCGCCGCGCTCGGCGAAACCCAGCCAATACTCATGGGTCTTTTTCGAGAGCGCCCACAATTCGCGCACCTGATCGTGCCCGTACAGCTCCAGCGCGCGGTGATAGTAAATGTCCAGCCCGGTGATCATGAACCCGGCGTTACGGCTGCTGGCGCCCAGCGCCACGTCGCGCGCCTCGGTGATCACGACCTCGCGCTCCGCCTGCCCCGCGAAATAGGCAGCAGCACAACCGACCACGCCCGCGCCAACGATCAGGAAATCGACCTCGCGCACCGGCTGGCTGCCATCCGCCTGCCACAATGAAACCGTCATCTTCAGCCCTGTTCGAAAAATAAAACGCCCGACATTCTGCCGGGCATTTTAGCGAGTATTCCATTCGAGGGCGAACGCGCTTACTTGTCCTGATGCAAGCTGAAGGTATTGCCACTGTTGTCCTTGAAGATTGCTTCGATGGCGTAAGGTTGCTCGGTCGGCGGGCGCTCGAAGACGACGCCCTTCGCCTTCCATTCCTCGTAGGTCTGGTTGATGTCGCTGGTCTTGATCAGCGGCCCGCCGAGCTTGCCCGCTGCCAGCAGCCGACCGATGACGGCAGCATCGTCTTCGCTCATGAAGAAGCCATCCGCCCGCACCGGGTAGAGGATGAACTCGAAATCGGGCTGGTCTTTCGAGCCGACCGTCAGCCAGCGGAAATCGCCCATCGTCACGTCGGCGCGGACCTCAAAGCCCAACTTCTCGGTATAGAAGCGGAGCGCTTCATTCTGATCCTTGACGTACAGGGTGGCGTGAGTCACTCGCAAGGTCATCGATTTTCTCCTGAAATGATCGGAATACGTTCTAAGAATAGCACATTTGTGCCATGAATCTTTCTCGAAAATTGCGCGGTTTTCGCCTAAACCTCGTCGTCGAGACCCCGCGCGAAGCGGTGGCACAGCGGGATATAGGCGGGCTGCGAGCGGCGCTGCTTAAACCGCCGGTAGGCGCTTGGCGTCAAGCCGGTCACGCGGCGAAACAGCGTACTAAACGAGCCGAGACTCTCGAAGCCGACTTCAAAACAAATGTCTCCAATCGGCAGGTCGCCCGCGCCCAACAGGTCTTTCGCTTGGTCGATGCGGCGCTGGATCAGATATTGGTGCGGCGTTTGGCGGTAAGCAGCGTGGAACAGCCGGATGAAGTGATAAGGAGAAAAGCCCGCCGTTTGGCTGAGGTGATCCAGCGTCAGCGGCTGGTCGTAGTGACGGTCGATGTAGCGGCGCGCCAGCGTCAGGCGCGCGCGATGCAGCGGCGTGATCTGCTTCATGGGCAGTTTTCCGAATCACGAAACGGAGAGGGCACAGCGTGCTGTGCCCCTACAACCCTTGATTATCGCATTTCGCGGCAGATTTTGCTACGCGCGGACGACGTAAGTCCCGGCGAGCTTGTCGTGCCACGCCTGATTTTCGCGGTCGATCAGCGCCCAAATCCAACCGAGCATGAAGACCACGCTGTCGATGTAGTAACCGACGTAGCGCACCACCACGTCGGCGGCTTGCAGCGGCTCGCCACTGACCTTGATCACGCGGATGCCCATGATCCGCTTGCCCGGCGTCTGCCCGTTCTGCTGCGTCAGGAAGTACCACTGATAGATCACGCCGACGACGAAGCCTGCCACCCCGCCCGGTCCGCGCGCGCCGATGAACAGCAAGCCGGTGATAATGCCGAGAATAATGCTGTCGATGATCAGCGCGACGAAGCGCGTCCCTACGTCGGCAAGTTCATACTCGGAGATGCTGCCGCGTTTTGGTTTTTCGTATTCGCTGTAGGTGCTCACTGCTTAGCCCCCTATTTATTGTTCGATCTACAAACTTTTATACGTGAGGGGCGGGCGCGCGGTTGCGATTTTCGTCAGGAGTCACCAGTTTTTAGGGGGTGAGGTCACGCTGATTTGGTCGATTGGGCGGACGCCGTCCACCCCGACAAAACCTCATTCTAGCTCTAGCAGCCGCTGCCCGCGATCCACCACCGCGCCGGGCTGAACCAGCACCCGCTTGACCCGACCATCGGCAGGGGCAGTGATCCGAATCTCCATCTTCATCGCTTCGAGCAGCAGCAGCGGCTGCCCGCGCTGGACGGCATCGCCCACCGCGACCAGCACCTCGCGCACCTGCCCCGGCATCTGCGCGCTGAGATCGCCGCCTCCGGTAGCCCGCGCCCCGCGCGATCCGCGCCGCGTCTCCGGCACGCTCAGCGCGTAGGTCTCTCCGCCGACGGCGACCCAGCGCTCATTCCCGCGCGCGGCGGTGTAGGCGACGACTTGCGCGCCGTCGAGCGTCAACAGCCAACCGCCGTCGATAGGCGTGGCGCTGAGCGTGTAGGCACGCTCGCCGACGGTCGCCCGGATCGTCCCGTCGGGCAGCGGATCAAGCGTGACGCTGAAGGACTCGCCGCCAACCTCGTAGATCATCCCGCCGCTGCCTGACAGGTCGGCAGTTGCGGGAACAGATCGCCCGCATACTGCGCCATCGTCGCTGCTTGATCGGTGGGGACGACCAGCATCAACCCGGCGACGCGCGTATCGGTCGCTGGTTTGACCCAGTAGCGCACGGCGTAATCGTAAGCATTCAGGCTGACGTCGTACTCGTAGAGGCGAAGGTCATCGTAACTGCACTCGTCCACCTTGGCGTAGGAGTCGTAGTTGGCGAAGATCGTCGCCCAACTCGCCGCGCCGTAATACTCGTCGATCTGCGCTTGGGTATAGCCGCAGTCGTAGTGGAGGTACTCCAGATAAGCGACCGCGCCGAGCTTGGAAGCCGTCCACGTCACGGTAGTCTTGGCGGCATCGCTGCTGACCTGCTCCGCCCACGTCGGCGCGGCGAAGGTATCGCCAGCGAAGGCGAGCGCGGCGGCGATGTCTTGATCCGCCGACGGCGACGCACACGAGATCAGCCTCGGCGCTTCGACACTCGGCACGCCGATCACCGAGGACTGCGTGCTTGTTTGCGGCACCGCGAAACTTGAATAGCCGAAGAACCCCGCGAAAACGATCAGCAGCAGCGCAATGATTGAGCACATAAGCGTCCTTTCGATAACCACGTCTTGGTAGGGGCAGGACTAAGTCCTGCCCCTACGCCAATATCGATTTTCAAATGCCGCGTATCACCCTTGACCGAGGCGGAAACCATCGGCGCGCGACCAAGGATCAGCGCTCAGGTCGCGCGCTTCCGGCATCGCCCCGCCGCGTAGATCGTGAAGCGCCGCCGCGATCAAGGCGAGGTCGCTGATCGGCGCTTCCGCCGGGATCAGGTCGTCAAGTTGGCGCTCGATGAAGCCGGTATCGACCTCACCCGCCGCGAACGCCGGATGATTGATCAGTGCGCGTAGGAAATCGCGGTTGGTGGTCGTGCCGAGGATCACCGTATCACGCAGGGCGGTGTCCATCCGGCGGATCGCCTCGGCGCGGGTGCGGTCGTAGACGATGATCTTGGCGATCAGCGGGTCGTAGTGGATCGTGATCGTGTCGCCCGACGCGACCCCGGCATCGACCCGCACGCCCGCGCCTTCCGGCGGCAGGAAGCGGATTAGCTCGCCGACGGCGGGCAGAAATTCGTTACGCGGGTCTTCGGCGTACAAGCGGCACTCGATGGCGTGCCCGCGCTGAGTTAAGTCGTCCTGACTGAACGGCAGCGGCTCGCCCGCCGCGACCGCGAATTGCAGCTTGACCAAATCCAGCCCGGTCACGAATTCGGTCACCGGGTGCTCGACCTGCAAGCGGGTGTTCATCTCCAGAAAATAGAACGCGCCGTCCGGCGTCACGATGAACTCGACCGTCCCGGCGTTGACGTAGCCGACCGCCCGTGCCGCCGCGACGCCCGCCGCGCCCATCCGTGCCCGCATCTCGGCGTCAAGCAGCGGCGACGGCGACTCCTCGATCACTTTCTGGTGGCGCCGCTGCGCGCTGCACTCGCGCTCGAACAGGTGAACCACGTTGCCGTGCTGATCCGCCAGCACTTGAATCTCGACGTGGCGGGCGCGCTCGACGAAGCGTTCCAGAAAGACCCGCGCGTCGCCGAAGGCGTGCTGTGCCTCACGCCGGGCGGCTTGCAGCGCTTCCGGCAGATCGGCGGGGCGCTCGACCATGCGAATCCCTTTGCCGCCACCGCCGCCCGCCGCCTTGACCAGCACCGGGTAGCCGATTTCGTCCGCTGCCGCGAGGAATGCCGCGTCATCGATTCCATCCGCAGGATGGACGCCCTGATAACCGGGGACGAGCGGCACGCCCGCCTGCTGCATCAGGGCGCGGGCTTCGGTCTTGACGCCCATCTGCCGGATCGCGCTCGGCGGCGGCCCGACCCAGATCAGCCCGGCGTCGATCACCGCCTGCGCAAAATCTTCGGCTTCGGAGAGAAAGCCGTAACCGGGATGTACGCAGTCGCAGCCCGCCGCGCGCGCGATTTCGATCAGCTTGGGGATATTCAGGTAACTCTCGACGGGTGTCGATCCATTGAGCGGATAGGCTTCGTCGGCGTGGCGGACGTGTTGAGCGCGGGCGTCGACGTCGGCGTAGACCGCCACCGTGCCGATGCCGAGTTCACGGCAAGCGCGGCTGATCCGCACAGCGATCTCACCCCGGTTGGCGATCAGGCATTTGGTCAGCGACATGACGTTCAGGCTGTTTTCCCACGTGCTAAGCTTTCGACCTCACCCCATTTCGCTCCGCTCAACTCCCCGCTCCACACATGTCCATGCAACGGAGAGGGTTGGGGGGTGGGTCGACTTCCCCATTATGCCTTAATTCGGCGGCGCTTGCGCGCCTTCGTGAGCGTCAATGTGGGCTTGCACGGCAGCGGTGGCGTCCTCCATGCGCAGGTAAATCACCAGCATTGAGGAATCCATTCCTCGCTGATAGCCGATTTTCTGAAAGGCGCGGATAAGCAGGTTGGTGCCGACCACCGCGACAAACGTATGCTCGTCCGAAAGCGTGCCGGGCAGCCCTTGAAACTCGTAATCGAGCAGACACATGAGTTCCGAAAAATCCATGTCGAGGTTACGCACGTCGGCGATGTAGTATTTCCAGCGCGTGGTGAGATCAGGCTCATCCGGGAGCATTTCCAGCGATTGGCGAATGAAATCCTTGATGTCCTCGCAGCGAATAACACCATCAGGCGTACCGATGAAGATCGGTTGATCGGGGAGTTTCTCTAGTCTGATCGACATAGCAAAAACGCTTTCATTCCCGGTTATACGGGGCGAGTTTAAGGCGATCCGGGCGGCGGTACTCCTTCGTGCAGGTCAGGCGGGTCGGCGTAGACCCCGCCGGTCAGATACGACATGCCGATCCAGAGCGAGCGGGCGTGGCGGTAAAACACGGTGACGAAAGCGACGTTGAAGCTGATCCAGAACAGCAGATGCGGCTCAAAGGGCGGGTGAAACAGCGCGTTGGCGACGAAGTAGCCGCCCACCGTGAACAGTTCCGCCAGCGCGAGGTTGATGTACATGCCGCCGACCGATTCGCCGTCCTCGCGCTCGAAGCGGACGCCGCAGTTCGGGCAGGTCTTGTTCATGTGGAACCAGCCGGTGAAGATGCGCCCCTGCCCGCAGTTCGGGCAGCGCAGGCTAAAAGCAGTCCACAGAGCGGCGAAACGCTGCCGCCAGCTCATCTTAACGCCGCCGCCACAAATAGAGCGTCATCAGCGTCGCGGGCAGCCAAATCGTGTTCTGAGGCACCAGCGCCGGCGTTTCCGTGGCGAACGAGAACGGGATCGGCACGAAGGTCAGCGCGAACACGATCATGCTCACCACCGCGATCAGCTTGCGGCGGTTGTCCATCGGCGTGATCATGTCGAGCGGCTTGGCGTAGATGCGCCCGAAGATGAACAGCAGGATCAGCCAGAACAGCCATGCCTCGCTGCCGGTCAGCACCAGCACCAGCATCGCGCCGATCAGCGGGTAGAACAGCAGCCGGGCGCGCTCGCCGATCAGCGAGTAGAGGATGTGCCCGCCGTCCAACTGACCAATCGGGATCAGGTTCAAGCCGGTGACCAGCAGCCCCGTCCAACCCGCCCACGCCAGTTGGTTGACGTAGACGTCCGCTGTTGTGCTCGGCAGAAAGCGCCCGAAGGTCAGGACTTTCGCCAGCGCATACAGCAGCGAATTGCCCTCGACCATGCCGCCGGGGCTGACGGGTCCTACCGCCGACGTCGCTAAACCGATCAGCAGGATCGGCACGGCGAAGACCAGCCCGCTCAGCGGACCCGCCGCGCCGATGTCCAGCAGTTGCTTGCGGTTGCGCATCGGCTCGCGCAGTTGGATGAACGCGCCGAAGGTGCCGATCAAGCTGATAAACGGTGCCGGGATGAAGTAGGGCAGCGTCACCGCGATCTTGTGATGGCGAGCGGCGAAGTAATGCCCCAACTCGTGCGCGCCGAGGATCAGCATGATCGCCCCGGCGTAGGGAATCCCACGCCAGAGTTGGAGCAGTAGGTTGTCGAGCATGGGCTGAATGGCGGTCGGATCGGTCGCGGCGATCTCGTTGATCGCCATCTCCGTACCGACCAACAGCACGCTGAAAATCGTCACCACGAACAGCACCGCGTTCAGCCACCAATGACGGGGCTGCGGATGCACCCGCCCGGAAACGACGTAGATCACGTGCTTGCCGTTCGCTTCGCGAAACAGCGGCAGCAGATTGTCCGCCGCCAGCAGCCGGTCAAGCTGATCGTAAGCCGCCTCCGAGTCGATCAGCAGGCGTCCCTCGAAGCTGGCGATCAACCGGCTGTCGCGCCCCACCAGCAGCAGATTCTCGCTCGGTGAACCCGTCGACTTGTCGCCTTCGAACGACTCGCGCTCGATGGCGAAGACGCTCATCACGTGCGCGCGGATTTCGTCGCGCAGGGCGTTGTCTTCACTGGGTCGAATCGCTGAGCGCTGCGCCGGACGATCTTCGACCGACGAAGCTGTTTCATTGAGCATGCAAATTTCTCCGCAAGGGTCAGGTCGCGCCTGACCGTGAAAGGATTGTTTCCATCATAATCAAGAATGATTAGGGTGACGTGATAATCTGCCACGAGTTGCCTTGCGGCAGCAGTTGCAAAACCGAGCCGTCGGCGCTGCTGACGTAGAGCGTCTGCGCACCGTTGGACGTCACCGACGACTGGACGAAGCCGCTGAAACTCGACTCCGCTTCGGTCGCCAAGCCGAGCCGGTTACGCACCGTGTCGTTGCCTCGCCAGACGAAGCCTAAGCGTCGGATCGGCTGAAAATAGCCCGGCGGCGGCACGAAATTGTCGTCCTTTTCGGGGTTCACCGCCGGATCATAGCGATTCTCGATCACGAGCCACGCCGGGGCGAAACCATCGTTGAAGAGCGCATAGACCAGATCGCTCGTCGCGATGTAGAGCATCCGCCCGCGCTCGAACGGCTGCTCGACGACCTGCGTCTCTTGGGCGGGAGCGGTCGGGCAGGCTTCCGGCGGCGGCGAGAAGAACCACACGTCCGGGCACGCCAGCGGCACCGAGAGATTCTGCTCGACGTACTGCGATCCCTCGCCGACGGTCAGGACGAAATCGACCGTCCCGCGATCATTGCGGCTGGTTTGAACCGGCAGGCTGCCGTCCGGTCCCACGTTCCAGACGCGGTTGCGAACGCCGCGTACCAGTTGGTAGATCACGGCTTCGCGCGCGCCGCGCGTCGACCAGTAAAGCGTCACAATCGTACCGGGCGCGACCGCCGCTGCGTCCGACGTGAAGAACTCGATGCGCGGCGCGTTCGGGTTGAGGCTAAACGGGTCTTGCGTCGCCGCCGAAGCGACCGAAGTCTGCGTCGATCCAAACAGCGGCGTCGGCGAGGGACCGCCGGTCGCGGTCATCGGCTGAGCTGTGGGTAGATCGGTCGGCGTCACGTCGCGCGCAGGCGTCCGCGTCGGCGCGTCGGTAGCGGTCGGCGTCGCGGTCGGGCGCGCCGTAGGCACGATCTCGCTGGCAGTCGCGCCGCAGCCCGCCGCGATCAGCAAAAGTAGCGCGGCGCAAATTAGGGTGACAGTCGTAGGGGCAGGTTTGAAACCTGCCCCTACCGGGCGTTGTGTAGACAAGCCGATCTCCTACTGCTGCAAAATGCGCTCGCCCGATGCGGTGACGATGGGCAGCTTGGTCAACTGACCGCGAATGTCGAGCACGCAGCGCGCGATCCAGCCGCGCCGCTCACCGAACTGCACCTGCACCCACATGTCCAGCGTGCTCTTGAAATCGCCGATACAGGTGCGCCCATCCTCCCAGCCGTTCCAGCCCACGATGTCGATCCAACCGTCCTTTTTCAGGGAACTGATCGGGCGGTAGGACAAGCCGGGACCGCTGCGGATGATCACGCTGGCGTTGACCGCCTGCCCGCCGACCCCGGAGATGCTGGGCAGCATTTGCGGGTCGACGGTCGGCACGGACTGCGGCGCGCCGAAGGTCGGCGCGAAGTTGAGGTCGAACTCGGAGGTCGGCTGCGGCGTGAAGCCGAGCGGATCATCCTGCGCGGTGACGACGCTCGTCGCCAGCACGAGGACGATCAGCGTGACCAGCAGCAGCGCCAGCAGCGCCGCAGCGATTGGCGATTTGTGAGTTGATTCATGAGAACGGTCAGGCATGAGGATTCACCTTGCTCTGAAGATGCTTCTCATTTTAACACGGGACAGAGTATTGCGTGGGAACAGAAAAGAGCAGCGGCGATCCAACATCGCCGCTGCCCCGTTGACAGATTTTACTGCTGAGCCATTATTCAGCCGCCCAGAACCCCTGATGCAGATACTTATAGGCGTTATCGGGGAAGACGGTCACGACCACGCCGGAGCGCCCCGCCGCCGCTAGTTCCTCGGCGACCTGCACCGCCCCGACCATCGCCGTCGCCGCGCTGATGCCGACGAGGTAGCCCTCCTCGCGCGCCAAACGCCGCGCCATGGCGTAGGTCGCCTCGGTCTCGATCTCGATCATCCGGTCGGGGAAATGCTCGTCGTAGATCCCCGGCTTGATCGCCGTCGGCATGTGCTTGAGACCTTCCAGCCCGTGAAACGGCGAGTCCGGTTCAAGCGCGACGACCTGCACGTCGGGATTGTAGTCCTTCAGGCGGCGTCCCGTGCCCATCAGCGTGCCGCTCGTCCCTAATCCGGCGACGAAATGAGTCACGCTGCCGCCGGTCTGATCCCAAATTTCGATGCCGGTCGAGTTGTAATGCGCCTGCCAATTCGCCGGATTGTTGTACTGGTCGGCGTAGAAGTAGGTCTCCGGCTCGGCGGCGGCGAGCGCGCGCACCGCCCGGATCGCCCCGTCCGAGCCTTCCATCGGATCGGTCAGTTCGAGTTCCGCGCCATAGGCTTTGAGGATGGCAATCCGCTCCGGGCTGGCGTTGCCGGGCACGAACAGCTTGACGCGGTAGCCCTTCGCCGCCCCGAGCATGGCATAAGCGATGCCGGTATTGCCGCTGGTGCTGTCGAGAATCACCTTGCCGGGGAGCAGATCGCCGTCACGCTCGGCTTGGCGGATGATGTTCACCGCCGCGCGATCTTTGACGCTGCCGCCGGGGTTGACCCACTCGGCTTTGGCGGCGACGATCACGTCGGCGGGCAGATGCGCCGTAATCCGCCGGAAGCCGATCAGTGGCGTGTTCCCGATCAGGCTGTCGAGGTCGCGTCCCGCGAAGCGGCTGACTGCCGGTTGGTATTCAAGGGTTAAGGTCATCGTGTTTTCGCTCTCGTCTCTACGAGCAAGAAAAAAAGCCGACAGCAACAAAAAGCGCGAACTTTCTCCGGTCATTTGACCGGGGCGTCGCGCCTTCGTTGCTGTCGGCTTGATGAGTCTTTAGTTGCTATGCCGTCCGAAGTTCGCTAAACGCCCCCTTCCAGGCAGCAACAACACAGATATATGTACATATGCGAATGCTCACGCTTCACGATAATGACAGTGTACGGAGTCGCCGTTACGTTGTCAACGATTTAGTAATCTTATTAATCTGACACTCAGGTGAGCGGAGATATGACCAAGCGAAATCGATAGGGCGTTCAATTGAACTCCACGACAACGTCCCTCATGAATTGACTTACCCATCGCCCAGAATCTTATCGACGGCGGCGCCAAGTTCGCGCAGATTGCTGACCCGGTAGACGCCGCTGGCGAGCGGCGCGTATTCGAGCATATCGCTGTCGCCCGTGCCCCACTGCGACGGATGCTCCGGGTTGAACCAGATCAGGCGGCGGCTGTGGCGCATCATCTCTTGAGCGATGTCGGTGCGCGGATCGTTGTAGTTATTGCGCCCGTCGCCGAGGATGATGACCGTCGTCTTGCTGGTCAGCGTTTGCATGTAATCCTGCCTGAAGGTGTTCAGGCTGTTGCCGAGGTCGGTGTTGTAGTAACCGGGGCGGTTCTCGGTCAGCACGCGCTCGACCGCTGCCTGCGGCTCTAGCTCCTTGAACACCATGCTGATGTCGGTTAAGTCGCCGATGAAGATGAAGCTGTCGGTCTTGGCGACCTGATCTTGCAGTTCGTAGATCAGCGTGAGCAGGAACTCGGCGCAGTAGCGCATCGACGTGCTCACGTCGCAGATCAGCACCAGCGCCGGTTTGACGTGATGCGACTTGAACTTGAGTTCGAGCGGCACGCTGTCGTACTTCATGTTGGCGCGCATCATCCGGCGCGTATCGAGCGTGCCCGATTTCGCCTTCTTCTGGCGCAGCGCGGCGCGGCTGCGCAGTTTCGCCGCCAGCCGCCGGATTTCGTCGCGGATTTGCTCGACTTCCGAGTCGCTCAGGCGGTCGAAGGGCACGTCGAGCAGATCAGGCTTGGGCTGCGGCTCCTGCTCCGCCATTTGCTCTGCCAGCGACGCGCCGACGTACTGCGACACCTGTTCCGATAAACCTTCGGCGTTCTGTTCCAGCATTTCGCGCAGGTCTGCCAGCGCTTGACCATCCATGCCCATTTCTTCGAGCATCGCCAGCAGCGCTTCAATCGCCTGCTGAAGCTGCTGCATGTTCATCTGCCGTTCCATGCGGCGCTCGAACCACGGGCGCTGGAACATCTCCGACCCTTGATCCAGCCCCGCTTGCTGTCCCGCCTGATCAAGCTGTTCTTGGTCGAACGCTTTGCCTTCGAGCAGTTGGCGCAGCAGGTCTTTGAGCGCCTGCATGTCGCCCATCAGCGACTCCAGCGCCTTTTGCAGCATCTCCTGCTGCTCCGGCGACATATCGCCCATGATGTCCTGCATCGGCGGCTGGTTCGAGCCGAAAAAGAGCGGGAAGAAGTATTCGAATTTGTCGTGATCTTTGGCTTCTTTGACGAGGGTGGTCTTCATGGCGGCGCGGAACGAGTCGCGCTCGCCGACACCCACTTCGTCGACACCATGCATCGCGTCGATGCTCTCCGCCAGCGAGATACGGACGCCAGCAGCGCGAAGCGTGCGGATGAAATCAACCATGCGCTTATCCATCACGATAATCCTTCGTCCCTCAGTCAGTCATCCTAATTATGGAGCTTTGGCGGAGCAGCGTCAACTCATCCAAATGGTCAGGTGAAGCGGATCAGGCGATTTGTTGCGTCATAGACACCAAGCGCTATAACTTAGCGACATATATAATACACATCACTCACAAGTTATATGGAGGGAAAAGAGTATGCCTGAGAAGCAGGGTAGTCTCGCGCTGCTGAAGGAGCCGGTCGCCCAGCAGCTTTTGAATTCGGCGACTCTCGCGCATCTCGCCTTCGTCTGGACTGATGGAACGCCGCGCGTTGTCCCCATCTGGTTCCAGTGGACGGGGGAAGAAATCGTGTTTTGCAGCGTCGGCGTTGCCAAGAAGCTCAAGGCGATCATGGACGGCACGCGCATCGCCGTCACGGTTGATGGCAGCGAGTGGCCCTATCCCGTCCTGATGCTGCGGGGAACCGTGACCACGACACTCTATCCCGGCATCGTGCCGGGGTATCGTGAGACGGCGGTGCGCTATATCGGCGAGCAAAACGGCGGCATGTTCATCGGCGCGATTGAATCGACCGGGCTGCCGATGAAGCGGATTGCCGTCGTGCCGGATTGGGTCGGCGTCCTCGACTTCCAGACGCGCTGGCCCGGTCAGACCTGATCAATCAGGGGTTCGGCGCGTATTCGGCTTCGACCAGCGCCTTGAGGTTGTTCAAACTTTCGACGACGACCTGTTCGTTTTCCTGCTCGATGGTGCGGCGGTTGATCAAGTGTCCCAACACCGAGCCGGGCAGCGTATAGGCGACCCGCACGATAAGCTGAGTCTCGTCGCCATCGCCGGGCGCGGTCAATGAGAAATCGAACATGCTGTCGATGCCGCTGATCGTCCGCACGACGAGGTGACGCGGCGGCTCGTAGACCAGCACTTGATGCTCGCCTTTGATCCGCATTCCGAGCATGTTGTAGACGTAGTGGGCAATCGACCCGGCAGCGGTCGGCGGCGGCGTCACGCGCTGCTGAATCTCCAGCGCTGTCCACCACTCCGGCATTCGCTCCGGCTCGTGGGCGATCACGCTAAAGACGGCGGCGGGTGACGCCTGAATCAGGATCGACTGCTCGATCTGCGGCATGGGTCCAAACTCCCAGTATGCGCTGGCTTTGTCACGCATCCGCATTATAGCCCGAAAGTGCTCCTCCCGTCGGTTATCTCCAGCGAAGGCACGTGTGCTTTTCTTCACTTGCCAAGCAGCGTAAGTGGCTGTACAAAGAGATTAGGTAAGTTTGGGCGTGGGCGTCCGCATCTGAGCCTCCACACGATCCTGCCGAATTCTCGCTATAGAAATATTGTTTGCAATAGACGATTACGGTGCCTCGAAACCGCACGAGCAATACAACAATCTATCTGATCAAAATTACGCTGTTAGTGCTCGCCAGTGTCCTGTCAGGTCGGCTGGGTTTGTCGTTTGGCTTTGAGCAGGGCAGCGTCTCGCTGGTTTGGCCCCAAACCGGGATCGTCTTCGCCATCGTGATGATCTACGGGCGGGAGCTTTGGATCGGCATCTTTATCGGCGCACTGCTGACCAACCTCATCAGCAGTGACCTGACGCTCGCGCTGAGCGGCGCGGTCACGGTGACGATTTCGACGCTGCTGGCGGTGACACTGCTCCAGCGCATCGGCTTCCGCCCGACACTGCGCCGGATGCGCGACGTACTGGCGCTGGTCAGTATCGCCGTGATCCTCGGTCCCCTGATCAACGCGACCGTCGGCGCGTTCGGTCTGTACCTTGAGGGGGTGCTCACGCCGGGTTCGGAACTGCGGGTTTGGCTGGCGTGGTGGTTGGGGGATAGTCTGGGTGTGCTGATCATCGCGCCGGTGATCCTCGTCTGGAGCGAATTCCCCTACCACCTGCCGCCGCGCCGCGAAATCTACGAACTTGCGGCGACTTTCGCGCTGTTCTTGGTGATCGCGTGGTTGGTCTTCACGCGCAGCCTGATCGGCATCGGCTTCTCGTCGCTGGCATACGTGATCTTTCCCTTCTTCATTTGGACGGCGGTGCGCTATTCGCAGCGCGCCGTTGCCACCCTCACACTGTTTGTGGCAATCGTCGCGCTGGCGGGTGTGATGATTCAGCTTGACGGTGCTTCACGCACCATCGTCTGGGACAACCTGCTCTCGCTCTGGTCGTATCTGTTCACGCTCTCGATCACAGCGCTGCTGTTGTGCGCGGCGCTGAGCGAGCGCCGCGAGATCGAGCGGATGGTCGGCGGGCTTGAAGAACGATTCTCGAAAGCCTTCCATTCCGCTTCCATCGCCATTAGCATCGTCACCTTTGAGGAAGGGCGCTTCGTCGACGTCAACAAGGCGTACTGCGCCGTCTCCGGCTACAGCCGGGATGAGCTGATCGGTCATACCATCACCGAGTTAGGTATTCGGTCGGAGGCGCTCGCCCGCCCGCAGTTGCTCGAAATCCTCCGACGCGACGAGCCGATTGTCGAAGTCGAGCAGCGTCTGCGCACCAAATCCGGCGACATCCGCTCCGGGCTGCTGACGCTCGAACCGATCCGACTTAGCGGCACGCTTCACCTCTTAGGCATGTTTCAGGACATCACCGACCGTTTGAAAGCGGAAGCGGCGCTGCGCGAGAGCGAAGAACGCTATCGCCAGTTGTTCGAAGGCATCGACGACACGGTTCTCGTCCACGATTCAGAGGGCAAGATCCTCGACGTGAACGAGGCTGCCTGTCGTCATCTCGGCTACAGTCGGGACGAACTCCTACATATGAACGTCAGCAAGATCAACACGCCCGAATTCTCCGCCGGGTTCGAGGAACGAATGCGCCAGCGGCGGGAACAGGGACGCCTGAATCAAGTCGAAGGCGAAGTGCTCAGCAAAGATGGGCAAACGATCACTGTCGACATCAACAGCAAGCTGATCACCTATCAGGGGAGGACGGCGGTGCTTTCGGTTGACCGTGACATCACGCAGCGCAAGCTGACCGAGCAAAAGCTGCGCGACAGCGAAGCCCGCTATCGGGCGGTCGTCGAAGACCAGACCGAATTTATCGCTCGCATCGCCCCGGACTGGCAGATCAAGTTCGCGAACGAGGCGTTCTGCCGCTATTACGGCAAAACGTATGAGGAACTGATCGACAGCTACTTCAAGCCCCACGTTCACGATGAAGATTTCCAGCTTGTCCGCAATGCGCTGAAATCACTCGGTGCAAATTGCCAGATCGTGACCTACGAGCACCGCGTCATTCTACCTGACGGCGAGGTGCGCTGGCAGCAGTGGACGAATCGCGCGTTTATGAACGACGACGACTCGATCCGCGAATATCAGTTCGTCGGCAAGGACATTACCGAACTCAAGCGGGCAGAAAATGAGCGCCTGATCGCCACGCTGGAGCACGAGAAGATGCAGATTTTGACGGATTTCATCGCCGCCGCGTCTCACGACTTCCGCACGCCGCTTTCGGTGATCAACACCAGCGCCTACCTGCTCAACCGCGTCAGCGACGTTGAGCAGCGCGAGCGCCATTTCCAGACCATCCAGACCCAGATTCACAACATCGAGCGCTTGGTCGACGGTTTACTGATGATGTCGCGGCTGGATCGCGGGGACGTGTTCCGCCCTGCGCCGCTGGACTTGAACAGCTTGATCCGCGAGTTGGAAGCCCACAAGCGCGCGCAGATCGGGCACACGGAGATCGCGCTTGCGCTCGACCTCGCGCCGGACTTGCCCCGAATTGTCGGGGATGAGGAATGGCTGTACCGTTCGATCTTCCGGCTGGTCGAAAACGCGGTTCAATTCACGCCGGAAGGCGGGACGGTCACGATTACGACCCGCGTCGCCGCCGACCGCGTGATCGTCGAAGTCCGCGATACCGGCTTCGGCATTGAACCGAAAGACCTGCCCTACATCTTCGACCGCCTTTATCGCGGCGATAATCACCGTCCGACCGGCGGGCAGGGCTTGGGGCTGTCCATCGCCAAGAAGATTATCGAAGGGCACAACGGCAGCATCGAGGTCGAAACTACGCCCGGCGTCGGCAGCGTCTTCCGCGTCCTGCTGCCCCTTATCCCCGCTGATTCGAGCGCAGAAACTTCCCTGATCCCGAAATCGAGTAGCCCCCAATCACCGCTGGAATAAAGACCGTCTGTCCGGTTTCCAGCGTCACCACCGGATGCCGCCCGGTCGTGATGGTCGCGCTGCCAGCGATGCAGGTCACGACGTGGAAAACCTCGCCGCGCGTGTTGAGTTGGGCGGACGACTCGCTGAGCTGGTGCAGGATCGTCTCGAAAAACGGGCTGTCCACAATCGAGACGGTCGGCGACGAATCGCCGCCCGTGTGCCGGATCGTCGGGAGCGAGTCCACTTGCGACACCTGCACGCCTTTCTCGACGTGAAGCTGGCGCGGGCTGCCATCCAGCCCCAGCCGTCCCCAATCGTAGAGCCGGTAAGTCGTATCGCTCGACTGCTGAATCTCGTAGATCAGGATGCCGGGTCCCAGCGCGTGGATCGTCCCGGCAGGGATGTAGAGCACGTCCCCCGGCGCGACGTCGGCGTAGACCAGCAGCGGTTCGAGCCGGTTCTCACGGATCGCCGTCGCCATTTGCGCGCGCGTCGTCCCCGGCTGAACGCCGATCACCAGCCGCGAATCCGGCTCGGAGGCGATCACGTACCACGCCTCGGTTTTGCCGCGCGGCTCGCCTTCCAGTTGGTAGGCTTGGGCGTCGTTGGGATGCACCTGCACCGAGAGCCAATCGGTCGCGTCGATCAACTTGACCAGCAGCGGCACGCCCTCGCCGGGGTCGCTCAGCTTGCCGATCAAGTCCGCGCCGAACACGTCCAGCAGGTCGCCGAGCGTGCGGTCGCACAGCGCGCCGTTGACGATGCGGGCGCTGTCGTGCATCTCCCACGCTTCGCCGTAAGGCTGGGCGCTGGCGAGGGTCTTGCCCATCACGTCTGCCAAGCGTCGCCCGCCCCACACTTTGACGTGCAGCGCCGGGTCAAGCAGCAGCGGATAGAGATTGGTCTGGGTCATGCTTGGTTCTCCCTTGCACGTTGACAAGCAGAATTCCAGCACGATAATAGCGCACCAAGCATAATCGATACAGCAGCCGACGAGCAATTGACCGATGCCAACCTTCGACTTTGAAGCCTTCCCTACCCTGACGACTCCGCGCTTGATTTTGCGCGAGTTCGTCGCCGCCGATGCTCCGGCGATCTTTCGCATTCGCGGCGACGTCCGCGTGACCCGCCTCAACTCCGGTCAGCCGATGAAGTCGATTGACGAAGCGCAAGACTTGATCGCCAAGGCGCTCAAAGCCTTCGCCGATAAGCGCCGCCTCGATTGGGGCATCGTGCTCAAGGATCACCCGGACGCTGAACTGATCGGGCGGGTCGGCTACAACTTCTGGCTGCGGCAGGATCGGCGCGCCTCGATTGGTTACGATCTGGGTTTCAGTCACTGGGGCAATGGCATCATGACTGAAGCCGTCCGCGCGATGGTCGCCTTCGGCTTCGCCCAAATGAACCTCAACCGCATCGAGGCGGACGTCGACGCCGAGAATGTCGGCTCGATCCGCGTGCTGGAGAAGGTCGGCTTCAAGCGCGAGGGCTTGCAGGAAGACCAATACTTCGAGTGGGGCGAATTTCACGACCTGATCCTATTCGCGCTCCTCCGCCGCGATTACTTCGAACAGCAAGGCTAATTACGCAGTCCAATTTTCGCGAGATGAGCTAACGCCTTTCTGCCCTCACCCCGCTGCGCCTCGAAATTCCGTTCCGCGCTTAGCTCCCCATTGCATGGAGTGGGGTTGGGGGGTGAGGTTACAGGCTAAGCAAAAATTACGCTCATCAGATTGGCTACGGAGCGGCTGCTGCTTCCGTGATCTGCGTGCAGTGAAGCAGTGAATAGCCTTCGTATCCTTTCCAGATGATCTCGGTGCATTCCGGCGGCGGCGGCGGTGGATACCAGCCCGCGCGGTCGAGATAGACGTAATCGCCGGGTGTTTCCGGCATCGCTGGCAGGCGTTGGTAAGGATGAGCCGTATTGAGTTGCAGCGCCCAAAGCGTCGTGTCTTGCCCCATGTAGATCACGGTGTTGGCTGGCGCGATAGCGCGAAGCGCGTTGTCGAGCTTGCGCCAAGGGGCGTTCAAGGCGCTGTAGTAGCCGTTGAGCATGACCAGAGCGACCGCGCTGTAGGTCGCTAGCAGGAGTTTGTACTGCGGTGACGTGAGTGAGGCGAGCACGGCAGCCACCAGCAAGATGCTGGCGATGGCGAGGTGCGCAAGGTGAATCCACTTGATCGGTCCGTCGCTCATGACAGCTCCGACGACGAGATAGGCGATGCTGATCAGCATCCAGACCAGCGGAAACGTCAGGTTCTTGCGCTGCGCGGATCGAAGATAGGCGATTGCTGCTGGCAGCAGAAAGAAGACCAGCAGCAGGGGGATCATGGCGTTGGTGGCGAACGTGTGCAGCAGTTGCGCCGCGATGTCCGCCAGCGACGGGAGGGGCTGACCGGCGCTGATGACGTGGACTGATCGACGCAGGTAGGTGGCGAAAACCACCAGCCCGAACATCGCGTAAGTCGGGATGCGATAGACGATCCACTGCGTGAAATTGAGCGATCTTTTCGTCAGGAAGTCGTGGATGGCGTAGAGGTCTTGGATCACGACCATCGGCATCGCCCCGATGTGCGCCAGCGGAACGAAGGCGCTGGCAATCATATTTAGGCGTAACCTCCGTTCTGACCACAGCACCAGCGAGAGCAGTCCGAGGGTCGTACTGAGCATGTAGGGTCGCGCCGTCTGCGAGAACGTGATCGGCGCGAGCGCGAGGCTGGTCAAAAGCGCTGCCGCGAGTGCGGCTTTGCTTCCGTAGAGGTTGTGCGCGAGCCGGGCGGTGAGCGCGATGGTGATCGTGCCCAGCAGGACGGAAAACAGGCGTGCCGAGAAACGGTTGCTGTCGAGTTGGAGCAGCAAGCTCATCAGGACGAGATGCAGGTCGTTATTGGGTTCTTCGGCGAGCAGGTAGAGGACTGGACTGCCGGATGGATGCGCGATTCCGACGCTGTGGACGTAGCTCCACGTTTCGTCGATGGTGAAATCGTTTGCGTTCAGATTGTGGAGACGCAGCAGGAAGCCAACCAACAGCACGAGCACTAAGATTGCCCATGCTTGCTTGTGCCCCGCCCATCTCGTCGGCGGGCGAGGGGCTAGCGCTTCCTGCCCGGCTGAGTGATCGACCATGTCGTTTTCTTACCTCGCTGTGTTGCTTTCCGCCGCCTGCACCAACGCCGACCAGATGCGTTCGATCCAGTCGAGGTGTTCCGGTTTCATCAGGCACGAGCGCAAGCAGGTGATCGTCGGCTGATCCCACTCAATTTGCGACCACGTTTCGCCCAACAAGCTTTGCGGGAAATTGACCAGCGCCAGATGCAGATTTGCCTGCGCCGCCGCGTCGAACATTGCCCGCGACCGCTGCGAGATTTCGCTGGCGCGCGTTCCGGTCGGCGCGAAGACCACGATGTCCAACTGCGGCGCGAACGGCGTGATGAAGCGTGGCGAGTCTTCCAGCTTGGCGTACAGTTCCAGCGCCGCTTGACGACACTTGCTCAGGTCGGCGGCGAATTCTCCACCGATGTTCCAGCGGCAGCAGCCGCATCGTCGCCCACAGCGCCACCGCTGACGCCCCGGCGCGCGAGCATTCGAGGCTGATTTCGCCTAAGTGCAGTTCGGCGGAGGTGAAGTAGGTGTAAGGCGAATTGTGCGCGTACAATTTCCCCACCGCCGGATCGCGGAACAGGATGCAGCCGCAGCCGTAGGGCTGCAAGCCGTGTTTGTGCGGATCGATGGCGAGCGAATCGACCTGATCGAGGCAGTCGAAAGCGGCGCGGGCTTCGGCGTCGAGGTTCTCCGCCAGCGTGAAATAGCCGCCGTAAGCCGCGTCGGCGTGGATGCGGAAGCCATATTTCGCTTGCAGCGCGATCACCTGCGGCAGCGGATCGACCGAGCCGGTGGCGGTCGTGCCCATCGTCACCACTACCGTCCCGACATCGCCGGTTTGCAGCACCATTTCGAGCGCGTCCATGTCCATCCGGGCGCGATCATCGACCGTGATCGCCTCGAAACCCAAGCCGATCACTTCGGAGATGCGGCTGTGGGTGTAATGCGCCTGCTCGGAGGCGACGACCTTTTTGCCGGGATGCAGTTCGCGCGCCGCCCACAGCGCTTCGAGGTTCGCCAGCGTGCCGCCGCCCGTCAAGTGACCGAGATGCTGCGCCCAGCCGAACAGCGCCGCGATCTGGGCGACGGCTTCTTTCTCCATGTGCGAGCTGGCTTTGCCGCCGTCGAGGGCATGGTTGTTCGGGTTGACGTACTGCGCCAGCGCATATGCCAGCCGCGCCACCGGGTGCGGCGGCTTGAGCATCTGCCCGGCGTAGAACGGGTGCTGATAGGGGTAGTTGTCCTGCATCCGCTCGGCGACTTCCAGCAGCACGGCGCGCAGCGCCTCGCGGTCGATCTGCGGCGTGAAGTCGGGCAGGTCGCTGAAGCCGTCGTCGAGTTTTTCCAGCGCTTCGGCAAGGATATTCAGGGTGTCGTGGTCGAGGGTCATGACTTTTGCCGCCTATGGGGTTCGTGTAGGGGCGGGTTTGAAACCCGCCCCTACGGAGATCACGTATTTCACCCCAGTTTAGATCGATATTCCGCGCCTTCAAAAATGGTATGCGTGATCCGCGCCTCGTCCAGTTCGTCGGGTGCGAGCAAGCCGAACGCTTCGCGGGCGGCGGCTGCCATCCGCAGCGACCCGGCGACGGCGATCAGCGTTTCGCTCGCATGACCGATACGGCTGAGCGCCTCGTCGAGCGAGGCGGTCAGCGTCACCCGCGAAGTCCGGGGACGATAGCGTGCCAGCAGTTCGGACGGCGACAAGCCGCGTGCGCTGGGCGCACGCGAGTAGAAAAAGTGGACATTGGACGTGTCGAACGTGCTCACATAAGCGGCGACATTCTTATCGCGCAGCATCCCGACGATCAGACAGAGCGAGGCAGCGTCGTCGCCGATGAAGTCGCGCAGATGACGCGCGGCGCGCGGCGTGTGCCCGCCGTCGATGATCACCGTGCGCCCGCCCACGCTGATCCGCTCCAACCGACCGGGAAGGCTGATCTCACCCCCCAGCCCCCTCTCCACTTTGTGGCGCGGGGGAGTCGCCCAACGCGGTTGGGTGCGCAGCGAGGCGGGGGTGAGGTCAGCGAGGCCGATGCCCTCGACCAAATCCTCGTATAGGTGGATGGTCGCGCCTTTTTCCTGCGCTTCGCGTTCCAGCACTGCCCACACTTCCGGCGACTGCGCCACACTAATCACTTCGCCTTCCGGTTGAATGATCCCGGCTTTGTGCCACGCCACCGACTCCAGCGACCCGCCGAGGATGGCGACGTGTTCCGCCTCAATTGGCGTGAAGACGGCGAGATCGTTGGCGACCACGTTGACGGCGTCGAAGCGCCCGCCGATGCCGACTTCCAGCACCGCCACGTCGATCCGCTGCCGCGCGAACCAAAGCAGCGCCAGCGCCGTCGCTCGCTCGAACGTGCTGTAGACGTGGTCAACCTCGCGGTTGACCTCGCGCTCGACTGCCAGCACCCGTTCCGCCATGTCGACAAATTCCGCTCGCGTGATCATGCGAGCGGCGAGGCGCTCTGACCCCACCCCCGACCCCTCCCCGACTTCAGGGAGGGGAGCGTGCCCACCCGTTTCATCTGGCGGATTCGATGGCGCGGACACGGGTCGATTAGCTTCATTTCCTGAAACCCTGTTAGCGTCATCATCACCAGATCGGGATGCGATATATCGTGTTCCTACGTCGAAACTATCAGGTAAATCAGGCGGGTTCTCGCCCCTCCCTGAAATCGGGGATGGGGGCAACCAAAGGTTGCTTGGGGTGGGGTCAGCGGGGTCGAAAATAGCGAACCGCTCCCGAAACAGATGCAGATGCGGGCTGGTATACAGCCCGACTTTCAAGCCGGACGCGCTCAGCGCCGCCGCGATCCGCACGCAGGTCGTCCCCTTGCCGGTCGATCCGGTGACGACGACGGCACGATACGCCCGCTGCGGATCGTCCAGCGCGGCGATCAGGCGGCGCATTGGATCGAGCGTCAGTTCCCACGCCTCCACCCGGATCGGCTGCACCAGCGCGCGCAGGGCATCAAAATAAGGCATCATAATCAACGCTTTGCTGAACTCGAATCAGGGTAATCGCTTCAAAATCGCCATTCGGGTCAAAATAGTCACCAGTGTTTTGTAGGGGCAGACCTGTGTGTCTGCCCCGGTGGGCGAACACGTAGGTTCGCCCCTACAAAATCGTTATGAGCCATTGAAGTCCTTTTGGTAAATTTGATGCGATAGCCCTAGAACTCAAAATCGACTTGGCTTGAAACAGCTTGCTTAGCTATGGTAGAATCAGATGAATTGTTTTCAACATTCACGACGAATGCAAGTGCTAACCGAAAACCCAGACCAACCTCCCGATTGGAGCCTGATCTGACAATGACAGTACCGGGTCATTGTGCCGTATGTCTATGCCGCACAATCCCCGGTATTTTGCATTTCAGGCGTTGGTCGCGGATTGAGTTGAGGAAAGAGGAACTTGGACGAAGGTAGTTTATCGAGTTTGCTGGTTCTCGTCGGTTTGATCGCGCTGCACGGCGCAGTCGAACTTGCCTACGCTGCGATCACCAACAGCCGCCGTACCCCCCTGAAAGAACAATCAGATAAGGGCGACAAGCAAGCCAAGCGCATCCTGAAGTTGGCGGAGGATATGCCCCGGCTGACCGTCACCCGCCATCTCGTGCTGATGCTGCTGCGCTTCGCGATTGTGGCGGTCGCCACCATCCACCTTGCCGAGCCGCTGCTGCACGTGCAGGACTTGGCGGGGAACGTGATCGTCCCGGAGGTGGGTTATCTGCTGGTGCTGCTGCCGACGGCGCTGATCACCTACATCGTCGGCGAACTGATCCCGCAGGTCTTCGGGCAAGCCTACGCCGACCAACTGGTGCCGTTCCTGACCAGAGCCATGCGGATCATCGTCCTCGTCTTCAATCCGTTGGTGTCGCTGCTGCTCAGCCTCCGCCGCACGATCTCGCGCAAAACCGGCGGCGAGGAGATCGCCAAAGCCGTCACCGAAGAAGAGATCATGACGCTGGTCGACGTCGGTCAGCAGGGCGGCACGATTGAGGATGGCGAGAAGGAGATGATCTACTCCGTCCTTCAGTTTGGCGAGACGTTGGCGCGCGAGGTCATGGTGCCGCGCCCGGACATCACCGCCATTGAGATCAACCAGCCGCTCAACGACGCTATCCGCCTGTTCATGGAGAGCGGACATTCGCGCATCCCGGTCTACGACAACGAGATCGACGACGTGAAAGGGCTGCTTTACGCCAAAGACCTGCTCAAGCTGATGGTCGACGGCGGCAGTCTCGACGGCAGCCTGCAAAAACCGATCAGCGAGCTGATGCGCCCCGCCTACTTCGTCCCCGAAACCAAACGCGCCGACACGCTCTTTAAGGAGATGCAGGAGCGCAAAGTTCACCTTGCCGTGATCGTGGACGAGTACGGCGGCACGGCGGGTTTGGTGACGATTGAAGACCTCGTCGAGGAGATCGTCGGCGACATCAAGGACGAGTATGACCTCAACGAAGAAGCCGAGTATACCCAGTTGGGCGTGGACGAATATGTCGTCGACGGCGGCATGAATCTCGAAGACCTGAACGAACTGCTCGACATCGACCTGCCCAACGACGAAAACGACTCGATTGGCGGCTACGTCTACAGCAAGTTGGGGCACGTCCCTGAAGTCGGCGAGACGATTGACGAGCCGCCGCTGCTGATGCGGGTCGATGAGGTCGAGAACCGCCGGATTCGCAAGGTCTACATCGTCAAACACGCGGTTGACGAGCCGCCGGAGGCGGACGCTGCCTCCGAGTCGGACTCGACGAACGCGCCGGTCGAATCGACGATCCAGCACAAAACCGCGAGTTAAGATGCCATCGATTTCACTGCGGCGGCGCGTCGGCGTGATCGCTGGCGGTTGCATCTGACCCTACCCCCGACCCCTATCAGGGGTAGGTTTTTAACTCTGCGCTTACCTCACCCCTAAATAGGCTTGTCCGGTACTCGAATCAGCATCATTTGTCTCTTGCTGCCGCTGCTGACCCCACCCCCGACCCCCTGTCAGGGGTAGGTTTTTAACGGAGCAAGCAGCCGCAAGCTAGATTTATAAAAACGGGCGTAACATGTTACGCCCCTACAACGGCGGATGCGGGGATAGGGGTCGCTCATAAGTAGCGGAAGCAGATAAAACAAGGGCGCACACGCAGGTGCGCCCTTACAAAAACAAAAAACTACCCCTATCAGCCCCCGACCCCTCCCCGACTTCAGGGAGGGGAGCGTACACGCCGTTGGCTGCCGACACGCTGCGTTTTTCCTGAAGCTGCGAGGCAAGTGCCGACGATTCGGGGCACGGTTAGGGAGCACGGCTATGTTTTGAATACCTCACCCCTAAATCCCCTCTCCATTACATAGAGAGGGGACTTTAAAGACCCTTTGCAAGCTGTTTTTACCCCCTCTCCACGTCGTGGAGAGGGGGCTGGGGGTGAGGTTAATAAAATACCTACCCCTGACCCTACCCCCGACCCCTCCCCGATTTCAGGGAGGGGAGAGTGCTTGCCGTAGGCTACTGACATTCGACTTTAGCTTCGAAGCCGAGCGGCAAACATGGACAGTTTGAACGGAGTGAGGGAAACAAGGGTATGCCTTGAGTACCGGACAAGCCTTCAAATCCCGCGGCTACGAAATCAAGCCCGCTGAAGCGGACTGCAAGACGAGTTCAAATGGTTTTTAGCTATCTTCAGACGGCTTGAATTTTTTGGCAAGAGGCTTTGAGTCTCTTGTGGTACTCGGCGAGTGCTCGCTCAAAAAACGAGAATTTCCTTAACTTGGTGTCTATGGGGCACACGGCTGTACGCCCCATACGATCCAAAAGCTCAGATTCGTTATCCATCACCGACGTTAACGACCCATCCAGTCGCCATCTTCCTTTCATTTCACATTAAGCTTAATGAATTACAATTCGTCTGTCAGGGTCTTATGAGATGACTGAGGAGTTCGCTATGACAGTGCAAACAACCCACCCGCTGGCGTTATCGTCGCATACGCTGATCGGGGACAAGGTGAAAAATATGCAGGGCGAGGAGATCGGCTCGGTCGAGGAGATCATGGTCGACATCCACAGCGGGCGGGTCGCCTACGTGGTGCTCTCGCTCGGCGGATTCATGGGCGTTGGCAACAAATTATTCGCCGTCCCGTGGTCAGCGCTGACGGTCGATACCACCAACGAGTGTTTCCTGATGGACGCGGACAAGGAACGGCTCAAGCACGCGCCGGGCTTCGACAAGAACGACTGGCCCGAAACGCCCAATGGTCAGTGGTATCACCAGCTCTACAAGTATTACGAGCAGGAACCGTACTGGTCCTAACGCGATAACGGGCAGCTCCAAGTGCCCGTTTTCCCGTTCTAACCCTCACTCCCTGCCGCTGTCGGCGCTGATGGTGGTTCGGAGTGAGGTTGCGTATCGCAACGGCTGCATCAGCGTATAATTCAGACAATGGCAAAGTGACTCTGAAGTTCATGGAGCGATTTCAGCATCGGATCGCGCGGGCACGCTCGCGCTTGACCATCCTGCAATACGTCAGCCTGCACCTTGTGATCGGCTTGGTGGTCAGCGCGATCTGCCTCTGGGTCTTTGCGAAGCTGGCGCGAGAAGTCCTCAGCGAGCAGGAATTCACCCTGATCGATAACTCGATTGCCGCCGATCTCCACCTTTACGCCACGCCGCTGGCGACGCAGGTTTTCCTGATCCTGTCGGCGTTCGGCTTCCAAATCCTCTATCTCGTGGCGCTCGTCGTCGGGCTGTACTTCATCCTCAAACGCGCATGGCTGCGCCTGAGCCTGTGGATCGCGGCGCTGGTCGGCGGGCAGGTGCTCAATTTGCTGCTCAAGGACTGGTTCGCCCGCCCGCGCCCGGTCTTTAGCGACCCGCTGGCGGTAGCGCTGTTCTACAGTTTCCCCAGCGGGCACGCCACCATGTCGCTGATCGCTTACGGGTTGATCGCCTACTTCCTCTGGACGAGCGCCGCCCCACGCTTTCCCCGGCGGCTCGCCACCGTCGCACTAACCCTGCTGATCCTGCTGATCGGCTTAAGCCGCCTTTACCTCGGCGTCCACTACTTCAGCGACGTGATCGCCGGGTTCGCGGCGGGCGGTTTATGGCTGAGCTTCTGCATCACCGCCGCCGATTTCATCCGCCGACGCCACGAAAATCGGCAGCCCACCCCCTAAGCGCCGTTTGCGATCACTCTGCTTACAATTTCGTGCAACTTTGGCAACATTTAGCGCGTAGATTTGGTTGACAGCGGTCAAGTAGAAGGCAAACCGTGATGAACCGACGCCAGTTCTTGCAGACCTTTGGCGTAGGCGTGGTGGCTGTGGGCAGCCTCCAGCGCGCCCTTGCCGCGCTGCCCCCCAGCGCGCTCGCGCCTCAACCGGCAGCCCGCAGCCCCGCGCACCACGTCGTCGAGCGCCTGACCTATGGCATCACTCCGGCGCTCTACCAGCGGGCGCGCCAAGGCGACCCGGCAGCGCTGATCGCCGAGCAGCTTGCCCCTGATCTGCTCGACGACGGCAGCATCGAGCGGCGCTTGGGCGATTACGCCGGCGTGCTCGCCACCAACGGCGGCGTGCTCGCTCAGCAGGACGCCGGAATGCGGCAGACGGTCGCCGCTGCGCTGCTCGCCTCAGTGCTGCTGCACGCGGTCTACTCCGAGCGCCAGCTTTACGAGCGGATGGTCTATTTCTTTGGCAATCATTTTTACGTTTACAGCGGCAAGGGTCCCGTCCTCTTCCTCAAGGTCGACGACGACCGCGACGTGATCCGCCCCAACGCCATGACCACTTTTCGCCAACTGCTCGGCGCGTCAGCGCACAGCCCGGCGATGCTGGTCTTCCTCGACAACGCCCAGAGCGAAAAAGGCGCGCCCAACGAGAATTACAGCCGCGAGGTCATGGAACTGCAAACCCTCGGCGTGAATGGCGGCTATACCGAAAGCGACGTCAAGGAGGTCGCGCGCTGCTTCACCGGCTGGTCGGTCGTCGCGCCGCGCGAGAGCGCTGACGCCAGCATTAGCTATCGCTTTCGGCGGCTGTTCCACGACAATCAGCCGAAAACCGTGTTCGGCACCTCGATTCCGGTCAATGGCGGCGAGCAGGACGGCGAAACGGTGCTCGACCTGCTGGCGAACCACCCGTCGACGGCGCGCTTCGTCAGCACCAAACTCGCGCGCCGCTTCGTCAGCGACGCACCGTCGGACGCGCTGGTCGATCAGCTCGCCGCGACCTTCACGGCAAGCGGCGGCGACGTGCGCGCCCTGCTCGGCGACCTGTTCAGCGCTGACGATTTCTGGAATGCGCCGCCCAAACTCAAACACCCACAGGAGTACCTGATCAGCGTGCTGCGCGCGCTCAACATGGACATCACCAACCTGCGCCATTTCCTGCGCGTCAGCGCCACCGCGCTCACGGCACTGGGACAAATCCCTTTCGGCTGGCCCGCGCCCAACGGCTTCCCCGACGTGGCGGGCGCGTGGCGCGATGGGCTGCTAGAGCGCTGGAATATCGCGCTGGCGGCGGTCACGAACCAGATTCCCGGCGTGCGCATGAACTTCGAGCCGATCCTCGCCTTGATGGAGGCGGAAGGCGTCGCCATGAACGTCGACGCGATGCTGGCGTTTATGGGGCAGTATCTACTGGGTCGGTCGCTGAGCGCCGACGAAGCCCAAATCGTCGCCGACTTCGCCCGCTCCGCTGGCGAAGACCTGCAAACCCAAGTCGCCGCCGGGATCGCGCTGCTGCTGGCGTCTCCGGCGTTTCAGTATCGTTAGCTGGCAGCCATCAGCGGCTCGGTTTTTGTAGGAGCGTTATATATAACCACTGGTGCTAATCTGCTTGCACTTATTTCCCCTCACCCTGCTTGCTGTCGCAAGCCGTCCCTCTCCCACGTAAACGGGGCGAGGGACAAAAACCCGCTGCGTTCCCCCTCTCTCCGCTTGCTTGGGAGAGGGGGTCAGGGGGTGAAGGGCTAAAAGACTAGCACCAAAGGTTATATAACGCCCCTACGGATGCCGCTAATCGCTAGAAAAGGAGTGCTTACCATGCTCAAGAAAAGCCTTTCCCGCCGCGACTTGCTGCGCAGCAGCAGCGCCATGCTGTCGGCGGCAGCGGCGCAGAGTGCCCTGCCCGCATGGATGCCGCGCCTCGCCTTCGCCCCGGCGCAGCAAGCGGCGCGCGGCGACGTGCTGATCTCGATCTTCTTGCGCGGCGGCGCGGATACGCTCAATTTGGTCGTGCCGCACGGAGAGGACGCCTACTACGCCGCCCGCCCCAAGATCGCCATCCCGCGCCCCGACGACTCCTCGGCGAGCAGCCGGGCGCTCGACCTCGACGGCTTTTTCGGGCTGCATCCGGCGCTCGCACCGCTGCTGCCGGTCTTTCAGAGCGGCGAAATGTTGGCGGTTCACGCCGCCGGGTCGCCCGACGAGACGCGCTCGCACTTCGAGGCGATGGATTACATGGAGCGCGGCACGCCGGGCGAATACGCGCTGGCGTCCGGCTGGATCGGGCGACACTTGGCGACGCTCAACACCGGCAACAGCTCGCCGATCCGCGCGGTCGGCTGGGGGACGGCGGTACAGGCGTCGCTGCGCGGGTCGATCTCGCCGGTCGCCATCAAGTCGATTGTCGATTACCACCTCAACGGCGACGAGCAGGTCGCCGCGCAAATGTTGGCGTCGCTCAACCGGCTCTACACGCTCGACGACGGCGACTCGCTGCGCGACTCGGCGCTGGCGACCGAGTCCGCCATCAACACGCTGATCGCCGTCCACTACGCCGACTACCAGCCGCGCAATGGCGCCGAGTATCCGCAGGATGACTTCGCGCTGGCGCTGCGCCAGATCGCCGCGCTGATTCGCGCCGACGCCGGGCTGGAAGCCGCCTGCATCGACCTCGGCGGCTGGGATACGCACGTCAATCAAGGCGGGGCGGAAGGTCAGCAGGCGCGGCTGATCGGCACGCTGGCGGCGGGGCTGGCTGCCTTCCACGCCGATCTGGGCGACGAGATGCGCGGCATCTCGGTGGTGGTGATGTCGGAGTTCGGGCGGCGGGTCAAGGAGAACGGCGGCGGCGGCACCGATCACGGGCACGGCGGGGCGATGTTCGTCATGAGCGGCAGCCTCGATCAGCGCAACGTCTACGCCGATTGGCGCGGGCTGGATCAGGACGCGCTGGATCGCGGCGAGGACCTCGCCGTGACCACCGATTACCGCGACGTGCTGGCGGAACTGCTCAGCAAGCGGCTCAACAATCCTGCCCTCAGCGATGTGTTCCCCAACTTCACCCCCGCGCCGAAGGGGGTTTTCCGGGCGTAACCAGCGGATCACCTGAGCAAAAAGCGGCGTCCGTAGGGGCGTTATATATAACGCCCCTACACTCCCACGTAATGTAAATTTTCCAGTAGCGGCAGGTTTTGGCGGCGTTTAAAAACTTCTCGCCAGCTCACCGAGATCGCTAAATGTCGAACCTTTCACGAGAAACCGACGAAGCAGGCTCCCCTCCCTGAATTCGGGAGGGGTCGGGGGCGGTCAGGGGTAGGTTTTTTATTTACCTCACCCCCTGCCCCCTCTCCATTGCATGGAGAGGGGATTTAAGGCTTGTCCGGTACTCGAATCAGCATCATTTGTCTCTTGCTGCCGCTGCTGACCCCACCCCCGACCCCCTATCAGGGGTAGGTTTTTAACTCTGCGCTTACCTCACCCCTAAATAGGCTTGTCCGGTACTCGAATCAGCATCATTTGTCTCTTGCTGCCGCTGCTGACCCCACCCCCGACCCCTCCCCGACTTCAGGGAGGGGAGCGTACACGCCGTTGGCTGCCGACACGCTGCGTTTTTCCTGAAGCTGCGAGGCAAGTGCCGACAATTCGGGGCACGGTTAGGGAGCACGGCTATGTTTTGAATACCGGACAAGCCTTAAATCCCCTCTCCATGTACATAGAGAGGGGACTTTAAAGACCCTTTGCAAGCTGTTTTTACCCCCTCCCCGACTTCAGGGAGGGGAGCGTACACGCCGTTGGCTGCCGACACGCTGCGTTTTTCCCGAAGCTGCGAGGCAAGTGCCGACGATTCGGGGCACGGTTAGGGAGCACGGCTATGTTTTGAATACCGGACAAGCCTATTTAGGGGTGAGGTCAGCACAAAACTTAAATACCTACCTCTGTCAGGGGTCGGGGGTGGGGTCAAGGGTTATTTCAAGTTGCGCGTGCCGGTGATCGACTCGCTCGGCACGAAGAACAGCACGTATTCTTTGTCCGCCGGGATATACGGATCACTGGCAAACTGCGCCGGGGACACGTTCGGGAATGTGTTGAGGATCAACTGCATGGTGTTTTCCTCGTTGGCGGCGATGAAGAAGGCGTAATTGACCCCGTGCGGCAGATCAAGCAGATACTTCGGGCTGATCGTGTCGGTGGTCACGCTCAGCAGCGGGAAGAAGCGCGCCGGATCGCCGTCACGGACGAGGAAGTTGAGCCAATCGCGCGGGACGTTCTGGTCGGAGTCCGGCTTGCCGATGATGTAAATCTGCGTGTTGCCGGGCAGATCGAGCGCCCGCTGCGCCACGTCGATCCCGTCGCGGTAGCCCTTCGAGTCGCGCACCTGCACGTTGAAATAGTCGAGGTGCGGACCGAAGTAGTACCACGTCTGGTAAACGGCGATGATCGCCACGATCACGACCGGAATCGCCCAGCGTAGACGCGGCTCGCGCCTGCGGACTCCTTCGCTATCCGGTGGAGGGTAAGCCGAAGGCGGCAACCACCAGAACGGCAGCAGGAAGCGCACCCCCGCCGCAATTGCCAGCGCCAGCGCCGGGAGCACGACGTAATAGCGCGCCGAGACCAGCGTATCGCGCAGCAGACCATTGCCGACCCCCGTCGCCACGATCCACAGCGGAATCAAAAAGGCGGGTGATGGATAGCGCCACGCCAGATAGAAACAGCCGAGGAAGAAGAATGGCAGCAGCGAATCGTTGACCAGCGCCTGCTGACCGCCGTAATAGACGCTCAAATCCCAATGCGCGCCGAACATCATGAAAGCGGTCAGCGTGTGCTCGACTTGATCGAACACGTCCTGCACGCTGATGCCGTCGGCGGCGAGTTGGCTCCAGTGAGACGAACCATAGCCGGAGTCGTTGAAGCGCCCGAACAACGGCTTGCCGTTGCCGATCAGCGAGTAGTAGAACGGCGCGCCGATCAGGAACGCCGCGACCAGCACGATCAGGAAGCCGCGCCATTTGCCACGCATCTGCCCGCGCAAGCCGAGCAGGATCACGAAGCCGATCACCAGCGGCGGGAACAGCAAGCGCCCGCCCTCGTAGAAGTATTGAGTCATGCCCAGCGAAACGCCCGCGAACGCCCACTCGATCCGGCGGTTATTCTTGAGCGCCCGCGCCACGAACATCAGCGCCAGCGTCCCGAACAGCGGGTCGGCGATCAGGTTCATCGCCACCCGGCTGAATTGGACGTGCGGAGGGAACGTCGCCATCACCAGCGCGCCCAGCAGTGCCAGCTTGCGGTCGAACAGCGCCCGCGCCAGCCCGTAGACTGCGAAGACCGTCAGCGTCCCGGTGATCGCGCTGACGAAGCGAAAGCCCGTCCACGTATGCCCCAGCAGCGCCACCGCCCATGACTGCCAGTAGGGGAAGACCCACGAATAGGGCGATTGCCCGCTCATCGGCGTGATCAGCCGCAGCGTCGGGTTGCCCTCGATGCTGAGGATGCCGTCCGACCAGTGGAGTTCGTCGATCAGGTAGCGCAGCGTACCTTCCTGATTCCAAAGCCGCAGGAATGCCGCCAGCGCGAGGATACCCGCGAGGACGATCACCGTCCCGCGCTCTTGGTTGATTTTGCGCCAGATCGCCCGCAGCCCGGCGCGGATCGGCGGCGCGCCGCCGAAGCCGTAGCCAACCAGCAGGCAGCCCGCCAGCATCAGCAGAAATTGAATGTGAGTCGAGACCGCCATCAGCGGCGCGAACTGGAGCACCTGCCCGTTGATCTCCGCCAGCAGCGCCATGCACAGCGCGCCGATGCCGCCGAACACCCACCAGCGCCGCTCAGCGCGGTCGAGCGCGCGAAAGATCGGTTCGCTGAGGGCGGGCAGGCGGTTGCTCAGCAAGACTGCTGCGCCAATGGCGACCCCGCCGAGGATCAGTTTCAAGCCGCCGTCCGGCAGATAAGCTTGCTCATTGCGCGGGCGCAGGTCAAGCGCGGCGGCGATCATCAAGCCGAACGAAATCAGCGCGAACACGGCGGCGATCAAGTTGCCGTGCGCCACCACCGGCAGCCGGATCGGTTCAGGGCGAGTCATCGACGGCAGATGCACGACCGCCGCGCCGCCGCGCAAGACCGACACGTCCTCCGGCAGCACTTGATCCGGCGCGGCGTTGATCGCGCGCAGCCGGTAGATGCCCCACAAAATCGACACCGCGAACAGCGCGACCAGCACCAGCGTCGAATAGGGCGGCGGCAGCAGGAACAGCACGCCAACACACAAGGCGAAACCGATCAAATACAGCCACAGCGCATTGATCGTCGGGCGCGAGTCGGGCGGCGGTGGGGTTTGCGGCTCGTTTTCGGTCGTTTGGGGCGTGGTCGCCATAAATCGAAACCGTCTCTTAATCGTCGTGTCTCTGCGTTATTTTACAGCCAGTCCGCGCGCGCATCCATTCATTTACGCTGATTTAAACGAAAGTCGCACAAAACGGCGCAACTCTGTGCTGTTTTCGCGCGTACAGTATCATGAACGTCTACAATCTGGATAGCCTTGTAAGGAGTGTTAAGGAGTATCTGATGAAAAGATTGCTGCTCATTCTCGGAATCTTCACGCTGGCGTTGGGCGTGTTCGCGCTCCCGGCTGCCGCGCAGGACAGCCCCGATTATAGGGCGTTGGCGCAGTATTTCCCGTCCGACGCCCCTGTCTACGCCAGCTTCCGCACCGACGACGCTTTCGTGCAGACGCTCGACGACCTCGCCGCTAAATTTGGTTCGCTGCTGCCCGGCGGCATGATGCCCGGTTCGCTGCAAGAAGCGCTCGATCAAGTCGCCAGCGCGGTCAAGCCCGGCGGCACCTTCGCCGACACGATCCGTCCGTGGCTGGGCGATCTGGCGGCAATCGGCATTTACACCGTTGACGATACCGGAGCAGTCCCGCCGCTGACCATCGCCATCGCCATCACTGATCAAGACAAGGCGGAGGCGTTCTTTGACACGCTGCCCAATGCTGAGCGCTACACGCTCAGCGAAGGCGACGGTTTCACGCTCTACTCGCCCAACAGCAGCGTCAGCAGCGACCCGTATTACGTCTTCCGCAGCGACGTCATGCTGATCACCGGCGACCAAGCGCTAGCCGAGTCCGGCGGCGTCAGCGACGGATCGCTGGCGCAGAACGACGCCTTCAACACGGCGATCAATGCGCTGCCCGCGTCGCAGTACAGCGGCATCGCCTACATGGATACCCCGGCGGTGCTCAGCAAGGCGATGCAAGATCAGCGTAGTTCCGGTCAGCAGAACGCGGCGGTCATGGACATGTTCAATTCGATGCTGAACGCGCTCCAACCGCAGGCGCTCGGCATCACCATGCTCAGCGATAACACGCTCGCTATCGACGTCGCTTCACCGCTCAACGCCGCCGCAGCGACCGCCCTCGATCTCACCAGCAGCGCGCAGCCGGTCGACCCGGCATTCGCGCAGGTCATCCCGTCAGGGACGCCGCTCGTGATCCACGCGACCAACCTCTACGCCAGTTACCAGCGCGCGCTGACGAATCTGCGCGCTGTCGCCGCCGCCATGCCGAAGGACTCGAACGCGGGGGACGTGAACACGGCGATCTTCGGCTTGAACTTCATCGTGCGCGGCTTGACCGGGCTTCAGACCGACAGCGCGCTCGGCTGGATGACCGGCGATTACGCCCTGTATCTGAAGCTCAGCCCCGCCTTCAGCGACTCGCCCGACTTCAACACCGTGCCGAGCGAGCTGCCGTTCGACTTCGGCATCGCCTTCCAAGTCACCGACGCCGACGCGGTACAGGCGCTCTACGCGGGCTTGTCCGACTCACTGAACACCTTCGCCGCCGAAAACGCGACCGTCACGCAGGAAACGCTGGCGTCGGGCGTCGACGCACTGGTCTTGACCTTCACCAGCAGCGATCTGCCTTTCCCGGTGGAACTGCTGATCGCCAAGACCGACAGCGTGTTCGCCATCGGCACGCGGCGGATGGTCGAAGCTGCCGTCGATCCGCAAAACGGCTTGGATGCCGACCCGACCTTCATCGCGGCGGATGCGACCGTCTTGGACAACGCCAACGCGGTGCTGTATCTGTCGGGGAACGGCTTCCAGTCCATCGCGCGCGGGCTGATCAACAGCAGCTCGCCCAGCGATCAGCGCGACGGCGCCAACCTGAAGTCGATCCTCGGCTTGATCCACAGCATGACGATCAGCACGGCGACGCTGCCGGATAACAGCGGCTCGCTGGCGCGCTTCGTCTGGACGCTGCCCCAGTAAGCACTGCGCTAGAAATGATGTTTTTGTAGGGGCGCACAGCCGTGCGCCCCTCACTTGACCCACTACCCACGCCCTTTTTCACAACGCTATTTACGCCGCTCTCGGTTTAATATGGACTAGGCTGGCTCAGTCAATAACCAGCCCGTGCGCCACTAATCCACGCTGAAGACAGGGGCGGTCTAGGGGTATGTTCGGACTCAATCTCTCGCTGGTTGCGGTCATCGTCGTCGTCTGGGGCTTGACCGCACCGGCGCTGATCGCCATCGGCAAGCTGGTGCGCCGGGACATCCCCACCGCCGAGGCGTTCTTCGTCGGGTTGGCGCTGCTCATCCCGGCGTTGACGCTTTACCACCTCGTCGCGCCGCTCAACCTGCTGCCGCTGTTCGTCCTCTGGCTTTTCGGCATCAACTGGCTGCGCCTGCATTGGCGTGAGATCAAAATTCCCCCGCTTTATCTGCTGCTCGTGCTGGTCACGGCGATCTTCGCCTCGCGCTACGCGCCCGGCAACGACGACGGACTCTATCACATCCAAACGGCGATCTGGTACGCGCGCTATCCGGTCGTGCCGGGGCTGGCGAATCTGCACACGCGCTTCGGCTTCAACAGCGCTTACTACCTCTTTACCGCGCTGTTTCAGGAGCTTCCCGGCGGCGTACTCCACTACCCGGCTGGCTTGATCTGGCTGGCGACCTTCGCCTTCCTCTACCGCTCGCGCTACGGGAAAATCCTGCTGATCGGACTCTGTTTGTGGTTCGGCTACGTCTCGACGCTTTCGAACGATCTCGTCATCTTGTGCTTGACGCTGGTGCTCGGCGCCAAGCTGTTCGCGGTGCTGCGCGGCGAAGCGGCGGACATACCCTCGTTTGTTTTGATGGCGGTGGTTGGGGCGACGGTGAAGCTGAGTTTCGCCGCCTTTGCGTTTGCGGCGCTGGCGCTGATCCTCTATCACCGGCGCGAGCGGCTGCGCCGGTTCGTGCCGATCTTCGCCCTCGGCGCGGGGATGGTGGCAGTTTGGATGTTTCACGGCATTTTCTTGAGCGGTTATCCCGTGTATCCGCTGACGCTGGGCGCGGTCAACGTCGATTGGCGGCTTCCCGCCAGCCAAGCCGAGGCGGAATACGGCTGGATTTGGGCATGGGCGCGGATTCCAAAGATTCCGGCAGCGGAGATGCCAGCCGATTGGGTGCTTACGTGGCTGACGAAGCTGCCGCACAACGCCGACTTCGTGCTGCCGGTGACGTTTGGGTTGTGCTTGCTGCCCTTCGCCCTCCGGCGACGGCTGAGGCTGAGTTTCTTCTTGCCGATTGCCTGCGGCTTATTGTACTGGTTTCTGACCGCCCCTGACGTTCGCTTCGCGATGGGCTTGTTCTGGCTCACCTGCGCCGCCGTGATCGACGCCGCGATCCCCGCCCGGCTCAACCGGCTGGCGGGCTACGGCTTGATCGCGCTCTGCGGCTTTATGGCGCTCTTTCACATCCCGCCAATTCAGATCGTGGTCGATAACTACAGCGCGTTCACCATCCCCGGCGGCACGATTAACGTCGTCAATCCCGGTGACGACGGATGCTTCGAATTCCCGCTCCCCTGTACCCCCCAAGGGCGCACCATCACGCAGCTTGAGTATCGCGCACCCGGACAGCTCGCGCAGGGATTCCGCAGCAAACCAAGCGATCCGTGATCGCTATAACTGGTCGCGGGTTTGCAGGAAGACAGCGCGCTTAAGGCTCGGCAGCGTGTAGTCGAAACCGCACGATTGGAAGAACGCATCTGACGACGTGATCGCCATGATTTCGAGGACGTTGTGTTCGCGGGCGCGCTCAATGCAGGCAGCGACCAGCATCCGCCCGACGCCGCGCCCCTGCACCAACTCGGCGACGGCGAGGCTGCGGATTTCCGCCAGCTTGCGCGAATAGATTTCGAGCGCCGCGCAGCCGATAATCGTATCGTCGGCATCGACGGCGACGAAGAAGTTCGGCAGCAGCTCGTCCAGTTCGTCGTAGGTGCGCTCTAACAGCGCCCCCTGCTCGACGAATGGCTCGATCAGCGCCTCAATCGCCGGGATGTCGGCGGCAGCCGCGCTGCGGATGATGATTTTCGTTTGGATATTCGCCACCATGAAATCGTGCCTCATTTGCGTAACCCGCTTATGGACAAATTTTAAACGATTATCGGGTTCTGCATAGGCTGAAGCATTGTCGTCAACCAAGCCCCTTAGAGCCAGCCGACGATCCGCGCCAGCAAAAACGCGATGCCGAGCGAGAGCATCAACAGCATCCACGTTAGCATTCGCCCGCTGTCCTGCGCCGGGTTGATCTCGCTCTCGCTGATCGTCACTGCGCCCAGCAGATCGACGTAGAAATCGACGTTGACGCGCCCGCGCGTGACCCGCGCCATGTAGTCGTGCCCGGTGATCAACTGCCAACCGCTGTCCTCGTCTTCCCAATCCGCGCCGAGCCGCTCGCGCATGGCTTGGTCGAGGATCGCGCGCGCCTGCTCCGCCGGGATCGGTTCCGGTTCGGGTGACGCTTGCTCGTTGGTGGGGAGTTCGTCCATCAGCTTCGCCTGCCTCGCATACTTGTTGATCTGGCTTTGTCTACAACCTCACCCCTAAATAGGCTTGTCCGGTACTCGAATCAGCATCATTTGTCTCTTGCTGCCGCTGCTGACCCCACCCCCGACCCCTCCCCGACTTCAGGGAGGGGAGCGTACACGCCGTTGGCTGCCGACACGCTGCGTTTTTCCCGAAGCTGCGAGGTAAGTGCCGACGATTCGGGGCACGGTTAGGGAGCACGGCTATGTTTTGAATACCGGACAAGCCTTAAATCCCCTCTCCCTAGGGAGAGGGGACAGGGGGTGAGGTGAATAAGCCGCTACCCCTGACAGCACCCCCGACTCCCTCTCCACGCATGCGAGTTGAGCGCAGCGATTTACGGGGGTGAGGTCTAACTCGTGATCGCATATTCGAACGAGAAAGGACCGATCAGTCCGTTAGCGTCTTTCGACGCAATCGCCAGCGATCCATAGCTCGAAGCGACGAAACCTTTCCACGTCACGCTGGTTTCGGTGCTCTCGAACATATCGCTGTAGGTCAGCGCGCCGGGCGGACGCAGCGCGACGACGTAGCTGCTCGCGCCGTCGACTGGCGACCAGACCAGCGTCCGCAAGCCGTCGCCGTTATCGCGCAGTTGGATATTCTGCGGCTGCGCCGGACCATCCGCCAACGCCGTCAGGCAGGCGAGAATCGTCTTGGTCGCGCCGACAAGGTAACCGATTTGAATGTCGTCAATCGTATCACGGTCGGTGTGCTCACGGTCGACTTCCTCCAACGCCTCGACAAAACGCACCGCCGGATAGCCCGCGTCGCTGAACGACATATGATCGCTGTAGCGACCGGCGCGGTCGACGGCGGGCTGCACGTCGATCTCCATCTCCGGCGCCAGCCGCGAGGCAATCGCGTGCAGTTCGCGGGCAAGCTGGCGGGAGGTCGAATTGTTGGGGTCGGCGGAGTACATCCGAATCTGCCGGTCGTTGATCGCGCCCTCAGGACCCGTATAGCTGCCGATGATGTCCATGTTGAGCATCGCCGTCACCGGGATATTGCGGGCGCGGATGTAATCGTCGACGAAGGCGATACTGCCCTTGCGCTGAATCTCCTCCGCCGAAAAGGCGACGAAGATGATCGTCGCGCGGTGGCGGCGCTGGCTCATGATCTGCGCCATTTCCAGCAGCGCGGCGATGCCGCTGGCGTCGTCATTCGCGCCGGGGGCACTGGCAGTGCTGTTATTGTAATCGACCGTGATGCTGTCGTAATGCGCGCCAATCACGACCACGCCGCGCCCAACTTCCGTCCCTTGCAGCACGCCGATGATGTTCGTGCCGGTGGTGTCCTGATTGTCCCACGAATACGAGAAATCCTGCGTTTGGACGACGAAACTGTTTTGATAGGATTGGGCGGCAATTTGCTTGAACTGGTCGAGCACGTAAGCCTCTGCCGCGCCAATGCCCTCGGTCGTCGAGATCTTTGACGAGTTCCAGCGCCGCGTCCGCATTCCTGACAGCACGTCGACGTGCTGAAGCAGGCGATCCGGCTGCACTTGATTGAGCACGCTCAGCAGCGTCGTATCCGAATGGGCGATGTTCGAGCTGATTTGCGTGGCTTGCTGCGGGTATTCGTTGGGCGCCAGCGTCGCATAGCCGATGGTCGGCGGCGGCGTCGAGGTGGCGCGCGGAACCAGTGTTGGCGGCTCCGGCGATTCGGTCAGATTGCACGCCAGCAAAACCAGCAAAAACCACAATGGGAGTAGGGTGAAGACAACTGCGGTTCGTCTTTTCATCGCCGCAAATTTTACCACAGCTTGACATAACAGAGGGAAATCGGCGGGGATGCGTGCGCGCCAGCGGCGGCGGTGATAAAATGAAGCCATTAGCGCTTAGCTGATAGCTATCAGCTTTGGCTTGCGCTGGCGAATGGTCAATTGAGTGTCCCTACCGGGATGAGTACAAACTCGCGTTTTTAGCTGAATGCTAATTGCTGATAGCTAACCGCTTCTTTTTACCGAGGAGTTGTTTCCATGCCCAGATGGTCTTCTTTTAGCACGTTTCTGGACGACGCTGCTGACGCGGCAAGCGATGCGGAACGGCAGGCGCTGGTCGACGAACTGCTCGGCGAGCGCTCGCAGTGGCCTTGGATCGAGCAGGATCGGGCGACCTTCATCTTTGCGCGCGCGGGGACGAGCAGCGTTGCCCTCAACCTCGACACCATCCCCACCGACCCACCCTTCGCCCCCATGACGCAGATCGCCGGGACGACGCTCTGGTTCGTGACGCAGCCATTCGCGGCGGACGACCTGCTCGACTACATGCTCGCCGTCGACGACCCGATGACTCCACTCGCTCAGGAAACGGACATCGTCGGGCGGATTGCCCAGCACTGGCAGCCCGATCCGCTCAACCCGGTGCGGATGGACACCGCGCAGATGAACGTCTCGGTGCTGCGCATGAGCGCGGCGCGCCCCTTCCCCGATTGGTCGGCGCTGGCGCGCGTCCCGCGCGGGCAAGTTTATGAGCACCCGGTCGAAAGCCAGATCATGAGCTATCGCGGGCGCAACGTCTGGGTCTACACCCCGCCCAACTATGCCGGTTCGGGCATGGCATACCCGCTGCTGATCATGCAGGATGGGCAGTGGGCGATTGGACCGCTTCAGCTTCCTTACATCGCCGACGCGCTGATCAAGCACCGCCGGATGCAGCCCGCCGTGATCGCCATGATGCAGAGCGGCAGCCAAGACGAGCGCAACCGCGAGTACATCAGCAACGATAAGTATTACAGCTTCCTGCTCTCCGAACTGATGCCCTTCGTCCAGACCCACTACCGCATCGACTCGAACCGGGTCGCCGTCGGCGGCGTTGCTGTCGGCGCGGTCGCGGCGGCGCACGCGGCGCTCAAGAACCCGGCGGTTTTCTCGCGGCTGATCCTGATCTCGCCGCCGTTGGGACGCGGGCAGTTTCAGGACGAACTGCGCGAATACAATCAGCGCTTCGCCGGGGCGGACGTGCTGCCCAAGCGGATTTTCCAGTCGGTCGGGCGCTACGAGGGCAAGGCGCGCTTCCACAAACCCGCCCACGCTCTGCGCCTGATCCTTGAGGGTTTCAGCAGCGTCGATTACAAATTCGCCGAAACCGGCAGCGGTCACGGTTTGGTCGGTTTTCGCAGTATCCTGCCCGAAGCGCTGGCGTGGACGTTTCCGGGCGACGCCTTTGGTGACAGCGCCGGAACTTAACCTTTGTCCCGCCGTTTTGTCATTTTGCTGATCATTCCGGCTGCCGCCCTGATCGTCTGGCTGATCAGCGCGCAGCTTCCACGCTGGACGGCACCGCAGCCCGGTTGGTTCGCACCGAACACGGCGGGAGTTTGCGCGGCGGTCGCGTCGCTGACGCTTTACGACGCGGCGCGCGGCGGCGAAAGCGGAATCGGTAGTGAGGCAGCGCGGGAACGCGCGGCACAGGTCGCCGCCGACTACACCGACGCCGCCCCGCTCACAGTGAGCGATCCGCTGGCAGTCGAGGCGACGCTGCCGGGGGCTGATCGGCGCGCGGTCTACGTCGTGACGGTCGGGTTGGCAAAGGATTTAACGCTGGAGACCGCCGCCGTGATTTACCTTGACGCTGCCAGCGGCGACCCGCTCAGCCTGATCGCGGCGACCGAACCGGCGGACGGCGCCACCGCCTGTGCCTTCGACCTGCGCGGCGCGCTGATCGCGGCGCTCAAGTCGCCGCCGCTGCTCTTGTTGGCGGTTTACACGCTCGGCGCTGCCGGGTTGCTGGTGCTGCGCTGGATTTTGAAAGCGAGAGGAACGCTTCGATGACGACGACGAACCTGTTCAACGGCGAGCGCGTGCGGCTGACGGCGCTGCGCACGGAAGACGCGCAGACGATGGCGCGTTGGTACGAGGATGGCGAATTCGGGCGCTTCTTCGACGCGAACCCGGCGTTCCCCAAGACCGAAAGCTCGCTGGTCAAGTGGTTCGACAGCAGCGAGCGCGATAAGGACGCCTTCGCGCTGGCGATCCGCCTGCTCTACAGCGACAACCTGATCGGCTACATCGACATCGACGACATTCAGTGGACCAACCGCTGCGGCTGGCTGGCAATGGGCATCGGCGACCCCAATCACCGGCGCAAAGGCTACGGCGCCGAAGCGCTGGGGCTGATGCTGCGTTTCGCCTTCCACGAACTGAATCTCCACCGCTTGCAGCTCACCGTTTTCAGCTACAATGAGGGGGCGATCAAGCTGTACGAGAAGCTCGGCTTCACCCGCGAGGGCGCGTTCCGCGAGTTCATCCTGCGCGATGGGCAGCGCTACGACATGTTCCTCTACGGGCTGCTCGCCAGCGAATGGGAGCAGCGAGACGCCAAACCGAAAACTACGTCCACTTAAACGAGAACCAGCACTTTGAAGCGTTTTGACGAATCACCGGACGACCTGCCGGAGCCGGTCGAGGCGTACTGCGTGCGCTGCCGCGAGTTGGTCGAGATGGAAAACCCGGTCGCGGTATGGACGCGCCGGGGGATGCCCGCGACGCGCGGCGACTGCCCGATCTGCGGTGGCACCGTCTTTCGGATGGGCAGATCGTCAGCACACGAGCAGCTTGCCGCGCCTGACGTGTCGGCAGCCAGCCAGCGGATCGCCCTGACGCGCGAAACCGTCTACGTCGCCTTCGCGCCCGCCGACGCCGCGATTGCCGAGCAGCTTGCCGCCGACCTTGAGCGCGCCGGGGTCGCCTGCTGGCTGCACGAGACCGAACCGGCGCGGGTCGCGTGGGCGGGCGGCGTGCATCCGTCGCTGAGCGCCTGCGCTCGCATGGTCTACGTCCTCTCGGCGGCAGCGCTCGACGACGCTCGCTTAGAGGCGACGTGGCGCTACTTCCGATCCAAGCGCAAACCGATCATCGTCGCGCAAATCGACAGCAGCGCGCCGCCGGACGATCTGCGCCGCCGCCCGCGCTTCGATCTCACCAGCGCCTATAAAGCCGGATTCCGCCAACTGCTGCAAGCGCTCGACGACGGGCGCTGAACCATTTTAGAATCTGGGGAACACACCGTAGGGGCGTTCAATTGAACGCCCGATTTAACGCAAACTATGGATTTTCACCGTAGGGGCAGGTTTGAAACCTGCCCCTACACGAGAAATTGTCAATCAGCGCCAACTCAGGCGCTGTCGCGGTGAATCAGGTCGACCGGCAGCGTGATGATCTGCGCGTTTGCCTGATCCGGGTCAGTGGACTGACGCAGCACCAAATCGACCGCCTGATGCCCGATCTCCAGCAGAGGGATGCGAACCGAGGTCAGCGCGGGCGACATCTCCTGCGCCATCAGAATGTCGTCAAAGCCGATCACCGCCATATCTGCCGGGACGTGATAGCCCTGCGCGAGCAAATGTTCAATGGCGACGATAGCGAAATCGTCGTTGGCGGCAAAGATCGCGGTCGGCGGGTCGGCGAGCGCCGTGAAACGCTTGACGCCTTCCGCCGCCTCGCTCGGCGCCCAAGAATTGCCGTAAACCAGATCGGGGTCAAACGGGATTCCGGCGTCGGCGAGCGCCTGTTGGTAGCCCGTCACGCGATGGTGGGCGCTGGTATAGGATAGGCTGCCGCGCAGATGAGCAATGCGCCGGTGTCCGCGCTCAATCAGGTAGCGGGTCGCGGCATAAGCGCCGCCGATGTCGTCGTAGGTGACCGAGGGATAGTTGTATTTCGGGTCGCAGGGGCGTTCGACGCAGACGCAGGGCAGTCCGGCTTCGGCGACGAGATCAAGCAGTGAGTTGGTGTGCGGCGGGTCTTGCGCCAAGCGCAGGACAACGCCGTCAAGCTGTCCGCTCATCAGCAGATGCTCAAGCTGGGTGCGGTCTTCATTGCCGCCAATCGGATAGACCATCAGAAAACGCGCGCGCTTTTTCGCCTCCTCGATAATGCCGCCCAAGATCGACGCGCTGTAGGTCGAGGTGAAGACGCTGCGCGGCGGGTTGTAGTCGCTGAAGACGTAGCCGATAGTATTGGTCCGCTGATTGCGCAAGCTGCGCCCTAACGCGCTCGGTCGATAGCCCAGTTCGTCGATGGCGCGCAAGACGCGCTCGCGGACGGCGGGCGAGGTTGGACGCGGTCCGTTGTTGATGACGTAAGAGACAACTCCCGGCGAGACGCCAGCAAGCTGCGCCACGTCACGGTGAGTCGGACGTTTCTTTCGGGTCATGAATGCTCCAATGATTCAAGCGCTGCGCTGTCCTCGCATGATGGGTACGTTGGATTCAGCCAACGGCGAGTAATCAAGTTGTTGGCATAAACCATCTGAATCGTGAGGCTGCGGGATCGCTCCCACTGCGGCATTATTGTAGCAAACTTCGCCCAATATCCCACCTGAACGAGCGCTCAGATTCTCATGCCATCTATCAGCTTCGGATCGCGAAGTGCTGACAAAATGGAAGAGCGTGGCAGAGCCACGCCCTTTGACGGCAGCTTGTGACCTGCGGACTAGCCCTTCATTCCCGTCATCACGATACCCTTGATGAAGTAGCGCTGCGAGAAGAAGAACAGGATGACCACCGGCAGAATGACCGCCGTGGTGGCTGCCAACTGCAAATCCCAACTGACGTCGAGCGTGCTGTGAAAAGACGACAGCCCGACAGCGATGGTGAAGTTTTGCGGCGAACGCAGGTAAATGATCGGTCCCAGCAGGTCATTCCAAGCATTCAAGAAGGTGAAAATAGCGACGGTAATCAGCGCCGGTGTCGCCAGCGGCATCATGATGCGCCAATAGATGCCGAACTCGCTGCACCCGTCAATCCGCGCCGCGTCCGCCAATTCTTCGGGGATGGTGCGGAAGAACTGGCGCAGCAGGAAGATGTTGAACGCGCCGCCGCCGAAAAAGAGCGGCACCGTCAGCGGCAGAATGGTATCGATCCAACCGAGCCGGGAAAAGATCATGAACGACGGCACGATCAAGACCGCATAGGGGAGGAACAAGGTCGCCATGACGATGCCAAACCAGAAATCGCGCCCCGGAAATTTGATCCGTGCGAAGCCGTAGGCGACGAACGACGACGAGAAAACGACGGCGACGACGTTCAGAATGACGATCTTCATCGTGTTGACGAAGTAGAGACCAAACGGCTTGATCGTCAGGGCGTTGACGAAGTTTTCCCAGTGAATGGGGTTAGGAATCCACTGGGGCGGATAGCTGAAAATCTCGATTTGCGATTTGAGCGAGCTGCTCACCAACCAGACAAACGGCATGACCATCACGAACGCCATCAAGAGCAGCATCGCGATGGTGAGCCAATTCCAGAGCCGTCCGCTGTGTCCTCTCACTTCTTGCTTTACCGCGACTTTTAGCGACGAATCGATTGCTGTAGGGTCGAATGTGCTCATGGTCATCGTTCCCCTTTACTCACCCGGATTTTCGTAGTAGACGCGGCTGCCGAGGTATTTGAAGATGAAGAACGATAGAACTCCCAGAATGACGAAGAGCACCCACGAAAGCGTGGCGGCATAGCCCATATTTTGGTTGCGGAAGCCGGTTCGGTAGATGTAGAGCACAAGGAATAAGGTTGAGTTCTCCGGACCTCCGGTGCCGCCCGTTATCAAGTAGACGATTGTGAACGACTGAAAAGCGTTGATGATCCCCAGCAGCAAGTTGAAGAAGATGACCGGCGACATCATCGGCAGGGTCACGTAGCGTAGTTTCGCCCAAGGTCCCGCCCCATCAATTTGGGCGGCTTCGTAGTAAATGTCGGGAATACCCTGTAAGCCCGCCAAAAAGATGATCATCGGACCGCCCGCGCCCCACAAGGTCAGGACGATAAAGGCGGGAATCGCCCACGTCGTGCTCTGCAACCAAGGAATCTTTGATCCGCCCAAGGCACGGACGATCACGTTGACCAGCCCGAATTCGGTATTGAACATCCACGCCCACAATAAGGCGGTGGCAATTGCCGGGACAATGCTGGGCAGAAAGTAGATCGTCCGAAAAATGGCGATGCCGCGAAACTCACGGTTGATCAGGCTGGCAAGGAAAAAGCTGAGGATCAAACTTAAGGGGACGGAAATGAATGAAAAAAGAAAGGTCGCTTTCAAAGATTGCGGCAGCAGCGGGTCATCAAAGAGGTGCTGAATATTTTGCAGACCAATAAACTGCGGCGGGCTGATCAAATTCCACTTTTGAAACATGAGAAAGACTGAAACCAGCGCCGGGGCGAGAAACCAGAATAGAAAGCCGAGAATGAACGGCATGATGAAGACATAGCCGATAATGGTACGGCGCTGCCCCATGGTCAATCGTCGGTTGCGGAAGGGTCCAAAGCTGGTAGCAGGACGTGGGGTAATTACGTCCGGTTGCGTTGCCATAAGATTGTCATCCCGTTGCAGAGTGAGGTCAAGAGAGGCTGGCACTCAAGCCGTCCTGCCTCTCTTGACCCTCTGACAGACTATTAGCTGGACTGCGCCGCGGCGATCACGTCGTTCGCCTGCTTCACGGCATCCGGAATGACGTCCGCGACCGGCGTACCGTCCACGATTGCCTGAATAGCCGGGGCGATGAAGTTGTTGTTGGCTTCAATGTAGCCCGGCGGGATGCGCTCGACCACGCCATGTTTCGGCAGATAGTCGGTGACAAAATCAGCATAGTTGTCGGGATGGATACCCGGCGTAATCCACTGCGCTAGACCTTCCGGCGTCACCTGCGACATTTGGCTGGGCAGCCACAAGCCGATCTTCATGAACGAAAGCGTGTAGAACGGCGTCGCCAAGAAGCGCACCCACTGCCACGCTTCTTCCGGGTGCTGCGTCGAGCTGATGACCGAGTGGAAATGCGCCTGCATGTAGTCGGCGGGCGTTTGGATGTAGGGGATCGCGCCGGTGCCCAACGTGACGTTGGTCACCATCGACGGATTCATCCACGACAGCGCCCACGAACCGTCAATCGCCATCGCCAGCCGCCCAGTGTCGATCATCTGAGTGTTGGTCATGCCGAGATCGGACATCGCCGCCGTCCGGGGGGCGACGTGATGCTTGTAGACCAAGTCGGCGAGCATTTGCAGCGCTTCCATGGCTTCAGGTGTGTCGAGGACGACTTTTCCATCCTTGATCCACGCACCACCATTGGAGTAAATTACACCTGCCGGGGTCACAAAGTTACTGAGCGGGTAGTCAATGCCCCACTGCTGGATGTTGTCGGGGTCGAAGCCCGCATCATCCGGGTGGCGTCCATTGGCGTCAACCGTCAATTGTTTGGCGTTGGTGAGCAGCGTATCCCAGTCCCACAGCTCCTCATCCTTGAATCCGGGCGGCGTGATCCCGGCGGATTCGAACATGTCGGCGTTATAGTAGGCTTGTGCCGCCACCCACGTCGAACCGATCCCGTGCCAGCGTCCGTTATCATCGGCGCTGCGCAGAACTTCTTGCGGGAAGAAATAGCCTTCTTGACCGAGCACCGGATCGCTAGTGATGCGGTCGGTGATGTCCATCAACTGACCACCGGCGGCGAGGGTCTCGTAAGCGTCGGACGTGATAAAGCTGGCGTCCGGAGCCGTCCCAGCGGCGATGTTGGTCAGAAGCTGCTGCATGTAGTCGGCAGCCTGCGGCGTCAACTGCCACTGAACGGCGATGTTCGGGTTCTGCTTCATGAACTCGACGATTGCCGCTTGAACGCCGTTGTCCTCGGCGGTCGCGCCCCAACCACCGAACACGATGTTGGTGACGTCTTGGCTTAAGCCCGCTGCTTGCAGCGCGCCGGGCAGATTGATTCCGGCAGCGAGCATCGCCGCCGAAGCGCCTGACATCCGTAAAAAGTCACGCCGTGAAAGATTCTTTGCTGCCATCTTCAAAATCTCCTAATTTCGCTAATTACTTCTACTCGATGTGAAGTGACGCCGAGATCCTCTATAGGTGAACGCAAGCCTCCTTCCTGTGTGCGGGCGCTTAGCCCTCACGTAGCCAGACACGCATTTCGCCGGGTTGACGGTTTGCCCACAAGCAGTAGGGAATCGCCTTGAAGCTGAAGCTGCTGCGGGATTCTTGGAATTGTGCTTTCGACTGGTAGAGACCACCGCGCCATTCGACCGGTTCAATCCGAACTGCCGCGCCGGTGATCACGCCGACGCCGCCAAACAGATCGGCGTCAAATTCAGCGCTCAGCGCCGCGTCGGGCGGGATGATGACGCTTGCCAGATGCGTCCCGTTGTCGACTTCTTCGAGACAGTAGACGACTGGTCCGCGCTGCAACGCGATCTGTCCGGCGTCTTGGCGGATATTCGGGTTCGGGGCGATGCGCTCGACCGGCATCGCCAGCGTCAGGCTGACGCTATCGCCGCTCGACCACTCGCGCTGAATGCGCGCGTATCCCCGGTTGATCGACGCTTCGATGGGCGCGCCGTTGACGGCGAGGCTGTAGCTGCGGCACCAGTCCGGGATGCGCAGAGCCAATTCGAACGCGGTCGGCTGTTCCGTGCTGATACTGAGGTCGACCTTGCCGTCCCACGGGTAATCGGTCTTCTGCTCGACCTGCACGGTTTTGCCGCCAAACTCAAGCTCGGCGTGGTTGTCGTTGTAGAGATGCACGTAGAGCGTGCCGGCGGACGTGCTGTAGAAATACGAGCCGAGGCTGGCGACCAAGCGCGCGAGGTTGGGCGGGCAGCACGAGCAGTCGAACCACTCCGAGCGACGGTAGTAGCGGTCGGAGGTGATGCCGCTGAAGTGCTGGTACGGATTGACGTTCGGGTACGACGAGAGCGGATTGGCATAGAAGAAGGTCGCGCCGTCGTAGGAAACGCCGCTGATCATGCCGTTGTAGAGCGCGCGCTCCATCACGTCGATGTAGCGGCTGTCCGGGTCGAACTGGAACATACGCTGCGCCAAGAAGACCAGCGCAACCGAGGCGCAGGTTTCGGCGTAGGCGGTTTCGTTGGGCAGGTCGTAGGCGAAGGTGAAGCCCTCGTTGCTGTGCGCCGGTCCCAACCCGCCGGTGATGTACATTTCGTGCTCGGTGAGGTCGTCCCAGAGGCGGCGAACCACGTCACGCAGTTCGGCGTCGTCGGTCTCCAGCGCGACGTCGGCGACGCCCGCATAGAGGTAGTTGGCGCGCACGGCATGTCCGGTCGCCTCAGTCTGCTCGCGGATCGGCTTGTGTGCCTGACAGTAGCGATAGGTCTGCGCCCAGAACTTCGCCGGGTCGTCGCCGCGTTCTTTCGCCTCAAGGTCGAAGTAATGCGGTTCTTTGCCCCGCTCGTCGACGAAGTATTTGGAGAGCTTGAGATAGCGCTGCTCGCCGGTAGCGCGGTACAGCTTGACCAGCGCCAATTCGAGTTCAGGATGACCGGGATAGCCATGCCGCTTGTCCGCTTCCGCGCCGTACCGTGAATCAATCAGGTCCGCGTAGCGACAGAGCACGTCGAGCAGCTTGCGCTTGCCGGTTGCCTCGGCGTAAGCGACCGCCCCTTCGATCAAGTGCCCGGCGTCGTAGAGTTCGTGCCAGTCGCGCAGGTTAGTCCAGCGCTTTTCCGGCTCGACCGCCGTGAACCAGATGTTGAGGTAGCCGTCCGGCTGCTGTGCCTGTTCGATCAGGTCGATGGTGGCATCGACCTGCCGCTCGAATTCGGGATTAGGCTGGGTCATGAGGCTGTAGGCGACCGCCTCGATCCACTTTCCGGCATCAGAGTCCCAAAAGATGTGGGGTTTGGGCTGCCCCGGCTGCCAGTCGAGATGCCACGCATCGATCCGCCCGGTGATGTCCATCTGATGGTGAATTGCCGGAAGCGTGCTGTCGCGGTTGATCGCCTGACGCGCACCCCAGAAGCCGGAATTGATTGTGACAGCTTTGACAGGAACCGCATTGAGTTGAGGAAGGTTGCTGATCAATATAGACTCTCCGCAAGCAATAGTTAGGTAAAAACAATCTTACAGCCAACGCAAACCGATTTGCGCAAATCGATTTGCATTATAGCGTCGCCAATTTACGTTTGTCAAAAACTGCCGGTTACGGGGAAAAACGCGCTAAAGCCGCTGAAGTGGGGGCGTCAGTTCCTTGAATTGAAGTAGCAAGCAAAAAGCTGCCGCCGGTTGGCAGCTTTTTGTCGCAGCATATCCGCGCCCAATTCGCTGACGGCGAAAATAAACGACCTATCGACACGGTTGCGGCGCGACAACTCTTCCGCATTCGATGTTTTTTGTGCCTTTCTGCTCCGAGTCGCCTTTCATTCGTTTTCGGCGGCGCTGCGTCCGCAAAGAATCAGTAGCCCATGTGCGCCACTACGGTGCAGCTTCCCGGCGGCACAAACGAGATGCTCGACCCGCCACCCGATGCGCCGCATCCGCTCCACGACTGCACCGTGCATTTCGGATCGACCGCGACGGCGTGCGCCTGAATCGACGTGCCGGGCGTGTACAACCCGCCATCGCAGTTCGGCGCGGTGTCGATCATAGCTGAACCGCCGCCGAAGCACTGTCCCATATCAATCGACGCTGACACGGCGTAACACGTCTGCCCGCCGCCGTCCGGCGGCGGTTGCTGACCTCGACATGTGGTCGGGTCCCACAGACATTCACCTTCCGGCGAGGTCACGCACTCCTCAGCAGGAAATCCACAGGTATTGCACGATCCGCAAGCTCCCCAACCTCCAGCGGGCGGTTCTTCCGGCTCCGGGACGATTGGGGGGATGTCCGCCTGCGGCACTTCCGTACAGCTGCCGAGAGCGGTAACGTCCGCCTGCGCGACCCACAGACTGGTTACCCCTTCGTGACCAGCGAACCGCGTTTTGTCCACTTCCCACCAGAGCGCGCCAGTCGAGTCGGCTGCCTGCCCGACGACGACGTATTCAATACCGGGCAGAAGATAGGCGAAGTGACTACGCTCCGTTCCCGGACCGACTCGCACCGCTACGCCGTCGCGGTCGGCGCGAATAGCGCAGGGGATGTCGTTGGTCTGCTGGCGCTGTAGCATGATGTCGTCCGAGCACTCAATCGGCAAGCCGACCAGATGCAGCACGAAGCGGAAACTGGCGTGGTCACCGGGCAGCGTGTATTCGAGACGGGTCGTGCCCGACGGCAGAACCTCCGAGGTGTACAGCATCGTCTCCGCCCCGCCTTCGATGGTGAACACGGTGAGTTGATACCCGTCGATGGCTTCCATCCCAAACCACGTGATCGCCACCGTGCCCGTCTCCGGATTAACCGTAGAAAGCGTCAAACCGAGATCGGGACAAACATACTGCCGAGGCAGTAGATTGACCTCCGCCTCATCGGTGCAAAGGAGAACGCCATCCACCAGCACCTGCAATCTGAAGGCATAGCCGGCATAGCCAGCTTCAGGCAGCACCCAAGTGAAACGGGGTGGATCGCCCGGCGTCCATTCGGAGTGCGTGAGGTAAACCTCGCCGCCGCCCGCCAGATTGCCAATCACGTAGACGGCATAGCCGTTCGCGCCCGACATAGGATTCCAAGTGACGGTCACCTCCGTTGGATTGTCGGGATTCTGTACGGCGATCAGCCCAAGATCGGGACAGCCACCCCCATCGATCCACTGCTCGGGGGCGGGGCAAGTCGCGCAGGCGGCGCTGGCGAGTCCCTCAGCCACGGACGTGCAGCCGGGATTGTCGCCGGAACAAGTGACTAACAGGCGGAGCGATCCGCTCAGCGCCGGGTCTGCCGCCAGCACCTCAACCTCGTAACGACCAGTGCGCGCCTCGACCGTCACCCAGTCTTCAAGCTGCTCGCCGCCACGCAGCTGCGCGACCGTATGACCGCGCTGGTCACGCAACTTGACGACGAACGGAAAGGCATAAGGCTGCCCCTCACTGGGATCGCTGACCACCAACGTCGTCGGGCAGTCTTCCACCTCAAAAACAAAATATTGGGACGGCGCACCCGGATCGATGGTTACGTCAACCGCTTCCCCATAGCTCAAGGGAGTTGAGTTCGCAGCGGCGCGCCCTAGCATGGTCAGCAAGAAGTCGCCAACGGTGTCGCGGTCTCCGCTGAGCCGCAGCACATAGACGCCATCCTGCGGCAGAAAGACCGACAGATGCGCGCCGAGCGGCTCGGCAAGCGCCGTGTTCTGCGTGCTGCGATCCAGCACCACGCCGTCCGGCGCGACCAGTTCAAGCTGAATGTCGAGCGTCCCCGTCCAAGAATCCGCAGTGACGGCGACGAAATCGCCCTGCTGCCCGGAAAAGCTGTAAGCAACGAGCGGAGTCGCAGCGGAGATCGTACCGTAGACTTTCGAACCGTATCCCAGCGTGCCGCCACTCTGCGCGAGACTCATCGGAGTTGAGCTAGACATCAGTGCGAAAATGACTGCGACGAAGACGAGCCGAATCAGCTCCAGACCGAAGTGGCGATAGCGTTTCTGTTTCATCATGCACCTCCTCTTTGGTCAGGCTGACGCCGCCGGACCCCAGTGAACGGGTCCTTCGGATTCGAAAGTGATGCTGGCAAGTCCGTCACAGAGATAACCAGCGGGCATCGCCCCGCCTGCACCCGCCTCGCCGTAGGCGGCGACACGAATCTGATACTGGTCGTACTCTGCCGGGAAAACGTCGGAAAGATGGTAGGAAGACACATCACCCGGCACTGTGAAAACGCGGATGCCGATCAAACTGCCGTCCTCTGCTCGCGCGTAAACGTGGATCAGTTGCGCGGCTGCGCCGGGTGGAGCAGTCCAATGTGCTACCGCCATACGCGGCTCGCCGGGAACAACATCGACCCCAACCGCGAGACCCATACAGGCTGCGGTTGTGTCGCCCTCAAAGCTCACTAACACGTCATCAACACAGAGATAACCGGAGTCTCCGCCTTCCGCGCCTGCGCTGACGATTGCAGTGAAGGGACCGCGCGGGAGATCGGCGGGATTGAAGATGTAGGTATGACTAACGCCTTCGATCAGGCGCGAGGAATCCGCCAGCAGAGCGCCCGAGGCGTCAACGAGGCTGAAAATGTACCAGTCTGCGCCTTCGACCGGCAGCCATGTGAACTGAGCTGTGCCTCCTGATCGAGCGACCTCGACGTTGAACGCGGCACATACCGCGCCGAAGTTATCATCGAAGCAAGGACGACACACGTTTCCCGCCGCGCCGCTCGCCAGTGATCCGGGGATGCAGGGCGGCGCTTGATCGACACAGGTCACGAGCAGTTCTATACTCCCGGCAACCTGTGGATCATCTGAATTGACGGTGATTTGGTAGCGACCGCTGTTAGCCGCCAACGTGAGCCGGTCTTCGAGGGCGTCGCCGCCGTACAACTGAGCGATCTCGGTGCCCTGTTCGTCATATACATCCGCGTAGTATGGAAACGTAAACGGCAGCCCATCGCTCGAGTTGGTGACTGTGAGCAGAGTCGGACAATCCTGTGCCTCGAAGCTGAAATATTGCAGCGGCGGATCAACCGGGATGTTGACGCCTACGCTTTCTCCGAAGACGAGTTGAGTCGGCGTCACCACGCTGCGCCCGTGGAGCTTCAAGATGAATTCGCCGGTGGTATCGCCTGCCCCGCTGATCCGTAGGGTGTAGATTCCAGTTTGCTGAAGGAACAACGAGAAGAAGGCTTCGAGGGTATCGTCTGATAGGGGGTTGTTCGTGCTGGTGGTGGCTGTACTGCCATCCGGCGCGACCAGTTCGAGCTGCGGATCGAAAGTACCTGTCCAGCCGCGCAGCGTGACCCGGATGAAATCTCCTGTGCTGCCATTGAAGCTGTAGGTCAGCGATTGACCGGGCACTGCAACCGTGCCGTAAACACTGCTACCGTAGCCAATCGTGCCGCCGATTTGTGCCTGTATACTGGAGAACGACATAAGCATCACAAGCACTGCTGCCAAGACGAAGATCGGTACGGATCGTACCAATCCGGGTAGGTATCTGTGTCTCATGTCTTTACCTCAAACTATTGGATCGATTCCTCCAAACTAAATTCGCCTTGTTGTGCCCGGACGCTCTGAGGCAACGTCGCGGGAACCCGATTTGAACAAAATTTCACAATTGACTCATTATACAATAGTTTTTTATCAGGCTCTGTTATTGTTATGAATAAGGTGATTCAAGCTTTTTATCTCGTCAATTTTACGGGTCGCCGAGCTTGAAATGAAGCTATTGCCCTGTTCTTCTCCTCCTCTCTATGGAATGGCTGAGGGGGTGACAGTAGAAATTCCCAGCCTCTCGTTTTCCCTGAAGGGCGGGTCTGAGACCCGCCCCTACACCGATCCGCTCGTTCAGCATGACGCCCTTCAAACGAGGTGTCGCCCCCTTAGCTATGGAATGGAGAGGGGGGCGGGGGTGAGGTTTTGTGAGCAACACAAAAGCTTGAATCAGTTCATTGGCTGTTTCGACGATAGACGAGTTCTGAAGCCGATTGTGACATCCGTCACTATCGAATCATTACAAACATGTTTAAGATGAAGCTAGAAACGGTTAGTTGTTCAGCCGATACAGCAGCAATCTCAGCAATGTTTTTTCTTCTCACATCTCCTTGCAGCAACGTTTCATCTGCTGGTTCACGCTGATACAACAGGCGCTTTCAAGTGCCGTTCTCTATCGGGGTCATGACCAAGCGTCATGACTGATTACAGCCCATACCAACCCCAAATTATTGACACAGGAGGGTTCCTATGTCTCAAGTTCGCAGTAAGCGCCTTTTCTTAATCGCTTTTCTGCTTTTATTTCTGGTTTCCGCATTCCCAGCCGAGAGTATCGCACCAACTGAGCGTGCCGCGCAGCTCCCTGCGAGCGAATGGTGGCTGGTTGTCCATAATCAATGCGACGACACGCTCCACTGGATCAATCCATCAGGCGAATTCGCTTCCATCGCTCGCCCCAGACTGCCGAATGAAGCGCCAGCAGCGCCTTGCAGCTACCGGGCGCTGCACATCTCGCAGGACGGGCGTTACCTCGCTCAGAGCGCAACCTTGATCGGCGGCGCGTCCGCTGTCGGCTTCTACGATTTGCAAACCGGGACTCAACTGGGGGTCTACGAAGCGGTTGCCAATGAAGTGGCACATCTTGGAGATCGTTATTCCTCAGATCGCAACAATCAAATCGCGGTGAGTTTCTCAACTCAAACAGTCGGTAGTGCCGGTTGGCGCGTGATCCTGTTCGACATGCTCACGGGCAGCGAAGTTTACGAACTGCGCAGTGACGGCGCGGAGATCGCCAGTTTCGTCGGCGGCGAATTTCTGGCGACGACTCCCACCACCCCATCCGTGCTGCTGCTCGGAGAAGACCCGACCACGCATAACGAGGTGGTGATGATTTGCTTTGACCGCACCGCAGCGGACGGCGATCCATTCGGTGCTGTGGCGTGGTATCCGTTAGGCGCGCCCGGCGTCGGGCAAGCGTTGATCAGCAGCCCCTACACGAAGCTGGACATGGACATTTTGCCAACGGGTCACGCCATTCAGGCGTACAGCGATGCAGCCTATCCATCGGGACCGCCGGTTGGTGCCGGTCCGTCCCCGATCACGACGAACGTCGTCGGGCTGCTCCGCCCGCCAAACCTCGGCGAATATGCCAGCAGCGAGTTGTTCTTCGCCGACGGCGTCAGCACCATGTACGACCCGCAGTGGGGCGCGGACGGACGGATCGCGCTGTTCCGGCGCTTCGACGGCACATTCGACCGGATGCACTGGATCAAGCTGGGCACCGCGGTGCTCACGGCGATGGATCAGCAAATCGCGCAGGTGCTGGGCGTGCCGAGCGGCTTCGTCTTTAGCACCGCCGACGGCATCTACTATCTGAACGAAACCAGCGCCGCGCCAACCGGACCGGTCTTTACCGACCCGGCGCTGAGCGGCTCGATGGCGTTCGTTTGGGCGACGGCGTATGGCAATCCACCGTTGGCGCTGGATGCGCCGCATGGATCATCCGCCGGGGGATCGCCGCCGATGATCGTCACGGCGACACCGGACATGAGCGACTGCCGCATCCGCAGCGCCGATAGCTCAACCATCAATATCCGAACCGGTCCCGGCACAGATTACGCGGTTCTGGGGCAGGCGAGCGGCAGCATGGAACTGACCGTCGTCGGCTACAACGGACAATGGTACGCCGTCAACTTCAACGGCAGTATGGGCTGGATGGCGGGATGGGTTAGTACCTTGCTAGGCAATTGCGGCGGACTGACGTTCATCAATGCGCCCGCCGCGCCACCGACCGCACCGCCCGCGCCGACGACAGTACCCGGCAGCGGCGGTCAGCCCGACCTCTACGTCAGCGAATTCGCGCTCGACCCGGCGACGCCGGTGCAGGGACAACCCGTGAGCGTGCGCGTCGGCGTCTACAACCGCGGGACGGCAGCGGCTTCCGGCAGTTTCCACATCTCGTGGTTCGCGGGCGAGAACTACCCCTCGCCTGCTTGTGGCTGGGACTTGGATGGGCTGGTCGCCAGCGGCGGACGCATCCTGAACTGCACTTACACGGGCTATCCAAGCTGGTACGCGGCGATCAATACGCTGGTGGTCGTCGATACAAGCAACGCCGTCAGCGAGAGCGACGAGTTCGAACAACCGCTACACGCGCAGCATCAGCGTGGCGCAAACTGCTGGCGGCAGCGGCGGCGGGCAGCCCGACCTCTACGTCAGCGAGTTCACGCTCGACCCGGCGACGCCGGTGCAGGGACAACCCGTGAGCGTGCGCGTCGGCGTCTACAACCGGGGGACGGCAGCGGCTTCCGGCAGTTTCCACATTTCGTGGTTCGCGGGCGAGAACTACCCATCACCCGCTTGTGGCTGGGATTTAGATGGGCTGGTCGCCAGCGGCGGACGCATCCTGAACTGCACTTACACCGGCTATCCAAGCTGGTACGCGGCGATCAATACGCTGGTGGTCGTCGATACAAGCAACGCGGTCAGCGAGAGCGACGAGTTCGAACAACCGCTACACGCGCAGCATCAGCGTGGCGCAAACTGCTGGGGCGGCAGCGGCGGCAGGGGCAGCCCGACCTCTACGTCAGCGAGTTCACGCTCGACCCGGCGACGCCGGTGCAGGGACAACCCGTGAGCGTGCGCGTCGGCGTCTACAACCGGGGGACGGCAGCGGCTTCCGGCAGCTTCCACATTTCGTGGTTCGCGGGTGAGAACTACCCATCACCTGCTTGTGGCTGGGATTTAGATGGGCTGGTCGCCAGCGGCGGACGCATCCTGAACTGCACTTACGCCGGCTATCCGAGCTGGTATGGCGCTATCAATACGCTGGTGGTCGTCGATACAAGCAGCGCCGTCAGCGAGAGCGACGAGTTGAACAACCGCTACACGCGCAGCATCAGCGTGGCGAAACCGTAGAGCAGAATCGCCGGTGATGCGGCGAGATCGGAACATTTATCGGGCATCGGATCCTTCATGAAGCAATGCGAGAGACCGGCTGTTGTACGATGTCATTCAGAAGCGGGTCAGCTTGTCTCTCGCATCCACAGGCGAAGGCGTAGACCGGGTACGTCCGCAACCCAGCTGAGTTCGGGATGTTGGCGAGGTCGTGCCGCTCCTCCTGTGATATGTCAGACCCTGTAATAGCAAGAAACCCTATCCACGCGGTGTTTCCCTTGAGTCAAGCAGCTCGATAGTAGTGGTGGAGTACACCACCCAGCAAATCGCGCCGTTTGACCATTCCGGTGATTGAACCTTCTGGGGGTGGATCGGGGATCTTCTGCCCAATGCCCTGATGCGGTCGTGCTGTGTTGAAGAAGCCTTCATACTCGTGCAGCACATATTTCAAATGCGCCGTATTCAGAATGATCAGCCGGTCGAGACATTCCTCGCGCACTGAACGCACCCAACGTTCAGCATAAGCATTCGCCTGCGGCGCTCGAATGGGCGTATGGACAGTTTCAATGCCTTCGGAGGCGAAGACCGCATCAAAGACAGTGCCATATTTGCCGTCGTTGTCACGTATCACATGGGTAAACATCTGCTGCTGCATTTGCAGGTTCCAGACGATCTGGCGCGCCTGCTGAGACACCCAAGCCTGGGTCGGATGAGCCGTAATGCCAGCAATATGAACCCGGCGGGTTCCGACTTCAATGAAAAAGAAGACATAGAGGGTTTGCAAGCGAATGGTCTCGATGGTAAAGAAATCGCACGCTAACAAGGTGTCTTTGTAGTGGTTGAGGAAGGTTCGCCAAGTTGAGGATGATTGCTGTTGGGGAACGGGCGGTATGTCGTGGCGGCGCAGAATCTGCCGAACCGTTTCGTGGCTGATCCGATAGCCGAGTTTTTTCAGTTCTCCCGTGATGCGGTCATCGCCCCAATTGTTTTCTCGAGCGAGTTGGAGCACCAACTGGACAACCTGCGGTTCGATGGATGGTCGCCCGCCACGCTTCGATTGGTGTTTGAAGGTCCACTTGCGTTTGACCAGCTCGCGGTGCCACCGCAGTAGCGTATCGGGTTTGAAAACCAGAATCAACTGCTCCAGTTGGGCTTTCGGCAGCTCGACGATCGGTCGGAGCTGCTCCACCAAGGTCAACAGCAGCAACTTTTCCGTGCGGGTGATGGTCGGTCCGCGTTTCTGATGACGCCGCACGATCAGAAGCTGCTGGCGCAGCAGCAGGAGCTCAACAGTTTTATCATCCGGTGCAAGCCGACTGAAGCGCAGACTGTCCCAAAGTAGATGCACAACAAGATAGATGAAATGCCAGATCATCGATGAATGGTTTGCTCGAAACGGTCACGTCGTCGGATTATACCGGTTCCAAGTTGGATTTGTTGCTACTACACCCTGCTGCAGGTTGGCAAGACGACGATCTGCTCAATCAGGGTGAGCAAGATGAATTTCTCACTGTGCGTGATGGAGCGACCGCGTTTCTGATGACGACGCACAATGAGTAATTGTTGCCGAAGCAGCAACAGCTCGAGGGTTTTGGCATCTGGAGACAGCCGACTGAAGCGCAGACTGTCCCAGAGTAAACTTGTTACCTGATGGATGAGATACCAAATCATGAATGCTCTATTCCACTGCCACGATAGGCTTCGGGAAGCATTCTATCAAACCCAAGTTGGATTAATTGCTACTACAACTTCAGTGATCGGCAAACACCGTTGTACTCTCACGTATGACGAGGCGCGGAGGAAGCAGGATCTGTTGTGGTTGGTTTAACCTACCCTCTAGTTTGTCGATGAGCATCTTGACAGCCTGATCAGCAGCAGCTTTGATATCGAAACTCAGCGACGTCATCGGGCGAATGAGGTTCCTGGCGATTTCATCCGCCTGTAGACACACGATGGAGAGATCTTCCGGTATACGGTATCCGTGCTTCGCAATGGCATACAGTAATTCGGGGATTTGAACTGTGTGAACGCCAACAATGAGGGCGCTGGCATGAGTGTCTGATAGAGCAGACACTGCCTCAGGAATGGTTTCCGCGCCCAGATGGAATAGGTCAATGCCATGCTGCTCGCGCGACCGCTCGTAACCTTGAAAAGAACGTACTGCCGGACCGTAGCCTTGCTGACGCAGCGTCTCAGAATTCAAGAAAGCAATGCTTCGGTGTCCGAGTTCGACCAAGTGATCCACCGCAAGAGCAATCGCGGTTTCAAAGTCGAAGTCAACGAAACTCAGACCGGTGCTATCGGCACAGCGCCCGATCAGCACAAACGGATAGTCGTGCTTTTGCAATAACGCAACCCGCCAATCCACCATGTGAATTTCCATCAGGATGACGCCGTCCACCTGAGCGCTGCGGTAGAGACTCAGCAGACGGCTTTCGCTGGTCGGCGCAGCCACCAAGCTGAAGAAGTAATTCTCTCTTTCTGCTGTGAATGCGCTCTGCACGATGAAAGCAGCGACTTCTCCCCGGTCAATCCGATCAGTCAGCGGAGATCAGCGCGATGGAGCGACTTCGACTCGCCGCAAGTCGCTGCGCCAGAGCATGCGGTGAATAGCCTAATTCCTCCATCACCTGCTTTACCCGTTGCCTTGTGCCCGATGACACATCGGGCTTGTCATTCAGAATGCGAGACACGGTTGAAACAGACACACCTGCAATCCGCGCGACATCTGCAATGGTAGTTGCTGCTGGGTCTAGACTATCGTACGGTTGTTTCATTTTCTCCGTCTCTTTCATACCATCGTTCACCATTTCATTTCGGCAAAGCCCAATGATAGACGAATTCAGGGGAACTTGACAGCAATAATAAGCCATGTTACATTTTCGGTAGCGCTACCGGTAGCGCTACCGAATACAAGTATATCAGACTATCTCTATCGGTTTAGCCTGTTACCGCTCAATGAATAGCGTTGGTGGCGCTAGGAAAGGTGGACGATTAACGTAGCAAACTAGAAAAGACATCAGCAGGCAGACTGTCCCGCGGTGCACCTCCTAAATTCACTGTTCCCTACTTTGATCAAGCGACGGAGCAGCATCCAAATT
>CAWGYC010000010.1:0-6494 GCA_963826685.1 uncultured Chloroflexia bacterium | reverse complement strand
ACGGACTACATCGACGTGATTGTAAAGAACACGAGCGACAGATGAACACCGGGAACGAAATGACCAAAGCGCAGCTTATCGCCGCCATGCAGCAGGGATGGGATGATCTCAATACCTACCTGGAAACGCTCAGCGAGACACAGCTCACGCAGCCGAAGGACGCGGGCGGCTGGACGATCAAGGATCACGTCATTCACATCGCCATGTGGGAAGGCAGCATGAATGCTTTTTTCCAGAAGCTGCCGCGCCGCGAATACATGGGCGTCGATGCCGCAACCTGGGCGAGCGGCGAAATCGACCGCATCAACGACCAGATTTATCAGCGCAATAAAGACCTGTCCTGGGCGCAGGTCAAACAGACTTTTCAGCAGGTGCATGAGGAGTTGATCGAGCGCGTTCAGGCGCTTTCGGAAGCGGATTTGCAGCGCCCCTACCATTACTATCAGCCGGATTCGCAGGCGACCGACACGGCAGCGAACCGCCTGGGGAACGCCACGTTCCGCCATTACGCCAAACACATCCCCTGGATGCAGAAGATCGCCGCAGGTTGAGGGGACGGGTTGAGAGTAAAAAGCGCCGGGAAGCGTTAAAGTCAGGTCCGCCCAGCGGAAATTGCGGGCGTTTGCTTACGACACCATAAGATTTTGGGGGAATAGACTTTGGACCTCAGAGGAGCAACTGCATTAATCACCGGGGCGGCGTCCGGGTTGGGCGCGGCGACCGCGCGCCGCTTCGCCGAGGGCGGCGCGAACGTGGTCGTGCTCGACCGGGACGAAGCCCGCGCGCTCGACTTCTCCGCCAAGCTGGGCGACAACGCCATCGCCGTCGCCGCCGACGTGACCAGCGAGGAGGAGGTCAGCGCCGCCATCAACGCGACGCACGAGCGCTTCGGATCGCTGCAAATTCTGGTCAACTGCGCCGGGATTGCGATGGCGCTGCGCACGACCAGCAAGAATGGTCCGCACCCGCTCGACGTGTTCGAGACGGTCGTGCGCATCAACCTGATCGGCACGTTCAACGTAATCCGGTTGGCGGCGGCGTCGATGGCGCGCAACGAGCCGAACCCCGAAGGCGAGCGCGGCGTGATCGTCAACACGGCGTCGGTCGCCGCCTTCGACGGGCAGATCGGGCAGGCGGCGTACTCGGCGTCGAAGGGCGGCATCGTCGGCATGACACTGCCGATTGCCCGCGACCTCGCCCGCGACGGCATCCGCGTCAACACGATTGCGCCGGGCGTGTTCGACACCCCCATGATGGGGTCGATCCCCGAAGCGGCGCGCGAATCGCTCAGCCAGCAGATTCCATTCCCGCCGCGTCTGGGCAAGCCGGAGGAATACGCCCGTCTCGCTCAGCAGATCGTCGAGAACACGATGCTCAACGCGGCGGTCATTCGGCTGGACGGCGGGATGCGGATGGGCGCGAAGTAAGCGGTACCCGGTTTTTCGCCGTACCGCTGCGCTTGTATGTCGTCAATCCAATTGGAACACGAGAGGGAGTTTGGCGAAGAGGCTCTCCCCCTCAATATTTGCCCGAACATTCCAGATCGCGGCTTCGCTACCAAATGCTGTGCGCGCGACCCGTCACTAAACGCCAAGATAGGCGGCTTTGATGTCTTCATTTTTCATGAGGTCGCGGCTTGCCCCATGTAGATCAACCTTGCCGTGATCGAGCACGAAGGCGTAATCGCTCACAGCCAGCGCCATTTGCACGTTCTGCTCCACCAGCAGTATCGTCAGACCTTCTCGTTTCAGGCGTCGCAGCGTCTGAAACAGGTCGAGCACGAGGACAGGCGCAAGCCCAAGCGACAGTTCATCGATCATCAACACGATAGGTTCTGCCATGATCCCGCGTGCAACCGCCAGCATCTGCTGCTCGCCACCGCTCAACGTAAACGCTTTCTGACGGCGACGTTCCTGCAGTCGAGGGAATATGTCGTAGACGCGTTCCAGATTTCGCTGGAAATGCGCTTTGGCGCGCTGCGGCGCAGCGCCCATCTCCAGGTTTTCTTCAATCGTCATGTCGCCAAAAAGCTGACGTCCTTCGGGGACGAGAACCAGCCCCATTTCCGCCTTGGTGTGCGCCGGCAGATGGCTTACATCGCGTCCGCTAAACGTCACGCTGCCGCTCTTCAGTCGCACCAGCCCCATGACCGTCCGCAGAAGCGTCGTCTTGCCCGCGCCGTTCGCGCCCACCAGCGCCGTAATTTTCCCCTGTTCAAGCGAGAGAGACGCGCCCCACAATATCTGAACTTCCCCGTAGCCGGATGCTAGGTCTTGAAGGTCGAGAATCGCCATTGGTTGTCGTCTCCCCTTTATTGATCGCCCTGCGGATCGTCTAACGATGATTCCAGGAGGCTGGCGGCGAGCTCCGGATCGCCCAGATAAGCCTCAATCACGCGCGGGTCATTGCCGACTTCCTGCGGCGTTCCGAAAGCGATTGGCTTGCCGAAATCGAGCACCAGCAGTTGGTCAGAAACGCTCATGATCGCCTGCATGACGTGCTCAATCATAATAATCGTCGTGCCCCGCTCGCGGATTTGCCGAACGATCTCGATCATCAGCGTAATTTCGGAGGGATTCAAGCCCGCCAGCACTTCGTCGAGCAGCAGCAGATAGGGACGCGCCGCCAGCGCTCGCGCCATTTCCAGACGCTTCTTCTGACCGATATTGAGGCTGCCCGCGAGTTGATCGGCACGCTCGCCCAAGCCAACGAACGCCAGCACCTCGTCGGCGGTGCCCGCCGCTGCCGCAAGCGACTGGGTCTCACGCCCAAAACAGGCGCCAACCATGACGTTATCGCGGACGCTCAGTTCGTTGAGCGGGCGGACGATTTGGTGTGCCCGCGCCAACCCCGCCCGTGCGATCCGGTAGGGTTTCCAGCCAGTAACGTCCTCGCCTCGGAAAACGACGCGACCTTCCTCTGGGGCATACACACCGTTGATGACGTTGAACAGGGTGGTCTTCCCCGCCCCGTTGGGACCGATCAGCCCAAGAATGCGCCCCTCCGACAATGCGAATGTGACGTTTGACAGTGCATGGAGACCACCAAAACGCTTGCTGACACTGCTCACTTCCAGGATCATGGCACATACCTCCGTGTCACAGGAAAGCGGCGGCGCAGCCAACCTACCGCACCGGCAGGGATGAACAGGATGATCACCAGCAGCAGCACCCCTGCGACTGATAGCTGGATGTTCTTGAACAGGTCGCTGGTGAGCAGCAGCCCGCGCAGGCGTTGATAGCCAATAGCACCCAGCACAGGACCGAATACTGTCCCGTAACCGCCGAGCATGACCATCACCAGCAGTTCAATCGAGGTCTGCAACCGGAACGCCTGATCGGGTTCGACATTCCCATTTTTGAAGAAGAAAAGAACGCCCACGACGCCCGGAAGAATTGCCGAGAGTACATATGCCCAGGTCTTGGCGCGCGGCGTGACCACACCCATCACCTCTGCCGCGTCTTCATCCTCGCGGATCGCCAGAAGTCCGAGACCGAACTTGCTGTTCTTCACCAGAAAGCTGATCACGACGTTCAACAGCGCCAGCGCCAGCACAATGTAGTACACCATCCAGAGCGCCTGCGCCGCGCCGCCGTAATCCCGGTAGGTCTGGAAATTCAGCGAGAGACCGACGGGACCACCGAACGGCACGAAGTTGTTGATAAAGGCGCGCATCGCCTCGAGGACGCCAATGGTCGCCAGCGCGAAGTAGCTGCCGCGCAGCCGCAGGATCGTCAACCCAAGCACGAACGCTAGCAAGCCCGCCGCCACACCTCCTGCAACAGCCGCCGTCCACAGCGACCACTGCTGGACGATGATCAGGTACAGCCCAACGTAGCCGCCCAACCCGAAGAACACAATATGCCCGAAGCTGACATAGCCGGTGAACCCCAACAGGATGTTCAGGCTGCTTGCCAGCACCATCGAGAGCAAAACGGTGAAAATCTCCTCACGGGTCGATGCCTTCTGCGTGATGACCGGCAGCAAGCCCGGTCCCAACACGATGAGCAGAGTGAGCCACAAGCCGGGGTTTCGCAGATTGCGCCTGATCATCGCGTTGCCCCCAGCAGACCTTTTGGACGGATGAGGAGTATGACCACGAACAGCACGAACTCCAGAACCGTCACCCAGCTCGTCGGCAGGAAATAGGGAATGATCCCCTCGAAAGTTCCCAGGATCAGCCCACCGATCAGTGCGCCGAGCGGGTTGCCCACACCGCCGAGCACGACGATGACGAAACTCTTGAGTTCATAAGTACTGCCGGACAAGATGGTGAACGGGAAAAACGTGGCGATCAGCCCACCGGCAACCGCCGCCAGCATCGTCCCCAGACCGAAGCTGAGCGCCAGCGTGCGTGTGGAAGGGATGCCCATCAGTTCGGCAGCATCCCGATTGTTCGCCACTGCGCGAACGTACTTGCCGGGAATGGTGCGGTAGAGGAAGTAATAGAGCGCACCCGTGATCAGTACTGAGGCTATCGCCGCGACTGCCCGCGTGCCGAGGATGTTGAACGAGCCGAGCGAGATGCTCCCCAGCGAGAAATCGACGTTGCGTGGGGACGTGGTGAACGCAGTCGTCGCCAGACCGATGATAATCATGTTGACGGCAAAGGTCGCCAGCAGCGTAGAGAGATGGGGCGCATTAATCACGCGCCGAATGGCGATGGTGAAGATGAGCATCCCGCTCACCAGCCCGACCGCCGCCACCAGCAGCAAGCCGAGGTAAGGATTAAGCCCCAAGCCGCTGAACAGGAAGTAGATGCCAAACATCCCCAGAGCGATGATCGAGCCGTGCGAGAGATTGATGACGTTCATCACGCCCCAGATCAGCGTCAGCCCCATCGCTGCGATGCCGTAGACAAAGCCGATCAACAAGCCGTCAATAATGAAGGCGAATATGTTCATAAGGCGACCTTATGGGTCTAAGTGAGCAGATTTATTGGATTTCCGTCGCCCGTGCAGCGCAGTGTGACTTCGGCAGGAATGGGCTAGGAAACCCGACACGTTTCAGGAAATGCCGCAGCCAATATTGCTGTGGGACAGCGCGTCGGCTGCCCCACAGCGTTTTGCGCAATCGCTCCGGAGGCGCTTATTCGCCGCCGATGGGGTAAAGCGGCGGCGCAGTCACGGCTTCGGGCGGCCACACGATCTGCTTCTCCAGAGAATCGGCGGTGCCCTGCCACTGGATGTACATCATCGAGTGCCCGATTTGCAGCCCATGCGACTCAGGCGTCGTATCGAACTGGATGCGACCGAAGAAGGTGAGCAGGTTCAGGTTATCGAGCGCCTGCTTCACGGCGTCAGTTTCCACCGAGTCGGCGTCAACAATGGCTTTGTTGAGCAGCAGCCCGGAGACGTAGCCGCCTGCCGCGTGGTAAGACGGTTCTTCGCCGTAGGCTGCCATGTAAGCGTCGGTGAATTCCTGGCTAGAGGGTCCAAAGAACTCAACGCCTTCTGCGAGAGGTGTATCCGCGCTGATCTGGGTCTGCGGCTCCCACTGGCTGGGTCCGACGATGCCGATAGCCGCCGCGCCCAGTTCGGCGAAGGTCGGCTCAGGCGGCGCGACCAGCAGGGCGACAAACTTGGGAGTGACCTTCTTTTCTTGCAGTTGGCGAGCGAAAGTCGTGCCGTCCTGGAAATGCCCACCGCCGAGAACCGCATCCGGGGCTGCATCCTGAATCTTGTTGACAAAGGCGGCGAAGTCAGTCGTGCCGGTGTCGTAGCCGTCAAACAGCACAACGTCATAGCCGAGCGACAGAGCATAGTCGTTGAGAGCATTGGATACGTCGGTCGAGAATTTGTCATTTTCGTGAACGATGGCAATCTTTTTCGCCGACGAATCGACCGAGGCAAGTAAATCCAGCGCGCCCGTCAGATAGCGACTGGCAGGCGTGTAGGTCTGAAACACCAGCGAGTAGCCCTTCTGATAGGTGCTGTCGGACGCCGCGCCGGTGGTGATCATGATCTTGTTGTACTGCTCGGCGATCACCGCTGAAGCGTCCGTCAGTCCACTCGAATAGGGACTGATGAGGAAATCAGCGTTGTCGTCCGTCGCCAGCCGCGTGTACAACTCCTGAACGCGGTCGGTCGCAAACTCGTCGTCGTAAGAGACGGTCGTGAACTTGATCACGGTGCCGTCGCTGAGCGTGATACCGCCCGCATCGTTAATCTGATTCAGCCATAGATTCAGACCGTTGACCTGGCGGGTCAATTCGACGTTGTACTTTCCGGTCTGAGATGCGGTGAAGCCGATGACGACTGTTCGTTCACCAGCAGCGGCGGTCAGCGAGGCGCTGAGAAGGAGGAAAACCAATGCAGCAAGAACGAGTAACGAAAATTTGTGCTTCATAATTTCCTCGAAATGTATTTTTGCAGATGTATGAAGTTTAATAAATTTAATCCGTTTAAATCAAATGAACATTATCACTATTTTCGTGATAACACTCATGCTGATGTAAATCGGGGACCCATCAGAGGTCTGGCATTCGTCTTGTC
>CAWGYC010000009.1:0-959632 GCA_963826685.1 uncultured Chloroflexia bacterium | reverse complement strand
CTACACCCCATGTGCGGTTTTTCTGGCTTTGAAAACGACCGAGTTTAGACAGCGTCCGAGGCTGTTGGATGAAGAAGGCTGTCGGTCAGCATCAATGGCAAACAGGATTTCCTGTCACACACAACCAAGATGCAGGGTGCTACCTGTCAGTGCGCTTCTTCCGACGGACAGCCCCACTCCCTCGCCCTCAAACGGAGCTGCTGTCACCCGGTTCGGCATCCCGGCGCTGCCTTGCAGCAGCGCTGCTTCCGCGTTCGCGGAAGCCGACGCCCCCCGCCGCAATGCGACCGTCGCAGACGGGTGCATTGGTGGCTGCCGAAGGTGTATTCAGCGGTAGCTGAATCCTCGGCGAGGGGCGGCGCAAGCTAAAAGCTCGCCACCTCACGCGCCGGTGGAGGCTGATGTGCGCCCCTGCGTGGCGCACCCAGACAGCCCCTGCGGGTGCTGTCTGGTACGTGGGCGGGGACATCCCCGCCCACCGGACGCACCAGCAAACAGAGCGCTGTGTCGTCCAGAACAGCGCTGAAGAGCAGCAGTAGACAGTGACCTTCAGTCAGGGCAGGTCATGCTGTCGCTGGCATCGAGGGGAGCTCGACCAAGGTGAAGCCTAAATGAGCCGCAGTTTTACGTAAGCGCTTCAGGTCGCGTTCCCGATGCTGACGTTCAAATTCGGCGGTGCCCAATTCTTGGTAGGGCACATGATATTTGAGAAGGTGATAGACGGTTCGGGCGATCTTGTTGGCGGTGGCGACTTGGGCATATAACGGACCCCCTTGTGTCCGCTTGCGCCGGTAGAACGCGCCAAAAGCCGTCGCTGTGTGACTGACGGAGATCGCCGCCTGGCGAAAGGCTTGGCCGGCCCGATTCCGAGACGGCAGGATGCGAGAACGCAGCACTTTGCCGCCTGAAATATCATTGTGCGGAGCCAGCCCCAGCCAGGAGGTGAAATGCTTCTCGGTCGGCCATTGGCTCATGTCGGTGCCAATCTCGGACAGGATTGTCTGAGCCAGACCCGCTCCAATTCCGGCGACAGCCGCGATGTCTACGCCGGTGAGACGCAGGAGTTCGTCCTCGACCCCGGTCGCAGGACTGTTCTTACTCGGCTTTTTGGGCGGACGTTTGGCTGTCGGCGTGGCGCAAGCGTCGGGCGCAACCGACCAACGCGGTTTCATCAGGGCGTATTGCTGCTGAATTTGCGCATCACAGCGGGCAAGTTGCTGGGTGTAGAAGTCGTAGCATTCCAACCCTTGCTGGAGCGCAAACAGGTGTTCGGCTTTCCACGTCCCTGTCAGCGCCTTGGCAATCGTTTCCTCCGAGGATTTACAGTGCGGGTTACGCAGCCGGGCCAACTGCACACTATCCCGCTCCCCCGCCACAATCGCCCGCACGATGGCTAATCCAGTCACGCCGGTAATGTCACTGAGCACCTGCGGCAGTTGGATATTCATCTGCTGGAAGGCTTTCTGCATGTGCTGGATATGCGAAGCGCGATGCTCCAATAGGTCCGCCCGGTGCCGGAGATAAGCGCGCAAGGCACACATTTCCCCGTCCGGACGGAACGAATGGGTCAGCAATCCCACGCTGTGCAGCTTCTGAATCCACTGACAGTCCTGTACGTCGCTTTTCCGTCCCGGTACCCCCTTCAGATGGCGGGCGTTGACCAGGCAAACGGTGAATCCGCGTGCTTCCAGCACTTCAAACACCGGGATCCAGTACACGCCGGTGGACTCCATCGCTACCGTATCCACCTGACAGGCAGTCAGCCAATCCGCGAACGTGTGCAGGTCGACCGTGAACGTTCCGAAAACCCTCACCGGCTCCTCAATTCGGTCCGGTGGGGCACAGGCATAAATCTCGCTCGCGCCGATATCTAACCCGGCTGCATTCGGGTACACAATCGGCATGCGTTCCACACGCTTACTGCGTTTGGCTGACTCATGATGACCTCCCTGGCTATTGGGTCGGTATTCCAGCCCATTCCGCTTGTCTTCGCCTACTCTTCCGAACGGGGTCAGGCTGGCGCTTGCCACCAATGGTCAAAACAGTCAGGAACGGGAACCAGGCTCAGACTCGGGTTCTTGCGAGGCAGCAGCCTCGACCACACCACTGTGGCAGAAGGTCTTAGCTCTGGAATACCAGTCCCGATCCTAGGACGACCCGCCATCGACCGCAACTTCCTGAACCAAGTTTCTCTTCCGGTCGAAGGTGGTCCCGACTGGTTAGGTGGCGCTGCCTCGCAGCAGCGCCGTCGTCCCGAAGGGACGACCGACACGCCTCAGCAGGGGTGCGCGTTCGCGCATCGGCTGAGCATCAGTTCCCCGTCTCCGGCAGGAGATGGGTGCTGAGGCGTGTTGCGAGCTAAAACGCTCGCCACCTCAGACGCCGGTGGAGGCTTATGTGCGCGCTCACGTGGCACACCCGTAACCAGGGGTGCACGTGCTGGCTGGCACGTCAGCACGTACGTATGTGCTCAGGAGACACACCCCGCCAGACTTTTGCACCCAAACGGGAAAATTCCGCAGGGGTGACGTGGTGCTGTGTGATGATCGAGGTATGTCCACTTGAGGAAACCAACATGTCCGTGACCAAATCCATCCGCCGCAGTGTCAGCACGACGCCGGAGATGCGCGATCGCTTGGCGCAGCTGGTGAGCAAACATCCGCGCGATATCAGCGAAGCCGACCTGATCCGCGAAGCCATCCGTGCCGATCTGGACGAACAGACCGATTTGATCGGCATCAGCCGGCACTTCCAGAAGTCACTTCAGGATCGCATCGACCGACCGTCAACACAACCCATTGGTATCGCGCACAGCAGATCGTGGAAAAGTGACACGTTTCTGCGCATCGGCTGCTCGCTAATCTCGGCGAGAGCGAAGAAGCACGGCTTGAGAATCGCATCCTCGGTTTGCTCCGCGCGCATCCGGAGGGCGCCAGTGTCCGCGAAACGTATCGGACGCTGCGTGCGCCGCGCAAAGCGGTTATCGATGCGCTGCGTGCGCTAGAAAGTGATGGGACGCTTGTCCGGGTGGACACGCCAAATAAGCCCGGACCGAAGTCAGAGACTTATCGTCTCGTTCAGCCTTGAATTGGCACATCCTGTGCCAATTCGCTGTAACTGTCGATCTGTCAATTGGCACAACCCGTGTCAATTCGACGAGTTGAGGAGATGAGAATGACAGATACTGAGCAACTGAAGACGAGCTGTGACCTACGCCGTCCGGTCGAACAGGATTTGGGCGATGCCTTGAAGCTGCTCGACTCGAATCACAAACCGCCTTCACAGAAGGCACAAGAAAAATGGGCGGTGCTTTCTCATCTGGTAGGTGGGGCTGATAATGCCGAATAAGCGCATCATCTATCAGCCGATCAAACCTGAAGCGCTCCGCCGTTTCGCGCGTGAAGTTGGCGCTCGACTTGCAGAGCAACAGCACGATGAGCGCTATGCCGATCAAGTCAATGTGGATGGTCTGGCGGACTTCCTCGAAATCCTCAATGAGTTGTTGGCTAAAAACCTCAATTCAAAGTCTGATCAGGGGATCACTTGACACGCGGAATTGCTGGCGTTACTCTGAGTTCAGATACGACGAACGCCGAAGTGCGGAGAACACCCCGGCGTTCTGGTCATGCACTAACTCATCTAGCGCACGACCTACCGACAGACTCTAGCAGGTCGGCGGGTGCTGTGCCATACCGAAAAGGATGTCTGTCATGAAGCGTAATTCTTCCCCACAGGTAGAACGCCGCGTTGCCCTCTGCTACGTGCGTCTTTCCCAAACCAAGAACGAATCCGATCTCAAAAGTCCTGAACGCCAACGCGCCAATATTCAAGCAGCGTGCGAGAAATACGGCTGGATTCCCGAATGGTATGAGGACGCCGACAAGCACAAGTCCGGCACAAAAGAGGACAATCGCCCGCAGTGGTTGTTGCTTAAGGCACGGCTAAACGATCCTGACGTGGCGGTGCTGGCGGTCAATGACACGTCGCGGGCAATGCGGAATACGTGGCGGGCGCTCAAGCTATTTGATGAACTGTCCAGTAGTGACGTTAAGCTGTACGTCGGTGTCTCAGATCGAATGCTCGACATCAAAACGTCGGATGGGCGCATGAGTTTATTCATGCAAGCGTTTGTCGATGAAATGTATGCGCTCGACGGTTCACGCCGCGCGAAAGACAGCATTCGTTATCGCAAGAGCAAACAGATCACGGTCGGCATTCCGCCGTTCGGCACGGTACGCAATGAAGATGGCTATCTGATTCCGACGCCTTCGGGCGCTTGGAAACTGCCAGCAGGCGGTTGGCAAGCGGGGAAAATCGATGATGATACGCCTATAGAGGGTGCAATCTGGCACGGTTACTATGATGCTGCCAAGCGGGTGCTCGAACTCTACTCTGAGGATAAAAACGGCTACAACCGCATCGCCAAGCAGCTTACGCGCGAGGGATGGGCATTTCGTGATCGGTGGGATAGTCCGCGCCTTTTCAAGAGTGAGGACGTTCGCCGCTGCATCGCCAACTGGCGCGAATACGCGGGCATTATCACCGATGGCAAGGCGCGTAATCGTGCTGCTTACGAGGATGCACAGCAAGACGAAATTCTTTACGACACGGGTCGCGCAGTGTTCGACCTCGCTCTGCTCCGAAAAGTAGCACGGGTACAAGCGCAGCGCAGCATGGTTATTCGTCCGTCGGGGTCGGTGCGGCGCGTCTATCCTTATGGGCTGCTCCGGCTTGTCTACTGCGCTCACTGTGAGCGGATCGCGTTCAAAGAGGATAACCCTCGGCGGCGTTCTCGCCTGAGTGGGACAAACACGGATAAACCGCGCTATCGTCACGCTGAAGGCGTCCGCTGCGGCTGCAAACGGCGCTCGGTGCTAGCTGAACAAATTGAAGCGGATTTCTTGCGGCTCGTCCAGCTACTCACACTAAAACCTGAAGCGCACAACCTCATGCTTGAATTAGCGATGGGCGAAAAGAGTAATCCTGCGGATAGCGTGAATTTAGAACGAGAAAAGCGCGCGGCGATTGCCGTTCTCAAGCAGCAGCTTGCTAACCTGCTTGACCTCTACAAGAACGCGGTGATCACTGCCGAAGAATACTACCGCGACAAAGAAGATCGAGAACGTCAGATCGCCTTTTGGGAAGCGCGAACGACCGATTCACAGAAAAAAGCGGTTGAACTTGAGCGCGTCATGGTGGCGTTTAGTCAGCTTCTCGACCTCTGGCAATCTGCGGATAGCGATGGGCGGTCGGTGCTGGCGCGTGGGCTGTTCCAGTACATCGTATTCGACCTCGACAAGCAGCAGATTGTCGATTTCAGGCTGCATCCTTGGGCTGACCAATACTTGATCCTGCGCGCTGATCTTTACGGCGATGAAGGCGTGATTGATGGCAATGACGGCGGCTCTGATGATAACCTTGAAGTAAACGAAAATCGCTCCACCACTCTTTCAAGCGATGAAGCGATTGTTAGTCCCAACGGGACTCGAACCCGTGTTTTGGCCTTGAAAGGGCCACGTCCTAGACCGCTAGACGATGGGACCTTACACATACAGAGGAAGTGTAGCAGTCAAGCGAGCCAGCGTCAAGACTCGGTAGGCGCGCCTTCGCTAGTCATCCAGCCCGCCTTCACGGGAGCGAAAGCTCAGGCGAATTGGCGTGCCCGCAAAGGCGTACTCCAGCCGGATTTGGTTTTCGAGATAACGCTTATAGGTAAAGTGAACCAGCCTCGGATCGTTAACGTGAAGCAGAATGACTGGCGGGGCGACCGCCACCTGTGAGACGTAGAGGATCTTCAAGCGACGGATACCGCGCGCTGCCGGTGGATGCTTCTGATAGGCGTTACGGATGATACGGTTCAACTCCCCGGTCGGGATGCGGAAATGCCGACCTTCATACACCCGCTGTGCCACCTCCAGCACTTGATGAATCCGCTGACCCGTCAACGCACTGATGAAGATCATCGGCGGATCGGGCAGAAAGTTGAACTTCTCCTGCACCAGTTTCTCGAAATTGTGCAGCGTGAGCGAGTCCTTTTCGACGACGTCCCACTTGTTGACCACGATCACGACGCTCTTACGCGCTTCCATGACGTAGCCCGCGATGTGCTGGTCCTGATCGGTAATGCCGTCCAGCGCGTCGAGCACCAACAGCACCACGTCCGACCGCTCCATCGCTTTGTTGGCACGAACGACGCTGTATTTCTCGACGCCCGGCTCGATTTTGCCGCGCTTGCGAATGCCTGCGGTGTCGATCAGCGTCACTCGTTCGCCAAAGTAGGCGATCTCGGTGTCAATCGCGTCACGGGTCGTCCCGGCAATCGGACTGACAATCACCCGATCCTCGCCAAGCAGCCGGTTGAGCAAGCTGCTCTTGCCGACGTTCGGACGCCCGACGATGGCGATTCGGAGATGATCGTCGTCTTCGTCTTCCGGTGGAAATTCTTCACCGCCCAATGCCTCGTACACCGCGTCAAGCAGATCGCCGACACCCAACCCGTGAATCGCGCTGATGGCGAAGACCTCGCCGACGCCCAGACCGTAGAACTCGACCACGTCGCCAGTGCGACCCATGTGATCGGCTTTATTAGCAGCGATCAGCACCGGCTTATCCGTGCGCCGCAAAATCTCGGCGATTTCCTCATCAGCGGCGGTGATCCCGGAGACGGTGTCGACCAGCAGGATCACCAAATCGGCATCCTGCACCGCCTGCAGCGCCTGCACCTTGATTTCGGTGATAAAGTCCACACTGCCTTCGGCAAGCGGCGACTCATCACGCGAGCCTTTAGGCTGATAGATCTCAATACCGCCGGTGTCGACGACGTTGAACAGCCGACCCCGCCAGTCAAACTCGGCGATCAGGCGGTCGCGGGTCGTGCCGGGAATCTCGTCCGTCACCGCCATGCGCTCACCCACCAGCCGGTTGAACAACGTGCTTTTCCCGACATTGGGTCTGCCGACGAGGGCGACCAGTGGTTTGCGCGCCATTTTGTTGCAACCTCAATAACTGAATGACGCCTCATTGTATCAGAACGGCGTCCGACTGCGTAGGTTCAACCGCCGGAGGACGTTTGGCACGCGGGAATGAGGGGAACGGTGGAAAATAACGGGGTGATTCTTCCCTTGCCACCGATCACTTCAGCAAATTAATCATCGCTTCCCGTGTTTTCTCGTGCCGGGTTTGGTTCATCGCCCCTTGCCATTCGTGCTAGCCATGCTCCACCGATGCCGTGCCGATTTAGGACAAAACCACGTGAGGGCAGCAGCCTTCTATCCTCATTATAGAACACAAATTCTAGTCGTCAAGCGGTTTACCCGTTGAGGTGTGGGCAGGAGAGCGAGGCGATGCCTTCGTTCGCAGAAGCCATTTGAAAATATCCATTGTAAGGGAAGATGGGGGCGCACAGCCGTGCGCCCCTACGGGGAAAACCACGAATATTCAAAGGGCTTCTCAAGCACAGCAATCAACCGCCGGGCGAACCCGCCGCTGGTTCGGCGGTCGCCGTCGCACTCGCCTCGACGTCGATTTGCGCAGGCAGCACCGAGGTGGTCACGACCGCATCGCCCGCCGAGATCGACGCGACTGGCGCAAGCTGTGCGCTGTCTCCGGCAGCCAAATCGCTCACGTCGACCAACACACTCAGGTCATTTTCGCTGAGTTGGTTCAGCAGCGGCTGCGGACCAGTCACCAAGACGGTGACTTCGGTCGTCGCCGAGTGATAATTCAGTTCGGTCTTGCTGCCGATGAACTCGACCGGGATGTGATCGAACTGCCGGGTGATCGTCTGGGTATCGATGCCGACCGTCACCGTCACGGTGCGCCCGGTGACGACCGTCAGCCGCGAGTCCGGCAGTTCGACCGGGACGGTCACTTCGAAGCTGCTTGTCTTATCCGACAGGCTGATCGGCGCGGTGAAGAACGTCCCCGGCAGATTCGCCAGCACGCCGGCAGGACCCTTAACGACCACCGTCTTCGGGTTATAGTCGAAAGCCGCCGTCAGCACGTAGCCTTCGGCGAGTTCGCCGACGATGTTGGGCTGCACCCGCACCTCGCGCACGTCCGAGCGCGCCTCGACCGGGATGGTCACGTGAACCGTCTGCGGGTCGAGCGTCACGCCGGTAACCGTGTTGCCATCGGCATCGGCGGGGATCGGTCGAACGTCGCCCTCGTAGGTGCTGCGCTGCCCGTCTAGCGACACCGGCACCAGCACTTGTGTGACCAATGCGACTTTGCTCTCCGGTCCGCTGACCTCGACCTGCCGCACGTCGAAATCCGCCTCGCCCACGCTGTAGACCAACGGGGGTTGGCTCGTGATGTCGACGCTGACCGGCTTAAGCTGCGCTTCCTCGATTTCGAGATCGACGGTGACTTGGCGCGGCAAAATCGACACGACCGACGCCGAACGTGCCAGCCGCGCATCCAGCGGGACGACGTGTTCACCGGGACCCAACCCGGTCAAGTCGGCGATCACGAACACGTCATCGGTCGAAAAGAGCTGATGTACGGAACGCTGCGCGCGCAGTTGAACCGAGGCATTGCTGGCAATGACGTTTTGATTGGTGATGATCAAGCCAGCATCGGGCGTCGCATGGATCGGTACGCTGGGGACCCGCCACGTTTCGAACGGGTCAGACTGCGAAACCGCGATCATCCAGACGACGAATGCCAGCGCCAGCGACGCCAGCAGCCAAATCACGTTGGTGATAATCACCTGCCGTAGTGAGCGTTCTGTCTGCATCGGCGCTATTCTTGCCGATCCCGCAGACGCACCGCAATATCGTTGAGTTGATCGCGGATCCGCCGCAGCAGCGGACGATCCTGTGGGCGTTCCGGTCCGTAAAAGGCATTGAGGATGGTTCGCAGGCGCTTCGAGTCGAGGCGCGGGATCAAACGCCCGCCGTTGGTGATCGAGATGCGTCCGGTTTCCTCAGAGACGACCACGCAAATCGCATCGCTGACCTCGCTCATGCCCAGTGCTGCGCGGTGGCGCGTGCCCAGCTTAGGCGTCGTCAGCGTGCGCGCCGACGACAACGGCAGCACCGACGCCGCCGACGCGATCCGTCCGGTGCCATCGATGATCGCCGCGCCGTCGTGCAGTTCGGTTTTGGGCCAAAACACAGTCAGCAAGACCTGCGGGCTGACTTCGCAATCCATCTGTACGCCGGTGCGGATGTACTCCTGCAAACTGCTGTTGCGCTCTAGCACGATTAGCGCACCGTGCCGTCGCTCCGAGAGCCGCTCGGCAGCTTGGCAAATGTCGTCGATGATTTTGGCGCGAGCGGTCTCGTGCGGCTGGCGGTTGACCAGAAATCCGGCGCGACCAAGCCGCTCGAACAGGCGGCGCAGTTCCGGCTGAAAGATCACCGGAATGGCGACCGCGAGCACCGTCAGCGTGTTTTCGAGCAGCCAGCGCAGCGCCAGCAAGTTGAAAACGTTCGAGACGAGGATCATCAAGCCGAAGACCAGCACCATGCCGCGCACCAGCACGACCGACTGCGTCCCTCGGATGAGGAAACTCACACCGTAAAAGACCAGCGCCACCAGCAGAATATCGACGATGGCGCTGAGATTTAGATTGCTAAACGCCCAGACCAGTTCCACAGGACAAGTTGACCTCAAGTAACAAGCAAGGTTTCGACCTAATCACAGTAACCCCATCGGGCAACGTGCGGTTCACCTCACTTGATTGATCTTCCATTTCACCGCCGACACGCCACCGGCGGCTAACCGCCCAACTGTGAGAGCAGTTTTCGGTAATCCTCGACGTGCTCCGGGTTCAACGCGATGATCTGGCGGATCGTGTTGGCGGCGTCCTTGTGCATCCCCGCCTCAAGCTGAAGTTCGCCCAGCGCGTCCAACTGCACAATCGCGTCGTGCTGACGACCGAGCTGGCGATAAATCGCGGCGAGGCGCGAACGCAGCCCGGTATCCTTCTGATACAGCGTCACCAGTTCTTCCAGCAGTTGAATAATGCGATTCACCTGCTTGTTGCGCGCGTATAAGCCTAACAGCCGGTCTAGCCGCCGAATCGCCTCGACCTGATTACCCTGCCGGTAGTTGAGATCGACCAGCATCCGGTGGGCGCGCTCGTCAGTGGGATCAAGCTGGATGATCTCCTCGTAAGTTTTCTGCGCCTTGCGGATGTCGAGCCGCATCTGGTCGATGTCCGCGATCCGGTGCTTGATCCGCACGATCTTTTCCGGCGAGGCATTGACGCGCAAGGCGATCCGTTCCGCCAGCACGTAAGTCTCGCGCGACTTGTCGAAGTTGCCCAGTTGATGATGGGTGTCGGCGAGATCGATGTACTGATCGAGCGCTTCGTCCCACTGCTCCTCTTGTTCGAGCAGTTCGATCAGGCTCTCGCGGACCGATACGTCGAGCGGAGCCATCTCCAAGACATTAAACAAAATCTGCCGGGCGCGGTCGTTCTCACCGCGCGCGAGATAGGTGCGCGCAATCGTGTTCTTCTTGGTCACCGCGTTCCGCAGCCGCCCCTCGCGGATCATAATCTCCGCCATGCGGTCGTGGATCGGCAGGTAGTTGGGCGAAAACTCGACGGCGCGGTGCGCCTCGTCCATCGCCAGCGTCAGTAACCCCTGCCGCCGGTAGCTGTCAATCAGCGCAATCGAGCGGGTGAGGCGGTCGCCTTCCGCGGCGATCAAAATGTCGATTACGCCCTTCTCGCCCTGCTCGCGCAGCGTTTCTTCAAGCTGGCGGCGCGTATCGACGATCCGCTGCTTCCAGTCTTTGCCTTCCAGCAGTTCGGCAAGCCGTCCGGCGATGATCTTGATGTTCTCGTCGTTGACGTTTTCTATCGTTTGGGTGAGGCGCTGGTAAACCGACGAATATTGGTCTTGACCGTCCTGCCCCATCGTCTGAACACCGTCTACCAACTGCAAGCATTGCAGCAGGTAGCGTACCGCTTGTTTTTCCTTGCCAACGGCGTGATGCGCTTTGCCTAACCCATGATAAGCGCCGCTTGCCATCTGCGGATGATTCACCGCGTCCAGCAGCGGCTTGATCGCGTCGTTCGCCCTGCCCGCCAGCAGCAGCATCCCGCCGAGATTCATCTTGATCGCCGGGTGACGCAGTTTCGCATCAGCGCGCTGGTAGCACTCGACGGCGATCTCGTACAGCCCCTGCCGGTGCGCTTCCATCGCCTGCAAAGCATCCCCGGCGATCTTGCCAGCGTCGTCGCCTTCCATGATGAACGCCGCCAGCAAGCCCAACCCGTAATCGAGCGCCTCGCCGAGCGGTCCAAGCGGATTATCGACGATGGGCTGCGACTCCTCGTCGTCGTCCAGCGCTAAGGCAGCTTTCCCATCAGCGGCGACCGTGCTGTCGTCGGTTGGCGGCAGAATCGTACCGCCGGATTCGAGCACGTGCAGGATATTGAGCACTTGAGCGTTATTGCGGTCGATTCGCTGCGCTCGCTGCACTGCCTTAATCGCCTTGTCAACGTCATTCAGCCGCCGGAAATTGAAGGCGAGATTCAGGTATTCGAAAATCGCTTTCTTCTTGTCGCCGATCCGTTCGTAAGCTTGCGCCAGCTTAGCGTGAACCGGGATCAAGCCGGGAGTCAAGTGGGTCGCCCGCTCCCAGTTGTCAATCGCCTTGTCGAGATCGTGCTGCGACAAGTAGACCTCGGAGACGTTGACGTACTGCTGCGCCGCCTCGCGCAGCCGCCCCATCCGTTCGAGCACGTCGGCGCTCTTTTCCAGCGGGATCGGGTCATCCGGTGCGAGTTGGTGAGCGCGGGTGTAGACCTTGAGCGCGTCTTCCAGCCGCCCCATCTCCAACAAGCCCCAGCCCAGATGAATGTGGGCTTCCGGGTCATCGGGAAACTCTTGGATAGCGCGCCCATACGATGCAACCGCCAGCCCCCACTCTTGATCCCAAGCGGCGTTGTGACCGGCGTTCATCGCTTGCTCATAGGCTTCTCGATTGCGTGCCATCCGTATCCGCCTCTAACCCATCAAGGTAACGAGTACCGCCTTTTGGGCGTGCAATCGATTTTCTGCCTGCTGGAAAATCGCCGACTGCTCGCCGTCGGCGACGCTGTCGGTGATCTCGTCGCCTCGGTGCGCGGGCAGGCAGTGCATGACAATCGCGTGCTTATCCGCACGACGCAGCAGGTCGTCGTTGACCTGATACGGGCGCAGCGCTTCGACCCGCTGTTCGGTCTCGGTTTCCTGCCCCATACTCACCCATGTATCGGTATACACCACATCGGCATTTTTCACCGCAGTATAGGGGTCTTCGTAAGCTTCGATTGAGCCGCCGGTGCGCTCGGCGATCTCGCCGACGACCGCCATATCTTCTTCCGAAAGCCCGTAACCGGGCGGCGTGGCGACGGCAAAGTGAGCGCCGAAGTTCGCCGACGCTTGCGCCAGCGACAGCGCGACGTTGTTGCCATCGCCGATGTAGACGACCCGCACCCCGTCGATCCGCCCGAAACGTTCGTAGATCGTCATCACGTCCGCCATCGCTTGGCAGGGATGCTGCGCATCGCTCAAGCCGTTGATCACCGGAACGCTGCCCCACTTCGCCAAACCGAGCACGTGTTCGTGATCGAACACGCGCGCCATGATCCCCTGCACGAAGCATGAGAGTGAGCGCGCCACGTCAGGGACGCTCTCGCGCTTGCCCAGTCCAATTTCCTGTGGACCGATCATCAACGCCGAGCCGCCCAACTGCTGCATCCCCACCTCGAACGAGACGCGCGTTCGCAGCGACGGCTTCTGAAAGACCATCGCCAGCGCCTTCCCTTTGAGCACGGGTTGATTGCCGCCGGAGCGCCATTCCATCTTCAAGTGAACTGCCAAATCAAGAAGCTGCCGCAGGTCTTCAGTAGACCAATCCATGAGGTCGATAAAGTGCCGCATTGTGAACTTTCTGTCTGCTGCGTTTGTAGAGAACAAACGAAATATAAGCGTGACCAAAGTATAACACGGTCTGCCGCCGTGCATACATAAAACCACGTGGAAGATCAGGGTAATCGCTTCAAATTTACCAAAAGGACTTCAATGGCTCATAACGATTTTGTAGGGGCGAACCTACGTGTTCGCCCACCGGGGCAGACACAAGGTCTGCCCCTACAAAATACTGCTGACCTATTTTGACCCGAATGGCGATTTTGAAACGATTACCCTGCGTGGAAGATGGCTAAGAGAGGGACTCAAAGCAGCAATTGGCAGTCAGCTATCAGCTTTCAGCCAATACGAACACAATGCCGTGCAACTTTCGGTTGCCAGCGCCAAGTGTAGGGGCGCAGCGCGCTGCGCCCCTACCGATGAACGAAGCGTTTTTCAAGCGCGGATACTAGCTTTTAGCTGATAGCTGAACGCTGACAGCTAATCGCTACGCTAAACCGTGATCGTCTCGACGTCGCGCCAGTTGCGCCCGGCTTGAGCATTCGCCTTGAGCGGGGCGTCGAGCTTGCAGGCTCCTTCCATCACCCGGACGACGACTTCAGCCGCTTCCTGTACGCGATCCTCCGGCACTTCGAGCACCAGTTCGTCGTGAACTTGCAGAATCATGCACGCGCCCAGATCGTCGAGCAGCGGATGCAGGTCGATCATCGCCTTCTTGATGATGTCCGCCGCCGTCCCCTGAATCGGCATGTTGATCGCTTCGCGCTCCGCCTGCTGGCGGACGTTGAAATTCCCCTGAAACGAGAACGACCGCCGTCTGCCGAACAGCGTGGTCAGGTAGCCGGTGTCTTTGGCGATCTGCTTCGCCTGCTCCATGTAAAGCTGCACGCGCGGCAGCCGGTCAAAGTAAGTCTTGATGAACTCGTTCGCCTGCGCCAGCGTCAGTTCGCTGTCGCGAGCGAGCCGGAACGCGCCCATCCCGTAGAGCAAGCCGAAATTCACGCGCTTGGCGAAACTGCGCTGCGAGCGCGTCACCTGATCAATCGGGATATTGTTGACAATGGCAGCCGTCGCCGCGTGAATGTCCTGCCCCTGCTCGAAGGCTTCCAGCAGCGTTGGCTCTTGGCTGACGTGCGCCATGATCCGCAGTTCGACTTGGCTGTAATCGACCGCCAGCAGCTTCATCCCCGGCGGCGCGATGAACGCCCGCCGCACCTCGCGCCCGGTTTCCGTGCGGATCGGGATATTCTGCAAGTTGGGGTTGCTGCTGCTCAAGCGACCGGTGCTCGCGCCGGTCTGGTTGTAGCTGGTGTGGACGCGCCCGGTACGCGGATTGACCAGCGCGGGCAGCGCATCGACGTAAGTCCCTTTGAGCTTGGTCAGTTCGCGGTAGTCGAGGATTTTGCCAATGATCGGGTGGTCGCCGCGCAGGTTGTCGAGCACGTCGGCAGCGGTCGAGAAACCGTGCGTCGTCTTGCGGACGCCCTCGGCGCTCAAGCCCAGCTTGCCGAACAGCACGTCGTTCAACTGCTTGGGGCTGTTGATGTTGAACTTGCCATAGCCGTCGGCGAAGGCGTAGATTTCGTCCTCAAGCCCCGCCAGCAGTTCGCCCATTTCGAGGCTCATCTGCGCCAGCGCGTCGGTGTCGAGCAGCACGCCTGCCCGCTCCATCGCCGCGATCACCGGGATCAGCGGCAGTTCCAACTGCTCGAACACGTCGCGCAGCGTAGGCGGATTGGTCGTGCCCCACAGGGGATCGACGGCGGGCGCGTTTTCATCGCGCTCCAGCTTGGGGCGCAGCACCTCGACCAGCGCGTGGGTGCAGGCGGCATCGGCGGCGGCGTAGGGTGCGGCGAGGTCGATGGCGACGGTATCCATCGTCTGCTGATTCTTGCCCTTGCCGATCAGCGCGTCGATGTCGGTCATGTGGCGTCCCAATACCGCCAGCGCCAAGCGCTTCAAGCCCAGACTGCCGTTGACAGGATCGCGCAGCCACTCGGCGATCATGGTGTCGAAGCTGATCGGCGACACGTCCACGCCGTAATTCTGCATGACTACGAGATCGTAATTGGCGTTGTGGGCGTACTTGGCGATGGTCGGATTGGTCAGCGCCGGACGCAGCGCCGCGATCACGGTATCGAGCGGAAGCTGCTGCCCCTTGAGATGCCCCACCGGGACGTAATAGCCGCTGTCGCCGTCGACCGCCAGCGCGATCCCGACCAGATCCGCCGCCATCTGGTCGACGCTGGTCGTCTCCACGTCAAAGGTGATCGCCTGCGCGCTGTTGAGCGTCGCCACCAGTTCGGCGAGCGCCGCCTCGGTCTGGACAATGGTCGTCGGCACCAGCGACTCGCCCGGTTCGGTCGGCGGCTCGGCGTCGGGCAGTTCGTCGAACATCGACATCTGCGCCTGCGGCGCGTGTACTGCGATCCGCCCCAGTTGGTTGAACAGGCTGCTGAATTCCAGTTCGCGGAACAGGTCTTCGACCGGGCGCTTGTCGAAATCGTGGGCGACACACTTGGTCAGGTCGAAGGCGAAGGGCACGTCGCGCAGGATGGTCGCCAGTTTGTAGCTGAGGAACGCCGAGTCGCGCCCCTCGATCAGCTTGGTCTGGGTCGATCCCTTGATCTCGTCGACGTGGGCGTAGATGTTTTCGAGCGTGCCGTACTCCTGCAAGAGCTTGGTCGCGCCCTTCTGCCCGATGCCGCGCACGCCGGGGATGTTGTCGGAGCTGTCGCCCATCAGCGCCTTGAGGTCGATCAACTGATGCGGCTCCAGCTCGTACTTCTCGCGGAACTTGGCGACGTCGTAGAGTTCGTCCGGCGTGCCGCGCTGCGGGATGATCATCCGCACGGTGGTGTGATCGGTCAGCAGTTGCAGCAGGTCGCGGTCGCCGGTGATGATGCGCACGTCGACGTTCTGTTCTTCGCTCAAGCGCGCGACCGTCCCCATCAGATCGTCGGCTTCGTAACCCGGCAGCGAGAGGATCGGGATGTTGAAGGTCTCGACCATCTGCCGCAGCCGGGGGATTTGCGAAGCCAGTTCATCGGGCATCTTCTCGCGCGTGCCTTTATATTCGGTGTAAAGCTCGTCGCGCCCGCTCAAGCCCTCGTCGAAGGCGACGGCGAGATAATAAGGCTTGTCCTTTTCGAGGATGTCCATCAGCGTGCGCGTGAAGCCGAAGACCGCGCTGGTGACCTCGCCGGCAGCGGTCATGAACGGTCGGCTCATCATGGCGAAGTGATGACGATAGGCGAGTCCGTGCCCATCGAGCAGGTAAATTACGGGGCGAAGCGCCATCGGTTTCTCTCCGAGAGGTTGCGAACATCTGAGCGGATTATAACACAAGAAAACAGGACTGAGTAACGAGGACTGAGGACTGAGGAAAAGCAAAAACTTGTTACGTCGCCTGCCTAGCACCCACAAATTCTAGAAGGCACTTTGTTCTTACTCAGTCCTCAGTCCTCGAACCTCAGTCCTTCGTTTCTACCCCATTCGCTCGAAGTTGATGAACTGCTGGATTTCCTCGACGTCGAGGTCGCGCCCCGGCGTGACGACGAGGTAGCCGTCCGCCCAAAGATCGTCAGGCGAGTACGCCGGATTCTGCGTGTGGGCGATCTCGGCGGAGCGGCGCTTGAGGTCGCGGATCAGTTGGTAAGCAGGGTCTTCACCGGGTGCTTCTGCCAGCAGGTAGACGTGGTCTTCGCGCACTTGCAGCGCGTGAATCCGCCACTGCTGCTCGCGCAGTTGGATGCTCAGCCCGGTCGTGATCGCCTGCGAGACGGCGGCGTCGAGATAGGCGTTTGGATCGTGCAGCAGCCAAACGCAAGCGTAAGGCGTCCGCACGGCGGCATCGTCGGCGACGGGCGGCGCGACCAGCGTTTTGTCGGTCACCGGCTTGGACATGACGGTCGCTTCCGGCACTTCGGGGACGCTCAGCAGCGCGTTGATCAAGCGCTGCCCCTGCCGCCGGATGTCGCGCAGCGGCATCGTCCCGGCGAAGATCAGCGACAGCGTGAGGTCGTCCTCGGTGCGGCGCGAGTAGAGCATGTAGTCGATGCCGCTGCCCGGCGCAGTCAGGAAGCGAATCCGCCCGCCGCCGGGCTGCGCGTCCCAATCGTCGGCGATCAAGTCGCGCAGGTCGTTGAATTCTTCTTCCGGCATCTCGCCCGAATAGGCGATGATCTGCTGTTTGCGCGTGAGCAGCACCGCTTCGGCGGTCAGTTCGAGCGAGGCATCGGTCAGGCTCAAGGCAAGCTGAGCGATATACGGGTCTTGCTCCGGTTCCGGCGCTTGCGGCGGCGGTTCGCCCGCCGAATCGACCAACGCTTCCGTATAGAGTGCGCCCGAAGGTGCGGTGACGCCCATTTCCTCGTCGACGACCTCAAATGCCGCCATTAATTCGAACTGCGTATTGAAATCCTTCGACTCCAAATCGTACCACCCGGAGTTGTCGGTTGGTGCTTCGTCAGCTCCTGCGGTGACCGGCTCCGCTTCGGCTTCTTCTGGCATTTCTTCAGACGCCTCAAACTCCGGCTCGCCCCACGTCGCCCACGTATCGGCAGTTTGATCGGGCACGTCCCACGAAGCCACCGGCTCTGGCAGCGCGTCCGGTTGATGAACGATGGTCGGTTCCGGCGGAATTTCTTCCGGCAGCGTCTCCGGCGGCGGGAAGACAACCGTCTCGCCTTGCGATCTCGGCTGCTGTTCCAGCCATTCCGTCTCCAGATTTTCGGGATGCGCCTCGATCTGCTGACCGCGTGCGGGCTGCGTCGTCTGATCGGGATACAAGTTCTCCGACGTCTCGACCGCGGAGCCGACCGGCGTCGGTTCGCCGGGGATTTCTTCAGGCAAATCCGGCGGCAGTTCTTTAGGCAGGAAATCCGGCTCGCGCAGGACGAACGAGTCTTCCGAATGTCGCGACTCGCGCAGCCACGACGGTAGTGGCAGCACCTTCGGGCGATGCGCCGGAAGCTGCTGCTCGATATTCGCCAGCAGTTCTTCCAGCGAGAACTCGCCGGTCATCTGCTGTTCCAGCGTGCGCTGCAAAATCACTTTGGCGGGAGTCGGCTCGCTGTCAAACTCGAAGGCTTCGATCCGCCGCAGCGACGGTATTTGCTGCGGCTGCGGACGCTCGTCCACCTCGAAATCCGCCGCCGAGGGCGGTACTGGCTCGTCCTCTTCTTCTTCCTCGTCCACTTCCTCGCCGCGCAAAAGCGACAGGACGTGGTTGAAGCTCGGATCGTTTACGCCGGAAATCAGGTCGCTAATCGTGCCGCTGTTTTCAAAGGTCGGCAGCGGCGGTTCTTCCTGAGCCAAGCGCTCGAACGCGCTGCCGGGAGCAGCGTCCGCAGCATCCGCCTGATCCTGATCGCTCTCGTCGATCAGCGAGTCCGCTTCGCCATTCAGCACGAAGTCCACAAACTGTTGGCGCGAATGCAGCGGGCGATAGGTTTCCTCGCCGCGCATAGAGTTGACCAAATTAGCGAATTGACTCGGTGGGGTGTCTTCTTCGGTGACGTCAGGTGATAAGGAATTCAGCACGTCGGTGAAGGATTGCTCCGGCTGATCGGGTTCAGCCCCCAGCAGCGCCGCGATGTCTTCCGGCGAACTCGACGGCGTATCACCTTCCTGAAACTGCGGCTCAAAAGTCGGCTGCTGTCGCACAAAGACGGCTGACTGGGAAAGATCGTGCTTTTCGTCGACCCGCCGCGCCAACTGCGCCGTCGACCCGCTGTTGCTGAGGCTGGGGTGCTCGTGCGTTCGGAAAAAGACGTCAATCGCCTGAACGAGATCGCGGGTGCTGAAATCAGCGTCGAGCGTCGCCTGCAAGTCCAGCGCCGCCAGTTGATCGTCGCTCTGGCGCGGCGTGGCGATCAGCGCGAGGTCGGCTTGCGCGGCGCGCAGCTGCGCGACCCACGCTTCCGCGTCGGCGTCCGCCGCCGAAAAATCGATCAGCGCCACGTCCTGAACGTGGTTTTGCAGGTAGTCAACTGCCGACTCGACCGAGGTAAACGGATGGACTTCAAACGGCGCATTGCGCTCAAGCGTCTGCTTCAGCTTGATCGCAAAAGGAAGCTGCCCATGAATAATCAATACCTGTGTGACCATATTTCGATTCTACAGCGCATCCGTTATGCGGTCAATTTAACCACCGGGGCGATCCGCAGATCGCCCCGGTGGTAGGTTGATTATGGATTCACGACCAACGTCAAATTCGCGCTGTTGTTGACCTCGCTGATCTCGGTAATCTGGCTGTCGGAGTCGGCGCGCACTTGCAGATTGTAATTCCCCGTCGCCGCGAAACTGAGATCGAAGTTCAGGACGATGCTCTCGCCGGGATTCAGCCCGGCGACGACGGCAATCGGCGTGTCCGCGTCCGGCGGGTTGACATTGACGAGGTTGTTGAACTGCCCCGTCGGGCTGGCGCCGGTATTGGTCACCGTCACCGAGAACGTCCCCGTCACCGATGGATCGCCGCCCAGCGTCAGCGACGTGCCACCGACCAAGCTGAAGTTCGTCACCACCAGATCGGGCAAGCCGGGAGTCGGCGTCGCCGTCGGCGGCTGCACCGTCAACGTGAGCGTGTTGGTCGGCGGCAGCGGCGTGAAGGTCGCCGTGACGTGTGGGGTCGGCGTTGGCGGAATCGGCGGGACGATCACGTTGGCGCAGTTGCCGTAGAGCGTCACGTAGCCGCCGCTGACCCATCCGGTCGAAACGCCCACGCGAATTTGCCACCACGAGTTGTCGCCCGTGCGCCCCGTGATCGGCGCGACCGTCCCGGTGCTCAGCACGCTGATCCGGTCGTAGACGACGCCGGGTCCGGTGCGGTAGTTGAGTCCGGTATTCACGAGCAGACGGCAGGTCGGATCGTAAGGATCGATAACCGGGATGTTGTTGGGCTGTGACCCCATCGTCGCCGTGACCTGCGCCTGATTCTGGCGCACTGTCACCGTGATCTCAGCCGGATCGCTGGCGATAGCACCGCGATAGGCGATCACCTGAAGCGTCAGCGAGCCGGTTTTATTGGGCGTGTGATCCAGCAGAACGTTCAAGTTCGGGTCGCCGCCGGGGGTCTCGGAGGATACTGTTTTGACGATCTGATCGTCGGCGAACAACTGCACGCGCGTCACTCCAACCGCGTCGCTGGCGCTCACGCTGACCAGAATCTGTTCATCGACGACGACTTCAGCGCCATCCTGCGGCGATAGGATCGTCACGACCGGCTTGCCACTGGCAGCGCCCGTCGGGGTTGGAGCTGCCTGTGGACCCGTACTCGACAAATTACAGGCGCTCAGCACCCACACAGCCGCACAAAGTAACAACGCGATCCGGTAACGCATACCGTTCCCTTTCGCTGCTTCGGAGTAAGAAACACGTTCATTCTAGCATGACCGGGGACAGCGCGCACGCCGCTCACCCCACGCTAGAAAAACCGACCCCAGCGGATGCGGTTCCCGCCGGGGTCGGTTGTACGCGATGCAATGAATGTTCTTGCTGATCGCTAAAAGCTGACAGCTAAACGCTATTTCACGAAAGTGGCTCTTTATAAATGACTAGACGGCTCATGTCGTCGCCTTTGGCGATGCAGGTCGTCATGTCGACTTTAAATTCGCGCCCGCCGGAAACCCAGCGCAGCCCTTCTTGCAGCAAGCCCTGCGCCATGAAGCAGACCGGGCGATCTGTTTGCCGTCCCCAACACAGCACGCAGCGCTCCATCGTGTAGATGATGCGGTCGCCGCCTTCTTCGTAGACGTTGGAGATCTGGTCGGAGAACTGCGAGAAGATGTTCGCCATCGCCGGGACGCCGACGCGCAGTTTGGCGTTCAGTGGCAGCACCTTGAAGGCGAGGTCGCCGACGCCCGCCAGCGCTCCAAACGAGCGCAGCCCGCCCGCGAAGATCGCGCGCCCGGCGCGCAGCGCCAGCGCTCGACCACCGCGCGGACCATACATATCTTCAAGGGCGATGTTCAACGCCGTGAAGTCGGCGAAGTCGAATCCCTTTTCCAAGTTATCCGGCGGCAGATTGTCCACGTAGGCTTGCAACCCGGCAAGGTTGAGAATGGCATTCAAGCCATTCCGCCCCATGATCTCTTCCATCGCTTCCATGGTCAGGCGGGCAAACTTATTGGGGTAGTAATATCCACTTTTTTCAGGTGGCATCGTGCCGGATCCTCCCATCGTGCGTAGCCCAAACCGCGATTCCAGAGCAACTCATCAGGGCTTTACGACGCTGCTCCACAAAGTATACGTCAAAAAGCCGCAAAGCCTCAAAAAGATTGTCTCGTGTAGAACCCGAACCCCTCGCGCGTCTTCCGCACCCGGGTCAAGTGAATTATGTGCGCTGATGCCGCAATCGGGCAAGCCGACCTATAGGCTACAGGCTGATTATAACGTAAGGGCGGCTGGCAAATCGAACTGAGCAAGCCAGCCACCCTTCGATATTTATTCGCTAAACTGAGCGCCTAACCCGCGAAGACCACCAGCGGGTCGGCGACCGGCTGCGCCGACGGCAGCCGCCCTTGCATACTCCACGGACCCGTCCACGTGATCTCGACGTCGGCGATCTTGCCGCGCCAGTCGCGCGCGTCCTCGAAGAAGACGATCTTGTTATGCGGCGTGCGTCCGCGCCACTTGCCCTTGTGCTGATCTTCGACCAGCACCGGGACGGTCTGCCCCAGAAAGCGCCCGTTGATCTCGGCGACGACCCGCGCTTGCAGGTCGTCGAGCCGTTCAAGGCGGCGCTTCTTCTCGTCTTCGGGCACGTCATCGACCATCCGCCGGTCGCTAACCGTGTTCGGGCGGGGGCTGTAGCGCGCCAGATGCACCTTGTCGAGCTTGAGTTCCGCCAGCAGATCATACGTCCGCTCGAACTGTTCTTCGGTCTCGCCGCAGAAGCCGACGATGATGTCGGTGTGAATGGCGACGCCGGGAATCCGGCTGCGGATGTTGGCGATCAAGCGGCGGTACTGATCGGTAGTGTAGCCGCGTTTCATGTTTTCGAGCACCTGATCGTCGCCCGCCTGCACCGGCACCTCGATGTGCGGCATCACGCGCGGCAGTTCGGCGACGGTGTCGAGCAGCTTGTCGGTCATCCAATTCGGATGGCTGGTCAGGAAGCGAATCCGCTCCAAGCCGGTCTCTTCGGCAGCTTGATGGACCATCCGCAGCAAATCCGCTAGATCGGGACCGTCGTCAATGTCCTTGCCGTAGCGATCCACGATCTGACCGAGCAGCGTGACCTCTTTGACGCCTTGCAGCGCGAGGCTGCGGACGTGGGCGACGATCTCGCCGACGCTGCGCGAGCGCTCGACGCCGCGACGGAACGGGATGATGCAGAATGAGCAGGCGTGCGAGCAGCCGTAGACAATTGGCACGTGCGCGCTGATCAAGCTGCCCTGCTCGTGCGCGGGCAGGATCAGATCGCCGTCTTGGATGCGGTCGCGCTGCTCGCGCTCGTGCGTCTCAAGCTCGATGATCTCGGCTTCGCCGCGCCGATCACGCAGGAAATTGACCATCGGCAGGGGTTCGGACGGCGGCATGAACACGTCGACGTAAGGCAGCCGCTTGCGCAGCGCCAGCAAGTCGCGCACGCCGACCAAGCAGCCCATCACGCCGATCACCTTGTCCGGCTGCGCCTGCTTGATCTCGCGCAGCATGTCCAGCCGCCCGAAGGCTTTATCTTCGGCGCTCTGCCGGACGACGCAGGTATTGACGACGTATATGTCCGCCTGATCGGGATCGGTGGCGGCGCTGTAGCCCATCCGCTCCAGTTCCGAGGCGAGCAGTTGCGAGTCGGCGGTGTTCATTTGGCAGCCGAGAGTCCAGATGTGGTATTGCATAAGACGAGTACCGCTTTAATTGGTTTGATAGGGGTATTTTAACGGTAGGCTATCCGCGCGTCAATCCGACGCACCGCATCGCCGGCGTTCGTCTCCCCTCTCCCTACGGAGAGGGGTCGGGGGTGAGGTTGCTTTTCACTCGCAGGGGATCGCCACCATCGACAGCGCGCCGAAGCGACCGGACGCGCCGTGCATCACCCGAAAGGCGATGCGGTTGTCCTCCAGCGTGACGAAATCGGTCACGTCGAAGGCGAACGGCGTCTCAATCTCACCGAAGTCGCGCCCGTTGATCGTCAGGTGCGTCCCAACCGGCGCGGCGTCGACGTGCAGGTCGTAGCTGATGCAGACGTCTTGCAGCGGCAGGTCGAAATCGCGTTCCAGCCAGACCAGCTTGCCCTCGATTAAACGTGGATCGAAGGCGGTGAGATCGGGCACGGTGAAGCCGCCGATCACTTCGTCGGGCAAACGGTCGGCGTTGATGCCGTACCAATGGGCATTGAGGGCAATTTCCGAAATCATGCCGGAAGTATACCAACAAACCAAATGAGCGGATAACCCCAGCAGACCGTCGTGATTCCCTTTGTCTCCTGCACGTCATTTGTGGTTCAATGATTGAAACTTGCTTAAGGAGAATCGATCACCGTGAAATACATCGCGCCGAATCTTTACAGCTTTGAAGGCTTAATCGTCGGGCGCGCCTATCTGCTCGAAGACCCCGACGGGCTGACGGTCATCGACGGCAGCATCACGCCGTCGACCAACGCCCTCCTGCGCCAGATCACCGGCTCCGGTCGCCGCCTGACCGACGTCAAGCGCATCCTGCTGACCCACGTCCACTTCGATCACGTCGGCGCGCTGCCCGAACTCAAGCGGCAGTCCGGCGCGGCGATCATTTGCTCGCTGATTGAGCAGCCGATTGCCGAGGGCAAGCAGACCACCATCACGCCTGACAGCGGGCTGCGCGCGCCCGCCATGACTTTCAAGGGCATCACCGTCGACCGAACCGTGAACGACGGCGATCAGATCGACGCCTTCGGCGGCTTGCAGGTCGTCGCCACGCCCGGTCATTCGCCCGGACAAGTCGCCTTCTATCAGCCGGAGCGCAAAATCTTGTTCACCGGCGATACGATGGGCTATCTGTTGGGCAAGCTGCGGCTGCCCTTTGCCTTCGCCACGCCCGACATGGACGAAGCCAAGCGCTCGATCCAGAAGGTCGCCGCGCTCGACGTGGAGATCGCCTGCTTCGGTCACGGCGTGCCGTTGACGCAGAATACCAACGCCGTCATCCGCGCCTTCGCCCAGCAGATCAACGAGCGCTAGATCAATAACAAAACCCGTTGCAAGGAGGCTGGTTGTCGCGCTATACTCAGCCCATTGTTCACAACGTCACAATAAAGAGAGGGCAATAATGCCGAGCAAGTCCATCCGTTTGCTTCTGCCTGTCCTTGCGCTGATCGCGGGGATGGCTGCCGCTGCCTGCGGCACCACCGCTACACCGGAATGGGCAGCCGAAGCACAAGCGACTCAGGTCGCTCTGGCAGCGACCAACGACCATCTGACGGCAATCGCGCCGACGGCGACTTTCACCAGTACGCCCACCGATACGCCTGTCCCACCGACGGCGACGCCAACCGATACCCCTGTCCCGCCGACGGCGACCCCCGCCCCCACCGATACCCCCGTCCCGCCGACGCCCGCCCCAACTCAAGAAGTCGCCGCCGGGGGTGATCTCGCCGCCCGTGTCGCCGCCGCTGACCCAGCCAACGGACAGGTAATCTTCAACACACCGCACGATACCGCCTCCGGCACGTGGATGTGCGCGCAGTGTCACTCGGTCACGCCGGACGACGCGCGGATCATCGGTCCCGGTCTCTGGAATGTGAGCACCCGCAGCCAGACCTACGGCTTGAACCAAACTCCGGTCGAGTACATCCACAACTCGATTGTCAATCCGAGCGCGTTCCTCGCGCCGGGCGATCCGGCTTTCCCAGATAACCTGATGCCGCACGGTTTCTTGGACGTGCTCGGCGAAAACCAGATCGACGATTTGATCGCCTACCTGATGACGCTGCACGACTAACACAACATCCCCAGAATCACAACGTAGGGGCAGGTTTGAAACCTGCCCCTACAACAAAATCTCATTTGCTTTGTCAGTCTAGAATTCGCGGTAATTTTCGTTGAGGCGAAAGGTCTCGTCTTCGACCGGCTCGTCGTCGGCGAAGCGTTCCAGCGCGACTGCCGTCGGCGGCGCGTAAGCGCTGGCGCGGGCTTCGTCGCGCGGGAGCGTCAGGTAGACCGCCGTGCCGACTCCCGGCGAACTGCGCAGCGTGATCCGCCCGCCGCTCGCTTCGATAATCTGGCGGGCGATGGTCAAGCCCTGCCCCGTCCCATGCACATTGAGTTCGCGCCCGTTGGAGCTGACCGGGTTGCCCCGATAGAAGCGCGTGAAAACGTAAGGCAGTTCGTCGGCGCTAATGCCGACGCCGTTATCGCGAATGCGCAGGCGAGCGAAGCCGTCTTCCTCGCCTTTGATCTCAATCGAGACTCTGCCGCCGGGCGGCGTGTACTTGATGGCGTTGTCGACCACGTTGCCCAGCGCCCAGCGCAGGCGGCGCTCGTCCCCATAGACGGTCAAACCGGATCGCTGGACTTCGACGTTCACCGTCAGATTGGCGGCTTGCGCGACCTGACGCCACTCGTTGGCAACTGCCCAAACCAGCGTCTCCAGCGGCATCAAGCGAGCAGCCGGTTCGACCAACGGCGTTTCGCCGCTGAGCAGTTCGCGCATCTCAACGATCATTTTTTGCAGCGCAGGCGCGTGCGGCGAAATCTCGCGCGAGAACGATGCACTCGACTCCGCCGCGATCCCGATGTCCTCGACGAAGCGGTCGAACAGCGTGGCGCGGGCACGCTCGCGCTGAACCGTATCGGTCAGGTCGCGGATGATGATCGCCGTTCCAACGCGGCGATCCGCCAGCGAAATCACGGCGAAAGCCTGCAAGCCGAGCACGCGCCCTTCATGTTCCATGCGGGTTGGCACGCCCAGCGTATACAACCCCGGCGCCAGTGCCGGTCCGAGGATGTCGGTCACGGCGGCGGTGATTTCGCGCAGTTCGGATCGCTTGAAGAAATTGTAACTCTCGCCGATCAAGCGCTTAGCGCGTTCGTTGATGAAGGTGATGCTGCCGTCGAGGTCCTGAATGATCGCCCCGTCGGGCAGCGAGTCCAGCACGGCGTTGAGGTGTTCGACCTCGCGGCGCTGGCGGCGCAGCGAGGCGCGCAGCTTGTCGTAGCGCTGCTGCGTCTTCTCGCTGTAGAGGTCGAGCGCCCGCCCCAACGCGCCGATCTCGTCGGTCGGCTGCATTCCGGTGCGCGCGGCGAACTCGCCCGCCGCCAGCAACTCGGCGACCACACGCACGCGGTTGATCCGTTCGAGGAAGTAGTTGCTCATCACGAACACGGTGATGATGATGCCCGCCGCGACTGTCGCCAGCGTCAGGGCGATCAACTGCTGCCCGGCTTCGGCGGCGAACGGCGCGTTGTCCGGCACGTAGACGGCGACGACGTTATCCCCATTGCCGAGCGGCGTATATACGCCGAGGTAGAGCGTGTCATCGAGGGTCAGCGCTTGGAACGGCTCGCCGGTTGAGGTAGACGCGCCCGCCAGATATTGGGCGGGCGGTGCTGCCGGGAGCGCGCCGGACGCCGGGAGGCTGGTCGTGAGCAGCCGCCCTGCCTGATACAGCGCGACTTCGGCGGCGGCGCTGCCGCGCACCGAATCCATCCAGCGCGAGGCGCGCGTGCCGACGTAGAGCGTCCCTAACGGGGTATCGCCAGCGGCGACCGGCACGCTGGAGAAGATCGCTTGTGAGGACGCCGCCGCCAACGTCGCCGGGATATAGGTGCCAGTCGAGTCGCGCAGCAAGCCGTAAACGTCGGCGCCGCCCGCGTCGGTGACCAGCACGGCATCGAAATCGCTCCGACGGGCGAAGTTTTCTAAGACTGCTTGCAAGATATCGGCGTTACGGTCGTCGAGCGCGGTTTGCAAGTCAGACGTCGCGGCGATCCGCTCGCCTTCGCTCTGCTGGCGCTCGAAGATCACCGCCGCCCGCTCCGAGATCAAGCGCCCGTTGTTGAGCAGCACGTTCACCCGCGACATCTCCGCCCCGCTGGGCAGGCTGCGCGCGACCCCATACGCCGAAACCATCGCCAAGATCAGCACGAGTGCGAAGGTCGGCAAGAACAGCCGCCAGCGCAGCGAAATGAAGCGCGGGGCGTTCGGTTCGAAATTGCTGGCGGGGGTGGCTTCGGTGCGGCTCATTTACTGCGCGATCCTGTGTATCGAGTTCCGTTTCATTATCGTATAAAAATGGTTTTCTTGAAAGTTGCCCACCACAACGGTTGATGTTAACCAATTCTTATGCCATCACCAACAGCAGTGCCGCGTTACCTTGTGCAACCTTCGGTGTTAACGCGATTAGGAATGGATGCCGTCGAAATCTTGAATGCTGGCGCGATCACACCGGGCAGCAATTGGTTGGCGCAGCGTCGGTTGAGCAAGCTGGGACTGACGGTCGTCGGCAGCAGTGACGCGCATCTGCCTGAAAGTATTGGCACAGCGATCACGCGCTTTCGAGGACGTTCGGCGGCTGATTTGCGCGAATCGCGGGTGCTTGGCTTGATAGCAGCGGAAGGGACATCATGGTCAGTCACCACTTACTTGAAGCTCTTGCCCAGCGAGATATGGAAACGGCGGAGCAAGCCTTTAGCGGTGAGTCCGCCTTCTTTCCACCCGCATCCGCCGCCACCTTAGCCCCGATCAAGCGGGTCGCTATTTTCGCGGAAGCTTTTCTCCCGAAGGTGGACGGCGTTTCCAAATCCGCCTATCTCACCCTCCGCTACTTACAGCAAACCGGGCGCGAAGTGCTGGTCTTTGCGCCGGACATCGCGCCGTCGTCCGTCGGCGGCAGTGCGGTCATCGCCCTGCCTTCGCTGGGCATCCCTGCCGCGCCGGAGAGCCGCTTGGCGCTGCCCCATCCGGTCGTCGTCCAGCACCTCAACGACTTCCAGCCCGACTTGATCCACCTGTTCAGCCCCGCCCTGCTCTCCGTCAGCGGAATGCTGGTCGGGCGGCAGAACCACATCCCGGTGATCGCCAACTACCAGACCGATCTGCCCGGCTACACCCAGCATTACGGACTGCCGCCCTTCTTAAGCGGCGTCGTGCGCGACTGGCTGCGCTACGTCCACAACGGCTGTCACCTGACGCTGGTGCCGTCCAACTGGACACTGCGCGAACTGCGGGCAATCGGGTATCATCGGCTGCGCAAATGGCAGCGTGGCGTCAACGGCGAGCGCTTCAATCCAAACCGCCGCTCGGTCGATTGGCGCGAGCGTCTGCTCAACGGGCGCGACCCGAATTCGCTCCTCTGCATCTACGTCGGGCGGCTGGCAAATGAGAAGCGCATCGATCTGCTGCTGGAGACCGCGCGGACGCCGGGGATCGCGCTGACGATCATCGGCGACGGGGCGCTGCGCGACGACCTCGAAGCCCAGTTCGCCGGGACGAATACGCGCTTCACCGGCTATCTGTACGGCGACGATCTCGCCGACGCTTACGCCAGCGCCGACGTCTTCATGTTCGCTGGCGCCAACGAGACCTTCGGACAAGTCGTGCAGGAAGCAATGGCGTCGGGTTTGCCCGCCATCACCATCGATCAGGGCGGGATCACCGATCAGGTTAAGCCGGGCGTGAACGGCTTCCTCTGCCCCGCCGATGGGCAGGCGTTCGCGGCGGCGGCGCGCGTCCTGCGTGATCAGCCTGATCTACGGCGGCAGATGGCGATCAACGCGCGCCACTACGCCGAACAGCATCCTTGGGGCGCGATCATGGCGCAGCTAGAGGACTATTACGGTGAGGCGGTGCGGCTGAACCAGCGGTTGGATCGCACCTTCCCGCCCGATTCACGCTGGACGACGTTGAAGCAGCACTTGAACAACTTGAGGAGATTGAATTGACCCAACCCGCACCGAAGACCGTCGCGCTGATCGCGCACGACAACCAGAAAGACAACATGATCGCCTTTGCCGAGGAGCACAAAGACGTGCTGGGGCGCTATAACCTGATCGCCACCGGGACGACCGGGCGGCTGCTCAACGAGCGCACCGGGCTGACCGTCACGCGGATGCTGTCCGGTCCCATCGGCGGTGACGCGCAGATCGCCGCGCAGGTCGCCGAAGGCAAGATCGCGGCGGTCTTCTTCTTCATCGATCCATTGGGCAAGCACCCGCACGACCCGGACATCAACACGCTGCTGCGCATCTGCAACGTGCATAACGTCCCGCTGGCAACCAACGCGGCGACGGCAGCCTACATCATTTCGACGAAGGCGTTGTAGGCTTACGCCTCAGTTGTGGGAACATTAATTCTTAATATTTGACGAGTGCGATTTCCCAAATATAACCCAAACGGAGGCGAAGTTATCCCAAATTCAGCGGTTAGCCGTTCGCCGTTCGCTAAAAACGCCTCTCCCCCCAAAATGATGTTGTAGGGGCGCAGCGCGCTGCGCCCCTACGATCCCAGATTCCTTCGCTAATCGCTAACTGCTTTTATCTCTCACCCGACCTGCTGCGCGCGCCGGGCGGCGATGACCAGTAGGCGGTCGGTCATCGCCGCCTGCGCCAGCGCGAACACCACCAGCACGGCGGGGATCAGGATGCCATAGTGGATGATCGCCCAGATTTCTCCGGAGCGACCGAGATACAACAGCGCCAGCCCCCAATCGCCAACGGCGCTGTAGCCCGTCAGCAACAGCCACGAGGCGGCGTCCGCCGTACCGATCAACTGTCCACTCAGCACCCCCGTCGCGCCGATCAGCAGCAGCGCCACCAACACCAGCCGCAGCAGGATCAACCCGGCTTGGATCAGCGTGCGGGTCGTTTGCTCGCGGACGGTCGCGGCGATCAGCAGCCCGACCGCCGCGTCGAAGCCGAGCGCCGTCAGCGGGATCAGCAGCGCCGCCGTCATCGTCAACGCCATCAGCAGGATCGCCAGCACCAGCGGCAAGTTAGGCGTGACACCGCTAATCAGCAGGTCGAGCGAGCGTCCCTGATAGTCGGTCAGGTCGAGCAGCAGCAAAACGATCAGTCCGACCCGCACGCCGACGATCACGCCAATCGGTCCGCGCAAGCGGTAGAACACGGCGACCCAGCGGGCGCGCAGCGCTTGAGCTGCGCCCTGCTCGGTCGCGCGCAGGCTGTCCCAACTCTGGCGACGGATGGCGGCGCTGACGACGCTCGACGTGCCCGCCAGCGCGACCGCGCCGGTGACGATCTGCACCGCCAGCAGCGGGAAATAGACCACCGCGTTGACCGACTCGCTCAGCGTGCGCCCCGCCGGGTCGTGCAGCAGATCGGTGGCGATCACGTAACCGGCGATCAGCAGCACGCCCGCGCCGAGCACGACCAGCAGCGCGCGCCCATAACGGATGCGGCGCGGCAGGATCGGCGGCGTCCCCAACTCCTGCCGCAGCGCCGGATGATCGCGCCGCGCCCAATCGGGCAAATCGCCAATCAGCCAGCGCAAGATTGACCTAGCCATCGAGCAGCCCCTCGATCTCTGCTTCCAAGCGATCCAGCGCCGCCAACCACACCGCCGCCGTGATCTCGACAGTTTCGGCGTAGCGCAGGTAGTGAATGTGGACGGCGGGAATTTCACCGGTGAGTTCCCGCACCGCCGCCGCGTAAATCCCGACTTGCAGGTGATAGCGCCGCGCGTGATCTTGCAGGACGCCGCGTTCGCCCGGCGAGTAGCCCGGCACGATGCCCGGTTTTATAGTCGACCACCAACCAGCGCCCGTCAGCGTCGCGGATCAAGAGGTCGATCACGCCGTGAATCAGGCGCTCGCCGCGCCGGAGGACGAACGGCTGCTCGCGGTAAACACGTCCCGCGCCTGTTCAATCCAGCCGGACACCTGACCATAACGAAAGCTCTGTACCAGCCTATAGGCTTGATCGACCGTTTTGCTGATTTCAGCAGGATCGACAATGCCTTCCTCCCAGACGTAGCGCCCCAGCAGGTCGCGCAGATCGGCGGCGTTCGGCGGCAGTTCCCATTGAATCGCGCGGTGGACGATCTCGCCGAGCTTCGCCCGCGACGTGGGCTGCGCCACGTCGATCCGCCCCGGCGCGTCGTGATAGACGCTGCGCCGCCAGCGCTCGGCGTAGTAAGCGCGGGCGTCGGCTTCGGCGTAGAGCGCGCTGCCGAGGTCGGCGATCTGGGTCGCCGTCAAGACGCGGGTCGGCGCGTCGATGTTTGCCGGGATCGGGCGCAGCAGCGGCGGCGGATCGGCGGGCGGGAGGTCGTCCCACGCGGCGAAGGCGTCGCCCGGCGCGTCGAGCGGATCAGCAGTGATGGCGGGGACGCGGATCAGCGCGTCGCCCCACTCAAACGAGATTTCCTGCGCCTCAGCGTCCTCGATCTCGGTCAGGTCAAGCGCGTCCAGCAGCCAGCTTATCCAGCCCGTCGATCTAATCAGCACGTTCTCTGCATTTGTAGGGGCGCGGCGTGCCGCGCTCTCCCTTTGCGTCTTTGCGTCTTCGCGCCTTTGCGTTGACTCTTTTTCAAATCCAAAACTCGATTCGGGCTTGATCGACACCTGCCCGCTGACGATCAGGTAGTCTTGCGCGCGGGTCGCCGCGACGTAGAGCAGTCGGCGGCGCTCGGCATCGTCACGCTGCTGGGCGAGATCGGCGGCGCGGCGGTAGGCGAACGGCGCGACGAATTTCGCCTCGGCTTCGTCGTAGACACGACAGGCAGCCCCCAGCAGCGGATCGGCTGCGCCGCCGCCGCGCTGATGCGAAGCATCGCCCAGCACCACCAGCGGGAACTCTAAGCCTTTGCTCTTGTGGACGCTCATGACCTGCACCGCGCCCGCGCTTTCGAGCAGCGCCTCGCCCTCGCGCGCTTCGTAGTCGCTCATGTCCTTGAGATACTGCACGAAGGCGCTCAGGGTGACGCGCCCGCTGGTCTCCGCCTTATCGAGCAGCTTCTCGACGTTGCCACGCCGCCGCGCTCCGTCGGGCAAGCCGGTCAGCACGGCGAGATAGCCGGTCGCGTCGAGCGCCGACCGCAGCAGTTCGGCGATGGTGACCCGCCCGGCGCTGGCGCGCAGATCGCGCAGCGTGTCGCGGGCGAACGTCACCAGATCGGCTTCGCCCGGCGCTTGGTCGCCGTGATCGAGCGCGTCCCACAGGGGGATCGGCTTACCGTCCGCACCGCGCAGTCGACGCAGCCGCAGCAGCGCATCATCGCTGAGGCTGAACAGCGGCGAGCGCAGCGCCGCCGCCAACGCCAAATTGTCGGCGGGGTTGTAGAGCGCTCGCAGCAGGTTGAGCAAATCCCAGACTTCTTGGCGGTCGAAGTAGCCCTTCCCGGCAATCGTCATATACGGGACACCTTCGGCTTTGAAGGCTTCCTCGTAGAGCGTGACATGGGTCAGCGCTTGCAGGAGCAGCGCCACGTCGCCGTAATCGATGGTGCGGACGATCTCGCGCTGTTTGTCGTAGACCGGGCGGTGCTCGACCTCGACGATCTGCTTGAGCCGCCGCGCGATTTCGCGGGCTTCGACCCGCCGCGCCGCTTGATCCTCGCTCAGCCCGGCGGCTTTGACCCGCTGCTTATCGATCAGCACCAGCTCGATCAGCGGCGCGTCACCGGGGGCAGGTTCGCGCTGCGCCCACATGCCGCCGCCGTACTCGACTTGATAGTCGCGCACAGCGCTGGCGGCGTCGCGGACGAGCAGGTGCGCGAATAACTGGTTGAAGCAGGCGATCAGCGCGCCGTGCGAGCGGAACGAGCAGTCGAGATCGACCGCCTGCCCCTGCCGCGCGACCTCGCCGCGCACGCGCTCGAAGACGCTGACGTCCGCGCCGCGAAAGCCGTAGATGCTCTGCTTGGGATCGCCGACCACGAACAGGCAGCCCGGCACCGCCGGATCCGCCAGCCGCCGGATGATCGCCCACTGGGCGGCGTTGGTATCCTGAAACTCGTCCACCAGCACGTGGCGGAACTCCGCGCCAAGGTAGCGGTCGCGCACGGCGTCGTCTTGGAGCAGGTCGCGCGTCAGGGTTTCGAGGTCGTCGAAGTCGAGCGCGGCGCGCTCGGTCTTGGCGGCGCGGTATTGAGCGCGGACGCGGGCGATCAGCGTCGCCCACAGCGGCAGCAGCACCGCTGCCCGCTGGTCGAGCGCGCCGGGCGGATCGCCAACGACCGCTTGTACCCGACGGGCAAGACTGCGCAGTTCGGTGAGCGCCGCTTTCGCCACCACGCCGTCCTCACCCCAAATATTCGCAGGTTTACCGGGCATCCGAACCGCCGCGATTTGCGCAATACCGTCCAATGCAGAGGACAAGTTATTCGTCTCGTGATAGAAAGCGAACCAGTCGATCACCCCACTGCAAATTTGCCAGCTTTCCGACAATACGTCGTCACCCACCGGATCGAACGGCGCGATTTCGTCCAACGCTTCGCGGAAGGCATCGACTTGCGTCCGCGCGTCCGCCTCCCATTGATCGCACCAGTAGGCGAACAGATCGCCGTCGGGCAGATCGAGCGGCGTCGACGTTCGCAGCGTCGCGCGGATCTCGCGCTCGCCGTACTCGGTGAACAATTCCAGCACCGGGTCGCCAGAGTCGAGCGCCCGCAGCACGTCGTCAATCGCGATGTCGATCAGCACGCGCGCCTCGATCTCGTCCAGCACCATAAAGGCGGGATCGACGTTCGCGGCAGCGGCATTCGCGCGCAGGATCGAGGCGCACAAGCCGTAAATCGTGTCGATGCGGGCGCTGTCCATCGCCGCGAGGCGGTTCGCCCAGCGTGTTGCATCAGGATCGGCATCCGCCTGCTGCTGCAAATGCTGGCGCACGCGGTCGCGCATCTCCTGCGCCGCCTTCTGCGTGAAGGTGATGGCGACCAGCGCATTCAACGCCCAATCCGGGTTGCGGTCGAGCAGGTCTAGGTAGCGCCGCACCAAGACGTAAGTCTTGCCGCTGCCCGCCCCGGCGATCACGATCAGGTTGTCGTCGTGGTTGTGAATGGCAATCTGCTGCGCCTCAGTTAGGGGCATCGCATCCCCCCTTACCCTTTACCGCGAGTGCAGCGCAGCAAACCTCACCCCGCTGCGGTACGAACCTACGGTTCGCCCTTAGCTCCCCCTCTCCACGACGTGGAGAGGGGGCTGGGGGGTGAGGTTCGACCCCACGCAGACTATCGAGCCGTGTCATTGGCGCTTCCCTGTTCTCTCCCCTCCCTGAATTCGGGGAGGGGCTGGGGGTGGGGTAGGTTCTTCGCATCAAGCTTTCCCCCGCCCGTTGACATTGATCCGGCACAGTTGATGAAACTCACAATAGCGCGTGCATTTGCCTTCCTCGCGCTTGGCGGCGTGAGCAGCGAAATCGCCCGCGCGCACCAATTCGAGATAGCGGACGATGTGCCCCGCGCCCGCCGCGATCAGCTCGGCGTCGGGCAGCACCACGTCGCCCGCGCCGTTGCCGAGATGCCAGAACATCCCGCCCGCGACTTCCTGACCGATCAATTCGCGCGCCGCCAGCAGATAGATCAGCATTTGGAAGCTGCGCCCGTCCTCGATCTCGCTGGCGGGGATGCTGGTGCTGCCCGACTTGTAATCGATCAGAATCGCGCGGTCGCCCTGCCGGTCGATGCGGTCAATCGCGCCGCGCACGCGCACCGGCGTACCGTCGAGATCGAGCGTCACCGGCGGCTGATCCGCCCAGCCAAACTTGAGTTCTTGGCGGAAAACTGCGCGCCGCTCGCCTCCAAACGGCTTGACCAGCGGGTTCGTCCCGCCGAAGTCGTCACGGACCAGCCGTTCCAGCTTGCGTTTGAGCACGATCTGCGCCTCGCCCCACTGCGCCGACGCCCGGAAGCGCAGCCGATCCGGCGCGCCCGGCATCCGTTCAGCGGCGACCTGATCGAGCACGGCGAGCGCTTCGTCCAGCCGATCCGGCGTGATCTCCCCGCCGAGCCGCGCGTAAGTCTGCTCCAAAATCTCGTGATAGAGCGTGCCCAACTGGAGGGCATCCATGCCGTCAGCCGGGTCGTCGAGCGGTTCGAGCGCCAGCAGCCGCTTGGCGTAATAGCGAAAGCCGCACATCCCCAGTTCATTTAACTGTGAGGCGCTCCAGACCTTGCCCGCGCCGTGCTCGGCGGCGATCTGCGCGATTAAGTCGGCGTCGTCCAGCCGCCCGCTGTAGCGATCATATGGCTCGCGCGACAGCCGTCCGATCTCGACGGCGTGCCCGCGCCGGATGCGCGCCCAGTCCGCCGCGTCCGCCCAACCGGGAGCTTCTCCGCGACTCAGCGCGTCGGCAGCCGCCAGCGCCGCCTCGGACGCCGTCGCCGGATCCGCCACAACTGCGTCCAGTTTCAGATGATCGGGAGCGAGGTCGGTGAACAGCGCCTGCACCGCCCGCCAGAGATGACTCGGCGCCCACGCTTCACCATTTTTGCTGTGCGGACGCGAGAGCGTCAGCGACTCGCGCGCCTGCCCGATCAGGCTGTAGAACAGCCCATCGTCGCCCGCCCGCTCCGCCTGCGTCGGCAGATCGACACCCGCCGCCTGCCAGCGCTTCCGCTCGCTGTCGAGCAGCAGCGGGTCTTCCGGCGCGGGCATCGGGAAAATCCCTTCGCTCAAGCCGGGGATGAAAACGTGTCGATGCGGCAGACCGCGCGCATCAGTGACCGACGTGACCAGCACCCGCCCCTCGCGCGATCCGCTCCGCCCGACCGCCTCCGCGTTGATGGCGCTGGTCAGGTCGCGCCGGAACGCCTGCCGATCCAGCCCGTGCCGGTAATCCAGCGATGCGGCGAGTTCCTGCGCCGTCAGCAAGCCGCGCAAGATCAGCTTGACCGCTTGCAGCGCCGCGAGGTCACGGGCGACAATCGCCGCGTCTGCCCCGGCGCGGACGCAGGCAGGGATATTCAGGGTGTAGGTGGCTGCGCTGATACCGTCTTCTTCGTCGGGATCAGGTAGGTCGGCACCGATCAGCGCTTCGAGCCATGCGACGTACTCGCCGGTCGTGCCGGTTTCCGGCGGTGTCACCGCCGTGAAGAAAGCGCCGAGCGCCCCCCAAAGTCGAGCCGCCGTCTCGTGCTCGACCACCAGCGCCTCGCTGTCGCGCTCGTCGTCGAGCAGCGCCGCGCCCTGCGCTGCCAGCGCGACCGCTTCCAGCCACGCCTCACGCCCGCCGAGGACGCGAAACTCCCGGCTGATTCCTTCCAGCAGGTCGACCTGCGCCGCCTCGATCACCCGGCACGGCGAAATATGGTGATCGCAGCCCGTCGAGCAGGTCGCGCCGCCGGAAGTCGCCCGCGTGCAGGTCGATCAGGTTGAGCAGCGCCACCACCGCCGGATTCTGCGCCAGCGGATCGCCATAATGCAGCGCCAGCGGCAGCCCGTAACGCCGCCCCTGCGCAGCGATCTGCCCGCCGTACTGCCCCCAATCGCGCACCGCGATCAAGATGTCGTCGGGCAAGCAACCCGCGATTTGCCACCTCAGCAGCAAGCGCTTGATCCGCCGCAGGATCGCGCCGACCTCCCGCGCCGGATCGGGCGCTTCGATCAAGCTCACGGCGGCATTCGCCGCGATCTGCGGCGCGCGCGGGCGCAGCAGTTGTTCCGCCAGATGTTGCAATGCGGGCGCGCGATCATCATCGTGTTCGGGCAGATATTCCGGCTCCACCACCACACCAGCAGCGGCGTAAGCCGTCGTCAGGGCATCGAGCGCTTGCTGGAAGCGCTTGCCGATGGTCGCCTCGCGCTCCGGCACGGTCGTCAGCGTGATCACGGCGTCGCGCACCTGTTTGCCCAGCAGCGCCAGCAGCTTCGCCTGCAATAATTGAATTGGTCGTAGCCATCCACGATCAGCAGATCGACGCCCGCCGCCAGAGCAGACTGCTGTTCCAACGCCTCGACCGCCAGCCAGCCTTCGCCCTCGCGGTCAACCAGCTTGTGATTTTGCAGCATTGCCTGGTAGCGGGTGTAAATCTGCGCCAGTTCGCGCTCTTTGGCGGTCGCTGCTGCATTCTCGAATTTGGACGGATCAATCAAGTTCTGCTTGAGTTCGAGCAGGAACGCCGCCACGATGCTGACGAAGCCCGGCGTATGCGCGATCCCCGCGAAGATACCCTCGCCATTGGCATAGCGCTCAGCCAGCAGGGCGCGGATCAAGCCGTAGCGGGCAGCGTCGTCTAGACAGCGCTGCGGATTACCCGCCAGCGCCAGCAAACGCCGGTAAAGGCTGTAGAAGTTGAAGCTGTCGACGTTGAAGTAAACCGGGAGATCCGCCATGAAGCGGCGGCGAAAATCGGCGATTTGGCGCTCGGTCGAGAGCAGCAGCCAAACCCGCGCCAGCGGATCACGCTGCTTGAGGGCGTGCAGGTCGTGCTGAACGGCGTCGGTCTTGCCCGCGCCGACCCGCGCCAGCAGCAGCCGGGTCGCCATTACTCGCCGTAGAGCGCGCGGACGATCTGCACGACCGCCGGGGCATCGATGCGATCTTTTGCCAAGTAATTCGGGCGCAGGTTATCGATCAGCGATTGCAAGTGCGACGGCGGCACCACCGGATCGCGCGCGCTCAGCGGGACGCGCTGCTCTGGTCGGGTGAACACGACCACGCCGTAAACCGGCGCGTTCGGGAGCTGCTTCTTTTCGAGGTATTCGCGGACTTTGCGAATGTCGTCGACTGCTTCGCGCGTCGGGTTGATGCGTGCCGGCACAAACTCGCCATTCGGTTGGCGACGCAGCCAATTCGCGCCGTCGTTGGCGAACGAGCCTTCCGCGTCGAGGATGCGAAAGACGAGCACGCCCGGCGGTCCCACCAGCACCGCGTCGACGTAGCCGATCTGCCGCTTGCTGACGTTGCGGATCAGGGTGAAGCGGTCGTCAAGGTACTGCGCGAGGAACTTGCCGGTCATCATGGCGAGGTCGTTGTCGGTCTTCCACGTGAAGGCGCGCACCGCCAGCGCGACGGCGATCACCAACAGGGCGATGCCCGCAACCAGCGCCAAGTTACTGATCAAGCTGTAGGTCGCATATTCGGGCGCGCTGACGCTCACCAGCGGGATCACCGCCAGCAGCACGCCGACGGCGGTGGCGAACACGCCGACGGCGCCGATCAGCAGCGCCAGCGTCTTGACCTGATTCGCGCGGCGGACGAGCGAGTTGGATGGAGCGACGTTACGCATCGGCTATTTTTCTTCTGGCAGCGGGGCTTTCGTCTGGCGATCCTTGATCGCCGTTTCGAGCGTCTGCTTCAATTCGGCAAATTTGGGCAGCGGCTTATAAAGCAGCTTATCCGCCTGCGCCTGCTCGATGATTTCCTTTTCCTCTTCGACCGTCAGCTTGTACGCCGTGATCAGCACGACCGCCGCCCGGTTGAGTACCGGGCTTTCCCGCAGCCGCGCGGCGACCATCGGTCCGCTGATCGTCCCCGGCAGGCGAATGTCAAGCAGCGCCAGTTCCGGGAGTTCGCTGGGAGCGGTATCTTTGTCGGTTTCCTCAATCCAGGAGATCGCTTCTTCCCCATCGACGAAGGCGACACCCTCAATGCCCCACATCTCGAACATTGCCAGCAGCAGTTCGTAAATGTCAGGCTCGTCTTCGACCACCATCCATGTAGACAACCGTTTCTCTCCTGCATTAAGCGTGTTTCCGCGCCTATATAATAAGTTCGTTGAAGGGTTTAGGCAAACGGTTTCGTTTCCCTACGGTTTAAGTTGAGTATACTTAATATTATGCGAATTCGACGTTAGGGTTGGAGAAATTGCTTTGACGTGGTTGATAGCCGAAGACGAAGCCGATATTCGTAACTTGGTCGCCATGATGTGCCAAGCGTGGGGGCACACACCACAAACCTTCGACAATGGGCAGAAAGTTTGGGATTGGCTCGACACGTTCGAAGCGGCTAGCAAGAACGGCGACGCGCCAGCGGCGGCGGCGGCGAAGTCCGATGCGGAACCGGGCAAAGTCGCTGACGCGGAGACTCCGGCGGCGAGCAAGCCGGTTGCGAGCGCGCCCGCCCCGGAACTGCCCGAACTGGTGCTGATGGACATTCGGATGCCGGGCAAGAAGGGCAACGAAGTCGCCCAACGGATGCGCACGCTGCCGCAGTTCGCCCACACGCCCATCGTCCTGATGACGGCGTATTCGCTCAGCGAACCCGAACGCAAAGCGATGATGACCAGCGACGGCGTCGATCACATTCTCAATAAGCCGTTGCCGGATTTCGAACAACTGCGTACTATTTTGCATGATCTCGTGACGCGAAAGCAGAGTGATGACTCAACCGACCCCAACCCCTCCTAACGAGCAAGAACTCAGCGGCGTCATTCACCGCATCAATCGGCTAGGTGCGGCGTCGGAGCGCATGTTCAGTCGGCTTTACAAAGGGCTGGGCGGCAGCAGCGACACTGTCGCGCTGCGCGACCAGAACCGCCAGCTTCAGAGCACCTTAAGCGAGCGCAACGTCGAAATTGAGCGGCTGAACAGCATCCTCGCCAGCATCGACGAGGGCGTGATCATGCAGGATAACGAGGGGCGGCTGGTGCTGGTCAACGAGACGGCGCGCACACTCCTCGGCAGCATCAAAGCCTTCTGGCAAAGCGAACTCGGCACGCTGTTCAACGACTTCCGCCAAGTCACGGCGGTCGATGCCGAGCTTTCCCCGCTCAGCGAGCCGACCCGCGTACAGATCAACAACCGCATCATCGGCGCGCAGCTCGCCGCCGTTGCCGACGAGGACGGCAGCCGTTTGGGGACGATCATCGTGCTGCGCGACGTGACCCGCGAAGCGCTCTCCGAGCGGCTGAAGGATCACTTCATCACGGCGATCTCGCACGAACTGCGCACGCCGATGGCGGTGATCAAGGGCGTCAGCGAGATGATCCTCGAATCGCAAACGCTGCCCAGCCGCAAACTGCTCGAAACGCTCAGCCGCAACGTCGACGTGCTCGACCGGATGATCGTCGAACTGCTCGACATCTCTGAATTGAACAGCGATACCTTCAGCATCCGCCACGAACTGATCAATCTTGAAGAACTGATCTGCAACGTCGCCAAGGGGCAAGCGCCGGAGATCAACCGGGCGCAGTTGGACGTCTCGCTGCTGATCCGCGAGGCGGCGCAGTTGGTCGTCTACGGCGACGATCAGCGGCTGCGTTGGGCGTTCGGGCACCTGCTCCAAAACGCGATCCGCTATACCGAAAGCGGCGGACGGATCGTGATCATGGCGTCCCCCGGCGACGAGCAAAACATCGCCGTGCAGTTCGTCGATACCGGCGTCGGCATCCTTGAGCGCGACCTGCCTCACGTCTTCGAGCAGTTCTACCGGGGCGAAGCCCGCAGCAGCAGCGGCAAGCTGATCGACCCGCGCGGCTTGGGACAGGGCTTGTTCATCGCCCGGCGCGTGCTCGAAGCGCACGGCGGCTACGTCACCGTCAACAGCACGCGCGGTCAAGGCAGCATCTTCACTGTCGTGCTGCCGCGCGCCGCCGCCTAGGGATTAACATTACGGATTCTTGTAGGGGCGTTATATATAACGCCCCTACCCCGCTTATGTCTTTCTTGGCGTCTTGGCGGTTCAAATTGATTTTGATGCGCTTGCCCTGTCCTGTCCTGCCCATAATTTGCGACCTTACCGCCCGCATCGTTACAATTTGAAGGATAAATTTGAAGATGAAGGAGCGATCTGTGTCCGCGCTCGGAGCTTTCACGTTCGTCTTACACAGCCATCTCCCCTACCTCCGCTTTGGCGGGCGCTGGTATCACGCTGAGGAATGGATTCACGATACACTGATCGAAACGTATATCCCGCTGCTGGATATGCTCTACGACCTCAAAGATGAGGGTGTCCCCTATAAATTGGCGCTTGGGCTTTCGCCCCTTCTTGCCGAGCAGTTGGCAGACCCGTTGGTGATCCAGCACTTTTCGCCCTACGTCGACGAGCAGATCGCGGCGGCGGAAAAAGACATGCACTATTTTGAAAATGAGGCTTATAACGAGCATTTACGCTTTCTTGCCGAATGGTATCGAGATCGCTTCCGGCACATCAAGCAGGTGTTTGACCAGCGCTTCAACCACGACCTGATCGGTGCCTTCCGCCGTTTGCAGGACGAGGGCTACGTCGAGATCATCACGACGGCGGCGACCCACGCTTATCTGCCGCTGCTGGCGCGCGACGGCAGCATCAACGCCCAGATCAAGACGGCGATCACAAGCTACCAGCGCTTGTTCGGCAGAGCGCCAGCGAGCTTCTGGCTGCCGGATTACGGCTACCGTCCAGCGAGCATCACCGAGACCGGACGAGAGCGTCCCGGGATTGAGCAGTGGCTCGGCGCCAACGGCATCACCAACTTCATCGCCGATACCCACACCATCACGCGCGCGCATCCGGTCGGCGTCGCCTCCGGCAAGGTGATCGGCGTCTTCGGGTCGATCCCCAAGCTCTACACGCTGCCCGCCAACGCCTATTTCTACGAAGACCCGCGCGACGTCAGCACCTTTGTGCCCTACTACGTCCGCGAAGCGGGCGCAGAGCCGGACACTAGCGAACCGGGGGGCATCGCCGTGATCGGGCGGAACAAGCGGCTGGGGCTGCAAGTCTGGGGCAGCGAACTCGGCTATCAGCGCGACTTCGACTATCGCGGCTACCACCGCCGCGCCGGAACCAGCGGCTTGCGCTACTGGCGCGTGACCGGCGAAGGCGTCGATCCGATCAACCGCGATACCTATCACCCGGACTGGGCAGCCTACAAGATCGAGCAGCACGCCGAACACTTCGCTCACCTCGTCGGCGACCAACTGCGGCGCTACAATCACGACTCCAACGGTGAGTACGGCTTGGTGACGGCGAGTTTCACCGGCGAGTTATTCGGGCGCTGGTGGTTTGAGGGCGTCGCATGGCTCGGCAAAGTGCTGCGCCATCTCGCCAACAATCCCGACATCGACTTGACGACGCCGGGGCGCTTCGTCGCCCAGCACCCGCCCACCCAGTCGCTCGACCTGCCGGAAAGCTCGTGGGGGACGGGCGGTGTCCATTTTCTGTGGGACAACGAGGAAAATCATTGGATGTGGTCGCCGATCCACGACGCCGAGGAACGGATGGAGCGGCTGGCGGAGCACTTCAGCGCGCCGACCGACGCCGAGCGGGTCGTCTTAGCGCAGGCGGCGCGCGAGCTGCTGCTGGTGCAAAGCTCGGACTGGGAGTTTCTGATCACCAGCGACGAAGCCCGCGCCTACGCCATCCGACGATTTAGCCAGCATCTCGACCGTTTCGAATGGCTGGCGGAGTTGCTCGAAGAAGGGCAGCCGGACGCCAACGCCGCCCGCGCATGGTACGAGCAGGATAAAGTCTTCGCCGATATTGACTATCGCTGGTTTAGCACAAAATGAAGTACCGAGTACAAAGTACCGAGTACTGAGTCAAAAACTCGTGTACACAGGAACATTCCGGACGTGTAGGGGCATAACACGCTACGCCCACATTTTCTGGACGGTATCTTTTACTCGGTACCAGCACTCGGTACTCGGTACTAAAGGAGTTGGTATGAACGTCTTATTCGTCAGCGCCGAGGTTGACCCCTTTGCGAAAGTCGGCGGGCTTGCCGACGTGGTGGGGTCGCTGCCCAAGGCGCTGCGCGAGCGCGGGATCGATGCCCGCGTGTTGATGCCCTATTACGGGTTCATCGATCAAGCGCGCTTTAACATTCAGCCCTTATTCTCGTTCGATTTCGAGCGGCGCACCGGGCTGGAGCACGTCGATCTGTTCGGGACGGAGCACGACGGCGTCCCCATCTATTTCCTGCGCGCGCAGCCCTATTTCGGGCAGGAGCGCGCCGTCTACGGCGGCTATGACAGCGACGTGCCGCGCTTCATCTTCTTCTGCCAAGCCGCGCTTGAGGTCGCGAGTGTCCTAAACGAGCGACTGGGCTGGTTTCCCGACGTCTTCCACGTCAACGACTGGCACACCGGCTTGATCCCCTTCTTGATCGACCTGCGCCGAAGCTATGACCCCCGGTGGAGCGGCGTCAGCGCCATGCTGACCATCCACAACATGGCGTATCAGGGCGATCACATCTGGAAATTCGCGTGGGATTTGGGCATTCCGGGGCGCAATCACCCGGAGTTGCAGCGCCGCGATTTAGGCGACAATATGCTGGCAATCGCGATTGCCTACTCCGACGTCATCACGACCGTCAGCCCGCGCTATGCCGTCGAAATCCAGTTCCCCTATCAGGGCTACGGACTGCATGAGCTGCTCCGTTCGCGCGTGATCGACCTCTACGGTATCCTCAACGGCATCGACACCGACCAATGGAATCCCGACACCGACCCGAAAATCGTCTCGCACTTCAACGCCGACAACTTCCTCAGCCAGCGCCCGCCCAACAAGCGCCAACTGCAAATCGACGCCGGGCTAGAAGTCCGCGACGACGTGCCCGTGATCGGGCTGGTCAGCCGCTTGGTCGAGCAAAAAGGACTCGATCTCGCCTTCCCTGCGCTGCGCCAACTGCTCAATGACACCGACGTGCAGTTCGTCGGCTTGGGTTCGGGCGAGCCACAGCTCAACGATCTGTTGTTCCGGCTCGGTGAAGATTTTCACTGGAAGGCGCGGGCTTTCGTCGGCTACAACGCGACCGTCGCCCAGCGGATTTATGCGGGCTGCGACCTGTTCTTGATGCCCAGTCACTACGAGCCGTGCGGTACCAGCCAGATGTACGCTATGCACTACGGCGCACTCCCGCTCGTGCGCGAGACCGGCGGCTTGGCGGATACGGTCGAGAATTACGACGACGGCGCGGCGGATCGCGGAACCGGATTCGTCTTTCAGTGGGAGCAGTCCGACGCCTTGCTCGGCACGCTCCACTGGGCGATCAATACTTATCACCAGCGACCGGATGCTTGGCGGCGGATGCAAGAACGGGCGATGCGAACGGACTTTAGCTGGACTCGCAGCGCGGGTGAGTACATTGACCTCTACGCCGAAGCGGTGCGACGACATCAGCCGGATCAAGTGGGGGTCTAACGTGAGGTGCCTCAAGTCTGCGGAGAGCTAGGTTCTCAAAGTCCCCTCTCCATTGCATCGAGAGAGGACTTTGAGGTGAGGTCGGTTAAAGTTTAAGCGCGTGTAATGGGCAGCAGGCAAACTTTGTGACAAAATAGGTTTCATAACAGTATTCGAGGAGGCACACTTTATGAAGGTAAAAGCGATTATCTTGGCAGGCGGTGAAGGCACGCGCTTGGCGACGCTGACCGCGAAACGGGCGAAACCGGCGGTTCCTTTCGCGGGCAAATACCGCATTATTGACTTTCCACTGAGCAACTGCGTCAATTCCGGCATCTTCGACGTGCTGATCCTGACGCAGTACCGCCCGCATAGCCTTAACGACCACATCGAGCGCGGGCGTCCTTGGGACCTTGACCGCTCGTTCACCGGCGGCGTGCAAATTTTGCAACCCTACAAAGGGCGCTACGATACCGACTGGTACTCCGGCACCGCCGACGCCGTGACGCAGAATCTCAACTTCGTGCGACGCGGACGTCCTGACTACGTGTTGATCCTCTCCGGCGACCACATCTACGAGATGGACTACGACGTGTTAATTCAGTATCACCGCGACAAGAAAGCCGCCGCCACCATCTGCACGATCAGCGTTCCGCTGGACGAAGCCAGCCGCTACGGGATCGTCGACGTAAACGACGATTACAGCGTGCGCTCGTTCATCGAAAAACCGGAGAATCCCCCCGGCAACCTCGCCAACATGGGCGTCTATTTGTTCAGCTATCCGATCTTGGAGCGGATGCTCAGGGAAGACCGCGACAACGAGAATTCAAATCACGACTTCGGCAAGGACATCCTGCCGCGCATGGTCGCCGAAGGCATGGGCGTTTACGCCTATCCCTATGGCGGCTACTGGATCGACGTGGGGACGGTTGAAGCCTACTGGGAAGCGCACATGGACTTGCTCGCCAGTCCGCCCTCGATCAACCTGAACGACCGGACGTGGATCATCCACACCAAGAGTGAGGAGCGCCCGCCGGTGATGGTTCACCAGAACGCGCAGGTTCACGACAGCTTGCTGACTGACGGCACGATTGTCTCCGAAGGCGCGATTGTCGAGCGCTCGGTGCTGTCGCCGGGGGTCTTCGTCGGACCCAACGCCGTCGTCCGCGAATCCGTCATTTTGACGGATACCTACATCGAGGCGGGCGCGGTCGTCGAGCGCTGCATTATCGACAAGATCGCCGTCGTCGGTCACAACGCCCACGTCGGCGCGATCCCGCAGATGGGCGAACTCGGCATCACCTGCATCGGCAAGAACGCCCACGTCCCCGCCGGTTACACCGTCGGGCACAGCAGCATTCTCGGCACCGACTTGCGGATGGAAGATTTCGAGCCATTCGCCGACAAAATCGTCCCGAACGGGACGAAGCTCGGCTACACCTCGAAGAAACGCTAAATTTCCTAGGGGCGGAACTGAGTTCCGCCCCTACGCCAGTATCAGGCATATAACTCACGTTACGCAGTGGTGTATCTATTTACCCCTCCCGCGCAAGCGGGCGCCCGAACAAGTTCGGAGAGAGGGGAGACAAATACGGCATTTGGTACGCGCCCCTCCCTGAATTCGGGGAGGGGCGGCGAGCGCAGCGAGCGGGGGTGGGGTCAGAACTAGCGATCTGCGTAACGTGAGCTATAAAATAAGCGACCTTCCATCATGGGAAGGTCGTTTTCATTTACCGGGCGGATTGAAAGTGAGGCTGTCCGATTAGGTGCTTACGCTTCGTCGGTTGTGACGACGGAATTGTCTCCGCTGTACGGATTGGGAACGTACTTGTCCGCTTCCCAATCGTTGTGCCACTCGGTGCCGTTGACCAGATACCGAAACTGGTAATCCCGTCCCTTATCCAGATTGAGCGTTGTGGTGAAGCTTCCGTTCTTCTGGCGCTTCATCGGCGTTGCCGATTTATCCCAGTTGTTGAAGTCGCCCACGAGGTAAACCGTCTCGCCCTGAACCGCTTCCGGGAGCGAAAACGTAACCTTGCAGACGTCCTTCGATTTAAGGAACTGCTTCTTGAGCATCGCTTTGAATCCTTTGGCTTGTGAAACTTACAACTAAGCTGTTTCATTCTAGCACAAAATATTAGAAGTCAATCGAGAATCCATACTAAGGAACTTTAGGGGTTCGTTATGTAAACTTGCCAACCTTTTGGCTCCGCCTTTTCACCGTCTTTAAAAGGCGCTATTCTTACGAAGTTCCACTGACAAAAGATAGATGACACCTGAATAGGTGAGTCCTGTAGGAGTTCTTTGTATGGTTAAACCTGTTGCTACTGTTCACGTCGTCCCCAATTTACCAGAGCCACTCACTCGCTTGCGCGAGCTGGCGTACAACCTGCGCTGGTCATGGGATCACGATACGATTGGGCTGTTCCGTCGGCTTGACCGGGAATTGTGGGAGACCACCGCGCATAACCCGGTCTGGATGCTGGGGCTGATCGATCAAGCGCGCTTGGAGGCGCTCTGCGATGATCCGGCATTTATGGCTCAGTTCCACCGCGTTTGCAATGCGTTCGACGAGTACATGAACGCGACCAGCACGTGGTACAGCCAGCATCATCCCAAAGCCGCGAAACCTTACGTCGCCTACTTCTCGATGGAATTCGGGCTGACCGAATGCTTGCAGAATTATTCGGGCGGTCTGGGCGTGCTCAGCGGCGATCACCTCAAGAGCGCCAGCGATCTAGGCGTGCCGCTGGTCGGCGTTGGGCTGCTCTATCAGGAGGGCTACTTTCGCCAATATCTGAACGCCGACGGCTACCAGCAGGAGTCGTACCCGATCAACGACTACTCAAATCTGCCGGTCACGCTTCAGCGCGACGAAAACGACGCGCCTATCATGATCACCGTGCCGATGCCCGGTCGCCAACTCCACGCGGTGATCTGGAAAGTGCAGGTCGGGCGCGTGCCGCTCTACCTGCTCGACACCAACATCCCCGAAAACGCACTCGAAGAAGACCGCAACCTGACCGACCGGCTCTACGGCGGCGACCGCCGCACGCGCATCCGGCAGGAAATTCTGACCGGCATCGGCGGGATTCGCGCGCTCGACAAGCTCAACCTGCGCCCGAAAGTCTGCCATATGAACGAGGGTCACGCGGCGTTTCTGGCGCTGGAGCGCGCCCGCCAGTTCATGGTCGAAAACGACGTCACCTTCTGGCAGGCGAAGGAAATCACGGCGGCGGGCAACGTTTTTACGACTCACACGCCCGTCCCCGCCGGGCTGGAACGCTTCGGCTTCGACTTGATCGACGAACACTTCACCGACTACTACCGCGAACTTGGCTTGAATCGCAACCAGTTCATCGACCTCGGTCGGGAGCGCATGGGCGATTATGAGCTGTTCTCGATGCCCGTGCTGGCGATCAACATGTCGGCGAAGGCGAACGGCGTCGCCGCCCTGCACGGTGTGGTCTCGCGCAAGCTGTGGCAGTGGATGTATCCGGGCGTGCCGGAACAGGAAGTCCCGATCAACGCGATCACCAACGGCGTCCACGTCGAGACGTGGATCAGCAACGAATTGGGCGAGTTGTTCGACCGCTACCTGAACCCGCGCTGGCGCACCGACGAATGGGACCCGGCTGTCTGGCACGATGTCGACATGATCCCGGACACCGAACTCTGGCGCACCCACGAACGCCGCCGCGAACGCCTGATCGCCTTCACGCGCGGACGGCTGCGGATGCAGCTTAACCGGCGGGGCGCGCCACAGCACGAGATCGAGGAAGCTGACGAGGTGCTCGACCCCGACGCGCTCACGATTGGCTTCGCCCGCCGCTTCGCCACCTACAAGCGCGCGACGCTGATCATGCGCGACGTCGAGCGGCTTAAGGCGATCCTCAACCACGCCGAGCGCCCGGTACAGATCATTTTCGCCGGGAAAGCTCACCCACACGACACCGGCGGCAAAGAACTGATCCGCCAGATCACGAACTTGGCGCGCACACCGGAGTTCCGTCATCGCATCGTCTTCCTCGAAGACTACGACATGCTGGTCGCGCGTTATCTGGTGCAGGGCGTTGACGTCTGGATGAACACGCCGCGCCGCCCGAAAGAAGCCAGCGGCACCAGCGGCATGAAGGTGATTTACAACGGCGGGCTGAATTTCAGCATCCTCGATGGCTGGTGGGCAGAAGGCTACGACCCTGCCTTCGGCTGGGCAATCGGCAACGGCGAGGAGTATCCTGAATACGAGTGGGATCATCAGGATTTCGTCGAAAGCGAGGCGCTCTACAACATCCTCGAACACGACATCATCCCGCTGTATTACGACCGCACCCGCGATAACCTGCCCCGTGAGTGGATCGCGCGAGTCAAGAACTCGATTGCCACGCTCGCGCCCTTCTTCAACACCGACCGCATGGTGCAGGAATATACCGACCAGACCTACATCCCCTGCGCAGCGATGACCACCGATCTGACGACGCCGACGCTCGACAAGGGGTTGGCGTATGCCGCGTGGCGCAGCAAAGTGTCCGAAGCGTGGAACAACGTCAGCGTCAGGAACGTCGAAATCTCTGAGAAGACGCTCAAGGTCGGCACCAAGCTCGAAGTCAAAGCGGTGGTGCAGCTTGGGTCGCTCAAGCCGGACGACGTACAGGTTCAGCTTTACTATGGACAGTTGAACCCACGCGGCGACATTAGCAGCGGCGGAAAGGCGATCCCGATGCAGTTGGTCGGCGCCAACGCGGACGGGGGCAGCTACACCTTTACCACCCAACTCAGCTACGACACCAGTGGCGAGCGCGGCTTATCGGTGCGCATCCTGCCGCAGAATGACAGCTTGCCGACACCCTTCCAGCCGGGCATGATCCGCTGGGCGTGACAAAAGCAGGACTGAGGACTGAGGACTGAGTAAAAACAAAGTCAGCGTCTCCCCTATAGCCGCGAACGACTTGGGGCGAAATTCGTAGGGGCGTTATATATAACGCCCCTACAAGAACAGAACACCTGAAGCAAGCCAAACCAAAAACCGCCCCATTACGGAGCGGTTTTTCGTTCCCCCTCGCCCTATGGAGAGGCGGTTAGGGGGTGAGGTTTCTTCGTTTTAGCCCCGCAGCAAGCGCGGGACGTCGCGCAGCTTGGGCATCTGCCCGGCGAGCAGGATTTGCACGCGGAACAAGCGCCCCGCCAACCACATGATGACGAGCGCCGTCAGCGCCAACAGCACGATGCTCAAGCCGATTTCCCAAGTCGGCACGTTCGCGATCACCAACCGCTGCGTCATCGCCAGCGGCGCGGTCAGCGGAAAGATGCTCAAGATCACCGGGATCGTCCCGTTCGGTTCGCTCGTGAACAGCGCGAGAAAGTAGAGCGGCAGCACCGCCGGGAGCGTGAAGACTACCGCGTACTGCGGTCCCTCGCGCAGCGAGTTCGAGAGCGCACCGATGATGCTGTAGAAACCCGCGAACATGAAGTACGCTAACACGAAATAGATCAGCAGCAGCGGGATGATGTCCAGCGGCAGCTTGATATTCGCCAGCACCACCAGCACGCTCAGCGTCTGATCGAGCGTCTCGCCGCCCAGCCAGCGCGTCACCAAGTACATGCTGCCAACCCATACCGTGATCTGAAGCAGTCCGAGCAGCCCCAGCGCGAGGATTTTCCCCGCGAGCAGCTGCACCGGGCGCACCGTCGAGATCAAGATTTCGATCAGCCGGGTTTCTTTCTCCTCGATCACGCTTTGCATCAGATAGCCGTTGGTCGCAAACAGACTCAGCATCAACGCAATCGCAAAGATGTAGACCACGATGAAGGTCGATCCCTCATTCTGTGACCCCGTATCGGTGTTGCTCAGCGCCAAGTTCGTCTGCTGTAGGTTCGACGGATTGACCAAGCGCTGGAACACGTTCGGATCAACACCCTTCGACAGCGTAGTCAGCAGCAGTCGACGCAGCGGTGCGTCCTCGACTTGGCTCATGTTAAAGCGCGGCTGAACCAGCGTGACGTCGCCAGTTTGGAGATAGTCCGCCGGGATCAGGTAATAGAAGGGGATCTCGCCCGCGTCCAGCGCCGCCCGCGCCGCAGCCTCATCCGCGTAGGGCTTGAGCAGCGCCGCCAGATTTCCCGGATCGCCCAGCAAGCCGCTCTCGTCGACGTAACCCGCCTGCCCGACGTTCTGGAAGTTAAGCTGATCCGTCAGTGTTTGCGTCGCGTTCGTATCGGCAGCGCCCGTGTTTTGGCTGGTGATGAACAGATAACCCAGCAGCAGCACGACCGCGATCGCCGGAATGCCAAACGTCGTGAACAGATAGCCTTTGCGCCGCAGGTTGCGCCGCAGTTCGTAAGCGAAAACCAGAAACGTGTGTGATTTCATGCCGCCCGATCTCCTGTCGCTGTGGTCGCCATGTTTGGCGCGCGACGAATGACGCGAATCAGCTCACGCAGACCCGGTCGCTTGCCGTAGAGCAGCAGCGCCCACCGGAAAATCCGCGCCGATGCCCACGCGACCACCACCCCGGTCAGGAACAACAACGCGAGACTCAGCAGCAGTTCCCACGCCGGGATCACGCCGAAGCCCATCCGCAGGATCACCGCAATCGGCGACGTCAGCGGGAACAGCGTCAAAAATGTGACGACGACTCCGTTCGGCTCGTTGATGAACGAGGTGATCGCAAAGAACGGAATCACCATGATCAGCGTAAAGATGCCTGAGAATTGGCGGCTCTCCTGCTCTGATCCGACCACCGCGCCGATGCCTGCCATCACGCTCGACAACGTGAAATAGCCGAGCAGGAAGTAGATCAGCCCGACGACGAGCAAATCCGGCGGGATGACGAGGTTGTTGAGAACTTCAGAACCTTGCGCCAGTTGCAGCGTGATCAACCCGCCGATGATCCAGACCACCAACTGCGTCAGCCCCAGCACGCCCAAGCCAATGATCTTGCCCATCAACAGTTGAAACGGTGTGATGCTCGTGATCAAAATCTCCATGATCCGGCTGGTCTTTTCCTCGACGACGCCGGACATCAGGTAGCTGCTAGTCGTCTGCGACGCGAACAAAAAGATCATCACGAAGATCAGCGGCGCAAGGATCAGCCCAACGATGCCACTCTCGGTGATCACGCGCCCGGTATCCAGCGCTTCGAGGCTGGTATTCAGTGGGTTTTTGAGCCGGTTCGCAATCGCGGGATCAAGCCCGGTGCTCAGGTTGGCGCGCAGATAGGCGTCGATGTCGCCCTGAAGCGCATCCGGGACACTCGACGAACCGACCGCGTTGACCCTCCCCGTCGTCATGTAATCCGGCGGTAGAACGAAATAGGCACCAATCGTGCCCGCGTCGAGCGCAGCGCGCGCCGCTGCCTCGGAGTCATAGACGCTGAAGTTTTCCGGCTTGTCGATCTGCTGCGCCAGCACCCCGGCTTGATCGACGTAGCCAATCGTGCCGAGCCGCGTCGTGTCAGTTTCGTTGTTGATGATCAGCCCGAACACAACCGCCATCATCACAATTGTGAAGATCGGCACGCCAAAAGCGACGAACAGGAACGACCGCCGCTTGATGTTGGTCATATACTCGTGTTTGGCAACCAACCACATCCTATTCATGACGCTTATCCCCGGTCACAACCTGCACGAAGATGTCGTTCAGGCTGGGGACGGCGAGTTCAAAGCTGCGAATGTGCATGTCATCGCGCACGGCGATCTCCGCCAGCACACTGTCCGGTGTCGTCCCCTCGTTCAAGTAGATTAACGACCACTGCTTGCCGTTTTCGGACGTTTCGATACGCCCGACACCGGCAAGGGTCGACCAATCCCCCTCTCCCTCAACTCGCACCGCTTGCAGTGCGTACTGCTTGCGAATTTCGTCAACCGTGCCGTAGAGCTTCTGCTCGCCCCGGTTGATCATCAACAGCCGATCCGCCATTTCTTCGACCTGCTGCATTTGATGCGTGCTCATGACGACGGCTTTGCCGCGCTTCTTGAAGTCGATTAACAGTTCCTTGATCACCAGCGTATTGACCGGGTCAAGCCCGGAGAACGGCTCGTCGATGATGATCAGGTCGGGGTCGTGGAGCACGGTCACGGCGAACTGGACTTTCTGCTGCATACCCTTTGACAGTTCGCTGACCTTCTTCTTGGCGTCGTCGGCGAGGTCGAGCTGCTCCAGATAAGACAGCGCGCGCTTCTGCGCGTCGGCTTTGAACATACCCTTCAGTGTGCCGAGGTAAACCATCATCTCCAGCACCGGGACGTTGCGATACATCCCGCGCTCTTCGGGCAGGTAGCCGATGCGATCTTTGGTCGCCTCGGTGAGCGGACCGCCCAATACGCTAATGCGCCCGGTATCCGGCTTGAGAATGTCGAGGATCATCCGAATGGTCGTGCTTTTGCCCGCGCCGTTCGGTCCCAGCATGGCGAAGATTTCGCCGCCGAAGACCTCGAACGTCAGGTCGCTGACCGCGCGAAAGCTGCCGTAATTCTTGGAAATATGCTCGACAGATATTGCCTGCATCAAACGCCCCCTTTCAGGAAGTACCCATATCATATACGCATAAATGTCCCGAATAGTTTCGGTATTTCGCCCGGAAATTCGCGGTCATTCCGAGAAAACTTAAGGTAAGCTCGGTTGCGTGCAATCCAAGACTAGTGGTACACTGACTACATATACAGTTGTGAAAAGATTAAGTCCGTTTCTACGCTGAGACTTAAAGGAATTCGTCACTCACCACTCACCCATTTTGCCGACTAGTATCTAGGAATTCGTGGGCAATGAAAAGGCACATTCTCGTCGTTGACGATGAAATCGGCGCGCTAACCCTAATCGGCATCATGCTGGAACGGGGTGGCTTTGAGGTGCTCAAAGCGCGTGATGCGAAAACGGCATTGGAAGTTCTGGACGGGACCGTCCCTGACCTGATTATACTCGACGTGATGATGCCCGGCATGAATGGCATCGATCTCTGTCAGGTGATCCGGCAGCGCGAAGCGACGGTCAAGACCCCGGTGCTGATTCTATCGGCACGGGGCGACGCCGAAAGCATCATTCGCGGTATCGACGCGGGCGCGAACGACTACCTCCCCAAGCCGATCTTGCATCATGACCTCGTTTCCAAAGTCCGCTCGATGCTTGGGCAAAACAGCCTCGCCGAAGGCTAGGATCTCATCAATCACAAAACTTTGTTGTAGGGGCGTTATAGGTTTGCGAAGCAAGCACAACGCCCCTACGTTTATATTAGCTTGATCACCGCGCTGTACAACGCCCGGTAGATATTGTAATAGCTGTAGATGCGCTGGACGTAACCGCGCGTGCTGTCGATGTCGATGGCGGTCATGAACTGATCGGGGTCGCCGCCGGAGAGTTCCAGCCACGTCATCGCGCGACCGGGACCCGCATTGTAGCCCGCCAGCGACGCGATCACATTGCCATCGAAGCGGTTCAACTGCTCCCACAGGTAATACGCCCCGAACTCGATGCCCGCGTAAGGGCGATACAGATCATTATGCTGGTAATTCGCCCACTGAAGCTGCGACGCGATGTATTCGGCAGTGCTGGGGATCACCTGCATCAAGCCCTTCTCGCCCGCGCCGCCGCTGGCATAGGTGTCGAACAGGCTCTCGTTGCGGATCAGCGAGAGCATCAGCAGCGGATCGATATTCCGGCGCGCGCTGACGTCCTGCACCACGTCGAGGTAATATGCCGGGTAGCGCAGGCGCGCGATGTACGGCGGCGCGTCGAGCGTGCCCACGTTGGCGTTGCGGATGATGTAGGACGCCGCGACAATCGCGTTCTGGTAAGCGCCGATCCCCCGGAAGTAGATCGCCAACTGGTAGGACGCCAGCGCGTTATCGCTGTTGCTGCTGACCAGATCGTCAAACTCGGCAATCGCCTCGTCGTAGGCGGAAACGTCCCACAATTCACGCCCGCGCACCAAACGCGGATCATTTTGCAATTCCGGTGCAAGCTGCCAGAGCGCTCCCGTCTGTTCGATGTTGTAAGTCGTCCGCAGCCAATCTTCCGCTTGCTTGATCTCTGCCGCGTCGTCGAACTGGAACTGGGTTTTCGCCGGGGGCGCGAACGGCTCGATCCCCTTGATGATGTCCTGCGCGCGGGCGGCGAAGTAGCTGTCCGGTGACGCCTGTACCGCCAGCGCGAACGCCTGCGCCGCCGCCCGCTGATCGCCGCGCTGGAGCGCGATCCGCCCAACCCAGAAATAAGCAGTCGCCTGATCGTCGCCGGTCGTCTTGACCGAGAGTTCGGCGTAATAGCGCTCGGCGACGCTCAGCGTATTGGCGGTGTAGGACAGCGACGCCGCGAGGAATAAGCCGTCGCGCGCCTGCGGCGTATCCGGGTAAGTGTCGGCGAGCCGCTCGAAGACCGCCCGCGCCTTGTCCGGCTGGTCGCTCGGTGCTGTAGAGATAGCCCGCCCGCCACAGCGCTTCCGGCGCTTGCTTCCAGATAATTGTAGGTATCGGCGACCTGCATGTACTGCTCAATCGCCTTGTTGTTGTCGCCGCCGAGAAAGTACGTCCGCCCCTGTTCGAGCAGCGCATCGCCAAACAGCGGATCGGTCGGGTACTGGTTGACGATGGTCTGGAACGCCGTCAGCGCCGCCTGCGTGTTGCCGATCTCACGGTAAGCACGCCCCAGCAGCAGGTCGAGTTCCGCCGGGACTTCGCCGACAGTGTGCTCTGCCGCGAATTTATTGAGCGCCTCAATCGCGCCTTGATAATCGCCATAGTTGAAGCTGACCCGTCCCACATCGAGACCATTGAGTTCGATGCCGTGATCGGTTAGCACCTGCATCGCCTGATACGCTTCCGGGCGGTCGGGATAATCGTTGAAGACCTGCGCCATCCGCGTTAACCCGGTTTGATTGTCCCCCGCGTTGAGCAGCGTTTGCGCCGCCAGCAGCCCGATCTCGGCGCGATAGGGCGCGTTCTGCGCCACCTTGAGGATCGCGTCGTACTGCGCCACTGCATCGGCGGATCGGTTTTCCGTCACTTCAACCTGAGCGACGCGCTCGCGCAGCGCCAGCAGCGGCACGAGGCTCCGACTGGCGTCAATCGCCTGATTGTAACTGGCGAGCGCGTCAGCCGTGCTGCCCAGCGCCAACTGCGCGTCGCCGATGCGCTCGTAGGCGTAGCTGTCGATCAAGCCGGGGCGTGCCGCCAGATACGCCTGAAAATCGGCAATCGCCGCGCTCCAGTTCGACATGCCGAGGTAAGCATCGCCGCGCAGAAAATGCACCTGCGCCCGCCGCTCGTCGTCCGGGAACTGATCGATGAACATGGTCAGCGCGTCGACCGCGTCGGAGAACAGACCCTCGCGCAGCGCCGCCTGTCCCAAGCTGTAGGCGGCTTGCGCGCGATCTGTCCGGCGGCGTGCCCGCTTGATTGAGCAAGGTCTGGTAAGTGGCGACGGCGCTCTCGTAGTAGCCGTTGAGCAGGTAGCGGTCGCCGACCCGCAAGATGATCTCCGGCGCGACGGTCGGCGTCGGCTCGATGGTGTCGGTCGGCTGAAGCGTTGGCGGATCGGTCGGCTCGCCGGTGACGATCACGATCTGCGGTGCGGGTTGGTCGTTGAGGTTGCAGCCTGCCGCCAGCAGCAGCGCCGCGAGGAGTAAAGTCGATTTCTTCATAGCCGGATTATGCTTGGGGGGCTTCGCGCGTGTCAATGGTTCGTAGGGAGATCGCCCGATAAAACAGTCACGCTGCAGGGCCGCACCGCGTGCGCCCTTCTGGATCCCACGCCTGTGGAGGGGCGACGGACCTGTCGTGTGCGCCCTTGTAATCCCCTCGCCTCATGGAGGGGCGATCAGGCGTGCGGCCCTCCCTCAATCCTCCCGGCGTCAAATCGCCGGACAGATACGGCAGCCCGTAACCGATCACCAGATGCCCCGCTTCGGCGAGCGCGCTGCCGAGTTCGGTCGTGCTGCGGAACGTCCACCAGTGATCGGCGGACGGCAGGATCGGCACGTCGAAGTCCTCGACCACCAACGCGCTGAGCGTGCGCCGGACGTACTGCGGATGATCGCTCGGCGCGGCACTCGGCTGATCGCTGCGGATCACGCTGACGCGGAAGCGCGAAGCAGCATCAGCGTAGTGCAGCAGTTGATACTCGACCACGCCGTACAGCCCGTGATCAAAGCGCTTGACGAAGCGGAACAAGCCGCCCGCCCACTGCGTCGGGCGCTCGTCCAGTTGATAGCCCGCCGCGCCGAAGGCTTGACCGACCACCGTCAGCAGCAGCAGGCGGAAGTATTCGTGCGGCGATTGCGCGTTCGGATCATCAAACATATGTTCTCTTTTTCAGAAATTCAGACTATACTTGATCATCACGACTGAGAGGATAAATCGCTATGGACGCGAAACAAAAACCCGCCAACATTGACGAGTATATCGCCGCGTTTCCCGCAAACGTGCAGGAGCGCCTGCAAGCCATCCGCGCGACCATCCACGCCGCCGCGCCGCAAGCCACCGAAGCGATCAGCTACGGGATGCCCACTTTCAAGCTCAACGGCAACCTCGTCCACTTCGCCGCCTTCAAGCGCCACATTGGCTTTTACCCCGCGCCGTCCGGGCTGGAGGCTTTCGCCGAGCGGCTCGCGCCCTACAAACACGCCAAGGGATCGGTGCAGTTTCCGCTCGATCAGCCGCTCCCGCTCGACCTCGTAACCGCCATCACCAAGTTCCGCGTCGAGCAGACGACGAAGAAATAGAGCACCTATTCATCACATCGCGAGTAGAGGCGGGTTTGAAACCCGCCCCTACACCAGTTATTCCGACTTCGCCAGCAGCCCCTCGACCGCTTCCGGCGTCGTGACCGGCATCTGGCAGGCGAAATTGCGGCAGACGTAGACGGTCGGCGCGCCGCCGCGCATGACACGATAATTCAGCAGTGGGATCGTCGTCTCGCCGGCGACATTTTCCGCCGCCAGCGCCGTGATCGCGTTGGGGCGATACGGCTGCTGCGCCACGTCGATTAACGCTTGCGTCGCCGCGTCATCCGGCGCGCCGACGATGGCGATCTCGTCAATTCCCGTGATCAGCAGGTCGGCGGCGTTGATCGCCTCGCCGAACGCCTGCGGATACTCGCGCAGCGCCGCCGTGATCAGCTTGATCGCCGCGTGCGCCGCGTCGTCGTAATCCGGCGATCCGGTATAAGCGGCTAGCTGCGCCAAGCCACGCACGATCAGCGAGCTGCCGGACGGCGTGGCGTTGTCTTGCAGCCCGCGCGGGCGCGCGATCAGCGTTTCGTGCTCGTCGCTGGTGTCGAAGAAGCCGCCATCGGGCGCGCGAAAACCGCTCAAGGCGAGGTCGGCAAAAGCGCGCGCCTGACTGAACCAGCGTTCGTCAAAAGTCGTCTGGTAGAGTTCGAGCAGCGCGTCGATCAGCGCGGCGTAGTCCTCAAGATAGCCATCGATCTTGGCTTGACCGTCGCGGTAGGTTCGCAGCAAGCGACCGTCAGCCGTCTTCATCTGGTCGAGCAGGAAATCGGCGCAGCGGACTGCCGCGTCGTGATAATCCGCGCGCTTGAGCACGCGGGCGGCTTCGCTCAAGCTGGCGAGCATCAAGCCGTTCCACGAGGTCAGGATTTTGTCGTCCAGACCGGGATTAACCCGCTGCGTCCGCGCCGCGAACAAGGTATCTTTGATCGCCGCCAGCTTCGCCCGCAGTTCGTCCACGCTCAAGCCGAGCCGCTCGGCGGCAACCGCCTCGTCGTTGGGCACGGTGAGGATATTCGCGCCCTCGAAGTTGCCACGCTCGGTCGCGCCCCAATATTCGATGGCGATCTTCGCATCGTCGCCCAGCAAGTCGCGCAGCTCGTCGGTTGTCCAGACGAAGAACTTGCCCTCCTCGCCGTCGCTGTCGGCGTCGGTCGTGCTGTAGAAACCGCCTTCCGGTGACGTCATCTCGCGCAGCACGTAATCGTAAATCTCCTCGGCAATCGTTTTGAAGAAGTCGTCGCCGGTGATCTGGTAGGCGTGCAGGTAGACCCGGCTCAGTTGGGCGTTGTCGTAGAGCATCTTCTCGAAATGCGGAGTCAACCAGACGGCATCGACGCTGTAGCGATGAAAGCCGCCGCCGATCTGGTCGTAGATGCCGCCGCGCGCCAGCTTTCGCAGCGTCAACGTGACGTGATCGAGCGCGTCCTGATCGCCGGTGCGGGCATACGTCCGCAGCAGAAATTCGAGGTTCATCGGCTGCGGAAACTTGGGCGCGCCGCCGAATCCGCCCTGCGTCCGGTCGAAGGTCTGCACCAGCTTGCCGTAAGCCGCATCGAGCAGTTGCGGCGTCAAGTCGGACGCCAGCCCGCCGATGCCGAGCACGTCCCGCTGAAGACTCTGCGTCAGGTCGTTCGCCATCTTTTCGACGTCCTCGCGGCGGGTGCGATAAGCATCGCTGACCGCTGTCAGCACCTCGCGGAAGCCGGGCATCCCCTGCCGCGCCTCGCGCGGGAAATACGTCCCGCCGTAGAATGGGCGACCATCCGGCAGCAGAAAAACGGTCATGGGCCAGCCGCCGTGTCCATGCGAGAGCGCCTGCACCGCCTGCATGTAGATGTCGTCGAGGTCGGGGCGCTCCTCGCGGTCGACCTTGATGTTGACGAACAGAGCGTTCATCATGGCGGCGGTCGGCTCGTGCTCGAAGCTCTCGTGCGCCATCACGTGACACCAGTGACAGGCGCTGTAGCCGATGCTTAGCAGGATCGGCTTGTCTTCGGCGCGGGCGCGATCAAGCGCTTCGTCCGACCACGCATACCAGTCGACCGGATTGTCGGCGTGCTGGCGCAGGTAAGGGCTGGTTTCATACTGTAAGCGATTCATCGGCTGCTCTCAAACATAACGAAATATCTGTCCACTTTACCCTGAATTGGGCAAGAGTTCCACCAGATAAGCAGTCCGCTCAGGGTAATCGCTTCAAATTTACCAAAAAGGATTTCAATGGCTTATAACGATTTTGTAGGGGCGAACCTACGTGTTCGCCCACCGGGGCAGACACACAGGTCTGCCCCTACAAAACACTGCTGACCCATTTTGACCCGAATGGCGATTTTGAAGCGATTACCCTACGCCGCCGCTAAACCTCTCTATCGCCTTCGTGACAACTCATATATAGTGATAAGGCACATTCGATCCACCGAATAAACCAAAATGACGCGTAGGTTGTACGCAGGAGACATGATATGAGAAATCATGGTGTCTGTTTTCGTCTATTGCTGAGTTTAGCTTGCCTGTTTCTGCTTTTAGTGACGAGCATGTCCGCTGCTTTCGCGCAAAGTGACGCGATACCCATCACCGTTGGCGAGAACGCGGTCGGCACGCTGACCGCGGAGTCACCCAGTGCGAGCTACGCTGTCACCTCATCCCTCGGCGAATCGGTCACCTTTCAGGTGCTCTCCATCTCCGGAGGGCTGCTTCCACGTTTTCAGGTCGATAACCCTAACGGCGTCGCCATCACCGAACAAGCCAACCTATCCGGCGCAACTGCGCTGTCCAACCGGATCGACTTCGCCATGCCGGGCGTCTACATCATCACAATTAAGGGCGAAAACAACACGACGGGACAGTTTGTGCTCTCGCTCCAGCAGGGCGCACCGCCCCGCACCATCAATCTGATGCGCGACCAACCCATTGCCGATGTCGTCGGCGGCACCGAACCGCTGAACGCCTACCTATTCAGCACGACCACCGCCGACATCAACCTGATCCTGAGCGTACTCAGCCAGACATCCGGCGCGGGAGTGCTGGTCAGCCTGTTCGACGCGGACACCGACACAACGCTCGCTACCAGTGATTCCAGCTTCGACGGGGTGGCATATCGACTGCCAGCAGTCGACCGGCGCTATCGCGTCGAAGTGCGGACGAGCGACGTCTCTGGCAGCATCGGCTACTTGATCTGCTTTGGCACCTGCACGAGTGGGCTGATTTTCCCCGATAACGCGCCGTCCAGCGCGCCGTTGAGCATCGCCAGCGCCACGCCAACGCTCCTCACGCCGTTGACCATCCCCGGCGACACACCAACGCCCATCACGCCGGTAGCCACCTGCACCGTCACCTCGACGGCAGGCGGCGCGGTCAACGTCCGCAGCGGTCCCGGCACCGGCTTTCTGATCGTCGGGTCACTGCCGTTGGGAACCGCCGCGCCCGTCATCGGGCAGAACGGCGACGGCGGCTTTGCTTGGTTCGAGATCAACCTCAACGGGCTGGTCGGCTGGGTTTCCGCGTCAGTCGCACGGACGGAGGGTGATTGTTCGGCGGTTCCGTTCGTTTCGGCTCCCGCGAATGCCCCGCTCGCGCCGACCGCTGTCCCTACACAGCCGCCGCAGAACAACCCGCAGCCACCCCAACAACCACCGAACAACGATGACAATCCGCCGCCGTCGGACGCGCTGCCCGACTTGGAAGTAACCATCACGCAGTTGAACCGCCCTAACGGTGACGACACGGTGGCAATCGGTTTTAGCGTTCTAAACCGGGGCGATGCCAGCGCTCCATCAGCCTTTGTTCAGATTTGTATCGATGGCACGTGTAACAGCGCCGGATTCACTCGGGCGTTGGCACCGGGAGAGTCCGATATCACTTCATTGACGTTCAACTTGCCGATGAAACCGCTCGTTAATGGCGTGGCACAGTTCTACAACATCACGATTCAGGTCGATCCGGACAATCAGATCCAAGAGATCGCCAAATCCAACAACACCTATCCGACCCAGATCAGATAAACGCCTGCTGCTCAAAAAGCGCTCGCCACCTTTCCCCGGTGGCGAGCGCTTTTTCATTGCGCCATGACTGCAAACACAGCAATAAAGATGGCAAAATAGGCGTTTATGAAATACCCCAATACTTCGCCAGCCAATCGACCAGCTTGCGCGTCACGTCGGGCGTGAGCCGCGCCGCCGCCTCGACGTGATGCGGCGAGAAGGCGAACACGTTGGTGAAGGTCTTGCTCGATACCGCGATCAAATAGTCACTCGTCCAGCGGGCTTGATCCCACAGGAAGGCGACCTCGCCCGACTCGCGGCGCAGCCCGGCGATCCACTGGGCGCGATCCGCCGTCGTCAGCTTGTCCGGTGCGAAGCGCAGCGCCAGCATCGAGCCTTGAACGAAGGTGAACTGCACCGCCAGCGATGGCACGTCCACTTCGGCGATCAAGCTGGCAGCGCCGTCCTGCGTCGAGAGCGCGGCGACCGCCAGCCGGTTCTTCCTGCCAATTTCGCCCACATGCATCGTCGACATCACCGGGACTTGAGGGAAGTGTCCGGCGAGCACCTTGTTGAGGTCGATTTCGCCGTCGAAATACAACTGCAGCGCCCACGGCAGCGCCGCCGGGAGCGCTGGCTCCGGCTCGGAAGCGTCGCCGAAGCGGGTCACATCTTGAAGCAGTCGCTTCCGGGACGGGAGGGTGACGTCGCCCGGAGGCGTGGATTGATCAGCCATAGTTGCCTATCCTTACTACTTCTCCCTATTATATCGGGCATGACGCGAAGCTGCCTGAAACAGGTTAAAATCAGCGCAGATTTTTTGGAAATTCATGGAGAAAAGACGATGGCGCATTTACTCGGTTTGGACATCAGCACGACCGGCGCAAAAGCAATCTTGATCGACGAAGGCGGGCAGGTCGTCGCCACCCATACCACCCCGCAGCCGATCAGCACGCCCCATCCGCTCTGGAGCGAGCAGAATCCGGCGGATTGGTGGGATGGTATCGCCGCGTCGATCCGCGCGGTGCTGAGCGCTGCCGGTCAGCCGGAGGTCGCCGCCGTCGGGCTGACCGGGCAGATGCACGGCTTGGTGCTGCTCGACGCGGACGGCAAGGTGCTGCGCCCGTCGATCCTCTGGAACGACCAGCGCACCCAAAAGCAGTGTGACGAGATCACCGAGCGGGTCGGCTTCGCCCGCCTGATCGCGCTGACCGGCAACCGCGCGCTGACCGGCTTCACCGCGCCCAAAATCCTCTGGGTGCGCGAGAACGAGCCGGAGGTTTACGCAAAAGCGGCGCACGTCCTGCTGCCGAAGGACTTCATTCGCCTCAAGCTGACCGGCGATTACGTCATGGACGTGTCGGATGCGTCGGGCACGAATCTGCTCGACGTCGCCAACCGCCGCTGGTCGAGCGAAGTCCTCGCCGCGCTTGACATCCCCGCCAGTTGGATGCCGCGCCTCGCTGAAGGACCCGAAATCACCGGAACCGTCAGTGCGGAAGCTGCCGCGATCACCGGGCTGAAAGCCGGGACTCCGGTCGTCGGTGGCGGCGGCGATCAAGCGGCGGGCGCGGTCGGCGTCGGCGCAGTCGAGCCGGACGTGATCTCGCTGGTGGTCGGCACGTCGGGCGTGGTCTTCGCGCCGCTGGCGAACTATGCCTTCGAGCCGGACGGTCGGCTGCACGCCTTCTGCCATGCCGTGCCGGGGATGTGGCACTTCATGGGCGTGACGCTCGGCGCGGCGGGCAGTTTGCAGTGGTATCGGGACACGCTCGCGCCGAATGCCAGCTTCGACGAACTGACCGCTGCCGCCGCCGAGGTTCCGCCCGGCAGCGACGGCTTGATCTTCCTGCCCTACCTCAGCGGCGAGCGGACTCCCCACCCCGATCCGCTGGCACGCGGGGCGTTCGTCGGCTTGACGACGCGGCACACCCAAGCGCACCTGACTCGCGCCGTGCTCGAAGGCGTCGCCTTCAGCTTGAAGCGATTGCTTCGGCTTGATGGAGAACGCCGGTCTACCCGATCAGCTTCAAGTGCGGATCGCGGGGGGCGGTGCGAAAAGCGCGGTCTGGCGCCAGATCATCGCCGACGTGATCGGTCAACCGTTGGTCACGACCAACAGCACCGAGGGCGCGGCTTACGGCGCGGCGCTGCTGGCGGCGGTCGGCGCGAGCGTCTTCCCCGACGTGGCATCCGCCTGCAAGACGGCGATCCGCACCGGCACAGCGACCGAGCCAATCGACCCCACCGCCTACGAAAAAGCCTACCAGAACTACCGCGCTCTCTATCCAGCATTAAAGGCAATATTTATGCAAATCTAATGGGAACAAGGTAACATTACGAGGAGTTTATTAGCCTAAGGCAAGCCTATGTTTGTTCCCCCTAACAATCGTAAAACGCCGCCGGACGACAAGCCGGAGGGTTCGAACAAGAACAATAATAACCGCCCGCAGCCGCCTCAGTTCCAGTTTCCCCGCTGGTCGTGGCTGATCTTTCTGGGTGTGCTGCTGCTCTGGTCGCTGCTGCGCTTGCCGGACATGATGAACAGCGTCTCGCCATCGCAGCCGATCCAGATTCCCTACTCGGTCTTTTACGCCCAAGTCACCAGCGATAACGTCAGCGAACTGGTCGTGCAGGACACCGGCGATGCGCAGGGAACTTTCAAAAGCGCTGTGACGTGGCCCGCCAACGGCTCATCGCTGCTCGGTCAAGGGGTCACTCAGCAGACTTCGACCACCTTTGAGACGACCATGCTGCCCACCTCGATCACCGACCCGCAGTTGGCGCAAACGCTGCGCGACCATAACGTGACCGTCGTCAGCCAAGTTTCGCAGCCTAACGCGATCCTCGTCTTCCTGCTGAACTGGGGACCGATCCTGCTGTTCGTCGGCTTCCTGCTCTGGTCGACTCGGCGCGCGCAGCGGCAGATGGGCGGCGTCTTCGGCTTCGGGCGCTCGCAGGCGCGCGAGTACGATGCCGAAAAACCCAAGATCACCTTCCTCGACGTGGCGGGGCAGAACGCCGCCAAGTCGGAGCTGGTCGAGATCGTGGACTTCCTGAAAGAGCCGGATAAATACATTGCGCTCGGCGCGCGCATCCCGCGTGGCGTGCTGCTGATCGGTCCTCCGGGGACGGGCAAGACGCTGCTGGCGCGCGCGGTCGCCGGTGAAGCGAACGTGCCCTTCTTCAGCATCGCCGCCTCTGAGTTCGTCGAGATGTTCGTCGGCGTCGGCGCGAGCCGCGTCCGCGACCTGTTCAACAAGGCGAAAGCCGCCGCGCCCGCCATCGTCTTCATCGACGAGATCGACGCGGTCGGGCGTCAGCGTGGCGCGGGCATGGGCGGCGGCAACGACGAGCGTGAGCAAACCCTCAACCAGATGCTCGCCGAGATGGACGGCTTCGACCAGAACGAGAGCGTGATCGTCATGGCGGCGACCAACCGCCCCGACGTGCTCGACCCGGCGCTGCTGCGCCCCGGTCGTTTCGACCGTCAGGTGACGGTCGCCCTGCCCGACCGCGTTGGTCGGTTCGACATCCTCAAGGTGCACGTGCGCGGCAAGCCGGTCGGCGACGACGTGGATTTGGAATCGATTGCCAAGGTCACGGTCGGGTTCTCCGGCGCGGACATCGCTAACTTGGCGAACGAAGCCGCGCTGACCGCCGCCCGCAAGTCGCGCAAGAAGATCGCTGGGGATGACTTCTCCGAAGCCTTCGAGCGCATCGTGTTGGGGACGCAGGCTCCCCCGCTCTCCAACGAGCACGAGCGCCGCGTCACCGCCTATCACGAGGCGGGGCACGCGCTCACGGCAGCGCTGACTCCCGGCGCTGATCCGACTTACAAGGTGACGATTATCCCGCGCGGTCAGGCGGGCGGCGTGACCGTCTTCCAGCCGGAAGACGACCGCCGACTCTACTCAAAGAAATACCTGATGGGGCGGATGGTGGTCGGCTTGGGCGGGCGCTCGGCGGAGGAAGTCGCCATCGGCGAGATCAGCAGCGGCGCGTCGAGCGACCTGCGCATGGTCACGCAGTTGGCGCGGCGGATGGTCGCGCAGTTAGGCATGAGCGAGAGCTTCGGCTTGCTCAACTTCGGCGACGAGGAAAACCAGCCCTTCCTCGGCTACTCGCTGACGCAGGCGCGGGTCTACAGCGAGGAAACCGCCAGCGAGATCGACGCCGAAGTGCGCCGGATCGTCGGCGAGGCGCATCAGAAGGCGCTCCACATCCTTGAGAATAACCGCGACAAGCTGGAAGCGCTGGCGCAAGAACTGCTCGAATTCGAGTCGGTTGACCGCGACCGCGTCTTCGAAATCGCCGGGGTGCCGGAGAAGGAAAGCGACGAGGACGTACTGATTGTCCCGCCGATTGCCACCGAAGAAGGCTCCGACTAACCCGCCACAAATCAACGTGTAGGCGCGCACGGCTGTGCGCCCCAAATTAACACAGCCCCGGCGATGGATCGTCGGGGCTGTGTTGATCTAAAATGGTTTCTTATTATCATTTGAGGTATTCGCCATGTATTCTGACATCCTTGACCTGGTCTATACGCCTAATGATTGGTATTCGTCAACTATTGAGTACATAGGTGAAGCGTATGCCGAATTTGGCAATCCAAAGGGTTGGATTCGAGGTCAAGCAACATGTAAGTACGATGAAATAGGAGTGTGTACAATTGAGCTAGAGATTAAGGATTGGCACAATGACGCCGCCCCTTCCGATATTGATCGTTTTGTCAATTATGCTTGGCTAGCCGCAGGTTATCGGGGCGATAGTGTTTTGAGTGCCGCGCTTGTTTGGGGATCAGACACAAGTAAAAACATTTGTGATTATCTAGAGATAAAAACGGCGGAAGGTGTTTTCAAAAGCAATAAACCAACTTATTCTTGGAATCCTCATTCTCCTAGTATATTTAAGTTCGTCCCAGAGCGAGCAAATTTCCAAGTCTTTGACAGAGAAAAAAACGATGCGGAATACTGGGCAATTCCTTTGCTGAATTTCCTTTCGCACTTTCCGCATCGTTATCAAGGTTTTGAAAATCACCCTCTTCGGATTTTTCCTGTAAGGAATGAGGTGCTTGAGTTTCTGCATTCAGATGCGCCGGATAACGAGAAACACTCGATAGAGCACAATCTTGCAGCGCAAAATTATCTAATTGGCTTCACTTATCACGGTGAACCCGGTTTTATTGAAAGGCTGCCTAACTATTACACCTACGAAAGAGAGTTACGAGCACGCACACTCCCCACTGCGCAAACATGTATGATGATTGGGAGCGCAAAGAATCTGAGCGACGAGCTTGATCCCATTGATATTCTGCCTATTTTAAGCGTAGCTGTTGGCAATGATATAGGTGCTCAGTGGATCGAATTTCGAGATAAAAATGCGAACTTAATCTCTCGACATCACGCGAATTTCGGTGCATCTGTATATCGGCAAGCACGTATTGCACTCCCTCCCGAACTCATAGACGATCTAATAACGACAGGAATACAGTCCCAACATTTTGGCAAGCCGGAAATTCGAGCCATTATGCGTAATTACGTTTCTTCAAACGAAGCAACCGATGTATCGACGATGTTCTTCTATCTCTGCGCCGCTCTTGATGTCATGTGCCGCTATTGCGGCGTGACCGCAATACTCACGAATTATCTAACCAATGATGAACTACAAAATGATGTGATTCTCATCTTGGAGAGAGCAGTTGCTCAAATAAGTAAATTAGCCAAAAACCAAGTCGAGCCAAATTTGAAAACGGCTCTGGACAAGATTGCAAACAATGTCCGGTCTCAACCGTTGCAAAAACGTCCTTATTTCGGAGATAAGATAGTGGCTCTACTTTCATATTCCGAGTTCAACTTTCAGGATAAGGTAGTTACTGACCGTTATTTTGAATCAATAGGATTAGATACTGAAGTATGGACAAATACATTATCATATTATCGCAACCAGACTATGCATCATGCATATTATCCATCTGAACGACATGCGATTTCAGAAGAGGCGGCTTGGCTAGAGATGAGACGAACATTACTGCATCTCCGAGACATTCTTCTCCGCTGCATATTGCGGCTATTGAATTGTCAGGGAGAGTATTATCCTGCAATGTTAAACCTATCTCCAAAGCCTATCGACTGGATCACCGATGATACGCCTCCCAAATTACTCGGATATGATTAATAGCATAACATTGCAAATTCATCACCCGACAAACGAAAAATCTGTTCTGTACCGTAACGCAAAAAGCCCCGCCTGTCACAGCGGAGCTTTTCTCTCTTTGCGTCTTTGCGACTTCGCGCCTTTGCGTTAAATCTTTTCGCTTTTACGCAGCCACTTGACAATCAGAACTCTTGTTCTATGATAGTAATTAGAGGCATTCTCGCATCTGTTTGTACCGTCGCCGTGAGCACATCACCAATCACCGCCTTGCGTGCCAGCGTCACGGTATGCACAATCACGTTCAGGGGAAATGATCAACTCGCGTTCAGGGGACATGATCCAAAGACGAGACGGGAAAAACGAGTGAAGCAGTCAGAAATTCGGCGCATCGATTTCCATGAGAAGGGAAAAACAGGCGCGATTACGAGACGGGAAAGCCTTCCCTCACCTTCTCGGATCATCGGCAGCGAGCAACAAAAAGGGCGCACACAGCGGTGCGCCCTACAACGTCGCGGATTGAATCAGGAGTGCGCGGCGTCGACCTCAGCTTTGTGCTGGGCGATGATCGCCTGCGCGAGTTGGAACGGCATTTGATCGTAGTGGCTGAAGGTCATGGTGTAGATGCCGCGTCCGCCGGTCATCGAGCGGAGTTCGTTGCCGTAGCGCATCATCTCCGCCTGCGGCACCAGCGCCACCACGATGGCGCGCGGACCGTCGTTCTCCATGCCCTGCACGCGAGCGCGCCGGGTGTTCAGGTCGCCCATAATGTCGCCCATCATGCTATCGGGCACGGTCACCTTGACTTCCATGATCGGCTCGAACAGCGCGGGCGAGGCTTCCATGAAGGCTTCGCGGAAGGCTTCGCGTCCGGCGGTCTGGAAGGCGATGTCCTTCGAGTCGACCGGGTGTTCCTTGCCGTCGAAGACGATGGCTTTCACGTCCACCACCGGGAAGCCCGCCATGACGCCCTGTTCCAGCGTCGAGTGGATGCCCTTCTCAATCGAGGGAATGAACGACGCCGAAATCGCGCCGCCGACGATCTTCTTCTCGAACTCAAAGCCGTTGCCGGGATTCGGCTCGACCCGCAGCGAGACTTCGGCGAACTGCCCCGCCCCGCCGGTCTGCTTCTTGTGGCGGTAGGTCGCTTCGGCGGTTCCCATGACCGTCTCGCGGTAGGGGACTTTCGGCGGAATCGTGTCGATGCCGACGCCGAGCTTCTCGGCGCGCGCCAGCGTCACGTTGATGTGAATTTCGCCCATGCCTTCGAGGATCGTCTGCTTGACGTCCGGGTCTTGCCGCCACTGCATAGTCGGATCGGCTTCGCACAGGCTGGTGAGGATAGTGCCCATTTTCGCGCTGTCGGCTTGGGTACGCGGCAGCAGCGCCACCTGATAGAGCGGCGCGGGGAACTGCGGGCGCGAAACCTGAATCGGGTTGTCTTTGCTGCTGAAGGTATCGCCGGTTTTGGTCTGCGCCAGCTTGGCGACGACGCCGATGTCACCCGCGTGCAGCTTTTCCGCCGGAATCTGTTCCTTGCCGCGCATGAACATCAGCGAGTTGAAGCGCTCCTCGATGCTGCGGGTCGCGTTCCAGACGCGCGCGTCGCTGCTGATGCTGCCGGAGAAGATGCGGAAGTAGTTGAGCGTGCCGACGAAGCGGTCGTTGCTGGTCTTGAAGACGTAGGCGGCGAGCGGCCCGTCGTCCTTCTGCGGCGCGGTCAGGTACGACACTTCGCCATCGGGCTGGATGACCTGCACGCGGCGATCCGACGGCGGGCTGACGTAAGCGATCATCGCCTCCAGCAGCGGCACGGTGCCGATGTTTTTGGTGCCGGAGGTGACGAAGACGGGCACGGTCTTGAGATAAGCGTCACGGGCGGCTTTACGCATCCCGTCGCGGATTTCTTCGCTCGATAAGTCGCCGTCGGCGAAATATTTCTCGATCAGCTTGTCGTCGGCTTCGGCGGCGGCTTCGACCAGCACCGTCCGCGCCGCGTCGGCGGCATCCTGCATCTCGGCGGGCATATCGGAGCGATCCGCGCCCGCGCCGAGGTAGGCTTTCATGGTCAGGAGGTTGACGACGCCCTTGAAATCGGCTTCGGCGCCGATAGGAATCATCACCGGGATAAATTTGTATTCCGGGAAGTGGTCGCGCAGGGATTGGAGAGTGGTTTCGAAGTTCGCGTTCTCGCGATCCATCTTGTTGATCGTGACGATGATCGGCTGCTGATAGGCTTGCGCGTACTGCCAAGCCAGCTCCGTGCCCACCTCGACGCCGGAGACGGCATCGACGACGACCAGCATCGAGTCGGCGACGCGGATAGCGTTCTTGACCTCGCCTTGAAAATCGGTGTAACCGGGCGCGTCAAGGACGTTGATTTTATGATCGTTGAACTCGACCGGGACGAGCGAAGTCGACAGCGACAAGCCGCGATCCTTGGCGTCATCTTCCCAGTCAGAGACGGTGTTCTTCTCCTCAATCTTGCCTAAACGGTTGATGGCTCCGGTATTGAATAACAAAGCCTCGACCAGCGAGGTTTTCCCGGAGCTTTGATGGCCCACAAAGGCAATATTCCTTAACTTGTCGGTCGTGTACTCTTTCATATTCAACGACTCCTCGAAAGAAAGACAGATGGACTGCTCGATATTAGGCAGCCTATTTTGGCTCGGATTTTAAGGCTAGGCTAAGGGAATGTCAAAGAATGATCACATGACAAATGGCACGAATATTGACAAGAATTGAGGAAAAACCTTATTGACTCGTTTTGAAACCTCGTGCTAGCATGAGATCATCTTTTGGAAAAGGAGGCACTCCCACCATGATGTATCAACCGCGTGAAGAAGGTCAGGGTTTGGTCGAATACGCTCTGATCCTCGTACTGGTCGCCGTCGTCGTCATCGTCATCCTTGCGCTGCTTGGACCCGCCATCGGTAACATCTTCTCGAACGTCATCAACACCCTCTAGTCATCGTCTCATAGCAGTCTGTCATTTTCGAAAAAACCCCGCCTCAGTGTGGGGTTTTTGTTATTCTGAGGGTGTAAGACTTTTTGGACGCCGCTGTTGACAAACGCGATTTTAACTTCTATAATCTCATCCGATTTTAAGGAAAGGGGAAGCGTTAGCACACAACACATTTGCTGGCGCAATTTTTGTCCGTTGGTGTCTATTTTAATCGCAGCCAAAGCAAAAACTCGGTAACTCAACCTTGTTGGTTTGAGTGATCCGAGTTTTATTTTGCCCAATCCTAAAAGTCCTACAGTCCAAATTTCGGTAATTCCCTTGGGGGGCTAGATGCAGCTAGAAGACACCTTGATGTTTGAAGACAGTGCTATGGATTTCGCCGCGCTTTTGGAGGCTTCTTTCGCGGAAGAAGTCCCGGAACGGGGTGACATCGTAACCGGAACCATCGTCGCCATTGACGAACAGGGGCTGATCGTCGGCATTGAGGGGATGAAACGCGATGGCGTGGTTCATCGCAAAGACCTCGAACGCATGAATACCGACATCGACCACTACAGCGTTGGCGACGAACTGGACGTCATGCTGGTTCGCATGGAAGATGACGACGGCAATCTGCTGCTCTCGGTCGCTCAAGCGCAGCAGGTTGAAGATTGGAAGAAAGCCGAAGAACTGCTCGCCAACGACGACGTGTGGGATGGTGCGGTCACCGACGCCAATCGCGGCGGCTTGATCGTCCAGTTCGGCAACCTGCGCGGCTTCGTGCCTGCCAGCCACGTGCTCGATCTGCCGCGCGGTTTGAATGAGGACGAGCGCAAGCTGCGGATGCAGCGCCTGATCGGTCAGCCGATCACGCTCAAGGTGATCGAGGTCAACCGCAAGCGCCGCCGTCTGGTCTTCAGCCAGCGCGACGCTCAGCGCGACAGCCGCGACGCTCGCAAGGAAGTCCTGCTCGACCAGCTCCACGAAGGCGAGACCCGTAAGGGCGTCGTCAGTGGTCTGCGTGATTTCGGCGCCTTCGTCGATCTCGGCGGCGCTGACGGTCTGATCCACATCTCGGAGCTGGCGTGGCACCGCGTCAATCATCCGCGCGAAGTCTTGAAGGTCGGCGACGAAGTGCAGGTCTACATCCTGCGGCTGGACGCCGAAGGCAAGCGCATCGGCTTGAGCCTCAAGCGGCTGCAAGAGAATCCGTGGGCGCGCGTGGACGAAATCTACCACGTCGGGCAGTTGGTCGAAGGTGTCGTCTCGCGCGTGGCGCAGTTCGGCGCGTTCGTCAGCCTCGATCCGGGCATCGAAGCGCTGCTGCACACCAGCCAGATCAGCGACCCGCAGCCGGAAGACCCGTCGCTGGTCGTCCACGAAGGTCAGCACCTGCTGATGCGCGTGATCAGCATTGAATCGGACAAGCAGCGTTTGGGCTTGAGTCTGAAGGAAGTCACCGAAGAAGAAAACAACCGTTGGCTGGAAGTCAGAGCCGCCGAAGCCGCCGTTGCCAAAGCCGAAGCGGAAGCACTCGCCGCAGCAGAAGCAGCAGTCTTAGCCGAGGCTGAGGCTGAGGCTGAAGAGTTGGAAGACGAGATCGAAGCGGACGCAGCGAAGTTGAAGCCGAAGCCGACGCGCAAGTCGAGGCGTAGGCGAAACAACCTCACCCCCTGACCCCCTCTCCATTAATGGAGAGGGGGAGAAAACGAGGGTTGAGGGTAAATACTCCGTAACTAGTCGTTAACATGCTTCAGCGCAAGCCGGCGCGAAGCCGACCATAGCGTTGAGGCGACAATTTCGGTACAATTGAAATCGCAAGCGGAATAAAAAAATCAGTACCGGGCACGGAGTGCTGAGTGCTGAGTAAGAAACCCTTTCTTGGAATGTGAATTTTATTCGCAAGAGACTAGTTTTTGACTCAGCACTCGGTACTCAGCACTCAGTACTAAACCGAAGGGAGGTGAATGGCGAATATATGGCGCATGTAACGTTAAAACCCAACGAGTTGCAAGAGTCGCTGCTGCGACGCTTCCGCAAACGTGTGACGAATAGTGGTGTGCTCAGCACCGTCCGTCGGAAGCGCTGGCATATCTCCAAGAGCGAACTACGGCGCATCGAGAAGAAGAAGGCGATCCGGCGTTCGCGTCGTCGTCAGCGTAAGGCGATGACCCGCTAGTTAGCCGTGAGCTAACTCGCATCTAGCCAGCGTCAGGTGCTCAGTCAAAGAGCGCATTCGAAAACCGCTGCCCTAATCAGGCAGCGGCATTGTCTGTTTAACCTACTCAAAGGCAAGGTATGGCGAAAAAAGAAGATAAGATCGAAGTCGAAGGTGTGGTGGTCGAAGCGCTGCCCAATACCCAATTTCAGGTAGAGCTTGAGAACGGACATCGCATCCTCGCTTATCTCTCCGGCAAGATGCGTAAATACTACATTCGGATTTTGCTTGGAGACCGTGTGCGTGTGGAGATGAGTGTTTATGATCCGGCTCGCGGACGCATTACCTATCGTTATCGTGAAGGACAGCGCAGCGAAGACGTCGAATAACGCCGCGCTGACCGCCCCTGACTAAATAAGCTCGCGCGAAACTGGCGAGCTTTTTTGTTGTCTCTTTGGTTAGCCCCTATTTATTCACTTAGGAGTGATGCGGGTGAGAGAAGAAACGGGCGATCAGCGAGGGTGTTTGACCCCACCCCCAGCCCCTCCCCGACTTCAGGGAGGGGAGCGCACCTCGTTTACTTCGAGCGTGGTTGATGGCAGTTGGCACAGTATGCAAGTTGCCAAGCCGTTTTTCAACACGCGCTGAAACCCACAGTCTGATACACGTTACTTAGGAACGTCGCTTGCGTCAATTTACCCTCTTACTGCTCATCCTCTGGTTCAGCCGGATACCCGCGCTGGAGGCGCTGCCGCTCCACAACGACGAGGGGCTGCACCTCACCCGCGCCGTAGAAGTCTGGAACTTGCACCCCTTCTGGGAAATTAGCGACGGCAAGATCATCAATCACTGGGCGATTGCCCTCTTTTACCCCCAACACGATCCGGTTTTCGCGGGGCGCATTGCCACCGTATTTGTGAGCATGATCGGCTTGGCGGCGGGCTACGCGCTGATCCGGCGGCAGTTCGGCGGACGGGCGGCGCTGCTGGCGGGCGCAATGTGGATCGCCTCGCCCTACCTGTTCTTCTTCGAGCGGCTGGCGCTCAGCGACGCCGAGGCGGGCGCGTTGGTCGTGATGGCGTTGTGGGCAAGCTGGCGACTGGCGGAACACGGCACGCTGCGCCGCGCGGCATTTACCGGGCTGGCGCTGGCGCTGGCGACGCTGTTCAAGTTCACGGCTGCCCCGTTCGCGTTCAGCGCCGCGCTGATCGTGCTGGTAAGTGCGCGCTATCCGCTCCGGCGGCGAATCGGGCTGCTGCTGATCGCGGCGGGCGTGGTCGCCGCCTGCTTGACGATCCCGCTGGGTTATCTGCTGCTGCGCGGGGGCGATCTGTTCTCGATTGCGCTCGGCTGGATCGGTGGATCGGGCGGGGCAAATCAGGGCATCGGCGCGAACCTCGCCATGCTCGCGTCGCAGTTGATCGGCTTCAGCCTGCCGATCTGGAGCGTGCTGCTGGTTGCGGGGCTGATCCTACTGGCGATTCTGCGTCCGCGCAGTGGCGGCTTGCTGCTGCTGGCGGTCGGCGTGCCGCTGGCGAGCATCATCATTCTAGGGCGTGAGGTGCTGCCGCGTCATTTCGTGGTCGCGCTGCCCGCCTTCCTGCTGCTCGGCGGCGCGGGGATCGGCGTGGCAGTGGATCGCTGGCAGGTGTCTGAACGATGGCGGGCGCTCAGCGGAGTCACGCTGCTGCTGGCGGTCGGCTTCGTGCCGTTCGCACTCCACGCTTACAGCGCCCCCGATCAACTGCGCGTGCCCGATGCGATCTGGACGCAGTATTTCAGCCAGCACAGCAGCGGCTATGGACTACGCGAAGCGGTCGAAGCGCTGCCAGACACCGTCCCAGCCATCGAATTCCCTATCATCGGCAGCATGACCGCCGATAGCTGCCACCGCGCTAATTTCTACGCTTTCGACATCTGGTGGATGCGCTGCCCCGGCGAACTTGGGGGCGATCTGCCGACAGCGCTCGGCGAATTCGTGTCGTGTTTACGTCATGGATCGATGCAGTCGACGGGCGCACACTTCCCGCAAGACGCAGAAGCGCTGGGCGCGCAGGCGACGCAGGTCGCCATCTATCCACGACCCGGCGCGGACGGTCAGCCGGTGACGCTGTGGAAGATCAACCGCGCCCTGTGTGATCAGCCTCGCCATAACGTCTCACTTCTCGCCCCAGTGAACCGCCATCGTCCCGAACATGAAGGTTTCATAGGCGACGTTCTGGAAACCGGCTTCGCGCATCAATGCGGCGAGTTCGGCGGGCGTCTTGAACTTCTGCGTCGACGCGGGCAGATACTCGTAAGCGTCGGCGTTGCCGCTGATCAGCCGACCGAGCAGCGGGATCACGTAGCGCAGGTGGATCGAGGATGAATGGTCGCAGCAGATTATGCGGCGGCGGCGACGTGTCGAGCACGACGATCCGCCCGCCCGGTTTGAGCACGCGGCGCTGCTCGGCTAAGGCGCGCGGGATGTCGATCACGTTGCGCATCAGGTAGCCGGAGGTCACGGCGTCGAAGCTGTCATCAGGAAACGGGCAGGTTGAGCGCGTCGGACTGGTTCCACAGCACTTGATCGCCGCGCGTCAAGTGCTGCCCAACCAGCATCATGCCGAGCGAGAAATCGCCGCCGAATGCCTGCACGCCGGGAACTTGCTTGAGCGCCTCGAAGGCGATGTCGCCCGTTCCCGTCGCTAGGTCGAGCAGCTTGTCGCCCGGCTTGAGGCGCGCCTGCTCGACGACGAAGCGCCGCCAGCGCAAATCCTGCCCGAAGGTCATCAGCCGGTTCATGAGGTTGTAGCGTCCGGCGATGCGGTCGAACATCCCCTGCACGTAGGTCGCGCGTTCTTTGCCTTGCAGTAGTGCCATGTGATTTATTCGCTATCGTTCTTCGCGGCTAAGCGCTCGTACATGCGTGCTTTCCACTCACTCGACAAAACCGCTCCCTCGGCAAGTTCAACGTCCTCTGCCGCGAAAACGCGATCAATGGCGTCTTTATGATCGTAGTAGTATTCCAAGCACGCCATGACCTCAGCCCGGCTCAGATCGTACTGCTCCATGACGTCTTCGATCAGTGCGCCGGTGCCATCAAACAAGCGACTGACGACCATCTTGACTTTGACGTTCCGCCCTATGATCCGGGCTTGCCCATCCCGAATCTCAACGTGATTGACCACCGGAAAATCGACCTTATTCATCTCATCACCTGTCGATCACAATTAACGTGTTGTAGATGTCCTGATCCAGATCCGCAGCACCTAAGCGCACAAGCTCCGCATATTCGAACAACTCACGGACAAGTTTGCCGACATTTCCTTGAAAACGTCGATTGAAGACGATGATCCCGGCGCGCGACAATCCCTGTCCGACCCATAAGCTGTGCAGTTCTCGAAAATCCGCATCATACGAGACCATGATGCGCTCGTGAGCGGTCGCATATTCCAAATGTTCGGTGTCGTCTGCTTCCGCGAGATCGACTTCTTCACAGCGAACTACGTCGACGCCGCGCAATCGTAATTGGTCAGGGGTAGCTTTCGGAATGTGGGTGTCGAAGTAGTATTTCATTGTACCATGCGCATTTCAGCTACAGCGTTAGCCGCTGATAAATTAAAAAGGGCACGCTGACGATCTCGCGTGCCCCAAAGTATACCTTGCTTGCTCGGATTACCCCTGCCCTGCCTCATTCGCGGCGTTGCGAGCACGCAGATCGCGGCTGTAGCGCAGGAACTCGCCCAGCAGCAGCACTGGCGAGGTCAGCCCGATCACCAACAGCCAGTCGATCAGCGAGAGCGGCGTCGTGCGGAAGATGTCGCCGCCGAACTGGATGATCAGGATCGTGCCGATCAGGATGGCGGCGGCGATGCCGACGAACTGCTTATTCTCGCCGATGCCCTTGAATGCCGACATATCCAAGCCGAGGATGCGCGCGTTGAACAGGTTCCAGAACTGGAGCATGATGAAGGTCGCGTAGAACAGCGACAACTCGTAGTCCGTCACCACGCCGTCCGCTTGAATCGCCAGCAGGAAGACGACCAAAATGACAATGAAGCTCACGCCAAAGTTGCGGATGCGCCGCGTCATCTCCGGCGAGATGATGAAGTCGCTCGATTTGCGCGGCTTGCGCTTCATCACATCCCAACGCGCCGGTTCGGTCGCCAGCGCCAGCGAAGCGAAGGTGTCCATGATCAGGTTGACCCACAACATCTGGATCACCGTCAGCGGGAACTCGACGCCGATGAAGGGACCCAACAGCGCGATCCCCAACGCGGCGACGTTGATCGTCAACTGGAACAGGATGAAGCGCTGGATGTTCTGGTAGAGCGAGCGCCCCCACATGACCGCGTTGACGATGCTGCGGAACGAGTTGTCGAGCAGCACGATGTCGCTGGCTTCTTTGGCGATGTCCGTCCCCGACCCCATCGCCAAGCCGACGTTGGCGTAGTTGAGCGCGGGCGCGTCGTTGGTGCCGTCGCCGGTGACGGCAACGACTTCACCGAGCGCTTGCAGCGTGGTCACGAGGCGGGTTTTGTCCATCGGGCGGGCGCGCGAGAGCACCTTGAGGTTGCGGACTGCCGCGTAGCAGTTCCTCACCTTCGAGCGCGGCAAACTCGTAGCCGCTCATGTGCGCGTGCGGAATTTCGTCGTCCTGCAAATCCCACAAACCGATCTGCCGCGCGATCTCTTTGGCGGTTTCGGCGTTGTCGCCGGTGACGATCTTGACGGCGATCCCGGCGTCGCGGCAGGCTTGAATGGCGGTCGGCACTTCCGGGCGGATCGGGTCGGCGATGGCGACGTAGCCGAGCCAGATCATAGCCTGCGCCAGTTCCTCGACCGTCAGCGTAGTGCTCATCGGCAGCGGGCACAATCGGCTTATACGAGAACGCCAGCGTGCGCATCCCGCGCCGCTGATAGCTGTGCAGGTGATCCTCGATTTCGACGCGCTGTTCCACGTCCAGCGGCTCGACGCCGGTTTCGGTCAGAATTTGCGTACACTGCTCCATCACGATCTCCGGCGCGCCCTTGACGTAGACGACCGGCGCCTGAAACACGCCGGAATGCCCCAGCGTGCCCATATATTTGCGCTCGGCGGAGAAAGTTAGCTGCATGTCAACCGTGAAGCCGGTGCGGTGGTGAACGTAATCGACACCATGATCTTGCAACCAGAGCAGCAGCGCGCCCTCGGTGCTGTCGCCTAAGGCGAGGATCGGCTCGCCGGGGATGCGGCTGAGATTGGCAGTCGAGTTGGCGCTGACCGCCTCGGCGATCAGGCGTTCGGCTTGGCTGTCGAGTTCGTGCGCCAGCGGGCGATTGCCCAACGCCGCGAAATTGGCGTCGCGCACGCGCATCTGGTTGAGCGTCAGCGTGCCAGTCTTGTCGGAGCAGATGACCGTCGCCGCGCCGACGGTCTCGGTCGCGTGCATCCGGCGGACGAGGTTATTGGTCGCCGTCATCCGCCGCATACTGTAGGCGAGGCTGAGCGTGACGCTCATGGGCAAGCCTTCCGGCACGGCGACGACGATAATCGTCACGGCAATCATGAAGAAGCGTAGGAAGTTAGCAGCGGCTTCACCGGGCAGCCACTCGCCCGGCGTCCCGGCGATCAACCCCAGCGCCGAGCCGATCAGCACGGCTACGGCGAAGAAGCCAACGCCCGCCCCAATTGGCAGCAGCCAACCGCGCAGACTGTTGTCTTCTAACCAAGCGGGCAGCGGCGCCTTGCGTCCGAGCAGTTCGCGCGCATCGTAGTAGATCGGCAGCCAAATCCGGCTCATCGCCGTCAGCACGCTGACCACGACGATCAGGAAGAACGCCCACTGCTGCCCGGTCAGCACAATCGCGCCGATGGCGGTCTCGTGCAGCACCAACCCGGCATAGGTCAGCGCGGCGATGCTGAAGCCGAGCACGCCGATCAGCTTGCTGAGCCGATCCAACTGGGCGTTGAGCGGGGTCACTTCGTCGGTGTCGCCGGTCGCCGCCCGCGCGATCTCGCCGATCTTGGTCGCGTTGCCGACCGCGTTGACCTCGAAGATGCCGTGTCCATCGACCACCATCGTGCTGCGGAACACCTTGTCGTCGCTGAACAGCGGGTCGTCGTTCGCGACCGCTTTGCGGGCGACCTTGTTGACCGGCATCGATTTGCCGGTCAGCAGCGCCTCGTTGACCTGAAGCGATACTGCCTCGCGGATGTACCCGTCGGCGGGGAGTTCGTCGCCCGCCTCGATCAGCGCGACGTCGCCGACGACGAGGTCTTTACGGGGGATGACAGCAAAAGCGCCGTCCCGGATCACGTTGGTCGGCGCTTCGTCGTTGATGGTGTTGAGCACGTCGAATTCTTGGTTGGCGCGGTATTCGTTGACAAAAGCGAGGGTGGTCGCCAGTAAAATAGCGATGATGATGGCAACACCCTCGACGTAATGCCCGTCCACTATGCCCACGATGATCGTGATCACCGCCGCGATGATCAGGATGCGGATCACCGGGTCTTCAAACTTCTCTAAGTACAGCTTCCACCAAGGATCGCGCGCCGGGGGCGTAAGGACGTTGGCGCCGTGTTGGGCGCGACTCTCCTCGACCTGCTGCGGCGTCAAGCCGGTAGGTTGCAATACCTGATCTCGAATGTCCGTGTTCGTGACAGCCATCACTACTCGCTAATTATCTGTAAAGGCGATTGGGAAAAATACCGCTGGGGGCATTTTATCGAAAATATCGCACAAAAGTGCGGTTTCGATTGATTCTATAACAGGTAATGAAATGATTCCCCCCATTTTTTGGGGGGAGTGTCACAATATTGTGATTTGGTGGTATTCGTGGGAAAAGCAGAGACGGTTTAAACCGCCAGCGGGAAAACTTAGCGACCCACTAAGCCGCCTTCGACACGCCTGAGCCGCCCCTTCAGGCGAAACGGAGTGACGGCGACGAATTCTGGTACCGAGGGATTAGATCACGTCGGCGGCGTTTGCAGACAGGCCTGCATAGCTGCTGACCGTACTCAATCACAGTTGCCGACAACGCGTCTACGCTGTTCGGGCGGCGCGCTTCGATGACGACCCAATCGCCTTCTTGGCGACGGGCGTAAGGCTCTAGCCCGGTGCGGCGCAACGCCGCTTCCACGTCGTCCGCCTGTTCCTCGATGATGCCGCTGAAGATCGCCAAGCCGCCGGGACGCACCGCCTCGCCGAGCTGCTGCTCGCACATGGCGATGATGATCCGCGCGAGGATGTTGACGAGAATCAGGTCGAAGCGCCGCGCCGACCCGATCACCGTGTCAAGGCTGCCCTGCTGCACCGTGATCCCGTCGCCGACGCCGTTCTGCTCGGCATTTGCCTGCGCCGCTTCCACCGCAATCGGGTCGATGTCGAGCGCGAGCACCTGCCCCGCGCCGAGCTTCGCCGCCGCAATCGAGAGGATGCCCGATCCGGTGCCGAGGTCGAGCACCTGCGCGCCGGGCACGAGCAAGTCCTCGGTCGCTTCGAGGCACAACTGGGTCGTCGGGTGCGTGCCGGTGCCAAACGCCTGCCCCGGATCGAGCGCGATCTCGACGTCATCCGGCTGAAGCTCAATCTCCGTCCACAGCGGACGGATCAGCAACCGTTTGCCGATCCGCACCGGGTGATAATGGACTTTCCACGCTTCCGCCCAGTCCTGCTCCTCGACGATGGCATAGATCGGGGTGGGCATGGGGTACATCATGTTCATGTAGCCGAGCGCGTCTTCGAGCTTAGCTTTGGTCTGCTCGGCTTGATCGTCGTCGGGGATGTAGGCGCGCACCGCCAAGCGCTGCGCCGGTGGGATTTCGTCCTCGTCGAGCTTGTCCGGCGGGATGCCTTCGTGCTCGACGGCGACGCCGTGATAGCCGTAACGCCGCAGAATCTCGGCGGTGGCTTCGGCGGCTTCGCCATCGACGTGCAGGGTCACTTCAATCCATCGAGGCATAATTCCCCCCATACAATGACGTAGGGGCGGGTTTGAAACCCGCCCCTACAAGCCCAATTTTCGCTTATGATCGCTACTGCTGTTCGCCAGCGAAGAAGTCCATCACGCGGTCAAAGAAGCCTTTGCCATTGCGCTGAGGCGTGACTTCGCCGCCCATCGTCTCGGCGAGCTTCTCGAACAGCAAGCGCTGCTCGTCGGTCAGCTTGGTCGGCACGTCCACCTGCACGTAGACCAGTTGATCGCCGCGCCCGGAGTTCGATCCGTCGCTGCGGAGGCGCGGAATCCCCTTGCCGCGCAGCCGGAAAACCTTGCCGGTTTGCGTGCCCGCCGGTACGGTCAGTTCGACCTCGCCGTCGACCGTCGGGATGTCCAGCTTGTCGCCCAACGCCGCCTGCGCGACGTTGATGCTGATGTCGAGGATGATGTCGTTATCCTTGCGCTTGAAGAATTCGTGCTCGCTGACGTGGACAACGACGTAGAGATTGCCCTGCGGCGCGGTGCGCTCGCCGGCGTCGCCTTCGTTGCGAATCTGAATCTGCAAGCCTTCGCGGACGCCCGGCGGAATCTGCACCGACAGCACCGCCTTGTTGCGGATGCGTCCCCCGCCCCGGCAGGTCGGGCACGGTGACGAGATCGTCTCGCCCGTCCCGGCGCAGCGCGGGCAGGTCGCCACCTGCACCATCGGTCCCAAGAAGGTCTGCTGCACCTGCCGGATCTCGCCGGTGCCGTTACACTGCGAGCAGCGCGTCGGCGACGTTCCCGGCGCGGCGCCGCTGCCGCCGCAGGTCTCGCAGGCTTCGAGGCGCTCAAATTCGACTTCCTTTTCGGCGCCAAAGACCGACTCTTCGAAGCTGACCGTCACGTCCACCCGGCGATCCGAACCGGGACGCGGTCCGCGTCGCTGGCGCGTGCGCGCCGCCCCGCCGAAGCTGCTGAAGAATTCCTCAAAGATTTCCTCGAAGCCGCCGAAGCCAGCGCCACCAGCGCCGCTGAAGCCATTGCCCTGCACACCCGCCTGACCAAAACGGTCGTAGCGCGCGCGCTTTTCGTCGTCGGAGAGGACTTCGTAGGCTTCGTTGATCTCTTTGAAGCGGTTCTCGGCGTCGTCGTGCTTGCTCACGTCAGGGTGATACTCGCGCGCGAGCTTGCGGAACGCCGCCTTGATCTCGGTCTTGTCTGCCCCACGCGCGACGCCCAATACTTCGTAGTAGTCTCGTGCCATTGATTTGCCTAGCTAACGTGATCTTTTGCTGACCGACAGTGTACTCGAATTTACGTCAGGCTTCCCCGCAAGTTGCACGGGAATGAATGTAGGGGCGCACAGCCGTGCGCCCCTACGGAGAGTCTCGTCTAGCGAAGCGTTAAGCTTCGGTGAATTCGGCGTCGACGACGTCTTCGCCGTCGCTGCCACCCTGATCGCCCGGCGTGCCTTGATCATCCTGCGGCGCGCCCGCGCCCGGCTGCTCGTAGAGCCGCCCGCCGAGCGTCTGGATGGTCTGGTTCAGCGCCTCGACCGCCGCTTTGATTTTGTCGATCTCGCCGCCTTCTTCCGCCTTGCGCACCGCGTCAATGCCTTCTTGCGTCTGCGTCTTGGCGTCTTCGGGCAGCTTATCGGCGAAGTCGCGCAGGAATTTCTCGGCGGTGAAGATCGTCGTCTCCGCTTGATTGCGGGTCTCGGCAGCCGCCTTCTGCTTCTCGTCTTCGGCGGCGTGCGCCTCGGCTTCCTTCACCATCTTGTCGATCTCGGTATCCGACAGACCGCTGCTCGCCGTGATCGTGATCTTCTGCTCGCGACCGCTGGCTTTGTCGCGGGCGCTGACGTTGAGGATACCGTTAGCGTCGATGTCGAAGGTCACTTCGATTTGCGGAACGCCGCGCGGCGCGGGCGGGATACCGTCGAGGACGAACTTGCCCAGCGACTTGTTGTCGTGCGCCATCGGGCGCTCGCCCTGCACGACGTGGATTTCGACCTGCGTCTGATTGTCCGCCGCCGTCGAGTAGACCTGCGATTTCTTGGTCGGGATGGTGGTGTTGCGGTCGATCATGGGGGTTGCCACCGCGCCCAGCGTCTCGACTCCCAGCGTCAGCGGGGTCACGTCGAGCAGCAGGATGTCTTTGACGTCGCCGCGCAGGACGCCCGCCTGAATCGCCGCGCCCAAGCCGACCACTTCGTCGGGGTTGACGCCCTTGCTCGGCTCTTTGCCGAAGAAGTTCTTGACCGCATCGACCACTGCGGGCATCCGGGTCATACCGCCGACGAGGATCACCGTGTCGATGTCGCCGACGTCTAGCCCGGCGTCCTTGATCGCCGCGCGGCAGGGGTCAATCGAGCGCTGAACGAGGCTCGCCGTCATACTTTCCAGCTTGGCGCGGCTGAGGTTCATGTTCAAGTGCTTGGGACCGCTGGCATCCGCCGTGATGAAGGGCAGGTTGACTTCGGTGTTGATCGTGCTCGACAGCTCGATCTTGGCTTTCTCGGCGGCTTCCTTCAAGCGCTGGAGCGCCTGCCGGTCGTTACGCAGATCGATGCCGCTTTCCTTCTTGAACTCGTCGGCGATCCAGTCGATGATCACCTGATCGAAGTCGTCGCCGCCGAGGAACGTATCGCCGTTGGTGCTGCGGACTTCGAAGACGCCGTCGCCGACTTCCAGCACCGAAATGTCGAAGGTGCCGCCGCCGAGGTCGTAGACCGCGATGACGCCGTTCTTCTTCTCGTTCAAGCCGTAAGCGAGGCTCGACGCCGTTGGCTCATTGATGATCCGCAGCACGTCCAACCCGGCGATCTTGCCCGCGTCTTTGGTCGCGTTACGCTGCGCGTCGTTGAAATAAGCCGGGACGGTGATCACCGCCTGATCGACCGTTTCGCCCAGATAGGCTTCGGCGTCCACCTTCAGTTTCTGGAGGATCATCGCCGAAATTTCCGGCGGGCTGTACTCGCGCCCGCCCATGTGGACGCGCACGTCGCCGTTGGGGGCAGCGCTCACCTTGTAAGGGACAAACTTCAGCGCGCGCTGGACTTCGGGGTCGCTGAACTTGCGCCCCATGAAGCGCTTGACCGAGTTGATCGTGTTTTCGGGGTTGATGACTGCTTGGTTGCGCGCGACCTTGCCGACCAACCGCTCGTTGGTCTTGGGGTTGATGGCAACCACCGACGGGATCAGACGCCCGCCCTCGGACGACGGAATGACGGTGGGTTCGCCGCCTTCCATAATCGCCACGACCGAGTTGGTCGTTCCGAGGTCAATTCCGATAATTCTACCCATGAGTTCAAAGCTCCTATGGTCGTTCGTATACGAATTTCGAATTACTTGGCGACACGTACCAGCGCGGGACGCAGCACGCGCTCGCCCTGTACGTACCCTTTTTGCATTGTCGCGGTCACGTGACCACTTTCCACGTCGTCCGAGTCTTCCATGCCAATCGCTTCGTGCAGATTCGGATCGAATGGCTCGCCGGTCGGGTCGAGCACGATGACGTGGTAATTTTCGAGGATTTTGTTGAGCTTGCGCTGGATCATGGTCACACCGCCGATCCAGACATTGCCCTGCAAATCTTCGGGAACGTTGTTCATCGCGCGCTCAAGATCGTCGATCACCGGCAGCATGTCCTTCAAGACCGACCCAGCGGCGCTGCTGTGGCTGTCTTTCAATTCGCGTTCGACGCGCTTCTTGTAGTTGGCAAACTCGGCGCGTGCCCGCTGCCAGCCCTCAAGGTATTCCTGAGCCTGCACCTGCACGGCGTCATACTTCTCTTGGGTCACAACCTGTCCTTGCTCTGGTTCTATCGAGGCGTTGGCGGTTTCGGCGGCAGGAGCGTCCGAAGCGGACGCATCATTCGGCGGTGCTTCAGCGGTCGTCGCCCCGGCTGGCGCTGCCGCATCGTTGCCGCGCGCCTCGTTGACGGCTTGATCCTGCGCGTGCTCTTCGTCGTGAATCTGTGAACTCACTCTGCTCTCCTTCCGGTCAAAACAACAAACGCCCCTTCACTCAACGGATTAGACGTTCAGTGTATCAAGGCAATGCTAGAATTACGTTAACAAGCGCAAACAAAGTACCGAGTGCTGAGTAAAAATCGCAAACCACAGCAGTAGGGGCGGGTTTGAAACCCGCCCCATACGTACCAACTTAAGCCGAGTCTTCGCTCAGTTTTGCCCATTAGACCCCACTCCCAGCCCCTCCCCGATTTCAGGGAGGGGAGAGTGCTCGTCGTTTTTTGTTCGCTCCCTTCCCTGAAGTAGGCAACCAGAGGTCGCCCGGAAGGGAGGCGACCGAAGGTCGCGGAGATGGGGTGAAAAAGGCATTCATTTTCTTAAGTTTGTGCACATGGGGCGGGTTTGAAACCCGCCCCTACGAAACCGATCAATTGAGTGCAGCCCGGCGCTATTCGCCGCCTGATCCCGGAGGCAGCGCGTCAAGGTCGTAGACGTCGGTGAGCATGTCGGTCATCAAGCCGGAGACGTAGCTCACCGCGCTGATCGCCCTGCCGTAGTTGATGTTGGTCGGACCAAGCACGCCGACCGCCCCGCTCACCTGCCCGGCGATCCCGTAACGGCTGATCACCATGCTCAGGTGGCTGAGTTCCTCCCAGCGCCCGTTCCCGGCGATCACGACCTGCACGTTGTTGAGGAGCGGCGTCAGCACGTCGTTGAGGATCAGGTTCAGAAAGGCGCGCTCCTCGAACACGCGGACGGCTTGCTGCGCGCCCTCGTTGTTCTGGAACATGCCCATGACTTCGCTCAAGCCGTTGCGGTAGATCAGGCGCACCTGATTGGTGTCGGCTTTGTCCATCAAGTCGGCGACCAGTTCGGCGATCTCGCGCTCCAGCAGTTGAAGCTGGGTCGTGCGGACGCGCACTTCCTTCGCGCCCAAGTCCATGCACAGCGCGTTGATCCGCTCGGCGGTTTCGCTGAGCTTGATCTGCGCCACCGGCTCCGCCAGCGTCAACATCTGCTGATGCACCGATCCGCCGTCGAGCACGATCACCATCAGCACCAGCCGCCCCTGAATCGCGATCAGTTCAAGGTGCTTGAAGCGGCTCAGGTTGGCGACCGGCGGCGTCACCAGCGCGGCGCTATGGGCTGTGCGCGCCAGCATCGTCGCCACCAGCAGCATCCACTGCTCCGATGCCAGCGGGATCGTCTTGAGTTTGTCGGAAATGTGCGATTTCTCGATACTGGTGATCTCGCCATTGGTGATCAGCCGCTTGACGAAATAGCGATAGCCGCTTTCGGTCGGCACGCGCCCGGCGGAGGTGTGCGGCGCGGTGATGTAGCCCAGTTCCTCAAGCACCGCCATCTCGTTACGGATGGTCGCCGAACTCAAGGACAAGTTGAAGGTTTCAACCAGATACTTCGAACTCACCGGCTCCGGCGATTCGGTGTAAGCTCGAACAATATAGGTTAAAATCTCTTCTTGGCGGCGGGTAAGTTCTGGGAGGACGGACTCGTCTATATTCATAGGGTGCAGTCACATGATCAACTAAATCTACGCTAAATCCCCATCCCATGATAGCATAGCGGGATCAGAGCGTCAAAGCAGTGAGGAGAGGTTATGGGTCATAAAACGTTTGAAGCCACGACGTCGAATTTCCAGTCGGAGGTGCTCCAATCGGACACGCCCGTGCTGGTCGATTTTTGGGCAGAATGGTGTGGTCCCTGTAAGATGATCGCCCCGGTCGTCGATCAGATCGCCACCGAGTACACCGGCAAGATCAAGGTCGGCAAGCTCGACGCCGACGCCAATCAAGACGTGCTGATGCAGTACGGCGTCATGAGCATCCCCACGCTGATCCTGTTCAAGGGCGGGCAGCCGGTCGTGCGGATCACGGGCTTCCAGCCCAAAGACCGCATCACCAACCAGCTTAAGCCCCACCTGAGCTAACCCTGCGGCGACGAAACGACGACGCCCGATCCGTCATGGATCGGGCGTCGTTTTTGTTATTCCCCTCACCCTGCTCGCTTCGCAAACCGTCCCTCTCCCACGCAACCGGGGCGAGGGACAAAAGCGTCCGTTTTCTCCCCTTCTCCCCGTTTACGTGGGAGAAGGAGTTGGGGGATGAGGGGGTGTTTGTAGGGGCGCACCTGTGTGTGCGTCCACCAAAGGGCAGACACGCAGGTCTGCCCCTACAGAACGTTTAGGGACTCTAGCGGCTCAGTTCCTGCTTGATACCGGCGTCCTGCCAGAAGAGATAAACGCCGAAGCCGCTGATCAAAATCCAGACGATGCCGCCGATGCCGTTGTTCAGTGTGAGCGCCGAGAGCAGAATGCTAAAGCCGAGGGCGACGACCGCGCCCATCCGCGCCCACGATTTCCGCCGCCACAGCCCGAAGGCTCCGATTGCGAAGATCGGCACCGAGATGAGGTAGAAAATGGCGAGGACGATGCTCAAACCGCCGATGCCCGCGAGCTGCGTCGTCGCCGCCGTGACTTCGGCGTCGTTGATCCCTGACGCCGCCGTCATCGCGCCGACGCCTGCCGCCAGCCCGCCCGCAATCCCCAAAACCAGCCCGCCACAGGCATTGACGACCGCGTAAATGATCAGATACACCGCCGTCCAGCGGATGATGGACGCCCGACTGACCCCACTCAGGAACTGATCCATGCTCAATTGTCCTATTAACCGTTTACCGGTGCTAATTGAGTAGCTGGAAACATCGAAAAAAGGTCGTGGCAAAGAAGATCGCGCAGCCAAAAAGCTCGCCGAAGCTGCTCTGTTGCAAGGATTGACACTTTGACCCCACCCCGAATTCAAGCAGGGGCGAGGGCAAAAGCTGATCGGTTGCTCAGTTTACAAGCAGTGCAAACTATGTTGGCAACCGATCAGCTAAAGCAGCAAAAAAACGCCGGTCGCATTGCGACCGGCGTTTTTGATTCGAACGCACCTTTGCCCTAACCCCCGGCTTCTTCCGCCTCGACTTGGAGCGGGACGGTGAAGTGGAAGGTCGTGCCGATGCCGAGTTCGCTTTCGACCCAAATCTCGCCGCCGTGCGCGATGATGATCCCGCGCGTGATGGTCAAGCCCAAGCCCGTCCCCGGCTGCTCGCGGGTCAGCGGGTTCTCGCTGCGGAAATAGGGCGTAAACAGCTTGCTGAGGTCTTCCTCGCTCATGCCGATACCCGTGTCGGTGACGCTGGCGTGCAGCTGCGGCGGCAGCAGGCGACCTTTGTTGTCGCGCGGCATGGTATCGACCGTCGCCCGCACGCGAATGACACCGCCCTCCGGCGTGTACTTATGCGCGTTGCTGATCAAGTTGGTCAGCACTTGAATCAGGCGGTTCTGGTCGGCGCGGATCAGCGGCAGGTCTTCGACCATATCCAGTTCGAGCTTCTGCCCCTTCGCGCCGATCTGCTGCTCGAACGGGCGCAGCGTATCTTCGAGCGCGCGGTGGAAATCGACCGGCGCGAGGATCATGCGCATGTTGTCGGTTTGCAGCTTGGTCACGTCGTTGAGGTCGCTCACCAGCGTGTTCATCCGCTGGGCGTTGAGCCGGATCGTGCCGAGGAAGTTCTTCTGCGGGTCGCTCAATTCGCCGACCGCGCCCTTGAGCAACACATCCGAGTAGCCCTGAATTGACGTGAGCGGGTTTTTCAGTTCGTGGGCGACGAACGAGACAAACTCGCTCTTGGACTGGTTCGCCCGCGTAAGTTCGGCGTAAAGCTGGGCGTTGGCGATGGCGATGGTCGCGTGTTCGGCAAGCCGCTGCAAGAAGGGCATATCCGCCAAGCGCAAGCGCGGCTCGCGGTCGGTTTCGAGCACGATCATCGCGTTGACGACGCCGCCGGAGAGCATCGGCAGCGTGATCTGGCTGATGCCGCCGCGCAAGCTGCGGACGTAGTTGGGGTCGAGCGTCACGTCCGGCGCGAGGTCGGGCTGGTGCGTCCGCAGCACCCGGCTGACGATGCCGCGATCCAGCGGGAAGTCCATCCCGTCAGCACCGGACGGCAGGTCGTCCTCCTCATAGCCGACCTGCGCGATCACCATCAAACGCGGCGGATCGCCGACGACCACGCCGAGCAAGCCCGCCGTCGCGGTCGTGTTCTCCATCGCCCAATGCAGCGAAATCTCGGCGACTTTGCCGAGGTCGAGCGAGCGGTTGAGTTCGACGTCGATCCGTTCCAGCATTTCCAACTCGCCGACGCGCTCGGAAAGCTGGAAGTCGGTCAACTGGAACAAGCGCGCGTTCTCGATAGCGACCGCCGCCTGACCGGCGAACGCTGTCAGCAGGTCGAGGTCGTCTTGGCTGAAAGTCGCGCCGCCCTGCTTGTTGAGCACTTCGAGCACGCCGATGACGTTGTTCTGGGTGATCAGCGGCACGGCGAGCACCGTCCGCGTGTGAAATTCGCCCGCGTTGAGTTCACCGCCCCAGCGCGGATCGCTGCCCGCGTCGTTGACGATCACCGGCGTGCCGGTCGCCGCGACTTCGCCGACCAAGCCGCGCCCGGCTTCGAGATGCGAGCCGAGCACCTCCTGCCCCGACCCGCCGACCGCGACCTTGAATTCGAGGTCGCCGGAACCGTCGTCAAGCGTTAGCAGCAGCGATCCCGCTTCGGCGGCGAGGATGTCGGTCGCGCTGGCGGTGATCAGTTGGAGCAGGCGTTCGAGATCAAGCTCGGCGGCGACGATCTGCCGCGTGATGTCGTTGAGCGCGGCAAGCTGGCGCGCGCGGACGTTGGTTTCGGTGAACAGCCGCGCCTTGTCGAGCGAGGTCGCCGCCAGCGCGCCGAGATCGGTGAAAATCTTGCGCTGTTCGTCGCGATAAACGCGACCGGGCTGGGTCGTCCCGACCGCCATCATGCCCATCGTCCGCGACCCGACCAACAGCGGAACGCCCATCCAGCCTTGCAGGTTCGGGTCTTCGACGCCGAACGCCGCTCCGCGCTCGACGAGCGCTTGGGCGTAATTGGCGGAGACAATCGGCTGCCCGCTGCGAATCACGCCGCTGAACAGGTCATTGCCCAGCAGCCAGCGTTGATTCTCTTTCTCGGCGTAGCGCTCGCCACCTTCAAGGAAGAAGGCGAAGTACATTTCGTCGGCATCGGCGTCATGCAGGGCGATGTAAAAGTGAGTCGCGTCGATCAAGCGGTAAGTTTGCGCGTAAATCAGTTCGAGCAGGTCGTCCATGCCAACGGTGAAGCTGACCGCTTGGCTGACCTGACCGAGCACGTCGAGTTCGCGGACGCGCTGTTCGAGCGACTCGACCACCTGCGCGCGCTCGACGGCAACGCTGATCTGGGTCGTCAGCGTTTGCATGAAGCGCAGTTCTTCGACCGTATAGCGGGCGGCGGTCGCGCTGCTCATCGAGCGCGGCGGCGTAATGCAGACGAAGCCGATCAAGCGGTTGGCGCCGCGCATCCCCATCAGCACCGTCGCCTTGAGCAGCAGCAGCCGCGACCGTTCCGCCACCGCCGCTGGCAGCCAAGGCTGCCCCGGTTCGAGGTAGAGCAGCCCCTCGCCGGTCGCCAACTGCGCGATCAGCGGGCTGTCGGGCGCGAAGCGCACGTCCGTCCCGGCGGCGACGTAATCGCCGCTCTGGAGGTCGAGCAAAAAGATGAAGCTCTGCGTCGGCAGCAGCGTGCGATTGAGTTCCGCACGGTATGCCCCCAAGATGTCGCTGAACTCAACCAGCGAACTCAAGCGCTGTCCAAATTCCTCAACGATGGTCTGGTAGTTCAGGCGCTTGCGGAAGTAAATCTCGTCGATGCGCGCTTGCAGGCGCGTCCGCACAGGGATGAACAAGACCGCCATAAAGAAGATCAGCAGCGCCAGCAGGATCGGATTGCTCGGTCCGACGACCTCCCCCGCGATCAAGGCAGCGCTGAAGACCAGCAGGAAATAGCCCAGCAGCAGCGCCGACAGCATGATCAGGTAAGTGATCCCCTGACTGATGATGCGGTCGGTATCGAGCGAGCGGTACTGAAGCACCGCGTAAGCCATGCTCAAGGGCGGCAGGATGAAGAACGGCATCGCCGCCGACGTGTTGAACGGGATCGGCGCGACGCCGAGAATCGGGCGCAGCGCAAGGTTGAGCACCCAGATCAGCGCGACCGCCAGCGCCAGCAGCACGCCGATCAGCACCGTGTTCGCCTGATCGCGCACCGAGATCAAGACCGCACTGCCGCGCCGTCGCAGCAAAATCAGCACGAAGATCACCATGCCGGTGATCGCCGTCAGCGGCGCCAGCCAAATCGCCGTGACCGCGCTCTGCGGCGATAGTGGGTTGGCGTAAATCATCAGGATCAGCGCCGCGATCAGCACGCCGACCGCCACCGGCGCATATTGAATCCCCGGACGGCGGTAGACCACCGGCAGCTTGACCGGGAAGATGAACGCCGTCATCACCAGCACGCCGCCGCCGATGCTCGTCCCAATGATCCACAGCGGCGTGAGCGTATAGGTCGTGTTCACGTCGAACAATCCGGCGGAGAACACGCCGATCAGCAAGGAGACGATGGCGACGACCTGCGCGGTTGGCTTGTATGGGCGCAGCACGATCAAGAGGATGCCGACCGCAATAGCAATCACGCCGGAGACGAACGGCACCACAAAAAAGGCGAGGAAATCGGCGTCAGGGAAACTGTCCGCCGCATAGCGCACCGAGCAGGGCGCGATGCCATTTTCGACCGCGCCGCAGACCTCGGCGTTGTTGATCGTCACAACGCCCTCAACGGCGGGGCGCTCGAATTCGACGTCAAGGATCGTGCCGGGTGTCAGCGAGCGCAGCAGCGCGGCAAGTTGAGCGTCCGCCTCGGCGCTATCGGTGGAGAAAGTCAACTGGTCGATGGCGGTAATATGGTCGCCGCGCTGGAGTCCGGCGCTCAAGCCCGCCCAACCCAACTCGCCGACCGGCGCGCTGCCGTCGACGGTCAGCGTCCGCGTCAGCAGCGCACCCGCGAACGGTTCAGCGCGCCATTGGAGCGCTTGGGCGAGATACAAGACCGCCGCCAACACGACGACGACTGCCGTCGCGGTCGTCAACCAGAAACCGATGCGTCCTTCCGCCTGCCCCGCGACCGGCTGAACCCAGCGGTTCGCGGCGATTTGGCTCGTGTCGGATGTCACGCTCATGAGGCTGCTCTCATTCCGTAATACCACCTAGTTTCAACTATACCATAGCGCAGCTTTTTTGCTCCCTTGTCATCGGCTAATTCAAGCTTCGAGATTGCTCACGAAACCTCACCCCCCGACCCCCTCTCCATTGCATGGAGAGGGGGAGAAGAACAGGACAAGCGCAGCGTTTTTTCGATCTGTGATCTATAAAAACGAGCGCCTTGCGAAATCGGTGGATGAGCTGAAACTTTTGTCACTTCATCGGCTAAAATGACGCTTCTGACGTGGGAACACAATCCGGTTTCTGCTATAATCGCCGTATAGGTGTGTTCGCTCCACAAAGGACGACTCAGGGAAAAGCATGGTCACAGGACAGGCTGTACGGGTGCTGATCGCCAAGCCCGGGCTGGACGGTCACGACCGGGGCGCAAAAGTGATCGCGCGGGCGCTGCGTGACGCCGGAATGGAAGTGATTTACACCGGGCTGCGCCAAACGCCGGAGATGATCGCCGAAGCCGCGCTGCAAGAGGACGTCGAGGTCGTCGGGCTGAGCATCCTCAGCGGCGCGCATCTGGCGCTGGTGCCGCGCATCCGCGAGGTGATGGACGCCAACGGACTCGACGACGTGCCGCTGATCCTCGGCGGGATTATCCCGGACGAGGACAAGCCCAAACTGACCGAAATGGGCGTCGCCGGGATTTTCGGTCCCGGAACGAATACCGACGAGATCGCCGGGTTCATTCGCCGTTTGGCGGACGTAAGGCGCACCGCGCATGATTGAGTTGGTCGAAGGGGTTTTGAGCGGCAACCGACGGGCGTTAGCGCGGCTGTTGACTTACGTTGAGAACGAGCGCGATGGTGCAGACCAAGCGCTCGCTGCTTTGTACCCCCACACCGGCAGGGCGTGGGTCGTCGGCGTGACCGGCGCGCCGGGGACGGGCAAAAGCACGCTGGTCAACGCCATCACCAAGCGCTACCGCGCGCGCAGTCAGTCGGTCGGGATTTTGACCGTCGATCCGACCAGCCCGTTCACGGGCGGCGCGATCCTCGGCGACCGCATCCGTATGCGCGACCTTTCCGGCGACAGCGGCGTCTTCATCCGCAGCATGGCGACGCGCGGCAGCCTCGGCGGGCTGGCGCGGACGACGCGCGACGCGATTCGCCTGCTCGACGCGGGCGGCTTCGAGATCATCCTCGTCGAGACCGTCGGCGCGGGGCAGAACGAGGTCGACATCGTGCGCAGCGCCGATACGACGGTGGTCGTCGAAGCGCCGGGTATGGGCGACGACGTGCAGGCGATCAAAGCGGGCATCCTTGAAATCGCCGACGTGCTGGTCGTCAACAAGGCGGATCATCCCGGCGTCAGCCATACGGTGCAGGCGCTGCGGATGATGCTCGACTTGGGGCATCCGGCGGCGCGAGCGACGATCAGCACGCATCACGGGCGGCTGATCGCCGATGCTGCCGAGGCTCCGCCAGTCTCTACCGCCTTGTGGATTCCGCCGATCATTCAGACCGTCGCCAGCGAGGACAAGGGCATTGATGCCGTCCTCGACGCGATTGACGCCCACCGGCAGCAGATCGCAGGTAGCGATCAGCACACCCGCATCGAAAAACGACATATCGAGATTGAACTGTACGAACGCCTGCGCGACGGGTTGATGGCACGTCTGCTTCAGGACGTGCCGGAAAGCACACTGATCGCGGCAGTCGAACGAATTCAAGCGCGGGAGATCGACCCGCAAAGCATCGTTCGGGAAATTCTGGCGCAGGTTGAGGGGATAAAGCAGCTATGACCACGTTTGACAATTCTTCGGGAATGAAGATTCCGGGTACAAAACATACTGCCGCCGAACAAGACAGCATCTATCCCGGACAGTATGGGCGAGTTCTCTTGTTCGGCGGGTCGGCATCGACCGACTTGACCCACGAAATCGCCGATTACATAGGCACGCACGTTGGAAGTTACACCCGTACCGTTTTTCCAAACGAGAATATTTTTATCCGGCTGAACGAGAGCGTGCGCGGTCAGGACGTTTACCTCGTCCAGACGATGACTTCGCCGCTGCACGAGAACATTTTCGAACTGCTGGTGATGATCGACACGCTCAAGCGCGACTCGGCGGGGCGCATCAACGTCGTCATTCCCTACCTATCCTATGCCCGCTCGGATAAGAAGGATCAGCCGCGCGTGGGCATTGCGGCGCGGCTGCTCGCCAACTTGATCGAAGTCGCCGGGGCGGATCGCTACATGACGGTCGACTTGCACGCCGGGCAAATTCAGGGCTTCTTCAACATCCCCGGCGACGCGCTGACGGGTTTTCACCTCGTCAGCGACTACGTGATCAGCAAGCAGATCGAAAACCTCGTCGTCGTCTCCGCCGACCTCGGCTTCGCCAAGAAAGCGCGCAATTGGGCGGAGAAACTCGGCACGGCGCTTGCCATCGTCGAAAAGCGGCGCACCGCCAATGACGCCAAGTCCGAAGCGCTGTCGATCATCGGCGACGTGCGCGACAAAAACGTCATTCTGGTCGACGACGAAGTGCTGACCGGCGGATCGGTCGCCAATGCGGTCAGGCTCGTCAAGGCGGAAGGTGCGCTCGACGTTTACCTCGCCTTCACCCACCCACTGCTGGCAGAGCAAGCCGCCGACCGGCTCTCCGAACTGCCGATCAAAGAGATCATCACCACCAACACGCTGCCGATCTCAGCGGAAAAGCGGGCAAAACTGCCGAACATGACGGTGCTCTCGATTGCGCCGCTGTTGGGCGAAGTCATCCTGCGCGCGAATCAGGGGCGCAGCGTCGGCGAACTTTTCAACGAGTAAGGCGCGGCGGGCGTCACGTTCATGATCGATCTCCCTAGCTCGTCTCCGCGTCGTAGCTGAGGAGAACAGTCATCGTTCCCTGTTTCGCGTTTTCCCTAAAGGGCGGGTCTGAGACCCGCCCCTACACGGGATTTCAATCGGCAGCGGTGGGGCGCACAGCGGCAGCGGTAGGCAAGGGATCGCCCCGCTCGCTCGACCCTTTGACTGGCGCTGCCGGTCGAAACTCTGCTCGTCGGGGCGGTTTGCAGCCGCTCTCCTCAATCTAGCACCCGACTTTGTGCCTCGTCGTGCGGTAAGTCACTATACACTTTTCCGGTTTTGTGGTACATATAACAGTTAGAGCCATATGAAGCAAAACTCCATCGGTTACTAAAGCATCAAGAGTGCATTTCTGTGGTATCGTCAGATTAGATTTCACCTCTTATTCATCAAGTCGTCAGCACTTCCTTGATCGACAACTGAGTAGGGCGCTTCAAGCTGTACTTAAAAGGGCAGTAGTTTGGCAACAGCAGCGCGAATCTGCGCGGTTTATTTACTCATAGGCAGCCTGTGGATTCTGTTCAGCGACAAAATCCTCAACACCATCACGGGGTCTGAGGCGAATCTTGCGACGACGGCGCAGACCCTCAAGGGCTGGGGTTTCGTCTTGGTCACCGGCGCTGCGCTCTACCTGATCCTCCGGCGCGAATTCGACCGGCGCGCCAAGCTCGTCGCGGTCGCGAATGACCGCGAACAAGAATTCCGTCTGCTGTTTGCCGCCAATCCGATCCCGATGTGGGTCTATGATCAGAGATCGCTCACCTTCCTCGACGTGAATGATGCCGCCTGCACGCATTACGGCTATTCGCGCGACGAATTTCTCGCTATGCGCATCACCGACGTGCGCCCCGAAACGGAAATCCCGCGCCTGCTGGAAGACCTAAAACAGGTCGATAAAGACTATCGCCTCGCCGGGGAGTGGAAGCACCGCACCAAAGGCGGCACGCTGATCGACGTGTCGATCTCTAGGCACAGACTGACTTTTAAGGAACACGACGCGGTGCTGATCGGCGTGCAGGACATCACTGAGCGGAAACGGGTGGAAGCCGAACGGCTCGAAACCGAGAACCTGCGGCTGATGCTGGCGAAGGAAAGCGAACTTCGCGCCATGCGCAATCGCTTCATCTCGATGGTGTCGCACGAGTTTCGCCGTCCCCTGACCACGATCACGACATCGATGGAACTGCTGGAACACTACCGCAGCAAGATGACCGAAGAAGCCGCCCAGAAGCACTTCGTCCGCATTCACGAGCAGCTTGACGAGGCGAAAGAACTGCTGGACGACTTCCTCGCCTTGATGCAGGCGGAAGCGGTCGAGCGAGACTTCAAGCCCGCCCGCGTCGAACTCACCGACGTGTGCGCCAAGCTGATCGACGCCGCGAAAGTTTCATCGGAGGGCAGTCATCACCTGCGCTACGAGGTGGACTGCACCGGCATCCAGCTTAACGCCGACGAAAAGCTGCTGCGTCACGCCGTCGGCAATCTGCTGAGCAACGCCCTCAAGTATTCGCCGCCCGGCAGCGAAGTACGGCTCTATCTAGGGCGCGATCAAGACCAGCACGTCAAAATCAGCGTCACCGATCACGGCATGGGCATCCCTGCCGCCGAGCAAGCTAAAATCTTCTCCCCGTTTTTCCGCGCCTCCAACGCCCGCGACATCAACGGCACCGGCTTGGGGCTGTCGATTGCCAAGCAAGCCGTCGAGCTGCACGGCGGCACGTTGGAGATCACCAAGAGCGACCCCACCGGCACCGAATTCGTCATTTTGTTACCCGTCGACGATGAGACAGTTCTAACGGGATGTTGACAACTCTGTGATATAATTCTGAGTTCGTAGACAAAACGTTTCCCAGCGATGAGGCTCGTATGTTTAAGAATATAGTCAAGAAGGTCATCGGCGACCCAATTGAGCGCGCATTGGCGAGCTACCGGGTCACTGTTGAAGAAATAAATGCCTTTGAACCCGCGATTAAGAAGCTCTCCGACGAGGAGATGCGGGCGAAAACGGCAGCCTTCAAGCAGCAAGTTGCCGACGGCAGCACGCTTGACGAACTGCTGCCTGAAGCCTACGCCCTCGTCCGCGAAGCAGCGGTACGCACCATCGGTCAGCGGCACTTCGACGTGCAGATGATCGGCGGGATCGTGCTGCACGAAGGGCGCATCGCCGAAATGAAGACCGGTGAAGGTAAAACCCTCGCCGCCACTCTACCCCTCTACCTGAACGCGCTGCTGGGCAAAGGCGCCCACCTCGTCACGCCGAACGACTACCTGAGTAAAGTCGGCGTGCAGACGATGGGACCGATTTATCACTTCCTCGGTCTGAGCGTCGGCGTCATCCAAAACAGCGGTACCGGCGACCCTGACAGCGGGTCGTTTCTCTTTGATCCCGACTTTCCTTCGGACGATGCGCGCTTGCAAAACCTGCGCCCCGTCCGCCGCGCCGAAGCCTACGCCGCCGACATCACCTACGGCACCAACAACGAATTCGGCTTCGACTATCTGCGCGATAACATGGCGGTCGATCCGAGCCAGTTCGTCCAGCGCGACCTGCACTTCGGGATCGTCGACGAGGTCGACAACATCCTGATCGACGAAGCCCGTACCCCGTTGATCATCTCCGGGCAGGCGGACGAGCCGTCCGACCTCTACCGCAAATTCACGATCATCGTCAAGACGCTCAAGGAAAGCAGTGAAGCCAGCGTCGACGAAGAAGAACCCGATGGCGACTACATAGTCGACCTAAAAGATCGCGTCGCCTTCCTGACCGACGAAGGCGTCGAGAAGATCGAACGCGCGCTGGGCATGGATCAGCTTTATCACCCGGACAACGGGGACATGATCCCCTATCTCGACAACGCCCTGCGCGCCCACGCGCTTTACCACCTCGACAAAGACTACATCGTGCAAGACGGTCAGGTCGTGATCGTCGACGAGTTCACCGGGCGCTTGATGTACGGGCGGCGCTTCTCCGAAGGTTTGCACCAAGCGATTGAAGCCAAAGAAGGCGTCGAAGTCCGCCGCGAGAACCTGACGCTGGCGACGATCACCTTCCAGAACTTCTTCCGCATGTACAAAAAGCTGGCGGGCATGACCGGTACAGCGCTGACCGAATCCGAGGAATTCGAGAAGATTTACAACCTCGACGTGGTCGCTATCCCGACTCACCGCCCGATGATTCGCGCCGACTACGAAGACCTGATCTACGCAACCGAAGAAGCCAAATTCAAGGCGATCACCGAAGAAATCAAAGAGCGCCAATCGCACCAGCAGCCGGTGCTGGTCGGTACGGTCGCCATCGAAACGTCGGAGCGGATCGCCAAAGCGCTCAAACGCGCGGGCATTGAGCATCAGGTTTTGAACGCGAAGCAGCACGAGCGCGAAGCTGAGATCATCACGCAAGCCGGGCGACCGGGCAACGTGACGATTGCCACCAACATGGCGGGTCGTGGCGTCGACATCCTGCTCGGCGGCAACCCGGAAGGCTTGGCGCGGGAGCGTCTGCGCAAAGAAGGACGCGAACTGACGCAGGTTTCGCATGAAGAATGGAATGCGCTGGTCAAGCAGATTGCGGACGAGATCGCGCCGGATCGCCAGACCGTGCTTGAGGCGGGCGGCTTGTTCGTGCTCGGCACCGAGCGCCACGAAGCGCGGCGGATCGACAACCAGCTGCGCGGTCGTTCGGGGCGTCAAGGCGACCCCGGCGAATCGCGCTTCTTCCTCAGCCTCGAAGACGACCTGATGAAGCGCTTTCAGGGCGACCGCGTCAAGAACTTCATGTCGTGGGCGCAAATCCCCGAAGACGAACCCATCGAACATAAGATGATCACCAACTCGATCACGCAGGCGCAGGTGCGCGTCGAAGGGCACAACTTTGACATCCGCAAGCGCGTGCTCGAATACGACGACGTCGTGAACGTCCAGCGCGAGGCGATCTACGGTCAGCGCCAACGGGTGATGAACAGCGACTCGCTCCGCGACGAATATCTCCAAATCCTCGAAGACCAAATCGGCAAGACGGTTGACGAGTTCGCGCCCGACGGCATCAGTCCCGACGATTGGGATTTCGAGGCGATGTATCAGAAGTTGTTCACCATCTTCCCGGTTCCGGTCGAGATCACGCCGGAGACGATGGAGGAATACGAAACCCTCGACGAACTCGAAGATGCCGTAGTCGACGCCGCTCACGCCGCTTACGATGCCAAAACCGCCGAACTCGGCGAAGAATTGATGCATTTTGCCGAGAAACGGATTATGCTCGATGCGATTGACAGCCTGTGGCGACGTAACCTGACCGATCTCGACGTGCTGCGCGAAGGCATCGGCTTGATGGCGATTGCTCAGCGCGACCCGCTGGTCGAGTACAAGCGCGAGGCATACGAGATGTGGCAGGGGCTGCAAGACGAGATTCGCCTCAATGCCTCTCGCTCGATTTTGCGGGTGCAGGCGCGCGCCGCTCAGCAGCCGCAGGTACGCGCGATTCGCAACATTCAGGCGCTGCGCCCCGGCGCGGTCGCCGATAGCAAGCCGGAGCCGGTCAAGAAATCGGCGAAGGCAAACATTGGGCGCAACGATCCGTGCTGGTGCGGCAGTGGTAAGAAATACAAACACTGCCACTATCACCAAGACCGGGCTGCGGGCAACGCTGTGAGTTAAGGAGAGATAGGTCAGACGATGGCACAGGATTCGACATCGCAGCGCGAAGCGGACAGCGCAGCCGAGATCGACAGCCGTTTGCTCGACTTTGTGCGGAATCAAGTGGACAGCTTCGTGAAATGGGATCTCGTGCGCTTCTTTCACGATAATCCCTACGCGGTCGATACGGCGGATAACATCGCCCAGTTCACCGGGCGCGACTATCTGACCGTCGAGCAGGAACTACAGGAACTCGCCGAGCGCGGCGTGCTGGAGAGCAATAACGCCGGTCAAAAGCGGATTTATCGCTACGTCAAAGACGAGGAAGTCCGCTCGCTGGTCGAGCGCTTCGTCCACGCCTGCGACGACCGCGACTTCCGCATCCGCGCGATCAATCAGGTTATTGAAGGCTTGCAGTAAGCGCGTGTCTGCGGATGCTTTTTCCCAACTCACCGTCCTGTACGGCTGGTTTATGCTGGCGGGGCTGGTCGTCTTTCTCACGCTGATCGCGCGGTTCTACCAGCGCTTCGCCGGTGAGCGGACCTATTTTTGGCTGTTCCCGGTGCCGATCCTGCTGTTCGGCTTGCAGGCGATTCGCCAGACCAACTACCCCAACGATCCGCTGAGCGACCTGCTGGCAGCCGTCGCCGGTGTGCTGCTGATCGGCATGTGCCTGTTCCTCTATTGGCGCATGACCGCCGGGCGGCAAGGACACGCGCCCGAATGAGCGCAACTGCGCTGCTCGGCTTGCTGGGTCCGCTCTCGCTGCTGATTCTGCTGCTCGTGATCGGGCTGCTGAGCAAGCGTCTGGGCGAGCAAACGCACGCTAAACCCTACTACCTCGGCTTTTACGTGGCGGCGCTGCTGGTGCTGATCAGCGCCGCCGCTCGCATCCTCGACAATGCCCTCGACGTGCCCGCCGACGACCTTCGCTGGATCATCGCCGAAGATGGGCTGCCCGCGCTCGCCTTGACGATTGGCATCTTGATCGCGTGGCGCTACTGGAGCTGGCTGCTGGCAGAGCGCGACTGATCTGACTACAATCCTTAGTATCGAGGACTCAGCACCGAGTCATGAGTCAGAGCCTGTTGAGCAAACCGAACGTTTTTCCGTTGATGCTCAGCACTCGGTACTATCCGCTGAGGAACAGCCGCTTTGATCGAAAATCAGCTTCACACTGCCCGCGACATGCCGAAAATCGACCTTCACCGCCACCTCGAAGGCTCGCTTCGGCTGGAAACGCTGGTCGCCATCGCGCTCGAATATGACATCACGCTGCCGAGCGGCGACGTCGAAGGGCTGCGTCCGTTCGTGCAAATGATGCCCGGCGAGCCGCGCAACTGGCAGCAGTTCTTGAGTAAATTCAAAATTCTGCGTCAATTTTACCGTTCCGAAACGATTATTAAGCGCGTCACCCACGAAGTGATCGCCGACGCTGCCGCCGACAACGTCAAATACATGGAACTGCGCTTCACGCCGCAAGCGCTCAACAACCTGATGAAGTGCAATTACGATCAGGTGATCGCGTGGGTCTGCGACGCGACCGAAGCCGCCGCCGCCGACTATGACATCGAGGTGGCGCTGATCCTGTCGATGAACCGCCATGAGAGCGTCGAGATCGGCGATCAAGTGCTGGACGCGGCGATCAGCTTCGCGGATCGCGGGGTCGTCGGGCTGGACCTCGCCGGACAAGAGGACGGCTATTCCGCCCTGCCCTTCCGCAGCCTGTTCGAGCGCGCCAAACGCGAGGGTTTCGGCGTGACCATCCACGCGGGCGAGTGGGCGGGCGCGGACAGCGTGCGCGAGGCGGTCGAGCTGCTCGACGCGGATCGCATCGGGCATGGCATCCGCACCATTGAAGACCCGACGCTGGTCGAGCTGCTGGCGGCGCGCGGGACGGTGCTCGAAGTCTGCCCGACCAGCAACGTCCAGAGCGGCGTGGTCGAAGCTTTCCCGATCCACCCGCTGACCGAACTCTATCAGCGCGGCGTCCGCACCACCATCAACACCGACGATCCGCTGATCTGCAACGTCACCATGAGCGACGAGATCGCGCAGGTGCTCGTCCATACCCCGCTGACCGTCGCCGACGTGAAAGTCAACCTGATCACGGCGGCACAGGCGGCATTTCTGCCCGACGACCGGCGCGCCGCGCTGGTCAGCCGCTTTGAGGAATGGCTTGCCGTATGATTCAGCTTGGTGATTTGCAGATTCACCTGATCAACGACTGTGACATCATGGTCGACGCGGGCGGCGCGTTCGGACTCGTGCCGCGCGCGCTGTGGAGCGGACAGTTCATCCCGCCCGACGAGAACAACCGCGTCCCGATGAGCCAGCATAATCTGCTGGTGAAGGCGGGCGAGCGCAACATCATCATCGACACCGGCTACGGCGACAAAATCCCCGCCAAGCAGGTCGGCTACATGAGCCTTGAGCGTCCCGCAAGGGGGCTTGGTCGCCGGGCTGGCGCGGCTCGGCTTGACGCCCGACGACATCGACCTCGTGATCGACACTCACCTGCACGGCGATCACTGCGGCGGCAACACAACCTACGCCGAAGATGGCAGCGTGATCCCGGTCTTCCCGAACGCCGAATACGTCGTCCAGCGCCGCGAATACGAAGACGCCAGCCAGCCCAACGAACGCACCCGCGCCACCTACCTCGCCGAGAACTTCGAGCCGCTGGTCGAAAGCGGGCAAATGCGCCTGCTCGACGGCGACACCGCGCTCGCGCTGGGCGTGCGCGGCGTGGTCACGCCGGGGCACACCCCCGGTCACATGAGCATCCTGCTCGAAAGCAAGGGACAGCACGCCGCGTTTGTCTGCGACTTGGCGAGCTACGCGCTGCACTTCGAGCGATTTGGGCTGGATGACCGCCTACGACGTCGAGCCGCTGATCACGCTGGAGACGAAACGGAAATGGCAAGAATGGGCGCTGAAGAACAACGCGCTGCTGATCTTCCCGCACGATCCGCTTGCGCCCGCTGGGTCGGCTGGTCGAGGGCGAAGACGGCAAGCGCCGCGTCGAACCAGTCGAGGAAGCCTACGCCTGAGCTGAGCATGCGCACTGCTTTCCAGAAATCACAGTTGACTGAAGACTATAATAAGCGCATAGATCACTCAGGGATTGCGCCTATGCCGCGTATATTCATCATTCTTCCGTCGAGCTTCGACACGATCAACCGATCACGGGACGCATCTACGAACGATTGGTGGCGGCGTTTGGCGATGTTAACGTCTTCAAAGATGTCGACGACATCCCGCTCGGCGCGAGAGCTTCGCGAAGTGCTCGAACGCGAAATCGCCAAATGTGACGTGCTGCTCGCTATCATCGGACAGCAGTGGGCGAGCATCCCGACAGTGGGGCGCGCCGCGCATTCGTGTGTGAACGACTTCGTGCGGATCGAGGTCGAAACCGGCGTCCGCCGGGATGATCTGGCGTGATCCCGGTGCTGGTCAGCAGCGCGACCATGCCCACACCTGATCTGCTGCGCCTTCGCTTTCGGAACTGGCATTTCGCAACGCGGCGGTCGTGCGCGACGATCCCGACTTCAACCGAGATATATCCCGCCTGATCGAGCAGATCAACCGCCAGTTCGCGCCCGCAGCCGCCCCGACGCCGCCCGCCGCTCCCATCTGGCGATCTCGCTCGCGGCTGATCCTGAGCGCGGCGCTGGCTGCCGTCGTCTTGATTGCCGCGCTCGTCATGTCTATGCGAGTTCACGCAATCCGGGCGACCCGACGGCACCGCCGCCGCGCTGCTCGCCACCAGCACGGAATTGGACGCGACAGCGATCAGCCCACTACAAGCCCGCAAACGTCTACGGCGACAACTACAGCCGCAACCATGACCGCGACCGTGCGCATCACGTCATCGCCGACGCTGCCCAGCGCCACAGCCGCCGCCATAAGTAAACAGCGGCGAATACGACTTTCTCGCTGCGGTATCCGCTGCACGGCAGTTTGCTTTGTGGAACTGACAGTAAGAAGGGACGAGCTTGCTTTTCGAAATCGGATAGTAGTTCCGCCTCAAGGTTTCGCAAGTTTCCAGCAGACTTGGGTATATACTTGAAGTCGATCCGATATAGTCTTGGCTGTAAGTCCCAGTCCTCGTTTTGTCCCCTATAGACAGTCCGCGAACCAAAGAGTTGATTGTTTCTCAGGACTCTTAAGTATTTTTCGATGGTATTAATTATGATTGGCTCGAAGCCGCCATATTGACCTCTTACTGAAGAATCAGCCGTAATCAAACAACTGCGACTCGTATGTGCTGAGCAACATTTCAAGAAAATTCCCTGAGGCGCTACAAGTCAAATAATGGAACAGCCTGTTGACTCTGGCGGTCGAGGAAACTACTGCCGCGCCTGCCACTCGGCGATGGTCGCCGTAAGGTAGTCGCGCACTTCCTCGTCCGCGACCTCGCCGACTGACTCGTAGAAGGTGCCATCGACCTCGATGGTCACGCCGCCGTGCAGCGCCGGGCGGACGTGAATGCTGCGCTCGCCGTACTCCGGCGAGCGTGCCAGCTTATGCTGCAAGAAGCTCTCGATTGCCTCGGCAATGTTGATCTCCGGGATCGGTTCGGCGACCGGGCGCTGCCCTCGTTTCGGCTTGACCGGGGCATCCGGCATTTTGAACTTGGGCAGGTCGCCGGGGAGCGGCGTGGCGGCGCTCTCCGCGGCGGGGACTTCGTGAGTCGCGGCTTTGGGCAGCGGCGACGACTGTCGCTTGGCTTCGACCGGCTGCTGCGCGCCGCCGAGATCGCGCAAGGTGGTGTGAAAGCGGCGCTTGAACTCGGCGTCGGCGACGGCGGGCGGGTTGCGATAGGCTTGGTCGCCGATGCGGATGATCAGCCCGCCTTCGGCAACGTCGCGCAGCACCGTCAAGACCTCGACGGCATCGACCGCTTCGCCTTCGGCGAGGCTGACGCGCTGCGCCCCGGTGGGCGCGGCGACCGGCACAGACACGACCGGCACGGGCGGCACCTCGGCATCCGTCTCCGGGTCGATGCGCAAGGCTTCGGTGCTCGCCAGTACGTCGAGATCGGGCAGATCGCCGAAATCCGGCAGATCATCGCTCATCGGCGGAGTGACGGCAAGCGGCGGCACCGCCTTCGCCGCGCGACGATTGCGCACCGCAATCAGGTAGCCGACCACCAGCAGGAGCAGCAGCCCCGATCCGCAGAACATAAGGATGATCCCGGTCGGAAGCTGTCGTAATAAATCGCCGATGCCACTTTCCATTGCATCTTCCCCCTAATGCTGGCAGGTTGGGCAGTAATGCGTGCCGCGCTGCGCGACCCGTATTTTGAGGATCGTCGTGCCGCAGCGCTCGCACGGTTGGTCGTCACGCCCGTAGACGTAGAGGTGTTTCTGAGCTTCGCCCGACGTACCATCGGGCTTGCGATACCAGTTCACGCTCGCGCCCTCATACTCGATCCCGGCATTGAGCGCGTCGCGGATGGCGGCGTAGAGCGCGTCGATCTCCTCATCGCTGAGGCTGTTGGCGGCTCGCAGCGGATGAATCCCCGCCCGAAATAAGGCTTCGTCGGCGTAAATATTGCCGACCCCGGCGACGAACGACTGATCGAGCAGCAGCGCCTTGATACTCTTGCCGTGCCGCTGGAGTCGCGCGCGCAGCACCTCCGGCGTGAATTCGTCGTCCAGCGGCTCAGGTCCCAGCGCAGGCGCGATCTCGTCGAACGACGCCACCAGCGCGACCATGCCGAACTTGCGCGCATCGGAGAAGCGAAGCTGCATTCCGTTATCCAACTGCAAGCCGAAATGCACCCAGCGGTCGGCGTCGTGGACAGCGGCGTCGGGCGTGACGTAGAGCCGTCCGGTCATCTTGAGATGAACCACGAGGATGTCGTGATCGAGTCGGCAGAGGATGTACTTGGCGCGGCGGTCGACGGCGCGAAAGGTCTGCCCGGCGATGCGCGCCGCGAAATTGTCAGGATCAGGTGAGTGGATGATGCGCGACCAATCAGTCCACATGCTTTGCACGCTGCGCCCGATCAACGGCTGGCGCAGACCGCGCACGACGGTTTCAACTTCAGGTAACTCTGGCATTGAACTCACAAACGATCAGTAAGCAATGCAATAATTATAGAACACAACCTGTAAGAACAATATTCGCGTTCGTAGACAAAACAGAGACAGTGCCTCGCATTGCGACTAAATTCCTACACCACCTCACCCCGCTGCGCTACGCTTAGCTCCCCCTCTCCATTGAAATGGAGAGGGGGTTGGGGGGTGAGGTCGCCCTTACTCCAGCGGGTGCGCCACGTAGAACGCCCACATGGTCGCGCTGGCGTCGATGTCGCGGCTGGTCTTGCCCGTGATGAACGCCGGAGTCGGGAAACCACCGGGCCACGTATGCCCACCGTCGGCGATGCTGTAGAGCACCACCTCGGCGTTATCGGCGCAATCGCTGTAGCGGACGCCCGTCACCGCGCCGACCGTTCCCGCGACTGGCTGCGGCGTGAGATCACACTGATCGCGCGCCGCCCAATCCGCCGCCCACGTCTGGATCGCCGGGAAGCCGACGTCAGCGTTACCTTCGTAGGGCACAATCGGATCGATCACGCCGTGAAAGGCGATCACCGGCACCGGGCGCGCCGGATGGCAGCCGCCGGGAAAGTCGGTGTAGGCTCCGGCGACAGTGCCGACGGCTGCGAACACGTCGGACATTTCGCAGGCGAGGCGGTTGGTCATGCCGCCGCCGTTGGACAAGCCGTTGACGTAAATCCGCGCCGGATCGATGCAGTAATCTACCTCAAGCTGAGCGATCAAGCTGCGGATGAATGCCACGTCGTCGACGTCGACCGCCTCGAAGAACTGATCGAGCAATCCCGCCAGCGGGTTATTACGGGGAACGTGCGCAGTCACGGTGGAAAGCGTGGTTTGCCCGCTGTTCCAACGCGCGGGCGATCCCGTTCCTTGCGGATAGACGACGATGAAGCCTTCGCGGTCTGACAGCGAATTCCACTGTGTCCACAAGACCTGCTGGACGTCGCTGCTGGCGAATCCGTGCAGGCTCAGGATCAGCGGCGTGGGCTGCGCCGGATCATAACTATCGGGGACGTAGACGATATACTCGCGCGTCAGCCCGCCCGCTTCGAGCGTGTGTTGGCTCGATCCGGTCGTGATCGCCTCGCCGGAACAAAGGGACGCGGCGGGCGTATCGCTCTGCGCCTGCGTCATGCTCATTGGCATCAGCAGCAGCGCGAGGACTACGATCATCAACTGCTTTTTCATCATGCTTCCTTATGCCTGCTCGGTTGTAAAGACCGATACTTTCACCCCACCCCCGCGCTTCGCGCTTCCCCTCCCAGAATTCAAGGAGGGGGCGAGGACAAAAGCGGTTGGGGCGCTTAATCTAGGGGTTAAGCAAACTCTGTTCGCAACAGAGCAGCTTATTCCCCCTTAGGCGGATTCAAGCCTAAGGGTGTCGGCAGCCCGTCGAGGCTGACGGCGTTGTGCTCGCATTGGTAAGTGATCATGCCGTCCGCGCCTTTGGCATCCGCCCAGCGATCCATCGTGTCGCGCTCGCCGACGTAATCCATGAACGGAACACCGTAGCCGCACGAGGTCTGTACCATGTCCACCTCGGCGACGATGATCTGGCGGGCGTTGACGTAAGTCGGGAACAATGGACTGAGTTCCGCCCAGTCGGGATCGCCCGGCAGGATGGTGCGCCCTGCCCCGTAGAGCCGCAGAATGTTGGGCGCGCCCTCGAAGGCGCAGAACATCAGCGTGATCCGCCCGTTCTCGCGCAGGTGCGCCGAGGTTTCGTTGCCGCTGCCGATCAGGTCGAGATAGACGACGCGGTTGGGCGACAAAATGCGCAGACTGTCGCGCCCCTTCGGCGATAGATTTACGTGACCTTCACCGCTGAGCGGCGCGCTGGCGACGAAAAAGACGTGCTGCGCCTCGATGAACTGCTGCAAGTTGTCGCTGATGTGATCGTAAAATTGTGCCATTGTTTCATCCTCGATCCGTTGTAACCATCATTATATCTCTGTGCATTTCCAATCTTAAAGGCTGAGTCGTCTTTGGGAGCTTCTGAAAGTATTGGTGAAATCTCGTGCTTGTTCAGCGTGTAAATAGTCGGGAAAGTATGAGTTAATTTAATGTCATGCTAAATTAAATTCTGCTATACAGAGGATGTACATTATCGACATCATAGGGTATGGTGAAGATAGTCAGCACAGTTAGGACAAATATAGTGGCAGCTACTGGTGTGAAAAACCTTATCGTTAATGCTATCACTCATCTTCAGCAGCATCCGCCTGAAATGGCGACTGAAGGTTGGTTTACGCGCGCGCAAATTGCCACCCGGCTGGAAACGAAGACCGGGCGTTTGAATCCGGCGCGAGTGAATGCACTTGAGGAATTGGTGGAGGGAGGGCGGGTGCTGAAGCGTCAGAAACCAAACGACGCCCGCAGTTATCCCCAATACGAGTTGAACAGCGATTGGCGTCCTGAGAATAAAGTTTAACCCTCGAAAATAACGGGGCATTCTGATCACGATAGAGACGTGGCTTGACATCGAATTGCAAGCCACGTCTTTTGGATTCTGCTGAGAAGTCGTTTGAGAAGTTCGAGTGCGGTGAAGGAAACGCTGACCCCACCCCCAACCCCTCCCCGAATTCAGGGAGGGGAGCAAGCAAATACAAACCATTGCGAGCAGCAGCACTTTTCAAACGGTCGTTGAGAAGTAGCTCACTTAATTCTAGCCGTAACCTTTATCCTATTGCTCTCCACAATGACGATGATTCCTCGCCCCACGGCAAACCACCGCCCCTGTTAAGCACGCCTGTGCGACCGTTCAAGCGGTGGTATACTCATTTCTACTGCAATTGTAGTATGTCAAAAGCCACCATGACTGATCAACCATTTGTTCACCTGCACGTCCACACCGAATACTCGCTGCTGGATGGTTTCAGCCGCATCAAGAAGCTGGTCGCCCGTGCCGCCGAAATGGGTCAAGAGTCGCTGGCGATCACCGATCACGGCGTGATGTTCGGCGTGATCGACTTCTACAACGCCTGCAAGAAAGCCGGGATCAAGCCGATCATCGGCATGGAGGGCTATCTGGCGCGGCGCGGTATGGAAGACCGCGATCCGAGGCTGGACAGCAAGCCGTATCATCAACTACTGCTGGCGAAAAACGAAGTCGGCTACAAGAATCTGCTCAAGATCGCCAGCGAAGCGCAGCTTCGCGGTTACTACTATCGCCCGCGCGTTGACCGCGAGTTCCTCGCGGCGCACAGCGAAGGCTTGGTCGTCACCAGCGGCTGCCTCGCCGGGATGATCCCCAACACGATCATGGACGGGCGCGATGACGAAGCCCGCGACACGATTGACTGGTATCTGCAAACCTTCGGCAAAGACAACTTCTATCTCGAACTGCAAAACCACGACATCGACGAGTTGAAAACCGTCAATAACTGGTTGATCGACACCGGCAGAAAAGACGACGTGCAGTTCTTGGCGACCAACGACGTCCATTACGTCCTCGACGACGACTACGACCCGCACGATACCCTGCTCTGCATCCAAACCGGCTCGCTCAAGAACGAGCCGAACCGGATGCGGATGACCGACAACAGCTACTTCCTGACCAGCGGGGCGCAGATGTGGGACGCCTTCGGGCACATCGACGGCGGCGCGCCGCTGCTGAATACGCTTAAAGTCGCCGAGATGTGCGAAATCGACCTCGACCGCAAGGGTTATCACCTGCCCGCCTTCCCCGTGCCCGATCAGTACCCGACCGCTGGATCATACCTGCGGGCGCTGGCGGAAAAAGGGATCGGCTGGCGCTATGGCAGCCGCGCCGACGACGCCGACCTGCGCGAGCGGCTCGACTACGAACTAGGCATCATCCAGCAGATGGGTTTCGATACCTACTTCCTGATCGTCTGGGATTTGTGCGAGTTCGCCCGCCACGCCGACATTTGGTGGAACGTGCGCGGTTCGGGCGCGGGCAGCATCGTCGCCTACTGCCTCGGCATCACCAACATCGACCCGATTGAGAATCACCTGCTGTTCGAGCGCTTCCTCAACCCCGGTCGCGTTAGTATGCCCGATATTGACCTCGACTACCCCGACGACCGCCGGGGCGAGATGATCAACTACGCCGCGCGCAAGTACGGCGAGGATAAAGTCGCGGCGATCATCACTTTCGGGACGCTGGGCGCGAAAGCCGCCGTCCGCGACGTGGGACGCGCGCTCAACGTCGACCTCACCACCGTCAACGCAGCCGCCCGCCTGATCCCGACCGAGCCACATCCCAAGCCGGTCAAGCAGTACGTCGCCGATAATCCCGAACTCCAGCAGATGTACGACTCGATGCCGGAACTCAAGGAAGTGATCGATACGGCGGCGGAACTACAAGGCATCAGCCGCCACGCCTCGACCCACGCGGCGGGGGTGATCATCGCCGACCGCCCGCTCAACGAGTACATCCCGCTGCACCGCCTGACCAAAGCCAGCAGCAACGACGAGGGCGAAGAAGGCGGCGCGATGACGCTGCGGCAGGTCACGCAGTTCCCGATGGAGACCTGCGAAGCGATTGGCTTGCTCAAGGTCGACTTCCTCGGTCTCTCGACGCTGACCTACATGCGGCGCGCTTGCGACCTGATCGAGAAGCATCACGGCATCCGCTACGACATGTCGAACATCCCCTACCGACCAAGCGGCGATTCCGAAAAGGATCGGATGCTCAAAGAGACGTTCGAACTGCTCGGACGCGGCGAAACCGTCGGCGTGTTTCAGCTCGAAAGCAGCGGGATGCAGAGTATGCTCCGCGACATGAAGCCGACCAAGTTCGAGCACATCGTCGCCGGGGTGTCGCTCTACCGCCCCGGTCCAATGGATTTCATCCCAACCTTCAACAAGCGAATGCACGGCGAAGAGCAGGTCGTTTACCATCACGAAAAACTGCGCCCGATTCTGGAGGAAACTTACGGTATCTGCATTAGCGGCGACTCGAGGGTTTTCGACGCGGTAACTGGGCAGCCCTATCGCGTTGACGAACTTGCCGACCGCGCGGGCGATTTCACGATTCAGGGGGTCGACAGCCAACAGCGCCCCACCCTTGGGCGCGTCACGCACTGGTTCAACAATGGCGAAAAGCCGGTTTACCGCTTGACTCTGCATAATGGCACGTCGATCAAGGCAACGATTGATCACCGTTTCCTGACCGAAACCGGCTGGAAAACGCTCGCCGAGCTTTGCGTCGGCGATTACGTTGGCACGCCGCCCGCGCTATTTGAGCCGGAACAACCGCTCGATTACAGCCGGGAAAAGCTGCGCGTGCTCGCCTATTTGATCGCCGACGGCAGTCTAGCCAGCGGACCGTCGGTCGATTTCGTCAACAAAGAACAGGCGCTGATTGATGAGTATCTCCGCTGTCTCGAAGCCTTCGAGGACGTCAAGCCGGTGTTCACGCAGCAGATTCACAATGTGCTGCGTATCGGCATCCGGCACAAGAACGGCACGAAGGGGACAACCAGCCTGCTGCAATGGATGCGCGAGCTTGGTCTGAAACATGCGCCCGGCGTCAAACCCGCCGGACTGCGCAGCCACGAAAAGCACATTCCTGCTTTCGTCTTTCGCCTGAATGACGACGATCTAGCTTTCTTCTTGGCAGCGCTGTGGGATTGCGACGGCTACGTCGGTCGGAAACTCTGCCATTATAAGACCATCTCGGAGCAGCTTGCCCGCGACGTGCAGACGCTGCTCCTGCGCCTCGGCGTGGCGTCGGTGATCCACACGAGCAGCTACGAAACATCCCGCGCGGCGCGTACTGCCTATCAAGTCACCGTGTACGATACGGCGCGCCTAACCGCGCAGCTTCAGCCCCACATGATCGGCATCAAGAAAGACGTGTTATGCCAAGCCGTCGATCATCCGACCATCGACCGCCACCTGTTCATCGACGAACTCGATGAGACCATCACGCTGCCGCGCCGCGCGCTGATGACGCAATATGGCATTGATCGCCAGCATTTCATGAAGAAGCGCCTCGCTTGTGAGCGCATTTCCGCACACATCGTCCGCGATCTCGCCGCGACGCTGCCCTTGCCCCAGACGAACCAAAGGCTGAACGTCGCGTGGGAGCGAATTCAGTCGATTGAGCCGTGCGGCATCGAAACCGTCTACGATCTTACGGTCGAAGGGCTGCATAACTTCGTCGCCAACAACATCATTGTGCATAACTGCGTCTATCAGGAACAGATCATGCGCATCGGGCGCGAGTTGTTCGGCTACTCGCTCGGCGAAGCTGACCTGATGCGCAAGGCGGTGTCGAAGAAGAAGAAAGAAGACCTGCTCAAGCACCGTAAAATCTTCATCGAGCAGGGACCCGATTACGGCGTCGATGCCGAAGCCGCCGGGAAAATCTTCGACGACATCGAATTCTTCGCCAACTACGGCTTCAACCGCGCCCACGCCAGCGATTACGCCGTCATCACCTGCCAGAGCGCCTTCCTCAAGACGCACTATCCCGCCGAATACATGGCGGCGCTGCTGACCGTCTACTTCGACGACGCGGGCAAGGTGACGACCTTCCTCGCCGAATGTAAGCGCCTGAATATCCCGATTCTGCCGCCGGACGTGAACTACAGCCAGCTTGACTTCGACATCCAGACGCAGGACGCCGGGAGCGGCGAACGGCGCGGCGTCCGCTTCGGCATGGCGGCGATCAAAAATGCCGGTGTCGGCGCGCTTCAGCACATCATCGCCGAGCGCGAAGCCAACGGCGCTTTCGCCAGCCTCGAGGATTTCTGCACCCGCCTCGACCTGCGGGTCGTCGGCAAGCGCACCGTTGAAAGCCTGATCAAAGTCGGCGCGCTCAAGAGCATGGGCAATCGCAAGCAGTTGATCGCCGCGCTCGACCGGCTGATGAGCTTCAGCGGCGATCACCACAAGGCGAAGGAAGTCGGGCAGATGGGCTTGTTCGGCGGAGCGATGGACACGATGGACAATCTGCTGCTCAACCTGCCGGTCACCGAGGAAGTCACTCAGCGCGAGATGCTCAACTGGGAAAAGGAACTGCTCGGCTTGTACATTTCCAGCCATCCGATTGATCCATTCTTGGAGCAGTTGCAAGGGCAGCCGATCACCAGCACGCTTGAACTGAAAGCGGAAGACGCCCGCGACGAAATGCCGGTCACCTTCGTCGGGCTGATCGCGGCGCTGCGCAAAATCCCGACCAAGAACCACGATATGATGTGCGTCGCCACGCTCGAAGACCGCTTCGGCACGATTGACGCGGTGCTGTTCCCGCGCACGTGGTCGAAGTTCATGGACATGATGGAAGACGGCAAGGTCGTCAAGGTGATTGGCAAGCTCGACCTCAAGCGCATGGATCCGCAGATCATCTGCGAACTGGTGGACGGCAAATTTACCGCCGTCGTCAGCGCCAACGAGGAGGCGTTCCCCCCCATCAGGACGCCCGCGCCCGCCCCGCCCTTCGACGACACCGAGACGCTGGACGACGAGGACACGGTGGTCTATACGAGCAAAGGCAGCAGCGCCGAACCACCCTCGCTCGACGACCTGCCGCTCAGCGGCTACGAGGACGAGCCGTTCTCGTTTGTGACGCCTGAGCCGCAGCCAATCGACGAGCATCCGCCGCAAATGCTACGCGTTCGCTTCATCCGCAACGGCGACGAAGCGCACGACCGGCGGCGCTTGGAACACTTGATCGGCACGATCAAGTCCTATCATGGGCGCGACCGCTTCGAGATCGTGATCGTCGCGCACGACGTCGACACCTACTTGATGGAGTTCCCTACCCTGACGACGAACTACTGCCCCGCGCTGGTCGAGGAAATTGAAGCCTTCAAGCATGTTAAAGTTGTGCCTCGCGCTGGCGTTTCGTAAGCGACGCTGTAAAATACAGTCGCACAATCTAAACATTGGGAGCAGACGTTCGTGAAACGAATTGCGGTGATGACCAGCGGTGGCGATTCGCCGGGGATGAATGCGGCTATCCGTGCGGTGGTGCGTACCGGCATGGAAACGGGGATGGAAGTTTACGGCGTTCGTCAGGCTTATACGGGTCTGATTAACGGCGATTTTGAACTACTGACCAGCGTCGAGGTCAGCGGGGTTTTGCAGCGCGGCGGCACGATCTTGCAGACCGCGCGCAACGACGAATTCAGGACGATACAGGGACAGCGGCGCGCGCTGCGCCGTTTGAACGAAAAAGGGGTCGAAGCGCTGGTCGTGATCGGCGGCAACGGCAGTCTAACTGGCGCGCTGGCGCTGCACAATCTCGGCTTCCCGACGATTGGCATCCCCGGCAGTATCGACAACGACATCTACGGGACGGACATGTCGATTGGCGTCGACTCGGCGCTCAACACGATCCTTGACGCGCTCGACCGCCTGCGCGACACCGCCTCGTCGCATCAGCGCGCCTTCTTGATCGAGGTCATGGGGCGCAACTGCGGCTATCTGGCGCTGATGGGCAGCATCCTCGGCGGCGCGGAGATCGTGGTCACGCCGGAGCGCGAGGTGTCGATGGAAGAAGTCAAGAAGTCGCTCGAAGACGCTTACGTGCGCGGCAAATCGCACGCCATCGCCGTGATCGCCGAAGGCGCGCCCTACAAAGTCACCGACCTCGCCGAGTTTCTCAAGAAAAGCGGCGACGTGGGCTTTGAAATCCGGCTGACGATTCTGGGGCATATCCAGCGCGGCGGCAGTCCCTCAGCGTTCGACCGCCTGCTGGCGACGCGGATGGGCGTCAAAGCGGTTCACGCCATCGAGGAAGGCATATCAGGGCAGATGGTCGCGCTCAGCGGGCGCGAGATGAAGACCATCCCGCTCGAAACAGCCGTCAGCCAACTGCGTCCCATCGGCGACCACTATTTCGAGATGGCGCGCTTCCTGTCGCGCTAGCATTGTCCGTAGGGGCAGGACTGAGTCCTGCCCCTACAACGATCCCCACATTCCTTCTGACCGGAACGCCACGTCGATCACCGCACCGGGCTGAAACTGGCTGGTCAATTGGCGCAGCCCATTGGCGCGGTCTTGACTCTCGCCTTCAGTCAGAAGGATTGCCTCGCAGTAGGCGGCGATGTCGTCGACGATCCGCTCATAGCGATAGTAGACCAGCGCCTCGGCATCGATCTCCGCCGCGCCGTAGCCGCGATAAAACAGGGCTTCTTCCTCCCGCGGCGACCGCTTCCCGCCGAACAAGCCGCCGCCCACGAACATCAAATCGCGCTCTTTGGGCGCGCGGATCAGCATATCCCAGTCAATGATAAACAAGCGTCCATCATCGGCGATCAGCAAATTACCCGCGTGTAAGTCGGCGTGGCAGACGATCACCGGAAGTGACCGCGCCGTGAGCGCCGCTGCGAGTTCCTCCGCCCGTGCGACCAATTGCTCGACAATCTTGCGCCGGTCGCGCAGCAGGGTTGCCAGTTCTGCTGCAATCGGGTCGGAGAATGGCTCGGTCTCGACCCGTTCCATAAATTCCTGAACCTGCGTGCGCCAGAAACCCTGAAACGCATCATGCTGAAGCTCGGCGAGCACGCCCGCTTTAATTTTCGCTGCGTGGATCGCCTTCAACGCGCGCCCAAACGCGATCCAATGAGCATCGGTCAGCGCCACGTCATAGCCGTCGCGTCCGGCGATGAACGGAAACACCGCCAGATGAAATACCTCCAGCGGCGCCCACAGCTTTCCGGTCTGCGTCACCAGCGGCGCGATCACCTGTGTCACCCCCTGATCGTGCAGCAGCTTGGGCACGGTCAGGGTCAGAGGGCTGAATGCCCCCTTGCGCAGCTTGACAAAATACGGCGTCGAACCCACCGCCGCCCGGTATACGGCAGTATCGCGGTCAGCGCCGCGCGGCAGAAAATCCAGTTGAGCGACCGTCAGCCCGTATTGATCGCGCAGGCAGGCGATTATTTCGGTATCTTGGATGTTCGGTTTTTCGAGCATAGCAACCCTGATCCCGCGAGATCATTCCTCCGCGTCGATGCCCACGTCGGCGATGCGCGCGTGAACCAAGCCGACCAATGCCATCGTCGGCACACGCAAGTCCATGCCCCGCTGCCCGGCGCTGATCAGGATGTGTTGGTGTTCAGTCGCGGGCTGGTCGAGGAAGACCGTCCAGTTCTTGTGGACAAGTGCCAGCGCGCTGATCCCGCCGACCTTCAGCCCGGTCAGCGCTTCGGCGTCCTTGTGCGTCGCCATCTTGATCTTTTTCTCGCCCGCGACCGCCGCCAGCGCCTTCAAGTTCAGGTGACGGCTCGCCGCCAGCATGACCAAGAAGGGTCTGCCGCCCGCTTCCGGCTGTGCGACCAGCGTTTTGTAGACCAGAAACGGCGGCACACCCAACACTTCGGCGATCACTTCGGCGTCGCGCAAATCATCGGGATATTCGACCAACTCATAGGGGATTTTGTTCTGCTCCAGCAGGCGCATGGAGTTCAATTTCGCTGGCATTCGTCCTCGTCCTCGCTAGACTCGTGTAGAGATTTCGTGTTCAGTTGCAGGAAGGAACTTGCATGAAGATTATCGCCCTTTCGTCCGACGCGCCCGGCGTCACTGAAGACCAATTCGCGCCGCACCTCAAAGCCGAAGCCCGCCGCGCATGGGAACTCGCCCAGTCGGGCGCGCTCCGTGAACTCTACTTTCGCGCCGACCAGCCCGACGCCGTGCTGATCTTCGAGTGCGCGGGCGTCGACGAGGCGCGCAACCTGCTGGCGACGCTGCCGCTCGTGCGCGCCGGACTGATCACCTTCGAGCTGATCCCGCTGGCGCCCTATCCCGGTTTCGCCCGGCTGTTCGCGGAAGAATAGAACTGACCTCACCCCCCAGTCCCCTCCTGTCAGGGGTAGGTATTTTATTAACCTCACCCCCTGCCCCCTCTCCACGTCGTGGAGAGGGGGTAAAAACAGCTTGCAAAGGGTCTTTAAAGTCCCCTCTCTATGTAATGGAGAGGGGATTTAGGGGTGAGGTAAGCGCAGAGTTAAAAACCTACCCCTGATAGCCAGCCCCCTCTCTCCACTGCGTAGAGAGGGGGAGAAAGCAACAAGTCTTTAAGTCCCCTCTCCATTGCATGGCGAGGGGGATTTAGAGGTGAGGTTAATTCGTTCAGTTCTTCTCGGTCTTGTAGCGCCTGAGCGCCTGCCGCCCGATCAACCCCGGCGCGATCAAGTTCGCCAGCAGGATCAGCCGGTCGAATGGGCGCAGCACCACCCGTGTCGCTCGCCGCTCAGTTGCCGTGACGATCCCATCGGCGACCTGCTGCGGCGTCATCGTCGGGAGCTTGGCAGCGCTCGCGGCGACTCCGGCAGCGCCGAGCCGGTTCTGCTGAAACTCGGAGTCGGTCACGCCGACGATCAAATCCGTCACCGTGATCTTGTCCGGCTCCAGCTCCAAGTTGAGCGACCGGGCGAGACTGCTGACGAACGCCTTGCTCGCGCCGTAAACGGCGGTGTAGGGCGCTGCCGTCTGGCTGGCGACCGACGAGACCAGCACGATCTGACCGCCCTCGCTCGCCCGCAGCGCCGGAACTGCCGACCGGATGCTGTGGAGCACGCCCTCGACGTTGGTTCGCAGCAGCGTTTCGACGTCGCGCCAATCGGTGTCAATCAGCGAGCCGCGCAGCCCGACGCCCGCGTTGGCAACCAGCACGTCCAGCCGCCCGAAGCGCGCCACCGTCTGATCGACCGCCGCTTGCATGGCGGCGGCGTCGGTCACGTCGGCGGGGATCGCCAAGCACTCGCCATGCGGATCGGGCAGCGCGGCGATCTCGGCTTCGAGCGCCGCCAGACGTTCCGCCCGCCGCGCGGTCACGGCGACAGGCGATCCGCGCCGGGCGAAGGCTAACGCCGTCGCGTAGCCGATCCCGCTCGACGCCCCGGTAATCAAGACGACTTGAGTCAATTGGTATGCCTCATGCCGCATCCGCCAGATAAGGTTGCAGCCCCGGCGTCAGCAGCGCCAAGATTTGATCGGCAAGCCGCGCCGCCGGAATTTTACGCCCCGCCCGCGACCACTGAAAGATCGATCCCCAGATCGCCCAACTGGTCGTCATCGTGAGCAATTCCAACCGCTCCGGGTCGGTGACAGCACCCGCAGATCGGCGCAGCCAATCGGTCAGCGTCTCCGCAACCATCGACCGCACCTGCATGATCATCATCGCCTGCTCGCTGGCGGTGTGGATGGGCGCGCAGTGACCGACAAACTCGCCTACGAAGGCGCAGGTCGTCAGGATCAAGCCGCGCAAACTGGTCAGTGTCAGTTCGGGCGCGTCCGGCAGCGCGGCGTCGAGCTGCTCCCGAAACATTTCGCGCGCCGTGTAGTCCATCAGCGCGTACTTGTCCTCAAAATGCGCGTAGAAGGTCGTCCGGTTGACCTCGGCACGCGCGGCGATGTCCTGCACCGTGATGCTTTCGAGCGACTTCTCGTGCGCGAGGTCGATGAGCGCCTGCTGGAGCAGCCCGCGCGTCCGCTTCACTCGCGGGTCGGTTTTCGCCTCAATTCCCAACATTTTCGCCTCTTTGTTGCTTAACCGACAGATTTGCAGCCTTGTTGGTTGAACCCGTTCAGCTTGCATCTTATGATTTTAACAACAGTTGACGGAAAAACAACAGATGACAGATAGCCAACAGGAATTGTAGATGAACACCGTCGTATGGATCGCTCAAATCGTCGTGGCGCTGCTATTCTTCATGGCAGGGATCATGAAACTCACGCAGCCGCTTGACAAGCTGGAAGCACGGATGGGTTGGGTCGAGTTGATCAATCCGCGCCGCCTCGTGCGCGGGATCGGCTTGCTGGAAGTGCTCGGCGCGCTCGGCGTGATCCTGCCCGCCGTGACCGGCATCCTGCCAATCCTGACGCCGCTCGCCGCCGCCGGACTCGTCCTGACGATGATCGGCGCGCTGTCGCTGCACGTGATCCGCCGGGACGCCCTCGCCAACGCGATGCCTTCCATTGTCCTGCTGCTGCTGACAGCCTTCGTGATCTACGGGCGCATGGTCGCCGTGCCGCTGGCGTAGAACTGACCCCACCCCCGCGCTTCGCGCTTCCCCTCCCCGAATTCAGGGAGGGGAGAGTACTCAAGACCTACCTATCTCTGTACCGACTCGTAATAGCGCGCGTCACATTTAGTTCGTTATGCCTTCGGGAAAAGCTCGCCTACCGCCAACGAGAAACCGGGCAGAACTTCCCTTCCATCCAACACACCATCGACCGCAACGGTTTTCACATCCTCGTCTTGCACGTATACCTCGATAACCTGCTCGTCAGGGAAGACCAGCCACACCATCTGCGTGCCGAGTTCGAGATAGCGCTCTGCTTTGCGCCGCAGCGCGCGCTTTCTATCGGTGGGCGATTTCACCTCGACCGCCAAATCCGGCGGCACCGGGGCTTCCCTATCGGGCATATCCGGCAGCCGCGCTTTCGAGATGTAGCCCACGTCCGGGATCAGCACGTCCTCGTCCGACATGATGTACCCACCATCCGCGCCAGTGACGTAGCCGATATCATGCGCGTCAAGATACGAACTTAGGTGATAGGCGACTCGAAGTGCAATCCGTGACGGCGTAAAACTAGGCATCTTCTCGACAAGCTCCCCGTCAATGAGTTCAAGAATGCGATCCCGGTTTTCCGGCATAGCGAGGATGGTTCTATATTGATCAAGCGTATAAAGCTGCTTATCGACCGCCATCGTCATCTCCTATATCTGCACCGGCTCGTGATAGACGCCGAAGACTTCGCGCATCACGTCCACGATCTCGCCAAGTGTAGCATAACGCCGCGCCGCGTCGAGCAGGTAAGGCATCACGTTGTCCGCCCCTTCGCAGGCTGCCCGCAGCGCGTCGAGCGACTGCCCGACCGCCTCGTTATCGCGTTCCAGCCGCAGCCGCGCCAGCCGCGCAATCTGCCGCTGATAGCCCTGCGGATCCATCTGCAAAATCGGGATGGCGGGCGGGTCTTCGCTGACGTAGTCGTTGACGCCGACGATCACCCGCTGGTGTTGGTCGATCTCAAGCTGATTGCGATAGCTGGCGTCGGCGATCTCCTGCTGGAAGAAGCCCGCTTCCAGTGCCGGGATCACGCCGCCGAGCGCGTCGATCTGGCGGAAGTAGGCGTAAACTTCGCGCTCGGTCTGGTTGGTCAGCGCTTCGAGGAAGTAGCTCCCGCCCAGCGGATCGACCGTGTTGGTAACGCCGGTCTCCTCGGCGATCACCTGCTGAGTGCGCAGCGCCAGCGTGACGGCGTGCTCGCTGGGCAGCGCGAGGGCTTCGTCCATGCTGTTGGTGTGCAGCGACTGCGTCCCGCCCAGCACCGCCGCAAACGCCTGAAGCGCCACGCGGATCAGGTTGACTTCCGGCTGCTGCGCCGTCAAGCTGACGCCCGCCGTCTGGCAGTGGAAGCGGCAGAGCCACGAGCGCGGAGTCGCGTCGCGCCGAAGGTCTCGCGCATTTCCCGCGCCCAAATCCGCCGAGCCGCCCGCAGCTTGGCGACCTCCTCGAAGAAGTCGTTGTGGACGTTGAAGAAGAAGCTCAGGCGCGGCGCGAATTCGTCGATGTCGAGTCCGCGATCCAGCGCCCAGCGGACGTATTCCAGCCCGTCCGCCAGCGTGAAGGCGAGTTCCTGCACGGCGGTGCTGCCCGCCTCGCGGATGTGATAGCCGCTGATGCTGATGGTGTTCCACTGGGGCAGATGGCGCGTCCCGTACTCGACCGTATCCGTGACCAGCCGCATCGACGGCGCGGGGGGAAAGATGAACTCCTTCTGCGCCGTATACTCCTTGAGGATGTCGTTTTGGAGCGTCCCGCGCAGTTGATCGATTGGCACGCCCTGTTTCTCGGCGGCGGCGATGTAGAACGCCCACAAGATCGCCGCCGGGCTGTTGATGGTCATGCTGGTCGAGACCTCGCCGAGCGGGATGCCGTCGAACAGCAGCTCCATGTCCTTGAGCGAACTGACGGCGACGCCGCACTTGCCGAACTCGCCCAGCGCTTCCGGCGCGTCGGTGTCGTAGCCCATCAGCGTAGCGAGGTCGAAGGCAACCGACAAGCCGGTGTTGCCCTGCTCGATCAGGTACTTGTAGCGGGCGTTGGTCTCCTCCGCCGTGCCGAACCCGGCGAACATGCGCATCGTCCACAGCCGACCGCGCTGCCCGGTGGCGTGAATGCCGCGCGTGAACGGGTACTCGCCGGGAAAGCCGAGATCCGCGAGGTAGTCGCCCTCGGCGACGTCGAGCGGCGTGTAGAGCCGCTCGACCGGCACGCTCGACTGGGTCATGAATTCATTTTGCTGGCGGCGCTCCGGCATCCGCTTGAGCGCGGGATCGAGCGTCTGTTCGCGCCACGCCTGCCGCGCAGCAATCAACTTATTTTTGTCAAAAGTCATTTTTCCGCTCCTGTGCTTACAGCTATTATAACAGCAGGAACGAGCACGCCATTATCTGTGGAAACTTAGTCGGAAATATTGATGATATACTTGGGGTTGGTCGAAGTTTGCAGAGTAATGAAACATGGATACCGGATTTTATCGAGACAAGCATAAGTCTGAGCTTTTCTCAGGGACTGCGCGAAATATCCTTTCTCTAAGCACCGAGCAAACGATGAGGATTGCTAGTGCCTATGTGAGTGCATCTGGAACTTTGTATCAACAATCAGACGGTCGTCCACCCGTGCTTTATGCTCCAATACCAAATCTTTACAGTAATCTAGTCCCCTCTGGAGGTACATCAGCGACCGGGCTATCAATTCATTGGGTGATAGTTCAATACGGCACATCAAGTGCTCATATTTTCGCATACGCGCCCGAAATAATCTCTGGACTCTTGCCTACTTGGGCACCAACTGCGCGTTAACGTAATATCTCCCCATCTACCCCCGCCGCCACACCATGCTTAAGCTGATCGGCAGCCCGCAGTATCTCTCCCACTTCGGCTAGACGCGCAGATACTCCGCGTCGATCAGGACTTTGCCCATCTCCACCAGCGACCAGCCCGCCGCCCGCGCCGCCAGCACGCGGGACATCTTGCACACGCTCAAGCGCTAATTTCTCTAAACAATATTTAAATAATTCAGCACAGGCATCGTGGTAGAATGGATTTATTCTGAAATGACCGTTCCAGAATAATATACGTCGGGTCAACGAGAGCGCAGCCTACTATGACAGCAGTTCCGCCAGTGGTTTCCGGTGGTTTACCCATCGTCGGGCATCTTTTCGAAATGCTCCGGGATCGAGAAGGTCTGTTCAAGCGCGGCTACGCCGAGCATGGCGACCTCTTCAGCATGAAGCTCGGTCCGCAGCCGGTACTGGTGATCACCGGCGCAGAGTACAACCGCCAGTTCTACAGCGAGACCGACAAATCGCTGAACATGCAGGACGGCTATGGCTTCCTCAAGGAAGCGATTGGCGAGGTGTTGTTCACCGCCAGCCCGGAAGCCTACTACAATCAACGCCCCGCGCTGCAAGAAGTCTTCAAGCGCGAGCGCATGGTCGGCTACATCGAGGCGATGAACGTCGAGGTGCAGAGCTGGCTCGACTCGCTCGGTCAGTCCGGCGAGATCGACATCACGCAGGCGATGCTGCGGCTGACTCAGCGCGTCGCCGGACGTGCCCTCATCGGACCGAATTATGCCGAAGAACTGAACGATGAGTTCTGGCAGCAGTACGGCGCCATCAGCCAGTCGCTCGACCCGGTGCTGCCGCCGACGCTGCCGCTGCCCAAGTTCCGGCGGCGCGATCAGGCGAAGAAGAAGATCAGCGCGACCCTCTCCGGCTTGATTCTGAAGCGCCGCGAACACCCCGAACGCTACGACGATCTGATCACCACCCTGCTGACGACGCCGCTCAAAGACGGCTCAATCTTGCCAGATGAGACTATCGTCATCATGTTCATGGGCTTGATCTTCGCCGGGCACGAGACGACGGCGGGACAAGCGGCATGGTTGATCGCGCTGCTCTTACAGCACCCTGATTACCTCGAACGAGTCAAAGTCGAGATCAAGGCGCAGGTCGCCTACGGTCACACGATTGACGCAGGCGTCTTGAGCAGCCTTGAACAGCTTTACTGGGCGATTGACGAGACGACTCGCTTGCGCCCCTCCGCTGACGTCCAACTACGCACCGTCACCACGCCGATCACGCTCGGCGAGTACGAGATTCCGGCGGGCTGGCGGATGATGGTCAGCGGCGCGACCTCGCACTTCCTGCCCGACGTGTTCGAGAACCCGGATCAGTTCAATCCGCTGCGCTATTCGCCGGAGCACAACGAAGGCAAGAATCCGTTCGCCATCATCGGTTTCGGCGGCGGCATCCACAAATGCACGGGCATGAACTTCGCCAAGAACGAGATGGCGGTGATCACGACGCGGCTGTTCCAGCAGTTCGAGGTTGAACTGCTCAGCAGCGAGATTCACGTCGTCGCCGGGCACGGCGCGAACCACCCGTCGGAAGTTCGGGTGCGCTATCGGCGCAAGCCGCTGAGCGAACTCACCGACGCCGCGACCATCAACGAAGCGGTCGCCGCTGGCTGCCCGCACATCCAGCAGCAGGTCGAGACAGAAGCGGGCAACTAACCCCCTGTCAGATGACCTCACCCCTAAATCCCCTCTCCATTACATAGAGAGGGGACTTTAAAAACCCTTCGCAACCTGTCTTTACCCCCTCTCCACGACGTGGAGAGGGGGCGGCAACCGAAGGTTGCTGGGGGTGAGGTTTAGCTTTCCCGCCGCCAGACCATGCTAAAGCTGATCGGCAAGCCGTAGTACTTCTCCCACTTCGGCTTAGCGCGCAGATACTCATCGTCGATTAACCCCTCGTCCATCTCCGCCAGCGACAGTCCGCCCGCCCGCGCCGCCTTAACGTGATCGCTGAGCAGATGCACGTAGCTGCGGATCGTGACCGGCTCGCCCGACTCGCGGTCGTAGTGGGTCGGGACGCCCGCCATCAAGAACTGGGGATGAAAACCGACGATCACGAAGCTGCCACCGCGTTTGAGCAAGCGTGCGACTTCAGCGTACAGCGGCTTGAGGTCGGGCAGATGCTCGTCCGCCAGCGACTGCGCGCACAGATCATACGTATCGGCAGCGAGTCGTGTGTCGGTCACGTCGGCGACGGTCAGCGAGCGGTAAATCCCCTTGCCGCGCGCCACGTCGAGCATTTCCGGCGTCAGGTCAACGCCGTCAATCGGGGCGGACGTCCGCGCCTTGAGCCACGCGCCGATCCGCCCCGTGCCGCAGGCGAGGTCAAGGATTTGCCCCGCTGCCGCCCAATCGACCGTCGTCACGCGCTCGAACAGGCGCAAATCCATCTCGTCCTGCACCACCTGCTCGTAATTCCGCACCCACTCGCCGTAACCCTGCTGCACGTCCACAATGGGATAGTGGCGCTTATCGTAAATGCCGTGATCCATTGCCATCACCTGTTTAGCTTATAAGAGGTCACAAAAGTTTACAGCAGAATTCAGCGGATAGACATAGGTAGATGTGACTGTCAAAACGCCGAAGTGGGGGCACGACATGTCGTGCCCTGCCATTCTTTGCGCCTTCGCGTCTTTGCGTCTTTGCGTTAACTCTTTTCTTGGTGGCTCGGCGGGTCGAATGCTCTGTCAGTTGTTCGGCGTCGGCTGATTTGTTGTAAGATACGGCTATGACCGAGCGCAAGCGCATCACCCACCAATTCATGCAAGCCGTCGGCAGCGATCCGCTCGTCCGCGTGCTCGTCCCGGCGCTGCTGCTAATCGGCGTCTTCTGGGCAGGCTGGCAGGTGCTCCGGGGCGACTGGCTCCAGTTCGCGCTGTCGGCGATCAGCGTAGCGCTGCTGGTCGTGCTCGCCGTCTCTGAGCCGGTGCAGCGTCGCGTCCTGCGCCAGCCCTTCAACCGCCAACACGCCGTCAGCCTCGGCATGGCGTGGGTCTTCGGGGCGCTCTGGTTGATGACCCTGCGCCTGCTGATCGGCTCGCCGTTGTGGGGCAAGGAGAGCCAAGAGACCTACTTCACGCTGATCCTGCTGATCGCCTTCGCGTGGATGTTCCTGCGCTCGCTGCTGATCCTGCTGCCGCCCTTCTACCATCGCTTCTCGACCGGCATCCCGCTCTGGGAGCAGGTCTTGCTGGCGATCAACGAGGTGATCGCCGCCGGGCTGCTGGCGACATTCGGCGCGAGCGCGCTCGTCCACCTGCTTCAGCCGGACGTCTTCACGACGCGCTTCAACGTCACTTACGTGGCGGGTCTGGGCGCTGCCATCCTGATCTACTACTTCGGGATGCAGCTCATGTGGATCCAGCGCTGGAACGACTGGATCAGCCGGAGTGAGGTCTGGATTCGGCTGGCGCGGCTGATCGCGCCGCTGCTGCTGATCGTGACGACGATGGTGCTCGTCCGCCACTTCCTCGGCCGCGCCGACGCCCGCACTGCTGCCCTGCTCGGCAGTTCCGACTTCGACTTGGCGATCCTCGCGCTCGCCCCGGTGATCTGGCTGCTGGTGCTGGTCAGCGTGATCATCGTCTACACCAGCGGGCGCGGCTTGCGTCAGCGCTTCCTGCCCGACTTACTGCTGGAACGGCTGCCGCAGCGGATCGCCAACTTCCTGCGCTCGATCTCGGACATGGACATGCTGCTGATCATCGGCGTGCTGGGGACGCTGATCCCGGTCTACTTGGTGCTGTTCGGCGACACCGGCGGCGTGATCGGTTCGCTGCGCGCCCAGATATTGCAGCGCGGCAGCGCCCTGATCGAAACGTCCGAGCAGGCGCTAGCGCTGCTGTTCGCCATCCCTTTCTACCTGCTGATCGTGGCGCTGCTGGCGCTCTACGGCATCGCGCTCAGCCAGCAGACGCTCTCGGCGCAGCAGCGCGACGAACTGGTCGCCAAGCTGCCGGTCGGCTTCCTGATCGTGCTGATCATCACGCTCTACCTGTTCGCCATCCCCTTTAGCCAAGTGCTGACCGAGGGGAGGCTGCCGCAGCTCCCGCAGGATTTGGGGCGCATCCTCTTGTTCAACATCTTGATCCCGCTGGTACTGCTCTACGCCCACTATTTCATCCTGATCCGCCAGCCCTATTCACGCGGGCAGAACCGCTGGCGCGAGCGTCAAAATCAGCACTACAGCGCCGAACTCACGGGCATCGACGGGCGCATCCGCAGCCTCAACGACGAGATCGCCCGGCTTGATCAGCGCTGGCAGGCGATCCAGCCCGGCGACGCGCAGCGAGTCGAGGCGCTCTATCGCTACGTCCAGATGAACGGCTTGCGCGACGACCTCAATATGGAACGGCTACAGGTCGTCTCCGACCGGCAGCAGTTGGCGGAACTTTCGGAAGCGCCGGTTTCGATCACGATTGCGCGGCTGCCCGTGCGCGTCGTCAGCATCGGAATTCCGCTGCTGCTGGCGATGCAAATCTACCAGTGGGCGGTGCTCAACAACGGATTGCGCGAGATCGTCAACAACCCCAATATCACCATTTTTGAGTTCTTTCGCGCCATCCTCCGCCAGACCCAGTTTTAAGAAAACCCTCCGCTTGTGTTAAGCAGCTTTAAGGTAATGTGAAATTATGTTAAGATACGCAGCATTGTATGGCATACAAAGACCTCAGAAACCAATGAATCCACAACCAGAAACGCTCATCGAAGCGCTGCAAAATGAGTTACAGCCGGTCGAACCCGGCGACACGATGGCGGAAGCCGGACGCAAAGCACTGCTGAGCGACCTCGTGAAGATGCTTCAGCACGAGGCGGGCAGCCGCACCGGCGAGGACATCGAGGACGTTCACGACATGCGCGTCGCCACCCGGCGGATGCGCAGCACGCTGCGGCTGCTTGCCGATCACTTCAAGCCGAAAGCGATCAAGCCGTTCCAGCGGCAGCTGCGCAAGATCGCGCTGGCGCTCGGTGGCGTGCGCGACCTCGACGTGCTGATCAAGAATGTCAGCGACTTTCAGGCGACGTTCGACGAGGATCAGCGCGCCAACCTTGACCCGGTCTTCGTGCTGCTTGAGGAAGATCGCGCCGTCGCCCGCTACAATTTGATCCGCACGCTCGACAAAAAGAGTTACGGGCGCTTCGTCGACGATTACAGCGCCTTCCTGACCAAAACCGGCAAAGGCGCGGTCGCCGTCGAGACCGACGACGTGCAGCCCTATCAGGTACGCCACCTGCTGCCGATGCTGCTGTTTGAGCATCATCGCCGCCGTGCGCGCTTACGATCACGTGCTGGCGGATGCCGATGATTTAACCCTGCACGCTTTGCGGATCGAGTTCAAGCGGCTGCGCTACGCCGTGTCGATCTTCGCCGACGTATTGGGAACGGGGATCGACGAGTTCGAAAGCGAGTTGAAGGCGATTCAGGATCACCTCGGCGACCTGCACGACATCGGCGCGTCCGAGGAACGACTCAGCGAGATCGCCAACCGGCTCGACCCCGAAACGCAGGCGGAGGCGCTCTACGCGCTTCAGCAGTACGTCGATCAAATGGAGCAGAAACGCGCCGATCTGCGCGAAGGCGTCGGCGAGGTCTGGCGACATTTCAACACCAAGACGGTACAGCGCCTATTGACGAACGCCCTCGCGGGGCTGTAACCAACAGGCATAGCCCGTAGGGGCAGGTTTGAAACCTGCCCCTACATGGGTCCTCGTTTACTAACCGTTCGATACACCCACACCGCCCCATAACTAGCGACCAGACCGACCGCCGGGTACGCGGGCAGATAGTAGCGCTGCCACTCCAGCGGCGTGAGCAGCGCCGTCGTCAGCAGCATCGCCAGCGCCCACGCGCCGATCAGCCAGCGCGTCGACCCGGCGACCGCCCGGTCGCACCAGAGCGCCCACAACCCGATGCTCACCAATACCGCCAGCACGATCCCGCCGATCAGCGATCCGCCTAAGCTAACACCGTGCCAGATCGACGCCTCGTACTGCGCGATCTGGTCGCCGATGTAGCCCTGCCACGCCGGGATTTCGTAGTACTGCGGCTGCGCGACGAATACCTGTCGGAAGAAGCCGCCGAGCGCCGCACCGGGATCAGCGTAGCCACCAAACGTTTCGATTTGCCCTTGCAGCAGGTCGGCACGCAGGTCGAGGACGGTGCCCACGCGGGCGATAGGATCACCCCACCACGCCGGGTTGAGCGCGTAGAAGATCAAAAGTGCGAGGACTGCGGCAGCAAAGAGTAGTAACCAGTCACGCAGAACCTCACCCCCCGCCCCCCTCTCCACTGCGTAGAGAGGGGGAGACGGAGCAGCATTTGTTTCTTCTGAGGCGGGCGAGGCGTGCCTCGCCCCGACACCGACGATCCATTTGACGACGGGATAGAGGGCGCAGGCGGCAAACACCGCGATCACGGTGAAGGCGGACGTATGCTTGCTCGCCAGCGCCAGCCCCGCCGCGCAACCGAGCAGAATCGCCGTCCACCACGCACGTTTTCGCAGCAACCATACGCCCGCCAGCACCGCCAGCAGCGAGAAAGCGAGCAGGCTGCCTTCCATCATCGCCCGCCGACCGTCAAGCAGCAGCGGCGGACAGAGCGCGTAATAGGCGGCTGCGAGATAGGCGACCGGTCGCCCACCCAACGCCCGACCGAGCGCGAATAGGATCACGACGCCCGCCGCCAGCAGCAGCACCGACGGCACCCGGCTGACTTGCAGCAGCGCGTCGCTCGGCGCGTGATTGGTCGTCGTGTTGTAGTTCCAATCCGCGCCCCAGTCCCACTGTTGGTTGATCTGATCGACCGTGAAGCCGTCGAGGTGCCACGCCAAACCGATCAAATCCTTGTTGACGGTGCCATTGAGCAGACGCAATTCCTGCTCCTGCGCGCTGACTGGCGGATCGCTGTAGCGGAGTTGATCGAGGTCGCCTTGCAAGAATTGATAGGCGTAGTCGTGGCTCATGTAGATTTGGGTGGCTTCGTCGCCGTGAAAGGGGACCAGCGCCGTCCCCGCGAGGATGTAAGCGGCGATGACTAGTAAATAGAAGAAGTCGAGGATGAAGTACCGAGTACCGAGTACTGAGTGCTGAGTGAGAAGACGGTTACGCAAGAGTGACTACTCGCCAGAAAGCACAAACGCTGCCCGCGCCCGAACCTGCTGACGGAGATCAGCATTCTGCACGTCATCGGGGAGATGCTCCAGAATCTGGCGGATACAGGTTTGTTGGAGCGGTGACAGCGAAGGCAGCATCGTCCGCAAATATAGCCGGCAAGGCTCGCCATTGACGATCCGCACGTAAAGCGTATCCAACCACGCGCGGGCGTCAGCCATCAGTTGAGGCGTCACCGCAACTAAAGCAGGAAGATAGTCTTCCATCGGAAAGGACTCGACAAGATGCAGCAGCGACCACATGCCCTCGTGATCCTCAACATCACAGAAAGCCGAGATCAGCTTGGGTAAGTCCTGTTCATGCTTGGGTACAGTCCGAAGCCTATTTAGGGCGTCCTCGTAGGCGACAAACGCTTCATCCGTTTCCAAGCGACGATTTTGAATCAGTATATCCGCGAGTGATTCCATTTCAGTCTGTCCATATCACCCTGCGTTCTTTTGTCTTACTCCTCGGTACCTTCTTTACGTCAGCGTGATCAGCAGTTTGTTCTGCTCGACGGACTGCCCCGCCTGCACGCTGATGCGCTGGACGACGCCGTCGCGCGGCGCTTTGAGTTCGTTCTGCATCTTCATCGATTCGAGAATGACGAGCGTCTGCCCCTTCGCCACCGCGTCGCCCTCCGCCACCGGAACGTCGACGATCAAGCCGGGCATCGGCGCTTTGATCGACAACTCGCCGCTGTTGACGCCCAGTTCGCTGCGCCGCTGCGCCAGCAGCAGCGCGCGCTCGTCCAGCACGTCGCCGGTGTACAGCCGACCCTGCATCAGCAGTTCGTAGCTGCCCTCGCGCTCCTCGATCACCACTTCGTAGGAACAGTTGTCCATGATCACCGAGTACAGCGACGGACCCAGCGCGAGGAAATCGACCTCGCGCGGCTCGCCGTTGACGGTCAGCGTGCCGTCTTTCAGAATTTCGATCTCGAAACTGGTGTCATTGATGGTCGTGACGTATTTCATCGATGAATCCGTTCCCAGCGGCTCAGCCACTTCCAGTTGCTGGTGTCGCGCTCGTTGCGCGTGACGACCTGTCCCGCCAATTGACGGTTGCGATGCGTGAACAACGTCGCCGCGATTGCCGCCGTCTCTAATTCAACTTCAGTCGGCGGGACTTCCGAGGTCGTCATGCTGAAACGTTCCTCGACGAACTTGTTGTCGAACTTCCCGGCGATAAAGCTGAAGCTGTTCAGTAGATTTTGATGGAAGGGGATGTTGTGCTTGACGCCCATGATCGAAAACTCCCCCAGCGCGCGGCGCATCCGCAGCATCGCTTCGGGACGGTCGTCGCCCCAGCAGATCAGCTTGGCGATCAGGCTGTCGTAGTAAGGCGTGATCGTGAAGCCGCTGTAGACGCCGCTGTCCACCCGCACGCCGGGACCCGTCGGGACGATCATGGTCGAGATCGTGCCGATGCTCGGCAGGAAGTCGTTATACGGGTCTTCGGCGTTGATGCGACACTCGATTGCCCAGACCTTCGGTTCGAGGAAGCTCTCGGTCGGACCCATCCGCCGACCCCGCGCGATGCGAATCTGCTCCTTGACGAGATCGACGCCAGTCACCAGTTCCGTGATCGGGTGCTCGACCTGCAAGCGCGTGTTCATCTCCAAGAAGTAGAAATTCTTGTCTTTATCGACCAGACACTCAATCGTCCCGGCGTTGACGTAGCCGCAGGCTTCCGCCGCGCGGATCGCCATCTCGCCCATGCGCCGCCGCAGGTCGGCGTCCACGAACGGACTGGGCGACTCCTCGACCAGCTTTTGATGCCGCCGCTGGATCGAGCATTCGCGCTCGCCGAGGTGGATCGTGTTGCCGTGCGAATCGGCGAGGATTTGAAATTCGATGTGCCGCGCGCCCTCCAGCAGCTTTTCGAGATAGACGCGCCCATCGCCAAAAGCGCTTTCGGCTTCACGCCGGGCGATTGCCAGCGCGCCGGGCAAATCCTCCGCCCGCTGGACGGCGCGCATCCCCTTGCCGCCGCCGCCCGCCGCCGCCTTGACCATGATCGGGAAGCCGATCTGGTGAGCGATGGCGAGGATTTCGTCGTCGCGCAGCCCCGGCTCGGTGCCCGGAATCACCGGGACGCCCGCTTTCTTGACCGTCTCGCGCGCGACCTGCTTGTCGCCCATCAAGGCGATGGCGCTCGGAGGCGGCCCGATGAAGATCAAGCCGTCGTCGAGCACCGCCTGCGCAAAATCCTCGCGCTCGGACAGGAAGCCGTAGCCGGGATGAATCGCATCAGCGCCGGATCGCCGGGCAGCTTCGAGGATGTGACCAATGTTGAGGTAGCTGTCGCGCAGTGACGGCTGACCGATGTAGACGGCTTCGTCGGCGTAGCGGACGTGTAAGCTGGTGCGGTCGGCTTCGGAGTAGACCGCGACGGTGCTGATCCCCAACTCGCGGCAGGCGCGGATGATCCGCACGGCGATTTCGCCCCGGTTCGCGATCAGCACCTTCTTAATTTGCGTTTGCGATTGTTCGAGCATCATCGCAGTTCCTTCGTTCGGTTAAAACAGCGTTGATTCAGGTTGGTATCCGTAGGGGCGTAATATATTACGCCCCTACACACGTCAGGTGAGCCTAAAGTGGGATATTCCCGTGTTTCTTCGGCGGGTTGTTGTCGCGCTTGTTCTGGAGCACCTCCAGCCCGTTGATCAAGCGGGCGCGGGTGTCGCGCGGCTCGATTACGTCGTCGATGTAGCCGCGCTCGGCGGCGACGTAAGGATTCGCCAGCTTCTCGCGGTATTCGGCGGCAAGCTGCGCCTTGAGCGCCACCGGATCGTCAGCATTCTTGAGTTCGCGCCGGTAGATGATCTCGACCGCGCCTTCCGGTCCCATCACCGCGATTTCGGCGGTGGGCCACGCCAGATTGAGGTCGCCGCGAATGTGCTTGCTGCTCATGACGCAGTAAGCGCCGCCGTAGGCTTTGCGGGTCGTCACCGTCAGCTTGGGGACGGTCGCCTCGCAGTAGGCATAGAGCAGCTTCGCGCCCGACATGATGATCCCGTTGTGCTCCTGCTCGGTGCCGGGCATGTAACCGGGCACGTCGACGAAGGTGATGATCGGCAGGTTGAAGCAGTCGCAGAAACGGATGAAGCGCGCCGCTTTCTCGCTGGCGTTGATGTCGAGCACGCCCGCCAAGATCATCGGCTGGTTGCCGACGATCCCGACGCTGTGTCCGCCCAAGCGGGCGAAGCCAACCACAATGTTGGGCGCGTAATCGGCGTGAATCTCGTAGAAGATGCCGTCGTCGACGACGCGATTGATCACGTCCTTCATGTCGTAGGGCTTGTTGGCATTATCAGGGATGATGGTGTCAAGTTCGACGTCGCCCCGCAGCGGATCGTCCTGCGTCGGCACGAAGGGCGGGTCTTCCATGTTGTTCTGCGGCAGATAGCTCATCATCTCGCGGATCAGCATCAACGTTTGGGTTTCGTTCTCGCCGACCACGTGACAAACGCCGCTCTTGCTGGCATGGATCGAAGCGCCGCCCAGCCCTTCGAAGCTGACGTCTTCGTGCGTCACCTGCTTGACGACTTCCGGTCCGGTGATGAACATGTAGCTGGTGTCCTTGACCATGAAGATGAAGTCGGTCAGCGCCGGGCTGTAGACCGACCCACCGGCGCAGGGACCCATGATCGCGCTGATCTGCGGGATGACGCCGCTCGCCAGCGTATTGCGCAGGAAGATGTCGGCATAGCCGCCTAAGCTGATCACGCCGTCCTGAATCCGCGCGCCGCCGCTGTCGTTCAAGCCGATCAGCGGCGCGCCGGTCTTGAGCGCCATTTCCATGACCTTGATGATCTTCTGGGCGTGAACGTCGCCCACGCTGCCGCCCATCACCGTGAAGTCCTGCGAGAAGACGTAAACCAGCCGCCCGTTGACCGTCCCCCAGCCCGTGACCACGCTGTCGCTCAGGTAGCGCTGCTTTTCCAGCCCGAAGTTATGCGAGCCATGCGTGACAAAGGCGTCCAATTCGCGGAAGCTGCCCGGATCGAGCAAGATGTCCAGCCGCTCGCGGGCGGTATTGCGCCCGGTATCGTGCTGGCGCTTGATCCGGTCATCGCCGCCCCCTTCCCGGCTCAGTTCGCGCAGTTCGCGTAATTGATCAATCTTCTGATTCGCGCTCATGAAACCTCTCCGTCGGCTGCACCCGCCGTACCACCGGGCGCATCAGGTAAACCACACCAGCAATGAGAACAAGGATCGTCACGACCGTCAGAAAACGCAGCCGGTGTACGTCGTAATCGGCACGGGTAAAGACAAATAGTCGCGCCAAGCTGTAGACGATGAACGCGACCAGCGCGTAAACGCCGGTGCGCAAATTGCGCGATTTATACCAAGCGACCCGCCACGTCGCCGCCGACAGGATCGCCCCCCACGCCAGCGCCGCGACGAACTCCAACGGCGGGGTGAGGCTGACCTGTGTGGCAAGCGACTCCGGCAGCGTCAGCGCGCGATAGGCAGCGACGAACTGGAAAACTGCCAGCGCCGCCGTGATCACCATGATCTGACGTTCACGCCCAATCGCCCGGCTGGGGAGTTGCTTGAACTCTTGCTCGATTTCGGACATATCGCGGGATTATAACACAAGCGAAGCCATTAGCCTCTCGGTCAATCGTGTTAGAATCGAGAACGTAACCCACATCAATTCGGGGAAGGTTGCTCGATGCGCGGATCAACATCTATCGATAAACAACGGCAGACCTATAGAGTCGGATTGATCTTTTTCAGCGTGATTCTGGTCGGCGGCGCGTTCCAGATCGTGCTGCCGCGCCCAAGCGATACGTCGAGCGGAATCAGCTCGATCCTGTTCTTGGGTCTGGCGCTTGGCGCGACGATCATCGGTGTCGCTCGGCTCACAGACCGCGCGACCACTCAGCGCTTGCAGCGGACGCTGGCGCTGATCCTGAGCCTATTGTTCGCCTTCTTGACCTTTGCCTTCGTCATCCAGCTCACCGTGATTCCCGCCGCTGATCGAAGCGGCGCGCTGGTTCTGTCCGCTGGATTTGCTGTGCTGTCAGCGCTGCTATTTGCCATCGCTCTCGGTTTTCGGGTTGACGCCGCTCTCAGACGCTTGAAAGATACTGCCAAGAAATGACGCTCCCTCAACCGTTCACCGTGATCTCCACCCGCCGCCCGGTCGCCGCCGCGAGATAGCCCGCGTAGATCACCTCGATCACCGCCCGCCCCAACGCTCCATCGCTTTTCGCTGGACGCCCTTCTGCCACCGCCGCGACGAAATCCTGCACCATCGCCAAGTGACCGGACGTCCAATCTTCGTCGGGGATCGGCGTCGTCCAGCCCGCCCCGCTGTCGATCTTCTCCATGATGTATTCGTCGCCGAAGACTTTCGCCTCCGGCGTGTAGGCTTCCAGCAGATTATTGGGACTCAGGTTGCATTTGAACTGCGCGTTGCTCAGGAAGATTTCGAGCTTGCTCTCCATGCCGCCCAACACCGTCTCCGAAGCGTAGACGATCCCGTGCGATCCGTCGCTGAAGGTGATGATCAGCGCCGCCCAATTCTCGACGTCTTCCCAGCCGGTTGCCACGTAGTTGACCTCCGGTGGGGCAATCGTGCTGGTGTCGCCGACCTCGCAGCTTACCGCTACCGGGCGGATCGGCTGCCCATCCCGCGCGATCCCTTCCTGCCGCTTGAGATGGAGCATCGCGCCGACCGGATGCGCGCCTAACTGGATCAGCGCGCCGCCGCCCGCGTGCTGCCACTGCCGCGAGTAGGGCGAGTGCGACCCCTTGTGGCATTCGCCGCCGCGCAGTTCGAGGATCGCGCCGCCCGACTTGCCGATCAGCCCTTCCGCCCGGCTGATCGACGGGGCGTAGATCCAGTTCTCGCCGTACATCAACTGCACGCCTGCCGATTGGCACGCGCTAACCATCGCTTCGGCGTCGGCGAGTGCCGTCCGCAGCATCGCGCCGCGCGGTGTTTGAGCGGGTTTGCCGCCCGCGTCCAAGTCTTGACCGACGTAAGCGGTCAGCGGCTTGGTGCAGATCACGTGCTTGCCCGCTCGTGCCGCCGCCTCGGTGATCTCGCGGTGCAGCCGATTCGGCACGCAGATGTCAACGACGTCGATCTCCGGCAGCGCCAGCAAATCGTGATAGTCGCCGAATGCTTGGGCGATCCCGTGCGTACTGGCGAATGCTTGCGCGCTAGCATCGGACCGCGCCGCCACGCCCACCACGTCAGGATGATAACCGCCGACCTGCGCGTAACAGCGCATTCGCGTGCGCGCCAAGAACCCCGCGCCGATCAAGCCAATGCCAACGCGCTTTGATGAAGCCATTGATTACCCTTTCTCGGATTACACCATCCTATTAACCCCACCCCCAACCCCTTCCTGACTTAGGGAGTTGGACAGTGCAAAAGCGTTCTCCTGCTTAGACCTCATGGTAAGCCATCGAGCAGCACGGGAATTGCCAAACTCTCTTGTTACGTCGGATGCCAAATCGGAATTATGATTTTGCCAAACTGCGAACCGCCCACGCGATTTCCTGAGCCGCTGACAACATCAGACTCGATGTCCGACCAGCCCGCCAATCGAGAAGACACTTCCTATTCTGGCGATTCTCAAGACGCTGCTCCGCTGCCATTGCCAGTCATGCCCTTTAGGAATAGCCATGTCGAGCTGAGAATTGCTGCCCTCTGCTGGCAATCTCGAATTTTCAAGAGATGCTCGCCCTACTCGCGCGGCTGCGGATGCTGTTATACGATGGTATGATTACTGTGTCACGCCAAATCGTTTGATATCTGCTAGCAATCGCATTGTTGTAGCCGAATGGCGCTCTCTGCAAGAGTATTGTACGTGGTACTGAAGAATTTGTGATTTGCATGACTAACTCAATTTCAGCTTCTCATTTGCAAACCATTTGCCGATTGGAATAATCCCCAAATCCTCAATTGCCTCCAACGTATTTGTTCGCTAGTCTCTCGTGAGAATAGAGTGGTTCACCAAGCAGAATAATCCAATAAGTCTCGTTGTGAGCTCCGGCTCTTGGATTTAAGCGTGCCAGTTGATCACTGGGTCGCATAGATATTCACTAGAACCCTCAGCCAATTCCCGCGCTAGAACGTCGAATTCGAGCCATCCTGCTTATCTTCCGGCAAAGGTCTTTGCAATACTCGCTGCATAAACGCTTCAAACTTATCTTGCTCTGCCATCGCGATACCCCTCCGCCCGCGAATTTTCAGCACTGCAAACACGCCAGCCGATGCTCAGCACGCTGAAGAACGAGACCACGTCTGCAACAGCCCGCCAATCGAGAGCAGATCTGCCCTACACTGGTCAGATGCTCAAGACGCTGCCCAGTGCTGGCAATCGCACAGAATGCTCCCCGTACTGGCAATGCTCAGGATGCGTGCCAGTGCTGCCAATCGAGAGAGATCTTCGCCCTGCTCGCTCGGCTGCTGGATACTCGCCTTGTCGTTGTTTGCCATTATCGCCAATCTCAGCCAAGTTAGCGGTCAACCCGTTTTAGCTGACCGCTAACCGCTAAAAGCTCATCGCTTCTCTCATCAAATCCACGCGCTGGGGCGATACTCGCCGAAGACGGCGCGCAGGGTGTGGCAGATTTCGCCGAGCGTGACCTCGTGCTCGACGCACTCGACCAGCAGCGGCAGCAAATTCTCGCTGCCCCGCGCCGCCGTATCGAGCCGTCCGCGCAGTTCCGCCACTTTGGCGTTATCGCGCCCCGCGCGCAGATCCGCCAAGCGGTCGCGCTGCGCCTGCTCAACTGCCGGATCGACCCGCAGCAGTTCCGGCTTGACTTCCTCGCCGACGGTGAACTTGTTGACGCCGACGATCACCTGATCGCCCGACTCGACCGCGCGCTGATACTGGTAGGCTGCCTCTTGAATCTCACCGCCGACGAAGCCCGACTCAATCGCCGCCAGCGCGCCGCCCATCGCGTCGATCTGGTCGAGGTAGGCTTGCGCCCGCGTGACGATCTCGTCGGTCAGGTGCTCGATCAAATAGCTGCCCGCCAGCGGATCGACCGAATTGGCGACGCCGCTCTCGTTGGCGATGATCTGCTGGGTGCGCAAAGCCACCTGCACCGCGTCCTGCGTCGGCAGCGCCAGCGCCTCGTCTTTGCTGTTGGTGTGCAGCGACTGCGTGCCGCCGAGCACCGCCGCCAATGCCTGCAAAGCGACGCGCACGACGTTGTTGTCCGGCTGCTGAGCGGTCAGGGTGCTGCCGCCGGTCTGGGTGTGAAAGCGCAGCTGCCAGCTTTTCGGGTTGGTCGCGCCGAAGCGCTCGCGCATGATGGTCGCCCACAGCTTGCGCGCCGCCCGGAACTTGGCGACTTCTTCGAGGAACTGATTATGCGCGTTGAAGAAGAACGAGAGCTGCGGCGCGAAATCGTCCACGTCCAGCCCGACGTCGAGCGCCGCCTGCACGTAGGCGATCCCGTCCGCCAGCGTGAAGGCGACCTCCTGCACGGCGGTGCTGCCCGCCTCGCGGATGTGGTAGCCGCTGATGCTGATCGTGTTCCATTTCGGGACATCGGTCTTGCAGAAGGCGAACAGGTCGGTGATCAGCCGCATCGACGGCTTGGGCGGGAAGATGTAGGTCCCGCGCGCGATGTACTCCTTGAGGATGTCGTTCTGCACCGTGCCGCGCAGGTCGGTTGAGGCGACGCCCTGCTTTTTACCGACGGCGATGTACATCGCCAGCAGGACGGCAGCCGGTGCGTTGATGGTCATGCTGGTCGAGACTTTGTCCAGCGGGATACCCTCGAACAGCCGCTCCATGTCGCGGAGGCTGCTGATGCTCACGCCGACCTTGCCGACCTCGCCCAACGCCATCGGGTCGTCAGCGTCATAGCCGATCTGCGTGGGCAGGTCGAAGGCGACCGACAAGCCGCTCTGCCCCTGATCGAGCAGGAAGCGATAGCGCGCGTTCGATTCCTCGGCGCTGGCGAAACCGGCGTACTGGCGCATCGTCCACGTGCGCCCGCGATAGCCGGTCGGGTAAATGCCGCGCGTGAACGGGTACTCGCCGGGGATCTCGTCGTCGAGCGGCGCATCGTCGGGCGTGTAGTACGTCTTCAGCGGAATCCCGGACGAGGTGCGAAATTTATCGAGTGCTTCTTGAGTCATGAATCGTTATCCTAACCACCCAACAGTCGCTGGCATATCTCCCGTGAACCCCTAATTACTGATGACCAACGATGGAATGCGGCACATACGGCTCTTCCAAGTAGGCGACATCTTCCTGAGTCAGCCTTACGGACAGCGCGCCAACAGCCTCTTCCAGATGCGAAACCTTCGTTGCTCCAATGATCGGTGCGGTTACTGGCTTCTTTTGCAACAACCAAGCGAGTGCAATGTGAACGCGGGGAACTCCGTACTTTTCCGAGACTTCCGCAACCCGCTCCACGACCTGTTGATCGGTTTCGGCGGTCGCATCGTACTTGCTTTTCGCAATTTGATCGGTTTCTGAACGAAACGTGCTTTCCGACGACCAATCGCGGGTTAATCTTCCCGATGCGAGTGGGCTATATGGAATCACACCAATCTTTTCTTCGCGGCAGAGCGGTAACATCTCCCGTTCCTCTTCACGGTAGATGAGATTCAGATGATCCTGCATCGAAACAAAGCGTGTCCACCCGTGCCGCTTGGCAACGTGCAGAGCCTTCTGGAACTGCCACGCCCACATAGCAGAAGCACCAATGTAGCGTGCTTTGCCCGCCTGTACCACGTCGTTCAGCGCTTCCATCGTTTCCTCAATTGGCGTTTCATAATCCCAGCGATGGATTTGATAGAGATCAACGTAATCCGTTCCAAGCCGTTGTAGGCTCTTGTCGATCTCGCTCAGGATCGCCTTACGTGACAGCCCGGCGCCATTTGGTCCAACATACATTCTGCCGTGTACTTTGGTGGCGATCACAACTTCATCCCGGTGAGCGAAGTCCTTCAAAGCACGTCCGAGAATCTCCTCGCTTCGCCCAATCGAATAAACGTTGGCGGTATCGAAGAAATTGATTCCGAGTTCTAGCGCCCGCTTGATGATCGGGCGGCTGTTTTCCTCATCGAGTACCCATTTGTGAATCCAGCGTGTCGCGTCCCCGAATCCCATACAGCCAAGACAAATACGCGAGACTTGCAATCCGGTTGAACCCAATCGAACGTATTCCACAATGATTCCTGTCAATTCAATTTTCGCGTGAACCGCCATTCTCGCGTACTCGGACACAATCGGGTTTACGTCTCCGCAAAGGCGCCTTCCGGCACACTGATCCCTGCGAAGTTGGCAAAGGTCAGGTCGGTGAAGTCCAGCCCCATGTTGGCTTTCACGAACTTGAACAGCACCGTGTAGCTCGCCGTCATCCGCCGCGCGCCGTCGAGGTCCAGCGCCTTGACCACCCGCCCAATCGCCGCCTGATCGCCCTCGACCTCGACGAACGTTCCATAGGGCATCTCATCGAGCGTGACCTCGGTTCCGTCATAGGCGTAGGTCGTGCGGTACTTCTCGTAGACCAACACAGGGATAAAACCCAGCTTGCCCAGAATCGTTTCCATGTTGTCGAAATCGCTGACCGTGACTTCGGCTTCGAAGCGGCTGCTCCCATACTCCCCGACCAGCTTCTCGCCGTCCTTGTAGGTCAGGCGAACGCGCGTATCCTGCCGCAGCCGGAGCACTGTGCTGGTCGCGTTGAAATTACCCGCCGCGTTGTCGTAGCGAACGTTGCGCTCCAGCACGCGCGGCGCGCTGATCGCCGCCCCGACCAACTCCAGCCGCCGCGCCACCGCCGCCAGTTCGGGCACGTAGAGCTTGACCTCGGTTTCAACGTTTTCTTTTGCCATGATTATCCCTCATTGACCCGGATAACTTGTGCCTGATCGACTCCCCCGCCGCGCTAACAGCGGTTGGAGCATCAGCAGAAACAGAACGACGTAGTGGATCGTCAGCACCGCCGCCCAATTTTGGGGCGACCACGCCAGCACCCGCGCGAACAGGTCGAGCAGCGGATTGCCCGGTTCGGCGAAGGCGAGAATGTTGGCGCTGAAAGCGAGCGCCGCCGCCACGTAGATCAGCAGCAGACGCCGGTCTCGAACCAACGCCAGCACCAGAAAGACGACCGCCGGGTACAGATAGCGCTCGTGAATCTGCGTCGGTAGGATGAAAAAGGAAAAGCACGCCGTCGCCCATAAGAGCAGATCGTCGTCCCGGTCGCGCACCAGCCACGCCCGCAGGCAGAGCAGCGCGGTAGCGATGCCCAGCAGCCCGATCCCGATCTGGTAAAAGGTGATGCTCCCCAGCAGCGGCAGATCGTCCGGCAGCCATCCGCCGATCAGCCAATACCAGAAGTTGAAGGCATTGACCGAGGTCTGCGGGAAGCGATCCACGTTGAGGTACGGGATCAGCGCGTCGAAGTGAGCCGATAGGAAGAAGGGCAGCGTGACCACGCCGACGATCAGGGCGAAAATCGCCAGTCCTTCCACTGTCTTGCGAAAGCCGTAACGCCGCACCGAAAGCGCCAGCAGCAGCGGAAAGACGATGATGCTCTGGAATTTCGTCAGCCACGCGAGGCTGTAAGCTACCCACGCCCATCGCGGGCGATTCCGCGTCAGCAGGTAGGCAGTCAAGAGCAGGAAAAAGACGAAAATTGAATCGGTCTGCCCCCACCACGCCGTCACCGCCATCCAGCCGGGATTGAACGACAACAGCACCGCCGCCAAAGCCGCCCATCCCGTGCCCGCTTGTTGATAGGCGATGTAAAACACGAGGCTGATCAACGCCATTTCGAAGATCAGCGCGGGGAGCTTCAATGCCGCGACCAGCGCCGGATGCTCAGCGAAAGCTACGCGCATACGCGGCACATATACTTTGCTGCCCCTAGGCAGATCAAAAAGCTTGACGTCAAGAGGATCGCCGCCCGCGGCACGGTACGCCGAAAGGCTGATCGCTTGCAGCACGGGACCAATCGGCGCGTGATTTACAATCGTGTCGCAGTGATACAGACCGAAAAGCTTGTACTCCGCCGAGCAAAGCGTCCATCGGTAAAAGTCGCCGAGATCGTTAACGTGTCCTGCCCCCGTCAACATAGTGGCGCGCGGTATCCAGCCGATCAGCAAGATCACGATCAGGATCAGGAGGGGACGGCGCATCAATTTGTCCTTTAGTGCTAGATACTGCTGGCTCAATGCCCCGATGATGGTTGTCCTTTCCTTTCGGGTGAACGCGCCCACAAGCCCGGATCGGCGGTTACTTCACCTGACGCAGCACGGCGGGCAGCCCATGCTTGACCGCGTTCACCAGCCGCGCGTACTGGTTCTGCGCCAAATCCGGCGCGACGATCACGCTGTGCAAAAACGTCCCCGCCGCCCGCTCGACCAGCCACAGATCGGTCGCGTCGTAATCCGGCAGCCTCGGCTGATCGGGCAGCCGGTCAAAGCTGACGCTCGCCACCGCCTTGACGAATGCGTCGTACTCGGCAGCGTCCATAACGTGCTTGATCGGCTTGAGCAGCGGCGTCCGCTGGTAAACCGTCTCCAGCACCGCGCCGTCGGTCGTCGAGCAGCGCAGCGTCGAGACCGAATCGCTGGCGCGCCGATCAAACAAGTGGATCGTGATCCGGTAGACGTCCTGCATCCCCGGCGCGCGCGCGATCTGGCTGACGGACGGCAGATGACATTCATCCGCCACCGAGCGCAGCAGCGGCGCTTGAAAACCGAGGATTGAGGACACGTTACAACTCCAAAACCACTTTGCCGAACACGTCGCCGTCTTCGAGCAGGCGCTGTCCCTCGCGCATGGCGCTGAGCGGCAGCGTCGCGCCGATCACCGGCTGGAGCGCGCCCGCGAACACCAAGTTCATCACCATGACGAAATCCGCCGTCGGACCCATCGAACTGCCGATCAAGCTGATCTGCTTGGAGAAGAGGTAGCGCAGGTCGAGGTTCACCTGATAGCCGCTGGTATTGCCGACGATCAGGATGCGCCCGCCACGCTTGACCGCCCGCAGGCTGTCCGGCAGAGTCGCCTGCCCGACGTTGTCGACCACCACGTCGACGCCCTGCTTGTTGGTGGCCGTGTAGAGCGCCTTCGACCAGTTTTCGACCGCGCTCCGGTCAATCGTCACGTCCGCGCCGAGCGCCTCCGCCTGACGGCATTTCTCGGCGCTGCTGCCGACCACGTAGACCGTGCAGCCCGTGAGTTTGGCGATCTGGATGCTGGCGGTGCTGACGCCGCCGCCCGCCCCGATGATCAGCACCGACTCGCCTGCTTGCAGCTTGCCCCGCGTGATCAACGAGTACCACGAGGTGACGTAGACCAGCCCCGCCGCCGCCGACTGCGCGAAGGTGACGTGATCGGGCAGCACGATCAGGTTGCGGGCGGGCAGATTGACAAATTCGGCGGCGACGCCGGGCGCGTGCTCGCCCATGATGGCAAACGGGCAGTCGATCTCGCTGCCCGTCAAGTTGAGGCAGTCAGGGTCGATCACCGACGGATTGATCCCGACCCGATCCCCGACCGTGACGTGGGTTACGCCGTCGCCGACCGCCTCGACCACGCCCGCGCCGTCAGCACAGCCGACGTGCGGCATGTGGAGGTTCAAGCCCTTCCAACCCTCGCGCACCCACAAGTCTAAGCGGTTGAGTGCGACGGCTTTCATGTTGACGCGCACCTCACCCGCTGTTGGTTCAGCGGGCAGCGGCAGGTCGTCGATCACTCGCAAAACGTCGCGCCCACCATGCTCGTAAATTACGGCGGCTTTCATCAGCGCAGCCCCAATTCGTTGCGGGCGATCACCAAGCGTTGAATCTCGCTGGTGCCCTCGTAAATCCGGGTGATCCGCGCGTCGCGGTAGTAGCGCTCAATCGGCAGTTCCTTGCTGTAACCCATCCCGCCGTGAATCTGCACCGCTTCGTCGGTGACGAAGGCGGCGGTCTCGCTGGCGAACAGTTTCGCCATGCTCGCCTCGGTCGTGTAGCGCGCGCCGCTGATCTTGCTGCGCTCTTTGGCGAGGCAGGCATTGTAGATCAGCAGGCGGCTGGCTTCGATCCGCGTCTTCATGTCGGCGATCTTCTGCTGGATCATCTGGAACTGTCCAATCGCGCCGCCGAACGCCTGTCGCTCGCGAGCGTACTGCAAGCTCGCCTCGTAGGCCGCCTCGGCGATGCCCAACGCCTGCGCCGCGATCCCGATCCGCCCGGCATCCAGCACCGCCATCGCGATTTTGAAGCCCTCGCCCGGCTTGCCCAAAATGTTATCGACCGGCGCGCGGTAATCCTCGAAAACAATTTCGCTGGTGGCGCTGGCGCGAATACCGAGCTTCGGCTCTTTCTTGCCGCGAATGAATCCCGGCTTGTCCGCCTCGATGATGAAGGCGGACACGCCCTTGCTGCCTTTGTCGGGATCAGTCATGGTGAACAAAATCACGTAGTCGGCGACCGGACCGCTGGTGACCCAACTTTTGCGCCCGTTGATGGCGTAATGCGTCCCGCTGGCGTCGAGCACGGCGCGGCTCTCCATCGTCCCGGCGTCGCTGCCGGACATCGGCTCGGTCAAGCTGTACGCGCCGATCTTCGCACCGGACGCGACCGGCGCGAGATAGGTCTGCTTTTGCGCTTCGGTGCCAAACTTGAGCAGCGCGTTGCCGTAGAGCGAGTTGTTGACGCTGACAATCGTGCTGTGGCTGGCGTCGGCTTTGGCGATCTCCGTGATCGTCAGGGCGTAAGCCAGCGTGTCCATCCCCGCGCCGCCGTAGTCCTCCGGCACTTCGATGCCCATCAAGCCCATCGCGCCCATCATTTGCACCGTCTTGAGCGGGAAGTCGCCGCTTTCGTCGTACTGCGCGGCAATCGGGGCGATCTCTTTTTGGGCGAAGTCGCGCACGGCGCGGCGCAGCGCTTCGTGTTCGTCGGTCAACTGTGGGATCAAAGTCTGTTCGCTAAAGTTGCTCATGATCTGCTCCGCAAAATAACATTCTTGCGCCAAATTATACCCGACCCGCCGATCCGCTCCTATCATTAGCCTCATGATCACAGCTTGACCCCACCCCCGCTCAGCTTCGCTAAGCCGCCCCTCCCCGAATTCAAGGAGGGGAGAGTGCAAAAGCAGATCAGTTGCTCAATTTACGGGTGAGCACTGTATATGCTTGCAATAGGGCAACTGAAGCAGGCTGCCTTCGAATTGGGTAAAGTTGAGCCGGGTAGCTGCTTGAGTTGGAAAACCGAATGAACGATCTGTCCCCTCAACTGCAACGTGCTGCCGAGACGATCCTCGTCGCCATCCACGAGCGGCTGGATCGCGGCAAAAACCCGCTGCTGGTGGCGCTCGACGGTGGCAGCGGCGCGGGCAAATCCACGCTGGCGCACCTGATCGCGGGGTCGATCCGCGCCGCCGTCATCCCCAGCGACGATTTCTACGCCGCGACCATCTCCAACGCGGCATGGGACGCGCGGACGCCGAAACAACGCGCGGCGGACGTGATCGATTGGCGGCGCTTGCGTTCCGAAGCGCTCGAACCGCTGCTTGCCGGTCAAGCGGCGCGCTGGCATCCGTTTGACTTCAACACGCCGCGCCCCGACGGAACCTATCCGCTGAGTCACGACCTGATCGAGCGCCCGCCCGCCGACCTGATCGTGCTCGACGGCATCTACTCGACGCGGGCAGAACTCGCCGACCTGATCGATTTATCGGTGCTGGTCGACGTGCCGCTCGCGGTCCGTCACGCCCGCCTCGATGCCCGCGAAGCCGCCGACTTTCTCGCCGAGTGGCACGCTCGTTGGGATGCCGCCGAAGCCTATTACCTGACCCACGTCCGCCCGCCGTCCGCCTTCGATCTGGTCGTGGCGCTCTAGAGCTATGCCTTAGCGCAATACGCTATAATCGGCGCGAATGACACTGCGGTGAGGATAACGAATGACTACATCCCCGATAACGACGCTCTTCCTCGACATCGGCGGCGTGCTGCTGACCAACGGTTGGGATCACGCCGCGCGGCGGCGCGCCGCCGACCAGTTCAAGCTCGACTACGCCGAAATCGAGGAGCGGCATCACCTGACTTTCGACACTTACGAGGAAGGTAAGCTCTCGCTGGATGCGTATTTGGCGCAGATCGTTTTTTACGATCCGCGTGATTTCACCGTCGATCAGTTCAAGACCTTCATGCAAGCTCAGTCGCAGCCCTACGGCGACATGATCGCGCTGATCAAGGCGATCAAGCAGCGCTACGGGCTGAAAGTCGCGTCGGTCAACAACGAGGGGCGCGAACTGATGTCATATCGGATCGAAAACTTCGGCTTGAAGGCGTTGTTTGATTTCTTCGTCTCGTCCTGTTACGTCCATTTTCGCAAGCCGGACGCCGACATTTTCCGCGTCGCGCTCGACGTAGCGCAAACGCCCGCCGATCAGGTGCTCTACATCGAGGATCGCGCCTATTTTGTGGAAGTGGCGCAGAGTCTCGGCATGAACGCGGTCGTTCACAAGGACTACGCCGCGACCAAAGCGACCCTCGCCGAGTATGGCTTAGTGCTGCCCGATTAACCCCTCAGCAAAGGAAACCAAAGCATGAAGATCAATCACATCGCCGTCGTGGTCGACGACGTCAACGAGGCGCTCGCCTTCTGGCAGACGGCGCTCGGCTTGCCGGTCGAGAAAGTCGAGCACAACGAGGGCGAAGCCGTCGATATTGCTTTTCTGCCGTTGGGCGAAGGCGAAATTGAGCTGATCGCGCCCTTCACAGGCGACAGCGGCGTCGCCAAGTATCTCGCCAAGCGCGGCGCGGGGATGCACCACCTCTGCCTTGAGGTCGAGGACATCGACGCCGTGATCGCCCGCTTGATCGCCCACGAGGTCGAGCTGATCAACGAGACGCCGCGCACCCGCCCCGACGGTCGCCGCTACGCCTTCGTCCATCCGGCGAGCACCGGCGGCGTCCTGCTCGAACTCTACGAAGTGAAGGCTACCGCGCCGGAAGCGTGATCGTCGTCAGTGGATAGGCATTGTCGGGATAGGCAGCCGACAGCCGCATCGGACGGATCGTACTGTACCAGCCGACGTAGAGCGTGTAGGTCCCCGGCTCAGCGTCCGGCACATACGTGATCGTGTGCCGCGATTCGAAGCGCTCGCCGGGTCGCCAAAAGCGCGTCGGCAGCACCGGCGGCGCATCCCCCTGCGCGATCACCGCCCCCGCGTCATTCAGGGCATAGACGAACGCGGTGTAATCCTCGTTCATCTGCCCGGTCGCCTCCCATAGCAGCGTCAGATCACGATCAGTTAACTCGTAGCCGACCAGCGACACCACACCGCCGAAATCGACCGGCGTGATCGGCTGTTCAAGCGCCGGTGCCGGATCGTCGGGGTTGACGAAACCGCCAACCGGGAAGATCACCTGTGCGATCCGTTCGCCGTTTTCGCTCACCGGGTCGAGTGGATAGTTCTCTGGGAACTTCCACCAACCCACATAGACCCGCAGCCCGAACTGCCCGCTCAGGTTTTTCGCAATGTGCAGCCGGTACGAATCCGTGTAGATCGCGCCCGGCGTCCACGTCGAGGTTCGCAGCCGCCCATAACCGGGATAGGTCGGCAGCACGGCGAGGATGTCGTCGTTCGGGCTAAGCAGGCGCAGGAACATGCTGTAATCGACACTCGACTGGCGCAGCGGCTTCCAGTAGAGCGTGACCGGGATCGTGTCGCCCGGTCCATAGCGCTGCGGCGTGATCTCGTAGCCAACCAGCGCCATATCCGCGAACTGCGCGTAGATCGGCTGCGCGCTGGCAGGGAGTTCGGTAAGCGGTGCAGGCGGCGTATAAGTCGGCATGATCGTGATGAAGGGCACGGCGAGCGCGAACAGTGCCAGCGGCGCATCGACCGCCAGCGCCGGAACGCGAAACTGCGTCAAACCGAGCGCGAGCAAGCAGCTAATCGCCGCGATGAACGGGAACAGCAGCCGTCCCTGCGACGCTGCTGTCTGCATCGTCCATGAGATCAGGCTCGCACCGCCCAGTGTCAGCGCCAGCGCCAGAAACAGCGTCCTGACCAGCCGGGCGCGCGGCATTCGGAATGCCGCGACCGCCAGCCCGACCACGCCGACAAGCGAGAGCAAGTCCATAATCACGTAGAAGGCGTGGCTCGTGAAGACGTTAAACAAGCCGAACAGTCCCCAATAGCTGATCCGCAAGCCCTCGAATTCTTTGCGGATCAGATCGAGCAGCGGCGGCGCGGGACGCCGCCCGAAGATGTCGAGCATCCGCTGCATTCCCGTGAAGTCGCCGTAGAGTGTCAGGTTGCGGACGTACCACCACCCGGCGATCAGCATCCACAGCCCCGCCATCGCTGCGCCGAGCACGATCAGCCCGCGCAGATCGCGCCGCCGGTAGGCGACGTACAATCCCGCCAGCGCGACCACCGGAATCAGCACCAAGCCGCTGAGCTTGGTCAGCGACGCCAGCGCGATCAGAACGGCGATCAGCAAGCTCCGCCGCGTCGAGAAGCCGTCGCGCAGCAGGACGAGCATCTGCCACAAGACGAGGCTGTTCAACGCCGTGACGAGGTTGTCGTTGTTGACCGACGCCGCGATAAAGACGAATTGAGGGTTGAACGCCGTCAGTCCAGCGGCGATCAGCGCGACGGATGGCGTGTCCGGGGCGATCACGCGCCCGCATTGGTAGACCGCGATCACGGTCACGGCGCCGCAGAGCACACTGAACGCCCGTCCGATGAAGACCGCCAGCGCCGTCCCGCTCAAGCGCGGCGGGTAGGGATCGTCGTGAAGCATCGCGTTCTGGTTGCCCTCGGCGGACGGGTCGCCGATGATGGCATGTGGGTTGGATTGCAGGTAGTGGTCGAAGTCGCTGCGATCCGTCCACGAGGTCAGCAGCCCGGTGATCAAGTAGTAGAGCGGCGGCTGGCTGCCTTCCTGCGCCCAGCGGGTCTCGACGCCCACGACCTGCACCGGAATCTGTCCGGTCGAAGCGACATAGTCCATAAAGGCGGCGTGATTGTTCTCGTCGGGCGACTCGAAGATCGGCGTCGCGTAAGCGTAACACGCTGCGATCAGCACGAAGGCGGCGGCGATGACGTAAAGGGGCTTGATCGGCATGAGCAGTGCACATCTCCCGAAATGACGGTGGCTATGATAGCCCGTTAGATTGCGCGGCGCGAGGATCATTCCCGCGAATCCGCGAAAATCGGGTAACATATCAGTAGGGTGAGCATCTACCGGGGCATGGCACATGGTCAAAGTATTCATCGGCAGCACCAAAGAAGACCTGATCCCCTTCCGCGAAGCCGTCCGCGACGCGGCGCTCGAACTCGGCTGCCACCCGGAGATGATGGAATACTGGGCGGCGATGGATGCGACCGCCGTCAAAGCCTGCATGGACAAAGTCGACGAGTGCGGCATTTACGTCGGCATTTTCGCCCACCGCTACGGCTATTGTCCGGTGGGCAGCGACATCTCGATCACCGAGATGGAGTTCGACCGCGCCACCGCCAACGGAATCCAGCGGCTCTGCTTTCTGGTCGATCCGAAAGCCGCGTGGCAGCCCGATTTCATCGAAGGCAATCCCGGCAAGCGCAAACTCAAAGCGTTTAAGAAACGGATCGACTCCGGCTTGATCCGCGCGCAGTTCAGCACGCCCGCCGACCTGAAAGACAAAGTGAAAAGCGCGCTCCACTACGCTGTACAAGACCTGACGCCGTCCAAACCCGCCGCGATTTGCTCCAACGTCCCACCGCCGGATCGCTTCGTCGGGCGCGGCGACGAAATGGCCGCCCTCAACCGCGCGCTGACCGGCTCGCACGCGGTAGCGATCACCGCCGTGCGCGGCATTGGCGGGATCGGCAAGAGCACGCTGGCGAAAGCCTTCGCCCGGCAAGATACGCGCTTCCCCTTCAAGCTGTGGGCGGAACTCGGTCAAACCGCCAGCGAAGACCTGCTGCCCCGCACGCTGCGCAGTTGGACGGGCGCGGACTTCCCGCCCGACTGGTCGGCGGCGCAGATGATCGCCGAGACGCGCCGCCTGCTGACCGCCTGCGCCCACGACTGCGGCGAACCCGTGCTGCTGCTGCTGGACGACGTATGGATGGAGACCGTTCCGGTCGCCCGCCAACTGCGCGACGCCGCCCCGTTGGGCGCGACCGTGCTGATCACGACGCGGAGCGAGGACGCCGCCGCCGCGCTCGACGCGAACTCGACGGCGCTCGACGCCCTGCCGCCCGATCAAGGCGCGGCGCTGATCATCGACCTGATCGGCGACGCAAGCCGAACCTCTGCGCGCCGACTTCGAAGCCCTGAGCGACGCGCTGGGCGGGCATCCGCTGGCGCTGGCGCTGGCAGCGCGCCAACTGCGGCGCAACTTCAACCCTGCCGCCGCCCGCCGCGTGATCGAGCGGCTCACGCGCGGCGTGGCGAGCGGCGACGACTTCAAAGACCTGCACCTCGACGCGGGCGACGCCAAAGTCGACAGCGTGAGCGCCACCCTGCGCCTGACGTTGGAGCACCTGAGCGAGGAACGCCAAGCGCAGTTCCGCGCGTTGGGCGCGCTGCCGCTCGACCTGCCCTTCCGCGCTATCCATGCGATGTATCGTCTGCGGCATCGAAGCGATCGAAGACGAAGACGATCTTGAAATGCTGGCGGATTTCGCCGCCGAGGGGCTGATCAAGCCCGACCCGGCGCACGCCGAAGGCGACTGGTACACCCAGCACCGGCTTTTGCGCGCCTACGCCCGCGCCCTGCTGCGCCAGCACGACGAACTCGCCGCCGCCGAGCAGCGCCACTGGGATTATCTGATCGACGTTGGCAGACAAAGGTTTTCTACAAGCCGCCGGAGACGTGGCGCGCGCTCGACGACGACCTGCCGCAGATTCACGCGCTCGGCAATGACCTTGCCGCGCGGCTGGCAGGCACGCGACGATCCCGCCGAGCAGGACGAGCGCCTGCGCGCCATGAGCGATCCGCCACCAGACGATTCCTCAGGCAAGTGGTCGCACGTGCCGGTGCACCCACTTGATGACGCGCCTGCTTCGAGCCTGCGAGGATTTCGCAGCATGCCGTTGTACGACTACGTCTTCGACGCTACGTCGGCGCAGAGGGGCGGCGCTGGCTCTGGGCAGGGCTGACCGCCGCCCGTGCCTAGAAAACCAGCAGTCGCATCGGTTTGTTCACGAACGTAACTTGGCAGTTGGCATGATCAGCGTGGCGACAAGCGTACAGCGCTGGTGTATCATGAGCAGGTCGCTCGCATCAATCTCGCGTGAACAGGGCGACAAACTGAACGAAGCAACCACCCTCAACAACATCGGCGAGTGTGTGGTGACGACTTGGCGATCAACCAACAGGCGCTCGACTTCTACCAGCAGGCGCTGCCGCTCCGCCGCGAGGTCGGCGACAAAGGCGGCGAGGCAGCCACCCTCAACAACATCGGCGCCGTGTGGGACACCCTCGGCGATCACCAGCAGGCGCTCGACTTCTACCAGCAAGCGCTGCCGCTCCTCCGCGAGGTCGGCGACAAAGGTGGCGAGGCAACCACTCTCAACAACATCGGCATGGTGTGGCAGCACTCGGCGATAATCAGCAGGCGCTCGACTTCTATCAGCAGGCTCTACCGCTTGTTCCAAGAAATCGGCGACATTTACTGTCGAGGCGATCACGCGCAGCAACATCGCCGTGATTCTGTGGGATCAGGGGCAGCGGGCGGAAGCGCTGGAGCAGATGCAAATCGCGCGCGACCTGAAGGCGCGCATCGGCATCAGCACGGAAGATGAGGATCAGGCGCTTATAGTGTGGCGGCTCATGGAGCGGCTCGGCTTGGACACAATGGACGAACTAAACGCACTTCTCGAAAAAGTACAAGCTGAGCAGGAAAAGCAAGCATCGTCGGACGAAGAAAGCAGCAGCGAAAGTTAGCTCCCCCTGACATTCGTCACCCCCTTTCCATGAGCCTACATCGACTCAGGAATACGCCATTCGGCGCGTCTAGATTCTGTTCACCACTGCCATAATTGAGACAACTTTCGAAACCATAGAGGGGGCATTCCGTGACCCTAAAGCAAATTGATCTTCCCGTGACCGGCATGACCTGCTCCAGCTGCGTTCGCACCGTCGAGCGCACGCTCAAGCAGACCGACGGCGTCTCCGAGGCGGTCGTCAACTTCGCCACCGAGCGCGCCAGCATCAACTACGACCCGGCGCAGACCGACCTGAGCACGCTGATCCAGCGCATCGACGGCGCGGGCTACGGCGTCGCGCAGGCGACGATGGAACTGCCGATCACCGGCATGACCTGCGCCTCGTGCGTCCGCAACGTCGAGCGCGCGCTCAAGAAACCGGCGGGCGTGCTGGAGGTCAACGTCAACTTGGCGACCGAGAAGGCGACCGTCAAGTATCTGCCGGGATCGGTGCGCCGCTCCGACCTGATCGGCGCGGTCGAGGCGAGCGGGCTACGGCGTGCTCGACCTGTCGAACGTCGCCAAAGAAGATGAAGTCGATACCGAGCGCGCCGCCCGCCAAGCCGAGATCGACCACCAGCGCCGCCTCGTCCTGACCGGCGCAGCCTTCACCCTGCCGCTGTTCGTGCTCAGCATGTCGCGCGACTTCCTGATGGACAGCGTCCCCGCGCTGATGTGGTCGGGCTTCCCGTTCGTCTTCTTCCTGCTGGCGACGCCGGTGCAGGTGATCGTCGGCAAGCAGTACCTCGTCGGCGCGTGGAAGGCGCTCAAGAACCGCACCACCAACATGGATACGCTGGTCGCGCTCGGCTCGTCGGTCGCCTACGTCTACAGCGTGGTCGTGCTGCTGGGGCTGATCTTCGGCATCGCCGGGATTGGCGAGCACGTCTACTTCGAGACGTCCGCCATGATCCTCACGCTGATCACGCTGGGCAAGCTGCTCGAAGCCAAGGCGAAAGGACGTACCAGCGACGCCATCAAGCAGTTGATGGAACTCGCGCCGCGTACCGCCCTGCTGCTGCGCAACGGCGAAGAAGTCGAAACGCCGATTGACGAAGTGGTCGTCGGCGATACGCTGGTCGTGCGCCCCGGCGCGCGCATCCCGGTCGATGGCACCGTGATCGAGGGGCGCTCCTCGGTGGATGAGTTGATGCTCACCGGCGAGAGTCTGCCCGTCAGCAAGACAACCGGCAGCGCCGTGATCGGCGCGACCGTCAACAAGAGCGGGCGGCTGATCGTCGAGGCGACTCGCGTTGGCGCACAAACCGCGCTGGCGCAGATCATCCGGCTCGTCGAGCAGGCGCAGGGATCGAAAGCGCCGATCCAGCGCGTCGCCGATCAAGTGTCGTCGATCTTCGTCCCGATGGTGCTGATCTTGGCGACTGATCACATTTGTCGGATGGCTGTTGATCGGGCAGGTATCATTCACCACCTCGATGGTTCACGCGGTCGCCGTGCTGGTGATCGCCTGCCCTTGCGCGCTCGGCTTAGCGACGCCGACCGCGATCATGGTCGGCACGGGGCGCGGCGCGGAAATGGGTATCCTGTTCAAGAGCAGCGAAGCGCTCGAAAGCGCGCAACGCTTGCAGGTCATCGCCCTCGACAAAACCGGCACGATCACGCGCGGCGAACCGACCGTCACCGACATTCTCCCCTTAAACGGCACCAGCGCCGACGATCTGCTACGGCTCGCCGCCAGCGTCGAGCGCGCCAGCGAGCACCCACTCGGTCAAGCAGTCGTGGACGCCGCGAAGGCGAAGAACCTCGCGCTGAGCCAGCCGCAGGGCTTCGAGAGCGCCTCCGGGCGCGGCGTCAGCGGCGTGATCGACGGCAAGACGATCAAGGTCGGCAGCCCGAAGTACGTCGGCGTGACCGACTCGCCCGAAGTTGAGGCGCTGCAAGCGCAGGCGCGCACGGCGATCCTCGTCACCGCCGACGACGCGCCCATCGGCGTGATCGGCATCGCCGACACGGTCAAGGAGAGTTCGCGGGCGGCGGTCGCGGCGCTGCAAGCACTCGGCTTGGAAGTCGTCATGATCACCGGCGACAACGAACGCACCGCGCAGGCGATTGCCCGCGAAGTCGGCGTGGATCGCGTGCTCGCGGAGGTTCTGCCCGCGCAAAAGGTCGAAGCGATCAAGACGCTGCAAGCCGAGGGTAAGAAAGTAGCGATGGTCGGGGACGGCATCAACGACGCACCCGCCCTCGCTCAAGCCGACGTGGGGATCGCCATCGGCACCGGCACGGACATCGCTATGGAAGCCTCCGACGTGACGCTGGTCAGCGGCGATCTGGCCGGTGTCGCCCGAGCCATCACGCTCAGCAAAGCGACGATGCGGACGATCCACGAGAATTTGTTCTGGGCGTTCGTCTATAACATCATCCTGATCCCGATAGCGATGCTCGGCGTGCTCGTGCCGATGCTCGCCGCCGGCGCAATGGCGTTTAGCTCGGTGTTCGTGGTCAGCAACTCACTACGGCTGCGCCGCAAGCGCATCGGTGGTGCCACTACCCCGATCTCGCCCGCGAGCGAACTCACCCCCGCACAAGCGATCTAGCGAAAACACAGCCGCCGGAGATGATCATCTCCGGCGGCTTTTTATAATAGAGGATCGTGAGATTATGAACGGTCATATGTTTGACACAAATGTTTTCAACCACATTCTGAATGAAGACATCACAATCATTCAAGATACTCAACAAGCCCTCTACGCTACGCATGTCCAATACGATGAGCTTACCCACACTAAAGATAGAGAGCGACGTGAAGCCTTATTAGATCTATTTCGCGTAATTGCCCCTCAAGAAATACTATCCGAATCAGCCGTATGGGATGTATCTCGCTTTGATAGAGCGAAACTAGGCGACGCAAAGTTGTATGAGCATATACGGGAAATTCTCGATAGGCTGGAGACACTGAACAAGAGTAAGAAAAGAAAGGACAATAACCCGCAAGATGCCTTAATTGCCGAAACTGCAATTGTGAACGAGATTACCCTCGTAACAGATGATAGCGGTTTGCTATACGCAACAAACAAATGCAACGGAGCAGTCTGTAACTTACGGCATTTTCCTCTACAGCAAAAGAAATAGGTAAGCATCGTTCCACTAAGAAACATCCAACCAGATGTTCGCAGCGGGCGCGATGGCGTTTAGCTCCGTGTTCGTGGTTTCCAACTCGCTGAGGCTAAGAGGACGGATGCAGCCATCAAAAGTGCCGCTTCCGAGCAAACGGCTTGTTCTGCGTGTTTACCCGTGTGAGGCTACAAATTCACTTCGCTCGACAGCCTCACTCAGCTTGAACCGGGTATTTGGAGTACCGATCACTGTCCCGCCCTGCTTCCACCCACTTTCCCTCCCTCTGGGCGGAAGCGCACCCTCCCTCCTCGATTGTATGGTGAATGCATCATACGAGGTGAGGAGGAAAACAGGATGTTCCCTTACAATGCTCCCGAAATCAATCAGGCTCGTATCCAGTATCTTCAGGAAGGCATCCACCGCGAACGTCTAGTCGACAGCGCCCGCGTCGACAGCGCAAACCCCGGTCGCCTCGTCAAGCTGGTGAGCGCCGTCCGCCACCTGATCGGGGATCAGTCTGCGTCAGAGAACCGTTCCACCGTTGAAATCGCCGGTCTTCCCGCGCATGAATAATCGGTTCGCTGTCTACGCGGGAGAGTCGCTGACTCTCCCGCTAAATGGGTGACGGATCGCTCCCGTATTCGGCAAGCAGTTCGGCGACCGTCGCGTCAAAATCGAGCGCTTGACCCCGCTCCCAAGCGGCGGCGTAGGCTTCCTCGGTGAGCTGACTCTTGATGGATTGCAGATGATGGATCCCGACCGGGTGCGTGAGAACGACTTTTGTGAATCCGGGATGGTTCACGGCGAGCGCTACCAGCTCCAGCCCGCGCTCGGTCTGCCCCGCCCCGGCGATGGCGAAGCCCAGAAGCAACACACCTTCAGGATCGATCTTGAGTTTCAGACATGCGATAAAGGCCGCACGGGCACCCTGCCAATCGCCGCGAGCGAGCAGGATATCGCCTGTGCTGGCGAGAACGTAGAGGTGGTCCTCGACAGAGCGCTCCCAATGAAGTCTCACTTCTGCCAGCAGGCGCTCGGCTTCATCCAATTGATGGGAGACAACGGCTAGATCGACACCAAGCAAAAGGGCCATGTACAAGTCACGCGGATTGGCGGTTTCACGCGCGATTTGAAGCGCCGCTTCAGCATAGGGGCGCGCTGCTTCAATCCGATTGTGCCTTATCTCCCAATTCGCCAGATTGCCTAGTATCTTGACGATGCTGTTGCGTAGTTTGAGGCGCTTTTTCAGTTCCAGCCCTTCAAGCAGTATCGCCCCGGTTTCATCATCCTCACCATGCCAAGACCTTGCCGCCGCGAGACTGTTGAGCGTCGTCGAGACGTGAACTTCGTCGCCAAGCCGTCGCTGGATTTGGAGTACTCGATAATAGATCGCCAGCATCTCGTCAAATCTCCGAGCACCACCCAACTGGTATCCTTGATGGAACAGGGCTAAAGCCAAGCTGTAGTCGTCGCCGCTTTGCTCGCACAGGCGGATGCTTTCCTCAACCAGTGCCCAAGCTTCATCCCGGTTTCCCAACTCAAAGGTTACCCGCGACAATTCCAGTGCGCTGTAAGCGATTCCACTGGAATCGGCGTTTGCCCGCGCAGTCGCCAGCGCCTCCTGCAGAACCTGCTCGGCTTCTGGCGTGCGCGCTAACCAGTAAAGAGTCCTTCCATAATCAGCCAGTAGTCTGCCGTAATCTCGATGGGCGGCGTACTGCCCGCGCAGCGCCTCTTCCGCATCTGCCAACCAGAGTACGAACTCGCCCTGACGACTGCGAAACTCCGCATAACTCGTCAAGGGAAAAGCTGACTGCCCAATTCGCTCCATGTCCTGATCTGCGAGCGCCTGATACCACGCCAGCCGGAGGTTATCCACTTCCGTCTCAATTTCGTCCATCGCCTCAAGCTGCCGCAGCCCTTTCAGGTCCTCTTCGCGCTCGTGCAGGAAGTCGGCATAGTAGGCGCTGTGCTGGCGCAGAATGTCCGCCAGAGTCCCGCTGGCTTCAAGGCGTTCGTAGCCGTACTGTCGCAGCAGTTCATGGATGTCACAGCGCCCGGTTTTCGTCCGCAGCACCAGCGCCTTGTTCACGAGGGTTTGCAGCGTCCGCAGACTCGCTCCCGTCACCGTTTCCGCCGCCTCCGGCATGCAGCCGCCCCGAAACACCGCCAGCTTCATGAAAACCTGCTGCTCGGTGGGCGCTAACCGATCCCAAGCTGCCGCGAAGATCGCCCGGATGCTGCGCTGCCGCTCCGGGAAATCGCGCATTTCTGTCTCTAGAAAATCCACATTCTTCTGGATTTCCCCCGCGATCCGCTCCAGCGACAGCACGTCCAGCCAGCCCGTCGCCAGCAGAATGCCCAGTGGCATCCCCTCGGTCAACCGGCAGACCCGTGCCACATAGTCCAGATTGTCCGGCGTCAACGCGAAATCCGGTCGCGCGCGCTTGGCTGCCTGCACCAGCAGCTTGACCGCATCGTAATGCAGCGCATCCTCCGGCGTCTCCCAAGTCGGGTACTGCATCCCCCACAGCGCATACACCGTTTCGCCGCTCAGGTTGAGCTTCTCGCGCGAGGTCGCCAACACCTTGACCTGTGGCGCTGTCCCCAAAATATCGGAAACCAGCGGCGCACCCTCCAGCAGGTGCTCCCAGTTGTCGATCACCAACAGGAGCTGCTTGCCCCGCAGATAATCGAATAGCTGCTGTTTGAGTGAGCGCTCATCCGACACGAATTGAAAACCGACCTGCTGGGCGATAGCCGGGACAATCTGCTCAATCTCTGTGAGCGGTTGCAGCGGGACGAAGAACACGCCGGCGGGAAAGCTGTAAAGCTGCTGCTCGGCGGCTTCCAGCGCCAGCCGTGTCTTGCCCATGCCGCCCGGTGCCAGCACCGTCACCAACTGCACCTCCGGCAGCGCCAGAATCTGCGTTAGTTCATCCAGTTCGACCTCGCGCCCGATGAAGGGCGTCGTCTGATGAGGGAGATTGTGTTTCGCTGCCACCGACTCCGGCGCGTCTCCGTCGAGCAGACCGATTGACCGTGCCCGTTGAACGATTTCGTCACGATTGGCGGTGTCTAGCTTGCTGTTCAACTGGCGCACATACCACTTGACAGTACTGAGGGAGAGGAACAGCCGCTCGGCGATTTCGTTATTGGATAAGCCGTCGGCAAGGCAGGTCAGCACATCAGCCTCGCGCCCGGTCAGCGTCTCAACCCGGGATAATTCCCTAGCCATGATGCAATCCTGATCCTCGACTGTAGGTACTCATAAGAATATAGCTGATCGCCGATAAACCCAAACCAGTAACCGCTTGGAGGCTTCTGCCATCCTATCCTGAGTGTCGGCATGTGGACGTCATGGTTTTGGGCGAATCCGGCGGGACAAGGGCACGATTGAGGAGCAGTCTAGCGTTGACAATTAGGACTGCAACATTGAGCCGAGTGATTGAACCGCCGTTACGGTGGCGTTGCTCATTCAGAGGAATTTGTGGTTTCCAATAGCTTGCGCCTAAAAAGCGCGCGCCATTCTTCAGAGAGCTAGTAAGATTCACCATTGCCAAAGCAACTATCATTATCGGCGGTCAACGGCATACGGAGCGAATCCTATGAGCGACTGGAATAACAAAATCATTGAGGAGTTTCGCGCAAGCAAAGGGAAATCAGCCGGCAATTTCCCGCCCGGTGCATTGCTGCTGCTGCACACCACAGGCGCAAAAAGTGGATTGGAACGTATCAATCCGGTAAGGTACTTCATGGATGGTGACCGCTATGTTGTCATTGCATCGAAGGGAGGCGCTGATATGCATCCCGACTGGTATTACAATCTTCGCGGGAATCCTGAAGTCTTTGTGGAGGTAGGCGGGGAGATATTCCCCGCGGTAGCGACGGTCGCAACGGAACCGGAACGCACCAGGTTGTATGAGAAAATGGAAACGATGAGTTCATCATTCAGCGACTACAAGCACAAAACCTCACGGATCATTCCTGTAGTGACTTTAACGCGCAGTCCATGACGAACGGTTTGTCGATACCACGCTAACAAAAAAATAATAGCCAAGTCGAGTGGCTTCACAGCGCCGCTGCGATGACATTTATCAATTTGGTCGTCAGCAACTCGCTCAGGTTACGCGCAAAGCGGATCGGTGGTGCACCCGCCCCGACACCACCCGCGAGCAAACTCACGCCCGCCAAAGCAGTCTAGCTCTCGATATCTTGAAAACACGATGAGAATAAACCGCTACCGCCTGAAGGCGGTAGCATTAATTGCGACTGAAAGTCGCCTGAAGCGTATCACTCGTCGATCTGGAAATTGCTTATATTGGTGTCAGCGTTGGACTCTGGGGCTTCTCTCCACTCATTAACACTCTCAGAACGTCCGGGCAGGGCGAGCCGACCTGCGAACAGGTGGCGGCTCGCCCTGCCCAACCTGCTATTAAAACTGCCTGCCTATAGGCAAGGGCTTCAAACCCAATTTACAGACAGTCAACCCCAATCCCTTTTCAATCAGCGGCTCCAACGCCAGATACCCCGGCACAAGCTCGTCGTCAGTTATTTTGCGTACCACAGGATGGATCAATTCGATACTGAAGGCACTCCGTATCCTTGAAGGGTCGAACGTAGCGATTAGCCTGCACCCAAGCCAGAATATCAGCCAAATTGGTCGGCCACTGATGTAAGATTGTGCTGCTGCCATCCGGCGGAAACACCAGTGAATAGGCTGTGGAGCCGTCCGGACTTAAAGCTGCGACGCTCACGGGATTCTTGCTGCCAAGCTCGTAGCTCAGGATTTGTTCTCCAGTCTGGAGATTCCAGACGATGGTTCGTCCATCTTGTCCGGCGGAAATTGCTTTCCGTCCATCCGGACTGTAGGCGATCCAAATAATCCACTGGTCGTGTCCAACAAATTCATGAATAACCTTGCCAGTCTTAATATCCCATAGCTGCATGGTTGATCCATTGGTACTTAACAACGTCTGCGAATCAGGACTCATTTTGTCAAATCCTTGACCGGTAGAACTAAGGTCGATCTGACGAATCAAGTCGCCGGTTACAGCACTTCTGAGGATGACAGTGCCGCTGTCATAAAACAGAGAGATCAGGGTTTCATCGGGGCTAAAAACGGCTTGGTTGAGGCTGGTGCCACTGTTGGTATCAACCGGTTTGGCGAGATCGACATTTTCGCCAGTCGCAAGATCGACGAGGCTAAATTCGACGGTATTGTTCCCAGTCACGGTCCGATAGTCGCTGGATGTATAGTCCTGCGGGACACCAAAGTCAGCAGCAAGATTGAATGTTTCCAGCAAATCACCCGACTGTATATCGAACACTTTGACCGTGTAACTTGGGTTGTCCGCAGAGATGATATTTCGATCAAACAGCTTCGTCCAGTCATGGGAAACGACCGGTCTGGTCACATTGAATTCGCGGAGGACTGAATGCGATGCGAGGTCGTAAAACTGCACGAGACTATCATATCCCTCAGTCGCATAGCGCAAGTAGAGTGTCGCGCCATCTGGGCTCACGGCAAAATCGATCAGTGGGAATTCGCTGGACGGTGCAAACTCAGTGGGGTTGCTAATATCGCGTAAGCGCACGGTCCCGTCCCACGCGGCTGACGCGAGTGTATGTCCATCCGGGCTAAGAGCAACGCCCCAAACCGGCGCTCTTTCGTCGGTAAATACTCGTGAGACTTCATCGGTCGCCAAGTTATACTGCACAATAGCGTCCGCGAAAGTGCCCGCAAAGACAGTTTGACCATCGGCAGTGAAGGCAACATTATACTCTCCACCGCAATCACATAGTCCATTCGACCACTGCTTCAGCGCCGTGCCGAAAGTCGGCGAGACTGGGTTGGTATCCCATAGAAATTCCTCGTAGGGTGGTAAAACACTGGAAGAAATCGCCTGCGAGCCATCAGGATTGAATTTTACTTCGGTGACTGCACTGTGGGTTTCAAAAGTCTTGATCTTTTCGCCGGTCGCGATATCCCAGATCGTCACCAGTCCGTCATTGGAACCCACGATGATCCAGTGTCCATTTGGGTGAAAATCAACCGCAAAAGTCGAATAATCAGCATCAAGACGCCAAATCTCACTGCCAAAGGTCGGCGATGTCGGGTCTACGTCGATAATTACGATGTACCCGTCTGCGCCTGTCGATGCCACCAAGCGTCCGTCGGGGCTGTAGGCGACTTCCTGCCCCTTGGTTGCATCCGCCGCTTCCATCACAATTCCGTCTAGGCTTTGGGTTGTTCTCGCGCCCTGATGTACGTCGAAGCGACGCAGGATGTCGCCCGTCGCCACATCCCACAGGATTAACTCACCATCAACGGCGCTGGAAATGAGATGCTGACCATCCGGGCTGAACGCAATACTGTAGACAGTGTCGTGATGTCCTGAGAAACGCCGGACTTCGGTTCCAGTTTGGACATCCCACAAGCGGATAGTGCTGTCGTCGGCAACTTCGTATTCCTGTGCCATTTCGCCCACTGTCGGGTATTCGCGGTAGACCGGAGGAAGCGGTCCTGAACTGGAGGCAAGGTAGCGCCCATCCGGGCTAAAAGCGACCGACCACGCAGGCATAGTGTGATGCATCGCATGGATGGTGCCGCTGGCAAGTCCAATATTCAGCAAGGCGCTGACCGATTCTGGTGGCGGATTGTCCATTTTGACGGCTTCTACAGCTAATGCCAGCGCCAGTTCTTGATTACCACTGGCATAGATGCCGGGTGCACGTGCCGCGAGTGCCAAGCTGTGACTTTGTTCCGCCGAGCGAACGGCTTCGTTTTTCTGACCCAACGCAAAGACGCCGAAGCCACCGCTCAAGATTGCCGCCAGTGCGAAAACGACGACCAACATCCTCAGGAGATTCCGGGAATGCCGTTCTTGTGCCTGTTCGCGCGCTTGACGTTCGGTTTCAACTCGTGTCTCAACTTGGTGTTGGTCAATACTTTTTGAGATGAAGGTCTTTTCCAACGGCGTCAGAATCAATTCCGTCGAATTTTGCCAAGCGTCAACCTGTTCTAGACGGGTGCCGCGCAAAAGATAGCTGGTATCTTCCTGATTGGCGTCCCAATCATTGGCCGCCTGTTCAAGCTGTCGCTCCTGCCGAATATCGTCGCGGGAATCGTTCAGCCACTGTCTCAATCGCTCCCATTCACGTAAAAGCGCTTCGTGAGCGACTTCAACCGTTGGTTGGCGCGTTTCCGGATCGTGGTCGAGCGACAGCAGGCGAACGTCCACAAATTGATCGACGATTTCTTCCGTCAGATCGCCGTTAGGCGTCAGTGACACCAATTCCGAGAGCGTCGCCCGCCGACGGGTGTCCTCAGCGCCTTCACCGAGCGTCACCAGCCGCAGAAATAGCTGGCGGGTGAGTTCTTGAGCATCGGGGGTGAGGCTGTTGAAAACATCTCCCGCCCGTTTCGCCAGCGCTCCGACCGAACCGCCGATCCGCTGATAGACTGCATGCGTCACCAGCCGCCCTTCACGGTGATTGAACAGCTCGGTGAGGGCATATTGCAGCAGGGGTAATGCGCCGGACTGGTAGGTCATTTCGCTCACAATTTGCTCGACCAGCCCCGGTTCGTAGGTGACCCCCATTCGCATTACCGGCTGCCGGATCGCCCGTTCCAACGCTTTCGCCCCCAACGGCAGGATGGTTTCCAACCGGGAGCGCAGCAGCTCGCCGATCAGCGCATAGTGCAGCGGCTTATCATAGTGGTCCGCCCGTAGGGTCACCACGATCCGGACCCGGCTGCGCGGGTCGGTGACAGCCGCGTGGATCAACTCCAGAAAGTGAACGCGAATACTTTCATCTTCGACCAGTACAAACACTTCCTCGAACTGGTCAATCACGATGAGTAGTTCAGTGCCGTCGCTGGGCAGGATGATGTCTGCGATCCGCTCCAGACCATGCGCATCCCGCATCAACTGCTCATGCAGATCGGCGACCGGATTCGCAGCGACCCTAATCAGCGCGGTTTCGAGTTTGTCAATCGGGCGTGCGCCGGGGATCATTTCGACCACATACCAGCGTTCGGAGCCGGGGATTCGTCCCTTCCAGATTGCCGGGATCAGACCGGCTTTCACGAGGCTGGACTTGCCGCTCCCGCTGGGACCCACCACCGCCAGAAATCGCCGGAAGGAATCGGTCTCCTGAAGCCGCCCAATCAACCGATCAACCAATTCTTCCCGCCCGAAGAAATCGAGCGCATCCGAAGTCTGAAAAGGCAGCAGCCCCTTAAAGGGATTCTTAGGCTCTGGAAACGAAACACTATGGACTGGAGACTTCTCAAGCGTCGTTTCATCATCCCGGTCACCAGTGATGATCAGATCCAATTCTCTTGCTCGCACAATCGCCTGAACCCGCCCGCCAACACCGAGCTTTTTGTAAATCTGTCGGATATACCAGCGCACCGTTCCGACCGTGATGAAAAGCTCGGCGGCTATCTCGCGATTGCTCTTCCGCTCGGCGACAAGTTGAAGGATTTCATGCTCGCGCAGCGTGAGCGATTCAATCACCTGCTGGCTCTGCGCGGTGTCGTCACGCCCGACCGCTTCGCGGAACGCTACCGCCAGCGCAAGTACGTCAGGGTATCGCTGCCGGGGGTCTTTGGCCGTCGCCTGCTGAATAATGGCATTGATCTCATCCTGTTTATCTGCGTCAAGACCGTCGATGAGTGGCAGCGGATCGTTAATGTGCCGGTACAGGCGCTGAAGGGCAGTAAATTCTTTAAAGGGATGTTCGCCGGTGATCAGTTCGTAGAGCACCACACCCAGCGAATAAATATCAGTCCGGGATGTCACCGGTTCGCCGCGTGCTTGTTCCGGCGAGACGTAATCCAGTGATCCCATCACTGTATTTTCCACCGTCAAACCGCTCGGAACGCTGGTCAAGTCTTTGGCGATTCCGAAATCAGCCAGATAAGCGTTTCCGTCTTCGTCAAGCAGGATGTTTCCCGGTTTGATGTCGCGATGGATCACGTGCTGGCGATGGGCAAATTCCAGCGCCGAGGCGATTTGGTCTAGCAATTGAGAAGCGGCTGGTAGTTCGTAAGCCCCTATGTCAAGGACGTTGCGCACGCTTCCCCCGCGCAAATAGCGCATAACCAGATAGGCTCCCTCGGGATTGCGCCAATAGTCGATCAAAGGCGTGATGTGTGGATGTTCCAGCCGGGCGATCAGTTGGGCTTCCATCTCAAAGCGTCGGACGAATTCCGGCTTGTTGGCTAGCCCCGCTTGGATGATCTTGACCGCCACTTCCCGATTAATGGAGGTTTGCCGCGCTCGATACACCGCTCCAGATCCCCCCGAACCGATGCGTTCCAGCAGCTCATACCCATTCAGGTCTGGTCTGTTATCGAGTGTCATGCGCTGGTCCCCAATGAGTTTCTCCTAATCATAGCCCTTTCCTGAGTCCTGAGGCGGTATTCCTGCCTTTTCCCCTCCCCCTTTCCCAGAGACCAGACCTCGTATTCGGCTCTGAGGGCATGGCTGCCCTCATTGAGCGACCTATGCCATCGCTATAGGGTGATCAGGGATCGGCTCAGTAGGACAACGATGGTCATGGCGGTGATCATGAGCGTAACCAGCGTCAAACGCACAAACGCTCGCACCCTAGATGCGTGTTGGCGTTTTTGAATGTTGTGCGCGGCAAGGTTTAACAGTTCCGCTTTGCGCTGTTTTTCGTGCCCTTCCAGATGATGGATGCGGTACAGCTCGACTTCGTTCATGAACGATCTCCCGTTGCTCTTGGCTGAAAGATGAGGCACGTTGCCGGTGTGGCTTGCTCCCACCTTAAGCCTGAATACAGTCCGTCCTTCGCTGATCCAACTCTTGTCCTGCTTTTTCCCCTCCCCGCGAAATGATTGCTCTACGAGCGGATTCATCAGATATTCGACGACCACAGTCACTCGCTGTAGCCAGCGCCGACCTATCAGACAGCCAGTGTAAAAGTCAGGGTAGATTGTTCAACCCTGCCCGGCTACCTGTTCATTCGTGCGCTACATACAGCTGTTAGCTGCCTTGTGCCAGCACTTCGATAGTATCGATACGGGCTGCCAAGGCTACGTCGGGCCGGTCGTTGGTAAAGTCGGTGTAGATGTGATAGTCGTTGAGCGCTTCGTCCATTTCGCCTAGCTGATACAGAACATCCCCGGCGGCACGGTAAGCGGGCGCGTAGTCCGGCATTTGCGTCATGGCATTGGCAAAGTCTGCCAGCGCAAGATCGTACTGCCCCTGTTGTGCATAGGCGCGACCGCGGGTCGTCAAGGCGCTGACATAGTCCGGGTAGATGCTAAGCGCAACCGTATAGTCGTCGATTGCAGCCTGATAGTCACCGATCAGGGCATAGCTGTCGCCACGCGCGGCGTAGGAATAACCGTAGCTAGGCAGCAGCTCGATGGCTTTTGTGAACTCCTCGATGGCGCGCTGCTGATCTCCCCTTATCTGATAGAAGTACCCGACCCTGAAGACCGCCAGCGCAGGTTGATACACTTCATCCGGACCCGGGTCATTGAGCGCGCGAGACTGTGCCTGAGCGGGCTGTGACACGCTGGTCGCCAGCACCATCGCGATCACGAGAGCCAAAATCGTGGGTAGATGCAGCACCCGGTGCAGCGTGCGCTGATGCCGCCCGTTGCTGGATTGAGTGAAAATTGACTTACGCAACCACTGGCGCACTCCGGCAAACAGCGACCATCGAGAGGTCAATTCGGCAGCGACATGTGCAAGGCGTTGATTTTCGGCGCTGCGCATGGCGGCGTCACGGTATTCTTGGTTCACGCGATACTGGTAAGTGTCGGTGCTTAAGTTGCCGTTCATGTTCATCCCCCTCTATCACTCGGTCGTCCTTCGTTCGTTGATGCGCCTACTGTGCGACCCAGCATAGAGTGAAAGTCGCCACTGGCGAAGGGGGGGAAAGGGAGGGGGAAGGGAGGGGATCGCAGATGAAGCTCGACCAAATCGGCGACCAGCGGCCTTACTACAAGGGCGCGATCCGCCTTGAAGGGTGCGGGAGTCCGATGGTTATTGTCGGTAGAGGGAGAAACAGGAAGTACTGAGGAGCTGACCGGTACCCCATAAAATAAGGCAACCGTCTGAGAGGATGAGCATCAAACAAAGGGGGTAGCGTGAGCCGACGGATTGCCAAAGAGATCAAAGAAGAAATCATCGGCAAGGTGCGAGCTGGCGAGCGCGTAGTCGATCTGGCTGAGCAATATGCAGTCAGTACCAAGACGATTTACGGGTGGTTGCGGCAGGACAGCGGTGAAGGCGTCGTTTCGGTGCTGGACTACAACAAGCTGAAGCGCGAAAACGAGGAACTGAAACGGCTCATCGGCGAGCTGACTTTGAACATGCACTTACAAAAAAAGTCGAGATAGTGCGCCGTGCCCGGATCAAGTCGGTCTGCGCTGAAGCCCTGGGTGTCCAGCGCAAGAACATCTATCGCGAGAGAAAACAGCCGGTCAAAGACCTCGCGCTCAAACAGCAGATTGAAGCGGTGCATCGAGCGCATCCAGCTTACGGTCATCGTCGGGTTGCGCTGCACCTGGGCATCAATCACAAACGCGCTCAGCGAGTCATGGCGCAGTTCAACCTGCGCCCACCGCGGCGACGGGTCAACCACTACTGCACCGTTTCCACGCCACATCACACCTACCACAATTTGCTCAACAAGCTGACGATTACCCACCCGCATCAGGTCTGGTGCAGCGATCTGAGCCGGCTGGTGTATCGGGGCACTATCTGGTATCTGGCGACGATTGAGGATTTGGCCACCCGGCAGATTATCGCCGCGAACATCGGCAAGCGGCATGACAGCCAACTGGTTTTAGCGACCTTGCACCAAGCTTTTGCCACCCATCAGCGACCAGCGATCTTTCACTCCGACCAAGGCACAGAATTCATGGCCCAGCAGTGCACCGATTACCTCGAGGAACACAAGGTGCGCATCTCGGTCAGTGATGTGGCATCCCCTTGGCAGAACGGCTTCATGGAGTCGTTCTTTGGACGCTTCAAGCAGGAGCTAGGCGATCTCGACCGGTTCACGTCGGCTGGCGAGATGATCGAGGCGATCTACCGCCAGATCCACTACTACAACCACTCCCGCATTCACACCGCGCTTAGGCTGCCGCCAGCGCTCTACGCTGCTCGAACCTTCTCAGACACTGGTCTTCAAGTTTTGGGTACTTGACAGTCACTGTCGTTCTTTTTCACATTCGCGTGATCGTTGAGGAAAATAAGTAGAATTTACGAGAAGAATGGCGACCTTGACGCGGGAGCTTAAACCGCCGCTACAATGGTGTTTCTTATTCTGAGAAACCATTTGAAAATACCCGTCTCACGGGAAGGCAAGGGCGTTCAATTGAACGCCCCTACGGGAAAAACACCGAATATTCAAATGGCTCCTGAGGAATTTGTGGTTTCCAACTCGCTGCGGCTCAGAGGACGGATGTAGTCATCCAAAATGGCAGTTCTGAGTAAACGGGTTGTTCAGTGTGTTTGCTCATGTGAGGCGGTCTGAATTCTTGGCTCGCTAGCCTCACTCTAATTGGATGAGTTCTTGGTGTCAGATCGATACCCTCTCCAATTTGTAGAGAAGTGTAAAGGTAAAAGCAGTTCAGGGGAGGTATAGAATGTCCCCGCTCTATTGCATGGAGTGGGGACTTTAGGGTGGAGCCAGCAGAAAGCTCAAGTATCTCCCCCCGTCAGGAGGAGGTCGGGGGTGAGAGGTTGAGCTTCCCCTGATGCGTTCTTAACAGGCGCTAGCGATTTCTCCTCAGCCGAACGTCGGTGTAAACCGCCAGAATCAGCACGCCAGCCTTGATCACGTACTGCCACTCATTCGGGATATTCATCAACTGAAGACCGTTCGTGAGGGTTGCCATGATCAGAGCACCTATCAGCGCGCCTAGAACCGTTCCTTCGCCGCCGAGGGTCGAAGCCCCTCCCAGAATACAAGCGGCGATGACGTCGAGTTCCATTCCGGTTCCGGCAGCGGGAGTGCCGCCGCCTACGTAGGATGCCAGCACGACGCCGGCGACACCGCACAGGAAACCCATCAGGACGAAGATCGCAAACAGGTTGTTGCGGATATTGACGCCGGAGAGCCGTGCCGCCTCGCGGTTGCCGCCAATGGCGTAGGCATAACGACCAAAACGGGTGTTATTCGAAACGTAGTTGACCACCATCGCGACGATAGCGAGGATGAGAACAGGCGACTGGACTCCGTTATACAGATTAACAACATACACGTAGAGGACGAATGCCGCCGCATAAACCCCGGTCTTGAACACATCTAGGTAAATGGCAGGCACCTCAAAGCCATACTTCAATTTCCTTCGCCTGCTGAGAACCATGCTGGCGAACAGGAAGACTGCTACCCCTGCCGCCAGAAGGGACCCCGCCCAAGTGGGTAAGTATCCATTGGCAATACTCAGGAAGACGTCCTGCTTGGCGGAGATGGTCTGCCCTCCCGTCACGATCAAGATGATGCCTTGCAGCGCCCAGTAACCGCCTAGGGTGACGATAAACGCCGTGACTCGCAGTTGGGCGATAATGTATCCTTGGTAAACGCCAAACAAGGTGCCTACAACTAACCCAATCACCACCGATAGAATGGTCGTCACAAGGACAAAGTTCACCGGATCCTGTCCGGGGAAGAGCAGAGGGATAAGCTTGGGCCACAACTGCATCTGACACATGGCTACGATAACAGATACGAAACCAGCCAGTCGTCCTACCGACAGGTCAATGTTACCGGTCACGATGACCAGAACCATGCCGACCGACATGATGGCGGTTACGCTCATCTGCCGGAACAGGAATGAAATGTTTCGGGGACTCAGAAAAATGCCATGAGTCAGGAACGCGAAGAACAGCCATATCAGGATAACGGCACCAATGAGTCCATAGGTCTGGAGATTGGCACCGAGACGTTTGACTATACTAGGTGTCTCACTATGGGCAGGCGTTGTAATCGAGGACATCTGGATCACCTTTTCGCAAGTCAGTAGATTAAGCGCTGCTGGACGCAGTCTTACTGCCATTCGTGGTTGCGCTGGCACTGCTTGCCGCAATGCCAGTGGCTAAAGCCATGATTTTTTCTTCGGTAGCGTCGGCGATGTCGAGTGTGCCCGCCGATTGACCTTCGCACATGACCATGATCCGGTCGCTCATGCCTAAGATTTCTTCGAGTTCGCTCGAGATCATGATGATGGAAATTCCCTGCTCAGCCAAGTCGTTCATCAACTTATAGATCTCGTATTTTGCGCCTACGTCGATGCCGCGCGTCGGGTCATCCATGATCAGCACTTTGGGCTTGGACATCAGCCATTTGGCAATGACCACTTTTTGCTGGTTGCCGCCGGAGAGGGAGTCAACTCTAGCTTGAAGCGTTGGCGTCTTGATTGCGAGGCTTTTGGCAAAGCGAGTACTGGCGTCGAGTTCCGCGTCGGCGTCGATACGCATCCACGAAGAGAATTGATCGAGGTTCGCCAGTGAAATATTCTTCAGAATGGTTTGAATGAGGATGAGACCGTGCACTTTCCGATCTTCGGGCACTAGGCTGAGTCCCTGCATCATAGCCTGTCGGGAGTTACGGATCGATAATACTCGTCCGTCCAGCCTTATCGTACCTTTGGTGATTTTGCCGTACTCGCCAAACAGGGTCGTCACCAGCTCGGTGCGACCAGACCCCATAAGACCTGCGATCCCCAGAATTTCACCCTTACGCAGGTTAAACGACACCCCCTTCAGGACTTCGCGGTCTGCGGTCTCTGGCGGCAGCGCGTGGAGATTCTCCACCTCGAAAATGACGTCGCCGGGTTGTCGATTCCCTTTCGGGAAGCGCTCCTTCATTTCGCGCCCGACCATCAGACTAACGAGTTGTTCGAGCGTCAACTCTTGAGTTGGCTTGGTTGTCACGATCTTGCCGTCACGCATGACGGTAATCGAGTCAGCGATTCTGAAGAACTCACCGATCTTGTGCGTGATATAAATGCAGGTCACGCCGTGTTCTTTCAGAGTCGCCAGTATTTCCATCAATTTGTCGATCTCAGCCTCGCTGAGGGCGCTGGTCGGCTCGTCTAGAATCAAGATTTTGGCATCTTCGGAAAGTGCCTTAGCGATTTCCGTCATCTGCTGTTTGCCGACGCCTAGCCACCTGACAAGCGCGTAAGGCTGAATCTCTAAATGATATTTCGTCAGGATGTCTTGGGTTCCTGAGTAAAGCATATCCCAGTTGATCACGCCGTTTTCCACCGGCTCTTTACCCAAGAAGATGTTCTCACCCACGGTCATGTTACCGACCAAGGTCAGTTCTTGGTAAACAATCGCGATCCCTTCTTCAATCGCTTGTCGGATCGAACTGCCCTCTAGGCGCAGCTCACCGCCATTGTATGTGACGCTCCCTTCATACGACCCCCATGGATAAACTCCGCAGAGAATCTTCATCAGGGTGGATTTGCCTGCGCCGTTTTCGCCGCACAAGCCATGAATCTCGCCACGCCGGATCTGGAAAGATACGTCATCTAAAGCCGTCACACCGGAAAAGCGTTTGGTGACGTTTTTTATGTCAAGAATAATGTCATTCGCGTCGTCGGTCATGAACCGTATGTCCTTGATTGGCACAGAGGGCTTCCTGCACTAGGCAAGTTGCTGCTCGGCAGGAAGCCCCTTCTTTCAGAATTCGCCGTGGTTATGCCGGCAGGCTGTGCCTACCGGAATGCCAACAAACGTCATTCACCAATCCTACGATGATGCTTCTTGGGTCGCAACAGGAGGACGAGGCGGTCTCTGGGCTTCAGGAATGTCCTGATAGACGTCATCATAGCTCTGGAAACCGCTCACGACGACAGCCTCATACAGGTTGTCTGCAGTGACTTCGGTAACCGGCAGGTATTTAGCCATGACTTCGCCCGTCAGAGAGGCGTTCCCCGTCAGGTCGGCGAGGCTGTAGGACTGCAGATCGGGGTCGGTCACGCCATTGAGGAATTCGTCGACCAAATCGACAGCCTGCGGAGCCATGACACGGTAGTCCTTCAGGATGGTGACGGTCAACTGACCCTTGGCAATGCTGTTGCAACCGGGAGCGGTCGCATCTTGACCGGAGACCGGCACTGCCATCTTCTGGGCGGTGAGGGCTTGGAGGGCACCCAGTCCAAGATTGTCGTTGGCGGCGATAACCGCGTCAACCTTATTGTCCTGAGACGTCAGGATGTTTTCCATCGCCGTCACGGCATTGGTCTCATCCCAGTTGGCGATATTCTGACGGGCAACAATCTTGACAATACCAGCATCGATAAACGGCTGGAGGATTTCATCCTGTCCCGCTTCGAAGAACTTGGCATTGTTGTCGCCGGGGTCGCCTTCGAGTTTGACGAGGTTGACCGGGTTGTCCGCCGACCACATACCAGTGCTGTCGAGAGCGGTGATGCCAAGCGCCTTGAGCACGCCATCAGCCTGCCCGTTACCAACCTGAATAAGACCGAAGGTGATGTACGCCGCAATGTTGGGCGTGGCAATCAGACGGTCATAAGCGATCACGACGACGCCTTCCTTCGCGGCATCATCGACTGCCGTCGCGGCAGCATCAGCGTCTTGGGCGACGATAATGATCGCCTTGGCGCCCTGAGTAACCATGTTCGCGATCTGGTTGTTCTGAACCACGGGGTCGTGGCTGGCTTGCTGCGACACCACGTCATAGCCCTTCGCCTGAAGGGCTGCCGTCATGATGTCGTTTTCTTGCGCCCAGCGGGGCGTTTCGAAGTCCGAGAAGGACAGACCGACGAGGATTTTATCTTGCGCCTGTACCGATGCCTGAGCAGGCATCACAAACAGGCTTACCAAAAATACGACCGACATGATGGCAGGAACTAAACGGGCGAGTTTACCGAACATTTCTGACTCCTTGATTTCACATCATGCGAAATAAATCTGGTTCAACAGCCGAAATACGTGAGGTTTTCTGCTTTCTTGCACCTCCTATGATTACGTGCTTGGGGGTACCTTTCTGAAAAAGAAAAACGTGTGGTTACGCCCACCTCGGAGTGAATATAGATTCTCCGGCGGATTCTCAATAGTGACAAACGTCACAATAACCCTTGTGCATCCCCTATTGTCCCCCTGTATAGAACCTATACTGTCCTTAGCGAATTGACCTTCGTTGGACGAGACTGGAACGCTTGTTTTACTGTTGACTTACCTCTAGAAAGGACCACAGTCAGTTCAGGGATTCTGCAATCTGCAAATGCCAACTCCGACAAGCAAAGCCAAACTGAACTGAGCAAGGTCGCCAGCGCGATGGTGCTTCACATTCTGCGGAATTTGTGGTCAGCAACTCGCTGCGATCAAGCGCGGCATCGCTCCGCTAGACCCCTGCGTCCCGTCGGAACAGATGAATCGAGAATGCCACCTCGGTCGTCAGTTGTTCCAGAGCCAGCAGGCTAGTCCGCTTTTCGGGTGACGTGCGCCAATAAAAGGGCGTCATTTGCAGAAGATTACCGATGTCGTCCGAATTAGCGAGCGTCATCTGGTACTGAACCGCTTGCGAGTCAATCAGCGAAAAGTAGGGCGCGAATTCATCGCGCGCCAGCGTTCCGTAGGGCTTCACCTGCTCGTAAATCAGGCGGCGCAGTTCCAGCAAGTGATTGACGGCGGGGCTAACCACCAGCAAGAGACTCGCTTGAGCGGCGATGCGCGCGAACTCCGCGTTATTTCTGGGCGCAAAGACGTTCAAAATGCAGTTGACCGAAGCCGCTTGAACGGGGACGTGCGCGATGCTGGCAACCGCAAACGTAACCGCTCGATACTGCTTCGCCGCGTAGCGGATCGCTTCCTTAGAGATGTCGATGCCGTAATAATCACCCCGCCGATCAAGCTGCTTTTGCAGATAGCCGACGTAATACCCTTCCCCGCAACCGGCATCCAGAATATTCAAGTTGGGAATGTCAGCGACGTATCGCGCAACCATTTGGCTAATCGCCGCCGCCAACGGTTCATAATAGCGCCGGGACAAGAAATTCTTGCGGCTGAGGATCATCTCCTTGCTGTCGCCGGGCGCTTTCGAGTGCCGCTGGTTGGGTGGCAGGAGATTGACGTAGCCTTCCTTGGCGACGTCGAAATTATGGTGATTGTCACATTGATAGCTGGCGGCTTGCGGCTGAAGGGGCAGCCCGCAAATCGGGCATTGGAATAGAGTCGGCATGATTTCAAGATGTTACAACTTGTTCGAGTGCTTCCGCCAGTTACCAGAGACATTTTCGATGGTGCTTCATTAAGTTCGCCTCGCCTGTACACGCGCTGTAGAACGGGAATTAAGCTCGCGATGATCGGAGCGGTGCTACACTTGAGTCAAGGAACGCGGATCGCTCACGCAGATTCATCGCTGTATTGGGTCATCACTCACGGCTGCAGGGTCGGAGGATCGTCATCGGATGTTATTCCAATTCGCCCCAATCATTCCGGTGTATGCGCTAGTCGCCGTCTTGGTGCTGCATTTGGCGATGCGCACTTGGGCATTACGCCCGGCGCGCGGCGCGACCGCGTGGTCTTTGACCATGCTCTTTCTTGCCATTCATATCATTGGTACCTGTTTAGAAATCGCCTTCGCCGTTCCCGTGTATAAGCTGGCGATGAATCGGGTCATCTACGTCGGGATAACCGGGTTCACTTTCTTCTGGGGTGTTTTTGCCATCCAGTACAGCAATAAGGATCACTGGCTAAATCGATATTCGGTGGCGCTGCTGGCGGTCGTGCCGCTGATCATCTTGTGCCTAGCGCTGTTTGCTGAACAGCACCAACTCCTGTATCGCCAGTATGAATTTGTTTACATTGACGGCTTGCTCATGGGGCAGGTCGCGGCTTATGGTGCCATGTTTTGGGTCTGGCTTGGCTATAGCTACGTCGTGTTAATTGGTAGTTGGCTGCTGCTGCTGCGCTCTGCGATTCGATCCCAAGCTATCTTCCGCAACCAAACCCGGTTGGTCGTCGTTGCATCAGGTGTGCCACTGCTCGTCTACACCGCTCAGATTGCCGGTCTGAACCCGCTTGCGCCTTTTTCGCCACTCGTGTTCGCCATGGCATTTTCGGGCGTCTTGATGCTGATCGCGATGACCCGCTACCGTTTCATGGACATTATCCCGGTTGCCCACGACCTGATTTTCAGAAATGTCAAAAGCGGGATCATTCTGCTCGATCTCAAGGGGCGGGTTGCGGGAATGAACCGGGAGGCTGAGCAAATTACGGGTCGCACCGAAAAACAGGTGTTGGGACTGCTGGCGCTGGACGCCTTTCCGCATCAGCAACACATCGTCAAGCAGTTTCAGGGCGTGATGGAGATCAAAACGGAAGTCGCCATCACCGAATCCGGACCGTATTACGAGTTACAGATCACGCCGCTGTACAGCGACCACAGCGAACTCTCCGGGCGGCTGATCATGCTCTATGACATCACACAGCGCAAGCAAGTCGAGCGGCAGACGGTAGAGCTTACGCTGGAACGCGAGCGGGTGCGGCTCTTGCGGCAGTTTATCAGCCACATGTCGCACGATCTCCGAACGCCGTTAGCCAATATGAAGGTGAGCCAGTACATCTTGAGCAAGAAACTGGCAGGGCAGCACGCCGACCAACTGGAATCTCTTGAAAAGCAGACCGACCGGCTCACCGAAATGGTCGAGAGCATGTTGACTCTGCTGCGGCTGGAGGAAGAGGAACTGAACAGCCTGCTCACCGTAGACGTGAACAAACTCGTCGGCTATGCCATTGTGCGCAACCAGAAATTGGCGGATGAACGCAGATCACAGCTTGACTTTAGCCCCGGCAATGACATCCCGCAGGTGCTTGCCAACAGCGAGGAGCTTTCGCTGGCATTTTCAAACCTCGTGGCGAACGCCATCCACTCTGCCCCCAACAGCGAAATCAAGATTTCGACGGCGCGCGATGGGGATTGGGTCGTTATCCGCGTGCGTGATAGCGGAACTGGCATCGCCGCCGCCGACTTGACCCACGTCTTCGAGCGCTTCTATCGGGTCGATAACGCTAGAGGAACGCAAAACGGCGGATTAGGGCTTGGTCTGACCATCGCCAAGACGATTGTAGAGCGCCACGCCGGGAGCATCGACGTGCAGAGTCGCTTGGGCGAAGGGAGTGAGTTCAGCATCCGGCTACCCGCCGCGAACGCGGGTTAAGTTTGTACTCATCGCTGCCCAGTTGAAGGGATTCAAACGTCGAGCTGCACGGTTACGGTGTCGCCTTCTTCCAGCTTTTCGGCTTTGCGAACCGCCACCTTGATCGGCACGAGGTAAAGCCCATCTTTGGGAAACAGCGAGGTACTGAACTCGGTCTTGCCGATCCGAACTGTCACCGGGATCACGCCCCAGCCATAAGTGACCAGATTCGAGATCGCTTTGATGTCACGGCTCTGCTGCTCAGGAACGGGCACGAAGAAAAATGGAGCAGGTCCGCGCCAATAGATAATTTCGCCCTCGAATTCGATAATCATGGGTGCGTCAATCACCTGACGATCAACGGGTTGGTGTTCAAAGAGAATAGTATATTTCGAGTCGCTCAGTCAATCCACAGCACATAGGTACAACCCCGCAGCCAGCTCTGGGATTGTGCCCTGCACCGCCAAATCAGGTTGAGACCCAACGTCGTCGTGACTGACAAACTTAGCGCAGTCCGCCCAAAATCAATGCTTTAGCCATTGATCTCGCGCAGTTTTGATGATTTGCTTTTTCTCTTCCTCTTTCCCCTCATCGAGGTCGTCGGTAGCAGCCATAAGTTGTTCAAACAGACGCACGTTGTAAAGCTCCTTGTGGTATTGATCCATGCGCGCGTTGGCTTTATCGATCCGGTTAAACACGAGCTGCGTGGTCATCTGGGTTACGGCTGCGACAATCGCGATTGCTAAGCCGCCTCTGTTGGGGAGAATTATCTCTACGAACGCACCTAACCAGACAAAATAGGAGGCAACAAAGACAATGAAGCTGCTGATCTGGAAGTTGTTCTTTGCTTGGAGACGCGCTTGGTCGTAATCGCTCTTAATGTCGCTGGCAAAGCTTTCCGTCACCGTGCTAAGGTCTTCTTCCAACTCGTGCATTCGTTTCGCGTTGTCGTAAGCGAACGCAGCTTGACTCGCATATAACTGAAGCGCCCAAACCTCGTAATTGCTGCTAAAATCCTGAGGCAGTTCATACTGAATCCACATAACGCCGATGCGCTTGGCTTTCTCTTGATTCGACAGCGGGAGGCACAATGCCGCTCGAACGCCATCTTTAATCATACTTTCGTTGATCCGACCGGCGGGGGCCTCGTCAACATTGGGGATGGCAAGGTACTTACCCGTAAGCAGCACTTCAACCGACAGCCCATTTTCGCGAACGACATCCTCGCTGCTTCGATCCGTAGGCACGCCGTAGGCGTAGGGTGGATTCACAGCGACCAGCTTGTCGTCCCGCTCCTCGAACCGGACAATCCGCACTGACTTCGCTTTTGCGGCTTCACAAGCTAAGCGGGCAACCGTGTTGAGAATCGCCTCAGGATCGCTGAGTACCGTGAGCATCTCACTGGCTTCGTAGAGCGACTTCAACTGCTGCCGCCCCTTCTCTCGCGCCGTGTATAGGTCGGTGTTGCGCAGTGCGACTGCCGCCAGTCCAGCTAATGAAGTGAGCGAGAATTTCTGAAGCGGCGTTAGGTCGTGTTGGGTCGACGAGTTCAGGAAAAGCACACCCAGCGCTTCCCTTTCACGCATGATAGGAACAGCAACCATCGAACGAACGCCCTTTTGGTAAAGTTCTGGATTTACACGAGGATCGTTCTCTTCAATATTGGCGATGACCTCCATCGTCTGAGATTTATAAACCCGTCTTGTGACGCTGCCCTCGTATTCCAAACGAGCAGGGGGGTGCACGAAATCGAAAGGGTAGGGGAAACTGTCTACTATCGTGAGCTTTCCCGCCTCCTCCTTAAGACGGTAGATAATACCGGAAGTGCTTCGAGTCAAACTCATAGCATCGACGACGATCTGTTCCAGAACGTGCTCAGAGTCGTCACGGCTGACAATTCGTTCGGCGATCTCCCGGTGCAGGAGCAGCGTATTCGAGCGGTCGATGACCGCGCCAATCTGGACGGCTATCGCACTGACGAGTTCGAGGTCATAGCGCGTGAAAGCGTTCAAGTAGTCTTGATCGACGGAGATCACGCCGAGGCATCGGTCGCCAGTAACAACCGGCACGAGGATCATCGAACGATCCTTATCCGTATTCTCACGCGCTGCAACGAATTCCGGCTCGTGCTTGGCGTCCCCGGTCAGCAGCGGCTTCCGCTCCCTGTAAACACGGGCAACCAGTCCCCCTGATCCATCGGACGTTGAGAATTTGCGCGTCATGATCCGGTGAGCGACCAGCCCACACGAAGCTTTCGGCACAAGGAACTCATTCCCAGCCTCTTTTTCGGGCATAAAGAAACTGCAATGCGAGCTGTGAACGTGCTGCGCGATTTCGGAAACTATCGCGGTTAAGACATCCTTCATTTCTACGTGGACACTAATTTGCTTCATGATCTCGTTGGTGACATGAAGCTTGCGCCGCTGGTAAAATTGTTCAATCATGCTCGCAGCCTGCGTCGAAAACATGAGCAGCTGCTCGCCTTCTTCCTCCGTAAAGACTCGCCCGATTTCGTCGTTGACGTATAAAACGCCCTTGGGTTCTCCTTGCCAGATCAACCGGGTCTCAATGACCGCTTCAAACTCGTCCCTATAGATCGACGACTTATTTTTCTCATGGTTATAGTCTGCCGTGATCGCCACGTTTTCGCCGGTCTCGACCAGATGACCAGCCATTCCCTTGCCTTTTTTGAGAACCTTGCCAATCGACTCAGGATGGAGTAAATCCATGACGACGGTTAAGAGTTTCTGCTCGTCATCGTAGAGATAGACACCGCCGCTCTTCGCCCGCAGAAACTCGACCGCTTCGGCGACGATCAGCTTGAGTTGATCGGATAAGCGCGGTCGGTCGCTCATCGGCAGCATGATGATGCTGCCTAATTTCTTGACCGCTCGCTGGAGGAGGAAATTCTCGACCGCAATCGCCGAATGTTTCGCCAGCCGCTCGCAAAGGGTAATGACGTGCCCTTCAAACTGGTGAAACGACGTGTTGCTCTGGTCAATATCGAGGCTGATGGAGGCGATAACCTGATTGTTGCGGGAGACGATGGGGACGATCAAGATCGACCGGAGCAGAAAAATATCGGCGAGGATGGGGCGCACAGGTCCGAGGTCTTCATCACTCGCAATGTCAAGGATAGGGATGGAGCGCTTGTTATAGATGAGATTTAGCTCAGTCCGCGAGTTACGCACCGGAATAATGCTGCCAAAGGGTCGCTGTTGGGAGATGTCGTTCCCTCTGGGTGGATACTCGGCGACGGCTTCGCCGGAACTGTAGTCCGCCTTGAAAACCACTAATCCGCTGTGATCCACGTTGAAGATTTGCACCACGTATTGGCAGATGCGGGTCAGGATGTCCGGCAAGTAGCTGGTCATATCCTGAGCGATGTGCTGGATCGCCCTATCGACGGCGAGGAGTTGGATCGTCGAAGTGATCAGTTCGAGTTGGGTTTTCGCATTTTCAGTAAGGCAGTGATGAGCACCCCGGAGGTATGCCTCGCGTTCGGATGCATCGTCGGAGTCGGTTATGAACACGAACCCGATGGTGGGATAATCACGTTTTAGCTTTTCGACCCAAGATTCCTGCCAACCGTCGTCATCGATTTGCTTGTTCCAATTGAACGGGTCCAATATCGCAATGTCGATGGTCGGCTTCGATTTCAGGCGCGCCGTCGCCGCTAAATTCCGGCAAGCATCGCTTGATAATCTCTTTTCGTCCGTCGGCATCAGCCGCTTCCGCGCAGTAGACTTTGTACTTGAACTGCTGGGTAAGATGAGTTGCGATTTCGTTTTCAGATTCTTTATTTTCTAATAGCAAAAGGATGCTGAGAGTCATGCTCTACGTCCTTTAATTTTGTAATATCATAGATTCAAAATCATATATAGTATATGATATATATTTATCCGAAACAATATGGTAGACAATAGAAACATTTTCTTAGCTAAGACCCTAAGTGTTTAATCCCGGAGCGCGCCAACACTTTTCCCTCGACGACGCGGGGGCAGCTTGACGAGCCGCCCCCGCGATCCGCTTAAGAGTCGTACTAGCGCAGGAAGGCTTCGTGCAAGCCGCCATCGACGCTGAAAATCTGCCCGGTCGTCTTGCCAAAGGCGTCGGTGCTGAGCAGGTAGGCGACTTCCGCCTGATCTTCCGGCGTGATCGGCAGCTTGGTCAGCGTGCGCTGCGCGTAGAAGTTCGCCAGCTTCGTCCGCAGCGACTCGGTATCCTCCGCCTCATCATAGGCGATGTTGTACTTGACCAGCGAACTGATCACCCGGTCGCGCGGGAACATGCTGCTGCCCTCGACCACCGTCGCCGGCGCCAAGCCGTTGACCCGCACCAGCGGCGCGAGTTCGACTGCCAGTTCGCGGACGAGGTGATTGGCGGCGGCTTTGCTCGTGTCGTAAGCGACCGATCCCATTTTCGAGACGGCGGCATTGACGCTGGTCGTCAGCACCAGCGATCCGCGTAGATTCTGCGCCTGCCAGAGCGGGCGCGCTTCGTCGGCGACCAGATAGCCGCCCAACACGTTGACGTCGAAGGTCAGCCGCCAGCGCTCGTCGGAGATGTGCCCGGTCTTGTCCGGCGGCACGAACACGCCCGCCGTGACGATGATGTTGTCCATACCGCCGTAAGCCAGCAGCACTTGATCGAGCAGCGCGCGCACGCTGGCACGGTCGGTCACGTCGACGCACAAGCCAATCGCCGGACCGCAGCCCGAAATCCCCGTCCCGGCGACGCCAATGCCGACGCCGTAGGTTTTCGTCAGTTCGTCGGCGGTCGCTTGAGCCGCTTCCAGACTCAGGTCGGCGCAGACGACGTGCGCGCCTTCCTTCGCCACCCGCTCCGCGACCGCTTTGCCGATGCCGCTGCCCGCGCCGATCACGATCACGGCGTTGTGTTCGAGCGTCTTTTCCGGCGGCATCCGGCGCAGCTTGGCTTCTTCGAGCAGCCAGTATTCGATGTCGAAGGCTTCTTGACGCGGCAGCGCGGCGTACTCGCTGACCGCCTCCGCGCCCCACATCACCTCGACGGCGCAGGTGTAGAACTCTGCCGTCACCCGCGACTCGCTCTTGTTCTTGCCGAAGGCGATCATGCCGACGCCGGGGATCAAGACCACCGTCGGGTTCGGGTCGCGCAGCGCGGGCGAGTTGGCATGTTTGCAATCAGCGTAGTAGGCGGCATAGTCTTTGCGATACTGCTCCAGCCCGCTTTCGAGCAGACCGATCAAGGCGGCGGTATCGTCCTGCTGCGGATTCCAATCGACGAACAGCGGCTTGATCTTCGTCCGCAGGAAGTGATCCGGGCAGGACGTGCCCAGTTCCGCCAAGCGCGGGGCGTCGTTGCTGTTGACGAAGCTCAAGATCGCGTCGGTCGCCTGTATGGTGCCGATGAAGCGCTTCTGCTGCGAGACCATCCCGCGCAGCTTGGGCAGAATGTCGACCAACACCTGCTCGCGCTCGCCTTCCGGCAGGGCTTGGTATTTCGCGCCGCCGAAGGCACCCGCGCCGAGGTCATGCGCCTCAAGGTAGCGCGCTGCCAGCTCGATCAGCGTCAGCGAGAGTTCGTAGCATTCTTTGTCGTCGTTCGCCCAGTTGATCAGCCCGTGCGCGCCGAGGATGATCCCCTTGATGCCGGGATGATCCTTGATCGCCTGCTCCAAGATCAAGCCGAGGTCGAAACCGGGGCGCTGCCAATCGACCCAGACCACTTCGTCGCCGTAGATCGCCTGCGTCAGCGCTTTACCGTCCTTGCAAGCGGCAATCGAAATCACGGCGTTGGGGTGGGTGTGATCGACGTGGGCGTAGGGGACGAAGGCATGCAGCGGCGTGTCAATCGAACTCGCGCGCGGGTTGAGGTTGTAGACGGTGTGCGGATACATGGCGACCATCTGATCTTCAATCGGCGTCTTGACGCCTTTTTCGTCCGCCGCAGCGTAGACGTCTTGCAGCGCGATCAGCTTGTCCATGTACAGCGAGGCGAAATTCGCCTTCTTCGAGGTGCGCAGGTCGCCGCCGGAGCCTTTGACCCACAGGATTTCGACGGCTTCGCCGGTCAGCGGATCGACCATCGTGATCTTGCTCGACGTGTTGCCGCCGCCGGTGTTGGTGATCCGCTGGTCGTTGCCGAGGATATTCGAGCGATAGACCAGCCGCTCGACCGGATCGAGCGAGTTGGCGTAGGCATCGTCCCATTGATAGCTGACGTGCCGGTATTCTTCAGGTTTGTAGTACTGCATGTTCACTCCTTAGCGCACTTGCGCGGTAGATTCAGGTTGAAGTTTCGAGTTTGTCGTTTGTAGGGGCGTTATATATAACGCCCCTACTGGTCACCCTATGGAGCTTTCAGCTGCTCTCTAGCAATTGCTGGTACGCCGCATCCCACCACGCGCGCGACGCTGGCTGATACGTTCGCGTGACCCCCATGTCGGCGATGATCTGGCGGGCTTGGCTCACGCTGCCGAGTTCGCCCAAAGCGATCAGTTGGACGGCGGCGTTGCCGAGCACAGTCGCTTCAATCGGACCGGCGACGACCGGGATTCCGGCGGCATCGGCGGTGAACTGGTTGAGCAGTTCGTTCTGCCCGCCCCCGCCGACAATGTGGATCGCCTTGATCGGCTGACCGGAAATCTGCTGCATTTGGTCGAAAGTCAGCCGGTATTTCAGCGCGAGGCTTTCGAGCACGCAGCGCACGATCTCGCCGTGCATCTGTGGCGACGGCACGCCATGTTCAGCGCACCACTCGCGGATGCGCTGCGGATGATCGCCGTGCGGCAGAAAACGCGGATCGTCCACGTCGATGATCGCAGCCGAGGGCTTTGCCGCCCGCGCCAGATCGACCATTTCGCCGTAGCTGTAGGATGTGCCTTCACGCTCCCACGTCGCGCGACACTGCTGCAAAATCCACAAGCCCATCACGTTCTTGAGCAGCCGGTACGTACCCTCGACGCCGCCCTCGTTGGTGACGTTGGCGGCATAGGCGGCTTCGTTGATGATGGCATCGTCGACTTCGACCCCGGCGAGGCTCCACGTCCCGCTGCTGATGTAGGCGTAATCCCGGCTGGTCGCGGGGACAGCGGCGACGGCGCTGCCGGTGTCGTGGGTCGCCGGGGCGATCACCGGGATGCCGTCATATCTCGCCCAGCCGCGTCCCCGGCGGCACGATCTCCGGGAACAGCCGCGACGGGATGCCGAGCGCGTCTTGCAGTCCGGTCGCCCACGTCCGCGTGCGCGGGTTGATCATCTGGGTGGTGGTGGCATTGGTGAATTCGCAGACCTTCACCCCGGTCAGCCAGTAGTTGAACAGATCGGGGATGGTGAGAAAGGTCGCGGCGGCGTCCAACTGCGGCGACTTATTCACGACGAGGCTCATGATCTGGTAGATCGAGTTGATCGGCATCATCTGAATGCCGGTCTGCTCGAAGACTTCGCGCCGGGGGACGCGCGCGTAGACCGCCTCCATCATGCCGTCGGTGCGAGCGTCGCGGTACATCACCGGGTTGGCGAGCAGCGCCCCCTGCGCGTCAAGCAAGGCGTAATCGAGCGCCCACGTATCGACGCCGATGCTGGCGGGATGGTGAGCCTTGCCCTGCTCAATCCCCTGCTGGATGTTGCGCCACAGATGCAGCACATCCCAGTGGATCGTGCCGCGCACGTTGGTGACCGGGTTGGGGAAACGGTGTAGTTCTTCGAGTTCGAAGTGCGTCCCGTCAAAATGAACCGCCATCACCCGACCGGACTCAGCGCCCAAGTCGACGGCGAGCACTGTTTTACGCGCCATGATCCCTACCGTTCTGACAGTACCGCGTTTTCATACGCTGTGATCTCGTCCATGAATCCGAAGCCGACCGGCACGCCCTGCCGCTGACAGTAAGCATCCCAGACCGCGCCGAAGGGCAGTCCTTTCGCCGCTTCGAGCAGCGCCAGCCGTCCCGTAAAATTGCCCTCCTGCTCGAACTGGCACAGCAATTCGCGCGGTTCGACCAGCGCCATCAGCAGCGCGCGCAGGGCATTGCGCGTGCCAATTGTCCATGCCGCCACCCGGTTGATGCTGGCGTCGAAGAAATCCAGCCCGATGTGCACGCGCGGCAGAAACTCCCCGCGCACGATCTCCTGCATGATGAAGTTCAAGTCGTCGTTGAGCGTGATCACGTGGTCGCTGTCCCAACGGACGCCCCGGCTGACGTGCAGCAGCAGTTCCGGCACGTAGAGCAGGCTGGACGAAATCTTGTCGGCGATACTCTCGGTCGGGTGAAAATGCCCGGCGTCGAGGCAGAGCAGCACGTCGTTGGCGCTGCTGGCAGCGCGGCTCGCCGCATAGCCGAGATAGAACTCGTGCGAGCCGACCACGTAGCTTTCCGAGCCGATGCCGAACAGCTTGCTCTCGACCGCGTCGAGATTGTGACGCGGATCGAGCGGCGCGGCGAAGATCGTGTCCAGCGACGCTTTCAAGCGCTCGCGCGGCGATTTTCGATCCACCGGCGTGTCCTTGTAGCCATCGGGAATCCAGACGTTGGTCACGCAGGCAGTCCCCAATTCGCGTCCAAAGTACGCCCCGATCTCGCGGCTGGCGATGCAGTGGTCGATCCAAAACTGGCGCACGCCCGCGTCCTGATGCGCCAGCGTGAAGCCGTCGTCCGCCAGCGCGTGCGAGAACAGCGTCGGGTTGAAGTCCAGCCCGTGCTGATTGGCTTTCGCCCAATCGACCCAGCCGGAGAAGTGTTCGGGTAGGATTTCGTCCCGCTCGACTTTGGCGTCGCTTTCCAAATAAATCGCGTGCAGGTTCAGGCGATGCCTGCCGGGGATCAAGTGGTAGGCTTGATCCAAATCCTGCCGCAGTTCGGCGACGGTGCGCGCCTTGCCGGGATAATTCCCGGTCGCCATGATGCCGCCGCTCAAGCCGCGTTCGGGGTCTTCGAAGCCGCCCACGTCATCACCCTGCCAGCAGTGCAGGCTGATCGAGATCGACTTCAGTGCATCGAGCGCCGCCTCAGTATCGACGCCGAGCGCCGCGTAACGTTCCTGTGCCAGTTGGTACGCGGCTTCTAGCTGCTGATCCTTGTGAGTGTTGGTCATGTCCGTCTCAATCTAGATGGAAGACTTCTTCAAGTTCGATGAACAGTGCATCCGGGTGTGCGCCGGTGGGAATTTCGAAGTAGGGACTCATCTGCGCTTGCCAGCGGTCGTTCACGTCGGTGGCTGCCATCGCCGCTTGCGCTGCTTGCAGCGACCCCGGCGTCTCGAAATAGCCGAACAGCGTGCCGTCGTCGCGCAGATAAATCGAGTAATTATGCCACCCACTAGCGCGCAGGGCGTCCTTCATTTCCGCCCAGACGTGGCGGTGCTGCTCCTTATAGCTGTCGATGAGTTCTGGTCTTACTTTCAGGGTGAAGCCGATCCGTTTCATGATGACCCTTGCTTGCTTAGCTGCGTAGGGGCGCAGCGCGCTGCGCCCCTACGCCGGTAGACTCACGGGTTACGATGCCGGTGCTTCCGGTGTCGCCATCCACTGGTCGAGGTTGTCCGCCGAGTAACGGCTGAACGGTCCCATCAGGACGCGCTTGCCGCCTTCACGGGTCGGGTCATCCTCAATCGTGTAGGTGCCCATCCGCCCGGCTTCGAAGGTCACGCCGACGTCCGGCTGCATCGCGCCGGTCGCCAGCAGATAGCTGACGTAGTAGGTCAGGTAGCCGAGGTCCTTGAAGCTCCACAGGGCGAATTCCTGCGAGCAGCCGTTCTGGACGAATTCTTGCATTTCCATCGGCAGACCCAGCCCGCTGACGGCGACTTTACCGCACAAACCCTCATCTTGCATCGCTTTGGCGGCGGCGGCGATCCCGACGGTCGTCGGTGCCATGATCAGCTTCAGGTTAGGATAGCTGTCGACCAAGCCGAGCGCTTCGTTGTAGCTGTCGTTCGGGTCGTCGTTGCCGTAGACCGTCGCCACCAGTTCGAGCTTGGCGTAAGCCGGATCATTGGCGAGGGCGTCTTCCAGCGAGGCGATCCACGCATTTTGGTTGGAGGCATCCGGCGTCGCCGAAAGGATGGCAAACTGACCGCCATCGGCACCCAAAATGTCGAGCGCCATGTCCGCCATCACCTTGCCGGTCTCGCTGAAGTCGACCTGCGCGATGAAAAGCTGTTCACCGGAGGGATCAACCGGCGAGTCCCACGTCACGACGGCGATCCCCTGCGCCATCGCCTTCTGAGTGGAGGGCACCAGTTGATCGTAGTCGTTGGCGGAGATCATGATCGCGCCGACGCCCTGCGTGATCGCCGACTCGATGATCTCGACCTGACCGGGGGCGTTCGCGTCGGCGGGCGCGTTGAAGATCAACTCGCCGCCGTTTTGGAGTTCGTCATGCGCTTCCATCGCGCCTTCGTGTGCCTGATCGAAGACGGCATTGCCGAGCGCCTTAGGCAGCAGCAGCATGTCCATGTTCTGCCCCGGCGTGGCGACAATCGGCTCCGGCGTGGCGTCCTGCATCAGCGCGGGTTGAACGGTCACTGCAAAAACAATCACCAACAAAAGAATAAGGCGTAGGTGTTTCATAGGGTCTTTTCCTGTTCTCAAAATCGGACGGTTTACTTTCACTTCGGGTCTTGCGAGTGAACACGTTCGCTTGATTGAATCGGCTCTCCTTTCTCCGGGTGCCCTCGCTCGTGACGGTCAAATGAGCGCCAGAGCCGTGATTGCTGCACACTCTGCGCCCAATTGGGGATAAGTACGGACAAAATCAGCAGCACGCCGACGATGCTGGTTTGGACGTTGCCGCTGACGTTCGCCAGCGACATGCCGTTGCGGATGTTGAGTACGACCAGCAGCGACAAGCCGACCCCGATCATGGTGCCTTTGCCGCCGAAGATGCTGACGCCGCCCAGCAGCACAATCGTGATGATGTCGAGTTCGAAGCCTTCGGCGGCATTGGCGCGGATGTTGCCCAAGCGCGCGGCATACCATATGCCCGCGAAGGCAGCCATCAGCGCCGAGACGACGAAGATCGTCATCTTCACCCGGCGCACGTTGATCCCGGCGTACTGCGCGCCGGGGCTGTTGCTGCCAATCGCGTAGACGAAACGCCCAAAGGCGGTGTGCTGCAAAATGACGTAACCCAGCACGACCAGCACCAGCAGCAGAACCACCGAGATCGGGAAGGGACCGATGAATCCTTTTTGCCCCAAGTCGGTGAACCAAGCCGGGAAATCGCCAACCGAGCGGTCTTCCAGCAGGATACGGGCGAAGCCGCGATACATGATCAAGCCCGCCAGCGTCACCACCAGCGACGGAATACCCAAATACGCGCTGAAGTAGCCGTTAATCAGCCCGCAGAGCGCGCCGACCAGCAGCGCGACGGCGATCCCGGCGGGAATCGACCAGCCCGCCTCGTAGGTGAAGGCGAGGATCGACGCCGACAAGCCCATCACCGAGGCGACGGACAGGTCGATCTCGCCGCTGATGATGACGTAGGTCATGATCAGCACGACCATTGCTTTTTCAATCGACAGGTAAAAGACGTTGGCGATGTTCTTCAGGTCGAAGTAGAACGGCGAAAGCTGCGTGTCGGCGACGATCACGAGGATCAGCACCACCAGCATTAAGGTTTCCCAGCGTCGCAGCCACGACCAGCGCGCGAGTTTCGTCATGATGCCTTCTTCTGCGCGCGCTCGGCGCTCTGAGTTCGCTGTTCGCGGGCTGCCCACCAGCCGCGCAGACGGTTGAGCGCGACCGAGTCGGTCGTCACGGCGACGAGGATGAACACGCCCGTCAGCGCGTCTTTCCAGAATTCGTTGATGCGCACGCGGATTAAGCTCTGCTCAATCGTGCCGATCAGGAACGCGCCCAGCAGCGCGCCGATCATCGTGCCGGAGCCGCCGAGGATGCTCACCCCGCCGACGACCGCCGCCGCCACGACTTGCAGTTCCAGCCCTTGCCCCGCGACCGTCGTGATTGTGCCGATCCGCGCGAGGTAGACGAAGCCGCCCAGTCCGGCGAGCGCCCCGCTGATCACGAAGGCGATGAACACCAGCCGCCGCGACGGAATCCCGGCGACTTCCGCTGCTTCGGGACTCGACCCGATGGCATACAGCCGTCTGCCAAAGGTGGTATAGGTCATGATCAAGTGGAAGACGACCACCGCGACCAGCGCAATCGCCGGGAGCGCGCCCAGCGACCAGTCGCCGACTTGCAGAACGCTCACCTGCGGCAGCGTCTTGATCCAATCGGGCAGCATCCGCGTGGCGATGGACTGCGAACCGGAATACTCGACCAGAAAGCCGCGATAGATCGCCAGCGTGCCCAACGTCACCACAATCGCCGGGACGCGCCCGTAAGCGACGAAGAAGCCGTTGATCATGCCCATGATCGCGCCGACGCCCAGCGCCAGCCCAACCGCCAGCAGCGGATTGATGTCGCCCAGCAAGCCGAACTGCTGTCCGAGGAAATACGCGGTGAAGCCGACAATCGAGCCGACCGAGAGGTCGACGTTGCGGGTCAGCAGCACGACCGTTTGCCCGACCGCCACCACCGTGATCAGCGCGACCGTCGAGGCGATCCGGTTGAACATGCGCGGCGAAAAATAGCTGTCAATCTGGCTGCTAAAGACCAGCATCACCAGAATCAGGATCAGCAGTAGGCTCAGTTCGCGGACTTGTTGTAACCGGAGGACTCGACGCATTTTAGTGCTCCGCCTGTCCCATCGCCGCCGTCATGATCCGCTCTTGATCGGCGTCGTCGTGCGAGAAGATGCCCATCTGCCGCCCTTCCCGCATGACGAGGATGCGGTCGCTCATCGCCAGCACTTCCGGCAAGTCCGACGAAATCATCAGAATGGCGATCCCCTGCTGCGCCAAGTCGCTGATCAGCCGGTGGACTTCTTCCTTCGCGCCCACGTCGATCCCGCGCGTCGGCTCGTCGAGGATCAGCAGGCGCGGCTTGGTGTTGAGCCACTTGCTCAAGACGACTTTTTGCTGATTGCCGCCGGACAGTTTGGCGACCGGCTGACTGACCGAGTCGGTGCGGATTGCCAGCCGCTCGCGGTAATCCTCTGCGACTTGGCGCTCCATCGCCGCGCGAATCAGTCCGATCTGATTCAGGTAGTGGGTCAAGATCGGCAGCGAGATGTTTTCGGTGATCGACATCGGCATGATCAGCCCGTGCTGGCGGCGATCTTCGGGCAAATAAGCGATCCCCATGTTGATCGCCTGCTCCGGCGACGTGATCTCGACCGGCGCGCCGTCGTAGGTGATCTGCCCTCGCTCGGCGGGTAGGATGCCAAACAGCGCCAGCGCCACGTCCGTCCGCCCGGAGCCGACCAGCCCGGCAAAGCCGAGCACCTCGCCCGCGTACAGGTCGAAGTCGATGCCCTCATAGACTCCGCTGCGCCCCAGATCGCGCACCGAGAGCATGACCTTGCCGCGTTCGCTCGGCGCTTTGGTGAAGATTTCGCCCAGCGACCGCCCCACCATGTCGCGGATCGCGCTCTTGGCGGTCACTTCGGCAACCGGCGCGGATGAAATCCGCGCGCCGTCACGGAAAATCGTGACCCGGTCGGAAATCTGGAACACCTCATTCATACGGTGGCTGATGAACAGGATCGACACGCCCGAATCGCGCAGGCTGCGGACGATCTTGAACAGATTGTCGGTTTCGTGCGCCGAGAGCGACGCCGTCGGCTCGTCCATGATCAGCACGCGCACGTTCATCGAGATGGCTTTCGCAATCTCCACCGTCTGCTGTGCCGCTAACGGCAGCCCGCGCGCCTGCGCGTGGACGTTCATGCTCACATCCAGCCGCTTGAGCACGTCCTCGGCTTCGCGGTAGAGTTTGCCCCAGTTGACCAATGCCCCACGCCCGCGATGGCTGATGAAAATGTTCTCGGCAATGCTCAGGTCGGGAAAAACCAGCGGCTCTTGGTAGATGGCGGCGATGCCGTGCGCCTGTGCCTGCGTCGAGTTGCCGATGTGGATCGGCTGTCCGTCGAGCAGAATCTCGCCCGAATCCGGCTGATAAATGCCGGTCATGATCTTGATCAGGGTGGATTTGCCCGCGCCGTTCTCGCCCAACAGCGCGTGAACTTCGCCGGGATAGAGGGTCAGCGAAACGTCGTCCAGCGCTTGCGTGGCGCCGAATCGCTTGGACACGTTTCGCATTTCCAACACCGCAGGGGTTGTATCAACCATTTTTCAGTCTGTTCAATAAGATTTTTTACTAAAAGACAGTCTAGCGCGGATCGCTGAAATTCACAAGCGGTTTCGCGTCTTTTTGAGGATTATCGATGAATTTCAGCAATTCTCACGAATGTTCGGTGTTCCTGTAGGGCGCACAGACGTGCGCCCCTACGCTTGAGACTCGGACTCTGGAGGGTAGCAAGTATCCACGTTGCCAGCATCGACAAAGAAATGCTCCATGAACACCGCGGGAGCGACGCGCTTGTCCGAAAGGATGTCCAGCGCGAGCTGGATCAGGTGCTTGCCGTAGTCCTCCGGTCGAAAGGCGGTCGCACCGACGACCGGCGAGTTGGGTTTCCGTAGTTCTGCCCGCAGCCGCCGATCCGCCCCTTGACCGACCACTAGCAAATTGTGATCGCGCCCACTGTCCTGCGCGGCGTGCAGCGTGCCGACCGCCGCATCGTCGTTAAAGCAGATCACGGCGACGCGCGCATCAACGGGCAGGTCACGGAAGGCTTTACGCATGGTCTCGTAGCTCCCGTCGAAGGTGTTGTCCGAATCGACCCGCACGATCTTCTCCGGCGGCAGCGCACCAATCGTCTCGGACATCCCGTCAAGCTGCCCGTGCAGCCGCATCGCCGGGAGGCTGCCCGCGCGCTGCTGCTCGACGATGAACAGCGTGTCGAACGCGCCGCTCCAGCGCGCCTGTATCGCCTTGCCCAACTCGACGCCCGCCAGCTTCCCGGCGACGTAGTTGTTGACGCCGAAGTAGACTCCACCCACCATCGGGATGTCGACCGCGATCACCGGGATATTGGCTTGATGGAACTTGTCGGCGATCAAATTACCGGTCGTCTCGTCAATCTGGTACTCGATGGCGAGGTCGACGTCTTTGGCGATCAGCTCGTCGGCGACCTGCAAGGCGACCTGAGAATCCAGTCGATTATCCGCGAGGATCAGCTCGACGTCGGGGTTGCTCTGCGCCGCTTTTTCGAGACTGCGCCGCACGTCGCGGCTAAAAGGCGTGCTTTCGCTCAGGTTGGCGAAACCGATCCGGTAGGTGGCGCGGCGGGCATTGCTCGGCGTATACGTCCGAGTCGTTTGCTCACCGCAGACGATCACCTGCGCCTTATGCCGCCGGACGGCTTCGATCATGTCGGCGTCGATCTGCTCGTCGGTCACGAAATAATCGAAGTCCACCAGCGTCGCGAAGGTGGTCAAGCCCATCCGCCCGATTTTGCTCGAATCCAGCAGCGCGATCCGCTGCTGCGAGGCTTCCAGCATCAGCCTTTTCATCTGGGCTTCTTGCAAGTTCATCTCGAAGAAACCCGCGTCGGGCGTGAAGCTGCTGCACGAGACAAAGGCGGTCTGGATACGATAATCCTGAAGTAGCTGCTTGCTGATCCCGCCGGTGATCGAGTTGCCGTTCGGGCGCAGGATACCGCCCAGCATGATGACCGTATTCGACGGTTCTTTCGCCAGCGCGCGCCCCACGTCGATCCCGTTAGTGAAGATCGTCAGATTGCGGCGGTCGCGCAGGAAGGGCGTGATGTGCAGCACGGTCGAACTGGCATCCAGCATCACGACGTCGCTGTCTTCGATCAGCCCGGCTGCCCAGCGCGCAATCGCCTGCTTTTCGGCGGCACGTTCGAGCGCTTTCTGCGACAAGTACGACAGCGCCGGGGGCATCTGGCTCGCCGATTTCGCAATCGCGCCGCCCCGAACGCGCACCAGCCGCCCCTGCTCGTCCAGCGTTTCAAGGTCGATGCGCACCGTGCTTTCCGAGACGTTCAACTGCTCCGCTAGATCGGCGACGCGGACGCTTTCGTAGCGTTGAACCAGTTCCAAAATGGCTTGATGCCGCTCATAGGCGCTTGCCGAGGTTTGCATAGAACCGCCTTACTGCCCAAATCGAGTGCATTTATGAGTTTAGTTTACCGAATTTGCCCGCAGGGGGGTACGGGACTCGCGTGGATAATGGTGCGAATGAATGAAATTCATCGATAATTCGCAAAAATCGCGGAATGACCTAAGCCGGGTCGTTAGATTCGTTCGTAAAAGGTGAGGTTGTAGGGAGTATCGGAAAACTTCGGCTAAGGCAGGAATATAGGAGCGTTCAATTGAACGCCCCTACGAGAACAAACTCGCATGGTCAATCGACCGACGGTTGGGGGCGAGGTTTTGATGTCAAAGCCCCGCGAGCAGCGCCGCGACATACCGATCTACATCCTCGTCGGTCTGCACGGGCACGTCCCGCGCCAGCGTCCAGCGCTCGCGGTACTCGGCGCCGCCGCCCGGCGCCAGCGTGATCAGGGGACCAAGCGTCTCCAGTTCGAGCATGTCCGCGTTAGTGAAAACCTCGACGCTGCTGCCCAAATCCGGGTAAGCTGCGCCCGCAACGGCGGCGAACTGCTTGACGAACAGGTGATCGCCATTGGCGTAGGCGACCCACCCATCCGGCACCGACGCGCCGATCTTCTGCGGCAGCGCGGCGGCTTGATCCTGCCGCACGAACAGAGATTTGCGCCCGAAGCGAAAGCGCGCATCGGCTAGATCGGTGTACGCCCACAGCGCCAACCGCGACGCGGGCAGCAGGTCTTGCGGATGCGATCCGCGCGTCGGCAGCGGGATGATCGCCGTGCCGCCCGGCTGCATCACCGAGATCGCCCACAGCGCCAGCGTCACGTCCCACACCCCACAATTGCGGATACGGTGGACAATCTCGACCGACGCACCCTTACCCAAACGGATGTCGATCTCTTTTTGGATCCCCGTCAGCGCCTCGACCGGCTGGATCAACCGGACAGAGTCGCCGTGATCTTCAAAGCGGATCGGCATATTATCGGGGACATTGGCGCGCCCCTCCTGCTCCGGCGCGAGCCACAAGCGATGCCCGCCGTAAAGCTGCCACGTGTCCCGATCCGCCGGAATTTCCAGCGGATCGTCGCGGTAGAACTCGTTGCGCTTACCCGTGAAGCCGAAGTGAATGATCCGTAGACCCACGTCCAGCGGGGCGATCAGGTCGATCACCCCGTTGGACAGCCGGACGCAGTGATCCAGCCCGCCGTAGCTCAGCTGCTCGACCTGCATCAGCCGTTCTCTTGAGCGTTCAGGTACGCGCTGACCCAGACCAGCGGCGCGTTCCAGTTGATGGCGACCTCGTTGGTCGAATAGGACGGGAGTTGGTCGAGGTAGCGCCGAGACGCGCCAACCGCGTTCAGAGTCGCCGCGTCCGCCGCCGGATCGCTGGGACTGCCGTTCGGTCCGCCCGCGATGGCGCCGGGCGGCGGTGGCGGGAACTGTCCCTGATTGCCCCAGAAGCGATGATGTGGATGCTGCATCGAGCGAACGCCGTAGCCGGAAATGAAACTGAAGCTCAGCGCATTGCCACCGAGCAGATAATCCATGCTTTCGGTCACGCCGCCGAGATATTTGGCGTCGCCCGTGAAATCGTGCGCCAGCGCCATGATCAGCGCATTGTTGAGCACATCCGAGTTTGACCCCCAAACGTAGGCGTTGGCGCCAATCGACACGCGGTAGCCTTCGCCTTCCAGCACCGTGAGATAGTGATCCGCCGCCTTGACGATCTGCACTTGCAGCGCCGCGACGGCATCGGCATCAAGGTCATTCGGGATGACCGCCAGCGAGATTGTGCCCAGCGCCGCGACACTGCCCCACGACATCGACCCCGCGCCCGCGCTGGGGAAAGTCCGGTAGAACGGCGATGATGTGAAGTAATCGCGGTATTCCGGCTTGCCAGTGGTGATGAACAATTCCGCCGCCGCCCAGTAGAATTCGTCACTGACGTTGGTGTCGTCGTAGTTGCCGCCGCCGTTGCCGGGGACGTTGCCCGCCAGCAGATCAGGATGCGCGTTCGCCGCCGTCCATGCCCGCTCCGCCACCGCGAGGCAGCGATCCGCGAATTCCGGGTCGATCTCGCGCCAGATGCGGGCACCCTGCGCGCCAACCGCCGCCACGTTGAGCGTCGCCGCCGTCGAGGGCGGCATCAAATAGCGCCCGCCCGATGCTTTCGAGAAGTCGCTGTTGTTGTCGTAATTGGTCGGCGGCATGATGGGCACGCCCGTCCACTGGGCATCGTGCAGCTTGTGATGCACCATCCCCGCCAGCGGCTCACCTTCAGGCACCTGCATCGCCAGCAGCCATTCGAGTTCCCAGCGCGCCTCGTCGAGCAGATCAGACACGCCGTTGCCGCTCTCCGGGATGTTGAGCGATCCATCCGGGAACGCCCCCGGCAGCCGCTCGTAGAGGTCGAGCAGCGTCCACGTAGCGATCCCGCCGTTGACGACGTACTTGCCGTAGTCGCCCGCGTCGTACCAGCCGCCCTGCCCGTTGAGGGTGTAATCGCAGCCGTCCCACGTCTTGCCCTGCGGATCGGTGCCTTTCCAGCAGGTCAAGACGTCGTCGCTGACGTGCCCAGCGGGGCGCGACCACGCACCGGCGTGCGCTTGGTCGAGTTCGATCCCGCTGCGGTTGAGGTAGAAATAACGCAGCGAGTCAACCGAAAGTTGATCGTACAAATCCGCCGCGATGCGGAACGGCGCGCTGGTCACGCCGTCGATGGTGAGGACGTAGCCCCCCGGCGTCGTCACCGCCGAGAAATCGACCGTCTGCACGGCATAGCCGGAAGCGGCATCGGTTTTGCCGGGGGTCGTCTCGCCGGAGGCGACGACCGCGCCGGTGTCCGCGTCCGTCAGCGACCAAGCGGCGGTCGCGCCGCTCGTCCCGGCGATCATGGCGTATTTGGGCGCGCTGGCAAAATAGCCGAGTTGGTTCAAACTGACGAAGCGATCCGGCGTCGGTTCCGGCGTCGGCGTTGCTTGAGGAGCAGGTGTGCTTTGCATGGGAGTATCCGTTCTGCCTACTTCGTAAAAGAGTCCTGTGCCAAAGAGACTGGGGTCGCTCCACGAACTGTCGCTCGTGTCCGCCAGCGACCAGATCAGCTTGGTGTCACGGTCGGCGGCGGTCGCGCCGTTCGCCTGCGCCTGCCAGCCGATCTCCGCGCCGTGCGTCGGCGTGAAATCGCCCAGCGGCACAGCGGCTTCGAAGCCCCAACCAGTCGCGGTAGCGAAGACCATCGCTTGCACGCCGCTGGCGGCGGAGTTGGTGCCGGTCACGGTGATCGCGCCGGGATCGCTGTTGCCGATGTCGCCCGGATTGATGTTGATCTGGTAGATGCCGTCGCCGTAGGCGCTGGCGGCGCGGTCGCCGCTCAGGTTCAGGTAGAACTCGAACGAGTCCTCGTTCCAGAAATCAGTGCCGTGCTGCCCGGTGATGATGTCGGCGTCATCCGCCTGCATCGTCACGTAGATCGTGTCCGCGTCGGCGGCGACGGCGAACTGGAAGGCGGCGGTCTGCGCCGGGTCAGGCGAGAGCATCGTCCCGCGATCCACCGTCTCGACCGGGACGCCCGCCCAGTCGTCGAGCTTGCCGTCCAGCGTGATGCTGACCGGGAACGGGATGTAGACGACCTCGCCGGTAATTTCGTCCGGCGCAAGCGCGCCCTGCGCCGCAGCGGGGATGACCGCCAGCAGCAACGCCAGCAGAAACCAAAGCAGTATTCGTTTCATCGTCAAAAGCCTCTTAAAAACGTCTTTGCGCTAATTTGGTTCCAATTCCAGCAAGCTTAGGTTGTAGGGGCGTATCTGAATATTGGGGCTTGTTCTCGTAGGGGCGTTATATATAACGCCCCTACATTCCCGCGTTATTGTGAATTTTCAGATACTACAATCTACCTAAGCGTCACTTCCACTTCGACCGACGGCTTGTCCGTCACCAGCGGCAGGACATTCCCTTCAATCGGCGTCCCGTCAACGCTGATCGATACGTCGTTGCCCGCACCTGCGCGCCGCACGTGGATGTGGTAGGTCACGCCGCGATATTGGCGGGTCGCGCTGAATTCCTGCCAATCGGTCGGCACCACTGGCGCGATTTGCAGCCCGCTGAGCGTCGCGCGAATGCCCAAAATCCACTGGGTGATGGCGACGTAGTTCCACGCCGCCGTGCCGCTCAGCCACGAATTCTTGGCTTCACCGTGAGTCGGCGCATCTTTCCCGGCGATCATCTGGGCGTAGACGTAGGGTTCGCAGCGATGCAGCTCGCTGATGGGTTCGCGGGCGGAGGGATTGATCCGCAAATAGTAGTCGTGAGCGCGGTCGCCGTTGCCGAGGATCGTCTCGGCGATCATGATCCACGGGTTGGTGTGGCAGAAAATCCCGGCATTCTCTTTGTAACCGGGCGGATAGGACGAGATTTCGCCCAATTCTAGATGATAAGTCGAGTAAGCAGGCTGCTGAAGCACGATCCCGTGCGGCGTCGCCAACCGTTCGCGCACCGACTCCAGCGCTTGCGCGGCGCGCCCATCGGCGACGCCCATCCCCGCCATGATGCAGATGCCCTGCGGCTCGATGAAAATCTGCCCTTCTTCGCACGCCGCCGAGCCGACTTTCTCGCCAAAGTGGTTGTAGGCGCGCAGGAACCACGCCCCATCCCACCCCTGCGCCTTGACCACTGCGTCCATGTTGACGGCGGCTTGGCGATATTCCTGCGCCTCACGTACCAGACCGCGCGCCGCAGCGATGTCCGCCAGTTCGACCGCCGCGATCCCGAACAACCCGGCGATGAAGACCGACTCGGCGACCTTGCCGTCCTTGTTGGTGGTCGTCTGGAAGGACTGCCCCGGCTCGTCGCTGAAGGTGTTCAGATTCAAACAGTCGTTCCAGTCCGCCCGCCCGATCAGCGGCAGCCCATGCTGCCCCAAGCGATCCAGCGTGTACTGGATGCTGCGGCGCAGATGTTCGTAAAGCGGCTGCTCCGAGCCGGGTTGATTGTCGAAAGTCACCGGCGCGTCGAGGATCGTCCCAGTCGCCGCTCTCCTTGATGTAGGCGGCGACGCTCAGCACCAGCCAGAGCGGATCGTCGTTGAAATTGCTGCCGACCGCGTCATTGCCGCGCTTGGTCAGCGGTTGATACTGGTGATACGCGCCGCCGGTTTCGAACTGGGTGGCGGCGATGTCGAGGATGCGTTCGCGGGCGCGCTCCGGGATCATGTGGACGAAGCCGAGCAGGTCTTGCGCCGAGTTGCGGAAGCCCATCCCCCGCCCGATGCCCGACTCGAAGCCCGACGCCGAGCGCGACATGTTGAAAGTCACCATGTTCTGGTAGGCGTTCCAGACGTTGACCATCCGGTTGGTGTGGACGTCGGGCGTCTCGACTTGCAGGATACCCAGCAGCCCATCCCAGTATTCGCGCAGTTCGGCAAAGGCGCGGTCGATATTCTCGGTCTGCAAATACCGGGCGATCACCGGCTTGGCGCGCGTTTTGTTGATCACGCCGAGCGACTCCCACTTGTCATCGCGCGGATTTTCCTGATAGCCCAGCACGAAGTTGATCGCGCGGCTTTCGCCCGGTTCGAGCGCCAGCTTGACCTGATGCGATCCAATCGGTGCCCAGCCGTGCGCGACCGAATTATGCGACTTGCCCTCGGCGACCACGTCGGGCGTATCGAAGCCGTGATACACGCCCAAAAACTCGTCGCGCGAGGTGTCGAACCCGACCAGCGGCTCGGAGCAGGCGAAGTAGGCGAAGTGATCGCGGCGCTCGCGGTATTCGGTCTTGTGGTAGATCACGCCGTCCACGATCTCGACTTCGCCGATGCTGAAATTGCGCTGGAAGTTGGTCATGTCGTCGTTGGCGTCCCACAAGCAGAACTCCACCAACGAAAACAGCGACAGATCGGCGGGCGTGGCGCGCTGATTGGTGACTTTGACCTGCCAGACTTCCAGATTCGCGCCGCGCGGCACGAAGTAGCGCACCTGCGCGGTCACGTCGCGGTAGGTCGATTGGATCGTCGTGTAGCCCATCCCGTGACGACAGGTGTAGTCTTTCAGATCGGTCAGCGTCGGCTGCCACGTCGGCGACCAGTAGGCGCCGTCAGCATTGTCCCGCAGGTAGAGATAGCGCCCGCCAATGTCACGCGGCGCGTTGTTGTAGCGATAGCGCGTCAGCCGCCGCAGCCGCGCATCGCGGTAAAAGGAATAGCCGCCCGCCGTGTTGGAAATAATTCCGAAATAGGCTTCATCGCCCAAATAATTCAGCCAAGGCAGCGGCGTGTCGGGGCGTGTGATGACGTATTCACGCCGTTCATCGTCAAAATAGCCGAAGTTCATGAGTTAAAATCCTTGTTGACCATAGACTGTATTTTTGGGAGCGTTCCCATAGATAAATATGGCTCGATATGAGGTGGGTTGTCAAGCATCTTGAGTCACAACTGTTGGGATGTGCCGTCAGCCGTTGAGCGCGCCTGCTGCGCCAGCGAATCAGCACGATTGCTCATGCTGATTTGCTTCAGTTTTGGGGACGACCGTCGGTTACAGGCTGCCGCGCTTCGAGAAGAACTCGTTTTGCAGCCGCAGCGTTTCCGAATCGGCTTTGATGGCACGGACTGCCCCCGCCAGCGCTCGCGCCGCCGCCGCCAACCAGCGCTCGCCCTTCTCGGCGGATGCGGTTTTGGTCGCGTCGTCGCCGCGATAATGAGTCGGGTGGTCGGCGTACCACCAAATGCCGGTGCTGACGCCGAGGTCGCGCAGCGGTTGGATCCGTCCTTGCGGCAGCCCTTCGCCGTCGTCGCGCAGTTGATCCATGTGGACGAGATCGGGGCGGATCGAGAGGATCGCGCTGGTCTCCCACTCGCCCGCGTGCCCATCGACCGTCGACTCCCACTGTCCGTCAACCGCCGCCGCGTCGTCTGGCAGCAGCGGCGGCTGGGCGACGTAGACCACGTAATCGCGCGGAGTCGCCAACTGGCGCTGCGCGAAGAAGTGGATCAGGCTGTCGTTGCCGCCGTGCGCGTTGACCAACACGATCTTCTTCAACCCGTTGCGGGCGATCTCGCGGCAGACGTTCTCCAGCAGGCTGACGAATAGGTCAGGCTCGATGGCAATCGTCCCGGCGCAGTGCTGCGCCTCCAGAATTTGCGTGAAGATATAATCCGGGAACACGACTGCTGTTTCCAGTACCGCCGCGCGGCGGCAGAGGTCGCGCCCGATATACATATCCGTGCCCAGCGGCATGTGATGCGCGTGCCGCTCGATCACCGAGAGCGGCAGTAGGCACACGCCGCTCGCCTGTTCGACCGCTTGGGGAAATTGATCCCCGGTCAGTTCTTCCCAACGCATGAGATTATCCTTCGTATAAACCCGCAAAATCGCCGCATCCGGGAAATACCCCTCACCCCCGCCCCTCTCCCACGCAAGCGGGGCGAGGGGAGAAGAACGAAAGTTGGTTGCCGGATGAGGCATTAAGTTGACTGCAATAATAGCGCGGTGCAGCAAGGCTTGTCATAGACCGCCATAGAGTGGTTTGTTCCCCTTCGCCCCGCTTGCGTGGGAGAAGGGGCTAGGGGATGAGGGGTCGTTTTTACAGCGTCCCGCCGAGGTTCCACGGCACGAACTCCGACTCGCCGACGCCCTGCGCCTCGCTCTTGGACTGCTCGCCCGACGCCACCGCGATCAGCAGGTCGAGCAAATCGTCGGCGGTCGCCTGCATATCCGCGCCGTCGAGCACCTTGCCCGCGTTGAAGTCCATGTCGTCGGTCATGTGCTCGTAGATCGCCGTGTTGGTGCTGATCTTGATGCTCGGCGCGACCTTGTAGCCGAAGACCGATCCGCGCCCGGTCGTGAACAGGACGATGTTGCAGCCGCTGGCGACCTGCCCGGTCACCGACACCGGATCGTACCCCGGCGTATCGACGAACGTGAAGCCGCGCGTCGTGATCGGCTCGGCGTACTCGTAGACGTCGACCAGCGGCGTCGACCCGCCTTTCGCCACCGCGCCCAGCGACTTTTCGAGGATCGTCGTCAGCCCGCCGACCTTGTTGCCCGCGCTCGGATTGTTGTCGATCTCCATCTCGTGCATGGCGGCGTGCCGCTCCCACCAATGGACTTTGGCGACCAGCTTCTCGCCCACTTCCCGGTTGATCGCGCGCCGCGTCAGCAGGTGCTCCGCGCCGTAGATTTCCGGCGTCTCCGCCAGCACCGCGTAGCCGCCCTGCCGCACGATCTCGTCGGCGACCAGCCCGACCACCGGGTTCGCCGTCACGCCCGACCAACCATCGCTGCCGCCGCATTCCAGCGCAACCACCAACTCGGAGATCGGCTGCGGCGTGCGCGGCGTCGCGTTGACCATCGGCAAAAGCTGTTCGACCAGTTCAATCCCGCGCTGCACCGTCTTGCGGATGCCACCCTGCCCCTGAATCGTCAGGTTGAGCGGCAAGTCGAGCGTGGTCGCGCTCAAGTTGTAATTGTCATTGATTTCTTGAATCTGGTTGGTCTCGCAGCCCAAGCCGATCATCAGATAAGCGCCGACGTTGCGATGGCGCGCCATGCCCGCAATCGTGCGCTGGAGCAGCGTTTGATCCGCGCCGCCAAGCCGGTTGCCACAGCCTCCCCCGTGCGTCAGGGCGACCACACCGTCGACGTTGGGATAGGCGGCGAGGCGCTCCGGCGTGAAATAGTCGGCGATCTTCCCGATAGTACTCGCCGAGCAGTTGACGCTGGCGAGAATGGCGATCAGGTTGCGTGTGCCGACCCGCCCGTCGGGGCGCAGGTAGCCCATAAACGTCCGCCGCTGATCCGCCGGGATCAGGTCGACCGGGTGGACTTCGGTGCAGAAAGCGTAATCGCGGTCGAAGTCCTCGACGGCGAGGTTGTGGCTGTGGACGTGATCGCCGGGCTGGATCGCCTGCGTCGCAAAGCCGATGATCTGCCCGTAGCGGCGGATCGGCTCACCGACCGCAGCGGCGTGCAGCGCGAACTTATGCCCGCTGGGGATCAGGTGGCGGATCGCAATGTCCGGCGCGCCCGCCCGCGTGATCGTCACCCCCGGCGTGACCGGCACTTTGGCAATCGCCACGTCGTCGGCGGGGTTGAGCTTGAGCGCGATCTGCTCGAACGGCATTCGGCTCGCCAGCGGGGTTTCAAACAATTGGATATTTCCGGTTGTCATGGGTCATACCTCTTGAACAACAATTTGCTTCTAGTTTAACGTGAATAATGGATAAACTGTCTATACGAGCCGATTTTTCTCGTGTAGGGGCGAACCTATGTGTTCGCCCTAAGTACAACCACAGAAATATCGCGGGGTGTTCTTGTAGGGGCACAGCGTGCTGTGCCCGTTTTGACCCCGCACAATTCTACGTGACTGTACTTAGTGGGCAGACACGCAGGTCTGCCCCTACAACCACCCTAGCGAATGGTTCGCCCTAATGGGCAGGCAACCGAAGGCTGCACCGTGCCATGCCCCTACCTTTGCGCCTTTGCGTTGAATCTTTTAGCTGCTTGCCGGGACAAACGGCAGATGCACCGCCCGCGCCTGCGCGATCAGCGCCAGTTCCGAGGCGAGGAAAGCGTGCGCCTGCGTGACCGCCGTCTCCGCCCGGTTGATCACGTCCTGCACCAACTGCGTGCCGAACACCAGCGGCACATCGGCGCAGTCGATGTAAGCGCGCCGACTCGTGATCGACGATGTACAGGTGACTGGCACCCTCAGGTCCGGCGATGTCGATGTTCTTGCGCAGTTCGATGTAACCGTCCGTCCCTAGCACGAACAGCCGCCCGTCGCCCCACGAGTTGAGACCTTTCGGCGTCAGCCAATCGACGCGGATGTAGCCGGTCGCCTGTGGGCTGCGCAGCGTCAGGTCGCCGAAATCCTCGAAGTTCTCGAACTGCTGATGATGCGCGTTGCCGACCTGCGACATGACGACTTCAGCGGAGGTGCTGCCAGTGAAAATCAAGAACTGATCGACCTGATGCGAAGCGAGGTCGTTGATCGTCCCGCCGACGTACTTCATGTCCTTCGCCCAATACGGGCGCGGGATGTGCCCTAGGAAGCGGTGCGGTCCGAAGCCGATGGTCTGCACGACCTGACCGATCGCGCCCGCCTGCACCAGTTCCAGCGCCTTGACCGTCGCCCGGTTGTCGAAGCGCTCGCCGAAATGAACGATGAATTTGCGTCCGGTCTCCGCCTGCACGCGGCGCGCCTCGGCAAGCTGATCGAGCGAGGTGAAGGCGGGCTTATCCGCCAAGTAATCTTTGCCGTGCTGCATCACGCGGACGCCGAGCGGCGCGCGGTCGCAGGGGATGGCGGCGCTGGTGACCAACTGGATCGACTCGTCTTCGAGGATTTCGTCGATCTCGCGCGCCTGCTTCGCCTGCGGGAAGCGCTCCTTGAACGTTTCGATATTTTCCGGCTCGTCGCCCCAGAAGGCGACCAATTCCGCGCCGCCGCTCAGCAGCGCGTTGACCTGATTGTAAATGTGCGGATGGCTGAGTCCGATGGCGGCGATGCGAATGCTCATGAGGATTTTCTAGCGCCTTGCGCCGCGCCATTCATGGCGGTGTAGAACGGATCGCCCGGCGTGATCGAGCCGCGCGGCACCGTCTGCGCCGGTCAGGGCGGACTTGTACAGGCTGGCGATAAATTCGAGGATGCGGCGGGCTTCTCCGCCGCTGACCGGCGGGCGCTCGCCTTTATCGAGGCTGTCGAGCACGTCCTTAAGCTGCTCGGCGTGGCTGCTGCCGATGTCCTCCCTCAGCGTATCCCACTGCGCGACCGTCGCCGCGCCGCCGTCAGCATCGAGCGCGGTGAAGCGCCAATTTTCGTTGCGATAGCTGTAAAGCGTGTTGACCTCGACCGTCGCCTTCTGGAAGTCGAGCCGCAGATGGCTCTCCTGCCGGGGCGAGAGCACGCTGTTGACGACGCTGCCCAGCGCGCCGTTCTCAAAGCGAACCAGCGCCATCGCCACGTCTTCGAACTCGACCTTGCGTTCCAGTGTGCCGATCATCGCGCTGATCTCCGCCCAGTCGCCCATCAGCCACAGGAACAAGTCGGTCAGGTGGATGCCGTGCCCCATGGTCGGACCGCCCAGTTCGGTCGCCCACTTGCCGCGCCACGCCACGTCGAAATAGGCGTCGTTGCGATACCAGAGCGTGTTGCAGACGCCGACCAGCGGTCGTCCCAGCGCGTTCTGCGCGATCAGTGACTTAAGGTGCTTGCCCGCCGATCCGAAGCGCCACTGAAACACGGTGCTGACGTAGCGCCCGGTGCGATCTTCGACAGCGGTGATGGCGTCGAAATCCGCCAGCGAGCCGACCAGCGGCTTTTCGCACAGCACCCACGCGCCCGCTTCGAGGCACTCAAGGATCAGCGCAAGGTGAGTCGCGGGCGGCGTGGCGATCTGAACCAGATCGGGCTGTTCGGCAGCCAGCATCTCGGTCGCGCTGCCGTACTGGTGCGGGATGCCGTGCTCGGTGCAGAAGGCGCTCAGTCGTTCCGCGCTGACGTCGACGGCGGCGACCAGTTCAACCCGGTCGCCCGCCGCTTGGATCGCTTTGAGGTGACTGCCCGCGATACCCCCCGTTCCAACCAGTGCAATTCGTGTCACGGTTTTCAAAGTCCTTTCCAGACAAACGAAGTAAGTATTCTCAATATTTGCGGTAGCGCTAACTCAATCGCTATCATTGAGGATGATAATCCCTACGACAGGATAACACCATTGCCCGACAGCGTAAACCGAACCATGCTACCCATACGCGCGTGTCTGAACGCACTTGGATGGGTACAATCGCGCGCATAATTACACTTTAGTCACCCGGAGTTACTGTCATGAATCGAGCTAATCGTTATTTTTCGCCGGAGCGCCAAGCGGTCGCCGCCGAACTCTACGCTGAGGTCAAGGCGCTGCCGCTGGTCTGCCCGCACGGGCACGTCGATCCGGGTCTGCTGGCAGACCCGGATTACGACTTCGGCACGCCGGTTGACCTGCTGATCATCCCCGACCATTACATCTTTCGGATGCTCTACTCGCAGGGGATTTCGCTGGAGTCGCTCGGCATCCCCCGCCGCGATGGTGGCAGCCGTCGAGACCGATCACCGCAAAATCTGGCAGACAGTCTGCGACCACTGGGATCTGTTTCGCGGCACGCCGACCGGCGTTTGGCTGAGCGACGAACTGCGCGACGTGTTCGGCATCGACCGCAAGCTGAACAGCGCCAACGCCCAAGCGATCTACGACGCGATTGCCGCGAAGCTGGCGCAGCCGGAATTTCGCCCGCGCGCGCTGTTCGAGCGCTTCAACATCGAGACGCTGGCGACCACCGACGCCGCCACCGACACGCTCGACTATCACCAAGCAATCCGCGACTCCGGCTGGAACGGGCGCGTGATCCCGACCTTCCGCCCCGACGCGGTCGTCAACCTCGACAGCGCGGGCTGGCGCGCCAATATCGATACCCTCAGCCAAGTGTCAGGCATCGAGGTTGTAGACTATGCGAATTACATCCGTGCGTTGGAGCAGCGGCGCGACCTTCTTCAAGTCGATGGGCGCGCGCGCGACCGATCACGCCGCCGTCAGCGCCTACACCGAGCGCCTGAGCGCTGCCGACGTCGGGGCGATCTTCGGGCGCGCGCTGCGCGGAAGCGCCAGCGCCGACGACGCCCGCCGCTTCACCGGGCACATGCTGATCGAGCTGGCGCGCATGAGCAGCGAAGACGGCTTGACGATGCAGCTTCACGTCGGCAGCTTCCGCGATCACAATCCGGCGGTTTACGACGCGTTCGGGCAGAACATGGGCGCGCGACATCCCGATCACGACCGAATTCACCCGCAACCTCAAGCCGCTGCTCGACGCTTTCGGCAATGATCCCAATTTGACGATTGTGCTGTTCAACCTCGACGAGACCAATTACAGCCGCGAATTCGCACCGCTGGCGGGGCATTATCCCGCTCTGCGCTTGGGTCCGCCGTGGTGGTTCTTTGACAGCTTCAACGGCATGACCCGCTACTTCGACCAACGTGATCGAGACCGCCGGACTCTACAACACCGCCGGGTTCAACGACGATACCCGCGCCTACCCGTCGATCCCGGCGCGCCACGATCTGTGGCGGCGTGCCAGCGCCGACTGGCTGGCGGGGCTTGGTCGCGCGCCAGTTCATCGACCTCGACGACGCCCGCGAGATGATCAACGCGCTGGCATACGGGCTGGTCAAGCAGACGTACAAGCTGTAGAAACAACCTCACCCCCGCCACGTTCATGTCTTAGCGACATTGATCTTCCCCCTCTCCATGACATGGAGAGGGGGTCAGGGGGTGAGGTTTGCCATGTAGGGGCGTTATATATAACGCCCCTACGAACACGGCACGATATAACCACATCAAAAGGGGAAAAATGGCAACCACAACCCAATACATCACCGACTTATTCAGCCTCGACGGTCAAGTCGCGCTGGTGACCGGCGGGACGGGCGTGCTCGGCGGCATGATGGCGCGCGGATTGGCGCAGGCGGGCGCGAAAGTGGCGATCCTCGGACGCCGCGCCGAAGTCGCCGAGGCAGTCGCACAGGAAATCCGCGACGCGGGCGGCGAAGCCATCGCTGCCCCGGCAGACGTGCTCGACAAAGCGCAGATCGAGGCGGCGCGCGATCAAGTCGTCGCCGAGTGGGGCAAAATCGACATCCTGCTCAACTGTGCCGGGGGCACGACGCCGCAAGGCGACCGTCGCCGCAGACGGAACGTTCTTCGATCTCGCACTTGGACGCCATGCGCTACGTCATCGACCTCAACCTGATCGGCACGCTGCTGCCCTCGCAGGTCGTCGGCGAAGCGATGGCGCGGCAGCGGCAGGGCTGCATCGTCAACATCTCGTCGATGAACGCTCAGCGCGCCTTCACACGGTCGGTTGCTTACGGTACAGCCAAAGCCGCCATCGACAACTTTACGAAATGGCTGGCGGTCGAGCTGGCGACCAAGTTCGGCGAGGGGCTGCGCGTCAACGCGATTGCGCCGGGCTTCTTCGTCGGCGACCAGAACCGGGCGCTGCTGCTCAACCCCGACGACACGCTGACCGCGCGCGGGCAAAAGATCATCGACCACACCCCCGCCGGTCGCTTCGGCGACCCGCACGAGTTGATCGGTCCGCTGATCTGGCTGTGCAGTCCGGCAGCCAAGTTCGTCAATGGTTCGCTGATCATGGTGGACGGCGGCGCCAACGCCTTCAGCGGCATTTAGCGCACCACCGAGGTGAGGGGTTTGTAGGGGCGTTCAATTGAACGCCCCTACGGACAAACTCCATATCTAATTTCTAAACCACATCAACCGCCAACGCTGCTGAGGATCGCTCGCAGTTCGCCGATGTTCGCCAGCACGAAATCCGGCTGAGTTTCCGCTGCTGCCGCGGCTTCAGCCGAGGTCGCGCCGGTCAGGACGAGCGCGGTTTTCATGCCCGCCTGCCGCCCCATCAGCATGTCGGTTTCGAGCCGGTCGCCCATCATCAGACAGCGATCCGGCGGCACGCCCAGCCGCGCGACCGCCACATCCATGATCAAATGAGACGGCTTGCCCGCCAGCAGTTCCAGCTTGCGCCCGCTGATGTGCTCCAGCGCGGCAATCGTCGCCCCGGCGTCGGGGATGCCGCCACCGGGCATCGGACAGGTCTTGTCGGCGTTCGAGGCGAAGAAGCGCGCCCCGTTGATCAGCGCTTGGTAGGCGGTATTCAGCTTGCGATAGTCGAGCGTGCGGTCGAAGGCGACCACCACCGCGTCGACGCCGGTCGGATCGATCACTTCCTGCGGGTCTTGGTCGGCGAACTCCTCCAACACCGTCAAGCCGTGACCGCGTAGTTCGTCGCGCAGCGCCGGTTCGCCGATCACGTAGAGCTGCAGCGTCGGATAGTGCTGCGCCAAGTGATAGCCGAGTACGTAGCCCGACGTGATCACGTCGTCCGGGTCGGTCGGGATGCCGAGCTTGGTCAGCTTGGCGGCGTAGACGGTGCGCGGCTGCAGCGGTTTGTTGGTGACGAACAGGGCGCGCTTGCCCTCGGCGCGCAGGCGAGCAATCGTCTCGACCGCCCCCGGCAGCGCGTGATCGCCCAGATAGACGGTGCCGTCGAGGTCGAAGACGAAGCCGTCGAGTGTGGTAGATGGTTGGGTTGTCGCGGTCATCGGCTCATTCGTCGTCGTCGATCTCGCCGTCGATGATGTGGTAAACCATGTCGAGCAGGTCTTCCGCTTTCTCGATCTCGTCGAAGGCGGCTTCACCCTGCGACTGCATCAGCAGCGCCGCCGATTCCAGCAGCGCGCTCGCCGCCTGCGTCACCAGCAGCGCCACGTCCTGATAATCGTGGGCGACGATCAAGTCGTTGACGACCTGTTCGGCTTCCCGCGTCGAAGTGAGTGCCTGTTGCAGCAGTTCGCCCGCTCTGGCTGAAGTATTCATGCTGTTCCTCGCTGGATGCCAGCTTCATCACGTGACCACCCGCGCCGATGATAGCCCGTTTAGCCAGCCTGAGGTAGCCCGGTTTTCGATCAGCCGGTGTAGCCGAGTTGGTGCGACAGCGCCAGCGCGACCCGCCGCACTTCCGGCGACAATTCGTGCAGTCGATCCAACTTGAGCCGGTAAGTCGGACCGGCGATGCTCATCGCCGCCGCGACCTGTCCGCTGTTGTCGAAGATCGGGGCGGCGACACAGCGCGTCCCGTCGTCGACTTCGCGGTCGTCGATGGCATACCCTTGCTGCCGAATCTGCGCCAGATCGTGCTGGAGAGCGTCCGCGTCGGTGATAGTGTGGGCAGTGTAGACTTTGAGCGGCAGCGATTTTTGCAGCAGCGCGTCCAGCGCCGCCGGGGGCAGATACGCTAGAATCGCTTTGCCCATCGCCGAGCAGTGCGGCATGATCCGCGTCCCCACGTCCGAGCGCATGTTCACAAAAACCTGTTTTTGCAGCGTATGCAGGCTCTCCTCTTTGCCGATGTACAGCAGTTCGGTCTCGTCCAAAATCGAGAGGTTGGCGGTCTCGTTCGAGATCGCGCACAGTTCGTGCAGGTACGGGCGCGCCAGTTCCGGCAGGTCGATGCTGTCGAGCACGATCCTGCCCAGCGAGAGCAGCCGCGTCCCCAACGAGTATTGATAATTGGCGTCCGTGCGCACGAACCCGCGCGACCCCAGCGTCGCCAGCAGTCGATAAGCGGTCGGGCGCGAGATGTCGCAAGCATTGGCGACCGCCTGCGCCGTCATCGGACGCCGGTGATCCGCCAGACACGCCAGAATGTCGAGCGCCTTGATCACCGTGCCGGAGTAATTTGCATCATTTTCATCACGCTGGTCAGACATAAATGGGCTTTTCTTTCTTGTCGGAGTCCGCCAGCACAAAGACTCTAGAACCAGTCTGAATATTCGGTCTTTCTCGTAGGAGCGTTACATAACCAATGGTGCTAGTTCACTTGCGCTGATTTCCCCTCTCTCCGCTTGCGTGGGAGAGGGGGTCAGGGGGTGAGGGGTTAAAAACTAGCACCATATAGTTCAACTATTGAACCATCCCATTGTATTCAGCCGCTTGACGTGGTGTCAACCACCACCCGGCGATTGGTTTGGAACATTTGACGAGCGCGCGACTTGCTTCGCTCAGACGGTTGGGCTACATTTTCTTTGCTCTCGCTGTGCTCCCCATGATAGTCGTCGCTGCTGCCGCCGCCGCTTTTACGGGTTTTGTTGACAAAAAATTCCGTGCGTGCTACGATGGCGTTGTTCAATTATTGAAGCTTATGTCCAAATAGTGAACTAAGCGACTCGCCTTATGTCTGACGATTTGTTTTTGGTTCAGTACGATTCTGACCTCAGCCTCGGTTTAGAGGATGGGCAGAACCTATATCCCTTGAACGGACGCAGACCCACGCCCTTGCTGGATTGGCTGCTCTCCGACCAAGCGGATGCGCCCCACGCCGCCGACCTGATCGCCAAACTCCGAGAGCTAGCCCAAGCACCTGTCGGGCGCACCGCGATCACGCCGCGCGCTCCAGTCAGCCGTCAGGAAATCTGGGCGGCAGGTGTCACCTACAAGCGCAGCGAAGAAGCCCGCGAAGCCGAATCCAACCACAGCACCATTTACAGCCGCGTTTATGACGCCATCCGCCCGGAATTGTTCTTCAAGGCGAACGGCTACGACGTGGTCGACCTCGACCAGCCGGTCGGCATCCGCGCCGATGCCGAGTGGTCGGTGCCCGAACCCGAATTGGTGGTCGTCTTGAACGCCCATATGGAAGTCGTCGGCTTCACCATCGGCAACGACATGAGTTCGCGCGACATCGAAGGCGAAAATCCGCTCTATCTGCCGCAGGCAAAAGTCTACGAGAGCGCCTGCGCGTTAGGTCCCCGGCTCTGGCTTCAGCCCGGCGCGACCGTTTGGCCCGATCTGACGATTGACATCCAGATCGAGCGCGGCGGACGCACCGTGTTCAACGGCGCGACCTCGACCGACGACATTCATCGCCCGCTGGCGGAGTTGATCGATTATTTGGGGCGCTGCAAGCGTTTCCCGCATGGGGCGCTGCTGTTCACCGGAACCGGCGTCGTCCCGGCGGACACGTTTACGCTGGTCGCCGGAGACAGCATCCGTATCAGGATCGATCCGATTGGCGAGTTGGTCAATTCGGTGCGCGTTGTCGGTAAGCCGAAGCCGCAAACGACCGCGGCAGATTAGCAGCGTCGGCTTTTCGTACCCGTCATAAATTTATCGCTTACTTAAAAAGACACAGCCTTGATGGCAGCAATGGCTTCCCCTCCGATCAACCCGCATGGCGAAATCCGCGTTCCGGTATCGCGCCGCTTCGCCCATAACGCGCGCCGGGTTGATCTTGCCCACCAACAATCCCTTCACGGGTTCCCGTTTGCCTACGTCGGTGTGAGCGAAAGGAGTCAGGACACATGAGACCTGCGGCAAGGGCGATGAACGCAGCGGTTGCTCATCGCTGGCGTAGCAAAACCTAAGGGGCAGGGTCAGCCGCCCGAACTGTTGACTTAGATGGAGGGATGCGCCGCAAACCAGATTTTCGTCCAGCTTCTCAAACCGTCGAAGCGTGAGAGAAAACTATTCAGGAGCTAAAGATTATGAACAAGAGAATGAGCCGCCGCGACTTCTTGCGCGCTTCCGCCGGAAGCGCCGCGCTGCTGGCAGCCGGAATCCAGATTCCCGGCATTTTTGCTCAAGATGCGACGGCGACCCCGCCGCCGCTGCCGGAGGGCGCTGCGGGGACGCTCAGCGTCATCCAGAAGACCGAATATTTTCAAGTGGTGCAGGACACGATCCATCAGGACATCGTCGACTTCGCTGCCAGCAAGGGCGTTCAGCTCGACCTCTCGACGGCGAACCCGGAACTGTTCGGTGACTTCACCGCCAAGATGATCGCCGCAGTCCAAGCGGGCAATCCGCCCGACTTGGGCTATCACGGCTTGAGCATCCCCCAGATGTACTCCTACGATCTGGTGGAAGATATGAGCGATTTGATGGCGCAGATCATCGCCTTGTATGGCGATGTTGTGCCGGTGGGCGCTAAGGATAATGCTTTCATCGACGGCAAGTGGTGGGCAGTCCCCTTCACCAGTTATACCGGAGCGTGGTTCGCCCGCAAAGACTTGTTCGAAGCCAAAGGCATCGATGTCTACTCGCTCGACACGTGGGATTCGCGCCGCGATGCCGCCCTCGAGATCTCAGACCCGTCTAACAATGTCTGGGGATGGGGCTTCACGGTCAACCAGAGTGGTGACGGCACCGGCTTGGTCGAAGGCGTGATTCAGGCTTTCGGCGGCAGCTACACCGACGAAACTGGTCTGAAGGTCGTCTTCAACTCGCCGGAAACCATTGCTGGAGTCCAGTGGCTCGCTGACATCTATACCGACCCGAAATACGCGCCGATGCTGCCGCCCGGCGTCATGAGCTGGACGGACACCGGCAACAACGAGGCGTACTTGGCGGGCACAATCGGGCTGACTCTGAACCAGCCAAGCGTCTACTCCAAGGCGAAAGCCGACGGCAACCCGGTCTTTGAGACAACGGCGGTGCTGCACGCGCCCAAGTGGCTCGACGGAAGCTTGATGGAATCAGGTGGCAGCACGTGGATGACCATCTTCAAGGGCGCGAAGAATGCCGATCTGGCGAAGGAGCTGATCCTATCGCTGCTCGAGCCGGCAACTTTCACGCCGCTGGCGCAACAGAGCGCCGGACAGGTCTTCCCCGCCTACAAGGGGCTGTGGACCCCGGATCTGGTCGCGGCTGACGACAACTTCAAAGTCTTCCAAGAAATCCTATACAATCCGGTGCCTTTCTATGGACGGTCGTATCCGGCGAAGCCAAACGCGCTGATCGACGCCATTGCCGGGCAGTCGATCCTCACGACGATGATGGCGAACATCATCAATGGCGTGATGAACGTCGATGACGCGGTCGCCGACGCGAACGACAAGATCGTCCAGATCTTCGAAGAAAGCGGCGTCTCGCAAAGCTAAGCAACCGTGTGAACAGGTATTCTGTCGCCCTCGACGTGTAGCTTGCTCCCCTCCCCGAATTCGGGGAGGGGTCGGGGGTGGGGTCAGTATTTGAATCGCGGGGTATTGGGTGCCGGGGCGTGACGTTGCTTCCCCGGCACGAAACCTGCTGTTGGCTTCGCAGCGACGAGACCGCTGGTTTCGTCGACGCGAAGCCACCGAGACCGTAAACAACGGAAAGAACACCCACTATGGCTAAACCAGCCGAACTGAACCCGACGTCGCTGTTTCAGCCACACCCGGTCACCCGATCCAGTCGCGTGAACGCGATCCTCGGGCGCGACTGGAGGATCGCGCTGGTGTTTGTCTTGCCCATCATCGTGATCATGGCGACGTTGATCGTCTGGCCCTTCATCAACGCCATCATGATCAGCATGACGACGCGCTCGTTCATCACGCGCAGCGACGTCTACGTTGGACTGGACAACTACGCCCGTCTCTTCCACGACAGCGACTACATCCGCACGGTGAGCAACACGGTCGTCTTTACCGTCGGCTCGCTCTCGGTCAAGTTCGTCTTCGGCATGGCGATTGCGCTGCTGCTCAACACCAAGATGCCCTTCCGCAGCGTCTTGACCGGCATCATTCTGCTGCCGTGGATCGTCCCGGAAGTCGTCACCGCGTTGACTTTCCGCAGTATCTACGACCCGATCTTCGGCGGGCTGAACCCGATCTTGCAGTGGCTTGGGATCATTAACCACCCGATCGCTTGGCTTTCCGATCCGGGCTTAGCCATGCCCAGCGTGATCGCGGTCAACGTCTGGAAAGGCATCCCCTTCTATACGCTGCTCTTGCTGGCAGGCTTGAAGGCGATCCCCAGCGAGCAGTACGAAGCCGCCGAAGTCGATGGCGCCAACGCCGTCCAGCGCTTCCGGCACATCACCCTGCCGGGGCTACGCTACGTGATCATCGTAACGCTGCTGCTTTCGGCGATTTCGACCTTCAACACCTTCGGGCTGATCTACCTGATGACCGGCGGCGGTCCCGGTGGCGCGACGCGCGTCTTCTCGATCCTCGCCTACGAAAAAGCGATCATCGGGCTGCGCTTCGGTCCCGGCGTCGCGACCGCCTTCAGCATGGCGCCGATCATGGCGGTCTTCATCTTCTTCCTCGCTCGCATGATGCGCCCCGGTCACGACGAAAACCGCGATAAGCAGAACGAGACTTTGTTCGACCGGGCGCTCGGCATGTTCGGGCGCGGCTTGAACTACGTGGTTGACCTGTTCTTCCTGCCGTTGGAGTGGCTGGCAGACGGCATGAGCTGGCTCGGCAAGCACCTAATCCCCGTCCGCGTTGACGGGACGCCCCGGCTGAAACGCTCGCAGCGCGAGCGCGTCGGCATCAGCACGCGCATGATCCTGCTGATCCCGGTGCTGATCTTCGTGCTCTTTCCCTTCTATTGGATTCTGATCACGTCGTTCAAAGGCGACCTGCAAATCCAGCGTTTCACGTCGATTTTCATCCCCAACCCGTGGACAACCGAGCAGTATCGCTCGCTCTTGCAGAATACGCCCTTCCTGATCTGGTTCCGCAATACCGTCTTGGTGGCGACCATCAGCACCGCGATCTCGGTAGTCGTCGCGGCGTTGGCGGCTTATGCGCTGGCGCGGCTGAAATTTATCGGCGCGGGGCTGTTGACCACCCTGCTGCTGGTGACCTATCTGCTGCCCGCCTCGCTGCTGTTCATCCCGCTCTACAGCATCTTGACCCAGTTGGGCATCATCAATACCTATGCCGCCTTGATTCTGACCTATCCCACTTTCCTGATGCCGTTTGCCACGTGGGTCATGCTCGGTTACTTTCGCTCGATCCCGGTTGAACTGGAAGAAGCCGCCTTCATCGACGGTGCGAACCGCTTCACCGCCTTCTGGCGAATCACCCTGCCGCTGGCAGCGCCCGCCCTGCTCTCGGTGACGCTGTTCGCTTTCACCAACGCTTGGAACGAATTCCTGTTCGCCTTCGTGTTCATCACCAGCGACAACCTCAAGACGCTGCCGGTCGGGCTGCAACTGCTGGTCTTCGGTGACATCTATCCGTGGGGGCAGTTGATGGCGGCGTCGCTGCTGATGGCGGTTCCGGTGGTCTGCGTCTACATCTTCGCTCAGCGCTTCCTCGTCGAAGGACTGACGGCGGGCAGCGTGAAAGGCTAGGCACTCTGACGTGAAGGGTTCCCGTAGGGGCGTTATATATAACCAATGGTGCTGGCTTGCAGCGCTCATTTCCCCTCACCCTGCTTGCGTCGCTGCGCTTAGGCAAGCCGTTCCTCTCCCACGTAAACGGGTAGAGGGACAAAAACCCGCTACGTTCCCCTCTCTCCGCTTGCGTGGGAGAGGGGGTGAGGGGCTGTAGGGGCGGGTTTGAAACCCGCTCCTACCAACAAATGCGACAAACGGACTTGCTTGGTCAACCGTAGGCTGAGAGCCTGCGCTAAAGTTTCCTTCTACACGCATCTTGGAAAGAAGAAATATGAAGATCACAGACGTACAAGCCAGCGTTATCGGACGCAACGAGAACTGGAGCGGCGGCAGCATCTGGACGTTCGTCCGCATCTACACGGACGAGGGCATCGTCGGCACCGGGGAATGCAACTCCGGCGGTCCCGGCTATTCGGGCTTCGCGGTCAAGTCGGCGATCATGGCAATGAAACAGTACATGATCGGCGAAGACCCCTTCAACATCAACCTGCTCTACGAAAAGATGCGCCGCGTCGGGCGCTACGGCGGATCGGGCGAAGCCCCGCTGATCTTCGCGCTGACCGGCATCGACAACGCGCTCTACGACATCGTCGGCAAGGCGCTCGGCGTGCCGATTTACAAGCTGCTCGGCGGCAAGTTCCGCGACAAGATTCGCCTCTACGCCGACCTCCACGCCGGCGAAGACGACACGCCGCAAGCCTATGCCGAAAAAGCGCTGGCAGCCATCGAGCAGGGCTTTACCGCCGTCAAGTTCGACGTCGATCACTCCGGCACGGGCAAGCTTGATCCCTACAACTGGACGGTCGGCGCCAAAGAGATGACCCACGTCATCTCTTTGATCGAAGGCGTCCGCGAGGGGATCGGCTTTGAGGTCGATCTGGCGATTGACTGTCACGGGCAGTTCGACCTGCCCTCGGCGATCACGCTGGCGAAGGCGGTCGAGCCGCTGCGCCTGCTCTGGCTCGAAGAACCCGTCCCCGCCGAGAATATCGACGCGCTGGCGCAGGTGCGGCGGTCAAGCAGCACCGTGATCTGCACCGGCGAGAATCAGTACACCCGCTTCCAGTTCTTGGAACTGTTCGCCGCCCACGCCACCGACGTGATCATGCCCGACCTGTCCAAAGCGGGCGGTATCGCCGAGGCGAAGCGCATCGCCGACATGGCGGACGCCTACTATATCCCGATTGCGCCGCACAACGTCTCGTCGCCGCTGGGGATGATGGCAGCCTGTCACGTGCTGGCGTCGGTGCCCAACTTCCTCGTGCTCGAACTGCACGCGCTCAACATCCCGTGGTGGAGCGACCTCTGCGACGGCGACAAGCCTTTCGTCGAGAACGGCTTCACCACCGTCTCGGAGCGACCGGGCATCGGCGTCGAACTGAACGACAAGGTCGCCAAGTCACTGCTCTGGAACGGCGATACTTATTTCGATTAGCAAAACAAACCTCACCCCCGCATCGTCTACGCTCAACGTGGCTGAATGTTCCCCCTCTCCATTGCATGGACAGGGAGTCAGGGGGTGAGGTTGTAGGGGCGTTCAATTGAACGCCCTATTGGTAATGCGAGACGACTATTTCAAATTTAGGAAGAAACGACCATGTCTGAAAACCAACCGTCTGTCCTTGAACTGCAAGCCCGTTGGGACAAAATTCGCGTCGCCAACATCTACGATACCCTCGACCACATGGGTTACGGCAATCAATGCCTCGACTTGGGGATTCGCCCGCTGTTCCCGCATACCCACCTCGCCGGGCAAGCGATTACGGTGATCGGCAGCGCCTATCCCGTGCCGCGCGGCGAAGGCGACGAATGGGGCGGCAACTATTTCCAGCAGTTGGTCGATACCGTCTATCCCGGCAGCGTGGTTGTCGTCGAATCCGGCGGCGAGGCGCACGCGGGAAAATTCGGCGAGATGACCAGTTGGGCGCTCCAGCAGCACGGCGCGCGCGGCATCGTCCTCGACTCGTATATTCGCGACTGGCTGGGTCTGGAAGTGATCCCCAATTACACCCCCTGCGCGCGCGGCACCTCGCCGATTGAGTTGTCGCAGCGCTGGCGCATCGCCGCCATCGACGTCAATATCGGGATGCCGGGGACGCTGACCAGCCGCGTGCGCGTCAAGCCCGGCGACTGGATCGTCGGCGGCATGGACGGCGTGATCGTCGTACCGGAAGCGATTGCGCTGGAAACCCTCGTCAAAGTCGAAAAGATGGAAGCCGAAGAACAGGGGATGCGCGACGACATGGCGGCGGGCATGACCTTCGAAGATTCGTACAAGAAGTGGGGGCGCGCGTAACGCCTCACTAGCGAAGATTTGACGTAGGGGCGGGTTTGAAACCCGCCCCTACCGACGATTCGTGTCGCTTAGAACTGATTCCAGAGCATCTGGTTCTGGACTTCGTGGTGGAACTGAATCTCGGACGGCTTGATCAGCGTGCCGAGCAAACGCGGGCAGCGATCCGCCAGTCTGCGCTTGAGTTCGGCATACTTCAGGGTGACTTCTTCACCCAACAGCGACTTGATCCAACTGCTGTTCTCCAAATCGTCAATCGCATCGTAGATGTTGTCCGGCAGAATCGCGTCCGGCGCAACCGTGCCGATGCTGCCTTCCAGCCCGGTCTTGAACAGCGTGTAAATCGCCAGATACGGGTTGGCATCCGGTGCAATCGAACGGACTTCCGTCCGCGCGGACTTCGAGTTCCCCAGCGGAATACGCACCATGCTGCCCCGGTCAATCGCCGACGCTTTGATCTGGTTCGGCGCTTCAAAGTGCGGGTCGAGCCGACGGTAGGCGTTGACGCTCGGGTTCAGGATCAGGCACAGGTCGCGCCCGTAGGTCAAAATCCGCTTGACGTAATCCCACGCGAAGCCGGAAATCCCATCCTCGCCGTCCGCCTGATAGAACAGGTTGAGGTCGCCTTTGGTGATCGACATGTTGGTGTGCATCCCGCTGCCGTTGACGCCGGTGACTGGCTTGGGCAGGAAGCTGGCGGTCATGTCGATCTGCCGCGCGACTTGCCGGGCGATCAGCTTGTAGAGCTGCACTTGATCGGCGGCGACGACCGCTGGCGCGTGACCGTAGTTCATTTCGAACTGCGACGGCGCGACTTCCGGGTGATCTTTTTCGTTGGCGAAACCCATCGCCCGCTGGACTTCCGCCGCGAGGTCGATGAACGACCGCAGCGCGTCGCCCGGCAGCGAATGATAGTAGCCGCCGGTCGCAACCGGGATGAATTCGCCAGTCTCAATGTAAAGTTGTTCGGCGTGCCTGCCTTGGAACAGGAACCCTTCGATCTCGTTGGAGAGGTTGAAGGTGTAGCCATTCTGGGCGTATTGGGCGTCAGTGTACTGCTTCAGCACCGAGCGCAGGTCGGCGGGATACGGCTCGCCGTCACGCTGGAGCACTTCCCCGAAGACCAGCACCTTGCCCGTCCCGAAGATGTCCGACGGCAGCCAGTAGAACGCGCCCCAGTCGATCCCCAAACGGAGGTCGGATTCGGACTGTTGGGTGAATCCGCGCACCGATGATCCGTCGAAGGTCAGGTTGTCAGCCGATTTCAACAAGAACTTCTTGTCGTAGTCCAGCATGTGCAGCCGACCCTCAAGGTCGCTAAAGCAAACCGTGACCGCCTTGATACGCTTCTCGTCGCTGAGATAACGCATCCGTTCTTCGCGCAGCGTATCCATCGGTGTGCGATTGATGCGCTTTGCCTTCTGCTCGAGGTTGAGTTCCTCAAGTTCAGCGTAGGGAATTTCCAAGAAGTCACGCAGTTGAGTGGTCATAGCTTCCTTCATCGGTGATCACGAATATCAGCATTCCAAGTCTAGGGAAATTGACGCGGAAGATTATGTGAGTTTGTGCTAAAGAATAGATTGATTGCTTAGCATAATGCACCAAGCTTTGGATATTATTGCCAGCTTCGCCGCTCGTGTTTGGGTAGAGGGGCAATCCTGCACAAGTTTTTCCAGCGATCATCGCCAAAAAAATGGGCTTGCCTTGACAGTGACAGCGCAGCCCGTCGACGAACGACGACTAGCACTCGCCGCCACAATACGGCATGATTCAGCTTCTCGCCCGCCTACCACACGAGGATGTTCAACGATGCAATATCGCCGGATGCCGATTGAAGTCGAGTTGCCGGAGCAGCTTGGCTACGACGCGATCAAGTACAATCTCTCCGAAAGTTCCGTCACCGACGTGCGCCTCGGCGACCTCGCGCTCGACCTGAGTGATCTTGTCCTCGCCTACGGCGATCATCTGGGCAAACCGGAACTGCGCGCCCTGCTGACCGCCGACACCCCGCCCTTGCAGCCCGATCACGTCCTGATGACCGTCGGCGCGGCGGCGGCGTTGTTCATCGTCGCCACCTCGCTGCTGAAACCCGGCGACCACATGATCGTGGTCTATCCGAATTACGCCACCAACATCGAGACGCCGCGCCAGATCGGGGCGGACACCGAATGGTTTCGCCTGACCTTCGATCAGGGTTGGCAGATCGACGTCGACGCGCTGGCGGCGCGCATCCGCCCGGAGACGCGCTACGTCAGCATTACCGTCCCACACAACCCCACCGGCGCCATGACCACACGGGCGCAGCTTGAGCGCTTGGTCGAACTGGTCGAGTCGCGCGGCTGTCTGCTGCTGGTTGACGAAACTTACCGCGAGATGGGTTATGCCGAGGTGCTGCCGCCCGCCGCCTCGCTCTCGCCCAACGTGATCAGCGTGTCGTCGCTCTCCAAGACCTACGGCTTACCGGGGCTGCGGCTCGGCTGGCTGATGACGCAGGACGCGGAACTGATGCAGACGTTTCTGGCGGCGAAAGAGCAGATTTTCATCAGCGGATCGGTGCTGGACGAGGAAGTCGCTTACCAGTATCTGCTGCACAAGGACGCGCAGCTTGCCCGCATTCGCGGCGACATCGCCCACAAGCTCGGCATTGTCAGGGAGTGGATCGCTGAGGAGCCGTTGATGGAGTGGGTCGAGCCACAGGGCGGCGTCGCCTGTTTCCCGCGCATCCGCCCCGACCTCGGCATCGACCTCGACCGCTTCTACGCGACCCTGCTCGACGACTACCAGACGATGGTCGGACCCGGTCACTGGTTCGAGTGCGACCGCCATCATATGCGGATTGGCTTCGGCTGGACCGACGACGATCACCTGCGGCGCGGGCTGGAGAACGTCTCCAACGCCCTGCGCGACGTGGCGAAGTAGACGCGCTTGCGCTCAAAACGAAAGCACACGGCTCGTCGAGGATCGTGTGCTTTTTTGCTTCCTGAGTGGGGTCAGCTTCTACGCCCGCCCGACGTAAGAGCCGTCGCGCGTATCCACCTTGATCGAGTCGCCCTCGTTGACGAAGTTGGGCACTGTCACCGACAGCCCGGTATCGGTCTTGACCCGCTTGGTCACCGAGCCGGACGTGTTGCCAACGACCGCGATTTCCGCCTCGACGATCTGGTAGACCATCGTCGTCGGCAGTTGGTAGTCGAGCACCCGCGCCCCGTTCATGTTCAACTGCAAGTCCATGTCTTCCCTGAGGTACAGCGCATCGTCGCCGAACAGCGAGCGGTTGACGTCGTACTGATCGAAGGATTCCATGTTCATGAAATGGAGCAGGTCTTCGTCGCCGTACAGATACTTGACGCCGAAAGTCTCGACGTATAGGTTATTCAGGCTGTCTTCCGCCGAGAAAATTCGGTACTGGGTCGAACCTGTGGCAATGTCCATCAACTGCGCGCGCATCGACGCCGCACCGCGACCGGGGTTGTTGTATTCCGTTTTGATTACCCGATAGGTGTTCCCGTCAATTTCGAGAACCGTGCCTCTGCGAATATCACTTGCTGGGATCATAGATTCACTTCTTTATTCCGCTTGATCTTGAGAATTATGATTATAACATACCCCCTTCATACTTCCAGACCTGAACCACCGGATCGCCCACGCGGGCGACGTAGCGATACGCGCCCCAATCGACCCACGACGCGCCGCAGCGATCCAGCCGCGCGGCGATCTCGGTGCGGCATTCGGCGGTGACCGCTTCGGCGAGCGCCAGCGCCCGCGCGTAACGCGGATCGATCCGGCGGCGCAGCCGTCCCCACCAATCCAACGGCTGGCTGATGAGGCTGCTGTCGCCGGGGATGCTCAGCGAGTAATGCAGCGTCCGGTCGATCAGCGTGCGCAGCCCGTCGCGGTCGAACAGCGGCAGCGTCTGCCGGTAGAGCGCCGGGTTGTCGATCCAGCGGCAGACCGCGGCATAACCGGCTGCGCGAATGGCGCGGTCGATTTCGAGGTCATCCTCCCAGACCATCGTCTCGACATGATCGCGCAGCGCGCCGCACATCCCGAACGGGATCATGCCCATCTTGCCCCAGAAGGCTTGATAGTGACCCGAGCGCAGCCGCCAGCGCAGCCGCGAATCCCGGTTGAAGGCGGCGTTCACGGCGTCGATCATCAGCGGATCGACGTTCAAATCCGGGACGACCGAATGCTGATAATAGGTGTAGGGGCTGACGGCGGCGGGCAGTCCCTTGCGCGCGTGCTGCTCGCTCAGGCGCAGCAGTCGCGCCAGCAGTTCCCGCCCCCAGACGGCATCGTGCGCCGGCATGATCAAATAACCGGGCGAATCGAATTCGCGCGCCGCGTCCAGCGCGAACGTGATCCGCGCCCAGCGATCCGTCAGGGCGTAGCGTCGCCAGCCCGCTGGATCGCGCCAGCCGCAGCGCTCCGGCGTCTGGCGATAAGGATCAGTTGGAGTCTGGAACACCCGCTCAGGATGGGTGATCGCGGCGGCGAAGTGTAGACGGGGATAGGCATCCGGCAGGTCGGCGAAGCTCTGGACGGTCGCCGCATCGTTGCAAATCAGCACGACTGCCGCCCCGTCGTAGCGGCTCAGTTCGCTCAAGCGCGACGCCAGCGCGAAGTCGAACACCCGGCGCTCGCGCGGAGCACCCGGACGCGGCTTATACATGAACTCGGCGGAGATCAAGCGCGCGCCGCTCAGCGCCGCTGCCGTCTCCGCCGCCTGCTGAAACGTCGGCATCGCATGAAGTGAGTTCAAATGACCAACGTCCGCCAAGCGTCCCTCTGGTTTGGCGAATGCTCGCTACTATTCCGCCGCGCCGTATTGGCATGAGGGTATTCCCCCTCTCTACGCAGTGGAGAGGGGGTCAGGGGGTGAGGTTGTAAGCGTCGCAAAGCCAACCGGCTCACGGCGTTAGAAATCATCGTGCGGCAGATCGGGCGTGAAGTTGAGCGCCAGCAGCCGCCGCTCAATCGCCTCCCACGTCGCCGGAGCCGCCCACGTCACCGTGACGCTGTGCGTCGGCTGATGGATCAGCACCTGCCGCACCCCGGCGAGCTGCCCCAACTCGGTCTCGATGATCTCGCCGTCGCCCGACATCATCGTCGGGATCAGGAACGTTTTGCTATCCATCGGCTTAACTCCCTTACTTACAGTAAAAATTACTGCAATTCTAGCATGGATAGAACCGACGAATCAAAAACTCGCGGCTGCAACGCGACGATTGCCTCGTAAGGGCGGAACTGAGTTCCGCCCTGCTCGCTTACGGCGTGAGCGTCTGCGCGGGCGAGTAGTCGATGGCGTCCAGCGTCTCGACGATCCCGTCCCATGTCATCGGCGCTTCCCAATCGACCGTGACGCGCTTGGTATCGACGTTACCCTCGACGTGGTTGATGCCCTGCTTCTGGCTCAGTTCGTTGACAATCGTGCGGACGCAGTTGTCACAGCCGATGTTCGGCACGGTAAACGACTTGTGTTCCATGATCGAATCTCCTCAAGTCTGTGTAATCTTCGTGCAGGGGCGTTCAATTAAACGCCCCTACGGACGTTGCCACCAATCCAACTTCTGAAATCCTGACGCCGCGACCTCGCCCGATCTTATGTCCCCGTGAGGGCGAGGGCGATCTCGGCGCGAACGTCGCCGTCCGTTTCCTGATCATAACGCCGTTTGAGCGCGGGCAGCGTTGAGTCGATCCGCCCCAGCGCCCACGCCGCATGACCGCGTACCAGCGGAGCCGCGTCGTCCAGCAGCTTAACCAGCGCCGGAATCGCCGCGTCATTACCCCAATTCCCGGCGGCGATGCAGGCATTCCGCACCAGCCGATCCCGCTTGATCCGCATAATCGCCGATCCGCTGAAGCGGGTGGCGAAGCCCGCCTCGTCCAGCGCAAGCAGATCGAGCAGCGGCGGCGCGGCGCGGTCGAGATCGCTTGGCTGCAAGACGATCTCGTGGGTCGGCTGGGCGAAGCGCTGGAACGGACACACGTCCTGACAGACGTCACAGCCATAGACCCAGTTGCCGAAGCGCGAACGAAGTTCCCGGTCGATCCAGCCCTTGTGCTCGATGGTCAGCGCGCTGATGCAGCGGCGCGCGTCGAGCACGTGCGGGCGCGGGAAAGCACCGGTCGGACAGCCGCGCAGGCAGCGCGTGCACGATCCGCACAGCGTCGCCCGACCGGGCAGGTCGTAGGCGTCGAATTCGAGGTCGGTCAGAATCTCGGCGATGAAGAAGCTGCTCCCCCGGCGCGGGTGGATCAGCATGGTATTCTTGCCAGTGAAGCCGAGTCCGGCTTGCTGAGCGTGGCTGCGTTCGAGGATCGCGCCGGTATCGACGTAGACCCGCTGCGCCAGCCTGTGCCGGGCCTCAGCTTGCAGCCACGCCGCCAGCGTTTCGAGGCGCGGCGCGATCAGGTCGTGATAGTCCAGTCCCCACGCATAGGCTGCGATCCGCCCGCGCGCCGGATCGTTCAGCACGTCCGCCGGAATCCGCGCGCCGTAGTCCAGCCCAACCACGATCAGCGACCGGACGCCCGGCAGAATCAGGTTGAGATCGCGCCGCCGCGCCTGCCGATCCGGGCGCGCCATGTAACCCATCGAGCCGTGCATCCCGGCGTCAATCCAGCGGAAGTAGGCGTCCAACTGCGGCGACGGTTCGGCGCGCGTCACCCCGGCGAGGTCGAACCCCAGCTCGCGCGCCCGCTCCTTGATCGCATCCGCAGAAAAAGTCATACGCTTATTGTAATGGGTGCTCACCGAAATATGAGGGCTAATCCGTAGGGGCGGAACTAAGTTCCGCCCCTTTGCGGCTTTGTGCCTTTGCGCCTTTGCGTTGAATCTTTTCCTTTTCTTTGTGGTTCGCTTTTCTTCCGCGTTATCATGAGCGCATATGCCGCTCCCGAAAGAGGACACATCCATGCCAACCGACGATCAGAAAGCGCATTCGCGCCAGCGCTTCAGCCAGTTCGCGCAGGGCTACGTCACCAGCGCGACCCACTCGCAGGGTGAAGACCTCGACCGCCTGCTCGAAATCGCCGCGCCCCAAGCCAGTTGGATCGCCTGTGACGTCGCCACCGGCGGCGGACACACCGCCCTCAAGCTCGCGCCCCACGTCCGCCGCATGATCGCCACCGACTACGCCCCGACCATGTTGGCATCTGCCCGCGCCTTCGTCGAGAGCCAGAATGCGCCCAACGTCGCGTTCGTCCCCGCCGACGCCGAGGATTTGCCCTTCGCCGGGGACAGCTTCGACCTGATCACCTGCCGGATCGCGCCGCACCACTTCCCCGACGTCTACGCCTTCGTCCGCGAGTCGGCGCGCGCGCTCAAACCGGGCGGGCGCTTGGTGGTGCAGGATCACCTGCTGCCGGAGGATAAGCCAGCCGCCGCCTACGTCGAAGCCTTCGAGCGCCTGCGCGACCCCAGCCACAACCGCGCCCTCAGCGAGTACGAATGGCGCGGCGACTTCCTCGACGCGGGCTTGACCGTCGATCACACTGAGGTGCTGCGCCGCCGCGCCAGCTTAGTGACGTGGGCGGAGCGGCAGGGCTGCGCGCCTGACGTGATCGAGCACCTGCAAGTCCTGCTGGTGCAAGCGCCCGACGCCGTCGCCGAGCACCTCAAGCCGACCTGCGCCGGAACCCCCGACGCCGAGTTCGACCACGTCCACATCTTGATCAGCGGGACAAAACCGTTGTAGGGGCGTTCAATTGAACGCCCTTTTTCAGCGCAAATCTATGCCGCCTTATCGTCGAGCAGCCCCAAGCGGATCAGGCTCTCGGCGGTATCGACGATCACGTCTTCCTTGGGGCGCGGCTGCCAGCCGAGCACGCGCTCAGCCTTCTCGCTGCTGGATTTTCGCACTTTGCCCACGTCCGGCGCGACCTGCGCCGCCGCCGGATTGACTCGCGCCAGCAGCTTCAACAGCCAGTTAGGAATCGTCCGCGTCGGCACACGATCCGCCGCCGATCCCATCTGCACCCGCAGCGTTCGTGCCACTTCTGGCAGCGACATCAAGCCGCTCGTCGCCAGAAAGCGTTCGCCTTTCGCCGCCGGGTTGAGCATCGCCCGCAGGTGTAAGTCGGCAACGTCGCGCACGTCGACGACGCCAAACGAGAGGCGAGGTAAAAATGGCATGGCTCCGCGCATCAACTGCTCGACGATGTGAATCGAACTGGAGTAGTCCGCGCCGAGCACCGGACCGAAGATCCCGGTCGGGTTGACGACCGCGAGTTCCAGTGCGCCGCCTTCACGCTCGATAAAGTCCCACGCCGCCCGCTCCGCCAGCGCTTTTGACTTGACGTAAGCGCTGACGTCTTCCGCGTTCGTGTCTGTCCAGTCCGCCTCGGTAAATGGACGATCCATTGGTGGATGCCCGTAGCCAATCGCCGCGAACGACGAGGTCAGCACCACCCGCTTGACCCCGGCATCGCGCGCAGCACGCAGCACGCGGAGCGCCCCATCGCGCGCCGGGACGATCAATTCGTCTTCGCTTTTCGGGGCGCTGGCGGGAAACGGTGAGGCGACGTGCAGCACGTACTCACAGTCCGCGACCGCCTCCGCCCACCCTGCCTCCGCCGCGAGATCAGCGGCGGCAAACGAGAGCCTATCGCCTGCATCCACCCCGCCAACCTTGAGCATTGCCCGCACGTCGGCTTCTCGCTTGAGTGAACGCACAGTCGTGCGCACGCGATAGCCCGCTTCCAAAAGCTGCAAAATGCAGTACGAGCCGACGAATCCCGACCCGCCTGTCACCAATACCAACGAGTTACGCTTGTCTGTCATGTCGATTGGGTTTCCTTAGCTTGTCGCTCACGGTAGAGAGCAAGCTTGAAATCTATCGTCCCCAGCGTCGCCAGCAGATCATCGACTTGACGGGTTACATCGGCGCGATGCGCCTCTAGCAGCGCGATCCGCTCATCGTAGTAGTCGTCGCCGCTCACGCTCAACTGCGTGTAGCGCTTGATCGCATCGAGCGGCATCTTGGTGACCAGCAAACAGCACAAAAACTGAATTCGCCCGATGTCCTGTTCGGAGTAACGGCGATAGCCGTTATCGTCGCGTGCAATCGGCAGCAGCAGCCCGATCCGCTCGTAATATCGCAGCGTGTGCGCGCTGAGTCCGGTCATTTCGGCGGCTTGCTGAACACTGTAGGTCGTGATTTCGTTCACTTCGCCTGTCATGATCTCACTCTACTCTTTAGAGTCGACTCTAAGGCAAGACCTAATTTTACGATAGGTGATTTTCACCACCGGGGAATCACAAGCCAGTCTGCACCGGAACCCCCGACGCCGAGTTCGACCACGTCCACATTTTGATCAGCGGGACAAACCAGACTAGCGTGCTCTTTGTGATTTTTCAGCAATCAATCAGGGGGTTCGCCCAACCACACGCCGTTGGCGTTCCTCCCCTCTCCCCGCCTGCGTGGGAGAGGGGTCGGGGGTGAGGGGTTGTAGGGGCAGAACTGAGTTCTACCCCTTCGTTGCAATCGTTTCGATGGCTTCCGCCGCTCGCTCGACGCCGCCAAGTGACGCCAGTTCCGCCGCCAGATCGCGCGCCGTCTGAAGCACGGTCGAGTCGCTCGCCAGCGCCTTGACGCCCTCAAACAGCATCCCCTGCTTGACGTCGTGAGCAGTCAAATTCAAGCCGACTTTCGCCTGCGCCACCCGCCGCGCCTGCCCGCGCTGATCCGCCGCGTGCGGCACGACGATCTGCGGGATGCCGTGAATCAGCGCCGCGTGCGTCGTGCCCATGCCGCCATGATGGATCATCAGCCGCAGGCGCGGCAGGACGTGATCGAACGGCACGTAGTTGAGCAGCCGCGTCCCTTTGGGCAGCGCCGCGATCAGCTTGGTTTTGTCGTCGGGCGCAACCGGATTCCAGCCCAGCACGACGATGGGCAGCAGTCCGGCGCGCATCGCCGCCTGCGCCGACCAGCTAAAGAAACCCAGATCGCCCGTGAAGGTCGTGCCCAACGTGACTAGCGCCAGCGGCGTGTCGGCAGGGATCGCGCTTAACCATTCCGGCGGATCGCCGCGCGGCGGCGTCGGTTTGCCGCCGACGAACAGCGTTTGCGGCAGCAGATTCGCCCCGTCCGCCGCATACCACGACTCGCTGAAGTAGCTGACGTGCAGGATGCGGGCTGAGGATCGACGGCGTCGGACCGGGCGCGATGTTCTCGCCGCGCAAGCCGAACCGCTCCAGCAGATGCGCAATCCGCGCCTGACTCTCGGAGCCGAGTTCGCGCTGCACCGGAAACAGGAAGTCCTCGTTCAATTCTTTCTGCGCCACCCAACCGCAGACCGCCAACGGAACGGACCGAGCGCCTCAGCCGCCAGCGCCGCCGCCGTCAGAAACGGATCGGTTACGATGGCATCCGGCGTGCCGATCTCGCCCGCCAGTTCGATCAGCGCCACGACCGCCTCGCCGACCAGTTCCTCGCTCAGCCACGTGTCGAGCGCGCGGCGATAGCGCAGCATGACGGCTTCTTGCGGCGGGATCGTCGTCAGGTCGGGCGGTGGCGGTGGGGGCCACAGCCAGCCCGTCTTGCGGATCGGCGCGAAGGGTACGCCCGCTGCCGCTAAAGCTCCGCCGAGCGTGTTCTCGCTGACCCACGTCACCTCATGCCCGCGACGCATCAGCGCTTGCGCCGTCTTTAAGTAGCCGCCCCAGTCAAGGTGACTGAACAGGGGCGCCGAGACAAACCAGAATTTCGCCATAAGCGGGTTAAACCATGCGGTGATACATCAGCTTGGGCTAGGAAATATGCCAAGCTGCTGCAAAAAACCCAAGAAATCTGCTTCGAGCCAGCGTTCGGCAACTTTGCCATTGACGCAGCGAAACACGTCGATACCGGAGGAGGTGAGCGTTTTTCCTGTCGGCGCTGCGCCATAGAAACTACCCTGATGTGTCCCCAGCGCCGAGTAACGGACAACGATCTTGTCCCCATCAGTGATCATGTCCTCAATCGTCAGCCGCAGATCAGGAAAGGCAGCAAACAATAAGCCATCCGCCATGCCCAGTTCCGCTTTGCCATTGCCGGGCGCGTTGCTTGGCACATGATTGACAAAATCCTGAGTGAGCAGCTCGTCGAGCACGCCTAAGTCGTGACGATTCACATAATCATCGTACCAGCGTCGGACAACCAGCTTATTTTCATCGACAGCCATGATCCCCTCCGTAGAAGATCGCCACTAAGTCCGAGTCGTGCTCAGATTCAACCACACTGGCTGCGTTTTGCCCTGCGGCATGTGCAGCATCTTGTAGAGCCGCTGCGCCTCGTCCCACGCCGCCAGCGCCGCCGTTTGCTGATCGAGCGCCGCCTGCTGCTGACTTTGCAGGCTCAGCGCCTCGGCGAGCAGCCGCCGGTTCTCGATCTTGCGCGCGAGCAAGGTCGCTTCACTGATGAATTCGTCCGCCGCGCCCGGCTGCCCTTGCGCGATCCGCAGCCGCCCTAAGCCGATCTGCGCCGAGATCGTCGCCTCGGCGTGGCTGCTCGCTTGCGCCTGAGCCAGCGCCTCGTCCAGCAAAGTCTGCGCCTCGTCCAGCGACTCCAGCGCGATCAGTGTATTGGCGAGGTTGACCTTGATCTGCGCCGTCCACAGCGGATCGCCCTGCACGCTGACCAGCTCCAGCGCTTTCCGGTGCCGCTCCAGCGCCGTCGAGGTGTCGCCCAGCGAGTTGTAGACCAAGCCAAGATTGTCGTACTGCACCGCCGTCGGCAGCGCCAAATTGAGCGACTCGCTGATCGCCAGCGCCCGTTCCAGCGTCGCCAGCGCCCGGCGCGGTCGCCCGACCAGCAGCAGAAACCAGCCGTAATTGCCGCAGCGCGTCGCCTCAGCCGTCCGGTCGCCCAAGCGCTCGGCAATCGCAATTGATTCGGTGAAAAAGGCATCGGCGGATTCGGCGTCGCCTTGCTCGGCGTAGGCATTGGCGGCGTTCGAGAGCACCAGCCCGCGCGTCTCAGCTTCGCCTTCGCTCAGGGAGTTCAAGACCATCAACGCCTGCTCGTAATCCTTGATCGCCCGCCCGCGCTGACCGATCAGCTTGCGCGTGCTGCCGATGTCGCAGTGCAGCCGCGCGATTTGAGCATAGGCGTGCTGCTGCTCGTAGATCGCCAGCGCCGCCGACCACTCGCCGACGGCGGCGCTGAAATCACCCTGCTTTTGATACGCCAACCCTAGATCGCGCCGCGTTTGCGCCAGTTCCAGCACCGATCCCTCGGCGTCCGCCTGTTGGATCGCCCGCCGATAAGTGGCGACTGCCGTATCGAAAGCGTGGCTGTCGACTTCTGCCGCCGCCAGCGCCCGCAGCACGTCCACGCTCACGTGATCGTCGTTTGTCGAAGCGTTTGTCGAAGCGCCAGCCGCTGCCTGCAAGTACGGGATCGCCTCACTGCTCCGCCCTGCCGCTCGCAGCGCGACGCCATAAGCACCCTGCGCCACCCGCTGAAGCTCAGCGTCGTCGAGTTTCGCCGCGCCGTCGAGCGCGATTTCGGCGTAAGCGAGCGCTTCGTCGATTTTACGCAGCCCTAAGCTGACTTTGCACATCTGCACGGCAGCGGCGACGGTGTCCGCCGAGACCATATCCGGCGGGAACAACCGCAGCACTTGCCCGGTGTAGGTCGCCGCATCCTGATAACGACCCTCCACCAGCGCGCGCCTGCCCAGCAGCACCGCCCACTGGCGTTCGTAGAGCCGGTAGCCGATTGCCGAGGCGGTCCGCAGCGCCCGCTCGATCAAGGGCAGCCCTTCCACCACCTGCCCGCTTTGGATCAACGCCTGACCGAGCAGCCCGGTAAACAGGCTGTTCAGGTCGAGGTCGCCTGACGTATTCAGCTTCGAGAGCGCATCGCGCAGCAAATGGATCGCGTAGCTCGCATTGCCATCATGCAGATAGGTTTCGCCCAAGTGACCGAGCGCGCGTCCTTCCGCGCCCAGCGCCCCGGCGTCGCGCGCGTAGTCGAGCGCCCGTTCGTAGGCGGCGTGCGCTGCTGCCCAATCGCCTTTTGCCTGCGCCAACACGCCGATCATGCAGGTGGCATAGGCGCGCTGGGTATGCCCTTGCACCCCGTCGAGCGCCGTCTGCGCCAGCGCTTCGGCATCATCGCTGCGCCCCTGCCGCAGTCGGATTTCGGCTTGATGCAGTTGAGCCATCAACGCCGATGCGGTCAGCAGCGAAACGTCACGCTGCCCCGCCTGCGCCCGCTGGATCGCCTGTTCGAAGGCAGCGAATGCCCGCTCATAATCTTCCGACCGTTCCGCCAGCCAGCCCTCGTCCAGCGCTTGCTGCACCGACTGTACCTGTCCATAATTCGGCTGCAAAATGCTCGCCAGCAGTTCTCTAAAATCCATCAATGTTCCTATATTCGTTTAATGCTTCCATTTGTAGCGCCTAACTTCGGGAAAAGCAAAACGGGCTGCCGTGATCGCAACCCTATAAACGTGTAGGGGCGTTCAATTGAACGCCCCTACGATTAACGTCGATATTCACATTCGCCGATTACGGGTAAATCCCGCGCGTTTCGAGCGCGCCCGCCACTCGCCGGATCGCCGTAATCTGCGCCGCCGTGCGCATGTCGGTGTTGAATTCTTCGGCGGTCTGCTCGGTCGCGTAATAGCTGCGCGACATCGCCCGCTGAAGCTGCCGATAGATTTCTTCTTCGTCCCAGAAGAACGCCTGCAAGTCCTGCACCCACTCGAAGTAGGAGACGACCACGCCGCCCGCATTCGCTAGAATGTCCGGCACGAGGAAAATGCCGCGTCCGTTGATGATGTCGTCGGCTTCGGGAGTTGTCGGACCGTTCGCGCCCTCGACGATCATCCACGCTTGGATGTGGTCAGCATTCTTCCGGGTGATCTGACCTTCCATCGCCGCCGGGATCAGCACGTCGCAGGGGAGCGTCAGCAGTTCGGAGTTGGTCACTTCGTCGCCTAACGCACTGCCCTTAAGTCCGCCGGTCTCCGCGACGTAGTTGCGCAGCGCGCCGATGTCCAAGCCGTTGGCATTGTACAGTCCGCCGTCGACGTCGCTGACGCCGACGATTTTGAAGCCCAGCGACTGTGCATAAGCCGCCGCATTCGAGCCGACGTTGCCGAAGCCTTGAATCACCAGCCGCGTGTCTTCCTTCGTCAGACCTCTACCGTGCAGCTTGAGCGCCTCGACCATGCAGGCGATCACGCCGCGCCCGGTCGCTTCGTTACGCCCCAAGCTGCCGCCGATGTTGATCGGCTTGCCGGTGACAATCGCCGGGACGGAGTAGCCGACGGTCATGCTGTAGGTGTCCATGATCCACGCCATAACCTGTGGGTTGGTGCCCATATCCGGCGCAGGAATGTCCGAATGCGGGCTGATCAGTGGGATCAGTTCGGCGGCGTAGCGCCGCGTTAGCCGTTCCAGTTCGCCCATGCTCATCGACTTGGGGTCGACCACAACCCCGCCTTTCGCGCCACCATAAGGGATGTTGACCAGCGCGGATTTCCATGTCATCCACATCGCCAGCGCGCGAATCTCGTCCAGCGATACCGCCATGCTGTAGCGGATGCCGCCCTTCGAGGGACCCATGACTGTGCTGTGATGCACCCGATACCCGGTGAACATCTCCACCCGCCCATCGTCGCGCTTCACTGGAAAGTTGACGGTGAACTCGCGCCGAGGATAGCGCATAAATTCAGAAATCGAATTATCAAGATTTAAGTAACGTACTGCTCGGTCGAACTGTGCGAGCGCCGTCTCATAGACACCCGTCGTTTGCTGTTGTTTAGGGGTGTAGGCGACTACCATAACCCGCTTGCTCCTTTGCCAGCCTGCGCTGGTATTTTGTCTAAAATGCTGCCGAATTCCGACATTTCATTGTTCAGTATAGCCGAAGTGTGTTTGAGGAGAAGTAGAGAAACGGATTTACTGTGCAACTTGCACACATACAGTCGGCTGTCAAATAGGCAACTTGCCCAAGCCAATTAGATTAGAGAAAGTTATCACAAGGGATGTGGATTGACCCGTCGGGTAATTGCTACCCACATTATAACATGGGGCATTAAAAGAGGGTGCAGATCGCCGCACCCTCTAAAAGTCTTCTCATCTGTGGATTGTCCCTAACGGCTGTCGCCTCGCACTGTAAATCAGACGACGATGACGACGTTGCCCTTCTTGTGTCCCTGATCGACGTAGCGGTGCGCCTCGACGATTTGCTCCAACGGATAGCAGCGGTCGATCACCGATTTAAGCTTGCCCGCCTCGACCAGCTTAACCAGTTCAAGCAAGTCCTCGACCTGCTCCTTGGCGTCACCCATGACGCTCACGAAAGTGCCGTTGGGAGCCAGCACCGTCTGGCTTTTCGCTTTCGAGGTCTTGCCCACCGCGTCAAAAACGATGTCGTAACGCGCGCCGCCAGCGGTGAAATCTTCCCGCGTGTAGTCGATCACGCGGTCTGCTCCCAACGCCTTGACCATGTCGAGGTTCGCCGTGCTGCATACCCCGGTCACTTCCGCGCCGAAGGCTTTGGCGATCTGCACGGCATAGGTGCCGACACTCCCCGACGCGCCATAGATCAACACGTTCATCCCGGCGCGGAGGTTCGCTGCGTGCAGGAAGCGCAGCGCGGTCTGCCCGCCAATCGGAAGGGCGACGGCTTCCTCATACGTCATGCTCGCGGGCACAATCGCCAGCACGCCGTCCTCCGGCATACATTTGTATTCGGCATAACCGCCAAAGTTCGTCGTGAACGTCGATGCCATCACCGCGTCGCCGACCTTGAAGCGCGTTACGGCGCTGCCGACCGCCTCGACCTCCCCGGCGACTTCCATGCCGAGAATACTTCGTCGCGGCTTGGTGATCCCCAGATACAGCCGCGACGGAATCCAGAACTGGAGCGGGACGTTGAAGCCCCGCATCCGCACGTCCCCGACCGTGACGGTGGTCGCGTGAACTTTGACGAGGACTTCGTTGTCTTTCGGCGTCGGCTTGGCGATCTGTATGAGTTGAAGCACGTCCGGCGATCCATATTTGGGGCAAATGACAGCTTTCATGGGTTTTGGTCTCCTAATGTCTAGCGGTTTTTTAGCGAACGCTTGCAGAAGAAACGGCTTTGTAGTGCTCCCCTCTCTACGCAGTGGAGAGGGGTCGGAGGTGAGGTCACCTTATCTATCCTCGTCCGGTTCATACCAGAAGACCGCTTGCAGCGGCACATCGAAGACGCGAGCGATGCGAAACGCCAGTTCCAGCGTGGGCGAGTATTTTTCTCCTTCGATGGCGACGATGGTTTGGCGCGTCACCCCGACTTTGTCCGCTAAGGCTTGTTGGGTCATTTCGTCGTGGTCAAAGCGCAGTTTTCGAATGTTGTTCCGAACGAAACTCTTACCCATCTAGAACCCTCTCCGGTAGAAGGTGAACTGCGTCAAGTCGCTGACCGACTCCGCCACCACCGCCGAGACGACGAGGATCAGGAACATCGTCGCTGGCGGCAGATCGGCGACCAGCGAAATCATGGCGATTAGAAAACCCAGCGTGAACGCCAAGTAACGCCCCCGCGTCGCCTTCAGCTCGATCAGCTTGTCGCGTTCGTCGGTGATCGGCGGTTCGGGTTCGCGCGTCGCAATCGCATTGCCGATGTGAAACAAGATGAACAGGATGATCTTGGCGACGATCATCACCGGGATCAGGATCAGGAAGAAGGTGCCCCAGAAGTGGAACACGTTCGGTGAGTAAGCGTCGCCTTGCGGTTGGCGCGGCAGCATGATCGCGGCATACACCCCGGTAATCAGCAGCGTGCTGAAGAAATTGAGCAGGCTTCGGCTTTCCTGAAAGGACATGATTGGCTCCGCGTGTCTGGTTCGCTTTACACAATGTAAAATATACTTTACACATGGTAATGCAAATTGAACTTGATGTCAAGTATCTTTTACATCGAATCCCAGCAAATGAAAATGCGGGTGCGAACGCCACAATTGATGGTACGATTCAGGTTATGGTTAGGAGGACTGATCAGGTTCGGGTCTGACGGAGTTGAAGATAATGCGCAGACGAAATAGCAGGGTGTGGCTGATCGCCGCGTCGCTGCGACGAGTCGCGTTGGTCATCGCCATTGTTGCTGTCGGGCTGATCCCCACAGCGACGGAAAAGCAGTGCAATCCCGATGTCGTTGATCCCACCGTTTGCTCTGCCTGCAACATCCCGCTGACCATTCCTATCGACACTTATCCCAAGAGCGGCGGTTGGATCGGGTGGTCGCCGGATTGTCGCTACTTCGCGGTAGTCGATCAGCACGGACCGAGTTTCAACCGCTATTTCCACTATACCGTCTACGAAGCGGCGACTTGGGGGCAGGTCTGCGAGGTCGGTGTGGGGGATATCATGGCGGGCATGGGCATGGTTGGCGGGTACTGCGAGCTTCCCCTCGCCAACGGGCAGACGTGGGTCGTCGTAGGCGGCAGTCCCAACGTACCGACGACCGCGCAGGTCGCGCGCTTTCTCGTCTGCGACGACCCAAAGACCTGCATCAGCCCGGACGAGATTCCGCCGACCTACAGATGAGAGGTCAGATGCGTTGTCGAGAAATTACTTTCGTGGTTCGAGGATTGCTTTCAGCTTCTCCAAATCTTTGCGCACCAAGCCCTGATCGCGTTCGAATTCTGCGTCGGTCATTCCGGGTTGGCGGAACAGCGTCAGCGTGACCTCGCAACCATCGCCGCTGGCGACCGCCCGCAGCGGCACGTAGACTTCGCTGCCATCCGGCGGATACACCCAATGATCGGCAACCCCGAACGGATTCTTATCTGTGAAGCGGATTTTCGCTTCGCCGTCAGCCCCAAACACCCATTCATCGCCGACACGCCGGAAGCCCTTGCCCAGACCCGCCGCCCACTGCTCGAAGTTCTGCGGCACGGACAGGTAGTCGTTTACCTCGTCGAACGACCGCTCAATCGACACGCTGACAAACTGCGCTTCCAGCATCGAAGTCATTGTCTTTTCTCCTGCTGCTCGACTATTGAGTTCAAAATATGTAAGGCGTATTCCCCCTCTCCATGCAATGGAGAGGGGGTGAGGGGGTGAGGTTAGTGGTGGTGATTTAGGTACGGCTTCAAAAACTCGCCGGTGACGCTCTCCGGCATCTGCGTGACCTCCTCCGGCGTCCCGGTAGCGATCACGTAGCCACCCGCGTCGCCGCCTTCGGGACCCAAGTCGATCAGGTGATCCGCCACCTTGATGATGTCGAGGTTGTGCTCGATCACCAGCACCGTGTTGCCGTTATCGACCAACTGCTGTAACACCGCGATCAGCCGCTTGACGTCCGCCGCGTGCAGCCCGGTCGAGGGTTCGTCGAGGATGTAGAGCGTCTGCCCGGTCGCCCGCTTGGAGAGTTCGCGGCTCAGCTTGATCCGCTGCGCCTCGCCGCCGCTGAGCGTCGTCGCCGGCTGCCCGATGCGGATGTAGCCCAAGCCGACCTGATCCAGCGTCTCCAGCTTGCTGACGATATTGGGGATGTTGGCGAAGAACTCCAGCCCCTCGCTGACCGTCATGTTGAGCACGTCGGCGATGCTCTTGCCCTTCCACTTGACTTGCAGCGTCTCGCGGTTATAGCGCGCCCCGTGACACACGTCACAGGGGACGTAAACGTCCGGCAAAAACTGCATCTCGATTTGCAGGACGCCCTGCCCTTCACACTTCTCGCAGCGCCCGCCGCGCACGTTGAAGCTATAGCGCCCGGCGCTGTAACCGCGAATCTTGCTCTCCGGCAGTTCCGCGAACAGCGAGCGCACCGCGTCGAAAACTTTCGTGTACGTGCCGGGATTGCTGCGCGGCGTCCGACCAATCGGCGACTGGTCGATGTTGATGATCTTGTCGATGTTTTCCAGCCCGACGATCTCGTCATGGCTGCCGGGGCGATCCTTGCTCCCGTTGATCACCTGCGCGACCCGCTTGTAGAGCACGTCGATCATCAGCGTACTTTTGCCGCTGCCGCTCACGCCGGTCACGCAGACGAACTTGCCCAGCGGGAACTCGGCGTCGATGTTCTTGAGGTTGTTCTCGCGCGCGCCCCGCACCAGCAGCGATTTACCATTGCCTGCGCGCCGCTCGGCGGGCACGTCGATGTGCAGCCGACCCGACAGGTAAGCCCCGGTCAGGCTGTCCTCGACCAGTTCGACCTCTTCCGGTGTGCCTTCGGCGACCACCCAGCCGCCATGCTCGCCCGCGCCCGGACCGAGGTCGATCAGCCAGTCTGCCATCCGCATCGTTTCTTCGTCGTGCTCGACCACCAGCAGCGTGTTGCCGAGGTCGCGCAGTTCCATCAAGGTCTGGATCAGCTTGGCGTTGTCGCGCTGATGCAGACCAATCGACGGTTCGTCCAGCACGTAGAGCACGCCGGTCAGTTGGCTGCCGATCTGGGTCGCCAAGCGAATCCGCTGCGCTTCGCCGCCGCTCAGCGTCCCCGACGACCGGGCGAGGTTCAAGTAGCCCAAGCCGACGTTGTTCAGGAACTTCACCCGCGCCTCGATCTCCTTGAGGATTTGATAGGCGATCTGCTGGTCGCGGTCGCTCAGCAGCGCCGGAGTCCCGTTGCGCCCGCGCAAATCCGTCACCCAGCCGACCAGATTGTTGACCGGCAGCGCCACCACTTCGTTGATCGGCTTGGCGGCGACCGTAACCGCCAGCGCTTCCGGGCGCAACCGCTTACCCTCACACGTGCTGCACGGCACCTGCGCCATGAACGACTCGATCTGCTCGCGGATGTAATCCGAGTCGGTCTCGCGGTAGCGCCGCTTCAGGTTGTTGAGCACGCCCTCGAACGAGGTCATGTACTCGCGGGCGTTGCCGTTGGTGTTGACGTAGCGCACCTTGACCTTGCGCCCGTCCGTGCCATAGAGAAATACGTTCTGCTGCTCGTGAGTCAGGTCGCGCCAAGGCTTGTCCAGCGGCACATGATACATCTCCGCGACCGACTGGAGCATGTTGGTGCCCCAACTGTTCGAGTCGCCGGAGTTCCAACCGTTGACGTCAATCGCGCCCTCGCTGATGCTCAAGCCCGCGTTCGGCACCACCAGATCGCGGTCGAGTTCCAGCCGGAAGCCCAAGCCCTGACAATCCGGGCACGCGCCTTTCGGCGTGTTGAAGCTGAAGGTGCGCGGCTCGATCTCCGGCAGGCTGCCGTGACCGTTGACGCACGCCAGCAGCTCGCTGAACAGCATGTCGCTCGGCGGCTCGGTGCTCAGGTTGTTGACGATCACGACGCCTTCGCCCAGTTCCAGCGCCGTCTCGATGGCGTCGGTCAGCCGGGTCTCGGCGCTGCGCGCGTCTTCGCTGTCGGGATCGTCGTACTGGTGGATCACGAGGCGGTCGACCACCACTTCGATGTTATGGATGCCGTAGCGATCCATCGTGATGTCTTCTTCGAGGTCGTAGACCTCGCCGTCGATCCGCACGCGCTGAAATCCGGCTTTGCGGACTTCTTCGAGCGCCTTCTCATGATGTCCCTTGCGCCCCTTGATCACCGGGGCGAGGATTTGCGTCCGCGTGCCGTCCGGCAGCGCCTTGACTGCGTCGACGATCTGCTGCGCGCTCTGGGCGACGACTTCTTCGCCGCAGACCGGGCAGTGGGGCACGCCGATCCGCGCGTAGAGCAGCCGCAGATAGTCGTAAATCTCGGTGACTGTGCCGACGGTCGAGCGCGGGTTGTGGCTGACGCCGCGCTGATCGATGGACACAGCCGGGCTGAGTCCCTCGATCTGATCGACGTCGGGTTTCTCCATTTGTCCGAGGAACTGGCGGGCGTAGGCGCTCAGGCTCTCGACGTAGCGCCGCTGCCCTTCGGCGAAGATCGTGTCGAACGCCAGCGACGACTTGCCCGAACCCGACAATCCGGTGATGACGACCAGCCGGTTACGTGGAATTTCCACGTCGATGTTCTTGAGGTTGTGCTCGCGCGCACCACGCACGACGATCTTGTCTTGCGCCATGATCTTAGGCTCTGACCTTGTGGGGGAAGTGTACATGCGTTCTATTATACTTTCAGATTGTTTGTTCTGGCAACCTCCGAATTGTACCAGTGTATGATAAATGCAGCGTTAGATGTGACGATGAAAACCGTCTATAATCAGGTTAGGGAAAAAGAGGAGCCGCATCATGGCGGACATAGCAATTGAACGCACCGCCGTTACGCTGGATGACCTGATGGCACTCGGCGAAGATGCCCGCGTCGAAGTCATCAACGGAGAAGTGGTTGAAATGGCACCTGTCGGCGGATTGCATCACTTAGTCAATGGAAATATCCTGCGCGTGCTCGACGCCTACGTGAACGAGCACGAACTCGGCATCGTCTTCATGGATAATCTGCTCTACTTGATGAATGAGAACCCGCACCACCTGCGCGGCTCGTTTGCTCCCGATCTCTCATTCATTCGCAAGGAAAACATCCCCGCTAAGTGGGATTTGTCGCTGCCGTTCCCCGGCATTCCCGATTTTGCCGTCGAGGTGATGTCGCCCGGCGACGATGCTCAAGATGTGCAGGTCAAAGTCCGCGCCTATCTCGACAAAGGGACGGAGCAGGTCTGGGTCGTCTATCCGCTCTTGCACGAGGTTCACCAACACCGCCGCGATGCCAAGACCATTCGTATCTATCGTGGGGATGAGCAGATCGACACAGAGTCGATGTTTCCCGGCTTCATTCTGACGATGGAAATGGTCTTCAAGCTGCCAGCTTGGATGGGAAACTCTTTGGAACAGAGCGCTGTACCAAGTCAAGCGGAAATGACTATTCCTGAGCAGATTATGACGGGTGTTGCGATTGTGGTTCGGCAGCAAGGTCACGACGTTTTCACCCGACAGGAAATCCGCGATGCCCTCAAGGTTGACGCCGAGCGCTGGACAGCGAGCTACGCCCCTAATTTTCAAGGGATGCGCATCGATCATCCCGGTGGCGCACCGAATGTAAACCAAGTCTACAAAGGCATTTTTCGGCGGATCAGTTATGGTCGGTATGAACTAACCGATCATGGCAAAACCGTGCTCGAAGAATTCTAACGCCCGCGCTCGGCGTGAAACCGAAAAATCGCCTCAGCCGTCTCGATCACCGTGTCGTAGAGTTTGCGCGGCTCTAGCGTGATCGCGTGCGTGCCGAAGCCGAGCACCTGCGTCCGCGCGTGATCCAGCGAGTCGAACACCACTTGCAGCGTCATCCATCCGTCGGCGTTGTCATCCGTCTCCAACACCTCATAACGCCCCTGTAGATAGCCCGGAAAATACCAGAACAGCGCCGGATCGATCCGCAGCGTGACCACGTAGGGCGGGTTCGTCTCCATACTGAGGCGCTCGAACTGGGCGCACGAGTCTTTCCAGTAGGCGGGCAGATCGAACGCCGGATCGCGCTCGAAGCAGGTGTCGCAGAGCGTCACCTCGCTCAGCCGCGCCACCCGATAATTGCGCATCTCGCCCGCCGAGTCGCCGACCGCTTTGCGCGCCACCAGATACCAGATGTTCGCTTTGGCGACCAACCCGTAGGCGTCGAGCGTGCGCGCGCTCGCGTGCCCCTCAACCGCTTGATAGCACACCTCGACCCGGCGATCCTCCCAAACCGCCTGCTGCAAAATCGGCAGCACCGGCGAGGCTTCGACGATCTGAAACCAGTTGGTCGGGTCGATGTAGAGTCGCTGGCGCGCCCGCTCGACCTCGCGCCGCTGGATCAGCGGCAGCGCGGCGAACAGTTTGAGCATCGTCGCCTCGCGCGCTAAACCCAGATCCGCCAGCGGGCGGGCGGTGTCGGCGACGAACAGCGCTTGCAGATCCGTCCGCGAAAACCCGGTCAGCGAGACGCGGTAATGCTCATCCAGAAAGACGCCGCCGTTGACCCCCGACTGGGTGTAGACCGGAATCCCGGCGCTGCTCAGCGCCTCCACGTCCCGATAGATCGTCCGCTCCGAGACTTCCAGCCGACCCGCCAGTTCCCCTGCCGTCAATCGCCCCCGCGCCGCCAGCATCAGCATCAGCGATAGCAACCGATCCGCGCGCATTGATCCACCTCTTAAAGCTATTTTCTCATATCATCTCACAGATTCCTGACAGGAGATGTCTAGGATTCTGCGCTATGCTGAAGGTAGCTTGGTTGAAGCGAACAAAGGAGACCCAAATGAGCGGTTTTAGCCCCGGTGAAATGGAAGTTATGCACGAGACACAGGCGATTCGCGGCGAGTTGATGGACGTCCTCACCGACGCCGACCTCGCCTACGCGCTGCCCGGCAGCCCGACTCTCGGCGCGTTGTGCCGCGAGAGCGGTCAGGTCGAAGTCATGTACATCGAGTCGTTCAAGACGCTGAAGCAAAGTTTCACCTATGCCCCGGTCGACCCGGCGCTGGAAACCAGCGTCGATCAGCTCAAGGCGTGGTTCGCCCGGCTAGACGCCGATCTCGAAGCCGCGCTGCTGGCGCACAAGGATACCGACGTGCAAGCCACCACCGTCAATCGCGGCTTCCCGATGCCGCTCGGCGGGCAGTTCCACACCTACCGCGAAGCGCTGCTGATCTTCTACGGCAAGGCGACCTGTTACCTGCACGGGCTGGGCAAACCCCAGCCCCCGCAGATGCGCTCGTGGATCGGCTAGATTAAAGGGAGATTCAAGCGTTTATGTTAGCGCCAATTTTACGGAGCGCTGACCTTGAACTGACCCTGCTGCCCTGTTCTTCTCCCCCTCTCCATGACATGGAGAGGGGGTCGGGGGGTGAGGTTTTGTTCGCAGCGCCAAAGCTTGAATCAGTTCAAATTCAACCTCAATTTGCATCAGAAGGATCAGACTACATCATGAATTCGGTTCAACCGAACGGCATTAGCAATTCGTTTCAAACCTTTCTCACCGAAGCGAGCGGTCACGCGCAGGCGTGGATGGCGGCAGTCGGGGGGTTAGATCAGGCGAGCGCGCTCGACCAGAAAACCGGCGAACTCGCTTATCTGGCGGTACTGGCGGCGCTGCGGATGGAGAGCGGCGTTCCCTTTCACGTCGCCTCGGCGAAAAAAGCGGGAGCGAGCCGCGACGAAGTGATCAGCGCCATCTTAGTCGGGCTGCCTGCCGCCGGGCAGGTCGTGATTCAAGTGCTGCCTGCCGCGCTCACTGCCTATGATGCCGGAGATAACGCATGAACAGCCTCGCCACCGGCGAATTCGGCATCCTGCACGCGACAGCGGCGATCCGCGACCAGTTGATCGACGCGCTGACCGGCGCCGACCTCGCCTACTGTTTCCCGAACTGCCCCTCGCTCGGCGAACTCTGCCGCGAGTTGGGCGAGACCGAGCAAGCCTATGTCGACTCGTACCGGACGTTCAAGACGGATTTCGTCTACGGCAGCAGCGATCCGGCGCTGGCAGCCGACGTTGTTCAGCTCAAGGCATGGTTCGCCCGGCTTGACCGCGACCTCGACGCGGCGATGGCGGCGCTGAGCGAGGACGACATTCAACAGCGCACCATCGAACGGCAAGGCGAGTCCGCGTTTCCCCCGCGCGTGCAGCTTCACTGCTACCGCGAGGCGTTATTGATTTTCTACGGGCGGGCGGTTTTCTACTTGAAGGCGCTCGGCAAGCCGATCAGCGAGCAAGCCCAAACGTGGATCGGGTAAGCAAGGGGATTTGTGTAGGGGCAGGTTTGAAACCCGCCCCTACGGTAGCGCAAATTTACGACCCTGCCGGAACCGGCGTGGGCCACGGCGTCAGCGTCGGCGTCATGGCGATCACGGTGCCGGTCGCTGCCATGTCCGGCTGCTGATCGGAGATCGTGACGTAGTTCATCCAGCGCGTGACCATCACCCACGTTCGCCCCGGCTTCAGGTGGATCGGCGTGTTGTCGCCGAAGATCAGTTGCAGCGCATCGCCGGTGCGATAGTAGCATTGGCTGTCCTGCGCGCCGACAATCGGCGTCGGCGTCGGGTCGGGGACTTCGCCCCGGCAGTCGCGCCGCCAATAACCTTCGTAGTACACGCCGTCGCGGAAGACGTAGGCGCGCCCCTGCCCCCACAGATCGATCTGCTGGGATGCCGACTTGCTCTCTTCTTCGAACAGGTCAGGGCGTTCCTCGTGCGGCACTTCGATCACGACGACGTTATCCGCCCACAACTGCTCGCCGTCGGCGGCGTCGTAATGTGGCACGCTGTCGGTGTAGCGGACGTAGCGCCCGGTATCGGCACGATACTGCCAGCGCGCGTCGGTCTGCCCGTAGTAATCGACGAACACATCGTTCGCGGCAACCCCGCCCGCGTCAGCTACGTCGCTGAAGGCGAAGCCGCGCGCGCGATGCCCTTCGTTGACGCCCCGCGCCGTCGCCCGATCCCAAATCTTGGTCGTGTCGGCGTAGAGCGTGTGCTCGAAGGCTTTGCCCTCCTCCGGGAAGCGGCAGAAACCAGCTTCTTCGCAGTTGTCGCCGATGGCGGGCGAGATAATCCATGGACGCCACGGCTGGTGCAGGAACAACTGCTGGATCGGCGCGCTGGCGCCTGAATACGAGAACAGCGCCTCGTACATCGGCACGAGGTTCAAGTCCATCAAGCGACCGCTGCGCACCGGACCAACGTGAGTTGGCGCGTTGCTGCGGAAGATCGCGGCGAAGCGAGTCACGCCGCCCTCGACTTCGTACTCGTAGACCAGATCGGCTTGGTTGACGCCGCTCTGCGGGCGGACGACCGGCGGATAATTCGAAATCTTGATCAGCAGATTGCGCCGCGCCATCGCTTCGTCGCTGGGATAGGGCAGCCCGGTCAGCGGATTGAAGCCGTCCGGGTACTGCGCCGGACCAACCAGCGTCGGCGTGGGTGAGGGCGTGAGCGTCGGCGATGGGGTCAGCGTGGGGGTCAAGCTCGGCGTCAGCGTCGGCGAGGGCGTCAGCGTATCGGTTGGAACCAGCGTGTCGGTCGGCGTTGCCGGGATCGGCGTGTTGGTCGCAAAGACCAGCGGAATTGGCGTATTCGTCCCCGGCAGATCAACTTGAGCCGCCGGTGATGCGGAAAGCGCTGCCGAACTGACCGAAAGCAGCGTCGCTGACAAAAGGATCAAGAATAGGCTCAAAACCCGACGCATAGAATTCCTTCATCTCTTTGACACAGAAAAGCCCGCGTAAGGGCGGTTGTAGTATACTCGATCCAATCCGATTGCATAGGGTTGGCAACCAACGCTTGCACCACGCCGCGCGGCTTTCTCCCCGCTACCTAACGTAGTTTCTCCATTGCATGGAGCGGGAGGCAGGGGGCGAGGTTTTGCGACTTGGGCAACCGTATCAAAATCGTCATTTAGGTCAGAATGGGTTATCGGTATTTTGTAGGGGCAGACCTGTGTGTCTGCCCCACTGGGCGAACACGTAGGTTCGCCCCTACAAAGACATTATGAACCGTTGGTATCCTTGTATCAAATTTAGTGTGTTTACCCTAGGTTTTGCGGCTTGGGCTGCCATGTACCTTGCGGCTTGTACTATAATTGAGAGACACACCTGACAACAGAGCCTAGAAGGTAACGTGATGACCCGTCGTCTGCTGATCGCCTACGCCCATCCCGATGACGAAAGTTTTGGTCTCGGCGGCTTGATCTCGCGTTACGTCGCCGAAGGCGTCGAGGTCGATTTGATCTGCGCGACCAATGGCGAGTGCGGTACGGTCAGCCCGGAATTCCTCGACGGCTACGAGTTGATCAAGGCGCTGCGCCTCGCCGAACTCGACTGCGCCGCCGAAACGCTCGGACTTACGCACGTCGTCAAGCTCGGCTACAAGGACAGCGGCATGATGGGTTCAGAGACCGCTCAAGACCCCGAATGTCTCTGGCAAGCGCCGCAGGATGCAGTGGCGCGCCGGGTCGTCGAAGCCATCCGCGACCTCAAGCCCCAAATCGTCTTGACCTTCAACCGCTACGGCGGCTATGGGCATCCTGATCACATCGCCATCCAGCGCGCGACCACCGAGGCGTTCAAGCTGGCGGGCGATCCCGCTTACGTGACCGATCAAGCGCCTTACCAGCCCCAGAAGCTCTACTTCAGCAGTATTGCGAGCTACCAGATTCGCTTGGGCATTCTGCTCACCCGGCTGCGCGGGCAAGACCCGCGCCATCTGGGGCGCAACCATGATATGGATTTGGTCGCCATCCTCGATCACGTCGAGCCGACCCACACCTTGATCGACATCCGCGCCTACCTCGAAGCGTGGGATACCGCCAGCGCCTGTCACGCCAGTCAGCTCGGCGGCGGCGCGTTTCGCATTCCGATGTGGCTGCGCCGTGCGCTCGGTTCGAAGCAGGGCTTCACCCGCATCGTCCCCGCCCCCGCCGCTGATCGGGTCGACGAGTCCGACTTCTTCGACGGCGTGCAGCTTGACGAATCCGTCGCCACATGACCGACCCTGAAGCCGCCGGAGCGCAAGCTCGAATCGACCGCCTGCTCGACGCGATTGATCTCGTCAAAGAGGATCGCCGGGGCGATGCGCGTCATCTCCTGCGCGACCTGATCGGCGAGGACAACGATTTCGAGGATGCGTGGCTCTGGATGAGCGTCGCCGTCGATTTGCTCGACCAGAGTTCGATCTGCCTCGACAACGTGCTGCGCGTCAACCCCAAGAACAGCGAAGCAGCGGGTGCGCTCTACCGTATCCGCATCCCTGAAATGCAGATGCAAAAGCGACGCGCCCGCTTGCGCCTCTATCGGGACGCCGCCCTCACCTCAATGTGGCTGATCATCACGGCGCTGCTGATCGCGGTCTTTGTGACCCTGATGTCCTACGGGATGTGATCCCGAACCTCACGGAGCGAATTCGTAGGGGCGTTACATGTAACGCCCCTACCACCCCGCAATGTGCGAAGTTAATCCGGTCGCAGCAGCGGCGCGTAGCCCTGCTCGACCAACGCCTGCCCCTCTGGACTCTGCACCCAGCCGATGAAGGCACGGTAGTGCCGTTCCAGTTCGTCGTTGGCGCTCGGCTCGTGCTGCCCGCTGATGTAGAGGATCGTCCGCAGCGGGTAAACGTTGTCGTAGACGTTGGCGAGCGTCGGCGCGGCACCGTCTAGCGTCAGCGCCCGCACGCGGTCGTCGAGGTAGCTCATCGAGACGTAGCCGATGGCTGCCGGATCGCGGGCGACGCTCAAGACCATCGCCTCGCTCGACGGCGCGATCTGCGCCGTCGGCGTCGTCCGCCGCGCCCCCATGATCAGGCTCTCGAATTCCGTCCGCGTGCCTGATCCCCCTTCGCGGCTGACGACGATGATCTCGCCGTTTTTCCCGCCCAGATCGCTCCACTGGTCGATCCAGCCCTGATAGACGTGGCGAAGCTGCGCCGTCGTCAGGTCGGTCACGACGTTGTCCGGGTGGACGATCACGGCGATCCCGTCCTGACCGAGCGGCGCTGCCCACAGAGGGCTGTCTTGATCAAGGTGATTGCTGATCAAGTAGGCGCTCTCGTCGCGCAGCACGTCCAGCACCACCGTCTGGTAGTCGCCGGTGATCAGTTCGAAGGTGATCGAGGGGTTCATTCGGCTGTAAGCCGTCGTCAGGCTGCGCACCAGCGGGATCGTGGGCGTCGTCGCGTACAAGCGCAGCGCCGTACCGTGCAGTGTCGGGGTGGCTGCCGGGAGGATTTGACTGCTGCAGCTCACCAGCGTGAACGCGACGGCAGCGAGAGTCCGCTTGGTTCTCCTCATACGGCTATGATCGACCTCGGCGTTCTACAGGCAAAATCGGCGGCTTCAATGAATAGTCCTAGTCCTCAGGCGGTCTGCAAGTAGCGCTGTAAAAAACCCCCAACGTATTCGGGCAGAGTATCATTCAGGATTGCGGCGCGCATCGCCTCGACGTGCCGGATCAAGAAGCGGATGTTGTGGATGCTCAGCAGCGTGTGCGCGAGCAGTTCTTTCGCCTTGACCAAGTGGCGCACGTAGGCGCGCGTGAAATTCTGGCAGGTGTAGCAGTCGCATTCGGGATCGACCGGCAGCGGATCGCGCGCATAGGCGAGGTTGCCCATGTTGATCGTCCCGTCGGGCGTGAAGGCAGCCCCGTGCCGGGCGATCCGCGTCGGCAGCACGCAGTCGAAGATGTCGACTCCGCGCAGGATCGCCTGCGCCAGATCGTCGGGCGCGCCGACGCCCATCAGGTAGCGGGGTTTGTCGTCCGGCAGCATCGGGATGCAGGCGTCGAGCGTGCGGTACATCTCGGTTTTGCTCTCGCCCACCGCCAGCCCGCCAATCGCGTAGCCGGGGAAGTCGAGATCGCGCAGCACTTGCGACGACTGCTCGCGCAAATCGTTGAAGATGCCGCCTTGCTGGATGCCGAACAGCGCTTGCCGGGTCATATCCGGGTGCGCCTCGCGGCAGCGCGCCGCCCATGCGCTCGTCCGCGCCACCGCCCGCTCGACAATCGCGCGGTCGGTCGGGATCGGGCATTGATCGAAGCACATGATGATGTCCGCGCCGAGGTTCTCCTGAATGGCGACCGACTTTTCCGGCGTGAAGCGATGTTTGCTGCCATCGAGGTGGCTGCGGAAGGTCACGCCCTCATCGTCGATCTGGTTGATCTGCGCGAGGCTGAAGACCTGAAAGCCGCCGGAGTTGGTCAGCATCGGGCGATCCCACTGCATGAATTCGTGCAAGCCGCCCATGTCACGGACGAGGTCGTCGCCGGGGCGCAGGTACAGGTGATAAGTGTTCGCCAGCACCAGCGACGCGCCCACCTCCCGCAAATCGCGCGGCATAACTGCCTTGACCGTCGCCTGCGTGCCCACCGGCGCAAAGACCGGCGTCAGCAGGTCGCCGTGCGGTGTATGGAAGACTCCGGCACGGGCGCGGTTGCCGCCGCGATTTTGCGTTTTGGTCGTCTCGAAATAAAATGACATGAGTGATCTTTTCGTTAACAAGCAGCGTGATTATAACAAAAAGACACGACCCATTGTGCCCTGTTCGCGTCTCGTTCGCGCCCGTTGAATTGCTAACAAACCAACAATAACCAACAGAAACCAACACTATGATCAGTCTTTACGACTTACTTGAAGCGGCAAACGGACAGTTGTTCGGCGAACCCGGCGCGCAGTTGTTCAGTGATTTTTGTTTCGACTCGCGCCTCGCCGCCGAGTCCAACCTCTACGTCCCGATCAAGTCGGAGCGCGGGGACGGCTACCTCTACATTGAGGAAGCCATCGATCACGGCGCGACCGGCGTCCTCTGCACCCGCCCGCCGGATTTCGATACCTCCGGGCTGTCCGTGATCCTCGTCAAAGACGTCGACTCGGCGCTGATGAAGTGGTGCTACTACATCCTCAACAAATTCGGCACCCACGTGATCGCCGTGACCGGCACGTCCGGCAAGTCGATCACCGTCGAGGCGATCAGCCACGTATTACAGTCGCGCTACACCGTCCAGAAAAGCACCGACGGCGGCAGCCGTCTGAATCTGCCGCTGACGCTGGCGAAGCTCACGCCGGAAGACAAAATCGTGGTGCTCGAACTCAGCGCTGCCCAGCCCGGCGAGATGTCGGAGATGGTGCTCTCGGTACAGCCGCGCGTCGGCGTCGTCACCCGCATCGGCTACGCCGACCGCTTCGACACGGTCGATCAACTGGCGCAGGAAGACAGCGTGCTGATCGAGTACCTGCCGACCGGCGGCTTAGCCGTGCTCAACTATGACGACGACCGCACCCGCAAAATGGCTACTCGCACCCGCGCGCAGGCGTGGACGGTCGGCATTGAGGGCTTCGGCGCGGACATCACCGCCTATAACATCGTACTCGGCGCGACCGGCACCGGCTTCGACGTGCGCATCGGCAGCAATCGTTACGTCGGGCGCTGGACGCCGCTGCTCGGCAATCACCAGCTTTACGCCATCCTCACCGCGCTCGCCATCGGCACGCACTACGACATCGCCCCCGAAGACGCCCTCAAGGCGCTGACCGGCTTGCATCCCCTCCCCGGACGCATGAACCCGATCAACGGCAGCGGCGGCTCGCTGCTGATCGACGACTCCTACAGCGCCGACCCGCATTCGTCGCTGGCGGCGCTCGACTGGCTCAAAGCCATCACCGACGAGAGCCACCGCGCCATCTTCATCTTTGGCGATATGGATAACCTCGGCGAGTACAAGCAGCGCGGGCACCGGATCGTCGGTCAGCGCGCCGCCGAGTTCATCGACCTCTTGGTCACCTCCGGCACCGATGCCGCGCTGACCGCCCGCGCCGCGCTCGATCAAGGGCTGGATGCGCGCCGGGTGCGCGTCACCTACGGCGTGCAGGATGCCGTCGCCCAAGTCGAAGATCACAATCTGCTCGGTCCCAACGACATCGTGCTGATCAAAGGCGGATCGTCGGCGCGCATGGAGTTGATCACCCACGCGCTGCTGACCGACGAAGCCGACGCCGAACAGCTCCCCCGCCTCGAACTGATCACCGCTGCCGACCGCGAACTCCAACCGCTGCGCCCCAGTTGGGTCGAGGTTGACCTCGACGCGCTGGCGAACAACGTGCGCGGCTTGAAAGCGCTGGTCGGCAATCAGGTCGCGCTGTTCGCGGTCGTCAAAGCCAATGCCTACGGACACGGCGCGATCCCGGTGGCGCGGACGGCTCTGCTCAACGGTGCCGATTGTCTCGCCGTCGCCTCGATGCAGGAGGCGCTCGAACTCCGCAGCGTCGGCATCGACGCGCCGATCCTCGTCATGAGCTACACCCCCGTTCAGGCGATCCGCGAGGCGGTCCACGAGAACATCACCGTGACGATCTACGACCTCGAACTCACGCAAGCCTACGAGCGCGCGGCGCGCGAAGTCGGCGGCATTTTGCGCGTTCACGTCAAGGTCGATACCGGCATGGGGCGGCTGGGCGTCTTGGCGGCGGACGCGGTGCGCTTCTTCCGCCAACTGCTCGGCATGAGCCACCTCGAAGTCGAGGGCATTTACACCCACTTCTCGATGGCGGACGAAAACCTGAATTATACGATGGAGCAGATCGAGCGCTTCAAGCAGGTGATCACGCCGCTGCGCGCGGCGGGCTTCAATTTCAAGTACGTTCACGCCGCCAATTCCGCCGGGACGCTGTTGACCCCGGAGGCGCATTTCAACGCCGTGCGCGTCGGGCTGGCGATGTACGGCTTATCGCCCTCCGAGCAAGTGCGCGTCCCCGCCGGGTTCGAGCCGGTGCTGTCGTGGAAAACCGTGATCGCGCAGGTCAAGACGCTGCCGCCGGGTCATCCGGTCGGCTACGGCAACACTTATCACACGCAAGACGACGAGCGCGTCGCCGTCATCCCGGTCGGTTACGCCGACGGGCTGCGCCGCGCGCCCAACCAGTGGGGTTACGTGCTGGTCAACGGCGAGGTCGCGCCGATCATCGGGCGCGTCAGCATGGAAAAGACCATCATCAGCGTGCAGGACATCCCCGGTGTCCACATTGGCGATGAGGTCGTGCTGATCGGCAGGCAGGGTAACCAGCAGATCACCGCCGACGACATCGCCGCCCGCCTCGGCACCATCAGCTACGAGGTGCTCTGCGGCGTCATCCCCCGCGCCCCGCGCCGCTGATGGCCCTCTTCGACTTAGGCGCTGAAACTGTTTGATCTCTAAGTCACCCTCTCTTTCGTAACCCCTCGCCCCACGGAGAGGGGATTGAGGGGTGAGGTCGCCCTACGCCCCCGCCGCCATCTGCTGCTGGATCGTCGCAATCTCCGTGTCGTTCTCCGTTTCAAACGAGAACAGATCGATCATCTTCCCCTGCGGATCGATCAGATAGGTCACGGTGGTGTGATCGACCGAGTAGTTCTCGCCTTCGGATTTGTTCAGCGAATAGTACAGCCCGTAATCGGGACCGATCTGGGTCAGCGTCGCGTCGTCACCGGTCAAGCCGATGAACGAGTTGTCGAACCGGCTCAGATAGCGCTTCATGACTTCCGGCGTGTCGCGCTCGCCGTCTACGCTGATGAACACGAAGTTCACGTTCGCCGCTTGATCGCCCAGCGTCGTCTTGACCTTCACCCACTTCGCCAGCGTCAGCGGACAGTAATCCGGGCAGTGGGTATAGCCGAAGAACAGCAGCGTGTACTTGCCCTCTAGGTCGCTCAGGCTCAGCGGATCGCCGTTGTCGTCCGGCAGCGTGAAATCGGTCAGCGCTTTGGGCGGGTCGACCGGCGTCACGCCCGGCACGTCCGGCGCGAAGGTCGGCGTCGGCGTGGGCTGCGCCGCCGTCTGTTTTAGCGTGAGCACCCCGACGATGCCGATCAGCAGCACGCCGCACACGATCAAGCCGATCAACAGGTTGCGCGTGGTCGAGTTCGGCTGTCCGGTCTGGACGGGTTCACTGTCGTGATCGCTCATGATGCCGCCTCGGTCGCTTCAGGCGTCGCCTTGAGGGCGCTGTCAACCACCGTCATGGCGACCGTCTGGGTCGCGCCCGACTCGAAGCTCAGCGTCAGCGGGAAGGCGTCTCCACCGATCAGCAGATGATCCATCGGCAGCGCGTTTTTCAGGTTGACCGGCGTCTGCGCGCCAGCGGGCAGCGGAATCGGCGCGGCGTCCATCGTGCCCGACTCCCCGGTCGTGCTATAGCCGATCAGCGTATCATCCTGATCGCCTCGGTTGTCGAATACCAAGCTGAAGTCCAGCCCACCTTGCGCGTTGACGACTGCCTGCGCGTTCGCCACGATCATCGGACTCGCCTCTGCCGGGTAATCCGTCACCAGCGCGCCAACCTGCTGGTCGAAGGTCGCGCCGCTGGCATCGGCAAAGGTCAGCGTCAGCGTGACCGCCGTGTCGGGATACACGTCGCGGGTCACGTTCATCAGCATGACGTGGTAGCCGCCGGACGCCAGTTCAACCGTCTCGCCCGCCGGGATGTCGATACTGTCGACCATCTGCATCTTCATCACGCCGCCGTCCATCGACGTCGTGTGAAGCTGCGTCATCGCCGCGAAATCGTCGCTCGCGCGGAGCAGCGTGTAGTCTTGGCTGCTCGTGTTCTGGATCAGCATAAATGCGCCGGACACCGTGCCGGGGATCGGCGGTTCGGGAGTCGCGTCATCGGCTAAAGCGGGCGCAGTCGGACGCACCCATGCGTTATAGACCAGCAGGATCGGCGACGGCTCGTCCTGCGCTTGTGCGATGCTGCCGAAACCGATCAGCAGCAGAATGCCAAGTAGCGTTCTCATTTTCATGGAATCTAAGCACTTCCTCAGAATGTGGCTGATTTATTTGTGAAAATGATAGCATATCGAGGTAGAATGGGGGTTGGCGTTACTTAGGTAACCGTCGAGCGCGCGAGTCGCTTTGGGCGACCCACGACGCGAGCGGAAGTCCGTGCGCGAACTTCCGCCCGCTCATCGTGAAGCGTGAGAGGTCGCCGACCGGCTGGGTCACAACCGCGGCTTATCTGGAGAGGGGCAACCGGTATTAGAGACCGATGTCGCCCCAACGTGAGGCTGCGCACGTAAAGAGTTGACGCTATGGTTATGTCGTGAGCGGTGCAGCGCGGATGGCTGTTTTAACCGCTCGCGACTTAATCATCATTGGGTTGGGAGGCACAAACCTCATCAAATTGTCATCTTCATCTTAGCCTGAATTTCCCATCCCCCCACGTGACAAATCGCACAATCACCCCTGCTAATTGTCACCTCGTATCCAAAAAGCTCGCTTACTGCTGTGCCCCCACCAGAGAAAGCGGTATCATCACGAGGCATTGGCAGCCCGGTTGGGAAGCGTTCAAGGGAGCGCAATTTCATGCGAACTTTTCAAAATCTGGATCGTGCCGCCGTCGATACGGCGACCGGTATTATCACGTTGACCAAGCAAGATGACAGTACGTCTCATCCCAGTGTTTCCATGCGCCGCGAAGGAGAATACGTCGTCATCTCCGCCAGCTACGGACCGTTTGAGATCGCGCTGCGCTCGCGTTACGGTGAACTCACCCGCACGCTCAGCCAGCTTCAACCCAACGACGGGCTGAACACGACCCGGCAGGTCGGCACCGGGCAGGCATTTCTCGCGCTGGGCAAACGCAAAGACAGCACGCTGATCCTCCGTCCGACCATCGTCGGCGATGCCAGCGGCTATTTTTGCCTCAACCTGACGCTCACGCCCGAACCCGCCGCCACCTTGATCGACTGGCTCGGCAGCGATGCAGGCAGCAATCCCGAAGGGCTGCGCTTATAGGCACTTCCATCAGCAGCGGATGTAGGGGCGCAGCGTGCTGCGCCCACTGAGCGAGAGCTGTAGGTTGCACAACCGCCCGCAACTCTGTAGAATTCTGGTCTAGAGTAATTCTGCAAATCGAATGGCTGCTGCGGAGAGTGTCCGGTAAGCTCCAATCCACCACCGGAACGCCGAAGGGGCAAGCCGCCGGAATGCTGGTCTGGTGGCGAAACTCTCAGGCTCAAGGACGCAGTGACCGTCGCACCTCTGCAAAGCATTTGCGTCAGCAAATGCCAGCGACAGAGCACACAGCGGTTGTGTGCTTTTTTATTTCCGTAATCTGATCGATGGAGAGAGCGACATGGCTTGGCAAACCCCACCTGACCTCAAGTACCTCAAGACAGACGAATGGGTGCGAATCGAGGGCGACGATGCCACGATTGGCATTTCGGATTTCGCGCAGGATCAGCTCAACGACATCGTCTACGTCGAGCTGCCGTCGGTCGGCGACGACCTCAAGGTCGGCGAGCGGCTCGCTTCGGTCGAGTTGGTCAAGGCGGCGTCGGACATCTATATGCCGATCAGCGGCACCGTGACCGAGGTCAACACCGCCCTCTCCAGCCAGTCGGAACTGATCAACAGCGATCCGTTCGGCAAGGGTTGGCTGATCAAGGTACACATCACCGGCGACACCAACAATCCCGCCCTGCTCGACGCCGCCGCCTACGCCGAGTGGTGCGAAACCCGCTAACGAATTGCAACGTTGTAGGGGCGTTATATATAACGCCCCTACGGATGACCTCGATCAGAGTTTATTCCCTTGAGGACGCCCATGACCTATATTCCGCATACCGATCTCGAACGTCAGCAGATGCTCGCCGCCATCGGCGTGCCGACGATTGAGGACTTGTTTGAAGCGGTGCCGTCGAAGTTCCGCTTCCCCTACCTCGACCTGCCCGCGCCGCTCAGCGAGATGGAAGTCATCGCGAACTGCGCGCGCTCAGCGAAGCCAACGATCACGCGCAGGATTTCGCCCTCTTTCGCGGCGCGGGCGCGTATCAGCATTACACCCCCGCCGCCGTCAATCACATCATTCTGCGCGGCGAGTTCCTGACCGCCTACACGCCCTACCAGCCCGAAGTCAGTCAGGGCACGCTGCAAGCGATCTTCGAGTACCAGACCATGATCACCCAGCTTACGGGCATGGACGGCGCGAACGCCAGCCACTACGACGGCGCGACCAGCCTCGCCGAGTCGGTGACGGTCGCGCTCGAAGCGTCGCGCCACAAGCGCACCAAGGTGATCCTCAGCCCGTATATTCACCCGCACTACCGCGCCGTGACCCGCACCTATCATCAGGGCAACGACGTACAGATCGTCGGCGACGATAAGCAGCGGAAATCGGCGATCTGGTCGACCTGCTCGACGACAACACGGCAATGCTGGCGGTCGCTTACCCCAACTTCCTCGGTCAAATCGAGGACTTCACCGGACTCGCCGACAAAGTCCACGAAGCGGGCGCGCTGCTGGTCTTCGTCGCTAATCCGCTGGCGCTGGCGCTGCTCAAAAGCCCCGGCGAACTCGGCGCGGACATCGTCGTCGGTGAGGGGCAACCGCTCGGCATCCCGCTCAGCTACGGCGGACCTTACGTCGGCTTCTTCGCCACCAAAATGGCGCAGATCCGCCGCATCGCCGGGCGCATTGTCGGCGAGACGCTCGACGCCGACGGCAACAAGGCTTACGTGATGACGCTCCGCCCGCGCGAGCAGGACATCCGCCGCGAGAAGGCGACCAGCAACATCTGCACCAATCAGGGCTTGATGGCGCTGGCGGCGACGGTCTACATGGAACTGCTCGGCAAGAATGGGCTGCGTCAAGTGACGGAACTCTGCTGGAACAAGTCGCATTACGCCGCCGACCAGATCGACAAGCTCGACGGCTACTCGGTTGACCGGAGTAAGCCGTTCTTCGACGAATTCGTCGTCACCTGCCCCGTCCCCGTCCAGCAGATCAATGATCGACTGCTGCTGAGCGGCATCATCGGCGGCTACGACCTGAGCCTCGACTACCCGGATCGCGCCGAACCAGATGCTGGTCTGCGTCACCGAAATGAACGGCAAAGAAGAGATCGACGTGCTGGTCGAGGTTCTCCGCGAGGTGCAAGCATGATCAAGGCAATGAACCAGCAGCTTGAAAGCACGATCTACGATCAAAGCGTGCCCGGTCGTACCGGCGTCCTGCCGCCCGAATGCGACGTACCCAAGACCACGATTCCGGCCGCACCTCATCCGCGACGATCTCGACCTGCCGGAAGTCGGCGAGTTGCAGGTCGTGCGCCACTTCACCAACTTGAGCCACCTCAACCACAGCATCGACGGCGGCTTCTATCCGCTTGGCTCCTGCACCATGAAGTACAACCCCAAGGTCAACGAGGACGCCGCCCGGCTGCCCGGTTTCGCCGCGCTGCACCCGCTGACCGACGCCGAAGGCGCGCAGGGCGCGCTGGCGCTGATGTACACGCTCGAAGGCTGGCTGGCGGAGATCGCCGGGTTCGCCGGATCGAGTCTCGTCCCGGCGGCGGGCGCTCAAGGCGAGCTAGCGGGCATCCTGATGATCCGCAAGTATCACGTCGATAACGGCGACACCAAGCGGACGAAGATCCTCGTCCCCAACAGCGCGCACGGCACCAATCCGGCGACCGTCTCGATGGCGGGGCTGGAAGTGGTCGAGCTGCCGTCCGACGAGAACGGCGACGTCAACCTCGAAGCGCTCCGTGCCGCCTGCGACGAGACGGTCGCGGGCATGATGATCACCGTCCCCAGCACGCTCGGCGTGTTCGACACCAAAATCCTCAAGGTGATCGAGGCGGTGCACGCTTGCGGCGGACTGATGTACATGGACGGCGCCAACATGAACGCGCTGCTCGGCATCGTCAAGCCGGGCGAACTCGGCTTCGACGTGATGCACTACAACCTGCACAAGACCTTCTCGACCCCGCACGGCGGCGGCGGTCCCGGCTGCGGCGCGGTGGCGATGAACGAGAAGATGCTGCCCTTCCGCCCCGGTCCGGTCGTCGAAATCGTCGAAGAAGCCACCGATGACGATGACGCTCCGCTTTACGGCTTGGTCATGCCGCCGCAGACCATCGGGCGGCTGAAGGCGTTTCACGGCAACTTCGGGATGCACGTCCGCGCCTACGCCTACATTCGCAGCTACGGCAGCGATCTGCGCGAGGTTTCGCGCCACGCGGTGCTCAACGCCAATTACGTCCGCGCCCAGCTGCGCGACACCTATCACATGCCCTATGATCGGCTCTGCGCGCACGAGTTCGTGATGGAGGGGCATTTCGAGGGGGTCGAGGACGTCCACGCGCTCGACATCTCCAAGCGGCTGATGGATTACGGCATTCACCCGCCGACCAACTACTTCCCGCTGATCGTCCCCGAAGCGCTCTGATCGAGCCGACCGAGACCGAAGACAAGGCGACGCTCGACAACTTCGTCACGGCGATGAAGGCGATTGCCAAGGAAGCCCACGACGATCCGGCGCTGCTGCACGACGCGCCCCACGTCACGCCGGTCAAGCGGCTGGACGAAGTCCGCGCCGCCAAGCAGCTCGTCCTCTGCTGCCGCCCGCTGCCGGAGTGGGCGTAGTGCCCTCATCCCCTAGCCCCTTCTCCCTTAAGGGAGAAGGGGAACTAACCGCCTAGTTGGATTACACCGTCGAAACTCTGGGAACTGGCTTTGAAGTCCCTCTCCCTGAGGGAGAGGGATTTAGGGTGAGGGTTTCTCCGCTTCACAGCAAGCAATCCGAAACCCGAATTCGTCAAGAGCGTCACTCGCAAAAAACCAATGACGAAATGCCAACTCGGCGCAACTCTTGTCTGAATTCCAGATTCCGCCACGCTTTGCGCGCTTATCCGAGAAATACTCGCCATCACTGCTTAATTCGCTGCTATCTTCACCCCAGCGCGTTAAGCACCACTCGCAGACATTGCCCGCCATGTCCATGACGCCGTAAGGACTTGCGCCGCTTGGATAAAGTGTCACCGGTGTCGTGCGCTTAAATTCACTCTCATACGTATTGCACTTCTGAGAATCAAACTCGTCACCCCACGGATACAGCCAACCGGTATCACCTGCTGCTGCGCGCTGCCACTGCTGTTCAGTAGGGAGCGTTATTGTCATCGCGGCAGTAGGCGACAATACAGTGTTCAAAATGGTCACTAAGGTATTCTCCAGATCGCGCGTCACCTGCTCATTCTGAAAACGTAGCACTCGGTAACCAAGCACCTCAATTTCGCTCTGGCGCTGCGCGTCCGCATCGCGCTGTGTCTCATGAATCCCACCGTCCACTTCGATCACGACGCGGTTCTCATAACTGAGAAAATCGACCACGTAATTTGTTTGAGCAACAGGATGCTGACGACGGAATTTCAGCCCAGCCAGTCGCCGATTTCGCAAGCACTCCCACAAAACAAGCTCCGCATTCGTTTGGCGCTGTCGCAAATCCCGCGCCACCTGTACCATTGCCTTCGACGCAATCGCTCGATAGCGTTCTTTCGCTACATCCGAAATATCAGCCTCGTCACCACGAGAAGCCCTTTTCCCCTCTCCCTGAGGGAGAGGGGGCAGGGGTGAGGGTTGTATTTGCGCCATCAGCCAGCGGCAAAACGCGATTGCCTCAAACCATGAAACATTCGCACGAGGGTGATCATCGTTCGGGAACGCTCTTTCATCTGGGCGTGTCTTTCGCTTGCGCGATTCCTTTGCGGCTTCCGAGTAATCCCACCACTTGCGACGCCCGTAGCCATTCTTCGCCCCTACGAAGACCTCGAACTGTGCGTTTGTGATCGGATACTTGGCAATTCGATACGAGGGAATCGTGTACAATCTGCCCGTCGTGCCATCAGCATAGGTGGCGTCCTCAAGGAGTACTTCTCCACCCGGAATGTCAATCCATTCGAACGGCGGCGGCAAGACGTCTTCAACGTTCATCGAGAGCACATCCACTAATCTGTCTGTTGACAATCGTTGTCATTTGCTGCGACGCTCATTGCTCAGTTCTGCGAACGTTTAGAGTATAGCATCAACGGCGCGGACGGTTGAAACCGTCCGCTAGGAAAACGCGACCCACTGAAGGGGTCGCTCGTTTTTGCCGCCCCTTCAGTGGGCGGCGAATTCTCTAGCCGAGGGATTAATCCCTCGGCGGCACAACCGATCATCAGCGCTCTATGCTACAATCACACCTAGATCAGCACCAGCCCGGAGCGACTCGCCTGTGACCCGCGCCCAACTCATCCTGACCGCCTCAGACGCCACCGCCTCGCCCGCATCCTGCGCGCCGCTGGCGCGATACCAACGCCCTCCTGCGCGAGTTCCGTCGCCCCCTGCTCGCCTTCGCCATCGCCCTGTTCGGCGGCGGCTGGCTCTACGGCGAACTGCTGGTCGCTGCCGGCTACGCGCGCATCCCCTACCTCGCCCTCCCCTACATGATGGGCGACCTGATGATCCTGCAAAACCCGACCGACATCCCCGGCGAGCCGTATCTGCTCGCCTTCTGGTACATCATGCCGGTGATCGCCGTCTACGTGATCGGGCGGGGCATCACCGATTTTATGCGCCTGTTCTTCAATCGCGGCGAGCGGCGCGGCGCTTGGGAGGAAGCTGTGGCATCGACCTATCGCAATCACATCATCGTCATGGGGATCGGGCACGTCGGGCTGCGGGTCGTCCGCGCGCTCGAAGAAATGGGGTCGGAGGTGGTCGCCATCGACATCGACGAGCCGGACAATCCCCTTGCCGACTTAAGCGGTCTGCGCACCCCGCTGATCGAGGGCGACGGACGGACTCCCGCCGTGCTCGAAAAAGCCGGGATGCGCTATGCCCAAGCGCTGATCGTCTGCACCGCCGACGACTTCATCAACCTTGAAGTCTGCGTGCACGCCCGCGAGATGAACAAGACCGCGCGGATCGTCGTGCGCATGTTTGACCTACAGCTTTCTAACCACCTCAAGCGCTCGCTCAACGCCGAAACCCTCAGCGCGTCCGACCTGTCTGCGCCTGCTTTCGCCGGCAAAGCGCTTGGAGCGGAGATCGCGCCGATGATGCACATCCGCGACCAACCTTACAGCTTGATCCGCTTGCAGGTCGAGCCGGGATCGTTCATGGACGGCAGCACGATTGCGGCGCTCCAAGACGAGAACGACATGGACATCGTGCTGCACGAGCGCGACGATCAAGTCAACGTGCATCCCGAAGGCGACCTACCCGTCCACGCGGGTGACGTGATCGTGACCTTCGCCAAACACACCCGCATCATGGAGATCGTCGCCCGCAACCGTCGCCGCATGTGAACGAAAAGGGCGCACAGCCGTGCGCCCCTACCCTTTGCGTCTTGGCGTCTTTGCGCCTTTGCGTTGAATCTTTTCTTTCGCTTTTACTTCTTCTTGCTGGGGAAGCGGCTCAAAATCACCGCTGGCGTCGGATCGGCGTCGGATCGCGCCCGCGCTGAGCGCACGCCGACGTGATTGCCGGCTTTGTTGATGCTGTCGCTAATGTAGGCTTGACCGAGCATGTAGCCCTCGCTGTCGATGCTGCACGAGGTCACGATGCCAACCTCCCGACCCCCGGCGTCGACCAGCGTATCGCCGGAATGCGGCGGACGCGCGCCCTTCGCCTCCAGCCGGAAGCGCGTGACTTCGGCGTCGCGCTCGATCTCGTGGGCGATGAACGCCGCCTTGCCGACGAAGAACGGCTGCCATAACTTGACGTAGTTGCCAAAGCCCGCATCCGCCGGATTGAGCGCCAGATCGCCCGCCAATTCGTGCCCATAAAGCGGCAAGCCCGCCTCCGTCCGCAGACTGTCGCGGGCGGCGAGTCCGGTCGGGACAGCGCCAAGCTCGATCAGCTTTTTGACCAATGCCTCCGCCTGATCGGGGTGGACGAACAGTTCGTAGGCGATGCGCTCGCCGGTGTAGCCCGTCCGCGAGACGATCAGGTCAAAACCGCCGAGCGTCACGCGGGTGATCCCCGCCCACGCCAGCGCCTCGACGTTCGCCTTGTCGTTATCGCTGCCGCCCAACGCCAGCAAAATCCGCTTGCTGTCGGGACCTTGCAGCGCCACGTCGACGCGCCGATCCGCACCCGACGACTCGGCGCGCAGATCGCGCAGCGTGAAGCGATCCGCCCCGGCGAACTTGCGCGCCGGGTAAGCGGCATCGATCATGACTTCACCGTTCTTGACGGCATTGAGCCACGCCCAATTCTTGTCATTGTTGGAGGCATTGACGACGATCAGGTAGTGATCTTCGCTCAGGCGATAGATCATCAGGTCGTCGAGCGGGACGCCGTGCACATCGAGCAGGTAAGTATAATGCGACTCGCCAACCGCCAGCGCCGCGACCTCGTTGGTCGTCATGGTGTCGAGGAAGGCTGCCGCGCCCGCGCCCTGCGCGTCGAAGACGCCCATGTGGGTCACGTCGAAGACGCCCGCCCGCTGGCGTACCGCCAAATGCTCCTCGCTGACCGACGAGTACCAGAGCGGCATCTCGTAGCCCGCGAACTCCGCCATTTTCGCGCCCAGTTGAACGTGCAGATCGTGCAGCGGCGTCGTCTTGAGCGTGTCGCTGACGGCATCAGTCCACGTAAACTCCGGCAGCGGATCGCCATAGACGGCGGCGAACTGATCGCCGTTCGCGCCGACGAAGTAGGCTTTGTTGGCGATGGCATCGATGCCGGTGAAACTGGCAGTTCGACCTGCCGACGACCACCACGTCGACCGGACCGGGCACTTTGGCATAGGGATCGGTGCGGTCGCTGAGCGCAAAGCCGTCCGAGAGCGCCCGCAGCCACGCGGCGATCTTCCCGGCGTTCTTCTCGACGTGGAGCAGATACTCCGCGCCTTCCCACTCGACCACCGCGCGGGAGAGGATTTTGCCGTCGGCGTCGAGCACGAGCGCGGGCTGATGATCGCCGACGCCAAGCGCGGGCACGTCGCTGGTCAAGGCAACGTTGAGGAAAGCGCTCGCGCCGGGATAGCCGGAGATCGAGCGGATCGCCAGCGTATAAGCGCCCTCGCCCGCCTCAGTATCGGCGTAGTAGGTGTGAGGATAGGCGTCGCCGCCGGTCTCGGTGTCGATGCCGACGCTGGCGGCGAGGTCGCGCACGCCCTGCTTGACCCGCATCAGCGTCTCGAAATCGACTTTGGCGCGCGGTTCCGGGCGCTTCTTGCCCATGTAGCTGAAGGGCACGCACGCCAGCAGCAGATCGGCGATCAGATCGCCCAAGCGGTCGATCTCGGCTTCCTTGAAGCCGCGCTGCGTGATCCAAGGCGTGCCCATGCGCACGCCCGACGCCCGCAGCGCCGACGGATCGCCGGGGATGGTGTTGCGGTTGGCGACGATCCCGGCGAGGTCGAGAATCCGCGCCGCTTGATCGCCGCTCAGCGGAGTGCCATCCGCGCCGACGATGCTCTTGCAGTCGATCAGCAGCAGATGCGACCCGGTGCCACCATAGGGGATGCGAATCCCGCGCGCTTCGAGCCGGAGCGCCAGCCGCGCCGCGTTGACGACCGTCTGCCGTTGAAGTTCCTTGAATTGCTCGGTGTAGGCGAGGCGAAGCGAGACCGCCAGCGCCGCAATTGCGTGGACGTGAGGACCGCCCTGCTCGCCGGGGAACACGCCGCGATCCACTTTGGTGGCGACGTCGCTGCGGTGGGTGATGATCACTGCGCCGCGCGGACCCGCCAGCGTCTTGTGGGACGTGAAGCTGACCACGTCGGCGATGCCGACCGGCGACGGATAGACCCCAGCGATCACCAACCCGGCGACGTGGGCGATGTCCGCCATCAGGTAGGCGCCCACCTCGTGGGCGATGTCGCGGAACTGCTCCCAATCGGGTGCGAACGGATAGCTGGTATACCCGGCGATGATGATCTTGGGCTGATGCTCGCGCGCCAAAGCGCGGATCGCGTCGTAGTCGAGCAGTTCGGTTTCCGGGTCAACGCTGTAGCTGACAGCGTGATACTGCTTGCCGCTGCGCGCGACCGGACTGCCGTGCGTCAGGTGACCGCCTTGCAGCAAGTCCAGCCCCATGATGGTGTCACCGACGTTGATCAAGCCGCTGAAGATGGCGCTGTTGGCGGGCGCGCCGGAGAGCGGCTGGACGTTGACGAACAGCTTCTCGGCAGGATATTCCGGCGTGGCGAACAACTCGGCGGCGCGGCGACGTGCCAGCGCCTCGATCACGTCGGCGTACTCGGTGCCCTTGTAGTAGCGCTTGTCGGCGTAACGGCGATACTCCGGCAGCCGCGCGTTGTAGTCGAGGATTTCCGCTTGGGTCATCGTCCGCGTTTCGTCGAGCGGATAGCCCTCAGCGTAGATGTTGTGGAACGCCGACGACAACGCCTCGCGCACGGCGTTGGGGACAGTGCTCTCCGACGGGATCAGGATCAGGGTGCGTTCCTGTCGCGCGGTCTCGTGACGGATCAGTTCGGCGACGTCCGGGTCTAGCTCGGCAAGGTCGCCCCGAAACAGGTAATCATCGTGAGTCGGCATAGGTGTTCCATCCTCTGCTTGGGCTGCGGAATGCCCACGATTTTAACCGATCCGCCCCCCGGCTGCGAGAGGCGGTATAATGTCGATTATTCTCTTTCGACCCCACCCCCAACCCCTCCCCGATTTCAGGGAGGGGAGAGAACACAAAGCATTTGCCTTGTATGAGGGGTTTCATATCGGATTGAACATGCGACGATTAATTCTGCTCCCACTCTTATTGCTTGCTTTTGTGACCACCAGCTTCACCCATGCCCAGACCAATTTACCGGACGGCGTGCAGGAGATGCGGATCACGACGGTTCGCGCCAACGTCCACACCTGCGCGCGGCTCGACTGCGCGGTCGTCGCCAGCTACGCCGCCGGGACGCCGCTGTTCGTGCTCGGCAGCGAGGACGGCGACGCCGTGCGCGATAACCCGACGTGGTATCGCCTGCGCGACAGCCTGACCGGAAAAGAGGTCTACATCAGCGGCGCGCTGACCGCCGTCCACACCTTCGACGATTGGCAGCTGCGCCCGGTCTATCCGCTGACGGTCAGCGACGCAATGCAGGCGGTCTATCAGCGCGGACTGGCATCCGGCAACAACCCGGACGCCTTCTCGAAAGTCGGCGACTGCCAGAACGTGACGCCCTACTTCCTCGCACCCTTCGCCGACGCCAGCAATTACAGCCTCGGCGTGTGGAGTCCGCTGCAAGGGACGATTGACCACTTCGCCGGGTCGTTCGACCGGGTGAGCGCGGCAGTCGATAACGGCTACAACGTCGCCTCGGTGCTGTCCTCGCGCTGGCGCAACAAGCAGTTGTGCGAGAGCGGCGAGACTCCGCTGGAATGCGAGGAGCGGCTGAACAATCCGAGCATCGCCATCATCAATATGGAGACGTGGTGGCAGGAGCGCCCCGCCAGCGAATACGAAGGCTACCTGACGCAGATCGTCGAGTTCGAACTCGATCAGGGGGTCGTGCCGATTGTGGGCACCAAGGCGGACGATCTCGAAGGCGACAACGGCATCAATCAGGCGATTGTCCGCGTCGCCGACAAGTATCAAATCCCGCTCTGGAATTTCTGGTTGGCGGCGCAGCAGGCGACCGACGGCGGCGTCAGCGAGGACGGCTTTCACCTGACCTTCGCCCGCGATTTTTACGACGATCCAACGCGAATGGACGCGGGCTGGCCCCTGCGCAATCTCTCCGCGCTCGAAGCCCTCGACGCGGTGTATCGGGAGCTGAACGGTGCTTAAATCAGCGTAGGGGCAACGGTAACAATCCAATTTTTGTGTCGGGAGAGCCAATTCGCAGAATGTGCGCCTAGTCCTGCTGCCTGTCGTGGATGAGCAAGCGGCAACACTTGGTAAAAACTATCGTCAATCTTCACTTCGTGAAGTATGCCGTATTTACCATCGCTGACGCCAAAATCGGAAAGCTTCTTCTTACTTCCGTCGAACCAGCGCAAGAACCAGCGAATTGGCTGATCGCCCAACAGCAGAATGATCTCTGCTTGAGACTCTGCTAATTCATCCGCGATTTCCGCCCTTCGTTGATCATCGGCTAGGCGTGTGGGCACTGAAGGTATCGTCACGGTTGGCAAGTGATACTCTGCTGTAATGGGCACGTAGGCTCGTTCAATAGCCGCTTTCTGCTTTGGATTAAGGCAACTATGCGGAACAAGATCGCAAAGCCACGCTTCAGCTCGTTCTACACCTAGTGGCTGCAAAAAAAGCTCATCCAATGCGATGCCGGAGGGACCATTTAGGCGGGGAGATGCTGGCACAAGCCGTCCAAGCGCTTGAGGAATTGAAATTCTACTCACGAAACTTTCTACCTGATCGCCGCGCCAGAAAATATAGGGTTCACTGGCTACCGCTAAGGCAGCAATTTGTGTTTTCGACTGTCGATCAACCCACCGTGCATGAACCGCACTAGCATAGACACCTAATACAAAGATGCGCTTAGGCGTCCGATCCTGCTGTACAACTCGTTCGAGAGGCTCACCAAAGGGGAAATTATACAGTGTCCGCATTCTTTTACTGATAGCCGCACATCGTCCAGACGCCATCAACCTTCTGGACGGTGTAGTTATCGTCGGCGAGGTTCTGGGCGTCGTTCTCGCCGTTGTAGACGTAGCTGATCTGCCCCTTGCAGGTCACGACCGCCGAGTCGCCGCTGGTGCTCTGCGTCGAGCAGTCCATGCCGTCGAGCTTGGCATCGCTGATCGCGCCGAACGAGTCGAAGTCGGTGCGGGCGTCCGCCTCGAATGCCGGGCAGACCAGTTGCGGCAGCTTGGCGGTGTCGTCGGCGACCATCGCCGTCAGGTAGGCTTCGACCGCCTGTGCCGGGTCGCTCTCGGTCGCCGTCGATGAACAGGCACTCAACACCAGCGCGAGGATCAAAAAACCCAAAAGCGACCAGATCAGCCGCTTTTGGGTCAATTGTTGTGGTTCAAGCAAGCGCATAGCCCCGCTTACTTGCTTTCTTCTTCGGCAACGGTCTCGGACTCGGCACCGTCTTCGACATCAGGCGTCTCGGTCTCAGCGCTGGCTTCGACTTCGGCAATGGGTGCTTCCGCCGGAGGTTCGGCAACCGCTTCTTCAGCCGGTGCCTCAGCAACTGGCGCGGAATCATCTTGCGAAACAATTTCGGGCACGTCGACGTCAGTCGGCTCAGCAGCGACAACGTCGCCGACTGCTTCCGCTTCTTCGACGGAGTCGAGCGGCGTCCCGGCTTCGGGAGCCATCTCGGCAGCGGCGGCATCGGTACCCCACCGCTGGGTGAAGCCCACGCGCCGTTTCTCCGGCTCAAGGTGGCTGATCCGCAAGCTGAGGCGGTCGCCCTTCTTGACGTAGGAGTAGGGTTCTTTCAGCGAACCGTCGCCCATTTCGCTCAAGTGCAGCAGACCTTCCAGCCCATCGTCGAGCGCCACGAACGCGCCGAAATCGACCACGTTAGTGACTGTACCCTCGACCAACTGCCCTTCGTGGTAGCGGTCGTGGGCGACTTCCCACGGGTCTTCGAGCAGACGCTTGCGGCTGAGCGCAATCCGGTTAGCTTCGCGGTCGAGGCTGAGGACGTAAACGTCGATCTCCTCGCCGACCCGCAGCACGTCACGCGGGTGATCGACGCGATGCCACGCCAGCTCGCTGACGTGGATCAAGCCGTCCGCGCCGCCGAGGTTGACGAACGCGCCAAAATCGCGCAGACCCGTCACCGTACCGCGCACGACGTCGCCTTCCTTGAGTTCGGAAAGCAGTCGGGCTTTTTGCTGCGCGCGCCATTCGCGCTGCGCCTCGCGCTCGCTGAAGATCAGGCGGCGGCGGGCTTGGTCGACTTCGATCACCTTGACGGCGAGTTCACTGCCGATCAGGTCATCCCACGACTCACGCCCGCCCGACGAACCCATCGAGACGAGGTGCGAGCTGGGGATGAAGCCTTCCAGACGGTTCCAGTTGACGAGGATACCGCCCCGGTTGTGCCCCTTGACGGTGACTTCGACCACGTCTTCGGTCTCCAACAGCGAGCGGGCTTTCTCCCAGTCGTACTGCTGCAAGCCCATGTTGATCGAAACGATCAAATTGTCGTCCTGATCACGCGGGTTGATCACGTAAACAGGCACTTCCGCGCCGACTTCTAAGCCGTTGCGAACTTTGGGATCAAGGCGTTCCAAGTCTTGGACGGGGACGATACCGTCGCGTTTCGCGCCCATATCGACAATGATTTCTCGGTTGTCAATTTGCAGGATGATGGCGTTGCGAATCTCGCCACGCTGCGGGGGCTGATACGCGAAGGAGGAGTTTAGCAGTTCTCGAAATTCATCCCCATACGCTTGGCTATCCTTGTTTACTCCAGTCTTATCCATCTAAACACACACCTTACGAGAGTTGGTAACATCACACGACGCATATCGACGCGAAAATATCATCGCCCTACAAGTTCGCCAAGATGCTACATTATGAATCACGAATTTGTTAGAGTCATTATAGCAGCGAACCGTTGGAACTGTGTAAATATTGTGCAGATTCTAATTCATATCCGGCACTTGTGATTCCAATCCGTGCGTTCCCCGGTCAACTTCCCACGGATAGACGACGTAGACATCTGTCACCGCGCCGTAGAAATCGGGCTTTTCGTTGGTGAACAACGACCGATAAGGATTGTAGTGGAGGACGCAGTTGAACGCCGTCCCCCCGGCGGAAAGCACGCGCTGGCGCACGGCGATACTCGTGCGCCCGCTGCCCCAAACGTCGTCCACGATCAATGTGCGCCGGCTGACGACCAGCGACGGCTCCGGGAATTGCAGAAATTTGGGCAGCGCCATCAGGCTGGCAGCGCCTTGCAGCTTCGCCGGGAAATCGACCGCTGCCGTCAAGACGTGCTGAATGTCAAGCGCTTCAGCGAGCATCCCGCCGGGGATCACGCCGCCGCGCGTGATCATGACCATGCTGGTCATCGTGCCGATACTGCGAATCTGCGGCAGCAAAACGTCAATCAGTTGATCGACGTCGCGCCACGTGAGCACTTCATGCCGCTGTTTTTCGGGTCGATCCATCAACGCTACCTTTATTGGATGTAGGAAATGTTACTATTATAACACAGCCTGCCCCGAATCCTCGCAGATCGGGTTTACGCGAACGCTGGGGAAATGTCAGAAGATTTTTCGTAGGGGCGCAGCGCGCTGCGCCCCTACACCGATCACGAGCGAATCGGTTTACAACCGCTCGGCGACGGATTTCGCCTGCGTGTAGAGCAGCAGATAATCGGGACCGCCCGCTTTGCTATCGGTGCCGCTTAAATTGAAGCCGCCGAACGGATGCACGCCGACCAGCGCGCCGGTGCATTTACGATTGAAATAGAGGTTGCCGACGTGATACTCGCGCCGCGCCTGCTCCAGTCGGTCGCGGTTTTGGCTGTAGACCGCGCCGGTCAAGCCGTAGTCGGTCGCGTTGGCGATGTCGAGCGCGTCTTGATAATCGCGCGCGCGGATCAGCGTCAAGACGGGTCCGAAAATCTCCTCGGTGGCGATGCGAGCGTCGCGCAGCACGTCGCCAAAAATAGTCGGCGGGATGAAGTAGCCCCCGTCCGACGTTTCCAGCAGCTTGCCACCGAGCAGCAGTTCGCCCTCCTGCGTGCCGATCTCGACGTAATCCATGATCTTGTGGAGCGCGTCCGGGTCGATCACCGGACCGAGGTCGACCTCGGCGCTGGCGTCGGTCGCGCCGATTCGCAGTTGGCGCGTCCGTTCGACCACCTGCGCTGCCACCTCGTCGTAGACTTGATCGACGATGATGGCGCGCGAGCCAGCCGAGCACTTCTGACCCTGAAAACCGAAAGCGCTGGCGACGATCCCGGCGGCAGCACTGGCGAGGTCGGCGGTCTCGTCGACCAAAATCGCATCCTTACCACCCATTTCGAGGATCGCCCGCTTGAGCCACTTCTGCCCCGGCTGGACTTTCGCCGCCTGCTCGTAAATCTGCACGCCGACCGCCTTAGATCCCGTGAACGAGATGAAACGCGTCTGCGGGTGCTCGACCAGCCGCCCGCCGACGACCGCGCCATCCGCCCCGGTGACGTAGTTGAGCACGCCGGGCGGCAGGGCTTGATCCCAGAACAGTTGGCACATTTTGTAGGCGACCCAAGGTGTCTGCTCGGCGGGCTTAAGCACGACCGCGTTGCCCGTGACCAGCGCGGCGCTGGTCATACCGGCGACAATCGCCAGCGGGAAATTCCAAGGCGGGATGATCGCGCCGACGCCAAGCGGAATGTAGTACAGCCCAAGCTGCTCCGGCGCGTAGGGATCAAGCTGCGCGCTGCTGTCGGCGATGCGCACGGCATGGCGGGCATAGTATTCGAGAAAGTCAATCGCTTCGGCGGTGTCGGCGTCGGCTTCGACCCAACTCTTGCCCGCTTCGAGCACCATCACCGCGCTGAATTCGTGTTTGCGCCGCCGCATCTCTGCCGCCGCCCGCAGCAGATAGCGCGCCCGCTCCTCAGCCGGGGTCGATTTCCACGTTTCGAAGGCGCTCGCCGCCGCCGCAATCGCTTGATCGGCATGGTCGGCGCTGCCATCGGCGAACCGACCGAGCACCTCAGCCGGACGCGCCGGGTTGATCGAGGGGAAGGTCGCGTCGGGGCTGATCGACTGTCCGCCGATCACCAGCGGATAAACGCTGCCGATCTCCGCCTTCACGAGTTCCAGCGCACGAGCAAAAGCAGCCCGATTCGCCGGCTGCGTGAAGTCCGTCAAAGCCTCATTGTGATAAGAGGGAAGCATCGCCTACTCCTAGACTAGAAATTCGTTTTTTCTTCGTTTTAAATTTATAAATTTCATGGAATCTTCCACCAATACAGGTTAGACTACCGATAGAATATAACTAAGTGAGCGAAGCACCTTAACGATAGAGTTGGCCGGATGACTTGCTCGTGCCACTCAAAAATCACTGCCGATTACACTGACGAATGACCACCGCTCGCAGCACATCGCACTCTCATTGTTGAACGCAGTCCATCGAACTCCATTGCCGAATCTCTGTTGCTGACATTGTCGCCGCATCGTTGTCTTATTGTAGGCTGACTGCATCCATCGCTGAACCGTTGACACCTGCTGCGCACAGTGAGTCATCCGCCCCCTTCTATCGTTAAGGGTTCGCAAATCAGCATGACGTGCTCTCCCCCAAGGCGGGTCAAGACAATGGTTCTTGACCCGTTTTTGGTTTGATCGAGCTTCAGCTTGGCGATCAGCGTTTCCGGCGTGACCGCTGTCCCCCGTTTCTTGACCGTCACCTGTCCCACCCCATGCTCACGCAGATAAGCCCGCAGCTTCTTCAGGTTGAACGGCATCCAGTCGACGATGCGCCACGCGCGCGCCCAAACCGTCTCCGGCTTGACGTCGGTCGTGATGTAGGCGATCTCCGGGTCAAGCTGCGCGCCGCCGAGTTCGAGCGCCAAATGCGCCACCAACCCCGCCCGGATGATCGCCGGGTCAGGTTCGACCAGCCAGCCGCGCGGCGGACTGATCGGCGCGGTCGTCGCATCGTCAGCAGCCCGCGCCCACAGCGCCGGATCGCCGGCGCCCAAGCGCAGCGCGCGATAACCAGCGTCCACGTCGCCGCCGAGCATCAGGATCGCTTCCTTAAGATCGCCCTGCACCGACACAAACGTTACGCTGCCGCCGTAACCGGCAAGCTGCGACAAGTCGACGCCCGGCGAGAGCTTGACCATCATCCGGTTTACCCCCCAGCCGCGCAGCGTCGAGAGCGGCGGTTGATAGCGCTCCACGTCGAAGATGCGCTTGCCGTCGTCGCCGCGCCGCGCCGGATCGAAGAAGACCAGATCGGCGTCGGGGATGCCCGCGCGCACGTCCGCGACCTCGAAGCGCGCCGCTACATCCAGCGCTGCCGCGTTCAGCCGCGCCAGCGCCACCCGCAGCGGATCAAGTTCTAACCCGATCACGTCGTGCCCGGCTTCGGCAAAAGTGACCGAATCCGCGCCGATCCCGCAGCAGGCATCGACAATCCGCTGCGCGTCCGGCACCTGCGCCGCCCGCCAGCGCCGGATCAGCGGATCACTGGCTTGTTCGAGCGCGTCGCGGGTGAAGTACAGCCGCGCCGCATCAGCGCCAAACTTGCCGACCGCCTTCTGGCGCAGCCGCGCCAATTCGAGCGCCGCGCCCGCTTGATCGCGCGGGAGATCGCGGCGCAGCGACTCGATCAGGCGCAGCGTATAATCGTCGCCTAAATCCTCGCCCGCCAGCCGATCCAGCACGCGCGCCCCGGCATCGGAGGTGAGAAAGTCAAGCTCGGCGACGGTGATGCTCATGTTCGCGCTATTCGTCGGGGGTTTCAGCCAGCGCCGGGTCGACCGGGACGAAGACGACTTCACGCCCGTCAAGCAGATCGAGCGCCGGATTGATCAGCACGTGCCAGTCTTGCGCGGTCGCGCGGCTGAACTTGGCGACCTTGTTGACGTCTTTCATGCTCCCGGCGATCACGGCGGGCTGCATGAAAGCGACGGCATTGGGCAAGCTGCTGAACGCCAGCAGCAGCGGATCGTCCTCACCATCCGCCAGCGCCGCCGCTGACCACGCGACCGCCTCGCCCGGCTGGAGCGCCCAGACCGGCTTATTGGGTGTTCGGCGGATCAACAAATGCAGGTGACGTCCTTTGAACTCGCTTACGGCGTCGCGGGCGGCGACACTCTGAATGCGCGCCAGCGTATCGGCGGTGCTGTGAGGCTGTTCGCCGCGCAGCAGCACGCCCCCGGAAAGCGCCGTCTCGACCAGAATGCGCACGTAGCCAACCGACTCCAAGCGCTCGACCTGAGCGCGATCCGGCTCGCCCTGCGGATCGATGGCGATCAGTCTGCCGCCCGGTCGCAGCGATGCCAAAACCCCGCGCAGCAAATCATCATCAAGCGGCACGTCGTAGGCGACCACCGCGTCGTAAGTCGAACCGTCCGGCACGCCGACCGCCACGTCAAGGTCGGGACGCAGCGCTAACAGCCCCGCCGACAAGCTGCCGCCGAGGTCGAGCAGCCGCAGGGTCGAGGCGCTCGGCGGCAGGTGCTTAGCAACCAGCGCGCTCGCCTTCCCTGCCGCGTTGATCGGCGTCATCGCGCCGCTGCTGCCTTGCCCGCCGCAGCAATCAACCCGACCACCTCGTCCCATTCCTCTTGGAAAAAGTGGAGTGTGATCGGACCCAGTTCGACGTGGTAGACGACTTCGCCATCCGATTCGGTCGAAATCCACGCGGCGTAATTTTCGCTTTCAGCAAGGGTATCGACGTTGACATCACTCATGGAGCCGCCCTTCAAAATGTGCCCGATCTATACGAGCCTATTTTACCACGCCGACAAAGGCGGGTATATCAGGAAACGAGGTGGGGAATGAAAAGCGCGCCGCGAGCAATTGCTCACGACGCGCTTCGGTTGATTGAGAGCGCTTAGCGACGGTCGCCGCCACCACGACGGTCGCCGCCACCGCGACGATCTCCGCCACCACGTCCGCCGCGTCCACCGCCACCACTCGGACGGCGGTCGTGACTGCGGGCTTCTTCAGCCGTCCAGCCTTCGAGCACCGCTTGACGGCTGAGGCGAACCTTGCCATCCGACGGCGCATCAGTGACCATGACCATGATCTCGTCGCCGAGGGCAACCTCGTCTTCCGGCTTCTCGACGCGATAATCGGCAAGCTGCGAAATGTGCACCAAGCCTTCACGGCTGGGCATGTACTCGACGAACACGCCATAAGGCTCGATGCGCGTCACCTTGCCGGTGTAAATGCGCCCGACTTCGACGTCTTCGGTCAAGCCCTTGATTTCCTCAATCGCCTTGGCGACGGCAGGACCGTCAGTGCCAGCGATGAAGACCGTCCCGTCTTCCTGAATGTCGATCTTGACGCCGGTGCGCTCTTGAATGCCCCGGATAACCTTGCCACCGGGTCCAATCACCGCGCCGATTTTCTCCTGATCGATCTTGATGGTGGTCATGCGCGGCGCGAAGTCGCTCAGCTCTTGGCGCGGCGCGGGCAGCGCCGACAAAATCACGCTGAGCACCTGCATCCGGGCATCTTTCGCTTGCGCCAACGCTTGCGCCATGACCGCTTCGGACACGCCCTTGATCTTGATGTCCATCTGGAGGGCGGTGATGCCGTTCTTCGTCCCGGCGACCTTGAAGTCCATGTCGCCGAGGTGGTCTTCCAAGCCCTGAATGTCGGTCAGAACGGCGACCTTATCGCCTTCCTTGATCAAGCCCATCGCGATGCCACCGACCGGCTCCTTGATCGGCACACCGGCGTCCATCAACGCCAGCGTGCTGCCGCAAACGCTCGCCATCGAGGTGCTGCCGTTGGAACTGAGCACTTCGCTGACCAGCCGGATGGTGTACGGGAAAGCGTCCTCGTCCGGGATCATGTTACGCAGGGCGGTTTCCGCCAGCGCACCGTGACCGATTTCACGACGCTTGGGTCCGCGCAGCGGATAAGTTTCGCCGGTGCTGTAGGGCGGGAAGTTGTAGTGATGCATATAGCGCTTGTTGTCTTCGGGCGCCAGCGTGTCAAGTTCCTGCGAGTCGCGCGGGGTGCCGAGCGTCGCAATCGTCATGACCTGCGTCTGACCGCGCTTGAACAAGCCGGAGCCGTGAACGCGCGGGATGACGCCCGCCTCGGCTGCCAGCGGGCGAATTTCGGTGTAGGTACGTCCGTCAGGACGCACGCCATCTTCGAGGATGCGGCGGCGGACTTCCGCCTTGATCACATCCGAGAATACGTCGCGCACGTCGCCGGGGCTGGCGAAGCCTTCGGCGATTTCGTCGTCTTCCGTCGGCAGATAACCGGCGACAATCCGCTCGCGCAGTTCCTCGAGCGCTTCGTTGCGCCCGCTGCGGTCGGTGGTCGCGGCGATGATGTCGCGGACACCCTGCTGGCTCTTCTCGGTCACTTCGCGGGTGAGGTCGTCGCTGACGCCAACGGTGATCGGCTCGTCTTTGGGCTTACCGATTTCCGCCTGCATCTGCTTCTGAAGCTGGATGATCGGCTGGATGGCTTCGTGCGCCAGTTTGAGCGCGCGGAGCATGGTCTCTTCGTCGACTTCTTTCGCGCCGCACTCGACCATGTTGATCGCGTCTTCGGTTCCGGCGACGCGCAGGTCAAGCAGGCTGTTTTCCATCTGCGGGATGGTCGGGTTGATGACCAGTTCGCCGTCGATCAAGCCGATGCGCACGCCGCCGATAGGTCCATTCCATGGGATGTTGGAGATCATCATGGCGGCGCTGGCGGCGATAATGCCGAGCGTGTCGACCTGATGCTCCTGATCGTGGCTGAACGCCGTCAGGATGACCTGCACTTCGTTGCGCATGTTCTTGGGGAACAGCGGGCGCAGCGGGCGGTCGATCAAGCGGGAAGTGAGGATCGCGCCTTCAGACGGGCGTCCTTCACGGCGGAAAAAGCTGCCGGGGATGCGCCCTGCCGCGTACAGCTTTTCTTCAAAATCCACGCTGAGGGGGAAGAAATCGATCCCCTCGCGGGCGTGCTTGCTCATGGTCGCGGTGGCAAACACCAGCGTTTGCCCCAATTGCACCGTCACCGCGCCGCCAGCTTGCTCTGCGAGCCTGCCGGTTTCGATGGTGATTTCGTCGTTGCCGACCGTCGTCGTGAAGCGATGCGCTTCACCCATGTTTCCTGTCATGTCTTTCGCTCCTAGCATTACGGCGAAGGAGAGCGAAGAGTTCTAAGTTTTTAGTTCTTAGTTTTTAGCTAAAAACTAACTCCTAATCACTTGCTCTGTCCTTCACCAACATTAAAAAAGACATGTCCGGCGATCAGGAACTGGAAAGTGCTGCTAAACAAAACGTTTAGCGACACGGCTCCAATTCCTGTTCTACTGGGCATGTCTGCAAGCCGATCTTCTGGCTCTAACCAACGCTGCTTGTTAGCGACGCAGCCCCAGCCGTTGCAGAATCTCGCGGTAGCCTTCCGGGTCTGTGTTGCTCAGATATTTGAGATGACGCCGCCGCTGACCGACCAGCCGAAGCAGACCGCGCCGCGAATGCTGATCCTGCTTATTCGCTTTGAGGTGTTCGGTCAACTGCTGAATTCGCTGGGTCAAGAGCGCGATCTGCACCTGCGGTGAGCCGGTGTCGCCCTCGTGTCGCCCAAAGTCCTGAATGATTGCGTCTTTCTCGTTTTTTGTAAGTGCCATGTCCTATTTCATCCTTAGCTGTCACCGAGCGTGCCGGACAAAGGCGCGCTGGTCGAAGAATACCCGATTGTTATTATAACAGAGGGATTCAGTCGTGCCAATGCTGAAGGTTAGATGAAAGACAGGTCGCTCGAGGAGCCGGTCACGCCATTTCTTGGTGGGCACGAGCGAAACGCGGTGGGACGCCCTTCATCATTTCGGCAACGTCAAGTCCATCGTCAAGATCGGGGAAATTGATGCTCAGTTCGTCATTTCAACGTTTGCGCGCTGTTCTGGCGTTGCCGCAGCCAGCCAAGGATGCCATTCAAGTCGGGTGCCAATCACACGACCGTCCGCCAAGCGAAGGTACACATTCTTATCCGCGAATTCGACGGAGACAACCTGATCATTGGGTTTGGTCATGAGCTTATATCTCCTCAGGCGGATAGAGTCTACTCCATTCCGCTAACAAGAATTACCGATGATCTTGGATAATCGCCAAGGAATACGAAGCTCTGTCGCCCCCGCTAATCCGCCTGTGCGTTCAAAACATAACGTTCGCCAGCGATACTCTTGCCAGCTTACCCTCTCGGCGCACATGAACGTGTGCAGGGGGATGATCTGAGGCTGAAGATGTTGAATTGATTGCCCCCTACACGCAAAACGGTCGGCATCTACGACTCGCGGCGACCTGCCCGCTGCGCGTCCGCGACCAACGACACGGTATGATGCGTGCGGAACAGGCTGTACTGTCCCGGTCGCCCCGGCACGGCGTTGAGCACGTTCTCGGTTTCCATAATGGAAAACCACAAGTTGAGATCCCAGCGCGTCCCCGGATCGATCATCTGCAAGCTCTGCTCCGAGATCACCATATTGTGATCGTAGAGATAGAGCAGCAGCCGGGTGAAATTATCGCGCTCGGCGATGACGGTCTGGCAAATTTCCGCCTCCATCGTCAACGAAATCCCCTTGGTGAAGAATTCGCTTTGCGGGTTGGGATATTCTTTGACTTCCGCCGAATCGTTCTCAATCAAGTATTCGACCGCGCGCTGGAAGGTCACGCCGTTGTCGAACGTCCGCAGCCGCTTATGCAGGCTGCCCAACGGACACCACGTAAAGCCGCGAAAACTGGTGAACTGCTCGACGCTGACGACCACGCGCCGCACCATGTCGACCGTCTCCGGCTCCATCTGCTCGACTTCCGCCAGCGTCACGCCCGCCCAACTGTTGTCCAGCTCGTCTTCTTGGGGCGACGACTGCGGTTTCTCCTCCGGCGGCTCGTACTCCGGGTTGATCTTGATCACCGGCACGAGGTCTTCCGGGTTGTGGCGATGCGGCACCAGTTCGCGCTGGAGCACGCGCTCGCGGACGAGACAGTCGATCCAGTCCGAGCGCCACTGATCGCTGTAGTTCAGACCGGGGCGATCCAGCTCCCGATCCATCGCCAACCCCTTGAGCAAGAAGCCGTAGTTGACATACTCCCAACCGCGCACGTTGAGCGTGTTGAGCACGCGCGTCACGATGCGGTCGCGGATCAGGCGGGTCTTTTCGACAACCGGATAGTTGTAGTCCAGCCCGACTCGATCCTTGCTGCTCATCTGGCGCAAAATACCGAGCGAAATCGCCTGCGAAACGAGATCCTCGCCGCGCGCCGCCGACACCACCGCGCCGACGTCGACCAGTTGGTCGATCAACTGCTGGCGGGTGAGCGTCTCGCTGTCTAGCTGCTGGGCGCAGCGGTCGTACTGGATGATCACGCTCGACCACTGCGACGGTGTGAAACCGCCAATCGAGCCATCCTCGTTGAAGGAGACCGACGCCAAGCTGAGGGATTGATGCGTTTGCAGGTCGGTGAAGTCTTCGATGTACTCGATGGTGATGTTGGGGTAGTTCTCCAACTGACGGCTGGTTGTGCCGCGCACCGACCAGAGAATCACCGTTTTGTTGCGCTGGCGCAGTGAGCTAATCACGTCCTTGAAGTCGCGGTCACCGCTGGCGATGATGTAGACGTCGGCGGCGTCGGCGTGCCCGGAGTCAGTGATAATGTCCTTGGCGATCTTCATGTCGGCGCTGTTCTTACCCGGCAGGTTGAACATCGGCTCGATGTTTCCGGTCATCAGGCGAGTGGTCGCTTCGTCGGCGATCTCGCGCCCGGATTGGTCAACCAGCGGCGGCAGACTGCCCCGCTGTCCCCAAGGGGCATAGGCGGCGGTCTTGACGATCTGACCGTGCGCCTTCCCTTGACGAGTGAGGCTCTCGATCAGGGTGTCGAGGTTGACGATGTAGCCCTGCTCGTTCAAGCTGATGGCGATGTTCTCGAAGTCAATGTAGATGGCGACGTTCTTGGTCTGCTGGATGCCGAGCAGCGTCTCTAGCGGCTGGAAGATCACCTGATCGGCGAACTCAGTGCCTTCGAGGACGTCGTGCGATCCCCACATACGAACGCGAGCATTGCGCGTGCGCTTGACGCGCCGCACCAGCGGGATCAAGTCGGAATTGGTCGTCGCCAAGATCAACTCGTCGACCGGTTCGGGGTCGAACGAGAAATAGTGCATGATGAGCGCATCGGAGAGGCTCTCGCGATGCGGAATGTCGAAGATTTCGTAGCCAGCCGCTTTGAAGACGTACTGCGGGTCAGCGCCCGCGCGCAGTTTCTGCTGGCGGTATTTCTTCCAATTTGCGACCGCCACCGCCTTCAATCGATCCGCACTCACCAACCCGGCAGCCAGCGCCGCGCCACCGCGCAGCCCGACCGCCAGTTCCTGCAAATCGATGGCAATGTTCCGATTTCGGAAATGCTCAAGCAAATCATCGACATCAACAATTAAATAAGCTGCCATATCCTACCTAAAAAAACATATACCACCTGAACCCGCCGGTTCGGTGGTAATACTGACTGCTCAGATCATGGAGCAGCATAAGACGTCTTTTGGGGATTCTCTGAAGACTATTCGCTAAAGGCGACTTAATTATTGGCAAATAAGCATCCATTTGTGCCAATTTTAACAAGCAAGGCGCAGCTAATCAAGCGTAAATTCCAGAAAAGATAACGACGATACGTTCTATTATACAACAGCTTCTGAAGATACTAGGCGATCTTGCCTTAACCATTCTTAAAAAATGGTGCATCACAGCTTAAAGTGATCAGCAGCGCAGCGCCATTTCAAGGACACGAAAATTCAATGATCACTATACAGTGAAACGAACGAAAGTGATATTTGAAGTTTTACGCAGGTTCTTTGAACAAGTTGCACAAATGGGGATGTGCAGCATCCCCATTTCGTGAAGGTGGGATCAATAGGCTTTGGCGAATATCGCCACCTTTTGCGCCGGTTCGCCGGTCAGGAACGAGACGCCGCTGCCGCCCGGCTGATCGAGCGGATAGCAGCGGAGGGTCGCGCCGGTCTCTTCCTTGACGCGGGCTTCGTCCGCCGACGATTCGTTCCACCAGCCGCGCGCAAAGCCGTTCGCCTCGATCACCTGCTTGACTTCGTCATACGATTTCACGTCGTGGATGTTGCTATCGCGGAAGCTCGTCGCCTGCGCGAGCAGATTCGCCTGAATCTCGATCAGCAGCGCCTTGATATTGGCGACCAGCCCCTCCTGCGAGTAGGAGCGTTTGCCCTCTTTGCCGGGAATGTCGCGCCGCGCGACCATCGCCGCGCCGTTCTGCACGTCGCGCGGACCGATTTCTAGCCGCACAGGGACGCCGCGCATCTCCCAGTCGTTGAACTTGAAGCCCGGTTGATAGTCACGGGTATCGACCTGCACGCGGATTCCGGCGTCGATCAGTTCGCGCTGGATCGGCTCAATTGCCTCCATCACCGTCGACTTCTCGTCGTCGTTGCGGAAGATCGGCACGATCACGACCTGAATCGGGGCGACGCGCGGCGGCAGGCGCAAGCCCTTCTCGTCTCCGTGCGTCATGATGATCCCGCCGACCATGCGCCAACTCATCCCCCACGAGGTCGTCCAGCAGTGTTGACGTTGATTGCCTTCGTCGAGGTATTGAATGTCGAAGGCTTTGGCGAAGTTCTGTCCGAGGTTGTGGCTGGTGCCCGCTTGCAGCGCCTTGCCGTCGCCCATCATGCCCTCAACGGTATACGTCCGCAGCGCCCCGGCGAACTTCTCGCTCTCGCTCTTGAGTCCGGGGATCACCGGCATCGCCGCCTCGTTGACGGCTACGTCCTCGTACACGTCGAGCATTTGTAGGGTGCGCGCTTCGGCGTCCTCGTAAGTCGCGTGGGCGGTGTGCCCTTCCTGCCACAGAAATTCCGCCGTGCGCAGGAACGGACGCGGGCGCATCTCCCAGCGGACGACGTTCGACCACTGGTTGATTAGCAGTGGCAGGTCGCGGTAGGACTGAATCCACTCGCTGAAGGACACACCGATGATCGTCTCGGAAGTCGGGCGAACGACCAGCGGCTCTTCGAGTTCTTTGCCGCCGCCGTGCGTGACGACCGCCAGTTCCGGGCTGAAGCCTTCGACGTGTTCGGCTTCTTTGGTGAGATAGCTCATCGGGATAAAAAGCGGGAAGTAGGCATTCTGGACGCCGGTCAGCTTGAAGCGCTTGTCGAGCGCGTTCTTGATGCCTTCCCATAGTTCGTAGCCGTAAGGCTTAACGATGGGACAGCCGCGCACCTGCGACGGTGCCGCCAAATCCGCGCGGTAAACGATCTCGTTGTACCAGCCGGAAAAATCTTCTTTTGGTGAGGTCAATGCCTGTGCCATGCAAACTCCTCAAAGTGAGTGCTGAGCAACGAGTGCTGAGTGCTGAGTCAGTCGCCTAAGGCAGCATCAACACGGGGAAAACTCAACCATGACTAAGAACTTTATCGCCGTATTGTAATGGTTTGCGCAGGGATTAGATAGGGAAAACTGCCGCGTACCGAAGGCGACGCCAGCGCCTTTAGCCCATATTTCGCGCCGCTGGAAGTACTGCCGCCAACCGCGTTTGCTTTTGACTCGGTCCTCAGTCCTTTTTCGCGTCCCAACTCCGCCCGTAATTGACTTCCAGCTTGTCCATGACCGCCTGCCCCAAGTCGATGCCGCTGATGCTCGCCAACTGGATCAGGTAGAGCATTACGTCCGCCAGTTCGCCGGAGAGTTCAGCTTGATCGGGCGCGGCGTCGCTCCATTGGTAGAGTTCGAGCACCTCGCTGGCTTCCAGCGCCAGCGAGATCGCCAAATTGCGCGGCGTCTGCGGGCGCTTCGAGTCGGCGTCGTACCAGCCCTTGCTGGCGACGAAGGCGTGCATCGCGTCTTCGAGGGTTTTTAGTTCCATGTCACCTACCCATTACACGTATGTAGGGGCGTAACATGTTACGCCCCTACAATGTCTGCGTGATCCGCTTTACTCGGTACTCAGCACTCGGTACTTCTTTTAGTAGGCGTTCTTGTCGCGACGCAGCAGCATCTTGATGACCGTGCGCAGCAAAATTTTGATGTCGAGCCAGAGCGACCAGTTCTCGACGTACCAGAGATCGTAGCCGGTGCGCTCGCTGATCGAGGTATCGCCACGCATCCCGTTGACCTGCGCCCAGCCGGTCATGCCTGATTTTTCGCGATGGCGCTCCATGTAGCGCGGGATTTGCTCGCGGAATTCCTGCACGTAGACCGGGCGTTCCGGGCGCGGTCCGACGAGGCTCATGTCGCCCAGCAGGACGTTGATCAACTGCGGGATTTCGTCCCAGTTCATCCGGCGCATGAACTTACCCAAGCGGGTCACACGCGGGTCGTTCTCGACCGTCCAACCGGGTCCATCCGCTTCGGCGTCAGCGCGCATGGTGCGAAACTTGATCATCTGGAAGGGGCGCTCGTCTAAACCCATCCGTTCCTGCGGGTAAAAGACCGGACCCTCGGATTCGAGCCGGATCAGCACCGCCGTCAGCAGCATGAACGGCGAGAACAGCACCAGCCCAACGACCGAAACCATGATGTCCATCAGCCGCTTGAGGCTGAGTTTCCAACCGCGCATGGCAATGTCGCGGACGGTCAGCAGCGGCGTCCCGCCGAGGTCGTCGACGCTCAGGTCGCGCGCCATGTAAGCGAACATATCCGGGTAAATCTTGATGTCCACCCGCCCGCGACGGCAGAGCGAGATCAGCGCGACCAATTCGCTCCGCTGCGCGTCGGGCAGCGCGATAATTACCTGCTCGACGCTGTACAGGTCGATCAACTGGGGCAGGTCGGGATAGTCGCCGATCACCGGGACGCCGAACATGCTGCTTTTGCGCTGCGGACGCACGTTGACGACGCCGACGACGTGGTAGCCGAGTTCGGGGCTTTCGCCGATCTTGCGGGCGATGTCGCGGGCGATTTTGCCCATGCCGACGATGATCAGGTTAGCACGCTCGAACCCATAGCGCCGCAAAATTTGGCGCAAGATGCGGTTGACCTCACGCCCCGCCAGCACCAGCACCACGCTGAAGACCCAAACGTAGAAGAATAGGCTGCGCGGGTAATCGACCGGATCAAGCGCGGTGGTCTTGAAGATCAATTCCTGAATGCCGTAGACCAACAGCGCGCCAATCGTGATGTCGCCGACGATGTTACGCCCGTGATCAATTCGGCTGAGGGCGCGGCGCAGGTGATACATCTGCGAGAGGTAGAAGATCGTAATGATGATGCCGGTGTGCAGCACCATCGTGACGATATAGCGCGTAAAGGGTGGCTGGACCGGCGGCGGGCTGCCTAAGAGTCCCCACGTCTCGCGAGCGACGTAACCGAGCATGAATGCCGCGCACAACGCCGCGACGTCGGTCAGCACCAACAGCACGCCGAGCAGCTTGGCGACCACGTTGGTACGACGCGGGGTCGAGCGCGGAAGGCGGGGCAGTTTTAGGGTGTCGTCCGTTGAACCCGCGTCCGCCGAACCTCGCTCCACAGCGTCCGACCGCCCTTCGCCAGCAAGCCCATCATGATCAGGCTGTGCAGCCACAGCGGGGTCGTCGTCCGATAATGCTTGCGATAAAAGATCAGCATCGCGCGCCAGAACTCGAACTGAGCGCGCTTGCTTTGACGGCTTGCGGCTCGTTTGACGTGCTTTACGACGACCTGCGGGTGATACACGACGCTCCACCCGGCGTTTTTGATTCGATACGCCCAATCCAAATCCTCTCCGTACATGAAAAAGGCTTCGTCGAGTAAGCCAACAGCTTCGATGACCTCACGGCGGACTTGCATGTACGCACCCACGACGGAATCAACCTCTAGCTCCTGATCGATAGGTAGGTAGGTCATATTATAACGCGCAAAACGCGGACTCTTCGGAAAGAGCTTGCCCAGCCCCGCGAAGTGATACAGGGACGACAACGGCGTGGGAAAGCTCCGGCGGCAGGCGGTATCGAGGCTGCCATCCAGCAGCACGAGTTTGGGACCCGCCGCGCCGACTTCCGGGCGGCTGTCCATGAAGGCGATCATTTCGGCTAAGCCCGTCGGCGGCACTTCGGTGTCGGGGTTCAAGAGCAGCGTATAACGCGGCGCGTCAGGCGCGGCGGAACCGCTATCTCGAAAGCCGAGCGCCCGCAGCCCTAGATTGTTGCCGTAGGGATAGCCACCGTTGATCGGGCTGACGATCAGTTCCGCCTGCGGGAAATCCGCCCGCACCATCGCCACACTGTCGTCGGGCGAGGCGTTGTCGACCACGACGACCCGATAAGTGAAATCGCCCACACTGGCATAGACTGTCTCAAGGCAGCGCTTAAGCAGCGCGCAGGTGTTCCAGTTCAAAATTACGATGCCGAGATCAGTCATGATTGCTCCGTCAAGCCGCGTCCGATTTTACCACAAAGGTCCCTGCGCCTACTTGACGTCTACCTGACGCCAGCTTCACATCGGCGTTCAATCGGCGGTCGGCAGCGTCCGCAGCGGCGATCCGCGCAGCGCCGCCCGCAGCGCCTCGCGGTCGTCCCACGCATATTCGGTGGTGCCGAACGCCATGCTCTGCTCGTGCCCCTTGCCGCAGGCGATCACCACGTCGCCTTTGCGCGCCATCTGGCACGCGACGTAGAGCGCCGCGCCGCGATCCGGTACGCGGATGAAGGTCTCGCCCTCAACGCCGCCGGCTGCGGTCGCCGCCGCCGCCATCGTCGCCAGAATGTCGTCCAGCGACTCGGTGCGCGGGTCTTCGGCGGTCAGGATGGTGAAATCGGCACGTTTCGCCGCGACCTCCGCCATCAGGCGGCGCTTCTCGCGGTCGCGCAAGCCCGCGCTGCCGAACACCGCGATCAGTCGCCCACCGTCAGCCACCATCGGGCGGCAGGCTTGCAGCGCCTTGTCGAGCGCGTTGGGCGTGTGCGCGAAATCGACCAGCGCCAGAAACTCCTGCCCCTCGTCGATCCGCTCCATTCGCCCGGAGATTGGCTGCGCGCGCGCTATCCGTTTCATGAGCCGCGAGTTGGCATTCTGCGTGTAGACCGTCGCCAGCGCGGCGAGACAGTTATAGACGTTGAACTCGCCCACGAAAGGCGAGTAGACGGGGATTTTCGCCGCTTCGCCGTCGAACCCGACGCTGAATTCAGTGCCGCTGGGCTGGTAGCGGATGTCCGCCGCGCGGTCGTCTGCCTGCTCGTTGTAAATACCATAAGTGACGACTCGATCTGCCGGGAACGCCGCGAAATAATCGGCGCTGGGGTCGTCGCCGTTGATCACGCTGATTTTCGGCGCATTCGGCTTGCGATAGGACTGGCTCAACATCTGGAACATGCGCCCTTTGGCGGCGCGATAATTGTCGAAGCTGCCGTGATAGTCGAGGTGCTCGTGGGTGACATTCGTCAGCACCGCCACGTCGAGGTCAACGCCGTTGAGCCGCCCCTGCGCCAGCCCGTGACTGGTCATCTCCAGCACCGCCGTCGTCAAGCCGTTGGCGACCATCTGCGCCAGCAGCGCTTGAATCAGCGGCGCGCTTGGAGTTGTCACGTGAAAGCCCGTATCGAGTGATTGGTCGCCTACGTCGGCGCTGATGGTGCTGATCAGCCCGCAGTGTGATTTACCGATCAGCGCTTGAATCAGCGTGCTGGTCGTTGTCTTGCCGTCCGTCCCGGTCACGCCGATCACGACCAGCTTGCGCGAGGGGAAGTCGTGATAGGCGGCTGCCAGATAGCCGACCGCCTCCTGCGCGTTCTCGACCTGCACGTAAGGGACGGGCAGATCGGTGATCGCCTTGGTGCCGACGACCGCCGCCGCGCCGCGCTCGACCGCGCGCGCGATGAAGTCGTGACCGTCGACGCTCAACCCTGCCCGCGCGACGAAGACGCCGCCGGGCTGCAAATCAGCATCGGACTCGACCACCGGCGCGCTGATCGGCGTCGCCGGGTCGCCGGTGAGGTGATAGGTCTGCGGCAAAGCGCAAAGAAGTTCAGTGAGGGTTTTCATCATAGACGGAGAATTATACCCGAAATCAAAACGCGCCGGAGCGTGTCCGGCGCGTCTGAGATTCACTTGTAGGCGAAGCGCCTGTTTAGTGCAGTCGACCCGCCAGTTCGGTCAGGTTGCTGCGAATGCTGCCATCGACTACGCGGTCTTCGCTGCGCAGCACTAAGCCACCGAGGATGCTCGGATCGACGACGTAGCTCAAGTCCTTCGAGCCGATTTCCTTAGCGACGCGCTTCTTCTCATCGTCGCTGAGCGGCATCGCGCTGACAACTTCGACGCTGCCCTTGAGCGACTTGGCATCCGCCGGAACTTTGGCGAAGAAGTCGCTGACCAGCGCCTGCTGACGCTGTTCGTCGAGCGTCGCGCCGATCAAGCGCTGCGACATGGCAACGGCAATCGACACGACCTGTCCGCGCATGTCGGCGAGCTGGCGATCACGTTCTTCGCCCGCGCGAGTGCGCGCATCAGCGCGAATCGCGTCGGCTTCGGTGTGGGCTTCCGTCTGCACGCCCGCCGCCACTTCTTCGCCGCGACCGCGCGCTTCTTCGATCAAACGCTGCGCTTCCGCGCGCGCTTCAGCGATCACTTTTTCGGCTTCGGCTTCGGCATTGCGCCGGGCGTTCGCCGCGACCGCGCTGTCTTCCAGACCCTTCTCGATCTGCATCCGCCGGTTCCGCAGCACATTCGACAGCGGATCATACAGGAAGCGCGTCATCAGCACGTAAATGACGATGAACGCGATAATCTGCACGATCAAATAGCCAAGATTAATCCCTAGTCCTTCCATGTCGTACTCCTCTCCAATCTTCCGAGATGGCTACAGTACGAACAGGATGATGAGCGAAACAACGAGGGCGTAAATGGCGACTGCTTCCGCGAACGCCACGCCCAAGATCATATTCGTCTGGATCGTCGAGGTGAAGTCGGGGTTGCGACCCATCGCCTGAACTGCGCCCTGAACCGACAAACCGATGCCGATACCGCCACCCAACGCGCCGATCATCGCCAAGCCAGCGCCAATGGCTTTACCTGCTAGCAGTACGGATTGTTCCATGTTTGAAACTCCTTATTGATGGTTGTTTTGTGTATTCAGATACATATACAAAGTGACAGCGTTAGTGTGCTTCCGCGACTTCGACTGCGTGTTCAGCTTCGTGCTCGCCGCCATGCCCGGCAGTTGCCTGTGTCATGAAAATCGCCGTCAGCAGACCAAACACAACTGCTTGGATGACGCCGACGAAGAACTCCAGAATGAAGAAGGGCCACGGCAGGAACGGCACGAGAAAACTCATGACGAACAGCAGGATCGACCCTGCAAAGATATTGCCGAGAAGACGGAAAGAGAACGAAAGGATTTTCGCAAACTCGCCGATCAATTCCAGCAGTCCAACTGCTAAGTCAATGCCGCCCAGCGGCGACGTGAGCAGCGTCTTGAAGTTGAAGAACTTGGTGAGATAGCTGGGACCAAGCGCTCGGAAACCGAGTACCTGCGTCATGATCACGGCGATCAGTGCCAGCGCAGCGGTCATGTTCAGGTCGGTCGAGGGCGCGCGCAAGAACGGCAGCACCACCCACGGTACATCCGGCGACCCGGCTACGACGTGCTCGCTTTCGAGCGCGCTGGGAGCCATAACTTCGGTGCCCGAGTCAGCAGCCGTCTGCTGGTCGGCGCTTGCCGCGCCCGCAGCGACGTCGGCGGCAGCCGCCTCAGTCACTGCCGGTTCGGTGACCGCAGAAGGATTGGTCACGGCTGATCCGGGGATCGGTGCTTCGACGTTCGTCTGCCCCGCTCCGGTAACGCAGCCGGCATCCGCCCGCGCCTGTTGTTCATCCGCTGTCAGCACGGCAGCGTCAGCCGGGCTGACCCACGGGCATTTCGGGTTGAGCGTGTAGACGCCGCTCCCGGCAACCTCGTAGCCCTTCTCGTAAGCGACTTCGCCGGTATCGACGTTGACGACCGTATGCGGCTCAAGGAAGCCGATACTATCGACGCCGGGGACGAGTTCCAGCCAGTTCGAGAGCAGCACGAGCATGAAAATGGTCATAAAAAATGAGAAGATAAAGCGGAAGTGTTTCTCGCCCGTGATGTTGAGGATGAAGTTGGACAACCCTTCAAACAGCATCTCGAACATATTGTAGAAGCCACCGCGAGGCACTTCATTTCCGCTTTTGGGCATCACCCGCTGAACATAGACCACCAACAGGATGAGCAGCAGCCAGACGACCAGCGAACCCACCAGCGAGTTCGTCAGCCGCAAGCCAAAGATGCTCCAGCCTTCGGGGTAGACTTCACCGGGCAATTGGATCACCGGGATGATCGGCGGGATCGTCAGCATGACGATGATCCCCGCAATCAGCAGCCCCAGCGCAACCCAGCGCCGTTTTCCGTTCCAGTTAATCATTATCGACATTGTCCTCCTTTAGGGTTGGCGTAGCCGAGAGACGCCGGCTCTTGTAGAGGGTGTAACGATAGATCATCCACAAGTTAAGCGGAATACTCCCAAGCATCAACAGTAGAATAAAAAGGTGACCCGTCCCAAGTAAGTTATCTAACAACAAGCCGAGTCCTATAGCAGCCCCGATAGTGACGATGAGGAGACAACCTACCTCCGCTGCTGTACCTGCGGCAGTGAGATAGAATGCGACCGGTTGGGTATCCGGTTTCATCACGCATGTATCCTAAAATGGCGGCTGCTTGTGCTTGCGGTCACAATCATAGCGACACACTATTTACCTGTCAAAATGGTCTTGAAACAATTGGTATAGAGAATTTTATCACAATCATCTTTAAAATTGCAACCGTCGAGTTTTGCCCGCTAAGCCCGCGCATCCAACGGATCAAGGGCTGCTGAGGGTGACGTCAGCGAAATGCGCCTCCGTCCCCGCGCCAATCCACAGCGCGATCTTCCCTTCGCTCTCACCCAGCTTGAGATCGTTGACGATCAAGCAAGGCTGCTCCGCGCCGTTGACGTACAACTGCGCCCGAGCACCCATCACCACAATTTTAAACTGCGTCCATGCGCCGGGCACAAGATCAGTATACGACTCGTAGACGCCGGGCGCATCCTCGCGCAGCCGGTGCCAAGGATAATCAGGGAGCGCGCAGTACTGGGTCGAGTGATTCCGGCGGAGCTGGTCGTCGGCGCGGGCGTTGGTCGGTCGCACAAAAAAGCACTCGAACTGTGCGCCCGCTGGCTGCACCCGAAAGGCGATCCCGACGAATCCGCGCATCGCTGGCGGAGCGTCGCGTCGCACTGCCCCGGCGACCTGCGCCTCGATCACGCCGTCGCCGAAATCCGAGCCAGCAAGGATGGCGATGCCACCCTGCCCCATCTGCGTCTCGATCAGCCGGATCGCCTGCCGACCGTCATGCGTGACGCTTTCGGCACTAGCGTTGATCAGTTCCAAGCCTGCCAGCGCGTCCAAAGACCACCTACGCGAACCCGTCATGTTCTGGATTCCGTTCACCAGAGAAAGAAAAAGGGCGGTTCATTGAGCCACCCTTCCATTTTAACGCCAGTCTTATGCCCCGAACAACCCGGCCGCGCCGCGCGTCGCCCAATCGAAAATCGGTGTGGCGAGGAACGTGCCCAACAGCAGCACAATCACCGCCGTGACGCCTAAGACCCAAACGTAAGTGATCGAAACCGGAATCGGCTTGTCCTCGTCCTCGCTGCGATCCACGTACATGACCTTGATCACGACGAGGTAGTAGTAAAGCGCCACAATCGAGTTGATTACGCCGAACATCGCCAACCAGACGAGGTTCGACTGCACCGCCGCTTGGAACAAGAAGAACTTGCCGAAGAAACCCGCCGCCGGGGGCACGCCCCCCAACGAGAGCAGCGCAATCGTCATCGCCAGCGCCAGCATCGGGTTACGACGGCTCAGCCCGGCGAGGTCGGCAATCGTGTCGCTGCCGGTCGCTTCGCCGAACAGGGCGATCACGCCGAAGGCGAGCAGGTTGGTGAAGGTGTACATGAACAGGTAGAAGGCAATCGACGCCACCGCCGTCTGCGCGCCATCTGCCGCCAGCGCCGCCACACCGATCAGGATGTAGCCCGCCTGCGCGATGGACGAGTAAGCCAGCAGTCGCTTGACGTTCTTCTGCGCCAGCGCGACCACGTTGCCGAGCGTCATCGAAATGACCGCCAGCGCCGCCGCCGCCTGCACCCAAAACTGCTGAATCTCCTGCCCATTGATCACAACCGCCGCCGGGAACGCCGCGAGGAAGAAGCGCACCAGCAGCGCGAAGCTGCCCGCTTTGCTGGCGACGCTCAGAAAGGCTGTGACCGGCGTCGGCGCGCCTTCGTAGACGTCCGGCGTCCAGAAGTGGAAGGGCGCAGCGCTGATCTTGAAGCCGAAGCCGCCGATGATCAGCGCGATGGCGATCAGCACCGGGACGGCGTTGGTGCCGAAGGCGGGCGAGGAGAGGAAGGTCGCAATCGCGTAGAGGCTGGTCTCGCCGGTGAAGCCGTAGAGCAGGCTCAAGCCGTAGAGCAGCAGCGCCGAAGCGAATGACCCGAACAGGAAGTACTTCATGCCGCTTTCCGACGAGCGCCGATCCCGGCGGTTGAAGGCTGCCAGCACATATAACGGGATGGTGGTCGTTTCGAGCGCGAGGAAGACCATGATCAGGTCAGCCGCGCCGCTCATCAGGCACGCGCCCATCGTCGAGACGATGATCACAAGATAGAACTCGCCTTTGCGCGCCAGCGACTTTACGTCGATCGACAGCAGCGCCGAGATCGCGGCGGCGATCAGGATCATCACCGTGAAGATTTCGGAGAGGCTGTCGTGGCGGATCATGCCGCCCCAGTACACGCCGGTGAAATCGGGATGCAGCGACGGTCCCCAAAGGAAAAAGTAGATCGCCGCGACGCCAAGCAGCCCAACCCCGGTCACGATGGGGATCACACGCCGCTGGCTCTCCGGCAGGTAGAGGTCGAGCGCCAGCACCACCACTGCCATGATCACCAAGCCGATTTCCGGCGTTACCGCCGGTAGGCTTTGCAGGAAGTTAAATTCCATAAACTTACGCCCCTCCTAAAAGTGCCAGCACGGGTCGCAAACCGGCTTCAAGCATGGGAGCCATCAATGCCGGGTAGATGCCGATGATGATCAGCGGCGCGCCCAGCAAAATCAGGATGAAGCGCTCGCGCACCGTGATGTCGCCCACTTCCGGGTAGAGTTCGCGGTTGAACTCGCCGAAGAAGACCTGCCCCGTGACCCGCAGCACGTATGCCGCCGTGATCACGATGCCGAGCGCGGCGATAATCACGATCACCGAGTAGTAATTTGCCAAGTGCAGCGGACCAATGTTGAGCGTGATCTGCTCCGACGCCCGCCACATGCCGCTAAAGATCGGGAACTCGGCGACGAAACCGCTCAAGCCCGGCATACCCATACTGGTCAAACCGCCGAGGATGAAGGCGAAGGCGACCCATGGCATCACCTTGGCGAACCCGCCGAGGCTGGGGATGTCGCGCGTGTGGGCGCGGTCGTAAACCATGCCGACGCAGCCGAAGAAGAGCGCCGTCATCGCGCCGTGACTGAACATTTGCAAGCCCGCGCCGGTCATGCCGACGATGTTCATCGTCGCCCAGCCCATGCTGACCAGCCCCATGTGGCTGACCGACGAGAAGCCGATGACGTATTTGAAGTCGCGCTGGCGGAAGGCGATAAACGCCCCGTAGACCACGTTGATCAGCGCGAGGAAGACGATCCAAGGCAAATGGACTTGCGCGCCTGCTGGCAAAAGCTGAACGCCAGCCCGCAGCGCCGCGTAAGCGCCCAACTTCATCAGCACGCCCGCGTGGATCATCGAGACGGCGGTCGGCGCGGCGACGTGACCGTCAGGACTCCAGTTGTGGAAGGGGAAGACGCCCGCCAGCACCGCGAAGCCGATGAAGATGAAGGGGAACCACAGTTTCGCAAACGTGAGTGTATCGATGCCCGCGTAGCCGAGGACGTTGAACGCGCCGTTTTCCGCCGCTAAAGTCAGTTGGCGCATGTCGAAGCTAAACGTCCCCGCGTTGGCGGAGATCAGTCCGGCGTTCTTGGCAGCAGCGAAGATTTCCGCGCCGGGACCGGCGAAGAAGTTGCTCGCCGTCAGCACCATCGCCAGCACGCCGACCAGCGCCACCACCGAGCCGATCAGGATGTAGAGCGTCAGCTTCATGGCGGCGTATTCGCGCGTTTGCACCCACCCCCACGTGGCGATCAACAAGTACATCGGGAAGATCGCTAACTCGTAGAAGAAGAACAGTACGAACATGTCGACGGCGACGAACACGCCGAGCACACCGGCGACCAACAGCATGAAGAATGCCATAAATTCGCGCGTGCGGTCTTCGATGCGCCACGAGATCAGCACGCCCGCGACCGCCACTAAGCCGGTCAGCAGCACCATCGGCACGCTTAAGTCCATCGACGCCGAGGTGGTAGCTGATGCCGAGGCTCGGCACCCACGACACATCCTCTTGAAACGCCAGATTGTTGTTAAACAGTTCGGTCGCCGTCGTCGTGCCGACCGTCGTGACCGGCGCCACGTTGGCTTCGGGTTCGGCGAGGTTGTAGACCGCGAGGTCTTGCCCCGCCCCTGCCAGCGTGGTCGCCTGCTCGTTGGTGAGGCTGGCAACCTGATTGTTGTAGGTGGCAAAGACGAAGATGCCCAAGCTAAGGATGATCGCCGCCGCCGCGAACGCGATGCCGCGCACGAGGTCTTTCTGTTCCTTCGGGATGAAGAGGATGAGCACCCCCGCGACGATAGGCACGAAGATGAGCAGGCTCAACACCGGAAAACTAAAAGCTTCAGTCATATTTGCGTCCTCATCCGCCGAAGATTCGGGTCACGGAAGCGTTGATCACCGCGAGTATCCAGTTCGGCACGAGACCCGTAATCAGCATCAAAACCATCAGCGGCGCGATGGCGATGAACTCGCGCATGATTGATCTCAAGGTTATAGTCGCGCCAGTGCATGTTGAAGGGACCATGCAGCACCGCGCGAATGCCCTTGAGGATGTAGCCGCCCGTGAACAGCAAGCCGATCATCGCCACCAGCGTCAGCACCGTGAAGACCGGGAACGCGCCGCGCACGACCAAGAACTCGCTGACGAAACCGTTCAAGCCGGGCAAGCCGAGGCTCGCCATACTGGTGAAGATGAAAATACCGCCGTAGATCGGCGCTTTGACCCAGAAACCGCCGTACTGCGTCATGTCGCGGGTGTGGGTCTTGTGATAAATGCCCCCGGCGAGCAAGAACATCGCCGCCGAACTTAAGCCGTGATTGAACATCTGCAAGACCGCGCCGTTGGTGGCGATAATCGCGCTCTGCATATCCGCCACGCCGCCGCCGACCGTCGCCTGCGCGTAACTAAGCGCCGCCACCGCCAAACCGAGCGCGACGAAGCCCATGTGATTGACCGAGCTGTAAGCGACCAAGCGCTTGATGTCGTTTTGTCCGAAGGCAGCCAGCGCTCCCAGCACGATGCCGAGCATCGCGAGGAAGGCGAAGATCCCGGCGACGTTCGCGGTGATGCCAAGGATCGTCACACTGCTCAGCCACACGTCGGGGAACAGTGGGATGACCAAGCGCAGGAAGCCGTAAGCGCCGAGCTTGAGCATCACGCCCGCCAGCAGCATCGAGCCTGCCGTCGGCGCTTCCGAGTGGGCGTCAGGCAGCCACGTGTGGAAGGGCCAGATCGGCACTTTGATGCAGAAGGCGACGAAGAAGCCGAGGAATGCCAGCCCCTTGACCGTCGCTACCGGGATACCCATGAACAGCCCATCCGGGCGCGCCAAGCCAATCCAGAGCGACGGATTGCTCGTCAGCGTCGGGATGTCGAACGTCCCGGCGGTGAAGCCGATCAACTGGGTCGCCAGCAGCATCCCCAACGAGCCGCCCAACGAATAGATGAAGAACTTGGTCGAGGCGTACTTGCGGTTGGGACCGCCCCACTGGTCGATGATGAAGTACATCGGCACCAGCGTCATTTCATAGAAGATGAAGAAGACCATCAAGTCCATCGCCACGAAGACGCCGAATAAGCCGGTGGCGAAAAACAGGATCAGCGCCATGTGGGTGTTGACGCGGTCTTCGATCTCGAAACTGATCAGGATCGCCAGCGGGGTCAGGATGCCGGTCAGCAGCACCATCGTGGCGCTGATGCCGTCCAGACCGATGTGCCACGACGAACCGAGCAGTTGAAACCACTCCGCTTGGATCGTGAACTGGAAGCCGGGTGACTGGGCGTTGTAGGCGAAGAACACCGCGATGCTCACGCCCGCGATCACCGTCGCGATACCCAATGCCGCCCAGCGTGCGATCCATTTTTGCTGCGGCAGCAGCAGCACGATCAGCGCGCCGACCGCCGGGGCAAAGACCAGAAACGAGAGAACGTCAATAAAGCCAAATATCCTCATTCAGAACTCCTCAAGGCGCTGATCGTCACGGCAACGGCTGCACGCCAGCAGCCTGCAAAACGCCCGTCGAGAGCGCGAAGATAATGCCGATCAGCAGCACTGCCATGATCACCAGCAGCATGTACTGCTGCACGCTTCCCGACTGAATCCAGCGGAACCAGCCGCCAAACCGCGCGATCAGGCGCGGGATGCCATCGCCCACCCCGTCGATTAGCCACAGGTTGAGCATTTTCAGCAGGTCGCCGATCCACGTAAACACCCGCGCGATCAGGGACAGGAAGCCGTCGATGATCCCCTTGTCGATGAACTCGTAGGCGACCTTCTGGGCGAACCACTGCGACGGCTGCACGAAGATGCGCCCGTACAATTCGTCGATGTAATACTTGTTCTTGAGCGTGTCATAGATTGGACCGAGCATGTTCACCAGCGGATCGGCTTGCCCAGCCACCAGCGGCTTGCGCCAGTAGAGCAGCCAGCCGAGGTACAACCCACCAAGCGAGATAGCGAACGACACCAACACCGGGAAGTAATTCAGCGGCAGCGACTCCGGCTCGTGGAGCAGGGTCGCGCCGACAAAAGCGTGGAGCGGGTTGCCGTTGGGGGCGAAGATCGCGCCGAACAGCGGGAAATCGGGATGCACGCCGACGAAACCGCCGACGGCGGCGAAGAACGCCAGCACGATCAGCGGCAGGGTCATCGTCACGCTGACGATGCCGCGCCCCAAGTTGGCATGGCTGGCTTCCTCGGTGCGCGAGTCGCCCCAGAAGGTCAAGCCAAGCTGCCGCATGGTGTAAAACGCCGTCAGGAAGGCGGCTATCGCAAGGAAGATGAAGACTAAGGCATGTGTCCCGAAGCCCTCCATCGTGCCGTGCCACGCATCGGCGAGGATTTCGTCTTTCGACCAGAAGCCCGCCGTCAGCAGCGGGAAGCCGGAGAGCGACAAGCCGCCGATCAAGAAGGTGATGAAGGTGACTGGCATCGTCTTGCGCAAGCCGCCCATGTTCATCATGTCCTGCGGATCGAAGACCGGAACGAGCGGCGTGGTTGGATGCTGCCCCACACTCTCGATGTGCGCCGATGCCTCGGCGGGGACACCTTCGCCCGCCTCGTCGCCGACCGCCGCGATCTCGTGGGCTTCGATGTGCTCCTCATGCCCATGTCCATGCCCGTGAGCGTGCAGCTCATGAACGTGATGCTCACCGTGCTCCATGCCGTGAATGACCGAGCCAGCCGCCATGAACAACAGCGCCTTGAAGAAGGCGTGCATGATCAGGTGGAAGGCGGCGGCGATATACGCGCCAATACCGAGCGCCGCAACCATGAAGCCCAACTGCGAGATGGTCGAGTACGCCAGCACGCGCTTGACGTCGTTCTGCGCGACCGCAATCGTCGCCGCGAACAACGCCGTCACCGAGCCGACGATTGCCATCAGCAGCAGCGGCGGAGTCAACTGACCAAGTGCGACGTTGCCACCCGCCGCAAAGAGCGGGTACATCCGAATGACCATGTAGACACCGGCGGAGACCATCGCGGCGGCATGGATCATGGCGCTGACAGGCGTGGGTCCTTCCATCGCGTCCGGCAGCCAAACGTGCAGCGGAAACTGCGCTGATTTGCCAATCGTGCCGATGACGAGGAAGATGCCGATCAGCGACGCCGCGCTGACGCCCCAACCGCCGATCAAAACTGCCGGGGTCGATGCCAGCGCGTCGAGCACGGCTTGGTTGTAGAGGATTTCGCGGAAGCTGAGCGTGCCGGTCGCCGCGTACAGGTAAGCGATGCCGAGCAGCATGATCACGTCGGCGACACGTGTCGTCGTGAACGCCTTGATCGCGGCTTTGTAGGCGCTTTCCTTCTCGAACCAGAAGCCGATCAGCAGGTAGGAGCACAAGCCCATGATTTCCCAGCCGACGAACAGCAGCAGCAGGTTGTCGGCGACCACCAGCGTCAGCATTGCGCCCGCGAACAGGGCGATCATGCTGAAGAAGCGCGATTGACGCGGATCGTGTGCCATGTAGCCAATCGAGTAGATGAAAATCATCGTACAGGCAAGCGGCACCATGATCAGCATGATGACGGTCAGCGGGTCGACCAGCACGCCCATCTTGAAGGCTTGGACACCGGCGTCGAACCACGTCCCCGAACTGGTGAGCACGTTTTCGCCGAGATGCTCGACGGCGAAGGCGTTGCCGACGACGACCAGACTGATCGCCCACGCCAGCAGGATACCGATCATGCCGATGATTACGCTGACCACGCGGCTGCGGTCAGTGACGACCGGGACGAGCATTCCCTCGTAATCCGGGTGATGTCCGCCGTACTCCTCGCTGGTCGCCGGGATCAGGTGGCTGCGGTTGGTCAGCAGCGTGATGATCAGGAACGCCAGCAGCGGACCCACCGGGATCAACCAAGGCAGCAAATTCGGGTCGCTAATGAATGCGTTCAAATCCATAAAGTTTCTTCCTCGTCAGAGCAAAGCCACCGTGCTTTCATCGTGTAGGGGCGGGTTTAAAGCCCGCCCCTACAACACGTCGCTTTTCGACTAGCCCTTCAACAGATTCACGTCTTCGACGATCACCGAGTGGCGGCTGCGATAGATCGAGATGATGATCGCCAGCCCGACCGACGCCTCAGCAGCGGCGATCACGAACACGAACGCCGCGAACGCCTGCCCTGCCATCACGGTTGGCGCGCCATAACGCCAGAAGGCGATCAGGTTGATGTTGACGGCGCTGAGCATCAACTCGACGCTCATGAGGATGGCGACGGCATTACGCCGTGCCAGCACGCCGTACACGCCGATGCAAAACATCCCCGCCGCAACCACCAGATACATCCACAATGGAACCATCATTAACCCCCAAGTCAAGGACTGAGGTTCGAGGACTAAGAAAACGCTTTTACTCAGTCCTCAGCACTCAGTCCTCAGCACTATTCTTCAGTATCCCGCGCGATCACGATAGCGCCGATCATGGCGCCGGTCAGCAGCAGCGACGCCACCTCGAAAGGCAGCACGTACTGGTTACCATCCACCAGCGCGACGCCCAAATCCTGCGTCGTCGCGACGGCGTCGGTGGTCGGCTGATTGCTCTTGATGCCATTGTCACCCCACACCGGCATGATCACGGCGATGCCAAGCAGGATAAACAAAAGAGCGCCAACTAAAGCGCTCATCCACCACTGCCGAGTGACCAGTTCGCGCATGGTCGTCATGCTGCGCGTCAACATCACCGCGAAGATGATCAGGATGGCAATCGCGCCGATGTAGACCAAGACCTGAACGACCGCGATGAAGGGCGCGCTGAGCAGGACGAAGAAGCCCGCGCCGCCGAACAAGCTGACGATCAGGTAAAGCGCGCCGTGAATCAGATTCCGGCTCGTGACCACGCCGAGCGCACCGCCCAGCGACAGAATGGCAAAGATGAAGAAAGCGAGTGTTTGTGCGTTAATTTCAAGCATGAAGCATCTCCTAGTGCGCGAACCCATTGAGAGAACTCAATGGGCGACGACCACCGCCCGTTCCTCTTCCTGCTGCGCAGCTCTGGCGGCGACCGCCAAGCGCTCCTGCCGTCCGGCGTTCCGCAGAATGGACATCACCCCACCGATCAGCGCGAGATTCCCGATCAGCAGAATGAGCGCTTGCGGCAAGTTGGCAAGGAAGTCGGTGTCGCCCGGAGCGGGCGCTAACCCTAGCGCTTTGGTGACTTGCAGCAAGAACGCGACCAGCAGCACGTTCACAATCGAGATGGGGACGAGGAACTTCCAGTTGAAGCTCATCATCTGGTCGATGCGGACGCGCGGAATGGTCGCACGCAGGATCAGCGAGGGAATGTAGACGATGAAAGTCTTGACCAGCAGCCAGACGAAGCCGAGGAACGGCACCTGCTCGGCGAAGGGACCCGCCCAGCCGCCGAGGAAAAGCACCGTAAACAGCAGGTTGGCAGTGAAAGCGTGCATGAACTCGTTCGCCATGAACAAGCCGAACTTCATGCCGGAATATTCGATGTTGTACCCGGCGACCAGCTCGGACTCGGCTTCGATCAGGTCGAAGGGAGCACGTCCGGTCTCCGCGAGATTAGAAATGTAGAAAATGATCGCCGAGACGAGCGCCGGAACGATGAACCACATGCCCAATTGGGCGCGCACGATGTCTTGCATCCCCATGCTGCCGGTCAGCAGCACCGGAACGAGCAGCGCGATCACCATCGGCACTTCGTAGCTCACCAGCGCTGCGACCGCCCGGAACGAGCCGAGCAGCGCGTACTTATTGTTGCTTGCCCAACCGGACATGATGACCGAGAGCGTGCCGATTGAGCCGATGGCGACGAAGTAGAGCAAGCCAATCGACAGGTCAACGCCGACGTGAACCGGGCTGAAGGGGATGACCGCCCAGATTAGCGTGGTCGAAAGCACCGCGACAATCGGCGCGGCGTTGAAGATGAGACGGTCAGCGCCCGCCGGGGTGATGTCCTCTTTGAGGATTAATTTCACCGCGTCGGCGATATTCTGGAACAACCCGTAAGGACCGACGCGATTCGGACCCAGCCGATCCTGCACGCGGGCGGAAATCTTGCGCTCGAACCAGATCAGGATGATCACCAGCACGAGCGGGAACAACGCGATCAACGCCACGCCTAACAGGATCGAGATGAACTGCGCCAGATCGGAGTTAACTCCGCTGGAAGTCAAACACGGGGCAAGCGTTTCGACGATATTGACACATTGTTGCATAACAATCAACTCCTCAGACCGAACCTACGCCGCAGCTTAGCGCCAGCTAAGCCGAAGCTTAGCACCCATCGCTAAGCCCATTCCAGCGCGTTTTTCCGCCAAGCGTAGATCAGCGCATCGGCAAGCAGGAAGATAAAGAGCAAGCCAGCGCCGAAAGCGAAGAAATCAAGCTGGTTGTATGCCAACGCCCACGGGAACAAGAAGATCAACTCGACGTCGAAGACCAAGAAGATCAAGCCATAAATGTAATACTGAACTTTGAACTGCACCCACGTGTCGCCGACGGTCTCGACGCCGCACTCATACGTTTGCATCTTGATCGCGTTGGCTTTGCGCGGGCGGAAAATCCACGACATAACCAATGGCAAAGATGGGAATATCCATGCAATCGCCATGAATACGCCGATGAAAGCCCACTCGTTGACCAAGCTCATTGGAGTCGCCACCTTCCAGAAAGGGTCGCTGCAAGCATCAGCGCAGGGATGAAGCACGCGCCAACCCACGGTGTAAAATTGAGAACAGGACCGTTTGTGATAAACGGAGCTAGTATAGCATCAGGTGTGGTTTACCGCAAAGGTTTCTCAGACCTCCGCGCCACACCGCGCGCGATTGTAACACACGCCCGCCAACCCACCAACGGATCGGAATCCGGTGGTGAAAATCCGGGTCTTGATGCGGCTCACACGGTAGAAAAAGGCGCGGCGACGAACGCGAACCGTCGCAAATCGGGCAGGTGCTCGTCTACTCGTGGTGACGCTGCGTCTGCTATAATCGCGCCTCGGAAGAAACGGGGGCTTATGCTCAGCACGATCACACCATCAGCGGCAGACTGGGACGCTTTCGTCGAGCGTCAGTCGCGCGCGCACGTCCTTCAGCAAGCGGCATGGGGCGACCTCAAGAACGCCTACGGCTGGCGCGCCGAGCGGGTCGCGCTGGCGGAAGGCGATCAGATCGTCGCGGGCGCGCTGCTGCTGTTTCGCCCGCTGCCGCTGCACCTCGGCACAATGGCGTATCTGCCGCTGGGCGGCTACGTCACCGCCGCTGACCAGTGGTCGGCGCTGTGGGCGGCGCTTGACGCCTGCGCCCAGCGCCAGCACGCCGCCTTCCTCAAGTGGGAGCCGGGGATTTACCGCGATCAAGCGCCGCCCGACTTCGCCCGTTTCGGCTTTCGACCGAGCGCCCAGACGATCCAGCCGCCGCGCACCATCCTGATCGACCTTAGCGCCGACGACGACGCGATCCTCGCCCGCATGAATCAGGGGACGCGCCGCAAAATCCGCCAGAGCGGAAAGAATGGCATCCGTTACTACGAGGGCGCGCGCGCCGACGTGGCGACCTTCAACGCCATGATGCAGACGACCGGATCACGCAACGACTTCGGCGTCCACGCGCCCGATTACTACGAACTCGCTTACGATTTGTTTGTGCCGCACAGTGCCGCGCTGATCCTCGCCGAGCACGAGGGCGATCCGTTAGCCGGAATTATGGTCTTTTCAGCCGGGAAAACGGCGTGGTATCTCTACGGCGCGTCGTCCAACGTCAAGCGCAACCTGATGGCGGCTTACGGCGTCCAGTGGGCGGCGATCCAGTGGGCGAAGGCGCGCGGCTGCACCGTCTATGACCTGTGGGGCATCCCCGACGAAGACGCCGCGACGCTCGAAGCGCAGTTCGAGAGCCGATCCGATGGCTTGTGGGGCGTTTATGGCTTCAAGCGCGGCTGGGGCGGCGAGGTGGTTCGCTCGGCGGGCGCGTGGGATAAGGTCTACAATCCGCTGATTTACGCCGCCTATCAACTGGCGCTGCGTATTCGCAAGCAGAATCCGTAGGGGCGTAATATATTACGCCCCTACCATCGAGAAAAACGCATGTCTAGTTTAACCGTCACCACCATCACCGACCACCATCAGTGGAACGACACGCTCCGCGCCCTGCCCTATGCGCACGTGCTGCAAACGTGGGAGTGGGGCGAGTTCAAGCGCGCGACCACCGGCTGGCAGCCGACCCGCCTCGCCTTCGCGCGCGGCGATCAGGTGGTGGCGCTGGCGTCGGTCGGCATCCGCCGCGTCGGTCCGCTGGAGGTGATGTACGCCCCGAAGGGACCCGCGCTCGACTACGGTGACGCCGATCTGGTCAGCGCGGTGCTCGATCACTTGCAACAGATGGCACGCAAGCACGGCGCGATCTGGCTTAAGCTCGACCCCGACGTGATCGCCGCGACCGGCGTCCCCGATGAGCCGGAGGATACGCTCAACTTCACCGGGCAAGCGCTGATCCGCACGCTCAAGGATCGCGGTTGGCGCTTCGGCGATCAGGTACAGTTCCGCAACACGATTGTGCTCGACCTCGCCCGCAGCGAGGATGAACTGCTCGCCGCCCTGAGCCAGAACACGCGCCGCAAAGTCCGCATCGCCGAGCGCGCGGGCGTGACCGTCCGCGCCGGGAGCGTGGGCGATCTGTCGCTGCTCTACGACCTCTACCGCGTCACCGGCGCGCGCGACGACTTCCTGATCCGCCCGCCGGAGTATTACGAGCAGGCGTGGCGCAGATTCATCACGGCGGGACTGGCGCACCCACTGATCGCCGAGTTCGAGGGCAAGGCGATTGCCCATGTGATCCTGTTTCACTTCGGGCAGACCTGCTGGTATTTCTACGGCGCGTCGTCGAATGAAGCCCGCGACAAAATGCCCAACTATCTGCTCCAGTGGGAAGCGATCAAGTGGGCGAAGGCGAACGGTTACGCCCGTTACGATTTCTGGGGCGCGCCGGATCACTTCGACGAAAGCGACTCGATGTGGGGGGTCTACAATTTCAAGCGCGGCTTTCGCGGCACAGTGACACGGCACGTCGGCGCGTGGGATTATGCCCCCTATCCCCTGCTCTACCGCGCCTACACTGAGATCATGCCGCGCCTGATCGCCCGGATGAAGCGCCAGAATACTTAACCGCCGATCAAAAAGGTTTGCTGAATGAGCACACTTCCCGAAATTATCAGCGTGATCGTCGTCGGGCTGATCGGCGGGATCGCCGTCGGCTTGCAAGGTCCGATGTCCGGCGCGATCAGTGCGAAGCTGGGACCGCTCGGCAGCAGCTTGATCATCCACGTCGGCGGCGCGCTCGTTTCCGGCGCCCTGCTGATGTTCGCCGGCGGCATCAACCTCCGCGAACTGCAAACCGTACCCAAGCCCTACTTGATGGCGGGCGTGTTTGGCGTCGTCCTGTATATCACGCTCGCTTTCACGCTGCCGCGCGTCGGCGGAACCGTCTCCATCGCGCTGTTGATCTTGGCGGAGATGGTCGTCACCGTCATCCTTGATCACTTTGGCTGGCTGGGGCTGCCGCAGCATTCATTCAACCTCGTGCGGGCGCTCGGCATCGCCTTGATCGTCGGCGGCGTGTGGCTGGTCACACAGTAGCAGGCAAGGCTGCCCGATCTCACTCGCTTTGCGCCTTGCTTTTCTCCTTTGCGTCTTTGCGTTAAATTTCTTCCATCACATTGAGAGGGAATGCGCGCAATGAATCGCTTTCGTTCTCCCGTCAAACGCGAAGGCGCGGAACGCTACCTGTTGATCACGCTGGTCAGCTTCGCTGGATCGGTGGTGCTGACGCGCCTGTACCTCGAACTGACCGGCTACCCGCAGATTGGCAACGGGACGCTGCACATCGCCCACGTGTTGTGGGGCGGGCTGTGCCTGTTCATCGCCGCGCTGGTGCCGACCATTTTCGCCAACCGCTGGGTTTACACACTCTCGGCGCTGCTCGGCGGGATCGGCGTCGGCTTGTTCATCGACGAAGTGGGCAAATTCATCACCCAAAGCAGCGATTACTTCTTCCCCTTTGCCGCGCCGATCATCTACGCTTTCTTCCTGCTCACGGTCATGATCTACCTTGAGGTGCGCCGCCCGTCGAAAGACGATTCGCGCGTTGAACTGTATCACGCGCTCGACCAGATCATGGAGTTGATCGAGAACGACCTCGACCGCAACGAGTCTGCCGACCTCAACGCCCGGCTGATGCGGGTGATCGCCGCGCCGCAGTACCCGGAGCACGCCCGGCTCGCCGAAGCGCTGCTGGCAGTGCTTGACTCGGATACGCTCCACATCGTCAATCCGCCCGATCCGAACCTGTTTCAACGCCTCAGCGCCAGCCTGCAAAAGCTCGAAGCGCGCTTGCTCGACGAAAACCGCTACCGTATCCTCGTGATCCTCGGCTTGGCGTTTGCGGGGGTCGGCTCGCTGATCGAGCTAACCGTCTTCGCCGCCGCGCTGTTGTCACCCGACCTGATGAAGAGCCTGATCACGTCGCTGCTGCTCAGCCAAAACCTCGTCACCAGCCCGCAGAGCGTGACGTGGTTTCTGGTCTTGATGGTGCTCAGCAGCGTCACCGGCTTCATGATGGTCGCAGGCGGCTTCTTCATCTTCGTCGGGCGGAGCAGCTTCGGCAGCGAACTCGGCTACTTGGGGCTGCTGATCGCACTGACGATGGTCAACGTCCTGCTGTTCTACTTCAGCCAGTTCGCCGCCGTCAGCACGACCATCGGCGAATTCGCCCTGCTGGTCGTACTGCTGCGCTATCGCCAACTTTATCTCGGCTTTGGGTCGAGCATTCAGATGCTCAACCGATTAGCAGCCGATCCTGATTCTTCCCAAACCGTAACCGATGAATAGCAAGGGATAACGATGGAATCTGCACCGATGGTGATTGAGCACGCCCACGTTCAGACCAATGGCATCACGCTGCACGTCGCGCAGGCAGGACCCGCCGACGGCGACCTCGTGATCCTGCTGCACGGCTTCCCCGAATTTTGGTACGGCTGGAAAGCGCAGATCGGCTTTCTCGCCGCGCAGGGCTACCGGGTTTGGGCGCCGGATCAACGCGGCTACAACCTCAGTGACAAGCCGAGCGGTATCGACGCCTACCGCGTCAGCGAGTTGGTCGCCGACGTGATCGGCTTGATCGATGCGGCGGGCGCGGATCGCGTTTACCTCATCGGGCATGACTGGGGCGCGGCGGTCGCGTGGGGCGTCGCGCTGGCGCACCCGGATCGCCTCAAAAAGCTGGTGATCCTCAACGTCCCGCATCCGAAAGTTTTCTACGAGACGCTGCGGAACAATCCGCGCCAACTGCTCAAAAGCTGGTATTTCGGCTTATTTCAAATCCCGCTGCTGCCGGAGACGCTGCTGATGGCGGGCAACGCGACGGTCGCGGCGCAGTTCTTGCTGGCGAGCAGCCATCCGCGCACCTTCAGCGACGCCGACATCACCGAGTACATCCGCGCGTGGCAGCAGCCCGGCGCGATGAAGGCGATGATCAACTGGTACCGCGCCGTCGTCCAGCGTCAGCCGGACATGTCCGGCGATCAGCGCGTGACCGTGCCAACGCTGATCATCTGGGGCAAGCAGGACGTCGCGCTGACGGCGGAGATGGCGCAAGCGAGCCTCACCTACTGCGACGACGGGCGCTTAGTTTACTTCGACAAGGCGACTCACTGGGTGCAGCATGACGAGCCGCAGCAGATCAACGCGCTGCTGGCGGAATTCCTGATTGAAGGGTGAACGGTCGATCGTCAACTTCACCCCCGGTTGGTGGGTGACACCCATAACACGAGAAGCCTGAGGGAAGGCTTTCCCGTGTCATTAGGTTCACTTGTCTTTCCCGTAGCGTTCACTACTCGATTAAATTGATCACTGTTTCCCTCAACTCCCCGTGTCATGGTAGGAGCATCCCCCCTTATCATTGACGCCGACGGAAGCGTCACCAATGAAGGCAAGCTTGGAGGCATACCTGAGGGTGTTATCGCCTATATAAATTATAGAACGTAAGTTCTATTTGTCAAGCGACCTGCTTCAGGGCAATCGTTCAAAATCGCCATTCGGGTCAAAGGAGATCACCAGTGTTTTGTAGGGGCAGTTCTGTGTGTCTGCCCCGGTGGGCGAACACGTAGGTTCGCCCCTACAAAAACGTTGTGAGCCGTTATAATCTTGGTGTCAGATTTGAGGCGTTTGCCCTGCGACCTGCTTAGTGCGGGGCATCGAGGTGCTGGTCACCGGTTATCGCCTCAGCCCTGAATTGGCTGCACGCCCACGAAGTACGCGCCGACGCTCTCACCCTCGCGCCCCAGAATGCGAACGCTCCACGTCCCGGTGACATCGAGCGGACAGGTCAGCGTGATGTTGTTGTCACCTTGCAAAATGACACTCGACTCGCACAACCCGGTCGCCTGCGAACCGTCCGGGCGCAGCACAACGACGTTACGGCTGACCCGGTTCGCGCCCAGCGATAGAAACTGGACGTAGACCGCGTATTCTCGCCCGCGCGTACCGGCGAAGGTGTATTCGTGGACGTAGCCGGGTTCGAGCACGTTGGCGTCGTTATTCTGGATCGGCTTGCTCTCCGACGGGGTGATCCGTGCCGGGGCGTCGTCGACTTGGCTGATCGGCACGCCGTCGATCTCCTTGACCGGGGTCGCACCGCCAAGCAGTGTCGTGATCGCGGTGATCGGTCCCGAAATCACGCCGATCAGGTTCATGGTGATCAGCGAGCAGGACGACCCGATCAGCAGAATGCCCAGTAGGATGATTATCCGCCTGCCCCGGTTCGCTTTCTTACGCTTGGGTTTCTTGAGCGGCGCTAAATCCTCCGGCTTGATCACGACTTTGGGCGCTTCGGCGCGTGGCAAGCCTTCCAGCTTGAACAGCAGGCGGTTGGCGCCGCTGTGCTGCGGTTCGAGATCGAGAGCGCGCCGCAGGCATTGGATCGCTTTGTCGTCAGTCGGGCAGGCTTGCGCCGCCAGATACCAGACTTCGGCGCTCGGCTGATTTTGAAGCAGCGGGCGCAGCAGCGTTTGGGCGGTCTTTTTGTCGCCAGTTTTGAGCGCAGCGCGGATGGATGGGAGCGGGTCGGACGGCATGGAAGCATCTCCGTGACGCTAGGCGCCGCTGGTCGCGGTTGTTCTCTCCGAAACGGGAACGTCCCCTCAACCACCGGCAGATTAGTATAACCTGATCATACTGCAATATTTAATCTAAGCCCTAGATGGATTTGTTGACGGTTGCGACCCGAATCAACGCGAGATGTTTGCCGCCGGTGACCATAACGGTGATGCGGTCTGTAAGTCATTAATGCTAAAATGAAATCTGCGAACCTTGCCCACATTCAAAGCGATCACTGCCATGAACCTCAGAACGTTCTTTGCTTACGATCCGTCCGACACCGACGAAATTAGGCTGGAGAAGTTTGCGGTCTTGCTGGTCGCAGGATCGTGTACGTTCGCCGGCATCATTTGGACGCTGATGTATTACCTGATCTTCGGCTGGGGCTTGACCACCGCCCTGCCTCTTAGTTTTGTCCTAATCGTCGGTTCGGCGCTGATTTTTGCGCACATCAGCAAGCACCACCTGATCGCGATTTACGCCCAGATCATCTGCATCATTTACATTACGGCGTTGATCCAGTGGAGCATTGGCGGCGTCTTCGACTCCGGCATCGTCTTGGTGTGGGCGTTCTTGGGGCCGATGTGCGCCCTGATGTTCTTTTCAGTCCGGCAGTCGCTGTTCTGGCTGGCGCTCTATCTCGTCAATCTAGTGGTTACGGTTGCCTTCAACGACTATTTTGCCGCGCACGGGCAAGTCGTCGCCGAAAACGTCAGGGTGCTCTTTTTCATCATGAACCTCGGCGTCGCCTCGCTGGTCGTGTTCGTCTTTGCCAGCTACTACGTCAATATGGCGATCAAGGAGCAGGAAAAAGCCACCAAACTGCTCCAGACGACGGTGCGGCAGGCGATGGCGCTCCAGCTCAACGAAAAACTGGCGACACTGGGTCGGCTGAGCGCGGGCGTTGCTCACGAACTCAACAATCCCGCCAGCGCCGCTCAGCGCGGAGCGGCACACCTGAAAAGCGTCATGCCAAAATTGGAGCAGACGGCGTTAGGCGTCGGTCAATCGCAGCTCTCCGATCCGCAGTTCAGCCTGTTCACCATCCAGAGTCAGCTTGTACAGGAACGGGCGAAGCAGCCGCTCGATCTGGACTCGCTGACCCGCAGCGACCGCGAGAATGAGATGGAGACGTGGCTCGACAGCATGGGTGTCGAGGAGGCGTGGGAACTCGCGCCGCTGTTGGTGAGCATCGGTTACACTTGCGAGGAACTGGAGGCACTCGCTCAAAACTTCACGCGCGAGCAGTTTCCGGCGGTGGCGACGCTGTTAGGGCAAAGCTTTGCGACCTACAACGTGCTTGAGGAAATCGGGCATGGTTCGGGGCGGATCGTCGAGATCGTCAACGCGCTCAAATCGTACACTTACCTCGACCAAGCGCCGATCCAGTCGATTGACGTGCACGCGGGCTTGAACGATACGCTGGTCATGCTGGGCAATAAGCTGAAAACGGGGATCGATCTGCGCCGCGAGTACGCCGACGATCTGCCCCACATCGACGCCTACGGGAGCGAGTTGAACCAAGTCTGGACGAACTTGATCGACAACGCCATCAGCGCGATGGATGGCAAAGGCGAACTGGTCATCAGGACTTCGCGGCAAGGTTCATGGATCATCGTCGAAGTTCAGGACTCCGGGCGCGGCATTCCGCCGGAGATTCAGGAGAAAATCTTCGACCCGTTCTTCACGACCAAAGAGCCGGGCAAAGGGACGGGCTTGGGCTTGAGCATCAGCCACAACATCATCGTGGAGAAGCACAAAGGCGAGATCGCCGTGTACTCCAAGCCGGGCGAAACGCGCTTCGTCGTCAAACTGCCGATCACCGCGCGCAAAGCTGCTGAGAACAGCCCGCAAATCGCCTAAAATCAAATGGGGCGCACGCTCGTGCACCCCTTGTGCTTACTGGTATTTGCCCCGTTACGAGCCGCTGTCCTCAATCGCGAACAGGCAGCCCGCGCCACGACAAACTAACGCACAAAATAATGATCCCGAAAATATGTCCAAGCCTCAGCCGGAGCACGGCGATAGTGATCCCGTCGCCACTGGTGATATTCCGATGGATTACCTTGAAGTCCGGTGAAATAGTGAATGCGGACAGCGCTTTCCCAAAATCCATCGTGATGATAAAAATCATCCTCCCGATAGGGACTCCACGCCGCATGGCTCGTATTCACGAGGTCAACCGCTTCTTGTTCCGCATAACCAAAGTAGGTTTTGAGAACATAAACGATGATCTCGAACAGCTTCTTCGTGTCACCGTCTGTGCTAAAAGCGAACTCCATCTCTGCCCCTCATGACGGGAGGGACGCCCAGATTGATGCAAGCGTCCCTCTGATTGCACTGACTAATCGGCAGCTTCAATCGTGAACAGGCTGCCCGCGCCGCGCCCGTAGACCTCCGGGAAATAGAACTCGTAGCCGGTCGGCGGGATGACGTTGAACTCGCCCGCCAACCCGGCACGGATGCTGTAGACGTACTCATAGGTTCCGGCGGGCAGATAGGTGCTGTAGAGCACGACCTTCTGGTCACGGAACTCGATCTTGCTGAAGTACCACCAGCCCCAGCCTTGACTGAGCGGATTCGCCGGGTTGAGTTCCGGCTGCGTGCCGATCTGCTGGCTGGTGTTCAGGTTCGGGTCGACCGCGTCGGTTCCTGCCGGGATCGGGTCTTCGATGATCACGTAATGCAGGTCTTCGGGCGCGATCACCGTCAGGCGGACTTGGAGCGTGTCGCCGACCTTTGCCGACGTGACCGGCGTATTGCTGCCGGGCAGGGTGTAGCGGCGCTCGACGATCAAGCCGTTGTCGAGCGGCTCGACCTGCGGCACGGGTAAGAAAACGCGCAGGTGGGCGGTGTAGTAAAGCACGCCGCTGCCGTCCGTCCGCCCGATCACGAGGTTGTTGACCTGATCGGTCAGGAGTTGGCTGACGACGACGCGAAGCTGCTCCTTCGTCGACACGTTGCTCGGCAGCGCAGCGCCCTGCGTAAGCTGAGAGCCGTTCAGCTCCACCTGATAGCTGTAATTCGGGTTCAATTCACCGCTGATGCTCATCCAGTCGGTCAGGCTCATGACCGCCCACGCCGTCTCCTGAGTCGTCGCCCACGAGTTGGCGCGGCGCTGAACCATCAGGTAGCGGACGACGTTGGGGATCAGGTCGCTGTCCGGCGACAGCTTGATCAACGCTTCGAGGGCAATCGCCGTCGTGCGCGTGTCGGTGTTCCAGTTCCAGTAATCCTGATAGTCCTCGCTCCAATGCGCGCCGGTCGCGCTGAGCGCCGCCGCGTTGACCAGATCGGACAGCAGCACGTCGCTGCGCGAGGTGTCGGTCGGGTCAATCAGGTTGAAGGTCAGCGCGAGGAAGGCTTTCGCGTAGGTACTGAGCCGGTCGCGGCTCTCGTAGAGCGTGGTCGTGCGCGCCACGTCCGGGTTGCCGGAACGCGCCAGCGCGTAGAGTAGGAACGACTGCCGGTTCAACTGCCACGTGGGAACATTCAGTCCGGGTGTGACAAACGCCCCACGGAGGAAGTTGCGCGCATTGCGAATCGCGTCGGCGCTGACGTTGAAGCCTTGCGCCTTTGCCTCGCTCAAGCCGATCAGGGCATAAGCGGTGGTCAGCGGATTGCTGTCGTCCTGCACGAACCAACCCCAGCCACCGTCAACCTTCTGCTCGGCGTAGAGCCGCTGCAAGGCGTAGTTGACGTTGCTGTCGAGCTGGGCTTTCAGCGTCGCGTCGTCAAGCTTGAGGCTGGCGAGCGCCCGGTAGGTCATGATGTTGGGCAGGAAGCGGCTGACCGTCTGCTCGATGCACTGATACGGATAGTTTTGCAGATAGGTCAAGCCGTCGATGGTGGTCGCCGCCAGCGACGGATCGAGTTCGATCATCCAATTCGCCCTGCGTGACGGTCATGTCGCTGGGCAGGCTGATGCCTTCGGTGCGCTGACCGGCTTCGCGGAGCATACCGCCCGTCCCGACCGTCTCCGGCACTTCGAACTTGTAGACCGGCAGGGTCTTGGCATCGCCTTGACCCAACGGCGGCTTGCTGGCGTCGGTGAAAGCGCCGTCGCCAGCGTTGGCGAAGAAGGTCAGGTCGATGGCGCTCACGTCGTCGACCGTAACCAGCCAATCGACCCGCGCCTGCTGCCCGGCGGCGATCTGGACGGTCTGGGTCATCGGCGTAGCGTCAGCGAAGCTCACGCCGTCGCCTTGCAGACTCACGTCGACCGACAAGGCTTGATCGCTGTTATTGTTGACGACCGCACCGAGCGACACTTGATCGCCGACGACGAAGAAGCGCGGCGTCACCGGGCGGATCAGCACCGGCTTGGTGCTCAGCAGATCGTAGGTATTCTGCCCGACCAGCAGCGGCTCGTCGGCGCTGCCTTTAGTGACGGCGCGGGCATCCAGCCGCCACGTCGTCAGGTTATCGGGCAGGGTGACGCTGAAGGTCGCCGTGCCGTCCGCGCCGGTGACGACGCTGCCGTTCCAGTAAGGCGTATCGACGAACTCCTGCCGGATGTCGAAGATGCCGCCTTCACCGAAGCCGCCGCCGCCCCCCTTGACGGTGTCGAGCACCGTCTGGGTGATCTGGTCGACGTTGATGGTCAGCGGCGTCGCCGTGCGGACGCTCAAGCCTTGCAGCCCGTAGAAGTAGTCGAGCAGCTTGCCGCTGTTGGGATCGGCAATCGTCAGCACGGCGAGATCGGTCAAGCTGACGCCGACCTCCGCCTGTACCGGATCGCCGTTAAAGTCGGTCGTCTTGACGGTGTAGCTGACGGTATCGCCGGGACCGGCTTGATCGGTATCGGTCGAGATAGCGACGTTGATTTCGCGGCGCGCGTTGCCGACGTTCAACTGCACCAAGCCCATGCGGAAGGCGGCGACCGGGTTGTTCTCGTCCACGCCCTTGACCAGCACCACGCTGACGAAGACGTTGGGTACGTCCTCGTCGGTGATCGGCAGGTGATAGACGTAAGAATTGCTGGTCAGGGTGACGTGCTGCGCTTGAAGCACGCCGCCGCGCTCGACCGTGATCAGCGCCTCAGCCGTGCCTTGGAAGGGCGAGGCGATCAGGATTTGCGCGGTGTCGCCGACGTTGTAGTCTTTCGCGTCCGCCACGAGGTCGATGCGGTTGCTGTTCTGCTGCCGCCACGTCACGTACTGGCGGCTCGACACCCAGATCGTGTTGCTGGCGACGATGGCGTTGCCCTGCGGGTCGCGCGCCGTCGCCGTGATCTTGAAGATACCGCCGTTGGGCGGCGTGAAGCGGAATTCAGCTTTGCCGTCGGCGTCGGTAGTGACGCTGCCCGTCGTCAGCGGAATCTCCTGCACTTCATAGGTCCACGTGGTGCGACCGTTGGCGTCTTCCTCCTGCACGCTCGACCAACGACGCTCAACCACTGCCACGTCGACGTTTTGAGCCGGGATCGGCTGGCTGTCCCAATCGACGAGGATCAAGTTCGCGCCGGTCTCGTTGTTCGCCGTGACGACGTATTCCTGCGGCTGCACGCCGACGTACCACAAGCCCTGATGGACGATCACGCTGGCGCGCCCGCTGACCGCTTGGTCGCTGGCGTCGGTGACGGTCGCCTCGATGGTGAAAGTCTGGCTCATGGTCGCGTCTTGCAAGTCCGCCGGGAAGGAGATGGTCAAGTTGCCGTCGGCGTCGGTCGTGCCCTCGCCGCTGGTGACCAAGCCATTGCCGCCACTGCCGTAAAACTCACCGGGCGAGGCGTCTGCGTTGTAGTCTTCGAAGCTGTAGTAACCGTCGCCGCTGAAGTTGAAAGCGTAAGGCGAAGCGACGACGTTGTACTGCACGTCCGCGCCGCCGACCGCCCCGCCAAAGAAGTAGGTGCTGGCGACGACCACGTTGATCGTGTCGCCCTGCACCACTTCGCTTTTCTCCGGCGTCAGGTTGACCTGAAACTCCGGCGCGCGATACTCGGCGACGCTGAAGCTAACCGTCCCCGACGAAGGGTAGTAACTATCTTCCTGACCCGGCAGCGTAGCGACGATGCGGTAATAGCCGAGCGAGGCATCTTGGGCGAGGTCGAACTGCCCGCTGAAAGTACCGTAAGGCGTCAGCGGCAGCTCCTGATCGAAGACGACCTCGTTCTGGTCGTCGTAGATCTTGACCGGGATGGTAGCGAAGCTCGGCGGCGTGTAGGTCACATCATTTTTCGCGCGAACGACGCCCCGGAAGTAAACCGGCTGATCGGGGCGGTAGATCGGGCGGTCGGTGTAGAGGTAAGCGCGGTAGTTTTCCGGGCTGTAGCTGCTGTTGATGCCGAAGTACCACGAATCCAGCCCATCCGACCAGTCGGTCGAGGCGATGGCGAATTGATCGTTGGTCTTGAGCACGGCAACCCGATTGGTGTACAACCCGTCAACCGGCGGCAGCGCCAGCGTGAGCAGACCGTCGGCGTCGGTGATGCCCTTGGCGATCACCGTGTTGGCGTCGGAGTAGATGCTGATCGGCGCGTTGGGGAGCGGCTCGCCGGTGTTGACGTTGGTCGCCCAAATGGTCAGGCTGTCGAAGGAATACTTGAGCGTCAGGTTCGCCGTCGCCACGACCAGCAGGTGCTTGCGGGGGTTCGAACCGTTCTGCTGCGTTTCGGGCGAGTGTCACCGTCAGCAGGTAGATGCCGGGATTGAGTGCTTCGCCGTCCGCTCCGGTGACGACGACCGGCGTCGCGGCGGGCGCTTCCTTCAGGTCGAGGAAGTATTCGTCCGGCGTGCCCTCGGCGACCCACGCGCTCGTGCCATCGCGCAGGGTCACTTCCCACCAGAGCAGGTTATTGGCACAGGTCGGTCCGCCGATGATCGGCAGTTGGTAATCCTTGTAGAGCGAGTTGATCACCGCGCCGTCGGGCGCGCTGGCGCGGGCGCGCAGCGGATCAGGGTCGCTGATGACGATGGCGGTGGCGCCGACGTGCAAGCGCGACGGGGGCGCACCGGGACAATCGACGCTGCCGCCGCCGAGGTTGAGCAGCTCGTAGCGATACATGTTCTCCGGCGCGACGTTCGGGATCGACCACATGCGGAGTTGGTTGCTGAACCCGGTCTGGATCGTCGCGGTCGGGTTGTAGGAGTTCTGCCCGGTCAGCGCGCTGATTAAATCGCTCTGGGAGACGCTGTAGAGCGACAAGTCGATCTGGCTGACGTTCAGGTGGGTCAAGAACAACTGCGTCTGCGGGTTGTAGGCGTTGTAAAAGCCGATGTCACCCGGCACTTGCAGATTGACGGCGGGGTCGGACGGCGCGGTCGTGAAGTGGACGACCTTTTGCCCGCTGATGGTATTGCCGTAAACGTCCTCCATGCCCGACGTGATGGTGACGGTATAGTCGGTGCTGGGATCGGTCGGGAACGAGAGGGAATAACTGTTGTCGTAATTGCTGTAGTAGGTGTCGAAACTGTTCGCCGGTTCCGGGCTGATCGTGACGTGATCCTTGAGCGTGTCCGGGTTCATCGGCGAGGCGAAGTAAATGCGGAAACCGCTGTAGGGATAAACACCGGCATCGCCGTTCCCCGGATCAGTGCCGAGGATCGACGGGGCGGGAACGGTGCGGAAGCCCCATTCCGTCTGCCCGCTGAGGACTGCGCCACCGCCCTCCGGCAGCGGCAGATCGCCAGTGAACTCGGCGATGTAGTCGGTAGCGAGGCTCAGGTTCGCGTCGGGCGTAAAGCGGAAGCCCGCCCCGTCGTCCGACCACGTGAACGTTCCGGCGACGGTTTGCGTCGAGTTCAACGGATGCAGGCTGAAGCTCGCCTCGACGCTCGCCTGATCCATCGGCTGATTGAAGCGGACTTGCAGCGTCGCATCGAGATCGACGTTCATCACCGTATCTTCGGGCACGAGGCTGCTGATCGCCGGGGCGACGGTCGAGAACGACCACGAGAACGCCCCGGCGAGCGTCGCGCCGTCGACCGCCGTCAGAGCAGGATCGAGCTTGACGGTGTACGACCTGCCGCCTTGCAGCGCCGGATCAGGATGGAAGACGTAGATCGAGGTGTTGAGCCACTCGCCCTGCCCCGTGACCGCCGGGGCGAAGGTCAGCGGCTGGGGCAGCGTGGCGGAGTCCTCGCTGACGCCCAACGGCACGACCGGGCGATTGAAAATCACGGTGATAGTCGAGTCGGTCTGGACGCCATCGCTGCCGTCCGCCGGGAGCACCTGCGTCACGGCGAGGTTGCCCTGCGTCGCCAGTACGTAGCTGAAGGGCGCAGCCAGCGCCGTGCCGTCCTGCGCAGTCAGCGCGCTGTCAAAGCTGAAGGTATAGCGCGAATCGGGCGCGTAATTCGCCGCCGCCAAGAACGTCACCGAGTTGTAGGCGGCGTTGCAGGTCAGCGTACCCGCCACGTTGGGCGAAATCTGCAAGGCAGCCTGCGCGCTGGCGCAGTTGACCGGACGGTCAAAATAGATCGTCACCGCCGCGTCGAGGGCGGCGTTATTGGCGGCGGGCGCAACGTCGACGACTTGGAACGGCGTCGCGTCCTGCTGCGCTGCCGTCATGCCGACACTCAGCAGCAGCAGCGCCAAAAGCGCAAATAAGGTTATTCGGCGCATGAGTTAATCCTATCTGGGAAGAAGGATAAAAAGACCTCGGCGTCCGCCAGTCACGCGGCGAGATCGCAGCAGTCTTGTATTTTCTGTTACATCTATTATACGGGGATTCTGCGAAGGACTCGTCCGCGCCTGATCAACGCTTGCCCTATGCTGACCTCACTCCAAGATGGGCGGGTCTGAGACCCACCCCTACACCGAATCCGCTTGCCCAGCATGACGCCTTGCAAACGAGGTGTCGCCCCCTCAGCTCTCAAGGATGTGGAGCGGGGCGGGAAGCAAGATTGTGTCAGTCGCGGCGGCGCTTACAGATAGGGGACGTAGGTGTAGGGCAGGTGAAAAAGGGTCTTGAACGCCTGCCAGTGGAGGGCGACGACCTCGCGCGCAACGGCGTTCACTAGATCAATGGGCGGCGGCTGGCGCGCTGCTGGTGAGGTCGTGAACTGGAAGTCTTGCAGCGAAAAAATCCACGTCGCGCGCAGCAGGTGATAGCCGTCGCTGACGACCAGCGCCGTCGTCCAGCCGCGATCCTGCATGATCTCGTGGGAGTAGAGGGCGTTTTCTTCGGTGCTGCGGCTGCGGTCTTCCAGCGTGATCGCGCTGGCGGGGATGCCGTTGGCGCGCAGCACGTCGGCGCAGCCGCTGGCTTCGGCGCGGCTTAAGCCCGCCGTGTAACCGCCCGCGCAGATGATCGCCGGAGCGTAGCCCGCCTTCCACAGATCGGCGGCGTGCTCGGCGCGGCGGGTGAGCGCCGGTCCCGGCGTCAGGTCGCGGTTCAAGCCCGACCCCAGCACAATAATCACGTCGGCGGGTTGCGCGCGGTCGGTCTGCCCGTAGACGACCACGCTGATCGCCAGTACGCAGCAGAAGATCAGCCAGATGCCCACGCCGATCAGCAGCGCCCGCAGCAGGCGGCTGTGTCGCAGTCGCGCGCGCAAGTCAGTGGATGAAGCCGACATCAGGCAGTACGTCGTCCTCGTCGTCGGCGATCACGCTGATGCGCCCCAGCATCCAGCCGTCAATCGCCGCCAGCCGAATCCGCAAGATCGGCAGGGCGCTCTCGGTGAAGCTAAGGGTCGCGCCGGGGTAGATCAGCACCGGGTCTTTGAGGTGCAGATGGCGGATCGGCGACGGTTCGACGAATTCCGGCTCGGCGGCAGCTTCGGCTTCCTCGTCCCCGGCGTCCGACTCGTCGGTATAGTTGTCCTCGACCAGTTCGTCGAAGCCGAAGGCGTCGTCAATCGAGGCGAGGTCGTCTTTGGTCGGCTTGACCAGCGACTCGCGCGCCATCTGCTTGAACATGGTGTTGACGCGGTTCAGGTAATCGCGCTCGCCGACCAGCGTGCCCGTCAAAATCGCTCCCTTGACCAGCAGCGTGATCCCTAGCTGGGAGTTGGCGCGGTTCGCCAGCAGCGACACCAGTTCGGCGAGCAGAAAGTCGGGTTCTTGCCAGTAGGCAGAGAGATCGATGTCGGAGAAATCCATTAAGCCGTCGGCGCTTAACGCGCCCCTCCCTCACACTATCCGCTGGTCGAAACAGCGGCTCATTATACATCGCACGGGAGAGGCGTACAGGCTGCATGTGACGTGAATTCATAGGAGGCACAGGGCACATTCCGCCCTGCTGGGCTTTAGGAAGTATTCGAGCCAGTGAGATGATAGCCGTAGAAGCGCGCAACAGGCCAGCATATCATGGCTCCCAGTTTCGCTTGCGACGATAAGCCAGAACGCCAAGAGGCAGCTTGCGGGCGCAACCGTGTCGGACCATGCATCCGAATGTCGTTCCCGAAGGTTATATGTCCCGGTTGGATCAAGTCGTCATTCCGAACGCACTGGATACAATCAGACAGATCAATGTTCAAGGCGCGTTCCACTTTCTTCAACGTTTCAATTGGGTGCGCAACGAGATCTTCATAGCGCACCCGATCGACGGAAATTTTCCCGCTGAGCGAAAGACTCGTCGTGATGAGGTTAGTGATGCTCCAACTGATCGCTGTCTTCATCCCATAGAGCAAACTCGGATAATGCTGGGCTATCCCGTATTTTTTTTGGGCGAAACGCTGTACGGAATATATGACGGCACGTGGATCGCGCACCAAATGGAGCACCCGCACGTCAAAACCTGCCGTCGCTAGGCTCGCCGAACGATAAAAGCTCCCGCGCCCAGTTTTTGACGAATCTATCAACAAGGTCGCACCGGTGATCTCGGTGATGATCTTGAACATCGTTCGCCAGATTTGGTCGTATTCCGCTTGATATCGACGCCCATTGATCCAGCGATCAGGGAACATTTCTACTTTGCGGGTGACGTAGGCGGCACGTTCTAAGCTAATTTCGGGCAGCGCCACCTGAAATTGGGCAATCACTGCCGACCACACCGGACACTCGTCCAGCAGGCGCTTACCACAGGAACAGCGCACCGCGCGATCACCACGCACAAGTTCGCGAAAGATCAAGGTAAGCTCACCCAACGCAAAAGCCCCGGCGTTCATCCCAAGCAGCATATCCGTAATGGTGCTACCGCTGTGGATATACCCGCCAATACAAAGAATAGTAGGCTGTGTGTTCACCGTCTGATCGATTACAGCCATGCTCCTTCGTTGGGTGGCACAACCACATCCCAATTGCGGTATGGTTGTTTTACTGCCCAATTGGGATAGAAGAATCAGGATGAGTGAAAAGTCTTGCCGAACTGACATGCCATAGGCATAGCAAATTGCATTGTAATCCGTCCACACTCATCGCGCCAATCAAAGCAGCCGAGAGTGTTTGCCCGAAAATGCGAAAGGCGGTCTAGCGACCGCCTCGATATTTAACGTGCGTTATGGATAAGGTGGGATGCCAATCAAGCGAAGTGTTATCCTCCGTAGTATCCCTACTACGTGAGAGGCATCCCAAGATGAGTTTACTGGAATTGTTCTGTGCCGTCGATGATTTCTGGCAAGCGTTTGCACCCAGATGGCAGCACAAGCTCCTGACGAGCGGAGAAAAGCAACGGATCAGAGCCAAAACTGTGCCCCTACAACCTCACCCCCCGACCCCCTCTCCACTGCGTAGAGAGGGGGAGACAAGCAGGCAACTGGAGGTTGGATATACTCAGCCTCAATTTGGAAAAGCACAGAAACTTGTCACAAAATAAAACGGCGTCCACTGAAGGAACGCCGCTCATATGACCAACAAGGGCGTTCAGTTGAACGCCCCCACTTCCTAGAATTCAGCCAGACTGCCCAAATTGTCCTCAGGCGTCTTGTTTCCGTCAGTACGAATATAGTCAACTTCATTTATCCGCACTACCCCGACTTTATCGCCCCAAGCCCATATACCATTAGGGCTTGGAACTGTGATGAAGGTCCAGTGATGATCTTGAATCCCAGACACCACTTGTTGTCGTGTCCAGATAGTTGAATCTCCCAAATTCGACCCCGAGAGCGGTCGGACTTCTACACTTGCTATCCGCTTCCACTCCCGATTCCTACCGGAATACTCATGGTGGACACCGGTGATAGCGTAGTCAGCGATCTTGACTGTCATGATTTTTGTACCTTTTCCTATAGCATATCCATTTGCGCTTTCGCACAGCGATGGTATGCTAGATATATAAGGTGTGGCGGTAGAGAGAAACACTGATTTATAGCGGTTGCAGCCGCTATTTTGTTTCTCTCCACCGCTATTCATTTACCCGCGACCCGACTTATTCTTCGTAGGGTCAACGATCTTCCACTGTTGCCCCGATTTTGGGGTCGGAGGAAGCGGCTTATCCTTGACAATGGTCACCTCATTGCCTGCTTGACCACCGCGGGGACCTACTGGGACATACTGTCCCGAACGGTTAGCCGGTTCTCCCGGCTTTTGGGTCGTACCCACATTTGACTCCTTATTCCAGAAATTCGGAAAAAGAAAGCTTCGATACCCATTAGAAACAGGCATCCCGACGAGGGAAACTTAGACCCTTGTCCCTTACATGTTAATCACCTCCCTCCAAAAAAAGGGCGATCTTTCGACCGCCCATAGCACTTCGTTTCTAGCACTCGCTGTAGCCGCAGGTCAGGCACTTGCGGCAGCCCTCCGCGCGGATCAGCGAGATCGTCCCGCACGACGGGCAGATGTCGGCGCCGTTCAGGTAGCCGTTGGCGTTGGTGACCTCGGCGACGGCAACTTGAGTCGCCGCCAGCCCGATCACGTCGTCCTGCCCGTTGAACAGATTCAACTGCTGCGCTTTGTCTTCAGGGAAGTATTGACTCAGCAGCGCCCCGGAGACCGCATCCGGCAGCGACATCACCCGATTGATGCCCAAGCCCACCGAGCGCGATCCGCCGATGCCCTGAAGCTGGTCGACGATCAGCTTGAGCATTTGCAGCCGGTTCTGCGGCGCGGTCGTCCGCAGTTGCAGCGAGATCATGCGCCCCAGCCCTTCGGCGTCGGCTTGCAGGTCGCTGCCCGCCTTGCCCGGCGCAGTGATGAAGACCTCGAAGGGGAAGCCCTGCTCATCGCTGTTCATGGTGATGTATGCCGTCCCATAAGGCGTCTTGCTGACGACGGTCACGCCTTGCAGCTTTTTCGGGCGCGGATAGACGTGATGCGGCGTCGCCACCTGCTCGACCGGCTTGGTCAGCGCTTTGGCTTCGCTTTCGGCGCGCTCGTCGCCCTTGAGCATCAAGACCTGCTCGTCGCGGCTGCCGTCGCGGTAGATCGTGCCGCCCTTGCAGCCGAGGTCATACATCAGTTCGTAGAGTTCGCGGGTCTGCTCGACGGTGTAGTGACTGGGCAGATTCGACGTCTTGCTGATGCTCGAATTGACCCAGCGCTGGATCGCCGCCTGCACCCGGACGTGATCTTCCGGCGAGAGTTCCATCGCCGTGACGAAATAGTCGGGAAGCTGCTCGACGCCGGGGTGATCGGCGAACCACTCCTGCACAATCGGCACCTGCTCCTCGTGCAGTCCTAAGCGGCTCTTGCGATAGTAAACCCACGAGAAGAACGGCTCAATACCGGTCGAGGTGTTGACCATCGTCCCGGTGGTGCCGTTGGGCGCTTGCGTCAGCAGCGTCACGTTACGGATGCCGTTTTCTTTGACGCTGGCGCGGATGTCAGCGGGCATCGACTGCATGAAGCCGCTCTGGACGAACTTCTCGGCGTCGAACATCGGGAACGCGCCTTTTTCGCGCGCCAGTTCAACCGACGTTTCGTATGCCGCCCGCGTGATGAAGCTGTAGAGCTTGTCGATGAACTGCACCGACTCCTCGCTGCCGTAGCGAATACCGAGCCGGATCATCAGTTCCGCCAAGCCCATGTTGTTCAGTCCGACGCGGCGCTCGCTCAACTGCTGCTTCTCGTTCTGGTCGAAGAAATAGGGCGTGCTGTCGATCACGTTGTCGAGGAAGCGAGTCGCATAGCGCACGCTGACGTCGAGGTTGTCCCAGTCCACGTCGTGGGCTTTTTCGTCGTAGAACTTGGACAGATTGAGCGCGCCGAGATTGCACACGCCCCACGCCGGGAGTCCTTGCTCGCCGCAGTCAAACGAGACGTAGCCGTTCGTAACCCACGTGAGCGTGTCTGGCTCGTACAAGTCAAAGACGTCTTCTTCGCGTCCTGTGTCCTCAACCGAGACCACCGACGCCAGCCACGAACCACCCTGATAATGCCAGTTCTCGGCGATGTCCTTCAGGCGTTCCTGCTTCTGCGGATGGCTCAAGCCGATCTCACTGTAAAACCGCGCGATCCCCTCGTTCATGATCACGACGTCATACTTGATGCCCGTTCCAACCATCGAGCGACCGTCATACATCAGATTCCGGTCGCGCTTCACGGTGTAGATACGTCCGTGAATGCCGAATTGCAGCAGCAGCAAGCGCACCTGCTGAGCGAGTTCATACGACGACGTGTGGAAGCGCAGCATCGGATTATCGCGCTTCATTAGTACACTGCCGTCGGTCGAGAACAAGCCGTCGAGAACGCCCGCTAGAAATTCCCGATCTAGCTCCATGAACGCGGCGGGAATAACTTTATCAGGTGCTTTCACGTTTGGCTGCATCCCGATCTTGATCAGCAACGTCGCCAGCTTGTAGCACTCAAGCCTGAGCGCACGATGCGTAACCAGCGTACCATCTGGGAGCGGAATATCTTTCGCTGTTTCCGCCCGCGACGTGTGGATGCCCATCTCGGCGAGTGTGGCTTCGAACTTGTCCATCCACTCAGGTTCACCTGCGCCGAAAGCAATCTTGCACATGTAGGCGTGACTGTTTCCACTTGGCACTTCCCGCAGTGTGCCATCACCGATCACCGCGCCGACGAACATACCGAGCTTCCGATCATAGAAGTCGGATACTTGCAGTTCGCGCTTCTGACTGTAGGTGATCGCTTTTTCCGGCAAGCGCCGAGCCGAGCCAAACGCCTCGTTCGGCGAAACCAGAACCCGGTCGCCCTTATCCAGATCGCGGACGGCAACCCACTCGTACTTCTTGCCGCGCACAACCTTCAACTTATGATCCGCCGTGCATTCGAGGAAACCGCCGTCAGAGAACTCGACGCGGTAAATCTTCTGAACGCCGTTATTGTAGATCTTCTCGATTGGCTTCAAGCCCGCAGGCGTGCGAATCTTCATACCCACCTGCAAATCCCGCGCTTTGGTATATCCGTCTTCGGTCGAAACGAGCGTGTCGCCCGTTGTACACGGGTTGGTGCAGATGATCGGTGCGAAGTAGGCGCTGTTCGACATCTTGTTGTAGCGCTCGCGGAAGAAGACGCCCGGCTCGGCGCTCGCCCACGCGCTCTCGATGATCGCGTTCCACAGCTCGCGCGCTTTGACAGTGCGGTGATGAACCACCGGATGCCCTGCCGCGACCCACGCATCAAGGTCGCCGTCCCACAGCTCGTCGTAGTCCGGCGCGCCGGTGTCCGGGAACATCATCTCCCAATCGCCATCCGCTTTGACCGCTTCCATCAGCTTGTCGGAGACGCCGACGCTGATGTTGGCGTTGGTGATCTTGCCAGATTCGCGCTTGCTGTTGATGAACTCGAAGACGTCGGGATGCCAGTCGTTCATGATCAGCATCAGCGCGCCGCGCCGCGACCCGCCCTGCTCGATCAAGCCGGTGACGAAGCTGTAGAGCGCGCCCCACGAGACCGCTCCGCTCGACCGCCCATTGACGCCCTTGACGTAGGCTTGGCGCGGGCGCAGCGACGAGATGTTGATCCCGACGCCGCCACCGCGCGACATGATCTCGGTCATCTGGCGCAGCGTCTCGATGATGCCGCCGCGCGAGTCTCGCGGGGAGGGCACGACGTAGCAATTCGAAACCACGACTCCTGCCGACACAAAAGAGTGATCTTCGGCAACTTCCATATCCATAACGACACCGGAATACTGCTCGACCGCGATCTGATCGATCCGCAGCCATTTTAAGCCGTCGTACTCAAAATAGTATTTGAGGTCAATGCCGTGCTCAGGCGCGGGAACGCCAAAGAAGCGCTCGAACAGCGCGCCACATTCATTTGATCTTGCTTGCACGCGGTAAGCAGGAATGCGCCCAAGCCGATGGGTATTCTCCTTGATCGAGAACAGATAGCCCAGCCGCTGTAAAAACAGATGAACTTGGGTTGCCAGCGCTCGATTGGACAGCACAATGCCAAGTTCATTGCCGGAAACGTAGCCATCTGCGCTGAATAACCCGCGCAAAAGCTCGGTTGCCAATTCAGAGTCAAGATGCAACAGCAGTTCGGGGATACGCTTGCCATAGCTGTACGCGCCGAAAAGCGCCTTGAAGAACTGACCGAGCGGCATCGAGTTCACCCACAGGTCGTACCAGCGCTCGGTGCTGCTGAGTTTGAGTGCCGCCGCAATGCCGAACTTCGCCTCGACAATCCGCGCAATTTCCTCAGCTTCAGCTTTTTCGTCCAACCCGAACACGATCTTGATTCCTGACGGAATATCCGTCTTCGCCCTATGTGTAATACACCCATCGCCTAGCCAACGTCCGAACAGATAGCAGAGATCAGCGTCAACGACGAGTTCGTCGATTAGAGAATAATGTGTTCCCCAGTCTTTAACATCGCCGTGCTCGCGTCTTGTCGTCGGCTTCGAGACAAGTCCGCCCTCAACGGTGTAGCCGGAGATATAGTCTGTCATTCGAATAACGTCCGGTGGACATTCTTCGGCGTCGTACCCAGCAGCGACAAAATCGCCCGGTTTCAACTCTTTCGCCGGAATCCATGTCGGCTCTTGAGCGAGACGCAGCCCGTCGCGCGACTTGTGCTTGTTAACCCATTCAGCCCGAATCACAAAAACCTTGTGATCTCCGGTGACGCGCAGTTCGTCATAGCCAAGTTTTTTCGGTTTGATGATATATAGAAGTTCGTCGGTATCACGCTCGAACTTGTGCAGCACTGGGCGCAGCCGATTTCGGTGAGTCACTACGAGATCGCCAATCTTGATCTCGGCAATCGGCTTATATCCCTGCGCCGTCAAAACCTCTTGCTCCGGCGGCATACAGTTATAGTAAGTAAGTAATTGGTCGGTTCCCGCAGCGGTAAGAATACGACCGGCGGGAACGAATTTGAAGTCATCCAACAGCCACTTAAAGTGTTCCGTCCACGTCTTCTGCAAATCCGGCGTCGCCTCGACCGCCGCAATCCCTTTAGCCACCCGCTCCATCATCTGCCCCGGATCAGTTTCCAGCGGCTTATCGACGTTCTCCACGTCGCGCGTGACGACTTCGCCGTCGAGCAGCTTGATCGTCACCTTCGGCAGTTCCAGCACCGTCACCTTGCCAATTTCGCGCTGCCCGGTCGCCGGATTGACCACGACGATCACCGTATCACCTACCGCCAGCGTAGCGCGGGTCATGTCCTTCTGGGCGTAACGATCCAGAAAAATCTTGTAGCCTAGTTCGTGAAGCTGGTTACGCTGCTTTGACTTGGCAGGTTGAACCATTGCGCTCTACCCTTCCATCAACCGACTCATAACAGAAATGGACGAATGTAACAAAAAACAAATCTTACCGCGGTGAAAACAAACAGAAAGCGGCTGCAACACGACACAGCCGTCCAGCAGGTATTTCAGTTAAGCAATCCGCAAATGATCCCCTCACGCAGCAAAAGGACTAGCATTTAGGTATCGGTGAGGCAGCCAGAAAACGTCAAATAATGATTAAAATCCTTAAACAAAATGTAGCACGACCAGATGTTCTTGTCCACTAAAACTACGCATCAGTTCGGTTAGAAAACGGTTCTGGACGAAGTCAAGTTTCCCGCGTTTACCAAAGATCCCACAGACCATGAATCTCGTAAAAGCAGGTGTCCATCGCGTCGCGCTGACGCGCACCAAACCGTCCATGCTCAGGCGCTGAGCACAGGGTCAATCACATCCGCTGGGTACTGGAGAGGGCACGACGCCGGGCAGAGGCTCTGCCCGGCACCCGTTTGAGTTAGCGCCGTTTGCGCAGGAAAGTCGGAATTTCGATGTTGTCTTCGTCGTAGACCCGCGCGCTGAAGTTATCAGACTGCTGCGGCTTTTGCTGCGGCGGCTGTTCCGGCGGCACGGGCTGCTGCTGCGCTGGCGGCTGTGCCGGAGCGCTGTACTGCTGCATCGGACGCTGCTGCTGCGGCGGCTGCTGCGCCTGCTGGCGCGGTTGCACGACCGGCTGCTGCTGCGGGCGATACTGCGGCTGCTGTTCCAGCTTGCGCTGGACGCGGCTGGTGTGCTCGAAGCCGGTCGCAATCACGGTGACGCGGACTTCGTCGCCCATTGCTTCGTCGATCTGCGCGCCGAAGATCAGGTTGACTTCAGGATGCGCGCTGTCCTTGATGATCGCCGCCGCTTCGTTGACCTCGAACAGGCTGAGGTCTGGACCGCCGGTGATGTTGAACAGGATGCCGCGCGCGCCGTCGATGGTTACGTCGAGCAGCGCACTGCTGATCGCCGCTTCCGAGGCTTTGCGGGCGCGCTCGTCGCCGGTCGCATGACCGACCGCCATCAACGCCGCCCCGCCCTCGGACATGATCGTCCGCACGTCGGCGAAGTCGAGGTTGATCAGCGCCGGGACGGTGATCAGTTCGGAGATGCCCTGAATACCTTGCCGCAGCACGTCGTCCGCCAGCGAGAAGGCTTGCTGCAAGCTGGCGTTTTTGCTGGCGATCTGGAGCAGGCGGTCGTTGGGGATCACGATCAGGGTATCGACCTGACTCTTGAGCGCCTCGATTCCGGCTTCGGCGGACTGCTGCCGCCGCGCGCCTTCGAAGGTGAACGGGCGGGTCACGACGCCAATCGTCAGCGAGCCAAGCTCTTTGGCGATCTGCGCGACGACAGGAGAGGCTCCGGTACCGGTGCCGCCGCCCATGCCGCTGGCGATGAAGATCATATCCGCACCGCGCAGAACCTCGTAGAGTTCGTCGGAGCTTTCTTCGGCGGCTTTACGCCCGATTTCCGGGTTGCCGCCCGCCCCGAGTCCTCGCGTCAGCTTATCCCCGATGCGAACGCGCGTCTTCGCCTTCGACAGCATCAGCGCCTGATTATCGGTGTTGATTGAAATAAATTCGACGCCGCCCAGTCCTTCGGCGATCATCCGGTTCACGGCGTTGTTGCCCCCACCGCCGACGCCGACCACCTTGATCTGTGCGAAGTTCTCGCCCGGAGTAAGCATATCCATAAAATCAGCCCTTCCTCAAAGATTCCGACTAATCTCAAGATGAGCGCCAGATGAAATTGACTCTATTGTATGCGTAACGTCTGGTCGCGCAACCTTTACGTCTGACAATTTAGTCCTGCCCTCGACAGCAGTTCACATCCCAATTCCTAACCGGCTGCGAACGCCCCGCTAACCCCACTTACGAGTCATCCGGCAGCAAGCGCCGGAAGAAGCCGCTAATCAAGCCGCCAATTTTGGCGGCAGGTTGTGCCCCGTTGCCGACCGGCTGAGTCGAGACTGCCAACTCCATCTGCAAGCCGAGCCGCAGCAAGCCGACGCTGGTGCTGTAGGCAGGATTGCGCAGCGCGTCCGCCATCCCGGTGAGCTTCTCCGGCTTGGCGATGCGCACCGGGCAGTCGAGCACCTCGGCGGCGACCTCACGGATGCCGGGAAGCTGAGCGCAGCCGCCGGTCAAGACGACCCCGGCACGGAGCAGCCCATCGTAGCCGGAGCGCTTGATCTCCGCCTGCACGAATTCGAACAACTCGGTGACGCGCGCCTCGATCACCATCGCCAAGTCGCTGTGTTTGACCTCCATCGGCATCCCCTCGCCGAAGGGCTGGACAAGGAAAGTCTCCACCGAACTGACCGCTTTTTGCTGGGCGTTGCCGTATTGCAGCTTGACCGCCTCGGCAACCTCGAACGGGACGTGCATCCAGTGGGTGATGTCGTTGGTGATCAACTCACCGCCGACTGCCAGCACCGCCGAATACCAGACCGTCCCGTCGATGAAAACGGCGAGGTCGGTCGTGCCACCGCCGATGTCGATCAGCACCGCGCCGCTTTCGCGCTCCTGCTCGGTCAGGACGATGTCGCCCGACGCCAGCGGATTGAGGATGAAGCGATCCGGGAAGACGCCCGCCGACTGGATCGCCTGCTCCAAGTTCTGGATGCTGGTCGAGGACACGGTGATGATGTGGACGTCGACTTCCAACCGGAAGCCGTGCATCCCAATCGGGCTGCGAATGCGGTCGTTGCCATCCAGCGCGTAGGTGCGCGGGATGACGTGCAGCACCTCGCGGTTGTGCGGGATGGCGATGGCACGCGCCGCGTCAATCGCTTTGTCGAGGTCTTCGGCACGCACACCGCGATTGGTGATCAAGCCAATCGCGCCCCGGCTGGTCAGCGACGAGGTGTGATTCCCGGCAATGCTCACAAACGCCCGGCTGATATCGTAGCCGCTGCTCTTTTCGGCTTTATGCACCGACGCCGAGATCGCCGCGCTCAGCAGGGCAATGTCGTTGACGATGCCTTTGCGCATCCCCTTATTCGGCTCGATGCCCAGCCCGACGACGAAAATCTCGTCCGGGCGCACCTCGCCGACGATTGTGCAAACTTTCGTCGTACCTACGTCAATTCCAACGACCAGATCATTCATAGCGATAATCTAACGCCTTGTCAGCACAGAATAGTAGGGCGCGTCGGGGTTCACGACGTTGATCTCTTTCGGGTTGATGCCCCGCGCCTGAAGATCGCTTACCATTGCATTGTAGACGAGGACTTTTTCCGGCATGTCGTCGCCCACGCCAAACCACGTTTCCCAGCCACGCGGATCATTGTAACCGAGACCCTTGTCCGTTTGATAGCGCAAACCGGTCAGATTGGGCAGCAGCGTTTGCAACTGCACCGCCCCAGTCACCACGTCCTGCTCGACCGTTCCGCCAATCGGCGCCGGGTCCTCCGCGTTGACCGCCAGCAAGCCGGAGCGATCTTCACGCTGGCGCATCACTCGCCCTTGCAGGTCGATCCAGACCGCCGTCCCCGCCTGCGTCCAGAGCAGTGCTGGCTCGCGTTCGGTGATCACGATTTGCACCATGTTGGGGGGCCAGCCGATGCGAACGTCGGCGTCGGCGACCGTCGGCGAGCGCAGGATGTCCTGACGCACTTGCGCCGGGTCAACCCAAAAGATTTGCATCCCGGTGACGTTAGTCAGCGTGAAAATCTCGTCGCTCGCCATCGTTTTCAGCCCGCCCACCGCGATACTGTGGACGTAGAAGGCATCCGACGTGAAGAACAGCGCCAGCAGCGCCAACAGGCTGAGCACTAGCAAGCCGCTAACCAGCCGCCAATGGATCGTGAAATGTCCCCGCACCGCCTGCGGCACGGGCGCGCGCTCGACCTCTGGAGCCAGCCGACCACGCCAGATCGCCGGAGTGCGCGTCGAGCGCCGGGTTTCGCGGAGTTTTGATGTCATTCGGGTCGTCGCCTGATCAGTCCCACCTCACGCTGATCATAACACGATTGTGGCGAAATCGACCAATCCCACAAGATACCCACAGCTTAAGGGTTAGAATCCCGCGCCGAGCAGCTCAACCTCGGTTTCGAGCCGCACGCCGGTCGCTCGCTGAACCGCCGCCTGCACCTGCCGGATGAGCTGATAATAGTCGCGGGCGGTGGCGCTGCCGGTGTTGATGAAGAAATTGGCGTGAACCGGCGATACCTGCGCTCCGCCGACTGAATAGCCTTTTAGTCCGCAGGATTCGATCAGGCGTCCGGCGTAATCGCCCGGCGGATTCTTGAAAATGCTGCCCAAGCTCGCGCCCGGCGGCTGGGATCGCTTGCGCGCGGCGATCAAGCCGTCCATCGTCGCGTTGATGGCTGCCGGGTCGCCGGGGTGCAGCGCCAGCGTCACCAGCGTCACCAGAAAGCGCCGATCTGCCCGTCGCTTCAAGCTCGACGCGCGGTACTCGTAAGCGAGGTCGTCCGCCGTCAACAACTGCGTGCCCGCCTCGGCGTCGATCACGACGGCGCTGCGCAAGCAGCCCGCCATATCGCCGCCATGCGCGCCCGCGTTGTTGACCACCGCCCCGCCGACCGTACCCGGCACGCTGACCGCCCACTCGAAGCCCGCCAATCCGCGCGCCGCGCATTTGCGCGCCAGTATGGTCAGCGACGTTCCGGCACTGACGGTCGCTGTGTCGTCTCTGAACGCCATTTTGCCGACCCGGTTGACGACGACCAACCCGCGCACGCCCTCATCGCTGACCAGCACGTTCGCACCGCCGCCAATCACGCGCACGGGGACGCCTTCCGCCCACGCCGCGCCGACGACGGCGATCAGCGCCTCGTTCGAACTCGCGGGCGACGTAGAGCAGGTCAGCGGGTCCGCCGAGCCGCGCCGCGGTGTACTTGGCGAGGGGTTCGTTGGTGAGGAGGGGGTAATTTGACAGCATCATAGGTAGGTCAGCACGCGCCGCCGGGGGATTAATCCCCCGGCTAGAGAATTCGCCGCCCACTAAAGGGGCGGCTTGATTCCACATCTCACGGGAATCTTCGTTTTGCGACCCCTTTAGCGGGTCGCGTATTTTCTAGCTTGGGGTTTCAACCCCAAGCGACACAACGCGCTAGTTACCTCCCCGTTTCTTCAAAAACGCTGCGCCGATTTGAGGCGCGTCGCCCGCGCTCATGATCAGGATGGCGGCGGGTGATTTGACCTCCGCGTCCAGCAGATCAACCGCCGCGTCGAAGGTCGGCACGAAGCGCGCGTCAGGGTGATCCAGCGCCGCAGCTATCGCCGCGCCGGTGATACCTGCAATCGACTGCTCGCGCGCCGCGTAGACGTCGGTGATCAGGACGTGATCGGCGTCGGCGAAGGCGTGCAAAAAATCGTCCCACAATGCCTGCGTCCGGCTGTAGGTGTGCGGCTGCCAGACCGCCCAGATGTCGCGGTCAGGGTAGCGACTCCGCGCCGCTGCCAGCGCCGCCCGAATCTTGAGCGGGTGATGGGCGTAGTCGTCGATCACCGCCACGCCGTCGACCTCGCCTTTTAGCTCGAAGCGCCGCCCCGTCCCCTTGAAGCTGGCTAACGCCCGCACCCCCTCGGCGAAATTGACGCCGACGATCCCGGTCGCCAAGATCGCCGCGAGTGCGTTTAGCGCGTTATGGACGCCCGGCAGCCTCAGCCGCCCCTGCCCGACCAAGCGCTCCCCGTGCCACACGTCGAAGCGCAAGCCGGTTTCGTCGCTGTAGGTCGTTCTGACCGCCCACAACCCGCGTCGGAGTCCATAGGAAATCGTCAGCGGCAGTCGGTTTTGAAGCTGCGCCGCAGCCGGCGTATCGACGTTGACGACCAGCGTGCCGCCCTCCGGCAGCAGATCGACGAACTGCTCGAACGAGCGCTGCAAATCCGCCGGGGTCGCGAAGAAATCCGGGTGATCCCACTCGATATTGGTGACGACGGCGACATTCGGGCGCAAGCCGAGGAACATGTTGTCGTACTCGTCCGCCTCGATCACGAAAGCGTCGCCCGCGCCGACGGCGGCATTCTGTCCGGTCGTGCTCGAGCACGCCGCCGATGATGTAGGACGGGTCTTTGCCCGTTTCGATCAGGATGTGGGCGATCATGGCGGTGGTGGTCGTCTTACCAGCGGTTCCGGCGACGGCGATCACCTGCTTGCCGCGCATCAAATCCGCCATGATGTCGGATCGCTTGTAGACGGGGATTCCGGCAGCCCGCGCCGCCGCGACCTCGACCTGATCCGGCTTGACCGCCGACGAGATGATCAGCGCGTCGGCTCCGGCGACGTTAGCGGCGGCGTGTCCGGCGTAGATCGATCGCGCCGTCGCGAGCGAGCGCGTCCATCAGGGCATTGGGCGTGCGGTCGGAACCCGACACGGTATAACCCTGACCGAGCAGAATCCGCGCGATTGCCGAAAGTCCCGCCCCGCCGATGCCGACGAGGTGGATATGTTGTCCGGGAGTGAGGAGAGACATCAGATACAGTCCGTAGGGGCGTTATATATAACGCCCCTACAACGGCGACTCTAAATAAGGATGAGCACGAAGACGAACAGGACGATCACGGCGACGGCGAGCAAATCGCCGTTGCCGCCGGGTCCGCCGCCGAGCAGCACCAACGGCAGAATCGTCTGCGTCTGGGCGCTGGGCGAGCCGGGCGAGGGCGCGATCACGTAAGGGGCGAGCGGATACTCGTTGATGTCCATGAAATACCAGATCGACCCCCAGATCAGGTAGCCGTTGAGGAAGCCGAGCAGACCGCCGAGTACACTGTTTTGCAGGGCGTCGCGCCCCTCACGGGCGCGCTCAAGGTCAGCCCCCATCACCGAGCGAGTCTGGTAGGCGAAAAACACAATAGCGATGAAGATGCCGGTCTGCACCAGAAAGACCTGATCGCGGCTGACGTTGACCAGCAGCGTCCCGCGCAGCAGCGTGTCGAACTGGAACAGGGCGAACAAGCCGAGCACAATCCCGGCGGTGGCGACAATCTCCTTATTCCAGCCGCGTAAGAACCCGATCAGTCCAAAGAAGGTCGCCATCATCACCAGAATGGCTGACAATTCCATCATAGCGTGTCCCCCAATCGGGCGTTCCCCGCAAGGCTGAGGAGTTCTTGCGCCACGTTGCCCGCACCGTCCGGCACAGCCAGCGCCGCCGCGTTCGCCCGCAGCCGCGCCAAGCGCTCCGGGTCGGCAAACAGATCGTGCAGAGTTGGCAGCAGTTCGTCAGCCATCAGTTCATCACGCAGCAGCAGCGCCGCGCCTCGCTCAACTAAATAATCGGCGTTGACCTTCTGGTAACGCCACGCATACGGATAGGGCACCAACACCCCCGCCAGCCCGAACAGCGGCAGTTCGCCTAACGCGCTTGCCCCGGATCGACAGACCACCAGATCAGCGCTGGCAAACGCCAGCGCCATGTCTTCATGTAGATACGGATAAACGTGATAATCGTCGCATCCGTCTACCCCCCGGCACACTTCCATCCGCCGCGCCATGATCGCCTCGTAGTCCAGCGTCCCGGTGACGTGGACGATCTGGACGCCCTGCGCCAGCAGCTTCGGCGCGATCTCGACGACCGCGTTATTGATGCTGCGCGCCCCCCGGCTGCCGCCGAATACCAGCAGCGTCGGCTTCGCCGCGTCAAGCCCGAAGTGGGCGATTCCGGCGGCGCGGGTCGCCGTGAGAAACGACGCGCGCACCGGATAGCCAGTCACGACCATCTGCCCGGCACGAAAGTAGGGTGCGGATTCCGGCGTGGTGGTGGCGACACGGGTCACGAATGGGCGCAGCGCCTTGATCGCCAAGCCCGGCTCGATGTCCGGCAAATAAATCAGGCTGGGCACGCGCAGCAGCCAACCCGCGAAGGCGACGGGCCAGCCGACCCAACCGCCAGTCAGCAGCAGCGCCTTCGGTCGGTACTTCAAGACGATTAAGATCGCTTGAAGTGTACCCACAATGAGCTTAACGACACTTAGCGCCGCGCGCAACACGCCGACGCCATGCAGCGGACCGGCGTAGACCTGTGCGTAATGATCGAACTTGAGATTCGCCGCGTCGAGCAGGGGGCGCTCGAAACCGCCGACGCTGCCGACGAAGGTCAGCTCAACGTCGGGATGCTGAGCGATCAGCGCTTCGGCGACCGCTATTGCTGGATAAACGTGTCCACCGGTTCCCCCAGCCGCGATCATCATGTGCACCGACGCTTCTCCCTTCAGGTGAGTTCTCAATCGCCGTCACGCGGGCGACGCTCAACAGCAAGCCCGCCCCCGCCATCAGCGTGATCAGCGACGACCCGCCGTAGCTAATGAAGGGCAGCGCCACGCCGCTGGTCGGGATCAGGTTGATCATGACGGCGATATTCATCAGCGCTTTGGTGATGATCCACAGCGTCACGCCCGCCGCCAGCAGCGAGCCGAACGGGTCTTTCGCCCGCCGCGCGATCTGCAAGCCGCGAATGACCAGAAACACGTAGAGCATAATCACGAACATCGCGCCGACGAAGCCCAGTTCCTCACCGATCACCGCGAAAATACTGTCGGTGTGCGGCGTGGGCAAAAATCCGAATTTCTGCTTACCCTGCCCCAAGCCCACACCCCACCAGCCGCCATTCAGGAAGGCGATCATCGCCTGCCGCGCCTGATAGGTCGCCTGCGTGAAGTCGGTCAAGCCCGCCACAAATGGCGCGATCCGATCCTGCGCGTAGTTCAGGTTCTCGGCGATCACGTAGCCGCTGATGCCCATGAAGCTGAGCACCGCCGTCAGGTGCAGGATATTGGCTCCGGCGAGGAAAAACATCGTGCCCGCGACGATCACAATCGTGACCATCGTCGTCAGGTCGGGCTGCGCCGCCACCAGCCCGCCGATCACGCCGATCAAGATCGTGAACGGCAGCAGCCCGTTGACGATGCTGTCGACTTTGGTCTTGCGCGAGGTCAGCCACGCCGCCATGTAGACCACCACCGCCAATTCCGCCAACTCGCCCGGCTGGTACGACCCGCCGAGGAAAGCGCGCCGCGCGCCGAAGGTCTCGTCGCTGAAGATCAGCACCGCGATCAAGCTGGCGACGGTCAACAACATCAGCAGGATGACGAATTTCTTCCACACCCGGTAGTTGATCAGCGTCAGCAGCACGAAGAACACGCCGCCGATTGCCATGTTGCGGAGGTGCTGCATGAAGATGTAGGTATCACTGCCGTAGGTTTGCGCGCTCCAGTCGAAGGTCGTGCTGTAGATCATCAGGCTGCCGATTGCCAGCAGCAGCCCCAAGATCACCAACATCGGCAGGTCAAGCGTGGAGAGCAGGGTGCGATGACGCTCGACCGGACGCACCGGCTCAGCCACTTGATCGCTCGGCTTGAAAATGCGCGTCTTCCCTGACGGTGGCGCTTGCACCGGGAGATCAACGTCTGCATCCGTAAATCGCGGGATCGAGTCCGCCATCACTGCCCTTTCCAATAAGCTATCAGCGGTTAGCCATCAGCTTTTAGCAAAAACCTGATCGCCCGCTTGGGAAATGTCCTTGTAGGGGCGTTATATAACCACTGGTGCTAGTCTGCTTGCACTTATTTCCCCTCACCCTGCTTGCTGTCGCAAGCCGTCCCTCTCCCACGTAAACGGGGCGAGGGACAAAAACCCGCTGCGTTCCCCCTCTCTCCGCTTGCGTGGGAGAGGGGGTCAGGGGGTGAGGGGCTAAAAGACTAGCACCAAAGGTTATATATAACGCCCTCTTTGCGGCTTCGCATCTTTGCGGCTTCGCGTCTTTGCGTTAAATCTTGTACTCAACCCTCATTCTATCCCGTTACAGCGCTTGCACAAGCTTACGAAAATGTTCGCCGCGCGCCTCGAAATCCTTGTAAGCGTCGTAACTGGTGCCGCCGGGCGAGAGCAGCACGACGTCGCCGGGCTGCGCGACCTTCGCCGCCGCCGCGACCGCCTCGTCCAGCGTCTTGACACAAGTCACCGGATCGTCACTGCCGCACAACTGCTTGACCAGCTTAGCGATCCCTTCGCCGAACTCGCCGAAGGCGACGATCTGGCGGGTCTTGGTCAGCGCCAGCGCCAGCATCGTCTCCCATGGCAGCTTCTTGTCGCGCCCGCCGAGCAGCAGCACCAGCGGCTGGTCATACGACTTGAGCGCCGCGAAGACGCGCTCCGGCGCGGTGGCAATGCTGTCGTTGACGTAGGTCACATCGCCGACGACGCGGACGGTCTCCAGCCGATGCGCAACGCCGTGAAAGGCGCGAATCGCTGCGCCCATAACCGCCGGATCGACTCCGGCTGCTCCGGTGATGGCGCAGGCTGCCAGCACGTTGAGCACGTTATGATCACCGCGCAGTTGAATCTCGCCGCGCTCGCAAACGACGTGCGGCTCACCGTCGGGGCTGGCGTCTCCGGCGACGATCAAGCGCTCGCCCGCCAGAAACGCGCCGTCGCCGACCAACTCGCGAGCGCTGAACCAGATCACGTCACCGGGCGCGATCTGCTCCAACGCTTGGCTGATAACGTCGTCGCGCGAGAGCACCGCCACGTCGCGCGGCTTCTGGTAGAGCAAAATGTGCGCTTTCGCCTGCGCGTAGGCTTCCATCGTGCCGTGACGGTCGAGGTGATTGGGCGTGATGTTCAGCACCGCGCCGACGTTAGGGCTGGCGGTCATCAGTTCCAGTTGAAAACTGGACAATTCCATCACGACACGGTCGTTGGGGTTGATGATCGGCAGCACGTTGAGCAGCACGTCGCCGATGTTGCCACCGACCCACGTTCGATGTCCCGCCTGCTTGAAGATTTCGCCAACCAGCGTGGTGGTGGTCGTCTTGCCCGCGCTCCCGGTGATGCCGATCACCGGGGCGGGGCAGCGCTCCATGAACAACTGGGCGTCGTTGGTCAGCGGAACGCCGTAGCGCAGCGCCAACTGCAAAATCGGCAGGTCGAGCGGCACCCCGCCGGAGACGCAGATCAAGTCCGCGCCTTCGAGCAGCACTTCGGGATGCCCGCCGAGCACGAACTCGACGCCGTTATACTCCACCGGATTGAGCTTCAACTCGTTGGCGGATCGGCTGTCATTGACGACGACGCGCGCGCCAATCGTGGGCAGCCAGCGCGCCAGCGCCTTGCCCTGCCGCGCGAACCCGATCACCACCACCGTTTTCCCGTAAAGCGGATCAGTCATTCAACCCTCTCAAACCATAGTACCGAGTACCGAGTGCTGAGTACCGAGTCAAAAACTGAATACGCCGTCTCTCAACTTTGACTCTTTACGCAGCACTTGCTTCACTGAGTCCTCGTTTTGACTCGGTACTTCTTTTCTAGTAGAGCAGCGCCAGCGCGATGCCGATCATGGCGCTGAGCAGCCCAACCAGCCAGAAACGCTGGACGACCTGCGTCTCGCTCCAGCCGCTCAGCTCGAAATGATGGTGCAGCGGCGACATCCGAAACAGCCGCTTGCCCTTGCTCGCCTTGAAATAGCCGACCTGCAAGATCACGCTCAGCAGTTCCGCCATCGGCACGATGGCGATGATCGGCAGCAGCAGCCACTGCCCGGTCATGACGGCGACGGTTCCCAGCGTCGCGCCCAGCGAGATCGCGCCGATGTCGCCCATGAACATCTGCGCCGGGTGCGCGTTGAACCACAGGAAAGCGAAGCACGCCCCGACGAAGATGAAACACAACTGAACTAGGAAAATCTGTCCCTGCAAATAGGCGATCACGCCGTAAGCCGCGAACGCGCTCGCGCTGATGATCCCCGCCAAGCCGTCCAGCCCGTCGGTAAAGTTGACGGCGTTGGACATGCCGACGATGCAGATCACCATGATCGGGATGAAGATGATCGGCGAGACCGGGATCACGGCGTTGAGCAGCGGCATGACCAGTTCGTTGGCGAACTGGAAGCCGCCATCACGCGAGTAGAGCGAGAACCCGACCGCCGCAATGGTGGCGAGGATAATTTGCAGCAGTATCTTGACGCGCGCGGTCAGCCCTTCGCCGTGCCGGGCTTCCCCGCGCGACCGTCGGAAGCCTTCCCAGTCGTCGACCGCGCCCAACGCGGCAAAGCTCACCAGCACGAACAGCGGCAGCAGAATACTGGTGCCGGTCAGGACGTTGGCGCTGGGGCGGATGATGCTGGCAATGTTGAGCGCCAGCGTGATGATCACGACCGGCAGAACAATCAAGATGCCGCCCATCGTCGGGGTTCCGGCTTTTTTCTGGTGCGACTCGATGGTCAGTTCGGTGCGAATCTGCTTGCCCGCCTTCAAGCGGTAGAGAATCTCCACCAGCGGACCGCCCCAGATCACGCCGAGGATGAAGGCAACCGCGCCGACGGTCAGCGCTAATGGTAATCCCGGTGTCATGAATACTCCTACGTACCAACCTCACCCCCTACAAACCTGCGGTCCTCTCCATTGCATGGAGAGGGGGTTGGGGGTGAGGTTTAATGCTCCTACCTGCGAATGTGGTTGACAGCGCCGCCCTGCGCGCTCAGTTCGTGACGCACGTCGTCGGTGGGGATTTCCAACGCCAGCACCAAGCGCTCAGCCAAGCTCTGGAAAGCGGGCGCTGCCGTCTGCGATCCCCAGTAATCCGCCGGGCGATCCAGCTTGATCAGCACGATCACCTGTGGATCGTCAGCGGGGAAAAAGCCGATAAACGAGGCAATCGACGTGCCGTTCTCGTAGCCAATCGGCGTGGGGATTTGCGCCGTGCCGGTCTTCCCGGCGATGCTGTAGCCCGGCACCGATGCCTTGCCGTCCAGCCCATCGGCGACGACGGAGACCATCATCTGCGTGACTTCGCGCGCCGTCTCCGCCGAGATCGGACGACCGAGATTCGCCGGACGCGCCTCGATCACCTGATCGCCGTCGATCACCTGATGGATCACGCGCGGCTGCATCATCAAGCCGCCGTTGGCGATGGCTCCGACTGCCGTGACCATTTGGAGCGGCGTCACGGCGACGCCCTGCCCGAAGGCGTTGGTCCCTAACTGGCTCTCACTCCAATTTTCGTCGCCGGGGGTGTACATCGTGCCCGCCTGCTCGCCTTCGAGGTCGATGCCGGTCGGTCGCCCGATGCCGAATTTATCCATCATGGTGTAGAAATCGGTCGGACCCATTTTCGTGCTGATGGTCGCCATGCCCACGTTGAGCGATTCGACCAACGCTTGGGTCGCCGTCGTGTAGCCGTGCGCCGCGCGATCCCAGTTGTAAATCGGCACGCCGCCGACGTCGATCTCGCCGGTGTCGTTGTAGCCCCAGTCCGGCGTGATCGTGCCCATTTCCAACGCCGACGCCATCGTCAGCACCTTGAAGATCGATCCCGGCTCGTACTGGTCGGCAATCGAGGCATCGGCGTACAGGCTTTCGTCGGTGATGCTGGCGTAGTCGTTCGGGTCGTAGGAGGGATAGTTCGCCATCGCCAGAATGTCGCCGTTGCGCGGATTCATGACGATGATCGATCCGCTGCTCGCGGCGTAGGTGTTGATGTCGTCCAGCAGTTCGCTTTCGGCGATGTACTGCACGTCGCGGTCAATCGTCAGCACGATGTCCCGCCCGCGATCCTGCTGCCAATCGACAATCGGCACGTCGAACGGGATCGTGCTCTCCCGCCGATCCGTCACTTTGCCCGCCAGTTGATCGTTGTAATGCCCCTCGACGCCGTAATAACCGCGCAGGTCACCGCCGACGAAGCCGAGAATCTGCGCCGCGACGGGTCCCTGCGGATAGCTGCGACGCGGCACCGGGTCCATGCGGACTTCCGGCAGGTCAAGCTGGCGCACCTTCTGGGCGAGGTCGGCGCTGACGTTAGGCGCGACCAAGACCCACAGGTCATTGCTGGTCAGCTTGTCGTAGAGGTCAAGCTCATCGACGCCCAGAATCGACGAAAGCTGAGTCGCCGTGCGCCGCGCGTCGGAGACGAGGCTCGGACTCACGCCGATGCGATACTCCAACGTATTGACCGCCAGCGCCTCGCCGTGCCGGTCGTAGATGGTGCCGCGCGCGGCGGCGAGGCTGAGCGTGCGCGTATAGCCGCTGTCGCGCAGATTGGTCAGGTAAGCATCCACCTGCGGATCGAGCGGGAACTGGAACGAGAGCAAGCGCAGCAGCAGGATCAAGCTGGCGAACACCAGCGCGCCGATCACGACCGGCAGCCGCCGCCGGAAAATCTCTTGCTGTGGATAGACCTGCTGCATTACTGCCCTCCCTGCGTCGTGAACCCTTCGACCTGCCGCCGCAGCGAATCCCACTGCTGCTGCAACCAGCCGCTGAACGACTCGTCGTAAACCGGGACGGGCGCGGTTTTGGTCTCTAGGGGGATAACCGAGGTTTGCCGGTCAGGATCGTAGCCGTCGACGACGAGGTATTCGATGTCCCCTGCGCCCGCCGGGTGAAAATTGAGTTCTTCCGCCCGCTGCTGCAAGCGCGGCATACTCTGCAAGCTGGCGATCTCGGCGCGAAGCTGCTCGTTCTGCTGCTCAAGATCGTCACGCTGCGAGATCAAATCTTCAAGCTGGCGACCGAGCGCCGTCGCCGAGGACGACTGCGATAGATAAAGCGCGCCGATGATCATCAAGACGAACAAGCCCAACGTCGCCAGCGCCAACGCCTGCCGCTGCGGACGCCAACGCGACCGATCCAGCGTATGTTCAATCCAACTCATAACGCCAACTTCTCCACGACTCTGAGCTTGGCGCTGCGGCTGCGCGCATTTTGGGCGGTCTCGGCGTCGGCGGCGATGATCGGCTTGCGATTGATCAGCCGCACGCTGGCGTGATGCCCGCAGATGCAGATCGGCGTCTTGGGCGGGCAGATACAGTCGGTGCTCGCCAAGCGAAACGCATCTTTGACGATCCGGTCTTCGAGGCTGTGAAAGCTGATCACGGCGAGCCGTCCGCCGGGTCGCAGCAGATCAATGGCGCGCGGCAGCGCAGCGGCGACGACGGCAAGCTCATCGTTGACGGCGATCCGCAGCGCCTGAAAGACGCGCGTCGCCGGGTGAATTTTCTGATCGTAACGGGGGTGGCTCGCCCGCCGGATACTTTCGGCAAGCTGCGTCGTCGTCGTAAAAGGACGCTCGCGCACGACGACGCGGGCGAGGCGACGGCTGTCGCGCTCCTCGCCATAGCGGAAAAACAAGTCGGCGAGGTCGCGCTCATCCAATGTGTTCACGAGGTCGGCAGCATCCGGTCGGCTGTCGTCGGGATCGAAGCGCATGTCCAGCGGACCTTCCGTGCGGAAGGCAAAGCCTCGTTCCGGCAGATCCAATTGCATCGACGAAACGCCGAGATCGAGCAGGATCGCGTCGACGCCGTCCCAGCCGATTTGGTGGGCGGCTTCGGTCATTTGAGCGTAGCTAGCGTGAACCATGTGAGCGCGCTCGCCGTAGCGCGCGAGCGTCGCCCGCGCCAGTTCGAGCGCCATCGGGTCGCAGTCCAAGCCAAGCAGTTCGCCCGCGCCACCGTCGAGCAGCGCCGCGCTGTGCCCGCCCGCGCCCAGCGTCCCGTCGATCAGGCGCTCGACAGCGTGATCGGGCGGGAGAAGATGGTCAAGCACCGCGTCGAGCAAAACCGGGATGTGCATCACTCACCTAGCGTCAGGTCTTTGAGGCGATTATAGCACAGTATCCCACTGCGAATCCCACCGGGAGGATGAGTTAATAGGCGTCAAAAGTTTAGGATTCGGTTGTGACAAGGGGTTTCTTTAAGAGGAATGCCCTACTCGCCGACCAGCGGCAGCGCGACCGTAACCTGCGTCCCCTTGCCAACGATGGAGAGGATGTCCAGCGCACCACCGTGCGCTTGGATGATGCCTTCCGCCAACGCCAAGCCCATCCCTATACCCTGCTGCTCGGTCGTCTCGCGGTCAAGCTGGCTGAAGCCTTCGAGTGCCTCCTCTAAGCGACCTTCGGGGATGCCGGGACCTTCGTCCACGACGCTGATCCGCACCTGCGCCCCCGACTGCCACTGAGTCACATTGACTTGACCATCCGCTGGCGAGAACTTGACCGCGTTGGCGATCAACTCTGCCAGTGCCTGCTTCAGCGCCGGGGGATTCGAGAGGACGACGGCGTCGCGGTCGCGGTCGTGCAGCTTGACGCTCACGCCGGGCTGCTGCTGATAGGCGAAGCGCCGCGCCAAATTATTGGCGGCGACCAGCATCTCCCACATGCGCATCGGCATTCCGTCCTGTATGATCGTATCCCGGCTGAGCATCCCCGCCTCAAGCTGGGTGATGAAAACCAACTGCTCGACGCGGTGGCTCAAGCGCTTGCTGCCCGCGCTGATCGTGTCCAACAGTTCTTGGAGTTCGCTCTGCGAAAGCTGCCCAATCTGGCGCGAGATCACATCCACGACCGTGTTGATCGAGATCAACGGCGTGCGTAGTTCGTGTGTGACCATGCGCGTAAGCTGTCGCTTCGCGTTGTCGAGTTTCTGCTCGGAATGCACGGCGATCTGGCTCTGCCGCCGCAGCCGCGTATTGATCGCCGAGAGCAGTTCTGCCGACGTGAAGGGCTTGGTCAAGTAATCGTCGGCGCCGAGTTCCATCCCCTGCCGCATCGACTCACGGTCGGCTTTCGCGGTCAGAAAGATGAAGGGCGTATTGGCAGTTTCCGGGCTGCTGCGAATTTGCTCAAGGACTTCGTAGCCGTCGAGGTCAGGCATCATGATGTCGCAGATGATCAAGTCAGGCGCGTAATCGTGCGCTAACGTTAACCCCTCTTTACCGTTGCTGGCGCTCTGTACCTCGAAATCGGTATATTGCAGCAGTTCCGTGATGTCTTCAAGAAGGTAACGCTCATCTTCGATCACCAGAACCTTCGTCATATCAATGAAATCCTACTGCGTTAACAAAAACTTGCCGTAGCAATAATCTTAACGCAAAAATCAACGTTCTTACTGTGAAATTTTCCTGAATACCATACAAGCAGTTGACTTTCTTTAGCATAGCTTAGGAAATAACAGAATCGCGTAAAGAATACGGGGCAAATTTCAGATTTCGGCGGCGAGCAGCGCTGACGTCCGCCTCAGAAATCAAAACCGGGCGCGGCTAGGCACACCCGGCTGAGGAAAAAGCGATAACCGCGTCGCTAGAGCATCTCTTTGATCAGCGTAGCGAGATTGGCAGTGATACCCGGCACGGCGGTGAGTTCGTCGGCGCTGGCGGCGCGGATGGCGTCAATCGAGTTGCCGAAGGCTTTAAGCAGCGCCTTGCGCTTGGCGGGACCGACGCCGGGAACCGCCTCAAGCTGGCTGACCATCCCAATTTTGTTCCGTCGAGCGCGATGGCTGGTGATGGCGAACCGATGCGCCTCGTCGCGGACGCGCTGGACGAGGTAGAGCGCGTCGCTGCGGCGCGGCAGGATCACCGGCGCGGACTGCCCCGGCAGATACAATTCCTCGAACTGCTTCGCCAGCGAGACGACCGGCACTTTGCCGAACAAATCGAACTCCTTGAGCACCTCGACGGCGATGCCCAACTGCCCCTTGCCGCCGTCGACCATCAGCAGATCGGGCAGCAAGCGCCACGTCTCGTCGCGGTCTTCTTTGCCCGGCATCGGCGGCGTCGGATCGTCGTGCGCCTGCCGCCAGCGGTTGAAGCGCCGCGTCAGCGCTTCGCGCATCGACTGGTAATCGTCCGATCCCTTATGGCTGACGGTGCGGATGTTGAAACGGCGGTATTCGGCTTTCTTGGGCACGCCCATTACGAACATCACCCGGCTGGCGACGATTGCCGTCCCCTGCGTCGTGCTGATGTCGTAGCACTCGATCCGGTTGGGGATGGTCGGCAGGTTGAGCGCCTCTTTCAACTGACCGAGTCCCGCCTCCTGCTTGAGCGTGTCGGCTTCCCACTGGGCGCGCAGCATGTGCAGCGTTTCCTCGGCGTTCTCTTTGGCAATGTCGATCAGGTGGCGCTTGTCGCCGCGCTGCGGGACGGTGATGGTCACGCGCTTACCGGCGCGCCGATCACGCAGCCAGCGCTCGATGATCCGCGCCTCCTCGACATTCTGCGGCAGCACGATCTCCGGTGGGACTTCGGCGCTGTCGCCGTAGAAGCGCTTGAGGAACTCGCCCAAGACTTCCTCGTCGTTCTCGTCGTCGGTGCCGCCGAGCGAGCGCGAGTTGCTGCCGATCAGCTTGCCGTTGCGAATGAACAGGATTTGCACCACCGCATCGCCGTCGTCACGCGCCAACGCCACCACGTCTTGATCCGCCAAGCCGGGGCTGACCGCCTTGTGCTCGCGCGTGATGTACTCGATGGCTTTGAGCTGATCGCGCAGAGCGGCGGCGCGCTCGAAGTCGAGGTTTTCGGCGGCGGTGTTCATCTCACTGGTGAGCCGGTCGGTCACGCCCTCGGATTTGCCGCTGAGGGTATCCATCAACTCCTGAATCATGGCGCGGTACTGCGCCTGATTGACCGCCCCGATGCAGGGCGCGTTGCAGAGCTTGATGTCGTAGAACAGGCATGGGCGCGAATCGTTGCCGGTGATCACGCGGTCGCAGGTCAAGTACGGGAAAGCTTTACGAAGCGTTTGCAGCGTGTTCTGCACCGCCCACATCGCCACGTAGGGACCGAAATAGCGGCTGCCGTCGTTGACCATCCGGCGGGTCGTCTCGACTTTCGGGAACGGGTCTTGCCACGAGACGCGGATGTAGGGGTACTTCTTGTCATCCTTGAGGCTGATGTTGTAGTGCGGGCGGTAGCGCTTGATCAGCGTCTCTTCGAGGATCAGCGCCTTGATCTCGTTCTGCTCGACGATGAAGTCGATGTCGCGGATGTTCTCGCGCAGCTTCATGGTCTTGAGGCTGCTCTCGGCGCTGGAATTGAAGTAGCTGCGCACGCGGTTCCGCAGCCGCTTCGCCTTGCCGACGTAGATGATCTTGCCGTGATCGTCCTTCATCAGGTAGACGCCCGGCTTCATCGGCAGGTTTTTGAGGATCGTCTGAATGTGCTCAGAAGGTGTGAAAGTCATGCGCTTTGGGTCTGTTTTAGGTTAGGAAATTATGTTCTATTTTACCAACGAAATTCAAGTTTTGCGAACCAAATGTCAAATGATGAGCGACAGAGTTCCACGTCAAACGATGTCAATTACGCGCATAACATTAACGTATCGTTGATGAAATATTGCTTTTCGCCTGCTTGCGACACCAAACCTAATTGGCGGGTCGCGCGGCAAATGTGATAAGGTGAGCAATCCGTCATTGCATCAGGAATGAACCTCATGCGAAAACTGTTATTCCTCACAGTGATCCTTTTGCTTGCCTTGCAGCCAATTTCCGCCCAAGAATTATTGCAATTGGACGAGCTGACCAGCGGCGAACTCACGACCGCCGCGCCGACCGCCGCCTATTTCGTCGCGCTTGAAAACCGGGCAAGCGCTCCACCTACAGATGGTCGCCGCCTCCGCCGGGGTCATCCCACAGGCGGCGCTGAACACCGCGACCGGCGCGCTGGTTCAGTCGTTCGCCAATCTGGACAGCAGCCCGAACCTCGAAGCCGATTTCACGTCCAGCGCCGACGGGATTTTCCGGCTGGACGTCTCTGGCATGAACGGCGGCACCGGCAAATTCGTGCTGCTCTTACAGGCGATCACGCCGCCCGAACCGGACGCGACGCTCTCGCTGGACGCGCCGACGACGGATACGCTGAATCCCAACGCGACGGTGGTCTATGCGCTGAGTGGCAATCCAGCCTCGCGGCTGATCCTGAGCGTCACCACGACCGATCCGCAAGCCAGCCTCGACGCGCAACTGCTGAGCGCCACCGGCGCGGTCGTCGCCTCGTTTGAGACGCAGGCGGACGGCGGCAGCCAACTGATCATCCCGGCGCGGAATACCAGCTATCAACTGAAGCTGAGCAATCCTCAGCCAACCGCCGTCGACTACGAAATCACGCTGATGGCGCTCGATGGGCTGGTCAGCACGCCGGTGCCGCCAACCAGCACGGCGACCGCCCTGCCGACTCAGGTGTCCGACTGTACGGTGACCCCGCTCAATATCGCCGTCAACGTCCGGCGCGGACCCTCGACGCGGTTCGAGTCGTTTATGTCGCTGCCACCCGGCACAACCATGACCGCCATCGCGCGCAACCCTGAGGGCGATTGGTATCAGGTGCAGGCGACCAACCTGAGTCTCGGCTGGGTCGCCGCCAGCGTGGTCACGACGACCGGACTATGCAGCAGTTTGGGGTCGGTCTACGTCGCCACGCCGACGCTCTCACCGGCGACCTACACGCCGATCCCGGCAGCGACCAACGCCGTCGCGCAGCGGTGCGCGCCCTATAACTGGTATGAAGAACAGGACAACGGCGCGTACATGACCATCGCGCTCCCGGCAGCCGATGTAAACACCGTGATCAGCTACCGGGATGGTTATCACACACAGTACGTCTTCCCGACCTGCCGCGCGATCCTGTGGACGTCGATGACGTTTACTTGTATGGATTACGGGGGTGGACCGGAATGGGTGATCGGTCAGTATGCTCGATTTGACTGGAACGCGACCTGCGGCTCGAATACCAACACTAATCAGAACGGCTTGTCATTCGGCGTGAAGTAACTTTAGGCAAGTGGTAGGGGCGCACGGTGTGCGCCCCGGTTCTAGCATCACCACAATCCCGCTTCAATGAGACGAAGTCGTGTTTCGATTTGGTCAGGGTGATTGATCTGCAAGAGCTGAATAGTCGCGCGTCCCACAGCCGTCTTGCCAAGGATTAATGCCGCTTGCATTTCAAAGTGATCGTCCCACCGCTGCACACGAGGATGGAACAACTGCACGAGGGTATAGGTTTCGGGATCGAACGTCGTTAAGTCGCTGCCTTTATTGGTATTGCATTGAAAACATGCCCAAGCGAGATTTTCAAGTACAGTCTCGCCGCCATGTTTCAGGGCGATTATATGGTCAGCATGGTGAGAGAAAGCACTCGTACCTTCGGGTTTGTGACAGTATTCGCAGCGTGCCTCCGCTCGCTCACGAACTTCCAAGCGCAGCGCTTCCGGAACACGCCTCATGATTTATTCAGTGCAGCCAACGCCCGCGCCTTCAAGACCGAGACCAGCCGATCCATCTGGAGCATCTGTTCCAATTCAGCCCGCTCTTCGAGCGTGAGCACGCCTTCACTGCTGCGTTCCAGCAGCAATTCCGCCCGAACTTGAGCGCGCTGCGAAGGTTCAAAAGCGAGAATTTCCGCTGGTGTCGCTTTCGCAACGAGGTAATCCAGCAGATCATCATAAATCGGCGCAAAATCTGCCATAAGACCCATCCGCATCACTAGCTTCACTTTTCATTGTAGCAAAGTTCCGGTACTTTGCGTCATATGGCGGTAGGGACACGGCGCAATCAGTGATTGCCGAGCCGTGCCCCGATCTACCCTATCTTTACGCCAATTCCTCAGCCAGCGCAGTCCACTGCGCCATCAGGTCGTTCATGATCGTCTGCTCCTCGGCGTAGCGCGCGCCTAGCTCCTGCACCGCGCCGACCTTCTGCGCCGCACTCGCCCGCGTGATCAGGTGGTCGAGTTCCTTAAGCGAACTTTCGATGCTGTGAATCTGCGCTTCCAGCTTGCGCAGCGCATCGCTTTTGGGCTTGGGCGGCTTAGGCTTCACCGCGACCGGCGGCACCTCCACCGGCTGAGCTTTGGCGGCGGCGCGGGCGGTTTTGCGCTGCTCGCGTTCCAGTTCGCGGGCGGCGGCGAATTCCTGATAGTTCCCCTTGAAGACGCGCAGCGCTTCGTCCTCGACGCTCCAAATCTGCGTCGCCAGCCGGTCGATCAGGTAGCGGTCGTGCGAAACCAGCAGAATCGTCCCTTCGAACTGATCGAGCACGTCCTGCAAAATCTCCTGCGCCGGGAGGTCAAGGTGATTGGTCGGCTCGTCCAGCAGCAGCAGATTCGCCCCGTCGAGCGCCAAAATCGCCAGCGCGAGCTTGGCACGCTCGCCGCCGCTGAGCATGTCCACCTTCTTATAGACGTCGTCGGCGCGAAATAGGTACTGCGCCAAGTGACCACGCGCCTCGCTGAGCGGCATCGGCTTGTGGCGCAGCAGTTCGTCCAGCACCGTATTCTGCGGCTGGAGATCGTCGTGCGCCTGCGCGAAATAGCCGACCTTCAAGCCCGCGCCCAGCGTGATCCGCCCGCCGAGGGGTTCGATTTCGCCCAGCAGCGTCTTGAGCAGCGTCGTCTTGCCGGTACCGTTATCGCCCAGCACGGCGGCGCATTCCTGCCGCGTCAGCACGATGTCGTCGGCGGCGAACAGCGGCGTACCGGGATAACCCACTTCTAGATTGCGCGTCCGCAGCACGATCTCGCCGCTGCGATAGGTCGCCCGCAGCCGCAGGCTCAGCTTGGGGGCGCGCGCGTTCGGTGCGGGAATCGCCTTGAGCGCGGCTTCGGCTTCCATGACCGTGTAGGGGCGCACGCTGCCGATGCCGGTCGCCGACCACTTCTTATTCTGCTGGTAGCCGATCAGCCCCAGCACCTCGATGGCTGCCAGATCGCGGCTGAGACGGCGCAGCCGCCCCATCGCCTGCGGGCTGGTCGAGGCGCGGGCGATGTTGCGCTTGATATAGTCGAGTTCGCCGTAGAGCCGATCCATCTCCTGCTGGTAGACGATCCCGGCGCGCTCGCGGCGCTCGTGACGCTGGCGCAGATAGGCGCTGTAGTTGCCGCGAAAGGTCTCGATCCCGGCGCGGCTGAGTTCCCAAATCGTATCGACCACCGCGTCGAGGAAGTAGCGGTCGTGGCTGACGATCAGCAGCGAGCCATTCCACTGACGGAGCGTCCGCTCCAGCCACTCGACCGCGCCGATGTCGAGATGATTGGTCGGCTCGTCCAGCACGAGCAAGTCGGGGCGCGAGAGCAGCAGCCGCGCCAGCAGCGCCCGCGTCTTTTGACCGCCGCTCAGGTGCATCAGCGGCGTGGTGTACTCCGCCTCGCTGAAGCCGAGACCTTCGAGCGTCGCTTTGGTGCGGACTTCGTAATCGTAGCCGCCGAGCGCCTCGAACTGCTCGCGGACTGCGCCGTACTCCTCGAAAATCGCCGCCAAGCGATCCGGGTCGGTCTCGGTCGCCATGCTGGACTCAAGCTCGGCAAGCTGAATTTCCTGATCGCGCACGCCCGCGAAGACCGACATCATCTCTTCCCAGACGGTGTTGGTCGCTTCGTAGAACGCCGCCATCGCCTCCTGCCGCAGATAGCCGAGCCGCAGCCCGTCGCGCAGCTGCACGCTACCCGCCGCCGCGTGCTCCAAGCCGCAGAGGATCAGCAGCAGCGAGGTCTTGCCGATGCCGTTGGGACCGACCAGCCCGATTTTCGCGCCCGCCTCAATGCTCACGTCGACGTTCGAAAACAGGTCGAACGCGCCGAAGGATTGTCCAAGTTTGTGTGTGCTCAGAATTGCCATGATGCTACTTACCTTTTATGCGCCGGGATCAAACAACAAAAAAGCCGCACAGCACACCTATGCGGCTTCGGGGCGAGCAAGCTCGCCTTTGGAGTCTCGTGTCATCCGTGAAATTGCAATACTAAACCAGATGCGGCACAGGTGTACAGCACATAATGACGAACCAAACGAGGGTTCGCCTAACTATGAGCCACTACAACCGTGCGCATGATTGCCTTCCGCTCTCTAAACGATAGTCCGGGGAGGTTCAGAAAAGACTCGCCAAGACAGCAAAAGTTTAGGAGCAAGCGCCCGATTTGTCAACTGGTCGGGTGGATAGGATTAAAACCCCGGTCGAGCCCCGTTGTAGCGGCGTTCTGCTTGCTACGCAAGCCTTGAACGCCCTTGCGGAATAAACCGCCAGCGGATTTGCGCTATAGTGGATAGCCATCCGCTCGACAATCGGGGAGCAACCCTGATGGACTTTTTGCGCCGCCTGTTTTCATCGGATCGCCCGCACCCGCTCGACGCAGCGCCTGCGCCGTCGCCCACGCCGCTGCGTCAGCCTCCGCCCAACGACGCGCCGCTGCCCGATCCGGTGCATCCGCGCGTGCTGGCGATCATCCACAACCCGATCATGAAGGATGGACGCCGCATCCAGCAGGCTTACGGCTGGAACGATCCCGACAAGCTGGCGCGCGAATGCATCGCCGACCTGCGCGACGTCAGCTACGGCTACGTCAACTACGAGATCGCCGAGCGGATCGAGGTCGATGGCTTCCCGATCAAACACGATGGCTTCCGCTACACGCCGGAGTCGTTTGCTAGCGCTTGGCGATCGCGCAAGTTCCACCAGCCCGATGCCGTCGATTACCTCGCGCTCGTCCGCGAGTTCGGCATGATCGAGCGCATCGACGCCGACCAGATCGACGAGGTCTGGCTGTTCGGCTTCCCCTACTGCGGCTACTACGAGTTGATCATGGCGGGACCGGCCGCCTTCTGGTGCAACGCTCCGCCGCTCAAAGGCACGGAGCACGCCAGCCGCCGCTTCGTGATCATGGGCTTCAACTATGAGCGCGGCGTCGGCGAGATGCTGGAAGACTTCGGACACCGCGCCGAATCGATGCTGGCGAAGGTGTTCGAGCGGACGCGCGGCGATGCCAATCTCTGGGAGCGCTTCATCCGCTACGACCAGATCGCGCCCGGTCGCGCCGAGTGCGGCAACGTCCACTTCGCGCCCAACAGCAGCCGTGATTACGACTGGGGCAACCGCCGACCCGTCCTCAGCCGCGCCGATAACTGGTATCGCTTCCCTGATCTGTCCGGCGATCCGCGCCCGATGACCTGCGCCGAGTGGGGTGACGGTGACATCCGCGCCCATCATCGCTGGTGGCTGCGCCATTTCCCGCACGTCGCCGGTGAGTCGGGCGGTGTTGCCTACAACTGGTGGCGCTACGTGGTCGATCCTAACACCATCGGCTAACGCTTCGGCTGCGCTTCGGCTGATCATTGACGCCCGATCAAATCCCTGCTTTAATTAAGAAAGATATTGTAAGCAGTAAAGGATCGGGATGATGAACGACCGTATCTACTACAGCCGAGAAGCCGAAGCACAAGCCATGCGCGAGCGCACGGGCGCGATTCTCGCCTTCTTCGTGATCGGGATCACCGTCGGGACGGTGCTGGCACTGCTGTTCGCGCCGCGCAGCGGCGACAAGACGCGCGGCGAGATCGCCGACGCGCTTGAGGAAGGCTTCCACGAGGGACGCAAGAGCAGCGGCGAGGCGATCAACCGCCTCGAAAAAGACCTCGCCGACCTGCGCAAGAAGATCGAAGACCGGCTGTAATCCCCATCTATGAGTCGTAGGGGCGAACCTATGTGTTCGCCCACGTCAGGGCAGACCTACGGGTCTGCCCTGACGATACCTCACCCTGCCCCATTTACCCGATAGACCTCTGCGCCGTCTTGCGCGAAAACCTGCTCCAGATAGGGCGCGGCGCTGACCGGCGACGCCATCACCAGCGGATCGTCCACTGGCATGTGCCAGCGTACCATCGTTTCGATGCTGTTCGGATTGGTCACGATCTGCGGGACGATCACGAAGCTGATCTTGTGCGCGTGCAGCAGATCGGCGTTGGCGGGATCCGCCGGGTTCGCCCAAAAAGCGCGCAGGGCTGCCTGCTCCGCCTCGACCTGCTCCGTCCCCCGGAAGAAGGGCTGCGGACGGAAATAGACGCTGTCGCGCTCGCTGATCACCGGCACCCAGTCGCCTTCGTGCGCCACCGGGTAGTTGAGCACGCGCGCATCCGGCGCGGAGTTGTCCTTGATCCACTCCATCGCGTTGACGTCCGCCGCTGACGAGAACGCGCCATAGAAGCCCACCTGATCCTTGCTGATCTCGATCAGCTTGGGGGCAAGCGCCAACCCGACCAGCGCCAGCGCGCTCAAGCCGATCAGCAGCGCCGGCGCATAGCGATGCAGCAGATCGCCGACGCGCCGCTCAAACAGCCGATCCCAGACCCAGAGCAAGCCCATCCCGCCGAGGATGGTGTAGGGGATGATCGGTCCATGCCACGCGATGCTGAACGGATAGTCGTAGCGCAAAATCGGCAGCCACGGGAATAAGCGCGGGATGATGCCCGTAGTCGAGAAGTCGAACACCAGAACTAACCAGCCGACCGACAAAATCGCCGCCTGACTGCGCCGTCGCAGCCCGACCACCGCCCCGATCAGCGCGAAGGGCACGATCACGATGCCCTGATAGGTGATCATGATCTGCCAGTAGTTCGGATCGCGGGCGAACGGCGAGGTAATGTCCGCGCCGAGCAGATCGCGGACGTGCAGCAGCCACGGCGCGATGCCCAGCAGCGCGACCAGCGGCACCCCCAGCGCCAGCACGATCCACGCGCGCGGCGTCGGGCGCGGATCGCCGAGCCACATGGTCGCCAAGAAGGGCACGAAGCCCAAGCGCGAGGATGATGGTCGTATCGGGATGAGTCAGCACCACCGCGCCGAGCATCAACCCGGCGGCAATCGCGTCCGCCGGATAGCGATGCTTCACATAGCGGATCACGTAGGTTACGAACGCCAGCGAGAACAGCAGCGCCAGCAGCGTCGTGTAATGCGAATCCATGTAAGCGGTGAACAAGCCCAAGCCGCCGAGCATGGCGACCGCCATCGCCCGCCCCAAGCGCTTGTCTTGCAGTTCCGAGCCGAAGTCATAAGCAAGCCAGACCATCATCAGGCAGATCACTGCCGCGACGCCCATCTGAATGATGTGGAGTCCTAAGCCCAACTGCTGGCTGAGGTACGCCATCAGCGCCGGAAAGCCGGGCGAATAGAGGTAAGTGATCTCCGGGTGGAAGGGCGCGAGTGTATCGAAACCGCCGCCGAGCTTCGCCATCAGCGCCAGATAGCCGAAACCCTGCGCGTCAGTGTCGAGCGGCACCGGCGCGATCAACGCCGGGATGATGAAGACCAGCGCCGCGACCGCGAACAGCAGCAGATCACGCCCACTCGTCCAGCCTTGATCGGCGTCGAGCAGGGTTTCGCCGCGCTTTTCGGCGCGCGTTTGCCCGTAGGAGAGCGTCCCGAACAGGAAGATGCTCGATACCAGCGCGAACAGCAGGTAATCGACCACCAGCGTATTCCAGCCAAATAACATCGCCCAGAAGACCGCCCCGCCGATCACCAAGCCGAGCGCCAGCGTCGCCAGCAGCGCGATCCTCGGCTGGTTGGTGGGCCACGCCGGAGCCAGCATCGCGCCCGCGCCGATCACGACCGCAGCGAAAATGAACATGACGAATAGGATCATGGAGTTGTCTCATCAATTTGCGTTCGAGCCATCAGCGCCGTTAGTATAGCGGATGCAGATTTGTTTAGCTACGCTAAGGAGTTCGCAAAAGAAGGACTGAGGTTCGAGGACTGAGCGAAGCCATACCCAGTCGCTCGCTACTGACGCAGCACGACTATAATATCCGCGATGGATCGGGAAAGGTCAAGTCATGGGGAACATCTTCGAGGGCAAGCTGATCCGGCTGCGCGCCGTCGAGCCGGGCGACTGGGAATTCTTTCACCGCTGGGACGCCGAATCAACCGACACCGCCCGCCTGACCGACGAAATCTGGTTCCCGAACTCGACCACCAGCGCCAAGGACTTCGCCGAACGCGAGTCCAAGCCGCGTGAGGGCGATTCGTTCCGCTTCCTGATCGAAACCCTCAGCGGCGAGCCGGTCGGGACGATCAACACGCACTCGACCAATCTGCGCAACGGGACGTTCATGTACGGACTCGCCGTCCACCCGGATCAACGGCGCAAGGGCTACGCCAGCGAAGCGATCCGGTTGCTGCTAAGCTACTTCTTCAACGAGCGCCGCTATCAGAAATGCAACGCCGAGGTCTACGCCTTCAACCAGCCGTCGATGCGCCTGCACGAGCGGCTCGGCTTCACGCTGGAGGGTCGCCTGCGCCGGATGATCTTCACCGACGGCGCGTTCCACGACGCGCTGATCTACGGCATCACGCGCGAGGAGTTTGAAGAGTAGGACTGAGGACTGAGTGATGAGGACTGAGAAACACCAGTTGAAAGTAGAAAGTTGAAAGTTAAAAGTGAGTCAGCTAAGCCACTTGCGACTTTTAACCTTTAACCCACGTAATTCTCTCAGTCCTCAGTCCTCGAACCTCAGTCCTAAACTCGTGGCGAACTGCCCGTCAGCCGCGTGAAGGTCTGGTAGCCGATCCAGCGGAAGGGTTCCGGCGGGATCGCCGGATAGCTCGGCTGGAAGAAGGGCAAGCCGCGCCAGCGCTCGGTGTCGCCGGAATACAGGTCGGTGATCACCTGCCCGGCGATGTTGGTCAGCGTGACGCCGTGCCCGCAAAAGCCAATCGCGTAGAAGACGTTGCGGTCGTCGCCGCGCACGCCCATCAGCGTGTTGCGGTTGAGCGTGATCCCCAGCGTCCCCGTCCAGCGATGCGAGACCGGCAAGCCCCGACTCCCCGGCAGATACTTGTCGAGGGTCTGGGTCATCACGTCGAAGGCGCGCGGGGCACTGGTCGGCGTGCCGGGATAAGCGGTGCGATTGTTGAACAGATAAGCGTAGGACTCATTGCTGCCGCCGCCGAAGACGATCTGACCATCGTTGGTCAGCGCCCCGTAGCTGATCCGGTCGAGGTCGTCGCTGAACCCGGCGATCTCGCCCCAGCCGATCTGCTGGCGCTGCTCGGCGCTCAGCGGCGCGGTGGCGTAGACGTGCGAGTGCAGCGGAAAGAGCGCATCGCGGAAGTACCCGAGCTTGCTGGTGTAGCCGTTGGTGGCGATCACGATGGCTTGGGCGCGGACTTCGCCTGTCGGGCGTCGTCAGCGTGATGGTGCTGCCCTCGCGGATTTTGAGCACGGGCGTGCCCTCGTAAATCTCGACGCCGCGCTCCAGCAGCACGGGACGCAGCCCGCGCACCAACTGCGCGCCGTTGATCTGCCCGGAATTCGGGTCGAAGACCGCGCCGTAGACGCCTTCCAGCCGCAGCTTTTGCTTGAGCGCCGCCGAATCGTAGAACTGCTTCCGGGATGCCGAGCGACTGGTAATACTCGACTTCGTCGTGGGCGGCTTCGGCGCGCTGCGCGTCGGTGTAGACCGTCACCGTGCCATCGACCCGGTAGCTGACCGTCCAGCTTGTGCTGGGCGATGATCGACTCGATGGTCTGGATGCCCGCGTGGGTCGTCGTGTAGATGCGGGCGGTCAGTTCGTCGCCGTAATCGCCGGTCAGCGCCAGCCAGTTGAGCATCATGCCGCCGTTGCGCCCGCTGGCACCGTTCGCCAGCGACTTCGCTTCCAGCAGCGCGACGCGCTTTTCGGGGTAGCGCTCGCTGAAGTGGTAGGCGGTCGAGACGCCGGTGAAGCCGCCGCCGATGATCGCCAAATCGACCTCGATGGTCTGCTTCAGCGGCGCGGTCGGTTGGTAATCTCCGGTCTGGCTGATCCAGAGCGAGCGGTTATCGTCAATTTCGAGCTTTTCCGGCAGCAGCGCCGCCGCGATCCCCCACGTCTTGGCAGTGAGATTGGCGGCGGCGGTCAACCAGCGATTCGAGAGGGCAGTCACGATGGCATCCTTCCGTGAAATGACCGCAATAGCGCAGATTGTAGCGAGGATTTTAAAGCGAAAAAACAAATAGCAACCACGAAGATCACGCAGGGCACCAAGTAAGCCGAAGATATGAAACCGCTTTGTTGCAAAAGGCGACTTCTTCAACACGTTCAATTGGGCGCCCTCCATGTTTCGATCTGGTTCGCCGCGCCCGAATCCCAACCCGCAATCGTGTATAATTCGGCGTGTATCGCAGCAAATGAGGATTTCATGCTCGCACAGGCACGCCAAACGCCGTGGAAAGCCATCAACGAACTGCGCCGCTACGCCGAACTGCCGCTGATCCGCGCCTATTTCGCGCTGCACGGCGTCGCGTGGGGGCAGGGCTGGCTGATCTACGGGCGTCCGTTGATCCAGCGGCATGCGGGCAGCACGATCACGATTGGGCGCGGGCTGAACCTGCGCAACTGGTTCGGCTCGAATCCGCTGGGCGTCAACCACCGCTCGATTTTGGCGACGTGGACGGCGGACGCGACGATCATGCTGGGCGATGACGTCGGCATGACCGGCGCGACCATCGTCGCGCAGACGCGGGTCAGCCTCGGTCATCGCGTCTTTGTCGGGGCGAACAGCACGATCTGCGACACCGACTTTCACCCGCTGCGCGGCGATCTGCGCCAGAGCGATCCGGCGGCAGGCTCAGCCCAGCCGATCACGATTGAGGACGACGTTTTCATCGGCATGGGCGTCCTGATCCTCAAAGGCGTGACGGTCGGGCGCGGCAGCGTGATCGGCGCGGGCAGCGTCGTCAGCGGCGACATCCCGGCGGGCGTGATCGCGGCGGGCAATCCGGCGCGCGTGATTCGGAATGTCGATGCGTAGTCTGATCCGGTCACGGGCGCTGCTGGTGGTGATCCTCGCGGCGGTCGTGCTGCGGTTGGGCGTCGTCGTCTTCGCGGGCAGCACGCTCACGCTGCAAGCCTCCGGTTACGACGACTACGCCGTCCATCTGCTGGCGGGGGAGGGTTACACGCGCTTTCCTGATCTGCATCCCGACAGCGATCTGCCGCCGCTCTATCCCTTCTTTCTGGTGGGCATGTACAGCATCTTCGGGCGCAGCGCGGTCCCGGTCGCCCTCGTCCAGATCAGCTTTGACGTGATCACCATGCTGGCGATTTGCGCCATCGGGCGGCGCATTGGTGGCGAACGGGTCGGCGTGCTGGCGGCAGCCTTCACTGGCTTCTATCCCTATCTGCTGTTTCAGGATTTGACCGTCAACGACACCGCGATTTTTATCATGCTGCTGGCGGTTGGCATCTGGGCAGCCTATCGCGTCACGGAAACGCGCGCGCTGCGCTGGGCGATCTTCGTCGGCGTGACCTTCGGCATCGCCGCGCTGACCAAAACGTTGATCGCGCTGCTGCTGCCGCTGATCGCGCTCTGGTGGTGGCGTCAGCTTGGCTTCCGGCGAGCGTTCGGCTTAGCGGCTTCGGTGACGGCGCTGGTCTTCGTCGCCGTGCTGACGCCGTGGATCGTCCGCAACACGCAGGTGCAGGGGACGCTGACGCTGATCAGCACCAACGACGGCAGCAATCTGTATCAGGGCAACAATCCCTGCGTAGCGGATTACTTGTTGAACGGCTGGGATGCGCAGTGGGTGAACTGCCTTGCGCCGACGCCGCCCGGCTTGAGCGAGACCGAGACGGCGGCGTGGTTTCGAGATCAGGCGCTCGCCTACCTGCGCGATCATCCCGGCGACCTGCCGCGCTTACTGTGGGTCAAATTTGCCACCCTGTGGAGTCCCGAACTGCTGCCGCGTGCCGTCCCGCCCGACGCCAATCTGAGCAACGAGGCGGTGCTTCAGTACGAAACGCCGCTGTTCCGGGCGGCACGGGTCGCCCACCTGATCTATTTCACGCCGCTGTTGATCTTGGGCATCCTCGGGATCGGCTTAGCGGCGGTTCAGCGCCAGCTCACCGGCAAGTACGCCCCGCTGCTGATCGTGCTGATCGGGATCACGCTGGCGTACCTGATTTACCATCCCTCGACCCGCTATCGCTCGCCCGCCGATCCGTTCTTGTTCGTACTGGCGGCGTCGGCGTTGGTCTGGCTCTGGGATCGCTGGCGATTCGTCTGAATTCCTGATAAGTCTTTTGCCTGATTCGCGAAAAATGGGCTATGATTAGCTTGTAACAGACTATATTACGAATGCGGAGGAATATCGCAATGGCAGTTGATAGTACGAAATCCAAGAAGGAAGCAAAAGGCACCATCAAGGCGAATCTGGGCTTGGACGAAGCAGCGCAGCAGCAGATCGTGACGCTGCTGAACAAGCGGCTCGCTGACGCTTTCCTGCTCTACACCAAGACGCGCAATTATCACTGGAACGTCACCGGGATCGAGTTCATCCAACTGCACCGGTTCTTCGAGGAGCAGTACGACGAGATCGCCGAAGAAATCGACGAGATCGCCGAGCGCGTCCGTCAGTTGGGCGGGGTCGCGCTGGGGACGCTGGACGAGTTCAAGCAGAACTCCGTGATCGAGGAACAACCCGGTCGCGTGCCGAGCGCCGAGGAAATGGTTCAAAATCTGCTCAGCGACCACGAGACGATCATTCGCCAACTGCGCAAAGACGGCGACACGACCGAAAAACTCAAGGATATGGGCACCAACGATTTCGTGATCGGCTTGATGGAAGATCACGAGAAGACAGCATGGCTGCTGCGCGCGCATCTTGAACACATGACCAAGTAAAAACTGACCTCATACCCCGACCCCTTCTGCATAAATGGAGAAGGGGAGAAAACGGCGCTGTGGGGTAACGTAAAAATCGAAACGGCGACCTGTTGCAAAGCAGGTCGCCGTTTTTGTTAACTGCTGAAAGCTAGTCGCTACGTGAACAGCGGAGTCGTGTTGGCGCGCGCCGCCTGCGCCTGCATCTCGGCGTCGGTGGGGCGGCGGGTGAAGCGGCTGGCGGCGCTGAGGACTTTGGGCAGCAGGGTCACGTCGCCAGCGGTGTTCAGGAATACACCGGGACGACCGAGTACCCAACTCACCGCGTTGTCGATGTCCGCCTGCGCGGTCAGCGGCTCGTACCACGTCGAGTGGACGTGCGGCTGGCTGGCGCCCCAACCGCCGTTGGCAATCGACTTGATCGTCTGCACGGCGACGTTACGCTGCTGGCAGAGGGCGACCACCTGCTCGAAGTCGGCGGCGTACTGCGCGTTCTGCATCATGGCGAAGTTGTAAGGCAGCAATACCGAGTCGAAGTCGAAACGGGCGAGGCTGCGCAGGTGCATCTGCGCGACGCTGATGTCGTGCCCGGTCACGCCGATGAAGCGGACTAAGCCCTGTTCGCGCGCCTCGATCAGCGCTTCGAGCGCGCCGCCGGGTCCCATCGCCACTTCCCAATCATGCGGATCGACCAGATAGTGAAGCTGAATCAGGTCGACCGACGAGACGCGCAGCCGTTCCAGCGATTTGTGGAACTGATCGCGCGCCGCCTGATAAGTGCGCTCGCCGGTTTTGGTCGCCAGAAAGAACTGGTCGCGGTAGCGATCCATCCACGGACCGATCCGCAGTTCGGCGTCGCCGTAGCTGGCGGCGGTGTCGATGTGATTGACGCCGTATTCCAGCAGCACGTCGAGCGCTCGGTCGGCGACGTCCTGCGTCACGCTGCTGAGCGCGGCTGCGCCGAACAGGGTGCGGGTGCTCTCGTGCCCGCTGCGCCCGAAGGGGATTTTCTCGATCATCGTTAAATCCTTTCCTTGATATGCTCAATCCTATCACCGTTCACGCCGGCGAGAAAGAAACCACAAAGCCCGCAGAGGGGAGTGTCAAGAAACTAGTAGTTGAAAATCGGTCTCGTCCATTTGCTTAAGCTGTGCTGATTGACCAGATCAAGTCGCTGGCGAGACGCCTCGTTGGTCGGGAAAGAAGCCTTGGTCGTCAAGACTTTCCGCAGTTGGCGATGACAGCCCTCGACGGTATGGGTGGTGTAGATCAGGCGACGGACTTCCGCCGGGTAGATAAACATAGCGGCACTCCTCCCACCTGCTTGCCCACGAACGCACCGAGACGGCATACTGCTTGCCCCAGCGCTCCCCTAACGCGAGCAGCCGGAAGTTCGCCCCTCGCCGCCGTCACCACACCAGTGACCGAGCAGGTCGCGCTGCCCGTCCAAATCCACGCCCAACACGACGTAACCGGCGGTATTGACGACTTTCCCTCCCGGCGCAGTTTGTCTCACGTTAAATGCCCTCCTTAACGCTCCTTCGACAACTCCGAACCGGCAGCTCCGTTTAGAATGGCAGGAAAATGGGCAGAATCAGGATGGACACGAGCAAGGTCAAAATGATCAGCGGCACACCAATCTTGGCGTAATCCATAAAGCGATAACTGCCAGCGCTCATCACCAGCGTGTTGACCGGCGATGCCAATGGCGTCGCGAACGCCATCGACGCGGCGATGGCGGTGGTCATCAGCAGCGCCTGCGGCTGCACGCCGAGTCGCTGCGCCGTCGCCAGCGCTAGGGGCGCCATCAAGACCGCTGTCGCCGTGTTGGAGAGCACCTGCGTCAGGGTCACGGTCATCACGAACAAGCCTACCTGCACCAACAGCGGTCCCTGCTGCCCCATCGCGCCGACGAAGCCCCCGGCGAACAGGTCGATCAGCCCGACTTTGACCAGCGCCGTGCTCATCGGCAGCATCCCCGCCATCAGAAACAGCGATTTCAGGTCGATGGTCTCGTAGGCGCTGTCGACGCTCAGACAGCCGGTCACGATCACGATCAGGGCGGCGAGGATGCTGGCAGGCGCGAGGTCGAGCAGGTTAAAGGCGACCAGCACGACCATGCCGATCAGCACCAGCATCGTGATCGGCGCTTTGTCCGGGCGCGTGCCCGCGCCGAACTGAAGCGCTTCGGTTTCGCCCATGACGATGAAATCTTGGCGCTGCCGTTTGAGCGCGAAAATGTCTTTCCATTCGCCCTGCACCAACAGCAGATCGCCATTCTTGAGCGAGGTGTCTTTGAGGATGCTGGGCAGCCGGTCGGTGCCGGATCGCTTGATTTCGAGGACGGTCAGGTGATGCTCGTGGGCGAAGCGCAGCTTGGCAATCGTCTGCCCGATCAGTGTCGAACGCGGTCGAATCAGCACTTCGGCGATGCCGACCTCATTGGTGATGATGTCGTTTTCGACCACCGGCTCCGCCGCCATGACCGCCAGCTTGAGCGCGCCGGTCGCCCGCGCGATCCCCTCCGAGCTGCCCTGAATCAGCAGCACGTCGTCGGTGAGGATGCAGGTATCCGGCAGCGGCACGTGCGCGCAGTCAGGTGTGCCCCGATAGCGGATCGGCACCAGCGAGCGCGAGCTGTCCACATTGTGGGTGATCGAGATGACGGTCAAATCGTAATCGCTGCGCAGACCGCTCGCGCCAATCGTCTGCCCGATCAGCGGGGAGTCGTCCTGCACGCGCAGGCGAAACAGATTGCCGGGCAGCTCGTAAAGGGCGAACAATTCACCCGGCGTGCTGACCGATTGGCTGCCGGTTTCGTTCTTGTATTCGGGCAGCAGCCGCCTGCCGATGATCACCATGTAGAGCACGCCGACGACCAAGAGCACTAAGCCAATCGGCGTGAAGCTGAAGAAGTCGAACGGCGGCAGCCCGGCTTCGCGCAGCGCCTCGGACGCCAGCAAGTTGGGCGGCGTGCCGATCAGCGTGAGCGCCCCACCGAACAGCGCCGCATACGCCATCGGGATCATCAGCTTGGAGGCGGTCGTCTTGAGGCTGCGGGCGAGGCTGACGACGGCGGGCAGCATCAGCGCGACCACGCCGGTCGAACTGATGAAGGCGGACATCACGGCAATCGAGATCATCATGATGATCAGCAGGCGGGTGGCATCGCCCCGCGCCACGCGGAGAATGCGCTCGGCGATCATGCCCGCCAACCCGGTCTGGAAGACCGCGCCGCCGACGATGAACAGCGCGCCGATGCTGATCACGGCTTTGTTGGAGAAGCCCGCCAGCCCTTCCTCGATGCTGAGGATGCCCGTTACCATCAGCGCGACCATCACGCCCATTGCTACTAAATCGAGCCGGATATATTCAGTAATAAAGAGGATGAGCGCAATAAGTAGGATTGCCAGCGTAATCCACATTTCCAGCGTCATTGATTCACTCGTCTCACTGCGCGTTACTTGTAGGTATACGTTACCCGGCGTGCGGAGTTGGGCAATCGGCAGCGATGACTGATCAATGACGCCGGTATTTGTGATGTTATTCACAAAAAGAGGGATGTCAGCGAAGTAGGCGCGGATCAGCGAGAGGTCAGCGTAGCGGCGCAGTTCGTTGACGGCTTTCCACGTTGTTTGGCGTGCCTGTGAGAGCATGAAATCCTCGTGATGAAATCATCGCCGCGCATTATACACGATTGATCTGGTTGACGGTTTCAGGCAATAAGCCCCAGAAACAGATATTGAGGGAACGGTTCAGAATACACTCTAGTCATTAATAGGCATCAAACTTGTTTTAGATATAGCAACGCAAGCATGACATTTTGGAGCGCAGTTTCATATAAATCCGGAAAAAAACTTTTGCCATTGTGCTGTTTCCCGAATATCGAAGTGGTGTCCCGTGAAATTCCGAACTAAAACCAAGTAGATTCAACCATCGACTTTCAGTTTGGATTTCACTGGCGAAGTTCTTCGAGCTTTCGCAGAAATACTTCTAGAGTTGTTCGCAGATACTCAATCTTTGAGAGCTTATCGGCTTTGTCATAGATACGTTTTTCTACAGCAGTTTCCAGTAAACAAGGCAGATCCTTTGATTGTTGCATCGAACACAATGCTGAGTAATCTGAGTCTTTCGTAAAAGCGACTCTGTGAGCAAACAAATATCTTTGAGGGCTGAATAAAGTCTGCCTAGAGAATAACTGTTCAGATTTGCTTGAGAAAGATAGCGATTATGAGCGATTGACAACAATGTCGCCTCAAGAAAAATGCGATCTGTCGGTGTTAAGCTTGTAATTAGGTTAGACAACATGAAAGCCTGATCTATCGTGAATATGTTCGTTGCATCCGCTAAACTCCTGCAAATATGCGACAATATTTGGTTTCTCGAATTGATCCCATAGTTTACTATTAAGTATGGTATGAATCGTCCGGTTGTATCGGCTTGTCCTCGCGTTCTGCTGTAAGTAAGTTCGCTATTACCAGTCTTCAAGTTTGCCGCTTCGCAACTGAGCAACGGCTAAATTAGCATATACAATTCCTTTATTGAATATCTTGCCAGTTTCGTGCCTCATATTCTGTGAGTTCCTTCAACAGATTTTGTAAAGAGCCTCTGCTACCGACACGATATTCATTCTGCAACAGCCAATAGCCCACATTCATTGGCTCGATCGATATACATGTTTTTAGTCTTCGTATTTCCCAGCCGGATTAAAAGCAGGGTACTTGTCCATGTCTTCCTTCAACCATCTGGAAGATTTCTCAAGTTCGATATTTATATTGATAATTGATGCTTGATTACTTGACATAATCACTATATCGCGTTATTTTGGAATTGACTAGATATTTGATACTAAAGAATGGATAGATCATCGAACTAGAGAAGCGACCTCTTCCAAGCTAAATTGATCATATTCTTGCTAGACTGATTAAATCAAAAACGAGCGATGCCCGTGTGGAGCATCGCTCGGTTGCTAACTGCTAAAAGCTAACTGCTAACGGCTAACCGCTAATCCAGCCACGCCATGACCGGGATGATCTCGATCTCGACCGGACGGCGGGTGGTGTTCAGCGAGATCAGTTCCGGCACGGGGAAGCCGTTGAAGGCGGCGGCATATTCGTTGGTGTACGCGCCCGCGTCGTGGAAGACCAGCCGGTCGCCGATGTTGATCTTCCGGCATCTCGACGTTGCGCGCGACCACGTCGCAGCTATCGCAGCTTGGACCCGCCAGCGTGTAAATGCGCGTCGGGCGCTCGTCGGCGTGGTCGTTGAGCAGGTCGACCACCGGCGGGAAGCCCTCGTAGGTCTCCATCAAGCCGTTGAACACACCCGCGTCGAGGTACAGCCACGTCTGATCGCCGCGCTGCGCCTTGCCGATCACCGTCGACATCAGCACGCCGCTCTCGCCAACCATGCCGCGCCCCGGTTCGAGGATCAGCATAAAATCATCGGTTTGCGGGATGAAGTCCTTGATCGCCTGCGTGACCACCTCGCCAATCGCCTCAATCGTCGGAATCGCCTCGGTGTGGTAGTGCCCTGCCGGGAAACCGCCGCCGAGGTCGAGGAAGTACAGGTGATGTCCGCGCGCTTCAGCTTCGCGCCAGACGTCACCACACGCCTTGATCGCGTTCGCCCAGTTGGCGACGTTGAGACACTGCGATCCGACGTGGAAGGACAAACCAATCGGCTGCAAACCGCGCGTGCGCGCCAAGTCGAACAGGTCGAGCGCCGTCGCGCCGTCCACGCCGAACTTGCCCGCGAGCGGCAGCACGCTGCCGGTGTTATCGACGGACAAGCGCACGTAAACTCGCGCGCCCGGCATCGATTGGGCGACCTTCTCGACCTCATACGTCGAGTTGACCACCACTGCATAAACCCCCGCGTCTTGCATCCGGGCGAGGAAAACCGGGTTTTTGATTGGGTTACTGCAAATAATGCGGTCGCCCGTCGCGCCTGCATCGAGCGCACGATTCAGTTCTGCCAGCGATGCGATCTCCAGCCCGCCACCCATGCTAACCAGCGTCTCCAGAATTTGGGGAGTTGCGTTGGCTTTCATGGCGTAGTCGATGTGGGCGTTGGGGAATGCGCTGGCAAAGCGTTGGTACGTGTCGCGGATGATCTCAAAATCGATGATCAAGCTTGGGGTGACGGTATAGCTGTCGTGCAAAATCGTGTCCATGTGGACGTTATCCAACTGGACAAGCTCCAATCTCGCGCAGGCGCGTAACTGACTATTATTCGAGGATATGCAGTATACAACAGTTCGATTCTGAATTGTATTAGAAGTTTTCCTAAATCTCATTAAGAAAAGTCTGCGGCAAGCAGTCTATTCTGCGGCAACGTTTCAAATGGGGTTATCATGGAGATTAAGCCGACAACTAAACTTAAAAATGGTTGGCAAAACTGCCCGCTCCGCCCCTTTTTAGGTGCGGAGGTGGCGCTCATTTGGCGATTATCGACAAGGTTTTCACGTTTTAACCTTCTACTTTTAACTTTTAACTCTCTCTTTACATCCGCTAGATTCTACGAAAGGTGAACAGTCTGTGACTCAGTTCATGTTCAAGCAGTTGATCGACGGCGAATGGCGCAGCGCCTCCGATGGCGGTGTGTGGGACTTGATCAACCCGGCGACGGAAGAAGTCATCATGCAGATTCCGTTCGGCGGCGCTGACGACGTTCAAGCTGCGCTCGATGCCGCCGCTGCTGCTTTCCCCGCGTGGGCTGCCAAGACCGTCTACGAGCGCGCCGCCATCCTCCACCGCGCCGCTGCGTGGATCAGAGAGCGGATCGACGATCTCGCCTGCATCACCTCCGAAGAATCGGGCAAGCCGCTGCGCGAAGCGACCGGCGAATGGAACACCGCCGCCGCTTCGTTCGAGTGGTTCGCCGAAGCTGCCAAGCATACCTATGGGCGCGTCGTCCCGCCGCGCCGCGCTGACCGCCAACTGCTGGTGATCCAGCAGCCGCTCGGCGTCGTGGGCACGATCACGGCGTGGAATTTCCCGGTCTACAACCCGGTGCGGGCATGGTCGGCGGCGCTGGCGGCGGGCTGTACCGTCGTCGGGCGACCATCCGAGTACACGCCGCGCTCGGCGATGCTGCTGGGGCAGGCGCTCCACGAAGCCGGAATCCCGCGCGGCGTCGTCAACGTGATCAACGGCGACCCGTCGGCGATGGGCGAGTCGATGCTGCAAGACCCGCGCTGTCGCAAACTTCAATTCACCGGCAGCACCCGCGTCGGCAAGCTGCTGATGGACGGCGCTTCGCAGACCGTGACCCGGCTCTCGCTCGAACTGGGCGGCAACGCCCCGGTGCTGATCTTCCCCGACGTGGACGTCGAGACCGTCGCCAAGCAAGCGGTCAGCGCCAAGTATCGCAACAACGGACAGGTCTGCATCGCGCCGCAGCGCTTCTACGTCCACAGCCGGATCGCCGAGGAATTCATCGACCACGCCGCCCGCTTCGCCGGCGATCTGCGGCTCGGCAGCGGCTTGCAAGCTGCCACCGACGTCGGTCCGCTGATCAACGCTGCCCAGCGTGATCGCCTTGAGCGGATGGTCAACGTATCGGTCGATCAAGGCGCGGAGGTCGTCACCGGCGGATCGCGCCCGGCGACGCTGCCGCGCGGCTACTTCTATGCCCCGACCGTGATCACCAACCTGACGCCGGATATGCCCGTTTATAAAGACGAATTGTTCGGACCCGTCATGCCGGTGATCCCGTTTGACGATCCCGATCAAGCGCTGGCGCTGGCGAACGCGACTGAATACGGACTCGCCGCCTACGTCCAGACGCGCGACCTGAACACCGCCATCAAGATGTACGAGGGGCTGGAGTTCGGGATCATCGGCGTCAACGACTGGATGCCGACCACGCCGGAAATGCCTTTTGGCGGCATGAAAGCCAGCGGCATGGGGCGCGAATACGGCAGTGAAGGTTTGCTCGAATATATGGAAACGAAGGCAGTCTTTATAGGAGGAATCGCATGATCACCGAACCTACTCCGAGTCCTGCTCCCCGGCGCGATCCGAGACACTCGTTACGATATGTCCCGGAGCGTGCGTACCAGCAGGCGCACGTCCCTGACATTGAACATCCGCCCGAAGCCACACCCGAACCAGTCCCCAAGAAGGCTCCCGTTGCTCTCCGCATCGGCATCGTCAATCTTCGACCGGAACACATCCCTGAACTCGTCCGCTTGCAGCGGATCAACTTCCCCACGCTCACCGATGACGAACTCTTAACCGCAGCCAAATACCGCAAGCATCTCGAACTGTTCCCCGAAGGTCAGTTCGTCGCCATCGCCAATATCAAAGGCAGAACCATCCCGGTTGGCTCAACCGCCACCTTCCGCACCGATTTCGACTTCGACCACATCCAGCATACCTTCCTCGACGCCGTCGCCAACGGCTGGCTGACCAACCACGTTGCCAACGGCGATTGGCTCTACGGCGCGGACATGAGCGTCCACCCCAGTTTTCGCGGGATGCGCGTCGGTCGCCGCCTGTATGAAGCGCGCCAAGCGCTGGCGCGACGGCTCAACCTGCGCGGCGAGATCGCCGGGGCGCTGCTGCCCGGTTATCAGCGCCATGCCGACCGCCTGAGCGTCGCTCAGTACGTTCTGCACGTCCATCAATCCCGCCTGCACGACTCCACCCTGAGTATGCAGCTTCGCAACGGCTTTCAGATCAAAGGCATCCTCTACGACCACATCTCCGATCCGCGTTCCAACAACTGCGCCACGCTGATCGTGCGCGAAAATCCCTACTACCACCCTAAACAACCTGAGGGTTGACACCCTTCCAGACCTCAATCAGCTTACTCGCTATCGGCGCGATCACGTCCTGATCGCCCCAATAGCCCAAATGTGACAGCGGATTCCAACTGTTCCACAGCTTGCCCGCGTTGATCTCGCGATCAGCGGTGACGACCTGCGCGTAGGCATCGTTCAGCGTCTTGAGCGGAAAGCCAACCACGTCGTCGGCGTCGTAGAAGTTGATCCACTCACCTTGCAGCGCCGGATGGTGACGTCGCAAGCGCGGATCAGGTAGTTGAATCGGTTTGCCGAAATCCTTATAGCGCAGGCTCCAAAGCCCGATGGGGCTGCCCATCGTATAGAGCAGCGCCAGCGTCTCGCCACGCTCCAGCGGCGTGCCGGTCATTTGTGCCCGCACCTCGTCCGAGATGATCCGGCGTTTGGCTTCGGTTTGCAGGTCGTAGACGAAATTGCTGGTGATCACCGTGCCGAGGCTGTGAGCGATGATACACAGCGGAGCCGTTTCGCCCGCTTTCTGCGCTAACCGTGCCAGTGTTTGTGCGAAAACTCCGTGGATCGCGTCGTAGATGTCGCGGTCGCCCGGCGCCATCTGGTAGGCGAAAGCGTCGCCGAGGAAGTCGATCAGGAAGCGGCGCGGCAGCTTCAAACGCATCCGTCCGCCGCCTTGCAAGCGATCCCAGAGCAGATTCTCGTCCTGATCAAGCACAGGCGCCCAATGGACTGTTTCGGCGACAATATCGTCGCCACAGTCAGCCCGACAGCGCGCATCGAGCGCCGCGATCAGTTCTTTAGCGAAGTCCGGCTTCTGCGTACCGATCCCGTGAATGATAGCAACTGCGATCTTCTGCGTCATGACGTCTCCCCCTGCCTCATATAATATACCGTGATTGCTGGTTCCTGACCTCACCCCGCTGCGCTTCGCTTAGCTCCCCCTCTCCATGCAATGGAGAGGGGGTTGGGGGGTGAGGTTTTGAGCGAAGCATCGACAACTAGCAATCAGGATAATATGTAAAACTATTATGCACACAATTCCCCAAGTGAGTACAGCGCGGTACAATTAGCGACGAAATGAGTCGGCGAGGGCAAGACCATGGCAAGCGAACGTGTCGGCGACATGACGCTCGACGAGTTGAAGGCGATTATCGAAGAAACTGTAGTGAGATTGCGGGAAATGCAGAGACCGAGTACCAAGCTGACGGTAGCGGAAGTTGTCGCAACCGTGCGCCGCCACCGTCCGACGCTGCCACCGGGAGCGCCATCGAATCAAGAACTCCTACGGGAAGATCGTGATCGCTGAGTATGCCCAATTACATCGTTGATGCAAGTATCATCGCCGATTTCCTACTTCCGGGAAACTACACAAGCAACGCCGAGACACTGATTGAGTTGTTGGATGACACAACAACTCTCCTTGTCCCGGAATTTTGTCTCGTAGAATGTACGAATGCTCTGTGGAAGCGGGTTCAAAGACGAGAAATATCGCAGCAAGATGCCACAAATCTCGCGGATGACCTAGAGTTGCTGCCCCTGACACTCGTCGCGGTCAAAACTCTACTGCTGCGTGCGCTGCAAATTGGGCTTCAACACAAGCTCGCCATCTACGATTCGGTTTACATCGCTCTTGCCGAGCGACACAACCTGCCGCTGATCACCGCCGACGTGCGACAAGCAGCAGCGGCACAGCAGGTCGGCGTTACGCTCAAGCCGATCACCGACTTCTAACGCGATTTCAGATCCAGAGAAAAGGATAGCTCAACATGGCAGACTTTGATTTGATGCGCCGCCTCACCGAAAAGGACGGCGGCAAGATTCTCCTGCTGGTCATGGACGGACTCGGCGGCTTGCCGATGACACCCGGCGGACTCACCGAACTGGAAACCGCCAAGACGCCCAACCTCGACCGCCTCGCCCGCGCGGGCAGCACCGGCTTGAGCATCCCGGTCGCGCGCGGCGTCGCGCCGGGGAGCGGTCCCGCCCACCTCGCCCTGTTCGGCTATGACCCGCTGATCTACGACATCGGGCGCGGCGTGCTGGAAGCGATTGGCATCGGCTTGGACGTGGGCAGCGGCGACGTGGCGGTGCGCGGCAACTTCTGCACCATCGACGCCAACGGGGACATCACCGACCGCCGCGCCGGGCGCATCCCGACCGAAGAAGGCGAAAAGCGGGTCGAACTGCTCAAGGACATCCAGATCGACGGCGTCGAGTGCCAGATCAAGGCGGGCGAGGGTTATCGTTTCGCGCTGGTGCTGCGTGGCTCGGGCTTGAGCGATGCCATCGCCGACACCGACCCGCAGGCAACCGGAGTCCCGCCGCTGCCTGCCAAAGCGACCGATCCCGCCGCCGAATACACCGCCAAGATCGTCAACCAGTGGCTCGCCGAAGCGAAGAAACGCCTTGCCGGTCACGAACCCGCCAATATGTGTACCCTGCGCGGCTTCGCCACCGATCCTAACCTGCCCAAATACAGCGACGTCTACAAGCTGAACGCCGCCTGCGTCGCCGTCTACCCGATGTACAAAGGGGTCAGCCGCTTGGTCGGCATGAACGTGCAGGAGACCGATCCGCACGACACGATTCAGGACGAGTTCGACCTCGTGGCGAAAATCTGGAACGACTTCGACTTCGTGTTCTGCCACGTCAAGTACACCGACAGTCGCGGCGAGGATGGCAACTTCGACGCCAAGGTCAAGGTGATCGAGGAAGTCGACGCCGCGCTGCCGACGCTGCTCGCGCTCAACCCCGACGTGCTGATCGTCACCGGCGACCACTCGACCCCGGCGGCGCTGCGCTCGCATAGCTGGCATCCAGTGCCGACCCTGCTCTATGCGCCGGGAACGCACATGCCGGATCGCGCAATCGCTTACGGCGAGCGCGAGTGCATGGGTGGCGCGCTCGGTCAGTTCTACGCCCGCGACCTGATGCCGATGGCGCTCGGTCACGCCAAGCGCCTGACCAAGTTTGGGGCGTAAGTTACGGAAAGGACTGAGGACTGAGTGATGAGGACTGAGTCAACCAGCTCGCTTCTCTTGTTTTTACTCAGTCCTCAGTCCTCGAACCTCAGTCCTAGAGCAAGGAGCATAGCGACGTGCAAGAAGTCATCATCGTCGGCGGCGGGTTGACCGGCATTTCGGCGGCGTGGGAGCTGGAGCAGCGTAAAATCCCTTACCGCCTGATCGAGGTCAAGAACCGGCTCGGCGGCAGCATCGTCACCAAGCGCGAAGCCGGATTCGTCCTCGACGGCGGCTCGTTCGTGCTGGAGAAGTACGGCGAGTGGGGTTTCCTCGATGAACTCGGCTTGAGCGACGCGCTGATCCCGGTCGGCAAGTACCGCGATGGTCAGTTGGTGATCTTCAAGGACGGGACACAAACGCTGGTCGACGCTATCGCCAGTCGCTTGACCGCGCCGATCATGCAGCGGATGGCGGTCAGCAGCATCGGGCAGCTAGGGATGCGGCGCTTCGGCGTCTGCCTCGAAAACGGGCTGATGCTCGAAGCGCCCGCCGTGATCGTGACCGCGCCTGCCCGCTATGCCGAGCACATGCTCCGCGCCCTCGCGCCGGATGCCGCCCTACTGTTATTCGACTACCGCTACGATCCGGTCGTGCGCGTTTCGCTTGGCTACGCGAAGGATCAAGCGCCGACGCTGCCCGAAGCCAGCAAGCTTAAATTCTTGCAGCGCTACGAATTGGCGGAGCGCGTCCCGGCGGATCACGTGCTGATCCGCGCGGGCATTCGCCTTGACGACGCGATCAAATCACCCGACGACGCCATTCACCAACTCCGCGACCTGCTCGGCACGCCCGCCGACCCGGTCGTCGAATGGGCGTATTACTGGGCAGAAGCCGACTCGCTCTCGCGCTACCTGCCGGAGCACGCCGAGACGATGGACGCCATCGACGGGCTGCTGCCGCCCGGCGTCGTGATCGCGGGGAGCGATTATCGCGCCAAGCGACTCGACCAGCAGGTCGAACAGGGACGCGCCGCCGCCCGCCAAATCGCGGCGCTAGTCGGATGAGCGCGAATACTTTTATCGATCACGAAGGGCGAGCAGTTAGGCTAACCGAGGAACGTTGGCAACATATCATCACTCATGTTGAAATGCTGAATCAGCGAGAGCGCATCGTCGAAACTCTGACAGAACCCGAAACCGTTGTTGCAACCCACGCGGATAGTAGTATTCACGTTTATCAGCGTTTTTATCGACAAACGCCAGTAACCAGCAAATTTCTATTGATTGCGGTTAAAATACTTGAGGATGATGCTTTTATCGTAACCGCCTTTTACAGTCGAAGGGCTAAAAAAGGGGATGTCATATGGCAGAAGTGAAACTCTGGTACGATCAGGAAGGTGATTTTCTCGAAGTCACGTTCGCCGATGACGCCGCCTTTCTCGAAGAAATCGACGACGACATTTTTGAGCGCCGTACTACCGACGGGCGGATCGTCGGCTTTGCCGTGCTGAACTTCAGTCATCACAACCGCGATAGTCTGCGTCTGCCGTTTGCATTGACCGCTATCACAAGTGACTAGCACGCCGCTCGAATAGAGCAATGACCACCCAGCCAAAATCGCCCCGCACCCTGCGCCAGCGGATCACTTTCGTCGTCCGTGCGCTGCTGATCGCCATCGTCGCGCTGATGGTGCTGATCCCTATCGGGATCGGCTGCTTGTTCATGGTGCCGCTGACTGTGTCGGGCTGCGGCGGCGAGACTGAGCCGCCCTTCGCCTACGAGGACGTCAGCTTTCCCTCGTCGGAGTTCGACCGCCAGCCGACGCCCGCCTACTTCATCCCGGCTGAGCAGCCTACAAACGCTCGCCAGAGCGCCGCGACCGTGATCGTGCTGCCGACCGGCGGTATGGGACGCGGCGACCGCATGGACGAGATCGCTGTCTATCACGCGGGCGGCTTCGCCGTGTTGACCTACACGTCGCGCATCTGCGTCGGCGGCGCTGCCAACACGCTCGGCTACCGCGAGGCGCAGCAGGTCGGCGACGCGCTCGCCTACTTAGGCGCGCGCGCCGACATCGACATGGATCGAATTGGGGTTCACGGTTTTTCGGCGGGCGGCGCGGCGGCGATCATGGCAGCGGCTCAGTTCCCGGCGCTGAAAGCCGTCGTCGCCGAAGGCGGCTATCATGATTTCGCCGCCGAAATCGACCAGAGCGCGCTGCCGGTCAGTTGGTTGGAGCCGATCTTTCGCTTCGGCACGCGGCTGAGCTACCGAATCCGTACCGGGCTGGACTTGAGTGTCCTCAGCCCGATCAGCGTGATCGCGCAGATTGCGCCGCGCCCGATCCTGCTGATCTACGGCACAAACGAACCCGGCTTGGCGGGCGCGCGCTTGCAGCGCCAGCAGGCGGGATCGAATGCGGCATTATGGGAAGTCCCCGGCGCGAGGCACGGGGGTTATCTGGCAGTCGCGCCCGACGAGTACCGGCAGCGCGTCGTCACCTTCATGACGCAAGCGCTCGGCGCGCAGACGCGCTAATGGTTGGGAACTCTCGTTTCCGGCGGCGTGAAGGCAGTCGTCTGCTGGGCGCTCCGGCTGCTGAAGTGTTCCTCCAGCGAGAGCGGCTGATAGCGCTTCATGATATTTTCCGCCCATTCCAGCCACTGCGTGCGGGTCGTCAAGCTGACCAGCGTCCCGCCGCGCCGGACACCCTCGGCGAAATAGTGCGCTTCTTCTTCGGCAATGCCGAGGTCGAGCAGCGCGGCTGTGATGCCGCCGGTCACCGCGCCCGCCGCCGCGCCAATTCCGGCGCTGATCGCCATCGCCAGCGGACCTGCGCCAAGCAAAGGTCCCACGCCGGGCAGCAAGAACGCGCAGACTCCGACTAACGCCCCAATCATCGCGCCGAAACTAGCGCCTTCAGGTGCGCGCACGTCATGCAGCGAATCCTCCGAGTGGCTGTTCTCTCGTGTCAGCAAGCTGATGTCGTCAGCGCTAAAACCGGCATTAATCAATGCTGCGACGACCTGCTGAGCCGTTGCCATCTTCTCGTATAGAGCGGCGATAGTCTTCGCCATAATCGTTGTCCTCACCATTTGGACATCGAGATTTGAGTCAATATAACACTTTATATTATAACATGTTTCATTGCACGTGGAATGAATGTTCGATTAAAGGGTTGCGTCTAGCGCCACCTGCGGGACGTAGCCCGCGCGAATTGCTGCGACGGTCGAGCGCGGCGTCAGCACCGTCACGACTTGATCGCTTGCAGCCGCCAGCGAGTCGGCATAGCCGCCCGGCGACCACGCCCGCAGCCGCCCACCCCACCACAGATACGCCGATTCGCCCAACGCGACCATCACGCCGTCCGGCAGCGTGTCGAGATGCGCCGGATAAGTGATCTTGGCATGAGTCCGCGCCCCGACGCGCTCGTGGTGCAGCGTCCGGTCGATCTCGTGGATCGTCGCGGCGTGATTCCCGGCGATCCAGCCGGCTTTGAAACGCGCGTAATCGGTGCGGCGGCACTCGCCGCAGGGACGATGCCCCGCCGCCAGCGCGGTCGCCTCGTCGAGGAAAAACAGCTCCGTCCACGTCCCCGGCGCCATGATCTCGCGATGGCGTCCTTTGAACTCAAGCTGGCAGATGATCCACGCCTGAGTCGTCCAGCGCCGCCGCGTTAGCCGCCGCTGATCGTCGTGCAGGATGCCGCGATTTCCCGTCCACGCGCCGCGCTCCGGCACAGCGACGATCTCGCCGAAGGGCGTCACCCGGTTTTGCAGCGGATGCCCATTTGCAGCCAAATTTCCTCCCTGAATTCCTCAGTCAGCGGAACACTTGTCCTAGCTCGCAATCATCACTAGAATACGGCTATCAGCATAGCATTGTCGCTAAACAAACACACAGACAGGGAGAGCATCAAAATGGATCCACAGTTGAAGGAGAGTGTTTGGAAGCAATATGGGGCTGCTATCGACATGTTGAGCGACGCCATCAATCTGTGCCCCGAAGAATTCTGGACGGCGGTCTTGTGGGAAGACAGCGAAGATGCACGCTACGGACAGTTCTGGTACGTCGCCTATCACACCCTATCTTGGCTCGACCTTTACCTGACCAGCGACTACGAGAGCTTTGCGCCCCCGCCGCCATTCATACGCGGGAAATTGCCCGACAGCCCCTATACCAAAGCCCAAATTCAGACCTATCTCGACCAGTGTCGCCGCCAGTGCCAATCGACCATCGCGGCACTGACGGATGAGAAAGCAAGTCAGCGCTGTACCTTCAATTGGATCGAAGCGAGCTACTTAGAAATGCTGCTTTATTCCATGCGCCACGTCCAAGAACACGCCGCGCAGATGAATCTGCTGCTGGGGCAGCTTGGCGTCACGGGCATGGACTGGGTGCCGCAGGCAAGGGACAGCGCTTCCTAAGGCGAGACGCGCGAAAACGGCGCGCCAACCCGACCACTCTCCCACCGATCAGCCAACGGACACTCGGCACCGCTCGCGATCTGCATTATCCTATACTCGCATGAACGAGCGTGAGCGGAGAACCTCCATGTGCGGTATTTGCGGAATTTACGATCTTGCCGGACGGGGACGCAGCGGCTTAGCCGCCGTGCGGGCGATGTGCGCCGCGATTCAGCATCGCGGACCCGACGGCGACGGCTTTTACGCGCCCAGCGCCCAGCCGGACTTGGCGATGGGGATGCGCCGCCTAAGCATCATAGACATCGCCGGGAGCGACCAGCCGCTCTACAACGAAGATCACTCGATTGCGCTCGTCTTCAACGGCGAAATCTACAATTACAAGGAACTGCGCCGTACACTGATGCAGCAGGAACACAATTTCTTGACGCAAGGCGACGGCGAGACCATCATCCACCTGTACGAGCAGCATGGACTGGACTTGTTCACCCACCTGCGCGGCATGTACGCCTTCGCCCTGTGGGACACGAACAATCAACGCCTCGTGCTGGCAGTTGATCACATCGGCATGAAGCCGCTTTACCTGAGCGAGCGCGATGGCGTGGTGCGCTTCGCCAGCGAGGTCAAAGCCTTACTCGCCGACGGGACATTACCGCGCGCGATCAACCTCGACGTACTCGATACTTACCTGAGCTTCGGCTACATGATCGGCGAGGAGACGCTGTTCGCCGGAATTCGCCGCCTGCCGCCCGGTCACGCGCTGATCGCCGAAAACGGATCGACGCGGCTGCACGAGTTCTGGCGCTTCGGCAGCGACCGGATTGGCGGCATCGGCACGCGCGATTACGAAGGCGAGCAGCCAATCATCGATGACGCCCGCCGCCTGATCGAAGAATCGGTCAGGCTGCACCTGCGCAGCGACGTGCCGCTCGGCTTGTTCCTCTCCGGCGGCATCGACTCGGCGTCGGTGCTGGCGATGATGGCGCGCAGCAACGAAGGCGGCGACGACCGTATCAAGACCTTTACCGTCGGCTACGACATGCCATCGCCGGATAACGAACTGATCCACGCCCGCCGCATCGCCGAGCACTTCAAGACCGATCACCACGAGCGAGTCATCACCGCTGCCGATTGGTGGCGCGGATTCGAGCAGTACGTCTATTATCACGACGAGCCGAACGCCAACTCGTCGGCGATCTCGCTGCTGCTGCTGGCGGAGACGACCGCCGAGCAGGTCAAGGTCGTGCTGACCGGCTTGGGCGGCGACGAGTTGTTCGGCGGCTATTCGCTGCATCACACGCTGGCGTGGATCATGCGCGCCAAGCGCAGTTGGGGATCGATCTTCTCGCCGCTCAGCGGGCTGCTGGGTAAGCTCGAACCCTACTATCCGGCGATGAAGCGCTATCGCATCGTCGGCGCGCTGCCGACTTATCTGCCGCGCTATTATCACGCTCTGCTGCGCCGCGACGAGGGGCTGCGCCGCGCCCAGTCTTACGACGGCTTGGTCTTCACCGATGCGCTGCGCGCTCAGCTTTACGATGACGCCCTGCCGATCAGCGATTACGCGCGCCGCACCTACGTCGAGATCATCGCGCGGTCGCTGCGCGGCAACCCCGACGACACCGCTCAAGCGCTGGTGATCAACACGTGGCTGACCGGCAACGCCCTGCTCAACTGCGACAAGGTGACGATGGCGCACTCGCTCGAAGCGCGCGTCCCCTTCTTCGATCCCGCCCTGCTCGACTTCGCCGCCGCCGTCCCACCGGATATTCGGATGCGGCGCAACAAGTACGTGCTGCGCGAGGCGATGCGCCCGTATCTGCCGGAGTTCGCGCTCGAACGCCCGAAAAAACCATTCGAGACGCCGATCCTCGGCTGGTTCGCGCGCGATCTGCGCCCCAAGATCGAGGACGTGCTGCTCGACGACGGCGCTTACATCCGCGACCTGTTCAACCGTCCTGCACTGGAAACGCTGCTGCGCGATCACTTCAGCGGGCGCGCGCCGCAGGTCGAGGTCGTCTTTCGGCTGCTTAACCTCGAAATGTGGGCGCAGAAATTTCTGGTGGGCGCGCCGCAGCCCACCTAGCGATGACTGGCGCGGGCTGTTATTTTCGGCTATACTGAAAAGTGAGTAATCATGTTCGTTGATAGATCGCAGAGGGGACGATGGGCTGTCTGGCGATTGTTTTTATCATTGTGATGACGCTGCTCGGCGGTGCGGAGTTTGTTGCAGTCCCGCCCGTCACAGAGACGCCGCTCCCACCGGCGCAAAGGATGGTTTATAACGTGCCGCCTAATGCGACTACTGCCGATCTGGAAGCGACGGTCGCCATCCTCAACGCCCGCTTAAACGCGCTCGGCATTTCGCCGGATGTAAGGATCGCCACCAGTGATCGCACCACCATCGACGTGTTCCTGCCCGAAAGCGACACCATATACGAAGTCGTCTACCAACTGGCGCATCAGGGCTATTTCGAACTGGTCGATTTCGCTGGTAAAAACCCGAATACCTACGCCGTTAGCCTTATCCTGACCACCGGACAGCAGCGTCAGCACGGCGTCCACGCCGATGCAACGCCAAATCCCAACAGTCGCGCGCTGACGACCATCCTCGACAGCAGCGACGTCGTGAGCGCCGAGGCGTTTCAGCTTGATAACGGCGCGTGGGCTGTCCAGATCGACTTCAACCGTGCGGGCGCATCGGCGTTGGAGTCGTACACCAGCGCGCACTACGGGGAGCCGCTCGGCGTCGTGTTGGATCGCCAGCTTCTCGCTGCGCCGCCGCTGGAAACGACTCTCAGCAGCGGGATAGTGCTCGATTTGGGTTTCCCGGAGAACGACGCCCGCTACCTCGCGGCAATCCTCGACTCCGGCACGCTGCCAATCGCCATCACCTTCGACCCGCTGTCTTAGCGGTCAGGCTCCCGCCGCGCGATGCCAGTTCGTTTATTCTGCCTAGTTAGTCGGCGCTCACGGTGGTTGGCTGCCCGGTAATCTTCATGAGATTAGCCTCGACGTGCGGATCGGTGACGATGGTCAGCGTATCCCACAAGCGAATGTCGGTGTTGCCGTGCGGGACGATCAACTGCTCGCCGCGCCGGATCGCCGCGACCGCGCATTCGGGGGGCCATTCGACTTCCTTGACCTTCTTGCCGACAATCGGCGCGCCGGGGCGAATCAAGAAGTCGACCACGTGCGCGCCGGTCAGCGTGTGCAGCCGCACCTGATCTTCGGTGTGCTGCTGCTCGATCTTGGCGGTGATCGCTTGGTTGTACGCCCGCATGATGCTGTTGCGCGTCAGCACGCCAATCGGCTCGTGCGACACCGGGTCGAGCACCGGCAGCCGCCCAATATCGCGCTGCCCCATGTGCCGGATCGCCGTCCACAGCGGCTCGTCCGGGTCGGTCGTTACCACATCTTTGTTCATGATGTCGCGGACGTAGCCCTCGACCGTTCCGGCTTCATACGCCTTCTGCAAGTCGCTCAGCGTGACGATCCCGATCAGTTGATTATGGTCGTCCACCACCGAGATTCCATGCGCGTGAAACTTGCGCAGCGCGTCGCGCAGTTCGAGCAGCGAAGCGTCGGCGTGGATCGTCGGCGCGGGCGTCAGCATGGCATCGTGGACGATCAAGCCCTGCATCACGTCGACGTCCCGCCCCTGATGCAGCCGCACGCCTTTACGTCGCAAGCCGAGCGCGTAAACGCCATCCGGCTCGAACATTTCCGCGAGGAACACACAGGTCACTGACGCCAGCATGATCGGCAAGATCAGGCGGTAGTCGTTCGTGACCTCGAATACCAGCATGATCGCCGTGATGGGGGCGCGCACGACGCCCGCCATCACCGCCGCCATCCCAGCAATCGCGTAGGCTTGCGGGTCACTGATCGCGCCGGTCTGGAAGATTGAGTTGATCACCCGCCCGAATGCGCCGCCGAGCATCGTCCCAACGAACAGCGCTGGCGCAAAAATCCCGCCGACGAAGCCACCGGCGAGACTGAGACTCGTCATCAGGACTTTCACCAGCCCCAAAATCAGCAGCAAGCCGATGGTGTACTGCACATCGGCGGTTCCCAGCACGCTGATCATCGGTTCGCGCCCCGTGCCCAGAATTTGCGGCAGAAAGATGCCAACCACCCCGACCATCGCCCCAGCGAGCGCCGTCCGCACCGGGCGCGAGATGCGCCCAGTGTAGTGATGCCACAGGTCATGCTGCCAGTAAATCGCGCGGATAAAGGCGACGCAGATCGGCGCCAGCAGCAGACCAAGCAGCAGGTAGAGCGGCATTTCCAGCACACTGCCGAGCGTATAGGTCAGCGCGCCGAATTCGGGACCGCCCACCTCAATCGACTGCGTGACCACCGACGACACGACGCACGCCAGCACGACAACGCCGAACGAACTGGTGACAAACTCGCCGTTGAGGATAACTTCCATCGCAAAGAACACGCCCGCAATCGGCGCGCGAAAGACCGCCGCAATCGCCGATCCGCCGCCCGCTGCGACCAAGCACGCGCACGCGCTCTGGCGATAAGTGCAATTTCTGACCTAAAAACGACCCCACGTTCGCGCCGATCTGGACGCTGGGGTCTTCAGGACCGACCGATGCGCCCGCTCCCAGCGACAGCGCCGAAGCGAACGCCTTGACCGGCATTCGAGCGTAGCGCAGATGACCGCCGGTCAGCGCGACCGCCTCCATAATCCCAGCGACGCCGTGATGTCGCTCCTCACCGATGTAGCGATTCATGATCCAGCCGACGATCAGACCGGCAGCCGCCAGCGTCGCGATAATCGCGGCGGCGCCGAGCACCGGCGCCAGCGTAATATCCGCCAGCCGGTCAATGAAGATCGCTTGAAAGAACTCGATCCCTTTGCGGTACAGCCAAACACCAAAGCCGCTCGCAATCCCAACGGCGACCGCCAATATCAGCAGCAGCGTGTTCTCTGAGCGGCGGGCGCGCATCAACATGCGCACCCGTATCACGTCACGTTTCAGCAGGCTCGATAAACTCATACAATGCTCTATCTGTGGACACCCTTGCACAGGCATTATAACGCGATTGATCGGGATGAGTAGGGTAATTAAAGCCACACTTCGCGGCTGAAATTCGCCATATGGACGGCGTTGGTCTCATTGACAGCGGGAGTCTTCAGGTAGAATGAGACGATTGCAGGTCACCGTCACACCCCATTTTCCCGGAGCTGTCCGTTAATGCCCAACAAACCCTCCCGCTGGCTGGTTGTGCTAGCGTTTGCTGCCATTTATTTCATTTGGGGATCCGCCTACGTCGGCATCCATTTTGCCATCGAGACCCTGCCCCCGCTCTTCATGACCGGCGTGCGCTTTCTAGTCGCTGGGGGCGTGCTGATCGTTTGGGCGCGGCTGCGCGGAGCGCCCGCCCCGAAACTGATCGAGTGGCGGTCGGCGCTGATCATTGGCTTTCTGCTGTTCATGGTCCAGAACGGATCGATTGTTTGGGCGGTTGGGCACGGCGTCCCGTCGGGGATCGTCGCGGTGTTGACGGCAAGCATTCCGCTGTTCATGGTGCTGCTGGCGTGGAGCAGACCGGGCGGCAGTTTCCCCGGCCTAACGGTAATTGGCGGCGTCCTGCTCGGTCTGTTCGGCATTATTCTTCTCGTCAGCCCGTCCGGGACGACCTCGCTCAACCTCGTCGGAGTCGGCGCGGTGCTGATCGGCTCGTTCTGTTGGGCATACGGCTCGCTCTACTCGAAGCGCGCACCACTACCGAAGTCGATCAATCTCTCGACTGGGATGCAGTTGTTCTGCGGCGGCGTTTTCCAAATGATCGCCAGCATCCTGACCGGCGACGCCGCAACCCTCAACCCGGCGGGCGTATCCGCTTTGTCGGTGATGGCGGTGGTCTATCTGGGACTGATCTCATCGGTGATCGGCTTCAGCGCCTATACATGGCTGCTGCGCGTCGAGTCTCCGGCGCGGGTCTCGACGTATGCTTACGTCAATCCGGTCGTGGCGGTGTCGTTAGGCTGGCTGCTCGCCAGCGAGCCGGTGACGCTGCGCACGATGATCGCTTCGGCGATCATCATCACCTCGGTCGTCATCATCAACAGCAGCAACAACCGACATCTCGCGCGCTTCCATCCCGCCAAATCCCCCAAACCCGCCGAAGTCACGTCCTAGCCCACCAGAAATAAAAAGACCTCGTCGGCTGCGGCGAGGTCTTTATTCATGGCATATGAAGCGCTGTTCTACAGCCCCAGTTTCCGCAGATACTCGCGGTTGCGGCGCGCGCTCTGGAGCGGCGCATCGGGGTCGTCAACCAGCACGTCCTGCTCGACAATCGCCCAACCGTCGTAGCCGAGCGCTTGAACGTCTCCGATCAATTTCGGGAAGTCGACCGCACCTTCGCCCAGTTCGCAGAACACCCCCGCGGCGACCGCCGCGAAGTAATCCATCCGTTCCTGCACCGCCAGCGTGCGGATGCTGGCATCGCAGTCCTTGAGATGCAGATAGCGCACACGCTCGCCGTATTCGTCAACCGCCTTGACCGCATCGCCGCCAGCGTAGTGCCAGTGTCCCGTGTCGAGGCACAAGCCGACGAGGTCGGAATCCGCGCGGTTCATGAGGCTGCGGACTTCTTCCGGCGTCTCGACGTACCCCCCGCAGTGATGATGAAAAACGACTTTCAAGCCGGTCTCGTCGTAGACCGCCCGCGCCACCCGATTGACGCCTCTGCCGTACACGTCCCACTGGTCGCGAGTGAGGTAGCAGCCATGCCGCCGCCCCGCCTGCTGCACCAGTTCGGGCACGCTGCCATTTTCGTCCGCCAGCACAATGCAGACCGCGCCAAGCTGTGCCAACAACCGCCCAACCTGCAAGGCGTGGGCTTCACCCTCCGCCCACGCCGCTTCGTCGAGGAAGTTAATCGGCACGAACGACGACAGCAGTTGCAGATTACGCCGTTGGAGTTCATCGCGCAGGAGATCGGGGTCGGTCGGCAGGTAGCCCCATGGACCGAGTTCCAGCCCGGCGTAGCCGGTCTCCGCGATCTGGTCAAGCACCGTCGAGTATGGATACTTCGGCGCGAGGTCTTTGAACTCGTAAATGCCCCACGAGACGGGCGCGTTTCCTATTTTGATGGTCATCATCGACCTTTCAGCGTGCAATTACACAATCCGCGGCAAACAATAAGCATCTATTATCTCGCTTCGGCGCTGGCAATTCAACTTTAGGGCAGGAATGGTTAGCCAGTGGGTGATCGACCCGGTCATGGTGCGCCTTTACTTGCCCCGTGACGCGATCCATTGGCGCACTTCGGTGAAGTGGAGATGAAAGTGTTCGTCCATATTACCGGGAACCAGGGGCCAAGGCGGTTGGTAGAATAAGCCGTTCCAGTCGCTCTCGAACAACTCGTACTCCGACAGCCCGTCGATCAGCGCGCAGACCTGCGCATAGCGCGCGCCGAAGTTGACGATCACCTGCTTCAAGGGCAGGTCGGCGTCTTGCGCTGAACGCGCATCGTTCAGGCGGTCGATGTCGTCCCACGTCATCCCCTTCGCCGGGATGTCCGGGACTTGCCCCCGCCGCGCCTGATCGAACCAGCCAATCAGGTATTCCATCCATGCGGTCAGGTGCGCCACCGTATCCTTGACCGACCACCAGCCGACGACGTTCGGGATTAACATTTCGTCCGCGCTCAGCAGACCGAGCGTCCGCTGGACGAAGGCATATTCAACTTGCATCAACGCCATGAGGCGGGCTTTGTCATTCTGCGGATCCATGATTTCTCAGCCTACTGCTTCAGCGCGGCGATTTTCGCGGTGGCGCTGTCTCACTGTATTGATCGATCAAGCCGTGCTGCTCGATCAGCTTGGCGTAGCGTTCCTCGAAGTGCGCCCGGTAGTAGCGGTGATCGAGGTTCAGGCGCATGTCGTAGGCATCTTCACCGTTATTATGATAATACTTCGGCTTGGTGCCGACACTCTTAAAGCCATACTTGAGATACAAATTCTGCGCGACCGTATTGCTGACACGCACCTCGAGCACCATGTACTCCGCTTCGAGCTGGATCGCCCGCCGGATCATCCCAGCCAGCAGGACTTCACCCCAGCCGCGCCCACGATATTCCGGGTGGGTCGCAATCGTGCTGACGTGCGCCTCGTCCATGATGTTCCACAAGCCGCCGTAGCCAACGATCCGCCGGTTGTCGCCCGCGCCGTTGAGTTCCGGCACCAGCCGTCGCCAGCCGGGAGTCAGCTTGGCGTCTTCGTATTCGAGCGCGACCATATAGCTATAGGTCGACTCGTTGATTTCGAACTGGTACGACCGCGCCGACCACGCGGGATCGAACGAATGCTGGTCGATCACCGTGACTTCGGGGATGTCGGAAAGGCGCATGTAGCGCAGCGTGAGGGTCATGCAGGTGCGTCTTTAGTCTTCACGTAGATCGGTGCGACAGCAGCAGCGTTAAAACGGGTGAGGGTTTCGTCAGCGTTGGCGGCACGCAGGCGCGCCCACGCGGTCTCGGCGAGAAAGCTCGCCCGGCGCAGACGCAGGACGGGCGCCGCCAGCGTGATCGGCAGCCCTTGCTCGCGCTGCGCCGCCTCGATGACGCGATAGCCTTCTTCGCCAACCTCGCCGGAGATGCAGGCGGGTCCATCAATACTGGCGATCAAGGTATCCCAGTCCATGTTCTGCGGTTCGCCGCGCATCTTCCAGTTGCCCTTGCGCCAGTGATAGCGCGCGGTGGTCACGCGCTCGCGCCCGGCGCGCAGCACGAGAATCAGCGCACCCGGCGACGGCGGCTGACCGGACGCCAGCACGTCGAGCGTCGAAACGCCGACCAGCGGCAGCTGCTTCGCCGAGGCGATCCCCTTCGCCAGCGCCACCCCGATCCGCAGCCCGGTATACGAGCCGGGACCAATCGAGACCGCCAGCGCGATCAAGTCGTCCGGCGTCATCCCGGCGTGATCGAGCAGCGCGGCGACGGCGGGCGCCAGTTCGGCGCTGTGGTGATTTTGAGAAAACCACGTTTGCTCAGCGCGCACCTGCTGCCCATCGTGGAGTGCGATGCTGATGTACTGCGTGGCGGTATCAATCGCTAGTAAGGTCATGATTTTAGCTGTCAGCGTTCAGCGATTAGCACTCAGCCTATAAGTACGTCGCATAGAAATCATAAGCTGAAGGCTGATAGCTGAAAGCTGTTTGCTTCCTTTCTCACTTCTTCACGCCGAACGATGCGCCGCGAAACTGCTCCAGCAGCATTTCGTAACGCTTGCCGGTCGCCTCAAAGACGAAGTTGCGCCGAGTCGCTTCGATCACTCGCAGTTCGATCCACAGGCGCGTTCGCGGCAGCGCGCTTTCGATGTGTTCGGGCCACTCGACGATCACCGCGCCGCGCCCGCTCAGCACGTCATCGATGCCGATGCTGTCGGCATCTTCGGCGCTGTGCAGGCGGTAGCAGTCGAGGTGAAACAAGGCTTGATCGTCGCGGGTGCGCGTATGCTCGTGGACAAGGTTGTACGTCGGGCTGGTGAGCGGCGTCTGCGCCCCCCACCCTTCGCCGATCCCGCTGGCGAACGCCGTCTTGCCCGCGCCCAAATCCCCGGAGAGGCAGATCACGTCACCAGCTTGCAGCAGCGATCCGAGACGCACCCCCAAGCGGCGAGTCTGTTCGGCACTGTGGCTGAAAATGTCGAGTTCGCTGTCTCGCAGAATAGGCACGCACTGTCCCGACGGCTGCTCCGATCCAATGGGCAGTATTATAACCTACGGAGCGGCGGGCGGTAAACCATGAGCTGAGCCACTCAGCGGCGCGCTAAGCGCAAACGCAGATAACGCCACGCCCGTCGCGCTTCGACGAACAGCCGCTGCGCATACGCGCCGACGGCGATCAGCAGGGCAATCGTCAGAGCATAAGGGATGACGCTTTCATCGCTAGACGTGTAAATCAGCGGGGGCATGAAATTGACCCACGTCACGTAGATCGGGACAAAAATCGCAACTGCCGCCCAAATCGTCGCCAACCACGCCGGAGCGCGGACGACCGCTTGCAAAGCGAACGCCAGCGCAAAACCCGCTCCACCGAACAGCAGCGCGTTGAAATCTTCGGGCGCAGGCGTGTAGAGCAGGAAAAACACCGTGAACGTGAGCCACACCAGCGTGCCGAAAGTGAAGCCGAACACCAGACTCCAGATCAAGCGCGCCCACGCCGCCCAGAAATTATGCAACCGTTCCGGGATTTCGGCTGCCAGCACAATCATCAACCCAGCGACGATGGCGACCGGCAGCGCCGACGACAGCGTTTTCCCCCAGCGTTCGGCGAAGTAAACCGAGTCGCCGCTCAGGATGAGATAGGCGTAGGCGCCAACGCCAATCCCGGCGAACAACACCGCGAGGTTGAAGCGACGGATCAAACCGCCGGAGTTTCCGCTCATCAGCCACCACGTATTCGCCAACCAGACCCACAAGCGAGCCGACCGCCCGACGCAGCTCGGCAGCGACCCCGCCTCGTCCATCACCCACGCTAACGCCCGCACCGTTCGCGGCGATTTTGCTTGAAACTCCCGCTCAAGCTCGCAGGCTGCCGTCTCCGACCGGATGCGACCGATCAGCCGCGCCGCCTTTTCCGCGACTTCGAGCGACTGCGTCGTCGCCATCTGCGCCAAAACGGTGTCGAGCTGCACCGAAAAGCCCGCCTCGCGCCAAGTCGCGCTCGGCTTGCCTTCGTTCCGCCACTGGACTTCGAGCGCTGCCAGCATCGATAGCTGCGAATCGGCGTACTGGGACGTGCGCGGCAGCGCGTCCGGGCTGACGGTGGGCTTAGGCGTTTCCCTGACCTGATCGATCTTCTGCTGCACAACGGGCTGATCTTCGACCGGCGTCGGCGTGATCGTGCCGAGGACGGGCTGCTTCAAAAAGCGATTCCGCAGTCGCCCCATTGCTTCGTCGAAGAAATCCGACGGCACGTTGACACCGTTGTAGCGGGTCAATTCGCTCAGCTTGCCGGACAGATATTGATCGGTCCCGTTGAAGGTAAAACCATTGAAGAACAGTGGAACGATATTGCGCTGTTGATCAATCGCGTATTCGATCTCGCGGCGCAGCCAATCATTCGGCTCAATACAGCGCTCGACTGTGCCCGGCGCGAGGATCAAGACGAAATGAGCGCGCGCCTCGATTTGGTTGAGGATGATCTTATCGAAATGCCCACTGTCGATGCTCTCGACATCCATGAAGACCTCATAGTCGTGCTCGCAGAGGTCCATGAATACGGCGCGCGCGATAAACGATGCCACGCTGCGACGGTAGCTGATGAAGACCGATTTGTGTTCACCCTGCTCGACCTGTTCGCTCATTGGGAGGCGCTCCGCACACCAAGATTAGGAAACATCTTATTGCAGGAGCGCCACCGATGGCAAGCAGGTGTGTCCAAACGCGGATCGCGTCGTCGGAACACGCCCTACTCAAGTCAACCTGCCCGCTCCGCCCTCGCCGGGTGGACGAGTCCCGGCGAGAGTAGTCGCGCGTGAGTTAGGCGTGAAGTCTTTTATTCTTGTTGGAAATGCAGTTCTCGTTCCGCTAGGCGCGGTGACTCGGCATAGCGCCGCTGAAGCTGCATCCCCCAGATCACCATGCGTTTGCCCACGCTCACCAGAACTGGCTTGTAAGTCAACGCGCGACTGGGCACGCGCCCGGCAAATGCCTCGCGGACAAGGCGGCGATGTTCAAGGATTGCCTGTCGTTGGGCATTGTGCTGTTCGATTTGCGTCTGCATCAATCGGTCAAAGGATTGCATGATCTATCCCCTCAACTTGCTCAACACGTGCAGTGGACAGGTTGAATCTTTCCCGACAGCCAGCTTAGAAAATACGTTCTATCTCTAGATGACGGTCGCGAGCACAAATGTGAAGCCGTCACTGGCGAGCAAGGAAATTGGTCAGCGAGCGCAGTGTATCCACCACGCGGTCGGTGTTCAGGCTGTAGCATTTGGCGACCTCGCGCCGCCGCTCGATAATGAAGCCGTTCGCGCTCAATTGGCTGAGATGCCGTGACGCGCTCGACTGGCTCATCCTTAACTGCTCGATGATGTCCTGCGCGCATAACTCCTCGTGCGCGGTCAGCAGTTCTAGAATCCGCAGGCGGGTGTCGTCGGCGAGCGCGTTCAGGCGCGTCAGCAGTTCGGCGCGGTTGAGCGCGGACGCCGGATTCGGCGCGCTGCGCGGCAGCCGCGCCCCGAACAAGATACAGAGCGTCTTGTCGACGTCGACCATCAGCACGTAGGGACCGATATGGGCTGACGGCACGAAAACGACGTTATCGACGTGGCGATACTTGTCGATCATCGTGCTCAAATCGCGCGTGGTGACTGTGCGCAGCAGTTCGTCAAGCGACATGCCACCCAATTCCATCGTCTCGAAGGCGGCGACCGATTCTTGCAGCATCGGCAGGATGCGCGCCCACTCCGGGGCGAGATGTTCATCCCAAACCCAACGCAGGTGCTCAGCAATGACCGCTATCATTTGCGGTGGATCGTTGTAGAGTTCGAGCGCCCGCCCCGCGAAGGTATCCGGCAACTGGGTCTCATTGCAGATCGCGCGCATGTAACGGCTAAAAACTTCGGCGTCGCCGAGGAACTGCTCCGGCGTCAGGTCGGCGAACGCGCCGTCAAAGAACTCAGGATGCTCCTTCGGCGCCGAAATCGCCTTGTTAAGCATGGCACCGCGCGCCGCGAGCGGATCGCGCGCCGCGAGCGCGGCGACGTAGCTCGGAAAATCGCTGTAGGTGGTGATCGACAGGGAATCGTCGAAGAACATCGGCTGGAACGCCCCGAAGATCATGCGGTTCCGTTCGAGCCGCGCTTCCGGCAGCGCCGCCGACGTCTGTGTAACCCACTCACCCAAGCCGGATAAGCGCTGCGTTTCCGTCAGTTCGCGGATGCTTTCGAGCGCATTGAAGGCGGGCGCGACGTCGAAATGGGCGGTGACGACTTTCGGCGCAAGGATGTAGTTCTTGTCGAACATGACTCCGCCTTTATTGTAATTATGCGCTTAAATGAATAATCTGAATTAAAGCATAATCTGAATAATATGAAATGTCAAGCAGTTCTAGACGGGGAAAAGCTGGCTTCCCGTCCTTCTCTACTCTTGCAATGACAGCGCCATGTTGTATACTTATCCACACTGTGGGCAGTTAGCTCAATTGGCAGAGCATCCCCTTGACGTGGGGAAGGTTAGAGGTTCGAGTCCTCTACTGCCCACTATCGCGGAGTTCATCCGAACAAACACCAGCAGAGGTAATTGCGCTGGTGTTTTTGTTTGCTTGGTCACTCAGGCTAAGGCGCATTCGTTCCGAAAGGTTATGTAAGTAGGCAAACGGTGCGCGCAATTACAATCGTGCTTTTCTCTCCGGGTTAACTACAACCCGCTCGACCATTAACCGTAGCAACTCTTTCTGGTCACCACGAGTAAGGCTATTATAGAGCAATCCCACTCTCGTGATGATTTCCAACGCCGAATCCAGATTAACGATGTGGTGCTCATACTGTCGATCCATCGCATCCAAGCTCGATTGGAGCAACCGGCGTCGATCCTGCCATTCAAACCACATTCCCTCCCATACTTCGTCGCTGATTTTTCCTGCTGCAAACAGGCGCGCCGTGCGCGCTTCTTCATCTTTGATCGTCTGAAGGCGTGCCTCAACTTCAGTACGCTCATCCGGCTTAACCAGCCCCAGTTTGACTGCAACCTCGTCGGTGTAACAGGCGCGGATCTGTGGCAGCAGTTCAGGATCGATCTGAATTTTCATCAATTCAGCCGATATTTGCGGATCAATTTCACCGCATAGAAGATTGACGTTGCCATGAGGCAGGCAATAGTAAGCTGTTCCGCCACCTGAGCGACTGGAATTTGAGGTTGAGCCAGTTAGCTTGCGTAGTTTCCGCTCACCGGAAAGCTCAATACCGCCGACGCTTAACAGCCGCAGTTACGCACGCCGTTCACTGCCCCACGATTGTCAGCACGTTGGCTGGACGCTTACGTACCTAAGGTGGATGAACTCTCAGCAGCCGAAGTGATTTTTCTGAGCGTTGGAATCGCCCATACCACCGCCCCAACCGCGAGCAGCACGATTATGGCTCCGCCCCAGTACGGCGAAGAGCGCCCTACATGATCGTAGAGCACGCCAGCGAGCACCGGACCAACGATGTTCGCAAGCGACTGCACCGATTGGCTTCCCCCTTGAACCTTGCCCTGCGAGCGCTCATCCGTTCCGCGTGTGATCAAGTCAAGCAGCGCGGGGCTGGTGAAGCCATCGCCCAGCGCGAACACAGCAATCCCGATATAGAGCGGGAAAGATGTTGCCAGTATGCCGACCAAGCCAACCAATAGTAAGGCGATCACGGTGAAGCCCAAGCCCGCTAGCGTCACCCATATCGTACTCGTCCGTTTCAGCAGCCACTGAAGCAGTAAGCCTTGCACGAGCACACTCACCACACCAAAGATCGAGAACAACACGCCAACCCTATCTGCATCCCAATGCAGCAGGTCTTTGGTGAATAATCCGAGGTTGGAAGGGAGGATGATCGTCGCGAGCGTATAGAGAAATAAGGCAATCAGCAACCAGCGGAGCTGCGGCAGGGCGAAAACTTCCTGCAATGCGGTTAGCGGATTGAGCGCTGCAATCTTAATCGAGTCCCGGCGTTGCGCCGGAGACAAACTTTCAGGCATGAAGAACAGCCCATAGAGTACGCTGATCAACGCGACACCGCCTGCGAAATAGAAAGGGACTTGATACCCCAGCTTGGCGATTAAGCCGCCGACCGATGGACCCAGAACGACACTCACAGCGCCGATCGCCCCGATGAGTGCGAAATAGCGACCGCGCTGTGCTGAAGGCACGACATCCGTGATATAAGCGATGATGATGCTAGTGTTCGCTCCGGTCAAACCGTCAATCGCGCGACCGAGAAACAAAATCCAGAGTGCACCGCCAAATCCCAGAAATAAGTAACCAACTGCCGAGCCGATCAGACAGATCAGCAAAAGTGGGCGTCGTCCAAAGCGGTCGCTGAGCATCCCCAGCCCCGGTGCCGCGATGAACTGACATATCGCGTAAATCGAACCGAGCCATCCTACCGCTACGCCGATAGCATTGGGATCGCTGACGTAGCGCGCTATCAAAAAGGGTGCGACAGGGGCAATCAGCGTTAGACCCAACGTGTTGAGACTCACAACCACGATGATGAAGATCAGCGCTTGACGATTAGGGGTTTGGGGTTGCATCTCCACGTGTCTTGGCTCCGATATGCGGAAAACACATGGATTGTAGGAAAGCGTATATCAGGAGAATTGTATAAATTCCGCATCTGCGGCAAGCCAGCGGACGTAAGCGCGCGCCTGACTGGGGGTGCACGAAGCAAACGTCTTGAACTCGTGAATGAAATGTGCCTGATCGACGTAGCCCAATTTCTGCGCCATGTCTGTCAAGCGGGTTGCGGGTTCGTTGAGTAGGTGCGCACAGGCAGCGTCAAACCGAATCAAACGGGCGATCGTTTTTGGCGCCAGACCAATGTAATGCTTGAACTGCCGTTCCATCTGACTCGGAGAAAGCGAACATGCTCCTGCGAGATCCCTCATGTGCTGATCGCCACTGCTGGCATAAAGCAGTTCGACCGCCGTCCGAACTGACTCAACGCCAAGGTTGGTGTGACGATACAGGTCGTAGAGAAACTGTTCTAGCGTGGCAAGCGCCTCAATATCTCCATGCTGAACCGTCCTTTGAAGCAGCGGATTTAAGTCTCGCCATTGACCATCGAGCGCGACAATTGGTGACGCGGCGAGATTCACCTGCTCGTCAATCAGAAAGCGTGTTCCCCAAGGCACAAAATTAACGCCAATGGCAAGACATGCTCCGGTCGCCTTGATTTTGAGCGGTCGTGTTTGCGCCCGAACAAAGAACACAGAGGGCAGTTCGGTCTGCCCGTAATCGGGTTGTTCCAGAACGAAGGGTGCACCGCAGTTGATGAACAGCACCGGATAAGAATCCGGCAGGATAACGCGTTTATTAAAGACCGTCTGCGGCTCATCAAGAATTGAGAACGATCGAATATATGACTGTCGCTCTGGCTGGAGCGTGAAGTAGCGTAGGCTCACTGGATGTCCACTGTTCAGCTTCTCGGCATCTCCCTATTATAGGCAGTCGCGCACGACAAAAAATTGTAAAAAATCCGCATCTTTTCTTCCCTCTTGGGAATTATACGCAAAGAGCGGCACAAAAGTGCCGCTCCCGAATACTTGAAGCGTGTAAACTTCAGAAGGGGATATCGGAGGATTCCGTTTCGGCTTCGTCGTGACCGTAGTCGCCGTTCTCAACGCGATCCAGCAACACGAGACGGTTGGCGTCAATGTCGATGCTTGCCTGCGGGGTTCCGCTCTGGTCGAGCCAAGCCGACGGGCGCAGCCATTCGGCAGTGACCTGAACGAGCGATCCCTTGTGGACGTACTGCTCGGCGACATCCGCCAGCTTGTTCCAGCAGTTGACGCGCATCCACAGGGTCAGCTTCGTACCACTGCTGTTCTTGCGGCTGACCGCGACCGAGAATGACGCCACTCGCTGCTCGCCCACGTCACGGATCTGCGGCTCGCTGCCGACGAAACCCGTGACCGAAGTCGTGATGATGGTACCCATGATGCTTTCTCCTTTTCGCTTGCGCGATATCCATCGGCCCAAGTGCCGATTGCTGACTCAGGCAGAGCAGGCGCACCAAAGGCGCGGTGTCACCCGTGGGCGCTCGGCGTTTTCGATGAGTGAAACGGCACCAGCCAAGAGAAAACGCCGTAAGCGACCTGCCGCAGGCAGGTTGACACCGTGCCGCGCCTGCTAGACTGGTCAGCGACCAATCGGCACGTGCGGGGCAGATGAAATCGCGGCATGAGAAAGGTGCAGCGTGAGGACATTCGCATTCGGAGCGATTAGAGGACGAGCACGACCCTCGACGCAGGTACAGCAGCGGTGGCATGAAGCGGTCATCAGCACACCAGTGGTGACGAGCGGGTTGAGCATGTGACGGATGGGATGTATGGAGGAGCGCCGAAGCGACACTGGACGCTTTTCAGATCACTGGTATCGCATTCATGTGGCATCGACAGCCCGGCCGACGGACAGCTGCATCGACTGCGCTACGCGGAGTGGAAGTCAGCGATTGGCGAGACGCCTCGGAACGTCCGACAATTCCTTGCGCTCGCGGTTCCGCGAGGTGGCGATGTGCACCGCCTCCCAACGATCAGCGGCGGTCGGATACTTTGGGGAAGTAGATGCTGTGGAAGTCGTATAGCTCGGGCGCTTGGCTGCCGCGAACGCCCTCGTAGAGCTCGTTTGTGATTCGATTTATCCCTGCCTCCAGCTTCTCACGCAGGTAGTGTTCGTCGCCCTGCTGAAGCAGCTGGATAGCGGTCTGCGTGAGATAATCAGCCGCAGCCAGCAGCTCGTAGGCGCTGCGCCCCTGCCACGAATGGATACCGTTGGCGTGAGCCGCCGCGTGCCCTGCGTCAAGCTGCGCGCCGTAAGCCAGCAGCATCGCTTTCGCAGTACACTCGAAATCTTCAATCCGCGTGTCCTCATCGGCGAACCGACGCAGGTAGCGTGTGATCGCATCGACGCTGTACCGGTTTACCCCGTTCTGTCCGCAGAAGACTGCCAGTCGCTGCCACGCGCCCTGCTTCGGCATGGATCCGCAGAATTCAAGGCAGGTATCCACCAGCAAGTTCATTCCGGCAACCACGCGCGGATCGTCGCGCTCGGCATAGAGATTGGACGCAATCAGGGATACGCAGGACTTATACTGCTCGGCTTCAAACTGCTGGTGATACCGATCAAGGACAGCTCGATCATCGTTCGGTTGAAACATGAATTCCTCCCAGAAAAACTAAACGCCGCGCAATGCGGCGCGGCAGGCGAGCGCAAATTGTGCGGGTTAGTCGAATGACGTGAACCAGAAGCCGCTGAACCGACGAATTTCACCATCATCCAGAAAGCGCACAAAGCAAGTATGGATGCCGACAGCGTGATGCGGATCGGGACTGTCAGTCAGCGGAAAGGCGATCACGATACACTTCCGGCGCGAATCGACCGTTGAAAGTCCGACAATGCGCCCGATAGCGCCGGGCGGAGGCAGCTTGCTGTGGTGGATATTCTGACGTTGACATTGCAGCATGGTCTTCTCCCTAATTGTGAATTCTAATGTAACGGTGGAATAGAAAAGGGGTGAATACGAGAGACTTGCCGTTTGTTGCATCGACACCTCCGTAGAAAAATCCGACGGAACTTGAGAAAAACACCGCATTTCTAGCACAACCATAGAAAAAGTAAGCACCGCGCTCGACAGACATTCCAATGGTTTTCGCTCTCAAAAAATCAATGTCCCCTATTGATCCCGTTCGCTACTTTGTGTTACTATATAGTGGTACTCTGTGATACATAGTAGAAAGGGGGTTAACAATGGAAAACTTGACCGAGTTATTAAAAGGGATTCTGGAAGGGTGTGTTCTTGAAATCATCAGCCGCGAAGAAACCTACGGCTATGAGATTGTGAAAAAGCTCAACGCACTCGGATTCGAAGACGTCGTCGAAGGGACGGTCTACACCATTTTGCTCCGGCTTGAAAAAAACAAGCTGGTGGAGATCCAGAAAAAACCGTCAGAAATCGGACCGCCCAGAAAATTCTATTCCCTCAACGCAGCAGGACAGCAAGAGCTTGCAGCATTTTGGAGCAAATGGGATTTCGTTTCATCAAAGATCGCCGAATTAAGGAGGAATAACCATGTCAAATAAGATGAGCCGTGCCCTGCAGAAAGAACTCAGTGCGCGCCTAAAAGCGCTTCCGGGAGATTATCAGGTGTTGTTCTACGAAATCTCAAAGTACTTGTATCAATTCGCCACCAGCAATGCAGGGGTGGTTAATATGCAGGCGGACATTCTGGATATGTTTGAAACGGGGGCGCAAGACGGCAAAGCCGTATTGGATATCGTGGGCGATGACGTGATCGGTTTTTGCGATGGACTTCTAGGGGCAGTTCCCGAACAGACGTGGATTGGCAAAATGAAATCCGCCCTGAATCAAAGCATCCATGAACAGTTAGGTAAAGGAAAGGGCGGCAGGAAATGAGCACTTCAGAAGCTGCATCATTCGCTGCGCCATTAGAGTATTCCGCGTTTTAGAGGGGGACAAAAGATGCACGTAACGATGGTTGAGCTTGCCCCCGAATAGTGGAGTAAAACGTTGTCCTGTCATGATCGGTAGTAAATTCCCCAAAAGGAGGTTCTTGTGCGAATTTGGTGAAGCAGGTGAGCTCACGTTAGGATGAACTGCTTGGTTAACGACAACTGAGACCAAGCATGGAAAGGGAGTGTCAAGAAACTGGTGTAAATGAGCCCCGGTCGTCAAAGCGATAAACGATCCTCGAAACGAATAGCCAACTGGTTCAAGATCAACGGCCAATTGAAAATCGGCCCCGTCCATTTAGGCTGAATGTCCTGGGTGACCAAGTAGAGCAGCTTGCGGGCCGCCTCGTCGGTCGGGAACGAGGATTTGGTCTTCAAGACCTTCCTCAATTGGCGATGATAGCCCTCGACGGTATTGGTGGTGTAGATCAGACGGCGGATTTCAGCCGGGTAGTCAAACATGGTCGCCAGGTCATCCCAGTTGCTTTCCCACGAACGCACCGAGGCGGCATATTGCTTGCCCCAGTGCTCGCCTAAGGCGAGCAAGGCACTTTCGCCGGCTTCGCGCGTCGGTGCGCGATAGATGGTCTTCAAGTCCTCGACAAAAGCTTTGCGGTCTTTCCAGCCGACGTACTTCAGGCTCTGCCGGATTTGGTGAATAACGCAGCGCTGGATGGCGGTTTGCGGGAAGACCGCTTGAATGGCTTCCTTGAAACCGGTTAAGCCGTCGATGCAGACGACGAAGATATCCTCGACCCCGCGAGACTGCAAGTCGCTGACCACGCTCAGCCAGAAGTTTGCTCCCTCTCCACCGTCGCCCAAGCAGTGACCGAGCACGTCGCGCTGCCCGTCCAGATCCACACCCAGTACGACGTAACAAGCGGTATTGACGACTTTCCCCTCCCGGCGCAGTTTCAGGTGCAATGCATCCAGATAAACGATGGGATAAATTGCTGCTAACGGACGGTTTTGCCAGTTCTCGACCAGCGACCAGACCTTGTCGGTGATGGCGCTGATAGTCGCCGGTGAAATCTCAACACCATACAGGTCATCTAACGTGCCTTGGATGTCGCGGGTCGACAGCCCTTTGGCATACAGCCCCAGGATCTTCGCCTCCAGCTCGTTGGAACTCGCCTGGTGTTTCGCCAGCACCTTGGACTGATACGCTCCATTCCGGTCGCGCGGCACCGCAATCTCCAAGTCACCGTTGGAGGTGCGCAGGTTCCGGCTGGTTTTCCCGTTGCGGCTGTTGCCTGAGTTCCGCCCTTTGGCCTCATATTTCTCATAGCCCAGTTGGTCGGTCAGCTCAGCCTCGAGCATCTGTTCCAACGTCTCAGCGAACAGCTTGGCAAAGATCCCCTCTTTGCCGAAGAAATCGTCGATACTCTCCGCTCGGCCCAGCTCCTGCTGGACTTTCTCGACTGACGGCAGCACCGCTCGTCGTTGACCTTCGATTTTCGATCCCCTCTTCATGGTGTTTTGCCCCTTTCTGCCTGCTCACTGCAGGCCGGTTTATACCTCCGGGGACATTCCATTTACACACCTAACCGTACACCCTCACCTCCGCAGAGTCTCAAGAATACTGCGGCAGCCAATCGCCATGCGCTTCGATCAGGTCATCGACCAGCGACCAGATTTGCTCCAAACTCAGTTCTGCTGCTGTATGCGGATCAAGCATGGCAGCGTGGTAGATGTGCTCGCGCTTGCCCGTCAGCGCCGCCTCAACCGTCAGCCCCTGCACGTTGACGTTGGTTTGCATCACGGCGGCAAGCTGCGGCGGCAGCGTCCCGATCTTGGTTGGCTGGATGCCGTTCTTATCGACGAGGCACGGGACTTCGACGCAGCAGCCATCCGGCAGGTTGTCGATCAGCTCATTGTTGGCAACGTTGCCGTAGACCACACGCGGCGTCCCAGTCTCCAAACTGTGGATGATCAGCGAACCGTATTCGTGGCTGCGCTGCACTTCAATGTCCGCGCCCGCTTCCAGCGCCGCGCGCTGCTGCTCCCACCCGGCGATCTGGTGCTCGCAGCGGGTGATGTACTCGTCCAGCGGGATGTTGAACTCCTCGATCAAATCGGAGCGGTCGCGCTTGATGAACCAAGGCGTATACTCGCTGAAATGCTCGCTCGACTCGGTCACGAAGTAGCCCAATCGTTGGAGCATCTCGTAGCGTACCCGGTTCCAGTCGGGGATGCGATCCTCCTCGGCGACCTTCCGGATCAGCGGGTAGAGGTCTTCACCATCGCGCTCGAACTTGAGGTAGAACGCCATGTGATTGATGCCCGCGCTGACGTAATTGATCTCCTCAATCGGGATGCCGATGTCGTGGGCAAGCTGTTCCGCCGTGCCCTGCACGCTGTGGCACAGCCCAATCGTCTTGATGGTCGAGGCGCGGTTGATCGCCCAGCAGTTCATCGCCATCGGGTTGACGTACTGCAAAAAGGTCACATTCGGGCAGAGTTCTTCCATGTCGTGGCACATGTCGAGCAGCACCGGGATGGTGCGCAAGCCGCGCATGATGCCACCGATGCCGAGCGTGTCGGCAATCGTCTGGCGCAGACCATATTTCTTGGGGATTTCAAAATCGACCACGGTGCCGGGTTTGTAACCCGCCACCTGAATCATGCTGATAGCGTAATCGGCTCCCTCAAGCGACTTACGCCGGTCGAGGGTCGCTTCGATGGTAGGGTGGGCGCCGAGAGCTTCGGCGACTTTGTGCGCGACGATCTCGGACGTCCGCAGGCGTTCGGCATCGATGTCGTGCAGGCTGATGATGCTGTCGGCGAGTTCGGGGAAGCTGAGGATGTCGCCCATCAAATTCTTGGCGAAAACCGTGCTGCCCGCACCGATGAGAGTAATTTTAGTCATGAATTCGACGCTCCAAGAGTCAAGAGGGACACATCATATCAGGTGGATCGGTGAATACTCGCCAATCACCCGGTAGATTTCCAGAGTATACACCGCGCGCGCGACGCAAGGTGCTCGTAAGGATCGAGCCGAGAATCAGCGACCATGGAGATTCCGGGTTGAACCGGCGCAACATCGTGCTACCTTAGTGGCTTGCAGGAACGAGTGCGCTGAACAACGACCGTTCCTGCATGGTTGGTTTGGTGGGGCGTCACCTTGCCTGAGGTGACGCCCCGTCACATGCTTGCTGGCAGTGCTTACCTACTGAAACAGAGCGTTAACCTCGTCGTTGGCTGGCGGAATCAGCGACGCTGCGTCGCCCGTGCCCAGACCAACGTTGTCCATTGCTTCGGTCATGATGGTATTGATGTCACCACCGTAATCAGTGATCGGGAACAGGAACGTGCCGTCGGTTTCGTTCGCTTGATCGATGTAGGCGCTCACGTCCAGACCTTGCGCCAGATGCATGTCGACCGAACGCTGCGCTGCCTCAGGGATCGCCGGGAAGACGACACCCGAATCGCCAACCACGTCTTGGCAGGCGGACGAAGCGAGGTACTTGACCCACGACCACGACTCTTCAACGTGCTGCGTACCCACCCAAATCGAGTCCGCCAGACCGTTGAACATGCTCTTGCGACCTTCGGGTCCCGCCGGGAGACGACCAAAGCCGACCGGGAAGCTGCTTCCGGCATAGGTGCCGATCATCCATGAGCCGTCAGAGACCATTGCCACGTTACCGGCTTGGAACAGCGGGGTGCGACCAAGCGTAGTCTGTTGTTCCATCTGCGGCGCAAAACCGTGCTGCAGCCACAGGTCAGCCATCCACTGCACCGTCGAGATGAAGCGCGGATCGTCGTAGTAATATTCGTTGCCCCAGAGTCCGTTGTTGTAGGTCCAGCCGGTGGTGGCGGTCAGCCAGCTCCACTCGGTCTGCCCGTAGGGTCCGCCCATACCATTGTTGGCGAAACCGTATTGGGTCACGTTGGACTTGTCAAAATTGGGGCTGAGACCATTGTTGCCATTGGCATCAACCGACAACTGAGCGATGGTCTGATAGAACGAACCACCGTCGTCAGCATTCCACGTCCACGTGTCCATGACCGCCGGATCGACACCGGCAGCGTCGAGCAGGTCTTTGTTGTAGACGATGGCAATCGTGTCCCAGTCTTTAGGCAGACCAAAACGCTGTCCGTCCTTCACCCACAGCTCAGCCAGACCGGGGTAGTAAATGTCGGTCGCTACGCTGTCGCGCTCAACCAGCGGTTGAATATCGACGAGCTGCCCCAACTGCACAAACTCCGGGTATTTGGCGAGGTGGTTGGTGAAGACGTCAGGCGCATCGCCACTGACAAATCCGGTTGTGATCGCCGTCCAATAATCGCCCCAACCAAGCTGGCTGATTTCGACGCTGATGTTCGGGTTCGCTGCATTGAAGTCATCAGCACACTGTTGGTAGGCGGGGAGTTGGTTGGTATCCCACAGCATATATTTGATGGTCACCGAATCCTGCGCCTGCGTGACCGTCACGCCGACCAGCAGTCCGAGGACCAACACCATTAGGAGAACAGAGATTCTTTTGCGAGCAAGCATTTTTCGACTCCTTAGTGAACGAAACTTTAAGCTGCACAGCAAGCAAGCAGGCAAGCATTGTGACCACGTTGGATTATTTGAAACCGGAAAACTGAACCGAATCGACCACACGCCGTCCGAAGAAGACGAACAGGATCAACGTGGGGACGATAGCGAGCGCCGCGCCCGCCATCAAGCCCGACCAGTCGGGCGCGCCCTGCGGCGTCTGCTGGCGGAAGATGCCCAAGGCGACCGTCAGCACCCGCACCGATTCGTCTCGACCGACCAGCAGGGGCCAGAGATAGTCGTTCCAACTGCCGATGAACGTCAGCACCGCGAGTGTCAGCAGCGGACCGCGCATTAACGGCAGGGCGATGCGCCAGAAGACCCCGAATTTGGTCGCGCCGTCGAGCAGCGCGGCTTCCTCAAGTTCGGTGTTCAAGCCGAGGAAGAACTGGCGCATGAAGAAAACGGCGAACGGTGTCATCAAGAAGCTGGGAGCGATGATGCCCTGAAACGTGCCGATCCACCCCAACTGGCGAATGACGACGAAGTTGGGGATGAAAAGCACGATACCCGGCACCATTAAGCCGGTCAGGTAGATGACGAATAATCGATCACGGAAGGGGAAATGGAAGCGGGCGAAAGCGTAAGCCGCCATCGCACTGAAGAGGCTTTGCCCTATCGTGATCGAGCCAGCGACGATGATGGTGTTGCGCAAGTAAAGCCAGAAATTGAGCACACCCGCCGAGACGTTGGATGCTTGCTGACCGACGACCGACGCCGTATCGACCAGCCCAAGCACGCGCTCAAAGTTGGAGATGGTCGGATCGACCGGAAGGAGCGACGAAGTATTGCTGAAGATTGCATCCGAGTTGGTCAACGCTGTGCGAATCACCCACAAGAAGGGAAAGAAGGTGATCAAAAGGATCAGCGCGATCACCAACCAACCGGCGATGGTGCCGAGCGAACTCCAGCTTCGAGCGCGCGGTTGAACCACGCCGCGTTGATTCGGGGGTGTGTAATTGGAAGCAGCAGTCATCTCATAACCTCAAAATAGTCTTTTCGCGTAACGTTTAACTGTAATCCGCCAAGTCCGACTGATTCGCGCGCAGGAAGCGAAGCTGAATCAGCGTCACCGAAATCAAAATCAGGAACAGCACCACCGAAGCGGCAGTTGCCAAGCCCATGTTGATGCCGCGCTCGAAAACCTGCTGGTAAATGTAGTAGATGATCACGCGGGTAGAACCGGCTGGTCCGGCGTTGCGCTCGGCAATGGCGACGGTATCGAAAATCTGGAATGAGCCGATCAACGACGTGACGAGCACGAAGACCAGCACCGGACGCAGCAGCGGCAGCGTGATCGACCAGAACTGCTTCCACGCTGATGCGCCGTCGATCTGCGCCGCTTCGTAGAGCGATTTGGGGATCGTCTTCAAGCCAACAAAGACCAGAATGGCGGTGTAACCGGCATGCCGCCAGATGTTGATCATGGCGATTGATTGGATCGATTGATCGGGCGAGCCGAGAAACGGCTGTGCCGGTAAGCCAATCGCCTTGAGACCGACGTTGACAATGCCGAGCGTCGGGTCGAGCATCCAGAGCCAGAGCAGGGCGACGACAACGTTCGGCAGCAGCCACGGCAGCACGATCAAGCCGCGCAGGAAGGACGAATTATGGATGCGTTCCATCATCACCGCGATGAAGATCGCCAGCACCGTTTGCAGCGGGATGTTCCAGAGCACGTAGGAGACTGTCGTTCCCAGCGACCGCCAGAACCGTTCGTCGGCGAACAGGGTCTGATAGTTACTCAGTCCGACGTAGGTCGCCGGACTAAGGAGATTCCACTCGGTGAAGCTGATGAACAGCGAGCGAATCGCGGGCAAAGCAAAGAATACGGAAAATCCGATCAGACTCGGCAGGATGAAAGCAATACCGAGCACTCTCTCGCTGTTGGCGAACCGGCTCCGTAAAGGCATTCTTGAACTCGACTTCGAAACTGTAAGAACTTCTGCTGTCGTCATAATAACCTCATTCGCTAACTATTTTTGAATGGTGCGAACCCACTTTTTACGCCTCCTTACCATCCATGTCGCGGAGATGTGCGCCGCAGGATTGGCGCACGACCAGACGTGTCGCCAAGCGAACGTGTTTTTCTGGGGGCGCTACGCCATTGATGAGGTCGATCAGCATTTCGCCGGCGCGCCGACCATGCTCAATGTCCGGCTCGTGCATGGTGGTCAGCGGCGGAGTTGAAAAGCGAGCGAGGCGGATGTCATCGAAACCCACTACAGCAATATCGTCCGGCACACGCAGCCCGGCTTCGCGGATAGCGGTCATCGCGCCGAACGCCATCACGTCGTTCATGGCGTAGAGCGCGCTGAAGTGTTCCGACGCCAGCAGTGACTTCATCGCTTCGTAGCCCGTTTCCGGGTCGTATGCGCCGATGCGGACTAGATTTTGGTCGTAGGGGATGCCCGCTTCTTGCAAGACGGTGTGGTAGACCTTAAGCCGATCAGCCGGGTGGACGTGTTCGAGCGGGCCGTAGGTGATACAAGCGATGCGACGATGTCCCAACTTGATCAAGTACTCAATAATCGTGCGCGCGCCCCCCAACTTATCGACGATCACCGAATAGATTTCGGGATGAACCGCGTCAAGCGTCACTATCGGCACACGGTCATGCGCATAGGCGAGGATTTGCTCAATGTCGTCCGTCGTCTTGGCATTGAGGTTGGCAACTATCCCGGCGACTTCCTTGCCCTGGATCAGATTTTTGTAAGCGTCGGCATTTGTCGTGTTGTTGAGCAGTTCTACGAGGATACGAAAACCGTGCTTCTGGGTGACTTCGCTCAGTCCGGTCAGGATAGTTGGAATGTATTCGTCTACGAAGACTTGGCGGTGCGGGTTACTTATGATCAGCGCGATGGTATTGCTGCGCCCGCGTGCAAGTGCTTGCGCTCGCACGTCGGGAACAAAGTTTAGGTCACGGACGGCGTCGAGCACCCGCCGGCGCGTTTCCTCACTAATGTTGGAACTCTCGACTTGGTTGAGCACGAACGACACAGTCGTCTGGGAGACTCCAGCACGTTCGGCAACCTGCTTACTGGTAATTCTAGGTATCTTTTTCGGCATAGTCAATTTAGTCAAATATTTTAGTAAAGCGCATTAGTAAAGCGCATTAGTAAAATAGCGCGATTTGCTGGGACTGTCAAGTACACCGCCAAGCCGAGCGAAAACCATGAACGCGCGCTAGCGGAAGTACGTCATCAGAGGTGGGCGAAAATAGACTTGCGTTCGGGCTTGGCTTTAGCCGGACGCTGGCGTTTTTTTCGGGGGGAACTCTACAGCCGAGAACACAGTGGAGGGGCGCAGCGGGCTGCGCCCCTCCTGAAGTTATTTCAGCGTGATTTTGAAGGAATAAGCATGGTCACAGGGACGCTGCGCTGGTGTCGTAATGTGGAGACCATCCTCACGCTGCGACCAAGAGAGCACTTCGGAGGAACCGAGCATTCCGATGGACTCGATCTGCTCGGCGCTCAACGGAGAGCCGCTTCCCATAGACTCGATGACGGCGCTTTCACCGGGCCAGCCCAAGCACGTGGCGTAGAGCACCCCACCCTTAGTCGTGAAGCGAACATCCTGCGCGTTGAACGGTTTGTCCTCGTGTTCATGCAGGTGTCCGCTCACCGTCGTGCTGCCTTCGCCGAACGTGTGCCAATGATGTGCCCCGTAAATCGCCTCTCCATTGATCCGCAGCCACTCGCCCAGTCCGAGCAGCCGCTCGCTCACTTCAGGCGGAATCGTGCCGTCGGGTTTGGGTCCAACGTTCAGGAGGAGATTGCCATTTTTGCTGACAATATCGACTAAGTCGTGTACCAGTGTGGTCACTGACTTGAGATCATCATCCTCGACATAGCACCACGACTTGTAACTCACCGAAGTATCGGTTTGCCAGTAGTCTTCGCGGATGTCGCTCAGTTTACCGCGCTCGACATCGAGGAGTGCCGTGCCGGTTGGAAAAGCTTCAAGCTTGTACTGAAGGACGGGGTCAGCGACATGGTTGTAGTAATAGGCAGCGAACTTCTGAAGATAAGGCTCGAAAACCGCCTGCTCGATCCACCAGTCAAACCAGAAGACTTGCGGCTCGAATTTATCAACCAATTCGCAGCAGCGCGCCAACCAATCATCGAGGAACTTCGCATCCGGGCGGGGACGCCAGTCTTTGCTTGCCCACGCTTCCGAATCAAGTCCCTCTACTGGCGACGCTTCGGCGGCTGGTCCGTAAAATTCAGCATAATGCGGGTCTTGCACGTCCGAAGGGAATTTGCGCCCACCGTCGAAAAACCACCAGTGCTCGGCGCGATGGCTGGAAACACCGAAGACCAGTCCTTGCTTGCGAGCCTCCGTCGCCAATTCTGCCACAACATCACGCTTCGGACCCATCTTCGCGGCGTTCCACTCCGAGAGCGCTGTGTCGTACATCGGGAAGCCGTCATGATGCTCGGCGACCGGGACGACATACTGCGCGCCCGCCTGTTTGAACAACTTCATCCACGCTTCAGCATCGAAGCTCTCCGCCTTGAACATGGGGATGAAGTCTTGATAACCGAACTCAGTATGATCGCCCCACGTTTCCGCATGGTGCTTGAATTCGGGACTGCCCTGCCGATACATATTGCGAGCGTACCATTCGTTGGCGAAAGCGGGCACGCTGTAAATCCCCCAGTGGATGAAGATGCCCAGTTTGGCATCGGTAAACCACTGCGGAACGGAGTACTGAGCTAATGATTCTCTGGTTGGCTCAAAATGCTTAGCCGACGTCATATTTTCCCTTTCAAGCGATTGCTATGTTTGGTTGTTCTTTAACGATCAGCTTTGTTGCGCCAGATCGACAGTAATCTCTTGTCCTGAGTAGATAATGGTTTCGCCTGACGGGGCGACGTTGTCACTGACTACGATGGGGCAAAACGCTCTTGATGCTGGCATTCCGGGATAACTTCCTTGCCGTGTGCCGATGGTGAGCTTTCGATTTTGGTCGTCCCAATCGAGCGCGATAGTGGCGAACATGCCCTGCTCATAGTTATAGTTATCGCCCTCATCGTCGTACAAAGTGAAATAACCATCCTTCCCCGGATAAATGTGCAGCTCAAGGGCAGCGTTGACGCCTTCACCGGTGTATTGGATGTCAGGACCAACTGGCACAATCGAACCGGCGCGGACGTACAAGGGAATGGTATCCAGCGGCGCATCCGCGATAATCGTGCGCCCACCGGCATACTGCTTCGCCGTCCAGAAATCGTACCAATCGCTGCCCGCCGGTAAGTAAACCGGGCGGGTTTTTGCTACGCCCTCAATAGCTGTCGAGCCTGCCGCGAAGTACATTGGCTCGGTTACAGGATTGACGAGCAGCGCTGGACCAAACATGTACTGGTCAGCAACGTCATAGGTGGCTGGGTCGCTTCTGAAATCAAAGGGTAATGCCCGCATGATCGTATCATCGGCTTGCGTTGTCATCCCCGCTAACGAATAGATATAGGGCATCAGCCGGTAACGCAGCCGCAGTGATTTGACCAATGCCTCATATATGGGTTCGCCGGGATTGCCGAAACGCCAGATTTCACGCGGAGTATCGGTGCCGTGCGAGCGAAACAGAGGTAGGAAAGCGCCATACTGGAACCAGCGCACGTACAATTCCCGGTAGCCCATGTCCTCGACACCGAGATCGAAATCCCCGCTCCAAAACCAAAGCTTCGGGTCATTTTTGACGAAGAATGCGCCAATATCGACCGTCCAGTAGGGCATACCGGTCGCGCAGAAGTTCAGCCCGTCGGCGATCTGGCGGCGGAGCGTATCCCACGTCGCCGAGACGTCGCCCGACCACGTGATTGTGCCGTAGCGCTGCTGCCCGGCATAGGCTGAACGAGTCAGGTTGACAACTCGTTTGTCTGGAGTGGTTTGGCGCTGCCCATCATAAATTCCTTGAGAATGCAGCAGGGAGTAGGCGTTAATGAACTGTGGGTCGAGATAGGTTTTCGCTTCTTCCGTGTTGATACGCAGGCGTTCTTCCGGTTCCGGCTCGAACGCGCCCATCCAGTCGGCTTGGAACGGCTCGGTGCAGTCGCACCACCAAGCGTCAATGCCGTGAGCGAACAGCCCTTCATTAGTTTGCTGCCAATACAGATCACGCGCCTGTTCTTGGAACGCATCGTAAGTCGCTTGGTTGCCGAGCAGGCAGCCTTGATCGCGCATTTCGCGCCAGTTGTCCCCGCCTGTATTCATGATCGGCCAGACGGAAATCATCAAGCGCGCATCCATCTGGTGGAGTTCAGTCATCATCTCGTTAGGATCAGGGTAGCGTTCCGGGTCGAACGACTTCTGTCCCCACAGTCCTTGCGTCCATGACTTCCAGTCTTGCACGATGCAGTCGAGCGGCAGCCCGCGCTCCCGGTAGTCCGCCACGATGCTGATTAATTCCGCTTGCGAGGTGTAACACTCTTTCGACTGGATATAACCGAACGCCCAGCGGGGGAGCATCGGTACTTTCCCGGTCAGCCGCCGAACACCTCGCACAATTTGATCGAACTCCGCACCGTAAATGAAGTAGTAATCGATTTCGTCATCTACATCCGTCCACCAATAGGAGCCAAACGCATCGTCGTGAAAGGTCATCAGCGAATAACTGTCTCGCAGAATGCCGTAGCCGCGCGTCGAGAGGAGCACCGGGACAACCGCCTTCATGTTTTGCTGGTATAGATACTGGTGCTGTCCACGCAGGTTCATCATGCCCTCTTCGTGAGAGCCGAGACCGTATAACGCTTCGCCGGGCTGCCATTCGAATTCAAGTTTCGTGTGGAAGGCTTGGCGGTCGACGACTTGCTTCACAGAGTCAGTGGAGGCGCGGACGCCATCGACACTATCCTGTACTTGCGCCACGGCTGAAGTGTCAAACACGGGCTTGACGACATCCACCGGCACGAGCGTTTTGCCGCCACGATCCGGTTCCTTGGTCAAAAGTTGTCCCGCACTATCCAGATAGGTGAGCGCGCCCGTTCGCTTGTCAATCCGAATTGACAATATCGCGGTTGATACCGTGAGCGCGTCTGCCGTTTCGCTGACTTCAGTGTCAACCAGTGGACTCGGTTCGCTGACGACCATGAGACTTTGCATAGCGCTGAATTCCGGCGTCGGCGCGTAGCGCACGCGAATGATGTTCTCTGAATAGGGTGTTAGTTGGAGAAATCCCCCGGCGACTTCAATTTTCACGACTGCGCCACGAGTAGTGTATTGGGTCGGTTGCAAGTGTGAACTCCGTTCTTAAAGCAAACCATCTATGAAGCGAATTGTCCCGTATTTCACGGCAGCGAAGTGCTGCTCGACATTTGGCAATGTTTGTTGTGCAGTCGCTAGCCCTTGACCGCGCCGCTGGTCATGCCGGATAGGATGAAACGCTGCCCGAACAAGTAGATGACCAGCACCGGCAGTACCGTCAGCACAATGTCCGCCGCGACCAGATTCCAATCCTGTTGGAACTGCCCAAAGAAGTTATAGATGGCAAGGGTCATGGGCCAGAAAGAGCTGTTGTTCAAATAGTAAAGCGGGAGGAGAAAATCGCTCCAGATCCCGACAAAACTCAGAACGCCCGCCGTCACGACAACCGGCGTCAGCAGCGGAAGGATGACCGAAAAGAACAGGCGCAAAGGACCGCAGCCATCAATAATGGCAGCTTCATCAAGCTCGCGGGGGATAGCATCGACAAAGCCGTAAATCAGAAAAACGTTAAAGGGAATCTGCGTCGCCGCATACAGAATAATCATGCCAGCCCGCGTGTTAATCAGATGGGTAATCTGCATGATTTTGGTCAAGGTAAAGAAGTTCAGCGGCATGGCGATGCCCATAACGATGAAAAAGTAGACAAAACGATTCAGTGAGCTTTTATTGCGGGACAGTGTGTAAGCCGCCATCGCCGCCAGAATCGTGCTGATCACGGTTGAGCCGCCAGCATACACGATGCTGTTGACGAAAGTTTGCGCTAATTTCCCGCGCTCGATCACGGTGGCGAAGTTTTCAAAATGGAGTGTCTCTGGCAGCGCCGCGCTCATGGTACGCGCGCCGGCTGAATCTTTGAGCGAATTGGTGACCACGATGTACACTGGGATAACGACCAGTAGGCAGGCAAGAATCGCCAGCAGATTGTTACCGGTGCGTTGAAGTGTTTTATTTTGGAGCATGGTTACACCTCAATAGGATCGCGCGTGAGTCGGCGGACGATGAAGAAGGAGGCAACCGTCATGACGACGAACAATACGCTCGAAAGCGCCGTACCCACGCCGTAACGACCTTTGGAGAATTCGTCAAAGACGGCGGTAAACACCACGTCCGTCGCGTAGCCGGGACCGCCCCCGGTCAAGACATAGACGATGTCAAAGACGCGCAAGCCATACAACAAATTCAAGACGGTGACCACGGTTAGCGCTGGAACTAACAAAGGCAGGGTGATGAAGCGAAGAACAGCAAGCGGGCTAGCCCCATCAATCTCCGCCGCCTCGTAATATTCTTGAGGGATGGTCTGGAGTCCGGCGAGCAGGATCACCATGATGTAGCCGACGCCTTTCCAAGTATCGACGCCGATCACGGAGAACATCGCTATATTTGGGTCTACCAGCCAAGGTTTTGCCAGCGCATCTAGCCCGACCGCTCGAAAAAAGCCATTCAGGATGCCATTTCGTGGATTCAGAATCGATTTAAAGACCAGCCCGACGACGATGGTGGGCAGGACTACGGGCAAATAGATGATCACCCGATACAAATGGGATAGGCGTCGAACGCCGTAGTTCAGAAGTAGGGCGAGCGCCAAGCCAAGGATAGTTTTCAGAATGATGGTGCTGGCGGAGAAGAAGAGCGTGTTCTTGATGTAACCGAGATAATTTGCATTACTGGAAAAGATGATTTTGAAATTATCCAGTCCGACAAAGTTCACTTCGGTTGAGTAACTGCTCCAATCAGTAAACGAATAGGCGATGCCCATAAATCCCGGCAAGACAATAAAGATGAGGTATAGGGCAAGCGCTCCAAAGGTAAAGTAGAAGGGATAAGTCTTATTTTTCATCCTAAGTTCCGGCTTCTGTTTTCAATCCGTATGGATGACAACCCAAGCTGTGCCACCAGCTTGGGTTGTCTTGCAAAGGAGCTATCGGGTGTTGTCAGTAATTAATTACCCCATGCCGGATCATGCGCGGCTTCCGCCAGTTGGGTGCGCCGCTCGTCGATCTTGGTCAGGACATCCTGCGGCTGGATAGCGTTCGTGAACATCGCCGTTAAATCTTGCCCGATGTCCATCCACTGCGGATTGACGTAGTTCACTGCCGTCTGGTAGACCGTGCCCCGTTTTTCCGGCGGGAACGAGTCGAGAAATGCTTGCTGGCTGGGTAGCAGATTGAATTTCAGCCCGTCGTCATTAAACGGCAGTGTCCGGGTTGCCGGGTCATTGTCGATCAGGTACTGAAGGCTTTCGGGACGAGTGAGGAAGTCGAAGTACTGCTTCGCCGCGTCGATATGCTCCGAGCCTGAGTAGATGAACTTGGTCGGACCAGCGGGATTAATGTTCAAATTCTGGTTGTCCGCCAAGGGCATGACAAAGAAGCCGAAGGTATCCGGGTCGACGTCGGGATAGTCGTTCACGATGGTCTGCGGACCAGTGAGGTTGGTTAGTCCCATCGCATATTGATTGGTACCGAGCGCTTCCGTCGTGAATTCGGTGGTATCTGCTAGCGCGTTATCGCCGAAGCAGCCCATGTCGTACAGTTCTTTCAACTGCTCCACAACGGTGAGCATCGTCGCATTGTCGGCAAATGTGGCTTGGTTCGCGTTCAGCAGCGCCGCCAAACCGGGCGTGACTTCCTCGTAACGGGGTCCCAATTCGGGGAACCAGAGGACGTGATGCCAACCGGAGGCAATCGGCTCGAAGATCGGGATAATGTCCGTACCCAGCAGCGTCTCGCAATCCGATTTGAATTCTGCGTAAGTGGTCGGGACAGTCAGGTTATATTGGGCGAAGATGTTCTTGTTGTAGTTGATGACCCAAGTCGTGCCGGTCACGTCCCACAGCGTCAGTCCGTAGACCTTGTCATTGACGGTCGCTTGAGCAACTACGAGCGGATCCATCTGCTCAACCCACGCCTGATCGGTCAAATCGACGGCATTGGCTTCAACGTTGTAATTGACGACGAGGTCGGTGACACCGCTCTGCCCGCCGAAGATGTCGGTGCCTTCGCCCGTATTCAAGCGGGTCTGCAAAACGGTGAAATATTGGTCAGACGGAATAATCTGATAGTCAACGTGTATGCCCGTCTCCGCTTCGAACTGCGCACCGAGCGCCATCTCGGCGTCCGAGACCCAGCCTTGACTTGCCATATAAGTCAGCGTGACAGAGTCCTGCGCCTGCAAACTTCCCACTGCGAGCAGTGTAAGCAGCCCCAGAACGACAATGAAGGTAAGCTTTTTCATGATCCATCAATCTCCATAGCGTTTCTAAATGCGAAATAATTGATCCTTCGAATTCGCAGCGGGCACGCGAATGCCGTGCAATGGCGAACCGAAAAAAGCAAAACAAAATCCATCAGGTTAACGATATCGTTCCCCTTTCCCCAGAAGTGCTGGATTTGACTTGCTAAACGGAGTTGTTCCTAGAGTGGAACCGGGACTAACTCACCTCCTTTGTACTTTCTCGGACAACGAGCTTCGGTGGCACTAAGACCTGCCGAGCCGAGAATTGATCATTTGCCAGCTTCTCGGTCATAAGGAGGGTCGCTTGATAACTGACTTCGTAGGGAGACCATTCTAGGGTGGTCAGCGAGGGCGTAACGACGTCGGCAAAACTGCCGCCAAAACCGATTGCCATTACCGAACAATCTTGAGGCACATTTCGACCATGCTGCGCCAGCGCCTTGATGCTTCCGGCGGCGGTCAAATGGCTTACCGTCATAATGGCAGTCAGGTCGGGGTTCTCGCGGAGGAGGTCGATTGTCCCCTCAAAGCCCTCTTCGACGCTGTTCAGCCCAATTTCCCGGTAACAACTGTGAACGTTAAACTCTGTAAGTGCCCGTCTGTATCCTTCAAGCGAGCGAACTGCGGGACCTATTCCGGCTTTGCGCCACGATTCAGGGTAGGTCAGAAAACCGATATTTCGATGTCCTAGTTCCCGCAAGTAGTCGAAAGCGCGGAACATGGCGTCTTCAAAATCAAGGTCGATGAAGCTCATATCCTCTAAATCAGCACAGCGACCAATCATGACGAAAGGATAGTCATTTTCTCGCAGGAGATTGACCCGCCAATCCTCCATGCTGACCTGCAACAGGATGACCCCGTCAATCTGGTTGCTCCGATACATGTTGAGTAAGATTTCGGGGGTTAGCTGAGAAACAAGGAAGTTGAGGAAATATTCTCTTTCGCTGGCTGCCGCTGCTGCGCCAGTGATATAAGGCGTGTCGATGACGCTGCTGAGTTCGTGTGGGGATTCGATAGGATAGTGCAGCGCTAGGGTCAGGCTGGCACCGCCGCGTAAACGGCGAGCTTGGGTATGAGGAGCATACCCTAATGCGCGAATAGCTTCATTAACACGTTCGCGTGTTTCGTCGGCTACATATTCCTTGTTATTAAGGATGCGAGAGACGGTAGGAACAGAAACGCCAGCGGCTTTGGCAACATCCGCTATCGTGACGCTGCGAACTCTATTTGGGAAATTTGCATTCTTTTTAGGCATCAAGAATCAGTTTCCGATAACGATTTCTGATAACGTTATCAGAAATCGGATTCATTGTCAATAAAGTTGAATCACGTTGTGGGATCGAGTTATTTTTCCGGTCCGAAAATGCCGATGCCCAAGGTCTCAAGTGCCAATGGGATGAACTCGCTGCCCACACATGTTCAGAAGCCATTTGAATATTCGGTGTTTTTCCCGTAGGGGCGTTCAATTGAACGCCCCTGCCTTCCCGTGAGACGGGTATTTTCAAATGGTTTCTCAGCCAACAATACTTCCGACTTCGCATCTTGAGGCGAGCTGCCCCCCTCATGCGCTGGGTCGTCTAGCTGTGAAATACTTGGTTTGCTCCGGCGAAGCGCAAAAATCGCCCGTTGTTGACATTGGCATAAAGCGACTGTATATTCGATGTAAGTGAAATCATGAAAGCAGTTTCAATTATGGAGTTGAAGCAGTCAACGCCTAAATCTACAGTGACGATTTACAGCATCGCTGCTGAGGCGGGTGTCAGTCCGGCGACCGTATCGCGCGTGTTAAATGCGTCCCCAAAGGTCAACCAGCAGACTCGAGATCGGGTTTTGGAAGTCATCGAAAGACTGGAATTTGTCCCCAAAGCTGAGGCGCGCGCAAGGGCACTCAAAAGAAACTACCGTATTGGAATCTTGGTTCCGTTTTTCACCGCTCCATCTTTTGTGCAGCGTTTACGCGGCGTAGCTGCCACACTTCCCACCAATTGCGAGCTAGTTGTTTACGCGGTGAACTCGACCCAGATTTTGGATGGTTATCTCGCCTCCCTGCCCCTAACCGGCAATCTGGATGGTCTGATTATTATGTCGCTTGGGATCAATGAATTGCAGGCGCAGCATCTGACCACTAACCAGCTTGAAACTGTGTTGATTGAGTATCCTCAGACGGGTTTCAGCACCGTAGAAATCGACGATATTCAAGGTGGCAAGATGGCAGCCGAGTATCTGGCGGAGAAGGGACACCGCCGCATTGCCTTTCTGGGCGATACGAACTTGCCAGAATACGCAATCCATCCAATTAGCCAACGCCTTCTGGGCTTCCGCCAAAAGTTACACGAATTAGGGATACCCCTACCCGACGACTATGTTCGGCTGGCAACGTACAGCCTTGAACAAGCCCGGCAGGTAGCGACCGAGTTTTTGAAATTGCCTGTTCCGCCGACGGCGATATTTGCCGCGACCGACCTACAGGCAATGGGCGTAATCATGGTTGCTCGCCAAATGGGTCTCAGTATCCCCGGAGACCTAGCGGTGATGGGCTTCGATAATCTCGACATGGCGGAACTGATGGAGCTGACCACGATTCAACAACCTCTGGACAACTCGGGACGAGTGGCAGGCGAACTGCTGCTAGAACGCATCAAGGCACCCAACCACTCACTCCAGCATGTACGGTTGCCCCTGACCATTATTGAGAGAAAGACAGTATAGAAAGGCGGTGAAACATCGTTTAGGAAGGCGAAGTTGGAGCGATTGACTCCATATCAAGCAGCTAACCGGCAGAGGATTTTGCGAGCGGATGTCTACCAAGGGCAAACGTTTTTCAGCCAGAGACACGCCGGATTAAGTTGGCGTGAACTTGGTTGAAACTACTCACAGCCGATAGAGCTAACGGAGCCAGAGAGGAGACCGCTATAAGTGTCATTAGAAAAGGAAAGAGTCGGGAGGCACCCCGACTCTAGCGGCACATTACTGTACCTGATATTACAGAGGAGATATTAACGTGAAACGTCAATTTTGGCTTATTCTTTCCACCGTCGCTGTCCTCGCGGTGCTTGCCTTTGCCGTGCAGACGCCGATTGCCTCGGCGCAGGATGCCGCGCCCGACTGCGGCAGCGACCCGGTCACGCTCAAAGCCTACTTCGAAACCGGCTTTGACCTGCCGTTCAAGCTTGCCGACGAGTTTGCGATCCAGTACCCGAACGTCACTTGGGACATCAGCCAAGACCAGTTCACGAACCTGATCAACTCGACGCCGCGTCTGCTGTCGGGCGACAACCCGCCTGACTTGATCCGGCTGCCGACGATGGTCTCGTTCGCCAATCAAGGGCTGCTCAAAGACCTTGACGGCTACGCCGCCGCCTTCGGTTGGGATCAGTGGCCCGTGCCGCAGCTTGACCAGAACCGCGTCGCCGCAGACGGCACGCGCGGCTCCGGCACGCTGTATGCGATGGGGCTGAACTACAGCTTGACGGGCATCTTCTACAACAAGGAACAGGCAGCGCAGATCGGCATGACCGAGCCGCCGAAGACCGTCGCCGAGTTCGAAACCCTGCTCGCCGCCGCCAAGGACGCCGGACTGCTGCCGATCATGCAGTGGGGCAGCGCCAAGAGTGGTATGGGTCTCGCCTTCCCGCTTCAGCAGTTGATGGCTGCTTTTGGTCCGGTCGGTCCGATCAATGACTGGATCTACCAGAAATCCGGCGCAACCATCGACACGCCAGACAATCTCGTCGCTGCCCAGCACCTGCAGCAGTGGATCGAGGCTGGCTACTTCCCGCCCGACATCAATGCTATCGAGTACACCGACGCCAACGCCCGCTTCGGTCAGGGTGAGGGCGTCTTCATTTTCAACGGTGACTGGCAGAACGCGGGTTACGACACCGATTTGCCGGGCAACGTCGGCTTCTTCCTGATGCCACCAGCGGAAGAAGGTGGTTCGCCCGCCGCGATGTCCGCGCCGCTGACCTTCGGCATCGCCGCCAACGCCGCGAACGCCGATTGCGCCGCGTTCTTCCTCAACTGGGTCGCCTCCAACGACAAAGCACGGGAAATCGACGTGAGCGTCGGCGGCTCCAACCCCGGCGGTCCGTCCGGCGCGACGATGCCTGCGGTCACTGAAGGCTCGATCACCAATGAGACGCTGGCTGCCGGTCCGGTGGTCGGTGAAGCCGGTACGTCGATGGACTTCATCGCCAACGCAACCAGCGCGATCTTCGCGCAAGGCTGGACGCCTGAGCTTCAGAAGATGGTCGGCGGTCGGCAAGATGCCGCCGGTCTGCTTCAAGCGGTTCAAGCGGAATACGAGCGTGAACTCACCCAGTAGCAAGTCGCTGGTCGTAATGGTAGTGACGGGCGCAGGATCATTCCTGCGCCCGCTAAATGAACGATGGCAACAATGACGACCTTAGATACTCGTACCGCAGCGCCCGTGTTCTCCCGGCACACATCCGCTAATCAAGAAACCCGTCGGGGAAAAATCGTCGGCTGGCTGTTCGTCCTACCGGCACTGGTAATGTATGCGATCTTCGTACTGGTTCCGCTGTTGATGAGCCTCCAGTACTCATTTTTCCGCTGGGATGGCATTGGCGAGATGACGTTTGTCGGGCTGAAGAACTACCAGACCGTCCTACAGGTTCCCGATCTGTTCGGAACGATTGTCAATGCCTTCGAGTTGGTGATCTGGTTCAGCTTCATCCCGGTTGGGCTGGGTCTCGTCACCGCGAGTGTGATCCACCGCGTAGCGACCGGGCGGCTTGGCACAGTCGCGCGAACCGTCCTGTTTCTGCCGCAGGTGATCCCACTGGTCGCCGCCGGTATCATCTGGGGCTGGCTGCTGGCGCTCCCCGGCTTGATCAACGAGGCGCTCCGCTTCGTGGGTCTCGATGTGCTGACTCGCGCGTGGCTGGGTGATTTCGACTGGGCGCTGCCCGCCGTTGGCATGATCGGCGTTTGGGTCTTGCTGGGTTTCTGTACCGTCCTGCTAGAGACGGGCATGTCGAAAATCGATCAATCGCTCTACGAATCGGCGCGGATCGACGGCGCCAGTTGGTTCACCGAGTTCATGAGGATCACCGTCCCGCTGCTCCGCAATGAGATCGGCGTCTGTTTGACGGTCACGACCATCGCGGCGCTGGCTGCCTTCGACATCGTCTACGTCACGACGGCGGGCGGACCCGGTAATTCGACGGCGGTTCCCGGCATTCAGATTTATATCCTTGCCTTCACCCAGCAGCGGATCGGCTTAGCGTCGGCGCTGGCGGTCATGCTGATGCTGTTGGTCTTGGTCGTGATCATCCCGATCCAGCGTTTGAGCCGGGAGGCTGCGTAATGAGGATCGGACGCGGCGAACTCTATGCTGGACGCGGGCTGCTGATCGTCATGATGGTGGCGACGATTCTGCCCTTTATCAGCATCTTCATCACCGCGCTGCATCCATCGGGGACGGTGCCGAGCGGATTCGCCTTGCCCGCCGACCCTCAGTGGGGCAACTTTGTCGAAGCGTTCAACGTGGCGAACATGACCGCGCTGCTCGGTTCGAGCCTGTTCATCGTGCTTAACGTGGTGCCGATTGCCCTGCTGATCTCGACGATGGCGGCATTCGCTATTGGTCTCTTGAAAATTCCCGGCTCGCGCGTACTGCTGTTCCTGTTCGTTTTTGGGCTAACGCTGCCGTTTACCGGGATCATCGTCCCGCTCTACTACCTAGAGCGCGCCATCGGCATCTACAACACCCGGTTCGCCATCGTGCTGCCGCTGATCGGCTTGTATATGCCGTTCGCAGTCTTCTGGATGCGGGCGCATTTCGTCGGCGTGCCCGGCGAAATCTCCGAGGCAGCCCGGGTTGACGGCGCGACCACTTGGGATTTGTTCTGGCGCATCCACCTCCCGCTGGCACGCGCGCCGATTGCGTCGCTCGGCATCCTCATGTCGGTCTGGACGTGGAATCAGTTTCTGATCGCGCTGGTGCTGGTCGAAGACCCGACGCAGCGCACGATGGCAGGCGCGCTGGGCGCGTTTCAAGGTCACTACGCGACCAACGTCCCGCTGTTGTGCGCCGGTACGATCCTGATCCTGCTCCCGACTCTGATCCTGTTCGTCCTATTCCAGCGCCAGATCATTGCGGCACTGCTGCAAGGCTCGGTCAAGGGATGAGCCGGAGATCAGCGGTTTCTTGCGCGCTGAGCAGCAGCAAAGACTAACCGGAAACTGCCAGCAGGCTAAGGACTCTTCATGCGTAACTGCGTTCATCTGCTGACCTACGCTAATCGCTTGGGTGGTGACCGTCTGGAAGACCTTCAGCGCCTTCTCGACAGTCCCCTCAAGGGCGTCTTTGGCGGCGTGCATATCCTGCCCTTCTTCTACCCGATTGATGGCGCGGATACGGGCTTTGACCCGATTGACCACTCGCTGGTCGACCCCCGTATCGGCACGTGGCGCGACGTTGCCACGCTGAGCAGCACCTACGAAATTACCGCCGATTTGATCGTCAATCACATTTCGAGCCAATCGCGTCAGTTTCAGGATTTTCTAGAGAAGGGTGAAAATTCGCCCTACAACGGGATGTTCCTGACCTTCGGCGCGGTCTTCCCGGACGGCGCGACCGAACAAGATTTGCTGCGGATTTATCGCCCGCGTCCCGGTTTGCCCTTCACGACGATGACCGTAGGGGATGGTCGGAAATCGATCCTGTGGACGACCTTCACTGGTGAACAGATCGACCTGAACGTGCGCAATCCGCAGGGCGATGCCTATTGGCGCACGCTCATCCAGCGCTTTCACGAACACGGCGTCAAGACGATCCGGCTCGATGCCATCGGCTACGCAATCAAGCAGGCGGGAACGAGTTGTTTCATGATCCCCGAAACCTTCGCTTTCATCGAGGAACTGACCCAGTACGCCCGTGCTCTGGGGCTGGAAGTGCTGGCAGAGGTTCATTCCCATTATCGCCAGCAGATCGAGATCGCTCGACAGGTCGATCACGTCTACGATTTCGCGCTGCCACCGCTGATCCTGCACGCGATTTCCAACCAGACCGCACGCTACCTCAAAACGTGGCTGGCGATCAGCCCGCGCAACGCGGTGACGGTGCTCGATACCCACGATGGCATCGGCGTGATCGACGTCGGCGCGGCGACTGACGCTGACGGCTCAGAACTGCCCGGACTGATCCCTACCGCCGAACTCGACGCGCTGGTCGAGACCATTCACGAGCGCAGCGGCGGGCAGAGCCGTCGTGCGACCGGCGGCGCTGCTTCTAACCTCGATCTGTACCAAGTCAACTGTACTTATTACGATGCGCTCGGTAGAAGTGACCGCGACTACCTGATCGCCCGCGCGGTGCAGTTTTTCGCGCCGGGCATTCCGCAGGTCTACTACGTCGGTCTGCTGGCGGGCACCAACGACATGCGGCGCCTAGAGGAGACGAAGGTCGGCAGAGAGATCAACCGCCACGTCTACGGTTGGGATGAAGTGCAGGATGCCCTCACGCAACCAGTCGTCCAAAATTTGCTGAAGCTGATCCGCTTCCGCAACGAGCATCCTGCCTTTCAGGGGACGTTCTCATTGCTGGCGTGTGACGAACCGCTGCTGGTGATTCGCTGGGATAATGCGGGCACGTGGGCGCAGCTTGAGGTCGATTTCGCAGCATCAAGCATGGAGATTTGCTACCTCGAAAATGGCGCCGAGGAACGTCTCTCTCTCCTTTAGTACAACTGACATCTAGGGAGAAACATCAAAGCGTGTGCGCCATGGAAGTCCCTAAAGTTAAGAGAGACTTTGCTCATCTGAGATCAAGAAAAGGCGTAAAGATCAGATGGGAAAAGACGAGAATGTCTCTGCAGCAGAAGTAGGATCGCAGCAAGCCGCTGCTGCTTCTCGTCGACGTCTCGCAGCGCGACAACCTACTCAGCTCCGAAACGCTGCGCATCTCCCGCACACTCACACACAAGACCCCATGTTATCGAGAAGACTGCGCGGCGGTCAAGCCGCTCGCTAGAGGATGCAGCAGTTCTTTCTCGGTGTCGGTCAGCGCCTCATAAAGCTGCAAATAGTCGTCCAGATCGGTTGAAGCCTGTTCGGTCGGTCGGTTCATGGCGCCGGGGCTGAGATAGCGCTCGCCAGTCATGACCCGGCGCAGCGCTTGAACCACGCAGTCGTCGTCGTGATCCTTGTGGATGACTTCAACGCGAGATTCTGGCAGGATGATAGGCGACACGACCGACCTAAACAGCAAAGGAACCGGATCATGGACGAAGCGAGAAAAGATCAACTCTTCCAGACGGCGCTGCGGGAAAAGTGGAACCGGGAAATGGACTGGCTCTGGTTGGCGACGGTCGTCGGTCAAGACAGCCAAAAGCGGGTCTACTTCGAGCACGCGCTGCGGATCAACCCCCAGAGCGTCGAGGCACGCTCAGCGCTGGAACAGCTTTCCGTCAAGCCGTCCGCTCAGCGCCGGGAGTCGTACCGGAGCACCACCACCGTTTTGGGTTGGGCACGCTCCGTCCTCGCTAACTTGCTCTGATGACGCTCCTAATCACCGGCAGGCATTGAGCTGGTCAGGTCCCCAACGGCGCGCCGTCAAGCGCTGCCTTTCCCCTAAATCCAGCCAATCTAAGTGAACACGAGCGCCAGCCGGATTTGGTTTGCCCGGCGCTGCTCGATTCACCGCACCAACCCATCCAACCGAAACCTTCTGCCGCACGACGCCGACGACAACTCGGCATTGGATGATCTGCCGCCGAGCAATCACGTCGCCATACCGCCCACTTGAGTTGTGCGCATTGTGCGATCCGCAATCCGGAGTATAATTGTGACAGCGTGTAATTACATGACGACAGGTTTTCCGGTCGTTCGGAATTAGCAGGCGTGTCGAGATTGGACTGTTGGCTCAGGCGTAAAAGAGTGAAAATTGGATGGTGTTGGTCAGAGCGTACCCGGCTGCGCCTGCCCTTGCCCACAGATCACGGATAGTCGCGCGGTTCAGCGCGTGGTTGACCTGAAAAACACAGAGAATTTTAGGACAAAAGGATCCAAATCATGAAACAGGCGGTGATGACTGCCCCCGGTAAAATTGAGTTTTGCAACGTCGAACGACCCGTCCCCAAAGCTAACGAGGTGATTCTGCAAACTCGCCGCATCGGTGTCTGCGGCTCGGACATCCACGTCTATCACGGGCTGCACCCGTATACCGGTTATCCGGTCGTACAGGGGCACGAGATCGGCGGCGTCGTGGCGGACGTCGGCGCGGACGTGACCAGCGTCAAAGTCGGCGACAAGATCACGTTTCTGCCTCAAGTGACCTGCGGCGTGTGCTATCCCTGCACGCACGGGATGCCCCACATCTGCGAGTCACTCAAGGTGATGGGTTTCCAGACCGGCGGCGCGGCGCAGGAATATTTCGCTCTTCCGGAAGAAAACGTCGTCAAGCTGCCCGACAGCATGTCGCTGGATCGCGCGGCGATGATCGAGCCGATTTCGGTGGTCGTCCACGCGATCGCAGCGCGGCGGCGGCGCTGAAGGCAAGCGCGTGATCGTGCTGGGCGCGGGTCCCATCGGCAACTTGGCGGCACAGGTCGCCCAAGCGTCGGGCGCGAAAGCCGTGATGATCACCGACCTCAGCCCTTACAAGCTGGATAAGGCGCGCGAGTGCGGCATCGACCTCGCCATCAACACCGGCGAAGTCAACCTCGGCGACGCAATTGCCGAGCACTTCGGACCGGACAAAGCCGACCTGATCCTCGAATGCGTCGGCGTCGAGCCAACCATGACCAGCGCCATCCAGTATGCCCGTAAAGGCTCGACGATTGTCGTGGTCGGCGTCTTCGGCAAGAAGCCGCAGGTCGACCTCGGACTGGTGCAAGACCGCGAACTCACCTTGACCGGCACGCTGATGTATCAGCGCCCCGATTACGAGCGAGCGGTCGAACTGGTCGCCGGTGACAAGCTGAAGCTGGACGAGATGATCACGCATCGCTTCCCGTTTGAGCGCTATCTCGACGCCTATCACGCCATCGAGGACGCGCACGGCGAGTATCTGAAAGTGATGATCGAACTCGACTAGCGACTGAGCACCTAATACACCCAAGATTATTTCTACAGCTTGAGCCACCGCTGTTTCGCCAAACAGCAGCGGTGGTTCAGCGATTTCTTTGCATAGAATGGCAGGCATGATGAAAAACTACATTATTGCCCATGATTTGGGGACGACCGGCAACAAAGCGACTCTGTTTGACGGCGAAGGCAAGCTCGTCGGCAGCGCTTTTTACGGCTACAGCACCGACTTTCTCGACACCGGCTGGGCGGAGCAAAATCCGGAAGATTGGTGGCAGGCGGTCTGCACCTCGACCCGGCAGTTGCTCGGCGAAACCGGCGTGCGTGGCGACGACATCGCCTGCGTGACCTTCAGCGGTCAGATGATGGGCTGTGTGCCGCTCGATCAGCAGGCGCGCCCCCTCCGCCAAGCGATCATCTGGGCAGACCAGCGCTCGGTCGAGCAAGAGCGCTGGGTCGGCGAGCGGATCGACCGCGCCGACCGTCTATCACATCACCGGGCACCGCCTCAGCGCCTCGTACTCGCTCTGCAAAATGCTCTGGCTGCGCGATCACCAGCCGGAGACCTTCGCCCAAACCTACAAGTTCGTCCACGCTAAAGACGCGATTGTCGCCCGGCTGACCGGGGTCTTCGCCACCGACCCCTCCGACGCCTCCGGCATGAACCTCTACGATCTGGAACAGGGCGTTTGGTCGGAGACGATCCTCGACGCGGCGGGAGTCGATCTGGCAAAGCTCCCCGACCTCTACCCCTCAACGGCGGTGGTCGGTCACGTGCTGCCCGGAGTCGCCGCAGAAGTCGGCGTTGCCAGCGGCACGCCAGTCGTGATCGGCGGCGGCGACGGATCGTGTGCCGCTGCCGGGGCGGGCTGCGTGCGCGAGGGCATCGCCTACAACTACGTCGGCTCGTCGTCGTGGATCGGGCTGGCGAACCATCAGCCGATCTACGACCCGGACTTCAAAACCTTCACGTGGGGGCACATCCTGCCGGGTCAGTTCGCGCCGACCGGCACGATGCAAGCCGCCGGAGCATCTTACCAATGGACGCGGGATCAGCTTGGCGCGCTCGAAGTGCAGGCAGCGGCGGCGGCAGGCACCAGCGCCTACGAACTGCTCAACCAACAGGCGGGCAAATCGACGGCAGGCGCGCATAAGCTGCTGTTCCTGCCCTACCTGCTCGGCGAGCGCAGCCCGCGCTGGAATACCCGCGCACGGGGCGCGTTCATCGGCTTGACCATGCGTCACACCCGCGCCGACCTGATCCGCGCCGTGCTTGAAGGCGTGACCATGAACTTGCGCATCATCTTAGACGCCTTCACGACGCAGGGCGCGCAGATCGAAGCCATGCGCGTGATCGGCGGCGGCGCGCGCGGGCGCTTCTGGAATCAGATGATGGCGAACATCTACGGAATTCCGGTACACCGCCTCGCCTTCCTCGAAGAAGCGACCTCGCTGGGCGCTGCGCTCGCCGGGGGGATTGGCGTCGGGCTGTACAAGGATTTCTCGCTGATCGAGACGATGAACCCGGTTACCGAGGTCATCGATCCGGAGCCGGGGCAGGTGGCGGCGTATCAATCGATCTTCCCGGTGTTCGAATCGGCTTATCAAGCGCTGCTGCCGGTTTACGACCAACTGGCGGAACTACCGTAACGCCGAATCAGTAGGGGCGCAGCGCGCTGCGCCCCTACAAAAACATTCAGCAACTTACTTTTAAGCAGCTACTCCTGCGGATACCGGAGCAGTGTCTTGATCGGCACGCCGGTCTTGGAATTCTCGAACGCAGCGGAGATTTCGGTAATCGGGTACTCGACTGACACGAACTCCTTGTAACTCAGCTTGCCAGCGGTGATCCACTCGATCAGTGGTTCCTGCGCGGCGCGTTCGCGGGCGCGCGTGGGCCACTGGTGGATCAGCAGGTTGAAGTTGTAGGGTCCGGTGTCTTTGTCCACCCGGATCGACGGCGTGTCGATCACGCCGTAGACGCAGACCGATCCACCAAGCTTGACCAGCGGCAAGGCGCCGTTGATGATGCTCTCTTTCCCCACTGCGTCGATCACGGCGTCAAAGCTGCGCTCGCGCCCCTGTAAGAATGCGCGCATTTCCGGCGAATTCGGCGCGAAGGCGGCGGTCGCGCCCATTTCCAGCGCTTTTTGATGCTTGGCAGGCAGCAGATCGACGCTGTAAATCTCGTTTAAGCCGAGCAGCCGCGCGAACTTGACGAAGCTCAAGCCGACCGGTCCTGCACCGTAGATCAGGATGTTGTCGCCCGGTCTGAGGTTGAAATCGTCAAACGCGCCGTAGACTTCGCGCCACGTGCAGAGCAGCACCGCGTCCTCAACCGAGATCGTCTTGGGGACGGCGCGCATGATCTCGTAGACTTCGACCCAGCCGTGCTCCGGCGTCGCCACGCCGTCCTCGACCATCGCCTGATGATCGCTGGCGAGGGTGTACTGTGAGAAGCCACCCCACCCGCTGGCGTAGGTCGGGTCGGTCGAGTTGAGCACCAGCCCGCCGATCACCCGGTCGCCGACTTTGAAATTGCGGACGTTCGCGCCCACCGCGTCGACGATGCCGACCGTCTCGTGCCCCAGCAGCAGCGGATACGTCGAAACGCCGGGGAAATGCCCCTCGATCAGCTTACGATCCGTCATGTTGCAGAGGCAAGCCGCCTCAGTCTTGACGCGCGCTTGATAGGGTCCCGGCATCGGCATGGGAACCTCGACCAATTCGAGCTGATTAGGTTGCGTGACCGCAATGGCAAGCATGTTGTTCCCTTCCCCTTAACCGAGCAGCGCAAAAATGAGCCGCTGCGCCTCGACCGCGTCCATTTCCTGCTGCGCTTGGCACAGCGCCGCGCGATCCAGCTTGGACGCCAACTTCTGGTAGACGTCCAGCGCGTTGATGCTCTGCGCGCAGGCGGCGACCACGTTTTCACGGGTCGGCACGAGGTCAAGCGAGAGCCAACCGTCGTATTCCACGTCGTCCAGCGCCAGCAGAAATTCGAGCATGTCCCAGAAATGCACCGACCCGACCATGATGTCGTCGTCGCCCGCGCCGTAGTTATCGTTGACGTGGACGCCAACCAGCCGGTTGAGCCGCGAGAGCAGCACGACCAACTCGGCAGGGTTCTCCTTCGACATGATGGCGTGACCGAAGTCGAGGTAAGCGCCGACGTTCGGCAGCCCCAACGAGCAGCCGAGCAAGGCGGCTTTGGCGGCGGTGCTGACCAGCATGTGCGTGCGCGGCTCGTGCAGCTTGTACTCAATGCCAATGCGGGTTTCGGGGTCGAACTCAGCCAGTTCGCGCACCGCTTCGGCAGTGAAATCCCACAAGCGCCGGTAATCCGCTTGGAAGTGGTAGTCCCAACCATCCTCGCCGGGCCACAGGCACATTTGGCGCGTGCCCAGCACGTGCCCAATCTCGATGGCACGCTTGCCGGTGTCGATGGCGGCGCGCCGCACGGCGGGATCGGGCGAGGTGAAAGCGCCGCGCTGCCAGATCGGTTCCGTCCAGACGTAGGGATTGACGGAAACCGGCGTGATGTCGGCGTCCTCAAGCCAGCCTTTGACTTCGCGCGCGGTCTCGACCGTAACGTGCAGCGGCGCGATCAGCTCCAAGCCCTTGAGACCGGGCACCGAAGCCGCCGCCTTGATCTGTTCCTTCACGGTATAGGTGCCGGTATAGCCGCCGAACTTCTCGGCGGACTGGGCGAAAACCCACAACCCGGCGGAATAGCGAGCGTTCATTTTGCGTCCTTACTTCGATCAGATAACTGCTGTCAGTTGACCACCTTGAGCCAGCCGCCGTCGACGTAATAACTGGAGCCGACGCAGTAGCTCGCGCGCGGCGAGCACAGGAAGACGAAGAAGCTCGCCAGTTCTTCGGGCGTGGCAAAACGACCAATCGGCGTATTGTCTTTGGCGATCTTGTCGAGATACTGCTCCCACGTGATGTCCTTGCCCTGAGTCAGCAGCTTGGCGGTTTTCTCCCAATCGGGCGTCTGGATCAGTCCCGGGTTGATCAGGTTGACGCGAACGTTGTACTGGATCATCTCGTTGGCGAGGCACTTGGAGAACATCGCCAGTGCCGCTTTGGAAGTGTTGTAGATCGGCTCGTAGCCGAGCGGCTGAGTCGCGCAGATCGAGCCGTTGTTGAGGATCACGCCGCCGCCCTGCTTCTGCATCAGCGGGAACAGCTCGCGTGACAGCCGGATCGCCGCCATGACGTGCAAGTCCCAGTAATACTGCCAGCGCTCGTCGGAGGCATTGAGGATCGTTTCTTCGCTGCCCGTCCCGGCGTTGTTGATCAGGATGTCGACCGCGCCGAATTCCTGCTCGACCACACTCACAAACGCGGCGATGTCGTCCGCCTTGCTGACGTCAGCGCGGACGCCCAACGCTCTGACGCCGTAGCGCTCGCTGATGGCGCGCGCCCTCTCGACGACGCGGGCTTGATCGCGGGCGCACAACGCCACGTGAACGCCTTCTTGCGCCAACCCCTCGGCGACTGCTAATCCGATGCCGACGCTGCCGCCGGTGATCACTGCAATCTTGTCCTTCAGCCCTAAATCCATCGAGCACTGCCCCTTTATTTGACAATCGGTATCTTGCTGCGATCAATTGTAATGGCGACGGCGATCACCAGCATGACGCCAAAGACGATCTGCTGCGCAAACACGTCGACGCCGATGAACTGCATTCCGACGCGCACCACCGAAATGATCAGCGCGCCGATCACCGTGCGCCAAACGCTGCCCACGCCGCCGGTGATGGCGGTGCCGCCGACGATCACGGCGGCGATAGTCGGCAGCAGCAGGTTATCCGCCATGCGCGCCGAGCCGCCCGACATGATGCCGGAGAGCATCACGCCCGCCAACCCCGCCATCGCGCCAGAGATGACGAACGCGATGATCTTATAGCGATCCACCTTGACGCCGGAAGCGCGGGTCGCTTCTTCGCCCGCGCCAATCGCCGAGCTGAAGCGCCCAAAGGGGGTGTAGCGCTGAATGAACAGGCAGACCAACAAGACAGCCACGCCGATCAGCACGGTGTTGGGAATGCTGAAGGTCTTGCCGGAAATCCACGTCAGATAATCCGCGTTTTTCATCTCAATCTGGATCGGCTTGACGTCGGTGATCACCAACGCCAGCCCGCTCCAAACGCCGAGCGCCGCCAGCGTGGCAATGAACGACGGGATTTTCAGCTTGGTGTGGATCAAGCCGTTGGTCAGCCCGATGCCCGCGCCCGCCAGCGCGCCGAGCGCGAAGCTCAAGAAGCCGACCGAGGGCAGCGTCATCGCCACCACGACGCTGCTGAAGGAGGCAATCGCCTCAATCGACAGGTCGATGCCGCCCAACATGATGACGAAGGTCACGCCCGCCGCCAGCACGAACAGGGTCGCCGTATCGCCCGCGAGCGTCAGCAGGGTGTTGATCGCCAGAAATTCCGGCGTAATGATCCCCACCAGAATGACCAGAATCACCAGTGTGGCAATCGGTGCAATCTGCCTGAGCGTGTCAGCCCCGCCACCATTCAGCCAAGACTGAAAATCGTGCCAAACGGATGAACGGCTGATGCTATCAGGGGCGGGAGTTTTACTAGAAAATTGCTGCATGATGCTGCCCTTCCCCTAAACCATGTACTTGATCAATTGAATTTGCTGCGGCTTTTGCCCCCGCGCCGCATCAAAACGTTGGGTGATGATGCCGTCACGCATCACCAAAATCGTCTGGCTTAAGCCAATCGTCTCTTCCAGCGTGTCGGCGGTCAGGATGATTGACACGCCGTCGTTCGAAAGCTGCCGTACCAGCGTATAAACTTCCTCTTTAGCGCCCACGTCCAGCCCGCGCGTCGGGTGATCGAGGATCAAAATCCGCAACTCGGCGTTCAACCACTTCGCCAACACCACTTTCTGCTGATTGCCACCGCTCAGGTTGAGGCACATCGCACGGATGCTCGGCGTCTTAATCGACAAGGTATCGACCCACCGCTCCGCCGTCGCGCTTTCCTCGCCGTAATTGATCATGCCGTTCTTCATCACCTTGCCGAGACTGGCGAGGGTCAGGTTCGAGGCGACGCTCAGATACAGCACCAACCCCTCCGTCCGGCGCTCGCGCGGGATGTAGCCGATGCCGTGCGCGACCGCGTCGGAGGGGCTTTTGAAGTGAACGGACTTACCAGCAACTCGTAGCTGTCCGCTGCTCGGCGCGATGAAGCCGAACAGCGTCCGGCAGAGTTCCTCACGACCGGAGCCGATCACCCCGGCGATGCCCAGAATTTCGCCTTTGTGCAGTTGGAAGCTGATGTCTTGGTAGGCATCCTCCAGCGAAATCCCATCGGCTTCTAAGACGATCTCGTCGCCGTAAGCGCGCTGCTCGGATTCGCGATAGTACTCCGCCTGCAAGCCGCGCCCGACCATCAACTGATGCAGATCGTCCACTTTCAGATCGGGCGTATTGGGGAGATTGGTCACGACCTGCCCGTCTTTCATCACGCAGATGCGGTCGCTGATTTTCAGCACTTCGTCCAAGCGATGCGAGACGAAGACGAACGACGCCCGCGCCTTCAACGCGCGCACGCGCTCGAACAGCACGTCGATCTCGGCTTGTTCGAGCACCGAGGTCGGCTCGTCCAGCAGGATGACCAAGTGGCGGTCGGTGCGTTCTTCGAGCGTTAACGCCTTTGCCAATTCGACCATCTGGCGCTCGGCAAAACTCAGGGTCGAGGTGCGCGCCGACGGGTCGACGTCAAGCTGAACTTTGTCAAGCTGGCGACGCGCGGCGGCATTCATCTTGCCCCACTGCAACAGCCCAAAGCGGATGAATTCGTTCTCATAACCGAGGTAGATATTCTCGCTGACGGAGATATTCGGCAGGAGCGACTGCTCCTGAAAGACCATGCCAATACCGTACTGCGCCGCGTCGTTGGGTCCGCGCAGGCGAACCGACTCGCCTTGCAGTTGAATCTCGCCGCTGTCGGGCGTGTAAACTCCGGCGAGGACGCGCATCAGCGTCGATTTGCCCGCGCCGTTTTCGCCGACCAAGCCGAGGACTTCCCCCGGATAAACTTCGATACTAACGTCTTTGAGCGCCTGCACACCGGGAAACGATTTGTCAATGTGGTGCGCCCGCAAGACTGGATTTTCTTGTGTGGTCGTAGTCGTGTTCATCGGATTTCACTCACTTGATAATCTTGAGCCGACCGCGGTTAATCGTCAGAGCGACGGCGACAACGATGATCACGCCTTAAATCGCCTGCTGCACGTAGGAATTGACGCCTAACAGGATCATGCCGTTGTGCAGCACCGTCACGATCAAGACGCCGACCAGCGTGTTGACCACCCCGCCTTCCCCGCCGGACAGCGCCGTCCCCCCGACGACCACGCCCGTGATCGACGTGAACAGCATCCCGGCGCCAATAGCGGGCTGAGCGATGCCTAGCTGCGCTGCGCGGACGAGGCTGCCGACCCCGGCGAACAAGCCCGCCAGCGTGAAGATGATCAACTTATAACGGTTGATGTGCACGCCGGAGAGCGCCGCGAGGTCTTCGCCGCCGCCGATGGCGTACATGTAACGTCCAATCTTGGTGTAGCGCTGGATGACGTAGGCGGCGATGAAAGCGAAAATCGTCAGCCACGTGCCGTAAGGCAGCCCGCCCGGATCGGGAGGGAAGCGATTGAGCACCAGCCCGCGAATGTTCGGGTCTTTCATCTGGGCGAAGTTCCCGGCGAGCAGCAGCGTCGCCAGTCCTAAGCCGACGTACTGCATGGCAAGCGTCGCCATGAAGGACGGTATCCGCAAGCGGGTATGGATCAGCCCATTGAGAAAGCCCATCACCCCCGCGATTAGGATCGCCACGAGCACGCCCAGCCAGCCGTAGTCGTTGCTGTTGAAATCGTTCCGGGCGAGCAAGACGACCAGCACGCCGCTGACCGCGACGATCCCTTCTACGGATAGGTCGATGCCGCCGAGGATAATGACGAAGGTCGTGCCCAGCGCGATGACGAGGATCGGCGCGGCTTCGTTGGCAATGCCGACGAAATTCCTCAGGGTGAAGAAGCGCGGGCTAAGCAAGCTCAGCAGCAGGCACAACGCAATCAAGGAAAGGAGCGGTGCCCACTGACCGAGGCGCTTGCCGAAGCGAACGAGGTTGTCACGTTCACGGCGAGCCGAGCGGAGTTCCGTCGGGGTAACGCCCTGCGGGGTTGTCATGATGGAGAAACACCCTTCAAAAACTTGTCTGATAAATATTCTTCACAGAGTCGTTCAATTAAAAGACTGAGTTGCCCGGCACAAAACCGGGCAACTCCAATACGGCTGATTGCCGTCTTTACAGCTACGAATTGGTTATGAGCTGGCTTCCGGCGTCGCGTACATGATCTGCCCGGTCACGCGACCCCACAGGTCGTTCCAGTCCACGCGCGGCACGTCGAGCACGTTGGTGTTGTAGTAATCTTCGACGTTGTCAGCCGTGATCAATAGACCGGTGCCGTAGAATTCGCGGTGTTCTTCCGGCTCGGTGGCAGGATCATACGTACCCATCTTGGCATGATAGCCGATGGACAAGCCCATGCCGCCCTGCCAGAACGGATCGTGCGCGACGGTGGCGGCAAATGTACCGGAGATCACGTTCTCGACCGCTTGGCTGGTGCCGTCGATGCCGGTCACCGGGACGGTGCCGGAGAGGCCCGCCGCTTCCAACGCGGACAGCGCGCCGAATGCCATCGAGTCGTTGGCTGCCCAAATGCCCTTGATCTCTTCGCCGAAGCGAGTCAGCCACGTGTTGGTGATGTCGAGTGCTTTACCCGTGTCCCAGTCGGCGACTTGGAAGTCCAGCAGTTCGACGTCGGGGTTGGCTTCGAGCGCGGCGTCGAGACCTTGCTTGCGCTCAATCGCCGGAATGTTGGCGGCTAAGCCGCCCAGCGCGACGATACCGCCCTTGCCGCCCATCGCGGCGAACAGCGCCTCGGCGGTACCCTGCCCGGACTGCGTGCCGAGGAACGAAATGTGAGCGGCGTAGTAGGGATTGAAGTCCCACGGGTGGAGGTCATCCGGTTTGTTCCACTGAGTGACCACGAAAGCACCGGCATCGGCGCAGGCGCGCACGATCGGGGAGGCGTCCGGCGACTGGTTCGGGTCGACGTTGAGAACCATGTTGCCACCGGTGCGGGCGAGCAGCGCATTGATGTCGGCGAGACCCTTCTGGCTGTCGCCTTCGGTCAGCAGCGTGACGTAGTTCGCTCCAACCGATTCCGCGAATATGCGCCCGCCCAAATTCCAAGTGCCATGATACGGATTCTTGAGGGAACGGATCGAATTGACGACGGTAACTTTGTCTTGAGCGAGGACGAGCTTAGGAACCATCCCGGCTCCAGCCACGATAAGACCACCGGCTGCTACAGCGCTGGTGCGTAAAAAGGTACGGCGGCTAAACTTGTTCATAATACATAGCTCCATAATTGAAATTTAACTAACCAAGGTCAGACGAACTCATTTGGACATAAGCTAGCTTGGCGCGAAAATTAAGATTGAATTGCCCCCTTTCTGGAAATAGTCGCAGCCAGCGTGAATGTTCACCCGTCCAAATGAAAAGACCTACGCGCGCGTTGAAGCAGCCGTAGGTCTTCTAGGTTTCGATAATGCACCCATCGGATGGTCTAGATAAATGCATCGCTTTAGCCTTCCACACGATAATCTTCTTTCGCGCTCTCCGGCAGAGAGCAGGCGTTTCCGCTGGCGTCTACACAGATCACGCTTCAATCAGTACAGGAAAACATTCTGTCATCATCCTGTTATAACAGGATAGCAACAACTCGCGATACTGTCAAGCGACCTATCCGCAAAGGGAGCGTTTGGATCGTGAATCGGTGCGGCTGACCGTTCAATCAAAAAAGCCAGCGACTTCGCTGGCTTTTCGGTAATAGGTTTTTGTGGCGCACAGCCGTGCGCCCCTACGCTGACGTGATTACTGCTCAGGGAGGGTGGCGGGCGGCGTCGGGATGGCGCTGCCGCTGCCATTGCTGCTGACGTTATTGCCATCCTCGCTGATCGGCGGGACAACCACTGCTGGCTTTTGCCCCAACTGTTCCCTGACAATCAGCCCCAGCAGCGCCTCGACCAACCCACCACTTCCGTCCTTGCCGCCATTGACCATGATGTCCGGGATGATCCGCACGCTGCGATCCCCGATGATCTGCATCAACTGGACTGCCGTATACCCTTGCGATCCCATCGCTTCGGCACCGAGCTTGTAGGATTCGGCGCGCGCCTCGCCAGTCACGCGGATGGCTTCGGCATCGCCTAGCGCGTGTAGCTTGGTCGCTTCGGCTTCACCGTTCGCCTTCTTGATCGACGCCTGCGCCATCAGGTCGGCGATGTTGACGCCCTGCTCCGACTTGACGACATCCTGTTGAATGTCCGCCAATTCGGTCTGGCGCACCAACTGCTGACGCTGAATCTGCGCCTGCTCCTGCACCTCATAGGTCTTGCGCTGCTCCTCGGCGATCTTGCGGTCGGTCAGCGTTTGCATCAACTGCGCTGGCGGGTTGATGTCGCCGATCAACGTATCAATCGCTTCCACGTCATAGGCTCGCAGCGCCTTCTGGATGTGCTGCGTCGCCTCAACCTGCCGCTCGCTGCGCGCGCTCAGGAAGTCGAGCACGGTGTAGCTCTGCGCCGCGTTACGGAAGTAGTTGCCGACAATCGGCTGCAAGACGTGATCGACCAAGTTCTGCATCGACCCGACCCGCGAGATCACTTTCGGCGCTTCCAGCGCGCCGACGTGGATCACCTGCGCGACTTCCAGTTCAAAGGCGAATCCGTCCGCCGAGCGCACGCGGATCGACGAGAGCCGCGAGTCATAAGCGTGTTCCTCAATGCGCTGCGCCCAGTTCAAGACGATGTTGGTGGTCGGCACGAGTTCGACTTTCATCACCCGCGTGTTGATCGGGTGCTTGCCGGGATAGAGCGGCGTCGCCCAGACGCCCTTGTGCCCCGTGTTGACCAGATCGCCGTGCTTGAACTCCGCGCCGCTGATGTCCATGTGCGCCTTGCCGATGAACGAGATCACCACGCCGACGTAGCCAATTGGAATCTGCGTCATCGGGACTTGCTCGACGCGCACGAACCAAGGATTCAAGTTCCACGATCCCGACAGCAGCACTTGTTCCTGCAAACCACGCTGACCACCCGCCTCCATGAACGCTTCGGCGTTCTGGAAGTTGTCGTGATCAGGCAGATACAACCCTGCGATTTCGCCTTCGGCAATCGGCGATCCGTCGAGCGTCGTCACGATGCCGACCATATCCGGCTCGACGCTGTAGACGTGCAAGGCGTCGGGATTCATCTCGTTGTGCGTCGCGTTGTCCGCCGTGATCACGGTGAAGATCGCCGTATTGATCCGGTAGGTTCCCGACGTGAGGATGCCCAACTGCCGCCCCTTCTCGCCACCATTCGATCAGGAACTTGCGCGTATCCTGAAAATTGTCGCAGTCCACGACTTTGCCGAGAATACGCTCCGGCGGCACCGGCGCGCCCGCCGCCGCGACGATCAAGCCGATCTCGCCCTGCGGGATGACCGTCACGGGGACTTTGATCACGTTGTACATCCACGACCAGTAGCCGAAATGCCAACCGGGGGCGAGCATGTCCGCTTGCAGACCGGCTTCGCCGTTGAGCGCGATCAACTGACCGGGCGGCAGTGATGCGCCGCCACGCGAAAACCGCTTAATGACGATACCGACCTGCCGCTCGCCGATGATCACCAGCCCGAGGGTGATACTGGGCAGCACAAACAACGCGATGGCGACCGCGCCGATCACGAGGATAGGAACGATTAACTCGAACATGATTTTGACCTTTAGTTGTCCACACACGCGAACGATATGATCATCCGTCCGAGTGACTTTCCCGTGTCCCCCACAAATTAGGGGGCAAATTGTGGATTTACGTTTTTGAGGATTGCGCGGCGCATCGGCTTATTCGGGGAAAATGTCGCTGACCGGCAGCCGGAAATCGGGCAGTACATCGCCGCCGTCGAGCGTCGCGTTGATGTCGTAGGGTTTGCTGCGCACGCTGCCGTCGGCGTCAAGCTGAAAGACGTAGACCGTCTTCTCGTCGGCGTAGACCGCCCAGACGATCCGCGTCCCGGCGTCGAGATACTCGCGCGCTTTCTTGAAAATGTCCTCATCCGGCGACACGATCTCGACCGCCAGATCAGGGGCAATCGTAAAAAGTTTGGGCAGCTTTGGCGCGCGATCTTTGGAGATATAGGCAACATCCGGCTGGCGAACACGCCGCTCCGCTAGCTTGAATCCGCCATCTGCGCCGGTTACATAGCCCAAATTACGCGGAATCACGAAATCGTTGAGAAAGTAACCAACCCGCATCGCAGTAACGGTATTCGTTGCACTGGATTCTGCCATCTCAATGATTTCTCCGTCGTCCAGTTCGAGCCGCTTCTCGTCGTTTTCCGGCAGCCCGGCGATCTCGAAGAACTCGTCCGCCGTATACAGTTTCTCGCGCAGCGCCATTGTCATTGCGTCTCCACCGCCCTCAATCCCTTGATTATACTCCCGATTGCATGACGATCTTCCCGTCACGGATACAAAGTGTATCGGCGGCACGGGGAACCATCTCACCTGACGACCACAACAGGAAAACGAACTCGCCTTCAATTTCGAGCTGGTCAACCTGAATGTTTGCCAGAACTTCGGCGGGCACCCCATTGACGACATTTGTAAAATGCGTCCGTATCGCCTCGATGCCCCGAAGTACGGTTCCCTCCATCATCATGATGGCGTCGTCGGCATAGTCGGATACGATTGCCTCAATATCCCGGTCGCGCACCGCCTGTAAATGGTGCGCGAATACGGCTTCAGTCGTGTTTTGCGCCTCGGTGGTCATCGTTACAATCCCCTAGCTGCGACGATCGTAACAATATATTATTCCTTAGCATCATTTTGGGGCAATAGGCAGATTCCCAGACGACCGCAGCGCGGCGAGGATCGAGCGCGCCCACGCCTCGACGTTGGTGACGTAGTGATCCGCCCCGCCAGCGACCACGTCGGCGGCGCGCAGCGTCCACGCGACCGGATGCGCGTAGCTGCCGTGATGATTGGGCGTGCCTGCAATCTTATAGGTGCGCTTACCGGAATCGACCTTGTCACGCATCTGGCGACGCATCCGCAGCGGCGTGACTCCGCCTTCGAGGAAGTCGATCAACTGCTGCTGAGCGCCCGCCAGCGCCTCCGGCGAGTAGAGGCTCGGATGCTGGAGGTGATAGCTGAGCACCATCAGGTGATGGACGCTGCCGAGGTGTTCAAGATCAGCCAGTTCCCAGAAACTGAACTGATGGAAATCGTCCTCACAGGTGACACCGCTCGACCAATCCGCGCCGCATTCAGGACACTGCGCTGACATTGCTGCCTCAGCCGCCGAGCAGCCGTTTCACGGCATCGGCTGCTTCGGCACGCGCGACCGTGACTTCTTCGCCGTCCTTGAGCCGCTTGAACTTGACCTGCCCCGCCGCAATCTCCTCGCTGCCGAGCAGCACGACCAACGGAATGCCCTTCTTATCGGCGTAATTGATCTGCTTGCCGACACCCTTATCCTGCAAATAGAGTTCAGTGCGGACGCCGCCCGCGCGCAGATCCGCCGCCAGCTTGGTCGCCGCCGCGCGGGTGTCGTCGCCGAAGACCGTCACCAAGACCTGCACCACCGTCCCGCCGATCTCCGCCGGGTAGAGGTCGAGGATGTCCATCAGGTCGATGATCCGCTCGATGCCGAGCGACGTGCCCACGGTCGGCAGGCTCTCACCCCGGAACAAGCCGACCAAATCGTCGTAGCGCCCGCCGCCGGTCACGCTGCCGAGGTTCGGCTCGGTGATGATCGTCTCGAAGATCGGTCCGGTGTAATAACCCAGTCCGCGCACCATCGTCAGGTCGAATTCGTAGTTAGTCAGCGAGACGCCCGCATCGCTGAGGTGATCGGAAAGCTCGCGCAGTTCGGCAATTGCCGCGTGCGCTTCCGGCATGGCGCTCAGCACTTCTTCGAGGTAGTCGAGCTGCTCCAAACCGGGATAGCGCGCCGTGATCAACTCGATCATGCGCTTGACGGTGGCGCCGGGGATGCCGCGCGCGATCAGTTCGTCGCGCACGCCGTCCGCGCCGATCTTGTCGAACTTGTCGATGCTGCGGTAGAGATCGCCCAGCGCCTCGCCTTGCAGCCCGGCGTACTGACCTATGGCGGTCAGCAGCTTGCGATTGTTGATCTTGACGACGAACTGCCCAAAACCCAAGCGCTTGAGCGCCGTCACCACCAAGCCGATGATCTCGGCGTCGGCGTTCATGCCGGAGACACCGACGATGTCGGCATCACACTGGTAGAACTCGCGGTAGCGCCCGCGCTGCGGACGCTCCGCTCGCCAAACCGGGGAGAGTTGGTAGCGCTTGAACGGCAGGGTGATCTCGTTCTGGTACTGGGCGACGACCCGCGCCAGCGGCACCGTCAGGTCATAGCGCAGGGCGAGTGCTTCCTTGCCGCCGGGATGCTGCGCGTTGAAGATCAGCTTCTCGGCATCCTCGCCGTACTTGCCCATCAGCGTCTCGTGGAGTTCGAGCACGGGCGTTTGCAGTGGCTCAAAGCCGTAGAGGTGAAAGACCTCGCGCACGACGCCGAAGACGTGCTCGCGCTTGATCATCTCGTTAGGTAGAAAATCGCGCATCCCTTTCGGCAAGCGCGGCTGGATTTTGGCTTTGGGCATGGGTTACTCCTAGTGCTGAGTGCTGAGCAATGAGTGCTGAGTGAAGAACCGTGATCCTGCGCTCATGAGCAGACTATTATCGCTCGAAAAGTATAAAAAAAGCGCAGACTCACGTCCGCGCTTAGGTTGCATACAGGGTCGAACGCTCGTCTCAGTCAGACATAGGGGAAATGATGATGCTGGTGACGACGTTCGCTCGAATTCACAGGAAATGTCCTCTCAACGTTGGAACCGAGTATAAACGTGCTCGTGACGGATTGCAAGCAGATCAGTTCAGCACGTCCCCACTGGCGCAAGCGCTGCACACGCCTGCCGCGCCGTCTCGCGCAGTTGATCGAGGTGGGCGTACTCGTGCTTCAAGCCGAACAAGAACGCCGTTTTCGCGTTGACCTGCCCGTTGCGTTCGAGGAAGCGTTCCGACAGCTCGCGATAGACGTCCAGATGCGGCGGATCCGCCCACGCATCGAGCGCCGCCAGCCGCACCCGGCGGCTTTCCTCGATCCGGTGAATGACCTGCACCCGCGTCGTCAGCGTGTGCCAATCCGGTTCGTAGCGCAAGCGCGGCTCGCGCGGATAGGCGATCCCGCGCGCGAGGATCGCGCTGTAGGCTGCCCACTCCTCTGCGCTGGCAGTGACGTGGGCGACCACGTGCGCTAAATTCCAGCCTTGATAGCGTTCCTCCGGCGGCGCGAACTCATCATCCGCGTAGGGATCATCGGGGAAGAAGGTCACCTGCGCGTCGTCGGCGTCGCCGATGATCGCCAAAATCGTATCCAGACTTTCGTCCGTCGCCCGCCGGAGATCGGCAGCGCTGAACTGCTGCGCGAAATCCGCAAGTTTGATTTCGAAATCATTCACCGGGGTAAAGTCGATCAGCACGAAACGCCTCCTTGTCTTCACGTCAACGATAAACCAGCGCCAGAGCCAAAGCGAACCCAAACGAGCAGACCCCCTATACTCTGGTGCGAGTTTCTGCTTTTTGCGTTTTCACTTGTGGCTTATGACTCATATTTAGAGGCGCGCACGGTGCAAAATCTTTCGTAAAGTCCCCTGCCCGGTGGTAGACTAGCCGGAAAATTAAACCGAGCGTCGGGTAATCAACAAGGATATTTTTATGCTTACCCCGGTTGAACAAATGCTGTTTTTGATCCTCAGCCTGTTGGCGCTGGGCGCGACTTACGCTGGTTTTAAGGACATGGTGGACGTGATCGGGCGCGGGCAGCGCGAGCTGTACCTCGACCACCTGCCCGCCCGCGTGATCGCGGCGCTGCGCGTCTACCTGACCCAGAATACCACCCTGAAAATGCGCCGCCGCTGGATCACCAGCCTGTTTCACCTCGCGGTCGTCTGGGGCTTTACCTATTACTTCCTCGTCAACGCCGCCGACGTGATCGGTGGGTTCCTGCCCAACTACACCTTCCTCGCCGACGCGGGCGTGCTCGGCGGTCTTTACCAACTGGGCGGCGACCTGTTCAGCGTCGCCGTGTTGGTCGGTGTCGTCTACTTGATGATCCGCCGCTTCTACCTGCCCTCGCGCAAGGAATTGACCTTTCACGACAACGTGCTGCTCCACCCGAAAGTCAAGGATGGCGCGATCCGCCGCGACTCGCTGATCGTGGCGTGGTTCATCCTGATCCACGTTGGATCACGCTTTCTCGGTCAGTCGGTCGAGGTTGCCGCGACCGGCGGCGACGTGCTCCGCCCGTTCGCGACGCTGGTTTCGCCGCTCTGGAGTGGCTTGAACGCCGATGGTCTGCTGGTTTTGCAGCATCTGTTCTGGTGGCTGGCGCTGGGCGCGATCCTGCTGTTCATCCCCTACTTTCCCGTATACCAAGCACCTGCACCTGATCATAGCGCCGATCAACTTCCTGACCCGCCCGCGCCGGACGTCGCTCGGCGAGATGGAAAAGCTCGACTTCGAGGACGAGAGCCGCGATCAGTTCGGCGCCAACAAGCTCGAAGACCTCGACCGGACCAACCTGCTCGACGCTTTCGCCTGCATCATGTGCAACCGCTGTCAGGACGTGTGCCCGGCTTACGTGACCGGCAAGGAACTGTCGCCCTCGGCGCTGGAGGTCAACAAACGCTTCTTGATCAAGGATCAGATGCACGAACTGGCGGCGGGCGCGCCCTCTGCTCACCCGCTGATGGGCTTCGCGCTCAGCGAGTCGGCGGCGTGGGCGTGTACTTCCTGCGGCGCGTGCATCGACATTTGTCCGGTCGGCAACGAGCCAATGTTCGACATCCTCAGCATCCGGCAGGACGCCGTGCTGACACAGGGCGAGTTCCCGGCGGAACTGCAAGGCGCGTTCAACGGTATGGAGCGGCAGGGTAATCCTTGGGGCAACCCGCGCGGCGACCGTTTCCGCTGGGCGACGGACCTAGACGTGCCGACGGTCGACGACAACCCGAACTTCGACGTTTTGTATTGGGTCGGCTGCGCGCCGAGCTACGATCCGCGCGCCCAACTGACCGCCCGCGCCTTCGTCAAGGTGATGCAGGCGGCGGGCGTCAACTTCGCCGTGCTGGGCGAACGCGAGAACTGCACCGGCAACTCGGCGCGGCGGGCGGGCAACGAGTACCTCTATCAAGAACTGGCGTCCGGCAACGTCGAGACGATCAACGAGGTCTTCGGCACCAAGCGGCGGCGGATCGCCACGACCTGCCCGCACTGCTTCCACAATCTGGGTAAGGAGTACCAGCAGTTCGGCGGCGATTACGAGGTCGTCCACCACACTGAACTGATCGACGAGTTGATCAGCGACGGCAAGCTGCCTAAATCGGCACATCCGCAAAATCAGCCCAACGTCACCTTCCACGATCCCTGCTATCTCGGTCGGCACAACGGCGTGATCGACGCGCCGCGTGATTCGCTCAAGAGCGCTGGTGTTAACCTGATCGAGATGCCGAATCACGGCAAGAATTCGTTCTGCTGCGGCGCGGGTGGCGCGCAGTTCTGGAAAGAGGAAGAAGCGGGCGATCAAGCCGTCAACGTGACGCGCTACGAGGAAGCCGCCGCCACCGGCGCGGAAATCGTGGCGACCGGCTGCCCCTTCTGTATGCAGATGTTCGAGACGGCGAAATCGACCACCGGCGGCGAGTTGGTCGTCAAGGACGTCGCCGAACTGATCGCGGAGCGGCTGCCGGATTAAACGATCACTGAAATGAGAGGCGTATCGTGGCAGAGACGACGACCTACAGTGTGCGATGTCACCTTGAAGACGGCATCGAGTGGGTGAGCTACATCCCCAACCAGCGCAATGACCTGCCGCCGCTGCTCATGCAGCACGGCATGTGGCACGGCGCGTGGTGTTGGCAGGGGTGGCAGCAGTGTTTCGCCGAATGGGGCTGGGAGAGCCACGCCATCAGCCTGCCCGGTCACGGCGGCTCGCCCGTCCAACGCCCGATCCGCCTGTGCACGCTTGACTACTACCTCAAGTTCGTGCGGGCAGCCGTCGACTCGCTGCCGCAGCCGCCTATTCTGATCGGGCACAGCATGGGCGGCGCGCTCGCGCAGTGGTATCTGCGCGACGTCGGCAATCTGCCCGCCGTCGTCTTGGTCGCCCCGTGGGCGCTCTATCGCGGCTTCTGGGCGAGCGCCATCGCCTTCAACCGTCTGGACTTCTGGGGCGGAATTTTGAGCTATCTGGTCGTTCGCTCGGAATGGGCGCGCACGCCGGAACGCGCCGCCAAAGTGCTGCTCAGCGCCGATTCCGTCCTGACGCCCCAAGCACTCTACGATCAACTCACCCCCGAGTCGCTGCTGGTTCTGTTTCAGCATTTGCGCGCGTGGTCAGTGCCGGAGACCCTCACGACGCCGATCTTGTGGCTCGCTGCCGAACGGGACGCGCTGATCCCGGAATTCGCGGCTCGCCGTGCCGCCAGCATTTATCCGAACGTCGAGTACGTCGCGGTCGAAGGCGCAGCCCATAACATCATGATGGAAAGAAGCTATCGTGAGATCGCTCGCAGTGTGGATCGCTGGTTGGTCTCCAAGCTGACAAACAAGCGCTAATTGCACTGAAAACTGATCGCCTCCCGCCGAGCTTGACAGGACATAGTTTATATAATAACATAATATTCCCGTAAAAGTTGAGCAAAGGCTGACTCATGAGCGTTCCAACCGGAGGAGTCCATCACCTCGCTCTGACCGTCACCGACGCGGCGCGGTCGCGCGAGTTCTACACCAAATACTTGGGCTTCAATCACTTAATGGATTTAGGACAAAAGGTGATTATGAGCAACGGCACCCTCATACTGGCGATCAACCCGCCGCCCGACCCGGCGCAAGCGCTGCCGAACGACGCTTTCAGCGAGCACCGCGTCGGGCTGGATCACCTGAGCTTTTCGGTAGGCAGCCACGCCGATCTCGAAGCTGCGGCGGCGCTGTTCGACGCCGACGGCATCTCGCACGGGACGATCAACGACTTGGGTGAGTACGGGCTGCCGATCTACGTCATGGCATTCCGCGATCCCGACAATATCCAGCTTGAACTGACCGCGCCGAAAGCCTGAGCCAGTCGTTCAGGGGCGATGCCCGCGTAGGGGCGCAGCGCGCTGCGCCCCTACAAGCACTTAGCTCCCGATCTGATAATCAAACCAGTCGAAATCAACCGGGGTAGTACTCGCGTGTCCGTTTCCGGTCGCGTACATGCCGATATAGACGCCGGTGAAGCCGCCCGCGACTTCCGACGATAAGTAGCGCGTCGCGCCAGTCGCCAGCGTCCGCTCGGCTTGATCGCTCGCGCGGTAGCTGAAGCGATAAGTATCCGCTGTCGCCTCAATCTGCAAGCTGATGGCGGTTTCGGCGATCACTTCACGGACAACAACCGCACTCAAGTCGCCGATGCGCCGCCGGACGAAAATAACGCACTTCCCCTTATCTCGAGTCACGCCGATCTCGTAGTGATGCTGCTCATTCATGAAGACGGTCAGTCCGGCTTCTTCGCCGTCCACCTGCGGATCGAATTCCAGCAGCGTGCTCGCCGTGCAGTCGAAATGCTGCTGGCGGCGTCCCACGAACACCACCGAATCGAGGCTGTCGAGGTTGAACTCAGCGCCTTTCAAGCGCAGCCAGCCCGGACGCTCGGTCAGCGACCGGCGGGCGGCGTTGGGCGCGCGTAGAAAATTCCAGCACAGCTTGAGCGCGGGCTGATCAAAGTTGTCGCGCGGCGGTTCGGCAGCGACACTCTGCGCGGGCAAGCCCGCGACCGTCATGTCGAGATCGACCGTACCCTCGTGCCCGATCTGGAACCAGCCGTCGTCATCCCACGTCACCGGCGCGAGGAAAGTCTCGCGCCCCAAGTGATGAAACCGGGGATACGGTCCCACCTGACGGAAGGCGAGAAACACCGCCCACCAGCTACCGTCGTGCGCCTGAATGATGTCAGCGTGCCCCGTCCCTTGAACCATATGCATACCGCGATTGCGATGCGTCAGGATCGGGTTCTGCGGGCACGACTCGAACGGTCCCCAAGGCGACGCACTGCGCGCGAGGGTTTCCATGTGCCCATTTTCGGTGCCGCCCTCGGCGATCATCAGGTAATAGGTGTCGCCAAATTTGTAGAGATGTGGCGCTTCGGGATAGCGCCCACCGCTGCCGCCCCAGATCAGGCGCGGTTCGGTCAGCAGCGCCCCGGTCGCGATCTCGATCTCGGCTTGATGAATCGCGCCCTGCATCGTCCACGAGAAATAGACCCGATCCCCGTCAAACAGCAGCGACGGATCGATGCCCGCTTGGTCGATCCAGACCGGCTCTGACCATTCGCCAGCAGGATCGCTGGTAGAGACGATGAAATGCTTCCCGGCATTCACGTTGGTCGTGATCATGTAGAAGATGCCATTATGATAGCGGATGGTCGGCGCGTAGATGCCGCCGTAGCTGCTGGCGTTTTCCAGCGGTAATTGAGACGTCCGCGTCAAGCAGTGCCCGATCTGTCGCCAGTGCACCAGATCGCGGCTGTGAAAGACCGGCACACCGGGAAAATACTGAAACGTGCTCGTGACCAAGTAATAATCTTCCCCGACCCGACACACGCTGGGGTCAGGATAAAAGCCGGGAATAATTGGATTCTGATAGTTCATGAGTTTTAGACCTAGTTGGCAGCAGTGACCGCGAAATATGAGGCAAATGATAGCTCGATTGCTGCGCAGACCAACGACTTAAGGCGCAGGCTTCACCCCGACAATCGCCCAGATGTGCTTGCCGGGACCGAATGGCTCGCGGGTGACGACCTCCAGCCCACAGGACTCCATAATGCCCGCCTGATTATAGAGGTAATCGCCCATCCGCTCCCACAGCCGCGCGAAAAAAACGCCGAGCCGGTTGCCGTCGGGCGGCAAGCCAATGTCGACCAGCACGACCCGTCCGCCGGGAGCCGTCACGCGCGCCATCTCCTCCATCGCCTGCGGCGCATCGGGGAAGCCGGAAAAAGCAAAGGTGCTGACCACCGTGTCGAAGCTGTTCGCCGGATAGGGCAGTGCGTAGACGTTCGCCCGCGCGATCCGGCTCGGCAGCCCGTGCCGGATCAAGCGCTGGCGGGTGAAGCGGCACATCCCCCACGCCAGATCGATCCCGGTGCAGCTTGCCGCCTGCCGCGCCAGTTCGACTTGCAGCTTGCCGGGACCGAACGAGACTTCGAGCACGCGCTCGCTCGGCGGCACGTAAGCGAGCGCGCGCCGCACCAACCGCCACCACGCGCCCAACGTCAGCACGTCGAGACCGTTGTAGATCGGTGCCAGTGACGTGTATAAAACCTGATTAAACCAGCGCAGCCAGCGTTCTTGTGAGCGCGTCCGCTGCTCCATCATCGCCTCCTAACCGGCGTAGCTGTCCGGCTCAAAGTTGAGCGTGGCGAAATAATCGGCGACCGTCTCGGCACGGCGGATGCGCTCGACCGTCCCGTCGGCGCGCAGCAAGAGTTCCTGCGGGCGCAGCCGCCCGTTGTAGTTGAAGCCCATCGCCTGACCGTGCGCGCCGGTGTCGTGGATCACCAGCAGATCGCCGTCCTCGATGCGCGGCAGCAAGCGCTGAACGGCGAATTTGTCGTTATTCTCGCAGAGCGCGCCGACGACGTCCACAACTTCATGCGGATCGCCCGCGCCTTTGCCCAACACGTCGACGTGATGATACGCGCCGTAGATGGCGGGACGCATCAATGCCGACATGTTGGCGTCGACGCCGACGTAGGTGCGATAGGTCTGCTTGCGGTTGATCGCGCGGGTGACGAGGACGCCGTGCGCGCCGGTCAGGTAGCGCCCGCTCTCCATGTACAGCGCCGGAGCATAGCCTCGCTGCACCTTGAACCCGCCGAGCAGCGCCGCCGCCTCACGCCCCAGCGCGTCGATGTCCAGCGGCGTCTCGTCCGGGCGATAGGGAATCCCCAAGCCGCCACCGATGTTGATGAACTCGAAGCGAATACCCAACTCAGCCGTCAGCCGCGCCGCGAGGTCGAGCAGCATCCGCGTGGTCGCGACCATGTAGCGATAGTCGCGCTCGTTGGAGACCAGCATCGTGTGCAGCCCGAAGCGCGTCACGCCCAAATCGCGGGCGCGGCGGTACGCCTCAACGATCTGCGCATCGCTGACGCCGAACTTGGCTTCCTCCGGCTCGCCGATGATCGCGTTGCCGGATCGCTGCGCGCCGGGGTTGTAGCGAAAGCAGAGCAGATCGGGCAGGCTCGGCAGCTTGTCCAGCAAGCTCAGGTCGTCCAAGTTGAGGATGCAGCCGGAGTCACTCAGCGCCGCGTCGAACTCGGCAGGCGACGTGTTGTTCGAGGTGAACATGATGGCTTCGCCGCCCGCGCCGACCTGCCGCGCCAGCAGCAGCTCAGGGATCGAACTGCAATCGAAGCCGAAACCCATCTCCTTGACGATGCTCAGGATGCGCGGATTAGGCAGCGCCTTGACCGCGAAATACTCGCGGAAGCCCGCCACGCCGGAAAACGCTGCCTGCAAAGCCTGCCCGGTCGCGCGGATGCCCGCCTCGTCGTAGAGGTGAAACGGCGTCCCGAAATGGGCGGCAATGTCGCTGAGATTAGGTAATAGGCGCTGCTGGAACGCATTCGACATCGGCACGATCAGACTTCCTCGCCATCAAGTAAAGCCACAATTGCGGCGAGTATAGACACGAGCGCCGATGGATTCCAGCACCAAGCCAGAACAAAAACACGCTTGAGCAATAGCCGTCACGAACGTGATATCTACGTGAGAATCTGCGAATATCGGTCGCCCTCAGGCATGTGCTTTTCCCCCTCTCCATAGAATGGAGAGGGGGTTGGGGGGTGAGGTAAAATCTCTACTTCTTCCACAACTCGCGCAAGCGGTGGGCTGCCAGCTTGGGGCGACGGTCACGGGTGAAGACGCCCTTGTAGTTGTAGCCGCCCATTCGAATGACGCCCTGCGACGTTTTGAAGTCGCACAGATTCCAGATGTGCTGCCCGACGACGAACGGCTTGCTGTTGAGCATGGCGATGTAGGCGCTCAGGAACGCGACCTGATATTCCTCGCTGAACATCTCCGGCGGCTCGGCGTGATGACCGGGGATCGTGTCGGTGCCGAACTCCGACAGGATGAACGGACCCGGAAAGCGCTCGTGGATCAGGTCGATCTCGTGCGAGAGCCGCGCCGCGCCCACCTCGATCTGTCCCGACTGGGTGTACCAGCCGTTGTAACGGTTGAGCGAGATCACGTCGACGAAGCGCCACGCTTCTTCGGTCGCCCCCTCGTGACTGACCAGCGTGATCGGGCGGGTCGGGTCGAGCGAACGCGCCAGTTCCGCCTGCTCGCGAAAGGCATCGACCGCCGCTTTCCGGCTTGATCCTGCGCTGACCGGGAAATCGCCCGCGTAGTAGGCGGCGCGCGCTTCCGGCTCCGCCGTGTGCGGCTCGTTCGCCAGCGACCACATGATCACGCTGGGGTGGTTCTTGTCACGGTCGATCAACTCGCGGATGTACTGCTGGCAGACCGCGTTGCGCTTCGCCAAGCCCGGCTCGGTGAAGAACAAGCCGACGGCGGGCGTCTCGTCGATGATCAGGAAGCCCAACTGATCGGCGAGATCGACCATCTGCTCGGAATAGGGATAGTGCGAGGTGCGGAACGAGTTCGCGCCGATCCAACTGAGCAGCCCATAGTCCTTGACGATCAGCGCGGGCAGCAGCCCCTTGCCGACGACCGGGAAATCTTCGTGCCGCCCGAAGCCGAGCAGCTTGACGGGCTGCCCATTGAGCAGCAGTTGATCGCCTTCGACTTTAATCGTGCGGATGCCGACGTCGAGGTTGTAGCTGTCGACCACCGCGCCCGCGCGCAGCAGTTCGACCTGTAGTTGGTAGAGGTTGGGCGCATCCGGCGACCAGAATGCCGCGTTGGGGACGGTCAGGGTCGCGTCGCCGCTGGTGCTCTTGGCGCTCACGTCCGCGCCGTGCCCGGTCAGACTGATGCGCGTCAGCAGATCGTCGCCGCCTTCGCGCTTGGTCTTGACGGCGACGATCCCGCTGGTCCCGTCGATCTCGGTCGTGACGGTCACGTCGGTGATCGCGTCTTGGGGCATGGTGTAGATCAGCACCGGGCGCTGGATGCCGCAGAAGGGGAAAAAGTCGAAATTGGCGTCGGGATAGTCGACACGCCCGAACGAGACGCCCGGCTGCCCGGACAAGTTGCCCGGCGGCACGCGATCCGGCGCGAGTTCGCCGTTGACGCGCACGACCAGCAGGTTGTCCGCGTCTTTGGCGCGGTCGGTGATCTCGAAGGCGAAGGGCAGATGCCCGCCCTCATGATCGCCGAGCCTCACGCCGTTGAGCCACACTTCGGCGAGGTAGTTGACCGAGTTGAAGCGCACGAAAATCCGCTGTCCGCGCCAGCCCCAAGGCAGCGCGAAGCTGGTTTGATACCACGCCGTGCCCAGATAATCGCGGCGGTCGTTGAACTGGTCGTTCCAACTGGCGGGCACGGCGATGATCTCGCCGCCGCCGAAGCCGGACTCGAAGCCGCCGGTTTCCGCCGGATCAAATTGAATCTGCCAGAAGCCGGACAGGTCGAGCATCTGGCGGGTACTGCTGCTTTGTGGATAAAGCATGGTGGTCGTCTCCTACGTGGTGGCGGGTTTCAGGCTGGCAGTCCCCCAAAAATCGACTCCCCTGCCGCTCATCGTCACCAGACTTTCAAGATAAAAATAATCGCCAAAGGGCATGAACTGCTCGACCGCATGGTTGGTGTTGAAGTTGTAAGTCGAATCGCGCAGCAGCCCTTGCGCTTCGGGTGAACTCTCGAAACAGCTTTCGGTCAGGCGGAGGGTCACAGCTTCGGCGCGCTGCTGATATTCGACGGACAAATCCGCGTCCGCGACCAGCCCGGCGAGCTTGAACATGGCGCAAGCGGCAATTGCTCCGGCGGAACTATCGCGCTTCTGCGGGCCATCGGGCGGCACGCGGAAGTCCCACAGCGGGACGGGCGCATCACCTAGCTCAATCCAGAAGCGGTCGGCGAGTTGGCAGGCGACGTCGAGCATCTCGCGGTCGCCCGTCCATTCCGACGCCAGCGCGAAGCCGTAGATCGCCCACGCCTGCCCGCGCGACCAGAGCGAGTTGTCGGCGTAGCCTTGCGCGGTCTTGCCGCCCAACGGCGCGCCGGTCGCCTGATCGAAGAAGAAGGTGTGATAGGTGTGGTCGTCCGGGCGCACCAGATAGCGCAGCGTGGTGCGCGCGTGGCGGGAAGCGACGTCGGCGTATTTCGGGTCGCCGGTCTCGTGTGACGCCCAGAACAGCAGCGGCAGGTTCATCAGGCAGTCGACGATCATGCGCCCGCCCTCCACCGGGTCGTTGAGCGCACCCCACGCCTGAATGTATTCGCCTTTGGGGTGAAAGCGCGTGATCAGCCGTTCCGCCGCGTCGATAGCAAGCTGACGCGCCGCTTGGCTGCCGGTGAGCTGCCACTGCGCCCGCGCGCTGAGCGTATAGAGGAAGCCTAAATCGTGGCTCTCGTCGATGCGGTTCACGAGCCGGTACTCGAAGCTGGCGAGCTGTCGCTCCGCTTCCCGGCGAAATGCCGCGTCCGCCGACGCAGCATAGGCGAGCCAGAGCTGCCCCGTCCAAAACGAGGTCATCCAATGATTATTGTCGGTCAAGACGTAGGTCATGCCCTCGCCGTGATGCGGAAACCGATCCCCGAAATGCTGCTGGTTGCGGCGCACCTGCTCCACCGCGCGCGCTAGGGTCGCTTGAATTGAGGTTGCTTGCATTAGGCTTTACGTAGCTCCAATGTCCATGAGGCGCACCGCTGCGGCTTGACCACGCTCAGGCGAATGCGCTGAATTGCTTCGCCCCAAACGTGGATCATTCGGTTGTCGTTGATCGCCAGAATTTCAACCGAAGCCGCAAACTGATCGCAATTGTAACGGATAACGCCGCCCGCCGAGATACCATTGGGAAGCGCAGCCGGGGTCAGGCGAATGACGCCCTCCGCCTCCAGCACGACGCCGCTCACCGTGAGCAGGCTCAACCAGAGGTCGCCCGGCGCGTGATCGAGTTGGTAGTCGTCCGTGACCGTCACCGCTTGTCCCCGATCCAGCCGGATTGTCCGCGTCCAGCGCTGGATGCCCGCTTCCGGCGGGTAGGCTCCGGCGAGGTCGAGCGATAGCTCGGCACACTCGTCATTCGCCGCGTAGGTCACGTCCCGCGCGGCGAATTGCGCACCCGGCGCTTGCTGCACGCCGTCAATCGTCGGCAGGTTGTGATACGCCGACTGCATCGTCCACAGTTCGTAGCGCTGCGGGCTGAAAGTCTTGCGGCTGTAGGTTTCGACGCCCGCGTCGATCAGCAGCGGCTTGCCGTCGTAATAGACGACGAACTCGCCCACGTCGTTGTGATTGTGGCTCTCGTCGTTGTGACCGCCTTTCGCCGCCACCGTGAAGCCTCGCGCTGTTCCGGCTTGATCGCGCGCCAGCATCACCTGAATGGCGGGCAGCCAAACGTCACGCGGCTGAGGCGCGTAGGCTTCCGCCCCGACGATCTCGCTCGCGCTGAAAATCGCCCGCAGCCAGCGCATCGGGCTTTCAATCGGGCGACCCCAGCCGCCCGCACCGCCCAGCGGCGACCGTGCCGCCGCCCACGCGCCGAACGCCGTCAGCTCGCGGTCGTGGATCGCCTGACCATAGCGATAGATCAGCGACGCTTCCGGCACGACCAGCGCCGAGGCATCGGCGAAATTGGTGTAGTAGTCGCCGTCGATTTGCACGCGATAGATGAAACGCCCCATCTCGCGGATCAGCGGCTCGTCAAAGGCATCGACCTGCCCGCCGGTCGCCTGAGCCAGCAACTCCAGCGCCTCGAACAGCGACCCCGCCGCCCGCATCCAGTAGCCGGGACCCTCGTCACAGCCGCCATCCGCCGGGTAGGGATCGATGAACAAGTCCAGCGAGCGCATGATCTTGGCGACGGCAGCGCGCCGTCGCTGCGGGTCACGCTCGACAAATAGGACGCACACCAGCCAGTTCGAGTTGATCCAAGGATTCCAGTTGTTCGGGCGCTCGTCGGTGTGGAAGCCCATCCATTTGAAGTCGTCGCGGTCGAGGTTGGGCGTCAGGATGCGCCGCTCGATCTCGGCGTGGATGCGCGGGCGGATCAGCGGCGAGACGCCGTCCAGCGACTCGCCGAGTAGATAATCGATGTAGGCGAGCGCGGCGGCGGTCTCGGCGGCAAACAGATCGACCGTCGGCTCGGCGTAGTCGGGCAGATCGACGCCCGCCTGCTGCATGGCGACGTGAGCGGGCAAGCCCCAGTAGGTCTCCTCGCAGATCAGCCAGATGCCGTTGGCGATCTCGTCCACGAAGCGCTCATTGCCTTCGACGCACTCCGCCAGCGCCAGCGCGATCAGCTTATTACGCCGCCCGAAGTTCTCGCGCTCGTACTCGCTGCGGTTGCCGATGCGGGCGTATTCGAGGAAGCGAGTCGCCAGCAGCGGCTCCCACGCAACCTTCAGCGCCGCCTCGCCCTGCGCGATCAGCGCCGCGCGCAGATCATCCGGCAGCGCTTCCCACATCGCGCGATCCACCGCCGTCGGGTAGGGCGTCCACTCGTCAATCGAAATAATCTTTAGAGTTTCCGCTGAAAAACGCTCAGCAAGCATAATAGTTGTTCTCTCTTTTCAGAAGTTCGCCAACACCGTAAGCACCGGCGTCCGTAGGGGCGTTATATATAACGCCCCTACATTCCCGCGTTATGGGAATTTTCAGATACCCTACTACAACCCACAATTCAAGTAGGCAACAGGTAGGGGCACGACATGTCGTGCCCCTACAACCTCACATTGCGCGCACTACTCCACCACCGGGATTCCCTCAAGCTGAAGTTCTTCCGCAAAGTGGCACGAGACCAGCCTATCACCGTCGATCTTCCGCAGCGGCGGCGTCTCGACCTTACAGCGATCCTGCGCGTAGCGGCAGCGCGGATGGAAATAGCAGCCAGTCGGCGGATTCGCCGGGTCAGCGACTTCGCCGCTCAAGATGATCCGCTGCGAGCGCAGGCGCGGGTCGGGCTTCGGGATCGCCGACATCAGCGCTTCGGTGTAGGGATGGCGCGGCTGATAGAACAGCTTCGCCGTCGGCGCGAGTTCGACCAGCTTGCCCACGTACATCACCGCTACCCGGTCAGCGACGTACTCGACGACGCTCAAGTCGTGCGAGATGAACAGGTAAGTCAGGTGATACTGCTCCTGCAAATCTTCCATCAGGTTGAGGATCTGCGCCCGCACCGAGACGTCCAGCGCCGAGACCGCTTCGTCGGCGATTACGAGGCGTGGATTTAACGCCAGCGCCCGCGCGATGACGATGCGCTGGCGCTGCCCGCCGCTGAAGGCGTGCGGATAGCGGCGCATGTACTCCGGGCGCAAGCCGACCTGCCGCATCAGCGATGCAACCCGGTCTTCGAGTTCCTTGCCCTTCGCCAGTCGGTGAATCTTGAGCGGGTTGGCGATGATGTTGAAGACCGTCATGCGCGGGTTGAGCGAGGCGAACGGGTCTTGGAAGATCATGCGGATGTCGCGGCGGAAGCGAATCAGTTGGCGCTCGCTCAGTGTGGCGAGGTCGATACTGGCTTCGCCGACCGCGCCGCGCTCGGTCTGCTGCTCGCTATCGTGATAGCGCAGTTCACCCGCCGTCGGCGTATAGGCGCGCACGATACAGCGCCCGATAGTCGTCTTGCCGCAGCCGCTCTCGCCGACTAGCGCCAGCGTCTCGCGCGGGAAAATGTCGAAACTCACGTCATCGACCGCTTTCACGTCGCCAACGTGACGGTTGAGCGCACCGTGACGCAGCGGAAAATACTTCTTCAAGTTGACGACTTCGAGCAGCGGCGTTTGCACATTCGGCATAGTCTGCGTCATGCGGTTTCGTCCTCGTAGAGTAAGCAGCGCACCGTGCGCCCGTCCGGGAGCCGCGTCAGCTTAGGGTGTACGACCTCGCAGCGCCCGGCGATCCGCTTTTCGCAGCGGTCGTGGAACGGGCAGCCCGACGGTCGGCTGAACGGGTCGGGGACGCTGCCGCGAATCGGGTTGAGCCGCTGCTGGCGTCCCAAGCCCAAGCGCGGCACCGATTTCAAGAGCGCCTGCGTGTAGGGGTGCTGCGGATCGTGGAATAGGTCGTCGACCGGCGCTTGCTCGACCACTTCGCCCAAGTACATGACGACCACCTCGTCGCAGGTTTCGGCGACCACGCCCAAGTCGTGGGTGATCAGCATCAGCGCCATGCCGAACTGCTGCTGCATCACCTTGAGCAGTTCGAGGATTTGCGCCTGCATGGTCACGTCGAGCGCGGTCGTCGGTTCGTCGGCGATCAGCAGTTTGGGGCTGCACGCCAGCGCCGTCGCGATCATGGCGCGCTGGCGCATCCCGCCGCTTAGTTGGAAAGTGAAGTTGTGGACGCGCTCCTCCGGCTTGGGGATGCCGACTTCGCGCAGCAGCGCAATCGCCCGGTCGAGCGCCTCCTGCTTGCTGACGCCCAAGTGCAGGATAATCCCCTCGGTGATCTGCTCGCCGATGGTGTGCACCGGGCTGAGCGAGTTCATCGGCTCTTGGAAGATCATCGAGATGTCCCTGCCGCGAATGCTGCGCAGTTCCGGGCTGTTGTCGCCCAGCGCGGCGAGATCGATCACGTCCGGGCCGCCGCTGCGCGAGCGGTCGAACAGGATGCTGCCGCCGACGATCTTGCCCGGCTTGGTGATCAGCTTGAGGATCGAGTAAGCGGTGACGCTCTTGCCGCAGCCACTCTCGCCGACAATGCCGAGCGTGCCGCTGCGCGGCAGGCTGAAGTCCACGCCATCGACCGCCTGCACCGTCCCTTCCGGCAGATAGAAGTAAGTCTGTAAATCCTTGACCTCTAACAGCGTATTTTCCACAATCAAGTTCCGTTAATCTATGCCATGAACCATTTGTATTTTGTAGGGGCGCCCCTACGTGTGCGCCGAATTGGTCAGACACATAGGTCTGCCCCTACCTTTGCGACTTCGCGTCTTTGCGCCTTTGCGTTAAATCTTTCCTCTTAATGCGAATACGGATCCGCCGCATCGCGCAGACCATCGCCCAAGAAGTTGAGCGCCAGCACCGAGACCACCACGCCGACCGCCGGGATCAACAGCCAAGGGGCAGTCGCCACCGCGCGGACGTTCTGCGCGTCTTGCAGCATCACGCCCCAACTGACGACCGGCGGGCGCAAGCCCAAGCCGAGAAAACTCAGCGCGGTTTCGGCGAGGATCATGCCCGGAATCGCCAGCGTGATCGAGGCGATGATGTGGCTGTAAAACGCCGGGAGCATGTGCTCGAAGATCACGCGCAGTTGGCTCGCGCCGTCCAGCCGCGCCGCCATCACGAAATCCTCGGTGCGCAAGGCGAGAAAGCGCCCGCGCACGACTCGCGCCAGCGCCGTCCAGCCGATCAGCGAGAGGATGAGGGTGATCGCAAAATACGTTTCCAGCGGTCCCCACGTGACCGGGAAAGCCGCTGCCAAGCCCAGCCATAAGGGGATCGTTGGCAGCGAGCGCAAGAAGTCAATCGAGCGCTGGATTATTTCGTCGAGCCAGCCACCGAAGTAGCCGGAAATCCCGCCCAAGAAGATGCCGAGCACCAAACTGATCACCACGCCGACCAAGCCGATGGTCATCGAGACCCGCGTCCCGTAGATCATCCGGCTGAGCACGTCGCGCCCCAGCGCGTCCGCGCCGAACAGGTACACGCGATCGCGTCCGTTGGTCGCACCGAACAGGTGGAGGTCAGACTCGAACACGCCGAGCAGCTTGTACGACCAGCTATGCACGAAGAAGCTGACCGGAATTTCCTTGTCCGGGTCGGCAACGAAAGTGCGTCGCAGCGCTTCCGGGTCGATCTCAACCTTGTAGTCGTTCACGTGGGGGTTGAAGACGAGCTTGCCCGTCGGCGTTGGTGTCGAGCAGATTCAGCGCTTGCGGCGGCGCGTAGGTGTAACGCGCGGCATAGTCGCCGGGATCATAAGGCGCGAAGAATTCGCCGAACAGTACCAAGGTGTAAATGACCAGCAGCACGATCGCGCTGAACAGCGCGACGCGATGCCGCCGGAAGCGCCACCAGATCAGTTTCCACTGCGAGGCGACCAGCACCTTCGCGTCGCCATGTACGACGTAATCGTCAACCTCCGGTGCGGTGATGCGCTCATCTTGGCGGTCAGGGGTGGGCAGCTCGCCCACTTCGTTATCAAGTGCCATCATTCAACCCTTACCACTAGCTGTAACGGATGCGCGGATCGACCAGCGCGAGCAGGATGTCGGACAGCAGCGTGCCGACCATCGTCAGGATGCTCAACAGCAGGACGAAGGCGCCCGCCAGATACATATCTTGGGACATCAACGAGCGCAGCAGCAGCGGACCGACGGTCGGAAGGCTCAGCACCACCGAGACGATGATCGAGCCGGAGACTAAGCCGGGGAGCACCCAGCCCACCGTACTGATGAACGGATTCAACGCCACGCGCACAGGATATTTCAAAATGACAGTCCGTTCGGGCAGACCACGCGCCCGCGCCGCGATGACGTAAGGTTTGCGCAGCTCGTCGAGCAGATTGGCGCGCATCACGCGGATCAAGGTGGCAGTCCCAGCGAGACCGATAATGATCACGGGAATCCAGAGATGGCTGAGCAGGTCAAGCAGTTTGGCGAATGACCAGTCGGCGCTCTCAAACTGGGGTGAGAACAGCCCGCCGACGCTCTGGTTGAAGTATTTGAAGGCGATGTACATCAGCACCAGCGAGATCAGGAAGTCCGGCACGGCGACGCCAATGAAGCCGAGCAGCGTGGCAATATAGTCGCCCGGAGAGTACTGCTTGACCGCCGAGTAGATGCCGATTGGCAGCGCAATCATCCATGTGACCATCAGCGTCGCTAACGACACCATGACCGTCATACTCATCCGACTCCACAGCACCTCCACGACCGGGCGATTCCACTCGAATGACTGACCGAAATCGCCTTTAAAGAGGATGTTGCCCATCCATTTGGTGTACTGAACCAGCACCGGCTGATCAAGCCCGTACTGTTCGCGTAGGCTGTCCACCAACTGCTGGCTGGCGGTCTGCCCGTCCGCCGCGATATTGGCGATGTAGGAGGTGAGGAAATCTCCCGGCGGAAGCTCGATAATGGCGAAAGCGACCACTGAGACAGCGACGAGCGTAACGACGAGGGAAATCATGCGCTTTACGATAAAACGTAACATATTATTTTCCCTTGTTGCGGCGGTGCCCTCCTGTGAGGAGGGCACCGCCGGACTTACGGGTCGAACTAATTACCGTAATAGAAAGTGAAGGGATTGGTCGGACCCGGATTCGGATACAGCCAAGCGGCTAGAATCTGATCCGGCACGTTGTGGACGTTATTCTTGACGATCCCGTAGCCATTGGCGGGCAGCGCGATGCCAATCGCGTAGAACTGATCGGCTGCGATTTGCAGAATCTGTTCCATCAGCGCGTTCTGACCCTCTTGATCCGGGGTCGCCTTCAACTGATTGTACAGATCCATCTGCTGCTTGACCGCATCCGGCGGCACTTCGGCGCGCGCGTCGCTGGGGTCGTTGTAGTAGTACTGCCACGCTTCGCCGAAGAGCGATTCGTTGGAGAAGGGGAAGTACCAGCGCGGTTCGAGAATGACTTCCAGACCACCGTCGCCGCCCCAAACGTTCGCGTCCTGCTGGTTGGCGGCTTTGCGGTTGTAGAATTCGGTACGCTCTTCGACCACCAACTGCATGTCGATGCCGACATCCGCCCAGTACTGCTGAACCAGTTGCAGCACGTCGGGCCACTCCGGCTGCAGCGACGTGATCGCTTCCATAGCGATAGTCAGCCGCGTGCCATCGGGCATCAGCCGGAAACCTTCGGCGTCCTTATTAGGCAGCACCTTGTCGAGTTCGGCATTGGCATCGTCGGGGTTGAATTCGGTGTACTGCGTCGCCAACTGCTCGTTGTAGAGCGACGACTGCGGGCGCGGAGCGACTTGATACGGCTGCCCTTGACCCACGTAAACCACGTCGATGATCTCTTGCCGGTTGATCGCTTCGGACAAGCCGATGCGGAAGTCCTTGTTCTGGTAGATTTCGCGGTGCGCCTGATCCAGATTGGTCAGGTTGAGCGCAATCGCCATCACGTTCGAGCTGCTCGGCACGGTCTGATAGAAGTGGTAGCCACCCGCATCCTGATTGTCGAAGAACACGGCGCGGTTGGCGTTGTTGGCGATGTGACGATCCTGCACGTCGAAATCGCCGTTGAGCGCCTTCAGCACCAGCGTCTGCGGGTCGGTGGCGATGGTGTAGTTCACACCGTCGAAGTAGGGAAGCTGGTTGCCATCCGGATCGACGGCGTAGAAGTACGGGTTGCGTTCCAAGGTGACTTGGGTCGCATCGGGTGCCAGCGGATTGACGACGTGCCACGCGAATACGGTCGGCAGGTCGGCATTGTTCCAGAGCGTATTCGGACGACCAGCGGCGAAACCGCCCTTCTGGCTGTACAGATCGACCCAGCTATCCAGTCCGGCAGCTTTGACTTCCGCGTCGAGCGTCGCTTGATCAGCATAGCTGGCGTGGAACTGCGACAGGTAATGCTTGGGCTGGGATACCAAGGATTGTCCGTTGGGCGTCGCTAGGTTCTGCAAGAACAGACCGTTGGAGGCGACGAAGGTGAACTGAACCGTGTAGTCGTCGAGCTTTTCCGCTTTGACAGGCTCGCCGCCCGACATCAGCCAAGCGGGGGGCGCAGGCTGAAGGTCAGTGTTCAGATAATGGTCATTGATGTCGAAGAGGATGTCGTCGGCAGTGAACGGCTCGCCGTCCGACCACTTCATCCCTTCGCGCAGATGGAAGGTGAACACGGTGGCGTCGTCGTTGATCTCAAACGATTTGGCGACGTCGGGAATGACAGACGTCCAATCGACAGTTCCAGCGCACTAAGCCGTAATAGCCGACCGTGCGGGTGAAGCCCGCGTCGTCGCCCACACCGCGCGAACCCATATGCCACGTGCCGCCATACGTGCCAACGCTGTCAATCGGCGTGACCACCAGCGGTTCGGCAGGCAGACGATCAGCCAGCGCCGGGAGTTCCCCGGCAGCGACTTTATCTGCCAGCATGGGCGCTTCGTTGTAAGTCATATCCTGCGCGAAAGCGACGGACGACAGCAGCAAAGCGGTGATAGTAAACAGCAATACTAGACGTAAACCTTTCATGCGAATATCTCCTAATTAATTCTCGGCTAGTGTGCAGAGACAAACACGCTATTTGGGAAGCATCCTCCTTTCACTGCGATCCATGCGCTCAAGGCGCGCTGTCACGGACGATGAGCTTGTGGTCGAGGATGACGTCGTCGAACGGCGCGCTGCCATCGTTGATCTGTTCCAGCAGCATCCGTGCCGCCATTGCGCCGACCTCGTCCTTGGGAATGGCAAGCTCGACGGTAGTAAGTGAGGGGACGATCAGTTCGGAAACGAAGATGTCGTCGTAGCCGATCACGGCAATTTCGTCCGGCACGCGCCGACCCATGCGCGCGCAGGCGTGTACCGCCGTCGCGGCAATGCCGCTGTTGAAGCAGACCAAAGCGTCCATCTCCGGGAATTGTTCTAGCAGTTTGATCGTGCCGTCGACCATGCTCGGCATATTGTCGTCGAGCGTGACCATCTGTCGAGCGGGGTCGAAGGGCAGTCCTTCCGCTTCCAGCGCCAGTTGCAGCCCGCGATAACGTTCGTTGTGGGCGTAGGTGGTGATGCCGAAGCGGACGTAGCCGATCCTGCGCCGCCCGCGCGACGTCAGGTGGCGGACGGTCAGCGCCATACTTTTGACTTCGTCGGTGTAAATCCGCCGCGCCGCGCCAAATTTCACCGGCGTGTTGATTGTGACCGCCGCGCGCTGGCTGCGCAGATAGCGCGTCATGTCTTCTTTGGTGCTGTGCGCGCTGAGGACGATCACGCCGTCGACCCGTTGATCGTCGAACATGTCCAGCACCGCGCGCTCGCGGAGCGGGTTGCTGGCGGTGTGCCCCAGCATGATGTGATAGTCGTGTTCCCAGAGGAAATTCTCAGCGCCTTCGACAATCGCGCCGAAGTAGGTGTTCGCCATGCTCGGCACGACGATGCCGATGCGGAGCGTCGTATTGGTGGCGAGGCTGCGGGCGATGTGATTCGGGCGATAGCCGAGTTCGTCCATCACCTGCAGGATTTTCTCGCGCGTCGTCGGGCTGATCTCGCCCTTGTTGTTGATGACCCGCGAAACCGTCATCTTCGAGACGTGCGCTTGTTCGGCGACGTCGGCAATCGTCACGCGCGGCTTGTTCATGAGCACCGCCGCGACGCAAAAATCGCCTGAAGCGCCGGAAATTCGCTTCGGATCGGGGTCGTGCGGTATCGGGAAAGATTAAAAAAGCTCATTGAGTTTCGATTAACAACTGTTTTTCTAAAGCGAACACTTGCAACTATAATTCATATTAGTTTCCGTTACCGCTAACGTGAGCGGTAACATCAACATAGATGATCTTTGGAAACTTGTCAACCAGTTGAGCACCCCGGCGGCGCGAATTCGTGCATAATCGACAATTACAGGTGCGGGCTGCCCGCCAAAGAATGCTTTTGAGCGATGGGATTCTTTCATGAGTGAAAATCGCGTTACCCCCTTTACGCGCGCCGAAGCGCTCGACCTGTGGCTGCGGATCGTCGCCGGATGGGCGGATCATCTGGATGCGAGCGGCGCGCGGACGCTGTTCGACGGCGTGTCCAACGCCGCCGACGCGGGCGGCTCTTACGAGGGCGTCACCCGGATGTTGTGGGGTTTGGGAAGCTGGCTTTCTTACCCGGATCGCCCTGCCCGGCTGACGTGGCGCGGCAAAATCTACGATCTGGAAACGCTAATGACCCGCGCGCTGGTCAATGGCTGCGATCCCGACTCGCCCGGTTATTGGGGGCGCGGCAGCGTCAATGCGGACTGGGATCAGCGCACCGTCGAAACGGGACAGGTCGCCTTCGCGCTCTGGCAAACGCGCGACCGCGTTTGGTCGAAGCTGACGCCGCGCCAGCAGGCGAACGTCGCCGCCTTTCTGGATCGCTTTGGCGCGCGTCCGTCGGCATGGTCGAGCAATTGGGCGCTCTTTTGGGCGCTCAACCACACGGCGCGCAAGGCGTTGAACCTGCCCCACGACCCGGCGCTGATCCGCGAGGTCATGTTCGACTATCTGGACGGCGTGTACTGCGGCGACGGCTGGTACGACGACGCGGCACAGCGCGGCGCGAATGCTTTCGACGATTACAACACGTGGGTTTTTGCGATGCACGTGCTGGCGTGGGCGACGGTCGACGGCGATTCCGAGCCACAGCGCCGCGACGAACTGCTGGATCGGGTGCGCGCGTGGATGCACCACTATCCCTACTTTTTCGCCGCCGACGGCGCGTACTGCGAGTTCGGGCGCAGCCTCGCCTACAAATTCGCGCGGCTGGGCGCGCCGCTGTGGGCGTATAAGCTGGGCTGCTGGGATCATCCGGTCGGGATGCTGCGCCGTCTGGTCGGGCGACATCTGCGCTGGTACGCGGATCGCGGGGCGCTCCGTCCCGATGGCACGCTGCGCCAGTCGCTGACCGCCAGCGGCAGCCCGGAAGTGATCGAGCGCTACATCTCGACCGGCGCGACTTATTGGGCGATGCAGGCGTTCGGCGGCTTATGGGCGTTGCCCGACGACGACCTGTTCTGGACGGCGGAAGAAGTCCCGCTGCCCGCCGAGCAGGGCGATTACATCCGCGTCTTCCCGCAGCCCGGCTGGATCGTCAGCGCGCGCGGCGGGCAGGTTCAGCGCTTCAACGCCGGGAGCGTCAAGCCGGGTTACGGCGGCAAATACGCGAAATTCGTCTACAGCACGCGCGCTCCCTTCAACGTCGGGCTGGATGCCGGACAGCCGAGCCTCGACAGCAATCTGTGCTTGGTCGAAGCCGGGCTGCGCGGGCAGCGCGAGCGCGTCTTCGCCTTCGCCGTCGGCGCTAGTGCCGATGGCACACGCTGGCTGCGGCTGCGCTATCCGATTGACGCCAACGGGCATCGGCATCTCGTCGATACGACGCTGATCCCGTTAGGGCGGCTGCACCTGCGCGCCCACCGGATCACGATTGATCCTGACGCCGATCAAGTCACGGCGGAGGAAGGCAGCGCGGCGCTCGGCTTTGACGCCGGGGCGATCCCGGTGATCCGCTTGGAAAATGGCGGGTTATTCCTGCGTGTTGGCGGGCGCGAGGTCGGCTTGCGTCCGCTGCAAGGCTATTCATCAACTCCCCAACCGCGCGAAGGCAGCGGCAATCTGGTCTACGGCGCCAACCTGATCGGCGTGCTCAGCGCCGCGCTCCAGCCGCAGCACGACTTGATCTGCGCCGTCTACGAGGGCGACACCGACGACCCCACCCCGCCGCCGTTGATCGAGCAGCCCGGTTGGAAACAGGATGGGACGTTTGTGGCGCACCTGAACGGCACTCGCGTCGAGGTGCCGCCGCTGAAGTGATCTACTCGCAGTAGACCCACGTCTCGACAGCGCTGCGCAGTCTCACACGCAGCCGACGATATTCGCCGCCCTCATAGCGGTCAATGTTCATCAGTTCTTCCTGCGATACTTCGAGGGTGCGCCCGTCGATGCTGCTGGCGCTGTCGAGCTTGGCAATCGGGTAAGTGCTGCCGCCAATGGCGATCTCGGCTTTGCGGTAGCCGTCGAGCGCGTCCGGCGTGCCTGCGGTGATGCGTCCGAAGACGTGCATCTGGATTTCCGGGTCTTGTAGAGTGCCGTAGACAAACAGCAATTCCATGATCTGCTCGGCTCCGCTGGGCGCGAAACGCTCAATCGTAACGCCAAAGTCGGCTGCCGCAACTGTATAAATTACCGAAAGGAATTTGGATATTTGGGCGAGATCAATTCAAAGCGTCACCGTCGGAAATTCGTTATCCTCTGGTTGGACTATTTGCAATGTTTCCTGCCTCTGGCTAAGATGTAACAATCAAGCTAAGGAAAGTCATGAGCAACCAGCCGCAGACTTCGAGCATCTTGGAAATCTCACATTTGACGAAATCGTTTCGAGGGCTGCGCGCGCTCGACGACGTTTCGGTCGAGGTCGAGCGCGGCGCGGTTCACGGCATTATCGGACCGAACGGTGCGGGCAAGACCACCCTTTTCAACTGCTTGACCGGCTATCTCGCCCCGACCAAGGGCAAGATCAGCTTCGAAGGGCGCGATATCACCGGGATGCGAATGCCCGCCGTGACCCGCTTGGGCATCGCCCGAACCTTCCAAAATATCCGCTTGTTCGGCGCGCTGTCAGTGCTCGACAACGTGCGGACGGCACAGCAGTTGCGCACCCGGTTCGGCGTATTCGAGTTTCTGTTCAGCACCGGGTCGTTCCACCGCAAAGAGCAGATGCTCACCGAGCAGTCGATGGCGCACCTCGAAATGTTCGGCTTGGCGGCTGAAGCGGATCGGCAGGCGTCGAGCCTCGCCTACGGGATGCAGCGGCGCCTCGAAATCGCGCGGGCGCTGGCGACCTCGCCCAAAATCCTGCTGCTCGACGAACCCGCCGCCGGGATGAACCACAGCGAAACCGACGCCCTGCACCAGATGATCCTCGAAATTCAGCAGCGCTTTGACCTGACGATCATCTTGGTCGAACACGACATGCGCCTGATCATGAACATCTGCGACCAAATTACGGTGCTGAATTACGGACAGGTGCTCGCCAGCGGCGCGCCCGAAGCCATCCGCCGCGATCCGAAAGTCATCGAATCGTATTTGGGGACGACGCATCAGCCCGCCGCATCGTAGTAAACCTCACCCCTAAATCCCCTCTCCATTACATGGCGAGGGGACTTAACTGTTCCCCCTCTCCACTGCGTGGAGAGGGGGTTAGGGGGTGAGGTAAGAGAAAATCAAGTTAGCGTATGTTCGATCAGATAGGATACTGACTGATCCAATGCTCCAAATCGAAGCGATTGACGTCTACTACAGCAAAATCCAAGTCCTCAAGCAGGTCTCGCTGACCGTCAACGACGGCGAACTGGTCACGCTGATCGGCTCGAACGGGGCGGGAAAATCGACCACGCTGCGGGCGATCTCCGGGCTGCTGCACCCGCGCGCCGGGCGGATTCTCTACGAGGGCAAGCCTATCGATCAGCTTCCCGCGCATGAAATCGTTAACATGGGGATTGTCCAGTGCCCGGAAGGGCGGCGGCTGTTCGGTCACTTGAGCGTCAGCGAGAACCTGCGGCTCGGCGCGGTCACGCCGCGCAGTCGCGCTTTATATGATCGCACCCGCCGCGAAGTCTTCGACCTGTTCCCGCGCTTGGAGGAGCGCAGCAAGCAGTCCGCCAGCACGCTCAGCGGCGGCGAACAGCAGATGCTCGCCATCGGGCGCGCGCTGATGGCACAGCCCAAGCTGCTGCTGCTCGACGAGCCATCGCTCGGTCTCGCACCGCTGCTGGTCGAGTCGGTCTTCTCGATCATCAAGCGCATTCACGCGCAGGGCGTGACGGTGCTGCTGGTCGAGCAGAATGCGTGGCAGGCGCTCGAGGTGGCGGATCGCGGGTACGTGATGGAGACCGGCAAGATCATTTTGGCGGACACGGCAAAAGCCTTGCAGAAAAACCCCGAAGTCGAACGCGCTTATCTCGGAGGAGCGGTATGAGTTTGCCTTCATACGCCTTGCAGCAGTTGATCAACGCGCTCAGTATCGGCAGCTTGTACGCGCTGATGGCGGTCGGCTTGGCGATGGTCTTCGGCATCCTGCGGCTGATCAACTTCGCGCACGGCGACATGATGATGAGCGCCGCCTACATCGCCGCCTTCGCGCTGATCGCCGGGATACCGCTGCCGATTGCGCTGCTGATGATGGTGGTCGGGACGGTGCTGCTCGCCATCCTGATGGAGCGCGTCGCCTACCGACCGATCCGCCACGCGCCGGAGGTCGCCGCCCTGCTGACCTCGTTCGCGGTCGGGCAGATTCTCCAGAACACCGCGCTGCTGACCTCGCGCTTCGCTCAGCAGCCGGTGCAGATCGCCTTCCCGACAATTGACTTTCTGCGCGGCGTCGTCACCGTCGGCGCGCTGACGATCCCTAAGGTTAACATCGCCAGCTTGGTGCTCGGCTTGGTGCTCCTGCTGCTGCTCAGCCTGTTCGTGACGCGGACGACGCTCGGCTTATCGATGCGCGCCGCCGCCGAGGACATCCAAGCGGCGCAGTTGATGGGTATCAACGCCAACCGCGTGATCGTGACCGCCTTCGTGATCGGCGCGATCTTGGCGAGCGTCGCCGGGCTGCTCTACGCCGTCCAGACCGGCACGATCAACCCGGACATGGGCTTCTCGCCGGTGCTCAAAGCCTTCATCGCCGCCGTGATCGGCGGGTTCGGCAGCATCAGCGGGGCGGTGGTCGGCGGCTATACGCTCGGCATCTTGGAAGTGCTGCTAACGGCGATCCCCGGCTTGGGCGACATTCTGCCCGCCGCGACCACCGCGCCCGGCGTGATCGACTTCTTCAAGACCTATCTGCCCTCGTCGCTGACCAGCTACCGCGATGCTTTCGTCTTCATCATCCTGATTCTGCTGCTGCTGGTGCGCCCCGGCGGTATTCTGGGGACATCCGACAATGACAACGCCCGCTGAGGTTGGTTGAATGTTCGCCAATGTACAACGCAATGGACTGCTCCTGCTGGTGATCGTCACGCTGGCGCTGCTGGCGAGCCTCAACGCGGCGGGCAGCAACTTCTGGATTAGCATCATCATCAACTTGCTGATCTACGTGATCCTCGTCGCCGCGCTCAACCTGTCGAACGGCTTCACCGGCGTGTTCTCGCTCGGTCACATCGGCTTCATGGCGCTCGGCGCCTACATCTCGGCGCTGCTGACGCTGCCGCTGCGCACCAAAGGGCTTTATCTGCGCGACCTGCCAGATTGGCTGGCACACGTCCACTTCGACGCCATGATCGGCGACTTCCCGATTGGCTTCCTCGCAGCGACGCTGATCGCCGGGGTGATCGTGTCGGTGGTCGCGCTGCTGGTCGGCTTGGTGCTGATGCGGCTGTCCGGTCATTTCGTGGCAGTGGCGACCCTTGGCTTCTTGGTGATCGTGCGGGTGGTGCTGGTCAACGCCGACGAGTTCACGCGCGGGTCGCGGACGTTCTCCAACGTCACCCGCTACACCGACCTATGGTGGGTTGTAGTTTGGGTGATCATCACGCTCTACGTCGTCTCGCGGATCAAGTTTTCCGCCTTCGGGCGCGCCATGTTCGCCCAGCGCGAAGACCCCGCCGCCGCCCAGTCGGTCGGCATCGTCGTGATGCGCCCGCGCCTGCTGGCGTTTGTGGTCAGCGCCTTCTTTACGGCGGTCGCCGGGGCGCTCTACGCCCATTATTTGACATCATTCTCGCCTAAGGTATTCTATTTCGACATTACTTTCCGCGTGATCACGATGCTGGTGATCGGCGGTATGGGGTCGGTCACCGGGTCGGTGATCGGACCGATTCTGATTACTGCCATTTCGGAAACGCTCCGTCGTATCGAGGATGCCACCCTGCTCTACGGGGTCAGCCAGATCGTCCTCGCCGTCCTCTTTATTCTGATCATCATCTTCCGCCCCGGCGGATTGATGGGAGATCGGGAAATCAACTTCAGTTGGATTTGGCAGCGGCTGCGCGGCGGTCATCGCTTGCGCGCGGCGGCTGTTGAAGCGGGGGAAACCTCTGCCGTCGAGCAGGAGTCCTCTACTCGTAAATAGTTGTTAGGAGCCTGAAATGATGAAGAACCGATCCACGCTCGTCTTTGTTCTTACCATCGTTACCGTCTTACTCCTCTCCAGTATTTCGCTGGTCACGGCGCAAGACGAACCGATCAAGATTGGGCTGGGCTACGACCTGACTGGCGCGGAGTCCTCGCTTGACCTGCCCGCCGCCAACGGCTCGCTGCTGGCGATCAAGGAGATCAACGCCGCCGGTGGCGTGCTCGGTCGCCAGCTTGTGGGGGTTTCGCACGATACGCGCTACGACATGGCGCTGACCGCCCAAATCGCTCAGCAGTTCGTCGAGCAAGATAACGTCGCGGCGGTCGTCGGCTTCAGCGACTCCGACTCCGTGCTGGCAGCCGGTCCGATCATCCAAGACGCGGGCATCCCCTTCATCACCGCTGGCGCGACCTCGCCGCTGCTGCCTGATCAGGTGGGCGATCTGTTCTTCATGGCGTGCTTCGGCGACAACGTCCAAGCCGCCGCTGCCGCTGAATACGCCTACGCCAACTTCGGTCCCACCGCCTACCTGCTGACCGACGAAGGCGTCGAGTACACCACGCTGCTGGCGAGCTATTTCAAGGCACGCTTTGAGGAACTGGGCGGCACACTGGTGCTCGAAGACACCTACGCCGACGACGCGACCGACTTCTCCTCGCAGATCACCAAGCTGCGCGCGCTCGCCGATCAGCCTGATTTCTACTTCATCTCGGCAATGCCCTACAACGTCGGTCCGGTCGTGCTGCAAATGCGCCAAGCCGGGCTGACGGGTCCGATAGTCGGCGGTGATGGCTACGACACGCCCGACATCATCAGCGTCGCCGGGGACAGCGCCAACAACGTCTACTTCACCACCCACGCGCTGATGGACGCCGACCTCGGCACCGACGGCATCAAGAGCTTCATCGCCGCCTACACCGACGAATACGGTCACGCGCCGGAGAACGCCTTCGCCGCCCTCGGTTACGATGCCGTCAAACTGCTGGCAGATGCCATCGAGCGTGCCGGATCGACCGACGCAACCGCGATTCAGGAAGCGCTGCTCGCAACGACCGACTTCCCCGGCATCACCGGCTCGATCACCTTCGCCGACGGTCAGCACATCCCGCAGAAGGGCGTCACCGTGATCGACATTCAGGATCAGAAGTTCACGCTGGCAGCGGAAGTCGTGCCGGAAGCCGTCCCGCCAGCCCTGCCGGAAGATTAGTCTTCACCTCACCCCCTAACCCCCTCTCTCGTAAGCGAAGCGGCGGAGAGGGGGAATGAAACCAGCGATTTAGGTTTTGTTGGGGTGATGTCTGTAGGGGCGGGTTTGAAACCCGCCCCTACACCAGAATTTTCGCGTGCTGTAGGGGCGCAGCGCGCTGCGCCCCTACGATTTTTTCGATTATCGGTCGATACGATACTAAATTTAGGCTAACCACCATGCCGCAGCCCCAGCCATTTACGATTACGGAAGAAAATCTCCAAGCGATCAAGCAGCAGCTTGACGAGGCGGGCATCGAGTTCGTCCGCTTCGAGCAGACCGACACGCACGGGATCGCCCGCTCCAAGACGGTGCCGACCCGCCATTTCGCCCGCTTCGCCAGCACCGGACTCAACTTCTTGCTCGGTCATCTGGGTTTTGACGTGCAGTCGGGCGTGGCGATGGGATCGGGCTATCTGGAAGACCTTGGCTTCCCCGATTCGCGCATCTTCCCCGACCTCGACACACTCGTGACCGTGCCGTGGGCGTTCCGCACGGCGGCAGTCCTCTGCGAGCCGCGCTTTCAGGACGGGGCACCGGCGATGGCAGCGCCGCGCGCGCTGGCGCGGGCGCTGCTCGGCGAACTTGAGCGCATGGGCTACGGCTTCTACTCCGGCTTCGAATACGAGTTTTATTTGGTCGATGCCGCCACGCGCGAAGCGCCGTTCCCCGGCATCCAGATTTTCACGACCCTGCGCAATAACTTCGACCCGGAATTGGTCGACCAAATCTTGTTGGACATGCCCAAAATCGGCGTGGACATCATCACCTCGAATTCGGAGTACGGTCCCGGTCAAATGGAGATCAACTTCGCCCCTGCCGCCGGAATTTCGGCAGCCGACCACGCCTTCCGCTTCAAGAACGGCGTCAAGGAGATCGCGCAGAATCTCGGCTACATGGCGTCGTTCATGACCAAGCCCTACGCCGATCAATCCGCCAGCGGCTGCCACTATCATCACAGCCTGACCGACCTGCAAACCGGCGTCAACGCTTTTTCGAACCTTGACGATCCGCTCACGTTGAATGATACCTGTCGCTGGTGGCTCGGCGGACAGATCAAGCACGCGGCGGCGATCTGCGCGTTCGCTTCGCCGACGATCAACTGCTACAAGCGCTACAAACAGTGGTCGTTCGCGCCCACCAACGCGACGTGGGGTTTTGAAAACCGCACCGTCGGCGTGCGCGTCAAGGGGCTGAAGGGCGAAGGCGCGCATCTGGAAAACCGCATCCCCGGCGCGGCGTCGAACCCCTATCTCGTCATGAGCGCGATCATCGCCGCCGGGATTGACGGGCTGAAGAATCAGATCGAGCCGCCGCCAGCGGTCGAAAAGATCGCCTACGGCATGGGGGGCGTCGAGAATTTGCCCACTAGCTTGCCGCAAGCGCTCGACGCGCTCGAAGCCGATGCACCACTGCGCGACCTGCTCGGCGAGGAGTTCGTCAAGCTCTACCTCGCGGTCAAGCGCCACGAGATCAAGAAAGCGGCGGATCACGGGGCGGATGCATCGTCGGCGGGCTTCCTCGATCTGGTCGAGCCGTTCGAAGTGGACGAATATTTCGAGTTCTTATAAGCGAGATAGCATACGAATTAGGATGTAGGGGCGGGTTTGAAACCCGCCCCTACGCCACACCTCAACAAGAGAGAACCACCATGACCAAACGAACAGCCAAAACCGCGTCAACGCCTACCGAACAAGTCGTGCAGATGGCAGAAGCCGCCGGAGTCCAGTTGGTACGCTGTCTGTACACCGATAACGGCGGCATCATTCGCGGCAAAGTCACCCACGTCCGTGACCTCGCCAAGCGCATCAACGACGGCATCGGGCTGACGGTCGCCATGCAAGCGATGAACCTGCTCGACCAGCTCGCCCCGGTCGAAGGGATGGGTCCCGTCGGCGAAATCCGCATCACACCCGACCCGGCGACCTTCCGCGTGCTGCCCTACGCGGATGGCTCGGCGGCGATGACGACCGACATGCTCAAGCTGGACGGCACGCCGTGGGAAGCCTGCCCGCGCTCGTTCCTCAAGCGGCAGATCGCAGCGGCGGCGGATCTCGGCATCACGCTGCAAATGGCGGTCGAGTTCGAATGGACGATGGCATACCAGAACGAGGACGGCAGCTACGCGCCGGTAGACGAGACGCTCTGCTTCAGCACGACCTCGATGACCGTCACCAACGACGTGATCCTCGACATCGTCGAGGCGCTGGACGACCAGAACATCGCGGTCGAACTGTACTATCCCGAACTGGGACACGGTCAGCAGGAGATGGCGATCCATCACAGCGACCCGCTGACCTGCGCCGACAATCACGTCTTCATCCGCGAGACGATCCGCAACGTCGCTTACCAGCACGGCTTGTTCGCCTCGCTCGCGCCGAAACCGTTTCTCGATCAAGCGGGCAACGGCGGACACATCCACTTCAGCCTGTGGGACGCTAAGGGCAAGCATAACCTGATGTACGACCCCAGCGGCGATTTCAACATGAGCGACACCGGGCTGCACTTCATCGGCGGCATCCTCGATCACCTGCCCGGCTTGCTGGCGCTGACCTGCGCCTGCACCAACTCGTATCATCGCTTGCAGCCGCATTTCTGGAGCAGCGCCTACACCGCGTGGGGTCCCGACAACCGCGAGGGTGCGGTGCGGGTCGCCTCGCGCTATAAGAGTGACGAAGAAGGCACTGCCAACGCCGAACTGAAAGCCGCCGACCTCTCGATGAATCCGTATCTCGCCTACGGCGCGCTGATCGCCGCCGGGCTGGATGGCGTGCGCGCAAGCTCGATCCGGGTGTCGCCGACGCTGATCGATCCGGGCAATCTCAGCGACGCCGAACGCGACGCAGCTCGGCATCAAGCGCTACCCGACCTCGCTCGACGGCGCGCTCGACGCGCTCGAAGCCGACGAGGTGCTGACCGGCGCGCTCGGCGATCTGCTGGCGACCAGCTACATCGCCGTCAAGCGGCTGGAATACGCCAGCTTTAGCGCCCAAGACGACGCCTACGAAATCAAGCATCACTTCTGGAAGTTCTAACCTCACCTGACCTCACCCCCCGACCCCCTCTCCACTGCGTAGAGAGGGGGAGTAAAACGCACAGGCACAGACATGGGGTGTGAAACTAGCAAATAAGGTTCATGATGACCAAAATCGACCTTTCCGACGTTCCAATCATCGACCACCACGCCCACGCGCTTAAGAAGCTGAACGCGCCGCTGACGCTGCCGGAGTTTCAGGGCTATTTCAGCGAAAGCCCCGATCCGCTGATCAAGGCGAACTACGTCCCCGACACGATCATGTGGCTGTGGGGCATCCGCGAACTGGCGGGCTATCTCGACTGCGAGCCGACGCCCGAAGCGGTGCTGGCAGCCCGTAACGCGCTGCCGATCAAAGCCCTCGCCGACGGCATGTGGAGCGACACCAACAGCGAGACGCTGATCATCGACTACGGCTTTAAAAGTGTGGAGAACTACACGCCTGTCGAACAACGGGGCTTGTTCAACCAGAAAGTCGAACGGCTGCTGCGGCTGGAAACTTTTGCCGAAGAACTCATCCTCCAATACCCGACCTTCTCGCAGATGCTCGATGCCTTCGTGGGCGGCGTCAAAGCGGCGCGCGAGACGGGGCACGTCGGACTCAAGAGCATCATCGCCTACCGCACAGGATTGGACATCCAAATAACGAGCCGCGACGACGCAGTGAAGGCGTTCGGTCAGGTCAGGGATGAAGTCGAGTGGCGCTGGGGACACAATAAAATCCGGCTGGCGAACAAGCCGCTGAACGATTATCTGGTGCTGATGGCATTGAAAGTCGCCAACCGCCAAGAACTGCCAATCCAGTTTCACACCGGCTTCGGCGACACCGACGTCGATATGATCAAGGCGAACCCGCTCTACCTGCGTCCGATTTTACAAAGCGAGCAGTATCGTGACGTGCCCTTCGTGCTGCTGCACGCGGGCTATCCCTACGTGCGGCAGTTGGGCTACCTCGCGGCGATGTACCCCAACGTCTACATGGACATCTCGCTGGCGATTCCGTTCATCACCACCGAAATCCCGCGTATGATTCACGAAGCGCTCGGCTTGACGCCGCTGACGAAGGTGCTCTATTCGTCCGACGCCTTCAGCATCCCGGAGATTTTCTGGCTGGCGAATCGCTGGGGACGATCCGCTATCGAGCGAGTGCTCGGCGAGATTGTCGACGTCGGCGCGCTGACCGAGGCTCAGGCGCGTCACGCCGGGGAGCAAATCCTCAACGGCAACGCCAAGCGAGTCTATGGGCTGTAAAACTTACCTCATCCCCTGCTGACCTGCGGTCAGCGTTCCCCCTCTCCACTCCGTAGAGAGGGGGAGCAGACGGCAATGTGTTTTCAAGTCCCCTCTCCATTGCATGGCGAGGGGACTTAGGGGTGAGGTAAATAAGCTACCCTCCTTTGCGATCTCCGTGTTCTTTGTGGTTCAATCTGCTTTTTTGATGCGAGGAGCAAATCTCTTGACGCACCAACAACACCCCGCCACCACGACCGTCTGGGGTGGCGAGGACAACAAAGATTTCTGGCAGCGGGCGACGCAGACGCCGGTCGTCCACAGTGTCTCGTTCGGCTATCCCGACGTCGACGGCTGGCTCGACGTGGCGCTCGGCAGCGAGCCGGGACACATCTATGGGCGCAACACCAACCCGACCGTCGCCGTCTTCGAGGAGAAAGTCCGCCTGCTCGAAGGCGCGGAAGCCGCGACCAGCTTCTCGACCGGCATGGCGGCGATCAGCAACACGCTGTTTACACTGCTGGCTCCCGGCGACCGGGTGGTCTCGGTCAAGGACACCTACGGCGGCACCAATAAGCTCTACACCGAATTTCTGCCGCGCCTGAACGTGCAGGTGACGCTCTGCGACACCACCGATCACGCCGCGATTGAGGCGGAAGTCGCCAAGGGCTGCACCGTGCTCTACCTCGAAACGCCGACCAACCCGACGCTTAAGGTATTGGATCTCGAACGCTTGGCAAAAGCCGGACACGCGGCGGGCGCGGTGGTCGTGGTCGACAACACCTTTGCCACGCCGATCAACTCGAATCCGCTGGCGCTCGGTGCTGATCTCGTGCTCCACAGCGCGACCAAGTTCCTCGGCGGGCACGCCGACGCCCTCGGTGGGGTCGTCTGCGGATCGGCGGCGCTGGTCGAGCGCATCTACCATTACCGCGAGATCACCGGCGCGACGCTCGACCCGATGGCGGCGTATCTGCTGCTGCGCGGCATGAAGACGCTGCACCTGCGCATTCAGCAGCAGAACGCCAGCGCGCTCAAAATCGCCCAGTTCTTGCAGAGTCATCCGTTCGTCGAGGGCGTGTTTTATCCCGGCTTGGAGTCGCACGAGGGGCACGAGATCGCCGTCAAGCAGATGCGCGGCTTCGGCGGCGTGCTCAGCTTCACGCTCAAGGGCGATTTCGCTACCGTGCGCGATTTCCTGCCGCGCTTGCGACTGGCGCACCTCGCCGCCAACCTCGGCGCGGTCGAGACGGTGGCGGGTCCCCCGGCGACGACCAGCCACGTCGAATGCACGCGCGAGGAACGCGCCGCGATGGGCATCCCCGAAACGCTGATCCGCTACTCGGTCGGCATCGAGGACACGGACGACCTGATCGCCGACCTGACGCAAGCGCTCGAAGGGGTGATGGCATCCGCATGAACAATACTATCGCGCTTTTCTCCCCTCTCCCCACCTGTGTGGGAGAGGGGTCGGGGGAGAGGGGATACTTATGACTGATCCACTAATCGCCTACCTCGAACCCCGGCTTGACGACTACCTCGCCGAACTGACGACCGTCGCCGGGATGGACTCGTACACGTTGGATCCCACCGACGTCAATCACGTGGTTGACTGGCTGCAAGCGCGGCTCGAACGGCTCAGCTTCACGGTCACGCGCTATCCACAGCCGACCGCCGGGGACAATCTGCGCGCTGACAAGCCCGGCACAGGCAAGGGGCGGATCGTGCTGCTCGGTCACAGCGACACGGTTTTCCCGCGCGGCACAACCGCCCAGCGACCGGTCACGGTCAACGGCGACACAATTTTAGGTCCCGGCACCTGCGACATGAAAGCGGGCTTGCTGCTCGGCATTTACGCGGTCGAGGCGCTCGACGCGCTCGGCTTGACCGACTACGAGCGCATCACCTTCCTAATCGTCTCCGACGAGGAAATTGACGAGCGCTCGTCGATCCCGCTGATCCGCGAGGTCTGCCGCGAGTCGGACGCCGTGCTCACGCTCGAAGCCGCCCGCGCCAACGGCGACATTGTCACGGCGCGCAAGGGCGTTTACTCTTTCTCGGCGGAAGCCTTCGGGCGGGCGGCGCATTCAGGCGTCGAGCCAGAGAAAGGTCGGAGCGCAATCCTTGCGCTGTCGCAGCAGGTGGTCGCCCTGCACGCGCTCAACGATCCTGAGCATGGCATCAGCCTCAACGTCGGCAAAATCGAGGGTGGTCGGCAGCGTAACGTCGTCCCCGATCACGCGCGGATCGAGTTCGAAGCGCGTGCCTTCACCCGCGAAGACCTCGCCGCGACCGCCGACAAGGTGCGGGCGATCTTCGCGCAGCAGCCGGTCCCTGACGTGACCTTCGCGGTCAGTTATGAGCCGTCACACCCACCGATGCCGCGCACGCCCGCCGTAGCCAAACTAGAGAGCTTGGCGATCAGCATTGGCGCGGAGTTAGGCTTCAGCCTGAAGGGCGCGAGCACCGGCGGCGCGGCGGACGCGGCTTTCGCGGTTGACGAGGGCGTCCCGGCGCTCGACGGCATGGGACCCATCGGCGGGCTGGATCACAGCCCCGACGAGTACATCCTCAAGAGCAGCATTGTGCCGCGTACCGCGCTGCTGGCGCGGCTGATCATGGCGATCCCGACCGCGTTCGGCTGATCGCCTGAGGGTCGACAACCTCAGTTGGCGTAGCGTTGCAGAAACTTCGCAATCGCCGGGGGCGGCAGCGTGAGCCGGGCTGCCCCTAGCGCGATGGCTTCCTGAGGCATCCCAAAGATGACGCTGGAAGCCTCGTCTTGGGCAATCGTCAGCGCCTCGGCGTCGCGCATCGCCCGCAGCCCATGCGCGCCGTCGCTGCCCATCCCCGTCAGCACGATGCCAATGGCATGAGCGCCGTAATGCTCGGCGACCGATGTCAGCAGGACGTCGCCCGACGGAATATGGGCGACGTTCGCGGGTGCGTCGGTCAGCGCGAATCGGTGATCGTCCGTCAGTTGGAGATGTATGCCACCCGGAGCGATGTAGACTGTACCCGCGCGCGGTGCCTCTCCTGCCTGCGCCTCGCAGACGGGCAGCCGCGAGACCGTGTTCAGCCAACTCACCAGCGAGGACACGAAATCCGCCGCGATGTGCTGAACCACGACGATGGGCAGTTGGAACGTCGTTGGCAGGTTGGCGAGGATTTGGGCTAAGGTCTGGGGACCGCCGGTCGAAACCGCAATCGCCACGATTTCCGGCTTAGCGTCGCCGTCACGATGCTGGATCATGCTAGAAACTGGCTCGTTCAAAGCCGCCGGAGCGTCCGCTTTCCGGTGCCGGATGACCCGAACGTCGGACATGGCGCGCAGGGTATTGACGAACTCCTTGATCGAGTCTTCCGGGCTAAGCGTCTGCGTGGTGCCGGGTTTTTTGATCACCGACACTGCCCCGGCGTTGATCGCCTCGAAGGCGATGCTGCATTCGAGCGAGGTGAAATTCGCGCTGGTGACGATGATCGGCGTGGGGCTGAGGCTCATGATTTCGCGAGTCGCCTCTAAGCCGTTCATAATCGGCATCATCACGTCCATCAAGACCACGTCGGGATGCAGTTCCTCGACCATGCGCACGGCATCCCGACCATTGCCCGCCTGCCCGACGACCTGCATGTCGCGCGCGCTGACGAGAATGCGCTTCCAGAGGAGCAGCGTCGATTCGTTATCGTCCACGAGCAGCACTTTGATCGCCACGATTAGTCTTCCTCGACAAATACAAGCTGCTGGACGGTTTTGAGAAGTTCGGCTTGGTTGAAGCCGCGCTTGACGATGTAGGCATTCGCCCCGGCGATCAAGCCGCGTTCGCGGTCTTCGCGGCTCTCCAGCGACGTCACGAGGATCAGCGGCAGGTCTTTGAAGTCCTGATTGCTGCGCAAATGGCGGGTGAACACGATGCCGTCCATGTTCGGCATCTGCACGTCCGACACCACCAGATCGACCCGCCGGTCTGCCAGCCGCCGCAGCGCCTCCGCGCCATCCGTCGCCGTCGTGACCTCGTAGCCCGCCATCTCCAAGATGTTCTTCTCCAGCGTGCGGGTCGTGATCGAGTCGTCGACCACGAGGATGTGCGCATTCCGCCGGGGCGCTTCTTCTTCCACATACTGGTCAACCATCGGCTGGCGCAGCCCCTTCGCCGCCCGCATCAAGTCGGCGGTGTTGAGGATCAGCACCGGGTTGCCGTCGCCGAGGATCGCCGCGCCCGCGACGTTCCGAACGTGATGCAGCGGCTTGCCCAGCGGTTTGATGGCGAGTTCCTGTTCGGTCAGCACGTCGTCGACCACCAGCGCCAACCGCTGTTCGGCGACCGCCATGACGACGACCAGCATTGCCGCTCCTCGATCCGGCGTGAAGGGGCGTTCCAATAACCCGGCAAGCGACACCAGCGGCAGCGCACAGCCGTCGACCGCGATCATCATCTGCCCTTGCACGCTGAAACCCCGGCGCGCCTCGATGATTTTCTCGACCGACAGCAGCGGCAGGACGTAGCGTTCGTCGCCGACCCGCACCAGCAGCCCGCGCATCACCGCCAGCGTAATCGGCACGACCAGATGGATGGTTGAGCCTTCGCCCGGCACCGTCTCGACGTGAATCCGTCCTTGCAGCGCTTCAAGGCGCTGGCGCACCACGTCCAGCCCGATCCCTCGCCCGGAAATGGCGCTCACGTGCGGCGAGGTCGTCACCCCGGAGATGAACGCGAGTTCGATCACGTCGTCGACGCTGGCGTGGTCGTCCAGCAACGAGCCATGCTTGTGGCTGCCTGCCTTCCGCAGCCCGTTCAGGTCGAAGCCCGCGCCGTCATCCTGCACCGTGATGTGGACTTCCGCCCCACGCTGCTGAAGCGTCACCGTGACGTTCCCTTCGGCGAGTTTACCCTGTTTCGTCCGCTCCGCTGCGGTTTCGATGCCATGACTGACCGCGTTGCGCAGCATATGCAGCAGCGGGTCTTTGAGCGCTTCCAGCACCTTCTTATCTAGTTCGATTTCTCCGCCGGAAAGGATGAACGCGACCTGTTTGCCTTCGCTGCGAGCGGCGTCGCGCACGGCGCGCTGCAAGACCGGCGCCAGCGACTCGAACGGCACCATACGCACGTAGCGCACGCTGTCCTGAAGCTGCGAGGCGATCATGCCCAAGCGCAGCGTATCCTGTCGCAGATGTTGGTCGAAGCGGTTGACGTCTTGGAGCGTGCTCTGCACCTGCGCTTGATAGCGGGTCAGCAGTTCGGTCAAGCGGACGCCCGCCTCGCCGTCGATCAGCGGCAGCAGCGTCTTGATCTCGTGCCAGACTTTGGGGCTGTCCTTGAGCTGCTGCCGAATCGCCTGCACCTCGACGGCGCGCTGCTCGGTGTTCATCCGCGTCCCTAGCAGTTCGCCCACCTGCGCCATCAGGTTGTCGAGCTTGGCAATCGCCACCCGGATGGTGTCCTCGCTGCTGGCAGCCGCCAGTCGAGCGGCGGAATCGTTCGGCGACACGGTTTCGACGGTCGGCGGCGCATCGACACGTGCCCCATTGGAAGACGCCATCTCAGGCAGCGCTTCCACTGCCGGATCGTCGGCTGTCGCTGATACTTCCGACACCACCCCACTGACTTGCGCCAAACGGCTGATCAGCGGCGCGACGGCGACGGTTTGCCCTTCCAGAAGCTGCCCAATCGCATCGAGCGCATCGTAAAGCACGTCGTAGGCATCCGCCGGTAAATACTCCTGCGTGGCTTGAGCCTCCTCGAATACGCTTTCCATCGCGTTCGCCACCTGCTCGATCAGGTCAAGGCTGACGGCGCGCGCCGCCCCTTTCAGGCTGTGCGCCGCCCGAAACGCCTCTTGCAGCAGTTCGCGGCAGCGCGGCGCTTCCGGGCGAACTTCCAGCGAGAGCAAAGCCATGTTCAGCGTTTGCAGATGTTCGGCAGCTTCGGCGTTGAACGTTTGCAGCAGTTCTTGCAGGAAGTCATCAGGATTGGTCACGGAACATCCTTTTGCGCTAGTACGCATCGGCAATGCGATAGCGCGCGGTCGCCTCCTGCATCCGACGTGCCATCTCGTTCAGGTCGCGCGCGCTTTGCTCGGCTTGGCGCGTGCTCGCTGCCGTTTGGGTCGTCGCCTGCTTGATCGCGTGCATCGCCGCCGCTAACTGTGCCATACCGTTGTTCTGCTGCGCCGCGCTCGCCGCGATCTGCGCCGCCGCCTGCGACGATTCCTCGATGATTCCGGTCAACTGAGTGATCGCTTCGCCCGCCCGCTCGACCAGTGACACCCCCAACTCAGCGCCTTTGCTGCCTTCCTCGGTGACCATCACTGCCGTGTTTGTCGCCTGCTGAATCTCGTTGAGGATGTCGCGCACGCGCGCGGTCGCGTCGCGCGATTGTTCCGCCAACTGCCGAACTTCCATCGCCACGACCGCGAAGCCTCTGCCTTCCTCACCCGCCCGCGCCGCTTCGATACTCGCGTTCAATGCCAGCAGCTTGGATTGACCGGCGATCTCGTTGACCGAAGCGATGATTTCGCCGATCTGCTGGGTGCGCTCGGACAGCACCAGAATGTTCTCGGCGATGCTCTCGACGCGCTGGCGAATAGTGATCATGCCCTTCACCGAATCATCGACGGCTTCTTGCCCGTTGTGCGAGACGTCCAACGACTGCCGCGCCGTCAAAGCGACCGCCTGCGCCCGTTCCGACGACTGGCTGACGGTCGCGCGAATTTCCTCGACGGTCGCCGCCGTTTGCGTCACGGCTGCGTCTTGCTCCATCGTGCTGGCGTTCTGCTGGGTAGTCGTCGCCAAAATCTCGGCGGCGGCAGCCGAAACCCCGGCAGCATTTTGGCGAATCTGCTGCGTGATGTGGCTGAGGCTGTCCACCATCTCGTTCAGATTCAGCCCCAACATCACCAAGTCGTCGTCCGCCGCGCCGTCCTTCGACGCCGCGCCGTTGAGGTCGAGCCGGTCGCGCAGGTCGCCGGAAGCCACGTTGCGAACGAAGTTCATGTAAGTCGAGATCGTCTGCTGAAGGCTGGCTTTAGCGGTTTTCTCCGATTCAACCAAGATTTGCACATTGTCCACCATGTGATTGAAATTCTCTGCCACCGCGCCGATCTCGTCGTGCGCCATGACCGGCGCGCGCTGAGTTAAGTCGCCCGCACCCACCTTCCGCGTGGTCGCTAGCACCGCATTGAGCGGCTTGGTGATTCCCCGGATAATCCACCAACTGAGCACAACCACCAGCACTAACAAAATGGCGGAGATCGTGACGGTTGTGAGCGGTGCCGTGGAGACAAACGTCTCCACGGTATTCCCGGTATTCTTCACAAAGGCGACTTTCTGGTCGCGGAACTGGTCGTAGAGTTCTGCCAGCAGGCTAAACTGCTGGGCGTCCACCCCTTTGATGATGGCAACCGCCTCGCGGTCCCGCCCCGCCTGCGATAGGCTGAGGATTTGCGTCTGATAGCCCTCAAGCACGTGCCACACCGCCAAAATCTGGTTGAAGCTGTCGGTAGCCGCTCCGGGGTCGAGCGTACCTTGCACGTCGGCGATTTCGCCGCTGATTTCATCGCGCAAACCGGCGATCACCGTGTCCACTTGAGTCTTGCCAGCGGCGCTGTCGGTGAGCACGTGGAATGCGAGTTGGCGATCAAGGTCGATCATGTCCTCGTACATTCGGGCGAGGTTGATCGCCTCAATCGCCTCGTCGTCGGCGACCTCGGTCATCGGCTGAGCAATCGAGTCGAGCTGACTGATTCCCAGAAAGCCAATCGCGATCAGCCCGGCGACAAACAACCCGGCAAGCATGATTAATCGGTTTCGGATACTGATATTTCTAAACATCGGTGAATACCTCCTGCTGTACGTCTGTCCCGCCTTGACCTGCGTGTCCCTAATCAGGGGATTCATCGTCCGCGAGACGGGGATCGTCGAGAATGGCTCTCACGTCGAGCAGGGCAATGCCGTCGGCGAAAATGCCCCGCAGATATTGCGCCTGATTCAGATTCATCGTCGCCGTGATCGGGTTCATGCTGCTCAGCGCCAGTTCGACGATTTCGCCGACGGCTTCGACTCGAAAACCGATACTGGCATCGCCCGCGTCGACAACCACCAGCGCCGCCCCGGCAGCATCCTCCCGCGTCGGCAGCCCCAGCAGTGTCCCTAAATCCACCACCGACAAAACGTGACCGCGCACGTTGGTGATCCCGGCGACGAACGCCGGCGCACAGGGAACGGGGACGATCACGACGTTCTGATAGACAGCGGTGATCTCGGTGATGGGCAGGGCGTATTGCTCGTGCTGGATGACGGCGACCAGCGCCGTGATGACTTCCGCGCCAGCGCTCTTGTGCGGCTGCGAGGCAGTCCGTTCCGCCCGTGTTTGTAGGATTTGTGTCGCTTCTTGGGTCAACATTTCGTTATGACCTCAACTCTGGGCTGGCAAATTAGCGAGCCGGTATTGCACTAACCTGCTCAGCATTTCTGCTGTCAATTCGTCGTTGTACGGCATAAATTCTTCCAGCGGCAGGCGCTCCAAAATCGTCCCGGCGAGCGTCCACTCGTAGGCGGCTTTGCGATACTTCCCCTGCTTCTCGTAAACCTCGCCGAGCGTGAAGTGCGCCAGCACGAAATTGCCGTCACAGTAAATCGCCCGCCGCATGGATTCGACGGCGGTCAGTTCGTCGCCCTGCTTGAACGCGATCATCCCGCGTAGATAGTGGACTTCAGGACTCAGCCGTTGATGCCGCTCGGCTTCGGCGAGATAGCGCAGCGCCTCCTGCCAATGCTCTCTGTCCGCCGCTTGCCGGGCTTGGTGTAAAGGATCAGCCGCTTTCGACCCGTCGCTGACACCTGCACCCGGCGGATCGACCACGACGCTGGGGCGGGCAGTCAATAGGGGGCGATCCAGCGGCGGCAGGGGAAACCCTGCCGTTTCGGTCAGAGCGGCTGGGGATCGATCCGTGTCAGCCTGCTGAACCCGCTGATACAGCACGGCGTTTTCGAAATTTCGCGGGGCGAAATCCTGTCCCGTTACGTGCGCGGTCTCAGAGTGTCCCAGCACCAGCCATCCCTGCGGACGCAGGACGGGGAGGAACCGCGCGATCACGGCGGCGGTGGTCAAGTTGTCGAAGTAGATCAAGACGTTGCGGCAAAGGATGACGTCCATCTCCACCGTGCCATTGGCAATCGAAGGATAGTCGTCGCTGGCGAGGTTGAGCGGGGCAAACGTGACCGCCGCTTGGATCGACCGGTCAATCCGATATGCCGCCTGCTCCTCCGTAAACCAACGTTCACGGACTTCGCGCGGCGTTTCGGCACGGAACGACCACGGACGAAAAACCCCAATCTTGGCGCGTTCAAGGTGATCGAGATTGAGATCGGTTGCCAGAATGGTGATGTTCCAACGGCTGTAATCGGGGATCAGTTCCCGGAGCAGGATCGCCAGCGTGTAGGGTTCTTCGCCGGTCGAGCAGCCAGCGCTCCACAAGCGCAGTTCGAGCTGTCCTTCGACGCGCCGCTTCTCGATCAGCCGGGGGAGCACCGAGTAGCGCAGCGCGTTGATCTGGTTGAGATCGCGGAAGAAGTAGGTTTCGGCGACGGTCACGATCCGCACAATCTTCTGCCAGATCGGTTCGGTGATGGGCTGCTCTCGGAGCAGCGACACCAGCCCGTCAAGGTCTGGCACGTCGCCAGCCGCGATCATTGCTTCGACGACACTCAGAATATCTGCTTGACGATACTCGCTGAGCAAGAGCGCTAAGCGGGTCTGAATGAGATCAAAGAGTTGGCGTTGATTCGAAAACGTTTTGGACAGTAGGGTATGGCGCGATGATCCGACGATAATTCACCCATCTCTTGATTGGAATAGTGAAGTGCGAAACACGACTTGAGCAGATTGCTATCGAACCGTGATTATTTGCCTGATTGCCGTGCAGCCTTCGGCGAAATCAGCGCCGGGATGTCACGACGCCGGGATAATTCCGAAAGCACAAAGCGTCCTCCGCAAATCTTCCCCAGCCGTCTTATCCTTTCGGATGTAATGATCCGCCCCATGTTCAAGTCCTTTGAGCAGGTCGTCCGTCCCGTCGAGCTTGGTCAGCATGATCACGGGAATTTTGGCAGTCACCGGATTTCGCTTCAGATGGCGCGCGATTTGATACCCGCTCATCGTCGGCAGATTCACGTCCAGAATGACCGCCGCCGGTTGGCGTTCGATCACGGTGGAAATACCAATCGGTCCGTCGTCGCAGATGATCACCTCGACTCCGTATTGGCTGAGATACATGGCGACAGCTTTTGCCTGAGTAGGGCTGTCCTCTACCAGCACGACGTGACACGAGTTCGGCATCTTGATTCCTTTAGAGGCGCTCTCCGGGAGCAGATAATGAACATAGATGTAAGATTTTCCTTTCAACTAATTATATATCACGTTTTCGTCAATTATATTCAGCGTCTCAATTGTTGGTTTCGCGTGTTGCCACCGGAGGCAGAGTTCGTCGCTGCGCGGCGTCGAGACGCGCGCTGATCGTCAACCGCACCGCAGCTTGGGCTGCTTCGGCAAACTAGGCGCGGCTTCTCTCAATTGAGGCTGGATCGTGGGGAGGCATCGGGTCGCGCCCGCCAGTTCTGGGCGCAAGCACAATACACCAGTAGGCTCACTAAGCACCTGTTGGGAGACTTCTGAATAAATTGTGAAAATTTCTGGCTAGCGCTGTTGATCAGCAGACAGCCTGTAATTCGCGTGCGCGCTTGCTTTGCAAGCTTTGCCTACGCGACTCGGCGTTAGCTCGTGGAGTCCTGAAAGGTCGTCCACATTGCCAGAACGTCCTGATAGAACCAGTCAAACAGTTCCGGCTCTTTGGACTTTTCGATGAGCATGTGGGGGACAGCGAGTGCTTCTCCCCTAAACGGAATCGTAGCGACCAGCGCCTTGCCTGACTCACTAGTCGGATCAGCTGTATAGATGACCCAGACCGGTGCATACGGGATGAACCTGATTTCCGCTAGAGAGGGATCGCTGGAACGCTCGATCAGAATTTCAAATGTCCGTTTCGCGAGGTCTATGTGCTTAGCAGTCGCATCATCGTCACCGGGCGCATATTTTCTTGCCAACGCCACGTTGGTGACGGTCGCGGTTTTGTCGGGATCAGGTAGCATAATGTGCAGACGAATCTTACGGTTTTGGACAACATAATCCAGAGCAGTATACGCATCGTTGGCGGTGGTGAAGCTGCTGCCCACGCGGTTCACGATCCAGAGTTCTCCTTGTGTCTCACGAATGATCTTGGCTCTCAGTTGTGTATAAGCAGCGCCGCTGATTTGAAGTGCAGCCGCTGGTTTTTCTCCCTCAATAGAAGGCACTGCCGTCTTTTCTGGTGATAGATTGGCTCTGAAGTCTTCCTGCATCCGGCTGGGAGACCTTGACGGCAGTCCCCATAACCACTCCGGCGTTACCCTAAGGACGTCCGCCAAAATCATAAAATCGTCTATTTCCGGTCTCGATACGCCGGTAATCCAATTACCCAAGGTTTTGTTGTTGTATTTTTTCTCAACCTTGTAGGTCGCTTTCATCACCTCCGCCATTTCAATCGCTAGCCTGAGCTGTAGTAAGTTCCTCCGAATTCAGCCGCTCTACCAGCCGCGTGCTGAAGACCGAATACTTCGAATTCGGTGCAGGTTTCTCGTAAGAACGCATTCGCCCCTACCTCGCTATCTATCCGGATTGGATTATTCCAAGAGTAATAGAATTATACGTCCAAAAGTATTGCTCTATCGGTGCCATTTAATCCGACTTTTGCCCAAGAAATGCTAACTTTTCGCATTTGATTCGACCAAAAATGTGAAACCATAAAGAGACCATATGTAGACCATGACGTGGCAGTAAAAATACATTGAGTAGGAAAAACTCTCTCCTTACCGAGTTTCAGAATGAATTCGTTCTGACTGTCGCATATCGTGAGACGGGAGAAAGTCGCTATGGCTATCAATTACGATGCTCCGCCGGGGATATTGAGTTTGATTGGTCTATTTCTCACGTTGGGCGGTGCGAGACTCCTCGTCAAGCTCGCACTCCCGATCATCACCGGGCAAGCCAAGCGAAGCTTGAAGGCGCTGAGCGCATTCATTGCTCTCAGCCTACTTGCCATCGGCATCGGATTTTTCCTCTTGGCGCCGCCGGGCAATCTCCAATGGTTGAACTCCAGCACCGAGCCGACCCTCTCGCCAGCCGACACCACCGCTACGTGGCTCGCTCCCGTGAGCAACGCCGTAGCAGCAACGCTTACGGCGCAAGCTCAGATTCCGCAACCGACATCCACGCCGCATAGATAAATCACGACCGGCAGTTAAAGTAGTGGAGGAATCACACCATGTTATCCGGGATTTTGAATGTACGTCTCCGTCCTCTGATCGCTGTCTGGCTACTCGCAGTCCTCTTGTTTAGCGCGCTGTGGTTTGGCGCCCTAGACAAGCAGACGTCTGAAGCTCAGGACGCGACGGCGACCTTGCTTCCAGATCAGCTTACGGCAGTTGCCCAAACTTTGGAGGCGTCCAGAGAAGCAGCGCACGTCTACGATACCTTTAGTGCGCCCGCGCTCGATACCCAAAAGTGGGATGCCGCCAGTGACTTTGAATGTCAAATCCAGCCGGAAAACGGCGCGCTCACGATCGCCAACGCGCGTTCTACGCAAGAACTTTTCTGTGACCTAGAGGTGAAGTTGCCGCGCGTCGACCTGAGCGATCTAGGTCTGGTTCAAGCTCAGATCATGATCAAGGATGACCATAATCATCTTGAGCTAAATGAGGGGATCGAACTGTCCACAACTAGCCTGTCCTCGCCGATCTATCTGTTCTGTGGCGTCAACGCCGAAGTTTCGGGCATTTCAGCGGTGGCGACCGGCAACATCCTTGTCGATGGAACGATGAAGGAATTCTATAAGACAAGCGATTCGGTTCCGGTCGCCTACAATGAGTTCCACACGTTCCGCTGGGTCATTGATGCCGCCAACCTCACCGCGACCTGTTCTGCCGACAATGGCGAAATCATCGACGTGATCCCGCTGAACAAGACGGCGGGCATCGAACGGGCTTCGTGGCTGATCTCCCTGAGTTCCTATCGATCTGAAGGTGCAGTCGCGACCAGCAGTATTGACAACGTCATCCTAATCCCGTAGCGACCGCCGATTTCGAAAGAAAAGAAAGGGGAGTCGGTAGCTGCCGGCGCCCCTTTTTGATCGTTCCATGACTGCCAGCGGAGACGATCCGCTAGTTCAAGTTCTCGAAAATTCCCGCCGCGCCCATGCCGCCGCCGATGCACATCGTCACCATGCCGTACTTGCTGCCGCGCCGCTGCATTTCGTTAATTAACTGGACAGTCAGTTTTGAGCCGGTGCAGCCGAGCGGATGACCGAGCGCAATCGCGCCGCCGTTGACGTTGACCCGCTCCGGGTCAAGTTCCAAATGGCGGATCACCGCCAACGCCTGCGACGCAAACGCCTCGTTGAGTTCGATCAGGTCGATCTCGCTTTGCGCCATCCCCGACCGCTTGAGCAAGCGCGGAATCGCCGCAATCGGACCAATGCCCATGACTTCGGGGCGCACGCCCGCGACGTTGAAGCCGACGAAGCGCGCCAGCGGCTTGAGTCCCAACTGCGCCGCCTTGCCCGCCTCCATCACGATCACCGCCGCCGCGCCATCGCTCAGCGGGCTGGAGTTTCCGGCGGTCACGCGCCCATTTTGCCGAAACACCGGCTTGAGCTTCGCCAAGCCTTCCAGCGTCGTCTCGCGGCGCAAATGCTCGTCTTCGGTCAGTGTGATCGTCTCGGTAATCCGCTCGCCGTCGTCGCTGACATACGTTTCATCAAACGTGAACGGCACGATCTCGTGCTGGAAGTAGCCCGCATCAGTTGCCCGCGCCGCTTTCATGTGGCTCTCGTAAGCAAAGCGATCCATGTCCTCGCGCGAGACGCCGTACTCGTCGGCGACGTGCTCGGCGGTATGCCCCATGCTCATGTAGGCTTCCGGCTCGTTTTCCGCCATGTACGGATTCGGGCTGATCTTGAAGCCGGTCATCGGCACCAGCGACATGCTCTCCGCTCCGCCCGCGATGATCACGTCCGCGCCGTTAGCGATGATCCGCTCGGCGGCGCTGGCGATGGTCTGCAAGCCGCTGGAGCAGAAGCGATTGATCGTCTGCGCCGGGATTTCGACCGGCAGCCCCGCCCGCAGCGCGATCACACGGGCGAAGTTCAAGCCCTGCGAGCCTTCGGGCATGGCACAGCCGATGCTCACGTCGTCGATCTCGTAGGGATCGAGCTTGCCCCCGGTCTGGCGCATCACGTCTTCAATTACCGCCGCCGCCATGTCGTCGGAGCGCGCGCTCCGGGTGACACCCTTCTTCGCCTTGCCCACCGCCGTCCGCGCCGCCGCCACTATCACTGCTTCACGCATGGTTATTCATCCTTTTATGGCAATAAGTTTCTATAGTACCGGGTACCGAGTACCGAATGCTGAGTCAACCACTCAGTTCTCATCCAGCGGATCGCGGAAGACGTCGCGCACCGCCAGCGTAAATTCGGGCAGCACGTCGCCGCCGGAAAGCACGTCGTCCGCGTTGAGCACTTGTTCGTCAGTCTCAGTGTAGACCTCGACCAACTGTTTGGCGGGGATCACCAGCCAGAACAAGCGCGTGCCGTTTGCTACAAAGTAGTGTGCCTTCTCGCGCAGTTCCTTGAGCGATTGACGCGGCGACTGCACCTCGACGGCGAGATCGGGCAGTTCCGGCACGCTGCCTTCCTTGACAATTGGACGCTTGGCGCTGCTAAACGAAACGTCAGGGATGCGAGCATTATGCTCGTCCCCCAGATAGCGATACCGCACCTCAACCGCCACCCGACCCAATTTACGAGGATGCGCAAATTGGGCAAGAACAAAATAGATATTTCCTGCGATAATACCGTGATCTTCGGTCGGCATTTTTTCGACGATCTCCCCGTTGACGAGTTCCAGCAGCCGATCCACGTTCTCGGGCGAATCCGCGATCTGTTCAAATTCTGCGACGGTCAGAAGTTGTTCACCTATCGCCATCTGTCATTTCCTCGAATAGCGGTCTCTTAATAGGATACACCAGCTTATCGCTCCAACTCCGCGCGATCCCACTGGGCGAGGTTCGCGCCTGCCGCGTAGGTCGTCTGCAAAAAGGCGAGTACATCCCGGCGCGGGTCATCCGACTGGCGCAGCGCCGCATAGGGCAGCACGAACTCGCCCATCTGCGCCTGATAGAACGCCGCCTCAGGCTGCACAACCGACGCCTTGAAGCCGTCCGGTTCCGGCGTGTGATAAGCGTAAAACAGCGCCTCGACGTCGCCAGCGCCCGCCCAAAATCCGACGCTGCTGACCTCGTGCGAATAGGCTTCACGCATGATCGTCGCTAGTTCGGGCGACCATTCGCGCGCCGGCGCGCGCCGCCCCGAAAAGCGCGTCGAGGCGAGGTCGAAGCTGCCCCAGAAGAAATGCACCGGGCTGTGCTTGCCGATGAACCCACCCCGAAACTGCTTGAGCACCGCATCGGCGAAGCGGAGCGCCCGCCAGAAGCGCTCGACGGCTGCCGGATCGTAGCTGGCGTGGATCGTGTCCTGCTCGAACGGGATCGGGTCGCTGATCTCGACCGGCATCGTCCAAATCGTCACGTCGATCCCCAGCGAGCGCAGCGCGCGCCATGAACTCGGCGTAAAAGGCGGCAACGCTCTGCGGGCGCAGGACGATGGTGTGCAGCCCGCCGTCGCAGACGCGGATCACCAGCCGGTGGTCGAGGAAGTCGAACTCCACGTCGAAAATCTGGTCGTCGTAGGGAATCGGCGAGGTCGTTAACCCGCGCGCCGTCAGGTAAAACGGTACTTCCCACCAATGATTGACGTGCGGCGCGAGTTCCAGCCGCACCTTGCCGACGATCTGCATCCACATGTGCAGCGTCGCGCGCGTCGGCTCCCAATCGGCAATCGACAGTTCCGGCAGCAAAACACTCATATCAACCCCAAACTCAACCCAATAGTCACCCTGAACCCTACCGTTAAATCGCCTCGCCGTCACCAGTGTTTCTACTGATATAGGACTTGAGCAAAACTCAGTCCTCAGTCCTCGACCCTCAGTCCTAGTTTCTGAGCGCCTTGTTGTTCTGGAGCATGTAGCCGATGCGCTCCATCGATTTCTCGGTCTGCACCAGTTCGAGGAACGCCTCGCGTTCGAGATCGAGCATCACCTGCTCGTCGATCCAGCCCGGTTCGCTGATCGCGCCGCCGGTCAGCACGTAAGCCAGCTTGCGCGCGATCAAAGCGTCGTGCTCGCTGGCGTAGCCGCTCTCGATGAAGCCCTCGACGCCGATCCGCAGCGCGGCGTAAGCGTCGCGTCCGGCGGCGTAGACCTTGCCCGCGTGCTGGCGCGTGTAATTCCCGGCAAGGTGCAGCGCCTCGCGTTTCGCCTCGCCCAGCAGGTGATCGCGATTCATGACGATCCGGTCGCAGGGCGCGAGGAAACCCAGTTCGCGGGCACCTTTGGCGCTCTCGCTGACCTTCGCCAGCGCGATCTGCTCGAACACCTTTTGCAGATGCGGCAGCGCATCGCCGTTCGGGTGCGACTCCATCACCGGATTGACCACCCGGCGGATCAGTTCTTTACAACCGCCGCCCGCCGGGATCAAGCCGACGCCGACCTCGACCAGTCCGGCGTAAAGCTCCGCGTGCGCGACCGCCCGCGTCCCGCTCATCAGCAGTTCCGCGCCGCCGCCCAGCGCCAGATTGGCGGGCGCGGTGACGACTGGCTTGGGCGCATAACGCAGCGACTGCGTCAAATCTTGCAAGCGGCGGATCATCGTGTCAAGCTGGTCAAGCTGCCCGCTCTGGACTGCCATCACCATCATGAACAGGTTCGCGCCGACGCAGAAGCGCTCGCTGTCGCCGCCGATCACCAGCGCGTCAAAGTCGCTGTCGAGCAGTTCGAGCGCCCGATAACCCATGTCGATCACGTCGTTGTCGATGGCGTTGGCGGGGCTGTGCAGTTCCAGCAGAGCCACGCCGTCGCCCATGTCGAGCACGCTCGCCCCGGCATTGCGCGCGACTTCGCATCCGCCCGCGTGCAGCGATGCGGCTTTGATCACGCGGCTGTCGGCGTCAAGCCGCTGGTAGACGCTCTGCTGCGGGCTGTAGTAGCCGATCTTCTGCCCGGCTTCGTCGTATTGGTAGAAGGTCGTATAACCCTGATCGAGCATCCCCTTGACCCACTCGGCGACCGGATAGCCCGCCGCTTCGAAGGCGGGCACCGTCGCGGCGACGCCCAGCGCGTCCCAGATTTCGAAGGGTCCCAATTCGTGGGCGAAACCCCACTTCTGGGCGTTGTCGACGTTGACCAGCGTCTCGGTGATTTCCGGCACGCGCTGCGAGGCATACGCCAGCAAAAAGGCGTGATGCCGCCACAAAAGCTGCGCTGCACGGTCGTCCTCGGCGAGCAGCCGCTTGATCCGTTCGACGGTCGGCTCGACTTTGCGCTGCTTGCCGACGCTCTCGAAGCGCGGCTTGCTCGGCGGCAGGTACTCGAGCGTATTCAAATCCAGCGAGTAAAAGTCTTTGCCACCATCGGCGGTCTTGACCATCTTGTAGAAGCCCTGCCCGCTCTTGTTGCCGAGCCAACCGTTGCTGATCAGCTTATCGAACAGCGCGGTTGATCCGGCATGTTCCAGCACCGTCCGCGCCGGATCGTCCGGGATCGCCGGATAGAGATTCCGGGCGACGCCGACGGCGATGTCGATGCCGACCAGATCGTTGAGCCTGAACGTCGCCGTCTTCGGGCGACCGATCAACGGACCGGTCAGGCTGTCGATTTCCTCGACCGTGAAGCCGCTGTCGAGCGCGTCGTTGATGATCTGCATCCCGCTCATCGTCATGAAGCGGTTGCCGATGAAATTCGGCTCGTCTTTGGCGATCACCACGCCCTTGCCCAGCGTTTTGGTCGCGTACTCGACCACGAAGTCAACCACCGCCGGATCGGTGTTCGAGTGCGGGATGACTTCCAGCAGCCGCAGATAGCGCGGCGGATTAAAGAAATGTGTCCCCAGAAAGCGCCGTGTGAAGTCGTTGCTCAGCCCTTCGGCGACCGCGCGGATCGGCAAGCCGGAGGTGTTGGTCGAGACAATGGTGTGCGCGCCGACGCGCTCCGCTAATTTCGCCATTAGGTCGCGCTTAACGTCCAGCCGCTCGACGACTACCTCGATTACCCAATCCGCGTCCGCCACCGCGTCAAGGTCGTCCTCGACGTTGCCAACGCGGATGCGGTCGAGGTCGCCCGCGCCGAACAACTGCGCCGGACGCGCGCCCTGCATCCGCTTGAGTCCGTCGAGCGCGACCGCGTTGCGCTTCGCTGCCGCGTCGCCCGCCTGCGTGTCGCGTGCCGGGATGTCGAGCAGCCGCACGTCCACGCCGACGCCCGCCAGCAGCGCCGCGATTCCGCTGCCCATCGTCCCCGACCCAATCACCACAGCCCTGCGAATTTGATAGGTCATAAACGCCTTCCGATCTACCTTATCTTTTGAGAAACATATATGTTAAACTCTCAGCCGAGACTTCCCGCTGAGCAGGTGTGCGCATGGAGCCGATCACCAAAGTTTGCCGCCGTTGTGGGCGGGTTACCCCTATCGAAGAACTGGTCAAACACAAAGAATGCACTTATGGTGTTGATGCTCTGTGCAAAGAATGCAGCCGTGCTGGTGCTCGTAAATGGTACGAGCAAAACACTGCCAAAGCGCGCGAGACTATGAAGAATTATGCCGAAACGCACAAGGCACACATCAGAGAATACAAACGCGAATGGCAGCAAGAGCATAAAGAACAAGTCTATAAAAATCATGAGAAATGGCGCAGCCGGGCGGAAAATCGCAAAAAAGTGAACGAGTACGGTCGTGTGTGGCGCGAAGCGAATCGAGATCGGCAAGCAGAAAACCAAAAGCGATGGCGGCGGGAAAACCCGGATAGAAGTCGCGCTATAGTTCGCAATCGGCGGGCACTTCGACGCAACGCAATGGGTACCCATACCGCTGCCGATATTCGTCGTCAGTATAAACTTCAGCATGGCTTGTGCTATTGGTGCAGCCAACCTTTGAATGGCAAATTTCATGCCGATCATGTGATTCCACTCATACACGGTGGCTCGAATTATCCCGAAAACATTGTCTGCGCCTGTCAGACCTGCAACTGTGCCAAAGGTGACCGCCTCGTCTATTCCGAGTGGCAACCACCTAACCCACTCATTCCGCAAAACAAACCTATTACACCTGCTTAATTCAACTCACGCCCACTATACTCAAGAATCCGCCGTGCGACGATCAGCGTATTGATCTGATCCGTTCCCTCGTAGATTCCGTTAATGCGCGCATCACGCATCCACTTTTCGACCAGCCATTCGCGGCTGTAGCCGTTCGCGCCGAGCAGCTCGACCGCCTTCTGCCCGATCAGCGTGACGACCTTACCCGCCTTCGCCTTCGCCATCGACGCTTCGAGGCTGTTGGGCGCGCCCGCGTCCAGCAGCGTGATCGCCCGCAGCGTCAGCAAATACGCCGCCCGAAGCTGCCCTTCCAGTTCGAGCACGTCGCGCTGAATCGCCGTCAGCTTGTAGTACGGTTGATCGTAAGGGATTTCGACGCCGTTCTCCGCCAGCTTCTCTTTAAGGAATTCGAGCGCCGCCCGCCCGATGCCCAGCGCGCTGGCAGCGACCAGCGGACGGGTCGCGTCGAAGGTCGCCATTGCGCCCCTGAATCCCTTGCTACCCGACACTTCACCGCTCGGCTTCGCCACTTCCGCGCTACCAAGAATGTGATCCGCCGGGATGCGCGCGTCCTCGAAGACAATCGCGGCGGTGTCGCTGGCGCGAATGCCGTGCTTGATCTCAGTCTTGGTCACTTTGACACCGGGAGTCCCCGCCTCGACCACGAACGGACGCATTCCGGCGCGCCCGGCGCTGCGATCAATCGACGCCCAGACGACGACCAGCCCGTTCGACTCATCCAGCGCCAGCTTGCCGTTGGTGCAGAAAATCTTCTCGCCGTTGAGCACCCATTCATTGGTGGACTCGTCAAAGACGGCGCTCGTTCGGATCGCCGACGTATCCGATCCCGCGCCCGGTTCGGTCATCGCCATCGCACCCCACGCTGGGGTATCACCTTCGGCGAAGCGCGACAGGAACTTGATCTTCTGCTCCGGCGTACCGACCGCCTCAATCGCCGCGCCGCCTAGCGCGCCACCGGGCAAACACAGGTAAATGCCCGCGTCGCCCCACGACAGCATTTCGATCATCAGCATCAGTCGCAGATTAGTCGTGCGGACGCGCTTCTCGCCGCTCTCCGGCTGCGGATTGGCGAGTCGATCCAGCGTCTTTTTCTGCATGTCGCGCATGACGGGCCACATCTGCTCGACGAACTGAGTCGGGCGCTCGTGTTCGTGCTCGTCCAGCTCGCGCGAGAACGGACGCATGAAGAACTCCGCCGCCATCTTGACCATTTCGGTCTGCTGCTGGATGTGTTCAGGAATTTCAAAACTGATCGCCATACCGCATCCTCACTCTAAAATCTAATTTCGCCTAATGAGAAGCCTGTAGGGGCGTTACATGTAACGCCCCTACAAACGGTGGCTATCCAAGCAAAAATGCCGTCTTGACGGCGGACATCTCGCTGCGATGCTCAGCTTCGTGCTGGCAGAGATGATGCAGCACCCATTCCGGCGTCACGTCATAGTCGGGAAAACTGCGCAAGCGGCGAAAATCTTCGAGCGACAGCGCCTTGTAGACGCTGAGCAGTTCGCGCCGAACCGCCGCCAAGCGGTCGAGGTGCGTCTCTAGGCTCTCACCCGCGACGACCGTCAGCTTGCCCGCCCCGTCGCGGTCATCATGAGGGAACAGCGGCAGAAACTCACCGAGCGATTCCGGTTCTTCGGGCTTCTCCTGCACTTCGACGGTCAGCCAGCCGATCTCCACCGACGCGATGTGATAGAGCAGCGTCCCAATCGAGTGCAGCGCCCAATCCGGCTTCCAGTCGAGCGCCGCCGCGTCTAGTTTCCGCAGCAGTTTTAGCGTATCGTTGCGCTCGTCTTCGAGCATCCACAACGCCCGCCCGATCTCCGCCTGCGCGCCCGCGACCGGCACGACCCTCAGTTGCAGTTTTTCACTCACGTGGCATTCCCTTCCCCTGATTTCGCGGCGAACGTAGGGGCGTAATAGGCTTGCAAAGCAAGCACAACGCCCCTACACGATGACCCTAGATCAGCGCCAACCCGTGAAAGGTCGTGAAGCCGCGCGCGTTGCGCAGCCAGCGTTCCGCCGGGTACTCGCGGATGAAGCCGTAGCCGCCCAACGTCTGCACCGCGCTGTCGGCGACGAACATGACGGCTTTGTCGGCGTACTGCTTGGCGAGATAGGCTTGCCTTACCGCGTCCTCGCCCGCGTCGAGCGTCGCCGCCGCCTCCCAGACTAGCAAGCGCGCCGCGTCGACCTCGATTGCCATCTCCGCCAGCATGAAAGCAATCGCTTGCTTCTGGGCAATCGGCACGCCGAACTGCACGCGCTGCTTGGCGTAACCGCGCGCGTACTCCGCCGCTGCATCGGCGACGCCGACCGCCAGCGCCGCCAGCGCGACTTGGCTCCGGCTGATCAGCCGCCCGTAGTTGATGCCCTGCTCGCCGCCCAACTTCAGGTCAGTCGGCACGCGCACGCCGTCCAGCTTGACGCGATACAGTGGCAGCGCCCGCACACCCATCAGCGCCTCACGCTGCTGCCGGGTGATGCCATCGCTGTTCGCATCTACCAGATAGCCTCCGACTGCGCCCGTCTCGACAGCGCGAGCGTAGACCAGCAGCCACTCGGCGCGCGCACCCAACGGCACGTAAGCTTTCTCCCCGTCGAGCAGGAAACCGTCACCGTCGCGGGTCGCGGTCGTCTTGAGGTCATGCGGATCGAAGAAGACGCCCGGTTCGAGCAGCGCCGCGCTGAAGATCGGCAGCGTATCGCCCGCGAACAAGGGCAAAAACTGCTCGTGCTGCGCCGCTGTGCCGTCGAGGATCAGCGGGTAGGCGACCAGCGCCGGGGAGAGGATCGCCAGCGCCATCGACAGATCGCCCTTCGCCAGCGCTTCCGCCGCCAGCACGCCGGTGACCGCGCTCAGTTCGCCCAAGCCGCCGTATTCCTCCGGAATCGCGGACTGGATCAGCCCAATCTCCCAGCCGGTTTGGATCAGTTCAATGGGGAAATGCTCGTTTTCGTCGGCGGCGTGGGCGGCGGGCTGGAGTTCATCCGCCGCGAACCGCTTGATCACGTCGATCAACTGCTGTTGTTCGTCAGTGGGGGTAAAAGAGACCATCGTAAACCGACCTTTTCTAATTATCCCAGCGCCAGCGGCGGACCGAGCAGCTCCATCCCGTGATCGCGCCACAGCGCCGGGTCTTGCGGCGGCATCGCGTTCGCTTTAGTCACTTCGCGGAAGAAGGCTTCCATCTTACCGGCGGGCATAAACGTGATCAGCATCCTGCCGCGCGCGCCACCGCCGACGTATGCCCAAACGTGCGGCACGCCGCGCGGAGCCAGCAGCGAATCACCCGGCTTGAGCTTCAAACGCTCGCTGCCCACCTCGATGATGAACTCGCCTTCGACCGCGTAAAACCACTCGTCTTGCTCGTGATGCAAATGCCGCGCCGGACCGCCCGGTTGGTGAAATGTGTTTTCAAGGATCAGCAGACCGCCGCCGTCCTGCGGCGTCAGCTTGAAAGTAATCGTGCTCACCCCCAGCCCACGCTGCTGTACGAAGCGATCCGCCCCCGCCCTGACGCACAGCACTGTAGGCGTTTCCGGCGCGTCACTCATATTTACATCCCGCCTGCGACTTCGAGTACCTGCCCGGAGATGTAATTCGCCCAGTCGCTGCCGAAGAACAGCAGCGCGCCCGCCGCTTCATCGACCGTGCCCGGGCGCTTCATCGGAATCTGGTTGAAGATCATGTCGCGCACCTTGTCCGGCATCCCCAGCTTGATCTTGCTGCCATCGCGCTCGGTGAAATCGCCCTCGGCGTCCGACTGCGTCAGCCGCGTGTCCATGAAACCGAAAGCGACCGCGTTGACCTGAATGTTGAACGCGCCCCACTCTTTGGCGAGCGTCCGCGTCAAGCCGATGACCCCGGCTTTGCCGGAGGCGTAGTTCGCCTGCCCGATGTTGCCGCGCGTCCCGGTCGTGCTGCTGACGTTGACGATCTTGCGCGCCTTCGCCGATCCGGTCGCCGCGATCTCCTGCTTGGCGACGTCGCGCATGTACGGGATCGCCGCGCGAATGATCTTGAAGGGCGCGGTCAGGTGGATGGCGAGCATCGCGTCCCACTGTTCGTCGGTCATCTTGTGGATCATGCCGTCCCACGTGTAACCGGCGTTATTGACGAGGATGTCGATGCCGCCAAAGGCATTGACCGTCTCGTCGATCAGCCGCTGGATGGCGCTGGCGTCGGTCACGTCAGCCGGGACAGCGATGGCTGTTCCGCCCGCCGCCTTGATCGCCGCTGCGGTTTCGTTAGCGGGCTGCGGATCAATGTCGCTGACGACGACTTTCGCGCCGTTCTGCGCGTAGAGTTTTGCCGCCGCCGCCCCAATCCCGCGCCCGCTCCCGGTGATAATGGCTACTTTGTCTTGAAGCAAGTTCATTTCTCTAAATCCTTTGCTGATTTCAATGAGGGCATGGTCTGCCCTGTAAATTCCTAGAATTTGATCACCATGTCCGTAGGGGCGGGTTTGAAACCCGCCCCTACAACGACGCATCAAATCTCATCCCGCCCGTAGGGGCGTTATATATAACGCCCCTACAATGATGCGCCAACGTCGTATCTCCCCCTCGCCTCACGGAGAGGGGGTCGGGGGGTGAGGTTTACTTCAACACCCCTCTGAGCATCGTCTCGGCGATCATGTCGGCGATTTGCACGCCGCTCAGCCGACCATCCGGCTTGAACCACACGCCGACCCAGTTCTGCGCGCCGAGCAGTGTCCGCACGAAGATCGGCACGTCGACCGGGCGAAACACCCCCTGCTCGATTCCATCATGCATCACCGACGCGAAACAGTTCTTCGAAGTGGTCGCGCTGGGCGAAGAAGGCGGTGCGACGTTCGATGAAGGCAAGATAGGCGGCTTTGTCGTCGGGACTGGCGTTTTTCGGCGGCGGCTTGACGTTCAACAGCGCCCGCAGTTCGTAGACCATCGCCGCTGCCACCGTCAGGTTCTCGGTGATACCGATGACGTGCGTGCGAATCATCAGCCGCAGCTTTTCATCGCAGGCATGGTCCGAATCGGCAATCGGCTCGACCTGCTTGAAGACGACGGTCTGTCCCAGTTCGAGCACCGCCAAGAGCAGCGCATCCTTGTTGCGAAAGTGATGGTAGAGGCTGGCAGCAGTGAGGTTGACCGCCGCCGCGATGTCTTTCATGGTGGCGGCTTCGTAGCCGTTGCGCTGGAGCACCTCAGCGGCAGCCTGAATGATGTCGTCACGGTGAACCGACTGATCGGCGGGTTTGCGCGCCAAAAGAATATCCTCTAATTAACTTAAGAATTGAATTTGCATTTGATTATAAGGTATCCCCTCATCGTGTCAAATAACGTTCTTCGCAAGGGAGTGGTGAAGATCGAGGGCGCGCTCCAAGCCCCTCACCCCCGACCCCTCTCCCACGTAAACGGGGAGAGGGGAGAAAAGCAGATTTGTGGGTCACGAAGACGATTCGTTCAAAAACGATCTCCTCAATGTTCCTCACTCCCCGTGGCACGCTACGCCCGCAAAAGCGGCTGGGCAGCTTGACGGTTCGTTTCTGTGCATTTTGAAGCGTTCACAAAGCCGCCTTCCCGCGTTACAATGACCGCTGTTTGCAATCCGTAGCCAAAAGAAGACCCTATGGATCAGACTCGTTGGACTAGTTTCGACCTGATCTTCTTCGACTGTGACAGCACGCTGTCCGCTATCGAGGGAATCGACGAACTCGCGCGCTTCAAAGGCAAGGAATGGCGCGTCGGCGTGCTGACGCAAAAAGCGATGGACGGCGACCTCGACCTTGCCGAAGTCTACGGCAAGCGACTGCAAGCGATCCGCCCCACGCGCGGGCAGTTGAAGGCAATCGAGGAACGTTACTGGGAGACGCTCGTGCCCGACGCCCGCGAGGTGATCGCCGCGCTGCATTTCCTCCGCAAGCAGGTTTTCATCATCAGCGGCGGCTTGGCGGAGCCGGTGCGCGGCTTGGGCGCGCGGCTCGGCGTCCAGCCGGAGAACATCCGCGCCGTCGAACTCGAATACAACCAGCTTTCGGGCGATTGGTGGCGCTACTACGAGCCGCAGACCAAAACCGCGCAAACCTATCTCGACTACAACGAAGGTCCGCTGACCGTTTCCAGCGGCAAGCCCGCCATCGTCCGCGAGCTGGCAGCCGGGAAGAACGGGCGCAAAATGATGATCGGCGATGGCACGTCCGACCTTGCGACCCGCGCCGAGGTCGATCTGTTCGTCGGTTTCGGCGGCGTCGTCACCCGCCAGAAGGTCAAGGACGGCGCCGACGTCTTCGTGCAGGCGAATTCGCTCGCCCCGATTTTGCCGCTGGCGGCGGGACCCGCCGCTTACATCCGCACCATCGGCACGCCGCATCAGGCGGTCTTTGATCGCGGGCTTCAGTTTTTGCTCGGCGACGCGGTTACCGTGAAGTCGGATGAACTTCGCAGCGCTTACGATGGCGCTTTTCTCCGAGGGAAAGAATGAGCTTTTGCCCCCAAGCGGTCATTTTTGATATGGATGGTCTGCTGGTCGATTCCGAGCCGGTCTGGACGATTGCCGAAGACGCGATGATGGCGGCGCTCGGCAGGCAGTCCGATCCTGAAATCCAGCGCACGCTGGTCGGGATGCGGATGCGCGACTTCATCGGCGGGATGCACCGCGCCTACGGCATGACCGAGAGCGTCGACGACCTGTGCGACGACCTCGTCGCCCGCATGACCGTGCTGATCCCGGAGCAAGTCCCGCCGCGCCCCGGCGCGCGCGACCTGCTCGACTACCTGTACAGGCGCGGCATCCCCTGCGCGATTGCCTCCAGTTCGCCGCTGTCGATCATCGACGCGACGTTAGCGGCGCAAAACTGGGATCGCTACTTCAGCATCCGCGTTTGCGGCGACGACGTCCCGTCGGGCAAGCCCGCCCCCGACATCTATCTCGAAGCGGCGCGGCGCTTGAACGTCGATCCGCTCGACTGCTTGACGCTGGAAGACAGCCCCAACGGGGCGCGCGCGGCGGTCGCCGCCGGGATGATCTGCTACGCCATCCCCGACCCGACCCACTCGACCGGCGCGACTTTCGCCGACATCACGCCGCACGTCTACGCCAACCTGCACGACGTAATCGATTTGCTGGATCAATGTGAATAACAATTACTCTGTAGGGGCGGGTTTGAAACCCGCCCCTACCTGCAAACGTTCAAGTCTACTCGCAATCCCCCCACAAGCTGCTAAGTACTCCCCCTCTCCATGCAGTGGAGAGGGGGTCGGGGGGTGAGGTAAGATCGAGAGATGCCCATGCCCAACGACACCTTCCAAATCCTGATCAGCACCGACTTGACCGATCAAGGCTTGGCGCTGCTCCGCGCCGCCGCTGACGTCGAAGTCGTGACCGTCAACCCGGCGAACGTCACCGCCCTGCGCGAGAAGCTGGCAACCGCCCACGCCTTGATCGCCCGTGACGACGTGGTGATCGACAAAGCGCTGCTCGACTGCGCCCCCGTTCTGCGCGTGATCGGGCGCGTCGGCGCCAGCCTCAGCGGGATCGACGTCGAGACGGCGACCGGGCGCGGCATCGTCGTAACCAACACGCCCGGAGTCAACGCGGTTGCCGCCGGTGAACTGGCGATCACGCTGATGCTCGTCCTCAGCCGCAGCGTGATCGCGGCGCACAACAGCCTCAAATCCGGCTTCTGGCTGCTCGACCGCAAGCGCCAAGCCGGGACGCAGTTGAGCGGCAAGACGCTCGGCGTGATCGGCTTGGGGCGGGTTGGATCAGTCGTGGCGCAGCGCTGTCTCGCCTTCGGCATGACCGTGCTCGCCTACGACCCCTACATCGGCGAGGATCAGCTTGACGACGAGCGCGTCATGCTGGTCGGCTTGAACGAACTGCTGCGCCGCAGCGATTACGTCAGCATCCACGTTCCACCCACCGACGAGACGCGCGGCATGTTCAACGCCAAGCTGGTCGCCCAGATAAAACCCGGCGCGCGCTTGATCAACACGGCGCACGGCAGCATCATCGACGAAACCGCCGTCGCCGATGCCGTCAAGAGCGGGGCGCTGGCGGGCGCGGCGGTCGACGTCTACGCCGAAGAACCGCCTTATAACAGCCCGCTGGTCGGGCTGGATCAAGTCGTCCACACGCCCCACATCGGCGACAACACCGTCGAGGCAGCACAAGACCTCTCACTGCTGATCGTTACGCAGGTGCTCGACGCACTGCGCGGCGACGACTATCGCAACGTCGTCAACATGCCGTTCATGCCGGGGATGGATTTCGAGACTGCGCGCCCGTTCTTGCAGCTTGCCGCCAAGATCGGCACGTTGATCCACACCTTCGCCCGCAACCCGGTGCGTCGCGTCGCCGTCGAGTATCGCGGCGACGACGTAAACGTGCTGATCAAGCCGGTGACGGTCGCCATCTTGAGGGGGCTGCTCGCGCCGGTGCTGGGCGACAGCGTCAACTACATCAACGCCCCGGTGATCGCCGTCGAGCGCGGTATCGGCGTCACGCAGGCGAAAGGGCTGAAGTCCGCCGATTACGCCAGCATCGTGCTTTGTCAGGCGACGCTCGACGACGGCGAGGAGATCACCATCGCCGGGACGCTGCTCGACCGCCGCGAGCCGCACATCGTCCAGATAAACGACTACCGCATGAACTTCGTCCCGCAGGGGCATCTGCTGATCATGGGCAGCTTTGACCAACCCGGCGTAATCGGGCGCGTCGGCACGCTGATGGCGCAGAACGGCATCAACATCGGCAGTTGGCAGACCGGGCGTTCCGGTCCCGGCGGGCATACCATGACCGTCCTGACGCTAGACGAGGCGCTGTCAGATGCCCTGTTCGACGAACTGAGCGCGTTGGAGTTCATTCGCCACGCCCACCAAGTCGAAATGCCGTGACTCTTCATATCGCGCCGGGAGCTTAATACCGTTTATGGCTAAACGTCTGCTCGACGTACTCTGGCTGGTGGCGCTAAGCATATTCGTCTTCGCTTTGCCACCCACCTTTCACGGCGACGAGCCGATGCAGATCTCCATGAGCCGCGATTACGTGACCGCATTTGTCGACCACAACCCCGCTGCGCTGCTCACCGAGTCGCCATACTACATCGATACTGATCCCTACTTGCGCCTGATCAACGGCTCGATCAACCGCTACGCCATCGGCTTGAGTTGGCAGATTGCCGGATTCACCGCCGCCGATCTGCCCACAGCGCCCGGCTGGACGTGGGAACTCGACTACACCACCAACGCCGATCTAGGGCATCTGCCGACCAGCGCGCAGTTGGCAGCGGCGCGCCTGCCCTCGACGCTGTTGCTCGCTCTCAGCGTGGTCGTGATGTTCATGCTCGGCTGGCATTTCGGCGGGCGGCTGGCTGCCTATTTCGTCAGCGGCTTGTATGCGCTCAACCCGATCATCCTGCTCAATGGACGCCGCGCCCTGCAAGAAGGCTCGATGCTCTTTTTCGGCACGCTTGTGATCCTGATCGCCGCCTTGATCAGCCAGCAAAGCGGATCGTCACGTAGGGGCGGAACTGAGTTCCGCCCCTACATCATGCCGATCTTATGGCTGCTGCTGATCCTCGCCGGAGCGCTGACGCTCGCCAGCAAGCACAGCGGGATCGTCTTTGTCGCTGGGGCGCTCGGCTGGGTCTTCGTCGCCGAGCTGACTCGCCTGCGCTCGCGCACTTTGCTCTGGACAACGGTCAAGCTGATCGCCGCTGCGGTGCTCGTAGTCGCGCTGTTTATCGGGCTTTCGCCTGCACTGTGGAATAATCCGCGCGAACGTGCCCGTGATTTGCTTGACGCGCGCACGCAGTTGATCGATTTTCAGGTCGCGGCTGATCCGCTTGCCCCGATGACGCTGGCGCAGCGGATTGAGGGCATCATCACCCAACCGTTCCTGACGCCGCTTCAACACTACGAGGTCGCCTTCTGGGGGACCTTCCCGGCGATCACCGCCGACATCGACCGCTATATGGCGTCGCCGTTCAGCGGCATTCAGTTCGGCGCCGTCCTCGGCGGCGCGCTGACGCTGCTGGAGGGACTCGGCGTGATCGTCGCGCTGCGCGGTCTGCGCGCTCAGCCCGAACACTGCGCTGGTCTGCTGACGTGGCTGCTGGTGATCGTCGCCAGCTTACTCGCCAACCCGCTCGACTGGCAGCGCTACTATCTGCCACTGATCCCGGTGTCGACACTGTTGGTACTGCTCGGTCTGCGCGCACTGCTGACTCGCGCGCGTCGCTTTGTTTTGAAATCCGAACAGCCGCCCCAATTAAGCCCCACCTTGCCCCAAACCGATTAGAATGAGAGCATAATCGACTGCCAACCTTCGAGGAGGTGATTATGCGACCCATTTTACTCGTGGCGATCATCGGCGTGCTGCTGCTGGCAAGCTGCAACAATACGCCCGAACCAACGGCGACGCCTGTCCCCCCAACGGTGACCGAGGCACCGACCTCCACAGCAGTCAGCAACCCGGAAGATAACATCGGCGATTTCGAAGGCACGATCACCGTCCCAATCCCCGGCACGCTGGTGGTCGGCAATACCAGCGAAACGCCGGGCGCGCCCACCACGCCATTGGTCTTGGATAAGCTAACCTTCGCCCAAACCGGCGGCATCGCCGACGTCAACTACGTGATCCAGCTTCAAGGCGACGGCACGCTGATCCGCGATGGCGTCACCAGCACCGTCAGCCAAGATCAAGTCCAGCAGATCGCCGCGATGCTCGATCAGATTCATTTCTACACAATGCAGGGGACGTTCGTCTCTGCCGACAGTTCCGCCGATACTTATCGCTATTCGCTGGACGTGGAAACGTCTCTCGGCAGCCGCACGGTCTTCTCGCAGGACGGCTTGACCCCGCCGGAGCTTCAGCAAATCTACGATGCGATTCGCGCCTTGGGCGGTGGGAGCTAGGCGCTAGGAGCGCTGGCTCTGCTCCAAACAAAAAGCGACCAGCCCGCGCAAATCCGGCAGCACGTGCTCGATCAAGCGCGGCGGGTACGGTGATTCGCGCCGAACTTGGATCGCGTGCATTCCGGCGGCGGTCGCGTTGAGCAGCGGCGAGATTTTGTCGTCGAGCACGAGGCAGTTACGCGGCGCTGCCCCCACGTGCGCGGCGGCAAGCCGGTAGCGCTCGATGTCTTTGTCGAAGCGCTCGGCAGTGTCCGCCCCCCAGATCGGCAGCTTGAAGTGCGGCAGCACCGGCGCTAATGCCGCGCGGAGTTGGTTGGTCGGCGCTTGGCTGATCGCGCCGAGCAGCAGCCCGGCTTCGTCCAGTTCGGCGACCACTTCCGGGACTTCCGGGTAGAGCGCGTCGCAGCCCTCCGTCGCCAAACCCGGCAGTTCGCGCGATAGCACGATCAGGTCTTGGTGTTCCGGCTCCGGGGTGCCGGTCAGCCGGAACAGCGCCCGCGTCGTGCGGAAAATTCCTTCCCACATGTCCGCGATCCCGTCGTCCCCGCTCAAGTCGAGGTCGGTGTAGTAGCTGTCCCAGTCGGCGACCACCTGCCGGTTGGCTTCTGCCCACGCCGCCGCCGCCCCCCCATAGCGCGCTGTCATGATCTGCCCCAAGCGCTCGGCGTAGCAGCTTCCCAGCCGGGCGCGATCAATCAGAACGTCGTGTGCGTCGAAAAATATGTGCGTGATGCTCACGGGACCCCCTGTATGTTCACGATATAGTTCTCAGGGTCGCCGCCCATCTCCGGCAAGGTGATTTCGAAGTTGGCGGTGGCGCTCGCGTCGAGTTCGGCGGGCGAGATGTCGCTGAAGCCCGCCGCGATCACGTTCTGCGCCCCGTCGAAGACGGTCACGGTCGCGCGCGGGTCGTGGATCACATGGTCGCTGATGTTGGTCACGACTCCGCTTACCACCAGCCGGTTGAACACGTCGAAGCCGGATTCGTCCGTCCACGTCATCTCGTTTTGCCCGTAGATCGTCGGGCTTTCGGAATCGGCAGCGCCAGCCGGTTGCCAATCTGCCGATCCCAACGTCAAGCGATAATTGGTCGCCAGCGCGGGCTGCCCGCCGCCGAACCGCAGGCTGAAGGGCGCGAAGCCGCCCGGCGGGATGCCGTAGCCCATCACTTGATCGACCGCCCCGGTCACGCTCAAGCCGTCCGCAGTCAGCAGGTCGACCTGCACCGGCACGCCGGTGATCGTGGTCAAGCCGTAGTTGGCGACTTCGCCGGTCACAAAGAAGACCCCGGCGGGCGTGCTCCACGCCGCCACGTGCAGGACGCCGAGGCTGTTGTCTTTGGCATATGCCAGCGTCGTCAAGTCGGTCGGCTGGAGCGCGGCGTCTTGGTGGATCGTGAACGAGTTGATGATCGCTTGCAGCGGCGGGAAGGCTGCCGGATCGTCCGGCGTGAGGACTTCGATCAAGCCGATGAAGGTGCCTTCGCGCTCGATGAAGCTGTTGATCCGCTCGGTGACGCCGCCGATTCCGGCGCGCAAGCCGGTCATGCGCCAACTGCCGTCGCCCATCGCCTCGCGGCTCTGCTCGACGTAATGCCCGGTATCGGCGCGGATTTGGGTCTGGTAGCGGTCGATGATCGTGCCGAATTCGCCCGAATCCACTTCGCGCCCCAGATTGATCACCGCAAACAGCAGCGTCGGCTGCTCCGCGCCGGGCGCAGAAAACGCGGCAGTCGCTAAGGTTGTGGTATTCTGTGCGTAAACCGACCATAAACGCGGTAAAATAAGCGAAAATGCGCCGCTAGGATGATCGTAGGGCGCAAGGGACTGATCAGGCGGCAGCGGAGTCGGGGCAAACACGACTGCGCCGCCACTGCAGCCAGCTAGCAGTAGGCATAAAATGAATAATACTCTCGCCATCATCGCAGCTTATTCCAACCATTGCTTCACTTAATTAGTACGGGAGTCCTATTCCTTGCTGGTCTCGTCCCACCCTATTCTTGAGTGACAGAACGTGTCACACCGGCAAAAAACTTGGCTCATGTACAAAACGAGTGAAAAGCAGGTGTTTTTGTAGGGGTGCAGCGGGCTGCGCCCACATTTCTGAACATGAACCAAAAACTTAAGGGACTTAAATGTATACCAATAATGAGTTGATGTTTCCTCACTATGTTATCCCCTCTTTGAAAAAACTGCGCGGTCCTGAATGGCAAGCGCTGGTCGATCAAGTGACGCCGCTGTCCGAATTTCATGACGAGGCGCTCGCCTTTATGCTGATGATGGTGCGGCTGAACGGCTGCGTCGGCTGTGAGACCGACAGCTTTCGCGCCATGCGCGGCTGTGCCGCCTGCGCCCAGCAAACGCTGCGCCGCTTCAAGGGCAGCGACGCCGAACTGATCGACTTTTACCAGCAGGCGCTCGCCGACGTGCGCAAGTTCGCCGAAACCCATCCGAGGATCGGCATCCAAAGCGACCAAAAGCTGAGCGTCTAGCCGCCCGCAAAAGCGCCCACGTCGCCCGGCGGCTTGCGGGTCAGCCAGCGCTGATAATCACTTTTGAAGCCGCGTGTTCCGAACTTGCGCGGGCTTGTAAACGTATGTTATAATTTTCGTTGTGGGTCTATCCGTTTTTCCGGCGGATACGCAAGCGAAACAGCTCTTTTTCGTCCACCTACATTTCGACAATGAGGCAAAACGAGAACTCCCCAAAGTTCCGGGTAGTCTCTCTTTAGTCATCTCAGTTTGTCCACTAGATTCAGAGAGGATTTGAGCTATAAGCTCCCAAGAATCACTGCGAATTAATAACCAGATACGCGCCCACGAAGTCCGCGTGATCACCGATACCAACGAAAATCTCGGTGTCATCTCCTTAAATGAAGCGCTCGAAGTAGCAGAGTCTCGCAATCTCGATCTGGTCGAAGTCTCGCCTAATGCGGATCCGCCGGTTTGCCGGATCATGGACTTCGGCAAGTTCCAATACGAGAAGCAGCGCAAGGAACGCAAGGCACGTAAACAACAAAAGTCGATTGAGGTTAAAGAGATTCGTCTAAGCCCCAAGACCGACGAACATCATCTCGGTTTCAAAGTCCGTGACGCGCGCAAGTGGATCAACGACGGCATGAAAGTTCGAGTGCGCATCCGTTTTCGTGGGCGTGAGATTACGCACGCGAACATCGGGCGCGAGCGGCTGGCGAAGATCGCCGCCGAACTGAACGACGTGGCAGTGGTCGAGCAGATGCCCAACATGGAAGGCAATACCATGTTGATGGTGCTCGCGCCTGCTCCGGAGAAAAAGACCAAATAGAGGATGTTCGCAGCTATGGCAACGGCACATCGCCGGTTTTTCGCCGAAAGCTGATCGCTAATCGCTGATAGCTGCCAAACTAAGCCTTTACTCTACGCCGATGATGCGCGATGATTAGGGGCACTATCGTATCACTTGGAGTGCTTACTGTGGCAAAGAAGTACAAACTCAAGACGCATAAGGCGACCTCTAAGCGCTTCCGCACTACCGGGAGCGGCAAAATCGTGCGCACGAATGGTGGCAAGAGCCACTTCCGCCGCCGCCGCTCGACGCGCGCAAAGCAGGCGCTTGATAAAGTTGTCGTGGTCAAGACGCTCTCGCAGTACAAGCGCATCATGACGCTTGCGCCCTATCTGCGCCAGTACAAGTCCAACCCGCCGGGCTGATCGCACGGCGGAATTTCAGGTCAATGTCACCCAGAGCCGCCGCTCTGGGTCTTTGTTGCTAGGAGTATGCAATGGCACGTACAAAAACCGGGTATGTTCGCCGTCGTTATCACAAGCGGGTGCTTAAGCTGACCAAGGGTCAGTGGGGCACGCGCGGTCGGCTGTTCCGCCGCTCCAACGAGGCGATGCTCAAGAGCCTGTTCTACGCTTACCGCGACCGCCGCGCCCGTCGTGGCGACCTGCGCCGTCTGTGGATCGTCCGCATCAACGCGGGTGCCCGCATCAACGGACTGAACTACAGCCGCTTCATGTATGGCTTAAAGAAGGCAGGCGTCGAGCTGGATCGCAAAGTGCTGGCGGACATCGCCGTGCGCGATGCCGCGACCTTCACTAAGCTCGCTGCGCTCAGCCAGCAGAATCAATAGAGCTGCTTTCAGCAGTCAGCTTTCAGTGAACCGCTGTTCATGTGTGATGTCGGGGCGCACCTAGGTGCGCTCTTGTCATTTTTGCCGTATGCTCGTCATTCGCTGAGTGCTGATAGATGAAAGCTGACCGCTCCCCATGATTACCAGCCTACAAAATGATCGCGTCAAACTGGCATTCGGGCTGATCGCTGGCTCGAAGTCGCGGCGGAAACTGGGCAAAGTCGCGCTTGAAGGCGTCCGGCTCGTTCGTGATGCGGTCGAGGCGGGCTATCTGCCAGAGTTCGTCCTTTACGATCCCGCCGCCATCGACATCACCACGCTTGAGATTCCCGCTGAACTCGCGCTCGAAGCCGCGCCCGAAATCATCCAACACATCTGCGCCACCGAGCAGCCACAGGGGATCGTCGGCGTCTTCCCGCTGCCGACGCCCAGCCTGCCCCGCGCCCCGCGCCGCGTGCTGATCCTCGACGCGGTGCGCGATCCGGGCAACTTGGGCACGATCCTGCGCACAGCAGCGGCGGCGGGCGTCGAAGTCGTGCTGCTCGCGCCCGGCTGCGTCGATCCCTACAACGACAAGGTGCTGCGCAGCGGCATGGGCGCGCATTTCCGCGTGCCGGTGATTTCACAAAAGTGGGATGAAATTGGAGCGTATTGTGCTGGCTTAGCTGTTTATCTGGCAGATATGGACGGCGACGTCAGCTACGACGCGGCGGACTGGTCACGTGGCTGGGCGCTGATCGTCGGCGGCGAGGCACACGGCGCATCCGAGTCAGCCGCAGCGCTGGCGGATCAGCGCGTCTCGATCCCGATGGCAGCCGAGACCGAATCGCTCAACGCCGCTTCCGCCACCGCGATCATCCTCTTTGAAGCGGCACGGCAGGGGCGCTAGTTTTCGCGCTTGCGCTTCGGCAGATCAACCTCGACTAGCTCGCCCTCGTCGTCCAGCGTAAGCCGCGATACATCATACGACCTATCCGCGAGGCGTTCCATCGCGTCGGCGAAACCTTCGCGGTAAGCTTGCCGTTCGGAGTCAGGCGATTCCCGGCGCGCGACGTTGGCGTACAAGCTCACGTGGACGGCTAAGGCGGGCAGCCAGAGCAGCACGATCACGGCGACGTTTCGATAGTCCATCATGTAGAGCGGCGGAGCGAGCAGCATCCCGTAAATCGCCATCACCCACGCGAGAGTATAGAGCAGCAGATGCACCGCCAGCAGTAAATCCCACGCTCTCCGCCGGTTGCTGCGCTTTTTAGGCATCGTTTCCCCCTATAACTCGCGCTTGCGCTTCGGCAGTTCGACCAACTCCCCTTCGTCATCCAACGCCAGCCGTTCGATCCGTTCCTGCGGCGCGCCCAACTGCCGCATCGCATCCGCGAAGCCATCGCGATAGGCGTCGCGCTCGAGCTTGCTGATGTCGCCGCGCCCGATTTGGTAGTAAGTCGCGCCAACGTGCAGCAGCATGATCGGCGTCCAGATCAGCAAGCCGATGAAGTAGTCGTGGACGTAACTTCCACCAAATTTGAAGCCATCGATGGCATAAATAAAGAAGACTTCGTAAGCGATCATGTGAAGCAAAAGCAGTAATTTCAAGACTCGCTGCGATCCGCTCATAAACGCCCTCCCCACGCCGCCTTTATCCCTCTATACGGTTCTAACACCGGATCGTTGCGCCAAACAAAAAGGGCAGGTCTGAGACCTGCCCTAACAACCCAATTCGCTCCTGCCTTACATATTGATCATCTTGCCTTCGAGACCTTCGGCTGCTTCCTTGATCGCCTCGCTCAGCGTCGGGTGGGCGTGGACGTTGCGCCCGATCTCAGCGGGCGTTAGCTCGGCGTAGCGCGCCAGCGTCAGTTCGGGCAGCAGTTCGGTCACGTCGGGACCGATCATATGCGCGCCGAGGATTTCACCGTACTTCTTGTCGCTGATCAGCTTGACGAAGCCGACCGGATCGCCCAGACCGTGCGCCTTGCCGTTCGCCATGAAGGGGAACTTGGAGACGTTGATGTCGTAGCCCTTCTCGCGCGCCTGCTTCTCGCTGTAGCCGAAGCTGGCGACCTGCGGCTGGCAGTAAGTCGCGCGCGGCATCATGTCGAATTCGAGTTCAATCGTCTCGACGCCGGCGATATTCTCGGCGGCGATCACGCCCATCGCTTCGGCGACGTGCGCCAGCATCAGCTTAGCGGTCGCGTCGCCAATCGCGTAGATGTGGGGGACGTTGGTCTGCATCTTCTCGTTGATGGCAATCGCGCCGCGCTCGGTCAGCTTGACGCCGGATTTCTCCAGCCCGTAGCCCTCGGTGCGCGGCTTGAAGCCGATGGCTTGCAGCACCCGGTCGGCTTCGAGCACCTGCTGCACCCCGTCCGCCGTCGTCACCGTGACTTTCGCGCCGGTGCCGGTGTCCTCGATCTTGTCGACGCGGGTCTTGGTCATCACCTTGACGCCCAGCCGCTTGTACTGCTTCTCTAGTTCGACCGAGACTTCCTCGTCTTCCAGCGGCAGCAGGTGATCGAGGAACTCGACAATCGTCACGTCGACGCCGTAATTGTGATGGACGTAGGCGAACTCGCAGCCAATCGCCCCGCCGCCCGCGATGATGATCGACTTGGGCAGGTTCTCGTCCATGATCTGTTCTTCGTAGGTGACGACGTTCTTGCTCAGTTCGGTGCCGGGGATCAAGCGCGTGACCGCTCCCGGCGCGAGGATCAGGTTCTTGAAGCTGACCGTCTCGGTCTTGCCGTCGTTGAGCGCGACCTCGAAGCTGTGGTCGTCGGTGAAGGTCGCCCAGCCGTCGATCTCGTCGATCTTGTTTTTCTTCATCAGAAAGTGGACGCCCTTGACCCGTCCATCGGCGACCGTGCGGCTGCGCGAGAAGGCAACGCCGAAATCGACCGTGACCTGACCGTCAAACTTGATGCCGAACTTGGCGGCTTCGTCCTTGACGATATGCGCCAATTCCGCGTTGCGCAGCAGCGCTTTCGAGGGGATGCAGCCGACGTTGAGGCAGACGCCGCCCCAGTATTTCTTCTCGATGACCGCAGTTCTTAAGCCGAGCTGCGCCGCGCGGACAGCAGCCGTATAGCCGCCGGGTCCCGCGCCCAGCACGACGACGTCGTATTGTTTTGCCATGTAGCGTGCTCCTGAAATGCCTTGCGAAATGACAGGTTCATTGTAACCCAACGCGGGATAGTCGAAAAGACGCATTGCCTCGCGGGTTACGTCACATAGAATATAGACGCGATCAACCCGCCAGATCGCACGCACTTTAGGGGAGAAATATGTCCGTTCGCCTTCGGGCAAAAAGGATCGGCGCAGATACTTCCTTTGCGTCTTTCCGACTTTGCGTTAAGTCTTTTCTTTACTTCCAGCCTTCAAGCCGCTGTTTGAGCGTCAGCATGAAGCCGTCGCCGGTCGCGCCATCGACCACGCGGTGATCGAAGGTCAGCGTGACGTAGACGCACGGGCGGATCGCCAGCGAGTCGCCGCCGTCGGCGTCGGTGATCACCTTGACGCGCTTTTCCAGCACGCCGACACCCAAAATCCCGACCTGCGGCTGGTTGATGATCGGCGTAGCGAACAAGCTGCCGCTGACGCCGTGATTGGTGATCGTGAAGGTGCCGCCCTGCACCTCGTCCGGCTGAAGCTGTTTGCTCCGCGCCCGCGCCGCCACATCGTTGATCGCCCGCGCGACGCCGAGCAGACTCAGATCGCCCGCCCGCTTGATCACCGGAACGATCAAGCCGTCGTCGAGCGCAACCGCCAAGCCGAGGTTGATCGCGCGGTGCAGATAGATGCCCTCGTCCGTCCACTGAGCATTGAGCAGCGGGACGGCGCGCAGCGCCTCGACCGTCGCAGCAGCGAAGTAGGCGGTCAGCGTCAGGTTGACGCCCTGCTTGGCGAAAGCATCCTTATTGGCTTCACGATGCGCCAGCACCGCCGCCAGATCGACCTCGAAGACCGTCGTCACGTGCGGCGACGTTTGCAGCTTGCTCCGTACCATGTGCTCGGCAATCGCCTTGCGCATCGGCGAGAGCGTGATCAGTTCGCCCTCACTCGCCTCTGGGATCGCCTCGACCGGGTGAACCCGCTGCTGGGCGGGTTTGGGCGCATTGCCATGCGCCCCTACAGGTTGATCCCCATATTCGACCGTCGGCTTAAACAGATCGCCCTCAACCGGCTGCTCCCAAGGCGGAACCTCGTCGGCTTCGGGCGCACTGCCGTGCGTCCCTACAGCGATTTGGGTCTCAAGATAGGCTTCGACGTCCTTCTTGGTGATGCGCCCTTCGCGTCCGCTGCCTTCGATTTCCGCTAGGTCAAGCTGATGCTCAGCCGCCATCCGCGCGACCACCGGCGTCACATGCCCGGTATATTCGTGCTTGCCGTTGTGGTGTGCACGTTCTTGACCGTTAGCCTTCGATGCGGCACGTATTGGCATATTATCGCTCACCCTTACAGAGCCGGATTCGACCTGCTCGCCGACCTGTCCGATCACCGCCAGCAGCGTGCCTTTCTCGACGGTCACGCCTTCGGGAACGTGAATCTTGAGCAGCACGCCGTCAGCCGGAGCGGGGACTTCGGTATCGACTTTATCGGTGCTGATTTCGAGCAGCGGCTCGAACGCCTGCACCGGGTCGCCTTCCTGCTTCAGCCACTTACTGATCGTCCCTTCGACGACGCTTTCGCCCAACTGCGGCATGATCACGTTCGTAGGCATAGAAATTCCTCTAAAAACTAAATGTCTAGCGCAAAGGAGATTCTTTCTTTGCGCCTTCGCGTCTTAGCGCCTTTGCGTTAACTCTTTTATCTTTGTGCTCAATAACCCGCCAAGTCCCTGATCGCGGCAGCGATGGTGTCCGGGTTTGGCAAGAAGCGTTCCTGCATGGCGTGACTGTAGGGCACAGCGGGCACATCCAGCCCCGCCAACCGCTTGACCGGACCGTCGAGGTACTCGAACGCCTCGTCCGCCAGCAGCGCCGCGACTTCCGCGCCGTAGCCCATCGTCCGATTGTCTTCGTACACGATCAGCGCCTTTGCGGTCTTTTTGACCGAATTGACGATTGTTTCCTTGTCGAGCGGCAGGAGCGTCCGCAGGTCGATCACTTCGGCGTCGATGCCGTCTTCGCGCGCGACCTGCTCGGCGGCGATGGTCGCGTAGTGCGCCATCATCCCATAGGCGAAGACTGACAGATCGCGCCCCTCGCGGGCGACCCGCGCCGGACCAATCGGTGTGGTGTATTCGCCGTCGGGCACGTCACCCTTGATCGCTCGATAGCCTTTCTTCGGCTCGAAGAACAGCACCGGGTTGGGGTCGCGGACGGCGCTCTTGAGCAGCCCTTTCGCGTCGGCGGGCGTCGAGGGGATCACGATCTTCAAGCCGGGGCAGTGAGCGAAAAAGGCTTCGACGCTCTGGCTGTGATACAGCCCGCCGGAGATGCCGCCGCCGTAGGGCGAGCGGATCACCAGCGGCACGCGCCACTGACCACCGGAGCGATAGTAGAACTTCGCCGCCTCGTTGACGATCTGGTTGAACGCCGGATGGATGAAGTCAGCGAACTGGATTTCGCAGATCGGGCGCAAATCCGCCAGCGCCGCGCCAATGCCGATGGCGACAATCGAAAGCTCCGCCAGCGGCGAGTCGACGATCCGCGCGCCGCCGTATTTCTCATACAAGCCCTGCGTCGCGCGGAAGACGCCGCCGCGAATGCCCACGTCCTCGCCGGTGATGAAGACGCGCGGGTCGCGGGCGAGTTCCTCGTCCATGCCCTGCCGCAGCGCGTCGATCAGCGTCATCTGGATCATGATTCGTCCTCCAGCGGCGCGTACACGTCCCCGAAAATGTCGTCCGGTTCGGGATCCGGGGCAGCTTCGGCGGCGGCTTGCGCCTGATCGATCTCGCGACGGGCGCGGGTTTCGTATTCGTCCAGCCGATCCACCGTCAGGATACCCTCGGCTTCGAGATAGCCCCGGAAGTTGTGGATCGGTCCCTTCTTCTTCCACGCCTCGACTTCTTCGCGCGAGCGGTAGCTGCGGTCGTCGTCGTCCGACGAGTGCGGCACGATCCGGTAAGTCTTGGCTTCAACCAGCGTCGCACCGCCGCCGTTGTAGGCGCGCTCGACCGCAGCCGCCATTACGTCGTAGACCGCGAGGATGTCATTGCCATCGACCACTACGCCCTCGATGCCGTAACCAGCGGCGCGGTCGGCGACGTTCTCAATCGCCATCTGCGATGCGACCGGCACCGAAATCGCGTAGATATTGTTCTGCACCAAACAAATCAAGGGGAGCGTATGCACGCCCGCCCAGTTCATGCCCTCGTGCCATTCGCCCTGACTGGTCGAACCTTCGCCCAGCGAAGTTAGCGCCAATCGAGGCTGAGTCGCATCGCCGGGGTCGACCAGCCCGGTCTGCTGGCGATACTTAATCGCGAACGCCAGCCCTGCCGCCTGCGGGACCTGCGTCGCCACCGGCGACGACCCGCTGACGATGTTGAGCGGCTTATAACCGAAGTGGCTCGGCATTTGCCGAGCATTGCTGCTGTATTCGCCGGTTTTGGCGAATAGGCTCATCATGAAGTCGGTCGGCGTGATGCCGATTGCCAGCGACAGCGCCAAATCGCGATAATAGGGATGGACGTAATCGACGCCCCGGTTGATGGCGAACGCCGCCCCCACCTGCGCGGCTTCGTGCCCCATGCCGCTCATGTGGAAAGCGATTTTCCCCTGCCGGTGCAGCGCCCACGCCCGCTCGTCGAGCCGACGACTCAGCAGCATCGTCCAGAACATGTCCAGCAGCGCCTGTTCGCCTAACCGGGCGGACGCCCGCGCGACAGCGTTTGTGGTCATGTTTCCTCCTTAAAGAACAATCTTTGACTTAACATCTTTCGACAGGTTCCTATTATACCAATTGACCAAACGCTAGCAGTTCTATTTTAGGCTCTTTGCACAAGCTCAATTACTTAACTTCTCTTCGTAATCTAATTTTTAACGTAAACCGTGAAAATTCGCAAGGACGTTCGCAGCCTCTATATCTACACTTTATAATGCACCTAAATATGAAGTATTTATGAAATTCATCTGGGTGAGCGTGTTTCTTAACACACGCGGGTCAACTTATCGCACAGAATATAATAAATTTGTTACGGGAAAACGTCTATGACACTTCCAACCAACCAAGACTTTGCAACTGAGGTAAAGTTCGACCGGCTGCGCCTCCTGTGGCGCGTGACCTTGATCGGTGCCGTGTTGGGCGGCTGGGTGTTCTTGAACATCGCCATGCTCCAGCGCGTTGACGTCGCTCGCGCGCTCGCCCCACTGCTGATCGTGGTGGTGGGCATGGTGGTGACACGGTTCATCCTCCGCTACGGTTCTTACGCCTCCGCCGCGTGGGTTTACGTGTTTTCCGGTCTGTTCGCGCTCGGCATCGGCATGATCTTCGCCGAAGACCAGCTCCTCTACATCGTGCCTTTCGCCTTCCCGTTGATGGTTTTCATCGTCGGTCTTTTGCTGGCTCCGGCAAACACGCTGATGACCGCTCTCGTCTCGGCGGTGATCATTGTCGTCGCGCCGCTCATCGGGGGACACGTGGCGGACAACTTCGGCGCCTTTCAGATCGCGGCGGTCGTCTTGACCTTCATCAGCGCGATCATCGCGGCGCAGGTCGCTGGCGACCTCTACAGTATCGCCGACTGGGCGATGTCGAATTACCAGCGCGAACGCCGGATCGCCGGGGAATTGTTTGAAAATCGTCAGGCGTTGGAAAAGAGCCTCGCCCGCAGTACGGCATTGGGCGCTCGCCTCCAAGAGACCAACGACGAACTGGACACGGCACGCGGAGCCGCCGAAGAAGCCAAGCATTTTCGCGGACAGTTCCTCGCCAACATGAGCCATGAGCTGCGCACGCCCTTGAACGCGATCATCGGCTTCAGCGAAACCATGCTCAAGTTCCCGGCGATGTACGAAGAAGTGACCCTGCCGGTCGCCTATGAAGCCGACTTGCAGCAGATTTACACCAGCGGTCGCCAACTGCTCACGCTGATCAACGACATCCTCGACCTCGCCAAAGTGGACGCCGGTAAGCTCGACGTTCGGATGGAGCGAGTTGATCTGCACCACGTGTTCACGAACGTCGTCTCGACCGCGCATGGGTTGGTCGGCAACAAACCCGTCAAGCTGGAAACCGACATCCCCGACCGACTGCCTGCGGTCTGGGCGGACGAAGCCCGCGTGCGGCAGGTATTGCTCAACCTCTACAGTAATGCCGCCAAGTTCACCGAACATGGCAGCATCACCTTGACAGTGCGCGAAATCGAAGATGGTGTTCAAATTAGCATGAGGGATACGGGCATCGGCATCGCCCCGCACAACCTCGGCGTGATTTTCGAGGAATTCAAGCAGGCAGATACCGGCGGACGTGATCCGCGTTCCGGCGCTGGTTTGGGTCTCGCCATTTCGCGCCAGTTGATGGCACTGATGGGCGGGCACATTTGGGCAGAGAGTGAACTCGGTAAGGGCAGCACGTTGCACATGACCCTCCAAGCCTATCACGCGCCGGTCGCCGTGCCCCAGCCGGTTTTGGCTGACGAACGCCAATAATAGAGCAGGTTGTTTCGGACAGAATTTAGAGGAAAGGGGAAGGGTGCAACGCCCCGAACAATTTATGATGAAGATCATGTACGTTGAAGACAATCCGGCGAACATCTCGCTGTTGCAGCGCATCGCCCGCATGGGTGGGCATCAAGTGATCAACTACACCAACGGTGAAGTCGCGCTAAGCAATTTCGCGCAAGACGATCCCGATTTGGTGCTGATGGACTTGCAGCTTGAGGGGCGGATCACCGGGCTGGACGTGGTCAAACAACTGCGCGCGCGGGGGTTCAAAACGCCGATTGTCGCCGTGACCGCTTACGCGATGGTGGGCGACCGCGAGCGCTGCATCGAAGCGGGCTGCAATTCTTATCTGTCCAAGCCGCTGCCAGTTGCCGAACTGGTCGAACTGGTCAAGGATTACGAGAGCAAATCGGCGGATAAAGCGAAATCCGCGCCGCCGCCGGAACCGAAGCCGGAAGCCTCTGCTCAGCCAACCGCCGAGGCGTCTGCGCCAGTGGCAGCGCCAGCGCCCGTCGAAGCCGAGCCGGAAGCGCCGCCAGAACCAAAGGCAGAGTCAAAACCGGAACCAATTACCGAATCCGTGCCTACACCGGCGACCGAAAGCCCGACCGAGCCGAGCGTCGACGTCAAGCGCAGCGTGAGCACGGTGTCGCTCAATGGCAATGGCGCTGCTCACGACAACACCGCCAAACAGTCCGGCGGCAGCTAGAGCCTTATTCGGGCATTCAATCAAGTTCTCGTAGGGGCGTTATTGATAACGCCCCTAGTTTTTTAGATTACGAAAGAATCTTCAACAACCCCGGCTGCACGCGGAAGGTCAAATCAGTCGCGCGTACCGGCTCACCATCAAGTTCAAGACTCAACGCCCCCTGTGGACTGTAAATCTGCACCTCCGCAGCGCGCGCTGATCGTACTGCCGGGTGCGTGAGATGTGTCCCTTGATAGACGCGCTGGAACGCTGCCAAAATCCGCAGGCGTGAAACTCCCTCCACTAACACCACGTCGAACAGCCCGTCTTGCTGCTCCGCATAGGGCGCGATTCTCATGCCGTGCCCAAAGGTCGTCCCGTTGGCGATGGCAACGACGTAAGCCCGCCCCTCGTACCAGTCGGCGCCGTCGAGCCTGATCTCCATCGTTCGTGGCTCGTCCGCGACCACTGCGCGGATCGTCTCGGTCATAAACGACCATGAATGCCGATTTTGCTGCTGCTCGATCCGCTCCACGACCGTCCCGCCGATCCCGGCGCTGGCGATATTCAGAAAGTACTCATGTCCACGTTCGTGCGAGAGTTTGCCGATGTCGGTGGCGCGGGGTTCCGCAGCGGCGATCCAGCGGGCAGCCGCTTTCAGATCGTTGAAGGGGACGCCCTGCCCGCGCGCCCAATCCTGCCCGGTGCCAATCGGCAGATTGCCGTAGATCATCGGCTGCGCCTCCGGGCGGCGCGTGTTGAGTTCCGCCAGCGCGTTGATCAAGGCGTGGTTGGTGCCATCGCCGCCAATCGAGACGACCCGCGTCACGCCCACCGCGAGCGCTTTGTCGAGATGCTGCGCGACTTGATCCGGTCGGTCGGTCACGGCGATGATCAATTCGCCCAATTCTTCCCACAGCAGCGGCTCGACTTCACGCCAGACCCGCCCCGCCCGCCCATTCCCGGCGTGCGGATTCAAAACAATCAATGTTTTCGCCATAAATCTATTATTCTGTGGGGTTGTCCCACGTAAGCACGTCGAATAAGTCTCGAAACTTGAACGGTTTGACCAAATAATAATTCGCACCGCTGTCCAGCGCCTCGCGGCGCAGATCGTCGGTGCCGCTCATGGCGATAAAGCGAACGTTCGTCCACGCAGCGTTCAAACGCACTTGACGCAGCAGTTCCAGCCCGTTCATGTGCGGCAGCGCGATGTCGCACAGAATGGCAGCCGGTTCGTAGCCATCTCTGAGCAGCGTTAAGCCCTGCTCGCCGTTCGCCGCGACCCGCACTTGATCGCCATTCAGTTCGACGGCTTCGCGCAGCACCTTCAGGAGTTGGGGATCGTCTTCGATGATCAGTAGTTCAGCCATTACCTCGCCTATGGGCGGATCTGCCCGCTGCCGACGACGACCCATTTGTACGTCGTGAGTTCTTCCAGCGCCATCGGACCACGCGCGTGCAGTTTCTGCGTGCTGACGGCGATCTCCGCGCCCAACCCGAGCTGTCCGCCGTCGTTGAAGCGGGTACTGGCGTTGACGAACACGCCCGCCGAATCGACTTCTTCGATGAAGCGCTGCGCGTGAGCATCGTCCTCGGTGATGATCGCGTCGGAGTGCTGGGTGCTGTGCCGCCGGATGTGTTCCAGCGCTTCGTCCAGCCCGTCGACCACCTTCAAGCCGAGGATCAGCGCCAGCCATTCGGTATCGAAATCTTCCGCCCCGGCAGCCTGAACGCCGTCACGCCCGCCGACGATCTCCAGCGCGCGCGGCTCGGCGCGGAAAGTCACGCCCGCCGCACCCAAGTGATCGACCACGCGCGGCAGCAGTTCCGCCGCAACGCTCCGGTGAACCAGCAGCGTATCGAGCGAGTTACAGACCGAAGGGCGCTGCGTTTTGGCGTTAAACGTGATCGCCAGCGCGTCGTCCAGCTTCGCCGTCGCGTCGACGAACACGTGACAAATCCCCAGCCCGCCGGTGATCACGGGGATAGTGCTGTTCTCGCGGCAGTGTTTGTGCAGTGCCGCCCCGCCGCGCGGGATGATCATGTCGATGTAGTCGTGCAGCTTGAGCATCTCGTCGACGTAGCGACGGTCGGTGCTCTCGACGTACTGAATCGCGTCCGGCGGGATCGCCTCGTTCAGCGCGGCGTCCGTGAGCGCCTGCCGGATCACCTTGACCAGCGCGACGTTGCTGCGCAGAATTTCCTTGCCGCCGCGCAGCATCACCGCATTACCCGACTTGATCGCCAGCGCGATCACGTCGACCGTGACGTTCGGACGCGCCTCGTAGATCACGCCGATGACGCCCAGCGGCGTCCGCCGACGGCAGATCCGCAGCCCGTTGTCGAGCGTGCGCGCGTCGAAGGTCGTGCCGACCGGGTCGGGCAGCGCGGCGACCGTCCGCACGTCGGCGGCGATCCCCGGCAGCCGCTTTTGCAGGCTCATCCGGTCGAGCAGCGCGTCGCTGAGTCCAGCTTGCTTTCCGGTTTCGAGGTCGACGCAGTTCTCGGCGAGGATCGGCTCGGCATTAGCTTCGATGGCGTCGGCGATTGCAAGCAGCGCGGTATTTTTCTGTTCGGTCGTCGCCCGCGCAAGGATGTATGCGGCATCTTTAGCGCTGCGGGCGAGTTCAGTCAAATCCATATATTAGCCTTTCAGCTATCAGCGGTCAGCTATCAGCCAAAACACGGTCGCGTCCAAGTCGATTCTCGAAAGAAATCCACGAAGATCATGGTTGTCCGTAGGGGCGTTATATATAACGCCCCTACAAAAACATACGAGAACCCACTTCAATATCGATCAAGGATCGTTCTTGTTCTAGCTGAGTGCCAAAAGCTGATTGCTAACTGCTATTTCAACAACACCATGTTGTTACGGTGAATAATCGCGTCCCCGTAACTATACCCCAGAATCTCGCTGATGTGTGAGGATTTTACTCCGCAGAGTTGGGTTACGGCGTCGCTGTCGTAGCTGGTCAGCCCATGCGCGATCTCCCTGCCGTCCGGCGCGATCACCGAGAGCGTCTCGCCCCGGCTGAACTCGTCGATCACCTGCGTGATGCCGACCGGGAGCAGGCTCGCGCCGCCAGTCAGCAGCTTGCGCGCCGCGCCCGCATCGACCTTGACCGCGCCGTGCGTCTTTTCCAGCAGCAGCCAGCGTTTTCGGCTCTCCAACTGCGACGCCTGCGCCTCGAAATACGTACCGACGCGCTCCCCCCGCACAATGCGCGCGATCACGTCCGGGTCTTTGCCACTGGCGACGTGAGTCGGTACCCCGCCCCGGCTCGCCAACTGCGCCGCCTGAATCTTCGTCACCATGCCGCCCGTGCCCAAGCCCGTCACCGAGCCGCCTGCCAGCGCCCACGTCTCGGCGTCGATATGGCTGACACGCTCGATCAACTGGGCGTCCTTATCGGTGCGCGGATCCGCCGTGAACAGTCCCGGCTGATCGGTCAGCAGGATCAGCAAGTCCGCCTCGATCAGCGTCGCTACCAGCGCCGAGAGGTTGTCGTTGTCGCCGATGCGGATTTCGTGGGTGGCGATGGTGTCGTTCTCGTTGATCACCGGGACGATGCGCTGGTCGATCAGCGTCAGCAGGGTGTCGCGGGCGTTCAGAAAGCGCGTCCGGTTGCCGAGGTCTTCCCGCGTCAGCAGCACCTGCCCGACGATGATCTGGAAGATGTCGAATAGTTCGCCGTAGATTTGCATCAGGCGGCTTTGCCCGACGGCGGCGAGCATCTGCTTGGTCGGCACGCTGCGCCCGAAGTCGGGGAAGTCGAGCCGCTCGCGCCCGGCGGCGACCGCTCCCGACGACACCAGCACGACCTCGTGCCCGGCTTGATGCAGCCGCGCCGCCTGCTGGACGATGCCGAGCATGTGCTGGCGGCTGAGGTGGCGCGTGCCGTCGGTCAGGACGCTGGTGCCGACTTTGATGACGATGCGCTGGTTGTGGGTCATCGCTGCTTACCTGTCGAACGTCAGGGGAATCTGTTCCCTTGCGCCACTGCAAACGGCGCATGATCAGCATTATAGTAGGGGCAAGTTTACGGCGTCTATGCTCAAAAAGGCGGCGGTGTCATGTTGGACATCACACTCGAATCCCGCAAGATCGCAGCGATCCCCGTGCTGCTGATTCTCCCCGTTCACGCAGATCGCGCCCCGGTCGTGTTTTTCATCCCCGGTATGTGGCGCACCAAAAGCGACGGCTTAGCGCTCGGCGTCCGGCTGGCGCAGCGCGGCATCGCCTGCGTGAGCATCGACCCGGTCGATCACGGCGACCGTTACGACTCGCGCGTCGAACGTATCGATCAGCCAGTCTATCCGCTCGACGCGGGCTTGGATATGTTTCTGCAATTCCTGCGCGTGATTCGCCAGTCGGCGCTCGACGTGGGGACGCTGCTCAGCGCGCTTGCGACCGATCCGCGCCTCGACACCGCCCACGCCGGTGTGACCGGGATTTCGATGGGCAGCTATGCCAGTTTCCTCGCCTTCGCGGAGAATCCGGCGCTGCAAGCCGCCGTGCCGATGATGGGGATTCCGACCTTCGCCCGCCGCTGGCTCGACCTGCTCGACGAGTGCTCATTCAGCAATCCCGATTGGGGCATCGCCATCGAAGCGGCAGCGCTGCACGTGCGCGTCGATACCACCTTCGTCCAGAGCTTTGACCCGGCGGACAAGCTTCTGAGCGTCGCGCCGCGCGCCCTGCTCGCCATGAACGGCGATTTCGACAGCGACCAGCCCAAGCACTACACGCTCGACTGGCTGCGAACGGGTCGTCAGCAGTATGCCTGCTGCCCGGATCGCCTCAAGTGGAACGTCTATCCCTGCGCGCACACCATGACCCCGCAGATGGAGTCCGACGCCGTCGATTGGTTCGAGCGGCACTTAGCCGAGAACGTCCGGTCAAGCCTTGCGGAGAATTAGTTGGTAATTCGGCAGGAACTCGTTCCAGCCAATAGTCGTTGTTGTCGCGCAACAGCTCGCGGATCGCGCGTCCGGCGTCCAGTTGATGATAGGTAACGAAGTCGTCGAGCAGTAACACCCCGCCCGGCGTTATCCGCTGCCAGACAAAAGCCAGCGAATCAACTGTTGGCGTGTAATTGTCTACGTCGAGGATAACGAAGCTGAAGCGGATGTCGTCGGGAAACTTCTCAAAGACTTCTGGTATCCAGCCGACGAGCGCTTGATAGTCGCTGCGGGCAAAGCCACCCTTGTCCATCAAGCCGAAAAATACGTCGGCACCGCCAATTGACATGTCGTAATCAGGACGCGCATCGTAAGCAGAGGATTGTTTCGTGCCCTCGAAGCTATCGACGGCGTAGCTGGTTTTCCCCTGCGCCAGCGCGATGGGTACGAGTTTGCGAAACGTTGTGCCATGCCGGACGCCGATTTCGGCAAACGCGCCCGGTACTTGAGCAACCGTCTCGGCATAATGTTCGATGTCCTGCTGATACCACGTACCGCCTTTTCGGAAGAATCCGCCTTCTTTGTTGATCGCCGCTTGGATGCGTACAGCGTCTTTCCGCAGAGACCATACAGCCTGTAGTCCTTTTAGCTCCCGAAGAACTACGCGTGAAAGCCGTTCAATGGATGCCATCCCGATCCTTTTCAGAAGCGCTATCAAAATATGTTCGTAGTCTAGCCTACACGATTCAAGACACGCAAGTCAAAGGCAGCCGAGATCGATACTGGTTTCCGTCTCAGAAACAGGAAATTAGCGGCTATTCAGTCGAACGATTCGTCTTCGTCTAACGTATCTTCCTCGTCATCGACCCAGAGCGGATCGAGGGTTTCGTTTTCGAGTTCGTCGTCTTCTTCGTAATCGTCGCTCGCGCCGTCGTCATCTTCGAGGTAGTGATCGACCGGGTCGTCGGAGCCGCCCTCGTCCTCGACATCATCGATGTACATGCCCGCATCCTCGAATGCTTCTTCCTCGTCGAACTCATCCGAGTCCAGCGTTGGTTCGCGCCCGCTGGCGGTTTCGGACGCGCTGATGTCGCCTTCGGCGATCTGCTCGCGCTCTTCTTCGTCGAGCCAGTCCTTCCGATCCTCGCGGCGTGCCCGCCGGTCGTCACGGTCGTCTTCTAAGTCCTCAGGAAACACCATCGCGTCATCTCCTCGCGAGCGTAACAATGCTCTCAATATACAGCAAAATACCGGAAACGGAGTCAGTCGATGATCGATGGGCGCGATGTCATCTCGCGCTCGAAGACGCTGCCGAAGTGGCGCACCAGTCGCTGCTGCGCGTCGGCTTCGTCGACCGGCGCGCCCAGCAGCGCCGCGAGGCTGGTCACGCCCTTATCGCGGATGCCGCAGGGGATGATGCCGTCGAAGTAGCTCAAGTCGGTGTTCAGGTTGAGCGCGAAGCCGTGTTTCGTCACCGCCCGCACGTTGATCTTGACGCCAATCGCGGCGATCTTCGCCTCGCCCGCCGGGGTATCGATCCAGACGCCGGTCAGCCCCTTGATCGGCTTGGCGGCGATGCCGTAATCCGCCAGCAGCGCGATGATCACCTGCTCCAGCTTGCGGACATAACCCACCACGTCGGTTCGCAGATTGTCGCGCTCAAGTTGCAAAATCGGGTAGCCGACCAACTGACCGGGACCGTGATAGGTCACGTCGCCACCGCGATCCACCCGCAGGACTTCGATCCCGCGCCGCGCTAGTTCGTCCGGCGGCAGCAGCACGTAGTCGCCGTGCCCCGCTGATCCGAGCGTGTAAGTAGGAGGATGCTCCACCAGCAGCAGACGGTCGACGCCGCCAGCCCCGCGCTCCTCCGCCAGCCGGTTTTGCAGCGCCCACGCCTCGGCATAGGCGACGTGCCCCAGCCGCCAGACCTCACAAAGCGGCATCGTCGGCATTGGGCGCCGCCGGAGGCACGACTTGATGCCGGTCGAAGAACGCCAGCATCTTCTGCCACGCCACCGAACCGGAGCGCTGAGTCGCGTCCGGGATCAGGTTCTCGTCGAGGAAATCGCGCCCCACGCCGTCGAGGATCACGACCTCGTGATCCAGCGGTGACTGCGCCAGTTCACGCCGGAGCTGCGCGATCACGCCCGCCTCGACGTAGGGTTCATCGCTGCCGTAGATCGCAAGGATCGGCGTGGTCGCGGCTTTGAATTTGCCGAAGTAGCGCTGCGGGAAGCCGTAAAACGAGACCGCCGCTTCCAGATCATCCCGTTCGAGCGCCGCCTCGAAGACGAGGCTGCCGCCCATCCCCAAGCCGACGGCGGCGGTCGAGCCATTCGTCCGCACGTGATGCTCGATGACTTGTAGCGCGGTATCGACGCAGCCGTAACTGCGCGCGCCGCGCTCTTGAACCAATTTCATCGCTTCTTCAGGCGTATGAGCAACCAAGCCGTCGAACAGGTCGGGGACGATCACGTAGTAGCCCAACTGCGCGAACAGGTGCGCCATCCAGCGCTCGCGCCGGGAGATGCCCCACCAGTCGTGGATGATGGCGATTGCCGGAAACTTGCCGCCGAGGTCAGGGTGTGACCAGTAAGCGGGAATCTGCGCGCCATCGTCGGTCACAATCGACACGCGCCCATTGACGATGGTGTACTCGACGTGCTGCGGATCGTAGACCGGCATGGCTCATGCCTTTCGCTTATTCGGATGAAACTAGGGGTGAGGTTACTCCTCCACCGGGATGGTCAGCGCGCAGGTTTCTTGGCTGTAGCCGTCGTCCTCGGCGTCCGCGCCGAGCGCGACGCTGTCGGCTTCGTCAACCGCCAGCACCAGCGTGCGATAGCCTTCGCGGTGCGCCCAATCGCGGACGGCGGAGAGCAGTTGCGCCGAGAGCGGCTTGGGCGACCAGAGCGAGACGTCGGTGCGGCGCGGATCGTAGAGGTGCTCGCGGCAGAAAACCAGCGCCTCCTGTCCGGCGGCGGCAAACGACCGCCGCGCCGTCTGGCGGCGGCGCAGTTCGGGCAGTGTCTCCCACTTAGGCGACCACAACGTCTCCCACTGCTGGCGCGAACTGGTCAGCCTGCCAATCGGCATCATCCAGCCGTTGATCTGGGCAGCGTCGGCATTGAGGTGCTCGACCGCGCGATAGAAAATCTGCCCCTGTCGCGCGGGCAGACTGTAACGGCGCAGCTTGCTGATCGTTTCGAGCGGGTAGCGCCCGCCGTAGATCGCCGATCCGCCGACGCGCGTCACCGTGACGTGCTGGCACTTGAGCGCCTTCGCCTGCGCGTCCAAGCCTTCGAGCAGCGCCCGCTCGACCTCCACGTCCGGCGCGATCAAGTGGGCGATGTGCAGCGACCGCCCGAACGGTTCCGGCTCGACGCTGTGATACGCTTCGGCATAACCGATAATCTGCCCGCGCCGCAGCGCCACCAGCGGAATCCCGCCCCCCGACAGCAGTTGATTGAGCAGAATCGCGCAAGTCTCGATGCTCATCCACGGACCGCCGTGCAGCCAGCGTTCGTAAATCGTCAGCGCGTCATAGGCGACATTTTCGACCTGCCCCTGCGCGTTGCGGCGCTGCCACACGGGAATACGCGCGCAAAATAGGGCGCTGATCGCCCCGGTATCGTCTAAACCGGCTTGCCGGACTTCGAGGTTCATGTGCCACATCCATGTTCAACGTCCCAGCTATGATGATAGATCGGGATGGGCATTAGCCGCAATGCGGAGCGGCATTACGAGGCGTTGAAGAAGGGCATTCGGAAGGTGAAGGTCGTGCCGACGCCGACTTCGCTTTCACAGGCGATCAGCCCCTTGTGGGCTTCGGCGATCTGGCGCACCAGCGCCAAGCCTAAACCCGTGCCCGGCGCGTTCCCGGCATTTTTGGCGCGGTAGAACACATCGAAGACACTCGCCTGATCTTCTTCGGGAATGCCAATGCCGTGATCGGTCACTTGCAGCACGACGTCCGACTCATCCCGCCGGAGGCTCAAGCGGATTTCGCTGCCGGGTTCCGAATATTTGACTGCGTTCAGCAGCAGATTAGTGACCGCCTGCCGCATCAGCTTAGGATCGAACTCGCCGGTCCAATTTCCCGCCGCCGCCTCGAATTCCAGTCGGTAGTCGGGATGCGTCAGCCGGGTTTCGCCGATGATCTCGGCGCAGAAGTCGTGTAGATCGAGCGCAGTCGTATGCATCTGCATACCAAGCTGCTCGGCATTCGAGTAGGTCAGCACGTCTTCGATCATCCCGGTCAAGTGTTTCACCTGCCCTTGAATCTTTTGGAGGTGAGTCATCCGCATCTCGTCGGTTTGGCGGTCGTAGTAGCGCATCAGCAGGTCGCTCGCCAGTTGAATTGACGCTAGCGGCGTCCGCAGTTCGTGCGAGATCATCGACGTGAAGCGCGACTTCAACTCGTTCAGTTCTTTTTCGCGCTCGAGCGCGCGGCGGATTTCGTCCTCGACCCGCTTGTGCTCGTACAGGTTGCCGAGGAACGAGCAGAACACGGCGAGGATTTCCTGCTTGATTTCGTCGAGCGGCGCTTTGCTGATCGCCGCGTCGTTGACGACCACGCCGATAACGCGGTATGCCGAATAAATCGGCGTAATCGCGATCCAGCCGTGATCGACCACCACCGCGCGCCCATCGACCCATTCCTTCTGTTCCTCGATGGCAACGTCCCACAGCGGCGCATCCATCGAAAACATATACTTCCGGTCAGACCACCAGCCCGTTTTGAGCCAGCGCTGCGCGCGCTCGTCGACGGTATTGCCTTCGTGGTCGGTTCCGTAAGTCCCGCGCATGTAGCCGTCACTGTCGACAAAAATCGCGCAGCGTTCCAGCCCTAGCTCTGAACGCGCCGCCTCGACCGCCTGCTTCCACATACTGTCGATGTCCGGCGCGGAAATGAAGTCGTGAGTTAGCGCCAGCACCTTGCGCAGCCCCTGTGTGAGTTCGCGCTGACGCATTTCCGCCTGCCGCCGTTCGGTGACGTTGCGAATCGTGCAGAGGATCGCCTCGGAGTCGCTGCTGCCTTCAAACGGCACCAGCACCAGATCGGTCATCAGGCTGCTCTGTTCGCGCTCGACCGTCGCTTCAAGCTGGACGTTCGCGTGGTCGGTCACCACCGCGCGCACGGCGTCGCGGATCGCCTGCCGATCCGTGAACAGGACGGCGAGTTCGCGCCCGATGCCCTGATTGTGTTCGAACATTCGCTTATAGGCGGCGTTGACCTGCTGAATCACGCCTTTGGCGCTTAACAGCAAAATGGCGTCAAAGCTGTTGTTCAGGATGGCTTCGGCGCGTCCCTTCTCGCTCGACAGCGCCGCCGTGCGCTCGGCGACCCGCGCTTCGAGCACTTCCGCGTAGCTGCGCGTCGTCTCGTACTCGCCCGCGTTGCGCAGCGCAATCGCCGCTTGATTGGCGAGTACCTCCAGCAAGCGCAGTTCGTCGTCGGTGAAGGCGTGCGGCTGATCGTAGCTGACGTTCATGACCCCATATACACGGTCGCCAATCGACAACGGCAGCCCGGCAATCGCGCCGCCCCATTTCGTGTTGGCAAACATCGGATCGTGATCGACGTTGGGCACGACGACCCGCTTGCCCGACCGCGCGACGGTATAAGTCAAGCCGTTGAGACGCAGTTGCGGCGCTACCTGCTGCTCCGTCGTCCGCCAAAAACTCGTCCCCGTCGTCAGGTTTTCGCCATCGTAGAGGAACAGATGAATGCGCTCCGGCTCCACCAACGCCGAAACTTGTTCGAGGATCGACTGGAGGACAAGCTTAAGTTCGAGGTTAGACGTCAGTTGCAGCGAGGCGGTGTAAACGGCTTCGAATTCGGCGGTGCGCCGCCGCTCGACGGCTTCCGCCACCTGTCGTTTTTCCAGCTCGCCGCGCAGCTTGATCTCCAGTTGATGGACGTAGCCCAGCACCAGAGTATAAAACAAGATCACGAATTGACCGCTGATTTGTTCTGCTGGCGACATCACATTCAATAAGCTGGGGTCATTCAGCCGGATGAGCACGTTGGCGCTCACGACCGCCGCCGCCCACATGATCAACCCGGCGCGCATCCCAAACAGCCAGCCCGCTAGCGCCGTAGGAATAGCAATCAGAAACAGAACCGATATGCCGATAACCGGACCCAGCAGCAAAAGGCAAAGAAAGTAGAGCGCGGTGGCAACCGCGAGGATAGTGATACGTCGTCGAGAAGTGTTGATGAGGGTTACCACAGAGAAAATTACAACTCCAAAATACTGACGAAATGTAATTCAAGCATAGCACAACCTGTCGCAAAAGTAGAGCTAAGTTCGTAAATTAAGCATGAATTCAACGTCAATTCTAGACATAATATTAACTTTTCCTACACAATTGAGAGATGGTCAGGCGCGCCGATCATCCGCCTATGCCGGGCTAATTTGGGCTTTGACGCCCGCGCCGCAGCGGTTAGAATCAAGCGCATGTCCGAACAATCAACGAAGGCAAAAGAATGTGTTGCTGGCGATTGACATCGGTAACACCAACGTCCATCTCGGTTTGTGGCATCAGGATAAGTGGCTGATCTCGTGGCGTGCGCGCACCGTGCCCGACAAAATGCCGGACGAATACGCCGTCCTCTTGCGTAGTTTTCTGGAAAGCGCTGACCTGACCTATGCGGCGATCAGCGGCGTGGCGATCAGCAGCGTCGTACCACGCCTGACGACCGCGTTCGCCCAACTCGTCCGCCGCTACGTGCGCGTCGAGCCGCTGATCGTCACCCACAAGACCAACACCGGCGTCCGCATTGAAATCGACCAACCGGAACAGGCGGGCGCTGACCGCATCGTCAACTCGGCGGCGGTAGTCGCGCTCTACGGCGCGCCCGCCATCGTCATCGACTTCGGCACGGCGACGACCTTCGACGTGGTTTCCGCCGACGGCGCTTATCGCGGCGGCGCGATTGCGCCGGGGATCGACATCTCGCAGGACGCGCTCGTCAGTCACACGGCGCGTCTGCACAAGGTCGACCTTCAGCCGCCGCCCTGCGCGATTGGCACCAACACGATCCACGCCATGCAGTCCGGGGTTTTTCTGGGCTACGTCGCCATGATCGAGGGGATGGTCGCGCGCCTGAAGGCAGCCATGCAGGACGAAAGCGTCAAGGTGATCGCCACCGGCGGGCTAGCCGTCCTGTTCGACCAGAACACCAACGTAATCGACCTGATCGCGCCCGAACTCACGCTCGACGGGCTGCGGATCATCTACGACCGCAACCAGCCAACACCATCCTAAACCGGGTGATCGTGACTGTCCAAGCGAGCAAGAAAAGCCGTAATCATCTCGCCTATCCTGCCAGCAAAGCCGTGTTCAGGCGAAAGAAACGAGATAGGCTCCCCTCCCTGAATTCGGGGAGGGGTCGGGGGTAGGTATTTTATTAACCTCACCCCCTGCCCCCTCTCCACGACGTGGAGAGGGGGTAAAAACAGCTTGCAAAGGGTCTTTAAAGTCCCCTCTCTATGTAATGGAGAGAGGATTTAGGGGTGAGGTAAGCGCAGAGTTAAAAACCTACCCCTGATAGGGGTCGGGGGTGGGGTTAAAAAGCACCCTGAGTTTCGTCACGGCGCGGGATTCAGGCTCATGACGTAGGCGACCGCGTCGGCGATCTGCTGCGGCGCAAGCCGCCCCTCGTCGCCAAAGGCGGGCATCGATTGCTGCGGGTTTGTGCCTTCCGGCTTTGAGCCGTGTTCGAGAAATAGATCGAGGTTGTAAGCGTAGGTCGCCGGATCGCTGCTGATCAGCGTGTCGTCAATCGGGTTGAGCGATGGGATCGTCTCGTCGTCCGAGCCGGGATTCGCTACTCCGCCCTGTCCGTTGATGCCGTGACAGACTTGGCAGTTGGCGACGAAGACCTGCGCCCCGCTTTGCGCGTCGCCGCTCAACTTGACCGCTTGCCCCGCACCGCCCGGATTCGACGGTCGCGCGACGCCCATGCTGCTCTCGCCGCTCTCCACACTCTCCCCGGTTGCGCCGGGAGCCGGCGTGACGGTGACGGTTGCCGCTGCCGCGCTCGGCGGCGCGGGATTCAGGCTCATGACGTAGGCGACCGCGTCGGCGATCTGCTGCGGCGCAAGCCGCCCCTCGTCGCCAAAGGCGGGCATCGACTGCTGCGGGTTGGTGCCTTCCGGCTTTGAGCCGTGTTCGAGAAATAGATCGAGGTTGTAAGCGTAGGTCGCCGGATCGCTGCTGATCAGCGTGTCGTCAATCGGGTTGAGCGATGGGATCGTCTCGTCGTCCGAGCCGGGATTCGCTACTCCGCCTTGCCCGTTGATGCCGTGACAGACTTGGCAGTTGGCGACGAAGACCTGCGCCCCGCTTTGTGCGTCGCCGCTCAACTTGACCGCTTGCCCCGCACCGCCCGGATTCGACGGTCGCGCGACGCCCGCGCTGCTCTCGCCGTTCTCCACACTCTCCCCGGTTGCGCCGGGAGCCGGTGTGACGGTGAGGGTCTGCGCCGCTGTGCTGGGCGACGCCTCGGTCTGCCGCGCTTCCTCGGTAGCGACGATCAACACCATCGCCCGATCAATTGGAATCCGCGCCACCCCCGCCCCTTGATCGACCCACGCATAACCTTGCAGCAGCGCCTCTTGAGTCGCCGCCAGCGCCGCCGCATCCGCTTTGGGCGCGGTGTTCTGGATATTGAACGTGGGGTTGTTCGCCACGATCTCGGCGACCCGCTGCTCCGGCGAGCTGAGCGCGCCGCTGAAGTACAGCAGCCCGATCACGGCGGTCAGCACACAAATCGAGACGATAACGACCGGAGTCACGATCCGCACAGTCAGGATCGGGTTCTTGTTCGACGGGGTTTCATGACTCATCGGGGAGACTCCGTTCCAGCACCGGCGCTAAGCGGACGAAATAGGCGGCAGCCCACACGCCGACGACGCCCACCGGCACGATCACATCCTGCCATCCGAACTCCGCGCCCGAAGCGGCGAACGCCGGTAAGATCAGCCAGTAGGTGAAGACCAACTGCGCCACCACCAGCAGCAGCGCCACCCACGCTAGCCGCCGCGTGTCGCGCTTGATCCAGTTCGAGAGCAGCAGCACGAAAGGCACCGCCCCGTTGAACAGCAGCAGTGCCAGCGCCACCCACCACCAACCGCCCGCGCTGCGCGCCAAGTACCAGCCGATTTCTTCCACCAGATCACCCGCCCAGATCACGAGGTACTGGATGAAGTTCATGTAGATCCACACGACCAGAATCACCAGCAAAATGTTGCCGAAGTCGAGCCGCGTCTGCGCTATCGTCTTGGCGTCGGTTGGTCGCGTCAGCGCCAGCACGATGATCACGAAGGCGAACGCCGCCAGCGCCGTGCTGGACAGCCAGATCACCCCGTAGATCGTCGAGTACCAGTCCGGCTCCAGCGACATGAACCAGTCAATCGACGCCAGCGTCATCAGCGGGAAGTGCAAAATCAGCCCGACGATGGAGATTTCGCGCCGCCGCGATTTGTTCTGCCGCGTCAGCCGCCACGCGAGGATCAGCCAGACGGCGAAATAGATCACCGCCCGGATCGTGAAGAAGGTCGGGTTGAGGAAGGCGCTTTTGTGCTGAAGCAGCGGGTCGGCGCTGACGATCTCCGGCTGCGCCCACGGATAGATCGTCGTCAAGCCCAGCAAGATCGGGATGAACAGCACCGCCGTCACGACGATCATCTGCGCGCCCAGTTCCAGCAGCGGACGCAGCGCGTTGCCCCACAGGCTTCGCGTCACGTGCTGGATCATCAGCATGAACAAGCAGCCAACGCTCAAGCTGGCTGCGAAGCCGAAGCCAACTAGATAGGCGTGGAAAAACGCTGTGCTGTCGGTCAGTACGCCGATCACCCCGGCTGCTGCGCCGATCAGCCCGACGATCAGCGCGCCGCTGCGCACGCGAGCGAGAGTCTCAGGTCGTGTCAGCGTCGTCGTGGTCATTGTGGTAGCTGCCCCCGGTCAGCCGCGGATAAGTCAGCGGCGGGCGCGTGCTGGCTCAGTTGCAGCGCCTCCACGTAAGCGACCACCGCCCAGCGATCCGGCACGGCGATCTCCTGCCCATAGCTGTACATTTCCCCCATCCCGTTCGAGATCACGTTGAAGAAGAAGCCCGGCGGCTGCGCCCGCACCCCGTCGCTGTGGAAGGAGGGCGGCGCGGGAAAACCGTACTGGACGATCACGCCGTCGCCGTAGCCCGCCGCCCCGTGACACGGCTGACAGTAGATCGTGAACAAGTCGTGCCCGCGCTGAAGCAAATCCGACGTCACCGGCACCGGGATGCTCGATACGTACTGATTGTCGCTTTGCCCGGTCGTCAGCGCCGGGTTATCGACCACCGCGTCGCGCGCGACCACGCCGTCGGGGAGCGGCTGCGCGCAAGCGCCATCCTTGAAGCCGTCGATCTGCCCGTAGGTCTTGCACTTCGCCTGATCCGCCATCGTGTCGCTGCACGCCCCGGCGACCAATAGGAGTAAGAGCAGCGCCAGACTGATCTTAAGCAACCGGCGAACCTCACCCCCACTCGCTGCGCTCGCCTCCCCCTCTCCATGCAATGGACAGGGGGTTGGGGGGTGAGGTAAGTTTCTACTCCGCCACATCGCTGACCTCCACCGGCTTCAGGCTCTCCAGAAACGTCCGCGTCGCTGCCGCGTCGAACTGGGGATCGCGCGCTTCGATGCACAGGAAAAAGCGGTCGCGCGTGACCTCCTTGAACGCCGGAACGTTGAAGTTGGGATGATAGGGCATCGGCAGCCGGTTGAGCAGCAGCATCCCGATCACGCCGCTGAAGGCGCCAAACAGCACGAACAGTTCGAAGGCAATCGGCACGAACGCCGGGATGCTGTCCAGCGGACGCCCGCCCACGTTGATCGGGTAGTTGATCACGGCGCTCCAATACTGCAAGCCGAAGCCGACCAGCAGCCCGACCACCCCGCCGCCGAGCACGAAGTAGCTGATGTTGATGGTCGAGTTCATCCAGCAGCTCGGTCATGCCCTCGATCACGAACGGGCTGAAGGCGTCGAACTTGCGAAAACCAGCCTCGCGCGTCTTGCCTGCCGCGTCGAGCAGGTCGGCGGCGTCGGCAAACTCAGCCAGCAAACCGTACATAGGCGCTCACACTCCTTCCTCTTCGGCGGCGATCTCCTCCTGCACTTCCGAGATCGAGATCACCGGCAGAAAGCGGATGAACAGGAAGATCAGCGCCGTGAAGAAGCCAATCGACCCCACCACCGTGATGATGTCCCAGATCGTCGGCACGAACAGCCCCCACGACGACGGCGTGTAGTCCCGCGTCAAACTGACCGTCACGATCACGAAGCGTTCCGTCCACATGCCGACGTTGACCAGAATCGACAGGATGAACAGCAGCACGACGCTGCGCCGCGCCCGCTTGAACCAGAGCACCTGCGGCACGACCACGTTGCAGACGATCATCAGCCAGTAGAGCGGCGCGTAGGGACCCAGCGCCCGGTACTGGACGATGAACTCCTCGAAGGTGTTGCCGCCATACCAGGCGCTGAAGACTTCCAGCGCGTAGCTGTAGCCGATCAGCAGCGACATCGCCAGCAGAAACTTGGCGATGTTCTCCAGATGCCGGTCGGTGATCAGGTCTTCGAGGTGGTAGAACTTGCGTAAGGGAATGGCAATCGTCAGCACCATCGCCAAGCCGGAGAGCAGCGCGCCGACCACGAAATAGGGCGGCAGGATCGTGCCGTGCCAGCCGGGGACGATCCCGTAAGCGAAGTCCATGCCGACGATGCTGTGCACCGAGATCACCAGCGGCGTCGCCAATGCTGCCAGCCAGAAATAGACCTGATGATAGCGATTCCAATGCCGCGCGCTGCCGCGCCAGCCCATCGCCAGAAAACCGAAGATCACCTGCGCGAAGCGGCGCTTCGCCCGGTCGCGCACCGCCGCGAGGTCGGGGATCAAGCCGACGTACCAGAAGACCAGCGAGACCAGCCCGTAAGTCAGCACCGCGAACAAATCCCACACCAACGGACTGCGGAACTGCGGCATCATGAACTCGGTATTCGGGTACGGCATCAGCCAGTAGAAATACTGCGGGCGACCGAGATGCAGCACCGGGAACGTCATCGCCATCAGCACCGCGAACAGCGTCATCGCTTCGGCGAAGCGGTTGATCGAGGTGCGCCACTTCTGCCGGAACAGCAGCAGAATCGCCGAGATCAGCGTCCCGGCGTGACCGATGCCGACCCACCAGACGAAGTTGGTGATCGCGTAGCCCCACGCCGCCGGGACTTCGATGCCGAAGATGCCGACGCCCATCGTGAACAAGACCACGACCATCGCGCCGAAGCTCAGCGTCAGCAGCGCCGCGATAGCGAAGCCGATCAGCCAGCCGCGCGGCGTGGCTTGGCGCAGCACCAGCGAGCTGATACGGTCGCTGACGTTGGCGTACTGCTGAGCCGGGGTCGATTTGTTGGCAGTCATTGGCTTCGCCTCACGCTTCCACCGCTGACGCCGACGAAATGCCCGCCAGCGCCGGGTTCGGGTTGGTCAGTTTGGCGAGATAAGTCGTGCGCGGGCGCGTGTTCAACTCCGCCAGCATCGCATAATCGCGCGGCTGCGCTTTGCGCTGCGCGACCGTCGTCGTCGCGTCGGCGATGTTGCCGAAGCTGATCGCGTTCGCCGGGCACGCCGTCTGGCACGCCGTCTTGATCTCGCCGTCGCCGATGCGCCGCCCTTCGCTGTCCGCCGCGCTGTGCGCCGCGTCGATCCGCTGGACGCAGTAGGTGCATTTCTCCATCACGCCCCGGCTGCGGACGGTCACGTCGGGATTATTGAGCACCTTCAAATCGGGATCGCTGTAGTCGAAGAAGTTGAAGCGCCGCACCTTGTACGGGCAGTTGTTCGAGCAGTAGCGCGTCCCCACGCAGCGGTTGTAAACCATCTCGTTCAGCCCCTCGCTGCTGTGGACGGTCGCCTGCACCGGGCAGACCGCCTCGCACGGGGCTTTCTCGCAGTGCATACACGGGACAGGCTGGTGCAGATATTCAGGGTCGTCCATGCTGCCCTTGAAATAGCCGTCGACCCGCAGCCAGTGCATTTCGCGCTCCGCCTCCACTTGATCCTTGCCCACCACCGGGATGTTGTTCTCCGCTTGGCAGGCGATGATACAGGCGTTGCAGCCGATACAGGCGTTCAGGTCGATACTCATGCCCCACGCATAATCGCCTTCGGGGACTTCCGGGTAGAGCGACGGATTTTGCTCGTGGCTGTAGCCGAGGTTCGGGTCGCGCTGGTAATCGGCGAGCGTCCCCTCGTGGATCAGGCTGTCCTGCCGCCCTTCCATCGTGAAGTGGTTCTGCGTCGTCGCCAGCGAGTAACGCTTGCCCGTGCCGCTCATTTGCAGCCCACCGCTGAACCACGCGGGCAGCGTCAGCAGCGGATAAGCGTTGAAGCCCGTCCCCGTCCCGACTTTGCCCGTCCGGCTGCGCCCATAGCCCAACGTGACCGTCACGCAGTCGTCGGCTTGACCGGGCAGAATCCAGATCGGCGCGTGCAAGTTCTGTTCGGCGTCGCCCAACAGCACCACGTCGCCGTTGTTCAGGTGGAGCCGTTCCGCCGTCGCCGGGCTGATCAGCGCGGCGTTGTCCCACGTCATTTTGGTGAACGGCTTGGGCAGTTCTTGCAGCCAGCCGTTGTTGTTGAACCGCCCGTCCCACAGCGACGGATCGGGGCGGACGATCAGTTCCAGCCCCTCGACGGCAGCAGGCACGTCCGGCAGCGTGAAATCCGCCGATGTCACGTCCACCACAGCGGCGGCGCTGTCCGCGACGACGCCGTCGCGCAGCGACGTTTGCCAGAACGTATCGAAGTCGCCCGTTGGCGCGGCATCCTGCCACTGATCCCGCACGATTTGCTGATCGCTCCGCGCTTGATCGCCGCCCGTGACCAGCCCGCTTTCCAGCACTTGCAGCACTGAGCGGCTGTCGTAGAGCGGCAGGATCAACGGCTGTAGGATCGCTGCCGTGCCGTCGTAGGCGCGGGCGTCGCTCCACGTTTCAAGGTCGTGCGTCAGCGGCAGCGCCCACGCGCAGCGCGCCGAGGTTTCGTCATCGTATAAGCTCAGGTGCGCGCTGAAGGGCAGCGTCGCCAGCGCCTCAGTGAACGCCACGTCCGCCGGAGCAGTGTAAGCCGGGTTGCCGCCGACGATCAGCAGCGCTGAAACCTCGCCCTTCTGCATGGCGTCGGTCAACGTCCGCAGCGACTCGACCTGTGAATCGCTTTGCGTCAGCGGCGGCTCGATGTAGCTGACCGTCTGCCCCACGTTGCCCAGCGTCATGTTGATCCACGCCACCAGCGCGTGGACAACCGGCGGCTGTCCCAGCCCTGCCGTGACCAAGCTCGTCCCCTGATGCGCAGTCAGGTCGTCCGCCAGCGCGCCGATCCAGCTTGACCACGACTCCGGCAGGTCGGCGGATGCGGCTCCCGCCAGCCCCACCCGATCCGCCAGCGCGCGCGCGAACCGTTCCACCTCGCTTGAGCGCAGCGCCAGCCGGTGATCCGCCATCGACCCGGTGATCGACGGCGTGCTCTCGACGGCATACAGCCGGTTCATCGCCACTTGATCGGCGTTGACACGCCGCTTATCGCTGAAGGTGCGGGTGTAGTGCAGCCGCCCCGGATCGATGAACAGGAAGTCGTCGTCCAGCGCGAGGATCACGTCGGCATTCTCGAACTGGTAGACCGGCGTCAGCGCTTGCCCAAACGCCAGCTTCGTCCCGGCGATCACGTTGTCCTGATTGATCGGGTCGTACTGATGCCACTGAGCGTCGGGAAATTGATCGCTGAAGCGTGCCATCTGCGCCGCCAGCGTCGGCGAGGTGACGGTCGTCGTCAGCACGCGGACGCCCTGCCCGCTCTCGCCTAACGCCTCGCGCCAGCCGCGCAGGAAAGCGTCCCAGCCGCTCGCCTGACCGTTGTGCCGCACCGCTTGCGCCCGTTCGGGATCGTAAAGCGACAGGATCGACGCCTGCGCGAATACGTCAATCCCGCCCAAACTCGCCGGGTGATCGGGGTTGCCCTCGATCCGTATCGGTCGCCCGGTCTGGCTCTCGACCAGTATCCCGGTCGCGTAGCCGTCGAGGACGTGCGCGGTCGCGTAGAACTGCGGCTTGCCGGGGATCAATGCGTCCGGCTTGGTCACGTAAGGCACAATCTGTTTCGACGGCTGGGGGCTGCACGCCGCCATCCCCGCCAGCGCCAGCGACGCGGCAGCCAGTTGTAAGAAACGCCGCCGACTGACCGGCGCATTCCACAGCGCTTGCCCTTGCGGGAACTCGCGCTCGACAAACGACTGAAATTCCGGCGTATCCGCCAGCGCTTCGAGGCTGCGCCAGTAATCTTTGCCCGTCGTCCCGCGCAAGCGCGCGCGGATTTCGCTGATGCCCACTGGAGTTTGTTCTGGCAAATGCTGTCTCCTTTCGCTGCTCAGCGGTGACAAACGGTGCAGTCGGTCAGTCGCTTGGTCTGGATTCCGTATTCGTAGACCAGCATCGTGCCGGAGGTCTGCGATTGCGGGTCAGGGTGCCAGCCCATCGTGAAAACGCCCCCTTGCGGGCGGATGTTGTTCGCCGGGTCGCGATGACAGCCGAGGCACCACTGCATCGTCAGCGGCTGCGTCTGGTAGACAATCGGCATCTCGTCCACCCGCCCGTGACAGGTCTCACAGGCGACGCCGTTGTCCACGTGCGCGCTGTGATCGAAGTAGACGTAGTCTGGTAGATTCGTCACCCGCTGCCACGCGATGGGTATCCCGGTCTGAAAACTCGATTGCAGCTTGGCGATGTCCGGCAGCCCTTGCGCGACCTGCGAGTGGCAGGTCATGCACTGCTCGGTCGTCGGCATCCCCGCGAAGGGCGAATTCTGCACCGAGGTATGGCAGTAGCGGCAGTCGAGCTGCAGCCGCCCGGCGTGAATCTGGTGGCTGAAGGCAATCGGCTGCTCGATGACCTTGCCCTCGTTCGTGTTGGCGGACGAGGCGTTGTACAGCGCCCATAGCCCGATAAAGATCGGGATCGCCAGCGCCAAGCCAATCAGACTTAGGCGCGCAATCGTATTAGCGCTGCGTGGAAATAGCTGCGACATTGTTTCAACACCAAACTACCAGCGTAACATAATTACGATCTTAATGATGGTAACTCGCGTTTCCGAATATTGCACATGAAAATATTCGGCAAAATGCACGAGAGTTTCCCCTCTCTTTAAGACAGGGAACTTAAGAACCGCGCGACTGTCGTTCCTCTCTCCTAGGGAGAGGATGGATCAGCGAAGCAGGGGCGGGGTGAGATTGCTATTCCACCGCGTCCTTCGGCTCGACGCGATATCAGCGATAGCCGAACGGCTCTAGATCGACGATGTGATGCTCGGTCTCATGCAAACCGTCGGGATGGCTGCTCAGCAGCGCGACCAGCGTGTGCTGCTCGTCAGTCAGGTCGACGGTTGCCTGCACAGGTTGATCGGCGAAGTTGTGCAGCACGACGACTTCGCCGTCTTCCCAGCAGCAGCGATGTGCGAACACGCGCGCGTCGCCCACGTCGAGGATTTCGCAGCCGCCAAAGCCGAATTCGGGACACTGGTTGCGAATTTGGATCGCGCTGATCATCGGGCGGAGGGTCTCGTCCGCCGCCGAGAAGCCGCCGTTCTTGGCGTCCGACCACTGCATTCGGCGTGCCCGGCAGAGTCAGCAGCAAGCTGTTCGCCAGTTCCAGCCAATGACGATCATTGCCCAACATCGGCGCAAGCCGCCGCCGAATGCCCCGGTGATAGAGCCGCATGTCCTCGTCCGGCGCGAACTGTTCGTAAACCTGCTGTCGCGTTTCGTCGTCCAGTCGACCGAGTTCGAGTTCGTCATGATTGCGCAAGAACTGCGCCCACTGCGCCCGCCCGGTCGTCGGCGGTATCTGCTCGAACGCCTGCCGCAGCGGATCGGCGGTTTTTCCGCCAGCGCCGCGAACAAATGCTGGTTGAGCATGAAGTCGAACAGCATGTGCATCCGGTCGCCGTCGAGGTCTCCCCGTATCGCTTGGCTCTCACATAGTTCTTAGGTTTTGCGGCGCATTCGGCGTTATCCTATAGTTATAACGATTGTTATAACAAAGACTGCTCGATAACTCGACACGCCGTCGCCGACGGCGTGTCGAGCAGTTCCGCTCAGGAGGCATAGACCGGAAGGATTCACCTATGAAAGCCAAGCAACTCACCGGCAGCACCGGCGACGAAACCTACGCCCTGATCGACCTCAATCCGAGAGAAGTGAGTCGACAGCTATGAGCGCATCCAAGCAAGCACAAGTCGTGGTCATCACCGGGGCATCGGCGGGCGTCGGACGGGCGACCGTCCGCGAGTTCGCCCAGCGCGGCGCGCGCATCGGCTTGATCGCCCGCAACCGGGAGCGGCTCGAAACCGCTAAACAGGAAGTCGAGGAATTGGGCGGCGAGGCGCTGGTGCTGCCGACCGACGTCGCCGACGCCGAGGCGGTGGAAGCCGCCGCCGCCGCGACCGAGGAAGCCTTCGGCGGCATTGACGTCTGGGTCAACAACGCCATGACCGCCGTCTTTTCGCCGGTCAAGCAGATGAAGGCGGAGGAGTACAAGCGCGTGACCGACGTGACCTATCTCGGCTACGTCTATGGAACGCTCGCCGCCTTGAAGCGGATGCTCCCGCGCGACAAGGGGGCGATCATTCAGGTCGGCTCGGCGCTCGCCTATCGCGGCATTCCGCTGCAATCGTCCTACTGCGCCGCCAAACACGCGATTCAGGGCTTCAACGATTCGCTGCGCGCCGAACTGCTGCACGATCACAGCCACGTCACGGTGACGATGGTGCAGATGCCCGCGCTCAACACGCCGCAGTTCGATTGGATCAAGAGCCGCCTGCCCGACCAGCCGCAGCCGGTGCCGCCGATCTTTCAGCCGGAGGTCGCCGCCCGCGCGATTGTCTGGGCAGCCGACCACCACCCGCGCGATCTGTACGTCGGCACGCCAACTTACCAAGCCATCCTCGCCAACAAGCTGTTTCCCGGCTTGCTCGACCGTTACCTCGCCCGAACCGGCTACCAATCGCAGCAGACCGACGAACCGACCGAGCCGGAGCGCCCCAACAACTTATGGGAATCGGTCGCGGGCGATTACGGCGCGCACGGCGACTTTGACGACCGCGCCCGCCCCGACAGCCCGCTGCTGCAATTCCGCCTGAACCGCAACCGCCTGATCGCGGTCGGCGCGCTGGCTGCCAGCGTCCTGACCGGGTTGGTGTTCACCGCCTCCCAGCGCGACTAGCGCACGGTCAAATCGAATAGTCGTGTAGGGGCGGAACTGAGTTCCGCCCCTACGGATTCACGCCTAGATCACCGTCACGGTGAAATTCTGATGCTCCCAGTGATCGACCTCCGACCAGTAAAACGTGAAGGCGATTTCCGTCCCTACCGCCAGTGAATCAGTGGGCAGATCAGCGTAATGATTGCCCAACCCGGAAGGCTGCGTCGGCGTGTCGTGGATCGTCGTCCAGCCGTCCGCGCTCCACTGGATCACGGCAGGCGCGTTGACTTCGACGCGCAACCGTTTGCCCTGCGTCAGCCGCTTCGATTGATGGTTGAAGCGCCACAGAAAATAGGGCGAATGGGTGTCGTCGATCAGGTAGCGCTGGACGGTGTACGGCGGCATGTCGAAGATGTGCCCCTCGCGCAGCGACCGCCGCAGCTTGATGTGCTCGGCGTGCGCCCAAACCAACGGCATCGCGGATCCGCTGGGGCGACCGCAGTAGAGGCTGCGTTCCGGGATCGCCTCGCTGTCCCAGATTTGCTCCGGCAGCATCCCGCCATCACCGGCGAAGGCTTCTAGCGTCTTCATCAGGCTCAGCGCAACTTCCGGGTGACCGGCGGCGAGTTCGTAGTGCGCCCGCTCGCCGGTCAGCAGGGGCCACGCCCGCCCGACCCCGCCGCCATCGTAGGGTCTGCCATCCTCGTACTCGCCGTAGACATCGCCGTTATAACGATGCCAAGCCGGCCCATAAGGCGTCTCGACCTTCAACATCCCGTCGATCAGCTTGATCGTGTTGAGGATGCGCGGATCATCGGCGGCGCGCAGCCCGAAGCGTACCAGCGCCAGCGCATCCGGGCTGACGACGGCATCGGCGGCTTTTTCGGTATCGTCCAACGGATGCTTGTCGACGGTGACTGAACTCCGGTCAATCGGCACCGAGTTGGCGGTGCCGGGCGGAGCCATGTAGACGTAATAGCCGTCCACGCCGAAAGCCTGCCCTAAATCGGTATCGGTGACGTAAGTCCAGCGCTCGATGCCGTCATTCCACAGATCCGCCGTCTCTCGCAGATAAACTGCCAAGCCCGCTTCGCCCACTTTCTCGGCGATCTCGGCAGCGCCCAGCAGCGCGCTGATCTCGACCGCGAGCGTGAAGGGCGAGTAACCGTCGTTGAGTTCCCAGCGATCTTGCTGCGTCACCGGACCATTACGGACGATAAAGCTGATAGCCCGCTTGACCATCGTCCACAACTGCTCGACCGCTGCTTGCGTGATCTGTCCTTCGCGCCACGCTTGTTCGGTCAGCAGAATCGGAAAGCCCGCTTCGTCAAGCTGAATGCCGTTCAGGTAGGGCGTGCCGTCCAGCCACATATTCTGCGCCCAATGCCCGTCCGCTTCCTGCGTCACCCGCAGATACGCCAGCACCCGCGCCACCTCGAAGGTCGCGCCCGACGCCAGCAACCCGCCCACGCCTTCGACCAGATCGCGCGTCCAGACAATGTGATAGCCGCCGCGACTCTCGTCGCCGCGCGACGCGCCCCATGGCGTCGAGAGGCTGGCGATCAAGCCGCCTTGAAAGTCTTTAGCGCTGTGAACTTTGAGCACCATCGTGCTGATGCGGTACAGGTCGTCGTCGCGCGAATCCACGTCGCCCAATAGCAGAACCGTCTCCTGCCAGCGCTGCCACGAATCAATGTAGCGATCTTGCGCGTCGTCGAAGCCTTCCCACAGGCTCGCCAAAGCGACGTAACCCGCCGATAGCCCCTGCGGCTCGAACCCGATAGCGATCACGAACTCGCCCTGCGTCGCTTCGAGGTCGATCTCGCCTGTCAGCGCGACGTTACCGTCCTCAGCAAAGTCATACTCGTGGATCAACTGCTTATGCTGAGCAAGCTGCTGCCAGCCATCAGATACGCCGACATAGCCGACCGACCGTCGCCGCCACGCCTGCGAGCAGACCAGCGCCAGCGCTTCCGCGCCACGCCGCGCGAACAGCATCGGGACGCCCTTGTAATCCGCCAGCCACGCCGTATTCCCATTACCGTGATCGCCCAAATGCGGCGCAAGCAGCGCGTAGACGTGATAATCGGACAGCTTGCCTTGCAGCGGCGTGAATTTGATCCGTTGCAGGATGACGTTACGCTCCGGGTCGGTCACGATGTCTTTCTCGATCCGGTAGCGCCCCTGCCGGTGCGTATTGACGACGTGGTAGGCGGGCACACCCTCGGCAAGATAACTCACATCGCTGTCGGTATCCGCTTTTTCTTCGGAAAAGAAATCCTGCCCATCGGTGACGATCAAGCCCATGTCGCGGATGCTGGCGCGATCCACACGCGGGTGAAAAATCTCGGTCAAGATGCCGCTGCCTAACGTGAACCAGACGCTGCTGATCCGCTCAATGGCAGTACCGACGCCACATTTGCTGCTCGCCGTCCACGTGGGCGGAATACCGGGTGCGCCGGGTGCGGGCGAAGCTGGATTTGGGTTCGTCATGGTCGATCCTCTGTGCTGTGCGGGGGCGGCTGCTCCAGCGATCACGAATATATACTCTTCTTAATTATTATAAGCGTGATCGAGGGCGGGTTGGCAGAAATTCACTGACTTCTAAAGTGAGGGGATCGACGGGGAATAAAAAAACGGCGAGAGAATGCTCTCACCGTTTTCTAGCTCCACGACCAGGACTCGAACCTGGAACCCATCGGTTAACAGCCGATTGCTCTGCCATTGAGCTATCGTGGAATATCTGCGGCTTATACTAGCATTCGCCCCTGACGGTGTCAAGGCGATTTTTCCCTCCGCGCGCGTTTTCGTGACCCGCCTTCAGCGTTCAAAGCGGACTTTCCGAAGTGGCGAAAACCGAGTAAGATTACGCGCTATAGATTACCGAAAAAATAATAAAGAAGCGCTATCATGACTGTGCAAATCCGCAAAGTCGAAAATCCGGCGGACTTTAAGCCCTTTTTTGAGTTTCCGTGGACGCTCTATCAATCCGATCCGAACTGGACACCGCCGCTGCTCTCGATGCGGCGCGATCAATTCGATCAAGATCACAGCCCTTCGTGGGCTTACATGGAAGGCGACTACTTCGCCGCTTACCGCGACGACCGCATCGTCGGCACGATTGCCGCCTACATCAACCATCGCCATAACGAATTCAACAATGAACACATCGGCTGGTTCGGCGCATTCGAGGTCTACGACGATCAAGAAGCCGCTGCTGCTCTACTCCAAACCGCCGCCGATTGGGTCAAGGCGAAAGGTTACGAGACGATTCGCGGTCCCCAAACCTTCACGACTCACGAAGAGACCGGCTTGCTGGTCGACGGCTTCACCCGCCCGATCCTGCTAATGCCCTACAACCTGCCCTACTACGAAAAGCTGATCCTCGCCAGCGATTTCAAGCCCGTCATGGACACCTACAGCTTTCACCTCAGCCGCGAGCAGGTCAACGCGAACGGCTTGGATCAGCGCCTAGAGCGCGTCACCAAAGCGATCATGAAGCGCAATCACGTCACCGTCCGCCCGATTGACCGGCACAACCTCCAGCGGGAATTCGAATTGTTCAAGGAACTCTACAACGCGGCGTGGGAGAAAAACTGGAGCTTTGTCCCTATGACGCCGCAAGAATTGGACGCGATGGTCAAATCGTTGGGGCAGTTCTTCGATGCCGACCTCGCCTTCTTCGGCTACGTGGACGACCAGCCCGCCGGGTTCATCATGGCGATCCCGGACTTCAATCAAGTGTTGAAGCGCGTCTACCCTAAACCGGGCACGCCGGAGATCGTTTCGCTGGTCAAGGCGCTCTGGCACTGGAAGATCAACCCGGTGATCGACTGGGCGCGTGTGCCGTTGATGGGGGTCAAAGAGGAATATCGTAATAAGGGCGTTGATGCCGTACTCTATTACCACGTCCTTGAGGCGATGCTCAACGGGCGCTACCAACACAGCGACTCCGGCTGGATTTTGGCGATCAATCAGAATATGGTCAGTATCGCCCAGAATTTCGGATCGCAGATTTACAAGACCTACCGTTACTACGAAAAGGCACTCTAGAGTTCATGGCAAAGATTCTAATCGTCGATGATGAGCACTTGACGGCGGAAATGCTCGGCACCTTCCTCAGAATCATCGGACACGAGTTCGATGGAAGCCTTCACCGTCGCTCAGGCATGGGAAAAAATCGCGGTCGAAACGCCGGATGCGGTGCTGCTGGACATCATGCTGCCGGATGTCAGCGGGCTGGTGATGTGCCGCCAACTGCGCGCCAAGCCGCAGACCGCCCACCTGCCGATCATCATGATCTCGGCGCACATGCCGCCCAAAACCGAAGAAGCCGAAGCCGCTGGCGCCAGCGGCTACCTCGCCAAACCGATCAATTTACGCAGCTTAAAAGCAACCTTGATCAGCGTCGGCATCGGGAGCTAATCGGTTCCATATCGGTCTAGCGCGTAGGAGCGAAACTTAGTTCCGCCCCTACAACCCACACTCCCCGGAACATGAGCCGAAAACCTAACTCGGTAGCTGCGTGATCACGTCCTGCGTCGCCTGTTCCGCCGTCCGCTGCCCGGAGATCACCGAGGCGAGCGCGCTCTGGATCACTCGCGCCGTCACGCCGCCCGCGCTCTCCGCCAGCGGGAGGGTCGCGTTGTTGAGCAGCGTATCGACGAAATTGGCATAACCGGCATCTTCCCACTGACGCAGCGCGGTGCGCTGCGACGGCAGCATGTAGATCGACTGGTTGTAGCGTCCCTGCCGGTCGATGTCGAGCATCCAGTTGAGGAAGCGCAGCGCCACCGCCTGCCGTTCGGCGTCGGCGGTCGTCAGCACCCACATCCAACCGTCGACGACCGTCGTCGGCGTCCCCGACACCGTCGGGATCGGCGCAAAGTCGAGCGCCGCGCCATCCGCCAGCAGCCACAAGTACAGTGACGACGTGACGATCCCCGCCGGGGCTGCGCCGGTTGCCAATTCCGCCCGGTAATCAGACGGGACGATGTATTCCAAAACAACCGGATCGATCACTTTATCGGCAACCGCCTGCTGGTAGAACTCGAACAACTGGCGCAGTTCGCCCGTGTCAATCGTGATGCCGCTGCTGCTGAGCGTGCCGGTCTCAGCGCGATACTGCGCCAGAAAAACGTCGCTGAGGCTGGTCGCGCGTCCCGCCGAAAAGACGAATGCCGCCTTCTCCCTGAGCACGTTGGCGAATGTCCACGAGTCAAGCGCGTACAAGCCGGATTGATAGGCAAGATGCTGCACTTCGACGTTGTAGGGCAGCCCATACAGCCGGTCGTTGACGCGCCCCAACTCGGCGACCACCGGATGCAAATTGTCCAAGATGGTCGTCACCGTCCGCTCGTCAAACGGCTGGATTAGCCCCGCCTGCGCCGCTGCCAGCACGTCGCTGCGCCGCATCAGCGTGAGGTCGGGCAGTGCTCCCGGCGCGACCAAGCTCGCCGCTCGCAGCGTAGACATGATCCCGCCGACGTCGGTCGCCTTCTTGAGCCGGAAGGCGACGGTCACGTCCTGATTCGCAGTCTGAAAGCCGCTGATTTGCTCCGAGAGCAGATCTGCCGCATCTCCGTCCTCGACCGGCGCCAGCGGTTCGGGCCACCAAACGCTGAGCACTGCCGGACCAGCGGCGGTCGGCTGCGCCGTCGGCAAAACGGTCGGCTGAAGCGCCGTCGTGAGTACGCCCGTCGGCGCTTCAGGCGACAGTGGATCGATTACGTTTGTCGCTAAGTTTTCCGGCTGAGCCAGCGATCCAGCGCAGGCGGTCAAGCTCAACGCCGCCAAACACAGTACCACCATCACCGGGATAATTTTCCAGCGCATCACCACTCCCTTGCGAAAAGCTGCACAGGATTATACACGATGCGCGTTTGCGGCAAATTTCCCGGCGGGATGTTATGCTTGATAGCTTACGCGGAAAACGAAAATTCTTAGGATAAACACATGGCGATCATCATTGAGCTTGCCGAGCATATCGATTACCCTGTCGCAGCAGTCTTTTCGCTGCTGACCGACGTCAATCGCCAACCGGAATGGATTGACGAGATGGAAGCGATCACGCGCCCGCCCGATCTCCCGCTCAAGGTCGGATCAAGCTATGAGCACACGGCGAAATATTACGGTCGCCTCGTCACCATCACGACGGAAGTCGTCGCCTTTGAACCGGATCACCTCATTCGCTACAACAGCAGCGGCACAATGCCTACCGTCACGACGTGGCGGCTGGAACCGGAAGACGAGGGCACGCGGCTGCATTTCACCTTCGAGGGAAATCCCGGCGAGCTTTACGACATGATCGCTTCCGGGCTGGAAGGCTCGATCAAACGCGGCTTCGAGGCGCAAATCAGCAACCTGAAGCGGCTGCTCGACGCTTCCTGAGGCGCTTGCTGCTGTCCCAACCCGATCACGCTGCCGACTAGAGCAATCTCCACTTGCACAATCGTCGGCGCAACCGCTGCCAGTACCCCGCACCGGCGTTCATCTGATTGACGTAACCGGCGATAAAGTCTGAGATTTCGTCGAGGTTTTGGCAGTAGCGCTGCTGACCAGTGGGCACGTGGGTGATGTGTCCACGCCATAAGCGGCTTTGGGCGTGGTCAGAACCTTCACTCCACAGCCGAATCATGAAGGAATGGGTCGCTTCTTCGTATGGTTCCACGGTGGTCGCGGCTTGCCCGAATTACGGTTATTGCTGCCAGTATAACCACTGCGGATATGCGGAAATGTCTTTGGGCACGTCTCGTCAGCATCTTCTTGATGCTAAATTTCGGTGAGGTGGTTATTGATCTCGCCCCGGTTAAGCTGCTGCTCAATCGACGCCATCTCCGCGTGCAGATACGCCTGCATGTCGGCGAGCATCTCGCGCAGATTATCGAGCCGCTTCACCAGATCAGGCGCAGTCGCTCCCGGCACAAAAGGCGTCACATCCAGCGTATCCGCCTGAATTTGCGCGTAGAGCGCCTGTGAGTATTTCGACGGCTTGACGCTGAGTTCATCGCGCAGCGCCGTCTCGCAGCGCTCATATTGGCGCAGCGCTCCCGCCCGGTCGCCCGCCAGCACGTAGAGACGGATTAACTGCTGGTGCGTGCGCTCGCGGGCGCGGTCGTAGTTGAGGATGCGCGCCCCGTAATCCATCCCCGCCTCGTAAAGATTGTGCGCCTCGCTGTAGGACATCAGCTTGTCGAGCAGCGTCAGGTACATATTCTGCAAGCGTTCGCGTTCGATCCAGCACCAATCCCGATACCAGCCTTCGAGCAGGTCGCCTTTGTAGAGCGCGACCGCCGCCTGCACCCGCGCGACCTGCTGCTCGTCAAGCTGCGCGCCGCCGATCCCGCGCACCAGCCGGTACGCCGCCTCGAACTCGTCCACGTCCAGCGACAGGGCGTAATCCGGGTTGAGGTTGATCCAGTTCGGCTCCAGCAGCAGCAGCCGATCCTCCGGCGCTGCGGTGCACGACTCCAGCCCGGTTTGCAACTGCCAGAGCGTCTGCCGCAGATACTTTTTCGACTGCGCCGTCGTGTTATTTTCCCAGAGGACGCTCGCCAGCAACTCGCGCGCATGGGGACGGTTGCGGTGCAGCAGCAGGTAACAGACCAGCTCCTGAACTTTGTTCGCCTCCCAACCTTTGATCGGCTGGTCAGCGTAATGGGCACAGAATTTGCCAAAAAGTTCCACAGCGAGTGAAGTCATGTCGGTCATCCTTCACGACTATCAAACCCGGGGTTGAATGGTTGCCATTTGTGGGGGTTTGGAGCTAAACAGATTTTTTACGAAATTCGGTTTGTTACTACGCTATACGTATCTTATATAAACTCATATAGCCATAAAGTACTAACCGCAGATCGCCATTTTCAAGCCGATTCCCCGAAAGATACCCTGACGGACACCCGCAAGACGCCCTAAAAGACACCCCGACTCTATCCTGACAATTACGACGAATGACGAGAATCGTATGAGCGATTACGCCGCTATTGCCGACTTCACCCGCAGCCTCCGCGAACTACTCCGCACCTACATTACACAAAGTACACTGCCGCAGATCGCGGGGGTGAGCATCGATCTGCGCTCGCCTAAAGAGATGCGCGAGGCGAGCGCGCAGGGTGTCTCACTCTGGCTCTACCGCGTCGTCCGCAACGGCGACCCGCTCAACCGCCCGCCCCGCCGCATCAGCCTGACCCAGACCGATCACACTGGCTTTCCGGTTGACCTGCATTACCTGATCACGCCGATGGTGCAGGACCCCAGCGACGAACAGGCGTTGATCGGGCGGGTGCTTCAGGTGCTCAGCGATTACGCCATCCTCAAGGGTGCGACGCTGCTGGGCACGCTTGAAGACAGCGGGCAGTCGTTTCGCATCAACTACGACCCGATGTCGCTTGAGGACGTCACGCGCATCTGGAATTCGCTGCAAGAACCCTACCAGACCTCGCTGACTTACGAGGTCACGCTCGTGACCATCGACTCGCAGCGCGAGCCGGAGGAAGGGTCGCCCGTGCTGGTTCGGGAAATCGGCACTAGCCAAATTGTGAATCGGGATTAGGCGGAAATGTTACGGCATCAGGTCAGCGCGCAGGGCTACACCTATACCGTCGTCGATGACACGACGAAGCGCTTCGACGCGCTGATCTACGGGCTGCTCAGCGACGCCGTATCCGGGCAGCCGATCTCGACGTTCACCGTCGCGTCCGACCACCCGCTGATCAGCGCGCGCCGCGCCGCGCCGGGGATTTTCGTCCTGTCCGGCACAGCGGGTCGCGTTTTCCCGGATCGCACCTGCGATTATGTCGTCAACTTAAGCATCAGCGCGCCAACTTATCGCCCGCTGACGCGCGCCGTCGCCATCCACCCGACGACGACGCTCCCGCTCGATCTGGGCGAGCTGACCCTGCTGCCGCTTCCGATCAGCCTACGCGGGCGAGCGACGCAGGCGAACGGGAGCGGAGCGCCCGTTTCCGGGGTGCGTATCACACTGGTCGATGATCCGAATCCACCCCCCGCGACCGAGCATACGCTCGCGCTCAGCCAACCGCTTACTCGCGATCACCCGGTCGGCACACTCGTACGCGAATGCCAGCTTACGCCATTGGGTATTCAGCGGCACGTCGTGTTTGCGGCGCGGGCGGGCGCGACCAGCCTCGCGCTCGACGACCTGAGCGGGCTGGCTCCCGGCGATCTGCTCCGTTTCGGCACCGGCGAATACAACTTCGTCGCCGCCGTCGGGTCGCCGCGCGCTTACGAGATCACGCTGCGCCACCCGCTGCAAGCATCGCTGAGCGCCAGCGCGCTGGCGCGGCAGATCAGCGTGACCATCCCCTTCGGCGGCGCGAGCGGTCAGCTTACGCAGCCCGCAGCAGAGGGCGACGGCGTGCTGATCCTCGACGCCGCGCTCGACGTAGACGCCGTCGAGATTGACAGCGGGGCGGCGGTCGAGTACCGCGCGGTCGGCGTGCTCACCGACGCCGACGGCTACTATCGCTTGGACGGGATCACCCACCTGCAATCGCTTTGGTTGGACGCAGCAGCGGCAGGCTTTACGCCGCTGGCAAGCCCGGTTCGCCACGTCGTCGTTTACGACGCCGGGGCAGCCAATGTCGAGGATTTCACACTTGAGCCGTAGCAAAGGGAAGATACGATGCCTGAATATTTAGCACCGGGAGTTTACGTCGAGGAGATCGACAGCGGCGTCAAGCCGATTGAGGGCGTGAGCACCAGCACGGCGGGCTTTGTCGGCGTCACGCAGCGCGGACCTGTCGACGGCTTGCCCGTCCTCGTCACCAGTTTCACCGATTTCCGGCGGCGGTTCGGCAGCTACTTGGACGAAACGTGGGGCGACTCGCGTTTCCTCGCCTATGCGGTGCAGGGATTCTTCGAGAACGGCGGGCAGCGCGTCTATGTCAAGCGCGTGCCCGGTGACGGCGCGCTCGCCAGCAGCGTCAACCTGATTGACGGCATCATCACCCGGCTGCGCCGTGACGTCGCCCTCGGCGCGACGACGGCGACGCTGGCGTCGCTGCGCGGAATCAGCATCGGCAGCAACGTCACCTTCTCCGAAGTCGTCAGCGGCACCACCTTCACCCAAATCGTGACCGTCACCGCTTACGACCCGGTCGCCAGCACGATCACGTGGGCGGGCGGGCTGCCGCGCGACTTCACGCAGGCGGGCGCGTCGGTGATCGTCCGGGCGTCAGCAGGCGATACGATCACGGTATCGGCGCGCAGCGTCGGCGAATGGGGGCGCGACCTGTCGGTGCTGGTCGAGTACACTTCGCCGGGACGCTCGCAGTTGACCCGCAGTGTCACCATTCCGCTGCTGCCCCTGACCACCGCCCTCGCCTTCCTCGCCGGGCTGGGACCCGATCCGGTCACCAATCCGACCAGCATCACCCTCGCACCGGGACACGGCGCGCAGATCGGCGACGTAGTGGAATTCGAGGTCGGCGGCGCAACCGAGCAGCGCGAACTGACCAACGTCGTCGGCGACGTGATTAGTTGGGCTGATCCGGTCGTCAACGATTACTCGGCGGGTGCGACCGTCCGCTACGTGACGGCGATTCGCGTCGGCGGCACGCAAGTCAACATCGCGCCGTCGCTGGCGAGCGTGCTCCAACCCGGCGATCAAATCACGGTGACCGGCGGCGGCAATACCGAAACGCTGACCATCTCCGGCGCGTGGGGCGGCGCAACTCCGGTCGATTTCGCGGCGGGCACTGCTAACGCCTACCTCGAAGGCTCGACCTTGGCGCTGGTGACCGCCGTCCGCGCCGGCGATAACACGGTGCGGGTGCGCTCGTCGCGTAATTTCTACGTCGGCGCGCTGGTCGAACTCGACAACGGCAGCGACCGCGAGTACCTGCTGATCAACGCGATCAGCGGCAACGACTTGACCCTCAGCGCCGCGACCGCCAACGCCTACAGTCTCGACAACTACGTCACCATCTGCGAATTCAAGCTCAGCGTGCGCTACCAGAACGCCGCTGAGCAGTTCGTCCAGACCGAAGCCTTCGACGGCTTGTCGATGAACCCCGACGTCAGCGAGAAGTACGTCGTCAACGTGATCGAGAACGGATCGTCCTTCATCAGCGTCACCGAGATCGCCGGACCCGTTTCGCCCTTCGCCAGCCCCGCCACCCCCGATGGGACGTGGCTGCAGCTCGGCGGCGGCAGCGACGGCAGCGCGCCGATTGAGGAATCCTTCATCGGCGAGGACAACGGACCCGGTCAGCGCACCGGCATTCAATCGCTGATCGACATCGACCAGATCAGCATTGTCGCCGTACCGGGCAAGAGCCAGCAGACCATCATCAACGCCCTGATCTCCCACTGCGAGACGCTGAAAGACCGCTTCGCCGTGATCGATCCGCCCGCCGGACGCGACGTCCAGCAGGTGCAGGATTATCGCAACCTCTACGACACGCTCTACGCCGCCATCTACTACCCGTGGCTGCTGAACCGCGATCCGCTGCTGCGCGCCGACCGCGCCTTCCCGCCGTCCGGTCACATGGTCGGCATCTACGCCCGCACCGACACCGAACGCGGCGTCCACAAAGCGCCCGCTAACGAAGTCATTCGCGGGATCACCGGGCTGGAACTGACGATCAACAAGGGCGAGCAGGACATCCTCAACCCGTCGCCGGTCAACATCAACGTCAACCGCGATTTCCGCCTCAGCGGGCGCGGATTGCGGGTCTGGGGCGCGCGCTGCATCACCAGCGATACCGAGTGGAAATACGTCAACGTGCGCCGCCTGTTCATCTTCCTTGAGGAGTCGCTCGATGAGGGGACGCAGTGGGCGGTCTTCGAGCCGAACGACGAGCGCCTGTGGGCGCGCATCCGCCAGAGCATCAGCGATTTTCTAACCCGCGTCTGGCGCGACGGCGCGCTGATGGGCACGCAAGCCGATGAAGCCTTCTTCGTCCGCTGCGACCGCACCACCATGACCGACGACGACATCCTCAACGGGCGCTTGATCGTGTTGGTCGGCGTCGCGCCGGTGCGCCCTGCCGAGTACGTGATCATCCGCATCAGCCAGTACACCGCCGACGCGAGCAGCGCGTCGTAAGCATGAGCGAGGAGCAGCTATGCCACCCGGAGACCGAATCGACCCCTATAAGGGCTTTAACTTCCGTGTCGAGATCAACGGCACCAACGTCGCCGCTTTCCGCGAGGTCAGCGGGCTGAACTTCACGACCGACCCGGTCGAGTATCGCGAGGGGACGGACGCCTTCCTGCACCCGCGCAAGCTGACTGGGCTGCGAAAGTTCGCCAACCTCTCGCTCAAGCGCGGCATCACCGACAACCGCGAACTGTGGCTGTGGTATCGGGACATCCTCAACGGCAGCCTGAATTTCCGCCGCGACGGCGCCATCGTGCTCGAAGACGAGGAGCATAACGCCGTCATGCGCTGGGAGTTTCGCGACGCTTGGATCACTTCATGGCAGGGTCCGTCCCTCAACGCCACGAGCAACGACGTCGCCATCGAAAGCATCGACCTCGCCGTCGAGCGGGTCGAGCTGGTCTAGCCCATGACGACTTACGTCACGCCGGGAGTCTATTTCAAAACGTCCGATCAGGATCAGCGGGCGATAGACTTCCTGCGTACCGACATCGCCGCCTTCATCGGCATCGCCGAACGCGGCGCGCTGCACACGCCCACCCGCGTCAATTCGTGGGCGCAGTTCAACGCGCTGTTCGGCGGATTCATCCCCGGCGGCTATCTCGCCTACAGCGTCAAAGCCTTTTTCGAGAACGGCGGACGCACCTGCTCGGTGATCCGCGTGGCTCACGCTGCCGACGCTCGCGCCGCCAGCGTCGATCTGCCCGACGAGTTGGGCGTCGCCACCCTGACGGTCGCGGCGCGCAGCCCCGGCACGTGGGGTGAGCGGCTCGCCGCTCACGTCGCCCACACGCACGGCGCGGCGACCGTCAGCACCAGCACCGCCCAGCCAATCGACCGGCTGTCCTCTTACGTGGACAGCTTCGTCGGCTTCCAAAGCGGCGCGCTGGTGCGCGTCTATCAGCCCGGCTCGCCCGCCGTCGAGCAGTACCGCACGCTGATCGGCGTCCAGCCCGCGCTCAACGCGCTTCAGTGGGACGCGCCGCTCGACGCCGCTTTCAACCTTGCTCAGCCGGTCTACTTCGAGATTCACGACTTCACGCTCTCGATTTACCTCGACGGACGGCTCGCCGAAGTCCACACCGGGCTGGCGTTCAGCGATGATGCCGACTGCGCCGACGACCCGACTGTCAAGTGCAATGCCGCCACCGCCGTCAACGAGGCGTCGCAGTGGGTCGAACTGACCGACTTGCACTCGCCCTCGCTCTACGCGGATCGGCTGCCCGCGCCGACGACCGTTCCCGTCCCGCTGACCAACGGCGTCGACGGATTGACCGCCCTCACGACCGATGACTTCACCGGCGATCCCGGCTCGGAACTACGCTGGGGGCTGCGGACGCTCGAACAAGTGGACGAGGTCGCCATCGTCGCCATCCCCGACATCAACATCCAACCCGCCGCGCCAACGCTCTACGCGCCACTGCCGGTCACGCCGCCCGACTGCTGCATCGAACCCTGCCCGCCCACTATCCCGCCCACCGTGCCAACTCCGCCGGAACTGCCGCCCAAGTTCTCGCGCGCCGAGATTTTCGCCGTCCAGCAAGCGCTGGTACTTCACTGCGAAACCCAGCGCGACCGGATCGCCGTGCTCGATTCGCCTTACCCGGCGCGGCAAGGCGAGATCGACTTGGGCGAGATCCAAAGCTGGCGCCAGCGCTTCGACAGCAGCTACGCGGCGCTCTATTACCCTTGGGTGCTGGTCTACGATCCGCTCCGCCTCGGCGGGCAGGTCGTTCGCCCCATCCCGCCGAGCGGTCACGTCGCCGGGATTTACGCCCGCAGCGACACGACCTACGGCGTCCACAAAGCGCCCGCCAACGAGCCGCTGCGCTGGGCGCAGGACGTGGCGGTGATCGTCAACGACGCCATGCAGGGCATCCTCAATCCGTTGGGGATCAACGCCGTTCGCCCGCTCAACGGGCGCGGACTGCGCGTTTACGGCGCGCGCACGCTCAGCAGCGACAGCGCGTGGCGCTACGTCAACGTCCGCCGCCTGCTGATGATGATCGAAGAAGCGGTCGATGAGTCGCTGCAATGGGCGGTGTTCGAGCCGAACGATTTCAACCTGCGCCAGATGCTCATCCTGACCATCAGCAGCTTCTTGCGCGCGCTCTGGATGCGCGGCGCGCTGGTCGGCGCTGATGAAACCGACGCCTTCTTCGTCAAATGCGACGACGAGAACAACCCGCCCTACCTCGCCGCGCTCGGTCAGTTGATCGTGGACGTGGGGGTCGCGCCGGTCAAGCCCGCCGAGTTCGTGGTCTTCTCGGTCGGGCGCACCGAAGACGTCTTCACCGTCAGCGAACAGCGAGGGATGTGAGATGGCGCAGCGCGTAGATCCGCTCATGAACTTCAACTTCCTGATCGCGCTGGTCGATTCGGGCAGCACGCTCGCCGTTGCCCCCAGCGACTTGAGCGCCGCGCCGCAGGGTGGCTTCAGCGAATGTTCCGGGCTGGACGCCACGCTGGAAGTCGAAGATTACCGCGAAGGCGGCAATAACCGGGGCGTGCTCAAGTTCCCCACCCGCGTGACGTGGACGAACATCAAGCTCAAGCGCGGCGTGACCAGTTCCGGCTATTTGTGGAAGTGGTACTACGACTTCGTGCAGGGTAAGGGCAAGCGCAAAGACGGCTTGATCATCCTGCAAAACGACGAGCACAAAGCGATCAAGGTCTGGCAGTTCTACCGGGGAATGCCCACGCGCTACACCGGACCGACCCTAAACGCCGTGCAAGCGCAGGTCGCCGTCGAGGAATTGGAGATCGTCCACGAGGGTTTGAAGCTGCTGCCGACCAGCCTCTCGGTCACGATCCAAGACGTCGGCAATGCCATCTCCGGCGTCGGCAGCGCCGTCGGCGGTCTATTCTAGCGAGGAGACACGATGGACGTTCGCATTAACGAAGTGAGCAGCCGCGTCAACGTCACCGACTCGCAGGCGATGCTCAGCCCGCAGGTGATCCAGCAGATTTTGCGCCTCGCTCGCGAGCACATTCGCGAGGAACTCGATCACGACCGCCGCGTCGAGGCGGAACGGCGCTTGCAGCAAGGCGTCTCTGAGACGCAGGGCGAATAGGGCAACTCATGACTCAAAGCGCACTCAAGGCTGAATTCCAGCGCATCGACCCCGCCACCGACGCCTCGATTGGCGACCCGCTGGAAGTCCAGTTCAACCCGACCGAATTTACGCTCAACAAGACGATGCAGTACGCCGAAGTCGCCATCCCCGGCTTGGACGCGCCCATCATCCAGTTTGTGCGCGGTCAAAGCGAGACGCTGACGCTCGATCTGTTCTTCGACAGCACCGAAGCGGGCACCGGCACCAGCGCCGAGGCGGTCACGACCGAAACCGACAAGTTTTACCAACTGCTCAAGATCGATTCGCACAAGCACGCGCCCGCCGTCCTCTACTTCAAGTGGGGCGACCGGCAGTTTCCCGGCGGACACCTGACCGACGCTTATTCGTCCCAGAAGCGTCCCGGTTTCCGCTGCGTCGTCGAAAGCGTGCGCCAGCGCTACACCCTGTTCAATCCCTTCGGCGTGCCGCTGCGCGCCGTGCTGACGGTCTCGCTCAAGGAGTACAAGACGCTTCAGCGGCAGATTTCGGAACTGAACCTGATGTCCGCTGACCAGACCAAAGCGCGCGTCGTCCAAGTCGGCGAGACGCTGGCGCAAATCGCGGCGGAGGCTTACAGCGACCCGCGCGCGTGGCGTGACATTGCCCAGTTCAACGACATCACCGATCCACTGGCGATCCAGCCGGGGATGGTGCTGCACCTACCACCGACGGAGTAAGGACGTATGGCTCAAAGCATCCCGGTTTACGCCGAAAAGGAAACCTTCTATACGCCCTTCTTCGAGGTCAAGCTGGAAAAGAACCCGCTGCCCGAAGACGTGGTTTACGACGTGATGCAGGTCACGTACAAGGATAACGTCAACGAGATCGACACCTTCGAACTGACGGTCAACAACTGGGACGCCGCCTCGCGAAAGCATAAGTATGAGGGCGCGGTCGATAAGAAGACGCCTTACGCGGGCATCTTCGACCCCGGCAAGCGGCTCGAGCTGTGGATGGGGTATCGCGGGAGCCAGAACCAAGACAACAAGCGCAAGCTGCTCGACGGCGAGATCACCACGCTGGAGCCGACGTTCGCCGACGGCGGCGGATCGACGCTCTCGGTACGCGGGCAGAACGTGCTGTTCACGCTCAAGAAGAAGCAGCATTCCTATTCGTGGGGCACGGAGAACCAGCAGGGCACCGAACGCTGGCGCGACAGCGACATTGCCCAGTGGATCGGCAATCAGCCGGAGTCGGACAAGAAGCCGGGGCTGGGGATGAAAGTCCGCATCGACTCGCAGGCGCGCAGCCAAGAGCCGCAGGAGACGTTCGTCTTCATGAACAACCAGTACGACATCGTGTTTCTGCTGGAACGGGCGCGGCGGCGCGGTTACGCCGTCTTTCTCGAAATCGACCCGAAAAGCGGTCAGCAGCAGTTATATTTCGGACCCTCGGAGAGCCTGCGCGACGTGACTTACCAACTGACGTGGGGCAAGTCGCTGATCCAAATTCGCCCGACCCTCACGACCACCAATCAAGTGTCCTCGGTGACGGTTCACGGCTGGAACCGCCGCACCGCCAAACCCATCGACGTGACCGTCAAATGGGGCGACAAAGGCTTGGAGATCAACCGCGACCAGCAGGCGGTCGCGCTGGCAGTGCAGGGACGCCAAGAGATCATCGCCGACCACCCTTTCCACTCCGAAGAAGAAGCTAAGAATTTCGCCAAGCGCACGCTGCTCACGCAGTTGAAGGAGATGGTCAAAATCTCGGCGTCGACCGTCGGCTTGCCCGACCTACGCGCCGGACGGCAGGTCGAAATCTGCGGGCTGGGCGACCGTTACAACGGCAGCTACTTCATCACCGAGACGACCCACACCATCAATGAAAGCGGCTACCGGACGACGCTCGAAGCTCGCCGCGAGCAGCAGTAACCCTGAGAGGAACGAGAATGCCGAGTACGCAGCGGATTTATGGAGTGATGCCCGCGACCGTCAAGCAGGTTGACGATCCGGTCGGCGAAGGGCGCGTGCTGGTCGAATTTCCATGGATGGAAGGCGACACGCAGGGCTATTGGGCGCCGATTGCCACCATCATGGCGGGCAACGAGCGCGGGATGTGGTATCAGCCGGAAGTCGGCGACGAGGTGCTGCTGGCTTTCGATCAGGGTGCGATAACCCACCCCTACATCGTCGGCTTTCTCTGGAACGGCGCGCAGCGACCGCCCACCGACGACCGCCACCTCCGCCTGATCCGCTCGGTCAACGGGCACGAGATCGCCATCTACGATCCACCGCCCGAACAGGGCGATCAGGGCTACATCCGCCTTAAAGACGCCCATAACAACGTCGTCGAACTGAGCAACGGCAGCATCAGCATTCGCAGCACGGGCGCGATCACCATCGACGCGCCGCAGGTCATCATCAACGGTCGCCCGGTCGGTCCCGCGCCACGCCCGATCTAACGAAACGGAGCTTATTCGCATGGTTGAGGTTTGTGCCCCTTTCCCACCGTCACCGCCCACGATTGAGATTCCGCTGCCTTTCGGCGTGACGCTCAAGTCGATCACCGACATTTCACAGGGTGTGCCGACCGACTGCGCGCTGGCGCACAGCCTGATGCTGCAAATCGCGCCGCTGCTGGCGGGCATGACCTGTATCATGCGCGTGCTCGCCGTGATCAAGGACTTGAAAGACGTGATCACCGACAGCCCGCCCTTCATCAACGCGGGGGCGGTGCCCAAATTCATCGAGGACGCTGGCTTGTTGACCGAGTGCTTCCTGCTGCTCGACCCGTGCAGCATCATCGGCATGATCAAGGGCATCATCCAGATCATCCTCTCTTACATTAGCTGCATGATCGAAGCGATTGACAGCATCCTAAATTTTCAAATCGGCATCGACCTCAATTCGGCGGAGGGCAATCCCGTCCTGCTGGCGAACCTGCAATGCGCGCAGGACAACTCGGCGACTGCCATGCAGGGCATGATGAACGCGATGGAAGGGATTCAGCCGCTGATCGACATGATGAACATGATGCTCAGCATCGTCGGCGCTGATCCGCTTGACCTGCCGCCGACCGCTTTTCAGACGCCGACGGTGGGCGAACTCGCCGGGATGCCCGACCCGCTCAAGCCGCTGAAGGACGTGCGCGACGCGCTGCAGAACCTGCTCAATACGCTGCCGTGCTGAGCGCTAAGCACCTCACCCCCCAACCCCCTCTCCACGCTGTGGAGAGGGGGAGTCAAGCGGAGCGAAAGCGGGTGCGGTGGGTGAAAAGAGTTGGCTATCGAGTTGGCGCACCGACCGCAGCCATGATGCAAAAGGAGTAGCTGATGGTTCGACCATTTCTCGGCAGAGGTTGGAAATTCCCCATTCGCGTGAACGCGGGCGGCGGCTTGTCCTACTCTCAAGAGGAGCAGTTGGTTCAGGAGTTGATCTGGATCATCGTCGGCACCGCCCAAGGCGAGCGCCAGATGCTCCCGCGCTTTGGCTGCGGCATTCACGAGTTGGTCTTTTCGCCAAACAACCCCACCACCTACGGCACGCTCTCCGAGCAGATTCGCAGCGCACTGACGACGCAGGAACCGCGTATCGACGTGGTCGACGTCCGCGTCGAAACCACCGACGAGCAAAATCTGCTGCTGATCTATCTCGACTATCGCATCCGCTCGAATAACGCCTTCTACAACATGGTCTATCCGTTCTACGTGACCGAAGGCGGAGGGAGCTGATCATGGCGCTCAAAGCAGTGACGCCCAACCTAGACGACCGCCGCTACGACGACATCGTGACCGAGGCGAAGGCGCTGATCACGCGCTACGCCCCGGAGTGGACCAACCACAACGACAGCGATCCCGGCATCACGCTGATCCAGTTGTTCGCGTGGATGACCGACATGCAGCTTTTCCGGCTCAACCAAGTGCCGGAACTCAACTACATCAAGTTTCTGGAACTGCTCGGCATCGAACTCAAACCGGCGCTGCCCGCCCGCGCTGAACTGACTTTCACGCTGGCGAATAATAATCTCGAATACGTGCCCGTGCCCAAAGAGACGCAGGTCGCCGTCGCCGGGGGCGGCAGCACGCCGCTGATCTTCGAAACGCAGGAAGACTTGATCGCGCTGGGCGCGCAGTTGACCGCCCTTCAGGTCTTCGACGGCTACAGCTACAGCAGCGTCACCGCCAAGAACGCCAACCTTGACCAGTGGTTCTATCCCTTCGGCGCCAACGCCCGCGAGGGCAGCGCTCTGCTGCTCGGCTTCCACTCGCCGCTGGCGTTCACCAGCCAGCAGATCAACCTCGCGCTGATCGTCGAGACGCAGGGACTCGCCGCCGAAGGGCAGCACTGCGACATCGACCTGAGCGCGATGCCCGTCCCGGCGACGCTCCAGTGGGAATATTGGGACTCGAAGGCGTGGCAGTCGCTCTCGATGGACGAGGACGACACCCGCGCCTTGACCCGCAGCGGTCACGTCACCTTCGAAGGACCCGGCACTGACGTCAAAAAGAGCAAACTCGGCAGCGTGACTCAGCCGCTCTACTGGCTGCGCTGCCGCCTCGACGTCAGCACCTACGAGCAGCCGCCGCGCCTAAGCATGGTGCTGACCAACACAGTCCGCGCCCTACAGGTAACGACTATCCACGACGAGGTGCTCGGCGGCAGCAACGGACGTCCCAACCAGATCATGCAGTTGGCGAGCGCGCCGGTCGTCGCCGACGACGATCCGCAGACCGCTACCAGCGCCGACGGCGACAAGATCACCATCTCCAGCGTCCGCCTCGAAATCGCCGAGATCGCCGACCAGTTCGCCGTCTGGGAAGAGGTCGAGGATTTCTTCGACAGCACGCCCGACAACTCGCACTTCGTGCTCAACCACACCACCGGCGAAATCCGCTTCGGCGATGGGCATCACGGGCGCATCCCGCTGGCGAATCCCGCCAACGCCGCCGCCAACATCGTCGCCCGTCGCTACCAGACCGGCGGCGGTGCGGGCGGCACCGTCGGCGCGAACACGATCACCGCGCTGCAAACCTCGGTGCCAATGGTCCAGAGCGTGACCAATCTGCTGCCCGCGCTCGGCGGCGCGGACGAGGAAACCCTCGCCGACGCCAAGCTGCGCGCGCCGCAGGCGCTCAAGAGCAAAGACCGCGCCGTCACTTCGGAAGACTTCGAGTACCTGACCAAGCAGACGCCCGGCGTCCGCATCCGCCGCGCCAAAGCGCTGCCGCTGTTTCATCCCAGCTTCAGCGGCGCGCCGATCCCCGGCGTCGTGACCATGCTGGTCGTCCCCGACAGCGAAGCGCCTAATCCACTGCCGTCCAAAGCGACCCTGCGGATCGTCTGCGAGCATCTCAACCAGCACCGCCTGCTCACCTGCGAGGTCTTCGTCATCGCGCCGCGCTATCACAAGGTCAAGGTTGAAGCCGACTTGATCGTCAAGTCCGACGCCAGCCTGTTCGAGGTCAAGCGGCAGGTCGAAGATCGACTGACGACCTACTTCCACCCGCTCGAAGGCGGCGAGTACGGCGAAGGCTGGGATTTCGGCGGCACGATCTACTTCTCGCAGGTCTACCGCGAGGTGCTGGACATCGACGGCGTCGAGCGCATCGAGCAGGACAAGTTCTGGATTTGGCTCGACGACGAGCGCCAGCAGTTCTGCCGTGACGTGGAAATCGAGCAGAACGCGCTGCTCTACTCCGTAGGGCAAGACATTCGCGTCAAGTACCGGAGTTCGTGATGGCGCTGACGAAGGATTTCTGGCTCTTAGGGCTGCGCGCCGGGTGGCACGCGGCGCAGACCAGCGGTGTCCGCACCGATGACTCGCTGCGCTTGCAGACGCTCCCCGGCACGCCCAAGCCGCTGACCGACGCCGACGGCACGTTGGGCGGCTTAGTGCTGCCCGCCGGGATCGCCGTCGACGACGAAGATCGCGTCTACGTCGTCGATGCGGGCACCGGCTTGATCAAGCGTTTCGATCCCTGCACCGCGCAGTTCGAGACGCTGCCCTGCGTCGGCGGCTTGGGCGATCAACCACGCCAGATCAGCGATCCGCACGGCTTGGCGATCTCCTGCGCGGGCGATCTCTACGTCGCGGACAGCGGCAACCGCCGCGTCCAGATTTTCGCGCTCAAGGGCTTCGCGCTGCGGGCGATCTGGGGACCGCTTCGCGTCGTCCGCGACGACGACGGTATCCACGTTCGTTCTGCCAAGCGTCCCCTGCTCCCGCCCAGCGCCGACTGCCCGCCGACCTTAGGCGACTACCCCGCCGGTACGTGGCAGCCCTACGACGTCGCCATCACCGGCGACAATCGCGCGCTGGTCTCCGACTACGCCAACGGCTTGATCCACGTTTTCGACCGGCGCGGTCGCTGGAAAGCCGCGTGGAACGGCGAGTCGCCGGAAGGCGTCGCCCTCGACCAGCCGACCCGCCTCGCCCTCGATGCTGCCGGACGGCTCTACGTCCTGCAAACCAACCAGTCCTACGTAGTCGTGCTCGACAGCGACGGCGCCTATCTCGGCACGGTCGAGCAGCCGCAAGAACTGGAAGGGCGCTTCTGCCCGGTCAGTATCGCCATCGACGCCGACGGCAACCTGTGCTTGGGCGATCAGTTCAGCCGCCGCCTCTACGTCTACTACGCCGTCGAACGACGATCCCTTGCGCTGTGCACCTGCGCGGGCAGCGTCGCCGCGCCGACTTGCAACGCGCTCGCCTTCGACCTGTCCGGCAATCCGCTGGTCTGCGACCCGTCGGGCAAGCAAATCGTCTGCCTGCCCGCAAAAGCGGCTTACGTCGCGTCGGGCAGCCTGCTCAGCGAGCCGCTCGACAGCCTGCGCTACCAGTGCCAGTGGCATCAAGTCCGGCTTCAGGGGACGATCCCGCAGGGCGCGCGCCTCGTGGTCGAGACGCTGACCTCCGAAGCGCTCAAGACCACCGTCGAAGTCGCCGCTCTGCCCGCCTCGCGCTGGGATCGGATCGTCACGCGCGGCGCAGTCGACGGCGCATGGGACTGTCTGGTCCAGAGCGCGCCGGGGCGTTACCTCTGGCTGCGCCTGACCCTCGAAAGCGACGGCGCAGCGACCCCCGAAATCGAGTGGATCGAAGTCCGCTACCCACGCGCCTCGTCGCTGCGCTTCCTGCCCGCCGTCTACCAAGAGGATGCTCATCAGCGCCCAGTTCCTCGACCGCTTCCTGTCGATCTTCGACAGCGTCGAGGCGAGCATCAGCGCCCAGATCGACGGGATCGCCCGCCTATTCGATCCCGGTGCGGTGCCCGCTGGCGACCCCGCCGACTTCCTGACGTGGCTGGCGAGCTGGCTCGGCATGACGCTGGATCGCCACCTCTCGCTGGAGCGGCGGCGCAAGCTGCTGGCGCTGGCGTGGAAGCTCTACGTCTTGCGCGGCACGCCGCAGGGCTTGCGCCTGCATCTCGCCCTGTGCCTCGGCGTCGAGCCGCGCATTCTTGAGCATTTCAAGCTGCGCCGCTGGCTCTATCTCGACAGCGGGCGGCTGGGTGATCAAACCCTGTGGGGCGAGGCGATCATGAAGCGCCTGCACCTCGACGTCTACTCGACTATCGGGCAGTTCCAACTGATCGACAGCGGCGACCCGCTGCGCGATCCGTTTTACGAGGGCGCGCACAAATTCTCGCTGTTCGTGCCCGCCTGCAATCTCAGCGACGCCCAGCGCCAGATGGTGCAGCGGATCACCGAGGCATCCAAGCCCGCCCACACGCAGGCGACCGTCGTCTTCGTCGAGCCGCGCTTCCGCGTCGGCGTACAGGCGTTCGTCGGCGTCGATACGGTGATCGGCGCTTACCCGGATCAGACCGTCACCGGCGAGGGAGCGCTCGGCAGCGACACGGTCTTGTCACCGGGCGACGGCGGCGCACCGACCTTGCGCATCGGCTCGCAAAGCCGCATCGGTTCCAGCACAGTCATTGACTGAAAGAGAGGTCTCCACGATGGCGGACGTGCATCAGCAAGACAAAACCTGCGTCGAATGCGAGGTACCGCAGCTAGCCCGCAACCATTACTTCACCGGCAAGCTGCTCGTCCTGCGCGATTTCGACGACGAGCAGCGCTACTTCATCGGCAAAGACCGCCGCCACAACCAGCGCTTGCACGGCTGGGGGACGGTCTGCGGGCTGAAGGTCAAGCAGCATCCGCAGGATGGCTGCCGCGACCGCTGGGTGATCGTCGAACCGGGCAGCGCGATTGACTGCTGCGGGCGCGAGATCATCGTCGAGCACGAGGAGTTCTTCGACTTCCGCGCCGCCTTCCTCGCCTACTGGCAGCATCAGTTCGGCAAGGACGCGCAGCCCGACGACGCCGAGCACAGGCTGCAAGTCTGCCTTCGCTACGCCGAATGCCCGACCGAGAACATCCCGGCGGTCTTCGACGACTGCGGCTGCGAGGACGACGCCTGCCAGCCCAACCGCATCCGCGAGACTTACGAACTGGGCGTGATCGTCGATCCGGAGACGACCGCCAAGGACCCGTTCGGCGTGAGCCTCAAATGGAACAACACGGTCAGCACCTTCGACCTGTTCCAGTTCCAGCGCGTCGTCGTACACGGCGACCGGCTCTACGTGCTCACAGCGGACGATCCGGGCAAGCTCTACGTCTTCGACCTCGCCCACAGCAACGTCAAGATCGGCGAGCAGGCACTCCCCGCCCGCGCAACCGACCTCGCCCTCTCCGCCGATGGCTCGACCGCCTTCGTCGCCGTCGATCAGACCGACCCGATCCTCGTGATCGACACGTCGGCGCTCGACCCGGTCAATCCGCCCGCGACCGCGCTGGCGCTCTCCGGCGTCGTGGACGGCGACCTGCGCTTGATCGCTCCCGCCGCCGGTGGGCTGATCGTCCTCAATCGCGCGGCGAAACAGGTCAGTGTTTGGGATACGGCGCTGACGACCCACGACGATCTCGCCGTTGGCAGCGATCCGCGGGACATCGCCCTGATCGAGCACGAATTCGATCTTCTTCGTCGCCGACCCCGGCGACGGCGACGTCAAGGTCGTCAGTTTGACGACCCCGCCCGCCATCCAGACGACCATCACGCTGCCCGGCATCACGCCCGCGCTGCTAGCGGGCATCACCACTCCGGCGGGATCGCGGCTCTACGTCGGCGACACAACCAACGCCGCCGCGCAGGTCGTCGGCGTCCAGCCCGGCTTGCCCACACCCTACCCGGTGCTCGGCGCAGCCGTCAGCTTCGCGCCCAGCCAATTGGTTGACCTGACCGTTTCGCCCGGTGGTCGCTGGATCTGCGCGCTGCTGACCGAGGGGGTAGGCAAAAGCGTCCTCCAAGCCGTCGACGCCAACCGCCTGACGGCGGGCGATCCGAACGCGCTCGGCGACATAATCACCATCGGGGACAATCCCAGCAGCATCGCCTTCTCCGCCGACGGTCGTCACCTCTACGTCAGTTACAACGGATCGCCCAACGGCTTCGCCATCATCGACGTGTCAGAAGCCGCCTGCGCCGACTTGTTCGACCAGATTATCGAATGCTGCCCCGACTGCGACGCCGACGAGTGTCTGGTGCTGGCGACCATCGACGGTTATGTCTACAACGCCGACGTCACCGACGCCGAGATCGACAACCTGAAAGATCGCCGTCTGCTGCCCAGCACCAGCAAGATCGCCGAAGTCGTCCAGTGCATCCTCGAACAGGGTGTCGGCGGCGGCGAGCGCGGCGAGCAGGGTCCTCCCGGAGCGCCGGGTACGCCCGGTGCTGATGGTCAGGACGGCGCGGACGGCGCGCCGGGCAAAGATGGCGCTCCCGGTAAGGACGGAAAAGACGGCAAGGATGGCAAGGATGGCGCACCCGGCAAAGACGGTGCGCCGGGCAAAGATGGTCAGGACGGCGCGCCCGGCGCACCGGGCAAGGACGCCGAGCGCTCGCGTACTGGCGTGATCGAGATCGTCGTGCCGACATTACCCAAACTGAACGGCAATCCGTTTGAAGTACACGACATTCGCCACTGCTTCCCCGATGACGTGGTCGTCGGCGTCATGCTGGCGGTCATCGACAAGGAACGCCGCTTCGACCAGTTTGAAGCCGTCAATCACATGGGACCGAGCCAGTCCTACGGGCTGGTCTTTCTGGCGGCGCGTCCGCATGACCCGCCCGATGGCTTGTTCGACATCGCCATCGCCCACGACAACAAAGAGCAGGAGCAAGATTATCTCATCCGGTGGGTCGCAGTCCCAGCCGACGACTGTAAACCAGACTAGGAGCAGAGCGATGCTGAACGTCAAACCGAAGCGAAAGATTACGCCCCAAAAGCAGCACGACGATCAATGCGGCTGCCCGGTTTGTCAGGGGCTGCGCTGTATGGAGCGCCCGCGCTATTTCGCCGGGCAGCTTCTGACCGAGACCGAGCTGAACAGCGAGCAGGAGTACGTCCGCGCCAAGCAGCGCCTGCACAACCGCTATTTGCACGGGTCAGGCGTCGTCTGTGGGCTGCAAGTCGTCTGTAGTGATTGCGACGGCTGGGTCACGATCAAAGAGGGCTACGCCATCGACCCCTGCGGCAACGACGTGATCGTCTGCGCCGACCACGACTTCAACGTGATCGACTACATCCACCAATGCCAGCAGGATCGCCGCCGTCGCAATGACTGCACCCCGGTTCGCACGCCGCCCAAGCAGGTCTGCGACGAGGAGGAGACGTGGTGCATCTACCTGACCTACGTCGAGCAGGAAGCCCGCCCGGTCACGGCGCTGCGCAACCCCAAGTCGAGCGGCTGTACCTGCGGCGGAAGCTGCAACGGATCGTGCACCTGCGGCAACGGCAGCAGCAAAGCCACCAGAGTCAGCACGACGGCGACGCGCACCAGCACGGCGCTCGCCTGCGAGCCGACCCGCATCTACGAGACTTATCAAGTCGGCATGGAAAAGCAGTGCGACACCTGCGGCGTCGATTGGCGCGACCTGCTGGTCAACGTGCCGCGCACCAACGACAATCAGGTCTCGCCGCTGCTGCAAGTCCTGTTGGGGCTGATCCAGAACACCAACTTCGACGATACCCTGCTGGCGAAGCTGACCGGCTGCTTCCAGACCATCGCCGAGTTCGTGACCAACCGCCTCTCGACCAACAAGTTCGTCAATCTCTACCCGGCGGCGGTCGTCACGCCCAACGATTACACCAGCGATACCCCAGCCGCCCAGCCCTACGATCAGTACACCGCCGCGCGCCAGTTTTACCGCGCCGTCTGCGATCTCTACATCAAGAATCCGGTCGGCGTGCGCTGCGAGCTGGCGTCGAAGCTCCGGGAGATCGACTTACCCGCGCCGATGAGCGACGAGGGATCATGGGCATACGCGGATCGCTTGCAGACCGGCGTCTACGATACCTTCGCGCTGCTGCTGCAATATCTGCTCGACTGCGTCTGCTACAACCTGCTGCCGTCGTGCCCGCCCGTCGCTTACGACGACCGCGTGCCGCTGGCGTGCGTCACCGTCCGCGACGACACTATCGTCAGCATTTGCAACTTCTCCTGCCGCCAATACGCGGGCGCGTTCCCGACGATCTTCTACTGGCTCTCGGCGCTGCCGATCATCCCGGTCATCAGTACGGCGGTGCGCGCGCTCTGCTGCGCCCCTGATCTCGTCAGCCGCGTTCCCACCCGCACCCCCAAGCCAACGCCGGTTCCTGCGCCCGGCACCTATGAGCCGGCACCCTATCAGCCTGCCCCGGATCAGCCGGTCGGCGTGGTCGTCGGCGTCCAGCCGCAAGCGGCTGCCGCGAACCCGCAGCCGCAGAAAGCGAGTTTCATGGGCAGCGATCTGCAAAGTATGCTCGCCGACCTCGACCCCGATTTCACGCTCCGGCGCTCGCTGTTGGAAAGCGATTTCGCCCTACCCAAGATGCTCGGCGGCAACCTCGTCCGCAGCATCAGCGGCATGTTTGGCGGCAACGTCTTGCAGCAGGCGCGCCCGGATGCCGTCAGCATCGCCCCGCTGGTCGGGCAGCCCGCCGAGGTCGTCAACCAAACCCTCAACCAAGCCAACGTCGCCGTCGTCGAGCGTCAAGTCGACGCCAACACGCTCCCGGCGGACGCCAAGCCCGCCGCCGCCTTCCTCAACGCCGGGGATCGGGTGGTCGTCTACCGCAGCGGTGATCAGGTGGTCGGCTTCGGCAGCTACGACGTCAGCGCCGAACTCGCCGCCAAAGATGCCGAGCTTTCCGGCATCCGCGATCAACTGGCGGCGATGCGCGCCGAGATCGACGCGATCAAGGGCACGTCCGCCAAAGCGAGCAGCGCGCAGTCGAGTCGGAGGAAGAAGAATGGCTGACATCGAGCGCCTGCATTATTACGAGCGCCAGTTCCTCGGCGCGCTCGACTTCGAGGCGCAGCAGACTTATCACCGCGATTTGCAGCGGCGACACTCGCTTGGACAGCACACGTGGGGGATCGTCGTCGGGCTGGAATTGATGGCGCAGCCGTCGGATAACGGCGGCGACGAGATCGATGTCTTCATCAGCGCGGGCATGGCAATCGACGGCTTCGGGCGCGAGATCATCCTGATGTACCCGGTGCAGCTTGACCTCGGCTTGTTCGACGGCTTCACCACCACCAAGCATTACGAGGTCTGGCTGGCTTACACCGAGGAACTGACCCAGCGCCCCGCCTTCGGCTACGAGCAGTGCGATCTGGAATCGCAGTTCAGCCGCGTGCGCGAGACTTACCGCGTCCTCGTCGGGACGCAGCCCGTCCCCCAAGACCCGATCATGGTCGATGGCAAAGAAGCAGCACCGCTCGACCCGACTGTGACGCCGACGCCTGACGATCTGCTCAACGCCATCCCCGATGATCAATCCGTCCCCTATCAGGCGTTCCCCGACGACGAGTTCGTCAACCGCTGGCTGATCCGGCTGGGCAGCGTCCGCTGCGATCCGCTCAATGGGATGCTGCTCACGACCACGCCGGAGAAGCTCTCCGAAGATCGCATCTACGTCGGCGTCATCGCGCAGGACGTTTACGCGCCTGCCGCCATGCTCAATCTGCGCCCGCGCGCCGCCTTCGCCGACCCCGACGCCGCCGACTTCGCCCGCGTCGAGGGGCGCTTGCAGGTCGACGGACGGATCGTCGCCAAGAAGGACGTGCTGCTGCACGGCGGCAAGCTCTCGTTTCAGGGACTCGGCGGCGACGAGGACAGCGTGCCGCTTTGGATGCAGCGGATCGCCAACAGCAGCGGCTACGACCTACGGATTCACATCGGCGACCAATCCGCGCCCGATCACCGACTGACGGTCGGACCGACCAACGGCAGCGTCGAGCAGCCCGTGCTGGCGGTGCGCGCCGACGATAAGGTCGAAATTCTGACCGGCTCGCTCGACTTCGACACCGACGCGGCAGTGCGTCCGCCCTACCGCCAAATGATCAATCTGCGCAAAACCGCTGACGGCAAGTATCGTTACGGCGTCGGCGTCCAAACCAACGCAACCTATTTTCGCTCCGACGCCGATTTCGCGTGGTTCCGCAAGGGCACGCACAGCGATAACCGTGACGAACCCGGCGCGGGCGGCATCTTGGCGATGAAGCTCGACGACTCCAGCAACCTTACGCTCGGCGGGAGCTTGACCGCCAACGGCAGCGCCATCCTCAACGGCGGCAAGCTCGACCTGCGTGAAGCCGACGGCGGCACCGACACCGACATCATGCAGATCGCCCGGCAGCGCAACTCGTCCGACCACAACGACCTGCGCTTGATCATTGGCGACAATCTCGGCGGCGACGACCGCCTCGTCGTCGGTCCCATTTACACCGGCGATGGACAGTTCAAGGAGCAGTTCGTCGTCGCCAACAACGGCAATACCACCATCGCCGGTACGCTGACCGTCAAGGGCGGCAGCAACTTGATGCACGTGTACGCCGCTCCCTTCGCTTGGAAGAACAACGGCGCGAACAGCCCGCACAGCCAGAGCATCAACTACAGTGGCGAGGGGTTCGCCGAGGTCTACGCCGCCTACGTCGTGCTGCAAGGCTACAGCCTGTGGAATTACGACGGGCAAACCGATTTCACGGTGAATTCAGGGCATCACGTCGAGGGTGGCGGCAATATCCCGCAGCACGTCTACGTCAAGCTGGTCACGCACAATACGACCAGCGCCACCGTCGAGGTTTACTGCTCCGAATCCAATTCCTCACTCGAAAGCGATAACACCGTCTTATTCACGCTGGTTGTCTTGGGGAGGACGACATCATGAGCGACAGCGCCATTGATCAGCGCGTGGCGACGCTGCGCGCCGAGTACGAGAAGGGGCAGCAGCAGCTTGAACTGCTGGATCGCCAGCGGCAGGACGTGCGCGATACGCTGCTGCGCATCGCCGGGGCGATTCAGGTGCTCGAAGAACTGCAAGCCGAACCGTCGGCGCCCGTGCCGGTCACGAGCAACGGCAACGGCGCTCACGCCGCGCGATGAACGACGGGACGGTAACGATTGGGCGCTTCCACAGCGCCTACTACGTCCCCGACCTGCACCCGGAGCCGGAGCGCGTCCGCTGGCAGCTTGACCGCGTGCTGCGCCGCGATCTGCCCGCCGCCTGCGGACAGGCATTGCAATCCGGCATCGGGCAAATGGACGACGCCATCTGGCTGATCCGCCGCCTACAGGTCGAGGTCGCGCTCGACGTGAGCGCCTTTGACGAGACGCAGATCGCGCAGGCATGGGGCGAAGCGCTGGCGGGGCGCATCGTCCGCGCCATCACGCAGGGCGAAGACGACGTGCTCACCTTTCCCAATCCGCCCGCCTACCTTGCTCAGTTCTTGGTCGATCTCGCCAGCGGGACGGCGTGGGGCAAGTGGTATTACGAGGATTTCGCCGGGCTGCGCGAACTACCCACCAGCACAGCCGCGCGCGAGGCGCTGCTCCGCGACCTTGGCGACGGTATCGCCGCGCTTTACCAGCTTGCCGCCAGCAATCACCTAGAGCATCTGCTCTCGATCCTCAGCGTCGCCGACGCCCGCCGCCTGTTCGCCGCCATCCTGCCGACCGACTCCGCGCCACCGACCCGCGCGGCGGTGACAGCGGTCTTGGCGATCTGGCACGCGCTGCCGCTCGCGGGCGGCGACCACGACGCGATTCGGCTGTTCGCCGCGCTCGGCGGATCGCCTCCCGGCGCGGCGCGGACAGTCGACCTGCTGCTCCGGCTGGCTGCCCTCCCGCGCGCGCTCGAGTTTCCACTCGACAACGCCCTGCTCGCCGATCTAGCCGCGCCCGTCCGCGCCGCCTTGACGAGCTTGATCGCACTGGCGGACGGCGATCAGGACTGGCTGACCGAAGTCGTCGGCACGGTGACGGCGAACGCTCCGGCTGCCCATCCGGCGACGGCGCGGACGCTCCCAACCGCCTACGGCGGCGCGGTGCTTCTGCTGGCGGCGCTCCACGCTGACGGCTTGGATCGCGCGCTCGAAGCCGTCGATCCAGCCCACGCCGCGCTGCTCCGCTGCCTCGTCCTCGCCGAAGGCTTGGGCGATCTCGGTGCGCTCGACGATCCGGTCGTCCATCTGATCGCCGGACTGAACGCCACGCCAACAGCCGACGACCTTGCCGACCTGAACCAACTCGACGCCGAAGTGCTGCTGTCCGCGCTGATCGAGCGGCTCCACGAGGCGGGCAGAGCCTCCGGGCGCGGCTTACAGGTGGATCGCATCGATTACCGCGATCAGCCGTTCGCCCTGCTGCGCGATCTGGACGCTGACGCTTGGCTGTGCGCCCTGCCGCTGGATCGCCTGAGCGCGGCGCTGTCAGCGGTGCAAGCGCTGACCGGCGCGCCCGCCTACCAGCACGGGATCGACGAGCCGCCGCCCGAACTGCACGACCTGATCGCCCGCTTCGAGACGCGCGCCAAGCCCGCCGCTGGCGATCTGGACGCCTTCCCGCCGCTGACAGCCCTCGATCCGCCGCTTGACCTCGCCGTGACGCTGTTCGCCCGCGCCGCACTGCGCGCCTTCGCCGCCCGCTTGATCGGCTTCGAGTGGAGCAGCGCCGCCTATCTGCGCGAGCGCTTCCTCTCCGGCGTCAGCGTGGTCGAACTAACGCCGGGCGTGATCGACGTGCGGCTGGCGGAGAGTCCGCTCAAGATCATCTTGCAGATGGCGGGCGTCGACGGCGAGACGCTGGTGCTGCCTTGGCTGCCCGATACCCTGATCCGCTTGAGGTTGACCTGATGGAGACCCTGCTGCCCTTCGCCAACGCGGGCGAGCATCTGCTGGCGGAACTCGGTCGGCTGGAACTGGTGCTTCAGCGCGAAATTCTGCTGCTGCGCGCGACCAGCGCCGTCAGCGAGGATGATTTCTTGGGCGCGACCATCTCCGACGCCCGCGTCGACGCCCTGTTTGCGGTCGAACCGCCGGTCGATTCCGCCGCCGGGAAAATTCTGCCCGCCGTCGAAAACCTGACCGCGCAGATCGCCCTGCTGACCGACGTTAACCGCCGCCGGGCGGCTGCCGCCGCGCTTGAACTGCCGCTCTATCGCTTGCAGCGCTGGTTCGACCTGACGCCGTTCGAGCTGGATTTGCTGCTGCTCGCCGCCGCACCGGAACTCGATTTGCGTTACGAGACCCTGTTCGCTTACGTGCAGAACGACGCCGCCCAGAAGCATCCGACGATTGACCTCGCGCTCAAGCTGTTCGCGGAAACGCTGACCAGCCGCCTCGTCTGCTACGCGACCTTCCGCGCCGGAAATCCGCTCTTTCGCTATGCGCTGCTCAACCTCTGGGACGAGGGCGGCGGCGCTTCCGGGCTGGCGCGCACGCTCAAGCTGGATCGGCGAGTGGTCGAGTTTCTGCTCGGCAACAACGCGCTCGACGACCGCTTGATCCCGTTCGTCGCCCCGGTCGACCCGGCGCAGGCGACCCGCAACGCCTATCTGCCGGTCGATCTGCGTGATCAGTTACGGGGCAGCGCTGATCAAATCGTGCGCGGACTTCCCGCGCTGCTGATCGGCGCGCGCGGAATCGGCAAGCTGGCGGCGGCTGCCGACCTCGGCGCGCTGCTGCGGGTCGATTTGCGCCGTGCCCTTGCGCCGGAGCGATCCTTCGCCAGCCTGATCCCGACCTTATGGCGCGAAGCGATCTTCAGCGGGGCAGGTCTCTACTTCGACCACGCTGAAGCGCTGGCGGGCGATCACGAACGGGCGCAAGCGGCGCGGCTGGCGCTGGCGGACTACGTTGGCACGCCGGGGATTCCGGTTTTCTTCGGCAGCACCGAATCGCTGCCGCCGGAAGAACTCGGCATCGAGCTGCCCGTCGCCCGCTTCGAGTTCCCGCTGCCCGATCTCGCCGCCCGGCGTCAGTTGTGGACGGCAGCGCTCAGCAGCCGCGCCGAGATGCAGCTTCCGCTCGCCGCCGACGTCGATCCGGTGGTGCTGGCGAACAAGTTTACGCTCACGCCGCGCCAGATCGAGCGGGCTATCCGCGCCGCCGAACGGCAAGCAGGGCTGCGGGGTGAAGCTGCCGCTGTGAGCGCCGACGACCTGCACAGCGCGGCGCGGGCGCAGTCCAGCCAAGACCTCAGCCGTCTGGCGCAGAAAGTCGAGCCGTTCTACCGCTGGGAAGATTTGGTGCTGCCCGCCAAAGTGATGCAGCAGCTTCAGGAGATTTGCGCGGCGGTCAAATATCGGCACGTCGTCTACCGCGAGTGGGGTTTCGAGCGCAAACTCGCGCTTGGCAAAGGCTTGAACGTCCTGTTCAGCGGCGCCAGCGGCACCGGCAAAACGATGTCGGCGCAGGTCATCGCCCGCGATTTGCAGCTTGACCTCTACAAGATTGACCTCTCGGCGGTGGTCAGCAAATACATCGGCGAGACCGAGAAAAATCTCAGCCGCATTTTCGCCGCCGCCCAAACCAGCGGCGCGATCTTGTTCTTCGACGAAGCCGACGCCCTGTTCGGCAAGCGCTCCGAAGTCAAGGACGCGCACGACCGCTACGCCAACGTCGAGACCGCCTACCTGCTGCAAAAAATGGAGGAATACGAGGGGATCGTCATGCTGGCGACGAACCTCAGCCAGAATTTGGACGACGCTTTCGCCCGCCGAATGCACCACACGGTCGAGTTCCCCTTCCCCGACGCCGACTATCGCGAGCGCATCTGGCACGCCATCTTCCCGCCTGACGTGCCGATGGCGGCGGACGTCAACCTGAAATTCGTCGCCCGGCAGTTCGAACTCGCCGGGGGCAACATCCGCAACGTGGCGCTGGCGGCGTCCTTCTTGGCGGCGCAGAACGGCGGGGTCGTCACGATGCCGCACCTCGTCCGCGCCGTCGCCCGCGAGTACCAGAAGATCGGCAAGCTGCCGTCACAGGCGGATTTCCGCAACTACTACGACCTGATCCGGGAGCAGTCCTGATCGTGGGCGATCAACGCACTCACGAACCCGCGCGCACACCGGCGCGCGCCAAGGCGAAAGCGCCCGCCGCACCGCGACGCGCGCCGACGATCCAAACCAGCCCGATCCGGCGCAGCCTCAGCCAGCGCGCCGACCCGCTGGAACAGGAAGCCGAGCGCAGCGCCGCGCAGCTTGGCAGCCAACCCGCCCGAACCTCAATGCCGGGCGGCGGCAGCAGATCACAGCCGCGCCCGCTGCCCGACGATCTACCCTCAGGCGTGGGACGCGCGCTGCGCTCGCCCGGTCAACCGCTCCCACTGCCGATCCGCGCGCTGATGGAAGCGCACTTCCGGCACGATTTCTCCGGCGTCCGCCTGCATAACGACGCCGAAGCCCAGCACTCCGCCCGCGCGATCAACGCCAACGCCTACACCGTCGGCGAGCACGTCGCCTTCCGGGGCGGGCAGTACGACCCGGCATCGCCGCGCGGTCAGCGCTTGATCGCCCACGAACTGGCGCACGTCGTTCAGCAGGCGGATCGCCCGACGCCCGCCGTCCAGCGCGACGAGCCGATTGAGATCGAGCTGATCAGTTCCGTCACCGAGTACACGTCCCCCCGCACTGGGATCACGCACAAGCTGGGCGAAGCCGCCGGACCCTCGATCCTCAACCGGATCGATTCGTATTCGGGCGGGTCGGTGATCTTTCACTGGTTCAACTTCAATCTGGGGCACGAGCAGACCGGCTCGATTGCTGACTGGGAGATACTCCAGTTTGCCAGCGGCATTGCCGGGACCAGCACGGAGTTCGAGAAGTTGGGTAAGCAGCTCTCGCCCGCCCAATGGCAAGCGCTGGCGGAAAACCCGACGGCGGAACTACTGAAACGCTACGAAGCAGGCACAATCGACCTCTCCGACGAAGCGGTCTTGACGACCTACAAAGGCATGATCAACCGCGAGGCGGAGGAACGCCTTGACGAGAACGAGAAAGCAATCGACAGCATCCTCGACGCGCCCGACCGCGTCGCCCAGTTTAAGGAGTACGCGAGCGGTTTGCTCGAAGCATCGCGCATCCGGGATGCACTCGAATACCGCCGCGATGAAATAAAGCACAGCCTCGTGCAGCAGCAATCATTTACCTTCGGCTATGCCGGAAACTTCATCAACATGAATCCCTATCAGCGCCTCCAAGTCTTCCGGCAGCTTGCTCCCGTCGAGGACACGATCAAATGGTGTTATCGGTCCTTCCCGCTGCTCAGCCGTCTGAGAACACACGACATTAGCCCCGGAAGGGTAGAATTCACGCTCAAAGAGATCAAAGCGAATATCATCGCCACCCGCGCCGAACTCGCGCTTTCGACCGCCGATGAAGGCTCGCTGGATCGCATGAATATGCTGCCGATCCGCCAGCGCGTCGATACTCAGCTTGGGACTCGCGCGAGTGAAGTCGTCGCCGCCGAAGATCGCAGCCGCAGCCGTTGGAACTGGTTCAAAACCATCGGAACACTGGCGGTGATGGTGGGGGTGCTGTTCTTGCCCGGCGGCGTATTTCTCGACGCTGCCATCGGGCTGGCGATAGCAGCCGACTGATTAACGACGCCATCGTCGTCGGCAGAGCAGCCAATTCCGGCTTGCACGTCGACGACGGTTTGATGACCCAGTCGCAAGCGCAAATGGCGGAACTGAGCGCGGTGCTGGCAACCGTGTTCGCCGTCATCGGGAGCGCGGCAGCCAGTTTCCGCGTGCTGCGCGTCGGGCGGCTTGCCCTTCAGGTCGGTGAAATGGCGCCGGAACTGACGGGGGAATCGCGCCTCAACATCGCTCGCGTCCTTACCAAGAACCCCGAACTGATCGCGAAAATCCGAACGACGACGGAACTCGAAGAACTGCTGCAAAAATTAGGCAAGAATTTATCCTTCGAGGAGACGGAGGAGATTTGCCAGCTCGCTTATCACCGGCTTGGTTTAAACCCCGTATCCTACTCGCGCCAGAGTTTTGATGAATTCTTGGAGAATGTCTGGAGAGACCAATCACGGATTGCTCGTGCGGGCACATCGGAGAGACCTTGGGGGGGAATTTACGATTTATACAGCAGCACGACCCAAGGCAGCCCGCTCACGAGACCGGTGCAAACCGAACTGAACGAAATTGCCAGTATTGCCAGCGAACGACCAACCGGGTCGCTGTCGGTCATTCAGGGAAAAAAGCTTCTCCCGGAGTTGGGCGACCAAATCTCCGCCTCCGTTCGAGCGGCGGAAACGAATGCCGCGCTTCGAAAGGACCTTGGAGATACGTTTTTCCACTTCTTACGAGCAGACCCCAATATGGCAGAGATGATGGATAAGATGACGCAGCGCGTCTATCTCAACGTGAGCGCCGATAGCTCGACCGACGTCATGCGCTACGTCGTCCGCAACGTCGTCGATAATCCGAATGACTTCCCCGGCGTCGGGGCTGCCAAGCTGATGGGACCAGCGGGTGCCGGGCAGCGCGCCGATACCATCATCATCTGGGCGGAAGATCAGGCAGCGGCAGATCGCGTCTTGGCACAACTGCGCAGCTATCACCGCGCCAATCCCTCTCTGTTCGAGGAGACAACGCCACCGATGACCAATCGCGTTATGGAAGGCATCAGCACAGCGGCTCAACCGACGGACATGGCGGAGAGCTTTGGCTCCCTTCGCTCCCGAATCATCTACAAAGCGCTAAGATCGTCGATGCAGAAAGGCGAGACCTACGACCAATTCGTTCAGCGCGTGATCGACTCGCTGGGCGAGGGCGGGGTGAACCCCAACGCGCCACATTTAAACCAGTAATGAGGAATTAACGATGTCCGACTCCAACTTAATTGTCGCCCGCGAGTTCATCACCCGCGTCCTAAGCGGCGAAATCACCCCTCAGACTGATTCCTTCTATTTTCAAGACGACATTGTGCTGAAGAATACGGTTTTTCTCGAAGTCAACGACCCGGATTGGCTTTTGGCGCAAATGGCGGACACCCGTTATCCGCTCTCTGGTCGCATCTGCGTTTTATCCGAAATGCGGAGTCTCTATGCCGAAGCGTTCGCCATTTTGCAGCGCGAAGACCCCGACATTGGCGATCCAAGTCGTCCGCTCTGGAAATGACTGACTGTTCGGCGTCACGCTAACGACAAAGACGGATGGGATGTTTGCATCTCGATGAGCTTCAACGTTCCTTGATCACGAACGCCGACCGTTCGCGTGAACGCGCCCGGCGTGGCGCTGGATTACACCATCCCCCAAGTTGAGCCGGATCGGCGTACTGCTCCGCTACGACAGCTCGATTCCACACCCCCGACGGCAGCTTCTCGCCCGCGCGGATCGCCACTTTCAGCCGGTTCTCCACCGGAGTTATCGGGCACGACCAGCCGTCGCCATAAGCGCAAAACGGATTATAGGCGAGGTTGAAATCGACGTGGAACACGCCGCCGTCGAGCGCGTCCGGTTCGAGGTAGCGCCCCGCGCCGTAAGTTTCGCCCCCGGCGTTGGCATCGGCGAAGGGCAGAAAGTAACCGTGCGGCGCTTCATAAATCGTCAGTTCCGCTGACTGCCCCTCGACGCTGAAGCGGAAGCGTCCATAGCGCCGGTAGCGTCGCGGCTCGCCGCTGGTCGTCTCGATCACGATCTCGGTGTCCGCACTTGCTACCCGCTCGACCGCGACCACCAGATCGAGGGCGGGGTTCGGATCGTAATAACTCAGTCCGGTGAAGGCATCCTGCTGGTCGTCCGACAGCGGCGAATGCGGGCTGGCTTTGAAAAACTGGTCTTTCTCACGGCGCTGGGCGATCAATTCCTCTGGACTCACGCTGCACTCCTACTCAACCTAATCTATAATCAATGCCGACGAATTCCAGCAGCGTGATCTTACGGCAGCCCGCCTCGCCAGTCGAATACGGAGCTAGGCGACTTTACATTTTTTATATATAGTGGTGGTAGCTGGACGACAAGGAGCCTCCTGACATGATCGACCTATCGCCGCAAGCCTTCCGAACGCTCGGCTATCAAGCGATTGACCTGATCGTCGAACGACTGATCGCCCTTCCCTATACGCCGGTGCGCCAGCCCGTCCCGCCGGAAGTCCGCGAGCAGTTGATGCACACCCCGTTGCCTGACGCCGGGACTGAAGCGACCGTCTTGCTCAACCAACTCGCCGAAATGGTGCTGTCTTACCCGATGGGCAACGCCAGCGGGCGCTTCTTTGCGTGGGTTAATTCGCCGCCCGCGCCGATGGGCATCCTTGCCGAACTGATCGCCGCCGCGCTCGATCCCAGCGTCGCCGGGGGCGATCACGCGGCGACTTACGTCGAACACGGCGTCCTCAACTGGATCAAAGCGATCTTCGACTTCCCCGCCGACGCGGGCGCGATCCTGACCAGCGGCGGCAGCGTCGCCAACCTGATCCCGTTAGCGGTGATGCGCCACGTCAAAGCGCAAGGCGATCTGCGTGAGCAGGGTTTCAACGGCGAACCCGCTCCGATGGTGATCTACGCCTCGACGCAGGGGCATAGCTGCATCCAAAAGGCGGTCGAACTGCTCGGCTTCGGCAGCGCTTATCTGCACAAAATCCCGGTCGATGCCGAGTATCGCATGGATCTCGCCGCGCTCGAAGCGCAGATCGCCGCCGACCGCGCCGCCGGACTGCACCCGGTCTGCGTCGCCGCCAGCGCCGGGACGGTCAACACTGGCGCGATTGACCCGCTCGATCAACTTGCCGATCTCTGCGAGCGTGAAGATTTATGGTTTCACGTCGACGGCGCTTACGGCGGCTTCGGCATCCTCGCCGAGCAGACCACCGGACTCTACAAGGGGATCGAGCGCGCCGACAGCCTCGCCGTCGATCCGCACAAGTGGCTCTATCTGCCGGTCGAGTGCGGCTGCGCCATTGTCCGCGACGCCCAAGCCCTGCGCGACACTTTCAGCCTCGTGCCGCCCTATCTGCGCGACGACGCCGCCCTGCCTTGGTTCTCCGAGTTCGGCATCCAGCAGACGCGCGGCTTCAAGGCGCTTAAGCTCTGGCTGACCATGCAGCAGATCGGGCTGGACGGCTACAAGCAGTTGATCAGCCACGACGTAGCGATGGCGCAGGCGCTGCGCGCCAAAATCTGCGCCCGCGCCGATTTCGAACTGGTCGCCGCCGGTCCGCTCAGCGTGACCTGTTTTCGCTACGCGCCGCCGAAGGTCAAGGACGTCGAGGCGCTCAACCGCCGCCTGATCACGACCGTACAAGCCGAAGGCAACGCCTTCCTGACCGGGACGGAACTCGACGGGCATTACGCCCTGCGCGCCTGCATCGTCAACTTCCGCACCACCGAAGCTGACCTCGACCTGCTGCTCGACGTGATCGCCGAGGCGGGCAACCGCGCCTAGATCAATCCACCCCGCTGCCCCAATTTGGGGTATGCTAGGAGCAAGTCGTTAGTTTTTAGTTTTTAGCTAAGAACAAAGAACTAAAGACTAAAAACTGCGAGTGGACATCTTTGTCCATGCGCCGCTCTTCTGGAGGTACTTATTATGTTGCAACGCTTACTGCACCCCAACTTTTCTTTCCTGCGTCGGCGTCGCGCGCAGCGCACCGTAAAGAAGACCGTCATGCGCCGCGCCTCGCGGCGTGCGCTGCGCCGTCACTAAACCGACGCGCAGCGCCCCCTCTACCTCGCTTCATCCGATAAATGTAAACTGCGAATTTACAGCCGCGTCATACCCGGCTAACCATTCCGCCTGATCATTGAATCCATGATGAAGTGGAGGGCAACATGAGATTCCGTTGGCTTTTACGTCCCCGGCTACCGTTCTGGCGGCGACGTGCTGTTATGCGCGCTGTCGTGTCCCCGAACCCATACGTGCGCCGTCGAGCGCGGCGCGCCTTGCGCTGGTGGTAACGCCAAAACAAAAAGCGGCGCTCAAGAAAACTTGAGCGCCGCCCGGTCACGGAGAGGGTGGGATTCGAACCCACGGTAGCCTCACGGCTACACTCGTTTTCGAGACGAGCCCGATCGACCACTCCGGCACCTCTCCTCAAAACGTCGCGGCATTATACCTGAGCAGACGACGTTAATAAATCCCGAATTTAACGCAGGTCCCGAAAGAAACGCTGAAGCTGAGCGCCCGCTTCGTCCGCCAGCAGCCCGCCGGAGACGTCGACGTGGTGGTTGAGTTTGGGATGGCGCAGCACATCCATGATACTGCCCGCCGCCCCGGTTTTCGGCTCGACCGCCGCGTAGACCAAGCGCGGCAGCCGCGCCAGCACCATCGCCCCGGCGCACATCGCACAGGGTTCGAGCGTGCAGTAGAGCGTCACGCCGTCCAGCCGCCAATGCTCCAGATGCGCCGCCGCTTGGCGAATCGCCAGCATCTCGGCGTGCGCCGTCGGGTCATGATCGACTTCGCGACGGTTGCAGCCCCGCCCGATCACCTCGCCCTTGTAGATCGCCACCGCGCCAATCGGCACGTCGCCGGAAGCGAAGGCTTTTTCGGCTTCGGCGAGGGCAAGGCGCATGTAGTCGTAATCGTTCATGGGACACCTCACCCGCGCTTCGCGGCGTTTAGCTCCCCCTCTCCATGCATGGAGTGGGGGTTGGGGGGTGAGGTTTCAGAGTTTGCATACAGCCCCTTCTCCCAACCGATCAAAACATGCTCAACTGGGTGATGCCGGGATCGTCGTCCGGCAGCTCATCGTCAGCGGGCAGGTCTTCCGGCGCATCCTCGCTGATGGGCGCTTCTTCCTCGTCGACCAAATCTTGGACGACCCCAACCGGGATTTCCGCCTCGACTATCGGTTCGCCGGGCACGTCCTCGACCGGCTCAGGCGCGACGACCGCCGGGGCGACGAACGACTCCGCCGCAGCGATCACGTCCATGTCGGGCACAAAGTCTGCACCCACGTCGTCGACGTGCGCCGTCGCCCGCACGTACAACTGCACGACCTCGTCCTCGCTGAATCCGGCTTCGAGCATCACGCCGTGCAGCGACCGCTCCGTCCCTGTGTCCTGATTGCGGACGACTTGGGTGTAGTGCGCGCGCAGACAGTCGCGCCATTCTTCACCGAAAACACTCTGATTCGGCATCGCTCAACCTATTTACTCAACCAATTGCTCTCCAACACGCATTCTACACCGATCTTCCCACTGATTCGAAGGCGAGAGCAGACACGCTCCTGTGCTATACTTTTTCCATACGTGCGTCAACCTTGTTTAAGATGGTGATGGTGAGGTGAGCACATGGTCGCGCGAGAACAAATCACCCTTGAAGGCTTCAAGCAGTTCGCCGAGCAGCCCGAAAACAAAGATCGGCTGTTTGAACTGATCAACGGGGAGATCGTCGAAAAAATGCCGGGAACGACGCGCAATTCGGGAATAGCGATGACACTAGGCATCGAAGTCGGGTCGTACTGCAAGCAAAATGGCATTCCCTATTTCATCACCGGAGAAGCGGGCAGTTACGACGTACTCGGTCACGTCTTCGCGCCGGACTTCGCCTATAAGCCAACGCCGCTCAGCAAGGATTATCCCGATCCAATCGCGCCGCTGTGGGTCGCCGAGGTGATCTCGGCGAACGACAAACCGCGCATCATTCGAGCAAAACGCCAAATTTACCTGCAAGCCGGGATTCTCTACTGGGAAATCTACCCGGAGGAGCAGAGTATCGACGTCTATACGCCTGACCTGTCGCTGCGCACTTACGAAATCGACGACACGCTCGACGCGGGCGACGTCATTCCCGGTTTTACCCTGCCCGTGCGTGAGCTATTCGAGCAGTAACCCCACTTGATCAAGTGACCGGGGCGCACCATTGCGCCCCAACAACGCCATTCGCTTGTTCCCTCACAGTGACACGGAATCCTTAAACTCCGGCACTTCGACTTGCAGATCAAAGCGCGCCTTGAGCGAGTCCGCCAGCGCGAACTGCGCCTTCGGCTCGCCGTGCACGAGGAACGTCCGCGCGGGTTTCTTGTCCATCGCGCCGACCCACGCCAGCAGTTCGTCACGGTCGGCGTGACCGCTGAAACCGTTCAGGACTTCGACCTGCGCGCGATTCTGGTACGTCTCCCCGAAAATGCGGACTTCCTTCTCCTTGTCGACCAGCCGCCGACCGAGCGTGTTCTCCGCCTGCCAGCCGACGATCAAGACGGTCGTGCGCGGGTCTTCGATGTGGTTGCGCAGGTGATGGAGGATGCGCCCCGCTTCCATCATGCCGCTGGCGGCGATGATGATCGCCGGTTCGCGCAGGAAGTTGAGTTTCTTGCTCTCCTCGGTGCTGCGCGTATAGGTCAAGTCGCTGAAGCCGAACGGATCGATCCGGCTGTCGTCGCTGGTCATGAACGCCTGAATTTCGGCATCGTAGCATTCGGGATGCAGGCGATAAGCTGCCGTCACGTCGATTGCCAGCGGGCTGTCCACGTAGACCGGAATATGCGGGATGTCGCCCGCGCGTGCCAGTTGATGCAGCATCAAGACTAACTGCTGCGTCCGCCCGACCGCGAACGCCGGGACGATGATCGAGCCGCCGCGCTTGTAGGTCTCGACGATGATCCGCTCCATCCGCTTCGAGTCGTCCTCGTAGGGCGGATGCAGGCGGTCGCCGTAGGTGCTTTCCATGATCAGATAGTCCGCGCCGTCAATCGTCTGCGGATCGCGGATGATCGGAATACCCTTGCGCCCCAAGTCGCCGCTGAAGACGAGGCGGTAATCGCGGTGCTCGTCCTGATCCTCGATGTCGAGGACGACGAACGCGCTGCCGAGCAGATGACCGGCGTCCTTGTAGGTCAGCGTGACGCCGGGGGCAATCGTGCGCGGGCGTTCGTAGCCCTGCGTCGTGAAATATTTCAGGCTTTCCTGCGCGTCCGCCTGCGTGTAGATCGGCTCGACTTCCGGCTCGCCGCGCTTGCGCCGCTTGTTGACGAAGAAGACGTCCTTCTCTTGAATGTGCCCGCTGTCGAGCAGCATCGAGGCGCACAAATCGCGGGTGGCGAAGGTCGAGATGATGTCGCCCCGGTAGCCGCTCTTGACCAAGTTGGGGATGTTGCCGCTGTGGTCGATGTGGGCGTGCGAGAGCACCATCACGTCCACCGATGCCGCCTCGAAGGGCAGTTCCTTATTACGCTGGTAGGCTTCGGATCGCTTGCCCTGATACAGCCCGCAGTCGAGCAGAATCCGCTTGCCGTTGACCTCGATCAGGTGCTGCGATCCGGTCACGGTACGTGCCGCGCCATAAAATGTGATCTTCATAAGATTCTTTTCCTTGTTAAGTTCCTGCGGAATACCAGTTCAACACTCGTAATGCGCGCAGCGTGATCCACTTGCTCGGCTTGCCCTCACCCTCGTCGATCTCGACCGGCATCACGCCGGGATACTGGATTTCGAGCAACCACCGACCATCGCCCTCGCACTTGGACGCGACCAGTTCAACCGCTTCGGTCACGCGCGCATCCGGCGACAGTCCGGCGCGCCGCAGATATTCGAGTCCTCTCAAAATGTCGTAGTGCCACCAAGTCGGGAAGGCGAGACGGGTGAACACAGGCTGATCCTGCCCATCGCCCCGCCCGTCCTTCCGGTCGTAGCCGATGACCTCGCCGGTCGACTTCCGCCGGAAAAGGCGGCGTTCCAGCAGATAGTCTTGACCGCGAAGCCGGGCGGCGCTGACCTTCGGGCTGTTCCCGAATTGCAGTTCGTATTCGAGCAGCGCCTCCAGCACGCAGATGGTGGTGTTGAACGATCCGCGCGTCGAGCCATTCTCAGTCTCGCAGTTCCAGCCGCCGTCGGCAAGCTGCTCGCCGAGCAGCCGGTCGATGATGCCGCGCACATCCTGACCGAAGTAGGCACCCACCGCGCCAACCTGCCCATTGATGCAAGGCTCGACCTCGCCCGTGAAGAAGGGGTTGCCGTCGTAGGCTTCCCACCCCTGCCAAGTCACGCGCTCGCGAACGAGTCCCACCGCGCGGCGTGCTTGGTCGCTCGCAGGATCGAGACCCATGTCCCGCATCAGCATCAGGACGTGCATGGTCGCATTCCACCCGCGATTCCACGCTGCGCCGCCCCACGACCCGTCGTCTCGCTGCATCGCGAGCAGGCGCGCGCCCCAGCCTTCGCTCGCGACCCGCGCGCGTTCGGCTTTAACCTCGTCCTCTGGCGCGCCGATCAAGTCTCTCATCACCTGCCAGCGGATCGCTGGGTCAGAGTCGAGCAGCCATTGAATAACCGAGTTTTCTGGCTTCATGGCTGGTCTCCCTTCTTGGCTGAAAACCTGCTGTGGCTCGCCGCCGACTACTTGTTCCGCCGCAGCACATCGAGAATTTCCGCGCCGTAGGTGTCAAGCCGCCACGCGCCCAAGCCCGGCACGCCATCCATCTCGTTGAGGCTGTCCGGCGCGCGTTCGGCGAGCATCCAAAGCGCGTTCTTCGAGATGATCACGTCCAACTCGACGCCGCGATCCAGCGCGCGCAGCTTGCGCCATTCGCGCAGCGCGGCATAGCGCTCGACCACGACCGGATCGGCGGGCGGTTCGGGCGCGGGCGGCGACGGCAGCTTGGCGTGCATTCCGGCGTTGATGGCATCAAGCAGCTCGCGCCCGTAGCGCCGCACCTGCCCCGCCGAGATGCCGCTGATCGCGCGCAGGTCGGCGGCGTTGGTCGGCGTATCGCGCGTGATGGCGGTCAGCACTTTATCGGTCATGACCTTGAACGGCGGCACGTCGCGCGCCTCGGCAAGCCGCTCGCGCAGCAGGTAGAGTTCGCGCACGACTGCCGCCTGCCGTCGGGTGAAGTGGTTCGGCAGACAGAGACGCCAATATCCTTCAGGATCGAAAGTTTCACGCCGCGCCGGGGGCGTCCGCAGCACGTCGAGAAAGGCTTCGCTCGCCTCCTCAGTCCGATGCAGGCGCTTCAGTTCCGCCATGAAGTGATCGCGCAGCGCGGGCAAAAAGTGCGTGTCCATCTGCGCGTAGAGCAGGCTCTCCGGCGGCAGCGGGCGCTGCCCCCAGTTGTCGCGCTGGTGGCTTTTGTCGACCGCCAAGCCGACCAAATCGTTGAGCAGATTGCCCAGCCCGATCAGCTTATAGCCGCAAACGCGGGCGGCGATCATGGTGTCGAACAGATTGCGGAAGTCGAAGTCAAAATCACGCTTCAGGCACATCAAGTCGTATTCGGCAGCGTGAAACACGATCTCGACCTGCGGGCTGGCGAGCAGCGGCGCGAGCGGCTGCATATCCGTCACCTTCAGCGGATCGATGATGTAATCCGCCGAGCGGGTCGAAAGCTGGATCAAGCAGACCCGTTCGCGATAGGCGTAGAGGCTGTTCAACTCGGTATCGACCGCCAGCAGCGTTTCCCCCGCCAACGCAGCGACCAGCCGGTGCAGCTTGTCGTCGGTATCAATAAAGGTAGGCTGCGGCAGAGTCTCCCTCATAACCACTTGCGCCTACGGAAATAGAACAACATCACAGCAGCCGTCACAAGCATAAATCCATTGACTATCCAGAACGATTGGGGGTGATCCGCAAACGGCAACGACGTAATGTTCATGCCGTAAACGCTCGAAATGAAGGTCAGCGGCAGCATGATCACCGAAAAGACCGTCAAAATCCGCATCACCCCGTTAAGGCGATGGCTTAGCAGCGTATCCGCCGTGTCGGAAAGCCCGGCGATGATCTCGGCATCCTCGTCGATGATGTCGCGCGCGCGGTACAGGTGATCCACGATGTCGCCGAAATACTCGTCGAGGTCCTCGTGAATGATCTTGCGGTCGACGCGCTCCAAGTTTTCGAGGATCGGCACCTGCTGGCGGATGATCCGCCGCAGCGCGATGATGTCGCGGCGCAGCAGGGCGATGTCGCGGATGATTTGGCGGTCGTCTTTGGTGAAGATCGCCTCCTCGATCACGCTGATGTTGCCGTCCACCCGCCGCAGAATCGGGAACACGTAATCAAACAGATGGTCGAGCATGACGTAAAAGGCGTGGCTCGCGCCGCCGCCGAGCAGCTTGTGGCGATCTTCCTCATCCTTGCAGGACTCGAACAACCGCTCCAGCGGTTTCAGCACGCCGTCGTGAACCGTGACGACGTAGCCGTGCCCGACGAAGAAATCGACCTCGCTGGCGCGCGTCAAGCGGCTCATCGCATCCCACAACGGAAAGAGCAGCACCACGAACAGATAATCCGGGTCGTCGTCGATCTTCGGGCGCTCAATCGCGCTGAGCACGTCTTCAAGATTCAACGGGTGAATGTAGGGGTAGATTCGCCGCAGCGCTTCGACGTCCGCTGCGGTGGGGCGCTCTATGTTGATCCATGTCGTGCGGTCGCCGGTTAGCTGCTGAAAAGTCATAGCGTTATTATCGCGCCTGAAGGGTTGCCCTGACAAGTCGAAATTGACGTGCGAGCAGCGCTGGCGACAAGCTTACGGCGGGCGATTGAACCCTTAAGAATCGACCGTTTCTTTTTTGACAGCCAATCCCCTTTGTGATACATTTTACAAAGGTCAATATTTGCTCAAAAAGAGTTGGTCATATGCTCTCCAAAAGCCGCGTTGTGTGCTATACTCGCGCGCATCTCATCGGCTTTTCGCCCTGAGCTATTTCAGGAGGAATACGTTTCGATGGCTACCAGCATAACCGCCGGTGAAACCAAAGCTAAAGTCCCGGCTAAGGGCAAAGCGGCAGCCGAGGTGCAAGCGAACGCGCCTAGCCGCCGTGAATTTTTGTACTACATCTGGGGCGCGTCGATGGCGCTTCTGGTGGGCGAAGCAACTGCCGGGTTGATCTGGTTTGCCTTGCCCCGCTTCAAGGAAGGCACTTTCGGCGGTATCTTCTCGTTCCCGCCGGACAAAGTGCCCCCCGTTCAGACCGCACCGTATCACGACGCTGCCGGGCGCTTCTGGATTGCACAGCCCACCGCCGGGTTGATCGCCTTATATGAAGTCTGCACGCATCTGGGCTGCATTCCGAAGTGGTCGGAGAGTAACTTCCGCTTCGAGTGCCCCTGTCACGGTTCCAAGTACCAATTGGACGGTCATTACATTGAAGGTCCCACGCCGCGCAGCCTAGATCGCTTCTTCACCACCATTACCTTTGACGATGGCAGCACCGCCTCATCGGACGGCACTGGCGACCCCATTCCGGTGGAAGGTCGCGGAAACATCGCCAAGATCGAAGTTGACACGGGCAAGAAGATTATGCGCAATGGTCGCGTTTAGCAGCGGCAGTGGAAGGAGATTGAGGTAATGTCGGTACTCCCATTTCCGTCATTTCTCGATGACGTCAAGGAAAAAGGGCTGAGGCGAGCCGTCTTTGAAGGCATCAACGAGGTCGTCGAACGGGCAACCGCCGGGCTAAACGTACAGGACTTGCGCGAAGCGCTGCGCGGCGAACCCGCCAGCCGTAAGCCGAATCCCCGTCTACAGCCGCACGCCGATGGCTTCTGGCTGCACATGCGCCCCAGCTACTTCCACAGATCGGTCACTGGGCTGTATCCAACCTTCCGGTTAGGCTGGTTGTCCACTTATTTCGTCTTCTTTGAGACCATTACCGGCATTCTTCTGATGGTTTGGTACACACCGTCGCCGGATGTCGCCTACGGGAACATGCTCAACATGCTCAGCATGGTGCCGCTTGGTCAGTTCGTCCGCGACCTGCACCGCTTGGGCGCCGAGGCGATGGTATTGATCGTCTTCCTGCACATGCTCAGGACATTTTTCACCGGCAGTTACAAGAAACCACGCGAATTTACGTGGTTCTCCGGCGTGCTGCTCTTGTTCTTCACGGCATTCCTGAGCTTCAGCGGCTACCTGCTGCCTTGGGATCAGTTGTCGCTGTGGGCGGTGACGATTGGCGCGTCGATGATCGAAGCCACGCCGCCGGAAATCGTCGGCACGAACTTGAATCTGCTCTTACGCGGCGCTCCGCAAATCGGCGCGAACGGGCTGCTTCGTTTCTACCTGCTGCACGTCCTTGCGGTTCCGGCGCTGCTGTTCGTCTTCCTCGGCGTTCACTACTACAAGGTGATCATTCACGCCCACAGCCTGCCGCCGAGAGAAGAGAATATCGGCGAAGACACCGCCAAGCGCGTCCCACTGGACAAGCGCGTTTACTTCACGCCGGACATCCTCACCAGCGAAATCATGTGGATCGCCGTAACGACATTTATCTTGGTAGTGCTGGTGACGTGGTTCTACCATGCGCCGCTGGAAAATCACGCCGACCCGCAGGTGACACCGCTCGGCACGACCGCGCCGTGGTATTTTGAATGGATTCAAGGTGCCCTAAAGCTGGGCGATAAAGTGCTGTGGGGCATCATCTTCCCGACGATTGTGCTCGGTTTTCTAGCGGTTATGCCCTATCTGGACGTGAGTAAAACCCGGAGGTGGGCGCATCGTCGAGTTGCCTTCAGTGTGGCGTTGGTCTTGCTGTCGGTGCTGGTCATCTTCAGTTATATGGGGACAGCCCGGTTCGGGGTGCATAATAGTGCCGACACGACCATCATTCACGAAATGGTCATGCAGCCGCAGGACAAAGACCTCGGCAAGTTCTTGCCTGTTCCGTTTGATCAACTGGTGCCGGGCATGTATACGACCGCGCAGTTCGAGCCGGATCAAGGCTCGGTCGGCGACATCCTCACTGCCTTTAACAAGGAAGTGGACAATGGCAATTATCCGGTCGAGAGCGGCACAACGACCGTAAAAGACTACATGGCGAAGTCGCAGTTGATCCCGTTCACGACCATGACGTTCACCGCTGTGCCGTCGGATGCTCCCGAACTGCTGAACGCGATGCAGTTCCTGAGCGACGAAATGCAGGCAAACAAGGATGAACTGCTGAATGGTTGGGCGGCGGTCATCATCACCCAACCGCAGCGTAATCTGAGGCGCGTTGATGTGATCATGACGTGGGATGAAGTGCAGGTGGACACCGGTCACGTGGTCTATGATGCCAACGGAAAGCCGATTCCAATCCTAAACTCCAATGGCAACCACATCCGCCGGATTAACTCCGATCACGTCTACATTAACGCTGATTCGCAATATTTTACGGCACCGGGGGCATAGTTAGCGTGAACTTACAACGACTGCTCATTGCACGCATGGAACAGCGTATCTTAGTCGGTACGCTTGCCTTTCTAGGGATTCTCGTCCTAGTGGGCTGGGTCGCCATCAATGAAGGTGGGCGCATGACCGCCTTCGATAAGGAATTCACCGCCCGCGCTGTCGAGCAAGGCGCGACACTGTTCAACACCAACTGCTCGCCCTGTCACGGGGTGGATGGCTTAGGCTCGGCGCGCGCTCCGGCGCTGAATTCGCCGCTGCTGTTCGGTTATGATTATCTGGCGGACATTCACAAGCAGCGCAACGCCTTGAATATCGAAGCCACGCTCTCCACCACAACCGACGCCCGCAAAGCAGAAATCACCGACGCGCTGGCGCAGCTTGACCAGCAGGAACAGCAAGCCGTCGTCGGGATGAAATCGGCGATGGATAAGGGCTACAACCCCGACCAGTTTAGCCGACTGCTCAACGTCGGTTGGGGAAGCAGCCTCCACAATTACGTCTACACCACTGTCTTGAGCGGTCGCCCGAACAGTTTCTCCTACTGGCCCGCACCGATGCCCGCTTGGTCGCAGACCGCTGGCGGTCCGCTGCGCCCTGATCAGGTGGAGGACTTGGTGCAGTTCGTCCTCAACTGGGATAAGGGCAATGACTGGACGCTCGATGACCTGAATGCCGTCGAGCAGTTCCCGAAGGTGCCGGATGATCCCGCCATCGTCGCCCAGATGCAGGCGCAGATCGACCTGCTCCAGCAGTCCGGCGGCGTCCTGCCCACTTATGTCGGCGTTGATACCGCACCTGCCGACATCATGAAGGGGCTGGAAGGCATCACCGGCGACCCGCAGCGCGGCTCTCAGCTTTACAACGGTCAAGGGACGCCGCAACTCCCCTGCTCCGGCTGCCATTTGAACGCCGCCGTCGCACCGCCGATGCAAGGCACGTGGACGCGCGTCCAGAATGAGCGCCTCCAGCAGCCGCAGTTCTCCGGCTACACCGGCGAGGAATATATCGCCGACAGCATCATCCATCCGTCGGATTACGTCGTCCCGAACTACACCGACGGGCTAATGCCGAAGAACTTCGGCGACCTCCTCACCTATCAAGACCTAGCGGATTTGATCGCCTACCTCAAGACGCAGGATCAGAGTTAACCTCAGCGCTGTACCGGGCAAGGAGACTGGCTTAAGTCTCCTTGCCCTCACGCTCATCAAGGAGGCAAGTGAATGAATAACTGGCGAGTCGCGCTGATCTTGGGGGTCATCGTGCTGCTGTTGGTCGTGCCCGTCTACGCGCAGGAGACCACCCCGGCAGTCGAGCCGACTCCCGCTGTCGCGACCACTGCCGACGAACAACCGCTCGCCGGCGTCGCCGAGCAGAGCGGCGCCGAGACCGCTACCGGGCTGCCCGTCCTCGTGCTGCTGCTCGGCTTGGGGGCGATCACGCTGGTCGGCGGAGTCACGCTGCTGCGCGAGAATTACAAACCTCCGCAAGCGGAATAAAAGCCTGATTGTAAAACCTTTAATTGCCGTGTAGGGGCGGGACTGAGTCCCGCCCCTACGTGATCATACCGTCGCGCCCGCAGCATGAGTACCCCATGAGAATGCTACCCAAATCCGGGTTAGCTCCCCACGCGCTTCGTGACAACTCGCACAATGCGTGGGTATAATGAGCCTATTCCAGTTCGGAAAATGCTATAATCGTCACCAGACCACAAGGGACTGGTTCAGTCTCATCGTCAGGTGAATAGATGGGAGTTGTTATGGCTCAAGCCGCTTGGGAAAAACCAACCGTCGCGCCGCAGTCGCTCGCCAATGTGAGCGGCGGTCGCCTCAAGTTTCTGATCGGCGGCGTGCTGATCCTCGGCGCGGTCGTCTATTTGATCATTTCGGGCACGCTCACGGGCGCCCAGTACTTCATGACGGTCGACGACCTCGTCAACAACCCCGCCTACATTGGCAAAACGGTGCGCATCACCGGCGCGGTGATCGGCGACAGCATCGACTACGACACCCATACGCTGCTGATCCAGTTCACGGTCGCCAACGTCGCCAACGACGCCCCCGATCTTGGGCAGGCACTGCACGAGGCGGTGGTCGACACCAGCGTGACCCGACTGCCGATCCGCGTCGAGAACACGGTCAAGCCTGACCTGCTGAAAGACGAGGCGCAAGCCATCATGACCGGCACGCTGGGCAGCGATGGCGTGTTCCACGCGACTGAACTGCTGCTGAAGTGCCCGTCGCGCTTCGTCGAGAGCGGTCCAGAGCAGGGACAGCTCGCCCCCGATCAAGAACAACAGGTTCAAGTCGGTTCAGGCGCATAAGCGATGCTGGCTGAAATCGGTCTTACCGGGCTGGCGCTGGCATTCAGCGCCGCCGTCTACGCGATCATCGCGGCGCTGCTAGGCGCGCGCCGCCACTCGGATCGGTTAGTCGTCAGCGCGCGCAACGCCGCCCTGCTGACCTTCCCTCTGCTGCTGTTAGCGGCTTTTTCGCTGCTCTCCGCTCTGCTCTCGCAGCAGTACCAGATCGGCTACGTTTGGCAGGTGACTGACCCCAACACGCCGACCTTCTTCCGTTTCACGGCGCTGTGGGGATCGCAGCAAGGGTCGCTGCTGTTCTGGTGCCTGCTGATGAGCCTGTTCGCTTTCGTGGCGACCAGCATCAACTGGCGCAGCAACCGCGCGCTGATGCCCTACTTCATCGCCTACACGATGGCGACGCTGGCGTTCTTCGTCGGCTTGGTGCTGTTCATCGAAAATCCCTTCGCCCGCTACTGGGTCACGCCCGGTCTGGCGCAGAACGCGGCGATCCCGGCGACCGTGCTGATCCCGGCGGGCGCGACCGCCCCCGATGCGCTCCAACTGGCGCAAACCGCGCACGGCTTAAACCCGCTGCTGCGTCACTTCGGCATGATCATCCACCCGCCGATGCTCTATCTCGGCTTCGTCGGCTTCGTGATCCCGTTCGCCTTCGCCATGTCGGCGCTGGCTTCCGGCGACCTCTCGACCAACTGGATCAAGGCGACCCGCCGCTGGGCGCTGATCGCGTGGCTGTTCCTCAGTCTCGGCTTGCTGCTCGGCGGGCGCTGGGCATATGACGTGCTCGGCTGGGGCGGCTATTGGGGCTGGGACCCGGTCGAGAATGCCGCTTTCATCCCGTGGCTGATCGGCACGGCATTTTTGCACAGCGTCATGATTCAAGAGAAGCGCGGCATGTTGAAGGTCTGGAACATGTTCCTCGTGATCTTCGCCTTCTCCGCCGTGATCTTCGGGACATTCGCCACCCGCAGCGGCTTGGTCGACAGCGTGCACAGCTTCGCCCAAAGCGGCATCGGCACGCCGATGTTCCTATTCTGGGGCGGCATGACGCTTGATCTCGGTCACGCTGATCCTCTGGCGCTGGAATCAGGGCAAGCTGCGCAGTGATCGCGGCTTCGCGGGCATCCTCAGCCGCGAGTTGTTGTTCGTGCTCAACAACGTGGTCTTCGTCGCCTTAGCGTTAGCCATTTTCTGGGGCAGCTTTGGCGCGCCGATCTTCTCCGAACTGTTCATGTCTACCGAGATCACGCTCGGCAAAGATTACTTCTTCACCGTGACCACACCACTGTTCATCGCCCTCTTTATCCTGATGGGCGTCGCACCGCTATCGGCGTGGAGCGCGACCTCAGCGCGGCGGCTCGGTCGCGCGCTGATCGTGCCGGTCGTCCTGACGCTGATCGCGCTGGTGTTCACGTATATCTTTGGTGCGCACAGCGGCGGCGCGTTGTTCGGCTACGGCGTCGTGCTGTTCGCCGGATTCGTCGCCATCTACGAGACCTATCGCGGCGCAGCCGCCCGCCGATCCGTCACCAAAGAGAGCCTGCCCCGTGCCTTGATCGCTTTGTTCGGGCGCAATCGCCGCCGCTACGGGGGCTTTATCGTCCACCTCGGCATCACGGTGATCGGCATCGGCGTGATCGGCAGCACGCTCTTTCAGTTGACGACCCAGCAGACGCTCGCCGTCGGGCAGAGCGTGTCACTCGGTCAGTACACCATGACCTATAACGGGATGCTGCCCGGACAGATCGCCGATGACAACCGGGTGATGGACATCGCGCAGGTGACGGTCAGCCAAGACGGGCGCGAAGTCGCCCAGATTCGCCCGCGCCACGACTTCTATCCGCAGTCCAACAGCGGTATGAACCAGATGAATATCGCCGGATCGTACAGCACGGTCGAGGGCGATTTTTACGTCCTGCTCTCCGGCTGGTCGCAAGCCGACGGCGGCGCGACCGCGACCTTTAAACTGTTCGTCAACCCGCTGATCAACTTCATCTGGTGGGGCGGCTTGATCCTGATCGTCGGCACGATCATCTCGATTGGACCGGGCGAGACGCTGCCCGTCCGCGTCCGCGAGCGCCGGATCGCGGGCAATGTCGCCGGAGCGACGGCATGAACCGTTTAACCCGCATTGTCCCTAGAGGCGGGTTTGAAACCCGCCCCTACGTGGTATTCTTCCTAGCGTTCCTGACTCTGTTCACGCTGCCGGTCTTCGCGCAGGAAAACCTGACCGTCACGATGGATCAGGTCAACGCAATCGCGAAGAAGCTCTACTGTCCGGTCTGCCCCAACGAGACGCTTGACGCCTGCCAGACCCAAGCCTGCGCCCAGTGGCGCAGCGAGATCGGCGATCAACTGGCGGCGGGGCAAAGCGAGCAGCAGATCGTCGACTCGTTCGTGCGGCGCTACGGGCAGCGCGTGATCGGCACGCCCGACGATCCAGCGCTGCGGGCACTCTCGTTGGCGACGCCGTTCGTGATCGCCGGGATTGCGCTGGCGGTCGGGGTATTCACGTTTATGCGCTGGCGCAGTCGCCCGCGCCCGGAACCGACTCCCGCCGCCGGGTCGCCGCCGCTGGACGACAGCTACCGCGATGCGCTGGAACAGGACTTAAGGGAATAGCACTTACCTCACCCCCACTTCCTTCGGAAGCCGCCCCCTCTCCCCATGGAGAGGGGGCTAAACACCACAGTGTGCGCTTTAAGTCCCCTCTCCATCATGGAGAGGGGATTTAGGGGTGAGGTTTGATAAGGCGATAAAAAGCTATGACCAATCTCGACATCTTGCAGCAGCTTGAACCGGACGAACCCACCCCGCGGCGCGGCTTGAGTCTCGGCTCCATCGTGCTGCTGATCGGCGTGGCGCTGACGGTGCTGGTCTTCGGCATCGCGCTGGTACGCCAGCAGCAGACTCAGCCGATGCAGGGACCCGCGCCCGACTTCTCGCTGACGACCTTCGACGGGGAGCCGTTCACGCTCTCCGAGCAGCGCGGCAAAGTCGTCGTGATCAACTTCTGGGCAAGCTGGTGCGGTCCCTGCCGCGCCGAAGCGCCCGCCCTCGAAGCGCTCTGGCAGCGCTACCAAGATCAGGGCGTGGTCTTTCTGGGCGTCACCTTCGCCGACGACCCGAAAGACTCGCTGGCGTTCATGTCCGAATTCGGCATGACCTATCCCAACGGCGAGGACGGCAAATCCGAGATCAGCAAGGCGCTCTATCACATTCAGGGCGTGCCGGAAACCTTCGTCATCGACCCGCAGGGCAACATTCGCCGCTTCTTCTACTCGGTCTCGCCTGACCCGACGCCAGTACCGGGCATCCCCACACCGATCCCGGCAGCGGACAGCCTCGGCGTCACCGAAAGCCAACTGGCGCAGATCATCGACACCCTACTGAACCAATCATGAGTATTCCCGGACTGCTGTTTGCCCTGCTGATCGCCCTGTTCGTCCTCATCTGGATCGCGCTGCCCTTCTTGCAGCGCCCGGCTCCGGCGGCTGAGGTTGATCCGCTGCTGGAGAAGCAGCGCGAGCGCCTGCTGGTCTACTACGAGCGGGTGCTGCGCAACATCCGCGACCTCGACGAAGATCACGCGCTCGACAAGCTGAGCGAAGCCGACTACGCCCGCGAGCGCGAGGATTGGGCGCAGCGCGGCGTGCAGGTGCTCCAAGCGCTCGACACGCTGGCGGAACGCGACCTGATCGCGCCGACCGTTCCCGAAGACACCCAAGTTGACCACGCCATCGACGACGCCATCGAAACGGCGATCCGGCGCTACCGCGAGCAGACAAACGCATGAACCTACGCCAATACATCGCATCGCGTAGGGGCGGATTTAAAATCCGCCCCTCTTGGGGGGTGAGGTTGCTCTTTCTCTCCCTGCTGCTCACCAGTTGCAGCGGACTCGCCGGTGAACCGCAGATCGTCGGCACGCTGCCGCCCGCGACTCCCGCCCCAACTGACGTCGGACAGCCCACCGACCTGCCCGACATTGCGCTGGGAGCGCAAATTTTCGCCGCCAACTGCACCCGCTGTCACGGCACGTCGGGCAAAGGCGACGGCGAACTCGTCCAGAATGGACAAGTCCCGTCCCCCGGCAACTTCACCAACCCGGCGACTTCCGGCGCTCAGCCCCCGCTTGGTTACTACAGCATCATCACCAACGGCAATCTCGACAAACTGATGCCGCCTTGGGCGGACGCGCTCAGCCAGCAGGAGCGCTGGTCAGTCGCCCTCTACGCCTACACCCTGTCGATTACCCCTGATCAAATCGCGCGCGGGCGTGATCTGTTCAACGCCGACTGCGCGAACTGCGACCTGAGCGCGCTGACCAGCCTCGACGCGACCGCCAACCTCAGCCGGGACGCGCTGATCGCCGCCGTTGGCGACCTGCCCGGTTTCGCCTCCTTGAGCGACTCCGACCGCGCCGACGCTGCGGCTTACGTCCGGTCGCTGGCGCTCGCCAACGCCAACGCCATCGGCAGCACGCCGCCAGCCGCCACCGCGACCACCGAACCGTCGAGCACCGCCGAAGCCACCGTCGAAGTCACCACGACCGGGACGCTCAGCGGACAGGTGACCAATGGCTCAGCCGACAGCAGCGTCCCCGCCGACCTGCCGCTGACGCTGTTCGTCTTCGACGCCGATTTCAACCAGCAGCAGATCACGACCACTGCCGACACGACCGGCGCTTACACTTTCGGCGACGTGCCGCTCAACTCGACCTACAGCTACGTCGTCACCGCCAACTACCGCGACCGCGTGTTCGCCAGTGACATCCTCAGCGGCGACACGCTAAGGACCGACATCGCCGACGGGTCGCTCAGCCTGCCGCTGACGATCTACGAACTGACCGAGGACGCCGACGTGATCCAGCTTGCCGGGCTGGTGACACAGGTCAGTGCCAACAGCGGCAGCCTTGAAATCGCGCAGGTCTACAACTTCACCAACACGTCCGACCGCGCCTACACCACCAGTCAAACGACCGACGACGGGCGTGCCATCTCGCTGGCGATCACGCTGCCTCCCGGCGCGGTGATCGCGGGTTTCCCCAGCGATCAAAATCGCTTCGTCGTCGATGCGCCCAAAGAAACCTTCTACGATACTGTGCCGGTGCTGCCGGGTGAGCAGCATATCATTCAGGTGGTTTACCTGATCCAGTACGATCAGGGCGCGATCATCGAGCAGCCGATCAACTATGCGATCAGCGCGCCGGTGCGCCTGCTGCTCACGCCGCAGAACGTCGCCGTCACCAGCGATCAGCTTCAGCCGATGGGCACGCAGACTCTCGGCAGCACCGACTACCAGAGCTACGGCGCTCAGCTCTCGCTGCCGATGGGATCGGTCTTGCGCTACGAATTAAGCGGCACCGGCTCGGACAGCACGGCGACGGTCGTCAGTTCGAACAGCCTCCCGTTGATCCTCGGCGGCGTGGTCCTGATCGTGCTGCTGATCGGCGGCGGGCTGTACCTGATCGCGCGGCGCAACCGCTCCGGCGATCAGCAGGTCGCGGACATCCTGATCCGCCAGATCGCCGAACTCGACGCCGAGCACGAGGCGGGCACAATCGACGCCGAGGCTTACGAACGCCAGCGCGCCGCGCTCAAAGCCCGGCTCGCCGCCCTGATGGAACGAAAGGAGTAAAGCAGTACCGAGGACTGAGTACCGAGTCTCGGTATGTGCTCAGCTAAATTCACGATTTCGTGAAAGTCGTGATATAAAAGGTGCTGGACACCTGCTCTTTTTCTCAGCACTCGGTACTCAGCACTCAATACTATGATTGAAGTTCAAAATTTGGTCAAAGCCTACGGGCTGCTGCCCGTCCTGCGCAAGCTCAACCTGAGCATCGAACGCGGGCAGTTCGTCGCCCTGTTAGGACCCAACGGCAGCGGCAAATCGACGCTGCTGCGCCTGCTCGCCGGGTTGATCAAGCCGACCGCCGGGACGATCTCGGTCGGTGGCTGGGAACTCCCGCGCGAGACCGCCGCCGTCCGCGCGCAGATCGGCATGGTCAGCCACAAACCGCTGCTCTACGAAAACCTGACCGCCCGCGAAAACCTGCTCTTTTTCTGCCGCATCTACAACCTCGACGATCACGACGGGCGCATCAAGCGCAGTTTGGCGCGCGTCGGCTTGGCGAAGCGCGGCGAAGACCTCGTGCGCACCTATTCGCGCGGGATGCTCCAGCGCTTGACCATCGCCCGCGCGCTGCTCCACGACCCGCACGTCCTGTTGTTTGATGAACCCTACACCGGGCTGGACGTGGACGCCGCTGCGACGCTCGACGCGCTGGTGCGCGAGGCGCACGCCGAAGGACATACCCTCATCATGACGACGCACGAACTCGACCACGTCGGGACGCTGGCAGAGCGCGCGGTCATCATCTCGCGCGGCGTGATCGCCTATGACGCACCGATGACACCCGACATCGCCCGCATCTACGTCGACGTCACCGGGACGGTGAACGCGCGATGACCGGAATTTGCGCAGCAGATAAGGGAACACCGAAGGTATGAAGACACCCTTCTGGCAGGTCGTTATGTCGATCATCCGCAAGGATTTCCAAGCCGAATTCCGCAGCCGCGAGCTGATCGGCTCGATGGGCTTGTTCGCGCTGCTCAGCGTGCTGGTCTTCAGCTTCGCCCTCGAACTCGACCGCGTCGCCCGCACCGAAGCGATCAGCGGCGTGCTCTGGGTGACGATTGTCTTCGCCAGCATCCTCGGCTTGAACCGCAGCATGGCGATGGAGCGCGACAACGGCAACCTCGATGCCCTGCTGATCGCGCCGATCCACCGCGCGGCGATCTTTTGCGGCAAGCTGTTCGGCAATTTCATCTTCACACTGGTGATCGGCTTGCTGCTCCTCCCGCTGATGACCATCCTCTACAACGTCTCGCTGTTCGACGGTTGGCTGATCGTGGTGCTGATCATGGGGACGCTCGGCTTCACGACGATTGGCACGCTGCTGGCGGCGATGACCGTCCAAACCCGCGCCCGCGAAGCGCTGCTGCCGATTGTGATGCTGCCGGTCATCCTGCCGCTGCTGCTGGCGGCGGTGAAGGCTTCGACCAGCACGCTCAACGCCGACCCGCAAGCCGACTGGATGACGTGGGTGCAGATCGTCGCCGGACTCGACCTGATCTACCTGACGCTCTGCGTGCTGCTGTTCGAATACGTGATCGAAGAATGAGAAGCTATCAGCTTGCGACCTGAGGGGCAAGGCATGAGTAAGTCGCTCTTTGACCCCGCCCCCGCGCTGCGCGCTTCCCCTCCCCGACTTCAGGGAGGGGAGAGTGCTTTGTCCGTCTCGAGTGTGAGCGATCAAATTTGATGACTTCTCGACACAGCATCGGTGTTTTTAAACACTCTCATATCTCGCCACTACGAGAGTCAACACCGCAGGATCGTAGGGGCGTTCAATTGAACGCCCTTGCCAGAACGAATTATTGTTTTCAACTTTTAGCTGACCGCTGACGGCTGAAAGCTCATTATAGGTTTGTTGAATTTCGAAGCAGATATGCTAAGATTTCCGCATCCTTTGTTCAGAATAGGAGCAGTCGGATGAGTGCAGTTCACTCTATGCCCTCAACCCCGCAGACCGCCGCCCAGACACCGGCGCGCACGCGCGTTTTGACCATACTGACCGTGATCACCCTCCTTTCGATCCTGCTTGGCTTGTACCTCGCCCTGTTTGCGATTGGCGAAGACACGACGCAGGGCAACGTTCAGCGGATTTTCTACCTGCACGTCTCCGCCTTCGCCGGCGCGTTCGTCGCCTTCGGCGTGACCGTCGTCGCCGGGTTAGCCTTCCTGCGCACCCGCAGCACCAAATGGGATACGCTGGCAATCGCGGGCGTCGAGGTCGGCTTGGTGCTGGGGTTGATGAACCTCGTCACCGGCGCGACGTGGGCGCGCCCGATCTGGAATACGTGGTGGACGTGGGATCCGCGCCTGACATCCGACGCGATCATGTGCCTGACTTACTTCGCCTACCTGATGCTGCGTCAGGGCATCGAGAACGCCGATACGCGCCGCCGTTTCGCCTCGGTCTATGGTGTTCTCGCCTTCTCGACGGCGGTCATCACGCTGATGATCACCCGCATCCGCCCCGACACCATCCACCCGACCGTGATTGGACCCAGCCCCGCCAACGCGCAGGGCGGCTTCAGTCTCGACCTGAGCATGGGCACGGTGCTCAGCTATAACATGGTCGTCTGGAGCGTGCTCGTCCCGTGGGTGCTGATCTGGTGGCGCGTCCGGCTCGAAAATCTCGCTCAGCGCGTGCAGGCACGCCGCTTACAGGCAATGGAGCAGTAAATCATGCCGACCACACCCGATACGACTGCTTATTTGTTCCTTGCGCTGGTGCTGTTCTTCGGTATCCTGCTGTTTTTCGTCGCTACGCTGGCGCTGCGCGTCCGCAATCTGCGCAAAGACGATCAACTGCTCGACCAACTAGCGGACGAATAACCGAACATGTCCGTAGGGGCAGGTTTGAAACCTGCCCCTCCAAACGATCTTCTTCTACCCCTCAATCCTTGCGCATCACCCACGGGTGCATCCCGAACAGCCGCATGATCTGCCCCGGAATCAGCTTACGCCGGAGCGCGGTCGGCGCTTCGCTGATGCCGATCACCTGATAGCCAAAGCGCGCGTAGTAATCCTTCATCGTGTTCACGCAGAGCAGATACAGCGGGCGCTCGGCGCGTGCTTCCAGCCCCGCGATCAACTGCGCGGCGATCCCCCGTCCCCGGTACTCCGGCAGCACAAACAGCGTGCCTAGCTCTTGGCAGCCGTTCAGATGCTTGATCTGCCCCACGCCGACGACCCGCCCATCGACCTCGGCGACCAGCACGTGCTCGAAATGCAGGCGCGTCGTCGGGTCGAGCCGCGCGGATCGCACCATGCGGCGGATCGTTTCGTATTCGGTTTCGTAGGGCGGGCGAATAGTTGTCATCTTGCGGCAATCCTCACGCTGATTATACTTGCCCTATGGTGAAACGACTCGGCTTGATCTTAGTGGTAATCCTTGCAGCCTGCCAGCAGACTCCGGCGGCGCAGCCCGCCCCGACGGCGCTCGCCTTCCCGACGATGACGCCGGGGCGCGTGATCGACGCGCCGCTTCAGCCGATCTCCGGCAGCGCGCTCGCGGGCGGCTTGTCCAACCCGGCGACCGCCATCGCGCTCGCCAACCGCCCGACGCCGACGCCCGATTACGGCAACTGCCCCGCGCCCGACGACGCGCTGACGCTCGACAGCGCCGCGCCGACCAACGCTCGCTTGATGGACGACGCGATTGCCACTTTCCTCAGCGATGGCGGTACCGCCGCTAACCTAGAAATTGCCCTCCGCGACCGCTGGAACGCGCTCGGCGGTCTCGGTGTGGTGCGCGGCGACGTCGACCTCACCGGCGAAGGCACCCCCGAAGTGATCGTCACCTACACCACGCCTGACGAGGGCGGCGTCCTCTTGATCGACGGCTGTATCGACGGACGCTATCTCACCCGCTACCAAGCCGCGCTCGGCGGCGCGACGCCGCAGTTGCTCAACGTCGGCGATATGAATTTCAACCAGATTCCTGAGGTGCTGTTCACCAGCCAAGATTGCAGCAGCGATGCCTGCGTCTATCGCACGCAAATCGTGACGTGGAATCCCGAACGCGGGCGCTTCGTCAACCTGCTCGGCGGCGCGATCACCAGCGATCAAGCGCCGACGCTCGAAGACATCGACCACGATCAGGTCAGCGAGGTCGTCGTCCACTTCGACCAGCCCGGCGACGCCCAAACCGGTCCGCTCCGCACCGGCTACACTGTCTACGATTGGAACGGCGTCAACTACGTCCAGTCGGTCACGCAGTTGAACCCGCCCCGCTTCCGCATTCAGGTCGTCCAAGAAGCGGACGCCTCGTTCGCGGCGGAAAACACCGACGAGGCGGCATCACTGTATAGTCTCGCGCTCGATCCGGCGCTGGAGAATTGGTACAACGACGACGCGCAAACGCTGCAAGCCTATACGCTCTACCGTTTGCTGCTGACTTATGCCTTCAGTGGGGATGATCGCGCCTTGCAGACGCAGCAGACCATTCAATCGACTTACGCCGACACCGCCGCCGCACCGCCTTACGCGCAAATGGCGCTCGAATTCTGGAATGCCTTCCAGATCACCAACAACCTGCACAGCGCCTGCCTGAAAGCGCAGGAAGTCATCCTCGCGCGCCCGGAAGCGCTCAGCTTGCTCAATCGTTACGGCAGCCGCAGCCCAACCTATACCGCCACCGATCTGTGCCCGTTCTAAGCGGCGGATTCGTCCGGCGCGGGTCCGGTTGACTGCCGGATGATCAACTCGGTTGGCAGCTTGACGTGAAGCTCCGGGATCGATTCGCCATTCAGCCGCTTTAAGAGCAGTTCGACCGCCGTCTTGCCCAGTTCATACATCGGCTGGCGCACCGTCGTCAGCTCATTCCCTGCAGCCAACTTCGTATCATCAAATCCGGTCACCGAGAGGTCTTGACCGACCTGTAGTCCTCGTTTGCGCGCCACGTGGATCACGCCGAGCGCCGTGAGATCGTCAGACGCGACTATCGCCGTCAGACGTGGCTCAAGCATGAGCAGTTGCTGCGCGGCGACATACCCGCGCGGATAAGTCCAGTCCCCGTCACTCATCCGAGCCAAATCAAACGGGATGCCAGCAGCGGCGAGTGCGTCACGATAGCCCTGCAAGCGCTCTGGCGCGCTGTTGTGATCCATCCTGCCGGTGATAAACCCGATTCGCCGGTGTCCGAGCGCGAACAGATGCTCCATGACGCCGAGGATCGCCTCCCGGTTGTTGACCTCAATGGTCATCTGTCCTTCAACATCCGTATCGACAGGCGGATCGATTTGCACGACTTCCCGATGATGGCTGCGACACGCCTCCAGCACCCGCAGGTAGTTGTCCGGCACGACCGCGATCAGACCGTCGCAGCCGTGCGCGCCGAACAGTTGATCGAGATCGTCGGATCGCGTCGGGTTTTGGATGCTGACCATCAGCGAGGCGCGATGCTGCTTGCTCGTGTCGGCGATGCCGCGAAAAACCTCGCCCAGATAGTTTTGAGATGAGACACCCGGTATGGCAACACCTATCATAATCATGGCTTGTGTCCGTTACAACTGCGCCCACCCAACCGGGCTTGGTCAAAATGGTCGACGACGACACGACGATGGATGCGGTCGTTTGCGCTCCAAGTCAAGTTCGCGCCCGCCCGGTCGAGTCGCGGATCACCAGTTCGGTCTCCATTTGAACGTGTGGCTGCGCGATCTGCTCGCCAACGCCGCGCCGGAACAAGAGATCGACTGCCGCCTCGCCCATATCATAGGAGGGTTGGCGAACCGTAGTCAAGGCGGGCGACACCGTCGACGCCATCGCAATGTCGTCAAACCCCGTAATCGAGAGGTCAACGCCAATCCGCAGCCCGGCTTCGCGGGCAGCCTGCACTGCTCCGAACGCCATCAGGTCGTTCGAGGCGACAATCGCCGTCGGCGGCGCGTCGAGCGCCAGCAGATCGCGGGCGCATTGGTAGCCCCCCTCGTGAAACCACGTCCCCTCGCCGATCAACCCATCGTCGCGGGCGAGACCGGCGCTGTCGAGCGCATCCAGATAACCCGCCAACCGCTGCCGCGCGCTGGCGTGATCCATCCTGCCGGTGATGAAGCCGATGCGCCGGTGCCCCAGATCAAACAGATGGGACATCACATGAATGATACTCTGCCAGTTGTTGACTTCAACCGACATCGCTCCGCTTAAATCATCCTCGCCTTGATAATCAACCAGCACGTGCGGGCGCTGGTAGGTTTGGCACAAATCGAGCAGCCGCTCGTAGTCGTTGGGGACGATGGCGATGATCCCGTCGCAGCCGTCCGGTCCCACCATTTGCAGCAGATCGCCCTCGTTGGAGGTGGTTTCGACGTACAATACCAGCGACGATCCCCGGCGCTCCACCGCCTCACGGATGCCGTGAACCACGTCGCCAATGTAATCGCCGATCACCGTGCCGGGGATGGCGACGCCAATCGTATTTTCGTTCGTCCCATGCGAGACCCGGATGATGCCGGCGTCTTCAAGCGCGGCGAAGACTTTATGCCTCAGGTCATCGCTCACGTTCGGCTGACCGAGGATGACTTTGTTGACCTGCTCCAGTGGCACATTGAGCGCCTGTGCGATGTCGTGAATCGAGATGTGTCCTGCCCGTGCCATAAACTTGGCTCCGCAATAATAAGTATGGGTTGACTTAATCGTAGTGAGATTTGCCTCAATTCATCGTAAATGGTTCCTTAACTGCGTAAAAACTGTCCGTCCGCGCCGGTGGGCAAGCCGGGCAAACCGGGTACAATAGATGCCTAAAGTTTGACCCGCTGCCAATGCCTCCGGCGAGTGCATTGCTCAGCTTTGCTTCAGGATGGATACGCCGCTGCCCGCGCTATCCTTCGTTTTTTGTGTCAGCTAGCCGATTTCGAGGAAACTTATGTCCGATCTGCTACCTTATTTTCAAAGCCAACAGCAAGCTATGATCGACCTGTTGACCACCTTGATCAACTACGAGACGCCAACGCGCGACAAAGCGCACGTCGATCAGATGGGCGCGTTCATGGAAAGCCAGTTCCGCGAACTCGGCGCATCGTCGGTGACGCGCATCCCCCAAACTGAAGTCGGCGACATGCTGTTGGCGAAGTGGAACGAAACCGCTCCCGGCAAACCGATCATGTTCCTGATCCACATCGACACCGTTTGGCCCCTCGGCACGCTGGCGGAGCGCCCGCCGGTCGTCAAGGACGACGGCAAGCTCTACGGTCCCGGCGCGATTGACATGAAGGGCGGGATCACCTGCGTGCTCTCAGCGCTGCGCGGGCTGAAGCAACGCGGCGAAATGCCCAACCGCCCGATCTGGGTGATGATGACCAGCGATGAAGAAGTCGGCAGCCTCTATTCGCACGACCCGATTGAAGACGCCGCGAAACAGGCGGGGTTGGTGCTGGTGATGGAACCCGCCACCCAGCAAGAAGCGCTCAAGACGTGGCGCAAGGGGATTGCCACCTACCGCATCGACATCGAGGGACTGCCCTCACACGCGGGCAACGCGCCCGAAAAAGGCATCAACGCCATCACCGATTTCGCGCAGCAGGTCATGCGCCTGAACGAACTTAACGACTACAAACGCGGCACGTCGGTTTCGGTGACGATGGTCGAAGGTGGCAGTGCGACCAACGTGATCCCGGCGCACGTGACCGCCTTCGTCGATACCCGCTCGCTGACGATGCAGGCGTGGGAAGAAACTTACGACACGATGATGAACCTCGAGCCATTCGTCCCCGGCGCAAAGCTCAAGATCACCAAGATCAACGGGCATAAGCCGATGGAGCACGACGAGCAGATGGTGCGCACTTATGCGCAGTGCAAGCGCATCGGCGAAAGCTACGGCTTGACCATCACCGAGGACGGCAGCGGCGGCGCATCCGACGGCAACACGGTCGCCTCGCTGGGCGTCGCGGTGCTCGACGGCTTGGGTCCGCAGGGCGACGGGCTGCACGCGCTCCACGAACAGGTCGTGGTCGCCAGTATGCCGCGCCGCGCGACGCTGCTCGCCGGAATGCTCAAGGACTGGAAGTTCGAGTAACGCCTCGCTAGAGGAATCGCGTAGGGGCGTTCAATTGAACGCCCTTACGGACACGCTGCCACCATTCCCGCGCACCATGCCACTTGATTTTAGCGAGGCTGTCTCAACTTTCAGACAGCCTCTAGGTCAGGTCGACCGATCCGCGTTCGCCGCGCTGCCTAATTTACCATGATCGTGATCTGGAAGTTCTGGTGCGAGCCATCTTTTAGGATCACTTCAAGCATGTACGTGGTGGTTCCTGATGGGCACACGTCCTCGCTGCCATGACCCACGACTCCCGTCCCCTCAAAGTACACGCTGTCGATATTGTCCACATCCCAGCGAATGGTGGTGCAGTTGCCCGACGAAATGGAAGTGGAATTGGCGCGCAGGTTGGGTCCGATCATTCCCTGCGGCACCGGCGACGGCGTGAAGGTGGCAGTCGCTCGCGGCGTGCTGGTCGCCACCGGGCGCGGTACGTGAATCGATTGTCCCGCGATCAGGCGGTTCGGGTCGGCGATGCAGTTACCCGCCTGCAAATCCGCCGTCCGCATATTGAGCTTTAGCGCGATAGACGCCACATTGTCGCCCAGTTGAATCACGTACCGGTATGTCCAATCCGTGCGCGGCACGCAGGCGGCTTCCGGCGTCGGAGTGGCTGTAATGACAATAGGCTGCGGCTGAACCACCACGCCCGTGTCGGGCGCTGCGACTTGGCGATCCAGCAGGTCGAGAGGCACATTCTGAATCAGCGTGCTGTCATAAGGCGAGGGATCGGACGGTGGTCCGACCACTTGAAGCCCATCCGCCCCGCCGAGGGGAATCCCGGTTTTCATTCCCGGTTGAATGATCTTGGTGTCGCCACCCGCCGAGATCACGCCGACGCCTTCGAGGATGGCAAAGGTCATCCGCTCGGTATCCGGGTTGGCAGTGATATAGGCGGTCGAGCCAAGAGTCACGTTAGCGCCATTGATAATCATCGACACCTGCGATCCTTCCGGCGCTTGGATCATCACGGCTGACTCTGGCGCGTTGGTACACTCCAAGCTCCCGATCCGGGTTTGCACGGTGACTCCGAGCATGTCGGGCGAAGGGCTATCGATGCTGGTATCACCGAACAGCAAGAAGGTTACGTTCTGACCGGGCAAATTATCCGGCAGATTTGCCTGCGCTTTCAGGATGGCGATCCCCCAGTCGTTGGTGACACGGCTGAGCGCTGAAGTCTGCAAACGCTGGATGGACAGCAAATCCACTTTGTCGCCCGACTGGGCGAAGTTTGCGTTGACGTTTGGCTTAAAGTCAACCGATACCAGTTTGTTGCCGTAACAAGCTTGGTTACGCCCTAAATTGTCGCAGACGACACCGACGGTGGTGACTGCTAGGGTGACCAGTTGGTCACAGGTGAGTCCAGAAGGGACGGTTGCAAGCTGTTGAACCGACGGACTCATGGCACTAGACGTCGCCGGACTGCGACTAGCCATCAGTAGGATGGGCAACACGAGCAAGATCAGCCAACGAGCCTTCATTCGACAGCCTTTCGAAAACTCTCTGGGACTTAACTATAGGTCAAGGTGCCGTCATCGGGCAACTTAGGCGACGAGAGGGCGTCCAAAAGTGTGGAGGGTGCCCTTGCCGAACAAGGGCACCCGGAGCCAGATAACTCAGACGACGATGTAGACAGCGACGATTGTACGCTACCACCGTTCCCAGCGCACCACCTCGTCGAGCGGCTTGCGCCCGCCCTTGTTCGGCGTCCAGTCGTCCGCCGGGTAGCCGAACGACAGCGCCACCATCGCGCTGTGATCCGCCGGGACGCCGAGTACATCCTTCGCCGCGTCCTCTTGATGGAGCGTCGCGATGCACGACCCGACGCCCAATTCCCACGCGGCAAGCTGCAAATACGACGACGCCTGCCCCAGATCGAAACTTTTCCATTCGCCATGCGCATCGCCGACCAGCACGACGGCGAAGGCAGCTCCGGCGAGATGCCCGGCGTAAGTCCCGGTCTTGGACAGCGCCTCAAGCTGCGCCCGCTCGCGGATGACGATGAACTCCCACGGCTGGGTATTCTTGCTGCTCTGCGAGCGTCGCCCGGCATCAAGGATTTGGCGGATCACGTCGTCCGGCACCGGCTGATCCTTGAATTTGCGGACAGCGTGTTTGCTGCGAATCGCTTGTAAAACGTCCATTACGGCTCACCCTCCACTAAAACTAGGTCGTGGAGAGTTTACCCTAAGCGGTCGCCGCCTTCACTACCACGCCGATCCACCCGCTCAAGCGGAAAAGCGCTGTGCCGAGCGCGCCCGTGCCTTCGCCGCCTCGACTGCGCGATTTTTCGGCGGCGCAGTCGTCTCCAGCGAGTTGAGCAGCTTGTTAGCAGCGGCGGCGATCTCGCCGACGGCGGTCAGGAACGCCGCCTCGTTGGCTTTCGACGGCTTATTGAACCCGCTGATCTTGCGGACGAACTGCAAAGCTGCCGCCCGCACCTCGTCTTCGGTCGTCGGCGGTTCGAAGTTGTAGAGCGTCTTGATATTCCGGCACATGAGTCTTTCCTCACCCTGAAGTTGTACATTCGCGATTCGGCAGCACCGGCTTGATGTCGACGACCGGCGTCCCGTCAATCGCCTCAATCGGGCCGACCTTCAAGCGCGTGCCCACGATTTCGAGCACCGTCACCGGATGCAGCCCAATCGGATTCGGGCGATCCGGCGAGCGCGTCGAAAACACGCCCCACAGCTTCGCCGTCGGCTCCGAGCGGGGATGCACCCTCAGCGTGCCGCGATTCGCCTGATGCAGCCACGTGAACACGTAGAGTTCGTCGCCGACCGCCATGCCGTCGAGCGCGTCGACGAACTCGGCGTTCAGGTCGATCCACGCATCGGGCGCGTTTTCGTCGCCTTGACGCGGCGCGCCTTTGCGCTGCTTCAGTTCCGAGCGAATGAACCCGATTGGGTTCAGGCTGTAATCGTTCAATTCCACGATTGTCTGTACTCCTCTGAAGCGTGAATTCTCGCTTACTGCTCAATAGTCAATGGGATTGCGCGCGCCGCTATCCACCTCTGCCCGCTCAGCCGACCGGCTCGCTTGAGTCTAGTGTGGTGTCGTTTAACTCGATTGTCAAGAACATTTTTTCTAACATTTACGCCTTACGGCTTGACCGCCGCCAGCAGTTGATCGCGCGTGACGATCTCGCGCATAGTCTGAATCCAGTCGAAGACCGACGTGCTCTGGCCGCGGATCGCCTGCACCGCCGGACCAATCGGGTCGCTGCCACCCTCCCCCGGCGATCCGCTCTGGTAGCCGCCGTAAAAAGCGAAATAGGCTTGATTCAGCTTGCGAATCAGGTAGCCGTGCGCGACGAACACCTGCCGCCGCTGCTCCATGTAGGCTTCGGCTTGGTCGACCTTGCCCTCCGCCAGCAGTTGATCGACGGTGACGCGGGTCTCGTTCATCGCCGCGCCGTAATCGAAGGCGTTCGGGTCGGGCGTGGGCGTCGGTGCATCGCCGCTGGCGGGCGGCGCTGGCGGCGGCAGCAGGTCGGGATAGTAGCGCGCGAGGATCAGCCGCGAGAGTTCCTTGCCGAACAGGTTGGCGGTCGTCTCGTTGATGATGCGGGTCTCTCCGGCGAAGTCGTAATCGAAGCCCAGCGGGAAGAAAAACAGATAATGATGCAGCCATTCGTGGGCGAAGGTCTCGGCGGCGAAGGGGATCGAACTGGTCTCAAGGATCATCGCCGGATACAGCGCGATCCCGCCCAGCGGCACGATCAGCGACGACACGTCCAACTGCTGGTTGATCTGGTTTTCGAGCGTCTCCATCGCGTCGACCGGCATGGGGTCGAGGTTGATCGAGACGTCGAAGCGGATTTGATCGCGCGGCGAGACGATCAGCAGATTCGGCACTTGGGTGAAGTGCATCGAAATCGGCGGCAAAAGCTGGCGTCCCAACCCGAAGCCTTGATCGACCAGCACCGCCGCGACCTGCCCCTCAAGGATCGCCTCGGCGAGCGCCTGCCGGTCGCGCAGGTCGGCGCGGCGCGTATCGCGTTGGGCGCGCAAATCCGCCGAGGCTGCCGCCGGGTCGCTGACGGTCGGGTCGGCGTAGATCGCGGCGATCTGTGCCTCGATCCGCTGCACATAGCCGAGGTCGTTCATGTAGCTGCGCACGTACGCCGAGCGCGTCGTTTCGTCCATGAAGGGCTGCAGAGCCGTAGAGCGTTTGCGCCGCCTTGACCGCCAGCGCGTTGATCTCCCAGCCCACGTAGTCGAACTGCTCGTCGCGCGCGATCACGGCGACCTGCGTCCACTCGTCGCCCAGTGGCAGGCTGGAGTAGTTGAGCAGATACAGCATCGCCAAAATCAACGCCAGCCACAAGATAATGCGCTTCACGATCCGCAGCGCCAGCCCGATCCATCCCCAGATGTTCACCTTGCACCACCGACTATTCTGATGATCAACCGCCGTCTCGCCTTTTCCTCAGACATGGTAACATGAGGATCGTCGCCCTGCTCGATCCCATCGCCGCAATGGAACTTTTTTCGCCCCCTGATCGTCTTAGAAGTGGATGCTCTGAAGGCTAGAGCGATCTATTTTACCGAGAGGAATGGAGAAAGTATGCGTAAGTTCAGCCTTATTTTCGGAATCATCGCGCTGGCGCTGGTTGCCGTGCTGCCCGCCGCCGCTCAGGACAGCCAGCCCGTGATCACGCTGGAGCGCACGGCTTGTTTCGGCGCGTGCCCGGTCTACACCGTGTCGATCTACGCCGACGGCAGCGTCGAATACAACGGCGAGCGCTTCGTCGTCGTCGAAGGCGCGCAGACCGGCACTATCGACCCGGCAGCAGTCGACCAGTTGGTCGCCGGGTTTGTCGCCGCCGGTTACTTCGATTGGAACGACGCATACACTGACATGCATGTCAGCGATCTGCCGACCATCACCACCTCGGTCACGCGCGACGGCGAGACCAAGCAGATCACGCGCTACGCGGGCGACAACAGCGCGCCGGTCGCGTTGGCTTATCTGGAAAATTGGATCGACGCGGTCGCCAAGACGCAGCAGTGGACGGGTAAAGAAATCGCGCTGACGAACGCCTCCGGTAACGCTGTGATCAGCTTGCAGCGGACGCAGTGCTTCGGCACCTGCCCGATCTACGCGCTCAATCTTTACGAAGATGGCACGGTCGTTTACGTCGGCGTCAACTACGTCGCCGTCAGCGGTGTGCAGGTCAGCCAGATCGACGCCGACGCGGTGACGGGACTCATCCAGATGATGACGGCGACCGGCTATTTCGACTGGCAGGACGAGTACGCCAACATCACCATCACCGACCAGCCGAGCGTGATCACCTCCCTGTCCACGCCGGATCAGTACAAGCAAATCGTCCGTTACGGGGGCGACGCCAACGCCCCGGTCGGGCTGACGTGGATCGAGGATCGCATCGACAGCGCCGTCAACAGCGCGCAGTGGGTGCAGCCTAACGCCGCAGATTGAGGCTGTCCGTAGGGGCGGGTTTGAAACCCGCCCTGTACGTACCAATTTAAGTCGATCTTGTCTCAATTTCGACCCGTTGACCCCACCCCCAACCCCTCCCCGATTTCAGGGAGGGGAGAGTGCAACCTGCTTTTTGCTTGCGCCCTTCCCTGAAGTATGGCAACCGGAGGTTGCACGAAAGGGAGGCGAGCGCAGCGAGCGGGGATGGGATCAGTAGTTGCCCATCATTTTCTTAAGTTGGTGTCTATGGGGCGGGTTTGAAACCCGCCCCTACACCTGAGGATCGTCCATGCCCCGCAAACAGCAGTTATTGGATCGCTTGGACGCCATCGGCGCGGCGCTGGCAGCGACCGGCGACGCGCTGGCGCTGCTGGCGCTCGGCTCGGTCGGCGTGGAGACGGATCGCATCGACGCCTACTCCGACCTCGACTTCTTCGCCATCGTCCAGCCGGGGCACAAGCAGCGCTTCATCGAGCAGCTAGATTGGCTGGCTGCTCCGGTAGCCTACGCTTACCAGAACACGGTTGACGGTTGCAAGGCGTTGTACGAAGATGGCATCTTCTGCGAGTTCGCCGTCTTCGAGCCGGATGAACTCGCGCCGATCCCGTTCGCGCCGGGACGGATCGTCTGGCAAGCCGCGAGCTTCGACGAAGCGCTGACCGCGCCGCGCGTCCGCAGCGCACCCAAGTACGCGCTCGACTTCCTGCTCGGCGAGGCGCTGACCAATCTCTACGTCGGCTTGGGGCGCACGCGACGCGGCGAAAAGCTGGCGGGCGCGCGGCTGATTCAGGGCTACGCCGTCGATCAAGTGCTGCGGCTCGCGCCTTACGTCGAGCCGGATCAGCCCGCGCTGCGCGACTCGTTCGCCGACGAGCGCCGCTTCGAGGCACGCTTTCCCGGCGTCGCCGCCGATCTACCCCGCTTCGTGCAGGGCTACGACCGCAGCGTCGAATCCGCCCGCGCGATTCTGGCGTTTCTGGATGATCATTTCGAGGTCAATCCGGCGATCAAGGCGCGGATTTTGGCGCTCTGCGAGGAATCGTAGGGGATACCCCTCATCCCCTAGCCCCTTCTCCCACGCAGGCGGGGAGAAGGGGAAACAATGCCCCTCGCCCCGTTTACGTGGGAGAGGGGCAGGACGCACGGCGTCCGGGGTGAGGGGTTCATTTTGCCCCTACGGGTACATGATTAATCCGTGAACCGGAAGCGCGTGATGCCGATGACGAAGAAGACCGCCGTCATGCCCAGCAGCACCAGCACCGGCACGATCACCGTGCCGACGTTCCCGCCGTTGAAGACCACCGAGTTGAAGCCGTCCATCGCCCACGCGACCGGCGAGATGTGTCCAACCGTCCGCATCCAGTCCGGCACGATGTCGAGGGGCCACCAAGCTCCCCCTAAGGGAGCCAGAGTCAGCGTCAGGAACAGCGCGATCCCCGTCGCCTGACTTTGATTGCGCAGCAGGCTCGCCATCACTAGCATCAGCGAGGTGACCGCCAGCACGAACGCCACGACCAGCAGAATGATAGCCAGCGGGTCATTCCCGAAGGGGACGTGCAGCACCAAAATCCCGAAGCCGAACATCAACGCGAATTCGATCACGCCGGTGGCGAAGCGGGACAGCAGCTTGCCGCCGAGAATCTGCGCCCGGCTGATCGGCATGGTGGCGAGGCGCTGCAATGTCCCTTCCTTGCGCTCGGTGATGAAGACCGCCGTCCCCGTCAAAATGATCAACATGGCGTACATCGTGCCGATGCCGGGGAGCGACTGTTGGAAACCGGCGTCTTTGGTCGCGCTGCTTGCCTCCGCCTGCTGCTGGCTGAGCACAGTGTCGACCGTCACCGGGTTCTGCGCCCAGATCGCGCTGGCGTTGGCGCGGATAGCATCGCTCAGCGCCGCGTCGGTCAGGTTGAGCGCCTTTGCCGCCACGTCACCGCCCACCCGCCCGGCGATCAGCGCGCCGCCGAGCCGCTGCGTCTCCGCCTGCACCGCCTGTAGAATGTAGCTCGGCGCGCTGGCAGACTCGTTCGAGCGGTAGACCACGCTCGCGTTTTGCCCGGCTTCCACGTTAGCGCTGAAGTCCGCCGGGATTTCGATCAGCGCCAGCGAGGTTTGATCTTTTAGACGCTGTTGTGCCAGTGTCTCGTCCAGCGCCGCCTCGTGCAGTTGGCAGACGTCGCTGCTATCGTTGTCCTGCGGGCAGAGGACGAGGTTGCTGTTGGCAGCCCGCAAGCCGCTCAAGAACTCCTGCGCGATGGTGCCTTGATCGGCGTTGATCACGTCGACGATCAGGTTCGCACTGCTAAATCCGCCACCTCCGTTGGACACGACGCCGATGATGTAGCCGATCACCAGCGGCATCACGATCAGGTTGATCCAGATGCTGCGGTTTTTGAAGAGGACACGCAGATCGTTAATGGCAATGTCGAGTATCGTTCGCATGATGCCCCCTCAAACGCTCAAACGGCGGCTGAAAATCACCAGCCCGACGGCGAACAGGACGACGCCCATCAGCGCCAGCACCAGCAGATTTTGCCCGATGTCGATCTGGTTCTGCGCCAGCTTGCTAAAGGCGTCCGTCCCCCACCAGATGATCGTCAAGCTGGTCAGCGGTTTCATGGCGGCGGGCAGTGCCGCCGTCCCGAAGAACGCACCGCCGAAAATCGCCTGCGCCATCGAGACGACGCTGCCGATCACGTTGCCCTGCTCCGGCGTCCGCACCAGCGCCGCGACCACCGTCGCCAAGCCCGACGCCGCCAGCGAGACCGCGACGATCACCAGCGCCAGCGCCCCAATATTGCTGCCCCAGATGAACTGGAATTCTCCAGCGATCACGCTGCCGACCAGCGTCAGCGCGATCACGAGGATCGTCACTTGAACGATGCAGGTCACGAAGGTGCCCAGCAGCTTACCCAGCAGAATGACCATGCGCGGCGTCGGCGACGCGATCAAGCGCTGGAGCGTGCCGTCGCGCCGTTCTTCGAGCAGGCTGTTCGCGCCGCCCATCGCCGTAAACAACATGAAGAACACCGCCTGCGCCGAGCCGAACAGCACCAGCGGGCTGAAGGCTGCCGCCTGCCCCGTGACCGTCTGCTGCTCAATCGAGATCGGGTTTTCGCCGGGGGTGAAGGCTGCCGCGAAATCCGGCTGGAAGCTGCCCGACGCCGACGCAGCGGCGAAGCGCAGCCCGAACGCCGGGTCGCTCTGCGCCCGCGCGATCAGCGCCTCAATCGTCGCCTCGACTGTAATACTGCCGGTCGCGATCTGGTTGACGATGCTCTCGGCGATGCTGCCGACGACGTTCGCCGAGATCGGCGACCCCGGCGAGGCGTAAACCTCGACCGACACTGGCTCGATGTTGTGGGTCTGGCTGTAAGTCAATTTGGCGCTGAAGTCCGCCGGGATGATGATCGCGGCAACATAGTCGCCCTTGTCAACGCCCGCCCGCGCTGTCTCCGCATCAGCAACCCGCGTCGCGTTCAGCAGTTGTTCCAGCGGGTCGTCGCTGTGGGGAATGGTTGGCGCGACGACGTCGGCGAAATTATCGCCATAGTTGACGGTCGTGCCGTTGGCGTCCGCGCCTTGATCGAGATTGACGACCGCCACCGGGATGTCACGGATCGGCACGTCGTTGCTGGTGTTGATGAAGCCGCTGAACGCCATGCCGATGATCGTCGCCAGCGCCAGCGGCGTCACGATCATGATCAGGATCAGGTTGCGATCCGTGAAGGTCGTGTACAGTTCTTTCCAAGTGATCGTCCATATTTTGCGCAGCATCGGTCAGTCCCTCAACGCCCGACCGGTCAGGTGCAGGAACACGGCTTCGAGGTCAGGCTCGCGCACCTCGACCGACAGCACGTCCAGATCGGCTTCGTTGGCGAGCCGGATGAGGTCCGGCAGCGCCTTACGCCCGCGCTTGGCGAACACCGTGACGACGCCATTCGCTGGTAGGTGGTTTTCGACGACCGCCGGTGCGACTTCGCCGGTTTTTAACTTTTTGCCGTCAACCTTCGCGCTCGCGCCGTCCGCCTCCGGGTGGGCAGCTTCGCGCTGCGTGTATTTGGCGCTGGTCACGCCGTCAACGCCGGTCTCGAAGCGGCGCAGCAGCGCCTCCGGCACAATTTGATCGCCCACGTTGAAGATCAGCCGGTCTTCTTCGCCGACCTTCTGGATCAGCTCGCCGACCGTCCCGTTAGCGATCACTTCGCCGTGATCGATGATCGCCACCCGGTCGCTGATCTCTTGAACTTCTTCCATCAAGTGCGAGGTGTAGAGCACGCTCATGCCGCGCTCGTCGCGCAGGCGCAGCACGGTATCGAGCACGCGGCGGCGGTTCTGCGGGTCGATGCCGACGGTCGGCTCGTCCATGTAGATCAACTGCGGATTGTGCAGCAAGCCGATGCCAATGTTGACCCGCCGCTTCATCCCGCCGGAGAAGCTCTCGACTTTGTCGTGCTGGCGTTCCTTGAGGTCGATGAAGTCGAGCGTCTCGTCGATCCGCCGCGCCAGTTCCGCGCCGCCCATGCCGTACATCTTGCCGAAGAAATCGAGATTCTGCCGCGCCGTCAGCGTGGGGTACAGCGCGATCTCCTGCGGTACGACTCCGAGCAGCTTTTTGGCGGCGATTGGCTCTTTGGTGATCGAGTGCCCGCCGATCAGCGCGTCACCGCTGGTCGGCGCGATCAACCCGCTGATCATCGAGATGGTGGTCGTCTTGCCCGCCCCATTCGGACCGAGCAGGCTGAAGATTTCGCCGCGCCGGATGTCGAGATTGACGCCCTTAACCGCGAAAAACTTTTCCCCGGTGGTGCGTTTGAACTCTTTGCTCAGGTTGCGCGCCTGAACCAACGTCTCTTGCATGAGCGCTCCCCCCCAAATAATCTATGCTTATAAGGCAATACGTGGTGATCGGTGAAAAGTTACGAGGTATTAGGCGGAAATCAAAACGACAGAGAGGGGCGAGGGTTCACCCCTCTTGAGCAAAACGAACAGCAGGCTGTTCGTCAGTATTCGATGTAGCGCTTCCACGAGTCGATGCCGCTGCCGACGGCGATCACGAGGTAGCTCGTGCGCGGCGTCTTTGGCTCCCAGTGCAGGCTCATCCCCGCTTCGTTGGGCAGGCGATCACCTTTGCGGTGATTGCAGTGGTAGCAGGCGCACGCCGTATTCCCCCACTGATCTTTGCCGCCCTTCGACTTGGGCACGATGTGATCGACGGTGAAATCGCTCTTGTTCAACTGCTTGCCCTTGACCAGACTGCCCGGCGTCGCCTTGCAGTAGATGCAGGTGTAGCCGTCGCGCACGAGCACGCCGTGACGGCTCCAATGCGCTCGGCGGCGCGGCACGTTGATGTAAGTCCGCAGCGCGATCACGGACGGGATCGGGTAGCGATCACGAATGGTGCGAAGAAATTCGCCAGTCTGCTCAACGACGACCGCTTTTTCGGCTAACAGGAGATTGATAGCACGGGGGATTGAAATTACGGAGAGCGGCTCCCAAGTGTGACCGTTGAGGAGCAGAACCCTGCCTTGTATGGTGCTTCCAGAAGACATAACACCTCAAGATTCGCCCTTAAACAACCATATGAATTATACCGCAATTCAATGGCGTTAGCAGCGAGGTTAACACAGCCTTTAACGTCTCACTTATTCGTTAATCTTGGCACAAGCGACCGATTCCGTCAGGCTGTATTGGTTTCCACGCGTTCAAGCTCATGAGCAAAATACCGATGCGTGCTGCTCCGGGTACCGATCCGCAGATAATAGGTTGGCTGTCGCTCCTTATTATGCCAACCAACGCGATAAATCACGCCTGTCTTGGTCGGCAAGTCTTTCACACGGACGTGGTCGCCCATCCAGAACACCGGATCGTCTGTAGGCAGAAAACGCTCCGCTAAGGCACGAAAGGGCGTCCCGCCCGTTGTGAGGACGAGATAGTCATCGTCAGCATCGACACCGATGCAGCGATAAAGCGCCTGTTTCGTATTGAAGTCGGTCGCTTTGTTCGCGTCGTCGGGATGCAGGGTCGGACGCCCAAGCTCATGTGTCACCATCCCATAGCGATTGACGTAATCCTCACAGTTCATCCCGTAATACCCCTCGTGCTGTAAATTTCCATCAAAAAAGAGGGAACCAGCCAACACCCCTGTTGTCGCGCCGGGTTCCCTCTCTCCGCGATGCGGGATTACTCCCTCATAGACACTAACGCTAAAACCTACCTCAAAGTTACGAACCAGTTTGCATTGACTAACGATAAACCCCGCCCGAAATTGTCATTCGATGACGTTCTGTACTGTAGGCTGTTGGGCTGCGTGCCCAACCTCCTGTTTAGAGGCTGGACACGAAGCATAGGCTTGATCCGGTTCGGTGGACGTGCTTTTGCCGTCGCTACCGTAACTCATGGACTGATGCCTTTCTCCATTCGTGTTTTGCACGACTGTGTCCAGCACGATGTGTGCTAGAACAACGTCCAGATGCGCGTCCATAGAGGACTCGTCTGCTTCGATTGTTTGACCTGCGGCAGACGGCTCGCTTTTGCCAACCGCTGCTGGTCTGCTTCGCGCCGTAAGTCTTTGCGACGCTCGGCGGTGACACGTAAATCGCGTTCATTCAAAAACATGATGGCATCTCCTGCCTGTTGCTAGATTGGTCTACGCTGAATGCCGCCGGGCTGTTCAAACAGCCCCCGCTTTCGCTAGACAGGAGAGTCGCCGGTTATTTAGGACGACTTCCTGACTAGGGTCAAACCCGCTGCCGGTTCTGCATTCTTGCTCTCGATCTCGCTCATCGCTTCCTGAGCCGTGTAGATGATCTCGTAGAGCCAGCTCGTCAATTCGGCATTGCTCAAGGGCGTTACCGCCCGGACGTTGCCATCGCTGGCAGCGCTGTGCAGTTCGTCGAGCGCCTCCAGCAATCCCGAAAGGCGAGCCTCGTTGTAGAGCAGTTGCAGATTAGGTTGAAGCGTCGGTCCCATAATTACCTCGCTTGCAAAAACCTTGCCTACCAGAAAAACAAAAAGAGCGTGAGACTTGTACCTTCACAGTCTCACGCCCTTGGGCTACCCATAGTTGGGGGAGGATCACCTCGGAGGGTGATGTCCTCGTTCGTAAGACTGTCCTACACTATTTCCGCTATCGACCAAACCACCAAACCGCGCCTGCACACCACCCATGAAGCACGGACGCGCGAGCATCCCGGCGTTCACCGGCGTATAGGCGGAATCCGACCCCGGATTCGTGCCCATGATGTGCAAGAGGCGAGGTAGAGCGGTCGAATAAGCCATCAGGCACCCCGCTCCACAATGGTATTGTCGAGCATCGCCAGAATACTTTCTCCGGTGATGAAAACACGCCGCATTCCGTCGGGTTTGCTAACGCGCAGATGCCCGTTCTTCACCAGCCGCTTGAGCGTGCTCAGGCTAATGCCGAGCGCCTCCGCTGCCTCTTGCCGGGAGTACACTGCTCCGGGTTCGATACGGGGTTTCACTGCTATAGACATTAACAACCTCCTTCATTCGTCTCGGCTATACCGAGGATGCGCTGGGCGCATCGGATACAGGGTTCGGGCGTCGAATTGCCCGGTTGTCAGCTTATGGGTGTTACACGACGCAAGGCAGGCGCAGATGCCTAACCAAGCTACCGTAGAGATTAGCACGGTTTTGAACGTGTGTCAAGCAGCATACATTATCTTTAACCTATCTTAACGGTTCAAGTTGGCTCACGTTCGCCGGTCGCTCATGGTTGCTATGCTATAATGAATCTGAAACGAGTGGAAGCGGGTAATCACGATGGCGACACAAAAGACGGCGCAATCCCATACGGTTTCGCTCACGGTGAAATTAACTGATGAAGAACGCGACCTATTAGAAGCGTTTATGGCTGAACAAGCGATCAGCGAATTGAACGATACCCTCCCCGCCCTGCTGCACGAGGTCATGCGCCTGCATGATGCGCTGTGGGACGAGCAGTTTAAAGCCGTACCCCCGGCTCTGGTGGAAATGGGACGCAAGGCGCTTGAGGACTACGAAGCCGGGCTGACCGAGGAATTCGATACCGAGTCGTGAAGTCTCACCGCACCCGCGAATTTCACGAACGCTACACTACCCTTCCGCGCTTGGTACAGCGACAAGCCGATAAAGCCTATGCTCAATTTGAACACGACCCAAACTACGCGGGACTAAATTTCAAACCACTTGGCGGTGATCCCACGTGGTATTCAGCCCGCATTGGCATCAGCTATCGAGCGCTCTGTCGGCGTACAAAAGATGGCAGCTACGTCTGGTTCTGGATCGGCACGCACGCGGAATATGATCAGATACTCAGGCAAAGATAGGCTTGACAGCCGCCGATTTCGCGCCGCATAATTACCAGCAACAGCGATGATCAAGCCAAGTACACCGGATCAACGCCTAGACAGGGAGCCAGCGCCATCGACTGAGAGCGCGGCAGGTCGCCCCGGTGGAAATTCCCTTGATCGGTGTGAGCACAAGCTCACCGCGCTGACGGGTGAACGCCGACAGTTGAGAACAATCGTAGGGGCGTTATATATAACGTCCCTACAAAAACACCAACAGTTGACTGTGTAGTCCGCTCCGCTGCCCGGCGTTATCGGGGAAATCAAGGTGGGCGCGTATGCTGACGCATCCGTCGCCAATCAGGGTGGTACCGCGGGAGATTCGACGCTCTCGTCCCTACAGTTCGTGGGACGAGGGCGTTTTTCGTTTTTCGGTGATATCCAACCGGTTGATCCCGGTCGTTTCTGCCCAACGACCATGGGGGTGAGTACGAGGATAGAGTCATGAAGAAAGTGACCCGAAACATCGATCCCGAGTCAGCACACGATCTGCTTGAACGTGTGCCCCGCGCCTGTATCGGCTTTGCGCACGGTGACGAGCCACAGGCACAGCCAGTCGATCTGATCTGGCGCGACGACCGCTATTTCGTCGGTCTGCCCTCCGGTGCGGCGTACCAACCGGAGGACGGACAAGAGACCGTGCTGCTGGTCGATGAAGGCGTGTATTTCTTCGACCTGCGGGCGATCTACATTCGCGGGCTGCTACAGTCGACCCCACCACCAAGCGGCGCGGCGACCGGATCGACGTGGTACGAGCTGACACCGACCAAGACGGTCGCGTGGGATTACGGAACGCTGCACGAGGTGGACGATGACGATTGACGATCCCGAAGCCCTCGCTTACTTACGGCGGTCGATGGTCGCGCGGATCGCCACGCTGTCGCGCAGCGGAAAACCGAGCATCACGTCACTCTACTTCGTCTATGCCGAGGGTCATCTCTGGCTAGGGACGGATGACTGGACGCTCGCCGCGCGTCAGATTAAGAGCAATCCGCACGTCAGCGTGCTGCTCCAGATCGAACGCGAACCGGGTCGAAAGCGAATCCTGCGCATTACGGGCAGCGCTGCCGTCAAAACGGACGCGCAAATTCTGCGCAGCAGCGATCTGCGGCTGGCATTTAAGTACGTCCTGACACCCGGCGCGATCCTCAATCGTCTGGCGTATCTCCATTTGCGCCGGGCATTGAGCGGTTACCACGCCCAGAACGCGAACAAGGGGCTGCGCTGCGTCATCGACGTGACGCCGGAGCAAATCGAGTTTCTGGACAGCAAATGAACGCACGACATTCACGATCGCTGTTGGCGGCGTGAATTCAGCTACTCACGAGTAAGCAGGAGAGACTATATGCTCGAAAAACTGGAAGCACTAGACGCAGAAGCACAAGCAGCGCTCGCCGCCGTCAGTGACGGCGACGCGCTGCGCGAGTGGGAGATCAAGTATCTGGGCAAGAAGGGCGCGGTCACCGAGATCATGCGCGGCGTCGGCGGGCTGCCGCCGGAGGAACGCGCCGGATTCGGCAAGCGCGCCAACGAGGTCAAGGTCGCGCTGGCGCAAGCCTTCGCCGAGCGCGAGACGCTGGTCAAGGCGCAGGAATTGGCGCGCGAACTGGAAAGCGGCGAAATCGACGTGACGCTGCCCGGTCGCCCGCGTCCGGTCGGTGGGCTGCATCCATCGACCCAAATGCTGCGCCAGTTCTACGACATTTGGGCGGAGATGGGTTTTCAGGTCTACCGCAGCCGCGACGTCGAAGACGACGAGACCAACTTCACGCTGCTCAACATCCCGCCGCATCACCCCGCCCGCGATATGTGGGACACCTTCCACACCACCAAGCCGGGCGTGATCCTGCGGACGCACACGTCGCCGGGGCAAATCCGCTCGATGCGCGAGTACGGCGAAAACGGCACGCAGCCGATCCGCGTGATCCTGCCGGGGATGTGCTATCGCTATGAGCAGGTCTCGGTGCGCAGCGAGATTCAGTTCAATCAGGTCGAGGGCGTCGCCATCGGCAAGAACATCCACCTGACCGACCTCAAGGGCACGATCAGCGAGTTCGCGCGGCGCATGTTCGGGCGCGATACCGAAGTCCGCTTCCGCTCGTCCTACTTCCCCTTCACCGAGCCGAGCATGGAAGTCGATGCCGAATGCCTGCTCTGTCACGGCGAGGGCTGCGCCATGTGCAAGTACACCGGCTGGCTGGAGATCGCGGGCTGCGGCATGATGCACCCGGTCGTGCTGCGCAACGGCGGCTACGATCCCGAAGTCTGGAGCGGTTTCGCCTTCGGCATGGGACCGGAGCGGATGATCAACCTCAAGTACGGCGTGCAGGACATCCGCTACTACTGGGGCAACGATCTGCGTTTTCTGGAACAGTTCTAGCGGCGTTCCCAGCGCTAGAGAGGAATGCACCATGCCCCTGCCGATCCTGCCGTTGATCTTCGACTTCATCCGCACGATCTGGTCGCTGCTCAAAGACCGGGAAACGCGCGGTGTCGTCTATCTGGTCGTGCTGGTGCTGATCAGCGGCATGATCTTCTATCACAGCGTCGAAGGCTGGACATGGCTCGACTCGCTCTACTTCAGCGTGATCACCCTGACGACCGTCGGCTATGGCGATTTCTCGCCGCAGACCGACGCCGGGAAGGTGTTCACGATGATCTACATCTTGGTCGGCTTGGGGATTTTGGCGGGCTTCATCACCTTGTTGTCGCAGCGCCAGCAGGAACGCGGGCGCGCCATCCGCGAGCGGCGACGTAATCGGCAGAACGGCGAACCGGCAGATGAGTGCCCGAACGCCGGATGATGAAAAGAAGAATTCGTAGGAGCTCACGGCCATCCGCCCGAACCCCTCTCCCGAATTCAGAGAGGGGCGCAGGCAACGCAAGTTGCACCTTGCCGTTGGTTTTCTCCCTCGCCCCGCCTGCGTGGGAGAGGGATCGGGGGTGAGGGGTGCTAATAGCTAAAGGCTCAACTATGCTCGTACCTGTATCGTGGCTCAAAGAATTCATCGACATCGACGTGCCGCCCGAACTGCTGGCGGAGCGCATGACCGCCGCCGGACTGGAAGTCGGGCACATCGACTACGTCGGCTTGCCGCAGACCACCGTCGAGGGCGTCCGCTATCCCGTCTCGAACCATCTAGTCTGGGATCGGGAGAAGCTGCTCTTGGGCGCGATCCGCGAGGTCAAGCCGCACCCCAACGCCGACCGCCTCGTCTTGGCGATGGTCGATTACGGCGGCGCGGAACTGGAACAGTGCGTCACCGGCGCGCCCAACCTGTTCGAGTACAAAGGCAAAGGCGTGCTCGACCCGCCGCTGTGGACGGCTTACGCCGCCGAGGGCGCGGAAGTCTGGGACGGTCACAGTGACGAACCCAAGCGCATGATCCTCAAGGAAAAGCCCCTGCGCGGCATTCCCAACCGCAGCATGGTCTGCTCGGAGAAGGAACTCGGCATCAGCGACTCACACGAGGGCATCATCCTCATGCACGACGATCCGGGTTTTCCCCCCGGTACGCCGCTGCAAGACGTGCTCGGCGACGTGATCTTCGACGTCGAACTGACGCCCAACCTCGCCCGCGCCTACAGCATCCTCGGCGTCGCCCGCGAGTGCGCCGCCCTGCTCGATACGCCGCTGCGCGAGCCGCCCTACGACGTGGTCATGACCGGCGCGCCGATTGCGGGCGCGATCAGCATCGAAATCCGCGAGCCGGAGCTTAATCCGCGCTTCACCGCCGCCCTGCTCCGTGACGTGACCATCCAGCCCTCGCCGGAGTGGATGCAGCGCCGTCTGGCGTCGGTCGGGCAGCGCCCGATCAACAACATCGTCGACGTGACCAACTACCTGACTTTCGAGATCGGGCAGCCGACTCACGCTTACGACTACGACAAGCTGCTGGCACGCGCCGGGGGGCAGCCACCCCACATCGTCACGCGATTGGCGACACAGGGTGAGCCGCTCGCCACGCTGGACGAGGAGAAGCGCACCCTTGACGACTTCACTATCCTCGTCACCGACAGCGCCGGACCGCTCGGCATCGGCGGGATCATCGGCGGCGCGGACACCGAGATCAGCGCCACGACCAAGAACGTCCTGCTCGAAGCGGCGAACTGGCAGTTCATCAACGTCCGCCACTCGATGCAGGCGCAGAAGATCATGACCGACGCCGGACTGCGCTTCAGCCGGGGCGTGCATCCGTCATGGGCGCTGCGCGGCGTCCAGCGCGGCATCGAACTGATGCGCCAGACCGGCGGCGGGCAGTCGCGCAACGGGATCATCGACGAGTATCCGCTGCCCGCGCCGGAGATCACCGTCAACCTGCCGGTAAGCAGATCGCGCGGATTCTCGGCGTGCCGCTGAGCGCGGACGAGGCGGCGAAGCTGCTGCTGCGCGGCGGCTTCGGCGTCCATTATGATCCGGCGACTCACTCGACGTTGCCGTCCCCGACACACGGATGGACATCGGCGAGGGCATCGTCGGACAGGCGGACTTGATCGAGGAGATCGCCCGCATTTACGGCTACGGCAATGTCCCGACCACCATCATCGCCGACGCCATGCCGCCCCAGCGCGGCAATCCGGCGCTTGAGTTGGAGGAGCGCGCCCGCGATCTACTGGTGGCGCTCGGCTTGCGCGAGAACATCAGCTACCGGCTGACCACGCCGGAGCGTGAGGCGCTGCTGGTGCCGCCGGGTGCGGTCTCGTCGCTGCCGCTGGCGGATTACGTCACGCTGGCGAACCCGATTGCGGCGGACAAGATCGCCATGCGCCACACTCTGCTGGCGAACCTGCTGACCAACGCGCAGGGGAACGCCCGCTTCACCGACCGCCAGCAAATTTTCGAGATCGGCGGTATCTACCTCGCCCATGACGATCAACTGCTGCCCGACGAGCCGCGCCGCCTCGCCCTGCTGATGACGGGTCCGCGCACTCCCGAAGGCTGGATGAATCAGGGGCAGAACGCCGACGCCCAAGCGACAGCCGTCGACTTCTTCGACCTCAAAGGCGTGGTCGAGGAACTGCTCGACGGCTTGCACATCGGCGGTGCGGTCTACCAGCGCGCCGAGCATACGTCGTTCCATCCCGGCAAATCGGCGCTGCTGGTGCTTGATGACACCGAGATCGGCGTGTTCGGCGAGCTTCACCCGCTGGTCGCCGAGCGCTTCGGCTTGAGCGGCGCACCCGTGCTGATGGCGGAGTTCGACCTCGACGCGCTGCTGAGCCGCGTCCCGGCGACAGTAGTGATCACCAAGCTGCCAACCACGCCGCCGGTTTTGCAGGACATCGCGCTGATCGTCGGCGAGGCGACGGCAGCGGCGGACGTCGAAGCCGCCATCTACGACGCGGGCGGCGATCTGCTCAAGGAGGTGCGCCTGTTCGACGTCTACCGGGGCGACTCGATTCCCGACGGCAGCAAGAGTCTCGCCTATCGCCTGACCTACCAGACCGACGAGCGCACCCTGACCGATAAAGAGGTCGCGTCGGTGCACTCGCGTATCGTCCGCAGCCTGCACCATCGCCTCGACGCCAAGCTGCGGGCGTAAGCAGTTCGGGCAAATTACATTTGTATCCTGATTGCTAGTTGTCGATGTTTCGCTCAAAACCTCACCCCCAACCCCCTCTCCATTGCATGGAGAGGGGGAGCTAATCGAAGCGCAGCGGGGTGAGGTCAGGAACTAGCAATCAGGGTATTGGTATCCGTAGGGGCAGGTTTGAAACCTGCGCTCTACACTATCCCCTCAAATTCAGCACCATTCCACCGGACGCCTAATCTGATCGGCGCGAAGGCGCTATAATGCGGCTAGGTTAAGCTCAATCGAGGGTTGAGCCTGACCGCTTGCCCTGATGATCGAGCGCCTCATGACCCGACCAGCCCTACCCCTTGACCAAATCATCCCCGGCGACTGTCTCGACCAGTTGGCAGCGCTGCCCGCCGCCAGCGTCGATCTGATCTTCGCCGACCCACCCTACAACTTGCAGCTTCAGCAGGAACTCTGGCGACCCAACCAGACCAAAGTCGCCGCCGTCGACGACGACTGGGACAAGTTCGACGACTTCGCCCATTACGACGCCTTCACCCGCGCGTGGCTGAGCGCCTGCCGCCGCGTCCTCAAGCCGGAAGGGACGCTCTGGGTGATCGGCACCTATCACAACATCCACCGCGTCGGCGCGATCCTGCTCGACTTGGGCTACTGGATTCTCAACGAGATCGTCTGGATCAAGGCGAACCCGATGCCGAATTTTCGCGGCGTGCGCTTCACCAACGCCCACGAAACGCTGATCTGGGCGAAGCATTCCGAGAAATCGCGCTATACCTTCAACTATCAGGTGATGAAGACGCTCAACGACGGCAAGCAGATGCGCAGCGATTGGCTGATCCCGATCTGCGGCGGCAGCGAGCGCATCAAGATCAACGGCGCCAAAGCTCACCCGACCCAGAAACCCGAAGCCCTGCTCGAACGGGTGATCCGGGCGGCGTCCAATCCCGGCGACGTGGTGCTCGACCCGTTCTTCGGCACCGGCACCAGCGGCGCGGTCGCCAAACGCTTAGGACGCCACTGGATCGGCATCGAGCGCGAGGCGGCGTACATTAAGGTCGCGCAGGCGCGGATCGACGCGGTGATCCCCGAAACGGAGACCGTCGAGTTGCAGCCGACTCCGCCGCGCATCTCGTTCAAGCGACTGATCGAGGCGGGCTTGATCGACGCGGGGCAAACAGTCGCCTTCGACCGCGATCTCACGCTGATCGCGCACGTTCGCGGCGACGGCAGGCTCCAGTACCGCGACCTGTGCGGCTCGATCCACCAGATCGCACGGATACTGACGAGCGCCCCCTGCAACGGCTGGGATCACTGGTACTACACCGGCGCGGACGGCGATCTCCAGCCGCTCGACACGCTGCGGCAAACTCTGCGCGCACGGCAGCGCCAAGAATCGGGCGAATGAATTTATTCTGCTTTGCATGAAAGCCAAACTTATGACGATTAACAGCGCTTTTATTCAGTTTCCCACGCTCAGCAGCCATCGCTTGATGCTGCGTCAAATGCAACCGAGCGACGCGGACGCCTTCTTCACCATCAAGTCAGACCCGGACGTGACGACCCCTTACGGGCAGGAGCCGCACCAAAGCATCGCCGACACACAGGCGTGGATGCAGCGTCACCGGGGCTATTACGAGCGCTGTGAAGCGTTGTTCTGGTGCATCACCCTCAAAGGCGAGGACACCGTGATCGGCTCGTGTACCTTCTGGAATTTCGATCCCGGCTTCCATTCCACCGAGATCGGCTACGAACTTCATCGCGCCTTTTGGCAGCAGGGCATCATGACCGAGGCGGTGGCTTGCGCCCTCAGCTACGGCTTCCGCGAATTGGGCTTGCACCGCATCGAAGCGGTCATCTTGGCGGAAAACATGCCGTCCAAGCGGCTCTTACGCAAACTCGGCTTCATGTACGAGGGCGCGCTGCGCCAGCGCTGCTTCTTTCGCGGGGAGTATCAGGATCAGCTCTATTTCGGGATGCTCAGCCAAGACTGGCTGAAGGCGAGGTGAACCACCGCTCAAAGTATTCACCAATGCTACAAATAGGGGGCATGTAGAATTGAGTGAACAAATCTATATCGATGTGTTCGGCGAAGAAGTTGTGCTGATAGACGAAGTTCGCGGCGAGACGTTTAACAAGCATCCAGAAGCGAAAGGCTTTGTTGAGCTTGTCGAAACTACACTAAAAACCCCTGACGAGGTGCGGCGTAGTTCCAGCGATAATCGAGTGATGCTATACTATCGTTATGCGTCGAGCGTTTTAAGTGGAAAGTGGATTGTCGTCGTTGTTAAGCGCATCGACCGTAATTACGTCTCAACATTCTACGCTACGAGCAAGATTAAGGTAGGAGATGTCCTGTGGAGAAAATGATGCAGATGTCCTACAACAAAGTTATGGATATTCTGTACCTCTCGATTGGCGATCCTCGCCCCGCGATTTCAGAGGAACTCGGTAATGACGTGCTGCTGCGGCTAGACATTGAGACGGGTGAGGTCGTTGGGCTAACGATAATGAATTTATCCAGTCACTTTGACACAGCGGCTAATCTGGAAATACCAGTAGGAATTGAGCTTCACAAACTCGTAACCGAGTCCTAAGCCAACTGCTGCCCCAGCCACTCGATCAGCCGGTCTTGGAGCGTGTTGCTCGTTTGCAGCAGAGTCGCCCCTCGATCCGCGCCGTCAACCGGCTCGTAACCCACGTCACCCCGCGCTGATCCGCGTAGAAACTCGACAATACCGAAGCTGGCGGCGTCATCCCGCCCCACCGCGAGGAAGATCGGGCGCGGATTGAAGCGGATAATCGTGTTCTGCGCGACGACCTGATCGGTCGGAGTCAGCAGCGCCACCGCGTCACAGAGCAAATCCTCCGAGCAGCCGAGCAGCGCCACGTCCGCGCCGGTTTCCGCCCCGACGACCGCCAAGTGTCCCGGATCAGCGGTTTGGCTGAGCGCGTCGATCATCGCCTCGAAATCGCCCCGCGCCGAGAGCGAATTGGCATCGGTGCCCGCCCGCAGCGGCATCGCCAGCACGTTATACCCCTGCGCCTGCAAGCGCAGCGGCAGATCGAGCCAGCCGTCGTTCGACGTCGCTAGCAGCAGAATCCCCGGTGCGAGCACGTCGGTCTGGCGGCTGGCGTAAAGGTCGCCTAGCAATTGATCGCCGTCGGGGGCGGTCAGGGCAATCGGCTGATGCGTCTCGCCCGGCGCGAGCGTCCCGGCTGCCAGCGGCGGCAGTTCTGAATCGCGCGGGAGCGAGGCGGCGGTCGGGTCGTTCTGCCCGGCATACATGTATTGAGTCGGCTGCTGCGCCGACATCAGCGGCAAGATGGTGGCGCTGGCTTCGAGCGTCGGCGCGGAGAGCGGGCGAGTAGGGGTCAGCGTCGGCGCGACGTTGTCGCACGCGGCGAATAATGCGAGACAGAACAAAGCCACCAGATAGCGCATAATGTGCATTGTAGGAACAGGTTTAATCCGCGTCCCTACACCTCTATCGCATTCGGAACAACTACTCTAATCGGTCAACGCAAGGCTGTCTATCCCGACTTGGTTGGGCAGTCACGACCGCTTGACTGATGAATAGTCTTCCTGTACGCTCCTTTTGCCGAACATGCGTATCATTTTCGTCTGTGAGCTGAGAAAAGCATCCTGCCATGACCGAGAGCAGAACGAATCCGAAAGTTGATTTCTTTTTTACGAAAGCCAAACAATGGCAGCGAAGAATACCAGCAATTGCGAACCGATCGTGCTCGACTGTGGGCTGACCGAAACATTGAAGTGGGGGGTTCCCTGTTATACGTTTGGGGATAAGAACGTCGTCCTAATGCACGGATTCAAGAAATACTGCGCGCTGCTGTTCGTCAAAGGCGCGCTGTTGAAGGATGCCGCCGGAATTCTCGTCCAGCAAACGGAGAACGTGCAGTCGGCGCGCCAGATTCGGTTCACCGACGTTGACGAAATCGTCGAACTGGAACCGATCCTGAAAGCCTATATTGCCGAAGCGATTGAAGTCGAAAAATCCGGTTTGAGGGTGGATTTCAAACCCACGACCGAATTCGCAACCCCTGAAGAATTTCAAACCAGACTAGATGAAAGCCCTGCCTTGAAAACCGCTTTTCAGGCATTGACACCGGGACGGCAGCGCGCCTACCTGCTCTATTTTGCCGCCCCCAAGCGAGCCGAAACGCGGGAATCGAGGATCGAGAAATACACGCCGCAGATTCTCGCTGGCAAGGGACTCAACGATCAGTAAGTCGATCCGCCTCTACTTAGCGACGGCGATCATGCGCGGCACACCATCCTCGAAGGGGATGCGGTCGAAATCGCCAAACACCTCGTCGACCTCGAAGCCGCACAATTCCAGCAGCAGCCGTAATTCGGCATAGAAATAGTAGCGGATCAGCACCGGCACGACCGTCCGCGACAGCACGCCGTCCTCGCCGATCTCGTCGTAAATCCACGTCACATCCATCAACTGCTCGACCCGGTCGATCCGACTGACCGACTGCTGCATCACCAGATGCCCGCTCTCCAGTTCAAGGAACGTCCGCTCCAGCGTGACCGCCTCGGTATCCGGCGCGGCGAAGGCTTCGCCCGCGTTGGGCAGGTCGATCACCAGCGCGCCGCCCGCCGACACCCACGCGCGCAGCCGCGTGATCAGCCGCCGATCCCCGTCGTTCTGGAAGAAGTGCATCAGCGTATTGTAGGGGATGATCGCCAGCTTGAACTGCGCGTCCAGCGCGACCTTGAGCGCGTCGCCCTCATGCAGGGTGATCTTGTCGCGCAGGTGCGGCAGCCCGGCGATCTTGCGGCGGGCGCGGTCGTTCATAATCGGCTCGATCTCGATACCATGCACGTCGTAGCCCTCCTGCGCCAGATGCAGCAGCACCCGCCCCGTCCCGCTGCCGACGATCAACACAGGTCCGCCGTATTCTTCGGCAAGCTCGCTGTAGAAGACGAGGTCTTCGGTTTTGCCCTCGTGCTCGGAGTTGTAATAGCGGGCAATCGTCGCGTAAAAGTTGCTCATTGATTTAAGTCCTTATCCCCAGCATGCCACCGTAGGCGAATCATCGGTTTCGGCTGCTGTGGTCTGATTTCACGGCTCAGTTCGTAGGGGCAAGGTATGCCGCACCCCCATCACCAGAGTTTAGCCGCTTCCCTCGACGGGCGAAAGGGGGTTTGCAGTCGCCACCCCCTTTTGCTACAATGCCGCGCGTCTTAGGGTATATGTCGTGAGACTTTTAAGGTAAATGATGCGGATACTGTTTGCGCTGCTGATTGTGATGCTGTCCACCACCGTTTATGCTCAGGACGGCAGTCTCGACGCGACTCTGACCGTCGATGCCAGCCTGCGCAGCGGTCCCGGCACCGAGTGGCGCAGAATTACCATCGTCCCGGCGGGTTCGACCATGCGCCTTGATGGGCAAGCGCCCGGCGGTGGTTGGGTGCGCGGCGTGACCCAGAACAATGAGCAGGGTTGGGTGGTCGATTCCGCCCTCAACTTGAGCGCCGATCAACTGGCGGCGCTGCCGTCGAAGTGGGTCGACGACCCCTACACCGTTTCTGCCCCGCCCGGCGGTGCGGCTCCCGCGCCTGCCGCTGCTAACCCGCCCGTCGAAGCGCCCGCCGATCAAGCCGCTGCTCCGGTCGTCAACGCCGCAGCAGTACGCGGCTTCGAGTACGGCGGTCACGTCGACGCCTTCGGGCAGAACGCCATCAACCAGATGCACCACGCCGGTATGACGTGGATCAAGCGCCAAGTCCACGCCTTCCAAGATTACGCCAGCGCCATCAACGAGGCGCACGCTAACGGCTTCCGCATTCTGCTCGGCGTCGTCGGCGAACCCGGCGCGGTCGGCGACGACGGCTATCTCGACCAGTACGCCGCCTCGCTGGCAGCAGCCGCCGCAGCCGGTGCCGACGCCATCGAAGTCTGGAACGAGCCGAACATCGATCACGAATGGGCTGCCGGGCAGATTAGCCCGCAGCGCTACACCGAAATGCTCCGCCGCGCCTATACCGCCATCAAAGCCGCCAACCCCGGCACGCTGGTGATCAGCGCCGCCCCCGCCCCGACCGGCTATTTCGGCGGGTGCAGCCCGGCGGGCTGTGACGACAAGCCTTTCATCGAAGGCATGGCGCGCGCCGGTGCCGCCAATTATGCGGACTGCATCGGCGTCCATTACAACGAAGGCATTCTGCCGCCTACCGCGACCAGCGGCGACCCGCGCGGCAGCAGCGGCTACTATACGCGCTACTTCTGGGGCATGGTCAACACCTATTCCGCCGCTTTCAACGGCTCGCGCAAGCTCTGTTTCACCGAGTTTGGCTACTTGACACCCGAAGGCTTCCCGCCGCTGCCCGGCGCTTTCGGCTGGGCGCAGAACGTCACCGTCGCCCAGCAAGCCGCGTGGATCGATCAGGCGGTTTCGCTGGCAGCCACCAGCGGCAAGGTCCGCATGATGATCGTCTGGAACGTCGATTTCACCAACTATGGCGCTGACCCGATGGCGGGTTATGCGATTATCCGTCCTGACGGCGGCTGCCCCGCCTGCGATGCGCTCGCCAATTAACCCACCCGCCGACAGTTTGCTCAAGTAGGGCGCGCGGTCTTTCCCGCGCGCCTATTTGTAGGTAGAAGCAATGACCGATCAACTGAGTGATACGCACCCATTCGCGCCCGTAGACCCGATGCCACCAGAAGAAATAACCAATCCCGAGCCGGCGCGGCGCGGCGGCTGCGGCTGTTGGGTGACGGTGCTGACGACGCTGGTCGTCTTTGTGGCGCTGGTGGTCGTCGGCTTATTCTTGCCACCGATCAACCTGTATCAGCGCTTGTTTGCCGGGAATTTCGTCACGCTGACCGGCAGCGCCAACGCAGTCGCCAGCAACGGCTTGACCCTCGCCGCCTATGACCTCCAGCCGGGCGAGACGCTCGACTTGACGCTGAACACCGTGCCGATGGATCGCTTCCTCGCCGGTGATACCAGCGCCGGGGCGTGGATTCCCGACGCGCTCGCCGCCGTGCCGCCGTCGCTGGCGCTGCAAAGTTCGGTCTACGGCGTCGCCGCGTCCAGCGCTGCCGCCGAAATGACCCTCAGCATCGATTTACCGCCCGACGTGAACCCGGATATTCTCGACCTCTACGGCTGGAGCGACCGGACGAAAAGGTGGACGTTCATCCCGGCGCATCCGACTGACGGACGACTGCTGAGCGTCGTCACCACCACGCCGGATCGCGTCGCGCTGTTCCAAGCCGCGCCGATCAACCAGCCGAGCGTGCTGGTCTCGATTGACGTGACGCAAGTGCTCTCGGCGGACGTGGGCAAGCTGGCAACCATCGTCGCTCCGGCGGGGTTGCAGCCGACCATCGAGGGCAAGCTGGTCGGCAACCTCGCGGCGGGCTTCGACCTCAACGCCGGCTATCTGGTCACGCCGTCGATCCGCAACTACGCCGATCCGCGCGCCACCGATCCCGACACCATCGCCGCGATCCTCGCCAACAGCAGCTTGCGTCGTGAACATGCCGCCCAAATCGCCGCCTTTGCCGGATCGGGTTACGACGGCGTGCTGATCGACTACCGCGACCTGCCCGCCGACCTAACCGACGCCTACAGCGCCTTCATCGCCGACCTCGCCCAGCAGCTTCATCAAGCCGGGCTGCTGCTGATCGTCGCCGTCCCTGACGCCCAGAATCTCGACGGTAGCTGGAACACTGGCGCGTATGACTGGCGCGCGCTCGGCGCGGCTGCCGATTACCTGCAAATCAACCTTGACGCCAGCCCGCTGGATTTCGTCCCCGGCGCGGATCGCCCGGTCGAGGCGCTGCTCCGCTGGGCGGTCGGCGAAGTCAGCCGCGACAAAATCCTGATCGGCTTGACGGCGCTGTCGCAGCAGCAGGTCGGCAGCAGCCTGACGTCGATTGGCTACGCACAAGCGCTGTCGGCGCTCGGCGATGTTGAAATCGACGCCCAGAAGTCCGAATCCGGGACGGTTAACCCCGGCGATCCGGTCGAAGTTCGGCTGAACGGCTATCGCGCGCAGGCGGGTGCTGAACCGAACACGATGCAGCCTTACGTCGACTACCTCGGCGACGACGGCAGCGCGGTCGCGCGCATGTGGCTGACCACGCCCGACGCACTTCGCTACCGGATGGATCGTACCGTGCCGTTCGCGCTCGGCGGCGTCGCCTTCGACGACCTGATGAGCAGCGGCACGGCGCAAGGCATCCTCGACGCCATCCTCAACTACAAGATTCAAATCCCATCCCCACCCCAAGCGCTGGATTTGGCGCTGCGCTGGACGATTCAGGGCATCAACGGCGTGATCGACACGGTGACGACCGGGCTGAACGAAGGTCTTGTCGCCACCATTCAAGCGCCGGACGGCAACTACGCCATCAACGTCGAAGTCGTCGGCAATGGGGACACGTCAGCCCAGCGGAGCGGCGCGGCGGTCGCGGTCTTCGCGCCGACTCCCACGCCGACCCCCCTGCCGACCTCGACGCCAACGCCCACTCCTCGCCCGACCAGCGTTCCGCAGGCGGTCGTGCAAGCGCCCTCCGGCGGCGGGCAAGCCGCCGTCGCGCCCGGCGCGGGCAGCATCGTCGGCGGCTTCGAGTACGGCGGTCACGTCGACAACCCGGCGACCGGCGCAGCTGGTCAGATGCACAGCGCGGGTATGACGTGGATGAAAATTCAAATGCGCTACAGCCCCGGCACCGATCCGGGGGTCGCCGCCGGACCGATTGCGACGGCGCACGGCGCGGGCTTCAAAATCCTGCTCGGCTTGGTCGGCTATCCTAATGATCTGGCGGGCGGCGGTGACGGCTACATTCAGGGCTTCGCCAACTGGGTCGGCGGCGTCGCCGCGCTCGGACCGGACGCGATTGAAGTCTGGAACGAGCCGAACCTTGACCGCGAGTGGCCCACCGGGCAGATCAGCGGCGCGGCTTACGTGCGCGTGCTCAGCGCTTCCTATCAGGCGATCAAGAGCCGCAACGGGGGCGTTATGGTGATCAGCGCCGCGCCTTCCCCGACCGGCGCGGAAGCCGCCTATCCCGGTAAGGTGATGAACGACGATCACTGGCTGCAGGACGTGGTCAACAACGGCGGCTTGCAGTATGCCGACTGCGTCGGCGCGCACTATAACGAGGGCATCGTCGCGCCCAACCAGACCAGCGGCGACCCGCGCGACAACTACTACACGCGCTACCTGCCCAGCATGATCAGCACCTACTGGGGCATCATCGGCGGGCAAAGACCGATCTGCTTCACCGAACTCGGCTACCTGACGCCGGAAGGCTATCCGCCGCTCGATCCGTACTTCGGTTGGGCGGCGAACACGACCGTCGCGCAGCAGGCGGCATGGCTGGCGCAAGCCGCCGCCATCGCCTCCCAGAGCGGCAAGGTGCGCTTGATGATCATCTGGAACGTCGACTTCAGCAATTACGGCAGCGACCCAATGGCAGGCTACGCCATGATCCGCCCCGGCGGTGGCTGTCCTGCCTGCAGCGCGCTGGCGGCAGCGCGTTGACACAATAGATCGATTCGGTTGTAGGGGCGTTATATATAACGCCCCTACGGACACACATCTATGTAGGTTTGTGGAAACGAGGCTTCAACATGGCATCGACACCGAGAATCCGCTTTCGCCGTCAGGTCAGGAACTTCGCCTTGATCTGGGTGGGAATCACCTTCATCATGGGCGCGGTGACGTTCGTTGCCATTTATATGGCATACGGATCGCTGACCAACACCAGCAGCAACAGCAACGCGAGTTTGCGCAACGTCGCCATCCCGACTGGCACGGTCGCGGTGGCGGGTATCGCGCCGACGAGCACCCCGCAGCCGACCGAAGCGCCACCGACGGCAGCGCCGTTGAGCGTCGCCCAAGCGGAGACCGCCACGCTCGCGCCCACCCCGACGCTGCTGCCGGTCGAAAACAAGCGCTTCCAGTTAGGCGTTCAGGTGCAGATCAGCTACGACCACATGGATCAATGGACGGACGTTGCCGCCAACCAACTGGGCGTCAGATGGGTCAAGCAGCAGGTGCGCTGGGAAGACATCGAGAAGGAAAAGGGCAACTATGACTGGTACGAAACCGACACGTTCCTGACCGCTGCCGCCGCGCAGGGCTTGAAGGTGTTGGTCTCGGTCGTCACTGCGCCGGATTGGGCGCGCGAGCAGGGCGCCGACCTCACCCAGCACGGACCACCCGCCAACCCGCAGGACTATGCTGATTTCGTCGCCGCGCTGCTGCGGCGCTATCCCGGCAAAATCCACGCGATTGAGGTCTGGAACGAGCAGAACCTCGACCGCGAATGGACGTCGACCAACGGCTTGAGCGCCGCCAGCTACGTCGAACTGCTCCACGCCACCTATCAGACTGTCAAGTCGATTGACCCCGGCGTGATTGTGGTCAGCGGGGCACTCTCGCCGACCGGCTTGAGCGACGGCGTCCACGCATGGGACGATTTCGTCTACATGGATCAGATGCTCGCGGCGGGCTTGCTCAACTACACCGACTGCGTCGGCGCGCATCACAACGGCATCAACGTCAGCCCGGATTACACCTACGACACCATCCCCAACGATCCGACGGCGATCTTCCGGGGTCCGTTCGACAACCCGCATCACAGTTGGAGCTTTCGCAGCACGCTGCAAACCTATGCCGCCAAAGTCGCCCAAGCACCGAACTACAGCGGACAAAAACTGTGCGTGACCGAGTTTGGCTGGCCCTCCGCCGAAGGACTCGACGGCGTGCCTGACGGCTTCGACTTCGCCAAAGACAATACGCTCGAAGAACAGAAGGACTTCACCATCAAGGCGCTCAACTTTATGCAGCAGTCGGATTTCGTCTGGTTGGCGTTCCTCTGGAACTTGAATTACGGTCCGCAGGCGGGCTGGGCAGCCGATAACGATAACGTCGCCTACTCGATCATCGGTCCGAACTTTGTCTTCCGCCCGGTCTTTGACGCCCTGCGCGACTGGAACGCCAACTACGAAGCCACGCAGTCGAACTAAAATACCCCTCACCCCTAAATCCCCTCTCCCACGTAAGTCGCGAGCAGGGGAGAGGGGACTTGTCGTCATCCCCTCCCCCCACTTATGTGGGAGAAGGGGTTGGGGGTGAGGGGTTTGCTGCCCCTACGGAGTAAGCCATCTCTTGAATTATCGCCGCCTTCACATCCTCGCCGCCGTCGTCATTTGGGCGATTTGCCTTCCCCTGCTGATCAGCGTGCCGCGCTCCGATACCGACGCCTTCATGGGCTTCGCCGTGACCGATCCGCCCTTCACGTCGCTGACCTATGGCATTCAAGCCTTCCTCTGGTGGGATCACGGTTTCGCCGGGCGCGACATGGACTGGATCAAGCTCATGGCGTTCAGCCACGTCAAGCAGACCTTTGCATGGGACGACATTGAGCCGCAGCGCGACGTTTGGAGCATCGACCGCGCCGACGCTTTGTTGACGGAACTGGAGCACCGCGATCTCAAAGTGATCGCGCGCCTCAGCGACGCCCCCGAATGGGCGCATCCGGCGCTGGGCACGCGCGGCGGCAGTTTCATCGACGCGCCACCCGACGACTTCGCCGATTACGCCAAGTTCTGCGGCGTGCTGGCGGATCGCTACAAGGGGCGCATCGCCGCTTATCAAGTCTGGAACGAGCCGAACCTCAGCCGCGAATGGGGCGGTCGCTCGCCCGACGCCGCCGGTTACGTCGGGCTGCTCAAGGCGTGCAGCGACGCCATCCGCGCCGCCGATCCCGCCGCGATCATTATCTCAGCAGGCTTAGCGCCGACCGGCACTTACGACGACAGCGCTCACCCCGACGACGTTTACCTGCAAGCGCTGTACGACGCCGGATTCCAGCACTACGTCGACGCCGTCGGGATGCACGCGCCCGGCTACTCCGCGCCGGAAGTCGCGCCGGAGGACGGACCCGACGGACGGCATTATTTCACCTTCCGCCACGTCGAGGACCTGCGCCGGATCATGGTCGCCAACGGCGACGCTGCCCATCAGGTGGCGCTGCTCGAAGTCGGCTGGACGACCGATCAGCAAAATCCCGATTACTCGTGGTTTGCGGTCGACGAGCCAACCCAAGCGCGCAATCTGGTCGCCGCCTACGAATACGCCGCCGAGCATTGGCGTCCGTGGGTCGGCTTGATGTCGGCGATCTACATCGCCGACCCGGTGTGGACACCCGCCAACGAGGAATGGTGGTGGGCGATCACCACGCCAAGCGGGTATACTCGTCAGGCGTATATCGATCTGGCGAACATGCCCAAATACTGCGGCGACCGCGTGCTTCCTCAGCGCGATCCCAGCAGCCCGGAGGCGCTCGGACTTGTCCCCGTCCATCCTTGCGATTAGCTATTTCTTTCACCTGATCGCCACCATCATCTGGATCGGCGGCTTGGTGATCCTGATGATCATGGTGCTGCCCGAAGCCCATCGCGTGCTCGGCGAAAATCCGGCGTTTTACACCCTGCTCGCCCGCCTGCGCAAGCGCTTCTTCCCGCTGAGCAACTTCAGCTTGGCGCTGCTGGTCGTCACCGGCTTGATTCAAATGTCCGGTGATCCCCACTATAACGGCGTGTTACAATTCACGAACGAATGGAGCAAGGTGATCTTGCTCAAGCACGTCGCCATCGCCGGGATGATCGTCTGCGGGCTGGCGCTGCAGTACTGGGTCGCGCCGTCGCTGGAACGGGCGACGCTGCTGGCGGAGCATCATAAGGGCGACCCACAGCAACTCGAACACCTACGCCGCCGCGAAGTCCGCCTGACGTGGATCAACGTGATCCTCGGCGTCGCGGTGCTCGGCTTCACCGCATGGGCGACCGCGCTCTAGGAAAAGAAGTCCTGAGTACCGAGTTTTGAAGCCGACAAAGTATTCTGGCAAAATGGCTTGTTCTTGGACGTAAGTTTGATGATCCACATCACAACAGCGAATGACAAGACAAATTGTAGGGGCGCACGGCGGTGCGCCCCTACGTCGCCAGTCCGAACCGACATTTTCGCGGCGGTGCGCCTGCTCAAGCTCTGTCTTTTACTCAGCACTCAGCACTCAGCACTCGTCACTAGGAGTTCCCTTTGTCCAACCGCCTGAGCTACACCCTTGCGGTCTGCCTGCTGCTGTTAGCAGCGGGACTGCGCTTGTCGCAGATCGCGACGCTGCCGCCCGGCTTCAGCGCCAGCGAGATCACCGACATTCGCATCGCCGAAACCATCCGGCAGGGGCGCGTCGAAGTCTTCTACAGCGTTCATGGTCAAGGGCGTGAGGGCTTGTACCAAGCCATGCTCACGGCGGCGACCGGTCCCGGCGGCGGCTTAATCGGCTATCGCATCCTCTCGGTCTGGGTGGGGATGCTCACGCTGGCGCTGATCTACGCGCTCGGCAGCCGCTTGTTCGGCAGCCTCGCCGGGTTGTCGGCGCTGGCATTGATGAGCGTGACCATGCTGCCGATCGTGCTCTCGCGCACGGTCGCGCCGGAGTCGATGCTGCCGTTGTTCGTGACGGCGGTGCTGCTGGCGCTGGCGCTTTCGCTGCCAGTCTTCAGCGCTGCGCCCAAACGCGGTTCGGCGGAGGAAGACACCTCGACCGACGCCCCGAAAACGGCAGCCTTCGGCGCGCTCGGCTTGCTGCTCGGTCTCGGCTTCTACCTCCACCCAATCAGTTTTCTGGTCGCGCTGCTGAGCATGACTTTCATCGTTTACATGGTCTTCACGCGACGCCCGTTCACGCGGCGCACGCTCAGTTTTACGTGGTTCGCCGTCGTCGTCATGATCGTGATCGCCACGCCTTACGTGATTTCGAGCATCCAGCGCCCGATGCTCGCCGCCGCCGGACGACTGCTGGTCGACGACCCGAACCGGAACTTTCTGCAAACGCTCGCCGCCGGGTTCAACGGCTTGTTCTTCGTCGGCGATAGCAATCCGGCGCTCAATCTGCCCGGTCGCCCGCTGATCGATCTGGTCAGCGGCGTGATCCTGATCGTCGGCGTGGTCTCGGCGCTGCGCTGCTGGCGGCAGGCGCGCTGTGTCCTGCTGCTGGTCGCGCTGGTGTTCCTCGCGCCGAACGCTTTGCTCGCCGCCGGCAGCCCGAATTTTCTGGCTTACGCACCGCTGCTGCCTTTGATCGCGCTGTTCTTCGGCTTGGGTGTGACGACGCTCTATTCTAGCTTGCGCCACACCTCGCGGATTGTCGCGGTGGTTGGGCTGATCGGGCTGCTCACCTTCAACGTCGTCTGGGTCGTGCGCGACCTGTTCGTCAACTGGGCGCAGCAGCCACAGATGCAGCAGGTCTACAACGCCCGGCTCGGCGAGCTGGCGCATTATCTCGACCTGACCACCGCCGACACGCCCGCCGTCCTTTGCACCGCCACCCTCAAGCCGCAGAACAACCCGGTCAGCCTGACCAGCACGCAAATGCTCGCGCTGATGATGCACCGGCAGGACGTGACCCTGCGCTATGCCGACTGCGGCTCAGCGCTGATCCTGACCGAAGGCGGCAGCCGTGAGCAGGTCGTCCTGACCGAGCCGGACGACGCCGCTGGCGTCAATCCCTATCTGCAACCTTGGCTAGCACAGGGGCAAATCGTCAGCCAGCCCAACCTCCCCGCTGAACTCGGTGATCGTGCTCGACGTGACCGACACGCTGGCGCAGCGCGTCGGCAGCTTCATGACGACCGCGCCGGTCGCCTTCGAAGCCGACGTCTCCGCCGGAGCGCCAACCCTCGCCGCCCCGCCGATCCGCTTCGGCGGCAACGTGACCTTCCTCGGCTACGACCACGACTGGGCGCCGACCTACGCACCCGGCGACGTCGTCCCGGTAGTAACCTACTGGCGCGTTGACGGCTTCGTGCCGCCAGACCTGCGCCTGTTCACGCACATCCTGTCCGACCCGACCAATCCGGTCGCCCAGAGTCACCCGATCAGCGTGCTGCCCGGCGATCTACGTCCGCGCGACATCTTCATTCAGGTGACTTACGTAGAGCTTCCCTACACGATGCTCGACGGCAGCTACAGCATTTCCATCGGCGCATACGAGGACAGCACCAACATTCGTCTGCCCGTCTTCTTGGGCGACCAGCCGCATGGCACCCGCCTCTTTTTGGGGCAAATCGACGTACAGGGAAAGTAATTCATGTTCGAGATCGTCTTTCTAGGGACTTCCGCGTCCGCACCGTCGATCCATCGCGGGCTGCCCGCTCAGGCGATCCTCGCGGGCGAATACCGCTTCCTGATCGACTGCGGCGAAGGCACTCAGCGCCAGATTCTCCGCAGCGGCATCGGCTTCAAGCGCCTGAACCGCATTCTGCTGACGCACGGACACCTCGACCACATCCTCGGCTTGGGCGGGCTGGTTTCGACTTTCGCCCGGTGGGAGAACATCGAGTTGCTGGAACTTTACGGTGGTCGCGCCACGCTCGACCGGGTGAACGCACTGCTGTTCGGCGTCGTGCTCCAGTACGAACGACTGCCGATGGAGATCAAACTGCTCGAACTTCAGCCGGGGGTGATCCTCGAAACCAAAGAGTTCACCGTCAGCGCATTTTCGGTGCAGCACCGGGGCAGCGGCAATTTCGGTTTCGTCTTTCAGGAGCGGGCGCACCGCCCCTTCCTTGTCGAGCAAGCCGAAGCGCTCGGCGTCCCGGCGGGACCGGAACGCGGCAAGCTGGTCAGCGGGCAGACGGTCACGCTGGCGGATGGGCGCACCATCACGCCGGAGATGGTGCTCGGCACCGAAACGCGCGGCGTCAAGCTGGTCCACATCGGCGACATCGGTCGGCTTGACCCGGTGCGCGAGATCGTCCGCGACGCCGACGCCCTCGTGATCGAATCGACTTTCCTCGACGACGAAGCCGACGTCGCCAACTCATTTGGGCATATCACCGCGCGGCAGGCGGCGACGCTGGCGCGCGACATGGGCGTCAAAACGCTGATCCTGACCCACATCTCGCGCCGCTATCCCGAAAGCCGCGTGATCGCCGAAGCCCGCAGCGTCTTCGAGAACACCTACGTCGCCCGCGACCTCGATCACTACGTTATCTACCGCGACCGCCCAGTCGAGAAGCTCACCGCCGAGCAAATCCGTGCCCGCCGCGAACCCAGCGACGAGGCATAGCTACTACCCCACCCCCGCGATGCGGCAACCATTCAGTTCATGTAAACATGTAGGGGCAGTTTAACCCCTCACCCCGGACACTTCGTGTCCTGCCCCTCTCCCACACAAGCGGGGCGAGGGGCGACGTTCCCCCTTCTCCCCGCTTGTGTGGGAGAAGGGGGTTAGGGGGATGAGGGGTTTCTTTACAGCATTCCTTCGCCGTAGATCGTCCCCGGCTGGATCACAATCGGCGATCCGGTCTCGACGGTGGCGATCAAGTCGTAGGTCGTCGCTCCGGTGACGCGCACCGGCACGATCTCGCCGACCGGCAGTTCGCCCTCGACGATCACGTAGCCGTCGATCTCCGGCGCGTCGCGGTAGCTGCGCCCCAAGCTGAGTGAATCGCCGGTGGGGTTGCCGTCCTCGTCTTCGCCCTCGCCGTGACCCTCGACCAGCACGTCGAGCGTCTTGCCGATCATGCGCTGGTTGATCTTGAGGCTGATGCCCTGCTGGAGTTCCATCAGCGCCTCGTAGCGCGCCTCTTTGACGTCGTCCGCCACCTGATCCGGCAGCAGCGCGCTGGGTGTGCCGATCTCGTAGGAATACTTGAACGCCCCGACGCGGTCGAACTCCAAGTCCTTGACGAACTTGAGCAAGCCAGTCGAACTCCGCGTCGGTCTCGCCGGGATAGCCGACGATGAAGGTCGTCCGCACCGCGAGGTCGGGCATGGCGGCGCGCATGTTCGCCAGCGTCTCGTAGACCCACTCGACTTTCGCCGGGCGCTTCATCCGCAGCAGCGTATCGCGATGCCCATGCTGAAGCGGGATGTCGAGGTAAGGCAAAATCTGCTGGATGCCGCGCCATCGTCTCGATCAGGCGCGGCGTGACGTAACCGGGATAGGCGTACATCACGCGAATCCACGGGATGCCCGGCGCGGCGGCGACAATCGCGTCGAGCAACTGCGCCATGCCGTCCTTCATGCCCACGTCCGAACCATAATCGCTGGTGTCCTGCGCGATCAGGATGATCTCTTTGACGCCCATCGCTTCGAGGCGGACGGCTTCAGCGACAATCGCGTGCATGGGGCGGCTGACCATCGTGCCTTTGATCTTGGGGATGGCGCAGAAAGCGCAGGGGCGGCGGCAGCCGTCGGCGATCTTGAGGTAGGCGCTCGCGCCCTGTATGCTGGCGCGCAAGACGCCGTGCTCGTCCAAGCCGACCACCTTCGCCTCGTCCGGTAGGTGATAGAGCGGTTCGGGATGCTTACGGACGCGCAGCCGCGCCACGAGGTCGAAAATGTCCATCCAGCGGCGCGTGCCGATCACACCGTCGAGTCCCGGCACTTCCTGCACCAAGTCCGCGCCGTAGCGCTGCGACAGGCAGCCCGCCGCGATCACGATCTGTCCGCTGCGACGGCTGTCCACCAACTCGCGCAGCGTGTCAATCGACTCCTGCTTGGCGGTGTCGATGAACCCGCAGGTGTTGACGATCAACACCTCGGCTTTATTCTGATTGGTGACGCCGATCATGCCATTCTGGTTGAGCACCTGTGCCATGCTCTCGGAATCGACCGTGTTCTTGGAGCAGCCGAGGCTGACCAGAAAGTATTTGTCTTTGCGTGAAGGCATACGTTTAATCTGTCTTTCGTCTCGTGTGATGGATTTTATTATACGCGATTGACGCGGCGATCTATAGCCGAGGTTGCAACGGCAATAAATCCGTAGGGGCGTTACATGTAACGCCCCTACAACATCGCCTTGGACTTGCCTATCCGCCGACTTTGGTCGGCGTGGCGTTGGCGGGGATGCCGCGCGGCGGCAGGATCGACGTCTCGGTCGGCGTCGGCGTGATGCTGGGCGTCAGCGTCGGCGAAGGGGTCAGTGTGAAGGTCGGCGTCAGCGTCGGCGACGGCGTATTCGACGGGATCGGCGTGTCCGATGGCGTCAAACTGGGCGTGAAGGTTTCGGTCGGCGTCAGCGTATCGGTCGGGATCGGGGTCTCGCTGGGCGTCAGCGACGGCGTCAGCGTCTCGCTCGGCGTCGGGCTGGGACCGGGGGTCTCGGTCGGCGTCAACTGCGCGACCAGCGCGCCCGCCGAGTCGGTCGGCGTTGGCAGCGGCGTCGGGCTGTTGATCGGCGTCGGCGCGTAGCCGGGTCCGCTGTTGATCTCGATACCGCTGGCGCTGAAGACGACCTCGACCAACTGACCGCGCCCGCCAAAGGTCGGCTGCTGCTGCCCATTGTAAACCACGTTGAGCGCTTGCGCGTTGCTGGCGGTGATGCTGAGGTTATTCCCCGCCGGATATTCGAGCGTCGTCCCCGGCGTGGCGATGCCAACGTATTGATCGACGCCATCGGCGCTGATGCGCAGCCACGAGCGCTCGTCCAGCTTGATCGTAACGAGGATGCCCTGTCCGGTGAAATCGGGTTGAAGATTGGGCGGCGAGGTCGGCAGCAGCGCCACGACTTCGGTGGGGCGCGGCGTAAAGGAGGGCGACGGCGGCAAATCGCCGAGGATGTCGCCCTGCGGGACGGTCGGCAGGTCGGTGTTGGTCTGCACCAGTTGGACGACCACGAAAGCGATCACCGCGACCGCCGCCGCCGCGATCAGCAGGCGCAGCAGCAGCGCGAAGATGCCGCTCCCGCGTCGGGTCTCTGGCGTCGCTTGGAGTTTCACCGCTGGCAGCGAGGGCGGCGTATCAGTCACGCGGCGCGGCGCGACCGGCGCAGGCGGTGTCGCTTGGCTGTCGCGCTTGTCTCTTTTGCGGTTTCCGCCCTTGCGACCGCTCAGGCGGCGGCGGGTCTCGCCTTCGATCAGCGATTCGTCGTAATAGGCGACGACCCGGTCTTCATCCAGACCGAGAAAACGCGCGTAGTTGCGAATAAAACCGCGAATTTGAATTGGAGCGAAATCGGGCAGGTTGAATTCGCCGATTTCAAAGGACTCAAGAATGCGACGGCGAATTCGCAGCGCCCGCTCCGCCTCGTCGAGGCTCAGCTCTTTGGCTTCGCGGGTCTCGCGCAGGTAGCGACCGAGCGCCTGTGCATCCATTCAGTAAATCCTGAGCGACCCGAAAAGCATTGAAGTCGTCGGGTCGCTCCTGTGTTTAGCGAGGACTATTCGGCGGAAGTTTCAGGTTCTTCGGCGCTCGCAGCGGCTTCGACCGGCTCAACTGCTTCGGCGACGGGTGCTTCAACCTGCTCGACCGGGGTTTCAGCTTCAACGGCATCGGCGGCTACGTCGGCTTCCGCGACCGCTTCTTCAGCCGGAGCTGGCGTTTCGCCAGCTTCGACCGCCGCAGCCCGCTGCGCCATGAAGGTCTTGAATTCTTCTTCGCGCACAACCGTGACCTTCAGCGACGGCGAAATTTCGTTGCCGAGCCGCACCGGAACATCGTGCGTGCCGATCTCGCGCAGCGCCGTCTGGCTGATACGGCGGCGGTTGATGTCGATCCCGGTCGCCTCGTTGAGCGCGTCGGCGATCTCACTGGTCGTCACCGAACCGAACAGCTTGCCGGTCGGCGAAGCACGCCGACCAAAGAACAACTCCACGCCGTCGATCTGGCGGGCGAGGTCGTTCAAGCGCTGGTCGAGCACGGCTTTGCGGGTTTCCGCCTGCGCGCGCAGGTTTTCCGCTTGGTGCAGCGCACCGGGCGTCGCCTTCTTCGCCAAGCTTTTCGGCAGCAGCCAGTTCCGCGCGAAGCCGTCGGCGACGTCGATCACTTCCCCGGCGACGCCATGTTTATACACATCTGCTAAAAGAATTACTTTCATCGTTACATCCTCATTGAAAAACGCCTGCGGCGTCTTGGGTGTCTCTTACGGAAGTCGTCCGATTATAAAACAGTGAGGAGGGCTATGCCAAGTGGCAATCGGGAGGTATTATTTCGCCCCATGATAAGCCGACCATTCCCGAAATCTGCCCTGATTGTTCTGCTGCTGGCGTTCTTCGCCTTCTTCATGAGCGTCTACGTCAGTCAAGTGGTCTTTGCGCGCATCCCGCACCTCGAAGATGAAGTCGCCTATCTATTTCAGGCGCGCAGCTACGCCGGTGGGCATCTGGTCATCGAGTCGCCGGAACCGCATCGTTCTTACTGGCAGCCGTTCGTGGTTGATCTGAATGGCTTGCGCTTTGGCAAGTATACCCCCGGTTGGCCCCTCCAGTTGGCGCTCGGCGTGCTGATGGGGCAAACGTGGCTGATCAACGCCTGCTTTGCCGCGCTGACCGTCGCGCTGGTTTATCGCTTGGGGCGCGAAATTTTCAATCCCGACGTCGGTGTGATCGCCGCCGCGCTGACTGCTTTCTCGCCGATGGCGCTCCTGCTCAACGCCACCTTGATGGGACACACGTCGGCGCTGTTCGCGGCGACCTTGTTTTTGTACGCCTACTGGCGCATCGAGCGCGGCAAGCACGGGCTGCGTTGGGGGGTGATCGCGGGCATCGCCCTCGGCTTGCTGGTGGCGAATCGCCCGATCACGGGACTCGCCGTTGGTCTGCCGCTGATTTTGTGGAGCGGCGCCAAGCTGCTGCGCAGATTCGTATGCGATCTTCGGGCAGAGCGACAACCCGCTGCACCCACCGTAGACGATGCCGATTCAGCAGCGGCGCACAGTGATGCCCCCCTGCCAACCGACACGGCGGACGGCTCCGTAGGGACACTGCGCGCCATATCTCTATCTACTAACGTCCCCATTCGCGGATTCTTCGCTATCCTCCTCCCGCTGATCCCGCTCAGCCTGCTCACGCTCCTGATCGCGGCAGTTGTCCCTTACAACAACTATCTTGCCACCGGCAATCCAGCCAAAGACCTCTACACGCTGGTCTGGAGCTACGACCGCCTTGGCTTCGGCGAGTGCTGCGGGCGCAGTGGACACACGCTCGAAAAAGGCATCCGGCAGGCGGGTTTCGACCTCTCGCTCTCTTCCGCCGACCTGTTCGGTTGGGAGATCGGCACGCTGACGCAGCCCGACGGCACTATTCGCGCCGACGCGGCGAATCACCTGCTCACGCAGTCAACCTATTGGTTCAAGATCGGTGACAATTGGGCGCTGATCGGCATCAGTTGGATTTTGCTGCCCTTTGGCTTCCTGCTCGCCTACCGTCGTAAGGCGATCTTCATCCTGATCTGGGTGGTGGCAGCCTATAGCTGGCTGCGCTTCGCCAGCATCTTCCAGAACGGCGCGCAGTTGACCAACCCCACCTTCGCGTGGGCATGGATCATCGTCGCGCTGATCTGGCTGTATCTGCCGCTGTTCTTCTGGCGAGATCGCATCCGCGCGTGGACGTGGATTCTATGGTGCGCGGCAGCCGGGTTGGTGATCATCCAGATGACCTACTGGATCGGCTCGCAGCTTTACAGCACGCGCTATTATTTCGAGGGCTTGACCAGCCTCGCCATCATCAGCGCCATTCCGATTGCGTGGCTGGCGCGGCGCATCGGGCGCTGGGGTCGTCCGGTCGTTTACACGCTGATGGCGGGAGCGCTCGCCTACAGCTTCTATTTCTACAGCACGCCCCGGATCAGTACCCTCACGGACTTCAACTTTATCAATCAGGACCAGATTCAAGCGGTCAACGCCCGCCGCACCACCGATAAACCCGTGCTGGTCTTGGTCAGCGGCATTACGGTTAAGTGGCGCGCAACCGGCGCGCTGATGACCATGACCAGCCCCTACCTCGACAGCGACATTGTAGTTGGGTGGGACTACCAAGCCGGGAAAGGCACGATCCGGCAGCAGCTTCTCGACCGCTTCCCCGACCGCGAGGTGATCGAGATGAACGCGCAGGACAACTACTGGTGGTTCCCTGACGAAGTCGCGCCGACGGATACCTCGACCGGCGGAGGTCACGCGCCCCAGCCCGCGAACTGACGGTCGGGACGGGGTTTCGTGCTACAATTCAGAAGAATGTCCATCCCTATGAAGGGGGCTGGTTCCATGCAAAAAACCGATGCCTCGCTCGAAGATTTCGTGCAGTTCGCGCTGCTGCCCGAAAACGCGGATAAAGACTTCGAACTCATCGACGGAGAAATCATCGAAATGGCACCCGCACGCACCAGCACTTCCCGGATACCTTTGCAGATTGTTGGTGCCGTTTATATGTTCTGCCGCAGTCGAGGAATCCCCTGCTACATGAGCGGCGCAGATGGCGCTTACGACGTTCAAGGACACGTACTCGTCCCTGACTTCGCCTACAAACCCACGCCTATGAGCGATGACTACCCCGATCCGGTCGCGCCGCTGTGGGCAGTCGAAGTGATCTCGCCGACCGACAAAGCGCCTGACATCCGCCGTAAGCGGCAAATCTATCTGCAAGCGGGGATTCTGCTGTGGGAGATTTATCCCGACGCGCGCAGCGTTGACGTCTACGCGCCCAATCAGCCGGTGCGCGCCTTCGGCATCGACGACACCCTCGACGCTGGCAGTGTTCTGCCGGAGTTCACCCTCCCCGTCCGCGATCTGTTCGCAGAATGAACAATTTCTAGGGACTCTATACTAAAATAGAGCACCCGCACGATAAAGTCGAAAGCAACCATCGAATGCGCCAAGTGCTGCTTATTCCTGACCGCGAAAGTGGCGGTTACATCGTTGAAGTACCGAGTCTTCCCGGCTGTCGGTCGGAAGGCGATACGGTCAAAGAAGCGCTCGCGAATGTCCGCGAAGCGATTGATTTGTATGTCGATTATCTGCAATCCATCGGCGAAGAAGTGCCTGAGGATTTTGCCCCGATTCAGTTAGCGACGGCATGAGCAAACTCCCCTCGATTTCTGCGCGTGAATGCTTGGACACTAGACAATCCGGCGGTTTCGAGATTAAACGCCAAATAGAAACGCCGCGCGGGATTATTCGTGATCTTCAACTCAGTGTCGATGAATTTCTTGAGCTGCTATAGCGCGATTTCTATCACCCTTCTAACGCCCCGCCCGCAACATCCCTCCCACCTGAGACGTATATAAGGATACCGATAAACGATCATCCCGGCGTTGTATAATCAACGTCCTATTGAATTGAGGGATATTCCATGCGTGTCATTGTGCATACCGGCAAGGGCGGCGTTGGCAAGACCAGCGTCTCGGCGGCGACCGCCCTGCGCTGCGCTGAAATGGGGCTGAAAACCATCGTCATCAGCACCGACACCGCCCACAGCCTCGGCGACTCGCTCGAAACCGAGATCGGTCCCGAACCCCGGCTGATCGCGCCGAATCTCTGGGCGCAAGAGGTCGATACGCGCTACTCGATGGACAAGTATTGGGGCAAAATCCAGCGCTACCTGACCTCGATCTTCACCAAAGGCGGCGTCGAGGACATCGTTGCCGAAGAAGTGACGATCCTGCCCGGTCTCGAAGAAGGCGCGCACCTGCTCTGGATCAACCAGTATGTCGAGTCCGGCGAGTACGATGTGCTGGTCGTCGATGCCGCGCCAACCGCCGAGACGCTCCGCCTGCTCAGCCTGCCCGACGTGACCCGCTGGTGGTTCGAGCGCATCCTGCTGCTGACGCGCGGCGCGGCGAAAATCCTGCGCCCGATCAACAGCCTGCTCGGTCGTAACAACGAGAACGTCCCCGAAGACAACGCTTGGGATGAAGTCCGCAAGCTGTTCGACACCCTTGATCACGTCCGCGAAATCCTCTCCGACCCGGAGATCGCCAGCGTGCGCTTGGTTGTCAACCCGGAGAAGATGGTCATCAAAGAGACACAGCGGACGTATACCTACCTCAATCTCTACGGCTACGCGACCGACGCCATCATCTGCAACCGCATCATCCCCGACGAAGTGACCGATCCGTACTTCGCGCAGGCGAAAGACCGCCAGCGCGAGAACATCGAGTTCATCCACGAAGCCTTCGGCGAGCTGCCGATGATGACCTCGCCCATGTTCGGGCACGAAGTCAGCGGCATGGAGGCGCTGCGCCAGCTTGGAGAGCAGCTTTACGCCGATACCAACCCCGCCGAGCAGATGTTCACCGGCAAAACCCACCAAATCACGCAGCAGGGCGATGGTTACCAACTTTCGGTGCCGCTGCCCTTCGCCGACAAGAAAGACCTCGACATCTACCGCTCGCGCGACGAACTAACGCTGCGGGTCGGACCCTACCGCCGCAACATTGTCTTGCCGTTCGCCTTATGGGATTTGGAAATAGCGGATGCTAAATTTGAACAATCAACGCTCAACCTACGCTTCACCAAGCAGCAGCAAAGCTAACGACTTGGTGATCGTCCCGACGACCGGCGCGGCTGGCAGCGGCGAACCACCAGTCGGGTCGGCAGACGAGCGCGTGCAGGAGAAGGTACACGTCCGCGCCATCATCGAGCAGCGCCCGCGCTCGCTGCGGATGCAGTTCCGCTACGTGCGCGTCGTCCGCCATTTCGGCTGGCTGTTCGTGCAGTTGGTGTTCTGGAACATCCTGATGCAGCGCTACTTCCCGGAGCGGGTGCAGCGCGGCAATCTCGCCCGCTGGCAGCGCTACGCCCGCTCGTTCCGCAACTTCGCCATCGACATGGGCGGCGTGATGATCAAGATGGGACAATTTGTCTCGACCCGCAGCGACATCCTGCCACCGGAGATCATCAAAGAACTCGCCAGCCTGCGCGACGAAGTGCCCGGCGTGCCGACCGAACGCATCCGCACCATTATCGAGTCCGAACTCGGACCGATCAGCGAGCGCTACAGCCAGTTCGACGACCAGCCGGTCGCGGCAGCATCGCTCGGTCAAGTCCACCGCGCGCGCCTGAAAGACGGCGAGCGGGTGGTCGTCAAGGTGCTGCGCCCCGGTATCGTCGAATTGTGCTACACCGACCTCGCGGCGATGTTCACGGTCGCCAAAATCGCTATGAAGTTCAAGTTCATCAACCGCCGCATGGACGCCGTCGCCTTGATCGAGGAATTCGGGCGCGTGCTGCTCGAAGAACTCTCCTACCAGCACGAGGCGCGCAACGCCGCGCGCTTCAGCGCCATGTTCAAGAACGACCTGCGCGTCTACGTCCCGGCGATCTACACCGAGCACTCGACCGACCGCGTGCTGACGCTCGAAGACGTGACCACTATCAAGCTGGACGATTACGCCGCCCTCGAAGCCGCCGGGATCAGCCGCCGCGAGGTCGCCAGCCGGCTAATGGACACCTATCTGCGCCAGATCTTCGAGGAAGGCTTCTTCCATGCCGACCCACATCCCGGCAACTTGTTCGTCTATCCTCTGCCGCCAGATAACGACGCCTACAACGCGCAGGAAGGACAGGACGGCAATCCCTTCTACCTGATCTTCATCGACTTCGGCATGATCGGCACGCTGACCCCGCAGATCATCAACGGCTTGATCGGCACGATGGCGGCGGTTGTCACCCGCGACGTCAAAAAGCTGGTGCAAAGCTATGGCGAACTAGGCATCCTGCTCCCCGGCGCGGACACCGAGCGGATCGAGGAAGCCACCCGTGCCGTCTTCGATCAAGTCTGGGGGCTGACGATGGCGCAAATGGGCACCGTCAGTTACGACAGCATGGCGAATATCGGCAAAGAGTTCAACGACCTGCTGTTTGCGATGCCCTTCCAAGTGCCGCAAGACTTCATCTATCTGGGGCGCACGATGGGGATTCTCAGCGGCATCGCCACCAGCCTCGACGCCGACTTCAATCCGTGGAGCGAGATGCAGCCCTACACCCAAAAGCTGATCGCCAAGCAGTTGGAGGCAGTTGGCGTCAACCCGATTGCCGGTATCTTCGGCTCATCGGTGCTGCAAGGCTTGTTCACCGGTGGCGGCGCGCAAACCCTGCTCAGCATTGGGCAGAACCTGCTGGGACGCAGCACTTCAGCCGACAATAAAGACCTGATCACCCGTATCGAGCGCGGCGAGATCACGATGCGGGTCGAACCATCGCGCGAGTACCAGCGCCAGTTGCAGCGGATGGAGTCGCAAGAGCGGCGGACGACGCGGGCGATCATCTTCGGCAGCGGCTTGATCACCTCGACGATCTTCTACGTCAACGGCGACGTGATCCCGGCAGCAGTCGGCTATGTCATTTCGGGAATCATGGTGCTGGTGCTGTATTTCACCGGAGAGTAAACTTCAGTGAAAAGCAGCGGGGGACAGAGACGTGATCAAACTGGGCATTGCGATGATTATCTTTGCCCTCGTCTGCTTGATCGGCGCGTTCGCCCTACCCGACGTGCTGACTCCCCTTGCGCCGCTCTACTGTCATCCCGGCGAAACGTTGACGCGCAGCACGTTTACGTTTTCAATTCCGGGCGAAACGTCGATCAGCTTTTACTATCACTGCGCCAATCAGGATGGGATCGAGACAAGGGACGTGTCGCAACAAGTCACGTGGAGCGTCCTCGGCGTATTTCTGGTGGTCGAACTGGGCGGCGTCGGAATTCTCACGCGGGGCAGTAGACGGAAGGCTCAACTAGAGGATGCGACTTCGTTCGAGCGCACGAGTCGCATACCCAAGCAGCTCAAGCTAAGTCGTCAAGGGAGCACGATCACCCTCGCCGAGCGGCTGCGCCAACTTCAAGAGGCACATTCGCAAGGATTGATCGACGACCACGAGTATCAAGCGCTACGCCAGCAAGCGCTCGATATACTGGAGTAGCGCAGCAGTCGGCTGCTTATCTTCGGGGATCATGGTACTGGTGCTGTGTTTCGCAGGGCATGAAGAAGGACGACGAGCAATTTTTAATTACCCGTCGCCCTCGCTTACCTTTACTTTGTACTCAGCACTCGGTACTCAGTACTCCTTTTAGTCCACCTGCACCTTGACCTTGGTCGTGCCAGTGCTGGATGGGCGGTCGCCGCCTTCGTCGCTCGCCGGACGGTTGCGATTCAGGTTCTTGTCGACCTCTTTGCTCACCTGCTCCACGCCTTCGAGCGCGGCGTCGAACAGCACTTTCATGCCGCTGATGAACTCACGCCCGGCTTCACGCCCGTGCTCGCGGAATCCCGGCGGCAGCAGCGATTCGAGCGCCTTGCCGGTCTCCTCGGCGGCGCGCTGCTGGTGACGCAGAAACTCGTTGAAGGGATCGTGTTTTTCCGCACCCGGCATCTCGGTCGTGTCTTGATCGTTCTGAAAATCGGTCATCGTGTGAACTCCTCACCTAATGTTCTACTTCATTATACGCCGGGCGCGCCGCTAAGGTTGCACCGCCGAACATTAGATGTTTGTTGGAATCGAAGGGCGGGTCTGAGACCCGCCCCTACACGAACCGCTTATTTGTCAGTGCCGCTCAGCGAGATACCCTCTCCCCGCCTTGCGTGGGAGAGGGTCGGAACGCAGTTCCGGGGTGAGGGGTCACTCCACCGGCTCGTCGAGCAGATACTCCACGATGTAGTCGGCGATCATGTTGTACCACTTGATCGAGTTCTCGCGCCGCGTCGTGCCGTGCCCCTCGTTTTCGTCAACGTAATAGCGCACGTCGCCGCCGTTCTTGCGCATCCGCTCGACCATTTGATCGCTTTCCGCTTGGTTGACGCGCGGGTCTTTCGCGCCCTGAATTACCAGCAGCGGCGCGCGCACCTGATCCACGTAGGTGATCGGCGACCGCTCGATCAGCAGCGCCTCGTCGTCCTCAGGATCGCCGACCCAGTCGCGCATCATCGAGCGCCAGTGCGGGGGCACGGATTTGACGAATGTCATCAGGTTCGACGGTCCCACGATGTCGACGCCCAACGCCCAATACTCCGGCAGCCGCGTCATCGCGCTGAGCGTCGCAAAGCCGCCGAAACTGCCGCCAAACACGGCGATCCGGTTCGCATCGACCCAGTCGAGCGTGCGTAGATACTTCGCCGCGTGCTCGATGTCGCCCAGTTCCGCGCCACCCCAATCGCGGTGAATCAGTCTTTGGTAGGTGATGCCGTAGCCCGACGATCCGCGAATGTTGGGCGCGAGCACGCCGAACCCGCAATTGAGCAGGTATTGGTACAAGCCGTTGTAGGCGTAACGCGGGCGTTCCTGAGCTTCCGGTCCGCCGTGAATCGAGAGCACGACCGGGAATTTACCCGCTCCTTTGGGGCGATACAGCCACGCCGGGATCATCCGCCCGTCGTGAGTCGGATACTCGATCAGTTCGGGGATCACCATGTCGGCGGGATCGACGCCGCCGAGCATACTCTGACCGAGCGCGATCATCTCGCCGGTCTTGAGGTCGATCTCATAGAGATTTGACGCTTCCGCTGGCGACACGAAGATCAGCGCTGCCCGCGTGCCGTCCGGGTTCACGTCGAGTCCATCGACGACGCCAAGCGGCAGGTCGGGCATCGTCAGCGTCGCGCCGGTGATCAAGTCGCGCCCGTACAGCTTGGACGTACCGCCTTCGTTGAGCGACCAGAGCAGCACCCGCCCATCGAGGGACAGCGCTATCCGCTCCACGTCGTGCTCCGGCGTTTCGACCCAGTCCCAAGTACCCTCGGCGATGCGGTAGTACGCCAAGCCGTTGAACTCGCGCCCCTTGTTCGTGACCAAATAGAACCCGGCGCTGTCCCGCGTCCACGGACCCGGCGCAAAAATGATTCCGCCTTCATGCGTGGTCGTGTTGACGACCTGTTCGGTCTGCGTATCCAGCATGAGGATGTCGGTATCGGTATTCGAGGTTTGTTTGAAGCCGAGCAGATAGTGACCATCCGGCGACCAACTCACCGCCATGTACATCGCGCCGCCCGCAGGGAAGGGACGGCGAGTTTCGCCAGTCGCGAGGTCGCGCAGGATGATCTCCATGTTCATGGGATTCACGTCGTTCCCGGCATAGGCGAGCGTCTTCATGTCCGGCGAGTACGCCTCGCTGGACATGATGTGCTGCGCATCCAATTTGTGCGTGAGCGCTTCCGCCCAGCCGCCGCGCGCCGGAATCGTGTAGACCTGATGCTGCTCGTCGCCGTTCTGGTCGGCGAGAAAGGCGATCTCCTCGCCATCGGGGCGCCAAGCGACCGAGCGCACCGTGTTATCGGTATAGCTGGTCAACTGGCGCGCCATCCCGCCGCCCGATGGGATCGTCCACAGATTGAATTGTCCGGTCGCGTTGTTGACGTGGGCGATCTGCTTGCCATCCGGTGAGTACGCCACCGCGCCGGTGTACAGGCGGGTCGACGCAAACTGCATGAAGTGGTACTTTTTCATTCCAGCACCCTTTTGAATATTTTCCAATGCTAAAACCTATTTTACGGGCGAATCGAAGATCGCGTCAAGCAATGACGCGACTTTGCGGCGGCTGATCCGGCGTTATAGTGGCGATCAGGTGGGAGGCAGCCCTCTGCCGCCGACCGGCACGATCTCGAAGCCGCCGGACGTGTCGGCGATCAATGGGCGGGCGGACGCGATAATCGCCCTGACCGCTTCGTTCGTCAGTGAGGCATCATGATCCGCTTTGCTGCGCCATGCTTCGGTGATCCAAACGGTATCCGGGTCATCGGTCGCTTCGCTGATCAGGTAGATGTAGCAGCCCTCGACGTCACCCAGCGACTCCGCCGCTCGCAGCAGTAGATCGAGCAGCGCACCGCGCTGCCCCGGTTGGGACTTGATCCTGCTAATCAGTCCGTACATGCCCTTAGTACCCCCGCTCTCGCCGGACGCGATTGAGCAGCGGCAGATTGTCGAGATAGCGCTGGAGGTTTTCCTTGAACAACGCCTGCGCTTTCTCGTTGTAGATCGCGGTCGCTCCGGCGACGTGCGGGCTGACGATCACGTTGGGCAGCGTCCAGAGCGGGCTGTCGACGGGCAGCGGCTCTTGCTCGAAGACGTCCAGCGCCGCCCCCGCGATCCTGCCCTCGCGCAGCGCCGCGATCAGCGCGGCTTCGTCGACCACCGCCCCGCGCGCCACGTTGATCAGCACAGCACTCTTTTTCATCTGCTTGAGCGCCGCCGCGTCGATCAGGTGGTGTGTTTCGTCGGTCAGCGGCATCGCCAGCACCACGTAGTCGCACTCGTGAACCATCGAGCCGACCGCCTGCGGGGGATAGAGCCGTTCGGGGATTTCGCCTTCGGCGTCGCCGGTGCCCGGTTCGTGATAAGCGTCACCGGCTGCCGGGTGCATCACATCGTGCTTGATCGCCAGCACCTTCATGCCCAGCGCGTCGGCGGCGCGCGCCAGTTCGCGCCCAATCGCGCCGTAGCCGACGATGCCGAGCGTCTGCCCGCGCAGGGGCAGCGGCGCGAAATCCTCCTCGCGCGTACCCCATTCGTGCTTCGCCTGAAGCTCGCGCATCCGCAGCAGCTTGTAATTGAACGCCAGCATCATCCCCAAGCTGAATTCGCTCATCTGGGTGGCGTGCATCCCGCTGGCGGTCGTCACTTCGACGTCCTCGGACTGGATGATCGGCTTGTCGATCACGTGGTTGACCCCGGCGGAGTAAAGCTGAATCCAACGCAGACGCGGCGCTTGTTCCGGCTGCGGGAAAGCTTGCGCGGTGAACAAAACCTCGGCATTGGCGTAAGCTTTTTCGGGCACGTCGGGGTAATAGCGCTCGACTTGCAAGCGCGGCGATAATTCGCGCAGGTCGTTGATCAAGTCGTCGGAAAAGTCCATCGCCACGATCACGTTGATCGTTTCACCGTCTGCCATCGTCCCACCCTTCGCTGATTCAGTTGAGCATCCAAGATGCGCCCGATCTTACCGCCTCTCCCGTGGTCAAGGCAACCGTAGCTTCAGTCCACCGCGCGTGTTAAATTAAGCACGACGATGAAAGCATTTAGCCATCAGCAGTTAGCTTTTAGCGAAAGGCTAATTGCTGAAAGCTGACCACTTCTTTCAAGGAGAATTACTGATGGGACTCATGGATGGTAAAGTCGCGCTGATTTTCGGCGTTGCCAACAAGAACTCGATTGCGTGGGGCATCACCCAGAAGCTGCACGAGCAAGGCGCGACCATCGCGCTGAGCTACGGCGCGGAGATACTGGAAAAGCGCGTCATGCCGCTGGCGGCGGAGATCGGCTGCGATTTCGTCGAACTCTGCAACGTCGCCAGCGACGAGGAACTCGACACGGTGTTCGCGAACGTCAAGGAGCGCTACGGCAAAATCGACGTGCTGGTGCATTCGGTCGCCTTCGCCAACCGCGAAGACATGGGCGGGCGCTTCATCGACGTCTCGCGCGACGGCTTCAAGCTGGCGCTCGACATCAGCGCCTACAGCTTGATCGCGATGGCGAAGCGCGCCGAGCCGCTCATGACCGGCGGCGGCAGCATCCTCAGCCTGACCTACTACGCCGCCGAGAAGGTCATGCCCAAGTATCATGTCATGGCGGTGGCGAAAGCCGCGCTGGAGACGATCACGCGCTACCTCGCCAACGACATGGGACCGCGCGGCATCCGCGTCAACGCCATCAGCGCCGGACCGATCAAGACGCTGGCGGCGGCGGGCGTGCCCGGTATTCGGATGATGCTTCAGTATTCGGAGAAATCCGCCCCGCTGCGCCGCCGCATCTCGCAGGAGGAAGTCGGCAACGCGGCGCTGTTCCTGCTCTCGGATTTGGGGTCGGCGGTGACGGGCGAGATCATGCACGTCGACGCGGGCTACAATGTACTCGGCATGACCCTCAGCGAAGAAGAACTCGCGGCGATTGAGGCACTGTAAGCAACTTGAAGATCGTGTTGGTAGGGGCAGGACTGAGTCCTGCCCCTACACCTTCTATCGACTACACCCCTCGTCCGCGAATGTACTCGCTAACATCCGTGTTATAGACTACGTGCTCGACCACCGGCGTGAACCACGCTGACGCCATGTCTTCCCAATGGATCGACGCCGGCGAGGGGATTTGTACACCCTGAAACGTTCGCCAGCCGGAGATGCGGTTCGTCCAGCGAAGTTTCGCCGTGTCTTTCTCATCGCGCCAGCGCAGGGCTTCGATCTGCGCCATCAGCCCGGTCTGCGGATCAAACGTCACCGTGAGGCTGTCCTGCCCCTCACCGGATGGGACGATTAGGCGGGCGCTGGTGTCGTCGATTGCCTCCCACTGCACGCGCGGATCGGTCACGAAGATCGACGGCAGCCAAACCAACTCCGCCCACAAGCCGAGCGCCGCCGCCGTGTCGGTTTTCGGTCCCGCGCCGACAATCCCGAACGGCAGTTCCAAGCGGCTCTCGCCGTCAAGATAGCGCTCGTTCACTTTCAGCAACGGATAGCCGAAGATCGTCGTCTCGATATAGTGGCGATAGCCGCGCCCGGCGTCGTGAATGAAGCGCCAGCGCGAATTGAAGGTGATGCCCTTGAAGGTCAGCTTACCCGTGCCGGTGATCACAGCGGACTGCATGACGGGGATCTGCTCGCCCAGCGCCGCGCGGAAATAGCGCTCGACCGGCGCAGGCAGATCGCCCGGCAGTGTCATCTGCTTGGGCGGCAGCGACAGCTCCCGATAAGCCGGAAACGGCGTCGGCTTGACCTGCAAGCCCACCCACCCGGCGATCAAAAGGATGAGAACAACGATAAGAATCCACATAATGGGGATTTTAGCTGATATTGCGCGAAGCCGGGGGTGTCTAAAATCATACTCCCGCCCTGTAACCTCGCCTTTTTGAGTTGAATTCGCATGATGATCTTCCCCTCTCCATGCAATGGAGAGGGGATAAGAGGGGTGAGGTTTACTCCTGCCGCAGCAGCAGCGCGCGTCCGCCTTCAGCCAGCGCCGCCGCTATAAGGGCTTTCGCCACGTCCGCTACGACGAAGGGCGCAGCACCCGCCGTCCATGCAGCATCCCACGCCAAGCCGATGTTGACCTTGAGCATGACTACGCCGAATAGGTAGACGACCGCGATCCCGATAATCCCGGCGATCCAGCGCTGCCACAGCCGCGCCGTCCCGCGCTCGACCAGCAGCCCGGCAACCAGCGCGCCCGCCACGAAGCCGAACAGATAGCCCGCCGTCGGACCGACCAGCGCCGCCGCGCCAAGATGACTAGCATCGACCGGCAGGTTCAGCGCGATCAGCGCGAGGTAGGCGATCTGGCTCAGCGCACCGTCGCGCCCGCCAAGGATCAGCCCGGCGAGGATCACCGCCAGCGGTTGCAGCGTAAACGGCACCGGCTGCATCGGGATGCTGACCCGCGCCGCGATGATCGTCAGCAGCGTGAACGCCCCGACGCTCGCCAATCGGTAGATCCACCTTGTGTCGCGCGTCTGCGCCAGCGTGCGCAGCATAAGCAGTTCCTTTCTCAAGTGAAGTGCTGAGTGCTGAGCAACGAGTACTGAGTCAGAAACCGCCTTGAGCGAGCCTCACCATTGGCGACGCTGCCTCAACGACTATCTGTCCTGACTCATTGCTCAGCACTCAGCACGCGGTACTGTCTTTACGAGTGATTGTCCGGCAGCGGAGCGACGTCCACTTCGTCGAGCACGAAATTCGGCTTCAGCCGCACGGAGGCAGAGCCCGTCGCGCTGGTGGTGGTGACGTCCTCGCTCGGTTCGCGTTCGATCAGCGTGACCACGACGCCTAATCCGTGCAGTTCGAAGCGGGTGAGGTACTCGCCGGTCGCCTGAGCGTTGCGCAGAAACGCCAATTCGCCTTGAGCGTCCATCCGGCGCAGCTTGCCCTTCGCCTGATTGAATTTCATCGTCGTGAGTTCGCGCGCCAACGCCTCGCGCTGCTGAGCATTCAAGTATGCCATCGTGCCTGCCCTCGGTGATTGATTCGCCAAAACGTGCCCTCATTGTAACAGCCCGCCGTCCCACATCCAACGCGCAGAAAAGAAGTACCGGGTACTGAGTGCTGAGTGCCGAGGAAATGCGGCTAGATGTGCTTTGATAGCACCTGCCTAGAACAGGTATAATAAGCTTAACTACAGTCAAAGGAATTTCATGCAGAGCACGTACTCGGTTCGAGAACTCAACGCGCACATCCGGCGCTTGTTCGAGCGCGACGAGGACTTGCAAGACGTCTGGGTCGAGGGCGAAGTCTCCGGCTTTAAGCAAGCGCAGCCGTCGGGACACTGTTATTTCACGCTCAAAGACGGCAAGACCGGGATCGCCTGCGTGATGTGGCGATCCAGCGCCCAGCAGATGGCGGTGCTCCCCCGCGACGGCGACGCCGTGATCGCGCACGGCAGCGTCACCATCTACGAGGAGCGCAGCGCTTACCAGTTGTACGTGGATCGGCTGCGCCCGGTCGGGATCGGCGACCTCTATCGCCAGTTCGAACTGCTCAAGGAGCGGCTCGAAGCCGAGGGCTTATTCGATCACGCTCGCAAGCGCCCGCTGCCACCTTTTCCTCGGCGGATCGGGGTCGTCACCTCGGCGAACGCCGCCGCCTTTCAGGACGTGCAGAACGTCCTGCGCCGCCGCTTCCCGCTGGTCGAGATCATCCTCTCGCCAACGCTGGTGCAGGGGCTGGACGCGCCGACGCAAATTGTCCGCGCGCTGGATCGCTTGAGCGCCATCGACGTAGACGTGATTCTCGTCACGCGCGGCGGCGGCAGCATCGAGGATTTATGGGCGTTCAACGACGAGGGCGTCGCGCGGGCGATTGCCGCCAGCCGCGTCCCGGTGGTCAGCGGCGTCGGGCACGAGACCGACTTCACCATCGCCGATTTCGTCGCCGACCTGCGCGCGCCGACCCCTTCGGCAGCGGCGGAGGTGCTGACACCCGATTTCGCCGAACTCACTCTGGGGCTAGACCGGCTGAGGCGACAGCTTGCCAGCGCTTTCGACGACTCACTCCATAGCCGTGCAGACTTGGTCAACGCACGCAGCCGAACATTGCGCCAATTGTCACCGTTGGTACGGGTGCGGAACACTCGCCAGCGGCTCGACGATTGGCAGACCAGACTGGTCACAATCGAACGCCGCCGCCTCGCCCTGCTGCGCGAGCGCGTCGCCGCCCGCGATCAAGCGCTGGTCGCTGCCAGCCCGCAGGCGATCCTTGCGCGCGGCTACGCGCTCGTGACCGACGCCCAAACCGGCAGCCGGATCACCTCAGCCCGTGAAGCGGTCGACGACATCCGCGTGCAGTTCCACGACGGCACACTTGCTTACAGCAAATCCAGCAAAGGTGACTCATGACAGATAACAATTTCGACGCGCTCTCGTTCGAGGACGCTTACGCCGAGCTTGAGGACATCATCGCTCAGCTTGACGCGGGCGATCTCGCACTGGAAGCCTCGGTCACGCTGTTCGAGCGCGGGCGCGCGCTGGCGCAGCACTGCCAAACCCTGCTCGACAGCGCAGAGCTGCGCGTCAACCAACTGCTCGACGACGGGCAAATCGAGCAGCTGTAGAGGCTTTCGTAACCGCGCTGTCCGTAGGGGCAGGTTTGAAACCTGCCCCTACCAATACCCATCGACCAATGCGGAGGAGACTGCGGTCGCTGAATCCCACACCGACCGTGTTTTTCCAACTTATCCCAAATTTGGGATATAGTTTGGGATAAATTCAATTTAATGACGCGCTTTTATAGAAACGGAACGAAACCTCATGGCATCAAAACCGGTTATCTTCACGCTCGATGATGATCCCGAAGTGCTGCAAGCCATCCAGCGCGACCTGCGCCGCGAGTTTGGCAGGGATTACCGCATCATGCGAGCCGAGACGGGCGCCGATGCACTGAACGCCTTGCAGCAGATGAAACTGCGCAACGACGCGGTGGCGATCTTTTTGGTCGACCAGCGGATGCCGGAGATGTCCGGCGTCGAGTTTCTGGAGCAGGCGCGCGAGCTGTTTCCCGACGCCAAACGCGCCCTGCTGACCGCCTATGCCGACACCAGCGCCGCGATTCAGGCGATCAACGAAATCGACCTCGACTACTACCTGATGAAGCCGTGGGATCCGCCGGAGGAGAACCTGTTCCCGGTGCTCCACGACCTGATCGACCAGTGGCAGTCGACCTATCGCCCCGCCTTTGAGGGCATCCGCGTGATTGGGCATCAGTGGTCGCCGGATGCCCACCGGATTAAGGACTTCCTCGCCCGCAACCGCGTTCCCTATCGCTGGATGGACTTGGAAGCCGACGCCGCCACCGAAGACTTGATCGCCTTCATGGAGCACGTCGAACTGCCGGTCGTCCTCACGGCGGAGGGCAAGCCACTGATGAATCCCAGCAACGTCGAGATCGCCGGGCAGGTCGGCTTGAAGATGCAGGCGGCGCAGCCCTTCTACGATCTGGCGATTGTCGGCGCGGGACCGGCAGGCTTAGCGGCAGCGGTCTATGGCGCGTCTGAGGGTTTGCACACTCTCCTCATCGAGCGCGAAGCTCCCGGCGGTCAAGCCGGGACCAGTTCGCGCATCGAGAATTACCTCGGCTTCCCCTCCGGCTTGAGCGGCAGCGATCTCGCCCGCCGCGCCGTCGCCCAAGCGACGCGCTTCGGCGTCGAAATCCTCACCCCGGCGGAAGTCGTCAAAGTGCGGATCGAGAATCAATACCGCATCCTCGTGCTGTCCGACGGCAGCGAGATTAGCTGCCACGCCCTGATGATCGCCACCGGCGTCGCCTACCGCCGGATCGACGTGGTCGGCTGCGACGCTCTAACCGGCGCGGGCGTCTACTACGGCGCCGCCATGACCGAAGCGCCCTCGGTGCAGGACGAGAACGTCTTCATCGTCGGCGCGGGCAACTCGGCGGGACAAGCCGCCATGTACTTCAGCAAGTACGCCAGCACCGTCTACATGGTCGTGCGCGGCGACTCGCTCGGCAAGAGCATGTCCGCCTACCTCGTCGATCAAATCGAGGCAACGCCCAATATCGCTGTCCTCGTCCACACCGAAGTCATGGCGGTACACGGCTCGGAGCACCTCGAAGCGGTCACGCTGATCAACAAGGACAGCCGCGAGACCGAGAAGGTTAAGGGCGCGGCGCTGTTCGTCTTCATCGGCGCGCAGCCGCATACCGATTGGCTCGAAGGCGTGGTCGAGCGCGATAGTCACGGCTTCATCATCACCGGCAACGACCTGATCCGCGACGGCAAGCCGCCGAAGGGCTGGAAGCTCGACCGGCTGCCCTTCCTGCTCGAAGCCAGCGTGCCCGGCATCTTCGTCGCCGGTGACGTGCGCCACCATTCAGTCAAGCGCGTCGCCTCAGCCGTTGGCGAAGGCTCGATTGCCGTCCAATTCATCCATCAGTATCTAGGAGAACTCTGATGCTGGATTACGATCAACTCCGTGCCGTGCCTTTATTCGAGCACCTGCGCGACGATCAGTTTCAGTGGCTGCTCGATCACGGGCAGGAGTACCGAGCCGAGCCGGGCGATTACGTCTTTCGGCAGGGGCAGGACGCCGACTATTTCTACGTCATCATCTCCGGCGAACTCCAGATCACGCAGGACATCAACGGCAGCGAGCAGGTGCTCGCCACCCACCGTGACGGCGGCTTCAGCGGCGAAGTCCCACTGCTGAGCGGCACGCCCTACATCGCCAGCGCGCGGGCGCTCCAACCGACTCACTTCCTCCGCTTCGACAACCAAGCCTTCCGCGAAATGTTCGCCGTCTGCCCGGTGCTGGTCAGCAAGCTGTTCGGCGCGCTCTCGTGGCGTATCCAAACGACTGAGGCGCTCGCCCGCCAGCGCGAGAAAATGTCCGCCCTCGGCGTGCTCTCGGCGGGGCTGGCGCACGAGTTGAACAATCCCGCTGCCGCCGCGCGCCGCGCCGCTAGCCAGTTGAGCCAGTCCTTCGACCAGATCGAGCCGCTGCTGCTGGCGCTCAGCCACCAGCTTGAGCCAGATCAGTTCGATCAACTGCTTCAGCTTCGGGCTGATGCTGCCGCCAACCTGAGCGACCGTGCCCATGATGGACACTCCGACCTCAACTCGCTGGCGCAAAGCGACCTTGAGGACGAACTCGGCACGTGGCTGGAAGATCAAGGCGTGGCGAACAGTTGGGAGATCGCGCCGACGCTGGTCGGTGCGGGCGTCGCCGTCGACAAATTGGAGGCGCTGCTCGATCAACTCGGCGAGGATGCGCTCGCGTCGGCGGTCGCGTGGCTGAATGCTTCGCTCGGCGCGGCGGCGCTGCTGCGCGAGATCGAACAGGGGACGAAGCGCATCTCCGAATTGGTCAAAGCGGTCAAATCGTATTCGTACATGGATCAAGCGCCGCTGCAAGAGATCGACGTTCACGAGGGCATCGAAGATACCCTCACGATCATGGCATACAAGCTGCGCGACAAGCACATCACGGTCGAAAAGGATTTCGACCACAACATCCCCAAGCTGACCGCCTACGGCAGCGAGCTTAATCAGGTCTGGACCAACATCATCGACAACGCCACCGACGCCATGAGCGACGCTAACGGCAAAGGCAAGCTGACCATCCGCACGTGGGCGGACGACGAAGACGTGTGGGTCGAACTCGTCGACGACGGACCCGGCATCCCGCCGGACATTCAATCGCGCATCTTCGAGCCGTTCTTCACCACCAAAGCGGTCGGCAAAGGGACGGGCTTAGGCTTGGACATCGCCCATCGCATCGTCGTGACCCGGCATCGCGGCGAGATCAAGCTGATCTCGCGCCCCGGCGAGACCAAGTTTCAAATCCGCCTGCCGATTCAGCAGCCGCACAGCGGATCTCCCACCGAAGCCAGCGACCAAGCCGAATAAAAACCGACCGCCTCGCCAGCCGGTCTAGCTCAAGGCGGGCGCAGACCCGCCTTCTGCTCCACTTCGTCGACTCGCTGATCGCATCAGTTAATCCCGGCTGTAAAGTTCTATTTCGCTACCGAGCGTTCCCCTCAGGCAAAGAACGTAAAATTTCCATCATTTAACAGAACAGTAAGTTTAAATTTACAAATCATAGTTGTAGGATGACTACATCGCTCGACTTACAATTTTATATAGAGGTTTTTCGCCAATGCGACGTATTTTCATGCTGCTCGCGGTATTTGTCGTGCTTGCTGCGTTTCCCATGCTGCAAGCGTCGCCCGCCTCAGCCCTCGGATCCACTTGTATTGTCGCCAAGTGGACGATACAGAGCCTCGTTAGTTACGATACCCAAGTAGAAATCCAAGTTTTCGATGCCGGGAGCAGCCCAAGCCTCGTGCTGGACGAATTCGCGATCGTCCACGGCATGGAAACGCACACTTTCACCAGCAGATTCAACGTAACCTCGCTGGCGAACGCCGCGCCAGCCGCCGTGTATAACTCCAGCTTGGACAATATCCTCGACATCGGTATCACTGCCTGCGGCAGCGACGCGAGCGGCACGGGCTTCGGCAAAATCGGCGACGGGCGCATCAACGACGGACCGAATGAATTGGCTGCGCCGCTGGCAGCCTACTGCACAGCCGACAGCGGGATCGCCATGTGGGACATCGATTCGGAGGGACACGGTACGCTGGTGTTTACGGCTTCCGCCGCCGACATTGCCGCCGGGTTGAGCCAAGCGGTCGCGTCTGGCGCGCGTGTGCAGATCGCTAAAGGCGGCGGCGACAGTATTTGGGCACTCCCCTCGAATGAAATCGCTTTGGTTGGTCCCGATTTACGCGAATCCGGCAAGACCTATGTCTACGTCGCGCCGGGAGATCGCTGCGCGTAGAGCGGTTTTACTTTAGCGAAACGAGCAGAACGCCAAGACAGGTTCTTGGCGTTCTGCTTTTCCTGCTAGACATTGCCGTTGGAGCCAGCCTGCGGATGCGGCACGCCGTCGCCGCTGTCGTGCAGTTCGAGCCGGTTCTCGACCTTCTTGACGCCGGGGATCGCCCGGATGCGCTCGATCAGCGGCTGCGCCTCGCGCGCGAGGATTTTGCCGCTCAGGATCACGTTGCCGCTGTTCACCGTCACGCTGATCGCGCCGGGGTCGCCGACGTAAAGCCCCAACTGAGCCTGCAACCGCGTTCGCAGTGTCAAGTCGCTGACGCCAGCGTCCTGTGCCTGACCGGACTGCGCCTCGTGGGCGACGTTCTGCGCCCGATTGACGACCTCTTTCGCCTTGCCTTCCAGCGAGTCGCTGGCATCGCTGACTGCATCCTCTACGTGAGCGCCAATCAGCGCGCGACGGCGCTCTCCCCGCTCAGGATCGAACAGGTACATCAGCGCCGCCCCACCGATGAAGCCAGCTAGCAGCATGAGCACGGCGACCAAGCCTTCCTCACGTTGATGACGCTGGCGCTCGGCACGTACCCATGGATCGCGCTGCTTCATCTGCCGCGCGACGTTCCGACCGCTCTGGCGACCACCTGACGCCGCACGCTCGACCGCCTCGTTGAAGGCGTCGTGAACTCGCGTCGGCAGTTCGTCGCGGATGCTGTCGATCAGGTCGTTAAAATCTCTGTGGTTGGGCATAGTTTCCCCTCTGACGCCTCAACTGTCATGATATTCGTAATTTTCACGCGCCGAAAAACGTCGCGGCTTGCAGCGCCCACTCGACGCTCACTCAATTGACTTTAATATAGCCTGTAATGCTGAGAGAGTCAACTAAACGCGCCGTGAGAACTGCTGAACGTGGCAGCTTACCGGCGAGGCTAACCGCGTCGGCGCAGCAGCGTGCGCGGCACGGATCGCGCTTCCTCGATGCCCAATACGAACGCCAAGCCGAAAAACACCGCCACGCCGACCACCACGCCGAGAATCAGCAGCAGCAGCGTGCTCGCCCCGGAAAGTGCGCTCAGCGTCCCCCAGATGACCACGCCCATCCCCAGCGCCGCCAGCAGCGACCGCCCCGCACCCCGCAGAATCGTCCGGTCGTTCAAGTCACCAATCCGGCGGCGCAGCAGCAGCCACAGCGCCGCGCCTTCGAGCAGCGTCGCCAGCGAGTTGGCGAGCGCCAGCCCCGCGAACGCGCCGCGACTCAGACTAGCGGGATCGCCGATCACGCGGATAAAGATCAGGCTGAGCACGACGTTGCTGATCACCGACCCCACGCCGACCAAGACCGGCGTCCACGTGTCCGAGAGCGCGTAGAAGGCGCGCGAGAGCACTTCGAGCAGGCTGTGTCCGGCGATGCCCAGCGCAAAGAACGCCAGCGCCCATGCGGTCGCCTGCGTATCCGTCGCCGACCACGCGCGATGCTGATAAATGACGCTAATACCGGATTCGCCCAGCAGGATCAAGCCAACCGTCGCCGGGAACGACAGGAACAGCACGCCGCGCATCGCCCCCGCCAGCCGATCCTTATAGCCGGTCATGTCCTTGCGGGCTGCCAGATTCGAGAGCGAGGGGAAGACCGCCGTCCCCACGCTCTGCGCGATCACGCCGAGCACGAAGAACATCAGCGTCCACGCCGTCACCAGCGCCGAGATGCTGCCGGAGATCATCCCCGACGCGAGATTCACGTTGACGATGAAGTTGATCTGCCCGACCGCCCCGCCGAGCACGCGCGGACCCATCAAAACCAGCACTTCGCGGACGCCGGGGACGCGCGGATTGGGCAGGAAGCGCAGCTTCGCGCCGACGCGCGGCAAGCCGGGGAGCTGGATCAGCAGGTGGAGGGCTGCGCCGATCACCGCGCCGAACGCCAAGCCGAAGACCGGCGCGCCGCCGTCCGACGGCAGCCCGCGCGCCAGCAGATCGGCGTACTGGGGGATCAGCGCGCTGTAGTGCGTGCCGTAGAACCCGATCACCCGCGTCAGTACCAGCGCGCCGAAAATCTGCCCGATGTTGTACATGCTCAGCGCCAGCGCCGGGAGCGTGAAGACCTGCTTCGCGTTGAGGATGCCCATCAGCAAACCGCTGACGCCGAAGATCACCACCGTGATCAACAAGACTTGGGTCAGCGAGGCGGTGAGGGCTTGCTGCGCCGGACTCGCGCCCGGTTCGAGGATCGTCGACACGATGCCGGGCGCGAAGATCGCCGTCACCACCGCCAGCAGTGTCGCCAGCACAAAGACGCACGACATCACCGCGCTGGCGAGCCGCCATGCACCCGCGTCATCGCCGTCGGACTGAAAACGCCCGAAGACCGGGATGAACGACGATCCGAGCGCCCCGCCCGCCACCACTACGAACAGTATCTCCGGGATGCGCTGGGCTGCGTAGAAGGCGTCCAGCGTCTCGCTGGCGCCGAAGGTCACCGAGAACGCCGCCGCGCGGACCAAACCGAGCACGCCGCTGGCTATAAACCCGCCGACGACGATTGCCGCCGCGCGGGCAATTTGTCTGTTCGAGAGTGCTGCCATCTATCCGCCTTCGATTCCGGCGCAATTATAGCGGCAATCAACCTTGAGCGTCAGCCGGGAAAGTGAGCGGAGCGAATCCGTCAGCAAGACGTAAAGTGATGTTCTGGGCGGGATCGGTTAGAATGAGAGCATAATTTCGTTACGGAGCAACGCCGTATGGCTACCCAAGGACGCTATCGCAAAATTCTCGTACCGCTCGACGGATCGGGCTGGGCGCAGCGCGCCGTCCCGCACGCCGTCGACATCGCCCGCAGCAACGCCGATTCCGAGATCATCCTGCTCAACGTCTTCGTCCCCCCCGCTCGCGAATTCGCCGACCAACTCGCGTTGTCGAAGGGCGACGATCAGGTGCAGCAGACCCGCGATCAGATGAAGAAGTATTTGATCGGGCTGCGGTCGGAACTACGTGAAGAAGACGTCAAAGTGCGCACCCATCTGATCGAGGGATCAGCCGTCGCCCACTTGATCTGCGACTACGTAGCCAGCGAAGGGATCGATCTGGTCGTGATGTGCTCGCACGGGCGATCCGGCTTGGCGCGGATGCTGTTCGGCAGCGTCGCCCGCGACGTGATGCAGTACATCAACGTCCCGGTGCTGCTGATCCAGCCGGGGAAAGAATAAAACAAGCAGCAGTTAGCGGTTAATACCGCGACGGGTTTAAACCCGCCGCTACCCCAAAACGCGACCCACTGAAGGGGTCGCAACGGCGAATATTGGTTTGAGTCGCCCCTTTAGTGGGCGACGAATTACTTAGCCGAGGGTTTAAACCCTCGGCGATGTAGGCAAATCGCCTAACGAAATTTATCGATTCGCTTCCAACTGCTCGAACGGCGCTTTGCATTCCGCCACCGCCCGCCGGATCGCTTCGACGGCGTCGAGCGCTGCGCGCTGCTCGCCCTCCGGTAGATCGAGCGCCTCGAACTCCTCCTCGTCCAGCAGCAGAAGCTGCCCGCTCGTATCGACGAACACGTCGAGCGCCAGATCGTCCGCCCGCACCGTGTCGTCCTCGATGATCGCCGGGCGGGTGATGTTGCAGTACCAGCCTTTGAGATTGCCGCACTCGAAATCGTACAGCTCGAAGACGTTGTACCAACGGTCGCTGTAATGCCACTCGATGAAGGTGTCGCCGCGCCGAAAGACGACGTAACCGGCATCCTTGTCGTCGTGGTTGAAGCGCGCACTGACGCAGAGCCACGTCGCCCCGCGCGCTAGCAAATCGCCGGTGTACTCGACCACTTTCTCGCCCAGATGATTCTGTTTGATCAAGGTGATCATGCCCGTCCTATCGTCTGAACGACCAGCAGCACGCCCGCGCGCACGCTGATCACCGCCTGTGCCGTCGTCATCACGTTGCTGACGCCGCGCGCCGGACCAAAGAACAAGTCTTCGTCATTGAGTGGATAGTACAGGTCGGTGGTGACGACGCCGCTTACCACCCCGTTGAGCGGGATCAGCGAAACCGTGTCGCCGGGCGCGCCCTGAATCACCGTCTTGCCGGGTCGAGCCAGCCACGCCGCCTGTTTTCCGGCGACCAACTGCACGTCACACGAGTCGAGGCTCGGCAGCGCCAGCAGGTAGATGTTGCTCAAAATCTGATCGAGTCGTCCGCCAGTCGCGCCGATCACCCGCAGCCACGTCGCCCCGTGCTCGACCGCCCAGATCAGCGCCAGTTCGAGATCAGTCTCGTCCTTCTCGGCGGCGTGCCGGATGATCTGCGCGCCTTGAGCCGCCAGCGCCGCGAGATCGTCCGCTGGCAGCGAGTCCATGTCGCCGATTACGGTATCGACGCGCAGCCCGTAATGCGCGGCAACGCGCACGCCACCATCAGCGGCGACGATCAGGGCGTCGGGGGCGTGCGCCAGCGCCCGGCTGACCATCGCGCCGTCGTCAATCTCGCCGTTGGCGAAGATTAGTGCATCCATGTTGTGCGCCGAAGGAGGAAGTCAAACAATAGACGTTGGTTCAAGTTCACACGTTCTCGTCAGGATAAAGTAACTTGTTGTGTATAACTCTACTCTAAACGCATAGACGCCCAACTGCAACGTAGAGGCGTTCAATTGAACGTGTCTAAAAAGTCGCTTTTCGACCCCACCCCGACTTCAGGGAGGGGAGAGTGCTTCGTCGGTTTCGAGGCTTGGTGGTAAGGTTTGGCGCTGATTCGACCCGGCGAGGGGTTTTTAAACACCCTCATTGAACGCCCCTACAAGTCAGCCGACAAATCGCACGGGTGTTAGCGCGTGCGGCGGTGCCAGCGCTCCTTGATCTCCAGCTTGCTCACGTCCGGCGCTTCGAGGAACTCGCTGGCGAGCCGCGCGAAGCGGTCGTCTTCCAGCATCGGGAAATGGCGCACCCCCGCCAGCAGGATCGGCATGAGGAGGTTTTCCTTGTCCAGCGTGATGTAATTCAGGATTTCCTCGTTCGGCTGCGGGATCAGCGGGTCGTCCCCGCCGTGAACGACGAGGATCGGCACGGTGAGCAGGCGCAGCGTGTCCAGCATCCGCCCGGCGTCGAAGGTCTCGACCGACCGCTTGAGCACCAGCGGATCGATCTTGGGGATGTCGACGCTCAGCTTCTGGTGATTCACCTCAGAGCGCCGGAAACAGCGCGTCAGCAGCGCGTCGGGGTCGCTGCCTTCCATCAAGGTCGTCAGCGGGTTGCTGCCGCTCGGCGTCAAACTCTCCTCGGAGGCGATCAGGCTTTCAAGCTGCGGAGCCAGCCCGCCGCCCCGCGCTCGCGCCGCCTCGATCAACGCCGCGCGCATGGCGGCGCTGGCGCTCATAACCGTCGGCGCGTCGGGATCGGGCAGCGCGTTCGGTTCGGTTGGCACGGTTCGGTGATTGAACAGCTTGCGTCCCGCCGGAACGCGCTGTTCGAGATCGCCGGGGTCGAACAGCGGCGCGCTGGTGACCAACATCCTCGGCACGCGGTCGGGATAGCGCCGCGCGAACTCCGCCACGATCAGCGCGCCCAAGCCGTGCCCGATCAGCGCGGCTTTGGGGATGCCCAACTGCTGCATGAAGTCCGCCAGCAGCGTGATCTGGTGTTCCAGCGTGTAATACTGCGGGTTCTTCGCCGAGTCGCCAAAGCCGTACAGGTCGAGCGCGTAAACACGATACTTGGTCTGCAAAAGCTGCATGGTCGGAATCCAATACCGCCACGAGCCGACCCAGCCATGCACCAAGATGACCGGGCGTCCGCGTCCCAAGACCTCGTAATGGATTAATTTGCCGCCTGTCGTGATCGCGCTCATAAGCTCGTTCTCTACGCCGCGCCGTTGGCGCCCAAAATTTCGCTGACACGGCGCGTTAGGTCGTCGGGCGAAAATGGTTTCAGGATGTAAGCGGCTGCCCCGGCTTCGATTCCGTTCTGGATTTCCTCGTCCTGCCCCTTCGCCGAAAGAAAAATGACCGGAATGTCGTGAAAACTGTCGATCAGCTTAATTTCACGGCAGGCTTCGTAGCCCGTCATTCGAGGCATTCGCACGTCCAGCATGATCAAGTCGGGCATGCCTTCCCCGGTCGCCGCCTGCGCCAATTCGACCGCTTCCGCCCCGTTTGCCGCCAGCGTCACCGTATGCCCGGCAAACATCAGCGTAAAGTTGATCAACTCTCGAATGTCGCGTTCGTCCTCGGCAACTAAAATATGCGCCATATTTACCCTTCGACGGTTTGTTCGCTGGTAAGTTGAATATTTTCAGGTCCCGCCACCGGCAGCGAGACGTAAAACGTCGTGCCTTCGTCCTCGTGTGATTCAAACCACACTTCGCCCCGGTGCATCTCCACCAGCGACTTGACAATCGACAAGCCTAAGCCCGTCCCCGCCACGTCCATGACCAGCGCGTGCGCCTCGTAGCGCGCGAACCGATCCCAGATGCGGCTCTGGAACTCTTCCGGGATGCCGATGCCATCGTCCTTGACCGTGATCAGCACGTAATCCGGGGCGTCGGCACGCCGGTGCGCCCGAATCTCGATGTTTCCGCCAGCGTTGGTGTAGTTGAAAGCATTGTCGACCAAGTGCGAGACGACTTGGATGATCTTCAGCGGGTCGGCTTGGATCGGCGGCAGGTCGGGATCGACGTCGACTTGCAGCGACAGCGCCTTGCGCGAAAACTGCGGGCGTGCCTGCAAGTTGTCGACCACCTGCCGGATCACGACGCCGATCTGCACCGATTCCACGTCGAGACGGTCGCGCCCGGAGTTGATCCGCGAGACGTCGAGCAAGTCGTTGACCAACGTCGCCAAGCGGTCGGTATTGCCCTTGATCGTGCTCAGGAAGCCGCGCTGCTCGTCGCTGACCATCCCGCCGCCGCTCAGCAGCAGGTCGGCGTATCCCTTGATGCTGGTCATCGGCGTGCGCAGTTCGTGCGACACGTTGAAGATGAATTCGCTCTTCATCCGGTCGACTTCCACGTCGCGGGTCACGTCGCGGAATACCGACACCGTGCCGAGGAATTGATCACCAATCGAGACCGACGAGGCATGGACGCTGACCACGCGCCGACCAACCTCCAGCCGGTCGATGATCAGTTCGTCCTCGCCCTCATGACCATCGTGGGTCGGCTTCGTGACCCATGCGTCCAGCGCGTTAACCCACTGCGCCGCGTCCTCGTGAATCCGCGCGATCCGCGCCAACGGTTGACCGAGCGCCGAGTTGCGCGCGACGCCCAAAATCTGTTCCGCCGCGCTGTTGAACAGCACGACCACGCCAGTCGCATCCGCCAGCAGCACGCCATCGGCGATACCTTCGAGGATGGCGGAGTTCTTCCCGGCTTCTTCCTGCTCGGCGCGCAGCAGCGCTGCCATCCGCTCGTTCTGGTCGCGGATCAAATTATACAGGTCGGCGTTGTTGACCGCCGCCGCCACCTGCGCCGTCGCCGCGATCACCAGTTGCAGGTGCGGGTCGGTGAACTGAGCCGGTTCGCGCCCCAGCAGCACCATCACGCCCTGCACGTCCTCGTTGGTCTCGATGATCACGCCCAGCGCGCTGTGCCATTCGGAATCCGTCCAGAAGTCCTTCTCGTCCAAATTGTCGATCCGCACCGCCGACTCGTTCTCGATCATCCAGCGCGCCAACTGCTCCGCCGGGTGCTTGATGCGCCCCGGACCCTCGCCAGTACCGTAAACCGGCTCGCCCAGCGCCGTATTGAGCGCCGTCCGGCAGTAGAGGATGTTGGTCTGCGCGTCCAACAGCATGACCACGCCGTCGTTCGCGCCAATCGCTTTGGCAACCATCTGCAGCGCGCGCGCCAACACGCGGTCGGTGTCGAGCGTCCGCCCCAACTCCGCCGTGATCTGGTACAGCGTGTTCACGCGGTCGCGTTCTTCCTGTAGTTCGAGCGTGCGTTCCTCGACGCGCAGGTTCAGTTCGGCGGCGAAGTTCTGGACGCGCTCGAACAACTGCGCATTCTGGAGCGTTGCACCCAACTGCGCCGCAATCGTCGTCAAAATACGATTGTCATTCAGCCCGAACGGGCGCGTCTGCTTGGTGTCACGGACAGCGAGCACGCCCGCCACTTGATCGCCTGCCATCAGCGGCACGCCGAGGAAACGCGACGAGTCCACGTCGGTGACGATGCCGAGATTGCGCCGGACTTCCGCCGCGCTCGGATTCTCGCCGCCCATCGACACCGGACGGCGGAAGCGGATCACGAACGAGAATTCGTCGCTGCCCAGTGGGCGCGGCGGCATCGCGAAGTCGCCACCCGCTCGCATTGCCAGCGGGAAGCTGATCTCCTCTGTTTCCGAGTTGAACAGCGCGACGAAGATTTCTTCGGCGTCGGTCAGCGTCGGCATTTGGTCGCGGACGATGTTGATCATGTCCTGCGTGTTCATCGTCGCCGAGATCGTGCGGCTGATGTCGTTGATGACCAGCGACTGCTCGACCAGCGCGGCGGTTTGCGTCGAAAGGCGCGCGTTCTCAATCGCCGTCGCCGCCTGCGCGCCCAGCGCCTGCGCCATCCGCGTATCGCGGTAGGTGAACGTCCGCATCAGTGTCCGCAGTTCGATTTGCAGCAGCCCAATCGACTGATCGCGGACGATCAGCGGCGCTAACATGCGCGCGCTCACGCCGCGCTCGATCATTTCCTCGATCTCGCGCCGGTCGGCGTTCGGGTCATCCCGACGCAGCACGACGATCTGCCCATCGTGAAGCGCGTGGCTCTTGGCGGGGTACTCGCGCAGGTCGTAGAGCGTGCCTACCGGCGTGACCCGTCGGGCGTCGTCGTCGCGGTTGAGTTCCAGTTCGACCCGCAGTTCCTCTTCGACGTTGTCGTAAAGCATGATCGCGCAGTCGTCCATGTCGAGCGCTTGCAGCGCCAAGCGGACGATACTGGCGAACACCTCGTCGATGTCGAGCGTATACGAGGTTGCCTGCGCCGCTTCGAGCAGTGTTTCCAGTTCGCGCGTGCGCACCAGCGTTTGTTCGAGCAGGTTCGCATTCAGGACGGCAATCGCCGCTTGGTTGGCGATGATCGTGGCGAGGTCGAATTTCTCCGGGTCGAAATGGCGCGGGGTATCGTCGGCTTCGAGTTCGAACACGCCGCTCACCTGCCCGCCGACGGTCAGCGGCAGCACCAGATAGGCGGTCAGTTTCCGCTCTTCCAGCAGCGCTGCGATCTCCGGGTCGCCGTCGTACAGCGCGGCATTCTCGATCACCAGCGGCGCAGCGCTGTGGATGATTTGCTGGAAGACGGCGTTCTCGCGCAAGTCGGTGAAGTCCGTCGGCGGCGAATCGCCGCGCGGATGTTCGACCACGACCCGCGCGCCGTTAGTCTCGCGCTCGAAAATCGTGGCGCGCGAGCGCTCAATTTGCAGCGACTGGGCGATCTCGCTCAGCGCGATCTCCATGATGTTCTCGACGTCGAGCGACTGCGCCAGCGCCACCGACACCCGGTTGAGCAGGCTCAAGCGCTCGGTACGCGCGTGGGCTTCTTCGAACAGGTCGGCGTTGACCATCGCCACCGCCACCTGATTGGCGAAGGCGGAAGCCGCCTGCTGCGCCTGTTGATCGTAGAAATTTTCCTCACGCTTTCCCAGCGTGATCATCCCGATCACGTCGCGCTGGCGGATCAGCGGCGCGGCGAGCCAACTACCGATGCCTTCCTCGCCGGGCAGCGCATCCCTCCCCTCGAAATGGTTGATCGACACGGCGCGGCGCGATTCCAACACCTGCCCCAGCCGCTCTTGCGCGGCGATGGCGATCCTGAAGGGCGGGTCGCCGGGAGTGAAGCCGCGCGCCCCCTCGATCACGAGGTCGTCGTCATCACGCCGCCACAGCGTCATCACGTCGTAGCTGATCACGCGCTGCATTTCGTCGAGCGCCAGCGTCAGCACCTCGTCGCGGTCGAGCGCGGCGGTGATGCGGCTGGAAATCTCGGTCAGCGCGGCGAGCTGGTTCGCGCGGGCGGCGATGTCCTGCTCCAAGCGGGTGCGCTCGGTCACGTCCTCGATCAGCAGCACGACGCCGCGCACGCCCTCGGCAGCGCGCAGCGGATACAAATAGAAGTTTTGCACCAGCCGCCGGTCATCCTCGATCACGATCTGGTTGATCAGCTCCTGCGGCACGGCGTCGGTCAGCACCACTTGCAGCGCCGCCGCCAACACCGGGCGCAGCGACGGACGGAATTCGAACAAATCCTGCCGCGCGGCTTCGCGCCAACCCAAGCGGCGGCGCATGAACTCGTTGACCGTGATCACGCGCCCGACGTTGTCGAGCACCACGATCCCCTGCTGGATCGACTCAACCACCGACTCGTTGAAGGCGCGCAGATTGACCGCTTGGTTGAACAGCCGCGCGTTCTGCATGGCGACGGCGGCGAGATTGCCGATTCGTTTGATCAGTGGGCGAAATTCCTCGAAACCGAAGGCTTGCGCCAAGTCGCTGCCCAAATGCAGCGCGCCGAGGCAGATACCGCCGGTGATCAGCGGCACGACCAGCGACGTCCGTTCGCCCAAACTTTGCCAGCGCTGCACATCGGGATAGTCCGTTCGCTCGTCGATGGCATAGAGCGCGTCCTCGCCGGTCTCAAACGTGAATTCGAGCGCGCCGTTTCCGAGCGACGGCCACAGTTCGCGTTCGATCACCAGCGAGTTATCTGCCTTGACTGTCACTCTAGTCAGGTCGAAACTCTGCTGCTCCGGTTCAAGCAGGGCGAAAGTCATCCGCATGAAGGGCAGCAGCCGCAGCGCCCCGTGCGCCACCAACTCGACGATCTCGCTGGGGTCGAGCGTGGCGGCAATCGCCTCCATAACCTCGTTCAACTGCGCTTCCTGCTCGACGTTGCGAATGCTGGTCGTGTACAGGCGCGTATTCTCCAACGTGGTTGAGGTCTGGTGCGCGAAGATTTCCAAGATTTCAATCGTCGAGCGGTCCGGGCGACGACCGTCAAACGGTCGGTCGAGGCTCATCACACCCAGCAAGTTCCCGCCCGCGCCCATCAGCGGCACCAGCAGCAGATCACCGTCGTGCCAATCGTCCTCCGTGCTGGGGTGCATCGTCCGCGTGATGGCGAAGCTGGTGCCCAACACGTCGAAGCCGTCGCGATACCACTCCGTCATCCGCTCGTAAGGCAGGAAATACGACTCGCCGACGCGGAACTCGTCGTTCTCCATCAGTTCGCGCAGCAGCGCCATCGGCAGCGACTTGTACTTGCTCTCCTCGAACGCTTCGACCGGCAGCCCGGCTTGCGCGTAGCGCCGCAGCACGCCCGCGTCTTCGTCCACCATCAGCATGACCACGATGTCGAAGCCGATGCTCTGCTGGATGCTGAAGGCAATCGCCTCCAACACCGAACCGGGATCGACGTTGGTCTGGAGCATCTGCCCCAGTTCGAAAATCTGGCTCAACTGCTCGACCCGGCGGCGCAGATGATCGCTGCGTTCCTGATTTTCGACGTAGCGGCGGTTGTTGCCGTAGCTCAGCGACGCTTTCGCCGCCAGTGTCATCAGGAAGGTGGCAGCGCGCTCGTCGAAGGTGTACGGTTGGCTGTGATAGAGGTGGATCACGCCAATCGGGTGATCCTCGTAGACGATGGCGGCGGCGACCGCCGACCGCGCCGTTTCCGGGACGGCATGCAGCGTCGTCTGCGCCTGATAATCCTCGACCACCACCGGCTCGATTCCCTGTTGAATCGCCTGAGCCTCAATGCTTGCCAGCGTCAGCGATTGGCTCTCGCCCAGCCGCCGGTCAACGCGCGGCTCGTCGCTGTCCGTCGCTTCCGGGTGGCGCAGCAGCACGACGCTGTTGCCCTCCGCGTCGGTCGCGCGGACGGCTTCGTAACGGATCACGTCGAGCACGCGCTCGTAGTCGAGCGTCGTCGCCAGTTCGTTGCTGACGTGCGAGATCGCGTCGAGTTCCTGCAAGCGGCGGCGTAGGTTCTGTCCGGTCGCTTCTTGCAATCGCACGCGGTCGAGTGCGGCGGCAACGTGGATGGCGATTGCCTGCAAGTTACGCACGTCGGCTTCGCCGTAAGACGGATCGCTGCGGTTGAACACGCCCATCTCGCCCAACACCTGCTCGCCGACTATCAGCGGGACGATCACCGTCGTGGTCATCTCCATGTCGCTGAAGGTCTCGCGGTAGGCGGGCAGTACGGCATCGTCAAGGGGCACGTCGTAGCTGATGAACGGCAAGCGTGACAGCGCAACACTACGCTCAAAGCCTTTTTCGTAGGTGTCATAAATGACCGGCTCCGCTCGTTGGAAGCCGTAGCAATAGTTGGGATAGCCGATCAAGCGCCCCGACTGCGGATCGAGCACGTTGACGAAAGCCGCCGGGCTGTTGGTCAAGCGACAGATTTCGCGCAGCACCGGCAGGAAATCGTCCTCGCCGGTCATGACCCCGCCCGCATACTCGGCGACGCGCCGCAAGCCTTCCGATTCGTCGGCGCGCGCCTGAACCGCGCGCAGCAGCCGCGCATTCTCGATCATCCCGCCGACCTGCGCGCTGAAGATCAGCAGCAGTCGGGCGTCGTTCTCGGTGAAATCCTCACCGCTGATCTTGTTGGAAACCTGCACCACACCCAGCCGCCGCCCGCCCGTCGCCATGATCGCCAGCAGCGTTTTCTGCAAGCCCATTTCGCCCGCGAGTTCCGCCAGCCCCGCGCCGTAGATCACCTTGTCGGTCGCGACGGCGTTGGTGTACCAGTAGTCTTCTTCGCGCCAAATCTGGTCGAGCGCGCTGCTCGTCCGCAGCGGAACCACGTAGCGCGCGACGAGGCGGTCGTCCAACCCGTAATAGGGCTTTTGGGCAATTAAGCAGTCGCCGTCTTCGTCATAGAGCAGAATGCCGCAGCGCTCGATCCCCATCACGCGGGCGATCCGCTCGGTTACGTTGGCGTAGAACACGTCGGAATGAGTGATCGCCCCGAACGCTTGCGCAATCTCCTGAAGCCCGGTCATCTCGGTCTCGTGAATTGCTTGGCGTTCGACCAGCCGGATGTCCGCGACCGCGACCGCCGCTTGTGCCGACAGCAGCCGCAAGTTCTGGATGTCCTGCGCGTTGAACCCACCGCCGCCCAGCTTGTCGCCGATCAGGATCGTCCCGATCCGGCGGCTGCCGACTTGCAGCGGCATCAGGATCAATTCATGCAACCCGGCGGTGTTGACCAGCAGCGAGAGTCGCATCTCGTCGGCGAACGGCTCGCCGATGATGTCGCTCGTCATCCAGTAATCCTGCTGCTGCCAAATGTTGTATGCTGCGCTGCCCTCCGGCACCGGGATGGCAAAATTTCGCACGATTTGGAGCGGCAGCCCGTAGAACGGCGGCAGCGCGACCAGCGCTTCGCGCAGGTCGTCGTAGACCAGCATCCCGCTGACGCGCGCATCCAGCAGCCGGGCGATCCGCTGGTTGAGCGTCAAGATCACCTGTGCCGGGTCGTCCGCCAGCGCCGCCTGATCGATCACCTCTTGCAGCGTCGCCAAGTCCTCGATCCGGCGCATCTGCCCGGTGTAGAGTTCCGCATTGTAGATCGCGGTTGTCACCGGCTTGGCGATCGCTTGCAGCAGCGACAAATCGCCGGAGCTAAACTGGCGCGCCGTCGCGAACTCCATCGTGCCGACGAAGCGCTCGCCGACCAGCAGCGGTACGCCGATGTAGCTTTGGAACCCACCGTCGCTCAGCTTGGGGCGGACTGCCGTTTCATCATCGGCGTTGCTCAGCACGGGACGGCGGTAGCGAGCGATCCACCCGCTAATCCCTTCGCCGGGTGCGTAAGCGCCCCCCGCCTCGACCAGCGCCAGCACGTAAGCGCTGTCGCCGATCCAGCCGCGCGGCACCAGCACCTGCTGCTCCTCGTCCCACAAGCAGATTTCGCCCGCGTCGGCGGGTAGCTGCTTGCGAACAATAGTCAGCAGCGCCTGCAAGACCGGCTCTAACCCTTGACTGGCGTTGATCGTCTCGCCGATCTCGTTGACCACGTTGATCGCCCGGTTGAGGTCGAGCGCATCGGGATTGGTCGTGTTGGCGGTCAGTTCGCGCAGGACGACCACCATCCGCTGTCCGCCGTCCGTCGGAACGCGGTGCGAAGTGGCTTCGACCCAGCGCTGGTTCATTTGCAGCGAGGCTTGCGCCTCGCGGGTGAAGAGTTCGAGGAAAGTGTCGACCGGCTGCACGCTGCGCGCGATCATCTCCAAATCGGGGTTTTCGACGTTCAGCCAATGCCGAATCGTCTCGTTGACGTGGATCACCTGCCCGTGCTCGGTCGCCACGATCACGGCGTCCCCGTTGGCAACCATCGCCGCCGCCGGAAGGTCCGTCATCTGCGTTTCGAGTTCGGGGATGTGTCCTAACCGCTGTCGCTGAAGTGACCACAGATAAAGCCAGATCAGGATGACGACGGCACCCGCAAAGAGAATTAAAGCCAGTCCCATGAGACTTTACCCGTAACTGAGCGTTACCAGGAGGTGAGCAGGTTCGCGCTGTCGCTGCTGTCCAGCCCGGAAACCCCCCGGCGGCGATCTTCGGCGGCAAGTTCGGTGATCTCGCGGATGTCCGAGAACTGGTGCGTGCGCGTGGAGACCGCCCCCGCCGCCAGCGTCATCAACGGCGCTTGTCGCTCGCCGTAGTCGGCATCCGGCACGAGGATGTAACCCCGCTCGCGGTCGATGAACGAGTAATGCTGTTTGATCTTTTCGTCGAAAGTGTCCAGTAGCAGACGTTCCAGCCGCTCCGGGTCTGCGGCGTGGGTGATGATGATGAAATTATCGCGCCCCGGATGTCCGGCGTAGTCGTCGGGCGTGCCTTCCTCGTCGATCACTTCGCCGAGCAGCACCGCCGTGAACCGGATCACCTCGTCCCCGGCGACGAAGCCGTAGACGTCGGTAAAGGAATCGAAATTATTGATCTTCAGGTCAAGGTACGTCCACGTCCGCTCACTGTGCATCAGCGTCCGCAGGTGATCCTCGATCAAGCGCCCGGTCGGTAGGTTCGACTTGGAGTTGATCTGCGTCTGGCGGTTGGCGGCGGTGATCGCGTTTTGCACCCGCAGCTTGAGTTCCTCGATGTCGAATGGCTTGGTGATGTAGTCGTCCGCGCCCAGTTCCAGCCCTTGAATCTTGTCGCTGCGCTCGTCTTTCTGGGTCAGGAAGATGATCGGGATGTGGCTGGTTCGGGTGGTGGTGCGCAGTTCGCGGCAGACGTCGTAACCGTTCATGTCCGGCAGCATGATGTCGAGCACGATCAGGTTCGGTAGCTGCTTGCGCGTCACCGTCAGCGCATCGCCGCCGCGCGGCGCAACCTGCACTTCGTAGCCCTGCCCGCTGAAGTAAATCCGCAGCATATTGGAAATGTCAAGGTCGTCCTCGACGACCAGAATACGTCCTTTACTCATGCTTGCCCCTTGCCACCGGGTGTCTGAACGCGGTGTAACCTTGTCACGCGACTCTCGCCATTAAGACCCAACTATACAAATGAAATAGGCATCACGCCAACACTGACGAGCAGGGATTACCTTACCCTCAAGTATACCGCCGAACTCGAAGTGAGAGTGTAAACCTTACCGACAACCCTCTCGCCAACAACGTCGCGGCACAATCCGATCAGGCTTGGTTAAGCATGGGGGCATTGAAGCTGATGTTCATAAGGCATGGCGCGGCAAGCGCGCTCGCACGCTGCCGTCCGCGCCAGCCTCAGCGACTCACTTACGGCAGGTCGTAATCGAGCGTGAACGGCTGCGTGTCGGCATGGACGGCTACCGTCTCGCCCTGCCCTATGATGCCCGCGAGTTCCCCCGTCCCTGAACCCGGAATGATCGTCATGGTCGAGGTCGCCGCGCCGTTCTCGAACGCGCCGTCGATCTTGAGCACGCACGTCCCCTACGCCTGCCGATCTGTCCGTCAAGCTGCAGCAAGCCGACGTAAGTCGCGTTCGCGTCATCCCGATACGCCATCAGATACTGCGTTTTGCCTTCGGCTTCAACGTCGCCGTGAAACAGGAACGTCACCAGTGCATGAGTCAGCTTCGCGCCGGGCTGCTCGGTGCGATCTTTTCCGTCCCACGTTTTTTCAACCCAACTTTTGATCTCGTAAGTACCGGTCGCATGTGTGGTCATGATCCACATTGCCTTTCGCTAGTTTATAACGAAAATCATTATACCGACCATGCGCTGTGCTTGCTTGTAAAAAGGCGACAGCCGAATGAAATTTAGCGCGACCACGTTCTGCGATTGGTCGCTGCGCGCTCGCGCACGGCGGCGATCTGCTCGTCGGTCACCGGCTGCTCGAAGGTGCGGAAGCCCGACAGTCTGAAGCCGTGTCTCCCGGCGATAGCGTCGATCTCGTGCGCTTGCGAGACGTGAATGTCCTTGCCAATCGTGTAATCCTCGTAGCGCCCTTCCAGCGCCAGCGCCATCGTCTCCGCCATACAGGCGTAGGCTTTGCGCGGCGGAAAGCCGAAGTCGAAATGAAAGTCCGGCTCGCCCGGCACTTCGACCATTCCCCCCTCGATCACCAGCACGTCGTCGCGCTCGGCGGCGACTCGCCGCGAGACGTCGCGCGGACGCGCCACGTCGCAGACGACCGCGCCCGGCTTGAGGTGCTGCGGCTCGATCACGGCGTGGACGGCACTGGTCACGGCAAGGATCAGGTCGGCGTCGTAGATCGTGCTGATGTCGATGCTGCTGCTGACCTGCGCACCCAAGCCGATACATTGATCGCGCAGCGCTTCCAGCGGCTCGCTCCGCCGCCCGACGAGAATCAGCTCGGCGCTCTCGCCGGCGAGCAGTTGAGCGCAGGTTCGCCCGATAGCGCCGGTCGCCCCAACCACCGCGACCGTCGCCTCGCGCAGCGGGATGTCCATCACCCGCGCCGCCTCGCGGATCGCTTCGACGGCAATGGTCACGGTGTAGCTGTCGCCAGTCGTCACCGGGATGTCGAGCCGGTCGGCAATCGTCTTGCCCGCATCGCCAACGACCGACGTATACGCCCCTAAGCCGAGAATCTTTGCGCCCAGTTCCTCCGCCATGTGCCCGCAGGCGACGATCTTGTTGTAAACTGTCTCGACCGGCAGCGACATCATCGTCGGCGGCGTGAACGGGCAGGCGATCAGCCAGCCGTTCAGTTCGCGCCCGGTCTCTGCCGAGCGAATCCCGTTCACTTCGGACAGGTAAACCGGCGGGAAAAAGCGCGAGAAGAAATTGATCTCGCGTTCGGTCAAGATTTTGCCCAGCAGTGGATACTTCCGCGCCACGTCCTTCTTGATCTGGATCGGGTGGATGATGAAGGCGAAGGTCGCTTCGCTCATAATTTGTCCTCGTAACGAGTTTCTCACATCAGTGTAACTCAAAGCCTTGCTGCGTCGTATGAATAGATAGATGAACACCAATCTCTATGGAGAGACACTTTATGACTGCTGCCGCTGCCACAGCAAAGAAAGCTGCCCACCCGCTCGCCAACCATGATTTCCGCCTGCTCTGGGTCGGCGAGAGCATTTCCCTACTGGGCGACCAGTTCTACATGATCGCCCTGCCGTGGCTCGTCCTACAACTGACCGGGAGCGCGCTGGCGCTGGGAGCCGTGCTCGCGCTGGCAAGCATCCCCCGCGCGCTGTTCATGATCATCGGCGGCGCGCTGGTGGATCGCTTCTCGCCCCGCGCCGTCATGTTCGCCTCGAACCTCGTGCGGACGATTCTGGTCGGGCTGCTGGCGCTGGTCGTGCTGACCGGCAGCATCCAGTTATGGATGCTTTACGTGCTGGCGCTGGCATTCGGCACGGCGGACGCCTTCTTCTTCCCCGCGTCGAGCGCGATCCTCCCAGCGCTGCTGGAAAGCGATCAGCTTGAGATGGGCAATACGCTCACGCAGGGCATGGCAATGTTGAGCATGTTCGTCGGACCTGTGGTCGCGGGCGTGGTCATCGCGGCGCTGTCCGGCGCGCAGACGACCGATGCCGTTCCCGGCGTCGAAGGGATCGGCATCGCCTTCGCCTTCGATGCGCTCTCGTTCCTCGCCTCCTTGGTCACGCTCTGGCTGATCCGCACGCACAAGCCCGCCTCGACTGAGCCGCCAAGCAACGTCATCGCCTCGATCAAGGAAGGCATGGCTTACGTCTGGGAAAGCTCGGTTCTGCGGATGATTTTCATCCTGCTGGTCGCCATCAACCTGTTCGTGACCGGACCTTTTGGAGTTGGCATCCCGGTGCTGGCGGATCGCAATCTAGCGGAAGGCGCGGCGGCTTACGGCATCATGATGTCCGCCTATGGCGGCGGCGCCCTGCTCGGCGTCCTGCTGGCGGGGATGCTGCCCAAACCGAGGGCGTCGCGCTTCGGACCCGTCCTCCTGTTCGGGACTGCCCTGCTCGGCATCGGCATGATCCTCCTGCCCTTCAGCACTTCGACGCCGGTCGCCGCGTTGATCAACTTGGCGATGGGCGCGACGATGGGCTACGTCAACATCCACTTTATGACGTGGCTTCAGCGCCGCATCCCCGATCAGTTGATGGGGCGCGTCATGAGCTTGATCATGTTCGCTTCGATGGGCATTGGTCCCGTGTCCAGCGCGCTAGCAGGCGTGATCCTCAACACCAGTCTGGTCGGGTTGTTCGTCGGCGCGGGCGCATTGATGACGGCGGTCACACTTTATTCGGTGACCAAGCCGACCGTCCGACAGATGGGCTTTGAAGTCGAGGAAAGCGAGAAGAAGGAGTTGATTGCCGACCTGCTGCGCAGTACCGAGGAACTGAACGCGATCCGCAGCACCAGTTCCATGCCCGCCATCAAGCTGTAAAGTCAGGACTGAGGTTCGAGGACTGAGGACTGAGTAAGAAACGGGTTCCGTTCGACGCATAGATCAATTGTAGGGGCGACACCTGTGTCAGTCGCCCCTACTGATTCACACTAAAAAACGTGAATTATGGTTAAGGAATCTGAGAGGAGATTTTCGCCGTAGGGGCACGATATATCGTGCCCCTACTTGCGAAGCCGTCTTATCCATAACTGACGTTAAAAAGGGCGCACAGCCGTGCGCCCCTACACTCGAAACCTCATTGTTTTTGACTCAGTCCTCAGTCCTGTTTTTACTCAGTCCTATTCCTTACCACGTATCCCACGTTTCTTCTTCGGGGACAACCTCGTCGGCGCGCGGATAATGACGCTGATGATTCGCCCCGACGTAGTGGTGATCGCTCTCCTCGAAGGTCACGCTGCGGCTGATCACCCGGCGCTGCGGCGATGCCACCAGCACCACGTCGGACTCGATCATGCGACCGGGAAAGATCACCATCCCCGACCCGATCCGGCAGTTGTGACCGACCGCCCCACCCAGCACGACCTGTCCCACGTCGATCAGCTCGCCGTTGATGTTGGCGGCTTTGATCGGGCGCTGCTCGATCAGGTTGAAGTCGGTGAAGGTATTGCCCGCGCCGACAAAGCTGTTGCGCCCGATCACGCACATCTGCAAGCAGGTGTTCTGGGCGATGATCGTGTTCTCCATCATCGCCGTCAGGTAGAGCGCGGATCGAAAAGGCAGGAAGCAGCCGTTGGCGACGGCGCTCATCATCAGCACGCAGCCGTCGTCAATCGTGACGTTATCGCCAATCGTGCAGTTGTCGATGAACACGCCGGGTCCGATATTGCAGTTCTCGCCAATCGAAGCGGGACCCGTGATCACGGCGGTCGGGTGGATGTTCGTCCCTTTGCCGACGCGGACGACTTCCGACGTGCTCAAAAGCTGGCGCTGCTCCATAACTGCGCGCCAAAGCAGCTTGAGCGTATAGAAATTATGCGTTTTCACGTAGCGGTCGAAGCGGCTGCCGCGCCCGAACATGCCGAAGATGATCGCCGCGAAGTAGACGTGTACCCAGCTTTCAATCGAGACCACCGCCCGCGCAGGCGCGTAATGCGTCAGGCTGCCCTGCTCCATAGTCATGAAGTCGGGCACGCTGTAAAAGCCCATTTCCTCGGCGTCGCTGGGCACGATGATCGGCTGGATGTCGTCGGTGTAAGCATCGGGGAAGTACCACAGATCGCAGAGGTAGATCGCGCTGCCGTCGGCGTCGGTAGCACGCTCGAAGCCGGTCGCCAGCGCCAGTGTATAGGTTCGAAAGGCGGGGTCGTCCGCCGGGATCGCGGCGCGACAAGCGCGCTGGCTGGCGGTCGCCCGCTCGATGAAGTATTCGAGGAACTCCGCGTCGAACCACAGACTGTCGCGGTAGACCACCGCCGGACCCTGTACCGCCGTCATCTCGCGGGCGCTGCTGAAGGTGTTGCCCACGTCGGTTGCAGTTTTGAAGCAGCGTAGAAATACGTCTTCGTGGTGGATTTTGAGCGGGCGAATGCCAACCGTCAGCAAGCTTGCCGGTTGGTTGAACGGTGGAACGTGGCGCGTATCCTCAATAACGTAACGTTGCATAGTTGATCCCGGCTGGCTCAAGGACAGTTTCTAGGGGTTAGTTTTTGGTTTTTATCAAAAGCGCTCAACGACAGGTGATTGTGCGGGTCGTGCAGCGAGCGGACGAAACTAAGAACTAAAAACCAATCACCAACGACTTCGATCTTCACCCATTGTACAAAAAGTCGCGCACGGCAGCGTGAAATTTCTCCGACTCGTCCAACATCGGGAAATGCCCCGAATGCTCGAACCATTCGATCCGGCTGTGCGGGACGTACTGCTGCAAGACTTTGGACTGCTTGGGGTCGACGATGATGTCTTTTTTGCCGTAGCCGCCAAAAACCGGCATCCGCAGTTCGCTTAAGCGCGGGCGCAGATCGGTCTGGCGCAGCGTGCCGATGCTCTCGAAGAACGAGCCAGCGGTCAGCTTGGAGACGTCGGCGGTCAGCATCTCGCCAACCATTTTGCCGTCCTTCGCCATCAGGTAAGCATAACCGCGCAGAAACGGGAGAAACACGCCTTGAAACAGGTTGTAAAGCGCGGGTTGGTTCTCCCCTAAACTGATCCAGCGCGGATACGCCGCCAACCGCAGCAGCGGGCTGAGCGACGATCCTTGAATCGGCGCCCCGATTGCCGCCACCTTGACCACCTTCTCCGGGTAGCGAATGGCGGCGCTCAGCGCGACCGTCCCGCCCATCGAATGCCCGATCAGCGGTGCCTTGATGATCCCCATGCGATCCATGAACTGGTCGACCATCGAGACGAAGTTGGCGACGGAGTAATCCTCCGACTGCGAACCCGATTCGCCGAACCCAAAAAAATCCAGCGCGTAGACACGGAAGTCCTGACCCAACAACTGGACGGTCGGACGCCAGACCGCCCACGAATTCAACCACCCGTGTAAAAGCAAGACGGGGCGTCCACGACCATAAACTTCGTAGTGGACAATGCCTCGCTCGGTGACTAGAGACGCCACGACTTAACCCTTGTGCCGGCGCGCCCGTGCCCGTGCGCGCTCAACTGTCCATTTCTTCTAAGATGGAGTAGAGCAGTTCTAACAGAACAGTTTTGACGCTTTCCTTGTCGCTGGCGACACAGGGCAGCAGTTTCACGCCTTCCTCGATGCGCAGCGCGATCCGCAGGTCGTCAATCGTCCACGCATCTTTTAAGTCTTGCTTATTCGCGGCGACCACGTAAGGCGTGGGGGCATAGGCGCGGAAGGTTTCGAGGATGCTTTTCGCTTCGCGGAATGTCTCCGGCTTGGTGCTGTCCACCATCACGACGAAGCCGAGCATCCCTTCCGCGAGAATTTCCCACATGAAGTCGAAGCGCCGCTGACCCGGCGTCCCGAACAGGTACAGCACCAGCTCGTCGTCGACTGTGATGCGTCCAAAGTCCATCGCGACGGTCGTCGACTCCTTGACGATCCGTTCAGCCTCGGAGGAGATGCCGCGCTCGGTCGTCACCACGTCGATTTCGCTGATCGAACGGATGAACTCTGTTTTACCGGAACTGAACGGTCCCGTGATCACCATCTTGACAGTTTGCATAACCTATCCGCTCTCCGTAAAGTAAGGTCCTCAGCGCCGCCGGATTAGATGTTGCGAATCCTATCGATCAGTTTCGTCACGACTGTCCGTTGCACCTGAGGTGCGCGCGTCGTCGGGCGCTTCATCCCGCCCGGAGCTGCGCCGTCCATGTTGGGCGGTTTGATCAACTCGACCAGCCCGGCTTGCTCCAACCCGTAGACAATCCGGCGAATTTCAACTTCGGACATATTATTCGCCTTGGCGATTTGGCGGATCGTATTTTTAGGGTTCACAAATGATACCACGCGCCATTCTTCGACGCTCAGATGGATGCCCTTGAACTTCTCGCGCGGGTTCTCCGGGAACTTCAACGCCATATCGAGGTTGGGCAGATGCGAATTCAACTGCTCGATCTCTTTGATCCGCCGCGCCCCCTCGATGATCACGTTTTCGAGGTTAATCGGCACGAGAATCCGGTCGCTCGGCGGCAGTATGTTGTCCTCGAAGCGGAACGGACCCTCATCCCAACCCAGCAGGTTGTAGACCGCATCCAGTGTGTGCTGCTGGATGCTGCCGACCACGTCGCGCTGCGTGACGTAGTTGGCGTTGATCAAGAGCAGTGCCAGCGCCTTGTCGCTCGTGTTCCGGGCGCGCTCGCGGATAATGCGCGCTTGATCGTCAGTCAGCTTGCCTGCCTTGTTGAGCACCGAGACGAGGTTGCCATCCTGCCCGCCCAACGCCGCCCCGATCAACTTGCCCATCTTGAACGAGACGCGCGCACGTTCCTTGCCGGGCACCATTTTATCGCCGCCAACGGCATCTTTCTCGCCGGTTTTTACGCTTTCGTAGATCGCCAATGTGCCGGTCTTGCCAGCGAGGTTGATCAGGTTTAGTAATTGGGTCGTGCTAAAATCTCGCAAATTGCCTTGCAGCGGCATTGACGCCCCCTACCCATTTATAACGTTACATGTGTGGCTTGGATTGATCTCGTTCCGGCAGAAAGCATTTCAAAAAATATACATAATATTTCTTAACGACGCAATCTTCCCGATTCTAATACGAAGCACCAGCCAACACAATTGAGCTTGCATCCGACGCCGCGAGTATAATGAAAACGGTCAATTGAATTTCTCGCTCGCAGTAAGCGGCATCACTCCCTGATTACGGTTTTCAGGGGGCACATTTTATGTGAGAGAAGAAATCAACTTGCGCTGCGCCTCAAACCTCACCCCCAACCCCCTCTCCATTGCATGGAGAGGGAGAGCACAGCGTAGCGGGGTGAGGTAAGATCAGCAAGCGGTAAGGGGTGGGGTAGAACTTATGTCACATCGAACGCTGGAAATGGGGATCGCTGCGGTGCAGCATAACAGCCCCGCCGAAGGCGCGCGGCTGATCCGCATCGCGCTCAAGAGCGGCGAACTCGCGCCCGAAGTGCGGGCAATCGCCTACCTCTGGCTGGCGGAGACCCAAACCGATCCTCAACAAAAACGCGCCTTTTACGGCGAAGCGCTCGCCGCCGATCCCAGCAACGTCGAGGCGCGTCAGCGCTTGGCGACTCTGCTGACGGCGCAGCTTCCCGCCGCCCCCGTCAGCGCGACCCAAACGCAGCAGGTGGCAGCCGTCGGCGCGCCGACCGGCGGCGTCAACATCGCCGATCACGTCGCCCACGTCATCGGCGGACCCAACGGCGCGAGCACGGCGTTTTTCGTCGCCCCCGGCGTCTTGGCGACCACCCGCTACGTCGTCGGCGGCTTGCAGCAGGCGACGGTCGAACTCCACACCGGGCAGCAGGTGACCGGCTACGTCGTCCGCGCCTACACCGATCTCGACTTGACCTTGATCCGCATCGAGCACGATCCCGGCAGCTTGCTGCCAATCACGCCGCTGCCGCGCGTCCCCGACAACTCGCCGCTGACCATCGTCACCTACGAGGGCGAGATCATCCGCAGCGCGCAACGACCGACTCATCGCGTGATGGCGGCGCACTGGATTCCGACGACCGCCACCCGCCTGATCGACGCGGGCGGCGACCCGATCTTCGACGACAAGAATTATCTGGTCGGCATGATGACCAAAAACACCAGCCGCACCTCCGGGCACATGTTCGGTGTTCACGTCGCCGCCATCCGCCGGATGGTCGATCAGTACACCCGTGAGGCGCAGGCGGAGAAGCGCATCTACTGTCCCGAATGTGGCAACGCCAGCCGCGCCGCCGGGGCGGGTTTCTTCTACTGCGAGCAGTGCGGCGGCATCACACCGCCCGCCCGCAGTATGCAGCGCTACCCGATCCCGCAGGCGGAAGCCTATTACCCCCCCGGCAAGATTCGCTGCGTCGTCTGCGGATCGACCGCCGGGCTGTACCAGAACGTCTGCCTGCGCTGCGGATCGTCGCAGCGGGCGGCTCAGCCAAGATAGAATTGCGTTGTAGGGGTGTTTTGTTCTCGTAGGGGCGTTATATATAACGCCCCTACACCGACACCGTACAAGGAGACACAACCATGTTCAACCGGAGCACTCGGCAAGCGACCCAGCGACTCGACCAGTACGCCCAGACGGTTGAGCAGATTTTGCTCGGCGTCGGCGTCGATCCGCAGCAGGCGCGCATGAACATTCAGGACGGCTTCGGCTGGAGCTTCCGGCGCGGCAGTGCGGTGATCGAGGTCTACGTCTCGCAGCAGGAGATGACCGGCTATCTGCAAGTGCTCTCGCCGATCCTGCACCTGCCGATGACCAACCTGCTGCCGATCTACCGCCGCCTGTTGGAACTCAACTTGCAGTTAACCAACGCCGCGCTCGGCGTGCATCTCGACGTGGTTTACATCTTCAGCGAGCGCCCGCTCGAAGGGCTGGACGCGGTCGAGGCGAACAACGTGATCACGCTGGTCGCGGGCTACGCCGACGAACTCGACGACAAGCTGGTAGACGAGTTCGGCGGTCGGCTCTACTCGCGGATTTAGCCGCCGCAGTCCTGATCCAGCCGCCAGATGAGATATAGGTCGCTGCCATCATAGGGCAGCGCGTGGGATTGATAGATGAGGTGGTCGGCTTTCAGGGTGACCTCGCCGCCCGCCACGTCGTACACGTGACTGTAACCCACCAATTCGAAATCGCTCTGGTTCGCGTCGCCGTATTTGTGCAGATTATTATTGCTGGCGTAGTAGTTGATCCCCTGATCGCACAGGTAACGCGCGAACTCGCCGGATCGCAGCGTATCCTGATACGCGAAATTGTTGATTACGCCGTCCAGATTGACCACCGGATGCACGCTGAAAAAGCCCAACACCCCAGCGTCTTCCGCGCCAATCCGGGCATCAACCGGCAGATTTTGATCCGCCCACCCAGCCGCGCGATACGCCTCTAGCTGCCAGAAGCCTTGGTCGTAACTCCCCGTATTCAGCAGGTTCACGACGACGAAGACTCCGGCGAAGATCGCGGCGACTGCGGTAGTCACGCGGCGCAGCCGGTGATAGGACGACAGGATCGCGGCGACCAGCGCCAAAAACAGCATCGGAAACAGCACGTAAGCGCTGAAGTAGGTCGAAAATACCTGCCACTTCGCCAGCCACAACACCCCGATCACGTGAATGGTGATCCCCACCGCGATCCACAGCATCACCCGGATCACGGGGAGCAGCCCGCGCTGACCTTTCAGGCGCGTCGCGAGCAGCCAGCAGTAGCCCGTCACCGGCAGCGACAGCAGCGCTACGGCGACGTAGCCCGAATACAAGCTCAGGTAATAAGCAAAGCTTTTGCCGCCGCTGCTAAAGCTGCTTTTGATCGCCGAGCTAATCGTCATCCAATGCCCGAACAGGAGTTGGTTGAACAGCAGGGTGAACAGCAGAAAGCCGAAGACCGGCAGCAGCGCCAAGCCTGCGCCTTTCCAGTCGATGCGGAGGCGCCGCCGGTACAGCGCGATCAGCACGGCGAGCACCACCACCGGCACAAACACCACGTAATCGAAGCGTGCCGCCACCAGAATCAGCAGCGCGCCGCCCAGTTTTAGGAATGCGTGCCGATCCAGCTTGGCTTGGGCGTCAAAATAGGGCAGCAGCGCGACGAAAACCAAGACACTCCCTAAGAACAGGACGCTCGTCTCCATCCCTGAGGTCAAAATCGTATCCCCGAACCCGGAGAGGAACAGCGGCAGCAAGCCGATCCACGCCACGCTGCCGACGTAGCGCGCCAGCGCGCGATACAGCAGCCAGCACGCCAGCAGCACCACTACCACGGTCGTGACGGCGACGACGTAGACGAATACTTCTTTGCTGCGGACGAAGAACGCGATCACGATCAGGATAGTTTGCCACAGCCAATGGAATCCGTTGGTGAGGTTCTGACCGTCGAACGAGAAGCCGCGCCCGTTGGCGACGTTCTGCGCCACCTGAAAGTAGTAGTAGGCGTCATCCACAAATCCAGCGAGAAATGCCACTCGCGAAGAAACCATCAGGGGATAAATCAGCCATTCAAACGTCAGCGCAGCGGCAGCCAGTACGAACCAGCGCGTGCCGCCCCGCGTCGAGCGCGCAGCGTCGCCGGTTTCGAGCTTTGATCGGGAAGAAATCATGCCTTGCCTTAATCCGGGTTCGCCGGATGCGGATCATTTACTCCTCTCTTTTACCATCGAAATCCTGCCAGCAGGCTTGAGACATCGGCAACCCTGTGGAGGTCGCTTTTGACACTGCATCCTCGAATCCGGCATACTTACGTCAGCGCCATGCCCCGCGACGTGCTTTGATCTTAGGTTGAAACGATGCGCATCAACAATTTTTTGTCTCGCTTTGCTCGCGTCACCACATCCGGGCGCTACATCCCCGTGATCGACGGGCTGCGCTTCATCAGCATCCTGCTGGTAATCTGCTTTCACGTCCGCCTGTTTTTTCTGAACTATTCGCCGCTGGCGCAGCCGATCTTCGAGGGACACAGTTCGGCGATCCTCAACGTCGCCAGCATCGGCTTCTTCGGCGTCCAGATTTTCTTCGTCATCAGCGGTTTTATTCTGGGGCTGCCCTTCGTCCTGAGCGCCCAGCCGGGGGGCAAGCCTGTCCGCCTGAAAGCCTACTATCTGCGCCGCCTGACCCGCTTGGAGCCGCCCTACATCGTCGCGCTGACCTTCATGCTGGTGCTGGCGCTGACCACCACCACTTATCCGGCGGGGCTGCTGCTGGGGCATTACGTCGCGCGCATCTTTTACGTCAATGATTTCGTCTACGGCGTCAGCCTGCTGAGCGACGTGCTCTGGTCGCTGGCAATCGAGGTGCAGTTCTACCTGCTCGTCCCGGTCTTCGCGCGGATTTTTCGCCTGCGCCGCCCGCTGATCCGCCGCGCCGTGATCGTGGCGGTGATCCTCGTCTTCAGCCAGATCAACAAGGTCGCCGACGGCACGCTCGTCTTCAACTACTTGCAGTATTTCTTCGTCGGCTTCTTGCTGGCGGATTTCTACGTGGTCGATTGGCAGCTTGATCCACCGCGCCGCCCGCTCTGGGATGGCGTCGGCGTGCTCGGCTGGGGGCTGCTGATCGTGCTGCTGTTCTTCCGCGACCTCGACTCGCCGACGGCGCAGATGGTGCTGCGGTTTGCCGTGATCCTCGCGCTGCTGGCGATTTTCACGGCGGCGTTTCGCGGAGTCCTGTGGGGCAAGCTGCTCAGCCTGCGCCTGATCACGGTGATCGGTGGGATGTGCTACACGATTTATCTGTATCACTACAACGTGATTTTCGCCTTCGGGCACCTGACCGTCAACTGGACAGTCGGCGACAGCCCGACGCTGACCTTTCTGCTGCAACTGCTGCTGATGCTCGCGCCGATTCTGCTGATCTCCGGCGTGCTGTTCCTGCTGATCGAGCGCCCGTGCATGGATCGGACGTGGCTCCCGCGCCTGATCGCCTCTCTGCGCGCCAAGCCTCAGCCCCTCCCCGCCGCGCCTCCGCCGGAGGGGTAGCCGTATATCAGTTCTCTGGAAAAAACTCGTTGTACAGCGCTGCGTAATCTGGGATGCCGTGAGGCGGGGACCACCGTTGAGCTTTGACTGCGATTTCTCTATATTGAGTTAGTGCATCCTCAAGTGCATTGCGATCACCTTCGAAACACTCTTTAAGAAATCCCCAATCGTTACCTTTCTTTGCGCCATTTCTCCAAAACTCAAAAATGTGTCCGTACTTATCATATTCAGCATATCGTTCCAGTGCGGCATCATGGGAGATCCACAGCCGCCCATATTTTCGCGACATTACAGCCAATACCATCTCAAAGAGATCGAAAAGTTCATAAAAGTCTTCGTCAAAGTGAAGATAATCACGGAAGATCTTACGAAGACTTTGTCTTATGATTTGGCTCGCTGGATCAGAAAAATCCAAATCAAAGACTCCACTTTGATAGTTGATTATCCGATGTTTATGCACTTCGTCGAAGACGGTCAGACGATCTCTCGCACCATGAGTACGCAATTTTGGATCGATAATGAGGGCGCGAAAGCATGACCAATTAGAGCGATATAGTGACGCCATGCCCCCCGAGTAAAGTAGCAATAAGGGCGCGATTTTCCTCAAATTTGTATGGTCATGATTTCCATTTTCAGATGAACCCCAAATGTGCAACAACGCGGTCAGCATTTCACCATAGCGCCCATCGCTATACCAACAAACTGCGACTGCTAAATTGAGCACAACTTCTGTAACAGCTAAAGTCTCAGAAATACTGGTTTCGTAGAAGGAATGGATTTCTGTCGTTACTTTGGGCGTCGGACGAAGTGGCATCGACATAAACTTGTCGTATGCGCGTTTCCCCTCACTAAGCACTAGGTCTTCCAATTCGATTCGCGCATCGCTAGCAATCAGCTTCTTCACCCGCTCAACGGCAATGGCAACTGTTAGAGGGTGTTCTCGGTTTAGCTTCGCCAATGCTTCGACTTTCCCCTGCAAATCCTCGAAGAAATCGTCTCCCTTTGCTTCAATAACTTCTGCGTTCCGATGATGAATCAGTTCTTTTGCTTCTTCAGACAGTAGGTGTGGTTCAATCCAGTATGTGCTGTACCAACGCTGGGTGACACGATAGATAGCATCACGTAACGCAGTATCCCAACGGGCTGACCAACCACACACAATCAGACCGTAGTCCTTCAAAATCTCATCTAGGAATGTGTTCTTCTCTGAGGAATAGTGCTCTAATTCGTCAGCGGTGTTTAGAGTTCGAACGTCGCGGTAATCACCGTGCAATTGAATAACCATTACCGAGGAATGACGGACTGGTGGGGCTCCTTTGATCATATCGTCAGACCTGATAACATCGGGCGTGATGTGAATATCTTCAAGCGCGGTTTCCATCAAGCGATCAAAATTCGTGGTGAGTATGACTTTGATGTAGCCGTCTTTCACCAACTGTGCGATTGCGCGATGTGCTCTTGAGGGTAATTTGATCCCTGCCTCGCGCTCGGACTCATTAGGCTCAAAATAGCCGCGTAGTATGTTGTTTCGTTCAGTTGACGTTTTCGCCAGCGCACCTAAAAGCTCATCATAGCCAATACCTTCGGGCAACTCCTCGCCACTTGCTTCTTTGACTTGTTCCCTTATATCTTGAGTAATCTCCCAACCAGTCTTAATGCCCACGGCTTGAGAACTCCTGAACCAAGCAATAGTGCATATATTCCGGGAGACTTTTGCATCGAAAAGGCTAAATTCAAAGTGCTATCCATGAGAAAAGTCCATTCAGCCCGACTCTATATCTGCATTATATACCATTCTGTTAGAACAAAAATCCGCCCTTGCGAGCGGATTTTTCATTCCCTGACAACTCTTGATCCTCACCCCTCGATAGCGACCGGCTCCGGCGGGGGCGGCGTGATCTGCTCCGGCACGGACTCCGGCTTCGTCGTCGCCCGCGACTGCATCGCCCGCCGCCACAGCCCACGCGCATCGCGGATCAGGCTTGGCAGATACGCGCCGACGGCGATCAGGATCACAATCGGGATCGCGTACCACTGGATCGGCTCCAGCATCCGCGTGGCGAATTGCAAGTGATAGACGAACGGCGGCAAGCCGAACGTCACCTCGTTCACGATCTGGATCGGGCGGGTGTAGATCAGCGGCGGCATGAAGTTCGCCCACGTCACGTACAGCGGGATGTAAAGCGCCACCGCCGCCCAGATCGCCGTGATCCAGCCGGGGATGTCGAAGACCGAGCCGAGCGCGAAGGCTGCCGCCGTCCCGATGCCGCCGAGGATGATCGCGTTGAAGTCCTCCGGCGCGGGCTGGTAGTACAGGAAGAACCACGCGAACACGACCCACACGAACACGCCGGTCAGGAAGCCCAGCGCCGCGCTCAGCAGCAGCCGCGCCCACCACAACCAGAAGCCGCGCAGCCGCTCCGGGATTTCCGCGCCGAGCAGCACGACCACGCCGAACACCACCCCAAAGGTGATCCCGGTGGTCAGCGACTTGCCCCAGCGTTCGGCGAAGAAGATCGCCGCGCTCGAAATCTCCGAGTAGGCGTACCACCAGACCGCAATCGCGGCGAAGAACGCGGCGATCAAGTAGCGCGAGACCGCTTTCATGGGATTATCGCTCACCCGCCGCCACGTATTGTTGAGCCACGTATACAGCCGCACCTGACGGCTGACCACGCTGGCGGGCAGCGAGGGCGCTTCGTCGCGCACCAGCGCCAGCGCGCGCAGCGCGTGACGCTCGCCCTGCTGCTGCCGCTCCGCGAGGATGCGAACGGCGGTCTCCGAGCGAATCCGCCCGATCACGCGGGCGGCGTATTCGGCAACGTCCGGCGGGGTATCGGCGTCCAGCGCCATTTCCGCCAGCAGCCCGTCGATGTCGGGCGTGTAGACCACCTCGCGCCAATCTCGCGGCGCGGTGAACGTCACCCGGCTGCGGGTGGTGGAGAGCATCGCGCTCATCGACAGCGGCGCGCCGTCGTTGACCGTGACCGTCGGGGTCGGCTTGCCACGCACTTCGAGCACGCGCAGCGCCGCGAACTGGGCAGCCGCGTTGACCTCGACCTGCAACTGCTGCGCGACCAAGCGCGGGATCTGAGGCGGCTCGGCGTCTTGCAGTCGTTCCAGCCGTTGCAGCGCGCGCACCCGCGCCGGAGCGCTCTCGCTCAACAGCGCGTGGAGCGCCACCAGACGGCGGGCGTCGTCGTCCAACCGCTCCCACCACGTATCGACGTCGTGATCGTATTCGAGCGCGCCGCGCAGCATCATTTCCATACCGGACTGGTCGATTTCCAGCCCGTTCTGCGCCGCATTGACGTAGTAGTCGTTGATCAGCATAAAGTGGGTGATGCCCAGTAGGAAACGTCCCTGACCGTGCAGCCACGTGCGGTAGGCGCGGGTGTAGATGTCGACCGCTTCGTGCCGCGCCATCGCTTCCGGCGAGGCGTCCATCAGCGTGGGCAAACCCTCCACTGCTTCGATGCGCGTCGTCTCCGGGTCGATCTTGCGTCCCGTCCCCGGCGTCGAGATCAGATCGTCCAGCGATCCTGAGAGGATGTTGTTGATCTCGCCGCTGCTCGGCGCGCTGCGCGTGATCAGGTCGTCGGTCGGTCCGGTGATCAAGTCGTCCAGCGACTCGGTGCGCGTGACCAAATCCTCCGGGCGAATCGGCGTGCCTTTACTGGTCGGGGTCGGCGCGCTAGCTGGACGCCGCCCACCGGTGCGCACCGGCGCGCCCAGCGCTTCCTCGATGGCTTCGACCATCTCGATCAGTGTCGCCGGACGTTTCGCCACCTCGATTGCCGTGCCCTGCCGCAAAATCACGGTGATCGCGGCGGGCAGGTTCGGCTGGAGCGACTCGACGCTCGGCATCTGATCGTTCATCTGAATCTGCTTGAGCGCCAGCGGCACGGTCGCGTCAAAGGGAAGCTGCCCCGTCATCATGTGAAACAGCATGATCGAGAAGCTGTAGATGTCGGCGCGGTGATCGAGCACCTCGGCGGTCAGCTGCTCCGGTGCCATGTACAGCAGCGTCCCCGAACCGGGATTCGCCGCTCGCCCTTCCGGACCAATCGCCGCCGCCAGCCCGAAATCCGCCAGATACGGCAGTTGGTAGCTGTCCAGCAGGATGTTGGACGGCTTCAGGTCGAGGTGAACGACCTTGCTCTCATGGGCGTAGTCGAGCGCCTGCGCGACCGCCCGTCCCAGCCGCAGCACTTCCGGCGGCGGCAGCGGACCTTCTTCGAGCAGGTCTTCGAGCGACCCGCCGGACACGTAACGCATGACGATGTACAACTGCTGGTCGTACTCGCCGAACTCGTAAATCGGCAGGATGTGCGGGTGCTCTAAATTGGCAATCGTCTGGGCTTCGCGCTCGAACAGCTTCAGCGGGTTGACGTCGTGCGACAAGTCACGGGAGACCGTCTTGACCGCCACCGTGCGGTTGAGGCTCTGATCGCGCGCCGACCACACGTCCGCCATCCCGCCGCGTCCGATGTGTTCGATCACGCGGTAATGAGCGAATTCGAGACCGACATCCATACAAGAATCCTCTATTCAAGGTTGCTTTGGATAAATCGCTTCGTCTATTCAGTATACAGCGATTTCGATCCGCCGCCTCACGAAGACGCTCAGCGGCTGGCAAAACCGTATTCGGTGAAGTCGCCGACCGGCTGATAGCCGATCACCTGATAGATGTGGTTCGAGGTCGGGTTACGCAGATCGGTGAACAGGAAGCAGAACTGATTGCCCGTGTCGAGCAGCCATTGGCTCACCCCGGCGACCAGCGCGCTGGCGTAGCCGTGACCGCGCTGCTCCGGCGGCGTGTAGACCGGACCGATCCGCATTCCATGCGGCGTCGGTCCGCCGCCCGCCGTCAGCGAGACAACAGCGCCCACCGCATCCTGCCACAGAAAGACGTAATTCGTCTTGGAGTTAAAGCGGAAATCGACCATGCGCTCGGCGTCTTCGCGCGGAAGAGCAGCGGCATCGGGGAAAGCTTCAGCGACAAATGCCAACTCCCAGTCGATCAGTAAGTCGCGGTCGGCGAGCGTCGCCGCGCGCATCTGTCCCGCCACGCCGGTCACCGGGTTGACCCGCTCCAGCTTGAACGTTCGCAGCGGCGTGCGTACCTCGGCGCGCTGACCGCTCAACGCTGACCACGTTTCGGCGAAGCGGCGGCTCTCATCAGCCGGCCCGTTGATACCCGGCAGCATGGTCTGGGCGTCGAAGAGATATTCCGCCAGCGCGTCGACCGCTTCCGGCGTAACAGCCAGCGAGAGCACCGGCGGGCGCGGCGGTGTCATCAGGACGACCAGTTGAATCGCCTGATCCTGTTCGACCAGCGCGAAGAACGGCTGCTCATAACGCAGCGGGTTGTTCCGAATGGTCGACATAATGCCGAGGGTCAGGTTGTGCTCGGCTTCGTGCGCAGCGAGATACGGCTCAACCCGCGCGTAAAAGGCTTCCACGTCGTCAAACTGAATGACTTGCATCAACGCTGACTCCCCCTTGCCCCTCGGCAAGCATGGCTGGTCATGATCGAATCAGCCAGCAGGTAGGGGCACGACGGGTCGTGTCCCTATAACCAGCCTAGAGCGTATTTGAATATTCGTTTTGTTTTTCGTAGGGGACGTTCAATTGAGCGCCCCTACATGTCCGTATCGTGGGTATTTTCAGACACACACTAGCCGGAACTTGGATTACTCGCTGTGTCGAATCCGCGAGCGGAAATAGCCGTACATGAAGCGGTAGAACGCCAGCGTATTATCCGGGCGCTGGCGGTTGGCGTCGAGCTTGCGCGCCTGCCCATTGTTTTCCAGCAGCGATTTGGCGTCCACCCGTTCGGTGATGATCAGCATCAGTTCGGTGATGCGCTGGAGATCGATGGCGAGGTCGCGCACGAGGACACGCCGCTCGTACAGCGCGATGTCCCCCCACAGACTCTCCATCTCCGCCTGAATCGCGGCGGCGCTGATCGAGATTTGCGCTTCGGCGAGGAACGCGCGCAGCGCCGCCTTGAGCAGACGGCTCATCTGCTGAACCTCGCGCATCATCATCGGCGCGGAACGATCTGCCAGCGGGTGCTCCGTGACTAGCCGGTCGGTACGCGCGCTCATCCGGCGTCCGCGCGCGAAGTAGCCGCCCATCACCCGGAAGATGTCAAGCACGCTCCGCGCCGAGCCTTCGGCTTGCAGCAGCGCGTCGATCTGCTCGTCCGATTCCCGTGCGTAGACGGCGCGATGCTGATCGCTCAGCACGCCGACCACGCGGATCAGGTCGATCAGCGCGCCGCACAAGGCGGTACGCTCGTCATCGTTCAAGCCCCCGTTCAGGCTGTCGAGGTCGCTTAGCAGCCCCGGAATGCTGGGCAGATTGTTCTTGTCGATGTAAGTCAGCCCGGTGTCGTAGAAAAACTGCGCTACCGTGTGCAGCAGATAGGCGTAATCGGCGAGGTCTTCGCCGCCCATCAAACGGCGCAAAGCGTGAGTCGCCGCCAGCAGCTCGCCGATATTATCGCCTAACTCCTGCCGGAAGCGTTCAATCGCATGGGGCGCGAAACTATCGCTGCACCGGCGGATGAAGCGCCGCAGCGCTTCCATTGCCGCCGTCCGTACTTCGTCGTCCCACGTCAGCGCGCGGTACATCTGGATCAGCGGGGCGAGACCGGCGTCACCGCGTCGAGCCGCCGCCGTTGGCACCAGTGCCGCGATCCGCATGGTGATGTTCGTGTCGCGCCGCTGGACGTGATACTGCAAGAGCTGCATGATCAGGTCAAGCTGGATCGCCTCGATGATCAGGCGGTTGCTGAAAACCAGTGTCGTCAATTCCGCCGCCACGTCGTCGATGGCGTTCGACCAATGCTGCTGTTCCAGCGCGCCGAAATACGCCATCGCCAGCGGCAGCGGTCGCAATCCCTTGCTGCTTAACAGCTTGAGCGCATTCGGCACTTGATCGATAGGCAGCGGCGTCTCCAAAAACAGGCTGCGCACCATCGCCGCATAACTCAACTGCTTATCGGTCGGGTACAGCAGCCTCCCCTGATGCAGCAGTTCTTCCGCCAACTCGTCATACGCGCCCCGGATCAGCAGGATTTGCAGCAAGCCGCGCGCGGCGGCGCTCTCCCGCCGCAGCAGGGTCTCGTCTTCCGAGAGGCTGCCCCCAATCCACGCCAGCAGGGGATCGTTGGATTTACCGAACGGCGACTGCGCCGCCTGCACCAGCGCCGAAATCGCCGAGCCGCTGATCAATTCGTGCCGCCCGGTCAGCAGCGCCACCTCGACCAGCCGGAGCGCCAGCAGCGGTTCCCATTCCTCCCCGAACGTCCCGGCGACCTTGACCAGCAAATCGGGCGCGGCAGCTTCTTTACCCCCCAGCACGGTCACGAATTGCGACAGACCCGGCGGAAGCTGCGTCAGCAGCGGCTTGATGCCGAGGAAGCGCTGCCAGCGAGGTCCCGGCAGCGACCCCGCCGCGAGGATGAAAATGCTCTCCGCCAGCACCCGGTTCTCGACCGCCAGCGGCAGCGCGATCTCGATCAAGCGCGGAATGATCGGCGCGATCTCGACGTTGCCGCTGTTGCGACGCACGTGACCCAAGAAGGCGTCGAGCGTCTCGATCTGCTTGGCTTTCGCCAACTGCTCGGCGTAACCGAGCGCGGCACGCTGCGTCAGTTCGACCCAATACATGCCGTTGAAGCCCAGCGGATTTGACAGCCAGCGCGACAGCGTGCGGTAAACCCGATCCGCCTTGCCCGCCGCCAGCGCTTCGCTCATCTGCTGCAAGATCACGCGCTCAAGGTCAGGCTGACCACGCACCACAACGGCGAGCTTATCCGCGTGCTCGATCTCGTCCAGCACCAGCGCGAACGCCAGCAGATGACGCACGTAAGCCGCCCGCAGCGAATCGGTCAGCGTCGGGTCTTCCGCCAGCACCTTGGCGGTTTCGCCCGCTTCGATGGGCTGGTTGTTCTGGATCGCCGTGTCGATCTTGAGGCGATACGAGGCGTAATTGAGCGCTTCCGAAAGTGTGTCGCCCAAGCGGATGCGCCACGCCGCGACCGCCGTCAGCGCCGTCGTCTGCTCGACCACCAGCCCGGTGTCGAGCCGCAGTTGGCTGCGGATGAAACGGGCGTACTCGTCCTCGACTTGGACGCCCTCCACCTTCGCTTCGTCCCACAGGTAGACCAGCGCATCGGTCGGCACCGGATCGTCGGAGAAGAAGCGAATCTGCGCGTTGACGCGGGTTGAGGGCAGCGCGTGGGTCGCAAAGGTGACGCCAAAGCGCGCCGGTGGCGGCAGCAGCGCCAGCAGCCCCTCGATAAACCCGATCCGCAGCGCGAGATCGACCGGCGCGTTCTTGACCACGATCTGCACGCCCTGAATCAGCGCCGCCAGCAGCCCCTCGATCACGTCGAGCCGGTCGTGGGTGGCGGTCATCAAGCCGAGCATCGCCGTTTCTTGCTCGACCGCGTTGGGCGCGTCCGCCTTCGGCAGGTGCAGCACCGGGATCGTGTTGCCGACCATTTCGAAAATCGGCATCTCCGGCTCGATCAACCGGCTGAGCGCCTGCAAATTGCCACCCAGTGAGCGCAGCACGTCCGCTGGCAGCAAAATGATGTGGCGCATGGCTTGTCGGCGGCTGCCAACCTGCGCCTGTACCATCAGGAACGGAATCGTCGGCGTGCGCAGCAGTCCCCACGCCGCCATGGACGACCCGGACATCGGCGGAATCCGCGCTTCCTGCAGCGCCTCACTGACGTGATCAGGCGTCACGCCGGGCGACGATGCCAGAAGTTGCAGTTCCCCCTGCGGTTTTCCCTGATAGAATAGCTGCCCGTAGTAAAAATGCTCTAACGCATGACTAGCGGGAGACAACACGGATCATCTTTGCCTCTATGAGCACCGGAAATAAGGTCGAGAAATAAATCATCTGCGCGTTGCCGATCAATCAATGGAGTGAGCGGCGAATAAGTGCGCTGAGAATAAGAATTCTTGCCTTATTATATGCGGTTTGCGCGGTTCTGCCGATTGAGGATGTCATGACTTCAAAAAACTTCATCACCTTAGCAGCGCTGTTCGGCTTTTTGGGCGTCGCCCTCGGCGCTTTCGGGACGCACGGACTCGCCGCCTACTTCGCGGCGCATCCTGATCTGGAAAGCTCGTTTCATACCGGCACCCAGTACCAGATGTATCACGCGCTGGCGTTGATCGCGGCGGCGTGGGTGGTCGAGCGCTATCCGTCGCGCTGGTCGCGCTGGTCGGGCGTCCTATTCGCCGTCGGGATCGTGCTGTTTTCGGGCAGCCTCTACGTCTTGAGCCTGTTCGACCTGCGCGATCATGGGCGCGCTCGCCCCCATCGGCGGCGCGGCATTTCTGGCGGGCTGGGTCTGCTTGGGGTTAGCGACGAGGGGAAAGAGCAACTAACTGTAGGGGCAGAACTAAGTTCTGCCCCTAGCAAGAAAATCTATGTTCCTGCTGACTACTTCAGTTCGAACTCGTCCGGCGGGCAGACGCGCAGCACTCCCGCCAGTTCGTAGCCGATCATCCGCGTCTCGCCGTCCATCTGCATCTGCATCGGTCCGTTGAACGGTGCCCGCGAGACCAGCGTGAAGGCGCGCCCCGGCGTCAAGCCGAGATCGCCCAGATATTCGAGCTTGCTCATGTCGTGGGTGTTGACCCGGCTGATCACCAGCGTGCTGCCCGGCGCTGCTTCGTTGAGCGCCACATCACGCACGCGCGGCATCTTGCCCGCTGCCGTCGGGATCGGTTCGCCGTGCGGGCAGCGACGCGGGAAGCCCGCCATCTTGTCCATCCGGTTGACCACCTCGTCGCTGATCACGACGCCCAGTTCGTCGGCTTGATCGTGAACTTCGTGCCAGCCGAATTTCATCACCTTGACCAGAAACACCTCGACCAAGCGGTGACGGCGGATACTCATCAGCGCTTCGCGCTCGCCAGCCGGTGTCAAATGGACGCCGCGATACGGTTCGTGTTCGAGATAGCCCGCTTCTTTAAGCCGCTGCACCATCCGGGTGACGGCGGGCGCTGATACGCGCATCACGTCCGCTAACGCCGACGTGGAGATAAACGGCTCGCCGTTCTGGTAGTAGGCAAGCCGGTATGCTTCTGCCAAATATTCTTGCATCGCGGCGCTTGCACTCATCCACCTTCACCTCGTCTTACAGCCGCTTATAGCCGCAATTTTTATCATCCTTATCATAATAATATCAACGCCCGAAAAAGTTAGCAAGAGTTAAACTTCAAATTTATGCGCGGTTAATCAGGAAAAGTGAGCAGATAGGCGACTAATGCATCCACGTCCGCCGCCGGAAGCTTGCTGATCAACTGGTGCGTGCCCGCCAGCTCGAACACCGCCCGCAGCGTCGCCGCCGATCCATCGTGGAAGTAGGGCGCGCTCAGCCACAACCAGCGCAGCGAGGGCGTATCAAACGCCGACCCGCGCTGCTCCAGCGCCGAACTACCCGTCCCGACGTCGTGGCTCTGCAAGTCCGTCCCCGCCGGTCCCACGTGACACTGATCGCACTGCTGCGCCGCGAAGATCACCTTCCCGCGCATGATCACGTCATCCGGGAAGTGGTAGGGATTAGCGGGCGCTTGCAGCGTCGTCAAATACTGCGTCAGCAGGTCGAGGTCGACCGAGACCCCCGCGTGCGGGTCGCCCAGCGCGGGCGAGATCTCCTGCGAGTTGATTAAGCCGCTGCCAACTTGCAGCCAGCGAATTTTCAGTTCCACGTCCGCCAGTTCGTCCCACGTTTCCGACCAGTTATAGGGGACGGTTTCCGGCAAATTGTAGAGCAGCGGCGTGTTGCGCGGCCCATCCGGGAAGCCTTGCCACACTCGCCCGTCCGATTGACCGTCGAAGTGGCAGGTCGCGCAGCTCAGCCAACTGCTCTGGCTCATGCGCGGGTCGGCGGCGCTGTTGAACAACTGCGCGCCCAGCAGCAGGTCAAGCGACACCGACAGGTTGATGATCGGCAGCACGTCGGTCACGGTCAGGGTGCTGGTGTCAATCGTCGTGATCGTGCCATCTAGCTCGCTGTGAACGTACAAGACCGTGTTGTCGCCGTTGAGCAGGATGCCGCGCGGATTCGCGCCGACGGCGATATTGCCGCGCGCGAACCCCGTATTCAGGTCGATCACGCTGATGCTGTCGCTGCCCGCATTGGCGACGTAGAGCCGCTGCGCGAAGCGGTCGAGCGCGACGGCGAACGGCATGTTGACCGGACGGTCAGCCGTCGCCAGCCCGATCCGGCTGCTGCGCTGCACCGTCAGGTCGCGCAAATTGACCACGTTGACCACCGGGTAAGCGGTCGTGTCGAAGGTCAGCGCCGTATTGCCGCTATTGAGCCGGGTTTGCGGCAGATAGGCGATCCCGCGCGTGATGTCCGGCTCGAAGTTCTGGAACAGCGCCGTATCCTCACCCGTGCTCACCGTCTGGACGACCCGCTGCTGCGGCAGATAGACGAGGCTGACGCTGCCGCTCCAGAAGTGGGTCACGTAGAGGAAATCGCCCCACAGCGTCAATCCGGCAGGCGAGTCGGGCACGTCAATCGTCGCGACGACCTGCGCGTTGGCGAGGTCGACCACCGCCACTTGATCGCTGCCTTCCAGCGTGACGTAAGCCGTCCGGTCGCTGTTGGTGATGACGGCGTAGGGCATCACGCCGCCCAAATCAATCGTGGTGACGACCTCGTGCGTGCTCATGCTGACCACCGAGAGCGTCCCGTCGCCGTGATTGGCGACCAGCGCCCGCGTCCCGTCCGGCGTGATCGCCACCGAACGCGGGTCTTTGCCGACCGGCACTTCGGCGATCACCCGGTCGAACGCTGGAATCAGGATCGTCATCGAATTGTTGATCATGTTGGCGGCGACCAGCGTTCGCCCATCGTTCGCCAATGCGATTGTGTTGCTGGAGTAAGCCCGGTTCAAGCGCGCGTCCGGCAGCGCGAAGATCGGCAGCGGCGTCGGCGTCGGCAGCACCGTCTGCGCCGCCGACGGGCGCGCGACCGGCATCATGCCGATCACCGCTAGCCCGCACGCCGCCGCGATCAGCAGTCTTGTCCGCCAGCGCCATCCACGCCGCGCGGTCGAGTCGCGGCTCACCCGCGCCTGAAATCGAGCAGGCAGCCCGCGATTGCGCGGGTTCGGAATGGGGGTCAAATCTCTGCGCTGCATTCGCTAGTCCATCGTGATCAAGCGACCGTACATCAGGGTGAAACTGCGGCTCTGCATTTGTAATGCGCCCGCCGCGTCCGTCCCGATGACGGCAAAGGTCAGTGTCCGCACGTCCGTCGCCGCCGCGCCATTGATGCGGCTCTCGCTTTCGAGGTTGGGGTGTGCGCGACCGATCAGCACCGGGCTGTATTGGTAGCTCACGCTCCGTCCGTAGACCCGCAGTTCGCCCTGCTCGATGATCATGCCCGGCGTGCTCAAGGTGTAAAAGGCGCGGATGCCGGTCCAGTCTTCCGGCAGCGTGAAGCTGAAATTGTAGGGCGATACCGCCGGGATGTTCACGTCCATCAAGCGCGAATTCCAGTCCAACGGCGTCACGTCCGCTGGCTCCACGTAGAACGAGAAGCGCCCGCCGTCGGCGTGCCCACCCGCCGCGCCCAGCACGCTCCCCGTGACCAACGGCGGCGTCGCTTCGCCCGCCGAGGTCGCGCTGTCGAGCGTCACCTGCACGTCCGCCGTCCAGATACCCGCTTCGTCGACCGTGAAGCGGTCGTCGGGATTGTAGAAGTAGCCAATCTTATTGGCGCGGTTGGCGAAGCTGTAGACCTGCCCGCTCGGCGACGTCAGGGTCGTCGTCACCGCCGCTGGCAGCGTCGGCGCAACCTGTCCGGCGATGCCGACGGTGTCGCCCAACCGGAGCACGTCGCCCGGTTGCAACGCGGTCAGGTTGACGAACGCATCGACCGGATCGCCGTTATAGGTCAGCAGTGGACCACCCGCCGCGCCGCCCGACGTGCCCCGCCCCGGCGGATAGACGCGCGGCAGTTCGTCAGCGGCGGTGACGACCGCCAGCGATCCGTAAATCGCCGTGTCGCTCACCTGCCCTGCGTCGGTATTCACGCGCAGCACTGCACCACCGAACAGGAAGATGAAATCGTCGGGACGGTCGCCGGTGACGCCCGCGCCGATCTGCTGATTGAGCGGGTCGTCCTCGTCCCAGTCGAGCGCTAAGCCGCTGTCGCCGCCGTCGGCGACGAACTGGCGCACGCTGACGTTCGGGCGCACCGCGCTGATGTAGCCGTAGCTCTCACTCTCAAGCCGGTCGGGATGCAGTCCCGCCGAACCGGACGCGCTGACCAGCATCAGCGGCAGTTCTGCTTGTGCCGCCAGCGCCCGCAGCGTTCGCCCCGCTTCGCCGATATAGCCCGGCAGCGCCTTGACCAGCGCGTCGGCGTAAACGCCGCTGCTCGCTTGGATCGTCAGTTCCGGCGTCATACCTCCGGCGGGACTGTCGCCAATCCACGCTACGTCGCCGCTGTGATAGGGATAATTCAGTTGAGTCTGAGCCGCCGTCACGCCGGTGATCCGCGCGTACTGGCGCAGGTCGAACCACGAGAGATGCAGGTCGCCGGTCATCGCCGGGACGCCGCGCTCGCCGTGCGCAATGATCGACGGCGCGCGCGCCGCGATCACGCCCGCCCCGCGTAGGCTCGCCGCCCACAGGCGACCGTCCGGCGCTTCGTAACGCGCTTGGTAGTCGATCACGTATTCGCCCGGCGTCGTCGCGATCAGCGGCGCTTCGTCCGGCTGGAAATAGCCGTTCGCGTTCGCCTGTCCGTCGACGACTCGCTCGATCACGTCGCCGCCGTCCAGCGGATAAATGCGCATCGTCACCGTGACGTCAGCCGGGACGCCCGGTGCAAGGTGCAGCCCTAAATTCACCGCGTCGCCGACTTCGAACGGCGTACCTGCCATCACCCCCGGCGTCAAGTCGAGCGGCTCGGCGGCGATCACGTGATAGGTGCCGCCCCCGCTGTAACGGTTGAACCACACGTCCGCCATGCTGGCGCGCAGCATAATCGTGTAGTCGCCATATTGGTCGAACGTATACGCCGTGAGGCGCGGATCGCCCGTCGTCAGGTGGTAGACGTCCACCGGCGACTCGGTACCGAACTGTGTGCGCTCATCCTGCGCCGCCGTCGAGACGAGGCTTTGCGTCACGCGCAGGTTGCCATAATTGGTGGTCGTACCGTCCGGCTTGATGACGCTCACTTGCAGCGATCCGCCGGGCAGCGCGAACGGAATCAGCGGCGCGCTGGTTTCGTCGTAGCGATTCGCCATCTCGTCCAGCAGATAGGGTTCCAGCGCATACGGAATCGGCTCACCCGTCGTCGCGTCAACCGGCGGCAGCACGTAGGCGAGGCTGTTGAAGCGCACCCGGCTCGAGAGCGCGAGACTGCCTTGATCTTCGTCCGGCAGCACGCCGCGACTGCCATCGCTCGGATTGTCGTAGAACAGCACGAACGGCAGATTTGCGTCATGAACACCGCCCACGCTGACCACCAGCGGCAGGCGCGTCGTCGTATCCGCGTTCCACGCCGCCCGCTCCCCGGCGATCCGCGTGTAGCCGTCAAAAGTGGGGACATACAAGCCGGGGGGTAGATCGCGCGGCAGTACCGCCGAGAAGTCGAGCATGAAGCGCGCGACCCCCGGCTCGTGGATCAAGTCAGATGGGCGCACGGTCACTTCGCCGAGCGCCACGCTGCTGTTCAGGTTGTCGATGGCGATGCCGCTGGGCGTGAGGATGCTCGACCAGCCGTTGTTGCTGCCCGCGCCGCCGACGGCGATCACGTCGCCGCCGACGTTCCGGGCGACCGGCTGCAAGCCGAACACGCCGATGATCGCGGCGTCTTCCGGCAGTTCCGCCTGAAGCGTGACGTCGAGATGCACCTGCCACCGTCTGCCCGCTGTCAATTCCAGCGAATCGGTACGCCCAACCGCCGACCAGATCGCCGGCGTGCCCTCGGCGTTCACGAACTGCCCCGTGAGCGTAAATTGGTCGGCGGTGGGCGTCGCGCCATAGAAGATCACGCCCGGTCCGCCCGGCAGCGATCCGGTCATCCCGGCGACGTCGGCGGGCGCGAGAAAAATCGATGGGCTGATCCAGAATGGCGTGTTGCCGGGTCCGTAAATTCGGGCGCTAAACTTGCCGGTCGTACCCGCGCGCGCCGAGACGGTCGCGCCGGTGTAGAGGTTGCGGATGAAGACGGTCGCGTTGGCAAAGACCGCGCCCTCGTCTCCATTGATCGTCACGTTGCCGTCGGCGTCGGCTGGAGAAACGCTGATTTGCGCCAGCACGGGTGGATCGCCGGGCTGCGGCGCGCTTGACTGCGCCGACGAGGATAGTCGATGCCCGCCCACCACACCTAAAGCCAACAAAACGATCAGAAAGAGGCGCCGCAAGGTCTTTCGCTCCGGTGGTTATTCATCACTTGGAGTATAGAAAGCGTTGCTGCCTCTTGTCAATTTTGATCGTATAGGAAATTACGGTGTGTAAGCCCAGCATAAGGGATTTCGAATAACGCTGCCGCCTAAAGCCTCAGTCCCAACCTCCGCCTGCGTAGCTGTAGGGGCGGGTTTGAAACCCGCCCCTACGGATAAACGCCACATCTAATCGTTGAAATCCACGCTGACGCCCTCACTTCGCATCCTTGCGCCAAATCTTTCGCCTACGGCGTGAAGTCCAGCCGCGCGATCAGCGTGTCGAGCGACGCCAGCAGCGCATCGGGCGCGCCGTTGTTCAGCAGCGTGTAATCCGCCAACGCAATCGGTCCCCCTTTTTCGAGATTCTCGATCTCCTGATAATCGCGGCGCTCGGCTTCTTCCGCCGTCAGCGGACGTTCCGGGCGGTCGGCGAGCCGGGCGTAGCGCAGCCCCCGCTCGCTGACGATGGCAACCACGAACAGGTCACCGCCGAGATCGCTGCTGAGCGTTTTGTACTCGCTCCAACTGTACAGCCCGTCGATGATGATGCAGTGTTGGCGTTCGAGCGCCTGTTTCAGGATCGGCAGGGCGCGCTTGGCAATCGCGTCCATGCCTTCGTTGGCGCGAAATTCCTCGCGCACGATCCGCTCGTGCTCCGGCGTCAGCGCCAGCCCTCGCCGCGCCACTTCGTCGACGACGATGCTGCCGAAGCGATATTGAAAATAGCCCTTTGCCCCCAAATGTCGCGCGCACAGCGATTTTCCAGCGCCCGGCATCCCCACCAACGCGAGCGCGCGTGGTGCTGTGTTGATCGTGCTTTCCACTGAGTCCAAACCTTTGTGATGGCTTCGCCAAAATCGTGTCGCATTATACGTGAAAGGCGGGGCAAGTGCGAGACGAACCATGTATAATTGCATATTATGATGAACACGATTAACCCTTACCACGCCAGCTACGTTGACGATCAAACCGCTGCCGCTGCGCCATTTGCCGGACGGCAGGATGCCTTCGCCCGCCTTTACGCCCGTCTGTTCGACCCGGCATCGACCAGCGCCATCTTGTTCATCGGCAGGCGGCACAGCGGCAAAACGGTGCTGCTCCACAATGCCGCTGCCGTGTTCAAAGAGTTGGCGCTCGGCATTCACGTCCCGCTGCGGCAGGTCACACTGGAGAGGGAAAGCGCGTGGCTGCTGGCGCTGGCGCAGATCATCACCTCCGAACTCGTCCAGCAAGGCTACATCGTCAGCCGACTCTCGCAGCTAGAGTCGCCCGGCGACGACATGCGCCACTGGCTTGAGGTGACTTTTCTGCCTCAGATTCTCGGCGCGGTGCGACGTAAACTGCTGATCCTGCTCGACGACGTGGATTGTCTGCTGCTGGCGGTGCGCGACGGGCAACTACCCGAAGACACCTTCGCCTATTTGCTCAGCTTGACCGAGAAGACGACCCCGCTTTACTTCGCCGCCACCATCTCGACGGAGTTCGAGGACGACCTCGACGACCTCGCGCCGCTGATCGCCCCCGCCGACGTGATCCGCCTGCCTAACCTCGCGCCCGACGAGACCAAATGGCTGCTGCAAGCGCCTGTGCAGGGACTCTATTCCGTCCCCGACGAATGTACGCTCGCGGTGCAGCGCGCGGTCGGCGGCGCGCCGGGCTTGGTGCAGCACTTCGGCTACCAGTTCTTCAAGCGTTGGGAAGCCACCCCCGAACTGAACGTCTTCACGCTGGAAGACGTCAAAGCCGTCACCCCGGCGGTCTATCTCTACAACGAGGCGGATTACCGTGACCGTTGGGAGCGCTTGAGCGCCAACGAGCGCACCGTGCTCACCGCGATCAGCGGGCGGCTCTACGACGATCCGCTGGGGCGCATCGACGCGGCGGCGATTCAAGCGTGGCTGGTCGATACCGACTTTCCGATTGACATCACCACCATCAACGCGACCCTCCGCAGCCTCGAATACCGCGAAATTCTCCAGCCGACGCCCAATGGCATCACCTTGAGCGCCGACCTGATGCAAACGTGGTTGCTCGAAAATGCCCGCTTAGGGGTCACGCTCTCCCGCGCGCCCGCGCCGATCATCGTCCGTCAGCCGGTGCGCCAGATCGGGCAGCCGGAGAACGCGCCGGATCAGCCGCCGCGCCGGGGGCAGCCAAGCTGGATCACGCCGCGCTTGCTGCGGACGCTGACGATCATCTTCATCCTGCTGGTGATCGCCAACCTGCTCGCTTACGCTTGGGTCAACAGCGGATCGTCCGCCGCACCCAACCCTCCGGCGAGCGCCGCGCCGACCGTCTCGCTGGTCACGCCGCCAGCGACAATCCAGCCCTAAATTTCACAGATCAAGCCAGCGGCAGCATAAGGCGTAATACTGGCAAGTAGGGGCACGATATATCGTGCCCCTACTTGAAAATCGTTTATCCGTCCCAATTTGAAAAATCCGTCAACCCATCGTGGCACTCGTTCGCCATCACAGAAAGAACCTGCCATGAATGCCGATGCTTTTCGCCAGCTCTACGAGTATCACTTCGCCATCAACCGCAAAATCTGGGATCGGTGCATCGTCCCGATGCCGCAGGAATTGTTCATCCAGAAAGAGGATTACTCGGTCGGGTCGGTGCGGAATCAGGTGGTACATCTGCTGAACATCGATGAACGATGGTTCAGCGGCTTGCGCGGCGAACCGCTACCGGGCTTCATCAATCCGGTGTACTACGCCAAGAAGGACAAAATCCGCGCAAAGTGGGATCAGGTGGAAGCCGACATGCGCGCCTACCTCGACGCGCTGACCGACGACCGAATCGACGCGCACCCCTTCAACGACGACCTGACGGTATGGCAGGTGCTGATCCACGTCGCCTATCACGGCATGGATCACCGCGCGCAAATGCTGGCGCTGCTCAACCGGCTGGGCGTCGAGACCTTCCCTCAAGACTTCTTTTTCTCTTTGATCGGGAAAATGTAGCGATCACCCCTCAGGATCGACCGCGCATTCCCCGGCGCTGATCGTGCAGGTGGCGACCAAGTTGCCCGCGTCCCAGACTTCGAACGTCGCCCCCGGCTGGTTGCTGATCCAGAAGCGGCTGCGCGTCCCGGCGGCGAACCACGCCTCGCGCCCATTGCAGTAATCCGGCGTCTCGACTTCGCCCCGGTTGTTGCGCCAGATCACGAAACAGCTTTGCGGCAGCACCGCGCTCAAGCGCGGCGTCTCCCACTGATCGGCGGTGAACGAGACTTCGCCGAAAGCGTCATAGCGAATAAAAGTGAAGTAGCGAATGCTCAACGTATGCGTCGAGCGGTTGATCAACACCAGCTTATCGCCGTCGTAGCGCAGCAGGATCGGCGTCGTGCTCGCTTGAGTTGCACTCAGCGCAGCGGTCCCAGCTTCGGTTGCCCCCGCTGTCGCCAGCAGTGTCGCCGAAGACGCTGCCGTCGGCGTGTCAGTATCGGTTGCCGTGAGTGTCGGCGTGACGGTACGAGTCGCGGTCGGCGTAGAGGTCGCCGTCGAACTCGGCGCGCTGGTCGGCTGCGCTGGCAGCGTCGTCGCCGCCGCACTGATCGGCTCGATCAGCGCCGCTTCGCTGATGCTGTTCGTCAGCGTCGTGACCCCGGCGGCGGTCGGTTCTTCGGTCAGTGCGCCCAGCGCGACAACCAGCGTCGGCGTGATGTCGCCACTGCCGGAGCCGCCGCTCCTCAGCGACCAAACTCCGAAGATGCCCACCAACAGGACGATCAGCGCGATCCCGGCGTACAGCCGCATCCGCCCGTGTCCCTTCGGGCTGATCCTGCGCCGCGCTTCCGCAATCCGCAAGCGCGACTGCACGACCTGCTCGTCGGGGAACAGCAGCGTGTCGGTGCGTTCGGCGTCGGTCGGGATCAGCGGATCGGGCTGGGCGACCTGCGCGGGCGCGAGTGACTCCGCCAGCGCGCTTTCCAGCGCCCGGATCATCTGCTCGCCGCTTTGATAGCGGCGGCTCGGCTCTTTTTCCAGCGCCTTGAGCACGACCTGCTCCACCGCTGGCGACAGCGCCGGGTTGATGCTGCGCGGCGAGGGCGGCGTATCGCTCAGGTGCATCAGCGCCACGCTCATCGCCGAGGGATCGTCGAACGGCACTCTGCCCGTCAACATCTGGAACAGCACCACCCCCAGCGAATAGAGGTCGCTTTGGGCGACGGCATTCGCCGACGAGATCGCCTGCTCCGGCGCGATGTAATAGGCGCTGCCGAAGGTGTTGCCCAGCGTCCCTTCGGGGACGCTCAGCGCCAAGCCAAAGTCGGTCAGCACCGCCCGGTGATCGAGCATAACCATGATATTCGAGGGCTTGATGTCGCGGTGGATCACGCCGACCTCGTGCGCGTAATCGAGCGCGCTGCCGATGTCGTGGATCACTTGGAACACCTCGTCAAGCGGCATCAGCGTGCCGTTGGCGTTGTGCTCCTTGAGGATTTGCCCTAGATCGCGCCCCTCGATGAAGACCATTGCCATGTAGTAGCGCACGCCGACCTCGCCGAACTGGTAGACGCCGACGATATTCGGGTGGTTCAAGTGGGCAATCGCCCGCGCTTCGCGCTGGAAGCGTACCCGGTATTCGTCCTCGTTATCCTTCGCCAGCAGGTTCGCGTCGATCACCTTGACGGCGGCGTAACGTTGCAGTTTTGGATCGTAACCCCGGTAAACGTGCGCCATCCCGCCGCGTCCGAGCAAATCATCGATTCGATAGTCGCCCAGTTGTTGACCGATGAGGGGATCGGAGAAAACCATGAGACCGCTTTTCCTAACGTGCAGCACCACTGTATGAAAATTATATCGCTCAGACTCGAATTTACACTTTATCGTTTTTCACGACTTGAATAGAGTTGCGCTATACTTGTGCCGCTAGTACGCGCATGACCGACGAGGAGTAAAGTTGACACCTCCGCCCGACATTCCCGAAAAGGAAATCCGCAAACGGTGCGCCGGTCTGCTCAACGCCGCTGCTGAAGAAGCGCGTCGCTTAGGGCACAACTACATCGGTACGGAGCACATCTTCATCGGCGCGACCAAGATCGAAAACGGCGCGACCGCCGAACTCCTGCGCCGCGCCGGGTTGAATCCGCGCCAAGTCCGCAACGAAATCCGCCGCGAGATCGGCACCGGCGAGGGCAGCATCAGCGACATCCTCCCGCTGACGCCGCGCGCCGAAATGGTGCTCTCGCTGGCGATCTTCATGGCGGATCGCGAGGAGTCGGACGAGGTCGAGGAAGCTCACATCCTGCTGGCGCTGCTGCAAGAGGGCGAAGGCGTCCCCATTCGCAAGTTGATCGAACTCGGCTTCAACGTGAACTTGTGGCTTCAACGCCTGCTCAACGAAGCCTATGAGCAAGACCTCGCCAACCCCGACGAAAACGACCTATTCCACCTCTCTGACCTTGACGACTTTATGAACGACGACGTTTTCATGCAGTCGTCGGTTGACCTCGATTCGCAAACTGACGGGCGCAACCCGACGCCCCTGCTCGACAAATACGGGCGCGACCTGACCGCTCAAGCTGCCGAAGGTAAGCTCGGTCCGGCGATTGCCCGCGAAAACGAAATCCGCGCCGTCGCCCGCACGCTGGCGCGCAGCAAGAAGAACAACCCGCTGCTGCTCGGCGACGCCGGAGTCGGCAAGACGGCGGTGGTCGAGGGCTTGGCTTACGCCATCTTCGACGGCACCGCGCCCGAATCGCTCCGCAACCGCCGGATCGTCCAAATCGAGGTCGGCACGCTGGTCGCAGGCACGAGCTTACGCGGTCAGTTCGAAGAACGGCTGATCGGCATCGTCGACGAAGCCGGACGCGCTGGCAACGTGATCCTGTTCATCGACGAGATTCACACCATCGTCGGCGCAGGAGACACGATTGACAGCAACCTCGACGCCGCCAACATCCTCAAACCGGCATTGGCGCGCGGCGAGATCGTCTGCATCGGCGCGACCACCCACGAGGAATATCGCCGCGCCATCGCGCAAGACCCGGCGCTCGACCGGCGTTTCCGCCCTATCGACATCGAAGAACCCAGCGAAACCGACGCACTGGCGATTGTCGCGTCGCAGCGCGAGCGGCTCGAACTGCATCACGGCGTGACTATCTGCCCGGAGACGCTCGAAGCATCGGTGCGGCTCTCGGTGCGATACCTGCCGGATCGTCGTCTACCGGACAAGGCGCTCGACCTGCTCGACGAAGCCTGCGCCCGTGTGACCATCCGCACGACCTCGCCCGACGACGACGCCGAACCCACCCGAGAAGTCCGCGTCGAGAATATCTCCGCCGTCCTCTCGGAATGGACGGGTATCCCCGTCAGCGACCTGACCAGCGACGAAAAGCGCCGCCTTGCCGACTTGAAAAGCTCGCTGCGCGCTCGCGTCGTCGGTCAAGACGAAGCGGTCGAGGTCATCACCTCCGCCGTCAAGACGTCGCGCGCCGGGCTGCGCGACCCCAACCGTCCGGTCGGCGTCTTCCTGTTTTTGGGACCGTCCGGCGTCGGCAAGACCGAACTCGCCCGCGCCTTAGCCAACTTTCTGTTCGGCAGCGACGATGCCATGCTCCGCCTTGATATGTCCGAATTCCACGACGCCCACACCGTCGCCCGCTTGATCGGCGCGCCGCCCGGCTACAAAGACACGCAGCGCGGCGGACAGTTGACCGACGGTTTGCGCCGCCGCCCCTACAGCGTCGTGCTGCTCGACGAAGTCGAGAAAGCCGCGCCCGAAGTCTTCGACGTCTTCTTGCAGGTCTTTGACGAAGGACGCTTGAGCGATGCGCACGGCGCGAAGGTCGACGCCCGGCACGCCGTTTTCATCATGACCAGCAACATCGGCACCGAGGAAAGCGCGCGCCCCGCGCTCGGCTTCATGGGCGGTGGGCGCGAACCCGATTACGCCGCCCACCTGAACCAGTTCTTCCGCCCGGAGTTCCTGAATCGGATCGACGAGGTCGTCACCTTCCGCCCGCTTTCGGCGGACACATTGAGCAAGATTCTCGACTTGCAACTGACCGAACTCTACGCCCGCCTCGACGAGCAGAAGCTCAAGCTCATTCTCACCGACGAAGCCCGCGCCCTGATCCTGCAAAAAGGCTTTGACCCGGTCAACGGCGCGCGTCCGCTTCACCGCGCGATTGAACGCCTGCTCACACGCCCGCTGAGCGCCAAGATCGTCGAGGATGCGTTCGTCCCCGGCGACACCATCACCGCCGCCATTGAAGAAGATCACCTGCACTTCTTGACCGCTCAGGTTGGTGCGTGAGGTTTTGATTTGAAATCGAGAAAGCGTGGTAGTGTGTCGTGATCTCTGAAGCGCCACAGACTGGTCGGCTGCCCGTCGACTTGACCCCCGATCAGCAAAAACAAGCGCTCCGCCGCCCGAACACGCTTGACCAGCGCGATCCGTTTGCGACCGATCCCAACAGCGAGGTGCGCACGCTCGGACGGCTGGCACTGCGGCGCAGCGATATTAACGACTCGTTCGCGCTCGGCGATTTGTGTGCGCGCTTGACGCTGGCGGACGATCAACGCCTGCTCGTGTTCTACGCCGGAAAAACGCTGATCGCTTACCGCCGCGCCGCCGAAACTGCCGACAACAACCTCGACCGCAGCCGCGCCCAACGCGCTAGCCGCGAATTCGTCACGTGGCTGATCGCCGCCGCCCGCGCCAACCCCACCCGGCGCAATCTCGCCGTCGCGCTCTGGGCGATTGCCGACGAGGACAGCAGCGTTGACGCCGACACCCTCGCCGATCTGACCGAGCGCTATCGTCAGGGCGATCAACGCGCCGACGACTTCACCGTCGCCTATGGCGATACCGCCTACAGCGACAGCATCTTCCAGAGCGAAACGGCAATCACCGATTTCGGCGGTTCGGGGCAAACACCGCCCAGCGGCGAGCAGGAATTCCTGAGCGAAACCCGGCTGGAGAACAATCCGCTGGCGACCGAGCACGAACCCCCGGCTTTCGAATCCGTCCATGAATCGGTGGTATCGGTCGCCACCTTGCCGCCGGACGTGCGACGCGCTGCCGACGACGAGTTCATGGTCGGCGACCGCATCGAAGGGCGCTACGAGATCGCCGACGTGCGGCGCGGCGGCATGGGCGTCGTCTACCTCTGCTACGATCACGAACAGCGCGAGCCGGTCGCCCTCAAGAGCTTCCAAAGCCGCTTTCTCAACAACGAGCGCGCCGTCGCCCGCTTCGTGCAGGAGGCGGTCACGTGGATTCGCCTTGAAAAGCATCGCTACATCGTGCAGGCGCGGCTGGTGCAGAACATCGGCGGTCGACCGTACATCATCCTTGAACACATCAGCGGACCGGAAGGGCTTAGAACCCGACCTGCGCAGTTGGATCGAGCACAAGCGCATCACCATGCCGCTCGCCATCGAGTTCGGGCTGCACATCTCACTAGGGATGCAGCACGCGACCCGCCGCGTCCCCGGCTTGGTTCACCGCGACCTCAAGCCCGCCAACATCCTCGTCACCCACGACGGCATCGCCAAAGTGACCGATTTCGGTTTGGTGCGCTCGCTCGACGTGCAGGAGGCGCTGATTGACGTGGAAGTCGAGAGCGACCCCAACGAGCGGCTGACCCGCGTCGGCGCGATCCTCGGCACCGCCCCCTACATGTCACCGGAGCAGTGCCGCTCCGCCGACGTCGACCTGCGTTCCGACATCTACGCTTTCGGCTGCCTGCTCTACGAGATGCTGACCGGGCAGCACGTCTTTCAGGTGCGCAAGTTCGAGGCGTGGGTGACTGCCCACCTCAACGAGCAGCCGACTTTCAGCCCCACCGACTCCGCCGCCATCCCATCCGAACTGCGCGATCTCACGCTGCGCTGCTTGGCGAAGCAGCCGGACGACCGCCCCGCTTCGTGGGGCGAGATCGCCGATGCGCTCGCCGTGATCTACGAAGACGTGACCGGCGCGCCGCCGATCCTCGAAATCACCGGACCGGCGCTCGAAGCCCGCGAGCTGATGGACAAAGGCTACTCGCTGACCGAACTCGGTCGCATGGGCGAAGCCGTCGAAGCCTACGACCGTGCGATCCAGCTCCAACCGGATTATGCGTGGGCGTGGGCGCGCAAGGGACGCACGCTGCGCCTACTCGAACGCTACGACGATGCCCGCGAATGCTACGACGAATCGCTGCGCATTCAGCCGCGCTATGCGTGGGCGTGGAAGGGGCGCGGCATGGTGCTCGAACGGGTCGGCAGGATCGAGGAGGCGCTCGAATGCTACCGTACCGCCGCCGAGATCGACCCCAACGACGTTTGGAACTGGTACAACCAAGCCGACGCGCTCCACAATCTCGGTCACGAAGCCGAAGCCATCAGCGCGCTGGAAAAAGCGCTGGCGGTTGACCCGGCGCATCCGAATAGCTGGGCGAAAATGGGGCAAATCTACCGCGTGCAGGGCGACACCACGCAGGCGCTCCACGCCTACGAGCAGGCACTCCGGCTTGACCCGGAATATTCGTGGGCACATAACGGTTACGGCTTGGTGCTCAAATCGAATGGCAGCTTCAAGGAGGCGCTGATCTCGTTCAAGCGAGCAGCGCACCACCAACCCGGCGAGGTTTGGCACTGGTACAACGTCACCGAAATGCTGGTCGAACTGCGCCAGTACGAGGAGGCGCTCCAACCGGCGAAGCAAGCTGTCCTCGTCGATCCCGGTCACGCTTTTAGCTGGGCAAAACTCGGTCAGGTCTTGCGCTATCTGCATCGCTACGAGGAAGCCCTCGACGCCTACAATCACGCCGTCGAGCTTCAGCCCAACTACGCTTGGGCGATCAACGGCAAGGGCATCGTCCTTGAGCAGTTGGAGCGCTACGAAGAAGCGCTTGCCTGCTACATGAAAGCGGCGGATGTCGCCGGGGCGGACGTCTGGCACTGGTACAACCTCGGCAACGTGCTGGCGCTGCTCGGTCGCTACGACGAAGCGCTGCCCGCGCTTCAGCAAGCGATTGACTCGTCGCCCAATCACGCCCGTAGTTGGGCGCGGCGCGGCAACGTCTTGCGCCAGTTGAAGCGTTACGACGAGGCGCTGGCTGCTTACGAGCGCGCCACCCAAATCGAGCCGGGCTACGCTTGGGCGTGGAACGAGCAGGGGATCACCCTCGAAACGCTCGAACGCTACGACGAGGCGCTGGAAGCCTACCGCCGCGCCAGCGATGCCGCCCCCGACGAAGCCTCCTATATCTTCGGGCAGGCGGACATCCTGATCACGCTGCACGATCATGAGCAGGCGCTCGCGCTGCTCGAACGGTCGCTTAAACTGGATAATCGCAACGCGCGCACGTGGGCGAAGATGGGGCAGGTCTTGCGCCGCCTCGACCGCAGCGCCGACGCGCTGCGCGCCTACACCCGCGCCGTCGAACTCGACCCGCGTTATGCGTGGGCGTGGAACGGGCGCGGGCTGACGCTTTCCGCCTTCAATCGCTACGACGAGGCGCTCGACTGCTTCCGCCGCGCCATGGAGATCGACCCGGATGACATCTGGTACTGGTACAATCAGGGCGACGCGCTGGTCGCGCTCGGTCATTTCCGCGCCGCTACCGAGGTACTGGAACGCGCTGTCAAACTCAACCCGAATCACGCTGAAAGCTGGGCGAAGCTCGGTCAAGCCTACCGCCGCACCGACCGCCACAACGAAGCGCTCGGCGCTTACGACAAAGCGCTGGCGCTCAACCCGCACTATGCGTGGGCATGGAATGGGCGTGGACTGGCGCACGAGGCGCTCGGACGCCGCGAGGAAGCCTATGCTTGCTACGAACGCGCGCTCCAAGAGGACGGCGGCGTGATTTGGTACTACACCAACATGGTTGACCTGCTGCTCGACATGATGCGCCGAACCGACGCTCTCGACGTGATCGACCGTGCCATTCGCGCCTTGCCCAACAATCCGACGGCGTGGGCGCGACGTGGTCAAGTCTTGCGCCGCTTAAGTCGCTACGATCAAGCGGTCGAGAGCTACGACCGCGCTATCGAGCTGGATCCGAGCTATGCTTGGGCGTGGAACGGGCGCGGGCTGGCATACGCGGCGCTCAACCGTTGGAGCGATGCGCTCGACAACTACGATCAGGCGATCAAGCTCAACGGCGACGACGTGTGGTTCTGGCACAACTACGGCGAAGCGCTAACGGTGATCGGCGTTTACGACCGCGCGGTCGAGATGTTCGAGCGAGCGCTGGCGCTCGACCCGACCCACGAACCGACGCGGCGCAAGCTCCAGCAGGCGCGCGACCGGCTGAAAACCGAGGAGTAAGCGACAGCCGCAATGGATAGAGAAATCTCGATCACCCACATGAGCGGACCCAACGACGGCAAAACGCTGCGCTTCGAGCAGCCGGAAGTCGGCGACGAATTGATCATCAACATCGGGCGGCGCGAGGGCTGCGACATCCACCTGCCCAACGATAATCAGGTCTCGCGGCTGCACGCACGCCTCGGCTGTGTCGTCTCGCCGGTCACCGCCAGCGACTCAGTGACCGAACCCTACGTCCTCTCCTTTTGGCTGGAAGATATGCGCAGCCGCAACGGGACGTTCCTTGAGCGCGAGAAAGAGCCGCTGCGCGGGCGCGTCAGCCTGCGACCGGGCACGCTCTTTCGCATCGGGCGGACGTGGCTGCGCCTCGACGTGCCGCTCTCGATCTGAAGACAGGACTGAGGGTCGAGGACTGAGGACTGAGTAAAAGACGGGACTGAGTAATATATCGTGCCCGTTCGGTGACATCCGCCGAGGGTCATGCAGTTTGAAAACTTAGGGCGGCGTCCGTAGGGGTGGGTTTGAAACCCGCCCCTACAACTCCCGTACCCACGCACGCGGGGAGAAGGACGAGAGCGGGGGCAAAGTCCCTTGTTTTTGACTCAGTCCTCAGTCCTCGAACCTCAGTCCTAGGCAATAAACCCCTTCTAAGCTACAATAGCCCGATGTGACCCTCAACTACTGAGCTTCCAATGTCTGTTTCGCGCAATATCCGCCTGCTAAAATGGTTCAACTTCTGGGCGGAGTTCCGCCCCTACGGACCGATTGCCATCCTCTACTACACGCAGGTCTCCGGCTCCTACGCGCTGGGCATGAGCGTCTTTTCGGCGGCGATGCTGGCGCAGTCCGTGTTTGAGCTGCCGACCGGCATCTTCTCCGACTTGATCGGGCGCAAATGGACGGTCGTTTGCGGTGCAGTCGCCGGGGTCTTCGCGCTGACTTTCTACGCGGCAGGCGGGACATACGTGAGTCTGCTGCTCGGCGCGATCTGCGAGGGTTTGGGACGCGCCTTCTACAGCGGCAACAACGAAGCGCTGCTCTATGACACCCTCGGCGAAATGGATCAGCGCGGCGAATACAAGGACTACTTAGGCAAAGTCTCGTCGATGTACCAGTTCGCGCTGGCGGTTTCGGCACTGATCGGCAGCTTCCTCGCGGCGATCTCGTTTCAGGTGGTCATGTGGATCTCGGTCATCCCGATGGCGCTGGCGCTGCTGGTCAGCCTGCGCTTGGTCGAGCCGCGCGCCTACGCCACCCAGTCGACGAACCTCTACGCCCATCTTTCGACTGCGCTTCAACACTTCGCCCGCAATCCGCGCCTGCGGCTGCTCAGTATCGCCGGAATTCTCAGCTACGCCATCGGCGAGGCGGCATGGGTGTTCCGGTCGGCGTTCATCGCGCTGCTGTGGCCCATCTGGGCAATCGGCATCGCCCAAATGATCGGCAACGCGACCGCCGCCTTGAGCTTCTACTTCGCCGGGCGGCTGATCCGGCGCTTCGGCGAGTTTCGCCTACTGGTCGGCGGCATGTCGATCAGCGAGGGGGTCAATCTGTTCGGGCTGCTCGTGCCGACCGTGCTTTCTCCGGCGTTGATGGCGTCCAACTCGATCTTCTACGGCGTCAACGAAGTCGCCAAGGGCAACCTGATCCAGCAGGAGTTCAGCGACGAGCAGCGCGCCACGCTGGGATCGCTCAACAGCTTCGCGGGCAGCCTGACTTTCGCCCTGCTCTCCTTCCTGCTCGGCGCGCTGGCGGATGCGGTCGGCGTGATCCCGGCGCTGGTGATCGCCGCGCTGCTTTCGCTGGCGCCGATGCTGCTCTACTGGCGCGTCCTCCGTCCACGCTCCGCTGATCAGCAGGCTGTCGCAGCCGAAACACCCATTGCCCCCTAGCTCCAGAGCGCGAAACCACAAATCGCGTTATGCTTTGGTTCGTGATTTCGTACTTAGTAGTAGAGCACTTAAAAAAAGGATTTATGATGCCTACCGGCAGTTTCACAACCAGCGACGGACTCGCGATTTACACCGAGCAGGCGTTCCCGTCGGGCGACCCGAAAGCGCTCGTCCTCTTGGTACACGGCTACGGCGAGCACTGCGGGCGCTACCAGCACGTGATCGCGCGGCTGGTCGCCAATGACTACGCCGTCTTCACGCTCGATCATCGCGGGCACGGCAAAAGCGAAGGGCTGCGCGCTTACTGCGATACGCTGGATCAGTTCCTCGACGATTTGAGAATCTACTTCGACCAGATGAAAGCGCAGTTTCCCAACCACCGGCGGATTCTGCTCGGTCACAGCATGGGCGCGCTGATCAGTCTCGCTTTCACCCAGCGCTATCAGGACGAGATCGACGCCTTGATCATCTCCGGCGCGCCGGTGCTCGCCGACGCCAACGTCTCGCCACTGCTGATCCTGATCGGCAAAGTGCTGAACCGAATCGCCCCCAAGCTGCACCTGCTCGACACTAACAAAGAGGGCATCCTCTCGACCGATCCTGAAGTCGACCTGCGCTGGGCGAATGATCCGCTGACCAACAAGAAGCCGATGCGCGTCCGGCTCGGCATCGAGATCAACAACGCGGCGCGCCACGTGCGCGAGCACCTCCACGACCTGCACTTGCCTATGCTGATCATGTGCGGCGTCGATGACAAACTGGTCAACCCGGCGGGCAGCCAGCTCGCCTACGAACAGGTCGCGTCAACCGACAAGACGCTCAAGCGCTACGCCGGGATGCGCCACGAGATCATGAACGAGGTCGACAAGGAAATCGTGCTGACCGACATCGTCGATTGGCTCAATCGCCACTTCTGTTGACGAGAGCGCGGTGCAACGAGGGCTGATCGCAGAGTCCATTAGGGTTGACAGCGGGTCGTAACTCGCTTACGCTGTACGAGGAATTCCGAAAGGGCGGCGCAGCGCAATCGTAGATTGCTAGGCAATCAAAGATTGCACGTCGCCCTTTGTGCGTTAGGAGTAATGGCTTGCGTAAATGGGCGGGTTTTTGGGCACTGGGTTTGATCTGGGGTTCCTCTTTTTTGCTGATTCGCGTCGGCGTCGAGGAGCTTAGCCCGTTTCAGGTCGTCTTTATCCGCACCGGCATCGCCGCGCTCGGCTTGAACGCGCTGCTGTTCCTGCGCGGCAAACATCTGCCCTTCAACTTTCGCGCCCTCGTGCCGCTGATCATCATCGGCATCGGCAACACGACCATCCCCTTCTCGCTGATCACATGGGGCGAGACCAACATCACCAGCGGCTTGGCGGCGATGCTCCAATCGACCGCCTCGTTGTTCACGCTGGTGCTGGCGCATTTCTTCTTCGTTGATGAGCGCATCACGCTGCAAAAGATCGTCGGGCTGAGCGTCGGCTTTCTCGGCGTGATCGTGCTGGCGAGCCGCAGCATGACCGGCGGCGAGATCGACGTGCCGCAGCTGCTCGGCTCGCTGGCGATTGTGCTGGCATCGCTGTTCTACGCCAATTTCACCATCTACAGCCGCAAGCAGATTCAGAACCGCTACGAGCCGATCATGGTCTCGACCGGCGCGATGACCTTCGCCGCCATTTCGTCCGGCATCCTGATGGTGATCGCCCCCCTGCTCGGTGGACAGCCCGCGACGCCGCTCAATACCGTCACGACCAACGTGCTCGGCGCGATTGTGCTGCTCGGCTTCACCAACACCTTTATCGCCTACATTATCTACTACTGGATCGTGCGCGAACTCGGCGCGGCGCGGGCAAGCATGGTGACTTACGTCGTCCCCGGTGTCGGCTTGACGCTCGGCGCGCTGGTTCTGCACGAAGTGATCGATTGGCGGATTTTGGTCGGCGCGCTGCTGATCTTCTGCGGCATCGCCATCGTCAATCTGCGCTTTTTCAACCGCATCGCCCTGCACCGTTCAACCGAACTCGCGGAGGAAATTCAGTGAACAAGGAGGCAGCGTGACCACACCAACACCGGAAGAACTCGAAAAAGCCCGGCAGGGGATCATGCGGATGCGTGAACTGCTCGACATCTTGCACGAGCGGCTGGAAGAAGGCGAGCAAGCCTATGCTCGCTTTTTCGACGGCTTGTCGCCTGAGGCTACCGAGGGGCTGAAAGAAAAAGAGGTGCAGCGCTTGGCGGCATACAACCTCCTCAACGACCGCTCGCTCATCACGTCGCCCGCGCTTCACCTGCGTTTCACCATGCGCGATCTAGAGCGCGATTTCGAGCAGCTTCACGACCACTTCGTCGAAGTCGAAGAAGAACTGAATTAGCCAGCGTCTCGCTTGCGGCTGCGCTGAAGATAGGCGTAGGGGGTCATGCCGACGACAGCGCTGAACTCGCGGATGAAGTGCGATTGATCATAGAAACCGAGATCGACGGCGAGGTTGGTAGTCGTCTGTTCGCCCATCTGCTTCAGGCGGATCCGCGCGCGCTCGATTCGCGTTAGCCGGGCATACTGGTTCGGTGTCATCCCTACCTGCAACTGATAGATGCGCTCCAACTGCCGCTCGCTGATAGCGAGCTTGCGCGCTAGCGCCGGGATCGACAGATCGCCCCTGCGCAGCAGCGCCAGCGACGCCGGAATCAGCGCCGCGCGCTCCTTGCCCAGCGCCAGCCGCTCGATCAGCCAGCCCTCCAGCAGACTCAGCCGAGCGGCGAGGGTTTTCGCTTCATATAGGCACCCGTACAGCCGCAGCAGTGCCGGGCGATCCAGCGCGTCGAGCAGGGCGGTTTGATTGCGCAGTTCCGCAAGCGGCAGGGCGAGGAACGGGTAAGCGGCGCCTTCGTAAAAGCGGATGCCCATCAGTTCGACGCGCCCCAGAAAGCCCATCTTCCGGCTAAACGTGTTCGCGCCGTCCAAAAAGATCGGCTCGGTGAGTGGCTGCCCGTCGAGAAACAACTGATCGCCGAAGTTGAAGACGATACCGTAGCCGCCACGCGGGTGCATGTATTCCTCGTGGCTGACGGCAAGCGGCAGATCGCGGCGGAAATGCCAGTACGACTCCACATACGAGCGCAGCGCCTCGGCAGGCGCGACCGTCTGGAAACCGAGATAGGCGAGCTGTTCTTCGGGTGACTGCATCGTCCCCTCACGCTAAAACGTCGGAATAATCCAATTATTCGACGGGCATCTCCTCTATTCTATAAGAAACAGCGGAGGAGTTCACACCATGAGTAAAGCTTACACCATCGGGATCATTGTTTTTGACGGCGTATTGACTGGTGAGGTAATGGGATTTGCGGAAGTCTTCGGCAGCGCCAGCCAGAACGACGAACTCGCGGGGACGAAAGTGCTGCTGATCGGCGTCGAGCCGCAGCCAAGCGTTCGCACCGAGGAGGGTATCCGCCTGCTGGTGGATGCGACGATTGCCGACGCGCCAACGCTGGACGTGCTGCTGGTTCCCGGCGGCAACGACGTCAGCGATCTGCTGGAGCACGAACGGCTGAACGCCTTCATCCGCCAGCAGGAACGCACCGCCGAATGGATCGGCAGCGCCTGTGCTGGAGCCTTCGTCTTAGGCAGCGCGGGCGTGCTCGATGGCAAGCAGGCGACGACGTGGTTCGGCGGCGAGAGCAGCTTGCAATCACAGTTCCCCGCGATCCGCGTGGTGCACGATCAGCCGGTGGTCGTCGATCAGCGGCGCATCACAGCAAACGGAGGACTGGCGAGCTATCAAGCGGCGCTGACGCTGCTTGGTCGGCTGAGCAGCCCGGCACTGGCGAAAGCGGTTTATGACGGTTTGGGATTAGCTCGCTTGCAGGGTTGGGAAGCAATCGCCAGCGCGATCAACGAGTAGGGCAGGCGGACTCGGCGAGCAGAACACAATCAGAAGCTCTGGAAATAAAGAAGCGACCGTCATAAAGGCGGTCGCTTTTGGAATAGCAGGGGAAACAAAAAAAGACGGGTAGACTATGTTGGCAACGGCTTACTCTCCCACCCAGTCGCCCGGGCAGTACCATCAGCGCTGATGAGCTTAACGACCGGGTTCGAGATGGAACCGGGTGGACCCTCACCGCTTTAGTCACCAACATAGTCTGCCCGTCTTTCTCAGACACGCAGACCTTTTTACAATCACAGTTTTCTCGCAGTACGTCGGTAATCTCGCTTCCGCAAGAACACCCGCTTCCCCGCATCACCTTAACAAAGCCCTCGACCATTAGTACTGGTTAGCTCCACACATTGCTGCGCTTCCACCGCCAGCCTATCAAACTCGTCGTCTTCGAGCGGTCTTACTCTCTCTCGAGATGGGGAATCTCATCTTGAGGTTGGTTTCCCACTTAGATGCTTTCAGCGGTTATCCACTCCGGAGATCGCTACTCGGCAGTGCCGCTGGCGCGACAACCGATACACGAGCGCTCCGTCCACCCCGGTCCTCTCGTACTAGGGGCAGAGCCTCTCAAATTCCCAACGCCCACAGCGGATAGAGACCGACCTGTCTCACGACGGTCTGAACCCAGCTCACGTACCACTTTAATGGGCGAACAGCCCAACCCTTGGGACCTTATCCAGCCCCAGGATGTGATGAGCCGACATCGAGGTGCCGAGCCTTGCCGTCGATGTGAACTCTTGGGCAAGACTAGCCTGTTATCCCCAGGGTAGCTTTTATCCGGTAAGCTACGGCCATTCCACTCTGAGCCGTAGGATCACTAAGTCCGACTTTCGTCTCTGCTCGGCGCGTTGGCCTTGCAGTCAAGCGGGTTTTTGCCTTTGCACTCTCTGGCTGGTTTCCATTCAGCCTGAACCCACCTTTGAACGCCTCCGTTACTGTTTTGGAGGCGACCGCCCCAGTCAAACTGCCCACCTGCCACTGTCCTCAGCTTCCGCCAAGTTAGGGCCAAAGTCACACCAGGCTGGTATTTCACCGTCGGCTCCACCGAGGCTAACGCCCCAGCTTCTCTGCCTCCCAGCTATCCTACACAAGTGCAACCCTAACGCAATGACAAGCTACAGTAAAGCTCCATGGGGTCTTTTTGTCCTGCTGCGGGTAACGCGCATCTTCACACGTACTTCAATTTCGCCGGGTCTCGGGCTGAGACAGCGCTCCACTCGTTACACCTTTCGTGCGGGTCGGAACTTACCCGACAAGGAATTTCGCTACCTTAGGACCGTTATAGTTACGGCCGCCGTTCACCGGGGCTTCAATTCAGAGCGTGAACCCCTCCTCTTAACCTTCCGGCACTGGGCAGGTGTCAGCCCCTATACGTCCGCTTGCGCGTTTGCAGAGACCTGTGTTTTTGGTAAACAGTCGATAGAGCCCTTTCACTGCGACCCCCTCGCGGGGGCGTCCCTTCTCCCGAAGTTACAGGACTATTTTGCCGAGTTCCTTAGCCCGAGTTCTCCCGTTCGCCTGAGTATCCTCTACTCGTCTACCTGTGTCGGTTTGAGGTACGGGCGAATGATTTTCATCATGTGCACTGCTTTTCTTGGACCTAGGTGCCGCTCACTTCTGGCGTTACGCCCGGCATCACGGCCATTAACCGCTTGCCACCCCCATCCACTCAGGGGCTGAGCCTTCCCAAGCCGTCCAGCACACACTCCCATCATTCGGTACCGGAATATTAACCGGTTGTCCATCGCCTACGCTTCCCAGCCTCGGCTTAGGCCCGACTAACCCGACGCGGACTGACCTTCCGTCGGAAACCTTAGACATTCGGCGACAAGGGTTCTCACCTTGTTTTCGCTACTCATGCCAGCATTCTCACTCCCGCCCACTCCAACGTACCTTGCCGATACGCCTTCACCGCTGGCGGGACGCTCTCCTACCACTTGGTCAATCCATAGATTGACTCAAGTCCCTAGTTTCGGTGCCTAGCTTGAGCCCCGTTACATTTTCCGCGCAGTCGCGTTCGACCAGTGAGCTGTTACGCACTCTTTTAAGGGTGGCTGCTTCTAAGCCAACCTCCTGGCTGTCTCAACACGACCACCTCGTTTCCCACTTAGCTAGGACTTGAGGACCTTAACTGGGGGTCTGGGCTCTTTCCCTTTCGACCACGAAACTCATCTCCCGTAGTCCGACTGCAGCGCTTCCCTAACGGCATTCGGAGTTTGATTGGATTCGGTAAGCTTAACGCCCCCTAGTCCAGTCAGTGCTCTACCTCCGTTAGTCATCACGCCACGCTCGCCCTAAAGCGATTTCGGAGAGAACAAGCTATCTCCAAGTTCGTTTGGCATATCACCCCTACCCACAGTTCATCCCCCACTTTTGCAACAGTGGTGAGTTCGGGCCTCCCGTCCGTGTCACCGGACTTTCACCCTGACCATGGGTAGCTCACCTGGTTTCGTGTCTAATAACGGCAACTTAGCGCCCTATTCAGACTCGCTTTCGCTTCGCCTCCGGGTGTCGCTCCCTTAAGCTTGCCACCGCCATTAACTCGCTGGCTCATTCTCCAAAAGGCACGCCATCAGGGCACGAAGCCCCTCTGACCGTTTGTAAGCACACGGTTTCAGATTCTCTTTCACTCCCCTCGCCGGGGTTCTTTTCACCTTTCCGTCACCGTACTGGTTCACTATCGGTCGTCAAGTGTATTTAGCCTTGGAAGGTGGTCCTCCCAGTTTCCCACCGAGTTAGCGTGCTCTGTGGTACTCAGGTTACTACCCGGTCAAGCTCAACTTCGCCTACGGGACTCTCACCCTGTTCCGTTGCCCTTCCCAGAGCATTCGGCTCGCCTTGCTCAACGTTCCGGTAGACCTACAACCCCGCACCCCGAAAGGCACGGTTTGGGCTGTTCCGCTTTCGCTCGCCACTACTCGCAGAATTCTTTTCTTTTCCTCGGGCTACTTAGATGTTTCAGTTCGCCCGGTTCCCTCTCCCTTGCGGGAGTGACGCGAGTTCTTCGCGCCGGGTTTCCCCATTCGGACATCGTTGGCTGATTGCGCCTGCACACGGCTTGCCAACGCTTTTCGCAGTGTACCACGTCCTTCTTCGGCACTTGACGCCAAGGCATCCTCCGTGTGCTCTTAATTGCTTTGTTCCTGTGATACGGAGAACCGGATCCTCTTGCGTGTGTTTGATTACTCGTTACTGCTTCTTCTGTGATTGTTAAGGTGCCGGGTAAAAGCTGACGCTTTTCCCTTGCAGAAAGCTGTGCTTTCTGCTCGCTCACGAACCCCCGAAAGGCTCCGCTGCTGGTCGGGGATACTTCCCCTCGTCGCCGTCCACAAACTTGCGCTTGTGTCCGCCGACCGGGTGAATTATCGCCTCGCTTGTTCAGGTGCTTTGCACAAAACAGCCCGGTATACCCGGGCTGTCAATTAGATGATACCGCTTATCGCTTTACTTATGCAGATAAATACCAAACGCTTCTACCTCAAAATGCTTAGTATCGAGTTTGGCTAGTATACTCTCACGACCATGTGCCGTCAAGAGAGCACATACTTGGAGATGAGGGACTCGAACCCCTGACCTACGCCTTGCAAAGGCGTCCGTTCTCCCAACTGAGTTCTCTCCCCGCAAGGGGTTTTCCTTGTGGGCCTGATGCGACTCGAACACATGACCTCACGCTTATCAGTCGTGCGCTCTAACCAACTGAGCTACAGGCCCATTCTAACGTTCTTCCCTTAACAACAGCAATGTGCGACGAAAAGTAGAGCAGTCAGCACAGGACGTTTGTCCGTGCTTGTTGGTTGTACGTTGGTGTGTGAACCTTGCGGTTCACTACCCGGATGCTCTCGCATCCGTTCGATGCTTTGCCTCTCGGCGTCCGCATCTGTTTTCCTAGAAAGGAGGTGATCCAGCCGCACCTTCCGGTACAGCTACCTTGTTACGACTTCGTCCCAGTCATCAGCCCTGCCTTCAGCGGTTGCCCCCTTGCGGTTAGCTGACCGATTTCAGGCGTGACCAACTCCCATGACGTGACGGGCGGTGTGTACAAGGCCCGGGAACGTATTCACCGCAGTATGGCTGACCTGCGGTTACTAGCAACTCCGGCTTCATGCAGGCGAGTTGCAGCCTGCAATCCGAACTACGAACGGCTTTTTAGGATTGGCTCCACCTCGCGGTTTCGCAACCCACTGTACCGCCCATTGTAGCGTGTGTGTAGCCCTAGATATAAAGGCCATGCTGACTTGACGTCATCCCCACCTTCCTCCCGTTTCTCACGGGCAGTCGGTCTAGACACTTGTAACTAGACCCGAGGGTTGCGCTCGTTTTCGGACTTAACCGAACATCTCACGACACGAGCTGACGACAGCCATGCAGCACCTGTGGACGCTCCCGAAGGTCGGTCCCCTTTCGGTTCCCTACTACGCCCATGTCAAACCTAGGTAAGGTTCTTCGTGTAGCCTCGAATTAAACCACACGCTCCGCTGCTTGTGCGGGCCCCCGTCAATTCCTTTGAGTTTTAGCCTTGCGACCGTACTCCCCAGGCGGTCAACTTAGCGCGTTAGCTTCGACACCCCCCAGACCGTAGCCCGGTGGACATCTAGTTGACATCGTTTACGGCGTGGACTACCGGGGTCTCTAATCCCGTTCGCTCCCCACGCTTTCGTGCCTCAGCGTCAGTTCAGACCCAGGACGCCGCTTGCGCCACTGGTGTTCCTCCGGATCTCTACACATTTCACCGCTACACCCGGAATTCCACGTCCCTCTATCTGACTCTAGATTGGCAGTCTGATTTGTCCTCCCCCAGTTTAGCCGGAGGCTTTCACAACTCACTTACCGATCCGCCTGCGCACGCTTTACGCCCAGTAACTCCGGATAACGCTTGCCTCCTACGTTTTACCGCGGCTGCTGGCACGTAGTTAGCCGAGACTTATTCCTAGGCTACCGTCCTTTGCTCGTCACCTAGAAAAGGGCTTTACGACCCGAAGGCCTTCTTCACCCACGCGGCGTCGCTGCCTCAGACTTGCGTCCATTGGGCAATATTCCTCACTGCTGCCTCCCGTAGGAGTCTGGGCCGTGTCTCAGTCCCAGTGTGGGGGATCACCCTCTCAGGTCCCCTACCCGTCGTCGGCTTGGTGAGCCGTTACCTCACCAACTACCTGATGGGCCGCAGCCTCCTCCTCAAGTGACTTGCGCCTTTTCTCTCACTTTTCTGGAAAGCGGGAGCTTATGCGGTATTAGCACCCCTTTCGAGGCGTTATCCCGCGCTTGAGGGCAGATCAGCTACGTGTTCCTCACCCGTGCGCCACTGACCACCGAAATGGTCCGTTCGACTTGCATGTGTTAAGCACGCCGCCAGCGTTCATCCTGAGCCAGGATCAAACTCTCCGTATGTTGACTGTTGCTCTTCGTCTGCACATTGCTATTGTTAAGGTGCTGGCGAAAGCGGAAGCTTTCGCTCTCGGCAATCTCGCTTTCGCTCGATTGCCTTCCTCACCCGCCCTGCTTCCTGCGTTTGAGGTTCGGCTATCTTAGCAGTCCCACCCACCCCCCGTCAACCCCTGTTTGTCACATTCTACGATGTTTCTTCAACTTCATTTGTGATATTTGGGATATTATTACCGGGTTTGTTTAGGTGCGTGTCAGACTGCTGTTTTTAACCTGTCGCCGCTTGTTCCTGCGGCGGAGCAGAATAATACGCGCCCCCCTCACTCCTGTAAAGGGGCAGTTCCGCTCCAATTGGACCAAAACCTAAAGTTCGCTGCGACCTTGCAGCGCGCGCATCAACGTGACCGTGTCGGCGTACTCGATGTCGCCGCCGACCGGCAGCCCGCGCGCCAACCGGGTGAGCTTGACGCCCTTCGCCTTGAGTTCGCGCTCGATGTACATCGCGGTAGCGTCGCCTTCAAGCCCCGGATTGGTGGCGATGATCACTTCGAGGATGCTGGTTTGATCGACCCGCCCGACCAATTCGTGGATGCGGATGTCGTCGGGTCCCACGCCGTTCACGGGCGAGATCGCCCCGTGCAGCACGTGATAAATGCCGTTGTAGCTGCCCGTCCGCTCAATCGCCAGCACGTCGAGCGGTTCTTCGACCACGCAGATCGTCCGGTGATCGCGCCCGTCGTCCGCGCAAATCGGGCAGGGATCGTCCACCGTGATGTTGTAGCAAACCGAGCACAACTGCGTCTGCGCCTTGAGGTCGCGCAGCGCTTCGGACAAACTCAGCGAGAGTTCATCCGGCGCGCGCAGCAAATAATAAGTCAGGCGTGAAGCCGTTTTGGGTCCCACGCCCGGTAAACGCGACAATGACTTAACCAGCCGGGTGACTGGTTCAGGCACGGCTTTGCTCACAGAAGCCCGCCTAGCCCCGGCAGACTGCCCAGCCCACCCGTGATCGCTTCCATGCGCTGAGCCGCCATCGTCTGGCTTTGCTCAATCGCTTCGTTGACCGCGATCACCAATAGGTCTTGCAGATCGGTCATCCATTCCTCGTCGCTGGTGTCGATCACGCTCGGATCGACGGTGATCGACTGGACGCGCTGGTGCCCCGTGATGACGACGGTGATTCCGTTACGGGTGACTTCGACCGTCTCGGTTTCGAGCGCCTGCTGCGCCGCCTGCATATCTTCCTGCATCTTCTGCAGCATCTTGTTCATATTTCCCATGTTCATGCCGCTACCTCCGCCTCCGGGTAATCCCCCACCACCGCGCCGTTTAGACATCGACTCCACTCCTTAGAATGCTGATTTTTAGTTTTTGGTGATTAGTTTATAGCTAAAGACAGCTTTCCCTGCTACGACCAGCCGTCCCCGCAAGCGGGATAGCTAAGAACCAATAACTAATCACTGCTTTTCCTACTGATCCAGCCGCTTGATCTCCGCGCCCAGTTCCAGCCCGGTCGAGAGCAGCGAGTCGCTGGTATCGACACTCGTGTCCGCGGTCAGAACCGTTTCCGTCGCCGCCTCCATCTCCTGCGGCTTGACCATGACGATCTGAACGCTCAACGGCTTCTGGAAAATATCCGCCAACGCCTTCTCAATCACCTGACGCTTGTCGGGATAAGGCTGCACGCGACCAAAGAAGACGGCATTATCCGTGCACAGATAGACGATATTCCCGACGACTCGCTGAACGCGGAAATACGGCATCATGGGCGGCAAGATTTTGCTGTACTTGTACATCGCGCTGACGACGCGCTCCCACTTCTCGCGAATCGCGGCGGTCGAGACGCTTGGATCGGCATCGCGCTGCGGCTGCACCAGATCGGGCGCTGCTTCCGTCGCCGCTGGCGATCCCGCCGTCACGGGTTGAGCCGCCGCTTGCTGGACGACCTGCACCACCGGCTCTGGCTGCTCTAGGCTCTCGATCAGCGCCAGTTCCAGCGAAAGCTGGGGCTGCCAGCCGCCTCGGTAGTTGTTGACCGCTTCATTGAAAGCGCGCAGCGCTTTCACCAGCACCACCCGCGCGATCTGCGTCGCTTGTTCCTCGTAGAGCGTCCGCTCGTCCGGCGACGCCTCGATCATCTCCGCGCCCGCCGTCTGGGTGATCAGCAAAGCCCGCAGGTGATCGACCGTCTGCTGCCCGAACTGGCGCGGATCGCTGCCCGAATCGACCGCCGCGTTGATCACACGCAGTCCTTCGGCAGCGTCGTCCTCGATCAATGCCTGCACCAGTTCCTTGACCGCAGCGCTGCTCGCCGTGCCGAGGATGCGCTCGACCAGCCCCAGCGTGATCGGCTCGTTGGGGTCGGTCACGATCTGGTCGAGCAGGCTGATGCTGTCGCGCATACTGCCGGTGCCGTAGCGCGCGATCATCTCCAGCGCCGCCCGCTCCGCCTTGATGCCTTCGCCCGCGATGATCCGCTCTAGCTGATCCGCCGTCTCGTGGACGGTATAACGCCGGAACTCGAACTGCAAGCAGCGGCTCTTGATCGTCTGCGGCACTTTGTCGATCTCGGTGGTCGCCAGCACGAAAATGGCGTGCTCCGGCGGTTCTTCCAGCGTCTTGAGCAGCGCGTCGAAGGCGCTGCCGCTGAAGCGGTGCACCTCGTCGATGATGTAGACTTTGAATTGTCCCTCGCCGGGCGAAAACGCGATCTTATCGCGCAGGTCGCGCACGTCGTCGACGCCGGTATGCGTCGCCGCGTCGATCTCGATCAAGTCGAGGTAGCGTCCCTCGTTAACGGCAATGCAGGCGGGGCACTCGTTGCAAGGACGGCGGTCGATGTCGGGGTGCTGGCAGTTGATCGCCTTCGCCAGCAGCCGCGCCGAGGTCGTCTTTCCCGTGCCGCGCGGTCCGCTGAACAAATAGGCGTGCCGCACCCGCCCCGACTTCAAGGAATTGCGCAGCGTCCGCGTAATATGGTCTTGACCGACGAAATCGTCAAACGACATCGGTCGCCACTTGAGATATAACGCTTGTTCAGGCAAAATAAACCTCCGAGATGAGTTTAGCACTCATAATCGACCCTAGCAATCCGAATTGTGCTAGAATTATGGGTAGTGCTTTAAAGAGTGATATAAAGAGGAAATCCTTATGCAACTGGGTCCCACTGAACTGATCATCATTCTCGTGATCGTGCTCCTGCTGTTCGGGGTCGGTCGCGTGTCGCGTATCGGTGGTGAACTGGGGAGTGCTGTCGCCAACTTCCGCAAGGGGCTGGACGAGGGCGGCAAGCCCAAGACCGAAACAACCGAAGACGAGAAGAACCAACTGCCGCAGTAATTCTGGCAGCATTTTCGCTCCGCCGTCTTCCTCATTACAACCACACAAGCATGATCGAGTATCGAGGGGCGCAGGTTGCTGTGCCCCTAAGTTACTCACACCTGATCGCCGGAACCCCAGCCGGTCGCATTTAGTGCGCCTTGCCGAGTTCCGCCTCGAAGTTGAAATGCCGCTTGTGCGCGACCCCGTTGGGGACTTTCAGGTTATAGCTCAAGACCTGCCGGTTATAACGTGCTGCCTGCTCGCGGAGCACCGCGATCTGCTGCTGGGATCGCGCGCGCCGTAGATCGCGGATCAGGGCGTCGCGCTCGACGTCCAACGCCCGACCCTGCGCCATCCAATCGGGCACGAGGTCGTTATCGCGCAGCAGCTTGTACGCCATCCGCTGTTCCGGTGGCACCCACGAGTCATCTTCCAGCTTGAGCGGTTTGCCCGCACCGGGCAGATCGTCGAACTGCCCCTTGCGCATCGCATCCTGAATGATCTCGTCAATCAGCGCCATATGAGCTTCACGGGACTCGATAGGTCGACTGCACCCGTCCGTCGCCGTTCTTCAGCGTGAGCGTCGCGCCGGACGACCAGATGGCGGTATCCAGACCCCAGAACTTCGCCGTCGGCGTATCGCTGTCGGCGCGCGTGTAGATGGTCAGCAGGCTGCCCTGAAATAGGCGCTGCTGCGGGAAGGTGTAGGTATGCCCCGCGCCGTCGCTCAGCGTCCAGCCGGTCACGTCGACCACCGCGCCGTTGTTGCGCACGTCCACCCCCTCGGCGTTGATGTCGCCGGGGTTGAGCACGCGCACGATCTCGACTTGCGCGTTGGTGGCGGTCGCCGGGAGCGTCGCCGTTGCCGTCGCCGACGGCAGCGGGGTTGCCGAAGGCAGCGCCGTCGCGGTCGCGGGCGTGCCGGTCGGCTCCGGCGTATCGGTCGGGGCTTCGGTCGCGTCGACCGCCGGCAGCAAAGGCGTCAGCGCCGACTTATCGCAGCCGTCCAGCGGCACGATCAGCACGTCGCCGATTTGCAGGAACGCCGCCGACTCATCGGTCAGTCCATTGACCGCCATCAGATCGTCGCCAGCGACGCCGTATTCCTCGGCGATGCCGAAGGGCGTATCGCCTTCTTTGATGGTGTAGAGGATGCAGTTTTCAGGGAGCGCCGTCGCCGTCAGTTGCAGTGCGCTGTCGGCGCTGAGCGATTCGGCGTCGAAGGTCGGGATCGGGATGCGCGTCCCGTCCAGCCCGTCGAGGATGCCGGTCGGCAGCGCGACCACGCCGGGCGTGCCCGGTCGCGGCGTCGCCGTGATGATGCGCACCTGCTCGGTCGCGTTGGCGTCCATCGTCGCCGTGATCAGCACCGGCACGGTGATCACGATCTGGTTGGCGGGCTGATTCTGATTCTGCGAATTGATGACCGACATCACCCCGAAGGCGACGACCAGCGTCACAATCACGTTGATGATCACGAGCGTAAGTACCGATCCTCGCCGCCCCATATGCGCCTCGCCATTCGTTCTGCACCAGCCGTCTTAATTTGTGGAGTTTAGCACAAGTCAAAATCGCGGGCAAAGCACGACCCCAATATGTTGTTACAATCTAGTAGGCAACTACCTAGCTTTTGGCAAGTGGACACAGATACTTTGTTCCGACAAAATCCATTCTATTTCGAGAGGGCATCGACTAGACAAATTGGACGGGAGTTCAGATGCGTTACGTTATCGTCGATTTGGAAGCCACGTGTTGGAAAACCGGCACTAGTCCAGCGCGGCAAGAGATTATCGAGATCGGCGCGGTTCTGGTCTCAGGCGCAGATTTAGCGCCGGGAGAAGAATTTGCGCGGTTTGTGCGCCCCATCATCGAACCCGTACTCAGTCCTTTCTGTATCGAATTAACCTCAATCCGCCAAGAAGACGTCGATCAGGCTGAGGATTTTGGAATCGTCTTTCCCGTGTTTCTGGATTGGATTGGCGACGAATTATTCACCCTGTGCTCGTGGGGCGCATATGATCCGAGACAGTTCCGCACCGACTGCACCCGGCATCACATCCCCTATCCAGCCAGCTTCGAGCAGCATATCAACCTGAAAACAGCCTTCGCCGAATGGAAGGGGATTCGACCCTGCGGCATGAAACACGCCTTGGAGTTATTGGAGATCCCCCTGATGGGACAGCATCATCGGGCGATTGACGATGCGCGCAACATCGCCCGGATTGCCCAACTGCTGCTTCCCCGCCTAAATTCCGTACTTAGTCAACCGTACGCCGTAGGCGATCCATCGTGTAGCGACTGCTCAGGCACGTTACAGTAAGCGTATGATCATCATTCGCCGCTTTACCTCACTCTCTCGCTGGCAGAAACTCGCGCTGATCGCCTTTGGTGCGGTCGGGCTGGCGGTGGCTCCCACGTGGGCGCAGCACGGCGACGATTTATCAGAACGCTACGACGTCTATGCTGATTGGCAAGAAGATAAGGGCGACTTCGATTATTACACCGTCAACGCGGACGGCGGAGTAGAGCACCTCGGCTGGGCATATCGGGGAATCAAGCGGCTGACCTGCTCGCCGGATGGGCAAACCGTCGCCTTCTTTACAAACGACTGGCGGCTGTACGTCGCGCGCGACGACGGCATCCTCTACCAGCGCCCGCTAGAGCCATCGGCTTACTATGGGCTGTCGGTCGCCAACAACGGAACGGTCGTGCAGTTCGAACACATCTATAGCGCCGACGAATCTCGCCCGCTGGTTCGTCCTGATTTTACCAGCTACGGCATCCCGTTTAACTTCGATATTATGGATATAACTTCCTCAGGCGCGGCGGTGTGGAGTAACTCGGATCAGCGAGGAGTCGCGCTCGTCTCGCCCAGCGGTGAAGTGCTGATGTTCTCTCCGTTCGGCTTGTACGGCGTAAGGGTGCTGCCAGTAGAGCAGTTTTTCATTTACGTAGAAGTCTATCCATCGGGATTCAATATCCCCTATCCGGCTAGCTTCCTCGTGGACATAAAGACCGGGAATTGTATGCCCATCTCTGCTGCTATCAGCGCGTTTCTCATCAGCGGCGTGTTGCCCTTCCAATCATCAGCGGCTCCCGCTGCGCTGGATCAGGAACACGCTTTTTTCGAATGTACGCTCACCTTCCGTCCACAGATTTTGTTAGCAGATAACCCGTGATCACCCGTTTCACCTCACTCACTCGACTTCAGAAGCTCGCGCTGATCGCGGGCGTTTCGGCGTGATCGCGCTGGCGATCTTCGCCTATGGCTGGCTGTTCGCGGACTTGCCGTCCATTGATCAACTGCACGCGGGCATGGCGCTGCCGTCGACGCGCATCTACGACCGCAACGGCGTGCTTTTATACGAAATCCTCGCCGACTCGCAGACCAGCGGGCGCAACACGGCGATCCCGCTCGACACGATCCCGCAAGAATGCCAGCAGGCGGTGATCAGCACCGAGGACGCCAACTTCTACAGCCATCCCGGCGTCGACGTGGTCGGCATCGCCCGCGCCTTCGTGATCAACCTGACCGGCGGCGAAGTGATCGCCGGGGGCAGCACCATCACCCAGCAGGTCGCGCGTAATCTGCTGCTCGATCCCGAACAGCGCGCCGAGCGCTCGCTGCGGCGCAAGCTGCGCGAGGCGATCCTCGCCGTCGAGCTGCAAAACGCCTACAGCAAAGCCGACGTGCTGGCGCTCTACCTCAACCAGTCCTATTTCGGCAACCTCGCCTACGGCATCGAGGCGGCGGCGCAAGCTTATTTCGGCAAGTCCGCGCCTGACCTCTCGCTGGGCGAGTGCGCGCTGCTCGCCGGACTGCTGCAAGCGCCCGCCGACCTACGATCCGCTGACCAACCTCGACGCCGCCCGCGACCGGCAAGCCGAAGTCCTCGACCTGATGGCGCAGAACGGCTACATCACCGCCGCCCAAGCCGACGCCGCCAAGCGCGATCAGCTTCAGTTCGCCGCCAGCCCCTTCCCGATTGAAGCGCCCCATTTCGTCATGGCGGTGATCAAGCAGCTCGAACGCGACTACCCGGAGCAGCTTTACAACGACGGGCTGGACGTGGTGACGACGGTCGATCTCGACTGGCAGCGGCAGGCGCAGACTATCGCTCAGCAGCAGTTGGACGCCATCAACCACCCGATTGACGCGTCCAAAGTGCCCGCCAATGCCACCGACGCCGCGCTGGTAGCGATGGATCCCTATACCGGGCAAGTTCTGACCATGCTCGGCAGCCCCGATTACTTCGACGAGCGCATCGACGGCGCGGTCAACGCGGCGCTGGCGCTGCGCCAGCCGGGGAGCGCGCTCAAGCCGTTCACCTACGCGGCGGCGATGAACCCCGACCGCCCCGATCCGTTCACGGCGGCGACCATGCTGCTCGACGTGGAGACGCCCTTCGTCACCCGCAAGCTGGAAAGCTACACGCCCGCCAACTTCGGGCAGGTCGAGCACGGACCCGTGCTCGTCCGCGAGGCGCTGGCGTCGTCCTTCAACATCCCGGCGGTCATCACGCTCGATCACATCGGCATCGACGCGCTGGTCACGCTGGCAGCCAACGCCGGGCTGACCACGCTGGCGGACAACACCCGCGTCGATCTGGCGATCACGCTGGGCGGCGGCGAAGTCCGCCTGCTCGACATGGCGCAGGCCTACAGCATCTTCCCCAACGGCGGCTATCGCGTCGAGCCGACCTTCATCCTCAAAGTGACCGACCGCAAAGCCGATCAGGTGATCTATCAGTGGCAGCAGCCGCCGCTCGGCTCGACGGCGGCGACCGTCCGCGTGCTCGACCAGCGGGTCGCCTACATCATCAGCGACATTTTGAGCGACAACTCGGCGCGCATCCGCTCGTTCGGGCTGAACAGCGCCCTCAACATCGGGCGACCGGCGGCGGCGAAAACCGGCACGACGACCGATTTCCGCGACAACTGGGTGATGGGTTACACGCCTAATCTGGTGGTCGGCGTGTGGGTCGGCAACGCCGATAACGCGCCGATGGTCGACGTGACCGGCGTCACCGGCGCGGCACCGATCTGGAACGCTTTCATGCGCGCCGTGCTGATCGGTCAGCCGGAGCAGCAGTTCAGCGAGCCGCCGGGGATCGTCACGCGCGAGATTTGCGCGCTGAGCGGCTTGCTGGCGACGCCGGAATGTCCCCGCCGCCGGGTCGAACTGTTCGTCGACGGCACCGAGCCGACCGAGCCGGACAACATCTACCAGACCTTCACCATCGACAGCGCGACCGGCTTGCTCGCCGACGACAGCACCCCGCCGGATCGCCGGGTGCAGCGGGTCTACGCGGTGCTGCCGCAGGAAGCCCGCGACTGGGGCATCCGTGAGGGGCTGCCGCTCCCGCCGAGCGGCGCGGCGGTGCTGGTGCCGGATCGCGACGTCGGCTTGCGTCTGCTCGCCCCCGATCCCTACACCGTTTTCAAGCTCTCGCCGCTGATCCCGGCGGAGTTGCAGCGCGTGCGCCTGACGGTCGGCGCGCCTCCGGGCACGCAATCCGTCACTTACCTGATGGACGGCGAGCGGCTGGGCACGGTCGATGCCTCGCCTTGGGATCTGTGGTGGTCGCTTCAGCTTGGCGATCACGAACTGGTGGCGCAAGCCGCGATGAGCGACGGATCGACGCAGACCAGCGCGGCGATCCCGTTCAGCGTCACCACCTACGCCGAGCCGGAAACCCACAACGAGGATGTGCCGTGAGCGGAAGCGACCTCACCCCCCAACCCCCTCTCCATTGCATGGCGAGGGGGAGTCACGCGAAGCAGAGTGATAGGTTAGACCAATCGTTTGTTTTTTAACGACAGCGTAGGGCGAGCGTTGAACAAACGTCACGCGCCTCGAATGGGTTCAGAGTAAGGTTAGACTGTTCGTGATTCGGTCCCCCCACCCGAACCAGCGGGCAGGCTTTCCCCCCAAAATGACCAAGCGCCCCCACTCAAGGGGGCGTTTGGGTTCATACGAAACCTCACCCCCCGTCCCCCTCTCCATTACATGGCGAGTGAAAAGCGCCGTAGTACAGCCCATTCGCGGCAAAAGCGGATAAACTGGAAGCAGTGGCGGCTGATCAGCAGGATCATCTATGGCAACCCTCAACGCTTTGCGACCGGCCGCGCGGCACTCCCGCACGAGCGACCGGCCGGCAGCGTCCGTTTCGACCTCGCGGTGACGCTGTTGGGGCTGTGGTTCATGATCGGGCTGTTCGTCGACGGCTACGCTCACAATCACGGTGCGGTCGACAACACCTTCTTCACGCCCTTTCACGCGCTGCTCTATGCGGGGATTTTGGCGGTCGGGCTGTTCCTCGGCATCGCCCAGTATCGCAACATCGGCAAAGGCTACGCCTTCAGCCGAGCGCTGCCTTACGGCTACACTATGTCGCTAATCGGCGTGGCGCTGTTCTTCGTCGGCGGCTTTTTCGACATGATCTGGCACTCGATTGCCGGGTTCGAAGCCAACCTCTCGACCTTACTTAGCCCGGCGCATCTGCTCTTGGCGACCGCTGGTTTCCTGATCCTGAGCGGATCGCTGCGGGCAGCGTGGCGGCGCGTAAACGCGGCTCCGACGTGGAGCAATCTGCTGCCGGTCGTGATCACACTGCTGATGATCGCCTCGCTGCTGACCTTCTTCACCCAGTTCTCGAATGCCTTCGCCCAAGCGTCGGGCTTCGTCGGACGGAGCAGTCGCGGCGGCGTCTACGATGCGGCGGGCGTCGCAGCGATCCTGTTCCCGGCGGGGATCGTCAGCGGCGTGCTGATCTTCGCGCTGCGGCGCTGGCGGCTGCCCTTCGGCGCGGTCACGTTGATCCTGACGATCAACGCCGCCGCGATGATGCTGGTTCAGTGGCACGATACTCAGTCTTACGCCTACGTGATCCTCGCGCCGCTGATCGCCGGGGTGGTTGGCGACCTGCTGCTGCGGCAATTCCCGCCCTCGCGCGAAAATCCATTGGCGCTGCGCGTATTCGCCTTCGCCGTGCCCTTCGTCCTGTTCCTGACCTACTTCCTGCTGCTGATCGCGCGCGCGGGCATCTGGTGGCAGATTCACATGTGGCTGGGCGTGACTTTCTTCGCCGCCGTGATCGGCGTGTTTCTGAGCTATCTGGCGCAGCCGCCCGCGCTACCGGAGGAAAACGCATGATCTTCCAGTACACGCTCGATCTGCTCTTGAGCGGTCGCAAAACCCAAACCCGCCGGGTCGCCAAAGCGGGCGAAACCGCCATTCAAGCCGACGGACAAATCATCGCCGTGCAGACTCACGGGCGCGACAAATACCGCGTCGGCAAAACTTACGCGGTGCAGCCGTCACGCAACGCGGCATCGGTCGCGCGGATTCGACTGGTCGGAATCCGGCAGCAGCGCGCAGGCGACATCAGCCTTGAGGATGCTCAAGCCGAAGGCTACGCCAGCCGCGAGGAATTTTTCGCTCAGTGGCAAGCGATTCACGGCGCGGATAAGCTCAACCTCACCGTGTGGGTGCTGACGTTCGAGTTGGCTGAGATTGAGTCGTGAGCGCAAATCGGGGCACGGTGATGAGGCGTGGCACTGGACAATCGTCACTTATGAAGGGAATGTAGCGGATTTTCGCGTAGGCGCAAGTTTAAGCCTAGCCACTCACAAACTGCGCTGTCTCGAGCGATTGAGGATGGTTATCAGTGTGTTTTGAGTACCGGTCTAGTCCATCAGTCCGCTAACTACCAGTTGGTAGAGCGGGTGATAGACAATGCCCCTACACAGGCGGGTTAGGGATGAGATCAGTTTTACCGTCCTAGCGAGCGCCGCACGCGATCCAGCGCTTCGTTGAGGTTGTCGCGCGTGGTCGCAAAGTTGATGCGCAGGAAGCCGGGCGCGTCGAAGTCTTGACCGTTGCTGAAAGCGACCTTCGCCTTATCAAGAAAGAACTGGTACGGGTCGGGGTCGAGGTTCAGCGGGCGGAAGTCGAGCCACGTCAGGTAAGTCGCTTCCGGCTGCGTGATCGGCACTTCGGGCAGCACTTCACGGGCGAAATCGAACACCAAATCGCGGTTGCCTTCGAGGTAGACCAGCACCTCGTCCAGCCATTCCTGCCCCTGCGTATAGGCTGCCACCGCCGCCGGATAGCTCACCGTGCTCGGATGCCCGCCGACCGCCATCGCCGCGTCGTGGAAACGCTGACGCAGCGCCTCGTTCTGGATCACGGCGAAGCCCAAGCCGAAGCCGGGGATATTGTAGGTTTTGCTCGGCGCGAGCAGCGTCACGCAGCGGTCGGCGATCTCCGGCGAGAGCGAGGCAATCGAGATGTGCTGATAGCCCTCGAAGACCAGATCGCAGTGAATCTCGTCGGAGCAGATGATCAGGTCATGGCGCAGGCAGAATTCGGCGATGCCTTCCAACTCCGCGCGCGTGAACGCCCGACCGACCGGATTGTGCGGGTTGCAGAGGATGAACATCCGCGTCTCCGGCGTGACCGCCGCTTCCATCGCCTCAAAGTCGATCTCGTAGTGCATCACGCCGTCCGCGACCGTCAGCGCCAGCGGCGCGCTCTGCAAGACCCGGTCGCTGCTGTGCGGCGCGCTCAAAAACGGCGGATAGGCGGGCGTCTGCACCAAGATGCCCGATCCCGGCTCGCCGATGGCGCGGCTGACCGTGTTGACCGCATAGACCAAGCCGGGCGTGAACTGGATCGCCTCGCCGTTGGTGTCGATATTGTGATGCGTCCGCAGCCGCTCGACGATCACGTCGCGCAGTTCCGGGCAGTCCATTTGATAACCGAAAATGCCGTGATCGATCCGTTCGTGCAGCGCCGCGATCACCGGCTCTGGCGAGCGGAAATCCATATCCGCGACCCACAGCGGCAAAACGTCGTCGGGATAGTAACCCCACTTGGCACAGTCGGATTTACGACGCTCAATGTAGGTATTGAAATTGGCGGTCATTCGAACTTCCCATATAGATCATGAACAATGAGGCTGCTTATTGTAGCGAATGTCGCCGCAATGGGATAAGTCCGCTCTTTGACGCCGTGCGCCGGAATTAGCGAGTTTGCAGGGACGGTCTGGCTCAAGCGATGCGCCAGCGCGCCGCCATAAGCGGCTACCAGCGCGGGGATCACCAACACGACCAGCGTGATCGGGTAGCGCGGCGCATCGACCGCCCGAACATTCAGCGCAAAGACGACGAAGTAAGCTGCGGGCAGGCTCAAGCCCATCAGCACGCCCCAACGCCAAGCCGCTTTGGGCTGCACCACGCCGAGCACGAACGAAAACAAGAGCAAGCAGAACATCGGCAGTTGAACTTCTTGGCTGTTCACGTCGATATAGCCGAGCAGCGCGCCGAACGCGAGCGCCAACCCCAGCGTCAGCCAACCTTTGCGCGTCATAGTTCACCTCCATCGCTAATTGCTCACCTGCGCTGCCCCGATTGTCCCGCAAAGCGCGCCGCGATCAAGCACTCAAGTGCTCGTCTCGTCGAGCCACTGCCGCCGCTGCTCGGCTTGCAGCGCGAGGCTCGCCTCCATGATCAGCTTGCGCGGGCTGCGCGAGCACAGCGGCTTGGCGGTCGTCGGGCGATAACGCGATGGCAGATCGTGCGGATCGCGGTTGAGCGAGACGTTGAAGCAGGGCGCGTAGTGCTCGATCAAGGCGCGCTCGGCGGCATCACGGTCGTAATCGACCGGAGCGAAACGCGGCGACGCCGAACTCAGCAGTTCGACCGTGAAGTGTAACGAGGCGTGCCAGTTGCACAAGATGAACCGCCCGATCACCGAGCGCCCCTTGAAGCCGCCCAGAAAATGATCCCAGACCCGCGTGAAAGCGTGCTCCGACTGCCCGACGTAAAACACGACCTCGTCGTCGCGGAACAGATAGAGGTCGTAGGGTTTCCACGCCTCCGGGCAGACCTGCTCCGTCACCAAGAACTGTTTGAGCGAGACGGCGATGCCATCCTCAAGGCTCACGAGCGCGCCGCTTTCCGGGCGCTTCCGGCCGTCCAGTCCGCCAGCGCTTCGGCGGTGTCAGCATCAAACGGATCGTCATCGGTCGCTAGCGCGGGCATTTCCCGCAGCGCTTGCCGTAACGCCTCGATCTCCTGCGCGATGAAATGGGCGTGCTGGTGGTTGACGATGGCGGCGACCTTCAGTTTGTCGCCGTCGAGCGTGTGGACGAAGACGTCGTAGAAGCCGTCTTTGCCGTCGGGGAAAGGCGCGTGTCGGGCGCTCCACGCTGACGTGGTCGATCTCGTCGACCGCGACCGTCGTCCTGCCGTAGCGGAAGAAGGGCAGCGGTTCGGTGTAGACTTGCAGCGTTTCCCCGTCGGATTCGTAGTGCGTCCGGTTGAGCACCAGCGTCAGCAGAACGTATAGCTCATCAGGACAGTCGGCAGCGGGCAGCAGCGGCCGGGCGCCGCCCCCGCGCTCCGCCATCCTGTAGACGATCAGCGGGATCAGCAATCCCATAATCACGCCGAACAAGCCGACCGGCGGTTCGGTGCGCCACGACCATTTGAACGCCATGTCGAGGCGGTCGGGATCGTCGTCCACGACTTGAAATTGAGCGGGCGCTTTGAGCTTGCGTCGCTGCTGGCGAAAGGCACCCTCGAATTTGAAGACGTTGTCGCATTCGGGGCAGACGGCGACCATCTGCTGCACGTTGATGGCAGCGGCGGGGATCGGCGCGCCGCACGCCGGACACTTGAGCTTCATCGCGTTCAGCCTATCGTGACAGATCGGCTCTGAGATCGATTTTAGACGGTTCACGGCTGATCGACAGGGGTCAAGTGTCACTATCCGCGCTGAGAGTCGTCGTCATCGCGCCGGTCTGCACGCCACCGACGGAACGCCTAAGCTCACGTGGGAGGCCTTCTCCGATAAGGCTCGGCTCTCGTGAATTGACGGTATAATCAAGACAACCTGACGGAGCAAAACAATGACTCAACTACTCGAAAAAGCCATTGCTGAGGTTGCCAAACTGTCACCCGAAGAACAGGATGCCTTCGCGCGCTGGATACTCGAAGAACTTGAAGATGAGCAGCGCTGGCAGAAATCCTTTGATCAGTCGGCGGATTTACTGGCACAAATGGCGGACGAGGCGCTGGCAGAGTATCGCGCCGGGAAGACAGAACCACTCAATCCCGACGATTTATGAACTCGCACATCAATGCCCACTTTCGGCGGTCGTTTCGAGCGCTGCCAGAGCAGATCCGCGAGCAAGCACGAGCGGCTTATAAACTCTTTGCGCGCGATCCTTATCATCCAAGTCTGCACTTTAAGCAAGTTCATTCAAAAAAGCCGATCTATTCCGTGCGTGTGACCCGTGACTATCGCGCGCTCGGCATCCGTGATGCGGACACGATAATCTGGTTCTGGATCGGCACACACGCCGAATATGATCGGCTTTTAGCTCAGATGTAGTTCCTTTAGCTTTTCACCGCCGCCCCAACCACGTCCGCCAAGTCCTCGACGATCCGGTTCTGCTGCTCGATGTCCAGTTCGGGATACATCGGCAGGCTGATGATCGTGTTGGCGGCGCGCTCGGCTTCGGGGAAATCGCCGACTGACCAGCCGCGAAATGCCATCGCTGGTTGCAGATGCACCGGGATCGGGTAGTGGATGCCCGCGCCGATGCCGCGCGCGTTCAGTTCCTTGAGGATCGCGTCCCGATCCCCCTGCACGCGGATGCAGTAGATGTGGTAGATGTGGCGCGCGCCCGCCATCTCGCGCGGCGTCTCGACGCCGTCGATGCCCTTGAGCGCCTCGTTATAGTAGGCGGCGTGCCCCCGGCGCGCGTCGTTCCAGCCGTCGAGATGCGGCAGCTTGGCGCCGAGCACCGCCGCTTGCAGCCCGTCGAGCCGCTCGCCGTAGCCGATCTCGTCGTGCGAGTACTTGCTCGTCCGCCCATGATCGCGCAGCTTGGCGACCTTGTTGGCGAGTTCTTCGTCGTTGGTGCAGACCGCCCCGCCGTCGCCGTAAGCGCCGAGGTTCTTGCCGGGATAGAAGCTGAAGCAGGCGGCATCGCCCCACGCACCGGCGCGCTTGCCATTCAACTCCGCGCCGTGCGCCTGCGCCGCGTCCTCGACCACCTTGAGGTTGTGCTTGCGCGCGATCTCCATGATCGCGTCCATCGGCGCAAGCTGCCCGTACAGATGCACCGGCAGGATCGCTTTGGTGCGCGGCGTGATGGCGGCTTCGATCTTCGCCGGATCGAGGTTGAAGGTCGCCGGGTCGATGTCGACCAGCACCGTCGTCGCGCCGAGGGTTTCAATCGGCTCGACGCTGGCGATAAAGGTGTGCGGCGTCGTGATCACCTCGTCGCCCGGTCCGATGCCCAGCGCCCGAGCGCGAGGAAGATCGCGCCGGTGCCGCTGGCGACGCCGACCGCGCGCTTGGTCTGCTGGAAGGCGGCGAAGGCGGCTTCAAAGTCGCTGACTTCCTTGCCGCCGATGAAGGCGGTGTTGTCGACGACTCGCTGCATCGCCGCGTCGATCTCCGGCTTGATGCTGGCGTACTGCGCTTTCAGGTCTACGAGCGGAATTTTAGCCATACTAACCTCCAGTACAGAGTACTCAGTACCGAGTACTGAGTGAAAAACAAGGCAGTCCCCCATGCTGAGTTCGCCGTTTTTCTCGGTACTCAGCACTCGGTACTCGGTACTATCACTTGTAGAATTTAATCTTCTCGACTTGGTTGATCACGCGGGCGGGATTTCCGGCGACGACCATCCCCGGCGCGACGTCCTGCGTCACCACCGACCCTGCACCGACCAGCGCGCGCGCGCCGATGCGCACGCCGGGCAGCAGCACCGCGTTCGCGCCGATGATCGCGCCCGCCTCAATGTGCGCGCCGATCAGCCGGTCTTTGACGCCTTCGCTGCGCGGATAGCGCGCGTTGGTGACCATCACGCCCGGTCCAAGCCAGCAGTTATCGCCCAAGACGCTGAACTCCGGCACGAAGACGCGCGTGTGCAGGCGAACGCCGTTGCCGATGGTGACGTGATGCTCGACCACGCTCTGCGTGCCGATGCTCACGTCGTCGCCGATGATGTTCTCCTCGCGGACGAGCGCGCCGTGCCCGGTCTGGAAGTGCGCGCCGATGCTGTTCCCGGCGTAGATCACGGTATGCGAGCGAATCACGCAGCCCGCGCCGAGTGTCAGCGCCAGTTCACCCGGTTTTTTGCCCTGCGGCGGCTTGCCCAAAACGACGAAATCGTCGATCTGCGCGTCCGGCGGCAGGGTGACGTTGGAGTAGATACGAACGAAGCCTTCTTCAGCCATGCGACCTCGAACCTGTGTCAAAATCTACTTTTAGTGTCACGCCGGAATCTAGAGAATACAAGAGGGAATCAGTCCACCAAGACGACCGCGCTCAGCCGATCAAGGCTTGGTCGGCGACTAGGTCTTCCTCGCAAGACTGATCGCTGGCGGCAAGGGCAAAATAGAGCGTGAACGTCGTCCCCACGCCAAGCGTGCTGCTGACCGTAACTTTGCCCCCGTGCAGTTCGACGATCTCTTTGACGATTGACAAGCCCAAGCCGGAGCCGTCGCCTTTTTCGTCGTTGACGCGGAAGAAGGGATCGAAAATGTGGGCGAGGTGCTCCGGGCTGATGCCCACGCCGGTGTCGCTGACGCGGATCACGGCGTAATCCTGATCGGTTTCGCACAGCCGCTCGACGCGGACGACAATCCTGCCGCCCTCCGGCGTGTAATGGATCGCGTTGCTGATCAGGTTGGTGATCACCTGCTGCAAGCGTGAGGTATCGGCGTAGATTTCCAGCGGCGCGGCTTCCATCACCGCGCTGAGGGCGATCCCGCGCACCTCGGCGTCGGCATCCTGCGTTTCGACGACCTGTTCGGTAAGCTCTTGCAACACCAGATTATGGCGATGGAGGATTTGCTTGCCCTGCTCGAAGCGCATCATATCCAGCAGGTCATTGACCAGCGTCATCATCTGCATCGAGACGTGATTGAGAATGCGGAGGTGCCGTTCGAGTTCGTCCGGCTTTTTGCCGAGCAGGTACAGGCGCGTCATGATGTTGGTCAGCGGCGTCCGCAGGTCGTGCGAGGCGCGGGAGAAGAAGTAATCCTTTTGCGCTTTCGCCGCCAATTCCTGCGTGATGTCGCGCACGATCACCACGCGGCGCGGGCGGCTGTCGGTTTCGTCGACGACCGACGAGGTGATTGCGACGTTTAACGGGGAACCGTCGCGGCGTGACAAGCGCGTCTCGTAGTGCTGGAGCGGCGTCCGCACAACCGGCGTATCTCTCGAATCAGAATCCGTATGCAGCAGGGCAAACGGTTTGCCGACCAATTCGCTCGGCTGATAGTCGAGCAGTTCGGCGCAGGCACGGTTGGCATAGATGATCCTACCGTCAATCGAGAGGACAACGCCTTCGCCCATTGTGTCCATGATGCGCTGAAGCTGAGATTTTTGCTGCTCAAGTTCGGTCGTGCGCTCGACCACGCGGCTTTCGAGTTCGCCGTTCAACTGGCGCAGCGCCGCCCGCGACTGGGTCACACTGTCCAGCATCGCGTTGATCGACCGGGCGAGCCGGGTAAGCTCGTCGTTCCTGACAATAGGCAGCCGGGAAGTGAAGTCGTCTTTCTCGCCGATAGCGCCGACGCGCCCGCTCAGCGCCGCCAGCGGCGTGAGCACCAAGCGCTCCAACAGGAACAGCGCCGCCAACCCAAACACAACGCCGACGAACGCGAGGATCATGAGGAAATAGGATAGGCTCGCCTGACCCTGCTGGAAGATCAGACGCGGCACCGTCACCCGCAGAATGAGGCTGGGATTGCCCAAAATGCCGTTGAGCAAAGCGTAGCTGCCTAAGGTATCAGCATCGAGCACGTCGACGACTTGCGGGGTATCCGACGAAAGCTGCGCCTGTGCCGCCTGAATGTCGGCAGGGTTATCGGCATGATTGATGACCCGCAGGTCAAGCGCCAGCCGCAGCCGATCCGAATAGCGGCTGATCGCGCTGCCGTCGAGATGCCGCCCCCAAATCAACGTCCCCGCCGGGCTGCCGCTGCCGTCGCTCGGTAAAATCGGGCGCGAGGCGATCATCATCGGTTCGCCGCCGAGCACGAAATAACCGGCGGTCGGCTCGCTGGTCAGCGGCGCGAGACCGTCTTGGCGCTCCAACGCCTCGAATTCCGACACGAACCGGGTTTGCCCATCATCGAGTGGATCGACCACCTTGCTGTAAACGATGTGGTTGGACGAGTTGACGAACAGCATCAAATTGATGTTGAGCACCGAAAAAGTATCGTCGACCAAGTTCTCATCAACGTAGTCCGGATTCAGGTCTTGCACGAATTGGTAGGTCGCGTCCCAGTTTGACCAATCCTGCATCCCCAACGCCATGTCGTCGATGCTGTCCTGCAAACTGTTGACCACGCGGTCGAGATCGACCAGCACGCTCTGGCTTTCAAGCTGCGAATAGCTGTTGATCATGACGTTTCGCAGCACGAAATAGAGCAGCAGAATCAATGCCGCCAGCGTCAGCGTCATCACCAATAGGGTTTTACCGCGTAAAGTCATCGAACGTCCAGAGGGGCTATACCGGGTATCGCCGTGAGATACCTCAGCCTTGAAATCGGTACTAGAGACCTACATTCCTAGTATAACGGCGAGCACCGGCGAACGTCGCTTGGAAGCATGAATATTGTGTGAATTTTCCATATAGATAAGTGAATAGGTTAATGATTTGAGCGTCAATAGCGCTCGGTTGCCCAGCGCATGAGGGTGTAAAAAGCAGCAGTGCCGTCGAAGCTGCCGTGCGCGGCGAAGGTTTGATCGACGAGCGCGCGCTCGGCGCGTCCGGTCGCGCCGTAATAATAGTGGTTGACCGCCGCCCGCAGCGCCACGTCCGCCGCGCCGACGTAGCCGTAGACGCCCAGCGCCCGCGTGATCGTCCACGCTGCCGTCCAGTGACCGACGCCCTTGAGCGCCATGAGCGCCTCATAAACGGACTCGACCGGCTGGTCGCGCAGCGCTTCAAGGTCGAGTTCGCCCGCCGTGATCGCCCGCGCCACGTCGATCAAGCGCTGCATCCGCGCAAACGTGATCTTGAGCGGCGTCAGGTCGGCGACGGTCGCCGCCGCGATCTGCGCCGGACGCGGGAAAGCGTAGTAAGTCGCGCCCTCGTAAGTGATCGACTCGTCCGCCCACGCCAGCAGCCAGCGCTCCGCCGTCTGCGCCATCCGCAGCGCGATCTGCTGCTCGATGATGGTCAGCGCCAGCCCCTCGAACACGCTGTCGGCTTGCAGGGTATGCAGCCCGTAGAGCGGCTCGACCGTCGCCCAGAGCGCGGGGACGGTGCGGGCGTAGGCGTAAAACGGGGTCAGGTCGTCGGCGAGGTTGAAAACGCGGCGGGCTTTCGCCTCCAGCGCCGCCGAATCGACCACGCCACGCGACGCCAGCAGCCGCAGGTCGAGCGCGGGATCGGCGACCGTGCCGACGCTGGCGACCTCGATCAGCGCCAGTGACTCGCCCACGTGGATCGCGCGGCGGTAGACGTCGGAGCGGCGCTCGCCCATCGCGTAGAGATGACGCGACGCCTCGACGGTGCGGGCGAAGTCGTAGGGCGGAGTCGGGTAGAGGATCACGGCTGGCTGGCGCGGGCGGCTTCGCGAGCGCGCTGTTCTTGCAGGACGAGACTGGCGTAAATCGTGGCGTTGAGCGGCACGGCTGCGCCTGCCTCACGCCCCAAGCGCACAACCGCGCCGGTTTGCGCCTCCAGTTCCGAGGGCAAGCCCGCCATCAGGTCGCGCTGCATTGAGGTGGTCGCTTCCGGCGGGAAGGTCTCGACAAAGGCGACGGTGCGCTCAAGCACCCCGTCCGGCAGATCGACACCGCGCGCGCGGGCGACGCCGACGATCTCCGCCATCACGTCATGGAGCAGCCGCCACGTCAGGTCACAGGCGCGGATGGCGCCAATCGGCGCGCGCGTGACCGCGCCGACTCCGCTCAGCGCGGTGACGAGCAGGAATTTCGCCCAGAGCGCCGCCTCGACGTCGTCCGAGCACTCGGCGTAGATTCCGGCAGCCGTCAGGCAGTCGAGCAAGGCGAGCGCTTCCGGCGTCGGCGACCCGGCGATCTGCCCGAAGATGATCGTCGGCTGGACGCTAGAATGATGGACAACGCCGGGCGCATCAAGCTGGAAGAAGCCGCGCACCAAGCCGCCGAACGTCCGCGCCGCGCCGACCTGCTCGGCGACGATGCCGGGCGCTTCGACGCCGTTTTGCAGCGTCAAACAGCGCGTCCGCGCGCCGATCACGGCGGGGAGCTGGCGCGCCACATCCTCGACCTGCCACGTCTTGACCGCGATCAGCACGGCGTCGGGCGTCGGGAGCGTGTTCCAATCATCCGTAGCCGTGACCGGCAGCAGCACGTCCTCGCCGCTCACGTCGTCGATCAGCCGCAGCCCGCCTTCGCGCAGGGCGGCAAGCTGCGCGCCGCGCGCGATGAAGGTCACGTCGTTACCCGCTTGCAGCAGCCGCGCGCCGAAATAGCTCCCGACCGCGCCGCTGCCCACGACGATGAAGTTCATGTGTTTTACCCCACCCCCTGCCCCTCCCCGACTTCAAGGAGGGGAGAGTACCTCGTCTATTTCGATTGAACGTTCAACCCGTATGAGAACTTATGATAACGTGAATTATGGTTAAGGAATTCAAGGTGAGATTTTCACCGTAGGGGCACGATATATCGTGCCCCTACAACCGCCCCTTCTTGCCATCGCTTCGCATTGAGGCAACCCTGATGTTGGGACAAGTTACAGCGGCTTCCGCGTCGGGATGCCGGCTTGACGGGGATAATCGGTCGGCGTCGGCGCGATCTTCTCGACCACGATCAGGTGATGCGGCTCGTCCACGCCGGGCAGATCGACCGTCTCGATCCGCGCGATCCGCCCGCCCAAGATCGCCAGCGCCCGCGCCGAGTTCGTCGGATTCGGCTTGGGCGGTGCGTCCCTTCATGGCGACACAGACGCCACCGACGCGCGCGAAGGGCAGCAGATATTCAAGCAGGCTCGGCAGCCGTGCCACCGCTCGCGCGACCACCACGTCGTAAGCTCCGCGCAGATCGGCGTCTTGACCGGCGTCCTCGGCGCGCGCCTTGATCAGCCGCACGTCGTCCAGTCGGAATTGATCGACCAAATGCTGCAAAAAGGCGACCTTCTTGCCGGTCGCTTCGAGCAGAGTCAGCTTGATTTCAGGGTAAACGATCCGCAAAGGTAAGCCGGGAAAGCCCGCCCCCGTCCCCACGTCGATCAGGCGCAAGCCGGGAGTCATCGGCACGACTTTGGCGACCGTCAGCGAGTTGAGGAAGTGGCGGACGCGCACGCCCCCGGCGTCGGTGATCGCGGTCAGGTTGGTATGGGCGTTCCAGTCCGCCAGCGCTGCGGCGTAGTGCGCGAACTGCGCATCTTGATCCGGCGTCAGCGCCACGTCGAGCAGCGCCAATGCCTCCTCAGCGAGTGCGGTCATGGTAACGGATGCATGTGGGCGCACGATAACCTCACCCCCCAGCCCCCTCTCCACTGCGTAGAGAGGGGGAGTGCCCAATTTGGTTGGGAGATAAAAGGGAGCGAGGGTGAAGTCAAAAATAACACTCTGCGGAACATCGTTTAGTAGTCGGGCGTGATGTCGTGTACGGGATAGGTGGTCGGAAAATACATGTTGGTGTGTTCGACCGTCGTCCCGTTCGGGTTGAGCTTGACGTCGAAGTTGCAAATCCCGCTCTCGCGCGTGGTCGACGTGCCGGGTCCGAAATCGTTATAGCCGTCGGTGATCTGGTTCGCCCACTGCACCAACTCGCCGACTTCGTAATGTCCCGGTCGCAGATTGCCGACGCGCGCGGTGTAGAAGACCCAGTAATCGCCGTTGCGCAGCACCGGCTCGCTGCGGGTGGTCATCGGCAGTTCCGCCGTGTTCAAGGTGACGTGATAGAGCGCGTTGTCGAGGTGCTGCTGCATGTCATCCTGCGTCTTGGCAAACCACGACCAGTAGATCGTCACGTCGTCGGTGTCGTAGATGATCCCCGGCTCCGCCAGCGGGAAGGCATCGCACTCGGCGAAGATCAAGCCGGGCGTATCCGAGCGGAAATGATCGCTCAGGCGCGCGCCGATCACGACGTCGGGTTCCGCCGAGAGATTCGGGTTGAGCACACCGTCGGGCGCGAGGATGCTGGTGGTGACGCCCGCGCCGCTGTTGGTCGAGGTCGTGCTGCTGCCTGCGCCGGTATCGGCGCTGGTCACCAGCGTGTTGGTCGGGTTGTTGCAGCCGTCCTGCGTATCGGTCAGCACGAAGCTGAAATCGACGCGGCTGGAGTCGCTCTCGCGGGCAACGCTGACGTTGGCGCTCGCCGTGCCGCCCGCCGCGACGGTCACGCCGCTGTTGTAGCTGACCACATCGCTGACGGCGAAATCGCCCGCCGCCGGGACTTGGCGCACGTTGGTGATTGCCGTGCCTGATCCCGCCGAGCCGGAGAAGATTTGATAGTAGATGTCGTAGCCAACCAGCATCGTGCCGGAGAAATTCAGCACAGCGGAATCGGCGCAGACGACCAAGAAGCCTTCAACGCTGTTGGTCGGACCGGTCGTCGTCGGGACGGGGGTGGCGGTTTGGGCGCTCACGAGCGCCGTTCCGGTGATGGTCATTGCCAGCAAAGCTGCCAAAACGAGTTTCTTCACGGTAAATCCTTTTTTGACCCCACCCCCAGCCCCTCCCCGAATTCAGGAAGGGGAGCAAGCACGTCCGTACTCGATGAGGGTGCGACAATCGCTGAACGTATAGCTTGCCGAACAATTCGCTGGAGTCAGCGGGCGATACACCTACAAGCGCGTTTGTTTTCCGGTCGCAAAGCGGCTGCTGAGCCAATTCTTCGGCTAAATGCAGTCGATTTGACTCAATTCAACGATATAATAGCGTAAAACCCGTAAATGCACAGCCTAGCGCAGCCTACTCCTAGGCTACGTTCTGACGTAAACTTGCAGCATACATTTCGCCAGAAGTAAGGAAAATCAGCGTGAGCAAACCGATTATTGCCGTCCTGCAAGGCGATCAAACCGGGCAGGAACTGCTCGACGAGTCGCTGCGCGTGCTCGATCCTGCCGTGACCCGCTTCGACGTGGAGTTCAAAGCCTTCGACCTCTCGCTGGGCAACCGTCGCGCTACTCACAACCAGATCGTCCACGACGCTGCCGAGTTCATCAATCAGACCGGCTACGGCATCAAGGCGGCGACGATCACGCCGGAAGCGACCGACGACGTCGGCAGCCCGAACGCCCTGCTGCGCGAAGCGATCAACGGGCAGGTGATCCTGCGCACCGGGCGGCGCATCCCGGCGGTGCGCCCGCTGGCGGGCGTCTACGCGCCGATCTCGGTGGTGCGGATGGCGGTCGAAGATGCCTACGGCGCGAAAGAATGGCGCGAAGGCAGCGGGCTGGACGAGATCGCCTACAGCACGCGCAAGCTGACCCGCCGCAACTGTCACGCGGTCGCCGAGTTCACCTTCCGCTATGCCCGGCGCGTCGGAGCGAAGGTCTTCGGCGGTCCCAAGTACACCGTCAGCGCGGTCTACGAGGGCATCTTCAAAGAAGAACTCGACGCGGCGGCGGGACGTTATCCCGACGTGCGCTACGACCCGCAGTTGATCGACGCGACTTACGCCCTGCTGCTGGAAACGACCGGCGAAGCGCTGGTGATCCCGGCGCTCAACCGCGACGGCGACAGCCTGAGCGACCTCGTGTTGAAGATGTTCGGCAGCATCGCCGGGGCGGAGTTGGTGATTCTGTCGCTGGATGGGGATTTTCAGGTCAAGACGGTGCTGACCGAAGCGCCGCACGGCACCGCGCCCAGTCTCGAAGGCAAGAATATCGCCAACCCGATGGCGATGATCCTCGCCGGGGCAGCGCTGCTGCGCTACATGAAAGACGATGCGGCACTGCGTGCCAGCCGCGCGATTTACGAGTCGGTGATGGAGGCGGTCAACGACGGCATCCGTACTAACGACCTCGGCGGATCGGCGTCGACCAGCGAGTATACCGACGAAGTCATCCGCCGCGTGCGAGCGAAACTAGAAGTATGGGAGGCGCTGGGGTAGCAAACGCGACCTCACCCCCTAACCCCTTCTCCACTGCGTGGAGAGGGGGAACTGAACGGCGCGAGCATGAGGAGTTTATGGGGATTCTAAAAAGTCGCGTTTTTGACCCCACCCCCAGCCCCTCCCCGACTTCAGGGAGGGGAGAGTACTTTGCTGGTTACAGGCGAACGTGGTCAGGTTGGCGTTTTTTCGACCCGATGAGTGGTTTTTAAACACCCTCATTGAACGTCCCTACCACCTCACCAGCTATACGCAGCGATTTTGAAAACAGCATAAACTCTAATTATGTAGAATAATTTCTTTGCTGACTCACCGGGATCAAAATTTTGGACGATCAACTCGAACGTGACGTACTGCAACTCTGGGCGCTGCTGTTCCGGTTGGTGCTCGACGGCGAAAAGCTCCTCACCGCGCAGCTTACCGATCACGGACTGACGACCCCGCAGTTCTACGTCCTCAAGACGCTCTCGGAGCAGGGCGGAAGCTGCCCTATCGGGCGCATCGCGCGGCTGCACGGGCTGACCAACGCCACCATGACCGGGCTGGTCAAGCGGCTGGAACTGTTCACGCCGCCGCTGGTGCAGCGCGAGAAGAACCGCGCCGACCGCCGCTCGGTCACGGTGGTCATGACCGAGGCGGGCGAAGACCTGTTCTTCCGCATCCAAACCGACCTGATGCGCCAACTGCGCGACCTGCTGACGCTGATCAGCCCGGAAGACCGGCTGTCGATCCTCGACGATCTGCGCCGTTACGTCACGCTGATCACGGCGGCGATCCCGCCGGAACTAGGCGAGGAGTAACGACCGTTCGGGGTCGACGTGGCGCTCAACAATGAACTCGTGCGCATCTGCGGCGAGCGATCCGGCATCCGCACTTCATGGAAAGTGGAGCGCCCGATCCTGCTCTAGCTGTATTTGCCCCAGAACGCTTCCACGTCACTTACAAACGCGCCATAGTTCTCCGGCAAAAGCATGAAGGTATGACCGCCGGGATAGCGCTTGAATTCAGCGTTGGGAATAGCACCCGCGAGTTCCTCCTGAAAACGCAGCGGTACGAGAATGTCTTCCGGGCTGCCGATCACCAGCGTGGGCGTCGTGATCGACGGGAGGCGGGCGCTAATCTCGAAATGCTCGACGGCTTTAGTCTGCTGCAAATAGCCCGCCGAAGTCTGCATGAATGGATCGGCTGGCGCGTGTACCCATGCGTCGATCACGGCAGGGTTGTCGAAGGCGCTCTCGCCCAGCAGGATGATGGTCGCGAAGCGGTTGACGATCTCCATCGGAACCTGCCCGTCGACCAGTACGCGCAGCGTGTCAAGCATGAATCTGCTGCGCTTCAGAACCTCGCCCTGAGCCATCGACACCGCAACCACCTCGCTGCAAATTCGCTCCGGATAGCGCAGCGCTAACATCATGGCAATCGCGCCACCCATCGAAATGCCGAGCGTGTGCACGGCGCCTAATTGGTGGTGATCGATGATGGCGGCGATGTCATCCGCCATGTCCTCGATAGTGAAGCTGGCATCCTCGCCGACAACGGTTTGACCCGCTCCCCGATTGTCTACGGTGAGCACGGTGTGGTGCTGTGCCAGCGCAGGTCGCAGCGCCGAATTGATGGCGTCGTTGCTGTGCGAGCCGGAACCACAAATCAACACTGCCGGCGAACCACTTCCTTCGAGTTCATAATGCAGTTGAACGCCATCACGTTTGAACGTTGACATGGTACAAACCTTTCTGCACAAGAACGGTCATTATTGGGGAGCACAAAGATATTCTCGCCTACCAAAACAAAAGGCGTTCCCGCCGTCATGGGAACGCCTGCGTCTTGCTCGTTATCCAGATTTGGATCAGGCGACGCCAAACAGCGGCGCAGATCGTCCGCATTCCTACTGCGCGAATGCAGATGGCTCCTCTCTTCAGCATATGACTATATTATGAACAAAGAATAGTGACGAATGTCATCGTCCGCGCCCGGCGAAGCCCAAACGCAGCCAGTCAACGCTGTGAGCCTAACGTAAGTTACCGAATGTTTTTGTAGGGGCGCAGCGCGCTGCGCCCCTACGGAGTGCCACAATCTTCATGGATTTCTTTCGAGAACCTGCTTTAGCTCCGCTCAACGGCTTGGCTGCTCGACACTTCGCTGAGCCTTCCCGAATTCAGGGAGAGGAGTTGATTGCCGGGATTGTGGGCAGCGGAATCAGCGGCGTGTATTCGCCGGATGGCAGCACGAAGATCACGTTCTGGCTGTGCAGGGCGTCATACTGCCCCACGCTGACGCTAAACGGCGGGTGGGGGTCGGGCGGCAGCGTGAAAGTCAGGCGGTGGGCGTGCAGGTCGCCGACGCGCCACTCGTAGCCGGGGACGGCTTGACCATCCACGATGAGGACGCGCTTGCCGTCGGCGTCGAAAATGTGCGCGAAGGGCGCGAACAACTGCTGATCGATGTCGTCGGCGCGCCCGGTGATCCGCCAGTAGGTCGTCAGCATCCATTGTTGATCGGCGGCGCGTTTCAGCCGATAGCTCTCCAGCGCGATCCCGTGATCGCCGGGGATATTCAGGGTTTGTGTGACCGGGCGCTCGGCGGTCTGGCTCAGGTGATCCACCACCAGCAGCGTATTGTCAGGCAGATGCAGCCTGATCGTCTCATCCACGCCGAGCGGGGCGACTGCCGCTTCGGACGGGTACGCCGCGACGTACAAGCCGCCGTTTGGCGGGATGACGTTAAATGCCGGGGCGCGGGCGTCGCGCACGAAGTCCAGTGTTTCGCCGGAGAAGCTGCTCAAAATCCATTCGTCGGTGTCGCTGTAGACAGTGGCAGGCAGCCGGTCGCGGATCACCGCGCCCAGCTTCAAGCCATCATCCAGCGGAAGCGCGCTCAGACCGTCGATACCGGGAGTCGCCGCCGTGTCCTGATAGTAGCGCGCGCTGTTGATCCCCATCAGCACGCCGAACGGGATCAGCAGCGCCGCCGTCAACGCCGCGCCGCGGCGCGTTTGCGGTCGCAGCAGGGCGCCGAAGCCCCACGCCGCCAGAATGTAGCCCGCCGGGATACCCAGCAGTTGGTAAAACGGGTGCACCACTTGGCTGACGTAACTCATCAGGAGGATGGGCAGCGCGAACCAGATCAGCACGATGGCGGCGCGCTCCCGCTGCTGGCTGTTGATCAGCCGAACCAGCGCCAAGCCGACCCCGACTGCCAGAATCGCCAGCAGGATGATCTGTGCCCCATTGCTCAGGCTTTGGCGCAGCGCCGAATCCCGGATCGGGGCGAGTGTGCCGCGCGCGATGGCGTAATCGCTCCCGGTGACCAGCCTCAAGGCGTGACCGAGCGCCTCGCTGCTGAAACGCGCCGGACCGCTGCTAAAGCTGTTCAGGTGTTCTTCAACCGCGCTGCGCTGCGCCAGCAGTCCCGCGCCATAGATCGCCGTCGCTGCTGCGAACAGTGCGACGCCCCCCACCAGCGCCCGCTTCGGGATGCGGCGCCAGAATAACCCGATCAGCAGCCCCACCGGGATCACCAGCACGAAGTCGAGCAGATACGTTTGCGCCAGCACCGTGAGGATCACAAATGCGATCAGCAGGCGGCGCTGAGGATACTTCGCCTTGCCCAACAGCACCGACCAGAGCGCGTAAGTCAGCGCGGGCACCAGAAACGGCAGCAGACTTTGCACCCAACTGGTGCGGCTGTACTCGATCACCCAAGGATTGACCGCCATCAGGAATGCCGCAATCAAGGCGAGCTTCGCGCCCACGATCAGCCGCGCGGTGCGGTACGCCAGCAGCACGCCCATTGTGTTCAAGGCGATGACCAGCACGTAGACGCCCAGCGGCGAGCGCGTCAGCGCCACCAGCGGCAGGAACAGATAGCCGGTCAGCGGAGGATTAGCGAACAGCACCGAGGTGCCCTCGCCGGTCAGCGGAAAGACGCCCCGGTCAATGGTCTGGAGCGCCTGCCAGATCGGGTAAGCGTGATCGACGTTGTGTTCGATTTGCAGCAGGTATTCGGCGCGCAGCAACGCCGCCAGCAGCATAATCAGCACGAGCAGATTGCGTCGGCTCATGACTATCCTCAAAACAGGGCAAACGCATCAAATTTGGTTCCGCCGCCGGAGGTTCAAACCTGCTCTGTTGCAAAGATCGGCACTTTGACCCCACCCCCGCGCACTGGCTCAGCGTCGCTTCGCTTAGGCTGAGCACCGCGCTTCCCCTCCCCGAATTCAGGGAGGGGAGCGTGCAAAAGCAGTTGGGTAGCTTAATCCACAGGTCGTGCAAACTATGTTTGCAGCAGAGCAGTTCAAAACCTCCGGCTATGAAATTCAAGCCGTCTGAAGACGGCTAGACTGACTAGCCGATGCTGCCGCTACGCTAACGACGTCGAGCGGAACCTGCGATTCTGACAGTTTGGCAGCTTAAATCATTCTGGTGCGTCTGCCCTGATCCTCAAAAATACAAAGTATACTGACTTTGGTAGAATGAAGACAACGACAGTCACCGAGTACCGCGCGATGGCAGAGCAGTTTGTTCAGACCCACATCCGTAATTTGCCGCTGTTCGGGCAGCTCACCACCCCGCAAATCGGCGTGATCGCGTCGATGACCGCCGTGCTGCGCTTCGAGCCGGGTCAGTTGGTGGTACAGGAAGGGCAGCCGACGCAGGGCTTGTTCCTGTTCGCGGGCGGGCGCGGCATCCTGACGCGACGCTCATCGAGCGGCATGGAAGACCGCATCGGCGCGGTCGAAGCCGGGCAGTACATCGACGAGACCGCGCTCTACGACAGCGGCTTTGAAGCGGCGTCGCTGCGGATCGTCGAGACAGCAATCGTCCTGCTGATCCCGCGCGCCGCCTTCATCCAAATGGTGACGCGCTTCCCCGAAATTCGCGCCAACCTGCGCGTGCAGTCGGCGGCGGACGTAGCAATCCGGCAGACTGGCGGCAAGCTGTTCAAAGGACAGCGCGACGACGAGACCGTGCTCCACGTTTGGCGGCGGCATTGGTGGGCGGTGGCGCGTTACGGCTGGATCGCCGTGGTGGTGGCGCTGGCGCTGTTCGCCTTCGCTCTAGTGCTGGCGGAGAGCGCGCCGGTGCTGGCGTTGGGCGCAGCCGGATTAGCCGTGATCATCCCGGGCGCGATTGCGATGTACCTCTATTTCGAGTGGCAAAACGACAGCATCGTCGTCAGCGACCAGCGGATCGTCCGCATCTGGAACCAGATCATCGGCTTCGAGAACACGCTCAGCGAAATCCCGCTCGACCGCGTGATCGAGGTCAACGTGACCATCCCGCCGGGCGATCCGTTCGCGCGGCTGTTCCATTACGGGACGATCTTCGTCCGCACGGCGGGCGAAGCCGCCAACATGACGCTCGAAATGATCCAGCAGCCTCAGCAGGTGCAGTCGGCGATCTTCACGCAGCGCGACCGTTTCCGCGACCGCTTGGAGCAGCGCAAGCGCGAGACCGTCCGCGACGACGTGGAACAGGCGCTTGGCATCGCGCAGCCGGATCAGGCGCAGGCGTCGCCTTCAGCGCACCGCGCCGACCGAACGGCGATGATTGGGCTGCCCTTCATCCGCACCAAGTTTATCGCCGCCAACGGCGACATCGTCTACCGCAAACACTCGACCGTTTGGGTGCAGCACATCATGCTGCCGACGCTGGCAGTCGGCGCCTCGCTGGTGTTGATGATCCTGAGCGTCGTCCCGGCGTTTCCGCTGGCGGGTCCGGTCGGGCTGGCGGCGGGCATGTTCCTGCTGATCGTCAGCCTGATCTGGTTCTACGCCGCCGATTGGGATTGGCGCAACGACCTGTTCATCATCGGCAGCGACGCCATCGCCCTGATCCGCAAGCGCCCGCTCTGGCTGCAAAACGAGTCCGAACGCATCCGCATCAGCCAGATCGACAACGTCAAGTCGCGGGTCGATGGGCTGATCAACAACATCCTCAACCGGGGCAACGTGCAAATTTCGCTGATCGGCTCCGACCTCAGCGACGCGAAAGTCATGGACTCGATCTACGATCCGCAGGAAGTGCAGGCGGAAATCTCGCGCCGCCTCTCGGCGATCAAGAACGAGCGCCAAGTCAGCGACGTGGAGCAGCAGCGGCAGGTGATCAAAGACTACTTGCAGACCTATCACGAGCTTCAGCAAGGGCAGCAGCCGACGCAATCCGCGCCGCCGAGCATCGGCGTGTCGGGTGCGACCCTGCCGGGCAACACCTACGCCCGCCCCGTCTCGCCCGATACGCAGATCAGCGACGCGCCGCCCCCGACGATCAGCGACGGCAACCGCCCGCCGCGCATCCCGAAGCGAAGACCGGATCGGGAGTAGCGACCTCACCCTGTTTCGCTGCGCTCAACTGCCCCTCTCCGCCGCTTCGCTTACTCGCGTAGAGAGGGGCGCAAAAGCAAAAGATTCAACGCAAAGACGCAAAGGTAGGGTCTTTGTAGGGGCGTAATATATTACGCCCCTACTCCATAGCCATCAATCGGTCCCCTTTGCGTCTTTGCGTTAAGGATTTTCCCCTTATGCCTGCGGTCGGCTCTGCAACCGCGCGGAGAATTGCGGTATAATTACGCTATTCTGAAAATCTAGCATTCCAAGTGAGACATGGCAATCCGCGAAATTATCCAACCGGACAATCCTGTTTTGCGCAAGAAAGCGCTGCGCGTCACCAGCTTTGACGGCAAGTTCCAGAAGCTGGTCGACGACATGGTCGAGACCATGATCGACGCACCCGGCACCGGCTTAGCCGCGCCGCAGGTCGCCGTCAGCCAGCGCGTGATCGTCGTCCGCCTGCCCGACGACGAAGACAGCAAGGAAGAATACGGCGATCAAGCGGGCAAGCTCTACGTCGTCGCCAACCCGGAGATCGTCAAGCACAGCCGGACGCAGGTCGAAGGCGTCGAAGCCTGCCTCTCGATCCCCGGCTATTTCGGCAGCGTCTTCCGCTACGAGAATGTGCTGATCAAGGGGCTAGACCGGCACGGCAAGCCGCTCCGCATCAAGGCGAAAGACTGGCAGGCGCGCGTGTTCCAGCACGAGATCGACCACCTTGACGGGCGGCTGTACATCGACATCGCCGAGGACGTCTGGAAAGCCGAGCCGCAGGAGGGCGATACCGCGCCCGCCGAAGCTGGCGTGGCGGAGAAGGCGGAGAAATCCGCCGGGGATTGAAATAGGCGACCTGCTGAAGCGGTCGCTAAAGCAGTTCATTCTCAGACGCCGCCGGAGCTACCGGCGGCGTTTTTGATTGTTAGAACTGATTCAAGCTTTTACGTTGCTGACAAGACCTCACCCCCCGACCTGTCAGGGGTAGGTATTTTATTAACCTCACCCCCTACCCCCTCTCCACGTCGTGGAGAGGGGGTAAAAACAGCTTGCAAAGGGTCTTTAAAGTCCCCTCTCTATGCAATGGAGAGGGGATTTAAGGCTTGTCCGGTATTCAAAACATAGCCGTGCTCCCTAACCGTGCCCCGAATCGTCGGCACTTGCCTCGCAGCTTCGGGAAAAACGCAGCGTGTCGGCAGCCAACGGCGTGTACGCTCCCCTCCCTGAAGTCGGGGAGGGGTCGGGGGTGGGGTCAGCAGCGGCAGCAAGAGACAAATGATGCTGATTCGAGTACCGGACAAGCCTATTTAGGGGTGAGGTAAGCGCAGAGTTAAAAACCTACCCCTGATAGCACCCCCCGACCCCCTCTCCATGGAATGGAGAGGGGGAGAAGTACAGAGCAATGGCATCATTCAAGGTCGGCAATCTGTAAAATTGACAGACGAGATAAAAAGCTTGAATCACCTTTCAGCCTACGCCCCAGAGATAGACCGGACCCACCGAGTCGAAGAACAGCAGCAGCACGCCGTCGTCCGTCCACTCCACCGAGAGGATGCGATCCGTCCCCACGTCGATCCGTGACTGAGCGACCGTTTCGCTGGTCAACTGAACCAAATTCCAGAGCGAGACCTGTTCGCCCAGCACCGAGGTCAGGAGCAGGCTGCCATCCGGCGAAAATGCCGCCGAGACGTTATCGCCCTGCGTATCCGGCAGGCGCGAGGCGAGCGCCGCCGTCCCCAGCGCCCACAGGCTCAAGCCAGCGGTGCGATTGCCGGTCAGCAGATAGCGCCCGTCGGGAGCGAAGCGCAAAATTTGACCGCCGCCGCCCTGCCCGGTATCAAGCACGCGACTCTGCGCCGTGTCGGTCAGCGACCAGAGCCGCGCGTCGTGATTTGTGCCGATGGCGAGTGTCTGATCGTCGGGCGCGAACGCCAGCGCCTGCACGCGGATCGGCGTGTCGAGCGCGCGCTCGGCGATCTGCCGGGTATCTCGCCAGCGCCATAGGCGCACCACGCCATCATTCCCGGCGGAGGCGATCTGGCTGCCGTTGGTCGAGAACGCCAGCGCCGTGACCGCCCCGCCTTGCGAATCGAGCGTTGCCAGCAGTTGGCGCGCGTAGCTGTCCCAGACCTTGATCGTGCCGTCGTTCGCGCCGACCGCCAGCCACCCGTCATCGGCTGAGAAGGCGACGGCGGTGTTATTGGCATTTCCGGCAACCGCCGTCTTGAGCGCGCCGCTGTTCGGGTCGTAAACGCCGACTTTCCCGTCGGCGGACGTGCCGTAGATTTCGGTTTTGTCGGAGGCGTAAAACACCCGCGTAACCTCACCGCGCGCCGTCTCGAACAAGACTTTGCCGGTCAGCAAATCCCACGCCAGCAGTTCCTCGTTGTTCAGCCCAACTAACCGGGTGGCGTCCGGCGAGAGCGCGTAGGCGAAGATCGTGCTCAACCTGCCGGGCTGATCGAGCCTGCCGAGGTAGCGCAAGTTGGCGACGTTGTTGAGCGTGATCGGCGTATCCGCCTCGACGTATTGGGTCGGCGCGGGGAGGGTCGGCGGATTGTGGGGCACGCTTGCCGTCGGCGTGGCGGAGGAACAGGCGGCGAGCAGGAGGAGCAGCCCAACCACCACAGCCAGACCGCACCATCGGGTGTACCCGGACGTGGGGGCAAGTCTAAGACCTTTGGTGCTAGTCTGCTTGCGCTTATTTCCCCTCACCCTGCTTGCTACCGCAAGCCGTCCCTCTCCCACGTAAACGGAGAGAGGGACAAAAACCAGCGATCTTCCCCCTCTCCCCGCTTGCGTGGGAGAGGGGGTGAGGGGGTGAGGGGTTGAAAAACAAGCACCGCTCGTTATAAAACCCGCCCCTACCATGACGCTTGCTTCAGATAGGCGTGACAAGGGTTATTCTTCCGTTTCCGGGAGCGCGCCGGGGCGAAGGCTGACGTTGCCGACGGCAATGCCGAAGGTATCGATCTGCTGCAAGCCGCATTCACCCTCGAACGGCTCGACGCGCCCGTTCTGATTGAGATCGACGCCGTTCAAGAGCGCGTCGGCGTACTCGGTCGCTTCGCGCAGTTCGGTCTGGACGCTGGCGATGTCCTCGACGGCGAAGAACTGGCGCTCGCGGTCGACGATCTCGGTCATCCAGCCGCGAGCGTTGACGATGCAGACGCGGATCAGGTCGATCTGGCTGTCCATCAGCGAGTCCGAATCGGGCGCGGCGGTGATGGCGCTCAACTGCGCCTCGATCCGGTCGAGGAAGTAGGGAATGCCGTAGCCACGACCGGGGTTTTCACCGCGCCCGTTGCCGTTGTAATCCACCTGCGTGCCTTGCAGAATGTTGATGGTATGCTCGGCGTGCGAGTGCATACTTCCGGCGCTGGTCGCGCCAGCGGCGAGTCCGGCGTGCTGCTTGGCGATGATCGCCTCTTGAATCGCGCCCGCCAGCAAGCTGGAGAAGGTGTCGCCCGAAGGGATGCCGTCGGGCGACGAGACCAAGATCGCGTCGAGCGCCGTCATCACCTCGGCGGGGATGACGCCGTGATAGGCGACGTTCCCAGCGGGAGCGTCGCTGGCGGCGTCCTGCTGGGTGATCAGCACGGCGTTGTAACGAGTCGGCAGCATGGCGGCGTCGGCGGCGGTATAGGTCAACTGCCCGTCGCCGAGCGGATCAAGGCGGAGGCTGCCTAGCGCCAGCGCTGAGGCGCTGGCGGTGTTGTAGAGCCATAGATAGTAGTTCTGGCTGCCGGGCGGCTGCGCCAGCGCGTTGACCTCGACCTGCACCGTATCGCCGGATGCGCTGACGCTGCTGTAACTGATCTTGCCGACGGTCGGCGCGACATTGACCGGCAGCACCGTCGCCGAACGCGGCGTCACAGTCGGCTCAACGGCGGCGGCAACAGCGGTCGGCGCTGAAGTCGGCGCGTCGACCGGCGAGGGCGCATTATTGGCGTTGAGCAGCAAAAAGACGACCGCGACGATCAGCAGCGCGATCACGGCGAAGCCGCCTAAGAGGATCAGCGGGTTGGAACTCGGCTGAGTGATGACGGTCGGCTGCGGCGCGAAGGTCGACGCGGCGGCGGGCGCGGCTTGAGTCGGCGGCTGCGCTGGCGGCTGCGGCGTGGTGCGGATCAGGATCGGCGGGAGCGCCGCCTCGGTAGCGGTCTCGTCGGCGGCAGACGCGGCGATCTGCGGCTGCTCGCCGTGCAGGACACGCCGGAAATCCTCATAAAAGTCGCGCACGCTGGCATAGCGCTGCGCCGGATTTTTCGCCAGCGCGTGCTGCATCACCGCGTCGAGCGCGAGCGGCAGATTAGTGCGGCTGTCGATCACCGGCGGCACCGGGGTCGTGATGTGCTTGATGGCGATCTGCATCGGCGTTTCCGCCGAAAACGGCTGCGCGCCGACGATCATCTCGTAAATCACAACGCCGAGCGAGTAAGTGTCCGATTGGTGATTGAGCGGGAGTCCCTGCGCCTGTTCGGGCGACATATAAGCGGGCGTGCCGACGATGCCGCCCAACTCGGTCAGGGTGGCGGTCGCCCCGGAGGAGTTCTCCAGCAGCTTGACGATGCCGAAATCCGAGAGCAGGCTGTGTCCCTCGTGATCGATCAGGATGTTGTCCGGCTTGATGTCGCGGTGGATCACGTTCTGGCGGTGGGCGTAGTCGAGCGCGCTCGACACCTCGTCGAAAATGTGCTCGATTTCGGGCAGCGGGATCGCGCCGCGCCGGAGGCGATCCGCCAGCGAGCCGCCTTCAGCATACGCCATGACAAGGTAGAGAATCCCGTTCTCGTCGCCATAGTCGTAGAGCGGCAGAATGTGAGGATGCTGCAAGCGGGCAATCGTGCGCGCCTCTAAGCGGAAGCGCTTGACGAACTGCTCGTCCGCAGCCAATGCCTGCGGCAGCACCTTCACGGCGACGTAGCGGTCAATTTCCGGCTGGTAGGCTTTGTAGACCGTCGCCATACCGCCCTGACCGAGCTGCTCAGTGACTTGGTATTTGCCGAGTTTCTGCCCGACGAGTGAGGTAGACACGGAATTAATTCCTCTACTTGCGGTCGTCTTGAACGGTTATTGTGCCATAATTTCGAATATTGCGCTGTTGGCACCGTCGAGCGAAGGGTAAGTGTGCCCCAAAGCGCGTCTAGCGAGGCAGGGGAAAATCAGGCTGTCGAGCCACTGATCTAACCTCACCCCGCTGCGCTGCGCTTAGCTCCCCCTCTCCATGGCATGGAGAGGGGGCTGGGGGGTGAGGTTAGCAGCTAGTCGAAGGCGTAAGCCTGTTCCAGTTCGTCGCGCAGGCTGAGATAGCTCTGGTAGCGCGCCCGGCTGATCGCCCCGGCGTCGACGGCGGCACGCACCGCGCAGCCCGGTTCATTGTGATGGGTGCAGTCGCGGAAGCGACACTGCGCGATAAAGGGCGTGATGTCGCGGTAGTAGCCGTCCAATTCCTCCGGCTCGACGTCCCAGATGGTCAAGTTGCGGATGCCGGGGGTATCCGCCAGATAACCGCCCTCCTCCAGCTTGACCAGTTCGCTGTCGCGGGTAGTGTGCATCCCCTCTTGCGTATTCTGGCTGACATTCTTGATCGCGCGCCCCAAGCCGGGTTGGATGTCGTTGAGCAGGCTGGTCTTGCCGACGCCTGACGGGCCGGTGAAGACCGAGATGCGGTCTTTGAGCAGCGCCTTCAACTCGGCGACCCCCTCGCGCTCCAGCGCGCTGGTGAACAAAGTCGTGTAGCCCATCGCCGTGTAGGGCGCGAACTCGGCTTCGGCAGCCGGGCGGTCGATCAAGTCGATTTTGTTGACGACGATGATGATCTGGTCGATGTCGGACTTTTCGCCCATGACCAGAAAGCGATCCAGCAGGCGATAATTCGGGGTCGGAGCGGTCGCCGCGAAGACGAAGATCGCTTGGTCGGCGTTCGCCATGATCACCTGCTCGCGTTCGGACGCGCCCGCGCCCCGGCTGCCCTCGGTCCGCATCGCCCGCGAGATCACGCTGGTGCGCGGCTCGACGGCTTCGACGGTGCCGGTCTTATCCTCTACTGCCGAAATCGTCACCCGGTCGCCGATGGCGGCGATGTCCGACGCCTGAGCTTCCTCCAAAAGCCGCCCACGCAGGCGGCACATATAGACCTGATCATCCTCAGCCTCAACCCAAAAGAAGCCGCTTTGCTCCTTAACGACAAGACCTCTCAATATCCCTCCAGTCGGGAAAATCTTGAACACCTCTATTTTACACGGAAAGCGTGTGTAAGGATGCCGGGGGTGCAAGCGTCACAAATATACGGTGTACATCGTTACTGAGGGGGTGCGCCGTTGAACCCTTGCGACCGATCCATGTGGTATGATTTCGAGGATAAGTTTAATGGTTGAGGAACGACTGTGAATACCGATATGAATCTACCGGCAGCGTCGCCGGAAACCCCGCCAGACGCGGAAATCTTAAGCCCTGCGCCGTCGGCTCCGACCGAAGCGCCCGCGCTCGCCGTAATCCCGCGCGTGACCTTCAACTATTTCGTGATCGCCGTCGTCGCGCTGCTGGTCGGGGTGGTGATCGGCGTCGCCGGTTACGACCGTATCGTCCAGCAAAACCGCGAGGAAAATTCGGCGCTGATCGAGCAGTCGGTGTCGTCGGCAATCGCCGCGCTGCCGCAAGGGTCAGGAGCGGTCGATACCGAAGCGCTGATCAATTCGGCGGTCGCCACCGCGATTGCCGCCGTCCCCGGCAGCGCCGCCGCCGACGTGGTCGATCCCAACAAGCGTTACGACGTGTCGATTGTCGACCAGCCCGCGCTGGGTCCCGAAGACGCGCCGGTGGTGATCGTCGAATTCGGCGATTTCCACTGCACCTACTGCAAGCACTTCAACGACGAAACGATCACGCCGCTGCTGGGCACTTACGGCGACAAGGTGCGTTTCGTCTACCGCGACTTTCCGATTCTGGGACCGGACTCGCTCTCGGCAGCGCTGGCGGCGGGCTGCGCCGACGATCAAGGCGCGTTCTGGGACTTCCACGACCGCCTGTACGCCGATCCGACCAACCTGACCCGCGACGCCTTCGTCCAGTACGCCACTGACCTCAACCTCAACCTCGACACCTTCACCCAGTGTTACGATAGTCAGCAGCACCGCGACGACGTGCTACAGGACTACAACGACGGTCAAGCATTGGGCGTGGGCGGCACGCCGACCTTCTTCATCAACGGCAAGGTCTTCGTCGGGGCGCAGCCTTACGAAAACTTCGCCCAAGTGATCGACTCCGAACTCAACGCAGACGAGACTCCCGCTACGTCCTAAATCCACCTCAGCCCTGTCCCCCTCTCCACGTTGTGGAGAGGGGGTGACAGTAGAAATTTCCAGCATCGCGTTTCGACCCCACCCCCGCCCCCGCCCCTGTCAGGGGTAGGTTTTTAACGCTGCGCTTACCTCACCCCTAAATAGGCTTGTCCGGTATTCAAAACATAGCCGTACTCCCTAACCGTGCCCAATCGTCGGCACTTGCCTCGCAGCTTCGGAAAAACGCAGCGTGTCGGCAGCCAACGGCGTGTACGCTCCCCTCCCTGAAGTCGGGGAGGGGTCGGGGGTGGGGTCAGCAGCGGCAGCAAGAGACAAATGATGATTCGAGTACCCATTACATAGAGAGGGGACTTTAAAGACCCTTTGCAAGCTGTTTTTACCCCCTCTCCACGACGTGGAGAGGGGGCAGGGGGTGAGGTTAATAAAATACCTACCCCTGACAGCGCCCCCTCCCCGACTTCAGGGAGGGGAGAGGACACCGTCCATTTCGCCTGAGAGTATCGCTATCGGCGAGACTTATAGGATTATGAGGGGTCTTTAAACACCCTCTCAGACCCGCCCCCTACAAATCCGCCCCAAGTTCCAATGGAATTCCAATCGTAATGAACCTATACTGAAAGCGATTGGCTTTTATTGGGAGCACCGTATGGACGATAGAACCGCGTTTCGGCAGTCGATGGAAGCGGAACTGCACAAACTAGAGGCGGAACTCGAACAGTGGCAGGTGGAGGATGAGGGCAGAGGCGCGGTGCAGCGGCAGCGCGAACAGCAGCAAATGCTCGACGACCTGCACGAAAAACGCCTGCAAGCGCGTCAATACCTCGATCAAGTGGCGCGCCGCGAGGATTGGGCAGCCTTGAAGCCGAAGATGGAACGCTTGTGGGCGGAGATGGCAGCCCAGATCGAGACGATCAAAGCATGGGCATAAGCGCCAAGCTGCGGCAGATCGCGCGCGACGCCAAACGCGAGATCGCGGTTTACCGCCTCGTGCTGGCAGATGCGCGCACCCCACTACCCGCCAAGATCGCGCTAGGCTTGGCGGTCGGCTATCTCGTCATGCCCTTCGACCTGATCCCGGACTTCATCCCGGTGATCGGTCAGTTGGACGATCTGCTGATTGTGCCGGGGTTGGTGCTGATCGCGCGGCGGTTGATCCCGCCGGAGGTGCTGGCGGACTGCCGCAAACGGGTGACTGACGGGGAATAGTTGATGGGCGTGCTAGGATTCGAACCTAAAGTCAGCCGATTATGAGTCGGATGCTTTGACCGTTAAGCTACACGCCCGTATCCGCGTATTCTATAAACTTACGCCGAGAATATCAATCCTCGCTCGTTATGGGAGTGGGGAAGATCACGGACATGCTCTAGACCCCTCACCCCCGACCTCTCGCCCACGCAGGCGGGGAGAGGGGAGAAAAGCAGATTTGTACGTCACGAAGTTGATCCGTTCAAAAACGATCTCCTCAATGTTCCCCACTCCCCCGTTATCAAGTGTGGGCATCTTTTGGTAGGGGCTACAGCCCCGCAAGGATGATGTGCGCCGCCCGCCCGATCTGCTCCGGCAGGAAGCCCGCGCGAATCTTCGCCTGCGCCGCCGCGCCGATCTGCGCCATCCGCTGCGGCTGCTCGACCGCCGCGACCAGCGCCGCCGCCAGTGATTCGGCGCTCCCCGGCGTCACCGCGACGTACTCCTCGCCCGGCGTGAAGAACTCGCGCAGCGCCGCCAACTCCGCCGTGATCACGGCGCGCCCCATCGCCAGCCCGTCGTAAACCTTATTCGGCACGACGTACTGCGTTTTCTCCACCGCCCCGAATACGCCCAGAATCACCCCCGCCCGCGCCGCTCGCGCCGTCAGCTCCGGGATCGGGAAGAAGCCTTTCACCAATTCCAAGTTCGTCAGCGCCAAATCGCGCGCCTGCGCTTCGGCTTGGACGAAAGTCTGCCCGCTGCCGACCAGTTCAAAGCGGATGCGCGGATCGTCGCGCAGCAGATTCGCCGCCGCGACGATCACGTCGACGCCTTGAAACGGGATGAACTTGCCGATGAACAGCGCCGTCAGCGCCTCGCCCGGCGCGTCGAGCGGCGGCAGGTCCAACCACTCCGGCTCGACGCCGACCGGCAGCACGCCTAGTCGCGGCAGCTTGACGTCGAGCAGATGCTCGAAGGCGGCGACGTGCGCTTGCGTGTCCGTCACCGAGCGGATCGCCCGCAGATTGAGCCGATCCAGCCGCCGGAAGATCGCCGCCCGCACCGCGCCGTGCATCTGCCGATCCGCATCGACGTCGCTGATGCCGACCATGTAATCCAGCAGCACCGGGACGCCCGCCGCCCGCGCCGCCGCCGCGATCACCGGGGCGATGGTCTGGTTAAACGCCGGGATCAGCACCGCGTCGAACCCGCGCAGATCGCTCAACGAGCGTGCCACCAACCCTAACCGCTGGATCGTCGTCGATCCCAACGGCAGACTGCGCACGGTCACGCTGTCGCCCGCCAATCGCAGCCCTTCCAGCAGGATGCGGTGACGCGGATAGGTGGGCGCAAACGCCCCGATCATCAAGATACGCATGAGCACGATTTCGCGGCTGCAAGCTGCGCGGGCAATGTCTTCATTTCATCGCTTTAGGGGATACGCCGGTAGAGTGATACCTGCCCGAATTGACCGGGAAATTCGGTTTGGGCAGCCACAGTGTAATGCGCTTGGACGTAATCCCACAACCCGGCAGTGACCTGCGAGCGCCACTGCTCGACCACGATCACGTAGGCAGGGGGATCGCTCTCCAAACCAGCAATGACCTGTTCCGTCAGGTCAGACCAAGCGAAGTACCATTCATAGTTGTTCACGTAGAATTGGGGCGGCTCGTAGCCGCTGATCGGGTAAAAATTACCGGTTGGGTCGATGTCGGGCAAAATCCACATGCGGGTGCCCGGCGCGGCATCAGTTTCGCTTTTGACCCACGCACTGACGGGGAGCAAGGCTTCGTACTGGCTCGTGGCGGCGCCCAACTTGACCCGATAATACAGGGGCAGCGCTGCGCCGACGATCAGCAGCAGCGCCAAGATGATCATGCCGAACCAGCGCAGCCAGCGCGACAACTCCGCGCTGAGCAAATGGATCGCGCCCGCGCTCAGCAGGGCGACGAACGGCAGCGCGCCGGATAAGTGGAAGCGACCGTAACGCGGGTACGCCGGAATGAGCAGCGCGATCAGCAACCCCAAAGTCAGAACGCCTTCCAAGCGAAGGGTCGGGCGGGCTGAATGCCGCCGCCACGTCAAATAGGCGAAAAAGGGGATCAGTCCGAGCCACAATACCAGCAGCAGCAAATCCTGCCGATCAGGGAATTGAGCCGCCAGTGACACATAGGCGCGGTTGAAGTCGGTCATCAGGAACAGCCCGCGACCCAGCACGCCTTGCAGCGCCAGTACCCCGACGATCAGCAGGAGAGGGACGGCAATCCCCGCGCCAAACAGCACAAGATCGCGTCGGACATTTTTCCAATCTCGCCCCAGCAATCGCCACAGGCAGAACGCGAGGATCACGGCGAGTGCGGTCTGCTTCACCACGATCATCACGCCAACCAGCAGCCCGGCGATCAGCGGACGACGCCACGAGTCGCCAGCGCGCTGCCAAATCATCAGCGCGAGCAGCGCCAACAAACCCAGCGCCCATTCAAAATAGAGCAGGTATTCCGCCAGCAGCGGTCCCCACAGCGCGAACAGGAGCGCCGCCAGCAGCCCGGTTTGGGTGTCCCACCAGCGCCGCGCTTGGATGAAAACGAGCAGCGTAATGGCGGCTGCGATGCCGATGGTGCCCACGCGCAGGCGAACTGCCGGGTCGGGGATCAATTGGTAAAACGCGGCATTGACCCACAGATAGCCCGGTGTGTAGTTGACGATCAGGTTATCATAGAGCCGGTAGCCGGGTTGGTTGAGCAGCCACGGCAGCAGCACAACCGACAAATGCAGGTACGTCCGCGCAACCCACCCATACATCACGACCTGATAGCCGATCAGCACCACCAGCACGAGCCGAAATCGCGCAGCAACATACGATCCGACCTGCCTCGCCGAATCTCCAAGCAAAATCAACGGTTGGTTGAGCATTGATTGATCAGTTTATTCCCTCAGTGATCGCGCTGTCGATCCCCTCGCAAGCGCTAGCCATTAAGCAGTTTGGGCAAAAGCTGCTCCATCAAGTCGGCGGTCTCGTCGATGCTCTGGTAGTCGTCGGCGTAGGAGATCACGTTCAACTGGGGGTCATAGCTCCAAAAGCCCGCCCGGTCGTAGAGAAAGCGGACGTAAGTGTAGGCGATCCCCAGCACGATGCGCGCCAGCATCCCGCCCATGTAGGGGAACTCCAGCCGCACCCCCCGCTCGTGGATCACCAGCCGCATCCCCAATTCCGGCATCGGGTAATTTAGCCCGATCCCGCCTTCAAGCTGCTCCGGGATCAGCGACGGATCGAGCTTGAGCAGGATGCGCGCCAGCGTCTTCGGCTTAAGCTTGCGCACCGGAAAATGCTCCTCCGGCACCAGCGGATTCCCGCCGTGCTTGAACAGCCACTCGACCATTTTCGGCGTGAGTTCGCCCGTTTTCGGGGCGACGAGGTGAATGATGTAATCCATAGGCAAGAGTATAGGGTTGAAACGGCAAAGTGAAAAGTAACCGGCAGAGCACCCTTTCGCCGAAATTCGTCGACTATAGTAAAGTGAGTATGCAGCGTCGCAGCCATCACCGCCCCGTTCCACTTTTGGCAGCAGCAAAAATCGAGGAGAGTCTTATGCCCGGATTTCTCGCACCCATCCGCAAGCGGATTCGATTCGTGCTGATTATCGCCATTATCCTGATCGCGCTGGTATGGGTGATTCCGCAATTTCTGGGCTGCGAGTCTGGGGATTCCAGAAGGCTTGTCCACCATCTGCGTGCCCAGCTTGAGCGGAGGGAGCTACGACATCACGGGGAAAAACTTCAGCATCGGGCGGTTCGGGACGTGGTGGCAGTCGTTGTTTGTGCGACCGAACAACGTCGTCACCATGCAGATCGACGGGACGCTCGATCTCGCCGACGCCACCGACCCCCGAACGTTTCAGGTCAACGACCTGACCTTGATCCGGGGCAGCGGCGTGATCCGCACGGGCGGCGATTACACGACTCTCCCGCTGATCGATGGACCGATCTTCGGAGCGGGCACGCTGGTGCTGGACGATCATCTGCGCCTCGAAGCCAACGACCTGACCGGACGCTTGATCAGCATGAATTTACGGGGCAGCCGCCTGCTGATCAACGACAGCGTGACGCTCAGCGCAGCCGGGACGAACGTCGCGGGTATTTTCGTCTATGGCGACGTGGACGTGCGCTATTGGGGTGAAGTTGATCCGGCGACGCCGACGATGTTGGTGCAGGGCAGCGAAAGCGCGACCGGCGTCCAAATCTGGGACGGAAAACTGCGCTTCGTGCTCGTGAATCTTCGAGTCGAAGGCGCGAAGTCGGTCGGCGTGACGGGCGACAGCGAATTTGTCATCGACAGCAGTCAAATTGACGTGCCGGACGGCGTAGCGGTGCAAATGATCCGCGACGGATCGCTGCTGGTGGAGGGATCGCGGCTTGTCGGCGGCGTAGCGGCGATTCAAGGCGACGACGGCGCGCAGGTGGTCGACCTGAGCGGACTGATCAGCGGCGATATTGATCTGGGCGACGGCGACGATCACCTGCGCGTGACGCAGGATCGCCACATGCAACTGGAAAACAGCAGCATCACGATGGGGGCGGGCGACGACGAACTGACACTCGACTACAGCGACGGTGTGATCGATACGCCGCTCGACGGCGGCGACGGCGACGACACGCTGGTGATCACGCTCAAGCTTACGCCGGGCGACAACACGCCGACTGAAGCGGACATCGCGGCAGCCGAAGCCGACGGCGAATTGGAACTGCCCGCCTTCACGCTGCGCTGGACGAACTTCGAGAACGTGCAGATCGCTTATGCGACCCACTCCGACAGCGAAATCACCCCGGTTGCTCCGGAAGCGACGAGCGAAAGCAGCTAACCTCACTCCCCAGCCCCCTCTCCGCCGCTGCGCTTACGAGAGAGAGGGTAAAGACAGTTCTAGAAGGCTTTTGAGAGTCCCTTTTCCGCGCAATGGGGAGGGGGAGAAGAACAGGGCAACAGTGTCAGTGCAAGGTCAGCGATCCGTAAAATTCACGGACGAGATAGAAAACTTAAATCACCTTACCGTCAAAACATTTTACTGGAGTGACAACCTTGTTTGGATTTATTACACGCCTGAGCTGGCGGGTCAGACTTGTGCTGATCGTCGCCATCATCCTGATCGCGCTGGTATTGGTGGTTCCGCTGTATCTGGGCTGCCAGACCGGAATTCCGGGCAGACTGTTGTCGTTCGAATGCCTGCCCGGTGTAGGCGGCGACTCCTACGACATCGTCGGGGAATATTTCTCCGTCGGTCGGCTGGCGACGTGGCATCAATCGCTCTCCGTGCGCCCGAACAACGTCGTCACCATTCAGATCGACGGCACGCTCGATCTCGCCAACGCCACCAACCCCCGAACGTTTGAGGTCAACGACGTGACCCTAGTACGCGGCGGCGGCGTGATCCGCGCGGGCGGCGCGTACTCGACCCGCCAACTGATGGATGGACTCATCTTCGGATCGGGCATACTGGTATTGGACGGCAGTCTGCGGTTCGAAGCCAGTGACCTGTCCGGGAGCTTGATCAGCATGAATATGCGCGGCAGTCACGTGCTGATCAACGATCACGTGACGCTCAACGTCACCGGAACCGACGTCACCGGAATTCACGTTCACGGCGACCTTGACGCGCGCTACTTAGGGGAGATTGATCCAGAAACGCCGACGATGCTCGTGCAAGGCAGCGCTAGCGCAGTCGGCGCTGAAATCACGGACGGACTACTGAACTTCGGCAACATTTACCTGCGAGTTGAAGGATCGAATGCGGTCGGCGTGAAAGGCGATGGCGAATTCTGGCTCAACGCGAGTCAGGTGGAAGCACCGGATGGTGTAGCGATCCAAATGGTTGGGGACGGCTTGCTCTCGATCAACCCCTTCTCACGCATTGTCGGCGGCGTGGCAGCCATTCAAGGCGACGATGGCGCGCAAGGAGTCGATCTCAATGGTGCAATCAGCGGGGACATCGATCTGGGCGACGGCGCGGATCGCCTGCACCTACATCAATTTAGTTTCCTGCGGCTGGAAAACGGCGCGGTCACGATGGGCGCGGGCAATGATACGCTGACGTTGGATTACAGCGAAGGCGTGATCGACACGCCGCTCGACGGCGGCGACGGCACCGACACGCTGGTGATCACGCTGCATCTGACGCCGGGCGACAACACGCCGACTGAAGCGGACATCGCGGCAGCCGAAGCCGACGGCGAATTGGCACTCCCCGCCTTCACGCTGCGCTGGACGAACTTCGAGAACGTGCAGATCGCCTATGCCGAGGACAATGCCAGCTCGTAGGCGACCAGCGCGTTAGGATGGTCGTGTCGGGGGCTATTCCTGATCGCCATCGCCTGAGGGTTGGCGCTGCGCCTGTCGCGCGGCAAGCTGTCCGCGCAGCAGCGCCACCAGCAGCGTCACGTTGTCGACCTCCCACAGGGGCAGCGCCAGCCACTCGGCGTCGCCCGCCGCGAGGATCGTCAGCTTGCGCCCGCCGATCCGGTAGCCGCCAAAATCACCCCACGCCAGCTTGCGCCCGCCATCGTGCAGCCCGCCGCCGCCAATCCGCAGCGTGTCGCCGAAATCGACCATTTTCCCCTCAGCCAGCCGCCGCGCGATCTCCGGCGCGAGCACCCGGTTGATCGCCTCGGTCATCTGCGAGCTTAATCGGTCGGCGTGGCGATACTGGTTGGTGATGGTGAAGCGGTCGCCTTCCCACGTGGTCACGGCGAAGCGATAGCGGTCACGGTGGATCAAGCCGCCGAAATACGCCAGCCGCTCGGCGCGCGAGCGGATGCTCGACACTTCTTCGTAGCGAAAGTACACTACCGTCGAGCCTTCGCGGTAGCTGAAGCCGCGCTCGTAGAGGATGATCTCGCGGTTCCAGCCGTGCAGGACGTACCACCCCGCGATCAAACCGACCAGCGCCACCGCGACCACCGTCACCGGCGGTCCCCACCACGCCTCGACCTGCGCCGTCGTCAAGCCGAGCAGCAGCGCCACCGGCGCGATCACCACGCCCGCGATGATCAGCGGGCGCAGGCGGTTGCTGGGGAAGTTGGCGAGCGCTTCTCCTAACTGCGGATCAGGTTCGATCACCTGCATCGCGCGGCGGCATCCTTTCAGCGTCGTGTTGCAAGCGCGAAATCGTCAGACACGCTACAACTCTACCACGAACCCACCGCGCGCGTGTTGGTCTCGATTGCTAAGCAGCGCGAAAGCGTTACACTTCTGCTTAAGTGCTTCGGTTGGATCGCGGCGCGCAGCGGAGATAGTGGGACTAAGAGCGATGTCTAGCGATCTTCTGACGTTGATCTGGTTATTCCCAATCGCGTTCATGTTCCACGACTTCGAGGAGATCATCCTCGGCGAACGCTGGTTCAGCCAGAACGCTGGTGAGATAGAGAATAGGCTCAAGAACCGAGTCCCCGCTTTCGTGGCAAGCCAGATCAGCGCCGTATTGGGCAAATCGACCGCCGAACTCGCCTTCCCGGTCAGCTTGATCTTCGCCTTGACCGTCGCTGCTTCGTTCCTCGCGGCGCAGTATCAGCAGTACGGGTTCTTTTTGCTCGCCACCGGAGCGTTTTTCTTGCATGGATTCATGCACATCGGTCAGTCGGTGCTCTTGCGCCGATACGTCCCTGCGGTGATCAGTTCCGTGTTTATTGTCATCCCCTACGGCGTGATCTTGTACCCGCGCTTGATCGAGGCGGACATTGTCGACCTGTCCGGGCTGCTGATCGTGTTTCTGCTCGCGGTGGTACTGACGATCCCCTTCATACTGGTGATGCACGTCGTCGGCGATTACCTCTACCAGCAGACGATTAAACGCCTCCTTGCCTAGATGCTTCCGGCAGACTGCCTTAACACTCGCTCAGAGATTCTCCACCAATGCGCGCTCGTGCTAAAATAATGAAAACTTAGGAAGGAAGAATAAAATACCATGTCCACTATTCAAGCCATGCAAGCGCAGGAGCGGTTTGAGCCGCAGTTACTCTTGAAAGCCAACGTCGTCGGAGTTGCCGTCGGCTACAAAGCGTCGAAAGGCGAAAAGAGCGGCGATCTCTCAGTCGTCGTACTGGTGCAGCAGAAGCAGCCGCTGGCGTCGCTGGCGGTGGAGGACGTGATCCCGCCGCATCTCGACGGGATGCAGACGGACGTTTACGAGGTTGGCTTCCTCAAGGCACAGGTTGACCCGACCCAGCGCATCCGCCCGATCCCCTGCGGCGTGAGCATCGGGCACTTCAAGATCACCGCCGGAACGCTGGGCGTGATCGTCACCGACAAGACCAGCGGCGACAAGCTGATCCTGTCCAACAATCACGTGCTCGCCAACAGCAATCAGGGGCAGAAGGGCGACGCGATCTTGCAGCCCGGTCCGATTGACGGCGGGCAAAATCCCGGCGACGTCGTGGCGACGCTGGAACGCTTCGTCACCATCCACTACGTCGACGACGTGATCACGCCGGAGCCGCCGCCCGACCCCGGTCCCGGTCCGACGCCGAACCCGCCGCCCAGCCCCAACCCGACCCCCGGCACGACCGGCTGCGACGTGGTGAGCAGTTTCGTCACCGTCGCCAATGCGGTGGCGGCGCTGCTGGGATCGCAGAAACGGGTGACGGCGACGTCGCTTGAGTCGCTGGCGGGGAGCCAAATCGTCGGGTCGCCCACGCCGGTAGCGAGCACCATCCCGGCGAGCGCGGCAGTGCCGGAGAACCGGATCGACTGCGCCCTCGCCCGCCCGGTTGATCCGTCCCAATTCACCGGCGAGATCATCACCATCGGCAGTATCAGCGGCACCAAGACCGCCACCTTGGGAATGCGCGTCCGCAAGTATGGGCGCACGACCCAGTACACCGAGGGCAACGTCACGCTCTTGAACGCGACCGTCAACATCGCTTACGGCGCGAAGACCGCGCGGTTCGTCGGGCAGGTCGTCACCGAGGCGATGAGTCAGGGCGGCGACTCCGGTTCGCTGATCGTCGATGCGACCGAGAATCGCGCCGTCGGGCTGCTGTTCGCCGGTTCGGATTTGGCGACCATCTTCAACCCTATCGACGCGGTGTTGAGCGAACTCAACGTGACGTTGTAGCGAATTAGCAACCTCACCCTCCAACCCCCTCTCCATGAGGCGAGGGGGAGGTGAACGCAGTTTTGAGCTAATGGCTAAACGCTCATGCTAAAAGCTGATAGCGATTATCCCTTAACATCACGGGCACGGCACGCCGTGCCCCTACAATACGTGCCGTGTGGATATGAGCACCAAGCTGATCGCTCGCTTTAGGAGGCAACTATGTCTTCGCAAGATGAAGTCAATGAGAAAATCCGCCGGGCTTCGGAAGTCCAAGCCAAATATGCCGACGATCTCATGAGCAAGCCGCACGTTGTCGGCGTGGCGGTCGGCTTCACGTCGGAGGGCGGCAAGCGCACCCCGGACGTCGGCGTGATCGTGATGGTCGACAGCAAACTTCCGCTCGTCCAACTCGCCGAAGACGAGCTGATCCCGCGCGAGCTTGACGGCGTGCGGGTAGACGTGCAGGAAACCGGCGTTTTCTCTGCGTCTTAGCTACGGAGTCGCAAAATCGCCCCCGGCGCGCTAGATTCAGGGCGCAAACGCATTACGAGGAGTATGTCAAGTATGCCATTACGCTCGACTCAGCGGCGTTTCCTCATCGGGTTGATCGCGCTGCTTGCGGGCTGCACGCTCAACAGCGCACCGTCCAACCAACCAGTCAGCGGCGAGCCGGTCGTGCGGATCGTCTCCCCGCAGCCCAACGCGACCTACCTTGAGGGGGTCGCCGTGAATATTCAAGCGACCGTCAGCAACGCCGGGGCGGACATCGACCGGGTGGAGATCGTCGTCGACGGTTCCACCGTTGCCACCGTGCCGTCGCCCAACGCCGACGGCGCGACGATGTTCAACGCGACTTACGGCTGGTCGGCGGCGGGCGTGGGCACGCATACGCTGGGCGTGACCGCCTACCGCAGCGACGGGACGAGCAGCGCCCCGGCCAGCGTCGAGATCACGGTCATCGCAGCCAACGGCACGCAAAGTGCTGGATCGCCCAATGCATCCGGCGCAACTCGAGCAGTACGACCACGACCGGCGCGACCCCGACGACCGGAACGTCTAATCTCCAACCCAGCGGACAGCCGCCAGCGCAGCCGACTTCGCCGCCAGCGACCAGCGCGCCGCAGGCGACGGCGACGCCCACCAGCCCGACCGCCAGTTTCCAGCAGGGGATCAACGTCCGGCGCGGACCCGGTCTCGAATTCGATCCGCCCATCGGCGCTTTTGCCGCCGGGCAGACGACCGAGATCTTGGCGATCAACCCGGCAGGATCGTGGTACAAGGTGCGCTACGGCGGCGGCGAGGGCTGGGTTTTCGCCGCGCTGACCAACGCCTCCGGCGATATTGCCACCCTCCCGCGCGATCCGGGTCCGCCCGTGCCGACCGCCGCGCCGCCGACGGCAGTTCCGCCCACCAATGCGCCGCCGCCGCCCACATCCAACGTCAATCTCGTCGCCGGGATCGTCGAGCTGAACCCCGGTCAGCCGACCTGTCAGCAGACGTTCAACATCGGCTTGGACGTGGCGAATCTGGGCAGCGAGGTCAGCGCCAGCGGCACCGTCTCGGTGACGGACGTGCGCTCCGCCGACGGATCGACTCAGCAGACGACGATTGGCGGCTTCCCGGCGCTCCAGCCCCAGCAGACCTTCCGCGTCAATATGCCGCTGACGGTCTCGACGTGGTACAACGAGGAACACACCATCATTCTGGTCATCGACCCGGATAACCAGATTCCTGAATCGGAGGAAGGCGATAACCGCCGCGAGCTGCGCTACACGCTCCAAAAGGGGGGCTGCTAGCCCCGAACTGACCCCAACCCCTCCCCGAATTCGGGGAGGGGAGCCTACCTACCCGTTTCAAGCGGAGCGGGGTGAGTTTTTCATGACTCTCGCATTTGTATCCGATTGAGCTGAATAATTCTTCCCCCGCCCGATCCGCGCGCTAACCCCGTTTAATAGGACTAAAGTTTGTAATCTCGTAAATAAGTTGTCCCATATCTTGACACAAAGGGAAAACTCCTATAATTTTAAGTTACATTTGAATACAGGCACGTCACACTTCAGGTTTCTCTGTGAAACAGTTCGCCAACGGTTACATCGGGAATCGCGTCTTAAAACTCAATATCGGCTTCTTGTTGGGTGCAGGTCCCGGTCATACCCACGACACCGGGTTTGATGTCCCAGCGATCCGGGTTGCCGACGACGTCGATCTCGCTTACGTGCGCGGCACATTACGCTTGAGCCGCACCAAAGAAGGGGTACTCGTGCGCGGTCAACTGCAAGTCGGTGTCCAAGACGAATGCTATCGCTGTCTTGACCCGACCCTGCGCGAAGTGACCCTCGACCTTGAAGAACTCTATAACTATCCGACACCCAAAGATGCCGAGTTTAGCTTGAGCGACGATGGCATCCTCGACCTCGCCCCACTGATTCGTGCCGAAGTGCTGATTGCCGACTCGCGCGGCGTGCTCTGCCGCCCGGACTGCAAGGGATTGTGTCCCGAATGCGGCGCGAATTTGAACTACACCGACTGCACCTGTGCAGATCAACTGATTGACCCACGTCTTGCAAGTCTGAAACACCTGCTCGACCATTAGCCGTAAGTGCTGTCTCAGTCGAGCAGCAAGCGTAAATAGCGTTATTTTTATCCTAGTTGCGAAGGGAAATGTGCCTTGAACGACTACGATCATGGTTTTGATTCCAAATTAGATTTTGTTTCCGATCCCGATTTTTTCGAAGATGACGCAAGTTTTGAGGACGACCCCGACAGTTTTAGTGACGCGCTGTTCGGGATGCCGGACAGCGACGACGACGTTTGGGCGGAGGACGAACTCGACGACGAAGACGACGGCTACGTCGAGGAGGATTACGGCGATCTCTCGTCGAACGACACGGTCGGGCTGTACTTGAAAGAGATGGCGCGCGTCCCCCTGCTCTCGACGCAGGAGGAGATCGACCTCGCCATGCGGCTTGAGGCGGGCAGCGACGCGGCGCGCAAGCTGCAAACCAACCCCAATCACAAGCGCGCGGCGGAACTTCAGCAGCTCGTTCAGGACGGCATCGCCGCCCGCGAGCACCTGATCAAGGCGAACACGCGCCTCGTCGTCTCAATTGCCAAGAAGTATATGGCGCGCGGCGTCCCCTTCCTCGACCTGATTCAGGAAGGCAACCTCGGCTTGATGAAGGCGGTCGAGAAATTCGACTACCGCCGGGGCTACCGTTTCAGCACTTACGCGACGTGGTGGATTCGCCAGACCATCACCCGCGCGATTGCCGATCAGGGGCGGACGATCCGCGTCCCGGTTCACATGAGCGACCGGATTCGCCGCCTCTACCGGGTGGCGCGGACGTTGGAGCAGGATTACGGACGCAAGCCGACCCCGGAGGAAATCGCCGCCGAGATGCAGATCGACCCGCGCAAAGTCCGCTGGATGCTGCGCGTTTCGTGGCAGCCGCTCAGCTTGGAACGTCCGGTCGGCGAGGATGACGACAGCGAGTTCGGGCACTTCATCGAGAACAACTCGCTGCCCAGCCCGGCTCAGAGCACCTACGACAAGCTGCTGCGCGAGAAGATCGAGGCGCTGCTGAACACGCTGACCCCGCGCGAGGCGCGCATTCTGCGGCTGCGCTTCGGGCTGCTCAACGGACGCAGCCACACGCTCGAAGAAGTCGGCGAGAAATTCGGGCTAACGCGCGAGCGCATCCGCCAAATCGAGGGGCGGGCGCTGCGCCGTCTGCGCCATCCGCGCCGCAGCCGTCACCTGCGCGACTATTTGAGCTAAACCCCATGAACCGGAAATTCGAAGGGCGTTCTCGTTGAGCGCCCTTTTGAGTCACCGGCAGAATATTCACCACGCTTCCGCAAGCGACCCAGCCGCAAGGGTCGGCAGCTTATCACTGTCGTCAAAATCGGCTGTTCCAACACTCACAATATCTTAAATTACGTTAGCCTATCGAACTGGTAAGATTGGATCAAGCTATATTCTGGTTTGCGCCCTATAATAAGAAATAGGTGCACACATATAATAGTAAGTAATAATTTAACTTATTGAGGTGCGGTTACCATGAACCAGCACGCGCACGTCTCGGCAGAGAGCTTATTGGCTGCCATCCCTACGCCTCTCATTATTCTAGACGAGCGCTTGTCTGTGATTGCCGCCAATCCGGCATTCCACGCTATCTTTTCAACCACGCCCGCCCAAATTGAAAACCGTGCTCTCGACGAGATTGACCTCCTCGACACGTTTCGCGCTGCGGTTGAGGCGGTACAGCGGGAGAACGTCGCTCGCGATCTGGAAAGCGACATCTTGTTCGCGCTGACCGGAAGAAAAGTGGTGGTGCATCTCGCCCCATCCCCAACGAGTTCGGATGCGCTCCCGCCGGTCGCCCTCACCTTTGACACGACTCTGCTTGAGGTCAGCCGCGACGACCTGTTCCGGGATTTGCTGGAGTCCGCGCCTGACGCGATGGTGATCGTCAATCAGGCAGGGAAAATCGTGCTCGTCAACGCACAAGCGCAGACCTTATTCGGCTACAGCGACGACGAGATGGTCGGGGAGTCGATTGAATTACTCATGCCGCATCGTTATCAGCGGGGGCATTTGCACAGCCGCGACGATTACTTCGAGCACCCCCACGTCCGCCCGTTGGACTCTGGCTTGCAGCTTTACGGACTGCACAAAAACGGGCGCGAGTTCCCGGTCGAAATCAGTCTGAGTCCGCTGCGGACGGAAATCGGCTTGCTGGTGTCCAGCACCATCCGCGACATCACCAAACGTATTCACACCGAAACCGAACTGCGCAAGGCGCTCGAAAAAGAGCGCCAACTCAACGAACTAAAGACGCACTTCGTCACGATGGTCTCGCACGAATTCCGCACTCCGCTTTCGGGCATTCACGCCTCGGCGGAATTGATCCAGCACTACAGCGACCGCATGACCAAAGAGCGCGCCGACCAGCACCTCGCCCAGATTCAGGAGGGTGTCCAACAACTCACCTTCATGCTTGACGAGATTTTGACGCTGAGCAAAGCCCAGTCCGTCGGCTTAGAGTTCAACCCGGTGCCGGTCGATCTAGACAATCTTTGCCAAGCCATCGCCGCGTCCATGCAGTTGAACACCGATCAGCACCGGATTGTGTTGAAGATCAGCGGAGAATTATCCCAGCAGGTTTACGCTGATCCCAAGCTGCTGGGGCAAGCGATCACCAACCTGCTCAATAATGCGATCAAGTATTCGCCAGAAGGCGGAGACATCCACTTCAGCGTGGCGTGCAGCGCGAGCGAAATCACCATCACGGTGGCGGATGAGGGCATCGGCATCCCGGAGGCGGATCAGAAGTACTTGTTCGAACTCTTTCGGCGCGGTACGAACGTCCAAAATTATCCCGGCACCGGGTTAGGGCTTGCCATCGTCCGCGAGACGCTGCGCGCGCATCAGGGTTCGGTGACGCTCAAAAGCCAGCTTGGTCAGGGATCCGTCTTCACGCTGACGATTCCGCTCATGCTCGCGCCGCCAAGCTAGCCCGCCGCCAATCACCCCGAAACGGGCATGTGGATCAGCCGGAAAAGCGACCGGGTGTTGCTGACAAACGCCCGGTTTTGATTCGCGCTAAGCTTCCGGCTTGTAGTAGCCGATCATCTTGCCGCGATCTTCGTCGAACAGCCGGATATGGATCGACTTCAGGCTAGAGCGCCACGTCATCGGCTCGATCTCGCGGAACATCTCGTTGTTGTTGTGGCAGGCTTCGAGGTTGTAATTGGGGATGCGCGGGCTAAGGTGATGGATGTGATGGAAGCCAATGTTGCCCGTGAAAAACTTCATGATGGGACCCATCTTGAAGAACGAACTGCCGTGCAGGGCGGCGTCGGCGAAGTTCCATTCGTCGTGGCGTTCCCAGTAGACGTCCTCGAACTGGTGCTGGACGTAGAACAGATACACGCCCAACGACGACGCGAACGCAATGATCGGAAGCTGCACCAATACGAGATCGCGCACGCCGACCAGCAGGCTCATCAGGATCGCCAACGCCAGCAGCGCGAGGTTGGTATAAGTGACGCTGTTCTTCTCGCGCGGCTTGTCGGACGAGTTCATCGTCGGCAACCGCTGCAAAATCACGAAGTCAATCGTCGGACCGACGACGAAGATCACGAACGGATTGCGATAGAGGCGGTAGAACATCCGCTGCCAGAACGGGAGCACCTGATATTCGTCGTAGGTCAGCGTCCACACGTCGCCGATGCCGCGCCGGTCGAGGTCGCCGGAGGTCGCATGATGGACGGCATGGCTGTGACGCCACGCATAATAGGGCGTGAAGGTGATAATCCCGGTGATGATCCCGAAAAAGTCGTTGGCTTTCTGCGATTTGAAGAACGACCCATGCCCGCAGTCGTGGAAAATGATGAAGCAGCGCATCGCAAACAACCCGGCGAACAGGGCGAAGACGAGCGTCAGCAGGTAAGAAACTTCAAGGCTGCGATACGCCAGATACCAAGTAATGAAAAACGGCGGAATACTGGTCAAAACCTGCATCACGCTGCGGCGCGTATCTGACTGTTGGTAATTTTTCACGGCTTGCTGCCAGTTGGGTTTTGCGGCGGGAGCTGCTTTAGTGGGTTGAAGCGCTTCGAGGGTCAATCCTTATTCTCCACACTCGTTCATCACGGGATACGACAGTCTAGACCTGCCTACTGTAACAGATGGATCACAGATTTAATATCTGATTTTCATTCACCGGAGAACACGCGCGCGATCCATGAAAAATACAGCGGGTCGCCGCTTTGTAGCAGAAGGTCTACCCACAGTAACCCCGCCGAGCGCTGATAGTTCCGGTTTGCACAAATTCATGCCTAGTTGAAGCGGCGCGGTAGGGGCGGAACTAAGTTCCGCCCCTACGGAGAAAGCGTTAAGCCGTCTCTGCTGGCGTTTCCGTCACCGGCATGTCCGCGACACGGCGCAGCGGCGAGCGGCTGACCCAGATCGCCGTCGCCAAGCCGCCGATCACCGCGATCAACAGCGTGCTCCGCGCGCCGAGCGCCGCTCCTAAGCCTCCGGCGATCAGCGCGCCGACCGGCGCGACTGCCTGTGCCAGAAAGCCTATGCTCGCATTCGTCCGCCCCAACAGATGATCCGGCACGACGATCTGCTGCAAGCTGAGCGCATAGATCATGTAGACCATCATCGCGCCGTCGCCGACAACCTGCGCCGTGAACAGCATCAGCGTCGCCAATTCAGGCGATCCGGCGGCGAGCGGGGTCAAGAAGCCCACCGACGCGCTGATCAGCAGCGCCCCGATCAGCGTCTTGCTCAAGCCGAAACGCCCCTGAACGCGGTTCGCCAACAGCGCCCCGATCAGCGCGCCGATGCCGCCGCCTGCGATGCTCACGCCGAGCAGCCCCGCCGACATCCCCAGTTCGCGCACGGCGTAGACGTCGTAGAGCGCGGCGTAGAAATTGCCGAAGAACGTCCGCAGCGCCAGCGCAACCGCCAGCGTGCGCAGCAGCGGGTCGCGCGTGACGACTCCGATGCCCTCGGCGATCTCGCGGCGCACCGAGCGTTCATGAACGGCGAACTTTGGCGCTGGCTCCGGCTGGCGGATCAAGGCGAAGCTCGACGCCGAGAACAAGAAGGTTAGCGCATCGAAGCAGATCGCCAGCGGCGCGCTGATCACCTGAATCAAGACGCCCGCAATCGCCGGACCGCCGATCTCCGCCAGCGCGTCGGTCGTCGCCAATTTGCTGTTGCCCTCGACGACGTGCTCGCGCTCGACCAGCGACGGCAGATAGGCGCGGTAGGCGGTCTCGAAGACCAAGCCGAGCACACCCAGCAGCGCCGTCATGACGATCAGCAGCGCGAGAGTCAGGTGCCCGGTCAGCGCAGCGGCGGGGATCAGCAGCAGGAGCAGCAGCCGCGTCACGTCCATCGCGATCATGATCGGGCGGCGGCGCAGGCGATCTACCCAGACGCCAGCGAACAAGCCGAAGACCAGCACCGGCAGCGAAGCGACTGCCGCGAGAATGCCCATATCAGCCGGGGATGCCGCCAGCGTGATGACTGCGATTAAGGGGATGCCGCCGCGCGTGATGCGCGACCCAAATTCGGAGACGGTCTGCCCGACCCACAGTTTCATAAAGTCCGGGTGTTGCCACAGCCCGGAAAAACGACGGTTCATGAGGTTGTTACTCCATGTGCAGCTAGTAGCCGATCACAAACGCGCGGCGTGCGGCAGGTAGGCGAAAACGTCGCCCTGCGGACGCCATAAAAAATCCGACGCTGTTCGTGATTAACGGCTGACGATGCTGCTCATGGCAAACCTCACTCTCCAGATGACTTACCGCTCATCTGCTGCGGATGGGACAGTGGCGAGAATATTAGCGTGGCGCTCCACTATAAGCAAGGCAAAATTCATTGAAAAAATCAGCGAACTTGATAATGAGATGCTGACAAGTTATGGTATTAACAAAATACAACGGAGATTAAGAAATACGATGAAAAGTCCGCAAGAATATGAGATGCAAATAGACGCGATTCTCGGAGGCGAGAAACTTAGCTTTCAAGTAGCTTCCATTGCTGAAGCGAAGCAAGCGTTAAAGACATAACTCAGCTACAAAAGATGTTGCGCCAAGTCAAAAAGGAAGTGAATTTCAGATATGAAGGAGATACGAGCGTACTATCAAACACAATCCAGTTCCGCTGGACAAGGTACAGCGGCGCTATTTTCTGTTTTTGGGAAACGAAAAGCTGCTGGACAAATTAGGGCGGCGGCGAAAACCGACGTGCGAAGAAACCGTGACGCCAAGTTAAAACCATACGATAATTTGAAGTTCCGAATCGATAACGTGCTTCTACAACTCGACAGCGGGAAACTTCAATTGCAGGGATACATCGACACCCAAGGAAAGTAAGTAACCACGGAAGCCGATCTGCATGCGGTAGTCTCCCCCTCTCCTGACGGAGAGGGGGTCGGGGGGTGAGGTCGGCTTTACATCCCCAGCAACGCCTGCGCGAGTTCCACCGTCGGGGCGGAGACGATCCGCGTGCCGTCGCCGCTGACGAGGCAGGTCGTGCTGGCGTCGGTCTGCCAGCAGCCGTTCGCGTCGGCAGCGACGCCGAAGCGAGCGGTCGCGTAGGCGCGGTAAGCGTCCTCGTACTCGGCTTGATCGGCGGGCGTGTCCCACTTCAGCGCCAGCGCAGAAGCGAGATCGCCGCTGGCATCGACGTAGATGCGGAAGTGATCGCCCCCCCAGCCCGCCGCCGCTTGATTCGCTTGATCACCCGGCAGTTCGGTTTTCAACTGCTCGCGCAGATAGAACTCACCGGCGGTCGTGTCCCACTGATCGACCCAACCGTCGCCGAGCGCGGCGCTGGCGTCGTCGAGCGCGACGTCCTGCGCGCCCTCACCGGCAAGATACTTGTCCGGGTGGAGGATTTGCTCGCTGGTGGTCGGCGGATTGGCGTAAGCGGCGTTGACGGCGTCCCAACCGCCGCTCTTGAAGACCGCGACGACGAAATTCAAGCCTTCTTCGTAGGGGAGCAGCAGCTCGGTCGTCAAAATCGAGGGCACGTCGGCGGGCAGGAACAGATTGCCCGCTTGCAGCCCCTCGACCAGCATCCCCAGCGCGGCGAGCGGGTTGCGCAGGGTGACGTTTTGCTCGTAAACCGTCATGATCGCGGTGGCGTCGCCCTCGACCAGCGAGGTCAGCGCCAGCGACCGATCCGGGCTGTTCTGCACGTCGGGATTATTCATCAGCGCATTCAGCCCGAAATACTGATCTTGCAGCGCGTGCGTGAACTCGTGGACGTAGATCACCTGCTCGGTGAAGGAGAGCGTCGTGCCGGGATCGTCGCCGATAGTCGGGATCACGTTCATGGTCTCGGTGTCGGGGTCGTAGAATCCGGCGACTTGGCTGCCGAGCAAATTCAGGTAGACCTCGCTCAGATCGATGTCCGGCGAGAGCAGACCGAGCGTGACGTAAAAGTCCTTCGTCCGCGCGATCTGCTCCGGCGGGAGTTCGCGGGCGTAAGTCGCGCGCAGATAGTCAATCGTCTGCTGGCGGGTCGGGAAGCGGTGCTCGACCGGCTGCTTGATCGGCAGATCGCGCAGAGCGGCGGTGGTCGCTTCGAGGGTCGTCATCTGCGCCGCCAGCGATGGGCTGATCGGCGTCGCCGCTTCGCTTACAGGCGTCACGTCCTGCGCGGCAGCCGCGCTCAACCCGACGAGCAGCGCCAGCAGCGCGATCATGATCGAGCGTTTCAGCATTTGAATCCGTCTCCTTGACAGCCACCCGGCAGCGCCAAAGCGCGCCGACGCTATTGGTCTTCCTGCGCCAGCGAGCGCAAGCGATCCACGCGCGCTGGCTCGTTCTGCACCAACCATTCATCTTGCGAGAGAATATCGTAGGCGCGCTCAAAGTGCGGTTTCGCCTCGCCGCCGCGCCCCAATGCCAACAGGCATTCGCCTAATTCTTCCTCGACGAAACCGTCGACCGCGCCTTCGTCGTGAAGCTGGCTTTGGACGGCGTGGGCGTCGCTGAAGCGTTCCAGCGACCGCAGCGTCCTCGCCACCGCCCAGCGCGCGCGCCGCGTCCGCACCGGGTCTTCCTGCTGCTCGAACAAGCGCAGCGCCTTCTGGAAAGCGACCAGCGCCTCCTCGTAATCGCCGCGTTCGTGATAGGTCCAGCCGATGTTGTTGTAGAGCCGGGGGAGCCAATAGCGCGCTTCTTCGTCGTTGGTATTTTCGGCGAGGTCGATGGCTTTCAAGCTCCACTCGGTGTCGGGCGCCTCGACAATACCGAGCATGTGTCCGGCATCGACCGCCAGCCCAAGATCGCCGATTTCCTGCCCCAGTTCCCACGCCTGCTCGAAATAGGGGCGCGCTTTTTCTTTGTCGCCTGCCGAGTTGTAGAGCCGCCCGCGTTCGAGCAGCAGCCGGACGCGCGCCGCTGGCAGGTCGTCGGTGAGGCGGCGTTCCACGTCGTCCAGCGTTTGGTGAGCCTCGTCGGAGCGCTTTTGTATGCCCTGCGCGCGGGCGATCTGCGTCATCAGCGTCAGCTCGGTTTCAAGATCGCCTTGGTGGTGGGTTAGCAGGGCACGTAACGCCTGCTCCGATTCTCCCGGCTTGTCGAAGTCGAGGAGGGTTTTGAGATCGGGAAGGTCCGTCATTGCCTGTCACTCCATCAAACATATGTTCTGGATACTATTTTAACACTGAATAATGAACAAATCACGGCGTTAAGCGAATCCCTATCTAGAAGGCGGTGTCGAAAACAGGTTGATCATTGCAGGGCAAGCGCGTGAGCGTGCTTCGTAGCCCCTATCTATCAACCGAGGCGCGCCCGATGGATCGAAACGGTGAAATTTCGGCTCTAGAAGGCAAATTCAATCTCGTTAGCCTGCCCTCGCCGCACGGTGAGCGCGCGAAGTCCAAGCGGAGAATGAACATGTTTAACCAAACCGACTCACTCGCTTTTGTCGAAGACCAGAAACGTAAGCTGCTGCGTGAAGCAAAACTGCATCAACTCGCCCGGCAAGCGGAGCAAGATCGTATTTATGCTGGCGACCGCCTGATGCGCTTGATCGGCGACTTGATGATCGTCGGCGGCATGAAACTCAAGGCACGGGCGAAGACGACGACGCCCAGCGTCGATCCGATCTACACGCCCAACTAAATTCTAGCATTTAGCCCCTCACCCCGGAACTTTGTTCCGACCCTCTCCCACGCAAGCGGGGAGAGAGGGTCTGACAGAGGTAGGTTTTTAACTCTGCGCTTACCTCACCTCTAAATAGGCTTGTCCGGTATTCAAAACATAGCCGTGCTCCCTAACCGTGCCCGAATTGTCGGCACTTGCCTCGCAGCTTCAGGAAAAACGCAGCGTGTCGGCAGCCAACGGCGTGTACGCTCCCCTCCCTGAAGTCGGGGAGGGGTCGGGGGTGGGGTCAGCAGCGGCAGCAAGAGACAAATGATGCTGATTCGAGTACCGGAAAGCCTTAAATCCCCTCTCCATTACATAGAGAGGGGACTTTAAAGACTCTGGCAACCTGTTTTTATCCCCTCTCCACGACGTGGAAAGGGGGTAGGGGGTGAGGTTAATAAAATACCTACCCCTGACAGGGTGAGGGGTCTACGCAATGTTACCTCACCCGCCCGGACAGACGTTCTCGCAGGGAACGCCATCCCCATCACCGTCAAGACCGGGATTGAGCGCCAAACAAGCGTAGGCTTGGTCGCAGGTCAACTGACTGCAGGTGTAGGTCGTGCCGGGACACGAGACCGCATTGCTCACGCCCGGCGTGACCCCCGGCAGCGGCGTCGCCGGAGCGACGTAGCCGCCCGCCGTGACGATCACGTCGCCGGTCACCGGGTCGATGGCGAGGGTTGGTCCCAAGCCGCCGCCGGTGTTGTCGGTCAGCAGTAAGGCGATGTCGCCTTGCAGCGGCGCATTGTTGTCGCCGCCGTCGAGATCAGCCACGATCAGGATGTAGCGCCCGGTCTGCGTGATCAGGATCGGCGCGATGCTGGCGGTGTTCGAATCGGCTTGAATCTGCGCCGTACCGATGAAGTTGGTCGCGTTGTCGAACGCGCTGACCGTCAAGCGCGGGCGCGCCGTCCCGCTGACCACCAACGCTTGAATCTTGAGCGACTGCCCCGCGCCACCGTCGAAGCAGAACCCCTTGACGAAATGGTTGGTCGAGAGCGAGACAATCTGCGCCTCGTTGATCCGCAAGCGCGGCACGACCTCGCTGCGGTCGTTGAAGGTGAACAAGCACTCGTCGTCGGTGATCGGCTGATCGGACGGCAGCAGATCGTGCAGGCGCTGGCGCAGGCTGACGAAACTGGCGTCCGCCGAGTTGATGGAGTCGAGCGCGGCTTGCACCACCGGCTGACCGACCAAGCCTTCGGGCGGCTGCGGCGTGTTACAGGCGTCGATCAGCAGATCAATCGCCTGCCGCAAGTTGGACATCGCGCCGTTGAAGTCGGTTTGCAGCGGGTACAGCGTGGCGTAGAACGGCGCGAGCACCGGGTTCGGGATGTTGAAGTCAGTCGGGCGAGCCGGATAGCCACCGCAGGTGGCGCGTCCGCCGAGTGCGACATTCGTCCAGACGCCGCGAATCTGGTCGAGCGACGGCTGCGCCAGTTCGACCCGCGCCAGCATCAGCTTGAGCGTATCGACGTAGCTGTCGCCGGTCGGTTCGGAGATCGGCAGCCCGTCGGCGACGATGCCGTCAACCGGCAGTTGATCGAAGACGCCTAAGCCCTGCTGGAAATCGACGAACTGCGCCGCCACCCAGCCGAGCGTGCCCTCGAAATTGACCTGCACCCACGTGTTGTTGAGCGTCCGCCCTAGCAGCGAGAAGATCGTGTAGCGCGGCGCGTTCGCCAGCACCGGGTAAGCGCGTCCCGGACCGCTGCGCACGCGCAGCCCGCTGGTTTGCAGCTTGCCCGTGAGCGCGCTGGTCACGCTGGTCAGTCCGGCGCGCGGATTCTCGAAGCCGCCGTAAGGGATGGTGCGCGGATCGCCCACCGGCGCGCTGTTCAGGTCGCCGTTGACGACCGCCAACACCGCCAAGCCGATCCAGCCCAACTGCCCGCCGATCTCGACCTGCACCCACTGATTATCGCCGCTGCGGGCGAGGATGTTGGTCGAAAAGCCCGCGTTGACGGTAGCGATCACTTCCGCGCCGATTGCCGGGAGCAGGCGCACGTTGACGCCATCGCGATCCACTACGACGGTCACGTTCGGGTGCGGGACGGGACCGACCGCTTGCCCGGCGTTCGCGGGACGCGGCAGCGGCGTGCGCGTCGCTGGCGGCGGGATCAAGGTCGCCGTCGGGATCGAGGTCGGGACGACCAGCGTCGGTGCGGGGAAGGTCGGGAACGGCGTCGGTGTTCCGGCGGTTACAACGCTGAAAAATACGACGTCTAGGTTAGAGCTGACGGGTATGTCATTCACCTTCAACGTCGCATAATTGCTCGTTGGAATGCTCGTAGGCGTATTGGGTGCATTGACCCGAAACGTGACGGTATCCGTTTGGTTCGGAGCAAAGGACACGACGGTCGTGCAAATCACGGGCGACCCCGCCGCGCAGGTGAAGTAGTCGCCCGCCGTCTGGGTGTTGTAGGTTAGACCACCCTGCAAGGTAATTTCTAGCTTGAGCGTGCCGGAACTGGCAGCAGTACCCTTGTTTTGGACGACGACCGTGACCGTCCCGGTATTGCTACCGGTCAGGAAATTGACGCCGGAAGTGCCCACGTGCGACATTTGGGTGATCTGCATTATGCTGAAAGCGGCGACGATGGAGAAATCCACGCTGTCGTCGGCGCTGTCGTTGGCAGGGTTGACGTCGCCGCCGCCGGAGACGGTCGCGCTGTTGGTGTAGAGACTCGGATCGGGGCTGCCGGGCGCGGTCACGTTGAACTCGAGCGTTTCGGTCGCGCCGGTCGCGAGCACGCCGCTGGTGGTGCAGGTGACGACGGGCGTGCCGGTGCAGTCAGCGGCGGTAAAGAGTTTGACGGGCGTACTGCTGCCAAAGCTGGTATAGGTCAAGCCGCCGTCCAGCGTAATCGTCAGGGTGATGCTGCCGCTGCTGTCGGTATCGCCGACGTTTTGCAGCGCAACGCTGACCTTCCCCGTGCTGCCAGCGACGAAATCAGTCCCGTAAGTGCCCGTGTGGGTGATCGTCACCGTGAGATCAGGACCGGGTGCCGCGAGGGTCGGTACGGCAGTGAGCGCGACGACCAGCAGAATCAGGAGGAACAGGATCAAGGGGCGGGATTCTCTTCGCAGCATACCGATTTCCTTTGCAGGCGTAAAGCATCCGGGACGTAAGCCATCCTTGCGGACGTTAAGCGGCACATTCTTAGGTTATTTTAATGCCTTAAGAGGGTGCGCGCCAACAAAGGAAAAGGTCATGGGGGGTAAGTGGATGCGGTTTACAGATCGCCGCGCACGACCGCCGGGCTGGTGGGTCCCGCGCTGCCGCTGACCGGCTCGGTGGTGATCCCGGCGCGAGTGTAGGAGTCAATCGGCGTGTCAATGTGAATCAGCAGCGCGCCATCGCCGGTTTGATCGACCTCGAAGACGCCGCCGCTGATGCGCCCGGCATCGGTCGCCAACCAGAGTTGATAGCCGAAGCCCGGCGCGGGTTCAGGAAAACCGCGCGCATAGAGCAGCCCGGTTTGACTATCGTTGTTCCACATCATGAACGCCGAAGCATTGCCGTCCTCCGTCGCGGAAGCGAGCCGCACCCAATGGAGCGCACTCGTATCGGTCAGGACGAAAGCGCTGCCGCTCGCCGTCAGGCTGTCAATGCGGTCGCTCAAGCCGTTGACCCGACTGAACCAATAGGCGTTGGTGATCACCAACCCGATCAGCGCGGCGGCAGCGGTGATCCACGCGGCGTAGAACCGGCGTGATTTGCGCTGAGGCGGGACAACCCGCAGCGCCGGTTCGGGTGCGGGCGTAGCGGGCGTGATCGGTTCGGTGACGACCGATTCAGACGCAGCAGCGGCGTGAACTGCCGCGCGCAGGCGTGCGCCCAGCTCCGGCGACGGATCGACCAGCGGAACCGAGGCGCGCAGATCGGCTTGCAGGGCGCGGTAATCCGCCAGCAGCGCTTGCGCTTCGGGGCAGCGATCCAGATTAGTCTCGACCAAGCTCGTTTCGCCGTCGTCGGTCAGACCGAAAGCATATTCAGGGATCAGTTGGATGAGCGCCTCACAGTCGAGGGCGGTTTTGGTTGATGGATTCACTGTCATAGACTTACAACACTTCGCATTATGAATAATACGCTCGTTTACCCCGGATTGGATGGGCTGTTGGCGGATTCCAGCCAAAGATCGCGCAAATGCTGCAATCCGCTGCGGATGCGCGTCTTGACCGTCCCTAACGGCATTTGCAGCCCGTCGGCGATCTCGCTGTGACTCATCCCCTGAAAGAAGGCGAGATCGATCAAGCGCGCCTGCTCTGGCGGCAGTTGGGCGACCAGCATCCGCAGGGCGGAGCCTTCCTGCCAGCGAAAGTCATTCTTGGCGGTCAGCAGATTCTCGTCGGTGTCTTCGATTGGATCGGGATGGACGGTAGGCTGGCGTTTTTCTTGACGCAGCCGGTCGATGGCGGTGAACTGGGCAATCGTCAGCAGCCAGTTGATCAGCTTGCCCTTCTCGGCGTCCCAGCGGGTGGTTTGTTTCCACACTTTGAGGAACGTATCTTGAGTGACTTCCTCGGTGAGCGTCACGTTGTCGAGCACGCGATAGGCAATACTATAGACAGCCCTGCCATACCGCTCGTAGAGCGTCCAGAGCGCCTGCTCATCGCGCGCCGCGATGAGCTGCATTAGCTCGATGTCGTCCACTGGCAAGACCGTTTGGCGACTCCCCACTAGCCTGATCAACCTTAAATCAAAGTCTAGCAAGCTTGGGCAGCGGGCGCAAAGTACACGAATTTCGAAGTTGATAAATCCAGTCCGTGAATTGACAGCGTTCAAGAACATAGCGAGCATCCACAACATGACAACGCTGATGCGGCGGCGGCTCGCGACGTGCGCGTTCTATACTTCAGTTTATCTTGAGGAGTGAGAGAGAATGTCACAAAAGCGAATAATGCTCGTTTTATTGGGACTGGCGCTGAGCGTGCTGCTGGTTGCCGCGCCGCTGCTGGCGCAAGATACCAGCTATACGGTTGGACTCGGCAGCACCGACGCCCTCGGCTCGTTCTTGGTCGGACCGGACGGTTTGACTCTCTACCTGTTCACCCGCGACACGGTGGGCGGCGATTCGGTCTGCTACGACCGCTGCGCGGAGCGCTGGCCCGCGCTGACGGTCGACAGCGCCGACATGATCACGGTTGACCCGGCGATCCCCGGCACGGTCGGCACGGTCGCGCGTACCGACGGCGCGCTTCAGGTCACCTACAACGGTTGGCCCCTCTACTACTGGTACAACGACAAAGCCCCCGGCGACACCGATGGCGAAGCCGTCGGTAAGACGTGGTGGGTGCTCCCACCGGCGACCGTCTACAGCGCCCCGACGCCCGATCTCGGCACCGTGCTGGTCGGCGCGAACGGCATGACGCTCTACACTTTCGACAAGGACACCGACGGCACCAGCGCCTGCTACGATCAATGCGCGACCAACTGGCCCGCGCTGACCGTCGCCAGCGCCGACGCCATCGTTCCGGGACTGTTCCTACAGGGCGACCTCGCCACGACCGAGCGCACCGACGGCACGCTGCAAGTCACCTATAACGGAATGCCGCTCTACTACTACGCCAAAGACACGCAGATCGGCGACACCGTCGGCGAAGCCGTTGGCAACGTGTGGTGGACGGTGACGCCGCCGACAGTCGCGGTCGGCTCCAGCAGCGACTTCGGCGATTACCTGACCGACGTCAGCGGCATGACGCTCTACACCTTCGCCAACGACACCGCAGGCGTGAGCAACTGCACCGGCGACTGCACCGCCAACTGGCCCCCCTTCGCCGTTGGCGCGAATGATCGGCTCGCCGCCCCCGCCGCCGTGATGGGCACGCTCGACACCATCACCCGCGATGACGGCACCCGTCAGGTCACGTATAACGGGATGCCGCTCTACTACTACGCCGACGACAAAGCCGCTGGCGATGCCAATGGTCAAGGCGCGGGCGGCGTGTGGTACGTCGTCTCGCCGTAACGTCTAGAACGAACTCATGATGGAGAGAAGGCATGGATCGTCTGATCCATGCCTTTTTGCTTGGCGCGCAGTTGCCCGCTCCCGATTCTCACCCCGCTCTGAAAATCGTCTGGTTGATTCGGTGTAAGATGAATGAATGGCGTATTCGTAAGCGCGTAGCATTCAGGCTCTTGCCCCGATTTCGCGGCGAGCCGGAGACAGAGGCTTGATGATGATCCAGCGCCGATTTTTGCTCGCGACGCTCTTGTGCCTGATCCTGTTCGCGGCGACGGTCGCGCCCATCGCCGCGCAAACAGTCAACCCGACCGTGAACGTCTCGGCTCAAGTTTCGACCGACGGCACGGTGTTGATCGACAGCGCCTACAGCGCGGTGCCGGGCTTCGTCGTCATTCACGCCGATAATCATGGCAAACCGGGGCGGGTCGCCGGGTTCGTGCCAGTCGCGCCGGGCTGGAGCTATGATCTGGCGATCCCGATTGATCCGGCGGTCGCCACGCCGACGCTGCACGCGGTCCTCCACGCCGACGACGGTCAGCCCGGCGTCTACGAGTTCGACGGCTTGAGCGGCATCGACAACCCGATGATCTTCGATGGGCGGCTGGTGACGACGCCCTTCGACGTGACCATCCTGATCACGCGCGACCAATTCGTCGCCGATGGCAAAATCATCGTCGCCTCGGTGACGGCGCAGCAGGACGGCTGGCTGGTCGTCGGCGGCGATGTCAGCGGCGCGGCGGGCACGGAGATCGGCAAGGAGCGCATCCTCGCCGGGACGAACAGCAACGTCGAGGTCGAGCTTGATCCCGCCCCGACGACCAACGTCGTCACCGTGACGCTGCACGTCGATACCGGCGCGGCGGGCGAATACGAGTTTGGCACGGTCGACGGCGCTGATCTGCCGGTGAGCGTCAGCGGCGTCCTCGCCAGCGCGCCGATCTGGATCGTCCCGCACATCCGCGCCGCCAGCCAGATCGTCGTGGGCGGCGATGGTCAAGCCGCGCCCAATCCGTCGCTGTCGGTCGAGTCGGTGCTGGCGACCAATCCCGGCTGGCTGGTGGTCGAAAATGAACAGAACAACCTGCCCGGTCAAATTGTCGGCATGATCCCGGTCCCGGCAGGCTTGAGCACGGACTTAACCATCGACAACCTTGACCCTGCCAAGCTGACGTCGCGCTTGTGGCTGATCCTCCACGAAGATACCGGGACGGTGGGCGCGTTCGACTACGGCACCGCCGCCAACGTCGATAATCCGGTCACGGTCGACGGCAGCGTCGTGACCCTCCGCATCAGTGCCGCGCCGACGCTGACGGTGCAGGATCAAACGCCGCGCGAAGGCGACAACGCCCGCACCGTCAGCGTCGTGATCGATGAGGCGCTGATCGACGCGCCGGGCTGGTTGGCGATCACCAACAGCCAAGACGGAGCGCCGGGCAGCGTGCTGGCGACCGCGCCGCTGCACGCCGGGTCGAACCGCCGCATCGTCGTGCCGATCCGCGCCGCCATCGGCGATCAGGTCTGGGCGCTGCTCTACTACGACACCGGGACAGTGGGCGAGTTCGAAAGCGCCGATCTGCCGGTTCAGGTGAGCGGTCAGGACGTGGTCGCGCCGCTGAATTTGGTCGCGCCGCCGCCCACGCCCGAATCGACCCTCTGCACCGTCAAAGCGTCAGGACTGGTCAACCGCCGCAGCGGCGCGGGCACGCGCTTCGCCAGCATGGGTCGGCTGACGACGGGCGAAACCGCCACCGTCAGCGGGCAAGCGCTCGGCACGGACGGCTACGTCTGGTGGCAGACCGACGATGGAACGTGGGTGCGCAGCGACGTCGTGACCGCTACCGCCGCTTGCGACAGCGTGCCGACCATCGGCGGGTGATCAACGAGTGACAGCATCAACGTAGGAGCAGAATTGAGTTCTGCCCCTACCGCTGGTCGTGAATTGCGCCTAGACGTATGGGTTTGGTTATAAAACCCCGGAATTGTTTCGTTGATTGCCGAAGGGCTTCATTTTGCCGCTATAATACAGGCGAGCATCCACACCGTCGCTTTTAGGTAAGCATCGTGAACGAACCGATCCGCAGCGCGCGCAGCCGCACTCTCGTCCAATTTATCGCCGTCCACTTCACGCTGACCCTCGTCGTCAATCTCGTGTTCTTTGCCGGAAATACCTTCCGCCCGCTGGCGTCCGCGACCGGCGGCTTATTCACCGGATCGCTGTTGGCGAACCTGATCTTCATCGGCGTAATCCTTGGGCTGATCATCTTACGCTTTGGCAAGCTGCGCCTCTACGACGTGGGCTTCATCCCGCGCCAGATTCCGCTGGCGGTGCTGGCGACGCTCGGTTTCTGGGGCGTCGCGCAGATCGTCCACTTGATCGCCGGGCTGATCACTTACGGCAGCGTGACCCTCGGCGACGACTGGCAGAATCCCGCCTTCATGATCGGTTTGGTCCTGACGCAGATTTTCGGCAACGCGCTGTTCGAGGAGATCGCCTACCGGGGCTTTCTGTTTCCGCAGTTGTACATGCGCCTCGACCGTCTGCGTGCGGCACCGGGGCGACGGCTGGTGCTGGCGCTGCTGATCTCGCAGGGCGCTTTCGCCCTCTCGCACATCCCCAACCGGATTTATCTGGGCATGAAGCCGTCCGAGATCGCGCTTGATCTGCTGCTTTTGCTGGTCTGGGGCACGATCTACACACTGATTTATCTGCGCACCGACAACCTGTTCATCGTCGTCGGGATTCACGCGCTGGGCAATACGCCGACCACCCTGTTCAAGACCGCGCCAATTTTAGCGGGCGATGGGGCGTCGATTTTGATCTATACTCTGGTCATCTTCTTGTTATTTGGCTTGCCGCTGCTGCGGGCGCGCCGTGAGCGATCCCGGTTGCAGTGGGCGGCGGAAACCTAAAGCGAGGCGGCATTATGGCGCGGCGGCAGTCCTCCGAGGAATTCGACCCGTTTGACGAAAACCTGTTTGGCAGCGACCTCGAATCGGTCGATCTCGACGCGCTGCGGCTGGAAGTCGACAACCTCACCTTCGAGGATGAGGACGAAGCGCCTGCCGCCGAACCGCGTCCAAGCCGGGGGCGGGGTTTGGGCAGACGCGGCGGCAGCGGACGCCCACCGAAACCGCGTTCGGCACGGACGGGCACGCCGATCCGCATCGGGTCCCTGATCGTCGGCTTGTTTCAGGTGATCGTCTACGCGGTCGTCGCGCTGGCGCTGTTCCTCGCCATCGGCTTCGGCATCGTCTACGCCGGGCAGCAGCTTGGCTACATCCCGAAGCGCGCCAGCACCAGCGCCGCAGCGGGCGCGCCGACTGCCGTCGCCGCCGTACCGACCAGCGCCGCCCAACAGCCGGTCGTCGTGCCAACTCAGCCCCCGCCGCCGACCGCCACCTCCGATCCCGGCTGCCCCAGCGCCGCCGATTGGTGGAATGACTCGCAAATCCAGAACGCCTACGTCTACTTCAGCCAACAAGCGCTCGACGATGCGCGCGGCACCAACCGGATGGCGGCGCTGATCGAGCAGATGAACATCCGGCGCAACTTCGTCGCCAGTTACCAAATGAATGGCAAACCCAACGATCCCTGCCTCGACCCGCTGCGCGCCGATCTGCTGCGCGGCTTCGACGCGACCATCAGCGCCGCGCGGATCGTCAACACCGACAGCACCAGCGCCGCCGAGCAGCAGGCGAACGCCGACCAAGCCTACGCCGATTTGTTCGACGCGCTGCGGGCGCTCGGCGTCACGGTCGACACCACTACCCCCGGCTCATAAGTGTAGGTGTGTAGGGGCGGAACTGAGTTCCGCCCCTACTTTGCGTTGATCTTGGTCGAGCCACCACATTAGAAAAGAGTCACGATGAGTCAGGGCGAACCGAACAGCACCAGTGATCCCGCACAACCCGCTAAAACCGGGCTGCTGTCCAGCGTGCCGCGCAACGTTTGGGCAGCGACCCTCACCAGCTTTCTCAACGACATTTCCAGCGAAATGATCTTCACACTGGTTCCGCTGTTTCTCGCCAACGTGCTCGGCGTCTCGACAGTGGTCATCGGCTTGATCGACGGCACCGCCGAGACCACGTCCAGTTTGCTCAAGGGCTTTTCCGGCTGGTTGTCGGATCGATTGGGCAAGCGCAAGTGGCTGGCGGTCGCCGGGTACGGGCTGTCTTCACTGGCAAAACCCTTCCTCTACGTCGTGACCTCGTGGTACGGCGTGCTGGCGGTGCGCTTCGTGGATCGCGCGGGGAAAGGCATCCGCACCTCGCCGCGTGACGCCCTGATCGCCGACAGCATCGACGAACATCATCGCGGCATCGCCTTCGGCTTGCATCGCGCCGGAGACACTGCCGGTGCCATGATCGGGCTGATCATCGCGCTGCTGGTCGTACTGGCGACCCAATCACAGGCGCTCGATCTGAACCAAGCGACCTTTCGGGATTTGGTGCTGATCGGCGTGATTCCCGGTTTTCTCGCCGTGATTGTGCTGGCGGTCGGCGCGCGCGAGGTCAAAGGCAAGCAGCCGAAAGCTGAAGCAGCGTCAACCGAGTCGAAACCGCCGCGCGTCTCGCTGAGCTTGCGCGCGATGAACAAGGATTTTCAATTCTTCTTGCTGGTCATTGCCATCTTCACGCTGGGCAATTCATCGGACAGCTTTCTGATCCTCCGCGCGCAGGAACGCGGGCTGAACGTCGCCGGGGTGTTGGGGATGCTGATCACCTTCAATCTGATTTATGCGTCGTTTTCCGGTCCGCTCGGCTTTCTCTCGGATCGCATTGGGCGCTACCGGCTGATCGTCGGCGGCTGGCTGCTGTATGCCCTGATCTATCTGGGCTTCGCCGCCGCGACCGAGGCGTGGGAAATCTGGGTCATTTTTGCCTTGTATGGCTTCTACTACGCGGCGGTCGAGGGGACGGCGAAGGCGCTGGTTGCCGACCTGATTCCGCCGGAGCAGCGCGGCTCCGCCTACGGCTTCTACAACGCGACGGTCGGCTTGATGGTGCTGCCCGCGAGCGTCCTCGCCGGGCTACTTTGGCAGGGCGTGGGCGGCTGGAAGGGATTTGGTGCGTCAGCGCCGTTCATCGCTGGCGCCGGGTTGGCTTTCATCGCCGCGCTCCTGATGATCAGGCACGCTCGCCGCTGATCGAACTCGCGCCCATTCTAACCACTTCCTAACCTCAGCGTCAGGTAGGCGTCCACCCACCAGCCAGCACGCGCCTACCGATCTCCCTGATAATGAATTTCATAACTCATCTTAAATTTGTTCGTATTACCTGATTGACGTGACAATCCGAGATGAGTTTCCGGCACTACGAGCACTTTCTCTGGGGGGAACTACCATGCTTAAACGTTTAGGCGGTCTGCTGACCGTCATTCTCTTACTCGCCGCCTTCGTGCCTGTCACTCAGGCGCAGGGCTATTGTTACGGCGCGCTCTCGCCTCGCCTTCAGATCGGCGGGCAGGGGCAGGTCACGCCCGGCTTGCCCAACAGCCTGCGCAGCCAGCCGTATCGCGGCTATGACAGCGTGATCCTCGGCGAGATTCCGGCGGGCGGCGTTTTCACCGTCGTCGGCGGTCCGAGCTGCTACGACCGCTCCTACTGGTGGCAGGTCAACTATAACGGGCAGATCGGCTGGACGCCGGAAGGACAGGGCAACGTCTACTGGACGCAGCCGTACAACACCCCCAACGTCTGCATGAACCTGCCGACGCGGCTGATCCCCGGCAGCTTGGGGCGCGTCACGCCGGGGCTGCCCAACGTCATCCGCACGCAGCCCAATCAAGACTGGTCGAGCGTGATCATCGCGACGATGCCCGCTGGCAGCGTCTTCAACGTGCTGTCGGGCGTGACCTGCGCCAACGGCATGACGTGGCGGCAGGTCAATTATTACGGCACGGTCGGCTGGACGGCGGAGGGGCAAGGCAGCACCTACTGGCTCGAACCCTACAGCGTGGTCGCCACGCCGACGCCGCCCCAGTACTGCACCCTGCCGCCGAATCTGTTGTCGGGCTATACCGGCGTCGTCCGGGTTGGGCTGCCGAATCGACTGCGGGCGCAGGCGTCGCTGAACGCGCAGGTCTTGGCGACGATGAGCACCAACGACACTTTCACCGTCATTCAGGGACCCGCCTGCGTGCAGGGCTTGAACTGGTGGCAGGTCAACTATCGCGGCGTGATCGGCTGGACGGCGGAAGGTCAAAACGGGCAGTACTGGCTTGACCGGGTGATGTGCCCCGGCTTCCAGCCCTCGTGGATCAGCGCCGGACGCCGCGCCCAAGTGACGCCGGGCTTGCCCAACCGCCTGCGCGCCAGCGCCTCGACCGCCAGCCGCGTGCTGGGCTTGATCCCGGCAGGTGGAACTCTCGACGTAATCGGCGGACCGATCTGCGGCGAAAACGCGGCGTGGTGGCAGGTCAACTATCGCGGCGTGATCGGCTGGACGATGGAAGGTCAAGGCAACGACGTCTGGCTCGCGCCGGTGAATTGACCTCACCCTCCAACCCCCTCTCCATGTAATGGAGAGGGGGAGCTAAGCGCAGCGCAGCAGGGTGAGGTCAATCGGCGCTTTGCAACGCCGCCAATTTATGCCATGATCAGCGTCACGCGGTGGTCACTTGATCGCCGTGTGACGCTATTTTTTAAAGTAAGGAGCAAGCGATGCGAAATCGGTTACTCTTTTTATGCTTAAGCGCACTCATTCTAACCGTCAGCCTCGTCAGCGCACAAGGCAAACCGTCGCTGATCCTCTGGATTCGCGGCGACCTCTATCGCGTCGACTCGTTCAATGCCGCGCCGGTCGCGCTGACGGAGAACGGTACGATCTCTGGACCCGTGCTCGCGCCCGACGAGCTGCACATCGCCTACAAAGCCGCTGCCGCCGTCGGCATGGAAGCGCTGGATCGCGTCGACGCCAGCGGTTACATCGCCGACATCGACCTGCCGGGCGACATCTATCTGCTCGACCGCGCCGACGATGCGCCGCTCAAGATCGCCGGGCAGCCGGTCGACGCCTCGCTGCTGGTCAGCGGCACGCTCGACAACGCTACCATCCGTTCGACCCCGGTCTGGTCGCCCGACGGATCGTACATCGCGTGGACGGAATACGCCTACCCTGACGGTCAGCCCGCGCTGATGGTCTACAACATGGCGACAACCGCCACGACCACGCTGATCGCCGACATTCCGGCGTCGGCAGCGCAGGGAGCGGCACCGTCGCTGCGCTGGGGCAGCGGCGGGATCGCCATCAACGCCTCGACCGACGCCGCCGGGGAGCAGGATTACCTGCTCTACGACGCTAGCGGGAAGCTGCTGTCACGCCCGCGCCTCGCCGCCGTCGCCGACGATCAGGTGGTCGATTTCGCGTGGGTCGAGGGCGTCAATCAGGTGGGCATCCTCTACCAGTCGGCGGGCTGGATTTTGATCGACCCGGCGACCGGAGTCGCGCAAGCAGCGCAGGCGATCCCGCAGATCACGACCGCCGCTGCCGGATCGCGCACGCTGCGGTTCGGCGCTGATCCGACCGAGGGCTTCTTCTGGGAGGTCGTCGGCACCAACGCCGCCGCCGTCGGATCGCCCGCGCAGGTGACGCTCTCGCCCGACGGTCAGCAGATCGCCTTCATCGGCTTTCCGTCGTCGGGCGCGGTCTCGATCTGGGACAACGACGACACCACCGCCATCCCCAACACTGGCAGCAACCTCGACGAACTGCAAGTCGGTGCGCTGCTGTGGGGCTACACCTACTGGACGATCCAGTAAGGACGGCAAGAAAGAAAAGATTTAACGCAAAGACGCGAAGCCGCAAAGACGCAAAGAGGATTCACGAATCTTTGCGTCTTTCTTTTCCCTTTGCGCTAAATCATTTCGCTTTTTCCACCGATTCGCACACAAGTGCTATAATTCCGCTGCTATTGGCTGATTGAGTACCGGATAATTTATGCTGCCGCTGCGCCTAGAGATCAAGAACTTCCTCGCCTACCGCTCGCCTGACCCGATCCGCTTCGACGGGATTCACCTCGCCTGCCTGACCGGACCGAACGGCGCGGGCAAGTCGTCGCTGCTCGACGCGATCACGTGGGCGCTGTGGGGCAAAGCCCGCGCCCGCCGCGACGAAGAACTCGTCCACATGGGGCAGAGCGACATGTACGTCATGCTCGAATTCGAGCAGGTCGGGCTGACCTATCAGGTGATCCGCCGCCGCGCCCGCAGCCGGAGCGGTTCGGGCACGCTCGACTTGATCGCCATCGACGAGGACGGCACACCCAACAACATCAGCGAGCCGAGTATGCGGGCGACGCAGGAGAAGATCAGCCGCCTGATCAACCTCGACTACGAAACGTTCGTCAATTCGGCATTCTTGCAGCAGGGCAAAGCCGACGCCTTCACCACCAAAGCCCCGCGCGAGCGCAAACAGATCCTCTCGGACATCCTCGGCTTGGAGCGCTGGGAGCAGTACGAGGACGCCGTCAAGAAGGTGATCCGCGAGGTCGATGACCACATCATTGGTTTAGAGGCAGAAATCAGACGCTACGAGGACGAAATCGCCCGCGAACCGGCGCTGAAAGCCGACCTCGCCGCCGCCGAGACGCAGCAGCAGGAAGCCGAATCAGCGCTGAAACTGGCGGAGACCGCGCTCAAGCAGGTCGAGCACGCGCCGAACGAACTGCGCGCCGCGCTGCGCAGCAAAGCCGAGATCGAGCAGCGATTGCGCGGCTTCGAGGGCGACCTGAAAGCCGCCGCTGACGACATCGCCCGGCAGGAGGCGACCGTCGCCCGTTACGAGCGCACCATCGCCGCGCAGGACGAGATCGAGGCGGGTTACGCCGCGCTGCAAGACGCCCGCGCCGCCGATCACGCGCTGGGCGACAAGCTGATGCAGTTGAGCGACCTCGACGCCCAACACCACACGCTCGAACGCCAGTTGGACGACGCCCGCGCCGAACTCAAGCGCGAGATCGGCGAGCACGACGCGACCATCCGGGGCTTGGAGCGGACGGTCAACGCCGCCCAGCCGGACGCGCTGGAAGAACTCCGCATCGAACTCGCGGCGCTGACGGCGCTCGACGCCGAGCGCGCCGATCTCGACGCGCAGGCGAACGCGCTCAAGAACGAGCGCACCGATCTGGAGGCGACCAACCGGACGCTGCTCCCCGAAATGAACCAGTTGAAAGACCGCATCGACCGGCTCACGGCGGCGGAAGGCGCTTTTTGTCCGCTCTGTGGACAGCCGCTGACCGAGGATCACCGCGCCAGCCTGCTGGCGGAGCTTCAGGAACAGGGCGGGACGCGCGGCGACACCTATCGCGCCAATCAAGCGCGCGTCAAAACGATCACCACCGACAGCAAAGTCGTGCAGGAGGCGATCACCGACGTCAAAGTGAAGCTGCAACGCCTGCCTGATCTGCAAAAGAAAGAGGGCGAACTCAAGTCCGGCGTCGATAACGCCCGTGCCGCCGAGCTTCAGCTTCACGAGGTACGCGCCCGCCGGGACGCCGCGCAGGACACACTCGACGGCGACGCTTTCGCCGCCGACGTGCGGGCGCAGATCGCCATGCTCGACGGTCAGAGGGCGGCGCTCGGTTACGACAGCGATCAGCACAGCGCGGCGCGGCAGGGGCTAGAGACCTTCCACGAGTTCGAGGGACGGCAGAAAGACCTTGAGATCGCGCTCGCAGCGCTGCCCGACGCCGAGTTAGCGCTCGAAGGCGCGCTGGCGCGGCGCGACCGGCTGATCGCCGCGCAAGTTGAGGAAAGCGAGAAACTCGACGCGCTCGGCGGCGAGATCGCCCAGTTAGAGGTGCTGGTACGCGAGGAGCAAGCCCGCCGCGCCGAGGTCAATCACCAGCGCATCGCCCACGACAACGCTTATCGCAGGCTGATCAACGCGCAGCAGGCGCTCAAAGCCATCGACGACGGGCGCATCCGCAAAGCCGAACTGGAAGCGCGCCTCGCCCAGCGGCGCGAAGACCGCGCCGTTTACGACGAACTCAAGCTGGCGTTCGGCAAGAACGGCATCCCGGCGATGATCATCGAAACGGCGATCCCGGAGCTTGAATCCGGCGCAAACCGCTTGCTCAGCCGCATGACCGACGGGCGCATGAGCCTGATGCTCAATACCCAGCGCGAGAAGATCACCGGCGGCGTCGCCGAAACGCTCGACATCCAAATCGCCGACGAGTTGGGCACGCGCGACTACGAGCTGTTCAGCGGCGGCGAAGCCTTCCGCGTCAACTTCGCGCTGCGGGTGGCGCTGTCGCAGCTTTTGGCGCGACGCGCGGGCGCGCAGCTGCGGACGCTGTTCATCGACGAGGGGTTCGGCACGCAGGACGAGGAAGGACGCAATAAGCTGGTCGAGGCGATCACCGCGATTCAGGAGGATTTCGACCTGATCCTCGTGATCACGCACATCGACGAACTGCGCGACTCGTTCCCGGTTCACGTCCAAATCGAGAAGACCAGCGAGGGCAGCCGCATCAGCGTGCGCTGAGAGCCAATTGAGAGATCGCCACGAGCTTACTGGTTTCAAGACTGTCTAAGGCAGGTTACCGGATGTTTTGTAGGGGCGTTATATATAACGCCCCTACGGAGTGCCACGATCTTCGCGGATTTCTTTCGAGAACTCACTTAAACTTCGGCGACGCTTTCCCCAACTGCCGCCAGCGCCTTTTTCACGCTGTCTTTGGGACCGACGTTGATCTGCTGGTCGATCAGCGCGCCGTTTTCGTCGATCACCCAGTACGAGCGGTTGACCATCGGGATTCTGATCAGCCCCAACAGCGGAATCCCCCACGCGCCCCACGGTTCGAGCACCTCGTGCTGCGGGTCGGACAGTAGATCGTAAGGCAGATGCTTGTCGGTCTTCCAATTGTGCAGCGTCGCCACGCTGTCGCCGCTGATGCCCAACACGACCGCGTTGGCGCTCTCGACCTGCGGGAAATCATCGCGGAAAGCGCACGCTTGGGCGTTGCAACCTGCCGTGTAAGCTTTCGGAAAAGCGAACAGAATTACCTTATGCCCGCGATAACCGCTCAGACGGACGCGCTTGCCGTCTTGATTTGTCAGTTCGAAATCCGGCACTTTGCTGCCTATCTCCATATACGATTCACTTCCTACTCATCGATATACGCTATGCTGGCGCGGATTGTGACACCTAATCCTGAGCGTCGCTTAAGAAACCGTCGACATAGGGTAATCTCTCATCCATGACTCACTCGCGCACGACCCAGACTTTACTCGCGCTCGCGGTGGCGCTGGCGATTCTGCTGGTCGCCTACCTCCCCGCGATTCAGACGATCCCCAACGGCTCGGAAAATTACTACATGATCGACGTGGGCGAGACCCAAGTCGTGCTCAATAAGTTTGGCACGCTCCACGCGACCGGCTATCCGGTCTACGTGATGATCGGCAGCACGCTGGTAGCGCTGCTGCGCGCCTTCGGCGTCGGCGCGGCGACCGCCCCCGCCGTCGTCTCGCTGTTCTGGGGACTGCTCGCCCTCACGCTGATCTACGCGCTGGCGCTCAAGCTGACCCATCGCCCCTACCTCGCCGCTGGCATGACCGTCCTCTACGGGCTGACGCGCACCGTCTGGATTTACAACGACATCGCCGAAATCTACACGATGACGCTCTGCCTGCTGCTCTTGCTGCTGATGGTCGCGCTCTGGCGTCCGCCGATTGCCGGACGGCTCTACTGGCTGGCGCTGATCGGCGGGATCGCCGTCGCGCATCACCGCGCGCTGATCATGGCAGCGCCCGCCTTGATCGTCGCCGTCTATGCCGACCTGAAAGCCCTGCTGCGCCGCCGTCCGCTGATGCTGTTCGCGCTGCTCGGTTTAGGGCTGATCGGGCTGCTACCCTACGCCTATCTCTATCTGCGCGCAGTGACCGGCGCGGCGTGGGTCTACGGCGAGCCGGGGACGCTGCAAGGCTTGATCGACCAGTTCATGGGGCGCGAAGCCTCGCGTTTCATCGGCTTGCCGGGGTCGCTCGACGCGCTGATCGCCAACGTCAATCTGGTCAACAACGTGATCGTCACCGACCTGACCGTCCCCGGCGTGCTGGTCGGCATCGTCGGCTTGATCGCCGGGCTGACCGCGCCGCGCACCCGCCGCGCCGCCCTCGTGCTGATCGTCAGCGGCGGGACGGCGTATCTATTTCACGCCCTGTTTTACACCGACATCCTCTCGGCGCTGATCCTCGCGGTGACGCTCAGCCTCGCTTTCGGCTGGCTGTTCTTGGCGGATGCGCTGCTGCCAACCATCGCCGCTCCGATCCGTTCGATCACGCCCAGAAACCTCACCCCCCAACCCCCGCTCCACGTTGTGGAGCGGGGGAGCACCCAGCGCGGCGACGGTGAAGTCCGCCGCCGGTCGTCGGCGGCTGCGCCTTACCTGATCGTGATCCTCACGGTGATCGCCGTCGCTTACGCGGGCTACCTCTACAGCGAGAACGCCCCCTTCATCACCAGCTTGACCGAGGACTCGACCGGCTTGCAGACGATTGCGCTGGCGCAGCACACCCCCCCCGGCGCGACTTTGATGCTGGCGTGGGGACCGCGTTATTTCGCGGTCGGCTTCGCCCGTGACGTGCTCGGCTTGCTGCCGGGAATGCAGCTCGTCACCCATAAAGCCGATTACAAAGCGCTGCTTCAGCAGGGTCCGCTGGTCACGCCAGCCTATACGTTCTACAATCAACCTGTGAGTTGGTGGGAAGATCAAATCGGGCAGCGCGTCTATCTGCACGCGGTCGCGCCGGATCTCGTGCAGATCACCACCCAGCCGGAGTTGGAGACCGACCCCAACGCCGACCAAGCAGAGGTGGCGGAAACGGCGCATCGTGTCGAATGCACGCCCGACGCGATCATCCTGCGGGTGGCGTGGCACGCCGAGGATCACCCGCAGCGCGATCTCAGCGTCTTCGTCCACCTGCTCGACGCGAGCGGCAGCGTGATCGCGCAGGACGATCACAGCGCGCCGGTTTACGGCTGGCGTCCGCTGACGACGTGGGACGCCGAGGAGGTCGTGCGCGACGTCTACAGCCTGCCGCGCCTCGCGGACGCCGCGCGTATCAGCTATGGGTTGTACACCCAGCACGCCGACGGCTCGTTCGAAAATGTCGTGGAATATTCGCTCCCGGTGGAGTGTAACTGATGGCTAACACAGGGTCCAGCAAACGAACAGATAAAATTCACAGACTCCGTAGGGGCGTTCAATTGAACGCCCCTACCATGCCGCTAATCATATTCTTGGTCCTGCTAATCGCCGCCTGTTCGCCGCTCGCCGAACCGTCCGCCCCGTCAGCGCTCGGCACACCCGCCGTTCAGCCGAAAATCTTGGCGACGCTCTACCTCTCGCCCACGCCCAACGGTCAGGAGCGCGACGCGACTCAGCGCGCCGCCGCCGTCGTCTCGCCCACGCCGCCACCGACCCATACGCCCGCGCCGACCGCTTACGTCGGCGTCTTCCTCGGCGAATCGGGCGCGGTCGACGGCGACCTGCTCAACGTCAACCCGGATCGCTTCGCCGGGACGCTGGATGCTGGCTCGGCTGCTTTCCCGACGCTCGCCGCGCCCGGCTGCGCCTATCCGGTCGATGCCATCTTCGGCACGACGTGGACGACCAACACGTCCGCCGTCGACGACCTCGGCTGCGCGGGTGAGCCATCGCACAGCTACGTCGGCACCAACCAGATTTTCGAACATGGGGTGATGTACTGGATACCGAGCGGCGAGATTTGGGCGCTCGTCCCCAGCGGCGGGATTGATGGGGAGTATTGGTACGTCGAGCAAGCCCCACCCGATCAAGGCTGGACGGTGCAGCCGCCCACTGGCTTGCAGATGCCGGAGCAGGGTTTCGGCGCGGTCTGGAAAGCGGTCGACGGCGTCCGCCAAGCGCTCGGCTACGCCCGCACCGCCGAGCAGTCGGCATCGCTGGCGATTCAGCGCTTCGAGCAAGGCGCGCTGATCCGCGACGAGACCGCCGGGCAGACCTTCATCCTCACCGGCGGCGACACCGGCAGCGCTTACGGACCGTATTAGCGCAGCGCGATCATCAATAGCTCGACGCCGCGACCGCCGTGCTGTTTTCCCGTCGCATCGTCCACAGCGCCAGTCCGACGAAAATCAGGATCGGGATGATCACGGCGAGCAGAGTCCCGCTAGCGGCATAGAGCAAGCCACAGCCGGCGCTCGCCAGCGCGTAGAGCGCATACAGCCCGGTGATCTGCCGGTGCGAGTAGCCCTGCTTGACCAATCGCTGATACACGTGCGAGCGATGCGCCGTGAGGACGTTCTCGTGCTGAAGCGCCCGCCGGATGATCGTGAACGCGCCATCCAGCACGAACGGCGCGACGAACAACGCGCCCGCGCCAATCGCGCGCGGATCGCCGGTGCGCGCGAACGCCAGCAGCGGCAGGATGGCAAGACTAAAGCCCAGAAATGTGCTGCCCACGTCGCCCATGAAAATCAGCGCGGGCGGACGGTTCAGGAACAGGAAGCCGAGGCTGCTGGCGGCGAGCAGCGCCGCGAACAGCGCCAGTTCGGTCTGCCCGCGCGCGAGCAGCAGCACACCCCACGCCACCCCCGCGATCAAGGCTTGCACCCCGGCGATCCCGTCGATCCCGTCCATGAAGTTGTAAATGTTGGTGAAGCCGACCACCCAGAACACGTTGAGCAGGTAGGCGAGTGGGAGCGCGAGGCTGATCACGCCCAACAGCGGCATTTCAGCCTGCGTCACCGCCCCGACCACCCAGACCGCCAACGCGCTGATCCCCAACTGAAGCAGCAGCCGGACTTTCGCCGACAAATCCGTGCGATCATCGATCCAGCCAAGCAGCGCAATCGCCCCGGCGCAGCCGAGAAAGATCAGCAAAGGCAGCCCGACGCGATCTTCGGTGTACTCGCCGATCCACAAGGCGACGACGAAAAACACCAGCGTCGTCACGACAATCCCCAACCCGCCGCCGCGCGGCGTGGGAATCCGGTGCGAACTGCGCTCGTTGGGGATGTCCAGCAGATGGTTTAGACCCCAGCGGCGCATGAAATAGACCACGATTGTGCTGGCAATTACCGCAAGCGCGGACAGAGCTACGAACTCATTCATCGACTGATCGTGACCTTACTCAGTTGGCAGCAGAAATTGATCTCACCTGCTATTGTAGCACGTGAAATTAGGCTCAAACCGTTCCATTTTTCTAAGTTTTGCGATCAATTGAGCGTCATCAAGGGGGTGGTTTGCATCCGCTTAAATCACTTCGTAGCTGTAGCCCCATAGCTCGGTCGCGTCGGCGACAATCGACTGCGTGCCGACGATCAGGATCGTGCCGTCCACCCCGGCGCGATCCCGCGCTTCCTCGACCGCCTCGACCAGCGTCGGGACGTGGGTAATATCGGGGTTGTACTTCAGCGCCGTCTCGACCGCTTGGCGGAAGGGCGGGAAATGCAGCGAGATATTCCGCGCCGTCTCGGTGATGATCAGCGAGTCGCTGACCAGCCCGATCTCCTTATACACGCCGTCGTAATCCTTGTCATCCGGCACGCAGACGATCCCGATCACCGGGTCGTGCAGTTCCCCTTCGAGACTGTTGACCAGCGACCGCGCCGACGCCCCATTAATCGCCCCGTCGAGGTAGATCGCCGGGCGCTCTTGCAGCTTTTGCAGCCGACCGGGCCAGATCACGTCCGCCAAGCCGCGCCGGATCGCGCTGACGTACTCCGGCGATCCATGCGCCACGCCCGCCAGCCGACCGTGCATGTTGCCCGCGCCCTGCACCGCCAGCGTCGCGTTCTCGACCTGATAGCGCCCATGCAGCGAGAGTTCCAGTTCGCCGTAGCGATGCAGCCGCATCCGAATGCCGCGCTCGGACTTGCCTAGATATTCGCCCATATCACTCGGCATGATCCACGCAAACTCGGCGTCGAGCGCGTCGGCTTCCGCCTCCAACACTTCCAGCACTTCGGTCGGCTGCGGGACGCTGTAGGCGTAACTGTTCGCCTTGATGATCCCGGCTTTGTGCCACGCGATGCGCTGAAGCGTCGGACCCAATTGGCGCGGATGCTCCAGCATGATCGGCGTGAACAGCGAGAGCTGGTTGCCGACGACGGCGATGTCGTCGAAGCGCCCACCGCGCCCGACTTCCAGCACCGCCGCGTTGACCCGGTTCTCGTCGAACCAGCGCAGCGCGATGGCGAGAAAGATCCCCTGCGGGCTGAAATACTGCTCGTCGCTCAGCGTCGCTTCGACGGCGTCGATCTCCGGCGCGAGGTCGTCAAGGATGCGGATCAAGTCGGCTTCGGGGATGGCGCGCCCATCGACGCGGATGCGCTCGCGCCAGCTAGCGAGGTGCGGGCTGGTGATCATGCCGACGGTGTGCCCCAAGTGCTGGAGCAGCTTCGCCATGATCACGGTGGTCGATCCTTTGCCCTTGCTCCCGGTGATGACGGCGTATTCGCGCACGACGTTTCTGCCATCCGCGCGCGCCGAGAGCAGCCCGGTGGCTTGCAGCAAGCGGCGCGTCGGCGTCGTGTTGCGCGAGAGTTCGTCGGGTCCGCGATCAATCCCGCGCAGTTTTCGCAGCGAGCGGAACACGTAGGTGATCGCTTCGGCTTCGTTGGCAAATCGCATGAATTGCACTCGTCCTTTAGGTGTGAAACCTAGAGAAGGCAGATTTGGTAGGGGCGTTATATAACCTTTGGTGCTAGTCTTTTAGCCCTTCACCCCCTGACCCCCTCTCCCAGCAAGCGGAGAGGGGAACGCAGCGGGTTTTTGTCCCTCGCCCCGTTTACGTGGGAGAGGGACGGCTTGCGACAGCAAGCAGGGTGAGGGAAATAAGTGCAAGCAGACTAGCACCATGGTTATTATAGCGCCCCTACTCGAAGACTGGTGATTACCCGCGCAATCCGCCGCGAAACCGGGCTGATCGCCAGTCACGACCGGCAGATCGGCACGGTTGCCCCACTCCGACCACGATCCATCGTAGCCGCGCACGTCGTTGTAACCCATCAGCCGCAGCACGAAGTAGAGATGCGCGCCGCGCCAGAAGGTTTGGCAGTAGGTGACGACCGTTTTGTCCGGCGTGACGCCGTCGGCGGTCAGCAGGGCTTGAATTTCGCTCGCCGGACGGAAGACTTCGACGTCCGGGTCTTGCAGCGCTGCCTGCCAGTTGGGATCGGTCGCCGGGAGCACCGAGCCGCCGGTCAGCGTATCGAACCAACTGAACAGGATCGCGCCGGGGATGTGCCCGCCGCGCGTCGAGAACTTGACCTCGCCGGTGTACTCCTGCGGCGAGCGGGCGTCGAGGATGGCGTAGGTCGGGTCGTCAAGGTGACTCAGGAGTTCCTCCGCGCTGATCAGACGCTCCGGCACCAGCGAGATCGGGTAGCTGCTGGGCGTCACGTCGGGCGTGTCGGTCGAGGTCGGCAGATTGGCGGCTTGCCAAGCGTTCCAACCGCCGTTCAGGACGCGCGCGTCCTGATGCCCGACGTATTCCAGCGTCCAGAACATGCGCGCGCTGTTCATCATGCCCAGATCGTCGTAGATCACGGCGGTCATGCCCGGCGTCAAGCCGATCCGGTCGAGCGTGGACTGCACTTTGCTCGCGTCGTACTCCAGCGACACCTGATTGATGGTCGAGGCAATCGCGTCGAGCGGGACGCTGACCGCGCCGGGGATGTGTCCGCTCTGGTAGGCGGATGCGCTGCGCATGTCGATCACGCGCAGGTCCGCATCGTCCACATGAGCGGTGAGCCAACTGGTATCGACCAGCAGGCGGGCGTTCGGGTAAGCTGAGGTCGCGGTCTGCGCGCTGGCGACGCCGGGGACGAGTCCCAACGCCAACAGGAGAAGTAGCCAAACGATGCGCTTCATACCGGGTGTTCCTTCCACAGTAAACTTAAACTGCTCTGCAACCGGATCATACCACAGCGCTGCCCCGGTGGGCGGCTTTAGCGGCTTGGCAAAGCCACCGTAAATGCTATGATCCGCATACGCTGTTGGTTCGCGCGCCGGAAATGAGTCGCGCTACTACCCATCCTGCCCGCGAGCCACAATCCTGATCCGCCGAATATATCGATTCTCACCGGAAGTGTAGCTGATGAAAATTACGAAAATCGAACGTTTTATCGTGCCGCCGCGCTGGTTGTTCGTCAAAGTCTCGACCGACGCGGGGATCGAGGGTTGGGGCGAGCCGGTGGTCGAAGGACACGCCGCGACCGTCGCCGCCGCCGTCGCCGAGATGGAGGACATGCTGATCGGGCGCGACCCGGATCGCATCGAGGACTTGTGGGAAATGCTCTACCGCGCCCGCTTTTATCGCGGCGGACCGGTGCTGATGAGCGCCATCGCCGGGATCAACCAAGCGCTGTGGGACATCAAGGGCAAGCGGCACGACGTCCCGGTTTACAACCTGCTCGGCGGACCCGTCCGCGACAAAATTCGCGTCTATGCGTGGATCGGCGGCGACCGCCCCGCCGACGTCGCCGCCGCCGCGCTGGAACGGCAGGCGCTCGGCTTCACAGCGACCAAGATGAACGCCGTCGAGGAACTCGGCTATATCGATTCGTTCGCGCAGGTCGAGGCAGTGACTGAGCGGGTAGCGGCGGTGCGCCAAGCGGTCGGCTCGGACTTCGGCATTGCGGTCGATTTTCACGGGCGCGTCCACAAACCGATGGCGAAAGTCCTCGCCCACGAACTCGAACCCTATCACCTGCTGTTCATTGAAGAACCCGTCTTGAGCGAGAATCTAGAAGCGCTGCGCGAGATCGCGCTGCACACCTCGACGCCGATTGCGACCGGCGAGCGCATGTATTCGCGCTGGGATTTCAAGCCGCTGCTGCAAGCGGGCTACGTCGACGTGATCCAGCCTGACCTCTCGCACGCGGGCGGCATCTCCGAGGTCGTCAAGATCGCGGCGATGGCGGAAGCCTACGACGTGGCGCTCGCGCCCCACTGCCCATTGGGACCGATTGCGCTGGCGTCGTGCTTGCAGGTCGATGCCGTCGCCCACAACGCCATGATTCAGGAGCAGAGCCTCGGCATTCACTACAACGTCGGCAACGACCTGCTCGACTACCTCGCCGACCCGACCGTCTTCGACTACGCCGACGGCTACGTCACGCTGCCGACCGCGCCGGGATTGGGCATCACCATCGACGAGGTGGCGGTGCGCCGTGCGGCGGAGACCGGGCACAAGTGGCATAACCCGGTCTGGCGCTTGGACGACGGCTCGATTGCCGAATGGTAAAGAAACCTCATCCCCTGCCCCCCTCTCCACTGCGTGGAGAGGGCACGGCGCGCCGTGCCCCTACACATCACTGTTTTTCCTTTGCGCCTTTGCCTCGCGCAAATCTCCGATTTGCCTGTGCCTTTGCGTTGTGTTTTTGTCTTTTCGGCTGCGAACTCCGCTTCGGCGCGCTGCCGACGGCGACGCCCACCGCCACGCCGACACCAACGTCTCGCCTGCTCGTCGTCTGGACGGCGGACGGCGACCTGTTCGCGTGGCGCGACGACGCCCCGACGCCGCGCCGACTCGCCATTGGCGGCGCGATTACGCCGATCCTCGCACCGGACGGTCGGCACGTCGCTTTCACACGCGGATCGCAAAGCCAACCCGACTCGCTTTGGATCGTCGGCATCGACGGTCTCGGCGCGCAGGAAATCGCGGTGGTGAGCGACATCCGCGCCCAGATCAGGCAGGTCGCATGGCTGGACGAGCAAACCCTCTATTTCAATACCCAGCAGCCCACGCCTTCCGGCGCGGCTGCCAATGACGACCTCTACCGCTTCGAACTGGGCGGTTACCGCTCGCTGATCCTGCCGCCGGGCGCGGGCGGGCATTTCGCCATCGCGCCTGATGGACAGTCTATCGCCGTCGTCAGCACGGGTATCTACGACATGCTGAAGGGGCGCGTCGCGCTGCTCGATCCGCTCGGCGCGCGCGTCCGCGAGGCGCTGACCTTCACCGCTGTTAACACGCCGGATCAGCCGCCATTCTATCCGCCGCTGGAGTGGAGCGACGACGGCGCCTTCGTCCGCGTGCCGATTCCCGACCACGACGGCAAACGGGTGACGCTCTGGCGGGCAGCACCGAATGGCGACGCAGGCATCTTCGGCTACGTCACCGCCGAGCGCGACGGCTTGCCTCGTTGGTCAGGCGATCAGATGCTCTATCTGCAAACGATTCCGGCGGGCGCTGACCTGTTCATCGCGGACGCGAACGGCGAGAACGCGCAGATCTACGCCAGCGGGACGATTAGCGAACCTTGCTGGCTGCCGGACGGGGAGCACTTCGCTTACTTTGCCGACGGCTATCTGTGGATCGCGCGGCGCGGCGAAGCTGCGCTGCGCCTCTTGTCGGCTTCACCGGGACAGGAAACTTTCGCAGGCGATTGGGTGGTTTACTCGTCGGCGGCGGGCGGACTGCGCGCCCAGAGCATCGATGGCGGCGGCTCCGTGTTGATCACTGCAACGCCAAATCCAGCCTTCGACGCGCTAATCACGGATGACGGAACGGCGCCGTGATCCGGTTGATCGCGCGCCCCGCGTGGGTGATCACGGTGTCGATCACTTTGTTGATCATAGCACTGCGCCTGACCGCGCGCCCGGATCAGCACACGGCGGCATTTTTCGCACCACCGGCAGACTGCGCGCTCCCCTGCTGGCAGGGGATCACGCCGGGCGCAACGACGATTGACGAGGCGGTGGCGCTGCTCGAAGCGAATACGTGGGTTGAGGGTATAACGCGGACGGACTCGCCGCCCAGCACGGCGCTGGTCAACTGGACGTGGAGCAGCGATTATCCCTATGGGAGTGGCAGCACCGAACCGCCCCCGACGCTGATCGGGCGGGGCGGAGTCGTCTGGCAGGTCTATCTGCCGACCAATCTACGCTTCGGCGACGTATGGGCACTGCTCGGCGCGCCCGACGGCGGAACGGTCGAAACGTCCGGCACATCGTGGACGGTCTGGGTCGACAACATCGCTTTCTACCGCGACAAGAGTTTGTGGGCGGAGACCAGCATCACCGGCACCTGCTTGACCGTCGATCCGGCGGCGTTGTGGCAGTGGCGAACGTCGTTCTGGCTGCGCGCGGGCGCGTGGACGCTGCCCCAAGAGATCGATTACCCGATTTACGTCACGGCGCTGCGAACCGGGTATTATCGCGTGCGCGCCATATTCTGCTAAGCGAAGCAACTGAGGACAACCGATGACGACGATCACGCCGCCGGGAGGCTTCCGGCATCACTACCCGATTCAAGTGCGCTGGGGCGACATGGACGCGCTGGGGCACGTCAACAACGCCGTCTACCTGACCTATTTGGAGCAGGCGCGGGTCGATTACACCCGGCGCGAACTCGGCTTGTGGGATGGCGCTGCCGGGAAACTCGGCTTGATCATGGCGCGCGTCGAAATCGACTTCAAGCTGCCCTTGTTCGCGGGCGACGACGTGCACGTCTTCACGCGCAGCGCCCGCTTGGGCAGGAGCAGCGGCGTCACCGAGCAGTTGATCGCGCGGGCGAAGGACGATCAGCTTGAGATCGCGTCGCGGGCGCTGATCACCATCGTGGTCTACGACTACGCCAATAACAAGCCTACGCCGATCCCGGACGAGTGGCGCGAACGGATCAAAGCCTACGAGATCGTCCCGCCAGCAGAATAGGCAACAGGTGTGGGGGCAGAACTAAGTTCTGCCCCTACGGGTTTGTATTTTTACGCCACCGGCTTGTGCCGTCGGAACAGGAGCGCGGGCATTGCCGTGCCGAGCGCCAGCGCCGCGAGGATCAGCCCGGTGGTGACAAAGTTGATCCCGGCGTCGACGAAGATCGGCATTCCAGTTTCGGCGGTCGCCGTCGAAATACGGATCGCGCCGAGCATCGCCCGGTAAGCGAACGATCCGGGAACCATTGGGATCGCACCGCTAACGGCGAACAGGATCGCCGGGGCGTGCCAATACTGCCCGGCGTACTCAGCCGCAAAGCCGATCACGATGGCACCCGCCAGCGTCGCCGGGACAATGCTGACCCCGAAGTGCATCATGAGCGCACGGGTGGCGTGTCCCGCCGCGCCCGCCAGCGCACAGGCGATCAGCATCCGGCGGGGCACGTTGAACAAAATGGCGAACCCGACCGCCGCAATCGCCGACCAGAATCCGTCGAACAGCATGGTTTGCAGCACGTTCATAACCCGCTGACCCCCATCAACTGCATCGCCAGCAGCAAACCGAGCGCGATACACAACGAAATCACCAGCCCGGTGATCCCACGCACCAAGCCGATCACAATGTGCCCGCGAATCATGTCCTGAATCGAGTTGATCAGCGGCACGCCGGGGACGAGCAGCAGCACCGACGCCATCAGCGCCAGATTGGGGCGCTCGCCCAACTGCCAGACGGTCGCGAGACTGGCGATCAACCCGGCGACAAACGCCGTCACGATCACCACCAGAAAGGCATTGAAGTAGTGACTAGTCAGTTCCTGCCGCACGAACGTCGCCGCCGCCGAAGCGAAGAACGTCACCATCGTCACCGGGAGGTCGCCGCCGAACAACTGGCAAAAGGCAGCACAGGCTAAGCCGACGGTCAGGACAACCACCCAGCGGTTGTATTCGCGCGGCAGGCTGTCGAGCCGTTCCAGTTCCGCGCGCACGGCAAAGCGATCCATCTTGCCTTCGCCGATCCGATGGGTCAGGTGGCTGATGCCCTCGACAATGGCGAAATTGACGCCCAAATTGTTGACGCGCCGCACCTTGGTGCGAAATTCGTCGCCGCTGCTGGTCGTGACGATCAAGGCATTGGGCGAGACCAGCGCGTCGACCCATTCCGCGCCCAAGTCCGTGCCGATGCGATGCACGGTTTCCTCGACGCGCTCGGCATCAGCGCCGGTTTGCAGCAGCATTTGCCCTGCCCACAACGCGAGGTCGATCACGTCGCGCAGTGTTTCCCGATCCAATGGCGGTTTTTCAGTGGTTTCCATAGCTCTGTCTGGAGTTTTTCCCTCAAGAATCGGCTTCAGGATAGCATAGTGTGGGCGTTCTGCGAAGGCTGGCGCGAAGAAAATCATGGGAAAATGCCCACAAGCAGCATAACTTGACTCCGCCGAAGTGGCGCAAATCCGGGAGTTATGCCACTTTACTAGAAGATGTGGTTCGATAACTCAAACACAACCGGGTCGGATGAGATAGGCTTGATCGACATGGTCACGGCACGAAATGGCGATACCCTCCTGATCTATCGGTCGGGAGTGACGACCGTCGAAGAATATCCCGATCTTCCGCTGATTTTTGCCTGCGTTGTGGCTCGGTATCACGGAAAAGCGCTGATCGTGTTCAATCCTTGGCGGCAGGAATGGGAGCTTCCGTCCGGGTTGATCGAGCCGGGCGAAGCACCGCTCGCCGCCGCCCTACGCGAACTATACGAGGAGTCCGGGCAGTCGGTCAGCACCCTGACTTACGCCGGGCTGGCGCTGATCCGGCTGCACAGCGGTCGGCTTGAGCTTGGCGCGATGTATCGCTGCGAACTCGACCAACTCCAGCCGTTCCAGTTGAACGACGAAAGCAGCAAGATGCTGCTTTGGGGCGCGCAGACCGAAGTCGCCGAAGAAATCAACGCACTAACGCTCAAACTGATTGAGTTGGTCAGCCAGCAGCTCGATTGAAAGTGAGTATCCCCAGTAGCGGCACGACGTGTCGTGCCCGTGATGCAAAAGGACAACCACCCAACTAGGAGGCTATTACTGCCCGCTGAGCATCGGCTGCAAATCGGGACCGGCGACGACCATCACGTCCGCCGTCGTCAGCCCGTCGGCAGCGGCGGGAACGATCTGATCGGTCGAAATGTTGAGCAGTTGAGCGACGTAGCGCGCCGTCCACTGCTTGCCGCTGTAGGAGCGGATCGTCGTGGCGGCGTTGTCCGGCTGAGGCATGTTGCCTACGTCCTGCACCGTCACCTGACGACTCGCCAGCCAATCGCGGGTTTGCCCCGCCAAACCGGGAATATCGGTATTGTTGAAGACGACAATCGAGGCGTTTTCGGCTTCGGCGCGCTGGCGCAGGTCTGCCAGCGAGAGCGTTGTGTCGCCGCCGGTTGCGCCAGTCTGATCGGTCGATTGCCCCGTCGTCTGCGGGTTAAAGACGCTTTGGAGCAGCGTATTCAACTGCGTCGGGTCGAGGATCAGCACGTCGGCGGGCAGCCCGCCCAGCGTGACGGTGGTCGAGGTCGTCTGCTGCGGTCCAATCTGCCCGGAGTGGATGTTCTCCTGCGGGATTTGCTGCGCCAGCGTCGCCAGTTGGAGGATTTCTTGCAGTGAGAGGTTGGTCTTGTAGCTGCCGGAAAGCTGGTCCCACAACTGGGGCACTTGGCTCAAGAAGTTGACGATCCCGCCCGCGCTGACGACCTCATTACGCACCGCCTTGATCACTTCCTGCTGGCGCTTGGCGCGGTCGAAATCGGAGTTCTGGGTGTGGCGCGTGCGGGCATACTGGAGCAAATGCTCAGCGTCGAGCCGCTGGCAGCCCGCGTTGAAATGAACGTGGATGAAGCCATAACCCGCGTCGGGATAATTCGGATCGTCGATCTCCTGCGTCGGACAGACCTCGACGCCGTTGGGGGCGATCAAATTAATCACGGTCGTGAACACGTCGAAGTTGATCAGCACGTACTTGTCAATCGGGATGCCCAGCGTCTCGGTCACGGTGCGCTCCGCCAGCGCGGGACCGCCGCCGCCGGGATACTGGTTCAGTTCGCCGATGCGATTAGCCGTGTTGATACGGCTCGGCTGGAAACCGGGGATGTTCACCCACAGGTCGCGCGGGATCGACAGCATCCCGACCGACTTGCGCACCGGATCGACGCTGAAGACGATCATGGTATCGGTATTGAACTCGCCGGTTTCACCCTCGCGCTGGTCGATGCCCATCAGCAGGATGTTGATCCGGCGCGGGTCGGTGATCACGTAATCTCCCAGCGGATCGACCGTCGCGGTCGGACCGGGTTGGGTGGGGACGGGCGTATCGCCGGGGCGAGTAGTCGCCGTCGGCGGCAGCGGAGTCGGGGACGGGGTGGGCGTCGGCTGTGCTTGCAGGAAGTCGCTGAAGGACGCGACCTTCACGCCGCTCTCGCCAAGATCGACCGCGAACTGGCGAGCAGCACTGAACGAGACCACCGAGCAGACCGCCGTCCCCGCGACCAACGCGAGCACGCCGACGATAAACAACCATCCGGGAATTTGACGCATAGAGAGATACCTCAAGCAAGGAGCGGTTAGCTTTTAGTTCTTAGCCCTTAGTTCTTAGTCTTTAGTCTTTAGCTAAAAACTAACCACTAATCACTAAAAACCGACCGCCATTATAGCGGATGATTCGCAGGGAAGTGCCTACGTTTTGCCTACTGTGAGCGCGGGAAGGCAAAGATCGAGTTGCCGGAGAGCGCGTAGATCACGCCCTGATTGGTGTCGGCGACGACGTTCGACAGCTCACCGAAGCGGTCGTCATCCTCGGCACGGTAGGCATTGATGAACGTGCCCGCCATCGTCGTCTCGAAGATCGTGCGCTTGTCGCGTTCGGCAAAGTAGAATCCCTGCGCAATCGGATTGGTGTTCAAGAAGAAGCCGTTGGGCGACGTCATCTGCTGCGTGTCAGGGAAGCTGAAGGCGAAATCCTGCTGTTCGCTGCTGGTGAAGCGCGCGACCACGCCGGTATTGGTCAGCAGATAAACGTCACCGGCGGCATTGATGGCAAAGTCGATCACCTGACGGATGTCCGGGCGGTTCGACCCGGTGAAGTATTCAATCGGCACGCCCGCGAACGATCCACCGGAGGCGTTGTAGCGCCAAATTTGGTTCGCGCCGGGGTCGAGCACGTAGAGCCGCCCGTTCCAGAATTGGATCGCTTTCGGGTTGCTCCACGTTTCCGCGCCGGGAAGCTGCTGCGCGGTACAGTCCTGCAAAAAGCGCGGCGGGCAGGCGATCAGCACGCCGTTCTTGTCGAGCGCCGTGATCACGTTGCTCTGCGCCACCCCCGCGCCGTTATCCGCCCACGCAATGTCTACCAAGTCGCCCACGTCAAAGTTGATCACCTTGCCGCTGCGCCGCATCGCCGGGATCGGCGTATACGAGTCGGCGACCATGCCCATGCCGTCATCTGTCAACGTAATGCGGTAGACCTGCTGGTTGGCGGAATCGAGCACGTACATATCCTCGCCTTGCAGCACCACCTGTGACAGTTGGGCATTGGGAAAGGAGTAGATCACGGTCATGTCGCGCCGCGTGATGGTCTGCAAGCGGTCGAGGATGGTGCGGGCTTCGGTGCGGTAGGCGGTGATGGTGGCGTCGTTGGCGCGGATCGAGTCGCATTCTTCGACGACCGCAAGCACGCCATTCCACGCCGCCAGCGTGCCGGACATGTCGCTAGAAGCGATACCGCGCGCGGTGTTGACAGTCTCGGTCGCGCGGGTGACGCATTGGTCGAACTCGCTCTCGCCCGTGCCGCTGATCCAGAACATGACCACCAGCACGACCACGACCACCGGGATCAGCAGCGTCAGCCCGGCGGCGAACGGCGACGACAGCCAGCCCTTTTTGCCCTCCGGCGGCGCGGGGATCAGGCGGTCGAGCAGATGCAGCAGCAGATCGACCCCCTTCGCGCCGATTCCGGCGGCGCGCGCGCCGATATTCCGCAGCAGCGCGCCGCGCTGCGACGAGCGGCGAATCGTTCCGCTGGCGGCTGCCGGGTCGTCTTGGGCGGCGGTCGCGGCTGCCGAGATCGGCTCGGCGGATGCCCCGGTAATCACCGCCGACAACTCGCCTGATTTGGCGGGCAGCGTCGATGGCTGATCGGGCGCGACGAATTCGACCGCCATCGCCGTGATCTGGCGGTTGGCGCTTTCGCGCAGCCGCGCCAGCAGCGCACCCACGTCTTCCAGCCTCAGCGCGCTGTTAAGCGCATCAGCCGGGTAGTCGAGCAGCGCAGCGTCGGCGAGGATCAGGCGCGCTCCGGCGCTGACCTGATAGCGCCCCATCCGCATCTCCGCCTCTGGCTGAACGCCGAGCGCGGGCGTGTTGAGCGCCTCGCGGTAGCTGAAGTCAGTCGGGAACGGCTGGCTTTCGCCGTCGGCGCGATACAGCCCAACACCCGCCCCGACTTTACCAATGTACAGATCAGCCCCGCGTAGGACGCCGCAGAGCATACTCGCCTCGTAGTGGCGCGGATCGCTGCTGTTATGGGTGTAAAGATTGCCGTTCAGATGGGTGAAAACGGTCTTGATCCCGGCAGTCACGCTGCCGTTGCTGTTGAAATACTGCTCCGCTCCGGTGCGCGCCATCTCCTCGTAGAACACCGCTGGCGCGACCGTGACGCCCGACGGGATCACCAGCGTGAAGAAGGTGTCGATTTCACGCCCGCGCGCGACCCGTTTGGGCGCAACCTCGACGAGCGTCCCCGGCGGCGGCGCGCTGATTGAGCGCCCACCGACGACGTAGAGATAGCCGACTAAAGCCTCATACTCAAAGGGCATCGCTTCATCCCTGATTCGCTGACCTATCGTGTTCTCATTGTAAAGGCGTTCAAGGCGTGCGAAGCAAGTACAACGCCCTTACAAACCCACGTCTTGAGGATTCTACACCAGAACACGCCCGCCCGTCAGGTAATCGATTCGGCGGCAGAGATCAACATGCTGACGAAGCCCGGTAAGGAAATTTCGGACAGCGGGAGGTTCAAGCCCGGCATAATTCAGAGTAGGACAAGCGTGATCGCAGACCGGCAGCCACCGGCTGAGCGCGGAATGAGATTGGGCAAACTATGTCGAAATGGCAGCGAGTCCGCCTTCGATCAGATTACGGGAGGCGATATCGCGGGCAGCCCGCTCGCCGGTGGCTATCCCGGCGGCGGCACATTAAGCGCCGAACATATGGCGAAGCTGTCCGATTAATTTACTGTGCTATGCTCCTGTAATCTGTGTCGAGCGGGATAGTTCCCTTAGGTTTCGCGCTCAACGTCGCGCCATACAACTTCAAACGGGATGCGCTCATCGGGGCTGAAGCGCAAGGGCAAGTCGGCGCGTCCCGGCACGACCACAAGGTCGAGCGGTGCTCCCCTCAAGGTGATGCTGACCGCTTCAGCGTTTTCGGGAATATGGACGTGCAGCGTGATCGCTCCGGCATTCGCCGCATGGTACTCCCCGGCGATTCGTCCCGGTGCAACCTCCAGATGCAGCAGCTCGGTGTGAAGCGTGAAGCGTTCCGGCGGCGCAGCCGGTGCGATGTCCAGCCCGTCACCGGATAGCGCGGGTTCGATCCCACAGACCCGCAGCAAGCCCAGCAATGCCATCGCGTTTTGATTGGAATTCATCATCGGGAAATCAGTCATGGGCGTCACCGCGCTCGCCCACGTCCCGCCCGCGTTGACCATCCCCTTGCTGTTGGTCCCGTCAGGTCCAGTCCAGATGTTGAACCAAATTGAAGGGAAGACGGCAGCATGGAGCGCAAAGGTGTGACGATTGAGCGAGCGCCACGCCAACTGCGGATCGCTCCGGCGATACCCCCAAGTCAGCAGTTGAGAAATCGCGGGCCAAACTTGCCCGCGTGGTTCGAGCATCGCGCCGGTTGGGCTATCGTCATCCAAGTTCGTCTTGATGGTTTGAACGAGTTGATCTTCGATTCCCAATTCCGCCGCCAGACCGCTGATCAGCGCCCAGACCTGCGCCTGAAGACTGAGGGTACTGTTTCCAATCAGGTCGTTCACGTCCGCGTAGTACCAGACCCAAGCGCGGTAAAACCAACCCTTCTCCTGATTCCACTGACGAGCGAGTGCTGCCCTCAAGGTCTGAGCCAACGCCTTCATGCTTTGTGCCAACTTCGCATCGTAAGGCGCGATCAAAGCCGCCACGAGTGGCAGAACGTGGAGCGCCATTTGGCTGTTGGGAATCGATTCACCTTCCCGCAAGGTGCGGTTGCGGTCAAAGGTCGGCTTAAAGCTGTTGATCGCCACGATGCTGTCGTCCCAGTCGCCGCTGCCAATGACCAGCAGATCATGAGGACCCAGTCCCAGCGTTTCCAGATGCTTAAACGCCGCCTCAATGTGCTCCAACACGGTCAGATTGGGTCCTCTGCCCGGTGGTCTGCCGGGCAGGAACAGCGGATAACGCTCCTGCAAGAAGGCGGTGTCGCCGGTCGCCGAAAGGTACTCCGCCACAGCGAGCAGGAAAAACAAATCGAGATCCGACGGCTTGGAATGCAATCCTAAGGCGTTATCCTGTGCCCCATTGCCGACAAAAGCATAAGGGAGCGCATTCGTGTCGGTGCTGCGCAGCCGCATCAGGAAGCTCAACTGCTGTCGCGCGAGCGCCGGTCGAACGTAGACCAGCGGCAGCACGAACAACGCTTGATCGCGCGGCACACCATCCGCCCCGTGCAAATAGAGATACGCCGATCCTTGCGGTGTGTAGTGCGCAGCGTAGAATTCGCTGAAGAGGGTCGCCGAAAGCAGGCTGTAGGCGTGCCAAGGAGTTTCGCGGCTCAAAATTGGCGATTGCTCGTCGGTAAAGGTTGCCAGTTGATCCTTCCATGCTCGCTGCGTCCGCGTGAACACGTCGACGTCGTGATGGTAGCGTTCAAGGAAAGCCAGAGACCGTTCCGCATCCGAAAGTGCCCCGTAAGCAAACCGGAGCTTCGCTTTTTCTCCCGGCTTGAGATCAATATCGTGCCGAAAGACGAGACAGTAAGGCATCGAGTCTTGATGGTTCGGGTCGTCCGTCTTCCCGTCCAGCTTGAAGCGAACGGCATCCGGCTCAAACACAGTTCCATCTCCAAAGAAGGCGCGTTTGTCATAGTAATAATCGGCGGCGCGCTGCTCATCTCCCGATAAATTCGCCAGAAAAACATCGGGTGGGTGGCTGTCAACCAAGCCTGACAGTTCCTCTGCCGTCAAGTCAGAGAAGGCGAAGCGCTGCTGCTGAAAACGCAGCGCCTGCCCATCGCTTTCCGCTTGTACCGTTGGCAGAAAACGAGCGTTAATCAGCATTCGCTCTTGATCGCCATGAGCGGCGAACAACCCGGAGCGGATCCACTCCACCCGCATTTGCTGGATATTTACGTCCCAATATTCGTAGCAGGAAAGCGAGACGGGCGCGTCACGGAGATTTTCAAGCTCGACATCGCTCAGCAATACGGCGTCATCCCCGTAAGGCGCGTAAACACGACGCCCGTAGCGGATGTCCCGATGGGTGAACTCGGTTTCAAAGTAGCCGATTCCGAAGATGCGACGTCCCGGCTCCGCGCCAAGTGGATGGTAACGATAGGCGGTTGCCCAAGTTTGCTCGCCGTCGGATAGATAGCTGTAGCCACCGGCATAAGCGAACCCGGCTGTTGCGGCGAGCGCCTGCTGACTTTCCGGCTTGCTTTCTGGTTGGTAGGGATTAACGCCTCGCGGGACGATTCGATCTCGCATCCGCCACCGGATATACCACGCCCGCAGACGTCCAATGAACTGAATCAGCAGACTTTCCGCGTCCATGAGATAGCCAATCCATGACCGGGGCGGATCGTGAGCCGGGGCATATCGATTGAGGAAGATACCCCCGCGATCCGCCAGATAAGCTTGCACGACGCCATCGTTGCCAGCGAGTCCCGTAATTCGGTCGTTCCCGATTTGGTGCCAGTGATCCCGCCGATCAAAACCCTGTGTATTGACATAGTAGGCACGCGGATTGCGCCGATGGTTCAGCTCATAGCGGTAGGCGAGCAGTCCGCTCGCATCAAGGCTCCAAGAACCGAATACACCGCTCCCTTCCTGCGAATCGGTGAAGACACTCGGATCAAGCAACGCCTCGTCGAGCATAGGCGCGTCAGCGCTGTCGACAGTGCGATCAGGACGCGCTGCGACCGCGACGTCCGCGTCGATTTGCAGTTGAGTAGGGAGATCGCTGGCTGTGTATTGAGAATCTTTCACGACAGCCTTCAACTTCTGACGCGCTAGGAACATGAGACCGATGGCGACAATGCTGCAGCCGATTCCTAGCAGTAAGTTTTCCATGCGATCCTTTCGGAAAACCACACCATAGATTTAAGTGATCTCATATTTCAGGTGAAAGACTGCCGTAATTTTTATATTATAGTCAATTAATTATCCTGAGCATGTCCAGTGCCCCTTTGGGATTCAGGCTGCGCATACTAAATCCACGCATCAGGAAATCAGGTCATGAGGTAAATGATCGATGCGGTTGACGTAGCGAACGATCATACGCTCACCGCTGAAATCCAAGCGCGTGATAGCGGTGTTGTAGTGCGTGAAATAGAAATTCCGGTTAGGCAGTTGACCGAGAAACGCCTTGAGCAGCAGATCGATGAAGGTGCCGTGTGTGATGATGGCGATCCGCGCGTCCTTGAACTCTTCAACGGCACGGCGGCGCAGTTCCATCACCACCTTGATAGCACGCCCCGCCCCCGTGTACATTTCTTCGTAGCCATGAGCGACGTCGTACCAACCGGCGTCAGTGATAGTCGCAGGGAGGATGTAATCGGGGAACTCGCCAAGAATTTCACTGCGTGTCCTGCCGGGATAGCCGACCATGCTCCCGCCCTCATCAAGGTAGATACCGCCTTGTTCATGCACGTCAAGCCAAACTTCAGGGTGCAGCCCAAGCGTCTGCGCGATGGGTGCGGCGGTCTGCAAGGCACGGTGCATAGCGCTGCAATAGAGGTGGGTGATGCCGAAGCTGTGTTCGCCAGCATCACCCGCAAAACCGCTGCCTTGGTTGAACTCAATGTCACGGTTGCGGCTGTCGGACAGAAACTGCGCCAACCGTTCTGCCTGCCGCCTGCCGAGATCGGTCAAGCCGGGGTCGAGTGTACGTTGGCTGTCGTCGGCGAGGGCATTGTTCGCGGACTGCCCATGTCGGATGATGTAGAGTTCCATGTTTCCTTAGGATTGTGCGTTTTCGCGCTGGCATTATACCGGCTTGCGCCGCGCCGAACAACGCCCGCGCCCATCCTTGATCGAGCGTGCTCAGGCAGCTTAGTTGATACACGTCCCGAACAGGATGATCTCGCTGCCGTCGCCATCAGGATTGACGCCGACGTTGACCTGTCCCTGTGCCATGCGGAAGAAGGGCGTATTGTTTTGCAGCGACTCGCGGAGATAGCTGCCCGTGTGGATGGCGTACCACGCGCGCACGGTTTCAGGGTCGTCGGGCGACATCATGATCACGACCGTGTTGCCCATGCCGAACTCGGTCAGCAGGTTGTGCGACCGCGTCTTGATGGTCGCATTCGGGTAAAGCGGCAGCCGCTGGCTGAGGTTGCCATAGCAAATCCGATCCGCTGCGAAGGTCACGGTGCCGAGGCAGATGAACATGCCCAACAGCAGCACGCCGCAGCCGAGTGCCGCGCGATGCCGCATGATCCGCTTTCGTAACAGCCTACCCCTCACGATCAATCCTTTTGGTTGCCAACAGTTTAAAACAGCGCTGAGCCGCCCGGACGGGTCACAGCGAGAACAATGATACCACGTGCCCCTATTTTGAAGGGTTTCCGGTCGCGCGTCATCGTGATAAACGGCACGCTATAAGCCGAGGAATGGCGAAATCGACTCGCTAGAAATGCTCTGTCGCAAAGATCGGCACTTTGACCCCACCCCCGCGCGCTACGCGCGCTTCCCCTCCCCGACTTCAGGGAGGGGCGAGGGCAAAAGCAGTTGGGCAGCTTAATCGATAGGTAGAGCAAACTACGTTTGCAACAGAGCAGCTAGAAATGGCTGCGAGCGAGCAGTGTCGCCAAAATGAGATCGACCATGATGATGGCGGACACAATAGCGATTGGACTTCTAAGCAGCAGCCCCGTCGCCAGCAAGGCGATCCCGCTAAGCGCGACCGAGTAAGTGTACGGAATGCGGCGGAAGAACAAACCGGGAACGCTGACCAACTCCAACGCTTGGCAGAATTCCAGCCCCACGATCAACGCCAGCACGACCACCAACGCCGCCAGCGGATCGACCCAACCCTGAAGCAGCAGCGCGCCGACGCCGCCCATACTCGCCAAGCTGATCGGGAAAATGCCATCGGCGAGGGCGAGACGCAGCGGATTCGAGGGCAAAAACTGCCGGGTGAACGCCTGTCCCACGTCCTGCTGGAACAGTATGTTCAACTCGGTCGGGCGAAACTGGATCAGGATCATCAAGAGCAAGAGCCATGTCTGAAGCTGCGCCCACCCGCCAAACTGAACGCCCAGCGAGACGATCCCCACCAGCACGACGCCCCGCATGATCAACCGGAATAGGCTGGACGGAGCCAACCGGAACAGCGACAGCAGCGCCCGGTTCAGGATGATCGCGTAGCCGGTCGCCGGTTCGGGCAGCCGCAGGCGCAGGTGCTTTTTGCGCGCCAACCGGGATTGACGCTGAACGCTCGAAATCACGTCGTCAGCATACAACCTGCCGAAAATGCCCAATTTCTGGACGCGCGCATACATCCGGCTGTCGTCCGCGACCGCCGCCATGTTCAGCCGACTGCCGATCAGCGCCAGCAGCACGCCCGCCAAACCGAGCAGCAGACCCGAACTCGCCAATGCCGCCGCGCTGCTTCCGGCGTCGAGCGCCGTCAGCCACAAAGCGCCGGGAAACAGCATCACCTGCGGCAGCGCGACCGCGAGCACGACCGCCAGCGGCAGAATCAGCCAGACGGCGCGCTTCAACCAGCGGGAGACGAGCCGCTCCTTGAGCAGCACGACAATCCAAGCGAGTGCCGCGCTCAACCCGAAGATGGGAATCCCCAGCACCCATGCCTGCAACCCGACGACACCGACCTTCGCGGGCGCTGACTGCCACGTCAGCAGCATGGCGAGCAGGCAGCTTGCCAGCCCGGCGAAGAGTGCGAGCAGCAGGACGGATCGCCCGAAGTGAACCAGCACGAAGCTCCCCCGATTGACCGGCGAAGCCGCCACGAATTCGATCTCGGCTGCGTCGAGCTTGAGCGGCGAGTTGCGCAGCACCATGCCTAGATAGACCAACTGCGCCATCAAAATCAACGCCGGGACGCCCGCCTGCAACTGGATCGCGCTGGCGGGCGAGATAGATTGGCTGATTTGCTCGACCTGCTGGACGACGAACGCCCAGACCGTATAGACCCAGAACAGCCAGAACAGCGCGGCGTAAAGCAGATAGAAGCGGTTGGCGTCCGGCTCGAAACCGATCAGCCGCAGCCAATAGGTCGCGCTGCCTTTGAAGCGTTTCCATTGCAGCCAGACGAGCGTGCGCAAATCGCTACGCATCGAGCACGTCCGCGAGGTTCGTCACCTGCCCCGCTTCCAGCGCCGTCACCTGCTGATCGCGCAGGAGCAAAAACTGATCCGGCTGCCCTTCGTCGGAGAGGATGTGGCTGCTGAACAGCACCGATTGATCAGCAGCGGTGTATTCTTTCAGCAGCCGCCACAACAGGCGGCTGGCGAGGCTGTCCAGCGGACCGAACGGCTCGTCGAGCAGCAGCAGCGCGGGCTGCACCACCAGCGCCATGCACAACGCCAGCTTATAGCGCATCCCCCGCGAGAAGGTGAACGGAAAAGCGCGCCGTTGATCGGCAAGTTGGAATTGTTCCAGCAGCGCCAAACTGCGATCTTGCCAGTCCGCCACGCGATAAAGCTGGCTCACCAGTTGCAGATGATCCCACGCGGTCAGTTCGTCGTAGAAGTCGGGCGTATCCGGCACTAAGACCACCCGCTCCCGGTACTGCTGATCGTGGCGCTGCATCTGCCGACCGTCAATTTCAATCGCCCCGGTCTCCGGCACCGTCCATCCGGCGAGACAGCGGAGCAGCGTCGACTTCCCGGCGCCGTTGCGCCCCACCAGCGCCGCGAGCGTGCCGTTCGGGAGTTCAAACGACAGATTGTCCAGCACCGGATTGGCACCATATTGATAACGCAAATCGGTCACTCGGAGCATCGATGTCCCCCACAGCACACTGCGCCCGTACATTGTAACTATACGGTGGAAAACCGACGCGCGTTGTGGGGCGCTGCTCCAAAGCAGCCTCACCGGAGCCGTCGTTACGGGACGACAAACCGGAACTGCCACGAGCCAGCAATCCGCTGCTGATCGGCACCGCCGCTGCCGAACCCCACCAACTCGGAGATTTCGAGCCGCCATTCGCCGTGATAATCGTACATCCCGGCGAAATAGGTGTAGTTGTCACAGGTTTGGTCGCCGTCCATGAACGGCTGGACGCCGCCACCGCCGGGGACGTCGCCCTCAGCCGTCGTCAAATGCGGAATTCCAGTCCAGCGCCGCGCCGGGTCGGGCGGGGCGAAGCAGATGATCACGCGGGTCTGTGAGGGCGAGACGCTGACTCGTTTCAGCGTAATCACGATGTCCTGATCGGTCGCCGTCTGCGCCGTCGTCAGCAAGCGCTGATCGCTGACCAAAGGCACGCTGAAGTCAAAGGTGAAGTGCTCGGCGGGACCCTCACGCATCGCGTCGAACTGCTCGATAGGCAGCCGGGTGCGCTGCTGAAGCGTGACCCCGAAAGCATCTACCTCCAAGTGCAGATCGAGCGTCGAACGAGCGCCAATGGCAGCGTCGCTCAAATTGTAGGTTTGGATGTTGAGGCTGCGGTCAGTGGTCGGAATCTGGTCGTCAGGCATGGGCGTCAAGCCCATAATGCCGCCGTCCCGATCAATCAAGGCGGTCATCCCCTGATAAAAGGGGATTTTCTCACCGCTATCGCGCAGCGTGAGCTTGTAGACGTAGCTGTTCAGATTGGTATACTGCTCGCCCGGATGCCCAGCAATCATATAAGCCAGTGTGAGCCGGTTGCCGTCAGCATACGCCCATTCCAGCGTGACGGTGAAGTCGTCAATCGTTTGGCTGATGCCGATCTCGTGCCCCAGCCCCTGATCCAAGATCGCTTTTAACCCGGCGTCATAGCCGATCAACTGCTGCAAAACCCCACTCATGGCAATCACGACGCCTACCCCGACCAGCAGGACGATCAGCAGAACGAGAGCTGTTCGCGGCGACCAACGCCTGAACCGGCGCGGTCGAGCAGCGGTCAGAAAACCTCTGGCGCGCTGGCGCTGCTCAAGCATCCGCGCCAGTTCCTGTTCAAAGCCGGCGCGCGGCTGCGGCGCGGACGCCGCCAATTTGGTCTCAAATCCGGCTAACGCTGTCATTTTCGCCTCCATCTCGGATTGGGAGTTACGTTTCATCGTCAACCGCCTCAACCTCAGCTTGAAACAGCGCCGCGTATTGTTCCTGAAGTTGATTCAGCGCTCGGCTGAGATAGGCGGAGACCGTCTTTTCGCCGATGCCGAGCACGGCGGCGATCTCCTGATTGCGCAGCCCACCGTAATAATGCAGCGTGATGACCTCACGCTGGCGATCCGGCAGCGCGACGACCAGCGCGAGCAGCCGGGCGGCGTCTTCCTGCTCAGTCACAACGCGATCCGGCGTCGGCTGCGCGGCAATCAGGGGAGCGGCTGCCTCCAACGCGACAAGCGACTGCGCGGCTCCCTGCCGCCGGTAGTAGTCGCTGATGGCATTGCGTGCGATGGCGAACAGCCATGCCGCAAAGCTGGCGCGCTGCTGATTGCGAAGTTGATCAAGGTTGCGAACGACGTGCAAGAAAATCTCCGAAACTACGTCTTCCGCATCGTGCGCATTGGCGATCCGCGACGCGACATAACCATAGACGCGCCGCAAATAGCGGTGATACAGGACTTGAAACGCCTCCGGATCGGCGGCGGCGCGTCGAGCGAGGGCTTGTTCGTGTTCATCTAAGTCATCCGGCATAGGTGCTCCTTCGCTTTAGATCACAAAGACGCTCGACCGAAGCAAAATACTGCGAAGCTCATCCCTAAGTGACGTTTCCGCGCACGCTCACGCCAGCGAAAAAGCGGTCAGCGCAGCCAAAATCGAGCCTCAGCCGACGCGCCGTCCAAATCATAATATAATCCATCACTCCATGAGATTCTCTATTGTGTAGGGAGAGCGAAAATTGTACTGTTAAGAAAATAGGGCAATAGATGATTATTTTGCGGTGGTTTGTGTGATGAAGTTAGAGAGTCAGTTTTTAGTTCAGCCTCTCACTACGACAAGACTCACCGCAACGTGCCTCATCTGAAAATAGGGTCGCTCACAGCGCATAGTTTAGCGAAAAATTGGGTTCATAATGTCCATTATTGAAGCGGCAAAAACGACTGATCAACTGCCAATCTGGATTCTCAATACCCGCAACACGGCTTACGCCTTCGGTATTGACGGGCAGGGTTATCTCGAGCACATCTACTGGGGTGCGAAGCTCCCGCGCACCGCCGATTACGAGGCTCCCGGAGTTTACGCGCGTTGGCTGAACGTCGAGCGCTATTCCCACGAGGAATTCCCGGTCTGGGGCGATTACAAATTCAACGAACCCGCGCTGAAGCTGCGCTTTGCCGACGGCGTGCGCGCCGTCCTGCTGGAATACGCCAGCAGCGCAGTCGAGCACGGCGACGGCGTCGATACGCTGACGATCACGCTCAACGACCCGCATTATCCGCTGGAAGTACGGCTGACTTACCGCGTCTTTGAAGCCCACGACCTGATCGAGCGGAGCACCGCCGTCGTCAACACGGGCGACGACCCCATCGACATCGAGCAGATCATGTCGGCGGTGTGGGAAGTGCCCCGCCGCGACGGTTACACGCTGACGACGCTCAACGGCAAGTGGGGCGGCGAGTTCCAAATTCAGCGCACCGATCTGCCGATGGGTAAGCAGGTGGTCGAGCGGCGGCGGGGTGCCAGCGGCTTCGACTCGAACCCGTTCTTCGCGCTCGCGCCCAGCGGCGAAACCACCGAGCAGCAGGGCGAAGTCTGGTTCGGCGCGCTGGCGTTCAGCGGCAACTGGAAATTCGTCGTCGAGCGCACGGCGTTCGAGCAGGTGACGGTCAGCGGCGGCGTCAACGACTTCGACTTCACGTGGCGGCTCGAAGCGGGCGAAACCTTCGAAACACCAGTCTTCGTCGGCGGCTTCACCGAAGGCGGTTACGGCGAAGCGAGCCGCCTGCTCCACGCCTACGAGATCGCCCACGTGCTGCCGCCGGAAACCGCGCAGCAGCCGCGCCCGGTGGTCTACAACTCGTGGTACGTGACCGAATTCAACGTCAACACTGAAAATCAGGTGAAAGCGGCGGAGATCGCGGCGCGGCTGGGCGTCGAGATGTTCGTCATGGACGACGGCTGGTTCGGCGAGCGCAACAATGACCGCGCCGGACTGGGCGACTGGACCGTCAACAAAGACAAGTTCCCCGACGGGCTGGCACCGCTGATCCGCCGGATCAAAGAACTCGGCATGGAATTTGGCATCTGGGTCGAGCCAGAGATGGTCAACCCGGACAGCGACCTCTACCGCGCCCACCCCGACTGGATTTACAGCTTCCCCAACCGTCCCCGAAGTCTCGGACGCAATCAATGCGTGCTCAACGTCGGGCGGGCGGACGTGCAAGCCTACGTCGTCGACTTCTTGGACGACTTGCTGAGCAGCAACGACGTCAAGTTCGTCAAGTGGGACATGAACCGCCACTTCAGCGAGCCGGGCTGGGCGGATGCGCCTGCCGGGCACGACCGCGAAATCTGGGTGCGGCATACGCTGGGCGTCTACGACATATTGCGCCAAGTTCGCGCCAAACACCCCGGCGTGATCTTCGAATCCTGCTCCGGCGGCGGCGGGCGCGTCGACTTGGGCATCATGCGCTACGCCGAGCAGTTCTGGATGAGCGACAACACCGACCCCTACGACGATCTGCTGATCGAGGAAGGCTTCACGCTGGCGCACGCCCCGCTCACGCGCATGATGTGGGTGACTGACCCGATTCACATCAACAACCGGGCGACGCCGCTGGAATATCGCTTCCATCTGGCGATGATGGGCGCGCTGGGCATCGGCGCCGACCTGACCCAGTGGAGCGCCGCCGATCTGGAGCAAACCGCCGCTTTTGTCGCTCAGTACAAGGCGATCCGCGAGACGGTGCAGTTGGGCAAGTTCTACCGGCTGCGCTCGCCGCGAGAGAGCACGCTCTCGGCATTCGAGTTCGTGCATCCTGATGGACATGAAGTGATCGCCTTTGCCTTTTTGAGCGCTTCCAACTTCGGCGAACAGCGGATCGCGCTGAGGCTTCAGGGCTTAGAACCGGAAGCCAATTACCGAATTGAACAACTCGATCTCGTCTTGAGCGGTACCGCGCTCATGAAACGGGGTATTCCTCTGGCGATGAAAGGCACTTTCGTCAGCCAAATGCTGCGCCTACAGCGGCGGTAGAAAAGGCGAAGTTTGGTGCGCAACCCGAGGTTGAGGGAGAGGAGATGAGACGGCATAGCGAAACCGACTAAACAAAATTTCTTTGTCAAATGAACTATCAATGAGGGAAAACGATGACGACGTTGAAACGCTTTTTGATTTTGCTCGCATTGTGTATGGTTGTTGGCGGTGCGGCGCTTGCTCAGGATGCATGACCTACAATGAAGCGCCCGTCGCTGGCGGAAAAAGTTGCCGCTGGCGAGCTGCCCCCGGTCGCGGATCGTTTGCCCGCGAATCCGATTGTCGAAGAACCGGTCGAGCAGATTGGTCAGTACGGCGGCACGTGGCACATGCTGGACGAGAATAACAATCTCGGCTTCACCTCTGATGACCGCCGGCGTCGAAGGCTTCCTCAAGTGGAACCGCGATGCGTCCGGCTTCCGCCCCAACATTGTCGAAGCCTACGAATGGAACGACGATGCCACGCAGGTGACGCTGCACTTCCGTCAGGGCGTCAAATGGTCGGACGGTGAGCCGATGACCGTCGATGACTACCTGTTCTGGTGGAACGATATGGCGCTCGACCCGGACGTCCCGGTCGATCCCGCCTCCGGTACGGTCGTCGCTGGCGAGCCGATGACGGTCGATAAGATCGACGACTACACGCTTCAATTGACCTTCGCCGCGCCCAATCCGCTGTTCCTTGAGGTGCATTCGCGTGGTCCGTGGAACTCGGCGCAGTCGATGGTGCCCGCGCACTACATGAAGCAGTTCCACCCCAAGTACAACCCGGACGTCACCGACACGACCGAACTGATGAATCGCTATAATACCGAGACGCGCTATCACTACGCGGACATGCCGGTGCTCGGACCGTGGATGCCGACCAGCTACGTGCCGGATCAGCTTGCCACCTTCACGCGCAATCCGTACTACTGGAAGGTCGACAGCGAAGGCAACCAACTGCCCTACATCGACAACATTCAGGTCGAGATTGCCTCCGGCGCGGTCTCCGAGCAGGTCGCGCTCAAGGCGATTGCCGGTGAGCTGGACATGCAGGTGCGCGACATTTCCCTGCAAGACGTCCCGCTGATCCTCGAAAGCGCGGACGCCGGTGGCTACCACGTCATCATGTGGGATCGCGGCGACTTCGCTTGGCCTTGGCTGATGCTGTTCTACGACCTTGCCGATAAGGGTATCGAAGACCTGATGTACACCCAAGCGTTCCGGCAAGCCCTTTCGGTCTCGATTGACCGCCAGCGCATCAACGACGTGACCGCGCTCGGTCTGGCGACACCGCGCCAGTTCTCGATGCTCCCGCAGGCGGAGGAATTCCAAAGCCCTGAGGGTCAAGCATTCTACCAAGAATGGGCGAACTCGTTCATCGACTACAACCCGGAGCAAGCAGGCAGCCTGCTCGACTCGATTGGCGTGGTTGACGTTGACGGCGATGGCTTCCGCGAACGCCCCGACGGCACGCCGCTGGAACTGTTCGTCACCGAATTCCCGGATGACTCGAAGGTCAATTCGAGCTTGGAACTGATCAAGCAGAACTGGGAAGACGTTGGCATCAAGACCACGATCAACATTATGACGTGGGACGAATACACGACCGCCAACCAAGCCGGTGAAGTTGAAATCTTCGCGTGGCCCAGCGCGGCAGGCTGGGGTCTGCTGTCCGCGCCGTCGGTTTGGGCGCCGGTTGAAGGCGTCCAGTGGGCGATGGGTGGCATGAACATCGGTCAGTATTATCAGACTGGCGGCGCTTCGGGTGTTGCTCCGCGCGCTGGCTCGATGCTCGAAGCGCTTCAGAATGCCTACACCCGCGCCGTTTCGGCGACCGACCCGGCAGAGCGGAATGCGGCGCTGCTCGACGCTTACCGCATTCACCTCGACCAAGGTCCGATCACCATTGGTACGATTGGTCAGCACCCCAGCCCGGTCATTGTGAAGAACAACTTCCACAACGTCCCGGCAGTCGGTCTGGTCGGATCGTGGGACTTGGGCTATCCCGGCACCGCCGACCCAGAGCAGTTCTACATGGACCAAGAATAACGTTAGCAGGTAAGTCTGAGGGGGCGGCACGGCTGCCCCCTCGCCGACGATTGGAGCAGAAAGCATGACAAGGTACGTCGTAAGGAGACTGCTTCAGTTCATCCCCTCGATGATCCTGATCGCATTTGTCGGCTTTCTGATCATGGAACTCCCCCCCGGCGACTACGTCAGCGACTACATCCGCGCCCAAAGTTTGAGCGGCAACCGGGACGCCGTCGCACGCGGCGAGGCGATGCGGGAGCAGTTCGGACTGGATCAGCCGTTCCTGCTGCGGTTTGTCAACTGGACAGCAAACTTCGTCCGCGGCGATTTCGGTCTCTCCTTAGCGACCGGAACCTCCGTGCGCGACATCATCGAGAGCAAGCTAGGCGCGACAGTCGCCGTATCGCTGACCGCATTCATCCTCTCGTGGGCAATCGGAATCGCGCTGGGGGTCTATTCGGCAACCCATCAATATTCGAAAACCGATAATTTCTTGACGACCGTTTCTTTTATCGGGCTGGGAATGCCTGACTTTCTGATCGCCCTCGCCTTTTTAGTCTTCGCATGGCGGCTCAACGGCGAGGTGCTCACGGGGCTTCAGTCCCCGGAGTACATCGGTCAGGCGCTGTCCGTCGGGCTGGTGATCGACTTTTTGAAGCATCTCTGGCTGCCCGTCAGCGCGGTGGTGATCACCGGCATGGCATGGGTCATGCGGGTGATGCGCGGCAACCTGCTCAATGAGCTGGGTAAAAATTACATCACGGCTTTACGGGCGAAGGGTGTCCCGGAGCGCACGATCATCTGGAAACACGCTTTCCGCAACGCACTCCACCCCCTGATCGGCGCGCTGAGCCAGACGCTCGCCTTCCTCGTCAACGGATTCGTGATTACGAGTGTCGTGCTCAATCTGCCCACCATTCAAGTGACTTATTTAGATGCGATCCAGTCGCAAGACGTCTACCTCGCAGGCACGATCTTGACGCTGATCGGGCTGCTCGTCTTGCTGGGAACCCTCATTTCCGACCTTCTGCTGGCGTGGCTCGACCCACGTATCCGGTTTTCATAGCGCGTGGGAGGCAGATCAATCAGCATGGAACGCTTACGCAAGGTTGGCGATCAAACCACTGTGGAAACACCGGCGAAAGAGGACGGGGCACAGTATCTCTCCCTACGCCGCTTGATGTGGCTGCGCTTCAAGCGCAACCGGCTGGCGGTGATCGGCGGAATCTTCCTGATAGCGATGTACCTCGCGGCGATCTTCGCCGGATTTATCGCGCCGAATGATCCGACGATGGTTCACAGCCAGTTCGTCTCGATGGAGCCGCAAGCCCTCCATTTTGTCGATACGGAGGGCAACTTTCACCTCGTCCCGTTCGTCTACGGGATCAAGTCGGCGGTCGACCCGGCGACGTTCCGGCGAACGTTCGAGACCGTCCCTGACGAAATCTACCCGCTCAAATTCTTGGTTCACGGGGCGGATTACACCATTTTCGGCGTGATTAAGTCGGACATTCACCTGTTCGGGGTCGACGACCCCGGCAAGCTGTTCCTGTTCGGCTCCGACTCGCAAGGGCGCGACATTTTCAGCCGCGTGTGGTACGGCGCGCAGGTCTCGCTGTCGGTCGGGCTGATCGGCGTCTTCCTGACGCTGGTGTTCGGCTCGATCATGGGCATCGCCTCCGGCTACATCGGCGGCTTGTTCGACGACGCCATCCAGCGCATCATCGAACTGCTGATGTCCTTTCCGCAGTTGCCGCTGTGGCTGGCGCTGGCGACCCTCATTCCCGACAACTGGCCCTCTGACCGCACCTATTTCGCCATCACGATTGTGCTGGCGGTGCTGAGTTGGGGCGCGCTGGCGCGCCAAACGCGCAGCATGGTCTACGCGCTGCGCGAGACCGATTTCGTCACCGCCGCCCGCTACTCCAACTGCACCAGTTGGCGCATCATCACCCGCCACTTGCTGCCCAACACGATGAGCCACATTATCGTGATCGCCACCACCGCCATTCCCGGCATGATCTTGGGCGAAACCGCGCTCAGCTTTCTGGGGTTGGGCATTCGCTCGCCGCTGGTCAGTTGGGGCTTGCTCCTGAGCGACGCGCAGCACGTCCGTGTCCTGTTGCAGCAGCCGTGGATCCTCACGCCCGCTATCTTCGTCATCGCCACCGTGATCGCCTTCAACTTCCTCGGCGACGGTTTGCGCGACGCCGCCGACCCATTCGCAAAGTAGGGCTGATCATGACGGCTGAGAACCTACTGCTTCAAATCAAAGACCTGCGGACGCATTTCTTCACCGAAAGCGGCGTCGTCCGCGCGGTCGATGGCGTCAGCTTCGACATCCCGGCGCGGTAAAACGCTGGGCGTGCTCGGCGAGAGCGGCTGCGGCAAATCCGTGACCGGCTTCTCGATCCTTCAGTTGATTAATGCGCCCGGTCGCATCGTCGGCGGGGAAATCCTGTTCCAGCGCGAGAAGAACGGTCGCTCCGAAGTCGTCGATCTGCTGAAATACAACCCGCGCGGCGAAGACATCCGCCAGATTCGCGGCAACGAGATCGCCATGATCTTTCAAGAGCCGATGACCTCGCTCGACCCGCTGTTCACGATTGGCAATCAACTGGTTGAGGCGATCCTCGTTCATCAGAAAATTTCCAAACGCAGCGCGGAAGATCGCTCGGCGGAACTGTTGGATAAAGTGCGGCTGCCGCAGGCGCGCGATCTACTCAGCCAATATCCGCATCAACTAAGCGGCGGGATGCGCCAGCGCGTCATGATTGCGATGGCGCTAACCGGACAGCCCAAATTGCTGATCGCCGACGAGCCGACCACCGCGCTCGACGTGACCACCGAGGCGCAAATCCTCGAACTGATGCAGAGCCTTCAGCAAGAATTCAACATGGCGATCATGTTCATCACGCACGACTTGGGCGTCATCGCCGAGATGGCGGAAGAAGTCGTCGTCATGTACCTCGGTCACGTGGTCGAAAAGACCGACATCAAGTCGCTGTTCAACGAGCCGAAGCACCCGTACACCCGCGCGCTGCTCGAATCGATCCCGAAGGTCGGCAACAAAAGCGTCGGACCGCTGCACGCCATCGAGGGCATGGTGCCGTCGCCGTTCGCCATTCCGCGCGGCTGTCCGTTCCATCCGCGCTGCGCCCAGTTTATGTCCGGCATCTGCGACGCGGCGTTGCCGCCGGAAATCCCGGTCGGCGGGGATCACAGCGTCCGCTGTTTCCTCTACGACGAGCCAGCGGAAGGAGATCGCCATGACCAGCGCGCCTAATTCGACGGTGACGGCGGAGCGCCCGCTGCTCGAAATCCGCCATCTCAAGAAGTACTACCCGATCACGAGCGGGTTTCTCAAGCGCACGGTCGGCTACGTCAAAGCCGTCGACGACGTCAGCCTGACCATCCCGGAGGGGCAAACGCTGGGGCTGGTCGGCGAAAGCGGCTCCGGCAAGACGACGCTGGCGCATACGGTCATGCGCGGCATCGAGCCGACCGGCGGCGAGGTCATCTTTCACGACGAAACACTCGGAGCCGTAGACGTCGCTCATGCCGACAACGAGACGCTGCACCACGTCCGCCGCAATCTGCAAATGGTGTTTCAAGACCCGTTTTCGTCGCTGAACCCGCGTATGACCCTGCTCAACATCATCGGCGAGCCGCTGGAAGTCAACGGCATTGCGACCGGCAAGGCGATGCAGGAGCGCGTCGCCGAACTGTTACAACTCGTGGGTCTCAGACCCGAATACATGCGCCGTTTCCCGCACGCTTTCAGCGGTGGGCAGCGCCAGCGCATCGTGATCGCGCGGGCGCTGGCGGTCAATCCGCGCTTGGTGATCGCCGACGAGCCGACCTCCGCGCTCGACGTGTCGATTCAGGCGCAGACGCTCAATCTGCTCAAGGACTTGCAGGCGCGGCTGCACCTATCCTATCTGTTCATCTCCCACGATCTCGGCGTGGTCGAGCACGTGAGCGACGTGGTCGCGGTGATGTACGTCGGCAGGCTGGTCGAACTCGCGCCGACCGCCAAGCTGTATCAGAAGCCGAATCATCCCTACACCGAAGCCCTACTCGGCAGCATCCCGCGCCCTGACCCGACGCGCAAACGGCATCGTGTGACCGTGACCGGGGAGATTCCCAACCCGGCAAATCCGCCGTCAGGCTGTTATTTCCACCCGCGCTGTCCCTACGCGCAGCCGATCTGCTCGCAGGAGACACCGCCGCTGCGCGAAATCGCGCCGGGACAGTTCGCCGCTTGTCACTTCAGTGAGCAGCTTACGCTGAAAGGGGTCAACGATTACTAACGATTGGTGCTAGATCGGTTGCATCATTTTCCCCTCACCCTGCTCACCTACGGTGAGCCGTCCCTCTCCCACGCAGGCGGGGAGAGGGACAAAAACCAGCGATCTTCCCCCTCTCCCCGTTTACGTGGGAGAGGGGGTCAGGGGGTGAGGGGTTTAAGAAACTAGCACCAAAGATTAGGCAGCGGCGCACCGATGTGTGCGCCTAGCAAGGGCAGACACATCGGTCTGCCCCTACAAAGACGGTGAGCGCGTCGGCTAGCGGTCGGGCTGCTGCAAGAGTTGGGAGCGGTTGGCGATTTCGCTGCGCGGCTGATTGCGGTACTGCATCGGCGACATATCCATGACCTTCTTGAACAGCCGCGAGAAGTAGTAGGGATCGTCGTAACCTAGCTCAAAGCTGATCTCGCGGACGGTCATGTCGGTCAGGTAGAGGAGCTTGCAGGCAGTCTGAATTTTGAGGTGGATGAAGTAATCCATCGGCGAGTAGCCGGTCTGCTCCTTGAACAGCCGCGAGAAGTGCGAGGTGGACAAGCGGGCGTGTTCCGCCATATCCGCCAGCGTCAGCGAATTGTGGATGTTCTGTTCGAGGAACAGCAGCGTCGAGTGCAGGTTGTGAAAGCGGCTGGTCTGGAGCATGGGCGCGAAGGCGCGGTTAGCGAAAAACAGGCTGGCGAGCAGGTGATGCAGCGTTTGCGAGGCGTAAATCATCTGCTGGAGCACGAAGCCGGTCGCCAGCGCATTGCAGCAGTCAATGAAAAGCTGCCGCAGCACGAGGACAGCATCACTATCGACGGCGATCACGTGTTCGTCGGCGGTCAACTGGCGGGCGAATAAATCGGCGTTGCTGCCGATGAAATGGAGCCAGTAGATCGACCAAGGCATGGTCTCGGATGCGCCGTAGACGTGGGGCGTGTCTCGCCGGATGAGCAGCGCCTGATTGGTTTGCACCGTGCCCCGCTGCCCGTCAACGTTGTACCAACCGCTGCCCGCGACGCACAGGATCAGAATGTGCTCGCTCGCCCCCTGCGGGCGCTCGCAGTAGTGGAACCGGGCGTTGGGATACCAGCCGATGTCGGTGGGCATCAGCGGGAAGACGAGCGGATGCTCGTTGAGGCGCGTGACCGTGCTGCGCGGGATAACATAGAGCAGTTGATCTTTAAAACCTTCGCGAATGCGAATTTGCGACATTGAGTTCGTCCAAACAGACTTTCGCGGGATTATAGCAGGTCGGGCGATTCCGGGTCGACGACGCCGGGACGTAGGGGGAGCAAAGTATCATGAATGAAGCAGCGGATCAGGTACGGGCGTGGGTGGAGTCGGTGGTCATTCCGACTTACCGCGTCGGCGAACCAGAGAAAAATCCGATGTTCTTGGAAAAGCGCGTCTATCAAGGCAGCAGCGGCGTCGTCTATCCGCATCCCATCATCGAGCGCGTTTTCGACGAGAAACAGGATCAAAGCTACGAAGCCGTCTTTCTGGAGAACCGCTATCTCAAGATCATGCTGCTGCCGCAAATCGGCGGGCGCGTGCAGATGGCGCTCGACAAGACCAACGGCTACCACTTCATCTACTGCAACCGGGTGATCAAACCGGCGCTGGTCGGGCTGACGGGTCCGTGGATTTCCGGCGGCATCGAGTTCAACTGGCCCCAGCATCACCGCCCCAGCACCTTCGAGCCGGTCGATTATCGCATCGACCACAACGCCGACGGCAGCCAAACCGTCTGGATGGGCGAGATCGAGCGCATGTTCCGCACCAAGAGCGTCGCCGGTTTCACGCTCCATCCCGACCGCGCCTACCTGCAAATCGACGTTCAACTGTACAACCGCACCGACTTCCCGCAAACGTTCCTGTGGTGGGCGAACCCGGCGGTCTCGGTCAACGACGACTACCAGTCGGTCTTTCCGCCCGACGTCTACGCGGTGATGGATCACGGCAAGCGCGACGTATCGAGCTTTCCGATTGCGACCGGAACCTACTACAAAATGGACTATTCGCCGGGGACGGACATCTCGCGCTACAAGAACATCCCCGTGCCGACCTCGTATATGGCGTATCACTCCGATTTCGATTTCGTCGGCTGTTACGATCACGGCGTACAGGCGGGCATGATGCACGTCGCCAATCATCACGTCGTCCCCGGCAAGAAGCAGTGGACGTGGGGCAATGGCGACTTCGGCAAAGCGTGGGATCGTCACCTGACCGACGAGGACGGTCCCTACATCGAATTGATGTGCGGGGCGTATACCGACAACCAGCCGGACTTTAGCTGGCTGCAACCGGGTGAAGAAAAGCGTTTTACGCAGGTTTTTATGCCCTACAAGCAGATCGGCGCGCCCAAGAACGTCTCGAAGGACGTGGCGCTGAACCTCGAAGTGAGCGAGTCGACGCGCGCGCGTCGGGGTCTACGTTTCCAGCCCGCGCACAGTACGGGTAACGCTCACCGGACGCGGGAACGTCATCTTTGAGCGCACGCTCGCGCTCGACCCCGAGACCGTGCTTGAGGAAACGGTCGCCTTGCCCCAAAATCTCAGCGCGAGTGAACTCACGCTTGCGGTCTCCGCGGGCGGAACCGAACTTCTCGCGTACACACCCGTCGTCGCTCAGAATCACCCTGTCCCCACGGCGGCAACTCCCGCACGCTCGCCCGCCGATCTCGCGTCCAACGAGGAATTGTACCTGAACGGGCTGCATCTGGAGCAGTACCGCCACGCGACCTACGAGCCGGAGCCGTATTACGAGGAAGCGCTGCGGCGCGACCCGCTCGACAGCCGCTGCAACAACGCGCTCGGCTTGCTGCTGCTGCGACGCGGCAAGTTCGCCGACGCCGAAGCCTATTTCCGCAAGGCGGTGACGCGGCTGACGCTGCGCAATCCCGAATCCCTACGACGGCGAGCCGTACTACAACCTCGGCCTGGCGCTCAAGTTTCAGGGGCGTTACGACGACGCCTTCGACGCCTTCTACAAAGCGATCTGGAATTCGGCGTGGCAGGACAGCGGCTATTTCGAACTGGCGCGGATCGCCTGCCGCCGTCGCGACTGGGACGCCGCGCTCGATCTGATTGAGCGGTCGCTGGCGCGCAATACCCGGCATCACGAGGCGCGCCAACTCAAGATCGCCATTCTGCGCAAATTGGGGCAGACGGATCAAGCGGCGCGGGAGGCGGAAGCCAGCTTGCAACTGGATCGGCTGGACTTCGGCGCAATGATCGAGCAGCACTGGCTGAGCGGCGACGCGGCTTATCCCGCGCTGATTGCGGCTAATTCCTACACTTGCATCGAGCTAGCGCTCGACTACGCCCACGCGGGCATGGTCGTCGAAGCGCTCGACCTGCTGGCGCTCGCTCCGGCTGATCCGCTCGCGGCTTACTACGCCGGTTGGCTGTGTCTGCGAAACGGCAATCCGGCGGCAGCCGACGAGCAGTTCCAAGCGGCGGCGCTCCGGTCGCCCGACTACTGCTTCCCGCAGCAGGTCGAGGCGGTGCTGGCGCTGGAAGCGGCGATGCAGCACACCCCGTCCGATGCGCGCGCGCCCTACTACCTCGGCAATTTCTGGTATGCGCACCGGCGCTACGACGAAGCGATCACCTGCTGGGAACGCGCCCGCGACCTCGATCCCGATTTCCCGACCGCTCAGCGCAATCTCGGCTTAGCCTACATGAACAAGCGCGGCGATGCCGAAGCCGCTAAAGCCGCCTACGAGCGCGCCTTCGCGCTCGACCCGACCGACAGCCGGGTGCTGTTCGAACTGGATCAGCTTGACAAGCGGTTGGGACGCGCCCCGGCGGAACGGCTGGCGCGATTGGAGCGATACGGCGAACTGGTCGACTCGCGGGACGACCTCACCATCGAGCGGGTGACGCTGCTCAACGTGGTCGGTCGCCCGGCTGACGCGCTGGCGATCCTGCTGAAGCGCACCTTCCATCCTTGGGAAGGCGGCGAGGGCAAAGTCGCGGCGCAGTACAGCGGCAGCCACGTCGAACTGGCGAAGCGGGCGCTGCTTGAAGATGACACCGCCAGCGCGATCCAGCATCTCGGCGAGACGCTGACCTATCCGCTCAACCTCGGCGAAGGCAAGTTGGCGGGGGCGCACGACAACCAAATCTACTACTTCCTCGGCGAAGCCTACCGCCGCTCCGGGGACGCCGAGCGCGCGACCACCGCCTTCGAGAAGGCGACGCTCGGCACGCTCGCGCCGACGTCAGCCATGTATTACAACGATCAGCCGCCGGAAATGATCTTCTATCAGGGGATGGCGCGGCGGGCGCTCGGTCGGCAGGACGAAGCCGACGCGATCTTCGAGTCGCTGGTGAACTACGGGCGCGATCACATGGACGACGAGGTACAGATGGACTACTTCGCCGTGTCGCTGCCCGATTTTCTGGTCTTCGACACCGACTTGCGCGAGCGCAATCGGCTGCACTGCCACTTCATGATCGGCTTGGGCTGGCTCGGTCTGGGCAATCAGGCTGAGGCGCAGCGGGAATTTGACGCGGTACTGGCACAGCAGCCCGATCATCTGGGCGCGGTTGTGCATCGTCGCTGGCGTGAAACCCCCGACAGCTCCACGTCGAGTTCTGTTCATGCGTGACGAAAAACTCGTGAGCGTATCGACTCGCCGCTACGCGACGGAGTGGTTCTCGATGCCCGCGCTGGCGCTGGAGACGCCTGCCCTGCGGGTGATCACCGTGCCGGCGAAAGGCGCCAAGATCGTCTCGATCTTCGACCGCATCAGCGGGCGTGAGTGGCTGCTGCCGCCGAAGAACGGACAGTTTCGCCCGCCAGTCTATGGCGCTCCTTTTATCGAACAGGACATGAGCGGCTGGGACGAGATGTTCCCGACGATTGATCGCTGCGTCTACCCAGTGGCGGGCGCGTACTTCGACGCCGACCTACCCGATCACGGCGAGGTCTGGGCGCTGGCATGGCAGGTTGACGAGAGCAGATCCACCACGACCATCCACCTGAGCGTCTGGGGGCATACACTGCCCTACGTCCTTTCGCGGGCGATCCACTTCGTCGACGAGCGAACCCTGCGCTTGAGCTACGAGGTCGTCAACGCGGGCAGCGAACCACTGAGCGCGCTTTGGGCAGCACATCCGCAGTTCGCGGCGGACGAAGCCACGCGGATCGTGCTCCCCGCCGAGGTAACGCAGGTCATCAGCGTGCAGGCGACCGGAGAACTGCCCCTGATCGGGCAGCGTCTCGATTGGGCAGCGGCGACGACGCCCACCGGGGTGCGGCTTCAGCTCGACCGGGTTCGTCCCGCGAGCGCGCAGGCGCATCGCAAGCTCTATTTGCCGCCGGATCAGCCAACAGCGTGGGCGAGTTTGCAGCAGGGCGCGGACGGCGCGTGGCTGCGGCTCTCGTGGGACACGCGCGCGATCCCCTATTTGGGCATTTGGGTTGACGAGGGCAACTATAACCCCGCGCCGACCGCCGCCCTCGAACCGTCGACCGGCTACTACGACAGTCTGGCGCGGGCGTGGCAGAATCAGCGCGTCATGAGCCTGCTGCCGGGCGTGCCGCGGCAGTGGTGGGTCGAGCTTGAGCTTGGAAGCGGGAAGATTTGACCTCACTCCCCCGACCCCCTCTCGACTACGTAGAGAGGGGGAGTAAACGCCGAGTCTCAAAGTCGCCGCGCCGTTTACAGGGCGGTTGATTACAGGGCGCGCATCGCCCGCTGCGGCGCGAGCAGGAACGGCGGCAGATAGGCGGGGATGTTCGAGAAGGGCAGCACTTCCGGCTTGAGCGTGATGCCGAGCGCATCGCGCATGAAGGCGCGCCGTGCCTGAATCCGCCCCCACGCTTCGGGATACTGTTCGGCGAAGGCTGACCGCAGCGCTTCGTCCGCCAGCGCGATCCCATCCTCGATGTTGCTGGTGTAGTAGCGCGTGCCCGTCGCGGGGATCACGTCCACCTGAAATGCCATGCCCGACTTCAACTGCTCGGTTGAATCCTTGTAGACCGGCGAGTGCAGCCATTCGTCGAGGTGGATCAGATGACCGGGATTCAGCTTGACGCCGAAGAACGGGTCGCCGATACGGTCGTGAATGACTTGGTAGAGTTCGCCGCCGGTAACGCCGATGCCGATGGTCTCGTACCACGCGACAATCGCCTGATAATAGGGCGCGACGACCTTCTCGACGTAATCCTGAATGTCCGCTGGCAGTTGATCGGCAGCTTCGACGACGAAACCGGCACGACTGGTCAGCCCGCCCCAAGGCGCGCAGCAGACGGTGAAGGGGTCGCCCATCTGTACGCGGTTGAGGCTGGGGCTTGCCATCCCCAAGAAGGCGCGCTGCCCCGCCGCCAGAAAGACGTGCGTCGCCAGCGGCAGCCCGTTCAAGCGCATCAGTTCGCCCACTTCCAGCTCGGTCATGCCCGGACGCACGCCGAAGACGACGTTACGGACGGACTGCGAAGCGAAGGTCGCCGCGAACTCGAAAGCGGCGAGCTGCTCGACCTCGTTGATCGCGCGCAAGCCGGTGGTCGCGTCCATGAACAGGTGTCCGGCGTTGCGCACGCTGCCGCTGCTGCCGACCAATTGGCGCAGGGTATCGACCATGTAGCTAGGGATTTCGATCCACTCAGCCGGATTTGCCGCTGCATCCGCGCCGAAGTATTTCCATCCGGCGACGCCGATCTGTTTGCCCGGCGCGACGCCGCCGGAACGCAAAATCTCCGCCAGCGGTTGACTGGCGTCACGCGGCTGACCGAGCAGGCTCACGTTCTGGTAGAGGACGAACTGCAAATCGTCTTTGATCGGGCTGACGTTGGCATAGCCCATACCCTCGTTGCCGACCAAGAGCAGGGGTTGCCGCTCGCCGTAGCGCGCGAGGTCGATCACCAGCAGCGATTCCTCGAAACGCGGGTCGTAGCCGGTCAGGTAAGCGAGGTTGGGGAAGTGCTCGCGGTCGCCGTAGACCACGAACACGTCGTCGCCCTCCGCCCGCGCGCGGGCGACGAGCCGATTCAGCCGCTCGCGGTAGAGGTCGGCAGGGATGATCGGTTGAACGGTAGGTGAGCCAAATTCAGGTAATGCGAGGTCGGTTAGTTCGACTGGTCTATACATATTGTCCACTGGGTGTTTGAGTAAAGGATAAGGTGAAGTAAGCTCGCCGATTATACCCATAAACCGCGTATCTCACTTCACCCCCCGACCTCCTCCTAACAGGGGTAGGTTGACCTTACCCCCACTGGTGCTGAGGAGAAGGGGTTAGGGGGATGAGGGGTTAGAACTCCACAATGGATCAGCCGAGAATTGATACGGCGCGCTGTATCTTTGCAGGGTCGGCATGGATGCTGTCAGCGCGATGACCGTGACCTGCGTCCCCGGATTCAGCGCCGGATCGAACGGCGAGTCGAACGCCAAGAACTGCTGGTCGGGTGATAAGGTCAGCCGCGAAATGACGGTCGCCTCCGCCAGATCGTCGAGCTGCCCTGACCCAAACGCGGTCGAAAACTGACCGTCGTCCAGCGCATACTTGACGATATTCAGACTGCTCGACTGCTGCGTCCCCTGCGTGACCGGGAAGTAAAAGGCGGTTTCGTCCGCCTGCCACGCCGGACAGCCGGTCGGCAGCGCGTTGAGCGGCGGCGACGGCTCGACCGTCGAAACAATCGCCCCCTGTGTATCCAAGATCAGCAGTTGCGGCTGGCTCGGCGTTTCGGGCACGTCGAAGTTGTAGGCGGTCAGGTAAGTCCCCTGCGGCGAGAAGTAGGGGCAGACCACGAACAGGCTCGATCCTTGCGCGCCGGGGATGTGGGTTAAATCGACCGTCGTCCCGGCGTTGAGGTCAACCAACTGGGCGGGCATCCCCTGCTGGACGCGAGTCTGATCGCCCAGCCCCAGCGTCAGATCAGCGAGGTCGTCCGTCCACGCCAGCACTGGCGGGTGATCCAACTCGCTCGCGGGCAGCGCATACTCGTAGACGATCCGCTCAGTTTGCAGCGTTTGGGCGTCGGCTTCGAGCAGCCGCCGCGCGGTCGAGTTGCCGCCGACGAAATACAGCTGGCTCCCATCCGCCGACCACGTGATGCGCGTTGTCGTTGAATACCGCCGTGTAGCCAACCGGCGGATCGGCGAAGCAGCCCTGCGGCGCACCAGCTCGATCCAGCAGACAAAGCTGGTCGGCATAATTTCTGCCGTCGAACTGGACGCGCAGATAAGCCAAGCGATCACCACCCGGCGACCAACTGAGCGCTTTCAGATAGACGGCGGAGTCGTCGGTGTAGAATGGGCTGACCTGCCCGGTCGCGGCGTCGAGGCGCGCCAGCACGTTATGCGCCTGCGGCAGCCCGTCGGGAGTCACCTGCCCGGTCGAGAAGATCAGGTCGGCGGGCGAGGGGCTGTCGGTTTGGGCGCGCAGCGGCGCGGCGCTCAAGCTGAACGCAATAACCAAGGTCAAAAGACCGAACAGCGATAAGCGGAAATGGTTTTTGTGCATCTTCATTCTGGTGGCTAGGTTGAGGTATTATTCGTCCAAGTAGGGGCACAGTGCGCTGTGCCCGCCCGCCAAAGTCTGAAAGGTCATCGCGTGCCGAGTATACCGAGTCCGCGCGATTTTCCGACTCGATTCGAAGGTTAGGTTATAATGTCGCTGGTTGAGATTGGCGTTGGTCGCCACCGTTTTTGGCAAATCGTGACCAGCGCACGCCAAGCATATCGATGATCATTCGTTTTGAGATCGCCCTCTGGTTTGGGATCGTCCTGCTGATTTCCGGTTGCAACTCGCTCTATGCAGACTTGGAAAAACCGACTGATGTGCCGGGAAACACTGCTTGGCAGCCGGTCACGAAGACGTTCGACCACGTCGAGATGGTGGAAGTGCCGACCGGGTGTTTCACGATGGGCAGCGTCAGCGGACGGCGCGACGAACTGCCGGTGACGCCGGTCTGCTTCGATCAACCGTACTGGATCGACCGCACCGAAGTGACCAACGGGCAGTACGGCTCGGACGGTCCCTTCGCCGGAGCGGACAAACCGCGCACCAACGTGACGTGGTTTGAGGCGCGCGACTACTGCGCATCACGGGATGCCCGGCTGCCGACCGAAGCCGAGTGGGAATATGCGGCGCGCGGTCCCGACAGCCTGCTCTATCCTTGGGGCGACCAGTTCAATGCTGATAATCTGGTCTACGACGCTAATTTCGGCGGTCAACTGTCCGACGTGGGCAGCCGACCGGACGGCGTATCGTGGGTCGGCGCGGAGGATCTGGCGGGCAATGCGTGGGAATGGGTCAGCAGTCTGTACCGTCCCTACCCCTATCAAGCCGGGGATGGTCGGGAAGACCCCGCCAATACGACCGAGCGGCGCATCTATCGCGGCGGCATGGGCAGTTACATCAGCGAGGGCACCAGCGCCGCCAAGCGCTTTCGCGCCGAGCCTTCCGCTGCGCGACTGGTTCGTTGGTTTCCGCTGCGCGAAAGATGACCGCTAGTTGCCTAAAGAACCCGTGACTCAACCACCCGCTAAGCGTCCATCGTTCTTGACTCGCGTCCGCCGCTCGATCTGGCGCGAACCCGTCACCGACGACGACCGCTCGCACGTCCGGCAGGTGTTGAACGATCTCGTGCTGCACCTGCACCCGCCCAAAGTGCCGGAGCGCACCCTCAAGCTGACCTACGGCTTCGGGTTGGGCGGGCTGAGCGTGCTGGCGTTCCTCGTGCTGATCACGACTGGCGTGCTGCTGATGTTCGTCTACACGCCGACGCCCACCGATGCCTACCTGAGCATCCAACGGCTGCAAACCGACATCTGGATGGGGCAGTTCGTGCGCAATCTGCACCACTGGAGCGCCAATCTGCTGCTGATTTTGGCGGCGCTGCACATGCTCCGGGTCTATTACACCGCCGCCTTCCACACCCCGCGCGAGTTCAACTGGCTGATCGGTTGGGGGATGCTGCTGCTGGTGGCGCTGTCGAATTTCACCGGCTATCTCATGCCTTGGGATCAGTTGGCGTACTGGGCGACGACGATTGTCACCAGCATGTTGGGCTACATCCCGGTGATCGGCGAGGGTCTCAAGACGTGGCTGCTGGGCGGACCGGAGATCGGCGCGGTGACGCTGCGGACGTTCTTCGCCTTTCACGTGGTCGTCTTCCCGCTGCTGATGGGCGTCCTGCTGTCCTATCACTCGTGGCGGATTCGCAAGGACACCTTCACGATCCCGCGCGACCTCGACGACCCACCCGCCAATCCGCACAAACTCGTGCGCGTCACGACCATCCCGCATCTGGTCGATCTGGAACTGGTGGTCGGGCTGGTGGTATTGGCGCTGCTGATCGCGTGGGCGACCGGCGTCAACGCGCCGCTGGGCGATGCCGCCAACGCCGCCCATCCGCCCAACCCGGCGAAAGCGGCGTGGTACTTTCTCGGCTTTCAAGAACTGCTGCTCCACTTCCATCCGGTGGTCGTCACCGTCGTGATCCCCGGCTTGGTGGTGCTGGCGCTGCTGCTGCTGCCCTATCTGGATTTCGACGAACTGCACGAGCCGGATACGGTCGGCATCTGGTTCCGCTCGCGCCGGGGACGGCGTTTGGCACTGGTGAACGCCGCAGCCGGAGTCGTCGTGACGGCGGTCTGGGTCGTGACCGACGAAACCCTGCGCCACGCGCCGCTGCTGCCGTCGCTGCCATCCTTCGTCAGCACCGGGCTGCTGCCGATGACGCTGATCCTAATCGCGCTGATCGGCTACTGGCTGATCCTGCGGGCGCGCGGCTGTACCACCAGCGAGCGTAATCTGGCGCTGTTCACGCTCTTGTTCGCCGTTTTCCTGACGCTGACCGTGATCGGCAACTTCTTTCGCGGTGAGAATATGGCGTTAACCCTGCCTTGGAGCAATTAGCGGTATGACCGATCCAGTCGACGACGTAGGGCAAGAGGTCACAAGACGCAATTTTCTGCGGCTGGGCTGGCGCGGGCTGGCGGTCTTGATCGCCGGGGAAGGCGCTTACCTCGGCTTGAGCTTGCTCGCCTCGCGGAAGCCCGCCAGCAGCAGCGGCGAAGTCGTCACCGCCGGGCTGGTGAGCGAGTTTTCGCCGGGCACGGTGACGCCCTTCAGCGAGGCGCGCTTCTTCTTGATCCGCGCCCAGACGGGCGGATTTCTGGCGCTCTACAGCCGCTGTACCCATCTGGCTTGCATCGTCGGCTGGGAAGCGGACAAACACGAATTCGCCTGTCCGTGTCACGGTTCGGTCTTCGGCGAGGACGGTCACGTGATCAACCCGCCCGCGCCGCGCCCGCTCGACGCCTTCCCAGTTACCATCGAGGATGACGGGCGGGTGCTGGTCGATACGCGCAAGCCGATTGTGCGCGATACGGTCGACGGCAGCGCGTTGGTCTATCCGTCGGAGCAAGCTGAGCAAGCCGCCCAATCGACCCCAGAGGCGACGGCGGGCGGCTAGGGAAAGGGGTTATGATTCTGACCCCACCCCCAGCCCCTCCCCGACTTCAGGGAGGGGAGCGTACATCGTCCGTTTCGTCTGAGCAGGTCGTCATCGGCGAGAATTATAGGGTAATGAGAGGTTTTAAGCACCCTCGTGAATGAACACGATAGGACTTCATCCTCAGGCAAAGGCGGATCGCGGCTGACGCTGCTGGGCATGGCGGCGGCGGTCGTGATCGTGGCGATCCTGTCCTTCGGCATTCTGCGCGAGCCGCTGCGCGAGCGGGCGGCTCAAGACGATCAGCGCAGCGCCGCGATTGACCGGGCGACTCAGCTTTACGCGGCGAACTGCGTCGAATGTCACGGCGCGTTCGGCGAAGGGCTGAACCAAAACGGCGCGCTCAACACCACAGCCGTCCGCCAGCAGGCTTACGACGATCTGTTCAAGACGATTGAGCGCGGGCGGCTCAATACCGCCATGATCGCCTACGGCGAGAGCGAAGGCGGCGCGCTGAGCAGCCCGGAAATCGACGACTTGGTGACGCTGATCCAGCAGGGATCATGGCGCGGCGTGCAAGCGACGCTGGCAGCCGAAAACCTCGTCCCGACCGAAGTGCCGCCGGTCGATCAGCAGTTCGACGTCGCCGCGCTGTCAGCGCCGTTGGAGACGGTCAGCGCGGGCTGGGACATTTTTCGGAGCACCTGTATCTCGTGCCACACCTTGAGCGCGACCGGCGCGACCAGCCACGCCATCGGCAAAAATCTGATCGACAACGCCTTCATTCAACAGTCGACCGACGATCAACTGCTGGATTTTTTGAAAACCGGGCGCACGGCGACCGATCCGGTCAACGTGACCGGCTACGCCATGCCCGCTACGAGGCGGTAATTCGAGCCTGACCGATGCCGATCTGCGCGACGTGATCGCCTATTTGCGCGAACTCAACAAGGGCACGGTCAACCTCAACGTGGGGGCGCAGTCCGACGCAGGGCAGAGCGCGGCGGGCGAATTCAACGGCGTCACTTACCGCTGGGAGCAGATTGCCTCCGAGCACTTCGACAGCCCGATCTTCATGACTTTTTCGCCGGACGACAGCGGGCGGTTGTTCGTGGTCGAGCAGGTCGGGCAGGTCTACATCATCAAGAACGGCAAGATCGACGAGACGCCGTTCTTGGACATCTCCGAACTGCTGCCGCAGCGGGTCTACAGCGGCATGTACACCGAACAGGGATTGCTGGGGCTGGCGTTCGACCCCGATTTCGCTCACAACGGCGTCTTCTTCGTCTCCTACAACGACGTGGACATGAACAGCATCATCGCCCGCTACCGCGTGCTGCCCGATCAGCCCGACCGCGCCGACCCGAACAGCGGCGTGATCCTGCTCAAGTTCGCCCAGCCGTATCAGGATCACAAAGGCGGGCAGATCACGTTTGGACCGGACGGCTACCTGTACGCCGGGTTCGGCGACGGCGGCGACCCGGCGATCCCGAACTACCGCTCGCAAAATCCGCAAAGTTATCTGGGCAAGCTGCTGCGGCTGGACGTCAGCGACGTCGATGCGCCGACCTACTCCATCCCGCCCGATAACCCTTACGTCGGCAATCCGGCATATCTGCCGGAAATCTGGGCGCTCGGCTTGCGCAATCCTTGGCGCTTCGGCTTCGACAATCAAACCGGCGACCTTTACATCGGGGATGTGGGTCAGTGGCTCTACGAAGAACTCGACTTCCAACCCGCCAGCAGTCACGGCGGCGAGAATTACGGTTGGAGCAGCTTCGAGGGCTTCCACACCTACCTGACCGATCAAGCCGTACTGGGCGACCCGACGTGGCCCGTCCTCGAATACCCGCACGACGTCGGGCAGTGCATCATCGGCGGCTACGTCTATCGCGGCAAGGCGCTGCCGGAACTGACCGGCAAGTACATCTATGGCGATTACATCTACGGCACGGTCTGGATTTTAGAGCGCGACGACTCCGGTCAGTGGCAAAATCACCCGTTCATGAGCACCGGCTTCAACATGTCGACCTTTGCCGAAGACCCGGACGGCGAACTCTATCTGCTCGACTACAAAGGCGGCATCTATCGCTTGACCAGAGACGCGGAGAGCACTAATCCGTAGGGGCAGACCTGTGTGTCTACCCTAGTAGGGGCGAACACGCAGGTTCGCCCCTACTCCCCTAGCCCGCCCTCAGGGCGCGGAAATATCCTGATCGAGCGAGGCGTCGTTCTCGGAGCGCGGATCGCCGAGCGGTTCCAGATGAGTGGTTAGCGTGAGCTGCGGCAGCACCTGATGCAAGTCGCGCTCCAACTGCTCGACCAGATTATGCGCTCGCTGCACCGTCCACTGACCGGGAACCAGCACGTGAACGGTCAGAAAGCGCCGCGAACCAGCTTGCCGGGTCCGCAGCGCGTGCGTTTCGACGCCCTGCTGCTGATACTGGTCAAAGATGGTCTTGAATCTGCGCCCGGTCGGTCGCGGGCAGCGCCGTGTCGATCAGTCCGAGCAATGAGCGCCGCAGCAGACCGCCGCCCGCCCAGACAATGTTGACCGCCACCAGCAGCGCGATCACCGGGTCGAGCCAGAGCCAGCCGGTCAGGACGACGGCGATCACGCCGCCGACCACCCCGACTGACGTCCAGACGTCGGTCATCAGATGCCGCGAATCGGCGTCCAGCGTGATCGAGTTATGCGCCTTGCCCGCCCGCCTCAGCACGCGCGCCACGCCGAAATTGATCGCCGACGCCAGCACCGAGACACCGAGACCAATCCCCGCCTGCTCGATGGGCTGTGGATTGAGCAGACGGGGAATCGCGGTGGCGATGATGCTGAAGGCTGCCACGAGGATCAGCGCGCCTTCGACCCCGCTCGAAAAGTACTCAGCTTTGTCATAGCCGTAGGGGTGTTCTTCGTCGGGCGACCGCGCCACCAGCGTCAGGGCGACCAGCGCCACGACGGCGGCGATCAGGTTCGCCCCCAACTCAAGGGCGTCGGAGAGCAGCCCGACCGAGCCGGTCAAGAAATAGGCGGCGGCTTTTAAACCAATCGTCGCCACTGCCGCTGCAATCGACAGCCAAGCAAACCGCGTTAACGAGGAGCGATCCATCGCTGCATCCTTATGGGTCGATACCGGAACCACCCGCGAAATTTGCTATTCGAGCAGGTTAGAAGGTCACATCCGAAGTCAACTAATGAGCGTGTCTAAAAAGTCGCTTTTCGACCCCACCCCCAACCCCTCCCCGACTTCAGGGAGGGGAGAGTGCCTCGTGTGTTTCGGAGCTTGATGGTGAGGTTTGGCGATAGTTGGACACAGCGAGGGGTTTTTAAGTGCCCTTATCAGGGCAGCCGGTTCCCCGCCGCGAGGTAGATTTCGTACCACTCCTCCCGCGAGAGCGTGATGTCCGACGCCTTAGCGATGGCTTTCACCCGCTCCGCGTTGGTCGTGCCGATGATCGGCTGCATCCGGGCGGGATGGCGCAGAATCCACGCGATGGCGATGGCGGTGTTGGCGACCCCCTTAGCGGCTGCCAGCCGGTCGATAACTTGGTTGAGTTCCGGGAACTTCTCGTTATCCAAGAAAACGCCCTCGAAGAAGCCGTATTGGAACGGCGACCACGGCTGAATGGTGATCGCTTTGAGGCGGCAGTAATCCAAGATGCTGCCGTCCCGGTTGACGGCAAAATTGTCTTCCATGTTGACGTTGATCCCGGCGTCGATCATGGTGGTGTTGGTGATGCTGAGTTGAAGCTGGTTGAACAGCAGCGGCTGCTGGACGAATTTGGTCAGCAGTTCGATCTGCATCGGGTTCTGGTTGCTAACGCCAAAATGCTTGACCTTGCCGCTGTCTTGCAGAATGGTGAAGGCTTCGGCGACTTCTTCCGGCTCGACCAGCGTGTCCGGTCGGTGCAGCAGCAGCACGTCGAGGTAATCGGTTTGCAGCCGCTTGAGGCTGCCGTCAACCGCTTCGAGGATGTGCTCCTTGGAGAAGTCAAACGAACCTTGGCGGATACCGCATTTGGTCTGGAGGATCATCTTTTCCCGCAACTGCGGGGTCATGCCCAGCGCTTCGGCGAACTTCGCCTCGGACTGCCCGCCCCCGTAAACGTCGGCATGGTCAAAGAAGTTCATGCCGACGTCCAGCGCGGTGTGGATCAAGTGGGCGATGTCCTGATTGGTCATCGAGGAGATACGCATACACCCTAAGGCGATTTCCGCCACGTTGAGGTCGGTATCCCTAATTTGAATGGTTTTCATCGTAAACAAATGCCTTTCCCTATTGGGCAGTCGCTAAGTCCCTATGTAGTTCAGAGTCGTGACTATACATAGGTGCCGCTTGATTATGCAACCGACATCCGTCCAATTGGGGAGATATGGACATAATCGCCAGCGCGGGGCGCGACGCGGTTAAAGCTGCTTTGTTGCAAAGATCGACGCTTTGACCCCACCCCCGCTCAGCGAAGCTGAGCGTCCCCTCCCCGAATTCAAGGCGGGGCGAGGGCAAAAACCGCAGGGTTGCGCAAGCTATGGGTGGAGCAAACTATGTTTGCAACAGAGCACTTAAAGCACGCTTATGAGGACGGATTCTCAATCTTCTTGGTCTCAATCACGAGCGTATAGCCGCCGCCCGCCGAGTTATCAAAGCTGCGCACCTCGATGCGAAAGTCGCCCGCGACCGGGAACCAGAGATTTTCGATGCGCGAATCGGTGACGATGCCGGGGTTGATGTCGTCGACTTCGGTGAACAGGCTGCCGTCCGGCGCGTAGATCAGCATGAACGTATCGAGCAAGCCGGTGCGATCCGTCGCCGTATTCGCGGGCTTGTCCGCGTAAACCGTGATGGTCACACGCTCGTCCGCCGCGCGCGTAAATGTCCACACCTGCCCGCCCCCCAGCGGAACTTCGCCGCGATTTTCGCCAACGTGGGCGACGGCGCTGCTGCTCGGCGTTGTCGTCGGCGGCAGCGTCGGGGTCGGCGTCCGCGACGGAGTGAGCGAGGGGGTGCTGGACGCCGTCGGCGAGGCGATTGGCGTCCACGCCGGGATGGTCGCGGTCGGCGCGCCGGTCGAGGTGGGCGGGAACGGCAGCGCCGCCGACACGACCCCGAACCGGGGGCAGGTCGCGTCGTGATCGGCGATCTGATAGAGTTCGCGCTCATTGGGATAGGTGTAAGCCGTGCCGGGAGCAAAATCGCGGAAGACGCGGGTGCAAGCGTAGCTGGCGAAATCGCGCGGGTCGGCGTCCCAAATCTGAATCGTGTGAACGTCATACAACCAGCCCATGAGTAAGCGACCATCCGGGCTGAAGTCGAGGGGCGACGCGGAGAGGACGTAACCGGAAACGGCGCGCACCAACGCGCCGGTTTCCGACGTCCCACAGGCGCAGGAAACCGTCATAGCTGCCGGTCAGCAGCAAATGACCATCCGGGCTGAACGCAGCATCAGCGACCGAATCGCCGAATCCGTCGAGCGTGCGGACGAGTTCGCCGGTCGCGGTATCCCAGAGCCGGGCGGTGTGATCGGCGCTCGTGGTCACGAAGGAACGACCATCCGGGCTAAAGGCGACGTCCATCAACTCGTCGGTGTGAGCCGTCAGCGTGAACAGCGCTTCGCCGGTGGCAGCGTCCCACAAGATCGCCGTGCGATCCCGGCTCCCGGTCAGCACGAAGCGGTTGTCGCGGCTGATGGCGACGGTCATGACCGGGTCGGTGTGCCCGACGAACTGCCGCAGCGGTTCGCCGCTCGCCACGTCCCAGAGCGTCGCCGTATTATCGCTATTCCCGGTGACGACCAAGCTGCCATCGGCGCTGAGGGCAGCGTCCAATGGATAACCATCCGGCTTGAAGCTGCGCAGCAAAGCGCCGGTCCCGGCATCCCACAGGCGGGCGGTGAAGTCCAGCGCTACGCTCAAAATCCGCTGACCATCGGTGCTGAAGGCGATGTCGACCACCGTCCCGCGATGCCCGGCGAACTCGCGCAGTACCGCGCCGGTCACAGCATCACGCAGGCGCAGAGTCAAGTCCTTGTCGGCAGTGAGCAGGGTGCGCCCATCCGGGCTGTAGATGGCGAGGATGCCGCCCGCGTCGCGGGTGGCGGTGCGCGCGAGCGGCTCACCGGTCACGTTCCACAAACGCGCGTCGCCGTCGCTGCTCGCCGTCAGGATCGACTGTCCATCCGGGCTGAAGACAGCGGCGTTCACCTTCAGCGTGTGCCCGGCGAACGTGCGTAAAAGCGTGCCGGTTTCGGTATCCCAAAGCTGCGCTAACTCGCCTTTGGTGGACAAAACGCTGGCGCCATCCGGGCTGAAAACGGCGACTTCCACGTCACCATGCGGATCGGTGAACGTCCGCAGTTGATCGCCGGTGGCGGCGTCCCAGAGCGTGGTCGCGGTGTTCCGACCGCCGCTAACGATGGTGCGCCCATCCGGGCTAAAGTTGACTGTGAAGGTCACGACACCGCGAGTGCCAAAGGATCGCAGCAGTTCGCCGCTCGCCAAATCCCAGAAGTGAATCTGGTCATCCAGCCCCGCCGTGATGAAGCTTTGCCCATCCGGGCTGAAGGCGCTGGTGAACATGCCATTATGCAGATTCAAGTTGTGGACGAGTTCGCCGGTCGACGTGTCCCAAAGCTGAGTCGTGTCGCCGTCGTCGGTCAGGAGGTAACGCCCGTCCGGGCTGAAGTCGACGTCGGTCAGGGCAAGTTTAGACGAAAGCGAGAGCGTCCGCAGCGTCGCGCCGGTCGCCGCGTCCCAGACCCGCGCGGTGTGATCCCAACTCGCCGTCAAGACGCGGCTGCCGTCGGCGGCGAAGGCGAGAGCGCTCAAAGCGCCGGTATGTCCCGTGAACGACCGCACCCGCTCACCGCTGGCGGCGTCAAACATGACGGCAGCATAGCCAGTCCCCTCGGTCAAGACGTAGCGCCCATCCGGGCTGAAAGCGACCGCTAAAAAGCCGGGGAAGGCGCGCCGGGTATACAGATGATCGAAGGCGCGCATGAGCGCAGCGTCCGCCTGCTGCGTGTAAGCGGCGCGCAGCGCGCGAATGCCGAGCAGCGCGGCAGTTTCGGGATTCCCTGCCGGATCATCCAGCACGCTGCTGGCTGCCGCCGCCAGCCGCATCGACTCGATTTGACCCTCGTTCGCGCGAATCTGCTGGGCGCTGGTGGCGACGGCTTGTGCCCCGGCGGTCAGCGTGAGCGGAACCGCCGTCAGCGGCGCGTAGACGTCCGGCGTCGCGTTGCTGGAATTGAGCGCTTCGCTCGGCGTCGCCGGGCTGGTGGCGGTGACGGTCGGCGGGATTTCGCTCGGCGGCGGCGCAGGTGTGTTATTTCCCCCGCCCCCCGCGATCAGGCTGCCAACCAGAACCCCGGCGGCGAACAGCACCACGACCAGCCCGGCGACGACAGCAATGACTCGTCGGCGGGCTGCCGTTTGGGTCTCCGGTTTCGGTTCGCTGCGCTCAGGTTCGGTCGTTTCCCGCTGGTCTGCCATGTCGTCGATTCTTTCATCGCTGCTCAGGATACGTGGCGTGCAGCGATTCACCGATGGAGGCTGCCCACTCAAGGTGATCGTCCGCGCTGCCTATACAGCCAAAATATCACGAAACCGGGCGGAATGAGAGTTGTCTTCTCGCCGCTAAGTCCCCGCTTGACCGCCGTTTTTCCTACATCGACCCAAAACTGCTTCTACACCATTCCGACGTGACTTCCCGCACCATAGGCGCAAGTCAAAACCAACGTTCAGGAGTCAATCTCAGGTTGAAGAAAGTCGTTATCGGGCTGCCCCTGACACCGCCATCGGCAGCACGATATTCGCCGCGACTCACAACGGCGACGCCAATGGTCACGCGGATGCGCGAAGCATTTGAGCCGCTGAGCAGGATATTTACCCGCATTCGTCAGATTCATTGTACTTTTCTGGAGAAAACAACTCTATGATCGTACTGTGTCCGGTGAGCAACCGGGCTGAATGCGAGTGGATCGTCATCCAATGAAGCGGTTCTTTCGGCAACAGAGATTTGTGGTTACGCACAACTTATCCTCGGCAATACTCCTGAGCTTGTCGGCATCTGTCTTCACTTTGCTTTCCCGACACGTTCATCGTCATCGAGTTTCAATCGCCGCTGGTTGCCGGATCATGCTTTAGCGCTGCTTGAGCGCCATGCTGAGGTGAAATCCCTTGAAAGACGAGGATCATCGCTCCCCGGAAATTCCGCTAGACCCGTCGTCGGCGTCGCCCGATCAAACAGGCGAACTGCCGCGTCAGCTCGCGAATATGTTGGAGCTGCTCGAAAACAGTAACGACGTCTTTTACGGTCTTGACCGTGAATGGCGCTTCACCTATCTCAACCGGAAAGCCGAAGCACTCTGGGGAAAAACGCGCGAGCAGCTCCTCGGCAAAAACATCTGGGAAGCGTTCCCGCGAAGCGTTCAGACACAGTCGTATGACGAACTTCATCGCGCGCTGGCGGAACAGCGCACCATTCGCTTTGAGACCTATTCCGATTTTCTGCAAACTTGGATTGAAATCGAGGTCTACCCGACTTCAATTGGGCTGGGTGTCTATTTCCACGACATCTCGCAGCGAAAGCGCGTTCAGGCAGCGCAGGCACATTTCACCGCTTTGGTGAAGTCTTCAGACGACGCGATTACCTCAGAGTCTTTGGATGGAACCATCACCAGTTGGAATCCGGCGGCGAGGCGCATGTTTGGCTACAGCGCCGACGAGATAATCGGGCAGCCGATCACCCGCTTGATTCCCGCTGATCTGCTCGACGAAGATCAGCACTTCCTTCAAACGATTGCCGCTGGCAAAACAGTGCGGAATTATGACACGATCCGGCTCAGGCAAGATGGCAGCCCGATCAACGTGTCGATCACGCTGTCGCCGATCACCGACGAGCAAGGGCAGATTGTCGCCGCTTCCAAAATCGTTCGCGACATTGGCGAGCGCAAGCAAGCCGAAGCTGCACAGCGACGCTATGCCGAACGGCTGGCAGTGATCAATCATCTTGACCGCATCATCGCTTCCAACATCGACATCGTCCAAGTCTACGACGACTTCGTCGCCGAACTGCGAATGCTGGTGTCGGTTGACCGCGCCTCCCTTATACGCCTGAACGCAGCGGGAGATCAATGGAAAGTGACCCGCGAGTGGAACCAGAGTGAATCCTCAAGCCCGACCGAGTGGAGCGGTTCCGTTCAGGGATCGGTGATCGAGGGGTTGGTGGCAAACCACGCCCCGTTGCTGGAAACCGAGTTGAGCGAGCTTGGCAATTGGGCGGAGACAGAGCAGCTCCAGCGTGAAGGCATCCGCTCGCGCTTACTGCTGCCGCTGATCGTCCAAGAGCGGGTCTTAGGGGTGCTGGCGCTAGCCAGTCGCCAGCCAAACGCTTTTTCGGAGGACGTTCAGAGCATCCTCATGACCATCGCCGATCAACTCAGCATCGCCATTCAGAAAGCTGACTTATTCCAACAGGTGCAGCACCACGCCGCCGAACTGGAGCAGCACGTGCGGCTCCGCACTGCTGAATTAGAAGCCGCCAACAAAGAGTTGGGAGCCTTCACCTATTCCGTTTCGCACGACCTGCGTGCGCCCCTGCGCGCCATCGACGGCTTTTCGCGCATGATCCTGCGCGACTATCAAGCGCTGCTGCCCGAAGATGGGCAGCGACGCTTGCGCGTTGTGCGCGAGAATGCGCAGCAAATGGGCAATTTGATCGACGACCTCTTAGCCTTCTCGCGCTTGAACCGGCAGCCGCTTAAACGGCAGTCGGTTGACTTGACCGAACTGGCGACTCAGGTGCTCGAACAGTTCAACAGCACAGGCACAAGTCACCCGGCTGAAGTGATCATCCAGCCGACGCCACCCTGCCAAGCTGATCCGGCACTGCTCAAGCAGGTCATGGTCAACCTGCTGTCCAATGCGATGAAATTCACCCGTAAGGTGGAGGCAGCACGAATCGAAATCGGGTATCATGAAGAGAATGGCGAGGTTGTTTATTTCGTCAAAGACAACGGCGCCGGTTTTGACATGCGCTACGCCAACAAGCTGTTCGGGGTATTCCAGCGGCTGCACCGCACTGACGAATTTGAAGGCACCGGGGTTGGTCTGGCGATTGTGCAGCGCATCATTCACCGGCACGAAGGGCGCGTCTGGGCTGAGGCAGAAGTGAATCAGGGTGCGACCTTCTACTTTACGCTCGGCGAGGGGGTTGAGCATGATGGTGGATAATGTCGAAATCCTACTGGTCGAGGATAACCCAAACGACGCCGAGCTGACACTCGACGCGCTGCGTGAAGCCAAGCTGGCAAACCACATTCACGTCGTGACCGATGGCGCTGAAGCGCTCGACTTCCTTTTCCGCGAAGGTGAATATGCCAACCGTCCGAATCATCAACCTAAGCTGATTCTGCTCGATTTGAAGCTGCCTAAAGTGAGCGGACTGGAAGTTCTGGAACGTATTCGCGGTAATGAAGCCACTAAAGCGATCCCGGTAACGATCTTGACCTCGTCGCGCGAGGAGCGCGACATCGTCGAGAGCTACCGGCTGTACGTCAACAGCTACATCGTCAAGCCGGTCGATTTTGAGCAATTCACAGCAGCAGTGCGCGAGATTGGGTTTTACTGGCTGCTGTTGAACGAGCCGCCCAGAATCTAGCGTTCCAGAGTGAATCGAGGTATCGTGCTCCCCCCTATCCCTCTTCGCCTTTTAATCCTCGAAGACCAACCCGCCGATGCTGAATTGATGGTCGATGCGCTGCGTCAAGCCGGGTTCGAGTTGGAATGGACGTTGGTGGATAACAAAGCCGACTTCCTCGCCCATCTCGACCCCACGTTGGACATTATCATCTCCGATTACAGCCTGCCCCGGTGGGACGCGCCGAGCGCCCTGCGCGCGCTGCAAGATCGCGGCTTGGATATTCCATTCATTATGGTCAGCGGCACGGTAGGCGAGGAGACGGCGGTCGAGTGTATGCGGCAGGGAGTCGCCGACTATCTGCTCAAAGACCGGCTGGCGCGGTTGGGGCAAGCAGTGACGAGAGCGCTGGATGATCGGCGTCTTCGTCAGGAGAATCAGCAGGTGCAAGCGGCACAGCGCGAGTCCGAGGTTCGCTACCGGCGGCTGTTTGAAGCGGCGCGGGATGGCATCTTGATTCTCAACGCCGAGACCGGGCAGATTGTGGACGTCAACCCCTTCTTAGTCAACTTGCTCGGCTATTCGTATCAGGACTTGCTCGGCAAGAAAGTCTGGGAGATTGGACCCTTCACGAATCTGGTCGCATCGCTGGACGCCTTTCGGGGACTGGTCGAGACCGGCTATGCTCGCCATGACGACCTGCCGCTGGAGACCAGCGATGGGAGAGTTGTCGCGGTGGAGTTCGTCTCCAACCTCTATCAGGCGGACAGCATCACCGTTATTCAATGCAACATCCGCGACGTCAGCGAGCGGAAGCGCGCCGAAGAAGAAATCAGAAGCTTGGCGAAATTCCCTGCCGAGAACCCGAACCCGGTCATACGCCTCGGCATTGATGGTCTCGTCTTGTTTGCCAATCAGGCGGGTCGCGCGCTGTTGGCGGATTTTGGCAGCGCGGTCGGCAAGCCAGCCCCGCTGAACTGGGGCGATCTCGTCAGCAATATATTGGCGCATCCATCCGCAGCAACCGTTGAGTTTCCCCACCGCGACAAAGTCTGGTCATTCCACGTCATCCCAATTCTGGACGAGGCGTACTTAAATCTCTATGGGACGGACGTCACCGAGCGGAAGCAAACCGAAGAGGCGCTTGCCCAAGAACGCAACCTCCTCAACATCGTCATCAACAACATTCCTGACTTTATCTATGCCAAAGACCTTGAAGGTCGCTTCCTTCTGAGAAATGACTCGTGGCTCCGCTCAATGGCATTGGCGTCAGCCGACGAAGCCATCGGTAAGACCGACTTTGACTTTTATCCGCCAGCGGTGGCAGAAGACTACCGCGTAGGCGATCAGCAGGTTATCCAGTCCGGTCAGCCGTTGATCGACCATGAAGAGACGACAACGGTTGCCGATGGCAGCACCCGCTGGCTGTTGACCACCAAAGTGCCCATGCGGGATTCGCTCGGCAATGTGATCGGTCTGGTCGGCGTCGGGCATGACATCACCGACCGGAAGCGCGCTCAGGAAGCCATCGAATTCCAAGCCAAATTGCTCAATACTGTTGCGGAGTTGGTGATCGCGACCGATCTGAATGGCGTAATCACCTACTGGAATCACTTCGCTGAGACCCTCTACGGCTGGTCAGCCAACGAAATGATCGGCAGCAATATCGTCGACTTGGCTCCGACAAGCAGATCGCGGAAGCTGGCGCAGAAACTCTTGACTCGCTTGCAATCGGGCAAGAGTTGGAGCGGCGAGTTTACGGTGGTGAACCGGGGTGGCGTAGCGTTCCCGGCGCTCGTCATGAGCACCCCGATCATCGGCGAAGCGGGCGCGCGGATCGGGGCAATCGGCGTGTCGATTGACATCACCGAACGCAAGCAAGCCGAACTGCGCCTCGCCAAGCTAAACCGCACGCTTGCCGTGCTCAGCGACGTGAATCAGGCGATTGTTCGCATTCGCCTGCTCTCCGAATTATTCGACAAGGTATGTCGCATTGCTATTGACCTCGGCGGCTTTCGCATGGCATGGATCGGCTTGCTCGACCCGGAAACGATGCGCGTAAATCCGGTCGCGAGTGCTGGCATGACTGAAGACTACCTCGAAAAACTGGGGGTCGTGGTGGATGATAGCCCGCGTGGGTACGGTCCGACTGCCACCGTCATGCGCACCGGCAAAGCCATTATCGTTAACGACGTCGAGCACGATCCGCGCATGGAACCATGGCGTGTGGATGCTTTGCGGCTGGGCTATCGCGCTTCGGCGGGTCTTCCGCTGCGGGTGGCAAACGAAACGCGCGGCGTACTCAACCTGTATGCCAGCCAGCCGGGTTTCTTCGACGATGAAGAAATTCGTCTGCTCGACGAAATGGCAGCCGACATCTCCTTCGCGATGGAGTTCGCCGATCAAGAGACGCAGCGTGCCAAAGCCGAAATGGAGCTAAAACGGCACATGCTGGCAGTTGAAGAAATGCACCTCTTCCTGCAAACGACGCTGGATGCCTTCCCCGCTCATACGGCGGTGCTTGAGCCGGATGGAACCATCATCAACGCGAATGCGGCTTGGAAGCAGTTTGCCATCGAGAATGGTACGCAGTCGCCATCCTACTATCTGGGCGCGAATTATCTGACCGTGTGCGACACCGCTGTCGGACAGGAGTCGGGTGAAGCTCCGGCTGTCGCCGCCGGGATTCGCGCGGTAATCGACGGAACACGCGACGACTTCTACCTAGAGTACGCTTGCCACAGCCCATCGGAACGACGATGGTTCATGCTGCGCGTAACGCCCTTCCCCGAACCGTCGCCCCGTCGCGTGTTGGTCGCCCACGTCGACGTGACCGAACGCCGGCTAGCAGAGGAAGCGATTCGCGCGCTAAACGCGGATCTAGAAACGCGCGTGATTGAGCGCACCGCGCAGTACGTGAGCGCTAAGAACCGGGTAGAAGCGATCCTAAACAGCAGCAGCGATGCCATCATTTTGTGCCGGGTCGATGGGACGATCAATCAGGCAAACCGGACTGCCGAGACGCTGTTTGGCAGCCGAGCCGAGGGTGATTCTGACAGCAACCTCTCCAGCTTGGTCATTCCCGAACACATTCCCGGCGAAGAGCAAGCCTTCGAAGCGGTGCTCAACAGTAAATTCCCGCAGCGGCTCGACATCACGATTTAACGCAGCGACGGCAGCACCTATGACGCCGACATGATGTTATCGCCGGTGATGCGCGAGGAAGGCACCCTCTCCGGCGTTGTCTGCGCACTGCACGACATCTCCGAACGCAAACGGATGCAGGACGACCTACGCTCGGCGCTGGAGCGGGAAAGGGAGTTGGGCGAGCTAAAAACCCGCTTTGTATCCATTGTCTCGCACGAGTTTCGCAATCCGCTGGCATCGATTCTCTCGGCGGCAGACCTCATGACGAACTATGGGGATCGCATGACTGACGAGCGCAAGGGACAGCATCTCGACGCCATCCAGCAGCAGGTTCAGCACCTGACCGAATTGATGAACGACGTCTTGCTGATCGGCAGGACGGAAAACGTCGGCTTTGCTTTCAACCCTGCGCCGCTCGACTTGGTGGCTTTTTGCCAGAACTGCATCACCCAAGTGCAGCAGACGACGGGGACTTCGCATTTGCTGCGTCTGTCAGTCGAGGGAGAGTGCAGCGCCGCGTCCGCCGACGAGAAACTGCTGCGGCACATCCTCGTGAACCTGCTCACGAATGCCGTCAAGTATTCACCGGAAGGTAGTGTAATCGACATCGACCTGCGCTGCGCGCCGGAACAGGCGACTCTGAGCGTCCGCGATGAAGGCATCGGCATCCCGGCGGAAGACCAGCCCCACCTCTTTGAAGCGTTCCATCGGGCGGCGAACGTCGGCATGATTGCGGGGACGGGTCTCGGTCTGGCGATCACCAAGCGCGCGGTTGAGGCGCACAAAGGCAGCATCGATTTCGAAAGCGCCGCCGGGCGCGGCACAACCTTCATCGTCAACTTTCCGATTCGCTGACGATCAAGGCAGCGGCGCGAGCCGGTTCTAATCCTGCGCCGGATCGAGCGTGGTTGGCAATTTCAGCCAGAAGGTCGCGCCATTCCCCGGCGTCGAGTTGACCCCGATTTCGCCGCCATGCGCTTCGACAATCCGCCGCGTGATCGCCAAGCCCAGCCCCGTGCTCTTTTCTCCGCCGGTCGGTTGCGCCGACAAGCGCGCGAAATGTTGAAACAGCCGTTGTTTGTCCTCAGCCGAAAGTCCGGGACCTTGATCCTGAACCTCCAGATACCAGCCTGACTCGGTAGGCTTTGCCCGGACGTAAACTGTACTCTGGGACGGAGAGAACTTGATCGCGTTCGAGATCAAATTGTCCAACACCTGCCGCAGCCGAATCGGGTCGGCGTGGATGACTCCGTCGGTCGTCAGTTCAAGCACCACGCGGATCGCTTTGATCTGGGCTAACTGCTGATGCCAGCGCACGATCTCTTGCAGGAACTGCCCGACGTCGGTCGAAACCGGATTGATCGTGAACTTGCCGGATTCAATTTGAGAAACGTCCAGCAAATCATTCAGCAGTTGGAGCATGTATTCAGCTTGCCCCAACGACTGTTTCACCAGCATTTGCCGCGTTTCTTCAGTCCATCCGCCATCGGTCTCGCTGAGCAGCGACAGCGCCATCTGGATATTGCCCAGCGGATTGCGCAGATCGTGAGCCGCCATGCCGAGAAAATTGTTCTTCAGGTCATTCAGGTGGCGCAGTTCTTCATTCTGCTGTTCGATGGATTGTTTCTGGATCGCCAACTGCGAGACCAGCCGCCCTTTCTCGACAATGACCGAGAGTTGGTTGGCGATGCGCTGAAACGTGTCTACGTGCGTGTCGGCGTAGGTATTCGGATAAATGCTTGAGAAAAACATGAAGCCGACCGGCACGCCATTGGCGATCAGCGGACAGGTCAAGGACGAGCGGATACCCTCAGCCGTAATCAAGCGCGTCGCCTCTGAGCCGGGTTTCTGCTTCAGGTACTCGTCGAGGTCGTTAAGAATGCGCGGCTGTCCGGTTCGGATAATCGTTTCTAGGCTGCTCCCGTGCAAGGGAGCGCTGTAGCCGACCTGCAACTCTGCGGCAGGCTGATCCGTTTTTGCCCAGCGTGCCCGCACTCGCTCACCATTGCTTTCAATCAGCGAAAAGCCGATCCGGTTGTAAGGGATAAAAGCCCGGAACTCCTGATAAACCGCCTCAAGAATTTCGTCGAGCATCAGCCCGGCGTTGATTTGCGACGTAATTTCGCTGAGTTGATGAGTCTCCTGATAGCGCATTTCCAAAGCCTGCGCTAGATCGCGCAAGGCGCGCCCCAGATCGCTCAGTTCGTCCGGCGGGGAGAGTGAGACGTCAATGCCATACTGCCCCTGCTTGAGCTGCTCGGTAGCCGCCGTGTATTCAGAAATTCGTTTGTCCATCTTGATCTCTATTTCCTGCTCGACTTTTACGCGGTTCGTCTTCCAACGACTGGATAGATCCCACCAACCAAGATAAAACCAGATGTCTTACATCATCTTAAGGTCGAATCCGGGTTTTGGCTCGTAACGTTTGTAATCTTCAACACATCAGCCTGAGTTGGTCGCTTTCTAATGTGTGCGCGCCGGATTCGCGCGTATGATTGTTGCGCTACTGAAATATTCTTCAATTTATAGACTTTGAAGGGATGGGTTTTATGCGACGCCCGCTCGTGATCACGATTCTCTGTCTATTCACGCTGCTCGCACTGATTGCGCCGGTGCAGGGACAGGACGGCATCGCCGACTGGACCTACATGCAGTATTTCGCCATGGACAACAACCTCGAATCTAACCTGTACAACGATCTCACCGAGCTTCAGGCGGTCGGCAGCACCGATCAGGTCAACATCGTGGCGCAGGTGGATCGCATCCCCGGCTACGAAAACCGCTTCGGCGACTGGACGGATACACGCCGTTTTCTGCTTCAGCACCAAGAACAGCCGCAGCTTACCCAAGAGCAGAAGATCGAAGAGGTCTTGATGCTGGTTTACGCTCAGCCCAATACCAACCCCGAAGACCTGCGCCAACAGCTTCGCCAAATCCATGATACCGATCCGGCAAAGTACGCCAGCCTGATCAGCGACGCGGGCTTCAGCCCGGACGACACGGCGCTGATCGACAAAATCGTTTCGGGTAGAGGTTTAGGGGAGCAGTTCGATACCGCGCCGGTCGAGGACATGGGCGAACTCGACATGGGCAGCGCACAAACCCTCGCCGATTTCGTCACGTGGGCGATCCAGAGTTATCCGGCGCACCACTACGCGCTGGTCATCAGTTCGCACGGCGCGGGCTGGATGGGCAACGGTCCCGACGAAACCGACAGCAAGGATCAGCTTCAACTGCCGGAGATCACGACGGCGCTCCAGCAAGTTCAGGCAGCGACCGGCGTCGATCAGTTGGACATCATCGGCTTCGACGCCTGCTTGATGGGACAGCTTGAGGTTTATCAAGCGCTCGCGCCCTATACCCAGTACGTCCTCGCTGCCGAGGAACTGATCCCCGGCAACGGTTGGGAATATACGACTCCCTTCAGCCAACTGACCGCCGACCCCACCATGAGCGCCGAGCAGTTCGGCACCAACATCATCGACGACTACATGGCTTATTATGCCGGACCGGGCGCGCGCACCAAAGTCGACCTGCATCTGGTCGATACCAGCCAGATTCCGGCGGTGCTCGACGCGCTCGACAGCTTCGCCGCTGTCGCCGATCAGAACGTACTCGACAAGCTCTCGGCGCTGGGCGTCGCCCGGATCAACGCCCAGTCTTTCGGTAATGAAGCGGGCGACGCGCTCAGTCCGTTGAACACTTCCAACGTCATTGCCTCGGTCGATCTTACCAGCTTAATGGAGTTGATCGGCGGACAACCGGACATCGACCCTGATCTGGCGGACGCCGCCTTTGCCGTGTCCGATGCCGCCCAAGCAGCGGTCACTTACGGCGCGGCGGACACCTATTTGCCCGACACACACGGGATGGCGATTTACTTCCCGACGAACACCCTGTTCGCCGACGCCGCTGCGACATATGCCAACAACTTGATTGCGTATCCCGACGCGCTGCCGGATATGAGCGCGTGGAATACGTTCCTGACCACCTTCCACGACACCATCGACACTGCGCTGACGCCGGACAAGCTGAAGATCAACATCACGCAGGTGCTGCCGGACAGCCAATCCGCCAGCATCTACGATCCGCCGGTCGCGATCTTCGACACCGACGGACAAGGGGTCGCCAGCCTCGCTTTTACGGCGGCGCTGAACCTCGACGACGGCAGCCAGATTATGGTCGATTATTCGCCGCTGGTCTTCGAAACTGTGATGCCGGATGGACGCACCATCAATACGTTCCCCAGCGGCGAAAGCACGGGTAACACCTTTGCATGGAACGTTGAGATGCTGCTGCTCAGCGACGGCACGACTCAAGTTCAATCGCTGCTGTTCATCAATAACCCCGGCACATCGCAAGGCGTCATCAGCGGAACCTACGTTTCCCAGCAGGACGGCAAGGAAACGCCAGCGAGTGTGGTCGTCAACACCGATACGCAGCAGGCGATCAGCACTTTCGGCACCGACGATCAAGGTTCGCCCTACGAAATTCGGACTCGCCCCGGCGATAAATTCTTCCCCAACTGGTACAGCAACACCAGCGATGGATTGACTGCCAACGCCTCGACCGATTTCCTCGTCTACGGGCTGCAACCATTCAGCTACAGTTACGTTCCGGCGGTATCCGGCAGCTATACGCTGACGATGATCCTTCAGGATTTGGCGGGCAATACGACAATCTCATCGGCGGATGTGAAGGTGGACAACACCGGACTCGATCCCAACTGGCGCGGTTTCAAGGACGTTGAGCGCGGCATCAACTTCCTCTATCCGTGGGGCTGGAGCGACCCGACGCAGCTCGCCAACGACAGCGGGCAGGTCGATCAACTGGAAATCGACAGCCCCGACGGTGCGATGTCGATCTTCGTCGCCATGCGCGACGAGGACATCAACACGGCAGCGCAGGCGATGGTCGATTTGGAATCGTCGCTGCCCGATGCTCAAGTCGATGCGCCGGTGGCGCTGGAAGACGATCCGCAGGCGGGACAGTGGATCACCTACACCTACACTGGCGACGACGGCAGCCTGCGCGACGGCGCGGTGATTGTGGTGTGGTCGGAGGAGAACAACGCGACGTATACGTTTGACGTCGATTCGCCGGACGCGCAGATTGACCAAGCGACCGCGATCATCCAGCAAATGTACGACAGCTTGACCTTCTTCCCGCCGCTTTCGTAACCCGCAAACGAAGTCACCGCAGGGTGGTCGCCAATCGAATTAGCGACCACCCTGCCGCTTATGCCTGTACGGGATCGAGGTGTTTTCGCAGCGAGAATTCACGGTGCAGGCGATAGTGGGTCTCGCCGTCGCGCCGGACAAGCAGGCAAACGCTGGAGACGGGGATCGGGTCGGCGGGGAACAGATCGACCAGTGCAGCGTGGATGGCTTCGCGCTGCGTGCCGGTGTAGGGCATCAGCAGCGTGAAATGGGGTGTCCAGCCATCGAGCATGTAAGGCGTGTGATACTGGCGCACCCGCGCCGCCAGCACGGGGTCAATTTCTCCTGCGTCGCGCCCGGCGTAGGCGCGGCTGACGTTCGATCCGCTGCCGATGGGGTTGACCCGCGCGGTCAGCAGCGTGTGCAGCATCAGCAGCGCCGGGTTGGGCGTGCAGCGCAGCACCACAATGCTTTGGTCGTCGCCCCAAAACGGGATGCGCTCCTCGGCGCAGGGCGTGAGCGTGAACTCGACCTCGCGCCCGAAGCAGGCGCAGGCATTGTCCATCTCGGTCTCGATCTGCGGCAGATCGGCGGGATCGAAATAGAGCGAATAGCCGGTCGTGACGTGGAAGCCGTAGGTCTGCGGCAGATCAACCCACGCCGGATCGAACTCCGGCAGCGCGGCGCGCGTCGGGTTGGAGCCGGTCAGGAACGCGCCCGCGCGCACGTCGTAGCCGAGCAGTTCCGAGCCGCGCTGATACAAAGCGCTTTCAGCGGGCGGGATCGTGTAGACCGCGAATTTCGCCATTATGCCAACTCCAAATCGACCAGCAGGCCAACTCGCGCGATTATACAGCGCAGCGCTAATCGCCCGCGTCCTGAAGCAGACCTTCGAGGTCGGGGTGCGCGTCGAGCAGCGGGATCGCGTCGTCGATCAAGTGCTGCACGTCTTCGGGGTGGTGGAACACGCCGATCAGCGCGACGCCCTGTGCCTTCAACTCCGCCAGTCGGTAGGCGAGTGACGCGCGCGTCGCTTCATCGAGTGAAGCCGTCGGCTCGTCGAGCAGCAAGAGGCGGCGCGGCGCGATCAGCGCGCGGGCGAGGTTGACTTTCTGCTGCTCGCCGCCGGAGAAGGTGGTCGGGTAGGCGTCCCACAACTCACGCTTCAGTCCGAAGATTTCGAGCATGATCGCCGCCTGCTCCAGCGCGGCGTCGGCTGGCGTGTCGAACGCCAGCAGCGGCTCGGCGACCAGTTCCAGCGCGCTGACGCGCGGGCGCGGGCGCAAGAACTGCGTGACGAAGCCGATCTCCTCGTAGCGCAAGCTGAGCATGTCCACGTCGGCGGCGCGGGCGAGGTCGATCTCGCCGTAGCGGCTGTGGTAAATCGCGCGTCCGCCGCTGGGCAAATAGCTGCGGTAGAGGCAGCGCAGCAAGGTTGATTTGCCCACGCCGTTCGGTCCGCTGACCAGCAAGAACTGTCCCTCGTCGAGCGTGAAAGTCAAATCCTCGAAGACCGGGATTTCGCGTCCCAGATGGTAGATGTGAAAGCGTTTGCTGTAATGGGTAACGTCCAGAAGGAGCATAGTCGATCCTGACCTACAGTTTGGCGTGAACGAGCTGCTGCGTGTATTGCCCCTCACCCTGCTCACCGCCGCTTCGCTTCGGGTGAGCCGTCCCTCTCCCACGTAAACGGGGAGAGGGACAAAACCCGCGTTCTCTCCCCTTCTCCCCGCTTGCGTGGGAGAAGGGGTTGGGGGATGAGGGGTGAAAAGCACATGACTGCCTCACAATTTCGCGTGAACGAGCTGCTGCGTGTACGGGTCTTGCGGGTCTTCCAGAATTTGATCGGTCAGCCCCTGCTCGACCACGCGCCCGTTGCGCATCACGATCACCCGGTCGGCGAGCGTGCGGATCACGCCCAAGTCGTGCGAGACGATGATCATGGTGATGGTGCGCTGGCGCTGAATCCGCTTGAGTGTGTCGAGCACGGTCGCCTGAATCGAGACGTCCAAGCCGGTCGTCGGTTCGTCGAGCAGCAGGACTTCGGGCTGCAAGGCAATCGCCTTCGCCAACTGGACGCGCTGCTGCATCCCGCCGGAGAGGACTTTGGGCGGGTCGTCGACGCGATCCGCCGGGAACTCGGACGCCAGCAGCGCCGCTTTCGAGGATTGGCGCAGCGTGGCGAAGGTGCGCTCGCCCGTGATCAGCAGGCGCTCGGCGACATTGCCGCTGCTGCTGTAGCCCATCCGCAAACCCAAATGCGGGTTCTGGTAGACGATGCCGATGTGATGCACCTGAATCTCGCGCTTCTCGAAGCGGTTGAGCGCGAACAAATTGGCACCGTCGATCCCGCTCAGGTTGAGGCGGTAGCTGCCGCCGTCTGCTGGTTCTTCAAGGTTGAGCAGGCGCAGCACGGTCGACTTGCCCGACCCCGACTCGCCGACGATGCCGAGGACTTCGCCGGGATAGGCGTCCAAGTCCACGTCGTCGACCGCGCGAATCCGCCCGTAGAGTTTCGTCAAGCCGCGCGCCGTCAGCAGCGGGCGCGTCCGGCTGATGCGCGGCGAGTTCGAGCTTAATCTTGACGCCGTTTGAGGAATCCATCATGGTAGAAATTTCCTTCTTGATCGTAATAAGTCGCGCCGGGCGTGACGTCTTCGCCGCGCTTCTGCGCGACCAGCTTTTCCATGTAGCCGGTATCGGACAGCTCGTAGACCGAGCCGCCCTCATCCTGCGGGATTTCGTTCATGAATTTGTTGGCTGCCCCGGTCTGGCGACAGACCCACCCGGCTTGATCCTCGACCTCGAACGGTACGTCGGTGAATTCGAGCGGGTAGACGTCGGTGTAAGGCGGCACGGCGTAGAGCCGCTTCTCGCGCCCGGCGGAGAGCAGCGTCAAATGCGCCGACTGGTGGAGATCGGGCGTATCCCAGCGCGGGATTGGACTGGGCGACATCATGTAGCGGTGGTTGACCATCACCGGATAGCTCGCGCCCTGCACGTAGCGCCCGAAGCGCACCAACTGTTCGTAGAGGACGAGCCACATCTGCCCGTAGTCGGCGTCGGCGTGAAGCTGGCGCGACTTCGCCATGTCGGACTCGACGCGGCGCAGCGGTTCGGGATCCGGTACTTGCAGGATCAGCGCTTGCCCTTCGGATAAGCGTTCTTCGGGAACGCGGTGACGGCTCTGGATCAGCGTGGCTTGGGTGGCGTCGGTGGTCGTCTCCGCGCCCGACATCCGTTGGATGAAGCGGCGCAGGTTGGCGGCGTTGACCGAGTCGTCCGCGCCCTGATCGATCACCTTGACGGTGTCGTCGGGACCGACGAGGCTGAGCGTCACCTGCAAGCCGCCCGTCCCCCAGCCGCGCGCGATCGGCAGCTCGCGGCTGGCGTAGGGGATTTGACAGCCGGGAATGGCAATCGCCTTGAGCAAACGACGGCGCAGCTCGCGCTTAGCGAAAGCGTCGAGAAAAGCGTAGCTGTAGCCGGAATTTTCCGGGACGAGATCATTTAGGGTCATCAAATCTAATCCTCTTGGATAAACCTCGCTCCTATTTCGCTGTGCTTATCCCCCCTCTCCCCGCTTGCGTGGGAGAGGGGGCGGGGGTGAGGGGTTGTAGGAACACGACATGTCGTGTCCCTACCGCCAATTCATGTGTGGTACGTTGCAGAGGCGTTCAATTGAACGCCCCTACGGGTATCATTTCTTGCCACGTTGTCTTAATCTCCGGCGACGGCGGTCGTTTGTGCTTCGGGTTCGCCTGCCGCTGCCTCGCCATACAACACGCTGATCACCTTGCGGACGCTGTCGGTGCTGCTGGCGAAGGTGACGTAATGCGGCAGTTTGAAGTGAATGCAGAAGCCGGACGACTTAATCGGCTCGGTGTGGTAGAGCACGAAGTCCTCGTTGAGCGCCGGATGGGTGTTTTCGCGGCTCATCTCCAAATCGAGCGTCGCCCCGGCGATCAGCTTGACCTCGTTCCAGCCAAGTGTCGCCGTGAAGCCGGTCTTGTAGCCTGCCTTGTCGCTGGAGACGACCTCGCCTTGACTGACGCGCACGCGCCCGGCGCTGAACGGCTCGCCGGTGACGGGGTGCTTGACCGTGACCTCGGCGTGCGCCAGCCGCAGTTCGTTGACCGTCGGATGGATGAAACCATAACCGCGCATACTGGCGTAACCCAGCGCCAACACCCCGCCGGTTTCGGCGCGCGCCAGCGATTGCAGCCGGTGAGCGCGCGGCGCGGGGATCATCACCGGGTCGCGGGTCACGTCGGGGATGTCGGTCGGGTCGATAGCTTCGGTTTCGGGCAGCGGATCGACTAAGCCCTGTTCGCGCTGCCAGTCCGCCAGCAGCGGATAGGTCGGCGGAGCGGGGGCTTCGGCTGCCTCGACCGGCTCAATCGCTTCCGGCGCATCGCTGTCGAGCACGTCCAGCCGCAGGATGCGGTGGCTGTAGTCGAGCGACGGACCCAAAATCTGTCCGCCGGGGATGTCCTTGAAGGCTGCCGAAATCCGGCGGACGGTCAGCGCGTCCTCGATTTTGAGCGGACGGGCGTAGGCGATGCGCGGCTGGGTCGAGCGGTAAGCGCGCAGCAGCAAGACGGCTTCGAACAGGTCGCCGCCCGATTGTGCCAGCGCCAGCGCCGCGAGGTCGGGCGCGTAGAGCGATCCTTCGCCCATCACCCGGTCGATCAGGTAAGGCATGGTCTGCAACACCTGATCGACCAGATCGCGGGTGACTGCGCCTTTAAGGTTGTGGTAGAGCTTTTCGGACTGCTGGATGGCGTTCTCGCCGCCTTTGGTCGCTACGTAAGCCATCGTTAATCCTCTACGGTGATCCGCGTCGTGCGCGGCAAGCCGACGATCTGCGCGCGCCCGACCAAGTAAACGTCCCAGCCCAACGGGTAGCGGTGAGCGGCGCGGCGCGCCCAAAATTCTTCCGGGATGCCGCTGACCTCTACCGTCACCGGCGCGGCGGGCGGGATGCCGGGACCGTTCAGCTTGAGCGTCGTCGCGCCGTGGGCGGCGCTCTCAAACTCGCAGCCGATGAACAGCGTCGCGCCGTGATCGGGATAGAGCAGCGTCCCGGCGTCGGCGCGGGCGACCGTCGCCAACTGTGCCACGTCCAGCGCGGGGTAAAAGTGATAGGCTGCTCGTTCGGGCGCGAGCGCTCGCGCGCCGCTGTACGCCAGATATTCCGCCAGCAGCGCGTCAGGCGTGTAGGTGGACGTTTCGAGGTCGAGCAGCGTATCGGCGATGGCGTGGAAAGCGCCTCCGGCGAGGACGTCGCAGGGCAGTTCGTAAACGCGCCCCGGATAGCTGAGCGACCACATCAGCGCAAGGAAAGTCTCGCGCGTGAGCGCTTCGCTGGCTGTATACACCGGATGATTGATCATTAGAACGTCTCCATTTCTACCCGCGTTGTTTCGACTTTCCGCAGCAGATCGGCATCGGCGTCAGCTTGGGCGATTTGCTGGTCGGCGAGGAAGCGCTCAATCGTCTCGATCATCACCTTCGCCGTCAGGGCGGCGTCGATCAGCGCGACCGCCAAGGCGAACGCCAGATCGCGCCCGACGGTCATCCCGTAACCTTCGATTCCGTTCTCCAGCCGGACGTGTCCCTCTGCCGTGAGGATTTCGCCCAGATGAAAGACCGCGCCCTGCGCGCTGTCGTGATATGGGAGCATGACCAACCCGGTGCGGCTGCGCAGCACGGTGACGTCGCCTAAATGCGGGATCACCTGATCCGCCAGCGCCTTGACCGCGTCCGCCGGGGCGTGCGTCAGGAGGGTAAGATATTCACTTTGCGAAAACGGCATGACAGTCTCTTGAACCTCTAGAGTGTGAGTAATCGGTCGTCATGCGCCTAGTGTTGCCAATCAATGTGAAGCCAAGTTAATCCCGCGATTAATTATATTTAATCATATTAAATTTAATCAGACTTCGTGAAAACCGGTTAAGCGAACCCTAAAATCCGCTTCACGTCATCGCAAACTAATCCACCAATCGGCTGGTTACGCTCCTCAACGCAAGCTTGTGCTTTTTCAGGCTGACGGCATCGTTTCGATCAGTCGGCGTCAGATCAAGGTAGACCAACCATGCACTACATCGACATTTATCCCCGCGACGACGCGAGGCTGAAAAGTTACGCCGGAAAGCGGCTCGGCGATGACCCGGTCATCGCTGACGACGTGATCATCCACGCTAGCGAAATCGGCGCGTGGACGGAAATCGGGCGTGGGACGCACATCAGCGAATTGACCTTCGGCGACTACAGCTACGCCGCTGGCGACGCCAGCATCGTTTACGCCGACGTGGGTAAATTCTGCTCGATTGCCTCGCACGTCCGCATCAACCCCGGCAATCACCCGATGCACCGGGTCACCCAGCACCACCTGACCTACCGCCGCCAGCAGTTCGGCTTCGGCGAGGACGACCGCGACTTCTTCGACTGGCGGCGGGCGCACCGCTGCACCATCGGTCACGACGTTTGGCTCGGTCACGGCGCGATCATCATGCCGGGTGTCAGCATCGGGACGGGCGCGGTGGTCGGCTCCGGCGCGGTCGTGACCAAAGACGTCGCGCCCTACACCATCGTCGCGGGCGTACCCGCTAAGCTGATCCGCCAGCGCTTCCCGGACGACGTGATCGCCGCGCTGCTGGAGATCGCATGGTGGGATTGGGATCGCGCGACCTTGGAAGCGCGCTTCGACGACCTGCTCGACGTCGACCACTTCGTCCAGAAATACCGGGCGAGCGCCGAATGAGCGCGGTCGAGGCGCTGATCTTCGACCTCGACGGCGTGCTGGTCAGCACCGTCGGGCTGCATTATCAAGCGTGGGCACACCTCGCCGGACAGCACGGAATCAGCTTCGACGAGGCGGACATGCCGCGCTTGCGCGGACGCCAGCGCCGCGACTGCCTGCTCGACCTTTTCGCCGGGCGCGGCTTGACCGAAGCCGAAATCACCGCCTATCTCGAAATCAAAGACCGCTACTACCTTGACCTACTCGATCAAGCCGCGCCGGAGGACCTGCTCACGCCCGGTGCGACGACGTTGATCGCCAGCGCACGCGAACGCCAGCTCAAGCTAGGGGTAGCGTCGTCCAGCGCGAACGCGGTCGCGGTGCTGCGCTACGTCGGTCTCTACGACGCGCTGCACGCCATCGCCGACGGCATGACGGTCGCGCGATCTAAGCCCGCGCCCGACATTTTCCTGTGGACGGCGGGCGCGCTCGGCGTCAGTCCGGCGGACTGCTTGGTCTTTGAGGATCTCACGCGCCGGGATCGCAGGGGCGCGGCAGGCGGGGATGTTCGCGGTCGGCATCGGCGCGCCGGGGTTCAGCGATCAGGCAAACCTGATCGTGCCCGGTCTCGATAGCTTGACACTTGACGAAATTCTAGCGACAGCCGAACAACAGCTTACGCGCGCAGACCAACACCTTAGTCAGTTACGAGGAGGGACGATGTTAGAAGTGAACGCGGTTCGCGTAGTTTATCCCAACGGAACCGAAGCCTTGAAATCAGTCTCGCTGTCGATTCAGCAAAACGAAGTCGTCGCCATTATCGGGCGATCCGGTGCGGGCAAATCGACCCTGCTGCGCGCCATCAACGGGATGCAAGCAGTCACCTCCGGCAGCATCCGGCTCGACGGCGCAGAAGTCACGACCATGAGCCGGAGCGAACTGCGCCAACTCTGGCGGCAGGTCGGCTTCATCTGGCAAGAGTACAACCTCGTCGGGCGGCTGCCCGCGATGATGAACGTCCTCACCGGGCGGCTCGGTTACTCGCGCAGTCTGGCGAGCACGCTGGGTTACTTCAGCCAAGCGCACCGGCAGGTCGCCATCCGCAGCCTAGAGCGGGTGAACATGCTGCACCGCGCCAAATACCGGGCTGACCGGCTTTCCGGCGGCGAGAAACAGCGCGTGAATATCGCCCGCGCTATCGCTCAACAGCCCAAGCTGCTGTTAGCCGACGAGCCGGTCGCCAGCCTCGACCCGGAACTCAAGTGGACGGTGATGGAAGACCTCGCCCGCGTCGCCCGGCAGGAAGGCGTGCCGACGCTGATCAACATCCACGAGGTTGACCTCGCCAAGTCGTTCGCCGACCGGCTGGTGGGCATCGCGCAAGGGGTGGTCGTCTTCGACGGACCGCCGGAAGCGCTCGACGAAAAGACGATGGACGCGATTTACCGCTCGGATAAGCGCGCCGCCGCGCTCGACGGCGCGGCTAGAGACGAACGGGTGGTTGAACCGACCCCCGCCTACTCATGAAGGAAGCCCGAATGACTGCTGCCGTCGACAAGACGACCGTCCGCACCGACAACGTCGAACAGATTCGTAAAGACGTCGGGCGACCGCTGCCGCGGCTATCTTTGCCCGCTCTGCTGATGATCGCCGTCGCGCTGAGCGTGGTCGGCTGGGGCGTCAACGGCACCCAAGCCCGCCCGGATCGGATCATCGACGGCATTCCGGCGCTGGTGCGCTTCGTCTCCGGCTTGATGCCGCCGGAATTCGAGTTCACTGAAGGCTCGGAGCGCGTCATCAACACGAACGACTGGAGTGTCCGGGAAATTGACCGCGTGGTCAAGGCGACCCGCGCGCAGAAGGCGAACGCCGACGCCATCGCCGCCCTCGCCGACGGGCAGCGGGTGATGTACACGCTGCAAGTCAACAAGAGCGACCCGCTGACCGTGATCAGCGCCGAAGAAGCGGCGACCTACCATGCCGACGAGGTCGAAACCCTGCGCCCGTATATCGTCGATGCGGGCATGACCATCGCGCTCGACGACTGGGATCAGAGCGTGATGATCATCCCGGAAGGGAAGCGCGTCGTCAACGCCGTGCCCTACAGCGAGGGCGAGATGGTCGTCGCCAAGCGCTATATCCTGCATCTGGGCGAAATCCTGATCGGCTATCCGATTGTGCTCGACTCGGTGATCGAAACCGTGCAGATCGCCATCATCGGCACGATTGGCGCGATCATCGCGGCGCTGCCCTTCGCGCTGCTGGCGGCGCGCAATATCTCGCCGCATCCGCTTGTCTATCAAGGCGTGCGCTTGCTGCTCAACGTCAACCGCTCGATCCCGACGCTGATCTGGGCGCTGATTATGGTCTCCGCCGTCGGCTTGGGACCGTTCGCCGGGGTGATGGCGCTGATCATCGGCTCGATTGGCTCGACGGCGCGCTTGTACGCCGAGTTGTTCGAGCAGATCGACCCGAATCAGGTGGCGGCGGTGCGCGCGACCGGCGCGGGTCCGCTGCACGTCTTCAACTACAGCGTGCTGCCACAGGCGTTCCCGCTGCTGGCAACCTACTCATTGGTCAGCTTCGAGGGCAACGTCCGCGAATTGACCATTCTGGGCATCGTGGGCGCGGGCGGCGTCGGCTTCATCATCCAGAAGTACACGGCGCTGTTCCAGTTCCAGCGCTTGATGGGCACGATCATCATCATCGCCATTCTGGTGACGGTGATCGACCGGGGCAGCGCTTACATCCGCAAGAAGATTATCTAATGCCACGCCATAAAGATTGATGGTAGGGGCAGGTTTGAAACCTGCCCCTACGGCGCAACACGTTATAAAGATGAGATTTCTTACAAGGGTGCGCGGTGCTTGCCGCCACAGTTTTTGTGCAAATCATTGACTGGCAATAGGAGAGAAACTGCACATGAAGAAGCTGCTTTTGCTCGTACTGATCGCCATTGTCGCGCTCGCCGTTGTTCCCGCCTTCGCGCAGGATACCGTCGACCGCACTGACTGGCCCAAAGTGTTCAGCTTTGGACGTTTCGCGGGCGATGACAGCGCCAATGCGCTGCTTTCCGCCGAGCCGCTGCGCGCCTACCTCGAAGAGAAATTGGGTATTCCGGTGACGGTCAACGTCGGCACGAGCTACACCGCCGTGATCGCGGCGATGGCTGCCAAGCAGGTCGACGCGATGGAAGTCGGTCCCTTCTCGTTCGTCATCGCCGAGCGCGAAGCCAACGCCGAGCCGATTGCCGTCGGCGCGAGCGAAGCCTCGCTCGACGCCGCTGCGGAAGTCGTCTACGACCCGACGCTCCGCCCCTTCTACTACAGCGTATTCATCACCCTCAAGGGCAATACCAATAAGGACGGCAAGGAAATTCGCTCGCTCGCTGACCTGCAAGGCGTCGATTACGCTTTCGTCGATCCCGCCTCGACCAGCGGTCGCAACGCGCCGGTCGTGCGTCTGATGCACGACATCCCCGGACTGAGCAGCCCCGGCGACGTCGACGCTTGGCTCAACCCGATCTTCGCCGGAAGCCATCCCAGTGCAGTGCTGGCGCTGATCAACGGCGACGTGCAAGCTGCCTCGACCTATGAAGGCAACCTGATCACCATGCGCCAAGAAGGTCAGGCACAGGTCTGCGGTTTCGAGGACGACCAAACCGGCATCAAGCTGACGCAGGAGATGATCGACCAGACCTATGACGACTGCCCCGAAGGGAACATCGTCGTGATCGCCCAGACTGACCCGATCCCGAACACGCCCTTCGCCATCCGTGCTGACCTACCGGAGAGCTTCAAGCAGGCGGTGCAGGACGCGCTGCTCGGCATCAAGGACGACCCGGAAGCGCTCCAGTCGATCCGCCGCTGGTACGTCGATCCGTCGCAAGACCCGGAACTCGCGCAGGAACTCGGTCTGGACAACCTGAGCGATTTCTACAACGTCGTCCGCGACATCGCCGCCGTCACAACCGATCAATAATGGATCGTGCTGTCCGTAGGGGCGCGGCACGCCGTGCCCCTATTATTTATTGTTCACAAGAACGTGGTAGCCTAACAGTTTAAGCCAGCGTGCGGAGAGGGATAAAAGTCGATGTGGTTGAGCGATCTGAAGGTGGTGCTGCCGGACGCGGTGCTGGAACACGGCTCAGTGCGGATTGAGGACGGCGTGATCGCCGAGATCATCGAGGGTGCCGCGCCGGTCGACGTGCCCAGTTTCTCCGGCGTGACGCTGATTCCGGGGCTGATCGACCTGCACGGCGACATGCTCGAACGCGACGTCGAGCCGCGCCCGTCGGCACGCTTCCCCACCGAGATGGGGCTGATCGAGCTAGACAAGCGCTACGCCGGGTCAGGAATCACGACGGCGTATGCGGCGATCTCGTTCGCGTGGCGCAAAGATGATCTGCGTTCGCAGGAGAGTGCCATCGAGCTGATCGAGGCGGTCAACCGACTCAACGACGAGACGCTGGTCGATATGTTCGTCCACGCGCGCTTTGAAGTCACGAATCCGAGCACCGCCGCCATCCTCAAAGACCTGCTGGAACGGCGACAGGTGCAGCTCGTCTCGATCATGGATCACACGCCGGGTCAGGGACAGTACAAGGACATCGACCGCTATTTGAGCTTTATGCAGAAGTGGCTCGGCACCGACCTCGACACGTTGGGAGAGCACAAAGAGGCAATCCTCGCCAAAATGCGCGAGAACATCGAGGCGGCATCCCAGCGCGAGCGCGACTGGAACGTGGTGCGCGAGGTGCTGCAAGTCGCCAGCGCTTATGGCATCCCGGTGGCGTCGCACGACGACGATACGGCGGATAAAGTCGCCCGCCAAGCCGAAATGGGCGTCTCGATCAGCGAGTTTCCGGTCACGAAGGAAGCCGCGCGCGCCGCGCACGATCACGGCATGAGCGTGGTGATGGGCGCGCCGAACGCCTATCGCGGCGCATCGACCTCGCAGAACCTCAGCGCGATGGACGCGATCCACGATCATCTGGTGGACGTGCTGGCGACCGATTACTATCCGGCAGCGATCCTGCACACGACCTTCAAGCTGGCGCGCGATGGGGTCATGCCGCTCCACGAAAGCATCAAGCTGGCGAGCACCAATGCCGCCCGCGCCATGAAGCTGCATGATCGCGGGCAGATCAGCGTCGGGCGCAGCGCCGATCTCGTGCTCGTCCACGAAAATGGCGAGTATCCGCGCGTTCACGGCACGATCCGGCGCGGCATTCCGATCTATTGGGACAGCCATCTGGCGACCCTGACCGAGCTAACGCAGCAACTCCCGTCAGCCCGTCCGGTTGAGGTGTAGCCAGCGGCACACACACGATCCGGCAGCCACAGCGCCATGATCTTCGTGGATTTCTTTCGAGAACCGATTTTAGTGCTGTATCCGTCAAGCAATCCGATCTAGAACGCGGGCTTTTGTAGGGGCGCAGCGTGCTGCACCCTGTTGAGTAATTTCCCAGATGGAGCATTTAATAGTCCATCAAGAAAATAAGCTGTGGTTTCCAATTGACCTCACCCGCTTCGCTGCGCTCAGCCTGAGCTGTCTTTAAATTGCAAGAAACCTTCTTGATGAGGAACTTAGAGCCACACAAACGTGGCTATCCCGACCAGATGCGCCAGCAAGCGGTCAAGATGCGGGTGGAGGGGATCAGCTAGCGTCGGATCGGGCGCTGGTTGGGCGCCGATCAGAAATCGGTGATAAAGCCGTTCGCACTAGGGGGAAAGTGACAGCTCGACGCGCACCGGATAGTGATCCGAACCACCGTTGGACGACATCACTTGAGCATTCAGGCTGTGGATGTCGGGGCTGTGAAATACGTAGTCGATCCGCGCTAACGGCATGAAGATGTCCGCCGGAAAGGTTAAGCCGAGTCCGCTGCCAGATTCAGGAAATGAGTCGATCAGGTGTTCCGTCATCCGCCGATAATCGGCGCTCACTTCGGTCATATTGAAGTCACCGGCGACGATCAGCGGGGCGTGCTCGTCGGCGAGTACCGCCAGCAGTTGGTCAACGCCATCGGTGCGGGGTTCGGCGTCGTAGAGGGTGTCCTGCGTGAAGGGGTTGGCAAGGTGGACGGTGTAGATAGTCAGAAGCTGCCCTTTGACCTCGATTTGAAGCCGCAGCCAGCTTGATTGTGATTGGTAAGTCGTGAACGTGTCGGCAAGCAGGGGATAGCGGCTGAAGACGCCGAGTCCGAGGCGGCTAATGTCGTCCCAATGCTGGGAATTGTAGGCATAGTCGTTGGCAAGCGCCGGTGGCAGGCGGATCGCCGTGAAGCGCGAGACTTCTTGCAGCAGCACCACGTCAGGATCGGAGTCACGGATGACAGTGGTGATCGCGTCTACGTTGTGGTTGCCCCCTAACTTGTTGAAGGTCATCACGGTCAGGTCGGGCGAGCCGTCTACCGCCGAATAGGGCGCGAAGTCGGCGCCATAGACGACGACGAAGGTGATCAGCGGCAGGATCAGCACCAGCGCCATCCGCCGGCGACGAAAGAGCAGCGCCAACGGCAGCAGCCCCAACGACGGAATCAGCAGGGTGGGCATCAGTCCGCCGAGGATGTCAAACCACCAGAGCGGGATCGAAGTCAGGAAGCGCACGACGAGGTAAACAGTCAGCGTCAGCCCATAGGCGTAAACACACCCACTCAGCAGCCCTAGAACAATTTGGACGAGGCTGCCGGATACTGACGTCGAATTTTCACCAACCACCTGCGCTTCAATCATCGCGTGGGGTTAGTCAACTCCACGCATCCGGGGATCGAGCGCATCGCGCAGACCGTCGCCCAAGAAGTTGAAGGCGAACATGACCAAGAACAGCGCGATTGCCGGGAAAATGGCTTGGTTCGGATAGGTGCTGATCGAGCGCGATCCTTCGGAGATCATCGCGCCCCAGCTCGGCGTTGGCGGGTTGACGCCTAAGCCGATGAAGCTGAGGAAGGCTTCGTAGGAGATGTAGGTCGGAATAGTCAGCGTTTCGGCGACGACGACCGGTCCCAAGATGTTCGGCAGCATGTGACGGAACATGATCCCGCGCGTGCTGACGCCGAGCGAGCGCGCCGCCTCGATGTATTCTTTTTCACGGACGGACAGGATTTGCCCGCGCACGAGCCGGGCAAGGTTCATCCACGATGTAATGCCGACGCCGATAAATATGAACAACATACCGCCCATCGCTTGGTCGACTTGACCGACGCTGTAAGCGAAGGTTCCCGGCTGAGTTTGGGCGAAGCTCGACCGGAAGAACGCCATCAGCAAAATGACCAGCAGCAGAGTCGGGAAAGCATACATGACGTCGACGAAGCGCATCATCAAGTTATCGACTCGCCCGCCGAGATAGCCGGAGATCAAGCCAAAGGTGATGCCGACCAGCAGCGACACGGTGGGTCCGATGAAGGCAACCGCCAGCGACACCTGCGAACCGTAAATGATCCGGCTGAGCAGGTCACGACCGAGATTGTCGGCACCAAGGATGAACTTGTCGCTGATGGAGACGTAGCCGCCGTCGGCTTTCGGCACCATGTTGGTAAAAATATGCGTCACCCAAGCGGGCGCGGCGTTGTTATCGGGCAGTGAGGTCGTGGCGTAATCATAGGGCGCAATCTGCTTGGCGAAGACCGCCATCAAGACGCTGAGGACGATAATAATGAGTCCGAGGACTGCCATCCGATTACGACGCAGACGTTTCCAAGCGTCGAGCCAAAGGCTTTCGCCCTTGGGCTGCCTGCGCAGCTTGACGACTGTATTTCCAACGTTTTGTTTCTCTTCTGCGACCGCCATTTGGCTACCCTTTAATCAAACCGAATACGTGGATCGAGCCACGCATAGACAACGTCAACGACCATATTCATGATGACTAGAAATGCCGCGTACAGTAAGATCGTGCCCATGATGACGGGATAATCACGATTGGTCACACTGGTGACGAAGAAACGCCCCATGCCGGGAATGCCGAAGATCGTCTCGGTGACGAAGGTTCCGGTCAGCAGCGCGGCGAACAGCGGTCCAAGCACCGTGATCACCGGGATGAGCGAGTTTTTCATCGCATGGAACATGACAACCATCCGCTCGCTTAAGCCTTTCGCGCGGGCGGTACGGATGTAGTCTTCGTTCATCACTTGGAGCAGGCTGGCGCGCGTCAGCCGGGCGAGCAGCGCCGACTGCGCAAAGCCGAGACCGAAGGCAGGCAAGATCATCTGCGGAATCGTACCCCAGCCGGAAACGGGCAGCAGCTTCCACTGCACGCCGAAAGCGTACTGTAGAATTGGACCCATCACGATGACGGGGACGGAAACGCCGATGATGGCAATGCCCATGCCGGTATAGTCATAGATGGTATTACGGTTGAGCGCCGAGATCACGCCCGCCGGAATGCCGATTGCCATGGCGACCGCGAGCGCAGCAACGCCCAACTGGAACGAAATCGGCAGGTTATCCTGAAAAATGCTGGTGACGGTCGTACTTCGATTTTTAAGCGAAGGACCGAAATTCATCCAGCGTAAAGCCGCTTTTTCGCCTAAAAAGGGCAGCGGAATATTGACCAAATAATCATCAATCGGGGTGCGCTTAAAGCTGGCATCCGTAATGCGCGGGACAACGATGTCGCCAATCCACTTGACGTACTGCTCCACGAGCGGCGCATCAAGATTGTATTTCTTGGCGATATTGTCGAGCACTGCCTGCGGAATGCCGCGTTCGGTCTGGAAAGGTCCGCCGGGGACGGTGCGCATTAACACGAATGTGATCACGGAGACGACGAACAGGACGACGAACATCCACATGAAGCGGCGCAGAACGAATCTTGCCATAACTGAAGAATCCTACCGATAGATAAGGGTAGAGGCATGGCGCTGTCATGCCATGCCCCTACAAGTGGTGCTAGACGATTAGACGCTTACTTGCTGGTGTCCCACTTTTCGTAGACCTCGCGCCCAATCAGCGAGTGGGTGCGCGTGATGTACGGTTGGGTCAGGTCCTGCGTGATGTAGAAGTAAATCGGCGCGATAGCGGCGTCGGTGCGGGTGAGGATGTCCTCAGCCTTGGCATAGTCGTCACGGCGCTGCTGGATGTCAGACGCGGAGAAAGCATCCTGAATCAGGGCGTCGAAGTCCGGGTTGCTCCAGTGCATGTCGTTGTCCTGCAGCGCATCGAACAGGAAGTTGTGCGTGTCAGGATAGTCGAAGCACCAGCCCGCGCGGAAGACGTTGAACGTACCACGATTGTCGAGGTAGGTCGCGAAATCTTCCGAGGTCAACTGGACGGTGACGCCGAACGCCTGCTGCCACTGCTGCTGGATCGCCTGAGCGATGGCTTCGTGGGTCGCGTTGGTGTTGTACACCAGCGACGGAGTGAAATCGCTCGCCGAATGTCCGGTGTCGTCAAGATACGACTGCCACAGTGCCTTGGCGTCGTCGACGTTGGTGGTGACGCCGGTGCCGGGATAGTCGGCTTGGGTCGGGGCAGCGACGAGGCTCGGCAGCGAGAAGTAACCCGCCGGGAGCTGACCACCCTTGAGGATGTTCTCGACAATCGACTGACGGTCAATCGCTTCGGAGAAGGCGAGACGCACGCGGGCGTCGTCGAACGGCGCTTCTTCGGTGTTGAAGCCGTAGTAGTAAGTGCAGGTGCCGGGCGCGACGTAGCGGTCAGCGCTCAGGTTGGGATCAGCCATGATCCGGTCGAGTGCCGAAGCGGGCACTTCGGAAGCATCCAGCGTACCGGCTTCGAAGTTCGCCAACTGCGGTTCGGCGTCGAGGAAGACGAACTGAACTTCGTCAACCGCGGGCATGGGCGAATTCGGGGTGGTGGGCCAGAAGGGGTTCTTGATCATGGTCAAGCTGCCGCCGCTGCCGTGCTGCCATTCCTTGAGGGCGAACGGACCATAAGTCTCGGCGTTTTCCGGTTCCATCCAGAATTCACCGTACTCGTCGACTGCCCATGCCGGTTCTGCCCACGTGATCCACATCGAGAAGATGGTCGTCGCGACCGACGAAGCCACCGGGAGGGTGATCTGCAGGGTATGGTCGTCGATAACCTTGATGCCGAGCGCGTCGATCAGCGCTTGACGGGTCGCGGCATCGGCTGCCGGGTCAGAGGTGCCGTATTCCGTACCGCCGACGATCCAAGGCATCAGCACGTACTGGTACGGCGATGCGGTCGCCGGGTCGAGCGTGCGGATAATGCTGCCCGCGAAGTCTTGCGCGGTGACGTAGCGAACGTTGCCGCTGTCGTCCAGCACTTCTTCGACCTGACCACTGTCGGCGTTGTAGTGAACCCAAGGCACATTATCCATCAGGTGGAAGGTGTAAACCGTGCCGTCATCCGACACATCCCAACTGGTGGCGATACCGGGACCAGTATCAGTAGTTTCTTCGTTCATATTCACGAGACCGGGGAAGAACTCCGAAGCGACCTGAACCGAGGTCACATCCTGCATCAGCGAAGGATCGAGCGTCGGAATGTCGTCGGGACCCATCTGGCGACCGGTGACGATCACCTTACCACTATCCTGCGCCGCGATTCCGCCGACCACGCCAAAAGCGAGCGCGGCGATCATCAGCACGGCAAATAGACGGACGATCTTAGTTGTATGTCGCATAGACAACGCCTCCTAAAAGAACTGCTCTAGTAATCCCAATGGAACAAAAGCTACTTAAACGCTCCTATAGACATTAACGTGAGTTAAGCGTCTACGCAAGCGTAGAAGTCTGTACCCTCAATACACACAAGTTGAGCGTTACGTTCAAAAATTATGGCGCATTTCTCGAATAAAGCGAAAAAATTCAGATACTTTAGCCGACGTTACTATCAGATTAGGCGGCGAAGTGACCAAAGGGTCGAATCTCAATAGTGTCTAGGGGCAGGACTGAGTCCTGCCCCTACGAGTAGCAGATTTAGCGATCAGGGCGCGCGCCAGAACTTGATCGAACTGTCGCCCGCGCTGATCAGGGTGCTGCCGTCGGCGCTGAACGCCATGTCGCGGATCAGGCTGTCGTGACCGTCGAGGCGGGCGAGCGTCGCGCCGGTCGCGGCGTCGAGCAGGATAGATCGGGAAGCGCTCGCTGCCGGTCAAGCCGCCGCTGAAGGGCACACCGCCAGCGACCGCCACGACCGATCCGTCCGGGCTGAGGCTGACCGCCGAGACAACTTCGCTGGCGGCGGCGTCGAAGACCGGCACGTTGTAGCGCTGCGACGCATTCGCCCCGTCGATCTGCCACAGGCTGAAACTGCCGTCGGGAGTGCCGACCGCGATCTGCGAGCCATCGTGGTTGAGTGCCAGCGGCGTCCCCATAAAATGGAGGATCGACGTCGTTTCGAAGCGGGCAAGCTGCGCTTGGGTGCCCACGTCCCATAAGGTGACGATCATGCTGCTGCCGTCGGCGCTGTCGGCTGCCAGCTTGGTGCCGTCGCCGCTGAAGGCGAGGTTGATCACAATATTGGGGCTGGTCAGCGTCCCCGCGCTGCGGTTGTTGGCGACGTCCCAGAGGGTCAACGGCGTGCCAATGCCATCGGTGAAGCCGCCGCCGGAGGTTTCGCCAATCGCCAACAAGGGGAGCGCCGGATCAAAAGCGAAGGCGGAAATGCCGAGCGTGAGTCCGGCGTTGGCGGGCTGCGACTCGATGCGGTAGCCGGGTGCGCCGGTCGCGCCGTCGCGGACTTGGATGAATGGTGGCGTCGAGAAATCCGGCGGAAATTCGAGCGTCGCCAGATAGCGGGCGTCGCTGCTGACGGCGACCGGATAGCCGCTCCAGCCGGTGTTGACCGTGATCGCGGGGGTTAGCGTTCCAGCGCTGAGGTCGTAGGTGAGCAGGTCGTCGGACGAGCGCAGCGCCAGCGTGTTCGACCCGGCGGCGACGCCGAAGCGCGGAATGCCGACCACCAACCGCCCTACCTCGTGAACGCCGCCCGCGTTTGCCGTCGTGATCGTACCGGCGGCGGCAGGCAGCGCCGTCGTCGTCACCGGCGCGCAGCCGAACAGGTCGGATTGACCAGCTTGATCGGGACATGTGTCGTAACTGTCGGGCACGCCGTCGCCGTCGCGGTCGGGGCAGCCGCCGAGATCGGTCGATCCGGCTTGCTGCGGACAGGCGTCGAGCAGGTCAGGCACGCTGTCGCCATCGGTGTCCGGCGGCGTGACGCCATCAGGACAGCCGAGGTTCGCGCCGCTTCCGGCTCCTTGTGGACAGGCATCGCTGCCGTCGGGGATGCCGTCGGCGTCGGCGTCGGGCGGGCAGCCGTTGTCCGTCCCGGCTTGGCGCGGGCAGGCGTCGACGCTGTCGGGCACACCGTCGAGGTCGAGGTCAGGGATCACGCCGGGTGGACAGCCGGAGTTATCGGCGCTGCCCGGCTGGTCGATGCAGGTATCGTCAGGATCGCCCACGCCGTCGTGGTCGAAATCGGGGAACGTATCCGCCGTACAGCCGTGATACTCCGCCGTACCGGGGGTCAACCAGCAGTAGTCTTGACTGTCGGGGACGCCGTCGCCGTCGGCGTCCGGCGTTTGCGCGAAGGCGACGCTCGACCAGAGCAGCAAACTCAGCAGCAGCCCGAAGCGCAGATGTCGCATGGCTTTGTCTCCTGAAGACCAGTTTTGAAACCGACTATAAGGTGATTCAAACGCTTTATCTTGTCCGTCAATTAACCGGGTTGCCGACCTTGAAATGACGCTGTTGCCCTGTTCTTCTCCCCCTCAGCTATGGAATGGGTGAGGTTTTGTGAGCGGCAGTCCTAGCGCCGCTCACGCCTTGAGGCGGAAGACAAAGCCCTGCCCGCCGAGATACATGCCGCCGTCCACGTCGATGCAGAGGTCGCGCGCATAGATCACGGGTTTGTCCGGCGATACGTCGTCGGAGAGATACTGGATCGGCGTATGCCCGTGTATGATCTGCTCGCCCCCGTAGATGCTCAGCATTTCGGTGGCGTTGCTGCTGCCCCCAAATTCGGTGGCGGCGAAAGCCATCCGCTCAGCGAAGTCTTCGAGCAGTTGATCCCATTCCTCGTCGTCGTCGTCGCGCAGCAGGGCGCCAAAATGAGCATTGACCTCGGCAATCGTGCTGCCGTAGTGCCGGTATAACATGGCGTCGGCGTGCATGAACAGCCGGTTTTCGACCAGCGCCAGCGCCGGAAGATTCCGCAGCCACGCGATGTGGCGCGCCGTGACGCGCTGGAGGTCGCTTTCCTGCCCGCCGTTCCGTTTCCAGTTGACCATGAAGCGGCGCTTGTGGGGAAAGCGGTACGCGCCCATAAACAAGACCTCGTGATTACCCATCAGCGCGCGGACTGCGCCGCCGACCTCGGCTGCCTGTCCCTGCAAGCGCATGATCAGGTCGACCACGTCGATCCCCTGCGAGCCGCGATCAAAAAAATCGCCCATGAACCACAGGGTCGCGTCCGCGCCGACCCACTGTAAGCGGTCGTCGATCAAGCGGGCGTTGACCAGTAAAGTCAGCAGTTTCTCGAACTGCCCGTGAATGTCACCGATCACGTAAACTGCCATAGGGTTACTCTTGCCGATCTGGTAAGTAGGTGAAGCCAAGTTCCGTATTTTCCAGCAGGTGCGGCGCTTCCACGAATATGCCTGATCCGCGAACCGCGACCGTCTCGTCGGGCAGCAGGATCGCGCCGGAGGTGAAGACTTTGCGTCCCTCTTGGCGTTCGACGCTGCCGTTGATGCGGATTAGTGCGCCGACCGGGACGGGACGTTGATAGTCGAAACTGAGGTGGACGGCGAGAACGCGCTTGCCGGTGAACCACGCCGCCGCGCCCATCGCTTCGTCGAGCAGCGTCGCCAGCGCGCCACCGTGCGCGTGATCAGGCGGTCCCATTTGCGCCGCCCCGACGATCCACGTGCCGCTGACGCTGTCGTCGTCTTGGAGCACAAACTCCGCGCCGAGCGTCTGCATAAAGGTGGTGCGGTTGACAATCCCTTTGCTCATGCTGCTGTCCTTCGCTGTAACTGCGCCCTATGATACCAGATGGCGCGGCTTGGCTGACGTCCAAAGCGCCCAGAAAAACCGAATCTACGCAGGTGAAAACGTCCGGGAAATGAGAATGGTGCACGGACGGCACAAAAAATGTTGGATAGGTTACAATGCAAGCCTCATCAGGTGAAAGGATCGCCGTGACGACGCCGACTCCCTTTGGTTATTTCGACCTCTGCGAAGCGTTCGCGCAGCCGGGCTGCGCGATCTGCCGTCTGCTGGAACGGGACGTCAGCCGCTTTCTTGATACGCTGCTCTACGAACACCCGACCGACCCGATCACGCAGAACGATCTGCGCGCCAGCCGGGGGTTGTGTCATCAACATGCGTGGGCGCTGCCTCGTTATAACAGCGCGCTGGCGACGGCGGTGCTCTATGACGCCGTGATCGACGAACTCCTGCGGATCAGCGCGGCGACGCCGCCGGATCGCCCACAGCGGCGGCTGATCGGCGGGACGGATAACGCGCTGGCGGCAGCGCTAGAGCCGGATCAACCGTGCCCGGCGTGTCAGGTACGCGAGCGCGCCGAAGCGATTTATGTCGAAGTCTTGGGGACGCACGTCGGCGAGGCGCGAATGAAGGCGGCGTTTCAGCAGTCCGATGGGTTTTGCCTGCCCCACTTTCAAGCCGCGCTGCGGGCTGCCTCCGATGCCGACAGCGCCCGCTTGATCGCCGACGTGCAGCGCGCCCAGTGGAGCAGTCTCAAGCAGGAATTGGAATTGTTCATGCATAAGATGGACGCTCACTATCACCAAGCAATCGGCGCGGAGGGGACGAGCTGGCTGCTCGCGCTGGCGCGGGCGGCAGGCGAGAAGGAAAACGGCTAGCGAAAGCGTTGGATCACTGGCGCATCACGGAGCGACGCCCTGCTCGCATAGAATAAGGTGATTCAAGCTTTTATCTCACCTTCAATCTTACGGGTCTCCGACCTTAAAATGACGCTGTTGCCCTGTTCTTCTCCCCCTCTTTATGGCATGGAGAGGGGGTCGGGGGGTGAGGTTTTGTCGGCAGCGCAAAAGCTTGAATCAGTTCATAGTGTGCGCGTCTGCTTGAGGAGAAGTCGGAAATGGAAATCACACGCTGCGGATGGGCAACCACCGATCCGCTGTATATCCACTATCATGATGAAGAGTGGGGCGTCCCGGTTCGCGGGGACGATAAGCGCTTATTTGAGTTTCTAATTTTGGAAGGTGCGCAAGCCGGATTGAGCTGGATCACCATCCTGCGCAAGCGTGAGAACTACCGCGCTGCCTTCGATAACTTCGATCCGGCGAAGGTCGCGCAGTACGACGACGCGAAGATCGCGCAACTGCTGCAAAATCCCGGCATCGTTCGCAACAAGCTCAAGGTCAACGCCGCCGTGATCAACGCGCGCCATTTCCTCGAAATCCAGCAAGAGTTCGGCAGCTTCGATCAATACGTCTGGGACTTCGTGGACGGCAAGCCGATCATCAATCACTGGCGGACGATGAGCGACATCCCCGCCGAGACCGACCTCGCCCGCAAGCTGAGCAAAGATTTGCAGCGGCGCGGCTTCAAGTTCGTCGGACCGACCATCATCTACTCGTTCATGCAAGCCTGCGGATTGGTCAACGATCACGTCGTCGACTGCTTCCGCCACGCGGAAATCGCGGTAAGCGGGCAGATTTAAGCTAGATTTAAGGTTAAGTAAACTTCGATTTAAGCCTTCGCTCAGCGATCCGTCCTAAACTGAGGAGGCTGGCAAAAATCGAAGGAAATGACCGTGTCCAAAATTCACAATAAGCGAGGTTCGGGCGTGATGTTCGTAGCGCGTAAGCTCTTCGTCTCCGCCTTTGTTGTCTTCTCCTTTGCTGCTTACGCTATTCACGAGCGCTTCGCTCAACCTGACATGACACCCACGCCGACGGCAGCCGAGGATGGTTCCTCGCAAACGCAGCTCGTCTTACGTCCGATCCACAGCGTGCCGACGCTTCAACTCGCAACCGCGACGCCGCTGCTGATCATGCGACCGCCGACCGTCGATCCAAGCATCCCGACTGCCGTCCCGACCGCGACTCCCGTTCCGCCGACCGCGATCCCGCCGACGGCGACTCGTTCCGGGCAGTATGCGGACGGTGAGTACGTTGGACCCGTGACCGATGCGTGGTACGGCTACGTGCAGGTCAAAGCGGTCGTCCAGAACGGCAAGGTGACCGACGTGCAGTTTCTGCAATACCCGAATGACCGGCGCACCTCGCAGCAGATCAACTCAATTGCCATGCCTTACCTGACGCAGGAAGCGATTCGGGCGCAGAGCGCCCGGGTGAACTTGATCTCCGGCGCGACGCTGACCAGCCGTGCCTTCGTCATGTCGCTGCAATCCGCACTTCAGAGCGCGCTCGGCTAATCATGAAACAGACGCGCCTGATGATGGGGATGCCGATCACGGTCGAGATCGTTGACGCGCTGCCAGACGAGGGCGAAGCGATAGCCGCTGCCATCGAAGCGGTCTTCGACTACTTCGACTACGTCGATCACAAGTTCAGCACCTACAAGGACGACAGCGAGATCATGCGGATCAACCGGGGCGAACTGGCGCTTAGCGACGCGAGCGAAGACATGCAGTTGATCTTCGAACTCGCCGAGCAGACCAAGCAGGAGACCGACGGCTATTTCGACATCTTCCACAACGGCAGCTACGACCCGTCGGGCGTGGTCAAAGGCTGGTCGATTGCCAACGCGGCGGAGCTACTGCGCGAACGCGGTTTTAACCATTACTACGTCGATGCCGGTGGCGACGTGCAGGTCGCTGGCAAGAACGCCGATGGCGAGAACTGGCGCGTCGGCATTCGCAACCCGTTCAACATCGACGAGATCGTCAAAGTCGTCGGCGTGAGCGACCTCGGCGTGGCGACCTCCGGCACGTCGATTCGCGGGCAGCACATCTACAACCCCAAGAATCCCGCACCGATTGAGGACATCGTCAGCCTGACGGTGATCGGTCCCAACATCTACGAAGCCGACCGCTTTGCGACGCCCGCCTTTGCGATGGGGAAGCAAGGCATCTTCTTCATCGAGGCACTAGAGGGCTTTGAGGGCTACATGATCGACTGTAACGGAATTGCGACGCTGACCAGCGGCTTCGAAAAGGTGGTACGCCATGATTAAACTGATCGATAACGCCATCAACCGGATCACGATGTACCGGCTGGTGCTCTACTACTTGATCTTCCTGCTCAGCGCGGGGATCGTGCTCTCGGCGGTCGGAATTCTGCCTTACGATCCGTTCGCGCTGCTGTTCATGATCGGCTTCGCCGTCGCGGTTTCCGCGATCACCAACGCGATTTTCGCGCGGGTCTTCAACGTGCCCGCCAACGTCGAGTCGGTCTACATCTCGGCGCTGATCCTCGCGTTGATCATCACGCCGCTGACCTCGCTCAACGACCTGTGGTTCATCGGCTGGGCGTCGGTGCTGGCGATGTCGTCCAAGTACATCGTCGCCTTCAATAAGAAGCACCTGTTTAACCCGGTCGCCTTCGCCGTCGTCGTGACCGCGCTGACCATCGACCAGACCGCCAGTTGGTGGGTCGCCACCGGCGCGATGCTGCCTTTCGTGCTGATCGGCGGGCTGCTGGTCGTCCGGCGGATCCGGCGCTTCGGGCTGGTGTTGAGCTTCCTCGCCGCCGCCTTCGGCACGACCACCGTCTTCACGCTGATCAACCACGGCGATCTGCTCTCGGCGCTGCAGTTCATGCTGATGCTCGCGCCGACGATCTTCTTCGGCTTCATCTTCGTCACCGAGCCGCTGACCACGCCGCCGACCCGTCGCTTGCAGATCATCTACGGCGTGCTGGTCGGGCTGCTGTTCGCGCCGGAAGTCCACTTCGGCAGCTTCTACTTCACGCCGGAACTGGCGCTGCTGGTCGGCAATCTGTTCTCGTTCCTCGTCAGTCCCAAGACCAAGCTGATCCTGACGCTGAAGCAGCGGCTGCGGCTTTCGGCGGACGTTTACGAGTTCGTCTTCATGCCCTCGCGCCAATTAGCCTTCGCGCCCGGTCAGTACATGGAGTGGACGCTTGGTCACGACGATCCCGACAGCCGGGGCAACCGCCGTTACTTCACGCTGGCGTCCGCGCCGACTGAGCGCGAACTGCGAGTCGGGGTCAAGTTCTACTCCGAGCCGAGCAGCTATAAAGAATCGCTGCTGATGATGGAGCCGGACGACGCGATTGTCGCCGGGCAGCTAGCGGGCGATTTCACGCTGCCGGACGACGCCAGCCAGCCGCTGGTTTTCATCGCCGGTGGAATCGGGGTGACGCCGTTCCGCAGCATGATCAAGTACCTGCTGGACACGCGCCAGCGCCGCCCGATCACGTTGTTCTACTCGAACAAGAGCGTCAACGACATCGTCTATCAAGACGTGTTCGACCTCGCCGAGCGCAAGCTCGGCATCAAGACGGTCTACACCATCACCGATGTGCGCGACTGTCCGGCGTCGTGGCGCGGCAGCGTCGGGCGCGTCGACGCGGCGATGATCCGCTCGCAGGTGCCGAATTACCGCAAAGCGCTGTACTACGTGTCCGGTCCGGTGGCGATGGTCGAAGGCACGCGCGACCTGCTCCAGCAGATCGGCATTCACGGCGACCACATCAAGACCGACTTGTTCTCCGGGCTGGCGTAAAAGCTGCGCGGGGTGGAAACCGTAGGGGCGTTATATATAACGCCCCTACCACCCACATTTCCCAACGATGCACCCCAAAAACAAAGGGCGATCCACCACCGGATCGCCCTTGTTCTTACTCAGCACTCAGTCCTTCTCTTCTAGAACTTGTCCGGGTAGATCTCGCGGGCGAGCGCTTCTTCCTGATCGACCAGCGCCTTGAGCGCTTCCAGCCCCTCGTTCCAGAACGCCGGATCGGTCAGGTCAACGCCGACCTTCGCCAGAATCTGGTCAGGATAATCCGAGTCGCCCGCTGCCAGCACGTCGAGGTACTGGGGCACGAAGTCCGCGCCGCGCTTGAGGTAGAGGTTGTAGAGCGCCAGCACCAGCAGTTCGCCGAAGGCGTAGGCGTAGACGTAGCCGGGCGTGCTCAGGAAGTGCGGGACGTAGCTCCACCACAGCCCGTAATCGTCGCGCAGGGTGACGCTGTCTTCGAACATGGCGCGCTGCGTCCCCATCCAGATTTCGCTGATGCGCTCGGTCGAAAGCTCGCCTTCCGTGCGGCGGGCGGTGTGCAGCCCCTCCTCAAAGCGATTCATCGACACCTGACGGAATACGGTGGCGAAGCTGTCCTCGATCTTCTGCGCCAGCATCGCCAAGCGCGCCGCCGGATCGGGTTCTTTCTTCATCAAGTCGCTGAAGGTGAGCATCTCGCCGAAGGTCGATGCCATCTCGGCGGTGGTCAGCGGCGTGTACAGCCCGGTGATCCCCTGCGCTTCGGCGGAGAGGAACATGTGTAAGCCGTGACCGAGTTCGTGCGCCAGCGTTTGCACGTCGCGCGCCTGCCCGGTGTAGTTGAGCAGCACGAACGGGTGCGCTGACGGCACGGTCGGCGAGGCGAACGCGCCGCCGCGCTTGTTCGGCGCCAGCGCCGCGTGAATCCAGTGCTCATCGAAGAAGCGCTGCGCGATCTCGCCCATACGCGGGCTGAAGGCGGAATAGGCGCTGACGACAATCTGCCGCGCTTGATCCCACGTATACTCCTCGCCTTCCGCCTCAATTTGAAGCGGGGCGTAGCGGTCGTAATCGAACAGTTCGTCGTAGCCGAGCAAAATCCGCTTGAGGTTGTAATGGCGGGCGACCACGTGGTAGCTGTCCGTCACCGCCTTGATCAGCGCCTCGACCACTTCGTCGGGCGCTTTGTTGGAGAGGTTGCGTGCCGAAATCCATTCCGGGTAGCCGCGCAGTCGGTCGTTGGAGGCTTTATCTGCCACCAGCACGTTGAAGATGAAGGTCAGTTCCATCGCGCGGGATTTCAGCCCGGCGGTGAGCGAGTTGGCGGCTTTGTGGCGCACCTCGCGGTCAGGATCGTGCAGTTTGGCGAGTACCTGCGACTGCGTCAGTTGTTCGCCATCATAGTCGAAGCGCAGCGCGCTGGTGATTTGCGTGAACAGGCGCGTCCACGCGCTGCTGCCCGTGACCGACTTCTCGACCAGAATCTGCTCCTCCGGCTCGCTGAGCGTGTAGGGCTTGTAGCGGAGTTCCGCTTCGAGTGGGTGCTTGTACTTGCCGAGCGTCGGATCGGCAAGCAGCTTTTGCACCTGCGCGTCGGGAACCTCTTTCCACTCAAGCTCGAAGAACATCAGTTTCTGGCTCAACTGCGAACCGTACTCGGTGATTTTCTGGACGAGCGCGCCGAGCTTGGGATCGCTGGTGTCGGTAGCGTAGTTGAGGAAGGCGAACGAGCTGATCCGCCCGGCGAAGTCTTGGATTTCCTCCTGCTCGACCAGCGCGTCGACCATTTCTTCGGCGTCAAGCTGAGCGACGCGCCCGCGATACGTCGCCGCGTATTCGTCCGCCATCTGGACGAGCCGATCCAAATCCCGCTGGATCGCCGGGTCGCTGGCGTCGTCGTAGAAGATCGACAGATCCCATAGGACGTCTTCGGCGCCGGTCTGTTTTTCTACCGCTGCATCGGTCATTCTATCCTCTTTCAACATTCAACTTTCGTTCAATGATAGTGGACTTGAGCGCGATTTGCAACGCGGGCTGCCTTATCCCGCCATGCTGGGCTATCACATCAAATTTGACACCCGGCTCACTCTGTTCTTGTAGGGGCGAACCTATGTGTTCGCCCACCGGGGCAGACCTGCGTGTCTGCCCCTACAGCATACATTGAACCCTGCTTGACCCAAGTCATGATTTTGATGCGATAGCCTTATCCCGCCATGAACGTCTTTTGCAGCAGCAGGATGATCACCGACAGCGTGAGCGGGCTGACCAGCGTCGAGACCATGATCAGGTTGAGCGACAGCGTCTCGTCGAGGTGGTATTCCTTCGCCAAGATCAGCGTGAGCACGGCGGTCGGCATACTGGTTTGCATGATCAGCGCGGTCGCCGAGAGGTTGTCGAGTTGGAACAGCAGCCCCAGCCCCAGCCCGACCAGCGGCGCGACCGCGAGCTTGAGCAGCACACCGGTGCTCACGAGCGCGGGGCGTGAGACGTGGATCGACTGGCTCATTTGTAAGCCGAGCAGCACCAGCATCGACGGGATCGCCGCATCCTTGAGGACGGTCACGGATCGGAAGATCGGTTCGGGCAGCGTGACGTGCAAGCCGAGCAGCAGGAAGGCGACGACGGTCGCGTAGAAAGCCGGGACGCGCAGGACGTTGAGCAGCGCTTTGAGCGGCGAGCGCGACCCGCTCGACGCGACGAACACGCCGAAGGTGTAGTTCATGATCGTGTTGCTGATGTAGACGACGACGGCGCGCGCCAGCACCGCCTCGCCAAAGGCGAACGAGACCACTGACAGCCCGAAATTGCCGGTGTTCATCGAGAACGAGCCGAGCATGACCGACGCGCGCTGGACTTTGTCCACACCGCGCAGCGTCAGCACGACGTAGCTCAACGCCGCCACGCACAATTGGTAGAGCACGATCAGCAGAAACAGCAGCCCGAACTCGTGCCCCTCGATCTGGTTGGTATAGAGCGAGTAGAAGACCAGCGCGGGCGAAAAGACGTTGAAGATCAGCTTGGCGAGCGACTCGGATTCGATCTTGAAGCGGCGTCCGGCGAGGTAGCCCACCCCGGCGACGATCAGCACCGGGGCGATGTTGTTGGCAAAAATGTTGACGAGTTCAATCACGCTTGTCCACCTGAGAATCGACAAGCCCGTGAAGCAAGCAGTTTGCGACCAAAACGAATGACTCCAGAGGTGAATTACAGCAGCTTAGTTTACCGCATGTTGGCGGCGCTTCAGCATACCATCGAGGGCATGGACAAAAGGACGGTCTGTTTTTACAATGAAGCCATGTTGAAACGCCAAAAGCTTCAAGTCCTCTAGCCAGCGCCCGCTGGCATACTCCACAGCACGACTCTATCGGTCGATAGGGTCTATTTGCTTTCGCCAACCGCTATTACGGAGTGAGGACAATTGACTACGATTTACGAACTCGCGCGCGACCAGTACGGACGCGCGGCTCATTTGTATCGCGACGCCAAATTCGATCAGCCCTGCTACGACTCGGTTTTTGAGGGGGTGCAGGACGCGCGCCTATTCGTGAACGATCCCGATACGCCGACTGCTGCGCTGATGTGCCGGAGCTACGAGTATTACCCGGCGGGCGCGCTCGATCCGGCGCTGCGCCGCTTCATCAAGGACGCGCCTGCCGAAGCTGAAGTGTTCGCCTCGTTTTACGGTTACGTGCCGCTGAATGAGGCTTGGAGAGCCGCCCTGCTGAGCGATCTGCCGCTGGAGATCATCGGGCGGCGCAATTTTCAGTGGCAGCCGGGCACGCCGCTGATCGACTGGCGCGCTTTGCTGCCGCCTGATGCAACCGTCGTCCCGGTGGATCGGGCGCTGGCGCAGCGGCTCGACCGGGACTGCTATCCGGTGCCGTTCATCTTGTACGATTGGGGCAGTTATCCGGCTTACGAGGCGCGCGGATTCGGCTTCGCGCTGCTGATCGGCGCAGCCATCGCCAGCACGATCACCGCGATCACGGTCAGCCAACGCCACGCGCTGATCAACGTGGCGACCGAGCCGCCCTATCGCCGCCGGGGACTGGCGACGCTGGTCAGCGCGTGTTTCGTCGCGGCGACGCTCGAACGGGGGCTGCTGCCGGTCTGGGATGCCGACGACGCCAACGCCGGATCGATTGCGCTGGCGCGGCGGGTTGGCTTCACCGAGGCGGAGCCATTTGTCGAACTGGCGCTGCCGGATCGCGCCAAGCCGGAGCCGACGCGCGGCGTGTGGTCGGGCACGCGGCGCGGCGACGGTGTCATCGTGTGGGAAAGCTGACCTCACCCCCCAACCCCCTCTCCATTGAAATGGAGAGGGGGAGCTAAGGGCAAAACAAAGTTTTGACCGCAGCGGGGTGAGGTTTTTTACGCGCTGAACGCCGCCAGCGGCAGCCCGAAGGTCTCGGCGACTGCCGGATGCACGACCCGTCCTTGATAGACGTTCAGCCCCTTCGCCAGCGCCGGATCGTCGTCGAGCACGTCGTGGAGATCGCCGCCTGCCAGCTTGAGGGCGTAGCGCAGAGTCGCGTTGGAGAGCGCCAAGCTCGACGTGCGCGGCACCGCGCCCGGCATGTTGGCGACCCCATAGTGCAGCACGTCGTCGACAAAATAGGTGGGATCGCTGTGGGTGGTCGGGTGGGTCGTCTCGACGCAGCCGCCTTGATCGACTGCCACGTCCACGATCACGCTGTGGAACGGCATCAACGCCAGCATCGCGCGCGTGACCAGACGCGGCGCGCGCGCGCCGGTCACCAGCACCGCGCCGATCACGGCGTCGGCGCTGCGCAGCGCGTCGCTGATGTTGGTCTCGCTCGAATAGACGGTGGTCAGCCGACCGTGCAGCACTTCATCGAGATAACGCAGCCGTTCGACGTTGACGTCGAGCAGCGTCACCTGCGCGCCCATCCCCAGCGCGATCTGCGCGGCATTGGTGCCGACCGTTCCGCCGCCGAGGATCACGACGTGCGCCGGAGGCACGCCGGGGACGCCGCCCATCAGGATACCGCGCCCACCTTCCGGTCGTTCGAGGTACTGCGCCGCGATCTGGGTGGACATGCGTCCGGCGACCTCGCTCATCGGTTGAAGCAGGGGCAGATGCCCGTTGCTGAGTTCGACTGTCTCGTAGGCGATGCCGGTCACGCCGCTGCCGACCAGCGCGCGGGTCAGTTCTTCGTTGGCGGCGAGGTGCAGGTAGGTGAACAGGATCAGGTCGTCGCGCAGGAAATGATATTCGCTCGGAATCGGCTCTTTGACCTTGATGATCATGTCGGCGCGCTGCCACACTTCCTCGGCGCTGTGGGCGATGGTCGCTCCCGCCTTGACGTATTCGTCGTCGCTGAAACCGCTGCCGATCCCGGCGTTGGTCTCGACGACGACGTGGTTGTCGTGGCGCACCAACTCGCGGACGCCGCCGGGCGGCAGGGCGACGCGATATTCATTGTCTTTGACTTCTTTGGGAATGCCGATGAACATGAGATTGTCTCTTTACTCAAGCTGTTGGACTATACTTCTATTCTACACTATGTCCTAAAAAGTCAATCAATTTTCGTACACTTTGTTCAGGTGGATCGCAAATAAATCGGTTCACTTGTACAATGATCGCGTTCCCTAGTTTATGCTGAAGCTGAGGCTATGACTCAACCAGAAGAATCGCCTGAATTGAGCGAACTCAACCGGATGTCGTCGGCGATCACGACCGGGCGGATCGAGACGCTGGTCGACGGCGTATTCGCCATCGTCATGACGGTGCTGGTGTTCGACATCCACGTTCCGCTGCAAGAGGAGGTCACGCAAATCGGCTTGGCGAGCGCGCTCTCGCTGCTGGCGCCCAACCTGCTCAGCTACGTGATCACCTTCGTGATCCTCGGCGTGTTCTGGGTCGGGCATCACAACCAGTATTTCTACATCCGGCGGGCTGACCGGGTGCTGCTCTGGATCAACATCCTGTTCATGATGTGCGTAGCGCTGCTGCCCTTCTCGGCGGGCGTCTTCTCGCGCTATGGGCAGGAGCCGCTGGCGATTGTCGTCTACAACCTCAACTTGATTTTGACCGGGGTCATGCTGTTCGTTCACTGGTGGTATGCCACCCGCGATAGTCACCTGCTCAGCCACGTGATCGAGCCGCACGTCCGCCACATCGTCTACCGGCGCATCTTGACGCCGCCGCTGCTCTACTTCGTGGCGATTTTAGTGTCGCTGATCAACGTCGAAGCCAGCATCGTGATCGACATCCTCGTGCCGATCATTTGGGTACTGCCTAATCGGGTCGATCACCTCTTCCGGCGCGGGTGATCTGGCGGGCGATCTGCTGTATAGTTGCGTGAATAACAGGCCTGATTCCCGGTAGGGGCACGATAATGCGTTTTCACAAATTAGGACGGAGTATTGCAACCTCCTAATCCACGTTCTTCTCCCCTCTCCCCGAACTTGTTCGGGCGCCCGCTTGCGCAGACGAACCGAAGGTTCGCAGAGGGGTCGGGGGTGAGGGGTTGTAGGGGCGTTATATATAACGCCCCTACGGACAAACTCCGCGTTTAATTTTTAAACTGCTTTATCGTGTCCCTACCACCGAAAATTCGCCGTTTGAGCGGTTTAATTCTTTCTGTGTGTTCTTTCTCACCTAAAGCGAGATGCTGCTGATGTCCGTTGTGCGTCATTATCCGAAGTTTCCCGATCATTTTGAGACCGAGCGCCTGCTGATCCGTGCGCCCCAGCCCAACGATGGGCGCGTGATTAGCGAGGCGATCAGCGAGTTGATTGACGAATTACGCCCGTGGATGCCTTGGGCGCAGACCACCCAGTCCATAGCCGAGACGGAAACCTACGCCCGCGAGTTGGCGCTGCGCTTTCGCAACCGCGAAGAATTGCCGCTGGCGCTGTTCCGCAAGAGCGATGGTTTCTACGTCGGCAACAGTGGGCTGCACCGCATCGACTGGGACGTGCCCCGCTTCGAGATCGGCTACTGGGTGCGGTCGAGCTTGAGCGGTCAGGGCTACATCACCGAGGCGGTCTTAGGCATCACCAAGTTCGCCTTCGAGCAGTTGAAAGCGGAGCGGATGGAGATCCGCTGTGACGCCCGCAACGAGCGCAGCGCCGCCGTTGCGCGACGGGCGGGCTACACGCTGGAAGCCCGGCTGCGCCGCGAGTCGCGGGCGGTCGATGGCAGCCTGCGCGATACATTGGTTTTCGCGCTGCTGCGTGACGAATGGACTGCCAATGGCAATTGACTATCGTGATCGACTACAGCTGTGTTCCCAAAGATACGCTGGGCGCCGACGGGATCGTCGAGCGGCTCAAGGCGCGCGACCGCGCCGCGACCGTGATCCAGTTGTACCGCGAGAATGGCGATCAGCGCCCGCCCAGCGAGATGGGCTTCGAGATGACCCGGACAGCGCTGGACGGCGCTGAAGAAACGCAGGTGATCGTCGTGCAGGAAATGCTCGACCGCGCCGCCGAACTCGACCCGCTGGCGAGCTACTGCGCGGGCTGCCCGGCGAACACTCACGGAAATCCATTTGGCTGTGTCGGCTTCGTCCAGTACCCGATTTCGGCGCGGGCGGAGCGCTGGCTGCTGGATCGGCTGCCGGGGATCGACGAGCCGCTGATCTGGCTGCTGCTGCGTCAGGGCGTGCAGGAACTCAACTACACCGGCGAGTTGGTCGTGCCGCTGCGCGCCGACCCGACTTATTTCGAGGAGCGGCGGGTCGCCGGGCGCGATCTGGTCGAATTCGTCTTCACGGCGAATCAAGCCTTCGAACTGCTGTTTCTGCTCGGCGACATCCAGCCTCCGCACGCCGGGATTTTGCTGCTGCTCTTTGGGGCGATCCCGCGCGGCGTCGATGCCGGGCAAATCGTGGCGATCATGAATCGGGGGCTGTCCGGCGAGGAGATCGCCCGCGATTATCCCTTCCAGCTGCAGATCAGCGAAGCGGACGACCAGACCATCGCCGAACTGAAAGCCTTTTTCTACGCCGTCTATCGGGCGTGGTCGCTCGACCTGCCGCTGCTGCTGGACGTATAGGCGATGATTCGTACCGCGCTGATCGGTTATGGCAAAGTCGCGCACCTGCACGCGCGGGCGCTTCAGCAATCGGCGCTCGGCGAACTGGTCGCGGTCGGCGGGCGGAATCGCGCCAAAGCCGCTGCTTTCGCCGAACAGTACGGCATTCACGCCTACACCGACCTCGCCGCGATGATCCGAAACGAGGGTGTCCAAGCCGTGATCGTCTGCACGCCCCATCCGGCGCACGTCGACTCGGCGGTGCTGGCGGCGCAGATGGGCGCTCACGTGCTGGTCGAGAAGCCGCTGGCGGCGACTCTGGCAGACTCCGACGCGATGATCGGCGCGGCGGACAAGGCAGGCGTCAAGCTGGGCGTGATCAGCCAGCGGCGCTGGTACGAACCGGCTCAACGAGTGCGCGCTGCCATCGACGCGGGCAAGATCGGCAAGCCGGTGCTGGGCACGGTCACGATGCTCGGCTGGCGCAGCCAAGAATACTACGAGTTGGATGCATGGCGCGGGACGTGGGCGGACGAGGGTGGCGGCGTGTTGGTCAATCAAGCGCCGCACCAGCTCGACCTGCTGCTGTGGTACATGGGCGAAATCGCCGAGGTCAGCGGCATCTGGGCGAACCTGAACCACCCGTATATCGAGGTCGAGGACTCTGCCGTCGCCGCGATCCGCTTCCGGAGTGGGGCACTGGGCAGCGTGGTCGTCAGCAACTCACAGAACCCCGGCTTGTATGGGCACGTCCACGTTCACGGATCGAGCGGGGCGTCGGTCGGCGTGCAGACCGAAAGCGGATCGATGTTCATCGCCGGGATGACGGGCATCGGCGCGCCGCCGCGCAACGACCTGTGGACGATCCCCGGCGAGGAAGCGCTGCCCACCGAATGGCTGGCGGACGACAGCGCGCGCTTCACCCAAATCGACCCGACGGTGCATTACATCGGCTTGCAGATCGAGGACTTCTTGCAGGCGATCCGCGACGACCGCGATCCGCTGGTGACCGGGCGCGACGGGCGGGCGGTGGTCGAACTGTTTAGCGCCATCTATCAGTCGCAGCAAACAGGGGCAATCGTGCGATTGTAAACCTCACCCCTAAATCCCCTCTCCATTGCATAGAGAGGGGACTTAAAATCATGCGCTCGTTTCCTCCTCGCTACGAAGTGGAGAGGGGCGGTTGACCGAAGGTCAGCGGGGGTGAGGTAAAGCATTAGCTGTAGTAGGTGATGGCGGTGTCGGTGATGGTCACGCTGCTGACGCGACCCGCTGGCGCTTGCCCCGCGATCCAGCGCCGCCACGAAGCGTTGAGCGCGGCGTTAACCTGATCGACGACCGCCGCTGAGACCGATTGGTTGTTCGCCGTCGCCGAGACGACACTCCAATCGACCCGCCCGTTGTTGACGTTCGGCGTCATTACCACCGCGATCACGGCGCTTTGCTGTCCGCCGCGTGCCCGCGCGGTGTAAGTCGCCGTGATCACGACCTGCCCCGGTTGCAAATCGACGTAAATATTCGACAGGTTGCGGTTGACCGGATTGGTCACGGCGAAGCTGGCGTTGATCTGCGCTTCGGTGACGGTGAGCGCTGCCGCTGCCCGGCTCGGCGGTGACGAAGATTTCGCCGATCCCGGTCGGGATGCAGCCGCGATCCCACGGGGCGTAGCTGTAGATGATGTCGTCCTCGCTGATGGTCACGGCGCTGAAGTGACCGACCGGCGCTTGATCGGCGATCCACCGCCGCCACGAGGTCATCAGCGACGTGTTGACCTGCGTGATAATCGCGTCGGAGGCGGGCTGCCCGTCCGCCGTGATCGACACGACCGTCCACTGCACGCGCCCGTTGCTGATCAACGGCGTCAGCACGACGATCACGGCGGCGGACTGCGTGCCGCCGCTCGACCGGAAAGTGTAGGTTTCGTTGATCGCCACCTGCCCCGGCATCAAGTCGACGTACACGTCGCTGACGTTGCGGTTGACCGGGTTGGTCACCCAGAAGGTGCTGTTGATCTGCGCTTCGGTGAAGGTCGCGCTGACGGGCGATCCGCTGGCGGTGCAGTCGGTCTGCGTCGCTGGGCTGAGCGCTGGCGGGGATGACAACGGCGCACAGCGCCAGCACGGTGATCAGCAAAATCGTGAACTTCTGCTTCATGAAACTTCCCTCCTCGTTGCTCACAAATCCATGCTAACAGCATAGGGGGGAGTTGTTGCTAGAGTTTGCGCCGCGATGTTAAGCGATGCGTAAAAAGTATGTTACGCGCCGGAGTCGTCGATTCGGGATTCCGCCTCGGCGATCCAGCGCAGCATCACGATCGGCATTGTCCGTGAAGCCTATTAGCCGATAATACTGCTCAGCTTCGCGCCAAGGAGGCGATGGCGGCGGGTAAATTTCCGAGTGTCTCGTAGGCGATGCCGAGTTTGCCTTGTGTGCGTGCGTATTCGTAAGGGATCCTTTCTGGGGCGATAGTATTTGAGAGCTTCGTGAAACGCCTCGATGGAGCGGCGCAAGGTTGTTTTCTTGATCTTCAATTTCTGAAAGATCGTAATAGGTGACACCCAGATTTTCTGAATCATGGCGTAATTAAGGGATTGCTTTCTGGATCGCAATCATTTTGGGCAGTTTCCAAAAGAATGAGTGAGCGATAGAAGTACGTGGGTTTGTTTTTCAATGTTAGCTAATCGGCGATAAACTTCGCCTAAGCCGATCTGTGCTTTAGAGCGGTTGATTGTGAAATTCTGCATTCCGAGGGAGTTAAGAGCCGCCTCAATGTGGTCTTTTGCTCGATGCAAATTACCTGAGGCATCTTCAAAATCGGCAAGTGTCATAAAAGCATTGCCAAGATTGATCTGTGTAGTGGCAATATCTGTTTGGTTGCTAACTTCCATCGCGTATTCTAGCAAACTTTGATATAGGTCTATTCCACGATGTAAATTTACACTTCGATCCCCAAATGGATATTCAATCGTTGCAACTGCTAAGCTGTTCTTTGCCGCATCGCGTAGCGATTCATCTGGATGGTCAGACAATGCTGCCACAGAACGCTCCATCCAGTCTTTATGTAAATGGAAACGCCCTCGATTGCTAAGAAAGTCGGCGCAATAGGACGCAAGCACATAGGCTGTCTGAGCATCGGTCTGAATCGCTTGCTCAAAAGCTGTTTCAAGATTGGCACTTTCAATGTCTAGTCCAAAGTAATCTTCTTCCTGATTGTGTTCGTAAGCTAAGCGAAGATAATACTTCTGATAAACTGCTGTAAGCATTTTCGTCCTCGCCCACAACCATTATCACCAACGGATCGATCTCGTAACGGGCTTCTCTCAACGTGGACAAACTGCCACGCCTGTAACTCGGTTAAGCGAGTATCCAGAGTACTTTGATCATCTTTTATCTCTAAGAATTGCTCTCGCCGCCTCATAGGTGAATCCGCCGCGACAGATGTTGAGCCGCTTGAGCGCAGCTTCGCTCTCCGCGCCTTCGGCTTCGACCATCTGGCGCACCGTCTTGGCAATCATCTCGTCGAGCGCTTCCTGAACTTTGCTCGCTGTGGAGTGCGTGTAGTTCCTCGATCACCCGCTCCGGCGGGAACTTCGCCGTCTTCTTGACCGCCCACTCGATCAAGCGAGGATGCTGGCGCGCGGCTTTTGCCAATGCTTCGGCGTGGGTGCTGAGGTCGAGCGGCGTCCAGACGCGCGCCATGTCGAGCACGACTTGAGTCGCGGCGAGCAGCGGCAGCGTCTGCGGGTGGTAGGGGAAAACGAGCGGCAGTTCCTCCCACTCGGCGCGCCCGGTGATCAAGACCTGCGCCTTTTCATTGACTAGGTCGGTGATCAATTCGACGTAGGCCTTGCGGCGCTCGCCTGCCTCGACCGACTCGGCGTTATCGAGCACAATCAGGGTCGGCGTCCCGCGCAGCGCCTTAAACACGTCGCGCGGGTCAGTCGCGGTCGGCAGGTCGAAATGATCGCGCAGCAGGTCGATCACTTCGTCGGCGCGGGAAATGTCGCTGGCGACGTGCCAGATCGCGCCCTGCACCGCGTCGCTGGTAGTGGCGATCTCGGCGGCAAGGCGCGACTTGCCCAAGCCGCCGACGCCGAGAATCGCTACCGGTTGCTCGCGCAGCTTGGCTTTGATTGCGGTCAGGTCTTCGTCGCGCCCGCTGATGGGAATGGCTTTCAGACGGGGATCGATGCGCCCGGTGATGACGCGCACGCGCTCGACTGCGGGTGCATCAGCGTCGAGATCGCGTTTGCCCGTGATCGCCTCGATCAACGCCTTCATGCCGTCATTCCAGTTGCGCGCCAAGTTCGCGTATTGGATCGTCCGCAATCGATAAGGGAATTTCTCAGTGCTGACCGCTTCGATCAACACAACGTATAAGCGGCGGTTGAGATCGAGCAGCGTGCAAATCTCGTTGCGGCATTCCACCCGGTCGCATGAGTTTGGCGACAGCACGTACAAACCGCTTGCGCATGTCACCAACGCGTTTTAAATCCCAGTTTCCCAATCGTCGCTTGGTTTCAACCGCTTATGGTCAACCCAAGTATCAATGCCTGCTTTGTCCAGCGCATCGAAAATCTTGTCAACGACCGCATCGTCTTTTGTTGCGTGGCTGATGAAAACGTGGCTCATCGACGTGCCCCTATCCGGTCGATCAGAGTTACTATAACACTCACTCTGATTTCGGAAATATTATCGCACAAGTTTTGGAGGCATTGTGAAAACGCTGCGGATCACGTCGCTACTCTTCATGCTGCTGATCGCTCTCGCCATGCCCGCTCAGGCGCAGGATACGGTCGGACCCGACAGCTACCCGCCCGGCGTCAATCCGCTGACCGGGCTGACGGTCGATCAGCCGGACAACCTCAACCGCCGCCCGCTGATCGTCAAGATCGACAACTATCCACCGGAGATACGCCCGCAAGCCGGGCTGATGCAGGCGGACGTCGTCTGGGAGCATCTGCTCTCCGGCGGCGTGACCCGCTTCGCCGCCATTTACCTGAGCAACGACGTCGATCACGTCGGTCCGGTGCGCAGTTCGCGGCTGGTCGATTTCGACCTCGTGCGGATTTACCGCGCGCTGTTCGCCTACTCCGGCATGGCGGACGGCACGCTCGACATTCTGCGCGGCGACCGGGTGGCGCTCTCGCGGGCGGTGACGGGTCCCTGCCCGGCGTTGTGCCGCTTCCCCAAGGACGGCATCGCTTACGAGCACACCCTCTACGGCGACACGACCGCCCTGCGCGATCTGGCGGATCAGCTTGGACGCGATACGACTCCCGAACCGATCTACGGGATGGCGTTCGACTCAGCCGCGCCGAGCAGCGGGACGCCGCTCAGCGAGATTCGGGTCGATTTTCGCCAGACGGAAGTTCGCTGGGCGTATGACGACGCCAGCGGGCGCTGGCTGCGATCACAGGATGGCGCGCCCCACATGGACGCCACCTCCGGCGAGCAGATCAGCGCGGCGAACGTGCTGGTGCTGGAAGCCGACCACATCGAGCAGCCGTTCGTGCGCGAGAATTACTGGGGTCCCGGCGATTACGCCTTCAGCGTGCCGCTGATCGACAGCGGGCGAGTCTTTCTGCTGCGCGATGGTCAGTACGTCGAGGGCGAATGGCACCGCGCCCGGCGCACCGATCCGCTGACGTACACTGATCTCGACGGCAACACGCTCGACTTCAAGCCGGGCAACACCTTCGTTGAGTTGGTGCCGCGCTGGACCAACGGCTTCCAACTGACGTTCTTGCTCGACCAGCCGATCACCGGGACGATCACGGCGCCGACCGGCGCGAATCTGCGGACGGGTCCCGCCGAGGGCTACACCTCGATTGGCGCCGCGCCCGCCGGACTCCCGGTGACGGTGATCGGGCGCAACGGCAAAGGTGATTGGGTGCAGCTTCTCCTGCCCGATGGATCGACGGTCTGGGCATCGACGACGGTGCTCTCGCTCGACGGCGACGTGATGACGCTGCCGTGGTCGCGTTCCAGCTTCGAGGGCTAGCGCATATCTGCAAACTGAATATGGTTATCCGTAGGGGCGACAAGGCGAACGGCACGTTCACACGTCGCTCCTACACGTTAATGGGCGGAAGGAGCCGAGATGGCGAACGAATCGCAGCCGCAAGCGACTGGCGGCGTATCCGGCGGGGCGGTGCTGCTGGCGACGATCCTTGCCTCCAGCATGGCGTTCATCGACAGCAGCGCGCTCGACGTGGCGTCGCCTGCGCTGCAAGCCGACCTCGGCTTGAACGGCTCGCAGCTTCTGTGGGTGATCAACGCTTTTCTGCTGTTCCTCTCGGCGCTGATCCTCGTCGGCGGCGCGCTCGGCGATCACTACGGGCGCAAGCGCATCTTCATGATCGGGATTGCGATCTTTTCGGTATCGTCGGTCGCCTGCGGACTGGCGCAGAGCGCCGGATTTCTGATCCTCGCCCGCTCGGTGCAGGGGATCGGCGGGGCGCTGATGGTTCCCGGCAGCCTCGCCATCATCACCGCCTCTTTCCCGCCGAATCGACGCGGTGCCGCCATCGGCACGTGGTCAACCTTCAGCACGCTGACGACGCTGGCGGGACCCGTCCTTGGCGGTTGGCTGGCGGGACACGGCTTGTGGCGGGCGGTCTTCTTCATCAACCTGCCGCTGGCGGGGATCGCGCTGGTGGTGCTGGCGACGCGCGTCCCCGAAAGCCGGGACGAGGACGCGCCGAAACAGCTCGACATCCTCGGCGCGCTGCTGGCGACGGTCGGCTTGGCGGGCTTGACCTTCGGCTTCTTGCAAGCGCCGGATTACGGCTTGGGCGATCTGCGCGTGACCGGCGCGCTGGTCGCGGGCGCGCTGGCGCTCGCCGCCTGCGTGACCGTCGAGGCGCGCAGCGATCACCCGATGATGCCGCTGCGCCTGTTCAGATCGCGCACCTTCAGCGGCGCGAATTTGCTGACGCTCTTCCTCTACGCCGCCCTGCGAATCGCGCCGTTCTTCCTCGTGCTCAATCTGATACAGGTGCAGGGCTACCCGGAGGAAGTCGCCGGGTTCGCCTTCCTGCCCTTTGCCATCTTGCTGACGCTGATGTCGCGCTGGGCGGGCGGCTTGATCGACCGGGTCGGCGCGCGCCTGCCGCTGATCATCGGTCCGGTGCTGGCGGCGGTCGGCTTCGCGCTGCTCGCGCTGCCCGGCTTGACCAGCGGACCCGATCAGTATTGGGTGACCTACTTTCCCGGCGTGATCGTGTTGGGGATCGGCATGGGGATCACGGTTGCGCCGTTGACGACCGCCGTGATGGGGGCAGCGCCGCAGGAGAGCAGCGGCACGGCGTCGGGGATCAACAACGCGGTGGCGAGGACGGCGGGCGTGCTCGGTGTCGCCATCGTCGGCGCGCTGGCGATCGGCGTGTTCACGACCACGCTCGACGCCCGCGCCGCCGCGCTCGACATCCCGGCGCAGGCGAAAGTCGAGCTTCAGGCGCAGGCGGCGCAGTTCGGCGCGGCGCAGGCTCCGGCGGGTCTGTCCCCGGAGCAGACCGCCGCCGCCGGACAAGCGATTGACCTCGCCTTCGTCGACACCTTCCGCTTGATCGCGGGGATCGCGGCGGGGCTGGCGGCGCTCAGCGCCGTAATGACCGTCCTGCTCATCGAAAACCGCCCCTCGACCGTATAGAGGCGATGGGGTGAGATAACAGAAAAGGGCGATCCAGCAGGATCGCCCTTCGTCTTTCTGAATTCGAGTTCGAGCTTAATCGCCGGCTGCTGCTGCGGCTCCGCTTGCTGCCATGCTGTCCAGCGCCTCATCGCCCGGGAAAGGCAGGACGTCGGGCCAAGCGCTCTGACCGTGCTCGAAGAAGTCGATGCTGACAATATCGGCTTTCGGGTTGACGCGCAGGCGACCGAATGCCTTAAGCGCGAGGAACATTGCCACCGAGCAGAGCGCGACGAATGCCACGACCGATGCTGAACCGATGAATTGGGTGATCAGCAGGTCGATGCCACCGCCAGTGAACAGACCCGCCTTACCCGTCAAGGTCAAGCTGGCTTCGCCGAAGAAACCAATCGACAGTGTGCCCCAGATGCCGCACGCGCCGTGCACTGCGAACGCGCCGACCGCGTCGTCGATGTGGAGCGCTTCGACCACGTCCGCCACGACGATGACCAGCACACCGGCAATCGCGCCGAGGACCACCGCTGCCCACGTATCCACGAAAGCGCAGGAAGCCGTGATTGCTACCAAGCCAGCCAGCGAACCGTTCAGCGTCGCCGGGAGGTCCCATTTGCCCTTGCGTAAAAAGACGAAGAACATCGCTGCCAATGCGCCAACGCCGGCTGCCATCGTCGTGTTCACGGTCACCAGCGCCGCCAGACCCGAGACGCCGCCGCTGACGGCGAGCGTCGAACCGGGGTTGAAGCCGTACCAACCGAACCACAGGATCATCGTGCCGATCACCGCGAAGCCCATGTTGTGACCGGGAGGCGGGCTGCCCCAGACTCGTCCCGGACGGGGTCCGAGCATCCATGCGCCAACCAGCGCGATCACGCCGCCGACGGTGTGGACGACCGTGCTGCCAGCGAAGTCGTGGAAGCCTGCCTGTGCCAGCCAGCCGCCGCCCCAAATCCAGTGGACGACAATCGGGTAAATGACCAGCGCGATCAAACCGCTGTAGATCACGTCGCCGATGAAGTCGGTGCGTTCCGCCATACCGCCGGTTGCAATCGTGCTGGCGGTCGCGGCGAAAGCGAACTGGAAGAAGAAGAAGGTCAAGGTTTCGATAGTGAGCGAACCGAATGGCGTGCTCATCACCGACATACCCGGCACGAACATTGACGTTCCGATCAAGCCACCGGCGTCGGTGCCGAAGGCGAGTCCGAAGCCCACCAGCCACCAGCAAATAGCGGTCAATCCGGCGTCCATGAAGTTTTCCAGCAAAGCATTGACGACACTAGTCTGGCGGATCAAACCCGCCTCCAGCAAAGCGAAGCCTGCCTGCATGAAAAACACCAACATACCCGTGAGCAGCACCCACGCAGTATCAACGGCTGTGTTTACCGACGTGATATCTGCCATCGTCGGCGCGGTGACATCGCCCTGTGCGAACGATTTGTGCATGCCGAAGGCGGCAAGACAGATTGTTGCAACAGCCAGCACAATTAAGCGCCGCCACATACGATTGTGTTTCTTCATAACTGGACTCCCCCTGATGCCGGATTTTGTAACTTGTGTACAAGATTTGCGTACAGTCGCAATACTCTACCGTGAGTGAATAATTCGATTGAACATCAATAAACTCTAAAGATTAAATCCCTGTAATTGTCTATTTATTCCAAGAGGTCGGCAGAGTCGGCGCATTGTGAGCAAGGCTTTTTGCAATCAGCCGAATAGACCGGGTTGAATTTATGCAGATTACCCAAATTGGGGGTGTGCGTGGAAAAAATCGCCAAAACCGGAGTTGGGGATCGAACGTGCTGCCCGCCGTTTTTGCACTTTTTGGTCAGGCTACCCAAAAAACGCGCTGCTGCTGCTGCTCGACCGGCAGGCGCTGCGAAAGGGCAGCCTCGCTGGCTGATTTTGTCGGCGTCCTGCGCTATGCTACCTGCTGAGTGAGTTTCTCAAGGAGATAACGCCGTGATCCGCTTGACCATTCTCTACAATTTGCCGCCGGGCAGCGACGAAGCCGAGTTTTTGCGCTGGCGCTTGGGCGAGCATCAAGCCCAGAACGCCGGGATGGACGGCGTGATCCACACCGATTTTGCTCGCGTCGATGCCGAATGGCGGCTCGACGACCCACGCGCCCAGCCGAGCTATCGTTTCATGACCATTGCCGAATGGGATGACCGCGAGTTGTTCGAGCGCAGCTTCTACGGCACCGAGTCGCAGAACGGCTTGCGCGAAGACCTCAAGCGCATCGCCGACCCGCTGCTGCTGATCAGCGAGGTGCTGATCTCGACTTGACCTTTAGTCGAAGGTCAGCGTGCCCGGCAGCACGAAGTCGGAGCGATTGATAACGAGCTGCCGCCCCAAAATCGCTTGAATTCGCGTTTTAAGCGCGTCGGGCAGTTCGACGGTGTTCCCTGTTTGGGCGTCGCCACGCGCCAGCTTGGTGTTTTGCTGCGAGTCGCGCTCAAAAGCCTCAAGCGCTTGAGCAACTCCGCTGACGGGCAGCCTGCACGCTTCAAAGATCGCCGCCAAAACCCGCTCCGGCTGCGCGGTGAGGTCTTCGTAGCGCAGCGCCAGCGGCGTGATCCCCTGTGCGAACAACTCCAAATAGCGATCCAGCATGATCAGCCAGCCCACCGCCAGATAGGTTTCGGTGCTGTAGCTGTCGACGGCGGGGTCGAAGAACCGCTCTAGCGTCGCGGGAGCGCGGTTGTAGTAGGCGGCTTGTCGGCTGATCGCCTCCTCGCGGCTGACGGGTGGACGTGGTTTTGGGTTATGCCGCTGAAACAGACCGTACAGCGAGGCGAGGTAGTCGATAAGATTGCGATAGAGAAACAGGTGCTTCGCTTGTGGGAACGCCTCGACGTAGAGGTCGATGATGTCGGCAGATTGGTTGCGGAACTTCAGGCTGTAGGTTGTCGCTTGCCCGACCGCCGCCGGACGGAACGTGAAGCGCAGGCAGCTCTGCAGCAGGCGCATCAATTCTGACCGATCCTCGTCGCGCAGCGCGACGAAGTTCGTGAAAACGTCCGGCTCCGAGAAACTGATCACGTTGTCCACTTGGTTGAAGGCACTGCTCAACAGCGTCGATCCGCAGCGCCCGATGTTGTGAAGGACGATCAGCCGCGAGTCGTCTACCGGAATTTGGTCGGCGAGTTGGTGAAAGTCGGCATAGGGCACGGCGATCAGCCGTTGGGCGTGGTCGAACTGGGCTTGATAATAAAACGGCGCTCGCGCGAGGTCGATCCCCGGCGGCAGCTCCGCGAAAATCGCCTGCCGTGATTCGTGATCGAGGCAGTAGAGGCTCACGTTAGGATTATCGACGATTTGCGCCGCGTCGATGCTGCCGTCCGGCGTCGTGCTGAAATTATCCAAGCTGCTGATCTGGCTAAGGCGTGTGCGGCTGCGGTCGCTGATCTTGAGGATCGTCGCGGTCATGTCGGACTCCTATTTTGTCCGCCCGGTTCCAAAGCGCTGTTGCGGGTCAATGTCAGTAGCTTTATGCCTTCCGTAAAATTTTCTCCATCGTTTTTCCTTTGGCGAGTTCATCGATTAATTTGTCTAAGTAACGGATTTCCCGCATCGTGGGTTCTTCGATGTCTTCCACACGGACACCACAAACCACGCCTTTAATCAAAGCCCGTGCTGGATTCAGTTGCGGTGCTTCCGCGAGAAAAGTCTCGACGTCTGTTTCTTTTTCCAGCTCCGCTTCTAAACCGTCCTGACTGTATCCCGTGAGCCAGCAAATAATTCCATCGACTTCTGCTTTTGTGCGTCCCTTTCGTTCCGCCTTAGCGACGTATTCGGGATAAACCCGTGCGAAACTCATGGTATAAATCCGATGTTTTGTCGTCATGTCTCACCTTCTTGTTCTATAGGTTCCTTCTCGAGTTTTTCAACACTCGCTCAGACCCTGCCCTTGCTCCAGTTTACCCTACCCCCTCATCCCAAATCCACCGCCCTCACCGCACCATTCATTGCTTGCATACAGTCTCCGCTTGTTCGCATCCTTGAATGCGCTCGCCTGCTTCAACCGTGAAGCTAGCCCAAATATGCCGCGATTACGCCAGTGTTCTGCTGAAGCGCCGCCGCCTGATCTTGATGGGCGATCTGTCCGCGTTCGAGCACGTAGGCATAGTCGGCGATTTGCAGCGCTTTGCGCGCGTTCTGCTCGACCAGCAAAATCGGGATGCCCTGCGCCTTGATGTCGGCGATGATGCGGAAAATCTCGTTGACGATCAGCGGCGCGAGACCCATGCTCGGCTCGTCGAGCATCAGCAGGCGCGGGTGCATCATCAGCGCCCGCCCGACCGCCAGCATCTGCTGCTCGCCGCCGCTGAGCAAGCCCGCTTTCTGGTCGCGGCGTTCGTAGAGGCGCGGGAAGCGGGCGTAAATGTCGTCGAGGTCGGCTTGCAGATTGGCGTCGCCGCGCGTCCCGACGATCAGGTTTTCGTAGACGCTCATCGGCGCGATCACCTGCCGCCCTTCCGGCACCTGAATCAAGCCGAGCGCGGTCACCCGGTCGGCGCGCCAGCCGGTGATGTCCCGTCCGTCGAAGATCACGCGCCCGCCGGTCGGCTTGAGCAAGCCGCTGACCGTGTTGAGCGTGGTCGATTTGCCCGCGCCGTTCGCGCCGATTAAGCTGACGACCTGCCCCTGCTCGACCTGAAACGACAGCCCGCGCAGCGCTTTGATCGCGCCGTAGCTCGCCTGCAGATCGTGGACTTCAAGCAGCGCCATGCGCCTCGCCTCCGTCTTCGCCGAGATACGCCTCGATCACCTGCCGGTTGTGGCGGATTTCGTCGTGCGTCCCCTGCGCGATGATCTGCCCGAAGTTGAGCACGTAAATCCGGTCGCAGACCTGCTGGATCAGCGACATGTCGTGCTCGATCACGAGGACGGTCAAGCCCTCCGCGCGCAGCCGGATGATCTGCTCGCCCAGTTCGTGCGTCTCGACCGGGTTCATGCCCGCCGTCGGCTCGTCCAGCAGGATCAGCTTGGGGGCGCTCGCCAGCGCGCGCGCCATCTCCAGCCGCCGCTGATCGCCATAGGGGAGCGTGCCCGCCTTCACGTCGGCGAGGTCGGTCAGGTGGAAGCGGTCGAGTAAATGGAGGGCGTTCTCGCGCAGATGCTGTTCCTCGCGGCGGTAGCGCGGCGCGAACACCAGCGACTCGACCATGTTGGCGTGACCGAGCGCGTGCTGGCTGATCAAGAGGTTTTCGAGCGCGGTCATCTCGCCGAACAGCCGGATATTCTGGTACGTCCGTGCGATGCCCAGCGCGGTGACGCGGTGTGGCAGCGTGTGGGTGATGTCCGCCCCTGCGAAGGTGATCTGCCCGCCGGTGGCGTGATCCAGCCCGCTGATGCAGTTGATCAGCGTGGTCTTGCCCGCGCCGTTGGGTCCGATCAAGCCGGTGACTTTGCCCGGTTCGGTGGTCAAGTTGACGCCGGAGAGGGCGGTTAGTCCGCCAAACTGCCGGGATACGTTAGTGAGTTGGAGCACTTAAAAGGACCTCAAGTAATGACTGAACAACCCGCTCTGTATTTGTAGGGGCGTTATATATAACGCCCCTACTTCCCGCGTAATCGGAATTTTCAGATACCCAACAATGCGCGCCTGTTTTCTCCCCCTCTCTACGTAGTGAAGAGGGGGTCGGGGGGTGGGGTCAGCGCTACGTCGCTGCCGGTCCTTCTCGCGGCTTGCCCCGCAAGCGTCGCCATGCCCGCGACCACGCCGCCGGATTGACCAGCCCCCCCGGCACGTAGACGATCACCAGCAGCAGCACCAATCCGTTGAACACGCCGCGATACTGCGCCAAGAAGCGCAGCACCTCCGGCAGCGCGCCCAGCACCAGCCCGCCGACAATCGGTCCAATAAAGGTCGACGTCCCGCCGAGCACGGCGTAGGCGAGAATGTCCACCGCTTGGCTGAATCCGTAATCGCCCGGCGTGATAATCCGCGTCAGGTGACCGGAGAAGACGCCCGCCGCGCCCGCCAGCATCGCGCTAAGGATGAAGACGACGTTCTTGACGTAGACTGTGTTGATCCCCATCGTCTCGGCGGCGCGCTCGTCCTGCCGGATCGCCGCCATCGCCCGCCCGAAGCGCGAGCGATGCAGCCGGATGATGAAGTAGCTGGCGAGGATCAGGAACAAGATCAACTGCCACGTCGCGGTCGTCTTGGGGATGCCGCGAATCCCGCGCGCGCCGTTGATCAGGGCGAAGCGGGTCGTATCGCCGGTCAGCGTCAGGCGGATGCTCCCGGCGATGTCGTCAAAGTTGAGCAGCCCGATCCGCACGACTTCGCCGAAGCCAATCGTGGCGATGGCGAGGTAGATGTCGCGCAGGCGCAGCACTGGCAGACCAATCGGCAGGGCGATGATGCCCGCCACGATCATCCCGCCGACCAAGCCGACGCCGAGCGGCAAGCCCAACTGCTGCGTGATCAGCACGCCGCCGTAAGCGCCAATCGCCATGAAACCGGCGTTCGCCAGCGAGAACATGCCCGTATACAGCGGCAGATAGATGCTCAAGCCGAGGATCGCATCGACCAGCATGAACTGAAAGACGGTTTCGCTGATGCCGATGCTGCGGAAGAAGTCCATGCGTTCTATCCTGTCACGGGTGGTGCTGGCGTGCTGTTTCTTACCCCGCCAAGAGTATCACGTAAGCAGGCGATTCACCACAGATACGGCACGAGGCGGTAGCGTACTTTTTGCATATACCCCGTATAGCCCGTGAGGTCGTTCTTAAGCAGCTTCTCTTCGTCGAGGATGCGCCACGCCAACACCGGAAGGGTGACGAGCACAAAAAGCAGCCCCACGATAAAGCCAATCACCGCATTTCGCATGGCTGGAATGAGGATGCTCCTCGCACTTTGTCTGACGCTTTCAGCACGGGAGTCTGCTGTCAATGGATTTTCAGCTTGGGCGCGTGTTCAAACGAATGGGAATGGGATAAGCTGGATAGAAAAGCGTCTTTGCAAAACGAAACCAAAGGTACGGACGAAACGCGATGAACCCTTACGTGACTCCTATTGCGCGGCATCAACGTCGGCGGCAAGAATAAAGTCCCGATGGCGGGCTTGAAAACGTGCTTGGAAGAACTGGGCTTTTCCAACGTTTCGACCTATATCGCCAGCGGCAACGCGATCATCGACTCCGACCAGCCCGCTGATCAGGTCAAAGCGCAAGTTGAACAAGCGCTGCCTCAGCGCTTCAAACTGGATGACGAAGCCATCAAAGTTTTGGTCTTGACCGAAGATCAGCTTCGAGCGGTCGTCGAGAATAAGCCGGAAGGTTTCGGCGAGCAGCCCGAAAAATATCACAGCGATGCGATCTTTTTGATCGGCATTGATTCGTCTCAGGCGCTGCCCGCCTTCAATCCCCGCGAGGGAGTCGATAGCATCTGGCAAGGGGACGGCGTGATCTACTCACAGCGCCTCAGCGCGCAGCGCACCAAAAGTCGAACTCGGTAAAATTGCGGCGTCCCCAGCCTACAAATCCATGACCATCCGCAATTGGAACACCACGACGAAATTGCTGGAAATACTGAAAAACCGGCACTAATCGCCGATTTCAGGCACGGCTTTGTTCCGGCTGACCGAGCAGTCCCTGAGGGCGCACGAGCAGAATCAGGAAAAAGAGGACGAAGACCAGCGCGTCGCGGTAGCTGCTGCCGCCGATCACGACGCTGAAGGTCTGGAAGATGGCGACCAGAAACCCGCCGATCACCGCGCCGGGGATGCTGCCCATCCCGCCGAGCACCAGCGCCGTCAAGCCGACGAGGGCGATGTCCTGCCCCATAAACGGCGTCACCCTCCCAAATGCCAGCCCGTAGAGCAAACCGCCCGCCCCGCCGAGCATCCCGGCGATGAAGAAAGTCAGAATGTAAATCCGGCTGACGTTGATGCCGAGCAAGCGCGCGGTGCGCTCGTTGAAGGCGACGGCGCGCATCTGCCGCCCCATCCGCGTCCGGTTGACCAGATACTGGAGCAGAAACATCAGCACCAGCGAGACGGCGAGGATGATCAGGCGGATCGGCTGGACGGAGACGCCTTCGGTGACTTGGATCGGCGTGTCCGGGATCAAGCCGTGCGGGAAATACTGCTCGGTGGAGTTGAACAGGTTCTGAAACAGCAGCTGCGCCAAATTGACGATCAGGATCGCCGCGCCGATGCTGCTGATCAACTGGGCGACGCGCGGCGCGTTACGGCGGCGCAGCGGCATGAAAGCGACCAGTTCCAGCAGGATGCCGAGCACGCCCGCGCCCAGCATCGCGCCGACGAAGGCGACCGGCACCGAGACGTTGAATTCGAGGATCAACAGCAGCCCGATCACCGCGCCGGAGGTGAAGATCGCGCTGTGGGCGAGGTTGAGCAAGCCCAACACGCTGAAGACCAGCGCATAGCCCAGCGCGAACAGGCTGTAAATCGTGCCCAGCGAAAGGGCGTTGATCAGTTGTTGGAGAAGCTGCTGCCCGGTTGTCATGAAGCGTGTTTTCGATGCGGATTACGGATGAAACGAGACCTCACCCCCGCGCGCTGCGCGTGCTTCCCCTCTCCATTGAAATGGAGAGGGGGTTAGGGGGTGAGGTTGGAATGTTAGGTTACATCACCCACCGACGACCGATGCCAGCGGGACGAACTTGCCGCCTTGCACGATCTGAGCGATGGGAGCGTGAACCGGCTCGCCGTTCTCGTCGAAGCTGAACGAGCCGAGCGGCGTTTCCATATCCTTGATGCTGCCGAGCGCGTCGTTAATCGCCGCGTGATCGGTCGAGTCGGCGCAGCGAACTGCCGTCGCTAGCAGCCATGCACCGGTGTACGCCTGCGCGGCGAACTGATCCGGCTTGTTGCCGTAGGTGTCCTCGAACGCCTGCGCGAACTGCACGCTGCTGGCGCTCGGATTCGGATTGCTGTAGTTCCACGCGCCGCCGACGATCAAGCCTTCGGCGTTCTCTGCCGTCTGCGCCAGCACGGCGGGCGAATTGAAGCCGTTGCCGCCGATGATCGGTCCGCTGTAGCCCAACTGCCGCGACTGGTTGATGATCTGCACGGCTTCGGCAGCCAGCGCCGAGACGACCAGCGCGTCCGGGTTCTGGCTGATCAGGTTGGTCAATTGGGCGTTGAAGTCCACGTCGCCCTTGGCGAACGTCTCGGTGCCGACCACGTCGATATTATCGTCCGCCAACGCTTGGGCGAACACGTCGTAACCGCTGACGGTGAAGTCGTCGTCGTTGCCGTACAGCACGCCGACTTTTTGCAGACCGAGCAGGCTCACCGCTTGCGAGACCGTGCCGGGGATCACGACCGCTTCTGGCAGGCTGTCGCGGTGATAGTAGTCGCCGATGATCTGGCGGAGGTTGCTGGCGGTATTGCTGACGCCCAAGACCGAGGTTCCGGCGTCCATCGCCACCGGGTCGGCGGCGGTTGCTTCATTCGAGAGCGTCGGTCCCAGCACCGCAAGCACCTGATCATCTTCGACCAGCTTGGTCATGGCGTTGATCGCCTGTTCAGCCGTCCCGGTCGAGTCCTCGAACTGGATGCTGAGCATCGTTCCATCGCCAAGATAGCCCATGTCGTTGATCTGCTGCTCGGCAAGCTGAACGGCTTGCTGCTGCGGTCCACCATAAACGGAGATCGGACCGCTCAGAGCGAAAATCGCGCCCAGATTAATGGTATCAGGGAGGTTCATCGGCGCGGGGCAGGCTTGCATCATGTCCTGACCGATGACGAGTTCGCCCATCATGGTCGCTTCGGGCGTGGCGTCCTGCGCGAAAGCGGTGAACGGCAAAACGAGGGCGATAACCAATAGTAAGGACAGCAAAATTTTGGTGTTACGCATTTAAAGAACTCCTCTGTTGTTATTCACAGTGAGCGCACGAAATAATACTATCCCAACCAAACATTCACGACAACATTTCGACGGCGACGCGAATGATGCCGCCGCTGTCGCCGTAGGCGTTGACGCGCAGGCGATACGTCCCGTCGGCGGGGAGCAGCGCCACGAAATCGGGGTTGAGGCTGTTGGGGCTGTCGTCGCCTTGCGCGAGGGTCGTCCCGGCGGCGTCGAGCAGCGCCGCGACCGGATCGAGTCCGGCGTCGAGCGCCTGCACGCGGATGTGAACGCGCTTGCCCGCGCGCCCTTGAAACGGGTAGTCGAGGTAGGTTTGCGGCGGCAGCAGATCGTCGGCGGAGAGGATCAGCACAGCCGGGGCGGGAGTCGGCGCGGCGCTCATCAGCCGCCAGAGCAGGGTATAGGTCGCGGACGGCGATCCGCTCGTGGTGACGGCGTAGACGCCGGTCTGCGCCGCGTTGAACTGAAGCGCATCTGTCCCTTGCGCGACACTTTCGCCCTGCGGCGCAGCGACCTGAACCGCTGCGCCCGGCGCTTCGACGGCGACTTGATCGCCGAAATTGAGCGCCAGCGTCCAACGCTCGCGGACGCCTGCCGTCCCGCCGCTGACGACCGCCACGTCGGGCGGGATCGCGCCGCGCAGGTCGTCGGTATACGTGCTGCCCTGCCCGTAAGCGACGGTATAAGCACCGCCGCCGCGCCCGGCATCGCTGACGAAGACGGCATACGATCCGCTTTCGATCACGCCCATGCTGGAGATCAGCACGCCCCCGCTGAAGTCGGGGTCGGTTGCCAGCATCAACTCGCCCGCCGGATTGTAGATTTCGACGTGCGGGATCACCAGCGATCCCGCGACCGGGCGCACGCCGATGGTGAGCAGATCGCCCGCCTGTGCCGCGATGAAGAAGCGCCCGAACGCGCCGGGGTGATCGATGACGGCGAGCGCTGGAACGTGATCGGCAAGCACGTTGTCAGATGCGGCGGCGACCGGCGTCGACGTGCCCAACGGGGGCGTCGCCGTCGGCGTCGAGGCGGTCGGCAGCGCCAGCGAGATCGCTGGCGCTTGGGCTTGCAGGCTGAGGTGATACCCGCCCAAACCGCCAGCGGCGGCGCCGCCTCCCAGCGCTTGAATGATGTAGTCGCCGTCAACCGGCAGGCGGATGTCGCGCAGCAGCGCGGTCGTGCCGCCGCCGCTGTTGTCGTCGGTGGCGAGCGCCTGTCCGGTCGGATCGAACAGCGTCAGCACCGGATCGACTCCGCCGGACGTGCTGGTCATCGTGATTGTGACCTGCTGCCCGGCGATTCCGGCGAACAGGTAGATGTGGCGTTCGAACTGCGACAGATAAGCGCCATCGACCGTCGCGCCCAGTTCGAGCCGCCCGGTCAGCGTGCCAAACGGCGCATAGATCGGCGTCGGCGTGCGCGTCGGCGACGGCGTGAAGGTCGCCGTAAACGTAGGTGTGGGCGTGAAAGTCGGCGTGGGCGTGGCAGTGAAGGTCGGCGTCGCGGTCAGGGTCGGCGTCGGCGAGACGGCTTGCTCGCCGGTGACGAGGGCGAGGCTGTAGGTCACGGCATTCGTGCCCGCGGCGCGCACGACGGCGAAATACGCCCCATCGGCGGGCAGATTCAGCCGCAGGTCGTCCCCCTGTGCCAGCGCGTTCCCGGCGGCGTCCTGCAAGGTCAGCGTGAGCTGCGCCGCCGATTGCGCCCCTGCTTTGGTGTCCAGCTTGAGGTGGATCGGCTCGCCGCGTGTCCCGCTAAACTGCCAGATGCGCGCCGTTTCCGGCGGCGAGAGTGTGTCTTGCTGCACGTAATCGCCGAACGCGCGGACGGCGGGCGTCGGTGTGGCGGTCGGCGGCGCGGTGCAGGCGGCTGCACTGGTGGCAAACAGAAGAACGAACAGCACGATCAAGCGTCGCATGGGCGGATCCCGTGATGGCAAATGCGGCGAACGAAGTCGCCGCAAGTAAAGCACAAAGCCCGACGGCGCGCAAAGCGGCTCGATTACTGAGCAGCGGAATTGTCGGGGCAGGACTGAGTCCTGCCCCTACGCACTCGTTGGTGGATCGGCTACGAGTCACCCGGCGACGGTTACGCCGACCACACGACCGATGGCGAAGGTCAGCGCCGCCGCCAACAAGCCGAAGATCACCTGACGCGAGCCGGAATACAGGACACTGCGCCCGGTCATCAGCGTGATCGCCGCGCCGATTCCGAACAGCGCCAGCGCGCTGGCGACCAAGCTGACGACGACCGCCGTCGTCCCGCTGAACAGGGCGAAGGGCGTAACCGGGACAACCGCGCCGAGCGCGAACAGGAAGAACGAAGCAATCGCCGCCTCCCACGCCGACCCGCCCAGTTCCTGCGGGTCGATGCCGAGTTCCTCGCGGGAAAGCGTGTCGAGCGCGCTGGTCGGGTCGGCAATCAACTCGTGGGCGAGCCGAGTCGCTTCCGCCTCCGACAGCCCCTTCGACTGATAGATCAGCGCCAGTTCTTCTTCTTCCTCGCCGGGAACTTGTTCCAGTTCGCGCGCCTCAATGCTGATCTGGTGGTGGTAGAGTTCGCGCGAACTCTGCACCGAAATCCACTCGCCCAGCGCCATCGATCCCGCGCCCGCCATCAAGCCCGCCAAGCCGGTGATCAGGATGGCACGCTCGTCGAGCGCCGCGCCCGCGACGCCCATCACCAAGCTGAAGTTGGAGAGCAAGCCGTCGTTCGCGCCCAGCACCGCCGCCCGTAAAGCATTGCCAGCGGTCGCGCGGTGCCGCCCTTCCAGCCGCGCCAGCGCGCTGCCGGTCACGCCTGCGCCGCCGCTCATCGTCCGCAGAATCCGCTCGTGCGAGCGTTCCTCCGCCGCCATCGGCGTGGTTTTGGCTTCCGGCTGGGTGTCGTAGCTGTGGCTGTCGGCTGACTCAAGTGTCGTGAGCGTCGGCAGGACGAACTGCGCCCCGAAGCGCCGCGCTAGCCACGCCATCGTGCGTGATCGCCAGCTTTGACGGCGCGGCGGCACAGTTGCGCCGGACGCGCGCAGCTTGTCCTCCCAGAAACCCGCGTGCTTTTCCTCGACGGCGGCGAGGCGGCGGTAGACCTCCGCAAGCTGCGGTTGATCTTCTCGCTCCGCCAGCACGCGGTAGAGTGCCGCGCTGTCGATCTCATCCTGCCAATTTGCCCGGTAGCGCGCTTGATCGCTGGTTGCTGCCATCGCCGGAGTCTCCCCGTTAGGCTGATTGTTCGCTCTACTTTACCGCAGATTGGATCGGGCGGAGGCTGTCACGATCCGCCGATAATCCTATAATGAAGAAACATTCGCGGACATTGACGTTACGGCGTTTTGGGGAACGAAACCTTTCATGCTCAAAAATGCACTTATTTTGCTTCTTTGCTCGGTGATGGTGGTCGGATCAGTACAGGGGCAGGATGCCCATACCTACAGCGGGTATCTGGGCGCGAACAACGAACATCAAGACTATCCGCTGGCGCTCAAAGCGGGCGACGCCCTGCTGATCACGACGAAGGCACGGGTGGGTGAGAACCTCGATACCGTCCTCACCCTCTACGATCCGCGCGATCAAGTAGTCGCCAGCAACGACGACGCCGACCTACTGACCTACGACTCGCAGATCGCCATGATGGTGGTGGAGACTGGCGCTTACCGCGTCGAAGTCTCGCGCTACGACTCGACCACGAGCGGGCACTACGACCTCGACGTCACGACCGGCGCGACCAGTATTTTCGATTACGACGTGAGCTTGAGCGGCACGGCGCTGACACAGGACGGCGGGCATTTTCGCATCCACTACACCACCAACGGCGTCGACGCCGTCACGCCGGAGTTTCTCGCTGCGGCAAGCCGCGCATTCGAAGATGCGTGGCATATAGAAATCGATCAATTGGGCTGGACGGCGCCGCCGACCGATGACCTCATGGGTGGGAACGGGCTGTACGACGTCTACATCACCGACTTGATCGGCGCGGGCGAGGAAGCGCTCGGCTACACCCAGACGGCAGCCGTGATCGGCGACAATCCCAACTCGCCCGACGTCACCGAGGGTTACGCCTCGACCAGCTATATCGCCGTCGACAACGACTTTCACGGACTTGAGTATTCCGCCGGGCAGGATGCGATCACGCTGCTGCGGGCGACCGCCGCTCACGAGTTCCACCACGCGATTCAAGACGGCATGGACGCGCTCGAACCGGACGATTGGCTGCGCGAGGCGACTTCCAGTTGGATGGAGACGGTTGCGGCTGGCAAGAGTCAGGATGCGACCGGCTACGTCGCGCTGGCGTATCGAGTACCCGGAGTTGTGCCTCGGCACGACCGCCAACAACGGCGACATGATGTACGGCGAATGGACGTTCATGCAGTTCTTGACCGACGAGTTCGGCGCGGACGCGGTGCGGCGCTTCTGGGATCAGTTGGTGGTCGACGACGGCTTCGACGGGCTGACGCACTTTCTGGCGCAGCACGATACCGACGTCGCCCACGAAGTCGCGCGCTACCGGGTGAAGAACCTCGCCCGCGATTACCAGCTTGCGCCCAAGTTCGACGCGACCGTCTGGCTGGAAGGCACGATCAATCGGGTCGGGGGCTGGACGCCGCCGGATTCGGGCGTGCAGGAACTCGGCGCCAATTACGTCGAGTTCACCGCGCCGCCGGGCGTCTACGACATCGCTCTGAGCGGCGACGGCAAGCGCTTGGAGTTGTGGGCAGTCGGGCTGACCGACACCGACCTCGAAGCGATCTCGTTGGGGCGCGGCGGACTGGTTGATACCAGCCGCTATCAAAGATTGTACTTAATGGTCTTTAATCCCGAAATCGCGACCGATCTCAACAATTGCAGCAGCGTCTCCTACGGGATCAAGGTGCTGCCGAGCAGCGGAACCCCCACTCCGGTGGACAGTGTTTGGGACAGCCGCTATTTTGAGGCGCTGAAGTAGGGGCGCTGGCATATCTTGGTATCTGTGGGCGTTCAGTTGAACGCCCCTACAAACACATCCCGTCGCTGTAGGGGCGTAACCTGTTACGCCCGTATTTTCGTCGCTTATTCGATCTAGCCGTCCGCGCTGCTCGCCGGATCGATCTTGACGTAGTGCTCGACCGTCGGGAACGGCTCGTAGAAGTGATGCAGCAGCGCCCGCCACTGCTGATACTGCGGCGATCCGCGAAAGCCGACGGTGTGATCTTCGAGCGTCGCCCACCAAACCAACAGCAAATAGCGATCCGGCGCTTCGAGGCAGTGTTGCAGCTCGCAGCGGAGGCAGCCGGGCATCGCCGCGATGATCGGCGCGGCTTGGGCGAAGGCGGCTTCAAAGTCGCTGGTTTGCCCCGGCTTGACGTTGAGCACGGCGGCTTCGAGGATCACGGCAGCCGTCCGATACTGCTTGAACCAACGCAGCAGTTGATCGTGCGGCAGCGCGTTGAGCGTGTTGCCGTCGCGCCCGGTCATCGTTTCGGCGGCGATCACGCTGTTCCAGATCGCTTCCTCGACCGACTCAATCGTGGCGAGGAACAGCTCGTTGATGGCGCGCTCGCTTTCGGTGAAGCGTGTCACCGCTGCAACGGTCTCGTCGGGGTAATGCGCCCATTGGTTGGCGGTCGAGAAAGCGATGGCGAAATCGCCGCTGCCGTCCTGCCCAATCGATCCGGTGCGACCGAGGGCGTAGGCGGCGCGCTCGGCGAGGCGCGTTAGCTGGCGGGCGTCGAGCGGGGCGTCGGTGGCGATCACCATCATGATCGAGCCGGGTCCCGGTTGGGGCAGATAGTCTTCGAGCAGCGCCGCGCCGATGGGGACGCCATAGATCATCATGTCGGCGCGGCTGCCGTAGTTGCTCTGCACCAGCGCGCCGACGGTGAACTGCCCGTCGAGGACGCGACGCGACGCCGTGCCGATGCCGCCCTTGAACTGAAAGCAGGCAGTGCCGGTGCCCGCGCCGACGTTGCCCTCGGCGACCACTCCCTCAGCCGCCAACTCAATTGCGCTCCAGACCTGCTCCTGATGAACGTGTCGCCCGCGCACGTCGTTGAGGAAGCCGTCGTTGCACTCGCCGACGACCGGATTGACCGTCCCAGTGGTCAACCCGATGTCGGGGTTGTCGCGCAGCATGTAGCCGACCACGCCGTCGTGGACGCGCCCGACGTTGAGCGTGTTGGTCAGCAGGATCGGCGTCTCGATCACGCCGCGCGTGCGGATTTGCTCGAAGCCCATCGCTTTGCCGAAGCCGTTGATGGTGCGGACTCCGGCGGGAACTTTGTTGCGGAACAGGTTGCCGCCGTGCGGCAGAATGGCGGTCACGCCGGTGCGGATCGGTCCGACACCTTCTTGCAGCTTGCCTTCGCCTTCGATCAATGTGACGTGTCCGACACGCACGCCGGACACGTCGGTGATCGCGTTCAACGCGCCGGTCGGCAGACGACCGGGGGCGATGCCAAGATCGCGCAGACGCATAGAGAACTCCTCGGTTTAGCGTAGGGTTAACGTCCACCAGTATAGCGCTGCGACGCGCTAAACTGGCAAGAGTTGGTTTGACGGATAAGGAGCAAAAACTATGCTGAAACGGTTGGCATTGCTATTTTTCTGCCTGCTGTTAGCGGGCGTTTCGGTCGCGGCGGCGCAGGACACGACGCCCCCGGCGACCCCCGAAGCCACCACGCCGGATCAAGCCTGTCTGCAAAAAGGCGGCAACCTGACCGACGGGCAGTGTATCCTGAGCGCGAATGTGAAGATCAGCGTCCAGTATCCGCTCGATTTGGCGCAGAACGATTTTGTCGCCAACACGATTGATCCGTTCATTCAGACGACCAAAAACGATTTCTTGAGCGTGCTCAACGACAGTTTTCTCCCCGGTTCGGGGCAGTACGAACTCGACGTCAACACCGAGGTCGTGCAGTATTCCAGCGACGTGACGAGCCTCGTCTTCACGATCTACAACTACAGCGGTGGTGCGCACGGCACGTCGGCGTACCAAACCTATACTTTCGACCTCGCGGCGGGGCAACTGGTGACGCTGGAAGATCTGTTCCAGCCGAACAGCAACTTCCTCGCCGTGATCGATCCGCTGGTCGAGCAGGCGCTGAAAACGCAGGTCGGCGATATGCTCGACCCCACGTGGCTTCAGCAGGGCACCGGCGAAAACCCGGAGAATTACCGGCACTTCGCGCTCAGCGCCGACGCGCTGACCTTCTACTTCGATCAATATCAGGTCGCGCCGGGCGCGGCGGGCACCCAGAGCGTGAGCATCCCGCTCAGCGCGCTCGGCGACGTACTCGCGCCGGAGTACGCGCCGTAAAAGCAACCTCACCCCCTGCCCCCTCTCCACGACGTGGAGAGGGGGTAAAAACAGGTTACAAAGGGTGTTTAAAGTCCCCTCTCTATGTAATGGAGAGGGGATTTAGGGGTGAGGTTTATTCGTGGTGGTTGTCAATCTGGTCGAAGGTCGCGCCGAAAACGTAGGGATTGCCGCGCCATTGATCCAGAAACGCCGGGTCGATCTGGCTGGCGTCGTCGAGACGCTGAAGCTGATCGGCGTTGAGTTCCCACTCCAGCACGGCGAGATTGTCCTCTAGCTGGGCTGCCGTGCGCGCGCCGAGGATCGGGATCATCAGCGCCTTGTCCTGCTGTTGGCGCACCCAGTTGATCGCCACCTGCGCGGTCGAGCGCCCGACTTCCTCGGCGACTTTCGCCACTTCCGCGATGATGCCCTGTGTCCGCTCCTGAATCTGCATCTGATCGCGGTTATAACGGGTTGGCTCGCCGTCGTTCGCCGAGTATTTCCCGGTCAGCACGCCGCCGCCGATCAAGCTGAAGGGCAGCACCGCCATGTCCCAATGGCGCGCCAGCGGCACGATCTCGTGCTCGATATTCCGGTTCGCTAACGAGTAGGGCATCTGCACGCCGACGAACCGCGACCAACCGCGCAGTTCCGCCCGCGCGTTGGCTTCGGCGATGATATAGGCGGGCGAGTCGGAGATGGCGACGTAGTTGACCTTGCCCTGCCGCACCAGATCGTCCAGCCCACGCAGAACCTCCTCGACCGGGGTCATGTAATCCCAGACGTGCAGGTAGAGCAGGTCGATCACGTCCGTTTGCAGACGGCGCAGGCTGCGCTCGACCGATTGGCGCATGTTCTTGCGGCTGTTACCGCCAGAGTTCGGGTCAGGCGAATCACGCTGGGTGAGGGTGTACTTGGTAGCGACGACGAAGTGATCGCGGTCGGCTTTGAGCAGGTCGCCGAGGATGGTCTCGGCTTCGCCATCGGTGTAGTTGACCGAGGTGTCGATAAAGTTGCCGCCCGCTTTGGCATAAAGATCGAACATCTTGCGGCATTCGTCTTTATCCGCGCCCCAGCCCCACGCCGTGCCGAAGGTCATCGTCCCCAACACGAGTTCGGAGACCCGCACGCCGCTTTTGCCTAACAGCTTGTATCGCATTACGCACTCCTTCTCACTAGACAGTCTCTAGTCTAGGGGATTTCGCGCGCCGCGTCACCTGAGCAGGTGGAAAACGTCGTAGGGGCAGAACTGAGTTCTGCCCCTACCTGTGAGGATGCTAACTCATTTCGCGCTCGCTGCCGCCGCGCTCGCGGACGTGCTCCTCCATTTGCTCGATGGGGACTTGCTTCACCGTCACGGAGAAGGTCAGCATGTAGCCGTCAGGATCGTAGACCGTGAAGGCGCGGTCACCCCAGTAGGTTTCCATGAGCGCTTCGCCGATCTTGACTCCGTTCGCTTGAACCTGCGCGTAGTAGTCGTCGATGCTCTGACCCTCCGGCAGGTAGATCATGAACTGCACGCCGGGCGCATAGGGCGGCTTGGGGGCTTCCGGGTCGCTGCCCAAGCCGAAATCGCTGCCGCCGAAGTTGACGATGGCGAAAATGCTTTTGCCTTCCGGCGCCATACTCATGACGTGTCGGAAATTCAGCTTTTCGGTGAAGAAGGCGACGGCTTTATCCACGTCCTCGACGGTCAAAATCGGCATGATCATGATCTTAGTCCTCACTGGTATTCAGTTGGAGATCAGTTGATGAGGATTATTTTAGCACAAATGTTCAGTTCAAGTCAAGTTCGGGCGTGCCCATACCCGCATCTTTCGCCGTAATGTGGTATCTTAGGGCAATACAGAATGACATAAAATCGTCGCGCTGCATCGCCAAAACCAACCACCGCTCAATGATGGGATTAGCTGATGAATACCGTGCTCGGACTACTGGCAGTCTTCGCCCTCGTCTTCATGAATGGCTTCTTCGTCTCTGCCGAATTTGCCTTCGTCGGTTCGCGGCGCACGCGCATTGCGCAGATGGCGCAGGAGGGCAGCGCGGGCGCAAAGGCGGCGCAGTCGGCGATGAATCATCTTGACCAGTACATCGCGGCGACCCAGCTCGGCATTACGCTGGCAAGCCTCGGCTTGGGTTGGATCGGCGAACCGGCAGTCGCCAGCCTGTTCGAGCCGCTGTTCGGGCGCTTTCTGCCCGAAGCGACCGCCGTGACGCTGGGGCATACCATCTCGGTGGTGATCGCGTTTGCGCTGGTGACGATGCTGCACATCGTGTTGGGTGAACTCGCGCCCAAGTCGATTGCGCTCCAGCGCCCGGAGGACGTGGCGGTGATCGTCTCGCGCCCGACCATCCTGTTTCACGACGTCTTTAAGCTGGTGATCGACCTGATGAACAGCGTCGGCAACATGGTCGTGCGGCTGCTCGGCTTTGAACCCGCCAGCGAAGCGCATCAAGTGCATTCGCCGGAAGAATTGGAAATGCTCGTCCATTCCAGCCGCGAGGCGGGGCTGCTTCAGGAGAATGAGGAAGTGCTGCTGCGCCGCGTCTTCGACTTCAGCGACATTCCGGTGGTCGAGATCATGCAGCCGCGCGTCGAGGTCGATGCCGTCAACGTGACTATCCCGCTGCCCGACCTGCTTCAGCACATGGCGACGCTGCATCATTCGCGCTACCCGGTTTACGAGGAGCACATCGACAACGTGATCGGGCTGCTCAACGTCAAAGACGTGTTCGACCTGCTGATCCGCAAACCGGCGCTGGTCAGCGACCCGAATGCCAGTTTCGACCTGCGCAAACTGCTGCGGACGCCGATTTACGTGCCGGAAACGCTGGCGGTCGACAAGCTGCTCGACGAAATGCGGACGCAGAAAACGCACCTCGCCATCGTCATCGACGAGTACGGCGGCATGGCGGGGCTGGCGACGATGGAGGACATCCTCGAAGAACTGGTCGGCGAGGTCAGCGACGAATTCGACGTTGAGCCGCGCGACGCGATCGAGGACGCTAACCCCTACCTGATCGATGGGCTGACCAGCATGACCGACGTGATCGAGCGCTTCGGCGATCCCGGCGGCGAGGTCGACTCCGCCTCGATTGGCGGCTACGTCGCCGAGCGGCTGGAACGCATCCCGGATGTGGGCGATACGCTCCAGTTTGCCAAGTATGCGCTCACGGTCGAGGAGATGGACGGGATGCGGGTCGCGCGGGTGCGTTTCGTCCCGACGGTGGACAGCACTAAGCCGCCAGCGGGCGAGGAAACCGACGACCTGTAAACGTCGATCTGAGAATTCGCAATATCATGAGGTTGTAGGGGCGTTATATATAACGCCCCTACGGACAAACGCTGGATTATCAACCCATCGCGACACTTGGCGGTTCACCTTCTTTTCTCTGAGTTTTCATCGGCGCTTTATACCCAATTCCAATACTTTCCATCGCACACTTGTGCTATCATTGATCGTATCGCTGCCCGGCGCTACACTAGGCATCGTAGAGACGGAGAGAACCGGGTGACGATCAAACGAATGGGCGTTTTAGCGCATCCCGCGCGACCGCAAACCGCGCCAGTAGCGCAGCGGATTGCCGACACGTTGAGACTGCGTGGCTTGGACGTATGGCACTTCAGCCAGTGGGATGAAATGCAGATTCAGCAGCAGATCGCCGGGACAGATATGGTGGTCGCTATTGGTGGGGACGGCACGATGCTCCATGCGGCGCGCGTCTGCGCGCCCTACGGCGTGCCGATTCTGGGCGTCAACATGGGCTATCTGGGCTTTCTGACCGAAATTCGCCGCCCTGATGACTGGGAAGTGTCAATTGACGCGATCTTGGCGGAGCATTTCTGGGTCGAGCAGCGGATGATGGTCACGGTGACGGCGCGGCGCGGCGACGAGATCATCAGCGCCGCCGAAGCGCTCAACGACGTGGTGATCAGCCGGGGCGCAGTGACCCGCATCATTCGCTTGGACATGTACATCGATCACGATTGGACGACGACCTATAACGCCGACGCCTTGATCATCGCCACCGCGACCGGATCGACGGCTTACGCGCTGGCGACCGGCGGACCGATTCTGCCGCCGGACCTGCGGAACATTCTGGTCGTGCCGGTCGCGCCGCACTTGAGCCTTGACCGCCCGATTGTGCTGCCGGAAGGCGCGGTGGTCGAGGTGCTGGTCACGCCGGACAGCCAATCCGACATCATGTTGGCTGCCGACGGGCTGCCGCTCTGCCAGCTTTGCTCCGAAGACCGCGTGTCCGTGCAGGCGAGCGATCAGGTGACGCGCTTCGTGCGCCTGCGCGAGCGCAACTACTTCTACCGCTCGCTGCTGGATCGCTTGGAGCCGCGCGCGCCCGAACCTCCCGAACCGCCGAAAAAGCAACTGTAGTATGATGGAACAGAAGTGCTGAGTACCGAGTGCTGAGTGCTGAGAGAAAACGCGGATTTACCCGCTGAGGTAGGGGCGTTATATATAACGCCCGATTTTCTGGCGACATGGGGACGAATTTATCGATTACGGAACTATGACCGATACACCACACATTCACGAACCGGAAGAAACGGAAGAAATGCTCTACTGCACCGTCCACCCTGACCGGGCGACGACGCTGCGCTGCAACAAATGCGGGCGACCGATGTGCCCGGAGTGTGCCGTGCCGACTCCGGTGGGCTACCGCTGCAAGGAGTGCGTGCGTGGCATCCAGAGACGGCTACTACAAGGCGACCCAGACCGACTACGCGCTGATCTTCGGCGTTTGCGCGGGCTTGACCGCCGTCGCCGGAGCCATCATCAGCGCGATTAGACTTCGGGCTGCTGTTTTCGCTGCTTTTGGGCTTGGTGGCGGGCGGCGGCATCGGCGAGGTCGCGCTGCGCTTGACCAGCCGTCGGCGCGGTCGCCAGTCCGCCAATATCGCGGCGGCGGGCGCGGTGATCGGCGGGCTTGATCGGCGGCGTGGCGCAGTTTTTGCTGTACTACATGCAGATTGCAGGCGGACGCGGTGTGCCGGGACTTACCCTTGACCTGATTTTCCGGCGGCTGACCGGCGATCTCGGCTTGCTGATCTTCGTCGGCTTGGTCGCTGCTGCGGTTTACAGTCGGTTTAAACTGCGTTCCTAGCGAGGCGCTATGCTCGAAGAACTTCGCATCAGCAATTTCGCCATTATCGACCAACTTGAGCTGACCTTTGGGCGCGGCTTGAACGTGATCACCGGCGAGACCGGCGCGGGCAAGTCGATCATCGTCGATGCCGTCGAACTGCTGCTCGGCGGCAAAGCCGACGCTGCGATGGTGCGCGCCGGTGCCGACCGCGCCGTGATCGAGGGGACGTTCAGCTTGAGCCACGCGGCGCAGGCGTTGATCGAGCCGGTGCTGGAGCGCGACGAGTTGATCGACGAGAGCGGCACGGACGTGGTGACGCTTTCGCGCGAGATTCGCTCCAACGGACGCTCGGCGGCGCGCGTCAACGGCGTGACCGTCAACCTCGACGTGCTCGGCGAGATCGGCGACCTGCTGGTCGACGTTCATGGGCAGAGCGCCCATCTCTCGCTGCTGAAATCGTCGGAGCACATCAACCTGCTCGACCGCTACGCCGACTTGATCGACACGCGGGCGGCGCTGGCGACGGTCGTCAGCCGCTTGGGCGACGTGCGCGACGAGATCAAGCATCTGCTCAACGACGAAGCTGAACTCAAGAAGCGCGCCGACCGCCTGCGCCGGGACGTCGAGGAGATCGACGCCGCCGAACTGATCCCCGGTGAAGATGACGAACTCCGCGCCGAGCGCACCCGCCTCGCCAACAGCGAACAGTTGGCGAAACTAGCGGGCGAAGCGGTCACGCTGATCTACGGTGACGACAGCCCGGCGGGGCAGCTACCCGCGCTCGATCAGTTGATGCAGGTCGCGGCGATTTTGAGCAAGCTGGCGAACATCGACGCCGGGCTGAAAGAGGATTACGACCTCGCCGAAGAAGTGACCGCGCAGGTCGAGGAATTGGCGATTTCGCTGCGGCGCTACGCCGATGCGGTCGAGTACAACCCGGAGCGCCTGGACGAGCTGGAAGAACGGCTCGAACTGATCAACGCGCTCAAGCGGCGCTACGGGGCGACGCTCGGTTTGGTGATCGACTACGCCGAGCGCGCGCGGCTCGAACTTGACAGTATCGAACACAGCGAAGAACGGCTCAACGAACTGCGCAAGCAGGAAACCTCATTTTTGAAGCACATCGGCGACCTTGCGGAGCGTATGAGCCGGGCGCGCAGTGCCGCCGCCAAGCAGTTGAGTGAAGGCATCGTCCGCGAACTGGGCGACCTGCGGATGGCGCGGGCGCAGTTCGAGGTTGCACTCGAACAGCACGACGACCCGAACGGCTGCTACGTCGGTGAGCGCCGCCTCGCCTTCGACGGCACGGGGATCGATCACGTCGAGTTCATGATGAGCGCCAACCCCGGCGAGCCGCTGCGCCCGCTGGCGAAAGTCGCCTCCGGCGGCGAGGCGGCGCGGATCATGCTGGCGCTCAAGCGCGTGCTGACCCAAGCTGACCAGACGCCGACGCTGATCTTTGACGAAATCGATCAGGGCATCGGCGGGCGCGTCGGCAGCGTAGTTGGCGAAAAACTGTGGGAACTCACCGGCGAGCATCAAGTCATGGTCGTGACCCATCTAGCGCAGTTGGCGGGCTACGCCGACCGCCATTACCGGGTGCTCAAGTTGATCGAGGGCGAGCGCACCCATACGCAGATTGTGCCGCTGACCGAAGAATTCCAGCGCGTCGAGGAACTGGCGGCGATGTTGGGCACGACCAACGAAAGCGGCTTCCAGAGCGCCCGCGAACTGCTGCTGCAAGCGGTCGATTACAAGCGATCCCAGCGCGCCTACTCAGGCAATCACGAGCCGCCTGCTCAGCAAACCCTGCTGTGAAAGCACAGGAGTAGGATCGGTGCCGAAATCAACCTATACTCGTGACAATTACCGAGCCTTCGCCGATGACTACCATGTAGACTGGTTCTATACGTATATTTCTGTGCTGGAACGTTTAATCGCTGAACAGGGGTGGGATCTAAAAAGCTATTTCCGCAGTAAATGGTGCGCGTTCAAACCTGTTGAAAATGGTAATGTCGCTTTTGGAATAGGCTTTGGGCATGAGGGCGCGCTTTATCTGTATGTCAAGCGTGTGCGCGGCGAAGCAAGCACATTTGATCGTCGGATGACGACCTACAACGAGGAGTACGATCAAGTCGAATACTTGCTCGAACCCGATACCACGCCACTAAACGATTTTCTGCCACTTCTAAAACGGGCGTATGAACGCTGTTTAGAGTAAGCAGTCAAATTGCCGTAAAAGCAACCTCACCCCCTGCCCCTCTCCACGACGTGGAGAGGGGAGAAAACAGGTTGCAGGGAGTATTAAAGTCCCCTCGCTATGCAATGGAGCGGGGATTTAGGGGTGAGGTGAGAAGTTAACAAAAAGAGGCATCCAAACGGATACCTCTTTTGTTTAGGCTGAGTGTTCGCTCAGAACGCTGTCACGCGATGGCAAGCCGCCCAGTGTCCGGGGGTGATCTCGGTCAGTTCGGGATCGGGTTCCTGATAGCAGATGCCGGGAACCGCGACCGGGCAGCGGGTGTTGAAGTTGCAGCCAATCGGCGGGCGCGCCGGACTGGGCACGTCACCGCTGATGATAATCCGCTGGCGTTCGCGCTCGGCGAGCGGGTCAGGGACGGGCACAGCGGAGAGCAGCGCCTGCGTATACGGGTGCAGCGGATTGTCGTAAACGTCGTCGGTCGTGCCGATTTCGACGATCTTGCCCAGATACATCACCGCGACGCGGTCGCAAATGTGGCGCACCATGCTCAAGTCGTGGGCGATGAACAGGTAGGTCAGGTTGAGTTCCGACTGGAGTTCTTCCAGCAGGTTGACGACCTGCGCCTGAATCGACACGTCGAGCGCCGAGATCGGCTCGTCGGCGACGATGAAGCTGGGGTTGAGCGCCAGCGCGCGGGCGATGCCGATACGCTGCCGCTGTCCGCCGGAAAATTCGTGCGGGTAGCGGTTGACGTAGTACGGGTTCAAGCCGACGCGCTCCAACAACTGCTCGACGAATTCCTGAAGCTCAGCTTTGTTGTCGATCACCTTGTGGATGCGCAGCGGCTCGCTGACAATGTTGCCGACCGACATACGCGGGTTGAGCGAGGCGAACGGGTCTTGGAAAATCATCTGCATCCGGCGGCGGGTCTTGCGCAGTTCCGACGCCGAGAGTTCGGTCAGTTCCTTGCCTTCGAAGATGATCGAGCCGGCGGTCGGCTTGTAAAGCTGGAGGACGGTACGCCCGGTCGTGCTCTTGCCGCAGCCGGACTCGCCAACCAAGCCGAGCGTTTCGCCTTTGTAGATGTCGAAACTGACACCGTCGACCGCTTTCACCGCGCCGACTTGACGCTGGAGCACCAACCCGGAGACGATTGGGAAGTGTTTCTTTAAGCCCCGGACTTGGACGAGGGCTTCTCTACCTTTCACATAATCCGACGAGGCGTGCATAGCGGGAGCAGGGCTAGACATGCTGTACTTCTCCTTGTTGATCCAGCAGCGGCTCGCCGGTACGAACGTCTACCCAGCACGCTTTGATGTGCTCAGGGTTCGAGTTGGGTCCCGGAACCAGCGGCGGCATTTCGACATCGCACCGACCGGGAATGCGGTAGCTGCAGCGCGCGAAGAACGGGCAGCCCTTGGGCGCGTTGCGCATGTCCGGTGGTGCGCCCTCAATCTGAATCAGTTTTTCGCCACCCTGCCGCATGTCATGGCGCGGCAGCGATTTGAGCAAGCCGAGCGTGTAGGGGTGGCGCGTGTCCTTGAACACGTCCACGACCGGACCGCGCTCGACGATCATGCCGCCGTACATCACCTGCACGTTGTCCGATAAGCCGGCGACAACGCCGAGGTCGTGGCTGATCCAGATCATCGCCATGCCCAACTGCTCTTTGAGCCGCTTGGCTAGCTCGATGATCTGCGCTTGAATGGTCACGTCGAGTGCCGTCGTCGGCTCGTCGGCGATCAGCAGCCTCGGGTTGCAGGAGAGCGCCATCGCGATCATCACGCGCTGGCGCATACCACCGGAAAATTGGTGCGGGTAGGCTTTCAAGCGGCGGCTCGCATCCGGGATGCCGACCAATTCCAGCAGTTCGATGGCGCGGGCGTCCGCCTGCTTGTTGTTCATGCCCATGTGGAGCTTGAGCGCTTCGGTGATCTGCGTGCCGATGTTGAGCACGGGGTTGAGCGAGGTCATCGGGTCTTGGAAGATCATGGCGATTTCGGCGCCGCGCACGAGCCGCATTTCGTCGTTGGGCAGCTTGAGCAGGTCGCGTCCCTCAAAAATGACTTCGCCTCGCTCGATCTTGCCGGGCGGGCTGGGGATTAAGCGCATGATCGACAGCGCGTGAACACTCTTGCCGCTGCCGCTTTCGCCGACGACGCCAAGCGTCTCACCTTCTTGCAATTGGTAAGAAATGTCGTTGACGGCATAAACCGTCCCCTCTTGAGTGTAGAACCGGGTGACGAGGTTCTTGACTTCCATTAAAACGCCCAAAGCGTCAGTCCTCCTGTTAAAAACGTGCCCATCCGCGTGCTCGTCATTTAAAAGTAGTGAGAGTTTGCAAAATTCTGGTCATGCTGTCAAGCGGCATAGAACTTTTCGACCACACTACGGGGATAAAAAGGTTCGCCCTTACTACACCAAGCGAACACTTTAGGTTCATTATTGGTGAAAACGAAGGCGTTCGGGCTGGGTATCCCGAACGCCTTACAGTTTACCACAAATGTCCTTAATGTGGCAGGGAAATCACTACAGCCCATTAGCCGACGATGGGCATCGCGGTGGTGATCATGTCCTTGAGGACGCGCTCCATCGCCATCGTGTGGCAGCAGACACCCCGGCTGGCGAAGAACGAGCAGTCGCAGTGCCAAGTATCCTCGGCATAACTGGTGTGGTGCGGGCTGTTCTCGCCGTCGAAAGTTACTTCTAACGCCTGAAATTGGATGCGATCCGGCTCGTCGGCATAGCGCATCGCTTTGTCCACGTCACTGACGACGTTCTGCCCCGGAGCGTAGCGCAGCGGGTTTCGCTTGATCATGGGTTTGAATAATTTCTCCATACACATGACGTGCGGGCAAATGCCGTGGGTGTGAAAACCGGAGCAGGTGCAGTCCCACCCCTCAGGACTCAGCGAGACCTGATAGGTGCTGTTATCCCCTTTGAAGGTGGCGGAGAGGGACTGGAAAGTGATGCGTTCCGGCTGTTGGGCGTAGCGTTTCGCCTTTTCGATCTTGCCGATCATCCCGTAGTCCATGGCGTCTTTTCCTCCTAAAATATGAGAAAGGTGTGAAAATAAAAAAGCACGCGGTTTCTGGCGACGCCGCGTGCTTCAGTGGTCGTGTAATAAGCTTGCTTTGGAGAGTTTATCCTCGCGCATTGATGCTCCTCAAGGGTGCTGCTTTCTGTGTAGTTTATGCCAAGATTAAGGCAATGTCAACAAAAGATGAAGTGAGAAATTTCCAATATTTCTCATGACATCCCGATTTGCAATTTGGCACAGGAACACGATCCCGCTGTATAGTCTGGGCAGCGAAAGGACGCAGCAGACATGAAACGATCCGCCTACTTCTTAGTAATTCTGTGGGCAGCGGCTTGGATGACGCTGACCGCTCCGGCATGGGCGCAGGATACGCCGACGGGCGTCGATCCGGCTGCCAACGTCCCCGCCAGCACGCCGATCTATCTGGAACTGGATACCAGCGCGGCGGGTTTGCAGGCGTTCACCACCGCCGCGAACGACTGGCTCGGCATGATCGGCGTGCCCTTCCGCGCGCCGGACAGCACGACCGCGCTCGACCTTGTGGTCGCCAACCGGCTGCCCGCTATCTCGTCGGTGGACATCCTTTCGTGGGTCGGCAGCCGCGCCACACTGGTGCTCAACGAAGGCGCGACCCCCGGCATCACCGATTTCGCCTTCGTGCTGCCGATTGCTGATCCGGCGGGCGCGCAGGCGTTTGTCGATACTCTGAAAGCCCGCACCTTCGATCACGGCAGTTACGGCGATGTGACGCTCTACTACGCCGGAACCTACACCATCGCCGCCAGTCCGACCGTCGTCTGGGTGGGATCGCCCGCTGGAGTTGACGCGATCTTCCGCGCCGCGCCGGGCGCGCTCGCCGCCAGTCCCGCTTATCAGCGGGTGCGCGGGCAGCTTCCCGCCGCGCCGATCACTATGTATGCCAACGGTGCGTGGTTGCAAAGCTCGCTGGCGGCGTTAGGCGCGGAGGGACAACTGCCCTTCGCGGCGATTCCCGAAACATTCCTGCGGCTGCTTCCGGTCGAGTCGGGGTTCAAGACGGCGCTGCTCGACGGCGTCGCTTTGGACGGCTTGGGCGTCGCCATTCAGGCGGACGATCAGCAGGTCAGCGCCGAATTGGTGGTTGCGCTGGGTGCTCAGTTTGACACCCCCGCCGCGCCGCTGACGATGGGCGCGTATGCTCCGGCAGACAGCTTCCTCGTGCTGGACAGCTACGACGTGACCGCGCTCGCCGGTATGGCGGCTGGCGCTGTCGGTCTGCTTCTGCCCTCGCCCGGCACTCCTTTCACATTTGAGGCGACGCCCGTGCCGACGCCGACCCCGCTGCCCTCGCCCGTCCAAACGTTGATGGCGCAGTGGCAGCCGATCCTCGTGCAAGCCGAGTTGATGGCGGGGCTGTCGCTGGACGATCTCTACGCGCTGATCGACGGCGAATACCTGATTGCGGCGTTCCCGGCGGACAACGGCGCGACGGGCGCGGCGCTCTGGATCAAGAGCAGCGATCCGGCGCGGCTGATCGACGCGGTGGAGCGGGCGTCTAAGCTCGTGCTGACCGATCCGAACGGCACACAACTGGTCAACGTCGAGCGGACGACCGTCAGCGGCGTCCCGGTCGCCTACGTCAGCGTGCCGGGCACGAGCGAACGATTGGCGCTCGGCGCGGCGAACGACGCGCTGTTCGTGACGCTTGAAAGCCTCGTCCAGCAGGTGATCGATGCTCCGGCGCAGAGCAATGACCGCGCTTGGCTGTCCGCCTTCGGCAGTCAGCAGAACGCCGCCCTCTACGTCGATCCGCGCGCGCTGGACGCCGCCGTGCTCCAACAGCAGCGCGATCCGGCGCTGCCACTGGCGCAGATTGACGGCGGGCTGAATATTAGCGGCGATGGCATTTTCAGTTTGCACATTACGGGAATACGCGGGAATTAATTGTTGCTGTAGGGGCGGGTTTCAGGCTTGCGAAGCAAGCACCCCGCCCCTACTAACGAAGATTGTAGATTAATCCAGCCCTTTACCGCACCAATCCGCCTGACAATCGGTCGTCTCGGCGCTGCCAATCTCCGGCAGGGCGAGGAATTGATCGTTGCTGATCGGCGTGGTGGTGTAATCGACAAAAACCCGGAAATTGTCGCCGCGCACCAGCATCATGTTCGAGAACTCGAAGGTGCTGCGCCCCAGCGGTTCGAAGCCGGTGCCGACCGGCAGCACGCCGATCTTGTGGCGAGCGGCGCGGTCGAGGAAGGCGACGGCGAAGGCGTTTTCGGTCTGATAAGGATAGCGTCCTGCAGCGGCAGCGACTTGCGCGGGCGGCTGCAAAATGTTCCGTTCGACGTAGAGCGAAGCGGCAAGCTCGGCGGCGGAGCAGTAATCCGGCTGCGTGAAGTCGATGTCGAAGGTGAGACCTCGGCTTTGCAGCAGCGTGAACAAGGACTGGGTGGCGCGCGAGCAGCGCATCATCGGATCGTCGCCGTTCCACCCGGCGGGGCGGATTCCCGGCGCGCCGATCACCACGTCCGCCAGCAGTTCGAGGTCGTGGCGAATGTCGCGAGCGACTGCCAGCGGGATGCTCGGCACCACGCCGAACCAGCCCGGCGGACGCCGATCCTCACCCATGACCATCCCTGCCAGCGTTTCAAGGTCAAGCCGAATCCACAACGGAAGCTGCGAATCGGTCACGTCGATGCTGCCGCTCCAACCAATCGGGCGCTGCTCCGAGCCGATGGCGGTGGTCGCCAGTAGTTCGAGGTCGGCGCGCGCGGCGATCAAGCTGGGCAGCGCTTCGGTCTGCTCGACGCCCAGCGTGCTGGCGGGCTGCTCGGCGGATTGATCGGGCGCGCCGGGGGTCTCCGGCGGTGGCGGCAGCGGTGTGAGGATTTCCAGCCGGGGCGATGGCGTGTCGGCGGGCGGCAGGGTCGGGAAGGTGTCCTGCGCGGCAACCGCTCCCACGCCGATCAGCAGCACGGCGAACATCAGGAAATGGGCTAGGCAACGTTTGTTCAGGCGATTTACAGACAAAGCTCCTTTGCGCGGCGCAGCGCGGCGCGCCCCGGTGCGAATTCGTGTCCACATTATAACCGCGTTCGTTGATCGGCGCAGTTGAGGACAAGGTGGGTTTGGGAGTGTCTGAATTGTAGGGGCAGGTTTCAAACCTGTCCCTACAAATGACCTATCGCGCTACCGTCGTGGCAGCGGGGGCGCCAGCGGCGGCGGATTGTTGGCATCGCGCGGCGCGGGATTGAAGAAGATCGGCACGGCGTCGGGATCGAACTTGCGCGGCGCGGGTTCGGGCGGAGCGGCGGGCGCTTCGGGCAATGTTGATGGCGGCTGGGTCGGAGTAAGCTGCTCCGGCATCGAGTCGGGGATCGGCGGGGCGGTGGGTGCTGTCTCCGGCAGATCGGCGGGCGGCGGGGGCGCAGGCTGTGCCGGAGCGCCAGCCGCCATCTCCGCGAAGATCGGGCGGGCGGCGGGCGTGAGCGGGAACTGCCGCCCCGTGAGTTCGAGCAGCGCGCGCAGATAGGCGGCGCCGCTGTCGCGCAGACGGCGGTAATCGCCGCGCGGCAGATCGGTCGCTTCGAGTTCTTCGAGGATCATGTCCATCATGCCGAGCACCTCGACTTCCGAGGGGCGCGTCCCCTGTCGTGCGACCACGTAGGGCACGACGAAGCCCGCCAGCGTCGTGATCACGGGGGTGGCTTCGCCGTAGAGTGCGACCAGCGGCGGCGCAGCTTGATCGAGGTAGAAGGCGCTGACGCGGGTGTAAGACGGGAACAGCGCGCCCGCCAGCAGCGCGTAGAAGTCAGAGTAACCATCCGTCCACGCTTTGACGGCGGTCGCGGGCATGTCGCCCGCCAGCACGAGCACGTTGTAGGTCGCCAGCGCCCGTGCGAGGTCGGGCAGCGCGCCGGAATAATCGCCCGGCTTTTGCCAGCCCGCCGGGATCAGCGTAGGGGCGTAGCGGCGGGCGACGTGGATCAGGTTGGTTTCAAGCCGTGCGGTGTCGATCATGAGGTTATGCCAACTAGATTAAGGAGCGTTGTTTTGTAGGGGCGTTATATATAACGCCCCTACGTCCCCCATTATCGGGGGTTTCAGACGCCCGGACAAATCCATTTTACGCCATTGCTGTTGCGACTTGCTCTGGTTCAGGTGCAGGGCTGGTTGGCTGGATCAAGCTGACGATGGTCTGCCCCGGCTGCGGCGAGATCGCGGCGTCGAGGGCGAAGATCGACAGGCGGTTCGCCAGCGGGTCGATCAGGAACAGAGGCAGGGCGCTGTCACCGTAGCGGGTTTGATAAGCGCGATAGTCGAACTCGCGGGTGAGCGGCGTCGCCTTGACCGTCGCGCCAGCGGCGAAACGGCGCGTGAGTTCGGGGAAATCTGCGCTGCGGTTGAACAGCAGCCGCCCGCGCAGGTCTTTGGAGACGACTTCCTCGCGCTGCCCCTCTTTGTGCTGGATCGCCAGTTGGTAGACCTCGGCGCTGCCGAACTCCTCGACGAAGTGCATGGCAGCCAGCGCGTTGACCTCGTCGTTGGAGGTGAGCGCCAGCAGCCGCCCGATGCCGTCGAGCTTGAGGTCTTCGTGTCCGTCGGCGGTGGCGCTGCCGTAATAGGCGTCCAGCCCGTTCAAGCGTGCCGCCTGCACGTTGGCGAAGTTGGTGTCGAGCAGGACGACTTTCTGCTTGGCGTTGAGCAGCACTTCGGCGATGCGCCGCCCCCAGTCGTGCGCGCCGATGATCAGCACGCCTTGTGGATCAGCCTGCGACAGCCCCAGCCAGCGCGCCAGCGGCAGCGCGCTCAAGCCGTAGACCGTGCAGGTGACGACGATCACGGCGAAGGTCAGCGGGACGAGCATCTCCGCCTGTGGGTGATCGACCGCCGCTAACCGCAGCGCGAAGATCGACGACACCGCCGCCGCGACGATCCCGCGCGGTGCCATCCACGACAGGAACAGCCGCTCCTGCCAGCTCAAACCGCTGCGGAAGGTCGAGATCAGCACGGCAGCCGGACGCACCACCAGCAGCAGCACAACGATAAACAGGATCGTCTCCCAGCCGAGCGCTTGCAGTTCGGCGATGGTGATGCGCGCCGAGAGCAGGATGAACAGGCTGGAGATCAGCAGCACGCCGATGTTCTCTTTGAATTTGGCGATCTGCCGCACCGTCACCAACTGCTGGTTGGCGAGGACGATGCCCATTACCGTCGTCGCCAGAAGCCCGGATTCGTGCTGAAGCTGCTCCGAGAGGGCGAAGACGGCGACGACCATCATCAGCGTGAACGCGCTTTGCAAGTAGTCGGGGATCAAGTAGCGGCGCAGAAATGTCACCATCACTGCCCCGCCGACCAGCCCCATCACGCCGCCCGCGAGAATCGTCATAATAATAGAGGTGATCGTCGCCCCGGCGGCGCTTTGTAGGTCGCCGATCAGGATGGCGTCGAAGACCAAGACCGCCAGCGTCGCGCCGACCGGATCGATCAGGATGCCTTCCCAGCGCAAAATCGATCCAAGCTGCCCGGTTGGGCGGACGTGACGCAGCAGCGGACCGATCACGGTCGGACCGGTCACGACCAGCACCGCGCCCAACTGCACCGCCAGTGGCAGATTCAAGCCGAGGATCAAGTAGGCGGCGGCGCTGGTGAGCACCCACGTCACCAACGCGCCGACGGTGATCAGGTTGCGGATCACGCGCCCGGTGTGGCGCACGTCGGCGAATTTGAGACTCAAACCGCCTTCAAACAGGATGATTCCGACCGAGAGCGAAACAATCGGGAAGAGGAGATCGCCCATGAGGGCATCGACATGCAGAATGCCGGTCACAGGACCGGCGACAAACCCGAAGGTCAGCAGTACCAAGATCGAGGGCAGCTTGAGCCGCCATGCGATCCATTGGGCTGTAATCCCCAGCACGAGAACGCTGGCGATGCCGATCAGGAGTTCTTCAGACAAAGGACATCCCTTCTATCGTCGAGCGCTGTCAGGCATTATACGTAGAACTGATTCAAGCTTTTACGCTGCTGACAAAACCTCACCCCCCGTCCCCCTCTCCATTACATGGAGAGGGGGAGAAATACGGAGCAACCGCGTCATTTCAAGGTCAGCAATCCGCAAAATTGGCGGTAACACAAAAAGCTTGAATCACTTTGTAGTATAAATGAGCTTTGTATGATTTGTGTGTGTGCGGGAGAATCCGCTAGCGGGTAGGAAAGAGGACGAATGACCGGAGACGCATCGTTACCGAGACCAGCCGGAGTCCGGCTGGTTACGGTTGTCCTGTGGCTGCTGGCGCTGGTCTTGGGTCTGCTGAGCATTTTCGCTTTGCGCGAACTGGTCATCTGGGGCGCGGCGATCCTGTTTAGCGGCGTCGATGCGCTCTCGAAGTCGCAGTCCGCCGGACTGGTCGACATCGCCAACTACTGCGGGGTCGTCTTCCTCGGTCTGGTGACGCTGGTGGGGATTGTCGCCAGCGGCGAATATGTCGGCAAGCACGCCGGTGAGCGTCATCTGCTCCGTTTGCTCACCATCATGATCGCCGTCGAGGGCGCGATCATCCTGCCAGTCTGGTTTTTCTTCTGGCGCTAATTTAACTCAGCCCGACGCCCTGCGCGATCAGCGACAAGCCGAAGATCACCAGCAGCAGCGTGACCAACAGCAGCACGGCGCGGGTCAAGTGCGGGTTGAGCAGCCTGACGCGGTTGAACACCGCGATCAGCGCCAGCAGCACCCCCATGAACGTGCCGTAGAAGGCGATCAGGAAGGCGGCGCCGTCGAAGATCGAACTGCGCAATCCCTGTACCAGCAGCGGCCCGTTGACCGTCCCCCAGAAGATGTACGGACCCGGACTGAGCAGGTTGATCAGCACCGAACGGGTCAGCAGTTTACGGGCGCTGAATGCCGTCGCCTCACCTCCCGCCGCGATCAGCGTCCCGGCGCGGAAATTGAGCCACGCCGCCCGCGCCAGCCAGAGCACGAACAGTCCGCCGATGATCTGGATCACGCGGATGAATTCCGGCGGGAACTGCTCCAGCACGAAGACCGTCAGCCCGATCAGCGGCAGGTCGGCGAGCAGCGGCGAGATCACCACGATCAACGCCTTGCGCCAGCCTTGCAGCAGCGTCGTCTGGATCAGGTAGGTTTGCAGCGGACCGGGTAGGATACCGGCGGTCAAGCCGAGGGTAACGCCGCGCGCGATCAAAGCCAGCATCGAAGGAATCCTTTCAGCAGCGTGAGATTTCTACCCTAGAATGGGCGCGGTGTCGAGAGCCGGAGAGAAGCTATCAGCGGTCAGCAATCAGCTTTCAGCTAAACCAATCCTCGCTGCTCGATGATCTTTCACGCCAAGTCAACCTGAATGCATAGATCAACGCGCTTTAGCTGCTATCGAAAGGATCGACCAAATGCCAAATACCGCAATCCGTCGCCGTCCCTACATGCGCGATTACGGGATCGCGGGCGGGGATGAGGGCTTGATGTCGTGGGACTGGGTCGACGCGCAGATGACGAAATCGCGCAATTACTGGATCGGCACGACACGCCCGGATGGTCGCCCGCACGCCGCGCCGGTGTGGGGCGTCTGGTTCGAGGGCGCGCTCTATTTCAGCAGCGGCGAAGAATCGCGCAAGGCGCGCAACTTCGCGCAGCAGCCGGAGATCGTCGCGCATCTGGAAAGCGGCGATAACGTGGTGATCCTCGAAGGACGGGTCGAACGGACAACCGATCCCGATCTGCTGACGCGGGTCAACGCGCTCTATCTGGCGAAATATCCACCTTATGATATGAGCGGCGGCACGGGGGTGGTCGCCTTCTGCTTCAGTCTGCGCCCGCGCGTCGCTTTAGCGTGGCAGGAACACGATTTCCCGAACACGGCGACGCGCTGGGACTTTCCCAGATGAACTCACTCCTAAATCCCCGCTCCATTTCATGGAGCGAAGTATCGGGGAAAGGCGGCAGGATCGCGGAGCGGCGCTTACAGGGAATTTAGTCCTGCCACACAGCGCCAGCCGAACACGGTTGTATAGTGGAGGGAAAATGATGTACGGAGGGAACCTCTACCCATCATGACAATGAACACGATCAACGCCCATTTGATGCAAGCGCTCGATTTTACGCCGGACGATCTGGCAGCGAATCGCAAAGGCAGCCTGACTCCGGGTCAGCAGGAAGACTTAAAGACGCTGGTCGCCGCCGGAACACGCACCATGCTGGTGATCGCCGGGATCGTGATTTTGATCGTGGTCGGCGTGTGTATTTGGGTCGTGCTGGGCAGCCAAGGCATTGTGCCCGCACCGGAGATGTTCACGGGAGAGAATGCGCCGCTGATCCTCGGCGTGATGGGGCTGGTGCTGATCTTTTACGTGGTCATGATCGGCAGCAGCGCCGCGCGATCCCGGCGGATGGGATCGGGGAACACGAGCGTCAAGGCGCTGACCGGAAAAATCAAAATCAAGCGGCAAGGGATGGATTCCTACAGCGCGGCGGCGGTCGTCGGTGAGCTGGCAGGCGCGGCGACGACCTCTTACGTCGTCCACGTCGGGCGCGAGAAGATTTACACGACCGATGATCGAGTCGCCGATGCGTTCGCGGACGGGATCACCTACCGGGTCTACGTCGTCGGCAGAAAGCCGGGTTACATCATCGTCTCGGCGGAGGCGATGAGCGCGGGCTAAGCACACTTAACATTACGCAAAAGCGAACCCACCCATCAGATCGAGCCGGAGCATCGCCAGAGCGACTCTCTGGCAACTTCGCCCAGTGGGGATGCGGCTCGACCTGTTCGCAGGCAAGCGCTGTGACTGCACGGGTTATTTCGCCTAGCATTCAAGTGGCGTGCTGAGCTTTCTGCGCCGCGCAAACCGAGCAGAGTCCGTAAATCGCCATGTGGTCGATGCGCGCTTGGAAGTTAAAATCAGCCGCGAGTGCCTGCCGCAGCGGAGTCACATAAGTGTCGTCGATCTCGGTGGTGCGCCCGCAGTTCAGGCAAATCAGGTGATGGTGGTGGCGCTTGCTCAGCAGTTCGTAGACGATCCCGGTGCTGCCCATGTCGGTTTGCGAGACCAGTTCCAAATCTTTGAGCCACTGCAAGATGCGGTAGATCGTCGGGTCGGGCAGCGGGGAGTCCGGGTGCTGGACGTCGATCCAGTGCTGCAAGTCGCTGATCGAGGCGTGATCGTGCGCGGCACAGAGCGCCTCGACGATCAAGCGGCGCTGGATGGTGACGCGCTCGCCTCGCTCCCGAATCTGTTCGATCACCGCCTCGACTGAAACCATCGCCTACCCCCTCTCTCTACCCCAATCATAGCAGCAACCGGCGCGAAAATGGCGAAAAACTGCCCGAATCCGTGTCAAAAGTCACCTTCTAGTTGTATGATCATACAACTGCAAGAATCTGCGAGAAAAGCCAAACTCTCAGCATTGTGATTGTAGGGGCAGAACTGAGTTTTGTCCCTACAACAAGGCTTGACCTGCCGGAAAGGATTGACAACGTGATCCCCGTACTCGCCATGCACATCCCGGATGGTTTCCTCAGCCTCCCGGTCGCGGCGGTCGGCTGGCTGCTGCTGATCGGCTTGATCGGCATTGCACTGCGCCAGACGCGCCACCAACTCGGCGAGCGCCAAATCCCACTGATGGGCATCCTCGCCGCGTTCGTCTTCGCCGCGCAAATGATCAACTTCCCGGTCGCGGGGGGCACGTCGGGGCATCTGCTCGGCGGCATGTTGATCGCGGTGCTGCTCGGTCCGTGGGCGACCGTGCTGGTCATGACCTGCGTGATCGGCGTGCAGGGCTTTCTGTTTCAGGATGGCGGCTTGCTGGCGCTCGGTTTCAACGTCGTCAACATGGGGGTCATCAGCGGGTTTGTCGGCTATGCCGTTTACGTCCTGATCCGGCGCTGGCTAGGGGCGACCCCGACGGCGCAGTTGATCGGCGCGGGGGTTGGCGCGTGGCTGAGCGTCGTCGCCGCCTCGACCGCCTGCGCGCTCGAATTGGCGATCTCCGGCACGTCGCCGCTGGCGGTGGCGCTTCCAGCGATGGTCGGTGTTCACGTGCTGATTGGCATTGGCGAGGCGCTGATCACGGTGGCGGCGCTGGCATTCATCCGGCAGACGCGCCCCGACTTGATCGGCGCGCCGACGCAGGTCGCGGCGCAGGGCTGGGGCTGGATCGCCGCCGGACTGCTGATCGCGCTGGCGATCACCTTCGCGTCGCCGCTGGCGGATAGCAATCCCGATGGGCTGGAGCGCGTCGCCGAGGATCAAGGCTTCAGCGAACTCGCCGCGCCGCCGAGCTACGAACTGCATGCCCGATTACACCGTCCCGTTCATCCAGCAGGAGAGCGTGACTACCATCGCGGCGGGCGTGATCGGTGTGCTGGCGGTGGCGGGCGTGGGCTATGGTGTGGCGCGGCTCACGGGTCGCAAGCTGCGCGAGCAGGCGTAGTTTTGACTGCGCTAGAAACCTCACCCCCTGCCCCTCTCCACGTCGTGGAGAGGGGGTTAAAACGGGTTGAAAAGTTTTTTGAAGTCCCCTCTCTATGTAATGGAGAGGGGATGGCAACTGAAGGTTGCTTGGGGTGAGGTAAGATCGCGCGGCTAGGCAATAAATCAGACGTCTTTGCGAGGACTAATCCATTTTGCTGCAAGAACGTTATGAGGCGGGCGACAGCCGCCTGCACCGGCTCGACGCGCGGGTCAAGGTCATCGCCACCCTGCTGCTGATTCTGGGCATTCTGCTCACGCCGGAACGCGCGCTGATCGCTTATCCGCTGCTCTGGGCGCTGATTGCGGCTCTCGCCGCTGCCGGGAACGTCGGCGCGGGGCGCTTGGCGCGCTTGGGCGGCTTGGCGCTGCCCTTCGTGCTGACGGCGGTCGCGCTGCCCTTTACAATGCCGGGGCATCCGGTCGCGCTGATCGGCGACTTGACGGTCAGCGACGCAGGGCTGCTGCGCTTCGTCTCGATCCTGCTGAAAAGCTGGCTCTCGGTGCAGGTGGCGCTGCTGCTGGCGCTGACCACGCCGTTTACCGATTTGCTGTGGGCGTTCGGCAGTCTGCGCGTGCCGGAGACGCTGATCGCCATCATCGGGTTCATGTATCGCTATTTGTACACCCTCAGCGACGAAGCCGAACGGCTGATGCGCGCCCGCAGTGCCCGGAGCGCCGTGCTGCCCGGACACCAGTCCGGCGGGGGACTGATCTGGCGGGCGCGTTCGCTGGCGGGATGGTCGGCAATCTGTTTCTGCGCAGCTACGAGCGCAGCGAGCGCGTTTACGTCGCCATGCTGTCGCGTGGCTACGACGGCAAGCTGCGTCGACTGGACGCGCCGCCGCTGAGCCGCGTCGCCATCCTCAGTGGTGCGATGCCGCTGGTGGCGCTGGTCGGCATCGAATTACTGGCGCTGGGGGTGATTCGATGAGCGAATCACGTTATGCGGTCGAAGTCGAGGGACTATCGTTCCGCTATCCCGACGGCACACAAGCGCTGGCAAACGTCTCGTTCCGCATCGCGCCGGACGAGAAAGTCGCTCTGGTCGGACCGAATGGCAGCGGCAAATCGACCTTGCTACTGCACCTGAACGGCATCCTACGCAGCGCTACTGGCAGCATCATGATCGGTGGGCTGCCGCTGAGCGACGAGACGCTGGGACGGATTCGCGCGGCGGTTGGGTTGGTCTTTCAGAACCCGGACGATCAACTCTTCTCGCCGCAGGTCTACGGCGACGTTGCTTTCGGTCCGCTGCACATGGGATTGCCGGAAAGCGAGGTCAAGGCGCGGGTCGAGCGGGCGCTGGCGGCGGTCGGCATCGCCGATTTCGCGCAGCGGGTCAGCCATCACCTGAGCGTGGGCGAGAAAAAGCGGGTCGCGCTGGCGACCGTCCTCAGCATGATGCCGGAAATCTTGGTGATCGACGAACCGTCCGCCGGACTCGATCCGCGCGGGCGGCGGCAGTTGATCGACCTGCTGCGCGGGCTGGATCAACAGACCATGCTGATCAGCACCCACGACATGCGGCTGGCTTACGAGTTATGCCCGCGCACGATTGTTTTGGACAACGGCGGCATCGTCGCCGACGGCGCGACGACCACCATCCTCAACGATGCCGAATTGATGGAGCGGCACGGTCTGGAAAGCCCGTTTTCGGATTAATACTGCCGCCACAAGCTCCTCGAACCTCACCCCTAATCCCCTCTCCATTGCATGGCGAGGGGACTTAAAAGCCCGTTGCGACCTGTTCTGTTCCCCTCTCCATGCGTTGGAGAGGGGGTTAGGGGGTGAGGTAAGTGCCTAGACCCGTTCCAGTGCGCCGAAATCTTGGCTCAGCACGTCGAGAAAGGCGCGTTCCAGCGCCGAGTAGGGCACGTCGCGCGCCGAGATCAGCTTGAGCACGCGCTTGAGTGGCTGTCCGGCAATCGGGACGAGATGCAGCAGCCCTTGATCGACCTCATTCTGGGCGATATAGCTCGGCAGGATGGTTAGGCAGTTTCCAGCGATTACTGAGCGCTTGATCGACTCCAGATTGTCGAATTCCGCGCCGATCTGGGGTTCGATGCCGTAGTTGTTCAGCGCTTGATCCAGCCAGACGCGCGATTGGCTGTCCGGCGGGCGGACGATGAACGACTGCTGATGCAGGTCTTCGATCTGAATCGCGGCTTTATCCCACCAAGGATGCTTGAAGCCGACCACGACCACCTGCTCGACCTCTTGCAGCGCGACCACGTTCAAGCGCGACGGCTTCAAGTCCTCTAGCTCGCCTTCGACGAAGCCGAGATCGACCTGCTGCTCCAGCACGTCGGCGACGACTTGAGCGGTCACCCCGGTCTTGAGCGCGACCGAAAGCTGCGGATAGCGCGACCGAAAGCGCTGCACCCACTCCGGCACCAGATAGATCGAAATCCCCGGCGTCGCGCCGATGCTCAAGCGTCCCTCGGTGAGGTTTTCGACGTTGACCAGCGCGGCTTCGGCTTCGCCCATCAGCGCGAAAATCTCGTGCGCGTAGCGCAGCAGAATTTCGCCGTGCGGCGTCAGCTTGACGCCGCGTCGCCCGCGCTGAAACAACGGGCGACCGAGGCTTTTTTCCAGCGTCTTGACGTGCTGGCTGACGGCGGATTGGGTGACGTAGAGGCGCTCGGCGGCGGCGCTGAAACTGCCCTCCTGCGCGACGGTGACGAAGATTTGCAGCTTATATAAGTCCAGCATGGGGTCACTTTTCCCGATTGCAGGGGCGAAAATTACGCGTAGGCGCGCACCTACGTGTGCGCCTGACCGGGCAAACACACAGGTTTGCCCCTACAAGCGCTGTTTTACACGCGCGCAAAGCACTAGCTATTAGACCGCGCTTATGGGAGATTATAAGCCTTTCGGTCTCACTCCGCCGCGCTGAGTGCGCGTATAGTGGTGACAGATCATGAGCGATGGAGAGCACCCACAGTGAACATTTTCAAGAGTCTATTTGCGTCGTCCGGGACCAGCCTGAACGCAGTTGATGCCAAAGCCCGTCTCGATACTGACCGTACCCTGTTTGTGTTGGACGTGCGCCAGCCGGAAGAATTCCGCGCCGGACACATCGCCGGGGCGACGCTGATCCCGCTGAACAAGCTCGGACAGTCGCTCAACAAGCTGCCGCAAGACCGTGACATCCTCTGCGTGTGCGCGTCCGGCTCGCGCAGCAGCGTGGCGACGCGCCAGTTGAACGGCGCGGGCTACAACGCGATCAACCTGAGCGGCGGCATGGGTGGCTGGCAGCGGGCGGGCTTCCCGGTGAAGCAGGGCAAGTAAGCATGAACCCGACGCTGCTGGACATTGCGATTGGCTTCGGGATCGGTGGGTCGCTCGGCTTGTTGGGCGGCGGCGGTTCGATCTTGACCGTCCCGGCGCTGGTCTACCTGATCGGGCAGACGCCGCAGGTGGCGGTGACGACCTCGCTGCTGATCGTCGGCATGAACAGCGCGTTAGGGGCGATGTTCCATCGCGTACAGGGGACGCTCAACTGGCGCGTCGCCCTGATGTTCGGCGGCTCCGGCATGATCGTCTCGTACTTCGCGGCGGGGCTGTCGAAACACTTTTCGTCCAGTTTGCTGTTGGTCGCCTTCGCCGTGCTCATGCTGGCGATTGGCGGGCTGCTGATTTTGCGCAAGGGCGTCGGCGAAGCCGCGCCGGAAGAAATCACCCTCTCGCTCTGGAAGATCGTCGGCGGGGGGATGTTGGTCGGCTTGCTGACCGGAATTCTCGGCGTGGGCGGCGGCTTCTTGATCGTCCCGGCGCTGGTGATGCTGGTCGGGCTGCCCTTTCGTCAGGCGGTCGGCACGTCGCTGATCGTGATCGCCATGAACAGCGCGGCGGGGCTGCTCGGTCACTTGAGCGGCAGCAGCTTCGACCTCAACCTGATCGTCATTTTCGTCGTCGCCGGGTTAGCCGGGACGTTCGCGGGGTCGCGGCTGGCACAGCGGCTCGACACGGGCAGGCTGCGCCAAGCCTTCGCCGTGTTCGTCATCGTACTGGCGGTGTTTCTGCTGTATGACAACTTCCCGAAACTGTTAGCGACACTCTGAGAGGTGGGCTGATGTATCTACAACAATTCTTCATCGACGGCTTGGGCTGCGCGTCCTACATCGTCGGCTGCGAGAGCGCCGGGGTCGCCGCCGTGATCGACCCGGATCGTGACGTGCAGAAATATCTGGACGTAGCGCAGGCGCACGGCTTGCAAATCACCCACGTGATCGAGACGCACCTGCACGCCGATCACGTTTCCGGCAACAGCGATCTTTCCGAGCAGACCGGCGCGGGCATCTACGTTCACGAAGCCGCCAATGCCGAGTTCGAGTACAACCCGCTGGTCGATGGTCAGGTGATCACGCTGGGCAACGTGCGCTTGCAGGTCGTCCACACGCCCGGTCACACCCCGGAGAGCATCACCCTGCTGGTCGCCGATCAGACGCGCTCGGATGAGCCGTGGATGGCGCTGACCGGCGATACCCTGTTCGTCGGCGACGTAGGGCGTCCCGATCTGGTCGGGATGGATGCCGCCCGCGACCTCGCCGGACACATGCACGAGACGATCAACGAGCACCTGCTGCCGCTCAACGACGGCGTGATGGTGCTGCCCGGTCATGGGGCGGGATCGCTCTGCGGCAAGTCGATTGGCTCGGTCTTGAGTTCGACCATCGGCTACGAGCGGCACAACAACCCGGCTTTAGCCCCGCGTGGCAAGGACGAATTCATCGACTACGCCACCAGCGATCTGCCGGAGCAGCCGGGTAATCACACCCGTATCAAGCAGATCAACCGGCGCGGATCACGTCCCCTTGGCGTCGTGAGTCCACGTCCCCTGAGCGTGCAGGATGCCGTCCGCCACTTCCGGCAGGGTGCGGCGCTGCTCGACATGCGTTCGAGCGCGGCGTTCAAAGCCGAGCACATCCCCGGCGCGGTGCATCTGGAAGCGGACAATCAACTGAGCAACCGGATCGGCTTCGTGCTGCCGCCCGACGTGCCGATTATCCTGATGCTGAGCGACGAGGCGGAATATCGCCAAGTGGTCTACGCGCTGGCGCGGGTCGGCTACGATCAAGTGGTCGGTTATCTGGCGGACAGCCTGACGGTCTGGCGGGCGATGGGCTTGCCGGTGACCAGCGGCGACGTGCGCGACATCGAGCCGGTGGAACTGAACGAACTGCTCCAGAACGGCAACGGCGACCGCCCGGTGGTGGTGGACGTGCGCGAGTTGTGGGAATACGCGCAGGGACACGTTGCCGGCGCGAAGCTGATCCCGCTGGGCGAACTGAACCGGCGGATCAAGGAACTCGATCCGTCGCAGCCGGTCGCGGTGATCTGCGCCAGCGGGTCGCGCAGCCAATCGGCGGCGGCGCTGCTCGGTCAGCAGGGCTACGAGACGATCTACAACGTGATCGGCGGGACGTTCAACTGGATGCAGAGCGGTCTGCCGCTGGAACGCGGGAACTAAGAACTACCTCACCCCCGTTTCGCTGCGCTCAACTCCCCCTCTCCATTGCAATGGAGAGGGGGTTGGGGGGTGAGGTTTCGGGTAAAGCAGAAATGATCTCAGACGAGGTAAGGAAAAACAAACCATGCAATCAACGACTGCTCTGGGGCTGACGGTTCGCCTCGATACGGATTTCGAAACGGCGCAGACGCGCATCGCCGAAGCGCTGAAAGCCGAAGGTTTCGGCATCTTGACCGAGATCGACGTACAGGCGACCTTCAAGAAGAAGCTGGACGTCGATTTCCGCCCCTATAAGATTTTGGGCGCGTGCAATCCGGTGCTGGCGCATCGCGCGCTGACCACCGCGCCCGACGCCGGGCTGCTGCTGCCCTGCAACGTGACGGTCACGCAGCTTGGACGATGGCGTCGAGGTCTCGATTGTCGATCCGCTGGTGATGCTCGGCGTCGCCAATCACGATGAGCTGCTGCCGGTCGCGGAAGAAGCGCAGGCACGTTTGCGCCGGGTCGCGGCGGCGCTGGATGCGACGAACTAATTGACGACGGTCGGGGGTTGTAGGGGCGTTACATGTAACGCCCCTACGGGATGACGCTGCATGGGAGCGGTATAATCAGCGGACATTAAAATGCTGATCGCATGGACACGAAGGGTAAGCCATGAACGAACGACGCTACGACGGAGAAATTGAGCGGCTGCGGTCGCCGGGGCGACTCGCGCTGCTGGAAGTCGAGCGGGTCGTCGGCTTGAGCCTTGAGGGACTGGACGCGCCGGAGTCGATGCTGGACATCGGCACGGGCAGCGCCATTTTCGCCGAGGCGTTCGCGGCGCGCGGGCTGGCGGTCGCGGGAATTGACCTGCGCGACGACATGCTGGCGGCGGCGCGAACTTACGTCCCGTCCGGCGACTTTCGGAAGGCGCACATGGAACAGCTCCCCTTCGCTGAGAACAGCTTTGATCTCGCCTTCATGGGCTTGGTGCTCCACGAAGCCGACGATCTGCTGAACGCTTTGCAAGTGGCGCAGCGAGTCGCCAAAGCGCGGGTCGCGGTGCTGGAGTGGCGCTACGAAGTCCAAGAGTTCGGTCCGCCAATGGCGCATCGCCTCCAGCCGGAGATCGTGCGCGCGGCGGCGGTCGAGGCAGGTTTCCAGCAGTTCGACGAGGATCGTTTGCAGGGCTTGATACTGTATCGATTGGGAATCACGGGCTGAGATGTCGTTAGAATCAATGAAAAGCGCGCCCCTACCGGAGTAGAGGCGCGCTTTTTCATTTGTGACTAGAGCGACTTCGGTTTAGCGACCGCGACCCATACCGCCGCGCGCCGCGCCGTTGCTCCCCATCATCCCCATGCCGCCGGTGATGCCCGTGGTGTCGTCGCTGTTCCACATGCCGCCGCGACCCGCACCCATGTTGTAGCCATAGTTGTAGTTGTAATTGAGCATGGGCATGTCATCCCAGTGCTGTTCCATCAGCGCGAGGCGGGCGTCGGCTTGCGTCTGCGTCATCAAGCCCGCGTCGACCATTGCTTGCAGATGCGTCTGCGTTGCCGTCCGCTGCGCCGCGATCACGGTATCGAGATCGACGCCGTATTCCGTCGCCAGTTGAGCGAGCGTCTTGCCGGATTGCAGTTCGGTGTACAGCGTTTGCTGGTCGATGCCGAGCGCGTTGGCGATTGCCGTATAGATCGGGGCGGTGTCATCGTCCCACAACAGGCGCGACTGGGTCATTATGCCCTGTCCGCGTCCACCGAAGGGCGGTTGAACCGGCGTGGTGGTGTCTTGAGCGGAAACGGTGAGCACGCCACCAGCGACAACAGCGACGACGGCGAGCAGAAGGAAGAATTTGCGTTTCGTGAACATGGTGAAGCTCCTATTGAATTGCTTGACTAATGTCTAGAGGATGCGCCCGTTTGGTCAAGCAGGAATGTCGCTTGTATGAAGTTTTGGTAAAGTTTTTGAGGTTGGCAGGCTGAAGTGGAAGACGCTGCCCTTGCCGAGACCGTCGCTTTCCGCCCAAAGCTGCCCGTGATGGGCTTCGATCAAGTGGCGCGAGATGGTCAAGCCGATGCCGCTGCCGCCGCTGCTGCGCGCGCGCGATTTATCGACCCGGTAAAAGCGCTGGAAGATGCGTTCGAGGTTCTCCGGCGCGATGCCGCTGCCGTTGTCGCGGACGGAAAATTGCAGTTGATCGCCCACCGGCGCGACGCTGACCTCGACGCTGCCGCCTCCGGGCGTGTTTTGCAGCGCGTTCCCTAACAGGTTCATCAATACCTGACCGACCCGGTCAGGATCGGCGTTGATCGCGGGAAGCGACGGCGGGAATTGGGTCGTCAAGGCGATCTCTTTCTCGCCAAACTGAGGACGAATGCGCTCGACCGCCGTCTCGACCAAGCTGCGCGGATCGATGGTCTGCGGGTGGATCGGCATCTGCCCGGATTCGGCGCGGGAAAGCGCCTGCAAATCCTGCACCAAGCGCTGCAAGCGCGCCGCCTCGTGATAAATCAGGTGGAAGGTCTCGTCGTTGGCGGGGATCACGCCGTCTTGCAGCCCTTCCATGTAGCCCTTGATGCTCGCCAGCGGCGTTTTTAGTTCGTGGGTGACGTCCGCCAGCAGTTCTTGACGCAGCGTTTCGGTGTGATCGAGCGCCTCCGCCATCTGGTTGAAGCTGTGAACCAGCTCCGCTAGTTCGTCGTGCGAGGTCGCCTCCAGCCGCTCTTGATAATGCCCCCCGGCGATCCGCTGACTCAACTTGACCAGCGCCCGCAGCGGATTGACGATTTGTTGGCTGACCAGCCACGTCACGACGACCGCCGCCACGAGCGCGGCGATGCCGGCGCGGAGCAGCGCATCGTCGATGGCGGTGCGGAAATTCGCCTCAATCTGCGCGTTAAGCTCGGTCTGTCGGTCCCCGGACATGCCACCCAGACCGCGCTGCCCGGCTGCACCGACACCCGCGCCGCCGCCCATGTAGCCCATCTGTTGGGCAAAGCTGATCGGCGCGACGTAGGCAGTCGAGATCGCCAGCACTGCCAGCCCGATCAGCACGACCAAGAGATGCGAGATGAACAGCTTGCGTGAGAGCTTCATGCCGGTTGATCCCCGAATTTATAGCCGACGCCGCGCACCGTCAAGATGAACTGCGGGTCGGTGGGGTTGGGTTCGAGCTTCTGGCGGATATGCCCGATATGCACGTCGACCACGCGATCTTCGCCGTAGAAATCGTAGCCCCAGACCTGCTCTAAAAGCTGCTCGCGGCTGAGCACCATCCCGCCGTAGGTCGCCAGCAGTTTGAGCAGGTCGAACTCGCGCGCGGTCAAGTCGATGGATTCGTCGTCGCGGTAAACCTCGCGGCGCTGCGCGTCGATGCGCAAATGCTGGAAGTTCAGTATTTGCCCCTCCTCGACGCCGCGCCCGCGCCGCAGGATCGCCTTGACGCGGGCGACCAGCTCGCGCGGGCTGAAGGGCTTGGTCAGGTAGTCGTCCGCACCGACGGTCAGCCCGACGACCCGATCCATCTCCTCGGATTTCGCCGTCAGGAGCATGACGTAGACCGCCGACTCGCGGCGGATCTGCTGCAAGACTTCCAGCCCGTCGATCCCCGGCAGCATGAGGTCGAGGATCACCAGATCGGGCTTATGCCGTCGGAACAGGGCTAAGCCCTGCACGCCATCCTCGGCGAGATAGACGGTGTTGCCTTCGGCTTTTAGATACGCCTCGACGATGCCCCGAATCGCGGCTTCGTCGTCAATCACGAGAATCGCTGCCATACCAAATGTCCGCTGCTTACGTTACAGACAGGATAACCCGTCGGGCGAAGTGTGCTCAACTGTCGTTTGTTACTTTCGCAGCCTGTAGATACACCGTTTGAGCATGGCTACAGAATCGCGTTGAACAGGACGCCGGTCAAGATGATCCCGACGGCGACGACGGCGATAAAGGCTCCGATCAGGCGCGGTTTCATCACCCGACGCAGGATGATCATCTCCGGCAGGCTCAAGGCGACGACCGACATCATGAACGCCAGCACCGTCCCCAGCGCGACACCCTTATCGAGCAGCACGCTGACAATCGGGATGATCCCGGCGGCGTTGGAGTAGAGCGGCACACCGAGCAGTACGGCGGCGGGTACGGTCCAGAAGGCGCTGCCGCCAAGAGTTGACGCCAGAAAGTCGTCGGGGACGTAGCCGTGAATCAGCGCGCCGACGGCGATGCCGACCACGACGTAGAGCCAGACTTTACCGACGATCTCGCGGGTGCTTTCGAGTGCTTGAACGAAGCGCTCGTGCCACGTCAGCCGCTCGTCGACCAGCTTTCCCTTGCTGCCGACGCGAATTTGATAGACGAACGGCTCGACGTAGGCTTCCATGCCCAGCCGACCGATCACGATGCCCGCTAGCACCGCGATCACCAAGCCGGAGACCAGATACAGCCCGGCGACCTGCCAACCGAACATCCCGAACAGCAGCACCAGCGCGATCTCGTTGACCATCGGCGCGGCGACCAGATACGAGAAGGTGATGCCGAGCGGCAGCCCCGACTCGACGAAGCCGATAAAGAGCGGCACCGCCGAACAGGAGCAGAACGGCGTGATCACCCCGATGCCGGCGGCGAGCAGATTGCCAACGCCCATGCGCCTGCCGCCGAGCCAGCGGCGGGTCTGCTCCGGTGTGATGAACGTCCGCAGCAGCGTGATCAGGAAGATCATCACCGAGAGCAGCAGCAGGATTTTCGGCACGTCGTAGAGGAAGAAGTTCAGCGCACTGCCGAAATGGTCGTCGGGACTCAAGCCCAACAGGGTGTAGGTTACGAAATCAACCACCGCTGGCAGATTGCTGAAAGCGATCCACCACAGGACGAGGACGAGGGCGACGATGCCGAAGTCGCGGCGGGTCGATGGCTCCGCTGGCTGCGGGCTAAGGTTTTGGGTCTGGGTTGCCATACTGCTGCCTTTATATTCGAGAATTCGAATGTAGATTTGCCGGAAAAAAGCCCGGCACGCGACCGGGCTTGGCTCAGCGTAATTTAGGAGGCGTTCGACCGCGCCAGTTCGACGATCTTGGCGCGCGCCGGGATGCGCCCGGCGGAGACGACCTGTTCGTTGAGCACCAACGCCGGGGTGCTGAGCACGCCATAAGCGGCGATGTCGCCGTAGTCGGTCACTTTGCTTAACTGATAAACGATGCCAGCTTCATCCAGCGCGGCGCGGGTTTCGCGCTCCAAACGCTGGCAGTTGGGGCAGCCGGAACCTAGAACTTTGACTTCGAGCATGAGAAACTCCTTCAGTTGGATTCAATTGATTTGGATCAATTCGGTGGCAGCACACGCCGGGCAGGTGCAGCCCGGTAGCGTGGTAAAACTAATCGCATCTTTCTCGCCGAGCGCGGCGTCGAGCAAGCGTTGGACGCGCTCGTCGACGATGCGATAGTAGACTTGCAGCCCATCCTTACGACTTTCGACCGCGCCCGCGTCGCGCAGCACCATCAACTGCTGCGAGATGTAGGGTTGGCGTTTGCCGAGCGCGTTCTCGATGTGGCAGACGCAAAGTTCGCCCCCGCGCAGCATGGTGAGGATTTGCAGCCGGGTCGGATGCGCCATCGCTTTCAGTAAATCGGCAAGTTCTTGCATATGGGTAGCTCACTACATTCATGTTTATGAATACAGTCTAGGCGCTTTGAGCGGCGTGCATAGAGTGACAAAGCTCACTATTTTGGGGTGATCTCGCGTGCACTCGGCGAAAGCATGATTTGCTCAGGCTTCGGGTTCGTCGCAGCGAACCGGGTAAGGTCGCATCTGCCCTCCGTGTCACCTATGGTCACCGCTACACGCGACCGCGTGCGGTTGACTCGCCTTAGCCCCCTGTTTATAATCGCGCAGCAATGGCGTGGGGATGGATTCCACGCCGCTTTTTTGTCAGTGAGTTGAGAGTAAAACTATGCAGCAAGGTGTTCGCGTGCTGCTGCGCTTGATCCGCTTTGCCCTCGTGATTGTGATGGCGCTGGGGCTGCTCGACGGAGGCGTGAAGGCGCAGGATAGTAACCTGCTGCGCGACGGTGGTTTTGAGGGCACGTATACCAATCGTGGGCGTGCCGACCTCAATCTCCCCGCCGACTGGAGCATGTGGATCGCCGAGTCGCCTCATGCCGAGGATTGGATGAATCTGCCGCCGGGCGCGGGCGCCTACTCCGGGACGCAGCCGTCGCCGCATGGCGGGGCGCAGTCGCTCGCCGTGAACCGGGGCTACGCGACTTTCACCGCAGCGGTCTACCAGCAGGTGAGTATCGACCCGAATACGAATATCAGCGCCAGCGCATTCGCCTTCCTGCGCACCTGCAAAATCCCCTCCGGCGCGGACTCCTGCACTTCGATCAGCGACTCGAACGCCTACGCGCGCATCGGCATTGATCCCAACGGCGGCACGAACCCGTTCGACGCCGACGTGGTCTGGTCGACCAACGCCGCGCCCCACGAGGAATGGCAGCAAATGACTGTCGAGGCGACTTCGACCGGCGCGACGGTGACGTTGTTCCTCTATACGACGCAGCAGTGGCCCTACCAGATCAACACGATCTATTGGGACGACGCCGTGCTCAGCCCCGGCGGATCGGGCGGAGCGGCAGCCGCCGCCCCCGGCGCGCCCACGACTCAGCCGACCAGCGCGGCGAGCAGCAGCACACAGTCCAGCGAGCGGGTCGTTCACACCGTCCAAGCGGGCGAAACGCTGGACAGCATCGCATTTTCTTACGGCAAGACGCGCGAAGAACTGCTGGCGATCAACAACATCGCCGACCCGCGCATCATCCAAATCGGGCAGGAGATCATCATCTCGCTGCCGCCGACGCCCACACCGACGCCCTCGCCGCAAGGCTTTGAACTGACGCTCGCGGCGACGACGCCCACGCTGATCGCCGCCATCCGGGATGCCGCACCCGCGCCGGTGATCGAGGTCACGTCGGGAGCGGGCGTCCACCCGATTGACCCGGCGCTGAACAGTACGTCGATCTGTGTGACCTTCTTCGAGGATGCCAACCAGAACCGGATTCAGGACGGCGGCGAGGACGTGCTCGTGGGCGGACAAGTCCTGCTCACGCGCGACGGCGCGCCCGCCGGACAGCATCAAACCGGCGCTGACCCCGATCCCTACTGCTTTACGGATTTGCTGCCGGGCAGCTACGACCTGCAAGGCGTCGCGCCGTCGGGCTATGGCTTGACGACGCCGGATCAACTGCACGTGAGCGGCTACGCGGGCGCGCAGATCAATGTCGCCTTTGGCGCGGCGGCGGGCGTCGCGCCGGTTTCGCCGCCTCCGGCGGACGTGTCCACCAGCGGCGAGACCGCCACGCCCGCCGCCGATACGGGCGCTGCGAATAACGGACTCCCCAACAACATCGGGCTGATCGTCTTCGGCGTCGCCGGGATCGTGCTGATCGGTGGCATGGGGATCACGATGCTGCTGCTGCGGCGGCGCTAAGCCTACTGCGCCGAGGGTTTAAACCCGTCGCGGTGTCCGGGTGAAAAACGGGTCATGCCCGAGTTGCGTTAAAATCGGTGTCCTAGATGAAGTATTTGGCTGAAACCCATGCGTAAACTAATCTGCCGATCCCTGACACTACTGCTCGTCGTCACGCTCGCGCTGCCGCTGCTGGCGCAGGACAGCGGCGGGCAGTTGTGGGTGCAGGCATTTGAAGATCGCAATGGCAACGGGCAGCACGACGCGGGCGAACCGTTCCTGACGCAAAGCGTCTCGGTCGATCTGCTCAACGCCGATGGCGTGGTCGTCGCCAGCGGCTCGCTCGACGGCGCGCCCTACGCCAGTCGCGGCTATATCGGCTTCCTGTATCTCGATCCGGGAACCTATACCGCCGCGATCACCAGCCCCGAACTGACCCCGACGACACCCGACCGCGTCGCCGTGACCATCACGGACGGCGCGCTGCCGGTGACGGTGCTCTACGGCGCGCAGCGAGCGACGGTCACGGCGACGACGGAAGGCGCAGCCTCGTCGCTGCTCAATGGCGAGCTAGCGCGGGTGGCGCTCTCCGGTTTCGCGGCGCTGGTCGTGGTCGGCATTATGACCTTCATCGGCATCGTGATCTATACGCTGGTGCTGCGGCGGCGCTATCAAGCCGAGCTGAAACGCTATACGACCGGCAGTATGCGCCCCGTCCGCGTCGATCAGACCGGCGAAATAGGGCGCATCAACGCCCCTAGAGGCGCGCGCGGCTACGAGACCGCCGAGCCGGAAAATGACGAGGTTTAGTCAGGTTTCATATGAATAGGTGACATTTGCCACTATTTCTCACGACGCCTTTCGCCGGAAGATCTAGGAAAGCGTGTGAGGAGAAAATCGATTATGCGTGTCAAAGTCAATCGTGACGTCTGTAATTCGTCGCTTGAGTTCTGCGAGCGATGTTTGGGGCGGTTCTTGGAGTTCCCTTACGGCTACGAACGCCGCTGTTTCGAGGAACTCGAAGAAGACGGTAGTGATAAATTGACCCTCGAAATGCACTCTGGCGGTCACGACGTGACGCTGGTGCTCGACGAGGAACAGCGCAAGTTGATGGCGGGTGAAGGCTGGGCGTACTTTGTCGATTTCGCCGTACCGATGTATCGCGGCGAAGACAACATGAAAGCCTAGCGGCTTCGGGTCAATCTGTCGTTCAACTCCAGCTAAATACGCAGGGAGCGCCACAATCGTGACGCTCGTTTTATTTTCCGGTGTCGCTGCCGCGCTGGGCTTGACCTTCGATGTATTCGCGGCGGACGCGCTCGGTGATGTCGAGCAGTTCGCGCGGATCGCAGGGGGTAGCGTTGACCTCGTACCACAGCGCCGCAAAGAGAATCCCCAGCGCGTGATCGTAGCGCGGTCCCGGCGGCTCGTTGCCGCAGACCACCGCGTCGATCCCCGGCATTTCCAGCACGTCGAGCAGCACGTTCACCCCGGCGATGTAGCGCACCCAACGCGGCAGCGGGCGGTGCTGAAGCGTCTGTTTGCGTTTGGCGCTCTGGTAGCTGAAGCTCGTCTGCGCCCCCACGTCGACGGTGTGGATGTTGTAGACGACGGAGCCGTTGAAGCAAGCGGCTGCCCACATCTCGCGCCCCGGCGCTTGGACGAGAATTTGCGGCGAAGTCGCCGGGAAAAGCTGCTCGAAAGTCGCTAATAGGCGGATCGGGGGGTCAATCATCGGGTTCAATGAGGCTGCTCCACAAAAACCTGAAAAGAGTTCACGCAAAGACGCGAAGGCGCAAAGACGCAAAGCAGAGCCTTAGAAGCTTTGGCAGAGCGCTTTAATGTGTTCCGACTCTATCATAGAATCTGGTACAATCGAGGGCGTTCAAGCAAATGCTCGACGCCGTGATGAGACATATTCTTCGACACTGGTTCATTTTCGCACTGATCGCCTTCGCCGCCGCTTTGATCGCGCCGTCGGAACCGTCGCTGCAAGCGCAGGACGGTGCTGCCGTCGTCAGCGCCGAAACCTGCGCTCCCGTACTCCAAGAGCTATGGACGAGCGCGAGCACCGCCTGCATCAATAAGCCAAGCGGCTACGTTTGCAACGGCGGCGCTGCCCCTGCTGCCGAGCCGTCCGGTTTGGTCAGCAATGCGCTGGCGCCGTTGGGCGCACTGGTCGAGGTGGGCACGGTCGACGCGATCCGCACCCCGCCGATCACGACCGAGAACGCCAGCCTCGGCGTCGCTTGGCTCCGCCTGCCTGATCCGCTCGACGTGACCGTCTTGATGATCGGCGACGTGACCATGTTCGACGTGACGCCGCCCGATTTCCCCGCTTGGACATCCAGCCTGATCCAGAGCAACCCCGCGCCCGCGACCTGCGCCGCCGCGCCGAAAAATGTGGTCGTCTTCCAGAGCGCGACCTATGCCAATATTGCCGTCAATGGCAGTTCGCTGACATTGGGCGGGACGGTGCTGGTCACGACCGATGACACGAGCACGATTTTCGTCGGCTTGTCCGGGCAGTCGAGCGTGTTGGCGCAAGGTCAAACCCAGTTACTCCCGGCGGGCGAGCAGCTTCGCGTCGCTCACGATCCCGGCAGCATCGCCAACCCGACCGCGCCGCCGACGGCTGCCGTCCCCTTCGATCCAAGTTACGTGGCGAACCTGCCGGTCGCGCTGTTCGACCGTCCGTTTGTGCTGCCGCAGCCCGGCTTCGCCACCACGCAGGGCGCGATCAATTTGCGGGTCGCGCCGGACGTGTATTCGAGCGCGATCATGCAGGTTCCCGGCGGGCAGGCGCTCACCATTCTGGGGCGCAACGACGATGGCTCGTGGTACAACGTTCAACTGAGCGACGGTCAAACCGGCTGGATGCTTGCGGACTTACTGGCGAGCAACGTCGGCGACATCACCGCCGTCTACTCGGCGACGCCGCTGCCTCCGCAGCGCTTGGGCGAGTTGGGGACGAAAGGGCGGATTACCGCGCCCGCCGGGGCAAATCTGCGGCGGGGACCGGAAGCAGTCTATGCGCCGGTCGGCATCGTCGGCGATGGCACGCTGGTCAATCTGCTGGCGCGCAGCCCCTTGATGAATGGGTGGGTCAAGGTGGAGGCGAACGGCATTAGCGGCTGGCTGTCGCTGCTGACGCTGGATACGCAAGCCTATATCGACGCGCTGCCGGTGGACTACAATATCCCGGCGCTGCCTACCGCCACGCCGATCCCCGGCTCGTTTGGCAACGCCTTCCCCGACCCCAACGGCGGGGGATAAGCTACCTCCAAGAATCTGTAGGGGCGTTACATGTAACGCCCCTACAAACCTCACCCCCCGACCCCCTCTCCATAATGAGAGGGGGAGAAAAACCGCTATGGGGATGGAAACCTGCTCTTATAGCCTCATCTGCGGTTAGCTTTCCGCCGGGAAGGGGTTGCGCGAGAACCCGCTCTGATGCCAATAGGGATAGGTCTTGTCCGTCGCGCTAGCGGCGTCGAGCTTCGTCATCTGCTCCGGCGTCAAGTTCCAGCCGACCGCGCCGAGATTCGCGCGCAGTTGTTCTTCGTTGCGCGCGCCGATGATCACGTTGGCGACGGTGGGGCGCTGGAGCACCCAGTTCAGCGCGATCTGCGTGTGCGTCTTGCCCGTTTCCTCAGCAATTGCGTCCATCGCGTCGACGATCCGGTAGAGCAGTTCGGGGCGTTCGGGTCCCTCGCCACCGCCCTGCTTGATCCGTCCGTCGGGCAGTGGTTGGCTGCGGCGATACTTCCCGCTCAGCCGACCCGCCGCCAGCGGACTCCAGACGATGGTGCTGATCTTCTGGTCGAGCGCCAGCGGCATCAACTCCCATTCGTACTCACGCCCGACCAGCGAGTAATAGGCTTGATGGGCGACGTAACGCGACCAACCGTAGCGCTCCGAGACCGACAGCGACTTCATCAGATGCCAGCCGGAGAAATTGGAGCAGGCGATGTAGCGGACTTTCCCGCTTTGCACCAGCGTGTCGAGCGTGCGCAGCGTCTCCTCGACCGGCGTTTGCGCGTCGAAGCCGTGCATGGTGTAGATGTCGATGTAATCCGTATTCAGACGGCGCAAGCTGGCTTCGAGGGCGTTGAGGACGTGATAGCGCGAGGAGCCGACGTCGTTCGAGTTGTCGCCCATGCCGAAGGTCGCTTTGGTCGAGATGATCAGCTTGCTGCGTCGACCGGCAATCGCCTCGCCGAGGATTTCTTCAGAGACGCCCCGCGAGTAAACGTCGGCGGTGTCGAACATGTTGACGCCCGCCTCCAAGCAGATGTCGACGAGGCGGGTGGCTTCGTCCACGTCGGTTTTGCCCCATGCGCCGAAGAAATCGCCCCGTCCGCCAAACGTCGCCGTGCCGAAGCTGAGCACCGGGATTTTGAACCCGCCAATCAATCTGGACTCCATGACCATCCTTTTCGCTGAGCAGCCTACGAATCATCGCTTAGCATAACGGTTGCGCGCTGCTCTGGAAATAACCAATCGCCGGACAGCCGAAAGTGTGAAGAACGTAAATTGCCCCTCGATTAGCCTAGCCTAAAAATGATTTCTATGATGGAATAGAGCACAAATCCACTTGAAAGGAGTCCGATGGAGCAAAACCCTGCCATTGCCCTATTTCTTGCGCTCGGCATCATCATCGCCGCATCGCGCATCGGGGGTACGATTTCGCGCCGTTTCGGACAGCCGCGCGTGCTTGGCGAGCTGATTGTCGGCGTTATCTTGGGTCCCACCCTGCTCGATTTGCTGAATGCGCCGATACTGCATGGCGTCGATCTGCATGAGACGATTACTTACCTTGCCGAGTTGGGCGTGCTGCTGCTGATGTTCATCGTCGGCTTGGAAGTGAACGTCAAGGAACTCGCCAAAGTTGGCAAAATCGCCGGGATCGCCGGGTTTGCCGGCGCGGTTGCTCCTGTGCTTCTCGGTGTCCCGCTGGTGATGTTGTTTGGCTACCAGTGGCAGCCCGCCTTGTTCGCGGGCGTGACGCTGGCGGCGACCTCGGTCAGCATTTCGGCGCAAGTCCTGCTCGAACTCGGCGTCCTGCGGACGAAGGTCGGCAACGCGCTGCTGGCGACCGCGCTGATCGACGACGTGTTAGCGATCCTGCTGGTCTCGCTGGCGGTGGCGGTTTCGGCTGGCGGTGGCGCGGCGGAGGTCGATCCCGGCGCGCTGCTGGCGATCATCGCGCGCATGGCGGCGTACATCGGCGGCGCTTTCCTGATCGCATGGTTCGTGCTGCCGCGCCTGATGAACTTCATCGACGACTTACCCGTTGTGAAACAATCCTACGGCATCCCGGCGATTGCGCTGCTGCTGGCGCTGTTGTTCGGCTGGTCGGCGGAAGCGCTGGGCGGCGTCGCGGCGATCACCGGGGCGTTCATCGCTGGCGTGGGTTTCAGCCGCGCCAAAGAGGACGTCAAGCACGAGATCGAGGGCGCGGCGAGTAACATCGCCTATGCCTTCCTCGTGCCGATCTTCTTCATCAACGTCGGTCTAGAGACCGACCTAAGCACGTTTCCCTTGTCGGCGCTGCCGTTCGCCGGGGTACTGTTGATCGTCGCGCTGGTCTCGAAGTTGGGCGGCTGCGGTTTGGGCGCCAAGCTGGGCGGCTTCAACAATCAGCAATCGCTGCAACTGGGCGTCTGCATGATCTCACGCGGTGAGGTCGGGCTAATCATCGCGTCACTGGGGTTGTCGGTCGGCGTATTCCGGGCAGATCACCCCCTATTCGCATCGCTGTTTCTCGTGATCCTGCTCACGACGGTCGTGACGCCGATTTTCGTGCGCCAAGTATTTCCGAAAGGAGAGCACGCATCATGAAACTGGTGCTGCTGATTACGCCCCAGATCGACAAAGGCTTGGACGTGGCGCAAGCGTGGCAAGAAGCCGGTGCGCCCGGCGTGACCATCATTCGATCTCATGGGCTGCACACACTGCAAAAAGAGCTTCAATCTGGCTCGGTGGAACTGCCACGCATGGTCGTCTCGATGGGCGCGGCGATGGCGGCGATCATCGACAACATGGAAGAACGCGGCGAGGTGATCCTCTCCATCGTCGAAGACGAGTTGTGCGATGCGGTCATTGCGGCAGCGAACGAGGTGCTCGGCGACCTGACGTCGCCGAACGCGGGCGTGCTGGTCACGCTGCCGATTGAGCGCGCGGTCGGCGTACGGCATCACGACCGCAGCTAAGGGCTTGTCTCGAAGGGCGATTCTGGTATAATCGAAATCGCGTTGGGGAGTCGCCAAGTGGTAAGGCAGCGGCCTTTGGAGCCGCCTACCGTAGGTTCGAATCCTACCTCCCCAGTACAAGCGAAAAAGCGCCTTGAAGGCGCTTTTTCGCTCTTGTCGACGTTCGAATCCCAGCCTCCCCTGAGCCTCCAACGGCGATTTTGCGCTTGCCCCATATAACGACCATTGTGGCTGGAAACAAAGCTCAGCGGGGTAAGTTCCAAAATACGTACATCAATGATCAGTGAAGAAGCGTTTCTGGTTGGTCCAGAGACGCTTTTTTTCGTATGTGGCGAAACTTGTATCCATCTGAAGAGTTATGAGCCTTGCCGATGCAAAAGCACCGCTACCGGGAGTGGGAAATCCATCAGGTCTGTGTTATACTGATTGTTAGGTGCATGTCCCATGCATGATTGAATTCCCACCTCAAGTGAGTTCCCACGCTCGGAAATCCGAGTCCGCTGTCAGCCTGATCTAGTTACGAAACCAAATCCACCGTTCATGGCGGATGTTCTCACGCAGCTATCGCATAAATATGCCCTCAAAGCTGTTCCTAAACGCTCAAAGTGAGGCACGATCATGGAAAAACCCGTGTTAGCTGAAATCGCATATCGCGCTTATGGAGACTGGACCGAGTGGAAAACACCACTCGGAAAACCGCTGCCGAGCTGGAACGAACTGCCCATGTATCTGCAGAACGCTTGGACGGCAGCGACAGAAACTGTTGCTATTCAGGTTCGCAAAGACGGACTCACGACCCCGGAACGCTCCGACTGACAGCGTTCCGTCGATTGAGAAACAGTTTCGTGGGCAATGCATCTGACCCTCGCTTGCTGCTGTCACCCCATTTCCCTGAACGAGCAAACCTCGTATTTATCTGATAACGAAAAGGATACTATCATAGCTATCTATCATCCGATCCTATCGCCGATACTGCACCTGTTTCGGCTCACGCTTCATGTCAAGGGCAAGCTATCGAATGCCTACTCGATGGGCGAAAGCGTCGAAGACGCATTTCAGCGTTATCTTGCTCGCCTCGTCAAGCTCGAAGAGAAACCCGAAGATGTTGTATTTGTCGACGGCGACCTCGCTGACCCACACGCGCATCCGCATCAATAGACGTTGGGCAACCCCATCGCATCATCAGATCTCATCGGGCGAACTGACCGACATACCCATCCCGCTTGATCCAAAGGTTCAGAGTCGCCGAGATTGCGCGAAATCTGAACCTTTGACTGCTGCTCATAAGTCACACGCAGACGGCGACATTGGACATTTCCTTACAAAGTGATGGTGTCGTGAGCCATAAGCAAAGAAGGCTTCTTTAGGAGGAATCCGTGCTAGATCACATCCTTGTTCCCCTAGATGGTTCGCCGCTCGCCGAGTGCGTGCTGCCTCATGCCACTGCCATAGCCAAGACGTTTAACGCGCAAATCACCTTAGCCCACGTCTTGGAACAGCCTTCGGCATCGCTGAGATTGCCACAAGCTGATCCTTTGGACTGGTATCTCAAGAAATCGGCGGCAAGTCTGTATCTAGCGACCGTGAAAGCCCAGCTAGAAGCGGATCATTTAACCGTCCAAACCGTGCTCCTCGAAGGCAGAGCTGCCGAAAAAATCGTCGAGCTGGCGCACAGCACGCAAGCGGATTTGCTGATCTTGAGCGGCTATGGCGAGACCGGGGACAATACTGGCGGCGTGAGCAGCATCGTCCAGCACATCCTTGAGCGGGTACGGGTTTCTACCCTGATTGTTCGAACCAGCCAGCCGATCACTGCTTGCGCTGATGATCTGCGCTATCACCGATTGCTGGTGCCGCTCGACGGGTCACAGCGAGCAGGCTCGGTACTGACGATGGCAGCAGCGCTTGCCGAGGCGTATCAGTCGGAGCTTCTGCTCGTCCACGTGGTCAGCAAGCCCGAAATGGCGCGCTATATGCCGCTGAGTGAAGAAGACACAACCTTGATCAATCGAGTCATTGACCGTAACCAAGCAGAAGGCAGCAAATATCTGGAACAGACGCAAGCGCATCTGCCTGCTAACACCCAAACGCGCCTGTTGGTCAGTGACAACGTTGCCGCTGCGCTCCAGAGTGTGAGCGACCAAGAACAGATTGACCTGCTAGTCCTGAGCGCTCATGGCTACTCTGGCGAAGCAAGATGGCCCTACGGAAGTATCACTAACCGGTTCATCACCAATGGCACGACGCCGCTGCTGATCGTCCAAGATTTACGCCAAGAATCAGCAGAGGTCACGCGCGCAGGAGCGGAAATCAGACAACCTATCCGTCAAACCGATGGCTATTAGCCCGACGGTAGGCGACTCTGAGCTGATCAACTCAGTCGAAAAGCCCGTCCAAGCAGAGTCGGTGAGCGGGCTGGCTCAGCGCTTGTCGGGAGCATATCGGCTGGCTGAACCCACCACGACCAAACCGCTGCTGCTGAATCGACTGCTCGAACACGAACAGATCATCAACACGACTTACCAGCAGTTCAGCGTTGGCGATCAAGGAGAAATGCCGCTCACTTACGCAGCAGAGTGGCTGCTGGACAACTTTTTCGTCGTGCAGCAGGCGATCCGCCAAGTTCAGGAAGACATGCCGCCCGGCTACTATCAACAACTGCCGAAACTTGGCAACCCCGAATGGGAGAATATCCCGCGTGACTATGCCCTAGCCCACCAAGTCATCGCCTATTCTCACGATCAGCTTGACGTTGAGCAGATTATCGACTTTCTGCAAGCCTTCCAAGCCGACGTTCCGTTGACGATGGGCGAGTTGTGGGCGTTCCCCACCATGCTGCGCTTAGGGATTCTGAGCAGTCTGGCGAATGCGCTCGCCGCGCTGATCCACGTCGATCCGCCGCTCGCACCCTCCATCCCGGCGGTCGTCGGTGATGGTGCGGTACGCTTCTGCATTACGAGTTTGCGACTGCTCGCCGTTCAGGACTGGAAAATCTTCTTTGAGCGCGTCAGCCTCGTGGATCAAATCCTGCGGCTTGATCCGGCAAATATTTACGCGGCGATGGATTTCCAGACGCGCAACAGCTACCGCGAGGTGATTGAACGACTCGCCCGTTTCACGAAACAGCCCGAAGCAGACGTCACGCGGCAGGCGATCAGCTTCAGCCAAGCCGCCGATGCTTCCGCGCCGCAGGCGCACGTCGGCTATTATCTGCTCGGCGATGGCTATCGCCAGCTAGAGGATCGGTTTCGGTATCGCCCGTCCGGGCGGCTGGTCTTCCGTCGCTGGCTGCTTGCCCACCCGACTCCCATCTATCTCACCAGTATGGGCTTGCTCACCTTGCTGCTGATGCTGCTCTTCGCCCGTTACATGGTGTCCACCAACGACAGCATCCTGCAAATCCTCGGAGTCGGCTTGCTCACCTTCCTACCCGCCACCGCGATTGCGAGCGCTTTGGTCAACTGGGCAGTCACTAGTCACGTCGCGCCGCGTCTCTTGCCCCGGATGGATTTCGAGCAGGGTATCCCGACCGAGTACCAGACGATGATCGTCATCCCAACGTTGCTGACCGATGCCGCCGAGATTGAGTCGCTGCTGCAACAGTTGGAACTGCATTACTTGCGCAATGCCGACTCCGCCTTGTTTTTCGCCCTGCTGACCGATTACGCCGATGCGCCTGAGCAGCAGATGCCCGAAGACGAGGACTTGATCCGCCGCGCGCAGGCAGGGATTTCCGCGCTCAACGCCAAATATCGACTGGGTGCGCCGCCATTTTACCTGTTTCACCGCCAGCGCCAGTGGAATCCCGCCCAGAATAGTTGGATCGGCTGGGAGCGCAAGCGCGGCAAACTGGTGGAGTTCAACCACCTGCTCCGGGGCGACCAGACGACTTCCTACACTGTACAGTTCGGCGATTTGAGCGTCCTGCCAAACATCAAATACGTGATCACGCTGGATGCGGATACCATCCTGCCGGAAGGGGGCGCTCGGCGGCTGGTCGGCACGCTGGCGCATCCGCTCAACCGCGCCGACTACGATCCCGACAGCGGCAAAGTCGTTTCCGGCTATTCAATTCTGCAACCCCGCATCGAGATCAAACCCGCCAGCGCCAACCGCACCCGCTTCACCCAGATTTTCGCCGGGGACATCGGCTTGGACTTGTACACCCATGCCGTCTCCGACGTTTATCAGGATTTGTTTGGCGAAGGCAGCTACGTCGGCAAGGGCATCTACGACGTCGATGTGCTGGAGGCGTGCCTTGCCAATCGCATTCCCGAAAACACACTCCTAAGCCACGATTTGTTTGAGGGCATTCACGCGCGCGTCGCGCTCGTGAGCGACATCATGCTGCTGGAGGAGTACCCGGCTGGCTATCTAGCGCATACCCGCCGCCTGCACCGCTGGATCCGCGGAGACTGGCAGCTGCTGCCTTGGCTGCTGCCGCGTATTCCGACCGGACAGGCGGGCGAGACGCTGCCGAATACCTTCTCGACGCTGGATCGCTGGAAAATCTTCGACAATTTACGGCGCAGTTTGGTCACGCCCGCTTTGTTCATCCTCTTGATTCTGGCGTGGTCGGGCTTGATCGGTTCGCCGCTGTACTGGACGCTGACCACGCTGGCAGCGCTTGGTTTCCCCCTGTTCCTATCGCTGTACTCCGGTTTGCGCCGCCATTCGCCTACCGAATCGGTGGGCGGCGTGCTGCGCTCACGCCGAATTGATGGGCTGCGCTGGCTGCTGGCGCTGGTCTTTCTGCCTTACGAAGCCCTGCTCACCGTGACTGCGATCAGCACCACCCTCGTGCGCCTGTTTGTCACGCGGACACGACTGCTGCAATGGACGACGGCTGCCCAAACCGCCCAGTTTTTCGGCGCGGCGCGAGGTTCAGAGTCGTCTTGGCGCGAGATGCTGCCGGTTCCGGTGTTCGCTGGCGCGCTCGCTTTGCTGATCGGCGTGGCGAACGCCGCCGCCCTGCCCTTCGCTTTGCCGATCCTTGTCTTGTGGCTCGTTTCGCCTCAGGTCGCCTACTGGATCAGCCAGCCGACCAACCGCACTGAACCGGCGCTCTCGGTCGATCAAGCGGTCGCGTTACGCCACCTTGCCCGCCAGACGTGGCTCTTTTTTGAGCAAATGGTCGGACCTGAAGATCATTGGCTGCCGCCCGATCATTTCCAAGAATCGCCGAGCCTGACCGCCCATCGCACCTCCCCGACCAACATCGGCTTGCTGCTCACGTCGACCTTAGCGGCTTACGATTTGGGCTATACCGGGCAGCTCGACCTCATCACACGGCTGCAAGCCACCTTCGACACGCTTGACCAACTAGAACACTACCGGGGTCATCTGCTCAATTGGTACGATACCGAGAGCCTCGCGGCGCTAGCGCCGCGCTACGTTTCGACCGTAGACAGTGGAAATTTGGCGGGGTGTTTACTGGTGGTTGAGCAGGCTTGTCTCGCCCTGCCTGAACTCGTTCGTGATTCGCCCGGAGCGCTGGCAGGGCTTGCTTGACACGCTCGGACTGATGGAAGCAAGCCTCGACGAGCTGTACAGCACGCGCCTTGACGCATCGGTCGCGGCGCTGCGAGCGTTCGTCATCAAGCTGCGCCAGCAAATCCAGATCGTGCCGCAGCACCCCCAGCAGTGGGCAGAGCTGATCGCAGCCCTGAATCAGGAGGCGTGGGCTGAACTCTCTCACCTGATCGTCGCCGTCTTCGAGTCCGAGACCGCTGCTCCGAATGCCATAACGCTGAGCGATTTACGCATCACGTCCGAACAACTCCATCATCATTTGACCGGTATGCAGCGCGACATGGATTTACTGCTGCCTTGGCTGCTGCCGATCAGCCAGCCGCCCGCGTTGTTTGATCAGCCAGCGGTTGATCCCCTGATGGCAAGCACGTGGCAAGACTTATTGGCAGCAGCGACCCGTTCGCCGCGTTTGATCGACGTGACCGCCATGTACAAGCTGGTGAACACACACTTGAGTGACCTCAAGAGTCATTTACAGGAGGGACTCGGCACGCCGGATCAGCTGCGAGCAGCGCGCGTCTGGTGTGCTGAGCTAGAGGCGCGGCTAACGATCACCCAAGCTCAGGCAAACAGCTTGCTGACCAGCTATCGGGATTTGGCGACCCGCGCCGAGACCCGCTTTCAGGCGATGGACTTCGGATTCCTGTTCGACCCCCGGCGCAAGGTGTTTCACATTGGCTACAACGTCACCGGCGATCAGCTCGACGACAATTTTTACGATCTGCTGGCGTCCGAAGCGCGCCTTGCCAGTTTTCTGGCGATTGCCAAGCGCGAAGTCCCGCCGAGTCATTGGCTGCATTTGGGACGCCCCGCCGCGCGGGTGAACAATGCGCTCACTCTGCTTTCGTGGAGCGGGACGATGTTTGAATACCTGATGCCGACGCTGTTCATGCGCAGTTACGAACAGACCTTCCTCACCCAAAGCTGCCGCTCCGCCGTCGACGACCAGATCGCGTATGCTCAAGCGAAGCACGTGCCTTGGGGCATCTCCGAGTCCTCGTTCTACGCTTTCGACAGCAGCCTGACCTATCAGTATCACGCTTTCGGCGTGCCGGACTTAGGCTTTAAACGCGAACTCGCCGAAGACTTGGTCATTACGCCCTATGCCTCGCTGTTGGCGCTGCGCCAGCGTCCGCAGGCAGTCCGCCAGAACATGGATCAGCTTGACGCGCTCGACATGCGCGGACTCTACGGCTTTTACGAAGCGGTGGACTACACGCCGTCGCGGATGCCGCTGCACCAAGACCACGCGATTATCCGCTCGTACATGGCACATCATCAAGGCATGATCCTCACCTCGCTGACCAACACCCTGCTGCACGATGTGATGATCCAGCGCTTTCATGCCGATCCGCGCGTGCAGAGCTTTTCGCTGCTGCTGCAAGAAAAAATCCCGACCCAAATCCCCATCGCCGACCCGCATCCGATTGAAGCGGTCGCGCGTGTCGTGCCGCCCGCGCAGGTGAACCTTGCGCCTTGGCGCGTCCCCGACGACACCACCGTACCGCAGGTGCATACCCTCTCCAACGGGCGCTTCAGCACCCTGATCACCAATGCGGGCAGCGGCTACAGCCAATGGCAGGGCTTGGCGCTGACCCGTTGGGAAGCCGACAGCACGCTCGACCATTGGGGCAACTGGATTTATCTGCAAGATCGGGACAGCGGCGATCTCTGGTCGGCGGGCTATCAACCGACGACCGTCCTCCGTGATTATCAGCACGTCGCCTTTTACGCTCATCAAGCCGAATTCCAGCGCCGCGACCATGACATAACGGTCAACCTACAGGTGACCGTTTCCGCCGATGACGACGTGGAAATCCGGCAGATCAACCTGATCAATCACGGCGATCAAGTCCGCCATTTGCGCGTGACCAGTTATGGCGAAGTGCTGCTTGCCTCCCAGTCGGATCGCCATCCAGCCTTCAACAAGCTGTTTATCGAGAGCGAGTACGTGCCGGAAAGCAACCTGCTGCTGTTTCACCGCCGCCCGCGCAGCCCCGATGAGCAGCCGGTCTATCTGGGGCATCTGCTGGTCACGCGCCCCGGCACGCCGATCACCGGGGACTATGAAGGGGATCGGCTGCCCTTTCTCGGTAGAGGGCGCACGCTCCGGTCGCCTGCCGTCTTTGCCGATGGCGCAGAGCTTTCTGAGACCGTCGGCGTGACGCTCGATCCGATCATGGCGCTGGCGCAAGACGTTGAGCTAGCCCC
>CAWGYC010000008.1:0-171520 GCA_963826685.1 uncultured Chloroflexia bacterium | reverse complement strand
CGGTTAGGAGTGGAGGATTAGGGCGAGGCACGCCTCGCCCCTACGTGAGCGATCTAGGATGCGGTGTGCCATGCAGTGAGCAGCTCGGCTTCGCGCTCCGGCTTCAAGCCTGCCTTGAGCGGGTCGCTGCTTTTCCACGCCAGCGTGTCGCGCGCCGTCTCAACCGGCGGACGGAAGGTCAGCCCGGCAGCGAGCGCCCGCTCGACGCTGACGGCGAAGTGGTTGGCGTATTCCGCCGGAACCCAGAAGGGCAGTTCTGCGCCGGTGACTTCGTGCTGCTGGAGAAATTCGTCGCTGACCCACGTCAGCGCGGGACTGCTGCCGCTCGCCGCGCGCAGGACATTCATCCACTCCGCCCACGTCAGCGGGCGTTCGGGTCCGGTCGCGTTGAAGACACCCGACACCGCGTTTTCGAGCAGGAGCACCAGCCACGCGCCCAAATCGCGGGCGTCGATCATCTGCACCGGGCGATCCGCCGTGCCGGGGACGAGCACTTCGCCGCCTTGACCGAGGCGAACGTCCCAGTAGGTGTAGCGGTCGGTCGGGTCGTAGGGTCCGACGATCATGCCGGGGCGGACGATCAAGGCGCGGTCGCCGTAAAACTGCTGGACGACCTGCTCGCAGAGGACTTTTAGAGCGCCGTAAGTCTCGCCGGTGATCTCCTCGACCGTTTCGTCGGTGAGGGTTTGCAGCGGCGCGTTTTCGTCCGCGCCCGGTTCGGCGAGGTCGGCGTAGACCGAGATCGACGAAATGAACAGGTAGCGATCTACGGCATCCTTGAGCAGTTCCGCCGATTGACGCACCACGCGCGGCACGTAGCCGCAGGTATCGACGACCGCATCCCAACGGCGTCCGGCAAGCGCACCGAGATCACCGTCGCGGTCGCCGTGCAGGTGCTCGACGCCGGGAAAGAGGCTGTCATCACTCTGCCCGCGATTGAAGAGGGTGATCTCGTGCCCGCGCGCCAGCGCCGCCGTGACGAAGTGCCGCCCGACAAAGCGGGTCCCGCCAATAACGAGGATATTCATCGCTGTGCTCTCTTTTGAAATTTATTGAATGGAAAAACAAATTTAACCAATGCGGGCGATTCTGTCAATAAGCGCAGACCGTCGAGGATGGCGCGAGTTAGTGAATCGAAATGGGGCGAGACGTGCCTCGCCCCTACAAGGACATGGCGGGGTTAGCGTGCCTGCGAATTGCGTCGGAGCGCGTTGAAAGGCGCTGTCAGGCGCGCCCGGAAGCGCCCATGATAAACGAAGGCGTCGTCCTCCCAGCCGAACGGTTCTAGCTCGCCGGGGTAGGGGTCTTGCAGGTTGATCTTGTTCCAGACGTAGGCGATCACGACGCGCATGGTCGCCATGATCGGCGCGACGAGGAAAGCGCCGAGCACGCCGCCCGCCGCCGCGCCGATGAACACGCCGACGATGATGACCGGGAGCGGCAGCTCAAGCGCGTCACCGAGGATTTTCGGCGCGACCGCGTTCCAGATGATCTGCGAAATCAAGAGGTTGATGCCGACGACCAGCAGCGCCATAACCCCGTGCGGGACTTGCGGCAGGGTCGCCGATCCCTGAATCAGCGGGATGAGGCTGAGCGGCACGAGGGCGATAATGCCGCCGATGGTCGGGATCAGCGAGATGACGCCGGTGATCAAGGCAAGGATGAAGGTGTTGCCGATGCCCATTGCCGAAAGCTGGACGAAAGTCAGGACGCCAATCGCAAAGCCGATCAAGACCTGCCCCTTGAAGAAGCCGTTCCAGACGTGGGCGATTTTGTGAACCAGCAGGGCGAATTCGCGGTGGTAGCCGGAGGGCACGCTGCGCGAGATCGCCTTTTGAGTCAGCGGAACGTCGATCAGGATTAGAAACGAGATGAATAACGCCAGCAGGAAACTGCCGATAAAACCGGTCACAGTGCCGATTGCCGACGTCACCGTCTGCGAGACCGGACCGAACAGCGGCAGAATCTGGTTTAGCAAATCGGTGAGCGCGACCTGTTGAACCTGCGCCGGATTGGGCAGTGTGGACGGGAGCAGGAAACCGCGCGTGGTCGAACTGATGCCGTTGAGCACCACATCCTGCGCCGTGCGCACCACCTCGGAGAGATCAACCGGGATGCCGAACACGTTGAGCACAGCGTCCTGTGGTCGCAGCGCTTTGAGGCTGGCGATCAGGTCGGTGTAGCCCTGCTGCAAGCTGGTGATCAGGTTGTTGACCCCGGCGATCACGGTTGGGGTGAGCAGCAGCAGCCCCAGCACGATCAGAAAGATCATCAGAACGTAGAGGATGATCACGGCGATGCTGTAGGGAATCGGCGTGCGGCGCGCCAAAGAGCGGCTGGGAAAGAACAAGACAAACGTGATCAGAAAAGCGACGGTCAGCATCGGTAGGACGGGCGCGAGCAAGGTGAGCATAAACACGCCCGCAATCAGCAAGATCACCGTGAGCAGTTGGCGTACCCATAAGCTGAACTGCGGTTGGTAGTCAGGTGACTTTACAGACATTCACTTTTCCTCGTCATAACAACACTGCTCAATTGTATAAGCTATAACACCGAACCGGATCAGTCGGTTTGCTCAGAATCGGGTGAGTTTTTTCGGCGGCGACAAGCTCACCCCTCACCCCCGACCCCTCTCCCACGCAGGCGGAGAGAGGGGAGAACACTCCGGATCGAGGAAGAAACAAACCTTCATTCGAAAAACTGTCGTCCGCTCAGGGACAACGTAGCGTAGGGGTGCGGCTGCGTCAGGGGGAGGGTATTAACTGGTTAGTCAAGCTGGTCGGGCGCGACGAGGCGGGTCGGCGGTGAGTTAGCAGGTGTATAAGAAGTTTGCTAGAATCGCTTATCATGCTTGACGTAAAGCGCTGTTTTTGCTATATTTCGGATCGTAAATTAGCACTCATGGATGTAGAGTGCTAAAATATTGGGAATTGTGACTGACGCGATAGCAGCGATACGCTCGTCAAAAGATACTCAGGAGGCAAGAAGCATGTCCGTTAATATTCGCCCGTTAGGGGATCGTATCATCGTCGAACCCGTCGAGCAAGAGGAAACCATCGCCGGGGGGATGCTGGTGCTGCCCGAAACTGCGAAGGAAAAGCCGCAGCAGGGTAAGGTCTTGGCAGCCGGTGCCGGGCGTCGTGATGACGATGGCAAGCGCGTCGAGATGGACGTCGAAGTCGGCATGACGGTGTTGTTCGCTAAGTATGCCGGTACCGAGATCAAGCTCAACGGCAAGAAACTGCTGATCATGAAGGAAAGCGACATTCTGGGGATTGTTGAATAGTCCGCAGAATTTTTGTTTGTAAGCAACCACTACACGTATCCACCAACAGGAGTAGAGAAATATGCCTGCAAAGCAGTTATCGTTCCGTGATGAAGCGCGTCGGGGACTCCAGCGCGGTGTCGACAAGCTCGCCGATGCCGTCGCCACGACGTTGGGACCGAAGGGGCGCAACGTCGCGCTCGACAAGAAGTTCGGCGCGCCGACCGTCACTCACGACGGCGTGACCGTCGCCAAGGAAATCGAACTCGACGACCCATATGAAAACATGGGCGCGCAGCTTCTGAAGGAAGCCGCCACCAAGACCAACGACATCGCCGGTGACGGCACGACCACCGCGACCGTCCTCGCGCAAGCGATTGTCAACGAAGGTCTCAAGAATGTCGCCGCTGGCGCGAACCCGATGCTGCTCAAGCGCGGCATCATGGCAGCCGCCGAAGCGATTGCCAAGAACATCGGCGAGCAGGCGATCCCGATCAGCACGAAGGAAGAAATCGCGCAGGTCGCCAGCGTCTCGGCGCAGGACAGCGACATCGGCAATTTGATCGCCGAAGTGATGGACAAGGTCGGCAAGGACGGCGTGGTCACGGTCGAGGAGAGCAAGGGTCTGGAATTCGAGACCGAATACGTCGAAGGAATGCAGTTCGACCGGGGCTACATCAGCGCCTATTTCCTGACCAGCCCTGATTCGATGGAAGCCTCGATTGAAGAACCCTACATCCTGATCTACGACAAGAAAATCAGCGCGGCGCAGGACATCGTGCCGCTGCTGGAAAAGTTGGTACAGATCGGCAAGCGTGACATCGTGATCGTCGCGGAAGACGTGGACGGCGAAGCGCTGGCGACCCTCGTGCTGAACAAGCTGCGCGGGATGCTCAACGTGCTGGCAGTCAAGGCTCCCGGCTTCGGTGATCGCCGTAAGGCGATGCTGGGCGACATCGCCATCCTGACGGGTGGCACGGTCATCAGCGAAGAGACCGGGCGCAAGCTGGAAACGGTCACGCTGCAAGACCTCGGTCGCGCGGCGAAGGTCACTTCCACCAAGGAAGACACCGTGATCGTCGATGGTGCCGGTGATGAGAAGGCGATCAAGGGGCGGATCGAAGAAATTCGCAAGGAAATCGACCTCAGCACCAGCGACTACGACCGCGAGAAGCTGCAAGAGCGTTTGGCGAAGCTGTCCGGCGGCGTCGCGGTGATCCGCGTCGGCGCGGCGACCGAGACCGAATTGAAGGAAAAGAAGCATCGCGTCGAGGACGCGCTGAGCGCGACCCGCGCAGCGGTTGAAGAAGGGATTGTCCCCGGCGGCGGCGTGGCGCTGATCAACGCAATTGCGGCGCTCGACAACGTCAAGATGCCCTACGAAGACGAGCAGACCGGCGTGAACATCGTCCGGCGCGCGCTGGAAGTGCCGATGAAGAAGATCGCCGGGAACGCGGGGATCGACGGCGCGGTCGTTATCCAGCAGGTTCGCCGCGAGCAGAAGGAACAGAACAACTACAAGATCGGCTACAACGTCGTGACCAACCTGTACGGCGACATGATCGCGGCGGGCATCCCGGACCCGGCGAAGGTCACGCGCGGCGCGGTCGAGAACGCGGCGTCGATTGCCTCGATGATCCTGACGACGGAAGTCCTGATCACGGACGTGCCGGAAAAGGACAAGGCTCCGGCGGCTCCGCCGATGCCTGAGTATTAATCAATACCTCACCCCCAGCGGGTAGGTGTAGGGGCAGGTGTGCTTGCAATGCAAGCCTAGACCTGCCCCTTTTGATTTAAAAGATGACCCCCCCCCAAACAAACCTCACCCCCCAACCCCCTCTCCATTACATGGAGAGGGGGAGCTAAGCGCAGCGCAGCGGGGTGAGGTAAACACCGCGATGGGCTACAATCGGAGTACACGGTGAGAGGATGAGGGGAATTGAATATGGCGACGAACGTCGGGATTTTGCATCCGGGGGCGATGGGGATTTCGGTCGCGGCGACGATGGCGAACAGCGGTTACGCGGTCTGGTGGGCGTCGGAGGGACGCAGCGACGACAGCCGCGCCCGCGCCGCTGAGCACGGACTGAACAATGCCGGATCGCTGGCGGACTTGTGCGCACGCTGCGCCGTGATCGTCAGCGTGTGCCCGCCGCACGCCGCTGCCGCGACCGCCGACGCCGTGATCGCGCAGGGGTGGCGCGGGCTGTACCTCGACGCCAACGCGATCGCGCCGGGGAATGCGCAGCGGATCGGCACGCGGATCGAGGCGGTGGGCGGGACGTTCGTCGACGGGAGCATCATCGGCGGTCCGGCGTGGGAGCCGGACAAGACGTGGTTGTATCTCTCCGGCGAGGCGGCGGCGGCGATGGCGGCGTATTTCGCGGCGGGTCCGCTGGAAACCGAGGTGATCGGTACAGAGATCGGCAAGGCGTCAGCGTTGAAGATGTGTTTCGCCGCCAACACGAAGGGCGCGACGGCATTGCTGTGCGCGGTCGCGGCGGCGGCGGAGCAGTTGGGCGTCCGCGCCGAACTGGAGCGCCAGTGGTCGCGCTGGGAAGCAGGCGCGGCGGAGCAGAACGAGCGCCGCATCCGGCAGGTGACGCAGAAGGCGTGGCGCTTCGTCGGCGAGATGGCGCAGATCGGCGACACGTTCGAGGATGCGGGCATCCCGGATGGCTTTCTGCGGGCGGCGGAGGTGGTGTATCAGCGGATGGCGGGGTTCAAGGACGCGGACGATCTGCCGGAGTACGCGGACGTGCTGCGGGCGATCTTACCTCACCCCCCGACCCCCTCTCCGTGAGGCGAGGGGGAGAAAAGCGGGCAGCGGGTCGCCTGCTTGATTGGCGAAATGATGACCCCATCCCCGACAGCCTGCGGCTGTCCTCCCTTCCGTGCAACCTTCGGTTGCCATACTTCAGGGAAGGGCGAGGACAAAAACCGTACACGCGGGTCGCCTGCTTGATCGGAATCTTATTCGCAGATAAGATGGACGTAACGCAGAAACAGACGAGGCGGAGCGCGCCCCATGCCAGAAGAACATCGAACCGTTTTCATCAGCTACCGGCGCAAGGTGGCAGCGTTCATCGCGCGGGCGATCTTCCAAGACTTGCGCGATCACGACTACGACGTCTTCATGGACGTGGAGAGCATCGACAGTGGACAGTTCGACCAGATCATCCTCAACCAGATTGAGGCGCGGGCGCACTTTCTGATCGTCTTGACCGCCGGGACGGTCGAGCGCTGCGCCGAGCCGGGCGACTGGCTGCGGACAGAGATCGAGTACGCGATTGACAAGCAGCGCAACATCGTGCCGCTGCTGATCAACGATTTCTCATTTGACGGGACGGAAAATTTCCTAACCGGCAAGCTGAGCGGGCTTTCGCATTATAACGGCGTCGACGTGCCTCACTCCTACTTCGATGCGGCGATGGATCGCTTGCGGACGCGCTTTTTGAAGCAGCCGGTTTACGGCGTGATTATGCCCGCCCCCGCCAGCGATCAGTCGGAAGTGCAGCGCAAGATCGGCGAAACCGCCGCGAAGCCCGCTCCAACACAAGCGGAGTTGAGCGCAGAGGATTACTTCAGCCGGGCGTTCTCGCGGGATAAGCAGGATCACGAGGGCAAGATTGCCGACTACACCGAGGCGATCCGGCTCAATCCGCTTCACGTCGACGCTTACAATAACCGGGGCGTCGAGTATCAAGCACTGGGCGAGGTGGACAAAGCCTTCGCCGATTACAGCGAGGCGATCCGGCTCGACCCTCACTACGCTATCTCCTACAGCAACCGGGGCGCTCTGCGCGAGATGCGAGGCGACTACGCTGGCGCTCTTGCCGACAACGACACGGCGATCCGGCTCAACTCGCGAAGTGTTGAGGCGTACTACGGGCGCGGGGGTTCGCAGTATCATCTGGGCGACCTCGACGCCGCTATCGCCGACTTCAAGCAAGCGATCCACCTCGCCCCGCAGTACACCAATGCTTACATCGCGCGGGGGGAAGCCTATTTTGCGAAGGGCGACTATCGAAAAGCGCTCGAAGATTTTAGCAAGGCGAACATGCAGCAGCCCGCTTTCGACTATGCCCTTGCCGGGTTAGCCATCAGCCACCATGCGCTGGGCGAAGCCGACGAAGCCAAGCGCATCTGGCGGGCACTGCTGGCGCAGAATCAGGGCTATCGCGATGCCGACTGGGTCGGCAAGACGTTGAACTGGGCTGAGCCGCTGATCGAGGCGGCGCGTAAGCTGATCAGCGCGTTGTGACGTCCCCTGCTTGATTGGCGGATTGTTCGCGGATAAGATAGACGTAACGCCGACGATCACCACGCGGGGCAGGCATGACTCAGCAGAGAACACAAGACCGTCTTCATCAGCTACCGGCGCGATGTGGCGTCGTTCATGCGCGGGCGATCTTCCAAGGATCTGATCGCGCACGGCTATGACGTCTTCATGGACGTGGAGAGCATCGACAATGGGCAGTTCGAGCAGCATCATCCTCAACCAGATCGAGGCACGGGCGCATTTCGTCGTCATTCTGACGCCGGGCACAGTCGAGCGCTGTACAGAACCGGGAGACTGGCTGCGGCGAGAGATCGAGTACGCGATGGACAAGCAGCGTAATATCGTACCGCTGTTTCGTTAACGGGTTCACGTTTACGAGAGTACGGACAAATATCCTGACCGGAAAGCTAGATGAGCTACCGGGCTCTAATGGCTTGCCGATTTTCCCACGAATATTTCGATGAAGGCGATGGATCGGCTGCGGAATCGCTATTTGAAGCAGCCCGTTGTTGGTGAGGTGAAGTCCCGCGCCCGCCAGCGATCAGCCGGAAGTTGAGCGCAAGATCGAGGAAGCTATCGCACAACCCCCGCCAACAGAGAAAGAATTGAACGCTGAAGAGTTATTTCAATCAAGGCGATGGCATTGAATAACAACAGTGAGCAAGAAATAGCCTATTACACCGAAGCGATCCGCCTAAATCCACAATATGCTGCTGCCTACAACAATCGCGGAAGACGTCCACTGCATCAAGGCAAATTCGATGGTGCGATTGCTGACTTTACACAACGCTATCCATCTTAATCCTCGTCTAGCGGAAGCATATAACAATCGGGGTACTGTCGCGTTTGGCTCAAGGCGACATCGATGGCGCACTTGCCGACTGTAACGAAGCACTTCGCCTCAAACCTGAATATTCTGAGGCATATAATAATCGCGGTGCTGCGCGTGCTAGTCAGGGCAAATATGAAGATGCTATCAATGATTTTACCTTTTCGATCAATCTCAGTAACTCTCAACCGCACCATCCTTATCTCAATCGAGCTAAAGCACGATACGCTATGGGTGATCTCGGGTGCGCTAGCTGACTATAATGAGGTGCTTCGATTGAATTCCCAACCAGCAGAGGCTTATGCAGAAGTTTATAATGACAGAGGCAGTATTCACTACCACTTAAGGAATTCTGATAGCGCAATTTTGGACTACACTGCCTCAATCCGGCTTGATCCGAAGAATGCAATCGTCTACAACAATCGGGGCGAGGGGTACTTTGCGAATGGAAATTTCAAAAAGGCGCTCAAAGATTTCGGCGAGCCAATTGATGTTTCCGGGAAACAATATGATTTTGGCAGGGCTAGCAATCACTCGTTACGCGCTTGGGCAGAAGACAGAAGCCAAACGCATATGGCACGCTCTTTGGTACAGGATCAGCGCTACGGCGATGCTGATTGGGTCGGCAAAGAATTGAATTGGATTGATCCGCTTGTTGAAGCGGCGCGCAAACTTATCGCAGAATTGTAACCTCGCTTGCCCTCCCCAGTAATCAAGGCTAAAGTAAGCGAACCCGTCGAGCACGCGGAACTTAGTCCGATGGTTCAGGAACACAAGACCGTCTTCATCAGCTACCGGCGCAATGCAGCGGCGTTCCCGGCGCGCGCCATCTTCCAAGACCTGCGCGATCACGGCTACGACGTGTTCATGGACGTCGAGAGCATCGACAGCGGACAGTTCGACCGCATCATCCTCAAGCAAATCGAGGCGCGGGCGCACTTCCTGCTGATCCTCGCGCCGGGGACGGTCGAGCGCTGCATCGAGCCGGGCGACTGGCTGCGCCGCGAAATCGAGCACGCGATGGATCACGGGCGCAACATCGTGCCGCTGCTGATCAACGGCTTCAGCTTCAAGGGCAGCGACAAGTATCTGACCGGCAAGCTGAGCGAGCTGCCGCGCTACAACGGCATCGAGGTCTCGCACAATTACTTCGACGAAGCGATGGATCGGCTGCGGACGCGCTTCCTCAAACGTCCGGTTTACGTCGTGCCCACCAGCAGCGAGCTACCGGAAACGCAGCGCGGCATCGGCGACGTGCCCGCCAAAACGCGCGCGCCGATCAGCGTGACCGACTTCGCCAACCGCGCCTACGAACGGCTGCTGAACGGCGACTATGACGGAGCAGTCGCCGACTACGGCGCAGCGATCCTGTTGAATCCGCACTACGTCGACGCCTACTACAACCGGGGGATCGCGCGGGCGGCGCTGGGCGACGTGCTGGGCGCGCTGGCGGATTATCAGGCGTACCTCGATCTCGGCGGCGGCGTCCGCTCCGGGGATCAGGCGACAGTCGAGCAGGCGATCCGCGATTTGAAGAAGCGGGTCGGCATCTAAGCAGCGGTGAGCCGTGCTATAATCACGGGAGCCGTTTACGAGTCCAGACGAAGCATGTGACCACGCCCCAAGCGAGCATCCCCGATCAAATCCGGCTGATCGTCGTGCCGGTGAGCAACCCGACGACCGCGCCGCAGCTGCTCAAATTGGCGACGGCGCTGATCGACCCCGAAAAGGGGCGCGTGATCGCGCTGTTCGTCGCGCTCGAAAACAGCGAAGACAAAGACCTGCCGCTCGACGACCTCCAACCGATTATCGACAGCTTCGTCAAAGATGGCTGCCCGGTCGAACTGCTGACCCATCCGGCGAGCAGCGTGGCGCGCGGCATCCTCGACGTGGCGCGTGAGGTCGGGGCTGACCTGCTGATCTTCGGCGTGCAGAATCCGCGTCGGGGCGAGTTCGAGATCGGACCGGTGGCGCGCGGCGTGACCGCTGCCGCGCCCTGCGACGTGCTGATCTACGCGACGCGGCGGCAGCCCGGCTTTCGCCACATCGTGGTGCCGGTCGACGGCAGCGAACACGCGCTGACCGCCAGCCGGATCGCTCTGCGGGTCGCCGAGGGGTTCAATACTCCGGTTGAGGCGATTGCGGTGCAGCGCGGCGGACATACGCAGTGGGAAGGGCGGGCGCGGATCACGCGGTCGCTGGAAGGGCTGCCGAATGCCGAGAGCGTGCGGCGCACGGTCGTCACCGCCAATGATCCGGTGAGCGGGCTGCTGGCGCGCGTCCGTGACGACGATCTGGTCGTGATCGGCTTCGCCCACCGGGACGTATTCGAGAAATGGCTGTTCAGCCGGTTTTCCGAGCGTCTGCTCAACAACGCGCCGGGACCGGTGATTCTGACTTCGGCGCACGTCAACGAGCGCAATGGACTCAGCCGCCAGCTTCAGCGCCGCATTCGCTGGATTCTGCCGACGCTGACCGAACTCGAACAAGATACGCTGGTGTGGATGGCGGGCGAAATGGCGATGCCCAGCCTCGACTTCTTCGTGCTGGCAATCGTCGCGGCGCTGATCGCCTCGGCGGGGCTGCTGCTCGACAGCGCCGCCGTGATCATCGGGGCGATGCTGGTTGCGCCGCTGATGCAGCCGCTGATCGCCTTTTCGATTGGGCTGACGACCGGACGGATCGACCTGATGCGGCGGGCAGTCCCGACGCTGATCGCCGGGATGCTGGTCGCGCTGCTGATCGCTTACGGCTTCGCGCTGCTGGTGGGGATGGAGTCGCCGACGGCGGAGATGCTGTCGCGCAGCCATCCGACGCTGATCGACGCGGCGGTCGCCCTGACCGCCGGACTGATCGGCGCGTATGCGACGGCGCGCAAGGACATCCCCGCCGCGCTCGCCGGGGTCGCCATCGCTGCGGCGCTGGTGCCGCCGCTGTGTACGATTGGGCTGGCGCTGGCGACCGGCTACAACAACTTGGCGCTGGGTGCGTTTCTGCTGTTCGTGACCAACATCGTCTGCATTAGCTTGGCGGGGTGGGCGGTGTTCTTCTGGATGGGGATGCGTCCGCGCTTGGTCGAGAAATCGCGGCGGCGGCAGTATCTCTCGTGGGCGTTGGTGATGCTGCTGGCGCTGCCGATCCTGATCGTGCTGCTCAACCTGAGCAATCGCAAGACGGCGGCGAGCACGGTCGGGCAGCGCCTGCAAGAGGCATTCGCCCCGGCGGTGCTGGTCGATATGCAGGTCGAGGACACCAACAACCTGACGATCCTCGCCACGCTGCGATCCGCCGACCCGATCACGGCGCAGGAAGTGCAGATCGTGCAGAATTCGCTGTCGTCGCAGTTGAATGAGCCGGTGGTGCTGCGCGTCGTCGTCCAGACGTTGATCACGCCGCCGACCGACGAGCCGCGTCCGACCAACACCCCCGCCAATACCCCGAGTCCGACCGAAACGCCGTCGTAGAAACCTCAGGGAATGTAGGGGCGTTACATGTAACGCCCCTACGATTCGATCTGCCAAGCGAGGGATCAATCAGGGCGCACCGCCGTGCGCCCCTACCAAACAACGCGCTGGTGCTGCGTTTTACAGCGCCTCGGCGGTCGCTTCGGGCGTCGCTTCGGGCGTCTGCTCCGGCTGCGGATTGGCGTTGGCGTTCTCGATGATCTGCGCCAGCACGTCGAAGGGCACGCCGCCGCGATCATAGGTCACGTCGTCGAGGGTCGCCGGCTGCGGATCGCCGTCGCCGTAGCGCACCAAGATCGCCGGTGTTCCGGTGATGCTGTTGGCGTCGGCGAACGCTATATCGGTATCGACCTGCCGGGCAGTATTGGCGCAGGTCATCATCTGGTCGTAATCGATTTTCAATTCATCGGCGAGCAGTTGGGGCACGTTGCCGGTGTAGTTGCCCGGTATCGCCCAGCCGTACATGAGTTCGTAGGAAGCCCAATACGCGCCCGGCTGCTGATCTTCGGCGCAGTCCATCAGCCGACCGACGATGTAGGTTTTGACGCCGCCCGCCGTCGGCATGACGCGGAATTCGAACTTGGCTTGCCCGGTCGCTACGTAGTCGATGATCACCTGATCGATCACCGGAGCATAATCCTCGCAGTGGGGGCAGGCGAAATCGCTGAAATCGATGATCGTGATCGGTGCGTCCGGCGCGCCGACGACGTAGCCACCATCCGCTTGACGGGCTTGGGGCAGCCCGGCGAAGATTTCGGTCAGCGTCGGCGCTGCTTCGACGGTTGCTTCAGGAGTCGCGGCGGGCGCTTCCGGCGTGGTTTCGGGGATGGCATCCTGCGCTGAGACGATGCCCGCGCTGATGACCAGCAAGACGATACAAAACAGCAGTTTAAGGGGTTTCATCAATTGATTACTCCACTTTCGCGTAGATAACTGATCTTGTAACAGTCCAACGATAGGGTTCAGCAGAATCGTGCAGTTTTTAGCATTCTAAGGAAGATCGCGCAAAAAGAAAGATGTGAATTTTGTAAACGATTACAAGCGAACTGTAAAAGGTCACTAATAGCTCGCTGGTCATAAAGTCACAGATTTGTGCAGAACGCCCAAAAGGAATCACGCCTCCGTAATTTACAAGGTAAGGATTCCGTGTTTCAATAAGCATAAAGCGCAGGGAGAGAAATCATGTACGCGCAAAAGACTTCGATTCGTGTTCCACTGGAAAACATGGAACACATGCGGGAGATCGTGCAGCGCAGTTATCTCCCGAAGGTTCGTACCCGTCCCGGTTTTGTCTCCGCCTTTTTCCTTGAACAGGTTGACGATCCCGACCGCGCCGAACTGGTGGTGCTGTGGGAGGATCAAGCGGCGCTGGAGCGCTTCAACAGCACGGGGATGCTGGAAGCCTCGGTACAAGGGTTAGCGGCACGGCTGCCGGGCGTGCAGATTCAACGGGAAGGCTACCTCGTCAGCCTGCTAATGGGGGTGCAGCCGGAACATTTGCCGGAAGCCTTCGAGCTAGGCGCACTGGTCGCGCCGCGTTAGGCTCAAGCGCCGCCCTTGATGGGTGGCATTCGAACTGCGTTAGGCGACCCGCTCAGCGGGTCGCTTTTTTTGTGGCAACTGCCCTTACAAACCTCACCCCCCGACCCCCTCTCCATAAATGAGAGGGGGAGAAAGACGACGTTTAAGCCGCTACACGCCTCGTCCAATTGGCGAATATAGATGTTCTTAACTGGTGCGGTTAGATTTGGATGCGGGTATTCTACGTCATTGCCTCGCCGCCGTCGACGTTGATCGCCTGCCCGGTGACGAAGCTCGCCGCGCCCGAACAGAGGAACAGCACGACGCTGGCGACTTCCTCCGGTGATCCCTGCCGACCCAACGCGGGCGATCCGGCGGCGGTGCCGTCGCCGTCGATGCTGCCGGGGCAGACCGCGTTGACGCGGATGCCGAGCGGCGCGAGTTCGCGGGCGCTCTGGCGGGTCAAGCCGATCAGTCCGGCTTTGGTGCTGACGTAGCTAATGCCGTCGGGGAGGGTGGCGGGATGTCCGGCGGTCGAGGCGACGTTGACGATCACGCCGCCGCCTTCGTCCGCCATCACCCGGCTGAGCAGTTGGGTACAGAAGAACGCGCCGGTCAGGTTCACGTCGAGGACGCGGCGCCAGTCCCATTCGTCGAGCGCCGACAGCGCGCCCAGTTTGAGCACGCTCGCCGCGTTGACGAGCAGGTTCAAGCGCCCGAAAGCATCACGCCCGGCTTCGATCATCGAGCCGACCTGAAAGCGATTGGAAACGTCCGCTTGCCATGCCAGCGAACGCCCCCCGGCGGCGACGATCTCCGCCGCGATGCGATCCGCGCGATCAGGATTCAAATCATTGACGACGACGGCAGCGCCAGCCGCAGCCAGCGCCAGCGCAATCGCCCGCCCAATGCCCTCACCCCCGCCGGTGACGAGCGCGGCGCAGTCGTCTAGCTGGACGTTGAAGGGCGGGCTAAATTGTTCAACCAAGCGGTGATACCCTTTCGTGCGGAGTCGTCGAGAACCATATTGCCGTGCGGATCGATCTCCATCAGCAGGCGGTCGTCACAGTCGATCACGTCGTAGGACGCGCCATGACGATAGGCGGCTTGATGGGCTGCGGCGGCTTCGGTGGCATAAACCGCAGGTGAATTCCAGTCTTGCGCGCTCATAACGATCTTGACGCGCGTGTCGAGCGCCAAAATCTCATCAGGACCGAGCAAGTTGGCGATCAACAATGCGGCGTAAGGGTGCTGCGCCCGCGCAAACAAGCCGAAAGCGCTGCCCAACAGACCCGACCCGGCGCCCAACGCGAGGATGACGGCGCGGCGGCGGTTGACGCTGGGCTGCGTCAGCGCGAACTCGTAGGCGTTGACGGCATCCTGCGTGGTCGAGCCGCGCCCGCTCGCGCCGCTGCGCCCGGTGCCGCGCTTATCCCAGCGGAAGACGGCATAGCCGTTCGCCAGCCCCGCCAGCGCGTAATCGGCGTAATCCGCGCGGGTATTGCAGCAGGCATGGTGCAGCACGAACAGCAGGGGATAACCATTGGCAGGACGGGGCGAAGTGGGATAGTCAATCTGCCCGGCGAGACGGACTTCGTCGCCGGCGAAAACCAACTCGGTTGACGTGGACTCAAGATGTACGGGATCGAGGACCAAGTTTGAAGCCATGTGGTTTCGCATTCACCTAAAACTCACCAACGAACAACCGACAAACTTATTTTAAAAAACGCTCTTCATTCGTAAGTAGTGGTTCGTTTTGGGTACGGATGCGGAAATCAGAGGATATAGGTCAAACGATATTTTCTTCCCCATTGACAAGGAGTATAACAAACATCCGTAACAAACGCACATTGTTTTGCCAAAATAGGCATAACTTTAGGACTTATTGCACAGATCGGGCTGTCTAACCTCACCCCCGACCCCCTCTCCCTGAGGCGAGGGGGAGCGAAAAAGCCGCGCTGCGTGTCCCTATTTTCCGGCGGCGGACGTCCCCCTGCTTGACGGTGTAGAACGTTGGTGCTACGCTAAGCGCATATGTTGGGAAATACTAACTTTCTTAGGCGGTCATAAGTGTCGCTCGAATTCAACAAAATCGTCGCGCAAGTGCAGACGATGGGGCGCTATCTGGGGCATCGCAGCGTGGGCTTGGCGAGCAAGCTGGAGATCGCGCTGGAGATGTTCTACGCGGCGACCGACCTCGACGCGGTGCACGAGCGGATCAAGCTGGTGCGCGAGTTGAGCGTGAGCGGGTATCGCGGGGCAGCACCGGCTCCGCGCCCGGACGACGAGATCATCTGCGGTGTGGGCGGTCTGCCGGACGCGCCGGAGAGTGGGACGTTGATCGCGGTCGATGGGTCGCAAATCTACCCGGACGCGCACGCGGCAGCGCAGTACTACCTGATCAACATGGGGACATTCGTCTACTATCACGGCGGGACGCCGCGCCTACCGGAACAGTCAACCGAGCCGGAACTGGTCTACAGCGAATCCCTGCTGATCGACAAAGACGGGCGGCTGATCACCAACCAGACGGTCAACGCGCGGCGCTCGGTTATGGAAATGCAGTGGTTGGCGAAAGCGGCGTGGGAGCACCCGAACGAGCCGCGCCCGCTGATCGGCGTGCACGACGGCGGCTTGCTCAAGTTCTTCGGCGGCAACGAGGTCGCCGGGGGGCAGGAGATCGAGCAGAATTATCTGGAAGCGCTGCAAAAACTGCACGACGCGGGCGCGATCTTGAGCGGCTACCTCGACGTGCCGCGCAGCACCTACTTGATCAGCCTGCTGCACCTGCTCAGCCTCGCGCCGGGGCAGGTCAACGACGCGACGCTGCGCTCGAATGGCGAGATCGAGGGCTTAACCGACGCGATGCTGTTCGCGGAAGTGCTCGAACCGGGCGAACGCTCGGCGATCATGACCCAGAATTCGCCGCAGAACCGCGATTACGCGCAGAAGATGGGCGCGCAGTACGAGATCGGCTTCTTTTACGTCAACGTGTCGCTGGGGTCGAAGCCGACGATTGCGCGGGTTGACATTCCGCTGTGGGTGGCGCGGGACAAGGCGGCGGTCGGCGCGCTGCACGCGCTGATCGTGGCGCAGTGTGCGATTCAGGGGCGCAAACATTATCCCTACGCGCTGACGCGGGCGGACGAACTGGCGTACATCAGCAGTGTTGAGAAAAGCCAACTGGACGAGATGATCCGCGTGGAGATGTTCAAGAACGCGCTTGAGCCAGAGTCCTCGAACAAACTGCAATCGAAGGGGCTGGCACGGAGCGAAAAACGGCGGCATCGCTTAGGAGTATGACAGTATGATGACGGCAACTCAGCAGCACATCGTCGGTCGCGTCCTGCGCGCCAGTACGACCGGGTTCGACTGCGGGACGCGGGGCAGTAAAATCGACGAGCTGCATACTTTCGGCGCGTTCGTCAAAGTGGCGATCTCGGAGGACGACTCGGCGCACGCGGTCGGCTTGATCTACGCGATTCGGATCGACGACGATCCGCTGGCGCGCGAGTTGGTGATGGCGAGCTACGTCGACAACAACGCGCTGCTCGACCAGCGCGAGAACCGGATGGTGCCAGTCGAGATCGGCGTGATCAACATCGGTTACATGTTCAGCGGGCAGATGATCCACAGCCTGCCGCCGCGTCCGCCGATGAGCCTGTGCGAGGTCGACCTGTGCACGTCGGACGAGGTTTACGCTTTCACGCAGCGGTTCGACTTCTTCCGCTTGGTGCTGGGCGCGAAAGAAGTGCCGTCGGACGAGTTGATCGCGGCGGCGCTGCGTTATGCGTCGTGGGCGTACCCGGAAGACGAGCGCTATCAATTTCTGGTGCGCTGCGGTCGCAAACTGGCGGGTCTGCTTTCCCACGACCTGAAACGGCTGGCGCATGTGTTGGAGTTGATCAAACCGGAACATAGCTAAATTTTAGTACATATGTTCTAAACTGTCAAGGATCGTGGCTGCAAGTGTTCGTCTCAGCGATGGGTCTTGCCGACCGCCAAAAGCGAAGCATCAATCGTTTTCGGCATCATTTTCCCCCATTTTCCACTTAGATAAACATTGGAGGTCAACCAATCGATGAACCGCAGCAAAGCCGATTTGCTTAAAGAACTGGACAACGCCCGCGTTGACCTGTGGACGGCGCTCGATTCGCTTGATCCCAATCTAGAAATTTACCCCGGCTGGAAAAAGCGCGAATTCTATGCGCATATCGGTGGTTGGGAAGCCGCCGTCTTCGAGTTGTTTCGGGATCACGTGGCACAGGTTCCGCTTCACTCCGCCTATACCTATGCCAGTAACGACGAAGCCAATGCCGCTTACACGACCGAGCGTCGGAATTTCAGCCTCGAAAGTGTTCAACTGGAAGCGGAGATCAACCGTTTTGCCATCGAAACCCTGCTCGCCGAGATTGACGATTTCGACGAAGTGGTGGTTTTCCCGTGGGGAGCCGAATCGGTGGTTTCATGGCTGAACGATTCGATCCAGCACGAGCGCGACCATGCCGAAGAACTCCGCCAAATGGTGCAGGTGGGGAGCGCGGAGAAAAAGATTTAACGCAAAGGCGCAAAGAAAGAAAACCGGCACACCACGAGAAGCTAAATCCTTATGCTGAACACCCTTCGCCAGATCGCCAAGCACGTGATCAACCCCGTCACCAAGCGGTTCGCCGGACGATCCAATACGCCGTTCGTGATCGTGCGGCACGTCGGTCGCAAAAGCGGTCGGCAGTACGAGACGCCGATCATCGCCATCAAGAAAGACGGTTGGTTTCTGATCGAACTGACCTACGGTGAGAATGTGGATTGGTATCGCAACGTCAAGGCGGCGGGTGGCGGCGTGATCGTCTGGCATGGACAGGCGTTCACGATCAACCAAGTCACGCCGATCAGCACTGAGGAGGGCTACCGGGAATTTCCGCAGCCGTTCAATGCTCTGCTGCGGCTGATGCGGCGGCGCGATTTTGTGCGGCTGGGGTATCAAGCAAAGATTTAACGCAAAGGCGCAGGCAAACCAGAGGTTTGCACGGTGCAAAGACGCAAAGAAAAACGGGCATGCCGCGCCCCTACAAATTATGTGCCATCTGCACTCGCCACACCCCCGCCGATGTGCTATCTTTTCCTCTAGGATCGGGGCAGACACATAGGTCTGCCCCTACAGATTGATGATCGAATTTAGCTGTCACACGTGGACGTTCAACGACTTGACGCTGGCTGAAGCCTTCGGCACGATGGCGCGGCTGGGTTTTCGCTACGTCGACGTCGGCTTGGCGATCAACAAAGCGGCGGTCGACCCGTTGCGGACGGCGGCGGAAATCAGCGACGACTTGGCGTACTATCACCTTAAAGTGAGCGACCTGTACCTGATGCTGCCGCGCATCTCGCTGGCGGACGAGGCGCGCCGCGCTCGCGACGTCGAGACGTTCAAGGCGCTGCTGCCGCTGGCGCTGCTGATCCGCACGCCGGGGATCACGCTGTCGCCGGGGCTGATCAGTGAGGAAGCCGACGCTTTCGAGCGAGCGGCAGAGGCGCTGCGAACGATGGTCGCCGCCGCGCAAGCTGCCGGTCTGCGGGTGAGCATCGAGCCGCACGCCAACTCGCTGGCGGAGACGCCCGCCGCCGCGCGCAAGCTGATCGACGCCGTGCCGGGGTTGGCGATCACGCTCGACTGGGCGCAGATGGTCTACCAGAACGCCAAGCCGGAGGCGATCCGCGAGCTGCTGGCGCAGACGCGGCACGTCCACATCCGGCAAGCGTCGCCCAAGCACTTGCAAACGCCGTTCGACAAGGGCAAGATCGACTTCGCCGGGGTGATGGGCGACCTGCAAGCCGCCGGATACGAGGGCGCGGTCTGCGTCGAGATCGTCAACACGGCGGGGCGCTACGGCATCAGCACGGTCAATGCGGTGCAGGAGAGCGCGCGGATCCGCGATGCGCTGAGGGAGGCAAGAGATCAGAGCTGACCCCACCCCCGACCCCTCCCCGACTTCAGGGAGGGGAGAGAACACGCCGGTAGGGGGCAATGGTCACGGGTTGGGCGACGTATTTAGAGAGATTGGGCGCAGCAGCTGCTGCGCCCCTACAGCGCCGTTGGCGAAATCGGCGGCGCGTGCTGCAAAGGGTTGGAACTCAATGAAGTCTCGTCCATTAATCGTCATCGGGCTGGCGACGATCCTGATCATCGCCTTGATCGTGGGGGTCGCGCTGGCGCTGACGCCGCAGGAAACGAATCCGGCTTACAGGGCGGCGGTCGCCTTCGTCGACTCCGCTGCCAAAGGCGACGACGCCAGCGCGAGCGCGCTGCTCGACGCGCCGATGCGGGCTTACGTCGCCGCCAACTGCGCGGGCGGCGAGCCATCCGGCTGTATTCAGTCGTACACGCCGCCGGAGTGGGGCAAGCTGCTCAGCGCGGTCTATCGCCGCGCCGCGCCCGATGGTGACGCTTGGAACGTCGAGGTGATCGCCAATTACGAGCAGGGCACCGGCGCGAGCGGCGTGTGCAGCCTGATCCACGTCAGCAAAGACGCGGGCGGCGACTGGCAGGTTTCCGGGTGGGCGGGCTTCGTCCACTGCGGCGAGCCGGAGTCGCGCAACATGGACACCAATCCCGACACGCCTAACCGCGCGCCATGAAAAAAGCTGATTTGAACCGCCAAGATCGCCAAGGACGCCAAGGAAAAACGTTTTCTTGGTGGTCTCTGTGTGCTTTGTGGTTCATGCTTTTGGTTGCTGCCTGCGTCCCGGCGGAGTCGCCGCCGATCTTGAGCGCGACGCCGGGGGAAGCGGTGGTTGTCACGGACAGCGGCTACGAGAATGAGGTTTTCAGCTTGACCTATCCGACCGGGTGGCGGGTGATCACCTCGCCAGCGGGCGCGCCGCCGGGCGTGACGCTGGTCGCGCCGGGAGATTGCGCGCTGATCGTCGTCGCCGCCGCGCCGGTCGATCCGCCGACGGTGCCGGAAGCCTGCACGCAGGAGGACATCCTGAGCGAAACCCGTGACCTGACTTTCGGCACTATGACGATTTCGCTGGCGGGCAGCGCGCCGTTGAGCGCGTGGGGCGACTTTCTGGTCGCCTTTGAGCGCGTCGCTGGATCGGTGACGTCCACCGGGACCGTAGAGGTCAAATGACGATGACAGTGCGCCGGTTTCCGCTGCTGGCGTTCGCTGCCGTGATCGCCGTCGCGCTGATCGGGCGGGGGCTGATGCTGGCGAGTGGCAGCGTGTCGTTCCACTCCGACGAAGCGGTGGTCGGCTTGATGGCGCGGCACATCCTGCAAGGCGAGCGCCCGGTCTTCTTCTACGGGCAAGCCTACATGGGCAGCCTCGACGCTTGGCTGATCGCGGTCGGCTTCGCGCTGCTGGGCGACACGGTGATGACGATCCACCTCGTCGAGTCGCTGTTGTACCTGCTGATCGTGGCGACCAGCTTTCTGGTCGCGTGGCAGATTTCGGGGCGGGCGGTGGTGGCAACCGTCGCCGGGCTGCTGATCGCCGTGCCGACGGTGCTGCTAGCGCTCTACACCACCTCGACGCTGGGCGGCTACAACGAGACGCTGCTGCTGGGCAATCTGGTGCTGCTGTTGGGCTGGCAGGTCACGCACGCGCAGCGCGGATCGCTGTGGCGCTGGGCGCTGCTGGGGCTGTGCGCGGGGATCGGTTGGTGGTCGAACGGGCTGATCGTCGCCTACGTGCTGCCGGTCGGCGTGTTGGGGCTGGTGGATTTGTGGCGAAATCGACCTCACCGCGACCCCACCCCCGACCCCTCCCCTACTTCAGGGAGGGGAGAGAACCAGAACCACGTCACGACAATGAACATGGATTCTGGCATAGGGGCGCAGCGCTATCCTCTCCCCAATCCCTCCGTGCAACCTTCGGTTGCCTTGAATTCGGAGGAGGGCGCAAACCCGATCCACGAGGCAGAGGTAGGGGCGCACCGCCGTGCGTCCCTACAAACGCCACATGTAGATGCCGACGTAGGGGCAGGTTTCAAACCTGCCCCTACAATGGCGGATCGAGATTCCGCTGTAGGGGCGTTACATGTAACGCCCCTACACCCCTCCCCCGACGGACGAGGCGGGGCAGCGATCCGAGCATCGATCATTGGTATTTTGCTAGCGGCGGCGGGATTTTTCGTCGGCAGCGCGCCGTGGTGGGCGTTCGCGGTCGCCAACGACTTCGCGCCGCTGCGCTTCTACATCCCGTCGGACGTGCCGAGCCAATTCGCCGGGATGAGCATCCCGCCGTTGGGAATCCCAGAGCGGCTGCTGAGCCTGTTCGCGCTCAACTTCCCGGTGGTGATCGGGCTGCGCTTTCCGTGGTACGCCAGCTACTTCCTCGTCCCCGAATCGCTGATCGTGCTGCTGATTTACATTTTCGCGCTCTACTGGCTGCTGCGCCATCCGGCGAGCCTGAAGCGCGACGGTCGGCTGCTGGTCGGCGCGATGATCGGCTTGTTCGTCGCGCTGTTTCTGATCTCGCGCTTCAACATCGACCCCAGCGGACGCTACTTCCTGCCGATGGCGCTGCCGCTGGCGATTGTCTTCGGCGTGCTGGTCGCCGACCTGCGCCCGACTTGGCTGCGGATCGGCTTGGCACTACTGGTGATTGGTTACAATGGGCTTGGTTTGGTGACCGCCGCGACGACCGTGCCGCCGGGATTCACGACCCAGTTCAACCTCGACACGCACATCCCGAACGACGACGACGACGCGCTGATCGCCTTTCTGGGCGATCACGGGCTGGTGCACGGCTACACCAATTACTGGATTTCGTTCCGGCTGGCGTTCTTGAGCGACGAACGGCTGATCTACAGCGCGACGCTCTCGTACAAGCCCGACCTGAGTTATACGCCCTACGACGACCGCGATCCGGCGTACCGGCAGGCGGTCGACGCTGCGCCGGACAGCCAGATCGCCTACATCACGGCGAACGTCGCTGCGGTGCGGGAGAATCTGGAAGCGATCTTCGCGGCGCGAGGGATCACCTACCAGCACGCGCAGGTGGGCGTCTATCACGTCTACTACGATTTTGCGCCGGAGACGCCGCGTCCGCCGCTAGAGTTGGGCGAGTGAGAAAAGCCGAAAGACTTAACGCAAAGGCGCAAAGCAGAAAAGAAAGTCGCAAAGTAGGGGCAGGACTTAGTCCTGCCCCTACCCACCAGCGCATTTCCTTTGCGCTTTTGCGTCTTTGCGTTGTGCTTTTAGTTCTTAAAGGATGATGCTCATGTTCAACACGTTACCGACGAGTTCCGACGACCTGAAAGGCAAGTCATGGGACGCGATCCAGCCGTATTTCGACGAGCTGGAAGCGCGCGACCTGACCGCCGAGACGCTCGACCTGTGGCTGCGGGATTACTCACGGCTCGAAGATTGGCTGAGCGAGTACGGAGCGCGGCGGCATGTCGCCGCGTCGCAGGACACCAGCGACGCCGAAGCCGAGCGGCTGCTGAGCGACTACTTCGAGCAGATCATGCCGGGGTGGGACGCCGCCGATCAGCGGATGCGTGAGAAACTGCTCGCCAGCAAGCTCGAGCCAGCGTATCTCGCCATCGCGCTCCGTAATCTGCGCTCGGAAGTCGATCTGTTCCGGGCGGAGAATCTGCCGCTGATGACGGAAGAAGAACAGCTCAAAATCCGCTTCAACAAGATCATGGGCGCGCAAACGGTGACGTGGGACGGCGAGGAAACGACGCTGCGCCAGATGGAGCCGTTTTTGCTCGACGACGACCGCGCCGTGCGCGAGCGCGCGTGGAAAGCGGTCTCGCAGCGGCAGCTTGCCGACCGCGACGCACTCAACGCGCTGTGGGCGGAACTCTTGACGGTTCGGCGGCAGATCGCGGCGAACGCGGGCAAGGCGAATTATCTGGCGTATGCGTGGCAGGATCGCCAGCGCTTCGACTACACGCCGGAAGATAACCAGCGCTTCCTCGACGCGATTGCCGAAGTCGTCGTCCCGGCGGCGGCACAGGTCTACGAGCGCCGCCGCCAGCAGCTCGATCTGGATACGCTGCGCCCGTGGGACTTGAACGTCGATCCGTTGGGGCGCGAGCCGCTGCGCCCGTATGCCGACGTCGACGAACTGAAGGCGCGGGCGTCAGACATCTTCCACCGGCTCGACCCGCAGTTGGGCGATTACTACGACATTATGCGCGACGAGGGCTTGCTCGACCTCGACAACCGCAAGAACAAAGGTCCGGGCGGCTACTGCATCGGCTTTGCACAGGTCAAGCGACCGTTCATCTTCATGAACAGCGTCGGGCTGCACGGCGACATCCGCACGCTGGTGCACGAATCGGGGCATGCTTTCCACGCTTTCGAGAAGCTCAAGCTGCCTTACACCATGCAGCGCCCGGTCACGGCGGAGTTCAACGAGGTCGCGTCAATGGCGATGGAACTGCTCACGACGCCGTTCTGGTCGCGCGAGCAGGGCGGGTTCTACTCGGCGGCGGAGACGGCGCGCGGGCGGATCGAGCATCTGGAGAAGATCATCCTGTTCTGGCCCTACATGGCGGTGGTTGATGCCTTCCAGCATTGGGCGTACACCCATGCCGACGACGCCATGATCGCCGAAAACTGCGACGCGCAGTGGGCGGCACTGTGGGACAAGTACATGCCGGGGATCGACTACAGTGGGCTGGAAGCCGACAAAGCCGACGGCTGGCATCGTAAGCTGCACATCTACCGCTATCCGTTCTATTACGTCGAGTACGGGATGGCGCAGTTGGGCGCGGTGCAGATTTGGGCGAACATGCTCGACGATCAACCGGCGGCGCTGGCGGCGTACCGGCGCGGCTTGGCGCTGGGCGGGACGGCGGCGCTGCCGGAACTCTACGCCGCATCCGGCGCGAAGTTTGAGTTCACCAGCGCGACGCTCGGCGCGGCGGTCGAGCTGATCATGAACACGATTGAGGAACTGGAAGACGCAGCGGAGTAAAGGCGACTCCTTAACCCCTCACCCCCTGCCCGATGAAGCAACCATGACCGCACGAGATTGTGCGGTCATGGGTAGGGGCAGGTTTCAAACCTGCCCCTACAGCCTTCGACCCATGTGAGCGATGCCTCAATTGGCACAGGTGATAGCCAAACATTAACAAACAGCGCAATCGTTTGAACGCCCAATGAGAGATTCGGCGGGCGGGTGGGTGGATCGGGTATGATTAGCGGAAATTGACGATACCGAAAGGGTAACGCCATGAGCAACCGATCACCGATTGCTAGTCTGCTGCGCAGCACCGTCTCGACCGCGATCACGGTCGCGGGCGGGTGGCTGCTCTACAGCCGCTATGCCATCGACCACGACCAACCGCTGCCGCCCGCCATCGACGCCGAACGCGAGCGCTTCAAGGGCGAAAATACCGGCTTCCTGAGCGTCTACGTCGACCGAAGCGCTGACTCAGCCGAAAAACAGCCGCCGCTGGTGCTGATCCACAGCATCAACGCAGCGGGATCGTCCTACGAGTTGCAGCCGATCTTTCAGGCGTATCGCGGCAAGCGCGAAGTTTACGCGCTCGATCTGCCCGGCTTCGGCTGCTCCGAGCGCGCCGACCGGGTTTACTCGCCGGAGCTGTACAAGGACGCGATCCTCGCGCTGCTCGACCGGATCGGCACGTCGAACGACGCCCCGCCAGACGTGATCGCGCTGTCGCTCGGCTGCGAGTTCGCCGCGCGGGCGGCGCTTGAGCGCCCGGACGCCTTCCGCTCGCTGACGCTGATCTCGCCGAGCGGCTTTACCAGTCGCCAGCAGAAACGCGCCTCGCAGAGTGCCAGCGATAACGGTTCGAGCGATAGCCTCCTGCGGCTGTTCTCGGTGCCGCTCTGGAGCCAAGCCTTTTACGACCTGCTGGCGACGCCGCAGAGCATCCGCTTCTTCCTGAAGCAGAGCTTCGAAGGCGCGGTCGATCCCGGTTTGGAGAATTACGGCTATTTGACCTCGCACCAACCGGGGGCGCGTTTCGCGCCGCTCTATTTCGTCAGCGGCAAGCTGTTCTCGCCCGACATCCGCGCGGCGGTGTACGCTAAGCTGAGCCTGCCGGTGCTGGTTCTCTACGACCGCGACGCTTTCGTGCGCTTCGACACACTGCCCGATTTTCTCGATCAGCATGAGAATTGGCGGGCGGTGCGAATTGAGCCAACTAAGGGGCTGCCGCAGTTCGAAAAGCTGGCGGACGTAGCGCACGCGCTCGACGAGTTCTGGAAGAACTAACCTCACCCCCTAACCCCCTCTCCATTGCATGGAGAGGGGGAAATCGGCACGGCGGCAAGGGCAAACCCGCGCAAAAGTCACGTCCCAAAGATTAGGGGGCGATGAGCGCCGGGACGCGATACGATCCAAGTATCGAGATCACAAATAGGACGATCAAGATGTCTCCCCTGCTCCGGCTGGAGGGTCGGCGTGAGCGCGCGCGGTTCATCGCGCAGCGGCGGTTGTACGACGCGAAGGTCAAGCACGCGATCCTCAGCGTGCTGCGCGATCACAAGCAGCTCAAGCCGCCGGTGGTCGAGCACAAGTTCTTCGGTGCTGCCCACGTCGCCCCGGAGCATTTGACGATCTGCCTGTTTTATAAACGTGACAGCGCGCTCTACGAAGCCTGCGACAAAGGCTATTTCGGGCTGCTGCGCGGCGCGCTGATCGTGGCGCTGCGGCGTGAATGCTACCCGACCGAGTTGGTGATCGGCGTCGAGATCGTCTTTTTGAGCCAGCAGGCGGTCAAGAACGCGGGCGGGTTTTGGGCGTATTGGCATTAGGCACAGGAAAGACCACAAAAGCTTGACTGAAAATGACCGGGATCGACTACACTTAACTATCAGAATTACGAGGGAGATGGTGCGATGAGTAACGCTTCTCAAGGACAACCACCACAACCGACTCGCGCGCTCAAGCAGTTTGGCGTCCTTCTGGGTGAATGGGCGATGGTGGGCGTTCATCCCCTTTTGCCATCTGCCGTACAGGGGCATTCATCTTTCGAATGGTTGAAGGAAGATGCGCTGTTAGCTTGGCACTTTGAATGGGATCCCGGTCGAGAAATACCCAGCGCCTTCTGCATCATCGGTCATGACGATGCCGTCGAGCCGTGTTCCGTGCTCTACACCGACGTGCGGGGCGTTGCCAGAATATATCAGATGAGTTTGGCGGGCGGTGTTTGGAAGATGTGGCGAGACGCGTCGGATTTTTCGCAACGCATGCGTGCGACCTTCAGCGATGACGGCAACAGCATCATCTGGCACGGCGAGATGTCACATGATGGTTCCACTTGGGAACCCGACTTGAGCGTAACCTACACACGTGTGCTCTAAACCGCTAATCATCGACAAACCCGCTTAAGTCCGGCGTGAGGGGGATTGCGCTGGAGTCGAGCAGGGCGCGGTTGCCGGAGGCGGGCAGATTGAGGGTGTAGACCTGCCGTCCCTGCTCGGCGGCGCGGCGGGCGGCGTGCATCGCGCCGCCATCGACGGTGGTTTCGACCACGATCAGCGCTTGGCACAAGCCGCTGATGATGCGATTGCGGGCGACGAGGGTCGAGGGCTTGGGCTGCGCTGACGGATGCACCTCGCTGAGCAGCGCGCCGCGCGCGACAATTGCTTGGGCGAGCGGACGGTTGCCGGACGGGTAGACGTTGAGGACGCCGCTGCCAAGCACCGCTGAGGTCGTCCCTGCCGGGTTCGCCAGCGCGCCGATGTGGGCGGCGCTGTCGATGCCGAGCGCCAAGCCGCTGATCACCTGAATGCTGCGCTGCGCCAACTCGTAGCCGATCTGCCGGGCGGCGTCGGCGGCGGTGCGCGAGGGCGAGCGCGTCCCGACGACGGCGACCGAGGGCAGGTCGCGGTACGAGCCGATCACGAATAGGGTCGGCGGGGCGTCGGCGATTTGACGGAGGGCGGCAGGATAAGCCGGATCGTCAAGCGTGATCAACGTGATCCCGGCGTCATGCCAGCGCGGGATCGCGACGGCGACGGCGGCGAGATCGACCGCGCGGATGGCGGCGGAAATCTTGGGACCGATCCCCGGCACGCGCTGGAGCGCTTTCGCGTCTGCCATCAGTACGGCGTCGAGATCGCCATCGAAAGCGTCGGCGAGCGCGCGCAGCTTCTTGGCGCCGACGTGCTCGACGAGGCTGAGCGCGATCCACGCGGGCGAAGGAACGTTCACCCCACCCCCGACCCCTCCCCGACTTCAGGGAGGGGAGCGTACTTCGCTCGTTTCGATTGGAAGGTTCGATAGCGGCTAAGTTTGCAGGGGGTTGAGTGATTGACTAATCCCCTCACGCCAGCGTGAATCGCAAGGGCGCACGGCGGTGTGCCCCTACAAGCCATGATCAGGTTCAAGACTAGTCTTCCTGATAGAATTCGATGATCGAGAGCAGCATGGTGTTGATGAAGGTGTTGACCTGCCGCAGCAAATTCGCCCACTCGGAGGCGCTGCGCGGCGGCGTGATCTCCGACCACGTCAGGACGGAGTTGGTCACGAAATCGCTGAAATAGAGAAAGCCGCGCACCGCTTGCGGCAGCGTTAGCTGATCGGCTTCGAGGATGGCGGCGTACTGCTCGCCGAGCCGGATCGCCGGGGAGAGTTTCGCCTCTGGCGCGCCGTGCGCCAGATAATCGCGCAGCGCTTCGAGAACGTCGCGCCCCTGCTCGCGCAGTTTCTCACGCGAGGGGTCGCTCATCGCTTTGTACCACGCCTCGCTGTTGAGTTCGCCGACCTGCATCCGGGTGCGACCGAGCGCGTTCTGGATGATCACCTGCACTTCGAGCGGCTGAAGCTCGCCTTGCGTCGCCGCATACTGGAGCAAGTCCGCCTTGCGAAAGCGGCGGTGACCGCCGGGCGTGCGCCGCGAGGGAATGTCGCCTTTATCCGCCCAATTGCGAACGGTCGCCGGGTGAACGCCGAGCATACTCGCCGCCTGCCGCAAGCTCACCCACTCCGAAGTCAACTCAGTCATACATCCCCCTTACCGCACTCCCCTAAGTATACACGAGCGCGCGGTTTGAGGGCTATGACCGGGAGGCGCGTGTCTGCAAGGATGCAAAACCTCACCCCCACCCCCCGATGCAATGGAGAGGGGGAGCTAAGCGCAGCGCAGCAGGGTGAGGTCAGAGCAGTGCGCGCAGGTAATGGGACCAATAACCTTGATAGTCGCCGTAGCGCGCGCCCAAGTCGATCACGTCCTGCTCGCTGAGGTCGTAGCCGTAGACTTTGCGCGCGGCGTCGAGCATTCGCCCCTCGGTGATCGGAACGCGATCCATGCGCCCCAAGCCGCGAATCAGGATGAAACTTGCCGACCACGCGCCGATCCCCTTGATAGCGAGCAGCCACGCTTCGACCTCGTCGTAGGGCGCAGTTCGCAGCCACGCCTCGTCAACGGTGGCGAAGGCTTGCGCCGCCGCGCGCAGATAGTCCGCTTTGCGCTCGTTGCCGACGATGGCATCTAGTTCACCGGCGCGTTCGAGCAGGCGCGGGGCGTCGGGGAAAGCGGCGTAGGTGTCGCCTTCGACCGCGAGCGCCCCGCCCAACTGATCGCCCAAGCGCGCCTTGAGCGCCAGCCCGACGCGCATCGGGATGCGCTGCGACAGGATTGCCCAGCAGGCATTCTCGAACGGGGTCAGGAACTTGACCTGATGATAGCTGTAGAGCCGTTCGAGCACCGGCGCGAAGGGTGGATCGGTTTGGGCGAGGGCGTAGAACGGGCGCAAGTCGTCGTCGAGGCTGAGGAAGAAGGCGATCCGGTCGGCGGCGGCGCGCTGAAGCTCGGCGCTGATCGGCTGATCGGTGAACAGCGTGTAGTCGATCCCGGCGGCGCTCGCCGTCAGGCGGAAGACGACGACCTGCCCGTCGATCATGACGGCTTTGGTCAGACTGCCACTGTCGATGATCTGCTGGTCGCGGGCGGGTGGGAACTCGCCCAGAAAGGCGAGCGATTGGGCGAAATCGAAGGGCGGGACGGCGCTCAAGCTGCCGCTGGTCGAGTACTGGGTCATGAAGTCACCTCGTCGTTCACTTCGTGAATTGTCGATGAGTCCAGCGTAAACTTGGAGCGTGACACCCTTATGTCAGTAAGTCGGCGTGATCTCCGGGGTTAGTTCGGAAGTCGCTTCGGACGTGACTTCCGCTGTCGCTTCCGGCGGGAGGACCGAGAAGCTGCCGCTGTGGACGCATTGGTCGTCGATACCATCGCCGGAGACGGCGACCTGCCACGTATAAGCGCCGGGATGGGGCAGTTGATCGACCGGGAGTCCCATGCCGAAAATCTGCCCGCCGTCCACCTGCACGCCGAGATTCTCGCCGCTGGCGGTGTGGGTCGCCAGAAAGCGGACGGTCAGGGCGATGGGCGCGCCGGTGTCGGGATCGGCGACGGTGGTCAGCGGCGTGCCGAAAAACACCTCAATCGTGTCGCTCCATTGGAAAACGTGCCCGTCGTCAAAGCCGCGGATGACCTGAACCGAGTTGCAGAGGTCGGCGAGGCTGGGCACCGGCGAGGCGGTGGGCGTGGGCGTCACGGGCGTGGGCGTGAAAGTCTCGGTTGGGAGCGGGGTCGGGGTCGGCGTCCACGTCGGCGGCAGAGTGGCGCGGACGATGGGTCCCTCGTGTGTGCTGAAGCGCGTCGTCGGCGTGACCGAGGGCGTAATCGTCGGTGTCAGCGTGACGCCGGAGGTGCAAGCTGCGCAAAGCAAGAGGATAATCGGGGCGACCCGCAGACTACGCACGCTCGCCGAAACGACGCTCTGTGCCGTCGAGCAGGTGTTGAATGTTCTCACGGAAGCGGATCAAGATCAGCGTGGTGATCGCCAGCGCGTAAAAGGTGTATTCGACCGGGACGGAGTGCTCGCTCACGAGCACCAGCAGCCACGCGACGCCGAGCGCGAACATCAGCAGAACGCCGAGCGAGACGTAGCGGGTCAGGGCGATAATCGCGCCGCAGAGGACGAGCATCGCGGCGATGACGTGAAAGGGCATAATCAGGATCAGCGTGCCGAAGGTGGTCGCCGCGCCTTTGCCGCCCCGGATCGTGCCGGTGAGCAGGGTCGCAAACAGCGACCAATTGTGCCCGATGATCGAGACAATCGCGGCGATGGTCATGCCAGCAGCAGGATTTTCCGGCATGATCTTGGTGGCGATCAGCATCGCCAGAATGCCTTTACAGCTATCGAAGAACCAGACCAGTATGCCCCAGCCCACGCCGCCGGTCGCGCGGATGACGTTGGTTGCGCCCATGTTGCCGCTGCCTACTTCGAAGATGTTGACATGGCGCAGCCGCCCGACCAGATAAGCTGTCGGGATGGAACCCAACAAATAACTCACCGCGACCACTAGAATTACATGGGTTAGCTCACTGTTCATGATGCTCCAGTTACGATTTACAAGTTCACGGTGAAAAGTTTAACATAATTTAAAACCCCTTAACGTTGATAAAGTAACGGTCGGGTGCGACCGCTGCCGAGAATTCACATTACTCTCATAAAACGAAGCTACAGCCCCTCACCCCTGACCCCTCTCCCACGCAGACGGGGAGAGGGGTGAAAACCGCGCTATAGGTCACGCCAAGCTTGCGACTTTCTCCGGCGTTCGGAGGATGCTACAATACCGGGCTTATGCGATGGAAGCTAGTTTTGCTCACCTTCGCCCTCTTAGTGGGCGTTTTTCCGGCGCAGGCACAAGAGTTCGAGCGATCTGCTAGGGCGGATCAACGCCCTACGCGCCGCGCACGGGCTGCCCGCCCTTTCGCTTAATGGAGCGTTGGGCGTCGCGGCGCAGCAGCAGGCGCAGTGGATCGTCGATAACGGACAGATCAGCCACACGCACCCGGACGGATCGGGACCGCGCACCCGCGCGCTCAACGCCGGTTATCCCTCAACCAACGTCGGCGAGAACATCTACGGCGGCACCAATGCGACCGCTAACGATGCGTGGACGTTCTGGCTGAACTCCGCTATCCACTTCAACACGATGATCAGCCCCTATTTCAACGAGATCGGCATCGGCATCGCGCGCGGGAGTTGGGGCGCGGCTTACGTCTTCGTCTTTGGCGGGGCGGGCGCGCCACCGCCGAGCGCCAACTCAGGTTCGAATGGGGCGGCGGCGGCTGCTCCGGCGGGACCGCCGCCTTACGTCGGCGGCTTGGACGAGAACGGCAACATCAAGCACATCGTCCAGCAAGGTGACACGCTGGGCGACATCGCCCTGATCTACGGGTATACGTGGGCAGATTTGCCTTACATGATGGAATTGAACGGGCTGACCAACGTGCGCGACCTCGAAGTCGGCAGCATTTTCCTCGTGCCACCCAAAGCGGGCACCTACACGCCCACGCCCGACCAGCGTCCGGCGACGGAGACGCCGGTGCCGACCGACATTCCCCCGTCGCTGACGCCGTTCGTCGCGCCTACGGCAGAAGCGCCGCTCGACATTGCGACCGCGACCCCGGAACTGCCGGTAGATGCCGCGACCGTGACGCCAGAGTCGCCGCAGGACGCCGCGCGGGTAACGCTTGAGATCAGCCCGACCAGCGCGATTGCGACCGCCGGGGCGAACGTCGCGCCGCCGGAATTTGCCGACAGTCCGACGCCGGGCGCGACCGAGATCGCGGCGCTGGCGACGCCGGAAGACTTGCGGGTTACGACGGCAGACGTTCCCTCGCCGCAGCCGCGCAGCACCATCCAGACGTGGATCGTGATCGCGCTGGCGGTGCAGGTCGTGATCGTGATCGGCGCGGGGATCGAGTTCGGGCGGCGGGCGCTGAAGAAACGAAAGTGAAAAGACAGTTTTTAGTTCTTGGTTTTTAGCTAAAAACTAAAAACTAAGAGAGTGGGTGTAAAGACAAGGATTACGCTTTCAACTTGCGCCGCGACGGGTTTAAACCCGTCGCTACCGAAAACCGCGACCCACTGAAGGGGTCGCAGCGACGCATTTCGCCTTGAGTCGCCCCTTCAGGCGAAACGAAGTTTCGCACGGCGACAGAACTCCCTAGCCGAGGGTTTAAACCCTCGGCGGGGCAGCAAGATCGCGTAATAAAATGCTTTACAGTTACTCTCTAATGACTAAAAACCTATCGGGGAAATTCCGATGCTGACGACCATCCGCAAGTATGCACGAGCGTTCGGGCTGGCGCTGGGTTTCACGCTGCGGGGCGAACAGCCGCCGCTGCTGCGCGTGAGGATGCAGTACCCGCAGTTGGCGGCGTGGTGGACGGAGACGATCCGACTGGTGAGCGCGGTCGAGCGTGCCGCCGATACCGCCGGGATCGACGCTGCCGCGCGCGCGACGCTGATGGTTCACGTCGACAAGCGCGATCTGAGCATGACAATTATTCTCGCAACGATTCGCTATCACGCCGAACACGAATATCCCTATCTGCTGGCGCACAACGATGAGTTCAACGCGGTGACCCTGCAAGCGATCAACCTCAACGACCGCTTCCTCGCCCGGCAGTTGAGCGACGTTGTCGCTGCCCCGCTGAAGCCGTCAGTCGAGGCGCTGGTCGCCCAGCTTGACACGCTCCCGTCAGTTCAATAAGTGTAAGTAATTCTTCACAAAAAATTCCCCACCTTAACGTTGTAACAACTCTAAATTGTGGTAGCATCAAGTCAGCACAAATTGCTGGTGCTTCATCATTCATTCATTCAGGAGAAATCATCATGATGTATATGCCCCGTGAAGAAGGTCAAGGTTTGGTAGAATACGCCTTGATCCTTGTCTTGGTTGCCGTCGTGGTCATCGTCATTCTGGCGCTGCTCGGACCCGCGATTGGTAACATTTTCTCGAACGTCATCAACACCCTCTAGACCCCGTTTAGCTCAGTAACGAAAAAATCTGGCGCTGTCTCCGCGACGACGCCAGATTTTCGTTTTATATGGATGAGAGTATCGCCAATTTTTTGTGAATCATTACCACTTAGCCGATATTTTGTGATAAAACTAGGTATCGTTTTAGGTTCAACTGTAGGCAATCAATGGAAACCCTCTATTCTGAACTTGAAGCGGCGATGGAAGCCGAACTAACTCCTAAAGTCCTCGACATTCTCGTCGATCTGGCTGAGATTTCACTCACCAATGGTGATCAAGATACTGCCGTCGAAATACTGGCGCTGGCGTTGAATTATCCGATGCGCGTCGAGACGCTGGAACGCGCTGAAGCGATGTTTTCCGACCTTGAATTGGAACTCTGCCCGCGTGCTATCTGGGACGCCTGCGATCAGGCGCAGCAGATGACGCTCGAAGACATGGTGGCGTACATCCTCAAGGAATCAGCGGAGTAACAAAAGAAGTACCGAGTGCTGAGCAATGAGTGCTGAGTAAGAACGTCGTCTAGCAGCGCCGCGATTTAGCGCAGGTTTGTCGAAAAATGGATACAGTAGGGGCGTAATATATTACGCCCCTACATTAGATTACACAGCCATACCCCCCCTAAAGAAGCGCCTTTATTCCTCGGTGGCTTCGTCTGCCGCATCGGTTTCGGCAGGCGTGGACTCGGCTTCGTGCGCTGATCCGCCGGTTGCTGCCTGCATCAGCGTATAGAACCGCTGCGCCATCGACGCCGGGTCGGGGTGGATGCCGTCTTGCAGCAGCGCCGTCTCGAAGACCTGCTCGACCACCGTGTCGATCAGCGGGTTGTCGGGCGTGCTGGCGATCATGTCGCTGAGGTTGTGCAGCAGCGGGTGGCGCGGGTTGAGTTCGAGAATCTTGACCGGCAGCTCGAAATCTCGATCCATCAAGCGGTTGATGCGGAACATGTTGCGCTGCGGATCGTTATCCTTGCTGACCAAGCGCGCCGGGCTGCCGACCAGATTATGGCTCTCGCGGACTTCGATCACGCGGTCGCCGAGCAGGTCGGCGAAACGCTGGCGTACCGAGCCGAAATCGGCTTGCGGCAGCGGCGTTTCCTCGGTTTCTTCTTCTTCCGTAACCTCACCAACTTCCCTCAAATCGATGTCGGCTTCGTCAGCGCTGCGGAGCTTATGCCCGTCGAATTCGTTCAAGCCCATCAACAGGATCGGGTCAACCGGATCGCTGAAGTAGAGCACCTCGATCCCGCGCTGGCGGAAGCTGTCGAGGTGCGGGCTGCGGCTGGCGCTGGCGAAATCCTCGCCCAGCACGTAGTAGATGTCGGTCTGCCCCTTGACCATCCGGCTGACGTAATCCGCCAGCGTCGTCCAGTCGTCGGCGTTCTCGGAGTGGGTGCTCGGAAAGAGCAGCAGCGGCTCGATCTCCTCGCGGTCGGTCGGGCTGACGGCGATCCCCTGCTTGAGCATCCGCCCGAAGGCGGCGAAAATTTGGTGATACTGCTCCGGCTCTTTGTTGGCGACGCGCTTGAGTTCGCTCAAGACCTTGCCGGTGAGCGTCTTCTTGAGCGTCGCCATGATGCGAGTCGCTTGCACACTCTCGCGCGAGACGTTGAGCGGCAGGTCTTCGCTGTCGACCACGCCCTGCACGAAGCCGAGATAGTCCGGCAGCAGGTCGGTGGTGTATTCCTGAATAAGGATTTTGCGGGCGTAGAGCTTCAGCCCCGGCTCGCGGCGCAGGCTGAGCATATTACGCTCGGCGCTGGCGGGCAGGTAGAGCAGCGCGTAGAACTGGAGCGGCACGTCGGCGCGCATGGTGATGCGCAGCAGCGGGTCTTCAAAGTCGAGCGTGAGCATCTTGTAGAAGTCGTTGTACTGCTCGTCGGCGACTTCTTTGGGGTCTTGCCGCCAGATCGCGGTCTGCTTGTTGACGGCTTCTTCGCTCTCGCCGACGTAAATCGGGAAGGCGATGTAATCCGAGTGGCGGCGCACGACGTCGTTGAGCGTCCACGACTGCAAGAAGTCTTTGGCGTCGTCCTTGAGCGTGATGATCACGTCGGTGCCGCGCGTCTCGCGCTCGCCCGGTTCGAGCGTATAATTGTCGCTGCCATTCAACTCCCAGACCCACGCCTGCTCGTCGGGGTTGGCGGAACGGGTCACGACACGGACTTTGTCCGCGACCATGAAGACCGAGTAGAAGCCGACGCCGAACTGCCCGATCAGCTCTTGGGCGGAGACGCCTTCCGTCTGCGCCTGCTTGAGCGCTTCGACGAAGGTTTTCGCGCCGCTGTGGGCAATCGTGCCGAGGTTGTTGATCAGGTCGTCGTGGGTCATGCCGATGCCGGTGTCGCTGATAGTCAGCGTTCCGGCTTCGTCGTCCGGCTTGATCTCGACGTAGAGTTCGGCGTCGGGGTCGAGCACGTTCTGATTGGTCAACTGCTCGAACTGGACGCGGTTGAGTGCGTCCGACGCATTCGAGATCAATTCGCGCAGGAAAATCTCGCGGTCAGTGTAGAGCGAGTGGATCAAAATGTTGAGTAGCTGCTGAATTTCGGCTTTAAAAGCGTGCTGTTCGTTGTGTTCGTTCACTGCCATAGCACTCTAAATCCTCGTGCATTCACGTTATTGGGCTAACCGTATCACAGCCGTGTAAGAAAGGGATAAAAATCTCGAAACGCTGTCGGCGCAGCGCTTCGAGATCAAGGTAGACCAGAGCGGTTCATGCTCAGGTGAGGCGAGTCACCGAGATTTCGCTAGATCCGCCGCCCATCGGGTAGCGATAGGTAAACTGGAACTGATCGCCGACCTGTGCGTCAAAAGGCTCAGGCAGCATCCAGATAGGGGTAAACCAACTGCTCGTCTCATCCACTTCATAAGGATTGCGCGTGAGGCTGACGGTCGGGCTAAGTTGAGCGACGGGATAAATCAGGATGCTGTCGAGGCGACCCGGACGCTGAATCGTAAAGGTTTGTGTCAACTCGACATCACTGCGGGTTTGCACTGTGAGATCGATGGTGGCAAGCAGCGCCGGGTCGCACAGCAAATCCCACGCTCGCGGCTTGGTCGCCTTGAGCATAATCGGGAACGGCTGCGGTGCCGTCACGCTCAGCATGGCGCTGAAATCGATGCCGTACCACGACCGCCAATTATCCACCACCGGCTCGGCGAAGAAATATTTCTGCTGAAATTCGTCGGGGTGCGTAAACGGCTGGAAATACAAGTTCATCTGCGCGGGGATGAGGCGGGCGTCGGGCTTCAAAAAGCGTTCGATGGCGTCCGCCGTGAATTCGAGAATGCGCTCCCGGAGCGGCTCGGCACCGATGATTTCGCTGACTAGAACGTCCGCTCGTTCGGGTAAATTCACCTGCGTCGAACGCCCACGCACGAGCGTGATGCGATCATCCACCTGATTCGCGCTGAAGTTCAGTTGAGCAACCTCGCCGATGCTTCCCCGCTCAATCGCATAGACGCGGCTGGCACCCGCTTGCGCCGCCGCGATTGCCAGCACCCCCGTCCCAGTGCCCAGATCGACGACGACGTCCCCCGGCTGTACCACCTCGCGGATGGCATCGAGGTAGCTTTGCGTGCGCTGGCGATCATTTAGCATGGCAATGTGGATCAGCGCATTATCGAATCCCGTGCTGCCACTGATGTGAGGTTGAACGGCGCTCGGATCGACCAGTACCCCGCTCTCGTGCAAAAGGAGGATCATGTTCATTAGGTCGATCCAGTCGTGTTTGCTGGCGACCGAGGCGTTCAACTGGGCGGCGGCGGCTTTGAGCGACGACGGTTTCATGAAGGCTTGGAGAATGGCAAGCACACGGTCATCGCCGACGATGGACTCCTCTCTCATTTGTATGAAAATTTCTTGTCGGTTTCTCACGTGCAGATCAAGGTCTGGCGCACAGACCAGAAGTTGATCGGAGGTGAGGTTCTGGTTGAACTCGGTCATTTGCATCCTATCGTGAGCGATAATCAGAAATAGCTGCTAATGATTTCCAGCACGCCGAGAATACTCTGCGGATCACCCGATTGTACCTTAGTATTGCTGGCGCGGGCGAGGGCGTTAAGCGCGTTAATGTCGGCGTCCGAGCCGTAAGCGACCGGGATCAGGATGATCGGGTTGAGGTCACTGCTGCTCGCCTCAACCGCGTTGACCGCGTCGTTGAGCGTCGTGCCCGAACTCCCGGTGTCCGCGCCGTCGCTGAGCAGGACAATCGCCCGGATGCGGTTGTCGCTGCCACCGCCGGTGTCGAGCATTTGGGTCGCCTGCACGACCGCCTGATAGAGTTCCGTGCCGCCGCCTGCTCGCAGCGACTTGATATGTGACGTAAGCTGATCCTGAGTCGATTCAAAGTTGCCGAGCGGCACGCGCGGATCGATGGTGTCGTTGAAGATAGTCAGCCCGACCCGGTTGGTCGGCTCCATGTGAGCAAGGAACGCCAACGCCGCCTCGCGCGCCTGATCGATTTTGCCATCGTTGCCCATCGAGCCGGACACGTCGATCAGCAGCATCACGTCCGCCTGTTTCTTGACGAACGACCAGCTTTGCTGAATCGCCGCGATCACTTCGGGCGCGGGCACGTCGAGTACGGCGGTCGGCTGGTTCGGATCGACGCCGTTTTCCTCGACGAAGGGGAAGCCCAGCGCTACGTCCGGGTTGGCGGGGCGGAAGCCCTGCGCCATCACCTGCTGCTGCACGTCGGGCGTGAGCACGTAATCGACGAAGACGCGGGCGGCGTCGCGCTGCTCCGGCGTCGTCCAGTCGGCATTGACGATGCCCATCGGGTGCTCGTGCCAGAACGTTCCCTCTTTGGGATAGAGCGCGACCAGTTTTTCCGGCGGCTTATAGTCGGTCAAGCCGCGATTGATGTAGATCAGGTCGTTCTCTTCGAGTGCCACGAAGTCGAGATACTGCGGTCCCTGCGCGATGTACTCTTTGAACTCGGTCGTGCGAGTCGAGTAGTGGCGGATCAGTTCCTCGATGTCGCGGACGCCCTGCTGGACGTCGGCGCTGCGGACTTCGTCGAGCGTCAGACGGCGGTCGGTGAAGCCATTGGCGCGGGCGCTGGCGTAGAACTCGCTGATCAGGGTCGAGAGCGCGGTTGAACTGACCATCGGGTCGGTGTGCCCGTAGAAGACGGTGCGCCGTCCGTTGGGGATGCCGTAATCCTGCCAACCGTTGGGGCTGTGGAGCACGTCGAGCAGGTCTTGCCAGCCGACGTCATCATGTCCGATGGTTTGCTGGATCGCCTTGAGACGGCTCTCCCAGATCGCCATGACGACCGGGGCGAGGGCGGTCGCCTGTGTGTCGGCGAGGTCGAACAATTGGCGTCCGCTCTGGTAGTTCGCCAGCGCCAGCCAATGACTGACCGACGGCTCGAAGATGACCGGGCGCTCGACGTTCTGGTTGTTGGGGGCGATGACGGCGTTGACGATGCCCTGCATCACCGTACCGGATGATCCCGACTTGCCGGTGACGCAGATCGCCTTTTCGCCGCTGGCGAGGTTCGCGCCGGTGACGGGGTTCTTGCCCTGCGCGAAGGCGCGGTTGAAGTCGGCGATCACACCGGGCAGGTATTGATCCGATTCCGGCGCGTAGATGATGCTGATCTCGACCGCACCGTTGGCGCAGTTGCCGGCGGTCTGAGCCGAGGGTGTGCCGCTGTCGCCGCTGCACGCGGTCAGCGCGGCGAGGATCAAGAAGGGCAGAATTTTAACGAAGCGACGAATCATGGTCTACTCCTGCAAATGAGATCATTGACATGGTGACGGGTGGGCACAGCACGCTGTGCCCCTACCAAAACGCAGCGTGTTCGCGCTCACGACGCGAGATCAATCACGTAAATGTTCGAGACGTCGTTGGAGCCGATCAGCCCGCCGACGATCAACTGCGAACCATCGGACGTGAAGGTGACAGTGGTGATCGGCGGGGCGACCCCCTGATCGTCGGGCAGCGCGAAGACCTGCACCGGCTCCGCCCCCGCCGCGATGTCGGCGACGTAGACCGCGCTCGCTTGGCGATCCGCCCACGCCAGTTTGGTCGCATCCGCTGAAATGCCGAAAGCGACCGCGCCGAAGGGCAGCGCCAGCGTTTCCGTCTGGTTGTTCACGTCCCAGACGTGGGTTTGATGGTCGTCGTTGTCGTAGTAAATCAACTGGCTGCCGTCGCCGGAAAAGGCGAACGCGCGGATCGAGAACTGCGCCGGTTTTTCCGATGGCGGGCGCAGCTGCACGCGATCACCGCCGAAGACGTCCCACAGATCGACCGCATCATTGGTGGTCGAGGTCGCCAGCCAGAGACCATCCGGCGAAATGGCACCGGCGGCAAAGGTGACGTCCCCGCGCCCCGGAAACTGGACGTAGTTGGTGGTGTAATCGTCGTAGCTATCGAGGTGAACGCCGAACAGGTGCGTGATCGCCCCCGAATCGAGGTCGAGGATGCCGATCACGAGTTCGCCCGCGCGGTAGAGGATGCTGTGGTCATCCGGCAGAAACTGCACCGAACTCCCGCCCATGCCATAGGTGGCGATGGTCTTGATCAGCGTTTGGTCGGCGCTGTTCCAGAGGTTGACGTCGCCATTGCGGTGCATGGTCACGATTTGGCTGCCGTCGGAATTGAAATCAAGCCCGGTCACCCAATCGCTGAAGCCGCTGAGCGTGCCCGATTGCGCTACCCGTCTCAGCGTCGTAGAGCGTGATCGGGTAAAGTGTCGGGAGTTGGCGCGTCGTTGTAGATCAGGTAGTTATCGTAAACCGCAACCGTGTGATCGTCGGGCGAAAACCGCACCGACAGCCGCCGATACTCGGAACGGGAATCGTCTTGACCTTCGGCGCGGCTTGCAACCGGAACAACGCCGATAGCTACGAGCAAGACCAACCCTAACCACGCAACCGTTTCATGAAAGCACCTCGACCGAATCGCCAACATGGATCGTGCCGCCGCTGGTGCGGTGGATCGCGTTCATGCCGAACAGCGGACCGCCGCCGGTGTCGCGGCGGTAGCTCGCCAGCGTGCGCAGCGGCTCTTTGGCGCGGGCTGCCGTCGCCTGATCGGTGGTGGTGACCATGCAGCGACCGCAGGGCTTGACGACGTCAATTTCTTCGCCGCCGACGCGGATCGCGCGCCACCCGTCCTCGGCATAAGGCTCGGTGTCGGCGACGACGATGTTGGGGCGAAAACGATTCATCGGCAGCGGATTGTCCAAGCGCGCGTTGAGGTCTGCCAGCGACGCCTCGGAGATGATCAGGAACGGAAAGCCGTCGGCAAAGCCGACTTGACGACCTTCTGGCGCAGCGGAGCTATCAGTCGGGTGCGGGGCGTACTTGGGATTGACCGGGCGCACGGCGTCGTCGGCGAAGCGGACGAGACGACACTCGCGTCCCAAGAGCGCGCGGAACCACGCCGCGACCCCATCGCCCTGATCGACCGCGCCGATGCCGCCATCCTTCCAGACCGAGACGGCGACGCGCGCGCCGGGCTGATCGACGGGCAGTTCCAAAGCGCTGACGCCGGGCGCGGTCAGGCGCAGACAGCCGTCCTCAATCGCGACCGCGATCAGCGCCATGCGCGGCAGTTCGCGCTGGGTCAGGCAGTGATTGGCAGAATCGACCAGCAGCCAGCGGCGATCATTGACGAAGCCGCGCGCGTCGATCTGGGCGGCGTCGAGCGCGATCCCGCCGCAGGATTTGATCGGGTAAATGTTGATCTGCGAAACGCGCATGAATCCCCCTAAATTTCCGTCTACGGTACTCGTTTGCCAGCGCCTATTTCCCCCTCACTCTGCTTGCTGACGCAAGCCGTCCCTCGCCCACGTAAACGGGGAGAGGGACAAAACCCCACATGCTTCCCCCTCTCCCAACTTGTTGGGACGCCCGCTTGCGTGGGAGAGGGGGTCAGGGGGTTGACGGGGTCGAAGAACTAGCACCGTTCGTTTTCAAACCCGCTTAATCCATTGCTGCGCACTGCTTTAGGGCAGTGCAGTGCCAACCCACGAGAGCAGGCGTTGGGTCTCAGCGCGCGGCGGCGCTTGCACCGCTTGGCTCAAGTCGGGCGCGATCTGCGCGCCGTAGTCGACCGCCTGCGCGAACAAACTCGCCGTCGACGCGGGCGATCCGCTGGCGGGGCGCAAGCCGTAGGCTTCCGGCTGCGTGCCGAGCAGGTAGCTCCCCAGCGCGGCGACCGCCGCGTTCTCGTCCGCCGTCATGCCCTGCCAGCGCGCCAATGGAAAGTCATAGCTAAATTCATAAGTCGGATAGCTGAGCTGAATTGGGTTGGCGCTGGCGACCAGATTGCCGTGCAGTTGGTTGAGCCATTCGCTTTCCGGCAGCAGCGCGATTTCGCCGACCGACGCACCGCGCGACGCCAGCGTCCCGGCGACCGACGCGCCGAGCGTGTTGTAGTTGGGCACGCTCGACAGGATCGGCGCCATCCAGTTGCGGTAGTCGGTCGATTGCAGCGTCGATCCATCCAGCGCCGTCTGCTTGCCGAACGCGCCCGCGCCGGAGAACAACACGGTCAAGCCGCTCAGCGAGCGGTTGGGACGGCTGAAGGCGAGGGTCACGTTGCCCCACGAGGCACTTGCGCCGGGGATATTTGCCCAACGCTGAGCATCGACCGCGCGCGCGACGTCGTCCCAGTCGAGCGGATGCGAGCCGCCGTCAGTCAGCGCGGCAACGCGATCCGCGAAGCCGCCCCACGTCAAGACCGTCTGCGCAAGCGACGGCTGGACGACCTCAAAGGGCAGGCGGGTGGCATAATCCAGCGATACGCTAGTCGCCGGAATCCACGCTGCCGGGTGATCGGTTTCCGTCCACTGGCGCGAGACTTCGTCTGACCAGACGGTGAGGTCGTCGATTGCCGTGACGTGATAGACGACCCGGCGCGTCGCGTTGACGACCGGCTCGGTGGCGTTATAAGCGTCGACGGCGGCGCGCACCCACGACTCTGCCAGCGGGTTGACGGCGACGGCGACTTCCAGCGGCGGCTGCGAGCGCAAAAATTGGCTCGCGCCGACGACGCCCGCCGCCAGCAGGACAAAGATAATGACAATAATCGGTCCTCGTCTCATGGTTTCTCGCGTACTATTCCAGTACTGATTGTAATGGCTGCACGGGGCAAATCGCCCCCCTAATTATAGGGACACCCCAAAGGATAGCATACATCAGGCGGGCGGGCATACGATGCGCTGTGTCGTTTGCTCGACACCGGTTTGACAGCCGATGTCACAAAACGGACGATCAAGCCGTCTTATTTGTTGAAACCAGAGTTCAAAAGGTGTCGTTATGAGCACTCCTGATGCCGCGCAGTTCGAGGCACATCGCCCCTTGATGTTCTCCATCGCTTACCGGATGTTGGGCAGCGCCACCGAAGCAGAAGACATCGTACAGGAAGCCTATTTGCGCTATCAGAGCGTCGCGCCGGAGCAGATCCGGTCGCACAAGGCGCTGCTGACCAAGGTCATCACGCGGCTGTGCCTCGATCACCTTGAGTCGGCACAGGTGCGGCGCGAAACCTACATCGGTCCGTGGCTGCCCGAACCCGTGCTCACCGCAGCCGACGATACCTTCGCGCCCGCGAAGCAGGCGGAACTGCACGACTCGCTGTCAATCGCCTTTCTGACGCTGCTGGAGGACTTGACGCCGCTGGAGCGCGCGGTTTTCTTGCTGCGCGAAGTTTTCGACTACGAGTACGCCGAGATCGCGCAGATCGTCGGCAGAGACGAAGCCGCCTGTCGCCAATTATCGAGCCGGGCGAAGAAGCACCTCGCCGAGCATCGCCCGCGCTTCAAGCCGAGCGCCGAGACGCAGCGCCAGATGCTCGACCAGTTCGTCGCGGCAACTCGCAGCGGGGACATGGACGGCTTGATGCAGTTGCTCTCCGAGGACGTGGTGCTGTGGGCGGATGGCGGTGGCAAGGCGCGCGGCGCAGCGATCTATCCACTGCGCGGGCGCAGTGCGGTGGCGCAGTTCATGCTGGCGACTCCGCGCCTACTGACCGGCGCCTACCAAGTCGAACTCGCCGAGGTGAACGACGAACTTGCCATGATCATCCGCGCAGAGGGCACGGTGCGGATCGTTTTGACGCTGACGGTCGACGAAGGACGGGTCGCCGAGATTCGGGCAATTGGGAATCCTGATAAGTTGAAGTGGATGAGCGGTAATTATACCGGAAATGATGAGGTGAAGTTGTGAAACTGGTCGTCTTTGGAGCAACCGGCGGCATTGGCGCGGAAGTGGTTGCGCAAGCGCTGGCGGCGGGACATGAGGTTACGGCGGTCGCGCGCCGCCCAGAGGCGGTCACGATCCGGCGCGCGCGGCTTGACGTCGTCTACGGCGACGTGCTGGAGGCGGCGACGATCCGCGATTTGATCAGTGGGCAGGACGTGGTCGTCTCGGCAGTGGGGGCGCGGAATCGCGCGCCGACGACGGTCTACTCGGCGGGCGTGGCTAACATAATGACGGCGATGCGGGCGGCGCAGGTGCGCCGGATCTTTTGCATCTCCGCCAGCGGGATCGATCCGGTTCCTTGTGGCAGCATTATCTAGCGAAGCCGCTGATCTGGCTAATCCTCAAAAACATGTATACCGATCTGGTGCGGATGGAAAACGAGGTCGCGGCAAGCGATCTCGATTGGACGATCCTGCGCCCACCGAGGCTGACCAACGATCCTCGGACCGGACACTATCAAGCGGTGGTCAACCGCAAGCTGACGCATGGATCGTCGCTCTCACGGGCGGACGTTGCCGACTACATCCTCACACACCTGACTGATCCGGCGACCTACTGCGGCTTGGTCGATATGGCGTATTAAGCTGACCCCATGACGTCTCGCTAACCCCTACTCCGTCGCTGCGGGGCAGGGGCAAGCACGCAGGTGGCGCCAGATTTAACGAACAAACCCTGACCGACTACTTAAATTTAGGAAACCAGCATAAACTATAACAAGAACTAAATCTTTGAAGGTTGAAGTGATGCCCACCAGTGTTTCATGGTTCTTGCAAGATCGCATCCTGATTTATCGTTTTTTCGGCGTTGTCACACTCGAAGAAGTGACCGAAACGTCAGCGCAGGGGCGCGCTTACCGGGACAGCGTTCCGTCTCAAACCGTGCATACCATGTACGATACCGGAGCGCTCAAGGAACTACCGATCAACCTGCGGGCGCTCACGCGGGTCGCACAGGAGTTGCTGTGCCGACCGGCTCCGGGCTGGATCGTCACCTACAATGTCAACGACTGCATCGTCACCATGCTCGCCAACATCGTGTCGCGGCTGTTGAGCATCCCCTATTACGCCGCCGACAGCGAAGTGCAGGCGCTCGACTTCTTGAACGCGGTCGATGCAAGCCTGCCGCCGCTGCGACCGCTGCTCGGCTTGGCGGAGGATCTCAAACAGGCGTCGGACTAGCCGTCACGATTTTTCTGGGTCTGCTCGCGGTAGAACTTGCGCCACTGCTCGCGGAAGTCGTTGTTGGGCAGCACGACGTCGGGACCGCTGGCGGGGAGTTCCGCCACCTCGACCGGGGGCAGGTCTTCGATCACCGTCTGGACAAAGTAGATCAGCGCATTGACCTGAAGCGCGGCGTTGAAGCGATGGGCAATCAGCGAGAGCGCGAACAGCAGCAGCACGATCCCCCCGATCAGCAGCGGCGACCACGGCATGTAGATGATGATCGACGAGAAGAACAGCGGAATCAGCAGGGCGCTGAGCAGATAGATCAGGTTGATGCGGCTGTGCAAGCGAATGAAGGTGATGTCGTCCTCCGGCGAGGAGAAGCCGCCGAGCACCACCGCCGCGACGCGCGCGCGTCGTCGTCCACCCCAAAGCATCCGGTTATCGCTGGTCAGCTTGAAGCCGTTGGGTTGCGGCTGGACGTAGTAGCGCCGCCCCTCGGCGAACAGGTTGCGCAGATGCAAGCGCTGCGTGCTCGGCTTGGTGGCGCGGACGAGCGTTTGCAGACACTCTAGCGGAGTTGCGCGCACGACGAACACGACGGGCGGGTGGAGCTGCCAAACTGCCTGCCAGCGCAGCCGCTGCGGTCGCGTGGGTGCTGTCGAAGTCATAAACCGGCAAATTCAACCGAATAGTGAGCGAATGAAGTCCATTATATCGGGCTGTGCGTCGTGGAACGAGTCACGAACTGTTCGCTTGACGATGGCTGGCGCTGCGCGTGACGACGATAACGAGCAGGGCGATCACGGCGAGCGCGCCAGACCAGAGCATCCACCCACGATCCGCACGGATCGGCGGGATAGGCGGCGCGCCGGGCTGCGGATCAAGCCGGACGATGGTGATCGTTTGGGCGATGTCGGGCAGCGTGCGCTCGTCGACTTGATCGCTGTCACTCAGGCGGGCGATCAGCGGGTCATAAACGAACGGCGCGCGATTGCGAAACAGGCGCAGGACGCGCAGCGCTTCGCCGGGATTGGTCACGACCTGCGCGCACGCGCTGTAAGCGCTGCTGCCTTTTTGGGCGAGCACGTCGGGGGTCGCCAGCAGATTCCGGTACCAATGCGGTTGATCGCCCCACGCGGAGATCAAGTAGAGCTTGCTGCCGTGCTGACGGTACTCGATGGGTGTGTAGCGGGGCAAGCCGCTCACGCGCCCGACCGTGCCGAGGATCATGACGTGGAGCGAGTTGAGCGTATCGCCCAAGCCGAGCCGGTAGAGCGCCAACGGCAGCCGCAGCAGCCAGCGTCCAACACCGCGCGGGTAAGGGAGAGATGGAGTTTGTCGAGTCAGTTCAGTCATAGGGATCACAATAAAGACCAGTCGGTTAAAGTCGCCACAAATGGCACATCTGTATCTTACTTTCAATTACGTCGGAATGGCGAGCGCGGTTGCATATCCGGGCAGGCAGAATCCGTAGGGGCAGGTTTCAAACCTGCCCCTACACCGTCGCTTGTGGGTCAGTCGCCGCTGACGGCGAGCGGTTCGAGCCGCCCTTCGGTGAGCGACTGGACGTAGATGCACAGGTGCCACGGGATCGAGACGTCGGCTTCGGTGATGGGGGCGTCGGTTAGCTCGACGCCCGCGTTGCGGACGATGGCGACGGCGGTCGCCTCGTCACGCTCGCCCATGACCAACTCGGCGGCGGCGCAAATGGTGTCGGCGATGCCGCGCTGCGTCACCTGCATCGGGTTGCCGAACAGGTCGATCTTGCCGCGCTCGTCCTGAATCGGGCGGAAACCCGCCGTCGCCAGCGCGACGCCGGTCGTGCCCCAACGTCCCGGCATCAGCCAGCTATCGGTCAGGATCACGCCGACGTCGACGCCGAACTCGGCGTTGAGGGCGTGACGCAGGTTCGCCGCCGAACGGTAGGGATATTCCGAGAACAGGACGACGTAGCCGTTGGGAATATTCGAGCGATCCAGCCCGGCGTTGGGCGACAGAATGCCGTCCTTGAAAGTCAGCAGAAAGCCGGGAATGCCGCCGAAGATGTGGTCGGCTTCCTGCACGACCAACTGCGCCATGCGCGGATTCATATCGTAGCGGTCGGCAATCACCTGCGCCTGCGGCGTGACCTGCACGTCGTCCAGCTTGACGATCCGCCCCTCACTGATGGCGGTGTACTTGCTGGAGACGGCGACGACGTCGCCGGTTTGCAGCGTCTCGCCCGCTGCGCGGATCGCGGCGCTGATGGTTGCCGCGAGATCAAAGGAAGCCTGCTTGACCGGCGCGGCGACCGGCAAGACGATCAGCGGTTTGGCTGTCACTATGCTTTTTCTCGTGAACTCAGCGATCAAGAGGTAGGAAACGAAAGCATCCAGCCCACGTTCGCGCTGGACGCTTCATTTCAATGCGAATTATAGCAGAAGGGGTTCGAAAAACTCAACCGCCAGATAGAGCCACGTTTGCTGACTCCCTAAATCACCCTTCCTTAGGCGAGGGGATTTAAGAACGCGAATTGTGGATAAGGAGTATGGGGGAGAATTTTCGCAGTAGGGGCAGGGACTGAGTCCTGCCCCTACACGAGAAAACGTGTTCTTGAAGTGCGCTTATCCACAATTGAAGTTAAAACGGTGAGCGTGCTCGCTCAGGGGACGCACTCCGGATCATCTTCGGGGCAGAGGTAGCGCTGGTCGCCCTGCCCTTCGGCGACCCAGCCGAGCGCGTTGTTCTGGCTCAGGTTGCGGATGTACCAATAGTACATGTGGTTGGCGCAAACGGGACCGGCGATGATTTCGAGCGATTGGTTGTCGTAAGCCTGCGTTCGGGTGCTGACGATGCTGCCGTTCGGGTCTGCCAAGACGCGCAGCGCGCCGAGTCCGTTGAAATCGACGATGGCGATGTCGCCCGGCTGGAACAGTGTCGGCTGCGCGCCCTCACAGGGGATCACGCTGGCGACCGGGGTCGCGCTAGGCGGTCGGGTCGGGGTCGGCTGGTGCGTCGCCGAGGGCGGCTCGGTGAGCGAGGGCGTGATCGTGGCGGTCGGAGTTGCGCTCGGCAGCGGGGTCGCGGTCGGCGTATTGACGGCGGCGACTTCGACCGGAGTTCTCGGTCGGCGGGATGGTGGGTAAGGGGGTCGCGGTCGGCAGGTCGGTGGGCGTGGGCGGCAGCGGAGTTGGCATGGGGTCGAGGGCGTGACCGGAAGCGTAAGGCGACGTATACATCAGCAGATTCATGGTCAGCAGCGCTTGATCGCCGTTTTGGGTGACGTCCATGTTGGCGATGTTGACGCTTGGCAGCGACGCATCCTGAAAATAGGCGAGGAAGTCGATCAAGTTGGCGACCCCGCCGCCAACTTGCAGTTGATACTGCCGGATTTCGTAAGGAGGAATTAGGGGGGCGCTGGTGCCGGCTGCGGGCTGCTGTGCTTGTAAATTGGCGACGCGAACGCCGCGCGCGTAAGCGTAGCGATACAGGCGGTTGAGCACTTCGTCGGCTTCGGCGTCGGTTAGGAACTGCTCGCCAGCGGCGGTGAGCGCCTCGTTCGCCTTGTCGATCTGGCTCTGCAAGATCAGCAAATTGTTGTCGCCGTCCTGCGCTGCGAGCTGCGTGCCGACGAGCACCTGCTGGGTCCCAATGCTAGCGGAGAGCGTGGCGTAGTTCTGGTAGCTGGGCAGCACCGTGCGCGCGGCGAAGACCGTCAAGCCCAGCACCACCAGCATGAGCAGGAAGATCGGCAGCCATCGGAACAGCGTCGAGCGCAGGCTGGCGAAATCCATCAATTAACCCCCGGTAGGTCGATAGAGAGGGTGAAGATGAAGGGCATGTAGACCTCAGTCAGCGGCGCGTCTTTACTGGGCGTCGCCTGAAAGTCGGGCGTCGGCGGCGCGACCGGGTTGACGGTGATCGATTGGAGGTCGACGCGGACGAACAGCCCGGTCGCTTCCAGCGCGCTGATGTAGGTGAGCACGTCCCGTTCTTCCATCGCCGCGCCGTCGAGCGTCAGGCGGTTGGTCGGATGGTTGAAGGCGGTCAGCCGGATGCGGTTGGCGTTATAGCTGCGCAGCGCCGCCATGATCGCGGGCAGGTCGACGTGGGCGGCGACCATTGTCGCCGGGACGTTCTCGATCACGCTGAGGTCGGTGCGTCGTTCGAGCAGTTGACTGGTCAGCGTTTGTTCCTCGTGCGGGATCGGCGGCGGCGCGGTGATGGTCGCTTGCAGTTCCGCCGATTGCGTCCCTTGAAGCATGTTGGTGTCGTCAATTGCCGCTGAAATCAGGGTGAGCGGGAAAAACAGCAAAGCGATGCCTAACGCCAGCACCCAAGGCACGAGCCGTGCCGTGAGGCGGGTGGGTTGGCTGGGTTCTTCTTCTAAAATCGGCGGTTCGTCGTACATGATCCCTGATCTCGTTAATGCTTTGTCCGGTAACTCTTTCCAAGTGGGCGTTCAACCGAACGCCCCTACAAACGCAGCCCGTCGATGTAGGGGTGCAACCTGTTACGCCCGTTTTTTGGTCATTTGCCGGGTGCAGTATTTAGCCGATCAACGGAAGTGTACTATAGATCAAGACGATCATCGCGCCAATGCACAAAAATGGGGCGTAAGGAATTGAGGCTTGCAGGGTACGGCGGCGCACCGTCAGCATGAAGACGATCACGGTGGCGCTGGTCGCCGCGCTGACGATCAACGCCAGTAGGACGTTGGGGAAGCCGAACGCCGCGCCGATCAGCGCCGCCAGCTTGACGTCGCCGCCGCCCAGCCCGCCCGGTTTGACCCGGTCGGTCAGGAAGAAGACGCCGAAGCCGAAGAACACGCCGAGCAGGATCGGCAGCGGCGGCTGGTGCAGCACAAGCAGGTTGACCCCCAGCGCGATCACCAAGCCGGGATAGGTCAGCACGTTTAAGACGATCCGGTACTTGACGTCCATGATCGTGATCAGCGCGAAGAACGAGCAGGACAGAATCAACCAGAGCGTCTCGCCGCTGATCCCGTGCAGGGCGTAGACCAGCGCGAACAGGATCGCCATGAACAACTCGAACACCAGCGAGGCGCGTTCAGTTTCCGGTTGGCGACGCAGCAGGCGCAGCCACGCGGGATAGCGCAGGCGCGGCGCGGCGGTCTTGACGCCGCTCCAGCCGATCAGCGCGTCGCCGGAAAGTTCCAGCAGCCACCCGGCGATCAATCCGAGCAAAGCAAACAAAACGATCATTGCGGCTGCCTTTCGGCGGGATAGCCGCTGCTCGCGCCGAGGTCGGCGGCGACTTTGCGCGCCAGCGCCAGCAGCGTCTCGGCGCTGATGACCTCGGTATCGCGCAGCAGGACTGCAAAGCGCTCGTTCTGCTCGTCGTTGGTGAACACGGAGTTGAGCAGGTTTTGCAGGTCGGTTTCGGGTTCGAATTCGCCCGACTTGGCTTCGGCGTTCTCCTCAGCTTCGGCGACTTCCTCCGGGGCGGCGGCGACATCAGCGGCTTCCGCTGCTGCGACCGGCGCGGCGGCTGACTCCGGCGCTGACGCTTGGGCGGAAGCGTCCGCCATCGCCGCTACCGGAAGTTCTTCCTCACCGGGGTAGACTGCCCGGACGCCGGGCGGCAGCGGAGCCGCCGCTGCCGGGTTGGCTGCCTGTGCCCGTGCGCGCGCTTTCGCCAGCGCCGCGCGCTTCCGCTGCGCCTTGATCTTCCGGGCGCGCAGCGCGGCTTGTTTCGCTTTCCTCCGTGCCATGATTTGTTTCCCTGCTTCAAAGATCGACGGTCCAACTGCCAGCGTGAGGGCAAAGAGCAGAATGCCCCCGACCATCACCAGACTGAGCATAACCTGCTTGTTCGAGAGAAGTACGTCGACGAGTGACATCAATGCCTACCTCACTTCGCCAGAATACCGGCGACCATTGGTGGAACGAAGACGAAGCTCAAGCCGGAGATGAACATCGTAATCGCCAGATAGAAGAAGACTTTCAGTTTTAGCCCGCCATCGCAGAAGATGATGGCGGCGGCGCTGGCGACCGAAACGGCGACCACCATCATCGCCGTGACCGTGCCCAAGAAAGCCAGCTCCCCCGGTCCGAATTCCGCCAAGCCGAGGCTCATGTTCGCTGCCATGCCGCTGCCGGTTTCGGCGGGCGCCATCGTCGCCACCATCGTCGCGAAGTTGTTGACGATGGAAAGCACGAAGACCATCAGGACGGCGACCATCGCCTGCATGACCGTCGCCAGCGCCGAAAACGTCCCCGATACCAACCGGCGTTTCGACCGAAGTTGGGTGGCACGGGCGACGAACAGCGAGCAGACGTAACCGACGCGCTCCGGGTCGCCGCCCATTTTGACCGCGCCGTAGAAGATTTCGACGACTTCGTGAATGAGGCGGCTGCCGGTTTCGATGCCGAACTGACGCCAACAGACGTCGGGGTCGATGCGCGCCAGCAGGCGGGTGCTCAAGCGCTGAACGTCGTCTTGCAGCGCGGGAAACGAGGTGAGGTCGATTTTGGTGAGCGCTTGTTTAAGCGTGGTGCCACTCGACGTCGCCATGCCGCCCATCGAGCGCAGCAGGGTGCTGAATTCGACGTCCTTCTTGTTGATGCGGCGGTCGCTGATCAAGCTGGCGATGCCGACCGGCAGCAAGCAGCCCGCCGCCACCAGCAGCGCCAAGCCGATGCTGCCGCCAAGCACCAGCAGCATCGCGGCGGCGAGCGCGGTGGTCGGGACGATGGTCTTGAACAGCCGCAGGGCGAGCCGCTGATCGCGCGAGCCTTTGGCGGCGGCGACGTTCATCGCTTCGCGCGGCGCGGAGCGATAGATGATCCACGTGCCGAAGCCCGACATCAGCACCCCGGCGGCGACCAGCGTGGCGATGCTGGTGACGCTGGTCGAGTAAATCATCGAGGTGATCATCTGGATGATGATGATCAAGCCGACCGAAATCGTGATCGACGAGAAAGCGTTGGTCCACTGCTTGAGATTTTCCAGATTCCGCTCGTACTCGTTGCGGTAGTCGTCGCCCTGAACCTTCGCCTCACGGGTGAGAAAATCGTCGAGCGGCTCGCCGGAGCGCATCGCGTCCGCCATGCGCAGCAAAAAGCTGCGGATGTTCTCGGACTTGGCTTTCGGCGCGACAATGTGGCAGGCATCCGGGTAGTCGTAACGGAATTCGTCGACCAGCGTGTTGACCGCCACGAAATAGGGCGACGCCGAGCATTTCGACAGCGCGGCGATCTCGAAGGTCTTGCTCCGCGAAATCCCTGCCGAAGCCATCGCCGACATGTAGGTCAGTTGGTAGAACATGTCGAAGGGCGTGACAGGTTTATATGAGTTTCTGTCGCCGCGCTTCGGCGAGGATTTTGTAGAATTCATGGAAATCCGACACTTTCTTTTCTGTATGCAGTTGTTCGAAAATTTGCGCCCGACGCTTGACTTCGTCGTAAATCTCGCGACGGCGGGACGGCGGAATGCCGCGCTTGATGGCGATCACTTCTTCTAGCAGGTAACTGTTGCGGTAGCCGGGGAAGTCGAAGCTATCGGTCGCGACGTTCCAGCGAAAAGCTTCGAGGAACGAGAACGTCGACGATATTGGGTCGTAGCCGATAATCTCGTTGATGCTGAGCACGCGGCGCGCCATGCGTCCATCTTGCAGGCGGACGGCGGAGACGATCACGGCGAGCGCGAGGTTGTCGATGTAAGTCTTGGGGATGTTGATCGGGTCGCCGGTGAGACGCTGGATCAGCTTTTCGACCGACGAGGCGTGGAAGGTCGACATCACACCGTGACCCGTTTGCATCGCCTGAAACGCGACGACCGCTTCGATACTGCGGATTTCGCCGACGATGATGATGTCGGGGCGCTGGCGTAGGGCGGCTTTCAGGAGTTCGAACATGCCGACGTTGCCGCCCTTGTTATCGCCATTCCCGGCGCGTGTCATCTCTTGCAGCCAGTTTTGATGCGGCACTTGGACTTCGGGCGTGTCCTCGATGGTGATGATCTTGGCGTCCGGCTTGAGGAAGGTCGTCAGCGCGTTGAGCATGGTGGTCTTGCCGGAGGCGGTCGCGCCGACGATGAACATATTCATGTGCGCTTCCAGCACCAGCGAGAGGTAGCCCGCCATCATATAGTTGAGGGTGCCGAAATCGATCAGTTCGAGGACGCTGGTCGGCGTATCGGAGAATTTACGGATGGTGAAGTTGCTGCCGCGCTTGCTGATCTCGCGCCCGTAGACGATGTTGATACGCGACCCATCCGGCAGCACCGCGTCGACCAGTGGATTACGCACCGTGACCGGGCTTTTGACCCATTCGCCCAACCAGACGGCGAAGTCGTCCACGTCGTCGAAGGTCGGAAAGACAATCGAGGACTGGAGGCTCTTGAAAATCTTGTGCTCGATGAAGATCGCGCCGACGCCGGAGCAGCTAATGTCTTCGATGTAGGGGTCGAGCAGCAGCGGCTGCAAAATCCCCAAGCCGATCTTCTCGCGGATAACGAGGTAGCGGATCGCTTCGAGCTGACGGCGCGTGACCAAGACTTTCGCGGATTTCGCCTTCGTGCCGGTTTTAGGCGGGGTCGTCGTGCAAATTTCGTCGATCAGCTCGATCAGCAGCTTCCTTTTTTCGTCGACGTCTTCGGTGCGCCCGATCTCCTCTGCCCACGAGACCAGCTTGTTCTCGACTTCCGGCATGATGTCGTCGACGTTGGTGACGACCGTCGGCTCGATGGCGATGTAGTAATCGCGCGCGCCGGAGGGGTCGGGGAAGACGTGGACGAACAGCCCTTCCTTGATCGGGTAGATCAGGTTGCGCTCGCCGCTCAAGCCGAGCGTGCGCGGCGGCTTGGCATAGTAGGCGGGCACGCCGAATTCCGTGATCGGGACGTACTGAAGATAGTCGAATAGGAAATCCGACTCTTCGCAGGCGGCGCGCAGTTCGGGCGAAAGCTGGGCGATCAGCGCGTCTCTCGGCGTCTGGACGGTGGCGCGGTCAAAGGGGAAGGGGAGTACGGTTTGGGCGCCCATTCGTTAGCCTCGTGCCTTGCTGATCGGGATGACGCGCATCCCCCAGCCCGGTTCCACGTCGAAGCCGACAATCGCGCCGGTCGTGCTGTCCGCCCCGCGCACTTTGTTGACTTCCAGCGTCTTGACCATCCGCTGACCGTCCTGATCGGCGCGCAGCCGGAGATCGGCGTCACACATCGAGCGAATCGGGTTAAGCAGGTCTTCGTCGATGCCTTGCGCGTGCAGGGTGACGATGATCGTCGTGCCGCTGGCGCAGAGGCGTTGGCAGCCCTCGAAAAAGCGGAAGATCGGCGCGTCTTCGGTGTCATGGACGACGGCGGCGGTCAGCGAGTTGACGATGATCAGCGTGCGTTTGGTCTCCTCGCTGATCGCGGTGAGCAGAGCGGCGGTCGCGTGGTCGCCCAGCTTGGTTAGCGCCATCGGGTAGATACGGCATTTGTTGAGCAGTACAAAGTCGAGCAGGTCGCTGTCGAGCTTCTGCATCTGCGCGATGAAACTGCGAATGGTGTTTTCGCTGGTGAAGATCGAGACGGTGAAGCCGTCGAGCAGCGCACCCCACAGCATTTGATGGGCGAGCACCGACTTGCCCGATCCCGACCCGCCCTCGATCAACGTCAGGGAGCCGAGCGGCAGCCCGCCGCCCATTTTGCTATCCAGCTCCATGTTGTGCGACGAGATGTTGAGTTGGGTCTTCTCGGTCGTTTCGGTTGCCATGCGTCTGCCTCACTCTTGCGCGTTAGGGTCTAGAGTTACGGGACGAGCGTGATGATAAAAGTGTCCTCGCCGAGCACGTCGTAGCCGTCGGTCACGACGAACTTGAACAAATCGGCTTTGGTCCCGCTGTGGGTATAGGTCAGCCCCAGATTGTCGATGTCGGCTTGGCTGAACGTCGAGCCGAGGCTGAGCGTGCCGTTCGCCGGAAACTGGGTGATGGTATAGATCAGCTTGTCGAGCGGGTCGTCGGCGTCGGTCACGCTGAGCAGGTCGCTGGTGATCACGGCGGTGCTGTTCGCCGGAAGCGTCAACCCGGCGTTGTTCTCGCGTTCCGGCGGTTCATTAATGGTGATCGGATAGCTGTAAGTGCCGATGGTATCGATGCCATCGGTCACGGTGAATTCGAAGTTGTCGTCGCCGCTGCCAATGTGGGTGTAGTAGACCTCGCCCGCGTCGATCTGCGCTTGCGTGAAGCTGCCCAGCGGCGTGAGCATTCCCTGTGCGGGCGCGGTGGTGATCGTGTAAGTCAGCTCGTCGGCTGGGTTTTCGACGTCGACGCTTTGCAGCGTCGCGGTGGTGATCGGCGCGCTGCCGCCATTCGCGACTCGCGTGCCGTAGCTGCGAACCAGCAGCGGCGGCGTGTTGCGCTTGCCGGTCAGTGCGGTGACGACGCCGTTCTGGGTGGCGACCGTCACGGTGACGCTTTGCCCGACGCCGATCTCAGGCGACACGCGAACGTGCAGCACGATGTCCTCGCCGGGGTTCAAGATGCCGATTTCGTAGCTCTCGGCGAGGTCGTTTGCCGCGTCGAGGTAGATGCCGTCGAGCGACCATGCGTTGATGACCGCGCCGGTCGAGTTGTAGGGCAGCCTTCCGCCGTGATAGCCGGGGGTTGCCGCGCTGTCGTAGTATTCCGTGAACAAATCCCACTTGGTGAAATCGGCGAGCTTGAGGTCGCCGTCATTGCGGATGGTGAACTCGATCACGCTGCCGGAGTCGATCACCTTCAAGTCAACGGCTTTGATGTCCGTCCCGGCGATGTCGTTGACGCGGCTGCTCACGGCTTGTGAGGCGGTGATGATGGTCTCTTGCGCCGAAATGAAGGCGCTCGACATGGTGAGTCCGCCGAACAGCAAGAGGAAGATGATGACGACGGCTGCGAGGACATTTTCCATGATCAGATGCCTAGGAAATATTCGCTGGAAACGCCGTTCGGGAGGATCACGCGCAGGAAATAGCGACCGGTCGGCAGCGGCGCTGACGTGTGGATGTCGATTTGCAGAGTTGCCGTCGGCAGCCATTCGCTGTCGTTCTCGACGGTCCACGTCCAATAGGTAGAAGACGTGCCCGCTTCGCTTTGGTAGGGGATACGCACGTAATTCCCTTCGCGACCGAAGAAGATGTCCATCCGGTCGAGGGCGGTGATCCGCGCTGCGCCGGTGTTCTTGATCCAAGCGAAAACGTCGAACAGGTTGTTGCCGTTGCCGTCTTGCCACTGATGATCAGCGTCGAGTTCGGCGCTGGCGTGGACGATAGCGACTTCATAGCTCATCCGATCAGCAACGCCTTTCGCCATCCGTGACACAGAGTCGGCGCCTTCAATCACAGCCGGGTAAGCTACGTTGAAAAGCACCAGCACCATAATCATGCTGGCGGCGATGAAAAGAGCGGTGGTGATCGTTTTGTCCATAGTCGTCTAACATCCTTTAATAGTTGGCGTGCCCGTTGCCATTGGTCATGACGGCGGGGGCGCGTTGGGCATTTTCCAGCAGTGCCTTGATCAAGCCCAGTACGAGGTCTTGATGCTCGCCGAACGGGCTGTATTCGCCGCCGCGAGTCGTAGCGTTGGCGTGCTGCTGCCATTGTTCGGCAGGGGTCTGCATCGGTGCGCGCGCCGGTATCGGCGCGGTGTTCACCGGGCGGGTGTAGATCGGCTCGTCGGTGTGGTACTGCGGGTTCGAGTACGGTTGATCTTGATACGGCTGAGTCGGGTACTGCTGCTGCGCCGGGCGGGACTGCACGCTCTGTTCGTCGTAAACGTCGATGAACTGTAGGAGCAGGCTGCGCTCTGGCTCTTCACACAGGTTGATCAATTCGCGCGTGCGCTTGATCCCCAACTCGCGCACTTTTTGGCTGACCCACTGATCCAGTTGAATCCAGACCTTGACTTCGGCGGGCTGGTAAGCGGGCGACGCTGCCCTGTGCCCATTGGAGCGGGCGGGCGGCTGTTCTGACGGGACGAACGGCGGAGCCGAGGGGGCGGACGCGCGGCGGTCGTTCGGCTGACGGGCGGTGGGGCGTTCGGTGGGCGGCTGCCCGGTTAGGGGCTGCTCACTTTGGCGCTGCTCACTTTGGCGCTGCTCACTTGGACGCTGCTCACTTGGGCGCTGTTCGGTGAAGGTGTCGGCGCGCACCTGCTTCGCTTGCGGATATGCCCGCGAAGGAGTTGACGGGCGGTTGCCGTTGGTTGGAACCTCGACGAGTGTCGGCTCTGATGCCGTGCCGTTGGTTCGCTTGACCGGAGCGGCGCTGGACGTAGGAACCGCCACAGCTTCTGGAGCGCGCGCGGCTGCTTTGCGAGGTTCCTCAGCGCGCAGCACCGGGTGCGCGTCCTTGAGCAGCTGCTCTTGGATTTGCAGCAGGATTTCCTGAATTTGAGCTTTGATCAGGTTCAGTTCCTGCTCGACGACATCGACCCTCTGTTCCAGATTCATCCGCTTATCTCCTGTGTTCGCTTGTGCGCATCGACGTTGGTGTGACTAGGCATAAATGAGGGGCTGCTGCCAGCCCCTCTCATTTATGTTCGGCGCAGTGGCTTTAGCGCAGTTCCATGACTTCTTCGAGCGCGGCGGGCGTGGTGCGGTTGATGGCGATGACCGAGCCGGTCGGCGGCTTGACTTCGAGCGTGAACTGTCGGTTCGCGGGCAGCTTCATATCGTCGACCGCAACCGTGATCTCGGCGAGTTCGCCGTCTTCGAGCAGCAGGTCGCCGTCGTCACTTCCGATGAAGTCGACGCCGAAGGTGAGATTGTTCTCCTGCTGCGTGCTGTCACGGTAGCTGATCACGACCACCTTGGTAGCTGTATCGGGGTCGACGTTGATCGGGTCGCCACCAGCGACCAGCGATGCGGTGAAGATGACGATCGCCGACTGTGTCGTCAGTGGTGCCGTTGCCCAGCGCGATGACCGCGCCCTTGATTTCCATTGACGACTGCACGCCCTCAAGCCCGGCGTAGATTGCTTGCTGACCTTTTTCGGTCGAAGCGGTGCCGGCGGACAGAACCGCAAAGGCGAAGACCGATGCCACGACCACGAAGGCGATGAAGATGATGGCGGCTTCGAGCGCTGCCTGACCACTTTGGTTCTGGTTGAGTTTCTTCCACTTGTTCATTGGTTATCCTTTTGCGGCGCTATAAATGTACTGGTCAAAGTTTGGTTGTTGGCTTACCGGTAGAGTTTGTGCCCTTTGAAGCTTGCACGCGCTCTACCGGAGTAGATTGATGGTGGTTACCGCAGTTCCATGACCGCTTCGAGGGCGGCGGGCGTCGTGCGGTTGAGGGCGATGACGGAACCGGTCGGCGGCTTGATTTCGAGCGTGAAGCCGGTGTTGGTTGCTAGCGCTTTCGTGAGCATTCCGGCATCAATCAAACCGTCACCGTCGGGAGTCCCTTTAGCCAGATAAACCGTGATTTCGGCGAGTTCGCCGTCTTCCAGCAGGTTACCGTCGCCCACAATCCAATTAATGCGTAAAGGGCAGGCTCTTCACTTGTTGGTCGTTATCACGGTAGGCAATGACGACCACCGCTTTGGAGTGTCGTCCAGCGTGGCTACTCCGTCGGTGTTCAAAACGACCGCTCCACTTGCATCCACTGTTGCGCTGGGTGTCAAGTCAATCGGGTCACCACCGGCGACCAGTGCGACGGTGAAGACGACCGTTTCCACGTTCTCGACATCCCCCGAGGTTTCGTCCGGCGTACCGCGTGCCGATGACCGCACCCTTGATTTGCATGGATGACTGGACGCCTTCAAGCCCGGCGTAAATCGCTTGTTGACCCTTTTCGGTCGAGGCGGTACCGGCGGACAACACTGCGAAGGCGAAGACCGACGCCACGACCACGAAGGCGATCAGGATGATGGCGGCTTCTAGTGCTGCTTGACCACTTTGGTTCTTGTTAAACTTGTTCATTGAGTGACCTCTCTGTTGGTTTCTAGTACCACGTTCACATGTTGCCAACACTAACACGTAAAAGTTGTCAAAGAATAAATCTTCACAACTTATTCATGGCGATGACAATAGTTAGTAAACTATCATGCGAAACCCATGACATTTGTCATACAGCGAGGGCATTGCGGGGAGAATTGTTAAGAAAGTTGTGCCGAATCGGACTAAACTGGTGAACCATTGTTGAAAATGATTGGGGGATAGTTTGGTTAAGATTGTGAATTAACGCAGATTAGTGAGGTTATTAATTGAGGGACGCCGAAAAATAAAGACCAGCCACAAGGCTGGTCTTTAGGTGAATATGGGCTGCAAACTCGCGGAAAGCGGAGCTTAGAGGTGCGCGCTCGGTCGTTCCAGATGCGCCAGAAACTCCTGCCGGGTGACGCGGCTTTCGCGGAAGATGCCCAGCATGGCGCTGGTGGTCATGCTCGCCTCGGCTTTCTTGACGCCGCGCATCATCGAGCACATGTGGACGCCCTCGGCGACCACTGCCACACCCATCGGGTCGAGCACTTCGTTAATGAACTCTGCGATCTGCCGGGTCATCCGCTCCTGCACTTGCAAGCGCCGCGCGAACATATCGACGATGCGCGGAATCTTGGACAGCCCGATCACCTTCTGCTTGGGGATGTAGGCGACGTGGACGTGTCCCAGAAATGGCAGCAGGTGATGCTCGCACAGGCTCGAAAACTCGATGTCGCGGACGATCACCATGTCGTCGTAATCGACGTCGAACAGCGCCCCGTTGATCAGCTTGGCGGGGTCGGTGCGGTAGCCGCTCAGCAGTTCGTCGTACATCCGGGCGACCCGCCCCGGCGTCTTGAGCAGCCCCTCACGGGTGGGGTCCTCGCCGACCGCCGTTAGAATTTCGGTCGTCGCCTGCTCAATCGCCGTGTGATCGATTGGCGGCAGGTCGAGTTCAAAGGCGTGCTTGAACTCGTCGGAATAGAGTTCGCGTTCCATCTCCTCCGCCGTATCCGGCGCCGTCGCCGCGTCGCCATGATGACCATTGTGCCTATTCTGTAAAATCGTGTCCATCAACTCGTTCCATTCCATTTAACCGTTACAATCAGGCGTGAATTCCCTACCATCTCACCTTAGGCGAGCGACATAAAAGCCACCTGAGTTTTGGCGAAGTTTCACCATTCGCTCATAAGGTCAGCTACAAAATGAAAAATAGGTTGGATTTAGTTGAAATAGGTTTGTCTTTCGTATAGACGCCGAACCACCCCGCTTTTCTTACGGCGATCATTCGACCCTATGGCAGGGTCTACGATGCGCTACAATAGGCGCGATTTTCGACTCCGTCAGGAGGAGCACATGAACTTGATCGACTATGGTCGGATTCTGCTGCGCCGGGGCTGGATTATCATCCTGCTCGCGGTGATCGCTGCGGGGAGTGCCTACTTCCTCAGCAGTCGGCAGACGCCGCAGTACCGCGCGACCCAAATCATTCTGATCCAGCCCGCGCGCACCGATAACGGGCTGACGCTGGCGGTCATCCAGTTGATGAACTCCTATCAGGTTTACCTGAATAGTTCGGAGCAAGCGCAGAAGGTGATCGACACGCTGAACCTCGACATGCTGGCGGGCGATTTGCTGCGCAACGTGCAGTTCGCCACCAACCGCGATAACCTGACGCTGCAAATCGACGTGACCCTGCCTGATCCGAGCGTCGCCGCCGACGTAGCGAAGACGTGGGGCAATTTGCTGGTCGAATATCGCGTCGAGCAAAACCAGACGGCGCTCCAACAAGACCGGGTTTATGCCGTGCTGCCCGACAAAGCGACCAGCGGCTTATACGCGCCCCGCCCGGCGATTTACGCGGCGGTCGGCGCGATCCTCGGTGCGGTGCTGGGCGGCGTAATCGTCTTCGTGCTCGAATTTCTCGAAAGCAGCATTGTCCGCCGCCGCGACGACGTGGAGCGGGCGCTCGACTTGCCCGTTCTGGCGATGATCCCCGACATGGAGCGCTGACCAATGCCTAACGCTAACCTGATCACCCTGACCGATCCGCGCTCGGCGGCGGCGGAAGCCTTCCGCTCGCTGCGGACGAACCTGATGTTCACCAGCGTCGAGCGCCCGATTGACACCCTGTTGGTCACGTCCGCCGCGCAGAGCGACGACAAGAGCTTCGTGCTGGCGAATCTCGCCGTGACCTTCGCCCAGTCCGGCAACCGAACGATCCTCGTCGACTGCGACCTGCGCCGCCCGGCTCAGCACGAAATTTGGGGCATCGCCAACGAGCGCGGGCTGACGACCATGATCCTCGAAGATGGCGCGATGGCGACGCCGCCGCTGGTGCAAACCGAAATCCCCAATTTGCAGATTCTTCCTAGCGGCACGCTGCCGCCCGTCCCGGCGGACGTGCTCAGCAGCCAGCGCATGGGCGAAGTGATCGGCGTGCTCAAGGCGCGAGCGCACTACCTCCTGTTCGACGCGCCGCCGGTGCTGGCGGCGACCGACGCGGCGGTGCTGGGTGCCAAACTCGATGGCGTGGTGCTGGTGGTGCGGGTCGGCATCACCCGGCGCGATCAAGCGGCGCGGGCGCGGCAGGCGCTCGAACGGGTGCACGTCCGCGTGCTCGGCGCGGTCATGACCAACAGCCCGCGCGAGTCCGGCGGGAGCTACTAAGTAGGGCAAATGGAAAGCGTAGGGGCGCCCCTACGGACAACCAAAACCTTCAATCTTCAGACCACCCGCCCAAGCCTCAACCGAAACAGGTGCGGTATTTCTCCCCCTCGCCTCACGGAGAGGGGGTCGGGGGGTGAGGTTGGTAGGGCGTAACATGTTACGCTCCTACAATGATGGGAAGCGATTCGTGAGCGACGAGGGTAAAGCGGAGTGTCAGAAGCTCGAAGCCGACCCGGATGCGGTTGAAAAGTGGCGCGGCTTGCCGCAAAATAAACCGTCGCCCAAGGCGTTCCCGCCCGCGACCGGCGGCTTGAGCCTGAATCGGACGCTGCTGGTTGGTTTTGCCGTGCTGGTATTGATCATTGTCGTATTGGGCTTGATTTTCGGGCGTTAACGAGAGCGTAGGGGCGGGTTTCAAACCCGCCCCTACAATGTCGGTGATTTTAGACGGAGACTCGATCCATGAAGGGACTGATCCTCAGCGGCGGCAAGGGAACCCGGCTGCGCCCGCTGACCTACACGCGGGCGAAACAGCTCGTCCCGGTCGCCAATAAGCCGGTGCTCGTCCGCGTGATCGAGACGATCCGCGATGCGGGCATCGAAGAGATCGGCATTATCGTCGGGCAGAACGGCGCGGAGATCGAAGAAGCGGTCGGCGACGGCAGCAAATGGGGCGTCCGCCTGACCTACATCCCGCAGGACGCGCCGCTGGGACTGGCGCACGCGGTCAAAATCGCGCAGCCGTTCATCGGCACCGACTCGTTCGTCATGTTTCTGGGCGATAACGTCATTCAGGGCGGGATCAGCGACTTGATCCGCGACTTCGGCAGCCACGACTGGAACAGCCAGATCGTCTTGAAAGCGGTCGATAATCCGAGCGCGTTCGGCGTCGCCAAGCTGCGCGCCGACGGCACCATCGAGCGCTTGATCGAGAAGCCGAAAGACCCGCCCAGCAATCTGGCGCTGGTCGGCATTTACATGTTCGACGCGCGCATCTTCGAAGCCGTCAACGCCATTCAACCGTCGGGGCGCAACGAGTACGAGATCACCGATGCGATCCAATGGCTGATCGATCACGGCTGCGTGGTCAAGCCACACGTTCACGAGGGCTGGTGGATTGACACCGGCAAGATGGACGACATGCTCGAAGCCAACTGCGCCGTCTTGGACGAGATCGTGCCCAGTATCGCGCCGGACGCCGTGATCGAGAACTCGCGCATCGGTCGGCGGGTGACGCTCGAACGCGGCGCGCGGGTGATCAACAGCACCATCGACGGGCCGGCGATCATCGGCGAGGAGACGTTGATCGAGAACAGTTACGTCGGTCCCTACACCAGCATTTATCATCATGCGACGCTCAAGAGCTGCGAGATCGAGCGCAGCATCGTCCTAGAGCACAGCACTCTGCGTGATCTCGACCTGCGGCTGCACGGCTGCTTGATCGGGCGCGAAGTGACCGTCCAGCGCCGCGACGAAAAACCGCGTGCGCTGACGCTCAACCTCGGCGATCACAGCAGCGTTTGGATACCCTAAGCCGCACCAATTTTGCCCATTCATAGAGTAGATGAAACCATGACTGAACCAACTACTAGCAAACGCGCTATTCGCGTCGTCGTGATCGACATCGACGGCACGCTGCTCAACGGCGAGCACGTCGTCGCGCCGCGCGTCGAAGCGGCGCTCAAAGCGGCGATGAAACAAGGCGTCAAAATTGTGCTGGCGACCGGCAAGACCCGCACCGCCGGACTCCCTTATATCGAGCAGTTCGGGCTGACGACGCCCGGCATTTACGTGCAGGGCTTGGTCGTCTACAACGCCGACGGCGCGATCACGCACCAACTGACGCTCGACCCGGCGCTGGCGCGGCAGGTGATCACCTTCGTGCAAGAGCGTGGCTTCGGCATCGCCGCCTACGCCGAAGGCAGGATCATCGCGCCGCAGCGTTACGAAGCGCTAGAAATGGAATTGACCACCCGCCACGAAGTCGCGCCCGACGTGGTCGGTCCGCTGCAAAACCTGCTCGACCGCGTCAAGATCAACAAGCTGATCGTCTGGGGCGAAGCCCGCGCGATCACCGGGCTGCGCTGGCTGCTGGATCACCAGATCGGCAGCGCCGGGCGGCTGATTCAGCCGGGCATTCGGGAGACGCTAGAAATCTTGCCTCCGGGCGGCTCGAAAGGCTGGGCGCTCAAGCAGATTTTGAAAGACCTGAAGCTTGAGCCTGCCAACGTCCTTGCGATTGGGGACGGCGAAAACGATATCGAGATGATCCAGTTCGCCGGAATCGGCGTGGCGATGGGGCAGTCGATTCAGCAGGTCAAGGACGCGGCGGATTACGTCACGGCGAGCAACGTTGACGACGGCGTCGCCGAAGCGCTGGAGAAGTTTGTGCTCGACGCGCCGCTGCCCAAGCCCCCCGAACCCGTCGCCGTCGCTGAAGAAGTGGCAGGCGCAGCGTCCGAAGCGCCAGCGGCAGCGCCCGCCGAAGCAGTCGCCAAGCCGGAGGAACAGGCATGAAAAACATCCTCGTCACCGGCGGCGCGGGCTTCATCGGCAGCGCCTTCGTCCGCCATATGATCAAGACGCATCCCGAATACAACATTGTCACCTACGACAAGCTGACCTACGCGGGCAACATGAACAATCTGCTGCCGGTCAGCGACGAGCCGAACCACCAGTTCGAACGCGGCGACATCGCCAACCGGGGCGAGGTGCGCGCGGCGCTGGAAAGTCACCAGATCGACACGATTGTCAATTTCGCCGCCGAGAGCCACGTTGACCGGAGCATCCTCGACGCCGACGCCTTCATGCACACCAACTCGATTGGCGTCTACATCCTGCTGGATGAGGGGCGCAAACACGGGATCGAGCGCTTCTTGCAGGTCTCGACTGACGAGGTGTACGGCTCGGTGCCTGAGGGCGAGTTGGTCGAGCGCGACCCGTTGGCGCCGCGCAACCCCTACTCCGCCGCCAAAGCCGGGGGCGAGTTGATGGCGCGCGCCTACTACGAGACTCACGACATGAACCTCGTGATCACGCGCGGCAGCAACACCTTTGGTCCCTACCAGTATCCCGAAAAGCTGATGCCCTTCTTCATCACCGAGGCGCTGGAAGATCACCCGCTGCCGCTCTACGGCGATGGCAAGCAGATGCGCGACTGGCTCTACGTCGAGGATCACGTCGGCGGCATCGATCTGGTGCTGCACGAGGGCAAGGCGGGCGAAGCCTATAACATCGCCGGGGAAGACCTGCGCTATAACATCGACGTGACCCACCGCCTGCTGGAAACGCTGGGCAAACCGGAGTCGCTGATCAAGCACGTGCCTGATCGCGAGGGTCACGACCTGCGCTACGCCATGAACTGCGACAAAGCCCGCGCGCTCGGCTGGCAGCGTAGATTCAGCTTCGATACGGCGGTCGCCTCGACGGTGCAGTGGTACGTCGATAATGCGTGGTGGTGGCAGCCGATCAAGACCGGCGATTACCTTGACTACTACCAGCAGCAGTACGCCGCGCGACTCGCGGCGGCGGACGAAAATTAACTGCTGTCCTCACCCCTAAATCCCCTCTCCATTACATAGAGAGGGGACTTAAAACGCACTTCCAGCGAGTCAGTTTTGTTCTTCGTAGGGGCGTTATATGAGGGTGTTTAAAAACGTCCTGCCATCGCACAAGAATTGTTAAATGTCGATCCTTACGCGAGAGACGGACGGGTAGGCTCCCCTCCCGGAATTCGGGGAGGGGTCGGGGGCTGTCAGGGATAGGTTTTTAACTCTGCGCTGACCTCACCCCTAAATCCCCTCTCCATTACATAGAGGGGGGACTTTAAAGACCCTTTGCAAGCTGTTTTTACCCTCTCTCCACGACGTGGAGAGGGGGCAGGGGTGAGGTTAATAAAATACCTACCCCTGACAGGGGGTCGGGGGTGGGGTCAAAAGCACGACTCTTTGGACACGCTCATATAATCCTCCTGCAACGCCGTGCAATTTGAATTTAACTCGCTTTTCACGTGTAATTAAACACCCCGCAAGCGTGATCTTCGCCAGTCGTCCAGATTCCCCGGTCAAGGTACAGTGAACGTAAAGCAATTAGGAGGGGATCATGGCGATTTACGAGCGCCAATATTATCGCAGCCTCAGCGAAGACCAGATTTTCGCTCGCTTAACGTGCGAAGGACCGTACGCCAACGCGCGTCGCCGATGCACCGGGCACGGTTTATAGCAATCACCGCCATAGTTGTGACCTGATTCTGGCGTTTCTACAGGGCAGCGCCGACATTCTCATCGGCGACAAGACTTATCCCTGCATCGCCGGTGATCGGCTCAACGTCCCCGGCGCGCGCCCGCATTCCGGCGTCGTCGGCGAGCATGGCGTCGTCTACCTGATGACGCAGATGGAAAACTGCGCCGACTGAGTACCACCCGCAGCACGCGGTCATCACGTCGTTTCTCCCTCGCGCCTAGTGCGACCGCATTAGGCGTGCTGCGGCATTTCCTCCCCTGCACGATCCTCATTTGAGCCAGCAACTCCAACCTCACTCCCAACCCCCTCTCGATACTAATGGAGAGAGGGAGCTAAGCGCAGCGGGGGTGAGGTCAGAATTGCGAGCATTAATCCAACCACCGTAAGCCAGTTTCATTTTCGCCTTGTTGACAGCGGCGTAACCCCATGTTAGGATTTGGCTATCCTGTAATGACAGGATGATGTATTTAACGGTTATAGTGGTTATTTCGCGGCGTTTCCGGCAAGCAGATTCGGCATGGCTCTGGTTGAAGACAGAAAGTTACGAGCGATGCAAAAAAAGACTTATTTACTGGGCGTTGACCTCGGCACCAGCAGTACCAAGGCAGGACTCTATCACGTCGACGGCAGGCTGATCGCGGAAGCCAGCGTCGACGTGCCGATTCTCTACCCGCAGCCGGGTGTGGTCGAGCAGGAAAACGACGACTTCTACACCAGCGCGGGCGCAGCCATTCGCCGCGTGATCGAGCAGAGCGGCGTCGACCCGCGCGCGATAGCGGCGCTCGCGTTTGACAGCCAGATGGCGGGCGTCGGCGCGATCCGCGACGATTTCTCGTCCGCCACCCGCTTCGACTCGTGGCTGGATATGCGCTGCCAACCGTTTATCGAATTCCTCGACCAGCAGCACGGCGAGCGGATCACCCAGCTCACCGGCTGCCCGCCCACCTGCGATCACGGTCCCAAGATGATGTGGTGGAAGCACGAGCAGCCCGCGGATTACGCGGACATCGCCAAGTTCGTGATGCCGTCCTGCTACGTCGCCGGGCGAATGACCGGGCTGCACGCCGACGATGCTTTCATCGACCACACCTTTTTGCATTTCACGACGCTTGCCGACGCCCGCGCGGGTATATGGTCGGACGAGCTGATCGATCTGCTCGGCATCGACAAGGCGAAACTGCCGCGTATCGTCGATCCGGCGCAGGTGGTCGGCGCGGTCACCGACGAGAGCGCGCGCGTCTTCGGCTTAGCGCCGGGGACGCTGGTCGCGGCGGGCTGCGGCGATACCGCCGCCGGAGCGCTGGGCGCGGGCATCGTCCAACCGGGCATGGTCTTTGACGTGGCGGGGACGGCGGCGGTGCTGGCTGCCAGCACCGACCAATTCGTCGCCGATGGCGAAAACCGCGCCCTGCTGACCATGCGCTCGGTGATCCCCGGCTTGTGGCATCCGCTGGCGTACATCGGCGGCGGCGGTCAGGCGATTGTCTGGTTTAGGGATCAGTTCTTCAACGTGCTGCACGGCAAAGCGCAGCCGACCGATCAGGAATTGTTCCTCGAAATCACCCAGCTTGCCGACCAAGCGCCGCCGGGGGCGGACGGCTTGTTCTTCTCGCCGCATCTGGGCGGGCGCATCTGCCCGGCAGCGCCGGACATGCGCGGTGCGTGGGTCGGCTTCTCGTGGAGCCACACGCAGGCACACTTCGCCCGCGCCGTCCTCGAAAGCATCGCCTACGAGTACGCCTACTACCTACGAATTTTGCGCGACGAGCTTCCCGGTCTGCCGCTGACCGAGACCCGCGTGATCGGCGGCGGCGCGCGCAGCAGCCGCTGGAATCAGATCAAAGCCGACGTGCTCAATATCCCCTACCAGACGCTCGCGCGCTCGGAGTTCGGGACGTGGGGTGCGGCGATGATCGCCGGGAAAGCTGCCGGGATTTACGACGATCTGGCGCAGGTCGCGCTCGATCACGCCCACCCGTCGGGCGAACCGTTCATTCCGAATCCGCAGCACCGGGCGACATATCAAGCCAATATCGACCGCTACATCCGTTTACAGTCGGCGCTGGCGGACGTGTTTCATTCATCGACAGGATCATAGGTGTAGGGCGTTATATATAACGCCCCTACGGTTGGTTGCAATCGGAATCTTACGGAAGGGGACTCAATGGCAGGCAGCATCAAGATTTGCATGATCGGCGCGGGACGGGTGGGCAAGCTGCATTCCGGCACGCTCAAACGCTACGTGCCGGGCGGCGACGTCGTGGCGCTGGTCGATACCACTGCCGAGATTTTGAACGACACCGGCGACGAATTCGGCATCGACGCGCGCTTCACTTCGCTGGAGCAGGCGCTCGATCAAGCCGAGTTCGACGCGGTGGTGATCACGACGCCGACCTTCACCCACCGCGATTTGACGGGGCTGGCGGCGGAGCACGGCAAACACGTCTACTGCGAGAAGCCGATGGCGCTGACGCTAGCGGAATGCGACGAAATGATCGCCGTCACCGAGCGCAACGGCGTGATTTTGCAGTTGGGCTTCATGCGCCGCTTTGACCCCGAATTCACTCACGCCGCTGCCATGATCGAGCAGGGCGTCATCGGCGAGGTGATGATGGTCAAGTCGCTGACGCATGGTCCCGGCTTGCCGCCGATGTGGGCGAACGACCTCTCGCGCTCCAACGGGATGCTGGCGGAGGTCAACAGCCACGACCTCGACTGCGTGCGCTGGCTGACCGGCTCCAACATCGAGCGGATTTATCTCGAAACCGCCAACTTCAAGGGTAAGGAACGCGGCGTCCCCTTCGAAAAGTTCTACGACAATATGTTCGCCACCCTCAAGTTCGAATCGGGTGCGCTGGGCAACATCTCCGGCGTCTGCCCCTGCGACTACGGTTACGACGCCCGCGTCGAGATCGTCGGCAAGCAGGGCATCATGCAGATCGGCGAGCTGCAGGGCAAAGCGATTGTCGTCGGCGTCAACCGCGATCAGGGCTTGATCACGCCGATTTACAAGCGCTGGCAGGAACGTTTTGCGATGGCGTACATCAACGAGATCGAGCACTTCGTCGAGTGCATCCGCGACCAAAAAGCACCGCGCGTCGGCGGCGTGGATGGGCGCTGGGCGGTCGCCGGGGTGATCGCCGGGACGAAATCCTATCTCGAAGAACGTCCGGTCTATTTGAGTGAGGTGCTGGCTTGAGCGCAGAGATCATCACCGTCAGGGGCGCAGTCCCGGCGGACAGTCTCGGCTACACCGACGCGCACAGCCACGTTTGGATCGAGCCGGTACCGGGGGGCGATCCGGCGGCGCCGGTGCTGAACGACGAAACGCCAATCTGCGCTGAACTGCGCGATTACCGCGCGGTGGGGGGCGGCGCAATCGTCGACTGCCAGCCACCCGACTGCGGGCGCAACGCGACCCAGCTACGGCGGCTGTCCGAGGCGTCGGGCGTGCAGATCGTCGCCTGTACCGGCTTCCACCTGCGCCACTATTACGCGGCGGATCGCGCGCCGCTCTGGTCGATGTCGGCGCAAGCGGCGGCGGATTTCTTCGTCGACGAGCTGCGTCACGGCGCGGTCGAAACCCGCAGTTTGGACGCGCCGGTTTATCCCGGCTTCATCAAGATCGCGGCGGAGGCAGCGCTCACTGCTTCGCCGCTGCACTTGTTCGAGGCTGCTGCTGCTGCCGCTCAAGCGACCGGCTGCGCCATCGAGATGCACACCGAGCGCGGCGCGGCGATTGAGGCTTATCTCGACTTCTTCGTCAAGCAGGGGTTGAAGCCGGAGCGCTTGGTCTTCTGCCACGTCGATAAGCGTGCCGACTTCGGCTTGCACCGCAGCATGGCTCAGGCGGGCGTCGTGCTGGAATACGACACGTTCTACCGCCCGAAGTACGACCCGGAAGCGAATGTTTGGGCGCTGCTGCCGCAAATGATCGACGCGGGCTTGGCGGCGAACGTCGCCATCGCGACCGACATGGCGGGCGGTGAGTTGTGGTCGCGGCTGGGCGTTGGACCCGGCATGACCGCTTTCTTTACGCAGATCAGGGCGCGGCTGGAGTTGCTCGGCGTCACGCCTGAAGTTATTGGCAAGCTCATGGGCGGGAATATCGCCGCCCGGCTCGCACTTCGCTAGGCACTTGGAGGAGAGAAATCCCAATGAAGAACGTCCCCTTTAGCTTTGATCTCCCCGCGCCCGATTTTGTGCCGTCGGCGTATGACAGCCACATCGAGCGCACCCTCAGCAGCATGACCGGACAGTATCTCGACGGCGAAACGTTCGCGGCAGAACTGGCGGAGGACGACCGGCTCTTGTACGAGGTCTACGAACTCCAGCGACCGCCGGTCGCCGGGGAACTGCTGCACGGCATCTCAATTGTGCATCCCGGCAAAGTCGGCGACGAATACCACATGACCAAAGGGCATTTCCACACCGTGCTGGAAACCGGCGAGGTCTACTACTGCCTCAAGGGGCATGGCTACATGGTCATGGAGACGCCGGAAGGCGAGTGGGCGGTCGAGGAATTAAGCCCCGGCAAAGTCCTCTACGTGCTGCCGCGCTGGGCGCATCGTTCGGTCAATGCCTGCTTGGACGAAGACCTGATCACCTTCTTCGTCTATCCCGGCAACTCCGGGCACGACTACGGCACGATTGAGCAGCAGGGCTTCCGCAAGCTGGTCGTCGAGCAGGATGGCGTCCCGACGATCATCGATAATCCGCGCTGGCAGTCACCGCAGCCATGAAACCCCTGTCGGAATGTCACGTACTGGTCACGCCCACGTCTTACGGGGCGAATGACCCTAAACTGCGGCAGCTTCTTGAAGCGTCGGTCGGCAAAGTGACCTATAACGCGACCGGCAAGCCCTACGACTCGGCGGCGCTCTGCGGCGTGATCGCCGACGTGGACGGCTACATTGCCGGATTGGACGTGATTGACGCCAGCGTGATCGAACGGGCGGAGCGGCTGACGGTGATCGCGCGCTACGGCGTCGGCGTCAGCAATGTCGATCTGGAAGCCGCCAAGCAGCGCGGCATCGCCGTCACGGTGACGCCGGGCGCGAACTCAAAGTCGGTCGCCGAACTCACCATCGCCCAGATGCTCAATCTGCTGCGCCCGATGCTGGTCGCCAGCGCCGATACGCGGCAGGGCGGCTGGATGCGGACGAAGGGTCTGTCGCTGGAAGGCAAGACCGTCGGGTTGGTCGGCTTCGGCGCGATTGGACACGAGGTCGCGCGCCGCTTAGAAGGCTTCGACTGCCACGTTGTCGCCCACGATCCGGTCATGGACACCGCTTTCGCTGCCGCGCACAAGGTCGAAGTCGTCACGCTGCCCGATTTGCTGGCGCAGGCGGACATTGTCTCGCTGCACGTCCCGGTGCTCGACAGCACCCGCGAGATGGTCAACGCCGAGTTTCTCGCTCTGATGAAACCGGGCGCAGTCCTGATCAACACGGCGCGGGGCGAATTGATCGACGAGGAGGCGCTGGTTGCCGCGTTGGAGTCGGGCAAGGTCAAAGGCGCGGCGCTCGACGTTTTTCAGGTCGAGCCGCCCGGCGCGGATCATCCGTTGATGCGTTTTCCGCAGGTCATCCCGACGCCGCATATGGGATCGCATACTGACGGCGCGACCAACGCGATGGGCTGGGGCGCACTAGAGAACTGTCTCGCGGTGCTGCGGGGAGAGGAAGCACCGAATCGCGTGGTGTAACCTCACCCCGCTGCGCGGCAAATCTTCGGGTTGCTTCGCTTAGCTCCCCCTCTCGACAAAGTGGAGAGGGGGTCGGGGGGTGAGGTTCTTTTGCAAAAAGCCGTAACCATTCATGGATAAGCAGATAGGAATTTGACTCATGACCGACTACAACGTCGTCAAGAAAAACCGACCAACTTGTTACTTCATTGGCGTCACGACCGGGAAATCCTCGATCAATAAGGTGTTTCCGCTGTGGATGGACGTCGTCGGGCGTCCTGAAGTGATCCTTGAAGGCATCGACCACGCCATCCACGACGACCCGGAGAACTACCGCCGCTCGGTTACCCAGATCAAATGCGACCCGAACTCGCTCGGCGCGCTGGTCACGACCCACAAGATCGACCTCTACAACGCTGCCCGCGACATGTTCGACTACGTCGATCCCTACGCGCTGACGACCGGCGAAGTCTCGTCGATCTCCAAGCGCGGCGATCAACTGCGCGGGCACGCCAAAGACCCGATCACCGCCGGGCTGAGCCTCGACGCGATCATCGAACCGGGCTATTTTGGCAGAACCAGCGGGCAAATCCTGTGCTTGGGCGCGGGCGGCTCGGCGGTGGCGACGCTGCTGCATCTGATCAACAAGCAGGATAAGGCGCGACCGCCCGGCGAAGTTCATCACCGTCAACCGTTCGCAAGGACGGCTCGATCACATGCGCGAGATGGTCGAGCAGTACGACACCGACATCGAGGTCGAGTACGTCCAGAACGCCGACCCCGCCCGCAGCGACGCGATCATGGCGACGCTGCCGGATTACAGCATCGTCATCAACGCGACCGGGATGGGCAAGGATACGCCCGGTTCGCCGCTGACCGACGCGGGCGTCTTCCCCAAGCACGGCATCGCATGGGAGTTCAACTATCGCGGCGAACTGGATTTCATGCACCAAGCGCTGCGTCAGGTCGACTCGCGCGATCTACGGGTCGAGGATGGTTGGGTCTACTTCATTCACGGCTGGTCGCAGGTGATCTTCGAGGTGCTCGACATTCAGTTGACGCCGGAACTATTCGCCAAGCTGGACGCCGCCGCCTCGACCGTGCGGGCGTAAGTCAAAATGAGGTTGTCCGTAGGGGCGGGTTTCAAACCCGCCCCTACACGAGCACAACAGGGGGAATTTCGTAGGGGCGTTATATATAACGCCCCTACATTCCCGTGAGATCGGTAATTTTCAGCTAACCTCTACGGCTCCAACACTACCTTGAGCGATTTGCGATCCTCGGCGACGCCGAACGCCCGCACCGCCTCCGCCAGCGGATAGCGCGCGCTGATGAACGGCGCGAGGTCGATCCGCCCCGAATTGACCAGCGTCGCGGCTTGACGGCAGTCCTGCGTGCTGCACGCCGTCGTCCCGGTGACGATCAACTCCTTGTAATGCACAACATTCGAGTCCAGCGTGATCGTCGGGCGATCTTTCGGCAGCCCGCCGAAGAAGTTGATTCGCCCGCCAATCGCGGCGATGCCGAGCGCGGCTTCCTGCGCTGGGTGGGCGGGCGCGGCGACGATCACCACGTCCGCGCCGTCGCCGTGGCTCGCCGCGCTGACGGCGTCCGCCAGTTGATCGGGCGTGACTGCCGCGTCCGCGCCGAAGTTGAGCGCTTGATCGCGCCGCTCCGGGATCATCTCGCTGACGATCACGCGGACAGCGCCGCGCAGCCGGGCAAGCTGAACGTGCATCAGCCCGATTGGACCCGCGCCGACCACGACCACCACGTCGCCAGCGTGGACGTTGACCGCGTTCTGCCCGCGCAGCACGCAGGCGAACGGCTCGGTCAGCGCCGCGACCGCCGGATCGACCCCGTCGTCGAGCACAAACAGGTTGCCCTGCAAAATCGCGGCTGCCGGGACGCGCATGTACTCGGCGAACGCGCCATCCAGCGTGATTCCGAAGGCGACGTAATTGGCGCACAGGTTGTTGTTGCCGGAGATACATTGGCGGCAGTGACCGCAGCCCATGTTCGGCGCGACGAACACGCGCTGACCCGCCACGATCCCCATGACGTTCGCGCCGACTTCCACCACGTCGCCGACGACTTCGTGACCGGGTATCCGCACCGTGCCGCCGGGATACATCCGGTGCCCGCCGTGCAGAATCCGCAGATCGGTGCCGCAAATGCTGCTGTTGACGACCTTGAGCAGCAGCTCGTCGGCGCTGATGGTGGGGATCGGGTAAGTTTCAACGCGCAGATCGTTTGCGCCGTGATAGACCGCTGCCAGCATGGTTTCGCTCATAATTCTAGTTACCTATAGTCCTGTCATGACAAGTTGATACAAGTATAGCGGACTTTGGCGGGGAAGGAAAATGGTTAGGTTAGAGTTGGCTCGATAAGAACTTGTTTGGCAGGGGTTGAGAATACGGTCTGCCCACAGCGCCGAGGGTTGAAATCCTCGGCTAGAGAGTTCGTCGCCCACTGAAGGGGCAACTCAAATGACACTTGTTTTTGCGACCTCTTCAGTGGGTCGCGGTTTTAGGTAGCGACGGGTTTAAACCCGTCGCGGGACTTTCCGGCGTTTACGTCGTGATGTGGTTGCTCGGCGGCAGATCGCCCACCTGAACGACCGTGTCGGTCTCGCGCGTGCGGATCAGCTCGACTTCGAACTGCGAGCGGTCGCCGCGATGGTAGGCGAAGTAGTATTCAATCGGCGTGCCGTCGCTCAGCGTGCTCAAGCTGTCGAGCCGGAACAGCGGCGCGCCCTTCTGGACTTCGAGCAGCTTGGCTTCCTGACCCTCGGCGAGCACGGCTTGGATGGTGCGCCGCCCGCGTGCGATGGTCAGTTGGTAGCGGTTTTCCAACAGCGCGTAAAGCGACTGGTTGGACAAATCATCTTCGCTCAACTGCGGGCAGAGCGCGTAGGGCAGGAAGGTCGTCACCAGCACAATCGGCGTGTGCTGCACCGAGCGCAGCCGCACGATCTTGATCACCGACTCTCCCGGCGCGATGCCGAGATGCCCGGCGATCTCGTCCTCGGCGGGGACGACCGCGTGCTCCAGTACTTGGGTGGTCGGTTCCAACCCTTGTTCGATCATGTCTTGATAGAAGCCGGTTAGCTTTTGCACCAACTGCTCGCTGATCTTGTTGGGCGCGACGAAACTGCCCTTGCCTTTTCGCCGCTTGATCAAGCCTTCGTGGATCATGTCTTGCAGCGCTTGGCGGATCACCGTCCGACTGACGCCGAACATCTCGCAGAGTTCAGCTTCACTCGGAAGACGGTCGCCGCTGCGCCACATGCCGTTCTTGATCCGGGTGCGCAGGACGTCTTTGACCTGAACGTAATAGGGGATGGCGCTGTTGAAATCGATCATTCTCTAGGCTTCGTCACTTAGGTGAGGATAGGAGAAATCAATTAAGCCGATTATAACACAGCATAAATAGAATGAGTCCCGTCGCGTTTGACAAGCGTTGGTGCCTCGTTATAATCACCACTCACTTATAATGATAGGATGATATGCGGTGCAGCGCAAGCACAATTTCGGCTGGCGCGGTGGCATAGGAGTTAATTTTCGATGAAAAGAGCCAGTTTAGTGCCTGTCACCCTTCCGGGGCGAGACGGCGACTTCGATACTCAGGTGGATCGGCTCAAGCAGTTGCTGGCGGACGAAGCCGAAATCCTCGCGCCGGTGGCGCTGGGCGACCCGCTCCCCGACGCCGACGCGGTCGTCTTCCCACAGATGCTCGGCTCGGCTTATCGCCAACTCGCGGCGATCAAGGCGATCTCGCTGCCGCTGCTGGTGGTCACCTCGGAATTCGGCACCATGTCAATGTGGGACTGGGAGATTTGTAGTTATCTGCGCGCCGAGGGCGTCGAGACCATCGCACCTTACAACCTCGAACAGACCAAGAAAATCTGCCGCGCGCTCGCCGTCAAAGCTGACCTCAAGCAGACCAAGTTCGTCGTCTTTCAGGATAACCCCGGCGAAGGCTTTCAGGCGAGCATCTTCAAGCGCTTCTACTGGTGGGAGGACGAGTGCAACCAGCGGATGCTCGACAAGTTCGGCATCACCATCGAGCGGCGCAGCTTCCGCGAACTGGGCGCTGAAGCGAAGGCGCTGCCTGACGCTGACGCCGCCGCTGTCTGGGAGGCGTGGCAGTCGCGCCTGAACATCGCCGAAATGCCGCAGAAATCGCTCTACAGCGCCTTAAAGGTCTATCTGGTGCTCAAGCAGGCGTTGGATCAGGACGCCAGCATCAAAGGCATGGGCATCAACTGCCTGAACGAGTCGCATTTCTCGGACACGACGCCCTGTTTGGCGTGGAATATGCTCTATGAAGAACAGGGGCTGATCTGGGGCTGCGAGGCGGACACCGTCACCATGCTGACCAAAACTATCCTGCATAAATCGCTCGGCACGCCGATCATGATGACCAACATGTACCCGTTCCTGATGGGACAGGCGGCGCTCAAGCACGAGCGCATCCCCGACTTCCCCGATCTGCCGGACGCGGGCGATCACATCCTCGCCGCGCACTGCGGCTATCTGGGCGTGCTGCCGCAGTCGATGGCGACCGAATGGGCGCTGCGCCGGAAGGTGTTGGCGATTGTGGACGACAACGCGACCGCCATCGACGCGCGGCTGCCCGTAGGCGCGATGACGCTGGCGAAGCTCCAGCCGAATTTCGCCGCGCTGAGCGTGCTCGAAGGCGAACTAGAAGGCTACGCCCAGTATCCCGGCTCAGACTGCCTGAACGGGGCGGTGCTCAAGGTCAAGGACGGGGATCGCCTGATGCGGACGCTGGCGTCACATCACTACCTGCTGATGACCGGGCACAACCTCGCCGACATCCACCAGATCGCCAAAATCTTCGACCTGACGGTTGACGCGATCACGTAAGTCAAGCACCGGAAGTGACATATTTGTAGGGGCGTTATATATAACGCCCCTACGAAAACACACCCGACGGCACTACGCCTTATTTCCCCCGCAGCCGCGCGATCAGCGCGAGAGTCGTGCGCGTTAGATCGCTGATCGAGGCGTAGTCGCCCGCCTTGATCCAGTCCTTGCGCATCAAGCCGCTGCCCATCCCCACGCAAGCGACGCCCGCGTCAAACCACGTCTTGAGGTTGCTTTCTTCGGCGGTGACGCCGCCGGTCGGCATGATCCGGCTCCAAGGACGCGGGGCGAGCACGTCCTTGACGAAACCCGCGCCGCCCGCCGCGCTGCCGGGGAACAGCTTGACGATCTCGACACCTGCTTCTTCGGCGTTGGCGATCTCGTTGAGCGTCCCACAGCCGGGCATGTAGGCGATTTTGCGCCGGTTGCACAGCCGCGCGATCTCCGGGTTGAAGGTCGGTCCGACGATGAAGTTGGCGCCATATGCCAGAAACAGCGCGGCGGTGGGCGCGTCGTCGACCGAGCCGACGCCGAGGATCATCTGCGGGTGGGCGGTCGCGCAGTACTTCACCAGCCCGCTGAAGACTTCCAGCGCCGCTTCGCCGCGATTGGTGAATTCCAGCACGTGACTGCCGCCATCCGCCAGCGCCCCGGCGAGGTTCTTCGCGGTCTCCAGATCGGCGTGATAGAACAGCGGCACCATTCCGTCTGCCAAAAGAGTGTTGAGTACGGTTAAACGATCAAAATGAGCCATATTCCCCTCGCTATGGTCAAGCCATGTGGTTCGAAGTGTAGCGAATAATGCGGGCTTCAGCCGCCCGAACCGTTCGTGACGTATGTCATGAGTTTATCCCGACGTAGATGTAATTACAAGATGACAGGTTGCGACACTGAGGGTCAGCGGGACGCGGGCGGACAGCACGAATCGCGGATGATCAAGCGGGTGGGCAGTTGGATGTGCTGCGGCGGCAAATCCGGGTCTTGAATCCGTTCCAGCAGCATGTGCGCGGCGGTCTTGCCCATCTCGTACATCGGGTGCTTGACCGTCGTCAGGCGCGGCAAGACGAGGCTGGCGGTCGGGATGTCGTCGAAGCCGATCACCGAGATGTCGTCGGGGACGCGCAGCCCATGTTCGCGCCAGAGCAGCTCCATCACCCGAAAAGCAATCGGATCGCTGCTGGTGAGGATCGCCGTTGGCGACTGTGGCAGCGCGAGCAGCTTGGCGGTGAGGATGCTCGGATACGGGTTGAGAAAGTCGTCCTCCTGCACCAGATCGGCGTCGTAGGCGATACCCACCGCTTCCAGCGCATCCCGGTAGCCGCGCACGCGCTCGACGGCGGTATCCAGCTTCAATGTATCGCTGATGAAACCGATCCGCCGGTGACCGAGGTCGAGCAGATAGCGCACGGCGTCGTAAGCGCCTTGGCGGTTGGTGATGCCGACCGACGGATTGGTCTCGTCGGCGATGGCTTCTTCAACCAGCACGTAAGGAAAGTTCGACTTGCGCAGCGCGTCGAGGTAGTGCTCGCGCCCGACCGGGATGACTAGCAGCAGCCCTTCCGCGAACCCATGCATGATCGTCGAGACGTACTGCGCCTCCTTGCCCTGCCGCCGGTGAGTGGTGTAGAGCATCAGGTCATAACCCCGGTCGGCGAGTTCATCCTCGACGCCGCGAATGATCTCCCCGGCGTATTCGGTGCCAAGCGCGTGAACCAGCACCCCGACGATCTGCGATTTGCCCGTGAGTAAGCTGCGCGCGTGCTGGTTGGCGACGTAGCCCAGCGCCTCCATCGTCGCCAGCACCCGCTGCCGCGTCTCCGGGTTGACGTAGGCATAGTTATTGGCGACCCGCGAAACCGTCGAGTAGGACACCTCCGCTGCTTTGGCGACGTCGACGATGGTCACTTTGCCGGTGCTCCTGCTCTTGTTCTTCACGGAATCGCCTCCCCTGCCTGCGCTTGGAGCGTGCAGTCCGCACGCCCTCTGGTCAAATTCTACCAACTCCTTGCAAACGTTTGCAAGTCGAGTTAGGCTTAAGGACAAATATTCACCCTGATCTTAAGGCGTTGTCCGGTGGTTGAGTCTCGTGATAATTGGTCTTCATTTTAATCCTTTTGAGCTGCGGTTAGGCGGCGAAGGGCAAGGCAGATGACGCTGCGAGTCGCGGTGATCGGTTCGGGGCAGATCGCGCGGCGGGGGCACCTGCCCGGTTACGTCCGCGCCGGAGCGCAGATCGTCGCCCTGTGCAGTCGTCCCGGCGACGAGTTGGAGGCGCTGGCGGACGATTTCGGCATCGAGCGGCGCTACGTCAATTGGCGGGAAATGTTGACCGATGGCGGTTTCGACGCCGTGAGCATTTGCACGCCGCCCGCGCTCCACAGCGAGATGGCGGTCGGCTGCTTGCGGGCGGGCTGCGCCGTGCTGGTCGAGAAGCCGATGGCGCTCACGCTCGATCAATGCGACCAGATGATCCGCGCCGCCGACGCCAGCGGCAGCCTGCTGATGGTCGCGCACAACCAGCGCTATCTGCCGCGCCATCAGGCGGTCAAGCGGCTGCTGGAACTCGGGGCGCTTGGGCAGACCATACCTCGCGCACGCGGTTTTCGGTCACGGCGGACCGGAACAGTGGAGTCCGCTGCAAGACTGGTATTTCCGCCCGGATCAAGCGGGCAACGGCGTGCTGACCGATCTGGGGTCGCACAAGTTCGACCTGCTAAGCTGGCTGTTCGACCAGCAGATCGTCGAGATCAGCGCCTTCGGGCAGACTTTCGAGAAGCCGACCCCCGCCAGCGATACGGTGGTCTGCGCGCTGCGCCTCAGCGGCGGGACGCTCGCCAGCGTCCACGTCAGTTGGGCGTTCCACCCGGATTGGGAGAACAGCCTCACCATCCGCTGCCAGCGCGGGCTGATCCGCGTGCCGACCAACGCCGATCAGCCGCTGATCGTGGAGACCGAAGACGGGATCACGACGCTGGATGCCCCCGACGATCCAGACAACTCGTCCGGCTGGCTGGCGACGGTTAAGGCTTTCTGCGCGGCCGTTGCCGAAGGACACCCCTCGCCGATCAGCGGGGCTGAGGGCAAGGCGATTGTCGTCGCCCTGCTCGCCGCCGACGCCGCGCTGACTCAGCGCAGCGTGGTGCGGGTGTGAGGGGTTGTAGGGGCGGGTTTTAAACCCGCCCCTACGCTGCGCCACTTATGAGCGTCAATTTAAGCTTCGATTTTCTTTATCGAGGGGGAGTACTGCGCAGATGGATGATCGGTTAGTTCTGCCCCACGCTGATCGCCCGCTGACCCGGCTGGCGCTGGGCGGCTCGCTGTTCGGCGCGGGCGTCTGGGATGCGGCACGCGAAGCCGAGCGCCTAGCGACGTTGAACGCCGCGTTTCAGGCGGGTATCAACCACTTTGACACCGCCGCTGGCTATGGCGACGGCGTCTCCGAGCAGGTGCTCGGCAAATTCATCGCCGATCACCGCGATCAGGTCTTCGTCGCCTCGAAAGCCTCCAGCGACGAAATGAGCGCCGAGCGGATGCTCGAAGCGGTCGATCAGAGCCTCGCGCGGCTGCAAACCGACCAGATCGACCTGTTCTACATTCACTGGCCCCGCGCGGGCAAAGATGCCCGCCCGCTGATGGAAGGGCTGGAACGGGCGCGGGCGCAAGGGAAAATCCGACTGGTCGGCGTCAGCAACTTCAACGTCGAGCAGATGGCACAGGTCGCCGAGGTAGGGCGTATCGACGCGCATCAGTTGAATTACAGCCTGCTCTGGCGCTTCGCCGAAGCCGACGTGATCCCCTACTGCCGCGCGCACGAGATCGCCGTCGTCACCTACGCCTCGATTGCTCAAGGCGTACTGACCGGCAAGTTCGCGCGCGACCCCAGCGGGCAGATCGACGCCTTCCGCGCCAAGACCGTCCACTTCGACCCGGCAGTCTGGTCACACGTCTACGAGGCGGTCGAGGCGATGAAGGCAATCGCCACCGAGATCGACCGCCCGCTGGCGCATCTGGCGATCCGCTGGGTGCTGCACGAGCCGGGGATTTACAGCGCGGTGGTCAGCGCGCGCACGCCCGATCAGCTTCAGCAGAACGCCGCGGCGCTCGACGGCGACATTTCCGACGAAGTTTTCGACGCGCTGACCGCGATCAGCGACGAAGTCATGCAGCACATACCCGCTACCGGCAATATGTACCGGTACTACCCTTAAGGCTGAGCAACGATGACTGAAACCTTTCCACAAGGCTTTTTCTGGGGCGCGGCGACCGCCGCTTTCCAGATCGAGGGCGCGACCACCGAGGACGGGCGCGGCGAAACGATCTGGGATCGCTTCGCGGCGATGCCCGGTAACATCCTGACCGGCGAAACCGGCGACCCCGCTTGCGATTCGTACCACCACAGCGCCGAGGACGTCGCCCTGATGCAGCAGTTGGGGCTGAACGCCTATCGCTTCTCGATTGCGTGGGCGCGCATCATCCCGGATGGATCGGGCGCGGTCAACTCGGCGGGGCTGGCGTATTACGAGCGCTTGGTCGATGCGCTGCTGGCGGCGGGAATCACGCCGTTCGTGACGCTCTATCACTGGGATTTGCCGCAAGCGCTGCAAGATCAGGGCGGCTGGGCGAACCGGGCGACGATTGACGCTTTCCTGCGCTACGTCGAAGTCGTCACCGAGCGGCTGGGCGACCGCGTCAAGCATTGGATGACCTTCAACGAGCCGTGGTGCGTCTCGATCCTCAGCAACTTGATCGGCGAGCACGCGCCGGGGCTGAAAGACGCAAGATCGCGCTGCAAGTCGCGCACAACATCCTCGTCGCGCACGGCAAAGCCGTCCCGCTGATTCGCCAGCACAGCCCCAACGCGGAGGTTGGCATTGTGCTCAACTTCAACCCAACCTACCCGGCGACCGACAGCGCCGCCGACCAAGCGCTGGTGCAGATCGAGCACGCCAAGTTCAACCTGTGGTTCGTCGACCCGATCAGCGGCAAGGGCTATCCGCAGGATGCGTGGGACGCTTACGGCGCGGACGTACCGGTGATCGCAGCGGGCGACATGGCAGCCATGACCGCGCCGCTCGATTTTCTGGGCGTGAACTACTACTCGCGCAAGATCGTCCACGATCCGGCGGGCAGCATGGGCACGATCATCAACCGCCCCAACCCGATCAACATGATGGCGCGGGCGTGGGAAGTCGCGCCGCAAGCGCTGGTCGAACTGATGCAGTGGCTCCGGCGCGATTACGACTTCCCGGCGTACCTGATCAGCGAGAACGGCGCGACCTACGACGACGTCGTCTGGGAAGGGCGGGTACACGATCTCCAGCGGATCGACTACATCAAGCAGCACCTCGCCGTGCTGCCCGGCTTAATCGCCGAAGGCATTCCGCTCAAAGGCTACTTCTGCTGGAGCTTGATGGACAACTTCGAGTGGGCGACCGGCACGCGGGATCGCTTTGGTTTGGCGTATACCGATTTCGCCACCCAGCAGCGGATCGTCAAAGACAGTGGCTACTGGTACAGTCGCGTGATCAAAGCGAACGCGGTGGTGGACTAATCAACACCCTCAGCCCCCTGTCCCTTGCGGGTTTTTAGATGCCCTCTCGTGCAATGGAGAGGGGATTGAGGGGTGAGGTAAAGGCAGCAAACAAATCTTGATTTTGAGCTTACATTAAGGAGCAACCGCGATGGCGGTAGACGGTATCGACGACAAAGTGATCGGGCAGATTTGCATCATCGTCTCGGACGTCGAAAAAGCGGCGCGCAACACCGCCAAAATCTTCGACTTCGACCTGCCGGACGAGGTTCAGGTGACGAACCTGTACGACCAGACCAAAGCGACTTACAACGGTAAGCCGACCGACGCTCGCGCAAAGATCATCTGCTTCAACATCGGGCGCATCCAGTTTGAGTTTCTCCAACCGCTCGACCCGCCGAGCGCGTGGTGGGATTATCTCGACCAGCACGGCGAAGGCGTGCATCACATTGCCTTCTTCGTCCCGAAAACCGACATCGTGGCAGAGTCCTTCATGGACGAGGGCTACAAGGTCACGCATCAAGGCTTGTTCACCGGGCAGAGTGGCATGTACACCTACGTCAACACCGATAGTGACCTCGGCATCGTCATCGAACTGCTGGAACACTTTGGTGGAACGCCCACCTTCAACGCGCCGCCGTTCCCCGCCGACAAGGGCATCGGCACCGACGTCGTCTGTCAGGTCGGGCTGATCGTCAAGGACATCGAGGCGACGGCGCAGCGCTACAGCGACGTGCTCGGCGTCCCCAAGCCGCCAATCCAGACCACGTTGGGCGGCTCGACCTACAAGGGGCAGCTTTCCGACGCGACTGCTAAGCTCGCCTTCATGGATTTTGGGCAGATTACGATTGAGTTGATCCAGCCGGACGAGAAGCCGAGCGTCTGGCGCGACTTCCTCGACACACGCGGCGAAGGCGCGCAGCACATCGCCTTCCAGATCGCCGACACGAAAAAGGTAGTCGCCCACTTCGCCGAGAACGGGATTGCGGTGGCGCAGCAGGGCTTGTACAGCGACAAGAGCGGCATGTACACCTACATGGCAAGCGACGAAGCGCTGGGCACGACCATTGAACTACTGGAGAGCTTCAAGAAGTAACTCCACCCCCTCCCCGACGAACGGCAATCTCCGATTGCTGCGTTCGCCTTCCCTCCCCCGAATTCGGGGGAGGGCGCAAACAAAAAACGATCAGCGCAATCTGAGGACTGCTTGCTCCCCTCCCTGAATTCGGGGAGGGGCTGGGGGTGGGGTCTACGTATTCGCGGGCAGCGGTTGATCGCTGCTCGCAGTTGCCTGTTCTTCGTCGGCGGCGAGTGCTTCCTCGTCGATCCCCTTGAAGGCGGGCAGGAAGTGCATCCCCAAGCTGAAAGCCAGCGTCAGGATGGCGACAACGCCGAGCGCGGTCGCCCATTCGGGCCACGCCGGGACGTAGACCGAGACCGGCGGATCGGTCAGCACCGGCGCGGTCGAGAGCGGCTGCGTGAATGCCAGCAGAGTCGTATGCCAGCGGTTGGCGACCAAGCCTGCCATCGTCAGCCCGCTGCCGATGGTCAGCAGCAGGACGCTGTGCGTCATACGCGCCCGGATCAGCAGCACGGCGGCGACCACCCCGCCGAGGATCATCTCCCACGCCCAGAACGAGACGGCAAATTGTCCGCTCATGAGCACGGTATCCGCTTCAGTGCGTCCGGGGACGTAGCCATAGCTCCCGGCGCTCGTGTCCCAGAAACGCATGTAGAGATAAAGCAGCAGCACCGCCGCAGCGATTTGCCCGACTTCGAACAGCACCGCTTTGGGCACCAGCGTGCGCTTGCCCACCCACTGCACCAGCAGCGTCATGTGAACCGAGAACGCCATCCCTGCCGCGATTGCCGAGACGATGAACAGCAGCGGCATGGTCGCGTGGAACAGCGCCGCCCGCCCGATCACCACGCCGTAAGTGCCGCCTAAGCTCGATTGGTGCAGCAGGGACAGGCTCAGCCCGATGATCGCCAGCGTCGGCGCGAATTTATGAATGCGATGTCCGATATTGCGTAAGCCGGTGAAGCGGTCGAACAGCGACAGTTCGATCACCATCGGGAAGACTTCCAACAGCAGCACCGAGAAATAGAGCGTGATGCAGAGCGTTACTTCCCAAAGCATCGAGTGGGTATTCCAGAACACCCACGGATGCCAGAAGCGATCCGGTCGCCCGATGTCGAGCAGCAGGCACATCATCGCGCCGCTGTAGCCGAGCAGACCGATAAAGACGGCGACCCGCGCCAGCGGTTGATACTGCCGCCGACCGAGCAGATAAGTGATCGCCGAGAGCGAGAATGCCCCCGCGCTTAAGCCGACGCAGGACAAGTCGAGCGTGATCCAGACACCCCAAGGGGTGAGGTCGGTCAGCCCGGTGACGCTCAGCCCGTACATGAACACCTGATACGCGCCGACCAAGCCCACGCCGATCAGCCCGATCAGGAGGGCGATCCACGCCCAGAACAGATTAATGCTTCGTAATCTCCTCATGATCAAGCCTTTGGCAGCAGATAAAAGACGCGCGGTTTGGTGCCCAAGTCGCCGCGCAGCACGACCGCTTCGCGGTTCGCCAGCGCTTGCGATGCCGGACTCTCCGGGTCATGCAGGTCGCCGAAGACGCGCGCCTCGGTCGGGCAGATGTTGACACAGGCGGGTGTCGCCGCCCGGTCGTAACCGGGGCGCAGACCGTTCGCGGTGCCGAAGTCGATCCGCTGCGAGCAGAAGGTGCATTTCTCGACCACGCCGCGCGGACGCCGTTCGACTTCCGGCTCGCCCCAGACGCCGATCTGCGGATTCGTGTCGGTGCGCTCCGCCCAGTTGAAGACGCGCACCCCATACGGGCAGGCGACCATGCAGTAGCGACAGCCGATGCAGCGGTCGTAGTCCATCGCCACCAGCCCATCAGGGCGGTGATAGGTGGCGTGAACCGGGCAGACGAACACGCAGGGCGCGTTTTCGCAGTGCATACAGGGGCGCGTCAGGAACACCGGCTTGGCGAAGGTCGTCTGATCCTCGATCAAGATGTTCCAGAGATGTCCCTCCTGTGTATCGTTGGTTGCCTCGCAAGCGTAGACGCAGCGATGACAGCCGATGCACTTTTCGAGGTCGATCACCATCGACCAGTAGGGTCCGTCGGTCGAGACTTCCTCTGCTTGCGCGAAGGGGTCGTTGTGGACGCGGAACCACTCCCACACCCACTCCGCGCCGACCAACCCCACGCCCAAACCGAGCGCGAGGCGGACGAATTCACGCCTCGTCAGTTCGCGGGTGTGATCGGTTTTCGGCTTCGTCGCCGGTGCGGTTGGCTCAATCGTTGGTTCAGGTGTCGACTCGGTCATCGCAGCCTCCCGATGCGGATAATGACGAAGGCGATCACGACGAGCACCAGCGCGCCAATCGCCCCGCCGACGATGCCGGTGTTCAGGTTATCAGCAGCCGACGTTTTCAGCTCGCCGACCTGCGTTTCCAGCGACGTAAGCTGGCTTTTCTCCTGATCGGTCAGGTTGGCGGTGCCAGCGCTGAGCAGGTGGATGTTGCCGTGACAGTTGGCGCAGATGCCGGGGTCGATCAGCATCGAGTGCCCGGTCTGGGTGGTGAACACGCCATCTTGCTGGGTGCGCTTGACCATGTGACAGTCGACGCAGGTCATGTCTTGCCCCATGTGGATGTCGTCGGTCTTGGCTTCGCTGTGGCACGACTCGCAGGTGTCGTTGATGTCGTTCAGGATCAGCCCGTTGTTGTGCGGCGTGTGACAATCCACGCAGTCGATCCCCGCCGAGGCGTGATTGCTGACCAGCCATTCGTCGTAGGTGGGCGCGTGCTCGCCAGTGTGACACTTGCCGCATGCCGCCGAGTCGGTCGCCACCTCGATCGGTCCCGGCGGGTGCTCGGTCGTGCTGGTGGCGTAGTGACAGTCACTGCAGACGACGCCCTCGAAGGTGTACTGCTCGGTGCGCGGATCGTATCCGGAAGCGTGGCAGCTCATGCAGTAACTCGGTCGCCCTTGTGCCGCGAACTCGTTCAGGAATGCCGGGATCAGCGAGGCGTTAGCGTGCGGCGATGCCTGCCATTGACGGTACTCGTCGGCGTGACACTCGGCGCAGGTGGTCGGGTCTACGATCGGGCGGGTCGTCACGTTAGACGGTGTGGTCGGCTGGACGATGCCCAGTTCGAGCGCGGCGGCGTCAAGCAGCGTCGAGGTGTAGGAGTAGTTGTGGACGCCGAGGCTGCCATCTTTCGAGACGAACGCCAGCGCGTCGAGCACCCACTGTTGCGTATCCGGCTGAGCATCGACGGCGGCTTGGGCAGCGGTCAGGCGCTGCAAGATGCCGGATTGGATGTTCTCGACGAAACGCTGCATGTAGTCGCGGCTGAGGTCGGTGTGACAGCCCGTACACGAGTCAGGTTGACCATCTTCAGCTTGACCGGGAAAGACCGGACTCATGGTGTGGCTGCCCGAATGCCACGTCACGCCGGTCTCGACGGTCTCCGGCATGTGACAGTCGGTGCAGATCGCGCCTTCGGTGAAGTGCTTCGAGGGCACGCCGGTGATTTGATCGACGACCTGCTCGCCTTCGAACATCGCCTTGACCGGGTTATGCACCTGCTGCAAGCGATCATCGGCGTGGCAGCTCACGCACAGCGCGTAAGGGTCTTGGTTCAGCTCGTAATCGAGCGGCTCGCTGGCGTGCATCGAGTGGCACGAGGTACAGGTCACGCCGAACTGCGCTGTATCCAGCGTGACCGGATCGGGCGCTGCCCCTGCGCGGTCGCCGTTCGTCGTCTCCGTGATCAACTGCTCGGTCAAGCGGAAATCGCCGCTGTGACATTCGAGACAGGTCGGGTCGGCGTAAGTGCTGTTCTCCATGCTTTGCAGCGCACTGGCGTGCCGAGAATTCAGCCACTCGTTGTACTGCATATTCTGGCTGGCGGCGTGCCCGGAACTGCTCCAATGAGCGCTGTCGTCGGGCATCGAGAGGGTCAGAGATTGGCTCAGGTCGTCGCCGGGGCGGTAATCGACCGTATACGGTCGCTGAGTATTTGGATCGACCCCCTGACTGTGACACGCCCCGCAGACCTGCGCGTCGGCGCTGACGGTGATCGCCGAACGGATTTGGGCGATCTCCTCGTCGGTGGGGTTGCGTCCGGCATCCTGCGCCGTCTCGACGTGGACGCTGCCGGGACCGTGACAGTCCTCGCACTGGACGCCGTCGTCCTTCCAGCGCCCGCGATCCGCGTTCAAGCCGGTCGTGTGACAGCCCGCGCAGCTTTGAGTCCAGTCGTAAGCCGGGTCGTCCCAACTTTCCGCCGGGGTGAACGGCTCCCACTTCTGCTCGGTGACGTTCCACTCCGCCGGGAAGACGCGGTACTCGTTGCGACCGACCTCGTAGAGGTAGCGCTGAACGTTGCGCCCGGAACCCACTACGTAGGCGATGTCGTCGGCGCTGAAGGCGCGCGGCGCATCCTCGCCGGGGAACTGGACTTGACGCACGTCTTCGCCCTGCGAGAAGTCCGCCGCAATGTTTTTCGGCTTGGCTTCCTGAAGAGTCAGTGCGTGGCGTGTATCAGCGTGATCGGTGGCAACGCTGCGATGGCAGGATTGACACTCGCTCGCGCCGACGTAGTCCGCCTCAGCCTGAGGGCTAGGTTCGGCAGTGCTGGCGATCTGGCTCTGAACCGGAGTCGGGGTCGTGAGCAGAAACAACCCCGCGCCGATCATCAGCAGCCCGCTCAGCACGAGGGTGATGATGCGGTATTTCCAAAAACGACGATAGTTCATAATGCTACAGCCTTCTGTAAAAAGAGGTTGTCATCTCGCTGACCCCACCCCCGTCCCCTCCCCGAATTCGGGGAGGGGAGCAAGCGGCGATCCCTCATTTTCTCCCTCCCCTGAATTCGGGGGAGGGTGGCTCAACCGGAGATTGAGCGGGGAGGGGGTGACTTGGGTTACACGTCATCGAGCGAGATCAGCCCCTTGCGAATCGCGTATTTCACCAGTTCGGTCCGGGTGTGCAGGTTGAGCTTGTGCATGATGTTCTCGCGGTGGCGCTCGACCGTGTTGACCGAAATTTTCAACGTATTGGCGATCTCGCCGTTGGTGGCGTCCTCGGCGATGCGCGTCAGGATTTCCTGCTCGCGCTCGGTCAGACCGTCATAACTGTCGTGCTCGCCGCCGCTTTGTACCCGCACCAGATAATCCGAGACGAGGTCTTTGGCGACGCTCGGTTCCAAAAAGACGTTGCCTTCGGCGACGACGTGGATCGCCCGCAGCAGTTCCTCCGGGGCGGCGCGCTTGGGCACGTAGCCCGATGCGCCCGCTTGCAGCATGTGGAAGAAGTAATCGGTCCCCTCATGGATCGAGAGCGCCAAAACGACCGGCGGCAACGGCAGCGCTTTGATGGCACGGGTCGCCTCGACGCCGTCCATCCCCGGCATGGTCACGTCCATCAGGATCACGTCGGGTTTGAGTTCCTGAGCGAGGCGGACGGCATCTTCGCCGTTTTCGCCCTCGCCGACAATGTCGAGTTCGGGATCGCTTTCTAACAGCATTCGCACCCCGGCGCGGACGACCGCGTGATCGTCAACGATCAGTACGTGGATTGGCATCGCTTACCTTTCGAGGCTCACTGGCGCGGACGGTGAAGGTTGTCCCTTCGCCGGGGGCGGAGTGGAGCGTCAGCGTCGCGTTAATCAAATTGGTGCGCTCTTGAATACCGATCAGCCCCCACGAGGCGCGCAGACTGCTGGGACTCATCGCCGCTGTCGGGTCGAAGCCGCGCCCGTCGTCGCGCACTGTCAAAGTGGGTCCGTCGTCGTAGTCAAGCGAGACCCAGATGTGATCCGCCTGCGCGTGCTTGATGGCGTTGTTCAGCCCTTCTTGGGCGATGCGAAACAGCGTCGTCTCAACTTCCGACGGCAGCGGATAGGTAGCGCCGAGCACGTCGAGCTTGACCAGCGGCTTGTCCTGATTTTGGAAACGATCCACCAGCCAGCGCAGCGCCGCCGCCAAGCCCATGTCGTCCAACTGGGGCGGGCGCAGGTCGTTGATCAGGTGGCGCAGTTCTCCCATCGATCCGGTCGCAATCGACTCCAGTGACGCCAATCGCTTCGCCATCTCCTCCGGCGCGAGCTTGGTCTGGCTTAGTCCGTGCAGACCCAGCGCCAAGCCAGTTAGCGCCTGTCCGGTCTCGTCGTGCAGCTCGCGCGCGATCCGCTGGCGTTCCGACTCCTGCGCGGTGGTGATGCGCTGGAGCAGTTCGCCGCGCACGGCGTCGCGCCGCTGGACTTCCTGAAGCAGCCGTGCCGTCTCGTCGTTGGCGCTCTGCAATTTGGTGTTCAGGCGGGCGAGTTCCTCGCGGCTGAGGGCTTCGGTTTCGAGCCGCGCGTGCTCAATCGCCGTCAGGCGCTGCTGGCTTTCGACTTCGAGCGCCTGCAAGACGCGGATCATCGAGACGGCGACGATGATCGCCATCACCGCGCGGAACAATTGGATCGGAAAGCCGAACCAGTAGAGGAATAGGTCGCTGTTGAGAATGGTCGAGGGGAAAATCTGGCTCGGCTGGGTGAAGAACTGCCCGATGATGCCGTAGAGCGCCAGCGAGATCGCCGCGATGGTCAAGTCGCGGACGAACAAGTCCATGCCGCGCTCGCGGAAGATTTTTCGCTGTCGCCAGAGCACCCAGCAGGCGAGCAGACCGCTCGGAATGCCGAGCACGTAGCGGGCGAGCACGTCCGCCGCTTGCAGCCACGCCATATCGTTGAGTTGGTAGGCGGTGCGCACGACGATGCACGAGATTAAGTACCACGTCGCCGCGCCGATGGTCAGGTGGGGCGTGCCGCCGACCCGGTTCTGCGACTGCATCAACAACTGCTCGCCGAACAGCAGCAGGGCAAGAAACGACGTGACCAGAATCGCCAGCCTCAGCCACAGCAGCCACGGATAGATCGGCTGGTGGTGATAGACCATCACACCCTGCTCGATCATGTCGATCCACTCGTGGATGCCATGCAAGATGCCGAAGCCCGCCAACAGCCGCATCGAGCGGGCGAAGCCCAATTCGGACGCCCGTCCGGATTCTACGAATAACGCCAGCCCCATCGAATAGAACGCCAATCCATAAAAGAAGAAGATGATGATCAGGAGTTCGTCTTGCGGGATGGAGAACATGGCGGATTCGCCTCACTCCCCGCCGGGAAAGCGGCGACAGTGAGAATAGTTGGCGCGGCTGTGGGGTGAATACCCCATACCCGCTAGTGGGGTAATCGGATTTACGCACCCGCCCGCCGTTTGATATGCTGAATTCATCAAACGAAGGCAGTTACAGGTAGTGGAGGGCAACATGGAACAGGTACTCACAATTCTCGGTGTCGCAGCGCTCTTCTTAGTTCGTATCGGCGTTCCGGTGCTCGTGTTGATCGGCGTTGGTCTGCTGGTCGATCACTGGCAGTCCAAGCGCGATGAGTCGCTGCGGAACGAAATCGCCAAACACGCTTGAAAGCCTGCGCCGTCACCGTTGGGGGCAACCCCAACGGTGATTTGGTTATTCAGGGGCGGATGTCGCGGGGCGGTCGTCAGACGACGGTCGTCACGAGGCAGACGCCTCTATTTGTTTGAGCCACGTCCAGACGTGCAGTAGGTAGGAGTCGGGCAGCTCCTCCGGGCTGAACGCGGGCATTTTGTTGGTCACACCGGCTCGTACATCCCGATAAAACTCGTCAAAACTGAGACTAGTGGCGCGCAGCGAGGGGGCATCGACGTTGCCCGCTGCGTCGTCCCCGTGACAGCGCGCGCAGCGCAGCGTCGTCCAAATCGACGCGCCGACCGCCGCGTCACCGGCTTCCAGCGTCACTTCCGGCTGATAAACCACCACGTCCTGACGGGGCACGGTCGTGATCGCCGTGTCCTCGAACGAGATGAACCAGATCAGCCCCGCCGTCAGCAGCAGCGTCATCACAATCGCATAGGGGATGAAGCGGCTGCGGCGTTTGGCGATGATCTCCGGCGGCGGGACGAGTTCGGTCTCGCCGCGCTGGAGGGCGTCGAGTTCCCCGGCGTGTTCTTCTTCCATTTCTTCGCTGCTGAGCTTGCCCGTCCACATGGCTTTGTTGAAGCGCTTGAGGTGGACGTTGTACATGTGCCAGATGATGATCGACAGCACCGCCAGCACCGCCTCGGCGCCGTGCGCGGCGCGCGCCGCCGGGATGAATGAACCGGGCAGCAGCTTGGTGGTCGTGATCGGGTTCCACATCATGAAACCCGTGACCGCCATGACAATCGTGCCCCAGACTACCGCCAGATACTCCGCCTTTTCGCCGAAGTTGTAGCGGGGCAGATGCGGGTGCTGCTTGGCGATCCCTAAGTTGAAGCCGATCCACCCGATCACGTCGCGGGCGTCCTTGATGCCGGGGATCATGGTTGCGCGGCGACCGAGCACGTAAAGCTTGTAACTGATCACGCCGCCATGATAGATCGCTTCCGCCATCAGCACGGTCGCCAGAAAGTGATGGATGATGCGGATGCTCTCGATGCCGCCCAGCGCGCCGATCATGGTTTTCGCCCACGTTTCGGCGGCGAACTTCTGCGGCAGCCCGGTCAGCGCCAGCCCGGTGAAAGTGACCAGCAGGATGATGTGTTCCATCCGCTGCCCCGCCGTGAAGCGGGTGTACTGCTTGGGCTGCGCCGGTATCGGCTGCGACTGCGGAGTCGGTTCGACCGAATTGATTGGCTTATCCATTGGATTGTTCTCCTGACTCCGCGCTCTGGCTCGCGCCACCTTGATGGTTGCGCCGTCTGACCCGCCGGAAGAGGTCCGTCGCTACGAGGAAGATGAACCCGGCGACCACGAGCGGGATCAAGATGGCGTAGAACGAGTTGACGACGAATAACAGCGGATGCGACTCCAGCGTCGGCGGGTAGTGCCCGACCCACGCCGCCGGGAAGTCGGCGGTCGCGCCGGGGTGACATTGGCGGCAGGTCGTCAGCAGGTTTTCACGGATCACGCGGCTGGTGCTGGCATCGACCTGCTGAATGTCGTGGACACCGTGACAGTCGTAACAGACCGCCTTGTTGGTGGCGACGTTGGGGTCTTCCTGTTCGAACAGCGCGACCGTCGTGCCGTGAAAATCGGACAGATAGCTGTCAAACACGTTGGTCGTAATGCCGTACTTGTCCATGATGCTGGCGTCGGCGTGACACTTGGCGCATAGTTCGGGCGAGCGCACCCGGAAGAGGGCGGTCGTCGGGTCGCTGATGTTGTGGACGCCGTGACAGTCGATACAGGTCGGCACGTCGGGATTGTTGTCTTCGAGCAGCGCCGCGCCGTGAACGCTGGTGCGGTACAACTCGAAGATCGCGCCGTGACATTTGCCGCAGGTCAGCGAGATCCGCTGGCGCGGTACGTCCGGCTGCTGGACGTCGTGCGCGCCGTGACAGTCGATACAGGTCGCGGCTTCCAACGTCCCGGATTGCAGCGCGGCTTGATGCACGCTGTCTTGGGCTTTGGTCGCCTCGTCAGTGTGGCAGGTCGTGCAGGTCGTGTACATTTCCAACTGGAACTCGCGGACGGTCTGGGCGGCTTCCGGCTGGTGCGGGAAGGTCTGGTTAGTGTGGCAGTCGGCGCAGTGGAGCGCGCCCTGCTCGTTGCTCACGCCGTGAACCGAGTCGTGCAGCACCTGCGGATCAACCGTGATGGCGAGCATTTCACCGCTCGGCAGCGTCCAAACTTGATCCGGCTGCGAGTGGCAAAGCAGGCAGTAGGCGTCCGAAGGTTGTCCGTCAGTGGCTTCAAGCGCGGCTGCCGCTTGCTCGACCGGCAGATCAGCCGCCGCGTCGCTGTCGGTTGTCGCCTCGGCGGGCGCGGCTGCTTCGACGGTTGCTTCGAGCGTCGCTGCGAGCGCCGATTCAGTCGTGATCTCGGCGGTCGCATTTTGCGCTACCGGCGCATCTTGTGCGGCGACGGCGCTCAACATCAGGACACCGCTCAGCACGAACAGGATGCCTGCCGCCAGCAAGGTTTTGACGATGATTGAATGACGAGTGCTTATGGTCATTCCGATTCTCCTAAGCACCGGGTTTGCGGAAAAAGGCGACGGCGGCGGTGATGAAAATGGCGATCACGACGCCGATGGCGACGAACGTCACCGGGCGCACGCCGCTGCCGACCTGATCGTCGGGGGCACTGGATCGCACGATTACGACCGGACCGGGCGTCGGCGGTACGGCGGGTTCGGTCGCCGCGACTTCGACGTTCGTGCCAGTAAGCGCGTTGAGGTCGTTCTCGGCGGCGGTCAGCAGAGCGTCGGCGTAGGTGTAGTTGTGTACGCCGAAGCTGCCATCGCCCGCTACGAAGTCGAGCGCGTCGGACGCCTGTTGGTAGCGCGCCAGATCGCCGACTGCGGTTGGTTTGGTCAAGCTGGCAAGCTGCGCCCGTGCCGCGTCGATGCGCGCCTTGACCGCTGCCTGCGTATTGGTGACCAGCAGCGAGAGGTCGGTCGTCGTCAAGGTCGTGTGGCAGCCCGCACAGGCGCTCGGCAGTTGATCCGACTCGCCCGGCAGGATCGGCTTGAAGCCGTGCGAGGAGCGGGTCGTCTCGTCGGCGACCGGTTCCTGCTGCATGTGACAGGTGACGCAGCGCGGACCGTCTTCTTGGCTGAAGTGCGTCCCCGGCACGCCGTCGATCCCGTCGACCACCGCCACGCCTTCGAACATCTCCGTGACCGGGTGATGGATGCCGTTGGCGTCCGCTGGCTGCGTATGACAACTGGTGCAGAGGTCGTTCGCCGCCATCACGAGGCTGAACGGTTCGCCGGAGTCGGTGTGCTGGTTATGACAGGTGGTGCAGGTGACGCCCCATTGGGCGTCGGCGAGCGTGACCGGATCGAGCGGCGCGCCGTCTCGGTCGCCGGCTTCGACCTGCGCGATCTCACCGGCGACTTGGCGCGCGTCCTGACTGTGGCAGGCGAGGCATTTATCGGCGGCGTAGTCGCTGGCTTGCATGTCGGTCAGCGAGGTCGAGTGGGTGCTGGTCAGCCATTCGTTGTACTGCATATTTTGCTGGCTGCCGTGACCGGTCAACCACCAGTGATCGCCGCTGTCGGTCGGGACGAGCGTGAAGAAGTCGCTCAAGTTCGCGCCCGGCGTGTAGCCAACCGGGTAGGGCAGCCCATCAGGATTTTCGCCTTGACTGTGACAAGCGCCGCAGACCTGTGGGTCAGCGCCGCGATAGATGGCTGCGCGAATGTCCGCCAGTTCTTGATCGCTCGGATTGCGGCTGGCATCCTGTGCCAGATTGACGTGATTGCTGGCGGGTCCGTGACAATCCTCGCACTGCACACCGTCGTCTTTCCAGCGCCCGCGCTCTACGTCCAAGCCGGTCGTGTGACATCCGGCGCACTTCTGCGTGAAGCCGTAGTTGTCGAGAGTCCACTCGGCGCCGAGGTCGAGCCGCTGCCATTTCTGGTCGGCGACGTTCCACTCGGCGGGTAGGACGATGTATTCGTTGCGGTCGATCTCGTACAAATAGCGCTGGACGTGTACGCCCGCGCCGACCACGTAAGCGATGTCGTCGGCGGTGAAGGGGCGCGGCGCGTCCTCGTCGGGGAACTGCGTCATGCGCACGTCTTCGCCGGTGCTGAAATCGGCGATAATTTCTTCTTGCTTGCGCCCGACCTCTTGCAAAGCGAGCGCGTGGTTGGTTTCGGCGTGATCGCGTGCGAGGCTGCGGTGACACGAGGCGCATTCTTTGGTGCCGACGTAGGTTGGCTGCTCGTCTTGAGCGTAGACCGTCGAGCGCCCGAACGCCAAAATGCCCACGCCCGCCAAAACGAGCGCGCAGCCGACAACGGCTAGTGACTTAATCAGCGAAGTTCTCACGTTGATCGTCCTTCAATCGCTTTCGGTGACTGGCTGATGCTGATCAGCCGGTTTGTGCTTGGACTACCGTGCGCGGGTCTTGATCGGAGCACATCCGGCGCGCCAGTTGTGAGTGGTCAGACCCACAATCCAAAGTCAACTGGTTCGTCTCCGGGATTGGCTCCGCCGACGGCTCGACGGTGTGGCAGTCCGTACACGGGATAGTCGCGTCTGTTTCATGTCCCGGCGGCAGCACGGGATCAATTTCGGTCGTGATGACGTAGCGCTGGGAATTCCGATCCGGGTCATCCCCTAAGACGCTCACGCTCTCGGTGGCGTCGTTGGCAAGCGGATGACGCTGAAGTTCGGCGTGAATGTCAACGTCAGTCAGGGCGATCTGCGGATTGGCGACCGGGCTGGCGACCGCTTGCTGCGCGTCCAGCTTCAGCGACCAATCCGGCGCTTGACCGGCGTGACAGCTATAGCAGGTTTCATTGCCGACGTAGATCGCGCCGTTCACGGGCGGGTGGATCCCTTCATGGTTAGCGGGCGTCCGCGTGATCGTGAGCACGGCGACGAACAGACCCGATGCCAGCGCCACACTGCCGATGATGGTCAGCAGGACTTGAATCGAGCGCGCTATGTGTTGTGTTCGCCCCAACATCGGCGTCGTATACCCCACAAAGACTCTTACCATGCTCGATTGTGCCTGACCGCACGAATAATTCCATCAACCGCCGGAACGATCTTGTATCCCCCTCTAGGCTGATTTGAGCTGTCGCTTCGCCTTAACGCTTCGGCTATAACTGTATGACAACGCGACTTAAAAACCCCGTCTTGCTCCCCCTCTCTACGTAATGGAGAGAGCGTCGGGGGGTGAGGTTGTGTGCTCATTACTCGACGATCCGCTGGCGCACGGCGAGCAGGGCGGCTTGCGTCCGGTCGGAGACGTGCAGCTTTTGCAGGATGTGCTGGACGTGGGTCTTGACCGTCGGGACGCTGATGCTCAAGGTTTCGGCGATGGTCTGGTTGGACAGCCCGTTCACGATCAGCCGGAGCACGTCAAGCTCGCGCTCGGACAGCGGTTCGACCGGCATTTCGAGCGGCTCCGGCGTCGGCATACTGCTGTCCACCGCCTGCGCTAGCGCCGCTTCCAGCAGCGCCCGGTCGATCAGTTCCTCGCCGGTCGCGGCGGCGCAAACGGCGCGCACGATCTGCTCCGGGTTGGTCTCTTTGGAGAGGTAGCCCGCCGCGCCGCCGCTGATCGCCCGCGCCAGATAGCCCGGATTGGCGTAAGTGGTCAGCATGATCACGCTGGTGTGGGGCGAGATCGCCTTGATCTGCGGCAGCGCTTGTAAGCCGTCGCTCTCTTTCATGCGGATGTCGAGCAGCATCACGTCGGGCTGCAAGTCGCGCGCCAGTTCGACCGCCGCGTTGCCGTTCTCGGCTTCGCCGACGACCTCGATCCCCGGACGGGTCAGCAGCGCGCGTAGCCCCTGCCGGACAATGCCGTGATCGTCGACGATGACGACGCGAATCGTCTCTAGTGCTGTCGTCGGGCTGTCATAGAGTTGCATAATGCCCCCTCAAATTGCCTAAAGTGCGTTGGGGATCGTTCTCCCCGGTAGCGGGGGCACGGACATGCCGTGCCCCTATAAATCGACCTGACCCCTAAAATTCCCGCGCTCACGGCGAGAGGCTAGGGCGTTAGGTAAGCGTTGCGGCTGACGTCGGCTTCCAACTGCATGGTCATCTGATGCTTGCTCTCATCGGCGGGGGTCAGCGGCACCCAGACGTGAATCCGCGTCCCCTGACCGACCTCGCTCTCGATCTCGCAGGTGCCGTGAATCAGCGTAGCGCGCTCGTGCATGGTCGTCACGCCTAAGCCGCGCCCCTCGCCGTAGACTAGACTTGTGTCGAAGCCCTTGCCGTCGTCCTCGACGATCAAGGTGATCCCGTTACTGTTATGCACGCTCAGCCGAACTTCGTTGGCGTTGGCGTGCTTGCGGACGTTGTTGAGCGCCTCCTGCGCGATGCGGAACAGGGTCACGCCGATGGTCTTGTCCGGCTCGGTCGGCAGTGGTTGAACGTCCAGCTTCAACGCCCAGCCCGCTGCTTCGGCGGTCGTCTGCGCCACCTCGACGAGCGCGACCGTCAGCCCTAAATCGTCGAGCGCCGCCGGGCGCAGCCCCTCGACAATCCGCCTGCCTTCGATGATCGCTTCGGTCAGGGTCTCGCTGCCTTGCAGGACGCCATGACATTCCGGTCGCCCGCGATCCGGCTCGCGGCAGCGCTCGCAGCAGTTGGTCAGGTACAGGCGCGCGCCGACCAACTGCTGGATCAGCCCGTCGTGCAGGTCGTAGGCGACCAGCTTGCGCTCCTCCTCCTGCGCGTTGATCAGCTTCTCAATCAGGAGATGCTCCTGCCGCCGCTTGCGTTCGAGTTCCTGCGCCATCTCACAGAACGTTCGGGTGAGCGCGCCCACCTCGTCGCGCGAGAGGCGTTCCGGCAGCACCGGAGCCGGTCCGCCGTGACCGTAAGCCGCCGCCTGCTTTTCCAGATCGAGCAGCGGCTTGAGGACGTGATCGCTGGCGACCAGCGAGAGCGCTAGCGCCAGCATCGCCGCGCCCAGAAAGACCGCCGTCGTGATGGTGTAGAAGGTGGTCACGTCGGCGTAAAACAGCGACTTGGGCGTCTCGCGGGTGATCACCCAGTAACGCTCCGGCGTGGCGTCGGACGGATGCACCGCGTCGTAGACCAGCACGTCGTCGGTCGTCTCCAAGCGACCCGCCGCGCCGGTCAGCAGCGGCGACACGTCGAGCGTGCTCTGCGCCGGGTCGAACCCTTCAGGATAGACGAGGTAATGCCCATCTTGATCGAGCAGCACCCACGTGTCCTCGTCCGGGTCTGCCGGGAGATTACGCAGCAGCCAGCCCGCGTGCAGGTCGATCAAGACCATGCCGTCGTCGTCGGGCAGCTTCAGGGCGTAGTGAACGAACGGTCTGCCCGAATTGGGCGACTCCTGCTCTTGCGCGAAGGCGGAGACGTAAACGCCGCCGTCGTCTAAGGCTTCCGTGCTCTGAAAGTAGCTCGACTGCGAGCGGTCGGTCGGGTTGTCGGCGACGGTCACTTGATGCCCGTCGGACTGCACGCCGACGATCTCCGTCCCCTGCGCGTCGATATAACGGATCGACTGGTACATCGGGCGCACCGACGAGAACATGAGGAAGTCCTGCGCGACTTCGTGCTGCCACAGGTCAACTTGATCGCCGACCGTGCCCGCACGGCGCAGATTGCGCAGCATTTGCAGGCTGCGGAGGACGCTCAAGTAGAGGGCGTCGCCGTGCGCCTGCTGGATCGAACTCTCCAGACTATCGGCTTGTAGGTGAACCTGATAGCTCGACCGTTCCAACGCCTGCCCGTCGAGCGCGGTGCGCGTGAACAGGTAGCCGTACAGCCCCATTCCGGTCACGGCGATCAGGATCAAGCCGACGAAGACGAGTATAAGTTTCATCCGTAGGCTGGTAATCGGCTGCATACGCTGCGCTTCCATCCTTGACACACTCAATTTCGATTCCACGTTGGTGGTTATTTTTATTGTGATGGAAATCGCCGTTTTGCCCTGATGACATTCATCACTGAAGACTGGTAACGGATGAAATTTCATCGAACAACAAATTCAGCTAAAGTTAATTCATCTAAATAAAACGACCTTGCCAATTGAATCCAGCGTCAGGTAAGCCGAAAACAGGAGTACGCCTGTCCCTTTTGCCCAAGCGGGTCCGGCATCTGTGGCGATGGCGCTTGTTCCATATACAATACATACCGCTGGGTCAACATAGCGATTGGCAGTAGAAGGACAGCGGCTGTCAACCTATTGTGAATGCCGTAAAGTTCATGTAGGCTATATCTTATCCGATACTTCCATAGTACACCAACGCAGGTATCCCAACGACCTATCCGCAGGTAGTTTGAAAGGAGCAGTCTCAGAAGGCGCTGTCCGCCTGACCGCTTATTCTGAGGAGCATCATGGAAAATACATGGGAAAAACCCCGTAACCCAGCAGCGCCGACCCAGAAGTCGCGCCGTGAATACATCAAGTTCTTGGTGGGCGGCTTGTTGATGCTCGCCGCCGTTGTCTACCTGATCGTGTCGGGGACGACCAACGGCGCGCAGTACTTCATCACCATCGGCGACCTGCTCAACAATCCCGACTACGTCGGCAAGACGGTGCGCATGTCCGGCGCGGTGATCGGTGATACCATCGACTACGACACCAATACGCTCTCGCTCAACTTCACAGTCGCCAACATCCCGGAGGACACGACCGATCTCGCCCGCACCCTGCACGAAGCGGTGCTCAGCTCGACGGCGGAACGGGTCAAAGTGCATCTCGACAACGAAGTGAAGCCCGACCTGCTGCAAAACGAGGCTCAGGCGATCTTGACCGGCACGTTAGGCGCGGATGGCACCTTCTACGCGACTGAACTGCTGCTCAAATGCCCCAGCCGCTATGATGAAGCCGTCCCCGCACAAGTCGAGGCTGGAGCCTAAGCGATGCTTGCAGAAATCGGTTTAGTAGCAACTTTTCTCGCCTTCGCCGCCGCCATCTACGCGATTATCGCTTCGCTCTACGGCGAGCGCTTCGCCCGCAGCGAGGCGCTGGTCTTGAGCGGACGTAATGCGGTTTTTCTGGTGTTCGCCTTCATGCTCGTGGCGATTGGCTCGCTGGCGACGGCGTTGATGACGCAGCAGTACCAGATCGCTTACGTCTGGTCGGTCTCCAGCCCGGAGATGCCCGACTTCTTCCGCTTCACAGCGTTGTGGGGGTCGCAGGCTGGTTCGCTGCTGTTCTGGACCTTCCTGATGAGCACCTTCGCGGCAGCGGCAGTCCTCTTGAATTGGAAAAGCCACCGCCGTCTGATGCCCTACGCTATCGTCTACATGATGGCGGTCGAGGTTTTCTTTCTGGTGCTGGTGCTGTTCTTCGAAAATCCGTTTGCGCGCTGGTGGATCATTCCGACCCTGCCAGCCGACGCTCAAGTCGTGCAGTCGAGCTTGATCCCGTTAGGCGCGGTCGCGCCCAGCCTGAGCAGCTTGACCAGCTCGGCGCAGGGCTTGAACCCGCTGCTGCGGCACTTCGGCATGGCGATCCACCCGCCGATGCTCTATCTCGGCTTCGTCTCGTTCGTGATCCCCTTCTCGTTTGCGATGGCGGCGCTGGCTTCCGGCGACCTTTCGACCAACTGGATCAAGGCAACCCGCCGCTGGGCACTGGTCGCGTGGCTGTTTTTGGGTCTCGGCTTGCTGCTCGGCAGTCGCTGGGCATATGACGTGCTCGGCTGGGGCGGTTACTGGGGCTGGGATCCGGTCGAAAACGCCGCCTTCCTGCCTTGGCTGATCGGCACGGCATTCTTGCACAGCATCATGATCCAAGAGAAGCGCGGGATGCTCAAAGTCTGGAACATGTTCCTCGTGATCGGCACCTTCAGCGCCGTGATCTTTGGGACGTTCGCCACGCGGAGCGGCTTGGTCGACAGCGTGCACAGCTTCGCCCGCAGCGACATCGGCTACCCGATGTTCTTCTTCTGGGCGGGCATGACCATCGTCTCGGTCTACCTGATCCTGTGGCGGCGCAGTCGCGGTGAACTCCGCGACGACCAGACCAACACGCATCTGTTCAGCCGCGAGTCGCTGTTCATCCTCAACAACTTCGTCTTTATCGCCTTGTTCGTAGCGATCTTCTGGGGCAGCTTCGGCGCGCCAATCATCAGCGAACTGGTGATGAACACCAACATCACGCTGGGCGCGGACTACTTCATGCGGGTGACGCCGCCGCTGTTCGCCGCTCTGTTCATCTTGATGGGCGTCGCGCCGCTCTCGGCGTGGGGCAAAACGTCGATCTCGCGGCTGGGACAAGCGTTGTTCGTGCCGCTGATTTTGACCGCGCTCTCGCTGGTCTTCTTCTATCTAAGCGGCGTCTCCAGCATCGGCGGCTTGATCGCCTACGGGATCGTCAGCGTCGCGGGCTGGGTCGCTATTTACGAAACCTATCGCGGGGTACGGGCGCGTCGCTTGATCCACCGCGAGAATCCGTTCCAATCGCTGCTGGCGCTCTACCGGCGCAATCCGCGCCGCTACGGGGGCTATCTCATCCATCTCGGCATCGTGATCATCGGCTTGGGCGTGATCGGCAGCACCATGTTCCAGCAGGAAACGCAGCAGACGCTCTCGGTTGGGCAGAGCCTCGACATCGGCGGCTACACGCTGCGCTATGATCAGCTCGACAGCGGGCAGATTGCCGACGACGGGCGCATGATGGACATCGCTCAAGTGACGGTCTTCCGCAATGGGCAGGAACTCGCTCATCTGCGCCCGCGCCGCGACTTCTTCTCGACCGCTAACGGCACCGAGACGATGACGATTGCCGGGTCGTACAGCACGGTCGAAAACGACTTCTACGTCATTCTGGTCGGCTGGGAGCCGATCAACCAGAATGCCGCCACCTTCAAGGTCTACATTAACCCGCTGATCAACCTGATTTGGTGGGGCGGTATCGTCTTGATCATCGGCACGGTTATCGCGGTCTGGCATCGAGAAATCCTCCCCGAACGTATTCGTCAAACAGCGCGGGTCACGCCTCCGGGTGGACTAGCGCGTGGAGGCGCGTAAAGTCATGACCCGCCTGAACCGCATGATTGTCGCTGTTATGACGCTGCTCTTGTGTGTGGTCTCGTTCACGTCGGCAGCGCAGGATCAACCTGTCGCTACACCAAGCACGGGAGCCGTGCCGGTCACCGACGATCAAGTGAACGCGATTGCCGAAAAACTCTACTGCCCGGTCTGCGAGAACATCACGCTGGACACCTGCGGCACGGCAGCCTGCGCCGATTGGCGCGCGGAAATCCGCTTGCAGCTTGAGCAGGGGCGCACCGAAGACCAGATTATCACCGACTTCGTGACCCGCTTCGGCGACCGCGTGGTCGGCACGCCGCAGGACGCGACGCTGCGCACGCTCTCACTGGTCACGCCTTGGGTGCTGATCGCCGGGGTGCTGCTGATTGTGGGCAACCTGATCCTCAAGCGGCGGCGTGCCGTCGACGTGCCCGCGCCGCTGCCGAGCAGCGACCCGCGCTCGACCGAGAAGCAGAAGTATCAAAATCTGATCGAACAGGATTTGGAAGGGTAGGAACTCATGGATCGGACAAGTTCTGTGAGCCAATCGCTAGACGAACCCCTGCCGGGCGCGGACGAACAAGGCTTCGCGCCGGAGGATGAGACGCCGGAAGGTCGGCATTCGCGCTTCGGGCTGGGATCAATCGTGCTGCTGGTCGGCATTGTGATGGTGGCGGCGGTCTTCGGGCTGATGCTCGCCCGCCAACAGCAAACCCAGCCGACCGGCGGGCAAGCGCCAGCGTTCACGGTCACGACTTTCGACGGGCAGACGCTGAGCTTGAGCGACCTGCGCGGCAAAGTGGTCGTGGTCAATTTCTGGGCGAGCTGGTGCGGACCCTGCCGCGACGAAGCGCCGGAACTGCAAGCGACGTGGGAAGCCTATCGGAATCGCGGTGACGTCGTGTTTCTGGGCATCGCCTACGCCGATAACGGTCCCCGGTCGCTGGCGTACATGGACGAATTCGGCATCGATTACCTGAACGCACCCGACTTAGGGACGCGCATTTCCGAGGAATACAACATTCAAGGCGTGCCGGAGACGTTCGTCATCGACCCGCAGGGCAATATCGCCCGCTTCATTTATGCAGGCATCACCAAGCAGCAGTTGAGCGTCATCATTGACGGTCTGCTGGCATAGGAGCGACCAAGTATGAGCACCGAAGGCATGATTGCGGCGGTGGTGATGTTGATCGTGGGCGCGGTTTGGCTGGCGCTCCCGATCCTGCGCCGTAAATATTCCGTCAGCAGCGAAGAACTCGCGCGCCAGAAGGAACGCGAGTCGCTCGTGAACGCCTACGAGCGCACGCTGGTCTCGCTGCGCGACGTGGACGAAGATCACCTGACCGGCAAGCTCGCGGAGACGGATTACGAAGTCGAGCGCGCTTACTGGACGGATCAGGGCGTCACGATTTTGGAGGCGTTGGAGCAAGCGGGCGGCAAGCCGGAAATCAAGCGGCGCAAAGCCGTCAAACCAGATCAGCCCGCCGCGACGACCGATCCCGGAGCGACCGCCGATGCCATGCTCGACGACGCGATTGAGCGGACGATAGCCCAGTACATCAAATCGACCCACTAGTACGGATAGAACGTATTATGACTTTGAAACGACTTCAACCTTGGGTTGGATTGGTTTTACTCGTCCTGATCGCAGCCGGATGCTCCGGTCTGGCGGGCGAGCCGTCCATCGTTGCCACCATGCCGCCCGCGACCGCTGCCGCCAACACCGTCCAGACGGTTAGCGTACCCAGCACTGCGCCTGATCTGGCGCTCGGCGCGAGCGTCTACGCCGCCAACTGCACCCGCTGTCACGGCACTGAAGGCAAGGGTGACGGCGAGTTTGTCACCTCCGGGCAGATCACCGGCGTGCCCGACTTCACCAATCCGCAGACAGCGCAAGGCGCGACTCCCGAAGACTGGTACGAGATCGTCACCAACGGGCGCATGGCGCAAATGATGCCGCCTTGGGCGGACAAGCTCAGCGATGATGAGCGCTGGTCGGTGGCGAACTACGTTTATTCGCTCTCGAACCCCGACGCCAACCCGCCCGAACAGGCGGGGGCAGCCGTCGCGCAAGCCGATACGCCGGTCGGGACGCCGGTTGATACTTCGGGAGCAACCCCGGTAGCGACCCAAGCGGCGACTCAAGCCGGAACTGAAGCCGTTTCCGCCGTCACCGGCAGTGTCAGCGGGACGGTCACGAACCAGACCACCGATGGCAGCGTCCCGTCCGATCTCATGCTCAATCTGCACGTCATCAGCAGTGACGGGGCGAGCACGCAAACGCTCAACACGACGGTCAACGCCGACGGCAGCTACAGCTTCGCCGACGTGCCCATCGAAACCGGCTGGCAGTATCTCGTAACGACCGCTTACTCCGGCGTCAGCTTCAGCAGCGACTTGATCACCGGCGACGTCGCTAGCCCGGAAATGTCGATCCCGCTGAACATCTACGAGATCACCGACGACCCGGCGAACATCGAGATCGGCGGCATGTTGATGATGGTTCAGCCGGACAGCCAAGCCGGGCAGTTGCAAATCATCCAGATTATCAACTTCGTCAATTCGTCTGACCATGCCTTCGTGCAGATGACCGATGGCATTCCCGCGTCATCCAGCGTCACGCTGCCGACCGGCGCGACTTACGAAGATTTCTCCGGCGGGAACTACCTGATCAATGGATCGGTCGTTTCCGATACGCAGCCGGTCTTTCCCGGCGATGGGCACGTCATGCACGTCGCCTTCAGCCTGCCGTATTCGGATAACACCAGCCTCGCCATCGCTCAGCCGATGAGCTTCCCGCTCAACGGGCAAGTCGAGGTTTTGGTGCAGAGCGGGAGCATGAGCGTCGCCGGTGATGGCATCAGCGAGTTGGGGACGCGCCAGCTTGGGAATGCCAATTACGTCAGCTACGGCGGCGCGTTCGCGCTGGCGACCGGCGACACGCTGCACTATGCCATCGGCGGCGCGGCGACGAGTCAGCAGGCGAGCACGACCGCTCCGGTGGGCGGCGTCAGTACGGTCGCTTACGTATTGATCGGCGTGGGCTTGCTGGCAATTGGCGCGGCGTTCGGCTTCTTCATGCGCGAGCGTACCGGCGGATCGAAGACCGATACGCCCGAAACGCTCGACGCCAACGGGCTGATCAAGCAGATCGCCGAACTGGACGTCCGTTATCACGAGGGCAAAGTGGCGGAAGCCAGCTACCAACAGCAGCGCAGCGCGCTCAAGGCGCGGCTGATGATGCAGATGAAGAATCAAGCCGAGTCGAGCAGTTAACGACCTCACCCCTAAGTCCCCTCTCTATGCAATGGAGAGGGGACTTTAAAAACCTTCTACGAGCTGTCTTTACCTGCTCTCTACGTAGTGGAGACAGGGGCAGGGGGGGTGAGGTCAGTGCTTAGTAGAAACTCGCATTTCGTTCGAAGTGAAGAATAAGGAAAACGGTAATGAGTGCAACGCAGCAGATAGCTTCGCAGGAGGTTATGCCCGCAGCGCAAGCGGTGTCGCTGCCCGCGCGTGATCGCATTTTGTATGGACTTACGATTTTGGCGGTGTTGGGCTTTATTGGTGCGCTCTACATGGCGCTGGTCTACGCCGGAACCGACGTCGCGCAGGGCAACGTCCAGCGGATTTTCTACATGCACCTCGGCGCGTTTGTGGGCGCTTCGGTCGCCTTCAGCGCCGCCTTCGTCGGCGGCGTGGCATATCTGCGGACGCAGCAGGCGCGTTGGGATACGCTGGCGCTGGCGGGCGTCGAAGTCGGTCTGTCGCTTTCGCTGATTACGCTGATCACGGGCAGCATTTGGGCGCGCCCGATGTGGAATACGTGGTGGACATGGGATCCGCGTCTGACCTCGGCGGCGATCATGGCGCTAACTTACGCGGCGTATCTGATGCTGCGCAACGCCTTCGCCAACCCCGATCAGCGGCGCAAGCTGGCGTCGGTCTACGCGATCTTCGCCATTTTGACGGTCGTGTTCACCTTCATCATCACCCGGATTCGCCCCGACACCATTCACCCGACCGTCATCGGACCGAGCGCGCAGGACGCGCAGGGGTCGTTCGAGATGACCGCCAACATGGGTGCGGCGTTGGGCGTGAGCATGATGGTTTGGTGCTTGCTGATTACCCCGGCACTGGTCTGGTGGCGGATTCGACTGGAGAATGCCTTCGAGCGGACCCAACTGCTGCGCCAGCAGCTTGGCGAGCTGAACTAGGAGCGATGAATCATGACAACACCTGATACCAATGCTTATCTGCTGCTGGGGCTGGTCGTCGTGTTCGGCGTGCTGGTGATCTATATCTCCGGCTTGGCGATCCGGCTGCGCAACGCGCGCCGCGACGCCGCGCTGGTGCAGCAGTTGATCGACGAATAAAGCTGACGAGTGAGCGAGACAGAAAACCGGGCGATGCAGCCCGGTTTTTGATTCCGGCGACCCGACTACCGACCCCTCTCTAGCAACGGGTTTATGCAGATTCAAAATCAGGCGCGGAGTTTATCCGTAGGGGCGTTACATGTAACGCCCCTACAACCGCCGCCTCCCATGTAAGCAGAAGTGAGAGAGACGGCGAGCAAACAATTTCACTTCATCTTGAGACTGACCAGCACGCGCGGCTGAGTGCCGTTCGCCTCGGTGACGACGATGTCCTCGCTTTTGGGATCGTCAAAGTGACGGGTGGCGAAGGCGATCTGCGTCCCGTCCGGCGACCACGAGGCGTCCCAGTAGGCGTGCTCGCCGGGAAGCTGAATCGTGGTCGTGCTGCTGTCGCTCACGTCCATGATAGTCAGGTCGCCCCACTTGAGGTCGAGCGCCTCGAAGAGCAGCTTCTGACCGTCCGGCGAAAGCTGTGGCTCGCGCCCGTAGTCCCAAATCACGTGGCGCTCACTGCCGTCGCTGCCCACCTGCTCGATCCGCTCGCGCTGATCCGGGACGGTGCAGAACACGATCTGACCACCGTCCGGCGACCACGACGGGCGTTCGTAGCTGTCCACGTCGCCCGTGTCGGTGATCTGCTGAAGGTGATTGCCCTCGCGGTCGATGGTGTAGAGATCGCTGAGCGCACCCTGTTTCCGCGTGACAAAGGCGAGGCTTTGACTATCCGGCGACCAGACCAGACGCCCAACGTCGCCGAGGATCGTCAGTCGCCGCTGATCGCTGCCGTCGGCTGCCATCACGTAGAGCGACAGGTAGTTGTCGCCCTCGCGGAGCGCGCGAAAAGCGATCAACTGACCGTCGGGCGACGTGACCGGATCGATGCCGCCCGGCGCGAAATAACCCGGACGCCAACCAACGTCCTCGGTGAGCGGGGTTCCCGCTGCGCCGGATAGGGGGAACCGGTAGATTTGCTCTTGGTTGTCGACTTCCAGCACGGAGAGGAGCGACTGCCCATCGGCGGACCAAGCGGGCGTCAGATTGAGGGGATCGAAGTCCCCGATCCGCTGCTGGTTGCCGTCGAGATCAACCACGAACAGACCGTCTTTGGTCGCATACGCCAGCGCTTGACCATCCGGCGACCAGCCCAGCGCTTGGATCGTGGGGGTGAAGCCCCCGGCTTGCACCGGCATGATCGCCAGACTGAGGGCGATAAGCAGACTTAAGGTGAAGGGGATCGCTCGTTTGGACATGTATTCCTCCGAAAGCCAGCCGGTCGATCTGTTTTTAATATAACTGCTTTTATCGAAATGCAAATCGATTGGGTGTCGCGGAGAGACGGTAAAAACAAAATCGGCTGAGCGATTGCCCAACCGATTTTGCTGTTAACCGTATTGCCGTAGAGTGAGTTAGCTAGCGTCCGACGCCGTCACGGGCGGGCGAGTGAAGTTCGAGACGTCACCGCCGACCGCTTGGATGCTGTCGTAAAGCACCTGCATGATGTAGTCAGGATTGTGGGCAAACTGACCCGGATCCTTGACCGCATACTGATAGTTGTAGGCGGCGCGCAGCAGGTTCGGCGTCCAATTCTTGTAACTGTTGCCACCGTTGGCTTCGTCCGCATCCAACTCACCGTTGCCGTTCGTGTCCGCGAAGAAATACGGATACGAGTCGGGCGAGTAGATGATGGCTGCCCCGGCGGTGTCAGTCGCGTAGGACTGGATTGCCGCGTAGAGCGCATCTTGGAAGCTGGCGATTTCCTGCGCGATACCTTCTTCGACGTCACCGTTGCCGTTGAAGTCGATGGCGTCGTCGGCGTTATCCACACCGTCAGCGCCGCGAATGTACTGTAGGTCTTCAACGTCGCGGACGTCGTGGCAGTCGGAGCAGGCATCGATCTTCACGGCGCCCGTGTGGGTTTCGTGGCAGTCGGTGCAGGTCGTATAGTCGGCGCCGTCGTGCATATTGCGACCGTTATAGTCCTGTCCGTCGAACTCATAAGCGCCCTTTACTTCGGTGCCGAACAGCGTTGCGCCAGCGGCGAAGTAGTGGACGTTGCGGAAGGACAGCGCATCGGACACGTCATTGTCGCCCGCGCCCGATTTGGTGATAGCGGCGTTGACGCTGACCGTCGACTCACGCCCTTGATGGCAGGAGATGCAGAGATTAGCGCTGTCGCCTTCGCCGAAGCTGACCGTCGCGCCGCTGGGGAACGTCACTTGGTCGACCGGATGGGTCTCGAAGTTGTTCGCCACGTCGTGGCAGGTCGAGCAGGTGAGCGACTGAGCCACTGGCTCGGCAATCGTCACGCCGTTTTCGAGATAGAAGGGCAGACCAGCCGCCGAATGGCACTTCGAGCAGGTCGCCGGGACTTCGCCTTCGCTGTCCCAGTGGCGGAAGGGTTCCGCCGTGATGTTGAAGTGTCCAACATCATCGCGGTGCGCTTCGCTTAGGTCAATCGGGTTACTCAGCGACGCATTGAGCGAGTCAATCGAGTCGTAGAGCAGTTCGATGACATACTTCGGATTGTGCGCGAACGCACCCGGGTCTTTGACGACGAACTGATAGTTGTAAGTCGCTTCGAGCAGCACCGGCGTGAACGCCTTGAATGCGTTCGCGCTGACCGCTTCGTCGGCATCAACTTCGCCGTTGCCGTTGGTGTCGACAAAGAAATAGGGATAGCTGTCCGCGTTGTAAGCGATGTCCGTGCCGGAAACTTCGGTGGCATAGGCTTGGATCGCTTCCATCGCCATCTCTTGCAAGCCGGTGATTTCTTCGCCGATGCCTTCCAGCGTGTCGCCGTTGCCGTTGTAATCGACCAGTGAGCCGTTCATGCGGATGTAAGGCAGGTCATCGACCGACTTGACATCTTCGTGGCAGCTCTGGCAAACGTCAACTTTGACTTCCAGCGAATGCTGATCGTGGCAGCTCGTGCAGGTGTTCAAGCCTTCAGCGTGCAGGTTGCGCGGCTGATAGTACTTGCCTTCGTACTGATACCCACCGCGTGCTTCGCCGCCGTAGAGCGTGGCAGCCGCCGCCCGGTAGTGTACGTTGATGAAGCTCAGGTCAGCGCTGACCTCGTTCGAGTCCGGCGTCGATCCGGCTTTGTTAGCAATGGCTGCGTTGACCGAATCAGTCGACTCACGTCCCTGATGGCACTGCATACACTGCACGCCCGATCCGACGTTGTCGATGGTGACGCCCGACGGGAAGGTCACGCTGGTCAACTGGGCTGCCGCGCTATTGTGGCAGGCATCGCAGGTGACGACGGTGCCAGTCGGCGCGTCGGCTTCGACCGAGAAGGCAGCCGAGCCGTCTCCGCCGACGTAATCGATGAAGCCCGGTGTAGAGTGGCAGCGCGCGCACGAGGCGGGAACCGCGCCAGCATCATTCCAATGATTGAACGCTTCTGCTGTGGTATCCGCGTGAGCCGATCCTACCCATTCGTTGTAGATGTCCGCCAGATAGGGCGGATTACCATCCAACGGTACGCTGAACCCGGTATAGGGTTCAGGAGTTGGGGTCGCATCTTGCGCGAGTACCCGTGATTGAAACAGAAGTGACATCCCTGCAATCACGAACAGGACGCCTACTACACCCAACAAGTGGGTTTTTCTCATAACGTCCTCTCTTCCTTCCTAAAGCTGCTCCGCCACAGCAGCGCCGGGCAGAGCGATAGTCTCACTCTGATCGTTATTCTCCTACCGGGCGGCAAATAAACCGTCCATCGGGAGAATGATTTATGATCATACTCGCGGTGGATTGTGGCTTGGCGGTGGGGATTGTCTGGGAATGGGCGTCAACACGGGATTTGTAGGGGCAGGACTCAGCCCTGCCCCTACGGCGCAGCGTGAGCGGATTACAGCATCGGTTGGGTTTGTCCGTCTTCCGCCTTGAGCGTGGCGGCGATCTCGCTCGCCCACGCGACGATGGCGTCCCAGTCGCGGAAGTCACCCACCGGCGCCTTGACGCCCTTGATAATTAGTTTCTCGCCCAAGTTGAGCTTGTGCGTATCCAAGATGCCGTGAAAGACAATCGTCGCGCGTGGATGGATGCGGTCGGCAATCGGCTTTTGGGCTTCGGGGAACTCCCAACCCTTCATCAACTGGACCGGGTCGCCTTCGCCGGTGGGACCGCTGGAGAAGAACCAGACCGGCATTTCGGCGAAGGTCTGCTCGTTGGCTTCGAGGAAAGTGATTGCCTCTTTGCGCCACTGCCCCATGTAAACCGCGCTGCCGAACACGACGGCTTGATATTTGCTGAGCGTTTCCACTTGATCCACCCGCAGCACCTCGACGGCGAGTCCGGCGGCTCGCACGACCGCGCCGATTTTCTCGGCGATCTCGGCGGTTGCCCCATGCTTGGTCGCGTAGGTGACCAGAAGCTTGTTATTCATTTCGTGTCCTTTCAAGACGATTCATCTTGCGTGGACGAAATATAACCATCTTTATTATACATGCCGCTCCGTAAGCTGGTAGTAACGGCGCATCTCCGGCAGCAGCGGCGTCAGCACGAGGAACAGGGCGAGTCCGTAGAGCACGTACTGAATCGGCGCGACGGCGGGCAGCGTAAACAGTTGGAAGGTCAGCCAGACGATCAGCGCCAGCCCCAACATCACGGAGAGCGACCACGACCAATGCTCGTGCAGCAGGTTGTTCGCCCAATCGAGCCAATGCGGGCGCAGCCACAGCCCGACCAGCGCGAGGAGGCTGCCCAAGCCCCAAATGACGATCAGGCAGAAGCCGGGGACGATGAAATTCTGAAACGGCGTGCGTTCCAGCGCGGTGACCGACAATCCCATCGGCGCGCCGTAGGGATCGCTGAGCATCAGGTAGCCGCCGATTAACCCGTTGATGCCCAGAAACAGGAGGCAGATCGACAGCACGAGCAGGGAAATGAAGGGACGACGAGAAGTGTTCATTTTCGATCCTTTTTTACCTCACCCCCTCTCCGTAGGGCGAGGGGGAAAAATCGGTTTGGCGGTGAGAGATTAAGCGAATTCCGGTACCAGTTCCCGTTGGCGGCGCGGCGAGGTGACTGCCCCTAAGTCGTCGCTGATGCGTTCAGCGACCAGTCGCGCCGAGATCAGCGCGGTGGGCACGCCGGTGCCGGGATGCGTGCTCGCGCCGACGAAGTAGAGGTTGTGGTAGCGCGGATGGCGGTTACGCGGGCGGAGATAGCCCAGTTGGGTCAGGGTGTGGGACAGCCCGTGAGTCGCCCCGTTCATTAAATTATAGCGCTTTCGCCACGACAGTGGGGTGTAGTTGGTCTCAAACTTGAGGTGATCCTCAAGGTCGGTGATGCCCAGCAGCGCCAGCTTGCCGAAAATCGCCTGCCGCGCTTGATCGCGCAGATCCGCCCAGTCGCGTTCGTTGGACGGGTCGAGATGCCCGACCGGGACGATGCCGATCAGCGTGTCCTCACCGGGCGGCGCGAACGACGGATCGAGGCGCGTCGGCGCATGAACGTACAGGCTCGGATGTTCGGGGATAGTGCGATCCCGGTTGATGCTGTCGAAGTTGGCGCGGTAGTCGTCGGCGAGGAACAGCGTATGCGCGCCCAGCGCCGGGTAAGTCTTATCCACGCCCCAGAAGAAGCTGACGGTCGAGCAGGAGAACTGCTTGTTCGCCATCTGCTGCGCCAATTTGCCCTGCGGCAGCAGGTGATTGTAGACGTAGGGCAGGTCGGCGTTGGCGATCACTACGTCGGCGCGGAGGCGGCGTTCGTCTTCCAGCAGCACGCCGCGCGCCTTGCCCTGCTCAAGCTCGATCTGCTCGACGGCGGCGTCGAAGACGAACTCGACGCCCGCGTCGGTGGCGATCTCCATCAGCGCGGCGACGATACGGTTCATGCCGCCTTTGGGGAACCAGACACCGTGTGCCATTTCGGTGTAGGGCATCATCGAGAAGGTGGAAGGCGCTTCGAACGGACTCAAGCCCATGTAGACGTCTTGGAAGGTGAAGGCTGCCTTCAGACGCGGATTTTGGAAGTAGTGCGCCATATTCGCGTAGTGCGGCACCAGCGGCTTGACCGTGTAGAGCAGCGGCAGGTTGCCGAGGTTGAAGAAATCGCCCGCCGTGCGGAAATCGCGGTTGACCAGCCGATCCATCCCCAGTTGATAGTGCTGTCCGCCTTCTTGCAGATAGCGCAGGTAACCTTGAAAGCTCCCCGGCTCAATCGCTTCAAGCTGCTCGTGCATCCGGTTCAGGTCGGAGGTGAGCGATAATCCGCTGGCGTCGTCGAAGACCAGCCGGTAAGTCGGGTCGACGCGCTGCAAATCGAGCATGGTGTGCAGCGGCGCGCCCAGCGCGGCGAATTCCGCCTCGTAGACCAGCGGCATGATCAAGAGCGTCGGTCCGGTGTCGAAGCGATGCCCCGCGCGGACGAAGCTGTCGCAGCGACCGCCCGGTCGCGCGTTCTTCTCAAAGATGGTGACGTGCATCCCGCGCTGCGCCAAATGAGCGGCGGTGGCGATGCCGCCAATTCCCGCGCCGATCACGATTGCCGTTTGCGTTTTCATGCGGTTCCTCTCATCATGCTGTGCAGCAGCATCGACACGGTTGACCAACCCATCCCCAAACTGCCGCGCAGCGTCTTGCGCTGGTTGTATTCGGCGCGCAGGTGATACCCGTCGCGCTCAATCGTGTTGAGCACGCCCTCAAAGCGGGCGATGTAGGCGAAGCCCGCCATCCGGCAGCGCAGATTTTCGACCTGCGCCAGATACTGCCGACCGGTGTCGAAGTACGAACGCGCCAGCGCCACCCGCTCGGCGACCCACGCGCGATAGGCGTCGCTGTCGAGCGCCTGCGGTTCGATGCCGTGCCGCTCTAGAACTTCGCGCGGGACGTTGTAGTAGCCCGCCGCCGTGTCCTCGCAGGTGTCGCGCAGCATGTGGGTAATGTGGGCGGCGGTCACGGCGAGATAGCGGGTCGGTCCGGTGGGCGAGAAGCAGCAGTGTCCGATGAAGTAATGCAGCGCCTCGGTGACGGCTGCCGCCAAATGGTGCGAGTAGTCGGCAAGTTCCTGCGTCGTGATCAGGCGGTCGCGGCGGCTGACGTCGAAACGCATCACCGCCATCATGTGCTCGACGTAGGTGCGCAGCCCGCTGTACGCCTGCGGATCGCTGTGGATCAGCTCGATCAGGAGGCGTTCCTCGGCGCAGGCGTCCGGCGGGTCGATGCCCAACCAGCAGCGCTCCAGCAGCGCTTGCTCGCGCTCGACTAAAGCGATCCGCTCGGCGGGCAGCGCGTCCGCCCGGTCGAGCCGGTCGTCGAGCCAGCGGAAATAAGCGTAGGCGCGATAGGCGTTCGCCACGCGATCCCGATCCACTAAATAGCGGATGGTGTAGTAGGTCTGCTTGCTGGCGGCTTTGGTCAGCGACCCGGCGAGCGATTCGGCTTGACTATCGTCGGCTTGCTGAACGACGGGCACGCCCATAAAGACGTGTGCCGCCTCTGTTTTGAGGTTCTCTGGCGCAATCAGGTAAGTAGACATTCAGCTCCTTGATCCCCCCTCAGCCTTCCCTGACTTCAGGGAAGGGCGCGTACTCAATCTGTTTCGCTTCAGTGGGGCGCAGCACGCTGCGCCCCTACGAAAACATTTGGTAATTCGCTCGAAGCGTTCAGTTCAAAGCATTGGTGCTTGTGATTCACACATCTCTATACGCGGCACTGTGCCGAGGGTTAGGCGCTGCGAGGGTAGAAAGGAAGGATGTCACTGATGGGTAGTGATGATCGTCACCGGGGGAAAACAGCGCTAGCGCTCACCTTATTTTCAATCGTGAAATCCGTCACAAAAGGTGACATCCCTTACCTAAGTGGGGTGAGGTTTGCCACGTCAATCGATACGCACAATCCCCTATCCTCTAATGTAGCGATCCGTCAAGACGCATACCGGTAAGGAGAAATGTATGCGGAACAAATCAATGAGCATAGCGCCTCCGTCAGACGATCAACGCTGGCGCATCGTCAACGCGACGATGCGGCGGTACGGGTTTGCGCCCCATGCCTTGATCGAGACGCTCCACAGCGCGCAAAAAGCATTTGGCTACTTGGATGAAGCGACCTTGCGTTACGTAGCGCAAAGCCTGATGCTCCCGTTGAGCAAGGTTTACGGGGTTGCCACTTTCTACAATTTATTCATGTTGAAACCGCAAGGCGAACACAGTTGCGTCGTCTGCCTCGGCACCGCCTGCTATATCAAGGGAGGTTCGGCGATTTCAGAACGGCTGCAAGAGAATTATCAGATTAAGCCGGGCGAAACGACCGAGGACGACAAGCTCTCGCTGTCGGTCGCTCACTGTGTTGGCATGTGCTGGCTTGCTCCGGTCGCGTTGTTCGATAAAGAAGTGTTATCCGAACTGACAGCCGACAAAGCCACCGAACTAGTGAAGGAGCACCTCAGCAATGCTTCCTGAAGATGAACTGCAGCAAATTCATCAGCAAGAGCACGCCGATCAGCAGCAGTACGATCATCGCGTTTACGTTTGCATGGGCGCATCCTGTTTGTCGGCACGCAGCGCCGAAGTCAAGCAGTGGCTTGAGATGGAAGCGCGCCAGCAAGGCGTCGAGAAAACCTGCCAGATCACCGGCGGCGGCTGTCGTGGCTTGTGCGTCGCCGGACCGACCGTCACGGTCGAGCCGGAGAACATCCTGTATGGGCAGGTCAAGGCGACCGACGCGGCGGACATTATCGCCAGCTTGGGCAAGAAGAAGCCGGTCAAGCGGCTGCACCAGCCGACTGACAAGCCGTTCTTCAAACGCCAGCAGCGCATCGTCTTGGAAATGGCGGGACGCCTGAACCCGGAGCGGATCGAGGAATACATCGCCGCCGGTGGGTATTCGTCGCTGCTCAAAGCCGTCACCGAGATGGCGCCCAACGAAGTCATCAACGAGATCACCCGCAGCGGGCTGCGCGGACGTGGTGGCGCAGGCTACCCGACCGGGCTGAAGTGGCGCACGGTGCAAAAAGCGCAAAGCCAACATAAGTACGTGATCTGTAACGGCGACGAGGGCGACCCCGGCGCGTTTATGGATCGCAGTGTGATGGACGACTATCCGCACCGCCTGATCGAAGGCATCGTCATCGCCGCCTATGCGGTCGGCGCGGATCGCGGTTACATCTACGTCCGGGCGGAGTATCCGCTCTCGGTCAAGCGCTTGGAAATGGCAATCCGTCAAGCGCGGCGTCAGAGCTTGCTCGGCAGCAACATCGCCGGAACGTCGTTCAGCTTCGATTTGGAAATCCGCGTCGGCGCGGGGGCGTTCGTCTGCGGTGAAGAAACCGCGCTGATCGCCTCGATTGAAGGCAGGCGTGGTCAGCCGCGCCCGCGTCCACCCTATCCGGCTGAGTCCGGCTTGTGGGGGATGCCGACGCTGATCAACAACGTCGAGACCTTCGCCAACATCGCCGCGATCATCCGCAACGGCGCGTCGTGGTTCAGCAATATCGGCACCGAAAAAAGCAAAGGCACGAAAGTCTTCGCGCTGACCGGCTGCATCGAACAGAGCGGCTTGATTGAAGTGCCGATGGGCACGCCGCTGCGCGAGATCATCTACGACATCGGCGGCGGCATCCCCAATGGGCGGCGCTTCAAAGCCGCGCAGACGGGGGTCCCTCCGGCGGCTGTATCCCGGAGCAATTCCTCGACCTGCCGGTCGATTACGAGTCGCTCGCCAGCATCGGCTCTTTCATGGGGTCGGGCGGGCTGATCGTGATGGACGACGCGACCTGTATGGTTCACGTCGCCAAGTACTTCATGGAATTCTGCATGGCGGAATCCTGCGGTAAATGCGTGCCCTGCCGCGTTGGAACGGCGCACATGTACCGGCTGCTCGACAAAATCACCAAAGGCGAGGCGACTCTCAACGATCTCGCCCTGCTGGAGGAATTGTGCGAGACCGTGAAGAATACCAGCCTCTGCGGGTTGGGGCAGGGCGCGCCGAACCCGGTGATCAGCACCCTGCGCTACTTCCGTGACGAATACATCGCGCACATTGTCGACAAGAACTGCCCGGCGGGCGTTTGTCACATCCATGAGCACGAACATCAGAAAGAGGCTGTGCGATGAGTACTGTCGTAACGCTCAAAATCAACGATCAAGACGTTAGCGGTCGTGACGACGAGACGATTTTCGAGGTCACGCGCGAACATGGCATCAATCTGCCTCATCTATGCCACGTCGACAGCCTGTCCGACGTCGGAGCCTGCCGTTTGTGCTTGGTCGAGGTCAAGGGATCGGCGAAGCTCATCCCGGCTTGTATCGCCACCGTCCGTGAGGGCATGGAAGTCTACACCCATTCCGAGCGGCTGGATAAATATCGCCGGATGCTGATCGAAATGCTGTTCACCGAGGGCAATCACGTTTGCTCAGTCTGTGTCGTCAACGGTCACTGCGCGCTGCAAAAGCTGGCGATGGACTTGGGGATCGACCACATTAACCTGCCCAATCTCAGCCCGGTGCGGGTGGTCGACGCTTCGCACGAGCGCTTCGGCTTCGACGCGAACCGCTGTATTCTGTGCACGCGCTGCGTGCGGGTCTGCGATGAAATCGAAGGCGCGCATACGTGGGACGTGATGAATCGCGGCGTCGAGTTCGTGCGTGATCACCGACTTGGATCAACCTTGGGGCGACTCGGAGACTTGCACGAGCTGCGGTAAATGCGTGCAGGTCTGTCCGACCGGCGCTTTGTTCGTGAAGGGTAAAGCGGTCGGCGAAATGGTCAAGCACAAGTCGTTCCTGATGACGCTGACCCTGATGAGGGAGAATGCTAAATGAGCAAAAAATCGCTCGCCACCGTATGGCTCGACGGCTGTTCGGGCTGCCACATGTCGTTTCTCGACATTGACGAACGCCTGCTCGCCCTCGCCGATTCAATCGAGTTGGTCTACAGCCCGCTAGTGGATCGCAAGGATTTCCCCGATCAGGTCGATTTGACGCTGGTCGAAGGTGCGGTCAGCAGCCAGAGCGATCTGGAGAAAATTCAACATATCCGCCGCCACACGCGGACGCTGGTATCGTTGGGCGACTGTGCCGTGACCGGCAACGTGCCCTCGCTGCGCAACTCGATTGGCGGCGAAGCGGTGCTCCAGCGCGCTTACCTCGATCCCGACCTGCTCAACCCGCAGCTTCCGACCGACGGTGTCCCTGATCTGCTGCCGGTCGTGCGTCCGGTGCATTCGGTGGTCAAGGTCGACCTGTACATCCCCGGCTGCCCACCATCGGCAGAGACGATTTTCTACGCCGTGAGCGAACTGCTGGCGGGACGCATTCCTGTTCTGACTGGCAAGACTCGCTTCGGCGCATAGGAGCAACCGATTATGGCTCAGACGATTATGATTGATCCCGTGACCCGGATTGAGGGTCACGCCAAGATCTCAATTCAACTCAACGACGACGGCGTGGTGGAGAATGCCCACTTTCACGTCACGCAGGTTCGCGGTTTCGAGAAGTTTGTCGAGGGGCGCCCCTTCCACGAGATGCCCTCGTTGATGTCGCGCATCTGCGGGATTTGCCCGGTCAGCCACCTTGTCGCTTCGGCGAAAGCTTGCGACGGACTGCTGGCAGTGACGATCCCACCGGTTGCCGCGAACCTGCGCCGCATCCTCAACTTGGCGCAGATCGCCCAGTCGCACGCGCTCAGCTTCTTCTATCTCTCGTCGCCCGACCTGCTGCTGGGCATGGATGCCGATCCCGCGCAGCGCAACGTGTTCGGCGTCGCGGCGGCGCAGCCCAAGCTCGCCCGCGACGGCGTGCGGATGCGCCAAATGGGGCAACAGATCATCGAGCTGCTCGGCGGCAAGCGGGTGCATCCGGCGTGGGTCGTCCCCGGCGGCGTCAGCGAGAAGCTCGACCCCGATCATCGCGACGCTATTCTGGCGATGCTGCCCGAAGGGATTGAGATTATCACCCGCACGCTGGCGTGGTATCGCAGCGTGCTGGCGAACTACGAAGAAGAAATCAACGCTTTTGGCACCCTGCACACGATGTTCATGGGGCTGACCAACGCCAGCGACACGCTCGAACTCTACGACGGGCGGATTCGCTTCGTCGATGCCGAGAAGAACGTCGTCGCCGACGATTTGGATCCCGAAGACTACGACAGTTACATCGGCGAGGCGGTCGAGTCGTACTCCTACCTCAAGTCGCCCTATTACCGACCGCTCGGTTACCCGGCGGGGATTTACCGCGTCGGTCCGTTGGCACGGCTGAACCTGATCAATTCGATGGGCACGCCGCTGGCGGACGAAGAATTTGGCTTCTACCAAACGCTCGATTGGACGAGCAGCTTCCATTATCACTATGCCCGGCTGCTCGAAATCCTGTACTGCTTCGAGAAGATCGGGATGCTGCTGAACACGCCTGACATCCTCAGCGACCGGGTGCGCGCTTTCGCGTCACCCAACAGCCACGAGGGGATCGGCGTCAGCGAAGCGCCGCGCGGCACCTTGATCCATCATTACACCATCGACGACGATGGCTTGATCACCCGCGCGAACCTGATTATCGCTACCGGACACAACAATCTGGCGATGGATCGCAGCGTGTACGAAGTCGCCCGCCAGTACGTCAAAGGCGACAGCTTGACCGAGGGGATGCTCAACCGCGTCGAAGCGGTGATCCGCACCTTCGACCCCTGCTTAAGCTGCTCGACTCACGCCGTCGGGCAAATGCCGATGCAAATCCAGTTGGTCGCGCCCGATGGCGCAGTGATTGACGAGGTCAAACGCTAAATGCAGTTGGTGATCGGTTACGGCAGTCTGGTGCGCGGCGACGATGGACTGGGGCAGGTGATCGCCCAAGCCGTCGCTGCCCGGCGGCACGACGTCAACACGATCACGCACGTGCAGTTGATGCCCGAATATGCCGAGCCGATCAGCGCGGCGGAGCGGGTGTTTTTCATCGACGCAGGGATCGAGGGCGAGCCGGGGACGATCACCTGCGAGGCGATCACCCCGGCAACGGATGACAGCGCGTTCGCCCACTCGCTGACGCCGTCGGCGCTGCTGAGCGCGGCGCGCGACCTCTACGGCAGAGTGCCCGAAGCCTTCCTGATCACGGTGGTCGGCGCGTCGTTCGAGTATGCCGTCGCGCTCTCGCCCGAACTCGCTCCACGGCTGCCGGTGCTGGTCGCAGCGGTGCTCGGCTGGATCGAAAAACCTGATCTCACGCCCGTTTTGCTTCACTCCCCAATAATGTTGGGTACTCCCCCTCTCTACGCAGTGGAGAGGGGGGCGGGGGGTGAGGTTTCGCTGCCCGCCCAATAACCCGTGATCGAACGTCGGCGGTTGACCGTCGGCGGGGCGGTGCAGGGCGTCGGGTTTCGCCCGTTCGTCTATCGCCTCGCCAGCGAACTGAAGCTCACCGGCTGGGTGATCAACTCGGCGCAAGGTGCGCTGATCGAGGCGGAAGCTGAAGCGACAGCGCTGGATGCCTTCGTCGCTCGGCTGCACAGCGAACTCCCACCCCACGCGCGGATTGAACGTCTCGAAATCGAAATCCTGCCGCCACAGGGCGCTACTCAGTTCGAGATCCGGCACAGCGAAGGGGGGGGCGCGAAGACGGCGTTGATCCTGCCCGACCTTGCCCTCTGCCCCGACTGCCAGCGCGAACTGCTCGACCCGCACGACCGCCGCTACCGCTACCCCTTCATCAACTGCACCCACTGCGGACCCCGCTACAGCATCATTCACGATTTGCCTTACGACCGCGCGGCGACGACCATGCGCGATTTCATCATGTGTCCGGACTGCCGCGCCGAGTACGAAAATCCGCTGGATCGGCGCTTTCACGCCCAGCCGGTCGCCTGCCCGAACTGCGGACCGCAGATCGCGCTGTGGGATCGCGCCGGAGTGGTCTTGTCCGTCCGTGACGAGGCGCTGCTGGCGACGGCGGAAGCACTGCGTCGGGGGCAGATCGTCGCCGTCAAAGGGTTGGGCGGCTTTCACCTGCTGGTCGATGCCCGCGACGATCAAGCGGTCGAGCGGCTGCGGCTGCGCAAGCAGCGCTACGAAAAGCCGCTGGCGGTCATGTTCCCGTCGCTTGAGTCCGCAGAAGCGGTTTGCTTTGTCAGCTCATCCGAACGCGACGTTATGACTTCATCCGCTGCGCCGATTGTGCTGCTGCGCCAAAAAGAGAACAACGAAATTGCGCCATCCGTCGCGCCGGGGAATCCCTATCTCGGCGTGATGCTGCCCTACACGCCGCTGCACATCCTTTTATTGATGGAACTGGGTTTTCCGGTGGTCGCCACCAGCGGCAATCTCTCCGGCGAGCCGATCTGCACCGACGAGCGCGAGGCGCTGGCGCGCTTGGGCGGGATCGCCGATCTGTTTCTCGTTCACGACCGCCCGATTGCCCGCCCGGTCGACGACTCGGTGGTGATGGTGGTCGCTTGCGACCCTACGGCGGACAGCCTCGTGATCCTGCGGCGGGCGCGCGGTTACGCGCCGCAGCCGGTGACACTGGCTGGCGCGGATGACGTGTGCGCGGTCGGCGCGCAGCAGAAGAATGCGGTCGCCGTCGCCCACGCGGATCGCGTCTTTCTGAGCCAGCACGTCGGCGATCTCGATCACGCGGCGGCGCTCGCCACCTTCGCGCGCACGCTGGCGGATTTGCAGAAAATGTACGATCTCCAGCCCTCGACCGTCGCCTGTGACCTGCATCCCGGACTACGCTGCCACCCGCTACGCCGAGCAAAGCGGACTGCGTGTCATTTACGTCCAACATCACTACGCACACGTCCTCTCCGGCATGGCGGAGCACGGACTTGACGCGCCGGTGCTCGGCATCGCGTGGGACGGCACTGGCTTAGGGACGGATCGCACCATCTGGGGCGGCGAGTTTCTGCGGATCACGCCCGAAGGATTCGAGCGCGCCGCGCATCTGGCGACCTTCCCGCTGCAAGGCGGCGACTTGGCGGCGCGCGAGCCGCGTCGCAGCGCGCTGGGCGTGCTCTACGCGGCATTCGGACGCGACCGGGCGCGCGAGATCGCCCGCGAGCGGCTCGACTTCAGCGAAACCGAACTCAATCTGCTGCTGACGGCGCTGGATCGCGGGATCAACGCGCCGCTCACGTCGAGCGCGGGGCGGCTGTTCGACGCGGTGGCGGCGCTGATCGGCTTGCGCCAAAAGTGCAGTTTCGAGGGTCAAGCGGCGATGGCTTTGGAGTACGTGGGGCTAGGCATCGAAACCGAAGAATGCTACCCGTATCAGGTTACACCTGTCACTGTTGAGAGCGCTACCTCTGGGTGCATCCTTAATTGGAACGCAGCAATACAAGCCATTTTGGACGAAACGGACACTCGTGTGATTTCGGCGAAGTTTCATAACACGTTGGTTGCGATGATGGTTGCGGTGGCGGCGCGGGTCGGCGAGCGCGGCGTCGTCCTCACGGGCGGCTGTTTCCAAAACCGCACACTGCTCGAAAAAGCCGTCAGCGCACTGAATCACGCCGGGTTCGTCCCCTATTGGCAGCAAAATGTCCCGCCGAATGACGGCGGCATTGCGCTCGGACAGATTGCGGCAGTTGTCCGTGAACGGAATCGTTCGCGGCGTCAGGAGCGAGGTGCTGGATCATGTGCTTAGCCGTACCGGGCAAGATCGTCAGCATCAGCGGGAGCGGACTGGAACGTATGGGCAAGGTCAGCTTCGGCGGCATCTTCAAGGAAGCCTGTCTTGCTTACGTCCCTGAAGCGCAGGTTGGCGACTACGTGATCGTCCACGTTGGCTTTGCGCTTAGCATGGTTGATGAGGAAGAAGCCCATCGCGTCTTTGAATATTTGGAGCAAATGGGCGAATTAGGAGAGCTTTATGACCACTGAATCTCAGTTTACGACGCTCGACGGTAACGAAGCCGTCGCTCGTGTCGCCTTCAAGCTCAACGAGGTGATCGCCATTTATCCGATCACCCCGTCGTCGCCGATGGGTGAATGGGCGGACGAGTGGGCTGCCGCCGATAAACCCAACCTGTGGGGAACGATCCCGAAAGTCATCGAGATGCAGAGCGAAGCAGGGGCGGCGGGCACGGTTCACGGCTCGCTGCAAGCTGGTTCGCTGACGACGACTTTCACGGCGTCGCAGGGCTTGCTGCTGATGATCCCCAACATGTACAAGATCGCGGGCGAATTGACGTCGGCGGTCTTTCACGTCGCCGCGCGCTCGATTGCGGCGCAAGCGCTGTCGATCTTCGGCGATCACAGCGACGTGATGGCAACCCGCGCGACCGGCTGGGCGCTGCTGGCGTCCGCGTCGGTGCAAGAAGCGCACGACTTCGCGCTGATCGCGCAGGCGGCGACGCTCAAGTCGCGCGTGCCGTTCCTCCACTTCTTTGATGGTTTCCGCACGTCGCACGAAGTCGCCAAAGTTCAACTGCTGGACGACGACGTTCTGCGCGCTTTGATCGACGACAAGCTGATCTTCGAGCACCGCGCGCGCGGCATGTCACCCGATCATCCGTTCATGCGCGGCACGGCGCAGAACCCCGACGTTTTCTTCCAAGCCCGCGAGACGGTCAATCCCTTCTACGACAAGACCTACGGCATCGTCGAAGCGGTCATGGCGCAGTTCGCCGAGCAGACCGGGCGCGTTTACAAACCCTATGAATACTACGGCTCGCCGACGGCTGAGCGCGTCATCATCATCATGGGTTCGGGTGCGGACACGGTTCACGAGACGGTCGATTACCTGAACGCGCAGGGCGAGAACGTCGGCGTGCTCAAGGTGCGCCTGTATCGCCCCTTTGATATGGGGGCGTTCATCAACGCGCTGCCGGAGACGACGCAGAAGATCGCGGTGCTCGACCGGACGAAAGAACCGGGCAGCACGGGCGAGCCGCTCTACCTCGACACCATCACCGCCATCGTCGAAGAATGGCAAGGCGCTGCGGCACCGAAAGTTGTCGGTGGGCGCTACGGCTTGTCCTCGAAGGAATTCACCCCGGCGATGGTCAAGGCGGTTTACGACAACCTCGCCGAAGCCAAGCCGAAGAACCACTTCACCATCGGCATCAACGACGACGTGACTAACACCAGCCTCGACTTCGACCCGGATTACTCGATTGAGTCGAACAAGGTCGTCCGCGCGGTCTTCTACGGACTGGGTTCGGACGGCACGGTCGGCGCGAACAAGAACTCGATCAAGATCATCGGCGAAAACACGCCGAACTACGCGCAAGGTTACTTCGTCTACGACTCGAAGAAATCCGGCTCGATGACGGTCTCGCACCTGCGCTTCGGACCGCAGCCAATCCACGCGCCTTACCTGATCTCGAAAGCTAACTTCCTCGGCTGCCACCAGCAGAACTTCATCGAGCGCTTCGACATCCTGCGCGATACCGTTCCCGGTGGCGTCTTCCTGCTCAACACCTTCTACGGTCCCGAAGAAGTATGGGACAAGCTGCCGCGCATCGCGCAGGAGCAGTTGATCGCCAAGAAGCTGCACTTCTACGTCATCGACGCTTACAAAGTCGCCCGCGAGAACAACATGGGCGCGCACATCAACACGGTGATGCAGGTTTGCTTCTTCGGTATTTCCGGCGTTCTGCCGCACGACGAAGCGATTGCCGAAATCAAGCACTCGATTGAGAAAACATACGGTCGCAAGGGCGAAGAAGTCGTCGCGGCGAACCTCGCTGCGGTCGACGCGACGCTGGCGAACCTCTACGAAGTCACCGTCCCCGATGTCGTGACCAGCACGCTGCCGCTGATGTCGCCGGTGCCGGTAGTCGCGCCGGAGTTCGTCCAGAAAGTGACGGCGCAGATGATCGCCCGTCGTGGCGACGACCTGCCAGTGAGCGCGCTGCCCATCGACGGCACCTACCCGACCGGCACGACCCAGTGGGAGAAGCGTAATCTGGCGCTGGAGATCCCGGTTTGGGATCCGAACATCTGCATTCAGTGCGGTAAATGCGCGATGGTCTGCCCGCACGCGGTCATCCGCATCAAGGTCGCGGAACCGGAAGTACTCGCCAATGCACCGGCGACATTCAAGACCTCACCTGCCCGTGATACCGAATTCAAGGGCATGGATTACACTATTCAAATTTCGCCGGAAGACTGCACCGGCTGCGGCATTTGCGTGGACGTGTGCCCGGCGAAGAACAAGTCCCAGTTGAACCTGAAGGCGCTTAACATGGCGCCGCAGCCAGCCCTGCGCGAGCAGGAAAGCGTCAATTGGCAGTACTTCCTCAATATTCCGGAAGTGGATCGCCGTCGCATCAAGGTATCGAGCATTCGCCAGCAGCAGATGCAGCAGCCGCTGTTCGAATTCTCCGGCGCGTGCGCTGGCTGCGGTGAGACACCCTACATCAAGTTGGTGACGCAGTTGTTCGGCGACCGCAGCGTGATCGCCAACGCGACCGGCTGCTCCTCGATTTACGGCGGCAACCTGCCGACGACGCCTTACACCTTCAACGGCGACGGGCGCGGTCCGGCATGGTCGAACTCACTGTTCGAGGACAACGCGGAATTCGGTTTGGGGATGCGCGTCGCCCTTGACCAGCAAGCAGCCTACGCCCGCGAAGTTCTGCAACAGCTCGAACCGGAACTCGGCGGCATTCTCGTCAACGAAATCCTCAATGCCGACCAGAGCGACGAAGCGGGCATCTACGACCAGCGCGAGCGCGTCGCCGCCCTCAAGCAGCGGCTCGAAAGCCTGAATTCGCCGCTGGCGGAGCAGCTTAAGACCCGCGCTGACTCACTGGTCAAGCGCGACGTGTGGATTTTCGGCGGTGACGGTTGGGCATATGACATCGGCTACGGCGGCTTGGATCACGTCCTCGCCAGCGGGCGCAACGTCAACGTGCTCGTGCTCGACACCGAAGTCTACTCGAACACCGGCGGTCAGATGTCGAAATCAACGCCACGCGCGGCAGTCGCCAAGTTCGCGGCAGCCGGTAAACCGCTGGCGAAGAAAGACCTCGGCTTGATCGCGATGAGCTACGGCACCGTTTACGTCGCCCGCATTGCGATGGGCGCGAAGGACGATCAAACGCTCCGCGCCATCCTTGAAGCCGAAGCCTACGATGGTCCCTCGCTGATTATCGCCTACAGCCACTGCGAGATGCAGGGGATCAAGATGGCTACGGCGATGCACGATCAGAAGGCTGCCGTCGACTCCGGTCAATGGCTGCTCTATCGCTACAACCCGGCTACGGCTGAAGCTGGCGGCAATCCGCTCACGCTCGACTCGCGGGCGCCGAAGCTGCCGCTCAAGGAATACATGAATATGGAGAACCGTTTCCGTATGCTCGAACTGACCCACCCCGACCGGGCAGTGGAGTTGTTCGAGGAGGCGCAGGGTGACGTGCAAACGCGCTGGGCGCTCTACGAATATCTGGCATCGCGCCCGTTCGGTAACGGCGGCAATGGTAACGGAGCACACTGAGATGACGAATTTGAATACGACCTACCTCGGCTTGCCGATCCGTTCGCCACTCGTGGCGTCGGCGTCGCCGCTCTCCGAGAAAGTTGAAAACATCAAGCGCCTTGAAGACGCGGGCGCGGGCGCAGTTGTCCTCTACTCGCTGTTCGAGGAACAACTGCGGATGGAACAGGAAGCGCTCGAATATCACCTGACGGCGAACACGGACAGCTTCTCCGAAGCGCAGACCTTCTTCCCCCGTCCGAGCGAGTTCCACACGGGTCCTGAGGGCTACCTCAAGCTGATCCGCAGCGCGAAGGAAGCGGTCAACATCCCGATCATCGCCAGCTTGAACGGCACGACGCCGGGCAAGTGGGTGTCCTTCGCCAACCAGATGGTGCAGGCGGGTGCGGACGCGCTCGAACTGAACCTGTACAACATCCCGACCGACGACCGCACGACCGGCGCGGCGATTGAAGAACAGTACATCGAGATCGTTTCTTCGGTCTGCACTGCGGTCAACGTCCCGGTGGCGATCAAGCTCAGCCCGTTCTTTAGCAACTTCGCCAACGTCGCCAAGCAGTTCGACTTCGCTGGTGCGAGCGCGCTGGTGCTGTTCAACCGCTTCTATCAGCCGGACATCGACCTTGAGGCGCTGGAAGTCAAGCCGAACGTGCTGCTGAGCACGCCGCAAGACCTGCGTCTGCCGCTGCGCTGGATTGCCATCCTGTACGGCCACGTCAACGCGCAGTTGGCGGCGACCAGCGGCGTCCATCACGGCGAAGACGCGGTCAAGCTGCTGCTGGCGGGCGCGCAAGTCACGATGATGGCGTCGGCGCTGCTTCGGAACGGCATTGATCACCTGCGGGTGGTCGAGCGCGAACTGGCGGAGTGGATGGACCGCAACGAATACGAGTTGGTCACGCAGATGCGCGGCGCACTCAGCCAAATCAATTGTCCCGATCCGACCGCATTTGAACGGGCGCAGTACATGAAGGCGCTCACGTACTACCGAGCAGAAGTCTAAATAACCCCACCCCCTGTCCCCCTCTCCGTGAGGAGAGGGGGAATAGGGATAGGGGATCTTGAGCAACGTAACGAGCTGTAGGCATTCTAGAGAATTTTGACCGGACTAGCAGCATGAAGTTCATCGACGAGTACCGCGACGCACCATCCGTGAAACGCTTCGCCGGGGCGATCCGCAAGATCACCACGCGCGAGTGGTCGATCATGGAAATCTGCGGTGGGCAAACTCATGCCATCGTCAAGTTTGGCATCGATGAACTGCTGCCTCCTGAAATCACGCTCCTGCACGGTCCCGGCTGCCCGGTGTGCGTGACGCCGGTCGAGCAAATCGACAAAGCGGTGACACTCGCCGGACGACCGGACGTGATCTTCACCTCGTTCGGCGACATGCTGCGCGTCCCCGGCACGATGGGCGACCTGTTCGGTGCGAAGGCGCACGGCGGTGACGTGCGGATGGTCTATTCGCCGATGGACGCGCTGAAGATCGCGCAGGCGAATGCGGACAAAGAAGTCGTGTTCTTCGCCGTCGGCTTCGAGACGACCGCGCCCGCCAACGCGATGGCGGTTTATCAGGCGGCGCTGCAGGGCGTCGAGAATTTCAGCATCTTGGTTTCACACGTGCTCGTCCCGCCAGCGATTGAGGCGATTTTGAGCGCGCCCGGCAATCGCGTGCAGGGCTTTTTAGCGGCGGGGCACGTCTGCGCGGTGGTCGGCTACGAGGAATACTATCCGCTCGCCGCGAAATATCAGGTTCCGTTCGTCGTTACTGGTTTCGAGCCGCTGGACATCATGCAGGGCATCTACATGACCATCCGGCAGTTGGAAAGCGGTCGCGCCGAGGTTGAGAACCAGTACGCGCGCTGCGTGCGCCGTGCCGGGAACGAACCGGCGCAAGCCATCATCCGTGAGGTGTTCGAGGTCGTGCCGCGCAAGTGGCGCGGGATCGGCGAAATCCCTGCCAGCGGGTTAGGTTTGCGGGCGCAGTACGCGGCTTTCGACGCCGAGCGCCGCTTCGACCTGCTCGACTACACCGCCGAGGAAAGCGCCGAATGCCTGAGCGGTGCGGTGCTGCAAGGCAGGCTCAAGCCGTATGAGTGCCCGGCTTTCGGGACGCTCTGCACGCCGGAGCAGCCGCTCGGCGCGCCGATGGTATCGTCCGAGGGCGCGTGTGCCGCATACTACCGCTACCGCCCGCTTGAGGTGACTCATGGTTGAGATGACACTTTCTTGCCCGGTGCCGCAAACGCGCTTCACCGACGTGATGCTGGCGCACGGCAGCGGTGGTCGCGCGATGCACCAACTGCTCGAAAGCGTGTTCATGCCCGCTTTCGCCAGTCCTGCGTTGATGGCGGCTCATGACGGTGCGGCGCTGAAGATTGGCAGCACGCGGCTCGCCTTCACGACCGACTCTTACGTCGTCAAGCCGTTGTTCTTCCCCGGCGGCGACATCGGTACGCTGGCGATCAATGGCACGGTCAACGATTTGGCGATGTGCGGCGCGCGTCCGCTGTACCTGAGCGCGGGCTTCATTCTTGAGGAAGGGCTGCCGCTGGAAACGCTCCAGCGCATCGTGAATTCGATGCAGACGGCAGCGCGCGCGGCGAACGTCGAGATCGTCACCGGGGACACCAAAGTCGTCGATAAAGGCAAGGGCGACGGCGTGTTCATCAATACCGCTGGCGTCGGCGTGATCGAGCACGATCAGGTGATCGCGCCCGCGCGAGTTCGTCCCGGCGACGCCGTGATCCTCAGCGGCGACATCGGGCGGCACGGCATGGCGATCATGGCGGCGCGCGAGGGGCTGAGCTTTGAAAGCGAGATCGAGAGCGACTGCGCTCCGTTAGTGACGCCGGTTTTGGCGCTGCTGGACGCGGGAATCGCCGTTCACTGCCTGCGCGATCTTACGCGCGGCGGCTTGGCGAGCGCGCTGGTCGAGATTGCGATGACCGCCCAACTTCACATCCATGTCGAGGAAAGCGAAATCCCGGTGCGCGAAGACGTGCGCGGGGCGTGCGAAATCCTCGGCTTAGACCCCATGTACACCGCGAACGAAGGGCGCTTCATTGCCTTCGTCGCGCCGGAGGATCGAGCGCGGACTCTCGCCGTGTTAGGCGAAGATGCCCGCTGGATCGGCAGCGTTACCGACACCGCCGACGCAATCGTCACGCTGCTCAGCGTGATCGGCGTGACGCGGATTGTCGACATGTTGAGCGGTGAACAACTCCCGCGCATTTGTTGAAGTCACATTTTCTAGATCACAAAGAACGCATTGAGAGGAAAGAGGCAAGACATGACTACAGCAACACCATCTGCTAAGAAGCGCTCGTCGGCTAATAAAGACGCCAAGCGCTGGGTCTATCTGTTCAGCGAAGTCGAAGCAGTTGAAGAACTGGCTGGCTCGTGGGACAAAGTGCGGGCGCTGCTCGGTGGTAAAGGCGCGGGCTTGTTCGACATGACGCGCGCCGGCGTCCCGGTTCCTCCGGGGCTGACTTGCACGACCGAAGCCTGCAACGCTTACCTCGCCGAGGGCGGCAAGTTCCCCGAAGGCATGTGGGATCAGGTTCTCGAGGCGTTGAAAGTCGTCGAGGAGCGCGCCGGAAAAGGCTTTGGCAATCCTGAGAATCCGCTGCTGGTCTCGGTTCGTTCGGGCGCGAAGTTCTCGATGCCGGGCATGATGGACACCGTCCTCAACCTCGGTATGAACGACGCCATCGCCGAGAGCATGGTCAAGCTGACGGGTGATGCCCGTTTTGTTTACGACGCCTATCGCCGTCTCGTGCAGATGTTCGGCACGGTCGTGATGAACGTCTCTGACGAAGCCTTCGAAGATTTCCTGACCGACGTCAAGCGCGAGCGTGGCGTCAAGTCCGACGTCGACCTGAACGCCGAAGATTGGTTCCGCATCACCAAAGAATTCCAAGCGATTTTCTGCACGCAGACGGGGATGGACTTCCCACAAGACCCGTATCGTCAGCTTGAACTGGCGGTCGAAGCCGTCTTCAAGTCGTGGAACGGCAAGCGCGCCATCGACTATCGTAATGCGGCTGGTATCGCTCACGATCTCGGCACGGCTGTCAACGTGCAGACGATGGTCTTCGGCAACATGGGCGAGATGAGCGGCACCGGCGTCGCCTTCACGCGCCACCCGGCAACGGGCGACCGCAAGCTGTTCGGCGACTACCTGATGAACGCGCAGGGTGAAGACGTGGTGGCGGGTATCCGCACGCCGCTGCCGATTGCGCATCTCGAAAGCGAGAACCCGGAAGTCTACAAGCAGTTTACCGACATCGCCGACCGCATGGAACAGCACTATCGCAACATGCAGGACGTCGAATTCACGATTGAGCGCGGCAAACTGTGGATGCTCCAGACCCGTGATGGCAAGCGGACGGCTCGCGCCGCCGTGCGGATCGCGGTCGAGATGGTGGAAGAGGGCTTGATCAGCAAGGAAGAAGCTGTCCTGCGTGTCTCGCCCGCAAACGTGATCCAGTTGCTGCACCCGCAGTTCGACGATTTGGAAAAGGCGGCGGCGAAGAAAGCCGGACGCATGATCGCCACTGGCGTCAACGCCTCGCCCGGTGCGGCGGTTGGTGTCGCCGCTTTTGATGCTGACCTCGCCGAGAAGTGGGGTAAGGCGAAACGCGACGTGATCATGGTTCGCCCCGAAACCAAGCCGGATGACGTGCATGGTATGTTGGCGGCGAAGGGCATTCTGACCAGCCGTGGTGGCGCGACCAGCCACGCCGCGGTCGTCGCCCGTCAGTTCGGCGTCCCCTGCGTCTGCGGTGCGGAAGCGCTCGACATCGACGTGCGTGGGCGCGTGCTCAAGGTTGGGGATACTGTTGTCCGCGAAGGCGAGACGATCTCGATTGACGGCTCGACCGGCGAAGTCTTCCTCGGCGAAATCAGCCGGATTGAGCCGGATTTCCACCGCGAAGCCGACCTGATCACGCTGCTGAGTTGGGCAGATGAAATCCGGCGCTTGGGTATCTATGCCAACGCCGACTACCCGGTCGACGCCCGCCGCGCCCGCGACTACGGCGCTCAGGGTGTGGGTCTGTGCCGTACCGAGCACATGTTCTTCCAAGAAGAACGTCTGCCGATTGTTCAGGCGATGATCCTCTCCGAGCCGAACAGCGCGGAAGAACAGGAACAGCTTGATAAGCTGCTGGTCTTCCAGTTCGACGATTTCTATGGCATCTTCAAGGCGATGGACGGCTACCCGGTGATCATCCGGCTGCTCGACCCGCCGCTGCATGAATTCATGCCCGACCACGAGCAGTTGGCGCTCCGCGCTGCTGGTCTACGTCTGATGGGCGACCGCCCGAACGAATTGGAGCGTGTCGAAGAACTGCTGACGGCGGTCGAAGGACTGCGCGAATTCAACCCGATGCTCGGTCTGCGTGGCAGCCGTCTGGGGATTATGCGCCCGGCGATCACCAAGATGCAGGCGCGCGCGATTTTCCAAGCCGCTTGCGCGTTGAAATCCGAAGGTCTGGACGTTCACCCCGAAATCATGGTCGCGGTCACGTCGCACTCGAACGAAGTCAAGCGGATGCGCGAACTGATCGAAGCGGTTGGCGAACGAAGTCATGGGTGAGACGGGCTGCCCGATTGAATACAAGATCGGCACGATGATCGAACTACCGCGTGCGGCAATCACCGCCGACGAAATGGCAGAATACAGCGAATTCTTCTCGTTCGGCACGAATGACCTGACGCAGACGACCTACGGCATCAGCCGTGACGACGCCGAAGGCAAGTTCCTGCTCGAATACGTCGAGCAAGGTCTGCTGCCGGAGAACCCGTTCCAAGTGCTCGACCCGATTGGCGTCGGCTACTTGATCGAACTCGGTGTCACCAAGGGGCGCTCGGTGCGTCCGAATCTCGAAGTCGGCATCTGCGGCGAGCACGGTGGCGATCCTCAAAGCATCGACTTCTGTGACAAAGTGGGTCTGAACTATGTGAGCTGCTCGCCCTTCCGCGTCCCGGTGGCGCGTCTGGCAGCGGCACACGCGGCTATCAAGCACCGCAAGGCATAGCATCAGCAGTACCAGACTTAAGAGAGAGGCGGGGCGCAAGCTCCGCCTCTTTTGTTACCTCACCCCCCAACCCCCTCCTGTCAGGGGTAGGTATTTTATTAACCTCACCCCCTGCCCCCTCTCCACGTCGTGGAGAGGGGGTAAAAACAGCTTGCAAAGGGTCTTTAAAGTCCCCTCTCTATGTAATGGAGAGGGGATTTAAGGCTTGTCCGGTATTCAAAACATAGCCGTGCTCCCTAACCGTGCCCCGAATTGTCGGCACTTGCCTCGCAGCTTCGGGAAAAACGCAGCGTGTCGGCAGCCAACGGCGTGTACGCTCCCCTCCCTGAAGTCGGGGAGGGGTCGGGGGTGGGGTCAGCAGCGGCAGCAAGAGACAAATGATGCTGATTCGAGTACCGGACAAGCCTATTTAGGGGTGAGGTAAGCGCCGAGTTAAAAACCTACCCCTGATAGCCAACCCCCTCTCCATTGCATGGAGAGGGAGAGCTAAGGGCGAAACGAAGTTTCGCATCGCAGCGGGGTGAGGTTTGTAAAGGCATGTTGCGGGCTTGTCGCGCTCGCAGGGGAGGGTTATCCTTGTCCGCTGGTGATCACAGGCTGGATAGGAGCGAACGAATGTCGATCCCCAAACGGCTGGAATGGGCGCAGAAGCTGCAAGCCATCGCCCAGACCGGCTTACATTACGATGCCTCGCCGTTCGATCACGAGCGCTACGAGGAAGTCATGGCGATTGCCGTCGAGATGCTGACGGCGGACGGCAGCGCTGACGCCGAGACGATGAAGGCGTTCGTCAACGCGCAGAGCGGGCACGCGACGCCCAAAACCGACGTGCGCGGCGTCGTCTTTTGCGATGGCAAAATCCTGCTGGTGCAGGAGAAGTTGGATCAATATCGCTGGACGCTGCCCGGCGGTTGGGCGGACATCGGCGAGTCGGCGAGCGAGGGCGTCGTCCGCGAGGTCTATGAGGAATCGGGCTACCGGACGCGCGCGGTCAAGCTGCTGGCGCTCTACGACCGCAACAAGCAGGATCACCCGCCGTTTCCGTTCCACGCCTATAAAGCCTATTTCCGCTGCCTACTAATCGACCGCGAGCGCCAGATCGACCCGGCAAAAACCGGCGCCAGCTACAACGAGATCGGCGAGGTCGGTTTCTTCGCCGAGGACGCTATCCCTGAACTGTCGGTCGGGCGCGTCAATGCCCAGCAGATCGCGCGCTTGTTCGAGCACCTGCGCGATCCCGACCTGCCGACGGATTTCGACTGATGATCGCGATCACTGCTGCGATGGTGAATTGCCTGTGAAAACGCTGATCGTCGGCGATATTCACGGCTGTTGGAGCGAGTTTCAAGCGCTGCTCGACCGCTCGGCGCTGGGCGCGGACGACCCGATTATCAGCGTGGGCGACATGGTCAACCGGGGACCCGACTCGCCGCGCGTGCTCGAATTCTTCCGCGACACGCCCAACGCTCGCGCGATCATGGGCAATCACGAAATGAAGCACATCCAAGCGGCGCGCGGCGAGAAAAACGCCTCCAAGCCGGAGTTGATTACCAAGCATCAATTCGGCGACGATTACGACGCCGCGCTCGACTACATGACGACACTGCCGATTTACGTCGAACTGCCGCAGGTCGATCTGGTGCACGCTTTCTTCGAGCCGGGCGTCGCGCTGGCGGATCAGCGGGAGGACGTGCTGATCGGCTTGGACAGCGGCGACGATTATCTGCGCCAGAAGTTATTCGAGCGGGCATGGTACGAGGCTTACGACGGCGTGAAACCGCTGGTCGTCGGGCATCGCGCCTATCTGGAAGGGGCGCGCCCGCTGCTGTATCCGCCGGGCGCGGTGCCGCGGGTCTACGGGCTGGATACGGGCTGCGTCTATGGGGGATCGCTGACTGGCTTGATCCTGCCGGACTTCCGCCTGATCAGCGTCATCAGCCGCGCGAATTATTGGAGCCGCCTCAAGCGCGAATATAGCTGGATCACCGGCGACTAGCGCCGGATTGGACACTGCCATTTTCTAGCCTATAATGTGAACTGTTAGATTCGTGTCTTAATCACCCGGCAGTTCGATTTCATGAGGCTGGAAATGAACGACTTCTTCCGCAAATTTGCCCATCACGCATCCCTGCTCGTCGGTTCGCCTTGGAGTTTTATCGTCGCGCTCAGCATCATCATCGTCTGGGCGATCACGGGTCCCATTTTTCATTTCTCGGATACGTGGCAGTTGGTGATCAACACCGGGACGACCATCATCACCTTTTTGATGGTCTTTTTGATCCAGAACACCCAGAATCGCGACGCCAAAGCGATCCACCTCAAGCTGGACGAACTGCTCAAAAGCGCGGATCAAGCGCGCGACAATCTGATCGACCTTGAAGACCTGTCCGACGAGGAACTGGCAAAGCTGGAAAAGGAATTCAAGGCGCTGCGCGAGAAAAATACGGTGCTCGTGCCCAAGTCCTAAACTTGGCTTGTCGCGCCGCCAGCAACGGGCTATCCTTCGGGGATTGATGGAGGGATGACCATGCTGATTGCCATTCAAGAAGACATGCTGATGGGCGAAAGCCTGCTGGATAAGTTCGAGCGCGCCGCCGAACTCGGCGTCGACGGGATCGAATTCTGGGGACGAGGATTGACCGAGCGCGTGCCGGAGATCGCGGCGGCGGCGCTGCAAACCGGCGTGCGGGCGGCGGCGGTCAATCACGGCGGATCGCTCGGTCGCCTGCTTGATCCGCTGCCCGCCGAGCGCGAGCGGGCTTTGGCGGCGCTGCGCCAGTCGATCTGCAACGCGGTCGACATCGGCGCGGCGGGCGTGATCGTCGTGCCGCACTTCGGCGCGCCCGTGCTGCCCGACCTGATGCCCTACATGACGGCGGCGCAGCTTGAGATCGAACTGTTCTACACCCATTTACGCACGCTGTCGGATTACAGCGAAGCAATGGGCGTCGACCTCTACGTCGAGCCGATCAACCGCTACGAGACCCATCTGCTCAACCGGCTGGAACAGGCGGCGCAGATCACGCGGCGGCTCGATCACCCGCGCGTGAAGATCGTCGCCGATTTGTTCCACATGGCGCTGGAAGAAGCTGACATCCCTGCCGCGATCCGCGATCACGCCGACTGCATCGGGCACGTTCATCTGGCGGATAACAATCGACGACTGCCGGGTCAAGGCATGACCGATTTCGCGGCGGCGGCGGACGCGCTCAACGCCGTCGGCTACACGGGCTGGGCGGCTTACGAGTGCGGCAGACCGAGCAGCAACGATCCCGCCGAGTATCACGCCGATCTGCCGGAAAGCCTCGCCCTGCTGCGGTCGGTGGGATTTTAGCGAAAAGGAAACCAAGCGGCGCATGATCCGAGCGCTGTACGATAATCCGGTGACGCGGGCGGAGCGCAGCTACCAAGCCGGGATGACGCTGCCGCGCGGCGCGCGCCGGTTCGCCGTGCTGCTCAGCCTGCTGCTGATCGTGGCGCTGATCACGCACGGGGCGCTGCTGATCGCGCCGCAGGTCGCGGTGCTGACCGGCGTCCCGGCGCGCGACCTCACGGAAGCGCTGCGCGGCTGGTTGGGGACGAGCGCGGTGGTGATCGCGGTGCTGATCATGTTTCAGCACTTGAGCTTTGCCGCATCGAGCGTGCAGTTGTCGGCAGCGGCGATTGCGCGCGAGAAGCAAGCGCGCACGTGGGAGAGCTTGGTGCTAACGGGCGTCGACGCGCGGCGAATCATCGTCGGCAAGTGGGCGGCGACGCTGGCGACGCAGTGGCAGAATTATCGCCTGCTGCTGGCGCTGCGCTTCGGCATCGTGCTCTGGATGGGGTTGGGAAGTTACACCATCGAACTGTACCCCAGCTTCGAGCCACCCTCGATCCCGGTGGTGCTGGTTTTCGCCGTCGTGATCGCGGTCTTCCCGCTGATTTACGCGGCGTTCATGGCGGCGGTGGGGCTGTTAGGGGCGCTGCTGACGACCGGCACCACTGCCGCTGTGCGCGTGGCGATGCTGCTCTACGTCGGCTCGATTGCGCTGTCGTTCGTGTTGGTCACGATGCTGCTGGTGCCGGTGGCGAGCGCCGCTGCCGGAAGCTGGTCGGCGATGTTCTCGCCGCTGTTCGTTACGCCGCTGGACGGCGGGATGCTGACGCTGGTCGGCATGATCGCCGGGCAGGGCGCGCCGTCGGCGGAGTACGCGCTGGGGATGATCCTGTGCGTAGTCGAATACGCGCTGCTGGCGCTGCTCACGCTGCGGGTCGCGCAAGCGCTGGCGGTGCATCAGCGGGCGCTGCCGCCCAACTAGCCGATCAAGCAGTTCCCCGATCTAGATCGTATTCGAAGCGGGTTTGCGGTATAGCTAACCTTATTTGAAGAAAGGACGACGACCTTATGGATTACACAGCGGAAAATCTGCTCATCCGCTCGCAGGACAGCGGCGGAAGCGGCATTTTTGCCCAAGTTTCGGCGGAGCAAGCCGGTTGGGACTACCTGAACATGGCGGCGCGGCGCTTGAACATGGGCGATACGTGGAGCGACAGCACTGGCGATTTCGAGTACGCCCACGTGATCCTTGGCGGCGTCGGCACGATCCGCACCAGTCAAGGCGATTTTGAGCGCATCGGGCGGCGGCGCGACGTGTTCAGCGGGATGCCTTACGCGCTCTATCTGTCGCGCGGCGTCGACTTTGAGATCGAGGCGCTCAGCGACGGCTTCGAGGTCGCTTCGTGCTGGGTTCCGGCGACCGAGGATCACCCGGCGCGGCTGGTCACACCGCAGGACAGCGCGGTCGAACTGCGCGGCGGCGGCAACGCCTCGCGCCAGATCAACAGCATCCTGCCGCCGGGGTTCGACTGCCAGCGGATCGTCGCCGTCGAGGTCTACACGCCGAGCGGCAATTGGTCGAGCTATCCACCGCATAAACACGACATCCACCGGGTCGATGCCGACGGCAAGCTGCTCGAAGCCGACCTCGAAGAAATCTACTTCTACAAGATCGACCGCCCGGAAGGGTACGCTTACCAGCGCGTCTATACCCCAGCGTCAGCCGACCGCCGCATCGACGCCTTGATGATGGCGCAGAACCACGACGCCGTGCTTGTTCCGGAAGGTTATCATCCGGTCGTCAGCGCGCCGGGCTATACGACCTATTACCTGAACTTTCTGGCGGGATCGGCGCAGTCGCTCGCCAACAGCGACGATCCGGCATATGCGTGGGTCAAGGGGAGCTGGAGCGAAATCGATCCCCGTTTGCCGGTGGTATCGTTGGGAATGGAAACCTAGCCGCCCAGTTTACGTATAGATAAATTAAGGGCAGATTAGCGGGCAACCGATAGGAGGCTCTGGGCGTTTTTTCGTTTGACAGCTTTTTGTATTACACGTAAACTGAAGCTGCGACGAAAGTAATTGTGTCAATCTATCCACCGAACATCGAGGAGCATATCACGAGATGAATAAGTTTCGCTTAAGTTTTGCATTTCTTTTGTTGGCGCTGGTATTGGCAGTCGTACCTGCTGCCCTTGCACAGGATGAGACGTTTGGGCTGAGCCAGTCCGATTACGACCAGTGGCAGGCGGCATGGAGCAATCTGAGCGGCGTCGATTCGCTGTCGTATAATTTCACAGCTTCGTTCTCCGCGGCTAAGGTGGCTGATACCGACGTTTCCGCCAATCTGACCGGCAGCGGCATGCTTTCGACCAGCAGTGACAACCCGATGTTCCAGCTTGATGTGACCGGCACCGTCGGCGACACCAATCAGATGACGGACGTGACTCTTGGCGTGCGCGTGGTTGATGGCTACGTTTACTATAACGACGGCAGCGGCTGGAAGGGCGAGACCCTTGACGCCGCGATGAGCACGGCAACCTCAATGTTCGACATGGGAATGGCGTCGACTGGCGCTGCTGCGACCGTCGAGCCATCGCAGCTTCAAAGCGGCGACCTCTCCGGTTTGGCAGGCATGGCGGGCGTAGGCGATGCGATGTCGGCATTCTCCGATCTCAACCCGGCGGACTTCATCAGTGTCGTGCGCTCGGACGCGGATGGTCAAGCCCTGTTCACGCTCAAGTTCGACCTCGGCAAGCTGCTGTCGTCCCCGGCGCTGGCGCCGATGCTGGGCGGGGCGATGGGTGGAAGCTCCGGCGGCGCTATGACCGACGCGCAGGCGCAGCAGATGGGCGCGATGGTCGGCGCGATGTTCAGCACGGCAACCATCAATTTTGACCAGTACGTCGACACCAGCAGCAGTATGCTCAGCCGCGCGATGCTGGACGTCAACATTCCGCTCGACGTGATCAGCCCCGGTGGCGCGGTCACGCTCAATTTCGACCTGAGTCTGAGCGGCATCAACCAGCCGGTTTCGGTGGAAGCTCCTGCGGATGCCACCATGATGGACGCGACTGCGGGCGGCTGAGCAGTGCCGCATAGATGGATCACGTAAAGGAAGTTAAGGGCTGGCTTTGTGCCAGCCCTTTTTGTGTTCGGAGGTCAAAATGATTAAGCTCGCTCGAATAATGGTCTTTCTGGTGGCGCTGTTGGTGATGGTTCCGACGGCGCTGGCGCAAACCGGCGGACAGGAAACGTCCAGCTCACAGAGCACGATGCCGATCACGGCGGATACTCCGGTCAAAGTGGCGCTCTCCGGGACGACTCCCGTTGCTTTGAGTTATGCGGCAGCGGACGCGGAAACGGTCACGATTACGGCGCGCAGCCTCGAACCGGAAGGCGTGCTCGACCCGATCCTGACGCTCTACGACAGCAACGGCGCGGTGATCGCCAGCAACGACGATCACGAGAATCCCGACGCCAGCCTGACCCTTTTCGATGCGCGGATCGACGGTGTGGCGCTGCCCGCCGCCGGGAATTACACCATCGAAGTCGCGGCGACTGCCGAGACGCAGAAGGGCAAGGTCGAGGTCACGGTGTCGCTCGGTAGTGCCGGCGACACGGTTCTGCTGCCGCCGACCGGACAACCACAACAAATCATCGACGATGCCGTCCCCGACAACGGGACCTATACGACCACCTTTGACGCGAATCAAGGGATGGCGGTGACGATCACGGTGCGGGCAACCGACAGCCAGCTTGACCCCAAAGTCACGCTGCTCGATCCCAGCGGCGCGGAAGTCGCCAGTAACGACGATCACGACGCGCCGGACGATACGCTCACCGCGCTGGATCTCGCAGATTCCGAGTTTTTCGATTCCCACGACCGGAACCTATACCATTCAGATCACCGGCTTCGCGGGGATCGGCGGCACGTTCGAACTGACGATTGACCTCAACGGCGGCGCATCGGTCGTGCTGCCGGGCGTACCGACGGCGACGCCCAGCGGGGATACGCAGGTGATTAACGACAGTATCAGCGCCAACGGGACCTACACGACCCATCTCGACGCCAACGTCGGCGACGTCTATACCATCACGGTACAGGCGTCCACGACCGATTTCGATCCGCGCGTCGTCGTCTACCTGAACGATACCTACATCATCGACAACGACGATTACGGCACCAACGATCCCGCGCTTCAGCAGACCGACTCGCGCATCTACGACTGGATCGTCAAGGAAGCGGGCAGCTACGAGATCGACGTGCGCGGCTACCAGCAAAGTGCTGGCTCGTTCACGCTGACGATTGACAAGGTGGCGACCGAAGCGCCGACCGGACTGCCGAGCGAGCAGGTTTCGCTAGGAACGGTCAAATCGCGCGAGACGTTCACCCAAACGTTCGAGGCGCAGGCGGGCGATTACGTCACGATCACAGCGCGATCATTGACCACCGACTTCGATCCCTACGTCGCGCTGGTCGACAGCGCGGGCACGGTGCTGATCGACAACGACGATCACGGCACGAGCAGCGCCTCGCTTGGATTCTACGACTCGTGGATCAACAACTATCACATCACGGCGGGCGGCACCTACACGGTCGAGGTCTCCGGCGCGACCGACGTTGCCGGTTCCTTCGGGCTGACCATCGGGACGCTGCGCTAGAAGATAGTACCGAGTACATAGTACCGGGTACCGAGTGAAAGTTCAGGGTGCGTCGTTCCCCTGCTGGATGCCGCAATACAAAGAGCGCGGACGTTTACCTAAACAAACGTCCGCGCTCTGTTTTTTACTCAGTACTCAGTGCTGTCTTTTTCGAACAGCCGCAGCAGCTTGAGCGCGATTTGCAGATTTGTCCGCAGCAGCGGATCGCTCAGTTTCGCCCCGCAGATTTCCTCGACGCGCGTCAGCCGGTAGTTCAGCGTGCTGCGGTGGATCGTCAGCAGTTCGGCGGTCTGGACGCCGTTGCCGCCCGCGTCGAGATAAACCTCCAGCGTGTGAAACAGATCCGCCTGCTGCTCGGCTTGCAGGCGGCGCAGCGCCGGGACGAACGGATTCGCCGCCAGCGCGCCCTCGCCCGCGCGATAAATCGTGTGCAGGTAGCCAAGATCGTCGAAATAGACCGTATTGCGCTCGTCGTCGGGTGCGTCAGCCAGCCGCCGCGTGATCGTCAGCGCGTCACGGCATTGGTTGTAGGCGGTCGCCATGCCGTCCGGCGCGGACTGGATCGCGCTGAGGCTCAGGCGGATCACCCCGGCTTGGGCGTGGATGGCGGCGCTAAGCGCCGGGAGGTCGAGCGACGCCTGCGCCAGCACCAGCACCTCGCCCGCGAACTGCCCGACGATCACGTGCCAGTCGGCGGACAAGCGGTTGACCCGCCGGTAAAGCTGGAGCAGCTTGGGCGAGCCGCGATCCTGCGCCTGCTCGACCATCAGCAGCACGAAGGGCGCGTTCAGGTCGACGCCATAGCGCAGCGCTTGATCGGTCAGCACGGCTTGACGACTGCCGCCACCCTCGATCAACTGCGCCAGCAGCCCACCTTTCAACGAGGCTTCGGCGCTTTGCAGCGCTTCTTGATGCAGCAGCATCACGGCGGCAATCGTCGCGCCGATCTCGATGGCGAGGCTGTCCAACTGCGAAATCGGGCGGTCGTCGGCGATGATCCAGACGAAACCGTAAATGTTGCCGTGAACCACGACCGGCGCGAGGATGCGTTCCATCTCCAAGCCCACGTCCGCCATCTGCGGGATGTGAACCGGGCGCAGCGTCCGCCGGATTTGCCCCAGAATGCCGCGTTCTTCCAGCGCGCTGACGAGGCGCGGATCGGTGCGTCCCTCGCTGAGCGTGTAGCGCCGCGCTTCGTCCACGTCGGCGATATTGTGGCTCGCCAGCGCCTCGAAGCGCTCGTTCTCGATGCTGATCGACTGCCCGACCAGCCCCGCCAGCGTCGCCGCCAACTGCTTGAGGTCGCCACCGTCGAGCACCAACTGGGTCAGCACACGGTGGATCGTCAGCACCCGTTCGAGCATCGCCATGTTTTCCTGCGCGATACGTTCATTGGTCGCGCGGGCAATGTCGACGAAGCGGGCTTGGAAAGGGATTTCGATCAGGGGGAAGTGATTGCGTTCGGCGACCACGCGCAGGTGATCGGGGGCGTGGTCGATGTAGCGCCCGACCGCCAGCGCCAGCGCCGCGACGCCTTTATCCGCCATTGCCTGAAGGTAGGCATCCTGCTCGCCGGAGTTGCTCGGCATGTTGATCATGGTGGTCAGGACGAGTTCGCCGCCGTTGAGCCAGTTGGGGGCATCCGGCACGCTGGCGACGTGCACCCAGCCGACCTGCCGGGTCAGTCCGTCACTTCCGGCGACGACCTGCGCGCCTTTAAGTTCCGCGAGTTGAAGTGTATCCGCTACTGTGAGCATACCACCGTCCCTTAACTGCGGGTCGATTATACTCGTCAGCGCGAATCCGCCCAAGCAGTGAACGGGGCGATCCTCATGAGGATCGCCCCGGTGAAACTAAAGACGTCGCCAGCTTACGGATTATACTCGAACGATCCGGCATCGCAGTCAGTCGAAGAGGGTTGCTGATCGGCGTCGACCGGACGTCCCGTGCCGAGCTGATCGGTGCCGACGGTTGCGCCCTGATCGGTGGTGCAGTCAACTGCGTCGATGGCGTCGCTGGGGGAGCTGAGTCGATCCACGCCGCCGCTGTAGCCCTGAAGATTCAGCGCGCTCGAATTGGTGAAGCCGCCGCAGCTGCCGTCGTCGTCGAAATTCCCGGCGACCGACGAGATCGACTCAGAGCAGTTCGGGCTTTGTCCGGCAGAGATCGAGTTCTTCACCGTGTAGCCTGATCCAAGCAGACCACCGCCGATGTTGGCGGAGACGGTGACGAAATTCAGCCGCGCGCTCCCGCCAGCCATGTTTATGCCGCCCCCGCTGACGCTGGAAGAGATGGTGCTGTTGAGCAGACTGATCGATCCGCCCGCGTTGTAGATGCCGCCCCCGCTGGCGGCGCCGTTGCTGTAGAGTGTGACCTTATCGAGGTTAGCAGTCCCTGAATTATACAATCCGCCGCCGTTCCCGGCAGGTATGTTGTTCTGAAGAATGACGTTCGTCATCGTTAGCGTGCCCGTGTTATAGATGGCGCCACCATCTTGAGCGGAACTGCCGTCGATGGCGACGTTGACCAAAGACAGCACTCCGTCGTTGAGAATCGCTCCGCCGTTGAAGCTGGTAGTCACCGAACCGCTGTAAATTACGACCGATTGCAGGGTCAGGTTGCCGGTCGGGCTGATGTAGAAGTAGCGGCGGAAGAAATCGGGGTTGTCGAGTATGGCTGGACCGTTGATTGTGATCGTACTGGTGATCACGGGCAGCCCGTTGGGCCCGTTGGTGTTGTTGTCCGCGTTGCCAACATTATAGCTGGCGTTGCTCGAAAGCAGAATCGTGTCGGGACCGGGGTGACAAGGCTCGTCGTTGGCAGCGTTGATCGCCGCGATCAGGTTGGTCACGTCGCCGTCGTTGATGGAAGCCGGGAAGGTGAAGCCATCCGAGCAGGCGTTTGGCGTATCGGTCGGCGTCGGCGTCCACGTATCGGTCGGCTTGGGCGTATCGGTGGCGGTCGGCGAGGGCGTATCGGTCGCCGTCGGTGTGTCGGTCGGCGATGGCGTGAAGGTCGCCGTCGGCGTGTCGGTCGGCGATGGCGTGAAGGTCGCCGTCCACGTATCGGTCGGCGTCCACGTTGGACCTTCGGGATTGTAGGTATTGCTCGGCGTGGGCGTGAAGGTCGAAGTCGGCGGCGGCGGTGGCGGCACGTAGACCGTTGGCGATGCGGTAGCGCTCGGTACGAGCGTATCGGTGGCGGTCGGGATGATCACCGATCCCGGTCGCGGCGTATCGCTGGGGGTCGGCGTGACCGTCGGCAGCTCAAGCGGTAGATCAATCGGATAGTTGAGCGTCATGCCATCCAGTTCGCGGAAGCGGGCGATGTCCTCGACCGTCACCGGGCGCGGCGGCGCCCATGGGCAGGCGGCGAAGACGGTGCGGTCGTTAGGCTGACCGTCGGTGCCCAAGTTGTCCGGCTCGGATAAGCAGATGAAGGTCGTCTCGCCAGTTTCGAGCGTGATTTCGTCGGGTGTGCCCGCGTTGAGGACGACGTGACCGTCGAGCACGATCAACTGCATCAATTGGCTGACCATGCCGATGTCGCCGTACTGATCGTTGAGGTACTGCTGCGTCATCGGGTCAACCGGCAGCAGATAGAGCGCAATCGTCGACCCCAGACGGATGTCCGCGCCGTTGGCGGTGATGTCGACGGCAACGTCCTGCGGTCCCTGCACCACCAGCGAGTTGGGCGCTTCGGTACACTGTGTCCCGGAGATGCTGGTGCGGAAGTAGAAGGCTTGCATCGGCGTTTGCCCGATGGTCGGCAGGCTGGAGATGTCGCTGGCGCTGCTGATCACCTGCTGGGTTAGCCAGCCCGGTGTGCCATCATAGGCGACGCGCACCCACTGCCCATCGGCGCTGATAGCGTCGGCGGTGAGCGATGTCCCCGGCGGCACGCTGCCGACCATCGTCGAGGTCAAGCTGGGATCGTGGTACAACTGCGCGCCGATTTGGAGCGTGACGCTGATGGTCGTGCCGGTCTGGAAAGCGTCTTGCGGCTGGATGGCGTTTTCGACCTGCGTATCGCCTAGCAGCATGAAGATCACGCTCTGCCCCGGCAGCGTATCCGGCAGATTTGCCTGCACGCTGAGCAGAGCGACACCCCAGTGATCCAGCGACGCATCCATCGGCGAGGTGATCAGTTGTTCCAGTTCCAGCAGCCGGGCGCGGTCGCTGGGCGCAGTGAAGAAACCGACTGGCTGCGGCTGCGAGAATTGGGCGCTGACCTGCTGGAAACCGTAGCAAGCGCTGTTGCGGTTCAGGCTGCCGCAGTTGTTGCCGACGGCTTCAATCGCCTGCTGCACCAACCCCGGACAGGTGACGAGATTCTGCGCGCCAAGCTGGTTATAGCCCACGTACATCAACGCGAATACGAGGACGATCAGGGCGGCAAAGCGGGTGGTCGAGCGTTTGGCGACGCGGGCAATTCTGTTCATAACCTACTCCATTTACGGACAGTCTTCACAATCATCTTCGGTTAGCGGGTGGTGCGGCGCTTGGTCGTCGATGCGCTCGATCACGGCATCGGCAAGCGCCAGCAGGGCGGTTGTCACCGGAGAATCAGCTTCGGATAAGGGACGCTCGCGCCAGTTCTGGCGGATCAAGTGGGGGTGAAACGGGATCGACGCCAGCACCGGCGCGTCGCCGTAAGCGGCTTCGCCAGCGGCGGGCGCGGGATAGAGTTCGACCGCTTCGCCGCAGTTCGGGCAAATGACGTGGGTCATGTTCTCGACCACGCCCAGCACCGGAATGTGGCGTGCGCCTAGCAGATTGACCAGCCGCCCGTTGTCGAGGTGAGCAAGCTGCTCGCGCACCGTGATCAGCAGCGCGCCGTCGATCTGCCCGGCGTGGAGGAAGGTATCCAGCGGTTCGCCCGTTCCCGGCGGCATGTCGATCAGCACGACGTCGGTATCGCCCCAGTTGACGCGGTGGAGCAGGACGCTGACGATTTGCCCGGTGGTGTTGGTCGCGGGCGTGATCGGCTGGTCGTCGGCGACCAACAGCGCCAGCGACATGATTTTCATGCCGTAGCGCTCGAAGGGCTGGATCGGCCGCAGGTCGAGCGCGTCAGGGCGCGCCTCAATCGGGAACATCGCCCCAGCAGCGCGTCCGGCGGTCAGCTTGCGCCGCTGGCGCACGCCCAGCAGTGCCGGGATGTCCGGTCCGTGCAGGTCGGCGTCGAAGATGCCGACGCGCTTGCCGCGCGCCGTCAGCGCCGCCGCGAGATTGACCGTCATGGTCGATTTGCCGACGCCACCCTTGGCGCTGATCATCATCAGCGTGCGCGGCGTTCCAGCGCGGAGAAAAGGGTTCGGCGTCATCGTAGGTGATCGTCCAGCCAGTGCGTGATCTGCGGGATGAGGGTTTTGCCTTGCGTGACCAGCAGCAGCGTCCCGTGCGTGCCGCCACGATAGAGCTGCAAGCCGACTTCACCTTCCGCCAGCGCGGTCAGCGTGCGGACGCTGCTGCTGCTTGGCTCGTCGGTCTGGGAAGCGACCAGCAGCGCGGAACGGCTGCGGAGTGTTTTAATCGCGTCGTTGGTGGTCACGCCGAAGTAATTTGTCCCCGGCGAGAGCGCGACGGCGGTTACGCAGTGGGTATCGTTGGCGCAGCCGACCAGCGCCAGATTCGCGCCAATACTCGCGCCGACGACGGCGATCTTGTCGGGATCAATCGACGGCTGCGCCTCCATCCAGTCGAGCCACGTCTGCACGTCGCCGACGGCTGCCTGCCAGTCGTTGCTGCCGCCGGTCGCGCCGTGACCGCGCAGGTCGACGGCGATGACGCGGTAGCCCGCGCCGGTCAGCGCCGGGATCAGCGGTCGCCAGTCGGTTCGCCGCCCTCCATACATGTGCATCAACAGCAGCGCGGGCGTCTGGACGTCGAGTTCGGCGTTGTAGAGATCGCCGACCAGCGTTAATCCGTCGTCGGCTTGAACCTCGACGCGCATCGGCGTCGGCGCGGTTGGCGTGCTGCCCTGCGCCAGCGCGCCGATCACACCGGAGAGCGTCAGCGTCAGCGCGCCCAGCAGTGCGATCCGGCATAAGCGCTGCGCAGTGATTTTCGTGAACATGGTCGCACCTTCAAGGCTCAGAAATTGAACGGTAGGTCGCTGAACTCTGAGCATTTTATCAGACTATAAGTGTCTTATGTTTTGGTCGATTTTGCCAACCGAACTGGTTTGAGCAGATTCCGGTCAAATTGATCGATGCCGCCCGCGCCGACGCGCTCCAATTCGGTGCGGACTTGGGCGGCGTCGGCGCGTAGTTGGGCGATGTCGATGCCCTGACACTCGTCCGGCAGCAGTGCCAGCCACTGCACGCTGCGCAGCAGCATCTTGAGCGCCCCACGCCCATTGCCGCGCGTGATCTGGAAATAAGCGATGCCGACTTGGAGGACCGCCCGGTACAGGTCGCGGACGGGTCCGGCTTCCTGCATCCAGAGCGCCTCGAACAAATCGTGCTGCTTGTAGTATTCGCCGCTGTTGAACTTATGGACGGCTTCGAGCGCTTCCGGTGGCAGTGGTTGGTCACATTGGCGGTTGAGTTCCGCCAGCGTCTCCGGGGCGGGGATGCGGGCGAGTTCGGTCAGCAGCAGCGGCAGCTCGTCGATCAGTTCGTCGGGCGCGACCACCACATTTGCGCCGCTGCGGAGCGCCGCGTCGCGCTGAGCGGCGTCGCTGCTGATCACGACGACCGGGACGCGCCGGGTCGCCGGGCTGGTCTTGGGCGTCGTCGTCCAGAAGCGCCATTGATCGTCCGCGCCGTCCACGAGGATCAACGCGGCGCGGTCATCCGCCAGCCGCGCGACGTAGCCGGTTCGCTCGACGTACTGGCGCGGATCGGCGTCATTCTCGCGCAGCAGGGCGCTGATCTCGGCTGCCCACGTGGGCGACCCGGTGATGATGATGGTCGCCATCGATTGCCTCTCTTGCAGCGGGATAGATAGGTGAAATTATAAGGGGTAGAGAGCGGCTCAAAAACGTAAAAACGTAAAAAATGAGCACTTACTCATCTGCCCCTGCTTTTTACAGGCTTTCGATCAACACGTGCTCGAGCACCAGCGTTTGCTCGCGCTCGACCGGGACGATGCCGAAGCGGAGCTTGCCCTGCGGCGTGACGACCGCGTATTGATTGTCGAGCCACGCGACGAAACCGGCGCGACCGCGCGGCGCATCGGGCGTTTGTAGGATACTCACGCCGTCGATGGCGAAGTCCGCGCCGTCGCTGCGCCAGTCGAGCGTGTAGGTGTGGCGCTCGCCCAGCCGCGCCAAGTCGATCAGGTGCTCGGCGATGGCGAGCCGCTGCTGGATCGGCGGATAAATCTGCCGGTAAAGCGCGGGAATCCGCATCAACAGCGCGGCAGGCAGCGCCAGCGGCGCGAGCATCAGCGCGCCGCGCCGCCCGGCGTCGATGGTCGCCGCCTTCCAGCCGTGACCGGGCACGCCGTCCGCCAACGCCATGTTGCTCGGCGGCGCGGCGAAGAAGAACCAGATCGCCTGTGGCAGCCGGAGCCGCCGCGAATCGGGCGAGAAGGGGTGATTCCAGAAGCCGAAGCCCGCCGTCCCGCGCAGGTGATCGACCGGCGACTCGACCCACGCCGTGACCGACATCCGCAGCGGCGGCTGCCAAGTGAAGTTGAAGTCGTCGTAATCGTAGTCGGCGATTTGGGCGTTGCTGTAGGCGCTCGGCGACGGCTTGACCGTCAGCCGGAGCGATCCCGGAGCGGGTATGACGGCACCCTGCCCGACCTCAGCAACCTTCCAGAGCGGGTTCAGTCCGTCAGTAAAGCGATCTTCGAGTTGTTTGATCACAGCCTGTCCTAGTTCAAATGTTCTAAAAGCGCTAGATAAACGCTCATTCTTGGAGTATAATCTCTCTTGAAATGAGCGCATGGGAAAGGTATTGCTTTGGAAATCACATGGTATGGATTAAGCTGCTTTCGCGTCACTGAGCGCGGACGGATCACCGCCGTCACCGATCCGTTCTCTGACGAGATCGGCATTCCCGCGCCGAAGCTCAAGGGCGACCTCGTGACCGTCAGTCACGACGTACCGGGACATAACTTTATCGAGACGGTCAAAGGCGAGCCGCACGTCCTGATCGGACCGGGTGAATATGAGGTCGGCGGCGTGTTCGTGACCGGCTTTCCGATGCACGACGTCGAAACACAGCGTCGCAACGTGGCTTATCTGTTCGACTACGACAAGCTGACGGTGCTGCATCTGGGTGATTTGGCGCACGTCCCGGCGCAGTCGGAAGTCGAAGAACTGGGACAGGTCAACGTGCTGCTGATCCCGGTGGGCGGCGGTAACGGCTTGAACGCGGCGGAGGCAGCCGAAGTGGTCGGCTTGGTCGAGCCGTATTTCGTCATCCCGATGCATTACGCGCAGCCGGGCGTGCGGATCGAACTTGATCCAGTCGACAAGTTTCTCAAGGCGATGGGGGTGAGTAAAGCGCAAGAATTGGATACACTTAAGGTATCGGCGGCGGATACGCCCGAACAACCACAAGTGATTATCCTTTCCCCACAAGCGTAAAACAGAGTAGGGAGCGAAGTCGGGATGAGCGTTAAATTGCTAATGAACTGGGACATCAAGCCCGGACGCGATCAAGAATATTTCGAGTTCGTCGTGCGTGAGTGGGTTCCCGGCGTTCAGCGGCTGGGGCTTCAACCGACCGGGGCGTGGTACACCGTCTACAGCCGCAGTAAGGAAGCGCCCCAGATGATGACCGAAGGTATCACCAAGGACCTTGACACGATGCGCGGCATCCTCGACAGCGAAGACTGGGTTTCGCTGCAAGGCAAGCTGCAAGAATACGTCCACAACTACACCCAGAAGATCGTCCACGTCACCGGGGGCTTTCAGATTTAACGCAGCCCGTTACAGCCTGATGATCGAACACGCGCCGCAGACCTCAGTCCCGGCGCGTGTTTTGGTTTATGCGACGATGTGCATCGTAGGGGCAGGTTTCAAACCTGCCCCTACACCATTGCGCATTTAGAGTTGGTGCTACGCTTTCGGCGTTTGACCGTTGCTGCTGCCGTTGCTTGAACTGGTTTCCCCGCCTGCATTCTGCATCGCGGACATGAACCGGCTCATTAGCGAGGTGAGTTCCATCGGCAGCACGAACTTGGTCGACGAACTCGCACCGACGGCGCGCAGCGTGTCGAGGTACTGGAGCATCATCGTCTTTTCGTCGATGTTCTTCGCCTCGGCGAACAGCGCTTCGAGCGCGGAAGCGCGCCCCTGCGCCAGCAAAAGCTGCGCCTGCTGCTCACCTTCGGCGCGGCGCACCAGCGATTCTTTCTCGCCTTCCGCCCGTAGAATGGCGGACTGTTTCTCGCCTTCCGCGACCATGATCGCGGCGGAGCGCTCGCCTTCCGCTTTGGTGACGGTCGCTCGGCGCTCGCGCTCGGCGCTCATTTGGCGGTTCATGGCGTCCTGCACTAGTTTCGGCGGGTCGACCTCGCGGATTTCGACGCGCGTCACCTTCAAGCCCCAGCGCTCGGTCACTTCGTCCAACTTGACGCGGAGCACGTCGTTGATCTGCTCGCGCTTCGCCAGCACGTCGTCGAGTTCGATGTCGCCGATGACGGCACGCAGAGTGGTCGCGGCGATACCGAGCGACGCCTGCACCACGTTCTCGACTTCGAGGATCGACAGCTTGGGGTTGACGATCCGGTAGTAGACCAAGAAGTCGATGTCGATGGCAGTGTTGTCCTTCGAGATCGCCGTTTGGCGCGGGATTTCGAGGAAGCGCTCACGCAGATCGACCTTCTTTGCCGTCTCCAGCAGCGGAATGATAAAGGTGATGCCCGGTCCGCGCGTCCCGCCATATTTACCGAGCGCCAGCACGACTAACCGCTCGTATTCCGGCACGATCCGCACCGTGCTGAACACCAGATAAAAGATGAACAGGATCAGTACCGCTAACAGGACGATTTCAGGTTGCATGGCGTTACGCCTCCTCTGGCGAATGCTTCTGCTTCACGGCTTCGACGAACAGCGTCAGCCCGGCTTGATCGACGACCGTGACTTCCGTGCCCGTCTTCAATTTGTGATCGCTGCGCGCCGTCCACGACTCGCCGTGCACGTAGACCGTGCCGACCGGATCGAGCGCGCTTTGGACGTACCCATACGACCCCACCAGCGGCTGATCGTCGAGCATCGCCGGGGCGGAGTGGTTGAATTCGAGAATCCGCAGCAGCGCGAAGCGGTGATAGGCGAGGGCGATGCCGATCATCACCACGATCAGGGGCAGGGAAACGCCAATGCCATTGAACAAGAATACGCTGCCGAAGGCTTGGAGTGCCAGCCCGCCAATGGATAGTGCGGCGAAGCGTTGGTTCATGAACGGCATGATCAAGAAGCTGAGCACGCCGACGACGATCAGGATCACAGCCCACCAGTTCGTCGGCATGTTCGCCAGCGCGACCAGCGCAACGGCGACGCCCACGAACGCCAGCACCTCGGCTGCGCCGGTGCCGGGAATATAGGCAGCAGTAACGACCAGCCACAGCCCAATTATCAAGATCACGTAGACCAGATTGGGATCGAGCGGCATCTTAACCTCACTGCACCATTTAGTATCAACCTTAATTATACGCCTCCTGACAAGCCCACCCGTCCCCTACATATTAGGGGGTCGCCTTGACGGTGGGATTAAGAATTGCCCCGGCGCTTAATCGGGGTTTATAATGGGTTCGCAAACCCCGACGGCGATTTTTCTGGAAGGTGCGTGGTTTGCAATCTTCTCTCGTGATCCCCAACTTGCGAATTGATGGTGATCGTCTTTACGATGACTTTTTGCAGTTGAGCGAAATCGGCGCGACGCCTGACGGTGGCGTCAGCCGGTTGGCGCTCTCGCCGGACGATCTCGCTGCGCGGGCGTGGTTCGCCGACCGCATCGACGAAGCCGGGCTGATCGTCCGCGACGACGACGCCGGTAACCTCAGTGCCATGCTGATGAGCGCGCAGCCGGGCGTCAAAACTTTGCTGGTCGGTTCGCACCTCGATAGCGTGCCCAATGGCGGGCGCTACGACGGCGCAATTGGCGTGCTGGCGGCACTCGAATGTCTGCGCACGCTCCACGACGCGGGCGTCGAACTGCCGGTGCATCTGGAAGCGATCAGTTTCACCGACGACGAGGGCTGCTTCCGGCAGATGTTCGGCGCGCGGGCGCTGAGCGGCACGATCACGGCGGAAGACCTGACCGACCAGACCGTCGACAACGCGCCGTTTCGGGCGGCGATGTCGCGGTCGGGCATCGACGCGCGCGCGATCTACCGGGCGCGGCGCGCGCCGTCGTCGCTGGCGGGTTATCTCGAACTGCACATCGAGCAGAGCGCGCGGCTGTTCCGGGCAGGCGTCAAGATCGGCGCGGTGACGGGGATCGTCGGGCGCACGACTTACCAACTCACCTTCATCGGTCAAGCCGGGCATTCCGGCACGACCGACATGTACAAGCGGCGCGATGCCTTGCGCGGCGCAGCGCTGTTCGTCGTCCGCGCGCACGACATGGTGCGTGAACGCTACGGCGACGGCATTTTCAACGTCGGCGACATCTCGGTTGAGCCGGGGGCGTTCAACATCATCCCCAGCCGCGCCTGTCTCTACATGGAGTGCCGCCACATCAGCGAGAAGCTCCTCAGCGAGATGGAAACTGCGCTCCTCAGCATTGCCCGCGAATGCGCTGCCGCCAACGGGCTTGAGGTCGAACCGCAGCACATCAGCCACATTCCAGCCGCCACAATGGCGGCTGGTGTGATTCAGACGGTCGAAGACGCGGCGGAGTTGCTCGGTTTGTCGCACGTGCGCCTATTCAGCTACAGCGGGCATTCGGCGCAGGTCTTGAGCCGGATCACGCCGACCGGGATGATCTTCATCCCCTCGGTCGACGGCATCAGCCATCACCCGAAGGAATTCAGCGAATGGGACGACGTGGTCAACGGCGCGAACGTCCTGCTGCAATCGATCCTCCGCTTGGCGACCGAGGGGGCGTAAGGCTGGTCTGAATCGTGAAGTCCGTAGGGGCGTTATATATAACGCCCCTACAACCCCGGTATTGTTAGCCATCGCTTTCCCATTCGCTCTCATGCTCATCCGACTCAAAACGCTGTTCGGCTTCGTCCGTGCCGTTCGATGAGAAAACGCGCTCGCGTTCGCTAGAAGCGTGTCTTTCTGCTGAACAATCGCTAAAATAGCCGCAATTTCTTGAACCGTAAGAAAGCGCGGCTTATGTCATTTGATCCGACTGAACACCCGCACCAGCGCTTGAACCCGCTCACCGGGGAATGGGTGCTGGTTTCGCCCCATCGCACCAAGCGCCCTTGGCTAGGGCAGCAGGAGCGGCTGCCGCCGGAAAACCGCCCGGCTTACGACCCGACCTGCTACCTCTGCCCCGGCAACGAGCGCGCGGGCGGCGAGCATAATCCCGATTACACCAGCACCTATGCTTTCACCAACGATTTCGCGGCGCTGCTGCCCGATACGCCTCAAGGCGAGTTCGAGCCACCCGCTGCTGATGTCGAGCAGCGCGAGGGGCACTTGCCGCGTGATCTGCTTCTCGCCGCGTCACGATCTGACGCTGCCGGAGATGCCGCTCAGCGACATCCGGCGCGTGGTCGACGTCTGGGGCGAGCAGGTACTCGATCTCGGCAAAACCTATCGCTGGGTGCAGGTTTTCGAGAACAAAGGCGCGGCGATGGGCGCGTCCAACCCGCACCCGCATGGGCAAATCTGGGCGAGTAATTTCTTGCCCAACGAAGCGACTAAAGAGGATGTGCATCAGCGCGATTACTATAATCAGCACCAGATCACCGCTGCTGGTTGACTACGCCGCGCTGGAAATCGCAGCAGGGCGAGCGGATCGTCGTCCAGAACGATCACTGGTTGGCGGTCGTGCCTTACTGGGCGGTCTGGCCCTTCGAAATCCTGCTGCTCCCGCGCGCGCACGTCCAGCGCTTGCCCCAGTTGAGCGACTTGCAGCGCGATTTGCTGGCGGACATCCTCAAGCGTCTGCTGACCAAGTACGACAACCTGTTCGAGACGTCGTTCCCGTATTCGATGGGCTGGCACGGCGCGCCCACCGGCGACCGTCTCGACGACGCGAACCAGCATTGGCAGCTTCACGCTCATTTCTATCCGCCGCTGCTGCGCTCGGCGACGGTGCGCAAGTTCATGGTCGGCTACGAGATGATGGCGGAAGCTCAGCGCGACCTCACGCCCGAACAGGCGGCGGAGCGGCTGCGCTCGCTGCCCGAAAAACACTACAAGGAAAGTACTGAGCAATGAGTACCGAGTACTGAATCAAAAACACTCTGTACTCGGTACTCAACCAGTTGACCTCCAAGACGAAATTCGTCTTTACTCAGTACTCGGTACTAGGTACTCAGTACTTCTTTCAAGGAGAACAACATGACTTTGCAGCAGCAGGTTTCTGAAGAATTCGAGCGGCGTTTCGGCGAGCCGCCGGCGCTGGTCGTGCGCGCGCCGGGGCGGGTCAACTTGATCGGCGAGCATACCGACTACAACGACGGCTACGTCATGCCGTTGGCGATTGACCGCGCCGTCTGGATCGCGGCGCGCCCGCGTCAAGACGATTACGTCACGCTGTGGTCGATGGACTTTAAGCAGATGGCAGAATTCTCGCTGACCGAGATCGTCAAGCGCGAGAATATGTGGATCGAGTACGTGCAGGGGGTCGCGTGGGCGCTGCAAGAAGCCGACTGCGCGCTCAAGGGCTGGGACGGCGTGATCGCCGGTGACGTGCCCATCGGCGCGGGGCTGTCTTCGTCGGCGGCGACCGAACTGGCGTCGGCGCGGATGTTCTGCGCGGTCGCCGGAGTCGCGTGGGATGGCGTCGAGATGGCGAAGCTGTGCCAGAAGGTCGAAAACCAGTGGGTCGGCGTCAACACCGGCATCATGGATCAGATGATCTCGGCGAACGGCGTCGCCGATCACGCCGTGCTGATCGACTGCCGCTGGCTGACGCTCCAGCCGGTGCCGCTGCCGTCGGGGACGGCAATCGTCGTGCTCGACACGGCGACGCGGCGCGAACTGGTCACGTCGGAGTACAACGTGCGCCGTCAGCAGTGTGAGACCGCCGCCAATTTCTTCAACGTCCCCGCCCTGCGTGACGTGACGCTGCCGCAGCTTGAGGCGGTCAAAGACCTGCTCGACGACGTGGTCTACCGCCGCGCCCGCCACATCGTCACCGAGAATCAGCGCACGCTCGACGCCGCCGACGCGATGCGCGCCGGTGACGCCGTGACGCTTGGTCAGTTGATGTACGCCAGTCACGTCAGCTTGCGCGACGACTTCGAGGTCTCCAGCGACGGACTCAATCTGATCGTCGAGTGCGCCCGCGAGCACGACGCCTGCATCGGCGCGCGCATGACCGGGGGCGGCTTCGGCGGCTGCGCGGTCGCGCTGGTGCGCGAGGATGCCGCCGAGGATTTCGCGGAAAAGGTCGCCGCCAGCTACGAGCAGCGCAGCGGCATTAAGCCCGCCGTCTACGTCTGCCACGCCACCGACGGCGCGGCAGTGGTTAGCTAGCCTCGCTCAGCACAGCGAGGGGCATCCGGCTATTCAAATTGGTTCTCCGTAGGGGCGTTACATGTAACGCCTCTACATGATCCAGATCAGGCGGATTTTTCGCTCCATTTCGGGCTTGATACGACACCCTGAAACCGAATAAACTGTCAGCGATCAAACGTGAGCATGGATGCGCTTCTATCGAATGGATACCCCTATGATTTCAGCGATCAGCCGCCAAGCTGCCAAACGTCTGCGCCCGGAAGGGGCGTTTCATCTGCCGCCGGGAGCGCAGCCGCTCGGCGCGACCGTCGAACTGGTGGTCGAGGACTCGCCGCTTCAGCCGGAGGTTTTCATCACCGACACACGCCGCGTCACCGAGCACGGCGATCCGATGGGCTGGCACTTCTATCTGCTGCCGACCGGCACGTCCGGCAGGTGGTCGGCGTTGCTGCAAGTCCCGGTTGAGCCGACGATCCTGACCTATCGCTTCGAGTTCCCCGGCGGTGATTCTGCAGCCGCCGCTGCTCGAAATCCGGCAAGTCGAAGGCGAGATCAAGCCGGTCTACGGCGAATACGAGCAGCATCCCTTCCAGATCGCGGTCTACGACCCGGCGCGAATGCCCGCCGAGTGGACGCAGGGCATGGTCATCTACCAGATTTTCCCGGATCGCTTTGCCAATGGCGATCCATCCACCGACGGCTTGATGAAAGGCGTTTACGGTCACGAGCCGCAGTTCCGGCGCTGGGGCGAACGCCCGGAGTATCCTCCGCTGGGGCGCGACTTCTTCGGCGGCGACCTGCGCGGCGTGATCCAGCACCTCGACTACCTCGCCGACTTGGGGATCGACTGCATCTACTTCTGCCCGATCTTCGACGCGCCGACCAACCATCGCTACGACGCCATCGACTACTTCAAGATCGACCCGATGCTGGGCACCGAAGCCGACTTCGACGAACTGATCCGCGAGGCGCACGCGCGTGGGATCAAGATCGTACTGGACGCGGTCTTCAATCACTGCTCGTCGGACAGCCTCTACTTCGACATCACCAACCAATATGGCAACGGCGCGTATCACTCGGTCGAATCGCCCTACTACCGCTGGTTCGACTTCCAGCAGCACCCCGACCAATATCGCGGCTGGGCGGGTTTGGGCTTCATGCCCGAGTTCGTCGAGTGCCCGGAGATGGAAGATTACTTCTGCGGCGCGAACGGCGTGACTGCGCACTGGCTGGAGAAGGGGATCGACGGCTGGCGCTGTGACGTGGCGTTCGACAACAGCGATGAGTTTTGGCGGCGCTTCCGCAAGCGCATCGACGCGACCAAGCCCGGCGCATATTCCGTCTCCGAACTGTGGCGGGACTCGACCTTCTACCTGCTGGGCGACAGCTTCAACGCGACCATGAACTATCGCTTCGCGTGGGCGCTGCGCGGCTACCTCGCCACCGACGACCTGACGCCGACCGAACTCGACGACCGGCTGGCGGTCTGGCTGCGCGATACGCCGCCTCCCGCGGTCAAGGCGCAGATGAATCTGGTCGACTCGCACGATACCGGGCGGATCCTCACCGCTTGCAAGGGCGAACTGCGCCGCGTACAGCAAATTTTAGCGTTCCAGTTGAGCTATCCCGGCGCGCCGATGATCTATTACGGCGGCGAGACCGGCTTGGAGGGCGATTTCGCCGAGGATGGTCGGCGGACGATGCCTTGGGACAGCCTCGATCACGACTTGATCGCCGCCTTCCAGCGCGCGATCCACTTCCGGCGCGGGTCGGAGGCGCTGCGCTTGGGCGAGGTCGAAGCCGTCGTGATCGACGACGCGCAGAAAGTCTACGCTTTCAAGCGCTGGCTCGGCGACGAGGTAGTTTACTGTGCGTTCAACGCCAGCGACGAGACCGTCGAGATTCGGCTGCCATATCTCCCCGGTGAATGGCGCGACGCGCTCGAAGGCGGCAGCGCCATCGAAGCGCGCGACGAGGCGCTGGTCGCATGGCTGGAGCCGCGCGGCGCGGCGTGGTTCGTCAAAGCCTGAGCCATTAAGGTAGGTGATTATCCCTTGACCGTAAGGGTACGATATATCGTGCCCCAGGGTAATCGCATCGAAATGATTTTGAGATATTAAGACCCGTATAGAGCCGAAGTAAGAACTTGATTTACCACGATTAGCACCGCTCATGTGGCTCGTTGGGGCTTTTTAAGGTGTTCTATGGTGCAAACCAATTTTAGCAATCACCCTGTATCGTGCCCCTACAGTACTTGTCGTGTAGGTATCATCGCCTATATAATTGTCGAATTATCGAGTGGCTCATAAGGGAAAGGCTGTGAATGAAATTCTGGAGCGATAAACGCCTTGCGCCTCATGGTAAGCTTAATAAACAGATTTCGCTTCTGTATCCTTTTTGGAATGATTTCTCGGAAGCTGAGCGGTTGCACAAATGGGGTCTGCGTTATTCGCTATTTCAGATGGTTGACGATCCTGCTGATGCAGATTTTTTAGCATTACCCGCACTTTACACTTACTATCGAAGCAAGCGACTGCTTCATATGGTGAAATCGTTTGTGCAGATCGCTGAAGAACTGGAGAAGCCTGTCGTTGTCTTTGATTTCAATGACAACGTCTTCGAAATTCCTTCCCCGAATGTGTGGCTGTTTCACACAGCGCTCGACAAGCGTTACCGAAAAACTAATCAATTTGCTGTGCCCGCGATTGTCGATGACATGGCAAAGTATTACCATGATAATCAAATTCCTTATCGTGAAAAACCCGCAAAACCGGTCGTGGGGTTTTGCGGACAAGCAGCAGTTACTCTGGAAACTACGGTAAAGTACACTGTGAAGAATTTATATTTCAATTTACGGCACTTGCTTTTTTCAAAATCCTGCGCCGATTTGCACTAAACCGCATACGTTTTTGCGAAGTCGAGTTCCTGCAGACGCTTTTGAGCAGTCCGCAGTTAGACACGCGCTTCATTATTCGCCGGAAATATCGAGCGGGCACCAAAAAAGTCTTCAAGGCGCTGTCGCAGCAAAAGAATGTTGCACCTGAAGACAAACAAATTAGTATGACGACGCGGCAGAAGTTTATCGACAACTTGAACGAAAGTGACTACATAGTTTGCGTACGCGGGGGTGGGAACTGGTCAGTTCGCTTTTATGAAACGTTAGCGCACGGTCGCATCCCGGTTTTCTTTGACACGAACTGCGTTCTGCCCTACGACTTCAACGTGGATTGGAAACAATACTGCGTCTGGATTGACGAAAGCGAAATTCCACATGCTGCCGAGAAAATTGCCGATTTTCACGCCAACCTTTCCGATGCCGATTTCACGGATTTGCAGCACGCCTGCCGGCAGATATGGGAAGATCGCTGCACTTTGCAGGGATTTTACACCCACTTTCACGAGCATTTCGAGAACCTGAAATTGACGAAGAACTAGGCAATAAGGGTTTTGTAATTTATTATGTCGAATCCGTTTTCTGACCCTGCTTATGGGCAGAGAGAGCCGATATGCGTAGGCTTTCTCGTTGGTTGCTGCTGTGTAGAGAATTTTTCAGAAACCGATTTCGCAGCGTATCCATCGCCGCGTCGAAGTAGAAATGATGGAGCGGAACGCCGCTGAGACAGGGTAGGTCGCGCAGCGAGTTGGGCAGTTTTCCCTTCTCCGCTTCGATGTCGAAACTTTCCTCTAAGACGGGCACGATGTTGCGGTTGAGGCGGAGCGTTTCCCCGATCTCGCGCCGCAGCCAGTCGCCGGAGTTGGCGCAGCGCTCCAGCGATCCTTTGGAGAGTACCAGCACGAAATGCGCTCGCGCCGCGATCTGGTTGAGGATGATCGCGTCAAACTCGCCGTTGTCGATGGTGTTCACATCGAGGAAGACGTCGTAGTCGTGTTCGCGCAGGTCAAGGAAGATCGCGCGGGCGAGATTGCGGCTCACGCTGCGGCGGTAGCTGATGAAGACCGTCTTTTCGGCATCAGGCACGGCGACTCGCTGGCTTCAAGCGTTAACATGGATCGTATCCATTGTAACAAGATCGTATTATGCATCCCGTCGCTATTCGGTTCGCAATAGGCTTCATTTACAAATTTCAGTATAGACCAAATGTTGGTTGATGGGTGCGCAAATGTGACGATTTTGACGGATTGGGCCGTCCGTGCAGAGGCGATATTGGAAATGTCAGTAGTTGCCAGCCAAACGCCTTCCCGTGCCGGGTTTGATCTGGCTCTATTCATCAACCACAACATCTGTTGCTCATTTGCATCGGGATGCGCGTTATCAACGGCCTTGTGGAAGGTCCATTCCGTACCTGGTTTCAACCTGGATGGAAGCTCTTCCGCTAAACCTTCACGGGCCTTATACTCCGGAAGGACATCTTTCGGAGGATTTTTTGCCGGGCCATGGATTTTGCTCGCAGATTGCGAGTTCCTGTGAATGCGCTGTATTTTGAATTTTCCATAAAATACAAAAATAGGCACAGGGTAATGACCATGGCTTTTATCAGTGTTCTTTTTCTATTCATAAGCCACAATCGCCTGCTTTTCTTCTGGAGTTTTTTCAACCATTGTTTCTGAAATCCTCTCGTTAAAAACGTATGGCAGAATGCTTCACCAATCTTTTTATGATGAAATTCAACGGTATAGCCAGGTAGCCTTTAAACGGAAGGTGTGGATGCTGTTACTTGTGGGGTCAGGGAATTAAATGCCTTTGAAATTCAGATTGATAAGGCTGATTGCCAGGCAGAGACTTAGTTCAACAGATAGAATCCAAGCTGTTTATCGTAAGCGCGATCTTTAATAAATTCACAGCCGATTCGCTTCTTGCTTATTCTCTTGATGCGTACGGTGCGTCTGATCTCTGTTTCCCGTGCATCGTTTAGTGCGAAGTCCACATCCAGAAGGTCTCCCTGCTCCAGATCATATGCATTGAATACCACAATATTGATGCCCTCAAAGGAGATGTCTGTGACTACCATGTTATCTCTTCTTGAGGTCCGGCGGTTGACGTACTCTCCGTTCAGTTGTGTAGACTTTCGGTAGTTTTTTCTCTCGTCAATGCGGCAGGGAAAAGTGTTTCCACATTTGCAATGAAAGCTGAAGGGGTTTTTCAACAAAAGGAACTTCTTCGGATGTAACCACGCGAATGAAGCCGCATTTTTCGCATATGATGTTGGCAGTGCCTTTCCCTGCAACAAAGTATACCTTCTCCTGGATACCGCTCGAATCTCCATTTCGGGGAGAAAAATACGATTCTTCCTTTTCAAGCATGATGCGCTCGTTTTCGATTCTACAGGTAAACTTTTTGCCGCACGAACAGCTAACGGAGAGCTTACGACCTATACATTTGGAAAGCTCGATCGATTTTTTTTTGCCGCAGTTCGGACAAATTACCAGGCCGCCGTCTTTCCGATCAACATGGATTCCACTCACGTTGCACAAACCTCCTCTGCATGGGATATGAAATCGTCGCTGTATTACGCCGATACTTGCTTAATTAAGTCCTGCGCGTTGCTTGATCGGATTTAGATCGATTTTCACGCGGATTGGAAGCCAAAAAACGAATATTTCCTAATATAAGATTGCATCTGTCCGTTGTCAAACGCCGCTTTCGTCCACATTGTCGGATTCTCCGGCATCATAACAGGAATAGAACAAAATCCCCAACAAAAATTGAAACCCCGGGAAATGTGTGCTGACACTACTATGTCGCTGATTCTCCGGATAATCAACGATGGGAATTGTTAACATAGAAATTGAGCGTACTATCGAACCTATTGCATCTCACGTATGCGCACCTCGATCCCTTTTTGCCCTTCAAGCAATTTTACCAGTTCCGAAGGGTCTGTTTCTCCGTAGTGATAGGGGTAGAGGACTTTCGGCTGAAAGGCTTTGGCGGCATCGGCAACCATTTCGGGCGTCATGGTGTAGGGCAGATTCATGGGCAGAAAGGCATAGTCTATCCCCGAAGGGCCGTCATTTCCGGTATGTTTTCCGTGTCGCCGGCCACGTACACGCGCTTATCGCCGAATGTGAGGATATATCCGTTCCCGACGCCTTTGGGGTGATAGGGTTGTCCGTTCGGGCGCTTGTGGACAATATTGTAGGCTGGAACCGCTTCGATCCTGATCCCCTTGACCGTTTGAACCTCCCCGTTTTTCATTATCAGACCGCCTTTGACCGTTTTTGAAGATGCCTCGTTCAACACCACCGCGGTTTTCTCCTGCGAATTTTCCCAGAGCCGCCGGGTCAAGATGGTCACGGTGTTCGTGGGTGATCAGGATGAGATCGGCTTTGGGAAAGGTGGAATAGTCCGCTAATTTGCCGTAGGGGTCCACATAAATGATCTTCCCGTGGAAAACGAATATGAGGCTCCCATGGCCGATAAAGGTGATTTTGAGATCATCGGCTGAGATCTGGATGGTATCCACCTGAACGGTTCCCGCGCAGTCGCTGAGGACCCGAAGGCAAAAATGAGAAACGCAAGAAAAAGGCGTGTTGGATTCATCTTCATCTCTCCTTTATCGATGGTTTTGGTTATTCGTCTCTTTTTACCTGATTTATTTATCCGAGTATGGTACTTTATTCCCAATTCAATTCCATGTTAAGGATATGCCGTTTTCCAGCAGAGGGTTTTTTCTAGGATAGTCTTGGCGACCTGATTCCTATGGCGCACCGGCCCTTTTAGGCTGGTACGCGAAATCGAGGTAACTCAAGGGGTATTTGTACCAACCAAAGGACCTGACGGCGGTGAAGGTTTACCCAAGATAGCGGCAACAGAAAAGATGTGAATTCATACAGTTCCGAATATGATACTGAAGATTGAACAATACGATCGGAAAAAAGAGTGTTTCATGGAGAAAAAGAAACAGGTAGTCATCAATAAAGATTGGTGTAAGGGCTGCGGCATCTGTGTGGCCTTCTGTCCGAAGGAGGTCCTGGCTCCTGGATGATCATGAAAAGGCCCAGTGGGCTCACCCTGAAAAATGTATAGGCTGTGGGCTTTGTGAATTGCGCTGCCCCGACCTGGCCATTGAGTTGGAGGAGATGAAATCGTGAAAACCACAGCGAAATTCATTCAAGGAAACGAGGCGGTTGTGGAAGGGGCGCTCTATGCAGGACTCAATTTCTTTGCAGGATATCCGATCACGCCCTCCACGGAAATTGCCGAGATTCTGTCCGAAAAGCTTCCGGCCACCGGAGGAAAATTTATCCAGATGGAAGATGAAATTTCCTCCATGTGCGCCATTATCGGGGCGTCCCTGACCGGATTGAAAGTCATGACCGCCACGAGCGGTCCCGGTTTTTCCCTGAAACAGGAAGCGATCGGATATGCGGTCATGGCCGAAGTCCCTTCCGTAGTGGTCAATGTCCAGCGGGGGGGCCAAGTACGGGACTTCCAACCGGAGTTGCCCAGGGCGACGTTATGCAGGCCAGATGGGGCACCCACGGAGACCATTCCATCATCGCACTTACGGCGTCAAACCTGCAGGATGTTTTTACCATGACGGTGGAGGCCTTTAACATGGCCGAAACCTACCGGACACCGGTCGTGCTCCTTTTGGATGAGGTGGTGGCTCACATGCGGGAGAAAGTGGTTATTCCCGAACCCGGAGAGATCGAAGTGGTTGCAAGACTTCGCACCTCCGTACCGGAAGGGACCAATTTTCATCCTTATCTGACGAGGGAAGACGGTCGCCTCCCCATGAGCGATTTCGGAGGCGTCCACCGGTACAACGTGACCGGCCTGGTCCATGACATGTGGGGCTTTCCGTCCACGGACCCGAAAGTGGCCTACGACCTCCTTCACCATTTGGTGGACAAACTGGAGAACAAGGCCGATTCCCTGGCCAGGTACAGGGAATACTTTACCGAAGACGCCGAAATTCTGTTGATTTCGTATGGAAGCTCCGCGCGACCCGCCCTCCATCTTGTGGAGGCTCAGCGGGACAGGGGAATGAAAATCGGGCTTTTGGAACTTCAGACCCTTTGGCCTTTTCCAAGAGATCTCGTGGCTCGTATGTGTAAAGGAAGAGAGCCATGTTCTGGTCGTGGAGATGAACATGGGGCAGATCTGTCAGGAAGTCAGGAAATGGTGACGAGACCGGAAAAGGTCTATCTTGCCAACAGGTTTGACGGCGTATTTATTTCCCCCGCCGACATCCTGCGCGTCCTTTTCATGATTCAGGGGAAAGGAGTATAACATGGCTGTCAAAGACTATATCCGTCAGAGATTTCTGCCCCATATGTGGTGCCCGGGATGCGGGCACGGCATCGTCATGGGAAACATGATTCGGGCCATTGAGGAGTTGGGTTTGCGCAAAAATGAGATCGTGGTGGTTTCGGGCATCGGGTGCTCTTCGCGGATGCCCGGTTATCTGGATTTTCACACCATGCATACCATTCACGGGAGGGCACTGGCCTTCGCCATGGGAGTAAAGATGGGACGTCCCGAACTCCAGGTCATCGTTCCCATGGGGGATGGGGACGCCCTGTCCATCGGGGGAAACCATCTGATCCACGCGGCGAGACGGAACGTGGACATGACGGCCATTATCATGAACAACAGCATATACGGCATGACCGGGGGGCAGGTGTCGCCCATGACCCCTGCCGGGAAAAAGAGCACCACCGCACTGCACGGGACTTCTTCCAAACCTTTTGACGCGGTAGCCCTGGCACGAGGGGCCGGAGCCACGTTTGTCGCGAGAACCACCACCTATCATGCGCAGGAAATGATCGATATCATCAGCCAGGGCATCAGTCACAAAGGGTTTTCCCTGATCGAGGTCATGAGTCAGTGCCCGACTTACTACGGCAGAAAAAACAAGATGGGCGGCGCAGTGGAAATGATGCAATCCTACAGGGACGGAACGGTGAAAGTGGGTTCAAAGAAGGCAAAAGAAAATCCGGATCTGATCGAGCGCGGAATCTTTGTAAAAGAGGATTATCCCGAATATGTCGCCAGTTATCTGGCATTCATGGAGACGCTTCAGGGCGGAAAGTAACGCCTGAAAGATGCCGTTAGCGGCGATAAGTTTATTGCAGTTTTTAGACAACAAACCCACGGGAGACCACAATGGATAAAAGGATCGTTTTCAGCGGATCAGGAGGGCAGGGAGTTATTACAGCTGCCATCATCCTGGCGGAGGCCGCTGCCATCTATGAGAATCTCAATGCCGTGCAGACCCAGACCTACGGACCGGAAGCACGCGGAGGCGCCACCAGGGCGGATATCATCATTTCTGAAAAGCCCATTCGACATCCAAAGGTCATCAATCCACACATCCTCGTATGCCTCACCCAGGAAGCGTATATCAAATATGCAGGCATACTTCGCCCGGGAGGACTTCTCCTGACGGATGCGAAATACGTGGAAGTAGATCAGCGGGTGGATGCCAGGCAGGTGGAATTGAATATGTACAGATCCGTCATGGATGAGATAGGCAAACCCATTGTCTTTAATATCTGCATGCTTGGCGCCATCATCCGATTAGCGGGGCTGATCGACCCTGAATCCGTCGTCAAGGTGCTGACTGCAAAAATCGCCCCTGAAATGATAGGGCTGAACAAAAAGGCCCTTCTGATTGGGATAGAACTGGCGGAAGAAAACATGAAAAAGCAATAGAATGCCTTAACATCTAAAGACGGTTCAGGCCTTTTGTTTTTCTACGGGAACGAAATGTCCTTCCTCGGTTTCCGGCAGGCTGATCGGTTTTCCTGATGGATCGGCAAAACCGTCGTTCAGTTTCTGTATATATCGATCCGCATTGGCAACGATCTTTGCGACCTGTCTCTGCGCGCGACTTCCCCATCCAAGCGGGTTCGCATTGAAAATGCTTCTCAAAGGACCGATATTTTTCACGCAGGCCTCCAGGATATTTTCCTTTTCAGAAGTTTCCGGCAGCGACATTCTGAGCCGCGAAAGCATTCGTTTAGCCGTCCAGCGTTTGGAAAAGAAGTGCATGCCAAGCAGGACAATCACAGCGGAGAAACCAAGCAGCGTCAATCCCCACTGGGAAGAGAGGACATTTCTTAAAGACGCGGCGGGAACCGGCTGATTCCAGCTCAAATAGCCTGCCTGGTATCCCACAAACGCAAACAGGGCGACAAGAAGCGCCAAGAGGAAGCCGTCACTCCAAAGCACCTTGCGTCGCCAGCGCCCGATAGTCTCTTGCAGAAAAGGGACCTTTCCCTCCTGGATCTCTCTGACGGTGCTCTGCAGGGCGCCGACGATACGATAGGCGCGCTCCAGACTCACCTGTCTAATGCGGTTATGGATTTCAGCCATATCCCGATCCCTTTTGGTTTCAAAGCGCAGTCTGAGACTTTCATCCTCTATGGGAATCGCAGCTTCGGGCATATAGATACAATAGAATTTTGCAGCCGTGAGACCTTCCTGGGCCATGGCCCGATGCCATGCGGCCACCACTTCTTCCGGGTTGTTTTCCCTGGCACTGGTATCAATCTGGTTCAGGATATAGAGAAATTTGGTGGAATCCCTGCGGGCGATGGTATTGGCTACCAGGTGTTTCAATGTATCCCGCATGGCGCCGGGTTCCGGGTGGCGTGCATCAAAGAAAATCAGGACAAGATCGGAAAGATCCATAATGTAATCCGTGATTTTCAGCGTTGCCGACCGCTGGGCGTCCGCATCAAAACCGGGAGAGTCGATCAGAATATGTCCGCGAAGGGTGTCGCTTGGGCAGGTTTTTAACTGAAGGTAGGCGTTAATCCTGCCGCCTTCTCCGGGACTCACCTTCTCCAGTTCGTGACTCATTTTATAGAAGGGAAAACGGGGGTCTGAATTGAGCGCAATGCCCGGCAGTACTCTTACGTCATGGCCTGCCCCATAGCAGATAACCGTGAATTTATCATCTACGGCCTGGGTGCCGGTAGTTTGCAGGGGATACTGGAGAAAATGATTGATGAAGGTGGATTTTCCAGCGGAAAACGTTCCCAGGACCGACACCAGAGGCCACCATGCAATTTGGCCGGCGTAGCTTTGGCCGGATTTCAGGAGGCCCATTCGATGGCCGATCTTGTCCAGGCGCAGGAAGTCTTCTACTGCGTCTACCAGCAAGGGATTTTCCTGACGGAGATGCTCTTTAAGGGTACGAAGCTTCTGTCCGCCTTCTTTTTCCGTCTCCATCTCCATCATTCTTTGGAACCTCCTCTTTTTGCGGACAGTTTACGGTTGCCGGTTGACTGTTTACAGACTTTTGACCCTAAGGAAAATTTGCTGTGGAGTCAAGAAAAAAGGATTCCACAGTTGTTGTGAATACCTTAAAAAATGTGGTAATAGTAAAGATACAAAGATACTCATTGAAACAGGTGCGGAGAAACAATGACTTCAAACCATATGCCGAGGACTGTTGACAAAGCCATAGATCTTTTGATGGCAAAATTGTCTCTGAGAGAAAAAATAGGAATTGCCAAGATGGATAAACTTGATCTGGGCGTCCTGAATATGACCCTTGGACCGTATATCAGAGATGAGTTTGGGTTATTGAAAGGAAACCAGGAGCTGTTAGAGTCGTGTCGAATCTTGAGTGGCCGAGATGATCTCCACATGGACGTCGTGCCGGCCATCATCATTCGGCTGCTTTGGGCCACTCTAAGGCGAACGCACTCTGTGAGGGTGGTAAAATGAAGAGAATCGCGGGAATGAAATAACCATTAATGAGAAACGGAAATCTTTCATGTTTTCACTCACATCTTTTCACGAAAAGTACAAAACGGACCTTTCGGATCTGACGTTACAGGGTCGAAAGTTCAGATTTTTTGTTCCAAAATCCCTCGATGCATTTGTAGATACGGATGACATCTTTCACGAATTCCCCCTTTGGGCGAAAATTTGGGATGCCTCCATTGTTTTAGCGGATTATCTTGCCGCCATGCCGGCGGACCAAGACAGGAACCTGCTGGAAATCGGCTGCGGCTTAGGGGTCGCCGGCATTGTCGCGGCCTCCTTTGGTCACAGAGTAACGTTGACGGAGTACAATGACGATGCGCTTGCCTTTGTCCGCGCCAACGCTTGTGAGAACCAGACTGCCGAAAGGCCTATCCCGGACATTCGAAAGCTCGACTGGAATACTCCCGAAATCGTCGAACCGTTTGATACGATTGTTGGATCCGAGGTGATTTTCAAGGAGGAAGACTATGCTCCCTTGAGCAGGCTTTTTAAGCGCTGTCTGAAGCCATCCGGGGAGATTATCCTGGCGGAAAGAGTCAGGGAGACGAGTATCGGGTTTTTCAGGCTGCATGAGTGGTCGGTTTGATATCATCGGCGCAGAAAAAGGTCTTTCGTTCAGGCGGAGAGGAAGTGCGGGTTATCCTGGCAAGGATGAAGCCAAAATGAGACTTCTCCTTGACACCTTGCCTTGATTTATGGAACCAAAAGGCTTACAATGAGGGCCAGAATACTTGGTAGGGGGTTCTTCCAGGCCAGAATACTTGGTAGGGGGTTCTTGCCGATGGGCGAAAACGAGATGAAAATACTTACTTATCCGGACCAGGTTCTGAAAACCAGCGCCAGTCCTATAGATGATATAGACGGAGAACTGCAGAAGATTATCGACAGGATGATTGAAACCATGTACATCGCTCCCGGGCATAGGCCTTGCGGCAAACCAGGTGGGTCTGCTCAAGCGGGTGATTGTATTTGACGGCAGTCCCCGCAAAGAGGGACGTGATCCGCTGGTTCTGATTAATCCTGAAATCACACAAAGGGAAGATGAAATCAAGTGGGAAGAAGCCTGCCTCAGCGTGATTGATTACACGGCGGAGGTTACCCGGAATGCCCGTGTAACCGTTCAGGGGAGTGATCGTCACGGCAAACCGGTGAAGATGGATGCGGAGGAACTTCTTGCGGTATGTCTGCAGCATGAAATTGATCACCTGGATGGCACCCTTTTCATAGACCGTATCAGCAGTCTGAAAAGGGCACTGTATAAAAAGAAAATCAAGAAAAAGAACAAAGAATAAGGGATTCTGCTGTATGTCGCTTCTGTCCGCGCCCTCTCAGGGAACGTTTCCAATCCATCCGAAAATCATCTTCATGGGCACTCCGGAGTATGCCGTTGCATCGCTCCAAGCCCTGCTGGGGGCGGAACATGAGGTCCTTGCCGTGGTAACCCAACCGGATCGACCAAAAGGGAGGAGTAAAAAGCCTTTCCCTTCTCCGGTCAAACTGGCAGCGCTGGACAGGCGCCTGAATCTGTTTCAACCGGAAGATGCATCCGATCCCGAGTTCTGCGGGGCTATCCGGGAACTCCAGCCTGACCTTTTTGTAGTGGTCGCCTTCGGGCAGGTGCTCAAACGCCGGGTCCTGGAAATCCCTCCATGGGGGGGACTCAACATACATGCCTCTCTCCTGCCGAAATACAGGGGCGCCGCACCCATCCAGTGGGCCATTATCAATGGGGAAGAAGAGACCGGACTTACGGCCATGGTCATGGAAGAGGGATTGGACACGGGACCCATGCTCCTGCGGAAAAAAACTCCTATAAGCGGAAACGAAACGGCCGGGAAACTCCATGACAGGCTATCCGTTTTATCGGGAGAGCTGCTCTTGGAAAGTCTTGAAAAATTGGCGAAAGGTCTCCTTGTCCCGCGGCCGCAGGACGATTCGGGAGCAACCTACGCCCCGAAAATCGGCAAACGCATTTCCTTTATTGACTGGATGAAATCGGCCAAATCCCTGTCCGCCCTTATTCGGGGGCTTGATCCGTTCCCCGGGGCGGTTACTTCCATTGGAGAGAAAACGGTAAAATTGTTTTCGCCACGATTAGCGGATTCTGAAACGAAGAAACAGGCGCCGGGCACGGTCGTCGATTGTTCGCAAAAAGGGGTACTCGTTCAAACAGGAGAAGGGGTCCTGGAGATCGGTGAACTGCAGGCGCCGGGGAAAAAGAGGCTGCCCGCCGATGCTTTTCTGAGAGGCTTTCTCCTTGAAAAAGGAATGGTCCTGGGGAAGAGATGATGAGCGATCAGGATCAAAAAAAGAAGCGTGAAGAGAGCGCAGGTGCGAATGCCTCTTCTCTGTTCCATCAGGAAGACCTGTTGCAAAGAGGCGTGATGGAAAGGCCGAAGAAGCGTATCTTTATTCTTCTCCTCTTAATTACCTGCGTGGTGCTGGTGGGGGGCGCCCTGCTGCTTTGGTGGGTCCCCTATGTGGGTTTTACCAATATCCACCCATATCTTCCCCTTATCGCCGGAATTATTTTCGGGAGCATCGTCCTGTTCTGTCTTGGCGCCGTATTGACCCTTCTTTTCACCATTATTCGGGGAAAGAACCTTTTTTTCAACAGAAAAATCAGGGGCGTTGTGATCCGTTTCCTGTTCCCGCTGCTGGTTGGGGTGGGGAAGTGCTTCGGAATCAAAAAAAGTGAAATCCGCCGATCTTTCGTGGCCATCAACAATCAACTGGTTCTTGCTGAGGCCAAAAAGGTCAAACCTGAAAAGCTCCTCATTCTCCTTCCCCACTGTCTTCAGTTTCATGACTGCAGTGTGAGAATCACAGGGGATGTCAGAAACTGCAAGGCCTGCGGAAGATGCCGTATAAAAGAACTGGCGGCCCTGGCTGAAGAATACAATGTGCCCATTTCGGTGGCCACCGGGGGCACGCTGGCCCGGAGGATTGTGGTGCAAAAAAGGCCGGAGATCATCATAGGCGTCGCCTGTGAAAGGGATCTCACCAGCGGGATACAAGACAGCTATCCCATCCCTGTCTTCGGCATTTTCAACAAAAGGCCGTTCGGTCCCTGTTATGATACGGATGTTGACATCGATCTTGTGACGAGCGCAGTAAGAACCTTCCTGGGCCGCTGAGATGCCGAGAAATTTAGCACTGAAGGCCCTCAACGATCGTGAAAATGTCCCTGGTTTTCAGGAACGAACTCTGGAAGGGGCGTTTGACGAAAACCCACGTCTCGATCAGAGAGACAGGGCCTTTTCCCTAAACCTGGTTCAGGGCGTACTGCGCTGGCAGATAAAGATTGACTGGATCATCAAACAATCGCTTCATTTCCCTTTTAAAAGCCTCGATCTTCCCGTATTGAATATCCTGCGCCTGGCCGTATACCAGATTTTCTTTATGGACCGGGTTCCCGAGTCGGCAGCCGTGAATGAAGCGGTCAAGCAGGCGGGAAAGCTGCGAAAGAAAAACCTGCGTGGCGTAGTAAACGGCATCTTGCGGAATATCTGTAGAAAAAAGAACGAAATCGTTTTTCCGGATGCGGACCGCGATCCCCAACTCTATCTGGCCATTGCCTACGCCTATCCTTTGTGGCTGGTAAAGAAATGGACAAAAGAACAGGGGATGCCCGAGGCGGAGAAGATGCTCCGCGCGGGTAATGAGATCCCGGGGCTTTTCATTCGAACAAACACACTCATAACGACCCGCGAAAAGCTTTTGGAGATTCTGCAAGAGGAGGAAATAGGCTGCTCCTCGGATTCAAGCATTCCCGAGTGCGTTGAAATAACCCGGCTAAACGGGCCTCTTCACAAACTGCAATCGTTTCGTGAAGGATTGTTCCAGGTCCAGAGCCGGCCGGCTCAGATATGTTCGCACCTCCTTTTTCCTGAACCCGGGGACGCCGTGCTGGATGTCTGCGCGGGGTTCGGGGGAAAATCCACCCACATGGCCGCGCTTATGAGGGACCGGGGATTTATTGTTGGCATGGATACGAACCGGGAACGGATGCAGGGCCTGGTGCGAAGTGCGGAGCGGCTTAAAATACGCTCCATCACGCCCGTGATTGCAGACGCAACCCGATCCCTTCCTCGACTTCTGAAACGGCCGTTTCACAAGGTCCTGGTGGATGCCCCCTGTTCCGGCCTGGGAGTCATCTCAAGGCATCCGGATATCAAACTCGTCAAGACCGGCAAAGATATGGAGCGTCTTGCCGATTTACAGCAGATCCTGCTGAATGCCGCTGTGCCGATCCTTAAATCGGAAGGGAAACTGCTATACGTTACCTGCACCGTGTCGAAAGAAGAAAATGAGGACAACGTGGAACGATTTCTTAGAAAAAATCCCGCCATGGCCCTGGTTGATCTTCGAAAATGCGGACCCGCCTGGGCGCTGGACCTGATGGATGGGAATGGTTTTTTTCGAACCCTGCCCCACGTTCACGGGATGGAAGGATTTTTCGCCGCCCTCTTTAGGAAGAAATAAAAATGAATAGGACCTTTTCTTTTTTCTGTACCACGCCCCTTTTTCTGGAACAACTCCTGGCGGACGAACTGGCATCCTTCGGTGCAACCTCCGTGAAAGAGACAAAGGGCGGCGTTTCCTTTGAAGGAAACCTGGAAACGGCATACCGGGTCTGCCTGTGGTCACGAATCGCAAACAGATTGTTTCTGGAAATCTCCACGTTCCATGCCGGAAACAGGGAAGCGTTATATGGCGCCGTTCAAGAGATTCCGTGGGAGACGCATCTCACGGCGGACGGGTGTTTCAAGGTGCGGGCCTCCCTTTACCAGTCCGGATTTAACAACTCGCAGTTTGCCGCCTTAGTGGTGAAAGATTCCGTATCAGACTATTTCACAAGCAGGTACGGGAAAAGACCCTCCGTCGAAATTCTCAGGCCGGATGTGATCATCAACCTCCACATCCAACAGGACAAGGCCACATTGAGTCTCGATCTGTCGGGGGAAAGCCTGCACAGGAGAAATTATAAGGAGGAAGGCGGGACGGCTACCCTGAAGGAGAATGTTGCGGCCGCAATTCTGTTGAGAGGGGGATGGAAGGAGATCGCGGAGCGCGGGGGAGCATTTGTCGACCCCATGTGCGGCACAGGTACGCTCCTCCTGGAAGCGGCGTGTATGGCGGGAGATATCGCTCCCGGTCTTTTCAGGGACTATTTTGGCTTTATGGGATGGGCGCAACACATCCCCGGCCTGTGGAAAACGCTGCAGGAAGAAGCCCAAAGGAGAAAGGAAAAGGGGAAGAGCAAAATTCCCGTGATAGTAGGTTTTGATATGGATGAACGCAGTGTGGCTCTGGCGACGGAAAATGTCCGATTTTCAGGGCTTGAGCCGTTCATAGAGATCCGAAGGAAGGGCCTTGACGAAATTTCCCCCGCGGATATCAAGGCCCTCCAGCCGGGTCTGGTGGCCGCAAATCCTCCCTATGGCATACGAGTCGGGAAGGCAGGAGAACCTTCCCGCCCTGTACGCGAAGCTGGGAAAAGTGCTCTCGGAAAATTTTCCAGGATGGCGGGCCTCTCTGATTACCGCGGATGAGGAACTGGCCCGGAACACGGGGCTGAAGGCAGACAAGGTGAATGTGCTTTATAACGGCCCCATTAAATGCACCCTGGCGCATTTCCATCTGTTCACCCAAAAGGAAAGAAGCAGCCTGAAAGAAAAACCAAAGCCCCCTCTGAGTCCCGGGGCGGAGATGTTCGCAAACAGGCTGAAGAAAAACTTCAAAAGGCTTCGGAAGTGGGCCGGAAAGGAAGGGATCTCTTCTTACCGGCTCTATGATTCGGATATGCCGGAATACAATGTTTCCATTGACTTTTTTGAGAGCAAATGGCTTCACGTACAGGAATATGCCCCACCCGGAACGGTTGATCCCGAAGATGGCCGAGGCACGATTTCGTGAAATCGTCAGCGTGCTTCCCACAGCCCTGAATGTGGACCGGAAAAATATCTTCTACAAGAACAGGAAACGCCAGAAAGGAAAAACGCAGTATCAGAGGATCGACTCTTCAGGAGAATTTCTTACCATGCAGGAAGGGGGAACCGTTTTCTGATCAATTTTACCGATCATCTGGATTGCGGAATCTTTCTTGACGGCAGGATGACACGGGAACTCATACGGAAACTTTCGAAAGAAAAGCGATTTCTGAACCTTTTCTGTTACACGGGAACGGCTACCGTCTATGCGGCTGACGGGGGCTCTGAAACAACCACTTCCGTGGATCATTCCAACACCTATCTTTCCTGGGCCAAGGAAAACCTGGCGCTCAATGGATTCAGCGGAGGAAATCACCGATTTTTCCGGGCGGACTGCCAGGCCTGGCTGAAGGAAAACAGGGAGCTTTACGATCTTATCTTCCTGGATCCTCCCACCTTTTCCAATTCAAAAACCTCCCGGGATTTCGACATTCAGACCTTTCATCCCGAACTGATCAAGCTTGCCGCTTCCAGGCTGAGCAAAAACGGCATTATCCTTTTTTCTAATAACTTCAGGCAGTTTAAAATGGATTCC
>CAWGYC010000007.1:0-265760 GCA_963826685.1 uncultured Chloroflexia bacterium | reverse complement strand
GTCGTCATCCGCCTAGGTATTTGCTTCCAATCTGACACAGATTGCTTATTCTCTGTTCGCTCTATGCCCAATCATTACTCAGCAAAAGATGGCAAAAGTAGATTTCCTCAATCCTATCATTTCCACATTGGTTCGCTTGATAAAAAACTGATCACGAAGCGGGTAATTTTGGACATCTCATAGGTGCATTTTTGATCTGTTTTTATTCATCCCTGAGTCATTTGGCACAGCAATTGCTCACCATGGTGGTTCCTTGAATGTTGACACAGGTTCACGAGATGTATCCGAAATGGTCAACTACTCACACTAGGATGCTTTTATCGATGAGTCGGAACATGCTATACTGCTCAACCTGATAGTCATTTATTGGATTGCATTTGTTATGTTTGGCACTGTTCTTGTCCCGACAAACTCAACCACTGTCCGTCCCGGCGACTGCTCCACGAAATGCAAATGCTCCGCCAGCCGGAAACCGGGCTTGCTCTTGGCGGTCGGCTGCGCGCTCGCCAGCGACTCTTTCGTCAGAATGTTGATCATGTGTTAGCTCCCTTAGCTGTCAGCAATGAGCTGTCAGCTCGTTGATCTCTCGCGTTCGTCTATAGGGGCAGACACCGGCAATCGAAGATGGCACGTCTGCCCCATAGCACATGTCCATCTGTAGGGGCATGGCGTGCCATGCCCCCTTTGCGACTTTCTGTTCTTCTTTGCGCCTTTGCGTTGAATCTTTTTGTTTGTCTCCCCTCTCCATTGCATGGAGAGGGGTCGGGGGTGAGGTTGCCTTTGCCCTTACCCGCCGATCAGCACGCCCGTCACGACGTTGTTCCCGTCCTTCGCCGCCGTCGCCTTGAACAGCGCAACCCGGTTCGATCCGGTCGCCGTGTAATAGGCGGTGTCGTCGGGGATGTGCCCGGTCAGGTCGGTCACGTCGACGTAGACCGTCGCCCCCTTGCTGACCGCCAACGCCGCCGGGACGCTGAACTGATATTCGCGCCGATCCACCGACAGGCTGATCGTATCGCCGTTCTCGCCCGCGTCGTTGCTGATGCCCAACCAGCCCTCAACGTAAGCGACCTGATTTTTGTCCACCGACGCGCTCAGCGTGACACTGACGCTCTTGCCGTCGCTTTCCAGATACGTGTTTTCACCCGCCATATGTCATCCTCTCCTGCCATCTATGCGTAGGGGCGGGTTTGAAACCCGCCCCTACCTTTGCGACTTTGCGTTGACTCTTTTGTCTTTCTCCCCCTCGCCTCACGGAGAGGGGGTCGGGGGGTGAGGTCAAAACTCGAAGAACCCCGCCGTCTCTCCCTCGCGTTTAACCGGACGCCGCTGCGCCGATCCCATCGCCTCGATCAAGCCCGCCCGCAGCACCGTCTGCACCGCCGCGCTCTCGATCACGCCTGCCACCACCGCGTCGATCTCGTCGCGCGTCTGCGGATCGCGCCCGCGTACCAGCTCCTCGACTAGAGCCTGCGCCGCCGGAATCCGCACCGCTCGCTCGACTGCCGCCGTGATCGCCAGCTCTCGCAGCGACTCACGCAGCCCGTCGCGCTCCACGATCAACGCCCGCACCTGCTCAGTGACATTCTCCCCGCCCACCATCTCCGCGAGATCAGCCAACGCTTGCTCCTGTAGGGGCGGACGGCTGTCCACCCTACTTTGCGCCTTTGCGTCTTTGCGCCTTTGCGTTGAATCTTTTTGCTTGTCTCCCCCTCGCCCTACGGAGAGGGGGTCGGGGGGTGAGGTTTCTTCCATCTCCTGCGAGATCATCGCCCGCGCCGCCGTCACCGGCACGCCGACCCGCGCCGGATCCGCCAGATCGACGGTCACGAGTTCCAGCGCCTTGACCTCGTCGCCGTCCATCTGCGCCCACGCCACCAGCGACGTGCCCACGCGCGCATTGGTCGCCTTCGCCAGCCGATAGTATTCGCGCGTCGCCTCGGTCAGCGGCAGCCCCTTCCCCCACGCGATTCCCTCGCCGTCGATCAACGCCGCCAACCAGCGGATCGCGGGTGGATCGTAGCGAGTCGCCGCCTCATCCGGCGCGATGTGCCCCCACGCTCCTTCCGGGCGCTTGGCGTTGATCTGCGCCACCATCTGCTCGACCGCCGCGCGGCTGTAGGTGCGCTGATTGCGCGACCGCGCCCCCGCCTGACCAATCGGCAGGGTGACGAAGAAGGCATCGCCCCCCAGCGCCTCCCGATCCACGTCCTCCGGCAGCGCAATCTCCGGGTACGATCCGCGCAGCTCGCTGATGCAGGTCAGCGTCACCCGCAAACGATCCTCGACGGTTTCCGCCGCCTCATTCAACTGAATGTTCGTCATGTACGCTCCTATAGCTATCAGCAATCAGCTTTCAGCCGTCAGCTAAAACCAATGTTGCTTTACCTTCTGTCGTGACCCTATCGAGACTGTTTGTCTCCCCTCTCCATTGCATGGAGAGGGGTCGGGGGTGAGGTCGCTTTTAGGTGATCCCTAATTCCTGCCGCGCGCGTTCGTCATCGATCACCCCCGCGCCGTGCGCCCACGTGATCGTGTCCAGCCGCAGCCGACTGTCCTCCTCGGTCAGCGGACTCCACTGGATGCTCAGCGCCGCCGCCGGATCAATCCGCCAGTCGATCACGCTGAGGTACGCCAGCACCACCCGCGATGTCTCCAGCAGCCACTCCGTCGCCAAGCCGCGCTTCTTCTCGATCCACTTGACGAATGGCTCCATCTGCGTCTCGGCGCTGGCGCGGCTCGACGGGATCGACGCGCCCCACACCGCCTCCGGGATTTCGCTGTGCTGCACGATCAGGTAGAACAGCACGCTCAGCAGCGTCTCGGCATCCTTGCTGAACGACCCCGGCGCGGCGTACTTGAACTGCGCCTCGCCGCCCAGCGTTAACAGTTGATCCGGGTCGAAGTCGATCACGTCCACCGTCTCGGTCGATCCGTCGGTCAGAGTTTGCGTCTCGCGCCTGCCAAACTTCTCCCAGAACTTGCGCACCTGCTCCGCCGTGCCCAGCTTCTCGATCACCGGCGTCGGGCGACCCTGACGCACGTTGCCCTTGACCGCCGCCTCGATCACGTCGCCGTAGCGTTGCAGCACCGGGATCAGCGCGTCGCCTTCCGGTCGCCCGTAGAACTCGTCCGCGCCATAGCGATTCGCCACGTGGATCACCGGCACGCGACCGATCAGGTTGGCGTACTTCTCCGTGCGAATCGTGACGCCGCCGCGCAGCACCCGCCGCACCCGCCCCGCCGCCGTGTATTCGTCGATCACCGTCACCGTCCCGCCGTACCCCGATCCGCCGCGCTCAACGGCCTGTACTCTCCCCTCGCGTAGGAGAGGGGGCTCGGAGGGTGAGGGGTTGCTGCGATAACCGTTTCCGTGATCCGCCAGCCGACCACCTCGCCGCGCCCATCCAGCAGCGGATCGACCACGTGCGGCGGCACGACCGTCAGGCCAAGTCGGCGTTGATGACGAGGTAGCAGTCGCCCAGCGCGAGCGCTTCCTCGTAGGCGCGCACAATGTCCGGGTGATGATCCACCCACCACCCATTCAACGCCACGCTGCCAACATCCTGTAGGGGCGCACCTGTGTGTGCGCCCTGCCCACGTCGCCGACCGCCCACCCCAGCGACGATCCCATCACCGACGCCGCCGCCTTCGACGCCAGCGGCTTGAGCAGCAGCCCACTGATCTCCAAGCCGCGCGCCTTCGCCCGCCGCGCCCGATCCCAGTAGCGATAGTCCGCCGTCGCCATGTCGCGCGTCGGCGCGTACCCGTTGATCTGCCGCAGGCGGAGTTGTCCCCCGCTGCCGATCAACTCCCCGATCCGCTGCCTTAGGGCTAGTGCCATCTCGTCTCCTCAAATCCGCTGGAAATAAAAAGAGCCGCTTAAAAGCGACCCCACCCCCGACCCCTCCCCGACTTCAGGGAGGGGCGCAAACACGCCGTAGGGAGAGAATTTATCAGGTGGTGCTGTTGCCTCGATACGCTGGCGACTCAGGATCATCTGAACGCCAGAAATCAGGATACTCAGGATCGGTAAAACGAAGTATATCTGTCTCTGGCGTCCAGTTGACTCCATATCTGGTAATATCTGTTTCCTCATCATATATCGACTGTCGATCAAATCTGCATCCTGAAGATTCGTACTTGGCAGTCCGCCCTCTAAAGTTGCCCCTCGCAAATCCGCATATTCAAATGCTGCCCCGTTGCTAGATCGGCAATTAAGTTTGCTGCTCGCTCCAATCGCAGGTGTTGCCAAATGTGCCTGAAACCAGCATTTCTCAGATTTGCTTCTCCTAGAAATTGCTCGATCTTGTAACTGGTTCGCAGATCGCGCACCATAGATTGCTCCTTGTAGATTTACTTGTACAAGCACGCTCCGTGAAGATTGGCATCTCTAAGTTTGCACCTTGCAGATTTGCATCGCTCAAATTCACGTCTTGCCAAATTAGCGTCCAAAATCTGCTACTTCAGATTGCAACTTAAGTCCGCCTTGCAGCAATCCGGATTTCCCTTCAAGCCAACCCTTGCGCCTTATTTGATAGCACCGCATTGTTCGCAACATCGTTTACTGTACTTGCCGCATCCATCACCAACTGCCGCTTGAGCGCGTTTTCGGCATCGCGTTCACTGCGCCGACGGTTCAACTCGTCCAAAATCAGCACCGTCACCGCAATGCTGATCACGTCGGTGAACAGGTTGATCTGGTAGTCCACCGCCCGATCCGCGAAGATCGCGCCGCCCACCAGCACGCCGATCCCCACCAGCAGCGCCGCGCCGAGCAAGCGATAAAACATCCGGTTCTCCGGCTTCTGCCAAATCGCCTTGGTCTCGTCCCAACCCGTGTTTTCCGCCATGTCATCGATCCCCTCGCCAAGCGCCAGCCCTCTATGAGGCAACGATAACACGATCCTTACTCCCCGCGCCCCCTCAATTTTGCAGGGATCGCCGCGTTCCCCTCTCATGCGAGTGGAAGCGTCGTAGGGGCGTTAGGGGGTGAGGTAACGTCCCCCTCCCACGCGCGACGAAGGTCGCGAGGGGTCGTGGGGTGCACCAGCGTCAGGTGCGCCCTACGGACGCCGCGACTCGGTGCTACCCGCGCACCCGCCCCCGCCGCATGATCACCTCGTCCTCTCTGCCGATCATCAGCGCCGTGATCGCCCACACCAGCGCATCCACCCGATCCGGGCGATTTCTCAGCGCCCTTCGCACATCTGCCGCTCCAAATCGTCAAACACGCCGACGTGATGCACCTTGCCCTGCTCGTACAGCGCGGCGACCGGCTCCGCCCGCGCCACCTTCCCGCGTGACGCCCGCACCGCCGTGAAGGGCACGTTGGCGTCCACCGTCCGCACCGTGTGCTCGACCAGATCGCCGCCGTTGTTGACCTCCGCCACCATCCGGTCTGCCTCCCAGCGCCGGTAAGCCTCGACCGCCGCCCGCGCCCAGCCATCCGGCGACGCTTTCAGGCTGGCGTCCTCTAAAACGTAAGCCTCGTCGTCGAAGCCGACCCCCGCCGCGATGATCCCGGTCTCGTCGCTGGTCGCCCGCGCCGTCACCGCCGGATCAATCGCCACGACGATCCGGCGCAGCGGGGGGATGGCAGCGACGCGACCGGCGTCAATCAGCGAACGCTTGAACAGCGACCCGGCGTCCTCGTCGACCACCTCGCCCAGAAGCTCCTGCCGACCGAGCGCCGTCCCTTCATAGCGATCCACGATCCCGTCGAAGAAGCTCGCCGCGAGGTGAGCGCGGTTCTCGTAAGTGCTGCCGCGCACGACCGCCACCGTCGGGTCGCTCAACAGCCGCTTGATCAGCGAGATCGGGCGGGGCGTCGTGGCGATTGCCACGCGCGGGTTCTGCCCCAGCCGCAAGCCGAGCAGCAGCATGTCCAGCGCCTCAGGATACGACCACGCCGCCAACTCGTCGCCAATCGCCCAATGATGCTGCGGACCGCGCAGGCGGTTCGGCTCGTCGGCACTAAAAAGCGCCGCTGTGCTCCCGTTGGGGAAGGTCAGGCGGCGCTTGCTCGGCTCGAACTTGGGCGCGAACTCCGGCGGTGCGACGTTCAAAATGCCGCTTTCGCCCTCAACCAGCACGTCACGGGCGTCGGCTTCGGTCGCCGCGACCAGCGCCCCGCGTGATTTGGGCATCCCGCGCGCCTGCGCCAGCGCCCACTGGTTGATCGCCAGCGTCTTGCCGAAGCCGCGCCCCGCCAGTATCAGCCAGATGCGCCAGTCGCCCGGCGGCGCGATCTGCTTGGGACGCGCCCACAGCGACCAATCCATCAGCACTTCTCCGGCTTCACTCTCCGTCAGCGATGGATCAGTTCCTCGCCGTGCCTGCGGCAGCCGCATAACGTTCAAGAATTTCGGCGAGTTTCTCGCGGGCATGGCTGGTCTTTTCCTTATCGACGCGGGTCTGATTGATGGTGTCCAGCACGATTGCAGCGAGCGCCCCAATTCCTGCAAACTCGCCTCCTCTACCTTTTCCGGCATGACCGCGACCATCCGGCGCATCACCTGTCCAGTTGATCGTCCAGAGGCGCATTTTCGTCGGGCTGAGGCAGCGATCTGCTCATCATCGGGATTTCGCCGCGCTGTTCGGCTTCTTTGACCCAGCGTGACAGCGTCGCATGGGGAATGCCGGTCTGTTTCGCCGTTTGATAGTGATTGCCGCCGTTGCGTTCGAGTGCTGCCAGCGCCGCCAACTTGGTCTGCTTGCTATACTGTTGTCCGTCTATCCATGTCGTCTCGCACTCCGCGCCGCTGATAACTCACGCGCAACCGCGCAGCCGTGCCCGCCAAGCAATCGCGCTGCTGTCCTGTGCCTCGAAGACAGATTCCAGACCGCCTGCTGCTCGGTCTCGCTGCGATACGGTGGGCAGTTCAGCCACAGACCCGGGTTTTGCCACCAATGATGCTGGGGCAGCCACGCTCGTTGGCGCGCCGCGCGCCGCCGATCCACGACCCCGTTGACCACCTGATAGCCGGTCGCCCCGCGCGCCGGATCGACTCCCTGCTGCGCGCAAGCAGCTCGAAAGCCGCGCACAAACTCGTCATAATTGAATTTCTGCGTCGGATTCACTCTCGTTTTCCTTGCGATAACAAACCGTGAGCGCATCAGCAACAACGCCCCTATAACTTCATCTTAGCACGGGTGTTCTATTTGCCAAGATCACATTTGTCCACTTTTTGCCGACCGCGCAGCCGACCACGCAGCCAACCGCCGAGTCACCATGATTCGCAGATATAACCCAAATTTGGGTTATATCGTTTGGGTTATTGGGATATGTGGGGATAAGTTGGGATAGGGATTTGGTGCTTGGGGATAAACAAGCGTAGGGGCACGATATATCGTGCCCCTACACAATGCCCCTAGCACACGGCGTTCAGCACTCCGTACACGCCACGTCCGCCACGTGATCGCCGTTGAGCAGCGCGGCGAACCAGTCGCGGAAGCGCACGCCGTCCACCGTCTCGCTGTAGAAGCGCGGCGTCGGCGTGATGCAGTGTTCGCCCCCCGGCGCGACGAACGATCCGAAGTTGGCATAGCGCTGCAAGCCGTCGAGCGTCCGCTGCATGGCGAGGGGCCACGCCTCGACCGCGCCCATCATCACGTCGTAGCTGGTCTGCACGCTGTCGTTGTAACTGGTGTACACGCCGATCTCGGCGCGCGGATAGCTGCGGGCAGCGCTGGCGGTCAGCGACGCGACAAACTGATCTGGCGCGGCGCGGCGGTTGCGCACACCCCAGACGTCGAAGCCACCCCACGCCGGGTTGATCACGCCGATGCCCGCATCGCCGAACTCGGTCAAGTGGGCGGATCGGTAGCGTCGGGCGATGGTCGGCGTGTAGTAGATCGCGCCAATCGCGCCCGCGCTGCACCCGGCGACGACGACGCTGCTCGGTCGCGGGTAGTTGGCGAACGTCCAGTCGAGCGCGGCGGTCGCGTCGATGTAGCCAACGTGATCGACCGTCCCGCCCGCGTACTCGACCGCTTTGGTGCCCAAGTGATAATCGCCGGTGCAGTAGGCGACGAAGATCGTGCTGTAGTCTGCCAGCGGGTTCTCAGGATTCGTCAGATCGAACACGCCCTGATTATATGCGCTCGCCTCGCCGCCCTCGACCACCTGATCGTACAAGCCGGAGCCGGGTGCGCAGGTTTCGTCGTTCCAGCACGCGCCGCCGCCCTCGAAGAAGATCAGCAGCTTGCCGGGATCGCCCGCACGGACGAAGAAGGTATACGGCGTGCCGAGCGCGCACAGCGCATCCCCGCCGGGCGTGATCGGCGTCCAGTCCTGCGCCTGCGCGGTCGATAACCCCGCCAGCGCGATCACGAGGATCAACAGTAGTTTTTTCATGGTATCGAGTTTACCTCGAACCTTCGCCGAGGGTTTAAACCCTCGGCTAGGAAATTCGTCGCCCACTAAAGGGGCGACTCAACTCAAGTATTGTCCTTGCGACCCCTTCAGTGGGTCGCGGTTTTGGGTAGCGACGGGTTTAAACCCGTCGCGAGGCTTTGGTTAAATCTTTCCTCTCTTCTCAGTCCTGCTTTCCGGCACGAGGTAGCCGTCTCGATACCGCGTCATGACCTGATCGCGGTCGGCAAAATGGGCGGCGTCGGCGAAGGTGAAGCCGTCGGGGTAAGCGTCGAGCAGGGATTGGAGCGCGTCATCCTTGAGATAGGTCACCAGATAGTCGTGATAGATGCCTTTAGCGCCTGCCCGGTAGCACCAGATCGGCAGCGCGAACCGCGTCGAGTCGTCAATCGGCGTGAAGCGATAGGGCATCGGCGCGGCGGTTCGCGCGTTGAGGATAGTTTCGGCGTAGGCGTTCAGTTGATCGGCGAGGCTGAAATGCTGGTGTAGATAGTCGAGCGTCGGCTGCGGCGTGCGCCGCTTGCCGCGCAGGATTTCAGCGGCGATCTGCGCGGCGCTGTCGTGATCGCCGAAATCGACCTTGTCGATCAGCGCATCGGGCAGCAGTTCCCGATGGGTCGAGACCCGCGCCACAATCGAGGGCGTGCCGCAGCCGAGCAACTCGTAGACCGCATTGCCGAACAACTCGACGAAGCAGCCCAGCGCCAGCGTCACCTGACCGAGGCTGTAGTATTCGGGCAGCAGATCGACCGGAATCCAGTCGTGAAAGACGAAATGTTCGCTTAAGCCGCGCGCCGCCAGCGCCTGCTCGACCCGCGCGTATAAATCCTGCACACCGGGATCAGCGGCGACGTTCAGCCAGCGCGGGACGAGCACACGCAGGTTACTAAACCCGTACTGCTTGACCAGCCGGTCGGCGACCTCGATGGTCTGCCAGATGCCTTTGCTGTCTTCGGGGCGGTGCGGATGCAGCACTATGGTATGCAGTTCGGGGTGGATCGACGGCACGAGGTTGAGAATCCGGTGCGGCTTGGTCGGCTGAAATTTCGCCCAGTCGATGCTGTTGCGGATCACCTTCATGCGCGACGGCAGTTCGGGAAAGAAGCGCCCGACCGTCTGCAAGAAGAACTGGCGCGAATACTCCGAGACGGTGATCAGCGTGTCGCCTTCGAAGTGGAACGCGCCCTGCGTCGTCTCCGGGTAGACGTTGTCGCGCAAGCCGACGACGGTCGGGATGTCGCGGTAGACGTAGGGAAAGACGAACTCGCCGTCGTGGATGTAGAAGCGATCCGCCCACTGCATCTGCTCGCCCACGTCCTGCATGATCGCGGCGATGTTGTAGGCGGGCGTATCGTAGGGCGCGGGGAAGGGCTGCTTGAAGCGCAAAATCGGCAGCACCAGCGCGCGCTCGTGCCAGCGAAAGGGCGCGTTGGTGTCATCGCGGCGAGTGCAGAGCAGACGAAGCTCGTGCCCCTGCTCGGCGAGGTGCAGCGCAATCGTCCGCAAGTGTTTTTGTCCGCCGCCCATGTCGTGATCGGGGAACAGCGGCGTGATCGAGAACATGAGGATATTCATCGGCAGCGGTCAGCTTTCAACGATTAGCGTTCAGCTAAAAACTTACCGCAAAGCTGAACGGGTGCAAAGATCGAGTACAATAAAGGTCAGCAATGATGGAAGATGAGGTTACAGTCTAATGGCATTTGGTGCGCCGAATAAAAAGCCTGAGAACGCGCCGCGCGTCATTTCCCTAAAACTCAGTGATAACTTCTACGAGGAATTTCAGCGGCAACTCGAAGAAGCCGTGTCTTCGATGACGCCGGATCAAATATTCGCTACTTTACTGATTTTGCTTGGAATTGAGCTGCTCTCACGAGTTCAGGGCGAAAGTGCGCCGGAAACTCTACAAGATGAGACCAGTTTCATCTGGAATACGCTATCGGGATTGCAAAAAGAACTTCCAGAAGGCAAAACGCTCGGCGATTTACTTGATGAGGCGAATTTCGAACTGGTCATCAATGACCAGCCAGTCGATTTGAAGCGTTTCTCTAAACCTGCTGACGACGATCCATTTGAGAACTTCAAGCGTGGTTGGGACGACGCCATGAGCGGGCAAACGATGAGCTTTGAGGAATTCGAACGTCGGATGTTGGAAGATGCCGACTAGGGTCGTCGTTGCCGATCAATTTGCGCGCGATGCCCGCAAGCTCCAGCGAGATTACCCCCACATTTTACAGGACGTTCGAGCACTTCGAGCGCAGCTTGCGACCGGCGAGAGACCCGGAGATCGCCTCAAAGGGCTAAATCTGTCGCTTTCAAGGTTCGTGTCAAAAACAGCGACGTACAGCGGGGCAAAAGCGGCGGTTACCGGGTGATTTACTACGTAGAGTTAGCCGACCAAGTCGTTCTCATCACAATCTACAGCAAGAGCAAACAAAGCGATATTCCCAGCGAAAAACTGCGCCGGTTCATCGCTGAATATGAGTCCCAAAATCCCCCGGACAAATAGGTATCGCAACTGCTGCCCGCCACCGAGGGAACAAAAGCAAAGGAAACCGGAAAGACCCTATTTGTGAAGCTATTCGATTAGACGGTCGAAACCGCCCGTTAGCTCTTGGCTTTTAGCTGAGCATGAATTGCTAAAAGCCATTTGCTAAACGCTAGCGATCTACACGCGCGGACGCAGCACCGAGAGCACGCGCCCCTGCACGTGGCAGTTGGCGGGATGCACGTAGATCGGATCCATTGTCGGGTGGGCGGGCTGAAGGCGAATTTGCGTCTCGCTCTCGCGGTAGAACTTCTTGAGCGTCGTCTCGCTGCGGTCGGACAGCCAGACGGCGACCATATCGCCATTGTGGGCTTCTTCCTGCTTGCGGAAGATCACGATGTCGCCGTCGCTGATCATGGCGTCGATCATCGAGTCACCCTTGACCTTGAGCGCGAAGACTTCCGACTCGGGCGCGCCGTTCAGCATCGACGGCATGACCTCAATCGGGTCGTCGGCGAAGGCGCGATCCATGTCGTCGGGGATCGACACGGGCGCGCTGGCGACGATCTGCCCGACCAGCGGCACGCGGACGAAATCCAGCGTGGCGTGGATCGGCTGGGTCGAAGTCTTGCCCTTGCCGTTCTTGACCAAGCGCAGCCCGCGTGACGCCCGCGCCTCGCGCGAAAGATGCCCGGCATCGACCAGCTTGTTCAGGTTGTAGTTGACGACCGAGGTCGATTTAATCCCCGTTGCCTCGCCGATTTCGCGGATGGTCGGCGGAAACCCATGCGAATCGAGATAGGTCTCCATAAAGCGCAGTATATTGCGCTGCCGTTCGGATAGTTTGCTGCGGTCTCTCATGGTTGTGCTCCAACTCAAAGGCTTAAAAAACCAAACATATTTTCGATTGTAGACGAACAATGGTTCTAAGTCAACTATTTGTAGAACAGTAATCCGCAAAAATGGTTTTCTGTAGGCAAATTGGTTCGGGGTATAATCAGCGCAAACGCATGACACAACCAAACTATGAGTGGAGAGAACCATGTCACAAGCATCATGGGCAGCGGTTGATCGCTATTTTGAGCGCCTATTCACGCCGCCTGATCCGGTTCTAGACGCCGCCATGCAAGCGATTGAAGCCGCGGGACTGCCCGCGATCAGCGTCACGCCGCAGCAGGGCAAGCTGCTCAACGTGCTGGCGCGCGCCCACAACGTCCGCACCATCCTTGAGATCGGCACGCTGGGCGGCTACAGCACGATCTGGCTGGCGCGGGCGCTGCCCGCCGACGGCAAGCTGATCACGCTGGAGATCGATCCGCAGCACGCCGAAATCGCGCGCCGGAACTTCGCCCGCGCCGAATTGAACGGGCGGGTCGAGCTGCGGCTCGGCTCGGCGCACGCGACGCTGCCGACGCTGGTCGACGACCCGGCTGCCCCCTTCGACCTCGTGTTCGTCGACGCCGACAAAGCCAGCACCACCGTTTATCTGGAATGGGCGCTCAAGCTGACCCATCCCGGCAGCCTGATCTTCCTCGACAACGTCGTCCGCAACGGCGGAGTCGCCAACCCGAACAGCAGCGATCCCAACGTGCAGGGCATCCAGCGCGGCTTGGAACTGCTGGCGAGCGAGCCGCGCGTCACCGTCACGGCGATCCAGACGGTCGGCGAAAAGAGCTACGACGGCTTCGCGCTGGCGCTGGTGACGGCGTGACGATTTACGCCGCTCCCTTGCTGCCGACGGTGACGGCGCTGCGCAGCGGCGAACTTGACCTGCTGGCTTACGTCGATCAAGCGCTCGTCCGCGTCGACGCGCTGGAAAGCCAGCTTCAAGCGCTCGTGCCGGAGCCGGATCGCCCGGCACGGCTGCGCCGGGAAGCGCGCGATCTGCAAGCACGCTATCCTGATCCCGCCAGCCGACCGCCCTTATATGGGGTACTGCTGGGCGTCAAAGACATCTTTCGCGCCGACGGCTTCCCGACGCGCGCCGGATCCGCCGTGCCGCCAGAGGCGCTGGCGGGCGACGAGGCGTCGAGCGTGCGCCGCCTGCGTGAAGCGGGCGCGCTGGTACTGGGCAAGACCGTCACCGCCGAGTTCGCCTACGCCGATCCGGGTCCGACGCGCAACCCGCACAATCTGGCTCATACGCCCGGCGGATCGAGCAGCGGATCGGCTGCCGGGGTCGCCGCCGGTTACTTTCCGCTGGCGACCGGCACGCAAACCATCGGCTCGGTGATCCGCCCCGCATCTTACTGTGGAGTCGTCGGCTTCAAACCAAGCTTTGGGCGGATCGCCACCGACGGGGTGCTGCCGGTCTCGACGGCGCTCGATCACATCGGCTTGTTCACGCAGGACGTGGCGGGGATGGCACTGGCGGCGTCGCTGTTGGTGGACGATTGGCGCGCGCTGCCCGCTGACGTCGATCCAGCGCTGCCGGTGCTGGGGATTCCAGTCGGCGCGTATCTCGACCTCGCCGATTCGGAAGCGTGCGCCGTCTTCGAGGCGCAGATCACGCGGCTCGAAGCGGCGGGCTACACCATCAAGCGGGTGCCGATCCTCGGCGACATGGCGATCATCGCCGACCGGACGCGCCGCCTGATGGCGTTCGAGATGGCGCAGGCGCACGCCGACCTCTACCCGCGTTTTGGCGAGCTATATCGACCGCGCAGCTTGAGCCTGATCCAGCAGGGGCAGGCAGTCACGGATGAGCAGCACGCCGCCGACCTCGCCATGCAGGGCGATGCCCGCGCGTCGCTGCTGGCAGCCATGCGCGAGCAGGGGATCGACCTGTGGATCGCGCCCGGTGCCACCGGAGCCGCGCCGATCAGCACCGAATCGACCGGCGACTCGGCGATGAATTTGATCTGGACGCTCGCCGGGCTGCCAACGGTCGCGCTGCCGACCAGCAGTCGCAGTGCCGCCGGGCTGCCCTACGGTGTGCAGATCAGCGGGGCGTTCAGGAACGACGAGCACGTGATCCGTTGGGGCGCAGCGCTCGCGCCGCTGCTCGCCGAGTCGTGAAGACGAGCACTAGCGTATATTGCACGCGATTCCGCACTGTGCGTTCACACCCATAGACTTGACTGGTCACAAACACAAGATTTACGCACTGCCGTGCTCAAAACGGATAAACTGAAGCTGGACTACCAAAGAAGGATGGTCAATGTCTCGCTCAGTTCGTGTCTTTATCGCTGGACTGTTTTTGGGAGGATTACTTCTCGTCGTCCGGGCAGCGGTAATGCCGATTCTCGCCCATGATGACGGGATTAGCTTTCTTGCTGCCACCTGTCATCAGGGGATATACGCTACGGACATACCCGATCAACAGTGGGTGATGGCAGCGCAGTGGCAGTCATTTTGGGCACCCTCTCAGTTTCTTTGCTTTCAAGATATTACGCTCGACCTCGCTCATTACGACATTCATCCTCCACTCTACTTTTGGTTGTTGCATATCTGGGTCTATGGCTTTGGTTCGAGCATAATTGCAGCCGCAACACTCAACATCTGCCTGACGTTACTCACCGCCATCGCAATCTATTGGTGCTGCCGAAAAGTCGATTGTTCGCCTATGGCAAGCGCGGGCGCTGCGCTGCTTTGGTTGCTAAATCCCTCCACGCTACAAGTCTCGAATGCGATACGCCAATATAGTCTGCTCGGCGTAACGAGTGTGGCGCTGCTCGCAACGCTTTTGGTATATCTGAAAAGTAGAAGCCGTTCTTCGCTCGTCGCTATGTATTTTGTGGCAACGGCGGGTTTGCTGACACAATATCAGTTCCCAATTCTGCTTGTCCTAGCAGGTGTTTTCGTCGTCATCGTCAACCTTCAAGATCGAAAGAAAATAGTGTCAGCTTCGCTGCCGATATTCACCTGTTTCGCCGCCTCGGTCGCGACATTTGTGATTATCAATCCGCTTTTCCCTGAATCCTTTGCGCACCTGCGCGAGCAGGTGGGAGGATTCCTGCTTAGTGAGATCATGCCGCGAGTGCTGACGACGGCGAACGCCTTTCTCGAACTCGCCTTAGTACCCGCTGTGTTAGGGCTGTATCTACTTTTGCTATTTCTGCTGCTGCGCTCACGCTCGAACAGGATTTCTGTGGGTCAGATTGGATACCGTTCACTTCCGGCATATCTAGCACTCACCAGTACGCTAGGGGTCGTAATCCTCTACCTGCTGCAATTCTCGCCCGCCCATGCTATGGGCACGCGCTATCTGTCGTTGATTTCGCCGCTCATCTTCGTTGCCGTCGGGCAAATGCTTCAAAAGGGACTCCGCCAAGCAGCCTTTAGACGATTTTTCGTCTTCCTATTCGCTTTGCTAGTCGTATGGATTTCAGTGGATACTACTTTTTACGCGCTGCTGAGCCGAGTGCACGCTAGAGTTCCTGATGATGCGCCCTTACTCGTCGACTCGGTCGCGCGGGGTGTTCTGCCCGAAGTTCTTTGGCATCTCGGAGCCGACACGCCGGTGTATGCTGCGTCGCAGAGCGAACTTATACAACATATGCCAGCTCTAAATGACCTGAATGATCTGATATACGTCAGCGATCTCCGCTATGGAAATACCGAGGCTGGACGGCAGGTTGTTCTTGACCGCCTCGCGACCGATGGCTTTGAAGTCAGCGAGGAACCGACGTTAGTGGATGGGTGCTGCGAGACGTATCGACTTGTACGAGGAAAATAGCGCCCTCCAGAAGCTATTTTACGGAGTCGCTCTACGAAGGCGGCGCGGTTTTCCGAGGAAATTTCATTCGGCGTTATAATCGGGCGTAACGGATTGGTTAACGCTGAACAGAACGATTGATGACCAGCATTTTACGTACCCTACGCGAAAGCGACCCCGCGCTGCTGACGATCCTGGCGGAGGTCTGGAAAGTCAAGCTGGACGAGGACGACGACGTTGCTCAGCGCGTCGAGGCGATCAGCCACGCCATGCTCGATCCGGCGAAGGCGGAAGTCGTCTGGGATGCGCTCGACGACAAGGAGCGCGGCGCGCTGCAAATGCTGATCAGCGTCAAGGGCAAGATGCCGGAAGCCAAATTCGAGCGGGTCTTCGGCGCGATCCGGCGGATGGGCGCGGGGGCGATGGAGCGCGAGCAGCCGCACAAGCACCCCGAATCGATTGCCGAGGGGTTGTACTTTCGCGGGCTGATCGGGCAGGCGTTCGAGAACGCCGACACCGGACCGCGCACGATCATCTACATCCCCGACGACTTGGTGCAGATTTTGCCCGCTCACAAGACCGCCTACGAGAACCTCGACGCCGAGGACGACGCCAGCAGCATCCAGTTCCCGGCGGAGGGCGCTGGCGCGCTCGACCCGATTGACGACGTGACCGACGTGCGCCCGGCGGACACGTCGATTGTGGACGACTTGACCACCCTGCTGGCTTATCTGCAACTGCACGCGCCGCTGCTGCAAAGCGACTCGCTGGCGAGCGCCGACGGCGACGCGCTCGATCCGTTTCTGCTGACGCCGGGGCGCGACCGGATCGTCTTTCTGCTCGGCTTGGCGGTCAGCACCGACCTGCTCGACTTGCAGAACGGGCGCGCGATCCCCAAGCGCGCCGAAGCCCGCCGCTGGCTGAGCGCTTCGCGCCCCGATCAGGTCAAGGCGCTGGCGCTGGCGTGGCACGATTCGACCGCCTACGTCGATCTGTGGCACGTGCCGGGGCTGCATCCCGAACCGGAAGCCGGGACGATGAGCCACTACAACCCGGCGGCGGCGCGCAGCGCGGTCTTCGAGATCATGCAGCACGCGCTCCCGGCAAGCGAGTGGTGGTCGCTGGAAGATTTCATCTTTCTGGTTCACGAAGACAGCGCCGACTTTCAGCGCCCGAACGGGGATTTTGACAGTTGGTACATCCGCAACGACGCGGGCGAGTATCTCAGCGGCGTGCAGAGTTGGGATGCAGTCGAGGGCGCGCTGCTGGAATTCCTGATCAGCGCGCCGATGCACTGGCTCGGCTTGATCGATCTCGCCGAGGACAGCACGGCGGCGCGCCTGACCGCTTACGGGCGCGCCTTCCTCGGCTTGAGCGCTTGGCCCCAACAGCCCGATCAGCCGGACACGATTGAGGTCACGGCGGAGGGTGTGGTATTGGTCTCGCGCAAGGTCACGCGGATCGACCGCTTTCAGGTGGCGCGCTTCGCCTCATGGGGCGAGCCGGGCAGCAGTGCGACCGGCGGCGTTTACAGCTACAAGCTCGATCCGGCGGGGATCGAGCAGGCGGCGAAGCAGGGGATCAACGTCGGGCACATCGGCGCGTTTCTGACGCGGGCGCTGGGCGACGAGCCGCTGCCGCCAGCGGTCACGCGGCTGCTCGACAACTGGAAAGGCGGCGCGACCGCGACCGTCACCTTCGAGCGCCTGCTGGTGCTGCGGACGACCACGCCGGAGACGCTTGACTTCATCATGGACACCCCCGCGATCCGGCGCTTCATGGGCGCGCGCTTGGGTCCGATGGCGGCGGTGATCCGCAGCGACGACCTACGCGAACTGCGCGACACGCTCGGCGAGTACGGTATTCAGGCGGAAGTGGTCGGCGGGTAAGGCTGACCCCACCCTAAATCGGGTGGGGTAGGTTTTTTATTTACCTCACCCCCTGCCCCCTCTCCACTACGTAGAGAGGGGGTAAAGACAGCTCGCAGGAGGTTTTTAAAATCCCCTCTCCATTGCATGGGGAGGGGATTTAAGGGTGGGGTCTGCACTCCGGCGCACTCAAGTGCTTGAACGTCCCCCGCGCTCCCGCGTACCCTGAGACTGCATCCAGTTCGCAGTCTGTGGAGGTCGCATGGAGCGCAAAACCTTTGCCCTGTACACGCTGATCGCCGGGGCGGTCGTCGGCATCGCCGCCGATTTGCTCTTTTACGGCAAGCTGATCGGCGTCTCGTTCCCCCTGTTCATGCTGATCAGCATTGCCGCTGTGCTGGTCTCGGATGGGCTGCTGCACAAAGATCAACCGCTGAATTGGCGTAACCTGTGGGTGCTCGTCCCGGCGATCTTCTTCGCGGCGATGGTCGCCGTGCGCGCCGAACCGGGCAGCGCGGCGCTCAACGTGCTGGCGTCGCTGGCGCTGAGCGCGCTGGCGCTCCACTACCTGCCGCTGAGCGAGCAGATCGACCTCGAAACCGTCTGGGATCACGGCGTCGGCGTGATCGAAACCGGCGTGAGCGTCCTGTTCGCGCCGATCTTTGAGCTTTACGACGCGGGCGCGCTGCTGCTGGATCGGCTACGCGGGGATTTTCACACCGTCGCCGCCGTCGGGCGCGGAGTCGTGATCGCCGTGCCGGTGCTGCTGATCTTCGCGCTGCTGTTCGCCTCGGCGGACGCGGTTTTCGCCGGCTATGTGGATCGCGTCTGGGCGATCTTCAACGTCGTACCAGACGAGGCGCTGGTCGTGCAGGTGCTGTTGATCGGCGGGGTCGCGTGGGTCGCCAGCGGGACGCTCGCCTATGGCGTCGCCCGCCGCTCAAGCGCGCCCGCCGACGATGCCGACGCCAAACCGAAAGCCAAGCTACCCTCGCTGGGCATGATCGAAGCCTGCATCGTGCTCGGCGGGGTCGATCTGCTGTTCGCGCTGTTCGTGATCATCCAGTTCGCCTATTTCTTCGGCGGGCGGACGACGCTGGTGGTCAACGACCTGACTTACGCCGAATACGCGCGGCGCGGCTTCTTCGAACTGGTGGCCGTCTCGGTGCTGACGCTGGGGCTGGTCAACGCGCTGGATTGGGTGACGGTGCGCCATGCGCTGCGCCATACCCGCATCTTTCGGATTTTCGCGGTGATCCTCGTGGCGCTGACCGGCGTGATCCTCGTCTCGGCGGCGCAGCGGATGTCGCTGTACGAGGATCAGTTCGGCTTCACGGCGCTGCGGGTGCAGACGCACGTCTTCATGCTCTGGTTAGGGGTGCTGTTCGGCTGCTTCCTGCTGGCGCTGTTCCGCGTGCGCGAGCGGATTTTCTCGCTCGGCGTGCTGATCGTGCTGATCGGTTACGTGGGCACGCTCGACCTGATCAACGTCGAGGGCTACATCGCCGAGCACAACGTCGCCCGCATGGCGGAGGGCTACGGCATCGACTTCGCCTACCTCAACACCTTCTCGGTCGACGCCGCGCCGGTCATGATCGAGCTGTTCCAGACGGCGAAATCGCCCGCGCTGCGCCAACAAGCGGGGCAGTGGCTCACGCGGGCGCAGATGGAGCTAGATATGCTGCGCCAGACCAACGGATCGACGATCTTCTCCGCCAACCTCGCCCGCGATACGACGTGGGCAGCGCTGAACGCCATCGGCGATCAACTGCCGGAGTACAATGCGAGATACGATGTGCGACCGGCGCTTTACGAGCGCTATGACTGAGAGAGTGCCGGGAAATATGAATTCTTGGGTGTAGGGGCAGGTTTGAAACCTACCCATAATTCTCGCCTTCAGAGCAGGCGCTCGCCGGACATCTCCAGAGGCTCGAAGCCTCTGGCTAAGCATTCAAGCCGTCTGAAGACGGCTAAAAACCAGTTCAACCTGTCTTTTAGCCCACTTCAGTGGGCTTGATTTCGTAGCCGGGGGATTGATCCCCCGGCGGGAACACAAGCAGAAACATCGTTCAAATCGCTTAAATTGGTGCTTATGGGGCAGGTTTGAAACCTGCCCCTACCATTATGGATCGGTGTAGCACTGGTTATTCCTGCGCCAGCACAACCTGAATCCCGTCAGGGTCGCTGGCGGTGGCGATCTCGCCGGTGACGGTCGCGCCAGTGCGCTCGACCGCCTGCGCCCACGCCAGCGCGTCGGGGATGGTCACGGTGAACGACTCCAGCCCGACGGCGTCAGCGGGCGGCGGCGTGCGTCCCGCCCACGTATTGACGCCGAGGTGATGGTGATAGCCGCCCGCCGCCATGAACAACGCGCCGGGATAGCCGCGCTGCATCACGTCCAAGCCGAGCTTGCCGTTGTAAAACTGCTCCGACTGCGCCAGATCGCTGACGTGCAGATGAACGTGCCCGATCACCGTCGCCGCCGGGATGCCCGTCCACGCTGACGGATCAGCCTCGGCGAGCACGCCGTCAACGTCCAGCGCTTCGGTCGCCATCGCCACCGCGCCGCCGTTCATACGCCACTCGCTGCGCGGGCGGTCACGGTAAATTTCTAGCCCGTTGCCGTCGGGATCCGCCAGATAGAGCGCCTCGCTGACCAGATGGTCGGATGCGCCTTGCAGCGGATACTGCTCGATCAGGCGGCGCAGCATCTTGCCCAGCGCCGGACGACCCGGCAGCAAGATGGCGACGTGATACAGTCCGGTCGAGCGCTGCGGCTTGCGGATCGCGCCGGGGTGAGCGGTCAGCCGCAGGATCGGCGCGGCGTCGGGCGAACTCGCCAGCGCGACTGTGCCGCCCGGCTGATCGACCACTGCAAAGCCGAGCGTATCCCGGTAAAAGTCGAGCGCGCGGTCGAGATCGATCACGCGCAGGTGCGCGCCGCCGATGTGAGCGTTGTCAGGTAAACGAAAGCCGGTCATGCTGCCACCTGCACGATCTTCAAGCCAGCGCCCGGACCCATGCCCTGCCCATACGCCATTTCGATGATGAAGAACGCCAAGTTTTCGAGATGGCGCGCGCTCTTGGCGGGACCGGCATCGACGGCGTGATAGCCTGCCGCCTCGATCCACTGCGCGGCGATCTGCTTGGCGGCGTTGTCGTCGCCCGCCATGAATACGTCGGGGTGCTGCTCCGCCGGAGCCGGTGCCGCGTGAATCTGCTGCCAGAAGACGCCGTTGAAGGCTTTGACGACCCGCGCACCGGGCGACCACTGCATGATCCGTTCGGTGGTCGAGAGCGGATTGTGATCGACGAAATTGTTGGTGATCTCGATCACGACCTTGCCCGCCAGCGATCCGAGACCGCGCAGCGCCACTTCGGTCTGGTCGAAGGGGGTCGCCAGCAGCAGCACGTCGGCGAACTTCACCGCGTCGGCTTGGCTGCCGCCCTGCGCCGCGCCGCCGATCTGTGCCGCCAGCGCTTGCGCCTTCGCCGGTTCGCGCGAGCCGAACATGACTTCGTGACCGGCGTCCGCCCAACGCTTGCCCAGTCCGCTGCTCATCCGTCCGGTACCAATAATGCCGATTTTCATAGATTCACTGCCCCCTTGCCGCGTTAAGTGACCCTAGGGGCACGCTAGGCAATCCGAGATTGCATCGTGTCCCTGCCAATCATTCAGTTTCGCGTTTTAGTCGTGCTGATCTGACGCTGCGAAGGTGTGATTTCTTAGGCTGAGAGCATCGCTTTGACCGCTTCGACGGTGGCGATGGGGTCAGGAAGTTGATCCTGCCACAGCGTCGAGACGTGCAGCGCGAGTCCCGGCAGAGCGGACGGATGATAACTGCCGGTCGCGTCCTCCGGCTGGCGGACGTAATGCTGCTGCTCGTTAAGGCGGTAAAAGTGGGTCGTCTGCCGCACCGGATCGATGATCCAGTATTCGCGCACGCCGCCCGCTTCGTATTCGGCGAACTTGTCGCCGTGATCGCGCGCGGTGCTTTCGGTGGACACGATCTCGATGCAGATGTCGGGCGCGCCATCCATGTAGGTATCTTTCAATTCATGCGGATTCTGATCGAGGATGCCGATCAGGTCGGGTTCGCGGCAGCGGTTGGGGAACTCCGGCAGCCGCAGCACGAAGGGTTGGCTAATCACCTGACCAATTGGCTTAAGCGTGAAGTAGACATCCAGTAGGTTGTAAAGATATTGCATCAACTTGTTGTGTTTCAATGTTGCCGGAGCCATTTTAATCACCCACCCTTCGACCCATTCGCAGTGATCGGCGGCATAGTGTTCCAGATAGTCGTCGAGCGAGACCTCGCTGGCGATGGCATTTTCGATTACGCTTTCGGAAATTTCAATTTGTCGCTCGGCGGGTTCCTGTGCGACCATAAGCTCGATCCGTTCGCTAAAGCTGCAACGTGAGGGTTGCCTTGTGCGTATATTTCATTGTAGCGCAAATTAACCACACTCAAGGAGAACTGGCGATGCAGTGGGAGTACTTGACGGTTTTTCTGCAAGCGGATGCGCGCCTCGAAGAAGACTTCCTGACTCAGTTTCGCGACTGGAAAGGCGGAATTCCGATCTATGCGCCGGAAGCGCTGATGCCACGCCTCAATGCCTACGGCGAGCAGGGTTGGGAACTGATGCAGATCGAGCCGGTTGGCATTGGCAATAACAGCGACGTGCTGGTTCATGATAGCTCCGGGTCGCGCTTCTGGTCGAACAATTACTTCTGCGTATTCAAGCGTCCGCGACCGGAATAGGGAGCGGGGAAAATCGAGGACACGCTCCAAACCCCTCACCCCCGACCCCTCTCCCACGTAAACGGGGCGAGGGGAGAAAAGCAGATTGGGGGGGGTCACGAAGATGACCCGTTCAAAAACGATCTCCCCCATGTTCTCCACTCCCACCGGAACAGCGCCTACGCGATTCCTACGGTCTTGCTGTAGAATAGAGTCAATTGGGGGTGAACTAGGATCGATGCGGTGCGCTGTCCGGCGATGTAGCGAGAAGGCGTATCAACCGACGCGAAAACCGTACGGCTTGCGCCCAACCTAGTTGGGCGGCAAGCATGGCGCAGGGCAGACCAGCGTGCAAATCGCTGCACCTCCACTTGGTAACGAAAAGACCCGCTATGATGGCGGGTCTTTTCGTTACGCATAGCAAGAGCGTTCAATTGAACGCCCCTACAAAATCACCCACTTTAGGCAGTGGTGGTGGTGCTGCTCAGATCGACGCGGATGCCGGGACTCATGGTCGAGGTGACGACCGCGCGCTTGACGTAAATGCCTTTGACGCCGGCTGGCTTGACGCGATTGACCGCCTCAAACACCGCCTGCGCGTTTTCGAGTAGGCTTTGCGGCTCAAAGCTGGCTTTGCCGACCGGAACGTGCAGGTTGCCCGTCTTGTCGTTACGGAACTCGACGCGACCGGCTTTCAGTTCTTCGACCGCGCGACCGAGGTCTTCCGGCTGGACGACCGTCCCGGCTTTCGGGTTCGGCATCAAACCGCGCGTGCCGAGGATACGACCGAGACGACCGACCTTCGGCATCATGCCCGGCACCGCCAGCGTGGCGTCGAAGTCGAGGAAGTTCTCTTGCATGATCCGGCGGATCACTTCGTCGTCGGCGATGATGTCGGCACCGGCGGCTTCGGCGGCGCGGGCGTCTTCACCCTCGGCGAAGACCAGCACGCGGACGGTTTTACCCAGACCATGCGGCAGCAGCACGGTGCTGCGGACCTGCTGATCGCTGTGACGCGGGTCGATACCGAGGCGGAAGTGAACTTCGACCGTCTCGTCGAACTTGGCATTCGCCATGCTCTTGACCAAGTTGATCGCCTCTGCCAGCGCGTAGGTTTGGTCGCGGTTGTACTGTTTTTCGAGAGTTTGATAACGCTTACCGTGTTGTGCCATGTTGTTTTTCTCCTGTGGTTATGCGGACGCGCGGCGTCCTCCCACGAACGAAATTTTGAGATGTGCGAACGTCCGTAGGGGCGTAATATATTACGCCCCTACAACGTAAGCGATTTAGATTTTAGTCCGTCACTTCCACGCCCATTTGCAGGGCAGTACCTTCAAGCTGGCGAACAATCGAGTCGATGTTCTGGGTGTTCATGTCCTTGCGCTTGACTTCGGCGATTTCCGCCAACTGCTTGCGCGTGACCTTGCCGACCTTCTGCGACTGCGGCGTCGACGATCCCTTGTCGATGCCAGCGGCTTTCATGATCAAGAAGGTGCTGGGCGGGCTTTTCAGTTCGAACCGGAACGAGCCGTCGCTGAAGATGGTGATCTCAGCCGGGACGATTTCGCCGATGCGGTTCGAGGTACGCGCGTTGTAGTCCTTGCAGAACGCCATCAGGTTGATGCCGTGCTGCGCCAGCGCCGGACCAATCGGGGGAGCAGGATTGGCTTTCCCGGCGTTGATTTGCAGGGTGACGATTGCTTTGACTTTCTTTGCCATTGCTTTTTTCTCCTGTGGTTAGCGGGTGGTTCGCACCCTCCCACGAACGATAGACAACATGCAAGTGATTAGTTTTTAGTCTTTAGTTTTTAGCTAAGAACTAACTACTAATCACCAATTGCTGCGTTTTAGATTTTCTCCACTTCCAAGAAGTCGAGTTCGACCGGGGTATCCCGCCCGAAGAAGTTGACCATCACGCGGACTTTCGACTTGTCGATGTCGATTGCCGCGACCGTGCCGGGGAAGTCGTTGAAGGGACCGCTGACGATGCGGACGCGCTGCCCAACCTTGAACGACACCTTGATCTTGGGCGCTTCGTCCGACATGCGATCCATGATTTGCTTGACTTCTTCCGGTCGCAGCGGCGTCGGCTCGTTACCCATGCCGACGAATCCGGTCACGCCGGGCGTGTTGCGGACGACGTACCACGAGTCCTCGTCCATCTTCATCTCGACGAGGATGTAACCGGGGAAGACGCGCTTCTCGACGGTCTTGCGCTTGCCTTCTTTGACTTCGATTTCTTCTTGGGTCGGGACGATCACGTCGAAGATTTTGTCCCGCATCCCCATCGTTTCGATGCGCTGCTCGATGGCGTGACAAACCTTCTTCTCGTAGCCCGAATAGCAGTGAATGACATACCAGAGCTTTTCGCTCTCCGGTTTCGCCTTGGTGCCGTCGTCAAGCAGCGACATCCCATCGGCATCGTCATTCTCGTCATCGAGATAAACGGGTTCCGGGTCGTAATCGAATTTCACGTCATCTGGCATAACAATAAACTCCTCAAACCTCTCGCAAAAGCGACGTCGGCTTTACGCTAGTAAGAAGACGACCGACTCTTGCTGTAGCGGTTGTAGATCAACCCACCGCCGACGGCGATGACCATCGTGCCGATCAAGATGATCGGGTCGGTGAGACCGGCTTTGAACAAGTCGGTGAACAGCAGGCTGATTGCGCCGAGCACAATCGCGGAGGCGATCAAGGTCGCCAGCACGATCAGGGTCAAGCGCCACGTTTCCTCGCGGGTGGGCCAAATCACCTTGCCGATTTCGGTGCTGACACCTTCGATGTACTCGCGCACACCGCCGACGCTCCGGGTAGCGATATTGCCGCTGTCTTCTTCATCAGCTTGCTTACGGCGGCTGGGAGTCGCGCGCCCCTTGCCGACGGTCAAGCTGCGATCTTCAGTCAGCTCGGTTTCTTCAGCGACTTCAGCTTCAGGGCGGCGCCCCAGACGACGGCGACGTCCGGTCTGCTGTTCATCCCCTATCGTTTTGTCGGACATGGATTACTCTCCTAAAAATAGTACCGAGTGCTGAGTACCGAGTGCTGAGACAAAAACGGAAAACTGGTTCATCGTCGAGCGTTCGGGCAGGGTACTCAGTACAAACGCCGCGTTCAGATTGGCTGGTTATGAAAGACACCGCCGCAATGGGCGGTGTCTTCAGGTGTAAGCAGGGGCACTAGGACTCGAACCCAGAACAACGCTTTTGGAGAGCGTCATGTTACCATTACACCATGCCCCTAAATTGAAGTGCCACAGTTCTATTCTACTATGGCAAGGGGTGCCCGGTCAAATTACTTCGTCTCGCGGTAGATCACGTGATGACGAACAATCGGATCGTACTTCTTGAGTTCCAGCCGCTGGGTATCGTTGCGGCGGTTCTTCTGGGTGTAGTACATATGACCGCTCTCGGTGCTGCGCATCTTGACGAGCAGCCGGTTGCCTTTTTTCGCCATGATTCTTTATCCTGATCATCAATTTGTCTAAAACGGAAAGCTGAAGCTCCAAATGGGGCTTGAACCCATGACCTCTCCCTTACCAAGGGAGTGCTCTACCACTGAGCTATTGGAGCAAATTCCAGAGCGCGACGTACTCTAGAAAGGTGGGCCGGGCAGGACTCGGACCTGCGAAGGCTTCCGCCAGCGGATTTACAGTCCGCCCCCTTTGCCGCTCGGGACACCGACCCAGATTGTTAAAGGGAGTTCACTAGCCGCCGAAGAGACTTCGAACTCTTAACCACCCGCTTACAAGGCGGGTGCTCTGCCATTGAGCTACGGCGGCACGTTCAACGAGGATTGTATCACGCGCCTATGCCGCGCTTCAAGCCCCTTCGCAGGGGGGCAAAGCTAGGAAATTGTAGTAAAAGCGCTTTGCTTTGTCAATCCGCAAACGGGGAAAGAAAAGTGAAAAGCTTCAACGCAACGGCGCAAAGGGGAAAACAAGCCGCAAAGTTCAGAAACTAGGTGTCGTGGGCGTTACATGTAACGCCCCTACAAAAACCGCCTGCGTTCTTCCGATTTTTCTTGGCGTCTTTGCGCCTTTGCGTTGAGTTTTTAGCTGCTCTACATCGCCTGCGCGAGGGCGGCGAGGACGGCGGGCAAAAGCTGCTTCTTGCGCGACATCATCCCCGGCGCGTCGAGCAGGTCGTCCTCGATGTGGGTGTAGGGCAGCGCCGAGATGATGCGCGGCAGCCCCACCGTGACCAAGCGACTGTTGCCGCGCACCACGTCGGTGACCATCAGCAGCGCCAGCGACAAGCCGTGCGCCTCGCGCAGCCGATCCAGCGCCGCGCGGATGTCGTCCAGCCGCGATCCCAGTTCCGAGAAGTTGGAGACCTCGACCTGCGCGACGGCGACCTTGAAGCCGCTTTCCTCGTAAAACTTGATGTCGGTGTTGACGATCTCGTCCGCCGGACGGTTGCCCAGCCCGGCGCTCGCGCCCAGCAGTTCCTCGCCCAATTCGTTGATCGACTTGATGACCTGTTCCTCGGTGGCGTGCTCCGGCGGCAGATTCGCCATCCGTGCCAGCCGGAGAGCGGCGGCGCGGTCGCGCGGGGTCGCCGTCGGCGAGCGGAAGATCAGCGTATCGGAGAGGATGCCACAGAGCAGCACCCCGGCAACTCCCGGCGGGAACGACTGCCCCAGCTCGACGCTGCGCTCCAGTACCAGCGTCGAACAGCTCCCGACCGGATCGACGTGGAAGCGGATCGGCACGGAGGTCGGGATCGTGCTCAGGCGGTGGTGATCGAGCACCTCGACGACCTCGGACTCTTCCAATCCGGCGACCGCTTGCGCCAGTTCATTGTGATCGACCATGACGATCTTGCGGTGCGGCGGCGACATCAGCGCGGCGCGGCGGCACAGCCCCACGTAGCGCCCGTCAGTATCGACGACCAGAAAATCGTCCTGCTCGGTGCGCATGACCTGACCGAGCACGTCGCGGACGAAATCGTCGTCGTTGAGCATCGCGCTCTGCGAGTCGACCGCGCTTTCGGCGGGCAGGTCGAACTCCTTCGCCAACGCCAGCACCGAGGTCGAACTCAACGCCTCCGCCAGATGCGCGAACAAGCCCGCACCGGTCAGCAAGCCGACCGGCTTCTGCTGAGCGTCGAGCAGCGGCGCGGGGCGCTGCGTCCGCGCGATGGTCTGGCAGGCGTGGAGCAGCGTTTGTCCCTCGTGCAGGAACGGCAGCGATTCAGTCAGATCGCCGACGCGCGGGCGCACGTCCGTGATCAGCATAGGCGGGTCGATGTGGAACCGCTCCAGCACGAAGGCGGTCTGCGCGTTGACCTGTCCGGTGCGTCCGGGGATGTATTTGGCGCTGTCGGTCTCGTTGAGCAGCCACGCATAGCCCACCGCCGAGGCAATCGCGTCCATATCGGGGTTGCGATGTCCGACGACCAAGATGCTTTCGGGAATACCCATAGTCCTGTCCCTCAATTTGGCGAATAGCGATTGGCAATCAGCATTCAGCGGTCAGCCGTCAGCTAACCCAAAGCGCAGGTTGCTCGTGAAACAGATGTGAGCAGAGTATGGGCTAAAAGCTGAAAGCTTATCGCTGATAGCTTCTAATCATAAAAGATTTCTGGACGTAAATACAGCGTGCGCCGCCCGGTCAGGTGGCGGAGGCGAAAAGCCACGCTACCCCGGCTATCGTTTGCTCAGCGCCAGTTCAACGGCAAATCCGGCGAGGACTGCGGCGAAGGCGCGTTGAATACGCTTGACCGCCTTGGACGAGCGCATCAAATAGGAGCGAACGCCACTCGCCAGTATCCCGTACAGGGCGAACACGACCAAGGTGATGCCCATGAAAATCGCGCTGAGGGCGATCAACTCCGCCGTTGACGACGCCGGATTCTTGGACGTGAAGAGCGGCAGAAATGCGAAAAAGAAAATCGTCAATTTCGGGTTGAGCAGGTTGATGGTGATCGCCTTGAGGATGATCCGGGCGACGCTGATCTCGTCGCTGCGTTCGCCGATTTCCAGCGTGCCCGCTTCGCGCCACATATTCCACGCGAGGTAAAGCAAGTAGACCGCGCCCGCCAACTTCAAGACGGAGAAGACCTGCGCGCTCATGTTCAGCAGCGCGGACAACCCCAAGATGCTCGCCATGATGTGCGGCACAATCCCCAGCGTGCAGCCAATGGCGGCGGCGATACTGGCGCGCCAGCGCAGCGTCAGCCCGGTCGTGATGGTGTAAATTGCGCCGGTTCCCGGAACCAGCACCACCAGCAGCGAAGTGAGAAGAAATTCCGGCTTAATCACGGTTTGTCTCCATGAACTGATTCAAGCTTTTGCGCTGCCGCTAAAACCTCACCCCCCGACCCCCTCTCCATTGCATGGAGAGGGGGAGAAGAACAGGGCAACGGCGTCTTTTTAGCGTCGGTGATGCACCAAAGTGATGGAAAGATAAAAAGGTTAAATCACTTCCATGTTTTGGGCGGCGCAGCATCCGGCGCGTCCGCTGGCAGCCTGAAGCAGCAACAGACAAGGCTGATCATGGATATAGAGTATCTTCACGATCCTGTCAAGTGAGCCGCGCCCGCCTTCCGGGACGATCCGGTGCGCCGAATCGAGCATCGCGCTACAATGCCAGCATGACGATACACGGAGATCGATCTTTGAAGCGACTGATCTTTTTCGCGCTGCTGGGACTGCTGGCGGCATCCTGCTCGACGCCGCGCGGGTTGGAACCGCAAGACATCCCCACACGCGCCTCGATTGCCGGTTTATCGACCACCGTGCCGCTGACCGAGAACGCGCCGCCCGCGCCGATCAACGGTTTGGTGACAAGTTTCAGCCAGATCGACAACAACCTGACCGATCTTCCCGGCTGGCGCTACGTCGTCCAGTTGGATTTCAACGGCGTGTTCGCCAACACGCCGCGCGCAGCGAGCGCGTCGGCACAGGCGGAGGTCTGGTTCAATCAACTGGCATCGGCGCGGCGCGTCCAGTTGAGCACGTCGGGCGAGTTGATCGGGCAGACCGAGGACAGCGCTTACGAAGCCGTGCGGCTGGGACCGGATGCCTTCCTCGTCCGCGACGGCACCTGTCTCAGCAACGCGACCGACGCCGCCAAAACCGCCGCCGATCTCCGGGCGGGCGAGTTGGTCGGCGGCGTGACGCGGGCTACCCCCGGCGGACGCCGCGCCACCATCAACGGCACCGACGTCTACCTGTTCACCTTCGACCAGAGCGACTTGATCCTGCCCTCGATCCGCATCGGCGACAACGGCTCGGTGACGCTGACCAGCGGCGAACTCTGGCTCTCGGCGGAGAACAACGCCGCCGTCCGTTTCTACTTCAATCTGGACGTGGAAAACGTCGTGATCTTCGACCGCCAGCTTCCGGTCAGCGGGCAGGTCTTGATGCGCTACGACCTCTACGACGTGGGGACGGAGTTCAACATCACGACGCCGTTCGGGTGCTAGAGCATTTCCACCCCCTTACCCCCAACCCCTCTCCCACGCAAGCGAGGAGAGGGGGGAAACCGGCGCGACCTATCGCACCCACGCACGACGACTTACATACTAAGCAGGTTAGAAAATCATCCTCAGCGTCAAAAACCATGAGAGTATATGATTAAAATCACCGTGACAGCAGGATAGGGAGATTCAACATGGCGGATGAAGTATTTGTCACCGAGCACTTGGCGAACGGCAAGATCGCCTGTTATCGCTTTATCAGTACCGGAGCTGAAGCCTCGGAAGCGTGGTTTCAAGAAGTGGTCAATTTGTTCACGAACTGGAATTCGGACGAACCGCTGCTGCTGCTGATCGATTTATCGCAGCCTGACAACCAACTCAGTCCCGAAGCACTCAGAGCCGGGCGTGAGGCGTCGCAGACACGCCCCGACGTCCCCGGCAAAACCGCCCTGCTGATCGACGCCAGCGAGCCGAGCCAGAACGTCACGGCGCTGGTCGAGCACGTGCTGGCGGGCACGCGCGAGCGCAAAATCTTCTCCTCCGAAGCCGAAGCGGTCGCGTGGCTGCTAGAGGAATAACGCTAACGAAAAAGGGCAGGACTGAGTCCTGCCCCTACAATTCCCCCATTAGTCAATTGAAGAGCGTATTTGAATAACCTGTAAATCCCACGTAGGGGCGAGGCATGCCTCGCCCCTACAACCACGCCATCACGAACGCGCGGACGATTTCAAATGCACACCGAATCGCTTAGGCGAGCACCGGGTCGCGCCGTGACTGGCGCACGGGTTCGCGCTGCTCGACCCGCATCCGCAAGCCGTCTTTAGGTCGCAGCGTGATCAGCGGATCGAGGGCGACCACCTGTCCCGGCGTCAGCCGCAGTTGATACTGCTGGGCAATCGTCGCCAGCATCAGGCGGGCTTCCATCAAGGCGAAGCTGTTGCCGATGCAGACGCGCGGACCGCCGCCGAAGGGCAGATAGGCGTAATGGTGGATGTTCGGTTCGTTTTCCGGGCTGAAGCGCTCCGGCTCGAAGCGTTCCGGGTCGTCCCACCAGCGCGGATCGCGCTGGGCGATGTAGGTGAAGATGTTGATGTCGGTGTTGGCGGGCACGTCGTAGCCGCCAATCGTCGTGTCCTCGATTGCCATCCGCCCGAAGCTGTAAGCCGGTGGATAGAGGCGCAGCGACTCCTTGACCACCATTTCGGTGTAGGGCAGCGCCTTCAGGTCGGCGAGAGTCGGCGCGCGTCCGCCGAGCACCGTGTCGAGTTCGGCGTGCAGCTTGGCTTCGACCTCCGGGTTTTCCGCCAGCAGCTTGAACGTCCAGTTGAGTGCGTTGGCGGTCGTCTCGTGCCCCGCCAGCATCAGCGTGACGGTTTCGTCGCGCACCTGCTCGTCGCTCATGCCCTTGTCGTCCTCGTCGCGCGCTAACAGCAGCATCGAGAGCAGATCGCCGTTATCCTCGTTGAGGCGGCGGCGCTCGGTGATGATCTCGTAGATGATCTCGTCGAGGTCGCGCACGGCGCGGTTGGTGCGGAATTTACCGGGAGTCGGCATCCAGTTCGGGATCAGGCTGAAGCCGCCCATGTGATGCTGAATCACCGTCAGCGCCGCGCCGACGCGATCCGCATTTTTGCCGTCCATTTCGAAGTTGAACAGGGACTTGGCGACGATTTCGAGCGTGGCGTGCATCGTCTCCTGATCGATGTCGAGCGTTTCCTGATCGTGCCAGCGCGCAATCGCGCGCTCGGTTACGCTGACCATCGTTTCGGCATAGGCTTCGATCCGGCGGGCGTGGAGCGCGGGCGCGGTCAGCTTGCGCTGACGCTTCCAGAACTCACCGTCGCTGGTCAGCAAGCCGTTACCGAGAAAGCGCGCCAGCCCGCGCTGGCGATCCCGGTAGTTCTTCCCTTTGTAAAACTGAGCGTTCTTGGTGACCAATATCTCGTAGATCGCGTCGGGATCGGCGACCATATACATCCGCTCGCTCCCGAAATCCAACTGAAAGAAGTCGCCATAAACCGCCATTTTGCGCTGCGCGTAGGCGAGGAAATCGCCATCGGTCTCGTTGAAGAAGCGGAGCGTACTGACGATCCCCTGAATTTGCGGGGGACCCGGTGGGATTCGCATAATCGACACTCCATCGTTTTCTGTACATTGTGTTCAACAACTCCTATAATAGGAGAATGTGTTTGGCTGTCAAGCAGCGGCTTGGCAGGCGTGTAGTTTATTAGACAGGTGTTCAAAAATGACCCAAGCCCCCCCCAAACGCGACCGCCGCATCGAGCGCACGCGCCAACTTTTGAGCAAAGCCTTGATGGATTTGATCGTCGAGCGTGGCTACGACAGCATCACGATTCAGGACATCACCGACTGCGCCAACGTCAGCCGGACGACCTTTTACCTGCATTTCAAAGACAAAGACGAGCTGCTGTCCACCAGTATGCAAGCGATTTACGACGGGCTGCTGCGCGGGCACGAAGTCAAGCCGCCGATTGACCTCGATCCCGACACGGTCAAAGCGGGCGATTGCAACGCCGAGGATTTCGAGCACGTCGCCGAGTACGCCGATTTCTACCGGGTGATGTTGAGCAGCGACGGCTCGATCAGCTTCGTCTGGGCGGTGCTCGACTACCTCGCCCGGATGATCCAGCCGCTGCTCGACAGGGGGCGCTAACGATCAAGCGCTGAAGCTGCCGCCGGACATGATCGCCGCGTTTCTGGCGGGCGGGCAGATCGGCATCACCAAATGGTGGCTCGACCACGACATGGACTGCTCGCCGCAGGAAGTGGCGCGGATGCACTTCTTGATCGCATCGCTGGGCTATCGCTGGGCGCTGGGCGGAGAGAATGCAAGCGCGAAAACAGGGGATGAGAGTCGCTAAAGCAGCAAGCGAAACCCGCGCTCTCTGCGGCTTTAGTTCGCATACTCAATCACGACGATTCGAGTCCCGACTCGTCTGGTGCATTCCACAAGCTGCCGAACTTTGCCCACAGCTTAGGGTAAAGGGTCTGATAAGCCTCGCTCGGATTTTGCAGGGGCAAGCTGCCGGTCAGCGCGGGATGAAATCCCCAACCCGGCAAGCCATCCTCGGATTGGGTTTTCCGCTCATAAGCTCTGCTGGCGACATAGGACACACTTTCCCACGTCGTCTGATCTGCGTCTTCGAAGGCAACCACGTCCGCCAGCGAATCGGGATCGTGCAGCGTGCGCTCGTAGATCGCCTTTCCCTGCGCGATCAGCCAGCCGCGAAAATCGGTGAAGCTGTCGTCGCCACAGCTAGTCATGGTGTAAGCCGCGTTCCAAACGTCGGTGGTGTAGGCGCGGTTCATCAGAGTCTCGAAAATCCGGTCGAAGGCGAGAATCTCCTTCTCGGTCATCTGCACCAGCGCTTGAACCAGCAGTTCAAACTGGTGTGGTGGGCTACCGCCGCTCTCGTCATGAGTTCGTTCGATCAACTGCCAGAATTGTTCAACATCCATGATTGCGCCTCGAATGGATCAATCGATCAATCACAGCGCCGCTGCCAAGATTGACCTACTCCACCGCCTCGATTTCCATCGTGCGGTGGCGGACGCCGTGAATCCCCCACGCGACCACGAACATGCCGGTGCTCGCCAGCACAATCGCCGCGCCCGACGATACGTCGGCGTAGAACGAGGCGTACAAGCCGACGATCCCCGACAGCACCGCGATCAGCACGGCAATGGCGATCATGCGCGGCAGGCGGTTGGTCAGCAGCGCGGCGGCGGCGGCGGGCGTCACCAGCAGGGCGCTGGTCATGACCACGCCGACCACCTGAATGCTGGTCACGACCGTGAACGCCAGCAGCACCAGCAGCAGATAGCGCAGCCGATCCGCGTTCAAGCCGATCACCTGCGCGTGCACCGGGTCGAACGAGGTCAGTTCCAGTTCTTTGTGAAACAGGAACAGCAGCAGCAGCGTCACGGCGGTGATGACGGCGATCAGGATCAGGTCGTCGACGGTCACGCCGAGGATGTTGCCGAACAGGATGTGCGTCAGGTCGCGGAACGAGCGCACGGTGCTGATCAGCAGCACGCCAAGCGCGAACATCCCCGTGAACATGATGCCGATGGCGGTATCCTCGCGGATGGCGTCGCGGCGCGAGAGCCAGCCGATGCCCAGCGCCGTCAGCACCCCGGCGATCAGCGCGCCGACGAACAGGTTCATCTGGTTCAGGTAAGCGACGGCTAAACCGGGCAGCACGGTGTGGGCTAAAGCATCACCGATGAACGCCATCCGCCGCAGCACGACGTAGACGCCGATGCTAGCGCAGGCTAAGCCGATCATGATCGCCGCCAGCAGCGCGGTCTGCATGAAGCCGAAACGAAACGGCGCGATCAACCACTCGATCATGCTAACAAACTCCGATCTTCGAGCCAGCAAACGACCCCGGCGGTGACGGGACTTCGCGCCCCTCGGCGAGGTAGAGCGCACCGTCGAAATCGGTCTCCAACCTGCCCAGATCGTGGGTCGCGGTGACGACGGTCTTGCCCTGCCGCTGCAAGTCGCGCAGCACGTCGGTGATGATGGCGCGGGTGGTCACGTCGACCGCGTTGAGCGGCTCGTCCAGCAGCAGCAGATCGGCGGATTGAGCGAGCGCGCGCGCCAGCAGCGCCCGCTGCTGCTGCCCGCCGGAAAGCTCCCCGATCTGGCGGTCGGCAAGCTCAGTCAAGTCCATCTGCGCGATCATCTGATCGGCGATGGCGTAATCTTCGCGTCCGGGGCGGCGAAACCAGCCCAAATGAACGTAGCGCCCGGTCAGCACCAAGCGCCGCAGCGAGACCGGGAAGCGCCAGTCGATTTCACCGCGCTGCGGCAGATAGGCGACTCGCTGCGGGCACGCGCCGATCGGATGCCCATAGATGGCGACGATCCCTTGACGCACCGGCAGCAGCCCGGCGACCGCTTTGAGCAGCGTCGATTTACCCGCGCCGTTGGGACCGACCAGCGCGACCTGCGCCCCGACCGGGACGCACAGATCGACGCTGTGCAGGGCAATCCGCCGCGTGCCGGGATACTCGACGCTGACGCCGTGCAGCTCGAGCGCGGGCGCGCCTGCTACCGGCTCATGCGCGCGGTGGCGACTGTAGGAAAGATAAGGTAGTTGCACGATGATTAGCTCTCGTTAGAAATCAACCGACGTAGGGGCGCACCTATGTGTGCGCCCGATAAGGGCAGACACATAGGTCTGCCCCTACAAGCACATTCCGTCGATGTAGGGGCGTAACATGTTACGCCCAATTAAGGGCAGACACGCAGGTCTGCCCCTACTGCAACGCACTCACGATACTGTCGACATTGTAGCGCATCATAGCAATGTAGGTCGGGCAGGGACCGTCCGGCGGGGTCAGCGCATCGCTGCACAGCGGCGCGCCGACGACGACCCCAGCTTCGTTAGCGAGCTGCTCGACCAAGCTGGCGTTCTCGATATTCTCCGGGAAGATCGCCCGCGTGCCGGTGTCGTGGATCGTGCCAACCAGCGCAGCGATGGCGGCGGCGGAGGGTTCCGCGCCCTCGGTCGAAACTGATCCGAGCGCCGTGCCGACGACCGTAAAGCCGTAGCGTGAAGCGAAGTAGCCGAAGGCGTCGTGATCCGTCACCAGCTTGCGCTGGTCGGCGGGGAGGGTCTGCGTCTGCTGAATGACGTAGGTATCGGCGTTCAAAAGCTGCTGGATGTAAGCGTTGGCGTTCAACTGATACGTCACCGCGTTCGCCGGATCAGCCGCCGAGAGCGTATCGCGCACCGTTTCGGCAACATGGACGAAGTTGTAGACGTTCTGCCAGATGTGCGGGTCGATCTGACCGACGTCACCGCCGACCGTGATCGTGCCGGGGACGATCCCGTCGCTGACGACGATCCGCTGCGCCGTCGAGCCGGAGGCGCTGTAGAGGTCGTCGAGCCACGTCTCGTAGCCCAAGCCGTTCTCGAACAGCAGGGCGGCGCTCCCTAAGGCGACGCTGTCCTGCGGGACGGGTTCATAGCTGTGGGTATCGCCGCCCGCGCCGACTAAAACGGTCAGGTCGATGCTGCTGCCGCCGATATTCTGCACCACGTCGCCGAGAATGCTGTAAGTCGCCACCACCTTGAGCGGCTGATCTTGCGCGCTCACCGCCAGCGACCCGCCGGAGGTCAACAGCAGCAAAACAACCAGTAATCCCAGAATTCGTAGACGCATTCCGCTTCCTTCTCTGATCAAGCCAACTTTACGTTAACAAATGATAGGTGGTATCATCTTTATATTGATACCACGTATCATTTACCTTGACAAGGGCGAAGGTAAAACGCCTTTAACCTCACCCCACAACGCCCTCTCCACTGCGTAGAGAGGGGGAGCAAAGCAACGGTGTGATGTTGGACAAGTAGCGGCAAGCACGAGCAGCGCTTAAGGCGCAAGCAGTGACGGTTTAGACCGGGACTGCCGCGCGAATCTTACGAGCCATAGGCGAGCGTCACCCGGTTGGATGGTCGGCTGAACGCGCCGTTAGCGTCCTGCGTCACGGCGATCACGGTGTAGACGCCCGCGTCGGTGAAGGTGATGGGCAGTTCGAGGCTGCCCGACTCCGGGATAGTGACCGGCTGCTCGTCAAAGTGGTCAATCGCGTTGAAGGCGAAAACATCCGGCGGCGCGCCGAGGCTGGCGTCGGTGTGATAAGTTCCGTAGGCGGTCAAGACCAGCACGTGGTCGCCCGGCTGCCCGGTCACGTGCAAGGCGGGCAAATCGGGGAAGCGCACGACTTGCTGATCGCCCGGCGAGGCGGTTCCGACGATTTGGAGGGCGGGCGAATCAGTCGGGATGTCGGCGACGTTGATAGAGCCGACCTGACTATCGAGCCGGTGATAGAGCCACGTGGTTCGCTGCGCCCCGTCGCTGAATTCGAGCGTCACTTGGGTGCCGATCAGTTCAATGCCATCGACGCTGCTGGCGCTATCGGGACCGGGCGCGGGCTGACCACGCAGTTCGGCGGGATCGACGTCGAGCGAGAAGGTCAGCGTTTCGCCGGGGTCAAAATCGGCGAAGTGCAGCGTCAGCGTGGTGTCGCTCAACTGGCTGTCGGTCACTTGGAAACCGTCAGCTTGATCGACGGTGAAGGGCTTGCCGGTGCTGTCCCCTTTGCTGCCGTCAGGGTCGAAGATCGTGTTGGGGAGCAGGCTGGCGCTGAGGTCGAACTGCGCGCTGACGATCTGCTGACCGCCGGTGGACAGGTTGGCGAGGCGGAACGATCCGGCGTCGTTGGTGCTGGGGTGATCGCTGGGCGGCGGCTCGATCTGGATCAGCGCGTCGGGCGCATGGGCGGTTTGCGTCTCAACCGTCGGCAGCGCGACGTGATCATTGAGCGAGGCACAGACCTTGCCGATCTGCCCCAACCAGACTTCGGTCGCGGGGTTAATCCACGATCTGCCGCCGCCGATGACGACGTACTCGCCATTGACGACTCCGGCGAACAAGCCGGTGCGCGGCGCGGGGAGATAGCCCACCGTCGTCCACGTATCCGCCGCCGGATCGTAAACCAGCACGTCCGGGATGCCCTCGCGGTGCGTGGGCAGCGAGCGCCCACCGACGACGTAGAGCTTGCCGTCGCGGACGAAGGTCGCCGCCTCGATGTGGGAAATGGCGAAGGGAAGCGCGGCAACCGGAGTCCACGTATCGGTTTCGGGATCGTAGCGCTCGACCGACGCGAACTCCTGCTCGTTGATCTCGTGGCGAATCTGCCCGCCGATGGCGTAAATCGCGCCGTCGAGCACTTTGGCGGCGAAATGCGCCCGTGCCTGAATCATGGGCGCGAGTCCCTCCTGCCAAGTCGCGTTAGGGGCGTCGAGGTTGAGGGTGAAATGGGCGGTCAGGTTGGTTTCGCGGTCGCTGGCGAAGCCGCCCAGAAAATGGAGCGTGCGCCCCAGCAGCACCAACTCGCCGCTGCCCACCGGCAGCGGCAGCGATGGCTCCGCGTTCCAGCGATTCGCCGCGACGTCGTACCTCCAGACTTCGCCGGTGGCAGGACCCGGATCGTTGTCGAGAAAGCCGCCCGCCATCCAAATCTGGTGGGTCGCCGGGTCGTAGGCGGTCGCCTGATGGGTGACGGCGTGGGGCAAGTCCGCGCCACGCGACCATTGATCGGCGGCGACGTCGTAGATGTCGAGCCGGTTCAGCCCGACCAACCCGGTCGTGAAGCCGCCGAGGATGTAAACACGCTGATCGATCAGGATGCTCTGGCTCTCGAAGCGGGGGAGCGGCACGCTCGTGCCACTGCGGAAGGCGCAGACCGGCAAAGCGTCGGGCGCGACCTGCTGGTTGGCGGCGGGCGGCTCGGTCGTCGCGGCGCAGTCCTGCCCGATGTGCCCGACCAGCACGCCGGGGGTGGTGGTCGTCCAGTCTGGTCCGCCGCTGATGATCACGTACTCGCCGTCGATGATCCGCGCCGAGGGGCTGAAGCGCCCTTCGGGGAAGTAGCCGCCCTCCTGCCACTGATCGGCGGCGGGGTCGTAGACCAACACGTCGTTGAGCGCGGGCGCGTTGATCTGCACCGACTGCCCGCCAACGACGTAGAGCTTGCCATCGTCGGCGAAAGTCGAAGGGACGATGTGCGAGCGGGTGTAGGGCAGATCAGCGACTCGCGCCCACGAATCGGCGGCGGGATCGTAGCGCTCGACCGAGGCGATCTCGACCGGATTGGTGTCGTGGTGAATTTCGCCGCCGACCACGTAGATCGCGCCGTTCAGCACGGCGATCCCGAAATGGATGCGCGGCTGGATCAACCCGGCAAGCCCCGATTTCCACACAGCGTTGGGGTCGGTCAGGTCGAGCGTCCAGTGATCGGCAAGCCCGGTGTCGCGGTCAGAGCCGACGCCGCCGACGTAATGCAGCGTCCGCCCCAGCAGCGCCAACTGACCGCCGCCGACCGGCATCGGCAGCGACGGCGCGGCGCGCCACTGATCGGCTGCCGGGTCGTACTTCCAAACCTCGTCGGTGGCGACGCCCGGCTCGTCGCCGATGAATCCGCCCGCCATCCAGATCGTGCCGGTCGCGTCGTCGAGCAGCGCGGCTTGATGCGTGACCGCGTGCGGCAGATCAGCGCCTTGCGACCATTGATCGCTGGCGGGGTCGTAGACGTCGAGCCGATTCAGCGCAACCAAGCCTTCGGTGAAGCCGCCCAACAGATACGCCCGCCCGTCGTAGACGACCACCTGCCCCATGTAGTGCGCCACCGGCACCGGCGTGCCGGTACGGAAATCACAGACCGGGAGCGCTGGCGTTTCGGCGGTTGGCGCGGGCGTCGCGCTGGGGATCGCCGTCAGCGCGGCGTCCATTCCCGGCTCGACCATCAAGTAATCCCAGATGGCGGTGAAGGGCGGCGCTTCCTTCGAGGTGGCGAGGATGCCGACCGCCAGCGTCGGAGCGTCGGGCAGCCAAGCCGGGCTGACCGGCGGCAGCGCCATCTGCGTCCCGTCGCTGGTGCGATAGTAGGGGTGAACAGCACCCTGCCCATCCAGCGAGAGAGTGAGGTCGATCCACTGCGACTTGAACAGCCGCGCGGGGTCGTCGACCGGATAATTCTGCTCGGTCGAGACTCCGCTTTCCTCGTAGACGACTTGGAAGCCATAAGAAGTCAGGATGATCTTGGCGTAATTGTCCTGATCGCCGGTGCCGACGTAGACGCCCTCCGATTGGTAAAGCTGCGGCGTTTGATCGTTGAAGAAGGGCGGCAGCAGGCGGGTCTTGACCGTAAAGGTGCCGTTGGGCACGCCGACTTGCAGCGCGTCGCGCTGATCGTTGCGATCCTGAATCGGGTCGCCCGGCGGGACGTTCTCCAGCGTCAGCCAGCCGTTGGCGCCGCCCGCGATGATCTGCTCCGGGTCGAACAGCGCAGCATAGTCGGCGCTGTGGTTGATCATCAAGCCGGTGAAGCCGGTGCCGAGCAGCCCAGTGCCGGGGTTGCCGCCGTCCCACGTGAAATCGAGCGGGAGCACGGTCGCCGCGCCGTTGGCGGGATCGAGGGCGAAGGGATCGTTCCGGTCGTCGATGCCGTCGTTGTCGTCGTCGGGGTCGTTGCGGTTGGAGATGCCATCGCCGTCGAAGTCGGGCGGGCGGCTGGCAGGATTAAGCGGATCGGTGCCGTTATCGTACTCGTCGGCGTTGCTGTAGCCGTCGCCGTCACTGTCCAGCGCGGTGCTGTAATCAGCGACCGCCGCCGAGTTGATCTCCGCGCCCTGATAATCGAACGGCTCGAAGACCTGAATTTTGCTATCGCCGAGCACCGCCACCCAGATCGTGCCGGGAAATGGGTCGGCGTCGCCTTGCGCGGTCACGTCGAGCGGATAGGCGCCGAAGTTTTCGAACAAGACGTCGTCTTGGACGACCGCATCGCCAGTGGCGTTCAGTTGAATGCGGCGCAGCGGTCCGTAGTAGTCGGCAGCAAGCAGGCTGCCCTTGAGCGCGCCGCCGAAATTAGAGGCGGTGTACTCGGTCAGCCCGTTGACCGAGCCATCCCAGAGCGCCAGCGCGCCGGTCTGCGCGGGCGGGATATAGTCGCACTCCTGCGGATCGGGCTGCAAGATCGGCGACTGCCCGGCGAACAGGTTGGCGGCGTTGGCGCGAGTTGGGTTGGGGTGTCCGGCGTAGTATCCGGGCGTGACCAAATGCAAGCTGGACGGATCGGACGGAAGCACCGTAGCGACAGTGGCGTTGGTACAGTCGGTCGGCGGTCCGCCCCAACCGCTGTTGGCGCCGTTGGTGATGGTGTAGAGCCGCCCGCTGTCGGTCAGGACGAGGTCGTAGGGATTGCGGAAGCCCGTCGCGTAGACCTGCACCGGCGACTCGGGCGTGATCACTGCCTGATTCAAGCCGCCGTCGCCGCCGAAGGGATCGTTGGCGTCGGGATTGCCGGGACGGTTGGGGTCGTCGAGGGTGGGCAGGTCGTAGGTGGTGTCGCCGATGGCGTCGAGGTCGACCGTCAAGATCGCCGCCGAGTAAGCGTACTCCGGCGTGACGTCATTGTCCGCCAGCGACGCGCCCATATTCGAGTTGCCGCCCTGCGCGACGTAGAGTGTATCGGTCGCCGGGTCGAGCGCCATGCCGTTGGTGGCATGGTCGAGCGGGCTGCGCGGCAGCCCCCGCACTAAATCCAGCTTGTGCCACGCTGCGCCGTCCCACGTCAGCCGCGAGAGGATGCCCGAATTGGTGTCGACCCCGCTGTCGATGTCGAGACCGTTGTCGACGTGGAGCGACTGGCGGTAATCGCTCGACGTGACATAGATCACCGGCTGGTCGGCGCTGCCGGTGAGGAGGATGCCGGTCACCTGACGCTGGACGTAGGGCTGCGGCTGCCCATCGTCGTCGTGATTGGGAATCTGCTGGATCAGGTCGATGGTCTGCGCATCCGTGACGCGGTAGACGCCTTTGGCTTGGCGCTCAATCGTGTAAATGCGGATGACACCGTCGGTTTGGGTCACGTACAAGCGACCGTCCGCTCCAAACTGGAGCGACGACGGGCGCTGAAGCGTGTCCGCCCCATGCAGCGAATCGCTGGTGAAGGGGAAGGTATGCGGCTGGGCGATCACGCCGGGCGCATCCTGCGCGCTGGCGGAGAGCGCGCTCACACCGATCAAGCAAAGGGCTAGGCAAAATCGAGACAGCAGTCGCATCATTCCCTCACTGGCAGGTGTTCATCGAAGCGAGTGGCAAGCCATAACGTTCCGCCCAGCCGGTCAAAGCGCTCGCCATGCCGCAGCGCCCCTGTGCCGCGTAGATGGCGAACAGCGCTTGATAATTGGCGAGGTCGAAGGGGTCGAGCTGGCTGGCGCGCGAGAACATCCCCTCGGCGACTTCCGGGCGCCCCTGAAGCACGAGCGTCTCGCCCAACGCGCCGTAAATCTGCGCCTGAAAGTGATCGTCGTAGGTGATCAAATCACGGGTCAGCCGATCCAGCGCGGTCGTGAAGGCGGTCTGCGCCTGATCATAGCGCGCTAAGCCCAGTTCGGCGCTGCCCAGCGCCCAATACGCCCGCGCGCTGTAGAGATAGCCGTGATCGAGCGCCGCCTGCGCGTTCAACTGTGCTTGATCGTACTCCTCCAGCTTGATGTTTGCCGCCGCCAAGCCGTAATAGCCCGCGCCCGACCCCGGGTCGGCGTCGACCGCCTGCTGATAATAGTGTTGGGCGAGCGCGTCGTTCCCCGCTTGCAGGTTGAGGTCGCCGCGCCAGAGCAGCAGGTCGACCGGCGAGTCAATCGTCTCGGCGATCAGCCGATCCTGCACGGCGATGTCGTTGGCGGGCATCGAGATTGAGCCGAACGCCGCCTGTAACGGGGTCGTCGAGCGCAGGTACAGCCGGAAGTTCGCCATCCGCATCGGGATTTGCAAGCTGCCGACCGAGCGAATCTGCGGGTCGGGCAGCGGGATGCCCAACTGCTGGATGATCTGCGGCAGGCTGAAGGTCGGCGCGCTCCACGCGCCGCGCGGCGCAGCGATCATGACAAATGGATCGCCATTGGGCAGCGCGCCGATCTCGCCCCCATCGCCGAACAGGACGTAGAAGCGCTGAGCGTTGGCGGTCAGCGTCACTTGGATGCCGTAGATCGTCGCGTAATCGGGCGCTTGATTGGCTTCGGCGGGCGGATTGACCCAGAGCGTGATCGGCGCTTCGGGCAGCATCAGCCACGTATCGACGGCGAGTTCGGCGGGCTGATCGCCGGTCGGCGCGAGCGTCAGTTGCAGCATCCGACCCGGCGGATCGGGCGGCGTGATCAGGCGAACGCTCCCGTTCTGCACGTCGCCGACCAAACCCCAGCCGTAAGGCACGTCCGCCGAGGTGCTCCAATAGACGTAATCGCCATTGGGCACGCGATCCGGGTAAACCAGCGTCGCCGCCGGGAGGAAGGTCGCGGCGCGCAAGCCGTAGACTTGGGCGTCGCTGACGATCACCTGCGCCCCGGCGCTGAGGTTGAAGACCTCCAAGCCGTAATCGGTGGCGAGCGTGAACTGGGCTTGATCGCCGGGCGCGACGACCGGGGGACCGTCGAGCACGTCCCAGAAGGCGGGCTGCTCGCTCCAACTTTCGACCGAGAAGCGCGGCGTCAATGGTTGGGTGCTCCCATTCGTCACCTGCACGGTCAAGCGAGTAGCGGTGCCGCCGTAGAACACCGGACCGATCACGCTGATCTGGATCGGGTTGGGGATGGCGGCGAAAGCGAACGCGCCCAGCGCCGCCGCCGCGCCGATCAGCACCGGAGTCAACCACAGGCGCGAGGGTTTCTCAGTCAGCGGCTCAGGCGCGGGCAGATGGGCGCGATACTGCATCAAGAGCGCGGCTGCCAGCGGGAACAGATAGTAGTACCAGTAGGACGATAGGCTGCGCCGCCCGAACCAGAGCGCAATCGCGGGCATGATCCAGAGTGCTTCCGTCCAATGGCGATAAAAGCGGAAGTAGAGATAGAGCAGGATGATCAGCAGGCTGTAGGTCAGCAGGCTGAAGAACCAATCCGGGAAGAAGACCAGCCCGAACAGGCTGAGGCTGGAATAGCCCTGCCCCAGAATGATCATGTTCTGGAACAGCGGGCGCAAGATGCCGTTGAACCACGCATTGAAGTTCGCCGCGAGGTAGGGCGCGTTGACCAGCAGAAAGACCGCCCCGGCGATCAAGCTGAACTGCGCCAATGCCCACAGGCGCGCGCGCGGCGGCTGATCGCCGTTTTCGTGCCAGAGCTTCACCAGCAGGAACGGTGCGAGGAACCACGGCTGCTGCTTGAAGGCGCAGGCTAATCCGAAGATCACCGCGCGCCAGCCCGCGCGCCGCCAGACGGCGATCATCAGGCAGAGCAGCAGCGCCCAACCGATGTCGTTGACGCCGCCCAGCGAGTACAGAACGTAATTCGGGTTGACCAAGAAGGGCAGCACCGCCAGCGGACGCAAACTCGGCGGCGCGAGCGCGTAGATCAGCAGCAGCGTCGCCAGCAGCATCAGCGGATAGATCAGGATGGTGTCGATGCCGAGCGCCTGAAACGGCACGTAGACCAGAAACGCCAGCGACGGATAGGAGACGCCGCCGGTGACGTCGCCGTCGATCAGCGGGGTGGAGTACAACTCGGAGGCGCGGTAGACCCGGTAGGCGTCGAGCAGGTCGTAGGTGTAGGGATTCTCGCCCTGCCGCACCAGCGAGGCGGCGTAGTCCGAGAACAGATGCACGTCGGTGATCGAGCTGCGCCCGGCTTGCTCGCGGTTGACGCTGCTGACGAACAGCAGGCTGCCCCAGAGCAGGATCAGCGTCAGCGGGATCAGCAGGCGCGCCCAGCGCGGGATGGCGCGGATCACCGCCATAAAGAGCAGCAGCGCCGCCAAGAAATAGCCGAGCAGCGCCAGCGCTTGCGCGCCGCGCTCGACGACAATGTTGCCCGCCTCCCACAAACGCGAGCCGCCATACCAGCAGAGCGCGGCGCTGGCGAACAGACCGATCCGCAGCGCCGCATCATCCAGAGTTTTAAACATCAGCGTATGAGTCGATAACCTGCGATCTCCGGCAAAAGTTGGTTGGGATGTTCCAGCGAGGGCAGCGCCAGTTGAATCGGCTGCCAACTGCCGCCGCTGTCGAGCAAGCGCGGGTCGAACTGCCCGCCGACGAACGACACCGGCTCGATGGTTGAGACGTACTGAATAAGGGTCGCATCGTCGAACAAGAACTCGTTGTAGAGCTGCAAATCGGGGCGCTCGCCCTCGACGATCTGCAAATACTGCATCGGCACGATCTCGAACCAACTGCCGAAGACGTAGCCTGACGGGATCGCGTTCAAGATCAGTTCCGCGCGCTGGCGGACGTGATCGTCGCCGCGCAGATTGAGCAGCGGCAGATTGACCAGCAGCAGCACCAGCGGCAGCGCAGCGGCGATGGGCAGCCGCAGCCCCAGTTCGACGCGCTGAAGCAGCGCATCCAGCCCGTAGGCGAGGGCGACTCCCCACGTCATCAGCGCCGGACCGTACATCGTTTCGCTGTCGAGCGCGCCGTAGGTGGCGAAAAAGTAGGCGTAAGGCACAAAAGCGATCAACCACGCCCAGCGAACTTGGCGCGGCATGACCACGATCCCGCCGACGCCGAGCAAAATCCCGATGCCGATGAAGCTGCGCCAGAACTGCAACGCGAATTTGCCCATCTGCGCCGCCGACGGCAGCACGCCATCGGCGAAGAACAGCGACGAGAACTGCTGCCCGCGCAGTTCCCATAGAATCCCCTGAAAGGTGGTCAAATCGACGCGCTGAAACGCTCCATCGGCGGCATACTGTCCCGCCAAATTGAGCGCCGGATCCGCCGCGTAGCGCAGCGGGAAATAGAGCAGCGGCAGCGCGAACAGCGCGACCGCGACCCCGCCCGCCGCGACTCGCTGCGCCCAACTGAGGGGCAGCTTCAGGAAGACGATCAGCACCAGCGGAGCGAACAGGATCGACGCCGGGTGCAGCGCCAGCGCGACGCCGTAAGCGGCTCCGGCGATCAAGGCGCGGCGCGCGCCCGGCTGCTGAGCGACGCGCACCAGCGCCCAACCGCTGATCGCCAGCGTGAGCAACTGCGGCGTGTAGACTTCGGCGCGAATCGCGGCGCTCCAGACCAGAAACGAGAAGGCGACGCTCAGCGCGCCAGCGACGGCTGACCACGGCGTGCAGACCAAGCGCTTGATCAGCGTGAACAGCACCGGCACGGTCAGCGCCAAGCAGACCGCCGAGAGCAGATTGACCCGAAACGGAATATCGCCGACCGGCAGCAGCGTGAACAGATGCGCGATCAGCAGGTAGAGCGGGTAGCCCGGCGCGTGAACGATCCCCAACGTCGCCGCGCCGATCACGAATTCGGCGCTGTCGTAGGTGTAGAGGCTGGGGGCTGTGGTCGCGGCAAAGATCAGCAGGCAGAACAGGAACAGCGCCACCTGCTGGATCAACTCACGGGCAAAGAACCGCGTCACGGGACTATTCCATCAATCGCAGACTGCCGGAAATCATCTGAACCGACTGGGGCGACAAGCGCGCGACGGCATGACTCGTCGTATCCAAACTGAGCAGCGTCCCGCCGTATTCGAGCACGATGGTGCTGCCCTGCCAGCGGATCGACGACTGCACGACCTGCGACTCCACCGAGGGGACGAGCGGCTGCCACGTATCGAATGCCGGTCCCGCCAGCGTGAACAAGCCGTAGGTCTGCCCGATGGACTGCGCGATCACCAGCAGTTGGTCCGAATCGTCCGCCCACTGCCCGGTGAGGGGCGTATTGTTCAGGTCTTGGATCGGGCGGCTTTGCCCCGCCGCCACGTCATAAGCGAACAGATCGACCGGGCTGCCCGCGCTAATCTGCGCGGTGTAGAGCAGCCACGAATTGTCATACGACCAGTCGACCGGCGTCAGGGTGAAGCCCGGCTCGCTGAGCATGGACTGCGTGCCGCTGCTGGCATCGGTCAGCATGATCGTGCCCGCGTCGCCCCGGTTGACGGTCAGGACGTAGCGACCGTGATCACTCCAGCGCGCGTCCTGCGTCCCCGACCCGCTTGGCAGCGGGAACTGCTGGGACGTTCCGGCGTCGAAATCGACCACGTAGATAAAGCGGGCGTCGGGCTGCGCGGCGCTGCCGCCGATCAACTGAAGCTGCCCCTTTGACGGCGACCAGAGCGGCGCGGTATAGGCGTAATCGACCAAATCGAAATCGGCGGGGTTCAGGTCAGGCAGGCTGAACACGTCGAGCGCGCCAATCGGGTTGTACGCCATTGCCCACTTGCCGCCCGCCTGAATGGTGAAGACCGAGTTGTCGCGCTGAGTCGAGCGCTGGGCGATGGGCTGAAGTGTGGCGCGGTCGAAGGTCAGCAGCGTCGGCTTGCCTTCGGCGCTGCGCGTCACCAGTTCGACCGCTTGATCGGTCAGCACGACCTGCGAGACCTGCGCGCTGCTGAGCGGCGCTTGAGTTGTCGCCAACGTGTTCAAGTCGGCGACGACGAGCGTCAGCACTTGATCCGCCTGCGCGACGAAGGCTGCCCCGGTCGCGTCGGCGTCGTAGAGCAGCACGTCACCCGCAGCGGCGGACGAAAGCGCGGTGAGCGTGCCGTCCAGCGCGGCACGATACAGCAGGGTGTGTCCGTCGCTCTGCCCCAAAAACAGGGCGACGAGGTTGGTTTGCGCATTGAGGGGCGCGCCGATCAAGCCGATCAGCAGAGCGATCAGAATTCCACATCTTTTCAAGAATGTATTTCTCCACAATGACGACACTGCAAATACAGAGCAGGAGCGAGTTTGCTTGCCTTGATTTCCCCTCACCCTGCTTGCGGCGCAAGCCGTCCCTCTCCCACGTAAACGGGGCGAGGGACAAAATCCGCGCGCTTCCCCTCGCCCCGCCAGCGTGGGAGAAGGGTTAGGGGTGAGGGGTCAAAAAACGAGCGCCAATGGTCAAATTAAAGCGCAGGAGCGAGTAGGATCGTCGCTCCTGCTTCGGTGGTCAAACTCGGTGAGGGTTAGGCGCCGTGAGACAGCGATACCCCGGCAGGCGCGTCGGCTGCATCGCCGATCTTGAACAGTTGAATGTGACCGGGCAGCCCGGTGCCGGGAATCCAGAGCGTCCCGCTGACCGGATCGCAGGAGGTGGACCACAGCGCGCGGTCGCCGTTCGCTTCGATGCGATAGGCGACGGCGTTATCGCAAGTCAAGCCTTCGGTCGCGAAGTCGCTCAGCATCACGCTGTTGAGTCCGAAACAGCTCGTATGGTAAGTCGCCATCAACTGAGCGTCGGTGGTCGGCGGCGGGAAGGGCGCCAGCAGCGCCTCCGAATCCGCGTCACTGAGCCGGGTGAAATTGGGCGATCCGGGCGCGCAAGCGGGAATGTCGTTTTCGTTACTGCCGTAGACCTGCGCCCAAAGCGCGCTGTAGGTCCCGAAGTTGGCGAAGGGCAGCGCTAGCAGATTCGCTGCCATAAAGACAGTACCAAATATAATAATGATCAGGGTAGCACGACGGATACGCATCGAAACTCCTTGTGAGATGGCTATGCGGTTGGGTGAGATTAGTATTCGAGTCCCATTCTAAACCAAAAATGTCAATTTGTGACACTGATTTCGACCCAATCGAAGGCGATTCCCAAATTGCGCCAATCGCTGCCGGTGCCGCGCTCGACCGGGCTGCCCAGCGGCAGGGTGGTGAAACGCAGTTGCAGCGCATCCCCGGCGAAGGCGGACTCCGGGATATTCCCCGCGAGCGTCGTCACGCCGTCGTGCTGCTGGGCTTGCAGGTTGATCGGCTGATCGTTGACGAAGACGCGCAGCGAACTCAGCAGCGACGGATCAGCATAGGCGAACAACTGCGCCCGGAAGACGCGCGGTTGGTCGGCAGTCAGGGGCGGCAGTGTCAGCGTCGCTTCGGGTGTTTGCATCCAAGCGAAGGTTACGCCGTCGCCGGTGTGCTCCGGCGCGTACCAGCCGTCGCCGGGGGCGAACTCGTCGAAGTCGAAGCGCAGGGCGGGCGAGTTGCTCGGCGGCGCGGCGCTGACGCGATAGACTTCCACCCCGTCGAAGGTATCCACGTAGGTCAACTGATCGGCGAACCCGGTCATGCGGTCGTGGAGCGCGTTCAACTGGTCGCCGTTCAAGAAGGGCGTGTAGATCAGCGCGTACTGAATGGCGTGCTGGTGCAGCACGTAGAGCGTGTAGAGGCTGGGGAAGCGATTCCAGTTCCGATCTCGATACCAATCGGGGTAAAAGCTGGCTTGCCCGTTGAGGATCGGCTGGTGATTCTCCGGCAGCGCGAAGATATACTGGCGGTTAACGTCGTCGTTGACCGGATAGTCGAAGACGGCGGTCTCCGGCGGCTGGCTGGCGAGCCACGTATTCAGTGCCGGGGCGACGAAGGGGGCAGGTCCACCGAGCGCGACCGCCGTCGTCGGGTGCGCGCTCAAGCGAAAGCTGCCGTCGGTGCGCGTGCCGAGCAGCCCATTATAGGGGATCAACTCGACCGTCAGCAGCAGCGCCACGATGCCGAAGACGACCAGCGCCGCCCCGAATTTGAGCCGCGCGAACAGGCGCGTGAGCACGAAGCCGATCAGCAGCGCCGCGCCGATCAACGCCAGCAGGATGAAGCGCGGCGGCTGGCGGATCGACCCCGCGCCGGGGAACTGCATCAACAGCGCGAACGGCATCGGGAGCTGATCGCCGTTGCCGAGCGCGAGCGTCGGTCCTAAGGTAAACAGGTAGGCGGCGGCGATCAGAATCAGCAGAAACGGCACCAACGGCTGATCGCGTCGCTCCCGCCACGCGAACACCAGCACGATCAGCGGGACGAAGCCCAAGAAGATCGACTTTTCTTCGACTTCGAAGCCGTTGATCTGGTTGTAGATGAACGAGGTGCCCTGCGTCCAGTTGAGCGGGCGATCCGAGAGGTACTGAATTTCGCTGAAGGGATGCCCTTCGAGAATATTGCCATTTTGAAAGCGAAAGCCGTAGAACGGGATCAGCAGCGCACCGGCGACCGCCGCCGCGACCAGCGTGCGAACGATCAACCGGCGGTTGAGCAGGTCGCGCCCGGTCGCCAGCAGATAGACGATCAGCAACGGAGCGTAGACGAGGAAGAAGTAACCCAAATAAGCGCTGGTGATGAAGTTCAGCCAGAAACAGATCGCCAACCCCACCGCCCAACGCCAGCGCGGCGTGTCAATCAGGCGGTGCAAACAGTAGATACTCAGCAGCAGCCACTGAGTTGAGAGGATTTCCGGGTGCGATAGCTGAAGGTGCATGATCCGCACCGGCGCGAAGGCGATCAACAGCCCGACCAGCCACGCAACCAACGGCGGCGACTTGAACAGATAGCGCGCCAGCAGAGAACCCGCCCACGCGGTCAGCACGAAGGTGAGGACGATGTAGAGGTTGGTCGTCAAGGTTACGTTAGCGCCGGTCAGCAGGTAAAACGGCAGCGCGGTCAGGGCGATGCCGTAGGGCGCAATCGTGTAGGCGAAGGTTGTGCCATCCTGCGGGGTGTAGAAGATCAGCGAATGCCCCAGATCGAGCGGGTGGTGGGCAAGATTGTCGAACGACTGGTACAGAAAATAGCGGAAGGTGAGCGCGTCTCTGCCGTCGCCGACCTGAACCCGCGCGAAATCGGCGAGGGGGTAGCCCATCCACGCGAACAGCGCCAGCGTGAGCAGGGTAACTCCGATCAGCACAACGGACACAATCACGATGGAGCGCGTTCGATGCGTAAAGTTCATGAAGATTGCTCGCTAATGCGCAGCCAGTCCACCCGGACGCCCAACGAACGGTGATCGCCGCTGTCCGGCGACGGCGTGCCTAACTGATCGACGTGGAAAGTCACGACGGCGGCGTCCGCGTCAATTGGCGGCACCTCGGCAGTGTAGATCAGCCGCCCGGCGTGGGCGGCGGCTTGCGCGTCCAGCGCCGTCCCGTCAATCTCCAAGCGGAAGGTCGCCAGCACCTCCGGCGTGATCGCCTCGGTAATGCCCACTTCCAGCGTAAACGCTTTCCCGCGCGGGACGTGGATCGGCATTGTCGCGTCGGTCGCCGCCGTCCAGCAGAAGGTCGATCCATCCACGCCGTCAGTTTCCGAGCCGTACCAGCCAGCCTCCGGCGTGCAGCCCTGATCGAACTCGTACAACGTGTTATTATCGGCAAGAGGACGCACGATCAACCAATCGAAGGCAGCGCCGAGCGTGCGCGTGTCGCTGCTGCCGGGGTTCAGGTCGGACGGTCGGCTGACTGATGGCACCTGAAAGGTGAGGTAGAGGTTGGGCGAACTCGGTCGTCAGGATGTCCTGCGGAATCACACCGCTGAACCGATCACCGGCGTGGTCGAGCGGGATCGGCAAGTTATTGACGCTCAGTTGCAGCCCGTCGATCACGTCGGGCAGCCCGTTGACGACCCGAAAGACGATCTCCAATGGGTCGCGCGGCGCAATCGAGAATTGCAGCGTTGATTGGACGTCCGACATCCACTGAAAGGTCGCCGCGTCGCCGTTGGCTTCCGTGCCGTACCAGCCCGCGCCGGGCGACGATTGGTCGAACTCGAAACGAAGACTGCGGGGACGATTAGCCAGCGAATTCCCCTGCCACTGCGGGAGAACGGAATACAAACCGATGTTCAGCAGCAGGAGCACCAACAGCGCGGTTCCCAGCGGTCGCAGAGCGTTCCATGAAGCGGCGGCAGACGGTTTCATGCGGCTGAAAGGTTACAGCTTCCCCCTTGCGGTTTTCGTCATTTCCCGGCTGGTGATCGGCATCGGCTTCTTTCTCGCCGCGAGCATCTTCGTCCGTGACCAGCCGGTCGGCGACGTGATCCAGCAGCTTTGGATGAAATGGGACGCGGGTTGGTATCTCTCCATCGCCGCGCACGGCTACCAGTACGTGCCCGGCGCGCAGTCTTCGGTCGCGTTTTTCCCGCTGCTGCCGATTTTGATCCGGCTAGCAGAAATTTTGACCGACCCGGTGACGGCAGGCGTGCTGGTCGTCAATTTGAGCGTCGCCGCCGCTTACGTGCTGCTCTACGCGCTGGTTCGCTTTGAATTTCCCGACGATGAAGGCATTGCCCGGCGCACTCTATTATATATTGCCTTTTTCCCGACCGCGATCTACAGCCTGTTCATCTACACCGAGGGCTTATTTCTGCTGTTCGCCGTGGCGACCTTCTATTTCGCGCGGCGCGAGCGCTGGTCGCTGAGCATCGCCGCCGCGATCCTGTGCAGCGCTGCCCGCGCGCCGGGCGTGATCCTGTGGGCGGTTGTCGCGCTCGAATGGGCGCGAGCGCAGGGTTTCACGCTGCGAACCAGTCGGCAACGCGGCGCTTGGAGCCGCTTAATTCAGGGTATCCGCCGTGCGCCGCTGACCGCAGCGGCGATTGCGATTGTCCCCTTCGGCTTGTTCAGCTACATGGCTTATCTAAACAGCGCCTTTGGCGATCCGCTGGTGTTTTATCAGGTGCAAGCCGCGTGGGGACGCCCATCGGCGAGCTTTTTCGCCCACAGCTTGCCCGCAGTCGGCAGTTTCTTCTCGGCGCTGGCGGCTGGGCAGCAGGTGATGATTGAGTCGCTGTTCAACGTGCCGCTGGTGGTGGCTGCCGTCGTGATCGCCGTGATCGTCTGGTGGCGGCTGGGTGCATCCTACGGGCTGTTCACGCTGGCGAGCATCCTGATCCCGATCTCGTCGTCGCTGACCAGCTTTGCCCGCTATGCCAGCGTGCTGTTTCCGCTGTTCATGATCCTCGCGCTGTGGGGCAAGCGACCGCTCGTCAACCAGCTCATTTTCAGCCTCTTTTGCACCGTCTTGGGGATCGTGCTGGTAGTCTACGTCAGCGGCATTTTCCTCGCTTGATCTGTGCCATGATCTCACCTCGCCGCCCGGACTACGCTCCCTAGCAGCGGGACGTTAAACGCGGCGGGATGAGGTTTCGTGACTCGCGGAGTTGACAGCCGGGGTAAAGATCGAATACACTTCAATTCAGATTGAAGCAATTTAAACTGCATTAAATTAAGTGGTGGGAATTTAACCTATGAACCTCAATCCGCCGGAGCGACCGCCGGAGTTCATCAAACTGCTGGCGAACGACGTGCGCTGGGGGCTGCTGAAAGCGCTGACGACCAGCGATTATCAGGTGAATGAACTGGTCGCCCAGCTTCAGCAGCCGATGAACCTTGTCTCCTATCACCTGAAGAAGCTGCGCGACGACGCACTGGTGACGACCCGGCGCAGCGAGGCGGACGGGCGCGACGTCTACTACAGCCTCGATCTGGCACGCCTGCGCCAGCGCTACCGTGATGCCGGACTGACGCTGCATCCGGCGCTGTGGAGCGAGCCGTCGGGCGCGGAACTGCGGCTGGCGCGCCAGCGCGTCCTGTTCCTCTGCACCCATAACAGCGCGCGCTCGCAGATGGCGGAGGGCTTGCTGCGCCACGCCAGTCAGGGACAGCTCGACGTGTTCAGCGCGGGCAGCCAGCCGACCACCGTCCACCCGGCGGCGATACGCACCTTGCGGCAGTTGGGCATCGACATCAGCGGGCAGCAAACCCACCACCTGAGCGCCTTTGCTGACCAGCCTTTCAACGTCGTGATCACGGTCTGCGACAAGGTGCGCGAGGTCTGCCCGACTTTTCCCGGCAGCAGTCGCCAAATCCATTGGGGCTTGCCCGATCCGGTGGCGATTCGGGACGATCAGCAGCGCGCCGAAGCCTTCCTGTGGACGGCGCGGCGGCTCGAAGCGCGGATCGCCGATTTTCTCACCACCCTTCCAACGCTAAGCGACTCACAAGGAGCAGGAGATTGACCGACTCGATCACGATCTTTGGCGACATTCACAGCAACCTGCCCGCGTTGGAAGCCGTCTTTGCGGACATGGCGGCGCGCGGGTTGGAGAATCTCTACTGCTTGGGCGATCTGGTCGGCTACGGGACGTTCCCGAACGAAGTCGTCAACTTGATCCGCCAGCGGGGTATCCCGACGATCATGGGTAATTACGATCAGGGCGTGGGCAACGACAGTGCCGACTGTGGCTGTGCCTACAAAGCCGAGATCGACCGGGCGCGCGGCGAACTATCGATTGCGTGGTCGAATGCCCACACCAGCGTCGACAACAAAGCCTTCTTGCGCGCGCTCCCGGCGCACCTTCCGGTGCGGTTGGGCGACTTGCGCGTGCTGCTGGTGCATGGCAGCCCGCGCAAGGTCAACGAGTATATGTTCGCAGATCGCCCGGACGACTATTTCGAGCGCCTGCTCGACGCCGCTGACGCCGACGTGATCGTCTGCGGGCACACCCACTTGCCCTATCACAAGACGCTGCCCAGCGGACGCCAGATCGTCAACGCGGGCAGCGTCGGCAAGCCCAAAGATCACGATCCGCGCGCCGGGTACGTGATGCTGACCGCCAGCGGGCGCGACCTGACGGTGCAGTTCATTCGCGTCGCCTACGACCTCGAACGCACCGCTCAGGCGATTGAAGCGACACCCGAAGTCGGCGGAATGCCCCATCCTTACGCCCAAATGTTACGCGACGGTGCTGGCTAAGTTTTCCCGACCGCAAACGAAAAGAGCTTCGATTGGATCGACAACTGCTACGGCGCGCCGGTGCCGAGTTCATCGGTACGTATGCCTTAGTCACTGCCGGGTGCGGCGCGATCATGGTCAACGCGATCAACGGCTCGCTGACTCACCTCGGCGTCGCGCTGACTTTCGGGCTGATCATCACGGTCATGATCGCGGCGACCGGGCACATCTCGGGCGCGCATTTCAACCCCTCGGTGACGGTCGCCTTTGCGCTGACCCGGCATTTCGCTTGGCGCGACGTGCCGGTCTATGTCGGCAGCCAACTGCTGGGCGCGATTCTGGGCGCGGAGACGCTGCGCTTGATGCTGGGCGATGTGGCTCAGCTTGGCGCAACCTTGCCAGCGGGATCGGCGCAGCAGTCGTTCCTGCTCGAAATTCTGCTGACAGCGATGCTGATGTTCGTGATCATCGCCGTCGCCACCGATACCAGAGCGGTTGGCGAGACGGCGGCGCTGGCGATTGGCTTCACGGTCGCGCTGGACGCGCTGTGGGCGGGACCGATCAGCGGCGCGTCGATGAATCCGGCGCGGTCGCTGGGTCCGGCGCTGGTTGCGGGCGTGTGGACGGATCAGTGGATTTATCTGCTGGCACCGCTGATCGGCGCAAGCCTCGGCGCGCTCGCCTACCAACTGATCCGCGATCCGCTCAGCCGCGTTTAGGGCATATCTGTATATTCGGTTTTGTTCTCGTAGGGGCGTAACACGAGGGTGTTGAAAAAGTAGGTTTTTGACCCCTCATCCCCCTAACCCCTTCTCCCACACAAGCGGGGAGAAGGGGGAACGTCGCCCCTCGCCCCGTTTACGTGGGAGAGGTGCAGGACGCTTTACGTCCGGGGTGAGGGGTTTTAGACCCCCTCATGTTATGCCCCTTTTTCTTCAATTGTTCACCGGATGCAGCACTAGGGCGCGCCGAGGGCAAGCGTCGGCGTGGGGGTCGGCATCTGCGCTTTGGTGAAGGTCCACGGTCCGCCCTCGTGACAGGCAATCTGCACGAAGTTCTGATCCAGCGGGTAGACGTACCACGTATAGGTTCCGGCGTCGGGGATGTCGCTCAGGTCAATGGTCTCGTTCTGGCGCAGTTCGATCACGTCCTCGTAGGTGCTGCCGTCCGGCTTGTAGATGCGGATCAAATTGCGCGGCGCGCGCGGTCCGCGCCAGTCGAAGGTCAGCGTGCCGCTGCCGGAGATCGCCAGCGTGCCGTTCTGGGGCGTGAGCAGCGTCCAGTTGCAGTCGTAAACCTGATCGGCGGGCTGAACGTCGCCGGGGACGCGCAAAACCTGCCCCACGCTGATGACGTTGGGGTCGGCGATGCAGTTCGCCTGCGCCAGCGTATTGGCATAGGTGCCGTACCGCTCGGCGATGCGGGCGAGCGCGTCGTTGGGCTGGACGGTATAAGTCAGCTTCCAATCTTTGCGCGGTTGGCAACCGGGCGTTCCGGTTGGCGTCGGCGACTCCAGCCCGTTCAAGCCGGGGATCGAGACCGACAGGTCGAGCGCGGCGGTCGGCGTGATGGTCGGCGTCGCCGAGGGCAGCGGCGTCAGCGTCGGCGGCTCGAAGGTCGGCGGGGGCAGCAGCGTGCGCGAGGGCGTCAGCGAGGGCAGCGGCGTCGAAGGTGGGATCGTCTCGGTCGCGGTCGCGGCATTCTGGAACAGGATCGGCTCGGACTGCGGGTGATTCGCCTGAAGCGTGCAGGCGCTCGCCAGCAGGAGGGCGAGCACAATCACGATGTGTTTGGTAGGGGCGCAGCGCGCTGCGCCCCTACGGATGAATGTTGTTTTCATGGCATGATTTCCTTATGCGTCTCGTGCGGGGCAAGCCGCCCGTCGAGCAGGTCGTAGGCGCTGTCCACGTAAGTGGCGACCATCGGGTCGTGCGAGACGATCAGAAAGGTCGTGCCCTGCGCGGCGGCGACCGCCTCGAACAGCGCCAGAATCCGGCGCGCCGTGCGCGAGTCGAGTCCGCTGGTCGGCTCGTCGGCGAGGATCAACGCCGGGTGGAGCGCCAGCGCGCGGGCGATGGCGACGCGCTGGCGCTGACCGCCGCTCAACTCGTCGGGGACGTGATCCGCCCACGCGGTCAAGCCGACGGCGGCGAGCGCGGCGGCGGCTCGCTTGCGGCGCTCGAAATAGCCGATCCCCGGCAGGCGCAGCGCTAGATCGACGTTCTCGTCGGCGCTGTAAGTCGGCATCAGCGTGTAGCTCTGGAAGATGAAGCCGATCCGCTGGCGGCGCAGTTGAGCACGCTGGCGCTCGCTCAGTTTGAGGATGTCGGCGTCGTCGATGCGGATCGACCCCGCGTCGGGGCGATCCAGCGCGCCGATCAGGTTGAGCAGCGTGGTTTTGCCGCTGCCGGACGGTCCGTAGAGCGCGACCCGCTCGCCCGGCGCGACCGCCAGATTGACGCCGCGCAGCACGCGCACGATTCCCTCACCGGAGCCGAAGGAGCGCTCGACGCCCTCCACGACGACGCGCGGATGGGGCGATTTGCCATTCGTCCTCACGACCGCACCCGACGCGGCAGACGGAAGCGGCGCGTGCGCTGGGGTGGCACGTCTTGCGGCACTAGATCACCAAATCCCGCATCCTCGTCGGCGTCAGTTTCGGGACGCAGCAGCACCCCCTCCGGGCGAATCTCGACGGCGATGTGACGCGCGTCGCCAAGCTGAGCGCGCACCGCGTCGGGCAGGCGGATCCGCCCGCTGTCGTCGAGCGCGGGCGCTTCTTCGTCGGCGTGGGAAAGGTCTTGACCGAGCGCGCCGTCGCGCAGCGTCAGCACCCGGTCGGCGTAGCGGGCGATGGCGAGATCGTGCGTGACCATCAGGATGGTCAAGCCGTAGCGCTGGCGCAGCGATGCCAGCAGGTCGAGCACCTGCACCCCGCTGGCGCGATCCAGCGCGCCGGTCGGTTCGTCCGCCAGCAGCAGCGGCGGATTGTTCGCCAGCGCCACCGCGATGCCGACGCGCTGCTGCTGCCCGCCAGAGAGCGCCTCGGGCTTTTTGTGCAGGTGATCGCCTAGCCCGACCGCTTCGAGCAGGTCGCGCGCCTGTCTGCCCCGTCGCCAAAACGGAACGCCCGCCAGCATCATCGGCAGCGCCACGTTGCGAACCGCCGAGCGGTGCGCCAGCAGATTGCGGCTGACCGACTGCCACAGGAAGCCGACCCGATGCAGGCGATAATCCGCCAGCGCCCGCCCCTTGAGTTCGAGCAGGTTGCGCCCGCCGACCATCAACCCTCCAGCGGTCGGCGTGTCCAAGCCGCCGAGCAGGTTGAGCAGCGAGCTTTTGCCCGCGCCGCTCGGTCCGATGATGGCGACGAACTCGCCCTCCTCCATCTCGAAGTCGATACCCCTTAACGCGACTAACTCATGCCCGCCCACGCGGTAGACTTTGACGATGCGGTGACAAGAGATGTAGGCGGTCATTGCCCCTCACCCCCTGCTGACCTCACCCCCCAACCCCCTCTCCACTGCGTAGAGAGGGGGAGAAAAACAGCACTGTGTCGAGGACAGGCTGATAAATGACACGACGAAAGTGGCAGGCTTAAGATCGTCATTGTCCGATCACCACGTCGCCCTCGTTCAAGCCGCTGGTGATCTCCACGCGGTCGACCGTCTGCAAGCCGATCTCCACGTCCACCCGGCGCGGGCCGTCGGGCGTCTGCAAGACGACGAACGTCCGGCTCTGGAAGGTGCGGATCGCGGCGGGCGGCAGCCAGAGCACGTTGTGGCTGACTTCAAGCGGCATCTGCACGTCGATCAACTGTCCTTCGGCGACCTGCGGCAGCGTCGCGGCGATCCGGGTGGTCGTGTCGGCATCCTGAGCGCTGAGCGGCAGGCGGCGGACGATGCACTGCACCGCCGTCTCCGGCTGGTTGACCACCTGACAGACGCCCACCATGCTCACGCTGAGGCGCTGGGCGTCGGCGAAGGCGAGGCTGGCAATCGCCTCCTTCGGGTCAGGTCGCCCGATGGTGATGACGGTCTTGTAGGCAGTGACCGAATCGCCCGGCTTGATGGTCACGTCGAGCACCACGCCGTCGATGGGCGAATAGAGCGACGACTGGGCGATCTTGGCGTTGATCTGGTCGATGCTCAACTGCGCCGACTGCACCCCATTCGACGTGCCGCCGCTGGCGGCGTTCTGCTGTGCCTTCTGCAAATTGAGTTCTGCCTGAATCACGCTGTTCTGCTGCGTCTTGATCTGCGCCTGCGCGTTGTTGAAGCTCTGGGCAGCGGAGTAATAGCTATTCTGCGCCGAACGCAGGCTGTTTTGCGCCGAGAGAAGCTGCTGATAAGCGCCATCGACCGCCGAGGCTGCGCCCGCCGCTTCGGGATGGCTGACCGCGTTATCGTAGGCGCGCTGGGCGTTGTCGAGCGCTTGCTGCGCCGACTGGATTTGAAGCTGCGCCGACGAGACCGACGTCCACGGCAGGTTGTTCTGCGCGTTTTGCAAGCTGAGGCGGGCGTTCGCCAGCGCGATCTCGGCGTCGGCAACCGACCCGACGCTGGTGTCGGCGCTGGACTGCTCGCTCGCCAGCGCCGATTGCAGCGAGAGCTGCGCCGAAGCCAACTGATTTTCGAGATCGTCGATTTGCAAGTCGGCGATCAAATCGCCCGCCGAGACGGTATCGCCGCGCTGGACGTTGACGCGCCGCACCGCCCCGCCGACCTCGAAGGCAAGCTGCTCCTGATCGCGCGGCTCCCAGCGCCCGCTGAAGTCGAAGATGTCCTCCACGTCGCCGCGCTGGACGACGTAGGTCGGCGCGGCGACGGCGGGCGCGGTCGGAATTGGCGTCGAGGTCGGCGCTTGCTGCGGGTTCTCGCCGGAGCAGGCGGCAAGGGAAAACATCATCAAAATGATCACGATGACCTCACCCCTAAATCCCCTCTCCATTACATAGAGAGGGGACTTTAAGAACCTTTCGCCAGCTAGCTTTTCCCCCTCTCTACGCAGTGGGGAGGGGGCAGGGGGTGAGGTAGGTTTTGCAATGGACACCGTTACGCATCTCCCAGTTTGACGAGGGTGGACAGGCGCTCACGACCGAGAAAGGCGGTCGTGCCGAAGGTCACCGCCAGCAGAATCGCCGCGAAGGCGGCGTAGACCAGAAAAATGTTCCCCCACGCGACGCGGACGAGGTAAGGCGGCAGCCCGCCGCTGAAGTCGAGCAGCGGCAGGTAGAGCAGGGTCGCCGCCACGCCGATTGACGTGCCGCTGAGGATGCCGCAGCCCGTCATCAGCGTTTGCAGCAGGAACAGATAGACGCCGACCGACAGCCCGCTCAAGCCCATCGCCCGGAGCGACCCCAACTGCGCCGCCTGCGCCCGGAACGAGGCAGCGCTCTGGATGATCGCGCCGACCAGCGTCAGCAGGATCGAGGCGACGAAGCCGACCGAAAGGAATCCGAGCACACCGCGCCGCGAGGGAGCCGCGCGGGCGACCTCAAGCGCGGTCTGCGGGTCGCGCCAGTCGAGGATCGGATAGCCGAGGACTTCGGCTTGGTCGCGGATGGCGCTGACGTCGGCGTCGGGCGCGAGCTTGAGCCACAGGTCGTAGGGCAGTTCCGTGCCGACCAACTCGAAGATCGGCTCCAGCGAGCCGATCAGGAAGAAGCCAGCGGCGGGGTCGAGCGTCGGGAAGTAGTCGAGCACGCCCAGAATCGGCACTTTGGCGTCGTACCACGTGCCGAGCGCCTGCACCTGCATCGTGATCACCTGATTGACGCGCAGGTTGTAATCGGCGGCGGTCCGCGCGCTGATCAGCACGCCGTCGCGGTTGCCCGCCAGCCGGTTGAATAGATCGGCGACCGGAACGGCGCTGTAGTCCTCGCGGAAGCGCGCCACCGCCGCAATCGAGGCGCGGTCGATGCCGAGCATTGTCCCGCTGATGCGCTGGTTGGGCAGGACGATCTGCGCCGGGTAGTGCCCGACGCGCGCGACCTGCTGCACGCCGGGGATCGTCAGCAGATCGTCGGCGGGCAGGGTGTTGAAGCCGGTGACGGTGATGGTCGTCTGCCCGGTCGAGCTATCGACCGCGCCTTCTTCGGTCTGGGCGTCGGTCGGCGTGACGATCACCGCGTCCGCGCCAATCTGGTAATCAACCGCGTCGGCGAGGGTGCGGTCAATCGTGCTCGCCATCGACGCCGTGAATCCGGTCAGGCTGAGGGTGAAGCACATCATCAGGAGCGTGCCCCGGTAGCGCCCAATCGAGCGCGTTAGCTCGCGCAGCGCCATCAGCACGGCGACGCCGCGCCCGAAATTGACGAGCCTTGCCGCCCAGCCGACGATCAGCGGGAACAGGCGCAAAAAGAGCAGGGTCACGCTCAGCGAAAAGAGCGTGGGCGCGACAAACGCCAGCGGATCGCTGAAGGGGTCGGCGGCGCTGGTCGTCAGCCCGCCCTGCCGCCAGAGCGTGTAGAGCACGTAGAGCGCCGGGATCAGCAGCAACACGTCCAGATAAGCCCGCTGCCACCACGCTTTAGCGGCGCGGGCGGCGCCGAGCTTGAAGCCGGTGATCGTCTGGACGCTGCTGCGCCACGAGAAGTACAAGCCGCTGCTCGACGCGATCAAGCCGGTCAGCGCGCCCGCCGCGATTGCCTGCGGCGTGAAGACTACGTCGAGCGTCTGCGTCCCGTTGAACTGGAGAAACGAACTCGTCCGCCCGACGAGGCGCACCACCGACGGGCACAAGATCAGCCCGATTGCCAGCGCCGTCCCGGTCAGCAGCAGCCAGATCAGCACGTGGATCAGCAGGATGGCGCGGCGGCTGATCCCCCGGCTGCGCAGTACGGCGTCCTCCTCGCCCTGACGGCTGACCAGCAGCCCGGCGACCAGCGCGACGAAATAGAGCACCAGCCCGCCGACCGGCAGGCTCATGATCACCAACTGCTGGGTGAAGGTATCGACCTCGGCGACGAACTTTTGCAAGCCGTCAGTCGGCGTCAGGTCAAGGCGGACGCCCGGCAGCGCCGCCGTCACCTCGCGCGCGCCGTCGGCGATCCGGCTGATCAGCCCGGCAACGTCGGACGTTCGCAGATCACTCCCGTCGAAGTTCAGATACCACGCCGTCTCCTCGACCGAGTTCTCCACCTGCGCGAAGAAGGTTTGCAGGTCGGCGTCGCCCATCAGGATCACGTTGTCGAAGAAGCGCGGCGGGAAAATCCACGCCGGATCGTCGGCGTTCACCGGATGCCAGAGCGCCGCCACCCGCAACTTAGCGGGCGCATAACCGGGGCGCGCCGCCGTCAGCGTGTCGCCGACCTGCACGCCCATCGTGTAGAGCAGCGAGTCGGGCAGCAGCACCGGGATCGCACCGTCGGCTGAGGCGGCGGCATCCGGCGACCATTCGCCCGCGACGATCTGCATCAGCGCGTCCGCGCCGTCGAGCGACGACAGCTTGAGCGATCCCAAACTCCCCGCGCCGTCCAGCGTAATCGACCACGAACCGCCGCTGGCGTAGTTGACCGTCTGCGCCAGCGGCAGATCAATCGTCCCGGCGAAGCCGGTGTCAATCGCAGCCGTCGCGCTGCTCACGTCGGCGGGGGTGATGCTGCCGTTCCAGCTTCCCAGATAGCGGAAGCGGAAGGCATAGGGCGGATCGCCCAGATGCGTGGTCAGCAGATCGGTGTTGACGGCGTCGACGTAGAGCGTCAGGCTGAGCGCCAGCGTGGTCGCCGCCGCCAGCCCGACCAGCGTCCACAGGACGAGGACGCGATGCTGCCAGAGCCGTTCCAAAGCGAACAGCAGTCGATCCACGAATTGAAGCACAAGTCCCCCAATGGCGTATTAGGTAAGGGCGGGTTTGAAACCCGCCCTTACGACGAACCGCTTTAGGTCGGCACTCACCGGCTGGGGAACAGATTGGCAAGGCTCGAATCGATGCTGGTGGCGCAGTCTTGGACGCCCTTATTGATCCCGCGCTGACCGACACCCGGCGCGGTATCCTCCGGCGGGAGCGCCGCCACACACTGCTGGAAGGCGACGGCGTAGGTCTGCGCGTCGCTGAGTTCGGCGCTCAGGTCGGCGTCGTGCAGGACGTAGTCGTCGAAGGCGCGGTTCAGGAAGAACTGGGTCAAGAAGTCGCTGACCGAATTGTTGCCCTGCGCCGACGGAAAGACGATAGTGGTCGGGTTCTGGAGCATTTGGGCATAAGCCTTGTAGAAGTCTGCGTTGCCGCCCAAGCTCGCCTGCGCCGTTGGGTCGTTGATCTGCGACAGGCGGGCGGGCATGGCGCTGAACACGTCGACGTGCTGCGCGATATAGCTCAAGAAGCGATAGCAAGCGTCCGGGTTCTGCGCCGTCGCGCTGATGTAGCCCGTGCCGATGGCGTAGCTCGTCCCGGTGTAGACGCCGCTCGGATACGCCACCAACCGCCGTTCGTCGCCGCCGCCTTTCGGTCCGCCGCTGATCTGGCGGAAGCCGCCCAGAGCGTCGCTGGTGATGGCGTCCGGCTGCCCATCACCGCTGATCGAGATGCTGAATACGTTGCCGGTGTGGGCGAGCGCTTGGTAGTCGATATAGCCGTTCTTGGCGAGGTCGAGCACCTGCTGGATGGCGGCGACGGTCGCCGGATCGGTGAAGTTGATGGTCGCCGGGTTGGTGCGGTAGTCGATGGGCAGCCCGCCGTAAGCGGCGATCAGCATCATCAGCGATTCGCCGTTCAGGTCGTGGGTCACGAACGGCGCTTTGTCGAGCGCGTCCTTGAGCGTCCGCAGGGCGCTGCTGAATTGATCGACCGTCCACGTGCCATCGGGCAGCGGCACGCCCGCTTGCTGGAAGATCGATACGCTGTAGCTGAGCGTCTGCACCTGAAGAGTCAGCGGATACGCCCACGTATGGTTATCCTTCTGAAGCTGCGCCATCAAGCCGCCGACGACATCGTTGGGGTCGAAGTTCGGGTCGGCGTCCAGATACGGATCAAGGTTGAGGATGGTCGATGAATCGAGATTGGGCACAGCGTTCGAAGTCAGGGAAAAGCAGTCGTCACGCTGCGCGTAATCCGTCGCTTGACCGAAACTCACGTCCAGATTGACGATACCCACGTCAGGATCGGCGGCGGCGAAATCGGTCGCCAACTGCTGCCATTGATCGAGGTTGGGGATCGGCTGGATATTGGACTGCACGCCAAAGTTGAGCGCGATCTCACCCGGCTGAAGCACGACCGGCGGCGGAGGCGTCGCCACGACCACGCTGACCAGCGCGCGCTGATCGCTGGCGGCTTGCAAGTCGCTGGCTGCCTGCGCTTCGGCATCCTGAAGCGCGGTGTGGGCGTCGATGCCATCGCTGGACATGGCACTCAGCGCCCGGTTGACGTAATCGCCGTAGCCCTGATCGAGCAGCGTGAGCGCGTGCGGCAGCAGTTGCGTCAGCGCCGCCTGCGCTTCCGGCGACGACCCCGCCGAGATGAAGCGGATGCCGCCGCTCGAAGCGCTGGCGGAGCCGCTCGTGCCCGACTGACGAGAGCTGCTGCGGCTGCGCGCCGATCAAGCTCTGCCGTGCCGGGAATCCGCCCAACGGGCTGTTTACCAGCGCCGGATTGCTGGTCAGGTATTTCGCCAGCGCGTAGGCGAGTTCCGGCTGCTGCGTGCCGCTGCTGACCGCCAGCGCGCTCAGCGTCAGCCCGACGCTGCCACCGGGCAGCGCCACCGCCACCGATGCCGGTTGATTGTTGTTCGGTCCGCCGAGTCCGCCAAAGCTCAAGCCGATGCTGCTCATAATCCGCATCGGCACTTGATTGCTGCTGCCGCTGGTGAAGGTCGAGCCGACGTAGCCGCCGCTCACGAGGTCTTGCCACTGGGTCATGATGGCTTCCAGCGCCGGGTCGGTGAAGGTCGGATTGCCGCTGGCGTCGTAGAAGTTGTGACCGTAAAGGCTGCGGAACAGCGCGGCGGTGCTGCCGAAGGTCGACAGACCGGGCACGCTGATACTGCCGTCGGCGTTGTACTGCGTCAGCGCTTTGACGGCGTTGGCGAGGTCATCCATCGTCCAGCGCTCGTTCGGGTAGGACAATCCCGCTTGGTCGAACGCCGCCGGATCGTAGATCAGCATGTCGGCGTCGAGCGAGACCGGCAGCGCCCAGACGCCGCCATCCCACTGGAGCGACTGCCACGCCGCCGGGAAGAAATCGTCGGGATTGAGCGACGAGTCGGCGCTGGTCAGAGGACTGAGGTCTAGCAGATAGCCGGCGCGGGTCGCGCCGGGGCTGAATGTCACGTTCTGGACGAAGATCACGTCCGCCGATGAAACGTACTCGGCGAGCGCGTCGAAGTAGCCGCTCATGTCGCCAGCGGGATCGGGCACGGCGATGTCCTCGTAATTGACGTAGACCTGAACGCCGTTGGCGCGCTCGAAATCGTCGAAGATACTTTCGTCGATCACGTTCTGCATGATCGACGGCAGCGCAATCGAGATCGTCGGCTGATTCTGCGCCGAGAGTGACGCGAAGGGCACGATCAACAAGGCGAAGGTGGCAAGCAAGAACCATTTTCTAGGCAGCATAAAAGCTTTCTCCTTTGGTGTACTTGCCGTCGAGGTTGACATGGGCGGGTTTCGGTACGGTTGCGGGGCGATTACGGTTTCGTAATCAGGGAGTGGAGAGGAAGAATTAGGCATGGTGAAGATGCCCGCATCCTGTTTGCGCCCGACGCTGAAAGCATCGGGCTACGGGTTCAAGCCCGCTGAAGCGGGCTGCCGCACAGCCACCTTCAGGTGGCTTGCGTTGCTAGCTAGAGGCTTCGAGCCTCTAGCGGCTGCCAAACCGAATCAGGCGTGAAGGCGATAGCCGATGCTGGGGACGGTCAAGATCAGGGTGGGCTTGCTGGGGTCGATCTCGACCTTCTCGCGCAGGCGGCGGACGTGGACGTTGACGGCGCGCTCGCTGTCGACGTCGGCATCGTAGCCCCAGACCGCATCGAGGATTTGGGCGCGGCTGAGCGCCTGATTAGGGTGCTGCGCCAGAAAAACCAGCAGCCGAAACTCGGTCGGCGTCAGCAAAATTAACTGGTGATCGCGCCAGACCTGACCGCGCCCCCGGTCGATCACGAGGTCGCCGACGTGGAGCAGATCGGCGTCGACGCTGGAGAGTTCGCCGTAAGCGCGGCGCAGTTGAGCGCGGATGCGCGAGAGCAGTTCGCGCAGGCTGTAGGGCTTGGTCACGTAATCGTCCGCGCCCATTTCCAGCCCCAGCACCTTGTCGGTCTCGTCGCGCTGAACCGTCAGCATCAGGATCGGCTGGCGCAGCCCCAACTGGCGCATCTGACGGCAGAAGTCGAAGCCCGATCCGTCGGGCAGGCGCACGTCGAGGATGATCAGGTGCGGGTTCTGGTCGCGGGCGCAGCGGACGCCCTCCCCGCCCGACGCCTTCCACGTCACCGGATAGCCGCCGTCACGGGTCAGCCCATCTTGCAGACTGCGCGCGACGGCGGGATCGTCCTCAATCAGCAGAATGTGGGCGGTCGTCATCATGGTGATCCTGCGCCTACCGGAATGCGCAGGGCGAACTGGGTGCCGTCACCGGCTGCGCTTTGCACGCTGATCTGCCCCTGATGCCCTTCGACAATCGCCTTGATGATCGCCAGACCCAAGCCGCTGCCCGGATAGGCGGCGGCGTTGCGCCCTCGATGGAAGCGGTTGAAGATGTCCGGCAGGTCGGCGGCGGCGATGCCGATCCCGCTGTCGTTGACCCACAATTCAGCTTGATTGCCATCGCGCCGGACGCCGACGGTGATCGTCCCGTTTTCGGGCGTGAACTTGATGGCGTTGTCGAGCAGATTGCCGACCGCGTGGCGAAACTGGGTTTCGTTGATCGAGACCTTCACCGACTGATCCGGCGTTTCGACGTTGAAGGCGATCCCGGCTTGCTCGGCGCGTGAAGCGAAGGCTTCGCTCAACTCGCGCAGCAGCGCGCCTAGATCGATCAGCGCGCGCCGGTCGTCGACGGCGTGGGCTTCCAGCCGCGAAAGGTCGAGCAGGTCGTCGGTCAGCGCCTCCAGCCGCTTCAACTGAGTCAGCGCCCGCTCGATGAACATCTGCTGGCGGGGCGCGTCCGGCTCGCTGGCGGCGAGTTCGAGATCGGCGTGGACGGCGGTCAGCGGCGTGTGAATCTGGTGGGCGGCGTCGGTGACGAAGCGGCGTAGGGCGACGACCGTCGTCTCCACCCGCGTCGCCATGTCGTCGAAGGCGTGCGCCAGCGTGCCGAACTCGTCGGTGCGATCCAGCCCGACGCGGGTCGAAAGCTGCCCGTTCGCCATCTGCGCGGTGGCGTCGGTCAGCAGCAGCAGCGGCGCGGTCATGGTACGGCTCATGAACCAGCCAGCGGCGGCAGCCAGCAGAACGGCAGCCGCGCCCGCGCCGATCAGCGCCCACGTCACGCCGGCGATGATCTCCGTACCGTAAGCCGGTCCGTTCGAGACCTGCACCATACCGATGGGCTGCTGCTGCGAGTCGAAAATCTGGACGGCGACCGTCTCGTTCGACCAACTGGCGGGACTCGCATCGCCGCGCAGACTGATGCCATAGGGCGATCCGGCGACCGAGATGCTCATGCCGCCTTTGCCGGGGTCGATCACCTGCCCGCTCGCAGCGCCGCCTGCACCGCCCGCGTCAGCAGCGCTCGGAACAGGCGAGGTTGAGCCGCTCTGCACGATGCGGGCAATGGAGAACACTTGCCCAGACTGCGGGATTGGCACCGAGTTCGGATTGGTCAGGTACAGCACATCTGGCTGTGATGGGACTGGTTGAGCGGGGAAGGTCGTCACCTGCTTATCGGCGGGATCGCCCGAATCGACGATGATGCGATGGTTGACGTCAAACAGTTGGATGCGCGACTGCGAGATGAACGAGAGCACGTTGATCTGGTCGCTCACCGCGCCTTGCGAGGGATCGTCACCCGGCGCGTGAGCCACAATGTCGCTGATCAACTGAGCATTGCTCAGCAGGTTGTCACGCTCGCGCAGCGCGTAGTAGCCGCGCAGCGTGATCAGCAGCACCGCGCCCAGCGCAATCGTCGCCAGCAGCGCGATACCGGCGTAGCTGAGTGGAAGTCGCCAGCGGATCGATTTTGGCAGCATCAGGGGAAATCCTCATCTTTAAACCAACTGCCCTCTATGATAGCGCAGCAGCATCTAACTTGATCGACGCCGATTTCAATCGGGTTACAGCCTGATTACGGTTTCGTAACCAGTCATCCGGGCGGACCTGACTGTGCCCTTAATCTCCCAATGCGAACAAGCGTACAATAGAATAAAATCGGGCTGAACGCAGTAAGCAGCAGAGCGAAAGGATCGCAGCTATGGGCGCACCGGATCACCGCGAACTCGCCGGGCATCAGCCGGTCACGATTGCGATTGTGACCGTCAGCGACACGCGCACGCCGGAAACCGACGTCAACCGCCAGTATATCGAGCGACGGCTGGATGAACTCGGTCATCGCGTCGCCGCCTACCGGCTGATCAAGGACGAGCCGGATCAGGTGGCGGCGGCGCTGGAAGAACTCGCCGCGCTGCCGGACGTGCGGCTGATCCTGTTCAACGGCGGCACCGGGATCAGCCCGCGCGACACGACCTACGACGTGATCAGCCGGATGCTGGAGAAGACGCTGCCCGGCTTCGGCGAAATCTTCCGCATGTTGAGCTTTCAGGAGGTCGGCGCGGCGGCGATGCTCAGCCGGGCGACGGCGGGGGTTTTCAAGCAAACGTTGGTTTTCTCGATGCCGGGCAGCCCCAATGCCGTACAGGTCGCGCTGGAGAAGCTGATTCTGCCGGAGATCAACCACTTGGCGTGGGAGATCGTGCGGAAATGACGTCGAGTCCGCTGCGCCGGTTTGTCGAGGGCGTGACGGCAACCGTGATCGCACTGTGTGCGGTCAGCGGCTATCTCGGCTTGCGGGCGGTCGTCTGGCGGCAGGATTACATGGTCGCGGCGCTGATCCAGAGCGGGATCGTCGTCAGCTTGATCATCGCGGGCGGGATCGGCGTGATTTACGTACTGCTGGGATCGTGGGCGTGGCGGGTGCTGCGGATCGACTGGCTGAGCATTCAGTTCGGGGCGGTCGTCGGGGCGCTGATCTATGGCGGCTACAACGCGATCACGCCGCTCGTCCCCGCCAGCCGAATGGAGACGCCGGCGTGGCGCGCGCTGCAAGGCGGCGTCGATGGACTGTTGATCGGCATGATCACCGGGGTGGCGGTGCTGATCATCAGCGCACGTCCGCTGCACTTCGACCGCTTCGGCTTGCAGCGTTACCTGATGTTGTTCGTGGTCGTCGCGCTGATCGGCGGCGGGATTGTCCTCGGCGAGAGCGTGTTCCACTTCGGCGACGCGGTCGCGATCAGCATCGCGCTGCCGCTGCTGCTGGTGCTGCGGCTGGTCGTCAGCCGGTTGGATCGACGCTACGCCCCCGCTTATGAGGATTACGGCTATGACGAGGGCGCGGATTGATTCGAATCGTCCTCGTAGGGGCAGGTTTGAAACCTGCCCCTACATCGCCCATTTAAGGTGTTGGCTCAGGAGTTACTGCGGGCATGATGAACTGCACCGTGTCGAGGATCGCCTGCAAGTCTTGCGTGGTCGCTTCATCGTCCATCGCCGTGATCGGGTCGGCGTACATGTAAAAGACGAAGTTGGCGTTGAACTGGCGGAGCGCCGCGAACCAGCCGCGCGTATCCGGCAGTTCGGGGCAGTCGACCGCCGCGAACTGCGTCCCAGTCGCCTGCAAACCGCCGACGCTGTAATTCCGGCGCAGGTCGGTGCCGACGTTGCAGCCCTGCTCGACAACCGCCAAGCGCAGCAGGCGGGTCGCATCCGTCCAAACGTCGGGCTGAATCGGCGCGGTGATTGCTGCGCTGACGTTGACGAGGTTCGGAAAGCCCCACAACAGCACAATGTAGCCTGTGCCACCGCTGACAGGTCCCCGATAAATCGCGAACGGGATCGGGCGGATGCCGTCGATGTCCTGCAGCACCAGCGAGTCATAGGCATACGCCCAGCCGTCGGGGAGATCGATGGTCAGCGGCGGCGGGATGGGATCGTGGGTCAGCGGATCATAAGTGTAGCGATCCACGTTGTCAGTGGCTTCGGGTGTCGCTTGGGTGAGGCTAGCTGCCAGTTGATCGTTGGCTTGCTGGAGGGCGAGGTCAATCGTGAATTTGAGGCTGTCGGCGTCGGTCAGCGAGGGGAGATCGTTGATCATGACGTAAGGAGTGGTCGTGAAGCTCGCCTGATCGCTCGCCGCCTGCGCCGCGTCGTCGAGGATGGTGTCGGGTCCGCTGCTGGCGAGGCAGGAACTCCACTGGGCGCGATCCAGCCCCAGAGCGTCCGCGCCGCTGACCAGCCGGTCACCGGAGAAGGCATCGGCGCCAAATTGATCTTGCCACCCAAACAATTGATCGGCGTACTCCCAGAACCGCCCCTGCTCGTTGGCGCAGATCGCCGCCCGCGCTGCCGCCCGCCCGCCGGGGATACTGCCCGCGCCGAACAGCGGCACGAAGACCAAGCGGATTTCGCCGTTCTGGACGCGGGGAAGGAGTTGGCTGAAGCTCTGCTGCCAGAACTGCCCCGACGCCGGATCGTCAAAGGCGGCGTAGAGCGACACGTTGACCAGCGCGCTCGGATAGCCGAGATCGGGGAAGCCTCGCAGCGATTGGGTCTGCGGCAGCGCGGCATAAGGATCAGGCGTTTGGGCGGCAAGGGGAACAGCCAGAATTAAGAGCAGAAGGGCGAGAATTGGCAAGAATCGCCGGGGGTTGAAACCCCCGGCTACAGGAAACCGCGACCCACTAAAGGGGTCGCTAAAGGATTGAGAGCCATTAATCATTGTCGATTCGCTCCAAATAGGGTTTGAGCGTTTGCTTGGCGTGATGTTCTTTCTGATGCTCGACGTAATCGACCACGTAATCGAGATTTTTCGATCCGAAGGTTAGCACGCCGTAGCTCTGCTGCCAACCGAAGGTCGTTTCGAGATCGGGAAACTGGGTGTTGACGACGCGGGTCGATGCGCCTTTGACCTGCTTAACCCACTCGGCAATGGATCGTCTAGGCGGAATACAAGCCGCGACGTGAATGTGATCCTCCACGCTGTTGATCGCCAGCAGTTGGCTGTCAAGTTCGTGTGCCTTCTCCTGAATTGTCCGGTAGATGATTGGTTCGATTGGCGGACTGATCAGCGGCGCGCGGTGCTTGGTCGCCCAGATGACGTGATAGTAACAGCGCCAAAACGGCATCGATTCCTCTCTCGCTCGTCCGCGAGGGGTTGAAACCCCTCGCTCGGAAATCGGAACGCACTAAAGGCGTTCCTAAAAATCTATCGCGGCACAAGTTCCGCTCATGAATACGCCACCTACAGCCAAACGTTACCGCAAGCGCTCAACCTGTTTTTGCGACCCCTTCAGTGGGTCGCGTTTTTCCTAGCCGGGGGATTAATCCCCCGGCGGACGCAAGCAGGGCGCGTTGCACCTCGATACTATCCCCCGGCGACACAACGTCTAAACGTCGCTCACCAATTCAATTTTACGTCGCGCTGCCAGCAGCGGAGAATCAGCGATCCGCCGGGCACAGCCGCCGCCAAGCGATAGAGCAAGTCCCAGTCGTCGCTCGCCAGCACCCGTCCGACCAGCACGCCGATCCCGTAGACCAGCGCACCGCCGACCATGCCGATCAGCGGGTGGAGCGATCCGAGAAGCAGCATCGCCGCCAGCGTAACGCCAGCGACAACCCCCAGCCGCAGCAGGCGTGGCAGCAGCAGCCCCAGATCGAAGCGGAAGTCGCGCGCCAGCACGAGCAGCACCACCAGTTCCGCGCCGGTCGTCGCCAGCGCCGCGCCGATCACGCCGATGCGCGGCAGCAGGTATAGGCTCAGCGCCAGCTTGAGCACCAGCCCGCCGATGCGCACTACCACCAGATAGCGCTGGCGGTTCTGCACGTAAATCGCCTGTGCGAAGACGTTGACCACCATCGTCGTCACCGCGTACCAGATCAGCACGCTCAGGATCGGCGCGGTGGCGCTGTAATTGCTGCCGAACAGCAGCACGATCAACCCCGAAAACAGGCTGAAGACCAAGCCAATTGGCAGCCCGATGATCAGCGAGAAGAACGCCAGCTTCTCCGCCATGAAGCGGAAGGTCGCGTCTTGACCGTCGCCGCGAAACGAACGCGACATCATCGGGTAGACGGCGACCAAGATGGTCGTGCTGAGCACCTCGACCACGCCGGTAATGATCACCACCGCCGCGTTGAGGTGCCCGGTATCGGTCTCGGTCAGCAAGCCGGTGGTCAGCAGTTTGTCGATTTGGACGTAGGTCATGTTGATGAAGGCGGCGAGCGCCAGCGGTAGGCTGTTGATCAGCAGCGGGCGCGCAATCGACCAATCGACCGGGAAGCGCGGGCGCACGCCGGTGCGCCGTAGGATGACCCAGAGCGCCCCCGACCGCCCGATCCCGCTGAGGATGGTCACGACGTAGACGCCGATCAAGCCGAAGCCCGCCCACAGTACCAGCGCCGCGACGCCGATGCGGACCACGATCTGCACCACGTCGATGACCGAGGTGACGACCATGCGCTCCTGCGCCATCAGTTGATCGTAAGCCAAGCTGCCGAGCATATCGACGAACAAGCTGATCGCGGCGACGCCGACGTAGCCCTGAATGGCGCTGTCGTAGCCCTGCGCCGCCGCGTTGACCCCGACGTAGGCGATCAACGCCAAGACCGTCTGGATCACCAGCGTCGCCGACAGGTAGCGTCCGGCGGCTTCCGGGCGGCGGGCAACATCGCGGATCACGATTAGACCCATGCTAAACGAGGTGATGGTCATGCCGAGGGCGAACAGCGCACCGACCGTGCCGTAGACGCCGAACAGGGCTTCGCCGAGCGCGCGACCGAGGATCAACTGCCAGCCGAACAGCAGCGCGCTGCTGAGGATGCGCGCGGCGGCAATCGCCCCGGCGTTGCGGGCGGCGCGGCGGGCTTCCGCCCCGGAGAACACTTCAGAAATCGGTTCGGTCGTCATGGGAACTCCGTAGAGGCAGAACTGAGTTCTGCCCCTACATCAATCATCGTCCAATTTACTGCTGACTCCGTGCCGCCCGCACCCAGCCGCGATGGACGGCGCGCGCTTCCTCGACGGCGACGAACGCCTCGTCATGGGTGGCGCGGATCACGTCGATCATTTTCGGGACTTCGCGGTTGACGATCACGCTGCGAAGCATAGTCACCGCGCCGTCCTTGCCTTCGCCGATGGTCTCGGTGACGGCATAGCCGTGATCGCGCAGGGCGGCGGCGATCTCGTGCCCACGTTCCGATGCGATCACGTTGACAGTCATGAAGCTGGTGATAAAGCGCCGCTCGATCATCATACCGACGTAGTTACCGACCGAAAACCCGCCGCAGTAGGCGATCAAGTTCATGACGTTGTTCAAGTCGGTGGCGACGCTGGAGATCGTCACTGCGAACAGCAGTGCCTCGAAAAAAGCGAGGAACGCCGCCAGCAGCCGCTGCTGCCGTGTGATGATCACCAAACGCACCGTGCCGATCCCGGTGTTCAGAATCCGCAGAAAAAAGATCGCCGCCGCGAACAGCAGCGCATCGGTCGATAAATCGAGAACCATACAATGCCATCCAAACGTTAAGTCACGTTAAAGAATATTGGGCTAATCATAGCACGCGCCACTGAGAAGCATTTAGCTATCAGCTTTCAGCGGTCAGCTTGACGATCTAGCCAACCACACGGGTGTCCTAGCTGATAGCTGATAGCTGTCCGCTAATTGCTAACCGATACACCGCTTCAAGCTGCGCAGCGGCGGAGTCCCACGTAAAGTGATCGCGGACGAGCGCCCGCGCCGCTGACCCCAGCGCCGCCCGCCGATCCGCATTTGTCAACAAATCGCGCAGCGCTGCCGCCAGCGGATCGACCAGCGGATCGACGATCAGCCCCGCGCCGGACACGCCGACTTCGGGCAAGTTGCAGCCCGGCGAGAGGATCGCCGGTAAGCCCGCCGCCAGCGCTTCGAGCGCCGCCATCGACAAGCCCTCGCCGGTCGCGGGCAGGCAGAACACGTCCGCCGCCGCCAGCGCCGCCAGCCGATCCGCCCCGCTGAGGTAGCCCGTGAAGATCACGCGCTCGTCCGCTAACCGGCGCAGCGCGGGCAGCATCCCTTCGTCCGGTCCGGCGATCACCAGCCGCGCGCCCGTGACGTTCGCTTGCCGGAAGGCTTTGATCAGCAGGTCAGCGCCTTTGCGCGCTTGCAGCCGCCCCATGAACAGGCAGACGACGGCGTCGCCCAAGCCGTAGCGCGCGCGAAACACCTCGCGCCCGCTCAAGTCGGCAAATTCGGCGGGATCGACGCCGTTGGGGACGACGGCGAAGCGAGTCGATGGCGCGGCAAACGACGCCCACGCCGCGCGGGCTTCGTCGGCTTCCGCCGCCGTCAAGCCAACGACGATTGTGATCCGCCGCGCCACTGACGGCGACAGCAGCCGATCCCACGCCGACTTGAGCGCCCCGCGCCCGGTGGTCAAGCTGAGCGTCCCGTGCGGCGAGAGGACGACCGGCACGCCGAGATGTGCGGCGATTGGCGTCACGATCAGGTTTTCGACGGTACGGAACTCGTGGACATGGAGCAGGTCGGCGTGCGCCAGCAGATCGCGGGCAGCGCCGCCCATGCTCAGCGGCGTGGAGAGGTTGAGCCGTCCGCGCAGCCAGATGGATCGATTGGGGACGCGGACGACGCGGACGTCATTTTCTACGGAGTCGAATGCGCCCGCGTAGCGCTCAGTCTGGCTGAGCGCGTCGGTGGTCAAGACGGTGAGGGTATGCCCGCGCGCCGCCAGCGCTCGCGCCAGCCCCTCGACGGCACGGGTCACGCCGCCGAAGGCGTAGGCGGGCGCGTAATAGGGCGTGAGCTGGACGACGTTCACGGAGAAGGAGGCGGCAGATACGCCTGCACCTTGAACGCCGACTCGTTGGCTTCGGGGCGCGTCGGATCGGGGTAATGGGCGGCGATGGCGGCTTCGACCGCCGCTAAGCCACGCTGCAAGTCGGCATCGCTCATGCGCCACGTGCTTGACCAGCGGCGCTGGCGCAGCGAGTCGAGGTACTCCGCTGGCGAGCGCTGGATGGTGAAGGGATGGGTCTGCACGCTGCCGTGCTCGCGCCAGCCAACATCCGCCAGAAACGTCTGCCGTTCCTGCCACGTGATCGCGCCCTCGGTCGCGCGCGAGTCGTGGGTCGTTTGATCCCACACCCCTTGGAGCGTATTGGTCGCCATGCGGTCGTTCCAGCCGTGCAGCAGCAGCGCGCCGGGGCGCATTACCCGCGCGACCTCGCGCAGCACGTCGCGCCACGCCGGGATTAAATGGAAGACGTGGACGGCGATCACGGCGTCGAAAGCGGCGTCGGGATAGGGTAAGCGGGTTACGTCGCCCTCGACCACGTAGACCGGCTCGGCGGAGCGCTTGGCGAGCAGGCGCTCCAGCATCGGGCGGGCGAGGTCGATGCCGTAGTAGGCGCGCAGGTGCGGCGCGACCGGCAGCGCGATCCGCCCGGTGCCAACGCCGATCTCCAGCACGCGGCTAGAAGTCGTCAAGCCGCCGGTCTTGACCAGCAGCGCGGCAACGTCGTCACCCACACCGGGCGGAAAGCCGCGCGTATTGTCGTAGTAATCGGCGGCGCGATCAAAAGCGACTGAGTCGTTGGACATATCGATTTCCTGTACTCCTAACGACCGTTCATTTCGAAGACAAAGGTTCTCACAGCTTACCCAATCCCGACGCGGGGTGCTAGATTTTTTGGCGAAAGACGCTTCTTCTGGTAGGCTTGATCAGTGTTTTCGTTAATACGACGCACAATACAAGAGTCGAGGCGCTACCGGGTGCGGCAGCGCGAATACAAGGAGAACATATGCCTTCAAAACGAGCCTACGGCTTGCTCGCCGCCACCGTGATCCTCATGATGTTCAGCCTGAGCTTTCGTCCGGTCGTACAGGCGGATGCCCTCCTGCAGGACGTTCCTCGCCTTGATGGAATGAATATCTATTTCACCGAAGCCGCCGGAGAAGCCAGCCGTTTTGATCGCTCTGAGGTTGGGCTGTCGCGCTTCGCGGGGCTGCTCTCGCAGTTGGGCGCGAACCTATTTACGCTCGAATGGCGGACCGGATTTCCGAGCGATGCCGACCTGATCGTGATCGCCGGACCGACAAGCGACTTCGCGCCGGATCAAATCGCCCGGCTGTGGTCGTATATGAACAATAAGGGGCGGGTGCTGCTGTTGGCTGATGCGAATGCGGGTGGTCGTGGCGGCGCGCTGCGTGTGTCCAGCGGTTTGTTTGAGTTGATGTGGTCAGATATGGGTATCCGCGCCCGTGACGACGTGCTCGTGACCGAAGGCACCGAACCGATCTACGCGACGCCGGAGCCGCTCGCAACGGCTGAAGCCACCGCTGAAGCTGTGGCGGCGACTGCCGAAGTGTTGACCGAAGCGCCGACGCCGCCCGCAATCGTGGGACAGCGCCCGATTCTGATTTCGGATTTCACCACAACCAACCTTAACACCACCAGCCCGATCACGACCGGGCTTGAGAGCAACCTCGCCTTTTTCACGGCGCGTTCCCTAGAAGTCGATGCGTCGATTCAGGGTTACCAAGTGATCCCGTTGGTGTTCACGAACGAACAGTTCTACGGCGAGACCGACTACGCGCAGTATCTCAGCGATGGGACGTTCGACTTCAACATTGGCAAAGATACCACCCGCAGCGCCCTGCCGGTTGCCGCTGCTTTCAGGAACGACTCGACCAACACCCGGATCGTTATTGTCGGCGACCGTGAATTTGCGACCAATGGTGCGGGCTTACAAACGTCGCCTTCGAACAGCGCCGGCTTCGTCTACCCGGATAATGCACGCTTCTTGCTCAATGCGGTGACGTGGCTGCTCGATCAACAGCCAGTCGATCTCGCTTTCCCGTCGCCCGCCCCAACCGGAACGGCGACGATTACGCCATCGCCGACGCCAACGCGAACGCCGACGCCGCTGCCGACGCCGACTGCAGGTGCGGAAGTGACATCTGAACCGACGGCAAGTTCGTAGCTGCCAATTGATGCGTAAACCGAGTCTGTTATGCCTACTCATCCTGCTGGGCATAGGCGCGCTGAGTTTCAGCGCGCCTAGTTTAGCTCAGGGACAGGTACTGCAACCCCTCGTGGTCTTCATCGAGGAGCCAAAGAGCCTTGTCACGGCATCGGTGACCGACAATGGTCCCGATGGCTTGACCCGGCTGGCAGAGGTGTTCCAGCGCTTAGGTGCGCGTACCAAGTGGGTACGCCTTCGGGATACGCTACCAGAAGACACCAGCGTCATCGTGCTTGTGCGTCCGCGCAAAACAATGACACCGGCAGATTTAGCGTGGGTTTGGCAGCGTGTCGGCGCGGGCAACAGCTTGCTGGTCGCGCTCGATCCTGAAGGTTCTCTCGGCACACACACCGAAACGACTAACGGTGGCTTGAGCACGCTGACCACACTCGATCAGGGTTTGACGCTGCTTTCCGGTACGCTGATCGAACCGTGGTTCACAAATAAATCATTGGGCGATCTCTACACGTCGGTCTCCTTCGGCTACGCTGATCCGGTGCCGAACCCGGTTAGCGACCCAATTGCCCGCTATGACCTGCCGGTGGCACTGTGGGGCGCGCGTCCGGTGCGCGTCGAACCATTCGGCGTCAACAGTTTCGCGTGGGCGCTCGTAACCGCGCTGCCCGAATACGTCGAGACGGCGACCAATATTTTCCCCGGACGGAATTCGGACGGCGCGCCGTTCGAGCTGAATCTCGACACCGATCAACTCGGTCAGGTTCACGTCGCGGCAATCGGGGAAAATACGGCGGTCGGGTCGCGGGTTGCTATGGTGGGCGACGGCGAGTTCTTCCAGAATGGCTACGGGCTGTCGCTATCCGGCGGCGGTACACCCCAGTATGCGGCAAACACCATCCTCACCGAGCGGATGGCGGCGTGGCTGCTGAAGCTGCCGGAAGACCAATATCCTGCTTTGCCATCGGGCATGACATGGATCGCGGTCGACGGCAGTATCGACGACTGGTCGAGCAATGCGGCGATCACGCCTGATCGCCCGGAAGACGCCTCGATCTTGTCGCTCAACATCCAGCAGACGCGCGCGATCCGCAACGACAGCTACCTGTATATGACCGTCGAGACGGTCTCGCAGGCAAACCGTGATTCGGAAGTGACGCTCGAACTGGATACGAACGGCAGCGGTCAAGCTGATACGACCATCACGATGGTGCCGGCGCAGACGCTCATGCAGCAGGGTGATGGCGCGGCGACGGTGATCCCCGATGCGGCGATGGGCATCAGCGACGTGATCGAACTGCGCCTGCCGCTGCGCGTCACCGGCACGGTGCCGCAGATCACCAGCTTGTGCGTCAGCAGCGCGCGACTGCTCGCCTTCCCGCCGCCGCCTGACTGCATGGACACGACGATCCAGATCGCGCACGTCAATCAGGTCGATCCCGCGCCGCTGCGAATCACCGATCAAGCATTGGTCACGATTCGCGGCGACGGTCGCAACCGCAGCAACATCCGGCGCACGCCCGCGACCGATGCCAGTGTGGTCACGACCGTGCCTTTCGGGGCGGTACTGGCGGCAGTCGGGCGCAGCGCCGACGATAAGTGGGTTCAGGTGGAAAACGCCAGCTTCGAGGGATGGGTCGCGGTCGAAGTGTTGTTCACCGAAGGCAATCTCTCGGCGCTGCCAATTACCGGATAAACGCACGTAGGGGCAGGTTTGAAACCTGCCCCTACGGTAGCTGATCAGGGTGCTTGCTACTCGCTGCGCTTGGGCTTGTAGCTGTCGCGTTCGATGTCGTCGAGCAGCGCGTCGTCGGCTTGCAGCTCGACCTTCAGCCCGCCGATCCAGTTGGCAGTGCGGTTGTAAAAAAACGCCAGCACCGCGCCCTGAATGCCGCCGCCAATCGCGCCGACGACGACCAGCACCCCGTAGAGAATGCACGACCCGACCAAGCCGCCGGTCATCAACAGCGAGGCATTGCCGCCGTACATATAGCCATTACCGCCATAACTGCGGGCGATCAGGTTAAACAACGCGCCTTGAAAAATGACGTAGATCAGCCCGAAAATCAGCATGATCAAGCCGTAAAGCACGAAGCCCACCCGAAAAGCCGAACCGACGTCAATGCGTTTGATCGTGTGCATCAAAAATCCTCAGGTATTTGACCGACGCTGACTCTATTGTATAAGACAAACGACTTTGGATGCCGAAACAATCCGCCGCTTGAACGCCATCAACCAGCGCTTTTACGCGACCGCCGGCGCCGAGTTCGACCAATCGCGGCAGCGCGCATGGCAGGGTTGGGATCGACTGCTGGCTTACCTATCGCCGCCGCTTTCGGTGCTGGACGTGGGCTGTGGCAATGGGCGCTTGGGCGTCTTTCTGGCGGAGAAATTCGGAGGTGAGCGGCTGCGCTATCACGGCATCGACAGCAGCGCCGCCTTGATCGCGCGGGCGGCTGTCGCTTTAGCGGCGCTGGCGAACGTGACGGCAACTTTCGACCAGCGCGATCTGGTCGAACAGCCGTTAGGCGGTGCGCCCGACGACTCGTTAGGACAGTTCGACCTCGTAGCGTTGTTCGGCGTATTGCATCACGTCCCCGGTGCGGATCGGCGGGCGGGGCTGCTGCGCGCGCTGGCGGATCAAGTCGCGCTGGGGGGCATCCTCGCCTTCACCGAGTGGCGTTTTGCCGACGAACCGCGCTTCCGCGAGCGGATCGTCGCGTGGGATGCCATCGCCGAGGTTAGCACCCTCGCCGTCGAGCCGGGCGACAGTCTGCTCGACTGGCGGCGGGGAACGACCGCCTTACGCTACTGTCATCACGTCGACGACGCCGAACACGCCCGCTTGATCGCGGCGGTGGGACTCCCCTTGATCGCCGAGTATCGCGCCGACGCCGCCAACCTCTACACCATTTTTCGGAAATGAGGGGCTGCTGAAGGCGGCGTCAAGCCCGGCTCATCGCTGCTGCGAGGCTCGCGCTGCTTGGCGTAATCCGCCGGGGAGCGCCCGACCAAGCTCTTGAAGTCCTTGATAAAATGCGCCTGATCGAAGTAGCCGAGTTCTGCCGCCAAGCGCGCCCCCGCGACCGCCGCGTCCTCGTCCAGATGCTCGGTCGCTTCGTGCAGACGAAAGCGCTGGATCACCCATTTAGGGCTGACGCCGACGTACTGGCGAAACAAGCGCTGGAGCGTGCGCGCGCTGACGCCCGTCCGCGTGACCAGATCGCCCACTTTGGTGATGCTGCGGTCGAGCCGCACGCACTCGACCAGCGCGTCGACCGACCGCGCCGTCAGATCGGCTTCCGGGAGGCGGTCGCGCAGGTAATCCTCCGCCAGCGCGACCATTGCCGCGTCGTCTGCCAGCGTGAGCATCGGCTCGATCAGCGCCTCAATCGCCGGGTCGAACACGTCGGTGAGCGCGACGCTCCGGTCGGTGAAATCGGCGACGGATCGCCGGACGAAGGGGTAGAACCCGCCCGGTCGGAACTTGATGCCGAAGACCTGCCCCTTATCCTTCAACAGCACGCTGAATTTGCCCTTAACCACGCCGATCACCCGCGAGTTGCCCGGCTCAAAGACCAGATGCACGCTCGGATAGGGCAGATTCTCCTGAAGGTACGGCGGCTGACCGTGCAAATCCCAGCGCACGATCCAATAATGCTCGACGAAGGTCTCGAAGGGCGGCGCGGGCAGATAGCGCGCCAGCGTGAACCACTGCTCGCCCGCTTTCTGGTTCAAAATCCCTTTGGCTTTCTCGGTTTTGAGCTTGACCATTCCACTCGACTCCCTACACTAACATTCAACCGAGCCGTCTCGTCCAGTGATAAGCACCGACCAATTTATTGACGTTGATCTGAATAAACGGCGTGGCTCAACCACTGCTCAAACGTCAGGCAGCAAATCTTAATTTCGCTTACGATTGATACAGATCGCAGTTTCGCCGAATGGGTTCGATGCTACGCTTCCTTTGCTGCCTGTTCATGCTACTTTTCCTTGTCAGCACACTCGCCATCTGCTGCACGCGAGTAATCGGCATGTTGCGTACTGATCCGCTTATGCCGCTGTTCACCATGCCTGATGGCTCACCTTGTCAGATGCCGTGCTTGTTTGGCATCAAAGCGGGTGAAACGACGCTTGAGGATGCAATCGCGCTCGTGCAGACGCATTCTTTAACCCGTAATCTTCGCTTATTTGCAGGCGACTTCAGCGACACGTCCAACGACCCCCAAGGTAGATATTACTTTAGCGGTGAAAATTGGTCGCTGTTATTTATGGGACAGGGCGGGCAAGCCGTTGCAATCCAGATTTATGAAGCTGTTCAACCGGGTAGTTATCAGCCCGGTCTCGCTTACGACCAGCCGATTGAGGCGCTGTGTTTGAAATCAGTACCGAATACCGCCACGATAACGCTTCCGGAGATCACACCCGAACTTGCCCTGATGTGGCATCGAACCTCATTCCTACAAATGGTTGCTTCGTTGGGCACACCCCAATCGATCAGTATGCCAACGGTTGGCGGAACACGTATCTGGGCAGGTTCCCGGATCGAGACCTTCTATTTTGATGATCGGCTCGTGATTACTCATGCGCGTGATAATTATGAAAACCCTGACCTGAACCATAACTTCTTTAGCAGTATTTGTCTTTATACCAGTGGAAGTTTCAATGAGCGTTTCAATACCGGCTTTCACGGACGAGTGGGGGCAATCGTTCCTTGGTTGGGCGTTTACGCATCGATACAAGACTACAACGATTGGATGATCGCCCATCCGGCAGCAGAACCCGTGCCTGTGATGCCTTGATCTACAAATAAATGGCGCCAGTCAATTTTCGACTGATAGCACTTTATAGCACAAAGTTTCGAAATTGGCGCGTTTTTACAATCGCCAAAGCGTCGTTTTTGCTATGCTATCAGCAGACTTTAAGCACAACAGGACACTGATAATGAACCGCTTCTTGGAACAGAAATGGTCGATGTACGCGGGTTCTCACGGGATGCGCGACGAACTGCTGGATACACTCAGCGACGCCGACCTCGCCTTCACGCCCGGCGGCAGCGCTATGCCGCTCGGCGCGCTGATCCGGCAGATGGGCGAGATCGAGTACGCCTACGTCCAGTCGCTCAAGACGCTCAAGCAGGACTGGAATTACCACAACAGCGAACCGGGACTCGACGCCAGCCTGTCGAAACTCAAGGCGTGGCTGCAAACGCTCGACGCCGAGATGCAAACCGTCGTCGAGGGACTGACCGACGCCGACCTCGACCAAGAAGTCGAGCGCGAGAGCGGCTATAAGATGTCGCGCGAAGTCCAGCTCGACGTTTACCTGCAAGCGCTGCTGATCTTCTTCGGCAAGCTGTCGATCTACGTCCGCGCGCTGGACAAACCGCTGACGCCCGCCTTCACCGACTGGATTTGGTAACGTAACCTCACTCCCCCGACCCCCTCAGCCATTACATAGGAGGGGGAGAAAAACGAAGTGAAGTCAATCCGCTAGCTGTTCTCGGCGACGTACTGGACGGCTTCCTCAAATAACGCCCGGTGCGCCGCCATCGCGCCGCTGACCTGCACCCAGTCCTTCCAGACGCTGCCGGGACGTATTTCGAGTGGCTCGGCTGCGCCGCCGGCGATTAGTTCCGCCGCTCGCGCCGCGCCGACTTTGGCGACCGCCCGGTCGTAGAACATGCCGACCGCCAACTTACCGTTGACCTTGTAACCGGGCATCCCGAACATTTTGCTCGCCTTCGCGCCGGGGATGTCCGCCATCACCTGCGCCAGCGCCTCCGCCATCACGGGGTCGAAATCAGGCATGTCCATGATGCTATCCTCAAGTAAGAATATGTGTTCTATTCCAATAGCATAGACACGATTGACTTGAGCGTCAAGCGGCGGCGCTGGTGGCAGCAAACCATGTGACTTGACGCGCTTTCTGAGAAAGGTCAAACTTAAGCGATAGGGCGGCTTTGAGGAGAAGAATATTATGGCGCGACCAATTACTTTGTTTACGGGTCAGTGGGCGGATTTACCGCTGGAAACGCTGGCGGAGAAAGCCGCGAGTTTCGGCTATGACGGCTTGGAACTCGCCTGCTGGGGCGATCACTTCGAGGTCGACAAGGCGCTGTCTGACGACGGCTACGTCCAAAGCCGCTGGGACATCCTCAACCGGCATGGACTGAAGTGCTTCGCCATCAGCAACCACCTCGTCGGACAGGCGGTCAGCGACGCGATCATCGACGAACGCCACCAGAGCATTCTGCCGCCGCGCCTGTGGGGGGATGGCGATCCCGAAGGCGTGCGCTCGCGCGCCGCGCAGGAGCTGGCGAACACGGCACACGCCGCCAAGCTGATGGGCGTCAGCGTCGTCAACGGCTTCACCGGCAGCCCGATCTGGCACCTGATCTACCGCTTCCCGCCGACGACCGACGAAATGGTCGACGCGGGCTACCGTGAGTTCGCCGACCGCTGGAACCCGATCCTCGACGCCTACGACGAGGCGGGCGTGCGCTTCGCGCTGGAGGCGCATCCGAGCGAGATCGCCTACGACATCTACACCGCCGAGAAGACGCTCGATGCGGTGAACCACCGGGCTGCTTTCGGCTTCAACTTCGATCCCAGTCATTTCATCCACCAGCAGTTTGACCCGGTCGAGTTCATCAACGCCTTCCCGGACAAGATTTATCACGTTCACGTCAAGGACTCGAAACTGAGCCTCAACGGGCGGACGAGCATCCTCGGTTCGCACCTGAACTTCGGCGATTACCGGCGCGGCTGGAACTTCGTCTCGCCGGGGCGCGGTGACGTCGATCTCGAAGGCATCATTCGCGCGCTCAACCGGATCGGCTACGACGGTCCGCTCTCGGTCGAGTGGGAAGACAGCGGCATGGATCGGGAGCACGGCGCGCGCGAGGCGGTCGAGTTCGTCAAGCGCACCGATTTCGCGCCCTCGTCGGTCGCCTTCGACGCGGCGTTCGGGAATAAAGACTGACCTCACCCCCTGCCCCCCTCTCCACTGCGTAGAGAGGGGGAACAAAGCGAAGCGCAGCGGGGTAAGGTCACGAACTAGCAATCACGGTAGACATTATTCTTGCAGCGGTTAGCTGACGGCTGAAAGCTGATCGCTGAAAGCTTAGGGGGAAATTATGCCTGAAACCGGATTCACCTCAATGGCTGGCAAGCGCGCCGAGGGCGACGCCCCGACGATTGGCGTCGGGATGCTCGGCTATGCCTTCATGGGCAAGGCGCATTCGAACGCGCTCAAGACGCTGCCCTACATGATGTACCCGCCGGTCGCCATCCCGCGACTGGTCGCCATCGCCGGGCGCAACGCCGAAGCAACCGCCGAAGCCGCCAAGCGCTATGGCTACGAGAAGTACTACACTGACTGGCACGACCTCGTGAACGACCCCGACGTGCAGGTCTTCGACAACGGCGGACCCAACAACGTCCACGCCGAACCCTGCATCGCGGCGGCGGAAGCGGGCAAAGCCGTCTTCTGCGAGAAGCCGCTCGGTCGCAATGCCGAGGAGTCGAAACGGATGCTCGACGCCGTGACCAAAGCGGGCGTCAAGCACATGGTTTCGCACAACTACCGCTTCGTCCCGGCGATCATGCTGGCGCGCCAGTTGATCCAGAGCGGCAAACTCGGTCGCATCTACCACTTCCGCGCCACCTACCAGCAAGAATGGATCATGGACCCGAATTTCGAGCGGGTCTGGCGGCTGGATAAAGCGGTCGCGGGCAGCGGTACGATTGGCGATCTCGGTTCGCACATTATCGACCTCGCGCGCTACCTCGTCGCCGAGCCGACCAAGCTGATGGCGATGACCAAGACCTTCATCGACGAGCGCCCGCTGCCGGACGGATCGGGCATGGGCAAGGTCGAAGTGGACGACGCCTTCGTCTCGACGGTCGAGTTCGCCAACGGCGCGCTGGGCACGCTGGAAGCGACGCGCTTCGCCACCGGGCGCAAGAACTACGAGGTGTTGGAGATCAACGGCGCGAACGGATCGCTGCGCTTCAACATGGAGCGCATGAACGAGCTGGAGGTCTACTGGGCGGACGAAGAACCCAAAGAGACGCGCGGCTTTCACAACGTCAACGTCACCGAGCCGTTTCACCCGTATATGGAAAACTGGTGGCCCCAAGGGCATATCATCGGCTACGAGCACTCGTTCGTCCACGAATTCCACCACTTCTTCGACTGCATCGTCAACGATAAGCCGGTCGCGCCGCAAGCCGCGACCTTCGAGGACGGCTACCGCAACGCCGTGATCTGTGACGCGATCCTCAACTCGGCGGCGAACGGTCACGTGGTCGACGTGAAATATTAAGGTTCAGTAAGAATCTGAAATTCAGGTGGGGCGTCGAGCAGGCGGATACGCAGCTTGGAACGCCCCCGTCAGCCCTGATAACCCGCTGCCCAACTCATCCCGACTACAAATTCTTGTAGATTCCAACCCCCGATTTGCGCCAGACTCAGCCGCAATAAAGCCGATCTGGATCGGTCGAGATCGAGTCAATTGGTAGCTGGATCGATGCGGCTGCATCACTTGCCAATCAGATTGGAGTTGTGTACAATCGAGCTACAGTTTGTGTAAAAAGTAACAATTCGCTTTCTGGTGCTGACAAACGTCACTTGTATCATTGTGTTGTTTGTTTCCTCGTCACCGAGTATCTACGGAAGTCGTGCATGAACCAAGGTAACGTCAACTCTCATGGTCGGTCGGTCAGCTTGGTCTGGATTATCGCTGCCGGTCTAGCGATCATCCTCGGCGGACTCCTGCTCTCCACCCTCACCCCCCAGCTATTCCCAGCGCAAGCCTCGGTACAAGCGCAGCAAACCGATGGGCTGTTCCGCTTCATGCTGGCAATTGGGGGCGCGATCTTCCTGCTGGTCAACGGCGTGCTGCTCTTTTCCGTGATCCGCTTCCGTGCCAAGAAGGGCGACATCAGTGACGGTCCTCCGATTCAGGGCAACACCACGCTCGAATTTGTCTGGACGGTCATCCCGGCGATCATCGTCGCCGCGATTACGATCTATGCCTATCAAGTGTGGACAACCAATATCGCGCCGCAGCCCAACGAACAGATCGTCAACGTCGTTGGGCAGCGCTTCGCGTGGTCGTTCAACTACGACATCACGGCGGATACGCTGCCGGAAGGCGTCACGCTCGACCAACTCTCCCCCGATATTCAAGCCCAACTCGCGGACGGCAAGGCGATCAGCTTTAGCTCGCCGCAGCTTCATACGTGGGCGAACCAGCCGGTTCACGCCATGCTCCAAACCGAGGACGTCAACCACGCCTTCTGGATTCCGAATATGCGCATCAAGCAAGACCTGCTCGCTGGTCGCGTGACCGACATCCGCTTCACGCCGATTGAGGCGGGCACGTCGCGGATCGAGTGCGCCGAACTCTGCGGTCCGGGACACGGCGATATGGCAGGCAAGGTCGTCACGGTGGATGGACAGCCGGTGCTGCAAGGCGCGTGGCTGATCGTTCACGCCGACGAGCAGGAGTATCTGAACGAGTTCTATTATCCCGAAGCCAAGAACGTGCTGTTCCCGCCCGCCGATCCGGTCGAACTCGGTCGTCAGATTTTGACGAGCGGCAAGTATCCCTGCGCGACCTGCCACACCAACACCGAACTGGGCTGGTCGGGCAACATCGGTCCGAACCTGAACGGCATCGGCAGTCGCGCAGCTTCGCGGATGCCGGGCATGGACGGCGCGGCGTACATCGAGGATTCTGTCCGCAACCCGACTCACTACATTGTGGCAGGGTTCAGCCCGCTGATGCCACAGTTCCACGACCAGCCGGATCAGGCGAATTACATGCCGAACAGCGACTTGCAGGCAATTGTCGCCTTCCTGCTCACGCAGACGAATTAAAACCTCACCCCACCTGCTCTGCTCGTCTCCCCCTCTCCATACAATGGAGAGGGGGTTGGGGGTGAGGTAGCAAACTCGAAAACTTTTTTAGGGGAGATAACACGGTATGGCAACGATCACCAGACCCCTGCCCGGCGGCGCGCGGGTCGAAGGGCATAGTCCGCGCTTAAGCGAATACTTCCGCTGGAGCGTCGATCACAAAATCATCGGCGTGCAGTATATGGCGACGGCGTTCTTCTTCTTCATCATCGGCGGTGGGCTGGCGATGATCTTCCGTACCGAACTGCTGACGCCCGCGCTCGACGTTGTCCAGACCGGGCAGCAGTACAACCAACTGTTCAGTATGCACGGGACGATCATGATCTTCCTGTGGATCATCCCGATGATGGCGGGCTTTGGCAACTACCTCGTGCCGCTGATGTTGGGCGCGAAGGACATGGCATTCCCGTGGCTGAATGCCTTCGCCTTCTGGCTGATCCCGATAGCGGGCATCTTTATGCTCTCCGGCTGGTTCGCCGGACAAGCGGAAGCCGGTTGGACGAGCTATCCGCCCTTGAGCACGCTCTTTAGCGGCGACGGGCAAACGATGTGGGCGATTTCGCTGCACCTGCTCGGCATTTCGTCGATCTTGGGCGCGATCAACTTCATCGTCACCATCAAAAATATGCGCCCCGAAGGCATGGGCTATTTCCAGATGCCCCTGTTCGTCTGGGCGATTCTCGCCACCTCGATCATCATCGTCATGGCGACGCCGTTCCTCGCCGGTGCGCTGACCCTGCTGATCCTCGACCGCGTCGCCGGGACATCCTTCTTCAACCCGGCAAACGGCGGTGACGTGCTGCTCTGGCAAAACGTCTTCTGGTTCTACAGCCATCCGGCGGTTTACATCATGGTGCTGCCCGGCTTCGGCATCCTCTCAGAAGTGCTGTCGGTGCATTCACGCAAGCCGATCTTCGGCTACCGGGCGATTGCGCTCTCCAGTATGGCGATTGCGCTGGTCGGCTTCACGGTTTGGGCGCATCACATGTTCACCGCGCTGACCCCGGAACTGCGCATCCCCTTCATGATCACCTCGATGATCATCGCCGTGCCGACCGGCATCAAGATTTTTAGCTGGCTCGGCACGATCTGGGGCGGCAAAATTCACCTGCGCGCCTCGATGCTGTTCGGCTTAGGCTTCCTCTCGATGTTCGTGATCGGCGGCATCAGCGGCGTCATGCTCGCCGCCGTGCCCTTCGACATCGACGTTCACGACACCTACTTCGTCGTCAGCCACCTGCACTTCGTGCTGTTCGGCGGGTCGGTCTTCACGATCTATGCCGGAATTTACCACTGGTTCCCCAAGATCAGCGGGCGCATGTTGAACGAGCGGCTCGGCAAAATCCACTTCTGGATCACCTACCCGGCGTTCTTCTTCACCTTCTTCCCGATGAACCTGCTCGGAATGCTGGGGATGCCGCGCCGTGTCGCCGTCTACGCGCCGGAATTTCAGACGCTCAACGTGATCGTCAGCATCTCGGCGTTCGCGCTCGGCATTTCGACCTTCATCCTGCTCTATAACATCTTCTACAGCCTCGCCAAAGGACCGCGCGCGGGCGCGAACCCTTGGCGCGCGCTGACGCTGGAGTGGGCGACGACCTCGCCGCCGCCGGCGCACAACTTCGTCGGCGACCCGGTGCCGTTCAAGAATCCCTACGGCTATGGGACGGAAGCCGCCTTCGCCTACGTCAAGGCGATTGAGGATCATTTCGGCGCGCCGGACGAACCGCCCGCGACCCGCGAATTGACGCCGAAACCGGCGCCAAGCGGGGATTAATCGATTAGCGCAACCCGTAGGGGCGGGTTTGAAACCCGCCCCTACCATGCAGATGTAAAGGGCGTTCCACTGAACGCCCCTACAAATGCGTTTTACGAATACAAGGATTGGATTTAGCGGAATCATGCAGCAACAGCATTTACTGGAGCAACAGCAGCTCACACGCGAAGAACTGTTAGCGCTGCAGAACAAGCGCACCGGCGTCACCATTTTCCAAATTTCGTGGATTATGGTGTTCATCTGCTTGATCGTGGTCAACCTGCAACTGCGGGGCAATTTCGCCTCGTGGCCCCCGCCGGGTGTCGAGTCGCTCGATAAGGTGCTGCCGACGCTGGCGACGATTGGCTTGCTGATCAGCATGGCGCTGGCGCGGATGGGGCTGAAGTCGATCCAGCGCGAGCAGGTCACGGTCTTCAAAGCACAGTGGGGCGGCGCGATTGTGCTCGGCGTCGCTTTTCTCGCGATCATGGCGTTCCAGTGGATCGGCGTGCCTTTCAGCGGACAGTACAGCACCGTCTTCCGGGTCATGATCGCCTATCACGCCATTCACGCGGTGGTGATCGGCTACATCATGATTTACGTGTATCGCAATGCCGCCAGCTACGATGCAGTCCACAACTGGGCGGTGGAAGCTGCCGCTAAATTGTGGTATTTTGTAATCATTGCGTGGGTGCTGTTCTACATCGTGATCTACCTGATCTAAGCGTGTGGGGGAGAGTGATTTTATGCAACCGGGATTGAGTCGCGCCATACCGATGGCAATCATCGGATTTCTGTTTGGTGCGCTGTTGGTCATCGTCATCCGGGGATTGCAGGGGCTTGATCCCTTGTGGGCAGCAGGTCCCGGCATCGTCATGACGGCGTTCACGACGGCGGGCTTCTTCGTCTGGGGGATGGGCGCATTCAACCCCAAAATGAGCGTTCATGGTGAAGCAGCCGAAGCAGAGGAAGCTGCCGAAGCGGAAGAAGTCAAGCCGCGCGCGCTGCTCACCGCCGGAATTTGGCAGGTCGCCACGCTGCTGATCGTGCTGCTGGTCGTGCTGAGTGGGTTCGCTTTTCTACCGGGCGGCTTGTCGTTCACGCAGACTTCCATCGCGTACGCATCACCAACCAGTGTTGGCTTTGTCCCCTTTGATCTTCCCTTCGGGGGACCTCAAGTGATGGTCAGCCAATTAGTGCTGCTGGTCGCGCTGGTGATTTGGGCGTTTGTCTCGCTGCTGTTGGCTGCCGGAGCCATCGCCTTCCTGATCTCCTTCTTGTCACGCAGCATCACCGACGTGCAGATGGCGGGTGCGGGTGCAAGTGTCGCCGCCCTACCTGCGCCGATGCCCGAAGCAGCCGACGAACGCTCGATGCGCCAGACGATCACGACGGCGGCGCTGTTCATCGGCGTGTTCATCGTGCTCTACTTGGTGTTCTACTACGTCGCCATTGGCTTGATTATTCCGAATCCTGATCTGCCGCCGATGTCGTGGTTCGGGATGGCGCCTTCGATCCAGCTCGTGATCGTATCCGCCGTCAATGCCGCCGTCTTCACGCTGATCATCCTACGAACGCAGCTCGTCCTGCACGTGATCGGGATCGTAGCGGGTTGGCTCGCGCATCAACTGCGCCGTCTTCCGAACATCCTGCAATAATGGGAAACATCTGATGACTGAGATTATTATCGAACGACCGTCTCACGCCAACCCGCAGGCGGAAAAAGCCCGCCATATCGATAACCTCAAGATGGCGATGTGGCTCTACCTCGCGTCCGAAGTCGTGATCTTCGCGCTGCTGATCACGGTGTTCGTGGTCTTCCGGGTTAATCACCCGGAGCGCGTTGACGAGGTTCACGCCGTATCGGGCATCGGGCTGGTCGCGTTGAACACCTTCCTGCTGCTCACCAGCAGTTGGACGATGGTCATGGGCTTGCGCGCCATTCAAGGCGGCGACCGGCGCGGCTTGGTGCGCTGGATCAGCTTTACGGCGCTGCTGGGCACGCTGTTCGTCTGCTTCCAAGCCGTTGAGTACAGCACGCTTTCGGCGGAAGGGATCACGATCTACGGCGACACGTTCGGGATGCGCTTCTACGCCCCGACCGCCTTTCACGGCGCGCACGTCATCGTCGGCGTGCTCTGGGCGCTCTACGTGATCCGCAACGGGCGGCGCGGGCGTTACGATAATCAGAACTACCTCGGCGTCGAGATTTTCGGGCTGTTCTGGCACTTCGTGGACGTGGTGTGGATCGTCCTGTTCACGCTGATTTATCTGATTTAGGGGGTTCACAATGGCGAGCGAAGAAACCATTCAGCCGACTGAAGCAAGCAGCGTTGAGAACGGCGACGAGCTGATCAATCAAGAACTGCCGCACGTCGTCGGCAGCACGACCGTGTTCATGGGGCGGACGTTCCCGGTTCCGCTGTACACCTTCGTCTTTTTCGTGCTCGGCGGGATTACCATCATCGAGGTGCTGCTCTCGCAGCTTCCGCATGGCTTCCTGACCGCGCCGCTGCTGCTGGCGCTGTCCGCCTCAAAAGCGATCTTGGTAGTCATGTTCTACATGCACCTGCGCGACGACAGCCGCATTTTCGCCTTCGCGCTGATCATCCCGCTGATACTGGCGCTGGTCGCCTCGCTGTTCCTGCTCAGCGTGCCGATCACGGGTTATTGATCGTTCGTCTCTGCCAACGTTGATCTTGAAAGGCGGCTCGTCGAGCCGTCTTTTTATTTAACGTGAATTATGGTTAATCCAGCTATGCGCACGAGTTTTCCCGTGTAGGGGCAGGTTTGAAACCTGCCCCTACGGCGAAAATCTCCCCATAGATTCCTTAACCATAATTCACGTTACCATATGTCCTTCCTGCGCTCGTTTTGCATTCTCCCGGTGGCAAGTTATGATTTGTCGATGCTAGGTGAGGGGGGAGCCATGCGTCTCGACTTAACCGATCAAGTCGCCATCGTCACCGGATCAGCGCATCGGGTCGGGCGGGCGATTGCGCTCGAATTGGCGCGGACGGGCGTCCACATTCTGGTGCATTACAACCGCTCGTCGGAAGAAGACGTCAAAACGACCCTCCGCGACATCAAAGCCGAAGGAGTCAACGCTTTCCCGGTTCAGGCGGACATCAGCACCGCCGAAGGCGTCGATGCCCTGTTCGAAGCGGCGCGCGAGCACTTCGACCGCCTCGACATCCTCGTCAACAGCGCCTCGAACTTCCAGAAACGCCACCTGCTCGACGTGACGCTGGACGAGTGGCGCGAGACGCTCGACATCAACCTGACCGCGCCCTTCCTCTGCACCCAGCGCGCGATCCCGCTGATGCGCGCCAACTCATCCCCCGGCGGCGTGATCGTCAACATCTGCGACAAAGGGGCGATTGAGCCGTGGCCCGACTACGCGCATCACGGCATCAGCAAAGCGGGGCTGCTGGCGCTGACCAAAGTCACGGCGGCGAGCTACGGACCGGAAATCCGCGCCAACGCGATTATCCCCGGCATGGTGCTCAAATCCGATCATTATGACGAGGCGCGCTGGCAGGCGGCAGCCGAACTCACCCCGCTCGAACGACCCGGCGCAGCCGAAGACGTCGCGCGGGCGGTCGTCTATCTCGCCAGCGAGGATTTCATCTCCGGCGCGGTGCTGCACGTCGACGGCGGCGCGAGCCTCGTGTAAAAGTCGTCGGATATGCAGCGAACCTCCTCGTTCGCGGGTTTTCAATCCACTGCCTCAGATTATTCAACGAATGGTGCGCGTTTTTACACTCCCCACCCCGTTTGCGTGGGAGAGAGGGGACAGTTTTTGTGTCAAGGTTATTCAAAGCAGATCGATTGACTCTTTTCGACCAGTCGTACTATAATTAGACCAAGCGGACGAAAATATGCCGAGCGGACAGAAGCCCCCTACTTTCATCGAGACTGCCAGACGAGCACAGATCATCGAATGTGCGATTGAGACGATTGCCACGCTGGGCTATGTTCAAGCGTCGCTGGCTCAAATCGCCAAGTGCGCCGGGATTAGCAAGAGTGTGATCACCTACTATTTTCATAGCAAGAACGAGTTGATCGAGGAAATAGTCAAGGCGATTTTGACGGATGCCGCGCACTTTATCTGGAGCCGGATCAGGGCGCAGCCGACCGCCACGCTGATGTTGCAGACCTACATTCAAGCCCACGTCGAGTACATCAGCGCGCACCTGCCACAGATGATCGCGTACATAGAGATCGTGGTCAACTTCCTGACGAAAAAGGGGCAGCGGCGGCACGACCCCAGCGCAGAGGAGCCGGTATTAGCGGCTTTGGAAAACATCTTGCGCAAAGGTCAAGAGGAGGGCGAGTTCCGAGAGTTCAATTTGCGTGTGATGGCGCTAGCGATTCGGCGAACGATTGATCAACTGTCCCCGCTCCTCAGAGCCGATCCGAATTTTGACGCGGATGCGTATAGGCGCGAACTCGTGACGCTGTTTGAGCGGGCGACCCGCAAGGATTGACCGCCGGGGTTAGGTTCGTGGGACACGTCACCCTGTCCAGTGAAACTCTGACCTCAAGCCCCGTTGAGCAAGGCAGATACGATTTGCTCAGTTAACCAAGAGTGAGAGCGTAAATGATATGAGCAGAACCTACAGGTATTTTGCGGTACTCATCGGCGTAGTCTGCACCTACTTCATCATCCGGCTGCTCTTCTTTGCCGATTTGAGTACCAGAACCGTGCCGAGCGACGTGATCCAAGGCGTCCTCATCGGCTTTGGACTAGCATTTGTCATTGCCCAAATTTACGCGCGGATCAAAGCCACGAAGGTCAACGGCTGGATCACCATGTTTGGTCTCGGCGTGCCCGGCAACGGGATGCTGCTGCGGGCGGCGCACGCCCAACTATTTCCCGGTCCCGTCAACGTCCCGCAAGAGGCGATGTATTGGTGGACCAACTCAGATGGTGCCGGTCACACGCTCGACGGTCAGCGCGACTACGTGATGCACTTCCCGTCCGGCGGACTTCCGCCCAATGATGCCTTCTGGTCGCTCACGATGGGAGACGCGAAAAATCAGTTTGTGGCGAATCCGATCAATCGGTACAACGTGAGTGACCGTTCCGGACTCGTGCCAGACGCCGACGGCGCGGTCGATATTTACATCCAGAGCAACGCTCCGGAAGGGCACGAATCCAACTGGCTGCCCGCGCCCTCAGACAATTTCATCCTCTGGCTGCGCGTGTACATGCCCGGTCAGTCGATTCTCGACCGCGAGTACGTTGTGCCGCCGGTGGTGGAGGTGAAATGATGGGCTACCAACATTTACTGATCTTCGGTGCGGTCTGTGTCGCGGTCTGGTTCCTTGCCACCTATCTTTGGCCGCGAATGCTGCTGTACGTGTTCAAACGAGCGATCCTCGTGAAAGGGTTCGGCGACGGTCCCGTCCCGATCAATACGCTCTATACGGAACGGGAAGCGCTGTTTGCCGATCCGCTCCACGCGCCCGCTTCGACTCCCAAAGTGGCGACCTCTGGCGTGAACCACGATACGCTGCTTACGGTCGGCGTGCTAGACCTCTCTAAGGGAGCGCAAGTCCTGCACGTGCCGGACATGGCTGGTCGCTACTACAGCGTGCAGTTCACTGATCCGACGTACAACACCAATTTTGCTTACGTTGGCAAACGCACCACGGGAACCGGGGCGGGCGACTACCTCGTGAGCGGTCCCGGCTGGAAAGGTCAGCTACCCGGCAGCATGAAGCAGATAGCCTCGCCGATTAATTCGGTGCTTGTCATCGGGCGGGTGCTGGTGCAGAATGACGACGACGTGGCGACCGCTTACGATCTCTCAAAGCAGATACAGCTCACACCGTTGAGCCAGTGGCAGCCCAGCTAGCAGCAGGTCAACGCTCAGGTGCTGCCCCGCTCTAGGTTTTAGAGCGTGTTGAGACAGTTGCTTTCTCACTGCAAATCTCTCGTAGGAGCCGGGCTGAACACTGCCCGCGCGAGCAATCCCGTGCGCTGTTTTTCTCTCTTTCTCCCCCTAAGCGAAGCGACTGCGTGGGAGAAAGGGTCGGGGATAGAGGGGTTTTTCAACACGCTCTTAAACGAGCGCCCCGCTCATGCAGCTTCTAGTGAAGGGATAATCCCCTGATGGACTGTCGAGTCGGCTGTGGCGCGTGCTGCATCGCGCCGTCGATCTCCTCGCCGATCCCCGGAATGCCAGACGGCAAACCGGCGGGCGTCCGCTGTATCCAGTTGACCGAGGATAATCGCTGTAAATTGTTCGGCTTACCGGAACGTCCGGCGGTCTGCGTTCGCCTGCGTCCCAGCGAGGAGATGTGCGGCAGCAGAGCGGACGAAGCCTACGCCTACCTGATCCGCCTCGAAGCGATCACCCACCCGACGGCATCGACCGCGACTTAACTCACGGTAGCGAACTGATATTGCGCCGGCTGAGGCACGACAGTGCGGCTTTTGCCAGCGGGCATGCCCGCGTTTTCGAGGAAGAACAGGGCGATTTCCGTCCCCACCTGCCGCGACACGATCTCATGGGGGCGAATGACGACGCAGTCGTGATCCTCGAAGGCGATGATCATTTTGTCGCCGCGCGCGCCAATCGACATGCAGCCCTGCGCCGTGTTGATCGCCAAGACCTTGATGCCATCGCCGTCAAGTTGTTCGATGTAAGCGAGGACACTGTTCACATCCACGTTATTGATGAATGCGGGCAGTCCTTCGGAGCGATAAACGGTGAGTCGTGGCATGAGTCGGTCATTTCTTCTACTTGGTACGATCATCAAACAGGATACGCCGCACCGCTGATTAGATCGCTTACCAGCCTTGAATGTCGCAGCCAATTTTATAATTTCCCGTCTGCCACGCTCTGGCGGTGCTATACTTAGCCTCCGTTTATGGATCAGTGATTGAGCCTTCCCTCACCAAATCATGCTTAAAAGGAGTTTGCTTTGAAACGCTTCGCGCTTGCCGGGTTGAGCGCGCTGTTGACCGGCGCGCTGCTGATCGTCTTGTCTGGTTTGACCGCGACGCCGCTGGCTGCTCAAGACGCAACGCAACCGCCGCCGACCGCTGCCCCGCTGCCAACGCAGATGCCGCGTCCCAACCCATCGTTCACGACCACGCAGGGCAACGCGACGCTTCAGTTGTATTTCCAGACGCTGCCGCAGGGCACCACCGGCTTGATGCACGTCAGCGCCAACAACGGCGCGAGCATCGCCAACGTGCGGGCGCGCTTCCTTAATGGCTTGATCGACTTTTACCCGGCGGACGACGGCTTATACGGCTTCGTCTCCACCGACATGGAACAGCCGACCGGCAAGAACAATGAACTCGACGTGTACGTCACCTACGCTGACGGCACGCGCGACTCCTTCGTCACGCAGGTCGAGATCACGCTCGGCGCGTTCATTCGCCAGAACGTCACGCTCGGCGGCGACAAAACCTACCTGCTCGACATCGAAACCGAGCGCAACGAACTCGCGCAGCTCGAAAGCGTCTTCTCCAACTTCACCGAGCAGAAAATGTGGGACTCGACCGGCTTCCAACTGCCGATCCTCTCGACGCTGACGTCGCCGTTCGGGGCGTTCCGCACTTTCAACGGATCGCTCAACACGCGCCACACCGGCTGGGATTTGACCGCCGCGATGGGCACGCCGGTGATGGCGTCGGCGAGCGGGCAAGTCGTGTTTTCCGCGCCGATGGCGATTCGCGGCAATCACGTGATCATCGATCACGGCTACGGCGTCTACACGACCTATTCGCATTTCTCGGTCGTCCACGTCACGCGCGGCGAAACCGTCACCAAAGGACAGGTGATCGGCGAGGTCGGCAACACCGGGCGCACCAGCGGACCCCATTTCCATTGGGAAGTCGCCGTTAACGGCAATTTCGTCGACGGCGTGCAGTTCCTCCAAATGTGGAAGCCCTAGAAGAGGGACCTCACCCCTAAGTCCCCTCTCCATTGCATGGAGAGGGGACTTAAAACCTTCTGTAGACTGTCTTCGCCCCAACTGGGGAAGCGGAGGAATGCGTATGGTGAGGTAAGTTACTGCCAGCGCGCGCCCGCCAGCGACGCACCTTTGTCGGCGAGGTAAGCGGCTGCGCCTGTGTTCAGGTCGAGGCTGCTCAAGCCGCCGTTGACCTGCTCGACGACCGCGTAACGCGCATCCGCCGAGATCGCCCCGGCGACCGCCCCACTGAGCACCGTTTGCGGCGCGCACGACGATGGGCTGCTCAGGCAGTTGAGGTCGAGCGCGCGCACTTCGCGGTCGTTGATGTCGTTGGCGTTCTGCGTGTAAGCAGTATAGACCAGCGTCGTCCGCCCTACGCTCAGCGTCGTCTGCGGCGCGGCACTGTTGGCGATCAAGACTTGAGCATTCTGGCAGGTGTTCCCCGCCGCGCAGGAGAGGTTGATCGCGCCAATGTTCTCGCCGCTGCGGAAGAACGCCCAATCTGCCGTGACGTGGACGTCAGTGACCTCCGCCGGGAGCAGCGCCGCGCCGGTCTCCAGCGGATTGGCGCCGCAGGTGCTTTGCAGGCAAGCCAGATCAGCCAGCCGCACGAAACCGCTGGCGTCGCGGTAAACCAACTCGGTCGAACCCGGTCGCCACGCCAGCGGCGTGATCGGCGCGGTGCGCCCGCTGTCGAGCGTGATGGTCGCGGCATTCGCGGCGTCGGTCACGGCAAGCTGGCTGTTCCCGGCGAAGCCCCAGTAGGCGACCAGCGGCGCAGCATCCGACCACAAGCCGCTGTAACGCGCGCCGAGGTCGTTGCTCAGCGGCAGCGCCACCACCCCGCCGCTGTTGATCGCTTGCAGCGCGTAGCTGCCGTCAGGCTGCTGGATGAACAACGTCGATCCGTCCGACGAGAGCGACAGCGGTTCGCCGCCGACCTGCCCGATCTCGCTGATCGTCTGCTGGCTGACGTTGGCGGCGCGCAGGCTGGCGCTGCCGCCCGACCCGACCGCGAACAGAAGTTGATCGCCGCGCGGTGACCAGAGGGTCGTTCCGGCGACTGCTTCGCCGGGGTTGGTAATGATCCAACGGTAGCCGCCGTCGCCGCTGCTGACGATCAACTGCCCGCTGCTGTTGGCGAACGCCACCAGCGGCGCGTTGGTCTGCGCGGCAGCCGACCCCGCCGTGAACAGCAACCCGATCAAGCACAAAATGACGAGAAGGAGCGCTCGTCTGACTTTCATGTGCGTTTGTCCTCTCAAGATGAACCTTTTTCTGTCGTGCCTTAATTTATTTTGCACCGGGATCAGGTTCGTGATCCCCTCAATTCTTGGGGGATGTTAGCGCGGCTATCGATCTGCATTGTAGGGGCGGGTTTGAAACCCGCCCCTACGAAAACCGTGCGTTCTTAGCGGATCGTCGGGTCGCTGATCCACACGTCCTGCGAATAGCGGGTCTCGCCTTCGATGATCAGGTTGCTCTGATAGCCATACGGGAACTCGTAGACGTTCAAGCCGTTGAAGACCGACAGCACCGGCTTCGACGCCCCGACGTTGTTGTCGAAGATCGAGATCACCGGCTCGCAGGCGGTCGCGTTCTGGGCAGCCTGCGCGCAAACCTCCAGCGCCACCTGTGCCGTGTGGGTCTGCAAGTTGTCGAAGACGTAAGTCACGCGCACCTGATTCCACGAGACGAGCTGCTTGCTCGCCGCCAGCACGCCGACGTTGGGCGTCGCCACTGGCGTCGAGCCGATCAGCACCGACAGCAGCGGACCCGACCCGGTAGGCGTGGGCGTCGGTCCCGGGCCGTTGCACCAGAGGGCATCGCAGAACGCCAGCGGATCGACGCCTTGCAGCGTCGGTAAGCTGCGGAAAGTCGTCTCTTCCAGCGAGGTGAAGCGCATATCCACGTAGAGCGCGAAGTTATCGCCCTGCACGAACATCATGTTCGACTCGCCAAAGTTGCGGTAGAGGGCGCGGAAGCGCGTCCCGGCGGGCATCACGCCCATATATTGGGTCGCGCCGACGTCGAGGTAGCTAAAGGCGTAATTCGAGGATGCCGTCAGCAGATTTTCCTGCGCCACCACGTCCAGCTTGGGCGGATTTTCGACAATCCCGTTGACCGACTCGCTGACCTGCGCGCAGTAGTCGAGCGCCGCCGGGTCGATCTCGCTGACGGTGAAGCCCTCGTAGGCTGCCTGCGCCAAGAAAGTCAGGCTGCGCACCAGCGGATCGCAGCGTTCCAGCGAATTGACGCCTTGCCAGCCGGTCGGGCGCGTGTTGATGCCCAAAGTCGCATCCGCCAGCAGTTCGAGATCGTGGCGGAGGTTAAGGTACGAGGTCGCCGGTGAGTTCGACGTCCCGCCGATCCAGCCGGGCGGACGAACGCCCGGTCCGAGGCGGTCGTCGGCGAGCAGTTCGAGGTCAAGCCGGACGTCGCCAGCGAAATTGGGCGTGTTCACGTCGCGGTTGCCGATGTAGCGATCCGGGCGCGTCTTCAAGCCGAGCAGTTCGTCCGCCAGCCGTTCGAGGTCGCCGCGCACGGCGCTGAGCAGATCAATCGGGTTCGGCAGCACGCCGTTCTGATCCGGTGATCCAAAGACGATATTGACCAGATCGTCCTCGATCTCGTCGTGAACCGCTTGGCAGTAGTTCAAGGTCGATTTGGGCGTGTTCGACTGGATACTGTAGTAACGGTCGAGCAGCGTCAGCGTGTTTTGGAGCGTGCGGTCGCAGTGAATGATCGCCGTCGTCCCGCGCCAGCCGTCCGGGCGCTGGTTTTTGCCAAAGAAGTCGTCCGCCGCCAGTTCGAGATCGTGGCGCGCATTGCGGGCGATGATCTCCATCACCGGGACGGACGCGCCGATCCACTCCGGCGGGCGCAGGTCGGGTCCGAAGATCGCGTTCGCCAGCAGTTCGTTGTCGAACCACAAATCCGAGGCGACCGTCGGCGAACTCAAGTCGGTGTTGCCCGTCCATTCCGGCGGGCGCACACCGGTGCCGAGCACGGCATCCGCCAGCAGTTCCAGATCAGCGCGGGTATCGAAAACCTGCTGCTCGAACAGGTTGCTCTGCGCGACTGGTGCTGCGGCGACTCCCACCGCCCACAGCAGCGCACAAACCAGCGAGAACAGGAGTAGTTTTGAGCGTCGCATCGCGCATCCGTTTCTCTACAAAGAAGCCTTTTCCCAATTAATCTAATTATAGCCGCCTGACGCGATCCGACAATTAAACAAAGTCTCGCGGCTTTACCTCACCCCCAACCCCCTGTCAGGGGTAGGTATTTTATTAACCTCACCCCCTGCCCCCTCTCCACGACGTGGAGAGGGGGAACACAACGGGCAAAGACGAGGTATTTAAAGTTCCCGACGCCCCTGCGATTTTAGGGATGCGGTTGGTAGCGGCGGCGACTCAGTTCTGCCCCTACGAGATACTTTGTTGTCTAGTGTATGCCAGCTTGCACCATTTCGCACCGCCAGCGGGTTTTCTTTCGCTATAATCAACGACAAATGGTTTAGAACGGCTCAAAGGACTTTTCGCTGATGGCAAATTACATCCTCGCCTTAGATCAGGGTACGACTTCCTCGCGCGCGATTTTGTTTGATCGCGGTGGGCGGATCGTCAAGACGGCGCAGCAGGAATTCCCGCAGATTTATCCGCAGCCCGGTTGGGTCGAGCACAACCCCGAAGACATCTGGAACTCGCAGATCGCGGTCGCCCGACAGGTGATCGACGGCATCGACCCGGCGCAGGTCGCCGCTATCGGCATCACCAACCAGCGCGAGACGACCATCATCTGGGATCGCGCGACCGGCGAGCCAATCGCCAACGCGATTGTCTGGCAGTGCCGCCGCACCGCGCCGCTGTGCGAAACGCTCAAACAGGAAGGCTTCGACGCGCGCATCAAGGCGATCACCGGCTTAGTCACCGACGCCTATTTCAGCGGCACGAAAGTCGCATGGCTGCTCGATCACGTGGACGGCGCACGCGAGCGCGCCGAGCGCGGCGAACTCGCCTTCGGCACGGTCGACAGCTTCCTGATCTGGCGGCTGAGCGAGGGGCGGCTCCACGTCACCGATCCGAGCAACGCCAGCCGCACCATGCTCTACGACATCCGCAAGGGCGACTGGAGCGACGAAATCCTCGAACGGCTGAACATCCCGCGCGCGCTGCTGCCGCGCGTCATGCCGAGCAGCGGCATCGTCGGCGACACCCACCTGTTGGGCGGGACCATCGCCATCGCCGGGATCGCGGGTGATCAAGAGGCGGCGACCTTCGGGCAAGCCTGCTATCAGCCGGGTCTCGCCAAGCAGACCTACGGGACTGGCTGTTTCCTGCTCATGAACACCGGCAGTGATGCGGTCGCGTCCCAGCACAACCTCTTAACCACCATCGGCTGGCAGATCAAAGGTAAAGACGTGCAGTACGCGCTCGAAGGCAGCGTCTTCATCGCCGGGGCAGCCGTCCAATGGCTGCGGGATGAACTCGGCATCATCAAAGACGCCGCCGAGAGCGAAACGCTCGCTGCCAGCGTGCCCGATACCGGCGGCGTCTACGTCGTCCCGGCGTTCGTGGGACTCGGCGCGCCCTACTGGGATGCCTTCGCGCGCGGCGCGATCCTCGGCTTGACGCGCGGCAGCGGACGCGCCCAGATCGCCCGCGCGACGCTCGAAAGCGTCGCCTACCAGACCCGCGACGTGGTCGACGCCATGCAAGCCGACTCCGGCTTAAAGCTGCAAACTCTGCGCGTCGACGGCGGCATGGTGCGCAACGACTTTTTGATGCAGTTTCAGGCGGATATTCTGGGCGTGCCGGTCGAGCGCCCCGCCGTCACCGAGACGACCGCTTTAGGCGCGGCTTATCTGGCAGGCTTGGCGACGAATTTCTGGCACTCGCAGACCGAGATCGCGCAGCAGTGGCGGGTCGAGCGGGCGTTCGAGCCAAACATGTCCGCCGACCGCCGCGAATCGCTCTACGCGGGCTGGCAGCGCGCCGTCGAACGCTCCAAAGGCTGGGCGGAATGAAAATCCGTGACGTTATCCGCCTGATAGAGGAAGATGGCTGATATTTGGTTGACACGCGCGGCAGTCACCGCCAGCACAAACATCCAACAAAAAAAGGACGTGTTACAATTCCCGGTAAGCCATCAAAAGACCCGCATCCGAAGACACTTGCCAGCGTTTTAAAACAGGCGGGATTGAAAGAGGACTAACCATGCGCTATGCGATTGTGATCGAAGGCGAACCCGGTAATTATTCGGCTTGCGTGCCTGATCTCCCCGGCTGCGTCACCGTTGGTGCGACCGTCGACGAAACCCGCCGGGAAATGCAGGAAGCGATTCGTTTTCACATCGAAGGGCTACAGGCAGATCACCTGCCCGTGCCCGCACCGTCATCCGTCGTCGATTACGTGGAGACATGGTGAACCGCCAAATCACGAGCGGCAATTGTCACGAAACGTTAAGGAAAAATGAATAATGTAGAATGTAAATAGTGCTGTACAATAGTAGCAGAACTTATTGCTGCGGAGTTTGCGGTATGGCACATCAAATCAGTTGGTGCATGGGACATCGGGTCATCTATGCCGCGCTCGACGCTGAGTCGCTCACGTTTCAGTCTCTACAAACCCTCAACGATCAGCTTATGCCCCTGCTCGACGACGCCGATCCATCAGGCATCCACCTGATCCTTGACGCCAGCAGCCTCAGAACGCTGCGCACCGACATCGCTGCCATTCATGCCGGTTTCGCTTTCACCGCGCGCATCCCCGTCGGCTGGATGATCCTCGTTTCCGACGACCCGGCGGCGCGCTATCTGCGGGCGCTGATCACCCGCGTGAGCCGGGTCCCAATGCGTAACTTTGATGCCCTTGAAGAAGCGCTGTTCTTCTTGCAGGATGAGGATTTTAGCCTACAAATGTCATTTTGGAGCGCTTACGAGCCTGCGGCATCATTCTGATCGTCTTTTTTCTTGGTGACAGGTGCGCGCGGGCGGGTCGGCTCTTGACTGGAGAGAAACGCCGAGAGATCGACGCTGTAGCCGCCTTTCGAGATCGGGAAGGGATCGACCGGCTTATTGCTCGCGCCTAACATGCGCTGGATGGCGACCATTTCGGCGGTCGTGATCGTCCCCATCACGCCGGAGTCGTTGTCGTGCTCGGCTTTGCCGAAAGCGCGATGAAAGGCAATGCGCTGGAACTGCACCGTCGCCATGTCGTGAACCAGCAGTTCGTTGGGGTTGAAACCGCGCGGCAGCAAATCGGTCGAGCGAATCAGCAGCATACTGAACATCAGCGCCCCCACCCCGATCACCTGAATCATCGTCAGCCGATCCCCTAGCACAAAATACGCCAGCACCAGCGCTACGGCGATCTCACCGACGGCGATAATCGCCGTCCGCAAGCTGCCGAAGACCGAGACGCTGACGAACATCGCCAAGCGCGAGAGCGCCGTCGTCACGCCGAGGATCAGAATCGGCGGGAAAGCGGCTTCAAGCACCGCACTGCTGAGCGAGTTGCCGACCGCCGCCCAGACCATGACCACGACCACCGCCATCGTCGAGAGGATGTAAAGCGTCGCCGTCGTCGGCGGCATCTCGTAGAGCACGTATTGGCTGAGGATGACCGTCCCGGCGAACATGAGCGCGCTGCCCAGCATCAAGCCGACGCCGAGCCAGTTCACGGCGTCATGCCCGAAGCCGGTCAGCATCACCAGCGCCATCGACGCCAGCGCCACCCGCAGGGCGAGATGGCGGTCGATCTTCTCGCCGCCCAAGCGCGAAAGCAGCACCGCGAAGACCAGATACGCCCCGTTGAGCAGCTGCACCAGCGACGCATCGAGCAAGCCCAGCCCGCTGTAGTAGAACAGCGAGCCGATGCCGTTGACGACCCCGACGACCACGCAGCCGAGCAGCCCCGCCGGATAAATGAAAATCGATTTGCGCAGAAAGATGGCGTAAAAGACCCACAGCAGCAGCGCCGCGATCACCGTGCGCACGGCGGCGACGGTGAACGGGTCAGCGCCCAGCCCAATCGCCTGCTTGCCGAAAATCGGCGCGACGCCGAGCAGCAGCGGCGTCAAAAAAGCTGCGGCGACGCCCTGTGCATGTTCCGATGGATGGGCAAGCTTCATCGCGGGACGCTCGCCTGTCGCTCCGTGACCAATGGAAGCACGATGACGAACTCGCTGCCGGGGAATTTATGCGGGTCGTAGCCCTCGCTCTGGCAGGTGATTGTGCCGCCGTGCGCCGCGACAATCCCCTTGCAGACCGCCAGCCCCAAACCGATGCCGCCGCCGCGAAAGGCGGTTTTGCTCGTGCTGTGAAGCTGAACGTCGCTGTTGGTGTGGAAGCGCTCGAACAGCGTTTTCTGCGTATCTTTGGCGATGCCAATGCCGGTATCGCGGATGCTGAAGCGCACGTGATCGCCTTCGACTAAAGCGCGGACGTAGATGTCGCCGCCGTCGGGTGTGTACTTGATGGCGTTGCTGACGAGGTTGCGCAGCGCCAGTTCGAGCAGTTCCCAATCGGCGCGCATCCGGTCAGGGAACTCCGCCCGGTTGAAATGGATGTTGATCTTGCGGTCGCGGCAGGCGTCGGCGTAATTCTTGATCGCCTTGAAAGCGATGTCGCCCAGATCGGTCGGTCCGATGGCGAGGTCGATACGGTTGGTCATAATCCGGCTGACCAACAGAATCTCGTTGACGATGTTCTGCATCCGCACAATCGAGCCGGACATGCCTTCAAGCAGCATTCGCAGGTTGGTGTCGTACTGCATGATGCCTTGCAGTTCGGTATTTTCTTCTATCAGACGGCTGTAACCGTAGACCAGCGTCAGCGGCGTGCGCAGTTCGTGCGCCGTCAGTTGGATGAAAGTGTCTTTCATCTTGTCGAGGTGGCGCAGCGACTTGTTGACCGTCTCCAGCTCGCGGACGCGCTCCTCCATCCGGGCGACTAGCTCTTGCTGGTAGCGGTTCTGGGCAGCCGAGAGCGCCCCCGGTTCGAGCACCTCGCGGCGCCCTTCCAAGTATTTTTCGACCTGTTCGAGCAAGCTTTCAATGTCCACCGGCTTGGTCAGATAGCCGCTGACGCCCGCCGCCAGCGCCAGTTCGCGCTGATTGTTCATGATCTGCGCCGTCAACGCGACAATCGGCGTCGCGCTGAAACGCGGATCGCCGCGCAGGGTGGTCGTGACCTCGCGCCCGGACATATCGGGCAAATTCATGTCGGTCAGGATCAAGTCGGGGATTTCGCTGCGGGCGAGGTCGATACCATCCAGCCCGCATTCGGCGATCAGGACGCGGTAGCCCCCATATCGAAGCGTGCGCTCGACCAGTGAGCGGCTTGCGGGGTCGTCTTCGATGTAGAGGATCGTTTTCTGCATGGCGACTGCGCCTTTAGTCGAGCTTTTCGAGTTCTGCTGCCTCACCCAACTTCCACAGCAAGCCGGGTGGGGGTTCGTCCTTTAGTATTTTAATCTGCTGTCAGTCGAGCTTATGGACGAGATTTTCAATCACGTCGTCGTCGATTGACGATCCCTTTTTCAGCAGCAGGTCAACTTGATCGTCCAGCCGCGCCCGCTCTTTGGCGGTCAGTTCCTTCGCCGTAATGACGACAATCGGAATGTGCTGAAGCTCCGGGTCGGATTTCATGGTGTCGATCACGGCGAAGCCGTCGACGTTGGGCATCATCAAGTCGGTGATCACCAGATCAGGGCGCACCTGCCGCACCGTCTCCAAGCCCTGCGCGCCATCGCTGGCGAGATGCACCTCGAAGGCGCCGTGCGCTTGCAGCAGGCGCTTGATCAACCGGGCGGCATCCTTATTATCCTCGATGACGACGACGCGGCGAAGGTGCGACTCCATCTGGTCGAGCGCGGCGGCTATGCCCTCCTGCGGCAGCACGGGCGTGTTCGTGCGCTGCGACAGGTCAACCGAGCGCTGCCAATGCTCGCCGAGGATCATCGTCTCGACCGGGAGGGTGTGCCCGGAGCAGTTGACGACCACGAGGTCGTCAGGCTTGATCACCCCTTCACGCACCATCTTGAACAAACCGGCAAAGGCGACGCCGGTCGCCGGTTCGACCGAAATGCCGTCGTTGCGCGCCAGAATGCGAATGGCGTTGAAGGCTTCTTCGTCAGTGGCGGAGGTGAAATAGCCGCCGTAATCGGCAACGTAGTCGTAGAGCAGTTCATAAGCGCGACCGGGGTTGCCGGTCGCTAGGGTCGCAATGATGGTTTCCGGGTTCTCGACCGGCGTAGCGATGCGCTGATTACGGTCGAAGGCTTCGACCATCGGCGCGCAGCCGGTCGACTGCACCATGCCCATCTTCGGCATTTTGTCGACGATGCCGAAGTCGTACATCTCGCGGAAACCCTTGCCCACGCCGATGGGTCCCATGCCGCCGCTGACGCTCTGGATGAACCAGTCCGGCGTGATCCAGCGTCCGTCGTCGTTGAGCATGTAACCCAACTGCTCAGCCATCTCGTAAGCCATCGTCTTCATCGCCTCAATTGCGGCGACGCTCTTGATCCCCCGGTCGAGGAAAATCCCCTGTCGTTTGGCGAAGCGCGCGGCGATCTCTTTGGTCTGGTCGTAAGTCCCGGTGATTTTGATCACTTCCGCGCCGTAGAGCGCCGCCTCGCGCATTTTATCACCCGGCGTCAAGCTGGGGAAGAATGCCCACAGCTTGATCCCGGCGCGAGCGGCATAAGCGCCGTAAGCAATGGCGACGTTGCCGGTACTGGCGACGACAACCGCGTCGACACCCATCTCTTTCAGCGCCGAGATCGCAACCGATGCCTGCCGATCCTTGAAACTGGCAGTGGGTCCCTGTCGTTCGTCTTTGATGTAGAGGTGTTTCAGTCCGAGGCTCGCTGCCAGCGCGTGCGACTTGATCAGCGGCGTACCGCCCTCACCCAAGCTGACGATATTCTCACGATCATAGATGGGCAGGACTTCGGCATAGCGCCAAAGTCCCTCCGGTCGGCTGCGAATTGCCCGGAGCCATTCGTTGACGTTGATCTTGTTCAGTTCGTAACGCGCTTCGAGGATATTCTCCCCGCAAACCGGACATCCATCTACCGACTTATCAAAAGGAATGCGCGTCCGGCAGTTGATGCACTCCAGTTCTATCGATTTTGTTTCACTTGGCAAAGTACGCTAGTCTCCATTAAGGTAGCTCTTGACACCATCTACGAATTGATGGTACTGCTCCGCGCTGATCTCTGCTTTATGCAGTACCGCCAAATTCATCAACTGATCGCGCTCGTCCGGGCTGAGCGAATCTCCAGTAACCACAAGAATCGGAATAGTAGCGGTCTCCGGGTTATTACGCAACTCTTTGACGACTTGGAAGCCGTCCATTTCGGGCATCCGCAGGTCAAGGATCACGAGGTCTGGACGGCGACGCGCGACCAGCGCGATCCCCTCAGCGCCGTTGGCGGCGCTGAAGACGCGATACTGCCCCTGCTCGTCGAGCAGGTTGGTCAGCAGGCGCACACTTTCCGGCTGATCGTCGATGATCAGGATGCGGTTGATGCGGCTTTCGCGCTCGGCGTCGCGCACGGCGAGCACGAGGTCTTCCGGCGTGAATGGGCGCTGGATGAAGCGGAAAGCGCCCATATCGTTGGCGCGTTCCTGCTCGCTGCTGAGCGTCACGACGATCACCGGAATGTCGAAGGTGTCGTCGCGCGCCTTGAGCTTGCCGAGGATGTCCCAACCCTGCCCACCGCTGAACGACACGTCCATGATGATCAGCGTCGGGTGCAGACCGCTTGCCATCGCCTCGGCTTCGAGCGGGATCGACGCGGTGAAGATGTCGAAGCCCTCGCGTTGAAGCGCACGGCGGTACTGGTCAACCAAGTCCGGGTTATCCTCGATCAGCAGGATTTGCCGCTTGGTAGTGTGGACGACGTTGATCGGCGATTCGGTCTGCTGGGTGGTGCTGCTGCTCGCGCCGTTGGGGAGGGTCAGCGGACCTGTAACGACCGGCTGGCGCGGCGGCTGTGCCAGATCGTCGGTCTTCTTCTTGGGCTTCTCTTCTTCCTCGACCACCGGCTCGACCGGCATGAAGATCGAGAAGGTTGAGCCGACGTTGACCTGCGAGGAGACTTCCATTCGCCCGCCCTGCATTTCGACCAGCGACTTGGAAATCGGCAGCCCCAAGCCGGTGCCGCCCTGCGTCCGCGTCAGCGACGAGTCCACTTGACGGAAGGCTTCAAACAGGAGGTGAATGTCGGCGTCGGCAATGCCGATGCCGGTATCGGTCACGTCGGTGCGGATCATCATGCGTCCGCTCTCCTCGTCCATGACCGGGTAGGTGCTCATGGTGATCGCGCCTTCGCGGGTGAACTTCGCTGCATTCGAGACCAGATTGATCAAGACCTGACGGGTGCGGAACTCGTCGCCGTAGACCTGCGCCAAGCCGGGTGCGATGTCCACGAAAATGTCAATCGGCTTATCTTTGACCAAGCCGATACCAATCGAGCGGACGCCATCGACCACCGCTTTCATCTCAAAGTAGTCGAACTGCAAGTCCATCTTGCCCGCCGCGATCTTCGCTTGATCGAGGATGTCGTTGATCAGATTGAGCAGGTGCTGACCGCTGTTGTAGATGGTGGTCAGGTCTTGTTCCTGCATCTCGGTCATCGGTCCGTCAATCCCCTTGAGGATCACGCGGCTGAAGCCGATGATCGAATTGAGCGGCGTCCGCAGCTCGTGGCTCATGTTGGCGAGGAAGTCGCTCTTGAGGCGGTCAAGCTCGCGCAACTGCTCGTTGGTCGCCTGCACCTGCTCTAGTAACTGCTGGCTCTGAACGATGGCGGAGAGCGTACCGGAGAGCGTCAGCAGGAGGGTCAGCGTGTCGCTGTCGTAAGCGTTGACGACGTCGCTTTCGAGCGCGCCTAAGCCGACCAGCCGGTTGCCGGAGGTGAGCGGCACGATGACCGCCGAATTCGCGTTGTCGACCACCGACAGGTAATTCGCCTCGCGCGCGATGTTGTCGATGATGATCGGGCGGCGGCTGCGGGCGGCTTCGGCAAGCAGGTTGTCCTGCGCGTCGAGGCGCACTTCGGAGAGTTCCGAGAGCGGCTGCTCTGACCCCGCCAGCGCGACCGCCTCCAGCACGATGAACTCATCGCCGTTGGCATCGACGTAGGCTTGCGGCAAGTAGATGCTGGCGGAGATCGCGTCGAGCGAGACCAACAGTTCCGAAGCGACGTTTTGCAGCGCTTCGGTGAGTGTTTCCGCCGACGCAGCAGCGGTGGTCACGTTGAACAAGAAGGTCATTTCACTGGCACGGCTGCGCGATTCTTCGAACAACTGCGCGTTGTCGATGGCGACGGAAATCTGCGCCGCGAGCGTCTGCAAGACGCCGATGTCGTCGTCGTCGAAGGCGTTAGGCTGGTTCGACTGCACGTCGAGCGCGCCGACGACCTGCCCCTTCAGCTTGAGCGGGATCGCCATCTCGGAGCGCGTATTCGGCAGGTACGGGTTGGGGCGGTGGACGACGCGCGTGTCCGCCGTGTCCGACGCGATGGTTGGCTCGCCGCTCGCCGTCACCTGACCGATGACGCTGGCGGAACCTTTTTGCAGCTTGTGCTGGACGCTCAACAACTGCCGTCCAGCCTCGCCGGTACTGGCGCGCAGCACCGCGAAATCGTCGGCGTCGTCCATCAGGAAGATTTGGGCATGGTCGTAGCCGAAAGTCACACGGATCAGCTCGACGAGCCGGGGCAGCAGGTCGTTCAGGTCGAGGATCGAACTGGCGATCTGGCTGACTTCCGCCGACGTCGCCAACTGGCGCGCGCGGCGCTCGGTCTGATCGAGCAGGCGGATAGCCTCCATTCGCAGAGCGGCTTGTTCCGCCAGCGAGCGGTAAATCCGTAGGTCACGGTCGTTATGCCGGTGCGGGTCGCTGCCGCCGATGACAATCGCGCCGACCGAGCGACCGGCGACCCGGAGCGGCAGCACGCTGATCGAGTGGAGTTCGAGGCTCTCGACGCCGATCCGCTCCATCTCGTCCAACTCATCGGAGCTGCCCACGTCGTCAATCGTCATGATGTTGGGCGACGCCAACAGCCGCCACGCCGGGTACTGATCGGCGACGAGGTTGATCCCGTTGAGGTCGATGCCGGTCTCGCCTTCACGCTGCCACGACGCCACGACCTGCGCGACCGCCTTCGGGTTATCCCAGTTTTCAGTCGAAAGCAGAGCGATAAACGCCTGCGAGATCGGGCGGTTAGTCAGGTGATTGACGATGACGTCGAGGATTTCATCCGGCGTCGAAGCGTCGTTGAGCGCGCGGCTGGCTTGGTAGAGGATGCTCGTCTCTTCCAGTGATTCCTGAATTTGTTCGAGCAGCAGGTAGTTGTTGACGACCACCGAGGCGCTGTCCGCCACCGAACTGAGGTAGCGCGAGTCGCCAGCGTCGAAGCGATGCGGTCGATTGTAGATGACGAAGAAAGCGCCGCTGGGACGTCCCAGCGTTCGCAACTGCACCATCGCGACCGCGCGCACGTTGCCCTGCGCGATCAAGTCCTGCTCGAAGGGCGTCGGGTCGGCGACCGTCCGCAGGTCGTCGATGAACACATTGGCGTCGGTTTCGAGGAGATGATGCCGGTTCATCAGGGCGCGGAAGTCCAGCGTCAGCGGCGTCAAGGCTGATGTTGAACAACTCCATCATGCCTTCGTCGTTGAGCAGATAAGCGCCGTACATATCCGGCACGAGCGTTTCCAACGCCAAATGGATGGCTTCGCCGATGTCCTCGGCGGTGCGGGCGCGGCTGAGATTGGTCGTCGCGCCGTAGAGCGCCGCCGTCTCTTGCAGGGCTTGCTCAGTGCTCTCGAACAGGTAGCGGTTGTCGAGCGCGACGGCGGTGTTGTCGTTGAGCGTCGTCAAGAACTGCTCAATTTCCGGGGTGATGTCCTGCGGCAGGGCATAGGTGATCACTGACCAGCCGAGCGGCGCGCCACGACGGGAGCGCGCGCGCATGGGCAGCGATACCAACGCGGCGACGTTCTGATTCAGCAGCGCCAGCCGGGTGGCGTCGTCCAATTCCAGCGCTTCGCTCACGTTAGGGATGAAGAGCGGATTTTGGGCGTCGAGGATGTCGCTCGGCAGCGTCCAATCGCCCGGTTCGCCGTCGAGCGACCGCGCGACGCGCACGCCTTCGGCTTTTTCGCCCAGCAGCAGCACGTAAGCGCCGTCGGATTCCTGCGTGCTCAACTCGAAAATCACTTGGTCGAGAATGTCGTCGACCTCGCCCGCTTCGGAAAGCGCGCGCGCCGACTCGTAAAGGGAGACGGTTTCGCGCAGGTTCGCTTCCAGCGTGCGTTCGAGATTTCGCAGGGCACTGATGTCTTGGAAGGCGGCGACGATGACGCTGATGTCGCCGTTCTCGTCCAACACCGGGACGGCGTTCATCAGCAGGTCAACCTCGGAGCCGTCGGTCAGCGCGACCGAGATGTCGTCGCTGGTGGTCATCATCTTGGTCTGAGCAACGGTGTAAATCGGCAGGCTGTCGGTCGGGTAGAGCGCGTCCGTACCGCTGCGGTGCAGTTGATAGGTCTCGACGTTGAAGGGAACGTCGGACTGGATCGCGCGTCCCAGCATCTCTTCGACCTGCTGGTTGTACTGAAGCGGCATGAAGGTTTGCGGATCGAGCACGAGCACGCCAGCGGGCAGCGATTCAAGGATCGAACTGAGGCGTTCCCGCTCGTCTTCCGCCGCGCGCAGCAGGCGCTGGTTATCGGCGAGCGCTTCGACGTTTTCCTCGAACAGCCGGGCGTTCTCGATGGCGACCGCCACGCGGTCGGCGACGGCGCGCATGATCGAGCGGTCGCCGTCGGTGAAGAATTCGCCTTCCGGGGCGGCGACGTCGAACGATCCGACGACCTCGCCGCGAATGGCAATCGGCAGGCTGACGTTGGGCTGAATCTCGCCCTCGTCGTGGTGGAGGGTCAGCAGGTCGTAGCGATAGATCGGCTCCAGCGCGCTGTGGCGGCTGGTCTCCTCCCACGCCGTGCGCGTCAACTGGCGGTTGAGTGCGTCGATTTGAGTGACGCGCTGCTCTGACTGCACCAGCAAGCGCACGTTTTGGATGGCGACGGCGATCTGGTCAGCCAAAATCTGCATGGTGCGGATTTCGTCACTCTGGAAACTGTTGGGTCGCTTGCTCTGAACGTCGAGCGCGCCGATGATGCGCTCGCCGATTTGGAGCGGCAGCGCCATTTCCGCGCGCGTGTCCGGCAGCAGCGGGTTGACTGTATGCGGCGCTCTGACATCCTGAACGGACGTATCGTTGACGATCACCGACGTTCCGGCTTGGGTCACACGACCGATGACCGACTCCGAGCCGACGGCGAGCTTGTGCTTGCTTTCCAGCAAGCGCTGCCCAACCTCGCCGCGACTGTAGGCGAGCACGGCGTTTTCGCCGATGTCGTCGATCAGGAAAACCTGCGCGTGATAGAAGTCGAACTCGTTACAGATCAGGTCAATCGCGCGGTTGAGCAGTTCGTCAAGGTCGTAGAGCGTCGCCGTCTCCCGACCGATACGGGCGGCGATGTCCATGTTGCGGTTATAACGCCCCTGTTGAGCGTCAAGCTGACGTTGAAGATCGGAAATGCGGTCGGTCACGCTGTGGAACGATTGCAGCAGCAGACCGACTTCAGTGCCGTCGGCGCGCTCGACACCAGCAGCACCCGCCGTGACAGCGGGCATATCGATGAGGGTGGTCGTCGGCAGCGCGCTCGGCGCCGAACGGATAGTTCCCGTCGTCGTCCAGCGTTCGACGACCGCCTGTGCTTCGGCAATCGGGCGGAGCGTGCGCCGCAAAATCCCGCCGACCAACCCGGTCAGGGTGAAGCCGAGCATCAAACTACCGACCAGCACGATCAGCGAATACAGGTTGCTGCGGCTCTCCGTCTCGCTCAATTTGTCGATCAGTGCCGCCATCCAGAACGAGCCGGAGTCGCTGCCCAAGCCGACTTTCGAGGTTGAAAAGACGTTATCGCCGCTGACGTTGGCGGTCGCCGCTGTGTTGCTCGCCAGCAGCGGTGCGGCATCAGGATAGCGCGCGTCCAGCTTGATCGATTTCTGCTGCCCCAAAGCGCCAAGATAGTCGAAATTGGGGTCAGCCGTGTCGTAGAGTAAATTGCCGGACTGATCGGTCACGACCACGCGCCGCCCGGCTTGATGTGCCAACTGCGCGTCGGCTGCCGAGCGCGCCGCGACAAGGACAGGATCGACCTTCATGTCGATCTCGATCACCCCGGCGATGTTGGTGGCAAAATTGCTGTCCGGCGCGACCGGCGATGCCAGCCGCAGGTAGGAAACTGGTGTCGCCGGATCAAGTGTATCCGGGTCAAGCTCAAAGGTGATGTCGCTGACGACGACTTCGCCCGGATTAACCGCGAGGCTGCGCAGCAGCGCCGGGTCGCTGGCGAAAATGCCGAGCCGGATCCGCGCGTCCGCGCGCGGGATGGTGTTGTCGTAGTTGGTCACTTCCGACCAGACCGATCCATTGAAGGTCACGTAGCGGACGGCGAGGTATTCGGGATTCTGCTCCAACAGGTTGACGAAATCGCCCAAGAGCCGCGCCTGCGTGGTCTCGACCGTGCTGCCGGAGATGTTGATCAAGGTGTCGCGGGCAAAGTCGCGAGCGTCACGGTTGCCGGTAATGCCGACTAAAACGTCGGCGTGCTGCTGGATTTCGTCGTGAATCTCATTGGAGATGTCGCCGACCGCGACGCGCTGAGTCTGCGCCAGAGTCTCGCGTCCATTCGCCTGAATCGCCCAGAGCAGCACTAAGCCGATGATCAAGAACATCCCCATGATCAGCGGAATGACGAGCCGCATGATGCGACCGTACATGGAAGGAGCCTCTATTTGTCGTCTGATGCTCGCCATCGTCTATTCCTTAGCCGTCATTCTTCGGGTGATCGTCATTACCATTACTGTTGCCGTTCCCATTGCCGATGCCGCCCAAAGTTTGCAGGCGGATACTCACCTGCGGCGCGCGCAGCGCCTGCCCGACTTCGCGGACGGCGGTCTCCAGAATGTCGTTGATCGTCGTCTGCGCGGTCAATTTCGTGGCGATATTATTGACCAAGCGCTCGCGTTCGGTCGTGCGCTGGCTTTCTTGGAACAAGCGGGCGTTGTCGAGACTGAGCGCCAGCCGGTTCGCCAATTCTTGCGCCAGTTCGATCTTTTCTTCCGACAGCCCTTGCGCCGGAATTTCCCACTCGACCGCGCCGAGCGTCTGTCCGCGCAGCTGCACCGGGACGGCGACCGGGATCGTCTGGCGTTCCGTCAGCGCCCCCACCGCCGGTTTGCCGGTGCGAACGGCTTCTTCGCGCAGGTCGGCGAGGTTGGTGCCGGTGCTGAACCCGGCAGTCTTGACGATCTCCTCGGCGCGCTGGTCGCGCATGAATTCCTGCCACGCACGGCGGGTAGCGGTGCGGTTGTTTTCCTCGATTTCGCGCACGCGCCGCAGCGACTCCTCGTACAGCCGGGCGTTCTGAATGGCGACGGCGATTTGATCCGCCATCGTTTGCAGAACGGCGACTAAGTCCTCGTCAAAGGCGTCACGGACACGGCTCTGCACGTCGAGCGCGCCGATCACGATGTCGCCGATGCGCAGCGGCACGGCGAGTTCGGCGCGGGTATCTTGCAAAAACTCGTTGCGGCGGTGAACCTGACTCGCCACCGTGTCGCGCGCGATGATCAAACGCCCCTGCTGCACGACCTGACCGATCACGCTGAGGCTGCCGACACCCAGCCGGTGTCCGCGACTGAGCAGCTGCTGACCGGCATTGCCGGTGCTGGCGCGCAAGACGGCATTCACGCCGGCGTCATCGACAAGAAAAATCTGCGCGTGGTAGATGTTGGGGAAGCGCTCGACGATCAAGTCGACGACGCGGTTCATCAAGGCTTGCACGTCACGCTGAGTAGCGGCATAGCGGCTGATGTCCTGCGTCGCGCCGATGTCGCGGGTGCGGGTGGCGATGCGGTCTTCAAGATCGCCGATCAGCACGCGCACTTGATCGCGCATGTTGAGGAAGGCTGCCGCCAGCAGCCCGACTTCGTCGCCGCGCGTCGCATCCGGCACGGCGAGGTCAAAATCGCCGTTGGAGAGCGCCTGTGCCGCCCGGCGCAGCCGGTTGAGCGGCGGCGTGATCAGTTGGTTGAAGCCGACGACCAGAATCACCACCAGCGCCAGCACGCCGACGACCACGACAAAGGTGCGGACTTGGAAAAAATTCAAGGTACTGGTGTAGACCGTCTCGGCGGGCGCTTGAGTCACGAGGACAAAGGGGGTGCCGGCGATTTCGGTGTAGTAGCCGATGTAGTCGACGCCGTTGCCTGCCTGATAGCTATCGACGCCCTTCTGCCCGCTCAACGCGCGGGTGACCGCGAGCGATTGGCTGGCAGCGGCCGCTTCTGTGATTTCCGCCGACGTGGTGATGATCGCGCCGCGCGCCGTCGTCAGGAAGGTGTAAGCCGAGAAATCGTTGGTCGCTTGATCGACCCGGATGTTGTTTAAGAAGATGCGGCTGCGGCTCAAACGAGCCACGACGTAGCCAATCGGCGTGCCGTCGCGCCAGTAAATCGCATTGACGATTTCGACGGCGGGCGTCGCGTCTTCAGTGACGGCGAGCGCGCTCGACTGTCCCTGAAGCTGGGCGTTGAGCGCCGCGCGATAAGCAGGCGCCTGCAACTCGTCGTGGACGAGGAACGACGCCGACGAGACGTTCGCCTGAATGACGACTCGCCCGTTCCGGTCGAGCAGGCGCACGCTCTCAAAGGGCGACGTCGCCAAGCTGATTAACTCGTCGCGGAATAGGGTCACGATCTCGTTGGGGGTGTTCTTGGGCAGATAAATGGGCGAGCCGGTGCGCACGTCACGCAGCAGATAGCCGATCAAATCGCCGCTGTTGCGCGAGTTACTGGCGAAAGTCGATAAGCGCGTGCGCGCGTCGACCAGCGCATTGCTAACCAGCGTCGCGTGTCTAACGCCGGTTTCCGAAACAAACGATTTCGCGGTCTGCAAGCTGATGTCATACACGCCGGACTGCACAAAGACCAGCGTGGGGATCGTCAAGATGGTCAAGCCAACGATGATGCCGATCAAAAACTTCAGCCACAGAGACCACGAAAGCGGATGAAACGGGCTTAATCGTGCGGTCATTGCACTTCTCCGCTGTGGACTAGTCGAGCGGGATCGAGATAGACCCGCGTTTGTACCGCGCCCAGCGCCTCGTTGAAATTCGACGCCGCCAAATCGAGCACCGTTTCGACGTCAGTCGCGCTCAAGAGTACGCTGCCGATCTCGCTGGCGCGGCGTTCACGGAGCGCCTGCGCCTGCGTTTGTTCGAGCAAACGGTTGCTTTCCAGTGCCACGCCGAGCCGGTTGGCGACGGTGCGGAGCATTTCAAGCTGGCGTTCGCCAATCGCGCGGTCGCGGGGCAGATTGAACGTAAACGCGCCGATGATCTGGTCGCGCAGCGTGATCGGTACGTGGACGATCTGCTGATCGTCGCGGCGTTCGCTGGTGATCTCGCCGCGCTCAATCGCTTGACGAATGTCGTCGGGCAGGCTGCTTGAGGGGACGATCATGCTGCCGTCATAGTCGAAGCCGAACCCGGTCTGACCGCGCCCCTCGAGATACTGCGACCACGCGACCGTCGTAACGCTTTGGCTGCGCTGCTGAAGTTCGGACATCTGGCTGGAGAAGCGCTCGATCACCGCTTCTTGCTCGCGCACGCTGCGCCGCAGTTCCTGAAGCTGACGGATCAGGTTGACTTCGTGGGCGGCTTGCGCCGCCAGCCCGGTGAGCACGGCAATCGAGTTTTCGCTGAACAGGTCATCCCGGTCGCCCTGCACGTCGAGCACGCCGATCAATACGTCACCGGATGCCAGCGCGAGGAGCGCGCCTTCGTGAGCGGGTGGGACGAGATGTTCGCTGCGCAGACGTTGGTCACGGGTGCTGAGCAAGATCGGCTGGCGGGTGCGGATCACCTCGGCGATCAGCGCGCGCTCACCCCGCAGCGCGATGTGCGCGCTTTGCCCCAAGCCCAACCGCATCCGGCGCGTGTATTCGCCATCGGCAGCAGGCAGATAAATCTGCGCCAAGCTGAAGCCGAGGTCGCCCTGAATCGTCCCGATCAAGTGGTGCAGCACGGCGTTTTCGTCAGCGGCATCAGTGACGGCGCTGTTGAACTTATCTGCCGCTTTAAACTGGTTAATGTCCTTGAGCGCACCGGCGATCAAACGCTCACCGCTGCCGCCGAAAAGGAGCAAGAAAATCACCGCCAAGCCAAAGAAAACGGCGAAAGCGACAAATTCGGGCACGGCGTTATCCGCCGGGATGTAACGAATCGTGTTGAGGTTCTGGGCTTGATTCAGCGTGTGAATGAACAGCGTCAGCGCGACGAGCAGAAAGACTAAGAACAGACCACGACGGCTGAGCAGCGTCCCCGCGACGACCAGCGGCAGGATCAGCGCAATCGGGGCAATCGAGCTGGTCGTGGTCGCGATGGCGTACATGAAGATGACGAGCATGACGCCAACCGACACCCAGATCGCTATGGTCGCGCGCCCGCTCTGAACCAGCAGGTATGCCAGCAGCAGCCCGACGATAATGACCAGAAATGCTGATGGGACGCTTTGCGCGGTCGGCGTCTCGAATTTTTGCAGCGACGACGCGACGAGCCGCAAGACGCTCACCAGCGCCAGCACAACAATCGTCGCCCAAATCAGCCAGACGAGCTTTTGGGCGCGTTGCTGAAGCAGCGGGCTGCCATAGTCATGGTGAACGCCGAAAAGCTGCTGGAATAGTCGGTTGATCATGGCGCGTTCTCCCCGTTCGGTTGCGCAAAGCGCCCTAAGTCGGATCGAGCCGCCTTCAGCGCCGAGCGTATCGCTCAGTTCGGTCAGCGTGATCCGCAGCAGTTCGTCGACGGTAGCGACCGACTGGAAGCGCGCCGCGATGTCGTTGATGCGCTGTTCCTGATCCGCTGCCTGCCGGGTTTCTTCGTACAAGCGGACGTTTTCGACGGCAAGACCGAAGCGTTCCGCCACCGCCTGCAAGAGATTGACGTCTTCGGGCGTCAATGCCGCGTCGTCGAGTTCAAATTCCATCGCGCCGATCACCTCGCTGCGGACGCGCAGCGGCAGACTGACTGTCGTACCGTCGCCCGACGGGTTTTCGACCAGTTGGTTCGAGCGGATGGCTTCATCGAGCGTCGGCGTCCAAACGTCATTGCGCTGGTTGACGTTGTGCTCAAAATCAACGTCAAGGCTGAGTCCGCCGCCCTGATCATCTAGATAATCCGTCCACGCCTGCCGGGTAAGCTGGCGGTTGAGGCGTTCCACTTCGCGCACCGCGCCGCGCATCTGCTCGATCAAGCCTTGATTCTCGCGCAAGCGGGCTTCCGTCTCCTCGAACAAGCGGGCGTTGTCGATGGCGACGGCGATGTTGTCCGCCAGCGATTGGAAGACGGGCAGGTCGGTCTCGGCGAAGGATGCGGCGATCCGGCTCTGCAAGTCGAGCGCGCCGATCACGGCGTCGCCCAGCCGCAGCGGGAAGGCTGCTTCGACCACCGTATCCGGCAAGAATTCGTTACGGCGGTGAACGCCATCCGAAGACTCGGCGCGCGCGACGATCACCTGCCCGGTGGACGTGACCTGCCCGATCACGCTGCGGCTGCCGACCGGCAGCTTGTGATGGCGTTGGAGCAGCATCTCGCCGACCTCACCCGTGCTGGCGGCGAGCGCGGCGTCGTTGGTGGTCTGGTCGATCAGGAAGATTTGCGCGTGGTAGACGTCGACATAGCTTTGCAGGATGTCGGCAATCGCGCTGTTCAACAGGTCGTTGAGTTCGGTACGGCGCTGAATACGTTGGGCGATCTGGGTGGAGATAGTCGCCAAGCGCATCCGGTCTTCGTAAGCACCGACGCTGCCGGCAACGATGTCGATGCGCGCGCCGCGCAAGAACAGGTAAATCAGCCCCGCGCCGCCGAGCACTTGGAAAGCGAGGGCGACTGAGTTGCCGACGTAAGCGCCGTAGTCAATCGTCAGGGTAGGCGAGGGTGCGTAGGTCAGCACCGAGACGAGCAGCAGCAGCAGCGCCAAGCCGGTCGCAATCGCCAAGCCGCGCATCCGGAGGAACAGGCTGCCGATCATAATCAGTACGAGCAGCGTCGCCCCGGCATCCGCCGTGACGAAATGGGCTTGATAACCGAGCGGGACACCGCTCAGGAGCCACATCAACAGCGGTCCATAGGCGCTCAGGTCGATCCGCCCCGCACGGGTCAAGACCAGCGTGGCGACGCCGACTACCAGAATGCCGACGATACTGAGCACGCTCAGGAAGTCCGTCGACATGCGACCAAGCATGGTCAAGCCCGCTTGATCTTGCGGCGCTAGCGCGGCGTACACAAGGAACAGCACCATCACGATCAGTGTGAAGCCGTAGATCAGGCGCGCCCGGTCGCGCTCGGCGACGCCCGTATAGGCATCGGTGTTGAATAGGTTATCGAACAGGGTGGTCATGACTCGACCTCGCTTCGCTCTCCATCAGTCCGGGTCGTCAAACGGATGCGCCCCCGACGTGCTCCGAGCGCCGTTCCCAGCTCGCTGATGGCGACTTCCAGCATGTCCTCGACCGCACTGCGGCGTTGGAACTGCGTGGAAATGTCGTTGATCAGCGCCTCGTTCTTGGTGGCGCGCTGGCTCTGCTCGAAGGCTTGGGCATTTTCCAGCGCGACGGCAAGCTGGTTGATCATCTGCTGGAAAATCGCTTGATCGGTTTCGGTGTAGCTGTAAGGCAGCGTGCTGCCAATCGTGACGATGCCGAGCACGCGCCCCCGCGAGCGGATCGGCGCGATCATGAGCGAGCGCACGGCGGGATCGTAGTCGGTTGGATGCACCGGCAGCATATGGGTATCGGCGATGGAAAGCAGTTCTTGCGTCTGCCAAACCTGCCCGACGAAGGTTCCGTCGAGTGCGACCGGCAGCGCATTCACGAGGTCAACCGTGCCGCGTTCGTCGTCATAGTGGGCGACGCTGCGCAGACTGCTCTGGCGGGCACTTGCCAGCGCGACGTCGATATGCTGCATCGGGATCAACTGCGGGATTTCGCTCAGCAGAATGTCGAGGATGGTGTCCAAGTTCAGCGTCGCCTGCACCGACTGACCGAACAGCGCGATGCGCTGAAGCTGCTCGGCGCGGCTTTCCGCTTCGCTGAGCAGGCGGATATTTTGCAGACCAATCGCTACCTGCGAGAGCATGGTCGCGGCGGTATTAATCAATTCGGGTGTGAACTGTTGGGAGGGCTGGAACAGGTCGAAACCCACCGTCCCGACGATCTCGCCGGAGATTTGCAGCGGCATGACCATCATCGAGAGGACCCCCATCGCTTGCAGGACGGGGCGCGTTTCCGGCTCGATCAGTGGATTGTCTTCAATGTCGCGGATGATCACCGGGCGATCCGGGTGCTGGCGCAGCGCGGCAATCGTCTGGCTGACGCGCGTCTCGATTCGGGCATTGACCACCCCTTTATCGGGATACTCGCTCATCACAATGCCGGTTTCCTGCCCCCGCTCAAAGACCACAATCCCGACGTGACTCACGTCGAGCGCATCGACGAGGCTGATAGCGACGTAATCCAGCAGGTCTTTCTCGGTCTGGAAGGTGCTAATCCCGGCGGAAAGCTGGTTGATCGCCTGCAAAACGCGCACCTGCTGCGCCAGTTGAATGGCGGTGTACTGAGCGTCTTGCAGCAGGCGCTGATTTTGGAGCACGATGCCGATTTGGTTGGCAACGGCGTTGTACAAACGCTGCGTCCGGCTGTCGAACGCCTGCCGGGTCTCGAACGCGATGGCGATCACGTCTTCAATCGCGCCGTGCTCGCGGACGAGGATGGCGAGATAGCTCTGTACCCGCCCGGAATGCAGCAAGTCGCGCATGGGCACACTGGCTTGAGCGCTGTCGATGTCTTCCACGAGGATCACGCCGGTGGACTCGCCCTCGCCGAACATGTCCGCCGCCCGCTTCACGTTTTCAATCGGCAGTTCGACCGTCTGCTCGCCCGCCGCCGAGATGATGTGCCGGACGACGACGCTTTCCGCGCCGCCCGCCCGTTCGACCACCGCATGGATGATCGAGACGGCATTCTGCGCCAGATAGCTGCGCAGCACGCGCAGCACGTCGAGCGGGTCGAGCGCGCCGATGATGGCGCGGTTGATGTCGTAGAGTGTTTGGACTTCTTCAAGGGTCGATGCCGTATCGCGCAGCAGCGACTGGTTCTCAAACACGACCGCGATCTGGTTGCCGAGGTTGCGCATCGCGCGCAGGGTTTCCTGCGAGAGCGTGACCGGCGTCGGGTTCTCGAAGGCGACTAAGCCGGAGAGCCGCCGCGACACGACCAGCGGAATGATCAGCAGCGATTCCATCCCGCGCGACTCGACCAGCTCGCGCTCGTGAGCGCTCAGCAGCGGGTCGGCGGTGACGTCGGGGATGTCGAGCACCTCGACCGCTTCGAGCATCTCGAAGCCGGGGTATTCGTCCAACCGCCGCTGAAAATGGGCGTCGTGGATGCCTTTTTCGTCGCGGACGGCGATCACGGTCAGGACGTTGGTTTCGGGATCGAGCAGCCCCATGTGGGCATAAGCAAACGGGCGGCCGCTGAAGTTGATCAGGGCATTGAGGATTTCAACCGGATCGTTGGAGCCGAAGATTGTGCTGGTCGCCGCATACTGCGCTTCGGCAAGGCTCAGGCGATCTTTGGGGTCATCTACTTCCATTCCCATACTTCTTCACCTTTGAGCAGCGTGCGTATCTGGTTGGGAAAACGGTCGGGGTCGAGCGGCTTGCCGAGGAACCCATTGAACCCGGCTTTTTTAGCGCGCCGCATCTGATCTTCGCTCGCCTCGGCAGTCACCGCGCAGACAATCGTATCCTGCAAGCGTGGGTTGCCGCGCAGTTTTTGCAGCGCTTGATAGCCATCTTCGTATGGCAGGCGAATGTCCATCAGGATCAAGTCGACACGCGGGAGCGTGTCGGCAAACTGGACGACCTGCCAGCCCGACGTCTTCCACTCGCAGCGCTGCACGCCCATGAACGCCAGCATCCGAGCGACCAAGACGAAGTTGGGAACGTTGTCCTCGACGACGAGGACGTGCGCCTCGCTTGGCTCAATCGGCGTCCGCTGCGGGCTGGAGGTTGCCTCCGCTGGCGTCGGCTCGCGCGTCGGCTGCGGTTTGGTGCTTGACTCCACCGCCGTCGGCTGCGGGCTGGCGCTTAATTCCACCGCCGTTGGCTGCGGATTGGTGCTCGGCTCCGTCGGCGTCCGCTGCTGGTTGGTGTTTTGAACGTCGCTCATTACGACTCCTGATGTAATGGATCACTTCTTCTGGAAATTTATCGACATCAATCGGTTTTTTGATATAGCCATCGCAGCCTGCCTCTAGACTGCGATCCTTGTCGCTCTCCATCGCATTGGCAGTCAGCGCGACAATCGGGATGTCACTGAGGGCGGGCATATTGCGGATGCGTTTGGTCGCCGTCAGCCCATCCATATCCGGCATACTCAAGTCCATGAGAATCAAGTCGGGCGGCTGATTGAGCGCAATCTCGATGCCTCGTTGGGCGCTCTCCGCTTCGTCGACCACCAAATCAAAATCGGATGCCATCAAAATCCGCCGAACTAGCAGCCGATTATCCCCATTGTCTTCAATGTAAAGCACACGTGGCATAATTTATGCCCCTCAAACTGCTCACCACGGGCAGAAAACCCAATCTTGACTTTAGTGTATATCACGAGAGCCTGTTTGTATCTTAACACTCTCAACCGAGTAGGCGCAGAACGAGCGCTGTTTAGAAGCGCCTGTACTTGACTCCCATTATAGGGCAGAGCAATCAGCGGTTTGGTAAAGACTTGCCAGCAGCGATGCAACCGGAGGGTTACGCGGTATAATACGGAGACAATTCTTCAAGCGGAGCAAGGAAAATCAAATGGCTAAGCAGTACGATCAATCGCCCTCGATTCAGATCGACCCGAAAAAGACCTACACCGCCACCTTGAACACCACCAAGGGCGCAATCACGATCAACCTGTTCGTCAAAGACGCGCCGATCACCGTCAACAACTTCGTTTTTCTGGCGCGTGACGGCTTCTATGACGGCGTGAGCTTCCACCGCGTGATCGGTGACTTCATGATTCAGGGCGGCGACCCGACCGGCACGGGACGCGGCGGTCCCGGCTATCAATGGAATGACGAAGCAGGCGCACTGCGGCTCAAGCACGACAGCCCCGGCATCTTGAGCATGGCGAACGCGGGCGCGAACACCAATGGATCGCAGTTCTTCATCACGCACGTACCGACGCCGCACCTCAACGGCAAGCACGCCGTCTTTGGCAAGGTCGCGGACGCAGGCGAGCCAAGATGTCGTCAACGCTATCCGGCAAGGCGACGTGATTAACTCGGTGACGATTACCGAGGCGTAAGCAACGCGAGAATTGTAGGGGCACGATATATCGTGCCCCTACAAACATTTCCCCTTACCCTCGAAATTCCGCTAATCCGACCCGACGCTGAGTTCGTTTTCGAGCGTGGCGGGCAGCGTAAACGAGAAGATGCTGCCGCCGGTCGGGTTGTCATTGATCCAGATGCGCCCGCCGTGCGCCTCGGCGACGAGGCGGCAGAAAGTCAAACCAAGCCCGCTGCCGCGCCGCGCGCCGCTGCGCCCGCGAATCTGGACGAAGCGGTCGAACAGCATCAGCTTATACTCGTCGGGAACACCGGGTCCCGCGTCGACCACGTCGATACGGACGAAGCCCGGCGCTGCGCCTTCCGCCCCCGGTTCGTAAGCGCGCACGACGACGGCGCTCTCCGACGGGCTGAACTTGAGCGCATTATCGACCAAATTGAGCAGCATCCGCTCGATCTTGTCGCCGTCTACGTCGAGCAGCGGCAGATCGGCTTGCAGGTCGGCGACGATGACGACGTTCAACTCTTGCGCCAACGGGCTGAGTTCGATGCAAACGTTATCGACCAGCGTCGCCAGTTCGGTCGGCTTCTGATCGACCGACATGAAGTTGTTTTCCATCCGCGCCACGTCGAGCAGTGAGTTGACCCGCGCCAGCAGCTTGCGCACCGCGCGGCGGCTGGCATCGACCGTCGTCTCGATTAAGCTGTAGCGCTCGCTATCTTTGGGCGTCAGTTCCGTCAGCAGCTTCAAGCTGGTCACGACCGCCGTCAAGGGGCTGCGCAAGTCGTGGATCAGCATTTGCGAGACTTCCTCGCGCGTCTTGGACAGCTTCATCCCCTCGGTTTCGTCGTAGAAGACCAGCAGCACACCCAGCGGGTGCTCCTCCTCGTCGTAGACCGGGAAAACCTGACGCTGAACGTAGCGTAAATCGCTGTCGTCGTCCACCTCGATGGTGAAGCTCTGCGCCTCACGTGCGCTCAAGCCGCCGGGCGCGCGCAGTTCGCGGATCAGGCGCAGCAGTTCGCCGCCGGTGCGAAAACCGAGCCGGGTGCAGAGACTCAGGATCGGATCGTCGAGCAGCGACTCGACGGAATGCCCGATCAGCGCGTCCGGCAGCAGATCGATCAGTTCGACGCGCGGATTTGCCAGCACGACCTCGCCCTCGGTGTCGATCAGGATCATCGCCTCTTTGACCGTGTTCAGGATGACCTGCATCCGGTCGCGCGCCTCGGCGGTCGAGTAGAACAGGCGGGCGTTTTCGATGGCAATCGCCGCTTGGCTGGCAAGCTGCTTGACGAAGTAGGTGTCTTCCTCGCTGAAAGCGTTGACGTGGTCGCTCTCCAACGTGATCACGCCGACGACGGCATCGCCCCACAGGATCGGCGCGCTCAACTGCGAGCGGGTCTGCGGCAGCACGGCGACGTATTCGGGGATGGTGCGCACGTCCCCGGCGACGACCGCGTCGCCGGTCGTGATCGCCTGCCCGGTGATGCCGCCGCTGATGATGCTGACGTTCTTGCTCAGCGCACCGGGCGGATACCCCGGCGCTGCCAGTTCGTCAATCGTGTGGTCAGCGTTGATCAGGACGACCCCGGCGGCGCTGGCTTTGGTCGTTTCTTGCGCGTACTCGGCGACCAGATCGCAAATCATCGGCAGGTCGAGCGCCGTCGTGAGTTTGTGCCCAATCGCCGCCAGCGCCAGCAGTTGACCGACGCGCCGTTCCAGCGTTTCGTCGGCGATAGCGTAAAGGCGCGCGTTGGTCATCGCTTGAGCGGATTGGTTGGCGAAGGTGCGCAGCAGTTCGACCGTCTCCGGGCTGAACTCGCGCGGTTGATCGCTGTAGATCGCCAGCACGCCCAGCGCAACACCCTGATAAATCAGCGGCAGTTCGATCCACGCCGATTTGCCCAGCCGCTCCAGCGCTGCGCGCAGCCCTTCGGCAAGGGCATCCTGCGCCACGTCGGTGATCACGATGGGCTGTTGATCCGGCGCAAGCTGTGTTCGCGCCGTCACCAGCAGCGGTTCGGGGAGTTCGCCCGCGTCCGCGCCGAAACCCAAACTGGAAACGAACGCCAGCTTCGCCTCATCCCAGAATTGGTAAACGGATGCCGCCGCCGCCCCGGTGAGGTCGAGCGCCGCCGCCAGCACCGTCTCGATCACGGTGCCGGGCGACAGGGTATCGGTCAGCAGCGCCAACACGCGGTTGAGAGTTGCCAGTTCGGTGACGCGCAGCTTTTGGCTGCGGTAGAGTTGGACGTTTTCAAGCGCGACGCCGGTGGTCGCGGCGACGATGCTCAACAGACGCAGATCGTTCGCGTCAAAGCGGTGGCGCGGGTCGCTCGACTTCACGACCAGCGCGCCGAGCAGATGCCCACCCGTCAGCAGAGGAACTCCCAGCCACGACGACACGCCGGGCAGCGCGGGAGTTTGCGCGCGGATTGGCACGAGCAGCGCTTGTTCCGTTTCTAATACCCGGCGCAGCGGATCGGCGGGGTCGAGATCGCCTTCAAGCGGCGGACGCGGCTGAATCGTGCCGCCTTCGACGTTGAGCGGAAACTCCAACTTCGTCCCACTGTAGAGCGCGACCGTGAAGTCATCGACTTTGAGCAGTCGGCTCACCTGCCGGTAAACCACGTCCAGCAGCGTTTCAAGTTCGAGATCGGCGCGAATCGCCTTGCTCATGTCCGCAATCGAGCTGAGTTCTTCGACCTGTCGGCGCAAGCGGAGCTGCGCGCCAACGGTCCCCTGCGGGCGGATCACGATCAAGGCAAGGGTGGCAAGGTACAGACTGAAGGGCAGCAGCGTCAGCGTGTTGTAGATCACCGCACCGACTGCCACAAAGGGCAGCGGCAGCAGCAGCAGCACAACGATCTCCGGCGCGCTCGGTCGCAAAAGCCCCACGTCCCAACCCTCGACGTAGAGCTGAAAGATGAACAGCGCCAGATAAGCCGCGCTGGTGACCACGCCGAAAACAATGACCGGCAGCAGATCGCCAACCGTGAAGTTGACCAGCGGCAGCGCCCCATTGTAGACCAGCGCGCCCGCATAGAAACTCAACGTCACTCGCGCGATCAAGAGGACTAGCCGGGTCATGCCCGCCTTGCGCTGCATCGAGCGCACGGCGATCAAGCCGCCGACCAACCCGCCGAGCGCGATTGTCCATAAACTATAAGGGGCAGCGTAGCCCGGCAGTGACAGCAGCGCCAGCAAGCCAATGGCGTGGGTGGCGCTGAATTTGCCGCCTTCGACGTTGATGCCAAAATTCAACCCCAACGCCGTCAGCAGCCCATAGATCAGCAAAATGCCGCTGGTACTCGCTGCAATGTCGTGAGCAGGCGGATTGAGCAGCAGCACAACCAACGTGAGCAGCCCAAGCCCGATAAGCGCCAACTCGTGAAGCGGCAAACGATTCCTGAACACGCACAACCTTTGTAGATGATACTGCTATACTTTTTTAATATATAGCAGAACTCGCAGTTTCGACAGACGGATTAGACGCAAGCCCTGCGCAGCGCGGATGACTTTTGTCCAAGCCGCCTATTACGTTCGCCTTACGCGCCGACGTTGGACACAACCCGCTTAGGGCGCGTCGCCAGCAAATAGCAGCCGGCGACGACCCCGACCAACAACCAATAGGCGAAGATGAAACGGTCGAACAGCGTGATCGCATCCGCCAGCCCGAAAAAGGCGTGCGCCGCCAGCCCCGCTCCGGCAGCGATAGCGGCGGCTCGTATAAAGTTATCGCCGGTTCGCCAGATGCGCAGCAGCATGATGATCAACACGCCATGCCAAACGGCGTACAAGATCAATCCCGGTAATCCCGTGTCACTGGCAACTTGCAGCAGTTCGTCATGGGCGTGAGGCAGCACTTTCGTCCCGTAAGCCGGAGCGGGATATTGGTTGCGGACGATATTCGCCCGGAACATGTTGAGTCCTACGCCGGACAGCGGATGATCGTGGAGGATTGACAGCGCCGAGTTCCAGATTTCGAGGCGCGTCGTCAGGCTGTCGGCGTCGCGTCCGGTTAGCAACTCGTTAGAAGGCGCCGGATTGACGATCAGGTAAATTTCGAACGCCGTCACCAGCACCAGCGCCGCGAGCGCGATATAGCGCCAGCGTCGCGCCGGGATCAACAGGAAGGACAGCACGCCCAGCGCCAAGATCACGCCAAAGATCGCTAACCGACTCTGCCCCAAGATCAGCGCGAACGCCAGCAGAATAAAGGCGATAGTCGCGGCAATGCGGCGAATCGACGCGCCGCGCCCGCTAGAGCGCCAATCGTAGAGGGCGATCCCCGCCACGAACGGCGCGAAAAATGCCATTGCCCCGCCGATTTCGTTCACGTTGAACCCTAGCTCGGCACCCGGAAATCCGCTGATCTTGGGGATAACGTCGATCAACGGCTGAAGCTGCCCCGACTTCGTTGTGTATTGGGCGCTGCCTAAACCGAGCACGCCGACTAGAACACTCAGCAGCACGACGACCAGCACAATCACCTTGACACTACCGCGCTCATAGGCGATGCTGGCGAGGCTCAACGCCAATCCCACCCCCATCAGCGGACGCCCCATAATCCACCACCCCCATGAATATGGGGCGACTGCCGGATTGGTCAGCGCGATGCTGGTGTTGATCGCACCGACGGCGAGGAAAACGTAAAGTAGTAGATTGAGCGGTGTGTTCGCCCACAACCGGCGATAGAGAATGACCCGCGCGATCATAGGTGGCACGAACAAACTTAGCGCCCAGAGCCGCTGGGTCGTATCCGGAAACCAAAACACAGCCACCGTAATTGCCAGCAAAAGAGGTTCGATTAGCAGAACGGCTTGCGCGAGCTTTTTCATGCCCTTCCTTACATAGTTGCGGGTTTATGGTTAGAATAGGTTTGAAAATCGGTATACGCTGCTCACCCTTGACGATAGCGCCATTTTCAATGTAATGTAGAATAAATCGTAAATAGGTACGATAGTATGTCGGTTGGGTGTTATACTTGTGCTCTGGCATCGACTGATAGTCGAAATCCTTTCACATCCAACCTACGTCGAAGCACGTAAAAGGACAAGTGGTAAGATGCTCGTTCATGAGGTTACGCATGTTTCACTGGACTCATTCCGGCAGCGCAGCGCCGGAAAGAAGATAGTCCTAATTTACCCTTGGACAAATTACCGAAACTTATTCTTGACCTACTTTTTGTCCAGCGCGCAAGACGGGCTGCTCTACTACCGGATCAGCGACGAACAGATTTCACTTCACACGTGGCTCGGCGGGTTGGTCACAGAATTCAAGTCGGTTCTAGGTAATTTCGGAAATAATGTACAGCAGGCGCTCAAAGAAAACAAGCCGAGCGTGCTCGGCGAAGCGCTGGCGGCTGACCTTGCAGATTATGGGGACGGCGAGCCGCTGATTTTATTCATCGACGAACTCGACCGTGTCGCGATGGATGCGAACTTCAATCAGTTCATGCGGGCGCTGGTTGCCGCGCTGTCCAACGACGTTCAGATCGCCTTTAGCAGCCGCCTGTTGACCTACCAACCTTGGTACGATATGGTGACGCGCGGCGAAGCGATTGTGCTCGGCACCGATCAGCGCCGTGACGACATGATGTTCACGGTCGAAACGACGCCTAAGCCCCAGCTTGAGGTTTACGCCTTCGGCAGAGGGCACGCGCTGGTCAACGGGCAGCCGATCACCAATTGGGATGGGGCGCTGCCGCGGAATTTGTTCTTCTTCTTCATGGATCATCCGCTGATCACCCGCGACGAAATCTTCGAAACTTTCTGGCCCGATTTGAGCGTGAAGGACGCGACCAACGTTTTCCACGTCACCAAACGCAAAATCACCGAACGCATCAGCATGAAGGTGATGGAATCCGGCAACTACGAACTCACACAGTACAACAGCGGCTTCTACATGCCCAGCGATAAAGTCGTCCGTCATTACGACGTCGGCGATTTCCAAGAAGCGATTGACAAATCGCTGGTTGCCGGGAGCGAAAAAGAAGAAGTCGCGCTGCTTTCACGGGCAATCGACATCTACAAAGCGCCGTTTTTGCAGACTATCGAGATGAAATGGGTCATCGACCGCCGCGACTCGCTGCGCCAGATGTACGCGCAGGCGTTGATCGGTATGGGGCGCATCTACCAGCATCACGACGAAGCCCAGCGCGCGATTGGCTTCTTCACGCGGGCGCTCAAAGAAACGCCCGAACGTGAGGACATTCATCGTCAGGTCATGAGCCTGTACATGAATATGGGGATGCTCGACGACGCCGTGATGCAGTATCACAAACTCGAACAAGTTCTCGGCGACACGCTCAAGATCGCGCCCGGACGCGAAACGCGCGAACTCTACGAAGCGGTCGAGGAAAAACGTCGCTAGCTAAGACGGGCAGATCAAGGACGATACAACCACTGCGGCGCGAAACCTCGCCACGCAGTTGAGTCGTGCCGGGCGCACTCGTCGGGCGCGTTGCGGTGGATCCACAGGGCGAGAACCCGCGCTTGATCGGGCGTGATCGTCGTTTCGGCGTCGAGCACAGCCCCAATTGAAATCCCCTTGCGCACCCAGACGACGACCATCCGCAGCAGCGGATTGTCGGGCGTGCCGACGATCACGCAGTCGGGCGCTTGGAGGATGGCTAAGAATGGACTGAGCGAAATCGGCAGATTCATGCGCACCTCGGTGACGACGCCGTTCTCACTGTCGATGCTGCCTGCCAGTCGCTGATCCTCTGCCCAGAAATTGATCACGCTGCCGCTGTTGTACAGCCGATCCATCGTCACGACGTTGCGACGAAGCATGGTCGGCACCTGAAGAAAAGCCGTCTTTCCCGGCGTGACGTTGGCGAAGCAGGGAAGATCGCAGGCGGCGAAACCGGCGCGCATCCACAGCGCATCCGCTGGATTAAGGTGTCCGCCCAGCGCCGGAATCAGCACGCAGAGCAGCGTACAAAGCAGCGCCAGCCGCAGGGTCACGCGAAGCGAGCGAGTCAGCAGCATCAGTCAGCCTAGCCTAAGCAAACAGTCAATCTATCATAGGCTAAAGCGAGTCTTACCGCCCTTTAGCAGATTTTCCTCAACCCGCTATAATTCCGACTATGGCTGAAAATAGCGTGAACTTGACTAAAACGTCGTCTCCGGCGGCGGCGATTGACAAAACCCCGCCCGATCACACCGGCATGATGATCGCCGCCGTGATGATGATCGTCGCCGGATGGGGCGGCTTGTATACGTTGGTGACGACCCAGCTTCCCAGCGTAGGGCAGCGCTGGCTGTTCTTCATCCTGCTGCACCTCGCCATCGCCGGGACGATGATTCCGGTACTGCGCTACGCCAACGTCCGCATCACGCCGATCACGCGGGCGGTGCCGCCCAGCGGCGTGATCGTGCGGCAGGCGGTCTGGTTCGGCATGTACACGGTCGCCTGCGCGTGGCTGCAAATCCTGCGCGCGCTGACCGTGCCGATCCTGTTCTTCCTCGCGCTGGCGTTCGTGGTGATCGAAATCTTCCTGCGCTCGCGCGAAATCCCCAATGAGCAGTACGCCGACGAGTGACCGCCCGGCGATCATGCTGCGCCTCAGCCTGCGGCTCGGTCTGGTGCTGATCGCCGGCTTCACGCTGCTGGCGAGCTACACGGTCTTGGCGCAGCGCAGGGACTTCCCCGACGTCGGCACCATCGTGTTCACGATGGGCAAGCAGAATGCTGTCGAGTCCTTCATCTATGCCCTCAAGCCGAACAACAGCCTCGGCGACGGCAGACACCAAGTCTTTGACCAGAATCCGCCGGAAGATATGGTTCAGGCAGTTGCTTGTTCACCCGATGGACGGTCGATTGTGTTCCACTTCGACGGCGACCTCTACCGGCTCAACGTCGAGACGGATGATTTGGTCAAGATCACCGCGAACCCGGTCGGTCTGGTCACGAATTTAGCGCTGTCGCCTGATGGAACCGTGATCGCCTACATCCCGGTCTTCACCGGCGACGGCGACGTGCTGTTCATGACCTTTGGGGGCGCTCACCCCTTTCAGATGCCTGCAACCCCCTATCGTGAGTACGCCGCCGCTTGGTCGCCGGATGGATCGCGGATCGCTTTTGCGGCGACTGAAGCCGCCGGTTATCCCACCCAATACGCCCACGTGATCGAGATCATGAACGTCGCAACCCTGACGACGCAGACGATCTTCCGAACCTCCGCCAACATTCCGCCGGTCATTGCGTGGTCGCCGGACGGCTCGCGGATCGCGTTCTCGATGCAGACGGACATTTACACCATCCAGCCGGACGGCTCGCAGCTTGATCGCCTGACGGATAATGACAGGTATAATCTTCGACCGCAGTGGTCGCCCGACGGGTCGCTGATCAGCTACAGTTCCGAGGGTGATACTCAAACCGCCCAGCTTTGGGCGATGAACGCCGACGGCAGCAACCCGTATCTGGTTTACTGGCGGCTGCCGGACTACGATGTCTATAACCAGTGCTGGCTGAGCAATCCGCCTCAAGATTGAAAAGGTGAATTCATGAAATCCGATCTCGACAAATTGATGGAACAGCGCGGACTCGACGCGATCATGGTGCAGGGCAGCGAGCACACCAACGCGCCCCGTGCTTATCTGACCAACGGCGCAGCCGTGACCGGCGGCTACGTCGTCAAGCGGCGCGGCAGCGACCCGGTCATGGTCGTCAACGGCATGGAAGTCGAAGAAGCCGCCGCCAGCGGCTTGCAGGTCTACAGCTATAACGATTTCGGCTGGGGCGAGCTGCTCCGCGACAGTCAAGGCGATCAGGCGAAGGCAATCGGCAGCCTGTGGGAGCGGATACTGGAGCACGTCGGCGTCGAGCGCGGCAAGATCGGCATCTACGGCATCGGCAGCATCGAGCAGTATCTCGAAATGGTGCGCCGCATCCAAGCCGAACAGCCGCAGTATGAGTTTGTCGGCGAGGCAGGCATAACACTGTTCGATCAAGCCTACGTCACCAAAGACGCCGACGAGATCGCGCGGATCAAGTCAGTCGCCGCGCGGACGAGCGCCGTCTGGCAGGCGACGTGGGATTACATCGCCGCGCAGCACGCCGAGGGCGAGACGGTCGTCAAGGAAGACGGCTCGCCGCTGACGATTGGCGATGTGAAACGCTTCGTCCGCCGCGAACTGCTCGACCGCGACCTCGAAGACGACGCCATGATCTTCGCGCAGGGGCGCGACGCCGGTTTCCCGCACAGCCGGGGCGAGGCGGCCATGTCGCTGCAACTCGGTCAGGCGATTGTCTTCGACCTGTTCCCGCGCGAACTGGGCGGCGGCTACTATCACGACTCGACGCGCACGTGGTCAATCGGCTACGCGACGCCGGAGGTCGAGCAGGCATATAACGAGGTCATGGACGCTTTCGACGTGGCGGTGGACAACTTCCGCGTCAATATGCCCTCGAAGACGCTGCAAGAGGCGGTGCAGGATTATTTCGAGAGCAAGGGACACGCGACCACCCGCAGCGATCCCTCAACCAGCGTCGGCTATGTTCACAGCTTAGGGCATGGCGTCGGCTTGAACATCCACGAGCGCCCCAGCATCGGGCATCTGGCGAACGACGTGCTCGAGTCCGGCAACGTGATCAGCATCGAGCCGGGGCTGTATTATCCCGAACGCGGCTTCGGCGTGCGGGTGGAGGACCTGTTTTACGTCGACGCCAATGGCGAACTGGTCGACCTCACCGATTTCCACAAGCAGTTAGTGCTGCCGCTGAAGAATAATTAATATTGGCGATTATCCCTTAACATCAGGGGCACAGCACGCCGTGCCCCTATAATCCGTGCCGTATGGGTCTAAGCACCTTAATATTTTACGAATTCCCGTTAGATTTGGAACCGCAAATGAGGATTCGGCGCGTATAATAGGCATGTGGTTTTGATTTTTGAGAGTCTGAATGCCAAACGCTTATCCTGAAATTCTTGCTGACCCAGAACGGCTTGATCGGTTGCACCGCTCAGGTCTGCTCGATACACCCGCCGATCCCGCTTTTGATCGGCTTGCTCAGTTAACTTGCCGAATTCTGAATGTGCCCATTGCGCTGATTTCGCTGGCGGACGATCACCGCCAGTTCATCAAGAGTCAGGTGGGCATATCCGTCCAGCGCGAACTACCGCTCGACGAGTCGTACTGCCAGTACATCATCACGACCCAACGCCCGCTGATCATCGCCGACGCCCGCCAAGACTCGCGCGTCCGCGACCTCGCCGCGACGCGGGAATGGGGCGTGATCGCCTACGCCGCGAGTCCGCTGACCACCGCCGACGGCTACACGCTCGGCTCGCTCTGCGTGATTGACCAACAGCCCCACCAGTGGACCGACGACGAAGTCAGCCTCCTGAGCGAAGTCGCCCGGTCGGTGCTGACCGAGATCGAATTCCGTCGGACGATTCACGATCACGAGCGCGCTGAAGCCGCGCTGTACAAAAGAGGGCAAGAACTGGAAGCGGTACTGGCGAATGTGCCGCTGATCATCGCCTCGTTTGACTGCAACGGCATCATCACCATGACTCAGGGTCGGGGACCGGAGACGCTCGGCTACCAACCGATCCACCCGGTGGGACAGTCGATCTACGACGTCTATGCCAACCAACCCGAATTACTGGCGAGCGCGGAGCGTATCCTCGCAGGGGAAACTGCTTCGACCACCTTTGACATCAGCCCCACCAATGGGGATTTACACTACGAAGTTTATCTGTCGCCGATCTTCGACCCTAACCACGAGATCATCGGCGGGATGGCGGTTTCAGCCGACGTGACCCAACGGGTCGTCGTGGAGCAGACGCTCGAAAAAACGATTGAGCGCCTGACGATTCTGCGCCGAGTCGAAGTCGAACTCAGCGAATCGCTTGACCTGAACAGCGTGCTGACGATTGCGATGGACACCGCTCTGCGCGCCACCGGCGCCGAGCATGGTTTTATCGGCTTGGACGAAGCGGATAAACTGCGCGCCGTCCACACGGCGGGCGCCTACAAGCGCGGCGCGTTGTTCGACTCGCGTCAAGGGATCGTCGGGCGGGCGATGCGCACGTTCGAACCGCAGATCGTGCTCAACGTGAAGGACGACCCGGATTATCTCGACGACATCCCCGGCGTACAGGCACAGATGACCATCCCGCTCGTCCACCGCGATCACTTGATCGGCGTGCTCAATCTGAAGACGACCCGGCGCGAGTTGTTCATGCAAGAGTCGTTCTACTTCTTGGGGTTGATCGCCGGGCACATCACGATTGCGATTGAGAATGCCCAGCTTTACCAAGTCTCGCAGCAGCAGCTTGACGAACTGCATCATCTCTACCTGCGCGTCAGCGAGTTGGAGCAGGTCAAGACCGACATGATCCGCATCGCCGCGCACGATCTCCGCAATCCGTTAGGGATCGTTAACGGCTACGCCGAAATTCTGATCGAGGAGCAGGACACGCTGACGCCGGATCAGCTTTCGTTCGTCGAGGCAATCGACCGCGCCGGACAGAAGATGTACAAAATCATCGACGACATCCTCTCGCTCCAGCGCATTGAAGCGATCCAGAGCAGCACTCAATCCAGCGCCGTCGAACTCACCAAGCTGACTAGAGACATCTTCGAGGACAACCGCGAGCGCGCCACGCGGAAAAACCAGACCTACCAACTGTCGCTGACGGACGATGTGCTCTACACCGCCGGAGATGCCGCTCAACTCCGCGAAGCGATGGACAACTTGATCAGCAACGCGATCAAGTACACGCCGGATGGCGGGACGATCAACGTGCGGTTGATTGCTGGCGAAGATCTGGTGAGCTTCGAGGTTGAGGATACCGGCTTCGGGGTTCCGGCAGAACAGCAAGCACGGCTGTTCCAGCCATTTTTCCGGGCTGAAAACGCGAAGGCGTCGAAAATTGAAGGGACGGGGTTAGGGCTAAATCTCGTCAAGAACATCGTCGAACGGCACAGCGGCGACATGTATTTCGACAGCCGGGTCGATCACGGCAGCACGTTCGGCTTCAAACTGCCGATCAAGCTGCCGGATTAAGCCTCCGTGCTTTATTCCGGGATATTGACGCGCGCCGTCCGCTGCCGCTCGATCAAGCGCCGTGCGTCGTCGAAATTGGCAGCGACGCGCACTTTTTTGCCGAGATCGGCTCGGTAGGTGCTCTGGAAAATCGTCAGCAGGCGTTGTACCAGCATATTCTGGGTGACGAAGATCAGCAGCGCCGCGTTTTCCGGGTAGATGCCGATCATGTTGCGCATGTGGGTGATAAAGCCGCCGGTCGGAACGTTGCGGGTGCGGGTGTAGTCGATCAGCACGTAACCGGGCTGTTGGGACATGCGGATCACGCTGGCGACCGCTTTGTTGGCGTCGTAGAGCGTCTCCCAGCTCCAATCGTCATTGAGGGTCATCAGCACGACGTTGTCAGCATCAACGTTCCACTCGATTGCAGCCATTTTTATCTACCTTATTCGCTCTAAAAACTCATTGCCAAACAACGCCTGCGTTTCGACGATTCTCGACAGCTAGGTCTGCCCCAACGCGACGTACTATCAATTTTCAGGTTATAAAAGTTTGCCTCAGCACTCATATTTATGATAATCGGGTTGCCATCACCTGTTCTTAATATTCTTTTATTTTTCACGAAAATCACGGGAAATGTACGCCCTTCATAAGAGTGATTGGTGGAGTCTGTCACTCCCCACCGTCCGCCGAGTCGGTGTTATAGTTTGTGAGTCACGTCAACTAGCTAAAATGAAAAGGCAAACTATGACCTCTGTATTGGGCACATCTGAGAATCCGCTCCGCGTAGCGATCATTGGGTCGGGACCGTCGGCATTCTACGCCGCCGAAGCGCTTCAGCGCCAAAGCGATCACGTCGTGCAGGTCGATATGTTCGAGCGGCTGCCTACCCCGTATGGGCTGGTGCGCGGCGGTGTCGCCCCCGATCACCCCAAAATCAAGACGGTGACGAAAGTCTACGAGCGCACGGCTTCCAATCCCAACTTCCGCTTTTACGGACACGTCGAATACGGCAAAGATATTACCCACGACGACTTGATCGCCCACTATCACATGATCGTCTACGGCGTCGGCGCGCAGAGCGACCGCAAGATGGGCATCCTCGGCGAAGACCTGATCGGCAGCTTTCCGGCGACCGAGTTCGTCGGCTGGTACAACGGGCATCCCGATTACCGCGACCTGAGTTTTGACTTGTCGCAGGAGCGCGCCATCGTCGTCGGCAACGGCAACGTGGCGATGGACGTGACGCGCATCCTCGCCAGCAGCTACGACGAACTCGCCAAGACCGACATCGCCGATTACGCTTTAGAAGCACTCAAGCACAGCAAAGTCACCGACATCACCATGCTCGGTCGGCGCGGACCCGTGCAGGCGGCGTTCACCAACCCCGAACTGAAAGAGTTCGGCGAGCTTGAAGTCGCGGAAGTTGTGGTCGCGCCGTCTGAAGTCGAACTCGACCCGTTGAGCAATGCCTACATCCTCTCCGGCGAAGACCGCAGCGCCGAGCGCAACGTACAAACGCTGCTGCGCTACTCGACCCAGCCGAGCGAGGGCAAGCCCAAACGGATTCACATGCGCTTTCTGGTCTCGCCGATCACCATCATCGGGACGGATCACGTCGAGGCGGTCGAGATCGTCCACAACGAGCTGTATCAATCCGACGACGGATCGCTGCGTCCGCGCCCAACCGACAAGACTGAGGTGCTGCCAGCGGGCTTGATCTTCCGCTCGATTGGCTACAAGGGCGTCAGCGTGCCCGGCGTGCCCTTCGACGCCCGGCGCGGCGTGATCCCCAACGCGCAGGGGCGAGTCATCGATCCTGATCACACCCTGACGATCACGGGTGAGTACGTCGTCGGCTGGATCAAGCGCGGACCGAGCGGGATCATCGGCACCAACAAGCCGGATTCGCAAGAGACGGTCGATCTGATGATCGCCGATCTGGACGCGGGCAAGGCGCTCACGCCGAGCGATCCGTCGCGGGCGTCGGTGGAAGCGCTGCTGCATGATCGTGGCGTCGAGGTCGTCACTTTCGCCGACTGGCTCATTCTGGACGCCATCGAACAGGCACGCGGACAGGCGCAGAACTGCCCGCGCGTCAAGTTCTGCCGCGTCGAAGACATGCTCCAAGCGCTGCGCGAGGCGAAAGCCAAAGGGTAACGCTGACCTCACCCCTAAAACCTCTGTTCCGTTGCAGATAGCGTTCGTAGGGGCGTTCAGTTGAACGCCCCTACACATCCAAATCCCCTAATCGGCAGGGCTGTCACGATTTTCACCGCGAGCCACATTCAATACAAAGCGGATGTTCTAACGACCGAGGAGTACAGCGCATGACCAATCAGACGGGATTTGCCGAGATCAACGGGGCGAAAGTCTACTACGAGACAGCGGGCGCGGGCGAAACGGTGACGCTCGTCCACGCGGGCATCGCCGACACGCGCATGTGGGACGCGCAGTTCGAAGCGCTGGCAGGGCGTTACCGCGTGATCCGCTACGATCAGCGCGGCTACGGGCAAACGACCGCCCCGACGATGCCCTTCTCGCGCGTCGACGACCTGAGCGCCTTACTTGAACAGCTTGGCGTCGAGCGGACGGCGCTGATCGGCTGCTCGATGGGCGGCACAGTCGCGCTCGACTACACGCTGACCCACCCGGAGCAGATTTCGGCGCTGGTGATGGTCGCGGGCGTTCCGAGCGGCTACATACCCGCAGGCGCGCCGCCGCCGCTGGTCCTGAAGCTGATTCAGGCGAGCCAGCAGGGCGACCTCGAAGCGATGGCGCGGGCGGCGGTGCTGATCTGGGGTGTGGGCGAGAACCGCCAGCCGGAGCAAGTCGATCAGCACGTGCGCGACCTGATCTACGCAATGAGCCTGATCGGTTTCCGCAATCAGGGCAGCCTCGGCGAGGAACAGCAACTCGACACCCCCGCTATCGGGCGACTGGGCGAAGTCCACGTCCCAACGCTCGTGATCGACGGCGCGGAGGACTACCCGACCACCCACACCGCCGGCGAACTGATGGCGAAGGGCATCCCCGGCGCACGGCGCGGCGTGATCGCGGATGCCGCGCACCTCCCCGGTCTGGAACGCCCCGCCGAGTTCAACCGGATCATGCTCGACTTCTTGCGCGCCGCACTGAACTAGCAGCGAACCGACCCCCAATCGTATAATGGTTTAATAACCTTTGGTGCTAGTTTTTAGCCCCTCACCCTCTCTCCCACGCACCGCGCGTAGACACAGCGGATCGCGGAGAGAGGGACGGCTTGCGACAGCAAGCAGGGTGAGGGGAAATGAGCGTAGGCAAACGAGCACTGTCGGTTTAATCAAGTCTGCTTGCCGCTTAGAAGCCATTTGAATATCCGGGGTTTTTCCGTAGGGGCGTTCAATTGAACGCCCTTATCTTCCCGTGAAACGGGCATTTTCAAATAGTTTCTTAGGGAATTTAGGAGCTTGCCATGCCCTTCACCGATCCCCCTGTCAATGGGGCGCGTATCTACTACGAAACTGCGGGCACAGGTACGCCGGTTGTTCTGCTCCATGCCGGGATCGCCGACTCGCGGATGTGGGACGCGCAGTTCGCCGCGCTGGCGCAGCATTACCGCGTGATCCGCTATGACCTGCGCGGCTACGGGCAAACGACGGCAGACGCCATGCCCTACAGCCATCACGACGACCTGCGCGCGCTGCTCGACCAACTTGGCGTCCAGCGGGCAGCGCTGATCGGCAGCTCCAACGGTGGGCGCGCCGCCATGAACTTCGCGCTGGCATACCCGCAGCGCGCGGCGGGGCTGGTGATGGTCTGCTCGACGCCGGGGGGCTTCCGATTCGAGGGCGCGCCGCCGCCGATAGATGACGAGATCAGCGCCGCGTTCAAAGCAGGCGATCTCGAAACGACCGCGCGCTTGGAGATGCAGTTGTGGGTCGTCGGGGCGCGGCGCCAGCCGAGCGACGTTCCCGCCGCGATCCGCGATCTGGTCACCGAGATGAACTTGATCGCGCTCAAGAACGAGGTCGCGGGGATGGGCGACGAAAGCGGCGTTGAGCCGCCCGCTGCCAAAAGGCTGGACGAACTCCACCTGCCGGTGCTGGTGCTGGTCGGCGAATTGGACTCGCCCGCCACTTTTGCAGCGGGTAATCTCATGCTGGGGCGGATTGCCGGGGCGCGCACGGTCGTGATCAGCGACACAGCCCATCTGCCCAACATGGAACGCCCCGACGAGTTCAACCGCCTTGTGCTCGACTTTTTACGGGACGTGGTTCACGAATGAGTTTTAGGGAAATGAGGGGAAATAGGGCATGAAAGTATTATTTATCGGCGGAACCGGCACCATCAGCCTCTCGGTGAGCAAGCTGGCGGTCGCGCGCGGGATCGACCTGACGCTGCTCAATCGCGGGAAGCGTGGCATCACCATCGACGGCGCGAAAGTCATCACCGCCGACATCACCCAAACCGATCAGGTCGAGGCGCTGCTGGGCGACCAGCATTTCGACAGCATCGTCAACTGGATCGCCTTCCACGAGTCCGAAGTCGAACGCGACATCGCCCTCTTTCGGGGGCGCACCAACCAGTACATTTTCATCAGTTCGGCGTCCGCCTACCAGAAGCCGGTGAGCGATTACGTCATCACCGAATCGACGCCGCTGGCGAACCCCTTCTGGAAGTATTCGCAGGAGAAGATCGCTTGCGAGGAACGCCTGATGCGCGCCTACCGCGAAGACGGCTTCCCGATGACGATTGTTCGCCCGTCGCATACCTATGACCAGCGGCTTCCACTGGCGGTCGGCAGTTCCAGCTACGTCGTCCCGCAGCGAATGCTCGACGGCAAGCCGGTGATCATTCACGGCGACGGCACATCGCTGTGGGTGCTCACCCACAGCGAGGACTTCGCCAAAGGCTTCGTCGGGCTGCTGGGACATCCGCAAACCATTGGGCAAGCTTTCCAAATCACGTCGGATTTCGTCCTCACGTGGAACCAAATTTACGAGCAAATCGGCGACGCCCTCGGCGTCAAGCCGAACATCGTCCACATGCCCTCCGATTTCATCGCCCGGCAAGACCCGCAAGCGGGCGCGGGCATCATCGGCGACAAAATGCACAGCGTCACCTTCGACAACAGCAAGATCAAGCGCTTCGTCCCCGATTACGTGGCGACGATCCCCTTCCACCTCGGCGTTCGGCGCGCGTTGGCGTGGTATCAAGCCGACGCCAGCCGGATGCAGGTCCCGCCGGAAGACGACGCCTACTTCGAGCGCCTGCTAGCCGCCTATCAGCACAGTTAACCCGATCTGCACGTTGACCTCACCCCGCTGCGCGGCAAACCTTCGGTTTGCTACGCTTAACTCCCCCTCTCCATGCATGGAGAGGGGGTTGGGGGGTGAGGTTTTGGGTAGAGCGAAAGGTGACTGTTTCCGTGCAACAAATCTGCTCCCCTAAAATCTGTTTCGCCCCTTTGTGCCCGACTTATGCTAGAATCAAAGCGATGTGTAGGTAAAGAAGGCAGCACATGGACATTCTAGGCGTCGGCGGCTGGGAATTTGTCGCCATTTTCTTGATCATGCTGGTCGTTGCGGGACCCAAACGCATGATCCAGTGGTCCTATACTATGGGCAAATACGTGGCGCAGCTCCGCCACATGTGGGCAGAAACAGCAGAAATGCTGCAAAAGGAATTTGACGAAGCGGGCGTAGACGTGAAAGTCCCCAAAGACATCCCGACGCGCGCCACGCTCAATCAAGAAATCGGGCGCGCGCTGACGCCGATCACTAAGCCGTTCCAAGAGTTGTTGGATGCAACCAAGCGCGAAATCGAGAGCACCCAGAAATCTGTGACCAGCGCGACCAAGTTCGACCTCGCGCCGATGACGAAGCCGACCACGCCGGCGACAGCCCCGGCGACGCCCGAACCGTCCGCTCAACCTGAACCGTCCACCAAGCCCGAAACGCCCGCCGCTGAATCAGCGCCCGCCACGCCGCCCGAAGCTCCGGCGACCACCGCCAGCAGCAATGGTAAGTACGGCACGTGGTCACAGCCCGACGACAAAAAAGACGAGGCTTAGCGAAGCGCACCATCGCGGGGCGACATTCAGCATTATAATGACTTGAGAAGAAATTCACGAGGCTTCCAACGATGTTCGCGCGCGTCCCTCGACACTTCTCAATTGCGTTGATCCTGCTGCTCGCGCTCGCGTATCCCCTGCTGGCGCAGACCTCCACACCGGACGTTCGCCTGACCGTCGGCGGGCAAAGCTGCTCGCTCGCGCTGGCGACGGCAGAGGTCACGACGCCCAAAGCGACATCCGAAACAACGCCCGAAGCAACGCCGACGGCGAGCGATCTCCCCACCCTAACCCTGAGCGACGACTGCGCGGAGGTCACGCCGCTGCTGCGCGTCGCCTCGAACGGCGTGCTCTGGCTGAGTTTGACGCTGGCGGATTTGCCCGACCAATGGCTGAAGCTGAGCGCCGTCGCGAAGGACGAGCATCCCCCGCTGCTGGATCAGCGCGGGCGCTACTTCGGCTGCACCAACCCGACACGCGGCGAGGGAGTCTGCCGCGTTCAGGTCGAGGTAGCGGATCAGGTCTATCGAGTGGAGATTCCGCTGCTGGTGAGTGCGGACTACCGCGCGCCGAGCGTCACGGCGAGCACGCCGTCCGCGCCAACCGATCCCTCACAGCCGGGAGCGCCAGAAACCGGGAGCAGTCCCGCCAACCCGTCCGCACCGACGGCTGTGCCGACCGACTCCCCACCCATGTGACCGCCGACCTGGCTGTGAGATGGGAATACGTGAATAGCAGGAGCTGACGGCGCGTGATATGTCGTCTCGAATTGGAGAATTCACTGCTGCTGCTACGCCGACAGCCGCGATTCGTACTCGCGGGCGCGTTCGAGCGCCGGGAGCAGCGCCGCTTCCACGTCCGCCAGCGAATTGATCCGCACCAGCTGCTCGCGGATCGCCGCCGCGCCGGGCACGCCGACGTGGTACTTGGTCAACTGCCCGCGCATTTCGAGGATCGCCTGTTTCTGCGGCAGACGGGTAGTTTCCAGTGTCAGCCGCGCGTGCTTGAGCGCCGCTTCGATCTTCTCGCTCGGCAGCGGATCGGGCAGGATTTCGCCGGTGCGCAGATAATGGGCGACGTGGTGGAAAATCCACGGGCGACCTAACGCCCCGCGCCCGATCATCACGCCATCACAGCCGGTTTCCGCGAACATCCGCGCGGCGTCCTGCGGCGTGATTACGTCGCCGTTGCCGCTGACCGGGATGCTGACCGCCTCCTTCACCCGACGAATCCACGACCAATCCGGCTCGCCGGTGAAACCCTGCGTCGCAAAACGGGCGTGAACCGCAATCGCCGTCACGCCGACCCCCTCCGCCGCGCGCGCGAATTCGACCGCCGTCGGGTGATCCACGTCCCAGCCCGCGCGAATCTTGACCGTCACCGGCACGCTGACCGCCTTGACGACCGCCTCGACGACGCTGGTCGCCGTGCAGACGTCCCGCATGAGCGCCGCGCCCGCCCCACCCTTGGCGATCTTCGGCACCCAGCAGCCCATGTTGATGTCGACCATCGCCGCGCCCTCGTCCACCAGCATCCGCGCCCCCTCCGCCATGATCGCGGGATCAGCGCCGAACAACTGCACCGCGAACGGGTGCTCCTCCGGCGTCCAATCGAACATGGCATAGTTATGCGGGATGCGCCGCGCCAGCGCCATGCTGCTGAGCAGCTCGGTGCACACTAAACCGACGTCGCCATAGCTGCGGCACATCTGGCGCATGGCGTGGTTGGTCTGCCCTGCCATCGGCGCGAGCAGCAGCGGCGTTTCAATCGTGACGCCCCCAATTTGCAGCGGCTTGAGGGCGACATTTTGCTCAATCATCACGTAAACCTGTTCTCATTGCTTTCGATCAGGATTATCGTCGGCGCGCGGGAGCCTGTCAACGGACGACTCGTCGCCCGTGCGCTTTCGGGATAGAGTTTGGCGGGCATGAATTGTGTAGGGGCAGGACTGTTGACAGAGGCAGGTTTTTTATTAACCTCACCCCCTGCCCCCTCTCCACTACGTAGAGAGGGGGTAAAAACAGCTTGCAGAAGGTTTTTAAAGTCCCCTCTCCATGCAATGGAGAGGGGATTTAAGGCTTGTCCGGTATTCAAAACATAGCCGTGCTCCCTAACCGTGCCCCGAATTGTCGGCACTTGCCTCGCAGCTTCAGGAAAAACGCAGCGTGTCGGCAGCCAACGGCGTGTACGCTCCCCTCCCTGAAGTCGGGGAGGGGTCGGGGGTGGGGTCAGCAGCGGCAGCAAGAGACAAATGATGCTGATTCGAGTACCGGACAAGCCTATTTAGGGGTGAGGTCAGCACAAAACTTAAATACCTACACCCCTGTCAGCTACGGATACCAGATTACAGGAGACATCAATGGATTTTTACGAACTGGTCAACAAGCGGCGGATGGTGCGTAACTTCACCGACGAGCCGGTCAGCGCCGAAGCCATCGACCGCATCCTTGACGCGGCGCGGCACGGTCCCAGCGCCGGATTCACGCAGGGGCAGGATTTCATCGTCGTCACCGATTTAGCGCTGCGCCGGAAGCTGGCGCAAATCTGCGGCGAAAAAGAGTACACCGACTCAGGCTTCGATCCGTTCATCTCTAAAGCCCCGGTGCTGATCGTGCCCTGCACCAACGAAGCCGCTTATCACCGGCGCTACCAGCAGCCCGATAAAGTCAACGACGCGGGCGAGGAGGAGCCGTGGCCCATCCCCTACTGGTTCATGGACGCCGGGCACGCGGTCATGCTGATTTTGCTGTCGGTCGTTTATGAGGGGCTGGCGGCAGGCTTCGCCGGGTTTCTCGACCTCGACGCAGCGCGCGAGGCGCTCGGCATCCCCGCCGAGGCGACGCCGGTCGGCGTAATCCCGGTCGGGCATCCCGCGCCGGACAAGCGCTCGCCGTCGCTGAAACGTCGGCGGCGTCCCACCAGCGATTATGTCCATCGCGAACAGTGGTAACTGATTCACGTACTGCTCTCACGCAGATGATTGACTCGGCGCTGCTTGTCTATACAATAGACGATAAGCGCCACTGTCTGTCCGAAAGTCACAACCCATGCCGAAACGGCTGCTCTTGCTTGGCTTACTGCTCGTATCCCTGCTGCTGGCAAGCGCGACCTTCGCTGTGCAGACCTGTGTGCCCCTCTGTAACGTGATCCCGGCTACCGCCACGCCCAATCCACCGCCTGCAACCCCAGCCCCGGAAGCACCAGCGACGGGAGCTCCTGCGATAGACGATGGAGCCTTTGATCGGGATGGAGACGGTGTGGCGGATTACGTCGATGCCTGCCCGGACGCTGCCGGAAGCGGGTCCACCAACGGCTGCCCGGTGATCGCCACCCCCACCCAAGGGGTTGTCTTCCCGGTCAGCGCGGCATGCCTGCTCGGAAACAGCCAGCAGGTGAACATCCGGGACTTCCCCTCTACGCAAGACGCGATTGTGGGTGGATTGACCGCTGGCAAATTTGCGCACGGTGTTTTCGAGGTGGGCAGCGCCCAAGGAGCATCGTGGTACTTCACGGATGAGGGTGGTTATATCCGCAGCGATGTTGTGCGCACCAACGGACACTGTCGCCAACTGCCGCATGTACAGACGCGGGCGGCGCTGCTGCATGTGAGCAGAGGGGCGGTGGATGGACTGCGGGTATTTCCACTTCAGGACAACCTTAACACGCTGAACGTGAGTCGCGGGCTTGCGATCAACCCTCGGGGAGAACAGATCGTCGGTTCCAGTGCCTATTTGGATGTCGAGTCCATCGTGAATAACATCCTGTTGCAGGCGGCAGCAGATGCAGCGGCAGACGTTTCGGTCGACCCTCAGAATGTGTCAGATGCGCTGCAAAGGCTGATTAATGAGCAAGAGCGTGAGATTGATCGGCTTCGTCAGGCGGAAAACTCGCCGACACAGTCGCCGATACTAGGAGACCTGCGCCAGACCATCTCTATGATGGAGACGCTTCAGGCAGAAACGCACGGGATTCTGTTTCTCCTGCGGTACGGGACGAAGGAAGATTGCCCTCTATTCACCAAATGGGTAGAATACCCGCCCGAAATCCTCGATCAGCTGGAGCGGATCGCTCCCATCGAGCCGAGCGCACCTTGCAGCGTTGAAGTGCTGTTCTCTTACGAGAGCGTACCTGCGAGCGGACAATTCGACGTGGTTCTCAGCAGCCTCATGGTTGCGATCCAACCCTGAATCGTCACGCCTGTTACGGATTCGCCGCCATGAACGCCTCGATCTGCGCGATCTCGTCCTCGCTGAGGCGAAAGTCCAGCGCGCCGATGATGCCGTCAATCTGCCCCGGATGGCGCGCGCCGACAATCGCGGCGGTCACGGCGGGCTGGCGCAGCGTCCACGCGACCGCGACCTCTCCGGCGGTGCGTCCGTGCGGCTCGCCGATTTGCTTGAGCAGGTCTGCCAGCGCCAGATTGCGCGAGAGGCGCGGCTCCTGAAAATTGGCGCTGTTCCGCCGCCAGTCGCCTTCCGGCAAGTTCTGGATGCGCTCTTTGGTCATCGCGCCGGTGAGCAGCCCGGACTGCATCGGCGAGTAGACCAGCGTGCCGATATTGTGCTGCTGGCAAAATGGCAAAATCTCCTGCTCAATCTCCGGACGGAGGATCGAGTAGGGCGGCTGAAGCGTGCTGATCGGGGCAAGCGGCAGGATGCGCTCCATCTCGGCGACGCCGTAATTGCTGACGCCGATGGCGCGCACTTTGCCCGCCTGTCGAAGCTGTTCCAGCGTTTCCCAGCCTTCCTCAAGCTGATCCGCCGGGTAGGGCCAGTGCATCTGGTAGAGGTCGATCACCTCCACGTCCAAACGACGCAGGCTGTTTTCGACCTGCTGGCGAATCGCCGCCGCAGTCTGATCGTCAACTACGCTGCGATTCTCGTCCCACACCCGCGCGCCCTTCGAGAAGACGTAAGGCTTGTCCGCGAGTCCTTTGAGCGCCCGCCCGACAACCTCCTCCGAATGACCGAGACCGTAAATCGACGCCGTGTCGATCCAGTTAATGCCCGCGTCGAGGGCGCGGTGCAGCGTATTGATCGAATCCTGATCGTCCTGCGGACCCCAGCCGTACTGGTAGCCGCCCCCGCCGATTGCCCACGCGCCAAAGCCGATAGGCGTGATTTCGAAACCAGTATTGCCAAGCTTACGCAGCTCCATAGCGGTTTGTCCTTCCCTAAGCTAAATGTGGACGGTAACAAAATTTCAGTCACCGTAATGATTGGTCTAGGCTATAATAAGCGTGCTGTTCGACTTGAAATGAGATTGACGACGATGAACGGAAAACAGGCACAATACATCGGTACGGGGATCGCGCTCGGCGCAGCGTTTGGGATCATCCTCGGTTTGCTGCTGTTTCCCGACAACATCGCGCTGGGACTCCCAATCGGGATTGTCATCGGGCTAGCGATTGGTATGGTGCTGGCGCAGCAGTCCGGTGACGACGAATAACTTACCAGACGCGCCCGCGCGCGGCAACCGACCATTCGACCTCAATGGACTGGTCGCGCACCCCGTAGATCATGTTGTGTAGATTAGTCACGACACAGGTGTGAACCGGGATCACGCTGACTTCCTCGCCAACTTCCGGCTTTTCCTCGCAAGCAGACACGTCGACGTAGGCGTGCTCCTCATTCAGTTTGTAGATGCGCGCGTTGGGGTACTCGACAATATAGCCATAGCCGCCCTCGAACACATCACTTGAGAGCGTTTTGCTGCCGCTGTCGAGGATCGCGCGCCCTTCCGCCGGTCGGCTGATCACCGTCGCCCGCACGGTCATCGCGCAGTCGTCGAGCGTACACCAGCCCCGCGAGACCGTCGTCCAGTCGTTGAACACGTAGGTCCCTACCCGAATTTCGGTCAGTTCGGGCACCTCGGCGGCGCTCAAGACCGCGCCGGTTCCGCCGCCGCTGACCATATCCACGCCGATCCCGGCGTGATCGAGCCGCGCCAGCGTCTCTTGCAGCACGGGGCGGATCGACGGATAGCTCGGGTAGACCATCAGCCCGGCGAAATGCAGATGCTCGTTGGCTTCGATGGCTTCCGCCAGCCGCACCGCATCGTCGACCGACGCGCCCGTGCGCTCGATCTCGGTCGCCAAGTCGACGATCACGCGCAGGCGGATGTCGAGCGGCTCGGCAGCCGCCGCCAGCCCGTCGACCACCGTCAGGTTGTCGGCGGCGACCGTCACGCGGTTGTAGAGCGCCAAATCTGCCAAGCGGCGCGTCTTGCGCGCGCCGAGGATGTTGTAAGGGATCAGGATGTCGTTCAGCCCGGCTTCGGCGAAGACTTCCGCCTCGCTGACCTTCTGGCAGGCGATGCCGATTGCGCCCGCCTCGATCTGCATCCGCGCGATGTCGGGGATTTTGTGGGTCTTGATGTGCGGGCGCAGCTTGACTCCGGCTTCGTCGCAGAGCGCCTGCATCCGCACGATGTTGCGCTCCATCCGGTCAAGGTCGATCAGGACGCTGGGGGTTTCCAAGTCGTAGGGATTCATCGGCGGATAGCTCTCGTCAGTCGGCGAAAGCTCTATTATAGCGCGGCGGGAAAAAGGGGTGAAGCGGTTGGTTTGGGGGCGTGCCGCCGAGGGTTTAAACCCTCGGCTAGCAAAAACCTAGCCGCCCACTAAAGGGGCGGCATACGTAACCTTTGGTGCTAGTCTTTTAAGGCTTGTCCGGTATTCAAAACATAGCCGTGCTCCCTAACCGTGCCCCGAATCGTCGGCACTTGCCTCGCAGCTTCGGGAAAAACGCAGCGTGTCGGCAGCCAACGGCGTGTACGCTCCCCTCCCTGAAGTCGGGGAGGGGTCGGGGGTGGGGTCAGCAGCGGCAGCAAGAGACAAATGATGCTGATTCGAGTACCGGACAAGCCTTTTTAGCCCCTCACCCCCTGACCCCCTCTCCCACGCAAGCGGAGAGAGGGGGAACGCAGCGGGTTTTTGTCCCTCGCCCCGTTTACGTGGGAGAGGGACGGCTTGCGACAGCAAGCAGGGTGAGGGGAAATAAGTGCAAGCAGACTAGCACCAGTGGTTACGTACAGCAAAAGGCGACCTCTTTAGCAGGTCGCTAGGTATTTTCTAGCTGGCGGTTTAAACCGCCAGCGGATTGATCTGGGAGTAAGGCTTAGTCCGCGCCTGCCGCCGTCAGGCTGACGCCGGTGCGATCCTCGCCCATCCACTCGTAAGGCTGGTTGGCGATGAAGGCTTCCAGCAGCTCGCGGGCGATGGCGTCGTTCGGCTGAATCGGCGGCGACTTGAAGAAGTAGCTGCTCGGCGCTTCCAGCGACCCGCTGATCCCCCGGTCGAGCGCGATCTTGGCGCAGCGCAGCGCGTCGATCACGACCCCGGCGCTGTTGGGGCTGTCGACCACTTCCAGCTTGAGTTCCACCGTCAGCGGCACGTCGCCGAAGGTGCGCCCTTCCAGCCGGATGTGCGCCCATTTGCGGTCTTGCAGCCACGGGACGTAATCGCTGGGACCGATGTGGATGTTATCTTTGTCCAGCTCATACGGCAGTTGGCTGGTGACGGCGTTGGTCTTGCTGATCTTCTTGCTCTCCAGCCGCGCGCGGTCGAGCATGTTGTAGAAGTCCATGTTGCCGCCGACGTTCAACTGGCTGGTGCGCTCCAGCACCACGCCGCGATCTTTGAACAGGTTGGTCAGCACGCGGTGGACGATGGTCGCGCCGACCTGACTCTTGATGTCGTCGCCCAGCACCGGCAAGCCTTTCGCCTTGAAGCGGTCGCTCCATTCCTGCTCGCGGGCGATGAACACCGGGATGCAGTTGACGAAGGCGCAGCCCGCTTCGAGCGCCTGCTCGGCGTACCACTTCGCCGCCCGCTCGCTGCCAACCGGCAGATAGTTGACCACCACGTCGGTGCGGGTCGATTTCAGCAGTTCGACGATGTCGGCGGGTTCTTCTGGCGCCTCGCTGATCTTCTCGGCGAGATACGTCCCCAAGCCGTCATAAGTCCGCCCGCGCGCGACGGTCACGCCGAGCGGCGGCACGTCGGAAAAGCGGACGGTGTTGTTCTGCCCCGCCCAGATCGCTTCGGACAGGTCTTTGCCGACTTTCTCGACGTCGACGTCGATTGCCGCTGAGAACACGATGTCCCGGATGCGATAACCGCCGAGGTTCGGATGCATAATGCCGGGGATCACGGCGTCATCCGCCGCGTCTTGATAATACTGCACGCCCTGAATCAGCGACGACGCGCAGTTGCCAACGCCGATCACGGCGACTCGAATCTGATTTCCCACCTTGATCACCCTCCTTACGACGAAAGTTTACGGACTTAATAACCCGCGCGAACGCCAGTTAGATACGCGCAGCGCCTAATTTCGGGCGAAATTTCGCTTAAAGGGACTTCTAAGCATTGTGTTAGAATGCTGTTTCGCCTATATACAGAATCAAAAAGTCGATTTATCCTTAGTATTGACACAGGGAAATGATGGGGCTACAATGCGCGCTCTGAGGGGCCTATAGCTCAGCTGGGAGAGCGCTTCAATGGCATTGAAGAGGTCAAGGGTTCGAATCCCTTTAGGTCCACAACCCTAAACCTCATCGCCCTTCGTCGCCGCCTGTGAATGAGGGGCATTTTGTTCCCGCCTTCTCCGTCTTTACGAGACAATTGTAGGAAAGGCAAACCGGTCGTGGCACAGCAAAAGCGGAACTTGCTTGATGATTTGGCAGCACGCCTGCGTGGGTTGCTCGACGACTTTGATCGACTTATGAATCCACAACCGCCAGCGAAGCCCGTCCGCGTGCCGGTTCCTATGCCGGTGCGCCCGCAGCAGCGCCCGCCGAGATACGATGATCCGTATCGCTGGGGATAACTCCCCCGCCTAAAAACTGGATCAAAGTCATCCAAAGACACAAGCGCAGCGCCGGAGACGGTGCCCGTGCTTGTGTCTTTTTGTTATTATTAGTACCGGAAAGAAGTGCTGAGGACTGAGTGCTGAGGACTGAGTAAAAACCGTGCCGAGTTAAAAGTTAAAAGTTGAAAGTGGTTTAGCTCCCTCGCCTTTAACTTTTAACTTGCCGCTTTGAACTGTTTTTCTCTCAGTCCTCAGTCCTCGAACCTCAGTCCTACAACGCGATTTGAGGAAATTATGACTGAACAACCCAAATACGACCCGCAAGCGATTGAACCGAAGTGGCAGCAGCGTTGGGCGGATGACGAGCTGTACCGCTCCAAAGTGGACTGGAGCAAGCCCAAATATTACGCGCTGACCATGCTGCCTTATCCCAGCGGCGACCTGCACATCGGGCACTGGTTCGCCATGACGCCCAGCGACGCCCGCGCCCGCTTCAAGCGGATGCAGGGCTACAACGTCCTCTTTCCGATGGGCTTCGACGCCTTCGGCTTGCCCGCCGAGAATGCCGCCGTTCAGCGCGGCATCCACCCGGCGACGTGGACGCACGCCAACATCGAGCGGATGCGCGGTCAACTCGGATCGATGGGCATGATGTTCGACTGGGAGCGCACCGCCGTCTCCTGCGAACCGGAGTATTACCGCTGGACCGAGTGGTTCTTCAAGCAGTTCTACGAGAGCGGTCTAGCCTATCGCGGCGAGGCGCTGGTCAACTGGTCGCCGTCGCTGCAAACGGTGCTGGCGAACGAGCAGGTGATCGACGGCAAGGACGAGCGCAACGGTCAGCCTGTGATCCAGAAAATGCTGACGCAGTGGTTCTTCCGCATGACCAAGTACGCCGACGAACTGCTGGAATATCCTGAGCTGGATTATCCCGATCCGATCAAGATCATGCAGACCAACTGGATCGGGCGCAGCGAAGGCGCGAAGGTCACTTTCCGCACCGAGCACGGTGATCACCCGATTGAGATTTTCACAACCCGCCCGGATACGCTCTGGGGCGCGACCTTCATGGTGCTGGCTCCCGAACACGCGCTGGTCAACGTGATCACGACCGAGGCCCAGCGCGAGGCGGTGACAGCCTACGTCGCCGAGGCGGCCCGCGCGACCGAGATCGAGCGCACCAGCGAAGACCGCGAGAAGACCGGCGTCTTCACCGGCGCTTATGCCATCAACCCGGTCAACGGCGAGCGCATCCCGATCTGGATCGCCGATTACGTCATGATCAGTTACGGCAGCGGCGCGATCATGGCAGTCCCGGCGCACGACGAGCGCGACTTCGCCTTCGCCCGCAAGTACGATCTGGAAATCCGCCCGGTGATCAAGCCGGACGACGCGCCCGCCGATTTCTGCGTCGACGAGGCTTACGCTGGCGCGGGCAAGATGATCCACAGCGGCAAGTTCGACGGCACGTTCTCCAACGGCGCGAAGGGACGCAAGAACCCCGCCATCGACGCCGTGATCGACTGGCTGCAAGCGCAGGGTTACGGCGCGGAGTTGGTCAACTATCGCCTGCGCGACTGGCTGATCAGCCGCCAGCGCTACTGGGGCGCGCCGATCCCGATCCTATATCACGAGCGACGGCTCCGCCGAGTCGGTCGCGGACAGCCAACTGCCGGTCGAACTGCCGGAAGACGTCAAGATGACCGGCGTCGGCAATCCGCTGGCGCAAAACGCGGGCTTCGTCAACGCGACCGACGCCAGCGGCAAGCCCGCGCGCCGCGAGACCGACACGATGGACACTTTCATGTGCTCGTCGTGGTACTGGTATCGCTACCTGAGTCCGCATTACGACCAAGCCCCATTCGACCCCGAAGAAGCCGCCTACTGGCTGCCGGTCGACCTCTACACCGGCGGCGCGGAGCACGCGACCATGCACCTGCTGTATGCGCGGTTCTTCGCTAAGTCGATGCGCGACTTGGGCATGTTCGAGGAGACGGAGGACATCATGCGCGCGCACGGGCGCGCCGACGCCGACGTCCTGAACGAGGGCGAGCCGTGGCGGATGCTGCGCAATCAGGGGCAGATTCTGGGCGAGGAGCGGCAGGGCGACTTCATCCGTGCCAGCGGGCGCTGGGACGGCGCGACCAAGCTGTTCGCCGACGTGGTCGACGTGATCGACCCGCGCGAGGCGAGCGAACCGGACGTGCTGGCGCTGGCGCAGTTGAGCGGCGGCACCCCGACCACCGAGGACGCCGAAGCGGGTGTGATCGTCGGCGAGATCGTCAAGCGGACGGAAAACTTGCTGACGGTGAACGTCGGCGACGGCAATCTGCGCACGGTCGAGGTGATCGACGGGGCGCAGGTGACGATCCCGCACATCCCCGGCGAGAACAACGTCAACCAACTGAAGCATCATCTGGAAATCCAGCGGATGAGCAAGAGCAAGGGCAACGTGGTCAACCCGGACGACTGGGTCAAGAGCGTCGGCGCGGATACGGTGCGCGCCTACCTGATGTTCGGCTTCGACTGGTCGAAGGGCGGTCCGTGGGATAGTCAGGGCATCAAGGGACCGCGCCGCTGGCTGGATGACGTGTGGAGCTTGGTCGTCGCGGGCGCGCCAGAGGGGGCAGGCGATCCCGAAGACCGAGCGGCAGGTCGAGCGCGAAGTTCACCAGACGATCCTGAAGGTCACGACCGACATGGAGAATCTGAGCTTCAACACCGCCATCGCCGCGCAGATGGCGCTGCGCAACACGGTGCAGGCGGCAGTCCGCGACGGCAAGCTGAGCAACGCCGTTTGGCGCGAGACGCTGCGCACCATGCTGCTGCTGATGGCTCCGGTCGCGCCGCACATCAGCGAGGAACTGTGGTCACGGATGGGCTTCGAGTACAGCATCCACCAGCAGGCGTTCCCGGAATACGACGCCGCCAAAGCCGCCGAGGACGTGACCACGCTGGTGGTGATGCGCAACGGCAAGCCGATTGATCGCATCGAGGTCGCCATTGACATCGGCGAGGACGAAGCGAAGCAACTGGCGCTGACGAGCGACGGCGCCAAGCGCGTGCTGAACGGCGATCAGCCCAAGCGCGTGATCTTCATCGCCGGGCGCGGCGCGCAGAACGTCGAGCCGAAGGTCAATATCGTCATCTAAGCGGGATAGTGTAGGGGCACGGCATTGCCGTGCCCTTTGAGTTAATCAGCACAGCGAAACCCGATCCATGCTGTAGATTGGAGTGGATTCCAACTCTGGCGGGAGACGCTGCGCGAGAAGAAAGGCACGGCATCCCACGATCCGCCCCGCACGACCTTATCCGTGCCGGAAACGGGACCGGTCGGGTCGGCAATGGTCGCTTCAGGGCTTCCGTAAAAGCGCGGATCGTACCAGTCGCTCACCCATTCGGCAACGTTGCCCGCCATGTTGAGCACGCCGTAATCGCTCGCGCCGTCGGCAAAGGCGAACACCTGCGCGGGACTCGGTTCGACGTAGGGGTCGTTCGGTCGGCTGGTGCTGGCCTTGGCGGAAATCCATGTATTGCCCCAAGGATAAATGGTATTGTCGCGCCCGCGCGCCGCGTGCTCCCATTCCGCTTCGGTCGGCAGGCGGCGACCAATCGCCTCGCAGTAGGATTTCGCGCCGTACCACGTCACGTTGGTGACCGGGAACTCGCTGATCGCGACTAGGACGGTGTAATTCGTGCCGTCGAACAGGATGTTGCTGGTCTCGGATTCGTTGCGCGTCTCCATGCAGGGCTGACCATCGCAGCCATTGCGGTGGCTACCTGCTCCCATCCCCGTTGAGTTCATAAAGCGCAGGAACTGTTCGTAGGTGACTTCGGTGACTTCCAAGTCGAAGGTGCTGACGGTGACTTGATGTTCAGGATACGAGTCCTCGCCGTAGGTCGCGTCGCAGTTGCCGGGATTGCCGCCGTAAATGATGCCGTCCTTGCACTCCTGTAAGGCGTCGCTGACTTCAGCGGGATTAGTGCCCATTGTGTAAGTCGCGCCATCGACGGTCACGAGATCGCTGGCGTAAGTGAGCAATATTTGTGTTAGCGGGTCGAATGTCGCCGTTCTTGAAGGTGCACTCGGACTGGTTGGTGAAGGCACATCTGCCGCTTCAATCGGCGTGTTCGTAACGGCAGCGGTCGTGGTGACGGGTGTGCCATTGTTTCGCGCACTCATGACGATAAAAATCACGGCGGCGATGGTGACGAGCAGCGCCGTGCCGCCCAGAAGTAGCGAAGCGCGGCGCGCTGGCGTTTGCCGTGCCGCCGCCTGCTGCGGCGCGGCGGCGATGTCGCGCCCGACGTTATCACCGGGAGTCGCCAGTGTCGCCAGCCGCCGGATGAAATTGGGCGGCGGCAGCTTTTCGCCCTGCACGTCGTAATACTGAATCGGCGCGTAGAAGGGAAAGACTTCGCCGTCGAGCAGCAGCGGCAATGCCTGCTTGTGGCGATTATCGGCGTGCTGGCGCTCGCGTTTCACCCACATGCTGTCAGACGCTGCTGGCGTCATGACGATGATGAAGGCAGCGCAAGCGTCGATTGCCTTGAAAATCGCGTCTTCCCAATCCGAGCCGAAATCGATCCGGTCGTCGATCCAGACGTCGAAGCCGCTTGCCAGCAAAAAATCTGCCAGTTTACGGGCATAGACCTGATCTTTGTGCGCGTAGCTGATGAAGACGTGCGCCATGTGCCGCCCCATTAAGGCATAGACGTCTTTAGTGTAACTTACCATATCATCAAACGGCAACGCTGCGACCGCTGTACAATCCTACCTATGCGAACACTGATCGCGTTCATCAAGTTGGGGCGGCTCCACTTCCTCGCGGGCGGCGTGATCCTGCACCTGCTCGGCGTGAGCATGGCGCTCGTTCGCGGCGCGAGCTTCAGCCTCGCCGCGATGATCTGGGGGCAGATCGCCATCACGTCGATCCAACTCGATGACCCACTACGCCAACGACTATTTCGACCTCGCCGCCGACCGTGCCAACACGACGCCGACCAACTGGTCGGGCGGGAGCCGGGTGCTGCTCTCCGGCACGATCCCGCCGCGCGCCGCGCTGATCGCCGCGCTGATCCTCGCTGCGATTGCGCTGATCGCCAACCTGATCCTGAGCACGACCATTCGCCCCGGCATCGCGACCTTCGCGCTGCTGCTGACGGCTGAGGCGCTGGCGTGGTTCTACAGCGCCCCGCCGATCCGTCTGCACTCGCGCGGCGTGGGCGAGCTGAGTACCGCGATCACGGTGACGCTGCTGACGCCGCTGGTCGGTTTTTACCTACAAGCAGGCGACGATCACGGCGCTGCCGCTGCTGGCTGCCGCTCCGCTGTGCTGTTTACAGTTTGCCATGCTGCTGGCGATTGAATTTCCCGACGCCGAAGGGGATCGGCGGGCGGGCAAGCGGACGCTGGTCGTGCGCTGCGGCGCGCCGCTGATGGCGCGGGTTTACGGGTCGATCACGTTGATCACTTACGGGATGCTGCCGATCATGGTCGCGCTCGGATTGCCGCTTTTAGCGGTGATCAGCCTCGCCGCGCTGAGTCCGCTGGCGCTGGCGCAGATCGGGCGGATCGCGCGCGGCGATTGGCGTAATCCGGCGCGCTGGAACGGGCTAGCGTTCTACGCGATTGTGCTGCTGATCGCCAGCGCCGCCGCCGAGTTGGTCGCGTTCGTGCTGCTGTTGGGGATGAATTGACCTCACCCCAACCCCTCTCCACGATGTGGAGAGGGGCTAAAAACTGTTTGGAGAGGGGTTTTAAAGTCCCCTCTCTATGCAATGGAGAGGGGATTTAGGGGTGAGGTTGCTTTACCCCGTCACCGCGACGGTGAGGGTATAGCTGGTCGCTGGAGCGCCGCCGAGCGTCATCACCTGAAGCTGATAATCGCCGTTGATCGGCAGATTGCCGCTGAAGCCCTGCGCACCCGCTTGCGCCCGTGCCAGCGGCGACCCGTCCGGCGCAATCACGTTGAGGTAGGCTTGCCCGGACGGAGAAGCGAGGCTGACCTGCATGTACTGCCCCGCGCCCGCTTCGAGCAGATAGGTATCGACCGCCGATCCGCCGACATTGCCGCTGACCGACGTCCCCGTCCCGCCCGCCGGGAAGCGAATCCGCTGGGTTGTGCCGCCCGTCGATGCGCTGCCCGTGACCGTCACGGTCATGGTGAAGGTCGAATTGACGTTCCCGCTCGGATTGGAGACGGAGATCCGGTAATCGCCGGTTTCGGGGAGCTGCCCGCTGAAGCTCTGCGCGCCCGCTTGCGCCCGCGCCAGCGGCGATCCCTGCGGCGAGACGACCGTCAGGTAGGCTTGACTACCCGGCGACGCCAGCGTGATCTGCATGTACTGTCCGGCGTTGGCTGCGAGCAGGTAATTGGCGAAGTTGGGTCCGCTGAACGACCCGCTGACGGTCGCCGAGGTGCCGCCCGCCGGGAAGGTGATCCGCGTGATCGGACCGCCGGGCAGCCCGCCGCTCCCCGTCACTGAGACGGTGAGCGTGTAGCTGGTCTGCGCGCTGCTGCCGAGCAGCATCACCTGTAGCTGATAATCGCCGCTGCTGGGCAGGGATCCGCTGAAACTCTGCGCGCCCGCTTGCGCCCGCGCCAGCGGCGAACCATCCGGCGCGATCACGTTGAGATAGGCTGTCCCCGACGGCGACGAGAGCGTCACCTGCATGGTTTGACCGATGTAAGCATTGAGCAGATAGGTATCGACGCCCGACCCGGCAACCTGCCCGCTGACCTGCGCCGAGGTCGCGCCCGCCGCGAAGCGAATCCGCTGGGTGATGCCGCCGGGCTGTCCGTTCGTCACCGAGACGATCAGTGTGAAGCTGGTCAGCGGCGTGCCCGCTGGCGCGGAGACCTGTAGCGTGTAGTCGCCGCTTTCCGGCAGCGATCCGTCGAAACTCTGCGCGCCCGCCTGCGCTCGCGCCAAAGGCGATCCCTGCGGCGAGACGACTGTCAGGTAAAGCGGATTGCCCGCCGAGACAATGGTCACCTGCATCCACTGACCGGCTTGCGCTTCCAGCAGGTAGCCCGCGTAAGTCGTCCCTGAGACCTGCCCGCTGACTGTCGCCGAGGTCGCGCCCGCCGCGAAGCGAATCCGCTGGCTGCCGGGCTGAGCGGTCGGGGAAGCGCCGCCGGTGACGGAAACGTTGAAGATGTAGGTCGTCGTAGCGGTGCCCACCGGCGCGCTGATTTGCAGGGTGTAGTCGCCCGTTTCCGGCAGCGTGCCGCTGAAACTCTGTGCGCCCGCCTGCGCCCGCGCCAGCGGCGACCCGCCCGGCGAGACGACCGTCAGGTAAACGTTGCTATACGGGGATGAGACCAGCGCGCGCATCTGCTGACCCGCCCGCGCCTCCAACAGATAGGTATCGACGTTCGTCCCGTTGGTTTGCCCGCTGACCTGCGCTGAGGTCGCACCCGCAGCGAAGCGGATTCGCTGGGTCGTGCCCCCAATCTGTGCTGGGGGGATACTGGTCGGCGTCGCTTGTACGATGATCACGCCTTGATCGCCCGCGTGGGCGATCAGCGAGAGAAAACCTTGGTCAAGCGTACATGATGTGATCAGTAGTGCCACGCACAGAAGAGGAATCGCAATGCCCGCGCGAAATATTCGGCTCATGATGACTCCCAATTCTTATGCTATTCGACCCTCCCATTGTGTTACGTCTTACATTAAACGTCAAGCGTAAATCCACCTAATTCAGCGAACGCTTACCCACCGATTGCAAAACGCACCGATTCCCCTCACCCTGCTCACCGAGCAGTGAGCCGTCCCTCTCCCACGTGAACGGGGCGAGAGACAAAAACCCGTTCCGTTCCCCCCTCGCTCCGCTTGCGTGGGAGAGGGGGTCAGCTGACAGAGGTAGGTATTTAAGTTTTGTGCTGACCTCACCCCTAAATAGCGTTGTCCGGTATTCAAAACATAGCGGTGCTCCCTAACCGTGCCCCGAATCGTCGGCACTTGCCTCGCAGCTTCAGGAAAAACGCAGCGTGTCGGCAGCCAACGGCGTGTACGCTCCCCTCCCTGAAGTCGGGGAGGGGTCGGGGGTGGGGTCAGCAACGGCAGCAAGAGACAAATGATGCTGATTCGAGTACCGGACAAGCCTATTTAGGGGTGAGGTTAGCCCAGAATTAAAAACCTACCCCTGACAGGTCAGGGGGTGAGGGGTTGAAAAAACAGCGCCGACACATGCCCACACGCCTCCGGTTTGAAAAATCGGCACGTGCAGGGCTTTTGCTATATAATGACTTTGTTAAAAACTTCAAACCCCAGCTATCCCTGAGTTCATGAAGGATCAGGTTCATGTCCGACCGCCCAAACAACCGGCAACCCGACGATCAGGAAAATCGCTCTGGCTGGCGTACATCGGAGTCTCCCGGCGGTTGGCGCGTGCCTAAGCAGACAACCGCGCCGGGCGAACGTCATGCGTGGCGCGCTCCAGACGAAGCCGAAGCTGAAGCCAAGCCAGAGGGGTGGCGCGTGCCCACGCTGCCGCGCAACCTCGACGTTTCGCCCGACAATCAAGGCGAGTGGCATCTACCGCAGCCCAACGACACCACCCTTACGCCGGAAGACGAGAGTGTGATCGCGCCGGACGATGTGGCAGCCGGCGCCGAAGCAGCCGATACGCAAGCCGAGACCGAACCCGATGCGGCAGCGCCAGCGCCGCCGACCGACGAAGGTGCGACCGAAGTCAGCCCGGAGGGAGTACTGCCCTTCGAGGGTGACTCCACTGACGTGCTGCCGTCGGGCGAAACCTCGACGCAGTTGGAATCCATCGACGAAGACGAGGACGACAGCTTCAGCATGAGCGAGTTGGTCGCGCTCGCCAGCCTCGTCGACAACGTGCCTAGCGTCGACGTCAAGCCATCGGTCGCCACTTCGGAAGTACCTGCCGTACCCGTCGACTCCGTCGAAGCGCCCGCCCCGTCCAGCGAGGGTGAAGCCGCCGGAACCAGCGATCAACCGCTCGACCCGGCGGAGTACGCTCGTGAGCAGTTGGCGCGGCTTCAGCAGCAGCAAGCGCCGCAAGGCGCGGAAGTCTCCGCCGCCGCGCCTGCCGAACCCGCCAGCACCGTCTCGCCCGAAGAATACGCCCGCCAGCAGCTTGCCAAGCTGAGTGCGCCAGCAGCGCAAACCCCGGTCGAAGTGCCCGCCGCGCCGTCGGCTGCGCTATCCACCGAAAGCAACAAGTTCCGGCAAGCCGAGGATAAAATCCGCCAACTGCGCGAGCAGTACCAGCAGGGCGCGATCACCCGCGACCAGTTCCAAGCGGATCTGCGCCAGTCGATGGTACTGGACGATAACAACGTCTGGTGGATGATGGGCGTCGAGTCCGACCGCTGGTACAAGCACGATAACGGGACGTGGATTCCGGCGACGCCGCCCGGCTTGGAGCAAGCAGCAGCTAACGCCTCGGCTCAGCCCGGCGAAGCGGTAGCCGGAGCGGTAGCCGACATGGGCGACGAAGGCGACCGCACCGTCCCGACCTCGCCGATTCAGGACTGGGTGCCGCGCGCCGTCCCCGTGCGCGACCTCGATTATACCGTCCCCGGCACCGGGGGCATTTTCCTTGACAACGACAATACAGCGGCGACCGTCCCGATTGACTCGCAAGCGACCGTCCCGTCGTCGCCTTACACCAGCAATACCGTCCTCAACCCGGCGATCCAAAACCAATACGAGTCGGTGGCGGGCGCGCTGCCCGGCGCAGCCGACCAGCCGCCAGACTACGACGTTCAGGACGTATCGCCGACTTATGAGGATGCCGTCGCCCGCCAGCGCCAGCGCGTCATCCGCACCGCAGCGATCATCGCCGCCATTTTCGCGGCGCTGCTGTTCCTGCTGGGCGCGGTTGCCGCGATTGGCATCGTCCTCTACTACAACAATCTGGCAGACCCGTACCGCGACGCGATTGCCGGACTCGCCAACTATCAGCCGCAGTTCCGCACCGCGCGGATTCTCGCCGCCGACGGCAGCTTGATCGCCAACCTGACCAGCCCGCAGGGCGGCGCGCGCACCGTCGTGCCGCTGAGCGAAATCTCGCCGGAGATGATCGACGCGGTCGTTTCCATCGAGAACGAGCGCTTCTTCGAAGACCCCGGTTTCGACCCGATCGCCATCGGGCGTGCCTTTCTGCAAAATGTCAGTTCGGGCGGGGTCGTGTCCGGCGCAAGCACCATCACGCAAGAGGTCGCGCGCACGCTGGTCTTGCAGGACACGACCGTCTCACCGAATCGCAAACTGCAAGAGATCGTCGTCGCCGCCGAGATCGCCCGCAGCTACGACAAGAATTTCATTTTGCAGTTGTACTTGAACGAAATCTTTTTCGGCAACCAGTCCTACGGCATCGAAGCCGCCTCGCAGTTCTATTTCGGGCACGGCGCGGACAGCCTCAATCTAGCGGAGTCGGCGATGCTGGCGGGCTTGATTCAAGCGCCCGCCCGCTATGACCCGGTGATCAACCGGCAAGCCGCCTTCGACCGTATGGATGTGGTGCTTCAACAGATGGGGAGCGTCGGCTGCTTGCAGTTTACCTTTGCCCCCTACGACCAGCAGCCCTTCTGCGTCACACCAGCGGACGTGGCTTCGCCGCGCGTGGTGCTGCAAAAGGCGCAGGTCGAAACCCGCAATTATCAGCCGCGCACCTTCACGGTCAAGTACCCGCACTTCGTCAACTTCGTCCAGCAGCAGATCGAAAACAGCTTCGGCACCAGTGAGATGTTCCGGCGCGGCTTCGAGATCAAGACCACCCTGATCCCGCGCGTGCAGGAAGTCGCGCAGACCGCGCTGGAGCAGCAGGTCAACGCGCTGGCGACCAACGGCGTCAATACCGGCGCGGTGATGGTCACCGACCCGCGCGACGGCGCGATCCGCGCGATGGTCGGCAGCCCGGATTTCAGCGACGACTCGATTGACGGGCAGGTCAACAACGCCTTCACGTGGCAGCAGCCCGGCTCGTCGATCAAGATCGTCGAGTACACCGCCGCCCTCGAAGGCGTGGATCGCAACGGCACGCGCGACTACTACACGCCCGCCACGATCCTGTGGGACGTGCCAACCAGCTTCCAAAATCCGGCGTACACGCCGGTCAACTACGACCGCAATTTCCACGGTCCGGTCGCGCTGCGCTATGCGCTCGCCAACAGCTACAACGTCCCGGCGGTCAAGACGCTCAACTTCATCGGACTCGACAAGTTCCTCGACACGGCGCAGCGGATGGGCTTGCGCTTCCTGCCCGAAGCGCAGTTCGGTCTGCCGACGGCGCTGGGCGCGAACGAAGTCCGCCTCTACGACATGATGCAGGCTTATGGCACGCTCGCCAACGACGGCACGCGCGTGCAGGAATACGCCATCACCGGGATCACCGACGGCGACGGCAACGCGGTCGATCTACCGGAGCGGGCGCAGCCCGCGCAGGCGGTGCAGCCGCAGGTCGCCTTCCTGATGCAGAGCATCCTCAGCGATAACGCGGCGCGCTCCGCCGCTTTCGGCGCGAACTCGCCGCTCAACATCCCCGGCTATGACGGTCGCGTTGCCGCCAAGACCGGCACTAGCAACGACAACCGCGACCTGTGGACGATGGGCTTCAGCAGCAATTTCGTCGTCGGCGTCTGGATCGGGCGGGTCGACAATAACCCGACCGTCAATACCAGCGGACTCGCCGCCGCGCCGATCTGGAACGCGGTCATGAGCGCGGCGCTGCAAGGCACTAATCCCGAACCGTTCAACCCGCCGCAGGGGATCGTCCAGCAGCAGGTCTGCGCCGACACCGGCGCGGTCTATGACTCGAATACGCCTTGCACCGCCGTCCGCAGCGAATACTTCCTGCAAAACTCGCCGCCGCCCGCCGCCGGACAGGGCTTCGTCGTCGCCGTCCCGATTGATACGTGGACGGGTTTGCGCGCCAACCAATTCTGCACCGAAAGCGTGATCACCGACACCTTCGTCAATATCACCGATCCGTCGGCGGTGGCGTGGATGAGCACCGCTGCCGGTCAAGCCTATGCCGCCTCACTGAGCATCCCCACGCCGATTAAAACGGTGCCGACGACCGAATGCTCGCCGAGCACGGTGCTGCCGCAGGTGCGCTTGAGCAACCCGACCACCGGGCAGGCGATCAGCGGCGCGGTGCAGGTCAGCGGCGTCGCGCAGGGACCCAACTTCGCCCGCTACCAGATCGAACTCGCGCCCGCGACTTCGCCGAATAACTTCCAGCCGATTGCCGGTCCGTTCAACAATCAGGCGAACGGCACGCTGGCGACGTGGGACTCGACCACCGTCCCCAACGGCGCCTATAAGCTGCGACTGGCGGCTTTCGCCAGCGACGGCGGCTATCGCTACGACACGATTGACATCGGCATCAACAACATCATCCCGACCACCGCGCCGCCGACGCTGCCGCCGATCACCGTGCCGACCGACATCAACAGCACGCCGATCCCCTTCGTCGTGCCCACCCCGACCATCTTTCAGGGGTAAGTGAGACTATATATAACCTTTGGTGCTAGTCTTTTAGCCCCTCACCCCCTGACCCCCTCTCCCACGCAAGCGGAGAGAGGGGGAACGCAGCGGGTTTTTGTCCCTCGCCCCGTTTACGTGGGAGAGGGACGGCTTGCGACAGCAAGCAGGGTGAGGGGAAATAAGTGCAAGCAGACTAGCACCAGTGGTTATATAACAGTAGGGGCATGATGCGTCATACCCCTACTGTTCGTTCAGGGACAATAACAATGCCGTTCAATATTTACGAGCTTTGTTTCTCACTTTCTAAAGAATTAAACCACGAATACCCCGAACTAAGTCTGAATTTTGCTGAAACAACAGACTCGAATTGGATGATGGTTTATGTCTCGAATGGAAGAAAGACTGAAGAACATCAGTTATTTGTGCCGAAGAATGATACTCAGCTTGAGCTGCATCTAAGAACAGAACTCCGCAATTATTTAGCTTCTTTTCTCAGGAAACATGGTTTCGATTAAATCCGCTAAATCCTTTCATTTACATCCAAAGTTGTAAGGACGAGTACTCTCCCCTCCCTGAATTCGGGTCGGGGGCTGTCAGGGGTAGGTTTTTAATTCTGGGCTAACCTCACCCCTAAATCCCCTCTCCATTGCATGGAGAGGGGACTTTAAACACCCTTTGCAACCTGTTTTTACCCCCTCTCTACGTAGTGGAGAGGGGGCAGGGGGTGAGGTTAATAAAATACCTACCCCTGACAAGGGGTCGGGGGTGGGGTCAAACAGCACCCAATGTCTCGCGGCTGCGACTTACCGTCTTAGCGCTGCGTCAGCGCCGGGAGCAGCAAGGGCTGGTTGTTGACCCACGCGTACCAGTACGGTATCCACGCGATCCCGAACAGATCGACGCTGATGTCCTTCTTGTACGGCGTGATCGTGTACTCCTCGATGCTGGTGGCAATGCCCGCCCAGCGCTCGTTGACCTCGCGGGTCTTGGCTTGGAACTCCTGTACGGTGGCGGCTTTTTCTTCCTCAAGCTGCTGCACGTCGAGTTCCGCCATGTTGAGCTGGCTCTCGCCGCGCTGCTTGTAGACCGCCGAGCGGCTCATCCGCGAGAGCGTAAACGCCGTCCGTCCCTTGAGCAAGCCGAGCACCGCCTCGCCGGTGGTGAACAACTGCTCGCGCTTGATGTCGGCGAGTTCCTTCTTCTCGTTCTTGAGCCGCTGCGCCTTGCGCTGCTGCTGATCGTCGAGGCGGTCGAGCGCCTTGTCGTATTTCGCCGTCAGCGCGTCCATTTCGGCATCACGGCGCTCGCGGGCGGTCTGCTGAAGCTGCGAGCGGAAGGTCGGCAAAATCGCCGTCCGGGTCGCCGTAGAGGTCGAGCGTCGGGTTATAAGGCACGCGCAGCTGCTTGGTCGTGTAGATCACGTCGGTGATCTCGCGCTTGAGCGCCGTCATCCGCTTGCTGTCGGTCATGCCGGGCGACGGATCGCCGTAGAAGGCGTCGGCGAACGGCTCGCCGGAGACGCGGCGCGGATCGACCGGCTGAGTCTCGAAGTCCTCCCAGTGGATCATCCCGGCGCGCTCGACGCTGGGGACGAAATAGGCGTACTGGCGCGGCGTGTAGAGCTGTGTTTTGCGATCCTGATAGCGCACCGACGCCTGCGCGATCAACACCGGGCGGTAAGTCAGCATCACGCCGCCCAGCGACGCCGCTGCGACGTTGGTTTTCTGCTCCCACGCGCTGATCGCCTGCTGGCTTGACAGTTCGCCGGGCAGGAAGTACTGGGCGATGGTCGACGGCACCGGCGGCTGGTTGCGGTTGAAGCCCGACGGCACCTGCAAGCCACCGCCCGAACTCACCGGCTGCGAGACGACCGTGCTGGCGACCGGCGCAATCGCCTGCGCCGGATACTCCGGCAGCGAGGCGGGCGTATCGGGAAAACCGGACGGCGGCGGTGGTGACGCGAACGATGCCGCGTTGCTCGGCTGCGCGAACGCTGCCGTGTTGGTCGGCTGCGCGCCCTGCGCCGCCGCGATCTGCGCCGCGTAGCCGCCGGGGGTGCTCGGCGGGCGCGGCGGCGGCGCTGCCACCAGTGCCCGTTGATCCGCCATCAGGATTTGCACCTGCTGGCGCGTCAGCGGACCGCGGAGATAGCTCATCGCCCAACGGGTGTGCACCATCACCGGACCGCCGCGATCATGGACGTTGTGCATCAGGAAGACGCGCGGCGGCACGTCCGAGACCATCTGCTCGACTTCCTTGAGGTTCATTTCGTCGTCGACCGACGCCATCGACTGCAAGCCGCTCATCACGCGGTCTTTGTCGTTCTGCGATTGCAGCCTGCCGATAAACCACGTCCCGGCATTGCTCAAGCCCTTGTAGTCGAGGTCGCCGGGGTTCTGCGTCGCCAAGATCATGCCCAAGCCGAAGGCGCGCGCCTGCTTGAGCATCCGCAGCAGCGGCTCTTTGGTCGGCGGGTTGCGCGGATAAGGCGGGAAGTAGCCGTACATCTCGTCGATGTAGAGCAGCGCCCGCAGGCTGGTCGTGCCGCTGAGTGTCCGCATCCAGCCGAGCATGTTTTCGAGGATCAGCGTGATGATGAATTGGCGCTCGGTCTCGCTCAGGTGGGCGATGTAGAAGATCGACACGCGCGGGCGTCCATCCGGCTGGTAGAGCAAATTCTGGATGTCGAGCGGCGTACCGCTGAGCCACGACTGGAACGACGGCGAGGCGATGATGTTGTTCAGGTCGAGCGCCAAGTTTCTGGCGGTCGCGCTCGCTGATGTAGTCGTCAATCGGGAAGACGCCCAACTTGTCGAAGGGCGGTTTTTGCACCTGCAGGATGATGTCTTCGAGCGTCAAATCCTGCCCGCGCGACCATGCCGCCTCGAAGATGTTGGCGACCAGCACGTGTTCCTTGTCCTGCACCGGCTGCACGTCGCGCCCGACCAGCGCCAGCAGCGCCGTGACGATGCCGTTGATCTTCTCACGGTTGGCTTCGACGTCCTGCTCCCAGCCGTCGCGCGGGGCGCGCAGCGAGGCGAGAATGCTCACCGGCAAGCCCGCGTCCGACCCCGGCGTGTAGATGCTGTACTTCGCCGCCAGCTTGAGCCAGCGCATCCGATCCGGCACGATGCTCCAACTCGCCAGACCCTGCTGCCACTGGTGGGCGACGTCGGCGGCGTACTGCGGCACGTCCATCCCGGCGCGCCGGGCGTCGTCGACGTTGACCCACGGCTGGAAGTCCTCCGGGCGCAGATCGGGGAAGTCGAGCAGCAGGTTGGTGATGTCGCCCTTCGGGTCGATGATGATCGCGGGGATGTTGTCGAGAATCGCCTCTTCCAGCAGGTTGATGCACAAGCCGGTCTTGCCGCTGCCGGTCATGCCGACGACGACGGCGTGGGTGGTCAGGTCGCGCGAGTTGTAGTAGACCACGTCGTTGGTCAGCCGCTTGGAGTCCGGGTCATAGCGACGACCGAGATAGAATGTCGTGGGCGCTTCGATAAACGGCATAGAGCTTACTCTCCCGAATCTTTGGCTTTACTATCAATATCACTTGGCTTTAGATTCCCGCTGTTAAACTCGATCAACTTCGCCCAATCAATTTCACCGCTAGATGTGGAATATTGTGCTGCCAGTTCTTTTGTGAATTGAGCCTCAACTTTATCTCTGCTTGTAAGGAATGCATCATTGTATTCTCGCGCTTCATCACCAAGCGGTTCGATGATACGCTGATAAAGCTGAGGGTCTTCACTAATAAAATACCAGAAATTCTGCCCGACAATTTTCATGTAACCGCGCAAAAGTGTGGTTCTAGTCTTTCCATAGCAAATACCCAGAACAGGTTGTATATTGCGAGTGAGTCGCGACTGTTTTAGCCGTCTCACTGCTTCTTTAAAATCTTCTTCCTGTTTACTCTGTTGAGAGCTATTACCCCAATTAGGTCCTGACTTCACTGACACGACATAGTAGACGTCTCGATTCTCGAACTCAAAATCAACGCCTATACCAACAGACTTATGTGCTCCACAGGTCTGGGATGCGATGAAGATTGTGAGGTCTTCAAGAAAGCCACCGAATAGTTGTTCTTCACTAGAAGAAAGAACTGCAACGAGTAAATCGTTGACGAGTTCTCTTGGGGTGGTGATGTTTTTGGCACGAAAGAGATAGGGATTTTTTGCTTTGAGAAGTTTAGACAAATCCATCTTCTCTAGCAAACGTAACCTGTCCTGATGGAATTGTGATATGTTCCGGTTTACAAACTCACTTACTAAATCCATATCTACAGGATTCATAGAAGTTGCTCCTCAAGTTGAGCAAGCTCACGCTGTGCGAGTTCATAGTAATCTTGACTAAGAGCCAATGCCAAAGGATGTTTATGCTCAGAAAATGCGCACGGTAGGCGGATATATGTAACGCCCCTTCGAAACACACTTAATCGCAACCCATTTTTGAATAAGCTCTAGAACGTAGGTATGGCGTTCGCCATTAACAACTTTCTCCTTGATGTTCAGGATAAAAGTTCCGGTTGGCTTGAGAACGCGCAGAAACTCGGAAGAACGCGGCAAAAACCACTCCGCGTACTGATCCGGGTGAATTCCGCCGTAGGTGCTCTTGCGGCTATCCGCATAAGGCGGAGAAGTCACAATAAGGTCAATACTGTTATCAGGAAAGGTCTTCAAAACGTCGCCACAGTCGCCTTGGATGATTGTGTCAATTGGCAGCATTAGATTCTCCGCATAACAAGTCGATTACTCGACACCTATCTTAGCACACCTGTCCTAGTTGCACGACAAACCGCTCGGCGTGGTCGCCTCTGCCCACCGGCGATCAAACTCGGCGCTGTACTGCTGCGCAAGGTCGGGATCGGTGATGATGACGAGGTTCTCGTCGTTCGAGTCGTTGGCGCTGGCGGAGTAGTTGTACGATCCGGTCAGCACGGTCGCATTATCGACGATGAAAACTTTGTCGTGCAGCACGAACGGATTGCCGTCCTGACGCACCGGCAGCCCGGCGCAGAACAACGGCGTCAGCTCGCTAAACTTAGTCTGGCTGCCGGTGGTCTCGAAGATGCCGGACACGTCCACGCCCGCGCCCGCCTTGTCGAGCAAAACCTGCCCCACGTCGTCGAGCGTGAACGAGAAGGTCAGGAAGCGAATCGAGTGCGTGGCGGTTTGCAGCGCGGCGTCGACCTTGGTCTTGACGTCTTCCTCCGAGGCGAAATAGATGCCTATCGGGTCGCCATCCTGCGTGAAGGTCTCGTGCGGCGTGTTGACCGGCGAGGTCGGTCCGAATTTGCCATCGACAAACATCTCGTTGAACTCGGCTTGGTAATCCTGCACCGCGTTTTGCGAATGCAGCACCAGCGCGTTGTTGTTGTTGCGGAACGTCCCGTTGACCGTGTAGTTCCACGATCCCGTCCAGACGGTGGCGCTGTCGAGGATCATGAACTTGTTGTGCATCAGCGCCGAGCGATTATCGTTGACGATGGGGATGCCTGCGGCTTCCAGTTGATGCAGCGTCGTCTCGGCGTCGTTGATCCCGGCGTCGTCGTCGGTGACGACGCGCACGCGCACGCCGCGCCCCTTCGCCGCCAGTACCGCCGTCGTCAGCGCCGGATCGTTGAACTCGTAGGCGGCGATGTCGAGCGTCTGGGTCACGTTGCCGATGTCGGCGGCGAGGATTTCGTCAATCCCGCCGGTATAGGTCGAGGCGTCGCGGCTGCCGGTCGGCGCATTGAAGTAGACCTCCCAGAAGCCTTTGGTCGCACCCGAACCCTGCGCCAGCGTGATCGGCGTGACGCCGCTTGTCGCTGCGGTCGCGGCAGTTGTCGCCGTCGAGGGGATCGTCGTCGATGGGACAGCGGAGGGCGGGACGGCGGTTGCTCCGGTGGATGGCGTCGGCGTCGCCGTACAAGCCGCGCCGATCAGCAGTATCAGCCCCGCGATGACCGCAATCGCCCACCCGCGTTTCTCCCCTCTCCCCGCTTGCGTGGGAGAGGGGTCGGGGGAGAGGGGGTGAGGTTGTAGGGGCGAGGCATGCCTCGCCCTAACCTCCCCCTCTCTACGCAGTGGAGAGGGGGTCGGGGGGTGAGGTAAAGTTTCAGATTTCATCGGTTGGATCTTCAACGTCGTCTCCGGGAGGATTCAGCGGCAGGTCGCCGCGCGTTTCAGTCGATTCAATAGCTGAAGCAGATGGCAGTGGATCGTGCGGGATCGGATCGGCGCTGTCGGTTGGCGCGGGATCGGGTTCGGCTGGCGCAGCGGATTCCGGCGGGCTGAACAGCGCCGTCAGCGCCTGCACCGTGCCCAGCGGATCGCCGGTGCTGGCGGCGTCGATCTGCGCGGCGTCCGCCCCGTGACCGAGTTCGTTCGCCAGCCCCGCGATCTGCTGCGGCGCTGCGTCCACGCCCTGCGCGGCGATCTGCCCCTGTCGCCCGGCGTAACGGTTCATCTGCTTGAGCAAGCGCATCAGGGTATCAACGCGCGCCTCGAAAGCGTCGTCGTCAGCGCCGGACTCGTCCAGCCGCGCGACCTCCGCCTCCGCCCATTTGAGCAGATGCTCAGCTTCGTCGTCGGTCAATTCGTCGCGCAGGCTGGCGCTCTCGTAGAGGCGCATCAGAGCGTCTTCGGCGCGGCTCATGGTCAGTCCGCCGCTTCGAAGTAGGGTTCGAGCAGCGCCACCACGTCCGCGTGATTGTTCTCCCGCGCGCGGTCGAGCGGGGTTTTGCCTTCATAGTCTTTGGTGTAGGGGGTGGCGTCGTGATCCAGCAGCCACTGCGTCATCTTGGCTTGACCGAACAGTGCTGCACCGTGCAGCGGGCTGTTGACGCCTTCCTCGACGTTCACGGGCGATCCGGCATGATGCAGAATTTGGGCGACTTCGACGCTGCCGCTGATCGCCGCGAAGTACATCACCGGGATGTCGTGCGAGCCGGTCGCCTGCGCCTCGCCGGGGTCTTCGGCAAGGATTTTGTGGACAGCATCCGCGTTGCCGAACATCGCGGCGGTGCAAATGTCGAGCGGCGCGCCCTGTCCAAGCAGGTAGTCTGCGATCTCGCGGTTGCCGACGTGCGCCGCCGCCTGAATCGGCGTCTCGATCCATTCGGCGTTTTCGTTGAGCAAATCAGGCTGCTCAGCCAACAGCTCCTTAACACGCGGCAGATCGTGATGCGCCGCGACCACGAGTTCGTTGATCGTTTCCTGACTCAGTCCTGTTGCCATGATAAACCTAGCCTTGTTGTATAAGTAAGCCTACTTGTAATGGTAGGCTAATTATACGCTGCCGTCAACGCATCCCGAAGCTCGAAAACGCCTCGGTCGTGGTGAACCAATCGACGTCCACCCACTCGACGCGGGCAAAAGCCGGACCCTCGTTCAAGAAGGCGAGAAAGCGTTCCAGCGTCGCTTTGTCGCCGACCGCGACCGTCTCGACGGTGCTGTCAGGGCGGTTTTGCACCCAGCCGGTCACGCCCAACGACTGCGCCATCCTCACGGTAGCGTCGCGGAAACCGACGCCCTGTACCCGCCCATGCACGACGGCGTGCAGCTTCTTTTGATTCGATTCGCTCATGAGTCTTCTCGCTTCAATTGGCAAGACAAGCGTTTGATCTTGCGCCCCATACCATCAGAGTTTACTCGGCTTTCCCGGATTGATCCCGTTCCGATTTGCGGGTCAGCGGCTTGATTTTGCGTCCCGCTGCCGAGTCCTCGATTAAGGTCGCCAACCGCTTAAGGCGAGTCGCCTCCTGCTTGGCGCTGATCACCCACCAGATGGCGGGCTTGCGGTATGAAGGCGGGAATTTGTGGAAGTTCGCCCACGCCGCCGCGTTCGCCCGGAACTGCGCCTCGTATTCGGGCGACAGTTCATGTGACTCCTGCTCGAAGGAATACTGATTCTCTTTTTTGGGATCGCGCTCGCGGAAGGCTTTCAAGCCCGCCGCGTGCATCAGCCCCTGTTCGGTCAGCCGCGCGACGTGCTGGATGTTCACCTGACTCCAATGGCTGTGCGGCTGGCGCGGCGTGAAGCGGTTGGCGTAGCGCTCGGCGTCGATGCCGCGCCGCACGCCGTCGATCCAACCAAAGCAGAGCGCCTGCTCGACCGCTTCGGGGTAAGTGATGCTGGGCTTGCCCGACGCCTTCTTGTAGAAGCCGACCAGCAGTTCCGACGCTTGATCGTGGTTGGCTTCGAGCCAAGCACGAAAATCCGCCGGAGTCGTAAAGAACACCGCCTCCATGCACCGCCTCCTGATCTTCGATCCCTCAAGTCAGCGCCGTGCGGACACGGCTGCCGCTACGCTTTCTTGAATAGCACAATTGTTCACGGGAGTCAACTTTTTGCGGGGTGATCTCGTGGAGATCGAGAACACGTAAGGGCACAGCCTGAGGGTGTTTCAAAACGCCTCGCTGGTTCGAACCATCACCGAATTTCAGCACTAACTCTCGAAACGGGCGAGGTACTCTCCCCTCCCTGAAGTCGGGGAGGGGCTGGGGGTGGGGTCAAAATTCACTTGATGCACTCGTAATGCTGAAGGCTGTGCCTAGGCGCGGTTCCGCCGTCGATCCGGCGCGCCGCTTGATTCGCGCACGATCAGCTCGGTGGTAAAAATGATGTGGCTGGGCGGTTCTTGCGGGTACTCGACGCGGCGGAGCAGCATTTGCGCCATCGCGCGCCCCATCGCTTCAATCGGCTGGCGAATGGTGCTGAGCATCGGACGGGTGGCAAGGGCGACCGGCGTCCCGTCATAGCCGACGATGGCGATGTCCTCCGGGATGCGCAGCCCCGCCTCGATGATCGCGCCGACCACCGCCGCCGCCATCGTGTCCGAAGCGACAAACACGCCGTCGATGTCCGGGTGCGCTTCGAGCAGCGTCCGCAGCGCTTGGACGGCGGTCGCCGGGTCATAGTTTCCGGCGGCTTCGAGGGTGGGGTCGAAGGCGAACCCGGCGGCAGCCAGCGCATCACGATAACCGTCGAGTTTGTCGCGGCTGGAAGGCATGTCCAGCGTCCCGTAGATCGTGCCGATCTGCCGCCGCCCGCCGGTGATCAGGTGGTTGACCGCCATCCGCGCGCCGCTCCGGTGGTCGGCGTCGACGTAATCCACGTCGACCATCACGGCGGGGCGACCGCTGAAAACCATCGGGACGCCCGCGTTGACCAACTGTCCGGGAATCGGATCGCCAGCATGAGAGCCGACGATGATCACGCCGTCGACGTGCCCTTGCTGGGCATAGCGCTGAACGCGCTCCTCGTCCCGGCGGGACGACGCCATGATCAGGATCAGTTGGATGTCAGTTTCCGCCAGCCCGTCGGAAATGCCGAACAACAGCGGCGCGACGAACGGGTCGCTGCCCCACTTGCTGACGGATTTGGTGATCACGACGCCGAACGAGTTGCTGCGGCTGGTGACGAGATTGCGCGCCGCGCGGTTCGGGACGTACCCCAGCCGCACAATCGCCCGTTCGACCACCTCGCGCACTTCCGGGCTGACCGGGGTGCGGCTGCTGACCACCCGCGACACCGTCGACGACGAGACGCCCGCCAGCTTCGCCACGTCGGCGAGGGTGACTGTCCCATTGCCTACACGGGAATTTCGCTTCCTACTCGTCGGTCTTGCTGCCTCGTGACGACCCTCTTGCTCAGCGCGCGAATTCGACTTCCCGTTCTTCGATGCCATAGCCGCCCCATGCAGTTCATATTCGACTTTCGAGCTTGATTCACGGTGCCATTTTACCCCTTGATGGCGCCTTGTGTCAGCCCGGCGACGAATTGTTTCTGCATGTTAATGTAAACCAAGAGCACCGGAATGATCGCCATCGTCAGCGCGGCGGTGAGCGACGTCCAGTTGGTATTGAACTGCCCGACGAGGTTGAAGATCACCGGCTGGAGCGGCTTGTTGTCGATGTCCTGAATCAGCACGGTCGCGTAGAGGAACTCGTTCCACAGCGCCAAGAATTGAAGGATGATCACCGTACCGACGCCCGGTCTGACCAGCGGGAGCGCCACTCGATAGAACAAGCCCCACTCGCTCGCCCCATCAATGCGCGCTGCCTCGATCAACTCGTTGGGCACCGCTTCGAAGAACGAGCGCATCAACAGGATCGAGAACGGCGACATCGACGCAATGTAGACGAGGATCAACCCTTGCAGCGAGTTGAGCAGTCCGAGGCTTTTCACTTGGAGATAGAGCGGGATCACCAGCGACGCCGCTGGCATCGCCATCGTGCTCAGCAGCATCAGGTAGATGATCCGCTTGAGGGGGAACTTCAGCTTAGCGAAGGCGAAACCCGCCGCTGTGGAGAAGAACAGGATTCCCGCCAGCGAAACCCCGCAGATCAGCAGGGTTTTTAGCAGGTGCATCCCGAATTTCGTCTGCTCCCACGCCGCCGGGTAGGCGTCAAATATGAAATGCTCCGGGATGAAGGGACCATTGAAGACGGTATTGCGCTCGCGCAGGGAGGTCAAAACCAACCAGACGAACGGATAGACCGTAATGAGGGCAACCGTCAAAATCGTCAGAAAGGCGGCAATCCGTTGGATCGGAAAGCGCGATTTACTTTTGCCACGCTCTGGACGGGCGGCAATTCGTAGCGTTGCAGTTCTCAACGTAGTTCCTCCAGCCTATCGAGCGCCTTAAACATTCGAGCGCTTGTTCATCCAAACTTGGAACAAAACTGCCAGCATACACAGGATCAGAATCACCGTGCTGAGGGCTGAGCCATAGCCAAAATCTGGCAAGCCGGGACTGGCGAAGGCGACCCGATAGATATAAGTACCAAGCGTCTGGGATGCGTTGACGGGTCCGCCGCCGGTCATCACGTAAACCACGTCGAACAGCTTAATGCCATTGAGCAAATTGAGGGTAACCACCATGATCGTCACCGGGCGCAGCATCGGAACGGTGACGTAGAGCAGCCGTTGAACGGCATTCGCGCCGTCGATTGAGGCGGCTTCGTAATAGGTCGTGTCGATGCCCTGAATGCCCGCGTAGAAGATGATCACGTACAGACCGATTTGCTGCCAAATGGCGACGACGGCAATCGACCAGAGCACGACGTTGGGGTCGCCCAGCCAATTCTGCTGTAATCCATACAAGCCGAGGTTGCCCAGCACCGTGTTCAGGTTGCCGAAATTCGGCTCAAGGATCATTTTCCACAACGCGCCGGTCACCACCCAAGAAATGACGCTGGGCATGAACAGCATCGTCCGCCCAATCGTGCCGAAGACGCCCCAGCCCATGTTGAACAGCACCGCGATCAGCATGGGGACGATGGTCAGAAAGAGGGTCAGTCCGAAGGTCAGGATCAGCGTGACGGACAGCGCCTTGTGGAAGACCAAGTCGCTCGCCATCCGCACGTAATTGCCCGCCCCGATCCACTCTGCCGGACCGATAGCGTCCCACTTCTGGAAACCGAGCAGCACTGTGCGGACGATAGGAATACCGATGAAGAGGATGAAGAAGATGAAGGCGGGCAGCGTCATCGACAAACCGGCGATGCGCTGCCCTCTGACATTGGGAGGTCCCAGCACAATCGAGGCGAGTTTTCCGAACGGTGCTTGTTCTTGTGCGCGGCTCGACATGCTCGCCTCCCTCATAATTTGTTCAATACGCTAATTTCTATTTAACGTGAATAATGGATACCGTCGATTGCCTTACCTCACTCCGCTGCGTTTCTCGTGACTCCCCCTCTCCATGCAGTGGAGAGGGGGCTGGGGGGTGAGGTTGGTTTCTCTCAGCAGCCACTTGAATATTCAGGGGTTTTCCCGTAGGGGCGTTCAATTGAACGCCCTTGTCTTCCCGTGAAACGGGCATTTTCAAATGGTTTCTTACAATTACGAACCGTAGTCCAGTCCAGCAGCGCCGTCTTCCATCGCTTGAGCCGTCGCAGCCGGATCGGTCATCTGACCCGCCGTGAACGCCATGATCGCGTCGGCGACCACCTGCCCGGCGGGACCGGTCAGCCAGTGGCGGCAGCCATCCGGCAGCCAAGACGCCATCGTCTTGATGATCGGATCGGTCACTTGCTCGGCGGCAGACTGAGTTGCTGGCAGCGAGACCGACTCGCTCATCGTCCAACTGTAAACGTCAGGCGAGTACAGGTACTTGACGAATTCGAGCGCGGCTTCTTTGTTGGGGCTGTGGTTGGCGACCGAGAAGGCGGCGCCCGCCGAGTTGCCCGTCCAATGCCGCCCACCCGCTGCGACCGCCGGGGTCTTCATGACCTTGAGGCGCGCCACCAGTTCCGGCGGGGCGTCCTTGTAAATCCGTCCGGGGTTCCAAGAGCCGGAGTAGAAGCCAGCGCCTAAGCCGTTGTAAAGCGCGTTCAAGCAGGCGACTTGATCCATGCCCGTCTGTCCGTTCTGCCACAGTCCCTCGTCCAGCGTCTTGCGGTAGAGCGTCAGCGCGTCGACGACCGGCTGATCCGTCCACATCGCTTCGTGAGCATCAAGCTGCCGTACTGTGTCTGGATCATCCGAGAAGCCGGTGATCATCGGGAACCACAGGTCGTTGACGCTGAAGCCGTCGTTGGCAGCCTGCATCATGCCGAGGTTGCGGTCGATCTTGCTCTTGATCAGGTTCGAGGCGACGATCATGTCGTCCCACGTCTCCGGCTCCCCGTCGATCCCCGCTTGCGCGAATTGATCGGGATCGTAGTAGAAGCCCATCGTCTGCGCCATCCAGCCAATCGCGTACTGGGCATCGCCGTCCTTGAACATGCTGTTCGCCGACGGGAAGAAATCCGCCATGAAGTCGGCACCTAGTTCGGCGAGCAGGTCAGCGCCCAACCCTTGCCGACCGAACTCAATCGAGTGGACGTGCGGGGCGTAGATTTCAGGAACGTCGTCAGCGGCAGCCGCAGCCAACAGTGCCGGGAGGTACGCGCTGGTGACGTCGGCGAGAATCTGGAGGTCGATCTTGATGTTCGGGTTCAGCGCCTCGAAATCGGCGATGACTTTCGGGAACTGATCCTGCTGATCGGTGTACCAGCTCCAAAAGCGCACGACCGCCGGGTTGCCGGTCGACTGCCGAATGTTCGGCGCAGCAAATACGGAACTCGCGCCGGAGACGGCGAGACCAGCCGAAGCCGTGCTCGCAGCGCTGATCTTGAGGAAATCGCGCCGAGAAAGCGGTTTCTTGCCCATCTGCTTTTGATCGTTATTCGAAGCCATGATCTCATCTCCTTAAAAAATACTGTACGTTAAACGCCTTATTTCTTTGAGAATGCTCAAAACCAAAGGGTGTTTCGTGGTCACCTCCGAGGGCTATCTTTCCCGACGCTCCATAGCCGACGATGTTTTGACAACATCTTCCTGCAAGCGCTATCGAGCGTTTTATACAACTTTCTGCAAACGTTGTCAATAAATTGTCCAATCCGATCACAATTGCGCCGAAACTAGGCGGGATCTCGCCTGAAATTGCGACAAATGACTCAATCAAAGCGGGGCATATTGCAGAACGATATGAACCATTCTGCAAACTCTCTTGACTTTATTTTCAGCAGTTCTAGAATACTGCTGCAAGTCGGCGAGGCACGGATTGCTTTAGCTCGGCGTCGACACGCATTGCTCTTGGTTGACCCTTTCGAGGGACTGCGTCCGTCGCTCTGCGCTTCGCCATCGGAAAGGTAAAATCGATTTTGCGCCGTAAACTTTTGCTTAAAATCGGTAAAATTGATGGTGATTGCACCCGCACGTCACGTATTGTAGGGGCACGGCGTGCCGTGCCCGTGATATGAAGGGATAATCACCAAATTGATTCGTTCACCGCAGCGACGGAACCCGTGTAGCGCCGCATAGAAAGGACGATCTACCCTATGGCAGCTTTACCCGCCCAACGCTTGCTCGACCTATTTGAAGATCAATCTGACGTCGGAACCGTCAACCCTCCGGGTTCGTGCGCGTTCAATTCCGAGCAGCAAAGCTTTACAGTTGCCAGTGCGGGATCGAATATCTGGGGCGACCACGACGACTTTCACTTGGTCTGGAAACGGATGCGCGGCGATTTCATCGCTACCGTGCGGGCTGAGTTCATCGGCGCAGGCGTGAATCCGCATCGCAAACTGGGCTGGATGGTGCGTTCCAGCCTGCACACCAGTTCCCCGGCGATCAGCACCGGCATTCACGGCGACGGGCTGGTCTCGCTGCAATACCGGCGGGCGCAGGGCGGCGAGACCGCCGAAGTCACCGCGCCGATCCGGGGCGCGGACGTCATCCAATTGGAGCGCAAAGGCAGCAGCTACTGTATGTCGGTCGCCCATTTCGGCGACCCCTTCACCGAGGTTCAAGTCAGCGATTTGGATTTGGGCGAGGAGGTCTATCTAGGGCTGTTCGTCTGCTCGCACGACCCCGACGTAGTGGAGCAGGCGCGCTTCCAAGACGTGCGGATCGTCGTGCCGGTGCAGCCGGGCTTCGACCGATCCAACGACCCGTTTGGCAGCCGCTTGGAACTGCTGGACGTCGCCAGTGGGCATCGGCAGGTGATCTACGAGACCGACGACGTGTTCGAAGCGCCCAATTGGACGCGGGATGGTCAAGCGCTGATTTTCAACAGCATGGGGCAGCTTCACCGCTTCGACCTCACCACCAAGCGCATCGATCCGATTGACACCGGCGCTGCCGTCGCCAACAACAACGATCACGTGCTGTCGTTCGACGGAACGATGATCGCGATCAGCAGTCACAACGGCAAGGATTTTAGTTCCCTCGTCTACACGATTCCGCTGACCGGCGGCACGCCCACGCAGATCACCCCAATCGGTCCGTCTTATCTGCACGGTTGGTCGCCGGACGGCAAATTCGTGGTCTATACCGGGCAGCGTAACGGCGAGTTCGACATTTACCGCAAGCCGGTCGCTGGCGGCGACGAAGTCCAACTCACGACCGCGCCCGGACTGAGCGATGGACCGGAATACACCCCCGATGGCAAGTACATCTACTTCAACTCGGTGCGCAGCGGACGGATGCAGATTTGGCGCATGAAGCCGGACGGCAGTGATCAAGAACAGCTTACCGACGACCAATACAACAACTGGTTCCCGCACGTTTCGCCCGACGGCACGCAGATCGTCTTCGTGACCTACCGCGCCGACGAAGTCGAGCCGGGCGACCACCCCGCCGCCAAACGGGTCTATCTGCGCATCATGCCGCTGGCTGGCGGATCGCCGAAAGTGCTGGCGTATCTCTACGGCGGGCAGGGCACCATGAACGTGCCGTCGTGGTCGCCGGACGGGAAAAGGCTGGCGTTCGTCAGCAATACCGTGCCCTTTAGCTAATCGGCACTGGTAGGGGCAGGACTAAGTCCTGCCCCTACCAAGCAATCCGACGATTTATTTGCGGCTTCCTCTTTCCCTCTCTCTCACTTTGCGTTAAAGTTCTCTCCATAACCCAATCAGCTAGCGGACTATCTTATGATTCAGCAGAGAACCAACGACTATCTCCGCGCGATTATCCAGCGGGCGAAACTCGACAGCAGCTATCTTTATCGCCCGGATGATCTCGCCGACGAGAAAATTCGCTTTCTGGCTGATCACTGCGCCCGCGTGCTCGACGTGGGCAAGTCATCGCGCGAGCGGTTCGCCTATTTTCGCGCCGAGCAGGTGACGACCCTCGACATCAACCAGTTTGAGGGCTATCCCGACCTTGTGGACGACCTTTGCCACCTCGAACACGATCTGGTCGGGCAGTTCGACGGCATCGTCTGCCTTGCCGTGATCGAGCACGTTTACGATCCGCTGGCTGCCGCCAATAACCTCTACGCCCTGCTCAAGCCCGGCGGATTCTGCTTCGCTTACGTGCCCTTTCTCTACCGCTATCACGGTCCTACCGACCTCGTCTATCAGGATTTCTTCCGCTACACCCGTGATGGCGTCGCCTACCTTTTCCGCGATTTCGCCGACGTGACGATCTACCCCAGTCGCGGCGGCTACTCGACGATTTTCAACCTGCTCGGCTTTTGGAAAGGACAGGTTGAGCGCCGCTTCGGGCAGGGGATCAACCGCCGCATCGACCAGTTGGGCAACCTGATGCACAAGCGATCCAACCAACTGCAAGCATCCGGCTACTTCATTTGGGCGGTCAAGTAGGCGGCGATGGCGAACCCGGATGCGCACAACTCGTTTGAACTAACCATCGAGTCGATTGCCAACGGCGGCGCGGGGGTCGGCTTTCACCGGCGCAAGCCCGTTTTCGTGCCCTACACCATCCCCGGCGAGCGCCTGATCGCCCGCCCGGTCGAGGTCGGCGAGCGCCACACTATCGCCGAGGGCGTGACCCTGCTCGACGCCTCCGCCGACCGCGTTTATCCGATCTGCCCGCATTTCGGACCCGGTCGCTGCGGGCGCTGCCAGTGGCAGCACATCGACTACGCCGCCCAACTGCTGCTCAAGCAGGACATTTTGGCGGATCAACTGGGGCGGCTCGGTGCCTTGAGCGACCGCGAAATCGAGGCGGCGCTTCAGCCGATGATCGGCGCTGCCGAGCAGTGGAATTACAACACCCGCATGACCTTCAGCGTCACCGACACACTGACGCTGGCGTTCCCCGCCGCCAACGGCGGGCTGTATCCGGTGGACATCTGCTACATCCTCAAGCCGGAACTGCTGGCGCTCTACCAGCAGCTTGATCTGGAGCTGGAGGGCATCCGCCGCGTGACGCTTCAACTGGGCGGCGACGGCGAGCGCATGATCATTTTAGCGCTGGCGCAGGACGAAGCCCCCGAACTCGAAACCGACCTGCCCGCCAGCGTCAACGCGATTTTGCCCGACAACGAGCCAATGAACCTGATCGGCGACTCGCATTCGCGCTACACCGTCGGCGGGCGGCGCTTTCGCGTCACCGCTGGCAGCAGCTTTCGCGCCAATTTATCGCAGCTTGACACCCTCACCGCGACCGTCACCGCGCTGCTCGACCTCAAAGGCGGCGAGACCGTGCTCGACCTCTACGCCGGGGTCGGCGTTTTCAGCGCCTTCGCCGCGCCCGCTGCCGGGCTGGTGACGCTGGTCGAGAGCTACCCGCCCGCCGTCACCGACGCCGACGAGAATCTGGCTGATTTCGACAACGTGGACGTGATCGAGGGCGGCGTCGAGGACGTGCTGCCGACGCTGGAAGACGCCTACGACGTCGCCATTGTCGATCCACCGGCGCGCGGACTGGGCAAAAACGCCATCGACGAGATCATCGCCATGCAGGTCGCGCGGATCGTTTACGTCAGCGACGACCCGGCTGCGCTGGCGCGCGACGCCAAGCTGCTGACTCAGCGCGGTTTCCGCTTGGATCTCGCCCAGCCGATTGACTTGAACCCGCAAACCTACTACGTCGATACCATCGCCCGGTTTGTTCAAAAGTGACAAAGCCGTAGACTATACACTTCTCCGATATTCTGCTTGACAAGTAATCCTGAATTGCACTAGACTTTCATTAGTCGCTGATCATCCCAGTTCCTAGTCTAGGGGAGGGCTGGCTCATGGGAGCGCATCTCATAAATTGCTTAGCAAGGTGGAGTTTCAACAGCAATGGCAGAACGAATTCAAGGTGTGGTGAAGTGGTTCAGCGCTGAAAAGGGCTACGGATTTATCACGCCGGACGATGGTCCCGACGTATTCGTGCACTATTCCGCTATCGAGTCTACCGGTTATCGCAAGTTGGAAGCAGGAGAAAAGGTCGAATTTGAAATAACGGAAGGTCCGAAGGGAAAACAAGCCAGCGGCGTTGTCCCCGTCTGAGCCTACGCCAACTCCGGCAGCCGGATTGCACGGTCGCGGCACAGCACCTCAAGTTGCCTTTTTCGAGCCTATCGCTAAGATAGGCTCTTCTTTTGCCTGATCAGGAGCAAGCCGAGCATGGATTTACAGGCGATTCGCGCCGCCGTCGAAGCGGTCGCGCGCGAGGCGGGCGCTGCCGCAATGCAGTTCTACGATCAGCCCCACCAAGAGACGCTCAAGGAGACGATCTACGACGTCGTCACCGAAGGCGACAAAGCGTCCGAAGCGGTGATCGTCCGCTTGCTGCGCGATCAATTCCCGCAGTACCCGATACTAAGCGAGGAAGGCGGCGGCGCGGGCGGCAGCGCGCGAAGCAGACTATTTCTGGCACGTCGATCCGATTGACGGGACGACCAACTACGCCAACAACATCCCCTTCTTCTCGATCAGCATCGCGTTAGCGGCGCGCAACCTAGCGCCGGTCGTCGGCGTGGTCTACAACCCGGTCTACGACGAGTTGTACAGCGCCGCGCATGGCTTCGGCGCGACCTTCAACGGGCGCCCGATCCACGTCAGCCAAACCGCCGACCTCAGCCGCGCGGTCTTAGGCAGCGGCTTCACGACTCACCGCCACAGCGTCGCATGACAACAACATTCCGCAGTGGAATACCATGCTGATGGAGGTGCGCGACCTGCGGCGCTTTGGCTCGGCGGCGCTCGACCTTGCGTTCGTGGCAGCCGGTAAGCTCGATGGCTTCTGGGAGACCTATCTCAACTCGTGGGACTGCCTCGCCGGGATTTTGTTGGTGCAGGAGGCGGGCGGCACGACCACCGATTACCTCGGCGGCACGGCGCAGCTCTACGGCGGGCGCGCGGTCGTCGCCACCAACGGGCTGATCCACAACCGCGTGCTGAGCATCCTCAACCACCCGGACTAGTCCGCATTTATGCTATAGTGAAGCTGTAGGGGCGGACGGCTGTCCGCCCAGCAATATCGAGAGGATCATCAGCATGTCGGCTATCGAAAAGCAGACGTGGACGGTCGAGCAGTATCTCGAAATGGAGCGCGCCAGCGAGGAGAAGCACGAATTCCTTGACGGCGAGATTTACTTGATGTCAGGCGCAAGCGGTAACCACAATTTAGTCATGGGCAATACCTATGCGAGTTTGCACGCTCAGTTACGCAAACGACCCTGTCTTGTGTATCCAAGCGATCAGCGTGTCCGCGTGAATGATACGGGGCTGTACACCTACCCTGATATCAGCATTGTTTGTGATCCACCACTGTGGACGGATGATCGCCGTGATACGCTGCTTAACCCGACGGTGATCGTCGAAATCCTCTCGCCCTCGACTGAGAGTTATGATCGCGGCAAGAAGTTTCAACATTACCGGGCATTGGAGTCGCTGCGCGAATATGTGCTGATCGCGCAGGACAGTCCCCGCATCGAGCGCTATATCCGCCAAGCCGATAACCAATGGCTGCTCGCCGACGCCATCGGGCTTGAGGCGACGATCGCGCTCGAACTCGGTCGGCGTGACGCTTCCCCTCGCCGACGTCTACGAGAAAGTCAGCTTCGAGGAAGCATCATCGTAGGGGTTTTGTTCCCGTAGGGGCGTTACATGTAACGCCCCTACATTCCCGTGATGTTGGAATTTTCAGAAGCCGCGTAAGCCCATTAGCCCGCGAAGCGTTCCAGCGCCGCCGCCGTCTGCTCGACCATCCGCCCGAAGTCGAACCGATCCATCCCCACGGCGCAGTTCGCCGCCAGTGAGTCGCGCACGCCGGGACGCAGCGCTTCGCGCGATCGCCGCCGTCAGCGCCTCGACGTCCACGTAGGGCACGAGCAAGCCGTTGATCCCGTGCTGGACGACTTCGGGATTGCCGCCCTTGTCGCTGGCGATCACCGGCGTTCCGGCGCGCAGACTCTCCAGCAGCGTGTGCGACAGCCCCTCGTAGCCGGAGTACAGCGCGACGTAATCGGCGGCTTTCATGTAGAGCTGCCATCCGCTCCCGGCTGATATTTCCCAAAAACTGCACGCGATTTCCCAAATCCGCCGCCTGAGCCTTGAGCGCGGGCAGAATCGCCCCATCGCCCGCGACGATCAGCCGCACGTCGGGCAGACGCCGCACCGCCGCGATCAGGTGATCGACGCCCTTCCACGGCAGCAAGCGTCCCGCCGTCAAAATGATCGGCGCGTCGGGCAGATCGAGCCGCGCCCGCGCCTCCGCCAGTGTCAAATCGGGCGCGCCCGCACCCGGCGGCAGCGCGTTGTAGATCACCTGCACCTTGCTGGCGTCCACCCCCCAACCGACGACCATGCGCTTGAGATACTCGCTCGGCACGATCACGCCGTCCATCTGGCGAGCAACACGGGCACGCCGCGCGCGATCCGCCGTCACCATCAGCGGATAGTCAGCGCGCGTTTGGTAGGCATCGATGTCCTCAGTTGGCGCGATCCAGCCCTTGCGCACCGCCCGTTCCCACGCCGCATCGCCGACGATCTTGGCGACGCGCGGCGCGTGCCGATCTCCATACAGCGGCAAGCCGAGCGTATGGACGTAAACCACGTCCGCCCACGCCAGCAGCGGACGCGCCGCCCGCGCGTAATCGATCAGCCGCAGCGGCAGCGCCCGCCGCAATATTCGCGTCACCGGGTAGGGATAGCGACGGTCGGAATAGGGCGCATCGCTGTAACTCACGACGCGCACCTCCCAACCTCGCCCGATCAACTGCGGCAGCAGTTCGTTGAGGTAGGTCGCCGGACCGCCCGGTTCGGGATGAAAGATGCCGGATGCGACAAACAGCTTCATAATCCGCTCGCGTGACGTTACAATAACGTGAATAATGGATACCGTCGATTGCCTTACCTCACTCCCGCTGCGTTTCTCGTGACTCCCCCTCTCCATGCAATGGAGAGGGGGCTGGGGGGTGAGGTTGGTTTCTCTCAGCGGGCTTATCCCTAACTGACGTTACAATAGACCGCGTACACTACCGCAATCAGTCATAAGCGCGCAATATCGTCGTAGGGGCAGGACTAAGTCCTGCCCCTACCTGCCACGATGAGGTGAATCAATGGCGAAACTCAAGCTCGATCTGCACGACATCTACAACAAGGGCGGTCAGATCGACGCCGAACTGAATCGCATTATGCAGGAAGCGGTCGACAAGAAGATCGACCTTGTGGAGATCATCCCCGGCAAAGGCAGCGGCGCGCTCAAGAAGAAGGTGCTGCGCTTCCTCGATCAGAAGCACATCCGCGCCATGTATCACCGCGTCGAGAAGGACGACAAGAACTTCGGGCGCATCTTCGTCCACTTCAAACACTAGTTGACTGCCACGCTTCGAAACAATGTTTGCGCTTAGCTCCCCCTCGCCATGTACATGGCGAGGGGGTCGGGGGGTGAGGTTTCACTTACACCGTCGCGCCGCGCGGCTGACGTTTCTTCTTCTCGCGCCGCACCGACACGGGACCGAGCCGTCGATTCAGCACCACGCCCGGCAGCAGCATGATGAACATGATCACGCCGCCGATCAAGAACGGCAGCGACGGCGCAATGCCGTAGAAATTGCCGCCGAGCGACGTCCCGGCGATGATCCCCAAGCTGATCGCCGACTGGTAGATGCCCATGACCGCCCCGTTCTGGCTCTCGTCCTCGATTGAGACGGTCGCCATCGCTTGCAGCGACGGCATCAGCAGCCCCGACGCCCCCGCGAACAGCAGCAGGGCAAAACCCGACATGAACGGCGTCGCCAGCACGACGAAGATCAACATGCTGACGCCGCGCAGCGTCAAGCCGATGATGACCAAGCGCCGCTCGCCGAAGCGCGCCACCGCTGGCTTGATCAGCACCAGTTGGGTCATAAACTGCCCGACGCCGATGCAGGTCAGCAGAATGCCGACGCCCACGTTGACTGCGCTTGCCGATTGGTTGGCGAAGATCACGTCTTCGCCGAACAGCGTGATCATCGAGGTCAGCATCGATAAGCCGAACTGCGTCCCGAAGGCGATCAGCAGGATCAGCGAGAGCGGGACGTTGGCGAGGATGTCGCGCGCCTTGAGCGACGCCTTCTTGACCGTCTTGAGCAGCGCGCGGCGCTCCGCCGTCAGCGTTTCGTCGAGCAGCGCCCACGTCATGATCAGCGAGAGCAGCGAGATCGCCGCGCCGAGGATAAAGGATGCTTGCTCGCTGAACGCCGCCGCGACAAACCCGCCAATCGCCGGTCCGAGGATGTAGCCTAAGCCGAACGCCATCCATACCAAAGACAGCGACTGCGTGCGTTTCTCGCGCGGGCTAACGTCGGTGATGTACGCCTGCACGACGATCACGTTGCCGCCGGTGATGCCGTCGAGGATGCGCGCCGCGAACAGCATCACCACGCTGCCCGCGAAACCGAGCATGATGAAACTGAGCACCGTCCCTAGCTGGCTGATAATCAGCACCGGGATGCGCCCGAACCGATCCGACAGTTTGCCGATGAAAGGCGCGGCGACGAACTGGGCGATGAAATAGGACGCCAGCAGCATCGAGATCGCTTCGGGCGACATGGCGAAATGCCGCTGCGCGTAGAGAGGAAGCGTCGGCAGGACAATCGTCCCGCCGAGAAAGTTCGAAAATACGATGATAAAGAGGGTAATTGTCCGACGCCGGGTCACGCTAAGACCTCAACCTACCACTAAACGTAAACGTAATTGTAGTCCTGCCCCGGTAGTGCCAACTAGAGCCGAGTCCTCAACGCTTTCGCTTGCGCCGCTCGCGCGGACGAACCGAAAGTTCGCAGAGGGGGCAAGGGTGAGCTGTCAGGGGTAGGTATTTTATTAACCTCACCCCCTGCCCCCTCTCCACGACGTGGAGAGGGGGTAAAAACAGCTTGCAAAGGGTCTTTAAAGTCCCCTCTCTATGTAATGGAGAGGGGATTTAAGGCTTGTCCGGTATTCAAAACATAGCCGTGCTCCCTAACCGTGCCCCGAATCGTCGGCACTTGCCTCGCAGCTTCGGGAAAAACGCAGCGTGTCGGCAGCCAACGGCGTGTACGCTCCCCTCCCTGAAGTCGGGGAGGGGTCGGGGGTGGGGTCAGCAGCGGCAGCAAGAGACAAATGATGCTGATTCGAGTACCGGACAAGCCTATTTAGGGGTGAGGTAAGCGCAGAGTTAAAAACCTACCCCTGATAGGCAAGGGTGAGGGGGTTGTAGGGGCGTTCAACTGAACGCCCGATTCAAGAAATCTACCGGACGCGACGCTTGCCTCAGAGCTTCCCGCCGACGAACAAGCCCGCCGCCGCGCCGATCAAGCAGAGCGCGTTCGTCGCCAGCACGTTGACCAGCATCGCCGTCCAGTTGCCCGTGAGCGTTAAGCCGACGCTCTCGTTGGCATAGGTCGAGAAAGTCGTGAACGCTCCGAAGAAGCCGACGGCGATAAAGAAGCGCACGCGCGGATCGAGGTTGATCCGCTGCGCTGCCCACGCCGTGAACACGCCCAGCAAAATCGACCCGACCAGATTGACGATCAGCGTGCCGTAGGGAAAGCTCGTGCCGAACCGCTCGACCGCCCAGACCGAAACCAAGAAACGCACATTTGCCCCGATAAATCCGCCCAGCCCGATGATCAAAACCGTTTCCACGTAGCGCCTCATAGAATCTGTCCATTAGTAGCGAAACAATCTACAGCGTGCTGGCGACCCGCTAGACGAGCGAGTCCGCCCTGCTCCCTTAACTGCGGGAGGGGGTAGAGGCTGACAGGGGTAGGTATTTAAGCTTTGTTCTGACCTCACCCTAAATCCCCGCTCCATTGCCTAGAGAGGGGACTTTAGAACCTTCTACGAGCCGTCTTTACCCCCTCTCTACGTAGTGGAGAGGGGGCAGGGGGTGAGGTTAATAAAATACCCACCCCTAGAGGCAGCCGCTCTAAAACAACAAAAAGCTTCTACCGCTGCCGGTAGAAGCCATCAACCCCAAAGGTATACGCGAGCTTCATCGCGGGCGCTGCCCCTTCTCACGCGAGCCGACGCCAACAAAACCTTAACACGACCCTCGCTCAAGCGCAATGATCTTTTTGCTCTTGCGTCTGAAAACGCTGTACTCTAAACTGAACAGGTTCTCTTAACTTGATGGATGGTTTTGCTGCGCGTCCGCTTATCGGGCGCGCGAGAAGCGAAAAACGCATAATGCCTGAAACGATGGTGGTACTGCCCACCTATAACGAAGCTGAAAACCTGCCGCTCATGATCGACGCGCTGTTGGCGCTCCCGCTCGACCTGCGCGTCCTCGTGGTCGACGACAACTCGCCCGACGGCACCGGCGACATCGCCGATCAGCTCGCCTTAGCGCAGCCGGATCACGTCGCCGTGCTGCATCGCAGCGAAAAAACGGGTTTAGGTCCCGCTTATATCGCCGGGTTCCGCCGCGCTATCGAACTGGGCGCGGACACCATCATCCAAATGGACACCGATTTTTCGCACCAGCCCAAATACATCCCCGACTTGATCGCCAAGCTGGAAAGCGGCTACGATCTGGTGATCGGATCGCGCTTCGTGCGCGGCGGCGGCGTCGACCAATCGTGGAGTCCTTATCGCAAGCTGCTGAGTTGGTTCGCCAACGCCGTTTACGTCCGCGCGTTGCTCAACATCCCGGTCAGCGATGCGACCGGCGGCTATCGCATCTGGCGGCGCGAAACGCTGGTCGGCATGGACTTGAACCGGGTCGGCTCGAACGGTTACGTGTTTCAGGTCGAGATGGCGTACATCGCCAACCGGCTCGGCTTCAAAATCACCGAAATTCCGATCTACTTCCCTGACCGCGCGCGCGGTCAGTCGAAAATGGGGTCGTGGATCATCTTGGAAGCCGCCCTGCGCGTCTGGCAGGTGATGTTACGCCACCACGCGCTCAACCCGCAGATGCGTTACGCCGAGGTCAGCCAAGCTCACTAAGCGAGGACTATGCAAAGTCTAGAAGAGCAGGCGCGAATCAAGCAGCTAACCAGCCCCTACAGCCCGCAAGACCCGCCGCGCCTGCCGCTCACCTTTGGCGACTTTCTGTCCCTGCTTTGGCGGCTCGATTCCAGCGAGACGTTCCCCGCCCGCGAGCGCTACTACCGCCAATGTGTGCAGGCGCTCGCCGACGCGCTCGGCTTGCGCGATCACCCGGTTTACCGCATCATCGAGACGACGCTGGCGGGCGAAATCTACGCTCAAATGCCCAACCTGCCCTATCGCAGCACCAAGCGCTTGGTCGATGCCGCCGACCACAAAGCGGCAATCGCCCAGTTGATCGACCTGCGCGCCGACATGCTGCGGATTGGCACCTACGAGGAAAATTGGAGCGGCGCGTGGCCCGGCAGCGGCTTGGTCGACAACAACCTGCGCGAGCGGGTGTTCGCGGTGCTGTTCACGGCGTTACAGGGGCAGTACGCCAGCTTTGGACGGCTCCTGCTGGTGGTCGACATCGTGATCACCAACCTGATCGTCGGCTTCGAGGAGCCGCCGGAGATTACGCTCAGCCAACTGATCGCCAAGCATGGCTACCCCGACCCGCGCGACGAACGCGCCCGCGCCGATTTCATCGCCGCCGCTTCAGGCTGATGTACAGTCTTTAGTGATTAGTGGTTCGTTTTAGCTGAAAACTAACGACGCCTCAGCGAGTGCTGCACCTCTACGAAAAATCCGGGCGTATTAGAACAACGATCATCCATATTCTCTGGGCTATCAACACGGCGCTGAGTTTTTAACGCTTTTCCTCAGCACTTGCTTTATTCGAACTTGATGACGACCTGCTCTACGACGTCGAAGTCGATACGTCGATCTTCTCGCCGGACGCGCTCCCGCAGATGCGCCGCCGCTTCGCGTAACCCTACGCGGGTCTCAGACGTATTTGGCATAGATAATCGACACCGTACCCGCAAGGATAAACCTGTGTTCACCTCATTGATCCACCGAACCACCACCACTGCCGAGTGGCAGAAAATCCCGTGGCACGACCCCGATTTTAGCCGCCGGATGCTGGCGGAACACCTCAGCCAGTCGCACGATCTCGCCAGCCGCCGTTTCGCCACCATCGACCAGCAGGTCGCATGGATTCACCGGAAAATTCTCAAGACGCAGCCCGCCAACATCCTTGATCTCGGCTGCGGACCCGGCTTCTACGCCAGCCGCTTCGCCGCGCTCGGACACACCTGCACCGGCATCGATTTCTCGCCCGCTTCCATCGACTACGCCCGCCAGCACCATCCCGACGGCAGCTATATCTTGGCGGACGTACTCACGCAGGATTACGGCGCGGACTACGACCTCGTCACGCTGATTTACGGCGAACTCAACGCCTTTTCGCCGGATGAAGCCGGGCGGATCGTCGCCAAAGCGCACGCCGCGCTCAAGCCGGGCGGGACGCTGCTGCTCGAAGTCCACCCCGCCGAGTTCGTCTACCGTTTGGGACAGGAGTTACCCTCGTGGCACACGGCGCAAGCGGGCTTATTCTCGGATGAGCCGTATCTTTGCCTGACTGAATCGTCCTACGAGGCGGATCGGGCTGTGTTTCAGTTCTACGTCTATGCGGCGGATACCGGCGCGCTGCGGCAGTATACCTCGATGCTTCAGTCCTACACCGGCGACGAATACCGCTATCTGCTGCGCGCCTTCGCGCGGGTGCTGTTCTACCCCTCGCTGACCGGCAGCGCCGACCAAGTCCGATCTGTTCGCCATCGTCGCCGAGAAGTAACACTTTGGCTCTACGGCAGAAATTGTGCATTTTTGTAGGGGCGCACCTGCAGTGTGCGCCCCTGCTTTATCTATTTCCGCCACTTGTGAGCACCCCTATCCTCGCTTCCGCCGTTGTAGAGGCGAGGCGTGCCTCGCCCGTTTTTAAGAATCCAGCCTGCCGCTGCTTGCTCCATTAAAAACCTATCCCTGTCAGGTCGGGGTGGCGGTCACGTCCAGCGCCTGATCAAACGCCGCCAATACCGCTTTGATCCACTGCACTAAGGGCTGCCATTCGGCGGGTCCGTCCGACCAGAATTTGAGGCGCGACTCCGCACTCGCCCCGCCCCACCGATACTCGCTAAACTCGACCGTATAATCCGCCCCATCTTCGCCGCTGTGCTGCTTCGCGTCGACCAGCGGCACCGCGATCTGCGTGCCCTGCGCCCACAAGGCGAGGAAGGCGGCGTCGAGCGCGGCGCTGTCGATGCGGATCGTCGGCGTGTCGCGCTCGATCCCGCCTTGAGCCACTTCCTCATAGTCGCGCCCCTGATCCCAACGGCGGCGCACCACATCCATCCTGCCGCCTTGCTCCGGGTGCTGCGCGTACAGTGTGTAGCCTCTGGGCGGCTTCCACGCCGACTTGATGGCGATATGCATGGCTTTGAATCCATACTCGTTGACGATGGGCGCAGCATAAACCTCGACGTTGGCGCGGTTACTGAGGCGCTGCCAATATTCGTTGCTATTCGTCAATCGATTGACTCCTCGGACTGAACCGCAGTTATCGGAACAGTTCGCGCACGATGATTTTGCGCTGGATCTCGCTGCTGCCTTCGTCAATCTGGAACACCATCACGCCGCGCATCAGCGCCTTGACGGTGTTTCTTCATATAGACGCGCATAGCCTACGATGTGGCATATATCATACATTTTCGGTCGCGTGAGCTAGTCAACGTCGGGTCGCGTGAATTTGTCGGTTACGGCAGGAATTAGCCTAGAACTCAACTCTTCCGGCGCATTTCGCAGTTATCGGAACAATTCGCGCACGATGATGTTGCGCTGGATCTCGCTGGTGCCTTCGTAAATCTGGAAAACCTTGACGTCGCGCATCAGCTTCTCGACCGGATACTCTTTCATGTAGCCGTAGCCGCCGAAGACCTGCACCGCGTCGACCGTCACCTGCATCGCCATGTCGGCGGCGAAGGCTTTGGCGGCGGCGACGACTTTCGGGTTGCTCACCCCGTGATCGACCAGCCACGCCGCCTGATAAACCAGCAAGCGCGCCGCCTCCACGTTGATCGCCATGTCCGCGATCTTGTGCCCGACCGCTTGGTGCTGCCAGATCGGCTGCCCGAAGGTCTCGCGCGCTTTGGCGTACTTGATGCTCTCCTCCAGCGCCCGCCGCGCCACGCCGACCGCCCCCGCCGCCACGCCGGGGCGTGAGTGATCGAAGACCTGCATCGCCAGCATGAAACCCTGCCCCTCCGCGCCGATGCGGTTGGCTTCCGGCACCTCGACGTTCTCGAAGGTGATCTCGGCAGTGTCGGCGGCGCGCTGACCGAGCTTGTCGAAGTGGCGGCTGACGTTGATGCCGGGGCTGTCCCGCTCGACGATGAAGCAGGAGATACCGCGATGCCGCGCGCCCGGATCGGTCAGGGCGAAGACGGTATAGAAGCTGGCGTAATTGACGTTGCTGATGAAGATTTTGCCGCCGTTGATGATGTACTTGTCGCCCTGCTTGTCGGCGCGGGTCTGCAACCCGGCGACGTTCGACCCCGCCCCCGGCTCGGTGACGCAGTAGGCGGCGAGATCGCCGTCCTCCATCATCCGCTCGCCCAACCAGTGGGCTTTCTGCGCGTCCGTCCCGGCGAGGCGGATCGGCAGCGACGACAGGTTATTGACGCTCATGGCGGTGCTGATGCCGGAGCAGCCGTAAGCCAGTTCTTCGCCGACGATGCACTCGTCGAGCACGCTCGCGCCGGGTCCGCCGTATTCTTCGGGGATGTTCAGGTTGACCAGCCCGATCCGCCGCCCCTTGTCGATGATGTCGATCGGGAACTCGGCGGTCTGGTCGAAGTGCGCCGCCTGCGGGATGATCTCCTGCGCGGCGAAGTCGCGCGCCATCTTCTGGAGCATCTGCTGTTCTTCGGTGAGTTCGAAATTGAGTCCTAAAGCGGGCTGAGTCATGGTCTATTCCCCTCAAATAATATAATCAAACGCGGGTTCGATTTATTATAGTGGGAAAATCTCAGGCGCGACAGCAGGGGCGTTACTCGTTCAGGGGAGAGCGTTTCTGCGAGGCGTTGAGCACGGTCACGCCGACCAGTTCGTCATCCCGATAATGATAGATATTGCCATCATCTTCTAGGATGCTGTCGTTCGCCTGCTGCGGCTTGCGAAAACTGATGTAGAGCACGTCGGCTTCGGCGTCGTAATCCGTCCACATCTGACCAGCCCGCAGCGCCAGCACTTGATCGATCAGTTCTCGTGAGATTGTGACCATATGCGTTCGCCCTTTTTCTCTATTTTATCGGGTTTTGACGTAAAAAACGCAGTGATCATAAAACCATCCGGTTCATCACGATAGATGACAACCGCTGTCTTACGAGTGATATTGGTCTTGGCATAGTCTCGTAGCGCCAACAACTCACCATTTTCGCCTGCAATGATCCGTGACGGCTCAGCCAATGTTTCAAGAACCTTGTCAAGATTGCCGGACATATAATCGTGCGCTTCTATGACATGCGCCCACTGTCGTGCTGTAATCCGAATCGTATGCCCGTGAACGGAAACGGCAGTTTGCAAGAGTTCATCCATACAATATCAATCGCCTCTCAGAAACCCGCCTCGAAGTTTCCTAATTATAGCGAAGACTCGCTCGTTGAACGTACCCACGCCCGCCGGGTGCTGATCAGCAGGGCGACGGTCATCACGCCGAGCCAATTCGCCAGCAGGTCGGAGAGCATCATGGTGCGCCCCGGCGAAAATTGCTGGATGAACTCGGTCGTCGCGCCGATTAGCAACCCGCCCACCAGCGCGATCCCGAACGCTCGCCGGAAGTCGAAGCGCGAGCGCAGCGCCCAGTAGCTCACGGTGGTCAACAGCGCGTAGAGGCTGGCGTGACCGATGGCATCGTGCATGTTGGGGTGATCGACAATCGCAAACAGCCCGGCAGACCAACTGATGAGGCGCACGCTCGCTGGCAGCGTCGTCAGCGCGATCACGCCCATCAAGCACACCAGCAGCACCATCCCGTGCAGGGGAATCCGTTTCAACACCATGTTCTCGTCCTTGAATACTCCGATTACATGGCTGCATTCTTCTGCACAACCGGCTGAAGGTAAAGCACTCAAGTGCGCACAGGCGAGTAGAGGGGTTGTAGGGGCGTTATATATAGCGCCCCTACGGTTTCGTGATAGTGGGAGTTCTCAGATTGGCACTGATGAAATAGGTCGGGGGTTAGGTCCTACGCCCGCACCGACTCCGGGTGATCCGAGCGCACGCGGGTGACAATCTCGCGCAGCGAGCGCGCCCGCCGCGCCAGCAGATCGGGCGGCATCGATCCATCGCCGGTCAGCCAGCCCGCCATGCCGCAGGCGGTCGCGCCCGCCTTCAGGAAGTCGCCGACGTTCTGGTCGCTCATGCCACCGTTACAGAGATAGCGCGGCGCGTCGAGCGGTCCCTTGACCGCCTTGAAGTAATCCAGCCCTAACACGCCAATCGGGAAGATTTTCAGCAGCTTGACGCCCATCGCCCAAGCGTCGGCGACTTCGGTCGGCGTCATCACCCCGGGCGCGATCAGCACGTCCGCGCCCTGCGCCAGCGCCACGACCTCGCGACTGAAGGCGGGCGAGACGATGAAATCCGCCCCGGCGTCGATCACCCGCTCCGCCATCTCGCCGTCGAGCACCGTGCCCATGCCGACGACGGCAGCGTCGCCGTATTCGCGTTTGGTCGCTTTCATGGCTTCGATTGCCTGTACCGAGTTCATCGTGAACTCGAACACGTCGATCTGCCCGGCGTCGATCAACACGCGCGCGTGCGCCAGCGCCACGTCGGGCGGGAAGTTGCCGCGCATCCCGCCCATCAAGCCGCTGGACGCAACGCGATCATAAGCTGTCTGAGCATCCATGCCATTCTCTCCTTTACACCAATCGCTTAATGATAACAGCGAACGCGCTCAAGTGGAGAGTCCAGCAGACCGCCGAAGCGGTGATCGGTTTTGGGCTAAGAATTAAGCACTAAAAACCAACAACTGCGGTTTTTACTTGTCCTGCATCCGAACTTAGCAGGCGGCTTCCCAGAAATGCTCGCCGGAGAGGATTCGCAGCAAGATGTCGCCAAACTGCCGCCGGGGGAGCGGCTTGGCGAGGTAGCTGGCGAAGCCGGAATGCTGCGCTTGCTGGCGCAGCGGTTGGCTGTCGGTTGCGCCGATGGCGATCACCGGGATGTCGCGAACTTCCGGGTCAGCTTGGATGCGTTTCGTTGATAGTGAAGGCGCTGCCGTGAGGGAGATCGAGGTTGAGCAGCACAAAATCCGGGGGCGGATTCATCGAGCGCATTTGTTCAGGAACTTTCGCGCCGGTCGTGTTTCGTTTGAAGCGAATACCTAAATCGCGTAGCATAGAGGAAATGGCGACTAGGCTGTGAGCATCATCGTCGACGACCAGTGCCCATTTGTTTTCAAGCACGGTTGAGAACTCCAGAGATGCAGTTACATCTTCTTCCTTGGACTATGGTTGCTGACTCAATCTTTATTATACCTGTCATTATATCTTCGACGGTTCTGCCCGCTATAGATTTTCGCAAAATTCACTATTTTTTCACGTTGTATTACGTTTCACCTGAATTTAACGGCTTTTAACGGGGATTGCAATATGAAGATTGTCATTGCTACGGGTGCCTTTAAGCACAGCCTGAGCGCGAGCGCCGCCGCTGAAGCCGTCGCGCGCGGGCTGCGCCGTTCGGGACTCGCCGCTGATCTCGTTTTGCTGCCGATTGCCGACGGCGGCAACGGTACGCTCGACGCCTTACTCGCCGGTGGTGGAGAGCGCCTTACTCGCACCGTCCGCGATCCGTTCGGTCGCCCGGTCGCGGCGGCGTTCGGCACGCGCGGCGAGAGCGCCGTGATCGAGATGGCGCTGGCATCCGGCTTGGAGCTGATCGCGGCGGATGAACTCGATCCGCTGCGAGCGTCGACTTACGGCACGGGCGAGCTGCTCCGTGCGACACTCGATACCGGTGTGCGCCGCGTAATCGTGGGCATGGGCGGCAGCGCAACCGTCGACGGCGGCGCGGGCTGCCTGCAAGCGCTGGGCGTCCGCCTGCTCGACGCCGAGAGTCAGGACGTGCCGCCCGGTGGTGGCAATCTGCACCTAGTCCGCCAGATCGACGCCAGCGGACTCGATCCGCGCTGGCGTGAAGTCGAGGTGATCATCGCTTCGGACGTGGACAACCCGACGCTGGGCGACGCGGGCGCGGCGGCGGTCTTCGGACCGCAGAAAGGTGCCGATCCGGCGCAGATTGAGACGCTCGAAGCCAATCTAAGCCACTTCTTCGCGCTGGTCGCCGATCAGGTCGGCGTCGACGTGCGCACGACTCCCGGCGGCGGAGCGGCGGGTGCGCTCAGCGCCGGGTTGATGGCATTTCTGGGCGGGCGGATCGAGTCGGGGATTGATCTGATCGTCGATCTGCTGCCGTTCGATCAAGCGTTGGCTGATGCTGACCTCCTGATCACCGGCGAGGGGCGGATGGACGAACAGACGCTGCACGGTAAGGGACCCATCGGCATCGCCCGGCGGGCGCGTGAGTACGGCGTGCCGACGGTAGCGCTGGTTGGCGGCTTGGAGATCGACGACGCACGCCTGCACGAGGGCGGCGTCTGGGCGGCGCTGCCGATCACGACCGCGCCGATGTCGCTGGCGGACGCCCTCGCCGACGCCGACGCGCTGGTCGAGCGGGCGGCGCTGCGGCTCGGCTATCTGCTGCGCCTTATGGGTTGATGAGAAATCATTTATTTCGAATGAAATTTCTATATAATGTCAAGTCGAAGGAAGTTTTATCGTATGTTTGCACACACGAAGGAGCGTTTATGACAACGCATAAATTCTTCACCCGACGCAGCCTCGTCTTGATCGCCGGTTTGATGCTCACGCTGGTGATGGGATTTTCGCTGGCGCAGGCAAAGTCGGACGGACGCCTGAACGAGATCGCTCACTTTGGTGGCGATACCCTCTACTGCATGGACTCAAGCAACAACGTGACCAACGACAGCTCGACATTCGCTTACTTCCTGCTGTTGGACGAGAACGGACAGCCGCTGTGGACGCTGGATCGCGCGACGGTCGAACTCGGACTCGGTCAAATCGACCTGAAGCCGACCGCCTATCTGCTCGGTCAGGGCGACGGCACTTACGGTCCGGTCTACCTGTACGGCAACGCCGCGCAAGACGGATCGCCGTATTTCATCTTCGTCGGCTTTGACGAGTGGGGCAAGGAAAACATGTTCACCTTCTACGGCTGCACGCCGACCGGCGGCGCGCTGCCCGCCGTGACGCCGACGCCCGCAGTGTCGTAATCTGATCTCCCCGTTGATCAAAAAACGCCCGGTCGTGTGACCGGGCGTTTTGATTCTAAGCGCATGATCCGTGCGACGCTGCCTTATCCGACCAGCTTTTCCAACTGATCGACCATGTCGCCGAGCACCTTGAAAGTCGCCTCGACCGCTTCCGGCGTGGTCATATCGACGCCCGCCAGCTTGAGCGCGTCCATCGGGTAGAGCGACCCGCCCGCGTTGAGGAACTGGCGATAGTTCGCCGCTGCCCCCGGTTCGCCCGCGAGGATGCGATTCGCCAGCGCGTGCGCCGCCGAAATCCCGGTGGCGTACTGGAAGACGTAGTAATTCGAGAACAGATGCCCGAACTGCGCCCACGTGATGCCGACCTGATCGCGGTCGAACGCCATCTCGCTGCCGTAGCCTTCGGCGAACAAGTCCGCCATCAGCGTGTTCATGTCGTCGGCAGTCAGCGGCTCGCCCTGCTCGATGCGGGTGTGGACTTCCAACTCGAACTGCGCCAGCGTCGGCATGATGAAGAAGTAGCGGTGGAAGTTGTTCATCGCTTCTTCGATCAACGCGATCTGGAAGTCGGGGTCGGGCTGGGCTTGGCGCAGATGCGCCCGCACCATCGCCTGATTGAAGTTGGAGGCGACTTCGGCGACGAACAGCGAGTAATTGGCATAGACGAACGGCTGATGCTGCCACGTGAAGTACGAGTGCATCGAGTGTCCCAACTCGTGGGCGACGGTGCTCATCGCTTTGAGGTCGTCGTGATAGCTGGTCATGATGAAGGGGTACGTCCCCTGCCAGCCGAACGAGAAGGCGCCCTGACGCTTACCCTGATTCGGATACACGTCGATCCAGCGGTCGTGCAGCGCGCCTTGGCGCAGAATGCTCACGTAGTCGTCGCCGAGCGGCTGCATCCCGTCGCTGATCCAGTCAATCGCCTGCCGAAACGTGACTTTGTGCTCCTGCTTGGCAATCGGCGCCCAGATGTCATAGGGATGCAGGGTCTCGACCCCCAGCGCCTTGCGGCGGATCGCCCAATAGCGATGCCACGTCGGGATATTCTTGCGGAAGGTGCTCCACGAGGTTGTGAAAGACTTCCAGCGGGACGTTGTTCTCGAACAGAGAGGCTTCAATCGCCGTGTCGAAGCGCCGCGCCCGCGCCATGAACACGTCGCGCTTGACCGACGCCGCATAGTTGCTGGCGAGCGTGTTCTTGACCGAGAGATAGCCCGCCGAGTAGCTGTCCCACGCCGTTCGGCGCAGGTCGCGGTCGCTGCTGGTGCGGAGCGTCTCGTAATTGCCCTGCTGGACTTGGATCGCTTCGCCCGCGCCCGCTTGCGCTGAGCCGAAGGCGATTTCGGCGTTCGCCAATACTTCGCTGGTGTTCTCGACCTGCGCGAAGGTGTCCGACGCCAAGCCGAGCAGTTCCTCGACTTCGGCGGAGCGGACATGCTGCTGCCGCCGGAACAAGTCGTCGAAGTAGTGGGCGTAAGGCTGCAAGCGCGGCTCGTCCCGCAGCCACTGATCGAGCTTGGCATTGCCGATGGCGAGCAGTTCCGGCTCGGCGAAGGCGGCGGCGGCTTGGAAGCGACCCATCAGCCCGCCAGCCTGACCCGCCATCGCGTTTGCCGCTTGATTGGTGGTCTCGACCGCCTGCGACATCAGCGCATAAAAGAAGACGTGCCCCGCTTTCCGGTACACTTCGCCTAGCGCTTCGAACCAGTCGAGCAGGGCGGCGGGGTTGTCGCCCAGCTTGCCCTGAAAGCGAGACAGCGCGTCGGGCAGGCTGGCGGCGACGGCGGCATAAGCCTCTTTCCACGCTTCCGGCGTTTCGAAGACGCTCGGCGCATTCCACGTGAATTCGGGCGCAGCCTCGCTGCGCGGCGGTACGTTCATCATGATCCGATCCTCGGTCATTTAAATTTGTTTGAATGATAACGCAAATTCCAATAAAGCCAAACCATTGGCAAAGCTTGTCGATTTCGCCCGCAACCTTTTAGAATGATGGCGATCAACCTAGCCGCCCAACCCATAGGTCAAGCCGATGTACGAGCAGCCCCGCAAAGCAGCGAGCAAGGTACGCACCCGCTGGATCGTCCCCATGACGCCGCGCCAGCCCGACGAGGAACACCGGGTATCGACGCCGCTGGAACTATTTTTCGATCTGGTCTTCGTGGTCGCCATTTCGTTCGCTGCCAGTGGGCTGCATCACGGCATCGGCGCAAACGACGTCGGGCGGACGCTGCTGAGCTACACCATGACCTTCTTCGGCATCTGGTGGGCGTGGATGAACTTCACGTGGTTCGCCTCGTCCTACGACACCGACGACGTGTTCTACCGGGTGCTGATCTTCGCCCAGATGACCGGCGCGCTGATCTTCGCCGCCGGTGTGCCGCAAACCTTTGCCTCGGGCGACTTGAAAATCGCCGTTGTCGGCTACGTCGTCATGCGCGCCGCCGCCGTGATCTCGTGGGCGCGGGCGGCGCTTGCCGATCGGGAACACCGTCCGGCGGCGATCCGCTACGGCGTCGGGATCGCGGTCTGTCAAGTCGGCTGGGTCTTGCTGCTGTTCACGCCCGCCGCGCTGCACGTCCCCGGCTTCTTCGGGCTGGTGATCGCCGAACTGCTGGTGCCGGGTTGGGCGGAGCGCTCGACGCCGACGACGTGGCATCCGCACCACATCGCCGAGCGCTACGGCTTGTTCACGATCATCGTGCTGGGCGAGTTGGTGCTGTCGTCGGTGGTCGCCATTCAATCGACCCTTGACGCCCACAGCTTCAACACCGACCTAATCCCGCTGATCGTCGGCGGCTTGCTGATCCTGTACACGGTTTGGTGGCTGTACTTCTACCAGCCCGCGCACGATTTGCTGGAGGTGCTCGATCTGTTCGGGACGTTCGTTTGGGCATATGGGCAGTTGTTCATCTTCGCGGCGGTGGCGGCGCTGGGTTCCGGGCTGGCGGTGGCGGTCGATCAGGTGACGCAGCACGCCGAAATCAGCGCGATGACGGCGGGCTTCGCCGTCGCCATCCCGGCGGCGGTCTACTTGATCAGCCTGTGGATACTGCAAGAGCGCCCGCGCGCCGCGCGCTGGTACGAAAAAGCCGCCTTCCCGCTTTGCGCGCTGCTGGTGCTGCTCACCCCATTGACCGGGCAAGCGGTGCTGCTGACCGGCTTGCTGATGGCGGCGCTGCTCGCCGTCAAGCTGATCGCCAGCCCGACCGGCGACGAACTCGCGGACGAGGCGTGAGGAAGATCGATGAGCACCATCGACGCCTTGATCGACGAGATTTTCGACGGCAGCACCGCCACTTTCGCCGCCGAATTCGGCGACTGGGTGCGTGGATCGCGGCGCTTTAAGGCGTTTGCGACCGAGTATCACAGCAAGCTGCGGGCGAAGCTGAAAAACGCCCGCGACGAAGCGGCGCTGCTCGACGTGCGCGCCGAATTCGAAGCCGCCGCGCTGCTGCTGCGCGAGCCGCGTTTCGAGGTCGAATACGAAAAATATACCGCTCAAAAGCGGCGCGGTCCCGATTTCACCGTCACGTTCAAGACGCATACGCCCTTCAACGTCGAAGTCCGGCGCGTCCGCGCGGTCGAACTGGACGCCGCCGATCTCAACCTCGACGCGGCAGCGCACAAGCTGATGGCGGTGCTGTGCGCCAAAGTGGGGCAAATGCCGCCGGGTAGCGTCAATCTGCTGTGGTTGACCACCGAGCGCGCGATCACCGACGCCGACTTGAACAGCGCCATGATCAGCTTGCGGCGAGCGGCAGAACTGAAAGCCGAGGATTACTTCACGCGGCGCGGATTTGCCAGCGCCGCCGACTTCCTCAAGCAGTATCGCCAGTTGAGCGGAGTCGTGCTGCATCAGCCGGACGGCAACAGCGTGTGCTTAAACACGCTGGCACGCCACCCCACGCCGCCGGAGATCGTCACGGCGATCCAGCGGCTCGGCGCTTAGCTCCGGCGCGCGGTGACAATCGGCTGGTAGTAGCCGGAGTTGACAGGCAGATGCCAGACGATCTCGGCATAGCCAGTGCGCTCCAATACGTGGGTCAGTTCGTCCGCTGGATCGCGCGCAGTGTCGTCGAGCTGACGCGGGTCGTCCAGCGCGTGCCCGCCTGCTTGAGGATGAAATGCGAAAGTTCATAGCTGCGCCCATCCTCCGCCCAATCCCACACCTGAAACGAGACGCGCCGCCCCTCGTCGGTGTCGAGGATGTTCGGCGGCGTCCCGCTTGGCTGCTCTTGGATGAGTTGATCGTAATCGCGCATACTGAGGAGAAGCAGTCCGCCGGGGACGAGTTTTTCGCGCATACTCGCCGTCGCCAGCGTGAGGTCGGAATCGCGCAGCAGGTGAGCGACGGCGTTGTCGCAGGCGAGCACCACGTCGAAAGTGCCGTCCACCGCGCGGGCGAGGTCGCGGAAATCGGCGTCGCCGAAGAAGATTTTGACGCCAAAATTCTTGGCTTCCGTGCGGGCGCGGCGCACCGACGCCGGGCTGAGGTCGGTCGCGCGGACGTGATAGCCTTGCAGCGCTAAGCCAATCGCCTGCGTGCCGATGCCGCAGGCGCAGTCGAGTACGGCTTCGGCATCCGGCAAGTGCAGGCGGATCAAGTGGTCGAGGGTTTCGCCCTGCTTGCGAACGGTGGCTTCCCAGTCTTTAAAGATGAAGTGATAATCGGGTGCTAGCTGTCGGTAGAATTCCTGAACAGTGTAGTCCATCTCGTCGCCTCGGATGCCGGGAAATGCTGCGCCTTACGCCTTTGTATCATACACTGGAATATAACACGTCAGGAAATGCGACCGGGAACTACGGGGATGGATCGCGGTGGTGAGGTAGGGGCGTTACATGTAACGCCCCATTCGTATCAAGTTAAGGAATTATCCACGTTTTCACGAGCATTTGTCCGGCGTCGCCCGACGCTTTGAGCGTCGGGCTAGCAATTCAAGCCGTCTGAAGACGGCTAAAAACCAGTTCAATCTGTTTTTCAGCCCGTTTCAGCGGGCTTGATTTCGTAGCCGGGGGATTTGATCCCCCGGCGGCTCCAGCGAAAAACAGCCCTCAAATTGCCTAACTTGATGCCTATGGGCGTTACATGTAACGCCCCTACGGATAAACTCCGTATCTAATTGTTAATCTGTGTAAACCACCTCTGCTGTGTCCAGAAGTCATTAAATTTGGCTACTTACCCTCGAAACAGGCGAAAGCACTCTCCCCTCCCTGAAGTCGGGGAGGGGTTGGGGGTGGGGTGCGGTTAGCTCGTCTCGTCGGGGCGATAGATCATGACGTAGTAGTCGATCAGCGCTCTCTGGAGCGTTTCGCGCTCGATGGGCAGGTAAGCGCCGCCCATGCCGTTACGCTGGGCGGGCATCCACAGCGGATCGTGGATCACGAAGCCCGATTCGTTGTAGCCGACGACCACGAACCAATGATGTCCTTGGTTGACCCCGGATCGCAGATGCACCGGGAAGCCGAGCAGCTTGTAATCAACCAGCACGATCACCGGGGTTCCGGCGGCGACCAGCACCTTGACTCGATCCAGCGAGACGTCTTCAGTCGTCAGCGTCAGGTCGTATTCTTTGCCCAGATACAGCAGTTCGGCGGCGGTCGTCGTGCCGGAGAGCAGCTTGAACACGATGCGCGCGGCGGGCGTCTTAAAGTGGTAATACCACAGCAGCATCAGGACGCAGGCGTCGCCGCAGTCGGTGTTGGGCGTGCCGTAAGGGTCGAACTGCGACACCCACTGGATGTTGAGCACCTTCTGGGTCGGCAGCGGCGCGTCGGGCGTGGTGCCTGTGTCGCCGGTGCTCCCGCTGCCGGTATCGCTGCCGCCGTTGAGGTCGACGGTTTCCAGCGGCTTGCCGTCCAGCGCGCGCTGGATCAGCGTTTTCTGGTCGGTTGTCAGGTTGGGCAGATCGGCAATCGGCGTGCCGCTGTAAATCTTTTTGCGGTCTTCGGTCAGGTAGACCAGCGCGGCGTGCCGGAACCACTGCCAAGGATTGTCACCGACCGCCTGCGCCGCCTCGTAGATCGCGTTGATCAACTGCTGATGGGTGAAGGTGGCGGCGGGCGTCGAGACCTCCGGCTGGGTGATGGGGGCGGTCGGCGTCGGCGTCGGTAATGGTGCGGTGGGTGCTGGCGTGCTCGGCGGAGTCAGCACCTCGTTCAGCTTATTGAGCAGAAAATAGGTCGAATAGACCTTGTCTTTCGGCTGGCGGTTGACGTCGGTGATGCCGAAGCCGGGATTCATGCCGTCCGACCAGCAGTACCAGATGGCGACCGGGACGGCGCTCGCCATCGACCGCCGCAGCGCCGAGTTGACCAGCCGCATGTAGTAATCGACCACCTCGTAGCGCGCCTTGACGATCTGCCCGTCGCCGTACTCGGTGATCCACAGCGGCAGCGTTGGAAACGCCGCGCGGATATTTTGCAGGTAGGGGATGATGCCGTTATCCCCGGACGGACTCTTGCCGTAGGGATGCACGCCAATCGCGTCGACCGGCAGCCGCCCCAGCGTGCTGGCGACCGCTTGCAGATAGGCGCATGGGTCGCTGCTGACCAGCCCGCCAAAGACGACCGTCGCGTTGGGATCGGCGGTCTTGATGGCGATGCTGCTCGCCGAGAGCAGCGGCGCGAAGGTCTGCGGCGGGACGTAGACCGCCGAGTCCGAGGCTTGGTCGCCCTCGTTCCAAAGCTCGTAGGCGACCCCGCGATCCTTGAAGTAACGGGCGATCTCGCCGCAAATGACGCTGAAGTCGGCGGCGTAACTGCGCCAGTTGCCGCTGCTTTTCTTCCAAGGCTCGTCGCCGACGAAGGTCTGGTGATTCAGGATCAGCAGGGTGCGGATGCCCAGCGCGCGGTAGCTGTCGATCAGCGGCGCGTAGAATTGGCAGCTCTGCTGGATGGTTCGCTTTTGGTGTGGCTGCGCCTGAAAGACGAAGCGCACCCACTTCAAGCCGCTCAGGTCTTGGGCTTGGAGCGGCAGTCCGGCGTGTTGATCGGGATCGAGGTTAATTCCATATTGCGGCATACAGCGTCCTCGCAGTGTGGTCAGGTGGACCCATTTATAACTATACTATAACGATAACTTTACGGCACACAAAGGTAACGTTTCCAACCCGGCAGCGTGCGCTGCGCCTAAAACCTCACCCCCCAACCCCCGCCCCATTGCATGGAGCGGGGGAGCTAAGCGCAGCGCGAGAGTGGTGTCGAGGTTTCAACCTCCGGCGCGCGGATGCGGTAGAATTGTGCGCTGGAGCCTAATCAACGAGATCAGCATGAACGCCACCATCCGAGAAGCCGTCCCTGCCGATGCGCGCGGCTACATCCGCTTGATCAAGGGAATTCTGCGCGAAGACCCGCCAGCCGATACGCCTTACGCCCCCGGCGAATTCGATCCCCCGGTCGAGCGGATCGCCGCGCGGATCGCCGAAGTCGCGGATCAGGCGAACTCGCTGTTTCTGGTCGCCGAAGCGGATCGTGCCATCGTGGGGACGCTGACCTGCGGCGGCGGCACGCTCAACGCCGACCAGCACATGACGGCGCTCGGCGTATACGTCGCCAAGTCTTGGCGCGATCAAGGCATCGGGCGGGCGCTGCTGGCACGCTGCGTCGCGTGGGCGCAAGCCAGCCCGGTGGTCGAGCGGGTCGAGCTTGAAGTCTACGCGCACAACGCCCGCGCCATCCACCTCTACGAGCAGTTCGGTTTCGTCCACGAGGGTTGTAAACGCCGCCTCTATTATCAACATGGCAGCCCGATCGATATGCTGATCATGGCGCTGCTGCTGGAGCAGAAATGAAGCAAAAGCAATCCTTTTTCGCGCGGATCAGCGCGCCCGAAGCCGTGCCGCCGTGGTCGCTGGCGACGGCGCTGCTGACCATCGGCTTCGCCTTCGTCGTCATGATCGTCGGCTCGGCGGTCGCGCTGGTCTGGGCGGGCGATCTGAGCTACACGCTGCTGGCGGGCTGGACGCTCGGCGGTATCCTGATCGTCGTCTTCGTCTGGCAGACCCGGCGCAATCAATGGGAGGCGCTCTATCTCGTGCCGTCGCGCGTGCCGCTGGTCTTCGTGATGTTCGTGACCTTCGGCTGCGCCATCGGGCTGGATTTGATCAGCCTCGCGCTCACCGGCGAGTTTTTGCCCAAGCCGGAGCTGCTGGCGCTCAATCCCGGCGCTATGGGCATCTTCGACTGGGGCTTCGCCATCGCCTTTATGGTGATCATCCAGCCGGTCGCCGAAGGGCTGGTCTTTCGCGGCGTGGCGCTCCCGGCGACTGCGCTCGCTGTTGGGCGTCTGGGGCGGCATGATCGTCACCGCGATCGTCACCGGCGTGTTCCACTTCCTGATCTACTCGCCCAACTACGCCAATGCCGCGAGCGATCACGCCGCTCTGGTACGGCTTGATCATGCCCGCTCATCGAGGCGGCGATCTTCAGCCTCGTGCGCGGCTACACCGACTCGACCCGCGCGTCGATGGCGGCACACCTGACCTTCGGCTTGTTCGCCGTGATCAAGCTGCTGGCGCTGGCGGGGGCGGTGTGAAACCGCTACCCAACATCTCGCTCCAGGGGCAGGTTTGAAACCTGCCCCTACAACCCGGCGAAGTACACGCAGTTGTAGGGGCGTTATATATAACGCCCCTACGGTCGCAAACTGCCCGATCATTTTGCATCATCTGCTTACCAAAGGATTTCGGCTTATGAAAACAATCGTCGTGGCATCGACCAACCCGGTCAAGATTCAAGCGGCACTGGACGGCTTCCGACGCATGTTCCCAAACGAGGCGTTCACGGCGCAGGGGACAGCGGCAGCATCCGGCGTCAGCGACCAGCCGATGAGCGACGCCGAGACGCTGCGCGGCGCGCGTAACCGCGTCGCCAACGTGCGCCAAATCCTGCCCAACGCCGATTACTGGGTCGGCATGGAGGGCGGCGTCCAAGAAGTCGACGGCGAACTTGAAGCCTTCGCGTGGATCGTGATCGCCGACCGCTCGCGGCGGGGGAAGAGCCGCACGGCGACGTTTTATCTGCCGGAGGAGACGGCGCGGCTGGTGCGACAGGGCATCGAACTCGGCGACGCCGACGATCAGGTCTTCGGGCGCGCCAACTCGAAGCAGGAGAACGGCTCGGTCGGGCTGCTGACCGGCAACGCCATCGACCGGACGAATTACTACGCGCAGGCGGTGATCTTGGCGCTGATCCCTTTCCGCAACCTCGACCTGACCTTCAGCGCCGACTTCGACAGTGGTGCTAATCGACTGATCCACTAGCGACGGTTTCGGTCGTGAGCATTGCCGCGCTCAAACAGGGCTGGTGACACTGGCGGCAGGCGGCAAATGGTGCTACATGTTGGCTCCAACACAAGGAGCTGATCGACCATGTACCCGCATCACGAACGTGCCCTGCAAAAAGTCAAAGCGCATTTCGAGCAAGACCCGACCGTCCTGGCACTGCTGTTCAGCGGATCGCTGGCGAAAGGCTGGGGATCGGAGTCGTCCGACGTCGACATTATGCTGATTGTCACCGAGGAGGAATTTGCCCGCCGCGTACCCAAAAGTGAATATCTCTATTTTTCGACCGACTTTACCGATTACGAGGGCGGCTACGTCGACGGCAAGTTCCTGAGTGTCTCCTTCCTTGAGGAGATCGCCGCGCGGGGCAGCGAAGTCGCGCGGGCGGCATTCTACAGCGTGCAAATCGTCTTTTCGCGCCTCCCCGACCTCGACCAACTGATCGCGCGCATCGCGGTCTACCCGGAAGCCGAGCGCGACGCCAAGATCAAGGCGTTTTACAGTCAGGTGGTGGTGGGCGGCTGGTTCATGAAGGAAGCCGACAAGCGCGGCGACAAGTACCTGACCACCCGCGCCGCCGCCGACCTCGTGCTCTACGGATCGCGGCTGATCCTCGCCTACAATCACATGCTCTATCCCTATCACAAGTGGCTGATGCACGAAGTCGCGCGCGCGCCCGAGAAGCCGGAGCATTTCGCCGGGCTGGTTCAAGCGCTGCTCGACGCGCCATCGCCCGCCAGCGCCGACGCCTTTATCGAGGCGATCAACAATTTCCACGACTGGGGTATCCCGTTCCCGGAGGTCTTCGTCAACTTCCTGCACGACAGCGAGTGGGATTGGCGCGACTACGGCAGCGGGCATCGCACGCCGGTCTACGACTGGTAAAGGGGTGATCGGGGTTCGCATTTCGAGGCGGGCGGGTAGATAATATCGGTCGGAAACACCCGGAGATAGAAACTGATGCCTGACGATTCTCGGCGCGATGAAGACGCCGAATTCAACCAGTGGGCGCGCAACCGTCCGCCCGACGAGCCGGAAGTGCCCGCCTCCGTCACCTTCATGGAGATGATGCGGCACGCGGCGGCGCGGAATACGCCTGAACCGCCTCCCGACGAGCCGCCGTCGGCTCTACCGCCTGACGATCCAGCCGGCGCTGCGCCGCCGCCTGACGCGCCGCCCTCGGAGTCGGCTGAGCCGCCGAGCCAACCGCCGCCGGTTCGCCGCATCCGCCGCCGTGAGCGGCGCGCGCGTACAGCCGTCGGCGTGATCGGCGGCTTTCTGCGGACGGTCATCATCGTGGGCGTTGCCGCCGGGCTGACGGCGACCATCTTTACGTGGTGGACGCGCAACGAGTTCATCTCCGACACCGCCCGCGCGGGCTTGAGCATCGCCATTGCCACTGACGCGGCGACGCTGGCACCGACCACTCAGCCGACGCCCAATTGGGCGCAGGTGATCGGCATTGTCTCCGGGCATCGCGGACCGGAGAATGACCCCGGCGCGGTCTGTCCCGATGGGCTGACCGAGGCGTCGGTCAACCTGAGCGTCGCCCAGTTGGTCGTTCGCAATCTACGCGGGCTGGGCTATACCGTCGATCTGCTCGACGAGTTCGACCCGCGTCTCGAAAATTATCAGGCGGCAGCGCTGGTCTCGATCCACTCGAATACCTGTCAGGATTTCGGCGAGCGCGTCTCCGGCTTTCTGGTCTCGGCGGCGCAGGCGCGGATTTCGGCGCGCGCCAGCGACAGCCAGTTGGTCAACTGCATCGCCCAGAATTACGCGGCGGCGACTCAGCTTGAGCGGCGTACCGAACTGACCCTCGACATGACCGACTATCACACCTTCCGCGAAATTTACGCGCTGACTCCCGCCGCCATCATCGAGCTTGGGTTTCTGCTTGGCGACCGCGACCTGCTCACCCAGCACCCGGACACACTGGCGCGCGGCATCACCGACGGAATTCGCTGCTACTTGGAGCCGGGGCGATCGGGGCAGCCCTAAATCAAGCCAACGCCGGAAGAACGTAAAATCTGCCCGCAGATTTATTACGTAATAATAGTGTTACTTGAGTTGACCGGATTAACAGGTATGATCGAACTATGACGAAAGAACTCGTGATGTATTTACGGACGTCGTCGTGTCCGTTCGTCTCGCTGGCAAAGCGGGTGCTGAACGACTACGCCGTGCCGTACCGGGAAGTGAATATCGATCAAGATGAGGGCGGGCGGGCGCGCGTCCTCAGGTGGACGGGCTTTATGTCGGTGCCGACGCTGGTCGTCGCCGACGCGGGGACGGTGCTCCCCTACGAAGCACCGTCCCCGCTACCGGCGGGCAGCAGCCCGCGCGGCATCGACCGGGGGACGATGATCACCGAGCCGAGCCTTGACGAATTCACGCAATGGCTGCTGCGGCACGGGTTCATCGACCAAGTCATTGTGAAATGAAACGCACCACTTGAGGCTGACGTTCCAGAGTGGTCGGCTGCCAGTGACGTTTCGCTGGAAAGGGAAGCCGTGACGATCTCCGAAAACGTGATCGACGTTGGCGGGCTGCCAGTCCATTATTGGGAAGGCGGCGCGGAGAATGGTCGCGCGCTGCTGCTGCTGCCCGGCGGAATTGGTGAAGCGTGGACGAATTGGTCTAAAGTGATGCCTGCGCTGGTTGAGGATTATCACGTCTTTGCGCCCGACTTGCCCGGTTTCGGTGGGACGGCGGCGCTGCCGGAGCTAAGCTTTGACGCGCTAATCGACTGGCTGCGCGGGCTGCTTGATGCGCTCGGTCAGCGCGAAGCCGTGGTCGCGGGCAACTTTCTCGGTGCGCTGCTGGCACGTCTGTTCGCCAGCGCCGCGCCGACTTACGTCCCGGCGGTGATCCTCATCAACGGTGGATCGATCCCCAAGCTGCCGAGGCTTGCGCCGAAGTTGATCAATTTGCCGGTGGTTGGCAGGCTGATGCTCGAAATCATCGGTCGGGTGACCTGCTCTAAGCACCGGATCGATCAGATGGTGTTCGTCAAAGCAGCGCTGGAAGACGACTTGCTGCGCACGTGGCGCGACAGTTCACCCGGCTTTGTCGCCTTGATCCGCGCGATGATGACGTACACTTACCCAGCGGCGGAAATCCCGCCCGTGCCGACGCTGATCTTGTGGGGTATGAACGATCCCGTGCTCAAGGTCAAGGACGCCGAGCAGCTTCACGCCGACCTACCCGGTTCGTGGTTGGAGTTGGTGGAGAACTGCGGGAGCCTGCCGCAGATCGAAGCGCCGGACGTGTTCCTGTTTCAAGTCGGCAACTTCCTCGACCGCCTCACGCGCTCCAAAGCGCCAGCGCTTCCCGGCGTCGGGATGCTGCGCTCCTAGCTAAATCACGCATCCGAAATTGAGGAGGGCGTTATATATAACGCCCCCACTTCAAGTTTTCAGGTTTCCTGCAACTAAATCGAGCGTAGGCAAAGCGATCCCGCTTTGCTATAATGCCTCGCAACTGCGAGGGTTTTTGTGTCCTTACTCGGCACTCAGTCCTCAGCACTCGGTACTATCTTCTGGAGAGGTCGCATAGTGGTCTAGTGCGCTCGCTTGGAAAGCGAGTAAGGGTAACACCTTCGCGGGTTCGAATCCCGCCCTCTCCGCTCAAGAACACACGTCATTTGCTATGGAGGTGCTCGTGAGCCAAATTCAGAAACTATATGATCGGCTGTATCGTCGCATCTCACCAAAGTCATATCACAGGAAACAACGGTTACAGAAAATTCAGGCGGCATTGCGCCCATGGGGTGGTGCTAACTTACCCATTGATCATCCCCTGTGGCTCGAGAGTGTCTTCAAAGTATCCTCAGGCTTAAATGAAGAATTCAAGATCGTTCTTCAAAAGTATCCCGCGTTCCCGTTATGGGTACGCGCGGGTACAGCCGACCCTAATCCGTTTCGTCAGGTATTCCTCGAAAATCAGTACGAGGACATGACGGAATTCGTCACCGATCCGAAAGTAATTCTTGATTTGGGAGCCAACGTCGGTTATGCGACGATGTGGTTCGCGATGCATTTTCCTAACGCTCAGGTCATTGCTGTTGAGCCATTAAAGGCAAACGTGGAGCGTATTCGCAAACAGGTCGAAAACGCGAAGATCGAGGATCGGGTGGTGGTTATAGAAGCTGCGATCAGCGACCGTAACCAAGAACTTGAACTTTACATGGATGCAGGGGAATTTTTTCACACAGGTGCTTCTCTCAGCCCGGATCATATCTATCACAACCAAACAGCAAAGATCGTTGCTAAGGTAGAGTGTCTTTCCCTAGATAATCTGATTGAACAGTATCACCTCAGTCAGCCGGATGTGATCAAGATCGACATTGAGGGAACAGAAACTGATTTATTCTCTAATGTCACCCCGCAGTTTGACGACATCATGACAAATGTTCAGGTGCTTGCTATCGAACTCCATGGGGATCAAGCGGCGCAGATTGTGCATCAGTATTTTGATATGAACCATTGGCGGTTTACAGAGAACCACGAGGTCACGACGTTCCGTAAGTCCCTCTGAATTTCCGGCATTGCGCTCTAGTGTTTCAGTTTCAGCGCTTTCCCCAACGCGACCTTGCCCGTCTGCCCGTTGACCAGCGCCGGGCGCACGTCGCCGTCCCGCTCGAACAGCGTGATCACCCAGACCGGCAGCAGCAGCAGCGTGAAGCTCATCTGCCGCACCATCGTGAAGACGTTCACTTCGACTGACGAGCTTTCGCCTACTTTGTAACGCGCCCGCATCTGGTCGGCGGCGGCGCTTTGCGCGGAAAGCGCGGCGGCGTCGAAGTCGATGTCGTAGATCGCGGCGGGATAGCGCGCCAGCAGCTTCGGCTCGTAGGCGACGACAGCGCTGGTGTCGAACGCGCCGATCTGCCCGGTCAGGTCGGGCGGGGGCGAGGTCACGGCGGGGATGTCGATGCCGATCAAGCCGTCGTTGTACTTCTCGTTGAGATACGGGTTGATCTGCTGACGGTTCTCGTAGAGCGACGACGTGCGCCGGTCGATGGTCGTCTTGGAGACTTCGACCAGCGCATCGAACACCCAGTAAGGCAGGTACACCCCCTCGACCGCCGCGTTGACGACCCGGTTGTCGTCGAACCATCCGGCGATGCGCTCGCCGATGCCTTTCAAGCGTTCGCGGATGGCGGCTTTGGCTTCGTCCTCGCTGACCGCAAAGGGGACGAGTCCGTCCGGCTGCTCGATCGTGTTGAGTGCGTCCTGCTCGATCACCTCCTGCGAGCCGCAGAACGGGCAGCGCGACGCCAGCCACCGCGCCGGGATCGTGTGCTCCGCGCCGCATTGATTGCAGTGGAGAATCCGCTCGCCGACGATCCACTTGACCGGCTGAAGCCGGCGCTTGAGCAGCGCGACGCCCAGAATCTCAGCGCCGTCGTCGGCGTGGCGCGCTGCCAGCGGTTCGGTGTGCCCGCAATAGCGGCAGACGATTTGTCCGCTCGCCTCGTCGACGGTCAGCGTGCCGCCGCAAACCGGGCAGATCAGCGCGGTCGCCTGCGCTTCAACTGCCCCGTCGACCTGCTGGATCGCGGGGGAGCGCCGGTTGTCGCGGCTGAGTTCGGCTTCTTCCGGCGTGATCTCCTTGTTGAGCACCATCAGCAGTCGCAGCGCGTCGAGGTTGCCCGGATCGCGGGCGATGATCTCGCTGAGGTGGTCGCGCTGGATCGCCTCGTCGTCGCTGAGCTTGGCGATCCACAGGTGCGCGTCGGTGAAATCGGGCTGGAGGTCGAGCGCGTCCTGAAAGGCGTCGAGCGCGGCGGCGGTATCGCCTTTTTGAAGATCGGCTTGCCCGTCTTCGAACAGCGAGCGGGCGCGGTAATCGAGCGCACCGCGATGCGTGATTCGCACGTCGGGCTGCGCCTTCGCTTCACGCTGCGCCCGGAGGCGCTGGGCGGCTTCGTCGAGCGTTTCCGGGCGTTGGAAGCCGCAGTGATCGCAGCGGAATGTGCCGCGCTCCGGGTCGAGGCTCAGCGGATGATCGCATTTAGGGCAGAGGAATTCAGGCATGGCGCGCTCCCGTGCTGGTGAAATCGAGCTTGTTGTGAACGCTTCCCCCTGATTGATGCTGTTTACGCCCCCTCTCTCCGCTTGCGTGGGAGAGGGGGTCAGGGGGTGAGGGGCTTTACGCTCCCGTGCTGGTGACGTCTATGCTCAGTATAGAGGATGCGCGGCGCGCGGACATGCCAAGAAATTGGGGGAGCGGATCAACAGCGCTCACAGGCTTTAAAGTGTTGTGGTGTAGAATAAGAGCGAACGCTAACAATAACGACGAGAAAAACCGGGCATGAATCGCTACTACGAGGATAGCATCGTCAATCTGGGCGTGTCCCTGAAAATCGACGTGATGGCGAAATGGATCGAGACCGACTGGCTGCCGCAGCGGAGCGAACCTGATTTGGTGACGCTGTGGGTCGTCGATTCGGTCGTCCACGACACGGTGCTCGCCAAGTTTGACCTTGCCTTCGAACTCCCGGACGATTTTCGCTTCGCTGGTGCGCAGCCTATCGATTGCCCGGTCGTCGTCCGTGTGAGCGAGCATCTCCCCACCGGCGAACTCGCCTATCGTTCCGGCGCGTTTGTTTACACCTTCGGCAATGACGATGCGAAAATCGACGTGCTGGTGATGGCGTCGCGCTACACCGACGACGGTAGAATGATCTCGCTGGCGTGCTTGCCGAAAAGCTTTAGCGCCGTCTGGACCGCCTTCACGGTCGAGTGCGACCGGCTGCTGCGGGCGATGAATCCCGAACCGAAGGTCATGATCATCGGCGGGCGCACGGCGTCGTTCGTCCCGACGACCCGCTGGGAGGAAGTGATCCTCCCGGCGGCGCTCAAGGACGACATCCTGCACGACGTCGAGACCTTCTTCACCAAAGGGATCGAGGTGTACAAGCGGCTCAATCTGAAGCCGTTCCGCAAGCTGCTGCTGGCGGGCGTCCCCGGCACCGGCAAGACCATGCTCTGCTCGGCGCTGGCGGCGTGGGCGCTGGATCGCAATTACCTCGTGATCTACATCTCCAGCGCTGACCAGATGGGCGCGACCTTCGGCAAGATTCAGCAAGCGCTGCACGTCGCCTCCTACTCGCAGTTCCCGACCATGATTCTGCTGGAAGAACTCGACGCTTTTCTGCACGACCGCGAGAAGGCGCTGGTCTTGAACGTGCTCGACGGCTCGGAGTCGTCGGTCAGCGATCAGGGCACGCTGTTGATCGCCACGACCAACTATCCCGAAGCGATTGACGAACGTGTGCTCAAGCGACCGGGGCGGCTCGACCGGATTTTCATCGTCCCGGAGACGCGCCGCCGCGAGGACGCCGAAAAGATGCTCAAGCAGTACCTCGGCTCGATGTGGCACGACGATCACCGCGCCATCGTCCCCAAGCTGGTCGGCTACCCCGGCGCGTTCATCCGCGAGGTGGCGATCTTCGCGCTGACGCAGGTCGCCTACGAAGACCTCGACACGCTGCCGCTGGCGGTGCTGGAAAAATCCTACAACAGCCTCAAGGAGCAGATCGACGTGCGCGACGACTTCCTGACCCGGCGCGGCGGCATCAGCTTCTTCGGCATAAACGGCAGCAGCGACGACCCGCCGATACGGCTGAAGGATCGACCGTGCCTCAGAATTGGGATGCGCGGCGCGTGAAGACGGCGGCTGATCGCTGCCCCGAATGCGGCGGAAAAGTCGCGGGCGGGCGCGGCGGCTGTCAGGAATGTTTCGATGAGATGGCGTTCATGATGGGCGACGATTTGCGGATCGCCTCGGTTCACCGGCTGGCGCTCGATGCTTACTGTATGCAGCACGTCGAGTCCTACTGCGCGTCGGCGAAATCCTACGCCGCCCATCTGGTCGGGCTGAGCTGGGGCATCGATCACCTCGACGATCCCGCTCCGGCAGCGCCGGTGCTGCGCGTGCTCAACCAGAGCGCGCCGTTGATCAAACCACCCGTGCTGGCGGATCGCGGCTCGATCACGTTCCCTGACCTGATGGCGGTCTATCACGCCAGCGGCGACGTGGACGATCTGGTCAGCCGCATTCGGGCGTGGGCGCGGATCGTCTGGGACGCCTACGCCAGCCAGCATGAGATCGCCCGAAAGTGGCGCAACGCCTGATCGCGGCGCACCGATAACCTCTACGCCAACCCAACCTTAAAAATCCACCTATCGTATTGACCAAAATGCGGGATTACAATACGTCGAGCAGATCAAGGAGCAGTTAGCGCGATGCGGCGATGGATCATTTTGGCGGCAAGCCTGATTGTCAGCGGGGTATTTCTCTGGCTGGCGCTGCGCGATGTCCCGTTCGCGGAGGTGGTTGACGGCATCCGGCAGGCGAACCTGTTCTGGGTGGTCGTCAGCATGATCTGCATCCTCGGCGCGCAGGGATCGCGGGCGATCCGCTGGCGCGGGCTGCTGGACAAGCGCGTGCCGCTCGTCCGGGCTTTTCACATCCTTAACTTGACCATGCTGCTCAATCAACTGCCGCTGCGGGCGGGCGAAGTCGCGCGCAGTCTGCTGGCGACGCGCTCCGGCGTCCCGGTGGTCACGGCGGCGACCAGCATCGTGGTCGAGCGTTTGATCGACGTGGTGGTCGTGGTTGTGATGTTGGCGCTGGCGTTGGCGCGGCTGCCTTCGGCGCCACCTGCGCTGGCGCAGGCGGCGACTCTGTTTGGCGTCGCGGCGGTGATCGCCTTCTTCGCGCTGATCGCTTTCGCCCGTTATCCGCAGATCGCTCATCGCTTGCTCGCGTGGCTGGAAGCGCGGCTGCCTGCCGTCAAGCGGCTGAATCTCGTCCGCCGGATCGACGAAGTGCTCGACGGCTTGCGCCCGCTGACCCACCCCGGCAAAGCGGCGCAGGCGCTGTTCTGGACGACGGCGGGCTGGGCGTTCTCGCTGATCACGTTCTACGCGCTCGAACGCGCGCTCGGCATCACCGGCGTTGATCTGGTGATGGGCGCGTTCATCGGCGTCTCGCTGGCAGCCTTCAGCATCGCTATTCCGGTCAGCGTCGCGGCGATTGGTCCGTTCGAGAGCGCCGTCCGCGTCGCGGGCGATGCCGTCAGCATGAGTCCGATTGCGGCGACGACGCTCGGCTTCCTCTTTCACGGCGTGACCGTGCTCAGCTACGCCGTGATCGGCACGATTGGCTTGATCGCGCTCGGCATTTCGCTGGGCGAAGTCATGCAGCCGGTTGAGAGCGACCTGTCGGCTCGGCAGGTTGATCCCGAACCCACCGCCGCCGGTGTCAACGACTAAAAATAAAATCCATTAGGAGAAAAATCATGCGCCGCAGCGTCACCTTTTTCAGTGAAGGTCTGCCCTGTGTTGGCTGGCTTTATGTCCCGAATGACCTCAAACCGGGCGAGCGCGTACCCGCCATTGTCATGGCGAACGCCGTCAGCGCGATCAAGGAGATCACCCTGCCGGGCTACGCCGAGCGCTTCAGCGCGGCGGGCTTCGTCGTGCTGGCGTTCGATTACCGGCACTTCGGGGAGAGCGGCGGGCAGCCGCGCAATCACATCGTCCCTTACGAACAGCAGCAGGACGTCCAAAACGCGATCACGTGGCTGCGGGCGCAGCCGGAGGTCAACGCCGATAACGTCGGCGGCTGGGGGATTTCGCTCGGTGCCGTTCACATGCTCTATCTGGGCGCATTTGATCGCCGCTTGAAGGCGGTCGTCTCGGTAGCGACCGGCTTGAACCTGCTCGGCACCATGATGGGGCGCGAGAACATGCAGGGCTTCCTCAGCTTGGTCAACCGCGACCGCGACAAGCGCTTCAAGTCCGGCGAGGACGCGACCTACATCCCGGCGGTGTCGATGCCCGGCGGCGGCGGCGTGATGGCGCTCGCCGAAGCCTACGAGTTCTACACCGAGGCGATGAACTCCTATGCGCCCACTTACGAGAACCGCCTGACTTTCGAGTCGGTCGAGCGGCTAATCGGCGACCAGTCGGAGCAGTCGGTTGACCTGATCGCGCCGACCGCGCTGCTAATGATTCACGGCGAGCGCGACTTGATCCCGCCGGGCGCCGTGCGCGCGGTTTTCGACCGGGCGGGCGAGCCGAAAAAGTTGGTGATCTACGACTGCTTGCACACCGACCTCTACACCCGCGAGCCTTGGATCACCCAGTCGGCGGATGAGGCGATAGCATGGTTCAATCGCTACCTGCACAACCCACGCGCGCAGTCCGGCGTCAAGCAGAACGCCGCCCACAACGAACAGGTCATCCGCGACTTCTACGACCAGACCAACGCCGGGAATTTCGAGATTTACGACAGCCTGTTCGCGCCGGATTTCGTCAGCTACACCAGCGCGACCGGCTTCGAGCTGCGCGGACCCGCCGCCTTCAAAGCGGCGAACGCCATGTACATGGCGTCGTTCCCTGACTTCCACTCGACCGTCGACATGGTGGTCGCGGAAAACGATCTGGTAATGGTCTATGGCACGCTCACCGGGACGAACGCGGGCGAGTTCATGGGCAACCCGGCGACCGGCAAACAAGTCGAGTGGACGGGGATAGCGATTTACCGTTTCAATGACGAGGGTAAAATCGACGGGCGTTGGCAAGAATTTGACGGACTCGGATTATTTCAGCAGTTGGGCTTGATCCCGACCGCAGGGGGAGCACAAGCGTAATCATGCCTTTCATCGACCTCACCACTGGCGCGCGCCTGCACTACGAAGACATGGGCAGCGGCGCGCCGCTGATCGCGCTGCACGGGCGTTTCGGCACGGCGCGCACCGGCTTGGGCAGCCTGATCGACTGGCTGAGCCAGTCGTATCGCGTGCTGGGTCCCTCGCTGCGCGGCTACGGCGAATCGACGCCCAAGCCGCGCGATTACCCGCTCGACTTCTATCACCGCGACGCCCGCGACGTGCTCGCCTTCATGGATGCGCTGGGGATCGAGCGCGCCCACCTGCTCGGCTTCTCCGACGGCGGCGAGACCGCGCTGGTCGCCGCCGGGTTAGCGCCGGATCGCTTCCAGTCGGTGGCGGTCTGGGGCGCGGTCGGCTACTTCGGACCCGAAATTCGCCCGGTCGTGCAGGCGAATTACCCGGCGACGTGGATGAAAGAAGAAACCAAGCGGCTGCACGGCATCATCGACGCCGACCCGATTGTGCTCCAGTGGGTGCAGGCGCTCAAGCACATGATCGACAGCGGCGGCGACGTCAGCATCAGCCTCGCGCCGGGGATGACGATGCCGGTGCTGTTGATGCTTGGCGATCAGGACAAGCTCAACCCGGAAGCCTTCGGGCAGCGCTTCGTCGATCAGACGCCGAACGGTCAGTTGGTCATGTTCCAGACCGGGCACAGCGTCCACGACGAGGATTGGGCGGGCTTCCAGCGCACCGTCGGCGAGTTTTTGAGCGCAGCGGATCAGGGATAGTGTTGATATGTAACCTTTGGTGCTAGTCTTTTAAGGCTTGTCCGGTATTCAAAACATAGCCGTGCTCCCTAACCGTGCCCCGAATTGTCGGCACTTGCCTCGCAGCTTCGGGAAAAACGCAGCGTGTCGGCAGCCAACGGCGTGTACGCTCCCCTCCCTGAAGTCGGGGAGGGGTCGGGGGTGGGGTCAGCAGCGGCAGCAAGAGACAAATGATGCTGATTCGAGTACCGGACAAGCCTTTTTAGCCCCTCACCCCCTGACCCCCTCTCCCACGCAAGCGGAGAGAGGGGGAACGCAGCGGGTTTTTGTCCCTCGCCCCGTTTACGTGGGAGAGGGACGGCTTGCGACAGCAAGCAGGGTGAGGGGAAATAAGTGCAAGCAGACTAGCACCAGTGGTTACGTAGGGGCACGGCGCGCCGTGCCCCTACGTGAATCGGGATTTTCGTCGCGTCTTTCTTTCCCCTTTGCGCCTTTGCGTTGAATCTCTATTCCTCCTCCGGCGTGATCTCGTCGCGGATCACGTCCGCCAGCTTTGCCTCGTCTAGTTGGTTGTAAACCTTGCCCTCCGGGTAAATCACGAGATTGGGTCCCGCGCCGCACATATTGAGGCAGCGCGCCATCTCCAGTTTGAAACGCGGATCGCCGCGGACGACCGGCTGAAGCTGCTGATAGAGCTTGTCCGCCCGCCGTCCCATGTTGCAGAACTCGCCCATGCACAGGACGATCCGCTTGCGGCGTGGCGCTGAGCCTTCGATCATCGACGTAATTCCTGTCACCTAGAACAAAATAGGGTGGCTCTACGTAGTACGAAACGTAGAGTGAGGGGACAACCTATGACGAATAAGCGACGCAACCTGCGCACCTTCTATACCCTGATTATAACCCAGACTTTTTCGCTGATCGGCAGCCACATGACGGCGTTCGCTTTGGGCATTTACGTGTTCAAGCAGACCGGCGCGGTCACGCCGCTGGCGTTGGTGGCGCTGTTCAGCTTCTTGCCGCAGGTGATTGTTGCCGGGGTTGCCGGGGTGCTGGCTGATCGCTGGGATCGGCGCTACGTGATGATGCTCTCGGACGCCGGACAAGCCATCGGGACGGTGATCTTGCTGGTCGCCTTCCTGACCGGGACGTTTCAGGTCTGGATGCTCTACGTCGTCACCTTCATTCAGGCGATCTTCGGCGTCTTCCAGCAGCCCGCCTTCAGCGCGTCGGTGACCATGCTGATCCCCGACGACCAGCGCGACCGCGCCAACGCCATCCAGCAGTTGACCAGCCCGGCGGCGGGCGTCGTCGCGCCGATCTTCGCGGGTGTGCTCTACGCCGTGATCGGGCTGACCGGCGTGATCGCCATCGACCTGTTCACGTTCGCCGTCGCCGTGATCGTCGTCCTGATGATCCACATCCCGCGCCCGGTGCAGACCGACGTGGGACGTGCGATGCAGGGATCGATGCTCAAAGAAGCCTTTGGCGGGCTGCGTTTTCTGTGGAAGTGGCGCACGCTCTTCGGGCTGACCTTGCAGCTCGCGCTGGTGAACTTCCTGTTCGCGGGCGCGGGCATCTTGTTCACACCCTATCTACTGGCGCGTACCGGCAGCGAGGCGACTTACGGCACGCTGATGGGCGTCTTCAGCCTCGGCGCGATTGCGGGCGGCATCGTGATCGGCATCTGGGGCGGGACGAGACCGCGCATTCACACGATCATGGGCGGCATCATTGCCTCGGCGGTGTTTCTGACGTTGGTGGGGGCTGCTCAAACGCCGATCCTGCTCGGCGTGGCGCTGTTCCTGATGTACTTCCCGATCCCAATGGTCAACGCGCTGGCGATGTCGCTGATGCAGGCGAAAGTCGCGCCGGACATTCAGGGACGGGTCTTCGCGGCGTTGGGGCAAATTGCGACCCTCTTGATTCCCTTTGCCTACCTGCTGGTGGGACCACTGGCGGATAACGTCTTCGAACCGGCGGTCGGTGCGCCGGGCTGGGAGCGGGTCGCGCCGCTGGTCGGCAGCGTGACCGGCTCCGGGATGGGGCTGCTGATCTTGATCGCCGGGAGCGTACTGTTGATCACGACGACGGTCGCCTATGCTATCCCGCGCGTGCGGCATATGGAAGCCGAACTGCCCGATTACGTCGCCCAAGCGGTCGAGGACGACCCGGTGGTCGTGCTGGCGAGCGCTGCGGCGCTGGATTGAAAAGCGCATTCGAAAGATCGTCCGCGTTCTCGTGATAGCGGGGTTGTAGGGGCGAGGCATGCCTCGCCCGTATGCGAGAATCGCAGAATATTCAACGTCGCTCTACAACAACCTCACCCCTCAATCCCCTCTCCATTGCATGGAGAGGGGAAGCTAAGAGCGAAACGAAGTTTCGCCTCGCAGCGGGGTGAGATTGATTTATGCCTACCTATCGCGCCAATCCGGGGGGCGATGCGTCAGCCGCCACCACACGCCGACCGGATAGCCGATCAGCTTGGCGAGGTCGCCGACCACGCGGATCACCGGGACGAGCGCGACGGCGTAGAGGTTGCTCGCCAGCGTGACGCGCACCGTCTGCGCGCGCGCCGCTTCGTCGAGCACGACGTTCAGGCGGCGGTAGGGCTGGCGCAGATAGACCACCGCGCCGGGGAGCGCCAGCAGCCAGAGCAGCTTATGCACCCGCCAGCCGAGCAGCAGAATCAGCGGCAGGGCGATCAAGTAGGTGGCGTAGCGGATGGCGTGGCGCTTGCGCCACAGGTCGGCTTTGCCGTCGCCGCGCGCGTAGAGGTAATACTGCTTGGTAGAAGGCGCCTGCAGCGACGGGCGCGGGCGAAAATAGACCAGCGCGCCCGCCTGAAACGTCGTCGGCGCGGCGATCTCGCGCAGCCACAAATCGAAGACCAAATCCTCGCAGTAGTCGAGCCATTCGGGATACCCGCCCGCCGCGATCCACGCGACCTTGCGGAAGGCGACGCTCCGGCTGCTCGGCAAGAAGGTCTCCGGGTCGATCTCGCCCGCGAGCGGCAGCGTGGTCGCGCCCAGCGCCGCCTCGAAGACGCTGTGCGGGTCGGCGCGGAAGAAGCCGCCGACCACCTCCAGCACCGGGTCGTCGATCAGCGGCTGGGTCAGTCGTTCGAGCCAATCCTGCGCCAGCGTGACGCCCGCGTCGGTCACGGCGATGATCTCGCCCGCCGCCGCCGCAATCGCCCGGTTACGCCCCGCGCTGATGTTCGCGCCCGGCTCGACCAAGACCGTCAGCGGCAGCCGATCCTCGTACTCGCGCAGGATGGCGACCGTTCGGTCGCGGCTGCCGCCGTCGGCGATGATCACTTCGTCCGGCGGTCGCGTCTGCGCGCAAAGCGACTCCATCAGGCGGCGAATGTGCTCGCCCTCGTTCAAAACAGTTGAGATGACGGTGATCAAATTGGCTGTGTCCGAGTTATCCGTAGGTAACAGTAGGTTTTGTCCGTAGGGGCGTTATATATAACGCCCCTACAATGCGAAACGGCGTCAACGCCGCTGTTCTTCGAGGCGGTCGTTGGCGGGCGGCGGCTCGTAAGAGAGCGCCGAGATTTCCGCGCGCCATTCGGGAGTCATCGCCACGTCGAGCGCCTTGAGCGAGTCCTCAAGCTGCGCCACGTTGCGCGCCCCGATGATCGCCGACGTGACCGCCGGGTGCGACGCCGCCCACGCGACCGCCAGCGTCGCCGGGGCGTAGCCTTTGTTCTTGGCGTAGTCGGCGAACTTGGTGGCGATCTCGTGGTAGAGGTCTTCGCCGTAACGCGCGGCGTACATCTGGTTGGTCGTCAGCCGCGCCTGATCCGGCGCTTGTCCGCCGCTGTACTTGCCGGTCAGCAACCCGCCGCCCAGCGGACTGTAGACGATCACGCCGATCTGCTCGGCGGCTGCCAGCGGCAGAATCTCGACCTCCGCCTGTCGCTTGACGAGGTTGTACATCGGCTGGAGGCATTGAATCCGCGCCAGATGCTCGTAGGTGCTGATGCCGAGCGCCTTAGCGATCTGCCACGCCGACCAATTGCTGACCGCCGGGTAGAGGATTTTTCCCTGCGCGACCAGATCGTCCAGCGCGCGCAGCGTCTCGTCAATCGGCGTGTCGGCGTCGAAACGATGGATGAAGTAGACGTCGATCCGGTCGGTATTGAGCCGTTTCAGGCTCGTCTCGACCTGCATCATCAGGTGACGGCGGGATGCACCCTTGCGGTTAGTGTCCTCGCCGACCGGGAAGCCCGCCTTGGTCGTGATCACGAGGTCGTCGCGCACCCCCGCGATCAGCTTGCCGAGGATTAGCTCGGATCGTCCACCCGCGTAGCCGTTGGCGCAGTCGAAGAAGTTGATGCCCGCTTCGCGGCAGCGGTTGAACAGCTTGCCGGATTCGTCCTCGTCGGCGATGTCGCCGAACGACATCGTGCCGAAGCACAACGGCGAGACGCGGACGCCCGTGCGCCCTAAAACGCGGTATTCCATTTGGATTGCTCCCTGATTGCGAGTTTTTAAGTCTTTAGTTCAATTTGGTTCTTAGCTAAAAACTAAAAACTAACCACTAATTACTCGGCTCTCTTTCTTCCGGCTTCTTCATGTACCACTCGCAGAATTCGGCGCACTCGCCCTGATCGTTGAAGCGCAGCCGGAAAATGTTGTTCCACTCGGCTTTGAAGGTCACGCCGTCGTCCTCGAAATAGCGGCTGAAGCCGTTGGCGATCACCATCGATCCGTCGACGGCAATCGGCTCGTAATGCGCTTCCCACGTATTCGGCGCGTCTGGATTTTCCAGCCAATCCTTGACCACCGCCTCGCGCCCGATCACGGGGTCAGCATATGGGGTGTAATAGTAGCGCACGTCGGCGGCGAACAAAGCGCCAATCGCGTTGGGATCATAGGATTTCCATGCCGCGACGTACTGATCCAGCCACTCGGCGGCGGATTTGCGGTCGATCATGATGGCTGCCTCTCCTATCGGCGAAATAGAATTTCCGGGTCGAATTCATGCGGACGCAGCGCCGCCCAGTCGGTCGTATTGGCGTCGGTCGAGGCGCGCACTTCGACGTGAACGTGCGTCGCCGACGAGTTGCCGGTGTTGCCGATGATCCCGACCTGCTGGAAGGCGTCAAGCTGCTGCCCGACCTGCACTGTGATCGCGCTCAAGTGGGCGTAGATCACGTAGAGATGGGCGTTTGCCAGCCCGTGTATCTGCAAGCGCTCTAGGGTTGATGCGGGCAGCAGACTATTCAGGTAGCGGACGATCACGGCGTTGCCGTAGCCGAAGCCCCATGCCGGGTCGAGGAAGACGCTGGCGTTGTCTAGCGGAATCCCTTGACTGAGCACGTTCGGCTGGCTGTCGGTGCAGCGGGTACAGGTCAGCAGCCGCGCGACAATCCCGCCGTTCGGTCCGCTGCGGATCGACTCGCCGACGCTGGCGCTGAAGTCCCAGCCCAGATGCTCCGCCTCGTTGGGGTTCTGGTTGTGATTTTGCCCGCGAATCCACCAGTAATTTTGCATCGGCGAGGGATACTCGTCACCTTTGCTCAAGCCGAAGCCTGATCCGTCGCCGATGATGCTCAGGTAGTCGCTGCGCACCCAGCCTATGCCTTCGGCGCTCTCGACCTGCGCCCAGATGTAATTGCTCGTGCCCCCCTGCGGGCGCGTTTGCAGAATCTTGACGATCTCTTTGTACGCCAGCCGCGTGATTACCTTGCCGCTGATCGGCGCCTCGCGCAGGTTCAGCCCGCTTACGCTGATCACCAAGCCCTTGACTTCGGAAGGCGGCGTCGGCGTTGGCAGCGGCGACGGCGCGGGGGTCGGCGGCAGCACGGGCGGCGGGGTCGGCACAGGCGCGGGTGCTGGCGGAGGCACAGGTGCCGCATCGGGCAGCAGTTGCCGCATCAGCCCGTAGGCATAGCTCGCTCCCGTGAGGATCGGATAGCCGTAATCCGTGCCATCGCCTTCTATCGACACCAGATCGTCGCGCAGCCAGCCGGTCGCGCCGCTGGGGAACTGCGCCAAAAACCACTGGTAGACCTTGCCGTTGAGCGCGTTGTTGGCTTGATCGGGTTTCACGTCAAGGATCGGTAGGTTGCGGGTGCCGATGTCCGCTTCAAAGCGAACCGCGACGCCGGAGGTGCCCGGCTGTTCGCGCACGTTGACCTTTGCCAGCGTCGGGATATTCGGGTTGCCGGTGATGTGAACCTGAAATGTACTCATCGTTTTTATCCTCGTGAACAACCCTTATTGTATGACAAAGTGCAAACGAAGTGCTGAGTGCTGAGTACAAAGTACCGAGTACCAAGTGCTGAGCGATGAGAAAGCGTCCCTACATCTCCTCACCCTAAATCCCTCTCCCACGCAAGCGGAGAGAGGGACTTCAAAACGCGCTTTTCTCCCCTCTCCCCGGAACGTGGGAGAGGGGTCGGGGGTGAGGGGCACGGAGTGGGCATTCCCGCGCTGCCGCGTTTCTCCCCCTCGCTACGCAGTGGAGAGGGGGGCGGGGGGTGAGGTCACGTGTTTTTCCACCTGCGCGATCAGCGCGTCGTAGTTGGTGTGGCTGCGATTCGTCAGCGCGATCACGCCGGTGAAGCCCTCACCCGCGAACAGCCCTGTGAAGCGATATTGCAGCGGCAGCGACGGAATGATCAGCATCTTGCCCTCGGCGGCGCGGTAGCGCTTCTTGCCCACCATCGCCCTCCGCGTGACCTCGGCGTCCTTCGGCGGCAGCAGCGGATAATCCTTGACCGCCCGCACGTCCGCCCACGCGACGAAGCGTTCACGCCAGACGCGCGGCTGAATCGTGATGCCGTCTGCGGCGACGCTAACGGCGGGCGTCGCGCTGGTCAGCAGCAGCACCGGCGCGATCAGCAGCAGCGTGATCACCCCGCTGAGCAAGAACAGCGGCAGCCCGAACGCCGCCAGCCCGATCTGCCCGATCCCGGCGGCGACCATCACCACCGCCAGCGCAATCCCGACGTACTGCGAAATGCTGTCGGTCAGCGGGTGCGGATGTCCATGTTTTGACGCCATAGTTCGCATTGACTCATTTCGGAAAGGGTTTTTAAAGTCCCCTCTCTATGCAATGGAGAGGGGATGGCAACCGAAGGTTGCTTGGGGTGAGGTCAAAATACGGACGCTAGTTGACCAAGACCTCGAACCAGTAATTGCCCGGCAGTCCTTCCGCCAGCCAACCCGTGAGTCCGGTCGTCAGGATGCGCACCTGCCACCAGTTGTAGCCGCCGCTGCATACCGAGTTCTCGCCGATCACGTCGAAGGCGATGCCGTCGAGCAGTTCGGCGACGACCGGCGCGGAGGTGTCCGGCGCGCTGCGCAGGCGGCGCGGGACGCCGTCGCGGTAGCTAACCGCCGCTCGCGTGCCCGTGTGCAGGCGCAGCCCCGGTCGGCAGGCAACTTCCGGCTCGCCGCTGGCGCTCAGCCCCTCGACGTAGTAAGCGGTCGGGTAGCCCTCGGCGATCCAGCCGTCGACCAGCGTGCTGGTCGTGCCGTAAGGCGCGCGGACGTGCCACCAGTTCAGGTGATCGGCGCAGCGCGGACCGTCGATCACCGCCAACGTTTGTCCCGGCTGAACGACGGTCACGACATCGGCGTCATTGCTGGGGATCGCCCGCACCCGCGACCCGGTCACGGTCTTGAGCTGACCGCCCGCCTGAATCGTCTCCAGCGGGGCGGAGCAGTCGGTCGTCGCCGGGTCGACGTAGGCTTCGAGGAAATAGCGCCCCGGTCGCCCCTCGATCACCCAACCGGGCTGACCGTTCCCCTCGACGTACCACCAGTTGTAGTCGTTAGCGCAGACCGGACCCCGCGTGACTCGCAGCAGGACTAAATGATCGTAGTAGTTGAGCAGCGGACCCGACAGCGACGGCGCGCTGCGGACGTTGACGCCGCCGCGCAGCAGCACGCTTTCGCCCAGCGTCAGCGGCAGCGGAGCAGCACAGCCGGGCGTCGGTATGCCGGTTGGCTGATAGGTTGGCAAGCCTGTAGCAATGATCGTGTAGCCGGGACCGGTCGGCGTCGCCGTCCCCACCGTTTGAGCGGTCGTCGGCGTGCCCACCAGCATTAGCAGCGCGACCAGCAGGATCAAGAGCAGAAGCGAGAAAACGCGCATCGACAAGCCCTCCTTGACGATCCCCATTGTAACCGATTCAGGCGGTACGCGCCGAATTCAACGCCAAATTCACGTCGGGGCGAACCGATCAGTTCGCCCCGATGCGCGCTTCGCTCAGGGGATGTACCAGCTAAAGGTCACGCTCCATTCGACGTAGGCATTGTCGCCGCCGGTCATCGCAATCGTGAAGCCGCCTAATGTCCCGCTGGAACTCGTGAAGTACTCGGCATAATTCGTGCCGTCCGGTGTACACGCTGCGGTCGATCCGCCGGTGAACTGAACCTGAGCGTACTGGTAATCACCACTGCAGCGAATTCGGTAGCGGAATTGCACGTCCGACGGGATCGACGAGGGCACGTTGTTAATGTGGTAAGTGATGGTATCCTCACGGTCGCCGTTGGGATAGCTAATCGCCCCACCCTGCCCGACTTCAAAGCCCTTTTCGTAGGGAATCGGCACGTCGCGCCACTCGTTGTCTCCGGCGATGCGACCGCTGGTCGTGGCGGTGGGCATCGGCATCGAGGTCGGTGGCGTATAGGTGACTGGCACGTTGGAGCAGTCGCCGCCGCGCCGGGTGACGTACCCGGCGACCCATCCGCTGCCACTGCCGGTGTTGATCTCGTACCACGACGAGTCGCTGATGCGCCCGATGACGGCATAGGTGCCCTGCGGATTGATGTTGGCGACGATCTCGGCGTCGGTACTGGGCGTGCGGCGGACGTTGACGAACACGTTCTGCGAAGTCGCCAGCACACAGTTCCCGGTCGAAGGCAGCACGGGCAGCGGCACCGAGGTCGCGCCTTGTGGAGTCGCTGTCGGCGCTGGCAAGGAACCTCCCGTCCCGCGCGGATTGAGCGAAGCGGTATAGGCGAGCGGCACGCCGGCGTTGTTCGACAATTGCAATTGATAGGTATCCACGCCCGGCGATAGATAGAACGCGCCTCCGTTCAAACTACCAGCGCTGCCGATAGTTCCGGCGGTCTCGCCCGATGCGGTCTGGAGCGTCGCGCTGACGTTCCCCTCGACCGAGAGTACCAGCTCGGACGTGCTGCTCGTGACCATGTAGGTGATCGTCTGCCCGCTGGTGAGCGACCCGCTGACCGGCTGCCCGACCATCAATTGCTGTGTCGTCGGCGTCGTGCCCGTCGTCGTGTCGCTGATGCGGATCACGAACTGCCCGGTCATCCCGCTGGCGCTGGACACGCTGACGTAGTAAGTGCCCCCTTGCACAAAGGTCAAGATCGCTTTGAGATCGCTCAGTAAATTCGGGTTGGGGACGTCTTGACCGCCCGCGCTGTTGGAGACAGTGAACTGCGGAGCCAGCCCGGTCGTGACTTCGACCGCCTCGATCTGAAGCGTCTGCCCGCTGGCTGCCGAAAAGCTGTAGGTAGTCGTGGGATTTGCAGCGCTGATCGTACCGATCACCAGTTGATCAAGCGGCAGCACGTCCTGCGCGCTGGCAACGTTCGTCACCAGCAGCAGGAATCCGAACACAAGCAAGATTCTGCAAATCATCGACGGCGAATCCTTTGCAAACATTTATGAGTCAAGAATAGTCTAACTCGCATTCCCGCGTAGGACGAACGAGCGCGGATCGACATAGGGTTCAAATCTGTACGCTTCAGCGCGGTTGGCGCTCCCCCTCTCCGGCGCTTCGCTTACAGGAGAGGGGGTGGGGCGTCAGGGATGCTCACGGAATATCCCAGCTAAAGGTTATGTGCCACTGAGCGGTCGTGTTGTTGCTGCGGATCATCGTGAACGTGATGGTGTCATTGTTATAACCGGTACCGTCGAAGGAATACGGGAAGTCCAAGCCATCCGGCGTGCAGAAATTCGGCGAGTTGTGACCGAATGTGGTCTGGACGTACTGGTAATCTCCGGTGCAGCTAATGTGGTAGCTGAAAATCACCCCTTTCGGGATCGACGCGGGAATGTTGATGATCTGGTAGCTGACGGTGGCGGATCGAACCGACACCTCGCCGGGGTAGCTGATCGTCCCGGAACGCGACACGGTGTAGCCTTTTTGGTAGGGGATTTGCAGGTTGAGCGACCCGTTGTCTCCGCTGTTGTCTCCGCCGCCTTCGTTCGGCATGAGTGTGGGTGTCGGCGGCGGCGTGTAGGTCACGGGCAGGTTGAAGCAGTCGCCGCCGTGCCTCGTGACGTATCCGGCGACCCAACCCGTGCCACCGCCGTAGTCGATCTGGTACCACGAGCTGTCGGCGTTGCGCCCGACAACGGAATAAGTGCTCTGCGAATGGATTTGCCCGACAATGGCGTCGTTGGTGCTTGGGGCGCTGCGGACGTTGACGTAGTTGCTCTGAGCCGTCGCCAGCATACACGCGCCGCTGGAGGGCAGCACGGGCAGCGGGACTGCGGTCGCGCTGGGAGTGGCGATTATCGCGGTCGGAACAGCAGTAGGCTGACCACCGCCAAGCGGCTGCCCATTCAACTGGTTCAGCGAGGCAGCATAGGCGAGCGGCACGCCGGTGTTGTTCGAGAGTTGCAGTTGATAAGTGCCGCCCCCTGCGGACAGGAAGAACGCGCCGCCGTCCAGACCGCTGGCGAGGGTTCCGAGCGTCTCGCCCGCCGCATTTTGGAGCGCTGCGCTGACGTTCCCCTGCACCATCAGTACCAGACTGGACGTGCTGCCCGTGAGCAGGTAGGTGGTCGCCTGCCCGTTGTTGAGCGTTCCGTTGACCGTCTGCCCCATCGCCAGCGAGGGTAGCTCCGGCTGGCTGGGCTGCTGCGAATTCGCATCGCTGATGCGGATCACGAACTGCCCGGTCATCCCGCTGGCGCTGGACACGCTGACAAGGTAGGTACCCCCCTGCACAAAGGACATGGTCGCTTTGAAGTCGTCCTGCAAATTCGGGTTGGGGACGTCTTGACCGCCCGCGCTGGTGGAAATCGTGAACTGCGGAGCCAGCCCGGTCGTGACTGCGACCACCTCGATCTGGAGGGTTTGCCCGCTGCCGCCGTGAAGCTGTAGCTAGGGGTGGGGTTCGCGGCGCTGATCTCGCCGATGACCAGTTGGTCAAGCGGGAGAACGTCCTGCGCGCTGGCGACGTTCGTCATCAGCAGCAGGAATCCGAACACGAGCAGGATTTTGCGAATCATGGGCTGCGTGTCCCTAAAAAATATAGGTGTGTCAAAAATAGTCTAACCCCAATTCCAGCATAGGACGCAGGGATCGGGGAACATTGAAGGGATGGCGTTCGAATCTGCGCACCGTCGTTGATGCCCCCTCGCCCCGCTTGCGTGGGAGAGGGGGTCAGGGGGTGAGGGGTAGGTTTTTAACTCTGCGCTTACCTCACCCCTAAATCCCCTCTCCATTACATAGAGAGGGGACTTTAAAGACCCTTTGCAAGCTGTTTTTACCCCCTCTCCACGACGTGGAGAGGGGGCAGGGGGTGAGGTTAATAAAATACCTACCCCTGACAGGAGGAGGTCAGGGGGTGAGGGATTTCCTCACGGGATGTACCAGCTAAAGGTCACGCTCCATTCGACGTAGGCATTGTCGCCGCCGGTCATAGCGATGGTGAAGCCACCGTTCAGCGCACTGGAATCGGTGAAGTACTCGGAGTAATTCGTGCCGTCCGGTGTACACGCTGCGGTCGATCCGTCGGTGAACTGAACCTGAGCGTACTGGCTGTCGCCACTACAGCGAATCCGATAGCGGAACTGCACGTTCGGCGGGATCGGATAGGTCGTGTTGCTAATGTCGTAGGTGATCGTGTCCTGGCGGTCGCCGTTGGGGTAGCTAATCGCTCCACCTTGCCCGACTTCGAAACCCTTTTCGAAGCGGACTATCGCGTTGCTCCACTCGTTGTCCCCGGCGATCCGCGCGCTGGACGTGGCGGTCGGCATCGGCATGGGCGACGGCGGCGTGTACGTCACCGGCACGTTGGAGCAGTCGCCGCCGCGCCGCGTTACGTATCCCGCGACCCAACCCGTTCCGCTGCCATAGTTGATCTGGTACCACGAACTGTCGGCGTTGCGCCCGATCACGCTGTAGGTGCGCTGCGGATCGATGCTGGAGATGCGGTTGGCATCGGTGCTCGGCGCGTTACGCACGTTGACGTAGACGTTCTGGGCGGTCGCCAGCATACAGGCGCCGGTCGAGGGCAGCACCGGCAGCGGGACTGAGGTCGGGGTGAGCGTTCCCATCAGGGCGGTTGGTGTGGCGATGCCGGTGCTCGGCTGCGTCCCGCGCGGATTCAGCGCGGCGGTATAGGTCGCGGATGTCACGTCGGTGTCGTTAGTCAGTTGCAGTTGATAGGTCCCTCCGTTTGGCGGCAGATAGAACGCGCCGCCGTTCAAGCTGCTGGCGATCAGTCCCGCCGTCACGCCGGATGCGGTCTGAAGCGTTGCGCTGACGTTCCCCTCGACCGAGAGCACCAACTCGGACAATCCGCCCGTGACCGTGTAGGTGATCGACTGCCCGCTCGCCAGCGTTCCGCTGCTCGGCTGCCCGATTTGTAGGTATGGCTGTTGGGGCTGGCTCGGCTGCGTGCTGGCGTCGCTGATATGGATCACGAACTGCCCGGTCATCCCGCTGGCGCTGGTCACTCTGACCGAGTAGCTGCCCCCTTGTACGAAGGTCAGCAGCACTTTGAGATCGCTCTGCAAGTTCGGGTTGGGAACGTTCTGTCCGCCTGCGCTGTTGGAAACTGTGAACTGAGGAGCCAGCCCGGTCGTGATCTCGACTACCTCGATCTGAAGCGTTTGTCCGCTGGTCGCCGTGAAGCTGTAGGTAGGCGTTGGGTTGGCAGCGCTGATCGTGCCGATCACCAGTTGGTCGAACGGCAGTACATCCTGCGCGCTGGCGACGTGGGTCATCAGCAGCAGGAGTCCGAACACAAGCAAGATTTTGCGAATCATCGAAGGCTAGTCCTCGTAAATATTTATGAGTCACAAATAGTCTAGCTCACACCGCCGCATCGCATGAACTGACCCGTTTCAAATCGCCTTAATCGCGTTATAAATAAGGCGTCAGTTTGAGCATCAGGCGTGGAGCAAACATATGTCTCTATTGAAACGACGATGGTGGGTGGGTCTACTGCTGATCTTCTTGGCTGCCCCCGTTTTCCTGCGCGTGAGTGCGCAGGATACCAATCTTCTGCAAGACGCTGGCTTTGAGGGGAACTACGTCGGGCGTGGACGTGCCAACCTCAACACGCCAGCGGCGTGGAATATCTGGCTGGCGACGTCGCCGCACAACTACGATTGGCAGAACCTTGCCGATAAAGTCTCTGCCTTTCCGCAAAATGGCGGCGCGGAGGTTCATACGGGTTCGCATTCGCTCAACCTCAACGATGGCTACGCCACCTTTACGGCGGCGATCTTCCAGCAGGTGAGCGTGCAGCCCGACCAGAACTACACCGGCAGCATCTGGGCACGGCTCAAGACCTGTAACATCCCGAAGGATGGCGATAACTGCGGCTCGGCGGTCGAATCGGGCGCTTACGTCCGGGTCGGCATCGATCCGACTGGCGGCACCGACCCCAACAGCGGGGCGATTGTCTGGTCGGGCAATATCCAACCGCATGAACTCGTGGCAGCAGGCGGTGGTCAGCGCAACGGCCACCGGCGGGACGATCACACTGTTCGCCTTCGTCACCCAGCAGTGGCCCTCCGACCTCAACAACGTCTGGTTTGACGACGCCTCGCTCACCGGCGGCGGCGCGGGCGGAGCCGCTCCCGGCGCGCCGGTCGTCCAGCCGACTCCCCGTCCGGTGGCGACCGCCTTCGTCGCCATCGTTCAGCCGCCGCGCGCCGACGGATCGATTGTTCACATCGTCCAGTTTGGCGACACTATGACCGGCATCTCGTCCGCCTATGGCGTCCCGATTGACGACATCGTCGCCTTGAACGGCTTGCGCAGTTCGCGCTATATCTTTGTTGGGCAAGAACTGCTGATTAAGCCAGCGGGGAGTGCCAGTCCTAGCGCCGGATCGCCGGTGTCGAGCGGCGATCTGTTCTCGCAGCAAGACCTCGCCTCGCTGAACCCTAATCCCGGTCCGACGCCGGTCGGCATGTCGCTTGACGCGACGCCGACCCTGCCGGGATAAGCGCGTTCGCCTTCTCTCCGCAGCGGCACGGTGATCGCCGTGCCGCTGCGCTCATAACTAACCAATGGTGCTAGTTTGCTTGCGCCTATTTCCCCCTCACCCTGCTTGCTGGCGCAAGCCGTCGCTCTCCCACGTAAACGGAGAGAGGGACAAGACCAGCGATCTTTCCCCCTCCCCCGACTTGTTGGGACGCCCGCTTGCGTGGGAGAGAGGGTCAGGGGGTGAGGGGTCGGAGAACTAGCACCAAAGGTTAACTAAGGACACGATGGCAGTTGAAACGTTTGCCCAGCGCTTTTTCATCGCCGCGCCCGCCGAGCGCATCTACGACCACCTTGCTCAGCCGGAGAATTACGTCGGGTTATCGCCGCTGGTGGTCGCCGTCCGTGACGTTCAAATCAGCCACGATCCGCAGGGGCGCGAGGTGCAGCGCTACCTCTCGGTTGAGCGCTTTCACTTTCTGGGGTTCATCCGCTATGACAACTTGATTCGCGTCACGACCACGCTCACGCAGCCGCCCACGCAGTTGATCTCCGAGGTGGAAAGTCCGGGGTGGGTTCACATGCAGTTCGTCTTCGACCTCCAACCAGATGCCGAAGGCACGTGGATCGAGGAGACGGTCACGGCGCGAATGCCGCTGCCGCTGCGGGGCTTCGTCGTCGCCGAAGCCGGGCGCGTTCAGCAGGCATTGGGGCGCATCCTCACGACTCGGATGGCGGAGGTGGCGGGCTAGCGGCTGGCGATTCCACTGCGGGCGGTTGTTCCGCTGCTGGCTCGGCTGGCGGCGCTGCAGGCGCCTGTTCCGCTGCTGGCTCGACCGTCGGCTCCGGTGGTCGTTCCGGCGGATGTTCCGCGTCGTGCTCCGCCAGCATTTGATGCGCTTGTTCCAGTGTCTTGGCGACGCGAAAACGAGTTTTGCGCTGGCTTGACGCGCGCTCGATCATCCCGGCGAGGATTTCCACGAACTTGGATGACGTCACGATCACGGCGAGGTCGAACGGCTTGGGCGGTTCGCTCATCGAGTGATTGAAGTGCGACAGTAGATTTTGCGGGAACAGGCGACATTCGGTCATGTCGATCAGGATGTTGACCGTGTACGGACAGTCTTTGACCAGTGAGACGCCGTCCTGAATCGATTGGTGATACTCGTCCCACGTCCATTTTCCCTCGAAGCGGAAAACGGTATAGGTCTTCTCGGCGTTGCCCCACGTGACGGTGATTGCCATAGTCCCCCCCTCCAGCCTTTTGTGATGGCTGTGCATATCGTATCACGACTAGCGCTCAAACGTAACAAAGTTTTCGCGCTCGGCTGCCTCCGTTTAGCAATTCGTAATCCTTTGCGCCTATCCTGCCCTCAAAAGTGATCGGAGTGACAGATGGGTTGGATCGGGGATCGAATTGGCTGGATCGGGCTGCTGATCGGGGTGGGCGTCATGCTCGTAATCGCCAGCCAAGTGGTCGCGCAAAACGGCGCCATGCCGGATCACGGCGCTGCGCCGGAAGTCGAGAGCCTGAACTGGATCAACAGCGATGCACCGCTGCGGCTCGCCGCGCTGCGCGGGAGCGTCGTCCTGCTGGAGTTCTGGACCTTCGACTGCATCAACTGCATTCACACGCTGCCGCACGTCGAGCAGTGGTATCAACGCTACCGCGATCAGGGCTTGGTCGTGCTGGGGATTCACTATCCCGAATTTGGCTACGAACACGACTTGCAGAACGTCCTCGCGGCGACTCAGCGACTCAACCTGACCTATCCGGTCGGCATCGACAACGACGGCGCGACGTGGAATGCTTACAACCAGCGCTATTGGCCCACCCTCTACCTGATCGACAAGCAGGGGCAGATTCGTTACCTGCGGATTGGCGAAGGCAGCTACGACGCGACCGAATCCGCCATTCAAGCGCTGCTCGCCGAAGCCGATCCGCCCGCACTCGGCACGGAGCAGCCCGCCGCCCCGCTGACCTACCTCACGCCCAACGTTGCCCTGAACGTGCGCGCCGCGCCCGGCGTCGACAGCGCCCAAATCGGGGCGATTGACCCCGGCATGGCGTTGGTCGTCTTGGGCGATCGGGACGGCTGGTATCAGATCAGCTACAACGACGGCACGGGCTACGTCTCCGGCGACTACGTGACCGTCCACGACGGCTGAACGCGCGTCTGCTGCGACCCATGTTACCCCTCACCCTGCTCGCCGACGCTTCGCTTCGAGTGAGCCGTCCCTCTCCCACGTAAACGGGGCGAGGGACAAAACGCGGAATTCCCCTTCTCCCCGCCTGCGTGGGAGAAGGGGCTAGCTGTCAGGGGTACGTATTTTATTAACCTCACCCCCTGCCCCCTCTCCACGACGTGGAGACGGGGTAAAAACAGCTTGCAAAGGGTCTTTAAAGCCCCCTCTCTATGCAATGGAGAGGGGATTTAAGGCTTGTCCGGTATTCAAAACATAGCCGTGCTCCCTAACCGTGCCCCGAATCGTCGGCACTTGCCTCGCAGCTTCAGGAAAAACGCAGCGTGTCGGCAGCCAACGGCGTGTACGCTCCCCTCCCTGAAGTCGGGGAGGGGTCGGGGGTGGGGTCAGCAGCGGCAGCAAGAGACAAATGATGCTGATTCGAGTACCGGACAAGTCTATTTAGGGGTGAGGTAAGCGCAGAGTTAAAAACCTACCCCTGATAGGAAGGGGCTAGGGGTTGAGGGGTGTTTTTAAGTGCGCCCCTACTGGTTTGTGGATTAGCGGCTTGCTCCTTACAATTGTGCTTAAAAATACTTTACGGGAGCACGATGCCATGTCCTCGCAAATTATCACCATCGAGCGGCACATCTTCGACAAGCAGAAGGAGCACCCGGAGGCGACCGGCAATTTGACCGGGCTGCTCTACGATATGGCGCTGGCTGCCAAGATCATCGCCCGCGAGACCACCCGTGCCGGGCTGGCGAGCATCCTCGGCGCTAGCGATACCGTCAACGTCTACGGCGAACGCCAGCAGAAGCTCGACCTGTTCGCCAACTCGGTGATCTTCCGCATGAACGACCACACCGAGCGCCTCTGCGCGATGGCGTCGGAGGAACACGAGGACTTGATCGAGATTCCACCCCATTACGGCAAGGGCAAGTACGTGCTGCTGTTCGACCCGCTCGACGGCTCGTCGAACATCGACGTCAACGTCTCGATTGGCACGATCTTCGCCATTCACAGCAAGCAGACGACCGGCGCGCAGGGGACAATGGACGACATCTTACAACCGGGGCGCAGCTTGGTCGCCGCCGGTTACGTGATCTACGGCAGCAGCACGATGATGGTCTACAGCACCGGGCACGGCGTCGATGGCTTCACGCTCGATCCGTCGATTGGCGAGTTCCTGCTCAGCCACCCGGACATTCGCACGCCGGAGCCGCCGCTGTTCTACAGTTGTAATCAAGGCTATCAACGCGGCTGGACGCCCGGCGTGCAGCACTTGACCCAATGGCTGCAAGGAATCGCCGCCGAACCGGGCGAGGAAGCGCGCGCGCCGCTCTCGCACCGCTACATCGGCTCGATGATTTCGGACTTTCACCGCAATTTGCTGCAAGGCGGCATCTACTACTATCCCGGCGACCTGCGCAAGCCGGAGGGGAAGATCCGCCTGCTGCTCGAAGCGCAAGCGCTGGCGTTCATTGCCGCGCAGGCGGGCGGCTACGCCTCCGACGGCATCGGCAGCGTGCTCGATTTGCAGCCGCATCAACCTGCACCAGCGCACGCCGCTGTTCGTCGGCAATCGCTCGCTGGTCGAGCAAGCCGAGGGCTTCATCCGCAACTACGATCAAGACTGGATCGACCGCTACCGCGCCTACCGCGAGCGCCGCGCTGACGCCTAATATGATGAGTTAGCGCGGTTTGGGTGCAGTATGTTTACGGTGGGCAGGTGCATCGTGTTTATTCTTGATGTTTTGCTCGCCACTCATACCACTGCTGTTGAAACTCTAGTTGTTCTTTAACCGAAACTGATTCAACATCTTCGCCTGTTTCAAAAATGTCTACGAGGTTTTGAGTGCTAAAGCTGTTATCGGGCGGGATTTTGTAGACTTTCAACCCTACACCCATATCGCGTGCCATCCCTGTAATCACGATTCGACGGTCTGCACCGTAGCATATCGGGTAGAGATTGTGCATGGCTAGCTGCTCGCGGATGCGACAAAATGCTTCGAAAAAGTCGGCTTCGGTACTTTGAAGCTCGTCTCCCGCCCATCGCAGGACGATTCGACACTCGATCTGGCGAAGACTATTTTCCACCCAATCACGACAGAATAAATCAACCGACGCGGGCAGCAGACTAGCTTGCTGCCCGTCTCGGAGCTTGATTTCGTAGTGTCCCTCGTCGGATTCCGGCGGACGTGGCATCAAGATTTGACTTTCTCTTAATGACGAACTACCGAAAAGACAAGGGCGCACGGCTGTGCGCCCTACAAAACACGTTCGTTGACTCCCCACATACTGAGCGGCTAGATCGCTTTTGCACTCTCCCCTCCCTGAATTCGGGGAGGGGAAGCGCGCAGCGCGGGGGTGGGGTCGCCTTTACTGCACGGTGAAGCTGACCTTATAGGGCGTCTGGACGTAGTTGCCATCGTTGCCGACCACCACCAGTTGAATGTCGTAATTGCCCGGCTGCAAGTTGGGGATGCTCGTGAGCTGCCCGTTGACGACGCTGTTGTACTGCACGTCGTTCATCGTCACCCACTGATCGCCGAACTGACCGCCGTGAATCTCCAGCTTCCAGTACTGCGCCTGCTGCGGCGAGAACTGCACCGTCCCCACCACCGGGAAGCCCGCGCTGACGATCTGCCCCTGACTCGGCTGGGTGATCAGCGCCGTCAGCACGATCTGCCCGCCGCTGGCGGAGAGCAGTTCCGGCGTGCAGGCGATGGTCGGCAGGAAGGCGTAGCCATTAGCGCGCGCCCAGTTTTCGGCTTGCACCGCGTCTTTCGGGTCGGTCGGCGGCGCGATAAACAACTGCTCGCGGGCGGCGGGCGCGCTGCCCGACGCCTCAATCGGGACTTGGCAGTAGAGCGGCGCGGGCGGGGGCTGCTGCCCCACCGCGACCGAGAAGACAATCGAGTTGGCGACCGCCGGATCGAGCGGGTTGACTAACACTTGGTAGATGTCCGGCTGAATCTCTTTCAGCCACGGACCGGCTGCCGGCGGCTGCGCGTTGGTTGGCTGCGGCGCGGGCGGGTACTGAAGCTGACCCTGCCCATCGGGGACGGCGGCGGGGCTGTCGAGGAACCACTCGCCGACGGTGCTGTCGCAGCCAGTCGCCGGTTCGCGCAGCGACGGGATCGAGCAAATCGTCCGCAGCGACATGCCCGACGGCGGGTTCAACTGATCGGCTTGCAGGCTGCCGTTGACCGCGAACTGACCCAGCATCCCGTTGTTGTTGTAGATGTTGTTGATCACCGCGTTCCAGATCGGCGCGGCGCCGGTCAAGCCGGAGGTATTGCCGCTCATCGGCGTGGCGTCGCTGTTGCCCACCCACACCCCAACCGTGACGTTGTGGGTGTAGCCAACCGTCCAGTTATCCTTGAAATTGTCGGTCGTGCCGGTCTTGACCGAGGTGTGCAGGCTGCCGGTGTTGAGCGGGCTGTTCGCGCCCATCGCCGGGGTGCGGGCGGCGTTGTCGCTGAGGATGTCGCCCATCAGGTAGGCGATCCGGGGATCGACCACCTGCGTGCCGTACCCTTCGCGGTTGACCGTGCTGCCGGTCTGGCTGCCGCGCGGGCAGCCGTTCTCGTACTGGTAGACGATGTTGCTGTCGCTGTCGAGCACGCACAAAATCGACGTCGACGGCACGAACGATCCGCCGTTGGCGAAGGTCGCGTAAGCGCGGGTCAGTTCCAGCAGCGTGATGTCGCCGCCGCCCAGCGTCAGCGAGACCCCGTACTGGCTCGGATCATTCCCCAAGCTCTCGATGCCGAAGCGCTGGGCGATCTCCAAGAACGACGGCACGCCGATCCGGCGCAGGGTTTGCACCGCCGGGATGTTGTAGCTGTTTGCCAGCGCGGTTCGCATCCGCACCGGACCGTGAAACGTCCGGTCGTAGTCGAGCGGCTGATAGCCGTCGATGTCGGTCGGCGTGTCCCAGATGATGTCGCCGGGCGTCATCCCTTGCTCGATTGCCGCCGAGTAGGTCAGCGGCTTCATCGTGCTGCCCGGCTGCCGCAGCGAGATCGCCACGTTGACGCGCCCGTCGATGGCGTCGTTGTTGTAGTCGACGCTGCCGACCATCGCCAGAATCTCGCCCGTCACCGGCTTGAGCACGACCACCGCCGCGTTGGTCGCATTGTTGCCCGTCAGCGCCGCGATCTGGTTGCGCGCTGCCGTCTGCGCCATATCGCTCACGTCGAGGTCAACCGTCGTGTAGACCCGGTAGCCGCCCGCCGCGATCTTCGCGTCCGGGATTTGCAGGTCGCGCATCAGCGAGGCGAATTCCTGCTGGGCATAGACGGTGAAGTGCGGCGCGCGCAGCGGCGCTTCGGGCGGGTTGTAGGTCAGCCCGTCGCGCAGGGCTTGATCGCGCTGCTGGGTCGTGATGAAGCGCCCCGCCACCATCCGGTCAAGCACCTGCCGCCAGCGCGCCTCGACCATCGCCTGAATCGCCGGGTCGGGGTTGAGCGGGTCGATGACCGACGGCGCTTGCGGCAGTCCTGCCAGCAGCGCGGCTTCGCCCAGCGTCAAATCGCTGACGTGCTTGCCGAACAGGGTTTGCGAGGCGGCTTCCGCGCCGTAGGCGAGGTTGCCGTAATAAATCTCGTTGAGGTAGAGCGAGAGCACTTCTTCCGGCGTCTTGCGCTGGCGCAGCAAAAACGCCAGCATGATTTCTTCGGCTTTGCGCTGGATGCTGCGCTCGTTGCGGTATTCGTAGTCGAACAGGATGTTGCGGACGACCTGCTGCGTGATCGTGCCGCCGCCGCTGCTGCCCTCCGCCAAGCCGATGTACTGCAAGAAGGCGCGCATCGTCGCCTGCACTTCGAAGCCGGGGTTGGTCCAGAAGGTGTCGTCCTCGATGGCGACGGTCGCGTTGATCAGGTCGCGCGGGAACTGGTCGTAGCTGACTTTGGTGCGCTTGCCCTCGTTGAACGACTCGTAGAGCAGTTCGCCCGTCCGGTCGTAGAAGAAGGTGCTCTGGAAGCCGTTGTAGTCGTCCACCCGCGCGACTTCCGCCTGATACTGTTCTTCCAGCCGCGTGCCTAACGTCGCCGTCAGCAGCAGCGTGATCAGCGTCAAGCCGCCGCAGAAGGTCGCCACCAAGCCGAGCGCAATCGCGGCGCAGCCCGGCGAGCAGCCGAGAATCCGGCGCGGACGCGGCTTCTGACGCGGCGGCAGCCCGCTCTGCGCGGGTGCGCCTCCCTGCGGCAGCGGATAGGCGGGCGCTTGGGTCGCTGGTGGCGCTTGCTGCGTCCGCTGCGCGACCGGCGGCGATGGGATCGTGGTCTGTGGCGTGGGCAGCGGACGCGCCGGTGCCGCTTTACGCGGTGGATGCTCCTCGCCGGGGACGTGAACCAGCGTGTGCTCGAAGGGGACGATGTGCGGGACGGTCTGCCCGCTTTCGAGGTCGTCGGCGAAGCCCGACTCGCCAAAATCCGGATTCGGGTCGAAGCCGCCGCTGCCCGGCAGCGTCTTGCGTGCGTCGGCGTGGTGCAGCGATTTCGGATCGCGCACGGTGAACAGGTCGTCGGTTTCGTCGTCGTCGTCGTCGATTTCGAGCGTCGGCAGGTCGTGGGAGTCGAGGGCTGCGTCGGGCGCGGCTGGCTCGACTTCGGCATCGTCGCCTGAGTTCTCGGCATAATCCGCCTCGTTGATGGCGCTCATCGGCGTCAGCGTGTCGAAATCTGCCTCGGTTTGGGTGGCATTGGCGTCGTCGGATGGCGGGTTGCCCGCCGCCAGATCGCTTCCGTCTGCCGCTTCACTTCCTTCGTCCGGTTGATCTTCCGGCGAGCGGAAGGGTTTTTCTTCGGGCATGGTGCGCTCCGCTAAATATCGTGGTGTTGCTGATCTGGTTTGATTGTAGCAGAGACTTAAGGGGCGTCCATGCTCCTAACCTGACGGTCAAGAGGCGCTTGATGGGCGGGCGTTCCCTACGCCTCGCCGACGACCGACCCCTCCCCGAATTCAGGGAGGGGAGAGTGCCTCGCCCGTTTCGAGGTTTGATCGTTGGGTTTGGCGATTTTTTGACCCAGCGAGAGTCTTTGTCCTTTCCCCTCGCCCCGCTTGCGTGGGAGAGGGGCAGTTGAGCGTAGCGAAACGGGGTGAGGGGTTATTGACGTGCCCCGACTATCGTACAGGTGGCGCTCAGTCGCTTGGCGGATTGGTTCGCGCTGCCCCTGATCTACACTGTCAGCATTGCGATCAAGGAGATCAAGCCATGCCCAAGTACATCTGTGTGACCTGCGGGACTCAGTATCCCGAAAGCGATCAGCCACCCGCCCACTGCCCGATCTGCGAGGACGAGCGCCAGTACGTCAACCCCAACGGGCAGCAGTGGACGACGCTCGACACCCTGCAAAACGACCGCCACATGCTGATTGAGCCGGTGGAGCCGAACCTCTATCACCTCAAGCCGGAGCCGAAGATCGGCATCGGGCAGTACGCGCATCTGGTGCAGACGCCGGAGGGCAACGTCCTCTGGGACTGCGTGCCCTATCTCGACGACGCGACCGTCAAAGCGATCAATGATTTGGGCGGCATCCGTGCGATTGCCATCTCGCACCCGCACTTCCACACCCTCATGAGCGAGTGGAGCCGTGCCTTCAACGACGCGCCGATCTACATCAACGCGGGCAATCGCCGCGACGTGGTGCAGCCGGACGCCGCTATCCAGTATTGGGAGGGTGACGCGCTGCCGCTGTGGGACGGCATCACGGTGATCCACTGCGGCGGGCATTTCGCGGGGTCGGCGGTGTTGCACTGGCGCGACGGCGCGGACGGTCGCGGCGTGCTGCTATCCGGCGACACGATCCACATTGTGCAAGACCCGAACTGGGCAACCTTCATGTACAGCTATCCCAACGCGATCCCGCTGCCACCCTCGAAAGTGCGGCGAATCGTCGCGGCGGTCGAGCCGTTCGTCTACGACCGCATCTACGGCTCGTTCGGCAGCATCATGGACGGCAATGCGAAAGCCAAAGTCCACGCCTCAGCCGACCGCTACATCAAAGCGATCACGGAGTAACTGCTGCCGTTTCGGTGTCGTTCGTCGTTAGGCGAGGTTCGCCAATGCCGCCGCTTTCGGGTTATGATTCGGTCAGTTTGTTTCTAAGTCAAAGGAAGCAGCATGACCGACAAAATCAATATCGCCGTCGTTGGCAGCGGCTACTGGGGACCGAACCTGATCCGCAATATCGCCGGGCTGCCCGACGCGAATCTCCACACTGTCTGCGACGTCAACCCGCAAGCGCTCGCCACCAACGTCGAGCGCTACCCCGGCGTCAAGACCACGCCCAATTTCGCGGACGTGCTCGCCGACGCGGAGATTCAAGGCGTCGTACTGGCGACGCCCGCCCACCTCCACGCCGAGATGGGGCGGCAAGCCCTCGAAGCGGGCAAGCACTTGATGGTCGAGAAGCCGCTGACGCTGACGCGCCGCCGACGCGAAAGCACTGGTCGATCTGGCGGCGGCGCAGAATCTGCGCCTGATGGTCGGGCACGTCTTCGAGTACAACCCGGCGGTCAAGGCGCTCAAGGCGCTGGTGGATGGCGGCGATCTGGGGCGCGTGCGCTATCTCTACTCGGCGCGGCTCAATCTGGGCATCGTCCGCGACGACCTCAACGCGATGTGGAATCTCGCCCCGCACGACTTCAGCATCATCAACTTCGTGATCGGCAAGACGCCGGAGCGGGTGGCGGCGCGCGGCTTCCGGCTGCTCGGTCGCAAGCTGGAGGACGTCGCCTTCGTCACGCTGGAGTATCCCGGCGGCGAGGTCGCCCACGTCCACGTCAGTTGGCTCGATCCGGGCAAAGTCCGCCGGATGACCGTCGTCGGCGCAAACAAAATGGCGGTCTACGATGACGTCAGCGACGAGCGCCTGCGGATTTATGATCGCGGGGTTATCCCCGACAAGCTGCCCAACGACTTCGGCGAGTTCAAGCTGCTCACCCGCAGCGGCGACATGACCGTTCCCAAGCTGGAGACGACCGAGCCACTGCGCGCCGAGTGCGCCCACTTCGTCGAGTGCATCCGCAGCGGGCAGACGCCGATCAGCGACGGGGTGGACGGCTACGTCGTCGTCCAGATGCTCGAAGCCGCCCAGCAGTCGATGGATAACGACGGCGCGCCGGTGGAGATTGGCTAATCAGCATTCAGCTTGTCAGCGGTCAGCTTTCAGCTAGAAAATGTGGGTTAGGTTAAGGAATCCACAGGGAGATTTTCGCCGTAGGGGCAGGTTTGAAACCTGCCCCTACACGGGGAAACGTGCTTTCGAAGATCGTTTATTTACCCTGATTGCCAGTTGTTGCTGCTTCTCCCGAAACCTCACCCCCCAACCCCCTCTCCATTGCATGGAGAGGGGGAGCTAAGCGAAGCGCAGCGAGGTTAGGTCACGAACTAGCAATCACGGTTTATTTATGACTGGCGTTAAAGAGAAACGGGCGACATAACCGCCGCCCTTATCGCAGAATCTTTCGCTGATAGCTAATCGCTGACCGCTAACTCGTGCCAGACCAGCGCCGCCGCGCCCAGCGCGCTCAACTCCACCTGCGACGGCTGCACGTCGATCCGCCCGCGCAGATCGGGGAACAGCCGGGAGCGCATGGCGTCGGTGGCGCGCGCGTAGATCAGGTCGCTGGCGGCGTGACCCAGCCCGCCGCCGAACACGATCAGCGTCGGGTCGAGCACGGCGGCGCTGAACGCCATCACCGTGCCCAGCGCCTCGACCGCCTCGTCGATCACCCGGCACGCCAGCGGATCGCCCGCGCGGGCGGCGTCGAGGATCGCGTGGGTGGTGATTTCGCCGGTCGCCAGCGAACTATGCGGATAAGCGGGCAGATGGGCGTTTGCGCCTGCCAGCATGCCTTTGCCGGAGATGTACATCTCGGCGCAGCCGATCCCGCCGCAGTTGCAGGCGCGCCCGTGCGGATCGAGCGAGATGTGCCCCATTTCCAGCGCAAAGCCGCTGGCGCCGTTGACCAGCCGACCGCTGCTGATCGCGCCGCCGCCCAAGCCCGTCCCCAGCGCGAGGAAGACGAAATCGCGCACGCCGCGCGCCGCCCCGAAGATCCCTTCGGCAATCGCCATGATCTTGACGTCGTTCTGCGCCCAGACCGGCACGTCGAGGTCAATCGCCGCGCGCACGCTGGCGACCAGCGGCACGTCGCGCCAGCCGAGGTTGACCGCGTTTTGCGCCACCCCGTCGACCACCGCGCCGGGCACGCCCATGCCGATCCCGGCGAGCGGCTGATCGGCGGGCAACTGCGCCCGCACCTGCGCGATCCCCTGCGCGATTCGCCCGATCACCGCCGGGACGCCCTCGTTGGCGAGCGTCGGCTCGGTATGCGTGGCGAGGATTTGTCCGTCCCGGTCAGCGGCGGCGAAAGCGATCTTTGTCCCGCCGATGTCAATGCCAATGGCGATCTCGTTCATAGGGTTACAACCGCTGCCGGGCGTGCAGAATAGTCATGCTAATCAATTCGTCGTCATTTACGAGAGTCAACCAGTTATCTCCCAAATAGTCTGTTCGCATCAACATCGTAACCAGCGGCTTTCAACTCAGCCGCTAGATTCAAGCGCCACCCACCTGAGTCGCCATCGTAGGGTGTGTAAATAATGCCATCATAATCGGACGGACGCTCAAAATCGGTTGTTTCTCTCAGGAGGGCAAAGACACGATCTCTACCGAGTTTACCCAAGAAAAAGCCAAGTTCTAGAATCACATTTTGCCGAGCGCGAGGATGAGGATTTTCAGGCTTCGATTTGGGATAAGCCATATCGTCAGGTGAGAGGAGAACAACCGCAAACGATGCCGAATTTGCGTAAGCCTCAAATTTCTCAATGATGGTTCGATTTTTATTTACTTGTTCGTGCAGAATGACCGGTTCAAGTCCTAGAGTCGTGAGAGTTCGTGCTACTGCTTGCTTCATCTCATCATCATGACCATGCACAACAAATACTTTTTTGTTGGCTTCAATACTTTGCGTTGAGGAGGTGTCTGCCAAAGTCGAAGACTGGGAGTTAGCCAGATTAATTTCTTCAATGATTACTTTGATCAAATTAGCTAATGTATGCCTACCTCGTTCCCAAGCGTCAAGATTGCGGAGGTCCTGCTCAGGATCACCTAAAACAGACACGAACGGGTAGAAACTGATTTGCGCTAAATCCTTTAGATATTCCCCAGCGACGACTTGAGAGAAAGATTTTCGAATATAAAGTTTTGCTTTACGTATAATTTCATCGAGTTTTTGAGAATCATCGTAGCCAAGGTTGACAATTTCATTTAGCAGGGTTGCAAATCGGTCTAGATATTGCATGGAATTATCCCACATTGTTGGAACATTATATGGCTTGATTATAACATTCCTACCGCGTACTTACCGGGGTCTTCGTGAGTGTGACGATTGACTCGCCCCGCCGCAGTGAGAACTCGTACAGCGCCACTGCTACCACCATCAGCACGAAGGGGATCGCGCCGATGGCGTTCACGCTGGTGTGATCCGCCAGCCACGCGACCCCGGCGGGCACCAGCGCCATCCCCAGCGCTGAGGCGGCGATCTGGAAGCCGATAGCGTTGGCGCGGTGCGGCGGATCGACCCGGCGGCGCGACTCGGCGATCAGCGTGGGGTAGACCGGCGCGGATGCCAAGCCGAACAGCATCAGCCCGACGAAGTTGAGCGCGGCGCTGGCGGGCTGCCACAGCAGCGCCGCTCCCAACGCCATGCCGATCATGCAGACGCGCAGCAGGGTGACGTTGTTCAGCCGGTAGGCGACGAACCCGACGATCACCCGCCCGATGAAGCTGAACCCCCAGTAGAAGCTGATCCAGTAACCCGCGCCCGCAATCGCGCGGGCGGTCAGCAGCGACTTGCTCAAGTTGATGGTCGTGCCGCCCGCCCCGGTGGTCAGGAAGAACAGCGCCATGCCGATCATCACGGCGGGCAGCAAGAACGACTGGCGCAAGCTGACGACTCGCTTAGCGCCGTCGGGGTTGATGCTGCGCGCTTCGGCTTCGTCCTGCGCTTTCCAGCGGTCGCGCGTGATCAGCAGCGCCGCGCCCATGCTCAGCATGATCACGAAGACGATGGCGTAGGCGAGATGCCACGATCCGCCGCCGTCCTCGACGATCAGCGTCACCAGCAGCGATCCGAGCGTCCCGCCGAGCGGGTAGGCGGCGTGCATCCAATTCAACTGTCCGGTGCTGTAGTGCGCCGAAACGAAGGTGTTCAAGCCGGTGTTGATGATGTTGAAGCCGAACATCTGCATGAACATGGCTGCCAGCAGCGTGATCCACGTCGGCGCTAAAGCGTAGATCGCCATTGCCAGCGCCAAAACTCCCGCCCCGGCGACCAAATAGCGCCCGGTGCCGAACCGCCCGATCAGCCGCCCGCTGGCGACCGTGCCCAGCAAACTGCCGAACAACCCGCTGATCGAGAGCATCCCCAGTGCGTCCAGCGAGACGCCATAGGTCGCCTGCATGTAGACCCACGCGGCGGTGAAGATGCCGCTCGGAAACGCCAGCGTGAAGAAGATCAGATAGACAAACAGCAGCAGCGTCGTTTTGTCACGTTTGGAGATGTCGATCAAATGGGGCGGCTTTCAACAAATCGGTGGCGAGGCGAACGTCTACTCATTCTTACTCGCAGCAGGGGGATCGACAAGCAACCGTTGCAGACCACTTGAACTTGGACAGCGAGATGGTCGGGGATGAGGGGTTGTAGCGGCGTTACATGAGGGTGTTTAAAAACCGATCGCCGGGTCGAATCACCGCCAAACCTTACCACCAAGCCTCGAAACAAACGAAGCACTCTCCCCTCCCTGAAGTCGGGGAGGGGTCGGGGGTGGGGTCAAAAAGCTGACTTTTTAGGGGCGTTACATGAGGGTGTTTAAAAACCGATCGCCGGGTCGAATCACCGCCAAACCTTACCACCAAGCCTCGAAACAAACGAAGCACTCTCCCCTCCCTGAAGTCGGGGAGGGGTCGGAGGTGGGGTCAAAAAGCTGACTTTTTAGGGGCGTTACATGAGGGTGTTTAAAAACCGATCGCCGGGTCGAATCACCGCCAAACCTTACCACCAAGCCTCGAAACAAACGAAGCACTCTCCCCTCCCTGAAGTCGGGGAGGGGTCGGAGGTGGGGTCAAAAAGCTGACTTTTTAGGGGCGTTACATGAGGGTGTTTAAAAACCGATCGCCGGGTCGAATCACCGCCAAACCTTACCACCAAGCCTCGAAACAAACGAAGCACTCTCCCCTCCCTGAAGTCGGGGAGGGGTCGGGGGTGGGGTCAAAAAGCTGACTTTTTAGGCACGTTCATGTAACGCCCCTACCAAATACCATATTGATCATATTGTGGTGGGGTCAGTTGCTCGGCTTTGCCAGCGTGAGCAGGTACGTCCCGGCGGTGTTGGGGTTGCCGTTGGTGCCGCTGTAGCGCGTGGCGACGATGTAATACAGTCCGGTCGAGGGCACGCTGAAGCTGATTTTGGCGTTCTGATCGCCGCCGCTGTCGTCGTCGCTGGTCAGCGGGTTCTGCTGCGCGTTGAGGATCGCCAGCCGTGCGTCGAGATTGCCGTCCACCCGATCCATCGCAATGCTGAGCACGTCGCCCGCTTGCCCGACGAAAGTGTAAAGCTGCTGCGGCGCGTCGTCGCTGATCTCACCGCTGACCGTGCTGTCGATCTCGATGCGCGGCACGTCGGTGGGCGCGCCCTGCGAGGCGCTGCCGACCACGTCAAGCTGAAGCTGGTAGGCGCCAACCGTCGTCCCCTGCGCCCGGTCGTAGCGAGTGGCGACAATCGTGTATGCGCCGTCCATTGGCAGCGCGTAGCGGTCGATGCGGGCGTTCTGCCCGCCGCCGCCGTCGTCGTCGCTGACGATCTCGCGCCGCGACGGGTCGAGCAGCGCCACGTATGCGTCGAGCGCGCCGCCGGATCGGTTCATACGGATGGTGATCACGTCGTCGCGCTTGCCCTGAAAAGTGTAGAACTGCACGCTGTTATCGTCGCTGATCGACCCCTGCACCGGGATACCCGGCAGGATCGGCAGCGCGAACTCGATGCTGCGCCCTAACCCGCTCTCCGCCCCGGCGTTGAGCGTCAGCGCGAACGATCCCTTGCTGCGTCCGGCGGCTTGCCCGAAGCGCGAGGCGATGATCACGTAGACGCCATCGTCGCGGATGATGAAGCCGTTGATGGCGGCGTCGAGCGTGCCGGGGCTGTCGTCGTTCTCGGCGATCACCTCGGCGTCGCTGTTGACGATCTGGAGCGCCGGATCGAGGTCGCCCGATGCCCGCTGCATCCGCACGCTGATCACGTCGCCGCGCGCCGCGCGAAAGCTGTAGTAGACCTGCGGCGCGGCGTCGGTGATCGTGTTGTAGACCGAGTCGCCATAGCGCAGGGCGCTGCCCGACGCCGAACTGACGCCGATCCGATCCACCGCCAGCGTGTACTGTCCATTGGTCGAGCCGAGCGCGTAGCCGAAGCGCGCCACCACCAGCGAATAATGGTCGCTGCGTGGGATGTGGAGCGATTCGAGGTGCAGGTCGCGGCTGCCGCGTCCGCTGATGGCGGCGTCGTCGCGCTGCGCGATCACGCTGCCGCTGCTGTCGAGCAGGGTCAGCATCGGGTCAAGCGTGCCGGAGTTGACCGTCAGGTCGATGGCGATCACGTCGCCGCGCAGCCCGTCGAAGCTGTAGGTCGTCAGCGGCGTCGCGTCGTTCAACGCCCCGCTGACCGGCGTCCCGTAGCTGAAGGACACTTCCGTCGACTCCGGAGTCTGATCCTGCGCGAAGGCAGGCGTCAGGCGCGGGGTCAACAAGGCTATCAGGATGAGGGCGCGGGCGAGTTTTTTCACGATTTGCAGTCGTTCCGAACGTTCGCTGGTGATATGGATTTTGCCACGTCCGTAGGGGCGTTACATGTAACGCCCCTACAAGTACGCCTAGCAGTATAACGCAGGGACAATTCTAAATGAAAGCGGGCGACCTCATCACGAGATCGCCCGCCATTAGATTGTAGGGGCGCACAGCCGTGCGCCCCTACGGACCAGAGCTTACAGCTTGCCGTTGATCGCCGCTTCGAGCGCTTCAAGCTGCGGCGCTTGCTTGCGTTGCTTGCTCTTTTCGGCGTATTCCCGCTCGCCCGTGACCAGTTGGCGCAGGCGGTACGGATCGGTGCGCGAGGTCAGGTCGAGGCTGATCGGCGTCAGCGAGATGTGCCCTTCGTGCAGCACGCAGTAGACGTCCGAGTCCGGCTCGGCGTTGGCGGGATCGTAGTGGAAGCGATACCCCATGCGCCCCACGTCCGAAAGCGCAACCCGCTCCGGGCGGGTGGGCCAGTAGACCCGCCGCCGCGACAGCCGCGTGATCTTCCAAGGCGTTTCCATCGTCGCGTTGAGCGGCACGTCCAGCTTGAGCACGTCGACGTCGTCGGGCGTGTCGTTCTCGATCAGCCACTCGCCGAAGCGGCGCGCGAACGCCGCCGAGACGCTGAAATCGACGTCGTTGGAGTAGGTCAGGTGCAGGTCGCGCGGGGTCTGCTGCGAGACGGCAAGCGCCGGGATGCCGAGGCTGGCGGCTTCCAGCGTCGCGCCGACCGTGCCGGAGATGGTCACGCCGTTGCCGCAGTTCTCGCCGTAATTGATGCCCGACACGACCAGCGACGGCAGCCGGTCGGCGAGTTCGATCACGCCGTGCTGGATCGCCTGTGCGGGCGTGCCGTCGACGGCGTAGACCTTTGTTTCCACACCTTTGATCAGGCGGGTTTCCTCAAGGATTCGTCCTTCACTGGTGATCGGCATACTGCGTCCCGTGCCGCTCTGCTGTTCGCGCGGGGCGACGACCAGCAGGTCGCCGAGATCGGCGAACGCCTCGACCACCGCCCATAACCCGGGCGAGGCGATGCCATCATCGTTAGTGAAAAGGATCAGCGGTCTTTCGTCTGGTGTTCCGTTGTTCATCGGTTCCATGCCATTAGTTTAAGAATTACAGTTTATGATAATCCCGCTCAAACGCGAATTCAAGCAGATATCTAGAAAACTTAATCTATTTCGACAGGATTTAATGGCGTGAGAGAAGTACTGAGGACTGAGTAACGAGGGCTGAGGAAGGAATGTAGCAAGTAATGAGCAACGAGCAAAAAGCCTTGGCTCATGTACAAAACGAGTGAAAAGTGGGCGTTTTGGTAGGGGCGCAGCGTGCTGCGCCCGCACTTTCTGAACAAGAGCCAAAGCCTTTGGCTCATTGCTGAAAGCTGAGTGCTGATAAGCTGACCGCTAGTTGCTACTTCAGCCGCTTGTCGTATTCGGCGGGAAGGTTGAGCACGTGGGCGATCTCCAGCGCGGCGGCTTGCAGGTGCGTCCGCGCATTGTACTCGCTCAGCGGCAGGATCGCTTCCTCGTCCAGCGGATCGTCCATCGCGGGGATTTTGTCGTCCGGCTGGTGCTGCACGAGGATCGACTTGAACACGCCGTCGCCCAGCAGCAGGTTGATCTCGCCGAAGTTGACGGTGCGCTGATCCTTCTTCTTGTCGATTTTGCTGACGACTTGGCTGGCGTAGACCGCTTGCAGCGCGTCAATCGGGATCGTCCGCAGGACACGCTTGCCCTTCAGCCAGCGCACGCCTGCCGGGTCGAAGCTGATGCGGTTGGTATAGGTCGCCGTTTGGTAAAGGTTGTAGAAGATGACGGCGATCAGCACGAGGATCGACGCGAAACCGAGGTAGACCAGCAGTTCCGGGCGCGGCAGCGCGATGCCGCTGGTCAGCGTCGTCACGGTCAAGACGATGAACACGCCCAACCAGACGATGTTCCACGCCACCCGGATCAGCTTGCTGCGTCCCCACGCGGGCGAAAGTTTCAGTTCCAGCCGCTCCGGGGCGTCGCGGCGCAGCGTCCACAGTTCGAAGCGCAGCGGCAGATCAGGCTGCGGGATCGGCTCCGGCGGGGGCGCTGGTTCCAGCGGCATTTCCCCATAGGTGGCGGGTGCGCTGGGCGCTCCGATGGGCGTCTGCCAGCGCGACTCCGGCGTCGGGATGGCGGTTTCGGCAGTCGAGCGCAGGTCTGCGCCGATGTTCGGCGGGATCATCGTGAAGGGGCGGTTGATCTGGTGGGCAAGGGTTTGCCCGGCTTGTACGGCAGAATCCTGTAGCTGGTTCGCCAGCGGGTCGTCCCAGTAGGCGAGTCCGCACCAGCGGCTCCCACGCGCGTCTGACAGATCGCCGCTCAAGACCAGCCCCAAGTGCCAAGCCGCGTCTTTTTCCGACCAACCGAGCACGATGCGCTGGATGTCGGCGGGATCAAGGCTGCCATTTTGGGGCAAGCGGCGCTTGCTGCCAAAACTGGCGACATAGCGCAGCGGTTCGCCGGGGAGGGCTTCAACTAGCACGCGCTCCGATGCGCCGCCGTTGACCAACAACCGCCAGCTTTCCGGCTGCATTTCGATGATTAGGTTACTCGCGGCAGTGATTCGTTCCATGATCCGCTCGGTTGTTTTGCCATTAATCGTGTCGTTTGAAGACGCTTCAGTAGTCTACCGCGCTCCCGAAGCGGAGTTGATACGCAATCTGCCCGCAGCCGCCCTCCGCGTCACACGCTCACCAACTGCTTAGATTGGCTGTTCAGCCCCTCACCTGCTAGGGGTAGGTTTTTAATTCTGGGCTAACCTCACCCCTAAATAGGCTTGTCCGGTATTCAAAACATAGCCGTGCTCCCTAACCGTGCCCCGAATTGTCGGCACTTGCCTCGCAGCTTCAGGAAAAACGCAGCGTGTCGGCAGCCAACGGCGTGTACGCTCCCCTCCCTGAAGTCGGGGAGGGGTCGGGGGTGGGGTCAGCAGCGGCAGCAAGAGACAAATGATGCTGATTTGAGTACCGGACAAGCCTTAAATAGGCTTGTCCGGTATTCAAAACATAGCCGTGCTCCCTAACCGTGCCCCGAATTGTCGGCACTTGCCTCGCAGCTTCAGGAAAAACGCAGCGTGTCGGCAGCCAACGGCGTGTACGCTCCCCTCCCTGAAGTCGGGGAGGGGTCGGGGGTGGGGTCAGCAGCGGCAGCAAGAGACAAATGATGCTGATTCGAGTACCGGACAAGCCTTAAATCCCCTCTCCATTGCATGGAGAGGGGACTTTAAACACCCGTTGCAACCTGTTTTTACCCCCTCTCCACTGCGTAGAGAGGGGCAGGGGGTGAGGTTAATAAAATACCTACCCCTGAAAGCCGCCTCTCACTACCGGACGACACTTTTAATCCATTGTCGTCGGGAGCCGTTTTTCATCCCTCTCCCCGCTTGCGTGGGAGAGGGGCTGGGGGTGAGGGGTTCTTACGCTTTCAAATACGTTCCAAACCAGCCGAGCGCGCGCTGCCACGCATCTTGTGCCGCCTCTGCCTGATAGATGTGCGGGCGCGAGTTGTTGAAGAAGGCGTGCGGCGCGCCCGGATAGACCACGATCTCGTGGGTCACGCCCGCCGCCGTCAGTTTGTCCTCGTTGGCGCGGATCAAGTCGGGCGGGAAGCCGCCGTCGTTCTCGCCGTAGATCGCCAGCAGCGGCACGTTGATCGCGGCGGCGTCCGCGTCGGACAGCGCCGGGACGCCGTAGAAGGCGACGGCAGCGCTCAAGTCGTGCGCCGTCATTGCCAGCCTACCCACCAGCCGCCCGCCCATGCAGAAGCCGATCACGCCGACTCGCTTCGGCTCGACAAACGGCTGCGCCCGCAAGTAGTCAATCGCGCCCTGCACGTCCGCCTGTACCTGCGGATATTGGAGTTCCATCGCCAGCTTGCGCGCTTCGTCCGGCTCGGCGGCGACTTCGCCGCGATAGAAGTCCGGCGCGAGCGCTGCGTAACCCGCCTCGGCGAAGCGCCGGGTCACGTCCTTGACGTGGTCGGTCAGTCCCCACCACTCTTGCACGACGACGACGGCGGGCGCGAGGGCGTCCGGTCGCGCCAAGTAGCCGGGAGCACTACCGCCGTTCGCCGCGAACTCGATCATGTGAGTCTGCATCTTCTGCTCCTGCGCTATGGGATGCGATCGCTTGGTGAGAAGCCATTTGAATATTCCCGTTCTTCCCTATAGCTCTGCCCAATAATTAAGCATTTTTCTCCCCTCTCCCCGCTTGCGTGGGAGAGGGGTCGGGGGTGAGGGGGTAATTCTCAAATGGTCTCTGAGGTTATAATACCGCGCATGATGCAGAAACTAGAACACTACCTCGAACTTTGGCAGTTGTCGCAGCCGCAGCCGCTCGCCCAGACGCCGACCAGTCACCTCTACACCGTCGAATCCGAGGGCGCGACCGCCGTCCTCAAGCTGCTGACCGACGACGGTTGGGAAGAACGGAACGGCGCGACGGCGCTGCGCTGTTTCGACGGTCACGGCGCGATTCGTCTGTTCCGGTCGGATGAGGGGGCGCAGTTGCTCGAATACGTCGCCGGGGATGATCTGCTGCCGCTGGTCAAGAGCGGCGGCGATGCCGAGGCGACCCACATCATCGCGGGCGTGATCCGGCAGCTTCACAGCGCGCCGCTACCGGAGTCAATCGACGGCTTATTCCCGCTCAAGGGCTGGTTTCGAGAATTGTTCCTCAAGGCGGAAGCCGATCAGCGCGCCGGGATCGAGTCGATTTTCGTGCGGGGCGCGCGGGTCGCGGACGCCCTGCTGAGCGATCCGCGTGACCTGCGCGTGCTGCACGGCGACATCCATCACGCCAACCTCCGCTACAGCGCGGCGCGCGGCTGGCTGGCGTTCGACCCCAAAGGCGTGGTCGGCGAGCGGACTTACGACTGCGCCAATACCCTCTGCAACCCCTACACCGGACAGCAGCGCTTCGACCCGCTGGTCCACGACGAGACGCGCTTATTGCGAAACGCGGGGATTCTCGCCGAAGAACTGGACATCGATCTGCCGCGTATTCTTGCCTATACGTATGCTTATGCCTGCTTGAGCGCGAGTTGGTCGCTGGGCGATGATACGGACGGAGAAGGCGAATGGGCGCTCAACATCGCCCGCATCATCGAGCCGCATTTGAGCTAGTACCGCTGGTGGTTTATGCTGTTTAACACTTGGATATAGTGTATGCCGCTCGCTTTTCTTCCCCCTCTCATCATGGAGAGGGGGTCAGAGGGTGAGGTTTGTAGGGGCGTTACATGTAACGCCCCTACGGTTTCAACCTATTGCATGGGATGCTTTACCCCCCGATCTGGCTCATCACCCGCGTGACCGGGATTACGTCCTCCGCCAGCCCGTGCCCCCAAGGTTTCCACCAGATGCCCTCAAGGATGATGTCTTTCAGGTCTTCCTCGCTCGCGCCCGCCCGCAGCGGTCCGAGCAGATTGACTTCCTTATCGCGCAGCAGGCACAGCCTCAGCACGCCGTCCGCCGTCAGACGAGCGCGGTTGCAGGTGGCGCAAAACGGCGCGCTCACCGTGCTGATGAACCCGACCGATCCCTTAGCGCCGGGGAAGGTATAAATCCGCGCCTCGCCGTCGAGCTTACCCGCGTCGCTCAGTTCCAGCGGCATGTATTCCTCGGCGATGCGCTCGCGAATCTGCGCGTCGGTGATGATTTGTTCCTGCGCGAAGGTCGCCACATCGCCGAAGGGCATCATCTCGATGAAGCGCACCTGCCAATCGTGATCCAGCGTCAGCTTGGCGAGTTCGGTCACGTCCTGATCGTTGAAGCCGCGCACGACCACCGCGTTCAGCTTGATCGGCGTCAAACCGGCGCGCTCGGCGGCTTCGACGCCCTGCCACACCTCGTCCAGCGTCCCCCAGCGGGTGATTTGCTTGAAGCGCTCCGGGTCGAGCGTGTCAATGCTGACGTTGACCCGCTGCAAGCCCGCGTCCGCCAAGGGCTGGGCGAGTTTGTCGAGCAGGATGCCGTTGGTCGTCATCGAGAGGCTCTGCACGCCCGGCGTGTGGGCGATAAAGTCGCAGATTTCGACGATGTTCTGGCGCACGGTTGGCTCGCCGCCGGTCAGCCGGAATTTGTGGAAGCCGAGATCGGCAAAGACGCGGACGAACGTCCGCAGTTCGTCGTCCTGCATCAATTCGTGCTTGGGGCGAAACACCATGTCTTCGGGCATACAGTAGACGCAGCGCAGGTTGCACTTGTCGGTCAGCGAGATGCGAAGATAGTTGATCATGCGTCCGAAGCGATCAACAGCGCGGCGCTTCTGCTCGGTATCCACTATAGATTTTCCTTGATAGCTCATTTGTTTTATTTTACTCGGATTTTTAATTTTTATCAACAAGGTCTATTTTATTATGCAACTGGTTATTAGTTCCGGGTTTTTGGTTTTTAGTTGTATGATCCGCCTGCTCGCTGAATTTGCCCGCAGCCAGCACTGAATAAGGTGATTTAACCTTTTTGTCTTTCCATCAGCTTGCTGCACCGCCGACCTTAAAATCACGCCGCTGCCTGTTCTTCTCCCCTTCTCCATGCAATGGAGAGGGGGTCGGGGGGTGAGGTTATGCGACTAAACCAAAAGCTTGAATCAGTTCAATCACTAAAAACTAATCACCCATGACTAAAGCATCCGCCAGCACGTCCTGATCTTCCTGTTTTACTTCGCCATCGCCCTCGTGATCACCTTCCCGCTGATCACGACCTTCAGCACGCGCCTGATCGGGCACCCGACCAGCGATGCCTACGAGTACGTCCATCACGTCTGGTGGATCAAGACGGCGCTGCAAACCGGGCAGGATCCGTTCTTCATGCCCAACATCGTCTACCCTGACGGCGCGAGCGCCGTCCTGCTCTGGAGCATCCCGCTCCAGTCGTTCCCGGCGTGGCTGTTCGCCTTCGTGCTGCCGCTGCCCGCCGCCTTCAACCTCGCCGCGCTGCTGACGCTCGCCCTCAACGGTTGGGCGATGTTTTTTCTGGTGCGCTATCTCTTGACCTTAACGCACAATTCTTTCGTTGTCCTTACACCACCGCAGTCCACGCCAACCGCATCACCGATTCCCCCTCTCTATAAAATGGAGAGGGGGTCAGGGGGTGAGGTCGCGTCCTTGATCGCCGGGCTGGTCTTTATGATCTACCCGGCGTTTCAGGGACAACTTGGCGCGGCGCACGTTGGACTTTTGACGCTCTATCCCGCGCCGCTCTTGCTCTACACGCTGCTGCACCTGCGGGATACGTCTCACCTCCGCCGGACGATCCTCGCCGGAGCGCTGCTGTTTGTGTTCAGCTTTCTGGGCAACATCCTACTGCTGCTCTACCTCACCGCCCCGATCACGCTGCTCTATTTTGTGCTCGTGCTGATCGCGCGCGACTGGCGGACGCTGCGCCGCGCGCTGCTGACGGTCGCCCTCGGCGCAATCTTGTCGCTGCCCTTTGCCGTCCCGCTGGCGCTCGACACGCTCAAAGCGCCGCCGGAAGCCGGATCGGTGCGTTACAGCGCCTCGCTGCTCGGCGTCGTCTCGCCGTCGTTCTACCATCCGCTGTTTGAAGCGCTTGGCTATAACCGCCAAGTGCTCGGACTCGACCCGTTCGAGTGGACGAGCTACGTCGGCATGATCGCGGCGGCGCTGGCGCTGGTCGCCGTTTGGAAGCTGCGCGCCGCCCGCGCGTGGCTGCTGCTGGCGCTGGTCGCATGGGTGTTCTCGCTCGGTCCGCTGCTTAAAGTGGTCGATACGCCGCTGGCGCTGCGCGTCGACGGCTACGCCAGCTATATCACGCTGCCGTGGGCGCTGTTCCAAGACCTGCCGCTGATCAGCATTGCCCGCACCCCGGCGCGCTTCAACTTCGCCGTCGGTTTCGCCGTCGCCGTGCTGGTCGGCTATGGATCGGCGCTGATCTGGTCACGACTTCGTGATCGGCACAGCCGCTGGCTCGCCGCAATCATCCTCATCGTGGCAATCCCATTCGAATATCAGGTCTGGTGGGGGTTGCCGACCGTCCCCGGCGTCGTCCCCGCGCCGATTGCGGCGCTCTCAGCGCGCGACGATCTTCGCGCCGTCCTCGACGTCCCCGACAACCTGCTGGTCGATAAGGACGCCATGTTCTTGCAGACCGGGCATAACCACCCGCTGATTACCGGGCAGGTGGCGCGGCGCTCGACCGTCGATCCGGCAAAGGTCGCCATCTTGGAGACGACGCTCGACCCGAAGCTGCTCGACGACGCTCAAGTCGACGTGGTGATCGTCCACAAGGCTTACGACGATGGGACACTCGAAACCCACGCCCGCAATCAGTTGGGCGATCCATACTACGAGGACGACGACTATGCCGTCTTTTTCGTGCCGCCGGTCGAGTATTTAGCGACGTTTACCGCCGTACCCAGCGCCGCCACCGCGATCACGTCTCAGACCGACTCCTATATCTATTCGCCCTATCCCGGCTGGGTCGAACTAACGGCGACGCTGATCGGGGATGGTCAGCAGGTGGTCGCGCTGCTCGATGGGAATCCGGTTCAGCGCTGGACAGTGAACGGCACGACGCCGGTCGATCTGCCGCTGCCCGTCAGCGCCGGAGCTTTCCAGACCATTACGCTGGCGCTCGATCCGCCGTGCCCGGATCACTTCGATCCGACGTTGACCTGCGCTTCGGTCGCTGTGAGCGATCTCGCGCTCAACTACACCCTCGCCGTCCCGCGCGATCCGGTACGCTTTGACAACGGCGTCACCCTGCTCGACGCCCACCTCCCGTCGACCGTGACGGCGGGCGACTCGGTCCTGATTTGGCTTGATTGGCGCTTCGATCAGCCGCGCACCAACGACGACGTGCGCTTCGTCCACCTCACCGATGCGGCGGGCGATCTGGTCGCGCAGCAGGATAACCCGCTTGGAGCGATCCCGGCAGGCGATCAGCGCGCCGAAGTGGTCGAAATCGCGCTGCCGGACGATCTGCCACCCGGCGACTACACCGTCAGCGCCGGGTGGTACAGCTACCCGGACGTCGCCAACTTCTGCGTGCTGATCGCTGGCGCGTGTACTGAGAATGCCGCCACCCTCGGCACAGTGCAGGTCGACGATTAAGCAGCCCGCTTTTCTTTGCGCCTTCGCGTCTTTGCGTCTTTGCGTTGAATCCTTTATCGTTTAGCTGAACTGGATCGTCCCGCGCATCTCCATCGGCAGGTTGAACAGCCACATCCCCGCTGCGATCATCAGCAGGAACAGCAGCGCCCACGGCAGCAGCCCGATCATGCTGTCGCGCTTATACAGCCGCATGGCGATCCGCTGAGCGACGACCATGCTGCCGACGAATCCGCCCAGCAGCGCAATCGTCTGGATCAAGCCGATCACTGCCATATTCTCGACGCCGCCGAGCGTCCAGTTGGGATCGCCGAGCAGGGTAATCCCGTGCTCGACGAGGAAATTCTGGAATGCCGGGATGATCGTCAGCGCGCCGATCAAGAAGTGGAAGCCGTAGTGCGCCGTCCAGAAGCCCAAGCCAATCGGCACGAAGGCGGGCGCGAACGAGGTCGCCGCCGTCCGCAGCGAGTCGCGCTTGACGGTATGGGTCAGCAGTCGAGCCAGTGCCGCCGCTGCCAGCAGCAGCAGGGCGGGCACGATCAGCATCCCGACGGCGAAGATGATGAACAGGACGATCCCCTCAATCGCCAGATCGCTCAAGCCGAGCGCCGCCAACCCCAGCGCATCCGCTATCGACTGCATCAGCGTATAGACCGGCGGCACCATCCCAAAGGCGTTGATCAACCCCATGAAGGCGAGGCTGACGATCAGGAACGCCAAGTCCCAGCGACGGGGGAAGCTGTCGGGCTTCACCAGTTCCGCACCGGGCGTCCGCGCCATCAAGCCGATGTTGTCGTGCGGGCAGGCGCGCGCGCAGTCGAGGCACATCATGCAGTCCATGTTACTCTTGACGAATGGCGCGAACAGCTCGGTGCCGCAGCCGAGCGTCCCCTGCGGTCCGTCCGTATGGGTGGCGACCGGCTCGCCGTTGATGCCGATCTGGTCGACCACGATCAGCGGCGTCTCGCGGTAGCTGCCGGTCACACATTCCTTAGCGGCGCAGTGACGGCAGATTTCCATGTCGTGCGCGCCGATTTGCAGCGGCGAGACCGTCGAGTAGACGAAGTTGAAAATCCCCATCGGGCAGACGTACTTGCAGAACGCCGACTCGGTGAAGACGGCTTCCAGTACGAACGACAGCGTGAAGTAAAACACGATCACCCACGCCGTCAGCAGCGGGCTTGACCACAGGTCGAGCCATTCATAAAGGAAGAAGAAGACGAACAACGTGGCAATCGCCAGCCACTTATTGCGCAGCACGCGCGGGAAGCGCCGCCCGCGAATACTCGACCGCTTGGCGAGCGTCCGCGTGATGGTGAAGGGGCAGCCCATGCAGAACAGGTTGCCCGCCAGCAGCAGCGCCACCATCACCAAGCCGCGATAATGCACCCAAGGCGCAATCGTGGCGAGGTTCTCCGGCGCGCGCTGCGTGCCCGTGAAGCCGTCGTAAACCAGCAGCGCCGCCACCAGCAGCAGCGGAATTTGCAGGATCAGCCGTCCCCAGCGCCACTTGAGCAGCCTGCCGATCAGCGGCAGGCGCAGCAGGTCAAACGCGGTCTTCGGGCGATACAGTTCATGCGATTGGGTAGTCATTCTAGAGTCCATCTATAACAAACATCGGTAAAGCCGCGAAGATCGTTTTGAGTCGCCCCTTCAGGCGAAACGAAGTTTCGCACGGCGACAGAATTCCCTAGCCGAGGGTTAAAACCCTCGGCGAAGTAGGCAGATCGCGTAATAAGGCGTTTTACACCTACTCCTTTACTCACAGGGGGCACGATCAGATCGTGCCCCTACGCCATAAATCACGCTCATCCTCAGCATTTCTACACCAGCAGCAGCACCGCGAACAAGACGTACAATGCCGTTTGACTGCCGGTGAACAGGTACATACCCCGCAGGTCCATGCCGCCTTCGGTGTAGCCGGTGACGTGCAGCCATTGCAGCTTCGCAAGCTGACCGAGCACGTAAACGACGCCGAAAATCAGCGGCAGCGTGGTCGCGTCCGCCGCTTGGAGCAGCGCCGCCACCACCGCCAGATGACCCAACAGGTTGAGGATGGCGAACACCAGCGAGATCAGCTCGCGCTGACCGATTCGAAGCACCAACTGAAAGATGGCGACGAGCGTCAGCACGGCGGCGACCACGACCGCAGCCAGACGCGGATTCCCACTGATCACGTAGTCGCCCGCGCCACTTACTTGCAAAAAGGCGATCACGCCCGCCGCGACACCGATCAGCTTGAGAACGGTTTCGATCCAGCCCCACCTATCCCACCGGGCGACGTGCCAGCCTTGCGCCTGATTGTGCTCCATGATCGCTGTCCCTATGAACCCATATTCATATCTGTGCTGATCGTGTAGTCGAAGTCCTGCGATACTTCCGATCCGTCCGGCAGTGTGACCGTCACCGTCACGATCCAGTCGCCGCCCATCGACCACGCGAACGGGACGTCGAGCGCACCGTCGGCGTTGGTCGTCCCGTCGGCGAGTACCGGCTTCATCCCGGCGTGATTTATGTCGCCGCGCACGCTGACCGGCGCGTTTGCCAGCGGCGCGCCAGCTTGGGTCACGGTGATCGTCATGGTCGAGTCGCCCATCATCGGCGGATCAGGCGTGGTCGCTACGGTGATACTTGCGGTTTGAGTCGAGGCGTCAGGGGTCGGCGTCGCCGTCTGGCAGCCAGCGAAGCAGCTCGCCGCCAGTATGAGCACAAGCAACAACATCAGTTTGCGCATAGAAATTCCTCCGCGCCCATTCTAACGCGGATTTTTCGCGGCGGGGCGACCATTCCGCCAAAATTGATCGGCATTTTCCCGGCTTCCGCCCATGTTGCAGTGGGGGTGGGGGAGCTGACAGGGGTAGGTATTTTATTAACCTCACCCCCTGCCCCCTCTCCACTACGTAGAGAGGGGGTAAAAACAGGTTGCAAAGGGTGTTTAAAATCCCCTCTCCATGCAATGGAGAGGGGATTTAGGGGTGAGGTATTCAAAACATAGCCGTGCTCCCTAACCGTGCCCCGAATCGTCGGCACTTGCCTCGCAGCTTCGGGAAAAACGCAGCGTGTCGGCAGCCAACGGCGTGTACGCTCCCCTCCCTGAAGTCGGGGAGGGGTCGGGGGTGGGGTCAGCAGCGGCAGCAAGAGACAAATGATGCTGATTCGAGTACCGGACAAGCCTATTTAGGGGTGAGGTTAGCCCACCCTTAAAAACCTATCCCTGACAGGGGTTGGGGGAGAGGGGTTCAAGCCGAATTCGCCTCAATCTTAAATCTAGCGTTGCGTGACGACGAGCTTAATTTTGTTGTTTGATTCTTCTAGCGAGCGTTGTATAATAGTCCGGCATACCCACCTATCTGCGGGAGAATTAACGGTTATGTACCCGAAAAAGTCTGGGCTGGACGAGACTGAAGCCTTAGAAAACGATGCTTCAGTTGGCGAGTTGCTTCAGCCACACGGAACTGAGGCTACAAATAACGCCGATGAGACGCAAGCTGTCGATGTTGCGGAAGTGAACGCTGCCGACTCGGCAACCGACACTGAGGCGCAGGCAGCGGATGTCTCTGATTCTACCGCTGATGAGCAAGCCGAACCGGAAATCACCGCCGAAGCTGAGCGAGTAACCGAAGCGCCCGCCGAACCGGAAACCGAAACCGAGCCGGTCGCTGAAGTGCCGGTTGAAATCCAAGCTGAATCCCCCGCCGAACCGGAAACCCAAGCCGAAGCCGAGCCGGTCGCCGAAGTGCCAGCCGATTCGTCGGCGCTCAAGCGGGGCGATCTGATCGAAGCGACTATCATTTCGACCTCGCCGACGCTGGTCACGGTCGACGTCGGCGACGGGCGCGAAGGCATCATTCCCGGTCATGAACTTGAACGCATGACCCGCCCGATGCTCGAATCGCTGGTCGTGGGCGAAAAGGTTCAGGCTTACGTCGTCAACCCGCACGATCACAACGGCAACACCGTCCTCTCGATCAACCGCGCCCTTGAGGAGATCGACTGGCAGCACGCCGAAGAATATCGCCAGAGCCAAGAGGCTTACGAGAGCCGCATCGCCGGTTATAACAAGGGTGGGCTGATCGTCCGCTTTGGGCGGCTGCGCGGCTTCGTCCCGCAGAGCCAAATGAGCGCCGAGCGCCGCCGTTCCCTCACCGGCGACACCCCCGAAGATCGTTGGGGCAGCATGGTCAACGAGCCGGTCGTCGTCAAGGTGATGGAAGTGGATCGCGGGCGCAACCGCTTGATCCTCTCCGAGCGCTTCGCCTCGCGTCAATCCCGCGAGAAACGTAAAGAGAACCTGATTAAAGATTTGACCGTGGGCGAAGTCCGCGAAGGGCGCGTCGTCAGCCTTGAAGATTTCGGCGCGTTCATCGACATCGGCGGCGCTGAGGGCTTGGTGCATTTGACCGAACTCTCGTGGCAGCACGTCACCCACCCCAAAGAACTGCTGAAGCCCGGTCAGACCGTGCGCGTCGAAGTTATCAGCATCGACGAAGAGAACAAGCGCATCGGCTTGAGCATGAAGCGCCAAGAGCCGGACCCGTGGGATACCATCGCCATCAATTACGCGGTCGGGCAGCTCGTTCAGGGCATGGTCACGAAGCTGACCAAGTTCGGGGCGTTCGCTCAACTGGTCGACGTGCCGGAGATCGAAGGACTGATCCACATCTCCGAATTGTCCGATAAGCGCGTGAATCATCCCCGCGAAGTGGTCAACGAGGGCGATAAACTCACCCTTCGCGTGGTCAAAATCGACATCAAGAATCGCCGCCTTGGGTTGAGCCTCAAGAAAGTCAACTCGGCGGAGTATCTCGACCTCGACTGGTCTACATCCCCGACCGACGACGACACCGAAGCAGGCATCGACACCACGACCGTCACCGCTGATACCCCTGACGTCATCGACGCCACCGTTGATGACGCTGACGCCGTCACCGACACCACGACCGTCACCGCAGAAACCCCTGACGTCATCGACGATACTATTGATGCCGCTGACACCACGACCGTCACTGACAACACCACTGAAGAAGCCTAAACCAAGCGGGCGGGTTTAGGCTTCGGCTTCTTGACGAAGCCAGCTACTCCCGCCCCCGTTGGTACGCGCGCATATTATTACAGCTTCTATCATTAACGAATTATTCATCCACAACGGTACATTATCAGGCGTAACGTGTGTGCTATAATGGGTTCAGTTTATCGCTCTGCGGATAATGTCCTTCAAGTAAACTAGTAAGCAGCCGGTGTTTTCTGCCAGAACACGGGCAACGGAGGTAAATGAACCGTGCCGAATAAGATGGAGCGCTTCACTCAACGAGCGCGGCGCGTACTTAGCCTAGCCCAAGAGGAAGCCGAACGACTTCAACATAACTACATCGGAACGGAGCATCTCTTGTTGGGGTTGATCCGCGAAGAGGGTGGCGTCGCCGGGCGCGTCCTGCGCGAGCTGGGGCTGGAGCAGCGCCGCGTGGAAGAATTGGTTGAACGCATGACCCGTGCTTCGACTCGCACGACGACCGTTCAGCCGGAGCTTTCGCCCGGAACCAAGCGCGTGCTTGAGCTTGCCGTTGACGAAGCCCGGCGCATGGGACATCATTACATTGGTACCGAACATCTTCTCCTCGGTCTAGTGCGGCTGACCGAAGGAGTGGCGATTGACATTCTGAAGCGTCTGGGCATTAGCCCGGAAGAGGTGCGTCGGCAGACGCGCCGGGTGTTACAGGAGAGTCCTGTGCAAAATCCTCAGCCCAATCAGGAAGACGACCGTCAACGACGCCCTCGCCCACGTGAGGGCAAGACGCCGCTGGTCGACCAACTGGCAACCGATCTCACTGCGCTGGCGCAGGAGGGGAAGCTTGACCCCGTTGTCGGACGGGAAACCGAAATCGAGCGCGTGATTCAGGTCTTGAGCCGCCGCCGTAAGAACAACCCCGCGCTGATCGGTGAGCCGGGCGTGGGCAAGACGGCGATTGTCGAGGGGCTGGCGCAGCGGATCGTCAACGGAGAAACTCCCAAGCCGCTGCTCAACAAGCGCGTGCTTCAGCTTGACGTCGGGTCGCTGGTCGCGGGCACCATGTATCGCGGTCAGTTTGAAGAACGGCTCAAGCGCGTCATCGAGGAACTCAAAGCCTCGGACAGCATCCTGTTCATTGACGAGGTGCACATGCTCGTCGGTGCGGGGTCGGCGGGCAGCAGTGTCGACGCTGCCAACATTCTCAAACCCGCGTTGGCACGCGGCGAGCTTCAATGTATCGGCGCGACCACGCTGGACGAGTATCGCAAGCACATCGAAAGCGACGCAGCGTTGGAGCGGCGTTTCCAGCCGATCCTCGTCTCCGAGCCGACCATCGAAGAAACCATCGAAATCCTGCAAGGGATCAAAGGTCCCTATCAGGATCACCACAACGTCGAGATCACCGACGAAGCGATTGAAGCCGCCTCGAACTTGTCGGCGCGCTACGTCCCGGATCGGTTCCTGCCGGACAAAGCCATCGACCTGATCGACGAAGCCTCGGCGCGCTTGCGCATGTACAAGAGTCCTGAAGCGGCGCAGGTACGCCGCGCCGAGCAGGAACTCGTGCAGGTCGAGGACGACCTCAAGCTGCTCGAAGAAGACGGCGAAATGGGCGACGAAGTGGATCGCCTGCGCAGCCAGCGTGACAGCCTGCAAGAGACGCTCGCCGTGCTCAAATCCAACTGGAACGAAAAGACCAATCAGCCGCGCCTCGGCGCGGAGGACATCGCCGAAGTCGTGGCGATGTGGACGGGTATCCCGACCATGCGCATCGCGGGCGAGGAAAGCGAACGCCTGATGCACATGGAGGAGGCACTCCACCGCCGGATCGTCGGGCAGGACGAATCCATCGACTCTATCAGCAAGGCGGTCCGTCGCGCCCGCGCCGGTCTGAAAGACCCGCGCCGCCCGATTGGGTCATTCATGTTCTTGGGACCCACCGGTGTCGGCAAGAGCGAGCTAACCAAGGCGCTGGCGGAATTCATGTTCGGCAGCGAAGAAGCCCTGATCCAGCTAGACATGAGCGAGTTCATGGAGCGGCACTCGGTCGCCCGGCTCGTCGGCGCGCCTCCCGGTTACGTCGGTTACGAGGATGCCGGTCAGTTGACCGAAGCCATCCGCCGCCGTCCCTACAGCATCGTCGTCTTTGACGAAATCGAGAAGGCGCATCCCGAAGCCTTCAACATGCTGCTGCAAATCATGGAGGAAGGCACGCTGACTGACGCACGTGGTCGTCGCGTCGACTTCCGCAACGCGATCATCGTCATGACCAGCAACGTCGGCGCCGACACCATCAAGCATGGCACGCAGCTCGGCTTCAATCAACCCAAGAACCCCGACGCCGATCAGAAGGCGGAATACGCCGACATGCGTAAGAACGTCACCGATCAACTACGGCGGATGTTCCGCCCGGAGTTCCTCAACCGCGTTGACGCGACCATCGTCTTCCGCTCGCTCTCGAAGGACGAGATCAAGCAGATCGTCGAACTCGAACTCAACAAGGTGCGCGAGCGCCTGATCGAGCACGCCATCACGCTCGAACTCAGCGAAGAAGCGCGCGATTGGCTGGCGGAGAAGGGCTACGATCCCGATTATGGTGCACGTCCGCTGCGCCGCCTGCTCCAGAACGCCATCGAAGATGAGCTTTCCGACGGTATCCTGTCGGGTCGCTTCAGTCTCGCCGGGATCGTCCGCGCGGTGGTTCACGACGGCGAACTGGTGCTCGAAAACGTCGAAGAAACCGAAACCGACGAAGAACTCGAAGCCCCCGGCGTCTAAATCCGCGTCGGCATCTAGTTTCGTCATCATCTAAACTAAAAACCGGGCGAGTCAGTGACTCGCCCGGTCTGATCTGCGTTTTCGGTTAATGATAACTCGACGGATTTATTGCCGGACAACGGGTTATCAATATATACTACCGAGAATATCCTACCGGAAATTTTAGACTTCTGGGTACAAACCTCTATGTTCGTCATCTCTTCGTCGTCGAATATCGAACAAGCCGAACGTGGCATCTCTCATTACAAACAGATTTATCACCAACTACTTTCGATAGATTTGAATCTGGAAGTTTACAAGTTGGGGGTGTTAAACCTTCATGTATTACGCGGAAATACTGAAGAGCTTTGTTTAATCGTTGAAGGTCGGGAACGGACAGTTGCTTTACTTGGTTATCCCTCCTGTCTCGCAAGCGATGGTGATATCGAAGCTTTTGTCCGTCGAATCCCAGAAGATCAACGGAGCGTTGATCTGTTTAAGCAGAAACTTCAGGGAGATTTTGAGGTTGTTGTTGTTAACCACGACGCTCAACAATGGGAAGCCAGTATCGATAGCGTAGGTTTGGGAAATCTATATTACACCGAGGTTATGAAAGAGCCTTTAGCAGCGAGTCATCTCTATTTATTGGCATCATGTGTTCCATTAACACTTGATCACGAGACCTGTGCCTTGTTTGATTTATGTGGGTTTATGTATGGAGATCTCACGATCTTCAAGGATACTTTTGCACTAGAAATGGATTCAATGCTAAGTGTGAAGCCCGGCAAAAGTTGGGCGAAGACCTCGTCCTATCACTATGTCGAAGTGAAAGGTCCAGCTCCCAGAGTCGAAGATATCGCTCAGATCTATATAGATGCAGCTCGACCTCGATGGTTAACTGCATCTACTATTCGACATTGTATGTCTGGTGGCGCGGATTCACGTATTGTACTGGCTTTAATGTCATATGCTGGCATCAAGCCAGTTGTGTACGCTTACGGTGGTGCAAGTTCCGACGAGCGAATTTCTAGGCAGTTAGCTGCTGCTTTAGAGTTCACATATTTGAACACAAAGGATCAATACCTCTTTGCTCAAACTGAGTCGGACTCAATGCTTGCCGAAGCCTTAGTCCTTGATGGCGTGTTGCGAGTTCCTTTGACGAAGCGGAATTATCTCTTCAATATGGGTTATTCGGATTTGCTGACGACAGGCAATTTTGGCGAGTTGGCGACGAGGGCTATTTGGGCTATCGGTTACGCTGGCATCAACTTTCCGACGCATGAAAAGATTATTGATCGGTTGAGTTCGGTACTAATCCGACCAGATTCACATCCTGAATACTTTGCAGAAGATCCTCGCCCGGTGGTTCGCACACAACTCACGTCGATACTGAGAGATCAGGCAAAGCGAGTTCCGGCAGTCGATCAAGTGAAACTTTGTAATTATTTTTACAGTCGCAATCGTGCGGGGCGCTGGGCTTCAGCTTCACTCTCAGCGGTCAAGCATTTTACCCGCATTGATTATCCACTTGGCTATGCCGCTGGAGTAGCAGAGACTTGGAAATTGCCGTCTTCTGCGTATAAGAATCATGCACTTGTACGCCAACTGCTTGGATACCTAGATCGAAGGTTAACGCTCGTGCCGTTTGAGGACGGAACGCCAGCACACGCTTCATATAGCATGTGGGATCGAGCCGAGTATATCTACCACAAGCGGATTATAAAGGGAATTCGGACTGTCCAAGGGAGACTTATATCCTCCAAGAGAAAAACCGCGCCTAATTCGAAGGGATTGACTTCAACTTCCGCTACTTACAATTCGCTGCCTGTTTGGGCGCGCGATGACAACCAGCGCCATACACTCTCGCTATACAAGTTTCGCCAGAACGATCTTGAGAATGTTAACGGGATTGTCCTCAAAACTATGTACACTTTGGAGTTCGCGGCTAGAATCTATGAAGGATTGCCTTCCACTGTCTCCGGTGAATGAGATAATCACTGAAGCTCGAATGCCTCGATCTGTCTCTTGTGGGTGAGTCACTGACTCGCCCGTTTTGATTCAATTTTGTGTTGTTGCTTGAGGAGGAGCGGCTAGGGATGTGTCTCTCTTCTCTCGCACGGTGTTGGCGCGTTTGTTCTACCGCTCCCTGACTGGATACCTTATGTAAATCGGTATCTCCAAGTCCAATTTGCCCAAGTGACCCTGCGTACAACTAACAAGACACCCCATTAGATTAGCACGCATATTCTAAGTCCGTCAAGGAAGTGGGGAACATTGAGGAGATCGTTTTTGAACGGATCAGCTTCGTGACCCACAAATCTGCTATGTTCGCCGTTCCCCGTTTACGTGGGAGCGGGGTCAGAGGTGAGGGGTTTAGAGCGTGTCCGTGATCTTCCCACCCCCTTCGAGATTTCGTCGATCATCGCGCTGGTCGTCTACGCGCGGCTGGCGTGGGTGATCGCCCGCATCTTCCGGCTGATCTTCATCCCGGCGCACACCAACCGCAGGGTGACTACCTATCACTGCGAACTGTAACTCCGCTTCAACCCGACTCTTTTCCCGGCGCGGTGCTGTTGATCATCCAGCACCGTGCCTTTTGTCATCTCTACTCGTTTATCCACATATTTAATAGTCCACATGTTTTGCAGCCTCCGGTCGCAGTGTTATAATGCGACAAAATGTTCATTAATCGACGCGCGGCGGTTCTCATCCTCACGCCGTAAAAAAATAGGGAATTTCACACATTCAGGAGCTTTAACTTGACCTCGCTTGCTTACACGCTAACCGAGACTCTGCGCTATCGTGGTGCAATCGGACAGTGGAGCTGGGTGCTTCACCGTCTTACCGGGCTGGGCGTCGTGTTCTTCTTGACTCTCCACGTCATCGATACCTCGTGGGCAGCCTTCTACCCAGAACTTTACGTCGAAGCTATCGCCAGCTACCAGACCCCTCTGTTCACCATCGGCGAGTTCGCGCTCGTCGCGGCGGTGGTCTACCATGCGCTCAACGGCATTCGGATCGTCATCTTTGACTACCGCCCCAAATGGTGGAAACACCAGAAGCGCGCGGCTTATTGGGTCTTGGGTATCAGCGTCCTGATCTGTATCCCCACCTTCATCCTGATGTTCGGGCACGTGGTCGATTTCTATAACTCGAATGGGCAGGTCTGGGGCTTGGGACAGGTGCTCTCGGCGCAGCTTAAGTTTGTGGCAGGCTTCGCCGTTGCCATCATCGCCGCCCTGCTGTTCGGCGGCTTGACCAGCCTGATTCGCCCTGACCAACCGGTTGTCGGTCGTCCAAAAGGCAGCGGTGCCGAGAAATTCTGGTGGTCGTACATGCGCATCAGCGGCGTCTTGATCCTGCCGCTGGTCTTCGGTCACTTGGCGATGCAGCACTTGATTCAAGGCGTCTTCGACATCACCCTCGCCGGACACACGGTCGTCGGGACGGACATCATCAATCAGAGCGGCACGGCAGTCGAGTTCGTGGCGGATCGCTGGTCGATGTTGTTCGCGGGCGTCGCCATTTGGCGCGTCTACGACGTGGCGCTGTTGGCGCTGGCGACCATTCACGGCTTCAACGGTCTGCGCTACGTCCTGACCGACTACACGATGAAGTCGAACTTGCTGCGGCGCTCGGCGATCTACCTGTGCATCATCGGCGCGGTCATCCTGCTGCTGCTCGGCGGTATGGCGCTCCTGAGCACCATCGGGCAGGATGCCATTCACGTCGCGGAGCAAGCCGCCGTGAATTTGTATAAGTAACCCTGTGGAAACGTCTGTAGGGGCGTTGTGCGAAACTCTGTTTCGCCTATAACGCCCCTACAAAATCGTCTTCGTCATTAAAATCATGGAAGCCTATTTATGAAAACACATCAGTTTGAGGCGATCAT
>CAWGYC010000006.1:0-7316 GCA_963826685.1 uncultured Chloroflexia bacterium | reverse complement strand
GGCGGTCGCAGAAGACAAACAAGGTGTTGGTAATTCAGTCGTCAGGCTGCGCAAGCGGGCCAGGGCCAGAGTCTTAGGTATGACGCTTGGAAACGTCTGCGTCGTAACCGGATGGCGGTGCTTGGATTCATCATTGTCCTGCTCAATGTTTTGATGGCGATCTTCGCCAATCAGCTTGCACCTCAAGATTACGCAACACAAGTCCTTGCCGATAACAACGCCGCTCCCGAGTGGGTGACGCATATTTTTACAAATATGGTCCCGAAACTTGATGGCGGCTACGTCACCATCAGCGATCACTACATCCTCGGCGCGGATAATCTGGGGCGAGACCTACTCAGCCGGATCATTTATGGATCGCGCGTGTCGCTGCTGGTCGCCTTCGTCGGACCGACGGTATCGCTGTTGGTAGGCATCAGCTTTGGTTTAGTTTCCGGTTATCTCGGCGGACGAGTAGATAACCTCATGATGCGCTTCGTCGATGTCATGTACGCATTCCCGACTTTGCTGCTCGTCATCTTGCTGATGGCGTTCTTCCGGTCGAGCTTCGCCCAAACGGATAAGGGGACGTTTGCCTACAGCGTGGGGCAGCTTGACCAAGCAATGGGCGGTATGCTGTTCATTTTCATTGGCGTCGGCATTACGTCGTGGATGAACCTCGCCCGGCTCGTGCGCGGGCAGATCCTGTCCGTCCGCGAAAAGGAATACATCGAGGCGGCGCGCTCGCTCGGCGTCAACACGCGCGGGATCATGTTCCGTCACATGCTGCCGAACATTTTGGGACCAGTTGTCGTCGCCGAGACGCTGACCATCCCGACCTACATTTCCTACGAAGCCTTCCTCAGCTTCATCGGCTTGGGCGTGAACCCGCCGACGCCGAGTTGGGGCGCGATGATCTCCGAAGGGTCCCGCTGATCGGCGCCTATCCGAACCAACGATTTTCCCGGCGATCGCGCTGTTCTTGATCATGTTCGCCTTTAACTTCCTTGGCGACGGTCTGCGCGATGCGCTCGATCCGCGGATGCGGGGTGTGGACTAATCGGTGGCTTGCTCGTCGCTAGTCGGCGGTAGTGGCTAGCGCTTCGGCAGTGTCTATTCGCATCGAGACTGAAACGAAACCGCTCCGATCAAACCGCGCGGCGCTGGTCGCTCAATTCCTACGTGCTTGGCTGGATGGATATTCGGTACTGATCATCCTTTACGGGCTGGTACGTATCCTGTCGGGTGACACGCTCCGCGCTTTCGATTTGCTCAGACAACCTGATGCCCGCCTTGCTGATGCCCGCACTCGTCACACTGCCACTGATGCTTGGGCTGCGTCAGTGGCGAACCGCAGCGTTGTTAGCTCCGGCGGCACTGTCATTCTTCGTCATCTACAGCGGCGGTTTTGCTCAGCGGACGCCTGAACCGGATCGCCAGCCCGATCTAGTTGTGATGACCCAGAACATCCTCGACTTGCAAAGTCGGGCAGGCACCCTGCGACACGCTGTCGTCGTCCCGTCCGGATGTCGTGCTGATCCAAGAAGTGAATGCTTACTTGAAAGGCGGGTGCGCCCGGTCGTCGATGCCGATTACCCTTACATCTCCATCTATCGCGGCGATCCGAGCCGGTTGGGATTAGGCGTGTTGAGCAAGTTTCCGCTGATTGCCGACGACTATTCGGTTTACGCCCCAAATCCAGTCGTCAGCGAGTACAAATCGATGTGAACGGCAAGGTGGTGACGATCTACAACGTTCATCTCGCTAATCCCGTTGTCGCAGAAGAAGGCTTGTTTCAGACCGGCAACCAGCATAAGCTCGCCGTCGATGCGCTGCTCGACCTGCTGCAGGACGAAACCACCCCGTTGATCGTCGCCGGAGATTTCAACATGAGCGACTACAGTTTTGATTATCAGCGCGTGGCGGCTAGCTTGACTGACTCCTTTCGTCGAGTCGGGCAGCGGGCTTGGGTTGACCTTTCCGGCGAACATGCTGCTGCCGCTGGTGCGGATCGACTACGTGTTTCACAACGCCGACCTCATCAGCCTCAAGACTGAAGTCGTGCCGAACAACAACGGGTCAGATCATTTTCCGGTGCGCGCCGAACTCGCATTTTCCCCTAACGCGAACTAGTTTTCACCGATTTCTCATCAATTCTCCCTTAACGCCCCCGCGTGAATTAATGTATTCGCAATTAAGTTTTGCTGTTTGGGGGACATCAGTCTCGACGGCGCGGTGCTGTTGATCATCCAGCACCGTGCCTTTTGTCATCTCTACTCGTTTATCCACATATTTAATAGTCCACATGTTTTGCAGCCTCCGGTCGCAGTGTTATAATGCGACAAAATGTTCATTAATCGACGCGCGGCGGTTCTCATCCTCACGCCGTAAAAAAATAGGGAATTTCACACATTCAGGAGCTTTAACTTGACCTCGCTTGCTTACACGCTAACCGAGACTCTGCGCTATCGTGGTGCAATCGGACAGTGGAGCTGGGTGCTTCACCGTCTTACCGGGCTGGGCGTCGTGTTCTTCTTGACTCTCCACGTCATCGATACCTCGTGGGCAGCCTTCTACCCAGAACTTTACGTCGAAGCTATCGCCAGCTACCAGACCCCGCTGTTCACCATCGGCGAGTTCGCGCTCGTCGCGGCGGTGGTCTACCATGCGCTCAACGGCATTCGGATCGTCATCTTTGACTACCGCCCCAAATGGTGGAAACACCAGAAGCGCGCGGCTTATTGGGTCTTGGGTATCAGCGTCCTGATCTGTCATCCCCACCTTCATCCTGATGTTCGGGCACGTGGTCGATTTCTATAACTCGAATGGGCAGGTCTGGGGCTTGGGACAGGTGCTCTCGGCGCAGCTTAAGTTTGTGGCAGGCTTCGCCGTTGCCATCATCGCCGCCCTGCTGTTCGGCGGCTTGACCAGCCTGATTCGCCCTGACCAACCGGTTGTCGGTCGTCCAAAAGGCAGCGGTGCCGAGAAATTCTGGTGGTCGTACATGCGCATCAGCGGCGTCTTGATCCTGCCGCTGGTCTTCGGTCACTTGGCGATGCAGCACCTGATTCAAGGCGTCTTCGACATCACCCTCGCCGGACACACGGTCGTCGGGACGGACATCATCAATCAGAGCGGCACGGCAGTCGAGTTCGTGGCGGATCGCTGGTCGATGCTGTTCGCGGGCGTCGCCATTTGGCGCGTCTACGACGTGGCGCTGTTGGCGCTGGCGACCATTCACGGCTTCAACGGTCTGCGCTACGTCCTGACCGACTACACGATGAAGTCGAACTTGCTGCGGCGCTCGGCGATCTACCTGTGCATCATCGGCGCGGTCATCCTGCTGCTGCTCGGCGGTATGGCGCTCCTGAGCACCATCGGGCAGGATGCCATTCACGTCGCGGAGCAAGCCGCCGTGAATTTGTATAAGTAACCCTGTGGAAACGTCTGTAGGGGCGTTGTGCGAAACTCTGTTTCGCCTATAACGCCCCTACAAAATCGTCTTCGTCATTAGAATCATGGAAGCCTATTTATGAAAACACATCAGTTTGAGGCGATCATCATCGGCGCGGGCGGCGCTGGCTTGATGGCTGCCCTGTACGCCAGCAAAGGCGGCGCGCAGGTCGCCGTGATCAGCAAGCTCTACCCGACCCGCAGCCACACCGGCGCGGCACAGGGCGGCATTGGCGCGGCGCTTGGCAATCTCGAAGAAGACAAACCGATCTGGCACGCCTACGACACGATCAAAGGCGGCGACTACCTGACCGACCAGAACGCCGCGAAGGTGCTGGCGGAGAACGCCATCGACGCCGTGATCGAGCTGGAGCACATGGGCTTGCCCTTCGACCGCACGCCGGAAGGACGCATCAGTCAGCGACGCTTCGGCGGTCATACCAGCAATTTTGGCGAAAAGCCCGTCCGCCGAGCCTGTCACGCCGCTGACCGCACGGGTCACATGATTTTGCAGACCCTCTACCAGCAGTGTATCAAGAACGAAGTTAACTTCTTCGACGAATTCCACGTCGTTGATCTGATCACCAACAACGGCAAAGTTTGCGGCGTCGTCGCCCTTGAATTGGGCACCGGCGAAATCCACGTCTTCCACGCGAAAGCGGTCATGTTCGCCACCGGCGGTTGGGGGCGCGTCTGGTCGGTGACCAGCAACGCCCACAGCCTGACCGGCGACGGCGCGGCGGTCGTCTACCGGCGCGGTATCCCGCTGCAAGATATGGAATTTTTCCAGTTCCACCCGACCGGCATCTACAAGATGGGCATCCTGATCACCGAGGGCGTGCGCGGTGAAGGCGGCGTGCTGATCAACGGGCGCGGCGAGCGCTTCATGGAGCGCTACGCCCCGAACATCAAAGACCTCGCCAGCCGTGACGTGGTCAGCCGCGCGATTTATCTCGAAATCCGCGACGGCAACGGCATCAAGGGCAAGGATTACGTCTACCTCGACGTGACGCCGGAGACGGTCAACCGCTACCTCGCCGAAGCGGGCGAGACTCGCCGCATCGACGCCAATTACGTCGAGCAGAAGCTGCCGGACATCCTCGACTTCTGCCGCGTCTATCTCGGCGTCGATCCGGTCAAGGAACCCATGCCGATCCAGCCGACGGCGCATTACGCGATGGGCGGCATCCCGACCAACGTCGATGCCGAAGTCGTGATCGACGAAAATTGGACGGTGCTGCCCGGTCTCTATGCGGCAGGCGAGACCGCCTGCGTCAGCGTGCACGGCGCGAACCGGCTGGGCACCAACTCGCTGGTTGACCTGATCGTGTTCGGTCGGCGCGGCGGCATGGCGATGGCGGAATACGTCAAGCACGCCGATTACACGCCGCTGCCCGCTAACCCGACCGGCGAAATCGAAGCCGAACTGACCCGCATCCGCAACAGCAGCGGCAAAACCCGCCCCGGCGAGCTGCGCGCGACCATGCAGAAGATCATGATGGCGGACGTCAGCGTTTTCCGCGAGGAAAAGCCGATGACCGAGGCGCTTAACACGCTGCGCGAGCTGCGCCAACGCTATCAAAACGACCTGAGCATCGACGACCGGGGACAGCAGTTCAATACCGACCTGCTCGAAGCGTGGGAACTGGGCTGTATGCTTGACCTCGCCGAGATCACGACCATCAGCGCGCTCAACCGCACCGAGAGTCGCGGCGGTCACAGCCGCGAGGACTACAAGGAGCGCGACGACGCCAACTGGCTCGTCCATACGCTGGTCGCGCGTGAGGCGGGCAAGGGCGCTTATCCGCAGGGCGACCTCAAGCCGGAGATCAACGTCAAGAAGAAAGTCGATTTGTCGCTGGCGGAAGAAGACAAGCGCTTCGTGCCGAAAGTCCGTACGTACTAAAAAGAAGTGCTGAGTACTGAGCAACGAGTGCTGAGTGGAGTCGCGCGGTGATTATCTTTCGACAATGACGAAGAAGAATACCTGAAGTGGGTACGCAATCACCCAGAGGGCTTTGTCATCAATGCCGAAAAAACGCAATCCGGTGAAGCACCTTATATGATGCATCTAGCTACGTGTGCGTTTATATCATCGGACAAGCAGACGAACTACACGACGACGACCTACAAAAAGGTCTGCTCGTTGGACAAGACAGGAATTAATCAAGTGGTGGCGTAAGCATTCAACCAAAGAATATCAGGCTTGCAAGTCCTGCAAGCCGTAATGGTTTTTAGCTAACTGCTAAAAGCTAATCGCTAACAGCTTATAGCTTTAGAGGATGACGCCTTATGGAAGTGACGTTCCGCATCCGGCGGTTTAACCCGGAAATTCAAGGCAAGAACAAGCCCTACTGGGAAGAATTCACGCTCCAGAACGTCGATACGACCGACCGCGTGCTCGAACTGCTGCACCGCGTCAAGTGGGAGCAGGACGGCACGCTGGCCTTCCGGCGCTCGTGCGCGCACGGCGTCTGCGGCTCGGACGCGATGCGCATCAACGGGCAGAACATGCTCGCCTGTAAGGTGCTGGTCAAGGACTTGGATGCGGGCGATCACGTCCACATTCAGGTCGAGCCGATCCTCGGCTTGCCCATTCTGAAAGACTTGATCGTCGATATGGAGCCGTTCTTCGCTCACTATCGCCAAGTGATGCCCTATTTCGTCAACGATAGCCCCGTCCCCGCCGATGGGCGCGAGCGGCTGCAATCGCAGGAAGACCGCGAGAAGTTCGACGACACGACCAAGTGCATCCTGTGCGCCGCCTGCACGACCTCGTGCCCCTCGTTCTGGGCGAACGGCGATTACGTCGGTCCGGCGGCGATTGTGCAAGCGCATCGCTTCGTCTTCGACACCCGCGATCAGGCGCTTGAGCAGCGGCTCGACGTGCTAGCGGAACCCAACAGCGTTTGGCGCTGCCGCACGATCTACAACTGCACGCCCGCCTGCCCGCGCGGGATTCAGGTCACGCGCGCGATTGGCGAAGTCAAGCTGGCGATCCAGCGCGGCAAGCGTGAGGGCGTGATCACCGACCCGGTGATGCCCAACGAGAAGTGATCGCACCGCTTCGTGATACAATCTGTGTAGGGGCAGGTTTAAAACCTGCCCCTATGTGTTTGTCGCTACAATGAACGATCTCCCCGACGACGACGATCTGCTTGAACCGGAACCGCCGCCTGAAATCGACGCCCCGCCACCCTTCTGGACGCGGCGGCGCATCTTCCTGACCATCATGGCGATCATCATCGTGATTACGCTGCTGGCGTACACGCTCAACGGCTTGTTCATCCCGCCGCCTCCGCCGCCAACCGCCGCCCCCGGCTCAATGATCTAGCGCAACCCTCTATCACCGGTGCCGACTGAATGGTACACTTTGAATAACGGCTCAGGGATAAATCCAGAAGGAAACCAACCGTGCGAACCGTGATCCTCATTCCCGATCCAGAAGTCGGCGGCTACACCGTCGAAGTGCCAAGTCTGCCCGGTTGTGTGACCGAAGGCGACACGGTTGAGGAAGCGCTCGCCAATGCGCGCGAAGCTATCGACCTCTACATCGAAACGCGGCGTGACTTAGGGCTGGACGTTCCAGCGGAAGATGGCGCGCCGGTGCTGGTCACTGCGATATGAGCCGTTTGGCAAATGTCACACCCCGCGAATGTATCAATGCATTGCAGCGCGCGGGTTTTGAGGTTATCCGGCAAAAGGGAAGCCATGTCATCTTGCGGAAAGGCAGTTATACCCCCATCGTACCCAACCATACCGGCGTGATTAAACCCGGCACCATGAGAAGTATTATCCGACAAGCAGGAATGACCAATGACGAGTTTCTGGAACTGCTGTAGCGCCGCATTACTCAGCAGTTCCATTTTTATCAATAGCTGCTT
>CAWGYC010000005.1:0-302038 GCA_963826685.1 uncultured Chloroflexia bacterium | reverse complement strand
ACTGGATCGACGCGGCGATCCCTTCAACGACGCTCTGAATCGCGGTCAGGCTGCCCGAACTCGCCACGCCGCGCACCACCGCGTAGCGCCCGCCGCCTAGCTCCACCCCAACGACCACACCATCCAAATTCGCTGCGTGGAACGTCAGCCGAGCCGCCGCTCGCCCTTGAAGCGCGTAATATTCGGTCGTGGTGACCTCTTGATACAACGAGCCGATCAAGCTCTCGAAATCCGCGATCACCAGTTGCAGCGAGACGTCCTCGGTGGTCTGCGGCGCGCCAACCAACACCTGCACCGCCTGCTCGCCCGGTACGATCTCCGGCTCGGCGACTTGCAGCAGGCGATCCGCCAGCGGGCTGTTGCCGATCAGGATCACGCCGCCGGTCGAGCTTGCCGTGAATGTCCCGACCGTCCAGCCGTGCGGATAGCTGAGCGCGAACACGTCGTCGGGAGCGGTGTAGGTCTGGTCGAGCGCGACGACACCCGCCGCCGCGCAGTTCTGCTCGATTTGCTGGAGGGCGTCGCGCGCCTGCGCGATCAACGCGACCGCATCCGTTTCACTCGCAGCCGCTGCCTGTTCCAGCAGCGCTTGTACGCCGCTCACGTCCACCGAGCACGATGCGGGCATATTCTCAGTCGCATCCTGCGCCAGCGCCGGGAAAACGATCAGCAGGGATAACAATAAACCCAATACTATCTTCATTCGATCCATTCCTCTCAGAAAGATATAGTAGCTTCACCACGCCGTTTCTTCTCGTAAGCCGCAGGGAAAACGGACGTGTTATTGCCCCTCTCTTCGCTTGCGTGGGAGAGGGGAAGCTGAGCCGAAGGCTCAGCCGGGGTGAGGGGCGATCTACTCCGCTGCCGCGCGGTGCTGCTTGGCGCAGCGTTCGAGCGCGCGTTGAGCCTCGCGCACGTTGAGCTTAGGCGCGGTGTCGGTGTAGTAGCGCGCCGCCGTCGCCGCTGCCGCCTGCTGACCCGCCGCCGACGGATCGTCCCAGTTGATCGCGTAGTCGGCTTCGTCAAGTCCTTCAATCGGCTCCAGCTTGATCTCGGTGACGTTCTCGCGGCGGACGCGCTCCAAATTCACGCGGCGCTTGTCGCTGGCAGCGGCGAGATCGCCCGCCCCCGCCGCCTGATAGTAGTCGCGCAGATGCGTTTCCAGCTCAATCGCGTAGGTCATGATCGCGCCGAAGGTGTTCAGTGATGCCATAGCTGATCCCCAGTGGTAAAGTCGAAAACAATGGGGTTATTGTAGCGGATAACGGTTGCGGAAACCGCTCTAATTCCCGGTTTCGAGCCGCAGCGCCGCGATGATCTCGTCACAGGTCTCGTCAGGTAATTTGCCTTTGGTGTAGATCGTGAGGGTGGCGAGCCGCGCGTTCGCCGGATGTTCGAGGAAGCCCCGGTTCATCGTCTCGATCATCGGGAAGAAGGCTTCCGGCAGTTCCGGCTCGCTCTGGTGGATGTTGGCGCTCAGCAGCTTGACCGATTCGTCCACGTCCGGCGACGGCAGCAGCAAGACGACCGGATAGGGCGCGAGGGCTTGTCGCGCCCGTTCCGCGAAAGCGGGATCGTCGTAGACCGACTGCCCCGCCCCGAACGAGATCACGTAGCCCGCCGGATAATCCTGAAACATGCGCTCGACGCTGTGGATCTCGAACGGCTTCCAATGGCGAAGAAGGCTTCGAAACCCTGTTCCTCGCGGATGCGTTCGGCGGCGTCGTGGTCGTAGCCGATCTCGGCGTAGTAGTCCCAGCGGATGTCGTCGAGGTCGAGCATCAGCAGGTCAAGCCGCTGGCTGAGCAGCTTCGCCTGCGTCGTCTTGCCCGCCCCGCTGGGACCGATCAGGATGATGTTGGTATCCATTACTCGTTGATGTCGACGTCGAACTTGCGGATCGCCATGCCGCCGAGCGGCTGCATCCCCAAACGGGCGTAGAACGGCTGCACGTCGGGGTCGCACATCAGGTCGATGTTGGGGATCGCCTTGAGCTTCTCGAGCATCCGGCGCATCAGCTCCGTGCCGATGCCCTGTCCCTGATAGGCTTTCAGCACCTCGATGTTGGGGATGAACGCCGAGAGCACGCCGTCGCTGATCATGGTGACGTAGCCGACGACGCTGCCGCTCTCGCTATCGATTGCCAGCACGACGCCACTGCTGCCGATCAACGTCCGCAGATGCGTCTCCGGCGTCAGCGTGCGCGACCAGCCGGCGAAAAATCCGCCGCGCAGTTTATCCGCCGTGATACCGTCAAGGGAGTCGGTGTAGGTGATCACAGGGCATAGTCCGTAGGGGCGTAATATATTACGCCCCAACAACGTTATCGCGCAGCCTACAGCCAGCGCTCGATCAAAATCTTCTTGTCGGTGTAGAACTCGACGCCGTCGAGTCCCTGCCCGTGCAGGTCGCCGAAGAACGAGTCCTTCTGCCCGCCAAACGGGAAAGACGCCGACGCCGCCGCCACGCCGATGTTGATGCCGATGTTCCCGGCGCGCACGCGATACTTGAACTCGCGGGCGTACTTGCCGCTGCTGGTGAACAGGCTGGCGGCGTTGCCGTAGCGGCTCAGGTTGATCGCCTCGACCGCGCTGTCGAAGTCCGGCACGTGCATGATCGAGAGCACGGGTCCGAAGATTTCGTCTTTGGCGACCGACATCTCCGAGGTCACGCCGTCGAGGATGGTCGGACCGACGAACGAGCCGTCCAGACCTTCGACCTTCAAGCCGCGCCCGTCGAGCACGATCTGCGCGCCGTCGTCGATCCCCGCCTGAATCATCTGCTCGATCCGCTCGCGCGACTGCGCCGAGATCACCGTGCCCATCTGAGTCGTTTCGTCCAAGCCATAACCGACGCGCAGAGTCGCCGCCCGCTTGACCAACTCGGCTTTAAGCGGCTCGTAGGCAGCGCCAACCGCCACAACCACCGATCCGGCGAGGCAGCGCTGACCGGCGCAGCCGTAAGCCGATCCCATGATGTTGGCGACGCTGGCAGCCATGTCGGCGTCGGGCATCACGGCGATGTAATTCTTCGCGCCGCCCTGCGCCTGAACGCGCTTGCCGTGCTTGGCGCAGGTCTCGTAGACGATCTTGGCGACCGGGGTCGATCCGACGAACGACACCCCCGCGATGCCGGGATGCTCCATCACCGCGATTGACGCTTCTTTGCCGCCATGCACGAGGTTGACCACGCCTTCCGGGAGATCGAGTTCGTCGAGGATTTCGAACAGGATGTCCATGCTGATCGGCGTCTGCGGCGACGGCTTGAGCACGAAGGTGTTGCCGGTGGTGATCGCCGTCGGCAGGAACCAGAGCGGCACCATGCTGGGGAAGTTGAACGGCGTGATCGCCGCGAAGACGCCAATCGGCTGGCGTTCCGCCGTCTCGTCGATGCCGCTGCTGATGTCCTCGACCTTGTAGCCGCGCATCAGCGACGGGATGCTGACGGCGAAATCGACGCTCTCGATGCCGCGCCGCACCTCACCGCGCGCCTCATCGCGGGTCTTGCCGTTCTCCTTGACGACCATCTCTGACAGTTCCTCGAAACGTTCCTCCAGCATTTGCTTGAAGCGATACATGTACTGCGCCCGGCTGAGCACCGGCGTGCTGCGCCATTCGGGAAAGGCAGCGGCTGCTGCCTTGACTGCCGCGTCCACGTCGGCGCGCGTCCCGTCGGGGACGTTTGCCAGCACCTCGCAGGTCGCCGGGTTGATCACGGGCATATTCTCGCTCGCGCCCGATGCAACCCACTCACCGCCGATGTAGTTTTTCAGTAACTTGACCATACCGGACTCCTAAAACACCCTGATTTGTTTTTACGAACGTGCCGAAATGTTACCGTCAGTGGGGGGTAAATGGCAATTGTTCGTCTGAAGATTGGAAAAAATGTCGAACCGCCAAGACGCCAAGAACGCCAAGAGAAAAGATTCAACGCAAAGACGGAGAGGCGCGAAGAAAGGTATAATTGGATCAGTAATGGTATGGGAGTGCGGTGACATGGTGACAATCCATCTCAAAGGGCAAGTCACGGACGAGGGTGAATTGATCTTCGATCCGCCGAAAAACCTGCCGCCGGGTGAAGTCGAAATCACGATTCAAGCACAGCGCGCACTGAAAGCGGAAGAATCCGCCGAAGTGTCTGAGGATGACGATCAGGACTTCACGGACGAGGAAATCAAGGAATTCCTGACCTTCAAGCCGTTGAGTGGTAAGGAAATTGTCGAACGGGGCTTGGCGGGCGGTTGGGAGCATAAAGGGATTACTGATCCCGTAGAATGGGTTGAGGAGCAGCGGCGTAAACAGCGGGAGCGCAGACTTGGCAACAGCGATTATTGAGTCAAGTGTTGTTGTTGACATCATGAGAGAGCATCCACCAGCACTTGCTTGGCTTAATGCTCAGAACCAGCCAGAACTTGGCATCACACCGATTATCTGGATGGAAGTTATCGGAGGCGGTGATAATAAAGTAGAACGAAGGCGCGCCGCACGATTTATGGCGGCTTTCGAGATGCTTTACCTGACCGAGACTGATTTAGGATGGGCAATGGATGTACAAATGACCTATGAACTCAGTCACGGCGTCGGCATGATGGACTGCCTGATTGCTTCGGTGAGCCACCGCCTGCAAATTCCACTGTACACGCACAACCTCAAGCACTTCGCGCCGCTGCTCGGCGAACTGGCGCAAAAACCATATTAGGTGGGCACAGCCTGCTGTGCCCCTACAACAGATGCGCTCACCGTCGCCGCATGATGGTGCTCAGGTCGGGTGAAGGAATCCAGACCGTGAAGGTCGAGCCTCGGTTCTCGCCCGCGCTGTTGACCGTGATCGTCCCGCCGTGCGCCTGCACGATCTCCTGCACAATCGCCAAGCCTAAGCCCGTCCCACGCTGCGGACCGCGCGCCTTATCGACCTGATAGAAACGCTCGAAGATGCGCGCGAGGTCGGCGGGCGCGATCCCCTGCCCGCTGTCCTCGACCACCAGTTCGACCCCATTGCGACGCAACTGCGTCTTGACCATCACCCTGCCGCCCGACGGCGTGTACTTGATCGCGTTGCTGATCAGGTTAGTGACGACCTGCACCAAGCGGTCGCCGTCGCCCGCAATCGGCGGCATCGACGGCGCGGCGACTTCAAGATCGACGCCCTTCTCCTGCGCCATGATCGTCAAGCGCTGTGCTACTGCCGCCGTCAACTGACCGAGATCGACCGCGTCGGTCTTCATCGACAGGCGCCCGGCTTGCAGCCGCGCCAGATCGGTCAGTTCGACCACCATCCGGTTGAGCCGCTCCGATTCTTCGCGGATGATCAGCGCCGCCTGCACCGGGTTGCTGACCGCGCCGTCGATGATCGCCTGCGAGTAGCCTTGAATCGAGGTCAGCGGCGTCTTGAGATCGTGCGAGACGTTGGCGAGAAAATCCTGCTGCGCGCGCTGCTCGGAGCGGACTTTGTCGCTCATGGCGTTGAACGACTGCGCCACCGCCCGCACTTCCTGCGGACCCGCCAGCGGCACCGACTGGTTGTAATGCCCGTCGGCGACCTCGGCGGCGGCAGCCGCGACGGTTTGCAGCGGCTTGGCGATACTCCGCGTGATCAGCACCGCCAGCAGCAGCGCCACCGCCAAGCCGACCACCGCCGCCTGCACCAGCAGCGGGAACAACTGCGTGCCGAACTGCGAGAGCGCGTCTTGCAGCGATTGCGTCGGGCGCGGATCAGCAAACAGGAGCGCGTAGGCGTTCTGGCGCTGGCGGATGCTCTCGATGCCGACGAACAGCCATTCCTCGGTGTCGGTCGGGTCTTTGAACGATCCGCGCACGGCGTTGATCCCGGTAAAGAGGTTGCGCGTGATCGCCGCCGGGATCAGGTAATTCTCGATTTGCCCGTTGAGCGCTTGGTTCGGTCGAAACAGGCTGGCGCTGTCGTAGAGCACGCTTTGATCGTCGAGGTCGACCAGCAGGATTCGCACCTGCCGCTCGTCGGCGATCTGTGAAAGGGTGCTGCTCAAACTGTTGACGTCGCGCTGGGTGGGGAAGATTTGGTTGAATCCCGCCGCGTTGAGCACGTCGCGCAGGTTCAGGTTCAGCGCCAGCGTCGCCAACTGCTGATAAGTCGGCTCCGGCGGCGCGTCGCGGGTGTTGAGGATCAGCACCAGCGCCCCGCCGATCACGCCCAGCATGATCGCCAGCAATAGCAGGTAGGACACAAACAGGCGCGCGCGTAATCCGTGCAGCATGAGTTTTCTTGCGTTACCTCGTGTCGAACGTTCGGAACGATCATAGAATACAAATGTAAAAATTTCACCCACGAATGGAATGATCAGCGCGACGCTCGAAATGTCGAGCGATGAAGTCAAGCCCGTTGAAGCTGCTCTGCTGCAAACATAGTTTGCATTGCTCGCAAACTGAGCAACCGATCTACTTTTGCCCTCGCCCCTCCTTGAATTCGGAGAGGGGAGGCGCGCGTAGTGCGCGGGGGTGGGGTCAAAGTGCCGATCTTTACAACGAGGCAGTTGAAGCGGGCTGTCGCTTTCTAAAGGCGTCGGAAGACTTGCAGATTCTGGCGTAGGGGCACTGAGACCTGCCCCTATAATCTACAATCCCAAATGAGTGCTGCTTTTACACTCAGTCCTCAGTCCTGTTTCTACTCGGCACTCAGCACTACCCTCACCCGTCCAGCCGATACCCGACGCCCCAAACCGTGTCGATGGTCGCCGTCATGCCCTTGAGCTTGTGCCGCAAATGCGCGATGTGCACGTCGACCGTGCGCGTCTCGCCCGCAAAGTCGTAGCCCCACACCACGTCGAGCAGTTTCTCGCGCGTGAACACCATGCCGGGATTACTCGCCAGCGTCAGCAGCAAGTCGAACTCCTTCATCCGCAGATCGACCTCGTTTCCGGCGACTTGGACGGCGCGCTTTTCCGGCTGGATCATCAAGTTGTCAATCGTCAGCGCGCTGTCACTGGCGCTGGGAGCCGGACGATTCGAGCGCCGCAGAATTGCCCGCACGCGCGCGACCAGTTCGCGCGGATTGAACGGTTTGGTCAGGTAGTCGTCGGCACCCAGTTCCAAGCCGACGATCCGGTCGATATCGTCGCTGCGCGCGGTCAGCATAATGATCGGCACGTCCGACTCGGCACGCACGCGGCGGCAGACTTCCCAGCCGTCGAGTTCCGGCAGCATCAAGTCCAGCACGACGAGGCTGGGGTTATCGCGCAAAATCTGCTGGAGCGCGGTCTTGCCGTCGGTGGCGCTGCTGGTCTTGTAACCCTCTTGTTCGAGGTAGAGTTTCGCTAAATCGATGATGTGCTGCTCGTCATCGACGATCAGGATCGTTTCCGTCATCAACTGTCTCCTGTGGATGGGTCGGCGGATGCTTCGGTCGCTTCGTCGCTGATGGCTTCCGCTGCCGGTTCCTGCCGCGTGACCAGCAGTTTATCGACCCGGTTGCCGTCCATATCCATCACCTCGATGTGCAGATTTTCCCAGTCGAAGCTGTCGGTCGCTTTCGGGATATTGTCGATCTGCGCCATCACGAAACCGCCGAGCGTCGCAAACGTGTCGTGGGCGCCGGGCAGTGGCTCAAGCGAGAACAGATTTTGAAAATCGTCAATCGCCAACATCCCGTCGACCAGCATCGACCCGTCCTCGCGTTCGACCGCCTGCGGAGCGTCCACCTCGACCTCACCGACGATTTCTTCGAGCAGATCTTGCATCGTGATCAGCCCTTCCATGCCGCCGTATTCGCCGATCACGAGGGCGATGTGCTGTCCCGACTCGCGGAAGAGGTCGAGCACTTTTGAGGCAGCTAGGCTTTTCGGCACGAACTGCGGCTCGATCATCGCCGCGCGCAGGTCGAACGCCTCGCCCGCCAGCAGCCGCGAGAGCATGACTTTCGCATCGAGCAGCCCGACGACGTGATCCATATCGTCGTCGCAGACCGGAAACTGCGAAAAAGCACAGTCCCTTATTTTAACGCGATTTACCTCGTCGGAGTCGTTTACATTGAGCCAGACAACGTCGGTCCGCGGCGTCATGAGTGACCCCGCCCGCCGGTCGCCCAGCCGGAAAATGCCGGAGACCATGTCCTGCTCGCCTTCCTCGAACACCCCCGCCTCGATCCCCTGCCGCATCATCGTCTTGATCTCCTCCTCGGTGACGGGCGGCTCGTCGCCCGGACTCACGCCCAGCAGCAGCAAGACCGCGCTGGTCGACCCGCTCAGAAAGGTGATCAGCGGCGAGGTCAACGCCGACAGCACGTTCATCGGGGGCGCGATGGTGGCGGCGATCCGTTCGGGATAGAGCAGCGCCAGCCGCTTCGGGACGAGTTCGCCCACGATCAGCGACAGGTAAGTCGTGACGATCACCACCACGCCGAAGCCAATCGCATCGGCGTAGCGACCGAACGCCGTCGGGCGCACCAGCACGGCGATCTGCGCGGCAATCGTCGCGCCGCCGAACGCGCCGGTCAGGATGCCAATCAGCGTAATGCCGACCTGCACGGTCGAGAGGAAGCGGTTCGGCTCCTGCGCCAGTTCGAGCGCCGTTTGCGCGCCGTGGCTGCCCTTTTCGGCTTGCTGTTGCAACCGCGCCCGCCGCGCCGCGATCACGGCGGTCTCTGCCATCGAAAAGACGCCGTTCAGCACGATCAGCAGCAAGATAACGAGGATTTCCATGACTTTTCCTTCAGCAGATTGAGTATGTTTTTAGGGATTGGTTCTTCGTTATGAGTACCGCAACCCGGTTTCTTTGCATTTATTTCCCCTCACCCTGCTTGCGTCGCTTCGCTTAGGCAAGCCGTCCCTCTCCCACGTAAACTGAGAGAGGGACAAAAACCGGCGATCTTCCCCCTCTCCCCGCCTGTGTGGGAGAGGGGGTCAGGGGGTGAGGGGGCGAAGAACTAGCACCACTCGTTAACGAGACACTCAGCCTGACGACGAATCATCGCCTGAGCATCAACCACATTATATAACAATTAAAATTAACGCGAGGTTAGTTTGAGTGCCAATGCATGTGGATCAGCGTGCGCTGGGGATAAAACAAGTAGCGCCGGAGCAGATCGCTGGTGATGCTGTCGTCGGCGGGGTGTTCAATGCTGAGGGTCGAGCGCAGGCTGTAGCGCCGCGTCGCAAGGTTGATTAGCGCGTCGTCGTAGAGACCCCGGTAGGGCGTATCGACCAACAGCGTCATGTGGACGGTGCTGGCGGCAAACGCCGATTCGAGCCACATCACCGCCCGCAGATCGTTGTCGTCGCCGCGAATGACCAGCCGTTCCAGCGAGCGCAGGTTGATCATGTCGCTCAGCCAGCCGAACAACGCCCGGTGAAAAAAGCGCTGATGCAGCGGTCGCAGCCAGCCGATCCCGCCTTGATCCGCCGGACGCAGGCGCTCGGTCAGCGCAAATTCGGCGCGCCATTCGTTCGGGCGGCGGCGCGTGATGTACACGTCCGAATGATCGACCGGGTACGGCATCCGCGCGGTGCTGCTGCGCCGCCACGTCGTCCACGTGCGTTCGGGGACGAAGCCGAGCCGTTGATACAGCCGATACGCCACGTCATTCTGCGCCTCGACCTGCAAGATAGCGGTCGCTTGCGGATTGCGCTGGCGGATCATGTCGAGGCTCGCTTTGACCAACTGCCGCGCGATCCCGCGCCCGCGATAATCCGGGTGGACGGCGACGTTGGCGATAATCCACGTCGGACCGGTCGGCACGTTGGCGGGATAAATCGACGTGTTGCCCACCAACCGCCCATCCTCGATCCACACGAAGCCCAAACCAACCCCTTGAGCCAAATCATTCATGCCCAGCAGCACGCTCAAACCGGGACCCAACCGGCTCAGCGTTCGCATTTCGCGGACGGCGGCGCGACCGCCGGTATCCATGCTTTCGGAGAACGCCAGCTCGATCAGGTCAGCCAGTGGGGCGAGATCGGTTCTTAGGTTAACCGGGCGCAGTCCCGAAACGGGGGGAGAATCTTGTACACTGAGGCTAACCACGCATCATCTTCCTATTGTGGAGGTGTATCCCCATCGTAATAGTGTGGAGAAAGCTTGTCAATACAATAGGGCGCGACAATGAATTTTTTAAGCGAATGCTATAGTACAATGGTGTATACAGCCCACATCATCATCGCTTTGATCGGGCATAGAAATCATTCTCATTGTGTGGGAGGTACTTATGGAACCGGATTGGTTGAAAGGAAGGCTGCGAAGTGTGCAAGCACGTTGGGCGCAAATCATACCGCCCAGCGGGCAGGGTTTAGTCGAGTATGCTCTGATCCTTGTGCTGGTCGTGCTCGTCGCCTTTGTCGTCGTCACGTTCATCGGTCCTTGGGTCGGAAACGACTTTTCCAACGTTATCAATACCCTGTAACCCGCACTCATTCAAGCAGCAGCGAAAAACCCTACCGTTGGTTTGGTAGGGTTTTTCGTTTACTATAGGCACTTGTGAAAAGAATCTGCTGTCGGATTGCGGCTCGATTGGCAATCCGATTTGGAGGAGAAGCGAGTATGTCACGAGGCAGTTACGGTTACGTAGGAAGACGTTCCGGAGGCGCTGCTTGGCAATGGGTCATCATCGGAATTGTGATGGGCTTTGGCTGCTCGGTTGTGCTGGTGCTCTTAGGACTGGCGAGCGGCATCTTGAGCCTTGACCCCAACAGCGTCGCCAATGCGCCGACGCAAACCCCATTCGTGATCACGGCGACCGCTGCGCCCGTGACCCCGACCACTGCTGCCACCGATGCCCCACCGACGGCGACTCAAGGGATTCAGCTTGAAGACGTGTTGGCACCCACCGCCAGCCCGACGATTGACGCCACCTTCTTGACCCTTCAGCCGACCAGTTCCATAGCAACCCCGGCTGGCGCGCAAACCAACCCCGGCACGGGCGCCAACACCAGCAGCACCGGCGGCGATACCTTCGCCTCCCTGCTCACTTACGCGAGCGATCTGGGATCGGTCGCTGGCGGAACCTTCACGATGGGCACCAGCCCCGGCGAGGTCAGCGCGGCGGTCGCCGAATGCACCGACGGCACCGATTACGGCGGCAATCCCGGTAACTGCGTCGTTGCCGACGGCGAAGACTCGTACCCCGAACATCAGGTGACGGTCAGCACCTTCAAGATGGAGGTGACCGAAGTCACTTACGAGCAGTTCCTGCGCTTTATGAACATGATGGGCGCGGGCAGCCATCGCAATGGCTGTGATGGTCAGCCCTGTATGCAGACCCGCAGCGAATCCGAGACCAGCAACATCCAATACGACGGCGCGAACTACAGCGTCCCGGTCGTGATCAGCCAATTTCCGGTCGTCAACGTGACGTGGTACGGCGCGCAAGCCTACTGCGCAGCCATCGGTCGCCGCCTGCCCACCGAAGCCGAGTGGGAACACGCCGCGCGCGGGAGCAACGATTACATCTATCCTTGGGGCAACACGTGGGACCCGACCCGCGCCAGTACCAAGCGTCCAGCCGACCCGGCAGCCGAGCCGAGCGCGGTGCAGGTCTTCTCCTTCCCGGATGGGCAGAGTGATTACGGGATGCTCAACATGGCGGGTAACGTCGCCGAATGGGTCAGCGATTGGTACGACGCCCGCTTCTACGGACGCCCCGAAGCGACCATCCCCGACCCGACCGGCCCAGTGTCGGGTACGGTCAAAGTCGTGCGCGGCGGCTCGTGGGATGCCGTACCCTTCTTCGCCCGCAGCGTCCACCGCCAGACGAGCGAACCAAACGATCCGCAAGCGTGGATCGGTTTCCGCTGCGTCCAAGATGCCAACGCCCAACCGCTGACGAACAGCCCGCTGGGCGCCAACACGACCAACTCCGGCAGCAGCGATCTGCCGCTGCCAACCAGTGTATCGGGGATCCCCGGTGCGAACGAGGAGAACATCGGCAGCGGTCAGCCAACCCTCCCGCCGCTGCCGACCGCGCGCCCGACGGCGCAAGGGACGCTCGCCCCCGGTGGCTGATCAGCCGCTCAAGCGCTAGGCAACAAAAAAACAAACGCCCCCGTCAAGCGAGGGCGTTTGCTTTTGTATTTGATGGGTGCGGTAAGCTGCCTTAGATGGTGTTGCGAGCCGTTTGCGTACCGTCGTTTTCTTGCTGCTGAGCGACCTTCCGGCGCGTCCACGGGGTGCCCAAGCGAGGCAGCAGGAAGAAGTCGAGACCGTAGTAACCGGCGGTCTTCCACGCCAGAACGAGAGCGATGGCGGCGATAAGGAACAGACCGTTGCTGCTGGCAGAACCAGCCATGATGTAGTTCCAGTTCATCAGCGCGGCGAAGACGGCGGCGATACCGACGAAGGCGCCGAGGATCAAGGCGACACCGACCAAAATTTCACCGAAGACGACCAGCTTGGCGAACCAAGTATAGGCACCCGCGTCAAGCATCCCCTGAAGGAACGAGCGGTACCAGCCGAAAGTGATGGCAGCATGACCTGTTTCGGGAACTGCGACTGCACTCGTCCAGAAGCCCTTGAGTGCGTCGCCCGTCTGCATCCATGCCGGATTGCTGAATTTTGCCAACCCTGCTTCGAGCCACGAAAGACCAATCAGCACACGAATGACTGTCCAGACCGGAGCAAAACGAGTGTCACTGAAAAGGAACCGTGCAATCGGCGGATCTTCAATGATACGACCGGATTTTGTGGAAACAAAATGCTGTGCCATGTTTCTGACCCCTCACTTGATGTTCTTTGGTTTGTTGCTTCACGATGACTTTATTATCCGGCACATCGGCTGACAGATTTAGTGTTTTTAATCATCGCTGAATTTGCTAAATGTCATGAACTGGACTCTAGTCCGTAAAGAAACGGGTGGTTTCAGGAGAGGCTTGTTCGCTGGCAGGTGCATTGTCATATGACAAGTGTGAACCTGTCATGGGTGGTCAGCGAACTCAGCCACATCCCGAAGAGCCTTTGATATAGTTTGATCATGATGCGCGGGGATGAGAAGAACCTGAAGCACAACTAAAATTCTGCGAAAAGGTTGCGACGTACAACGAAAACGCGGGGTCGTTGCTAGGAACGTCCCCGCGCTGCGAGCAAAGCCGGAAGGTTTAAGCCGGTTTAGGCTTTCGGAGGTTTCTTGGACGCAACCGTCGGGTAGATGCTGACCAGCAAGCTGTAAGCCTGCTTCTCGCCGTCGGGATCATCGTCTTTGGCAGCGCTGAACTCCTCGACCAGCGCCATCAGCCGGGCGTAAAACGCTTCGGCTTGTTCCGGCGTCAGACGGCTGGGCGCGCGCCACATGCGAAAGCGCTTATGCTGTTCCGCATCTTCGGACATATCGATCAAGCCCAGCGCGAAACTGCGGCGCAGCTCGTCGCGGATCGGGTCGATCATCGCGTCGAAAGCGATCTTCAGCACCTCGCCACCGGCGTTTTGTCCCGGTGTCAGCAAGGCGCGCTCGATCAGATATTCGTGAGCGGCGGCGACGTAATGCTTCTCGATGATGCCGGAAACGATGCGCGTCTCCGTCACCATAATCAGGTCGTGTTCTTCGAGCAGGTTGACGTGGTAATAGAGCTTGGTCGGCGCGAGATCGAGATCGGCAGCAATCTGCTTGACGGTTTTTGGACCGTCAAGCAGTGCCTCGATGATCTGCTGTCGCAAGGGATCAGAGAAAACCTTGAGGGCTTCCAGCGTCGTGATCGTATGGAGCGGTGCGGGCTGCCCCTGTGCAGAATCCGGCTTATCCATCAGCTAGTTGAGGTGGATTTCTGGCTGATAGCCGGCACGCGGATCGTCTTGATTGCCAGACAAAGCGACGATTTTCGTGCCGACGGTGACGAGGCGGCGCCCGACCCACGCCAGCGCCGGATTGTAGGTGTGATGCAGGTGGCGGTTTTCCTCGATCACTGCTTGGGCAAGGTGATCCTGCTCCGCCTGCTTGACCAATTCTTCCCGTATAGACTTAAGATTGTTGATGTCCCAGTTCAGCATTTTTTCTCACCTTCTGGGCTAAGCACAAAGTCGAATGTGAATAGTCAAGTCATTCGTTTAAATTAACTTGAATATTCAACTTCATTCTAGATCAATCCATCGTCGAAGTCAATGCGCTTTTCAAATATTTTACTTTATTTCAATGGTCGAATTACCGACGGACGCGCCCGACCGGCTGGATCGTCCCCGTCAGTCCACGTCGAGCATCATCTTTAGCTCGAACGCCCTGAAGCCAAGCCGACGGTAAAATGCCTGCGCGCCCTCGTTGAACGCCCAGACCTCCAGCTTCACGCCGGGGATGCCCTGATCTTTGGCAAGCTGGACGACGTATGCCATTAACTGCTCGCCGTAGCCTTTGCGCCGGTGCTCCGCTTTGATCGACAGCGCGTGGACGTGGATGTAACGCTGCGCGAGCCGGTATTCCGACTGCGGCTTGTCCACGATCTCGTAATGCAGGTAGCCGACCGCCTCGCCAGCCTCAACGCCGAGCAGCACCGCCTGATTGGGGTCGGCGAAGTACCCGGCGTAGGTCTCGCGCGAGAACACGCCGTCGGGCAGAAACAGCGTCGGTTCGCCCTCGACGTGCTGCTGCTGAATCTCGGCTTCCAGCACCGTCAGCGCGGGAAAATCGTCTAGCGTCGCTTCTCTGATTTCCAATTGGTTCACTCCATCCTGTCGTCGATCTCGACCCATAATACAGCAGCCGCCTCTAACCAGCGTAGAGGCACGGCATGAGCGTGTTTAAAAACCCCCTCTGCTATGTCGAGAAATCCTCAAAATTGACCATCCCATTAGGAAACGGGCGAAGGCACTCTCCCCTCCTTGAATTCGGGGAGGGGTCGGGAGTGGGGTCAGAAGTTATTCTGCAACATTTCAGGGACTTCTACGTATATATTACAAACACCCAATTACCGGGCGTTCCGCAATTTGCTGCATGGTACAATTATGAGCAGTGTAACCTGATGTTTGCTGAGGAGAACCATGTCGGCATGGTGGGGAACGCGGAACGACGTCTCGCCGCGTTTGCGTTTGGAAGTCGAAGCGATGCGGGCGGCGTTTGACAATACGTTTAAACTGGTCGTCCCGCAGTATGGTCCGCTGCACTGGGAAGGGTTGGTCGAGTTGAATCTGGCGAGCTTGCGCTCGCCCGATCACGCGCTCAAGATTCTCTACCCCAACGACTACCCCAACCGCCCGGCGGAAGCCTACGTGCTTAAGCCGCGTATCTACAGCGAGAAGCACCAATACGAGGACGGGCAGCTTTGCCTGTTCAACCCGAAAGACGGCGAGCGCTACGGCTGGAATCCCAGCCGCTCGACGGCGGTGACAGTAGCAGGCTGGGCGATCCAGTGGTTGTATGCTTACTATACGTGGCGCTCGACGGGCGATTGGCCCGGTATCGAAGAACGAGTCGATCCGAACACACCGCTCCCGCCCCGCCGGTGGAGATAACGCGACATGTTCAATCGTTTTAGCGGTCGCAGCACCCCGAATTTGGTGATCGCGCGCCGCGTGCTCGACAAAATGATGGCGGCAGCCCGCTATCACATCGAAGACGAAACCGGCGAAGCGATGGTCGGCTTGATCGTGTTGGGGGCACACACCAACGGCATTCCGACGCTCTACGTACTCGACACCATCTCGCCCGACGACAGCGCCATCCGCCAGTTCCACACCTTCCAGCAGGGCGACGAACGACAGGACGAGCTGATCTGGTGGCTGCAAGAGAATTGGCGGCAGAGTCGCAAGCCGCAGTCGAAATGGGACGTGCCGCTGCGCTATCTGGGCGACTGGCACAAGCAGCCCGGCTTCATGATCCAGCCGAGCGGCGGCGATCTCTTGACCGCGCTCAATTGGATCGACGATCCCGACAACGGGATGGATTTCCTACTCGCGCCGATTGTCACGCTGGGGCATCCCCACACCGTCGGCACGGCGAGTGCAGGCACCAACTTCTTGATGGTTCCGCAGGCGGAAGGCACCGGCTTGCGCGTCGATTTCTGGTATATCGACCACAAAACGCGCATGTTCATGCCGATTACGCCGACGGTTTACCCGAACGAACAGCTTCCCGAACTAGTCGCCTATCCGTGGCATCTGGTCAGCGACGAGCGCTCGGTTCAGGAGATGCGCCTGCTCGAAGACGACGGCGTGCTGATCACGCGGGTGCTCTACGACACCGACGACCAGCCGCCGCTGGAAATTTGCTTCTTGACGACGCGCATGGGTGCCAGCAAATTCCTGATCCTGATTACCGACACCGATTACCCGACCAAACCGCCACGCGCACGGGTCGCCCCGCTGATCCCGATGGGCGCGGGCGACGACATGTACAAGATTTTCGAGAAGGCGTGGATCGAGTTCGATCCCGGTCGAGCTGACGCTCGACTGGACGCCGGAATTGACGCTGCTCGACGCCCTGCGCGCCTTCGAGGCGCATCTGGGGCTGAGCAAACCCGAAACGACCGAATTGTCGGAGGAATCGCTGTGATTTATAAGCATGTAAACTCGGCATCCGACGATTCTTTAGTAACCTACGGCGTGTTTGCGCCCCTCCCTGAAGTCGGGGAGGGGTCGGGGGTGGGGTCTGGTCTAACGCCCGAAACGACCGAATTGTCGGAGGAATCGCAGTGATTTATAAGCATGTAGACTCGGCATCCGACGATTCTTTAGTAACCTACGGCGTGTTTGCGCCCCTCCCTGAAGTCGGGGAGGGGTCGGGGGTGGGGTCTGGTCTAACGCCCGAAACGACCGAATTGTCGGAGGAATCGCAGTGATTTATAAGCATGTAAACTCGGCATCCGACAATTTTTAGTAACCTACGGCGTGTTCTCGCCCCTCCCTGAAATCGGGGAGGGGTCGGGGGTGGGGTCAGTGAGGTAATCCTATGACGTGGGATCGCGTAGAGCGGCTGATCGGCAAGAGCAACCTCGACCTGCTGGCGCAGAAGCGCGTCGGCATCGTCGGCTTGGGATCGGGCGGCGGCTTCGTCGCCGTCAGCTTGGCGATGAGCGGCGTCGGCAAGTTCGTGTTGGTGGACGAGGACAAGCTCGAAACCGTCAACATCGTCCGCCACGTGGCTGATCTCCGTGACGTGGGTCGTCCGAAGACCGAGGTCATCGCCGACTTGATCCGCCAGCGCAACCCGGACGCCGACATCGCGACCATCAACGGGCGCATCGAGGATCACCTTGACGCCCTCGACGGACTCGACCTGCTGGTCGTCGGCGTCGACGGCGAGAACGCGAAATACGTCATCAACCAAGCCTGCCTTGAGCGGAACTTGACCGCCGTTTACGCCGGAGTCTACGAACGCGGCGAAGGCGGCGACGTGACGATTATCCGCCCGCATCAGGGACCTTGTTATGCCTGTTGGGCAGCAGAATTACGCGACGAATTGGCAAAACCAGACGATGCTGCCGAACTCGATTATGGTATGATCGGGCCAGAAGGCACACTCGAAGCCGAGCCGGGTTTGTGGCTGCACGTCGTCCGCATTGCCTCCGTTCAAGCGGACATGGCGCTCAACGAACTGCTCGACGGCACCGAAGTGTATCGAGCCATGCCCGGCAACACCGTCATTCTGGCGAATACCGCGCTGGAGATCATCGCCGGGGAGATCAGCCCGCCCTATTCGGCGGTCTGGGCGACGGTGGAACGCGACCCGCACTGTTTGGTCTGCGGCGACGGCGGAGAGCAAGCCGCCGCGTCGCTTGACCAACTGATGGAGATGACGGGGATCGTACTGGAAGAACGTGAGGATAAGCAATCGTGACGGACAATTACGAGTTTCCTGAGGAACCGGAGACCACACCCGAAATGACCGACGACGTGAATGCGGGCGCGGCAAATGCCGCGGCTAACGCCCCGGCGCAGAGCGCTGCCCCCGCTGAACCCAAGCTACCCACCGACAAAACGCCGACCAACGGCAGCGATCAAGGCGATCAGGATACGCAGAATATGGATGACATGAACGACTACAGCGAACGACTCGAACGCTTGGGCGGCGAACCCGCCCCCGTGATCACGCCGGAGGAATTCGCGCGCTTGCAAAAAGCGGGACAAGTCCACATCGACGCGCGCGGGCGAGTGCGGACGACTCGCCGCAGTGACGCCGAAGCGGGTGTCTCGCTGCGAAAACGTCGGGCGTGGTATGTCTGACGCCAGCGCGTCCCCTCCGGCGAGCGCCGATGCGCTGATCGCCGTCCTCAAGCAGAATGGGCTGCTGGACGCGCGACGAGAAGCGGCATTTCGAGCCATCCCGCGCGCCGTCTTTCTCCCTGACCTCCCCCTCGAAACCGTTTATCTAGACCAAGCCGTGCCGATCAAGACTGATGAAGATGGCACGGTTTTAAGTTCTTCCAGCCAGCCGTCGATGATGGCGATCATGCTGCGCCAGCTTCAGCTTCAGCCGGGGATGAACGTCCTCGAAATCGGCACCGGGACGGGCTACAACGCCGCGCTGATGCAGCATTTGGTCGGCGATAACGGCAAAGTCACCTCGATTGAGATCGACGCTCAAATCGCGGAGACGGCGCAAGAAAATTTGCAGCGCGCGTCCAAGGGCGAAGTGATGGTCGTGAACGGCGATGGCGCGACCGGCTACGCGCCGCGCGCCAGTTACGACCGCATCATCGCCACCGCCGGTATCTGGGATGTGCCCGAAGCGTGGGTGCGCCAGTTGAAACCGCGCGGGCTGTTGGTCGCGCCGCTCTGGGTGGATGGCTTCGAGGTCAGCGCGGCGCTGATGCTGCAAGGCGATGGATCGCTGTTCAGCGAGGATAACCGCCTGTGCGGATTTCTGCGCCTGCGCGGGCACGCGGCGGGACCGGAACGCAGTATCCGCATCGGCACCAGCGCCCTCTACCTGTACGCGACCGATGCCCTCGACAGCACCGCTGTTCATCTGCTGCTCTCGGACGATGCCGAGGAGACCTTCATCAACACGCCTTTGACCGCGCTCGATTATTGGCAGGGGTTTTTGCCTTATCTGGTGTTGAACGTCCCGGAGGCGTTCGCGCTGGCGCGCTACTACGTCACCGACGACGCGCCCGCCTACGGCATCGCGGTCGGCACCGGATTCGCGCTGATCGGGCACGGGAGCGCCTGCTTCGTGACCATCGGCAGCGATGGCAGCAAAGCCTTCAGCTTCGGCGGTGCCGATGCACTGATGGCGGTCGAGGACGCGCTGGAGTCGTGGCACAAGGCGGGCAAACCACAGCAAGATCGGCTGCGGCTGCGGCTCGTGCCGAAAACAGACGGACAGTTCACCGTAGAGCGGGGCAGCGTTTACAGCCGCCGCGATCACTATCTGCTGGCATGGTTGGAGATCGGGGGCAGAAATGGCTGAGGGATATGTGCTCGTCGTCGGCATGGCGGGGCTGGACATCAGAGCCTATGCGCCCGCTCCCTTGGGGTGGGATCAAGCGGTCAGCGGTGAAATCCGCAACAACGTCAGCGGCGTCGCCCGCAACATCGCCGAGAATCTCGCCCATCTTGAGGTCGAAGCGATGCTGCTCTCGGCGGTCGGCGCTGACGCCAATGGACAGCGCGTGATTCAGCAGACGCGGGACAACGGCGTCGTCTGCAAACACGTCCGCATAGTTGGGGACGGGAGGACGAGCGAGACCCTCTCGATCATGCTTGGGGACGGCGAACCCGGCTACACCATCAGCGATTACGCGATCATGACGACGGTCGATTCCAACTACCTCTGGAAGCATGAGCCGCTCTTCGAGCGCGCCGAGTTGATCGTGATCGACGCGACGCTGAGCGCCGAGGCGCTGGCGACCGTCTTCGAACTGGCGGATCGCTATCACGTCCGCGTCTGCGCCGACCCGACCCTGCCGTCGCTGGCGGGCAAGCTCTGTGATTATCTGTCTCGGATTTACATGATCGCGCCCAACGCCGCCGAGACGACCGCGCTCTGCGGCTTGCCCAACCCGGCGACCACCCGCGACAACGCCATCGACGCGGCGCGCCAGTTGGTGACGCTCGGCGTCCAGATCGCCGTGATCACGCTAGGCGCGCAGGGCGTCGCCTATGCCGACGGCAGCGGCGGCGGCTTTATCCGCGCCGTCCATACGCAGGTGGTCGATCCGACCGGCGCGGGCGACGCTTTCAGCGCGGCGGTGATCTTCGGGCTGCTCAACGACGTGACCGTCGACGAAGCGATGCGCTTGGGCATCACGGCAGCCTCGCTGACGTTGCAAAGCCGCGAGACCGTCTTGCCCAGCCTCAGCCAAGAACTGCTCTACGGCAAATTGGTCGTCTGACGATCAGGACTGAGGTTCGAGGACTGAGGACTGAGTAAAAACGTTACTACGCGGACAATTGGGAAAGAGCGCAATCACGCTCTTTCCCAATTGACGCGGAATTCGCTTCACCTCGAACCCTGTTTTTCGCCCCTCTCCCCGCTCGCGTGGGAGAGGGGTCGGGGGTGTGGGGGTGTAGAGGCGCAGCGCGCTGCGCCCGTTCTCCGTATTTAGTCGTTAATCTGCTTAACCCGTCGCGGTACTTCGCCTACACGTAGTCGATGTCGTCGCTGCTGCCGCGTTTCGGCTTGTCGCCCCAGTCCTGAAAATGACGCTTCTGCTTTTCACCCCAGCGTGTTGACCACTCCGACCAAGCCCGATCCTGCCACCCGTCCTCGTTCAAGTGCCAGATGATCTTCGGCAGCACAAAGCCAAAGAAGACGAAGCCCGCCAGCACCATCAGCGGCAGGAATAGAATCCAGCCGTGCGTGAGAATGATCAAACCGAGGAAGATCACCGGGAAAATCCAAGCGTTATGCCGACGGCGCATGTGCCAATTCTCTGACCGATTGCAGTTCATCACAGTCCATTCCTTTCACCTTTCGACAATCCTATTTACGCGGGGGCAGAACCAAAGTTGCACCAGCGACGCGGTCTAGCCGATTTCTGATGAATATCTGACGTTCGCGCGGCTGACCGCTTGCCCTGACGCAGAATACGCTATACTCGTATTCATGAATGAATCTCACGCGAGATTATGCTCGCCTGAGATTTTTTGACTCAGAACTCAGTACTCATTGCTCAGCACTAAAGGACATGCTTGTGATCGACGCCGCACCCCCCGCGCAATCGCTCAAACCGCCGTTGAAGTGGGCTGGCGGCAAACGCTGGCTGGTCAGCCATCTTCGCGAGACGTGGGCGCAGTTTCGCCACCGCCGCTACGTCGAGCCGTTCTGCGGCGGGCTGGCGCTGCCGCTGGCGTTCTTGCCTGAGTGCGCGCTGCTCAACGACACCAACCCCCACTTGATCAACTTCTATCACTGGCTGCAAAAAGGGCTGGTGGTGGACGTCGAGACGGCGAACGACAAAGCGCTCTATTACCGCCAGCGGGCAGCCTTCAATCAGCTCGTGCGCGAAGGCAAAGCCGATAGCGCGCAAGCCGCCGCGACCTTCTACTACCTCAACCGGACCTGTTACAACGGCTTATGCCGCTTCAACCGCAAGGGCGAGTTTAACGTCCCCTTTGGGAGCTACCGTAACCCGCACTACGCGGCGGATTTCTACGACTACCGACCAACGCTGAGCGCGTGGACGTTCCGCGCTGGCGACTTCGAGTCGCTCCAACTCCGCGAAGACGATTTCGTCTACGCCGACCCGCCCTACGACGTCGAGTTCGTCAGCTACTCGCAGCAGGGCTTCAACTGGGAAGATCAGGAACGCCTCGCCGTCTGGCTCGCCAACCATCGCGGTCCGGTCGTGCTTTCTAACCAAAAGACCGAAAGAGTAGTACACTTGTACGAAAAGTTAGGGTTTCGTTTGACCGAGTTAGAAGCCCCGCGCCGGATTAGCTGCAACGGGGATCGCACGCCCGCGAAAGAGGTGTTAGCGACTAGAGGCATCTAATGCAGCCTTACCAATTCTCACAGAAACGAGCCGAGTCTTACGACCTCGTGGAATGGGTGCGGCAGTGGTTCGAAAAACGCGCCGACGTGACCGAAGCGCGCGATTTACAGGATGATCGGTTCTTCTACTACAAGGGCGACCTGCTGATCGCGCGCAGCGACGGCAGCGTCCAATTCGTCGAAGTCAAATGCGAAAGCTCCTATACCCGCGCCAGCACCCCCAACCTCGCCATTGAGCGCTATTCCAGCATCGAACGCCACAGCCCCGGCGGTCCGTGGTCGACCGATGCTGATTTCTACGTCCACGTCTACACCGATGGCTTGTTGGTGGTCATGAACCGCTTGCGGCTGATCCACTGGCTCGACGGCGAACTCGCCCGCGACCCGCAGGCGTTCAGCTACCGCGAAATCCCCAACGCCGGTTGGACGACCGGGACGCTGCTGGTGCCCCGCCAACTCGCGCGCGAGGCGCTGGGCAGGTGGTATCGCGAGCACGACATCCGCTAGATCAAACGCGGTGTTGAGATTTCGTCGGTAGGAGCAGGGCTAAGTCCTGCCCCTACGAAGCGAGGATGTGCGCGGCGACTTCCGCCAGCAGCGCTGCCATGAAGCCCTCGGCGGGGCAACCGAGCGCCGCGTCCTGCACGTAATAGGTCTCGTCGCCAGCGTAGACGATCAAGCCTGCCCGTCCGTAAGCATGGGTGACGATCTGGACGCGCCAGTCGCCGTAGTGATGGACGGTTTGTGAGATGCGCGTCGTCTCGTCAAGCCAACGCCCGTAGATCGCCTCGAACGGCGGCATGGTCGGCTGGAACAGCGCGTAACCCAACGCCTGACACACGTCGGCGAAGCCCGCCGCTGCGAACTCGATCTCCACGTCGCGCAGCTTGACCTGCGTATTGATCGCGTAAAGCTGATCGGTGAAGCGGCGCGTCAGTTGCGGAATGAAGCTGATCCACTGGGCGGGAGTTGTTCGGGACGGGAGAGCGGCGATCACCGCCGCGCGCAGGCTGTTGAGTTCGGCTCCGGCGTGGTCGATGCGCCCCAAACCGGCATAATCCTTCGGTTCGAACAGCGCGACCCCGAAATCTGGCGGCAGATTGTGCGCGGCGCGAAACGCCTTGATCGGCGTGAAAGCGCGCGGGCTGCCGTCAATCGTCAGGCGCATTAGACCCCGGATCGAGATTGAAGCTCACGTGCCGCGCAAAGTGATGGAGTTCGTCGATCATCGGCGGGGGTAAGCGCAGTTCGCGCCCCACCCAACCCACGTCAAGAAACCGGCGGTCGTCCGTCGCCAACGACTGCCAAAGGCGCTGCGCTTCGGCGGCTTGACCGAGCGCGTACAGTGTGATCGCCTTACCCATCTGCGCCATCACGTAGGTGGGAAATTCGACCAGCGCTTGATCGTAGTCGGCAAGCGCGCCCTCGGTGTCGCCGAGCGCGAAGCGTACTTCGGCGCGGTTGTTCAGCGCTTTGTGGAAGTGCGGGTTTAGGCGCAGCAGATCGTCGTAGTCCGCCAGCGCGCCGCGCTCGTCACCGCTGCGGCGGCGCATCAGCGCGCGTTGAAATCGGGCAGCGCCGTAGGTCGGATTCAGCCGGATCGCTTCGTCGTACAGCGCGATCTTCCCGGCGAAGTCCTGCCGTCCCAGCGTGAACGCCCGATTGAACAACGCCTCGGCGTGCAGCATAGTCGGCGTCGGCGCGGGTAGCTGCGCGGCAGCATCGATCTGACGGCGCAGGCTGTCGTCTTGATCCGGCAGCGGCGTGATCTCGCCGAAGATGCGCAGCTTGAGATATGGGTCGCGCAGTTGAGCAACCGCCGCGTCCAGCGCTTCGGGCGTCACCGCCAGCCCGCGATAGCGCCGCAGAAAGGCGATCTCCTCCGGCACGCCGGAGTGCGCGAAACTGAACCCATTGGTCAAGATGGGGACGATGTTACGTCGGCTCTGCGCCGCGTGCTCGATCAGACAGCGCACCAAATCGTCTGGCTCGTGGTAACGATCCAGCCGGGCGGGCGTAAGCACGATCAAGAAATGCGGGCAGGCGTCGATCAGCTCGAACCGCCGTGTCAGTGGGAGGTCGCCGCTGGTACCATCGTCGAGGTCGACAAACACGTCGAGTCCCGCCGCGCGCAGCGCGTGAAACAGCGCCAGCGTTATGCTGTAACTGACACTTGGGCGGCAACACAAGTAAATCGAACAGTCGCATAAATCCATGCTTTAATTTTAACATTAACTGCCGAAATCAATAATTACGGCATGGCTAGTGGTATGGTCGTCATTCGCTGCGCAGCGCCCGCGCCGTGACGATCCGCGCCAGCCGCCCTGCCGGATAAACGCCCGCCGCCAGCGCCGCGATCACCGCGACGCCGAACGCCAGCACCAATTCCTCCGGCAGCAGCACGATCCGCATCGTCCAGCCGAACGAGCGCACGTTGATCACCGTGATCAGGATCAGCGCCAGCGCCAAGCCAATCGGCAGCGCCAGCGCCCCCGCCGTGACGCCCATCAGCCCGGTCTGAATCAGGGTGTAATTCCACAATTGGCGCGGCGTCATACCGATGGCGCGCATCACGCCGTACTGCCGGGTCTGCTCCAGTTGCAGCGACATCAACGCGCTGAGGATGCCGATGAAGGCGACCACCACCGCCAGCAGCCGCAGCGCCGCCGTGATGGCAAAGGTGCGCTCGAACACGTCGAAGACGCTGGCACGCAGCGCCCGGTTGCTCTGCGCGACCAACTCCGTCCCGGCGAGCACCTGCGCGCGGATCGCCTCGATCACCTGCGCGCCGTCCGCACCCGGTGATAGAAACGCCGCCAGCGACGAGATATACGGATCGTTGAAATACTGCTCGTAGACGCTGCGGATCATGAAGACCGATCCTTGATCGGTCGAGTAGTCGTAATAGACGCCAACGACCGCGAAGGTCTGCTCGCCCTGATCGGTCATCAGCGTGATCCGGTTGTTCGTCTGGCGTGATCCCGCGCTTGAAGGCGAACGGCTCGCTGACCATCACGTAACCAGCGACACCGCTGCTAGCGTCGGGCGGCTGCGCGCAGCACCGTCAGGTAATCCTCACCCGCCGTGTTCCAGACGAAGCGCCGTGAAGCTGCTGACGATCTCGCCGTCGGCGACGTTCAGGTTGACTGGCGGCAGATCGGGATAATCGGGCGCGACCACGCTGACGTTGCGCCCGGTGATGACGTGATCGACCCCCGCAATCGCCGCCACTTTGCCCGCCAGCGCCGGATCGAGGTCGGCTTGCGCGCGGGTCGCCGTGACCGATGGTGCGCTGATGTAGATGTCCGCCCCCAGCGTCGTATCGAGCCAGTCGCTCACCGTCCAGCGGAACGAGTCGATCATCACGCTGACGCCGACGATCACGCTCACGGCGACCGTCAGCGCGGCGACGGCGACCGCCGTCCGGCTCAGCGACCGCCCGACCGCCCGCGTCGCCATCCGCCCCAAGACGCCGAAGATCGCGCCCATCAGCGGCGTCAGCAGGCGCATCGCCGCGATCAGCACAATCGGCGTCAGCAGCGCTCCGCCGACGACCACGCTGAACAGCGAAGCGAAGCTGATCACGAGGCTGTTCGTCGGGAGGGTCAGCAGCAGCACGCCGACGACATTGAGCGCCAGCGCGCCGACCGTCACCGGCATCAGCAGCCGCCGCGCCTGTTCCTCATCCCCGGAGCGCCGCAGCGACCCGGCGGGCGGCGTGTTGGTCGCCGCCAACGACGGGATCACGGCGGCGATCAAGCTCGCGCCGATGCCGATAGCGACGCCCTTCAGCAGCGTCAGCGGATCGACCGTCACGCGCTGCACGTCGACCGCGAAATACAGGTCGCTGATCGTCTGCGATACGAGGTTGACCGTCCCCCGTCCGGCGATCATGCCCAAGCCCAAGCCCAGCAGCGTCCCCACCAAGCCGAGCACCAGCGCCTCGCCCAAGATCAGCGCGAAAATCTGCCGCCGGGTCGCGCCAATCGAGCGCAAAATACCGAGCACGGCGCGCCGCTGCACGACGCTGAACGAGACCGTGTTGTAGATCAGGAACACGCCGACCACCAGCGCCAGCAAACTGAGCGCTTGCAGGTTGAGTTCGAAAGCGGCGGTCATCTGACCGAGCGCGCCGCTGGCTTGGCTCGGCGTCGTGATCGTCGCCCCGGCGGGCAGCAGCGCTTGGATTTTGCCGAGGTCGTAGCCGTCGGGCAGGATCAAATCGATCCGGCTGATCTTCCCCGGCTCGCCGACCAATTCCTGCGCGGTGGCGATGTCGGTCAGGATCAGGTTGTCGAAGGCTTGCGTGCTGGCGGGATCGCCGGTTTGCAGCAAGCCGACGACCGTCACGTCCACGCGACCACCCGGCAGTTGCAGCGTGATCGCGTCGCCCGCTTGCACGCCGTAGCGCTCCGCCACCGACTGGCTGATCACGACAGTGCGCGGCTGGGCGATGAAGGCGGTCAGCGCGTCGAAGGCGCTGGTTTCCGCGCGCGGCGCGGTGCTCGCTGAGTTCGACGCTCCGGCGATGGTGACGTTGGTCAGGTAGGATCGAAACGGCGGCTCGGCGAACGGATCGACGCCCAGCACTTGCAGCGGACGGTCGCCGAGGTTGAGCGCGCGGACGTAATCCTCGACCACCGGCGCGACCTGCTCCAAGCCGAGATCGACGCGCAGTTCAGTGTACAGTTCGGTCGGCAGCCCGCCCGGTCCGCCGACGATCTGGTGCGTCGCCCGTCCGGTGATGCTCTCGGTACTTAGCAGGAAGGCGCGGCTCGCCGACCCGTTGGCGAGATCGATGGCGATCACGACCGCGACACCCAGCGCCACGCCGATCACGAACAGGACGCTTTGCAGCAGGCGGCGTTCGATATATCGCCCCGCCAATCGCAGGATGATGGGCATAGCTTGATGATCCTAAATCGATGAGTAGATTGTGAAGATCAGAGCGGTACGCTTGACAGCAAGCCTTCGATGTCGATGCCGTCTTCGAGCGTTTCCCACAAAATGCTGAACGCGCCGATACGGTAATCGCTGCGTTCTGCTGGTGTGGCGGCTTCGAGCCACGGATACCGCGACAGCGGCGCACCGATCACGCGCCCATCCGCCAGCGTGATCCACAGCATTTGATCACGGAAATCCACCTCGGCAATCTCAAACATCCCTGTTCCCAAGCTGCCGTTGGCTGTTCATGCCGATGCTTTGCTTAACCTCCAATCGCCGCTTATCCCCCTCTCCCCGCTTGCGTGGGAGAGGGGAAGTTGAGCGCAGCGAAACGGGGAGAGGGGTGGTCAACTTACACTTCTGGTTCGCCGATCTTCTCCGGCTCCTGCTGCTCGTGATACCCCAGCTTGTCGAGAGCTTGGTGCGCGGCTTCGCGCATTTTGTCGTTGTGCGATTCCATCGCCCGCAGCAGCGGTTCAATCGCGCGCGGGTCGCCCAGCTTGCCCAGCGACTGCGCCGCGTAGAGCGGCGTCTGGTAGCCGGGAGCATCCAGCGCCCGGATCAGCGGCTCGACGGCGCGCGGGTCGCCCAATTTCCCTAACATCAGCGCAGCGCGCCCGCGTACAATCAGGTCTTCATGGTGATTCGTGACCACCATCATCAGTGTGCGGACGGCTTCGTCGCCGCCCAGCATCCCCAACTTCATCACTGCGGTGCGACGTTTCTCCTTGCTCACATCGCGCAATTCCGAGAGAATTTGCTTCACCACATTGGGATCCGCGTCGGTCATGATATAAGCTCCTTCACCGACTCTCGTTTGGTAACGATGAGTTTGTGATCGTGTATCCGGCAGACAGTGTCCGCCAGCGGGACGATCTCCGGGCTGTGGGTCGCCATAATGAGGGTGCGTCCCATGCCCGTCGTTAATTTTAGCAGAAGGTCAAGGATAAGTTTACCTGTCTCTTCGTCGAGGTTTCCGGTAGGCTCATCCGCCAGTACGAGGGCTGGCTCGTGAACCAATGCCCGCGCAATGGCGACGCGCTGCTGCTCACCGCCACTGAGTTTGTCGGGGAAGTCGTCCGCGCGGTCAGCCAAGCCGACGGCAGCCAGCAGGTCGCGGGCGCGCGCCTCACTCGAACGACCGCTCAGTTCGAGCGGAAGCGTGACGTTTTCCAGAATGGTGAGGGTCGGGATCAGGTTGAAGAACTGGAAGATGATGCCGAGCTGATCGCGCCGGAACAGGGTCAGGCGACGTTCGTCCAAACGGGTGATCTCCGTACCGGCGACGACGATGCTGCCGCCATCGGCGTGATCGATGCCGCTGATCAGGTTGAGCAGCGTGCTTTTCCCACTGCCGCTTTTCCCCAAGAGGACGAAGAACTCTCCTTCGGCGATGTCGAGGTCGATGCTTTCCAAAACAGCGCGGACGCGCCCCGCCTCAGCATACAGCTTGCTGAGATCACGAATTTGAACCATATTCTGCGCGGGAGCGCCGTTGGTGTGCATCAAGCTCCGTTTCAGTGGATTGCGATCACTTTCACGTCATCGTAACACGAATGCATAAGCCTCACATGATAATACGTCCACCGTTTTCACAACTATAGTTAAAAGTTTGCTGAAAACGGCGCTGTAATTTTGGTAAGATTTCGAAATATTCTCTGCTCACCGATCTATAGCAGAATTCTCCGCTTTATGCTAGAGCTTGGTTAGGTCTAAAGGACTTATTACCGCAAAAGAAGTGAACAATTTCCCGAAAATGCGCCCGAATCCGGCTTGAGAACCGCCTCAGTCCGGGCTGCGCTTAGCAAATTCTAAGATCGAATGCAGGCATGATGATCCAACCCTTGCGCTTCGACTTCATCCCCTACCCGCTCTGGCGACGCCGATCAATCCCGCTGTTGGCACGCCCGCTGCTGCGACCGTTCACCGCGCTCGATGCCGACGCGCAACCCCCGGCGACGCCCTCGGCGCTGGCGCACTACCTCGCCCGCTGGCGGCTGATCCCGCCGGGGTTGGATGCGGCTGGCGCACGTCGCCAGCTTGAAGGGCTTGATCCGCCGGTCGAGACCGTCGCCGATCAACCGCCGCTGATCGCGTCAGCGCAGCCCGTCCGCCTCCCCGCGCAATGGGAGCCGCTCGAAGCGGTGATCGTCGCCTTCCCGGTGCTCTATCCGCCGCTGTGGATGACGCATCTCGCCATGATCGAGGCGATCAGCCCGGTCGCACGGGTGGACGTGCTGATCCCCGCGCCGGAGTGGGCGCGCGCCATCTGGCTCTGGCTGATCGCCCGCGACCGGGCGGTGCTGGCGAACGTCCGCCTGCTTCATCTGCCCACCGACGACATTTGGGTGCGCGATTACGGTCCGCTGGTCGGGCTGGACGCGGACGGGCGGCAGGTCGCCGTCAGCGCGATCTACGACCCGCTGGCGACCTATCCGCAAACTCGCGACAACGCCATGCCGGATCGCTGGGCGGCGCATCAAACCATGCCCGTGCGCCCGCTCGACCTGCACACCGAGGGCGGCAACTTCTGGTCGGACGGCGCGGGCACGCTGATCATGAGCGACGAGCTTTCCCGACGGCACACCGACCTCAGCCGCGCCGAGGTGCTGCGCCGTCTGCACGCGGTTTTCCAGTTCGACCGCCTGATCACGACGCCCCCGCTCTGGCGCGAGGAGACCGGGCACATCGACCTGCTGGTCAAGCTGGCGGACGCCCAAACCGCGCTGGTCGCCGCGCCGACGTGGTTCAACGGCGACCGGCTGCGCGCGGCAGCCGGGACCCTGCGCGACGCGGGCTACCGCGTCGTCACTCTGCCGATGCCGCCACCCTATCTTAATTGGCTGGTTTACCCGGTCTGGCGCAGCTACACCAATGCCTTGACCGTCAACGGGCGGGTGCTGGTGCCGACCTTCGGCATCACCACCGACGCCGAGGCGCTGGCGATCTACCGCGACGCAATGCCCGCTCACGAGGTGATCGGCATCGACTGTCGAGCGGCAGCCAACGGCGGCGGCGCGGTTCACTGCCTGACCAAAGAGATTCCGGCACGGCGTTCAAGTGAGTCTCCGAAAGAAATCCATGAAGATCCGGGCACTTTGTAGGAGCGTTCAATGAGGATGTTTAAAAATCTCACTGCCGCGTCGGAGAATTGCCAAACCTCATCATTAAGCGCAAAACGGGCGAGGCACTCTCCCCTCCCTGAAGTCGGGGAGGGGAAGCGCAGCGGGGGTGGGGTCAAAGGTGTGGCTTTTTAGACACGTTCATATACTGCCCCTACATCAGCAGCATTCGAACTTTGATGCTATGCTCGTGCGCATTGCCTGAAACCAACGGTTGAACCTATGACCCTACACCTCAACCAGAACACCTTACCCGCGCCGCTCGATCAGCGCTTGCGCGACCTGATCTCTGGCAGCCTCGACACCGTCGCTCCGGCGCTCAGCCTCGCCGTGATCCACGAGGGCAGCCTCGTGCTCGACCTCGGCGCGGGCGTGATCGACCCGGCGACCGGGCGCGGAGTCGTCACCCCGGCGACCCGCTTCGACCTCGCCTCGCTGACCAAGTTGTTCACGATCACCGGCTTTCTGGCGCTGGTCAGCCGGGGCGCTGTGGGGCTAGACGATCCGCTCGTCAGCGCAATCCCCCAATTCGGCGCAATCACGCCGCGAACGACCGAAGCAGACGAGTCGGTCGATCCGGCAGCGCTGACCTTTCGCCATCTGCTGACGCACACGGCGGGGCTAGCGCGCTCGCGCGGTTTCTACCAGACGATTGGTGACGCTCCAACCCCGCCCGATCAGCCCGATCCGCTCTCGCGGGACGAGCGCTGGGCGCGCGGCTTGGCGGCGCTCTCTGACTATACCTTCGTCCGTCAGCCGGGCGCTGCGCTGTATTACAGTGACATCGGTATGCTGCTGCTGGGCGAGGCGGCGGCGCGCCTTTGGTACGCGGGCGACGTGATCGCGCCTAAAGCCCATCTCGGCTTGGACATGTTGATCTGGGAGGGCATTTGCGAGCGGTTGGTGCTGGAATTGCCCTGTTTCAACCCGGTGCGCAACGGGGTTGACCGCCTGAGCATCGCCCCGACCGAATTCGACTCGCGGTGGCGCGGGCGGCGCGTGTGGGGTGAAGTCCACGACGAGAACGCCGCTGCCGTCGGCGGAGTCGCCGGTCACGCCGGGCTGTTCGCCACCGCGCTCGACGTGGCGCGCTTCGGGCAAGCGTGGCTCAGCCGCGATCCGCGCCTCAAGATCGACCCCGCCTTGATGGACGAGGCGGTGCGTCAGCAGGTCGCCAGCAGCAGCAAGCGGCACGGCTTGGGCTGGATTCTGCGCCCGCCGGAAAGCGCATCCACCGGGGAGCGCCTCAGCGTTGACACCTACGGACACACCGGCTTCACCGGCACGTCGTTGTGGATCGATCCCGACCGCGCGCTAGTCGTCGCGCTCCTGACCAACCGCGTCTATCTGGGGCGCGATCCAGCCGCCATCCACGCCTTCCGCCGCGCCATCCACGATCTGCTGGCCGAGTTGTAAGAGATTCAACGCCAAGCCCTCTTTTCTCCCCCTCGCCCTATGGAGAGGGGGTGGGGGGGTGAGGTCGTTAGGTTTTTGTCTTTAGTCCTCGAACCAGATCGGATTCGACCACGCCCGGTCGCCGTTGCGGTCGCGGACGGTCACGCGACAGTAGGGGCTGTCGAAGTTGCGCAGGTTGAGTTCCGCCGCGATCATCCCCTTGCCGTGCTTGAACACCGAGCGCGGTCCCTTGCCGGTGACGAAGATCGAGTTGGCGGGCGAGCAGCGGATTGTCAGCTTGTGATCGCTAATCTGCAAGTCGTGAATCTGCGGTCCGGTGCTGCTGTAGTAGTCGCCGCGTTTGAGCGCCGCCAGCAGCGCCTCCGGCTCGCGCGTCTCACTCTTGACCCACACCCAGCCGCGCACGCGGTCGTTGTGCTGATCTTTGAAGTGGGCGTCGTCGGTGGCACAGGCGGAGTAGTGCCGCCCGCGCGCCAGCATCACGTCGAGCATGTACCAACTGTCGATCCGGTCGTTGTGATCCGCCGAGATGCCGTTGATCACCTCGATGGCGTGGACGTCGCCCAGAGCAATGACGTCTTCTTCGGTCAGGTTGTACCACGCCGGATGCGCCGCCGCGACGAACGCGCCCGCCGCTAACGCCCGCGCCGCGATCTGCGGACCGGTTTCGTCGGGCAGGTTGGGCGCGAAATCGAGCGGCAAGCCGACCGCCAGAATGTGCCACAGTTCACCCGTTAGCGTCTCGCCCGCGTGCAGTTCCGCCCCGAAAATGGTCGTGAAGTCGTCAGTCCGGTACGGGCTGGTGTCGGTGATCGGGTAGCTGAAGCGCTCCATGAAGTGATCGGTGATGGCGAGGAAGTCGTAGCCCATGTCCTTGTAGAACTGGCAGACCGCCTCCGGCGACAGCGCCCCATCGGATCGCGTCGAGTGCGTGTGGATGTTGCCGCGATAAAAGCGACCGGGTTTGGTGAAGGGCAGTTCGTTCATGAAAACTCCATCGGTGGATACGTTGTGTAGGGGCGTTATATATAACGCCCCTACGGATGACCATTAAGCGAAGAATCGTCAAACTCTCCAAATCGCGCGGATAGTAGGTGTAAATCTCGATGCCGTCGTCGGTCACGACGATGGTATCGCTGTGCCGGAATCCGCCCAGATGCGGCGCGTACAAGCCCGGCTCGACCGTGAACAGCATCCCCGGCTGCAAGATCGTCTGGTCGCCGATGTCGAGGAACGGCGACTCGTGATAGCGCAAGCCGATGTTGTGCCCGACGTGATGCTTCCAGTAGGGCATCAAGTCGTGCTGCTCGTAGTAGGCGCGCACCTTGCGATCCACCTCGCTGCACGGGATTCCCGGCTTGATCGCCGCGAACGCCGTCTCTTGCAGCGCCAGCATGTGCTCGAACATCGCCTTGACCTCGGCGCTCGGCTTGCCGATCACCATCGTCCGCTCCAGCTCGGAGTGATAGCCCCAGCACGCCGCCGCCGCGCCCGTGACCAGCACGTCGCCGTCCTGAAAGGTGATGTTGTTCGCCAGCGCGTGCGGGATCGCCGCGTTGCGCCCGATCTGCCCGCGATACCCGGCGGTCGCGCCGTCGTAATACTCGCTCTGCGCCCGGTAGATCGGACCAATCGCGTCCATCATCGCGCGGGTGGCTTCGTCGCTGGCGCGCTGGCTGACTTCGGTCTCGGTCACGCCGGGTTTGGTGTAGCGCTGCAACAGCGTGTGCGCGAGGTTGCCCCAGACGCAGCTTTCGCGGATCAGCGCCAGTTCCGCCGGGGACTTGCACATCAACTGATCCTCGATGAAGGCGCGCACCGGGACGACCTGCCGCCCGATCAGCTTGCTGAGCGCCGGACCGCGATAGCCGAAGATCCAAGGATAGCCATCGTCGTCCGCCGCGATCTGGGCGTCGGCGTCGCCGATCATGCCCATCTCGCCGATCAGCCGCTTGAGCGCTTCGGTCGGGTGCGGATCGTGCGGGTACTCGACGTAGTGATCGACCCGGTCGATCAGCGCGTTGGCTTCGGCGTGCTCGCGTTCGAGCCGGGGCACGAACAAACCGCGCTCGCCGCGTGCGCTCATGACGAAGGCAATCGGGCGCTCGGTCGGGATGAAGGCGAAGCCGCTGTAGTAGAGGACGTAGGCGCGGTCGAACAGGACGACGCCCGCCAAGCCGTTGACTTGCAAGTGGTCGAGCAGCTTGGCGCAGCGGGCGCGGTATTCGTCCTCGCTGATGTGCAGTTGCTTAATGGGTAGAGGCATGATCAATATCCTTCTATTCTGAGGGAAGATTGAGCGTCAGCGAGTTGGCGATGGCGAGCGCCGTGTCGCGCCACTGATCGAGTTCGCCCGGCGCGGTGTAGAGCGCCAGCGCCACAACCGCCTGATCGCCGTACTGGATCGAGATTTGCAGCGACTCGCCCGCCGCGCCCTGCGCCGGATCGTCGACGTGCATCTGGATCACCAGCGCGGGCTGTCCGGCAATCGTCGTTTCGTCTTTGCTGACGATCTCGTAACCGGGCTGCTGCGCGATCTGGTCAACAGTCGCTTCGAGGCTGGTCGAGTTGTCGGCGGGCGTAGGCATAATCACGCCGATTTGAAGCTGCGCCTCGCCCGGCGCGCGCGTGTAGGCGGACGACGCCCCCGCCTTCGAGCCGTCGTAATTTCGCACCTGAATCTGGTAGAACTGACCAGCCATTTCGGAGACGTTGAGCACGTTCCAGTCCGCCGGGTAAGCGAAGCTGATCATGCAATCGCTGCTGGCGTAGAACTGGGTCAGGCTGTTGTCGTCCGGCAGCGAGAAGCGCGGCGCGGCGAAGGTCAGCGACGCCGCGAAGTCGAGGGCGGTCGTGTCCTGCGCGGCTGCGCCCGTCGGCGTCGAGAGCGCCAGCATCCCCACCGCGTCCCCATCGAGGTCGACCGCCAGCATCGTCATGCTGACGGCGGCGCTGTGCGCATCCAAGCGCGCGGCGGGCTGCCCTGCCAGCGTGATCTGCTTGGGAGTATCGACGGTGAAGCCCGGTCCGGCTTGCGACCCAACCACCGCCAAAATCGTCGTCAGCACGGCGTCGGGGTCGAGCCGCAGCGCCGAAGCGATGAACGACCGCCCGATCACGTTGAGGTTGATCACCGCGTCGCTGCCCGACAGCGCTTGGCTGCTCAGCGCGGTATCGCTGTTGGCGAGCCGCAGCGACACGCCATACTGCGTCTGCTTGAGCGAACCCGCCACCCAACCACCCGGCAGATCGTAGCTCAGCGTACCAGCGCAGTAGTTGATCGGCGCGGCGGTCGTAGAATCCTGCGCCGCAGCGGGCATAACTAACACTGTCAGCGCGAAAATCGTCAGCACTACAGTGATCCGTTTCATAATTTATTCCTTTGCGTCTTTCTCTTCGATGCAAAACGATGTTTTGCCTGTGCCTTTGCGTTGAATCTTTTGCCCTTCTCCATGCAATGGAGAGGGGGGGTGAGGTCAGCACGCTGGCGCACGCGTGTGCCATTCCGTCGTCTGCTCGTAGGCGTGCCCGACCTTCAGCGCCAGTTCCTCTTTGAAGGCGGGCGCGATCAGTTGCAGACCAACTGGCAGATCATTCCCGTCGAAGCCGCAAGGGACGCTCAAGCCGCAAACTCCGGCGAGGCTCGGCGGCAGCGTGAACACGTCCTCGAGGTACATCTTGATCGGGTCGTTGACGTTCTCGCCGAACTTGAAAGCCGTGCTCGGCGTCACCGGCGCGGCGATCACGTCCACCTGCGCGAACGCCTTGTCGAAATCCTGCTTGATCAGCGTGCGCACCTGCTGCGCCTTGCCGTAGTAGGCGTCGTAGTAGCCCGCCGAGAGCGCATACGTCCCCAGCATGATCCGCCGCTTGACCTCCGCGCCGAAGCCCTGCCCGCGCGTCGCCTTGTAGGTCGCCCACATCTCGCCCTTGTCGATCCGCTGACCGAAGCGGATGCCATCGTAGCGCGCGAGGTTGGCGCTGGCTTCCGCCGGGGCGATGATGTAGTACACCGGCAGCGAGGTGTCGGTGTAGGGCAGGCTGATCTCGACGATCTCCGCGCCGAGGCGCTCCAGATGGGCAATTGCCATGCGCACTGCGCCATCGACTTCCGGCTGCATCCCGTCGATGAAATATTCTTTGGGCACGCCGACCCGTAAGCCCTTAATATCACCCGTGAACGCGGCAGCGTAATCCGGCACGGGAATGTCCATGCTGGTCGCGTCGAGCGGGTCGTGCCCGGCGATCACGCCCAGCAGCCGCGCCGCATCCTCGACCGTGCGCGCAATCGGACCGGGGCAGTCTAGCGACGATCCGAAGGCGACGACGCCATTACGCGAGACCCGCCCGTAGCCCGGCTTGAAGCCGACCACGCCGCAGAATGCCCCCGGCTGCCGGATGCTGCCGCCCGTGTCCGTCCCCAGCGCGCCCGCCGCCATCCCCGCCGCGACCGCCGCCGCACTGCCGCCGCTGCTGCCGCCGGGGACGCGCGTCACGTCCCACGGATTGCTCGTCACGCCGATGGCGGAGTTCTCGGTCGACGACCCCATCGCAAATTCGTCCATGTTGGTCTTGCCCAGCATGACCATACCCGCCGCTTCCAACCGCTGGATCACCGTCGCGTTGAAGACCGGGACGTAGCCGTGCAGGATTTGCGAGCCGCAGGTCGTCTCGATGCCCTTCGTCGAGATCACGTCTTTGATCGCCAGCGGAATCCCCAACAGCGGGCGGTCATCGCCGGATGCGCGAGCGGCGTCGGCGGCTTGTGCGTCCGCCAGCGCCCGTTCGCGCGTCAGCGTGATGTAGGCGTGCAGCGTCGGCTCAAGCTGTTCGATGCGGTCGAGGTAAGCGCGCGTCAGCTCGACGGCGGAAATCGCTTTTGCGCTCAGTTGGACGAGCGCTTCGCCGATAGTCAATTGGGTCAGTTCAGCCATATTTTGTCCACAGATTTGAACTCAGGACGACGGGGCAAAGTATAACATATCCCTCGCTTAAGCTTGCATCATTTACCCGCCCGATTCGCGCAGCAATGGCAGCGGATTTTACCGATTCGTTAAGGGCTGAAACGCATAAGAAACTGTAATATAGTAATGGACTACTAGCCCGATCAAGGAACCTTCGACGTTCACGGAGCACCCCATGCTGTCGCCACAACCCGATCAACTCGATGATAAAGTGTTCAAAGCGCGCATTCTGATCGTTGAGGATGACGTTAACCTCCTCGAAGGTATCCAGACCGTTCTGGAACTTGACCACTACAGCGTGATCAGCGTGGAGAACGGCAAAGAGGCGATTGCCGTGCTCAGCGAGAGTCCCGTTCCGCCGGATTTGATCGTTTCGGACATCATGATGCCGCAGATGGACGGGTTGCAGCTTCTCACGGAAGTCCGCAAAGTGCCGGATTGGGTCAAAATCCCGTTCATCTTTCTGACGGCGCGCAGCGAGAAAGCCGACATCCAACGCGGTAAGCAGCTTGGCGTTGACGATTACCTCGTCAAGCCGTTCGACGCCGACGACCTCTTGATCGCCGTCGAATCGCGGCTGAACCGCCATAAGACCCTCAACGCCATCTACGACGGCGCGATGTCTGAACTCAAGCACAGTATCCTGACCATCCTCAACCACGAATTTCGCACCCCGCTGACCTTCGTCGTCGCCTACGCTGACATGCTCAACGACCGCAACCAAAATTTGAGCAACGAAGAGATGTTGACCTTCCTGCGCGGCGTCAATACGGGCGCGCTGCGCCTGCGCCGTTTGATCGAAAATTTTATTCAATTGGTGGAAATGGAAACCGGAGACGCCCAAAAAACGTATGAACTACGGAAAGCGCCGATCACCGACGTTGCCGAGTTATACGAGAGCGTCCGGCGTGACGTGTACGACATGCTGCACTTTACGAATCCGTTTTCGCTGGAGATTGAACCGGGGCTGCCGCCCTTCATGGGCGACTCCGCCTACCTGAAGCAAGCGTTGGTGCAGTTGCTCGACAACGCCGTCAAATTCTCGTCGCCGGAGCAGCCGGTATCGATGGGCGCTAGGCGCAGCGAGGGCGACATCCTGCTCTGGGTTCAGGATCACGGACGCGGCATCGAACCCGGCGAGCAGGCGCGCATCTGGCAAAGCTTCTACCAGATCGACCGCGCGACCTACGAAGATCAGGGTACCGGATCAGGGCTGGCAATCGTTCATGGGATCGTTCGGCTGCATCGCGGTCAGACCGAGCTGGAGAGTCAAACGCAGCAGGGCAGTCGCTTCACGCTGCGGATTCCCCTAGCTTAAGGGAATGGGGAACGTTGAGGAGTCATTTTTAGACCGATCATCTTCGTGACCCCAAATCCGCTTTTCTCCTTTCTCCCCATCTGCGTGGGAGAGGGGGTAAAGACGGCTCGTAGAAGGTTTTAAAGTCCCCTCTCTATGCAATGGAGAGGGGATTTAAGGCTTGTCCGGTATTCAAAACATAGCCGTGCTCCCTAACCGTGCCCCGAATCGTCGGCACTTGCCTCGCAGCTTCAGGAAAAACGCAGCGTGTCGGCAGCCAACGGCGTGTACGCTCCCCTCCCTGAAGTCGGGGAGGGGTCGGGGGTGGGGTCAGCAGCGGCAGCAAGAGACAAATGATGCTGATTCGAGTGCCGGACAAGTCTATTTAGGGGTGAGGTCAGAACAAAGCTTAAATACCTACCCCTGTCAGGGGTTGGGGGTGAGCTGTCAGGGGTAGGTATTTTATTAACCTCACCCCCTGCCCCCTCTCCACGTCGTGGAGAGGGGGTAAAAACAGCTTGCAAAGTCTTTAAAGTCCCCTCTCTATGTAATGGAGAGGGGATTTAGGGGTGAGGTCAGAACAAAGCTTAAATACCTACCCCTGTCAGGGGTTGGGGGTGAGGGGTTAAGTATGTCCGTGATCTTCCCCGCTCCCTAGCATAAGACTGAGGTGACTCTGGCGCGAGTACAGGCTATACTCATCGTAAGTTCAAATCCGTCGGGAGAAAAATCGATGGCTCCTTCATTAATGGACAAAGTGAACACCCTAATCAACGCGAGTTTGCACGGCATGGTGGATCGTGCCCTCCAGCAAAACTCGGTCGCCGTCATGGACGAGTACATCCGGCAGGCAGAGAAAAATCTCGAAGCGCTGGAAGACTCGGCGGCAACCGTCGGCGGGACGGTCAAAACGCTCAAGCGTAAACATGAGGAGTTTGCCCAAGCTGCCGAGAAGCTCGACCGCGACATCGATACCTTGATCCTCAAGGGCAAAAACGATCTCGCTGGCGCTGCTCAAGCCGAGCTGAACACGAAACAGCAGTTGGCGCAGGAGTACTACGAGCAGTGGCAGACGCAGGATCAGCAGTATCAGGCGATGCTCAACATGCGGGTGCAGCTTGAGTCGCGCTTGACGGCGACCCGGCAGGAGCGGGAACATCTGCGCTCGCTGATCGAACTGGCGGAAGCCAAGCGGGTCGCTACGACCACGATCAAGAGCCTCAACTCGCTGGCAGCGGTTGGCGATCATGAGGTCAGCAGCCTCGCCGACAGCGTGCGCGCCCGGTTGGACGAGGAAGACGCGCGGCTTGAACTGGCGACGCGCAACGTCTCCTCCGAAATCGACGACGCGGTGCGCGGCGGCGAGATCGAACGGCAGCTAGAAGAACGCCGCCGCCGCTTGCTCGGCAGTTCCGGCGATGGCGGTGATGGCGGCAGCCAGCAGCAGGCGAGCAGCTAGAATCAACCCTAATGCTGTTGATGTAGGGGCGGGTTTAAAACCCGCCCCTACGGACTCGACCCTTCGCCAAACACTCCTTATCCCGCAACCGATCCCCGTATCGCACGTATAATAGATACGGAGGAGTTTGTTTATGGCAGAAAATGAAATCCGCAACCGCGCTACCGGGGCGGTGATCACCAACGCGCTGTTTCGCTGGGAAAGCCTCGTCACCATTGCACTGACGGCGATCCTGTTTCTCTTCGTGCCCAATCCCTTCCCTTGGTGGCAAGCGTGGTTCTGGGTCGTCGCCGGGCTGATCGCCGAAGGTGCGCTGGTCGCCTCGGCGCTGACCGATCCCAACGCCTCGGCGGAAGCGATTGCCCGCGAGTTCGAAGCGAAGTACGACATGCATCAGGTCAAGAACCCGGTTTCGCGCAAGCGGTTGGAAGATGCGCTCGAATACCGGCGCAACATGCTGCAACTGGCGAGCCAGCAGCGCGGCGCGATGCGCGTGCAGCTTCAGCAGACCATCGCCGACGTGAACGACTGGATCGGGCAGATGTACGATCTCGCCCTGCACATCGACGGCTTCGAGAGCAACGAACTGGTCGAGCGCGACCGTAAGATGGTTCCGCAGCAGGTCGAGAAGGTCAAGCAGCGCCTCGCCCGCGAAAGCGACCCCGACGTCAAGCGCGACTTGCAGGAGCAGCTTGACCGGCTGGAGCTTCAACTCGACAACCTCAACTCGACCGCCAACAGCACCAAGCGCGCCGAGATTCAGCTTGACAGCACCCTCTCGTCGCTGGGCACGATCTACGCACAGATGTCGCTGCTAGGCGCGAAAGACGTGGATAGCAGCCGCGCGCAGCGCTTGCGTCAAGACATCCACGACGAGGTGTCCGGCTTGCAAGATACCATCGACGCGATGGAGGAAGTGCAGGCGCAGCGCCTGCGCTTGCAATAAGCCTCACGCACGCTAAGGGATAAGTCTGTAGGGGCGCACGGCTGGGGTACTGGTGCAAAACAGCGTGGTTACACCATTCATGACAAACCTCACCCCAAGCAATCTTCGGTTGCCATCCCCTCGCCATTGCATGGCGAGGGGACTTAAAAGCCCGTTGTGACCTGTTCTGTTCCCCCTCTCCACGACGTGGAGAGGGGGTCAGGGGGTGAGGTTGCCCCTACAGCCGATTTTGCAGATACCAATAGCGATACGTCTCGCCGAAGCCGAGTTTCGCATACAGCTTGAGCGCGGGCGCGTTGTTTGACACCACCTGTAGATAAGCGCCCTGCGCGCCGCGCTGCCGTCCCCACGCCAGCATCTGCTGGATCAGCGCCGTGCCGACTCCCTGCCGCCGCGCTGACTCCGCCGTCACAATGTCGAACAAGCCGATCCAGCCTTGATCGAGCACGCCGAGACCGAGCGCGACCGTTTCGCCATCGCGCTGCAAGCGCGCGAAGGCAACTTCGACCGGAATCCGCGCGAAAATCGCCTGCATCGACTCAGCCCGGTCGGCGGGAAAAGCGTTGAGCCGGGCGCAGTCGGCAAACCAGTCCTCGCTCAAGCGCGGCTCGATCACCACCTCGAACGGCGGAGCGGGCGGCGCGTCGATCCCGGCGAGATCAAGCGTGTGGACGCTGGTCGGCGTGTCGCCGACGTAGCCGCGCGCTAGCAGCGGGGCTTCGAGGTCGCGCGGCGCATGGTCGGTGAACTTGAACACGGTTCGAAACCCGCGCGCGTCGTACTGTGACTCGCAGTAGGCGATCTTCTCCTCGAGCGGCAGCCGCGACGGATAGAGCAGTTGGATCGAATTAGCGCGGCGCGGATAGCCGCCCGCGAAGCGCAGCACCCAACCGTCGTAATAGATCGTTTCTAGACTGGGCAGCGCATTGAGCGAGAGTTCTTCGAAGTGGCGAATCGTCAGCACGGTTGGGCTTCCATCGGAGCAGGACAAACGAAGGCAAACATTCTAGCGCGGCGCGGCGGACGTTCCCACGTCCGCGCCGATCCGCGCCAGCAGTGCCTTCAGCGTCTCCAGTGGCAAGCCAACCACGTTGCTGTAGCTCCCGTCGATCCGCTCGACCGGGTGAAAGCCTTCATGCTGGATGGCGTAGCCGCCCGCTTTGTCGAACGGGTCGCCAGTAGCGATGTAGGCGTCGATCTCGGCGTCGCTGTAGGCGCGCATGGTGACGGTCGTGCGCGTCAGTTCGGTCAAGCGTTGGGGAATGCTCTCCAACGCCAGCAGCGTCAGCGCCGTGCAGACGACGTGATCGCGCCCGCGCAGGCGGCGCAGCATGGCGCGCGCGTCGGCGGCATCGACCGGCTTGCCGAGGATCTCGCCCGCGTCGGTGATGCCGAGCGTGTCGGCGGCGACGATCACCACCGTATCCGCCGCGAGGACGTAAGCCGGATCGTCCAGTTTAGCCGCGACGGCTTCCGCCTTCTCGACGCTCAGGCGGCGCACGTAGTCGTAAGGCGCTTCGTCCGCCCCCTGCTCCTCGTCAATGTCCGACTTGATGACCTCAAAACTGATCCCCAGCGAGGCAAGCAGTTCCCGCCGCCGGGGTGAGCCGGATGCCAGTACGAATCGCATCTACGCGCTCGGAATCACGCCAAGCTGCTGCATCAACGCCAGCGCGTTGACCTCCGCCCAGCGTTCCTTGATTTTGCCGCCTTCCAGCTTGCAGATGTCCATGCCGGTGATCTCGACCGTCTTGCCGGTCGGAGGGATGTTCATCAACGCCCCGCGATGCGTCCCGACGCCGTGCCAGCGCAGGTAGGTCAAGTCGCCCTCGGCGATCACGTCGTCCACCGTCACCTTGAGGTCAGGGAAAGCGCTGCGGAACATCGCCAGCACTTGTTTGTGTCCTGCCAGCCCCGGCGTTTGCGCCGGAAACGGCGTGTGCTCGACCAAATCCGGCGCCATCAGCTCGTCGGCGAGCGCGGCATTGCCTTCTCCCCAAACTTCCGCGCTAAAACGACGGGTTACTTCCTTGTTCACTGCTTCTGACATCATGTGCTCCTTTGCTGACGGCACTCATTGTAGCGGGCATCCCCGTTCGCGGGCAATACCCGAAGCTGGTTGGAGGCTAGCGCCTGCTATCACTTGGAGGAACAGCTTGGCAGCGGCTCAATTCCTTGCGACCCCTTCAGTGGGTCGCGTTTTCCCTAGCTGGCGGTTTATGCGCTTTTACAAATTAGGACGGAGTAAGCGCAACCTCATGTCTGCTTTGCTCTCCCTCGCCCTATGGAGAGGGGGTCGAAGCAGTAACAGCCTTGCAAAGGGTCTTTAAAGTCCCCTCTCTATGTAATGGAGAGGGGATTTAGGGGTGAGGTATTCAAAACATAGCCGTGCTCCCTAACCGTGCCCCGAATTGTCGGCACTTGCCTCGCAGCTTCAGGAAAAACGCAGCGTGTCGGCAGCCAACGGCGTGTACGCTCCCCTCCCTGAAGTCGGGGAGGGGTCGGGGGTGGGGTCAGCAGCGGCAGCAAGAGACAAATGATGCTGATTCGAGTACCGGACAAGCCTATTTAGGGGTGAGGTAAGCGCAGAGTTAAAAACCTACCCCTGATAGCGGGGGGTCGGGGGGTGAGGTTTGTAGGGGCGTTACATGTAACGCCCGTTCTCCAAACGGTTGAGCTGCACAAAGCCACCAACGCTGGCTAAGACAATCAAAAAGCCCGCTGTTTAGACGGGCTTTTTCGTTCATTTCATCAAAACGAACGACGCTTACTCTTCTTCTTCGTCGTCGACGTATTCGTACTCGACGTCTTCGTCGTCTTCGTCCCAATCGGCGTCGTGCGCGTGACCGTGATCGAGTTCTTCGGCGGTCGCTTCGCGGATGCCGACGACTTCTACGTCGTAGGTCAGCGTCTTGCCTGCCAGCACCGGGTTGAAGTCGAGCACGACCACTTTGTCGCCGATCTCCTGTACCTGCGCCGGGTAGGCGTAGCCGTCTTCGTCCTCGACTTCGACGATCATCCCGACTTCGAGTTCGTCCACGTTGGGAATGTCCGCGCGGTCGATTTCTTCGACGTCTTCGTCGTCGTATTCACCATAGGCATCCTCCGGCGCCAGCGTGACGCTAAATTTCACGCCCACTTCCTTGCCGTCGAGCGCCTCCTCCAAGCCGGGCAGAATTTCTTCCGCGCCGTGCAGGTATTCCATCGGTTCGCCGGTCTCCGTCTGCGCGATGATCTCGCCGTCAACCGTCAAAACGTAGTTCAAACTGACGACCAAGCCGTCGGTTATCTTCTGCATCAGGTGTTTGATTCCTCATCTAAAGACCCGCGAATGCCGGGTCCAATAAGGCTGCATTATATAGGAGGGCAGAATGAAATGGAAGTGAGTCTTGAGCGCCGCCAGCGACATTTTACGGAGTTCGTGGGCGGTTGCGACACCCGTCTAAATTCGGGATAATCAAGCATCAGCGGCATGGATCATTACGCTGCGACGCCCGTTTCTTCCACCCGCAAAATCATCGGAAATTCTCGGCGATGCCATCGATCAACCGGATTATCCGCCACCAGCCGCCGCTCGTCTGGCTGCTGATCGCCTTCATCGTGGGCAGCCTGATCTATCTGTGGGCGACCCCGCCGCTGGAAGCCTCCGATGAACTCTGGCATTTCGGCTTGGTCGATCACGTCGCCAACACCGGCGATCTTCCGGTGCAGATCGCGGGCATCGAGACCGGGTGGGAGCAGGAAGGCAGCCAACCGCCGCTCTACTACCTGATCAGCGCGCTGCTGATCCAACCGATCAACCGGGGCGACTTCGCCCTCGTCAGCCAGCCCAATCCCCATGCACAGGCGGGCATCCCCGGCGCGACAGGCAACAAGAATCTGGTGCTCCACGCGGGCGTCCACCCGCCGCCGACCGGCACGGCGCTGGCGGTCTACCTCCTGCGCCTGTTCGGGATCGCCTGCGGCGTCGTCACCATTACAGCGGTCTACCGTGTCGCCCGCTTGATCGCGCCGGAACGGGGCGCGGTCGCGCTGCTCGCCGCCGGGATCACCGCCTTCAACCCGATGTTCCTCTTCATCAGCGCCTCGGTCAACAACGACGTACTGGTGACCGCGCTGACCAGCTTGGCGATCTGGCAAACGGTCGTCGCTGCTGCGCGCGGGCTTCAGCCCGCGCCGCTGCCTCGGCATCGCCCTCTTGATCGCGCTGGCGTCGCTGACCAAGCTCAGCGGCTTGGTGCTGCTGCCGGTCGTCGCCCTCGCCGCGTTGTGGATCGCCCGCCGGGATCGCAACTGGCGCGGGCTGCTGATCTTGGGCGTACTGATCACGGCGCTCTGGCTGCTAATCGCGGGCTGGTGGTATCTCCGCAACCTCTCGCTCTACGGCGAGTTGTTCGGCACGGCGACGATGGCGGCGGTCGCGGGCGTCCGCGCCGAGCCGTTCACACTCTCTACCCTACTCGGCGAGTTTCAGGGCTTCCGGTTCACCTACTGGGGCGTCTTTGGCGCGGTCAACGTCATGACCTTCCGCTGGTTCTACGACCTGACCGACGTAATCACGCTGCTGGCGGTCGTCGGTGTGATCCTCGCGCTGCTGCGTCGCCAATCGTGGGCTGCTCGCTTTCCGCTGCTGCTCTCAATCCTGACGGTGCTGATCGGCGCGGCGGGCGTGATCGCGTGGACGATCCAGACCTACGCCTCGCAGGGGCGGCTGTTGTTCCCGTACCTCGCCGCCATCAGTCCGCTTTTGGCGGTCGGATTGGTCGAACTGCTAACGCTGGTCGCGCGTCGAGCCGTCACTGCCATAACCACCGCTTTCGTGATCGCGGCGGCGGTTTTCGCGCTGATCGTCCCGGTCGCCAGCATCGCCCCGGCTTACGCCCCGCCGCCCGCCCTCGCCGCGCTCCCGGCAGACGCCGAAGCCGTCTACGCCCGCTTCGGCGACGTGGCGCTGATCGGCTACCAAACCCAAGATCGGCGCTATCAAGCGGGCGACGTCGTGCCGATCACCGTTTACTGGCAGGTGATTGACGACACGGCGCAGGATTTGAGCCTCTATCTGCACGCCGTCGGCGGCGCCGAAACGGTCGTCGGGCGCGTCGACAGCTTCCCCGGCGCGGGCAGCCTGCGCACGACCACGTGGACTCCCGGCGCGATCTACGCCGACAGCTACGCGATCCCGCTCGACGAGGTGGATGATCCCGCCCCGGCTCAGCTTCGAATTCAAGTTGGTTGGTGGAACTTCGCCAACGGGGACGTGATTTCGCCTGTTTCCGCGACTGGCGACGCGCTGACCAGCGTCATGCTCGACGCCGGAGCGGTCGCGCCGCCGGTCGTGCGCCAATCGCTCCCGGATACGGACTCCGCCTCGGCGGAGTTCGGCGGCTTGATCGCCCTGCGCGGTTATCATCTAGACGGCGACGCGCTGGCGCTGGCGTGGGACGCGCTCGCCTCGCCGCCGGAGGATTACACCGTCTTCGTGCAGGTCGTGAACGACGCGGGCGAGATCGTCGGGCAGGGCGACGCGCCGCCCGAAATGCCGACCCATTACTGGCGCGCGGGCGATCAGTTCGTCACCGAGCACGCGATCACCTACGGTGCGCCGCTCCCCGCCGGGAAGTATCGCGTCCTCGTCGGCTGGTATCGCCCCGACGACTTCAGCCGCCTCGCCACCGCCTCGCCCGACAACGCCTACCCGCTGGCTGCGCTGACTCTGCCCTGATTGATTTGTTGTGCTGTGGAATTATCCTGACAATATCACATTTTGCCTTCGAACACATCCGACCTTAGGACGGTTTTTCGGCAGCGCGGGCGCGTTATAACTCTAAAGTGATTTTAGCTTTTATCTCGCCCCTCAATTTCACGGGTTGCCGACCCTAAAATGACGCGGTCACCCTGTCTTTCGCCCCCGCTCCATGCAATGCAGAGGGGGTCGGGGGGGTGAGGTCATGTGAGAGGAAACGTTATGCTCCCGCCCGACGCCCATCCCGAACGGCTCTACTGCATTCAGGTCGCCTTCAGCGAAGCGCTGAACCGCCCCGCCGTCTGTTATCTCGTTCGCCTCAGCGATGGCAGTAACGTCTTGATCGACAGCGGCTTGCCCGACGTCATGCCGCCCGGACTGCCGCCGCCCACCGAACCGAACGTCGTCGATCAGTTGGCGCAGATCGGCATCCAGCCCGCCGACGTCGCGCTGGTCGTCTGCACCCACTACGACATCGACCACGCCGGACAGCACGCCGCCTTCACCCAAGCCGATTACGTCGTCCAGCGCGACCATTACGCCGACGCCCAGACCAATCCGCGTTATGCGTTTGTGCGTCCACAGTGGGATCAGCCAGCCGAGCGGATTCACTTGGTCGATGGCGACACGGATCTGTTTCCCGGCTTCCGGCTGCTTCGCACCGACGGGCACGCGACCGGGCATCAAGCGGTGCTGCTGGCGCTGCCGCAAACCGGCAAGCTGCTGCTCGCCATCGACGCCGTGCAGACCGCGCGCCGCTTCACGCCGGACGTGACCCTCTCGCGCGTTGACGAGAACGAAGCGCAGCTTCGCGCCAGCACGCAAAAACTGCTTGACCTCGCGGCGCGCGAAGCCGTCGCCTTGACCATCTTCGGTCACGACGGCGATCAGTGGCGTCAACTTAAGAAACTGCCCGCGTATTACGAATAAAGGACTGAGAAAAAACAGGACTGAGGACTGAGTGAAAAACTGCCGTCGCAAATGGACATCCCTGCAATCGACTGCGGTCATACTCAGTCCTCAGTCCTCGAACCTCAGTCCTGTTTTTTGCTCATTACTCATTACTCGGTACTTTCTTTTCTACTCCAGCACAATCAAATTCGCGTAGTTCGCCGCCAGCAGTTTCATTCCGTACTTGACGAAGCGCACCTGCACCTCTTCGTCTTGACCGTCCGGGCGCGCGTCGATCACGGTGCCTTCGCCAAACTTGGCGTGGTAAACCCGCTGTCCGGCTTTGAAACGGGTCTCGCGCTGCTTGCGTACCGCCTGCTCGAACGAGATGATCTTGCCCGCAGCGGGCGGAGTCGGCTCGCGCCCCCAAGTCGTCGCCGCCTGAAACCCTGCCCGGTCGCGCAGCGATTGCACCCGCGTCGAGACGCCTTCCGTCAGTTCCGCCGGGATGTCGGCGAGGAAGCGCGACGGGATGCCGGGGATGCTTTCGCCGTAAAGCGAGCGCCGGAAGCAGTAGGTCAGGAACAGATCGTCTTTCGCCCGCGTCAAGCCGACGTAGAGCAGGCGGCGTTCCTCCTCCATCGCGTCCGGCTCGCTGAACGAGCGCGAGTGCGGCAGCAAGCCGTCCTCCAAGCCGGTGAGGAACACGACCGGGAATTCCAGCCCTTTCGCCGAGTGCAGCGTTAGCAGCGTTACGCCGTCCTTCTCCGGGTCGAGCGTGTCGATCTCCGAGACCAGCGCGGTGTCGACCAGAAAATCGTTCAGTTCAAGGTCTTTCTTGTCGCTGACTAACCCGCGCAGCGCCGCGATATTCTCCAACCGCTCCTCGGCTTGCTCCGGCGTGTCGCTGATCTCCTTGATATACAGCGTGTAGCCGATGCGCGCGACCAGTTCGTCAAACACGATGGTCAAGTCGTTGTGCGCCGCCAGCGTTTGCAGGTCGGCGATCAACCCGGCGAACTCCGCGAACGACTTCGCCGCCCGTCCCGTCAGCGTCGTCGGCGTCCCTCGCGAGATCGCGTCGAGCGCTTCGGCGGTCGTCAAATTGTTCTCGAACGCCCAGCGCGTGAACGACTCCAGCGACTTCGCGCCGATGCCCCGCCCCGGCGTGTTGACCACGCGCTCGAAGCTGACCGACTCGTTCGGGTTGTTGATCACGCGCAGGTAGGCGATCAAGTCGCGCACCTCGCGCCGCTTGTAGAAGCCCACCCCGCCGATCAGCTTGTAGGTGATGCCGTACTTGACGAAAGCGTCTTCCAGTGCGCGCGACTGGGCGTTGGTGCGGTACATGACGGCGAAGTCGCGGTAGCTGTAGCCCCGCTTCTTCATCAGCCGGTTGATCGTCTGGACGACGTAATCGCCCTCCTCGCCTTCGCTGTAGGCTTCGTACAGCGAGACCAGCTCACCCCCTGCCCGGTCGGTGAACAGGGCTTTGGGCGTGCGGTTCTTGTTCTGGTCGATCACGGCGCGGGCGGCGTCGAGGATGATCTGGGTCGAGCGGTAGTTCTGCTCCAGCAGGATCACGCGCGCCGTCGGGTAGTCGCGCCGGAACTGCATCACGTTGCGGTAATCCGCGCCGCGAAAAGCGTAGACGCCTTGATCCTCGTCGCCGACGACGAAGACGTTCTCCTGCGGCGCGCCCAACAGCCGCACCAATTCGTACTGCACCTGATTGGTGTCCTGAAACTCGTCCACCATGATGTGCTCGTAGCGCGTTTGATACTTCTCGCGCACCGCCGGATTGTCGCGCAGCAGCAGCACCATGTGCGTCAGCAGATCGTCGAAGTCGCGCGCGTTGCTGTTGAGCAGGCGGCGCTGATATTCGGGATAGATGCGGCTGACGATCTCGCTGAAATAGTCGCCGCTGACGTAGTCCTCCGGCAGGATCAGCTCGTTTTTCGCCGCCGAAATCGCGCCGAGGATGCTGCCGGGGCGGAAGCGTTTGCTGTCGATATTCATCTCGGACACGATGCCTTTGATCACCGAAAGCTGATCGTCGGTGTCGTAGATCACGTAGTCGCGCGCGAACGAAGTCTGATCGGCTTCGATGCGCAGCCAGCGCGCGCAGATCGAGTGGAACGTCCCCAGCAGCACGCCGGACGGCTCGCCCAGCAAGCGGCTGGCGCGTTCGCTCATCTCGGCGGCGGCTTTGTTGGTGAAGGTCACGGCGACGATGCTGTACTTGGAAATGCCTGCTTCGATCATGTAGGCGATGCGGTGCGTCAGCACCCGCGTTTTGCCGCTGCCCGGACCCGCCAGCACCAGCACGGGACCCGCTGCCCGCCGTGACCGCCGCGCGCTGCTGCGGATTCAGGATGTCCAATAAGTCGCTCGCCATGAGTTGCTCCAAACGGTTTTCGGTCTCAGCTATGGAACAATTGTAGCAAACAATCGACCGTTGCTCTAACCGGAAGTGGGGAGTATCAGCGCTGCGATAGTCTCAACTCGGCGGCACTCCGAGGGCTAGTCCTGTTATGCGCCCCCTCTCTACGCAGTGGCTGAGAGGGCGACACCTCGTTTGCAGGCTATCGTGATGAGCGAGCGGATTCGGTGTAGGGGCGGGTCTAAGACCCGCCCTTCTAGGGAAAACTCGTCGCTGTTTTTTCTACTGTCGCCTCCTCTCCACTGCGTAGAGAGGAGGTCGGAGGGTGAGGTTGGATTTAGCCATCACCCCTATTTTCTAGGGGGTGCACTTTCGGGATCGTCCGCTATAATTCTTTTCGTAATATCTTAATGTAAATTGACAGATAGGGAGTATCGTTATGGTTACTCAGACCAGTGGTTCGTGGGACAAGATCGCCGGGAATTGGAAGCAGTTCAAGGGCGAAGTGCGCCGGCAGTGGGGCAAGCTCACCGACGACGAAATCGAGCAGATGGCGGGCGAGCGTGATAAGCTGATCGGCAAGATTCAGGAACGCTACGGCATCGCCAAAGACGAAGCTAACCGCCAAGTCGACGAGTGGGAACGCCAGCACAACCGCTAAAGCCTCCCGCTAGCGCCCCATTTAGAGCAAAATCGCCCGCAGCAGCGGGCGATTTTCAATTTCCCCAACGCGCCCCCGCCAACTTGAAAGCCTGATCAAACTGCTTTGTTGCGAACATAATTTGCTCCACTCGCAAACTGAGCAGCCGCTCAGCTTTTGTTTTCGCCCCTCGCCCTAGGGAGAGGGGTCGGGGGTGAGGTCGAGGTTCCTCCCCAAAGTTGCGGATCGGCTTCATTTCTGGCAAGATTAAGCTCTCTTTTCGTCAACGTGGGTTTTCGTCGATGCTTGAATCACTTCCAGAGGCAGCGCGCGTCGTCCTTGCTCGCGTCTTGCTGGTTGTCCTCGCCTACAGTGTGATTTGGCTGCTGCGTCGGCTGCTGGTTTGGGTGCTGGCAAAACCGCTCTCGCATCTCTTTGAGCGAGCGGGTTACGCCAATATGGACGCGATGATCCGCGCGGTCGTCAGCCGACCATCCTTATTCCTCTTGATCGCGCTGACTATCGACGTTGGCGCGCGCATCCTCGAAATCGACGCGGGACTGATGACTTTCGTCGTCAACGTCACGCGCACATTGGTGATCGTCGCTATCACGCTGGCAGTCTTTAACCTCGTCAACATCGTCGTCTTTTCGCGGCGGCAGTTCTTCTTGGTGACGGGCATCGCCGTCGACGAAGCCCTGCTGCCCTTCTTTCGCACCGGCGTGCAGTTGTTGGCATGGGCGCTCGCGCTGGTGATCGTCATTCAGGTCTGGGGCTACGACGTCAGTGGCTTGATCGCGGGCTTGGGTATCGGCGGCTTGGCGATCTCGCTGGCAGCGCAGGAGACGCTTTCGAACATCTTCGGCTTCGCCACCATTGTCAGCGACCGCCCGCTGGTCGTCGGCGAATACATCAAGACGCCCAACGTCGAAGGCGTCGTCGAGCGGGTGGGGCTGCGCTCGACCCGCGTCCGCCAGCTCGATCAGGCGGTGGTCACCGTCCCCAACAGCCTGATGGCGTCGTCGACCATCCTCAACTGGTCGCGCTTGGCGAAGCGCCAGATCAACCTGACCCTCGGCGTCACCTACGCCACCACGCCCGACCAGATGGAAGCGCTGCTCGACGCCCTGCGGACGATGCTCAAGGGGCGCGAAACGGTCGATTCCGAACTCGGTGGTCGTCTATTTCATCGAATTTGGGGGGTCGGCGCTCAATATTTTGGTCCGCTGCTACGTCAACTTCGCCGATTGGGGCGCGTTCACCGCCGAGAAAGAGAAAGTCTTGCTCGAAATCATGCGCGTCGTCGCCAGCGCCAACGTGCAGATCGCCTTCCCCAGCCGCTCGATCTACATCGAGAACCTGAGCGACAGCGGCTTGAATCTCGCCTCGCCCGCCGCTAATCAGCCGGAACAGCCCGCGCGCGATCCGGCTGCTCAACCGAAAGGGAATTGAATCGATGCACCTCTACTTTTTCCGACACGGCATCGCTCATCCCGCCGACGCCACTACCCCCGATTTCGAGCGCGAACTGACCCCCGAAGGACGCCAGCGGACGCAGCAAGCCGCCGAACAAATCAAAGCGTGGGGCATCGACCTTGACCAGCTTTACACCAGCCCGCTGATCCGCGCGCGCCAGACGGCGGACATCCTCGGCGCGACGCTGGGCATCGCCGTGCAGGTGCGCGATGAGGTTGGTCTCGGGTTTGATCTTCAATCGGTCGCGGCGCTCACGCGCGACGTCGATCAGGCGGGTGCGGTGCTGTTCGTCGGGCACGAGCCGGATCTCAGCCAGACGATTGGCACGCTGACCGGCGGGCGCGTCATCATGAAGCGGGGCGGCTTCGCCCGCGTCGACCTCACTTCGTTCCAGCCCTTTCGCGGCGAGTTAGTCTGGCTGATCGCGCCCAAGCTGTTCGAGAAATGACACACCAAAGCACCGCCACGCCGCGATTCGCGCGCTGTGCCTGTTTTGACTCCTGCTGCGTAAGCTGAGTGTTGGAATCCTCACCAAACCTAACGGGTTCACCTATTGACAGGCGAATGCAAGGTTTGATAACGTGGTCACTAGGATGGTGGACAGGGCACATGATAGAAGGCGACGTTATGATGATCAAGGTATCCCGGCTCCCGAAGGCGGCTCCCGCTCCGATTATGGAGCAAGACGATGCCCAGTTGATCGCGCGCTTTTTTCAAGTGTTGGCAGACCCTACCCGCGTCCGCATGGTCAAGGCGCTCGCCGATGCTGAATGGTGCGTCTCCGACCTGACCGAAGCCTTAGGCATGGATCAACCTGCCGTCTCGCACCAACTCAAGTATCTACGCGACTTGGGACTCGTTCGCTGGACGAAAAGCGGGCGGCGTGTTCACTACCGCCTCGCCGACACCCATCTCCGCGACATCCTCATCAGCAGCATCGCCCACCTCGACTGCCAGAAAGAACCCGCAGGGGTGTAAACCAGTCCCGCCGAGGGTTGAAACACCCGGCTGAAATAATGTGAATTATGGTTCCGTCCGCGAGTTTGTATCACCGTGAAATAATGTGAATTATGGTTGAGGAATCTGAGGGAAAATTTTCGCCGTAGGGGCACGATATATCGTGCCCCTACACGAGAAGCGCTTATGGGGTATTAGCGATTTTGAGCGCGGCTATTGCCAAACTGCTTCTTCGTGACGAGGCTTTTCACTCAGCACTCGGTAGCTTCTTTTCTATTACCTTCGCCTGTTCCTCGTCCTTTTCCTGCTCCGGCGGGGTGCGCCGGATGATGTTCAGGCGCGGGCGGGTCACCGCCGCGTTGAGCGTCTTCTCCGGCTCCTCGATGTGCGGGATCGTGACCGTGAAGGTCGTCCCTTCGCCGACCACGCTGTCCACGCGAATACTGCCGCCGTGCGCCTCGGCGATCCACTGGGCAATCGACAAGCCTAAGCCCGCTCCCTCGCCGATGCGGAAGCGCGAGGCGTCCGCCTGATAGAAGCGGTCAAAAATCCGCTGGAGATGCTCCGGCTCGATGCCGATGCCGGTATCCTGTACTTGCAGCACGGCGTCGTGTTCGGTTTTGCGCAAGCTCAGGTTGATCTGTCCGCCGTCAGGCGTGAACTTGAGCGCGTTGCCGACCAAATTCAACAAAAGCTGCTTCAGCCGGTCGGCGTCCCCGTTGATCCGCACTGGCTCGAAATCGACCACCGTCACCTTGAGGTCGCGGTCTTTCGCCAGAACCCGCGCCTCACGATACGCCTCGCCGACGATCACGTCGAGGTCGAGCGGCGCGATGTTCAGCTTCAGTTCGCCGTTGTCGGCGCGCGCCAGCAAGAGCAGGTCGCTGACCATCCGCGACATCCGCCCCACCTCGTCGTCGATGGCTTCCAGCGAGTCCTTATCCATGCCGTAGCGCTTGATCAGTTCGACGTTACCGCGAATCGCCGTCAGCGGCGTGCGCAGTTCGTGCGACACGTCGGCGACGAAGCGCTGCTGCACCGTGAACAGGTGCTCCAGCCGCGCCATCGCGCTGTTGAAGACCGAGATCAAGCGCCCCATTTCGTCCGCTGGACCGTTCCACTCCAGCCGCGTCTTGAGGTCGTCGGCGGCGGTGATCTGCGCGGCGGATCGGGTGATGTCGGCAATCGGCTTGAGCACGCGGTTCGCCAGCATCCAGCCGAGGATCATCGAGCCGACCAGCGCCACGCCGCTGGCGATCACGATGATCACCAGCAAGCCCTGACTGGCTTGGTTGACCGCCTCGAACGAGGTCGCCGCCTGAATCACGACCCGCCAACCGCGCACGTCGTAAGGCAGCGTCTTGACGCGCCACTCGCTGTTATTGACGTGGACGGTCGTGTACAGGCTGTTGAGGGTGTTATCCCCGTTGGCATAGCGCTGCTGTTCGAGGTTGAGCGCGTTCGGGTCGATCGCGTCGCCGTAGCCGCTCAGGTTGGACGAGGCTGTGCAGCAGTTGGAAATTCGACGTCCCGACCTGCCAGACCTGCACCACGACGCCGGAGGCGCGGAAGAAGTCGAGATCGCGCGGCAAGAAGATCACGATCCGCGCCGGTCCGCCAAACTCGCGGACTTCTTCGGAGCGGCTGTTCTTCCAGATTTGATCGGCAGTCTCGGAGAGCGTGTTATCGACGCTGCTGACCAGCACCCAGCGGGCAACGGCGAACATCGAGATGCCAAAGACGATGATGATGATCGCCAGCAATCCGGAATAGAGCAGGATCAGCTTGCTGCGGATGGTCATGGATCAGACAGCTACTCTTCCTCGCGGAGAACGTAGCCCACCCCACGCACCGTATGGACGAGGCGCGTCTCGTTATCCTGCTCGGTTTTCTGGCGCAAATAGCGCACGTAGACCTCGATGATGTTGCTTTCGCCGCCGAAGTCGTAGCCCCAAACGCGGTCGAAGATCACGTCGCGCGTGAGCACTTGGCGCGGATTGCGCATGAACAATTCGAGCAGTTCGTATTCCTTCGCCGTCAGGTCAATTGAGCGCTCGCCGCGATAGGCGCGGTGCGTGCCGGTGTCGAGCGTGAGATCGGCAAAGTGCAGAATTTCCGGCTTCGAGGTCGGCGTCGAGCGGCGGAACAGCGCCCGGACGCGCGCCATCAGCTCGTCGACCGAAAACGGCTTGACCAGATAGTCGTCGGCTCCGGCATCCAACCCCTGCACCCGATCTTTGATGTCGTCCTTCGCCGTCAGCATCAGGATCGGCACGTCGCTGGCAGCCCGCAGGCGCTTGCACACTTCGAGACCGTCCAACCCCGGCAGCATCCAGTCCAGCACCACCAAATCCGGCGGATTGTCGCGCGCGATACTCAATCCGGTCTGCCCATCGCGGGCGACGTTGACCCGGTAGCCTTCGTAAATCAAGGCGCGTTCAATGAACTGAGCAATGCGCGCCTCGTCTTCGATCAAGAGTATTCGTTCACCTGCCATCGTGTAATTCCCTGAGGCTGAAATATCTCCAATTCCTCAATTATATCTGAAATATTTAACCTTTGGTAAGCCTAAGCCCCAGAATATGAGAATTCTTACTGAAGATTAAGGTCGGGGAAAGCGAAATGAAGCGCAGCCGGAGCTTGAAGCCGGGCAGACACTCCCCGCCCTGTCGGGGGTATGGATTTCGTAGGGGCGCACGGCGGTGCGCCCTTCGGGTTGCACTTGTTTACCGTTGCGCCTTTACGCCTTGACGAAGGCGATCACGTAGTCGTCGGCGTCGGTCTTCGTCACCTGCGTACCGCGCTCGACAATCGCGTCGTGAGCGCGGATGCGATCCAGCTCAGCGCGATATTTCGCCGACCTGCCGCTGATCTTCGAGCTTTTGATCAGCTTGCCGCCCTTGATCCACGCGAAGTTGGAGTCGGTCAGGTGGAGTTCGTCGGCGTGATCGCGGACGGCGAAATAAAGTACGTTGTAGACTTCGGCGGTCGTGTGATTGTAATCGTCTGGGTAGAGCGATGCGACGGTGTCGTGCGCGAGATGCCGGAGCAGTTCGTCCATTTTCCCTCTTTTAGAGCGCCTAGCAATGAATCATTAGCAGGATTTTAAACGAAAGTCAGCGGGTTTACTGCGGTCGTTTTTCCGATAAGCCAACTGCGAACCACTCCACGCCAAACCGCTGATGAAACTGATCCGCGCTGGCGGATCAGTCCTCAGTTTCTTGGAACCAAACCCGCACGCCGCGCACGATTACCGGCTTGCCCTGCTTGAAGATGCGGGCGACGCGCCGTTTCGGTGGCTCAACACTACTCCGAAACAACATCCGTGAAAAGTATCGCTCCACATCCTTTAAGTCGGCGTGCAGGCTGATCATCCAGCGTTCTTCTTTGCTGTCGTTGGCGCGCCAAAATACCACCACCGGCGAGCTAAGGATCGCACTGAGGCTTGGTCGCCCTTGATAATGCTTGGTGCCCCACGTCCGCTCGTGAAATTCGATCAGAGCGTTGAGACTTTCTCGATCTTTCGGCTGCATCATTGACCATTCGCAGAACTATGTTTCCGACGCGCAAACATAGCTCAATTATAGGGGCGATCCCGGCGCGCTGTGCGTGGACGATCAGCGGCGCGAGAAACCGGCTCGTAGTTCGGCGATCTCGGCGGGCGTCAGCGGTAGTAGGTCGCCCGGTTGCAGCCCCACCAGCGTGATCGCGCCGATGCTCCAGCGGATGAGGCGCAGCGTCGGGTAGCCGACGGCGGCGGTCATCCGCCGAACTTGACGGTTGCGCCCCTCGGTGATCGTCAGGGCGATCCACGCGGTCGGCACGCTCTTGCGGGTGCGGATCGGCTCGGATCGCTCCGGCAAGTCCGGCGGATCAGCCAGCAGTTCCGCTTGTGCGGGACGGGTCGTCCACTTTTTGCCCTTGTCGCTCAGTTCAACGCCCGCCCGCAGTTGATCGAGCGCCGCCGCGTCCGGCACGCGCTCGACCTGCGCCCAGTAGGTGCGCGGATGCGCGAAACGCGGGTCGGTCAGGCGATGGCTCAGCGCGCCGTCGTCGGTCAGCAGCAGCAGCCCCTCGCTGTCCCGGTCGAGCCGCCCCGCCGCGTAAATGTCGGGGATCGACACGTAGTCCGCCAGCGTCGGGCGCTGCTCCGCATCGGTGAACTTGGTCAACACATTGTAGGGTTTCCAGAAGCGGTAAACGTTCATCACTTTGCTTCACATATCAGTAGGGGCACGATATATCGTGCCCCTACACCATCACGGGCAGATCGCCGCGAAGGTGATCAAGCTGCCGCCCCGCTCCGCGTCCGGCGTGACCGTCCAATAGGGTGAAAATTGCGCGACGCTGTTGAAATTTCCGCTCGTCACTGCCTCGCGCATTCTCGCGGCTTGCTCGCTGGTGACCCAACTCTCGACCTTAGCCACGCTGTCGTCACTGTGATACACCGCGCGCTGCAAGCCGAGGAAATTCGACTGCTGCTCGATCAGCGTCGCGCCGGGATAGACGTTGGCGCTGTCCCAAAAGGCGTTGGTGCAGCGCGTGTTCAGGAACACCGCCAGCACACTCACGGTCACGACCACCGCCAGCACGACCACGCCCACGCCCGCGAAGATGGTGCGATTGTTTCTAAGGTGCGGTGCCATATCATCCCCTTAATCAACTTTTCAGGATGACATTAACACGCCATTGATCAGCCCCATACCCTAAGTTCTAGGGCATCGCCCATGTTCCCCATTTCAATCAGTGAGCCAGCGAAGCCGGGTAATACCCACCTTGCGCGACGCATTTAAAGTCCCCTCTCCTAGGGAGAGGGGATTTAGGGGTGAGGTATTCAAAACATAGCCGTGCTCCCTAACCGTGCCCCGAATTGTCGGCACTTGCCTCGCAGCTTCGGGAAAAACGCAGCGTGTCGGCAGCCAACGGCGTGTACGCTCCCCTCCCTGAAGTCGGGGAGGGGTCGGGGGTGGGGTCAGCAGCGGCAGCAAGAGACAAATGATGCTGATTCGAGTACCGGACAAGCCTATTTAAGGCTTGTCCGGTATTCAAAACATAGCCGTGCTCCCTAACCGTGCCCCGAATCGTCGGCACTTGCCTCGCAGCTTCGGGAAAAACGCAGCGTGTCGGCAGCCAACGGCGTGTACGCTCCCCTCCCTGAAGTCGGGGAGGGGTCGGGGGTGGGGTCAGCAGCGGCAGCAAGAGACAAATGATGCTGATTCGAGTACCGGACAAGCCTATTTAGGGGTGAGGTCGCTCTTACGCTTCCTCGATCTGCTGCACGCGATCCACGCCGACGCTGTAGTATTTCGCGTCGGGATGATGCACTACAATCGCCGCCGTGCTCTGCTCCGGTATCCATTGGTACGAGGGCGAAAGCTCCATGCCCAGTTCGCTCGCGGCTTGCGGCAGCAGGCTCAACAGCACCGCGTGATCGCTCAAATCTGGGCACGCCGGATACCCCCAACTGTAGCGCTTGCCGCGCTTCTCCGGGATACCCAGCGACCGGTTGACCACCACCCGGTTGACGTAATTGGCGGTCGCCTCGGCGGTCTGCACCGCCAGCCCATGAAAGAAGTAGGCTTCGCTGTAGTTGTCCGCGCCTTGCAGTTGATCGAAGCGCTCACTCGCCTGCTGCCCCGCCGTGACGATTTGCAGCGCCATCGTATCGACCTGCCCGCTCGGATCGTCGACGGGCAGGAAGTAATCGCTGATGCACAGGTACTCCCCGAACGGCTGGCGCGGGAAGCTGAACCTCGCAATCTCGATCTTCTGTAGGGGCGCACGGCTGTGCGCCCCGATCTTCCAACGCCGCTTGGAACGGCGCGGGATCGTAGATCACGAGGTCGTCGCCGTCGCGGTTGACCGGGAAGAAGCCGTAGACCGCCTGCGGCTTGAGCGTCTGCTCGCGCGCCGCCGCCCGCGCCATCCGGTCGAACCGCGCCTCGAACTCGGCTTCGAGCTTCGTCCACTCCTCGCCGTGCGTGTTCTTCGCCCCCCACGACAGCCGGTAGAGTTCGTTCTTCTCCAGATATTGCAGCACGATCTCCAGCGGCATCTCGCGGACGACCTTCGCGCCCCAGAACGGTGGCGTCGGGATGTCCGGCGCGGGCGCGACGCTGCTGACCCGGTCGTAATGCCGCACGCGCTTGATCGGCGCGGGTTTGTCCAATTCTTTATACGCTTCGTCGCGGTTTTGCTCGACGAAGATCGCCCGCTTCTCCTGATTGATCAGCGTGTCCATCACTTCCAAGCCCTCGAAAGCGTCCTTGCAATAGAACACCCCCGGCGCATACGGTTGATCGCTGCCTTCCAAGAACAGGATGCGCCGCCCGAACTTCCGGTTGATCGCCGCCCCGCCGATCAGCACCGGAAATGCCAGATTCCGCCGTGCCAGTTCGTTGACGATCAGCGGCATCTGCTTGGACGTGCTCACCAGCAAGGCGCTCAAGCCGATGGCGTCGGCGTTGTACTCGACCGCCTTCTCAATGATCGTGTTCGCCGGAACCTGCTTGCCCAAATCGTAGACGGTGTAGCCGTTGTTCGACAGGATCGTCTTGACGAGGTTTTTGCCGATGTCGTGCACGTCGCCGTAGACCGTCGCCAAAACAACCGTGCCTTTGGTCACGCCCTCGACTTTATCCATGAACTGCTCAAGGTAGCCGACCGTCTTCTTCATGACCTCGGCGCTCTGGAGCACAAAAGGCAGGATCAACTCGCCCGCGCCGAACTTGTCGCCAACTTCCTTCATCGCCGGGAGCAGCACGTTGTTGAGCACGCCGACCGCATCCTGTCGCGTCAGGCACTCGTCGATCAGCGCCTCGATCCCTTCCTTGCGGCGGTGCACGATCTGCCAGTGGATCGCTTCTTCGGCGGTCATGTCTTCAACCGGGTCGGTGTCTTGCTGCTGCGCCATTTTGACGTCGTTTTCTTGGAAATACTGGATGAAGCGCGGCAGCGCGTCCTGATCTGTGTTGAAAATCAGGTCGTCCGCCAGCTTGCGCTGGTCTTCGGGAATCTCGGCGTAGGGCGTGATGTGCGCCGGGTTGACGATTGCCATGTCCAGCCCCGCCGCGACCGCGTGATACAGAAACACGCTGTTGAGCACGCCGCGCGCCGCCGGGGTAATGCCGAAGCTCACGTTGCTGACGCCGAGCGCCGTCGCCACGCCGGGAATCTGCTGCTTGATCAGCTTGATCCCTTCCAGCGTCTCGATAGCGTCGTTGCGTAAATCCTCCTGCCCGGTCGTCAGCGGGAAGGTCAGCGTGTCGAAGACCAAGTCCTCCGGCGCAAGTCCGTAATCATTCACGGCGATCTCGGTGATCCGCTGGGCGATTGCCAGCTTGCGGTCGCGGGTGTGCGCCATGCCCTCCTCGTCGATGGTCATCGAGAGCACGCCCGACCCGTATTTCTTGGCAATCGGCAGCACTTTGTCGATCCGTTCGCGTCCATTTTCGAGATTATTGCCGTTGATAATGGCGCGACCGGGATAAACCGAGAGCGCCGCTTCCGCCACCGCCGGATCGGTCACGTCGATAATCAGCGGGACTTCGACCGCCATCGACAGCTTCTTGACCAGTGTCTTCATCTGCTCGGCTTCGTCGCCGCGCTCGGTCAAAGCGACCTGCACGTCGAGCATGTGCGCCCCGCGCTCGACCTGCTGGGTCGCAATCGGGATCACGCTGTCGTAGTCGTCCGCCAGCAAAAGCTGCTTGACCTTGCGGCTGCCCTGCGTGTTGACCCGCTCGCCGATCATGGTCGGACCGGGGTTCTGCACCATCGGCGTCGAGTGCATGTTGCTCGACACGCTGCTGGCGACTTCCGGCTGCCTGTTTACAGGTTTCGTCCCGTAGGGGCGGGTTTCAAACCCGCCCTTTTGACGCGCGTCGAGTTCCTCTTGATACGAATGCCCGTTGACCTTGCGATACAGCTTGTCGAGGTGCTCCGGGCGCGTGCCGCAGCAGCCACCGACCACGCCGACGCCCCAGCGCGTGAACTCCGCCACCATGTCGCTGAACGGATCCGGCTCCATCGGGTAAACCGCTTCGCCGTCCACGTTGATCGGCAAGCCAGCGTTCGGCAGAATGCTGATCGGCAGCGGGCTGTGCTCGACCAAGTAGCGCACCGGCTCGCGCATGTATTCGGGTCCAGTCGAGCAGTTCAGCCCGACCACGTCGATTTGCAGCACTTCCAGCGTCGTCACCGCGCTGGCGATATCGGTGCCGAACAGCATCCGCCCGCTGGTGTCGAGCGTCACCTGAACTTGCAGCGGGATGCGCACCTTCAGGTCTTCGAACAAGCCGGTTGATGCCCCAGACCGCCGCCTTGACTTCGAGGATGTCCTGACTGGTCTCGACCAACAGCAGATCCGCGCCACCCTCGACCAAGCCCTTCGCCTGATCGTAGAAGACCTGCGCCAGTTCGTCGAAGGTGACGTTGCTCAGGTCGGGATCGTTACCGCTCGGCAGCTTACCCGACGGACCGATGCTCCCGGCGACGAAGCGCGGGATGCCCGTCTCCGCCTCGAAGCGGTCGCAGACGCCGCGCGCCAACTGCGCCGCCGCGTAGTTGATCTCGTAGCAGCGCTCGCCTAAGCCATACTCGCCCAGCGTCAGCGGGTTCGAGCGGAAGGTGTCGGTCTCGACCGCCTCACTGCCGACCGCTAGAAACGAGGCGTGAATCTCGGCGATCACGTCGGGTCGGGTGATCACGAGGAAGTCGTTGCAGCCGTTGTACTGCTCGCCGCCGAAGTCGTCGGCGCTCAGGTTGTAGCGCTGGATGTTGGTGCCCATCGCGCCATCGAAGATCACGACGTGATCGGCAATCGCATCCAGATAACGTCTATTCGTATACGTTCGGTTCGCGTAGCGCTTGGTCATACTCGCTCCATTTCTAAACGGCGTTGGTTCGCCGGATTTTCGTTGTCTTCTGCCCAACACGCGGGATTGGTTTGGATATAGAGTCGGATGTCGTTGAGCGCCGATTTCATTACGGATCACCTGCTCGTAATAATTCCGCTGCCACAATTTACCGGGAAACGCTGTCCATCCAAATTGTTTAACGCCGCGAATATATTCGTTCGTCGTCATGGTCTTAAACCATTGGACAATCTCGCCGAGCGTGGGTTGATGTAGGGGTCGCACCTGCGTGTGCGCCCTCATCAGGGCAGACACATAGGTCTGCCCCTACAATGACCACGACGCCATGAAAATGGTTCGGCATCACGATGTGCTCATCGACTTCAATTTGCGGGAATTTTCTTGGCAATTCGCTCCACCATTTTTCGATCACCTGCCCCGCATCATTCAATCGCATCTCACCGTCGACGATTTCGCCAAACAAACTTTCACGCTTCTGGACGCATATCGTCACGAAATACGCGCCGTTTTGGGAATAATCGTAATCCTTCAACCGAATCGACCGTCGCTGTAACATGGTCATCATTACGCGATCTCGACGCGCTCCAGCGTGACGTACCAACCCGCCTCGTTCTCGAAATTCAGGAATTCGTTATATTCGTCCTCGCTGTAATCCAGCGCCGCGATCTCGCGGTCGCTCAGACTGTTCGCGTTGGTCATGCGAATCTTCCTGACCCGCGCGTAGCCGACCAATTCCCCGCCCGGTGAGTAAAAGGCGACCAACTGCCCGACGCGCAAGCCGGTCTGCTCGACGCCCGCGTGCCGGAAGGCTTCGACCGGCTCGTCGTGCGTCCAGCTTCGCCAATCAGCGACCGTGTACCACGTCCCCTCGATCTGGTACGTGTCTTCGAGACAGGCATACCCCAGTAAAGCGTGCGGCGGTCGGCGCAGCAGCGATCCGGGAGGGAGGGTAATCGACTTGATCTTGTTCACGGCTTCAACGGCGTTTCGTCCCTCGGCGCGGGCGGGACTTCACCGCTCTGCCGAATCTGCCTTACCCGCTCCTGCAAATGGCGGAAATAATCGCTTTCGGTGATCTCCTCGACCTGCTGCTCTTGCTTCTCCGTGTCGATCTGAATTTGCAGCGATTGAATCTGCTGCTTGAGCTTTTGCTCGCGCGCGTAAATCTCTTCCGCCATCCGCTTGAGCACCCGCGCGGTCGCGCCGAGTTCGTCAGTCCGCTGAGCAATCCCGCTGACCGTCCCCAGTTCGGGCGACGCGAGCGTCAGGGTATCCGCCTGAATCAATTGGGCGAGATGCGCGATCTGCACGACCGGGCGGACGACGGCGCGGCGCAGCAGCATATTCGTGACCAGTACGACCAGCGCGAACAGGGCGACGATAACGCCCATCACGACCCGCAGCGCGTTCTGTGCCTCGGCAAAAACGTCACTCGCCGGGAGATAAAGCGTCTGCGCGGCAATCACGTCACCGAACTTCCAGCCGAAGCCGTGCTCCGAGCCGTAGGTGTTGATCAGGCTGGCGGGCGCGTCTTTCGGGTCGCCGTGACAGGTGAGACAGTTCTCCGAGGCGATCCGCATCGGGCGCGAGTTGTAAAAGACCTGCTGCCCATCCTGCGTCGTGAAGCCGCTCAGTTCCGTCAGCGACGGATCGGCGCGGAAGGCATCCACCATCTGCATTTCCATCGGATCGGCAAGATTTTCGAGGTTGGTCGGGTTCGGCGCGGCTTCTTTATAATCGAAATGCTGGTATTGATTCGCGCTGCGGAACCGGCTGAAGACTTCACGCGCCGAAAACGCCGGGACGGACGCCGAGATAAAATCATGCTGCGTCTGCAAATCGGCAGCCAGCAGCGGGTTGACTTCCTCGTTGGTGTAGGAACGAACCGAATTAAGCATCGACATCAACATGCCCGCCTGCTCGCTAATCTGCGTTTCTGCGCGATCTTGCAGGACTCTCGAAAAGACCGCCCACGCGACGACGATGGCAACAATGAAAATGACGGACAGAATCAGCGTAAATCGAGTCCGAATACCCAGCTTTGGCATTGAAACCTCATCTCTATCCCGTTAATTCTTCAATGGCTCGCTCCTCAATTATAAAGGCAAACCTGTTCACAACTGGATGCAGGCTTCGACCGACAGCCAAAACAGCCGCTCGCGGGTCGATTCCTGCCGCACCCAATCGCGGTGATCCCATGCGTCTCCGCTGATGTCGTCGCCGCCGTAGAGGATTTGCCCAAAAGTCACGTCGCGGAACTGGGCGACGGCGAAAAATGCCGCCGCTTCCATCTCGACGGTGATACAGCCTTCGGCGCGCCGCCGCGCGATTCGCGCCGGAGTCTCGCGGTAGATCGCGTCGGTCGTCCACGTCTTGCCGCTGACGTAGGCGATCTCGTGCGCGTCGAGCGTCGCTTGAATCGCGCTGACCGCCTGCGGGCTGGCGCTGACCTCACGGCTCGGCGGCAGATAATGATACGAAGTGCCCTCGTCGCGGACTGCCGAGGTCGGGATCACCAGATGCCCGACGGCGATCTCGCGGTCGAGTACGCCCGCGCCGCCGCAGGCGATAAATTTGCGGCAGCCCAGCGCGATCACGTCTTCGAGGAATGCCACCGCCAATGGCGCGCCGACGCCCGGATGGATCACGGTGATCCGTTCGCCTTGATACTCCATGACGTAGATCGGGTTGTCGCCGATCTCGCTGTTCACGGAATAAACGTGGTCGGCGTCGGCACACACGCTGCCGATCACGTCGTTGAAGAAGCACAGGACGCAGCGCTCCGGCAGCGCAGTCAGCGGGCTATGGAGCAACTGCGGCTCGATGATTGCCGCGCGCGAGTTGTCGAATTCGAGGATCGGATAAGTCGTCATGAGAACCCCCTAGCAGGAAAACAAAAACGCCGCTCCGGCAGGGAGAGGCGCGTGTAGGCGGCGCATTTACGCTGATCGCTTACACTCATCTCTCAGGTCTCTGCCTGACGGACTTAGCACCTTCCCAGCGCTCCGGGGGTTGCTGCGCGTTCACGGGGCCGTTACCCTCACGCGCTCTTGATGAGATGTTGTGCATCCTATCATAATCGTCTGGCAGCGTCAAGCTGACCAACGCGCGCGCGGGTATTGCGGCGATCACCTTTAAACCCATCACCTTCGCGACCCGCAAATCTGCTTTTCTCCCCTCTCCCCGCTTGCGTGGGAGAGGGGTCGGGGCTGTCAGGGGTAGGTATTTTATTAACCTCACCCCCTACCCCCTCTCCACGACGTGGAGAGGGGGTAAAAACAGCTTGCAAAGGGTCTTTAAAGTCCCCTCTCTATGTAATGGAGAGGGGATTTAGGGGTGAGGTATTCAAAACATAGCCGTGCTCCCTAACCGTGCCCCGAATCGTCGGCACTTGCCTCGCAGCTTCGGGAAAAACGCAGCGTGTCGGCAGCCAACGGCGTGTACGCTCCCCTCCCTGAAGTCGGGGAGGGGTCGGGGGTGGGGTCAGCAGCGGCAGCAAGAGACAAATGATGCTGATTCGAGTACCGGACAAGCCTATTTAGGGGTGAGGTAAGCGCAGAGTTAAAAACCTACCCCTGATAGGAGGGGTCGGGGGAGAGGGGGTTGTAGCGGCACGGCGCGCCGTGCCTGCGTACCCTCGATCTCCACGACTTCCCTGACCAACGCCGCGCTGGATAACTTAATATTGCCCGTAGTATAATAGGCGTGATCATACTCGACGAAGGAGTCGCAGCATGTCCGAAGTGGTGATGGTAGTATTCCCTTCGCGCGGGACCCTATTGGACGCGGTGGATCGGATCAAGACCCTCGGTTACGCCAAACTAAAACACTCGGCGGTGATTGCGAAGGCGGAGGACGGTGAAACCGTCATCTACGAAGACGACATCACCCCCGATGAAGGCAGTATCGCCGGTGGAACGCTCGGCGCGCTGATGGGCGCGCTCGGCATCGCCGGATTGGGCGCGTTCCTGCTGCCGGGCGTGGGACCGATCATCGCCGTCGGTGCGGCCGCGCTGCTCGGCGGATTGGTCGGCGGCGCGACGGGCGGCATCAGCGCCGGGTTGATGGACATGGGCATCAACAACGAGCAGCTTGACGCGCTGGCGCAGCATCTCAACGCCGGGCGCGTTGCGATGGTTGTCGAATTGGAAGGCGATTCGACGTTAATGACCCACCTAGCCGAAGACCTCAAGCCTTACGGTGCTGAAATTGTGCAACAGTAAAGAGACTTCGGATCAGGAGATAAGGCGATGGTCGAAGAATTCATCGTGGCGGTTTTCCCGTCGCGCAAGATGCTGACGAAAGCGCTCGATCATTTGACCGAGATCGCCGATCTTGAGATTCAGCACGCCGCGATTGTCGCCAAAGCGCGCAACGGCGAAGTCGTCGTCCTCGGCGACGACCTCGGACCGGACGAAGGCGGGATCACCGGCGGCACGCTCGGCGCAGCAATCGCGGCGCTGGGGATGGTGCAGTTCGGGGCGCTGGCGCTGCCCGGCATCGGCGCGATCATTGCGGTCGGCGCGGGCGCGCTGGTCGGCGGGCTGCTCGGTCGAATGACCGGACGCTTCGCCGCAAATCTGCTCGATTCGGGCTTTCGCGCTGAAGAAGTTGAACTGCTGGCATCACGGTTGCAATCGGGACACCCGGCGCTGGTACTCGAAGTTGTCAACCCGGCAGCCGCGCTGCCGCTGATCCGCACTGCTTTATCCTCCTATCGCGTTGAACTCGTCGAGCAGATGCGCGCCGACACCGCCTAACCCTGCTGCGCCAAAGGGAGATTCGTGGAAGTCCGACAAAGATTATCAGGGCGTGGGTGGTGGCTGACGCTGATCGTGATCTTGGCTGTCGCCGCCGCGCTCCGCTTGACCGGCTATAACTTCAGCCTCCCCTACGACGATCACCCCGACGAGCCGGATATGTACCTCACTGCGCTCGAATGGCGCGGCTTATTCAACCTCGAAAACTATCTTGGCGGCTATCCGCCACTCTACGTCTGGCTGAGCATGGGCGAGCAAATCGTCACCGAGCCGTTCGGCGTTTCCGGCTTAGCGGAGAACGTCCAAATTCTGCGCTTGGTCGCCATCGGCTTCAACCTGCTGACCCTGCTGCTGATCGCGGAGACGGCGCGACGCGGCGGCGGCTGGATCGCCGGAACCATTGCGGGCGTGGCGTGGGCGGTCGCGCCGCTGGTGGTCGAAAACGGCATCTACGCTATCCCCGATCCGTTAGTCTATCTGCTGGTGATCGCCAGCGTCGCTTTCGCCGTCGTCGCTTTGACCGACGAAAAACGCCGCCATTGGACGATCTGGAGCGTCGTGGCGGGCTGTCTGGCAATCCTCAGCAAATACTACGTCCTGTCCGCCATCTTGCCGGGCATCGGCGTGACTCTGTGGCTTTATCGGCGCGATCCACCGCGCGGACGCCGCACTCTGGCGCTGCAAGCGGGGATCATCGCGCTCACGCTGATCGTCGCGGCGCTCGGCATGGCAGTATTGGGGCGCGAGGGTCAAACCGCGCGCACCGAGGGTCTGGCGAACCTGCTCGATCCGAGCCGCGTCCTGAACAACCTCTATTACGCCCTGCTGCCGATCAACCCGCTGTTCTGCGCTATCGCTGCGGGATTAGGCGTGCTGGCATACGTGATCGCGCGGCGAGCGCAGCGCATTCGCGTCGACGTGTTGATCCTCTGCGTCTTGCTGTTTATCAGCGTCCCGTGGCTCGCATCGACCTTCAGCGTGGTCAGCGCCACCGACCGCCTGAAAGACGTGCTGCCCGCCACCGCCATCGCCTGCGTGATCTTGGGGCTGGCGCTGGCGCAGATCGCCGCCGTGCTGCCGCGTCTGCTGCGCGTGCTCGTCCTGCTGATCCCGGCGCTGCTGGTCTTCGCGCCGCAGATCAACGCCGATTTCGACCTGCTGCGCAATCGCCTGCTGCCCGATACGCGGGTAGCGCTGCGCCTCTGGGCGGATGCCAACCTCACGCCGGGGACGGTACTGGTCGATGCCGAAAATCACAAAACCTTCAATCCCTACTGGGGCGGGATCGAGGGACAGCACTGGTTCGACTGGATCGTGACCAGTGACCTGACTGCGAAGTCGCCGGATTTGTGGCGCAGCGAAAACGGCGCCAGCTACGTCGAGGTCAACGAGGCGATGACAGAAACACCCGACGGTCGAGCCTATCTGTCACAATTGCTGCATCTACGAGATTTCATTTCAGCGGGCACCCGCGGTCCACAGATGCAGCTGTACCGGCTGCAGCCGGTGCAGCACGAGACCGACGTCGCCTTCGGCGGCGCCATCCACTTGATCGGCTACGATCTCGACGCTGCGACGATCACGCCCGGCGACAGCCTCGCCTTGACCTTTTACTGGCAGGCGACCTCGACTCCGACGGACAACTACTCGCTGTTCGTGCATCTCGTGCCGCGCGACGGCGACACGCTGGTCGCGCAGGCGGATGGCGCGCCCGCTCGACCGGAACGCCCGACGCTGACGTGGACGGACGCCAGCGAAACGCTGATCAGCCAGCCGTTCACACTCACGGTTCCGGTGGATGCGCCCGCCGGGGATTACGAACTGCGGATCGGGTTATACAACTACCAGACCGGGGTTCGGCTGCCGGTTGAGTCGCCGGCGGGCGGCGTGACTGATTTCTACGCGCTCGCGCCGATCAGCATTCGCTAGGGGTGTTATAATCGGTTTAATTCAGATGGAGATGAACCGATGGCGATCCCCGACTTACAAGCACAAGACATTAAGCGTATACGGCGCGAACGCAACGCGGGTATCCCGCTTGATCTGGGCTGGGTCAACAGCGCGCGCGTCAACCTGAGCGCGACCGAACGCCGCGCCGCGACCCTCGGCACGCGCCGCTCGCTCAAGAAGGATTGGCAGGCGGCGTGGCTGCTGCGCGCGATCACCTGCATCGACCTGACCACGCTCTCCGGCGACGACACGCCCGGCAACGTCAAGCGCTTGTGCGCCAAAGCGCGCCAGCCGGTGCGCCAAGACCTGCTCGACGCGCTCGGCGTCGGTGATCTGGGCATCACGACCGGCGCGGTCTGCGTTTATCACGCTCGCATCCCCGACGCGGTACAGGCGCTCGCAGGGACGGATATTCCGGTCGCCGCCGTCTCGACCGGCTTTCCGGCGGGGTTGAACCCCTTTCGCCTGCGCGTCGAAGAAATCCGCGAGTTGGTGGCGGCGGGTGCGCGCGAGATCGACATCGTGATCAGCCGCGAACACGCGCTCACCGGCAACTGGGCAGCGCTCTACGACGAGATTCAGCAGTTCCGCGCCGCCTGCGGTGACGCTCACCTGAAGACGATCCTCGCTACTGGCGAACTGGGCACGCTCCGTAACGTCGCCAAAGCCAGCCTCGTCTGCATGATGGCGGGCGCGGACTTCATCAAGACCTCGACCGGCAAAGAACCGGTCAACGCGACGCTCGAAGTCGCCTTGACTATGACCCGCATGATCCGCGCCTATCAGGAGCAGACCGGCTACAAGGTCGGCTTCAAACCGGCGGGCGGCATCCGCACGGCGAAACAGGCGCTCAACTTCCAGATTTTGATGAAGGAAGAACTCGGCGACGAGTGGCTGTTCCCGGATTTGTTCCGGCTCGGCGCGAGTTCGCTGCTGACCGACATCGAGCGCCAGCTTTCGCACCACGTCACGGGGCGTTACGCCGCCGAGAACTACATGCCGATGGGGTGAGATCGCTCCTCGCCCGTCTGAATTTCGTTCAGCCACCCTCTCCCACGCAAGCGAGGAGAGGGAACGAAGCTGCACCGCTTGTTGGAGAATGTTATTCGTGAGTCACGAACGTTGGGAAATTCCGCCGGAGTTCAAAATCAAGATGCACGATCTTGCGGTGGAATTACGGAAAGAACGTACCTTAAGCGAGGAAATTCTCTGGCAGGCATTGCGGCGCAAGCAGCTTGATGGTCGGAAGTTTCGTCGTCAAAATCCCATCGGCGCGTTCGTAGTTGATTTCTACTGCCCTGAAGAAAGACTTGTTGTTGAAGTTGACGGCGGAATTCACGAAACACAGGTCGAAGCCGACCAATTACGCCAAGAAGTTATTGAATCACTCGGTATTCGTTTCGTCCGCATAAGCGCCGAAGAAGTCGAGCACAATTTGCCGGAAGTTTTGTCCAAAATCCGTTTAGCTTTCCGAGATCAATCCCGCTAGAAGTCACCCCTCTCCCCGCCTGCGTGGGAGAGGGGTCGGGGGAGAGGGGTAAACGACAATGGTCGTACCGGAAACCGTGAAACCGATCACCGAAGCCGAGTTGATGGCGCTCGGCTCGAATGCGCGTGTCGAAGTCGTCGAAGGGGAAATCGTCGAAAAACCTGCTTCTGGTATGCACCATCAATTCGTCGGCGGCAACATTTACAACGTACTCTACACCTGCGTGAAACAACACAATCTCGGCTTTGTCTTTTACGACGGCTTGATCTACCTGCTCAATCAGGAAGGGCAGCATCTACGCGGTGCGCGTGTGCCCGACGTGTCGTTCATTCGTAAAGGGATGATTCCCAAAGGCTGGAACCTTGAGCGCCCATTCCCCGGCGCGCCGACGTTGGCGGTCGAAGTCGTCTCGCCGGACGACGACGCCGAAGACCTGCTCAAGCGCACCCGCGACTATCTCCGCGCCGGATCGGAGCAGGTCTGGATCGCCTATCCGAGCGAGCGTGAAGTCCATCAGCACAAGCGTGGCGCGGACGTCGTGCGTGTCTACACAAACGACGCCGACGCCATCGACACCGCCGATCTGTTTCCGGGACTGACGCTCATCGTCGGCGAAATCTTCGCTCTGCCAGAGTTGGAGTGAGAACTCATCTCCCGTCTGAACTTCGTTCAGCCACCCTCTCTCGCGCAAGCGGGGCGAGGGGAAAGACGCACGGTTGAGAAGGCACACATGGATGAGTCAAGAGCGCTGGAAAATTCCGTCAGAGTTGAAGGCGAAAATGCACGATCTCGCGGTGGATTTACGGAAAGAGCATACCGTAAGCGAGGACATACTCTGGCAAGCCTTACGGCGCAAGCAGCTTGACGGTCGCAAGTTTCGTCGTCAAAATCCCATCGGCGCATTTGTGGTTGACTTTTACTGTCCTGAAGAACGTCAAGCGGTCGAAGTGGATGGCAGAATTCACGAATCGCAGCGCGAGGCTGACCAGCTTCGTCAAGAAATTATTGAATCACTCGGCATTCGCTTTGTTCGCGTGACCGCCGAAGAAGTAGAAACGAACTTGCCCTTAGTTCTGAACAAAATCCGTTCCGCTTTCCGAGATCACCCCCGCTAGAAGTCACCCCTCCCCCCGCTCGCGTGGGGGAGGGGTCGGGGGAGAGGGGACTGAGAGGCGCACTAACCATCGTTTCAGCAAAAATTCGTTCCGCTTTCCGAGATCACCCCCGCTAGAAGTCACCCCTCTCCCCGCTTGCGTGGGAGAGGGGTCGGGGGAGAGGGGACTGAGAGGCGCACTAACCATCGTTTCAGCAAAAATTCGTTCCGCTTTCCGAGATCACCCCCGCTAGAAGTCACCCCTCTCCCCGCTTGCGTGGGAGAGGGGACGGGGGAGAGGGGTAATCAAAAATGTCAGTAGCCGAGATATTTCAAACCATGACCTACGGACCAGCACCCGAAGCGGCGGATACCGCTTATGCTTGGCTCGACGCGCATGAGCGCAAGTTCGGGCTGTTCGTCAATAACAAGTGGATCGAGCCGAAATCCGGCGCGTACCTGCCCAGCGTCAACCCGGCGACGGGCGATCCGCTGGCGCAGTACGCCGACGCGAACGCCGGGGACGTAGACGCTGCCGTCGCTGCCGCCCGCTCCGCTTTCGCCTCGTGGAGCAAGCTCAGCGGACACGCCCGCGCCCGCTATCTCTACGCCATCGCCCGCAATATCCAGAAGCACTATCGTCTGCTCGCCGTGCTCGAATCGCTCGACAACGGCAAGCCGATCCGCGAGTTGCGCGACATCGACATTCCACTGGTCGCGCGCCACTTCTACTATCACGCCGGCTGGGCGCAGTTGATGGAGCGCGAACTGGCGGACTATCAGCCCGTCGGCGTCGTCGGGCAGGTCATCCCGTGGAACTTCCCGCTGCTGATGCTGGCGTGGAAGATCGCCCCGGCGCTGGCAATGGGCAACACCGTCGTCATCAAGCCCGCGCCGCAAACCAGCCTGACCGCCCTGCTCTTTGGCGAGATCATCGCCGAAGCCGGACTGCCGCCGGGCGTGGTCAACGTCGTCACCGGCGGCGACGCGACCGGCGCGCTGATCACCGAGCATCCCGATCTCGACAAGATCGCCTTCACCGGATCGACCAACGTCGGGCGCATCATCCGCCGCGCCACCGCCGGATCGGGCAAGCGGCTCTCGCTGGAACTGGGCGGCAAGTCGCCCTTCATCGTCTTCGACGACGCCGATCAGGATGGCGCGGTCGAGGGCTTGGTCGATGCCATCTGGTTCAATCAGGGGCAGGTCTGCTGCGCCGGATCGCGCCTCTTAGTTCAGGAGAGCATCGCCGCCGAGTTTCTGGCGAAGGTGCGCCGCCGCATGAGTTTGCTCCGCCTCGGCGACTCGCTCGACAAGGGCATCGACGTCGGCGCGATTGTCTCGCCGGCCCAGCGCGAGACGATTGACTCGTGGGTGCAGCGCGGCATCGCCGAAGGCGCGGACATCTATCAGCCCGATTGCCCGCTGCCGGAGTCGGGCTGCTGGTATCCGCCCACGCTGCTGACCAACGTCAGTTCGGCGTCGAGCGTCGTGCAAGAGGAGATTTTCGGACCCGTCGTCGTAGCGATGACCTTCCGCACGCCGACGAAGCCATCGCGCTTGCCAACAACACCCGCTACGGACTCGCCGCCAGCATCTGGAGCGAGGACGTCAACCTCGTGCTCGACGTTGCCCGCAAGGTCAAAGCCGGGTCGGTCTGGATCAACTCGACCAACCTGTTCGACGCCGCATCGGGCTTCGGCGGCTACCGCGAAAGCGGTTTCGGGCGCGAAGGCGGGCGCGAGGGCTTGTTCGAGTACCTCCGCCCCAAGTGGCAGGATCGCCCGCGCTCGTCCAGCAGTCCGCAAGCGAACGGCAAGGTCGCGCTCGCCGCCGTTGCGAGTCTGCCCGCACCCGTGAATAACGGTCACACTCACGCCAGCGGCTCGCTCGCAAGCATCGACCGGACGGCAAAACTCTACATCGGGGGTGCGCAAAAGCGACCGGACGGCAACTACACCCGCCCGATCTTCGATCCGAAGGGCGTGGAAGTCGGACAAGTCTCGGAAGGCAACCGCAAAGACATCCGCGACGCCGTCGAAGCCGCCCGCAAAGCCGAGGGTTGGGGCCTGAAACCGGGTCACACCCGCGCCCAAATCCTCTACTACATCGCCGAGAACTTGGGCGCGCGTTCGGACGAGTTCGCCCGCCGTCTGGTCGCCATGACCGGCGCGAAGCTCAAGGACGCCCAAGCCGAGGTCGAAGCCAGCATCGAGCGGCTGTTCACCTACGCCGCCTACTGCGACAAATACGGCGGCAGCGTTCAGGAGACGCCCCTGCGCGGCGTGACCATCGGCTTGCGCGAGCCGGTCGGCGTGATCGGCATCGCCTGCCCGGACGAAGCGCCGCTGCTCGCGTTCGTCTCGCTGTTCGCCCCGGCGATTGCGCGCGGCAACCCGGTCGTGGTCATCCCGTCGGAGCGCTTCCCGCTCAGCGCCACCGACTTCTATCAGGTGCTGGAAACGTCCGACGTGCCCAATGGCGTGGTCAACATCGTCACCGGCGAGCGCGACGCGCTGATCAAGACGCTGGCGGATCACGATAACGTCGATGCCGTCTGGTACTTCGGCTCGGCGGCGGGGAGCAAGCTGGTCGAGGAGCGCTCGGCGGGCAACATGAAGCGGACGTGGGTCGATTACGGCATCGCCCGCGACTGGTTCGCCGCCGATCAAGGCGCGGGCGAGGAGTTCCTGCAAGAAGCGACGCAGGTCAAGAACATCTGGGTGCCGTCAGGCGAGTAAAAGCAGGACTGAGGTTCGAGGACTGAGGACTGAGTGCCGGGTGAGGGATCGCGCGGCACTTTGAATTCGGGCTACTTCAACAGTTTCTGTAATTCAGCTTGTTTCTCTTTAAATCGCTTTTCTACCGTTCAATGAACTGCTGACGCATAGAAGATACATCGCCAACAAGGTTGTAAATCGAAATCGGTGTTCTTAGCACGCCCTCGCCGTATTCTGTCTTGTGCCGAGTATAATCTATGAGAAACTGAGCGAATATTTCGGCGTCGTCAGGATCAATAAGCGAATAGTGGTTGGTCAAGATTTCCAGAATCCGTTCGTTGTTTTCGACTACTTGCTTCATGTATTCGTTGGAAATCTCCAATGTCTCGGATGTCCATTTGCTCAACTCTTTCTTGTGTCAGTTCATTCTCGCTCCACTCCTTATCGACATATTCGGTGTGGTATGCTTCGTGGAATTTACGATAAGTTTGAACAGTTGGTCGTTTGAAGACGAGAAAAATTGTAGCGGACCGTACAGTTCCTGTAATTGCAGCCTGATAAATTCTGTTCGTCTACGTATAGTTTCGGAGCGATTATTCAGTAGAGCCGCAGCAATAGCTGCAACAAGACCGCCACCGAGTAAACTAAATACTAGATTGAGGGATTTCTTGAGGTGACATATAATATGCTCACTGGAGTTTTATATGAATTCTGTTCATTATTCGATAGTATAACTCCAATCAGTACTAGAAAGGCGTTCTGATGGCGCAGACCATGTTAGAGATCAACGAAATCCTCTCTGACCCGCAGGTACGCGGCGGGCGTCCCGTGATCAAGGGAACGGGGATCAAAGTCACGGACATCATGTTCACGCATACCACTGGGGATAAGCTGTCAGCGGAGGAAATCGCGGCGCATTTCAAGCTCGACGTTGGGCAGGTACACGCGGCGCTGGCGTACTATTATCTGCATAAAGCCGAACTGGATGAAGAAATTCGCCGTGACGAAGAAACCGCAGCCAACCTGATCGCAGAATTGGAGCAGCGGGGGAAGCAGCCTCGCTTTGAGTAAAATCCGCTTCTACTTTGATGAAAACGTTGACCCTGAAGTGGCGCAGCAACTCCGGCAAAAAGGTGTCGAAGCGATCTCCGCACATGATTTACAGCTACGCGGCGATACCGATCCGAATCATTTGCAGCGCGCGCTTGAAGGTGGTTACGTGCTGTGTACTCACGATCAAGACTTCTTGATCATGAATGCGCAGGGGGCGCAACATGCCGGGATCATCTTTGCTCAGCACAATGGCGCAACGATTGGCGGCTGGGTTCGAGAGTTACTCAAGGTTCAGGATGCGTTAACCGCTGAAGTGATGATCGGTCAGGTGAAGTTCATCAACGTCAAATAGCATTCACCGCATCAACTTCCGCTAGCATCCCCTTTCCAGCCGTAGAGCGTATAACGTAAGCCGTCCGTCCAGACCGGGATCATGGCGCGCTCGATCTCGGATCGGAACGCCCGGTCGATCTCCGGGAAGGTCGAAAAGGGCAGATAGGCGTCGTAAATACTGTGCGCCCGCGCGCCTTGCAGCGCGCGAAGACCGGTCCGGCGTCAGCCCGTCGGCGAAGCCGAATTTCAGGTGATTATCCCCATAACATCATGTATTGTGGTCGCGCCCGTGACGTAAAGGGATAAGCGCCAACTTTAACAGCGGCGGAACCCGGTCTGAGTTCCGCCGCTAGTGCTTACCGTCTCAAGCAGATTGCACTAATTCCCAGCGGCGGGGGGCACCGGGATCAGGTTGAATTGCTCGGTGGTCACGGTTCCGTCGGCGGTTTGGGCGCGCAGGGTATAGGTGATGCTGGGAGCATCGGGCGGCAGCGGGATGCTCAACGAGCCGGTCGCGGGCAGTTGGGTAAACAGCGTCTTGGGTCCATTCTCGACGTTTTCGAGCATCTGCACGTTGGTGGCGTTGTCCGCCTGCCAGTTGAGCACAATATTCCCCGGCTCCGCCGATTGAGTGTCGGCGGTGAAGCCCATGCCGGTACTTTCGCCGCTGGCTTGAGCGCCGTTTTTGTCAGGCGCGGCTTCGGTCGTCGGAGCGACGCTCTGCGGCTCGACCGTGCCGGGTCCTTCGAGAACCGGGCGCGAGACGATCAGAAGCTGCCCGATCACCGGAATGGTGATGTCCGCCCAGTCGTAGCGGGTGCCGTCGGTCGCGCTGACGAGGTTGAGGCGATAATGCAGGTCGTCCTTCGAGAGGGTCGAACGCGGGATAATCGCGCCGTCGCCGGACGAGGGCAGCCACGATCCATAGCCGGTAATGTCGATCTGATAGCCGTCTTGGTTGGGATCGTACAACTGCTCAAAGATGATCTGCGTATCAGGCTGCCGGTTGGCGACTTCCCACGAGATCGAGAATCTTCGCGTTGCTGAAGACCAGCAGATGCGTGTCGACACCTTGCACCGGCGTCGTGAACGAGACGATGCGCGGAGGATCGCCCGACGATTCCGCCGAAGCAGCGTAGGGGATGGTCAAGTATTGGCGTCCGACGATCTGCCCCATGCTCGTTTTGAGCGTCAAGCGAAAGGTCGGCGCGCCGTAATCGTCGGGCGGCGCTACGGTGATCAGCTTGGCGCCATTCATTTGCAGCGCCTCGTGCGGATCGAGCACGGAGACCCACTGGTTTTGGCGGTAGGTATCGATGTCGATGCGGTACTGGGCGTTGCCGTTGACGGTATGCCACGTCAGCGTGACTTGAGCCGTGCCCGCTTCGACGGCGGCATAGTCGAGCGCGGTGGCATCGGCGGTGAATTCCACAATTGCCGGGGTCAGCGAACCCGTCTGGCGATCAGGCGCGGCGGCAGCGCCAAATACGGTCAACACGATAACTGCGATGAAAAATAGTCTGCCTGCCGCTCGCACCATAACCCACTCCTTGAGGTTGACTGGTCATACTCTTTAATATCATAGTGAACCACGCCAACTTATGCAACGCGGCGATCACGCTTTGCGTATAAATTTACAAAGGAAAGAGGTGAATCATGAACTCTGGCGACCGTCTTAAAGCGATTTTCTTCATTTGGGCAGCGTTTGCGGTAGCGACGACTGTGACCTTCTTCGGGCATAGCCCGGACGTCATCACGCTGTTCTTGGGCTTGATCTACGGGGCAGCCGCCGCCGGATCGACGGTCGCGGTGATGCTCGCGCCGCCGGAGGGGATCAGCGCGAGGCAGATGGCAGCGGCGAGCAAGCAGAAACGCGGCAATGTCGAGCGGCTGCTGAACTCGCTTAACGACGACGAACTCGATCACCTGCGCGAGCGGCTGTCGCTCGATGACGGCGACGGCGAGATGGTATCATTGGATCAACTGATGCAAGAGCGCAAAGGGCGGCGATGACTTTGATGCGCTGACCCGTCAATACATCTATTCTCCGCAACGCTTAGCTTTGCTGAAGCGCTTCATAGATCAGTGCGCGAAGTCTGAGGTAGTCTGAACGAATCTCCCATACATAGAACATTCCAAGTGCGGCGACAATCCAGGGAAACGCCCACGCGCGAGCGTCGCCGATAGAAATGAGGAATAAAGGAATTAAGCCGACTATAAAGAACAGCATCATCGCGCCAGCTCGAATTTCACCCGTGATCGTCGTTTGCCCCGCATTATTCACATCGATCACACTTGTAAATTTCGCTGCATTGTAAGACATTCCGCGACCATAGCGCGTTACGGCAACTCGCGTTTCATAGAGATGATTTTTAGTCCTGAGGTTGCGAGTAGTGATGCTGAAAGGATTAAATGTACCCCGCCTCGGCTGCTGTAGCCCCATCAGCCGATCAAAGCAATCTTCCGGCGACAAATCGACTGCGAATTCCAGATATTGCGCGAATAACAAACGATCCTGCAATGAATGAGGGGCATTTGGCTGAAATTGCCTAGTCATAACGCGAGTCTCTAACAACAAAGTAAATACGCGATTCCATTGTAAGTTCGTCGCCGAACCCCCGATCCCCCAATTACGGAGGATGCTTATCTCTTCTGACCCGTTAAATAACTTTAAAGAACCTTACTGTTGATGTGCGTTCGCTCGTCTGTTATAATGACGCCGATCATTTCGACAAGTGAAGATTTCCCCTGAATGAACGAAAAAGTTATCCAGACGCTCGAACTTCACAAAATCCTTGACCGTCTGGCACAGTACACCACTTTCTCCGCCGGAGCCGACCTCGCCCGCGACCTGATCCCGACGCTCGACCTCGACGAGGCGCGCAACTGGCAGCAGGAAACCGCCGAAGCCCGGCTGATGTTCGCCAACCAGTTCCACGCCACGTTGGGCGGCGCGCGCGACGTGCGCGAACCGGCGCTGCTGGCGGAGCGCGGCATCATGATCGAGGCGCAAGTGCTGCTCGACATCCGGCTGACGCTGCGCCGCGCGACCACGCTCAAGCGCACGCTGGGACGGATGGCGGGCGTCTATCCGCTGCTGGCGGAGATCGCCAACGAGCTGGAAGAATGCACCGGGCTGCAAAACGAAATCGAGCGCGTGCTCGACGAAAACGCGCAGGTCAAGGACAGCGCCAGCCCGCAGCTTGCGGTCATCCGGCGCGATCTCAAGCTCGCCTTTGATCGCTTGCAAACCAAGCTGCACCGGATGATCAGTTCCAGCAGCAACCAGACGCTGCTGCAAGAGCCGCTGTTCACCATGCGCAATGGGCGCTACGTCATCCCGCTGAAAGCGGACTACAAGGGCAAAATCCCCGGCATCGTCCACGACTCGTCGTCGAGCGGGGCGACGCTGTGGATCGAGCCGTTGGAAACGGTCGAACTCAACAACCGCTGGCGCGAACTCCAACTGGACGAAGAAAAGGAAGTCCGGCGGATTTTGCTGGCGCTGACCGACATGGTGGCGCACGAGTCCGAGTACATCGTGCGGACGGTCGAGGTGCTGGGCTATCTCGACCTCGTGTTCGCCAAAGCGCGCTACGCCGAAGACCTCAAAGCGGTCGAGCCGGAACTGATGACCTTTCAGCCGCGCCGCGAAAACCCGGATCATCCCGGCAGCACGATCTATCTGCAAGGCGCGCGCCATCCACTGCTGAGCGGCAACGTCGTCCCGATTGACGTCGAGTTCGACGAGAATACGTGGGTGCTGGTCGTGACCGGACCGAACACTGGCGGCAAGACGGTCTCGCTTAAGACGGTCGGCTTGCTGGTGCTGATGGCGCAGATCGGGCTGCACCTGCCCGCCGAGAAAGCCAAGCTCTCGGTCTTCGAAGGGGTCTACGCCGACATCGGCGACGAACAGAGCATCGAGCAGTCCCTCAGCACCTTCTCCTCCCACATGACCAACACCATCCACATTTTGCGCGAAGGCGACCAACACTCGCTGGTGCTGCTGGACGAACTAGGCGCGGGCACCGACCCGGCGGAAGGTTCGGCGCTGGCGCGGGCGATCCTGAATTATCTGCGCAACCGTCACGTGACGACGATGGTCACGACCCATCACCCGGAACTCAAGGTCTACAGTGTTGAGACGCCCGGCGTCCGCAACGCCAGCGTCGAATTCAACCTCGAAACGCTCGCGCCAACGTATCGGTTGATCGTCGGCTTGCCCGGTCGCTCGAACGCGCTGGCAATCGCGCAGCGGCTCGGCTTGAACCAGACGATCATCGAGGACGCGCGCGGGATGGTCGCCACCGAGGATTTGGTCGCCGACGACCTGCTCGACGAAATCCACCGAACGCGCGAGGACATCCGCCGTCAGCAGGAAGTGATCTCGCTGATGCGCGAAGACCTCGAAGCCGAGCGCGCCGAACTGCACGCGACCCTCAGCAGCGTCGAGGACGAGCGCCGGGACATCATCGCGGCGGCGCGGCGCAACATGCAAAGTGAGATGGAAGAATTCCGGCGCGAACTGCGCCGCCTGCGCAACGAGATGCGCGACGCCTCGCTGCCGCTGGAGAAGCTGCGCGCCGTCCAGCAAACCGCCGACAACGTCGATAAATACCTGCGCCAGCCGCTCGAAAATGGCGACCAAGCCCCTGCTCCGCTGGACGACTGGACGCCGCGTCTCGGCGATGCGGTCTGGCTGGAAGCGCTCAAGGCGGAAGGCACGATCATCGAACTCGACAAAGACGAGGCGATGGTGCAGATCGGCTCGCTGAAGATTCGCGCAAACCTGCGCGACCTCAAGAAGCCGACCCGCGCCGAGCGTAAGGTCAACAAGCGCCGCCGGGTGACCGCTTACGCGCCCAGCAACGACCTGACGATCCCCAAGGGGCAGTCGCCGGGGCTGGAACTCGATTTGCGCGGCGAGCGGGTCGAGGAAGCGCTGGAACGGCTGGACAACTACATCGACGCCGCCTATCTCTCCGGCATCCCCTTCGGGCGGATCATTCACGGCAAGGGGACGGGCGCGCTGCGCAAAGCGGTGCAGGATCGCGTGACCCAACATCCGCTGATCTCGAAGGCGGTCGCCGCGCCGCCCAAAGAAGGCGGCGACGGCGTGACCATCATCTACATGGTGCCGACGGTGTAACGCCAAACCCCTCACCCCCAACCCCCTCCCACGCAAGCGGGGCGAGGGATAAAACAGTTCGCGGGGTTTTAAAAGGCTTGTCCGAAATTAGGATCTGCCTTGCGCCGCTGGCGGTTTAAACCGCCAGCTAGGGAAAAACTTAGCGACCCACTGAAGGGGTCGCCTTTCGATCCGCGCATGAGTCGCCCCTTGAAGGCGAAACGAAGTTTCGCACGGCGACAGAATTTAGGTAGCCGAGGGATTAATCCGTCGGCGGCGAATCATTATCGGACAAGCCTCTGCGTGTCTGCCCTTGCGGGGCGCACACGTAGGTGCGCCCCTACGGTTATCGCTACTGCTCAACCGGCGCGGCGATCTCCCAGAGATTGCCTTCGGGGTCGCGGAAATAGGCGGCGCGGATGCCCCAGTATTTGTCTTCCGGCGCTTTGGTGAACTCGACACCGTTGGCTTTGAACTGTTCGTAAGCCGCGTCAACGTCGACGACTTTGGTGCAGAGCATGGCGCGGTCGGTACTCGTCGATGGCGTCGGCAGCGCGCCGAACAATTCGACGGCTTTGGGCATCGCTTGGAGCGCGAAGTCTTGATCGGCGAACTTGAACGCCGCGAAATCGGACTCCAGCAGGGCAACTTCCAGCCCAAGCTGATCCCGGTAGAACGCCAAGCACTTGTCAAAGTCCTGCACGAATAACACGACTGCTGTGACCCGGTTGAACATGGTGGTTCGCCTCTCGCTTGTGGTTGGATGTGGTTTCGCCTCAACCCTTAAATGATACACTTGTTCTAATTGTGGCGTCAATCAGGGCGGTCAGGCGGATAGTCACCTCACCCCACTACAATTTTCCTACCTTCGCCATAATCGCCCAGCATCAACGCGCGCGTTATCCCAAACCGGGGCTATAATAGGCGGGATACTGTGTGATTTATCTAAAGATGGTTGATGTCCCGTTTGCGCTTCTCAATCTTGATCGTCGTGATCGCCGCCGCTTTCGGCTGTCGCCCGCAGCGACAAGCCGCCGTCCCGGTGCCGACCAAAGCGGTGCTGCCCTCCGCCTATCAGCTTGAGGATGCCGAGCGGGTCGCGCGCGACTTCCTCGTCAACTGGCAGGCGGACGATTTCGTGGCGATGTACCGCGATCTCAGCTTCGCCAGCCAAGAAGCCAATCCGTTTGAGGGCTTCCAATCGCTCTACACGGATGCGCAGGACACCATGACTTTCGAGAGCCTCGACGTGCAGCCCAACACCATCCTGCGCGAGCGCGACGAGGTGGCGGTGTTCAACTACGACGTGACTTTTCACACCCGGCGCGTCGGCGATTTCACCGATTCCGACCGCAACCTGACGCTGGTGGTCGACGACCGCGCGCAGGATTGGCGCGTCGCTTGGACGCCTGACGACCTGTTCCCCGACATGTCGTCCGGCGCGCGCTTGCAGTTGAACGAGACCATCCCCAACCGCGCCAACATTTACGACAGCAGCGGCACCGTCCTCGCCGACCAGAACGGGCGCGTCGTCCGCGTTCAGATCATCCGCCAGCAGATTCCGGCGTATGCCGACTGCCTGAGCGCGCTGGCGTTGGCGCTGGACGAGCCGGTCGCCGACGTACAGACGGCGCTCGAAGCGCACCCGGCGAATTGGCTGCTCGACGTCGGCGAAATCGAGCCGCAGACTTATACCGACACTCACGCGGCGCTGGAGCAGTCGTGCAACGCCAGTTTCAAAGAGCAGCAGACCCGTCGCTATCCGACGGGGTCGGTAGCGGCGCACATTCTCGGCTACGTCGGCTATCCCGACGAGGCGGACATTCCAACGGTCGAGGCGGCGGGCTTCAACCAAGAGTTGATCCTCGGTCGCAGCGGCGTCGAACTGACGTGGGACTCGACCCTGCGCGGTCAGCCGGGCGGGAGTTTGACGCTGGTGACGCCAGCGGGCGCGGTAGTGCGCGAACTCGCGCACAGTCAAGCGCAGCCGGGCGAGAGCCTCTGGCTGACGCTCGACGTCAGCTTGCAGAGCAAAGTCGAGCAAATAGTCGCCGATCACTACGCGGCGGCGAAAGACAGTTGGGCGCCCGGATCAAAGGGCGCGTCGGTCGTCGTGATGAACCCGAACACCGGCGAAATCTACGCGATGGTCGGCTATCCGAGCTACGACGACAACGCCTTCAATCCCTACCCGATCATGGGACACGCCGCCGGTCAGCAGTTGATCGCCCAGTATGGGACAGACCCACGCAATCCCGAAATCTACCGCCCGACGATGGGGCAGTACGCGCTTGGCTCGACGATGAAGACGGTCACGGCGACCGCCGCCGCCGACAGCGGCGTCTACGCGCTCAACCAGTCCTACGTTTGCACGGGAAGTTGGAACCGCGACATCACGCGCTACGACTGGCTTCGCAGTGGGCACGGACGGGTCACGCTGGCGCAGGCGCTCACCGTAAGCTGCGACCCCTACTTCTACGAGACCGGCTACCAACTCGACCGCGCCGACCCGTATCTGCTGCCGCGCTACATGCATCTCGCGGGCTTCGGCGAGCACACCGGCATGACCGATCTGCCCGAAGAAACCGGCTTCATCCCCGATCCCGACTGGTATCGCACCACCTACGGCGAGGACTGGCGCTTCTCCGAGTTGGTCAACATGGCAATCGGGCAGGGCGAGGTGCAGGTCACGCCGCTGCAAGTCGCGCGCTGGTATTCAGCCCTCGCCAACGGCGGATCGCTGCCGACGCCCTACATCGTCGCCAAGTACGGCTTGATCGGCGAGGACTTACAGCCCGCGCACATGCCGGAACTGACCGATTTGGGCATTAAGCCGGAGGTGATCGAGACGGTTCGCAGCGGCATCTGCGCCGTGACGACCTCGACGTCGGGTACAGCCGAATTTGTGTTCCGCAACTCGCCGCTGCAAACGATTGGCGTCTGCGGTAAGACCGGCACCGCGCAGACCGGCGGCGCTGATACGGGTCCTCATGCGTGGTTCGCCGCTTACGCGCCGCGCGAGAACCCGCAGATCGTCGTCGTCGGCATGGTCGAGACGGCGGGCGAAGGCTCGGAAGTCGCCGCCCCGATTGTCCGCGAGGTCATGGAGTATTATTTCGGCATGACGAACTGACCCCCCGAAGCATAATTTGGATGTAGGGGCGTTACATGTAACGCCCCATAGGCACCAAGTTAAGCTGATCTTCTCTCAATTTCGCCTATTTGACCCCACCCCCGGCCCCTCCCCGATTTCGAGGAGGGGAGAGTGCCACGCCGTTTTTTGCTTGCGCCCTTCCCTGAAGTCGGGGAAGGGAGGCGAGCGCAGCGAGCGGGGATGGGGTTAGTCTTTGCGCTTCATTTCCTTAAGTTGGTGCGTAAGGGGCGTTACATGTAACGCCCCTACGCTGCCATTTTTAGCCGACGCTTTACACCACCCGCACGCCTTCCCGCCCGGTGAGTTCCCGGTACAGCGCCGACAGGCGATCCGTCATCGGGTGAGCGTCGCCGCCGATGCGCCGCCCGTCCAATTCGATCACCGGCACCAGTTCGCCCATCGTCCCGGTGCAGAACAACTCGTCGGCGCGGTAGACCTCGGTCAGCGAGAGGTCGCCGACCACGTGCGGGATGTCGTGAGCGGCGCAGAGTTCCAGCACCGTCGCCCGCGTGATCCCTTCGGGACACGAGACCGTCCGTGAGGTATAGACCACACCCTTGTGGACGACGAAAACGTGGGTCGCGTTAGTCTCGGCGACGAAGCCGTGAACGTCGAGCATGAGCGCGTCGTCGACCCCGGCGGTGTTCGCCTGAATCTTCGCCAAAATCGAGTTGAGCATGTTGCAGGAGTGGATGTTCTGGTCGAGGCAGTCCGGTGGGATGCGCCGGATGCCCGACGTGATCAGCCGGATGCCGCTTTTGTCGTAGACCGGCGGCTTGAACTCCGCCAGCACGATCAGCGTCGATCCGGCGGTGTTCAGGCGCGGGTCCATGCCGCTGGTGTACTTGACGCCGCGCGTCAGCGTCAGCCGGATGTGGACGCCGTCGACCATGCCGTTGGCTGCCAGCGTTTGGCGCAGCGCGTCGATAATCGTCTCATGCGACGGGATGTCGGCGTAAGCCAGCGCCAGCGCCGACGACCGCAACCGGTCGAGGTGCTCGGTCAGCTTGAAGATGCGCCCGTTGTAGAGCCGCAGCCCCTCCCAGACGGCGTCGCCGTTCTGCACCGCCGAGTCGAACGGGCTGATCGCCGCCGCGTCGCGGTGGGTCAGCACGCCATTGATGCTGACCTGAAGGTCCTTGTTGCGCTCGTCGTAAGTCTGTTTCATGGGTTTTTCTCTTCTCTCAAGCGATCCGTCGTCTAGTTCTCTGACCTCACCCCTAAATCCCCTCTCCATTGCATGGAGAGGGGACTTGAAAGCGCGGCGATCCTGTTTCCCCCTCTCTACGTCGTGGAGTGGGGGCGGCTTCAGGCGAACCGGAGGTTCGCACGGAAGCTAGGAGGTGAGGTTGTATTTCGCCATTTGCTCGTAAAGTGCTTGACACTGCTCCCAGATGCCGCGCAGGTGATCGGGCACGACGGTTTCGCGCGGCTCGTATGCCATGAAGCCGGTCGACTGCTCGACGCTGGCGTACCAGTACTGCGCCCAAATGCCGTCGCTGGCGCGCTTGCCCGCTGACCAATGCAGCATCGACTCGCTGAAGGGCACGCCGATCCGCTGGCAGAGGGCGGTCAGCGTCCTGCGCGGGTCGATCAACACGTCACGCGCGTCGATCACCGGCGGTGTGATCCCGGTTCGCTGGCGGACGTAATCGAAGATTTCGACCTGTTTGGGAAAGCCGGTCTGCTCAATGGCGGGGTCGGGCAGCACTTTCGCCAGCGAGACGATCACCTCCGCCGGGTCGCGAATCAGGAAGCAGTGGGTCAGGTCGAGCAGCCACGCGAGGTCGATCTCGTCGAGCATGTGGTGCGTCATCTGCTTCTGGTAGTAAATCGCCTTGCCGTCGGGGATCGGCTCTTGGGTCAGCGCCGCCGCGACCTCGCGCCAGCCGGTCTCGTAGCGGGCGATGATCGCGTCCGCGCCCGGATGCTCGATGCCAGTTCGCGCCAGATAATAGGCGTAAAACGGCTCGTCGACGACCGCCGTATCGGGATGGTTCTCCCACGCGCGCATCATTGCCGTCGAAATGTTGCGCGGTCCCGACCACATTGCAATCCGCTGCACTTGGCTTCCCTGCTGTCTTTGGCTTTCTCCCGCGATCCGCCAAATTCTAGCGCAAACGGATCGCCCTCACGAGCGCCATTCTCGCGATCCGCTGCCCGCCGAAATTGAACGCTGCCCCTGCGTTCGCGGTAGAATTATCAAGGCATAATTTTGCTGCGAAAGGATTTTTGATCTTGAAGAAAATTTTGTTACTGATCAGCCTGATGGCGGTGCTGCTGATCGTTCTGCCCGCCGCTGCACAGGACACTACGCCCGAAGCCGCCGCCGAGCCAAGCGCGGCTGTGACGCCTGAAGCCACCGCCGAGGCAACCCTTGAACCCGGTCAGATGCTCGAATTTCCGGGTCCCGGCAGCTACACCGTCCACATGCCCTACGATGACGGCGACCGAACTTATCACGTCTACATCCCGGTGGGCTACCGTGACGATGGCGACCCGCTGCCGTTGGTGATCGTGATGCACGGGGCGGGTGGCAACGGCGACGACATGGCATCGATGACCAACTTCAACGCGCTTGCCGACGGCGAGAATTTCGTCGTCGTCTACCCGAACGGTGTCAATGGCGCGTGGAACGATGGTCGCTCGCCGGGCGCGGCGACCAACCACGACGACGTGCGCTTCCTCTCCGACATCGTGACCTTCATGAAAGGGCAGCTCAACATCGACGGGCGGCGAGTCTACGCGACCGGCTATTCAATGGGCGGCATGATGTCCTACCGCGTCGGCTGCGAACTGAGCGACGTGTTCGCGGCGGTCGGCTCGGTCGCCTCGACCATGCCTTACTACCTCGTCGCCACCTGCGACGCCGCCCCGCCCATCCCGCTGATCGTGATTCAGGGCACCGACGACCCGATTGTCCCGTGGATGGGCGTCAGCGGCGCGTACCTCTCGGCGACGCAAACCTTAGGCTATTGGGGGCTGCACAACGAATGCACGGCACGCTTCGACCTCGAAGTGCTGCCGGACGTCGTCCCCGCCGACTACACCCGCGTGGTGCGCCAAGCGCTGCCCGGCTGCAGCGCCGATTTCGTGCTCTACGGCATTTACCTCGGCGGGCATACGTGGCCCGCGCACTCGATCAACGCGCGTCAGCTTGGCGCGACGACGCAGGACATCGACGCGACCGCCGTGATCTGGGACTTCTTCAAGGTGCACTCGCTGCCGGGGGAGTAGGCGCTGCTGATTTGCAACGGGAGGCGCGGCGGGGAACTGTTGCGCCTCGTTAAGTGGCTATTCGGCGATTACACGGATTTTGACGCCCAGCCGATCCAGAAAATCGCTCAATGCCGACCACGTGAGCGGAAATCCTGCCATGTCGCCCGCGCCGAGGTAGCCCAATACGTCGAGCAGCGTTTCCTCGTTGACAATATCAGAGTCCGTCTCGCTCAACTGGACGAAAGCATCTTCCGCCCAATGAATCAGCGTAGTTTCGGTGATCTGTCCATTCATGAACGCCAGTATTTTCTCTGCGACCACTGCCTCAGTAATCATTCCGCCGCTTCCCCTAACGATACGTGTCCGGTATCCTCTGGAAATTTCTGGTGCAGAGCAATGAGACGATCATCATCGTCATAGATTTCTTGAACGATTCGCACGGTGACTTCATCGGCGTCGACTTCCTTCATGTAGCGCGCCCAACCCCTAATCTGACCGGGAATGCGGCGATAGTAACGCCGTCCGCCATTTGGTAGATCATCCCACTGGGGAAATCGCCGCTCATTCTGCTCACGGGTTGCCAAGTCAGCCTCACTTCGTACTGCCAAATTATACAACCCCTCTCGGCAGTTATGTTACAATCCTCGCCTAATCGATATGGTTTTCAGCGATCAGGACAACTCCATGAGCGATTGGACGCCGATTGTCGGCTTGGAAATTCACGCCGAACTGATGACTCACAGCAAGATGTTCAGCGCTTGCCCGGTGGTGGACAGCGTGACCGCGCCCCCCAATACCGCCGTCGATCCGGTCTCGCTCGGTTTGCCGGGGACGCTGCCGGTGATCAACGCGGCGGCGGTCGAGATGGCGATGATGGTCGGCTTGGCGCTCCACTGCGAAATCCCGCCGGTCAACCAGTTCGCGCGCAAGAGCTACTTCTATCCCGACCTGCCCAAAGGCTACCAGATCAGCCAGTACGACCGCCCGATCTGCGTCAACGGCTACCTCGACATCGAATTGAGCGACGGCAGCAGTGAGCGCATCCGCGTCCGCCGCGCGCATCTGGAAGAAGACACCGGCAAGTCGATCCACACCGACGGCAGCAGCCTGATCGACCTCAACCGCGCGGGCGTGCCGCTGCTGGAGATCGTCACCGAGCCGGACATCCACAGCGCCGAAGCCGCCGAAGTCTTCGCCCGCAAGCTGCGCGCGATTTTGCAGTATCTCGGCGTCAACAACGGCGATATGTCGAAGGGTGTTATGCGGGTCGAGCCGAACATCAGCGTGCGTCACAAGGACGACACCGGCTATCGCACGCGCACCGAAGTCAAGAACCTGAACAGCATCCGCAGTCTGTTCCGCTCGATTGAGTACGAGGTCGAACGGCAGATCAAGGCGTGGGAGAATCACGAGGGCGTGCGTCAAGCGACGATGGGCTGGGACGAGCAGCGCCAGCACACGGTCGTCCAGCGCTTCAAGGAAAGTGCCGAGGAGTATCGCTACTTCCCCGAACCCGACCTACCGATCCTCGAAATGAGCCGGGAATGGGTCGAGCAGGTGCGTGATCGCCTGCCCGAACTGCCCGACGCCAAGCGGGATCGCTTCACAGCAGAACTGGGCTTGAGCGCTTACGATGCCTCGGTGCTGGTGGCGGATCAAGCCGTCGCTGATTACTACGAGAACGTGATCGCGGCGGGCGCGAATCCGAAGTCCGCCGCGAACTGGATCATCGGCAACTTGTTCAGCCTCGTTAACCGGGACGGCATCGAGCGCGAAGCCGTCGCCGAGCGCGTCTCGGCAGCGAACATGGCAGCCTTCGTCAAGCTGGTCGACGGCGGGACGATCAACAAAGCGACCGGCGTCGAGGTGCTGACCGAAATGTGGGAGACCGGCAGCGATCCCGCGCAGATCGTCGAGGCGAAGGGGCTGGCGCAAATCTCGGACGAGTCGGCGGTGGAAGCGGCGGTCGCGCAAGTGCTGGCGGATAACGAGACGTGGGTGCAGGATTACCTGAGCGGCAAGGACAAGCTGTTCGGCGCGCTGATGGGCAAGGCGATGGGGTCGCTCAAGGGCAAGGGCAATCCCGCCGTCGTCAAAGACGTGCTCACGCGGCTGATCGAGGCGAAAAAGTCATGATCGACACACTGAGCTTCTACTAAAGAAGCTCAGTGCTTATAGCGGGGCAAGCTGCATGTGGGTGTGTTAACGCAATTTACAATGCGATCAGCCAAGAACGGAGCGATTCGCAGACCTGCAGTGCGCGAATAATGACCGTTTACCCAATCATCGCTGGTATATGCACCGGTGAACAGAGGTTGCAAATCGACGGTGTCGTAGCGGTTTTGCAAAATCGAGAGGACGTCCTCATACGGAGCTGGAATTCCAGCGGAGAGATAGTTTTGCTGCATTTGTGGGGTGACGAGGTTCATCAACATGAAATGCGACCCTGCGGCTTCCGCTTCATGCGAAAAAGCATCAATGGTCGCCAGTGCAACTTGAACGTGATCATCGCTCAAGACGTATTGCGTACTCGCGGAGGTTTGCGCTTTTACGAGCAGCGTCAAAAAGCGGCTGTTATACATCCCTTTGGTCAAACCTGATTCGGGTGGTTGCGTTTCGTAGTTTTTTAGTGGATTGCTTTCGGGATCCTTCAGAATTGCGATTACTTGCTCAGGCGATAATGTGGGATTATTAATTAGCGTCAGTTTGGCATCTTGCAAAATATAGCGCGGTTCGGAAAATGGCGAGGCACCGTGGCTTTCGAGCGCGGGGATCATATCGAGGGTTTGTTCAATGTGACTCTCAGCGCGAAAGCCGAGCAGCACAATATCGCTGTGGTAGTCTACGCCGAGAGTTTCGTAATGACGTAAGCTTTGAGCGAGATTATAACCGGACACTCCGAAAGTGATCACTTCCGCGTTAATGCCGCGATCCTTCAACTCTTGTTCTAAAATTTGTCCCCATGAATCCTCGTAAGGAACCATATCGCCAAGCGTAAATGAATCCCCAAAGAGCGCAATTCGTAAAACGCTATCGGCAGGCTCAAGGGTGAATTCAGTCGATGTTGAAGGCGCTCTAATGCCTCGGACATTGTAAATGCCGTAAACCCCTAGAGCAGCAGAGCTTTGAATCCAATTGGGCCGCATCGCATAACCAGCCGCGGCATCATAAACGAAACGTGAGTTGCCTTCAGGTCCGTAATCACTCAGGCTTTGTTCTAGCGACTTGATATGGAGAGCGTAAGGTGGAAGATCTACGCCAAGAACACTGAATTGCCCGTCAACGTCGGAGTGCCCCAGCACGCGAACAGAAATCTCCAGACCGATAAAAAGCAAGATGCAGAAAATCAGCAGATTCCGCAAAAAGCGGATAACCTGCGACTGAGTTGAAGGAGCGAAAGTCGGGGACTTACTAAAGCTCATCTCTACCTATTCCTCTAAAATTGGAAGTAAATAAACTGCTCGGCGCGGTTGACGTAGATGATGCTGATCAGAATGATCGCTGACGAGACACCATAATAAGCGACCCAACGAACGATCCTCGGACTATTGGAGAGAACCCTGTGAATGCCCCAGCGCGCATCGATCAGATCGACAAATAGTAAAATGCCGATGACGCCAAACGACAGTACGGCTTCAACGCGCCAGCCCAGCGGCGACACCCGAAAAGGTTCGAATAAATTACGCCAAGCGTTGAGCGGGAAAAAATGTCCGATGATGTACAGGGCTTCTTGAAAACTTTGGGCGCGAAAAAAGACCCAAGCAATACAAACGAAAACGAAGGTAACGCCGATGCTGATGAGCGTGCGGATCGGCGCCGGGATCGCGCGTGGCAGCAAATTGATTCCACGATGGCGCATCACGGTTTCAACGACCATCAGTAAGCCGTGCAGGAATCCCCAGATGACGAACGTCCACGCTGCCCCGTGCCACAAACCGCTCACGACGAAGACGATCATCAGATTGAGCAGCAGTCGTGAAACTGGCACGCGACTGCCTCCGAGTGGGAAGTACAGGTAATCGCGAAACCACGTCGAAAGCGAAATGTGCCAGCGCTGCCAAAACTCACGCACAGAACTGGCGAAATAGGGCTGTCGGAAATTCAGCATCAGGGAAAAGCCCATGACCTGCGCCGCGCCAATCGCAATATCGGAATAACCGGAAAAATCGGTGTAGATTTGAAATGCGAAGAAGACGGTGGCAACGATCAGCGTGGCGCCTGAATACGTTTGCGGATTTGAGTAAACTTGGTTCACGTAAGCGGCAAGGCGATCCGCAATAACGATTTTCTTGAATGCGCCCCACAATATCAACTGTAAACCGCCGACAGCACGCGCGTAATCAAAGTGGAACTTCATCCTGAACTGCGGAAGCAGGTTGGTCGCACGCTCGATGGGACCAGCCACAAGCTGCGGGAAAAATGCAACATAGGTCGCAAAGATGATGAAGTTCGACTCCGGGTTCAGCTTACCCCGAAAAACATCGATGGTGTAGGACATCGACTGGAATGTGTAAAACGAGATGCCAACGGGCAGCAGTACCTTTAGGCTGATCGGCGTATACTGCATCCCCATATTGGTGGCGACGTCAGCAATCGAGTTGTTGAAGAAGTTGAAATACTTGAAGATGAACAGGACGCCGAGGTTAACCCCTAGACTTGCTGCCAGTAACAATCGACGTCGAGCAGAATTCTCTGCGGGGGTTCGCGATAGCCACAGCCCCGCGAAATAATCGACAATGGTAGTGAACATCAGCAACGGCAGATATTCGATATGCCACGAGGCATAAAAATAGTAACTTGCAAAAAAGAGCGCGATCCAGCGCAGGCGCAGCGGAAGGAGGAAATAAATCGGCAGGACAATCGAAAAAAATAGCACAAATTCAGGCGTAACGAACGACATAGGTTTCCCCCAGACCTAGCACATGCTCGACGTAGCGCGACTTCATATCGCTAGTTTTGCTCGCTGCGATACGCTGACTGAATAGGGTTATTCTTCAAATATCAAAAGGGATTGTGTCCGAAACAAAATTCATTCACACGCCCTGAGTGGAATTGAAGTGAATGATGTTACAGAAATACCTATCTGGGAGGTTAGGATAGCATTGTCTACAAAAGTTTTCAACAAGGCGAATCAAATTGCTCGTAATAAAGTGGCTTGCGGTGGCGCGAAGTGAGCCGGTGAGGATATTGGGGGATGATCCGTCCGCCAATTCCCGGCGGACGGACAAAATTGCTTCGAAGCTAGGACCGCCCGCCGGGGCGACCGCTGCCATTCGGCGGCGCGCCGCCGGGAAAACGGCCGCCGGTCTGCGCTTGAGTCGGCTGGCTCAAGTCCAAGCCGATGCCGAAGGTCGCCGTATAAGCGCCGTCCTCGTCTTGGGTCACGTCGAGCACGGTCATGCCCTCGCTTTGCTGATAAATGCCGTCTTGCTCGTTCCGCATGTTCCGCTGACCCTTCGCCACGTAGGGCGCTTGCGCGTGAACCTTGTCGGTCAGGTCGTCGTCGAAGAAGAACTGCGACGTGAACTCGTAGCCCGCATCGGACGCGGGATCGGTGCGGATTTTGAAGTGAATGTGCACCGCCCGCCCTGAATACCAGCCGGGATAGATGGTCATAAATGTCACCTGACCGTACTCGTCGGTGACTTGATAGCCGCGCAGCCACTTCTGCCCGGTGGTGTCGAAGCTGCGGTCGGTCACGTCGGAGTAGATGCCCAGCGCGTCGCAGTGCCAGACGTCGACCTGCGCACCTTGCAGCGGCGAGCAGGTATTGGCGCTCACGTCGGAGAGGTTGAGGATCAAGCGCAGTGGTGCGCCCGCTTTGATGCTGCCGTCCGCCGGATCGATGCGGATGTCGGAGCGGTTGAGCATCTCGTCGACAAAGTAGGGTCCCTCGGTCAGTTCGGGACGCACGACGCAGGACGGCACCGGCGTCGCGGTCGCCGCCGGGGCGGGGGTCGGCGTTCCGGCGCGCTGCCCGAAGTCGATCCGGCTGAAGCCCGCGCCAGCGATCAGCGCCGCGCCAGCGCCACCGAGCAGCCCGATCACCTCCCGGCGCGAGAGGATACGCCCGACCGGCTGGTCGTCGTCGAATGCCTCGTTGTTGTGGTCTTGCTCTCGATTTTTCATCTCGTTTGTTCTATCTCCGCTTCACGATGGACGCCGCGCGAGCCGGAATTGGCGGGCAGCGACAGTGTAAGCATATTGCTCGACCTGCGTTCAGAAAAAACCACCCGTTTGTAAATTAAGTGTAAACTGATAATAGGATATGAGTGTCTGTCTTGTAGAAAATACGTTCTTATTTTCGGCGGGTTTTATGGTATAATTTGCGTTATACCTTGCGAGCAATCGAGTTACTGCTCTAGCCGAGTCCGATGTAGAGGAGACAGCAATGGCGGGCTATCAACAGGTCATTATCGTGGGAAATTTGGGGCGAGACCCGGAAATGCGCTATCTCCAATCCGGGGTCGCCGTTTGTAACTTCACCGTCGCCGTGAACCAGATCACCGGCAGCGCCGAGAACCGATCCGAGAAGACCGTTTGGTTTCGGGTGGCAGCGTGGCGCGACCTCGGCGAGCGCTGCGCGCAGTATCTCGCCAAAGGGCGGCAGGTGATGGTGATCGGCACGATTGATGCTCGCGCTTACACCGACAACAGCGGTCAGCCGCAAGCGACGCTCGAACTCACGGCGCGTGACGTGCGCTTCCTCGGCTCACGCGAGGATGGCGGCGGCTCGTCCGGCAGTTACGACGACGGCGGTTCGTCGCAGCCGAACGACGTGAACGAAATCCCGTTCTAGGGAGCTTGGGTTCAACTAATCTAAGAAACCATTTGAAAATGCCCGTTTCACGGGAAGACAAGGGCGTTCAATTGAACGCCCCTACGGGAAAACCCCCGAATATTCAAATGGTTTTTAGGAGGGGCGCCGATCATGCGCTTCTCTCATTTTGCGAAAATACTTGACGTGTCACGTAATTTGGCTAGAATAGATGACATATCACGTATATGAGGAAACTGCCATGAACATCCATCTGATTTCGACCGGGCACGTCAAAGTCACCGAGAATTTCCGCGCCGGGAAGGGACAAGGCGTCCTGCGCCTCGTCAACGCCGTCAGCGACCGCCGCCGCACCGATTGGCTGCCGATCTATTGCGCCGTGATCGAGCATCCCGAAGGCTTAATCGTGGTCGATAGCGGCATCCCCGCCAACGCCAGCGATCCGGTCTACTTCCCGCCCCACATCCGCCTGCTGCAAGTGGTCGCGCCGTTCGAGATGTCGCCGGAGCAGGAGATCGCGGCGCAGATGCGGGCGCGCGGACTCGACCCGCGCGACGTGCGCTGGCTGATCGAGACGCATCTGCATCAGGATCACGACGGCGGGATGCACAGTTTCCCCAACGCGAAAATTCTGGTGTCGCGGCGTGAGTGGGGGGACGGGCAGGGCTTGATGGGTCGCACGAATGGCTACTTCAATTGGCGCTGGTCGGACTTGACGCCGCGCTTGATCGATTTCAAGAGCGGTGCTTACGAAACGTTCGCCGCCAGCGAGGTGGTGACGCGGGCGGGCGACGTGCGGCTTGTGCCGACGCCGGGACACACGCGCGGGCATCTGTCGGTCGTGGTCGAACGGGACGACGAGGTCGTGTTCGTCGCCGGGGACGTCGCCTACACGCAAGACCTGCTGATCAAAGACGTGGTCGACGGCGTGGGACCCGATCCCGCCGCGCAGCACGACAGTCACCGCCGGATCATGGACTTCGCCGCCCGGACGCCGATCATCTTCCTGCCCAGCCACGATCCCGAAAGCGAACTGCGCTTGCTGCAGCGGCTTACGATCCCGGTCAGCGCGCCACAATGGGGCGAATCCGCATTGGCTTACGCAAATACATGATGTATCATGGAATTTGAGGGCGCAGCCAAATGAGAATGGCGGTAGGGGCGTTATATATAACGCCCCTACAGACACACAAAACCTGGCAGCGCCGCTGTAAATGACGAAGCATCATCGAAATGCTGAGCACATGGACAAAGCCGAAGAACTCCGTTACCTGATCCTCGCCGTGCAGCGCGAGGGCAACCGTCTGCTGACCGACGCGCTCGCGCCGCTCGACCTGACTCCTGCTCAGGCAGAAGTCTTGCAAGTGGTCGAGCAGTTTGAGCCGCTGTCGCTGCTCGAATTGGGCGAGCGGCTGGTCTGCGAGAGCGGCAGCCCCAGCCGTCTGGTCAAGAGCATGGTCGAAAAAGGGCTAATTGAGAAGACGATCTCCGACGCCGACCGCCGCGCCAGCCAGATCATGCTGACCGAGCGCGCCCGCGCCCTGATGCCGCAGCTCAACCAGATCGAAGCGGAGTTCAGCCAGATGCCGCGTCAGGTACTCGACGAAACGACGCTGGCGCAGGCAGTCGATCTGCTCTGGCGGTTCGCGCAAGACAGCGACGGTGGGCGGGCGCTGAAGCGGCGCAGCGCCGGACGATAACGTTTTTCCAAGACACGGGCGGTATAATCGAGCGCAAAATCGGAAAGGATGCCTCATGACCCAGCCTCAGCCTCAGCCACCGAATCGCCAACTTCGGCTTGAAATCCCGAACACCCTCAGCGCGATCTACGCCAACGCCGCCATCGTCAGCCAGACGACCAGCGAGATCGTGCTCGACTTCTTGCAGATCATGCCCAACGATCCGCGCGCCCGCGTGCAGACGCGCGTCGTCATGACGCCGACCAACGCCAAGCTGTTTTTGAAGGCGCTGGAGAGCAATCTCACCAAATACGAGGAGAAATACGGCGAAATCGCCGTGCCGACGCAGCCCGGTTCGCTGGCGGATCAATTGTTCGGCGGCTTGAAGTCGGAAGGTGAACCGGACAATGAGTGATCTCGGCACCGTATCCAGCGACATCCGCGCGAGCTTCGTCGCCAAGAACAGCGCCCGCGACAGCGCGATTGCCGCCTCGCGCGAACTGATCCGCCACTGCTCGGAGGCGATCCGCGCCGTGCATCGCCGTGAGTGGGACAACGCCGCCGCGAAGCTGGACATCGCGCGGGCGGCGGCGGACGATCTGCGGGCGGGTGTCGCCGATTACCCCGACCTCAACTACGCCGGTTATACCCGCGACGCGCTCAAGGAAGTGGTCGAAGCCTTCGCCACCTACGCGATCATCCGCGACGAAGCGCTGCCGACGCCAGAGTCGCTCAACGTTGAGGGCGACATCTACCTCAACGGGCTGGCGGAGGCGGCGACCGAGTTACGCCGCTTCATCCTCGACATTCTGCGCCGCGAAAGCGGCGACAGCGCCGAAGCCGAGCGCCTGCTCGACTGGATGGACGCGATCTACGACGAACTGGTGACCTTCGACTTCCCCGACGCGATCACCGGCGACCTGCGCCGCCGTACCGACGTGGTGCGCGGGGTGCTCGAACGCACGCGCGGCGACCTGACGACGACGCTCCAGCAGCAGCGCTTGCAGGATGCGCTTAAGCAGGTAGAGGATAGTATCAGCAAAAATACCTAGATGTAGTATATTAGAGCTAGCGAACTCCTATGGCAGCGGTACAGTCAAATGCTTGAGATTTTCGTTAGCTACAGCAAAGACCGAGCCTTTGCGATTCAGCTTGCCAGCTTTCTGCGAGAGTCCGGCGCAAAAGTCTGGATCGATCTGGAAGGTATCCCCGCCGGGAAAAAGTGGAGCACCGCCGTTCAGGAGGGTCTAGAGAAGTGCGCCCTTATGGTACTGGTGCTCTCGCCCAATTCAATGGCATCCAACAACGTCGAAGATGAGTGGCAGTATTTTCTGGATCACGAAAAGCCCATTATTCCACTCCTGCTGAAGCAGACCGAGATCCATTTTCAACTCAGTCGTATTCAGCATATCGACTTCAGCGAAACCCCGTATGAGATCGCATTTCAGAAGCTTCACGACGAAATTCTCCGCCACGGGTTCAGCTTCGATCCATTACCCGACGGCGAAGCCCCTGTTCAGAGCGAAGCGCTAGCACCCGTTCAGGAGCACATTCCTGATCTCCCGATAATGGTCGACGAATCTGCAACGGTGAGTACAGACCTTGGGACAGTCGAGCCGGCGATCAGTTTACCGATCAGTCAATCCGGTCAGGAGCACAGTCGGGGTTCTGGAACTGTGCGTTTGGGCATCATCGTGGCGATCGTGGCGGTGCTGATCTTCGCCGTATTTGTTACGTTGAGCAGCAGCGGTATATCGCCGTTTGTCGAGGCGACGGTTGTTATCATTTCGCTGTACGGCTTGCTTTCGATCCTCACTTCGTACATCAACACGTTTGTTTCAGTCATGCTGGGCTGGCGTGCAAGGTATCTGGTCACCATGCTGCGCGCGATGCTTGACGATCCGACGGTCTTTACGCAGTTTGTGACTCATCCCCTGATTCACTTAATCTATTCGGATAGCCGGGACCCGGAAATCGTCTTTAGCAACTACAGCAACATGCCCGTGGATAACGTCTCATGGATCGACCCAAGACAGTTTTCGAACGTGCTGATCCGTATCCTGCTGCGGCAGAGAGAAGCGCTCATGTTTCCTGCGCGACCGTCTGAAGGCGGCAATCAATTTCTGGCACGACTGCTGGATGGCATTCGCACTATCAACAGCGATATGCTGCGCGAGCAGCTTATCGCGGTCATCTATACTGCCGGGACCTTCGATGAAGCGAAATATCAGATCGAAGACTGGTTCAATGGACAGGCTGATACTCTCGCGTATCGATTTAAGCAACGTATGATCATTCTATCGCTCATGGTTGCGCTGATTCTCAGTATCCTGCTCAACGTGGATACACTCCAGATCGTTCAAGTGTCTTTTTCCGATTCGGGAAATGTCGCCGCGAGTCTCCCGATTGGGTGGGAATTCAGTTCGCTTGAGGACAATGCTTGCCTTGCGCCGCCCGTCTCTTCCGCCTGTGACAATCCACGTAATTTGTGGCTTTTTTCGCCCAGTAATAACCCGGGTTGGCTCGGCTTAATGATACGCAAAATAATCGGCATATTGATCACAGCAGTTGCCGTCTCGCAGAGTGCGCCGTTTTTATTTGATATTATGCGACGCCTCGAATTCGCCTACTGAGAACGATCCGTTTTCTGTTTCCTGTGCTGTCGGTGGGCAGATGGGCGGATCGAACTTCGCCCTTGTCCCTGCGTGATCACTCCGCTACAATGCTAATCGACTTTGCCGCAGACAGCAGGTGATCACCCACGCGATGATCTTAATCTCCTGCCGAGGTGAGGGAACCGACCATGACCCTATGGACGACCCTTGCTGATTGCGGGGTCGTTTTGTTTTCAAGCGGTTAGCTATCTGCAGTCAGCTTTTCTTTAGCTGAAAGCTGAGAGCGAACCGCTAAAAACCTCTGAGGAAAGGAGGAAAAAGCGCTTGGCAATCACGAAAGAGCGCAAACACGAACTCGTCGCCGAGTACAGCAGGCTGCTCGCGGACACCGATGGCTTCATCGTCACCGAGTATCGCGGGCTGTCCGTCGCCAAGCTGGACGATCTACGCAACCGGCTGCGTGAGGCGTCGGGCATCTATACGGTGACCAAGAACACGCTGTTCAGCATCGCGCTGGCGCAGAACGGCTGGACGGTTCCGACCGACCTGCTGCTGGGACCGACCGCTGTCGCGTTCGGCAACGGCAATCTCCCGGCGGTGGCGAAGGCGATTCAGGCATTCATCAAGGACAACCCGGAAGTGTTCGTCGTCAAAGGCGGCGTGCTGGCGGGGAATGTCTTCAGTGCCAAAGACGTCGAAGCGATCTCCAACCTGCCGACGCTGGACGAGATTCATGCCCAGCTTGCCGGTCTCATCGTGCAGCCTGCTTCGCAACTGGCGGGTCTGCTCAACGCGGCGACTTCGCAGGTCGTCAACGTCCTGCAAGCTTACGTGCAAGAAAACCAATCATCCGAAGACGCCGCTTAGCCGGGGTCTGTTAAAAACCGATAAACCAAGAAAGGAACCTCAAATCTCATGGCTGATTTGAACAAACTGGTCGATGACCTGAGCGCGCTGACCATTCTCGAAGCCTCCGAACTGAAGACCCTGCTCGAAGAAAAGTGGGGCGTCACCGCTGCTGCTGGCGGCGGCATGATGATGATGGCTGCCGCTGGCGCTGCCGCTGCTGCCCCCGCCGAAGAGGTGGAAGAGCAGACCGAATTCAACCTGATCCTGACCGAAGTTGGTCCCAAGAAGATCAACGTCATCAAGGCAGTCCGTCAGGTCACCAACCTCGGTCTGAAGGAAGCCAAGGACCTCGTCGAAAGCGACAAGCCGACCGTGCTCGAAGCGGTGGGCAAGGATCGCGCGAACGAAGCCAAGGGCATCCTCGAAGCCGAAGGCGCCAAGACCGAAATCAAGTAATTTCCACTTTCCTCAAACAAAACGCAGGGCTGAGTTTCGCTCAGCCCTGCGTTTTTGATTCGCAATCATGGACGTTTGTCCGTAGGGGCAGGACTGAGTCCTGCCCCTACAACTACCGCGTCTCGTTTATCCTATCAGTGAGCGCGACGTGTTATAGTTTTTCCTAAATCTGTTTCGTGTTCTAGCGTCGCCGTGTAATTTGGAAGTAGGTTGTTTTGGTCAGCACTCAGCACTCAGCACTCAGCACTTTGTTTTTCCGCCTGCTGCTGGCGGCGCTGCTCGGCGTCGCGTCGGAGATTTTGCTGTGGACGCAGCCGACCCGTCCGCTGATCGACTGGGCGCTGCTGGCGCTCGGCTATCTGGCGCTGAGCGGGCTGCTGCTGGAGATCGCCGCGCGCTACCGCCTGCGCGACGCCTTCGGGCTGCTGACGCTGGTGGGCATCTACGGCATGATGAACGGGCTGATCCTCAATCCCGCCACCGCGCTGATCGACGTGCCGCGCACGCTGATCACGCGGGCGATGGGCGGTCACGCCGCCGCCGGGTTGATCGCGCTGGCGCTGTTCTTGGCGCTGACGCGCGGCGGTTTGCGCGGTCGCCGGAACTTGATCGCCGCGCTGGGGATTGCGCTGATCGTCGGCGTCGCTTGGGGCACGTGGGCGCGTTGGTCGCCGGTCGAGTTCGGCGGGCAGGACGCCAGCACGCCGGGATCGCTGGCGCTGTTCGCGGGCGTTGGCGTCGGCTTGATCGCGCTGGCGCTGCCCGGCACGCGGCGGGTGAGCGCGCCGCTCGACCTGCGGTTAGGTGCGCCCGGCTGGGCGTTTACGCTGATCGTCTTGATCGGGCTGCTGGCTGATCCACGTCGCGCAGGGCGAGATCGACTCGCTGGCGCTGGTGATCATCGTCACACTGACGGTCTTTTCGATCATGATACTGTGGTTTCAGCAGCGCAAAAAAGGGACGACCTTGCTGGATGCGGTCGGCAGCGATTCGCCGTCACTGCGGCGCTTGACGCCGCTGGTGATCGCGTTTGCGCTGGCGGGTGCGGTCGGTTATCTGCTGCCGCGCGGGGAACCCGACAGCGACCCGCTGGCGCTGATCGGCGCGCTGTTCACGGCTTACGGCTTGATCTGGCTGCCAGCGGTGTCGATTGTTTTGGGCGCGCGCGCCTTCTCGCGGCAGGCGCGGGCGATGAAGCTCTGATCGAGCGGCGGTTGCTTGCTTAATTGACCCGTTGTAAACTCTAAAGGTCTTTTAAGAATCTGATGGAGCAGCGATGCCTGACCAATCGCGCGATCCAGAGTCGTTCAATCAGTTTTTCGACTTCATCAACCGCCAGCTTGACCTGAGCAAGCTGGACGATCCTACGCCCGGTTTGACCGAAGCCGAAATCGAGCGGGTGATCCTGCCGCTGATCCGCGAGGACATCGTGCAGGAGACGCTGCGCGCCGTCGATCAACTGGTGGGCAACCCGCAGCGCGATCACTGGCGGGCGCAGCTCGCGCCGCTGCACCGGGAAGTCCGGCAGTGTTTGGCGGCGACGGTCGGCGGCATCCTCGAACGGCGCTATCCCGGTCGCCTCGACCCGGACGAATGGCGCGACGTGGCGACGCTGGTGATCACGGTCGCGTGGCTCGTCCGCAAGCAGATCGACGGCGACGATCCGCCGACCCACTCTAACCAGTAGCCGGGCAACCCATCATCGTTATCGCTGACACTGATGCGTCAAGTGGCGTGGACGGTCACGTCGTCTTCGAGCAGTTCCTTAAGCGTCGCCATGTCGACGTCGAACTGGCGGCGCAGCGCGTTCAGGAACAGCGGCAGCGCCAGCCGTCCGAGCGCCGACTGAGACAGCGCGCTGTCGATCAGCACCGTCACCCGCGTCCCTTCGGGAACTGCTTCAAAGCTGTAGTGGGTCGTGAACGCGACCCGCGCATCGGGGTCTTTGTAGGCGAACTCGTAGGGCGGATTGTAGACGGTGACTTCGGGTTGGGTGATGCCCGCGATTCCCATAAATTTCAGGCTGTGACGGAAGCGGCTCCCGACCTGCGTCGGTCCCTCGCTGATCTGCTCTGTATTGAGGACGGACGTCTGCCAATTGATGCAGCCTCTCAGGCAGGTCGTGTTCTTGAACACGACGTCAATCGGGCGCTCGATCACGATGCTGTTTTCGTAAGTGGACATGATGTATGATCCCCAACAAAACTTTTGGATAGTGAATCAGCATAAAAGAAAACGCTTATTTACGCAATTCGATAATCGGCTCGCAGGTAATTGAGGGGCATAATGTCGGTTACGCTGCTCGAAAATAAACGGATTCTTCTCGGCGTGACCGGGAGCATCGCCGCCTATAAAGCGGTCGATCTCGCCAGCAAGCTGACCCAGCAAGGCGCGCGCGTGGACGTGATCATGACCGAGTCGGCGCAGCGTTTCGTCACGCCGCTGACCTTCCAAGCGGTGACCGGGCGCGGCGTCTACACGTCGATGTGGGCGAACGCCGCTGGCAGCGACCTGCCGACTCACGTCGCCCACGTCGGCTTGGCGGAAGACGCTGACCTGCTGATCATCGCTCCGGCGACCGCCAACACTATCGCGCGTTTGGCGCAGGGTATGGCGGACGACCTGCTGGCGATCACGGCGCTGGCGGCGCGCTGTCCGGTGCTGATCGCTCCGGCGATGGACGGTGGCATGTACGCGCACCCGGCGACGCAGGCGAACATCGCGCTGCTGGCGGTGCGCGGCGTCGTGATCGTGCCGCCGGAAGTCGGGCGCTTCGCCTCCGGGCTGGTCGGTCAGGGACGGCTGCCGGAGACTCCGGCGCTGATCGGCGCGATCCGGCTGGTCTTGGGGCGCGCGGGCGCGCTCAAGGGGCGACGAATCGTCGTGACGGCGGGCGGCACGCGCGAACCACTCGATCCGGTGCGCTTCATCAGCAACCGATCCAGCGGCAAACAGGGTTACGCGCTGGCACAAGCCGCGCTCGACGCGGGCGCGGCGGTCACGCTGATCTCGGCGGCGCGCGGGCTGGACACCCCCGTTGGCGCGGAAGTGATCGCGGTCGAGTTGGCGCGGGAAATGCAAGCGGCGGTGATGGCGCGGATCGACGTCGACGCGCTGATCATGGCGGCGGCGGTCGCGGATTTCCGCCCTACCGATGCCGCCGAGCACAAGATTAAGAAATCCGACGATCCGATGTTGACGCTACAGCTCGTCCAGAATCCCGACATTTTGCTCGGCGTTGCCGAGCAGCGGCAGACGACCGGATCGCCGCGCGTGGTCGTCGGTTTCGCGGCGGAAAGCCAGCAGCTTGAGACCTACGCCCGCGAAAAGCTCGACCGCAAAGGGCTTGATCTGCTGGTCGCCAACGACATCAGCGCAGCAGACGCCGGGTTCGACGTGGACACCAACCGAGTCCTGATCTTCGACCGGGGCGGCGCGCGTGAAGAAGCCGCCGGGAGCAAAGCGCAGGTCGCCGAGGTCGTGATCGCGCGGGTCGCGGCGCTGCTCAATGACGCATCATGATCGACAGCGCAGAGGATAGGTAGATGAACATCTCGATTGAAATCGTCGCCCGCGACGAGCAGCAGATCGCCGAAGCGCTGCTTCAGGTGAGCGGTTTTTGCCCGACGGTCAACACCATCAACGTGCCCGACATCGTGCGCTACAAGCTGCGCAGTTGGGACGCCGTGCCGCTGGTCAATTCGCGCTTCCCGCACGTGATTCCCCACATCCGCGCGGTGGACTTCGACCTGCACCAGCCTTTCCCGCTGCTGGAGCAGATCGAGCGCGACGGCATCAGCGAAATTCTGGTCATTTCCGGCGACGTGAACAAGAATTCGCTGCATACCGTCTACCCGACCACCAGCATCCCGCTGATCAAGAAGCTCAAGCGCGAACTGCCCACTTTGACGGTCTACGCCGGGCTTGATCCCTACCGTGACAGCCTGCAAAGCGAACTCAACTACACCCATGAGAAGCTCGAAGCGGGCGCGGACGGGTTATTCACACAGCCGTTCTTCGACCTGCGCTTGATGGAAATCTACGCCGACATGCTGCCACAAGTGCCGGTCTACTGGGGCGTTTCGCCGGTGCTGACCGAGAAATCGCGCAACTACTGGGAGACGGTCAACCGGGTGGTTTTCCCGCGCGACTACGCCCTCACGATGGAGGGGAATCGCCAATTCGCGCGCGCCGCGCTCGACTTCGCGCGGGCGCACGACGGGCACATCTACTACATGCCGATTCGCGCCGACATCAAGGAATACCTGCACGGGATTCTGTAGAGCGTAGAATGAGATCGTCGTTGATCAGCTAGGGTGAAGCGATGGTAGTTCAGGAACGCTATATCAACGCGGATGCCTTTTGGGAACTGGCGCATCTGCCGGAGAATGCGGACAAGCGCCTCGACCTGATCGAAGGAGTGATCTACGAGATGCCGTCAGCAGGAATGGAACATGGGGAAAGTGGTGGGAATCTGTTTGGCTTCGTCTGGACGCACGTTCGCCAACACGACTTGGGCATGGTGACGGCTGCCGAAACCGGCTTCGTCGTCCATACTGACGCGAACGGCAAGGACACGATCCTCGTGCCGGATGTGGGGTTCATCGCCAAAGCGCGCCTCCCGGCTGAGCCGGTCAAGCAGTATGCTCCGCTCGCGCCCGACCTCGCAGTCGAGGTGGTTTCGCCCAACGACAGCGCCAGCGACGTTCACTCCAAGGTCAACAAGTATTTGCAGTACGGCACGCGCGCTGTTTGGGTCGTCTACCCGGCGACGCGAACGGTCGTCGTCCATACGGCGGCGGGCGCGCAGACGCTCGGCGCGGACGATCTGCTCGACGGCGCACGTCCTGCCCGGCTTTAAGCTGCGCGTCGGCGCGATTTTCAGCTTTTCATCCCCAGCAGAGTAAATCTAGAGCGGCGGCGGGACGCCATTGGTCGTCAGACAGGCGGCGAGGCGGGCGCGGTCTTCCGGCGTTTCGACGCTGTATTGGGCGAGGCAGGCGAGCACCTCGCTGCGGTGCTGCGCGACCACGTCATTCGCCCAGTTCGCGCAGGCTTCAGCCCCGGTGCCGTAATCGGGCGTGCAGTAGTGGATCAACTGCGCCTGTAACTGCTCGTCGGTGCTGAGCGCGGCGCGCTCTTGCGCTTGATTTTGGATCTGATTGAGCAGCGTCGGCGTCAGCAGCAGCATGATCCCCAGCGCGACCACGCCGATCACGACCGCCAGCGCGATCAAGAACGGCAGCGGGATCGATAACGCCGGTTTGCGGGTGCGTCGATTGGCGTTCAACTGGCTGAGCCAGAGCGTCGCGGTCGGGTCGTCGAGCGCCCGCAGCAGGCGGCGGGCATCGTCGATGCGCCCTTGCTCGATCAGGGCGTGGGCTGTGCGCAGTTGGTCATGAACCATCATTTCCACCATTAACTTACCTCACCCCCTGCCCCCTCTCCACGTTGTGGAGAGGGGGTAAAAACAGGTTACAAAGGGTGTTTAAAGTCCCCTCTCCATTACATGGAGAGGGGATTTAGGGGTGAGGTTGGTCATAAAACGCGCGATCACAGTATTCTGCATTGGTATCGGGCAGCTTCGCTCGACGTTTTCATTGTACCGGCAGACGCTGGCTGGCTCGATAAAGGTGTAGGTCAGCGTAAGCGGATCAAAAACTGAAAGGGATGCAACGCAAAGGCGCAAGGGCGCAAAGGAAGGGCACGCACGGGTCGCAGCGTAGGCGATCCGTCGCTAGGCACGCTTAGCCGATTCCAGTATAATCGCGCACGAGAACGAAAGATTAGGTTGGGTGCATGAGTTATTCGATTGACGACACACAGCCCCGGTCGCCGTTCGGCGACGAGGCGAACTTGAGACCGACGATTAACCCGGACGACGGCGGCTCACGCCGGAGCGGGTGCTTGATCAGCGGTTTGATCGGCGGGATGCTGCTGCTGGTCGCCCTTGCCATCGTCGCGCTGGCGGCGGCAGCGGGCTGGACTTCCGGTCAGCGCGAAGCCAACGTCCACGCGACCGCGACCCAGAGCGCGGCGATCAACGAGCAGGTGCAGCGCATCTCCGGCGACGTGGAGAGCGGCAACACCGTCCTGCTCGACGCGCGCGTGCGCTGGCTGGCGACGCAGACGCCCGGGATTGCCGGGGTGGACGGCTACGTGATGACGGCGACGGCGCTTTACTTCAACACGCTGCCGACGGCAACGCCGACCCCCTCCCCGACGCAAGACGCGCTGAACGCAGCGCCGGAAGCGACCCAAGACGTGGTGATCACGCCGGAGAGCGGCGGCGGCTACGACCTCGCCTCGATCCTTGCGCAGGCGCAGAGTGCCGCCGCGTCGAGCCAGTGGAAAGAGGCAACCGACCTGCTCGACGTGATCATCGGCGCTGATCCGAATTTCCAGCGCACAACTGTGCGCACGCTGATGCAGCAATCGCTGACCGCCTACGCCCGCGAACTGTACAACGCCAACCAACCGGCGCAGGCGAATTTCGTCGTCGATCAGGCGGAACAGTACGGCACGCTCGCCGACGGGCTGGAATACGAGCGCTACGCCGCCTCGCTCTACCTCAAGGCGAGTGCCGCCGTCGGCACCGGCAGCCCGGTGGCGATTTAAGCGCTGCAAGAGGTGATCAATCTGGGACCCGGTCGCTACTACGATCAGGCGCAGCAACTGCTGTACAATCTGTACGTGACGCGCGGCGACGCTTATCTGGCGCAGGGTGATAGCTGCACGGCGGTGTACCAGTACCAGAACGCGATCAACCTGTTTCCCAGCGGCGTCGCCAATGGAAAACGGTCGGCGGCACAGGCGGCGTGCGCCAACGCCACGCCGACGGTCGATCCAAATATCGTCATCCCATCCGGTCAGGACATCGCGCCGGTGGGGGTGGTCGCTACGCCGGGAGGCTGAGCTTAGAGGGAGCAACATAGGGTTCTCATACGGTACTCATGATGGGTTAACTCCCATTTTAGATGTCCGTCCTAGTCTTAAGCTGAATTGAACCTGACGTAGGTTTCGAACCTAAGTGAGCAGCGTTTTACTGGTAGTGTCAGGTTCATGGGCTAGGGTCATGTAAAACCCTTAGGTATGCCCTTCCCTCAAGTCGCCCGGTGTGTCCCCCCTCACACCGGGCGACTCCGCATTTAGGCACAAATCCATGCCCGGCAAATACTACGAAGACCTCGAACCCGGTCAAACGATCCGGCACACGCTGGGGCGCACGATCAGCGAAGCCGACAACGTGCTGTTTTGCAGCCTCACGATGAACACGCAGCCGCTCCATTTGAACGCAGTCTACGCCGCCCAGACCGAGTTCGGGCAGCGGATCGTCAACGGCTTACTGACGCTCAGCCTCGTCGTCGGCATCAGCGTCGGCGACCTGACCGACGGGACGATCCTCGCCAACCTCGGTTACGAGAACGTCAAGCACCCCAAGCCGGTCTTTCACGGCGATACGATCACGGTCGAGACGACCGTCGTCGCCAAACGCGAGAGCAAGTCGCGCCCGAACTGCGGGATCGTCACGCTGACGCACGTCGGTCGCAACCAGCACGGCGAGGTGGTGGTCGAGGTCACGCGCTCGGCGCTGTTTTTGAAGCGAGAATGACCTCATCCCTAAATCCCCTCTCCAGAGGGCAGAGGGAGAGCGTTCGACACAACGTCTTAATCCTCCAGTGGGGCGTGGTCAGGGGGCGTTATATATAACGCCCCTACGAGAAAAAGTAGGGATTCTATCCGGTGAACCCGATCCACGAACTGCCCGCCGACTACGAAGAAGTCCGCTACGTCTTGCTGACCGAGGAGAAGCTGCTGATCCGGCTGAACCTGCTGGCGGTGATCCCGCTGGTGGCGACGATTCTGCTGATGGGCTGGTGGTGGACAGTCGCCTCGTGGGGGCGTGACGCGAGCGGCGAGACCGGCATTGTCTGGTGGATCGCGCTGATCCTGATCTTCGTGATTGTGCTGCCGCTGCACGAACTGATTCACGGCATCACGATTATGCTGCTGGGGCATCAGGCGCGCTACGGCGCGAAGCTCTCGAAAGGCGTGCTCTACGCCACTGCCGAGCACGCGCTGTTCCGGCGCAACGAATATCTGGCGGTCGCGCTGGCGCCGCTGGTGGTGATCACGCTGCTGGCAATGGGGTTGATGCTGATCGTCGGGCAGGGCTGGGCATATTACGTCGGCATCGCGGCGGTGCTCAACGCGGGCGGGGCAATTGGCGACCTATGGGCGGCGGGGGTGGTCGCGCGCTACCCGGCGACCGCGCTCATCTCCGACGAAGCTGACGGTTTCCGCGTCTTCGCGCTGGTGGCGGGTGCGGCGCGAGCGGGCGATCCGGACGGAACTGCCGGGAGTTCAACCCAGAAGATCGAGCCGCCGCCTTCCCGCTGATCGACGCCGACGCTGCCGCCTTGCAGTTCGGTCAGCGACTTGACGATCCACAAGCCCAAGCCGGTGCTGCTCTCGCCGCCGGTCGGGCGCACGCTCACTTTCGAGAACATCGTGAACAACTGTCCCCGCTCGTCGCCGGGGATGCCGGGACCGCGATCAGCCACGCAGATGCGGATCGCGTCGCCGTGCGACTCGGTCCAGAGGGTCGTTTGGGTCCGATGCGGGCTGAATTTGATGGCGTTGCTGACCAGATTGCTCAAGACCTGCCGCAGCAGGCGGTGATCCGCCAGCACGACGCCGGAACAGTCGGTCATGCGCAGGTCGATCTCTTTACGTTCGGCGTTGATGCGATACTGCTCGATCACGTTGTAGACCAGTTCGAGCGCGTCCTGCGGCGCGAGCACCGGCTCAAGCTGCTGCGAGTCCATCGCGTCGAGGAACACGCGGATCATTTCGACCATGCCGTTGAGGGTCACGTCCATGTTATCGAGGATGCTGCGCGCCTGCTCGTTCTCGTGCATGATGTCGCGGAGCATGAACTGCGCCATGCGGATGTTGGTCAGGGGACCCTTGAGGTCATGCGAGACGATGCGGGTAAAGTTCTCCTGCATCTCTTGGGTGAAGCGTAACTGCGCGATGGTCTGCTTGCGCTCGTCAGCGACGCGCTTGAGCGCCAATTGGGTATCGACGCGCGCGCGCACGACTTCCGGGTCGAGCGGCTTGGTCAGATAGTCGTTCGCCCCGGCATGGAGTCCCCGCACGACGCACGAATTGTCGTCGAGGGTGGAGATCAGCATCACCGGCAGGTCAGCGGTGGCGGGTTCAGCCCGCAGCCGTCGCAGCAGGTCGAAGCCGTTGACGCTTGGCGCGTCGAGGCTGAGCAGGACGAGATCGAAGGACTGCTGCTCCAGTTCCGCCAAAGCCTGCGCGTTGTTTTCGGCAAAGGTCAGCCGGAAATCTTGCAGGAACAACTGGTTCAGCAGCAGACGAACCGCTTGATCGTCGTCTACAACCAGCAGCGACGACGTTTCAGTGCTGGGTTTCTCCGACCGATACGATGCAAACAACATGCTCGACTCCGCACAGTATTCTCACTCTCTACTGTATAGCCATAATGCTTGCGGAATCCTAAACGTTTCTTTAGCGCAGAGTCAGACGCCAACTATTGACGTGGACGATCACGCCGCCCTCGCGGACGTAGAGCACGGGCATGACGTGAGTTTCGCCTGAAACGAAGCTGATGGTTGTGCCCACCTGCTCGTTATTGACGAAAACCGCGACCGTACTAGCACTTAAGTCCCGCACCAAGCGGATGCGCGCGACTTGAGCGCCCACCGAGCGCTGGAGGCTGGTGGTGACGTTATTACCGATGCGCTGCCCGATGTTGAACACCCCGGCTTCCGGCACCTGAATTTGCGCGCCGACCTCGTGAGCGGGGTCGCCATCCGGTTCGAGCATCATGCCGAAGTAGACCTGATTGTCGATCAGCAGCGGCGGATTGAAGGTGATCAGCTCAAGTTCGGCGTCGATACTGATGATCCGGCTGGCGGCGTCCGCGCCGTAGACGCTTTCGAGCAGTTCCGGCGGCAGCGCGATCTCGATCACACCCGCGTCGGGAACTTCCGAGCCGATGCCCAAGCGCCAGTAATCGCCGTCCTGCCCCGGCACAAAGGCGTCGGTGCGCCACGTCGGGAAAGCCGCGCCGTTCGCCAGCCGCAGCAAATTTTGCTCGCCGTGCAAGCCGCCCGGCGGGACGGTCGGCATGGGGGTATTAGTCGGCGGCGGGGTGCTGGACGGTGTCCACGTCAGCGTCGGCGTCCACGTCAGCGTGGGGATCAGCGTCGGCGTCGCCGAGGGCAGCGGCGTATCCGATGGGGTGAAGGTCGGCGCTGCGGTTTCGCTCCCGCGCACCGGCACGGTGGCGAGGACGACCGGTGCGGGCGTGGTCGGGCGTACCGTCGGCGGGTCAGTCGGTTCTTCGGTGAGCGCGGCGGCGATCACTTCAGGCGTCGCGTCGCTCCCGGCAGCGCTGGCGGGCGTCGGGGTAGCGCTGCCGCCAATCCCGCCGCCGATCACGACGACGGCGACGAGGATCAAGAGCAGCAGCCCGCCGACCGCCAGCACGATCACGCCGGAACTGATCCGGCGACGGGGCGGCTCGTCGCCGTCGTCGTCATCGTCAGGCAGATCGGGCGATTCGATGCGGACGAAGGGGCGGAATTCGTCGGCTTCGGCGTCGCCCTCGGTGATGCGCGGAGTCGGCTCGGTGGTCGGCGGCGGCGGGAATTCCGGCGACTGTTCGGTCAAGTTGTACCAATGGCGGTAGAGCGAATAGGCAGGATGGCGGTCGATGAACATGGCGCGGAACAGATCATTGAAGCGGGTTAGCTTGGCGCTGCGGCGCAGGGTTTGATCGGCATAGACGGTGAGGAACTGCTCGTAAGTCTCCTGCCAGAGCCGCAGATTGCCGGCGTAAGCTGCACCGAGCAGGCGCGTCGTCACCTCGACTTGATGGCGGTGGGTCTGCAAGACGAGATCGTCGGGCGCTTCGGGCTTCGAGTCGATCACCTGCGCCATGCGGCGGGCATTGGCGTAGAGTTCCGCCCCCGCCGTCAGCAGCCCCATCAGGAAGGCGCGGTAGGCGGTGAGGGTAACACCTGCTGCCGCCTCGATCTCGTCGACGGCGCGGACGGCGTTTTCGAGCTTGCTCCCGGCGGCGCGGAATTCGCCATCCGACCAATCGCGGGTAGCGGCTTCGAGTTCGCGCAGGCTGAACAGGGCGGGCGCGAGCGTCTTCGCCTGCGGATTTTCTTCCAGCGCCCGGCGCGAGCTTTCCAGCGTCGGCAGCGCGTGGATGCCGTTGATGCTGTTGATCAGCCCGGCGGCGGCGGCGAGGTCACGGCGGCGCTGGACGTATTCCTCCAGCGTGTGGGTGGTCGGGTGCTTCGCGCCGAGGTCGCCCATCGTCCTGACGGCGGCGTCGCGCCAGAACAGCGCGTCGTCGAGCTTGTCGTCGTGGGCGTCGAGCACGCCCAGCAGGACGTAATTCAGGAACAGGATGCGCAGCGCGGCGGTGCTCTCACGGGCGAACTGGTCGGTCAGCCCTTTGTTCATCGCCTTGAGGAAGGTGTCTTTACTGGGCATCTGTCCGGCGAAATTGTCGCGCGCGGCGATCTCGTCCGGTTGATAGAGCAGTTCGATTTTAGCGAGCACGGTCTGGGTGCGGTTGGCGTCGCTGACGCCGTTACGCTCGACCCAGTCGCGGACGATTTCGGCGAAGTCGCGCAGACGACGGGCGGCGAAGCGCTCGCGGTCGCTGCGGGCGATCTCGTATGCCTGCTTGCCCAAGCGCTCGGCGTCACCCAAGCGCCCGCGATCAAAATGCTCCCAGCCATCGGCTAACGCCCTGCCGAGCACGCCGTAAAGTGCGTGGCGCTCGACGTAGGGCGCGTTGTTGATGACGGTGCGGGTCTGGTTGAGCCAGCCTGCCAGCGTCGGGCTGATGGTGCTGACAGCGTCGACCGCCTGCGTCAGCGCCGTCAGCGCGCCGATGCGATTCCCGGCGATAGTCGCTTCGGCGTAGGTCGACCACGACTCGGCGGCGATCTTCAAGCCGAGGATCATCCCGACCAGCATCTCGTCGAACAGGCGTTCGGCGAAGGGCTGCAAATCGCTCTGCGCCGACTTGAGCCAGCCGTCGAGGTCAGCGCCATCGGCGGCGGGGACGTAAGTCTGATAGCCGCCGAGCAGTTCGTAGAGGTTGTTGAGCACGCGCTGCACCGAGTCCCACGCGCGGTTGAGCGGGTCAATCGCGCGGCTGTGATCGAGCGCGGCGGTCGCGTCGCGCGGGCTGCTGGTCGCCTGCTTGCCGATTACGTGCATGTTATCCGCCAGCGCCATCGCCGCGTTGGTGGCGCGTTCCAGCGACGACAGCGGCAGTTTGCGATTGCTCAGTTGGTGCTGGGCGCGCACCGTGCCGAGGAAGGTGTGCAGCGCGGTCATCTGGTCGACCACTGCGCGGTAGCCGTCGCGCAGTTCGATCAGGCTGCCGCCGTTGGCGCGGGCGAGTTCGTCCAGCGCGCGGGTGATGTCGACCAGAAAGGCGCGCGGCTCGGTGACGCTCACGCCGTCGGCTTCGAGATGGCGCAGCGCGACGTCAAGCCGGTAGAGGTTCGGGCGCAGCAGCAGCACGTCGGGCAGATGCGCGGTGATCCGCTCCGCCAGCAGGTATTGCAGCGAGCGCAAGTCGGCGTCATCGACGTTTTCGGTCAGCAGACGGCGAGCGGCGCTCTCCGACTGTCCCTCGAACATCAGGATAATGGCGTCGTAAACGGTCGGCGGCAGCGGCTGCACGCTGGTATCGACCAGAACGCGCGCCCAGTCGAGCATCAAGCCGATCAGGGCGGCGTGGTCGCCGCGCGCGCGGGCGCGCAGTTCCTCGAAGACCGTGATCGCGCGCGACCAACTGCCGCTCTCCATGTAAATGCGGGCGGCGTCGAGGTCGGCGTCGACTTCAAGGTCGTTGAGGCGGTTCTGAATCTCTTGCAGCGCTTGGCGCGACGCTGGATAGCCGGGGTCGTTCGCCAGCGCCGGTTCGAGCGCTTTGAGCAGCCCGTTGAGTTCGTCGCGGCTGAGGTCGCGGCGCAGGCGCTCGGTCACCCGCCCGATCACGGCGTTGCGCTCGCGTTCCAGCGGGACGCGGTATTCGGTCAGTTCTTTGCGCAGTTCGGCAATCGAGCTGTAACGCAGGCGCAGATTGGGATGGACGGCGCGGCTGACAATCGCTTGCAAGCGTGAGTGAATGCGTTCGGAGTCGTGCCCGAAGCTGACGCGGAAATCTTCGCCCGCCTCGCGCGGGGTGTCGAGCCGTCCGCCGCCGGTCAGGATGAAGTAGAGCAGCTCGCCGACCTGAAAAATGTCGGTCTGGCGGCTGATGCCCTGCGCGGTCACTTCGTCGCCTTCGAGGAAGATGGCATTGCCCCAGTCGATCAGCTTGAGGCGATAATGTTCCCGATCCCAAAACAGATGCTTGGCATCGACGTCGTTGTAGACGATGTCGTGGGCGTGGGCGTTGTAGAGCAGGTCGAGCAGGTTGTCGATGGCGACCAACATCTCTAATTCGGGCATCCGCTCGCCGCGCTGCGCCAGTTCGAGCACGAGGTCGGCGATGATCGTGCCTTCGGCGCGCTCCATGACGATGTACTGGTGCATCATGCCGCTGACCGAGAACTGCCCGCCGCCGAGCAGCGCCGTCAGCACGGCGTGACCCGCCAACCGCGTCAGCGCCTTGCGCTCGTTGAGGATGCTAACTTCCTGCCCGGCGCGAATCGGCGGCGCGTCCTGCGGCGCGGGACGCTTGATCACGACCGGGCGGTCGTCCTCCTGAATGTCGACGGCGCGCAGCGTCTCACCAGAGCGCCCACGCGGATAAATGTAATCATATCGGTAACGATTATCAAAAAGGCTATCAGCCATCAGTCATATTCTCCCAATGGCTATCAATTGTACGCATTGGGCGGCTTGGCGCAACGCGGATTTGGGAAAACCGGCGGGTAATTTGGGATATATTCGCGCCCACACTTGCGAAATCTTGCCGACAGCATCGGTTGACGGCTTGGCATGAAAATCGTAAGATACTCACAAGAAGCATTAAGGGAATAATCGGCGATGGATTCAGAAGTCAGTCGGGATTTCCGGTATCTCGATACCGAAGGAGATCGTCAGGAACTCGCTGCTGACATCCGGCAGGTGCGTCAGTCGGTGATTCAACTGGCGGAAAGTGTTCCTCAAGATCGGATTTACGAGCCGCGTTATCACGGTTGGACGCTGGCGGCGCTGATGGCGCACCTGCACACCATCGACAATCTTGCCTTGTTCGGCATCAAGCTGGCGCTGCTGGGCATCCGCGTCCCGATCAGCAGCGGCGCGCTCGACGCCTTCAACGACGTGACCGCGCGCCTGTTTCAACACCGGGTACTGGAGACGACGATCCGGGGCATCAACAAGGACGAAGACCGCATTGTCAACTTCATCATGACGCTGCCGGTGGATCGCTTCTCGCTGACCATTTATCACCCGCAGGGCGGCGAGTATCTGACCGTCGAGAAGGCGCTGCAACAGTATTTCCTGTTTCACTGGCAGGAGCATCTGCAAACGATGCAGAAGGTCGAGGGCATCTACTCCGAGCCGCCCGCGGAGCCGCCCGCCGAGCCACCCGCGCCGGACGCGAGCACCGAGGCGTGAAAAGAAGTACCGAGTACAAAGTACCGAGTACTGAGTACTGAGTACTGAGGAAAAACAGAACCGCAATTTCGTAGGGGCGCACCGTTGTGCGCCCTTTTCAATCTATAGGGTCATTATCGATGACATTTAACCTCGAAACCTTCGCGACGCTTGAACTAATGCAGTTGAATGCAGCCGTTCTTGAAGAACTCAAAATGCGCGGGGTCATACGCACGCAAAATGTGTTAGGCGACTATGCCGAAAAACTCGTCGCTGACACACTTGGGCTAACACTAGCAAATAACTCCAATGCTCATTACGATGCGGTCGATGCCAAAGGAGTTAAATATCAGATCAAGAGTTGTAAACCTACGATAAGCAATCCTTCGATGCAGCTTAGCTCATTGCGTGACTTGGATGCGGGAGGATTTGATTACCTCATCGCACTTATTTTCAATCCAGACTTTAGCGTTAAACAAGCCGTAAAAATCTCACACGCCATCATTCAAACTCACGCTACTTACATTGAGCGAACCAATGCCTATCAACTCATCCTTAAAGGCGCAATTTTGAAACACGAATTGACTGAGGATATTACGGATCGATTTACCGCCAAGGCTTAGCTTATATGGCGTTCAATGAGGGTGTTAAGGAGCACTTCTCCCGATTGAGATAAATGCCATGACCCATGTTCGAAACGGGCGAGGTACTCTCCCCTCCCTGAATTCGGGGAGGGGATGCGCGCAGCGCGGGGGTGGGGTCAGGACTAGATCATATAGTCGATGTGCGCTTCGAGGGCGTGGTCGTCCTCGTTGAGCCGGGTTTCGACCCGCTCCAAGCGCTGCATCAGCAGGTCGAAGCGCTCGGCGATCATCTCCGGCAGGTCGCCGCGCTGAAGGTCGAGCAGCGGCGGCGTCTCCGGGCGAGCGATCACCCGACCGGGAATGCCGACGACCACCTTCTCCGCCGCGACATTCTTGACAACGACCGCGTTCGCCCCGATCCGGCTGTTCTTGCCGATCACGATGTTGCCCAGAATCTTCGCGCCCGCGCCGATGATCACGTTGTCCTCGATGGTCGGGTGGCGTTTGCCGTGCGAGAGGCTCGTCCCGCCCAGCGTGACGCCGTGATAGAGGGTCACGTCGGCGCCGACCTCTGCCGTCTCGCCGATGACGACGCCCATGCCGTGATCGATGAACAGGCGCGCGCCCAGCGTCGCCGCCGGGTGAATCTCGATGCCGGTCAGCCAGCGGGCAAGGTTAGAGACGAAGGTCGCCAGCAGGATCAGCCGCGCGTGCCACAGCCGGTTGGCGACGCGGTGCAGCCAGATGGCGTGCAAGCCGGGATAGAGCAAAATGACTTGCAGCCAGTTGTGGGCTGCCGGATCGCGCTGGAGCACGCTGATCACGTCGTCACGGATGGTTCGCCACACGGTTTAGTCCTCCAAATGTGCGTAGAGTGCGGTCGAGAGATAGCGCTCGCCGAACGACGGGATGATGACGACGATCAGTTTGCCCGTGTTTTCAGGGCGCTTGGCGACTTGCAGTGCTGCCCACGTCGCTGCGCCCGACGAAATGCCGACCAGCAAGCCTTCTTCGGTCGCCATGCGGCGCGCGGTGGCGAAAGCATCCTCGTCAGCAACCGCGACGACCTCGTCGTAAATCTGCGTGTTGAGGTTTTTCGGGACGAAGCCCGCGCCGATCCCCTGAATGCCGTGTGGTCCCTTCTCGCCGCCGGATAAAATCGCCGATTTCGCCGGTTCGACGGCGATCATTTGCAGCGACGGCTTGCGCGCCTTGAGCACCTCGCCGATGCCGGTGATCGTCCCGCCGGTGCCGATCCCGGCGACGACGAAATCGACCGTGCCGTCGGTGTCGCGCCAGATTTCCTCGGCGGTGGTGCGGCGGTGGATTTCCGGGTTCGCCGGGTTCTCGAACTGCTGCGGAATCCACGCCTTGGGCGCGGCGGCGGCGATCTCCTCGGCTTTGGCGATGGCGGCGTTCATCCCGCCCGATCCGGGCGTCAGTTCCAGTGATGCGCCGTAAGCGCGCAGCAGCTTGCGCCGCTCCTTGCTCATCGTGTCCGGCATGACCAGCGTCAGCTTATAGCCGCGCTGCGCGCAGACCATCGCCAGCGCGATGCCGGTGTTGCCGCTGGTCGGCTCGACGATCAGCGTGTCCTTGTCGATCAAGCCGTCGCGCTCGGCGGCTTCGATCATGGCGACGCCGATCCGGTCCTTGACGCTGTGCGCCGGGTTGAAGTATTCCAGCTTGGCGGCAATCGTCGCCGCCGACCCGGCGCTGATCCGGTTCAGGCGCACCAGCGGGGTGTTGCCGATCAGTTCGGTCACGTTGTTGGCGATCTTCATAGCTTCTCCTCGGTAAATAAAAACTGCGCGCCGCTCGTGGGAGCGGCGCGCAGATGTTTTGGTGCTTCAGGATGCGGGCAGTGGCTCAAACCACAATAAACGGGTGTGGTGAGAAGTTGCAGCGACACATACAGAAGCAGGCAAAACGAATCATCAGGTTGGGGTGAACTCAAAACTCATCAGTCAAACGTGATTCTATTATGCGCTAAAAGCGGGCGTGAGTCCACTAGCAGATGTCACGCGCTTTTTGTGACATCGGGCGCGGCAAAAATCGATGCTTTGACCCCACCCCCGCGCTGGCTCACCTGCGGTGAGCTGCGCGCCTCCCCTCCCCGAATTCAAGGAGGGGCGAGGGCAAAAACGGTTGGATGGCGCAATTTTCAGGTGAAGCTGGCGATGCTTGCACCAGAGCGATTTTGAACCTCCGGCGGCGGCAGATTGACGGTCGTAAAACGCGCCGATCTCGGCTACGCTCTTAACTCATTACTCGGTGCTAGGTACTCGGTACTTTCCTATGCGTGTGATTTTGCAGCGAGTGCGTCGGGGCAGCGTGACCGTCGAAGGGCGCGTCACCGGCGTGGTGAACAATGGCTTCGTGGCGCTGGTCGGCGTGACGCACGGCGACACGCCAGCCGAGGCGGAACTGCTCGCCCGCAAGACGGCGAACCTGCGCGTCTTCGAGGACGATGCGGGCAAGATGAACCTCTCAGCGTTAGAGACGGGCGGCGGTGTGTTGGTCGTCTCGCAGTTCACGCTCTACGCCGACGCGCGCAAGGGACGCCGTCCCAGCTTCATCAAAGCCGCGCCGCCGGAGATCGCCGCGCCGCTGGTCGATCACTACGCGGATCGGCTGCGCGCGGAAGGGATTCAGCATGTCGAGCACGGCGTCTTCGGCGCGCTGATGCTGGTCGAGATCGCCAACGACGGTCCCGTGACCATCATCCTCGACAGCGATGAGTTGAAGTAAAAAGACTCAACGCAAAGACGATAAGGCGCAGGGACGCCAAGATTTTACTCTTTTTCTTTGCGTCTTCCCGCCTTTGCGCCTTTGCGTTAACTCTTTTGGTTTTGATACACCGCTTACATCCTTCCATGACGATTCTTATGGGGTAGTCGTATAATAATGACTGTTCCCCAAGACCATAGGTGATAGCGAATGTTTGAACAACACGTTGCGAACTTGACTCACGACGATGCGGCGGTGCGCTACGAGGCAGCCCGCAAATTAGGCGCGTCTGCCGACGCGCGCGCCATCGAGCACCTGATCGCCGCGCTGCCGGACGAGAATTCGAAGGTGCAGTATGCCGCCTTCAGCGGCTTGATCAAGCTCAACGCTTACGAAGCCGCCGATCCGATCCTGACCATGCTGGCGAACGATCTCGACAGCCGGGTCTGGGAACTGCTCAAGCTGAATATCGGGATGCGGCTGCGGTCGGGCTTGCTCGACTTGATGCAGCCGAGCGACGGCGATCTCGCCGCGAAAATTATGCACGTGCTCGACACCCACGACCTCGACGAGCAGCAGCGGGCGCTGTTCGTGCGCCTGCTCGGTCGCGTGGGCGACGCGGAGCGCGTGGAGCTGCTGATCGACCTGCTGATTCACGGCACGGCGGCGCTTCAAGGCGCGGCGGGCGAGGCGTTAGGTTACGTCGGCGATGCGCGCGGCGTCGCGCCGCTGCTGCTGCTGCTCAGCGACCAGAGCGACGAACTGCGCGAGACCGGCGCTGAAGCGCTCGGTCGCATCGGCGACGCCAGCGCCGTCGATCCGCTGATCGCCCTGTTGGGCGACGAAAGCGAGTGGGTGCGGCGTGCCGTCGTGGTCGCGCTCGGCAATCTGGGCGACCGTCGCGCGATTGAGCCGCTCAGCGCGGCGCTCGACGACGAGAGCGCGACCGTGCAGGACGCCGCGTTCGAGGCGCTCAAGCGGTTGAGCGACGACGTGACGCAGTAGGGGCAGGTTTGAAACCTGCTCTACAGCTAAACGCTCGTGTGGGGATCCCCACACGAGCGTTTTTTTATTTGGGCGTAGCGCAATTGTGGACGAATCGGTCGCGCTGGGTGCGCTGCCGGGTGTTATCATTCAGGTCTCTGACCTGTTTGAATGACGAGCTGCCGTTCGTGAAATCGACTTCCGCTAGACTGCTTTTGTACCTGATCGTCTTCGCAGCGTTCGCCGCTTGCGCGCCGCAGTCGACCCCCGTCGTCTTCAGCGCCACCCTCCCGGCGCTGACGATCACCGCGCCGATCTACACCGAGACGCCGCTCTACACGCCCACGCCGATTCCAACTGACACGCCGCTGCTCACGTCAACGCCGATTCCGACCGAGACACTGCCGCTGACCGCCACGTTGATCCCGACCGAGACACCGATCCCGACGCAAACGCTGACGCCCTCGCCGGAGGGCACGCAGCCCTTGTTCACGCTCACACCGGCGACCAACGTGGGCGCGCCGCCCGCCGTCGATCCCGGCGACGCACCCTTGAGCGCGACCAGCGGTTGGTCGTGCGACGATTTCCCCTGCGAGGACGACATCGCCGGATGGTTGCAGCGGATTCAAGTGCCGGACGGTTTCCACGTCGAATCCGTCGGGCGCTTCCCCGGTCAGCCGATGCAGATCACTTACGGACCGGACGGGCGGCTCTACGCGACGGTGCTCGAAAACGGAACGCGCAATGGCGCGGTCTACGTCATGGACGCCGACGGCGCGACCTCACGCTACAGCGGCGATTTCGTCTCGCCGCTCGGCTTGGCGTTCCAGCCGGGGACGGATGAACTGTACGTCAGCGCGCGGGTAGCGCTCGATCACGGCGGCGGCATCTGGCGCGTCCCTGCGGGCGGCGGCGACCCGATCCCGGTGATTACCGACCTGCCGTGCTGCTTCGAGATCATCGACAACCAGCCCAACGGCATGATCTTCGGGCAGGATGGCTACCTGTACATGGGGGTCGGTTCGCTCAGCGACACGACCGAGAATCCGCCGCATTCGGCGCGCGCCTACAAGGAAATCGTCAAGTATGAGGCGTCGATCCTGCGGATTCAGCCGCACACCGGCGAGATCACGACCGTTGCCAACGGCATCCGCAACCCCTATGACGTCGCCAGCGACAGCAGCGGACAGCTTTACGCGACCGACAACGGCTTGCTGACCGGGCAGGGGGATCGCGTGCTGAAGGTCAATCCGCAGTCGCATTACGGCTGGCCCTACTGGCGGTCGCTCGGCTGCGACCACTGCCTGATCGTGCCGGGGAACATCAACGTCTCGCCGGACATGCTCGACTTCCCGCCCTTCACCCGTCCGCGCGGGATCATCGCCTACGAAGGCGTGCAGTTCCCGGCGAATATGTTCGACAGCCTGTTCGTGACCCTCTGGAATGGCGTCGAGGGCGGGCAGCGCGTGATCCGCATCGACCCGCAGCAGGTCGGCGATCCGGGCTACACGCCGGAAGCCTTCGTCACCGGCTTGATCCGCCCGATTGACGTGACCGTCGCGCCGGATGGATCGCTGGTGGTGGCGGATTACGTCTACGGGAATATCTGGCGGGTCGTCTACGGGTAGCGGCTCGCCTGAATATTCGCTGTAGGGGCGTTATATATAACGCCCCTACACCCCCTGATTTGGGAAATTTCGAGATTTCCCTACGAATAACCTCCGCCGAAATCGCCACCGCACCAACCGCGTGCTGTGCGTCGACAAAAATTACAACACTGCCCATTGATCGCTGCGATTACTCGACGCTTCACCTACGTTAATGTAATGTGTCATGAAATTTGTTATACTATGAGGGTATAGAATCACGATCTTCAGGAGGTCAACCATGTGGCGTAGAGCCTTGTTGCGGCATTTGTGCTGCTGATATTCACGTCGATTTTCGCCGTCCAGCCTGCGCTCGCCCAAAATCCGGTTTGGAACGCGCAGTATTACAACAATACCAGTCTTCAGGGAACGCCGGTATTTACCCGCAACGACGCCAATATCGCCTTCAACTGGGGCGTGAACTCGCCCGGTAACGGTATCGGCAGCGATAATTTCTCGGTGCGCTGGGCGACCGACGTTCAGCTTAACGCCGGCACCTATCGCTTTTACGCTCTGGCGGACGACAATATCCGCGTGATCTTCAACTTCGTCAGCTACGCTCCCGTGATCGACACCTTCGCGTCGGGGCAGGTCAACGCCCTTCAGACCGGCGACGTGAACGTCTCGCAGGCGGGGACCTATCACATTCAGGTCGATTACCGCGAACTGACCGATCAGGCGTTCGCTTACGTCTCGTTCGCCAACCTCGCCACTAATCCGGGCGGTCCGAACTTCGCCGCGCCGGTGCCGACTACGCCGATCCCGGTGACGCAGAACGCATGGACGGCGCAGTATTTCGCCAATGCAGGTCTCTTGGGCGACCCGGCAGCCATCACGACGGAGAACGCGCCGGTGCATGACTGGGGGACGGGTGCGCCGATTGGATCCGTCCCGGCGGACAACTTCTCGGCGCGCTGGACGAGTACGCAGAACCTCAGCGGCGGCACCTACACCATCAGCGCGCGCGCCGACGACGGCGTGCGGGTCTACGTCAACGGCACGCTGGTGATCAACGAATGGCACGCTGCCAGCGGGCAGACCTACGCCGTGAGCCTCGCGCTTCCGGCGGGGCAGAATTATTTCCAAGTGGAGTATTACGAGGCGAACGGCAACGCCTTCATCGACTTCTCGATCAACCAGACGTCGGGCGACGCGACCGCGCCCCAGCCCCCACCGCCGTCCACTGGCGCGCTGGCGACCGTCACCGCCTATCGCTTGAACGTCCGTAATGCGCCTGATCCGGTCAGCGGGCAGATCATCACGCGGATCAACCGGCTGGAGACTTACCCGATCCTCGGACGCAACGCCACCAGCAGTTGGTATCTGCTCGACGTGAACGGCACGCAGGGCTGGGTATCGGGCGGCTTCATCAACGTCGCCAACGGCGCTAACATCCCGGTGGTGGGCGAGGCGTCGGCGGTGCAGCCGCCGACCAGCGCGACCGGCAACACCGTCACCGCGACACCCTACAACGTCGTCATCCGCAGCGGTCCCGGCACGCAGTACCGGCGCTTGGGTCTGCTCCCGGTGACGGGGACAGCACCGCTGGTCGGGCGCAACAACTCGAATACATGGTGGCAGATCAACTTTAACGGCATCGTGGGCTGGGTGAGCGCTCAGTACGCCATCATCAGCCCGACGGCGAACCTCAGCATTGTGCCCGTAACCGGCTAATACAACCTCACCCCTAAATCCCCTCTCCATTGCATAGAGAGGGGACTTTAAAAACTGTTTTTGCCCCTTCTCCACGTTGTGGAGAGGGGGTTGGGGTGAGGTCAATAGAAAACTACCCCGTCCGTTGGGATGAGGTGATTTGCGAGATATGACACAGATTGGGATGAGAAGTTGCTGAAACAAATGTAAAATCTGTGTAAACTGAGGGACACGCCCGCCGTGTCCCGTATACCCCTCCCCCTGCCCCTAAGATTGTCACCCGCGCTATAATGCGTCGGTTGTGTGACATCAACTCATTCGCAACTTCACACAAGCATGCGCTCGCCCAGAAGCCGCTACGGTCAGAGGAGAGTACCGTTATGATCGAAGTAGAAAATCTTGTTAAGAAGTACGGTGAAGTCGCCGCCGTCAAAGGCATCAGCTTCACCGCACCATCCGGTCAGGTCACCGGGTTCTTAGGACCCAACGGCGCGGGCAAAACCACGACGATGCGGATGCTGACCGGCTTCACGCCGCCGACCTCCGGCACGGCGACCGTCGCGGGTTACGACGTGTTCGACAACAGCCTCGAAGTCCGGCGGCGCGTCGGTTATCTGCCGGAAAACGTGCCGCTTTACCGCGACATGACGGCGCGCGGGTATCTGCTCTACGTCGGCGAGATTCGCGGCATCAAGCATCGCCGCCAGCGCGCCGACGAGGTGCTGGAGCGCGTCGGCTTAATCGAGCGCGCCGACAGCCGGATTCGCACGCTCTCGAAAGGCATGAAGCAGCGCGTCGGGCTGGCGAGCGCTTTGCTCCACAACCCGCCGGTGCTGATCCTCGACGAGCCGACTATCGGCTTAGACCCGCTGCAAGTGCTGGAACTACGCTCGCTGGTCTCCGAACTGGGGCACGATCACACCGTCCTGTTCAGCACGCACATCCTTTCGGAAGCCGAACAGGTCTGCGACAAGGTTGTGATCATCAATCAGGGCGAGATCATGGCGCAGGGTGCGCCGACCGAACTGCGCAGCGAACTCCAGCAGGGCGGGCGTCTATTGGTGCGCGCCAACGCGCCGACCCAAGCCGTGCTCGCGGCGATCCAGAACGTCCCCGGCGTGCGTCACGCCGAAGTCGCCGACGACGGTATCATCGCCACTCCGACCGACGTTGACAGCGACCCGCGCTCGCAGATCGCCCGCGTCATCATCGACAAGGGTTGGGATTTGCTCGAACTGCGCCCGCTGGCGATCAACCTCGAAGAAATCTTCCTTGAGCTGACACGCCACCGCGAAACAGCCGAGGTCGAGGAAGCCATCGCCAACGAGCAGGCTGTCGAAGCAGAGGAGATCGTACCGTGACCGATTTAACGCAGAATATGCCGTCTACGCTGCCCGAAGCGCAGCCGGAACCCGTCGAGCAGGGTAGAAGTATGCCTTGGCTGGCGGTTTACAAGCGCGAGCTGGGCGTCTACTTCCGCTCGCCGATTGCCTACGGCGTCGCCTTCGCCATCCTGTTCTTTCTCGGCTTGCTGATCAACGGCTACATCGCGCAGGCGAACGGATCGTATCCGGCAGACTCGACTTACGCGCCCGGTCTGCTGACTTTCCTGACCTTCCTGATCGCCCCGCTGCTGACCATGCGGCTGCTGGCAGAAGAATCGCGCGAGGGGACGCTCGAAGTCCTGATGACCATGCCGATGAACGAGTTGCAGTTCATCGTCGGCAAATTTCTCGCGGCGTGGACCTACTTCACCATTCTGCTGCTGCTGACGCTGGTCTACCACTTCATCATGCTGACGATTGGCACGCCCGACCTCGGCGCTGCTTTTGGCGCTTACTTGGGCGCATGGCTCTACGGCGGCGCGGTGCTGGCGGTGACGATGATCTGGTCGGCAGTGACCGAAGATCAAATCGTCGCGGCGTTCTTGGGTGCGGCGACCGTGCTGGTGCTCTACCTCGCCGAAATCGCCGCCATCTGGATCGGTGGGCAGGGGAACACGTCGTCGGTTTTGGGTAATTTCGTCCGCGAACTCGGCTTGCAAGCCCATTACAACGCGACGATGGCGGTCGGCATTATTCGCGCCGAGGATATTCTGTATTTCGTTTTCATGATAATTGGCGCGCTGTTTATCACGACGCGCATTGTCGAGACGCGGCGCTGGAGGTCATAACCCGATGTCACAACAAATCACGCCTTCGAACGAACAAGAGCCGTTGATCCCGCCGCGCTACCTGCTGATCCTGTCGGCGCTTGGCTTTCTGGTCGCGCTGATCATCAAGGCGACCCAGCCTGAGTTCGGCGTCGTCGGCTACGGCGGGCTGGCATTCGGTGTTTTGGCGCTGCTGATGTGGGTACTGCTGGCGCCGGATCAAGCGCGCGGCGTCCTCACCGGGCGGACGGCGCGCTTCGGCGGGACGAGCCTGCTGGTGACGGTGCTGCTGATCGCGGTGCTGATCGGCATCTATGCGGTCGTCCGCAATGCCAACCTGCGGGTCGACCTGACCCAAGCCGATAACTACTCGCTGACGCCCGAATCGGAGCAGGCAATCGCCGCGCTCGCCGCCGAGCCGGGGACGCCGAAGGTCAAGATCGTCGCCTTTTACGGTCCGGCACAGGCGAGCAGCCGCGATCAGGATTCGCTGCTGTTCGAGGACTACAAGCAGACCAGCAACGGCAAGATCGACTACGAATTTGTCGATCCTGAGCAGCAGCCGCAGACGGTCAGTCAGTACGGCGTTTCGCGCGCCGGGCAGATCGCGGTGGTCAAGCTCAACGACGACGGCTCGCCCGACACGCAGAACGCCCAAATCGTCAACACCTTTGGTCAGGGCGACATCACCAACGCCATCCTGAAAGTCTCGGCGTCGGGGGTCTTCAACGCCTATTTCCTGAACGTCAACGACGGTATCGGCGACAAGATGACGGTGCTCAAGCAGAACTTGACTAACCGTTACGGTTGGAACGTGCAGGACGTGTCGCTGACTCAGTTGACCAGCCCTGACGGTCAGTTCAACCTCAACGACCCGAACGTCACCGGGCAAGTGATCATCATCCCCGGCGGCAGCGCGCCGCTGGCGGACGCCGAATTGCAAGTGCTGGAAGATTACGTCAACAAAGGCGGCGATCTGATCATCCTCGCCGGGACGAACCTGAACGACGGCAAGACCTCGCTGGCAACCGGCGACAACCTCTCCAGCTACCTGATGCAGAACTTCGGGCTGGAGTTCAACAAGGACGTCGTGATCGACAAGACGCAGGCGTTCCAGTCGCCGCTGATCCCGGTGACGACCAACCTGAACGGGTCGAGCTTTATCACGACCAACGGCGTCCCCTCCGGTCAAGGCGCGCTGGTGTTTGAAGTGCCCAACAGCATCACGATTGCCGACACCGCGCCCGCCAACGTCACCGTGACGGCGCTGGCGACCACCACCTCGGCAGCCTACGCCACGACCGATCTGCAAGCCGTGCTCGACAATAACATCGACCAGACCGACAGCGATACGAAGGGTCCGTTCGTGCTGGCAGCGCAAGCGGTCAATTCGGATACCGGCGCGCGGATTGTGCTGATGGGCAGCACGTCGCTGGGCAACGACACTTACGCCCAGTTCCAGAATATCGACAACCTGAGCATCGCCTTCAACAGCTTCATCTGGACGACCAATTTCAACGACTACTTCACCCAGATCACGGTGCAGCAGCAGCAGCGCCCGCAAGATCAGCCGCTTTTCGCCGACCAACAGACGCTGCAAAACGTCAACTTCATCTCGATCTTCGTCCTGCCGTTCGGGGTGCTGGCGATTGGCATGTTGGTTTGGTGGAATAACCGCGAACGCGCCCGCTAGCGATTAGCGCTGCGCACTTAAGGAGGAAAGCTGTATGCGCTGGAACCGAGGAACGATTGTTTTAATCGCCGCGCTCTTAGTGGTGATCGTCGCGGTACTTGTGATCAACAATAATCAGGCGAGCGCGCCCGGCGAGACGCCGACGCCATCGACCAGCACCGGACCTCTGCTGCCGGTCACGGACGCGGCGAACATCGCCCGCTACGAAGTGCGCGATGACAGCACCGGCGATTTCGCCGCGCTGACGAAGGACAGCGGCGGCGCGTGGCACATCGACGCGACCAACGCCCTGCCCACCCGCGATCCCGATCAGTCCTTGATCGACACGACCGCCGGGCAGATCGTCAGCCTGAAGTTCAGTAACAGCTTTAGCAACGATCAACTGGCTACGTTCGGGCTGGATGCGCCGAGCTACACGCTGCTGGTCACGACCACTGACGGCACATTGTATACGATCTACGTCGGCAACAAAACTCCGACCAGCCCCAGCTATTACACCATCGTCCAGACCGGGACGGCAGCAAGCACTGCCGAAGCGCCAATGGCGACCGTCGAAGCAACGGTCGAAGCGTCCGCTGCGACTGCTGAGGCAACGGCGGAGTCGACGGCGGAACCGACGCCCAACCGTGTGGCGAATCCGGGCGTTGCCCTCTCCGGCGCGCAGACGATCTACGTCATTCCGCAGACGGTGATCGATACGCTCAAGAAATGGCTGCCGACGCCGCCTTACGCGCCGCTGCCGACTGAAACGCCGACCGACATCGTCCCGCTCGAAGTGCCGACCGTCGAACCAACCGTCGCGCCGACGGCTGAAGTAACAGCAGAGCCGACCGCTGAAGCGACCGCCGCGCAGTAATTCAACCTCGAATCCGTAGGGGCATGGCGCACCATGCCCCTACACACCCACGATCTATCTGCGTCCGTAGGGGCGGGTTTGAAACCCGCCCCTACATCGATTCCCCATTTTAACCTGAGCCTAGAACCCGCCGAGATCGACCTGTGGCGGCGTGATTGTCCGCTCGACCACGATTTCGCTTGTGTCCGCGTCCGCGCTGACGGTGACCGGCGCTTCGACGTTCACTTCGTCGATGTAGCAGAGCGACTCGTTTACCGCCTCGCAGTAATAGGTCGTCACCACGCCGTAGAGCGTATCGCTGCCAGCCGTTAGGGTCACGGGGAGGCTGAATTCAGCCGTGGCGAAGCCCTGCGCGCGCTCGGCTTCCGGGATGTCGATGGCTTCGCCCTCGTTGTTCCACTCGCTCCGCGATGGGGCGTCGGGGTTGATCTTGTAGCCGTCCGGTAGGACGATTCGCACGGTGATCGCGCCGTCGCCCGGCGCGACCGTCTGCTCCGGCAGTGAGAGGGTTTCGCCCTGCGCGCTGTTGCCGCCGATCACGGTCGGCTGGTCGCTCATTTGCAGCATTTCCGGGTTGGGGAACAGGATCGTGCTCATGGTGTCGGTGGTCAGATCGAGCACACGGATCGCGTGGTTGTTGGTGTCGGCAATAAAGAGCCGGTTTCCGGCTGCCGAGATGCCGCCCGGCTCGTCGACTTCGGCGTCGGTGCCGCTGCCGTCGTGGAAGCCGCCGCCCTCACCCGCACCCGCGATGGTCGTGATGGTGTCGGTCGCCGGATCGATCTGCTTGATGCGGCTGTTATAGGTATCGGCGACGTAGATCATCCCGTCGTCCGCGCCGGTGACGCCCAGCGGATGCTGCAAGCGCGAAACCCCGACCACGCCGTCCACGTCGCCGAAGTCGAACAGGTTGTTATCAGTCGTGCCCGCTATCGTCTGAACCGTGAACGTTGTGACATCAGCCGCGCGGATCGAACTCGAACTCGCTGTCGGCGATATAGAGCGTGCCGTCGCGGAAGTACAAGCCGCTCGGCTGCGCCAGTTCAGTGAAGGGAAAACCGCTGCTGATCAGCCCCTCCGTACCGTTGCCGATCAACGGTTCGATCTGGTTGTCGGCGGTGTGCAGCGCCCAGATTTGATGCGTCCCCGCCATCGCTATATAAAGGGTATCATCGCCGCCGAACGCCACGTCCCAAGGGCTGCTGAGATCGGCTTGCAGCGCGGGCACCAACTGCCCCGGCGCGGGTCCGTAAAGCTGCTGTCCCGTCCCGGCGACCGTCGTGACCATCCGGGCGTCGAGGTCGATCAAGCGGATCGCGTGGTTCTCCATGTCGGCGACGTAGAGCAGGTTGTCGCGCAGCGCCATCCCCTGCGGCTTGTTGAAGCTGGCGACGTCGAAGGCGCCGTCGGTCAAGCCCGCTGCGCCGCCCCCGATCACGTCGGTGACTTGGTACGTATCGAGGTCGGTGACCACGATCCGGTTATGGTTGCTGTCGGCGATGAACAGGCGTCCGCCCGCTTCGTCGGCGAGCACCTTGCCGGGAAAGGCGAGCAGTCCGGCGGGTTGTCCCGCGCCTTCGAGCGCCAGTTCAATCGGCGTGCGGTCGAGTTCGCCGGTGCTGTCAAAGTACTCGACCATGCCGCTGAGCAAGCGGTCAAACGCCTCGAAGGGGATTTCGCCCGCTTGCAGCGCCAGCACGTTGCCGCGCGGATCGACCACGACGAAGGTGGGCCACGCATTGATACCGTAAGTCTGCCAGACGCGGAAATTGCTATCGTTGATGACCGGATGCTCCAAGCCGTAGCGCTGGACGATCTGGCGGATGTTGGTGGTGTCGCCCTCGTTTTCGAACTTGGCGGAATGGACGCCGACGATCACCAGCGCATCGCCGTACTGCGCCTCAAGCCGCTGGAGCGTCGGGATCATGTGGATGCAGTTGATACAGCCATACGTCCAAAAGTCGAGGATCACGATCTTGCCGCGCAGCGCCGCCATCGTCAGCGGCGCGGGCACGTTGATCCACTCTAGCCCGGTCGGGAATTCCGGCGCGGGTAGGTCGGGGCGTCCGGCATAACGACTCTCCACGGGTGTTTCTCCTTGCGGTGTGCTGTCCTGAGCCTGAGTCCTCAAGGGCTGCCCGATCAGCAGCAGCAGCGCCAGCAGCAACCATAATTTTCTCAACATAGAATTTACTCCTATAAAATAACGTAACTCCGGCGTCCTTGCGAACCGCAGGGTCATCACATCAAAATTATAGTTCGGGTCACAAAGGTCTACAGGTGTTTTGTAGGGGCAGACCTGTGTGTCTGCCCCGGTGGGCGAACACGTAGGTTCGCCCCTACAAAAATGTTGTGAGCCGTTATAACCCAAGTGTCAGATTTGATGCAATCACTCTGCCGTTTGTCGTTTTGGGCGATGTCCACTACCCTAACAGGTAGACATTAGCCTTCATTGTGCCACGAGAGTCTTGCAAATCGATTAAGAGCGGAGAAGCTCATGCGCCGATTTATTGGTCTCTTGATGCTGTTCGTGATCCTGTTCCCGCTGCTGTTGGGCGCGGGCGGGGTCTTGGTCACCCGTCAGGTCGTGATCGGCGTGCAAGCCGAATACGAAACGCGCAAGGCGAACATTGAGCAGCGGTTGGAGGTCGTCAACCAAAAAGTCGAGCTGGCTCGCGCCCAGTTGGAGAATCTGCAAAGCGTCGCTAGCACGATTTTCGGCTCGGCGACTCAGTGGGCGCAGGACGTCGCCAACGCGATCAACAACTTCCAGCTTTATATCGGGGGATTCCAATTTCCGGACATCCACGTCCTCGGAGCTACTATTCATCTACCCGGTATCCCGGCAGTCGACCTCACCATCCCCGGCTTGAGAGAAGTGCGCAATTTCCTGCAAAACATCTTCGACAGCCTCTCCCAGCTCTCACAGGCGCTGGCGGACATCGCCGGTGTCGTGGATGTGGTCAACGAGATCGGCGGGATCACGGCTGAGGTGACGGGGTTTGTCGGCAGCCTCGGCGCGATCATCGCGCCCTACGGCACGCTGATCATCGCCGGAGTGGTCGGCGGGTTCATCTGGTTCGCGGCAGTTTATCTGGTGCTGGCGTATACGTGGCTCGTGCGCGGCTGGGCGATGCTGACGGGGCGACCCGTGACGGTATGAGTCCTGCCTGTCAAACCCCTCACCCTGCTTGCGCCGCTTCGCTTACCGCAAGCCGTCCCTCTCCCACATAAACGGGGAGAGGCATCGCTCACTACGGATAAGCTGAATTGAGAAAGCTGGAATCAGCAGAGCGCAGATCGATTCTGCGCTCTGTTTTATTGACGACTTGATTGGGCGAAATCAGGCGGGCTAGACGGCGGTGCGGGTGGTGCGCTCGACGCGCTGGAACATGCCGTCGAGCTTGTGGTTGAGGTCTTTGAGCGCCAGCTTCGCTTGCTGGCGACGGCGCGGAGAAACGCGCTCGTCCTCGCTGATGCGGCGCAGGGTCACGGCGTAGCGCATGTAGAGCCGGAGCACGTGCGCGCCGCAGGTGCGATCATCGCTGCGGTCATAATAATGGGCGAGGTCCCGCCAACTGTTCATCAGCTTGTCGAAAGCATCGCTTTCGAGCCAATTGCTATCGGTCGTATTCACCTTCCGCGCTAATGCCAGAAGGTTGTCTTCAATCTGTTTGCGCTGTGATGTAGGATTGAACATACATCCAACTCCGCTAAATCATCCAAGTTGTTAAATGCGGTTTAACCAACCACACAACGCGCGCATTATAACATGGATCGCGGTGGTGGCAACGGCATAAGTGACAAATTTCACCCACCTTGCTCGTCGTTCATGCACTATTCATCTGGCGCACAGCCGGTGATTTTCGCTTGCCGGGCGGCTGCCGGACGGTCGCTGATCGCTTCGGCGAACTACGATTTATGAAGGATGAACAATTAAGACCACGTAAATTTGGGCAAGCGAACCGGGATTTTGCCAACCGGGTAATCTTAAGGGATCAACGTCAGAAAGCGGAGCACACTGCTTATGAAGCTGTTTCGCGCGCGCCTACTTGGTTCGATTGAACACGATACTGTCGAGTATCGCCAGAGCGCCGCTTAGCAAAATCGCAGGTCAGCGAAACCGAAGCCATCATGGATGCAGCGCTGGGCAAAGTTACCGCTTTTATCACCCGTGCCACCGAAAATGAGCGCGAACTGCTCGTCTTTCTGCATCCTGCCGCCGGACTGCAAGTCCCTGCCGGGACGGTGGAGGCGCGCGAGACTCCCGAAGCGGCGGTGCTGCGCGAAACCGCCGAGGAAACCGGGCTGCGCGGCGTCTCGATTGTCGAGCTGCTCGCCGTGATCCCGCAGCCGCTCGCGGAAGACGAGCGGATGGTGCTCCAGTACTGCGTGCTGCAAGCCTCGCCGGGCAGCGAAGGAACGCTGCGCTTGGGCGGCTTCCTCAAGCGGGGGCAGACCGTGCAGGTGATCGACCACAATGGCGGGTTCGAACGGGTGACGTTCAACGAGCCGCAGTTCGAGGATGGGCGTTTCGTCGGCGTTTCCAGCAATACAGGGTGGGTGCCGACGCGCTGCTTGACCGACAAGGTTCAGCGCTCGCTGTTTCACCTCACGCCGACCGAGCCGACCCCGCAGCAGTGGGCGGTCGATGCCGATGGGCACACCTTCGCCCTGTTTTGGATTCCGCTAAATCGGAACGCCGGGTTGATCGCGCCGCAGCAGGCGTGGCTTGACCTCGTGCATGATCGCTTGTAAATTCCCTCCAACTTTTCGCAAATCTCGTTGAGCGCATGACCGATCATTGGCACAAAGGCGTGAACGATCTCCGGCGGCTGCCGCGCGCGCAGTGGCAGCGGCTCTCGCTGTTCGAGCGCTGGGTCGCCCTGCTGCTGCTGATCTGGGTGCTGTCGATGATCAGCCTGCCAATCCTCAAGTGGGTGATGGGCGAGCCGGTGCTGCCGGTCGGGATTTCAATTGGTGTGCTGTTTCAGTTGGTCGCCGTGCGCGCGATCATCGTTTGGACGTGGGGCGCGCGCCGCGCCAACCTGCTGACGCTGCTGATCGTCGGCTTGGCGTGGGGCGTCGAGTACGTCGGGCACACGACCGGCTTGCCCTTCGGCGCTTACCACTATACCGATCAGCTTCAGCCGCAGATCGGCGGCGTGCCGGTGCTGATCCCGCTGGCGTGGATGATGATGCTCCCGCCGTCGTGGGCGGTCGCTCACAAGATCACGCACAACCGCGCGGCATTCGTGGGCGTCAGCGCGCTGGCGTTCACGGCGTGGGATTTGTTCCTCGACCCGCAGATGGTGAATTGGTCGCTCTGGTTGTGGGATCAGCCCGGCGCTTACTTCGGCATCCCGTTGATCAACTTTGCCGGATGGATGCTGGCGTCGGCGGCGATCACGACGCTGGCGTGCGTCCTCGTGCCGCTGGATCGGCTGCCCGCGCGCCCGCTGATCGCCATCTACGCGATCACGTGGGGGCTGGAGACGCTTGGGCTGCTGCTGTTCTGGGGGCTGCCGGGTCCGGCGCTGGTCGGCGGCGCGGTGATGGGATCGGTGCTGCTGTGGGCGCTGCGCCGGTGAAGTATGAGGACTTTCATGCGGTAGGGGCGAACACGCAGGTTTGCCTCTACCGGATAGGCTGAATCCCGCTTGACCCACTCCATGATTTTGCTGCGTTTACTCTGTAGATTGGCGGCTGGCGAAGGCGAACCCGCTGGCGCTGATGTATACTCGGAAACCGATCTGAAAATACGATTTGTTAGAGAGGAGCAGCGGCAATGGCAGACGAGAACCGGATGCACATCGACAGCTTGAGCGCGAATGAATTCGAGGTTCAGCTTGACGGCGAGGTCGTCAAGGGCGTGTTTCGCATCAGCGGGCTAGTCCCATTCAAGTTGGAGGTCAAGCCCTCGATGACCAAGGTCGTCCGCGAGCCGTTCACGCTCTCGAAGATGGTCCAGCGCGATCCTGAAGTCGCCTTCAATCGCTGGCTGCGCGAGACCGTCGCCGCGACCGACGACCTCAGCCGTCCGTCGCGGACGCTGGAAATCCTCGCCATCGACGACGGCGAAGAGACCCGCCGCTGGACGATCAAGGGCGCGTGGATCAGCGAGATCGCTTACTCGGACTTTAATACCGCCAGCGGCGACTTGATTGAGGAAACGGTCACCATCCACTATGACGAAATCAGCGAGCGCTGGCAATCGGCGAACGATTGAAAATCTAGGCTCATGTTCAGAAAGTGTGGGCGCAGCACGCTGCGCCGCTACAAAAGCCCCTGCTTTCCACTCGTTTTGTACATGAGCCGAAATCTAAATCGCGCTCGCCCGTCGATTATTGTATTTAGGGGGCGGTGGTTCTTTGAGCCTATGGGTAGTAGGGAGCAGCATCAGCACACATGAACCTGACACGACGCAATCAAATCCTGATCGGTATTGGGATCATCGTCATTGGCTTTGTTATCCTCCAATTCATCCCGTTCGGTAATTTCATCCCCGTGCTAGCGCGCACCAACCCGCCGGTGAAAAGCCAGATCGTGTGGAATTCGCCGGAAACCGAGCAGCTCGTGCGCACCACCTGTTATAGCTGCCACAGTAATGAGACCGAATGGCCCTTCTACGCCTACGTCGCGCCGATGTCGTGGCTGGTTCTGCACGACGTCAACGAGGCGCGCCAAAAGTTGAATTTCTCAGAGGAAACCGCCGACCAGATTGATCCGTCGGTGCTGGTCGAGCAGATCGACAAGGGCAATATGCCGCCGATCCAATATCTGCTGCTGCACCCGGAAGCGCGGCTGACCGACGCGCAAAAAGAGACGCTGCGTACCGGGCTGCGCGCCAGCCTGCACGGATTTCAATAATGATCGGGTCACGTAGGGGCGGGTTTGAAACCCGCCCCTACGGAGTTGTCACCCAAGCACCTGCGCCAGCCGCTCGCCGTCGATGTTGCCGCCGCTGATCACGATGGCGGTGGTGCCGCCGGGTTCGATTGCGCCACTTTGCAACGCCGCTACGCCGACCACGCCGCCACCCTCCGCCAGCCAACCCTGATCCGTTACCATCCAGCGCAGCGCGCCGGCGATGGCGGCTTCGCTCACCAGCACGACGCGATCCACGTACTGGCGCGTGAGGTCGAAGGTCAGCGATCCCGGCTCGATCTCGCCGGGGAGGGCGTCAGCCAGCGTCTGGTGCGAGAGCGGTTCATCCACGTGGTAGAAGAAGTTGTACATCTCCGGCGAGACCGCCGCATTGACGCCGATCACTTCGACCGACGGCTTGAGCGTCTTGAGCGCCAGCCCGATCCCGGAGATCAGCCCGCCGCCGCCGACCGGCACGATGACGCGCTCGACGGTCGGCAGCGCGTCGAAGATTTCCAAGCCAATCGTGCCCTGCCCGGCGATCACGTTCGCATCGTTGTAGGCGGAGACGTAGACCAAGCCTTCTTCGCGTTCGATCCGGTGGGCTTCGCGTTCGATTGCGGCGAAGTCGTCGTCGATCAGGATCGCCTGCGCGCCGTAGCGCTTGACCCCGGCGACCTTGCGCTTTGCCGTGTACAACGGCATCAGGACGCGCGCCTCGATCCCCAGCAGACCCGCCGCATAAGCGATCCCCTGCGCGTGATTGCCGGACGAAACGGTGACGACGCCGCGCGCCCGCGCCGCGGCGTCGAGCGCGAGCAGGGCATTGAGCGCGCCGCGCACCTTGAAGGCATGAGTCTTGTTCGTGTTTTCCAGCTTGAGCCAGACGTCCGCGCCTAAGGCGGGCGCGGCTTCCAATGGGGTCGGCGTGAGGTGCGGAGCGAGTCGATAACGGGCAAGGGTAAGATCGGCAAAGCGCAGCATGGCGGTCGTTTTATCCTTTCGATCCGGCGGGAAAATCAGCGCGGCATGTGTAAAAAATTAAAATTTACGTCTTAATTAACATTTTGGCGTTGATCCGGCGACATTTCGAGTATAATTCTAGTGACTCTGACCACCGCCTCATGGATGGCTATGACTTCCGGTAATGACCCCAACGTAGTACGCAAGCAGTACGCCAGCGACGTTTATTTGCGCATCCGGCAGGAGACGCACGAGCAGTACAGCGTGCCGCGCATCAATTTTCCCGAATGGGTGCTCAGCCGCATCGAGTGGCGCGGCGACGAGCAGGTGCTCGACGTGGGGTCGGGTGCAGGCGTTTACTACAACCAACTGCACCGCGACCTGCCCGCCGTCAGCTACCGCGCCGTCGATCAATCGCTGGGGATGCTGCGCTTGCATTCGGCGCAGGGCGCAATCGCTCTCGGCGACGCCCAGAGCTTACCCTATGCCGATCAAAGTTTCGACGTGGTGATGGCGAACCACATGCTCTACCACGTCCCGGACATCGAGCGCGCCTTGAGCGAAGCCCGCCGCGTGCTCAAGCCCAACGGCGTCTTGATCGCCGCGACCAACAGCATCCAGTCGATGCCCGAATTTCACGCGCTGTTTCGCCGGTCGATGCTGCTCCTGAGCACGCCGGGGCAAATCTACAGCCAACCGCCGCTGCCCGCGCAGATCAACTTCTCGCTCGAAAACGGGACGCGGATGCTGGCGCGCCACTTCTACGCCGTCGTCCGCCACGATCTGCCCAGCACGCTGGTCTTTCCGAGCATCGAGCCGGTGATGGCGTACATCGAAAGCACCCGCGCCATCCGCGAGCCGCAGCTTCCTGAGTCGATTCAGTGGGACGATCTCATGCTGGTGATGCGTGACCAGATCAACCGCGTGCTGAGTCACTTCGGGGAGCTGGTCGTCAACAAGGTCAGCGGCGTCCTGATCGCCTCGAATCAGGGCGGCTTCATCCACGACTTTGTGGCAACCCTCCAGCACAAGAATGGGAATCAGGCGAGCTAACACCGGAACTTCAGTTTGCCCCCTTGAAGGGGCGGCTCGACCCGTCGCTGCCTAAATCCAAACCCGACTCTACTTCGTTACACCGATGCGCTTATGGTATGCTCGCATAATAACCTGTTTCATGACGACCACAGGATTAGGCAATCTCCATAATTCGTGGCACACTTGCAGCCAAAATGGACGAGTTGGATAAAGAGCAGCAGCCGCTATGAAACTTGCAACATTTACTCACAATGGCAGACATCGCATCGGCGCGATTGAGGGCGACACCGTTTACGTGATGGCGTGGCAGGATGACATGCGCCAGATGATCCGGCGCGGGATCACGCCGAGCCGGACTTACGAGCGCGTCCCGCTGGCAGAAGCGACCTTGAAAGCGCCGGTCGTCCCCGGCAAGATCATCGCCATCGGACGCAATTATGCCGACCACGCCGCCGAAACCGGCAGCGACCTCCCGCCCAAGCCGCTGATCTTCGCCAAGCTCCCCAGCGCCGTGATCGGGCAGGGCGAGCCGATCACGTGGCGCAAGTCGATCACCGAGCAGGTGGACTGGGAAGCCGAACTGGCGGTGATCATCGGCGCGCGGGCGAAGGACGTCAGCGAAGAGGATGCTTACAAGCATGTCTACGGCTACTGTGCCGCCAATGACGTGACCGCGCGCGATCTGCAAAATGGCGATGGACAGTGGACGCGGGGCAAGGGACTGGATACGTTCTGCCCGCTCGGTCCCTTCATCGTCACCCGTGACGAGATCGCCGACCCGCAAAAGCTGGCGCTCAAGACGACCGTCAACGGCAAGGTGATGCAGGATTCCAACACCAAAGACATGGTCTTCAAAATCCCGCAGTTGATCGCCTACATCTCGCGGATGTTCACGCTCGAACCGGGCGACATGATCCTGACCGGCACGCCGTCGGGCGTCGGCACGGGGATGAAACCGCCGGTCTTCCTCGCCGATGGCGACAGCGTGACCGTCAGCGTCGAAGGCATCGGCGAGATCACCAATCCTTGCAAAGTCCTTGAGGACTGAGAACTTCAGGACTGAGGACTGAGTAAAAAGATGATTTCGCCTTAGTGGAATCGGGATGAGAGCTGCTCAGTCCTCGAACCTCAGTCCTCAGTCCTGCCGTTGAGCGTTGACTCTGGCGGTTGGCTTTGCTAAACTCGTCGCAGCAATAACAATGGGTTATTGGCAGTTTGCTCACGCCGGGCCCTGCGCGGCAAGGCTTCCGAACCGTGTCAGACCCGGAAGGGAGCAGCACTAAGGAATATACCTTGGGTGCCGCAGGTCTACCCGGCTTGAGCAGACTGAAAATAACCCCGTTGCGAGCGTAACTCTTTCGGAACAGCCCCGGAAACGCCCGTTGGAACCTGAATCTCCTCGTTCCGAACCAACTCACCTGCAACGACAATCCACCCCATCGTCGCCGCCCGCGTGGGCTGCCCCGGCGTTGATCGCGCTGGGCGCGCTGCTGGTGGTCATCGTGATCGGCGGGATGCTGGCGTTGATCGCGCTGGCGCACACCACCCCGGTGACGCTGGTCGTCAACGGCGACGCCCGCGAGCTGCAAACCCACGCCGGGAACGTCGCCCAACTGCTCGACGAGGCGCAGGTCGCGCTCGGCGACGGCGATCTGGTCTCTGCACCGCTCAACGCGCCGCTGGAACCGGAGATGGTCGTTCGCATCGACCGGGCGCGCAGCGTCTTTTTGACGGTCGACGGCACGACCACGCCGCTCTGGACGGCGCAGATCGACCCGGCGGACATCCTCGCCGGAGCGGGCGTGCGCGTCGGCGCGGGCGACCGGATCATCATCGACGGCACCGAGGCGAACAGCGCGCTGCTCGATCAGTGGGCAGTCCCGATCAGCAGCATCGACGTGCGCCATGCCGTGACGCTCCGCGTCCACGACAGCGATAGTACGCGCAGCTTGCAAACCACCAGCGCGACCGTTGGCGAGGCGCTGTTTGCCGCCGGATACACGCTCTATCTCTCTGACAGCACCCAACCTGACCTGAATACACCGCTGACCGGCGACCTCGACGTGACCATCACGCGGGCGCACCCGGTCGAGATCATCGCCGACGGCGAGACGATCCGCACGCGCTCGCAAGGGGCGACGGTCGCCGACGCACTGGCGGACGCGAGCGTGGCGCTGGTCGGGCTGGACTACGCCATCCCCGCCGAGTCGTCGCCGCTGCACCCCGGCATGTCGATCCGCGTGATTCGGGTGCGCGAGGACATCGAGGTCAGTCAGCAGCCGCTGCCCTTCGACACCGTCTACCAAGCCGATCCGACGCTCGAACTTGACCAGCGGCAGACGATCCAAGCGGGGCAAGAAGGTATTCAAGAGACGCGCGTTCGCGTGCGCTACGAGAACGGCATCGCCGTCAAGCGCTCGGAGGAGGAGACAGTCGTCGCCCGCGCGCCGATCAACCACGTGATCGGCTACGGAACGAACGTGATCATCCGCACGGTTGATACGCCCGACGGACCGCGCGAATACTGGCGCAAGCTGCGCATGTATGCGACCAGCTATCACCCGGCGGCGCTGGGCGGGGACGACACCACCGCGACCGGGCGCAAGCTCGAACACGGGATCGTCGGCTCTGACCCCAATATTCTGCCCTACGGGACGTTGATCTACGTGCGGAATTACGGCGTCGGCGACATCGAGGATACGGGCGGCAAGCGCAGTATGCCGCTGTGGATCGACCTCGGCTACAGCGACGCCGATTATCGCGGCTGGTCAGGCTATACCGACGTCTACATCCTGACGCCGGTTCCCGCCCAAATCGACTATTTTTTGCCGACTTCTTGAGTCTTAATAACTATTTTCAAATTTTCTGCATTGTTATTTTTGCAAAATAGCTGTATATATTTTTTTTAGATGTTAACGTGTGGTTGTAAACAGTGATAAGCATTCGTCGGCTGCGTGGGTTTGCTGCCGCTTTTGAGTATGAATGCCGGCGTTGTTCTCGCTGCTGATGCCGCGAGGCAGGGACACACCAGTGTGGTGCTGCTCTGCACCCTGATCAGAAAGGACAAGCATCCTGCGCCAAAGTATTAGTCTCCGCTCGCGAGTTGTCACGATGACTTCGCTTTACCTGCTTGCTGCCGCCCTGATTAACCTGTACTTCGGCTTCACCCTGTTTTTCAGTGGTGCGGTCGCGCTCGCTTTCGAGGGTCCCGGCGCGATGACGCTGGGTGGGCATTCCGGTGCCGCGAGCTTCGCATTCGATTCGTCGAGCGGCACAATCACCCTGTTCGGTGCCTTTTTGCTGGCGGTCGGCGCGATTATGGTCGTGACGGCGATTGAACTCTTCGCTCGCAAAGCCGGAGCGCGCACGCGGACGGCGTTGGTGGCGCTGCTGAGCATCGTCGCCTGCCTGCTGTGCATCGTCTCCACGCTGACGATCCAGTGGATACCGCTGGTCATGAGCGCCGTCGTGCTCTTTTTCTTCACGCTGGATCAACCGCTCGACCTCTATTTTCAGCGGCGCGGCAGATAAGGGGATCGGTTTGGGGTAAAATAGAGCTATGAATCCCAAATCGCTGCTCGACTACTATCAAGTCGCCCCCAAGAAAAGCTTGGGGCAGAATTTCCTGCAAGACCCGCACGCGCTGGAGAAAATCGTCGCCGCCGCTGATCTCAACCCGACCGACACGGTGCTGGAGATCGGTCCGGGCACCGGCGTGCTGACCGAGCGGCTGGCGCAGGTCGCCGGGCGCGTGATCGCCATCGAACTGGACGCACGCCTAGAGCCGATCCTCCGGGCAGCGCTGTCACCCTATCCGAACGTCGAATTGATCTTCGCCGACATCCTGAACACGCGGATTTCGACTCTCGTCGGGGGTGACGATTACGTCGTCGTCGCCAACGTCCCCTACTACATTACCAGCGCGATTCTGCGCTACCTTCAGGAAAACGAGCACCCGCCGCGCCGCTTGGTGCTGACGATGCAGCTTGAGGTCGCGGAACGGCTCACGGCTGCGCCGGACGACATGAGCATTCTGGCGGTCAGCGCCCAGTTTTATGCCCGCGCCGAAATCGCCGCGCGGCTGAAGGCGGCGATGTTTTGGCCCCGCCCCGACGTGGACAGCGCCGTCGTCCGGCTCGACACCTACGATCAGCCGCCGGTGGACGTGCCCGACACGCGGACATTCTTCCGCGTGGTCAAGCTCGGTTTCTCGCAGAAGCGTAAGCAGTTAAAGAACTCGCTTGGCAAAATGGGTGGCGCGTGGCTCGACGCGGCGGGCATCGATCCGACCCGGCGCGCCGAAACGCTCAGCATCGAGGAGTGGGCGGCGCTGGCGCGCGCGGCGGCAGTCGACGAGTCGTAGGAGCAGGTTTGAAACCTGCCCCAGACATACTTAACGTGAGTTTTGGACAAGGTGAGACAGCTTCACAAGATGCGCCAAGCTTCACGGTCACCAATCCAACTGTGAAGCGAGTCCTATGAGGCGTTTATTCGAATTGTTCTGTGAGATCGATGATTTCTGGCAGAAATATGAACCTAACTGTTAGAAAATTCCTCTTATCCAGATATGGGGAAATTTTCTATATAGTAATTGGCGCTAGCTTAACTTGGATAGGGGTTCTGAATGACTTCTATAGTAGCACTTGGTGCTGTTACTGTTGGTATCGACCTTCCCTCTAGCCACGCGGAACTCCGCGAACTTGGTCTTACGCCGGGTAGTGCATCAATTATTACTGTGGAACGCATGGAGAAGATTCGTCTTGCGCTTGAAAAAAATCGCGGAACACTTCCCGATCCCGCTAGCGGTGGCTCGGTTGGAAACACCGCAAACCTAATAGCGCGTGCTGGCATAAGCTGCGGATTTATGGGGGTTGGTGGAAACGACACCTTCGGTAGAATTTTTGTTGCAAATTGTGAGAGGGCATCGCTTAAATTCCTCTCCGAACTCGAAGATGGCGCTGTTACAGGTTATGACTTTTATCTTTACGATGATGATGGCAGGCGCACTATCATCTTGACTCTTGGTGCAAACGCCCTGTTGAGTCCTGCTCGAATTGATCTCGAAGCAATTCAGCGCTCAGAGCTTGTGCTGCTTGATGGTATTGCGCTCTCTTTTGGCACAGAATCCGAAACAGCAATGCTGCGCTGTGTACAAGCAGCAGAGGCGGCTGATGTGCCTTTTGTACTTGCCCTTGCCGGCATAGAAATCGTTGATCGCTACCGAGATTTCTTCGCTACCTTTGCGCCAAAAGCTCAGATGGTGGCAGGCAACCTTGAGCAAGCAGCGGTTCTGGTAGGACTTGAGCCAGAGGCATCGCTCGAAGCGGTGAGAATCAAGCTCGCTAAGACGCCCATTGATGCGGTTGTTACCTTGGATGCAGGGGGTGCCTTTGCTCGATTCGGTGATGAAGAATTTTTAATGCCTACACAGAAGATTGAAGCGCTAGATTCCACTGGCGCAGGAGATAATTTCCTCGCGGCGTTCCTCGTAGCGAGAAGGCAGGGACTCTCTGTACGTCAGGCGCTCGCCGTTGGAAATGTCGTCGCCGGTGAAGTTATTCAGGTTCAAGGTGCTCAACTGCCGATCAGCCTCGATGTGCCCGGGCTTATGATGGAAGCAAGGCAAAATGCTAAAAGCCTTGACGATTAAGCTCGGTTCCTTTTAGGTGTGGGAAAGTCTTCCCAGATGCCGCGCCTATTGTCACCAGCCTAAGAAGCCTTCTTTGAACCTGCATTTCGTTCAAGAACTTGCTCTCGTTAAACAATACTGACGTTACTTAAGCCGATACAGGTATTTTCCCTTTGCCCCGCAGGATGCTTTGAGCATCCTGCTACGAAGAGCAAGCCACCTAAAGGTGGTTTGTTGCAAAGTCGACACTTTGCCCCCCCGATCAGCTTCGCTGAGCCTCCCCTCCCCGAATTCAAGGATGGGCGAGGGCAAAAGCTGATCCGCTGCTCACTGCTCAGTTTGCGAGCAGTGCAACCTCTGTTTGCAACCGAGCAGCTTCGAGTTGTTTTGTTGCAAGGTTGCACGCTTTGAGCGTCGGTCGAAGCTACAAACCCCCTTATCTTGGTGGCGTAGGGGCAGGCTTGAAACCTGCCCCTACCCGGTTCAACGCAAATGGTTCTGCTCTGAATTCTGCAACCCGACGCCCTGATTCAGCGTATACTTGCTATGACGAGTCATTCTGAGAGTTAGCCCTCATGCGTTTAAAACGACGAAATTTCGCTTGGCTGACCGTGCTCGGCGCGGTGGTCGGGATCGCGGTGCTGTCGGGAGCGTCAGCGCCGATTGCGGTGACGCTGCTGGGCATTTATCTTGCCGCGCTCACCGCCACCATAATCGACTTCAAGCCAACCCGGTTGATCGACAAGTCGCGCTCGTCGCTGACGATGATGCGGATGACCAGCGAAGCCCGCGAAGCGGTCGAGCGGGCGCGGCGGCGCGGCGGCTACTTCGATGACGGGCTAACCCTGCTCGACATCGGCTTGATAACGGCGCAGTCCAACCGCGAAGGCATGGTCATGCGGCGAACGCGCAGCGTCTCGCTCGACGACGACGGCGTGCGCCCTTTCATCACGCTCCACGTCCAGCCGGACAGCGCCGAGCAGATCGCGCGCATCCGCTTCGAGATCATCGACGGTCACGGGCAGCCGCAGTACGTCCACGAGATGCGCACCTACCTGCGCGACGGCGAGATGAATATCCTCGCCGACGATCAACTGCCGCTGGCGGAGAACGCGCGCGCGCTGCAAGCCGGTGACTGGGATTTGCGGATCAGCATTGACGGCGTGCTGCTGGGCGCGCATACCTTCACGCTTGCGCCGTCGCTGAGTGACCGCTTCCGGCGTTTCGAGCAGCGCGACGCCGCTCTGCGCGAGGAACGCCTGACCCAGCGCGACGAACCCGCTGAAGAACGCGCGCTGAGCCTCGAAGAACTGCTGCGCAGCCGGGGCGACAGCGAGCGCCGCAGCAGCCGGGGCGGTTAAGCGGAGAGACCCATGCGCAGACCCAGAAATCGGGACCGTCGTTTCGGCGAGGTCATGCTTGGCTTGTTCTTGCTGATCGCCGGGGTTTCGGCGTTTGGCGGCGACAGCGCCATCACGCTGATCTTGATCGTCGGCGGGCTGTACCTGCTGATGCGCCGGTTCGACCAAGCTGCCCAAACGGAGTTGGATTCCAGATCGTTCTCGCGCGAGGACGATTACGCTTTTGAAGACCCGATCCCGGCACAACCGCGCGCCGATCAGGTCTACGCGCACGCGCTCGACGCCGTGCGCCGCGCCGGGCTTGATCCGGCAGAGACCCACGTCCTGCCGACCGACATCGGCGTGATGGCGTTCAGCGGCGACCAAGAGCCGACGATCTACCGGACGCGCCCGGTTCCCGACGACGTGGACTATATCCAGCCGTTCGTCCAACTGCGCCTGCCGACGCGAGCGCACGGACGGATTCGCTTCGAGATCGTCGACAGCGACAATCAGGTCTTGTTCGTTCACGAGGAAGACCACGATTTTCAGCGCGGGCGCAACCTGATCACCCCGGCGGCGCGCCTGCCGATCCACGACGCCCACGCCATGCAGAAGGGCTGGCAGCTTCGCATCAGCGCTGACGGCATGGTGATCGCCGAGCACGATTTCCAGTGGCAGGAGAGCACCAGTCGCGCCATCCGCCGCCACCTCGGCGAGGACGGCGAGATCAACAACGAGGTGCGCGCCATGATGGCGGAAAATCGCCTTCAGAAGCTCAGCCTTGACGAACTGCTCGCCGATCAAGACGAGGGCGACGCGGACGAAGCCGCGCCCCGTCAGCAGGCGCAGCGACGGTAAAGATTGACTTCACCCCTTGCTCAAATTCTGACTAACGCGGAAGCTTCGGCGGTTGGTTACCCGGCGGTGGTAGGCGTTTATCGTCCTGCCTACGACCATACAGGCGGTCGAGGTTAATCCCGTAGTAGCGCAGCGTATTGAGCAGGATCAGCGTCGCGCCCGCTTCGTCTAGGTTGCCGATCAGTGGGAGATTATCCGGGATCAACTCTAAGATGCCGAGCGTTGGGTTCATCAGGTACACCAGCGCAATCACCCCCAACCCGATGATCATCATTTCTTTGAACAACCGGCGCATAAGGTGGTCTCCATTCCAACACTATGATCTTGTACGCAGCGGAGATGGGGAAAGTTACGGGCGCGGGTCGAGGCAGGCGGCGATGGTTTCGAGCACCCCCGGCGTCAGGGTTGGTTTTGGGAGCGCGGCATCGGCGCCACAGGCACGCACGTAGTCGGCGTCTTGCACGCGCGTCCCGGCGCTGATCAGGATCACGGGGATATGGGAAACCGTCGGATCGTCTTTGATGCGGCGGCACATCTCACCACCGCTCATACCCGGCATCATGTCGTCAACCATGACGATATCCGGCAGATGTTTATAAAGACGCTCCAGCCCGATTTCTCCCGACCTTGCATCGACCACTTGGAAGCCATTGCGTCTAAGGATCAGACTCAAGAGTTGAACTGAGATAGGATCGTCATCGACCACAAGAACGACTGTCACAGTGTTTAGCTTCAGGCTAAAAGACCAACGGCTTGGTCGCTAACAGCGTGGCTCAAGGTCGGAAAGTGTGATTCGAGTCTCATCGATGATATGTCGGCGGATCGCCCCAAAACTGCGGCTAAGTCACGTGTTCCAACGTCGTGCCTACGATCTGATTTACAGCTTACATGAAATCCATGATTTATAACCGTAACGAATATCATCCTGCCTTAACTTAGGTACTCACAAACTTTCTCGGTGAACGCCCACGTCGAGATCGCGTCGTCCGGGTAGATGTCGGCGGTGTGGGCGCCCGCTTTGAGGGTCGCGCGGACGGCATTTTCGACCTTGAGCGCGTCGTCGTGGCGCTGCCAATGATGGCGCAGCAGCAGCGCGACGCTCAGGATCGTCGCCGTCGGGTTGGCGACTCCTTTTCCGGCGATGTCGGGCGCGCAGCCATGCACGGGTTCCGCGAGCGCCACGTCGTTGCCGATACTCAACGACGGCGCTAACCCCAAACCACCGCCCCACGCTGCCGCCATGTCCGACAAAATGTCGCCGTAGAGATTGGGCGTCAGGATCACGTCGAAGCGCGACGGATTTTTGACCATCCAGTAGGCTGCCGTATCGACCAGCAGTTCCTCGGTGATGATTTCCGGGAAAGCCGCGCCGACTTCCAGCGCTACGCGCCGGAATAAGCCGTCGGACTGGAGCATGACGCTTGCCTTGTGGACGATGGTCACTTTGCTGCGCCCACCGCGCAGCGCCAGTTCGTAAGTTTTGCGGGCGACGTTCTCGGTCGCCGCCTGCGTGATCACTTTTTCGGAGATGCCGGTGCGTCCTTCGTCCTCGGTGTGCTCGTGACCGATGTACAAATCTTCAGTCGTCTCGCGCACGACCAGCAGATCGACGCCTTCGCGGGCGGTCGGTACGGGCAGATAGCGGGTCGGGCGCAGGCTGGCGAAAGTGCGCAGTTCGCGGCGCAGACGGACAATCGGCACGTAGTAGCCCTCGACCGGGTAAGAAGGCGACGCTGCCGCGCCGAACAAGACCGCGCGACACTCCAACGCCAAGCGCAGAGTATCCTCAGGCAGCGAACTGCCGGTCTGATTGAAGCAGTCCCAGCCTGCCTCCGCCGCGCGGACGTTCACGTCCGGGGCGACGATCTTCAGCACGCTCACGGCTGCCGGGATGACTTCGTGACCGATGCCATCTCCTTCAATGACGCATAAATCCAATTTGTGCTTCTCCTCTGTCGAGCCGGGCGTTCGCGCTGCGGTTCGGCTTGTAATGCTTCCTCAGGGCTGCCTATGATTTCAGTTAAGGTTTAAATTCGGAAATAACGCACTTTTTGAGGAGTCATTCAGCACAAGACAAGCGATTTCACATCATCGCGCGTTATTTTCGCACATTTGTCACATTTTGTCGAAAAGAGTGCGGGGATCGACGTTTAGGCGAGTTGGCGACCCGCCGGGATTCTCGATTTGGCAAATGGGGGGTGCGGGGGCAAAATTAAGGTCTATGGCAAAGGCGCAAGAGCCGGAGAAAACGATGACCGAATTGACGAAAATCAGCCGCCCCGACGTGGACATTGAAGCCGACATCCAAGATTTGATCGCCCACTATCCGCCGCTGCAAAGCGATTGGCATCAACTTCACATCAGCGTCACCGACGGTGTGGTCGACCTGAGCGGACATACGCGCTCGCAGATCAGCCGCACCTATCTGATCCAGCGGGTCGAGGAAGTGCGCGGCGTGAAGGCGGTCAGCCGCGAGCAGCTCTACGACGAGGAGACCATCCGGCGGGAAGCGGGACAGCGCACCCCGACCGGCGTGTTTGCCAACGCCCGCTATGGCGCTGTGATCCTTACCGGGTCGCTGCCAGAAGGCGTGGACGCGGTGCAGGTCGTCAACGACGTGGCACAGGTCGCGGGCGTGCAGCAGGTCGTCACCAAGTTCGAATAAGAGAAGTGCTGAGTAGCGAGTGCTGAGGAAAAACGTTAAAAACTCAGCCCCGTGTTGATAGCCCAGAGAATGTGGATGATCGTTGTAGGGGCGCAACACTCACTGAGGCATGGTGAGTTTTCACCTAAAAACTAACCACTAAAAACTTCGTCTCAGCTTGAGGCGGCGGCGATGAAATCGGCGCGGGCGCGGTCGTCGCGCGGGTCGGGGTAGCCGTACTGAGCGATCAGTTGGCTGAGGGGGATCTCCGGCGGCTCCTCGAAGCCGACGATCAGGTTGGTGATCACAATGTCGACCAGCAGCAGCCGCCCAAAGCTGCTGTACTGTCCCTGTAACGCCGTGAACAGCACCGCGAACACCCGCTTGTAGCTTTCGCTGTGGTTGCTCTTGCGCCCCATTTGCTCCTCCTCAACTTCTTTCACTTTACTATGGGAGCAACTGTTCCTCTATTGGCTCATGTTCAGAAAGTGTGGGCGCGGCACGCTGCGCCCCTACAAAAGCACCTGCTTTTCACTCGTTTTGTACACGCGCCTCCTCTATTTTATCGAGGGCAGACCAAATCTGACTTCATCGGACATTTCTTCTCCCGATCAATACATCGTTAATATATTCAAGATAGTCTTAGCATCGATAGAAATCAGACCTATTCAGTCCGATAGTTCGATCCCGTGACGTCTGCGATTCTTTGGGATTTCGCCTATCAGTCCTTCGGCACGGTGATCGCCATTGCTTCGCCGACGTGGCGGACTTCCACCAGCTTGATGCCCGGCGGCACGTCTTCGAGCTTGCGGCGCAGCTTGGGGATCAGCGCGCGCTTGAAGCCGAGCTTCGCCGCCTCGTTGAGCCGCGCCGGAAGCTGAGCGACAGCGCGCAGTTCGCCGCTCAAGCCGATTTCGCCGATGAAGACCATGTCGGGCGGGGCGGGCTTGTCGTAGTAGCTCGACGCCATCGCCAGCGCCATCGCCAAGTCGGACGCCGGTTCGTCGATCTTCATGCCGCCGACCACGTTGATGAAGATGTCGTGCTCGTGCAGCTTGAGACCGAGCCGCTTGATCAGCACGGCGGTGATCAGCAGCAGGCGGTTGTAATCGACGCCGTTGGGCGTGCGGCGGGCGTTGCCGAACGAGGTCGGGCTGGTCAGCGCTTGGAGTTCGACCAGCAGCGGGCGCGTCCCCTCCATCGTCACGGCGATGGTCGTGCCGGGGGCATTGGCGACTCGCTCGGCGAGGAAGGCTTCCGACGGGTTGGCGACCTCGATCATGCCCAAGCCGGACATCTCGAAGACGCCGACCTCGCTGGTCGCGCCGAAGCGGTTCTTGACGCTGCGCAGCAGCCGGAACGCCTGAAACGGATCGCCCTCAAGGTAGAGCACGGTATCGACGATGTGCTCCAGCACGCGGGGACCGGCGATGCTGCCCTCTTTGGTGACGTGCCCGATCAGGAAAACGCTGACGCCGGTGGTCTTGGCGAGCATCTGCAAGCGCGAGGCGCACTCGCGCACCTGCGAGACGCTCCCCGGCGAGGATTCGCTGTCTTCGGTGTAGACCGTCTGGATCGAGTCGATCACCAGCACGGTCGGGTCAACCCGGTTGACCTGCTCGAAGATGTCGGCGAGGTTGGTCTCGGTCAGCAAGAATAGGTCGTCGGAGTGCAAACCCATACGGTCGGCGCGCAGCTTGATCTGCTGGACGCTCTCCTCGCCGCTGACGTAGAGCACCCGCCCAATATTCTCGGCGATGGCGGCACAGGCTTGCGTCAGGAGGGTGCTTTTACCAATCCCCGGCTCGCCGCCGATCAGCGTGATGCTTCCCGGCACAATACCGCCGCCAAGCACGCGGTTGAATTCGCCAATTGGCACGATTAGGCGGACGCCCGCCTCGGTGCTGACCTCGGTCAAGCGCTGCGGCTGGCTGTGCGGCAGCACGATGCGCGGCTTCTCTTTGCCGCCCTTGCTGATCTCGACGACTTCCTCGACCATCGTGTTGAATTCGCCGCAAGCGGGGCAGCGCCCGAAATAGCGCGGCGTTTGTCGTCCGCAGTTCTGGCAGACGTAGTTACTGCGTGTTTTTGCCATTGGTAGCTGCTAGCCTTTAGCGATTAGATAGTTCACTATTCTGACCTCACCCCGCTGCGGCGCGAAACTTCGTTTCGTCCTTAGCTCCCCCTCTCCATAAAATGGAGAGGGGGTTGGGGGTGAGGTTGCTATAAAAACGTAACGCCGTACTTTGCGGCGACTTGATCGCGGGCTTCTTTCGTCGCTGCCGCGTGGAATTCGCCGAGAAAAACGTCGAGCATGGCGGGAACGGTCATCATCAGCAGAATCGCCTCGTCGCCGACCACATCCCATTCGTGAGGGATGCCGCGCGGCAAGAACACGAACGAGCGCGCGCCCGCCTCGAAGGTCTCGTCACCTAAGCGCACGCTGATCGTCCCTTCGAGCACGTAGAAATACTCGTCTTCGCGGGTGTGGACGTGCAGCGGCGCGCCGCCGGTCGTGCGCGACTCGATCACGGTCAGCCCGCCGCCCGTCGAAGCGACCGACGCTTTCAGGCTGCTGTCGCCGTCGATTCCGGCTCCCGCTGGCAAGAAATAGCCCGAATTTGAGCGATTCATAGCATCTATCCTTTCTCGTTGGCAGGGGATAGCACGCCTAAAGAATAGCACATTTGTTTTGTTTTCGCTACTGCGCGGATCGGTTTGCGAACACCAGTACGCGGCGCGCGATGATACCGTCAGGATCGTCGTTCCGCTCGACCAGCAGGTGCAGCAGCGGGACGTAACGTTGATCGCCGAGCGCTGCTAGCAGCGCCGCGCCAGTCGAGATGCGCAGTTCGGCGTTGGCTTTCTGATTGGCAACGTCGAGGAATTCGGCGGTCGATTCCCAGCCGGGGATGTCGTTCATCTGGGCGTCGAGCGACTGCGCGAAGGTCAAATGCCACTGCGCGAGCACGGCTTCACTTTCGGCAACCAGCGCGATCAGCGCCGCGTGAACCGCTTCAGCCGTTGAGTCGGGTTCAGCACGAGCGCATATCGCTTGAGCGAGCGCGTCGGCTTCGGGATCGGTCAGCGTCGCGCCGTGATCCACCAGCGGACGCCGCAGTTGCCGCAGCAGAATCGCCAACAGATCAGCGAAGGGTGCATCCTCGAAGGCTGACCGGCGATCAGGCAGCATGGCGCTAGCCTTCGGGGTTCACAGCCGGGGACTTGCCGGTCGTGGTCTGCCGGTCGAGGTACTGCGTCACCGCCTCGTTGACGAGATCGGTCACGCTCTGCCCGGTGCTCTGGGCGATTTTCTCAAGCTGGTAGAGCAGGTTGAAGTCGACTTCGACATACATGGGCTTATCCCGTGCCAGAAAATTATCGCGGCGATTATGCCATCTTTGCGATTATTCCGATAGAGAAACGGCTACTCGTCGGGCGGCTCAACCGGCGTGAGGTAAGGCTCCAGCCGCTCGGCGATCTGGTAGACGTCGTACTGCCCCTGCGCGACTTCGAGGACGAGATCGTATTCTTCGGCGTCGCTCCACGTCAAGCGATAGCCGTTGATCTGCAAGAACAGCGTGACCGCTAAGCGCGCGGTGCGCTTGTTGCCGTCGGCGAACAGGTGATGATAGGCAACCGAGTGCAGCAAGCTCGCCGCTTTGTCGAGCAGCGTGGGGAACTGGACTTCGCCGAACAGCACCAGCGCCGGACGCTTCGCCGCCGACTCGAGCAGGTGCTTGTCGCGGACGTAGGTATGCCCGTCGGTCACGGTGTCGTTGAGGTTGTAGAGGTCGGAGACGCTCAGGTAGCGGATCGGATCAGCGTCGGTCGAGTTCATCCAGCAGCCCTTTCTGCTCGGCGATGATCTGGGCGATCAAGCGCATGTCGGCATCCGAGTCGGGCGGCGCGTCGTAAGGCAAGTCCGCCAGCGGCAGCCACGCCGCGAACTCGGTCATGCGGCGCCGTCCCTCAGCGACGTCAAGGATCATGGTCAGCGCATCGTCCTGCTGCCACGTCACCGCCTGCCCATTGATGCGCAGGAAGAAGACCGTGCCGACCGTCGCCGTGCGCTTATTGCCGTCGGTGAAGGGGTGATTACGCGCGACCGAGTGAAGCAGCGCCGCCGCTTTCTCGCGCAGAGTCGGGTAGGCATCGGCGCCGAAAGCGCTGGCAGCCGGACGCGCTGCCGCCGCGTCGAGCAGCTCGATCTCGCGAATCTGCTGCGTCCCGGCGGTGATTTTCGGCTGGTTGAGCAGCGTCCCGTTAATGTAGATCAGTTCGGAGAGGGTCGGGTAGCGGATGTCCAATGTAATCCTACTCTGGTTGCTCATGGTCGCTGCTGCCGTCACAACCTCACCCCCCAACCCCCTCTCCACGTTGTGGAGAGGGGGAGCAGCGTGCAGCACAGCAGGGGCGAAATCGGCATACGTGTGTTCATTATAAACGCTGCTGAGCTACGAATCTTCCGCCAGCCACGCCAGCAGCGCGATCACGCCGCGCAGATTGCGCGCGTATTCGCTGTCTCCGTGCGTGGAAAGCTCCACGTCGGCGGAGGGGATGCCGAGTCCGTCCACCCAATCCGACGCCGTGCCCGTCACGGGATAGGCGGAGAAGCCCGATCCGTAGCTGTAGCCCGCCGCTCTGCCGAGCAGCGCCCCCAGCGCCGCCGAGCCGTGGCTCCCGTCGCAGTCGCCGGCGTAGATCGCGCCCGCCGCGCTGTGATAGAACAGCGCCGCCGCCGGGCGCTCCGCCTGAATCAGCGCCGCCAGCGCCTGCGTCTCCGGCTCGGACATTGCCTGCGCGCCGGGATTGACGCGCTGGCTGCGCCAGTAAGCGTTCGGCGACCAGTTGCAGCCCCAATTACGGTTGAGATCGACGCCGTCCTCGTTGAGGCGACCGCCCGGACTCTCGCCCACCGCCAGCCCATCCGGGTTGGCAACCGGGACGATCAACAGGGCGGTGTCAGCCGGGAGGTCGTTGGGCTGAGCGACGAAGTGATCGATCAGCTGGTTCATCAGCGTCACCGTGTTCGCCTCGTAGCCGCCGTGAATGCCGCCGACCAGCAGCAGCACGTGCGATCCCGTGCCGATCCGCTGGGCGGTGAGGGCGCGCCCGCCCACCGACCTGCCGATCTCCGTCATCGTGCTGAAGGTCAGCGTCGGCGAAGGCATGGGCGTAGCGGTGGCGATCACGGGCGAAGGGGTGATCGTCCACGCGGGGATGTCGCCGACGCGGTGCGGGGTCAGCGTCGGCTGAATCAGCAGCCTAGCGGGGGTGGGCGACGCATTAGGAAGATCGTCCGCCTTCAGGGTGGGTGTCTGGCACGAGATGCAGGTACACAGTATAGTTAAGATTAGAATGAAATTAAGTCGGCTCATTCCAGCATCTCCGCAGAGGGTGGGATGATGAAAATCAAGACGTCCAAGCTGATTGTTCTCGTTCTGCTGTTCAGTTTAACCGCCTACTCGTCTGCCTGCACGCAAACGCCAACACCAGACCTGAACTTGATCCCCACGCTGGCAATCCTGCCTAGCCCGGTGCCGACGAACACGCCGTCACCGACCTTCACGCCCACGATTACGCCGATCCCATCGGCGACGCCGACGATCATGGATACGCTCGCGCCGACGCTGACGTTTACGCCGTCGGATACGCCCTCAACGATCCCGACGGAGACGTTTACGCCGTCGCTGACTTATACACCGTCAGAGACCTATACGCCGACCCTAACCGACACGCCGACGCCGACGTATACCTACACGCCATCCAAAACGCCAATCCCATCGGCGACGCCCACCTTCACGATCACGCCCAGCCGGACGTGGACGCTCACGCCGTTACCCTCGAACACAGCGCTGCCGACCAGCACGCCGACCAGCACGGGACCGGAGATCGTTTCGTTCGGCGCGGACATGAGCAGCGTTTTGCCCAATACGACCATCCGGCTCGCGTGGATCGCGACCGCCGACAGCGCCCGCATCGAGCAGGTGAGCCAGCAAGGCTCGCTGCTGCAAGTCTATCCGGTCGCGCCGACGGGACAATTTACGCTGGTCGTCCCCGGCGGCTTCGGTCGGGTGATCTACTACCGGCTGGTGGCACTGCGCAACGGCAGCGAGAAGCAGCAGACGATTCCGATCACGGTCTCGTGTGCCTATACGTGGTTCTTCGGCGATCAATACGTGCCGTCGGACGCGGGCTGCCCGGTCGGGGCGACCACCAGCGAAGGACGCTACCAGCCGTTCGAGCGCGGCGTCATGATCTACGTGACCGCCAACGGGCTGAATCGCGTCTACGGCGTGCAGAATGATGGCTCGCTGTACGTCGCTGTCCCGAACAGTTGGGACGGCGCGACGATCAACAACAGCGCCGCGCCCAGCGGTCGATTTATGCCGCAGGAGATGTTCAATTGGGCGTACTATAACACACTCGCGCCCATCGGCTCGTGGAACAGCGCGCTCGGCTGGGCGACCAGCAACATCGTCAACGCGCCGCGCACGATCCAGTTCGAAACGGCGGTCGGCGGGAATAATCCGTTCGTGATCGACGCGCCCGACGGCGGCATCTACCGCTTCTCCGGCGGCGACAGCGGCACGTGGGCAAGATTGCGGTAGAGATACCTATGTGTTGTCCGTAGGGGCGTTATATATAACGCCCCATAGGCATCAAGTTAAGGATTGATCAGTCATTCACCAGACGCCGTTAGCGAAGCGGCAGCGTCTGGCTAGCAGCAAAAAGCCTGCTTCAGCAGGCTCAATAGCCGCCTGAAGGCGGCTTGGTTTCTCGTAGCCGGAGGTTTTGAACCTCCGGCGGCGCAGCGAGAAATGCTCGATAAACTGCTTAACTTGATGCGAATGGGCGTTATATATAACGCCCCTACAACTCTACCTCGCCGTACTCCGCGACATCCTGCCCCCAATTGTCGCATAAGCCGCGCCACCCCCGTTTCTCGCGCAACCGCACGCGCCCTACCACGTATAATCCAATAAGCTATACTTGTGCAGCGTCCGACCCACTGAAAGGACTCTCTCTTGCTGCGTCTGTTGTCGATACTTCTGGTCGTGCTTCTGGTCGGCTGCGCCGGTTCGCCAAGCTCTCCCCAAACCCCCACTGCGACGCCCGACCCGCTCGACCTCGTGAAGGAAGCTGCTGCCAATATTCGCTCAGCCGATACGTTCCGCATCTCCGTCGACGAAACCGGACCGGGCTATAAGATTTACACCGATTACGCGACGGTCATTTTTCGCAGCGCCAAGGCGCAATACGTCGCGCCGAACGTCATGCAGGCGAGCGTCAGCGTGATCGCCGCCGGGCTGACGATTGAAGTTCAGGTCTTCTCGCGCGGGGCGGAGCAGTGGTATCGCGCCATCTGGACGGGCAACCAGTGGGTCAACCAAGCCTTCGCGCCCGACTTCAACCCCGAATCGCTGATCGCCGAGGATACCGGGATCGAGGCGGCGCTCAAATCGCTGATCGACCTAAGCTACAGCGGCGAAACGCAGCTTGAAAACGGCGCGGACGTGTATCACCTCGCCGCCACCGCCGACGGTCCCGACGTCGCCGCGCTGTTGGGCGGGTTGATCGAGCCGGTCGGCAACGTCGGCGTGGACGTCTACATCGACCGGGGCACGCTTTACCCGTCGCGCTTCGTGATCACCGAGCACGACAGCCCCTACGCCGTCACCGCCGAGCCGGGACAGGAAAATGAGCCGGTCGTGTGGACGATTGACGTCTACGACCTCGACGCGCCCGCCGAACTCTCGACGCCGGAAGCCAGCGCGCCCGAAGCGGAGTCGCGCCGTTGGCATCGGCGTGCCGATCTGGTGCATCGGCGTGCCGGATGCCGCAGCTGCCGAGACCACCCCCGAACCGACTGCGGAAACCGCTCCATGACCAACCGGCGACCGTGGCTGATTCTGGCGCTGATCTGTATTCCGGTTTTCATCGGCTCGCTTGACCTGACCATCGTCTCGGCGTTCCTGCCGGAGATCATCGTCAAGCTGCAACTGCCCGTCCAGAGCGTGATCGACGACGCCGCGTGGATCGTGACCGGCTACCTGCTGGCGTACACGATCAGCATGACGTTCATGGGACGAGTCAGCGACCTGATCGGGCGGAAGCGGACGTATATCGCCTGCCTGATCATCTTCATGATCGGCTCGATTCTGGTCGCGGAGGTCGATCCCACCGGGCGCAGCGGCGCGGCGGGTGTACTCTATAACGCGCTGTTCCGCTTGCAGGGCGTCCGCCCCGACGGGGGCAACGTCGCCCTGCTGACGATCATCATCGGGCGCGTGATTCAAGCGTTGGGCGCGGGCGCGCTCGTCCCGGTGAGCTTGGCGCTGGTCGGCGACTTGTTCCCGGCGGCGAAACGCGCGCAGCCGTTGGGCGTGATCGGCGCTATCGACACGCTCGGCTGGGTGCTGGGGCATCTCTACGGCGGGATCATGGTGCGGCTGTTCAGCGAGTACAGCACGCAGTTTAGCGACTTCTTCGCTTCGCTGGGCTTGAACTGGGCGGCTCCCGATTGGCGGGCGCTGTTCTGGATCAACGTCCCGGTCACGCTGATCGCGCTGGCGGCAACGTGGTGGGCGCTGCGCGACGTGCCGCAGGAACGGGTTAAAGGACGCTTCGACTTCGTCGGTACGCTGCTGATCGTCGGGGCGCTGACGGCGCTGGTGCTCGGCTTGGGGGCGAATATCGAAATTTCGTCCTCGGCGACCCAGTTCAGCGACGTAGGCGGGCTGCCGCCTTACGCCGTGCCGGTGATCGGGGCGGCGGTGCTCATGTTCGCGCTGTTCCTGCTGGTTGAAAGCCGCGTGCGCGACCCGCTGTTCGATTTGAAAATCTTCCGGCGGCGCAGCCTCTCCGCCGGGTTGGTGACCAACCTGTTTGTCGGCTTCTGCCTGATGATCGGCTTGGTCAGCGTGCCGATCCTCGTCAACATCCGCATGGAGGACGCCAGCCACCTCGCGGAAGCCGCGCTGCAAGTCGGCATTTTACTCTCGGCACTGACTGTGCCGATGGCGCTGGCAGCCGTCCCCGGCGGCTGGCTGAGCGACCGGATCGGCTATCGCTGGACGACCATGATCGGGCTGGGCTTGGCGCTGATCGGCTTCGCGCTGATCTGGCAGACGTGGACGCTCGACATCCCTGACGGCACGATTGCTATCGAGATGGCGCTGGTCGGCATCGGCTTGGGACTGACTTTCTCGCCGATCAGCACGTCGGTGATCAACGCGGCGGATCAGGACAAACTGGGCGTCGCCTCGGCGCTGGTGATCATCATGCGACTGCTGGGTATGACGATCAGCGTCTCGGCGCTGACGGCGTTCGCCTCGCAGCGGTTGGCGCTGCTGGCGTCAGCGGCGCTGGGCGCGAACGTGGTCGATCCGTATGCAGCGATTGACGTTTACGCGCAGTTGACGGTCAAGGTGCTGGCGGAAATCGGCTTGCTCGGCGCGGTGATCTGCGGCGTCGCGCTGATCCCGGCGCTGCTGCTGCGGCGACAACTGATCAGTGAAGCTGCAACTGACTAACCTCACCCCGTTTCGCTATGCTCAACTGCCCCTCTCCACGTTGTGGCGAGGGGCGTCTAGCAGGGGTCGCAATCGCTTCACAAATTCGAGTGAGTACGTTATCCATATCCCGCATTACTTCGTCGTTAGAGACGCGCAGCATTCTGTAACCGAGCGCTTCGAGGCATTCCTGCCGAACAGCATCTTCATCGACGGTGTATTGGTGAATTCCACCGTCAACTTCGATAATCAGACTGTGTTCGAAACAAATAAAGTCGACGATGAATTGGTCAATCGCGTGCTGACGGCGGAATTTTAAGTCTTCGCATTGGCGGTTACGAAGATGTTCCCATAAATGAGATTCGGCAGGTGTAGGCTCATGGCGCATTTGCCGAGCAAGCGGCTTCAATTTCTCCCAAAGGTCTGGTGGTGTTCGCGGGAGCATAGGCTCAACTTTAGACACAAATGGCGGTCTTGATCCCCCCTCTCCACGACGTGGAGAGGGGGTTAGGGGGTGAGGTTAGCTGCACACCGCCGTGTAGCCGAGGGCGCGGAGCACGTCGTAAATCACGGGCAGGCGATCCCACAGGCACGCCTGATCGATGAAGACCAAGCCGAGCACGGTCGAGCAGCAGCAGAACAGGGTTAATCCCGCGCAGCCGATCAGCACCCAGCGGGTGGTGTTGCGCGGTTCTTCCTCGCGCACGGCGTAGGGATCGTACTCCTCATAGCCACCGGGCGCGGGCTGCGCCGGAGTCACCGGGCTGTAGGCGGCTTGCGGCTGTCCGTAAGGGGATTGCGCTGCTGGCTGCTGGGGTGGCTGGTAAGGCGATGCTTGCGGCGGGTAATTATTCTGGGGCGGCTGATACGCCTGCGCGCCGCGCTGCGACGGGCTGGCAATCGTGCCTTGAGCGCCGCCCTCGCTCGCCGCTGACGAGGCGAGGACTTCGTAGGACAGGGTGACGGTTTCGCCTAAGCCGACCATATCGCCGGGGCGGAGCGGACGCGCGCCGGTCAAGCGCTGCCCGTTGACGAACGTTCCATTGGTCGAACCGAGGTCTTCAAGCGTAAACCCGCCCGCACCGCGAGTCATCCGCAGGTGGTGTCGACTCACTTCCGGGTCGTTGATCACGATGTCGTTGGTGATGTCTCGACCCAACGTCACTATGTCCTTATTCAGTTCATAGCTTTGATTGGGCTGGGGACCTCGCCGAACGATCAACTGGAAGCTGTCGCTGCCCTGCGTCATACAAAAACCCTCCTGCGGTGGGGCAAGTTCCCATGATTACGGGATTACGCTGGAAGTATACGAGCATTGTAATCGTGTGTCAAATGACCTCAAACCGCCGTAGTTGAGCCGTAGATCACCCGTCATTTTCGCGATTTGGGCGTCCAGATTCGGGCAAAAACGGCGCGTTTTTCAGCGCCGGAAAGCGGGCAATTTTAGACGTCATGCCGGTTTCGGCGTAAAATCAGATGGTCGCCTCAAAAGGCGATACCCTTCCGTCGAATGAAGTCGCGCCACAGTAAGGAGATCAATGGTCGCTTCGGACTTGCGGCAGATGCCGATCTTTTCCTCATTTTCCGATGAGCAGTTATCCTATTTGGAGCTGCAAGGGACGCAGGTCGCGCTCAACGCTGGCGCGACGCTGTTTGAGGAAGGCGATCCGGCGCAGGGGTTGTACGTGATCGTCACTGGCGAAATCGAAATCAGCAAGCAGGTCGGCGGTCAGACGATGGTGATCGCCAACGTGCCGAGCGGATCGTTCGTCGGCGAAATCTCGCTGCTGACCGGGCTGCCGCACAGCGCGACCGCCCGCACGACCATGCCCAGCCGATTCCTCAAGTACGAAGCCAGCCTGTTTGCGAGCATCCAAGCCTCGCCGATCACGCAGTTGATCCTGATGACGATGGTGCAGCGGCTGCGCGATACCGAATTGCAGGTGCAGCAGCACGAGAAACTCTCGGCGCTGGGCAAGATGGCGGCGGGCTTGGCGCACGAATTGAACAATCCGGCGGCGGCGAACCTGAGCGCCGCGACCGACCTGCCGCAAACGCTGGCGACGCTCCAGCAGCAGACGCTCAACCTATACACTGCCCAACTCGACGGCGACCAGTTGGCGCTGCTGGCGGAACTGCAAAGCCAGTGGATCGCCCGTGCCGCCGACGCCGACACCCTCGACTCGCTGGCGCAGAGCGACCGCGAGGACGACCTGATGGCGTGGCTCGACGACGCCGGGATCGACGAAAGCTGGCGGATCGCGCCGGAGCTGGCATCCGCAAACATCAGCGCCGACGAGCTAGAGCGCATCCGGGATCGAATCGGCATCGAAGCGTTCGCCCCGGCGCTCGACTGGCTGGAAAGCACGCTGGCGATTGCCAACCTCGCCCACACCCTTCAGCGCAGCGCCACCCGCATCTCGGATTTGATCAAGGCGGTCAAAGCCTACACGTATATGGATCAAGCCCCGGTGCAGGAAGTGGACGTTCACGACGGCTTGGAAAGCACCCTGATCGTGCTGCACCACAAGCTCAAAGCGATCACGATCAACCGGATTTACAACCGGAAGCTGCCGCGCATCACCGCTTTTGGCACCGAACTGAATCAGGTCTGGACGATCCTGCTCGACAATGCCGCCGACGCGCTGAATGGGAACGGCGTCATTTGCGTCCGCACCGAACTGGAAAACGACTACCTGATCGTCGAAATCGCCGACGACGGACCGGGCATCCCCGCCGACCTGCAATCGCGGCTGTTCGAACCCTTCTTCACGACCAAACCGGTCGGGCAGGGGTCGGGGCTGGGCTTGAGCATCGCCCGGCGGATCGTGGTCGAGCGGCATCGCGGGATGATTCACGCGCAATCGAGACCCGGCGACACCCGCTTTCAGGTCTATCTACCCCTGCACTAATCAGCGCTGACGAAGCGTTCGTCAGCAGGAAGATCGACCCCGGCGAGATTTGCAGATTACGCCTCTGAAATGTTCAGCATAGGACTTCCGATCTGCTTGACAAAGCCCCGCCTTTGGCATATTCTGCGATTGGACATAGACGTAATTTAATTAGAGTTTGGTTTCTTTGTGCTGAAAGTTAAATGTTGACCTGAGTAAAGAGAAACCCTCATGATGAGTGTTGTCGATGTACCAGAACGTATCTGGATCGAAATGCAAGACGGTATTGAGTCCGATGCCTGTGACGTGATCGTCAAAATCGAAAACGGCGAGTATTACACGGCGGTTTTCGTGACGCTGCCCTATCTCTCGCGGCAGATGGATTTAAGCTACGAAGTCGGCACGCAACTCCCGTACACGCCGCCGGTGCGCTATACGGCGCTCGAAACGCCCCACATCATCGTCGCCGACCTGAGCCGCGAGACGATTGAAGACACGATTGACAACCTGCTGGCGCTCGACATGTTCGAGAGCCTGTTCACGCAAGTGACGGACGACGAAGGCAACGAATACGAGCTTCCCGCCAAGCCGAGAGGCAAACGCGCGACCGCAGAAGTCGCCGCCGTCGTCTTGAATGAGATCCTCGTGGTTGAGAGCGACACCGTCGCCTGACGGCGACGATTGAACTTTCCCCCCACTGTAACAACTGATCAATGCCGTAAGCTGGCACGCGCCGATGTTCGCGCGCCTGATTTGCGGCGTTTGGCGCGTCCAATCTGGTGTAGGGGCGGGTTTAAAACCCGCCCCTACGGACGACGCCTTAACGTGGCATCGCTCCGGCTGATGCTTCCTATAATCCTTGCTATAATAGCGACGTTTTATCCCACATGGAGCAGTTGACACATGCCTGCAAATGGTGACTACCTAAACAGCCGGTTGTATCGCATCCGGCACTCCGTCTCCCACATCATGGCGGAGGCAGTTCTAGAGCGCTTCCCGGAGGCGAAAATCGCCATCGGTCCGCCGATTGAAGATGGGTTCTACTACGATTTCGACCTGCCGCACCCGCCGACGGACGAGGATTTGCAGTGGATCGAAAATCGCATGAAGGAGATCATTCGCGGCAATCACAGCTTTGCCGTCCGCGAAGTGACGCCCGAAGAAGCGCTGGCGTATTTCGAGAATCAACCCTACAAGCAGGAGTTGATCCGTGATTTGGTGTCCGGTCGCGTCGACGAAAACGGCGAGGAGATCGCCAAGCCCGCCGACAAGATCACGTTCTACACGCAGGACACGTTCACGGATTTGTGCCGGGGTCCGCACGTCGACAACACGAGCGAGATCAACCCCGACGCGATCAGCATCACGTACAAGAAACCGGCGGGCGCGTACTGGCGCGGTGACGAGAAGCGCGAGCAGTTGACGCGCATCTACGGCACGGCGTGGGAGACGCCCGAAGACCTGAAGGACTACCTTGATCTGCTCGAAGAAGCCCGCAAGCGTGATCACCGCGTGGTGGGCGAGCGGCTGAACCTGTTCACGTTCAGCCCGCTGGTGGGGAAGGGTCTTCCCTTATGGAAACCCAACGGCGCGATCCTACGCGACACGCTCGAACGCTGGCTGCGGCAGACGCAGATCGACAACGGCTATCTGCCAGTGGTGACGCCGCACATCGGCAATCTGAATCTGTACCGCACGTCCGGGCATTATCCTTACTATAAGGACAGCCAGTACGCGCCGATTCAGATCGACGAGGAAGAATACCTGCTGCGACCGATGAACTGCCCGCACCACATCATGATCTACAAGAGCGAGATGCGCTCCTACCGCGACCTGCCGGTACGCTACGCCGAGTTCGGCACGGTCTACCGCTACGAGCAGTCGGGCGAGCTGCACGGGCTGACGCGCGTGCGCGGCTTCACGGTCGACGACGCGCACCTGTTCGTCACGCCGGAGCAGCTTCTTGAAGAATTCAAGAACGTCGTCAAGCTGATCCAGTACGTGTTCGGGACGGTCGGCTTCGCGGACGTGCGCGCCCGCGTCGGCGTGCGCGATCCCAAGAGCGAAAAATACGTCGGCAGCGACGATCTATGGGAGAATGCGACGAAGGCGATCCTTGAGGCGTGCGACGACCTCGGCTTGTCCTACAAGGTCGAGGAAGGCGAAGCGGCGTTCTATGGTCCGAAGCTCGACTTCATCGTCCGCGACGTGCTCAAGCGCGAGTGGCAGTTGGGCACGGTACAGGTCGATTACAACCTGCCGGAGCGCTTCGAACTGGAATACGTCGCCGAGGACGGCACGCGCCAGCGCCCGGTGATGATCCACCGCGCGCCTTTCGGCAGCATGGAACGCTTCATCGGCATCTTGATCGAACACTTCAACGGGGCGTTCCCGGCGTGGCTGGCGCCGGTGCAGGCGGTGATGATCCCGATCACGGATCGCAACGTCGAGTACGCTAACGAGGTCGCGGGCAAGCTGCGCGCCGCCGGACTCCGCGTGGACGTGGACGGGGGCAAGCAGCGGATGGGCGCGAAGATCGCCCAGAACCGCGAGAAGATGATCCCCTATCTGCTGATCGTGGGCGACCGTGACGCGGCGGCGGGAAACGTCAGCGTGCGCCTGCGGACGGACGAAGACCTCGGCGCGATGCCAGTGGCTGACTTCGTCAGCATGGCGACGAAGGTGATCGACGACAAATCGCAAGAGTTGAAGTAGACCTCACCCCCGCTTCCGTGCGAACCTTCGGTTCGCCTGAAGCCGCCCCCTCTCCACGCTGTGGAGAGGGGGCATCGATCAGGCAGCACATGCTGATATTTCCACCCAAACCCGCAACCATTTGCGGAGTCCAGCGTATATAGAGATGTACTGACGATCTACGATTGGGGGTTCACTGATGGAAAGCAAACGACTGTATCGCTCGCGCACCGACCGTAAACTGGCGGGGGTCTGCGGCGGACTGGCTGAATACTTCGGCATCGATCCGACGATTGTCCGCATCCTGTTCGTGCTGCTGGCGCTAGCGGGCGGACCGGGGCTGATCTTCTACATCATCCTTGCGCTGATCGTCCCCGAAGAGCCGTAAACCGCAGCACTACCGGCGATCACGTGTAGGGGCAGGACTGAGTCCTGCCCCTACGTTTTTCAGCCGATTTCGCGCCAAATCGCTGCTGTCGATATACTGAACAGCAGTGATCCCCTCGCTCAATTGGAGCGTGCTATGACCGAGCCTCAACCAAGCGACGTTTGGGCGCTAGGAGCAGCCTACGAACCTTACGTCGGTCGCTGGAGCCGCCTCGTCGCGCGCGAGTTTTCTCGCTGGCTCGACGTTTCGGCGCACAGCCGCTGGCTGGACGTCGGCTGTGGAACCGGAGCGCTCAGCCGGACGATTCTGGAACACGCCGCGCCGAGTGCGGTGAAGGGGATCGACGGTTCCGCCCGTTTCGTCCAGTACGCGCGGGAGCAGATCGCCGATCCGCGCGCGTCGTTTGGGGTCGGCGACGCACAAGCGCTGCCCGAACCCGCCGCCAGCTTCGACGCGGCGGTCTCCGGTTTGGTGCTGAACTTCGTCCCGTCACCGGAGCGGATGATCGCCGAGCTGGTGCGCGTCACGAGAGCGGGTGGGACGGTCGCCGTGTACGTCTGGGATTACGCCGATCAAATGCAGCTCATGCGCTATTTCTGGGACGCTGCTATCGCTCTCGATCCCGCCAGCCGGTCGCTGGACGAGGGGCAGCGCTTCCCGATCTGCCAGCCGGAGCCACTGGCAGAATTGTTCCGTTCGACCGGGCTTACCGTTGTGGAAACCCGCGCGATTGACATCCCGACCACCTTTGTCGATTTCGACGATTACTGGTCGCCGTTTACGGGCGGTCAGGGACCCGCGCCGAGCTATCTCGCCACGCTGAACCAAGCGGCTCGCAGTGCCTTGCGCGAGCACCTTCGCCGTCAAATTCCAACTCAAGCCGATGGTTCGATCCGTTTGCTTGCGCGCGCGTGGGCGGCACGGGGAAAAGTACCGGGCTGAGCGCGCCTACGATTTCGCCTCGATTTGGCGGATCAAATCGAGCGAGAATTCCGTCAGCGACTTGACGCGGGCATCCGCGATTGCCAGCACGTCGTCCGGCGGCGGAAAGTTATGGCTGGGTACGGCGATGGCGTACATCCCCGCCGCTTTGAGCGCGCGCAGCCCGTTCACCGAATCCTCGATGCCGAGACACAGCGCCGGATCGATGCCCAGTTGAGCCGCCGCCAGCAGGTAGATTTCGGGGTCGGGCTTGCCGTGCGTCACGCTGTCGCCGCCAACGACCACCCGAAAGACCTGATCCAAGCCGGTTACACGCAGCACGCCCTCGATAATCGGCGTTGCCGACCCCGACGCCAGCGCGACCGGATAGGCGCTCCCGGCCGTCCGCACCGCTTCGACGGCTCCCGGCAAAATGGGCAGATGCGCGGCGACGCGGGCGTTCACCCGCGCAACCATCAGGTCGCCGATCTCGTCCGGCGATAAGTCCAATCCCATACGCTGTTTCATGTAGAGCGCCCACTCGTGCGTGCTGGTGCCCATCGTGTGACGCTGGTCATCCGCCGTCCAGTCAGCTCCGTACTGCTGAGCGAGCGCCGACCGCTCCTCCCACCAATACTCTTCGCTGTCCATGATCACGCCATCCATGTCGAAAATCACTGCTGCTATTGGCATCCCTGCCCCTTTCTGCTGGGTTGGATTATCTATCTACTTGCCAAGCCGCGCCAAATCGAGATAATGAAATTAATAAACCTCTGAATATATGAGCTAAGGATCAGCGATGCGTCGCCTCATTCTACTCAGTGCTTTTGCGGTACTCACGCTGTATGTGACCGTTGCTGCCGCCGCACAGGGGACCTGTTCGACGGTAGTCGATCAAGCGCTTGCCGATTTAAGCAACAACTGCGGCGACCTGCCGCGCAATACGGCGTGCTACGGCTACAACCACGTCATCGCTGCCTTCTTCGACAATGCCTTCGTGCCCTCGGCTTTCAACCAACCCAACGACCGGGTCGACCTCGCCTCGCTGGAAAGCATCACCACCTCGCCGCTGAACGTGGACACGTCCGAATGGGGGATCGCCGTCTTGAAGCTTCAGGCGGATTTGCCCGATGCTTTACCGGGTCAAGCAGTGACGTTTTTGCTGCTGGGCGACGTACAGCTCAAAACCGGGGTCGTGCCGGGCAGCGACCAGAACCCGATGCAGGCGATCTACTTCACCACCGGCATCGCCGATACCAAGTGCAGTGAAGCGCCCGACTCCTCGCTGATCATTCAGGGACCGCAAAATATCACGGTCAATCTACAGGTCAACGGCGCAAAAGTCCAGTTCGGATCGACCTTGCTGTTCCGTTCGACGGAGAACAGCTCAATGGAGTGCGGCGTGCTCGACGGATCGGCGCGCGTCGGCGGACCGGACGGTCAGGTGATCCCGGCGGGGTTTGCCGCGCGCGTGCCGCTCGACAGCGACCTCCACATCGACGGCGATTGGGGCAGCAACCAGACGCTCGCCGACGCCGACGCGCAGGCGCTCCAAGTGCTGCGCCAAGTCAAGGAAGGCGTGCTCAACTACAGCCCCGACGTGCCGACGCCGGAGGAAGTCAACCTGATGGGGGCGCTCGACACGCGGCTGGTCAGCGCGCTCGATCCGCATCTGCTGCGGCAGATGGTGCATCTGCTGGTGCTCGAAGGCGCCGACTCGACGGTCGTCGCCGCGCTCGACGTGCGCGGACTGCGCCAATTCATCGTCGCGCATCAGCTTCAACTTAGTGCTGCCGACCGGGCGACGTTCCCGGATAACTTCTACAGTGACCTACTTAAAGCAATTGATGATTACTTAAACCCGCAAGGAGGATAGACCCTATGCAGCTTGAACTGGTTTCCCACATCCCGCAAGCGGTCTCTCACGAGACGCCGATCTTATTTTTACATGGAGCGTGGCATGGAGCGTGGTGTTGGGAAGCCAACTTCCTGCCTTATTTTGCCGGGCAGGGCTACGCCGCTTACGCGATGAGCTTACGCGCGCACGGCAGCAGTGAGGGGCGCAGTCACCTGCGCTGGTCGTCGGTGGCGGATTACGTCGCCGATCTGGTCATGATCGTGAGTACGCTGCCCAAGCCGCCGGTGATCGTCGCCCACTCGCTGGGCGGTTTCGTGCTGCAAAAATATCTCGAAGACTACAATTCCCCCGCCGCAATCCTGATCGCTCCGGCGTCATCCCGCGCGGGCTGGAAGTTCACCGCTCGCTCGCTGCGGCAGATGCCGCTGACGACGCTGCGCGCTTTGGCGACGCTCACGCTCTACCCCTTCGTCGGCACGCCGGAACGGGCGCAAAAGACCTTCTTTTCCGAGGGCGTCGAGATCGAGCAGTACTTCGAGCAGATTCAGGACGAGTCCTACCGCGCTTACCTCGATTTTCTGCTGTTCGCGCTGCCGGACACGCGCCGAATCCGCGAGCGGGGTACGCCGATGCTGATCCTCAGCGCTGCCGACGATCACGTCTTCCCGCCGCCGGAGGTCGAGGCGCTCGGTCAGCTTTACGACGCGCCGGTGGTCGTGCTGCCGCATACCGCTCACGACGTCATGCTCGAACCGGGCTGGCAAGCCGCTGCCGAGCGCATCTGCTTATGGCTGAAGGAAAAGCAGATCGCTTAGATCACAAGCGTGCTTAATCAGTCGGCATGCTGACCTCGCGCTGCGCGGCTACCCACTGATGGGCGACATGGGTAGGTAGAGGATTTGCCCGGTGTAGAGTGTATCGGGATCAGCGAGGCAGTTCGCCTGAATGAGCATCTGTAGGGTCGTACCGGTGGCATCCGCCAGCCCGCTGAGCGAGTCGCCCGCTTCGACCTGATACTGCACCCAGCCGCTTGGCGGCGGGCAGTTGGCAGGCGGAGCGCTGGTCACGACGATACCGCCCGATGATCCGCCGCCGATCAGCGGTGTGATCGAGGCGAAGAGCGTCGGCGCGCCGGGGCGCGTCGCGGTCGGCGTTTCGGCGCGCGCCGTCGGCGTCGGCGGGGTGGTCGTCAAGTTGCAAGCGATGGCGAACAGCACCGCGATCAAGGCGAACAGGATCAAATTGAGACGCCGCGAGCGTGCGCGCATGAACCATGCCTTCCAAATTCGTTTCTTTCGATTGGGATTATAGCGCACTTTCAGGTGTTGGCATTGGGGAATGCGGAAAATTACAGAGTAACGAGCGGCTTCAGATTTTTTCGTAGGGGCGTTATATATAACGCCCCTACCTTGACAGCACAGATGGCGCTAAAGCCCGGTAGCGGTGACGCCGTAAGTCCCGGAACTGTAGACGTAAACCTGATTATTGATCTCGGTTGCGCCGTCGGGCAGCCCGGCGTGGAACCAGTCGAACAGCCACTTGGCATCGCTGATCGACAGGTTGACGCAGCCGTGACTCTGGCGGTAGCCAAACAGGTCGTGCCAGTAAGTCCCGTGCAGGCTGATGCCGCCGTTGAAATACATCACCCAAGGGACGCTCTGGAGCGCGTAGGCGCTGGGCGCGCCGGTCGCGCCCGCCATCGCGTCGCGCGGGAGGCTCGCCCAGACGTTGAACAAGCCTTCGGGCGTCTCGTGCGTCGGCAAGCCGGACGAGATCAGCGTGGCAAAGACGGGGGTATCGTCCTCGTAGGCGACGAGAGTCTGCTCGTAGAGATCGACCGCGACCCAGCGCCCGCTGACGCCTTCAGGGCGCGCGATCTTCTGGATTTTGGCGACGAAGCGCTGTTCGACCCACTGATTGGGTCCGATCATGTACCAATGCCAGCCGTCGGAATCGGTGGCGGTGGCGAAGATATTGACCAGCTCGTAGCGCTTGAGCCAGCGTCCGTTTTCCTGCGAGCGCGGTCCGCCGGGATACGCCGAGACGAAAATGCGGCTCTTGTCGAGGATGAAGGCGAAGGGATAGTCGAGGTTGCTCAGCGTCTCGCCGGTGAAGTATGACGCCTGCGAGTATTTAGCGTCGTCGCGGCGAATCCACCTGCCGCCTTCGATCTGAATCCAGCCGTCGACGCTCAGGTCGATGGCGTTGACGAAGTTGAAGCCCTGCGGGATTTCGCCTGTCGGGTCGGTGTTGGGCGCGTCGAAAGTTGGGATGGCGTCAGGACCGACCCGCCAAAAGCTGTAGCTGTCGAGCGTATAGCGATCCTGTTCGACGGGCGTCAGGTTCGGCGGCACCGGGTAGGCGTCGATCATGGCGGCGCAGGCGGCGTCGAGTTCGCTGCCGTCGGTGATGGTCGGCGCAGACGGTCGGGTCGAAAGCGGGCGCGCCGCTGGTCGCGGCGACTTCAGTCGAGCTGTCTTGCGCGCTGATCGGCGCAGCCACCACGCCGACGAGCACAGTTAAAGTCACGAGAAGTAAAGCAATACGTCTCATCCGAGAACCCTCAATTGCTTGGGAATGATGCGCGCATTTTAGCAGAGGTAAATCGAATCGTGAGGCGGAGGTGCGGAAACGCCGAGCAAGCGTAGGATAGAAAACGAAGGGCATCCTGTGTAGGGGCAGGTTTGAAACCTGCCCCTACGACCGTCAGTTTACGTTTGCGGTGCGAGAGTGGGCGTCAGCTTTTTCCACGTCTTGCCGCCGTCGGTGGTGGTCAGCAGCCCGCCGGATTGCGTAACCGCCCAACCAGTATTCGCATCGATAAAGCTGAAGTGTGGTGTCCCCGTCCCGTCGATCAGCATACCGAGTTCGGGCGGCAAAGTCGTGAGCATTGTCCACGTATCGCCGCCGTCGCAGCGTCTGCACCAAGCTGCGCGCAGCCGGATCGACACAGGCGGAGGTGTCGTCGCTCGACAGCTCACATTCAATCGACCAGCCCGTCATCGCGTCGATCAGCATGATCTGCGGTACGCTGCCCAGATCGCCTAAGATCGGCATCCCATCCGGCAGGGCGCTGCTGTGCCACGTCACGCCCGCGTCGTCGCTGTGGTAGAGCCAATCATGGCGAACGCCAGCATCGTAATCCCAACAGAGCGCCAAGAACGTCACCGATCCGGGCGCGAACGTCTGCGCGTTGGTCAGCAGGCAGCTATTATACTGACCGGGCAGGTGCGGATCGTCGGGCAGATCGACGCTGTGCCACGTCACGCCGCCATCGGTCGAATGGCGCAGCGTGCCGAAGCGCGGGTCGAACGGCGACCACGTGATCCAGCCGCTCGCCTTCGAATCAAACGCCATGCCGGTATGCTTGGCGTCGATGATGCCGGTTTCGGGATCGCTGATCGGGTCGGTGAGAGGCAGATAGTGCGGGTTGGCGCCATCGTCGGCGATCAACTGCCAGTTCCGCCCGCCGTCGACGGTTTGGTAGAGGGTGGACGGCGGCTCCAAATAATAGGTGGCCTGCGGCTGCCCGCCAAGCATCAACCAGCCGTGCTGAGGATCGATGAAGTGCAGATCAAGCACCGCGATGGCGTCCAGCACTTCGGAGAGCTGCCACGTCGCGCCGCCGTCGTCGGTCGACCAGACGCTGATCCCGTTGTAAATCTGGTTGGCGGGAATCCCGAACTGATCGTTGGCGATCCATGCGTGCTGAGCGTCCAGAAAAGCGAATTTCAGCAGCCCGTTATCGAAGCAATCGCAGGGCAGATAAGGCATGGTGTAGGCGTCGCCGTAGGGCGTCGGCGGCGACACGTCGACCCACGTTTGCCCGCCGTCGTGCGTGTGGAGCACGTGAGCAAAAGTACCCCCGTAAACCGGATCGGGTGGGAGATCAGGGCTTTGATAGGGATCGAGGATGCCGACCACCGCCCAACCATTCGCGGCGTCGATCATGTGGATTTGCTGGAATTTTGCCGCGTGATCACCCGTCAGCGTTAGCGGAACGGGGGTGCTCTGCGCCGCAGCCGGGGCAATCCGCGCGCCGAGCGCCAGCAGCAGGATTACGGCGATGAATCGATACGAAGCCAGAGTTCGCATGGTGACAGCCGCCTTGATATTCACTTATAGTTGGATACAAAAGCCTAATATTGAGGCATTCTAGCACGGCTTTGTCGGGCGCGGGGCAAGCGACGAACAAGCGCCAAACGAGCGTCAGGTTGAACCGAGCCGGAGCGCGGCGACGGTCGCGGCGCTGTAGAGGGCGATCTGCTCGTGGAGACGGTCGCACGCCGCCTCAGCATCGCCAGCGTCAATGGCGCGGGCGAGCGCCTCGTGCGCCTTGATCTGGGCGTCGAGTTCGCGGGCGTGGCGCGGCGCGCGGGCGTGGCGCAGCGCTTCGAGCAGGCGGACTTGATTGTAGAGCGTCTCCAGCAGCCGCTGCGTGATCGAGCGATCCGCTGCCGCGCCGATGCGCTCGTGGAAGGCGATCAAGTGGGCGAACGCCGCCAGCAGATCGCCTTTGTCGGCGGACTTGCGCGCCGACGCGATCAAGGCAGCGAGGTCGGCGCGGGCGACTTTGTCGATCCGGTTGAGTGCCCACGCGAGCGCCAGCGTCTCGACCGCCTCGATCAGCGCGCAGACTTCGGCAGCGTCTTGGGGACCGAAGCTGCGGACGTAGACTCCGCGCCGCGCCTGCTTGACGACCCAGCCTTCGGCTTCGAGGATGCGCAGCGCCTCGCGGACGGTGTTCTGGCTGACGTGGAGCGACTGGGCGAGGTTGAGTTCGACCAAGCGCTCGCCGCTGAGGATTTGCCCGTCCAGAATGCGGGTGCGAATGGCATCGGCGGTCGACTCGGCGCGGGTGACGGCGGTCATGGCAGCCAATTGGCGAACATACCGCCCAAATCGGTGACTTGGCGGACGTTGGTGGCATCGGCGTTCATCAGGTAGATTTCGTCGCGCCCGCTGACGTCGCTGTTGAAGGTGATCAAGCTGCCGGAGGGGCTGAAGCTGACACCCCATTCGTAGCCCACGCCGTCGTAGAAGCGGCGCTGACCGCTGCCGTCGGCATTCATGCGGGCAATCGCGGCGTGCCCATCGCCTTCGGTCAGGTAGATCAGCCCGCCGTCGGGCGCGAAGATCGGCTGCCAATCCTTGACCGCGTTGTTGGTGAGCGAGGTCACGCTGCCGGAAGCGAGGTCAAGCCGCTTGATCTCCCACGTCCCGGCGTCACGGATCGCGCCGCCGGTGAAAACGAGACTGGCGCCGTCAGGACTCCACGATGGATCGCTGTTGCGGTTGCCATCGCTGTAGAGCTGCGTCCCGCCGCTGCCGTCGGGACGGATGCGGTAGAGGTCGTGCCCGCCGTCGCCGAGCGTGTCCGACGAATAGGCGATCCAGCCGCCGTCAGGACTCCACGCCGGGGTGCGGTCGGTAACGGCGTTATCGGTCAAGCGGCGGGCGCTGCCGCCGTTCACGTCCATCACGTAAAGGTCGTAATCGCCGTCGACGTCGGACATATAGGCGATCAGCGTGCCGTCGGGCGAGACTGCCGGATAGAGTTCGTTGGACGTCGAGTCGGTCAGGCGAGTCTCGCGGCGGGTCTGCAAGTCGAGCTTGTAAATGTCGAAGTTGTCGCCGCGCTCGGCGAAGTAGACGATAGATCCGTTGGTCAGCGGCGGGAGCGTCGGACGCAGCCCGACCGGGTTGATTTCGGTCGCGGCGGTCGTCGTGGCACCGACCGGAGCGCGCGTCGCGGTGCTGCGCGTCAGCGGCGCGCTGGTGTTGGTCGGCGCGGGCGATACCAGCACCTCACTGGAGGGCGTGGGCGTCGCGCGCGTCTGCATGATGCCGTTGATGACGACGAAGGCGATCACGCCCAGCAGCGCCAGTAAGCCGCAGCCAATCGCGCCGCCGAGCAAGGCGCTGACCAGCAGATTGCCCCCGGTGCGGCGCGGCAGTCGACGGCGCACGCTCCCTCCGACCGGCGGGATGGTGTAAGACGACGTAGCGGGCGGGGGCGGCGTGTAAGCGTTATTGACCGGCGGTGGGGTCGAAGCGACCGCCTCGGCGGTGTCGTCAACGCTCGGCTGCTTGGGCGGCAGTTCCGGGCGCGGGAAACCGGGCTGAGTATCGAAGCCGTTGGACTTATGCTCGGCGGCGTCTTCGAGCACGTTCGCCAACTGCACCGCCGAAGCGTGGCGCTGCTCGCGGTCTTTGCTCAGCGCCTTGAGGATCACGTCCTCGACCGGGGCGGACAAATCCGGGTTGAGCGAGCGCGGCAGCGGCGGCGGCGCGGTCACTTGCAGCACGGCGATGCCGTAAGGCGTGTCGCTTTCGAAGGGGCGCTTGCCGGTCGCCATCTCGAACAGGGTGACGCCGAGCGAGTAAATATCGCTGCGGTTGTTGAGCGGCTGCCCCTGCGCTTGTTCGGGACTCATGTAACTGGGCGTGCCGACGACGCCCTGTTTGGTGATGGTCGCGCCGCTGCTGACGTCGCTCATCAGGCGGGCGATGCCGAAATCGGTCAGGTACGCGCCGCCGTCGTCGTCCATCAAGATGTTGCTCGGCTTGAGGTCGCGGTGGAGGACGTTTTTGCTGTGGGCGTAGTCCAGCGCCGGGGCGATCTGCCCGACGATGCTGACGATCCGGTCGAGGTCGAGCGCGCCGTCGTGGAGCAAATCGTCAACCGATCCACCTGCCATGTAGCGCATGACGATGTACGGCTGACCATCGGCTTCGCCGTAGTCATGAACGGGAACGATGTTGCGGTGCTCCAACTGGGCGACGATCCGCACCTCGCGGTTGAAGCGCTGCATGTAAGTCTCGTCGTTGAGGAATTGGCGCGGCAGGATTTTGACGGCGACGACCCGGTTCATCGAGACCTGCTGAGCACGGTAGACGCTCGCCATGCCGCCATGCCCGATCAGCTCAAGGATTTCGTAGCCGCCAATTTTCTTACCGATCAGGTCGTCCGTCATTCCGGTTCCAGCGCTGCGTCAGGCAATCACCGAGATTATACGTAAGCGGCGGGGTTCTCACAAACGGGGTCATTGACCTCAGTTGCACCCCACCCCCAGCCCCTCCCCGACTTCAGGGAGGGGAGAGAACAAAAACTCCACGTACTCGGCAACGAGTTCGCCCCTCGCCCCGCTTGCGTGGGAGAGGGGTTGGGGAGAGGGGAAAGCAGAACTGAGTTCTGCCTCTACGCTGCTCAAGCGACTATGCTATGATCGAGAGAATTCCGCTGCACCGACAGGATCAACCCATGCGCTTGACTATTCTCACGCTGGCGCACGACGCCTACACCAGCGAGCCGGGCAATCTGCTCAACTTGACCGGCATCTACACCGGCATCACGTCGCCGACCTTCCCGTTCACAGTGGCGAAGCTGCTGCTGGTCGCGCGCTTCACCGGCAGCCCGGTCGAATATGGGCGCGAGTTCGAGATCATGGTCACGTTCGTGGACGAGGACGGCTTGCCGGGACCGATCCCCAGCGACCGTCGGATCGCGCGGATGACGACCGGACAGAGCGGCGAGGACGTTCACTGCGTCTACACCTACGAGTTATTCGACGTGACGTTTGCCCAACCGGGATGGTATCAATTTGCGATCATGGTCGATGGCACGCTGATCGAGGAACTGCCGGTCAACGTGTCGAAGTCGGTACGACGGTAAGGAACTTACGTTGACATTTACGTGGCAGATGCCTTATCAACCGCCCGATCCGGCTGCGCTGGAACGGATGCGCCAGCACTTTCGCAAGCCTGACGAATTAATGCCGGAAGCATGGTTCATGTCCGGTCAAATCGATTACCTAACAGGCTATGCTGAGGACGAACTCGCAGCGCTTTCGACTGAGGCGTTGGCTGAGGCACTGACACATGCGCTGCACGAAATTTGGACAGGAATTGCATTCTTTCCAGAAGTTCCTTTTGTTAACACGTGGAAAGCATGGTTCAGATATTTACTGCCATACACGATAGCCTTGATCAACACGAACTATAAGGCTTCAGGCATTTACGACTTGTTTGAAGGCGGCTTCAAGGCATTTTCAAATGTATATCCTGACCAGATTATCGAGGAGTATCCGGGTTTTCGTGATGACGCAGTATTCACGTTAGGAACACGCGTTATACCTGAAGTGCTATCCCGCGATTATCCGTCGAGCACAACTTTGCTTCAACATCCTCTTTTTAACGACATTTGGTATCACATCGATGACGATCACGAAGCGGGTAAATACGAGACATTCGATTTACCGATGCGATTCTGCTTGAAATACTTGATTCCGGCAGAAATTGAAACGTGGGTCGAATCGCTGCTGAAGATCGACAGCCCCCAATGGCGCTTAGCGATGATTACATGGTGGCTGCAAATGTACCCTGAGGTGCAGGCTGATGTTTCAATGCCTGAGGAAAACTTAAAAACCTTTGTAACAGCTATGAAGCACCATTTGACCCACGAAGTTTTTCTCGTATGGGCGACGGACATAAAGAGTCATCAAACTTTCCAGTACGGTGAAAAGACCTTTCCGATCAGTTCGAGTGATAGAGAGCTTATCGAAAAGTCGCTGAAACAATTTAAACAGAAATTTTTCGAGTTCGGCATAATAGGGGCACGGCGTGCCGTGCCCCTACGAGGCATCCCCAAAACTAGCGCACCGGCACGTTGACCGGGTCGCCCTCGACGACTTTAACGTAGCTCGACGCTACCCAACCGATCGTCCCCCTGAAGACGACCTGATACCAACCACCGTCGCCGGTCTTGCCGATCAGCGGCATGATCTCGCCCCACGGGATGCGCCCGGTCTGGGTCGCCAGCACGGTTGGCTCGGCGCGCAGACGCAGCCCCGCCTGTGACTGGACGACGACCCCGGTCATCGCCGCCGGATCGCCCGCCGTCGTGAAGGGACTGGCAACCGGGGCGTTGTACTCGTTGCCGTTGACGTGGAAATAGTAATCCCAGACCCAACCCTGCTTGCCGTACATCTGGATCAAGAACCAGTGCGCCGTCTCGTCACGCCCGACGACCGCATAGGTCTGCCCGCGCAGCACCCGGTCGACCGCAGGCGCGCCGATGAAGGGCGCGTTGTGAACGCGCAGCACCGCCGCGCGGATCACCGTGCCGGAGAGCGCGCCCGCCGGGATCGGCGGGGGCGACGTCGGCGGGATGCGCGACGCGGTCGGATTGATCAGCGGGCCGCCGCCGACACCGGGGGTCAAGCCGGGGGTCAAGCCGCCGCTGACCTGAAACCACTGGAACTGGACGGCGGCTTGGTCGATGAACTCGACGTACTCCACCGTCAGCGAGTGCGTCCCCGCCGTCAGCGTTTGCTGGAAGCGGTCGGTCGTCAGCACCCGCCCGACGAAGCGATCCAGCACCAGCACGCCGTCGATGAGAACGCGAATGCCGTCATCCGACGAAGCGACGAACTCATAGGTCCCCTGATTGAACAACTGCACCGACGTGAAGCGGGCGGAGAAGTTGTCCACGTTGACTGCCGGGTTCGGGGAGCCGGTGCCCCAGTTGATGTTGATGCCATTGGGGAGCTGTTCGGTGTAGGCGACCGAGCCGGACAGGTCGGTGCTGTTGTAGTAGCTCGCCGTCCAGTTCGTGCCGAAATCCTGCGCGCGGTCGGCGCTAATCATCGTACTCAGGAGGAGCGCCGCCAGCAGCCCAACCAGCAAAAAAGCTAAACTCCGCTTGCTCATAAAATCGTCCTTCCCTGCATTTTCCAAAAGTATACATTGGTTAGGCTTACACCGCATTGAGACAATACTCACACTCCGCCTAAATGGCTTGGTGTGTAGGGGCGAACCTGTGTGTTCGCCCAACTGATGCGGGCAGACACGTAGGTCTGCCCCTACAGAAATGTCCTCATAGGGGCAGCAGCGGCAGCATTTGCGCGGCGATCTCCTGATTCCCGCGCACGCCGGGATGCCCGTCCGCCGGACTGACGCGATCCGTCCCCCGCTCGATCAGGGCGACGTCGGGGAATTCGCGAGCGGTCAGGCGCCCGAAGGCGTCGTCGAAGGCGACCAAGCGCACGCGACCATCGGCGCGAATCTGGCGCAGATCGGCAAAATAGCGCGCCATATCGCCGCGTGCGATCAACTCGTCTGCGCCGACCGGATGCAGATACTCCGGCAGGTTGACGAGATAGAGCGCCAGCCAACTCCCCATCTCCGGCGGTGTCGGCGCGAAATCCGGCTGATTCTCCGGCTCGGCGTCGTTGTTGACGATCAGGTAGACGAGCGCGTCAGCCGTGCGATCCTGCTCGACGCCCCGGCGAACGTTGGTCGAGTTATAACCGCTCACACCGGCGTTGACGACGTGCAGGTCAGGGCGCTGGCGGGCGACGAGATTGACCCACGTTTGGGCGTCGTCTACCCCATAGCCGAAAGTCACGCTGTCGCCCACGAAGACCAACGTACGCGACGCCGCCGCGTTAGTGTCAGGGACGGCGCGCGTGCGGTCTGCCAGCAGCGTGAACGTGAACGACGAAAGCACGTGCGTTCCGCTCCGCACGTTATAACCACGCACGTCCGGGACTAGCAGCGACGCTAACGTTCGTTGATCACGGAAGTAGGCAAAACCGAGCGGATCGAACCAAGCCAGCAGCGCCTCGCCCAGTAAGAGCGCCAGCAGCAGCCCCAACAGCAGCGCGATCAACCCTCTGCGTGCATATTTTCGCAAATCCGTTTATCCTCAAAGACATCGTTTGAAACCACATCGCTGAGCAAACGCGGAGCCAAACCATGCTCGATTTTAACCCTGAAGGCAAGAAAGCCATTCTCTCGGTCGACGGCGGTGGGATGCGCGGCATGATCCCGATTGCCATGCTCGCCGAGTTGGAGCAAATGACGGGTAAGCCCTGCCAGCAGTTGTTCGACATGGTGGGCGGGACGAGCACCGGCGCGATCATCGCTGCCGGGTTAGGCATCGGCTTGACCGCGAACGATCTGCTCGAACAAGTCTACCGTGACCGGCTGCCGAACGCCTTCCCACCCGCTAACCTGCTCACGTGGCTGCGCTATCTGCTCACCGGGCTGCGTTATCTATACCCGCTGGAAACCTTCATCGAGGCGCTGCAACCGCTGGCGAGCGGCATCACCATCGGCGACCTGACCCGCCCGATTGTGTTCATGACGACCAAAGATGTCCGGGTCGGCGATACCTACTACGTCGTCAGCAAGGGACCGGGCTTAGCCGCCGTCGCCGATTGGCCCCTCGCCGGGGCGGTCGCCGCCAGCGGCGCGGCACCAATCTACTTTCCGCCGGTGGCGGGCAACCTGATCGACGGCGGCGTCGGCGTCAATGCCAACCCGTGCCTCGCCGTCGCCATCGAAGCGATGGAGTACATCGGCGCGGACGAAGGCTTTGTCGCCGATAACGTGCTGCTGATCTCGCTGGGGACGGGCTACGTCCCGTTTCTGCACGGTGACGGCGACGCCTCACGCTTTTGGCTGAAAGACTGGGTTGAATACCTGATCCTCAAGGGGTTGGACGATGCCGCGCTTCAACAAGCCTACAGCACCCGCGCCATCTACGGGAATCGGATCGATTTCCGGCGCTATAATCCGCAGTTGACCAGCGATAATCTCGACGCCGCGCTGGGCATCACGACGACGCTCGACCCGACCAAGCTCGCACTCGATTCGCACGCCCCGGCTGAGGTCGCGCTGATGGAGGCGATTGGGCGCGCCTACGCCCACAAGATCGACTGGACGCAGCCCAACGTCATGCCGTGGGATACGCTCGGCGGGCACGGCAAGCCGAACATCAAGCGCGCGCCGGTCGATTGGTCGAAAACGCCGTTTGGATAAAAAAGTACCGAGTACTGTACGAGGTACCTGAGAAAAATCGACTGAGCGCCGCCAGATGCACAGACGCGCAGATAGATTTAGAACTGATTCAACCTTTTGCGCTGCTGACAAAACCTCACCCCCCGACCCCCTCTCCATTGCATGGAGAGGGGGAGAAAAATAGTGTACTCCGGTGATTTTGAAGTTTGCAATCCGTGAAATTGACGGCAGGTTTTAAGTTTGAATCACTTCTTAGTTTGCACCTATTCAGTTAGGCTGAGGAGACCCCTATGCAGCTACCCGTTCGCCCGCCGGTGATCGTGCATCATAAAGGCGCGCTTGACCAAACCGCTTTTCCGCCCAACTCGCTGGAAACGCTCGCCGCCTCGGTCGAAGCGGGCGCGGCGTTCGTCGAAATCGACGTGACCGCGCTCCAAGCCGACGATTATCTGCTGGTTCACGATGCCGACCTCGCCGCCGAGACGACCGGCAGCGGTGCGGTCGCCGACTGCGGCGTCTCGCAAGTGCGCGACCTGCGCATCAAGCTTGGCGACGCGGCGACCGCCTATCGCGTGCCGACTCTGAGCGAGGTCGTCGGGCTGCTGCGCGGATCATCCACCCGCCTGCAAATCGACTACAAGAACGTCTATCCCTTCCCCGACGACGAGCCGCTGGAACGCTTGATCCGGCTGGTCGAGCCGCTCGGCAGCCAAGTGCTGATCAGTACCGGGGCGGATTGGCAGCTTCGGCGGCTGCGCACGCTCGCGCCTGACCTCGACTTGGGCTTCGACATCCACTTCTACATCGATTGGCAAGACCCGGCGCAAGCCCGTCAGCCGGAGGTCTACCCGCGAAAACTGGGCGCTTACGGCTATTACGACGATCATCCACTGGCGACGCGGGAGATTTGGTCAAAGGCGGTCTATCTGGCGGATCGCTGCGGCGCGCTGATCGGGCTGGTGCCGAAGGTCAGCACCTTTTACGTCGACCACAAGCTGCTGGCGCGGTCGCTCGACGACGGTTTCAACTGGGCGGAGGCGCTCCACGCTGGCGGGATCAAATGCGACGCTTGGACGCTCGACGTGGGCGATCCGCTGGCGGAAGCCAATGCAAAACGCCTGCTCAAGGCAGGCGTCGATCAGTTCACCAGCAATACGCCGCTGGCGTTAGGTGCGCTTCTAGAAGGCGAAAGCGCACGTTATTGACCCCACCCCCAACCCCTCCCCGACTTCAGGGAGGGGAGAGTACCTTCGCCTGTTTGGAGGGTTCGTCGTCAAATCTGATGACTTTTTGACATAGCGGCGGTGATCTTAATGCCCTCTCGGTGCGCCCCTACACAGACATTCCGGTTTAGCCCAGCGTGTAGGAGCCACCCGGATCGAGGACGATGGGCTGGGCTTTGGTCTCGCTGCTAACGCGATTCGCCCACGCGCTCGCTTCCTGCATAATCGGCGGGAAGGTGTTGTAGTGCATCGGCACGACGATGCGCGGCTGGACGTAGCTGACGGCTTTCAGCGCGTCGTCGGGACCCATCGTGAAGAAGTCGCCAATCGGCAGAAAAGCGAGGTCGATCCCCGCCGCGCCGATCAACTGCATGTCCGAGAACAGCGCCGTATCGCCGGCGAAGTAGAGCTTGAGTCCGCTGTCCCGCGTCGTGATCAGGTAGCCGCAGGATAGCCCGCCGTAAGTGCCATCCGGCAGCGATGAACTGTGAATTGCCGGGGTCGCTTTGACGCTCATGAAGCCGAAATCGTAGTGCCCGCCAACGTTCAGCCCATAGGTCGTTTTGATACCCTTCGCGCCGAGCCAGTTGCCGATCTCGAAATTGGTCACGACGCCCGCCCCGGTGCGCTGAGCGATGCTGACCGTATCGCCCAGATGATCGCCATGCCCGTGAGTCAGCAGGATGACCTCCGCCGCGAGTTTGTCCGGCGTGGTCGACGCTAACGGATTGCCAGTGAGGAACGGATCGACGACGACGGGATGGCTATCAACCTCCAGCGCAAAGGCGGAATGTCCCAGCCAAGTTAACTTGACGCTCATAATGGCTTCCCCTCAGAACAAATTACGAAATCAGTTTCGTTTCCGGCGCTTAGTATAGCCCATTCTGGCGGCTTGCGGCGGATTCAGTTCACTCACGCCGCCAACGGGATCACAATCGTGAAGGTCGATCCCTGATTGATGCCGGGGCTGGCGGCGAAAATTCTGCCCCCGTGTGCTTCGACCATCGCCCGCGCGATGCTCAAGCCGATGCCCAGCCCGCCCTGCGTCCGCGTCATGTGATCTTCGACCTGATAGAAGCGCTCGAAAATCCGCTCAAGCTGATCGCTGCGCAGACCGATGCCACTGTCGATCACGCGAATCCAGACTTCGTGCTCGCCGTGAAGCTGGGTTTGGAGCGTGATCTGCCCATTTTCGGGCGTGAAGCGCAGCGCGTTGTTGAGCACGTTGGTCACTGCCATCCCCATCCGGGGGCGGTCCAGCGTGACGATGATGTCCGGCGGCGGTGGAACGAATTCGAACTGGTGACGCTTGGCTTCGACCAGCGAGCGAAAATCGTTGACAATCTCGGTCAGGAAGCCCGCCAGTGGCAGCTTCTCGCGCTGTAATTCGCTGGCATTCTGCTCCATATAACCCAAATTGGTCAAATCTTCGATGATCCGGCGCAGTTGAAGCGCGCTGCCAACGACCTTCGAGGCGAGGTCGCGTACTTCGTAGTCGTCCGTTTCTTGCAAGAAGCTGGCGTAGCCGAGGATCACGCCCAAAGGGGTACGCAGTTCGTGCGAGGCGATGGAGATAAAGCTGCTCTTGAGCTTGTCAAGCTGGTTGAGTTCTTCGTTCGCTTTTTGCAGCGCCGAGACCAACTGTGCGCTTTCGATGGCGACCGCCGCCTGCGCCGCGAGGATCGAGAGGTAGTTGGCGTCGTCGTCAGTCCATGGGAGCTGGCGCTTGTTGACCGCCTCCAGCACACCGATCACCCGGTTGCGCGAGCGCATAGGTACACCCAAGACTGAGCGGGTGTGAAAATCAGTCACGGCGTCGATGCCGGTATAGTGACGCACATCTTGGTCAGCGTTGGCGACCGTCACGATCCGATTCTCGCGCAGCACCGTTCCGGCGATGCTGCCTTCCAGCGGCACCGGCGTGCCGATCAGCGACTGCCCGCCAGAGCCGGTTGTCGTCGCGGCGAATCGTAGATCGTTGGTGTTGTGATCCCAGAGCAGCACGGATGCCGCTTCGGAGTCGACGATCTCGACCGCCGCTTCCATGATCAACTTGAGCAGCGGTTTCACCCGTAGGGTCGAGTTGAGCACGGCGCTGACTTCGGAGAGCCGCGTTAAGATGACCACCTTGTGCTCTAGTTGGGCTGCGTATTCGTCCGATTGCATCGCTGTTTTCCGTAGCTTAGCGGTTTCGTCTAAGTGTAGCGTCAAACGCGCTGTGTTTGATCAAAGAAATCCCCAAGAATAAGACCTTTCTATTTTTAGTTGTTGTAGTAGGGCTGTAGAAACTGTCGATAACTTATCCCACTGTATCCCCAATGCCGGGGTTATCGCAAAATATATCCCTTTTATCCACGAAAAATCACCGGGTTTGGGTAAAACTTGGGTTATGACGAGCATTTGTTCTAAAAGTTGTGAACAAGCCCCTGTTCATAACTGGGTTGAGTTGTGAACAGTTTCAACAGGCGGCGGCGGAATTGCTGTGGATGGGGTGCTTAGAGATCATGCGTTGTGAACGTGACTCGGCGACTTGTGAACAGGCACCTGCCACTTATGAACAGACTTGTGAACAGGTTTTGAACAGCCGTACACAGATTTTAATATAACGGCGATTTCGCTTGGGTAATGTTGGGTTAAAGCGGACGGCGCGGCTTGGGATAAAACGGCGAGAAAGGATTGAGGTTCGAGGACTGAGGACTGAGAAAAGTGATCGGCTTACATCGCCGAGGGTCGAAAACCCCGCCTAGAGAATTCGTCGCCCACTAAAGGCGACAAAAGACGGCATTTGAGTTTGCGACCCCTTCAGTGGGTCGCGGTTTGGGTAGCGACGGGTTTAAACCCGTCGCGGCTGAGCGTGATCAGTTTCAGGTGAAACAGGCGAAGGCATATGCTCAATCAAGCAGAATTGTAGGGGCGTTACATGTAACGCCCCTACGGACAAATGCTCATTGGAGGGTGGGGTCGATCTTTTAGCGGTTGATGCTCATGGGCATGACGATGTAAACGTAATCGCTGCGGTTTTCGGGGCGGATGACGCCCGCGTGCGCCGATCCGTTGCTCTCGATGACGACGCGCTCGTCGTCGATCACGTTGAGCACGTCGATCAGGTAGCGGATGTTGAAGGCGACTTCCAGCGACTCGCCCTCGACCGCCGCGTCGATCATGCCTTCGTTGTCGCCGCGCTCGGCGCTCTTGCCGATCACGGTGACTTCGCCCGGTTCGCCGGGTCCCTTCGCCGGGGCGACGAAGATGCGAGCGCTGTAGTTGCTGTCGCGGGCGAAAATCTCAGCGCGCTTGCAGGCGCGCAGCAGGTCGGTGGTGTAGACCGTCACCGCCGTGCTGTAGCTCTTGGGAATAATCGCGCCGAAATCCGGGAACTTGCCTTCCAGCAGTTGGGTTGAGATGGTGGTGCTCTCGTAGTAGAACAGGGCGAGGTCGCGGTCGCCGGGGAGCGTGATGCCAACTTCTTTATCCTCGTCGCCGATGATGCGGGCGAGTTCGCCCATCGTCTTGGCGGGGATCACCAGCGTGCGCTGCTCGTTGAAGCCGTTCTCAAGCTGGGCGGTGCGCACGGCAAGCCGGTAGCCGTCGGCTGAGGCTAGGGTCATGACACCGTCCTCGAAATGGGTGTACAGCCCGGTCAGGATCGGGCGGTTGTCCTCTTTGGCGGCAGCGAAGGCGGTCTGGTTGATCATGTCGCGGATCAGCTTAGCGGGCAGCACCACGTCGGGTTCGCTCGGTTCGGGGATCGGCGGGAACTCGCTCGCGCTGATGCCCTTGATGTTCGAGTTGGTCATGCCGCAGCGGACGTTGACGGTCTGGGTCGATGGGTCAAGCGACAGATCAACGCGCTCCGGCGACAGGTTGCTCACCAGTTCGGCGAAGGTTTTGGCTGGCAGCGTGATCGAACCCGGTTGATCGACTTTCGCGCCAATGTAGGTGGTGATGCTCATTTCCAGATTGGTGGCGGAAAGTTTCAGACGCCCGTCTTCGGTCGCCAGCAGAATATTCGCCAGCACCGGGAGCGTGGGGCGGCTGTCTACGGCACGACCGACGATGTTCAAGCCTCTGGCGAGTTGATCCTGTAATATCGAGACGCGCATATCCCGGCTGCTCCTGCGTGAAGAATTTACTTTTTGTAATTGAGTTCAAAGTATACATCATGAGGGCGGGGTTTTGCACGCTTTCGCTTTTGGGTTCTGGTAGGGGCGTTATTTGAGCATGTCTAGAGAGTCGCTTTTCGACCCCACCCCCGACCCCCTATCAGGGGTAGGTTTTTAACTCTGCGCTTACCTCACCCCTAAATCCCCTCTCCATTACATAGAGGGGGGACTTTAAAGACCCTTTGCAAGCTGTTTTTACCCCCTCTCCACGTCGTGGAGAGGGGGCAGGGGGTGAGGTTAATAAAATACCTACCCCTGACCCCACCCCGAATTCAGGGAGGGGAGAGTGCCTTGTCTGCAGGTGATGGAGTTTCTCACAAGAGACAAGTAGCTCAGAGATTGATCAATAGGTGAATTCAAACCCGCCCGTACACTCAAATTTTACGATTTGTTCCGTGTTCGTTTCTTCGCTAGCAGCCCGCGATAGAGGCTGTCGAGGTCACGCGCGAGGCGATCAATGCTGTAGCGGTCGAGCATCAGCGCGCGGGCGGGTTCGGGATCGGGCGGGCTGTCGATCACCTTGATCAACGCGGCGGCGAGGGCGTCGACGTCGCCGGACGGGACGAGCGCGCCGAGTTCGCCTTGATCGAGCAGGTCAGGCAAGCCGCCGACCGCCGTCGCCACCACCGGGCAGCCCGCCGACAGCGCTTCGATCACGCTGACCGGCGTCCCCTCGTTGACGCTGCTGATCACGTTGACGTCGAGGTCGGCGTAGACCGGCGATACATCGCGCACCCAGCCGGTGAAGACCAGCGCGTCGCGCAGCCCCAGCGCGTCGACCTGCGCCTCGATCTCAGCACGCAGGTCGCCATCGCCGACGATCACGAAGCGGGCGGCGGGTTTCTGCGCATGGACGCGGGCGGCGGCATCCAGAAACAGGGCGTGATTCTTGACCGCCACCAGCCGCCCGACAATGCCGATCAGCGGGGCGTCGGCGGGGATGCCGTATTCACGGCGGAAGGCACCATTCTGGCGCACGCTGTCGGCGAAGGGCTGCAAATCCAACCCCAGCGGCAGCACCGTGATTTTCGACTTGCGGGCGATGCGGTACTCGTCGGCGAGTTCGCGACGCAAGCCCTCGGTCAGCGTGATCACCGTGTCGGACATGCGCGCGGTGATCCGCTCAAGGTTGATGAAGACGCGGGTCGTCGTCGGGCTGAAATAGCCGCGAAAGACGTGCCCGTGAAAGGTGTGGACGATCACCGGAACGCCCGCCAGCCACGCGGCGACCCGCCCGACGAAACCGGCTTTGGCGGTGTGGGTGTGCACCACGTCCGGCTGGTATTGGCGGATCAGCCGGTAGACCTTCCAGATCGTGACCAGATCGCGCAGCGGGTGAAGCGAGCGCCCTAGCTCCGGGATGATGATCGGGTGGACGCCATGCGCTTCGGCGTAATACTGCATGTCGCCTTCGTCGTCGCCGACCGCGCCGCAGACCAGCGTGCTGGCGTAGGTCGGCGCGCCGAGCTTCTCGGTCAGCAGCGCGACGTGGATCGCCGGACCGCCGACGTTGAGCCGGGCGATAATGCGTAAAACGCGGATCGGTTCAGGTTGGCTCATGGATGCTGGATCACCGGGGCTTTGTCGACCAACGATAGCTTCATTCTAATGCAAGTGATGGACAGCGTAGGGGCGTTATATATAACGCCCCTACATCGAAGCTTCTGGTGCCGAATCACGCCAATTTACTGTAGACCGCCAGCGTGTCGGCGACCATTTGCTCGACCGAAAAGATCGTCTCGACCCGATCCTGACCGAGCAAGCCCATGTGACGGCGCAGCGGTGCGTCCGTCAGCAAGGTCGTCAGGGCATTCGCCAGTCCTGCCACGTCGCGGGGCGGGACGAGCAGCCCGGTCTCGCCGTCGATCACCACTTCAGGGATCGCGCTGACGGCGCTGCCGATGATCGGCACGGTCTGCGCCATCGCTTCAAGCATGACCAAGCCAAAGCCCTCCCATAAGCTGGGCATCAACAGCACATCAAGCGCCGCCAAGACTTGCGCCGCATCGTCGCGCCAGCCGAGGAAATGAACGCGATCCGTCACGCCGAGCGCTTTCGCCTCAGCTTCGAGCGCGCGGCGGCGCGATCCGTCTCCGGCGATCACCAGATGGGCGGCGGCGAACTGCGGCGCGATGCGGGCGAAAGCGCGCAGCCCATAGGCGACGCCCTTCTGGTCGATCAAGCGGCAGACCATCCCGATCAGCGGGTATCGGCGGGAAGGTCGAGTTCGCGGCGCAGCGCCGATCCCGCCGCTGTGCGATCCAGCGGCTTGAGCGTCATGCCGTAGTAGACGGTCGTGATCTTGGCGGGCGGCGCGCCTTCGACGCTGACGCAGAAGCGGGCTATCGACCCCGAAATGGCGATCCCGGCGCTGGTCAGCCGCCAGAGCAGGCGGTGAACGATCCGCACCGGCAGCAGGCGGCGGAAGTTGTTGTCGTTGTGGCGGCTGGAAATCACCGTGCGGACGCGGGCGAGCTTCGCCGCCGCCATGCCGTAGAGGTCGGCGTGGATCAGGTGGGTGTGGACGATGTCAGGGTGCTGAGCGCGCAGGGCGCGGCGCAGCCGACCGATCAGGCGCAGGTCGAGGTGGTGGTCAATGCGAAGCCTTGTCACCGGGACGCCGCTCGCCTCCAGCGTCGCCACCAGATCGTCGACCGGCTGGGCGGGGTCTTCGATCAGCAAAAGCTGCACGTCAACGCCGCGCGCCTTGAGCGCAGGCAGCAGGATGGTCAGGTGACGCTCCGCCCCCGCGATCCGGGTTGCTTTGATGACGTGGACAACTCTCACGCGACCTCACCCCCCGACCCCCTCTCCCTAAGAGAGGGGGAGAAAAGCGTCGGCAGCAACCCAAGATAACTGTTTCCAGACTGTCGGGTAAGTTTCCCCTCTCCTAGGGAGAGGGGATAGCAACCGCAGGTTGCATGGGGTGAGGTTGATAAAATCACGCTTGCCCCCGCTGCTTGAACCATTCGACGGTGCGGGCGAGACCGTCGTCGAAGGCGACGACCGGCGCGAAGTCGAGCAGTTCGGTCGCCTTGGTCACGTCGGCGCGCGAGTATTTGATGTCGCCGGGGCGCGGATCGGTGTGGATAGGCTCGATCTCCGTGCCCAAGATGCGGTTGAGCTTCGCGATTAGCTGGAGCAGCGAGACGCTGCCGCCAATCGCCAGATTCATGACCTCGCCCGCCACCTCCGGCGCTTTGAGCGCCAGCAGATTGCCGTGAACCACGTTATCGATGTAGGTGAAGTCGCGCGACTGCGCGCCGTCGCCGTAGATGGTTGGCGCCGTGCCTGCGAGCAGGGCGCTGATGAACTTGGGGATCACGGCGGCGTACTGCGAGGTCTCGTCCTGACGCGGACCAAAGACGTTGAAATAGCGCAGCACGACCGTCTCTAGCCCGTAGACCTCGGTGAAGGCTTGGCAGTAGTATTCGCCCGCCAACTTGGAGACGCCGTAAGGCGAGAGCGGGTGCGGCGGCATCGTCTCGACCTGCTTTTCCGCCGTGACCTCGCCGTAAGCCGACGAAGACGCGGCGTAGACCACCCGCTTAACTCCGGCGTCGCGGGCGGCGAGCAGGACGTTCAAAGTTCCGGTCGCGTTGGCTTCGTGGGTCGAGAGCGGGTCGGCGACGCTGCGCGGCACGGATGCCAGCGCTGCCTCGTGAAAGACGTAATCCGCCCCGGCGAAGACGGGCGTGAGCGCGGCGCGGTCGGTGACGCTGACCTCGTGGACTTCGAGGTCGCCGGTCAGCAGGGCGACGTTGGCGCGCTTGCCGGTCGAGAAGTTGTCGACAATGCGAACGCGGTGTCCCATTTTGAGCAGATGCTCGGCGAGGTGCGAACCGATGAAGCCAGCACCTCCGGTGACGACGTAAGTTTCAGTCATAAACAGCTACTAGCCTTTGGCGATTAGCCGGTAAGAGCCAATCTGAAAAACCCATAGCCTATGGGTGGCGTATAGAGGTGTTATATGAGCGTGTCTAAAAAGTCAGCTTCTTTGACCCTACCCCCGACCCCTCCCCGATTTCAGGGAGGGGAGAGTACATCGTCTATTCGATCTGAACTGATCGTCGTAGGCGAGATTGGTGGGATCGTGAGTAGGTTTTAAAACACACTCATTGAACGCCCCTACGAGAACAAAACGAATATTCAGCCGGGCGATTACCCGGCTGAGCAGTATTGATCGACAAAGCCGGGCGGGACGAGCACCTGATCGATCAAATAGACGTTGCCGTTGGCGGTCGGGTAGCCCGTCGAGCTGGCGACAAAGGTGTTGTCGATCAAAAAGCCGCCGCTGGCAGCGCGGAATGAATGGTTCGTGCCCGACATGCTGGGAATCTGCCCGGCGTTGATCAACTGCGACGGCGTGTACGATCCGGCGACGATGTGGTTGAGCACCAACGTCCGCAGCGCGGCGGGGTTGGCGAGCGCACACTGGTAGAGATCGGCGACGGCGACGACCGCCTCATCGGTGGGCGCGAAGACCGTCAGCGGAAGCTGCGGGTTCGCCAGCAGTTGGTCAAACCCGATGGTATCAAGGACGGCGACGATATTCTCGGTCGCGATTAAAGTGCTGCCGCCGGTTAAGTTTAAGTCGGCGGTGAGACCGCGCAAAAAGGTCATGGTATCGACCGGCACGCGCTGTAAAGTGCCCACGCCGAAATTCGAGAGCGTCCCGGCGGAATAGCTGCCGGTGAGGGTGTAGAACGAGATCACGTTGGGCGCGAAAAAGCCGCGCTGAAGCTGAAACAAGGTCGTGTCGGGATTGCTGGTGCTGACCGCGCTGATCCCCAGATAGCTGCGGGCGGGGACGGTGTTGACGACGGCGTGCCGGTAGGCAGCATTTTCGATCATGCGGGTGCTGCCAGCCGAGAGCGTCACGGGCGGCATTCCGGCGACGTTGTTGATCAGGATGATGCAGGAACCCGCCGCCAGTTTATCGGCGCACAGACTGTCTTCGCTGATAAAAACCAACTGGAGCGTGATGTCGGTGCTCCTGCCGATGACCGCTGCGGTGTAGTGTCCGGGATTGAGCAGCGGAACCGTCCATTCGCGGTTGAAGTTGGTTCCGCCACGCGGCGCGAACGTCACCGTGAGGAAGGTGGACCGGTTCGCCGCCAGCGGGACGTAGTCGCTAGCAGAGCCGGAAGCGAGATTGGTGGCGATCCCGCGCCCATCCTCCAGCCGCGCCGTGACGACGGTGCTGCTGGTATCCAGATTGAGCAGGCGCAGCGATGCGGTCGCGCTGTCCTGCCCCAACACCGGGGCAACCGCCAGCGCAAAAATGGCTAAAATCAGGCTCAATGCAATTTTTCTGAACATATTCTCGTCGCCTTCGACTATTTGGACACAGGACGAGTCAAGCTGCACACGCCGATCAACTGCGCGTGATCGTCACCCCTTTGGGCGAGCCGTGAATTGATACTTGCGCCGTAGCCACATCATCAGCCCGAACAGGATACCCATCAACGCCAAACCGCTGACGCCGATCAGCAGCGCGCGGTCAGGCGGCTCGACGCTGACCAGAAAGCCAAGCGTGCCGAAGAACACGCAGCCCGCATATATGACTAACAGCGTCCAGCGCGCGCTCAAGCCGAGGCTCATCAGCCGGTGCGAGGTGTGATCTTTCCCGGCATCAAGCGGCGAGCGTCCCTCGAAGATGCGGGTGAGCGTGACCAGCGGGAAATCGACCAGCGGCAGCGCCAACACGAGCAGCGGCACCATCCAAGTCACGCTCAACGGCTGCGACCCGAATTCGAGTTTGATCCCCAAGGCGGCGAGGATGAAGCCGAGCACGGTCGAACCCATGTCGCCCATGAAGGTGCTGGCAGGGTTGAAGTTGTAGACCAGAAAGCCGACGGCACTGCCCATCAACGCGGCAGCCAAAGCGCTGACCAGCGTCAAGCCTTGACTGAAGGCGATCAGGGTGAAGAATCCGGCGGCAATCGCGCTGTATCCGGCGCAGAGACCGTCCATGTTGTCCAGATAATTGGTCGCATTGACCAACGTGACGACCCACAGCACCGTCAGCGGGTAGTCCAATAGGGGTTGGTGAAAGAGTTGGATGTGGATTCCGGCAGCAATCAGCACGACTGCCGCCAATGCCTGCGCCACGAGCCGAATCCGTGCGCTCAACATGTAACGGTCGTCGATCAAGCCGACGACCGATAGGAAGGCAGCGCCGCAGAGCAGCGCGCCCAGTTCGACGAGATACTGCGGCGGGCTGAACAGGATCAACGTCAGAGCGAAGCCGACGTAGATCGCCAAGCCGCCCATCATCGGCTTATTGTCGAGGTGAATTTTGCGCTGGCTGGGTTTATCGACCACGCCCAAGCGCAGCGCAATCGCTCGCGAGAGCGGGGTCATGCCCAACGCGGTCGCAAAACCGACCACCATGATCGGGACAAACTGGAGTGAGTCCATCAATTCCTCGTCACGACATCGAGGGCAGTATACCGCAGATTCAGGGCAGGGATAAGGCTCGCCTCGTTGCCGTAGGGCGATGGTAGGGGCGTCTGAATATTCGATTTTGTTCTTGTCGGGGCGTTATATAACTACTGGTGCTAGTCTGCTTGCACTTATTTCCCCTCACCCTGCTTGCTGTCGCAAGCCGTCCCTCTCCCACGTAGCCGCTTCGCTTAAGGGGAGAGGGACAAAAACCCGCTGCGTTCCCCCTCTCTCCGCTTGCGTGGGAGAGGGGGTCAGCTAACAGGGGTAGGTTTTTTATTAACCTCATCCCCTGCCCCCTCTCCACTAGTGGAGAGGGGGTAAAGACGGCTCGTAGAAGGTTTTAAAGTCCCCTCTCTATGCAATGGAGAGGGGATTTAAGGCTTGTCCGGTATTCAAAACATAGCCGTGCTCCCTAACCGTGCCCGAATCGTCGGCACTTGCCTCGCAGCTTCGGGAAAAACGCAGCGTGTCGGCAGCCAACGGCGTGTACGCTCCCCTCCCTGAAGTCGGGGAGGGGTCGGGGGTGGGGTCAGCAGCGGCAGCAAGAGACAAATGATGCTGATTCGAGTACCGGACAAGCCTATTTAGGGGTGAGGTCAGAACAAGGCTTAAATAACGTGAATTATGGTTAAGAAATCTGAGAGACCATTTGAGAATTACCCCCTCACCCCCGACCCCTCTCCCACGCAAGCGGGGAGAGGGGAGAAAAATGCTTAATTATTGGGCAGAGCTATAGGGAAGAACGGGAATATTCAAATGGCTTCTGAGGGAAAGTTTTCGCCGTAGGGGCACGATATATCGTGCCCCTACACGAGAAACCACGCTCTCGAAGATCGCTTATCCATAACTGAGGTTAAATACCTACCCTTGTAAGGAGGGGGTCAGGGGGTGAGGGGCTAAAAAACTAGGTCACCAATGGTTATATATAACCAATGGTGCAAGTCATAGCGAGAACTCGGCAATGCTGAGTTTGAAGGCGTGGTCAGGATGCAACTGCCAGAAAAGATGGAGCAAAACATTGAACATGGCGGCGGTATACGCCAAGCGCGCTTCCAAGTGAGCGGCTGTCCGATGAAACATCTTTTTCCCCTGACAGACCACCGTCAAGAGCGAAAAGGACGTCTCTACGACCATGCGGTCGTTCCAAGTGCCTTTGAGACAGAGTTTCAGGTTCTCCGGGATTCCGGCTTTACAGCGGAAACCAAGGTCAGACAGCACCAGCCCATCTGCGCTCAACAGGTCCACCAGCGGCAGGAAATCCTGATCGGGGCAATTCATCGTCAACCAATGCCAACCCACCACCTGTCCGAGCGTATTGAGAATCCAACACAGCTTGATGCCAATCGACCAGCGACCCTTATCTTGGTTCTTCTTGCCGAGCTGCTGCGGCGAGCGTCCTGCACGGAGTGGAAACAGCAGCTCAATCGGGAACGAGTCGATCACGTTCAACAGATCGGGATCCGCCAAGAGTCGGTCGGCATGGTATTGTTGGGCACGCAGTTGACGCTGAAGGGTGGTGCGATCAGGCAAGCCACCGAAGAGCGCCGCATAATCTCGTTTCAACCAGCGACAAAACGCGCGAAAGTGTCCTCCTTTGAGGGCAAACAAAATCCCGATCGTTACCACCTCACTGGGATACAGATCCGCCTGCGAGACTTTCTTCACGTCGCTCATCTCATCATCGACACAACAAAAGATGTGAATGATAATGTCTTCGGTCGTCATGGGAACCCGCTCCTTTGGCTTCGACACCTAAAGTGTGCGACGTTCTCATGACGATTTCAACTTGCACCACTGGTTATATATAACGCCCCTACGGGGATCGCGCCGGTTGACATGGTAGGGGCAGGACTCAGTCCTGCCCCTACGGACGACATTTTGTATTGCGTTACTCGGCGACGGTCGCCCGCAGGTGGTCGAGGATGGCGCTGCTGGTCGGGTCGGCGGTCAATCGGCGCAAGGCGCGCTCGATGCCGTAGAGCTTCAGCCGCCGGTCGAGTCCCGCCTCGCTGAACAGCAGCGGATAATCCTCTTGCAGCCAGCCGCGCAGCGCGGGCGGTGCATCGCGCAAGATCGCTTCGAGTTCGAGTTCGCGCGGGGCGTAGACGGCGGTCTCGAAGTCCAGCAGCGCTGTGATCCGGTCTTCTTTCCAGAGCACGTGATCAAAGCTGAGGTCGCGGTGGATGAACCCCCAGCGCAGCGGCGGCGTGATGTCCGCCATCGTCCGGCGCGTGAGGGTGGCGGCGGCATCGATCAGCGCGCTGGCGCTCTCCGGCTGATCGCGCAGCCGCGCCGCCAGCGCGAGAATGTCGGCGGGTAGGATCGAGGTGAACCATCCCGGCGAGAGCGATGGCATCCCGCTGACGCGGGTCTGATGCAGATTGATCAAGATCGCCGCCAACTGCTGGGCTGCCGCGCGCTGCTTGGCTTCTCCCAGCGATTCCCAGACCGCGCTGAGCGGATCGCCTTCGACGCGGCGCTGGACGATCCAGCCGTCGCCAGCGGCGATCACGGTCGCGTGGGGGATGCCGCGCGGCAGATAGCGCAGCAGTGCCGCCGCCCGCCCCAGTTCACCGCCTTGTGCGTGGATGCGCAGCACGTAAGGTCCATAGAACCAGACCTCGCTCGACCGTCCAGCGCGACCGTCCGCTGCGTGCGGGTTGGGAACCGCTTCGAGGATGTAGATGTCGTCGAGGTGCGCCGCTTTGATGACTGCTTCAGCGCGTTCAGCGGGCGTGCTCTTGGACGTTGGCTCCGTCATGAATCTTTTGCTCCGCTAAAAATTGGCACGGTCAAGCCGAATTTTCGCAAACAAGATTGTCAAAACCGACTGCTCCCCCCTATGATAAGGCGAAATGAAGGTGAGTGGGCGGTCGGTCTCGATTCTCACCCTTAATTAACGTCAGTTATGGATAAGACGATTGTGCAAGCGAGTTTTCTCGTGTAGGGGCACGATATATCGTGCCCCTACGGTGAAAATCTCCCCTTGAATTCCTTAACCATAATTCACGTTAATTGGCGGCACAAACATACGAGTTATTAGGAATATAGGTTCATGCAAATACCCACAGACGCACGCCACGCCGTGCGCCGCGTGCTCCTCATCACGTTAGTGCTCAATTTCGCCGTCGCCTTCGGCAAAATCGGCGTCGGTTTGGCGACGGGTGCGATCTCGATCACGGCGGACGGGTTCCATTCGCTGATGGACGGCACGGCGAACGTGATCGGGCTGGTCGCTAACCGAATCGCCGGGAAACCGCCGGACGAAGATCATCCCTATGGGCATCGACGGTTCGAGACAATTGCGGCGTTGGCTATTGGTATTCTACTCTTAATCACGGCGGGCGAAATTATCAGCAGCGCGATTGAGCGGCTGACGAGCGGCGACAAGCCGGAAATCTCGCCGGTGGTCTTCGTCGTGCTCGTCGCCACGCTAGTGGTCAATCTGCTGGTCAGCCGCTACCAACGGCGCGAGGGTCAGCGGCTCAAATCGGAACTGCTGATCGCGGACGCGGCGAACACCGGCACCGACGTGTTCGTGACGTTGGCGGTATTGGCGAGCATGGTGCTGGTTTCGCTGGGATTGGCGTGGGCAGACCCGCTGGCGGCGCTCTTGATCGTCGTGCTGATCGCGCGGGCAGCGTGGCAGATCATGCGCTCGACCGGCGGCGTGCTGGTCGATACCGCGCCCTTTGCCGCCGATCAACTGATCATGCTGGCGCAGTCGGTGCCATCGGTGCTGCGCGTGGTCCGCGCTCGCAGCCGGGGTCCCGCCGACGCGGTGCAGATCGACCTCGACATCGAAGTCGCGCCGGAGACGACCGCCGATCACGCTGCCGCGATCAGCGACGCCATTCGCGCCAAGCTGCAATCGTCGCTGGAAGGTGTGGTCGAAGTCGAAGTCTACGTCGCTCCGGCGCTGGGCGCTGCGCCCGATTACGCGCTGCGCGCGCGCGCGGAAGCCGACGCGATGGGGCTGGCGACGCACGAAGTCCGCGTCGCCGATGCGCCGGAAGGCAAAATCCTCGAAATGCACGTCGAAGTACCGCCGGGACAGACGCTCGGCAGGGCGCACGAGCAGGTCAGCCAGCTTGAGCAGCACATCCGCGATAACCTGCCGGACGTTGCCGACGTGATCACGCACATTGAACCGGCGCTGAACGCGGCGGACGCCGCGCCCAACCGGGTGCTGACGCTGATCGAGCAAGACGTGCTGAAACTGCTGCACCACCGGTATCCCTCGATGGGCTGGCATCACGTCAAGGCGCTGACCTACAACGACGGCTACGCCCTGACGATGCACGTCACGCTGTCCGGCGACATGACGCTCGAACACGCCCACCAGATCGCCGAAGACGCCGAAATCCTCGTGCGGACGGCGTTCCCCGACGTCGAGAGGGTGACGATCCACACCGAACCGCCGGAGCCTGATACCGTCAACGCCTGAGCGCTACCCAGTTGGGCTTTTCAGTGCCACGTTGCCTCGAAGACCCGCAGCCAGTTTTTGTAGGCGACCTTTTCCAGCGCCGGTTGATCGTAACCCTGACGCCGCAATTGCTCGATTAGGGCAGGTAAACCACTTGAGTCTTTGAGCGCTCGTGGCATATCCGCGCCGTCGAAATCCGACCCGAAGGCGACGTGATCGATGCCGACGCGGTCCGCAATGTAGTCGATGTGCGCCGTGATCTGGGTCAGCGGCACATCCTGATCGATGCTAGCCTGCGGGTGCGTGTTGATCGGTTCGAAGTTGATGCCGATCACCCCGCCTGACGCCGCCACCGCGTCGATCTGGTCGTCGGTCAGGTTGCGCGTCGACGGACAGATGGCATAGACATCTGCATGGGTGACAACCAACGGCGCGGACGAGATCGCCGCGACATCGAAGAAACCGCGCTCGTTCAGATGTGCTAGATCGACCATGATGCCCAAGTTGTTACAGGCTTTGACCAGCGCTGTTCCCGCGTCGGTCAAGCCCGTACCGGTATCCGGTGAGTGCGGGAAGCGAAACGGAACGCCCTTACCGAACGCATTCGGGCGGCTCCAAACCAAGCCGAGCGACCGTATCCCCTTCTGGAAATAGAACTCTAAATTGCTTAAATCCGGCTTGATCGCTTCCGCGCCTTCGAGCGTCAGCACCATCGCCAGTGTATCGCTGGCAAAACACTGCTCGATCTGCTTGACGCTGGTGGCAATCTTGACCGCATTGTTCGACCGGGCTTCGAGGCGGTAGGCGAAGTCGATGATCTGGTTGCTGTAAGCGGCGGCGTAGGCTTGATCGATGGGACTGCGCTCACTGACGTCGTAGCCTTTGTCTGTGAAAGTGACGCCGTACATGTTGTCGCGTTCGGGCGAGTCGGGCGGCGCGGGCGTGAAAATGGCGAACATCCCGCCGCCGAGTCCGCCGTGTTTCGCGCGCGGCAAGTCGAGGTGTCCAGTCGCGTTTTCCATGCCTTCCAGAAAGCTGCGAATTTCCATATCCGCACGGGTCAGCATGTCATTATGCCCATCAAAAACGATCATCAAAGCCTCTGTTCGCGTAAAAAAGCAGAGACGGCGTGTACTCACCATCTCTGCTTGATGTGCGATTGATCCCGATACGTGAAGCTTGTAGGGACGTTATAGGCTTGCGGAACAAGTATAACGTCCCTACAACAATCGATTTGAGGTCGATTTACTACAGCAGCAGTTGCATCGGTGCTTCGATCAACTGCTTGAAGCGCTGCATGTACTGCGCGCCTTCCGCACCGTCGCTGACGCGGTGATCGACGCTGATGGTCACCTTCATATGGGTGCCGACGCCCAAGCTGCCATCGGCTTTGACGACCGGGACTTTGGTCGCCGAGGCGACCGCCAGAATGCCCGCTTCGGGCGGGTTGATGATGGCGAGGAAGTGCTCGACGCCATAGGCGCCCAAGTTGCTGACGGTGAAGGTGCTGCCGGACATATCGTCGGGCTTGAGCTTACCGTCACGGGCGCGGGCGATCATCTCTTTGTTCTGGAGCGCAATCGTGCCGAGCGAAGTCTTGTCCGCGTCTTTGGCGACCACGTTGATCAAGCCGCCGTTGGGTAAAGCGACCGCGATACCGATGTTGATCCGCTTGTAGCGGGCGATCTTGTCGCCGTAGAAGTGCGAGTTCAGGTTGGGGAAGTCGCGCAGGGTCAGCGCCGCCGCCTTGACGATCAGGTCGTTGACGGTGATCTTGTGCTCATCGTCCAAGTCGGCGTTCAACTGCTTGCGCAGCGCCAGCAGCGCGTCGACGTCGATTTCGCTGGTGACGTAGAAGTGCGGCACCTGCTGTTTCGCCTCGATCATGCGGGTGGCGATGCGCGAGCGCATCTTCGCCACGTCGATGATCTCGACGTCGGGACCGCTGGGCAGCTTGCCGTAAGTCGGCAGCGAGAGCGGCGCGCCAGCGGCGGAGATGGTCGGCGCAGACGGAGCGGGCGTGTAATTCTCGACGTCCGACTTGGTGATGCGTCCGCCGGGACCCGTCCCGGTCACCTGCCGCAGGTCGATGCCCTTGTCGGTCGCAATCTTGCGGGCGACCGGCGACGCCTTGATGCCGGTGAAATCGGCGTCGGCGATGGGCGCGGGGGCGGAGGCTGGAGCCGCTTGCGCGGCGGGCGCTGCTTCGGCGGCAGGTGGGAGCCGCAGCCGGGACGCTTGCGGCGCGGGCGCGGACGTTGATGCCGCCATTGGCGGGGACGGCTTCGCCCGCTGCGCCGACGTGACCGATCACCGCGCCAACCTTGAGCGTGTCGCCCGGCGCGCCGAGCAGTTCGATAATCGTGCCGGAAACGGGCGCGGGGACTTCAACCGTCGCCTTGTCGGTCTCGATTTCGGCGAGCACGTCACCTTCTTTGATTTGATCGCCAATACTCTTGATCCAGTTGAGCAGGACACCTTCCTCGATGTCGGAACCGAGGTCGGGCATCTTGATTTCTTGCGCCATTAGTACACCACCTCTTTCACGGCGTCGACGACCTTCTGGGCGTTCGGCAGCGCCATCAATTCTATGTCATGAGCATAGGGCAGCGGCACGTCCATCGCACTGACGCGCTTGATCGGCGCGTCCATGTAGTCGAACGCCGCTTCCTGAAGCTGCGCCGCGATCTCGCTGCCGACGCTGAAGTGTGGCAGCGATTCTTCGACGACGACGCAGCGGTTGGTCTTCTTGAAACTCTCCAGCACCGGCTCTAGGTCGAGCGGGCGCAGCCAGCGCAGGTCGACCACTTCGGCTTCGATGCCCTCTTTCGCCAGCAAGTCCGCCGCTTCGAGCGCCCACTCGACGCCGCGCGCGTAAGCGACCAGCGTCACGTCCTTGCCGACGCGCTTGACGTCGCTCTTGCCAATCGGGATCAGGTATTCCTCGTCCGGGATCGGCGACGGCTTGGGGTAGAGCGCAATCAACTCGGTGAACAGCACCGGGTTATCGTCGCGGATCGCCGCCTTGAGCATCCCCTTGGCGTCGTAGGCGTTGGAGGGGCAGCCGACGTACAAGCCGGGGAAGTGGGCGAAGATCGGTTCCGGCGTGTGCGAGTGGGTGGCGGTCGCTTGATTGCCCCAACCGCTCGCCGCACGGATGACCATCGGCACCTTGAACTGTCCGTTGAACATGTAGTGGATTTTCGCGGCGTGGTTGATGATGGCGTCAAAAGCGATAAAAGCGAAGTTGATCGTCATGATCTCGGCGACAGGACGCAGCCCCGCCATCGCCGCGCCGGTCGCCGCGCCGGCGATCACCATCTCACTGATGGGGGTATCGCGGACGCGCTTGGGTCCGAATTCCTCCAAAAACCCGCGCGTGACCCGGTGCGTCCCCTGCCACGCGGCGACTTCTTCACCCATCACGAAGACCGTTTCGTCGCGCCGCATTTCTTCCTGTAACGCCGCCCGCAGCGCTTCGCGCATCGGGACATTTCTGTCTGCCATTATTGCTCCTTAGCTTTTCAGCGGTCTGCGTCACCAGTAATTCTTTAGCTCGATAGCTGAAGCCTGATAGCTGCAGGCTACCATCGAAATCCATGTCCGATGTAAGATTATATAATTTCTCGTTATGGGCGTTTGTAAAATTCCGCCAATTCTTCGCGCAGCACCGAGATCAATCTTCGGGTATGAGAGACTATTTTGGTCATTAACTTGCTAATCAGACATCTCCCGTCCCTGAGATTCTAAAAAGTCCGGTGTGCCCGTTCATTGGTGACGCCTTCAAATAGCTTCTTGTAATCATCGATAGTGGTCGTAATGAACGACCGGCTCGACGTTCTACCTTCATAGGAAAAGAAATGCGGTTCCTTAACGGGCGACATATAAATCTGCGGGTGCTGTTGAAGAGTGAGATAGAGCGCCGTTGTCCCCGCTTTCATGGCACCAATGATCAGAAAATTCGGCAATACCATCAGAGCTTCCCTCTCCGATATGCAGAGTCTGAATCGACACTTTCGATTGGTAAACTCATTCTGACTCCCATTGGACCCGATCCAGCATGACTGGCATTCACAAGCGCTCCATTTTATGACGTTTCTCGCCGTAAGTTTACGTTCCAAACAGCGGGATAACGCCGCGTCAGTCCCGCGGACGAATGCTAAACGTAGATATTGTTGATCAAGTCTTCGTAGGTCGGCACCGGGCTGTTTTCCCCGAATTCGACCGCCTCGGCGACGATCTGGTCGGCTTCCGCTTCGAGGCGCTCCAGTTCCGGGCGAATGTCCGGGTCTAGGTCGAGCAGGATGCGGCGCAGGATCGTGATCGGGTCTTTCTCGTGCCACTCGTCCAGTTCGGTTTTGAGGTCTTCGCGGGTGTTGAACCACTTGTCGGAGACGCCGTGCCCCAGATAGCGATAGGTGCGGGCTTCCATCAAAATGGGACCGTGCTTGCGGGCGTACTCGACCGCTTCGCTGACGCCCTCGTAGACCTCGACCACGTTCTGCCCATCGACGCTGGGACCTTCCTTCATGCCGTAGGCAATCGCGCGCTTGATCAGATCGGGCTGACCGGAGGCGTCTTGGACGCGCGTCCCCATGCCGATGCCGTTGTTCTCGATCAGCCAGACGACCGGCAAGTCCCAGACGCCGCTCAGGTTAAGCGCTTCGTGGAAGTAGCCGTTGTTGGTCGAGCCGTCGCCGGTGAAGCAGAGGACGACGTTCTCCGTTCCCATGTAGCGCTCTTTGAGCGCGATCCCGTCGGCGAGCGGCAGGTGCCCGGCGACAATCGCATAACCGCCCCAGAAATTGTGCTCGCGCGAGGCGATGTGCATCGACCCGCCCTTGCCGCCGCTGGTGCCGGTGCGCTTGCCCATCATCTCCGCCATCACCAGCTTGGGATCGACGCCGCGCGCGATGGCGATGCCGTGATCGCGGTAAGCAGTGATGACGTGATCGTCTTCGGTGAGGGCTGCGACTGCGCCGACGCCGGTCGCTTCAACCCCGTTGTAGAGGTGCAAGTAGACGCCCGTGATCACCTTTTCTTTGTAGAGTTCGTCGCTTTTCGTCTCGAATTTGCGGATCAGCACGATCTGGTGATACCAGTCGAGCAGTTTCTCCTTTTCAAGCGAAACGGTGTTGGTCGCCATGACCACTCCTCTCTATGCTGAGGTGACTCTCTCAGCCTTTGGTTTGTTGCGTGAAATATGAATTAGTTTACCGCAAACGAAGAGCGGGGGTCAAAAACGTGGCACGTCGATCTGATGCCACTTGGTGAGAACTCGATGAGCGCTAGGGGTACGCTCAGGACTCCGGCGGATGCCAACCTGCCAGCACCCAATAACTGCGCACGGCGAGTGCGTCGGGATCGTCGCTCAGATGCAGCGCGATCACGGTTGCCCGCCCAATCGCTGATAAGCCCACGATGCGGATGCCCTCTTCGCTCCAACGGAAGTGATCTGCCCAGCGCTGCGTGCGCGGATTGAACAGTGAGCAGGATTCGCCGGTTTCGGGGTCAACGGCGCTGATTTTGTCGCTCTTATGGCTGTTACAGAGCGGGCACGCTAACCAGAGATTGGATTCGTCGTCGCTGCCGCCTTGAGCTAAGGGGATGACGTGCTCAATTTCGAGCCGCGCCATGACGAGATGCTGCGGACTAAGGCAGTAACCACAGCGATTCTGGGCGGCTTCACGGACGCGGCGGTCGAGGTCGGCGGGGATATGGGCACGGGGCACGATGGATCAGCCAAGCGGCTGCATCAGCCCGCGTTCGACGGCAACCTTTAGCGCCTCAGCTTTGCGCACCAGCCCACGCCGGTAATCGCTCATCAGCGCGTCGAGGCGAACGCGCTGGGCAGCGTTGAGCACCTGCTCGCGCTGATGGTCAAGCAGTTCGCTGAGTTCATCCTGCTGCGCGTCGGATAGCTGCGTCGCCGCCAGTTGGCGCACCTCAGCATCCGACAGTTGATCGATGGGGATTTCGTTGGCGGCGCGGTCAAGCCATTCGGTGAGGACATCCTCGATGCGGCGCTGAGTTGTCGCGGCGACCGCCTCAGCCTGTTTCACTGTCTGCTCCGGGATGTTCAAGGTGATGGTCACCATTGACCCGTCTCCTATGCCTTCGTGTCTCTATTATACCTGTGAAAACGACAGATCAACTGCCGTTAGGGGCGTGCCAGCGGACGGGCTGAGCAGCGCCGTCGCGGTAGGTATTCATGAAGGCGAATTCGACGCTGAGCACGAACAGGATGTAGCGATCCGCTGGCTCGTAGGGCGCTGCCTGCACCGCCCGTTCCCGCACCTGCGGATCGTCGGTCAGGGTAGCTCGTCCCCTGACGTAGAACTCGCCGTCGCCGCCGCCTGAATTCTCGACTGAGCAGTGCAAGGTGTAACGCGGGTCGCGCTGCAAATCCTTGCCTTTGGGTGAGGTCGGCTCCATGAACAGGAACAACTGCTCGCCGATGATCGGCGTCACCGGATGCACGCGCGGACTGCCGTCAGCGCGGATCGTGCCGAGATAGGCGACTTCGCTGCCGAAACGGATTACGCCGAAAGCTGCCAGTTCGGGTGCTTGTTGGGCAAATGCTTGCCAAGTGGTCATGATTTTCTAAACTCCTAGCATCTCAGTGAGGCGGCGCTGAAGATAAGCGTGCTCGGCGGAGTTGCCGCACAGGTCAAGGGCGCGTTGGTAGGCATCGGCGGCGGCTTCGCGCTGGTTCGAGCGGCGCAGCAGGTCGGCGAGGGCGGCTTGATACGGATAATAACCGCGTAGTTGATCGTCGAGGCGCAGCAGCCGCGTCAGCCCGGTTTGCAGGCTGCCCGCCAGCGCCAGCGCGACGGCGCGGTTGACCTCGACCACCGGGGACGGGTTCATGATCGCCAGCGTGTCGTAAAGCGCCGCGATCTGCGCCCAGTCGGTCGCGTCGGGCGTGAGCGCGTCGGCGTGGAGCGCGCTGATCGCCGCCTGCACCTGATAGGGACCCGGAGCGCGCAAGGCGAGCGCTTGATCGAGGATCGCCGTCCCTTCGCGGATTTTCGCCTGATCCCAGCGCGCGCGATCCTGATCTTCCAACAGCACCAGATCGCCCGCCGCGTCGAGGCGGGTCTCGCGGCGCGAGTCGTGGAGCAGCATCAGCGCCAGCAAGCCGAGCGCTTCGGCGTGATCGGGCAGCAGATCGACCAGCACTCGACACAGGCGGATCGCTTCGCCGCACAGGTCGGCGCGGATCGGCTGGTCGCCGCCGGTAGCGACGTAGCCCTCGTTGAAGATCAGGTAGATCACTGCCAGCAGCGCGTCGAGCCGCTGCGGGAGCAGGTCGGCGGGCGGGACGCGGTAGGGGATGCCCGCGTCGCGGATTTTGCCGCGTGCGCGTGTGAGCCGCTGCGCCATCGTCGGCACGGGGACGAGGAAGGCGCGCGCGATCTCCGGCGTTGTCAGTCCGCCGAGCGTGTGCAGCGTCAGCGCGACCTGCGCCTCCAACGCCAGCGCCGGATGGCAGCAGGTGAACATCAGCTTGAGTCGTTCGTCGGGGATGTCGTCCATCTCGGTTTCGTCCTGATCCTCTGGAACCAGCAGCGGCGCTTTGCGGGCGAAAGCTGCGGTACGGCGCAGTCGATCCACCGCGCGGCGCTTGGCAGTCGTCGTCAGCCAAGCGCCGGGATTGCGCGGCACGCCGTCGACCTGCCAGCGTTCGAGCGCCTCGACCAGCGCGTCTTGCAGCGCGTCCTCCGCCAGCGCGAAATCATCCAACTGGCTGATCAACGCGGCGAGGACGCGCCCGTGCTGCTCGCGGAAGGTCGTTTCGATCTGCGCCGCTGCGGTCATCCGTCCTCAGCTTACTGCTTGCTTGACGAGCGCGACGATCCGCTTTTCTTCGGCAGGGGTCATCGCCTTCAGCGCGAAGGACGTCGCCCACATGACGCCATCGTCGAGGTTCGCCTTGTCGTTGAAGCCGAGTGTCGCGTACCTCGCGCCGAACTTCTGCGCGGTCTGGAAGAAGCAGACGACATTGCCATCCTTGTTGGCGTAGGCGGGCATCCCGTACCACGTCTTGGGCATAAGCTCCGGCGCGTTGGTTTTGACGATCTCGTGGATCCGCGTTGCCATGCTGCGATCCGGTTCCTCCATCTCGGTAATCTTGGCGAGTAAGTCGCTTTCTCCAGCCGCCCTGTTCTCCAGCGCGCGCGCTTCCGCCTTCATCTCTTTGGCGCGTTCCTTCATCGCGGCTTTTTCCGCGTCTGTGAAGCCCTTGGACTTCGTGGCTTGTTCTGCTTTTCTCATGTTATTTGCTCCTCTTATTTCAGCTTGCTGATGACTCTCGATAAGCTGCGCTTACGCATCCGGCGACCAGAGCGGACGCACCTCAACCGATCCGTAGGTGGCGTGCGGAACTTTGGCAGCCCAGCCCAGCGCTTCGTCGAGGTCTTGGCAGTTGAGCAGGAAATAGCCGCCAAACTGCTCGTGAGTTTCGGCGAAGGGACCATCGGTGATCAGTGTCTTGCTCTCGCGCACGCGCACAGTGGTCGCGGTGGTGATGGGGGAAAGCCCGTTGTTGTCCAGCAGCACGCCAGCAGCCTTCATTTCTTCGAGCAAGGCGAACCACTTCTGCGGGCTGACCTGCTCATAGTCTTCAGGCGTGAAGTTCGCCACAGCGGACTCGCTCGCGTACAGCAGCAGCATGTATTTCATAGCACTCTCTCCTGCTCGAAACGGATGCGTGAGATTAGGGCTGCTGACGCAGTCCGATGACGTTGCCGTCGGCGTCCTTGACGGTGGCGATCAGCAAGCCGTAGCCGACGTCCTTGACATCCTGCTGAAGCTGCGCGCCCGCGTCGAGCAGCGCTTGCAAGCTGGCTTTGATGTCGCTCACGTCGTGGTAGGCGATTGGTCCGGCGCTGCTGCCATGCGGATCGAGTCCGACTTCGTGCTCGCCCACCCTATAGCCGACGTAATACGGCTGATCGGCATACGGCTCGACGCCCAGAAAGACGCTGAACAGCTTTTTGGCTTGGGCGATGTCTTTGACGGGATAGACGATCAGACTGATTTCCTGGATTCATGAGAAACTCCTTGGTTGCTTGGATAGCTTATCGGTTATTTTCGACTTTCTATACAAACGTCGAACGAAAACGACCGAAAACGACACCTGAGCCGCCGCTCTCATGATTTACTCATAAATGGGCGCTAGATCGCGATCAAGATCGAGATGATAGCAAGCACGGCGGGCAGCCCCTGAATCAGCAGGATCGAGCGCTTGACTGTCAGCCCGCCGTAGATCGCCGCGACGATCACGCAGGCGAGGAAGAACATCGCCAGATTGTGACCCACCGCCGGATCAGGGTAGAGCAGGCTCCAGAACAAGCCCGCCGCCAGAAAGCCGTTATAGAGTCCCTGATTGGCTGCCAGCGTTTTCGAGGCTTGGGCGAAATCGGGGGTCGTGCCGAACGAGCGTAGCGCGCGCGGCGTCGTCCAGAGGAACATCTCCAGCACGAGGATGTAGACGTGCTCCAACGCGACCAGCGCCACCAAAATCTTGCCGACGGTTTCCATAAGCTTCTCCTTTTAACACGGTTGCCGCTCTGCCGGAACGATAGCACTGATAAATCTCTCCCGCTGTCCCTTCACTCGGTACTCAGCACTCGGTACTTTTCTTAGAGCACCTCCGCCGGATCGACGTCGACGTACCAGCCCTGCGGGATCGGCAAGCCTTCGAGCGCAGGCGTCGGGTCGGGTCCGCGCAGCAGCAGTTGCCAGCGATAGACCGTGTTCTCGCGGGTGAAGAAGCAGGGCGCGGGTCCGATGATCTCGGTGCCGGTCATGTCGAGCGCGTCGAGCCGCTGACGCAGCAGGGCGGCGGCGCGCTCGGCTTCGTGCTGGGCTTTGGTCTCGCTGGGGTAGCGGAACAGAATCCGCACGAAGCGGCGGAACGGCGGATAGCCGAGATCGCGGCGGTAGGCGATCTCGTGCTGGTAGAATGCCGCGTAATCGTGCTTCGACGCCGCCTGAATCGCGTAGTGATCCGGCTGGTAAGTCTGCAAGATGACTTTCCCGCCGAGCAAGCCGCGCCCCGCCCGCCCGGCGACCTGCGTCAGCAGTTGAAAGGTTCGCTCCCCGGCGCGGAAATCGGGCATTGCCAAGCCGATGTCGGCGCTGACCACGCCGACCAGCGTCACCAGCGGCAGATCAAGCCCTTTGGCGACCATCTGCGTGCCGACCATGATGTCGGCGCGGCGCTCGATGAAGCGCTGCAAGATCGCCTCGTGCGCTTCGGCGTACGAGGCGGTGTCGCTGTCCCAACGGACGACGCGGGCGCGCGGGAACTGCTCGACCAGCGCTTGCTCGACCTGCTGCGTCCCGGCGCCGAAATACTTGATCCGCTTGGAGCCGCATTCCGGGCAGATTTGCGGTTCGGGCTGCTGAAAGCCGCAGCGATGGCAGCGCAGCGCCGATCCCTGCCGGTGATAGGTCAGCGGCGTGTCGCAGCGCGGGCAGGTGGCGATGTAGCCGCAGTCGCGGCAGAAAACGTAGGTCGACTGCCCGCGCCGGTTGAGGAACAGGATCGCCTGCTCGCGGCGCTCAAGCACGTCGGTGATCGCCTGCTGAAGCGGCAGGCTGAAAATGCTGGTGTTGCCCTGCTTGAGTTGGTCGCGCATGTCGATCACCTGCACCGGCGGCAGATCGATCATCACGGCATCGTCGGCTGACGCTCCGGCGTTATCTGACTTATAGCGCGGCAGGACTCCAGCGCGCTCCGCCTGCTCGTTGATGCGCACGCGATGCCCCATGATCCGCTGCGGCAGTTCCAGCTTGGCGATCTCGCCGCGCTCGCTGCGGTAGACGGTCTCGACGTCGGGCGTGGCGCTGCCAACGATCACGACGCCGTGATTGCGGCGCATCATCTCCTCGGCGAGTTCGCGGGCGTGGTAGTAGGGCGGCAGCACCGGCGGCGACTGCTTGTAGCTGGAGTCGTGCTCCTCGTCCAAGACGATCAGCCCGACGTCTTGCAGCGGCGTGAACAGCGCCGAGCGCGCGCCGACGACCACCTGCACCAAGCCATCACGGGATCGCCGCCACGTGTCGTAGCGCTCGCCCTCGCCGAGCGCGCTGTGAACGACCGCCGTCCGACCGGGAAAGCGCGCGGCGACGCGGCGGACGGTCTGCGGCGTGAGGGCGATCTCAGGCACGAGGAAGATCGCCGAGCGACCGAGGGCGAGGGTTAACTCGATGGCGCGGAGGTAGAGTTCGGTCTTGCCGCTGCCGGTCACGCCGTGCAGGAGGAAGACGCGCTTCGACCCCACCCCCGACCCCTCCCCGACTTCAGGGAGGGGAGAGTGCTTGTCCGTAGGGTGCGATTGCACGTGCGCGGCAGCGGCGATTTTGCTGAGGACGGTTTTAACGTCGCGCTGCACCTCATCGTTGGTGAATCGAATAACGCGCAAGCCGATACTTTCGAGATAGGCTTGCCGGAGCGCATCTTCGGCTTGAGTGTACTGGTGAATTTCGCCATCGACCTCGATCACGAGGCGAAGCTCGCTGGAGTAGAAATCGACGATAAAGCGCTCGATAGGCTGCTGCCGGCGAAATTTCAGGTTTTCGAGCTGCTTACCGCGCAGCCACTGCCACAAAGTATCCTCTGCGGGCGTCGGCTCGACTCGCTGCTGGCGGGCAAGCTGCTTCATCGCCTCGAAAATCTCTTTGGGTACAGCCCACTGACGTGATTTGTCGTCACCTGCGTCTTTTGCACTCTCCCCTCCCTGAAGTCGGGGAGGGGAAGGCTGAACTTGTTCAGCCGGGGGTGGGGTCGAGTTGGCGGTGATGATTGCGTGCTCGATCTGTTTCCACGCCGCCGACTGTGCCGGAGTCAGCGACGGCGGCGAGACCGGGATGAACGCCTTCTCCGCCAGCGAGTCGCGCCAGCGCTGCTGCTCGCCCAGCAGCACCAACTCGGCTTCTTCCAGCTTCTTCAAGTCGGCGAGAGTCGCGTCGGCTTGCGCGTAAATCCAGCTCACGTCGACCGGATCGCCTTCGCGGGCGAGGATGCGCAGGATGCGCAGCGGCTTGTCGAGCTTGCGCAGTTGGTTGAGCGTCGGCGTCAGCTCGGCGGGGTCGAGCGTCAGCGCCAGCTTATCGCCCTGTTCGGCGACCCAGCCCGCTTCGACCAGCTTTTGCAGGTGTGATTGGTTGGCGCGGGTCGCCTTGAGCGCGGTTGCCGTTTCGACGTCCGGCACGGTGGCGACGACTTCGAGCAGGTCAGCCGCCAGCGAGGTGCGTTCGAGTGTCAGCACTGCTTCGGGGATGTCGTCGGGATGGATGGCGAGCGCGGCGGTCTGGACGATGCGCGGGCGGACGCGCGGCGGCGCGAGGGTTGATTCGGTCTCGACGACCTCGTAGTGCTCCAGCACGTCGACCACGCCGCGCCACTCCTTGCCCGGCAGCGCGAGGTTCAGTTGATGCCCGCGCAGCGCCCCGCGCCGCTTGAGCAGGGCGACGACCGCTTCCTCAAGCTGATCGACCACCAATTCAGGTGGATAATTTTCGCGCAGCCGGACGATCAGGTCGCGGTGTCCGGTCAAGCCGGGCGGCAGCCAAATCCACAGGCACAAACCAATCGGCGCGAGGTAGGCTTGGCTGAGCCAGCGCGCCAGTTCGATCTGCGCCTCGCTGACCACCGGGCGCGGATCGAGCCGGGCGACGATGGGTTTGGTCCGTTCGACCTCGGCTTCGTCATGTAGCGAGAGCACGATGGCGTGCTCCATCGCCGTGCCGAACTCGACCTGCACCAAATGACCGGGCGCGATCTTGCCTTCCAACTCCGGCGGGATGTGGTAATCATAGGTCGCGTCGACACCGCGATTTACGGCAACTCTAGCGTATTTCATAGCACTATTTTAGCACAGATGTACAAGGGAGTACTGAGTACCGAATACTGAATACTGAGTTAGGTTCGCAGAGTTTCGATATTCATTGGGAAGTGTACCCATTGGCGCTGAAAATCGATCAATTTTGCTATTATCTGCTTCTGCTGCCCACGCTGGGCGAAAAGTGTTTGCGCCCTTCCCCGAATTCGGGGAGGGGCTGGGGGCTATCAGGGGTAGGTTTTTAACTCTGCGCTTACCTCACCCCTAAATCCCCTCTCCATTACATAGAGAGGGGACTTTAAAGACCCTTTGCAAGCTGTTTTTACCCCCTCTCCACGTCGTGGAGAGGGGGCTGGGGGTGAGGTTAATAAAATACCTACCCCTGACAGGGGGCTGGGGGTGGGGTCAAAAGGAGGACTCATGCAGCGGATCGTCGTCGTTGGAACGACCGGATCGGGGAAGTCGACGCTGGCAGCGCAGATCGCAACCCGCTGCGACCTGACGTTGATCGATCCCGATGCTTTGTATTGGGGCGCGAACTGGCAGCCCGTCGGCCGCGACGCTCTTTCGGGCGCGCGTCGCCGAGGCGATCGCAGCGGAGCGCTGGGTGTTCGCCGGAAATTACAGCAGCGCCCGCGATCTGACGTGGACGCGCGCCGACACGCTGATCTGGCTCGACTACCCGTTCAGGATCATCTTTTGGCGGCTGCTGCGACGGACGATCCGGCGCATCCGCACGCAGGAAGATTTGTGGAACACGGGCAACTATGAGACGTGGCGCAAGCAGTTCTTGAGCACCAACTCGCTGTTCGTCTGGCTGCTCAAGACCTATAGGCGCCGCCAGCGCGAACTTCCGCTGTGGCTAAGCCAGCCCGAATACGCCCACCTGCAAGTGATCCATTTCACGTCGCCGCGCGCTGCCGACATATGGCTGCAACAGCTCCAACCACTAACGATCCAAAAGGAGAACGCATGACTCAGCCGGATCTCGCCCAAACCGTTCGCCGCGACCTGCTCGACTTCTTCACCGAGACCTTCGAGCAGGTGAACGGGATTTACCTCGACCGGAACACCTCACTGTTCGAGACGCTCGCCACCATCAGCGCGGAAGAAGCGTCGATCCCCGTCTCGTCGTCGTGCGCGACGCTGGCTGCGCAGGTCGCCCACGTCCGCTTTTACGTCGACGTGCTGGAACAGTACCTGCGCGATCAGCCGCCGGAGCAAGTCGACTGGGGCGAAATCTGGCGGACGGTGAGCGCGGTCACGCCGGACGAGTGGGAGGCGAGCAAGGCGGAACTGCGCGCCAGTTACACGCGCGTGCGGACTTTCGTGGAGAGCGTCGGGCAACTGAACGGCGACCACTTCGGCAACACGCTGGCGGTTATCGTCCACAGCGCCTATCACCTCGGCGAAATCCGGCAGGCGCTCTGCACGCTCAAGCAGCGCTAGCCGAGGGGCAATTCACCAAACGTTAATCGCTGCCTCCCCTAAATGAGTGGTTGTACTGACGCTTTTATAACAAATCGGATGTACAATAAATCGATTGAAATGAATAATGAAATAATAGGAGGCAGCCATGTTAGAGGCGATGGCACGCAATTGGTGGGTTCTGCTCATCCGGGGGATTGCGGCGATTCTATTCGGTCTCGCCGTGATCTTTTTCCCCAACTTGTCGCTGGTGCTGTTGGTGACATTCTTAGCCGCCTATCTGTTCGTCGACGGCGTCTTCGCCTTGATCGCGGCGGTGCAGTCGCGCAGTCACGAGCGCTGGTGGCTGCTGGCGCTTGAGGGGGCGCTCGGCATTCTCGCCGGGATCGCGGCGTTCCTATTCCCGGCGGCGGCGGTGCTGACGGTGTTCTACATCGTCGTCTTTTGGGCGATAGTCACCGGCGTCATCGAGATCGTCAGCGCGATTGAGCTGCGCCGGCAGATCGACAACGAGTGGATGATGATCCTCGGCGGCGCGGTCTCGATCCTCTTTGGCGGACTGCTGCTGTTCTATCCCGGCGAGGGTATTCTGACTCTGCTGTGGCTGCTGGGCGTGCTGGCGACGGCTTTCGGAGCCATGATGGTGATCCTCGCCTTCCGCGTTCATGGTCACAGTCACGGCGGATCGACCACCAGCACACGGGCGACTGCCTAATCCCACTGCATGTAGGGGCACGGCGCGCCGTGCCCTATTGGGGGCGCCGCGACAGCTTGCGGACGATCAGTTGCAGGTCGCTGATCGTCCCGGAGGCGACGGCGGCGGCGGCGATGATGATGCCGGTAGCGATGCCGGCGGCGTTGGGCGTGCGGGCGTTGAGCAGCAGGATCACGGCGGCGACGAGCACGCCCAACATGACCAGCGCGGGCAGCCCGGCGACGAAGACGAACTCCGGCGTGCTCAGGTCGTCGGGGATGACGACGTGATCGTCGACCATGCGCCCGGCGCGCCGCCCGATCAGCGCCAGCGCGAGGGCGTGTAGGAGTTCGTGCGGCGTGGCGATAATCCGCTGAATCTGCTCACGCATGGACGGCTCCTTGAGCGATGGTCATTATGCTGCTCCTGAATGACGGCATTGAAGGGCGATTATAGCGCCGCCGCCGCCGCAGGGGAAACGGCGTCGAAGCGTCTCGCGGATCGATCTCGCCGCTGTTTATAATGAGCGTAATGAGAAGACTGACGCTAACCCGGTTGATCGTCGTGCTGCTGGCGGCGCTGCTTGCGGCGTGCAACTTGAGCGTGCCGGAAGTGACGCCGACGGTTGCCCCGACCCTGACCGCCAGCGCTGACGCCGCCGTCGACCTCGACGACCGCGCCCACGCGCACGCCATCGCAGACGCCGACCCACGTCTTCACGGCGACAGCAGCGCCGACTGATACGCCTCAAGCAACGTTTACGTTGCCGCCGACTGACACGGGAACGCCGCTCCCGACCTCGACTTGGACGCGAACGAATACGCCAACGCAGACGAATACGCCGCTCCCGACCGATACGCCGACACCAACGGACACGGGAACGCCGCTCCCGACCTTTACGTGGACGCGAACGAATACGCCAACGCAGACGAATACGCCGCTCCCGACCAACACGCTGACACCAACGGACACCGGAACGCCGCTCCCGACCTCGACATGGACGCGGACGAATACGCCAGCGCCAACGAACACGTCACTCCCGACCGACACGGGAACGCCGAGCGCGACCTTCACGCCGCGCCCAACGGACACGCCATCGCCAACCGAGACGGTGCTGCCATCACCGCTGCCGCTGATCGCCAGCGTGACGCCAACCCACACGATCCCGCCGTCGTTCACACCGCTGCTGCCGAATGCTTCGCCGTCGCCGTTCCCGCTCGGCTTCCGCACGCCGACGCCGGTTGAGCGGGTCGAACCGACCATCATCCTGCACGCACCGCCCACCGTGATCACCGCCGCGCCGGGGACGATCCCCGCGCCGGTGACGCCGTTCGACGGTTGAGATCGACGCCGACCGGCATCCCGCAAGGCGTCACGCTGACGCCGCTGCCGCTGATCGCTACGCCGACGGCGCTGGCTTCGCCGACGCTGCCGCCGATTGTCTCGGTCACGCAGATCGTGCCGGTCGATCCGCTGACGCGCGCCTTCTCGCTGAGCACCGCCGACGGCTTCGTCACCGGCGATGGTTTCGCTGCTCCCCTTCGCCGCGACCGCCTTCGCCCGTAACCCGGCGAATCCGAACCAGATCGCGCTCGTCGATCCGCGCGGGCTGCTCTACCTGAACGACGGCGAATCCCGGCGGCTCGATACCAGCCCGTTCAGCAATCTTCGAACCGTCGAGACCAGCGCCGATAACGCCGAAGTCGCGTGACGCAGGTGGGCTGGTCGCCTGACGGGCGTATCTCGCCTTCCTGATCGACACCAGCGCGACGGGAACCCGCAAAACGATCGACCGACGATGGCGTCTGGCTGTTCGACGGCAGCGCCAGCCGCCAGATTTTCCGCGAATGCCCGCCCGCCGTCACGACCTGTACGGTCAACCGCGAAGGCGAGCCGACGCATTACAACAGCCTGCATTTCGAGTGGAACAGCAGCAGCACGGGCATCTTGATCGAACTGTACCTGCCCGACGAGCAGCGCCACGCCCTGACCTTCGTCACCCCGGCGAGCGACCCGGCGCAGAAGACGCCGACCTATCGCTTCGATTACGGCTCGTGGTCGTGGGATGGCGCGCGGATTCTCGCCAGCGGATCAGGCGACGATGGGCGCGTCGGCTTGCGCTGGATCGATCCGGCATCGCCGACGACGCAGTTGATCTTCGACAGCGGCGCGCAGGGTATATGGCTGCAAAACGCGGTCGAGCGCGCCGACGGGCAGATCGTCGCGCTGGGGTCGCGCAATGGAAAGGACAGCCCGCAAAGCCTCTACACTGGCGACGGGCAGCCGCTCACGCCGCCGATTGGCGACGCGCCGCCGTCGCGGGTGGACTGGAGTCCCGACCGGAGCGCGGCGCTGGTCGTCGTCGCCGACCCTCAGGGTCTGCGCTACTACGTCGCCGAGATCAACGGGGCGGTGCGCGAGATCACGGCGTCGGTCGCCGGAGCGCTGGCGGTCGAGTGGGTCGGCGCGCCAACCAGCGGCGCGGCGCAGAGCCAGTACGGGCTGACGGTCAGCCGACAGGTGCAGGTTCACGCTCCGGCGGGGGTCATCATGCGGGTGCAACCCTCGACCAGCGCCGCCGAGATCGGGCTGCTCAATGCTTATCAGTGGGTGACGATCATCGGCGGTCCGGTGCGAGCGGATGGGTTGATCTGGTGGCGGGTGCAAGCCGATAACGCGGTCGGTTGGGCGGCGGAGAGCAACGGTGTCACGCAACTGTTAAGCACCGAGGCGCTGCCGTAATCCCGACCCTGTAAGTGTCGTTGTCAGGGATTCATTAAAGATACGTGTAATTTTGCTTATTTTGTGCTACAAAATAGGCAGAATTATTCAGGAACTCAGCATGAAGAAGCGCACCCAAATTCCGCGTTCAATGACCGAGTCGGGCTATTTCCCAAAGCCGGACTTAACTCTGTTTACGCCCAAAGAGTTGCCGGAGCCGACGGCGCAGCCGGAAGCGGTCGATTCCGACAGCACCACCGAGATCACGTCGGGCGCGCGCGAAGGCGAAGACCGCGCCAAAAACCGCGACGACTCCGCCTCCGGGCATGCGTCCCGCGCGTCAGGGCTGAAAAGTCGCTGGCAAACCCCCGTCGCTGAAAACAGCCTTCGGCGACGCCTGTGTGTAATCGTTTCCCTAGACGAACTTCATAAAACCCCTCACCCCCTGACCCCCTCTCCCACGCAGGCGGGGAGAGGGGGAAGATCGCTGGTTATTGTGCCTCACCCCGTTTAGGTGAGAGAGGGACGGCTTGCGCCAGCAAGCAGGGTGAGGGGAAATGAGCGCAAGCAAACTGGCATCAAAGGTTAGATCATCATTCGGCGGGTGCTTCGCCGCGCAGCATTTTGCGATACGCCAACTGCCGCTCGTGAATGTGCATCCCGGCGCGTTCGTACAAAGCAACCGCGTTGGTCAAGCTGGAGGCATCGACGCCCAAACCCGCGCGCACGAATCCCGATTCCTGAAACAAGGCAAAACTGTGTTCCAACAGCGCCCGCCCCAGCCCGCGCTTGCGCCAGCGGCGGCGCACGCCCAGCGCGCCAACCCAACCCATTTGCGGGTCGCTCGCCTCCGGGCGGTTGAGGCAGATTCCGGCGATCTCGTCGCCGTCCCACGCGATTTGCCACAGCGAGAAGTCCTGCGTGTTCGTGTCTAGAAAGTAGTGCGCCCATTCCTCATAGCTGCCCGGCTCGAAGCCCCAGTGATCGGCGAAGGATTCCTGCTGCGCCGCGTAGACCGCGTGCGCGTGCTGATCGCGGTTGAACGGGCGCAGCTCGATGCCGTCGGGCAGGGGGTGCGGTTCGACCCGCCCGTCGAAGTCGATCCGCATCCGGTAGAAGGTACGGATGTGCTGGTGACCGCTGCGCTCGAACAGGTGAATGGCGGCGGGATTCTGGTCGGTCGTGTGGCGCTGAAGCGAGACGGGGTGATCGGTCGGCAGTTCGGCGTCAGCGCGCGCCAGCACGCGCGCTTCGGTCAGGCGGATCAGTTCGGTGCCGATGCCCTGATGCCAGTCATCGGGATGCACCAAGCCGTCCACCCACGCGCGCCCGGTCGCAGGGCTGAATTCGAGATCGGTCATAGCGATCATGCGCCCGGCGCGTTCGAGGATGAACGAGTCGTTCGCGGCGTCGAATTCCGGCGACTCGCAAAACAGGCGGATTTCGTCGGCGGTCAGGCGGCGCTCGATGCCCAGAGCGATGTTGGAGGCGTTGGTCAGATCAGCAATTGCTTGATAATCCGCCGGACTGTAAGGGCGGATACTGATTTCTTCGCGCGTAATCATAGCGACCTTTCCATCGATGACTGGCAGAAGCGTAGCACTTTCGCTTTGAGATGTCAACAGGGGTTATAAGGGTTCAAATGGGCGCTGAGAATTGAGATAATCTAGGCTGTTAACGGGTGCGGGATTGACGGTACAATAGAATCAGTCGAGACAGTAGGATAGTGAACCCGATGGACGTCATCAACCCCTACGACAACAGTGTAATCGATACCATCGCCGAGTTGAGTGAGGCGGACGTGCGCGCGGCGATCCAGCGCGCGACGGAAGCCGCGCCGACGCTGGCGGCGCTGCCCGCGCATCGACGCGCGGCGATCCTCAACACCGCCGCCGCGATCATCGCCGACGAAGCGGACAATCTCGCCCGGACGATGGCGAAAGAGAGCGGCAAGCCGATGAAATACGCGCGCGGCGAGGTTAACCGCTGCGTGGAGACCTTCACCTTCGCCGCCGATGCCGCGCGCAGCCTGCACGGGGAAACCATCCCGCTCGACGCGGCGACCGGCGGTGTCGGCAAGATCGGCTACTACGTGCGCGTGCCCGTCGGCGTGATCGCCGCGATCACGCCGTTCAACTTCCCACTCAATCTGGTGGCGCACAAAGTCGCGCCCGCGATTGCGGCGGGCTGCCCGATTGTGCTCAAGCCCGCGCCTGCCACCCCATTGACGGCGCTGCATCTGGCGAACATCCTGCGCGAAGCGGGCTTGCCCGCCGGGGGCTTCGAAATCGTGATCGGCGGGGCGGACGTGGGCAACTGGCTGGTCACCGACGAGCGCGTCGCCATGATCACCTTCACGGGCAGCGTCCCGGTGGCGCGGGCGATCAGCAAGGTCGCCGGGCTGCGCCGGATCACGCTGGAGTTGGGCGGCAACGCCGCGACCGTAATCGACGCCGACGCCGACGTGGACGCCGCGATCCGCCGGACGGTGGTTGGCGGTTTCGCTTACAGCGGACAGGTCTGCATTAGCGTGCAGCGCTTGTACGTCCATCGCAGCCGCTACGCCGAGTTCCGCGACAAGTACGTCGCCGCCGCGAACAAGCTCGTGATCGGCGACCCGCTGGACGACAAGACCGACTTGGGTCCGATGCTCAACGACGGCGCTTGCCAGCGGATCGACACGTGGGTGAGCGAAGCCGTCGCGGGCGGCGCGCAGGTGATCGCCGGGGCACAGCGTGACGGGCGGCTGTATCAGGCGACGGTGATCGAGGGCGCGCAGCCGGACATGAAAGTCATGCGCGAGGAAGTGTTCGGTCCGGTCGTCTGCTTGATCCCGTTCGACGATTTCGAAACGGCGCTCGACGCCGTCAACGACTCGCCCTTCGGCTTGCAGGCGGGCGTCTATACCCGCGACCTCGCCCACGCGATGCTGGCGGCGCAGAAGCTCAACGTCGGCGGCGTGATGATCAACGACGTGCCGACCTTCCGCGTCGACCAGATGCCGTATGGCGGCGTCAAAGACAGCGGCGTCGGGCGCGAAGGTCCGCGCTTCGCCATCGAAGAAATGACCACTCTCAAAATGATCGTTATCAATACCGGGATGTAAATGCAGCAGCATCAATACGCACAACAGATTATTCAGGCGGTCTCGGCGTGGGAGGGGATCGAAACCTTTCTCCATCGCTTCGGCGGGATCGAGTTTAGGTTCGGCAAGGTCGAGGTCGGACACCTGCACATGGGGTCGGGGATGGTTGACATTCCGTTTCCCCGGCGCGTGCGTGCGGCGCTGGTCGAGGCGGGCGAAGCCGAGCAGCATCACATCCTGCCAGACAGCGGCTGGATCACGCACCGGACGCGCGGTGAGGGCGATGCCGAGCAATCGATCCGCCTCTGCCGCTTGTCGTATCTGCACAAGCGCTACTATCGCAGCCCGGATAGCTCGGCATTTGGGCAAGCGGCGGCTGATCTGGGCTTCAGCCCCGCCGTGATCGAGAGCTTCAAGCGCCCGCCGAAGGTTGCGGAAGCGAAAGTCGAATGAGCGGGACATTCTTTCTGGTCTTCGAAGGGCTGGACGGATCCGGCAAGACGACGCTGCTCAAGCTGATCGCGGAGCGGTTGGCGGAAAAACTCGGCGCGGAGCAGGTGCTGCTGACCTACGAACCGCACAATCCGTCGGCGGCGGGCGAGTACATCCGCGACGTACTGTACAAGCGGATCAGCATCTCGGCGCGGACGCTGGCGCTCGCCTTCGCGCTCAACCGTGCCGACCATAACGAGCGCGTGATCGACCCATTCCTGAGCGGGGGCGATCACCGCGTCGTCGTCTGCGACCGCTACTATTTGTCGTCGCTGGTCTACCAATCGACCGACGGCTTGACGGTCGAGGACGTGCGCGACCTGAATCACAGCGCGCGCCAGCCCGACCTGACGCTGTTCTTCGACGTCAGCCCCGAAACCTCCGAACGCCGCATCAGCGCGCGGCAGGATCACCGCGAACTATTCGAGGATCGCTTTGCCGAGACGCGCGCCAAGTATCTGAGCGTGATCGACTTCCTGCGCGAGCGCGGCGAGTTGATTGAAGTCGTAGACGCCAACGGCGATATGGACTCGGTGATCGACGGGATCATCGCCGTGCTGCGGCGGTGCGCTCCGGCGTGGGTGGGGTTGGAGTAAATCACCGCATTGAGGATATCTGCGAAATCCTGATTTGTTCTCGTAGGAGGGGCGAGGCACGAGCGTGTGCAAAATGCTGCTTCGTGACCCCACCCCCAGCCCCCTAACAGGGGTAGGTTTTTAACTCTGTGCTGACCTCACCCCTCAATAGACTTGTCCGGTACTCGAATCAGTATCATTTGTCTCTTGCTGCCGCTGCTGACCCCACCCCCGACCCCTCCCCGACTTCAGGGAGGGGAGCGTACACGCCGTTGGCTGCCGACACGCTGCGTTTTTCCTGAAGCTGCGAGGCAAGTGCCGACGATTCGGGGCACGGTTAGGGAGCACGGCTATGTTTTGAATACCGGACAAGCCTTAAATCCCCTCTCCATTACACAGAGAGGGGACTTTGAACACCCTTTGTAACCTGTTTTTACCCCTTCCCCACAACGTGGAGAGGGGCAGAGGGTGAGGTTAATAAAATACCTACCCCTGACAGCCCCCAGCCCCTCCCTGACTTCAGGGAGGGGAGAGTACCTCGTTTGTTTCGAGGGTTGGTGGCGACGTATAGCGATGACTCGACACAGCGGTGAGGTCTTTAAACACCCTCATGCCTCGCCCCCACGCAGCCGTTGACCATTTACTTGAGCGGCTGCAAGCCCTCCATCAGCGTGATCAGCAGCTCGCTGACCGTCGGGTGGATGTGGACAGCGTTTTTCATGACCGTGTAGGGCGCTTGCGCGTACATCAAATCGGCGAAGAGGTGGACGATCTCGTCGCCGGACATGCCGAAGAGGGTCGCGCCGAGGAACTGCTCGGTTTCGGCGTCGACCAGCACCTTCATGAAGCCTTCGGTCTGCCCGAATTCGCCCGCCCGCCCGACGCGGGTCATGGGCATGGTCGCCATCAACGCCTTGCGCCCGCTCCGGCGCACCTCCGTCTCATTCATGCCCACCCGCCCCAGCGGCGGATCGATGAACATGGCGTAGATCATGATCCGGTCGCTCAGCTTGCGCGATCCGTCACCCAGCAGCAGCGACTCGGCGATCTGGTAGTCGTTGTACGAAGTATGGGTGAACGCGCCTCTGCCATTGACGTCGCCGAGGGCGAAGATGCCGTCGACGTTCGTCCGTAGGTGATCGTCCACCTTGACGAAGCCGCGCGCGTCCAGTTCCAGCCCGGCTTTATCCGCGCCGATCTGGTCGCTGTTGGGGCGGCGTCCGGTGGCGACCAGCAGATGCGACCCGCTGATCCACTGCGGATTGCGCGCGCCCTGCTGCTGCACCTGAAGGCGAATTCCCGCGCCGCGCGGCTCGGCTTTGAGCACGTCGCTGCCGCTGAGGATGCGGATGCCCTCTTTTTCGAGCACCTGCTTGACCGCCTTCGAGAAATCCGGGTCTTCGCGCGGAATCAGGCGCTCGGAATGATCGATGATGGTCACGTCGCTGCCGAAACGCCGATAGGCTTGCCCTAACTCCAAGCCGATGTAGCCGCCGCCGATGATGACGAGGTGCTGCGGGAGTTCCTGAAGCCCCATCAGGCTGACGTTGTCGAAGTAAGGCACGCCCTCCAGCCCCTCAATCGGCGGGATCACGGCGCGCGCCCCGGTGTTGAGGAAAATCTGGTCGCCCTCGATCAGCTCGTCGCCGACGCGAACCGAGTGGGCGCTCTCGAAGGCAGCGTAATCGCGGTAAATCGTGATGTTGGCGCGGCTTTCGAGGCTCTTGATCAGCCCATCGCGTGACGCCTTGACGATAGCATCGCGCCGGGCGACGACGGCGGGGTAGTCGGTGATCACCTCGCGGTCGCTGAAGCCGAAATCGGCGCCGCGCCGCGCCGCGTGGATGGCGCGGGCGCTGCCGATCATGGCTTTACTGGGCGTGCAGCCGTAGTTGACGCACGAGCCGCCGAACACCCCGCCCTCGGCAATGGCGACCTTCCAGCCCTTGTCGGCGAGTGCGCGTGCCAGCGGCGGACCCGCTTGTCCCGTCCCAATGATGATGGCGTCAAAGCGCATGAGTGCTATCCCTCTGTCGAGTATTACAACACGGGTTCAGGGTAGCACATCAGGCGCAGAAATGCGATTAGACGATCATGATCAGTGATAAAGATCGGGAATCGGGGTACGGCAAGAGGCACGATTTCGCCGCCGAGGGATTCGATCTGCTCTGTCGTAAAGATCGGCACTTTGACCCCACCCCCGCGCGCTACACGCGCTTCCCCTCCCCGACTTCAGGGAGGGGAGAGGGCAAAAGCAGTTGGGTAGCTTAATCCACAGGTCGAGCAAACTATGGTTGCAACAGAGCAGATGCGATTCCCCGGCGGCACTTCACGTCGATCAAGACTCGGCGGTGACTTCAGGGGTGGGCTGCGCGGTGGGCTGCGTCGTGGGTGGTTCGGTCGGCGGGGATGGCGTGCGCGTCGCGCTGGCGGTTGGCTGCGGAGTCGCCCGGACGCCGCTCTGACCGTAAATCGGCAGCGCGGCGAGTTCGTCGCGGGTGATGTCGAATAACTGCGTCACGCCCCAGCCAGTCTGATCCGCGTAGCCGACGAAGACCCAATCGCCGCTGGCGTTCCGCCCAATCGGGGTAACTTCGCTGTCGAACCGGACGATCAGCGTGACCGGCGCTTCGAGCTGCGGGGCGTCGTGTAGGCGCACGTTGAACAGCGCCCGCAGCAGGCGCGACGGTGGGATCAGCGCTTCGCCGCTGCTGTCCGGCACGAGCACCGGCAGCGCGCGCGGGTCGCCCTGCACGTTGACGGTGAAGTAGGCGACCCAGCCCTCGGTGATGCTGCCCGCTTCCGTCTCGTTAAGCTGGATCAAGAGCCAGTCGTTCTGGCGGTTGCTGCGCGCGACCACCGTTGCCTGCTCGTCCACGTCAAGCTGCCCGACGATCTCGTAGCCGATGCCGGGTCCGCTGCGGACGTTGACGCGCCCGTAAGAGATCACGCTGACGTCGGCGTTGGGCACGACGGTGCCCGCGCTGGCAGCGTCCTCGATCACCGGAACGTCGCTCAGGTCGCCGTCGAGGATCAGCGCGAAGACGGGCAGCCAACCGGTCGCTGCTGTCGGCAGCACGACCCGCAGCCAACGTCCGTCGCCGTCCTGCCCGCTGATCCGCACGCGGTCGCCCGCGCTCAACTGCCCGACGATCTGGTAGCGGGTGTCGGGACCGCTGCGGACGTTGGTCGTCTGGTAAACGCTGCCGGTTACGGGGATGGCGGTCTGTGCCGCCACGGTCGTCGCTGCCGCCGTCGCCATCAGCGCGATCAGTGCAGTCGCGATCAGTTTGCTTGCCAATCTCATAGGATTATTCTGCTCCTTGCGGGGGAATTGTTCAGCCCGCAAGCGCCTATTATAGCAGAAGGGATAATTCGGGCGGGTAGGGAGAAGTCGCCGTTTGACCCCACCCCCGACCCCTCCCCGACTTCAGGGAGGGGAGAGTGCCTTGTCCGTTTTGTCTGAGCAGATCGCCAGAGGTGGGATTTGTGGGGTGGTAAGTAGGTTTTGGAATCCCTCATCGAACGCTCGACGAACCATGTTGCTCCAGCGGGCGGTTAGAACCCGCCCTGCACCGCGACGAAGGCGAGCGTTTCGTCGAGCGTGGGCATGTCGTTGGCGCAGCCCTGCCGCGTCACGACAATCGCGCCGGTGGCGTTGCCCATGCGCGCGGCTTTCGCCCAGCCCCATCCCTGTAGATAGCCGTAGATGAAGCCGCTGGCGAAGGCGTCACCCGCGCCCAACACGTTGAGCACCTCGATCTGGAACGGCGGCGCGAGGTAGACCTCGCCGGAGGTGGTGTAAACCGTCGATCCAGCGCCGCCGCGCTTGAAGACGACCGCCTTGCGCACGCCCTTGAGCAGCGTCGCGACTGCCGCATCGGGATCGGCAGCGCCGGTCGCCGCCTTGATCTCGTCCTCGGTGCCGATGGCGATGTCGCAGAGCGGCAGCGTCACCCGCGTGGTGATGCCGAAGGCGCGCGGATCGTGCCACTGATCGGGGCGGTAGTCGAGGTCGATCACGACCTCAGTGCCGGAAGCGGTCGCTAACTCGGCGGCGAACTGGGTCGCGCTGCGGCTCGGCTCTTTCGACAAGCCCGTCCCGCTGATCAGCAGCAGGCGGCTGTCGGCGACCGGCGCGGCGATCACGTCGTCGATCTCAAGCTGGATGTCGGCGTTGTTGTCGCGGTAGTAGATCAGCGGGAAGCTGTCGGGCGGCTGAATGCCGAGCAAGACGGCGCTGGTGCGGCGTCCCGGTTTGGTCGGCACGAAGCGCAGCTCGACGCCCTCGCGCGCCAGAAAGTGGCGGATGAAGTCGCCGACGCGGTCGTCGCCGAGTCCGGTCAGCAGAGCGGAGTTTAGCCCTAAGCGATGCGTCCCCACGCTGATGTTGGTTGGGCAGCCGCCGACCAGCGCCGCGAAGCTGGTGATTTCTTCGAACGGCGCGCCGACATCGTTCGAGTAGAGGTCGATGGAACTGCGCCCCATGCACAAAACGTCATAAGTACGGGACATGATTTTGAAGCCTTTTGTAGGATTTTTTACGCCCCTTACCAAGTTTCGAAGGTGGCGCGAACCGTCGAACATATTCGACCAAAGTATAAACCGAATCCGAAGCGGAAGAACACGGTTCAGTTTTTCGTGATGGGTTGGTCAAGCCGAACGAGTGCTTCCTTCGCCGCAGTCACGATTTGCGGATTGCCGTGACTGATCAAGTCATTAAGGAGCGAGCGAGCAGCGCTCGAATCGAGAATCCCTAACGACCAGACTATCGCGCGCAGTGTTTCGAGATCTTCTTCTTGGCGCGCAGCGAATATCAAGGTGGGAACCGCTGTCATCACCTGCTTGCGCCCCATGTACCACGCAGCGATTCGCCTGACCGCAGCCGAGTCATCGGTTAAAGCATGAATCAACGCTTCGGTGTTCGCTTCCTGCTCGCAGCGCTGGGCTGCTTTAAGGCGAACAAACTCGGATTGGTCGGACAACGCATGTTGAGCATCGTCGGCATAAAGACGGCTGATCAGTGCGCGTGCCGCCGCCGGACGGTTGGGGGGATACACCCACGACAGATCGAGCATTTGCCTCAGCAATTCCTCAGCACGGGAATCAGCTAAATCGGTGAGCAGCTTGGCGATTCGCGGACCGCTGTGGTTGGGGCGCTGGAGCAATATTGTGGCAAGTTCCACAAACGTGTCGGGATTTACCGGATTTAGCAAGAATTCTTCGGTGAACTTCGGGATCAGGTAAGCGGCATTGTCAGCAGCATCGATTTGGCTGAAGACAATCTCAATGGCTTCAGGCGCGTTCTCAGAAAACGCGACAGCGATAATTGAAGGCTCTATGCCCTGCTGTTTAGCGATTTCGATCAATGCTTGGCGGCGATTCATGGCGGCTATACTTCGCTCAGGGTTGCCAAACGCTGCTGGCGGCGCTGTAGTGAGCGCGCACCTGTGTCGCCAGTCCGTCGGCGTTCAGCACCATCATTTCCGCGACCTCGACGCCGTCGTGACGGCGGAAGTAGATGGTCACGCTCTCGACGCTCGTCAGGACTTGCAGCAGCGTGAAATGGAGCGCGCTTTCGGGCGACACGCCGCGCGCGAAGTAAGCGCGCAAGCGATCCTTGCCCTCGATTGTGCCGCTCGGATCGCCCATCAGCTTGACGATCATCGGCGACCAGAAGCTGATGTCGTCGGCGTAATGCGCCATGATCGCGTCGAGGTCGTGCGAATTCCACACCGCGATCCAGTCCTCGGCGAAGTGTTGGGCAGTCTCTGGTGTGATCATCATTCTAGGCGGTGACGTGCTGAACCGGGCGACCGAGCTGTTCGAGCATCTCTTTAATCGTTTCCCAAGTCATCGGAAAACCGGGGGTGTCCGCCGCGCCGAGATACAGCAGCGTGTCCCAGATGGCATCGGCGTTGGGTGGGCGCACATCGGACTCGGTGAACGTCACGAGCGTATCCTCCGCCCACGCGACGAGATCGTCGAGTGACTGCGCGCCGTTCAAATAAGCGATGATTTGATCTGCTAAAAGTTCTTGAGTGATCATGATCTACTCAATCGTCTGATGTCCGGTATCGACCGGGTATTTCTGATGTCGTGCAATTAGCGTACCATCATTATCGTGGATTTCTTGCACAATCGACTGAGTGACTTCGTCCGCGTCGACCGATTTAATATACCGCGCAAATCCGCTGACTCGACCTTGTTTGTCGATCCAATAGCGTCGTCCACCGTCATCGAGAGCTTCCCAGTTGGGGAAATCGTGCTCATTTTGCGCGCGAGTTGCCACGAGATCGCCTCATTGATTTTCCCCAGCCGGGGGCGACACTGCCGTACTCGATCCGCTTCGCGCCGAGAAACTGCCCCAGCGATTCGATGGCTTCGCGGATGGCGGGGGCGGCGTCGGAAGGAGCGTTCGGCTCGGCGTAGATGTTAGCGATGCTGAAGGTCTTGGTCTTGCGCTCGAAGTTCGAATCGACGCGCCCGATCAACTGATCGCCGTGCAGGATCGGCAGGACGTAGTAGCCGTACTGCCGCTGGTCCGCCGGGACGTAGATTTCGATGCGGAAGAAGAAGTCGAACAACTGCTCGGTGCGCTTGCGGTCGCAGATCAGGTTGTCGAAGGGCGAGAGTAAGGTCGTGCGCGGCGCGAACTCGCCCGCCTCGATCCGATCCAGCAGCGGCAGATCGTCGGCGTGGACGTACCAGTCGCCTTTCAGGTCTTCGACCGTCACGCGGACGATCTTGCCGTCTTTTTCCAGTGCCTTGAGCACGTGCGGCAGATTCGGGTAGCGTCCGCGCGTGTAATGCTGCTTGATCTGCTGCGGCGTGGCTGCGCCGAGCGCGCGGATCGCCTTCTGCGCCGCGTAGCTGACGACCTGCGCCTCGTCCCACTGATCGCGCGGCGTCCAGTCGGGCAGGCAGCGCGCGGCGAGATCCCAGCGTTTCTGGATGCCCGACCGCCCCGTGACCATGATGTCGCCGCGCGACCAGAGGAAGTCGAGCATCCGGCTGACGTTGCGTCCGCCGGTCCAGCCGCTCGATACCCAGTGTTTCGGATCGACGCCGTCCAGTTCGAGTTCGCGCGAGAGCATGGCGCCCTTTTCGGTCAGCTCGGCGAGGATGAAGTCGTGCAGCGCCTGATTTTCGGTGATCCAGTCGCGCACGCGCTTCGACCAAGGATTGCCAAAGTCGGTGGAAACGTAATTACGCATCCGCCAGTGATGCACCGGGTATTCTTCGGTCAGCACAATCGAGGCGACGTGCGCCCAATACTCGAATAACTGATGATCTTCGTAGAGCAGTCGATCCAAATCGGCGAGATCGTAGACGCCGACGCGGCTCCAGAGCACTAACTGGTGACTGCGCGCCACCGCGCTGATCGGGTCAAGCTGCAAGCAGCCGAGGTCGCGCACGACGTCGAGGATGCCTTCGGGCGTCGCTGGGGCGGGGTCGCCGGTGAGGCGCTGGCGCGTGACTGCCAGACGGCGGGCGGTTTGCCGCGAGAGGGTGCGAATGGTCATGTGGGAAAATCTCCGTTGTTGTTCGCTTCACGATGACCTCACCCCCCGACCCCCTCTCCATTACATAGAGAGGGGGAGAAAAACGCTCGGCGGGGTTTTAAGTCCCCTCTCTACGCAGTGGAGAGGGGAAAGCTCGCACAGCGAGCAGGGGTGAGGTTGTTTATATCCGTGCCATCAACGCCGAGCGCGAGAACTGCTTGACGCCGAGCCAGAGCAGCGCCACGTCGAGCACCCAGACGACCGCGCCGAGCACGAGCACGAGTTCGGTGCCGAAATACATCACGCCCGAAGCCTGCCCGACCACCAAAAGGATAATCGGCAGCACCAGAATGCCGGAGGTCTGCTGCGCCGCCATGAAAGTGCTGACGCGCGACGAGACCATCACGATCACCAACATGCCGAGCGCGGCGACTCCCGGCGCGACCCAGAGGATCAGCGCCCACCAATGCGGCAGCGGGAACCAGACCCGCCCCATGATCGGCATTCCGGCGACGTTGGTCACGACCGCGTAGACGATGAAGCTCACCCACGCGATCAGCGTCGCGGGCAGCCACGCCGACAGCACCTTCGCCAAGTAGAGTTCGGTGTCGGTTGCCGGGGTGTAGAGCAGCGCTTCGAGCGTCTTGCGCTCCTTTTCGCCGACGATGCTGTCCGCGCCGATGATGCTGGCGATCATCAACGGCATGATCAGGAACATCGGCGCGAACATGTAGCCGAGGATCAGCACGATCATCATCTGATCCGGCGACATGCCGCCGATCTCGGTTTGCAGCGCAGGCGGCAGCGTCTTGAGGATCAATTGAAAATCGGAGTCGTTCGAGAACGATGTCATATCGACTTTCTGCGGCAGTACCGTCAGCAGCAGCGGGATGACCACGACGAAGATCACCGGCACCAGCACCGACGACAGCAGCGCCGTCCGGTTTTGCAGGACTTCTTTCCAGTCCTTGACCGCAATGTTCCAAATGATGCGCCAATTCAGCTTCATGATGCCACCGCCTTTTGCGACCCTGACTCCGCCTGCCGCTGTAGTTCGAAGTAGATATCTTCCAGCGAGTGCTCGCGCGGGTTGACGCGCATGATCTGCCCGTCGCTCGCCGCCACCGCCGCGATCACTTCGGGCGTGCGCGCTTCGTCGCTGACCTGTACGGCGAGTTTCAGATCCTTCGACTTGCAGGTCGCGGATGGCGTCCACTCCCTTGAGCGCGGTAATCGCCTCCGGCGTCAGCGGCGCGCGCAGATCGAAGTCGAGCCACGCGGCGCGCCATAACTGTCGTCCCAATTCCGCGGTCGTGCCGAGTGCTAGCAGCTTACCGTGACTGAGCACCGCCACCCGCGTACACAAGCGCTGCGCCTCGTTGAGGTTGTGCGTCGCCAGAAAGACGGTGCGCCCGCGCTGGCTGCTCAGTTCCTCGATCAGGTCGGTCACGGTGCGCGCGGCTTCCGGGTCGAGCGCCGCCGTCGGCTCGTCCAGAAATAGAATCTGCGGGTCGTGAATCAGCGCCCGCGCCAATGCCAAGCGCTGTTTCATGCCTTTGCTAAAGCCACCCGCGCGGTCGTTCGCCCGCTCCGACAGCTTGAACAGCGCCAGCATTTCGTCGGCGCGCTTCGCCGGATCGGGCGCTTCGTAGAGCGACGCGAACAGGCGCAGATTCTCGCGGGCGGTCAGCCGCTCGTAGAGCGAGGGGGTCTCGGTCAAGACGCCGGTCAGCTTGCGGACGTGGCTGCCCTGTTTGTGCGCGTCCATGCCCAGCACGTGAACGCTGCCGGAGGTCGGGTCGAGCACGCCGTTGATCAGCCGGACGAGCGTGGTTTTGCCCGCGCCGTTGTGACCAAGCATCCCGAAGACCTCGCCCGGTTCGACGCTGAACGTCAGGTTATCGACGGCACGAACGACTGCGCCGCCGTTCCCGAAAATTCGGGTGAGTCCTTTCACTTCAATTGCTGATACCATGATTGAGTCCTATGAGCCAGGATGATGCTCGCAATCCCATGTCTGCGAATTGCATCTAGGTACATATACGCAAATCGAGGGGGTTTAGATACGCGATTCGCGCCTGAAGCGCCCGCTATTCCGGGCGATATAGTGACGCCTCATCGAACTTGCCGACGAACTCCGGCAGGTCGGTGTGACCGAGCAGTTGGCGCACCGCCCGCCCTTCGCCGAGATGATACCAGTAGTGATAAGTCGTGCGGCGCAGCATCGTGCCGACGTTTTCGCGCATCGGCTGCCCGTCTTCGCGGATCAGAAACGTAGTCAGTGTGGCAGTGGTCAGGCTGTCCAGATAAGGATCAGCGGCGGCGACGGTCGCGCGCCAATAGCCCCAAACGTCGGCGAGCGGCGGCGTGCTGGCAGGCTGTCCGGTCGCGAAGGCTTGTAGTTCAGGGACGGGCACCTGTCCCTGTCCCAAAAAGTTCCAGTAAAACTGCTCCTGCGCCGCCAAATGCCCGATCATCCAACTGAGGCAGTTGATCGGCAGAAAGCGGCGGCGGGCTTCTTCGTCGGTCACGCCGGCGAGGGCGCGCTGAAATTCGCTGCGGGTGAAACGGAGTTGATCGACCAGTGGGTGCGGCATCGAAACGCCCTTTCGGAGTAGTAAATTTGTTCTGAATTATACCCGCAGATCGATGCCAGAACAAATGTCTAATCTCGTCGCTTCGCTATTCCTGCGCGGCGACCCACGCCTCGTAATCTTCCTTTTTGACCAGCTCGCCGCCGCTGATGTTGGTTTCGGAAACTTGGCGGCTCGGTTTGAAATAGACGTCGAGTTCGACCCGCTGAAAGCAGGTCGTCCCCATGACCACCTTGTGCACCCAGTAATTCTTGCCGTCGTCGGCAAGGCTGAGGTCATTGTTGCGGTTGATCCGCACGCGCACGACCTCGTCGCAGCCGGAGGGCTTGACGTAGAAGTAAATGCCGACGTCACCGCCAGAGCCGCCCACGCCGCCGCCGAACAATTTCTTCAAGAAATCCATCTTCAAAAGCTCCTTTTGAGCGGTCAGCTTTCAGCTTTCAGCGAAAAAAACGATTCGCCCGGCACAATCGATGCTCAAACGCGCATCTAGGCTATAGCGAAAACTTTGCGCTGACTGTTGATCGCTAACTGCTAATCGCTAACCGCTGATTTTTACCCCGCCCCGCAGTGTGACGCAACTAAACCACTCTGAAACGAGATTCATATCAATTTAGAACCTCGAAAGATAGAATTTATGTTCTGCTTTGTGCTAGGATGTTGATCCAAGATCATTTGTTTGATTTCTGTTACACCGGGGAGGCGCGGCGGTGACAAACAGCGTAACTGATGCCATTCATGACTTTATCAGGACCTACGTCAAAGAACATACTTACCCGCCAACGCTGCGCGAGATCGGGAAAGGCTGTTACCTATCGACCAGTGCGGTGACGCGCCATCTTAATCGACTGGAGCAGCAAGGCAAAATCTATCGCGAAGCGGGGCGGGCGCGCGGGATCAGGCTGTTGGACGACGGAGCGGGACGCTGACGCCAGTGCCCGACTTAACCAGCAAAGAAGCGGAATGGACGTTACCCGAGGGTGTTTAAAGACCCACTGGCTGTACTCGAAAATTGCCAAACTTCATCAGATACGCTTGAAACAGACGGACTACTCGCCCTTCCCTGCATTCGGGGAAGGGAAGCGCGCAGCGCGGGGGTGGCGGCGGGTCGCGAAAGACTTATCTAAAGCCGTCCGCAACGGTGCTATAATCAGGAGTAATTTATTACCGGCTGGAGTAAGCGAGTAATCCCGGTGGAACTCTCTCACGATGAAGTACGCAAAATCGCCGAATTGGCAAAGCTCGACTTGACCGACGACGAGGTCGCGCTGTACGCGGGGCAGCTTTCGAGCGTGCTCCAGTATTTCCAGCGCTTGCAGCAGATCGACACGTCGCACATCGCGCCGACCGCCTCGGTGCTGCCGCTGAAGAATGTCTTTCGCCCGGACGTCGCCGCCGCTCCTTTGTCCCCGGAGGAAGTCGTCGTCAACGCCGCCGATGCGCTGGACAACCAATTCCGCGTCAACGCCGTGTTCGACGACGAGTAGGATGCCAAACCCTCATGAGTCACAAACGGTTGCTGATCATTGAAGACGACCCCGACGTAGCCGAACTCCTGCTGGTCTACTTTGGCGCTTATCAGTACGACGTTTTCCACGCTGACACCGGCGGATTGGGTGTCGCAGTGGCGCGCGCACATTTCCCTCACCTGATCCTGCTTGACATTATGCTGCCGGACATCGACGGCTACGACGTTTGCCGCGCCTTGCGCGCGACCTCCCTGACCCGCTACATTCCAATCATCTTCCTGACCCAGCGCGACGAACGTGCCAACCGGGTCAAGGGGCTGGAATTGGGCGCAGACGATTACATCACCAAACCGTTCAACGTCGACGAACTGCGCCTGCGGGTGCAGGGGTCGATCAGCCGCGCCACCCGCGACCGCCTGCACGAGCCGCGCAGCGGTCTCCCCAGCGGATCGCTGGTGGTCGAGGAGATCAACGCCCGCCAACGCGAGAACATCCCCCATCACCTGCTGATTTTCAAGGTCGACAATTTCGACGTCTACAGTGACGTGTACGGCTTCATGGCGGCGGACGAGGTGTTCGGCTTCGCCGCACAGACGATCCAGAGCGCCGTAGGCGGCTATGGCACGCCCGACGACTTCATCGGCATTCGCGACGATCATTTTGTCGTCATCACCCACGCTGACGATCCCGCGCCGTTGGTCGCGCGAGCGCGGCTGGATTTTCAGCAGGGCATTCAGCCGTTTTACAGCTTTCAGGATGTGGAACAGGGCGGGCTGGTGCTCGACGTCGGCACCGACTCCGAGCAAATCGTCCCGCTGATGGATTTCCGAGTCGAAGCTTAAGCGAATGCGAGGGCGCAGCGAGGTCATCCGCCGCCACCGGCTGCCGCCGCCTTATCGCGTCGGGCTGACGGTGCTGTGGATCGTGCCGCTGCTGCTGTTCGTCGCCGTGATCGTGCTCAAGCGCGGGGTCAACCCGGCGCTGCTCGATCCGCGTTTCCTCATCCCGGCGCTGCTGATGATCGCCCCGGCATTCTACTTTTGGCAGGAGGGCGTTGACGTGCGGCACGAGGGCATTGTCCGCCGGATTCACGTGCCCGCTTATCACCGCTTCGACGCGATGCAGCGCTGGCACTACGATTCGCGGGCGGACCGGCGCGTGTTGACGATTTGGAATGCTCAAGGGGAGAAAATTTTGGAGTGTCGCGCGGGGCATCTGACCGATTTCCCCGCGCTGCTGGACGTGCTCAGCGAGCGCGTCCCTTAGCCCTCCTACAGACTGCGCAGGCGTGCGATTAAGCGCTGGATGACGCTCCGATCTTGCGGGACACGCTGACGCTGCGCCATGTTGCGCAGGCGCGCGATTTCTTCCATCAATGTGGATCGGTAAACGATTTCGCCGTTGACGTTATACCAGTGATTCCCCATGTAACGCACAGCGGGTTCGCGTCCGTTGACGACGTTATAGGCTCGACGATAGTTCTCACAGACGTATCGCGGTGGTAGGGTGGGATCATCAGCGATCATACCACGTCCTTCTTTTTCAGAAAAAGTTATACCCTCCACTTTGAATTATAGATTGAATCCCCGAATTGAAGATTAATTTTGCGGAGGAAATTCATTTTCAATCATCTTTTCATACCAACTCTATGTCAGCCGCGTGACTAGGGCGGGCGGGTGCATTTGATCGCGGCAGAAGACGGTACTTTACTCGTAAAAAATAAAGTCTATACTTATGTTAAGATTAGTGATAAAAAAGGATAAGATATTATGTGCTTCAAGGAATTTCTGCGGAGCAATCTTCGCTTATCTGTTGTGCTCTTACTGCTGTTTGGAGCGGGTATACTCGCCCCCGTGATGGCGCAGAGTTCACCCCTAGACGTTGCTCAAGCTTTGATCGCCGCTGAGAACTCGAACGACGTGGACACAGCGGTCGCCCAGTTCGCCGACGATGCGGTCGTCACACTGGCGGACGGCAGCGTCTTCGACACGCCCGATGGCATTCGCGGCTGGCAGCAGTCGCTCGCCGATGGGCATTTCCGGCTCGAACCCGTCAACATTCAGGTGGATGGCAACCACGTGAGCTGGACGGGCGAAATCTGGCTGGATGCGTTCCGCAATCTGGGAATCGCTGCGATGGGCGGGAACTGGGCGCTTGACATTGAAGGCGGCAAGGTCAAGACCTTCGACTTCACCTTCACGTCCGACGCCCTGACTAAACTGACCGCTGGGGGCGTCGCCGCCGGGCTGATCGCCGCCGAAAGCGCGCACGACGTGGACGGCGCGGTCGCGCTGTTCGCCCCTGATGCGGTGGTCACGCTCGCCGACGGCAGCGTCTATGATACGCCCGACGGCATTCGCGCATGGCAGCAGTCGCTCGCCGATGGCAATTTCCGGCTTGAGCCGGTCGGTCTGTACGTCGATGGCAGCACGGTTCACTGGACGGGCGATATTTCGCTGGATGCGTTCCGGGGCATGGGAATTTCCTCGCTCGGCGGCATCTGGGACGTGACAGTCGAGAACGGCTTAGTCACGACCTTCGATTTCGCGTGGACGCCTGCCGGTGGGCAGACGCTTCAAGATGCCATCGCAGCAATGCCGGCTTCGTAAGCGACCAACCGGCAGCAGCCTCGGCATCGATGCCGAGTAGATAGCGATCTCCCCGGATTACGGCGCATCCGGGGAGATTTTTTCCCGCACACAATTCCATGAGCCAAACCCGATCTGCTTGGTCATCGCTGCTGGCGGCACAGCGCACTTGCCATTCTTATGCAATTATTTGCGTGTGGCGCTAAGATATAGAAAAATACTGGCTTTCACCAGAGAGAACAAGCCTATGCGACATTCAACGCGCTGGTTTACATTCCTTTTGATCGCTGTGTTATTCATGATCGGCTACTCCACGCCGATGCAGGTGACGGCTGCTCAGCCAGTCGAGCAGGCGCCAACGCCGGACGCTATGTGCGCTGCCCTCGTCAGCGAGGCGGAAGCGCGCGTCAACGCCATGTGCGATAGTATCGGGCGGAATCAGGCGTGCTATGGCAACCAGACGGTCTCGGTCGATTTCCAGCCCGGCTCGAATTTGGTTTTCAACCAGTCCGGCGACTTGGTTGACCTGCTGGCGGTCCAGCAAATCAGCACGGCGCCGCTGGACTTGGCGAACTCGAATTGGGGGATCGCCGTTCTGAAGGCGCAGGCGAGTTTGCCGCAGGCGCTGCCCGGTCAAAACGTGACCTTCATCCTCTTTGGCGACACCACCGTCAGTGACCCTACCCCCGATATGCACGCCGTGATCGTCAGCACGCGGATCGGCGGGTTCGACTGTGCCAATGCGCCTGATTCGGCGGTGCTGATCCAGTCGCCAGCGGGACAGCAAGTCACGATGAACCTCAACGGCGCCGACGTGACGCTCGGCTCGACGGCTTACGTGACCGCCGAGCAAAACAATTATCTGACCTTTGGGATCATCGAAGGTCAGGGCACGATTGGCGCGTTCGGCACGACGCGCATCGTCCTGCCGGGGATGCAGGTACGGGTGCCGCTCGGCACCGAGGATGGCTTGCAGGTCACCGGCATTCCCTTCGAGCCGGAACCGTACAACCAGCACGTCATTGATCGCGCGCCGCTGATGCTGCTCGACCAGTCGATCCAATCGACCGAACCGACGCTCACGCCTAGTCCGGTGATCTGTACGCCGCGCACCGACTGGTTGTTCCTGTACACCGTGTACCCCGGCGATACCCTCTCCGGGATCGCGCAGCGGGCGGGCGTGAGCACCGCTACGCTGGCGAGCGGCAACTGCATCGTCGACGTGAACCACATCCTCGCGGGACAGGTGCTCCGCGTGCCGCGCGACGTGCCACCGCCACCACCGACATTGACGCCGACCAGCACGGTGGTTCCGCCGCCAACCGCCTACATTAGCTCGAGTCCGCCGTCGATTGTGCTGCCGCAGTGCGCGACGCTGGAGTGGACGACGACCAACGCAGTGAGCGCGACGCTCGACGACTCGCCGGTCGCCGCGAATGGCTCGCAGTTGGTCTGCCCGACGGTAGAGACGACCTACACACTGGTGGCGACCGGCGCGAACCAGACTTCGACAAGCGCGTCGGTGACGGTCTACATCGAGTACGTCTGCGGCAACAACGTCTGCGAACCGGGCGAAGACTACCAGACCTGTCCGTCGGACTGCTTGGGCTGATCGCTTCAGCCGAACGTCGATTGTCGAAAGTTTTTAGGAGGGGCGCGCCGATGGGTGCGCCTCTTTTATTCTTATCTGTTCATTTCATCTGCGCGTGACTACAATAGCCTAAGATTTGACGTGCAATGAGGTTCCCCAATGGCTAAACAACAATCCTACTTAATCACCGGGGGCGCGGGTTTCCTCGGCATCAACCTCGTCCGCTATCTGCTGGCACGCGGGCATAAGGTCGCCTCGCTCGACATCGCGGACTTCGACTATCCCGAACGCGACCGTGTGACTATCTACAAAGGCGACATCCGCGACCGCGCCACCGTCGACAACGCGATGGCAGGCATCGACATCGTCATCCACACGGCGGCGGCGCTGCCGCTCTACAGCGAAGCCGACATCTTCTCGACCGACATCGACGGCACCCGCAACGTGATCGAGTCGGCGCTGGAGCACGGCGTCGAGCGCTTCATCCAGATTTCCTCGACGGCGGTCTACGGCGTGCCCGATCATCATCCGCTCTACGAAACCGACAAGCTGATCGGCGTGGGTCCCTACGGCAAAGCCAAGATTCAGGCGGAAGCGCTCTGTGAGAGCTACCGCGCCAAGGGCTTGTGTGTGCCGATCATCCGCCCCAAGTCGTTCATCGGACCGGAGCGGCTGGGCGTGTTCGCGCTGTTCTACGACTGGGCGAAGGACGGCAAGGGCTTCCCGATGCTGGGCAGCGGCAACAACCCGTACCAACTGCTCGACGTGGACGACCTCGACGACGCGATCTACCTGTGCGCGACGCTCGACAAGGATAAGGTCAACGACACCTTCAATATCGGCGCGAAGGAATTCACGACCATGCGCGAGGATTATCAAGCGGTGCTGGACGTTGCCGGGTTCGGCAAGCAGATTCGCCCGCTGCCCGCCGGTCCCGCGATCTTCCTGCTCAAGATTCTGGAAGCGATGCACATGTCGCCGCTCTATGCGTGGGTCTACGAGACCGCCAGCAAAGACTCGTTCGTCTCCATCGAGAAGGCGGAGCAGGTACTCGGCTACGCGCCCAAATACTCGAACAAGGACGCGCTGATCCGCAACTACCAGTGGTATCTCGACAATTTGCAGCAGTTCGAAGGTCAAAGCGGCGTCTCACACCGCGTCCCGTGGAATCAGGGGATGCTCAAAGTCGCCAAGATGTTCTTCTAGCGATGAGCCGTTAGCAGTGAGCTTTCAGCGGTCAGCTAAAGCTCATTTTCCCTTGCCTTAAGTCGTATTTGGCGCCCCTTCAGTGGACGCCTTTTTCGTTAGCCGGAGGTTCCAACCTCCGGCGCGCTGCTTGATTTGTCTCGCTGTAGTGTTTTCGCTGCCCCACGTTTCGCCCTTTCACGAAATTCATATAATGTAATTTAACGGTAACTCACCCTCCTGTTCGTAACGAAAGGGCAGCAGCCATGATCAAAGAATTCCAGAAGTTTATCTTGCGTGGCAACGTACTTGACCTTGCCGTCGGCATCATCATCGGGGCGGCGTTCACGGCGATTGTCAATTCGCTGGTCAATGACATCATCATGCCGCCGATTGGCTACCTGCTCGGCGGCGTCGATTTCAGCAACCTGTTCATCGTGCTCGGCGGCGGGTCATATCCCTCGCTTGCCGACGCGCAGGCGGCAGGCGCGGCGACCATCAATTATGGCGTCTTCATCAACGCCTTAATCAGCTTCTTGATCGTTGCACTGGCGGTGTTTCTGCTGGTGCGCTCGGTCAACGCGATGGTCGACCGCATGAGCCGGAAAGAGAAAGCCGAAGCAGCAGCCGCCGCCGCGCCCGCCGAACCCACGACTGAGGAAAAGCTGGTCGTGGCGCTGGATCGCTTGACGGCGGTGCTCGAAAAGAAAGAATAGCCGACTCGATTGCCTACGTTGGCGGGCGAGGCACGCCTCGCCCCTACAATAGAACCCGGTTATCCATTTAGGCTGATAGCTGACCGCTGAAAGCTATCAGCTTTTTTGCTATAATCCACATTACACAACGGATTAAAGTGAATTCGGAGCAAGATCACCATGACGACCTACGGAGAATTGGTGCTGGTTCGGCACGGGCAGTCCCTATGGAATCTCGAAAATCGCTTCACCGGCTGGACGGACGTTCCGCTGACCGAAGCGGGCGAGGCAGAAGCGCGGCACGCCGGTGAGCTGCTCAAGGACTACCACTTCGATCAAGCTTTCACCTCGGCGCTGATTCGCGCCCAAGCGACGCTGCGGATCATTCTGGAAGTCACCGGGCAAACCGACCTGCCCATCGAGCGCGACGCGGCGCTGAATGAGCGGAATTACGGCGATTTGCAAGGCTTGAACAAAGCCGAGACCGCGCTCAAGTTCGGCGACGAGCAGGTGCATATCTGGCGGCGCAGCTACGACGTCGCGCCGCCCAACGGCGAAAGCCTGAAGGACACGCGCGAGCGGGTCATACCGTATTATGACCAGCACATCGAGCCGCTGCTGAAGCGGGGCAAGCGGATTCTGGTCGTCGCGCACGGCAACAGCCTGCGCGCGCTGGTGATGGTGCTCGACAATATCTCCTCGCGCGACATCCCCGACCTGAACATCCCGACTGGCGCGCCGCTGCGCTACCTGATCGACGCCGACGGCAAAGTCGTCGAGCACGGTTATCTGGAGAAAATTTGACAATTCTTCAGGAACGGGGCGTCTGACTTCCACATAGAGTAGAGAATGGAATCATTTACGCACTCACGGAGTTATGACACGATGGCATTCACCGAAATCTACCAAGTCGCAGACGCCCCAATCGTGGTTACCCGCTATACCGGGCGCGTTACCCCCGCCGACATCCAAGCGGCGGACGAGGCGGCGAAGTCTTTCTTTAGCAAGTTTCAAACTGCGGCGGTGCTGATCATTGACACCAGCAGCGCCGCCGAGACCGGCTTCAAAGACATCATCGACCTCTTGAAAACGCCGCCCGATCCGTCGGCACGGGCGACGGCATATCCGGTGCGACCGTTCTTCGTCGGGACACACCAACTGGCGAGACTCTACATCGAAGCCGCGCGTCAAGAACAGTTCGGCGGGGCGCAAATTCCGATGTTTGTCACGCTCGACGACGCGCTCGCCGCCGCGCGCGCGTTCCTCGCCCAGTTCAAAACCGAACCCGTCTCCGACTGAATCCGCCATCAGCGAGCGGTGAGCAAGCGTCACGGACTTAGTCCGCCGCATCGCGCAAGAATCGGATAGATTGCGTGTTCGGGTTGGAGTATTCTAGGATCGTCAACAGATCAAGAGAGGTCAACCGATATGTGGGCGACGGAGTACATGGTACACGAGCACCGTAAAGAGCTGCTGCGCGCTGCCGCGCAAGCGCATCTTGTCCGCGAAGCACAAGCTCAGCCGCGCGCGCGCGTTGCTCGCTGGTGGGCGTATGAGCTGGTGCGCTGGCTTCAGTCTGTCCGCCGTCCTCGCCAGCACCTCCAGCCGATGCCGTTTGCCGCGCGCCAAGTTTCGCTAAGGAGGACGACGTGAGCGTTGAAGTCCACACCGACTTGGTGCAGCGGGTCTGTCGCTACATCGAAGCGACGCCCGATGCCATTCCCACGCTCGCCGAAATGGGCGATCACGTCGGGATGAGTCCCTATCATTTGCAGCGCGTGTTCAAGAAGCTGACCGGGGTCTCGCCGCGCGAATACGCCGAATCCTGCCGGGTGCAGCGGCTCAAACATCGCCTGCGCGACGGCGCGAACGTGACCGAAGCCCTCTATGACGCGGGCTACGGGTCGAGCAGCCGCCTCTACGAGCGCTCGGCGGAACGATTAGGCATGACGCCCTCGAAGTATCGCAAAGGCGGTGCCGGGATGCACATCGGTTACACCATCTGCGACTGCAATCTGGGTCGGCTGTTGGTCGCCATGACCGAGGCGGGGATTTGCTGCGTCCACATCGCCGACGACGACGCGGTACTGGAACAGCACCTCTACAAAGAATATCCTGCCGCTGAAATCCAGCGCGATCACCCGCTGATGACCGAGTGGGTCGAGCAGTTCCTCGGCTTCTGCGATGGTTGGCTGCCGCATTTCGACCTGCCGCTCGACGTGCGGGCGACCGCCTTCCAGCTCAAAGTCTGGCAGACGCTGCAAGCCATACCTTACGGCGAGACCCGCAGCTACCGCGAGATCGCCGAAGCCATCGGTCAGCCGACGGCAGCCCGCGCGGTCGCGCGCGCCTGCGCGACCAACCCGGTGCCGCTGGTCGTCCCCTGCCACCGCGTCATCCGTTCCGACGGCGATTTGGGCGGCTACGCGCTCGGCATCGAGCGCAAGCGCGCGCTGCTCGATCAGGAGCACGAAATGGCGACAAAAGACCAGTAAAGACTGCCCTCACCCCCTGCCCCCTCTCCATGAAATGGAGAGGGGGTAAAACAGCGCCATCACCTAGTTGACGAAAATTGAGCCAAAGGACAGCAGGATGACGAACGTTTTGATTCTCTACATCGGCGAAGCGGAGGCGGGGCAGGCATTGGCGGAGCGGGCAGCGCTCGACGGCAGCTACGCCTATCTGCCGGAGCATCTGTTACAGGCGTTGGGCATGTATATCACCTACTTTCCCCACATCGTCGTGATCGACATGGCGGTCGATTACGCCGCCGAAGCCTATGAGCACCTGCTTTCGGTCGATGCCCGACCGCTGATCCTGCTGACCGACGAGTACATCCGCTCGACCACGATCCGCACGCTCCCGCGCGGCGTCGACGCCGACACCCTCTTCACCGCGATCCAGCGCTTCGCGCCGCCGCTGCCGGACAACATTTTGCGCTTCGCCTGAAAGCCAATGCGCGCGACCGTTGGGCGCGGGCGTTTGTTTTGGGTGGGCTGGTTTGCTTTCCTCGCTGCCAATCCCGGTCGCCCCCTCAGCCACATCGTGGCGAGGGGGAGTCGTCTCGCTTGATTGGACGGCGCAGCGTGGCGAGAGTGAGTAAGCCCGAATTTACATTATTTATCAACGGATCGGCGGGCGGAAAATCGAGTATAATCAGCCTATGAAAAAGCTTGCCACCCAAGAAATCATAGCCGCTAAACAAGACCGCGTCGCTCACCGCAAGGTCGAGACGCCGCTGGACGCGATGCGCGCGCTCGCCGGGATGCAGAAGCGCCCCGAACCGATCTTGAGCACCGTCACCAACGACAGTGGGGTGATGTTGTTCGGGCAGATTCGGCACGGCAACCCGGCTTACGACCCGGTGGCGCAGGCGCTGCGCTACACGCGGATGGGCATCGACGGCATTGCCCTGTTCACCGACGGCACCATCTACACCGGCGGCATCAACGACCTTGCGCTGATTACGCGCGCTACGCCGACGCCCGTGCTGCTGCAAAATTTCATCCTCGACGAGTATCAGGTGGTCGAAGCGCGGGCGGCGGGCGCGGCAGCGCTGACGCTGGTCGCCAAGCTGGTCGAGCGCCCGGTGCTGCGGATGCTGATCTCGACGACGCAGCGCAATCGCATGTCGGCGTCGGTGCGCGTCAAAGACGCCGACGAACTTGCCTATGCGCTCGATCTCTGCCCGGCGGTGATCGAACTCGGCGGGCGTGACTCCGAGACCGGCGACCTCGAACTCCAGCGGATTACCGCTTTGCGCGAGCAGATCGGCGCTGCCAGCCGCGTGCTGATCTACGACCGCCTGCGAAGTTTCGACGAAGTGGAAGCGGTCGCCAAGCTCAAGCCCAACGCCGTGCTGATCCACGACTCGCTGCTGGCAGAAGACGGCGCAGTCGCCCGCCTGCGCGAAATTTTCGAGTAAAACCGACCTCACCCAGCCCCACTAGCGGTTGCATCCGCCAGCTACAAAAAGAAGCGACCCACTGAAGGAGTCGCTCAATGCCGCCCCTTTAGCGGGCGGCGAATTCTCTAGCTGAGGGTTTCAACCCGCAGCGGCTCGAAAGATCAGCCAATTCCTCACAATTTTGTTCAACCGTCACGACGGGTTTACACTCATGGGCGAACTATTCCGTTGCTAGAAGGATGTGCACATGCCCAAAACGTCAGCCGCTTGGTGGCAGCGGGGGATCATCTACCAGATTTATCCGCGCAGCTTCATGGACAGCAGCGCCGAACGCGAAGCCGACGGCATCGGCGATCTGCGCGGCATCGCCGCCCGGCTCGACTATCTGACGTGGCTCGGCGTCAACGCGATCTGGCTCTCGCCGATCTTCCCCTCGCCGATGGCGGATTTCGGCTACGACGTTGCCGACACCGTCGACGTGCATCCGATCTTCGGCACGCTGGCGGATTTCGATCACCTGCTCAGCCAAGCCCACGCCCGCAGCATCAAGCTGATCCTCGACCTCGTGCCCAACCACACGTCGAGCGAGCACGAATGGTTCAAAGAGTCGCGGTCTTCGCGCCACGACCCCAAGCGCAGTTGGTACATCTGGCACGACCCTAAGCCCAACGGTGACCCGCCCAACAACTGGCTCGCCTACTTCGGCGGATCGGCGTGGCAGTGGGACGAGACCACCGAACAGTATTACCTGCACAGTTTCCTCAAGGAACAGCCTGATCTTAACTGGCACAATCCCGAAGTGCGCAAGGCGATCTACGATTCGATCCGCTTCTGGCTGGATCGCGGGGTGGACGGCTTCCGCATCGACGTGATCGACCGGATGCTCAAGGACGAGCGGCTGCGCGATAACCCGCCCAACCCCGATTACGTCGAGGGGCGCGACAACCCGACCAGCAAATTCTTGCGCCTGTTCAGCGAGAACCGCCCCGGCATTCACGCGCTGATCGCCGAATTTCGCAAGGTGTTCGACGAATACGCGGATCGCGTCAGCATCGGCGAGATCGCTTACTCGACCGATCCCGGCTTGATCACCGGCTTCTATGGCGAAGGGACGCAGCCCTACGGGACGGAACTGCATCTACCGTTCAACTTCGGGCTGATCCTGCTCGACTGGAAGGCTGCCGCCGTCAAAGCCTTCGTCGACGCCTACGAAGCGATCCTGCCCGCCTACGGCTGGGCGAATTACGTGCTCGGCAACCACGATCAGCCGCGCGTGGCAACGCGGATCGGTGGCGAGCAGGCGCGGGTCGCCGCGATGCTGCTGCTGACGCTGCGCGGGACGCCGTTCGTCTACTACGGCGACGAATTGGGGATGCGCGACGTGGACATCCCGGCGGATCAGTATCAAGACCCGCAGGGGATTAACCTCGGCATCAGCCGCGACCCGGAGCGCACGCCGATGCAGTGGGATGATTCGCCGCACGCAGGATTTTCGACGGTGGCGACGTGGCTGCCGGTCGCACCCGATTTCGCGCGCTTCAACGTCGAGTCGGAAAAAGCCGACGACCGCTCGATGCTGTCGCTCTACAAGCGGCTGATCGATCTGCGCCGGGGCGACGACGCGCTGGCGTTGGGCGATTACGCGCCGCTAGATTCGCCTGACGGCGTGTTCGCCTACCAGCGCGGGGGCAAGTACCTGATCGCGCTCAACTTCAGCGACCAGCCGAAGCCGACTCCCTTCAGCGGCGAGATCGTGCTCTCGACAGCGCTTGACCGCGACGGCGTGGTCGAGGCGCTCGACCTGCGCCCGAACGAGGGCGTGATTCTGCGAAAATAGCTAATCCGTCGCCAACCGCCCGTGTTCCAGCCAGTGTGCGCAGTCCGGCGTCAGTTCGCGGGCGACGGCGGCAGTATATAGGCGGAGGTCATCCTCGGTCAGCACGTCGCGCCAACGCCCATTCGTCCCTTGGTTGACAAACGTCTGCGCGCCGCCGACCCAAACATAGGAGGCGACGGAAAAGATTTGCTCCGCGTTTTGCTTCATCGTGCTGAAGCTAGCCGCCTGAACAATAGTTTGCAGCACTTCCTGCGTCAGCGCGATGTCGAGGAAGGCGGCGACCCGGCTGATTTCCTCAGCCAAATTTCGTTTCAAATCGTTGTAGTGCACGAACAGCAGGTTGGGCAGGTGGCGGAAATCCCACCAAGTTTGGGTATGACGCAGGTTCGACCCAAAGGGGTAGCCTTCGCTTTCCCACGCGAACCCGCCGCGCGTCAGCCACCACTGCCAGAATACGCGGATGTCGTCCGGGCAAATGGGTATCGGATCGCCAACCCGACCGGGCGTGTTGTTGAGGGTCTCATAAAATCCCGGCGTGTAGTTTGAATAGTGATTCCACAGCGACATGAACACGTCGCGGGCATCGCGCCCGACGACAATGTATTTGACCTGCGGGAAATAGGGCAGCCCATCCAGCGGCAAATGCGACTTGAGGCAGCGTCGCTGTTGTTGATTTTCTAGGTTGCTGAACACCTCATCCGGCGACGACAGGCGGAAGTCCAGCCAAGGGGAATATTCGTAGACGTCGCGGACTTGCCCATCCTGAAAAATCAGGTTCAGCACGATGGTTTGCAGCCAAGTCGTGCCCGATTTAATGGGCGTGTCGATCACAATATCAGTCGGGCGCGGTTGGAATCGTTCCCAGCGCGTGCTGTCGAGGGTATGATTCTGATACCGGTGTTTGATTTCCGGCAGGGCAGAGGTCATAATTTTTATCCTCACTAAACACTTTTGGATGGATTATATGATCGACCCGCCGGCGGTCAACATTTTCTCCGGGGGACGTGTCCGTTAGGCGAGGATTTTCATGATGCGAGTTCGGCGCGCGCTGTTGTTCATGCCCGGCGACGACCGCCGCAAAATCGAGAAGGGTGCGGCGCTCGATGTAGATGCCGTGATCATGGACTTAGAGGACGGCGTTGCCCTCAACCGCAAAGCCGCCGCCCGCGAGACCATCACTGCCGCGCTGGGCGAGGTCGATTTCGGAAAGACCGAGCGTTTGGTAAGGATCAACCCGGTTGACAGCGTCTTTCATACAGACGACCTTACGATCATCGATGCCCATCCTGACGGGATCGTCCTGCCCAAAGTCGAGTCGGCGGAGGACGTTCGCGCGCTCGACGCCGCGCTGACCACCGCCGAGGCGGATCACGGCTGGACAGCGGGCGGGATCGCGCTGCTGGTGATCATCGAGACGGCGCGGGGAGTCGTCGCCGTCAACGAGATCGCCGCCAGCAGCCCGCGCCTGCAAGCGTTGATCTTCGGGGCGGAAGACCTCGCAGGGGACATGGGCGCGGTGCGCACGCCCTCCGGTTGGGAGGGATTTTACGCCCGCAGCGCGGTCGTGCTGCACGCGAAAGCCTACAGGCTGCAAGCCATCGACACGCCTTTCGTCCACCTTCACGACGAGCACGCGCTGATCGCCGAGACCGAGCAGGCGCTCTATATGGGCTACACCGGCAAGCTGGCGATCCACCCGCAGCAGGTCGAGCCGATCCAGCGGACGTTTACGCCGACCGCCGACCAGATCGTGCGGGCGCAGGCGTTGATCGCCGCCCACGCCGGTCACCAAGCGGGAGGGACGGGCGTGTTCGCCTTCGAGGGCAAGATGATCGACCTGCCGATGATCCGCGCCGCCGAAGCAGTGATCGCACGGGCGCAGGCGGCGGGTGTCATCGATAATTCCGATTTGTAGGGGCAGGTTTCAAACCTGCCCCTTACAACAGACCATTTTGTCAAAAATGCCTTATTACAAGCTGACCCTTTATCGTTTAGTGGAGGTTTACATCAATGGCGGTAGCAATTCCCGACAAGTTCAAAGACCTATTCGAAAAGCCGGTAGTGGTCGCGCTGGCGACTGCCATGCCCAGCGGTCAGCCGCAGGTGACGCCGGTTTGGATCGACTACGACGGCACCAACCTGATCGTCAACACGGCGCGTGGTCGGCAAAAAGACAAGAACATGTTCGTCGGCGCGCGCGTCACCGTGCTGGCGATTGATCCCGACGATCCCTATCGCTGGGTCGAAGTGCGCGGGAAGATCGTCAACGAGGACGAGGCGACCGGGATCGAGGTCATTAACCGGCTGAGCGCCAAGTATCGCGGCGAACCAGATTACTACAAGGGCAACGAGGGGCGGCGCGGGCAAGAGACGCGGGTGACCTACACCATCGAGCCGATCCACGTCACGCCGAGGTAGAGCAGTTCTACCCCACCCCCGCGCTTCGCGCTTCCCCTCCCCGACTTCAGGGAGGGGCGAGGGCAAAAAACTCGGCTAGTCTACGAGTTGGGGAAATGCCAGCAGCACGCTTTTAAGACACTTCTCTTGCATTGCCTAAGCTAAAGCCGGGTGTTGGCAGCCAACGGCTGGTACTCTCCCCTCCCTGAAATCGGGGAGGGGATGGGGGCTTTCAGGGGTAGGTATTTTATTAACCTCACCCCCTGCCCCCTCTCCACTACGTAGAGAGGGGGTAAAAACAGGTTGCAAAGGGTGTTTAAAGTCCCCTCTCCATTGCATGGAGAGGGGATTTAAGGCTTGTCCGGTACTCGAATCAGCATCATTTGTCTCTTGCTGCCGCTGCTGACCCCACCCCCGACCCCTCCCCGACTTCAGGGAGGGGAGCGTACACGCCGTTGGCTGCCGACACGCTGCGTTTTTCCCGAAGCTGCGAGGCAAGTGCCGACGATTCGGGGCACGGTTAGGGAGCACGGCTATGTTTTGAATACCGGACAAGCCTATTTAGGGGTGAGGTTAGCCCAGAATTAAAAACCTACCCCTGACAGGGGGATGGGGGTGGGGTGGGAAATAGTGTATCCGCGTCTTGCCTCCAATCCCTGACTGGCGTATAACCTTAAGGGATAACCCCAGCGGAGCACATGATCGATGCACGACGACCTGATCGGCAGAACCCTCGGACAGTTTGAAATCCTCGAAGAAGTCGGACGCGGCGGCATGGCGAGTGTGTATCGCGCGCGCCAGTCCTCGATCAACCGGATCGTGGCGATCAAGGTACTGCCCGCATCGCTGCTGCACGACCCGACCTTCTACGAGCGCTTCACCCGCGAGGTCGACGTGATCGCTCACCTAGAGCACCCGCACATCCTGCCGATCTACGACTACGGCGAGGTCGACGGCACGCCCTTTATCGCCATGCGCTACCTTGCCGGGGGCAGCTTGGCGCAGTGGATTCGGCGCGGCTTGCCGCCGCTCGACCGGCTGGCGAAGCCGATGGAGCAGATCGCCTCAGCGCTCGACTACGCGCACCAGCAGGGCGTGATCCACCGCGACCTCAAGCCGGGCAACATCCTGTTGGACGAGAACGACAACGCCTACCTGAGCGACTTCGGCATTGCCCGCGTGCTCAACAGCAGCTTGACCGGCAGCTCGATCATCGGCACGCCCGCCTACATGAGTCCAGAGCAGGCGAACGGGCTGCCGCTCGACGCGCGCTCGGACATTTATTCGCTGGGCATCGTCCTCTACGAGTTGATCACCGGGCGCGAGCCGTTCGAAGCGGAAACGCCGGTCGCGCTGCTGCTCAAGCACATCAACGAGCCGATGCCCTCGGCGCGCAGCGTGCGGGCGGATCTGCCGCTGGCGGCTGAGGCGGTGATCGCCAAGGCGACCGCCAAGCGCCCCGACGACCGCTACGCCTCCGGCGCCGACCTCGCCGCCGCCTTCGCCGCCGCGCTGCGCCAGAACGCGAACGCCGCCGAAACCGAAGTTCATGACGAAATGGCGACCCTGATCGACCCGGCGGCGACCGGACATCGCGTGACCGGCGCGCCGCCGCCGCCAGCGACCCGCGCGCCGATCAGCGCGGTCAATGAAGCGATCCCCGCCGCGGCGCCGACGACCAACCTGCCCGCGACCGCCGTCTCGCAGCGCCGTGTCAACCCGCTGCTGATCGTCGTGCTGCTGGTCGTCCTCGTGATCGCGGGGGGCGGCGCGGTCGTCTTGCTCACGCGCGAGCAGCCGACCCCCACGCCGATCCCGCCGCAGTCGGTGGCAATCCCGACGGCGTTCGCCTCCGCTTCGACCGTGATGCGCAGCGAGTATTCGATCTCCGTGCCGGATGGCTGGACATTTTCCGACCTCTCCAACGATCTCGGCTTGATCCACGTCTGGCAGTTGGATCAGAACGCCTATTTCGCCCTCTGGATCGTCGAGAAAACCCAACTCTCCGGCGACGCCAGCGCCAGTTTGAGCGATCTGGCTGCCAGCTTCGACGAACGCGCACTCGATCCGTCGTTCCAGCTCACTTTCATCGACAGCGCGACTGCCGAGGATGGCACGCTCCGTCGCAGCTACCGGATCGACGGATCGACCGATCAGAGTTTCCCGTCGGGGCAGACCGATAATTTCTATCTGGATCGCGGCAAAAATCTGGTCGTCGTGCAGATGTATACGGCGTATGCGACCGGCAACGACCTCGTGCCGACCTTCCAAGCCGTGCTGGATTCGGTGCGCGTGAGCGGGACGTAAACATATGGATTCGTTGTAGGGGCGTTACATGTAACGCCCCTACGGACACCTCTCGCGTTGAGTGAGGTTTCGTCTTTTCTTCGGGCGCGGTTTGCGCTAAAGTTTCACGGATTACCGAACAAAGGAGCAACACCATGTCGATTGAGTCCGAACGCGACGTTGCGGGCTTGCTGCGGATCGGGCGGATCGTCGGCGAGGCGATTCAGGCGATGCGCGACGCCCTTGAAATTGGCATCACGACCGCCGAATTAGACGAGGTTGGCGCGCGCTATCTGAATGATCGCGGCGCGCGTTCTGCGCCGCAGCTTGCCTACAACTTCCCCGGCGCGACCTGTATCAGCGTCAACGACGAGGTGGCACACGGCATCCCCGGCGCGCGGGTGATCCAGCCGGGTGACGTGGTCAACATCGACGTCTCGGCGGAACTCGACGGCTATTACGCCGACTCCGGCTATACCGTGCTGGTGCCGCCGGTCACGCCGGAAAACCAGCGCTTGATCGACTGCGCGCAGCGGGCGCTCGCCAGCGGTCTCGAAGCCGCCCACAGCGGCAACCGGATCAACGCCATCGGGCGCGCGGTGCAGGCGCAGGCGGATCGCTGCCATTTCAACATCATCCGCGAATTGAGCGGGCACGGCGTCGGCAGGCACATCCACGAGAAGCCGTCCGTCCCCAACTATTTCACCAACCGCGCCAAAGATCACCTGATCGACGGCATGGTGATCACGCTGGAACCCTTCCTGACGCCGGGCAGCGGGCGGGTCTTCACCGCCGAGGACGGCTGGACGATCAAGACGCGCGACGGCGCGACCTTCGCCCAGTTCGAGCACACGATCATCGTCACCAACGGCAAGCCGATCCTCGTGACGGCGGTGTAGGGGAAAAGATAGGACTGAGAACTTCAGGACTGAGGACTGAGCGGAAAACAGATCCACTCTCTCCGAATTCGGTTCACTGAGCAGTGGTTTTCTCGGTGTAGGCGCACGGCGCACCGTGCCCCTACGTTTTGATTGGGTAACAAAAAAGGCGCACAGCCGTGCGCCCCTACAAACCTCGCGGATATTTTTCTCAGTCCTCAGTCCTCGCGCCTCAGTCCTGATTATTCGCCTTCTTCCTCGTCTTTGAAGCGAGTCAGGCGCATGAAGGCGCGCTCTTGCGGCGACATATCGACCGGATACTCGGTCTCGTCGTAAGCCTCAAGGATGCGGTAGCCCTCTTTGATGTAGCTGCGGATCGTGTGCAGGCTGATGCCCATCTCGTCGGCGGCGAGGTGCGCGGGCATCCCCTTGACGACGCATAACTCAATCGCCTGCCGGATGCGCTCGGTCAGTTCGGGATATTCGCGCCGTTTGGGCACGGTCGCGGCGTGATTCAGGCGGCTGTTGAAGACCTGCGCGCCCGCCCGCTCGATGCTGGGGCTGATGATGAAGTCGTGGTCGAGCGCAAAGACGATTGCCCACGCGATTTGCAGCCGCACCTCGCCCTTGAGCAGAAAGCCGCGCGCGCCCGCGTCCGCCGCTGCCTCGACCATCGCCATGTCGGGTTCTTTAGCGAGGCAGATCACCATCACGCCCTTGACCTTCTGGCGCAGCCGCTCGACGTGGTAGCGCACGCCGTCCGCCCCGCCGATCTGCTCGGCGTCGAGGATGACCACGTCCGGCAGTTCCGCCAGCGGCGTGCGGTTGATGTAATTCCACATCTCGTCGATGCTCTCCGCCATACAGGTAACGCGCGTGCGCCGATCCCACGCCAGATAGCTGTTGATTGCTTGCAGAGCGTAGTAGTCGATGTCCATCACCAGAACCTTGAGGTTGATGGCGGAGATGATAGGGTTGCTCATAGCATTGACCTCACCGCAGCACGGCGCAGTAACACATCCATCGTGCAGTAAATGCTCTCTTTTGACTTGCCAAGTTGCGCGGTCAACGATTTTTGGTCGTTTCGGCTCTTATCAGTATACGCCGTTTTGCCGAAGGGGTTGTTAAAGCTGATTGCGAAGCGCCGCGCCCGAACTTTTGACAGCGATCAGCACGACATAAAGGATCGATATAAAATTCGTATATCCAAATATGAAGGTTCAAGCCATGAAACGTGTCCCTTTGCTGGCATTCAGTCTGTTTCTGGTTTTGGGCATCGCAACCTTCGCTGCTAGCGCGCTGCCCATCGATCCGGGCAGCGCCCCAAACCTCCAGATCGGCTGTGGCGCGCGGGTTTGCCCGACGCCGACTCCGCCGCCGACCTCGCCGCCGCCGGATAGCGACGGCGACGGCGTGATCGACCGGCTCGACCGCTGCCCGACGGTGCCGGGTCCTGCCTCGAATGACGGCTGCCCGCTGCCCGACACCACACCTCGTGATCGGGATGGCGACGGCACCGCCGACGATGCCGATCGCTGCCCCGATCAGAGCGGTCCGGCTTCGAATAACGGCTGCCCGGTCGATCAGCCGCCCGCAGCACCAGCCACCGCCGCGCCGACGGCAGCCCCGACGCTGACGCTGCCGATCCTGCCGACGACCGGCGATTGTGTCGTCGCCACGCGCGGCGGCGCCCACGTCAACGTGCGCGCGGACGCCTCGCTTGAGTCCGAGATCGTTGCCAGCCTAGACACCCAAATGCTGTACTCGGTGTTGGCGACCTTAAGCAACAGCGAGGGCGAATGGGAGCGGATCGCGCAGGGCTGGGTCGCCCGCTGGGTGGTGCGCCGGGGCGGTGCCTGTGCGGGGCTGCCCGCCGTGCAGCGGGTCGATCCGAACAGCAATCCCGGTCCACCGGACGACCTGCTGATTGTCGACGGCTTCGACTTCGCCTTGACCGGCGGGCTGCAAGAGCCGCCCGAACCGGACAAGCCGAATGCCTGCGCCGGGTGGGGCGCGGACTGGTCAATACGCGGCGGGCAGACGCTCCACGTCGGCTTCTGCGACGGCAGCGTGCGCCCGGCGGCGTGCGACGGCAGCGTGCATCCGGCAGCCTGCGACGGCAGCGTCCGCCCGAACGCCTGTGATGGCAGCGTGCGCCCGAACGCCTGTGACGGCAGCGTGCATCCGACGGCGTGCGATGGCAGCGTCGCGCCCGCGCCGACTCAGTGGTGTGTCGAGCCGGGCGCGAGCGGCAAAGGTTTCATGATCAACGGCGGGCTGCAAGAGCCACCGGAACCCGATAAGCCGGGCGTGTCGATCCAGTGGTTTGCCGGACTCGGCTCGGACAAGAGCGACTTCCCCGGCGAACTGCTGATCATCGCCTTCCTTCAGCCGCCCGGCGACAGTCCGCTGCTGCTGATCTGGCACGCGCCCGCCGACGGCGCTGCCGGGATCACGCTCGACTGGTCGTTGCAGCCGCTGTCTGAGCCGGATCAAGAGGGGTTGATGATGACGTGGTGGTCGAATCCCGGTCCGCCGGATGCACCGCAAGGCATCATCATTGGATCGCTGTGGAATGGGCAGGGCGCGACGGTCGACTGGCTGCCGCACAGCGGGGATGGCGGTTCGCTGAAGATCGTCGATGCGGCTCCCGCCGGGGCGAAAGTCGCTTTCGCGCTCAACTGAGCGCCGAGGGCTGATGCCCTTGGACGATCAAGTACGGAGACCCCCTCTCCCCAATACGTTGGGGAGAGGGGGACAGCAAACTGAGGGTTGAGCCATTTGTCCCCGCTCGTGTTTGCCCGCGTCCGGCAGCAGCGCGCGCCAATTATCACCTTTTTCTTACACAGCGGCTCTATAGTGTAGAGAACGTTCTAGCTCTAGGGATGCAGCGTCATGCAAGGATACGAAGCTCTGGTCAAAAAAGTCCAGCAAGCCGAGGGTGAAGCGCGCGAAGATGCTTTCGGCGAGTTGATCGTCCAGTTCGATTCCGCCGCGCACGGATGGGCGTACAACCTGCTCGGCGACGTTCACGCGGCGGAGGATGTGACGCAGGACGCCTTCATCACGGCGTACCAGAAGATCGATGATCTGCGCGAGCCAGCCGCTTTTCCGGCGTGGCTCAAGCGGATCGTGCTGACCTACAGTCACCGCCGCACCCGCCGCAAAACGCCGTCGCTGCTGCCGCTCGAAGACGAGCTGCAACCCGGCGCGCCGATGCAGACCGATCCCGCCGTGACGCACGAAGACCGCGAACTGAAAGAGCAGGTTAATCAGGCGGTGCGGTCACTGCCGGAGCGTGAGCGCGTCGTGACCGAGTTGTTCTACATCACCGGCTACTCGCAGCAGGAGATCGCCGAGCGGCTCGCCCTGCCGCTGACGACGGTCAAGAAGCGCTTGCAGTACGCCCGCGAGCATCTGCGCGCGACCATGCCGCCGCTGAACGTGCTCTATCACCAGCGCATCGACGCGGAGGACACTCAACTGCTGCGGCTGCTGATGCTAGTCTATCCCGATTTGCTGGCAGTCGCGTAAGCGCCTGTAAGCATCGTCGTAGGGACGGGTTTCAAACCCGCCCCTACCGCTTTTGGATTCATGTGTGTTGGTAACTTGACGAGGAGTGTAATCATGCCCATTTCCAACGTGATCCCGATGGTGATCGAGCAGACCAGCTACGGCGAGCGCGCCTACGACATTTATTCGCTGCTGCTCAAGGAGCGCGTGATCGTGCTCGGATCGGAAGTCGAGTTGCAGATGGCGAACCTGATCGTCGCCCAACTGCTGTTCCTCAACCGCGAAGACCCGGAGCGCCCGATCCAGATGTACATCCAGTCACCCGGCGGCGAAATCTACTCCGGCTTGGCGATCTACGACACCATCCAGTCGATCAGCGCGCCGGTCAGCACGACGGCAATCGGCATTACCGCGAGCTTTGGGACGGTGGTGCTGGTCAGCGGCACGCACGGGATGCGCTACGCGCTCCCCAACGCGACCATTCACATGCACCAGCCGTTGATGTCCGGCGCGATGCAGGGGCAGGCGTCGGACATCGTGATCCGCGCCAACGAGATCAACCGGCTCAAGGATCGGCTGCTCGACATTTTCGTCCAGCATACCGGGCAGCCGCGCGACGTGATCGAGCGGGACAGCGACCGCGACATTTTCTTCGACGCGCAGGGCGCGGTCGATTACGGCTTGGTCGACGGCATTTCGGGGAAGCAAACCGAAGCCAAAGCGCTCAACGGCAACGGGAATGGCAAACATTAGCGGATGGTGGTTGTAGGGGCGTTATATATAACGCCCCTACGATTTTGCGGATGATTAGCTGCCGGCGGTCGCCACGAAGTCGATCTCTAGCTGCACGTCTTCGGAGACGTTGGCGACCTGCGGCACGTTGGGGATGTTCAGGTCGAAGTCCGCCCGCTGGACGGTGGTGGTCGCCTTGCCGGTGATCTGTGTGTCCGAGTCCGGTGTCACGGTCGCGTCGAAGGTGACGGATTTAGTGACGTCGCGGATCGTCAGGTCGCCCGTGATCTGGAAGCTGACCGGGTCGCCGATGGTGATCGAGTCCGGCAGCCCGCTGAGCGCGGTCGGCTGGAAGGTGATGAACTCGTACTGATCCTGTGCCGACTGCAAAATCTGCCCGCGAATGGTGCGGTTACGCATTTCTTCCGGCGTGGTCAGCGTGCGCGCGTTGATGCGAATCTCGCCGATTTGCGCCGTCTTGGGATCGTTGTAATCGACGGCGATCTGCCCGGCGACTTGATCAGTCGTCCCGACGACGGTCGTCGGCACGCTGCGCAGTTCTTCGGTGAGCGTGAAGCTCACCTGTGACTGAGTAGAGTCGATGTTGAACACGGTGAGGCTGCCCGCACTGCTCGCGGCGGCGGTCGTGCTTTCTGCGGTTGCGTCGGCGGGGGCTGCTGAGGTCGAGTCGGCAGTCGCCAGTTCGAGTGTCGGCGCGCTGATCGGCGCACTCGCTTCTCCTGATCCGCCGCTGATATAGAGATAAGCGAAGGCAGCCACAGCGATCAAGACGACTAAGACGACCAGACCTATGACAATACGGACCGTTCGAGACATTGGCACCAGTTCTCCATAAAGGTTTCCGACAAAAAAGCATCATAACGGCATTTTTGCCGCCGCCATCCCTTTACTCACCGAAGACTAAACTCAAAGCGGCGTTCTGAAACGGATCGCGCTCGTATATCCCAGATCGCGGAGATTGCAGGGGCGCGATAGGTCGGGAGCTGCGACTCTCAAAACAAAAAAGGCGATAGAGCAATTTGCTCCATCGCCTTTAAAGTGCTGATTTAGTGCGACTTCAGTCGCCCGATGCGGTCAAAACTTCCTCGTCCAGCGGCTGGAGCAGATGCTCGCGCTCGCCCAACCAGTTGATCGCCATCAGCGCCGAGGCGCAGCCCTGACCCGCCGCTGTGATCGCTTGGCGGAAGACGTCGTCGTGAATCTCGCCGCCCGCGAACACGCCTTCGACGTTGGTGCGCATCCGGTTATCGACGATGGCATAGCCGTGCTCGTCGGTGCTCAGTTGACCGCCGAACACGTCGCTGTTGGGGTCGTAGCCGATGAAGATGAACACGCCGTCAATCGGCTGATCCTCGACCGCGCCGGTCTTGAGGTTGTGCAGCACGACGCCGCTGACCGAGCCGTCATGCCCCTTGATCTCGTCGATCACGCTGTCGTAGACGAAGTGGATGCGCGGATTGCTGAAGGCGCGGGTTTGCAGCGCGATACTGGCGCGCAGTTCCTCGCGGCGGTGGACAATCGTCACCGATTCCGCGAACTTGGTCAGGAAGATCGCCTCTTGCAGCGCCGAGTTGCCGCCGCCGACCACGATGATGTTCTTGCCCTTGAAGAACCAGCCGTCGCAGGTGGCGCACCAACTCACGCCGCGCCCGGTGTATTCAATTTCGCCGGGGACGTTGAGATGGCGCGGGCTGGCGCCGATGGTCACGATCACCGCGTCGGCGCTGTAGACGTTATTCTGCGTGGTGACGGTGAAGGGCGGTCCCTGCGTGAAATCGACGCTGGTCACGAGGTCATAGTCGAACTCCGCGCCGAAACGCTCCGCCTGCTGCTGCATCCGCCCCGCGAGTTCCGGTCCGGTGATGCCTTCCGGGAAACCGGGGAAATTATCGACGTCGTGGGTCGTGGCGATCTGCCCACCCAGTTGACTGCCGGTGATCACGACGGTGCTGAGCTGCGCCCGCGCCGTGTATAGCGCTGCCGTCAACCCGGCGGGACCCGATCCGATGACGACTACTCTTACTTTCTTCATTGATCTGTTTTCCCTGCTTGTGCTTGTGAGATGAGACCTTGATTTTCTGCGACTACAATCGACAAGAGTGCTTGAAATTCCTCTCGGCAGTCAGGACAACACGAGATGTGCTGCTGAACCGCCGGAAGCAGTTGACTCATATCGACACCCGTAGCGACAAGTTCGACCAGACAGTTGAACTGTCGGCTGCATTCTTCACAGTCGATGCCACCGTCAGAATGCGTATCAAAAATGCAATTCACGAGTTTCTGTAACTGATCGTCCACTGGCTCGTTCACCCATTGCTTAACTATCACTTGGACGATGGGATCAACCTTGATCTTACGTGGTCACATTGCGCAGTCGATAGACGTGCTAAACTGTCCGTTTGGCTCGGTAATTTGCGTTACCTAGCCAGTGTTGCTAGTTTTCGCCCCCTCACCCCCTGACCCCCTCTCCCACGCAAGCGGGGCGAGGGGGAAGTGCGCGGGTTTTGTCCCTCGCCCCGTTTACGTGGGAGAGGGACGGCTTGCCTAAGCGAAGCGACGCAAGCAGGGTGAGGGGGAATAGACGCAAGCAAACGAGCGGCACAGGGGATGACATGACTGCTACGTTGGTAAAGCTGAAGCGCGACCATCTGCCCTTGATTGGGCTGCTCGGCGTGCAAATGCTCGCCGGGATCATGCTGACGCCGCTGAATAACTTTCGCGGCATTTATCTCAACGAGGTCTTGGCATACCCGCTGGCGCAAGTGGGTCAGGTGATTGCTTTAGGGCAGATCGTGGGCATGTTCGCCTCGATCTTGAGCGGCAGTCTGAGCGACCGCTGGGGTCATAAATGGATTCTGTTTATCGGCGTCGGCGCAATGGCGATCAGCAGCCTGCTTTTCTTCTTCCACGCGCCTTGGATCGTGATCGTATTCTGGTGCATTTCGACTGCCGGGATGGGGCTGTCCGCCGTGAGTGGTCAAGGCTACCTGACGCTGGTTTCCGGCGCGGGGATACTGGGGCTGGCGTCGGCGCTGTACAACTGGGGTTATACCATCGGCGGTGCCATCGGGACGCCGCTGGCGACCCTCATCCTGAATGATGACGATTACGCCAAAATGGGTTTTGCCCTCTTGGCGGTTGGCTTAGTCACGGCATTGATCGCCAGCATGCTGCCGCGCCAGCATCTCGACCCGCCTTCGCGGAATGCGCCGACGGTCGCGGGCGGCTATGGCGTCCTGCTCCGTCGCCAGATCGCCTTGTTGGGTCTGCTGCGCTTTTTGCCGACCTGCTACTACGGGGTCATGACCCTCGTCCCGCTGTTGATCAAGCAGCAAAGTGGCAGCAATGTCGCCGTCGCATGGTACGTGACCGGCAGCCTGATTTTCGCCTCGCTTGCCCAACTAGTCGCCGGGCGAGCGGCGGATCGACGTGGGGTGCGGCTCCCGACTCAAATTGCGTTTGCCGCGATTCTGATAGCAATCGTCGGCACGATCTTCACGGCGCAGTCGATCTGGGGGCTGTACATCTTCGGGACGCTGGGCGTCAGCGCGGCGTGGGCGTTATCGACACTCCTGCCGGGCTTGGTGACACGGGCGGCGGAACCGGAGATTCGCGGGCGCGTGTTCGGGATGTTACAGCTTCTCTGGACGATTGCGATGGCGCTGGGTGCGCTGATCGGTGGTAATTTGCTGGAAGTCGATTTGCGACTGCCGTTTGCCATCGTCGGCGTGCTGAATATCGCCGCGCTCGTCTTGACCAGAGCCTTCTTCCGCATGACCGCGCCCCAACCGGCGGCTTGACCAGCGCCGCGTTAGTTTTTTGTTCGTCCGGTACGCTTCAGTGGCGTTTTCCCTCAAGTACGGGAGCGAAGCCGTTTATTTGAGAAGAATATCACAAACTTTCCGTGTAGTTCTCCCTTGTCTACTTCTCTCATTATGCGTTAAAGCATATAATCATGGAGGCTAAAGTCTGTCTTTTATTACTCCTAAAGGATTCTTAGATGCGCCCGCTTAATTCACTTGAAAGTGCTCTGATTTATCTTGTGTTGGGGATCGCCATTGCCGGTATTCTCTATGCCGGTTTTCTCGTCCGGCAAATCCTAAGCGAAAGCAAAGGGTCGGCAAAGATGCAGGAGGTGTGGGGTTACATCCGCACCGGCGCGAACGCTTACCTCAGTTCGCAGTTTCGCATCATCGCCGTCCTGATCGTCGTCCTCGTCGTCGTCCTGTTCTTCAGCGTTTACGTCGTCAACCCGACGCCGTATGCGATTGAGAAATTCTGCCCGGACGTGGCTACCGCTGCCCGCGCGACCATCGACGCCGACGCCATCCGCGCTGACACGGCGGCGCTCAATCCGACGCTCAGCGGCGACGCGCTGATCTTGCAGCAGGAGAATGCTGTCGTCTATGCCGAAGAAGCCGCCATTGTTCAGTTGGGGATCAAGCCCGCTGCTGACGGCGGCTGCGACAGCGCGCGCATCAACATCGCGCTCGGTCGCGCCGGGGCGTTCCTGCTCGGTGCAGTCTTCTCGGCAACGGTCGGCTTCGTCGGTATGAACATGGCGGTGCAGGGTAACGTCCGCGTTGCCGCCGCCGCCGTCGATCCCAAGCGCGGCTACGCTGATGCGCTGCGGATTGCTTACCGCTCCGGCACGATCACCGGAATGCTGACCGACGGCTTAGGCTTGCTCGGCGGAACGGCGATCTTCATCATCTTCGGGATAGCCGCGCCGGACGCCCTGCTCGGCTTCGGCTTCGGCGGCACGCTGATCGCGCTGTTCATGCGCGTCGGCGGCGGCATCTTCACCAAAGCGGCGGACGTGGGCGCTGACCTCGTGGGCAAGGTCGAGGCGGGCTTGCCTGAAGACGACCCGCGTAACGCCGCCGTGATCGCCGACCTCGTCGGCGACAACGTCGGTGACTGCGCCGGTATGGCAGCCGACATCTTCGAGAGCTACGAAGTCACCATCGTCGCCGGGTTGATCCTCGGCTTGGCGCTGGCAACCGTCACCCGCAGCCCGGTGTGGATCGTGTTCCCGCTGGTCGTGCGCGGCATCGGCGTGCTCAGTTCGATCATCAGCACTTATCTGGTCAAATCCTCGGCGGGGCGTGATGCGCTCCACGCGATCACGCGCGGCTTCTACAGCGCCGCCGCCATCAGCGTGACGCTGTTCGCCATCATGACGGTGATCTACATGCACGACGATAACATCAACAGCGGCGGGATCATCTGGCAGCCGTTCGCGGCAGTCGTCACCGGCATCCTGCTCGCCATCGTCATCGACCGCGTGACCGCCTACTTCACCGACGTCGAACACGCGCCGGTGCAGGAGATCGCCCGTAACACCCAAACCGGTCCGGCGACGACCATCCTCAGCGGTCTGTCGAACGGGATGGAAAGCTCGGTCTGGGCGATCCTCGTGATCGGCGGCAGCATCCTCTCCAGCGTGATCGTCTTCACCCTGTTCCCGATCACCGACGCCAACGGCGTGCAGATTGTGGACAGCTTCACGGCAGTGCTCTACGGCGTCGCCATGACCGGTATCGGCATGTTGACCTTGACCGGCAACAACGTCTCGATGGATGCTTTCGGTCCCATCTCCGACAACGCGCAAGGCGTGGCGGAACTGGCGGGCGAGAGCGAAGGCTTCGGCGGCGACACGCTCAACCAGCTTGACGCGGTCGGCAACACCACCAAAGCCATCACCAAGGGTATCGCTATCGGTTCGGCGGTGATCGCGGCGGTCGCGCTGTTCGGCTCGTTCCTGACCGACACCCGCGTCGTCCAGTTGGGTCTGGGGATTCGGCTCGAAGATACGCTGTTCGGCACCGGCATCAACATCTCTCAGCCGGTGGTCTTCATCGGTATGCTGATCGGCGGCGCGCTGATTTTCCTGTTCAGCAGCCTCTTGATCCGCTCGGTCAACCGCGCCGCCTTCAAGATGATCGCGGTGGTGCGTCGTCAATTCCGCATCCCCGGCATCATGGAAGGCACGGTGACGCCCGACTATGCCGAGTGCGTGAGCGTCTCGACTCAAGCGGCACAGCGCGAACTGCTGCCGATTGGTATTCTGGCGGTGCTGACGCCGATTGTGGTCGGCTTCCTGCTTGGCGCAGCGGCGCTCGGCGGCTTCCTCGCCGGGATCATCCTGACCGGGCAGTTGATGGCGGTCTTCATGGCGAATGCCGGTGGCGCGTGGGATAACGCCAAGAAGTACATCGAGGACGGCAACTACGGCGGCAAGCACTCAGAGCCGCACAAGGCGTCGGTGGTGGGCGATACGGTCGGCGATCCCTTCAAGGATACGGCAGGTCCGGCGCTCAACCCGATGATCAAGGTCGTCAACCTCGTCGCCCTGCTCGCCGCGCCGCTGATCGTCTCGGCAGCCGCCCCGACGACCCCGGATGGCACGCGCGTCGTGATCGTCATCGTGATGCTGGTCTTCATCGGCGTCATCGGCTGGGCGATCCGCCGCAGCAAGCAGGAAGACACCGAAACGCAGGAAATGGAGAAGGCAATCGAAGCCGCTGGCAGCGCTGGCGACTGATCTAGAAACAGTTTCCCGTAGGGGCGCACAGCCGTGCGCCCCTACCGATTCCCCCTCTCCCTGCTTGCGTCGCAAGCCGTCCCTCTCCCACGTAAACGGAGAGAGGGACAAAAACCAGTGATCTTCCGCCTCTCACCGCCTGCGTGGGAGAGGAGGTCAGGGGTCGAAGAACATAACCAAATCACCACGTCGTCCAGCCGAAGTAGAGCGACCCGCTCTCGAAATCCGCTGCGTGCTGGCGTCCCTTTTCCGAAAAGAAGCGCATAAATAAAATCTCATCGTCGGCTTGCGCCGTCTCCGGCGTCGTGCCCAGCATGGTCGTGATCTGGTCCATGTGCTGCCAGCCACAGCGCCGATAAAACTCGCGGAGATGCGGCGCGCACCACAGTAACCCAATGTCGGCATCGGGCTGCTGAGCGATGTGCTCGGTCGCGCTCTGGACAATGCTGACGCCACAGCCCTGCCGCCGGTAATCCGGGAATACGCACACTGCCGAGATTCCATAGGCGGCATAATCGACCCCGCGATGCTGCCACGCTCCCGAAACGACCTCGGCGTGCGCGACCACGAAGTCGTCGTCGGTCAGCACGAAATGCACCGGGTTGAACTCCGGTCGGCTGATCCAGCGGCGTCCGCGCCAGCGACCGACGAAGCCCCCGGTATCGACCACGCGCAGCAGCGACAAGATTTGCCAGCGAAGGGGATCGGGCAAGTCGTCAGGCAGATAGTGAGTCGTCTGCATACGGGTTCTCCTTGGATGCTGAACCATTCCGCTTGGCTATTTTACAACCCCGGCGCTATATTTCCCGTCAATCGCCTGCCGACAAATGTAGACCTGAACGACCCATGCCTGAACCCCTGCTGCGTACTGACCAACTCACCCGACAGGTCGGCGATCACCTGATCGTCAACCGCGTCAGCCTTGAAGTTCAACCCGGCGATTTCGTCGCCATCATCGGTCGCAGCGGCGCGGGCAAATCGTCGTTTCTGCGCCTGATCAACCGCTTGGACGAGCCGACCGGCGGTACCGTTTACCTCGACGGGCAGGATTATCAGACGCTCGCGCCGCGCGACCTGCGGCGGCGCGTTGGGATGGTCATGCAGTCGGCGTATCTGTTCCCCGGCACGATTGGCGCGAACCTGCGCTTCGGTCCCGCCCAGCGCGGCGAGACCTTCGCCGGATCACAGATTGATACGCTGCTGGATCAGGTCGGGTTGAAGGGTTTCGCCGAGCGCGACGTGCTCAACCTCTCCGGCGGCGAGGCGCAGCGGGTCTCGCTGGCGCGGACGCTGGCGAATCATCCTGACGTGCTGCTGCTCGACGAACCGACCTCGGCGCTGGATGCCCGCGCCGCTCGCGAAATCGAGGCGCTGCTGACCCGCATTATCCGCGACCAGCACTTAACCGCGCTGATGATCACCCACGACGGCGCGCAGGCGGAGCGCATCGCCACCCGCGCCGTGCTGATCGACGGCGGAAAGCTGATCCTCGCCGGGAGTGTCAAGGAGGTGCTCGATGCTGAATCAAGTCTTCAATGATCCGATTGCGCTGCGCGCCGCCCAAGCGATCAGCGCGGCGATTTTCGCGCTAATCGTCGCTTTTGCGGCAAATCGGCGCGGCATCCACGTCGAACGCGACACGGTGATCGCGCTGGCGCGCGGCATCGTCCAGATCGTAGTCGTCGGCTACGTGCTGTCGCTGGTGCTCGGCTCGACACTCTCGATCAGCGCGCTGGTGCTGCTCGGCATGATGGTCGCCGGGTCGTACATCGCCAAGCAGCGAACCAAACACATCCCCGGCATCTGGCAGGTGACGCTGAGCGCGATTTTGCTGGGCGCGGGCTTGGTGATCGCGGTGATGGTCTTTCTGGGGGTGATCGATACGGCTCCGGCGTCGCTGATCCCGGTCGGCAGTATGCTGACCGCCAACGCCATGAACACGACCGCGCTGGCGCTGGATCGCTTTCGCGCCGAGGTCGAGGCGCACACCGGGCAGATCGAAGCCGGGCTGGCGCTGGGCGCTGCGCCCAACGTCGTGCTCGCGCCCTACGTGCAAGCCGCCGTAACCGCGAGCATCATCCCCAGCATCAACAATTTACGCTCGTTGGGCATCGTCTGGATTCCCGGCTTGATGGCGGGTATGGTGCTGGCGGGGACCGATCCACTGCAAGCGGCGATCTACCAGTTCGTGGTGATCGCGATGCTGTTCGCCACTGCCGGGACGACTTCGCTGTTTTGCACGCTGCTGGTGCGCTCGCACGCTTTCTCAGCCGCCGAACAGCTCACGCTGCGCCCGGTGAAGGGGTGAAACCTCGCCCCCCGACCCCCTCTCCATGATGAGAGGGGGAGCTAGAAGGCGGCGGAATGTGTAAGGGCGTTACATGTAACGCCCCTACCAACCTCACCATGTAGGGATTAGACGTAGGAGCGGGTTTCAAACCCGCCCCTACACGCCATTACACCTTAATCCAGTACGCGGGCTTTCATCCAGTCGTTGCTGTTGTGGAAGTCGGCGACGGCGTTACCGGGATGCACCAGCGCGTCGAACAGCGGGCGGTCGGCGGCGTCGAGCGTCTTGTCGGCGATGCCGAGCGCGTCCTCGAAGTGCGCCATCGTGCGCGGTCCGATGATCGGCGCGGTGATCCCCGGCTGATCCTTGCACCACAGCAGCGCGTACTGCGCCGTCGTCATGCCGCGTTCCTTCGCCATCGCGCCGACCTGCCGGGCGACTTCCAGCGCGCGGTCGGTGATGCGGTCGCGGAAAGTCTGACCGCTCCGGTCAGCGCGCGACCCTTCAGGGACGCTTTGATTACTGTCGTAACGTCCGGCGAGAATCCCGCCCGCCAGCGGCGACCAAGGCAGCAGCGCCAAGCCGTACTGCTGAGCCAGCGGCACCAGCTCGTTCTCGATCCGCCGATCCACGAGGCTGTAGGGCGGCTGCTCGCTGATGTAGCGGGCGATGTGCTCGCGCGCGCTGATGCTCAGGGCTTCCATCACCTTCCACGCCGGGTGGGTCGAGGCGCCGATGTAGCGCACCTTGCCGCTGCTGATCAGGTCGTCGAAGGCGCGCAGCGTCTCGTCCTGCGGGATGATCGCCGACGGGCGGTGCAGTTGATACAGGTCGATGTGATCGGTTTGTAGGCGGCGCAGCGAGTCCTCGCAGGCTTTAATGACGTGGTAGCGCGATGCCTCGCGCTCGTTGACGCCCTCGCCGACGTTGCCGAAGACTTTGGTCGCCAGCACGATTTGATCGCGCTTGCCGTTGGCTTGCAGCGCTTGACCGACGACCTTTTCGCTCTCGCCGTTGTTGTAGACGTTGGCGGTGTCGATGAAGTTGATCCCGGCGTCGAGCGCCTTGTTGATGATGGCGACGCCTTCTTCAGCCGGGGTCACGCCGCCGAAGTTCATCGCGCCCAAGCAGAGCGACGAGACCATCACGCCGGTTCGTCCTAACGGTCGGTACTCCATAAGGCTTTTCCTCAAATTTGTATTCGAGCAGACAAGCTCTATGGTACTGAAAAAGCGCGCAAACCAACAAACGACCGCGCCGAACCAATGTGGATTGAAGCTGGAAAAGATAAAAGCACAACGCCCCTACAACCCCTCACCCCCGCCCCCTCTCCCACGCAAGCGGGGAGAGGGGAGAACCGGGCGAGTTTTTGTCCCTCGCCCCGTTTACGTGGGAGAGGGACGGCTCACCCAAAGCGAAGCGACGGTGAGCAGGGTGAGGGGGTTACCGGTCGCGCTCTTTGCGACGCTGGAGCAGCTTCCCGGCGATGTTTTCCTCGGTTTCCGGCAGCTTCTTACTCTTGACTTCGGGAATATAGCGCGGCTGACCGGGTTGAGTCGCGGGGGGACCACCAGACGGCGGAGTCGGCGGCTGGACGCCCGCCGGATCGCGCGCGGTTTGCTGCCGGGCGCGGGCTTTCGCCCCCATCAGCGACGAGAAGCGCGGGGATGGCTCGGCGATCACTTCCGCCTCGCGCCGCGAGAATGCCGCCCGCAGCCGCGCCAGATCGGAGCGCGTCACCAGCAGGCGGCGCACTGCCACGTCGAACGGCAGCAGCAGCAGCGCGATCAGCAGCAGCAGCGGCGCAATCGGCGTCATCGTCGGCTGAGCGGTCAGGTCATGGGCGAAAGCGGCAGCCGGATCGTCTACGTTCAGGTTCGATCCGCCGGTGGGAGCGGCGAGATTGCTTAGCAGCACCGTGCCCGCTTGCGTCGGTGGGCGGTATTCGGGCGAGTAGCTCATCACCCAGCCGGTCGTCTGCTTGATCGAGCCGTCGGCGGAGGTGGTGGTCAGGAAATACGACCCCTCGGCGGACGGATCAAAGGCTGCCTCGTAGCGCCCCGGCGCGACCTGCTGAAGCGTCAGCGTAGTCGCCGTGCCGTCGGGCGCCAGCAGCGAGGTGGTCAACTGCTGCCCGTTGAGGAAGCCGCCGTCGGCGTCGCGGGCGTCGATCACCAGCTTGGCTTGCTCGCCCGCCGTGACGACCTGCGCCTCGACGTTGGTGTTGGTGCCTTCGGTGATCGTCCAGCGGACGGCTTGACTCCAGAAGCGGGCGAAATCCGCCCAACTGACCCAGTTGGCGCTCCAACGGGCGGTCGCGTCGCTGGTGAAGGCGACCGAGCGCCCCAAGCCGTACTGCCACGCCGCCAGCACCGGATCGTTGAAGGCGTCGCCAGTCCGCAAAATGACCTGCGCCGTCTGTTTGGCGGTCGTCGCCACGTAGCCGAGCAGCGACGGCGCGCTGCCGATGCCGTTCATGATCGGGCTGATGGCGGTCAGTGTGGGGACGAACTGTTTCTCGATGATGTACGAGCGCGTCGCCAGCACCGTCTCCTGCGTGAAGATCGATGGGATGTTCTCGACCGCGTCGGCGACGTGATAATTGCCGCCGCCCGCTGCCGCCATGTCTTCGAGGAAGGGTGCTGCGCCCGCGCCGATGGCGATCACCGAGGTGGTCACGCCGTCTTCCTGATTGAGCGAACCCGCCAGTTCGACCAAACCGTCCTTGCTCGATCCGCCGTCGGTCAGCAGGATGATGTGCTTGAGCGGGGATGGCTCCTGCCGCATCGCCTCCGCCGCCATGCGCATCCCGGCGAGGATGTCGGTGCCGCCGCTGGCGCGCAGCGTGGCGACCAGATTTTGCAAGCCGAGGCGGTCGAGCACGGGCTGCGGCTCGGCGATCCACATCCCGTCGGTGTCGAAGGTCAGCACGCCCGCCCGGTCGGTCGATTGCAGGAAATCGAGCGAGCGAATGATCGCCTCTTTCGCCAGATCGATATTCTGGACGCCGCTCGATCCAAGCGACGCCATGCTGCCGGATCGGTCGATCACGTAGAGGATGGTGATCTGCGGCAGGCGCTGCTGATCGCGGATTTGCATGTCGACCGGCAGCGTCTCTTCGAGCGGCGTCTGGAAGTAGCCGCCGGGACCGTAAGCGTCGGGACCGCCGACGACGATCAAGCCGCGACCGAGATCGCGGACGTAGCTTTGCAGCGCCTCCATGCGGCTGGGCGAAAGCTGAGTTGCGGGCACGTCGTCGAGGATCACGCTGTTGTAGCCGACCAGCGCCGCGACTCCCGTCGGCAGCCCATCGGGGCGGGCGAGGTCGACGGTCAAGCCCTGCTCGGTCAGCGCCTGCACCAAATACTGCGACTCGGCGTCGGTCTGCGAGACGACCAGCACGCGCGGGGGACCGACGACTTGATTGAAAGCGGAAAGTTGGTTGTTCTGGTAGAAGACGTCGGCGCTGAGCGGGTCGACCTGCACGCGGAAATCGCGGAAGCCGCCGTCAGCACCGGCTTGCAGCGCCAGCGCGTAGTGGTTGACGCCCTGTCGCAGATCGACCTGCTCGCGGTGGATGATCGTCCCGCCGGCAAAAACGGTGATGGTCGCGGGCGTGGCGGCTTCGGCGCTGACGGTCACGCTGAGGTCGAACGACTGCCCTGCGCCGACCGATCCGGGGACGCGCACGTCGCTGAGTTGGACTTCGGGCGCGGCGGCACGGGTGAAGGGCACGTAATCGATCTGCACGCCGGTGGCAGCGGCGCGCCGGGCGGCGGCTTCAGCGTCGCCGACGGTGGGCTGTCCGTCGCTGAGGATCACCATCCGCTTGGCGGCATCCGCCGGAAACAGCGCCAGCCCTAAACCGATTGCTTCTTCGAGGTCGGTGTTGCCGCTGTTGGGCGTCGAGCGCAGCGGCGCGAGTTCGCGGACGCTGCTCATCGGGCGCTCGACCAGCGCGTTACCGCCAAAGACGATCACCGCCGCTTGGTCGTCGGGCTGCATCGCCGCCAGCGAGTCGCGGACGTAGGCGGTCTCGGCTTCCTGCGCCTGCTGCCCGATGCTGTCCGAGGCGTCGATCAAGTAGACGACCGCCAGCTTGTCGGCGGAGCGGACGATCTGCGTCCCCGCCAGCGCGAGGATCACCAGCGTGATGATCGCCGAGCGCAGCAATAGGCTGGCGAAGTCGCGCCCGCGCCGGAACTTGACGCGCGGCAGCCCGACGGTGATCACGACCGGCAGAACGATCAGCAGCAGCAGCGCTAAAGGCGTCGTAAAAGTCATCAGAAGGACTCTAAATCCTTTTCATACCTGCATTGTACCATTGCAAAATGACCAGCCCCTCACCCCCGACCCCTCTCCCACGCAAGCGGGGAGAGGGGAGATTGCCGCGACATTAGATTAAGCCCTTACGCCGCAGTTCGCGGTCAAGTCCGACAAAGCCAACTTCCTCACTCTCAGTAAAATCAATATATGTCCTGTCGATTATTAGCAGAGTTGGCGGTGTTGGTTTGCATTGAAGGACGATTGTGGGCGTTTTGACTTCAGGATGCTCAGCATATAAATATTCTTTGGCTGTCCAAATAGATTCTTTCCATTGCGGAGAGACAACGCATAGCATTGCGCTTGCTTGATCTATTGCTCTCTCAAGTTCTAGGTGAAACGGCAGCTCGTAATCCCGATTGCTCCTCTTGTAATCCCAGTAACCGTAGCCCCTTTGCTCAAGAAATGTGATCAGCCGTCCAACAAAATTATCATCTTCATCAGCATAGCTAATGAAGATAGAACCCTTTGAACTGTCCACCTTGTCTACTATGGGTTGCCGTGTTTTGACTTCGGGGGGCAAAATAGCTAACAGGGCTTCAATTGTTTGCTGCAAGTGCTCTTGATTAACGACGATGTATTGATACCGAAGTAACCAATCAGGCAACTGATTCCGCTCAAAGTTCTCCAATACAAGAGGTATGACATTGTTCCATGAATTACGCATGTGATCCGCTTGACGCCACATCCAAGCTGAATTCAGTGCGTTTCTACTCAGTATCATTAGATAAACACTAGCACCCGCAATAGCTTTATCAATCGCTTCTGCCCAATTATCGCCAGCCTGAATTTCTTGCCTATCGATCCATATCTCTACGCCTTTTTGCCTTAACTCCGAGGCTAGAAGCTCTGCAAAGTGGGCATCATTCCGAACATAGCTTATGAAGACGTAGCCCATCACTCTATTCCTTGATCAAGGAAATCGTTGTGAGTGTTTCGACTAGATACGTGAATCGTTGAGTGGTCACGTTAACTCCTCCCGCGCAGCGGCTTGAAGACGGTCGGGGCGTGCATCCGGCGGTGATAGACCACCCACTCGATCAGCAGCACCAGCAGCGCCAGCCCCGCCAGCAGCGACCAGTATTCGCGCTGCCCGATCTCGGCTTCGGTCGTCTGTGTGACCGTCGTCGCGCCCAGCGTGATCGTCGCCTGCGGCGCGATGTCGCTCTCGCCTGCGTCGAACAGGTTGACCGCGAATAGTGCCGTCTGCGTAACCTCACCATCGCGCAGCACCTCGACCGTGTACAGCCCCGGCGTGGTCGTCTCGGCGAACGAGAGCGGCGCTCCCTGATAGTCGAGCGTCCGCGTCGAGCCGTCCGGCAGCGTGATCCGCACGCTGGTGCTGTCCGCCGCCGGGGTGATCGCCAGCGAGTCGCCGACGGTCAAGCCGTTGGCTGCCGCTTGGTCGATCACGTCCTGCGGCGAGAACCAATTCAGCAGCGCCGACATCAGGATCGGGTACTGGATTTGCAGCGGCAGGTCGCTGTCGCGCAGGTCGAAGGTCAAGATCGCGATTTGCCGATCCTCGGTTGTACCCGCCAGCAGCAGCGCGCCGCCGTCTACCGAGATCAGCGGCTGCGCCCACGTCGCCCGAACCTGCTTGAATTTGAGCAGGTTGACGCCGCTGAAGTCGACGAAGGTCATGCGCGGGTCTTCCCGGCGCACGGTCGGGTTGGTCGTCTGATCGCTGGTCGCGCCGACGGCGTAGAGCGCCGTCGACTCGGGCGGATTGACGATCAGCAGGTCGCCCTTCGGCATCGGCGCGGGTGCGGGCGGCGTCCAGCCGTCAAGAACGGTGAGATCGTACTCGTTGGCGGGCAAGCCGCGCTCGGTGTCGCCGACCGTCAGTTCAACCCCCGGCAGGCTGCGTAAGACCTGCTCCAAGAACAGATTGCCCCCGGCGGACATCAGCAGCACGCGGCGCATCCCGGTATCGGTCGAGATCGCCCACGCGCGGTTATCCTCCGCGAGATAGTCGGTGTAGGTCGAACTGACCGGCAGCGTCAGCCCCGCCTGTAGGGTCGTGAACTGATCGGGCAGCACGAGGTCGGGGATTGCTAACTGGCTGTGCGCTGGCACGACCTGTTCATCCGCTTTGAACAACTCGCCGTCGACGCGCAGGTCGAAGATCACGCGGGCGTCGTCGTCGCCGTAGTTGGTGATCTGCGCGAACAACTGCGGCGGCTGACCGGGCAGCGCCCGCGTCGCCAGCGCCGAGATCGCCAAGTTGTCGTTAGATCGCCCAATCGGGACGTAGCGCAGATCGCCGGGAATGGCGGGCAGGTTGACCGCGCTGCCCAAGCCACCGTCGCCGATGATCACGGCGTTGAAGTCGGCATCGCCCGCCGATCCCGCCGCCGCGAGGGTCAGGGCGGCGTTCCAGTCGGCGCTGGCGTCGCTCGGCTGGGCGGCGTTGATGGCGTCGCGGAGTTGGGCGCGGTCATCCGTGTACGGGATCAGCACGTCCGGCGACCCGGCAACGCGGATCACGGTCATCGTGTCGCCGGGATTCATGGTATCGACAATCGAGAGCGCCTGCCGCTTGGCTTCGTCGAAGCGTGAGCCGTCGCTGACGTCGGTGGCGTTCATGCTGGCGGAGGCGTCGAGCAGCACGGCGATCTGCCCGGTGCTGACCGCCGGGACGGTCACGAACGGGCGCGCCAAGCGCGATCACCAGCAGCGCGAGGATGATCAACTGCAGCAAGAGCAGCAGGTTACGGCGCAAGCGCTGCCAAGGCGTATTCGCCTCTTTGTCCTGCAAAATCTGCTGCCAGAGGAAGGTGCTCGAAATCGTCACCTCGCGGCGGCGCAGGCGCAGCATGTAGAGCAGGATGATCGGGATCGCCAGCAAGCCGCCGAGAAAAGCGAGCGGGGTCAGGAAAGACATGCTGAGCCTTGAGAGCTAAATGACAAAGATTAAGGAATAAGAGTTAACGCAAAGGCACAAAGGCGCGAATACGCAAAGGAAAGGATTCATAAGTTATTTACCACACGATGAATGCCATGTTTGACGCAGTTTCTCACCAAAGTTGATACTACAAGAGGCTCAGTCTTAATGACTTGTCAGCCGTAGATACGTCAGCGCTTGGGTATTCAATAGATCGTGTGATACTGCGGTGTGGCTTTGCATTCGCACAATTCACCTGATTACTCACCGACCACATCCAACCGCAGTGGATTTGCAACTAAGACGACCTTTATTTTTCAATGACATTCTTTCTGTCGCTCACTCCGCAGCAACAATGTTTTCGAATTCCTGAACAATGCTTCTTCTGTAGACAAACCCTCCTTCAAAGCAACGTCATTTATATTTTGGCACGCGCGCATGAAATTAGCCCGAGCTTGGTTCGTTTGTGGCTGATCCTTATACAGGAGTGACGACATGATAGATTAATTCTCATCACGTTCCGGGGATCAATTCCCTTTCCAGCATACGCATTCTGTAGGACGCCAAAATTTCTTAAAGTGTTTGTCATCGGGTTTTAACTTCTTGGGGTCAGCGAAATAGGTTCGCAAGGCAAGCATTAAGGACGAAATCGGATCGGCAAACTTGACGGAGAAACTATGACCAATAGGCATAATTTTCGAGGCAAATTCAGCTGGAATTATCGTCTCATCGATGTTGATCTTTGCATATACATCGCACCACTCCAAAGCTTTCATGTTCCATTTCCATGAATCCTCGGTTGCGATCACTATTTTCAAACTGCTTGTGCCATCGATACGGAGCAAGAGTTGATAATTTTGATAACGGTATTCCGTGCTAGGAAAGTCGTCGTAAGCGAATTGCAGATTGGGATACAACTGACGAAGCCCTTGGAGATAAAATCCGCAATAATGCGCGCTAAAATTGGGTTTCACGTTAAATTTCTCTTTTGCCTGTCATGCTCTTAAGTCTTTTATCACTTCACCACCCCCAGCTTGCGCAGATCATACAGGATGACCTTCTCCCACGCAGTATCGGTGGTCACCGGCAGATAATGCACGCCGCGCTTGACGCACTCGGCGCGGATGCCGTCGCGCCACGCCTGCACGCGCTCGGCGTACAACTGGCGCATCCCGCCATCGATGGTCACTTCCTGCGCCGCGCCGCTCTCCACGTCGATCAGCCGCAGATCGCCCGCCAGCGGCGGCTCGACCTCGTCCGGCGACAACACGTGAATGATGCCGACCTCATTGCCCTTGCTGAGCAGCGTGTTCAGCCCGTCGAGGTAGCCCGACGGCGAGAACATGTCGCTGATCAGCAGCACCAAGCCGGGACGACCCGCGCGCAGCGCGTAAGCGCGCAGCGCCATGTTGAGGTCGATCAATCCGCGCGGTTTCAGATCGTTGACGAAGTTGAACAGGCGCACGCCATAACCGCGCCCGCGCGCCGGACCAAACTGCTGGATGCCGTTTCCGGTCAGCGCGGCGGCGATCAGACGGTCGTTGCTCGCCAGCGAGACGAAACCCAACCCGGCGATCAAGCGGCGGGCGTAGTCGAACTTGCCGCGCTCGGCGTCGGTTTCGCCGCCCCAATCCATGCTGGCGGAGGTGTCCAGCAGCAGGTGGACGGCGAGGTCTTCCTCGTCCTCGAACAACTTGATCAGCGGGCGGTCGAGCCGGGCGTAGATGTTCCAGTCGAGGCGGCGCAGATCGTCGCCGGGGGTGTAGTCGCGATAATCGGCGAACTCGATGCTGGTGCCGCGCTTGTTGGATCGGCGCTCGCCTTTGATCGCGCCCGCGCGCACCTGTCCCGCGTGGAGCATCAATTGTTCCAGCTTGCGCCGGGTCGATTCGTCAAACAACGGTTGGTCAGGCATGGATTGGCTCCCAACATCGCGAGAATGTGGGGGCGTTACATGTAACGCCCCTACGAGAACCAATCCGAATATTCAGATGGCTTCTATGATGTTCGCTTCGGGTTTTCAACATCTTCATCCCATTTGGCTGAGTTATCGAGAATGTACTCGCGAATACGATTAAGCTCGTTCGCATCACGGATGATATGCTCGTAATAGTTGCGCTGCCACGCGAAGTCAATATTTCCTGCGCGCCGACAAAGTTTCGTTACGGCGGCTTTGTAAGCACGGATCAGCACGGCTAAAGAGTGCGCATAAGGCGACATTATCGAAAAGCGGTTGTCAACGCTGCGGTTGGTTGGCATCTCTACTAGTTCAGAGATCAGCAATACACCATGTAGATGATTCGGCATCACAATCCACTCATCAAGCTCAACATTGGAGAAGTGCTGTGGAATTTCAAACCAGCATTGTTCGGCGATTTGTTTGATAGCCATGTTCTCGAAATAACATTCTCGCAATTGCGTACAAATCGTCACGAAATACGCGCCCTGCTGAGCATAGTCGTAATCTTTCAGGCGTATTGAACGTCGATGAAGATCGGCATCCCGGTTCAATTTGCGATTCCTTTGCTCATGTGGGTTGTAGGGGCGTTATATATAACGCCCCTACGGACAGCGCGTTTGGACAACATATCAAACCTTGAAAACCAACCCCTCGCTTACTTCGTCTTCGGCAGACTCTCGGTCACGGCGCGGATCACGGTGTCGGGCGCGATGCCTTCCGCCATGCCCTCGAAGTTGAGCAGAATTCGATGCCGCAGCGCGGGCGCGGCGACCGCCTCGATGTCCTCAAACGAGACGTTGAAACGCCCTTCGAGCAGCGCGTGAATCTTGCCGCCGAGGATCAGCGCCTGCGCCCCGCGCGGACTCGCGCCGTAGCGGACGTACTGCTTGACGATCTCCGGCGCGCTGGCGTCGTCGGGGTGCGTCGCCACGATCAGCCGCGCGACGTACTCGCTGACGTGGCGCGCAATCGGCGTGTTGAGCGCCAGCTTGCCCAGCGCGATCACCTGCTTGCCGTCGGCGACCTTGCTGGCGGTCGGCGTATCCGCCCCGGTCGTGCGATCCATGATGGCGATCAATTCGTCCACCGTCGGGTAGAGCACGTTGATCTTGAACATGAAGCGGTCGAGCTGCGCCTCCGGCAGCGGGTAGGTGCCTTCCATCTCCAGCGGATTTTGCGTCGCCAGCACGAAGAACGGCGCTTCCAGCGGATAGCTGCGGTTGGCGATGGTGACGGTCTTCTCCTGCATTGCTTCGAGCATCGCCGACTGGGTTTTGGGCGTGGCGCGGTTGATCTCGTCGGCGAGCACGAGGTTGGCGAAGATCGGACCCGGCTGGAAGCGCCGAACCTTCGTCCGTCCGTCCTCCGAGTCTTCGAGCACGTCGGTGCCGGTGATGTCGGCGGGCTGCATGTCCGGCGTGAACTGGATACGCGAGAATTTCAGGTCGAGCGCGTCCGCCATCGTGCGGATCAGCATGGTTTTGCCCAAGCCGGGGACGCCTTCGAGCAGGGCGTGCCGCTCGGCGAGGATGCAGATCAAGACGCTGCGGACGACCTCGTGCTGCCCGACGATCACGTTGCGGACTTCGCGCTCGATGGCTTGCACGGTTTCGCTGAATTGTTCCAAACTGGCTGCGGGAGCTTCAGTCATAAAATCCTCTTTCAAAAGATAGTGCTGAGTGCTGAGCAATGAGTGCTGAGTAAAAACTGGCACGGCACTTTCAGCGGCGCTTATCTAGATTACACACAGACGGGTGTTTAGGCTCAATACTGGCTGCCGGGGCGCAGCGCGATAGCAGCATTTGACAGCGTTGTTTGCTTTTACGCATCGCTCATTGCTCAGCACTCAGCACTTCGTTTAGTTCCCCGGCTCCAGCGACGTGAAGTAGTCGCGGACGACGTCGCGCAAGCCGAGCGGGACGTAATCGCTGTTGAGCGCGCGGTTGGCGGCGTTGGCGTAATCGCTGAAGACCTGATTGTAGGGTACGGAGGCTTGCCCGTTCGGGTTCTCGGCGAAGTTGCCTTCTTGCACCGGCGCGTTGGGGTCGGCGGGAAGCTGGATGTTGTTGTCAGGGTTGGCGTCGCCGCCGATGTGGCGCGGCACGTTGACCGGCTCGAACTGACGCTCGCCCGTCCCGTCGGGATTGTTGTTAGCGTCGGCTTGGCTTTGCTCCGACGGGACGCCGGGACTGTCGTCACCCGCGCCGCCGGGACTGTCGCCTGCGCCGGACGACGCCGCATTCGGCGCTTGCTGATCCTGCGGCTCACCGCCTTGCTGAGCGTCGCCAGAGCCGGGCTGGATCGACTGCATCGCCTGCGCCTGCTGAGACTGCTGATCGCCCGACTGCTGCCCTTGCTGACCGGTCTGCGGCTGACTCTGCGCCGACTGGCTTTGCTGCGGCTGACCGGCTTGTGACTGCCCCTGCGGGTTGGCTTGGCTCGGCTGGCTCGCCTGACTTTGCTGCGCTTGGCTGACCTGCTCGGCGGACTGCTGGGCTTGATCAGCAGCCGATTGCAGCGATTGAGACTGCGATTGCTGCTGCTGGGTTTCCTGTGACTGCCGCTGGATTTCCTGCTGCGCCTGCTGAAGATTCTGCTGCGCGTCCTGCACGCTCTGCGGATCGCCGTTCTGGGTTTGCCCCTGCTGCGGATCGCCCTGCTGGGCGGTATTGGGCTGGAGATTCTGCGCTGCTTGGCTCAACTGCTGCGCCGCCTGCGGGTTCGTCCCCGCCAGTGCTGCCGCCGCGTCCTGCAAGGCTTGTTCCGCCGCTTGGCGCTCGGCGTCGTTCATGGTCTGCGAGTTTTGGGCGATCTGGTCGAGACTCTGGCCGATCTGTTCGGCGCTGGTGGCGGCGGCTTGGTTCTGGTTCGCGCCGGTCGGCTGCTGACCTGCCTGCCGCAGCGCGTTCGCCGCCTGCTGGAGCGCGGCTTGATTGGCGCTTGCCTGCTGGTTGAGGTCGTTGGCGCGGTCTTGGAGCGACGACTGCACGTCAGAGAGGGCGGCGAAGGCTTCTTCAGGCGTGACGTTCTGCTGTTCGAGCGTATCGGTCGCGTTACGCAGTTGTTCCAACAGCGCCTGCCGCTCCGCGTCGCTGAGACCGGCGTCGGCAGCCGTGTCTTCGGTTAGGTTGCGCAGCGTCTCCGCCGCGTCGGTGATGGCGGTCTGCTGCGCCGATGCCGCTGCGAGCGCCGCCGTCTGCGGATTGGGCAGCACCAGCAGCAGCGCCAAGAGCAGCAGCAGCGCTAGTACGGTCAGCCAGTCGTTCCGCCGCAGCGTCAGCGGCAGATGATCGCGGACGCGCACCGCGCTGGCACTGGCGCGCGCGTCTGCAAGCTGCCGCTGCGCCAGTTCGTCGTTGGTGCGAATCGACCCCGCGCTGATTTCCAACGCCGTTGAGACCCGCTCGTTGAGCCGGAACAGCAGGTCGAAGCGCCGCGCTGAGGTCAGCGGCGCGCGCCGCCACAGCCACACCGCGATCAGCATGACGCCCACGCCCACGCCGACGCCGACCCCGGCGATCAGCGCGATCTGCTCCGGCGGCAGCAGCGGGCGCAGCCGGGCAGCGACGGCGATCACGCTGCCGATCACCAGCCCCGGCACGATGCTGCGCGGCAGCCACAGCAGCGACTGCCGCAGCCGCAGCCGTTGATCCCACTGCTTGACCGTGTGGGTTAAGGCGAGATAATGCTCTTGGAATAAGGTTTGGGTTGCCATCACAGCCTCTGATCTTGTCGCTTCAGCCGGGCGATCACCGTCTCGGCTTCTTCCTCCGTCGTCACCACGAATAACCGCTGCTGCTGCGGTCCCATGTAAATCCGCCCCAAAATATCGACCACGTTCTTGATGATGACGTTCTTGGTCAGCGCGATACCGCCGCCCCAGTTCGACGGACGCATCCCGCTAATGGTGCGGAGCTGCCATAAGATGCCGATGGGCATTTCGTCGGAAGCGAGCAGGTCGCTGATCACGTAGACTTCATGCTCGACGCTCCGCACCAGCATGACCGTTTGCAGGTTCGCCGCGCGAAAATCATCTAAACTCCACTCCCCAACGAAGCGCATTCGCGCGACGGTTTGCTGCTGATCATCCCAACTTACGGTGATACCCATCGGAAACAGCCTCGTCGAATGTGCAACGGGTTTCATCTGATCATAGCATAGTCGCCCTAAATCGAACGCTCCTTTGTGTGCTGGATCGTTAGGATGATGATCACGGCGGAGATCGCCAGATAAATGATCGTGAAGCTGATCCACGGCGAGACCAGCGGAATGGTGCTGCCGTCGCTGCGCAGGGTGTAGGCGTAGAAGCCCACCACCCGCTGATCGACCAGCAGGCTTTGGGTCGAAAGCCCGGCGGCGACCGGGTTGATGCTGACCAGCAGCAGGTCGATATAGTTCGTGATCGACTCCAGCAGCGGCGAGATCGGTGCGCCCGACCGCACGATCAGCAGGTCGTTGATCAGGTTGAAGATGGTCGTGAGGATGATCGGCGCGATGAACATCGCGCTGAGGATCACGCTGTAGGCGCGGACGTTGGCGACCAGCGTGCGCGCCATCAGCGCCGAGAAGTAAATGCCGACCGTGCCCAGCGCCACCGCCGTCACCAGCAGGATGACGAACGCCAGCACCAGTTCAAGCTCGGTCACGCCGCCGAATAGAAAGGCGATACTCTCCAGCGGAATACCCGACAGCAGCAGCAGCAGGATGTAGCCCAACGCCGATTCGAGCTTGCCGATCACGAATGAGGGCGTGGTCAGCAGCGTCGTTTGCAGCAGATCGTAGGTCTGGCGCTCGCGCTCCCCGGTGATCGCGCCGGAGGTGAAGGCGGGCGCGATGAAGATGATCAGCAGCAGCTCGATGCCGACGACGCCAAGAAACAGCACCCGCCCGATCTCGCCCGCCGCTGCCGACCCGCTGGTGCGCGCCGCCGCCCCGTAGATCAGGTACAGCACCAGCGTAAAGCCGCTCATCAGCCCCAAGTAGACGGTCATCACGGCGAAGGCGCGCACGCCGCGCATTCTGCCGCGCAGTTCCTTGAGCATCACCGGGTTGATGCGGAAGGCTTGCAAATCGGCGCGCAGCACCGACCCCGCCCACAGCGCGAAGCCAATCGTCACCAGCGCGGGCGTGAAGCCGATCAAGACGAGCGCGCCGAGGTTGCCGATCACCAGCAGGACGAGCGCGGGCAGCGTCCAGATTTCGCGGGCGACGACGCCGACCATCACCACCAGCAGCAAACTCAAGTTGAGCAGCGCCAGCAGGATCACGATTGCCAGCGCGAAATCGCCGGTCCCGGCATAGCGCAGCAGCAGCACGCCGCGCAGCGTCTCGAACAAGTTCGGGATGATCCGCGCCCCGGCGATCAAGCCGAACAGCAGCACCAGCGCCGCGATCCCGGCATTGACGAGTGCGCCGCGCTCAAGGATGCCCCCGGCGCGGCTGAGCAGCCGTTCGCGCGGAGATTGTTCCATTTCCAGCGAGAGGGTGTCAGTCATGGGCTGTGGCGCCTCCATCCGTACTGTGCGTCCATATCATGATCATATACCGCCTTTCTCGTAGATCAGGATCGGAGCCTTTTCGCCGGGAAACTGTGCGACCTGTTCGTAACCGTTGGCTGCCAAGTAATCCGAGTTGAAGATCGGGTCGCAGCACATCCCCAAATTCGGATCAATGATGATGATCGCTGGATCAGCAGCCTGTAATCTCGCTTCTAGCGAAGGGAATTCCGGTGTTTTTTCCAGTTCGGGCCACGTCTCCGGGGATACAAAGTCGTAGTCGGTCAAAAACAGATAATACCAGTTTTTCGCGGCGACGCGCTGGTCTGGATCGACGTGCTGGCGCACCCACGCGGCGGCGGGAGGCGTCGGCAGTTGTATCGGAGCGCCGCTGAGGAAGTGATCCACCGGTCTTTGCAGCGTGAGTCCGAGGTTTGGCGCGAGGAACAGCGCCGCCATGACAACGGCAGTGCTCAATTTGGCACGCGCTCCACGTAGGAATAACGCGGCTGCGGCGATGGCGTAAATTGGCGCAATCGGGACGAGGTAGAAGGCCTCCCACCAGTAAGTGCTTTGCAGCGCCAGCGATGCGTGAAGCGTGAGCGCCAGCAGCACGATCAGCACGTCCGAGCGCCGGTGTCGCCAGAGCGCGGCTGCCAACCCCGTGATCACGAGCGCGAACTCGATCTGGGAGTAATTGAACAGATTGCGCCAGTAAGCGATGAAATTGTCGGCGTACTCGGCGGGCGTTTGCGGTATGCGTGGCTGTCGCCGGCTCAATGAACCGGCTAAATCCGGCAGAATTTGGAACGTGAACACGCTCGCCGCGCCGAGCAGCCCGCCAGCGACGTACAGCAGCAGCGCCCGCTCCGGCAGCCAATGTCCCCGCCGGATGCGCTCAACGTAGCGCGGCAGGTACAAGCTGATCGCCATCGCGACGCCGAAGCCGATGGCGTGATAGTGCGCGAACCAACCCCAGCCCATCAGCAGCCCGGCGAAGAAATGCAGGCTGGCGCGCTCGCGCTTGAGCGCTTCGGTGTAGAGCAGCAGCGATGCCGTCAACGCCAGCGCCAAGCCGATGTCGTGGCGGATGCGCGCCGCCTCCCAGACGGGCACGCTGCACAGCATCACCAGCATGACCAGCCAGCCAGTACCGCGCCCGTAAAGATTGTGCGCGACGCGCCCGGTCATGGCGATCAGCGGGAGGATCAGCAGGAAGAAGAACAGCCGCACCTGCCAGAAGCCGGTGCCGACCAACTCGATCCACCACGCCACCAGCAGCATGAAGCGCTGAATGTCGCCGTTGTCGAAGTAAGCGATGGGGTCGAAAAATCTGCCGGTGTGGACGTAGCCCATCGCCCAACTTAAATCCCACGGCTCGTCGATGATGCTGATATTCGGCGAGACCGACAGCGCATTCAGGCGCAGAAACAGCACCGCCGCCACGACCAGCGCCAGCACCACCAGCCAGAGACGGCTGAGCGGTGGCGCATCCACGTAAAACAGATCGTAGGCGAGCGCGAACCCCCCGGCGAGCATCAGCGCGATGTGGGGGTAGATCAGTTCGGGGCGTATCCCTAGCCCGAAGACGAAGCCGATCAGCAGCCCGGCGCTCAGCGCGACGCCGCGCCAGCGCCGCACCCGGTCGCGCAGGCGATCTAACCGTTCCGGCGTGAGGCGGAAGACGACCAACCGGCTCGCGCCGATCCCGCCGAGCGCGAACAGTGCGACCGCCGCCGTCAGCGCCAGCAGCGAGGTCGAATGGTGATCGGTCAGGTAGAAGGCGAGGTGCAGCAGCACGCTGGCACACAGGACGGCGAACGCGATCCATAACCGGCGCCGCGCCGTGTCGAGTGTCGTGGAGGTATGCAGGTTGATCGCGGTTATGAAACAATCCCTTTCGTCACGCGCATGAACATCGCTTCGAGGTCTTTCGTCTCCTCGCTGAAGCCGAGCAGCGCGATTTTCGCGTTGACGATCCGGGTATTGAGGTCGGCGACGGCATCGTCGTTGCCGGTGAAGTCGATCCGCACGCGGCTGTGACCGCTCTTGGGGTCGAGGTCGGTCACGCCGACCACACCCGGCAGCGGGCTGACCAGCGCCTTGATCGTCTCGACCGCCGCCGGGTCACGCAGGGTGATGATGATCTCGCGGTGCGGCTGAAGCTGGGCGCGCATCTCGTCCATGCTGCCTTGCGCGATCATCTGCCCGGCTTCGATGATGCCGATATGGGAGCAGATTTCGCTGACGTCGGCGAGGATGTGGGTCGAGAAGAAGATCGTTTTGCCCATTTTGGCGAGTTCGACCAGCAGCTCGCGGATTTCGACGCGGGCGCGCGGATCTAGCCCGGAGGCGGGTTCGTCGAGGATCAGCACCGCCGGGTCGTGTGCCAGCGTGCGCGCCAGCGAAAGCCGCTGCTTCATGCCCCGGCTCAGCTTGTCCACCATGTCGTCGCGGCGGTGGGTGAGGTCGACCAGTTGCAGCAGGTCGTCGATCAAGCGGCGGCGCTCGGTTTCGGCGATGTCGTAGCAGGCGGCGAAAAAGTCGAGATACTCCCAGACGCGCATGTCGTCGTAGACGCCGAACTCGTCCGGCATGTAGCCGATGGCGCGGCGGACGGCGCGCGGCTCCTCGGTCACGGAATGTCCGCTGACCCACGCCTGCCCGCTGGTCGGGCGGGTGAGCGTCGTCAAGACGCGCATAGTCGTCGTTTTGCCCGCGCCGTTGGGACCGACGAAACCGTAGATCGACCCGGCGGGGACTGCCAGCGACAGCCCATCGACCGCCGTGAATTTGCCGAACTTCTTGACTAAATCGCGCGTCTCGATAATCAACTCAGCCATTTTACCTACCTACGCTCATACCCTTAAGTAGTATATTCCCGAACATCTGTTTAAGTTCAACCGACCTCATGGTGGTTGTATTTGCCGGTCTCCCCCTCAGCTACGCAGTGGAGAGGGGGCCGGGGGGTGAGGTTATGTTTCCCTTAGAACGTCCCGCTCTGCGCGACCGAAAGCTGACCGATCCGCAGGTAATTGCCGATGGCGTCGGCGCTGAAGCGCACCTGTACCGCGTTTTGCGGACCCAAGAAGCGCGCCGGGTCGCGGACGACCACCTGCGCGTTGCGCAGCGGCAGCCCTTCGTAATCCTGCGTCACCCAGTTGTAGAGATAGATCGTCAGGCTGACCCCGCCCGCGCTGACGTTATCGGCGGAGACCGTCAACTCGTCGACCTGACCGAGTACGGCGGCGGGCAGCGGCGTAAAGCGGAAAGTGACTTCATCGCCCGACTGGAGTTGCAGATTGGTCGGGGCGACGGCGGTGGTGCCGCCGGGATAGCCGACCAGCGTCCACGTAAATTGATCCGGCGAGATGGAGACGTTCCCGGCTGCCGGGGCGTGATCGCTGGCGAGTTCGACCAGATAGAGCGTCGTGTTCTGGGCGTTCCAGTCCGCGCCGGTGACGTCGGTCGTCAGCGGCGAGTTGTCCGACCATCCGGCGAGATAGACGTGATCGCCGCGCCCCGCCGCGCCGTAGTAATCGTCGACCAGCGAGGTCAAGAAATACTGGCGGCGGTGATCGACCTGATTCTGGTAGTCGGTTTGGGTCGTCAAGCGGGCGATGTTGCTGCTGAAGTGATCGGTACTGAGGATGTCGACCACGCTCTGCTTGGCGCTGTTGCTGCTGCGGAAGGTCAGGAACCCGCTGTAGGTCAGCGGCGAGCGCAGCGCCGGCGCGGGCGGGTTCTCGCCCGGAAGCGTCAGGTCGAAACTGCGGATCGCGCCGGGGGCGAGCGGCTGATCAAGCTGGAGCGCGATCCCGCGCGCGAGGATCACCGGATCGGTTAGGGTGAGGTCGCTGTCGTTGCGCACCGACCCGCGCACGATCTGCTGTCCGGCGATGGTGCTGTCGAAGGCAATCGTGGCGCTGCCGCTGATGGCGGGCTTATCGATCATCCGGGTGAGGTCGAACCCGGCGATGAAACTGGCGTCGACGTTGAAATCCTGCGCGACGAAGCGCTCGCTCTCCTGCACGTCGACGTTCGCCTGCGTGCTGCGGGTGAGCAGTCCCGACGCTTGCAGTGGGCGTGGGATCGGGCGGAGCGATGTACCCGGATCGACCGCCAGCGAGTACTGCGCCCGCAGCGGTGACAGCAGCCCGACCAGCTCGTCGACGCGGGCGCGGTCGCTTTGATCCCACGAGCGCACCAGCGCGATCCGGTTGACGGTCGCCTCGTTGCCGCGCAGGTTGAAGCCGAGCAGGTAGGACAGCACGCTGAAGATCAGGATCAGCGCCGGGATGGTGAACCACGCCCATTCGCGCCGATTGATGCGGTTGAGGACCATGTAGTTGAGCGGACCGACCAGTGCGATGTAAAGCACCAAGAAGGTGAACAGCGGCAGAATGTCCGGCAGCGGATCGTAGCCGGGCAGAATCTCGACGGCGTGCGCCGCCGAGTCCCAGTCGACGAAGCCGTTCGCCCAACCGGGCTGGGGATCGCTGCTGGTGATCAGCGTGAGCCAGAGGCTCGGCAAATCCGCCCAGCCGCGCAGCGGCGCGTTATTCGGGTCGGCGGCGAGATAGTCGACCACGCCGCCGCCAAAGAGTTGGCGCGCCAGCAGCGGTTCGTCGTTCGCGCCCATGACCAGCACCTCAGCATCCGGGCGCAGATCGCCGGTGGCGATGATGGTTTGAGCGTTCAAGTCGGCGTCGACCCGCAGCCACGCTGCCAACGGCTGCAAGTCCTCGACCTCGCGGCTGGCGGTTGGCGTCAGCGGGAGCAAATCGGCGACCCCGGCGGCGGTCGCCTGCCAGTTCTGCCCGCCGGTGACGATCAGTTCGCCGCCCGCCGCCACCCAATCGACCAGCGCTTGCTGCTGCGCGCTGCTGAGCGCGCCGCTGTCCACGTCCGAGAGCATGATCAGGTTGACCGCTTCGAGCGCCCGGTCGGGCAGGTCGGCAATCGTCCAATTGGCTTGATAGCTGCTCGTATTCTCGCCGTGAACGCCGGTCAGATCGACCGCGCCGACCGGCGAGGCGCTGATCACGACGTTGAGCCGATCCTCCGGCTGAATCGCGTGGATCGGGGCGTCCTGATAGATGACCACCGTCCCGCCGTCATCGATCAATTCGACGCGAATCTGGCTGGCGAAGGCGCGCGCGCTGACGTAGAGCAGGACGGTCTGCTGCGCGCCCGCCGAGAGCGTGACCGGCGTGCTGTAGGTGTTGATCAGCCCGCTGCCCGACGTTTCCGGGCGGACGACAAAGCGCCCGCTGACGGTTTCGCCGCTGTTGCCCGCGTGGATGATCACCGGAATCCATTCCGAGTCTGCGGAAGTAGCCGTCGAATCCGGCGCTAATCGTCAGCGTGATGGCGGGCTGCGCTTGCGCCTGCGCCAGCCCGCTGCAACTGAGCAACAACACCACCAAAACCAGCAATTTACGCATCAAGCGCCATTCCAAGTGAATGAGAAGTTGGGCTGATTTTAACATGTCGCCGCCCAAACTGCGCGGATTGGCGATGGAGAGGGGGTGAGGATGATTTTCGTAGGGGGCACGGCGCGCCGTGCTTAAAGCCCCTCACCCCGGACGCGGAGCGTCCTGCCCCTCGCCCACGTAAACGGGGCGAGGGGCGACGTTCCCCCTTCTCCCCGCTTGTGGGGAGAAGGGGATGGCAAACCGAAGGTTTGCACGGGGATGAGGGGTTGTTGATTGATCTACCGTACCAGCCCGGTCGACGAGTTGGTGACTGCGCCGTCGTTCGCTTGCGCGACCAAGCGGGCGTACTTCGCCATCACGCCACCGGCGTAATTCGGCGTCGGCGGCTGCCAAGCGTCGCGCCGCGCCTTGAGTTCCGCGTCGCTCAGTTCCACCGAGAGGCTGCGCGCCTCGATGTCCACGTTGATGATGTCGCCTTCTTGCAGCAGACCAATCGCGCCGCCGACCGCCGCTTCCGGCGCGCAGTGTCCGATCATTAAGCCGCGCGTGCCGCCGGAGAAACGCCCGTCGGTCAGCAGCATCACGTCGCTGCCGAGTCCCTGCCCGACCAGCGCCGCCGTGACCTGAAGCATCTCACGCATACCGGGACCGCCGACCGGACCCTCGTAGCGAATGATCACCGCGTCGCCCGCCTTGATCTCATGTTTTTGGATGGCTTCGTAGGCGTCTTCCTCGCGGTTGAAGATGCGGGCGACGCCCCGGAAGGTCTGCGGCTCGGTGCCCTTGAGCTTGACGACCGCGCCATCCGGTGCGAGGTTGCCCTTGAGGATGTGCAGTCCGCCGTGCGCGTTGATCGCCTTGTCGAGCGTGTGGATCACGTCCTGACCGGGGGTTTCTTTGGCTTCGGCTGCTTCTTCGCCCAACGTCCGCCCGCTGACCGTCAGCGCCTCGCCTTTGACGTAGCCGCCCTCGATCAAGCGCTGCGTCAGCAAGCGCACGCCGCCCGCACGGTACATGTCGACGGCGTTGTACTTGCCGGTCGGCGTCAAGTCGCAGATCAGCGGCGTCGTGCTGCTGATCTGCTCGATTTCGTCAATCGTGAAGGGGATGCCCGCCTCGCGCGCGAACGCCAGCGTGTGCAGGACGCCGTTGGTGCTGCCGCCGCTCGCCGCAATCGCCGCGACCGAGTTGATCAACGCCTGCTTGGTGACGATCTTGCTCGGACGGATGTCCAGCTCGATCAGCTTGAGGATCAGCTCGCCCGCGTCAACCGAGACGCGATCCTTGTCCTCGTCCATCGCCGGGATGTCCGCCATCCCCATCGGGCAGATGCCCAGCACTTCGGAGACCATCGCCATCGTGTTGGCGGTGTACTGTCCGCCGCACGCGCCGGGACCGGGGCAGGCGACGTCTTCGATCTCGCGGAGCTGTTCCAGCGTGATTTTCCCGGCGCTGTAAGCGCCAATCGCTTCGTAGACGCTGACAATCGTCGTCGCCTGCCCGTTGACCGGCTTACCCGGCAGGATCGACCCGCCGTAGAGCATCAGCGAGGGGACGTCCAGCCGGATCAGCGACATGATCGTGCCGGGCATGGTCTTATCGCAGGCTGCCAGCGCGATCACGCCGTCGAAGTAGTTGCCGCGCGCGACTAGTTCAATCGAGTCGGCGATCATCTCACGGCTGATGAGCGAGGCTTTCATGCCCTCGGTGCCCATCGTGATGCCATCGCTGATGCTGACGGTATTGAACTCCAACGGAGTTCCTCCCGCGCGGCGAATGCCTTCTTTCAGCTTGGCGGAAAGGCGGCGTAAGTGGAAATTGCAGGGACCGATTTCCGTCCACGTATTGGCGATGCCGATCAGCGGCTTGTTGAGGTCGTCGTCGGTCAAGCCAATCGCCTTGAGCATCGACCGCGCCCCCGCGCGATCCACGCCGCCGAGCAGGGTACGGCTGCGTTCGTTGAGCGCTGAAACGCGATCCCGAACTTCTGGTGAGTCAGCCATGAAAAGCACTCCTAAGTATCCATAACAAATTGGCGTCTTTGATTGTACCGCTGAACGGGGGTTCCGCCGCAACTATTGGCGCGGCGTGGTCGTAAATGGAATTGAGGCAGGATTTAAGGAGAAGTGATCATGCTGGCTGCGATTGCGAAATTCGTCCTGACGCTGCTGTTCGGCAGGCTGCTCGGCAGGTTGTTCTGATCGGGGGAAAGTCGTCGTAGGGGCGGAACTCAGTTCCACCCCTACATCATTTCGCTGATGGCGGACGCAGCTATCTCCGTTGCGAGGGGCAGGCGCACGCGGAAGGTGCTGCCGGTGCCCGGCGTGCTCTCGACCTCGATGACGCCGCCGTGCGCCTCGATGATCTTCTTGCTGATCGGCAAGCCTAAGCCGGTACCGCCGGTGTGATTCGAGCGCGCTTGGTCAGCGCGGTAGAAGCGCTGGAAGATGTGCGGCAGGTCGTCGGCTTCAATGCCGATCCCGGTATCACGCACATTGATCTCGGCGAAGTTCTGAGCCTTCCGCGTCGTGACCGTGATCGTCCCGCCTTGCGCCGTGTAGCTGATCGCGTTGACGATCAGGTTGCTCAGGGCGCGCTTAAGCTCATCGCTGGCGGCTTCGATAATCAAGTCTGCCGCTGCGAAATCCATGTTGAGGCTCTGCTTTTTCGCCTGAGCGTTGATCTGCTGAGTCTCGACGACCCCTTGCACCAAGGAATTGACGCTGATCGGCATCAATTCGAGCGGCACGTCGTCGTCAAGGTGCAGCATCATCTTCATGTCGTCGAGCAGGCTGGTCAGGCGGTCGGTCTCGCGCAGCAGCACGCCGATCCGTCTCTCCTGCTGCAGCGGATCGTTCTGGCGCTGTAACAGTTCCAGATTCAGCCGGATCACCGAAAGCGGCGTGCGGAAATCGTGCGAAATGTCGGCGATGAACTTCTTGAGCACCGTCGAACGCTCGCGTTCGAGCGTCAGATCGAGTTTCTGGCTTTCGTAATGTTTTTGCTGTGTGATGTCGCGCCCTTCGGGGACGATCAGCACGACGCGCCCCTGCTCGTCGAAAATTGGGGTCAGCGTGAAGTCAAACACCAGCCCCTCCGGCGACCAATTATCCACTTCATAACGGACGATCTCACCCTGTGCCGCCCGTTCGATCATCTTCCGTAGGTCTTCGCGGGCTTCGGCTGGGATCAGTGGAAATATCTCCCACAATTTGCGCCCCAAGATCGCCTCAATTTGGAAATTGCCTTGCTGTAGGGTGGTCTGGTTTGTTTCGAGCAGCGTTCCATCGGGCTGAAGCAGACTTATGTACTGGCTGCTGCCGTCGAAAACCGCGCGGAAACGGCGTTCACTGGCTCGCAGCGCCGTTTCCACCTCGTGGCTGCGCCGCTGAGTGGTCAGCAGCGTGCCCAACAGCAGCATCCCCAGCGGGTAGAGCACCATGGTATTGGGAACCAACTGGACCAAGACCGATGGATCGAAATTGAAGACGATCAGCGACCACAGCCCGCCGATCAGCGAGAGTCCGATGCCGGCGAGGAACAGATGCAGTTTCGACGGCAGCCACTCTCCGCGCCGGAGCAGATAATTCCGCACCACAATACTCAGCAGCGCGGCACTTAATGCCGCGCCGATCCCGGCATACATGCCCGCGCCTCCCAATGAAGCGCGGTACAGGCAAACCATCACCGCCGCGATCAGCGCCGGGATCGGTCCGCCGTAAAGCCCGGCGATGGCGATCACGACCGTGCGCCCGTCGTAGAAAATCCCCGGCGCGATCAAGATCGGCTGCATCATGGCGATCACGGCGAACGAGCCGAACAGCAAGCCGTTGATGCCGTCGATCACGTACCGCGAAAAACGCGCTAGCAGCGGGTAAACGAAGCTGTACACGAAGGTAAGTGCCAGCAGCATGGCGATATTCTGAGTGAGATCGATCAGGGGATTCATAGATTCCCTATAAATCGAGCGGAGGGTCCGTTTTCCGACTCTAGGGAGACGGAAAACGAGAACGGAAGACGGACGGTGCTTAAAACCGACCTTTTCATTGTAATGCCGCCAAGGAGCTAGGAAGCTAAATTTTTCATGAAATCGGCTTCACACGCAGCGTTGTCCGGTTGGGGGTGGATCAGTCCGGGCGCTCGTAGCGGAGATTATCGGTAAAGCCCAACGCTGACAGCGCCGCGCGCACGCGCGCCACGTCGTCGCCGTCGTCGGCGTCGTAGGTCATGACGTGGATCACGCGCTCGTCGGCTGCCACGCGCGATGCCGTCGCCACCTTCGATTTGTAGCCGAGCTGTCCGGCTTCGGTCGCGGCTTTGATGCGCGCCCACACTGCATCGACCTCGCCGAGTGTCGTGCGGATCAGCCAATGTCCGGCGCGGGGTGTCGGCTGGCGCTGCGGAGTTTGGGTCTGCTTCGGTTTGGCTTCGATCCAGTAGACGGCGCTCACCCGCGAGGGCTGCGCCTCGGCGTCGTTGGTCATACGCGCCCGCTGTACCATACTGATCAGGTCGAGGTCGGGTTGATCGCCGCTGGGCATCAGCCGTTCGCCACTGGCTCACCGCTTTCGGAGGGCTTCGCCAGCGGCAGGCAGAAGCCGAAGGTGCTGCCGTTGCCGTATTCGCTGTGGAAATGGACGGTTCCGCCGTGCCGCTCGATGATCTTTTTGACGAGGTACAAGCCTAAGCCTGTGCCCTCGATAGTGTAGGTTTCGCTCGTTTTGATCCGGTGGAAGGGCTGGAATAAGTTCGCCTGCTCTTCTTCGGGGATGCCGTAGCCGGTGTCGACGATCTCCAACGACGCTTCCTCGCCGTTGCTGTGCAGATGCGCTTCGATCTTGCCGCCTTCCGGCGTGTACTTGATCGCGTTGACGACGAGGTTGGCAATCGCCTCGTAGAGTTCGGACGAGTTGCCGTAGACCAAGACCGGATCGATAAACAGGTTGATCTCTTGGCGGTGCTGGCGCATTTCGCCCAAATGCTCGTTGATCGAATGTTCCAGCAGCGAACCCAAGCGCACGCACGCCAGCGACCCTTCACGGTGCTCGTGCAGTCGTTCCAGCGACAGAATGTCGGTCGTCATCTGCGTCATCCGCGCAATCGCCTGCCGGATGGCGTCGATATACATGCGCGTCTGATCTTCCAGCACAGGTTCGAGGTCTTCGGCGAGCAGTTCGACGTAGCTGGCGACGACCGCCAGCGGGCTGCGCAGATCGTGCGCCGCCACGCGGATCATGTCCGTTTTCAGCGCCTCAAGGTTGCTGACCTGCGTGTAGAGCGTGCTCAGTTCGTCGAGCCGCGCTTGCAGGGCTTCGTAGAGCCGCGCGTTCTCGATAGCGGTGGCGATCCGCGCCGCCAACACCTGAACGAACTCGAAAATTTGGCTGGTGAAACGATCCGACGCCGTTTCGAGGTTGAGCACGCCGACCAGCTTGCTGTGCGCGACCAGCGGAATGGCAATTTCGGCGCGGGTCGTCGGGATGTCGGCGCAATAATCGGGGTCGGCGCTGACGTCAGTCACCAGTTCGGCGCGCTGAGTACGGATCACGCGGGCGACGATGCCCACGTCGAGCGGCATCCACTGCTGCGTGAAATTGCCGACGGCGCGCGCCAGCCGCACGTGATCGCGTTCTGCCAGACCGATAAAGCCGGTTTCGGCGCTGCTCAGCAGCAGTGCGGCGTTGAGCGCGATCAACAGCACCGAGTTGAGCGCGAGCATCTGGTTGAGTTCAATGTCCACCTGTGACAGCACCGAGAGCAGGTCGATTTGCTGGCTGCGCAGCGTTTCCGCCCGCGAGCGTTCGGTCACGTCGCGGACAATACCGCGAAAGCCGATTGGCTCGTCGCTGCGCCCGCGCAGCAGCGCAATCGAAAACTCGACCGTGCGCACGTCGCCATTCATCCGGGCGATCTGACACTCGACCGTCGAGATCGATTTCCCCGTCTCCAGCGCTGTGTGAAACGCTTCGCGCAGGCGATTCATATTTTCTTCGTCCATTCGACGAAAATACTTGTCGCCGCTGATCGCGTTAAGATCATCGCAGCCGAAGATATTGCACAGGCTGTTGTTCGCAACGATCAAGGCACCACGAAGATCGGCTTCGTAATAGCCGTCAGTTAAGTCATCGACATAAATACGGCGCTGCTTGTCGTTATTCATCACTGGAGAATTGCGAATATCAACCGTTTGGGCAACCGTATCCTTCTGGTGCTTCCTCATGCGGTGGTTCCTTGCATGAATTTGACGTGAGACACGCGCCCTAACTAAGATGCGCGTGTACCTCTACAATAGCATATTATTGTGAAGAGTCATATATCACTTTCGAAAAATGTAAATTAACTATACTAAAGAAGCACAGGACACTAAGGTATCCTGTGCTTCCTCTGATTTGAATCAGCCAGCGCCGCGTAGGGCTGCCAGCGCATCGCACGCCGGGCACGACCCATCCGGGCGGATGATCGCATAGCCGCCTTGCGGGTCGCCGTCGACGAACTTGGTGAAGTCGACGTTGAAGACGATGATCATCTTGACGTTGCCGGTGGTTGCGGCGATCTGCACCGCGTCCGCCAGCCACGTCGCCTGATCCTGCACGGTGGTGTTCGCGCCCCATGCGAAGCCCGACGGCAGCGTGCCGTAGCCATCCGGCGAGAGGTAGCCGAGTTCGCTAAAGCACAACGGCAGGCTGCCGTTGAACGGCGTGAGCGCCCGCTGCATCATCAGCGGGAAATAGTAGGTCGGGTAATCGCCGCGCGGATCGCCGCTTTGCTGGCGCGGCGAGATCACGCCCTCGTTGTAGTGAATGCCGAGGCAGTCGGCGTTGTTGGCGACGCCCGCGTTCGCCATGCCGAGGTAGTAGCGGTCGTCGTTCCAAACGCGATCCAGCCCGAAAGCGCCTTCCGCGCCGGTCGGCGACGGTGCGCCCGTGACCACCATGATCGACGGATCGACCGCCTTGATCGCGGCGTAGGCTTGGCGCAGCAGTTCGGCGTAGCGGGTGGGATCAATTTTGCCTTGGGGCCACTCACGGTCGAGGTTTTCCTCGTTCCAGACCTGAATCGCGTCCGGCTGGAGCGCCGCGACCCGACCGACGAAATCGGCGTAGAGCGGGTAATAGGCGCTGTCCTGCTGGTCGAGTTCGTTCTTGTCGCCCTTGACGCTCAGGAAAGCATAGAACCCCTGCTGATGCGACCAGTTCACCCGGTCACGCGCCACGTCGATCAGCGAGTCGTCGCCGATCACGAACGGAATCTGCCACTTGATCCACGTCATGCCCGCTTGGTGCATCAGTGCGGCGGCGTTCTCGTCGAACGACTCCAACTGACCGCCGACCGGGATCGGCAGGTCGTTGACGATGTTCGGACGCGGCACGATTTCCGGCTCTGCCGGGGGCGCGCTGGTCGGCTGCTCGGCGGGCGGCTGCGCTGGCGGCGCGCTGACCGGCGGGGCGGCGGGTTCGCCTTCAGGATGGCTGAGATTGTTGCCGATGCGGAGCGGTCCGACCGTCACGAAGGTCGTCTCGCCCGATTGGTGCAGAACGTGTGCGCGCAGCGTGTAGATGCCATCCGGCACAATCGCCGTGTTCAGCAGCGCCAGCGTCCCGTTGGTGACGGCGGCGCGGCTGGGCAGCGACACCGGCGTCCAGCTCGCCGTCGAGGGATCGGCGTTGTAATCCGCCATCTCGAAGAAGTAATTCTGCAAATCGGGCGGGTTGACCGTGCCCGTGATCTCGACCGTTCCCTCTAGGCTGTAGACCGGCGGAGGAAAGGTGATCTGAATGGAGTCGTCTTGCGCCAATGCCGGAAGTGCGAACAGCGCGAGGACGAGGACAAGCACAAGCGTAAATCGACGCATACGAAAAAAGTCTCCTTAAAGAACTGCGCATGGTGAAAATGACGTAGGGGCAGGTTTTAAACCTGCCCCTACAATTCGCTGATTTGGCTGCTGCCGCTTACGGGCAGCTACCCTTCTGCAGCGTGTAGCTGATCGTGCGGGTATTGTCGCCGGTGTTGTTTTCGGGAATCTGGTTCGACGGATCGATCACCAGCGTGATGGTGTGCTGCTCGTTATACCACGTCGCGATGGTCAGCGGCATCGAGACGTTGAAGGTCACGCCCGGCTGCAAGACCGGGAAGCCGCCCACCGTATCGCCTTGATGCGAGCCATCGGCGGTGCGCGTGTCGACCAGCGACACGGTGCCGCTGATGGCGGTCGGCTCCGAACCGAGGTTCGCCACGTCGAAATGGACGGTGAAGGTCTGCTGGCAGGTCGGGTTCGCCGGGTCGAGGGTGATGTTACCGGCGACCAGATTCGCCTGCGACGACGGAATCGCGGTCGCGGGGATCGCCGTCGGGAATGGAGTCGGGGTCGGCGGCGGGGGCGGCGGCGGTTCGATGCGTGGCAGCGCCGAGAGATCGCCCGACGTGGTGACGATGGTCGGCGATACCCAGCCGATCTGTCCATTGTCGAGTTGAATCTGATACCAGCCGGTATTGCGGTTGCTGAGACCGAGGATGCGCGCGCTGGTGCCGGTCGGCAGCGACACGATAATGTTGTAGAACACGCTGTCGCCCTGCCGGACGTTGCCCGACGGGCTGGAGCTGATCGTGACGCGCGGCGTCAAGTCTTGGGTCGGTACGGCGGTTGCGGGCGGCACAAAGGCGGTCGGTAAAGCAGGCGCTAGAGTCGGCGTCGGCGTCGCCGCGAATGGCGACGGGATATTCTCGATCCGCAGCGGCGAGACGACCTGCGTCACCGCCGTCCCCTGACTCACGTTGACGGTTAGCCGCAGTTCGTACAGCCCATCGTCAACCAGCGTCGTATTCCACGTGCCCAGTACGCCATCCTGTACCGCAAAGGTGCTTGGGAGGATCGCCGGGAGCCAAACGTCGTTGGCGCTTTGGGGCGTCAAGTCGGGGTTGAGCGGGCGGAATTCGATGAAGTAATTGGTCATGTTCGGCAGGCTCGCCGTCCCGCGAACCGGGAATTCGCCGCGCACGACGTAAACCGGCGGGGGCCACGTGATGCTGGCGTTGGGGTTTGGTTCGGGCGTGATAATCTGGGCAAAAACCGTCAGCGGCAGCGCCAGTAACAGTATGAGCAGCAGCAACAACAGACGTTTCATAACGTATCCTCCTCGGATAGACGCAGGCATGAATACTGTAAAGGCTGTAAGACATTACCGCCATTGTACCAAATATTCTCTGTAATGTGCTAACGATTAGCCTACGTCTGCTAGTCGCACGTGAGGAAATAGGCGGCTGCCCGGAACGCACCCCACGTGATCAGCAGCGGCAGCGCCACCGGCAGGAAAATCTCGACGAACAGACGCCCGCCGTCGCTGAGGGGAATGAGGCGGATGAGGTTGATCAGCAGGAAGTAGCTGCCGGTCAGGGCGGTCGTCGCGATGATCGCGGGGAGACGCGACGGCACCGCCGCGCCGACCATCACGCCGAGCGCGCCGACCATCACCGGCTCGACGATCACCCGCAGAATCGCGGCACCCAGCGCGGCGATCAGCGCGAAGCGCATCAAGACCGGCTGCCCGTTGAGCGAGAAGTATACGTCGTATTGGATCAGGATCAGCGGCAGGCTGATCAGCGCCGCCGCCAAGATGATCAAGGTGAGGTTTTCGGTACGCCGCCAAATCGCGGCGGCGACCTTGCTGAACAGGATGTCGAGCGCCGGGCGCGGGATGATCAGCAGCAGGTCGAGCGTCTGATGACTCCGCTCCTTGACCACCGACGTCGCCGCCGACACGCCGATCTGGTAGAGAATCTGCCCGTAGATGATCATCGCGAACGGCAGCAGCACCAGCGTCACCGTGACGGTGGGCATCAGCAGGACGAACAACCCCGGCAGCAAAAGCGACGCCAAAATCAGCACGATCTGCCCGACGTACAGCCGCAGGATCAAGTTCAGGTCCGGCGTCAGCGTCTTCCAGTAGGAGCCGAGATGACGGCGCACAATCGGGTTTGAACGTCGCGCCCACGCGGGTAAACCGCCGTCGATCTCGTGGCTGAACGTATGTCCAATTCGCGCTGCTGCCGCGTCAAAAAGCGCCTGATCCACAGATTGTCCTATCGGTGTCGTATCTCTTTAGTATAAACCCTTTTGTCCGCGTCCCGGTTCAATTCTCATCCAGCCGCGCCAGCGGGCAAACACTGCAATTCGATAGGAAGAGGATGAACGAGTAGCGATAACGGAACAAATCGCGTCTCGCGCTTGTACCGCGACGGGTTTAAACCCTCGGCGGAGTTCGCATCTTCTAACCGCTCACTCCGTTTCTTGCCCCGATTCCGCTGCGCCTAGCTCCCCCTCTCCATGCAATGGAGAGGGGGTCGGGGGGTGAGGTCGCCCCCGAATCCTACGCCGATCCAACGCCCCAAGCACGCCTCGATGTGCTATGATTAGGGCTAATGGAGATAACAGTTTGAATGAACGATCAACCCATTAGCCCGCGCGTGCAGCGGCTGCGTGATGCGGGCTATAAACTCACCAACGCCCGCCTGACCGTCCTCGAGGCGCTCGAAACCGGCGGCGGACACGTCACCTCGACCGAACTGCTGGAGCGCGTCAACCAGCGCGACGCCAGCATCGGGCGCGCCAGCGTCTTCCGCACGCTCGACTTGTTCACCCAACTGGCGATCATCCGCCCGACCTACATCGACAGCAGCGTCACGCCGACCTACGTCTTGATGCCCGACGGACATCACCACCACATCATTTGCTCCAACTGCAACCGCGTGATCGAGTTCGAGAACTGCGGGCTGGATCACCTGCGCCGCGAACTGGAAGCGCGCTATCACGTCCACTTGACCGGGCATCTGCTCGAATTCTACGGCTTGTGCGCCGACTGCACCGAAGCCGAAGCGGAAGCCGACGACTCGACCGGTGCAGCGGAGTCCTGATGCACGTCGTCTATAACGGCTGGTTTTGGGATCAACCGAATACCGGCAGCGGGCAGGTGATCCGTCACCTGCTGCCCGCGCTGCGGCGCGCCGCGCCCGATCTACGGATGACGGTCGTGCTGCCGCCGGGTGCTGATCCCGCCGATCTGCCGGAGGGCGTGGAGGCGATCACGACTGGCGGGTCGCGCTCGAATCTGGGCAAAGTCTGGTTCGAGCAGCGCACTTTTCCGCAAATGGTCGGGCGCGTCGGCGCGGACATCGCTCACGTGCCCTACTGGGGTGCGCCGCTCAGTTCGCCCGCCCCACTGGTGACCAGCGTCCTCGACGTGATCCCGCTGGCGCTGCCGCAGTACGCCGCCGGATTTCTGCCCCGCCTCTACACCTCGCTGGTGAGCGCCTCGGCGCGCGGTTCGTCTCAGGTGATCACCATCAGCGACGCGGCGAAAGCCGACATCGTGCGCTATCTCGACATTCCGGCGGACAAAATCACGACGACTCATCTCGCCGCTGACGACGCCTATCACCCGCGTATGGGTGCGGAGCGTGACGCCGCCGTCCGCGAGAAATATCATCTGCCCGATCAATTCGTGCTCTATCTGGGCGGCTTCGACCCGCGCAAGCAGGTCAACGACGCGCTGCTCGCCTACACCTATGCCGGACCCGCTCACGGACCCGACCTGCCGCTGGTGATCGGCGGGCGCGAGCCGGACTGGGGATCGCCGATGTTCCCCGACTTGCGCGACTACGCCGCCAAGCTCGAAATCAGCGATTACGTCCGCTGGATCGGCTACGTCGACGAAGCCGATAAGCCGTCGCTCTACCGCCTCGCCGACGTGTTCGTCTATCCCAGCAGTTACGAGGGCTTCGGGCTGCCGGTGATCGAGGCGATGGCGAGCGGAACGCCGGTCATCGCCCGCGACATCCCGGTCATGCGCGAGATCGCCGGGGATGGCGCCTATCTGGTCAAGGACGCCCGCACGCTGGGCGCGGCGATCATCGCCCTGCTGATCCAGACGCCGCTGCGCGAAACGCAGATCACGCGCGGCTTAGCTCAGGCGACCCACTTTAGCTGGCGCAAGACGGCGCAAGCGACGCTCGGCGTGTACGGGCATGTACTGAGTGCTGAGCAATGAGTGCTGAGGAGGGGCGCAATGGCGAAGGTCAAGTATCCATTAACGGAGCAAATGCTTTCGTCGTCATTCAAGCGCTTGGCAGCCTGTTTCAGTTCCTCTACACTAACAAGATATTGTAGAGAGGTCTACTGATGGTCGATCTAACTAAAACCGAGATGACAGCAGCAGAATTTCTCGATCTGCCCGAAACCAACAAAATCGTCGAACTCATCCATGGAGAAGTCGTCGTGGCGCCGTCACCTGTGGATAGGCATCAGCAAATCTCAGGCAATCTGTATTTTTCGCTTCGCCAGCAAATTCCGTCGGGAACATGGCGTTTTGCGCCCGCCGACGTTTACCTTGACGAGTACAATGTGGTTCAACCTGACCTCTTCTGGATCGGTGATGACAACGACCACTGTCACCTCATCGATGGCAAATACTGGCGCGGTGCGCCCGATCTCATGATCGAAGTGCTTTCGCCGGGGACAACACGACAAGACCGAGACGACAAATATCGCCTGTACGAAGCACGTGGCGTGCGTGAATACTGGATCGTTGACGCCGCCGAAAACTACGTCGAGGTTTATCGCTTGACGGCGGGGAAGTTCGCTCGTTACGGTATCTTCGGGGTGGACGAACAGTTTGTGTCGCCGCTGTTCGCCCACGTGACATTCAAGGTCGATACGCTGTTGTCAAGTTAGTCTTCAGGCTGCAAAAGGCTCAAGTCGCCCTACGCGATCACACTCCGGTTGTCTACACCGACCGACCAGTGAAATAGCGCATGAGCAAGTCCTTGCGCACGAACAACAGGATCAAAATCGACGCGAGAAAGCCGGTCATATGAGCGATGTGGCTAACGCCGCCGACGTCCTGTCCGTTCTGGATCACGTCAATCGAGGGCAAAAACTCGCGCACGGCGAAGTAGACCAGCAGAATCCACGCCGGGAGCTTGACCGTCCACTTGAAAATCTGCTGACCGCGCAGCAGGGCGTAAGGGATGCGCAGCACCGTGCCGATCCCCCACAGGCAGTCGACCCATGCGTTGGGGAACAGCAGCAGATACGCCCCCATGATCCCGGCAATCGCGCCGCTCGCACCAATTCCGGGCAGATCGGCGTGCGCCGGGTTGAGCACCTCCGCGCCGATGTTGGCGACCATCCCCGCTGCCAGATAGAACAGCAGATAGCGCCACGCGCCGCAGGCATCCTCGACCCGCCGCCCGAAGGTCCACAGGTAGATCATGTTGCCGAACAGGTGCCAGAAATCGGCGTGCATGAACATACTGGTGAAGGTCGCGAACGCGCCGATACTCAGCCCTTCGCGCATGAAGCTGCCCCGGTAGCCGTAGAGCCAGACCTTATCGACGTAGGCTTGCAGTTCGCGGTAGGTCTGGGCGCGGTACAAATCAGGCGCTTGCCACGCGATGAACACCAGCCCGTTGATCAGGATCAACGTATAGGTCATGTAGGGCAGCGTGCGATAGCGCACCGTCCCGGTGTCGCTGAACGGCAGCGGATAGATCAGCGACATTTGCAGCAGGGTGATGATGACGACGATCAAAAAGGAGAAGAATACGGTCATGGCGCGGTCTCGGTGAGGAGGTCGTAGATCGACGGAAGGTAGGGTTCAACGGGATGCTGCACGAGTTGGATCGAGACACTGAAGACCAGCGCGAACGCGCCGATCAGGGCGATCAGCCCGGCGACGGCGAACAGCGCCCGCACCGCAGCGGGCAGGATCGGCAGGCGGGTCGGCTCTTGGATCACGCCGCTGGGGAGCGGTGCTTCTTCGTAGAGGGGGACGCGCTTCTGCGGGGGCGGCGGCGGAGTCTCCGGCACGCGACCACCGAGCCAGCCCGCCAGCGGCTGCTGCTGCGGCGACGACAGCGCCGTCACCACGAGGTAGCCGCCAAGGATCGCCAGCCCGACGCCGATCCAGCGCGACGCCCCCATGTTCAGCAGATTGAGTCCGGCATCCTGCCAGCCGAGCAGCAGGTACAACGCCCCGAACCCGAACGCTTCGCGCAGCGCCAGCGGGATGCTGCCGCGCTCCCGGTCGGTCATGACCGGGGTGTAGTCGCGCAGCGCCTTCTCCGCCGTCTTACCGGCTTTCGAGCGCGATTTCATCCGCGCGGCGCGCTCGTAGTAGAGCATCGCCTCGGCTTTGCGATCCAGCACGTGCTCGTAGATGTAGCCGGTTTTCAGCAGCAGTTTCTGGCTGTTCGGGTGCGACGGCAGCGTCCGTTCGAGGATGTCGGACGCACGCAGCGGTTGGGCTTCCTCAAGGAAGTAATCGACCATCTTCTCGATCAGGTCTTCGTCGGCGGTGGGCAGCAGCGCGACCCGCTCGCGCAGGTCATCGCCTTCCGCTAGATCGCCTTGATAGCGGGCGATGTCGATGCCGGTCAGGAAGATCGGCACCGAGGTCGTCCCGGCGTTGACCGCCTGCCAGATCAAGTCGTGGGCGACGTCCTGATAATCTAGCTTGAACAGATAGCGCACCGCCTTCTGCATGGCGACCGGGTGATCGACCTGAAAATCGAGCACGTGTCCCCATTCTTCCAGCGCGCCCTCGACGTCGTTTTGGGCGAGCGCGCTCTCGGCTTTCGCCAACATTAGATCGATCTGTTCCTGCTGGCGTGCGCTGGGTTTGGGCGGCGCGGGCGGTGCTGCGGGCGGCTCCGGCGGTAGATTCGGTTTAGGCGCGGTGTGAAGCTCCGGCTCTTGGAAGCTGACCGGCGCATTGATCGCGTCGAGCCGGGCGCGCCAGTCCATGCCCGTATTGGACTGCGCCGCGACCAGCAGCTTGGCGCGCAGGGTCATCGCTTTGACGTTCTGCGGGTTGATCGAGAGCGCGCGCTCGACGCATTGGAGTTTGCGCTGAGGATCGTCGGTCGTGCGCGACAGCCACAGCCACGCCATATCGTTCTTGGGATCAAGTTTCAGGGATTGGGCAAGCAGCCGCTGTGCTTGGGCGACGTCGTGTTTTTCACGCAGCGCCAAAACACCTTCGCGGAACAGGGTTTGTGCATCCATGCCAGCCGCTCCTGCGATCCGAGACGTTAATCAGATTGTACGCCTAATCAAATAGTAGCCAAAAATGACAAGCCGTTCGTCCTCAATGGGGTGAGGATTGTCATCTTTTGGCGGAGGAGGAATGGGTGAATTCGCAGGCGAGGGATGATTGTTTTGTAGGGGCGTCGTATGAGGGTGTCTAAAAGGTCGCTTTTCGACCCTACCCCCGACCCCTCCGGGCAACCTTCGGTTGCCTTTGCTTCAGGGAGGGGAGAGTGCTTCGTCTGTTTCGAGGCTTGGTGGTGAGGTTTAGCGATGATTCGATCCGGCGAGGAGCGTCGTTCGCCCTTCTCCCCGCTTGTGTGGGAGAAGGGGGTTAGGGGGATGAGGGGTTAAAAGTCGACACTTTAAACACGCTCAAATAACGCCCCTACATTCCCACGCGAGTAAGCGCTCCTACGGCGTGTGGATTTCGGCGAGCAGCGCTTGGATCGCGCTTTCGGTCTCGTCGTAGCCGCTGGCGGCTTCGCGCTGATAGCGCAGATTGCCCGCCTTGTCGATCAAGTTGATCGTCGGGCGGATGCGCCCGCCATACGACTGCCAGATCGCGTTCTGGTCGTCCTGCGCGACCGGGTAGGTCACGTCCAGCCGCACCAGTTCGGCGCGCAGTGCGGTAAGGCTGCGCTCGCTCGCCAGCAGCGGCGTGTGAATGCCGATCACCGTCAAGCCTTGATCGGCATAAGCAGCGTCCCATTGGCGCACGTAGGGCAGCGCTTGCAGACAGGCGGCGCAGTCGATGCCCCAGAACGCCAGCAGCACCACCCGCCCGCGCAGATCGGCGAGGCGAGGCGGCGTTTCGGTATTCAGCCAATCGACGCTGCGGAGTTCGGCGGCGGGACCGTAATTCGGGTAGGGTGCGGCATTGCCCAGCGCGACCCGCGTCGGCGCGGCGGTCGGCGGCGTGAAAGTCAGCGCCGGGAGCGTGGTCGGAATCGGCGTCGGCACGGCAGCGATTTCGATCCGTTCCGGCATCTGCCTGACGACTTCGACGCCAATCATAACCACCAGCGCGACGAAGGTCGCGGTGGCGAACTGTTTCAGTGTCCATCGGTCGGTGATCATGCCGTCAGTTTCGTCAGCGCAGCGCCAGCACGATCACCAATCCCAAGCCGATGACGAACAGGGTGATCATGATCGCTGCGAGGATCACGAAAGTGCGGTTCGGACGCTGCATCGTTGGATTAGTCCTTATGGAAGTGCGGCAGCACGTCGCGTGCCAGCGCGTCGAGCCGGTCGAGGTCGTCCATCTCCATCCATTGGAGCATGATCCGCTCCGCCCCGGCATCGACGTAAGCGCCGATCTGGTCGATCACCATCGACGCGGTGCCGACCATCGTTTTACCGCCGCTGCGCGCTTCGTCGAGCGTCCGCCCCGCCTTGATCCGGTCAAGGTCGGCGTCGTCGTTGGCGTAGCGCAAATTGGTCATCAGCGAGCGTTTCACGTCGCCGGGCGCGCGCTGCGTCCGGTCGAGCAGTTCGTCCAGCAGCCGGTTGCGCTCGCCGTAGGTCGCCGGGTCGATGAACACGCCGTTCCACTCGTCGGCGAACTCCGCCGCCAGCGGCAGCGTCCGCGTCGGTCCGTTGCCGCCGATCAGGATCGGCGGACCGCCGACACGCTGTGGGCGCGGCAGCAGAATCGCCTCGTCCAGCGAGAAATATTTGCCGTCGTAGCTGACGGGCTTGTCGTTGGTGAACAAGCGCGTGGTGATTTCCAGCGCGTCGGTCAGCATGGCGTAGCGGGTGCTGCGGTCGGGAAACGGGATGCCGAAGTTGTGATGTTCGCGTTCCTGCCAGCCGACGCCCATCCCGACGATCAGCCGACCGTCGCTCAAATCGTCCACCGCCGCTGCCATCCGCGCCAGCATCGACGGGTGGCGAAAGGTGATCGGCGAGACCAGCGTCCCGAACTCGATCCGCTCGGTATGGGTCGCTGCGTAGGTCAGCGAGACCCACGCCTCCAGCGACTCCCGGTCGGGCGGCTGCGGGTCGGTGAAGTGATCAGAACGGAAGACGCACTGAAAATCCAACTCCTCGGCGACTTCGAGGATGCGCCGCCAGCGCTCCCACGTTAAACCCGCCTGTCCTTCAATCATCAAGCCAATCGCCGTCATGGTCGTCGTTGTCTCCCGCGTTTTGAGGTTGGTGCAAAAATACCATAGTTAGGTTAAACTACAAAATGTTCATTTAGATTGTAATCACAGGAGTGACGGAATGGCGAATTTAGCGCAAGAACTGTGCGTCCCTTGCAAGGGCGACGTTCCTGCCCTGACCGATGACGAGATCAGTGAACTGCACCTGCAAACGCCGATGTGGCAAGTCGCCGACGTGGACGGCGTGAAGCGGCTGCGTCGCAATTTCAAGTTTGACAACTATCTTGATGGCGTCGAGTTCGCCTCCCGCGTCGGCAAGCAGGCGGACATGCAGGATCATCACCCGACGATCATCATTCGCTACCAGCAGGTCGCCGTCGAGTGGTACACCCACGCCATCAACGGGCTGCATCGCAACGATTTCGTCATGGCGGCGAAATCTGACGAGTTGTTTCTCGCGCTGCTGGACGAAGCGCGCGCGAAGGGCGTTGTCCAAGAAGCATCCGAGGAGTCGTTTCCCGCCAGTGATTCCCCCGGCTGGATCGGCAACACGTAAGAAAGAACCTCACCCCTAAATAGCGTTGTCCGGTACTCGAATCAGCATCATTTGTCTCTTGCTGCCGCTGCTGACCCCACCCCCGACCCCTCCCCGACTTCAGGGAGGGGAGCGTACACGCCGTTGGCTGCCGACACGCTGCGTTTTTCCCGAAGCTGCGAGGCAAGTGCCGACGATTCGGGGCACGGTTAGGGAGCACGGCTATGTTTTGAATACCGGACAAGCCTTAAATCCCCTCTCCATTGCAATGGAGAGGGGACTTTAAAAACCTTCTGCAACCTGTCTTTACCCCCTCTCTACGTAGTGGAGAGGGGGGCAGGGGGTGAGGTTTACGCATTCCCCGCCAGCGTATGCAGGTAGTCGATCAAGTTGTGCAGTTGAACGTCGGTCAGCGCCGGATACTCGCCCCGCACCGGGTGCGAGAAGCCGGTCGTCGGGTCTACGGGCGGGTGCAGCGCTGTCAGCAGATCGAAGATTTGCGCGTCGGTCAGCGCGGAGTTGGTCAGCGCGGCGGCGCTCCCGCCTTCGCCGTTCACGCCGTGACAGCCGGAGCAGGACAGCGCGTAGGCTTGGGCGACGTTAAAGGCGCGCTCCGGCACCACCACGTTCTCGAAGTTCATCCCCGCAATTGGCAAGGTATAGGGTTCGTAGACAATTGGCTCGCTGCTGGTCGGCGTCGGCTCGGCGGCGACTTGGACGCTCGTGGCTTGGAGACTGCGCAGGTAGGCGACAATCTGGTCGATCTGATGGTCGTCGAAGCTGGGATTGCCACCCTTGGGCGGCATCTGCACGCCGGTCGTGTTGAGCGGATCGGTGATCGGGCGACCGTCGATGATGAACTGGTGCAGTTCGGCGTCGGTCAGGTCGTGAACGAAGCTGCTCGTTACCAGATTCTTGCCCAACCCGGCGATGCCGGTTGCGTCCATGCCGTGACAGGCGAAGCAGGTCGATTGGAAGAACGACTGACCTTGCTTAATGTCCTCGGCGCTGTAGCTGGTCGTCTGAGCGCTGGCGGGCGCGCTGGTCGGGATCAGGGTCGGCGCGCTGGTGACTTCTACGGTCGCGACCGATGTCGCTGGCGGAATTTTCGGCTGCGCGGCGAGCAGCCAGAGCAGCAGCAAGCCCACCACACCGAATAGAATCAGCACCGGATACAGCGGGAAAGTTGGGGACTTCTCGCCCATAGTTTAGTTACCTTTAGTTGCGTTTCGAAGCGTTGCAGCCTTCATTGTTGGCGGTCAACTGCGTGAAGACAAGTGAGGTATGTCACCTCCAAACCGTGCCATCCATTCTTACAAATGGGGTGGGGTTTTCGTAAGATGATGCCATCTCAATTCCCAAAACCTAGAGTTGACCAATTCGGTCCCGGCAAGGAGCGACCTCATGGAACGACGCGAATTCTTGAAATTAATGGGTGTTGGCGCGGGTGCAATCGGCGCTAGCGCGGTCGTTCACCCAACGCTAGCGCAGGATGGCATGGACATGGGCACGCCCGAACCGACTGCTCCCGTGACCGTTCCCGGCGCTGAGGCGACGCCCCCGGTCGTCGATATGGCGGCGGTCGACGCGATGGATCACCACCACCAGATGGGCATCCAGACCTTCCTCGACAATATGGGCACGGATGATCTATTCTGGCATCGTCCCATCGAGTACACGATGGACGGCGACACCAAAGTCTTCCAACTGACCGTCAGCGAAATCAACTGGGAGACCAAAGCGGGTACGTCTTATCAAGCGATGGCTTTCAACGGGATGGTGCCGGGACCCGAATTCCGCATCACCGAGGGCGATAACGTCCGTATTCTCGTCACGAACTACATGACGCAGAGCACCTCGGTCCACTGGCACGGGCTGCTGATCCCCAACAACATGGACGGCGTGCCCTTCATCAACCAGCCGGTGATCAAGCCGGGTGAGACCTTCACCTATGAATTCAAGGCACGTAATCCCGGCTCGCATATGTATCACTCGCATCACAACTCGACCGAGCAGGTGACGCGCGGGCTGCTCGGCTCGTTCGTGATCGAGCCGCTGGACAAGAGCCGCGAGCCGGAAGTCGATCACGAATACACGCTGATCCTCAACGACTCGGCAATGGGCTTCACCATCAACGGCAAGGAATTTCCCTATACCCAGCCGCTCACGGCAAAGTTGGGCGAGAAAATCCGCATCCGCTACATGAACGAAGGCTTGATGATCCACCCTATGCACCTGCACGGGATGCCGCAGTTGGTCTTTGCCAAAGATGGTTGGTATCTACCCGTGCCTTACTTGGCGGATACCGTCATGATCGCGCCGGGGGAGCGCTACGACACGGTGGTGGACTGCACCGAGCCGGGCATCTGGGCGTTCCACTGTCACATTCTCAGCCACGCCGAGGCGCGCGACGGCATGTTCGGCATGGTCACGGTGCTGGCGGTCAGCGAGTAGACAAATGTGGGGGGCGTTACATGTAACGCCCCCTGTTCAATTTGATTTTCGTTTTGGGGTGGGGGCGCACGCTTGATTGTGCGCTCTTTTTGAATCCGGCTGCGCTGTACTCAAAACCTCACCCCCCAACCCCCTCTCCATTACATGGAGAGGGGGAGCTAAGGGCGAAACGAAGTCTCGCAGCGCAGCGGGGTGAGGTTTACAGCCCGCTCAAGCCCGATATGGCTTCGGTCGCTTCGGGCGTGACTTCGGGCGTGGCTTCCAGACCGCCCAAGCCACCCAAGCCGCTCTCCTCGCTGGCAGCCGGAATGCGCACCGACTCCACGATGCCAAGCAGCAACGCCTCGTTGTCACCGCTGAAGCGATCCGGCGTGGTCGTCGCTGTCACGTAGGCGATCTGATCGCCGAACGGGATCAGCGCGAGGTAGCCGCGCTCGCTGCCGGACGCGATCACGGCGTAGAGTCCGCCGCCCGCGAGCGGCTGTGCTGCCTGCTCGACCGTGTAGCCTTGCAGTCCGCCGAGCGCGCGCTCCATCAGCGGCGCGAGGTCGGGGTTCTGCGGATTAATCCCAAAGCGATCCATCGAGTAGAGGATGATCACGCCACCCGTCCCGCTGATCGGCGTCCGGGGCGCGAGGTCAGGATTTACGGAGTAGAGCCGCGACTGCGCGGCGGCGTCATTTTCGCCGTAGGCGAGGGTTTGCTGGTCGGCGATGTGATCAAGAATCGTTCCCGCGCCGGGCAGCACCAACGAGACCTGATTGTCGCTGCTGCGATACGTCTGCGGAGTATCGCTGCTGGATTGGGTTGGCTGCGGCGGTAAGGCGGTCGCGGGCAGATTCTGCTGTGTCTGCTGCGCCGGAATGCCCACGCTTTCGAGGATCGTTTCCATCACCGGGCGATTTCCGTTCACGTCGTCGCTGAGCACTACGCCGACCAGAAGCTGCTGATCGGAGTGCATCACGACGATATAGCCGATGCTGGTGAGCGCCTCCTCGCCGGGATACTGCCCGCCGAAGGTGTGTTCGGTCGGCTGCTGAAGGACTTGTACCGTCCCACTGCCGATGTTGTTGAGGATGCTCTGCATCACCGGCGCGACCAGCGCATCAGGCGTTTGCCCCTGAAACGTTTGCGGGTCGACAGTGCCGAAGAACCCGCCAACGCCGTTAAAGGTGTCGATGCTCTGTCCATTTGCGAAGGCGTCGGCGACGTTTTGCTCTGCCGCCGGGCTGCTGCCGAAAGCGATCACGTCTGTGAAACCGGCGAGATTGATAGCTTCTTGCGCCCAGCCCTGCGGCAGTTGGAACGAGAAGATTCCCGACGGGCTGGCGACGCTTCCGCTCCCTCCAACCGGCGGCTGCGGATTAGGATTGACGGGAATCTGGGTCGCCATTACGGCGGTCGGCGGCAGGCTGCTGCCGGTCTCGGCGGGGATGCGGATCGAGTTGATCATGTCGATGATCAACTGCTGGTTGGCATCGAAGGTCGCTTCCGGCGACGCGCCGAAGGTGAATTCGGCGATGTTCGCCCCGGCTTGAAACACGCCGAAGTAGCCCTTTGCCTGTTCACCGGGGACGGATACCAGCGCAATCGATCCCGGATACAACCCGCCGATCATCAGCGACTGCTGTTCCAGCACCGTCCCGCCCACCTGCTGCGCGCTGTTGATCATGCTGTTCAACAGGGTTGAAATGCTCAGATCGCTCGGCAGACCGACCAGCAGTTGCGGCGTAAAGATGCCGACGATCCCGTTCATACCCGCTGTCGGCGTGGTCGTCGGGGTGGCGAGCGAATCGATCACGGCTTGCAGCGACGTGCCCGTGTCGCCGATAGTCAGCAGCGAAGTGAAATTCGACTGCGCCGCGTCGCGCGACATCCAATTGGCGGGGAGGCGCATCGAGATTTGCCCATCGAGCGTCTTGGCGATCTGCGTCAATGGAGTTGATTGAGCACTGGCGGGGAGAACCGTACTCATGAGGATTAGCAACAGAACGAGGGCAACAGGTAGTCTGCGGGGCGTTCGCTTCAACATACGGGAAACCTCCTCCTAAGTTTAAGTTATCAATTTGTTGCCTCAAACTATCATAACATCCACTTTGCTAAGGAATCCCCGCGTCGTCGCTATATCGGTGGTCAACCCGCGCAGATTATACGAAATTCATTCGCACAGCTGGCATGAGTTACCCGGCAGGACAAATCCTATTGCAATTTAGCCGTCCCTTCCTGCATAATCAGGAGAGTCAGCCCTCAAGTTTCAAATCCAAGGGTCGTAACGATTGCAGTTGGAACAAACCACGTCATCGCAAGTTAGTGAAACTGCTCGTCACAAACGTATCCACACGCGCATTCTCCCCGTGTCCGGTTGGGCGGCGTTGGAATTGGGCAATCTCTGGCGCTACCGCGATCTGATCGTCATTCTGACCACCCGCGACGTCAAGCTGCGCTATAAGCAAACCGCGCTGGGTGTGGTTTGGGTGATTTTGCAGCCATTGGTCGCCGCGCTGATCTTCGCCGTGATCTTCGGGCGCTACGCCAAGCTGCCTTCGAGCGGTTTGCCGTATCTGCCCTTTGTCTTCGCCGGGATGCTGCCTTGGAATCTGTTTGCGGGCGCGCTTCAGCGCGCCGGGAACAGCCTGATCAGCGACTCGAAGCTGATCTCGAAGGTCTACTTCCCGCGCATGGCGATCCCGGTCGCCAGCTCGATTGCCGTCTTGGTCGATTTCTTCGTCGCGTTGGTCGTGATGCTCGTGCTGCTGCCGCTCTACGGCATCCCCTTCAGCCTGAATCTGCTGCTGCTGCCGTTCCTGCTGGCGCTGACGCTGGTGCTCGCCATCGGAGTCAGTCTGTTTCTTTCGGCGCTCAACGTCTACTATCGTGACTTTATGTACGCGCTGCCGTTTGTCATTCAGGTGTGGATGTACGCTTCGCCGGTCGTCTACTCGGCAGACCTGATCCCCGGACCGCTGCACAGCGTTTTCGCCGTCAACCCGATGGTCGGCGTGATCGACGGGTTTCGCTGGGCGCTGCTCGGCTTGGGCGATTTTCCGGCGCTGTCGCTGCTGATCTCGGTGGTGCTGGGCGCGATCTTGTTTGTGCTGGGGGCGCTCGTGTTCCAGCGCGTCGAACGTAATTTCGCGGACGTGATCTGATGTCTGAAGTCGCCATTCGCGTTGAGAATTTAGGGAAATCCTACCAGATCGCCCACGCGACCCACAGCGGCTATAAGACGCTGCAAGAGGACTTGATCCGGCTGATCCGCCGACCGTTCGCCCGCTCGGCGTCGAACCGCGAGACCTTCTGGGCGCTCAAAGACATCTCGTTTGAGGTCAACGAAGGTGAGGTGCTCGGCATCATCGGGCGTAACGGCGCGGGCAAAAGCACGCTGCTGAAAATCCTCTCGCGGATCACCAAGCCAACCACCGGCAGCGCCGACGTTTACGGGCGGGTCGGCTCGCTGCTGGAAGTCGGCACCGGCTTTCATCCCGAACTGACCGGACGCGAGAACGTCTACCTCAACGGCGCGATCCTCGGCATGAGCCGCCACGAGATTCAGCGCCGCTTCGACGAGATCGTCGCCTTCGCCGAGGTCGAGCAGTTCCTCGATACGCCGGTCAAGCGCTACAGCAGCGGCATGTACATGCGCCTCGCCTTTGCCGTCGCCGCGCACCTCGACCCGGAAGTTCTGATCGTGGATGAGGTGCTGGCGGTCGGGGATGCCGATTTTCAGAAGAAATGTCTCGGCAAGATGTTCGCCTCGCTTTTGCGGTCGCCGCGCATTTGGAACCGGAAATTCTCTTAGTTGACGAAGTTCTGGCGGTTGGCGACGTTGAGTTTCAGAAGAAATGTCTTGGAAAGATGAGCGACGTCGCCCAAAGTGGGCGAACTGTGTTGTTTGTCAGCCACAACCTTCCAGCAGTCACCCGTTTGTGTGCTCGAACGTTGCTGGTTGATGGCGGACAGCTTGTTGCAGATGGCGACTCCCAAGTCGTTGTAGCACAATACATGAGATCGGACTTGAATACGATTGCTGCGCGAGAATGGGCAGATTCGAAAACTGCTCCCGGGAATGACATTGTTAGGCTACGGAGTGTCTCGGTTTGTAAGCTTGATGGACAGGTCTCTGAGACGTTCGAAGTCGGAGAGCCTGTTCAATTTGATTTGCGATATGAAGTTCTAACGGCTGGCTATCCCTTAATTCCTGTGATTAGGGTTACTAACCAAGATGGAGTTGTTTTATTTACGGAGGTTGATCAAGAACAGAAATGGCACAATCGAAGTCGTGAACCCGGTATTTATGATACCAAGATCATAGTGCCTAGCCATATATTTGCCGAAGGTTATATGACCGTTCTTATAACGATAAATACATTTTCGCCAACCATTGCACATGTCGCTGCTCCTGATATCGTTGGCTTTCACGTTATCGAAGATATGAACAATAGTGTAACGCGATCTGTATACGGAGGAGTGTTAGTCGGTGTAACGCGACCTCAAATCAAATGGGTTACGCAAACTATAAATACGGCAATGGATAAGGATTGAACTAGGGTAACCGTGATGCGACTACTTTCAGACGGACATCACACCATACGATCTCTTATCAAGAAATGGATTGCACCGACTAACCAAGGGCGGCATGGCACCTTTTTTACAAATAGAAAATCGTGACTATGCTGTTTTTTCGATAGGGGAGTGGACTTATGGGAGACCCGAAATTCTCTTCGCTGCAACGGGCGGAGAGTTAACGATTGGACGCTTCTGTTCAATTGCTGAAAATGTCACTATTTTCTTGGGGGGTGAACATCACACTGATTGGGTGACTGCATATCCATTTAATGTGGTTTTTAGTGAAACTATCAAAGCTAGTGGACATCCTTATACAAAAGGTGCCGTAATCATTGGCAATGATGTCTGGGTAGGCGCAGGTGTCACCATTTTGTCAGGAGTAACGATTGGCAATGGCGCGGTCATTGGGGCAAAAAGTGTTGTTTCAAAAAATGTTCCGGCATATTCTATCGTCGCTGGTAATCCGGCTAAACTCATTCGGTTTAGGTTCACTGTGACACAGATTGCAGCGCTAGAGAGAATTGCTTGGTGGAATTGGGCCCTCCCCAAAATCCTTGAGGCTTGCCCACTTTTGTTAGGCGACGATATTGACGAATTTATCACTACTTATGATTAAAGGTACCTGCAAGTCTCAATTTACTTATGGAACCTTATCCTATCAGGTTATGTGCCCTTCTCAAAATGGTAAGTAAATAATCTATTAGAAACGAGAACAGCCTCATTCATGAATAACAGCAAGGCGTCACTCAAACTCAACGTAGGCTCTGGCGATACCCATGTCGATGGATTTGTAAGTGTCGACATCGACGTAAGTGTGCATCCAGACATCGTAGCGCCCGCAGATAAACTCCCTTTCAGAAGCGCCTCTGTCGACGAAATCACTGCTTTTCATGTCATTGAGCACGTCTATTACTGGGAAGCCGAAGCAACCATTCGAGAATGGTTTCGCGTTCTAGCCCCCGGCGGCAAGCTCGTTATCGAGTGCCCAGATCTGTCAAAGGTCGTACGCTATCTCTCAAAAGAACAGGATTACACTACGTGGTCGAACTTGGGGATGTGGGGCGTCTACGGCGACCCAAACCATAAGAATCCGTTTTATGGGCATCGTTGGGGATACACAGAAAACTCGATATCTAGTCTGTTGGCACGCGCTGGGTTTCTAACCCCACAGTTCACTATTCCGAAAACTCATGTTCCCAAACGCGATCTGCGTGTCGAGGCGATCAAACCCCTGAGAACATCACACCCTTTTAGAGACAATTTACCATCAGATCAAGTTCAACCGCGTGTTTTCTGGTTGCTTTACGGCGACAAAACAACGGGTAGCTCTCGATTGCATGGCTATCATCTCAACAACTACCTCCGGGGACGTGGTTGGAATTCACAGATTTTACTTGAACCGCTCGCACCAACCCTACAAATTCCACTATCCGTCAAAGAAGTACGTGACGTCGGACTGCTCTGTCGAGGTGACATCGTCATTGTCCAAAAACTAAGTGATAACAATGCGATTTCACTTTTGGAATGGTTAGCGGGCAATGGCGTAAAAACGATCTATCTCGACTCGGATATGCCATTGAAGCGACGCGAAGCATCGTTTGCGCTGTGGACAGTTTGTGTTTCTGCTTTCCAAGCTCAAGAATACAAACGCGCCGGAATTAATCATGTAGTCTATATCCCTGATGCAATCGAAAGTGTCAAACCGCCAAAACCGTTACAGCCGTCTACTACTAGGCTTCGCTGCGTTTGGTTCGGCAGTTGGACTCCGGAAAAAGCCCGCGATATCGAGTATTTTCAAAATCTGTTGAATACCAATGGGTTCGATGATATTGATTTGATAGTCATATCCGACCACCCGGACGCTACTATTCAGTGGGATCTCACCACTGTTTACGAGCATCTCCATCAGTGCGATTTTGCCGTAATCCCTTTGCAGCATATCGACGAGTTTGCGAAAGCGAAGTCCTCAAATCGGGCAGTTCAAGCAATGGCACTTGGATTGCCCGTACTCGCCACACCGATTCCTGCATATGAAGAGGTCATACAATCTGGCTGGAATGGATTTCTCTGTCGCAATGATACCGAATGGCTTGAAGCGCTCAACCAGATGCGCGATCCCTCACTGCGCCATGAAATTGCACAGAACTCATTCTCCTTTAGCCAAGAATTCTTTACCATCGAGTCAATTGGCGCACTATGGGAGACCTTTCTGAGCGGAATCGTCGCGGATCAAAATTTCGCTAGCGTCTCACAGAACCTCAAGCAGATGTTTCTGCAACGTAGAATGCGCGCCCGGATGTCCGCTCGCTTGATGAATACAACTAGTGAGCCGGCAATCATCGCTAAATACTTCTTACGCTCCCTCTCCGAGTATCCATTTGACCTGACTCTACTTCGTGCGACTATTCAAGTTATTTCGCGGATCGGGCATAAAGTGAATTCGAAACCTTTCAACCCGGAAGTAACTCCTTGAGTTGAAAAAATCGATAGTACCTATGCCTAAA
>CAWGYC010000004.1:0-487663 GCA_963826685.1 uncultured Chloroflexia bacterium | reverse complement strand
GGCGGAAATCACAATGTTTTGCTGAGAGGTTCACCCGGCGCGGGCAAAACGTTATTGGCTCGCGCGTTACCGGGCATTCTGCCCCCACTCACGTTTGAGGAAGCGCTTGAAACGACCCGCATTTACTCGGTCGCAGACATGCTAGAAAGTGATCATCCCCTGATGGCGATACGACCTTTCCGGGCACCCCATCATACGATCAGCCAAGCGGGTTTAGTTGGCGGGGGCAGTACACCCCGCCCGGGGGAAATCACGTTGGCGCATCGCGGCGTCCTGTTTTTGGACGAAGCCGTTGAATTTTCGAGTAAAGTGCTGGAGGTACTGCGCCAGCCCATCGAGGACAAGATCGTGACCATCAGCCGAGCTAAAGGTTCGCTGACCTTTCCGGCGAACTTCTTGCTGGTGCTTGCCATGAATCCGTGTCCCTGCGGCAATTATCTTGATGCGGTCAAACCCTGCACTTGCACGCCCTCGATGATTCTGCGTTATCAGAGCAGGCTTTCCGGCCCACTGATTGACCGCATCGACCTTCATGTGGACGTGCTCCGCGTCGATTATGATAAACTGCTCGGTCAGCAAAACGCCGAGAGTTCGGCGACCATTCGCGCGCGTGTGGAGCGCGCTCGTGCTCGGCAAATGGAGCGTTTCGCCGGGCTAGAGGGTATTTTCGCCAATGGCGATATGAACGTCGGCGAAATTGATCGTTTCTGCATCCTTTCTCCCGAAGCGAAACAATTGATCGACCTCTCGGTGCGGCGGATGCAGTTGAGCGCCCGCGCCTATCACCGCGTCCTCAAGCTGAGCCGGACGATTGCCGACTTGGCGGACAGCGACCGCATCGAAGTACAGCACGCAGCGGAAGCTATTCAATACCGCCCCAAACAAACAGCAGATTAATCTGGTTCTCGTTGTAACGAACTGATTGCAGCCTCAATGAGAGTATTTTTCTGCGTAAAACGGTTTGAGAGCCATCGTAGGGGAGAGAACATCACCACTTTCAACCTCTCCCTTATGTAGAAATCGATTTTATGGGCTTTCAATCCCTTTTGCGGAAGATGCGATTACTTCCGTTCTGCCAATGCCGCCACCACAGTGGTGCGTCTACAGTCTTTTGGGGGATAGGTCAGGGTCTCTTAGCTGTGGCTGGCGAGGTTAGCGGGTGCAGCCGACGGTAGTAGCGCTCTAAGGTCGTCGGGAACTCCCGCAGAACTGCCAGCAGTTGATCGCTCCCCTGACGGATCGTGTCCTGTTCCAGCGACTCGAAGACGATGACGCCCGCGCGCGCCGTCAGCTTGAGGTCGCGGATCAGGCGGCGATCTTCGGTTTCGAGCGCGTCGCAGAAGGCGCCGTACTGCTGCTCCCAGCGGTCGGCATTACCATCGAGCCGATCCGCATCAGCCTTGATGGCGTCTCGCAAGACTTGCCCCAGCGCGGTGACGGCTTGGGCGGCTGCCGAGGCTCGAACTTCGCCTAAACGCTGCTGCATCCAGCGGAAGTCAAGTTCTGGCTCGCCCAGCAGTCCAATCGTCAGCGACCACAGCGTTTCAATCGGCGCGCCGAGCACGTGGTCGAGGTAGTTGATCACCAGCCGCTCGTGCGCCAGCCCAAGCTGCTGCGCTTTGCTCGGCGTCAGCATGACTTGATCGGTGGTCTCGATGTCAGTGAACGGCTCGTCGCGGATGCGGAAGTCGTTGAGGACGGCGTTCTCGATCTCGACGATCATGAACAGCAGGTCGACCCAAGCGTAAAAGGCATCGCGCAGCGTGATCAAGCGCAGCCCGCCGCTCGCCAGCGCGACGCCCCATCTCTGCCCGAAATCAGGGAGCCGCAGGACGCCCAGTTCGTACATGCCGAGCATGGCGTCGACTTCGGAATTAACGTGATGCTCGACCTTCTGATAGGCGAGCGTCGCGTCCATACCCGAATACGACTGGATGATCTTGGCGCCGCCGGGGTGCATGTGATTGAACTCGTTCATGTCGTAAACGCGCCCGCTGACAATGATCCAGTAGCCGTGTTGGTCGTCGTTGTGCAGCACCACGTCGGAAATGTTGACCTGCTGCTTGATGTTCTCAAAATGCACCCCGGTGTAGGTCGTGAAGATTTCGACCAGAAAGCGGTCTTCGCCGATCATGCGGTACAGGGTCTGCCGGGCTGCTGCGTCGCGTTCGGATGCGCTTTCGCCCGCCGTGAAGCGCGCGATGATCTGCTTGAACGTATCAAGGATCGTGCGGGCGAAAGTTGTGCGTCCGCATAGATAGAAATAGGCGCCCTGACCGCCGTCTTGGGGGCTGCGCAGCAAATCCCAGAGCAGGTGAGCCTGCTCGTCTTGGAGCAGCAGATCGTCGAGATGCTCGCGCTCCCCGGCGGCGAACTCGAAGCGGCTGGTCTGCGTATTGAACTGGGCGGTCACGTCGTCGCGCGAGAAGGCGACGCTCACGTTCAATTTGCCTCGCGCGACCAGTGGTTCGAGTTCGCGCTGATAGTAGAAGTCCTCGCGGGTGCGCGTGCCAAAGAACAGCCATGTTGCGCCCGCGCCGGGAGTCGCCATCCGCTGGTCGATCAAGCTGCGCAGCGGCGAAATGCCGGTGCCGCCCGCGAATAACACCACCGGACGCGACGAATCGGCGGGCAGGCTGAAGCGCGCCGGATGGACGATCTTGATCGACACCCGTCCGGCGACCTCGCCCGCGCACAGCCGCGCCAGAAAGCTCGATCCGGTGCCCCAGCGCTCCGCCGCGCGCGAAACGTCGGTTTGCTCAGTCTGGTAGTGCAGCCCACCGGTGGTCAGGTGCAGTTCGTCGTCCTGCACCGCCGAAATCGAGTACAGCCGCCAGCGTTCCGGCGCGACAATGCGGCAAATGTGCTCCTGATCGCCGGGGATGGCTTTCCATAGGCGGCGCGGGTTGTACCCGGCTTCTGCCAGCAGGTCGAGCAAATCCCACAATTCCCATTGATCTTCCGCCCACGCATCGAGGATGCGGCGCAGACGCTCGTTGTGGGTCAGCCCAAATAGGTTGAGCGCCGTCGTCCGGCTGACCGGGCGAATCTGCCCCAGTTCGAGCAGCGCGCGCAGCGGCAGTTCGGTCGTACCCTGATAGCCGTCGCGCAGGTTGACGTGCGAGCGCCAGCGGTCGTTGAGCTGGATCATCTCGTCGCCGCTGGCGCGCAGCGCTTGCAGCGTCCGCTCGATCAGTTCGGGGCTGTTCTTGGGCAGGATGCCGCAGCGATCCCCGGCTTGATAGCGAATTCCGGTGTTGGCGATGTCGAAGACGATCCGGCTGACTGGCTGGTCGCCCGTGCTGATCGGCTCGACGCGCTTGACCGCGACCATGGTGGTCGTCGGCGGGCGCGTCCCGTAGCGTTCCAGCCGGGCTTCGTCTAGTTCGGACGCCATGCGATCCCAGACTCGCTCGCTGTAGCTGCCGCTGGTGCCGCCGAGCGTCTTCACGCGCCCCGCCTTGAAGGACAGGTCGAGGAAACCGTAGGCTTTGAGGCGGTGGCGGCTGAGGATGCCGCTTTCTCCGGCATAGGCATCGCGCGCCTCGTCGTAGACGCCCTTGAGCGCCGCGTCGCCGCGTTGGGCGACGTAATCCGGCACCGAGACCGTTTCCAGCGCGTCGAGCCAATCGCGCCAATGTTTCGGGAACCAGTCGCGCGTGCGCTCGGTCAGCGCCCCGACGCCGGTACGGTAGCGCTTGCGCCCGAAGAATATGTCGAGCGACGTGAACGACGGGATCGCGGTGCCGCTGGGTCCCGGCGGAGCGTTGACTCGGGCTGGAAGGGCGAGGCGAACAGCGCCGCCGTCTTGCCCCAGACCACCGGGTTGATGTAGTGGTCGCTGTAGGGGTTCGGGTTGACCTTCATCAGCGTGGTGAAGGTCTGCAACTTCAGCGCGTCGCTGATCGTCACCAGCGCGGCTGTGAGTGCTTCGGGATCGTCGTGCAGCGCTGCCTCTTGCGCTGCCAGCATCGTCTCCAGCAGCGGCGCGAACTGGTAGAGCAGTTCGACCGGCGTCATTTGGAAACGGCGCTCGTCCTCGTTGCCTGCCATTGGGATCGCCAATCGTAGGTTCTCGGCGGCGAAGGGGTAGTCGAGCGTCGGATCGATGAACTGCCAGTTGTGGCTGTTCAGGTCAATGAACGAGAGGTGCGGCGCAGGGCGATCCAGCCGCCGGGTGATCTGCTCCCAAGGGATTTGGATCTGCGGCGGGATGCCGTCTTCCGGCGGCTGCGGCTCGCAGTACCAATACAGATGCGCCAAGATGCTGAACAGCGACGAGGCGCGCAGTACGCACTCGTCGGGCAGATCGTCGGCGCTCAGCAGCGGCAGATCGGCGATTGCGTCGCGCACGCTGTAAGTCCGAAACAGCGCCGGGATCGCCGCCGCGAGGTCGTCCCATGCTTTGTGACTGGACGGCAGCGCTGCGAGTGGTTCGCGGCGAGGCAGGAAGCCGTGCGAATAGGAGAGCGAGCCGAGATTCTCGTGACCTAAGGCATCGTTGCGGGCGATGGCGTTTTCCAGCACGACCCGCGCGGGCGCGACGTCGAGGATGCGTGTCATAGCGTCTCCTTTGAACATGTACCGAGTGCCTGAGTACCGGGTACTGAGTAAGGGCACAAAGCGCGGTCTTTGAGCAATTATGGTGGGTGAACACAGCGAGTGGATGCCCCAACTCGGTACTCAGCACTCGGTACTCGGTACTTCTTTTAGAGCGTCCCCACGACCGCTTGGCAGATGTCGGTTCGCCCGACCGTGCCGACCAAGCGTCCGTCTTTGACGACCGGCAGCCGGTGGATGTTGCGTTCCAGCATCAGCGCCGCTGCTTTGGCGACGTGATCGTCGGGATCGACCACCAGCGGCTGGGTGATCACCAGCGGCTCAACCGGCTGGTACATTAGTTCGCTGCCTTTGCGCAGAAACAGCCGGAAAGCCTGTTCGAGCGTGCCGCCCGCCTCGGTGATCTCCTCGAAGTCGGGCATGGCGGCGCGCAGCACGTCACCGACTGAGAGCACGCCGACGAAGTTGTTGTCGTCGTCGATCACCATCAAGTCGCCGACGCCCGACAGCGCGATCACTTCGGCGGCGCGGTGCAGACTGTCGCTTCGGCGCACCCGCACCGTCCGCACGGTCATGATGCCGCGCACCCGCGCGAACGACTGGCTAACCGACGCCCGCCACTCGGCGAGCAGTTCGTCCAGCACCGGATACAAATTAACCTCCGGCGACGACCACGACCGCACCAGCGCGCAGTCGGGCAGGGCGGTGTCGGTTGGCGTTTCCGTCAGCAGCAGCCGACCCGCATCCGGGTAGAGCGCGCCGCCCGCGCTCAGGAAATCTGCGCCGTCCTCGCCTTCGTAGACCAACAGCGCAATCGACGCGGCTTGATCGCGCAGCAGGCGCACCAAATCCAGCGGATCAGCGTCGGCGGGCGTCACGACCACGCGGTAGCCTTCGACGTAGCGCTGGCGCAGCGCGTCATCTAAGCTGCTGGCAGGCGGGCTGACGACAAAAATGATCGGCGCGGGTTCCATACGGCTTACTCCAATTGTTGACGTTGTGCCTGAAGGGTCGCCAGTAGCTGCCCGACGTCGGTTCCTAGGCTAAGCAGGGTGAAGCCATCGGCGAGGCGCGCTTTCCCGCCTTCGGCATTGGGCGTAATCGTGCCGTAGGGGATGCCGTGCTGGCGGCAAGCGGCGATCACTTTTTGGACGGCGGCTTGAAAGGTGGGTTGGTCGCTCCACAGGGCGGGCGGCAAGCCGAGCGAAATGTGCAGGTCAAACGGACCGATAAAGATCAGGTCGATGCCGGGAGTCGCCAAGATCGCGTCGATGTTCTCGACCGCCGCCTGCGTCTCGATCTGCACGGCGACCAGAATTTCGCGGTTGGCGTTCTGGATATATTCGACGTGGCTGGTCGTGCCAAAGCCATAATGCGGGAGCACGCCGCCGCCGCCGCGTTCGCCGAGCGGTGGATAGCGCGCGAAGCGCACCACGTCCGCTGCGTCCTGCGCCGTGTTGATCATCGGCACGATGATCCCTTGCGCCCCGGAGTTCGAGCGCTTGCTTGATCTGGTACATCGTCCCGTGCGCGACCCGCGCCAGCGGCGTGCAGTTCCCGCCGCTGACGTCGGCAATCGCCGCCAGCGTCATCGACGCAGTGGAAAGATCGACCGGCGAGTGCTCCAGATCGACCAGCAGCCAGTCGAACCATCCCTGCGCGGCGATAATCCGCGCGATGTTAACACTGTGGCTGTGCAGCCATAAGCCGATGCTGGGCTTGCCCTGCCGGAGCTGCGCCAGCGCGTGGTTCTCTCTCACGGGTTGCCTCTTTTCGGTTTGCGGTGACGCTTGGTTCAACCCTCAAGTTTAGTCGAACTCGATGATTTTCACAAACGTGCTCGTGCTTTAAGTCGACGAGAAGCGGCGGCGGGGGTCTCGAGCGAGGCGGGGTGAGGAGCTGGGAATCAATACCCCTCAACCCCTAACCCCTTCTCTCACGCAAGCGGGGAGAAGGGGGATTTTCGGCATTTTGTCCCTCGCCTCGTTTACGTGGGAGAGGGACGGCTCACCGAAGGTGAGCAGGGTGAGGGGGCGAAGAAACGCATCGGCTCCTCGTTTGAACATACCCCTACAAATAATCTCCGCCTCGACGCCTCCTACTGCGGCTTGATCTTGAGGGCGAGGTCGGTGCTGAAGGACGGCAGATCAATCGCTGCCGTGCCGTCTGCTGCTTCGATGGTCGTCTCGCTGATGACCGAACCGGCGGTCGTGTCCCAGAATTCGACCTGATACGTCCCCGGCGCTAAACCCGGCACGGCGATCTGCGCGCCGTCAATCGACGCGAAGGTGAGATCGGCGGCGGTTGGCTGAGAACCTTTCACGCCGGAGCGCAGCGCGTCGCGCAGCGCGCGGTTGTACGCCTGCTGAAGCCCCGATTGGCTGTAATCGCGGTTGACTACCCAGAGCAGGGCGCTGTCGCTCGACTGCAAGCCGTAGATGCGCGCTCGAACGCGCCCGGTGAACGCGGCGGTCGTCGGCTGCCAAGTGCTCGCCGCGAGGTCTTCGTCCGCGAAAAAGTTCGAAACTCCCGTATATTGATAGTACATATCCAGCGGATCGACGTAGCTATCCCACCACCACATCATGCCGGTGCCCGCTGCCCCGTTCATGGGTGCGCTCCATAGCCCTTGATGCATCAGCAAGCCGAGCGTATCGATCTCGGTCGGGCTGCCGAACTCGCCCATCAGGAACGGCTTGTCGGGATAAGTTTGCAGCCACTCCGGGATATTCGAGGCGAATGTGCCGAGCAAATCGTCCATGTTGTAGAGGTGATTCTGAACGAAGCTGATGCTGTCCAGCCCCCAAACGCGGGTATCCGCTTCCGGCGAACCGGAATGTGTGGTCAAGTGGTGATTGGGGTCAAGCGAACCGAGATAGGCGGCGCTGCGCTGAATCCACGGGACGAGCAGGTCGGGATTGACCAGCGCCGTCCAGTTGATCTCGTTCCACCACTCCCACGCCATGATGTTGGGCGAATAGCCCCAGCGCGCGGCGATGTAGCGCAGCCGCTGATTCCAGAGGCGCAGCGCTTCGGGATTGGTGGCGAAGTCGGCGGGATTTTCGAGCGATCCGCCGTTGGCGGCGTTGTAGGGATTGGCGTTCCATTCGGGATCAGTCGTCGTGTTGAAGGCGCCGTGATTGAGCAGCGTCAGCATGATATAGACGTTGCGATCCGCCGCCATGTCCAGCAGTTGATCGAGTTGGTAGGCGTTCGCCTGCCGCTTATCGTAGTTGCCGAGTCCGGTGTCGAGCCACTCGATGCCGAAGCCCCACGACGCCATCCAGACGCGAATCCAATTGCCGCCCGCCGCCGAAAGTTGGTCGAGCCAGTGGGGATAATCCGCCAGCGGATTGCCGCTCGACCAGCCCATATCTTCGCCGACCGGGAAGTAAGGATCGCCGTTGTCGAAAGCGAAGTAACGCGGGTTGCGCGGATCGACGCGGACGAAACCGGGGTTATCCGAGGCGGCGACGGTGAAGGTGCCGGTGCTGCTGCGCTGGCTGCCGCTGAGCGTGGTCGCCACGACCTGATAGCGATAGTCGCCGATTTCGGTCGGCGTGAAGCGCACCCGCCACGACCAATCGTTGGTTGGGATGATGCGCGTTCCGGTTTGCGTATAGTCACGATAGTAGAAGCCGGGGACGACGATCACCGCGCCGGAAGGCGACGTGAAGCGCCCATCGACGCGGATGTCGGCGGGATCATACGGATTGCTGAAGCTGGCGTCGACGTCGGCGACGAGTTCGACTTTTTCGTACAGGCGAGCGTTCTCGTCCACCAACGATACCGAATTGATCGGGTTGACCTGCGCCATGACCGGCGGGGTAGTGGGGGCAGCGCTCTCGTCGGTAACGGCTGCCGTCGACGCGAGACCGATCAGCCGCACGTTGTCGATCAGGATTTGTCCGTCGAACGCGGTCGTGCTTGTGCCGACCTTGACGCCGTACTCGTGCAGGGCGCTCATGTCGCCGAGCGCGCCAAGCGTTAAGCCGTCGGCAGTGGTGGTCGTCCACGCGCCGGGCGTCAGGGGGATGTCCGGGCTGTTCGCCCACGTCCAATCGCCGCCGGTCTTGTCGAAAATCTGCGCCAAGAAATTGTCCGCGCCTGCGGGGACGTAGACGTCGGCGCTGATCTGGCTCGCCGCTGACCAGTCGGCGCCACCGGGCGGATCGAAGTAAGCGCCCGCTTCATTCCATTCGGTGCCGCTGAACGACGCGGTGATCGCCAGCGATTGCGATCCGTCGGTCGCCATCTCGCCGGTGACGTCCATGCTCTTGCCGCTCGCCCAGTAACTCGCCAGCGTCCAGCCCTCGGTGCCGTCCTCGAAGCTGTTGAGCAGCGCTTCGCTGCCGACCGCTTCGGGTGGAGCAGGGGTTTCGGTGGCTGCGGCTTCCGCTTGGGCGAACTCCGGAGGCTGAGTTTCCAGCGCCGCGTCACCGTTTTTGACGGCGATGCCGTTGACCTCGAACTCGAACAGCGAGAAGCCCCATTCCGTGCCACGCTTGACGCCGTTCATGCGGACGTAGCGGGCGTCGATGGAAGTTTCGAGCGTCACGTCGTCGATTTGCCCGTCGCCAGCGACTTCGCTGTAAACGGTCTGCCATTGGCTGCCGTCCCAGTATTGGAGATCGTACTGCGCGCCGTAAGCCGTCTCCCAATGGAGCACGAACTGGCTGATGGTGTAGACACCGCCCAGATCGACGGCGAGCCACTGCCCATCCTCGTAGGCGGTCGACCAGCGGGTCGTGTCAATGCCATCGACGGCGTAGTCGGCAGGGTAGGCGGCGCTCTCGATGGTCGAGGCGATGGCGGTCTTGCCGAGCGCGACGTCGCCTTGACTCGGATCGATCAACTGGACGACGAATCCGGTATGGCTGGTGTGACCGGCGGCATCAGTCGCGGCGATGTCGAGCGCTGACGAGCCGACGTCCCCCGACGGGAACGCCAGTGAGAGCAACCCATCTTCGCTGATAGTTGGTTCGACCAGTTCGGGTTTGGCATTTTGGGTGATGGCGAAGGACAGGTCTTGCCCTTCGGCGTCGGTAAAGACGGTGTTGAGATCGACGTAATTCGCCTGCTCGGTCGTGTCGAAGGGGACGATCAGGTTGTCAATCGGCTGGGCGACCACCGGAATATAATCGACCGTGCCGATGTCCACGCCGACGTGCTCCGGCGCGAGGTTGTTGACGCGCAGAATGCCCGGCTCGGCGTCGAGCATCTTGCCGAAATCGCTGGCGTAAAACGTCCACGCCAGCGCCCCGGCGTAGCCGTTTTCGTAAAGATACTCGTAGGTTTCCATGCTGTTGCGCTGGGTGAAGCCCGCCGCGCGATTCGGCGTCGGCTTCGCCGGGAACTCGCCGACGATCAGCGGTTTGTCGAGCTGCCAATAGGCGTAAGGATGGCTGAACGGGTTGAGGTCATTGCCGAAGTTCTGGGGGTAGTAGTGGACTTGGTAGAAGTCGAGCGTGCCGTCGGGATCGCCGCCAGCGGCGATCAGCTCGGCGTCGGTGTAATAATTCTTCATGCTGCCGACGTCGGTCAGCGCGCGCATACTCCACGAGCCGTTGGTGACCAGCGCGTCGGGATCGGTGCGGTGGATCGCGCCCGCCAGCGAATTGATGAACTGCTGGATCGAGCGCATGTCGGTCAGTTCATCGGTCCAGCCGCCGAAGTCGCGGGTCGTGCCTTCTGGCTCGTTGAAGATTTCCCACGCGACGATGCCGGGGTTGCCCTTGAGCGCCGTGACCAGCGGGATCAGCGCGTTGTCGATGTACGCCTGCGTGTATTCCGGGTCTTCGATCAGCTTGCGATTGGCTTCCGTCGGCACGCCCTGCTGATCGTTCATCATATCGTGCGACCAGAGCGTCGGCAGCAGCAGGACGCCGCGCTCGTAGGCGAGGTCGGCGGCGCGCTGCAATTTCTCGACGTCGTGCTCGCCCAAGCCGGTGACTTTGCCATCGTCGCCGTAGACTGGGCTGGCGCTGCCGTTGGTATGCAGCCACCAGCGCAGTGTGTTCCCGTGCGCCGCCTTCACCTCGTCCAGCGCCGCGACGAACAGCGGCTCGTTGAAGTTTTGCAAATCGTGAGCAAAGCTGATCCACGCCAAGTTGATGCCGTTCAGGAACAGTTCCTGCCCGCGATACGGGATGAAATGGAGCGACTCGTCAGCCGACGCGGTCGCTTCTGGGGTCGCGTCCTGTGCCTGCGCCGCGATCACGGTCAGGAGCAGGAACGTCAAGATGAATAGGAGCGTTGTCTTCATGTTTAAGTCCTATCAGCCTTTCATGCCGGTCAGCGCGATCCCGCGCACGAATTGTTTCTGGAAGATGATGAACAAGATCAGCGTCGGCAGCGAGACCAGCAGCGACGCCGCCATGACCATGCCCAGCGAGGTCGGCGCGGAAAACTGCGAGACCAACGTCGACATGACCATCGGCAGGGTGCGCATGTCCTGTGATTGGATGACCACCAATGGCCACACAAGGTTGTTCCACTCGCCGAGGAACAGGAACAAGCCCATGGCGATCATCGCCGGGACGACCAGCGGCAGCATGATCTGCCACCAGATACGGATTTCCGACGCGCCGTCGACCCGCGCCGCGTCGATCAGGTCATCGGGGATCGACAGCATATATTGGCGCAAAAAGAACAACGTGAACGCCTTGGGAATCGCCGGGATGATCAGCGCGAGATACGAGTCGATCCAGCCGAAACTGCGGACGATCATGAAACCGGGGATCAGCGTGACCTGCCACGGCACCATCATCGAGGCGAGGATCAGCACGAAGATGGCGTTGCGACCGGGAAATCGATGTTTCGCCAGCACGAAGGCGGCTATCGAGGCGACCAGCAGCGACAGGAGGGTGTTGGTCGTCGCTACGAACAGGCTGTTGGCGTAGTAGCGCAGAAAGCCGCCGGGCGTCTGGGTGTAATTCTGGAACAAGCCTTGAAGCTCCTGCGTCGCCCCGTTCCCCGGCGCCCAATCGGGGTTGAAGAAGCTGTCAAAACTCGGATGGGCGGCGATAAAGGTCGGCGGGGCGGCTTGGAGTTCGGGAAAGGTCTTGAATGCGCCAATGACCATCCAATAATAGGGGACGATCATGACGATTGCCGCCAGAATCAGCGGGATGTAGGGCAGCCGGGCGATCAGTTTGTCGCGGACGCTGGTCTCGTAACGGATGGTCATCGTCATGGTTAGTATGCCTCCCGGCTGCGCCCGACCCGTAGATTAATCAATGTCAGAATGAAGATTACGACGAACAGGAACCACGCGATAGTCGAGGCGTATCCGAGCTGGAACAAGCGGAAGCCGCGCTCGTAGAGGTAGCCGACGATGGTCAACCCGGCGTCGAGCGTGCCGCCGACACTTTGCGCAGTTTGGTTGAACAGGATGTAGGCGCTGTCGAAGACTTGGAACGAGCCAATGATCCCGGTGATCACCAAGAAGACGGTGGTCGGGCGCAGCAGCGGCAGCGTGATGTGGAAGAACTTGTCGCGGGTTGAGGCGCCGTCGACCGTCGCCGCCTCGTAATACTCGGCGGAGATCGTCTGCAAGCCAGCCAGATACATGATCATCGTGTAGCCGACGCCGCCCCAAATGGCGATCAGCAGCAGCACCGGCATCATGTAGGTCGGGTCGGCGAGGAAGGCAATCGCATCTTTCGACAGTCCAAGTCCCATCAGGACGGAGTTGCCCAACCCCCAATCCTGCCCTTTGAAAATCCAGCCCCAGACGACGGTGATGGCAAGCCCGGCAGTGACGGCGGGCAAGAAGAAAATCGTGCGCAGGATGGTGTTCATGCGCGTCTGCCGCTGAAGCATGAGCGCCAAGAGCAGACCGAGCGAGAGATTGGCGATCACGGTCACGGTGACGTAGATCACGGTGTTCGAGACGGCAGTCCAGAAACGCGGATCGGTGGCGACCAGCATCGTGAGGGTGGTATCGGTCGTGAACAGAGGACGCCACGCGGTGTAGCCCTCCGGCGCGTAATCGCGCGGGTTGGCGTAGGCGGGGCTGCACTCTGTCCCGGCGGCTTGCTGCTCGGCGACCGCGCTGGCGACGACTTTCTTGCGACCGCACTGGAACATTTCTTCGCCGCTGTCGGCGTCGCTGAGGCGCGGCAGGGTGACCACTTGCAAACTCATCAAGTCTTGGAAGTTTTGCGTGCCGACGAAATTCAACGGCTTATTCGGCGAGCCGGTATAGTCCGTGAGGCTGAGATAAGCAGAACTCGCAATCGGGTAAAGTTGAAAAATGGCAAAGGGAACCAGAAACAGCAGCAGCATGAGGTAAGAGACACGGGCACGCCAGATGCGACTGATTAAGCTGTCACGCGGCTTCGCGCCGACGTACTCGCCCTCCGCTTGAGAACTTGCGACGCTCGTTTGAGTTGCCATACCGTTAACCTTTAGGCTTTAACGTGCAGGTAGATGGTCGGAGGAGCAGGCGCTCCTCCGACACGAGTACGGTCACAACGAGCGTCTAGCTGCCGTAAGCCGCGAGGTTGGCGTTGAGGGTGTCTTCCATCGAAAGCAGCGCGTCCTGATAATCGCCGTTTTCGAACAGCACGCCCTGAATGGCGAGGTTGACGTCGGCGTTGCTCTCTTCCCAGCCGGGGCAGGGCGGCGGAGCGGTCGTGTTGCTTAACTGCTGCTGAACGTTCGCGCTGACGTCGCCTTCGCTCTTGATGTACTGAAGGTTAGCAGTCTGCGGCGGGACGTACATCTGGGTGTAGTCGTAGTTGGCATTGACCAGCGCCTGCGCTGCTTCGGGCGTTTGCAGCCATTCGATAAACTGCCACGCCTTGTCGACGTTGGGCGAATAGGAGAAGATGCCGATCATCTTGCCGCCGATGAAGGTGGCGTTGTTGCCTGCCGGTCCCTGTGGCAGTGGCGCGACCGACCACTTGCCCACCAGATCGGGATAGGAGGCGTTGATCGACGGAGCGACCCATTCGCCGTCGAGCAGGATCGAGATGCTGCCGGTGTCCAGACCGCTGGCGTCGATGCCCGCCTGCGGGAAGCCGTAGTCAGCATAGAGGGTGGTGTAGTATTCGAGCGCCGCCATGCCCGCGTCGCTGTTGATCGCCGCTGCGCTGCAATCGTCGGTGTACCAACTGCCGCCCGCCTGCGCGAGATACGGCTGGAAGCTCAGCCACGAGGCGTTGCCCCAGTTGATGCCACCGCCGCCCAAACCGGCGTCGGCGAGCGCCTGAAGCGCCGCCGTAAATTCATCCCACGTCGCCGGTACGGAACTCGATGCCCGCCTGTGCGAAAGCGTCGGGCAGATAGTACATCAGCAGGACGTCCTGATTGTAAGGGACGCCGTAGACCGCGCCGTCCGTTCCGATGATGGCGTTGACGAATTCGGGATTGTTTTGGTCGAGCAGCGGGGAGACCTGATCGGCAAACTGCGACTTCAGGTCGACCAGTCCGCCGACACCGCCAAGCGAGATGCCCCACGACATGCCACCGGCGAACATATCAGCGCCGGAACCGCTGTTGACGGCGGTCAGGTAGCGTGAGTAAGCATCGCTCCAGCCGACGGCTTCGACGTTGACGGCGATGCCGGTCGAATTCGGTGAAAACCTGCGCGGCTTGCGCCAGCGCGTTGGCGTCATTGTCCGCGCCAGTGATCCAGATGGTGATGCTGTTATCTTGGGCGCTGACGGTCAATGCGAGGGCGAAAATAGCCAAAGAAATAAAGGCAAGCAGAAGCTTGTGTTTCATGAGGTTCGCTCCTAAACTAGAGCAGCAATTAATTTTGCGTGGGGAGCACGAGCGCCGGGTCGGTTGCAGAGACTCTGATTAGCCGTCAGTTCTGCGCGCGATCTAGCGTCTTGTGCTCCTCGACACCGCTATCGAGCGGACCGATGTCCGTTCGATCAACTGGGTGCCGACCAACGTCTTCAGCGGTGTGCGGTCGGGAAATCCCGCCCGGTCGACCAGATGTCGTACCGCCATGACCCCCATCAATACTTTGTCAACGTGCATCGTTGTCAAAGCCGGTGAAACTTCCTGCGCCAAGTCGATATTGTCAAAACCGATCAGCGACACATCGTCCGGCACGCGGAGTCCGCTGTCTTCCAGCGCATTCAACGCCCCGATGGCAACCTCGTCGTTACAGGCGAAAATAGCCGTGATTTCGGGGGCACGAGCTATCAGCCTACGAGTCGCCGCATAAGCGTCGGGACGTAACAACACTGCGCTGTCTTCGATGAATGGTTCCAGACCATGCTGAGCGAGCGCGTTCAGGTACCCTTGGCGCCGTTCCAAGATGCTCGGATACGATCCCGGTTGGCTGCCAATTAGCCCGATCCGTCGATGACCTTTGGCGATCAAGTAGTTGACCGCCTTCATCGCGCCATCCACGTTGTCGATCAGCACGCTGTCGAACTCATTCCCACTCGATGTATAGGCGTCCACGAGGATCACGTTTTGGCTGGCATAACTGCTAATGTGCGCCAGTGTCTCTTCGAGGAACGCCCCTACTACAACCACGCCATCGACGCGCGCGTCCACCAGCATCGCTGGCAGGCTCATGGCGCGATTCTGCTCGTCGACCTCGATATTCGCGTACATCATGCTGATGTTGTGCCGGGCGCATTCGCGCTCGGCGCCAGCAATGACGTAGGAATAGAAGGGGTTGATGAGCAGCGCGTCACCATTGCGTCGCTTGGTCAGAAGACCGATGGTTTTTGTTTCAGTTGCGAGGGGGAGTTCAACCGTGATTCGAGGGCGATACCCGACTGCACTCGCGGCAGCGAGAACCCGCTGACGCATTTCGAGGGAGACCCCCGGTTTGTTGTTGAGCGTCTGTGAAACGGTGCTCAACGCCACGTCAGCGTGCTCGGCAATGTCACGAAGTGTCGGTCTTTTACCCATACATCTTTTACCAAGAAAACTGTAATTTTACTTCGCGCGGTTTACGAAATTCCTCCGAACTTGCACGCGAATTAATTCGATGTTAATGTTGATTCAGCGATTTGTCAAGCAGTTTGAGCCTAGCGCTGGCTAGGATAAGTTAGGCACAAAATCGGCAGCAATCAGTCACTTATTAGGCACTTATTGGACAGTTATTGGACAAATCGTCGGGGGCACGAGCAGTGTTATTTGACCACTAGCCATCGATCTTGCCTACTAAGGACTTCCTCTATGACAACAGCAGACTCTTTAAGACCAACAGTGAAGATGATCGGTGATCCGCTGCCGAACATTCCTTGGGAAGAACGCCCCGGCGGGGTGAGCAGTCCGGTCTGGCGTTACAGCAATAATCCGGTGATTCCTCGCAACGCGACTCCCAATTCGAACAGCATTTTCAACAGCGCCGCTGTCCCGTTCGAGGGGAAGTTTGCCGGGGTCTTCCGCGTCGACGACACCCGGCGGGTCATGAATCTGAACGTCGGGCACAGTGAAGACGGCATTCACTGGAACATTGCGCCGGAGCCGATTGAGTGGCAGTTTGACGACCCTGAACTCGCCGAGTTCGCTCACCGCTACGACCCGCGCGTGACGTGGTTGGAAGACCGCTACTACGTGACGTGGTGCAACGGCTATCACGGACCGACGATTGGCATCGGCTACACCTATGATTTCAAGGACTTTCACTTTTTAGAGAATGCTCTGCTTCCTTATAATCGGAATGGCGTGCTGTTTCCCCGTAAAATCAACGGAAAATACGCTTTGTTAAGCCGTCCCAGCGATACGGGACATACCCCCTTTGGCGACATTTTCTACAGCGAAAGCCCGGATATGGTGCATTGGGGCAAACATCGCTTCGTGATGCAGCCGAAAGGCTGGCGCTGGGAGAGCACCAAGATCGGCGCGGGACCGATCCCCATCGAAACCAGCGAAGGTTGGCTGCTGTTCTATCACGGCGTGCTGACCTCCTGCAATGGTTACGTCTACAGCATGGGCGCGGCGCTGCTCGACCTCGACCAGCCTTGGAAGGTGATCTATCGCGCGGCTCCATATCTGCTGTCGCCGCAGATGCTCTACGAGTGCGTCGGCGACGTGCCCAATGTCGTCTTCCCGTGCGCTGCGCTGCACGATCCCGCCACCGGGCGGATTACGCTCTACTACGGCGCGGCGGATACGGTCACGGGCTTGGCATTCGCGCAGGTTGACGATCTGGTCGATTTCATCAAGACGAATTCGGAACTCTAGCGTTCAAATTGGGCAGGCGAGTTCCGCCTGCCCAACCCGAAAACTTCTGCGAACAAACGCGAACAAATATCGCGTGGGCACTTGCTATGGTGTGCGCGGCGCGGCAGAGTCGAGTTTCAGCGCGCCACAGCGACATTCCCTCCCCATATTCACAGCAGGCATTACAAAACTCGCAAAACTTGGCATAATGGGATGCTGCGGTGCGCTGCCATTTCGGATGGTGTGGCGAAGTGAGGTAGGTTTTGGCGACCCACTCATTTCGTTGTGCATCCTCCCAATCAGGGGAGTTTCATGGATCCACAGATTGCACTGGTGATCACCATCATCGTCATCTCGCTGATCCTGTTTGCTACCGAGCGCTTTCCCTCGGACGTGATCGCGCTGGGCATTGTCGTCGTCTTGATCCTGACCGGGCTGCTGACGACTAAAGACGCCTTTGCCGGGTTCGGCAGCGACGCGGTCATGATGATCCTCGGCTTGCTCATCATGACCGCATCGCTGATGCGAACCGGGGTGGTCGAGCTGGCGGGACGCTTCATTTTCCAACTCACGGGCGACCAACCGAAGCGCATCTCGCTGATCATTATGGCGACGGCAAGCGGTTTAAGCTCGTTCATGAGCAATGCGGCGACCACCGCCTTTTTCCTGCCGATTGTGATCGGGCTGGCGCACCGCGCCAAGGTCAGCCCCGCCAAGTTCCTGATGCCGCTGGCGTTCGCGTCGATCCTCGCCAGTTCGGTGACGTTGATCGCCACCTCGACCAACATCGTCGTCAGCGGTTTGATCACGCAGTACGGCTTGGCGCCGCTCGGCGTTTTTGAACTGACGCCGGTCGGGATTCCGATCTTGCTCACCGGCTTGATCTACATGTATTTCATCGGTAGCCGCTTGATCCCGGATCGCATCCCGCCCGAACCGGAAAAGCAAACGATGGGACGCCGCATCTACGTGACCGAGATGATCATCAAGCCGAACTCGTCGTTCGTCGGCAAGATGCTGGCGGAAACGGCGCTAGGGCGTGACCTCGATATTCAGGTGCTGCGCGTCGTGCGTGAGGAGCGGCGCTATCTTTCGCCTAGCCCCGACCTGCGCTTCGAGGCGGGCGACGTCCTCTTGGTCGAATGCGAACGAAGCGAAATCATCAAGGTGCAAGACCTGCCCGGCGTGGACATCAAGGCGGATCACACCTTCAGCCCGGAGGAGGTCGCCTCTGGCGAGATCGGCATTATCGAGGTGATTTTGCTGCCCGGATCGCCGTTCATCGGGCGCACGCTGCGCGGTCTGCATGCCCGCGAGCGCTTCGGCTTGCAGGTGTTGGCGGTCAATCGCTACGGCGAGCCGATCCGCCAGAAGCTGAGCAGCATCCGGATGCACCTCGGCGACGTGCTGCTGGTGCAGGGCAACCGCTCGAACATCGACGTGCTGGAGCAGCAGTCCGCCTTTCGCATCCTCGACGATACCGTCGAAGCCGGACGCCCCGATCTGCGCCGCGCGCCGCGCGCGGTGCTGATCTTCGTCGTGGCGCTGCTGCTGGCGGCGCTTCAACGTCGTGCCGCTGCCGGTGGCGGCGCTCGGCGGAGCGGTGGTTTCGTTCATGACGCGCTGCATCACGCCCGAAGAAGCCTACCGACAGGTCGATTGGAAAGTGCTGATCCTGATCGGCAGCATGTTGGCGCTCGGTCGAGCGATGGAACTGACTGGGACGGCGGGCTTCCTTGCTCAGCAGATCGTCAACGTCGTCGGCACAGCGTCGCCCTTGATCGTCTTGGCGGCGTTCTTCCTGCTCACCGTCGCGCTGACGCCGCTCTCGCACGCGGCGGCAGCCATCGTCGTGCTGCCGGTCGCCATTCGCACGGCGCAGCAGCTTGGGCTGGAACCGCGCACCTTCGTGATCATGATCGCCGTCGCCGCGACCAACGGCTATCTGACGCCGCTCGATCACGTGTGTCTCATGGTCTATGGTCCCGGACATTATAAGTTTACTGACTTTGCTCGCGTCGGCATCTTGATGACCGTCCTGATTTTCGGACTGGTCATGCTCCTTGTTCCGGCGCTCTGGCCCCCGATTTAGGAGGAGAGTACATCTGATGACTTTATCCTCACGCCCACTGGCAGATCGCATTCGCCCGGATTCGCTCGACGATTTCATCGGGCAAAAGCACCTCGTCGGTGTCGGCAAACCACTCTATCAGGCGATCCAGCGCGACCGCCTTCACTCGATGTTGTTTTGGGGTCCGCCCGGCGTCGGCAAGACGACACTGGCGCGAATCATCGCCCACAGCACCGGGAGAGGGTTCTTCGAACTCTCGGCGGTGTCTGCCGGGAAAGACGACATCCGTAAGATCGTCGAGGGCACGCGCCGCGAGGAAAAGCGCGACCTGTTCAACATGAACGAGCCAGCCAAGTCGAACGTGGCTCCGGTGCTGTTCCTTGACGAAATCCACCGCTTCAACAAGGCGCAGCAGGACTTTCTGCTGCCCTACATCGAAAACGGCACGGTGATCTTGATCGGCGCGACGACCGAGAACCCGTCGTTCGAGGTGATCCCGGCGCTGCGCTCGCGCTGCCAGATTTTCGTGCTCGAAGAACTGACAGCCGACGACGTGAGCCAGATCGTCAAGCGCGGCGCGCAGGAACTCGCCGTCGCCATCCCTGACGATGCCGCCGAGTTTCTCGTCGCTTTCGCTGGCGGCGATGGACGGCAGGCGCTCAACCTGCTCGAAACGACCGCCGGACTGTACCCCGGCGCGATCACGCTCGATCACCTGAAGGATGCGCTGCAATCGAAGCAGCTTCGCTACGATAAGGCAGCCGAGGAGCACTACAATACCATCAGCGCCTTCATCAAGAGTATGCGCGGCAGTCAGGTCGACGCGGCGCTCTACTACCTCGCGCGGATGGTCGAGGGCGGCGAAGACCCCAAGTTCATCGCGCGACGGATGGTGATTTTCGCCAGCGAGGACGTTGGGTTGGCTGACCCCGACGCGCTGACGGTAGCCAACGCCGTCTTCCGCGCGGTCGAAATCATCGGCTATCCCGAATGCCAGTACAATCTCGCCGAAGGTGCGGCTTATCTGGCGCGCGCGCCGAAGGATCGCTCGGCGGGCGATGCCTACTTCCGGGCGCTCGACGACGTGCAGCAGCAGGGCAGCCTGCCGATCCCGCTCAAGCTGCGCAACGCACCGACCAAGTTCATGAAGGAACTCGGTTACGGCGAAGGCTATCTCGCCTACGGCGACGACGATCTACTGCCGGAAGCGCTCAAAGGCAAGCGCTACTTTCATGGCGACGCCTAAGTGCTTTGTCTGGCAACTAATCGAAGAAAGACGGGCGTAACATGTTACGTCCCTACATTGAAGGGATACGATTGTAGGGGCGTTCAATTGAACACCCAATTCGAAAGTTTTACCGGACGGAGCACTAAGTACAGACGAAAAAGTATCTAGGGATGTGCGCCAATGATCGAGCGGACATCGTACTCACCCGCATTGCAGCGGGTAAAGAAGTCCAAGACCGCTTGATGCAAGGCCTGCATCGTCTCGAAGAGTTCGCAATGTGTCACCACTCGGCGCAGATGCCGCCACAGCATTTCGATGGGATTGAGCCAGGGGCTGTAGGTGGGTAGATAGAGCAGCACCAAGCGTCCCGCCGCCGCACGTAACAACGCCTCAATCGCATCATCCTGGTGAGTAGTGGCATTGTCCCAGACCACGTAAATCGTTTCTGTAGGGTGGATGTCCAAGAGCTTTTGGAGCAATTCCGCAATCTCCTGACGACGTTTATGCGGGCGAATCAAAGCCACTATCTGCCCGGTATGATAATTGACTGCGCCGATGCCATAATGCTTGGTTTGCTGGTGGGGTGTCGGGATCATGATCTGCTGTCCTTTGGGACTCCACATCGCCCGCAACGTGGGCAACCAGGTGACATTGAATTCATCGGCATAGTAAAACACCGCCTGGCGCTCTAGCCCATCTCTTTTCTGCTCGATCGCCTTTTTTTGAGCGCATAGTCTGGGTCTGGGCTGCTGACCTTATGCTGGGGACGACTTAAGACAATATCCGCTTCCAGCAAAATCAGCCGAACCGTATCGGGCGAGACCCGTATCCCTGTCTGTTGGGCCATGTAGTCGACCAGGCGTTGCAACGTCCACATCGAAAAGGGCTGATCCAAGCTGCGCGGTCGCTGACGCACCACCTGCACCACTTGCTCTCGATAAGCCACATTGACTTTGCGCGGTGCACCGCTCCTCGGCTCATCCGCTAACCCCTCAATCCCTTCGGACTGATACCGCTGTAACCAGTTGCGCACCGTCTGCTCACTTTGACGCACTATCGCAGCGATGACACTCACCCCCAATTGCTGTTCGCCCGCTAATAAAATAATCTGGCTCCGCATTCGCAAGCGGACATCCTTAGTCGTCTGATAGAGTTGATCCAATGCTGCTATTTCTTCGGGGCTGATGTCGATTTGGAAGGCTCGCATGCTGCTCTCTCCTCTCCTGAGGTCACCGACTCTACATCCCAAAGAACTTTTTCGTCTGTACTTAGGCTTTCGCGGCGAAGGCTGTTCGTTATATACTTTCCTATATAACCGCACGCGAAGGAATGATATGGGGGATGTCCGATGCCGTTTGAAGCGAAATGGTATCTCGAAGGACGGGTGTCGACTGCGCGCGATTGGGGCGAAATCACCGTCGAAGAGATGCGCGAGAGCAACGCTATCTCGCTCGAACACATCCGCACCGGGACGCCGCCGGTGCATCTGCTGCTTGATACCAGCGCTATCGACAAGCTGCCGCGCAGTTTTTTGCCGATGCTGAAAGAGATCGAGCCATTTCGCCACGAGCCGAATATGGGCTGGACGGTCATGGTCACGAACAGTTCGCTGCTGCACTTCTTCGGCGTGCTCAGTTCCAACCTGATCAAGATGCCATTTCGCGCCGTGAGCAGCTATGCCGAGGCGAATGCCGTCCTTGAGCGCGTCGATCCGTCGCTGGCGGGTCTGCTGCCGGAAAACTGGGTCGTCGAGCCGGTCGACCGCCCTTGACACTGCCCTTGCCCGACCTTTATAATCGCCTCATTGATGCCGAGTCGCCGGTCGGGGCTGATCGGCTTTGAAATTTATGAGGAGTAACCTGTGGGTCCGCTGCCGAAAAGAAAACACTCTCGGAGCCGTCGTGATCGGCGCCGTGCACACGATTCGCTGTCCCTGAACCATCTGCTTCGCTGTGAAAACTGCGGTGAGTATCACGTCGCGCACCGCGTTTGCCCGAACTGTGGGACGTACAAGGGCGAAACCGTCCTCGAAGTCGAAGCCTAAAGCCAAGCGCTTCCCAGAATCGCCACATCAAAGAACCGTGCCCCTGAACCGGGTGCGGTTCTTTTGTTTCCAGTGTAGGGGCACGGCGCGCTCTGCAAAAAACTATCGTTGCTAATCTCCCCGCTTTTCAACCATGAGTTGTTGGCTTTGCTGGACGTTTAGGTTATGCTTGATGGGTGTGCTGTTTTTCACAACCAACGGAGCAGTTTCCGCATATGATCGACTGGTCAACGGTTGCTTTCATGTTCCCCGGTCAGGGATCGCAGACTGTGGGCATGGGCAAGGACATCGCCGACGCTTATCCCGCAGCCCGGCAAACCTTTGAGCAAGCGGATGATTTCTTGAGCTTTCCCCTCTCCGCCCTGTGCTTTGATGGTCCGGCTGACGGACTCGACGACACGATCAATACGCAGCCTGCGCTTTACGTCTGCGGCATCGCGACGCTGCGCGCGCTCCAAAGCGAGCGTCCCGACGCGGTACCAGCTTTCGCCGCCGGGCACAGCTTTGGCGAATTCACGGCGCTGACGGCGGTCGGCGCGCTGTCGTTCGAGGATGGGCTGCGACTGGTGCGCGAGCGCGGTCGGTTGATGAAGGCGGCAGGGACGCAGGCTCCCGGCGCGATGGCGGCGCTGCTGGCGCTCGACATCGACGCCGTGCGCGATATTTGTGAACAAGGACGAGCCGATACGGGCGGCGTTCTCGTCGTCGCCAACGACAACTGCCCCGGACAGGTCGTGATTAGCGGGGACAACGAAACGCTCGATCACGCGCTGGAACTGGCGAAAGCCGCCGGTGCGCGGCGGGCGCTCAAGCTGGCGGTCAGCATCGCCGCTCACTCGCCGCTGATGCAGCCGTCGGCGGACGAATTCCGTAACGCGCTGGCGACCACTACCTTCGAGATGCCATCGATCCCGGTTTACGATAACGTCACCGCCGCGCCGCTGCGCGATCCGGCTGACATCCGCCGCGAACTGGGTGCTCAGTTGGTGAGTCCGGTGCGCTGGCGCGAGTCGGTCGAGGCAATGATCGCTGCCGGAGCATCAATATTCGTTGAAATTGGACCGAAGGATGTCCTCGGCGGTCTGCTGCGACGGATCGACGGCACGAAAACCGCCGTGAACCTAAACAGCGCTGAAAATTTGCGGGCATTTATTGGGCAATAATACCAATATAAGCAGTTTGCTTAACGCAATAATTCTTGTTATGATGTAGGGTGCATCCGCATTCTTATAGCTTATCTTGCGTAGATCGTCGTCACGGAGGAAGAAAAAGCATGTCAAGAAGTCACCAACGTTGGGCTTTCGTCTTGATCCTCATTTTCACGGTTGTGCTTGCCGCGTGCCAACCGGCTTCAACGCCAACCCCGACACCGCGTCCGACGGATACCGCCGTCCCGCCTACCGAAGTTCCGCCGACTGAAGTTCCAGCAGCGACGGTCGAAGCGGTCATGCCGACCGAAGAAGCGACCATGGAAATGGCTATGCCGACAGAGGAAGCGACGATGGAAGTCGCCATGCTGCCGACTGAAGAAATGGTCGAGCCGGGAGAAGAAGCTGTCGCCGAAATGGTGCCGACAGAAGAAATGACCGCCGAAGTCGCCATGGTGCCGACCGAGGAAATGATGGCGACCGAAGAGATGATGCCTGCTGCGACCGAAGCGCCGATGATGGGTCCGAACGTCATGGTGTCGCCGGACGAGAGCATCGTCATTGGTTTGGCAACCGGTCTGAGCGGCGAGGGTATCGCCCCACTCGGTATCGACATTCAGCGTGGCGCGGAACTTGCCCTCGAAGATCGCCCGACGGTGACGGTTGACGGCAAGGAATTCAAAGTTTCGCTCGACGTGCAAGACGATCAATGCTCGGCGGATGGTGGGCAGTCGGTGGCGAATCGCTTCGCCTCGGACGGCAGCATCGTGGGCGTCGTTGGACCGATGTGTTCCAGCGCGTGCCGCGCGGCAGCGCCGATCTTTGACGCGGCAGATTACACCAGCATCAGCCCAAGCTGCACGGCGGCTGACCTGACGACCAGCGGTTACAGCAGCTTCAACCGTGCGGTGGTCTCCGACGCCTTCCAAGGCGTGATCGCCGCCGAATACATGTACAACGTGTTGGGTGTGCGCTCGATTGCGACCATCCACGACGGCAGCACCTACGGCGAAGGCTTGGTCACGGTTGTGACCGACCGCTTCGAAGCGTTGGGTGGCAAAGTCGTCTCGTCTGACGCGGTGAGCGTGGGCGATACCGATTTCCGCGGTCTGCTCGACGACATCGCGCAGGCTAACCCCGAACTGATCTACTTCGCGGGCTTCCCGGCGGAAGCGGCACGTCTGCTTGAGCAGCGCGCTGATGCCGGTTTGGAAACCGTGCCGTTCATGTCGGCTGACGGCGTGTTGGGCACTGAAGTGATCGACCTCGCGGGCGCTGCGGCTGACGGCGTCTACGCGACCAAGGCAGTCCCGGCGAGCAGCGCGGCGCTCGACGCCTTCCTGCAGCGCTACGTCGCCAAGTACGGCGAAGAACCACCGGCTCCGTATCACGCCAATGGTTACGACGGCGTGAACATCCTCCTCGACGCGGTTGAGGCGGTGGGTACGGTCGACGCCAACGGCGATCTGGTGGTGATGCGCGACGACGTGCAGAAGTATGTCCGCAGCCTGAGCAACTTCCAAGGGCTGACCGGCGTGCTCAACGCCAACGGCACCGGCGAGACCTCGGTTGCCGACATCGGCATCTTCCAAGTTCAGAACGGGGACTTCGCGCAGGTTTACACCGGCAGCGTGGTCGATGGCAACGTCGTGCTGACCCCCTACGAAGCTCCGGCGGAAATGACCCCCGAAGCGACGATGGAACCGACCGAAGAAATGATGGCGACTGAGGCAGTGACCGAAGCCGCGCCGATGGCGGAAATGACCCCTGAGGCGACTGCCGCCAGCTAATTCCGGCTTAACACAGCGGGCGCACAAGTCGTGCGCCCGACGGACGACCCCGGAACAAAATCTCCAAAAACAGAGGCGAGCTTAGGCTCGCCTCTGTAATTTTTCCTCGATTTCGGTTATAAACAGGGTGCTTTGTCCTTTAAATTTGGCTCATTTGTAACCTGTGGGTGCGGGTCGGGGCACGTTACAATTTGCCGCTTAGTTTTTCGGTAAAAAGCCTGTTGCATCGCGCTCAGTAACCGTGCCACAATCACGCAATCACGATAGAGCCACGATCTCTGGAGTTCTTATGGCATCGGAAGCACCGCACATCGCACCGCCGCGCACGACCCCACTCGACTGGATACTGAACAACACGATTCGCAATCCGCTCCGGCTGGTCGGCTTGATCTTCGTCGTCTTTCTCGTGTTGGTCGCCTACAACAATATCCAATCGGGCGGCTACGATCTGGAACGTTTGACGCGCAACCTGATTTTCGGTCTGGCACAGGGGAGCATCTACGCGCTGATCGCGCTCGGCTACACGCTGGTCTACGGCATTCTGCTGATGATCAACTTCGCGCACGGCGAGGTCTTCATGTCCGGCGCGTACATTGGTTTCTTTGCGATTACGGCGATGAACAACTCCGGCTTTCTGGTCGCACAGCCATTGCTGGCATTGCTGCTGACACTCTTGGTTGGCGTGATCGCGTCGGTGGTGGTCGCGGTCACGCTGGAGCGGGTCGCCTACCGACCGCTGCGCAACGCGCCGCGCCTCGTCCCGCTGATCACGGCGATTGGCGCGTCGATTGCGCTCCAGCAGTTATTCCTGCGCTTGTTCGGCGCGAGTACCCGGCGCTATCCCGACGTGCATTTCTACATTCTGCCGAACTTGTTCCCGAATCAGGAGTGTACAACCGTCGACGGCGCGACCGTCTGCAAGGGGATCGACCTGATCAGCGGGCGCTACGACGTGACGGTCTTGGGGATGAATTTGCGGATTTTGCCGATTCACTTCCTCGTCTTCTTCCTCGCCATCGTCTTCATGTCGATGCTCTGGTTCTACGTCCAGCGCACCAAGACCGGCAAGGCGATGCGTGCGGTCGCCGAAGATCAAGCGACGGCGGCGCTGATGGGTATCAACGTCGACCGCGTGATCGTGACGACGTTCGTGCTCGGCGCGGCATTGGCGGGGGCGGGCGGCGTGCTCTACGCGCTCTACAACCAGCAGGTATCGCCCTTTATCGGCTTTTTGCCGGGCTTGAAGGCGTTCACGGCGGCGGTGCTGGGCGGGATCGGCAACATCCCCGGCGCGGTGTTCGGCGGATTATTCCTCGGCATCATCGAGTCGGTCGCGCCGTCGCTGCTGGGCTTATCGCAGCAGTTGAAGGACGTGATCGCTTTCGGGATGCTGGTGCTAATCTTGATCTTCCGACCGACGGGCATCTTCGGCGAAGTGCTCGCCAGCAAACGGGTGTAGCAGCATGATCAGGCATAGTTTACGTTACGCGCTCTACGCCGGAATCGTCTCTGTCATCCTTGCGCTGTCGGGAATTTTCGTCTCCTTCGCCAGCCGCGAAGTGATTCAGGGCGTGTCGCTGAGTATCGTCACGCTGATCATCATGATCAGCGGCGGCGCGTTGGCTGCCGGGTCGCGGATTCGCGGTGGCAATGCGATGCGGATCACCGCGATCCTCGGCGGGCTGCTGGTCGGCGTGATGCTGGCGGCGCTGGTCGTAATCGAGGCGAACGTCGATCTGCGCTTTGTCTTCGCCAACTTGACCAAGCCAATGGGGGAGACACTCACCTTCGGGCAGGAGATGCTGCCCGGCTTGGCGCTCCTCTTGGCGATCTCTGCCGGGATCGGCGTAGTCGTGGCGGTGCTGCTGACGCTGCCGGGTCGCTGGCGCGGTGTGCTGCTCAGCGCCATTGGCATGACGGTCGTGATCGGCTTGCTGGAGAGCCAGATCACCCAGATCATGACGCTGCCCGATGGGCTGGCGTTGGTCGGTGTGTTCGCACTTGGCTACGTCGCCGCGCTGATCCTCAGCGGGCGGTCGTGGATCGTGACTCTGCTGATCAGCGCTGTACCCGGCTTGATCGCTGGAGCGATCCTCGGCGTGCTGGCGAACAGCGGCGGGTTGGCAGTGGGCGGCTTGCTGCGTGGTAACGGCGGAATGCCGGTGATCCTGAACATCACCAGCGGCAGCGCGATTCTTCCGCTGGCGATCATCTTCGCCTTTGTTGCCGGGATCGGCGGGTTGGCGACGCAAGCCGGGCGGACGTTCCACAACAGCATGATCTATTTCATGGTGACGCTGGCGATTATCGGCGTGCTCAATTCCGAGACCGCGATGACGGTGACGGCGGCGCTGCTGACGTTTGGTTTATACGTCGCTGCGTTTGGCTTGGTGCCGCGTTTGGGCGCACGGGTGGAAACCAATTACGAGCGGCTGACCCGCCCGCAGCGTCGGCAAGCGCAGACGGCGGCGGGGATCGCGCTGCTGCTGCTCTTGATCGTCGCCCCGGCGTTTCTGGGGCTGTATATCACCGACGTGCTCAACTTGGTCGGTTTGTACATCATCATGGGTATCGGCTTGAATATCGTGGTCGGCTATGCGGGCTTGCTCGACCTCGGTTATGTCGCCTTCTTCGCCATCGGCGCTTACTCGATTGGCTTGCTGACGACACCCAGCCTGCTGACCTGCGGTGGCGTCGCGGCGCGCGACATCACGCCGGAGACGGTCGGGACAATCTGTACCGGCGTCATGACCTTCTGGGAAGCGTGGCCCCTCTCGATGCTGATCGCGGCGTTTTTCGGCTTTCTGCTCGGCATCCCGATTTTGCGTCTGCGCGGCGACTATCTGGCGATTGTCACGCTCGGTTTTGGCGAGATTATTCGCTTGCTGGTGCGGTTTGACGACTTCAAAGACTTGTTCGGCGCGGCGCAGGGCGTGCGCGACATCCCGCGCCCGGTGATCGACTTAACTTCGATCAACCCCGCGTGGCATTTCGAATTGACCGGATCGAACGGGATTTATTATCTGGTGTTGGTGGGGATCGTCCTCACTGCCTTGATCGTCGCGCGGTTGGCAGCGACTCGCTTAGGGCGGGCGTGGATGGCGATGCGCGCCGACGAGGACGTGGCTCAGGCGATGGGCATCAACCTGATTCGCACCAAGCTGCTCGCCTTTGCCATTGGCGCGGCGTTCGCCGGGATGGGCGGCGCGATTGCCGGGACGCGGCTTTACGGCGCTTACCCGGATAGCTATACCGTGCTGGTCTCGATTAACGTGCTCAGCCTGATCATCATTGGCGGCTTGGGGTCGATCCCCGGCGTCGTCGTTGGTGCGTTGGTGCTGGTCGGCTTGCCGGAGGCGCTGCGCGAACTCTCGGATTATCGCCTGCTGGCATTCGGCGCGCTTTTGGTAACGTCGATGCTGATCAAGCCGGATGGCTTGATCCCGCCGCCGGTGCGCAGACTTTCGGAACGACTGCTGGAACACCGGCAGCAAGCTCAGCACGAACCCAAGGAGGCGGCATGATGGCTAGCATGAGCGACGTCACGGGACGCGACATCCTGCTGGATGCGCGCCAAGTGGTCAAGGCGTTCGGCGGCTTGGTCGCCGTGCGCTGGGTCGATCTGCAAATTCCGCGCCGTGCTATCGCCAGCCTGATCGGTCCCAACGGCGCGGGCAAAACCACCTTTTTCAACTGCATCACCGGCTTTTACATGCCGGAGGGCGGCGAAATCCTGCTCGATGGGCGCTCGATTCGCGGCTTGACGCCCGACCGGATCATGCAGCGCGGGATCGCGCGAACTTACCAGAACATTCGCTTGTTCGGCGGCATGACCGCACTCGAAAACGTGATGGTCGGGATGCACACCCGCCTGCACGCCAACCCGGTGGCGGCGGTGCTCGGCTTGGGCAACGCGCGCCGCGAGGAATTCGCAGCGCTCGAACACGCGATGGAACTGCTCGAATACGTCGGGCTGTCGCCGGAGATCGGCGACACGCTGGCGCACAATCTCTCTTACGGCTTGCAGCGCCGCCTCGAAATCGCGCGGGCGCTGGCGTCCGAGCCGCTGCTGCTGCTGCTCGACGAGCCGACGGCGGGCATGAATCCGCAGGAAACCGAAAACATGATGCGCCTGATCCGCCGCCTGCGCGATGATCGCGGGCTGACGATCTTCCTGATCGAGCACGACGTGAAACTGGTCATGAACATCTCGGATCAGGTCAGCGTGATGGACTACGGGGCGAAGATCGCCGAAGGGACGCCCGCCGAAGTCCAGCGCGACCCGAAAGTGATCGAAGCCTATCTTGGTTCGGCTGCGCCGGACGAGGCAATCGGCACGGAGGAGCACTCGTGAGCCTGCTGCAAGTCAACGACATTCACACCTTTTACGGCAATATCGAGGCGCTCAAGGGTGTTTCGGTGACGGTCGAGCAGGGCGAGATCGTCACGCTGATCGGCGGGAACGGCGCGGGTAAGACGACGACGCTCAACACCATCAGCGGCATTACTCCGGCGCGGCACGGCAGTATCACGCTCAACGGCGAGGACATCACCCATCTGCGCCCGCACGAGATCGTCAAGCGCGGCGTCGTGCAAGCCCCGGAAGGGCGCAAAATCTTCACGCGCCTGACCGTGCTCGAAAATTTGGAAATGGGCGGCTTCGTCCGCGAGGGCGAGGCGGCGAACCTCTCGCGGGACTTGGAGCAGGTCTTCGAGCGCTTTCCGCGTCTTAAGGAGCGACAGAAGCAGTACGGCGGCACGCTCTCCGGCGGCGAACAGCAGATGCTCGCTATCGGGCGGGCGCTGATGGCGCGTCCGCGCATTCTGCTGCTCGACGAGCCGTCAATGGGACTTGCGCCGCTGCTCGTGCGCGAAATCTTCGCGGTGGTGCATTATCTGAACCAAGAGGCGGGGACGACGATCCTGCTGGTCGAGCAAAACGCGCTGATGGCGCTGGCAGTCGCCAATCGCGGCTACGTGCTGCAATCCGGCTACATCACCCACGCCGACAGCGCCGACGCGCTGCGCCACAACGAAGCCGTGATCGAGGCGTATCTCGGCGGGTAAGCTATCAGCGGTCAGCTTTCAGCTAGAAACTCAATTCGCGCGAACAAGTCGATTTGGCATAACAGGTAGGGGCGTTCAATTGAACGCCCCTACAAGATTCGCCTATCTTGGTGTCTAGCGGTCGGCTAGGTTGTCTTAGCTGATCGCTGATAGCTTCTTACCGCCGCCGTCCGGTCAGGCGCAGCAGGAAGATGAACAAGTTGACGAAGTCGAGGTAAAGCTGAAGCGCCCCGAAAATGCTGTACTTGGCGACCGCTTCGCCGTCGGCTTCGAACTCCGGCGACGCCGCCATGTATTTCAGCTTCTGTGTGTCGTAAGCCGTCAGCGCCGTGAAGATCACCACGCCCGCGATGCTGATCAGCAAGTCAAAGCCGCTGCTCTGGATGAACATGTTGACCACCAGCGCGATCAGCAGCCCGATCAACCCAACGAAGAAGTAGGTACGATACTGAAGTAGGTCAACCGCAGTCGTGAAGGCGAACAGCGTCATCACGCCGAAAATGCCCGCCGTCGAGACGAACGCCAGCGTCACCGATGCGCCGGTGTAGGCGTGAACGATCAGCGACAAGGTGAAGCCGTTGAGCGCCGCGTAGCCGACGAACATCAGCGCGGCGATGGCGGGAGACAGGCGGGTGATCGCCCAACTCAGCGCGATCACGAGAACGATTTCGCCGATGAACGCGCCGATCAACAATCCCGGATTCTGGATCAGGATCGTGGTGGTGTCGGTCATGCTGGCGATGATTGAGGTGATCACCAAGCCGACGAACATCCACGTATAGGTCCAGCGGATCAACGGCTGGACGGCTGGATAAGTGATCGCACTTGTGTCTCGCTTCGCAAAAAGCCCAGACGATGCCATAGGGACCTCTCATTTTTCTCTGTGCTAGACAGTAATATCATACCGCGCTTTTGAGTTTCGTGATCGCTTTTCGCGGGCAGTTTTACGGGGATTTTACAAATGTCTCACCCAATTTGAGGCTGTGGTGTAGGGGCGGGTCTCAGACCCGCCCCCACGTGTTGTTCATTTCAGGGCGTGCAGACCCTCGAACATGCGCGCGACTGCGCCGCCGGTCTTTTCCGGTGTTTGCGCGTAGGAGAAGCGCACCCAATCCGCGCCTGCGTCCGAGAAATAGACGCCCGCGACGACGGCGACGCCGTACTGCTCGGCGAGATAGGTCATCAAGCCTTCGCTGTTGCCGAGATTACCCGCCTCGATGAAAGGCGCGCAGTCGATGAAAGCATAGTAGCCGTCCCCCATGACGAAGCGCACGCCTTCCGCTTCGAGCGCCTTGCGCAGCACGCGGCGGCTCTCGCGGGTCGGCACAATGATCGGCGCGGCGGCTTCCTCGTAGCCCATCTCGTAGGCGGCAATAGCGACGGCTTGCGAGAAGAACGACGGGATCACGCCGTGAGACGCTTGGCTGACGATCTGCTTGACGACTGGCTTGCTCGCCAGCAAATGCGCGCTGCGGACGTTCGAAGCGCCGAGGCTCTTAGTCAAGCCGTCGAGGAACATCAAGCGGTCGCGTAGTTCTGGCTCGAACGCTTGCAAGACGACGTTGATGTCGTTGTGCCCGCTATCCGTAACCCAGTGATACATCCAGTCGAACAGGACGAAGGGATAGCCCGCTTCCAGCGCCGTCCGCGCCAGTTCGATCTGCTCGCTCAAGGGGATGGTGCGCCCGGTCGGGTTGTCCGGCGAGGTGATCACGATGCCAGCGACCTTGCGCCCTTCGCGCTTGGCGACTTCGGCGCAGGTGCGGATCGCCTCTGGCGTGAAGCGCCAGCCTTCTTCCGGTAGCCCCGGCGCGAGCATGACGTTCAGTCCGACGGCATAGGGACCCCAGTTGTAGCTGATCCAAGGCACGCGCGAGACGACCAGCACGCTGCCGACTTCCTGCGTCCCCAGCGCGATCATCGCGCCGTAGGCTTTGAGCAAGCCATCACGCCCGCCCTGCGTGAAGATGATGTTTTCGGGACCCCAGCCGGAGGCGGCGTCAAGCTGCCAGTAGGGACCAGCGGCGGCTTCGCGGAACTTTGCCGTCCCGAACGGCTGATCGTAGGCGCTGCCGTGCTCTAATTGAAGCTGAAGCGCACTTTCGAGGATCGCGCTGGGGACGCCGGGCAGGCTCGCGCCACCGTCGCCCTGTGAGGCGTCGTAAGTGACGGCATCAGCGCCGTTGGTCGCGCGATAGACCTTGAGCGCGTCGCGGATCAGAAACATGCGCGACGGCGGGATAGTCATCATCTGACCGGGATAGCCGTTCACGGGGATGCGGTTCTCCGGAGGAACCACGAACTGCGGTTGATCCAAATTTGCTGTAATGGGTTCTTTTGAAATCAAGATGATGCCTCCTAAGCTAAAAAACAAAAACACCCCGTGAGTGCGGGGTGTGGGTATGCAAGCACAATACGACCCCGCCTAAGCTGGTGGGTTGGTATTAGTGTCGGTGCTGGTATTGCGGCAAATAAACATCGCTGAGCCTATAGCCTGTCGCTTCGTAATGATTGTGCTATTTTAACAAACCCGCGTCAATGTGCAACAAACTCGAAACCGCACTGGGTTCCTTCGTGCAAACTGCCTTAACCGCCGGGCGATCTGCTGAATTTATCCTTGCGTGTGAGCCTGCACGCGCTGGCGGTAGTCGTCGAGCACGTCACTCAGCGTTTGCTCGAACGGGATGGTCGGCTGCCAACCGGTTTCAGCACGTAGCTTAGCGGCGTCGCCCCACGTCCGGCTGATGCTGTGCGGGCGCAGCCGCGCCGTGTCGGTGCTGATGCCGATTTTCGCGCTGCTAAAACTCAGCAAGATGTTGAGTAGTTCCTGTACCGTGTGCGTGATCCCGCTGGCGATGTTGTAGGCTTCGCCCGGCGTGCCCTGTGCCATGATCAGCGCGTAGGCGCGCACGACGTCGCGCACGTCGCTGAAATCGCGTTCGGCGGACAGGCTGCCCACCTTCATCACAGGCTCTTGCAGTCCCGCCTCGATCTGCGCGATCTGGTAGGCGAAATCCGGCGCGACGAATCCCCGTTTCTGACCGGGTCCCGTATGATTGAACGGGCGCGCGCGCAAGATCGGCAGGTCGTTGCTCAGATGATACTGAAGCGCGAGCATATCCTGCGTCACTTTGCTGACGCTGTAAGGATTGGTCGGGCAGAGCGGCGTATCTTCGCGGGCGGGCTGATCGTTTTTTCGGTCGCCGTAGATGTCGCCGGAACTGATCACCAGCAGGCGCGAACGAAGCTCGGTCGTGACGCAGGCGAGGATCAGGTTCAACTCTGCGCGGATGTTGTTTTCCAACGTGCTCCAGACTGCCTCGTAGGATTGCCCGACGTTCGCTAGTGCCGCGAGATGGTAAATCTGCTGCGGACGTAGGTCGCCGATTAACCGGGTGACTGCGCGTTCATCGCGCAGGTCGAGCTTGTGGTAGGTGACGTTGGGCGGCGGTGATGCAAGATCGCGGAAGGTTGTGCCGTGAAGCTGATCGACGGAATCTGCGCTGTTGAGCGCGCGGATCAAATGCTGACCGGCAAAACCATCGGCGCCAGTTATCAGAATTTGCACGGAGTTATCCTCGCCTCTGGGAAGTCCGTGCAGATTATAACGGATTTGTTTCAGCTTGTCAGTGGCTCTGCGCGGTCAGAGCAGCGTGAGCTGCTGCGGGGGCTGTTTGCCGTCGAGCAGGAGATAGGGTGCAGCTTGATCCGGTGCGCGGATGCCGATCTTACGCAGGTGGCTGAGGTCATTCAGCCGCCCGCGCGCCCGCGCCTTGAGGATCGCGTCGGCGCCGACGGGACCGATGCCGGGAATTCGCAGCAGTTGCTCGCGCGTCGCCGTCATGATCTCGACGGGGGCGTCGCGCAGATGAACGTCCGCCCACGCTCGCTTCGGATCGACTTCGAGGTCAAGGTTGCCGGTCTGGGTGAAGTTGAGGTCTTCCACGTCCCAGCCGTAATCACGCAGCAGGAAACTTGCCTGATACAGCCGGTGCTCGCGCAGCGGCACGACGGCGGGCAGATTCTCGAACGGCGTCTGGATCACCGGGCTGAAGGCGGAATAATAGACCCGGCTGAGCCGCAGCTGCCGGTAGAGCTGATCGCTTAGCGCCAGCAGTTCGAGGTCGGTGTCGCCGACCGCGCCGACGACGAACTGAGTCACGATGCTGGTGCGCTTGCCGGGAGGTAGGGTCTGGCGGATTTCGTGTGCCCAGCGCAGGCGTTGCAGCAGTTCGCTATCGAATTCCTTCTTGGGCGCGAGCGCCGAGAGCCGATCCGCTGTCGCGCCCTCTAGGTTGATCGACACCCGGTCGGCGAGTTCGACTGCACGCTTGATCTGATCGTACTCCGCGCCGGGCATGATTTTGAGATGGACGTAGCCGGGATAGCGGTACTTGCGCCGGATGATCTCGACCGTATCGATGATTTTGTCTTGCGCGGTCACGCCGCCCTTGATGATCCCCGACGAGAGGAACAGACCCTCGACCTGACGCGCGCGCTGAAGCTGATCGAACGCGCCCGCCAGCTCGTCCGGGCGGATCGAGACACGGCGGGTTTTGCCGCGCCCGGCGCGAAACGGGCAGTAGAAGCAGTTTCGCTCACAGGCGGTCGTGACCATCGTCTTGAGGATTGGCTTCTTGCCTGTCGGCGTGCTGACGTTGGAGATGCACTCGGCTAGACTGTGTGATTGAAAGCGCGGCTGCTCTGTGCGCGGCGTATCACCGGCTGGCTCAAACAGCGTGGCATCGCCCATCTGCGTGAGCTTTTGCATCGTGTCAGGAACGGTGTGGATATACATGACTCCATAATATAGAACAAACGTTCAGGAGTCAATTAGCCGTAGGTTTGAACTCGGTTAGGCGGCGGGTCAATCGGCAAGATGTAATTGTAGAGCTGCGCCGCGATCAAATGGCTGTAGATCACGCTCATCTGCTCGACGGAGTAGGGCATGTCGTGTTCCAGCCACCAGCGTATCAACGCCATGACGCCGACGACGAAGTGGTTAGCGACGATCTCCGGCGGTACGGCTTGGTTGGGTTTGAAGACGAATGTCGCCAGCAGGTCGGAAGCGATCTTCGCTTGGAGGTCTTGCAGCACCCGATTGGTGCCCTGACTGCTGAACAGGACGCGGAAAAATGCTTGATTCTCCGCGACGTGCCGGAAGATCAGCAGACCTTCGGTTTCCTTCGATTTGTCGGGATTGTGGTTGACCAACTGCACCAATTCGTCGACGACGCTCAGGAGCAGTTCGCTCAACAGTTCATCTTTTTCGTGGAAGTGCCGGAAAAACGTGGAATAGGAGATGTTCGCTCGTTCAGTGATGTCGCGGATCGTGATCGTGTCGTAGCGCTTTTCGAGCGCCAACACCACCAATGCATCCATCAACGCGCGGTGGGTTCGTTGGACTCGCCGATCAGTTTTCATAGTTCAACACTCATCTACAAAGCTAGGCTGGAAAGAGTTGCGGCTTGACACTCGCTGCTGGTGACTTATGATACATCGTATCGCAGAATTCACAACGTTACAGTGTTACGTTACGTCCAATTTTAGTGGAAGAAGCTGACTCAATGTTGAAGCCGCTTGAGATTGACCTGTATACGCCGGAAGTGCTGCGCAATCCGCATCCAGCGCTGGCGCTGCTGCGTGCCGATGCGCCGCTGTATCGCGTTCCCCATCGAGAAATGGGCAGTGTGCCTTGGCTGCTCACTCGCTACGACGACTCGATTGCGCTGCTGAACGACGAGCGCTTCACCAAAGATATGACTCGCCTACCGGGGCGCGAAAATGCTCGCGGCGACATGATGATGCAGGCTGCAGCCTCGATCAACCGGCACATGCTGACGGTCGATCCGCCTGATCACACCCGTCTGCGCGCCTTGATCCACAAGGCGTTCACGCCGCGTATGATCCGCGAGTTGGAGACGCGCATTCAGGCGATCAGCGACGAACTGATCGATGCGCTGCTCGCCAAAGGGCAGGGCGATTTCCTCGCCGATTTCGCCATCCCGCTGCCGGTGACGGTGATCGCGGAACTGCTCGGCATCCCGCACGAAGATCAAGCGAAGTTCCGCCATTGGTCGCAGACGATTGTGCTCGGCGGACCGACCGGGATCAAGCCGGAGGAGATCGGCGTGGCTGCGATTGAGTTCATCATGTATTTTCACGAGAAGTTCGATCAGCGCCGTGCCGACCCGCGCGACGACTTGATCACGGCGCTGGTGCAGGCGGAAGAAGCGGGCGACAAACTCGACCAGCAGGAATTGATCAGCATGGTCTTTTTGCTGCTGGTGGCGGGTCACGAGACGACCGTCAACTTGATCGGCAACGGGATGCTGACGCTGCTCCAGAACCCCGACCAACTGGCGAAACTGCGCGCCAATCCCGACCTGATCAAGAACGCGATTGAGGAGATGCTGCGCTACGAAGGACCCGTCGGCACGTCGACCATGCGTTGGGCGCTGGAACCCATCGAGCTGCACGGGCAGACGATCCAGCCGGGCGAGATGGTGCTGGCGTCGCTGCTAGGCGCGAATCGCGACCCCGACGTGTTCCCCAATCCCGACGTTTTTGATATCATGCGCCCGCTGAGCAAGCACATCGCTTTCGGCAACGGCATTCACTACTGCGTCGGCGCACCGCTGGCGCGGCTGGAAGGAGCGGTCGCCTTCAATACGCTGCTCAGTCGCGTTCCCGACCTCCAACTCGCCGTCGATGTGGACGAACTAGAGTGGAATCCGACACTGCTGCTGCACGGCATGAAGGCGATGCCGGTGACGGTCTAGACGTTCGCTAACCCGCCGTGTGAGTTGTGGAGCAGTCGAATTCGGCTGCTCCTTTCGATTCCGGCGCGACTGCAAGCTGTTATAATCCCCGCTTTCGCTCAAATCGGCGACCGTCACCGGCGGAGAGAAATACATGGAGACACCCATCGATCCAAGCGCCTCGACTGGCGGGGCGGCTCAACCGTCTAACCGGCGCAAGCTGGCGGTGATCTTCTTCATCATGTTGATGGACATTATGGGGCTGACTTTCCTCTGGCCCGTTGCGCCTTACATTGTCCACCGCTACAGCGACGACGCGCTGATGGTCACGATGATCACCGTGCTGTACGCGGGGGCACAGTTTTTCGCCGCGCCGCTGCTCGGAAAGCTGGGCGACCGCTACGGACGCCGCCCTGTCCTGCTGGTGAGCATTTTCGGCTCGGCGGTCGGCTACCTGATCTTCGGTCTCGGCGGCGCGTTGTGGATCTTGTTCCTCTCGCGCGTGATCGACGGAATCAGCGGCGGCAACCTCTCGACGGCGGCGGCGTACATCGCCGACATTTCTGCGCCGGACGATCTGGCTAAGAATTTCACGCTGGTCGGTGTGGCTTGGGGCTTGGGGCTGATTCTCGGACCCGCCGTCGGCGGCGCGGTCGGTCAGATCAGCCTCGACGCGCCGCTGTTCGCGGCGGCGGGCTTGTCGCTGATCGGGCTGCTGCTGGTCTATTTCTTTCTGCCCGAATCGCTGCCCAAAGAGCGGCGCGTCAGCGCCCCCATTCGCGGCAGCGATTTGAACCCGCTGATCGCGATTGGCGAGATGATGCGTAAGCCCGCGCTCGGTCGGCTGCTGCTCGTTCTCACCTTGTTCAACTTCTGCTTCAACGGGATCAACAGCATTCAGACTTTGTACGTCATTGACCTATTCAACGCCGAACCTTGGCAGGTTGGGCTGCTGCTGGTGCTGTTCGGGATTGCGATTGCGGTGGTGCAGGCGCTGCTGGTGCCGCGCCTCGTGCCGCGCTACGGTGAGCGGGTCGTCGGTGCTGCCAGCCTGCTGCTGCAAGCCCTTGCCTCGCTGGTCGTGGTGTTCGTGCCCTTCATGGGGTTGATCTTCGCCGTCCTCGTCTTCAGTGCGGCGGCAAGCGGCTTCACCTTCCCGACGCTGACCACGCTCTCGACTAATCGCGTAGCGCCTCACGAGATCGGCGTCTTGATGGGCGTGACGACGGCGCTCGGCAGCCTGATGAACATTTTCGGTCCCCTGTATGCCGGGTGGGTCTATGATCACGTCATGCCGAACGCGCCTTTCTTGACCGGCGCGATCCTGTTTGCGACTGCCGCGATCCTGCTGCTGCGGTCGAATACGAAGTTGACGACGCGCCGTTCGAGCGCCTAGCGTTCAGGTACGGAGCGCAAGATTGTGCAAGACAATCCGGCTTGACTCATGATATTTTGAGCCATGAGTTTGGGGAGCATGATGCAAAGCACAGAATGGGCGAAATACGGTCATAATCCGCAGCTTGACGTGGGGCTGCTCCATGCCTTTTACGTCCAGCACGCCTATCCGCGCCACAGCCATGACTACTACGTGATCAGCCTGATCCAGCGCGGACGCCAGACCTTCACGCATGGCGGCAGCAAGCACTTCACCCCGCCCGGAGGCGTGATTTTAATCAATCCGCAGTCGGTGCATACCGGCGAACCCGCCGACGCGAATGGCTTCGAACTGCGCTCGCTCTACCCGACCGCCGCCGCCATGCAGCAGGTCGTCGGCGAACTAACCGGAGATCGCGCCCGGCTGCCCGATTTCACCACGCTGCGGGTGGATGATCGACGGGTGACGGCAGCGCTGCTCGGTTTGCACCAAGCGTTGATCGATGGCACCAACTCGCTGGAGTACGAGACGCGCTTTATCCAAACGATGGCATTGCTGGTCAAACGCTACGCCGACGTTCACCCGATCAACCGGCGGCTGAGCCACGAGCGCGAAGCCGTGCGCAAGGCGCGCAGCATCATCGAAGCTTGCTTCGCCGATGGGATCAGCCTGAAAGATTTGGCGGACGGTGTCGCCCTAAGTCCCTACTATCTGACGCGCGTCTTTCACGCCGAGGTGGGGATGCCGCCTTACAGCTATTTGGAGAACGTTCGCATTCGTCAGGCGCAGCGGCTGATCGAGGTGGGCAGACCGCTCGTCGAGGTGGCGGTCGAGGTCGGATTCAGCAGCCAAAGCCATCTGACGCGCCATTTTAAGCGGATCATCGGCGTCACCCCCGGCGAGTACGCCCGCGAGATCAAGTAACGCGCTCGATAAGCTACGGAATTTCCCTCATGACGATTAGTCTTGCGCTCGTTTCCTTCGTGTTGATCGCGATCTTCACGCCCGGTCCCAGCAATGTCAGCAGCGCCTCGATGGGCATCCTGTATGGCTATCGCAGCACGGTGACGTACCTGATTGGACTGACAGCCGGTGCGTTTGTAATGTTCACGCTCAGCGGATTGCTGGCGGGCGCGTTTCTAAGCCTGATCCCGGCGCTTGAGCCGATCCTGCGTGTGGTCGGGGCGGGCTATATTCTCTACCTCGCCTTCGTGATCCTGCGAGCGAGCTACCACTTCGACGGCGAGGACGCGCAGCCAATGGGGTTAGCGCAGGGCGTCCTGCTGCAAGTCCTCAATCCCAAGCTGATCGTCTTCGGGCTGACCTTGTTCAGCACCATGCTCGCGCCGATCACGGATAACGTGCTGCTCGTCATCCTCGCCGCCGCGCTGCTGAGCGCGACCGCTTTCTGCGCGACCTCGGTTTGGGCGCTGTTCGGATCGCTCCTCAAGCGCTATCTCCGCCAGCCGCGTGTCGCACTGATCGTCAATGTCGTGCTGGCGCTGTTCCTCGTCTACACCGCGCTCGACATCGCCGGGCTGATTTAGCTGCCTGCCGCTCGTCAGTCCGCCCATTTCCCCGCTTGACAAGACATCTCACGGGTCAGCGATTTTGAAGGTTGCTATAATCTTTGTACGTCCCGTTCCGGGATGACAAATTGAGCAGCTTAGCAGTGAAAGAGTTTTCCTGTGACCCAATATATCGGGATTTTGACGGCTGGCGGCGATAGCCCCGGTTTGAACGCAGCGATTCGTGGCGTAGGCAAAGCCGGAGTGAACGCTTACGGGATGCAGATCATCGGCTTTCGGGACGGTTTCCGGGGGCTGATGGAAAACCGGACGGTGAAGCTCGACGGGGTTGCCCTATCGGGAATCCTCACTATCGGCGGAACCATACTGGGGACGAGCCGCGATAAGCCGCAAAAGATGCCCATCGGCAGCAAGACGATGGACATGACCGACGTGATGGTCGAAACCTATCATCACCATCATCTGGACGCGCTGATCTGTTTGGGCGGCGGTGGGACGGCGAAAAACGCTTATCACCTGATGCAGCATGGGATGAACATCATCACGCTGCCGAAGACCATCGACAATGACGTCGCGATGACCGACATCACCTTTGGTTTCGACACTGCCCTGACGATTGCGACGGAAGCGATTGATCGCCTGCACAGCACCGCGCACAGCCATCATCGCATTATCGTGGTCGAGGTGATGGGACATAACACCGGTTGGCTGGCGTTGGGCGCGGGCATCGCCGGGGGCGCCGACGTGATCCTGATCCCCGAAATTCCCTACAACGTGGAAAGCGTCGCCGACTTAATTCGCCTGCGCGTGCGCGACGGCAAAGCATTCAGCATCGTCGCCGTTTCGGAAGGCGCGACGCCTCAAGATTTGACTGAGAAAATTTTGCTCGCCAGCAAAAAGGTCAAGAGCAAAAAAGCCCGCGCCGAACTGGAAGCGCTGGAGGCGGAACGGCTGACCAGCACGCAAAAGCTCACGCAGCAGCTTGAAGCATTGACCGGGCTAGAGTCACGGGTGACAATCCTCGGTCACGTCCAGCGGGGCGGTATCCCCTCACCGGCGGATCGCCTGCTGGCGACTCGCCTCGGCGTGGCTTGTGCCGAATACGTTCACAACGGCGTCTTCGGCGTGATGGTCGCGGTGCGCGGGGAAACAACCGAACCAGTCCCGCTGGAGCAGGTGGTCGGCAAGCGGAAAACAGTCCCGCTGGATCACCCTTGGATCGAGACCGCGCGGATGCTGGGCATCAGTCTGGGCGACTGACTCTCCGCAATCAATCGAGCCTGAGCACATCATCTGGAGTTCCCTTGCAAACGAAGCCGAATGCGGAGAACTCCATTTCCCCTTGCCTCATCCAAGCAGAACGAGCGCTTACTCCTGCGTTTCCGGGTCAGGGATGACGGTTGGCGCGTCGCCGGATCGCTGGTTGAATTGTTTCTGCCACGCCTCCTTGAACGGCTTGAGCTTCAAGCGGGTTTGGTGTTGGGGGAATTTGCGGTCGCCTGATGCCGACTGTCCGCGCAAATAGTCGAGGTCATACTTGATGGTTCGTGGTCGCTTGAGCGCTACGGCGAGCGATTCTCGCAGCGCCTGATTCCTGATCGCTTTCTTGCGTTTGCCTCGCCAGAAAAAGAAGGCTTCGCTGAGCGCGGGGTTTTCCTGAAGTGCTTGGACTCTTGGCGCGAACTGTTCGACTTCGCCGCGTCGCACCGGCGTGATCATGGCGAAGGGTTCGCCCTTTTCAAAATGAACCGGATGATGCGCGCGTGTGAATTTCCAGTTCATCGTGAAACTTGCCTCGATCCAGTCGGATTCGACTAAGCCTTCGAGTGACTGAATCCCGTCTTTGGGCGAGTTGACCGGACCGCGTACCAACAGGTTGTAGCCCGGCGGCGTTCGAAAGACGTAGGGCACTTTAAACGTCAGGATGCCGTTGCCGAAGGAGTTGGGTGTATACATTCGATGCTGCTCCGGCAATGGCTCGTCGAAGGCAAGCGTAATCTGCGCGTCTTCGGTTTCGTCTTCCCATTCGGCGACGAAGCCAATCGGATTGAGCAGAAACCAGCCCATCTGGTTTGCCATCGTCAGCGGCAAACAGCGATACGGATGATCATTCATAAAGCTCATCCACGCCCGCCGTGAAAAAGCCGGGACGATGGGAACTTCTAGCCCGGTGTATTCCGTATCGTAGTAGGCGATGAACTCAAGCTTTTGCGACTCAGCCATCTGGCAAACCTATCTTGAGTGATTTAAGTGTATGGGGATTTTAGCCAGTTTTGGCTGATTCAGAAAGCAGCGAACCGCATCGTTGGGTCGGTGTGCCAGATCAAGGCGATGATCCCCGGCATTTGCCGCCGGAGTTAATCGCCTTGATTAGCGAATGCGCTTGTTTATTCGACCGTGACGCTCTTGGCGAGGTTGCGTGGCTGATCCACGTCCGCGCCGCGCAGCACGGCGATCTCGTAGGCGAGCAGTTGCAGCGGGATCACCGCGAGGATCGGCGTCAGCAGCGGCGGCGCGTCCGGGATGTAGAGCACTTCGTCCGCCTTCGAAGCGATGAAGTGGTCGCCTTCCGTCGCAATGGCGATCACCTTGGCGTTGCGCGCTTTCGCCTGCTCGATCTGGCTGATCATCTTGTCGTAGACCGCGTCGCGCAGCGTGATCGCCAAGACGGGCATATCCTTGTCGATCAGCGCGATGGGTCCGTGCTTCATCTCGCCCGCCGGGTAGCCTTCGGCGTGAATGTAGCTGATCTCCTTGAGCTTGAGCGCGCCTTCCAGCGCAATCGGATAGTTGATGCCGCGCCCCAGATACAAGAAATTGGTGTGCTGGTAGAGTCGTTCCGCCAGTTGGCGGATCGCCTCGTGTTGGTCGAGCACGCGCCCGACCAGATCGGGCAGGTGGGCGATGTCCTCGACGTGGCAGCGCAGCGCCTCATCGCTGATCGTCCCGCGCAGGTGCCCGATCTTGAGCGCCAGCAGCAGTTGATCGGCGATGCTGGCGGTGAAGGCTTTGGTCGAGGCGACGCCGATTTCGGGTCCGGCATTCATGGCGATAGTGCCGTCGCTCAGGCGCATGGCTTGGCTGCCGACGGCGTTGACGATGCTCCACAGGGTCGCGCCTTTGGTGCGGGCTTCTTCCAGCGCCGCCAGCGTATCGACCGTCTCGCCGCTCTGCGTGATCGCCAATACAGCAGTCTTGTCGTCGATGATCGGGTCACGGTAGCGGTACTCGCTGCCGTAATCGACCTCGACGTTGAGGCGCGCCAACTGCTCAAGGTAGAACTTGCCGACCAAGCCGCTGTAATAGCTGGTGCCGCAGGCGACGATTACGATCCGCTGGAGCGCGCGCGCGAGTTCCGCCGTCAGATTGAGTTCGGGCAGCGAGACCGTGCCGCGCTCGAAATCGACCCTCCCGCGCAGGGTGTCGGTCAGGCTGCGCGCCTGCTCGAAGATTTCCTTCTGCATGAAATGAGCGTATTCGCCCTTCGCCGCGCTGACCGCATCCCACGCGATCTCGTGGATTTCGGCGTCGACCGGCACGCCGTCGAGCGTCTGTACCGAGACGCCATCTGCCGTGACCGTCGCCATTTCGCGGCTTTCGAGGAAGATCATCCGCCGCGTCTGTTCGAGGATCGCCGGGATGTCCGAAGCGATGAAGTTCTCGCCTTCGCCGAGTCCAATCGCCACGCCACCCGCATTGCCGATCCGCACCGCGACCAGTCGATCCGGTTGGCGCTTGCTCAGCACGACAATCGCCTGAGCGCCTTTGAGCCGCTTGACCGCCTGCTGAACCGCCGCCGTGATGTCGCCGTGACCGTTCTCGGCGGCGCAGCGCGCGACCAGATGGGCGATCACTTCGGTGTCGGTCTCCGATGCGAACTCGACACCGTCCGCCGCGAGTTCGGTGCGCAGTTCGAGGTAATTTTCGACGATGCCGTTGTGGACGACGACGGTGTCGCCGTTCATGCTGATGTGGGGATGGGCGTTGTGTTCGGCGGGGACGCCGTGCGTCGCCCAACGGGTGTGACCGATGCCGATTTTGCCATCGATGGGGAAGGCGGCGAGCTTCGCGCGCAGGTTGATCAGTTTGCCTACGTCGCGCCGCACGACGATCTGATTATTCTCGATGACCGCGACGCCTGCTGAGTTGTAGCCGCGATACTCAAGCCGCTGCAAACCGTCAACGATCAGCGCTGTGGCTTCACGATTGCCAACGTAACCGACAATACCGCACATAATAGGAATCCTCCGTAGGAGACGAGTACGCAAACGTGCCGATTGCCATGCCGCGCAAGCGCAGCAATCAAGCGGAAACCGGGGTCATTACCAATAACCCGGCTTTGCGTCCCACCGACGCGCCGCTTGTCAGCCGGTCGCCCGGTGTTTTCGCGGCTCATCTTCGTTGTACGGAGGTAGACAGACAAGGGATGGTGGTACATCCCGGCGGCATCCGCTGATCTTTCGATTTTCGCGCGTAGCTCACGTGAGCAAGCCACCCGCTTAGTCTCACGATGAAGTGAGAAACCGCCACCTCGTCAACTTGATATGCTTGCTTGAGCAAGCCACCAAGCCCATGCGCTATCTGTCAGCCGGAGTTGTTCGCTGCTGCACCTCTTTCGCCATCGGTCTGGATGCTCTGTATCATAACGGCATTCCGCCGTTTTTGACAATTGGATTTTGTAAAAACTTAAGCGGCGTTTGTGTGGCGATGTTGCACAAACACAGTCGCCGGAGCTGCTTGACAATCAGAACTTATGTTCTATACTAGGTATAGGGGAATGCGATTTAACTGGTAGATAAACCGGGCTGCGCTTGATCGCCGGAAGCTACACGAATTCCAAATACTTGGTCGTCGTCTTGCTGAGGTCGCTGTAGACGCCGCGCCGTGATTCGTCCTGCACGGTCTGCGCAAGTTGGTACATCGCCTCATCCATCATCGGCGTGAGGTCGTCGCGGGCGACGCGCCCGTTGGCGCCGGTCTTGAACTTGAACGGCTTGCCGAAGTTGACCTGAATGTGCGTGCGCTTCAGGTGCGTGAGGTTCTCCAGCCAGCCGACCGCACCGGAGATCGCCGTCGGGACGATCACGGCGTTGGCTTTGGTGGCGATGTAGGCGAAGCCGTCCTTCGGTTGCGACAAGCCCTCCGGGTGGCGATGTCCCTCCGGCGCGATCAGGATCAACTGCCCGCTCTTGAGCAGCTCAATCGAGTTCATCAACGCCTTGCGGTCGATCTCGCCGCGATTGATCGAGAACGATCCCCACCAGCGGACGAACGGCGCGATGAAGGGGTTTTCGAGGTTCTCGATCTTCGTCATCGGCACGACGAAACGCTGCTTGACCATGCCCATGCACAGCACCGGGTCGAGCAGGGTGATGTGATTCATCATCAGCAGCGACGATCCCTCGGTGGGGATGTTCTCCAGCCCACTGACTTCCAGCTTGAAGACGATGGGAAACACCAAGCTGATCAGCCCGCGCAGCAAGCGCCGTCGCCACGCGAATTTTGGCTGCATGGCGACAAATTCTTGAACCGAGGCGGTCATGCTGCTCATCGGGGGCTGTCCTTTCGGCTGCGACGCTGATTATCGCTGCGACTGCCGCGCTTCGCTGGCTTGCCGCCGCTGCCCGATTTGGAATGCGGTGTAATCCGTTTCTTGCTCGCACGTGGCGGGCGGTTGGACGAATGTTCCGGCGACTCCGCCGTCGTCGAGCGTTTCCCGCTGGGGCGGCGTTTTGCCGGGCGTGTGTCGGTTGAGTTTTCGCGAACTACCGCGTCGGTCGCCGAGCTTCGAGCGCTACGAGTTCCGCTTGGACGCCGCTTAGGTGGGCGGTCAGTCGAGTTCCGCCGCACCGGGCGCGTATCCGCCGAACCTTCGGCTGACTCCCCGTCGGTCGAGGTTTTTCGGAAGGTGCGGCTTCCACCCGGACGCCGTTTTGGGGGGCGATCAGACGAGTTCCGCCGCGCCGGACGCGCCGGTGAGCGCTGATCGTCTTCGGTGGACGCGGCGTTGTTCTCGCCCTTGAAGCGCCACCCTTGTCCGCGTACTTGACCGCGCAGCGATTTGACTTCGGGTGCCGACGTTTTGAGCAGCATGACCTCTTTCGCCGTCATCTCGCGCCACTGTCCCGGCGCGAGGTCGCCCAGCGCGAACATGCCGATGTGGGTCCGCGTCAGCCGGGTCACGGGATGCCCCAGCGCAGCGCCGACCCGCCGAATCTGCCGTTTCTTGCCCTCGGTCATGACGATCCGCAGGACGGTGCCCTTGACGTTCCCCTTGACGATCTCGACTTTGCAGGGCGAGGTTTTGCCGTCTTCGAGCACGATGCCTTGCTGCCATGCCGTCAGGGTTTCGGCGGTCGGCAAGCCGACGACCTCGACGCGATAGGTCTTGCTGTGGCGGTAGCGTGGATGCGTCAGCCGGAAGGCGAGGTCGCCGTCGTTGGTCATGACGATCAACCCTTCGCTGTCGGCGTCCAGCCGCCCAACCGAGAATAGATGCTCGCTGCTGCCGATCAACTGGGCGACGGTCTGGCGGTTGTCGCCCCGGTGCGGCTTATCGGTAGAAAGCACCTGCTTGGGCTTGTTGAGCGCGATATAGACGCGCTGCTGGTTGTCGAAATTGAGGCGCGTGCCGTCCACCGAGATCGTGTCGGTTTCGGGATCGGCTTTGTCGCCCAGCTTGGCGACCACGTCGTTGACGCGCACGCGCCCCGCCGTGATCAGTTCTTCGGAAGCGCGGCGCGAGGCGACGTTTGCCTGCGCCAGTAGTTTTTGGATGCGTTCTGTTGTCATACCCTCATTATAGCGGTTACGAACAATCATCGTGAGGGTGAACTCAGTTTGCTGAGTTTAGTCGCGCAGCGCTGGGATCACTTCGTGCCCGAATTTCTCAATCCCGTCGACTAGATCGCTCAGCGTTTCATGCCGGAAACCGACGACCGGATAATCCAGCCCGACTTCGCGCAGTTGGCTGATCTGGTCAATGATCTTCGCCGCGCCCTCCCGCATATCGACATTGGCGCGCAAGCTCATGCTGATCGGTTTGTCAGGCGCGAGTTCGCGGATGCGGCGCACCTTCTCGCCGTAGCTCAGATCATCCAGCCGCCAGTTGGGATGAAAGCCTTCGCCGAAGGTGGCTGTCCGTTGAAGGGCGGCTTCCGACTCGCCACCGACCCAAATCCGGGGTGGATGGTCGAGGCGGGGCGAAAAGGTCGCGCCGGAGAATCGAAACGTGCCTTCGTAGGGCGCGTGCGGCTGCGTCCACAAGTGCTGCATGATGCGGATGTACTCGTCGGTCAGCTTGCCGCGATGCTTGAAGTCGGAATTCAGGTAGCCGTATTCATCCTTGTTCCAGCCCACGCCCACGCCGACGACCAGTTCGCGCCCGGACAAATGCGCCAGCGACGCCAGTTCTTTCGCGGCGATCAGCGGGTTGCGCAGGGGCAGCACCAGCACGCTGATGCCGAGTACGACCGTCCGCGTGAGACCGGACAGATAAGCCAGCGTGGTGATCGACTCGGTTCCCTTGCCATACTGCGGGAATTCGTCCGGCATCAGGATATGATCGGACGCCCAGATCGAGTCAAAGCCGACCGCTTCGGCGAGTTGAGCGCTGAGCTTGATCGCCGTCGTGTGGCTGATCGGCGAGAGGATATTCGGGAGGGTGAAGCCAAATCGCATTTTCGATCCTTGTCTGCTTCGCGGTTCAGTCGTGCTTGAGTGGTTCGTCGAGCGTGATCCCCGCCAGCGACTCATAGACCGAGATGATGGCGCTGTTGTCGAGTTCGCGGTTGCCTTGCTGGAGCATCGCCGTGAACAACTGCATCACCAGCGCCGTCAGCGGGGCAGGGATACCGTAGGTCTTGGCGGTGTCGAGCACGATGCCGAGGTCTTTGTGCTGCATGTAGGCTTTGAAACCGGGCTGGCGATTGCCCGCGAACAGGCGCGGCGGCTTCACGTCGAGCGCCCACATCTGCGCCGCGCCGCCCTTGATCGCATCGACCACCCGCGCCGGGTCGACGCCGGATTTCTGCGCCGTGATCAGCGCTTCCGCCATGCCGACCATCTGCGCCCCGACGATGATCTGGTTGCAGACTTTGGCGATTTGCCCCGCGCCGCTGTCGCCGACCAATACGTAGGCTTTGCCCATCGCCTGAAACAGCGGGACGGTTCGGTCGAAGGCTTCCAGCGAGCCGCCGACCATGATCGTCAGCGTGCCGTTCTTCGCGCCCACGTCGCCGCCGCTGACCGGCGCGTCGAGCGCCGCGACGCCGACCACCGCCAGCTTTTCGGCGATCATGCGCGCGGTCTCCGGCTTGATCGTGCTGTTGTCGATGAAGATCAGCCCGGCGTGCGCGCCCTCGATGATCCCGTCTTTGCCCAGCGCGACCAGCTCCACGTCGGGCGAGTCGGGCAGGTTGGTGAAGACGAATTCGACCTGCTGCGCGACTTCTTTAGGCGAGGTCGCGGCAGTCGCGCCCTCGCTCACCAGTTGATCGACAATCGCGCGGCTGCGGTTGTGGACGACCAGTTCGTGTCCGGCTTTCATCAGGTTGCGCGCCATCGACGCGCCCATGATCCCCAAGCCGATGTAGCCTACTTTTGCCATGACGCTCTCCTCATTGCTGGGCTATAGGGGCGTAATATATTACGCCCCTACGACGACGGGTAGAATCTGATTTTAACTCAGTACTCAGTACTCAGTACTCGGCACTGTCGCTATAACTTCTTCGTCACCCGGAATTGCAGCGGCACGCCGAGCAGCAGCCGCGTCTGCGCGTGAATCGTCGGCAGCGCCAGAAAAATCAGCGTTAGCACCGTCAGCATCGGGAAGCTTAGCAGCGTGTAGAAGCGCTCCTTCCACGTCTGCGGGCGGGTGCGTGGCGGACGCTCGATCACGTCGAGAATCCAGAACAGGATGCCGAGCACGCCGACGACTCCGAAGGCGATTTGCAGCAGCACGAACAGCGGCTCGTCGTAGCCGCGAACCAGCCACTCGCCGAGCAGATCGGGATGCAGCAGCAGCGGCAGCTCCGAGCCGAGCGTCATCAGCACCCAACCCGCGCCGCCCATCATGTTGTCGTGCGCCTCGCGGAACAGCAGGCGAAAACTGGGGCGAAAGTCGATCTCCGGGTGTTCGAGCATCTTGGCAATCGTGAAGCCGACTTCTTTGACTCCCCAAGCGTGGCGCAGCGTCTGCGAGTAGCGGTTGCGCATCGCATCCAGCCAATTTTCGCCGGTCGTCGCCTGCGCGAGGAAGGGCAGAAAGACCCGCTCGACCTTGACCTCGCCGTTGCGGGCGAAGAACGCCTTGACGAACATGTGCCACTCGTCGGCGATCACGTCGGAATCCCAGTAACCGCTGGTATCGAGCAGCCGCAGGCTCAGCGAGTACGACGACATCGGCATCGGCGTGCCCCAAGGCGCTGCCATCGACGCCAGTTCGAGCGCGGTCGCGTAGGCGTTGAGCAGCCGCATCATCGGGTTGATCTCCCAGATGTTGCTGTGGTAGCGGATCGGCGCTTGCCAGAAGCGCAGATACCGATCCGGGTTGGTGGCGAACAGGTAGGTCAGCGCGGCGAAGTGATGCGGATGCCAGAGCGTGTCGGCGTCCATCGTCGTGATCAGGATGTCGCCCAGTTCGTAGCCGAGTTCATCTACCAGCCGCCGCTTGATCCAGCGCCCTGCCCACGCTTCGTTGGCGGATTTGCACTGCATCTCGCCCGGCAGCCCGCGCGGATGGACGGTGTAGTAAAAGTGCTTAAAGCGGTGCTCGAACTGGCGCTGGAGGCACTGGGCTTTCTCGATGCAGCCGTCTTCGGCGGCTTCCATCGCCATGACGATGATCATCCGCTGTTTGGCTTGATACTGCTGCGCCAGATTTTCGAGCGTATGGATGAGTACCGGCTCTGGTTCTTTGTAATTGGGGATGATCACGACGTGGATCACGTCGTCGCACGCCAGCGATCCCGGTGGAGCGGACTGCTCGTAACGCTCGCACCAGTCGATCCGCCGCCACTGGCGGACAATCCGCAGTCCCATGATGTTGCCGATGCCGGAGAGTAAGAATCGCAGCGCCGAGTAAAGCGCGAAACCGATGGCGATCACCAACAGCGCGCGCGGGAAGGCGACCGCACCAATCACCGACAGCAGCAGCGTGATCCACGTCAGGCAGCCCGGAATGCCGTCGAGCACGCGCTCTGGGATGGCGGGCGGTGGTGTCCCCGCCCAGATCGACTGCCCGACGCCAAGCTGCACATTGTTACGGCGACCACCATTGGATTGATAGGGCACAATCGCTCTCTACGGCTGTTACTGCACATTTGCGACGATACGCGGGTAAGAATAACACACCCGCCGAGCGCACCCAACGCACAGCGAGCGGCTCATGCCCGAATGATAGCCGGAAACGTTGAGTGCAGCATGAGCGACAGGAAGTCGGTGGATGCGGAGCAGCTATTTGAGAATTTGGTTCGCAGTATAGCTCAAAACGTGGTTTTGCCTCGTAGGGGCGTTCATTTGAACGCCCCTACAGACCTGTGATTTTTGGCGATTTCCCAGATAGATAAACTCAAATCTAGTTCGACGTAAAGGTAAGCAGCAAGCGCGGCGTGAACTGCACCTGATCTTCGACGCCGTTATCTGCGCGGTCGCGGAACAGCAGTCTGAACTGGACGTTCGGGTCGTTGATGGCGTAGAGGTTCTGGACGAGCGCGGTCACGTCGAGCGGATCGCAGCTTGCCTGCGTGGTCAGGATGCGCGCGCCGGGCAGCGGGCGACCGATGTTGCGCGCTTGGCTCAGCCGCCCGATGTTCTCCCGGTAGATCGTCAGGTCGCCGAGCACCGCGAAGCCGCCGCCGCGTTCGTAACACGGCTCAACCTCCAGCGTCGCGCTTTGGACGTGCAGTTGATTCGGCGGCGGCGGCAGGCGGAAAGTGAGCAGCGTTTGCAGCGCATGTTCGGTGCCGTCGTCGGCGATGATGTCGCCCGCGCTGTAGTTGATGTAGGCGTCCCCGCTGTCGTTGATCGTCTGCGAATTCACCGGATCGAGCGGCGCGTAGACGCCCGACTCATTCTGCCCGTCGCGGACGAGCTTGAGACGATAGCTGCCGGAGTTGTCGTTGCCGGTATAGCGCGACGCGATGATCGTGTAGTAACCGGCTCGTCGCGCAATGTAGCCCTGAATTGCCGAGTCGAAGGTTTCGATCAGCAGATTGTCGTCGTTGCTCATCAGCGGATTGCCGAGATTGTCGGTCAGCGTCAGGTGCGGATCGAGATCGCCGGACGAGTGCGACATCTGGATCGTGATCACGTCGCCAGCAGCGGCGCGGAAGGTGTACAGGTCTTCGCCGTGCGTGCTGTCGAGCGATCCGTTGACCAGCGAGTTGTAACCCGTAATCGTGGCAAATGTCCCCGTGACCGGTGTCGTTGCCGAGCCGGAAGTCACGTTCAATTCGAAGTCGCCCACGTTTTCGCCGAACATCTGATCGAAGCGTCCGGCGACGATCACGTAGACGCCATGCTCCGGCAGCACCAGCCCGGTGATGGCGGCGTTGTGGTCGTCGCTGCTCACGTCGTCGTCACGGGCGATTTCGCGCCCTTTCGGGTCGAGCACGATCAGGAACGGATCGAGATTACCGGACGACGCTTTCATCGCCACGTCGAGCACCGTGCCCGCCGTCCCGGTGAGCGGATAGAGGCGTGCCGGGTGTTGGTTGTCAATCGTGCCGGAGACGACTTGATCCAGCGTGACCGGGTCGCTGAGCGTGACCGGTTCGAGCGCCGTCGAATTGCGGTAGCCGAGCGCCTCACCGGGCGTCGGCGGCGCGCTGGGAAGAAGTGTCGGTTCAAGCGTTGCTGAAGGAACGGCATCTGTGGATAGACTGCCGCCACCCTGTCCGATGGACAGGGTCGGTTCAGATGTTGCTGAAGGACTCATCGTCGGCATCTCGGTTGGCGGCGGCGTGGTTGTGGGGATGGTTGTAGCGGTGAACGTCTCGGTCGGGATCGGCGTCGCAGTTTCCGACGGGATCGGGGTCGCAGTCCGAGTCGGTGTCTCGCTTGGCGGGATCGGCGTTGGTGTCTCAGTCGGCGCGGGCGTGAGCGTAAACGTCGGCGTCGTGGTGGGCGTATCCGTCAAGGTCGGCGTGAAGGTGTCGGTGGGTGTCGGCGTTGGCGTGTCGCTTGGGATCAGCCGCGTCGGAACGACCGGACCGCGCAACGTCGCGGTTGGCGGGACGGGCGTTCCGGTTGCAGTGCAGCCGGAGAGGACAATACCCGCAGGGATCAAGGCAAGACACAGCAACAGCCAAAAGCGCACGACGCGAACTCCAACGATGTCGAGAACAGTCTGTATTCTAGTGAAGCCCGGCGATTTCTGCGAACGCCAAGCGCAATCCGTCTCGGCTTGCGCCTATTTCTTGATCCCCTTCAGCCCGCGCGACGCCGTCAGTTCGATCAAATTGGTCTGATAATTGTAGGTGCTGCGGCGCTTTTCCGCGTAAGCGTCTTGAGCAATCGTCACCAGACGATGAACCAGTTCGCGCGGCGGGATTCCGGTTGGTTCCCACAGGTAGAACGACAGCGAACCGGGCATGGTGTTGAGTTCGTTCAGGAAGATTTCGCCGTTGTCGGGGCGGACGAGAAAGTCGATCCGGGCGATGCCGCGCCCGTCGATGGCGCGAAACGCCTGCATTGCCAGCGCTTGAATTTGAGCGGTCAGTTCGTCGCTCAACGGCGCGGGGATGATCCGGTCGGCGCTTTTCATGCCTTCGCCGCCGCGCAGATACTTCTCCTCGTAGGTCAAAAACTCGTCCCACGAGACCGGCTGCTCCAAGACGGAGGCTTGCAGCTTGCGGTCGTCGCCCAGCACCGAGCAGTTGATCTCGGCGCAGTTCGTGACTGCGCCTTCGACCAGCAGACGGCGGTCAAGGCTGGCGGCAACGTCGATCAGCGCGCGCAGCAGTTTCTCGTCGTCGGCGCGCCCGATGCCGATGCTCGAACCAAGCGTCACCGGCTTGACGAACACGGGGTAGCTCAGTGTCGCTGTGATATGGGCGATCACCTTGTCGGGGTGATCGAGCCACTCGGCGCGGCTGAAACCCACCGCGTCGACGACGGGGACGCCCGCTTGCCGCAGCACGTCTTTGCTGAGCAGCTTGTCGTTGGCGATAGCCGATGCCATCACTCCGCAGCCGACGTAAGGGATGTCCGCCAGTTCGAACAAGCCTTGCAGCGTGCCGTCTTCGCCGTGCGATCCGTGAACCGCCGGGAACGCCACGTCGAGCCGCTTGACTTGACTCTTGCCGAATAAGCCGCTGGGCGTCGGATTGATGATCAAGCCGTGATGCTGGACGCTCGGCGAAAGCAGCGTCGGCAGCACTCCGGCGAGGCTGACGACTTCGTTGTTAAAATTCTTGATGTCGCGCAGCGGATCGCCGGTGAACCAGCGCCCCTCGCGGTCGACGTAGATCGGCACGACTTCGTAGTGTTCGGGATCGAAGGCGTTCATGATCTGGTGCCCGGTCACGACCGAAACGTCGTGCTCGACGCTGCGCCCGCCAAAGATCACCCCGACGACAGTTTTTCGTTTTGCGCTCATGGAATGTCCAACTCTTGTGCGATCAAGTCTTGCCACGTCTCGCGGCGGCGCACAAGATACCACGAGCCGCCGTCTTCCGAAACTGCCACTTCCGGCGGGCGCGGGCGAGCGTTGTAATTGCTCGCCATGACCATGCCATAAGCGCCCGTCGTCAGGATAGCGAGGCAGTCGTTGGGCTTGACCGGCGGCAGCGCAACGCCGCGCCCCAGCACGTCGGTAGTCTCGCAGATGGGACCGACGACCTGAACGATCTCGCTCGGCTGGTCGTCGCGTCGGACGGGGACGATCTCGTGATGCGCGTCATAGAGCGCCGGGCGGATCAACTCGGTCATGCCCGCGTCCACGATCACGAAGTGCTGACCGCCTTGCTCTTTGGTGTAGAGCACGCGCGTGATCAGTACGCCCGCGTCGGCGATAATCGACCGTCCCGGTTCGAGGATCACGTCGTAGCCTTCTAGCAGCGGGTTGAGCGCGGCGGCGAAAGTCTCGACGGCGGGGATTTGCTCGTCCGGCGTGTAGGCGACCGGCAGCCCGCCGCCCAGATCAATCGTCGTGATGTTGGGATAGGGCTTTATCAAGTCGAGGACGGTTTGCAGCGCCTCGACGGTCGCGGCGGTATCGTGCAGTTGGCTGCCGATGTGGATGTGGATGCCCTCGTAGCGCAGATGCGGCGTCTCGTCGGCGTGATCGAGCACGGCGCGCAGGGCGTCCGCCGTCATGCCGAATTTCGCCGCGCCGTGCCCGGTGGCGATGTGCGGATGAGTCTGGGCGGTCACGTCCGGGTTGAGCCGGAGTGCCACCCGCGCGGTCGTGTCGGCGACGCTCGCCATGCAGTCGAGCTTGTGCGCTTCGCCCGCGTTTTCGACGTTGAACCAGCCAATCCCTTGTTCCAGCGCGTAGTAAAGCTCTTGGCTCGTCTTGCCGACTCCGGCAAAGACGATCTGCTCCGGCGGCGCGCCCGCCGCCAGCGCGCGGTAAATCTCGCCGCCGCTCACGGCGTCGATGCCCGCGCCTGCCTGCACCAGCGTGCGCAGCAGCGCGAGATTGGCGTTCGCCTTGGCGCTGTAGTGTATCTGAGCGCGCGGGAAGGCAGCCTGAATCCGCCGCAGATTCTCCCGCACGCGCGGCAGGCTGTAGACGTAAACCGGCGTGCCTGTCTCAGCGACGATGCTGCCGATGGGGACGCGGTCGCAGTACAGGCGTGTGCCTGACGGCTCGTCCTCAAAATGGATTGAATTGTTCAACATAATGCGGTGACTATAGTCTTTCTTGCATGACCCTGCCCATTCGTTGGAGCATAGCCGAATTGGTGCGCGTATTGAGTTCCAATGCCATCAACAAATCAAGCAGTTGTGCCACTGCCAGCAGGACGATTGTGCCGACGATGCCTGACCCCAAGGCGATGCCGAGGGGCTGCAATTTGGAGTTGAGAGTAGGGAAGGTCGTCGCATCGATTAGGATAAAAGCGATAGCGATGATCATGCCGACGAACGCGAGCAAAGCTAGGATTTTATAAATCGTGCTGATGATCCGGAGCGCGAAAAATCGACGCTTCATGGTGCTCCCTCCGAAGGACGCTGACGGGTAAGGCGCGGTATGGTATAGTATATCAAACATTCTAAATTGCGGCACAAGGTGCGTGCACAGGGTGCTATAGCTTGGAAGCAGAACAGACGCAGGGCAAGCTGGCGACGCAGTACGAAGCGATCCGTCGCCGTGAATACGAACTGATCACCGATTTACTGGAAGTTATCCCGCGTATCGACGGGCTGAATGACGAGCGGGTTACGCAGATGCGCGACGCGCTTTTTCATGCTGATCACCCCTACATGATGGTTTTCATCGGTCCGTTCAGCGCGGGCAAGTCGAGCCTGATCAACGCGCTCTTGGGCGAACACGATCTGCTCTCGATTGGTCCGACGCCGACGACCGACCGCATCAACATTTTGCGCTGGGGCGAAGAACCCTCGCGCAATCGTTCCGGCGACGTGGATACGGTCTTTTATCCCTCGCCGCTGCTGCAAAAAGTCAGCTTCGTCGATACGCCGGGGCTTGGAGTCGGTCTTCAAGACCCACGAGGACATCACGCGCAAGTTTTTGCATCGCAGCGACACCGTGCTGCTGGTGATGCTGGCGACGCAGGCGATGACCGCCCACAACCTCGAATACCTGAAGCTGCTCAAAGACTACGGCACCAACGTCATCATTGTGGTCAATCAGGCGGACTTGCTCAGCGACGAGGAAGTCCAGACGGTCAAGGACTACGTGCTCGACCAGAGCCGCGCGCAGTTGGGTTTCAAGCCGGAAATCTGGTTCACGTCGGCGCGTAAGGCGATGCAGGCACGCCTGCCCGACGGCACGCTCGACGAGGAACTCTGGAAAGCCAGCGGACTCAACCAGATCGAGGAGTACGTCGACCGCCAGTTGAGCGATCTCGCGCGGCTGAAGCAAAAGCTGCAAACGCCGCTGCAAATCGTCCAGAATGTGCATCAGGGCGCGCTTGATACCGTGCGCGGCAATCAATCCGCGCTCGACCACTACCAGAGCATCGCTCAGAACATCGAGCAGCAGTTAACGGTATTCAAACGCGAGCAGGATAAGATCGTCAAGAACGTGGGCGAGAACGTCAGCGCCAAATTCGGCGATGCGGCGATGCGCGGCAGCGAGGCGATCCGCGAGATGTTCGGGTTGTCGCGGGCGTTCGGCTCGATTGTGCGCGGCTTCATGGAATTGATCGGGCTGTCGCGGCTGGTCAAGCGCGGATCGTACACCCGCACCGAGTTCGAGCGGCACAAGGTCTATGAGCCGATCCGCGAAATCATCGACGCATCGGATAAGCTGGCGCCGCGCATCGAAGGGCGCGACGTGCAGGACATCGACGATCTGGTCAAATATGCCAAGCGCGAGATCGACGCGCTGCCCGCGACTATCCGCAGCAAGGTGATCGGCACGATTCAGGCGCCGGTCAAGTATGACCGCACGGCGCTGCAAGTCATTCGCCCCGACTTCGAAGCGGTACAGGACGAAGCGCAGCAGGACGAAACCGACCAGCTGGAACGGTCGGTGCGCAACACGCTGCTCTACATGGCGGCTTACGAACTGATCTTGATCGTGTTCGTGGTCTTTTTCGTCTTTGCGACGCCGCCGAGCCAACCCGACTCGCCGTTCTGGTTGGTATTCGTGATTCTGGTGATTTTGGGCTTGCTGGGGCTGCTGTTTCTGCCGCTGCGCGGGCGAATGCTCGAAAACGCCTACACTGAGCGGCTGCTTCAGCTTCAGGCGCGCTATCTGGACGTGCTCAACCGCGCGGCGGATAAGCAGATCGCCTACGGGATGCAGCTTCGGCGCGAAGCGATTGCGCCGCTGACGCGCTTGATCGAGGCGCAGACCGAAATCCAGACCGAGCAGCTTCGCCGCTTGCAGTCGGCGGGGCAGGAGATCGCCAAGATTGAGGGCGACCTCAACGGGTTAGGCAAGACGACCGTGTTGGGCGTCAAATTGCCGGGATAATTTCGAAAATGGCGATCCGTAGGGGCGTTATATATAACGCCCCTACCATGCGAATGTGATCTAGGCGCGGTAGGGGCACGATATATCGTGCCCCTACGAAATACCGAATATGGTGGATACGGTAAAGGATAACAGGGTTTGACGACATTGACTCCGACTGCCCTTGAAGGTGCGCTGGCGGGCTACCGCGAGCGTGAAGTGAATCTGATGGCGGACGTTGCGGCGTCGCTGGCGGAATTGGGCGATACCGCATCCGAAGACCGGCGGCGACTGCTCGACGTGGCGCAGGACTTGCGCGATATGTTCTTCCTCGTCGTCGTGATCGGCGAGTTCAACGCGGGGAAGTCGACCTTCGTCAACGCGCTGCTTGGCGACGATTTGCTGGCGATGGGCGTCACGCCGACGACCGAAGCGATCCACCTGATCCGCTACGGCGAAACGCCGATTCGCAAGCCGAACATCCGCGAGGACGGCATCTACGAATGGGCGCACCCCAATACCGGTGCGGTCGGCGTTTCGCTGGTCGATACCCCCGGCACGGGATCGGTTTTTCAGAAGCACGAGACGACCGCGAAAGCATTTCTGCATCGCAGCGACCTCGTGATCTTCGTGATTTCGGCGAAGCGCGCGCTGGCGGAAACCGAGCGGCTCTACCTCGAACTGGCGAAGGACTACGGCAAGAAGATCATCCTCGTCGTCAATCAAGTTGATCTGCTCAACTCGAACGAGCGGCAGGAAGTCCGGCGCTTCGTTGAGCGGCAGGTCGAGCAGTTGCTCGACCTCAAGCCGCTGCTGTTCATGGTCTCCTCGAAAGAGGGGCTGGCGGCGGCGCGCGCTGGACGCAGCGAGAGCGACAGCGGCATCGAGGCGGTCAAGGCGCATTTGCGCGGCGTTTTCAACGAGACGCCGCCCGCTCAGCAAAAGCTGCTGGCACAGTTGGAGATGGTCAACCGCGTGGTCAAAAAATATCACGGGGCGATCAAGCAGAACAGCGATCTGGTCAGCGCGGATACGGTCAAAGTCCGCGATGTGCAGCGCGAGCTGGAAACGCAGTCGACCGGCTTGAGCGGTCAGCTTGCCGCCGCCCGCGCGCAGATCGACAGCGTGTTCGAGGGGATGCGGCTGCGCGGCTTGCAGTTCATTAACGAGAACCTGTCGATCCGCAAGATCGGGCGTTCGGTCAACCGCGAGCAGCTTCAACAGCAGTTCCAAGATGTGGTCGTCGGGCGGGCGCTGCGCGACATCGACGACGCGACCAACAACTACATCAATGCGCTGATCGACAACAGCCGCCAATACTGGCGCAGCGTGATCGAGCGGCTCAATCAACTGCGCGATCTGCTGGAACAGGAAGTCACCGGGCTGGATTCGAACGTCTACGCCGAGCAGCGCGAGGCGCTGCAAGAGGCGATCAACCTTGCCGAAGCGGAACTCAAATCCTATTCCAGCGGGCGCGTGATCGGCGAGATGCAAGAATTGTTCCAGTCGAACATGAACGGCTTCACGACCGGCATTCTGGCGGCGCTGCTCGGCGTGATCGTCGCGCTAATCGCGTCGATTGGCACGCCGGGTCCGATCATCGGCGTGGGCGCGGCGGCGCTGGCGCTGCCTGCCTTTGCCATCGCCGTGCCGGTCGCTGCTATCGGCGGCTATGCTGCCCTTCGCTACTATCGCCGCGTCACCGAGGACACCAAGCGCGAACTCAACGCCCGCGTGGACGACATCGAAAAGACTTATCACGAGGCGCTCGACAGCCTGACCCAGCGCGAGCGCAACCGCCTGACGCAATACGGCAAGCAGGTGCTCACGCCGATCTTCAGCCGCCTTGAAGTGCTGGCGCAGCGCTACAACACGCAGCTCGTGGACATGGACAAGGTTCAGACGCAGATCGCGGCGCTCCGGCAGGAAATCGAAGCGAGTCACTAAATGCCGCTTGAAACGCAGTTCACGACCAGTCTACAACTGCTGCTCGCCGCCTTCCTGAGCGCGCTGATCGGCATGGATCGGCAGCGCAAGGAGCACGACGCCGGGCTGCGGACGCACATGCTGGTCGGGACGGGTGCTTGTCTGTTCACGGTGCTGTCGTATCTGGCATTTCCCGGTGGCGATCCGTCCCGGATCGCGTCGCAAATTCTGCCGGGGATCGGCTTTCTCGGTGCCGGGACAATTCTCAAGTATGGGCGCAACATCAAGGGACTGACGACCGCCGCTAGTATCTGGATCACGGCGGCGGTGGGGATGGCGGTCGGCACGGGCGCGTGGTTTTTAGCGCTCTGCGCCACCCTCTTGATCTGGTTCGTGTTGGTGATCCTGCGGCGGATCGAGCGGCGTCGCTCCGATAGCGATACAAAGACGGAAACCTTGCCCGATACACCGAATGAGTTGCCCTTATAGATTCTGCACCTGCTTGATCATGTCGATCAATGAGGTAATGTCCGGCTCCGGTCGTAGGTGAGCGGGTTTGCCTACTGGATCGACCGCTTCGTCGCCGAGCAGCAGCCGCGCGACATTGCCGATGCCCCCGCTGAGCGCGTCGAGGTCGTAGCCGCCCTCCATCACAAAGACAATTTTGCCCCCGCAGAACTGATCCGCCATGCGCAGCAGTTCGCGCGTCAAGTGGGCGTAGCCGTCGAGCGTGAGCTGCATCCCCGCCAGCGGATCGCGCCAATGGGCGTCGAACCCGGCGGAGACGAGGATCAACTCCGGCGCGAAGCGTTCCGCCGCTTTCCAGACGATTTCGTCGAACACGCGGCGATAATTGGCATCGCCGCTGCTCGGCGGCAGTGGGATATTGATGGTGTAGCCTTCGCCATCCTTCGCGCCGGTGTCGGTGACAGCGCCCGTGCCGGGATAGAGTGGGTACTGGTGCGTGGAGATGAACAGCACCGACGGATCGCTGTAGAACATGGCTTCGGTGCCGTTGCCATGATGCACGTCGTAGTCGACGATCAGCACGCGCTGGATTCCGTGCTGTCGCTGCGCGTAGCGCGCGGCGATGGCGACGTTGTTCAGCAAGCAGAAGCCCATCCCGTGACCGGGCATGGCGTGATGTCCCGGCGGGCGGATCGCGGCTAGACCGTTGGCGGCGCTGCCGTTGAGTACCGCATCCACCGCGTCGACCGCGCCGCCCGCCGAAAGTTTGGCAATCGTCAGCGCGTCGTGCCCAGCGTAAGTGTCGGCGTCGAGGTGCAGTAGCTGCGGCTGGTCGCTGACTCGGTGCAGCACCTTGAGGTATTCCGGCGTGTGTACGGTGAGGATCAACTCGTCACTGATCGGCTGGGCAGCGACGGCGTTCATGCGCTGGCTCAAGCCGTTTTCGTCTACGTGCTGCCAGACCGCCCGAATCCGCTCGGCGTGTTCCGGGTGTCCGGGCGCATCGTGTTCGGTATAGCGTGGATGAGTCGTGTAGATGGTGGTCATCAGCTTCAAGCCTCCTCGTCGCGCTGATTGTGATCGGATCAAGGGTTTCTGGCAAGTGCTATAATGCGTAGAATGTCAGCCGGACACGGTGTTTTTAGTGCGATGGATCGTCAACCAGCATCCATGAAACGAAAATCGTTGCTTAAGACTATGCCGCGTGTACGCGGGCTAAAGGCTGAAGGTATGCAGTATGAAATGCTGGTCGGCTGGGCGCATGAGTTGTGGGCGGAGCGTTCTCCTGATCGCGCCAGCGTGACCGTCTGGGCGTCGACCGAATGCAGCAACCGGATCGCGCTGGATCAGCTCAAGGCGGGGCGCAAGCTGCGGGGTAAGGCGCGTTACAGTGGTTGGGAAGCGCTCGACTGCCCGCTGGTCACGCCGATCAGCGACTACGGCGCGCGCGGCAGCAAGATGGTGCTCACGTCGAGCGCCGGGGTGTTCGCCTTCAAGTTTACGGTCGATGATGGCGAACCGTTCGAGGTGATCTACGCCAGCGCCTACTTCAACGGCGACTTGCAGAACCTCAACGCGATTGCGCTCGTCCCGGAAGACAAGCTGGAAACGTGGGCGGCTTTCGAGTTCGCTTGCACGCGAGCGGTGCGCCCGCGCATCCGCCGCCGCCGCGACGTCTACATCATCGGCGGCACCGATGCGTTTTTCGACCCGACCGTCGAATGGGAGGACGTGATCCTCAGCGACAGTCTCAAAACGAAACTGCTCGACGACATGGAAGCGTTTTTCACGCAAGGCGTGGACATCTACCGCCAGTTGAAGCTGCCGCCCTTTCGCAAATTGCTGCTGGCGGGTGTGCCGGGAACCGGCAAGACCATGCTCTGCGCGGCGCTGGCGAAGATCGCCATCAAACACCGGCGGGTGGTCGTCTACGTCTCCGGCGCTGACCGGGACGGCGCGTCCTTCGACAAAATTCATCGGGCGCTGCAAGCCGTCGCCTCGGCGCGCTATCCGGTGCTGCTGATCGTCGAGGAACTCGACGCCTATCTACAGGGTGACGACAAGGCGCGCGTCCTCAACGTGCTCGACGGCGTGGAGTTGCCCAACAATCCCAAAGGCGCGCTGCTGCTGGCGACGACCAACTATCCCGAAGCGATTGACGAGCGCATCGCCAAGCGACCGGGACGGCTGGATCGCATCTTCGTGATCCCGACGATTGAGGACGAAACGCAGGCGGAGGCGATGCTGCGCCACTACATGCGCGAGCAGTGGCACGACGAGCACCGCAGCATTATCGGCGACTTGGTGCAGCAGCCGGGCGCGTTCGTGCGCGAGGTGGCGCTGCACGCGCGGATGCTCGCCGCCCACGATCACAGCATTGAAGTAACCCTCCCGATGCTGGAAAGCTCGGTCGAGAGCCTGCTCCGGCAGATGCGCGCCGAACGCGACTTCCTGACCCAGCGCCGCCCGATCAGCTTGGTCAACAGCAAGAGCAGCAATAACCGCAGCCCCTTCGGCTAATCTGCGTGGCAGGGGGCGATGATCTGGCAAAGCGTCGTATTCGTCGGCTGGTTGGCATGGCTGCTGATCTACTGGCAGGGTGGGGTGACCACGCTCCGCGACATTCGTGCGGCGGTGGATCCAGCCGACCGGCTGCTGCTCGTTCTCATGTCGCTAGGCACGATGCTGCTGATTTTATTGATGGCGGCGGCACTGATCGCTCGGCTCCCCGTCACAGCGACGCCGATCCTGATCATGCTCGGCACCACGTTGGTGTTCGCTGGTATCGCTGGCACGTTCTTCTGCCGCTCGGTTCTGGGCAAGTTCTGGACGGCGGAAGCGGTCGTTCAGACCGACCATCAGGTGATCGACGCGGGACCCTACGGCGTCGTTCGCCACCCCATCTACAGCTTTGCCATCCTGCTCTATGCGGGCACGGCGCTGACCTTCCTCAACGGCTGGACGCTGCTATTCGCGGGCGGGATTGCTGCCGCCTATGTGATCAAGGCGCGGCTCGAAGACCGGATGCTGGGGGCGTCGCTGCCCGGATATGCGGATTACAGCCGACGGGTCAAATACCGCCTGCTTCCCGGCATCTGGTGATCGGCGACCCTCATTTCGCGCGGGCGGCTTCGAGCTTCTCCAGACACTCGGTCAGGTAGGCGAGTTCGGTTTCGGCATCCCACCATTGATCGGCGTGACTGGGGTCGTGGGCGTGCCCGCTGGCGATCAGCCGACGGTGGCGCTCCTCGGCGGCGATCAAGTGGGCGCGGCAGTAGGCAATGGCGGAGTCGAGGTCGGTCGCGTTATCCAGCAAAGCGCTCAATATGTCATGCTGCTTGTGATATTGGTTGAGCGTCAGCCGGTTGCCCCGCGAAATATCCCCGGCAACTTTTCCGGCGAGTTCATCCTCTAATTTGCCAATCTGATCGTCGAGCCGGTTGAGGTCGTGACTGAATATATCTTGTGCGTTCACTGGACTTATGCCTCTCTTTCCACGATAGCGATGCGTCGGATGCGGAAGCCTAGGGTGTTCTAGGCGTGAAGATCAAGTAGTCGAAGCCGTTCATGGGGATGGTTTCGGTTTGCGAATAATTACGCGCGATGGCTTGCAGCACGTCGACCGGGTAGAACTGCGCTCGCATGATCACCAGTCCGAAGGCTTGCCGGTCGATCATGTCAATCAACGCCGACGAGTCGAACAACCCCTTTTGCGCCAAATTGAGCAGTTGGGTCGGGTTGGTGATCACGTCCTTGCCCGCCAGCAGATTGAAGGCAGCTTCCTCGCTCAGACCGGCTTATCGGTCGCCTTGACCAGATCGACGATCTGCCAGCCTGCATCGACGTCGGCTTGAGTGGTCAGGTGCCCGATGTCGGCATAGCCCCCGGCGATTCGTCCCGCCGAGTTGTAGAAGCCGTTGACCGCGTTAGGCGTCAGGTGCAGTGCGTTAGCGATTTGCTCGAAGACCGCGCCGGTCGTCGGCAGATGCAGCGTCGCATAGCCGTAGCCGACGTAGAGCAGGGGGATCACGATCAAGCTGAGCGTCCCCAATGCGGGCGCGAGTCGCCGGAAGGGGAAGACGAATAAGCGGCTGAGAATAGTTCGCCGGGAACGTCCATGCCCGGTTGAGCGTGCGCGCGGCGAACAAGCCGCTCAGGATGCAGAGCGCCGCAATCGAGGTGGCGAAGTAGCTGTCGCCCGCGCCCCACTTACCGCTCAGAATCCCGGTGATCAGCGCGGCGGCGAACCAGAGCGTGTAGATCGACAGGCGGCTGAAATACAGTTCGTAGACGGCGTAGAGCACCGCCGGGACGAGCAGGAATCCGTGTAGGCTGAACCAGAGCCGGAACAAGCCGACGGTCTGGTCGGGGATGAAGTCGTTGACGTTGGCGGCAATCGTCTGCGTCCACCATTCACCCTGAGTGGCGAGATTGATGCCCACGAAGATGCCGGCTCCGACCAGCGCGAAGCCGATCCCCCAGATCACGGCGCGACGCGGCTGCCGGATGAACAGAAAAGCGAAGACGGCGACCGCCGTCACCAGCGCGAGCTGCTTGGTGTAGCCTGCTGCCATGACCAGCAGCAGCCCGGCGAAAATCGTCCGGCGGCGGCGCGCCGTGTCCTCGATCTCGTTGGCGTGCGCGAGAATCACGACCGCCAGCGTCTCGAACAGCACCATCGTCATGTGCTGCCGGAACAGCGGTCCAATGTGATAGATTGTATTCGATGCCAGAAACGCCAGCCCGGAGAGCAGCGCGATGGATCGCCGCTTGCCGCCGTCGCGGTAGACGGCATAGCCAATCGCCGCCGCCGTGATCAGCGTGCCCAGAAAGCCGAGCAGCCGCCCGTACCAGTAGGCAGCGCCGAACAGCCAGACGAACGGCGCGGCGATCACGTGGAACAGCGGCGGATAGTTGCTCGAATAGAACGGGTAGACGTTGGTGTCCTGATAGGGGAACTGCCCCTGACTGAACATGATCGTATCGACCAGTTCGAAGCCCTCGCCTTGATCGTAGTCGAAGGGGAAGGCGATCAGGTTGGCGGCGTAGACGAGGTAGACCGCGAACGAAAACAGTAAGATGATCAGCGCTGCTGCCAGCAGCAGGCGGTTGATCGCCATCAGTGGGCGGTCGGCGTGGGTGACGCGCGCTCGTTCGGCGATGATCATGGGGGTCAGGCGGGCTGATTGCCCAACGGGATCAGCGTGACGCCGATCAGCGTGATCAGGGCAGCGCCGCCCAGCGCGATCTGCTGCGCCGGTCCGATGCCGCCCTCGCGCCCCACGTCGAACACGTCGATGCTGAGGATCGCGGCACAGGCGACGATCCCGCCGATCAGCAGGAGCGCGCCCAATTGACGCTTGGTGAGGGTGAACTGGTTCGAGAACATAGCGGCGCAGTATACCACAACTCGGCGGCGGGATGCGGCGGAAAGTCGGTTTTCAGGAATGGTCTGTCATTGATGCGCAGCGATTTTTGCTAGACTCTGAAAGAATTCTGAAGATTTACCCGGCGCTGCAACTTCTGAATTTCCAACTGCGTATATACTCGTGTACAGACAAACGACGACTACTGGAAACCACTTTCCGAGGATTTATCGATGAGTGATGAATCGACTCACCAAACGGACGATCAAGAGCGCGTATCGCGGCTTTCGTCGGCAGCGGAGGATGACAATACGGTACGGGAGTACGAACATCGCTATCACGGCGGTGATGACGTTGCCGTCGCCGACGAGCGCAAGGCGAAACCGAAAGTGGCGCTGAAATCCAAGCCGCGCAGCTACAGCACGCTGCGCGTCACCGATGAGGAGAAGCAGTGGGCGGCAGTCGCCCACGCGAGCGCATGGCTGACGCTGCTGTTGGGCATCTTCACCGCTGGCGTGATCGTGCCGGTGAGCATCTTCATCCCGCTGGTGATCTACTTCATGTTCCGCAATAAGTCGGATTACGTGGCGTTTCACGCGCTGCAAGCCTTCGTCTTGCAGTTGATCGGTACGATTGGCGCGCTGCTGCTGCTGACCATCGGCGGTCTGGTCTGGGGGATCGGCATGGTGATCGCGCTGCTGGCGGTCGTGATCCTCGTCGGCTTCATCCTCGTGCCGTTTTGGGGCTTGGTGGGGGTGGTGCTGCTCGGTGCGGTGGTGCTCATGCCGCTGGCGATGATCTTCTTCGGCACCTACGCTGCTATCGAGACCTACAACGGGCGCGACTACCGTTATCCCTTCATCGCCAATTGGGTGGATCGTCAACTGGCGGGAGCATATTTGCACACGGCATGAATAAAGAAGTACCGGGTACCTAGTGCCGAGTGAGATAGGACTGAGTAGGGGCGTTCAACGAGGGCGTTTAAAAACATCGCTGCCCTGTTCAGCGGTCGTCAAATTTGACTGCTCACATTCCAAACGGGCGAAGGCACTCTCCCCTCCCTGAATTCGGGGAGGGGAAGCGCGTAGCGCGGGGGTGGGGTCAGCGTGGGGCTTTTTATAGGCACTCGCTGAACGCCCTTTTTTGATCCACCTCAGGCGATAGCTTTGACCGGAGCGGACGGCGCTTGAATGCGCTCGACGCGGCGGTCTACCAGCCAGCGCACGCCGATCAGCGCGAAAGCCCAGTATGCCCAGTAGCCGATGACTTCGAGCAACGACGGGTTGGCGTTGTAGCCGACCACCGCGTGCAGCACTTCGCCCAGCGTCGAGTCTGCCGCGATCACCGCGCTGGTATCCCACAGATGTTCGGAGATCAGGGGCAGCAAGCCCGCTTCCTGAAATTCATGGATGCTTTGCGCGAACAGCCCGGCGGCGAACACCAACAGCAGAATGCTGGTCACGTTGAAGAAGGCGCGCAGGTTGAGCCGCAGCGCCGCGCCGTAGATCAGGTAGCCGACCAGCGCGGCGATCACCAAACCGGCGATTGCCCCAACTAGGGTGTCCATCTCGCTGGTCGCGAATGCCGCCGCTGAGAGGAACAGCGCCGTCTCAACGCCTTCGCGGAAGACCGCCAAGAACGTCACCGCGACCAACCCGCGCCGTCCGGTCGCGCCGCTGTCAATGCTTGCCTGAATGTGCTGCTCGATGGTCGATTTCATCGTGCGCGACTGGTAGCGCATCCAGAACAGCATCCACGTCAGAATGCCGACCGCCAGCAAAATAGTGATGCCTTCGAATAGCTGCTCGGCGGTGCCTTCGAGTTCCATGCCCAAGATCGTGATCCCGACGGCGATGATCACGCTGAGCAGGATCGCCAGCACGACTCCCGCCCACGCATAACGGGTCAGCTTTTGCTGCCCGGTTTTCCGCAGATAACTGACGACGATGCCGACAATCAACGCGGCTTCCAAGCCTTCACGGAAGGCGATCAGTCCCGCTGCAATCATGCTGCTAACGCTCCAAATTGTATCGTTTCAGTGTGCGGTTCACTCTAGCAGGGTAGGCTGTGAATATCCACGCCAGCGGTTAATTCGAAGCCCAACCGCGCGTGCACCTCGATTTAATGCTCGATCATCCGTGAATTACGCTGCTGGCGGATCGGTTTAAACGCGGTTAACGCGCGAGTGAAACCCCGGATAGATCGAAATTACGCCAACCTTACGCTTTATTTCCGTCGGCTGACATGCTATGCTTTCCGGCGTTTAGTCATCCGAATTTATTCCCAACTCGCAGGAGCAAGTCATGTTAAAGTCACAAAACTGCGGCGATCTGCGTGCGGCGAACGCCGGGCAGGAAGTCACGCTGGCGGGGTGGGTTCATCGCCGCCGCGATCAGGGCGGGCTGATCTTCATCGACCTGCGTGACCGCTCCGGACTGGTGCAGATTCGCATCGACGCGGAAAATCAGCCCGAAGCGCATAAAGTCGCCAGCGATCTCCGCAGCGAGTACGTGATTCAAGTTCGCGGCACGGTCGCGCTGCGCCCGGAAGGGACGACGAATCCCCAACTGGCGACCGGCGAAGTCGAGATCATCCCGGCTGAAGTCAAGATTTTGAATACGGCGAAGACGCCGCCCTTTTTGATCAACCGCGACGAATACGTCGACGAAGAAGCGCGGATGCGCTATCGCTATCTCTATCTGCGCCGTCCGTGGGTGCAGGATAAGCTGATTCTGCGCCACAAAATCGTCAAGTTCATCCGTGACTACCTTGACGAGCGCGATTTCCTCGAAATTGAGACGCCGATCCTGTTCAAGACGACGCCCGAAGGCGCGCGTGACTTCCTCGTGCCCAGCCGTTTGCAGCCGGGCAGCTTCTACGCGCTGCCGCAAAGCCCGCAGCAGCTCAAGCAGTTGCTGATGGTGGCGGGCTACGAGCGCTATTTCCAGATCGCCCGCTGCTTCCGCGACGAAGACCTGCGCGGCAACCGTCAGCCCGAATTCACCCAGCTTGACCTCGAAATGAGCTTCGTCGAGCGCGAAGACGTGATGCAGTTGATCGAGGGGTTGATGCTCAGCCTGAGCCGCGAGATCGGCAAGCGCGAGCCGACTTACACGCCTTTCCTGCGCATCACCTACACCGACGCGATGGAGAAATACGGCTCGGATAAACCCGACCTGCGCTACGACCTCGCGGCGGTCGACGTTAGCGATCTCGCTGGCAAGAGCGCCTTCCCGGTCTTCGTCGCCAACGCCGAGGCGGGCAAGCCGATCAAGGTCATCCGTGCGCCCAAGATGGCGCTGGTCAGCGGGACGGCGCTGCGCAAGCTGACCGCCGAACTCGAAGACCTCGTCAAGACCGTCGGCGCGAAGGGTTTGGCGTGGATGGCGCTGCCCGAAGACCCGGAAGGCGAGGTCAAGGGACCCATCGGCAAATATTTCACCGTCGAGCAGCAGGTTGAGCTGTTCGAGCGCGTCGAAGCCGAGCCGGGTGACCTGCTCCTGTTCATGTCCGATGCGCGTGAGATCGTCTACCTCGCCACCGACGCGCTGCGCCAGCACATCGCGCAGGAACTCAAGCTGATTGACCCGGACGTGCTTTGCTTCCTGTGGGTGATCGACTTCCCGGAGTTCTACTGGAACGAGGAGGAAAAGCGCTGGGATCCGTCACAGCACATGTTCACGATGCCGCTGCCGGAAGACCTGCACCTGTTGGATACTGATCCCGGTAAAGCGCGCGGGTCGCAGTACGATCTGGTCTGCAACGGGCAGGAAGTCGCGGGCGGGAGCATCCGCATTCACGACCGCGCCATTCAGGAGAAGATTTTCCCGCTGATCGGGCAGTCATTCGAGCAGGCGAAGGAGCAGTTCGGGCACATGCTGGAAGCCTTCGAGTACGGCGCGCCGCCGCACGGCGGCATCGCGTCGGGGATCGACCGGCTGGTGATGGTCTTCAGCGGCGAGACCAACATCCGCGAGGTGATCGCCTTCCCCAAGACTCAGCAGGGCGCGGACATCATGGCGCACGCGCCATCCGAACCCGATCCCAAGCAGCTTCGGGAACTGCACATCCGCGTGGTTGATCCGGCGGTCGACAAGAAATAAGCCCATCTTGCTCAATAATTGAACCGCGCGGAGAGTGTGTCGCCAAACACCCTCCGCGCTTTTGATTCTCTAACCTATTTCTATTGTTTAGCGTTGCAAAACAAATGACAACCACCCGCGCGAGTGCTAAACTTAGGGAATAGTAGCATTCATGGCAGCAAGTCTATATTCCTAGTGCGTGAGGAGCAATCCACATGTCTGATCAGACAGGCAAGACTTTAACGACGGCTTCCGGCTTTCCGGTGAGCGATAATCAGAATTCGATAACGGCTGGAGCGCGCGGTCCGGTTCTGCTTCAGGATTTCCATCTGCTGGAAAAACTGGCGCACTTCAACCGCGAACGCATTCCGGAGCGCATCGTTCACGCCAAGGGCGCGGGCGCTTACGGCACGCTGACGATCACCAACGACATCACGAAATACAGCAAGGCGGTCGTCTTCGGCGAAGTCGGCAAAAAGACCGATTGTTTCTTCCGCTTCTCGACCGTCGGCGGCGAGAAGGGGTCGGCGGATACGGCGCGCGATCCGCGTGGTTTTGCCATGAAATATTATACCGAGCAGGGCAACTGGGATTTGGTCGGCAATAATACGCCGGTCTTCTTCATCCGTGACCCGCTCAAATTCCCCGATTTCATCCACACCCAGAAGCGCGAGCCGGGGAATAATCTCAAATCCCCGACCATGATGTGGGATTTCTGGTCGCTTTCGCCGGAGTCGCTGCATCAGGTGACGATCCTGTTCAGCGACCGGGGCACGCCCGACGGCTTCCGCTTCATGAACGGTTACGGCAGCCACACCTACAGCCTGATCAACGCCAATAACGAGCGCGTCTGGGTCAAGTTCCACGTCAAGACCATGCAGGGGATCAAAAACCTGATGGCGGGCGATGCCGAAACGCTGGCGGGGTCGAACCCCGACTACGCGACCCAAGACCTGTACTACGCCATCGAGCACGGCGACTTCCCGAAATGGAAGATGTCGATTCAGGTCATGACCGACGCCCAAGCCGAGCAGTTCACCTACAATCCGTTCGACTTGACCAAAGTTTGGCCCCATGCCGATTTCCCGCTGATCGAAGTCGGGATCGTCGAACTCAACCGCAACCCGCAGAACTACTTCGCCGAGGTCGAGCAGTCGGCTTTCGCGCCGTCAAACATCATCCCCGGCATCAGCTTCTCGCCGGATAAGATGCTGCAAGGGCGCATCATGGCGTACACCGACGCCCATCGCTATCGCTTGGGTGTCAACTACGAAACCCTGCCGGTCAATCAGCCGCACGCGCCGGTCAATCACTACCAGCGCGACGGTTTCATGAGCCACAACGGGAACTTCGGCGGTGCGCCGAACTACGAGCCGAACAGCATGGGTGGTCCGGTGCAAGACCCGAACGTTGCCGAGCCGCCATTCCCGGTCGATGGCGACGGCGACCGCTACGATCACCGTGAGGGTAACGACGACTATACTCAGCCGGGTAATCTGTTCCGGTTGATGACGCCGGATGCGCAGGCGCGGCTGATCGAGAACATCGTCGGCAGCATGAAGGGCATCCCGCAGTACATTCAGGAGCGCCAGATCGTCCACTTCGCTAAAGCCGACCCGGAGTACGGGCGCGGCGTGGCGCAGGGTTTGGGACTGAAAGCGCCTGCCGAAGTCAGCATGGATTAACGCATACCGGCTTGGTTTGCAGCCTACTATGGAGAGCGGCGCTTCGGCGCCGCTTTTCTTTTTGCCAACGCGGCGGTCGGGGAGTCAGACAGCGCGTGCTGACAGCATAATTTAAGGCTGGTGCAAGGTTGTTAAATATCCCAAAAGCAGGACAAGATCACCCTTTACACCTCTGAATCTCACTGGTATAACAGTCGCAACCTGCTGTGCGCGTGATGTCGCGCCGGGTTTTGAGCCAACACCCCTTTGAGGGGGACTCAATCTGGCGGCAAGGTGATAGGCTCGCGCCAAGACCCCAGTGCCGGAAGAGTTCCCACCCTGCGAAAGCAGGTTCAAAACATCGCACACACGGCATAGCAGGACTTTTTTGAAAGTACCGAGTGCTGAGTATCGCGTACCGAGTTGAAAAACAGGGTCGCGGTGGTCAGCGCTTTTGATTCAGCCTGTAGGCGTAACGTGGTGTAGGGGCAGAACTCAGTTCTGCCCCTACGCATGAACTATGTGGCTACTGCACGCCGTAGTCGCTGCCAAAGACCTGCGCCAGCAGATTGGGCAGGGCGTTCGGGTAGGGGACGAGCACCTCGGCGCCGTCGTCGGTGGTGTAATCGCTGACGTAGTGCTGGTCGATCACGCCGGTCGTGATATTCTCGGCGGGCAGGTCTTTCAGCCACAGCGCCAGCGCGATCATCTGGTCGAGCGTCAGCCCGGTGCTGACGTTTTGGCTGACCGAGGCGTACAGGCTCGGCGCTTGCAGGATCAACTGCGGCAGCGCATCGAGGCTCAGCACCCGGTCGCGGATGGCGAACAAGACCTGCTGCTGACGACGGGCGCGGTCGAAGTCGCTGTCGCCGTGCCGGGTGCGGGCGTACTTCTGAGCGGTGTAGCCGTCGAGATGCTGCAGCCCCGCGCTCAGGATCAGCGGATCGTAGCCGTAGCCCATGTCGGGGAAGTCGTAATCGGCAATCGGCGCGGGCACGTCCACGTCGATGCCGCCAATCGTGTCCACCAGCTTGATCAGCGCGTTGAAGTCGGCGATCACGTAGTCGTTGATCGGCATCCCGATGTTCAACTGGACGGTCTGCATCGCCAACGTGGGACCATAACCGGCGCGTTGCAGCTCGCCCAGCGCTAGCGCTGTATTAATCCGCTGGGGCGCGCTGTAGCCGGGCAGCCGGACGTACAGGTCGCGCGGGATGCTCAACAGCCCGACCGAGTGAGTTTTCGGGTCGAGGCTGACCACCATAATCGTGTCGGTGCGGTAGCCTAGCCCGGTTTCACCGGGGCGGCGGTCGATGCCGAGCAGCAGCAAATTCAGGCGCGTGGTGCCGTCCCACGGCTTGAGCGTCAGGCTTTCGCCGTCGTCGAGCGTGACCGTCTGTCCGCTGTGGAGCGAACTTGGCTCGCTGCGGGTGCGCACGTCGACCGGCGTTGGCAGTGCGGCGACGTCAGGCACGGTCATTCCGGCGGAGTCCGCCGCGCCGCTGTCCCGATTGGCGTTGACCAGCGCCGCCAGCGTGATCCCGAAGACGATGAACACCAGAATCAGCGCGGCAGCCATCACCAGCCAGAGCCAATCATTACGCTTGACCGCCGCCGGGATGCGCTGATGCTGCGCTCGATCTTGAGCACGCTCGTGGACAATTCCGCGCGTCGTCTGAATTGGCGGCGGCAGGGGGATGGGAATGTCCGTCACTTTGGTTGGTGTGACCTCACCCCGGCTGCTATCGTCTATAATGACGGCGGGTTGGCGCTGCTGCGTAACTGGGCTGGACAGTCCGTCCGGCAGTGTCGGGGCAGTACTGGTATTTCCGTTGGGGGGAGCAAAGCGCGGATCGTCTCGATCCGACTCGAAATCAAACATGCGTGCGACCGTTTATCCTGCAAAACTCGGATCAGTATAGGTAGAGGTCAATTGTGCGTCAATGGCGCTTGATCTACGATCAGCCGACGCTTGGCGCGCCTAATGGCGCGCGTAACATGGCGGTTGACGCGGCGATCCTCGCGGCGGTCTCCGCCGGGGATGCGCCGGAGCGTCAGCCGCCGACGCTGCGGCTTTACGGTTGGACGCCGCCTTGTCTGTCGCTCGGTTACGGGCAGCACGCCCGCGAAGCTGACGCGGATCGGCTGGCGGCGCGGGGTTGGGGCATTGTGCGCCGTCCGACCGGCGGGCGCGCGATCCTGCACGCCGACGAACTGACTTACAGCGTCGCCTTGCCCGCCGATCATCCGTTGGCGCGGATCGGCTTGGTTGAGAGCTACCGCCAGATCAGCACGGCGCTGCTGGCGGCGCTCGAAGTGCTCGGCGCTCAGCCGCAGGCGGATCGCGCGACACAAGACGCCCAGTCCGCGCCCAGCCCGGTCTGCTTTGAGACGCCCTCCCACTACGAGATCACAGTTGAAGGGCGCAAGCTGGTCGGCAGCGCGCAGGTTCGGCGGCGCGAGGGGCTGCTTCAGCATGGCACGCTGCCGCTTGCTGGTGACATTACTCGCATCTGTGACGTTTTGGTCTATACGGATGAAACTGAGCGCCGCGCTGCCAAAGCGCAGGTGCGCCAGCGCGCCGCGACGCTGGCGGACGTGACCGGGAGCGTGATCGGCTGGCAGGCTGCTGCCGATGCGGTCGCCGATGGCTTCCGGCAGGCGCTCGATTTGGTGCTGACGCCGGGCGATCTTTCCTCCCGTGAATGCGTCGACGCCGAGCGCTTCGCCGCCGAGGTCTACGGCAGTTCCGATTGGACTTTTCGCCGCTAAGCCAATCGCTTGACAGGCTTAGACCATTTGTGCTAGTTTTAGTCATGATTGAACATTGAGGATGTGCAGTATGTCGGACATCCGGCAGATGCCGCTGTTTCCAACGCTCCCGACCTCCGACGACGACCTGAACCCACACACGCGCTTGCGCGATACGGTGATGCTGTTTCAGCGCTATCTGCTGCGCGAGGGCAAGTCCGACCACACCGTCAAATCTTTCACGTCCGACCTACAGTTGATGATCGAGCACTGCGGCGGCGAGACCGAAATCGGCGCCGCGCATACGTCCGGCTTGAACGAATTTCTCGACTGGATGGAGCACCGGCGCGGCGTATCGTGCAGCCGCAAGACCTATGCCCGTCGAGTGACGACGCTCAAGGTCTTTTTCAAGTGGCTGCATGAAGTCGGCGCTATCCCGCACGACCCCGCTAAGGCGGTTTTGCAGCGATCAGGTCCCGCGCCACTGGCGGTGATTCTCGCGCCGGACGAAGTGCGCCGGGTGATCGACACTGCTAGCAAGCTCCGGCGCGGCGAGAAGCCCGACGCCCGCCCGGAACTCCTGTTCCGGCTGCTGCTCGACACTGGCATCAAGAAAAGCGAGACCATGCGCCTGACGCCCGCCGATGTGAACCGCGACGTCAAGCCGACGTTGAAGGTCAAGCACCAGAGTGTCAAGCACGTCTACAAAGAGCGGCTGATCCCGCTGGATGAGGCGTGGCTGCCGGTGCTGGACGAATATCTAGGGCAGTATACGCCCAAGAACACGCTGATCACCTGCACGGCGCGCAACCTTGAATACATCCTCGAAGATTTGGGGCAGAGCGCGGACGTTGACGCAAAAATCTCGTTTGAGATGCTGCGCTGGACCAGCGCCGTCCGTGATTACCGTGCCGACGTCGATCCCAACGCCATCCGCGAAAAGCTCGGCTTGAGCGAGATTAGCTGGTACGAAACCTTCGCCAAGATCAAGCGGCTCGCCGAAGAACAGCAAAGAAGTACCGAGTACTGAGTACCTAGTGCCGAGCCAAAAGAGGGCGCGGCGTAACGAGTTTTTGACTCAGTACTCAGTACTATGTACTCGGTACTTCTTTAGTACACCCGCAGCAGCAGCCCCTTGAGATATTCGCCTTCCGGGAACGTCAGCGCAACCGGGTGATCGTCGCCCGCGCTCAGGAAGCGGATGATCTGCGCCTGCCGTCCGCTGTCTGCCAGCGCGCCGAAGACGATCTTCTGGAACAGGTCGCGGCTGATCGCGCCGGAGCAGGAGAAAGTGATCAGGTAGCCACCCGGCTTGACCAGCTTGAAGGCATTCAGGTTAAGGTCTTTGTAGCCCCGTGCCGCTTTTTCGACCTGCTGTGCGTTGTGGGCGAACTTGGGCGGATCGCAGACCACCACGTCGAACTGCTGCCCCTCGGCGACGGCATCGCGCAGGTACTCGAACACGTCGGCTTGGATGTATTCAAAATCAACCTCGGCGCGCTCACGTTCTTGAGCGAGTTGTTCGGCAAGTTCCAACGCCTCCCGTGAGGCATCGACGTTGACGACGTGCGTCGCTCCAAAATAGGCGGCAAATAAGCCAAATCCACCCGTATAGCTGAACAGATTGAGGATGGAAAACGCCTTTTCCATCAAGAACATATCCCAAAACAACGTGTGATTGGATGCTTGATCGAGATATGCGCCTGTCTTGTGCCCATTCCGCACGTCCACGCCAATTTGAATTTGAAAGAAGTCGAGGGTGTAGATGATCGGCGGCGGTTCTTCGCCCAGCAAGAGTCCAGTTTCCTGCTTTAGACCTTCTTTGCCGCGCACGTCGACGTCGCTGCGTTCGTAAATGCCTTTGATCTGGATTTTGAACTCGGCGCACGTCTGGATGAGGAGGTGTGCAAGGCGCTGTTTCTGCTGGTCAACGTGCAGAGTCAGCGCTTGCAGCACCAGCCACTCGCCATAGCGATCCACGATCAAGCCCGGTAGATAGTCGTTTTCGGCATTGATCAGGCGGTAAGAGTTGGTCGGGGGACTCCAGTCTGGATTCGGAAATAGCTCGCGGCGCAGCGCCACCGCGCGGCGGATCATGTTTCGCCACCACTCGTCGTCGATAACTTCGTCCTGCCACGTCAGGATGCGCACCTGTATCTGCGATTTGGGATTCCAGTAGCCGCGCGCCAGAAACGCGCCGCTGTGGGATAACACGGTCACGATGTCGCCGGGAGCGGGATTATCCCGCACCGCCTCAATCGCGCCGGAGAAGATCCAAGGATGCTGGTTGCGAATCGGTTTTTCCCGATTCGGCTTGACGATGATGGTTCCGGGCATGGTTACTCCTGAGAGATAGAACGTTGTAGGGGCGTTATATATAACGCCCCTACAAAAACGCATTTTTACGGCTAATCGCTAACGGCTAAAAGCTGCTTTAAATCGTCCTCGCTGATGATGGCGACGCCGAGTTTGGTGGCTTTCTCGGCTTTGCTGCCCGGTGAGTCGCCCATCAGGACGTAGCTGGTTTTCTTGCTGACGCTGCTGGTCACTTTGCCGCCGTGCGCCTCGATCAGCGCGGTCGCGTCCTCGCGGGATAAAGTGGGTAACGTTCCGGTGAGCACGAAGGTCAGCCCTTCAAGCTGATTTCCTGCTTTTTCCCGCGCCTGCGCCGTCATCTCCACCCCAGCGGCGCGCAGCTTAGCCAACACCGACTGGTGATACGGATCGGCGAACCACGCGACCACGCTCTCCGCCAGCACGCCGCCGATCCCATCGACCGCTTCGAGGTCGTCGGCGCTGGCGGCAGCGAGCGCGTCGACTGAGCCGAAATGCGACGCCAGCGACGCCGCGACGGTCGAGCCGACGCCCTCAATCCCCAGCGCGGTGATCACGCGTTCGAGTGAGCGCTGCTTCGCCGCCTTAATCGAGTCGAGCAGGTTTTGCACCCGCTTTTCGGCGAACTTTTCCAGCGGCATAAGCTGCTCGGCAGTCAGGCTGAAGATGTCGCCCTCGTCCTCGATCAACCCCTGCGCGATTAGCGTGCGCACGGTTTGCCCGCCCATGCCGTCGATGTCCAGCGCGCCGCGCGAGACGAAGAATTCGACCTGACGATAGACTCGCTCCGGGCAGTGGACGTTGGGGCAGTACCAATCGACCGCGCCTTCGGGATGTATCCAATGGCGTGTCGCAGAAGGGGCAGCGCTCCGGCGGCAGAATTTTGCGCTCGTCGCCTGTCCGCGCGCCCAGCACCGGACCAACCACGTTGGGGATCACATCACCCGCTCGCTTGACGATCACGCTGTCGCCGACGCGAATATCCAACAGATTCACGTAGTCGAAGTTGTGGAGGGTGGCATTACTAACCGTCACACCACCGATGAAGACTGGCTCTAGCACAGCAGACGGCACGACTCGCCCCGTCCGCCCGACGTTGACCCCAATATCCAACAATTTGGTGGTCGCTTCCTGCGCCGGAAACTTGTAAGCCAGCGCGCCGCGCGGGTCTTTTCCCACAACTCCCAGCTCGCGGGCGATGTTCAGGTCGTTGACCTTGATCACAATGCCGTCGATCTCGTAGTCAAGTTGGTTTCTGCGGGATTCCCACGCGGGAATCTGCTGGATAATGTCGGTTAAGGTGGGATAGAATCGCGCATTGGGCGCGGTCAGGAATCCCATATCCCGCAAGTATTCCAGCATATCCCACTGCTTATCCAGCTTATCCCGCGTTATCCCCACTGACTCGACGATCTGGTAGAAGAAGGCGGTCAGCGCCCGCGACCGGGTGACGCGCGAATCCTTTTGCTTGAGCGCCCCCGACGCGGCGTTGCGCGCGTTGATGAACACGGGAAGCCCTTGCTCGGTTTGGCGTTGATTCAGCGCCTCGAAATCCGACTTGAGGAACATGACCTCGCCGCGCACGACCAAGTGCTCCGGCGCGGGCGGCTTGGCGGGATTTGTGGGAATCCGCAGTGGGATACTGCGGATCGTGCGGATGTTGGGCGTCACCACGTCGCCGACCTCGCCGTTGCCGCGTGTCGCCGCCAGCGTGAGCACGCCGTTCTCGTAAGTCAGGACGACCGTCAAGCCGTCGAGCTTCGGCTCTAGCGTGTAGTCGAGTTCCGTGCCCGACGGCAGCAGCTTGAGGGTTCGTTCTTCCCACGCGCGGATGCCCTCGTCGTCGTAAGCGTTGGCGAGGCTCAGGATCGGCGCGGGGTGGCGCACTTTGGGGAAGTCTTCCGACAGGTCGCTTCCGGCGCGCTGCGTTGGCGAATCCGGCGTGACCAGTTCGGGATGCGCGTTTTCCAGCGCCAGCAGTTCGTTATAGAGCGCGTCGTACTCCGGGTCGGTGATCACCGGGTCGGCGAGGACGTTGTAGCGGTAGATGTGGTAATTCAGTTGGCTGCGGAGTTCCGCGGCGCGCTGCGCGAGATCGTCGGTCATCGGCTTACCTGTCGCCCGATGCTCAAAGCATCGGGCTAGAAACTCAAGCCTGCTGAAGCAGGCTACCTGCGAAACTGGTTTGAGATAGCCCGCTTGAGCGGGCTTAGTCTTGCTAGCCACAAGCTCGAAGCCTGTGGCGAGGGTTAAGCGTTTACTGAGTTGCCACGTCGAGATAATCGGCGGCAGCCCAGCCGTTGCGCGTCGGATCATCCGGGTCTTGCACCTGCCACCACGTCAAGCCGCTGCCTTGCTCCGGTCCGCCGATCACGGTGAAGCGGTCGTTCTGGTTGGCGAAAAACTTCTCGGTATTGTCCAGACTAGGTTCCGGGCGAATCCGCAGCGTATCGCTGTTGACGATCACCGTTGAGCCGATGGTGATGCTCAGCGGCGTCGGCGACAGGATGATCGGCGCCAGCGTTGGTCCCTCCAAGGCGAAGGTTGGCAGCGGAATGCCGAAGCTCTGCACCTGACCGCTCTCGATGGTTGGGGCGAGCGTTGGCAGGGTCGCGGGCGTGGCGGTCGGCTCGGCGGTGATGATCAGGACGCGCGGCTCGCCTCCCGTTCCGGTGCGTCCGCCGAGCGTGTAGACCAGCATCACTATCGCCCCGGTGATCCCGAAAACCAACAGCAGCATCAAGCCGACCGACCACGCGGGCAGATACCATGCGCTGCGCGTCCGATCCCGTGCCTTGCGTTTGCGCCCACCGTGCTCGGAGCGCGGCGCCAGCGATGCTGGCGTGGGCGGTGGCTGAGCCGTCGGTTCTTGGACGCGCCCGCTCGTCTGCGGCGGTGCCCATTCCGGCAGGTCGAGCGGCTGTGTTCCGGTCAGGTCTTGGGTATCGTCGAGTTTATCGGACGGCTGCTCAGGCATGATGTCCTCGCCTTTCTACCCATTCCAGAAATTGATCGAGCGACCACGTGTTGATCACCGACTTGGCTTCGACCCAGCCGCGCCGTGCCGTGATAATGCCAAAACGGAGCAAATCCATCTGGTCAATCGCGTGCGCGTCGGTGTCGATGCACAGCGGGATGCCCAATTCGACGGCGCGGCGGGCGTACTGGGCTTCGAGGTCGAGCCGGTGCGGATTGGCGTTGATTTCCAACGCAATCCCACTTTGCTGTGCCGCCGCGAAGACCTGATCCATGTCGAGATCCGCCGGGTCGCGCTCGAGGATCAACTGTCCGCGTGGATGCCCGATCAGGTCGACGTGTGGGTTATTGATCGCGTTCAGGATGCGCGCCGTCACCTGTTCGCGCGGCTGGCGCAAGCCGACGTGCAGCGACGCGATCACGAAATCCAACGTATCCAGCACGTCGTCGGGGAAATCCAGCGTGCCGTCAGCGCGAATTTCCATCTCGGTGCCGTGAAAGACCCGGAAGGGGCGCATGTCGGCGTCGACTTGGCGGACTTCCGCTTGCTGCTGCATCAGCCGCTCGACGCTCAAACCATTGGCGATGGTCGCGCCGTGCGAGTGATCGGTGATGCAGATGTACGCGCGCCCCCGTTCGAGCGCCGCCTCCGCCATCTCGCGGACGCTGAACTTGCCGTCGCTCCAAACGGTGTGCATGTGCAGGTCGGCGCGCATGTCTACCAATGTGATCAGGTTGGGCAGCGTGCCCGCTTTCGCCGCTTCGATTTCGCCCCAATCCTCGCGGATTTCCGGCGGAATCCACGCCAGCCCGATCTGCTCGTAAACCGCTTCCTCGGTCGCGCAGAGCAGGTCGTCGCCCCCGCCGACCGGCGTAAATGAATGTTCGTTGAGGCTCAAGCCCTGCGCCAGCGCGATCTCCCTGATATGGATGTTGTGCGCCTGCGATCCCGTGAAATATTGCAGCGCTGTGCCCCAGCGTTCGGGCGGCAGCACGCGCAAATCGACCTGCATCCCGCTGTGCAGTTCGACCGAGCTTTTGGTCTCGCCGTGACCGAGCACCCGCGCCACCTCGTCCATGCCCACGAAAGCGTCCATGATCGGCATCGGCTCGCTGCTGGCGACCAGCAAATCCATGTCGCCGATGGTCGGGCGTCCGCGCCGGATGCTCCCGGCGACCGTTCCTTCAAGCGCCTGCGGCAGCGCCAGCAGCCGCGCGAGGATGCTTTCGGCTAACGGCAGGGCGACGCCAATCGACGTGCGCGTGTTGGCGGCGCGCCGCTTGAGCGACTCGATCCCGTCGAGGATTTTCGCCTCGCTCTTCTCGCCGATCCCCGGCATTCCGTTGAGCTTGCCCTCGCGGGCGGCGGCTTCGAGCGCGTCGAGCGTCGTGATGCCCTGCTCCCAGAACAGCTTGGCCTTCTTCGGTCCCACGCCGTTGACGTGCAGGATGTCGACCACACCGACCGGGACTTCGGCTTTCAGCCCCTCGTAGAATTCGAGCTTGCCCGTGTCGAGCATTTCCTGAATTTTCTCGCCGATGATCTTGCCGACGAAGGGGATCGAGCCGAGGTCGTTTTCGGCGGCGATGGCGTTGATGTCGCGGGGCAGGTCGCGGATCGCTCCAGCGGCGTTGCGATACGCCATCACGCGGTGGATGATCTCGCCTTTGATCTCCAGCATGTCGGCAATCGTGTCGAAAATGTCGGCTATCTCGCGGTTGGTCATATGATTGATACCTCTAGTATCCTCAGGGACCAAAATCTGCGGTTGTCCAGAACCACCACCATAAGCCAGTACTATTAAGCAGAATGAGCGCAACCAAGATAAGCCGTCCAAATGTGCCGCGTCGCCATATATTCGGAATTATCCAAGCCAAAATTGAGCCTATTGCTATAGCAAGGAGTATGTACACACGATCATCTTGAACAGGATTAAAAAGAAACACAAGCAGTCCTAGGGGTATTATGCACGATAAATCTATTGGGCTAAATAAGTGTAATATCAAACAATAAACCGCGAAGATGAGCACAAATATTAAACGAAGAACATACTTGGAAATGTGAGGAAGTTCGGTCTCAGTACACTCAATCAAACCCTACGAATGGGATATGGCTCGTTTAGAACGAATGTGTTATGCAAGAAGTATAACACGGCGTGACAATTGGATAAAAGCAGGTAGTGGCGAAGATCATGAGTTTTTTGTAGGGGCGCACGGCTCTGCGCCCAATAGAAACCCATCCTTTTAGACACTCCCTAAAAGCATGTTACACTGAGCACAACGTCACGTAGTGAGTAGCAATGAGCAAGCGCGAACGACTTCGACGAAAACTACGCAACTTCTCAGCAGATCCCGATATGCGCGATGTCCAAACGCTACTCGAACGCTTCGGCTTTGTACTTGTCCGCACACGCGGAAGCCATCACATCTTTGAGTTTGACGATGGACAACGGAGCAGTCAAATTGTCTTTCCGTTGCATGGAAACAAGATCAAGCGGATTTATGTAAAACGTGTGATCGCCGTTCTGGATGAGTTGTTTCCGTCTGCGGAAGAAGGTGAAAGCGATGATGAATAGAACACTTGAGGATTATCTCGCCTTGCCCTATACGCTGGAAATTATCCCTGATGGTGAGGCTTGGTTCGTCAGCGTGAAAGAACTTTCCGGCTGCATGACTGAAGTCGATGAGTGGAATCAGATTTTCCAGCAATTGATGAAGCAAAGTATCTTTGGCTTGAGTTGGCACTCGAACGCGGCAGACCAATTCCTGAACCGGTGGGAATTCCGGCGAGCATGAACTGCTTGACAGCCTCGCAAAATGTGGCTACTCTAAAACCAATCTAGACCAACAAAGATGTTGATCCAGACGAGTACACCGCAGAGCGGCGTTCCAGAGAGCAGCCGGAAGCTGAGAAGGCGCACGAGCGCAGCGGTCGAATGGACTGGGGAGTTGTGAGAGCGAACGGGGCAACACTTCCAAGTAGCTCGAACCGGGAGACGCGCACCCGTTATCAAGGCGCAGGGTATCGACATGGCAGCGCTTGCGCTGCATGTCCGCACCCCTAAAGAGCGGCTGCGATCTCACGATCGCAGCAAGCAAGGTGGCACCACGGGAACCGCTTCTCGTCCTTGATACGGGAAGCGGTTTTGTATTTCCTAGTAGAGGAGTGGTGCTCACATGGTTCTTTCTCCAACCCTCGCGCGACCGGCGGTGCTGCCCAGTCGGGAGCAAGTTCACAAGCTGTTCGAGCAGGGCGATCTCGTGCCGGTCTACCGCACGCTGCTCGCCGACCTCGAAACCCCTGTCTCCGTTTACATGAAACTGGCGCAAACCGGCAATGTCTCGTTTCTGCTCGAAAGTGTCGAAGGCGGCGAGCGTGTCGGGCGCTACTCGTTCCTCGGCGTCAACCCCAAAGGCGTGATCAGCATAAAGGATGGTGTGGTCACGCGGACGCTGCACGGCGTGACCACGACTCGCCCGCTCAACGAAGGCGAGGATCCGCTCCACGCCGTCGAGAAGGAGTTCGGGCGCGTCAACCCGGTGCGGATCGAGGGGCTGCCGCGTTTCGTCGGTGGGGCGGTCGGGATGCTGAGCTACGACGTCGTGCGCTACTTCGAACGCTTGCCGGAGACCGCCAGCCACGACCTCGACGTGCCTGACGCCGCATTTATGCTGATCGACACGCTCGTCATGTTCGACCACGCCAAACACCAACTGATCATCCTCGCCAACGCCCACAACACCGACGGAGTAGATGTCGCCTACGACGACGCGCTGCGCCGGATCGAAACCATCACTGATGCGCTGGTCAAGCCGCTGGTGATCCCGGCGGAAGCGGGCGAACCGATCCACGACGAACTGCGCTCGAACCTCACCCGCGAGCAGTACGAAGACAACGTCCGCCGCGCCAAGGAATACATCGCCGCTGGCGACGCCTTCCAGATCGTCGTCTCGCAGCGTCTCAGCCGCAAGACCAGCGCCTCGCCGCTGACCATCTATCGCGCCCTGCGCGCGACCAATCCCTCACCCTACATGTTCCTGCTCCACTTCAGCGATGATTTTACGCTGGTCGGCGCGTCGCCGGAGATGATGGTGCGGCTCGAAGACGGCATCGCCACCACCCGACCCATCGCCGGGTCGCGCCCGCGCGGACGCGATGAAACCGAGGATCAGGCATTGGCGACCGAGATGCTGGCGGATCCCAAAGAGCGCGCCGAGCACGTCATGCTGGTCGATCTGGGGCGCAACGACTTGGGGCGCGTCAGCACCTACGGCACGGTCAAAGTCACCGACATGATGTACGTCGAGCGCTACTCTCACATCATGCACATCGTCAGTAACGTGCAGGGCGTGCTCAAGCCCGGCATGAACGCCTTCGACCTGCTGCGCGCGACTTTCCCGGCGGGTACGCTCAGCGGCGCACCCAAAGTCCGCGCGATGGAGATCATCGAGGAACTCGAAGGCACGCGGCGCGGACCTTACGGCGGCGCGGTCGGTTACTTCAGCTTTGACGGCTCGATGGACATGTGTATCACGATTCGCGCCGCCATGATTCAGGGCGACACGCTCACGCTGCAAGCGGGCGCGGGGATCGTCGCCGACAGCGTACCCGCGACCGAGTACGAGGAGTCGCTCAACAAGGCGCGGGCGCTCGCCGTAACCATCGAGCGTGCCGAACGCGGCTTGATGTAGAGCAGTCGGCATTCAGCGTTCAGCTTTCAGCGCAGTCAAAAGCAAGGTAATCTTCGCGTAATTGACAAGCTGACCGCTGATAGCTGACTGCTAATTGCTATAGGAGTAATCGACATGACTGTGAAACGACTGGTTTTCATCCGTCCCGGCGAGACTGACTGGAACAAGCTCGGACGCTGGCAGGGCTGGGTGAGCATTCCACTCAACGAACTGGGCGAGCGGCAGGCGCGCGCGCTGGCGAGCTTTATTCGCAACATCGGCATGAGCGCGCTCTACACCAGTGACCTGCGCCGCGCGCTCAAGACGGCGGAATGCCTCGCCGAGCGCTTGAGCTTTGCGCCGATCCCGGACGAGCGCTTGCGCGAGCGCAACATCGGTATGTGGCAAGGCTTAACCCGCGCCGAGATCGAGGCGTGGTATCCCGCCGATTACACAGCGATGCTGGCGGACGTGGATGGTTATCGCGTCGATTGCGGCGAGTCGCGCAGTGATGTGCGGGCGCGGGTGCGGGCGGCGCTCGCCGACATCCTCAAGCGCGAATCGGGCGAGACGGTCGGCATCCTCTCGCACACGACCGCGATCAAAATCCTGCTGGCGGATTTGATCCCCGGCTACGATCCGCTCGACGTTGATCTCGACAATACTTCGGTGACGACCATCCGCGCCAAAGATAGTGGTTGGGAACTGGTCGCCGTCGATGACGTGATGCATCTTGAAGGGCTAGAGCGACGGGCGTCGCGCGAACTGGAGGCAAAATCATGATCCTCGTGATCGACAATTACGACAGTTTCACCTACAACATTGTCCAGTTCTTGGGCGAGATGGGCGCGGACATTCAGGTCGTCCGCAACGATCAGGTGACGCTCGACGAGATTCGGGCGCTCGACCCGTCGCACATCCTGATCTCGCCCGGACCCGGCACGCCCGACGATGGCGGCGTCTCGCTCGACGTGATCCGCGAGTTGGGCGCGACCACGCCGATCTTAGGCGTCTGCCTCGGTCATCAATGTATCGGGCAGGCGTATGGCGGCGTCGTGCATCGCGCTGGACGGCTGATGCACGGCAAGACCAGCCTGATCTATCACAAGGACGACGTGATTTTCACCGGCGTGCCCAGCCCGTTCGAGGCGACGCGCTACCACAGCCTGATCGTCGAGGAAAGCTCGCTGCCGGAGTTGCTGCTGGTGACGGCGTTCACCGAGGAAGGCGAGATCATGGGACTGCGACACAAAGAGTATCCGGTCTTCGGCGTCCAGTTCCATCCCGAAAGCATCCTGACGACCTACGGTCCGCGTATTCTGCGCAATTTTCTCGAACTGAAAGTCCCGGTCACCGCCTAGCGTGAGGTGTAGGGGCGGGTTTCAAACCCGCCCCTTACGCTGCGAATGGGCGGTTTGCTGTAGGGGCGCGCAAACCGAAGGTTTGCCGACGCCTCGCCCAAGACAAAAACGAGAATTAGGACATTTTCATGGACATTCAACGAGCAATTGACATCATCAGCCGCTTTGGGCATCTCCAGCAGGAGGAAGCCGAAGCGGTCATGAACCAGATCATGACCGGTGGGGCGACTCAGGCGCAGATCGGCGCGTACTTGATGGCGCTCCGCATGAAGGGCGAGACGCAGGGCGAGATCGTCGGCAGCGCGCTGGCGATGCGCGCTAACGCCCACCGCGTCCCGACCACGACCTCCAACGACGCGCTGCTCGATACCTGCGGCACCGGCGGCGATAAATCGGGAACCTTCAACATCAGCACGACCGTCGCCTTCGTCGCGGCGGGCGCGGGGCTGAAAGTCGCCAAGCATGGCAACCGCGCCGCCAGCAGCAAATGCGGCAGCGCTGACGTGCTCGGCGAGTTGGGCGTCAACCTTGACCTGACGCCTGAGCAGGTCGGTAAGTGCGTCGATGACGTCGGGATCGGCTTTCTGTTCGCGGCGAAGCTGCACCCGGCGATGAAAAACGCCATTGGTCCGCGCCGCGAGATCGCCGTGCGCACGATTTTCAACATCCTCGGTCCGCTGACCAATCCGGCAGGCGCAAGGCGGCAGTTGATGGGCGTCTTCACCCCCGACTTGACGCCGATGTTGGCGCACGTCCTCAACGATCTTGGCTCGCTGACCGCGCTGGTCGTCAGCGGCTACGGCAACATCGACGAACTGACCACTACCGGACCCAACACCGTCAGCTATCTCAAGGACGGCACGGTGACGACCTACGAGTTCGATCCTGAAGAATATGGCTTCAAAGGCGCGAACATCGCCGAACTGCTCGGCGACGATGCGCCGACCAACGCGGCGATCCTGCGCGGCATCCTCGGCGGTGTGATCAAGGATGCTAAGCGCGACGTGGTGCTGCTGAATGCGGCGGCGGCGTTCATGGCGGGCGGCTTGACCGACAGCCTCTCCGCCGGGATCGAGCAGGCGGCGGCGGTGATCGACGGCGGCAAGGCGCTGGAACGGCTCGACGCGCTGATCGCCTACAGCCAGAAGCTCGCGCAAGAGACGGTCGCCTAGAAAGTGCTGAGAAAACGCTTGAAGCACTGCATCCTGAGTATCGGGCTTTTGAGCGATTTGTTGCTGTGAAACAAACAAGTTCGCTCCCCTCCCTGAAGTCGGGGAGGGGTCGGGGGTGGGGTAAAGCATGACCAGTTTCGTCAAGACCGGCACGATCCTCGACCAGATCCTCGCGGTCAAGCTGACCGAGATCGGCGTTAACCTCGCTGAAGTGGCGCGCGCCGCTCGCGAAGCTGAACCGCCGCGCGATTTCGTCGGCGCGCTGCATCGACCGACGGTCGCCCTGATCGCCGAGGTCAAGCACGCATCGCCGAGCAAGGGCGTGCTGATCGAGGACTTCGATCCTGTGGCGCTGGGCACAACCTACGCTGCCAACGGCGCGGCGGCGATCTCGGTGCTGACGGACGCGCAGTTCTTTCAGGGCAGTCTCGCCTATCTGACGCAAGTGCGGACGGCGGTGAGTATCCCGGTGCTGCGCAAAGACTTCATCATCGACCCGTATCAGATTTACGAGGCGCGCGCCGCGGATGCCGACGCCGTGCTCTTGATCGTCGCGGCGCTGGCGGACACTCAGCTTGCCGACCTGCACGCGCTGGTCGCTGAACTCGGCATGGCGGCGCTGGTCGAAGTTCACAACGAAGCTGAACTCGAACGCGCGTTGAGGATTAACCCGCGCTTAATCGGCGTCAACAACCGCGACCTCAGGACCTTCCACGAGGACTTGGGGACGACCGGACGAATCGCTGTATTGATCCCGGATGGCGTAACGCTGGTCGCCGAAAGTGCGATCCGCTCCGCCGAAGCTGTGGGTAAAATGGGGGCGCTCGGCGCGCACGCCGTCCTCGTCGGCGAGGGGCTGGTCAAAGCGGGCGACATCGCCGTGCAGGTACGGGCGTTTAGCAGTCAGCCGCGAGGAGGCGAAGCGTGACCAAAGTCAAAATCTGCGGGATCACGACGCTGGAAGACGGCTTGCTAGCAGCGCGCAGCGGAGCCGATCTGCTCGGCTTGAACTTCTACGCCAAAAGCCCGCGTTACCTCGACCCGGCGGCGGCGCGCGCCCTCTGCGATGGGCTGCGGGCGGAATTCGGCGCGGATTGTCCGCTGCTGGTCGGCGTCTTCGTCAACGAAATTCTGAGCAAAATCTCGCGGACGATGGAGCAGGTCGGGCTGAACTATGCTCAACTGAGCGGCGACGAATCCGGCGAACTGCTGCGCGAACTGCGCGGGATCGGCTTCAAGGCGCTGCGTCCGCGTAACAAGGCGGAAGCGCTCGACGACGCAGCTTATTATGGGCAGTTCGCGCCGACCGACGAGCGCATTCCGACTTTGCTGGTCGATGCCTACAATCCCAAGCTCTACGGCGGCACCGGCGAGCAGGCCAGCGCTGAGGTCGCCGTTGCCGTGCGCGAAGCGACACCGCGCTTGCTGCTGGCGGGCGGCTTGACGCCGGAGAACGTCGCGGAGCGGATCGCGGCGGTCAAGCCTTGGGGCGTCGACGTTGCCAGCGGGGTCGAGGGCGATATACCCGGTCGCAAGGACGCGGCGAAGGTCGCGGCATTCATCGCGGCAGCGAAGGGGTAATTATGAACGATGCGCTATTGGATAAAGACGCGATTTTGGATGATCTGCACGCGCGGTTCGCTGCATTGAAGAACGCCTTTGTGCAGTGGGATACTGAAATCGACGTACATATTCAGCGCTGGCGCTATGCCGAACAAACAGTGTTTGAACTTCGTGCTGATTACTTCCGACGCTTCAACGAGCGCATCGGGCGGTTGGTGGATGACGAGCCAAGTGAAGCACACATGTTTTACGCTTACGGTTACGACGATCAAGATCGGATTTGCTATGCCGCGTTCTTCCAAGTTGGAGATGCGCCACGTTCAGTCACGTTCTACAACTACGCCGAAAATCAAATTGATCTTGCGGAATTCTTCGTGATCCATCATACGGATCAGTATTATTTGGGTGCGGTAGCGCGGAGGGTGTTGCTCAACGGGCAGCCAGTGTACTATGCCGAATTTGGGCAAGATGGGTTGGTTTTTGAAACTTATCACTACGATGAGTTAAGGCGGCTAACGCGTGTCGTCACCGACTACGATCAGCATTTTGGAGAGGATACCTATGAGTACGATGGAGATGTACTCCAACGAATTGTGACGCGAATGGCTCCAACATTGGCGGAAATCGCCAGTGTGCCAGAGGTGATCAGTTACGAACTTCCGCCTGTAGATGAGACTGACAATGCGCTTTATGATGCGGCGCGTCGGGCGCTGTACGATGCTGTGACTACAGAACTCAAGCAGCTTGATCTGGAAGCACATCGGCAAGCGCCGGTCTGCTTTCTAGTGCTAAGCCACGATGCTGTCGCTGACGACGGTATGACTCTGATGATCGGGGACGCTGATCAGCGGGCGGTGTGGGAAGCGGAAACCGATGATCATCGTTTCCGTTCACTGATCGATCACTATCACCCGCGCGACTTGATCTTGACCACTATCTATCCGCTGCCGCAGGTCTTTGCGCGTTGGTTGCGAACGTACCGCCGGGATCGGCGTTGGGGCGAGATTCGTCAGTTGGTCTGTCAAGTCGCCCGCGATCTGAATGATCAGGACTGGCGGGGATTGCTCAACACGACTGGTGACTTCATCGTCTATGCCAGCGACTACGAAGCGCTAGATGACCCCCATGACGAAATTCGCGCCTGTGTCCCTGAGGAAAAACTGCGCTTGTTGATCGATCAAGGATTGTTGGATTAGGGAAGAACGTATGTCTGAATCACAATCACTTTACATTCAAACGAATACCACCAACGTCCCCGACGAGCGCGGCTACTACGGCGAGTTCGGCGGGCGCTTCGTGCCGGAGACGTTGATCCCGGCGCTCGATGAACTGACCGCCGCTTACGCCGAGGCGATGGCGGATCCTGAGTTCCAGAATCAACTGGCGCACCTGCAAAAGACCTACACCGGACGACCGACTCCCGTGTCTTACGCCGGACGGCTGAGCGAGGCGCTCGGCGGCGCGCAGATTTACCTCAAGCGCGAGGACTTGGCGCACACCGGCGCGCACAAGATCAACAACGCGCTCGGTCAAGCGCTGCTGGCTCAACGGATGGGCAAGCAGCGGATCGTCGCCGAAACGGGCGCGGGTCAGCATGGCGTCGCCAGCGCGACCGCCAGCGCGCTGCTCGGTCTCGACTGCCACGTCTACATGGGCAGCGTCGACATTGCCCGCCAGCAGCCCAACGTCTTTCGGATGAAGCTGCTCGGTTCGGAGGTCGTCCCGGTCGAGAGCGGCAGCAAGACGCTCAAGGATGCCATCAATGAAGCCATCCGCGACTGGGTCACCAACGTCGAGGACACGTTTTACCTGCTCGGCTCGGCACTCGGTCCGCATCCTTACCCGATGATGGTGCGCGACTTCCAGAGCGTGATTGGCGTGGAAGCGCGCCAGCAAATCGTCGAACTGGCGGGGCGGCTGCCCGACGTCTGTATCGCCTGCGTCGGCGGCGGCAGCAACGCGATTGGCTTGTTCCACGCCTTCCGCGACGACCAAGATGTTGACCTGATCGGCGTGGAGGCGGGCGGCTTCGGCATCGAGAGCGGGGCGCACGCCGCCCGCTTCGCCGATCCCGCGCTCGGTCGTCCCGGTGTCCTGCACGGCACGCGATCTTACGTGCTCCAGAACGAGGATGGGCAGATTTTGAACACGCACAGCATTTCGGCGGGGCTGGATTACGCTTCGGTCGGACCGGAACACGCCTATCTGCGCGCGTTGGAGCGGGCGTTCTACACCTACGCGACCGACGACGAGGCGCTCGACGCCCTGCAAAAGCTGAGCACGCTGGAAGGCATCATCCCGGCGCTGGAGAGCGCGCACGCCGTCGCCGAAGCCATCAAGCGCGCGCCGACTATGCCCAAAGACTCGATCATCCTGATCAATCTGAGCGGGCGCGGCGACAAAGACCTCGATACGGTGATCAAGGCTCTAGAGGGCAAATGATTTCCTACTTTCAACAACGTCAGGTTGGCGGAACCCGTAGGGGCGTTCAATTGAACGCCCCTACAAGTGTGCAGAAGATTGAGCCGAGCATCCGATGACAACCATTCGACAGAAACACATGGTTTCGGTGATCCCGGTCAACTCGCGCGGCGAGGTGCTGCTTCAGCAGCGCGATCACGCGCCGGGGATTCTCTATCCCGGCTGCTGGACGATCTTCGGCGGCGCGGTCGAGCCGGAGGACGCCAGCTTCGAGGACGCCATCCGCCGCGAAATCCGCGAGGAACTTGCTCTCGACCTCGCGGTGATCCACTGGGATGACTACGTTTGCCCGGTGCGGAGTATTCCCGGCGAACTCGACGTGATCGTCCACGTTTTCGCCGCCGATTTCGACCGTCCGGCGGATAGCTTGACGCTGCTCGAAGGGCAATCGCTCGGCTGGTTTGATGCGGCGGGAGTCGCAGCGCTCGACGTGGGTTTCGAGAAAAAGTCGGTGATCCTGCGCTTCTTGCGTGAAAGGCAGGGCGCATGACTGTCTGCCTTGCCCTGACGTGGTATCCGCACGGCGAAACTGAGCGCCTGCGGCGGCTGTATCCGGTCTTCTCACAGTGGTACGGCAGAATGGTCGTGAGTTTGCCGCCGAACGCGGAGCCGGAAGCGCTCCAATTCCTGCAATCGCTGCCCGACGTGCGGATCGAGATGCGCGACGGTTGGGAGTCAGGGCGCTTCACGGCGCTCGAACTGGCGCTGCAAACCGGGGCGGACTTCGTACATTACGTCGACGGTGACCGCCTGATTCGCTGGTGCGAGTTGCATCCCGACGAACTCCGCCGGACGATTGCCGAAGTCCAGACGGTCGATTATCTCGTCGTCGGGCGGACACCCGCCGCGCTGGCGACGCACCCGCAGTCGCTCCAGCAAATCGAGGCGATCACCAATGAGGTGTTCTCGCATTTTGTCGGGCAGAAACTCGACCTATGTGCGGGATCAAAGGGCTTGAGTCGCGCAGCGGTTGAGTTTCTGCTGGCGAATGCTGATCCGGTGCGAGCGCTGGGCACGGACGCGGAGTGGGTCGTACTGCTGCATCGGGGTGGCTTCTCGATTCGGGGCGCGTGGGTCGACGGCTTGGACTGGGAGACGGCGGATCGCTATCTGCCGCAGGCGGCGGATGCCGAAACGCAGCGCCGCGCTGCCGCCGAGTACGATCTGGACGTCGATCATTGGGCATTTCGCGTCCGCATTGCTCAGGAAATCACGCAGGCGGGCATCAACGCGCTGACGCGCTCACTCAAGGAGCCGACATGAGCAAGCTCAAGTATCTGTTGTACCGACCCAAAGGGATCGAACCCGACCCACGCCCGCTGATCATCTTTCTGCACGGCATCGGCGAGCGCGGTGATGACCTCGAATTGGTCAAGAAGTGGGGAATGCCGCGCGCCATCGAAGCGGGTGTCGTGCAGCTGCCCGCTTACGTTGCCGTACCGCAGTGCCCCGCTGACGAGGCGTGGAGCGCGATCACCGATCAGCTCGACCTGCTGCTCGACGATTTATTGGCGGAACAGCCGGTTGACCGGGATCGCATCTACCTGACCGGTTTCAGCATGGGCGGTTACGGAACGTGGGCGTGGGCGGTCAAGCGACCGGAACGCTTCGCCGCGCTGCTGCCCGTCGCTGGCAGTCAGTTTTTTGACGATTTCCTGACGCATGACGATTTAAAGCGTCTACGCGCCAAGCCGCTCTGGTTGGTACATGGCGCGCTCGATCAGGCGGTGTCGGTGCGCGGCGCGGATGAGGTCGCGGCGGCGCTGGCGGAGATCGGCGCGAACTTCGGCTACACCCGCTATCCCGACGCGACGCACGGCGGCACCTCCGACCGCGCTTATACGGACGTGGCGATCTATCGTTGGCTAATGGCGCAAAGGCGAAGCCTATGACGACGACTAATCAGTTTGATTTCCTCAATATCACTATCTCGAATGATGTCAGCGCGACGACGCCAAAAGCGCTGGATCGCTGCCTTGCCGACTTGGAAGCGGCGGTACAGCAAACGCCGCTTCAACTGCACGTCCAGCGGCAGGATGATGCGGCGACGTTTAGCCTCAGCAAGCCATCCGCTTGGCTGCGCCGGGACGATACCGCGTGGGACGGTGATTTGCAGGTGCAAGAGGAAGGCACGCTGATTCAGTGCAAGATCAAGGTCGACCTGTTTGGCGGCTTGCGTCTGCTGCTGGCTGGTGGGCTGGTGGTGGCGATGCTGCTGATGGTGCAGGTGATCCCATCTACAGGGGCGGTGCTGGCGATTGCTGCGGTGTATTTGCTGCTCGCGGGGGCGGTGATCTGGCGGAGGCTGCACGCCGAGCGCGCCGACGTGAATACGATCTTTTACGCGCTTGTCACCGACGTAGAGAATTGAAAAGAGTAGACTATGACCATTCGTGAACTGATCGGACTTGAGTCTTTAGCGGCGATGTTCGTGCAAGCGAAGGCGGAGAACCGCGCCGCGTTCTTGCCCTACTTCCCGATTGGCTACCCGACCTACGCCGAGTCGCTCGACGCCATCGAAGCGATGGCAGACGAAGGCGTGGATGGTTTCGAAATCGGGCTGTCCTTCAGCGATCCGCTGGCAGACGGTCCCGTCATTCAGGCGGCAACCCAGATCGCGCTAGAAAACGGCATCACCACGCTCAAATGTTTCGAGGCGGTGCGCGAACTGCGCGCGCGCGGCGTGGCTCAGCCGATGCTGCTGATGGGTTACATCAATCCAATTCTGGCTTACGGCGCGGAGAACTTCGTCCACGACGCTAAAGCTGCCGGTGCCGACGGTCTGATCGTCCCCGATCTGCCGCCTGACGAAGGCGCTCAAGTCGATGCGCTCTGCGCGCAGTCGGGGCTGGCGCACGTCTACATGCTCGCCCCGACCAGCACCGCTGAGCGGATCGCCTTTGTCGGCAGCAAAGCGACCGGCTTCATCTACGTCGTTTCGCTGGTGGGCATCACCGGCGTGCGCGATCAACTGCCGCCGCACCTGACCGAGTTCATCGCCCGCTTGAGGGCGCAGCTTCCCGATACGCCGCTGGTGATGGGCTTCGGCATCAGCAAGCCGGAGCAGGCGCGGCGCATGAGCGATCTGGTCGACGGTTTCATCGTCGGCAGCGCGCTGGTGCGAGCGGGGCAGGGCGGCGTCGAACCCGTCCGCGAACTCGCCGGAACGCTGCGGCGGGCGCTGGATCGATAGGCGATTCTGTGGGTAGGGGCGGAACTTAGTTCCGCCCCTACGTGAATGCTCGACGGCGTTTCGCGCCCGTTGCCGAATCTTGCACGGGCAAACGGTACTTTTCTCGTCAGTTCGTCGGATTTTTCAGGAGGTCGCACGCTGCTGTTGACAAGCTTTCCGCAGCTATGCTATGCTCTGCCCTAACGAACGGATACAGTAAACCTGCACCGATCATGCCTGCTCAGACCTATCGCTACTTCTACTTTTATTACTTTAGCGACATAGCTCAAGGTCGAGCATTGCGTGCTGTCTAGTCGGTCAACTGAAATTCGCTAACCGAAGGGCGCAGAGCAAAAGCTCGCGCCCTTTTTGTTTGCCTATTGGCATGGGGGAGGAAGCTATGAAGTTTCGGGGCGTGCGTGGCGCGACTACCATCGACGAGGACAGCGCTGAAGCGATCTGGTCGGCGACGCGGGAATTATTGGAGCGAATTGTGCGCGCGAACGCGATTGACGAGGACGACGTCGCCAGCGTGATTTTTACGACTACGCCCGACTTGACCGCCGCCTACCCCGCGAAAGCCGCCCGTGATATGGGCTGGACGCAGGTCGCGCTGATCGGCTGTCAAGAGATGGGAGTACCGACCGGGATTCCGCGCTGCATCCGCATCTTGATCCACTGGAACACGCCGAAAGGCAACGCCGATCTGCATCACATCTTTCTGCGCGGCGCGACGGTGCTCCGACCGGACATTCCGGCGCTGCCCGTGAATTGGGAGAAGGACAGTAATTAGTCGTTAGTTTTTAGTGATTAGTAAAAACCGATCAACAATACGGCTCGCCGGTTTTTCACTAAGAACTAAGAACTAAAACCCAAAAACTTAAACCGTCAATTTGAGGATAATCATGATCGTCGTGATGAAGAAGGACGCCAGCGCGCGCGAAATCTCCAACGTGATCAGCCGCGTGAAAGAGGATGGCTACAATCCGCACCTCTCCGAAGGGGACGAGCGGACGATTATCGGCTTGGTCGGCGAAAGCCCGACACCGCTGCGTGAGGACAACTACAGCTCGATGCCCGGCGTCGATAACGTGATGCGGGTCTCCGTGCCTTACAAACTCGCCAGCCGCGAATACCACCCGCACCAGACGCAGGTCGCGCTCAACGGATCGAAAGCAGGCGCGGACAAGGTGCTGGTGATCGCCGGACCCTGCTCGGTCGAGAGCCGCCAGCAGACCATTGAGATCGCCTGCGCCGTCAAAGAAGCCGGTGCGACCGCGCTGCGCGGTGGAGCGTTCAAGCCGCGCTCCTCGCCTTACAGCTTTCAGGGGCACGGCGAAGACGGGCTGAAGTGGCTCGCCGAAGCCCGTCAAGTCACCGGGCTGCCGATTGTCACCGAAGTGATGGAGCCGGGCTTAGTGCAGATGGTCGCCGAATATGCCGACGTGCTCCAAATCGGCGCGCGCAACATGCAAAACTTCCCGCTGCTCAACGCCGTCGGCGAGAGCCAGCAGACCGTCCTGCTCAAGCGCGGCATGGCGAACACGATGGAAGACCTGCTTATGTCGGCGGAGTACGTGCTCGCGCACGGCAACAACCGGGTCATGCTCTGCGAGCGCGGCATTCGCACCTTCGAGAAGTACACCCGTAACACCTTCGACATCAACGCCATCCCGGTGCTGAAAGCGCGCACACACCTGCCGATCATCGCCGATCCGAGTCACGCGGTCGGCTACTCCGAGCACGTCACGGCGATTGCGCTCGGCGCGGTCGCTGCCGGGGCGGACGGCTTGATCATCGAGGTGCATCCTGACCCATCCAAGGCGCTGTCCGATGGACGCCAGAGCTTGACCTTCGCCGATTTCCAGCAGATGATGGACGCGGTACGGCGGGTCGCCGAAGCGGTAGGAAGGTCAGCTTGAGCGAGGTGGGTGGTTTTATCAGTGGCTTTAACGGCGGATTTCAGCAGTGGCTTCAACAGCGGCTTTAGCAGTGGCTTCACCAGTCGCCATCTGGCGGTGGTCGGCTTGGGCTTGATGGGCGGATCGCTGGCTTTAGCGCTTCGCGCTTACGCCGCGACCATCACCGGGGTGGAGATGAACCCGGCAGCGCGCGACTATGCGCTGGCGCACGGCATTGTCGACACGGCGACCGACGATCTCAAGGCGGGCGTGGGCGAAGCCGACGTGGTGATCCTCGCCGCGCCGGTACGGGTGATCCTCGACATGGTCACCAACCGGATCGGCTCGTACCTGCGCTCGAATACGCTGCTGCTCGACATCGGCAGCACCAAGGCGGACATTTGCGACGCGATGGGACGTCTGCCGATTGGCATTCAGGCAATCGGCGCGCATCCCATGACGGGCAAGGAGTCCAGTGGCATTGAATTGAGCGACGCCGCCTTGTTTAAGGGACGACCGTTCGTGTTCTGTCCCTCGCGGCGCACCACTCCGGCGACGGTGGCGCGGGCGCTCGGCTTGGCGGCGGCAGTCGGCGCAGTGCCCAGCGAGATGGACGCGCACCGTCATGATCACGTCGTCGCCGCGATCAGCCATCTGCCTTACCTGATCAGCGCGGCGCTGGTGGCGACAGTTGCTCAGCAGGGCGAAGAAGATGATGCCGTCTGGCAGTTGGCGGCGGGCGGCTTCCGCGATACTTCGCGGCTGGCGGCGCAGGACTTGAGCATGATGGGCGACATCCTCAGCACCAATACGCAGGCGGTGGCGACCCTGTTGGCGATCTTCCGCATGAAGCTGGCGATGATCGAAGCCAGCCTGATTGCGCAGGAGAATGGCAAGCTGATCGATCTGCTCCGCCCAAGCCGCGAAGCGCGCATCGAGTGGGCGAAACAGTACGAAGCGAAGAAGTGAGGAATGCAGTACCGAGTGCTGAGGACGCGAGTAAGAACAAAAGCTTCAACGCAAAGACGCAAAGGTAGGGGCGCAACGCGCTACGCCCTACGCGAAATCTCGCAAGATGCAGAGTTTGTAGCAGCGTTCTATTTAACGCCTGAACAGAGATGAGGGCGAAAATATGGCGCAAGATTGTTTCATCGTAAGACCGGGCGGGCGCTCAAAGGCGAAGCGACCGTCCCCGGCGACAAGTCGATTTCGCACCGGGCAGTGATGTTCGGGGCGCTGGCGAGCGGCGTCACCCACGTCCACAAATGGCTGGCGGCGGGCGATACCGAAGCGTCGCTGGCGTCGATCCGTGCGCTTGGTGTTCAGGTCGAGCGTGTCGGATCAGGCGAGCTGACCATTCACGGCGGCGAACTGCGCGAACCCGATGCGCCGCTCGATTTGGTCAACTCCGGGACAGGGATTCGGCTGTTGACCGGGATCATGGTCGGGCAGCCGTTCGGCAGCGTGCTCGACGGCAGCGATCAGCTCCGCCGCCGCCCCATGAACCGGATCATCAATCCGCTGCGGCAGATGGGCGCGGAGATTTCCGGCGTCAACGGCTACGCGCCTCTGACGATCCAGCCTGCCGCGCTGCACGGCATCCACTACGAGCTGCCGGTCGCCAGCGCGCAGGTCAAGAGCGCGATTTTGCTGGCGGCGCTGTTCGCGCAGGGTCCCAGCGTGATCACGCAGCCCGGACCCGCTCGCGACCACACCGAACGGATGCTGGCAGCAATGGGTGTCGAACTGGTCGCGACGGGCAACACGGTCACGCTGCTGCCGGGGAAGCCGCTGCGAGCGATGGATTTCACCGTACCCGGCGATGCCTCGTCCGCTGCTTTTCCGGTCGTCGCCGCGCTGATCGTACCCGGCAGCGACCTGACGCTGACCAACGTCAACCTGAACCCGACCCGCACGGGGATTTTCGACGTGCTGTTGGCGATGGACGCGGACTTATCCATCATCGTGACCGGCACTGAGGCAGGCGATCCAGTCGGGACGATCCGCGCGCGGCACAGCGTCCTCAAGGGCGTGAGCGTTGGTGGGGAAACGGTCGTTCGCATGATCGACGAGTTCCCGATCTTGATGGTCGCGGCGCTGTTCGCCGAAGGCACGACGACCGTCCGCGACGCGCAAGAACTCCGCGTCAAGGAGACGGATCGCCTCGCGGTGATGACGGCGGAACTGTCGAAACTGGGAGCGAGCATCACCGAGACCGAAGACGGTTTCGTGATCGACGGTGTGCAAACGCTGACCGGTGCGACTGTCGACGGTCACGACGATCACCGCTTGTCGATGAGCCTCGTCATCGCGGGGCTGGCGGCTCAGGGTGAAACGACCGTGCTCGATGCCCGTTGTGCTTCCGACTCGTTTCCCGGCTACGCCGAGACGCTGGCGAGCGTCGGCGCGAACGTGATCGTCAAAGATTTGCGGGTCGAAGCATGAAGCGATTAACCCCACCCCCGACCCCTCCCCGATTTCAGGGAGGGGCGCAACCTCGCCGTAGATTGCTCGATCAGCGCTTCAGCCTGACTGGTTTTATCCCCTCTCCTCACGGAGAGGGGGCGGCTTCCGAAGGAAGCGGGGGTGAGGCATGAATCACGTCGGTGTGATCGGCTTTCCAATTGAGCACAGCCTCAGCCCCGCCATGCACAACGCCGCTTTCAAGGCGCTGGGTCTGGATTGGGAATACGACAAGTACGCCATTCCGCCTGACATCATCCGCCAGAGCCTGCGCGAGTTCCGCGATCACGGCTTCGTCGGGCTGAACGTGACCGTGCCTCACAAGCAGACAGTCATGCCCTACGTCAAGCCCGACGCCATCGCGCGGGCGGTCGGCGCGGTCAACACGATTGAGTTTCGCCACAACACCGGCACCAACACTGACGTGGGCGGCTTCATGGACGATCTACGTGCGCACGGGGTCAGCCCCGCCGGGATGCGGGTCGTCGTCTTGGGTGCGGGCGGGGCGGCGCGAGCGGCGGTCTACGGCTTGGCGAACGCCGGGGCGCGGCTGACGCTGATCAACCGGACGCCGAAACGCGCCGCCGAATTGATCGATCAGCTCAAGCTGCGGGCGGTCGTCGGGGACGTGAGCGCGGTCGCCGACGCCGAGTTGATCGTCAACTGCACCTCGGTCGGGATGCAGCCGAAGGTCGCCGAATTGCCGCTGCCCGATGACGCGCCGCTCTCGGCAGGCGTGACCCTGTACGACATGGTCTATCGTCCGGCAAACACCAAGCTGATGGGGCAGGTCGAAGCGGCGGGCGGGCGCGCCATCGGCGGGCTGGGGATGCTGGTGCGGCAGGGCGCGGCAGCCTTCCGGCTCTGGACGGGCGTTGAGCCGCCGGTTGACGTAATGTTCGCGGCGGCGCAAGACCTGTTGTCATAGGAAAAGATTCAACGCAAAGACGCAAAGTCTTTGATTTAACTGCCTTTCTTTGCGTCTTTGCACCTTTGCGTCTTTGCGTTATGTTTTTAGTTGTTTTGCTACGGAGAGCGAGATTTATGATCCGATTCCTGACCGCAGGCGAGTTGCACGGACCGGAACTCACGGCGATCCTTGAAGGGATGCCCGCCGGACTGCCGCTGACTGCCGACGACGTTAACCGGGAACTGCGCCGCCGCCAAGAGGGCTATGGCTCCGGCGGGCGCATGAACATCGAGCACGACGCTGTGCAGATCACCTCGGGCGTGGTCGCCGGGCACACCACCGGCGCGCCGATTGCCATGCGCGTCGAGAACCGCGACTACAAGAACTGGCGCGAGAAGGACATCCAGCCGATGACCACGCCGCGCCCCGGTCACGCCGACTTGACCGGCGCGATCAAGTACGGCTACCGCGACTTACGCCTGCCCCTCGAACGAGCCAGCGCCCGCGAGACCACTATGCGCGTCGCCGTCGGCGCGGTGCTGCTCAAGCTGCTGGCGCAGTTCGGCATCGTGATCGGCGGCTACGTCGTCCAAATCGGCGGCGCGGTGGTAGAACTCAGCGACGATTACGCGCTCGCCGACCGTATCCGCGACGCCGAGCAAAGCGACGTCCGCTGTCCTGATCCGGCAGCCGCCGAGCGAATGCACGAAGCCATCCATCAAGCGAAGGTCGACCAAGACACGCTCGGCGGGATCATCGAGGTGGTGGCGTTGAACGTGCCGCCGGGACTCGGATCGCACGTCCACTACGACCGCCGTCTCGACGGGCGGATCGTCGCGGCGATGGTCAGCGTCCACGCCATGAAAGGCGCGGAGATCGGCACCGCCTTCGCCAACGCGAGCAAGTACGGCTCGCAAGTCCACGACCAGATCGGTTCAGGCGCGGGCGGGGCGCTGACGCGGACGACCAATCGCGCGGGCGGGCTGGAAGGCGGCATCACCACCGGCGAGCCGATCCTCGCGCGCGTTGCCATGAAGCCAATCTCGACGGTGATGAAGTCGCTGGCGTCGGTCGATTTGGCGACCGGCGAAGCCAAGCAAACGACCTACGAGCGCAGCGACTTCTGCGCTGTCCCCCGCGCCGTGCCGATCCTTGAGGCGATGCTGGCGGTCGTGATCGCCGACGCGCTGCTGGAAAAACTCGGTGGTGACAGTCTCGAAGAAATGCGCCCGCGTTTCGCCGCGCTGCGCCGTGCCCGCCTCGCCGATTTGCCAATGGATAATGTGGAGTGGCGCTTTGATTACCCGTGAGGTACTGCCCGACGATCAAAACGTCATCCTGACTGGCTTCATGGGCGTCGGCAAGACGACCGTCGGACGCCAGCTTGCCGTGCTGACCGAGCGCCGCTTCGTCGACGCCGACGACTTGATCGTCGAGCGCGCCGAAATGTCGATCCCGGAGATTTTCGCCACCAAAGGCGAGGCAGCCTTTCGCGCGCTCGAAAGCGAAGTCTGCCGAGATTTGGCGACCGAGCAGGGCTTGGTGATCGCTACCGGCGGCGGGATGCTGGTCGATCCGGCGAATCGCGCGCTGCTGGAGAAGACGGGTCTCGTCGTCTGCCTCGACGCAGCGCCGGACGTCATCCGTGCTCGCTTGCAGGAGTCCGACGACCGCCCGCTGGTGGCAAACTGGGAAACGCTGTTCGAGCAGCGGCGCGCCGCTTACGCCGCCATCCCCGCTCACGTCGACACGACCGACAAATCGCCCGGCGAAATCGCCGCGGAGATCATCGCGCTGGCGGGCGAGCATCCGCACGCACGCCGCATCCCGGTGACGACGCCGACTAGTAGTTATGAGATCGTGATCGAATCCGGGGCGCTGGCTGCGCTCGATCCGGCGGCGTGGGGGCTGGATAAGCGCTGCGCGGTCATCACGAATACGACAATCGCGCCGCTCTACGGCGATCAACTGGTCGCGCGTTTGCCTGACGCCGTGCTGATCACGATGCCCGACGGCGAGCAGTACAAGACGCTGGAAACGGTGGCGAAACTCTATGCTGATCTGGTGGCGGCGGGGCTGGATCGCGGTTCGACGGTGGTCGCGCTTGGCGGCGGCGTGGTTGGCGATACGGCAGGCTTCGCGGCGGCGACTTATATGCGCGGCGTGCGGCTGCTGCAAATCCCCACCAGCCTGCTGGCGATGGTCGATTCGAGCGTCGGCGGTAAAGTCGGCGTCGATTTAGCGCAGGGTAAGAACCTCGTCGGCGCGTTCAAGCAGCCCGACGCCGTGCTGATCGATCCCGACGTGTTGAAGACGCTGCCGGAGCGCGAGTGGCGCTGCGGCGCTGCCGAGGCGATCAAGCACGCGCTGATCGCCGATCCGGGCTTGCTCGATCTGATTAAGCCGGATAGCGACGCAGTGGCGATGGTCGTGCGGGCGGTGCAGGTCAAGGTCAATGTTGTCCAGCACGACCCCTACGAGCAGAATGTTCGCGCTTATCTCAATCTCGGTCATACCTTCGCCCACGCCGTCGAGCAGGTCAGCGGTTACCAATGGCTGCACGGCGAGGCGGTCGGCGTCGGGTTGGTCGCGGCGGCGCGGCTCTCGTCAGCGCTCGGCATGATCGACACAGCGTTGGTAGATCAAATTGAGGCGATTGTGCAGCGCTTCGGGCTGCCGGTGCGTCTCGGCGATCTCGATCCTGAGTCGCTCTACGCGGCGATGTTTACCGACAAGAAGTGGCGGAGCGGTCATTCGCGCTTCGTGCTGCTGGAAGGGTTCGGCAAGCCGGTGATCGTCGAAGACCTGCCCGCCGAGAAGGTGATCACGGTATTGGCTGGGTTGAGAGGAGCAAGCGGTGATCAGCATCAGCGTTCAAGTGAGCAACCAGCACAACCAGCATGAAATCGCGCTCACGACCAACGACAGCGCCCACGTGATCGACATCCCACCGCGCGCTAGCGGCTACGGATCGAGCGCGAACGGCGGCGAACTGCTGTTCCTCGCGCTGGCGACCTGCTACTGCAACGACGTCTATCGCGAAGCCGCCAAGCGCGGGATTGCCGTCAAGCGAGTGCAGGTCGAAGTCAGCGGGACGTTCGGCGACGCGCCCGGCAGCGCCGCCGAAAATATCACCTACAGTGCGATTGTCGAAGCCGAAGCTGGCGAAACGGAGATCGAAGCGCTGATGCGCCACACCGATACGGTCGCCGAGATTCACAATACCCTGCGCTTGGGGACGACGGTGACGCTGACCGGCATCCGTGCCATTTCGATTTGATCGGCGAACGCGCTCTTGCCCCCACGAAAGTCTAGTTGACTTAGAGTGCACTCGAAGTTGTAGAGTGAAAGGGTAAGACACAGGTTTCCGGTCATAAGAGGAGTTTCTCCAATGCGGATTGGTTTACAGGTGATTTCGTTCAACTGGCCCGGCAGCCCGCAGAATATCGGCGCGAAGCTGGGCGAGATCGCGCGGGCGGCGGACGATGCCGGTTTCTACAGCCTTTGGGTGATGGATCATTTCTTTCAGATGCAGGGCTATTCTGACCCCCACGACCCGATGCTGGAAGGCTACACCGCCAGCGCGTTCATGGCGGCGCAGACCAAGCGGATCAAGCACGGCTTGATGGTCACGGGCGGGTTCTATCGTCATCCCGGCATCTTGATCAAGACGGCGACGACCCTCGACGTGCTCTCCGGCGGGCGCGCCTATTTCGGCATCGGCGCGGGTTGGTACGAGCGCGAGGCGCAGGGTTTGGGCGTGCCCTTCCCGCCGACCGGCGAGCGCATGGCGCGGCTTGAAGAAATTTTGCAGATCGCCCACAAGCTGTGGCGCGACGACGAGACGCCCTACGAGGGCAAGTATTATCAGCTTGCCGAGCCGATCATCCGTCCGCAGCCCTTGAGCCAGCCGCACCCGACCATCCTGATCGGCGGCGGTGGCGAGAAGAAGACGCTGCGCTTCGTCGCCCAGTACGGTGATGCTTGCAATCTGTTCGCGGGACCGGGCAACCTTGACATGGTGCGCCACAAGCTCGACGTGCTTCAGCAGCACTGTGCCGACGTCGGGCGCGACTACGCCGAGATCGAGAAGACGACGCTCGGCTCGATCCCGCCGACCATGAGTTCTCAGCAGGTGATCGATTACTGCGGCGAACTGGCGGCGCTCGGCGTAAATCAGGCGATCTTCAGCCTGCCCGCCAACGTCCACGAGATCACGCCGCTGGAGCGCATCGGCAGCGAAGTCATCCCGGCGGTGGCGGCATTGTAAATAGGATGGTGTGTAGGGGCGGGTTTCAAACCCGCCCCTACGAACGCTGTATCACTTCTTGGCGCTCTTGGCGTCTTGGCGGTTAAAATAGTTATTGTTTCTTTGTTACAGAGATCTCCTCAATTATGGCGAAAAAAATTCTGCTGCTGCACGGACCCAATCTCAACTTGCTCGGCACGCGCGAGCCGGAAGTCTACGGCAAAATGACGCTCGAAGCGATCAACGACGCGGCGATGGCGCACGCGGCGCTGCGTCAAGTCGAACTGCGCGCCGAGCAGTCGAACCACGAAGGCGCGCTGATCGACATCCTCCACGTCGCCCGCAACTGGGCGGACGGCGTCGTCTTCAACCCCGGCGCTTACACCCACACCTCGGTCGCCCTGCGCGACGCCATCAGCGCGATTGAGCTGCCCGTCGTCGAAATTCACCTCTCCAACATCCACGCCCGCGAGCCGTTTCGCCACACCTCGCTGCTGGCGCCGGTCTGCCTCGGTCAGATCAGCGGTTTTGGCTGGCGCGGCTATTTGCTGGCGATTGACGCGCTGCTCGGTCATTTAGGTATGGTAGACTGAGGAACGCGCGGGGATTTTGGTGAGTTTGCCCTTTAACGTGCCCGCCCCTGACCTTTACACTTCCCTAATAAACCGGGATGAGATGGGGCGACGACGCCATGTTAGCCGACTTGCGTTTGTCTGAAAGTGAGAGCGTCATGATGGATAAATCGGCGGTGATGACCGCTATCGCAGACCGCGAGGTCAAATTCGTCGTCCTCTGGTTCACCGACATCACCGGGATCGTCAAGAGCGTGACCGTCCCGGCGGCGAAGCTCGAAGCCGTGATCGACAACGGGATGCACTTTGATGGCTCGTCGATTGAAGGCTTCGCCCGTGTCGCCGAAAGCGACATGGTGCTCTCGCCCGACCTCAGCACCTTCGTCGTCCTGCCGTGGGATCCGCCCGAAGGGCGCACCGCGCGCCTGATCTGCTCGGTCAGGACGGTGGACGGCAGCCCTTTTATCGGTGATCCCCGCAACGTGCTGATCAAGGCGTTGAAAAGTGCCGAGGAAATGGGCTACAGCTTTAAGACCGGGGTTGAACTGGAATTCTTCCTGTTTCAGCAGGATCGCTCGCACGGCTTGATGCCGCTGACGACCAACGACGACGCCAGCTACTTCGACATCTCCGACGATTTTTCGCAGGGCATCCGCCGCAAGATGATCCTGACCCTGCTGGAGTTGGGCATTCAGGTCGATTCGGCACACAACGAGATCGGCGGCGGACAGCACGAGATCGATTTCGACTATCACCCGGCGCTGACCTCCGCCGATCACGTCCTGACGGCACGGGTGGCGCTGCGGACGGTCGCCCAGCAGAACGGGCTGCACTGCACCTTTATGCCCCGCCCGTCGATCAATCTGCCCGGCTCAGGGATGCACACCCATCAAAGCCTGCATGACCTCGACTCGGACGACAACGTTTTCGCCGACGGCAATCACGAGTACGGGCTGTCCGAGACCGCGCGCTTCTTCCTCGCCGGGCAGTTGTATCATGCCCGCGCCATGACGGCGGTGCTCGCGCCGCTGGTCAACTCGTATAAGCGTTTGGCGGTCAGCTTTGAAGCGCCCAAGTACGTGACGTGGGCGCACGTCAATCGGGCGGGCGCGGCGCTGATCCGCGTGCCGCACGTCGCGCCGGGCAAAGAAGGGCATACCCGCATCGAACTGCGCTGCCCTGACCCCAGCAGCAACCCCTACCTCGCCGCGACCGTCATGCTGGCAGCCGGGCTGGACGGCATTCGCCAGCGGATGGAGTTGGAAGAAGCCTTCGAGGGATCGCTGGTGCGGCAGGAGCGCCAGCGGCTGCGCCAGTTGGAGACGCTGCCGACCTCGTTGGGCGCGGCGCTGGAATCGTTGATGCAGGACGACGTCATCATGTCGGCGTTGGGTCCCTACGTCAGCGACCGCTACGTCGCCGTCAAGCAGCAGGAACTTGACGAGTACAACCAGCAGATCACGCCGTGGGAAGTCGAGCGCTACCTCAACCGCTATTGAGGATCAAATTGTGGATGTGGGCGACCGCCGCGTCGGTTTTTTCGGGTTCGAGCACGACCGAGAAACTGGCGTGCGCCGGTCCCTGCGACAGCGCCAGAATCGGCAGGCTCTCCAACGCGGTCAGCAAATCGGACGTATGTCCGTGAACGCTGCCGAGATGTGAGCCGACGACGGTCACGACGCTGACCGGGCGCATCGTCCAGTTGGCGTACTCGTTCTGCGCCCTCAAGGCGGGCGCGAGCGCCGCTTGTAGGTGGTGGAGGGCGTCGGGTCCGGCGCTGGTCGGGATCACGAAGCAAATGAAGGTTCGCGCCGACGACTGCGCGGCGATCATCACTTCGGTATGGCTGCCGCTGATGTCCGCCAGCGTTTTGTCGACCAACGCGGTGATGTTCGCCAGCGATCCGCTGTGCGGCGCGGCGAGTCCCAACCCTTGAATCGTCGTGACCGCTTTAAAGCCGATGGTCGAAGTCGTGCCGCTCTGTACCAGCGTGCCCGATTGCTGCGGCTTGAAGACGTTGCGCAGCCGCAGCGTGATCTGCCGTTCGCGCAGCGGACCGATCATGCGCGGATGGAGCAGCCGCGCGCCGAAATAGGCGAGTTCGGCGACCTCGTCGTAGGAGAGCATCGGGATCACGCGCGCGCCAGCGATTTCACGCGGATCGGCGGTCATCATGCCGTCGACGTCCGTCCAGACCCAGACTTCCTTCGCGTCACTGCACGCGGCGAGGATCGAGGCGGTGTAGTCGCTGCCGCCGCGTCCCAACGTCGTGATCTTGCCCTTCGGCGTCGCGCCGATGAAGCCGGTGATCACCGGGATAATCCCCCGGCTGAGTAAGGGTTTCAAGTGGGTCTCGATCCGCTCGCGGGTCAGCGCCAGCAGCGGCGTCGCGTTGCCAAACACGGAATCCGTGACGATCACGTCACTGGCGTCGATGGCGACCCCGCGCAGGTTGTTCTGGCGCAGCAGCGCCGCCACGATCCGCGTCGCCAAGCGCTCGCCCGTGCTGATGATTTGGTCAATCGCTTCCGGGCTGGCGTTATCGCTCAGGTTGTCCGGGATGTTCTGGCACACGTCCAGCATGTCGAACAGCAGGCGGTCGATGTCCGTCTGGAGTGCGTTACGCTCGGTGACGCCCAGCGGCAGGTGCTCGATCAGCGCGAGATGCCGGGTGCGCAGCGTGGCGACGATCCGTCGGTAGCCGCGCCGGTTTTTGAGCAGCGCCAGATGGGCGGCTTCGATCAACTGATCGGTTACACCGTCAAGGGCTGAGACGACGAGGATGAGGCGTTCCCAATGCTCGTGTTCGTAGAGCACAATGCTCAAGAGTTGGGTTAAGCCCATCGTCATCCCAACGGACGTGCCGCCGAATTTCATGATGAGCGTTGTCATGTGCTGTTGCTTTCAAATGGCAAACGCGAGACTTCTCTCGCGCTTTTCAGGAGCGATGCGGCAGGCTCAGTTTAGAATAACTGAAACTATCACTTTGCCAAAATTTTGTCAACTCTTTGCACTCCGGCTGTGATCACCTATTATAATAAGCAGCGTTAGCATAAACTTATCGTTTTAAGGCTCTCGGATGACAGATCAAATTGTGGAAAACCAGCGCACAGTGGTAGGGGTGCGTTTTCATCGGGTCGGCAAGCTCTATCACTTCGACTATACCGACTATCCGACTTTGCTCGTGGGCGACTACGTGATCGTCGAAACGACGCGCGGGCGGCAGATGGGCGAAGTCGTGAATTTCAACGTTGTGGAAGACGAGCAGCGTGAATACAAGCCGATTCTGCGTGTCGCTTCCCCGCGCGATCTCGTCCTGAGTTCTCATTGGGAACTTCAGCAGGACGAAGCGCTGAACATCGTGCGCGAAAAGGCGAAGAAACTCGGCGGACTTGACGACGTGAAGTTTGTCGCCGCGCTCTATAACTACGACGGCAGCCTCTTGAGCTACCTCTACACGGCGGATGACAAGGTCAACGTCAGCAAACTGTGGAGCGACCTCAGCAAGAGTTTGCCCGCGCAGGTCGAGATGCGCCAGATCGGTCCCCGCGACGTTGCCAAGTTGCTCGGCGGCTTCGGCGCCTGCGGCGAACTGCGCTGCTGCTCGACCTTCCTGACCGACTTCAGCCCGATCTCGATCAAGATGGCGAAGGCGCAGGGGATTTCGCTCAACCCGTCGGAGATCACCGGTATGTGCGGTCGCTTGCGCTGCTGTCTCGTCTACGAGTATGAGCAGTACGTTCAGGCGCGCCAACAGCTCCCCAAAAAGAACAAGCGCGTCGGCACACCCGAAGGCGAAGGGCGCGTGATCGACGTGCTGCCGCTGCAAGATGCGGTCTTGGTCGCCGTCGGCGATGGCTTGCTGCTGGTCAAGCGCGAGGAACTCGTGCCCCTCGAAGAACTCGAAGCGCTGGCGAAGAAAGCCCAAGCGCCTTGCGACAAGCACGAGAACGGCGAGTGCGACTGCGGTGCGAAACCGGACGCTGAGGCGCAAGCTGACACCGACACCGCTGCCAGCGCCGACGTGAATATCGACGCGCCAGCCGAAGCGTCAGCCGATGAGGACGAGTCGGACTAACGTCCAAGCGATCCATGCCTCTTGATTATCTTCATAGGGGCGCACCTGTGTGCGCCCGTTTTCGCATCCTTGCCTGATCACCAATCCAATCTGTGGGTGAAAAGTTTACGGAACTCCGCGAGTTTGTTAAACTCAGCGTCTCGTTCTTAGACCTCTACCATTCATCAGCAACATGGAATGCGGTATCACTCAGGGAGATGTTGATTCATGGCGACTCAGGAACAGCCGATCAAGCGGGTGATGGGAGTGTTCGCCCATCCCGATGATCCGGAGTTTTTCTGCGGGGCAACCTTCGCGCGCTGGGCGGCTGAAGGCGCGCATATCACGTTCGTGCTGGCGACCAGCGGCGATAAAGGCAGCGCCGACCCCGAAATGACCAGCGAACGGTTAGCGGCTATCCGTGAAGTCGAGGAGCGCAGCGCTGCGACCGTGTTAGGCGTCAAAGAAGTCGTCTTTCTGCGCTATCCCGACGGCGAGCTGGAACCGAACCTCGACTTGCGCCGTGACATCGTGCGCCAGATTCGACTGCACCAGCCCGATACCGTCGTTTGCGGCGACCCGACCGTCTTCTGGCATGGCGACCGGGGACTCAATCACCCCGACCACCGCGCGATTGCCGAGGCGACGCTCGACTCGATCTATCCGACGGCGCGCGACCGTCTCAATTTCCCCCAGCTTGAGCGCGACGAAAAACTCGCGCCGCACAAGGTCAAGCACCTGTTCATCTGCTCGACCCCCACGCCGACCATGAAAATCGACGTGACCGATTACGTCGAAACCAAGATTCTCGCGCTGCGCGAGCACAAGAGCCAGATCGCCGACATGGAGGCGATGGCGGAGCGGATGCGTAACAACGTCGATCCCGAATCGCTCGCGGATTACAAGCGCTACAGCGACTCCTTCCGACACATCATTTTCGACCGTTGAGTTAGGCTTAATCCTTATCCCTTGTGGCAGATTTCTGACCCCACCTTGCGGCACATCGCTTAGCGCGCCGCTCCACTTTGTGGAAAGGGGTTGGGGTGAGGTTACAGTTGAAGCAGAAGGAACCTACGGCGATGACAGTCGATTTTAAGGCACAGGCAGAGGCGATGCGCGACGAACTGGTCGCGCGGCGGCGCGATCTCCACGCCCACCCCGAACTCGCCTTCGAGGAAATCCGCACGGCGGGGATCGTCGCCCGCGAACTGACCGATCTCGGCATGGAAGTGCAGACCGGCGTCGGCAAGACCGGCGTCGTCGGCATCCTCGAAGGATCGCAAGACGGTCCGACCGTCCTCGTCCGGGCGGACATGGACGCGCTGCCGATTTAAGAGGAAAACGAGTTCGATTACGTGTCGACGGTACCGGGCAAGATGCACGCCTGCGGTCACGATGGGCACACGACCATTGGCTTGGCGGTGGCAAAGCTGCTGGCGGCGCATCGTGACGAGATGATCGGGCGGGTCAAGTTCGTCTTTCAGCCCGCCGAGGAAGTCGGCAGAGGCGCGCGGGCGATGGTCGACGACGGCGTGCTCAGCAATCCGCGCCCCGACGTCTCGGTCGGCTTGCACTTGTGGAACTCGCTGCCGGTCGGCAAGCTCGGCGTCGCCGAGGGCCCGACGATGGCGGGCGCGTCCACCTTCACCATCAAGGTGCGCGGCAAGGGCAGTCACGCCGCCTCGCCCCATCAAGGGATTGATCCGGTCGTCTGTGCGGCGCAGATCGTGCTGGCGTTCCAGACGATCCCCAGCCGCAATATCGACCCGTTGGAGACGGTCGTCCTCTCGGTCACGCAGATCAAGGCGGGCGATGCCTACAATATCATCCCGCAGTTCGCCGAACTGCGCGGGACGGTGCGCACCTTCAAGACCGAAGTCCGCGATCAAGTCTTCGAGCGGATGCGCGAGATCGCGGAAAATCTGGGCAAGGCGATGCGCTGCACCGTCGAGTTCGAGTCAATTGACCTGACCATCCCGGTGATCAACAACGCCGAAGTGACGAAGCGGCTGCGCGCCGCTTTTACGCCGATTGTCGGCGCTGATGGGTTGGATACGACGGTTCGCACGATGGGCGCGGAAGACGTCAGCGCCTACATGGATGACATCCCCGGCATGTTTTTCTTTGTCGGCGCGCAGGACCTGACGCAGGATGCTTACTACGGGCATCATCACCCGCGCTTCAGCATCGACGAAGACGCGCTGCCGCTCAGTGTGGCGCTGCTGGCGACCGCCGTTGCCACTTACGTGCTGCCGGAGGCATAATGCCGGTGCAGAGCGTCTTTCAGTGGCTCGATGGGCGTGGCTGGCTCGTCTTTTCCGGCGACAGCAGCGACGAGCTTCGCGCGGCGGCATTGGGGCGCATGGCAGCCGACGGCGGGATCGCCTGCATTTCGTTTGCCGACGATCCTGACCACTTGATCGACGATTTGGCGGATTTGGGCGCGCCGCCCGCCTATCTGGTCGACGTCTTCGGCGAGGATGACGCCACCATCCGCGATCAGCTCAGCCAAGCGGGCATGATCGTGGTCGAGGGTGGCGAGAGTGCGCTCGAAATTCGCGGCGCCCTGCGCGGCGCGGCGCTCGAAGGGATGCAAGCCGCCTACGAGAATGGTGCGCTGGTCTTGCTCGAAGGTACGGGTTCCGCCGCCTTCGCCGGTTGGCTGATCGAGGATGACGCGGTCGAGACCGGGCTGGAATGGCTGATCGGCGCGCTGGTGCTGGTCGGCGTTCGCAACGCCGCGCCTTACGCCAAGCCGATCCTCGAAGCCGAGCCGACGGCAATTGCCGTCGCCATCATGCCCGGGTCGGCGCTGGCGTTGGGTCCGGATGGCGAGATCGAAACGTGGGGTCTTGGTGAGGTGACGGTCGCGCTCGGCGCGGCATACGGGACGTGAATCAGGACTGAGGACTGAGGTTTGAGGACTGAGTGTAAAAGCAGTTGAAAGTTAAAGGTTAAAAGGGTTTTGGCTGAGGCGTGCCTCACTTTGAACTTTCTCCTTTTAACTTGTAACTCGTTTTTTCTCAGCCCTCAGTCCTCGAACCTCAGTCCTTTCTCTAAAGGAGATTGCAATGCCGGCAACAATTCTAGTTGGGGCGCAGTGGGGCGACGAAGGCAAGGGGCGGGTCGCCGACTGGCTGGCGTCAAACGCCGACGTGGTGGCGCGGTTCGCTGGGGGCGACAACGCCGGACACACCGTTTATGTGGACGATCAGGTTTTCAAGCTGCACCTGATTCCGTCCGGCATTTTGCATCCGCAGGTGACCTGCGTGCTTGGCAGCGGTACGGTGATCAATCCGGTCAGCCTGCTGCGCGAGATTGACGAACTGCGCGGTTTAGGTGCTGACGTCACGCCGGAGCGCCTGATCATCAGCACGCGGGCGCACATCATCTCGCCCGCGCACATCGCGCTCGACAAAGCGTCGGAGAACGCCCTCGGCGCGGGCAAGATCGGCACGACTTTGCGCGGGATCGGACCGGCTTACATGGACAAGACCGGGCGCAGCGGCTTGCGCATGGGGCAAATGCTCGACGGCGAGAGCTTCGCCGAGGCGCTCTACGCGCAGATCGAGACGGCGAACGCGAAACTGCTCCGCGACGGCGGCGAACCCATTGATCCGCAGGCGAGCGCGCTCGACTATCTCGACGCGGCGGAACGGCTGCGTCCTTACATCCGCGATACCACCCGCTACTTGAACGAGCGGCTGAAGGCGGGCGCGCGGATCGTCTGCGAGGGCGCGCAGGGGACGATGCTCGACATCGATCACGGCGATTATCCCTTCGTTACCAGCTCGTCGCCGACTTCCGGCGGTGCGCTGACCGGCTTGGGTTTCGGTCCGCTCTGGGTGGATCGGGTGGTCGGGGTTGCCAAGTGCTTCAGCACGCGCGTGGGATCGGGACCGCTGCCGACCGAGCTTTCCGGCGCGCTGGCGGATCGGCTGCGCGGCACCGGCGAAAACTTCTGGGACGAGTACGGCACGACCACCGGGCGCCCGCGTCGCTGCGGCTGGCTCGATACCGTCATGCTGCGCTACGCCGTGCAGGTCAACGGCTTGAGCGAATTGGTGCTGACCAAGCTCGACGTGCTCAGCGGCTTCGACGAGCTTCAGCTTGCCACGTCCTACCAACTCGATGGGCAGGAGATCGACTACCTGCCAGTGACGACCGCCGAGCAAAGCCGCGTCGAACCGCTCTACGACTGTCTCGCCGGGTGGAGCGAAGACATCAGCGGCGTGCGTCGCTGGGCGGGTCTGCCAGCCGCGACCCGCGCCTACATTGATCGCGTAGCCGAACTGTGCGCGACCCCCGTCAACTCGATCAGCGTCGGACCGGCGCGCGATCAACTGGTACATCGTTAAGGGGGGGTGATGGCGCAGGAACCGGGCACGTATCATTATCAGATGGAGTTGCCGATCGGGTATCCGCCCCGTCGCGTCGTCTCGCTCGTGCCCAGCGTGACCGAGTCGCTCTTTGAACTCGGTCTCGGCAGCCGCTTGATCGCCATTACCGATTACTGCGTCCATCCCGCCGATCAGGTGGCACGGCTGCCGCGCGTCGGCGGGACGAAGAACCCGGACGTCGCCCGGATCATTGAAATGCAGCCTGATCTTGTGATCCTGAATCAAGAGGAAAACCGACACGAAGACGCCGAGGCGCTGCAAGCGGCGGGCATCCCCATCTGGGTGACCTTCCCCAAGACCGTCCGCGACGCCTTCAACCTGCTCTGGTCGATCATGGATGTGTTTGACGACGGCACCATGATCGAGCGGGTGCGGGCGATGGAGTGGTCGCTCGACTGGCTCGAACGCATCCAGCACGACCCGCCGATCCGCGTCTTCGTCCCCATCTGGATCGATCCGCTGATGACCTTCAACGCCGACACCTTCGCCCATGATCTGCTGCGCGTCTGCGGTGGCGCCAACGTCTTCGCCGAGCGTGAGCGCCAATTTCCGCTGCAAGCGGATCTAGGCGAAGCCGAGCCGCTGTCCGTCGGCGATCCGCGCGTCGTCGGGCACGATACCCGCTATCCCCGTGTGACGCTGGCGGAAGTCGAAGCCGCGCAGCCCGACGTGATCCTACTGCCGAGCGAGCCGTTCGCGTTTGACGAGCAGCACGTCTCGATCTTCGCGGCGCTCGACGTTCCGGCAGCGCATACCGGGCGGATCCATCTGGTCGATGGCTCGCTGCTGACGTGGCACGGCACGCGCATGGCACGGGCATTTGCCGCTCTGCCCGCGCTGTTCAGCGACGAACAAGCCGATGACTGAAACCCATGATTGAGTTGAGATCGTCAACCTGCTTGCCCCTTATTTGCGGGCTTCGCTTGCGATCACCAAGGGTTTCGTCGAACGGGTCGGCGCCGCGAGGAGAGTGTTGTGTTGTCTGAGCTGGAGACCATACCCTTCGACCTGCCGGAACCGTTCCTCACTGATCCCGCCGCGAGCGGCGAGCAGCTCGACGCGGTGGACGATAATCTGCAAGAACCGCCGTCGGTCAATGACGACCATGACGACGACAGCAACCCGGCTGTGGCGGAGTCGGCGTAATCCCTGCTTGCAGGAGCTTGTTCCAAAGAGTACAATCTAAACGTCTGGTTTGCTCTAAAAATGCGGAGGCTGTACGTGAAGCGCTTTTCGATTCTCGTCGTGCTGGTCATTCTGCTGCTGATCGGCGGCGGGCTGACGTCGCTGTTGATCGCCAACAACGGTCAGGTGCTGCCTGTGCTTCAGCAGGTTGGCGTGCCGGATGCTTCGCCGACGGTGATGCTGCCGTGGAAAGCCAACCAGTTCTTCATTTTGATCGCCTTTGTCCTCTTTAACTTGGTCGGGATGGCGCTGACGATTGGCATTGTCCTCTGGCTGCTCGACTGGGGAATGCGGCGCACCAAAGCCCAAGCCCAAGCCGAGAATGCCCGGTAAGCCCGTCCATTCGTCATGTCTGACGAAATCTAATCTGTTAGGTTGTGGTTATATCCCGGCTGAGAACACACAGTAAAGTGATTCAAGCTGTTTGTGTTATCGCCAATTTTACGGATCGCTGACCTTGAATTGACGCGGGTGCCCTGCACTTCTCCCCGTCTCCATGCCATGGAGCGGGGGTCGGGGGTGAGGTGTTCTCAGCAGCGCAAAAGCTTGAAACAGTTCAGTTTTAGCGAACCATGATCATGCTGTCGAAAGAAAGCTTCGAGGGTAGAATGCGTTCACGTTTGTTCCCGTCGCTGGCGCTGACGACCGCGCTCTTGACGGTGGGGTTGATCGTCTTTGGCGCGGTCGTCCGCGTCACCGACTCCGGGCTGGGCTGCGGTAATCACTGGCCCCTCTGCAATGGCACCATCTTTCCCCCGCTGGATAACCTGACCGCGTGGATCGAGTGGCTCCACCGCCTGTTTGCGCTCTTGATCGGCATTTTCGGCGTGCTCTCGCTGATCGTCGCCGTCCGCGATTTCCGCAAGCAGCGGCGCGGCGCGCTCTACGCGACCATTTTGGCGGCGTTCCTGTATGCGGCGCAAGCCGGGTTGGGCGCGGCGGTCGTCCTTAACGACTTAACGCCCGCCTTGGTGACGCTCCATCTTGCGACGGCGATGCTCTTGCTCGCGTCGCTGATCGTGGCGGCGCTGATCGCCACTTACGCGCCGGATCAGCATTACCTGCGCGACAATTTCACCGTGCTCGCCTACGTGACGGCGGCGCTGGCGTTGGTGATTATTCTGACTGGCGCGCTGGTGCGCGGCAGCGGCGCGACGCTCGCCTGTGTCGACTGGCCCCTCTGCAATGGCGCGGTCCTCCCCTTCAATCAAGGCGCGCTGCAAACGATTTACATGCTGCACCGCTTCGCGGTCGTGGCGTTGGGGGTTTCGCTAATCCTCCTGATCTGGTCGGCGTGGACGCGCCGCAGCGGGCGAATCCGCACGTGGGCGGCGCTGGCGCTCGTGTTTTACCTCTGTCAAGCCGGTGTCGGCGCGATGGTCGTCCTCAGCGGCGCGGATGCGCTCTGGTCGGCGGCGCACGTCGGTTTCGCGGCGGCGACGTGGGCGGCGCTGATTGTGCTTAGTGTTATCGAGTTGATGAATACTGCCGAGCGATGGGAAAATGAATGGCAACCACAGTCGGGACCTCTCCTCAACTAGACAAGCCGGGCGTCAAGACGACGCTCAAGACCTATCTGGCGCTGACCAAGCCGCCGATTGTCATTCTGCTGCTGTTCACGACGTTGGTAGCGATGGTGATCGCGGCGAATGGGCTGCCTAACCCGCTTACGCTGATTGCAACGCTGGTCGGCGGCGCGATGTCGGCGGGCGGTGCCAGCGTCATCAACCAGTACTACGACCGCGACATGGACGCCAAGATGAGCCGCACGGCGCGCCGCCCGATTCCGTCAGGGCGCGTCGAGCCGATTAACGCGCTGCTGTTCGGGCTGGCGCTGGTCGTCTGGTCGACCTTGATCTTGGGCGTGTTCGTCAACTGGCTGGCGGCGGGTCTGGCGCTTGGTGGAGCGGTCTACTACGTCGTCGTCTACACCATGCTGCTCAAGCGCAACACGGTGCTCAACATCCTGATCGGCGGCGGAGCCGGGGCGATGCCGGTGCTGGTCGGCTGGGCAGCCGTGACCGGGACGCTCAGCTATCAAGCCTTCATCCTGTTCGCCGTGATCTTTTACTGGACGCCGCCGCACAGTTGGGCGCTGGCGCTGCTGGTCAATTCCGACTATGCCCGCGCCAACGTGCCGATGATGCCGGTCGCGCGTGGCGAGGAAGTCACGCGTCAGCAAATCTTGATGTACGCCGTGCTGCTCCTGCTGATCAGTCTGCTGCCGGTCTTCTTCGGCTTCTTGGGCGCGATCTACGGGCTGTCGGCGGTCGTTCTCGGCATCGGCTTGATCCGCGCGTCGATCATCCTGATCCAGAAGAAGACCGGCGCGGCGGCACGCAGCGCCTACAAGTTCTCGACGGCATACCTCGCCTTCTTGTTTATGGCGATGCTCCTCGACATTTTTCTGCTTTAGTGCGATGCCAGCATCTGTGACCCCTCTCCCCGGAACTGCGTTCCGACCCTCTCCCACGCAAGCGGGGAGAGGGTGTTGGTTCGGCGGGTGGGGCTGGGGCACAAATATATGATCCGCTCAACCTAACAACGAAGCTCAACTCATGGCTCAACAACGATTGAATTGGCGTACTTTAGGCTTGCCCGTCTATCTGGTGATCGGGTTCCTGATCGTTTTCGCTGTGATTTTCATCTACGCTTTCACTAGCTTGCAGCCGACCGAAACCACGCCCGCGCCGATCACTGCGGACAGCTATCAAGATCGCGTTGTATCGCTGCTGGCGAACGCCCATCCCGACGACGCTGAAGCGGCGGTCGAAAAGTATGGCTGCATCGCCTGTCACCGCGTCGGCGCGGCGAACGGCGTTGCGCCGTCGTGGGTCGGGATTGCCGAGCGCGCGGCGACCCGCAACCCGCCGCTGACCGCCGCCGCTTACATCTACCAGTCGATTACCGATCCGGGGGCTTACGTGGTTGACGGCTATCCCGACGTGATGCCGAAGGACTTCGCCACGCGGATCAGCGATCAGGAACTGGGCGACATCATCGCCTATCTGCTCACGCCCGACACGAAATAATCGAACCGCCAAGACGCCAAGATCGCCAAGTTAAGCATTCTTTCTTGGTGTACTTGGCGTCTTGGCGGTTAAAATCTTTCCCTATATAGCTTACAATACGGCTTATGAACCTAGACGTATTCACCATTTCAGCGCTGGTTGACGAATTCATGGACGTGCTCGTCGGCGGGCGCGTGCAGGATTCGCTCAGCGTGGACGAGACCGGCATCGGGCTGGAAATCTACGGCAGCCATCAGCGCCGCTATCTCTACCTCAGCGCCGACCCGCAGACGCCGCGCGTTCATCTCATGCCGGATAAGCTGCGCCGGGGCTTGCAGCAGCCGACCACGCTCGGTTTGTTGATCCGCCGCTACGTCGAGGGTGGCATCATCACCCACGTCAGCCAACCGGCGTGGGAGCGCATCCTCCAGATCGACGTGCAGGGCGCGGAAGGGGACGTGAGCATCATTGCCGAGCCGATGCCAAGGCGAAGCAATCTGCTGTTGATACGGGACGGCATCATCCTCGACTGTATGCGCCGCGTCGGTCCTGACGAGAATCGCTACCGGGTCAGCCTGCCCGCCCACGAGTACGTCTCGCCGCCGCCGCAAATCGGCAAGCTCGATCCCTTCGCGCTGACGTTGGAAAGCCTGATTGGCATCTTCGACCTCAACCACGACGCCAAACGCAAGACTGATCAGGTTTTAACCTCGCGGCTGCTGGGGATGAGTCCGCTGCTCGCCCGCGAGATCAGTTATCGCGCGAGCGGCGTTCCTGAGCAGAAAGCCGCCGCTGCTAATCCTGACAAGCTGCTGATCGCGCTCGAAACCGTGCTCGCCCCGCTCAAGCGCCGCGAGTGGCAGCCGGGAATCGCCGAAAGCGACGGCTTGGTCGACGCCTTCAGCGTCTATCCGCTGGAAAGTATCGACGGCTGGCACGCGGTCGAGTCCGTCAGCGCGGCGATGACCCGCTATTACTCCGCGCCGACCGGCGAAGACGCCTACAACGCCGCCAAACAACCGATCCGCGCCGCCATTCAAGACGCGCGTGGCAAGCTGGACGGTCGCTTGGCATCGCTTCAGCGCTCGATGACCGACGAAAGCGAGCGCGAGTCGCTGCGCAAAGGTGGCGAGTTGATCCTCGCTTACCAGTACGCGATCCAGCCGCAGCAGACCGAACTGCGCGCTCAGTACGATCTCGACGCGCCCGAATTGGTGGTCGCGCTCGACCCGGCGCTGACGCCGCTCGAAAATGCGCAGAAGTATTTCGACAAGTACAATCGAGCCAAGCGCGCGCTCGACGACGTGCCCGGCTTGATCAAGCAGACTGAGAACGAACTCGGCTGGTTAAGACAGTTGGACACCGACCTTGAGCTGGCGAGCAACTGGCTCGAAATCGACGAGGTGCAGCAGGCGCTTCAGGCGCAGGGCTACTGGAAGGGCAGGCTGCGCGCGCGCATGGGTGGCGCGGGCAAGAGCGCGCCTTTGCGCATCGTCAGTAAAGACGGCTTCGTCATCTGGATCGGGCGCAACAGCCGCCAGAACGAGATCGTCAGCTTCGACAAAGGCGGTCCGCAGGATTTGTGGCTGCACGCGCGCGGCGTCGCAGGCGCGCACGTCATTGTGAAATCTGACGGACGGGAAATCCCGGAAAAAGTGATCGACGGGGCGGCGTCACTGGCAGCCTACTACAGCGCTGATCGACGCGAAAGCCGCGCCATCGTCGATGTCACCTACCGCCGCTACGTCCGCAAGATCAAGGGCGGCGGGGCGGGCATGGTCACCTACCGCAACGAGGAAACGCGAACGGTCACGCCCAGCGGCAACACGGACTTTTAGAGAGGAAAATCGGATGGCAGATCAGCAGTTAATTCCACCGCACGGCAAGAAAGTTCACCTGAAAGACTACGATCCTGACTTCACGGCGGGCTGGGACAAAGACGACGCCAAAAAAGAAGAGCAGAAGCTCGAAGCGCGCCTCGCCGACCTACAGGAGAAGCTTTACGCTCAGCACACCCAGTCGCTGCTCGTCGTCTTGCAAGCGATGGACGCGGGCGGCAAGGACAGCACCATCAAGAAAGTCTTCGACAGCGTGAATCCGCAGGGCGTGCAGGTGACCAGCTTCAAAGCGCCGACGGCGGACGAGCTGGCGCACGATTTCCTATGGCGCGTGCACCAACATACACCGGGCAAGGGCTACATCGGCATCTTCAACCGCAGCCATTACGAGGACGTGCTGGTCGTGCGTGTCAACGGATTGGTACAGCGCAAGGTTTGGCAGGCGCGTTATGAGCGGATCAACGAATTCGAGCGCCAGCTTTTCGACAGCGGCACGCGCATTTTGAAATTTTACCTGCACATCAGCAAAGATGAGCAGAAAGAGCGTTTACAGGATCGGCTGGATCGCCCTGATAAGTGGTGGAAGTTCTCGATTGACGACCTGCCGGTGCGCGAGCAGTGGGATCACTACATGGACGCCTTCGAGGACGTGCTGACCAAGTGTAACACCGAGTACGCGCCGTGGTACATCGTCCCGGCGAACCACAAGTGGTATCGAGACATCGTGATCACGCGGGCGCTGGTCGAGACGCTCGAAGACATGAAGGTCGCCTTCCCTAAGCCCACGCAGGACTTGAGCAGCGTCACGATTCCCGATTAGGGTCTGGCTTAGCTGTTGATCGCCCGCCGCGCCGCTTCGAGGACGCGCCCGACTTCGATTTCGCGGACGCAGGGGTGATACTGTGGGTCGTCGCTGCCCCAGTCGAGCACGCGACAAGGGCGGCAGCCGATGCTGCTGTAGAGGACTTGATGTCGCTCGCGCGAACCCCACGAACCGAACTCGATCGGGTCGGCGGGACCGAACAGCGCGACAGTCGGCGCGTCGACCGCCACCGCCAGATGCAGTGGACCGCTGTCGGGACCCAGCACCACGTCGCAGCGCTCGAACAGCGCCGCCAGCGAGCCGATATTGGTGTCGCCCGCCATGATGATCGGCGGCTGCTTGAGCTTGGCGGCGATGCGCTGGCACAGCGCCAGCTCGTGATCGCCGCCGGTCAGGACGATCACCGCATCGCGCTGATCCGCCAGCGTGTTGGCGACGGTCGCCCATTTCGCCTCGTCCCACTGCTTGACCCACGTCCCCGAACCGGGATGCATCGCGATCAGCGGCGTCCCACGTGCCAGACCCCACTCCGCCAGATAGCCGTCTACCCACGCGCGATCCACGTCGTCGACCGGAAAGCGCAGTTCCAACTCGGCGGGCGTGAGCGCACCCGTCAGCGGCTCGATCAGGCGGGCGTTCTGGACGACGGCATGTTCGTGTTGGGGATCGTGCGTTTCGGTCAGGAAGGGTGCGACGTCGGGCAGGTTGTAGCCGATCCGCCGGGGAATTCCGGCGAGATAGGCGAGCAGCGCCCCCCACCAGTGATCCGGGCGCAGGATGATGGCGGTGTCGTAGCCGATGCGCCGCAAAATCCGCGCCGAGGTCGCCGCCAGTTGATAGGGCGAGCGCCAGTTGAGTTTGTCTTGGCGGGTGAAGCCGGGATAGGGGAGCGTCAGCACCACGTCGAGGTCGCTGAAGTTCGCCAGCACGCTCGCCGACCAAGTCCCGACCAGCGCGTGAATTTCGCTGTTTGGGCGGGCGGTGCGCAGCGCACGAATCGCGGGGGTGGTCAGCAGCACGTCGCCGAGGTGATCAGGGCGCAGCAGCAGAATGCGGTCGTTCGGCTGCTGCATTTTGCGCTGCTCCGGCACCGGGAGCGCGGCGACGGTTTGCAGCGCTGTCCGTCGCAGTTGGTGCTTGAGCGGCAGCGCGTGAAAAGCTTCCGCCATGCTGCGGTTGCGCCGGACGAGTGTTTCTCTATCCACTGCCGATGTCCCGATAAATGTCGAGCAAATGCGGGATCAACGCCGACCAGTCGTAGAGCGTGCGGACGATCCGCTGCGCCTGCTGTCCTTGCTTAGCACGCTGATCGGGGTCTTGCAGCAGACGGATTACGCCGTCAGCGAAATCGGTTTCGCCATCAGCGATCACTAATGCCGCGCGCGCGTCGGTGTCCAGCCCGGAGACGGCAGCAGAAGTCGCGACGACGGCGCAGCCTGCCGCCATCGCTTCGAGGATTTTCAGGCGCGTTCCGCTGCCCATCCGCAGCGGCGCGACGTAGACTTGCGCCGCGTGCAGAAACGGCTGCACCTGCGCGACCCAGCCCGTCACCTCGATGGCGTCGTCCTCGCGCAGACCTTGTAGGCTGGCGTGGGGCTTCTGCCCGACGACGTAGAGCCGTGCTTCCGGGCAGACAACGCGAATCTTGGGCAGAATGGCGCTGGTGAACCACTGCATCGCATCGACGTTAGGACGGTAGTCCATCTTGCCGGTGAAGACCAGCACCGCGCCGCCGAGTTCGACTCCCTGCTGGGGTGCGGCGTAATCTTCGGTGAAGATGCCGTTCGCCAGCACGTAGACCTGATGGTCAGTGCGGAAGCTGCTCAGCGCGGCGGCATCCTCGTCCGAGACAGCGATTACGGCGTCTGCCTGCTGGCAGATCGACCGCTCGAAACGCGCGATCCGCCGCGCCTGTATCCGCGAGTAGACGGAAGCGGGTAAGCGGCTGCGGCTGCCGCTCTCGACCTCGGCGATCACGTGCTGGAGGGCGAACTCGGCGTTGTGCGCATCGTAGATCAGCTTGGCGTGGGGTTGAAGCTGGCGCACGAGCGGCAGATAGATCGCCATTTCCAGCCCCTCGAACTGCACGAAGTCGAAGGTGGTTTGCGCGAGCACGGCGCGGAGCCGGTCGCGGAACTCAGGTGATTCCAGCCGCCGCGCTAAGTCCGGCTGGCGCGTCAGCAGCAAATCGCGCAGGCGGCGGACTTGCCCGCGCTGCGGCGGGTCGACTGTCTCGATCCGCTGGCAGTAGCCCGGCAGCGGCGTCCCGCTGACGCTGCCTTCGCTAAAGCTGATCAGCGTGATCGTGTGCCCGGCGTCGTGCAGTCCGCGAATGATGCCGAAGTTCCGCAGTGCGCCGCCTTGATGCGGCGGATAAGGAAAGGCGGGCGTAAGCAGTAAAATCTGCATAAAAACCTATGCGTGGATACTTTCAAAATCGCGCCGCTCGATTAGCTGGCGGCGCGTCCTTGATAAACCGATAAAGCGATTTCGGCGGTGCGATCCCATTTGAAGGTCGCCGCCCGTTCTAGCCCCGCTTGTTCGTTGGCTTTGCGCCACGCCTCGTCGCTGATCGCCCTTTCGAGCGCGGCGGTCAGTGCCTCATGATCGTTAGGATCGACCTGCACGCCGACCTCGCCGACGACTTCTGGCAGGGACGAGACGTTGCTGACAATCGGCAGCGTGCCGCACGCCATCGCCTCTAGCGCGGGGAATCCGAAGCCCTCGTAATAGGACGGTGTGACCAGCGCGACGGCGGCATTATAGAGCGCGGGCATGGCGTCCTGCGGGATCGCCTCGCGCCAGAGCAGCTTTTCGCCGAGATCGAGCGCTTCGATCTGTTCGCGCAGGTCGTCGAAGTTCCAGCCCTCATGCCCGGCGAGTACCAACGGCGGCGCGTCCGGCAGCTTCGCCAACAGCGCTTGATAGCTTTCCACCAACCCGACGATATTCTTGCGCGGCTCGAAGGTGCCGACGAACAGAAAGTAATCTTCGGGCAGTTGGATCGCGCGCCGGTAATGATCGACCGTCTCCGGCGGCAGCGGTTGGAAACTCTCGTCCACACCCAGCAGATGCACCGTGATCTTTTCCGGCGGCACGTTCAGCATCGTGATCAGGTCGCGCTTGCTGGCTTCGCTGTCGGTCAGAATGTGATCGGCACGTTCGACAGCGAACTGAATCTGGTCGTTGTAGTAGCGGCGGCTCTCATCGGTGAGGAACTGCGGATAGTGCAAAAAAGTCAAATCATGTACGGTGATGATCTGGCGGCGCGCGCCGAACTGCGGCGGGATGAAATCGGTCGTGTGATACACGTCCAGATTGTGCGGCAGCAGCTCCAACGCCAGCGCAATCCGCTCCAGTTGATGGTGCGAAGGCGTCCACAACGACATGTGCGTGAAGCGTGTCACCAGCAACTCGTGCGCCTTGCGGCTGTGAAACACGGTGTAGCGGTTCACGGTGTCGAGCCGCTCCAGCGCTTCCACGAGGCGCACGATGTAGGTACTGATGCCCCCGCTGCGATAATAGGTTAGCCGTGCGTCGATTCCAATGTGCATAGTGTCACGGAGTATAGCCGTCCGCGGGAACGATGTCCAGACAATCCGCCTGAGTCAGGACGAATTACCTCGTGGGCGCGTGCCGGATTGTCTACGATGGTGTTTGCCGCCGACGGTTATAGACCAGCACGCCGCCGCCGATCACCAGCATCAGGATGCCGATTAGTGTCCATTGGGTCGTATTGCTCATGAAGCTGCCCAGCAAGACGCCGATCCCTTGCAGGAACCAGATCGCGCCGACGAGGGCAATCAGAATGCCGAGAACGTTGACACCGAGTTTCATTTCTTTGTCCTTCAAGACTGCGATAGCCTCATTTTACGGTATAACGCAAACAAAAAGGGCACGATCACGAAAATCGTGCCCTTTGTCGAGTTGAATGACTTGTGCGCGCCTAGACCGCGACCTTCTTGCGGGCGGGCGGCGCGACCAGCACGAAATGCTCCTGCGGGTGATGCAGCAGCGCCTTAAGGTGCGCGGCTTCGTTCGCCTGATTGTTGTCCTCAAGCGTTTGGATGTAGAAGCCGAGCAGGTCGCGCACGTCGTTGATGCCTTCGTCGTCCAGTTCGAAGATGTTGACCGTTGCGCCTTTGGCGACCCGCCGCCGGATTGCGTCAACGGTCAGGTTCATCTCCGGCTGGATGCGCTGGTAAAGCGATCCGCCGGACATGCCCGCGCAGATCCACGGACCCGGATCGCCGAGCACGAGGACGCGCCCGGAGGTCATGTACTCGCAAGCGTAGCCCTTGAGGTTGGCGCGTGCCGCCAAGCCGCCCATCTCGTCGCGCAGTGGTTCTTTGACCTCGCCGCCGAAGACCACGTCCGCACCGCTTAAGCGGATGCAAGCGCGCGTATCGGCGTTGCCCTGCACGATGAAGCGTCCATACTGCGAGCCGTAGGCGAAGCTCTTGCCGACCGAGCCGTCGAGCCGCTTGCCGTCGTGGTTGAGTCCGCGCAGTACCGCCAGCGTGCCACCCTTAGCGCACTTGGCGACACCATCCTGCGCGCCGCCCTCGACCAGCACGTCGAGCTTGTCACTCAGGAAGGCAGCCAATCCGTTACCGGGGACGGCGGAGTTGCTAAAGCGCAGGTGAACGACGTGCACGTTCTCCGCACCGGGGAAATCCCTGCGTTCAATCGCGCCGGCGAGATGCGTGCCCAGCGCGCGGTCCATCGCCATAACCTGTTCGTCGTCGTAGGTCATTTCATGGTCGCCGTAAGCCGCCCACTCCGCGATCAGCGAGGTGATCTGCTTGGTCAGCGTGTTGCGCGGTCGTGAGAGCAAGCGCCCGACGCCGGAGGGTAGGTCTTCTTTCGCCGGAACCGGGATGAATTGGAACAGCGGGCGCAGGTCGATCTCATCGCACTTGCCGATCTGGTCGAGCAGGTCAGCGCGACCGACTAAATCCTGCGCGCGGGTGAAGCCCATCTGCGCTACCCAGCGGCGGATGTCCTCGTCGAGCATGTTGAAGACGTTGACGATGCCATCGACGGCGTTGTCGAAATCGCGCGGCTCGAAGTGCTTAATGCCTTTGGCTTCAGCTTCTTCGACCGTGCGAACGTGAGTCGTGATGCCGACGTGACAGGTGCCTTCGTGGCACTTGTGGCAGATGGTGCAGCCGATGGCGACCATCGCCAGCGTACCGAAGCCGACCCGGTTCGCGCCGAGGCACAGCATCTTGATCACGTCGCGTCCGCTCTTCATGCCGCCGTCGCACCACAGTTCGACGTCCTGCCGCAGACCGCTCTCGATCAGCGCGCGATGCGCCAGCCACAAGCCGATCTCGGCGGGCAGCCCGACGTGCCGGAGCGAATGCGCTCGCGCCGCGCCTGTGCCACCCTCGTAGCCGGTGATGTTGATGATGTCCGCGCCCGCTTTGGCGATGCCGACGGCGATAATGCCGACGCCGGGCACGACCGGGATTTTCACCGAGACTTTCGCCAGCGGATTCGCCGTCTTGAGTTCGTCGATCAACTGGGCGAGGTCTTCAATCGAGTACAGGTCGTGATTGTTGCTCGGCGAGATCAGGTCGACGCCGGGCGTCGTCCGCCGCGCGATGGCGACTTGCTCGGTCACTTTGTAGCCGGGAAGCTGACCGCCTTCGCCCGGTTTCGCGCCCTGACCGATCTTGATTTCCAGTACCGCGCAGGAGTTCAGAAACTCGATGTTGACGCCGAAACGCGCCGACGCGATCTGGTTGCCGCGATTGGGCTTGTGCTTGCCCATCATCTCCGGCAGTTCGCCGCCTTCGCCGTTGATGCAGAGGATGTTGAGGCGGCTGGCGGCTTCGGCGTAGGCTTTGTAAGCCAGTTCGCCCTGCGAGCCGAACGACATTGCGCCGATCAGCACCGGCATGTCGTGCCCGCCGATGCGGATGTCCACGTCGTCGGGGTTGATCGCGCTGTCGGTCGTCTTGAGACCGATCAGGTGGCGCGGCGCGACCGGCATTTCGCCTTCCAGCCGCAGCATGTGATCGGTGTAGTCGTCGAGCGTCAGCTTGCCCAGCGCCACATCCTCGATTTTCTTCCACATCTTCGGGTAGAGGCGGTCGGGATTTTCCATCTTGTTCTTGACTTCGCCGCGCAGTTCGGCGGCGCGGGCTTCGGCGTCCGCTTGCAGCCGATCCCATGTGGTGCCGCGTTCCTCCGAGCCGAAGTAATTCGCCGTGCCGAAGGTCTGCGCTACTGACGGCGCGAGACCAATCGAGCTGAACGACAAGCCATAGCCGCGCAGTTCGTGGCAGCCGATGGTCGAGGTGACTTTCTGGATGCCGGTCGTCAGGGCGTTGATCGTGCGGTTGAGGCGATACACTACGTCATCCGACGACAGCGGTTCGCGCGGGGCGCGCGGGGCGATGTCCAGCCCGACGGCGTAGAGCGCGTAAGGCACGAGCGCGTTCGCGCCCAAGCCGAGGCTCATCACCACGTCGTGTAGGTCGCGGATCGCGCCGGAGCGCAGGACGATGCCGACCTGACGGCGCAGATTCGAAGGGTAGTCGGCGTCGCGCAGCGCGCGATCCACCGACGCGACCGCCAGCAGCGGGTCGATCCACAGGCGTTCGCCGCCGTAGACGTCGGTGTCGTCGAGCACCAGACAGGCGATCCCGTTGGTGACCGCCGTCACCGCATCGTGTTTGAGTCGTTCCAGTGCTTCAGGGATGCTTTCGCCCAACCCCGCGCTGGTCGAGAGGAAAGCGGCGCGGTCGCCGAATTGGTTTACGAGGTCTTCCAGCGTCAGGGTGCCGTGCTTGTCGGCGATGGCGCGCATGTCGGCTTCGCTGCCGAGATCGGGATGCCCGCCGAGCAGCAGCGGGATTTCGACTTGCACGAATAGATCGTGTGCCGGTGCGCCAATCTCCGGGCGCGACCCGATGATCACCGCCGTCGAGAATTGGGCACGCTCGCGTTCGCGGTCGATTGCCGGATTGGTCACGACGGCGACCGTCTCCTTGAAGTAGTCGGGCAGGTTGACCCGGGTCTGGCTGATCGAGGCGAGTGGACCATCCCAGCCGAGTGAGCCGATTTGTTCCTTGTTCAACTCCGCCATCGTCTGGATGACGGTCAGGTGATAGCGTTCCCAGCCGAGCGCCGCCATCGTCGTCGTGTTGAGCGCGGTGGCGGTGGTCAGCCAAGGCAGCGGCTGCGCCGTAGCTTGCGCCAGCGCGACCGGCGCTTCGCTGGTCATGACCGGGACGGGCTGATTGCCCAGTGGAACGCCGCCGCCGTTGCCGCCACGCGGGGCTGGCTGCTGCGGCTGGAAGATTGAATCGCTCAGCGACCAGAAGTTCTGCTGCTTGGGCGGCGTGCTGATGCCGCGTTCGCGCCATTTGCGATAGACGTGGCGCTGAATCGCCGGGTAGTCGAGCACTTCGATATTGCGCCCCGGCTGGATGCGGATGGCGATTTTCTCGCCGGGAGCCAGTGGCTTAGGGTCGGACGACATCATGTCGAGCGGGTAGACGCCGCGCTCGGACGAAGCGAAGAATTCCTTCTCCGTTTCGCCGAACCAGAGCGGGCGCAGACCGAGCGCGTCGACGCTGAAGACGACTTGATCGCCCACGCGCGCGGCAATCGCCGCCGGACCTTGCGCGAACGGACCGAAAGCGCGGCGCATGTCCTTGTACATGGCGTGGATTTCGGTGTCGTTGTCCATCAGGTCGTGATCGTAGGGCGGGAAGACGTATTCCATCGCCTCGATCAAGTCGAGTCCGTATTCCATGCACAGCGCGTCGACCAAGTGATCCACGTCCTGCGAGTCGGAGTTGCTGTCGGCGAGGTCAATGCCGAGCATTTGCGCCTCCAGCCGGAAGCGCGAGATCGTGTTGAATTCGCCGTTATGACCGAGCACGTTGAAAGGCTGGGCGCGCTCGAAGATCGGGTTCGTGTTGGTGCTGTAGCGGGCGTGACCGAGCGTGACCGTCGAAGCATATTCGGGGTCGCGGATTTCGGGATAGTAACGGCGCAGGATTTCGACCGTGCCTTGCACTTTGTAGACCACGCTGCGGGAGGAGAACGACGGGAAATGCACGCCGAAATCGCGCTCGATCTCCATTTGCAGGCGGTAAATCTTGCTTTCGAGCCGGTCAGGTGCGACGCGACCGTTCATCCCGGCGATCTGCCAGAACAGCGGCTCGTTCTTCTCGGCATTCGCGCCGAGGACGTAGGAGTCGACTTTCCCGGCGCGCTCGATCAGGATGTCGAGACCGGCGTCGCGGATGCGCTCGCTGATCTCGACGATCAGGCGCTCGTAGTCATTGTGCATGGTGTTCGGGATCATCAGGTGGGCGACCCAGAAGCAGGCGCTAGTCGCCAGCGACGAGCGCATCCCTTGCAGGGCGAGCGCTTTCGCCCACAATTCGCGGGGGATGTCGGTCATAATGCCAACGCCATCACCTTCGCCATCGACGAAACCAGTACGGTGTCCCATACGGGTGAGTGCTTCAATAGTGCGTTTTACGTTGCCGTGAGTGGCTTGACCGCCCTTACGGACGGAGCAAATTAGGGCGCAGGCATCGCGTTCGCGGGTGTCTTCCCGATGAGGAACGTCGGCGTGAAAATCGGAGCTAGACATTGCACTCCTCTTACACAGTTCACTAGATTGATTAAAGGTACGGTCGGGTGAGGATATAATCGCTAGGATAAATTATAGGAAAAAGTGTAGGGGAAAACTACAATAAAATTCGGCGGAAATTCTGGGCAGATTGCATAACTGCGTTGGCAATCCGCCCTAATTTACTCTTGTAAACCGGGTTTCTGAAGCTTAGCGCACTTGTACAACCCTGACAAGTGGAGCTAGTTCAGCGTCAACAGACGGCGCACCGTCAGCGCGAGATGCAGTGCCAGCCGGATTTCCGGGCGGTTCAGGTCGATCTGCGCGATCTCGTTGATGCGGTTCATGCGATAGAGCAGGGTGTTGCGGTGGACGATCAGCATGTCCGCTGTTTGCGACAGGTTGCCGTGACAGGTGAAGAAGGCTTCCAGCGTCTTGATCAAGTCGGCGTGCTGGCGCATGTCGTATTCCAGCAGTGGACCGAGCGTGCGCTCGCAGAACGCCAGCAGTTTCTCGCGGTCGGAGAGGCTGAGGATCAACTGGTAAACGCCGAGGTCGCCAATGTAGAGCGGCGTATCGGTTTGCAGCCGCATGGCTAAATCGAGCGCCTGCACCGCGTCGCGGTAGCTGGTGCGCCACGCGCTGATGTCGTGGGCGGCTTGCCCTAGCCCTAGCGCGACTTTCGCGCCGGGGTACTGCCGCTGAATCTCCTGCGTGAACAGCTTGGCGAGCCGCATGGCGTTATTGACCGGATCCTTCTCGTCGTTGGCGTGAAAGACGAGGACTTCGTTTTCGCGCTCGCGCTGCCAGACCAGCGCTTCGGTGTGCTGGGTCGAGACCACGCTGTTGATGATCGTCTCCAAGCGGCGCAGCGACGGCGTTTTGTCGCCCTGCCACGCCAGTACCACCGCGACGTGGGTCTTGAGCATGTCGTGTTCGAACCGCTCGCCCTGCCGGATCGCCTCCTGCTGGCTGACGTCGCCAATCAGCAGGCGATCAAGAAAAGTGCCACGCAGCCGCTTTTCGGTGTCGCTGATCGCTTTGGCTTTCGCCATTTCCAGCGCGCAAGCCGCAGCGCCGTGCTCGGCGACGAGGCTGTCGATGTCGTCGAGATCGTTGTCGCGCCCGATGATCGACAGGTAGCCGCGCCCGATGTCTTTCGTGACCACCGGCGAGACCAGCCGCGCCATCCCCGGCGTGGGCAGCGACTGCATCAGCACCGCGTCCTCGATCTCGGTGACGCGATGGCGATCCTGCATCTCGACCGGCAGATTATCCAGCTTGCGCAGGAAGTTCTCGATTTCCTCCCAGTAGGCGACAAACTGCGGCTGTACCGAACTGTAGAGGATTTGCAGGCGCTTGTCCTGAATCACGACCGCTTTGTTGGTCAGCCGCGCCATCTCGCTGATCAGTTCCGCCATCCCTTCGTTGCGCGATGAAATCTGCGTCAGTTGGCGATAAATCTGCGTGCCGCGCCGCTCGATCTGCCCCTTGTGATCGACCAGCAGGCTGACGACCGCCTTTTCGACCATCCGAATCCGGCTGCCGACCGGCAGCGCCATCACCGGGATGCCGTAGGCGTTGGCTTCAGCAATCGCGGTCGGGGAGGGCGTGTCGCTCAAGACGACGGCGGATGCCTTAACTTCGCTCGCCCAGCGCACCACATCCACGTCGTTGGTTTGGCGGGTCGGACTCTCGCGCGGCGCGACGAGGATCAACTCGTCGTGCTGGATCGCCTTGGAACTGGTACTTTCGTTGGGGTAGATTACGCTCGTCCACGTTACAACGTGGCTCAAGAGCAAGCCCTCGCCAGCGACCACGCGCGTGCCAAGCGGGAGGGCAAGTTTTCGCACATCTTCTACGGTTAAACGCTGAGCAGCTTCAGTCATGGTTGGGTTCGTTCAACATGCACAAGGTCATGCTGATGAAATAGCGCATTTTAGGCGAAATGTCAAGCAATAGTCTGTGAAATTTGCTAATTCTTACGTTTCGCCGGTGATCACGCCGAAGATGATCACCACGAAGAAGACAATCAGCGACTCGCCGATGAAATTATGGCTCGAATCGAGGCTCAAGTTGTAGTAGGTGAAAAACGCCATAAACGCCCCGGCGATCCACGTCACCGGGCTGACTTTCCAGCCGCGCGTGTACTGGTAGAAGCCGGAACCGAGCAGGATCAGCGCGCCCATGAAGGGGACGAAGAAATTCGGCAGCGCCGAACTGGGCGGAAGCAGTTGCAAGACGGCGAACACCAGCACCAACAGCCCCCACGTGATGCGCTCGACGCGGGCTTCGGCATCACTCTTGCGGCGAGAACTCGCTGGGCTGGATCGTCTTCGTGCCATTATTCTGCTTCCTGTGTGGTTATCCGCTGCATTTTAACACATCTGTGCGTATAATGGCAGCAAACATGAAACCAAAACGTATCGGTATCCTCACCGGCGGCGGCGACGCTCCCGGCTTAAACGCGGTCATTCGCGCCGTCGTGCTCACCGCAGCCCATCGTCGCGGCTGGGACGTGGTTGGCATCCGTCAAGGCTATGACGGACTGCTGGCTGATCCTATGCCGACGGTGCCGCTGGACGAGGCGCGCGTGCGTGATCTGCTCACGCGCGGCGGGACGATGCTCGGCGCGGTCAATCGCGGCAATCCGTTTTTGCGCGTGGTCGATCAGCCTGACGGCTCGGTTGAGTACGTCGATGCTTCCGAAGAAGCGGTCGTGCAGATGAACCGGCTCGGCATCGACGCGCTGATCGTGGCGGGCGGCGACGGCACGATGGCAATTGCCCAAAAACTGGTCGATCTCGGCGCGCACGTCGTCGGTGTGCCCAAGACGATTGACAACGACCTCAGCCAGACCGACGTGACCTTCGGCTTCGACACCGCCGTGCTGACGGCGACCGAAGCGCTCGACAAGCTCCAGACCACCGCCGAGAGCCATCACCGCGTCATGGTCATGGAGGTGATGGGGCGCAACTCCGGCTGGCTGGCGCTGACCGTCGGCGTGGCGGGCGGCGCGGACGCTATCCTGATCCCGGAAATCCCCTACGACATCGGCGTGGTCTTCGACCGCATCCAGACGTCGTGGTCGGCGCGGAATTACAGCCTCGTCGTGATCGCGGAAGGCGCAGCGCCGGTTGGCGGACAGCAGGAATACTACATTCAGGGCGGCGGTTTGATGCAGGGGCGGCTCGGCGGCGTCGGTTTCGTCGTCGGCAACTTAATCGTCGATGCGCTGAGCGTCGAGGTGCGCGTGACCGTGCTGGGGCATCTTCAGCGGGGCGGGCAGCCGACCCCGCGTGACCGCTGGCTGGCGACCCGGTTCGGCTCGGCGGCGGTGCATCTGGTCGAGCAGGAGCAGTGGGGGCAAATGGTGGCGCTACAGGGGGACGAGGTGGTCGCCGTGCCGATGAGTGCTGCCTCGAAAGTTAAGACGGTCGATCCCGACGGCGAACTGGTGCAGATGGCGCGCGACTTGGGCATCGTGTTCGGGTGATGCAAAAGTCAAATGCGAGATTTCGTGACTTGAGCGGGAAGTATGCTCATTTGTGCGGGATTGAGCGAACCGAAATGCGCAATAAGTGCCACTCCACGCGACCTCAAGTGCTCCATATATGCCGGATCGTCGGCTAACGCGCTCGTTTGACGGCAACCCGTCGGTAAACCATCGACTGCTCGTCATGCAGCGCTCCTGATTTTGCGTTAAGACAGGAGTCATGGCGCAAAAGGGGGACACTCATGAAAGCGTTGCTGCCGTTACTGTCTGTTTTTCTGCTTACAGTTCAAATTGCTTCCGCACAAGAGACGCCTGAACCTACTGGCTGGACAACCGAACAGCGCTGCATTACTGCGCCGTCACAGCCGCCGGAAGGCTGGACGTATGGCGGGGTGATTTTCACCTTTATACCGGGCGATGGTATTCACGCGCGGAGGGCAGACGTAGCGACTCCGTACTATGTGGCGTTCGACAGTGACAGCGAGTTTGGTCATGCGGGGACTTTTTCTCCAGATGGTCGCTGGTTAGCGGTTCCGGCAGGACACAGCGCTTGGACTGATATGACAATCAGGAAATATCAAGTGACGGAAGAATATCGGATTTACAGTACCGCACCGGAGCGCACTTTGTATCGGATACCAATTTGGGTTGATGGTTCTCAACCCGTAACTTGGTTGGATGCAAATCGGTTTTCAGTGACTGGTTACACTGGCTATGGACCTCAGCGTGAGTATGGAGAATATGAATTTAACGTCCTCGATCAAAGTTTTGTAGAACGTCGGTTTCCTTTGGGAAGTCCTGTTTCGGACGCAAGGGCTAATCGTATCACTCAATTACAGAAACAATTCCCGATTCTTTTGAGGGGGCATGGTGCTAGCTGGTCGGCGGACGGAACATCGCTATCTTTTCGTGGATTCGATGATACACAGACGATACACATCGCCGACTTGGTGACGCGGACGATCACGGATACCTGTATCGAGACGGCGTATTCAATCGCTTTCTCGCCAGATGGTCGGCAGCTTGCGTTTGGGCTGAGGTCTGCGGGATATACCTATATCCTCGACTTGGATGCGTGGGAAGCGTATCGCATCGACCTTGCGGTGGCGGACGTCGTCGGCTGGTATCCGCTGGATTGATTGAACAGCGGATCTCCAGCGGGCACAGCACGCTGTGCCCCTGCAAAGCGATTTCACGATGGTGGATAGGTTTAGTTAGCGTGCGCTGGATTAACTGCCGGACGGTAGTTCGCGGAGGAGGCGGGCGTGCGCGCCCTGCCACAAATCTTCTTTGCGCGTCATCTTGGTGATCTTGATGTCGTTGAAGTAGGGGAACAGCTTGACCATCATGGTGGGGAGGTCGTCCCAGCGATTGCCTTTGACCAGCGCCGCCAGTTGATCCGCCATGTCCGCCGTCCACTCCCAGCGCATCCGTAGTTCGTCGGCTTTCATCCAGTAGTCGCGCTTCTCCCACGCCGCCGCCGAGCTATCGATGCCTTCGTCGACTTCGCGCAGGCAGTAGACCAGCAGCGCCACCATGTCTTTGGCGTCGTCGTCGATCTCCGGCTTCTGGCTCAGGCGGCGCAATAGCTCAGCGCCGGTGCGCATCAGATTATTGCGCTGTTTGCCGGTGCTGTCGGTGTTGATGACACGTCCCATAAAGTCGGTCTCGCTTCCTTAGGCTTCGACGGGTCGGATGCCTTTGTACACCCGCGCGCCGCTGAGGGTCTTGAGGATCGTCGTCGGCGAGCGCCCAATCGCGTCGCCGAGTTCCTTCGGCGTCAGTGGGACGTTGCCGTTCGCCAGAAAGACGCGGAAAATGCAGTCGACGACCGCCGCTTGCGGATTGATGAAGTCGGGCTGATGCGCCGCGACTTGCAGCGCGAGCTGAAGCTCGTCCATTTGCGTAACTTCGCCGGTATCCGGGTTGACGTAATCGACCACGCGGCTTTCGGCGTTGCTGCTGAGGTGTTCGCGCTGTTCCGGCGAGAGGTGGCTGAGCTGATAGACGCGCAGGTCTTCTCCGCTGCGATCCCACCAACTGTAGTCGATGTGGTAGGTCGTATCGAGCGTCGGTTTGATCAGCGCGCTCGGTTTATGCTGCATAAGTCGTACTCCTTATCTGAGCCGCAGCTCAGACGCCGTCGCTCAAGCGCCAATAGTGATTGCCGACCGGTTCGAAGTCGGGGCTGGTGTTGAGTGCAGCAAAAATGGGACCGGGCGGACAGCGTCGCAGCACGTTGACCGCGCTGTAGAGCGTTTTCGCGTGAACCGTCCCCTGCGGTGAATTATTGCTAAGTTCGCTGATCAGGGTGCGCAGAATGCTGTTCAGATTGGTGCGCTTATAGTGATCGGCAAGTTGATCGACTTCGGCGAGATCGTCGGTGCCGATGATCATCAAGTCGTCGTACTCCGCGCCAATGCCGCGCTTCTGATCCTCGAAGTCGATCTGGTTATTCTTCGAAGTGACCAGCCGCACGTATTCGGTACGCGGGCGATGGGCGTGGAAGTCGACGACGATCTTGTCGTCGTCCTGATGCCGCCGCACGATGATGTGGGTGCCGACCGGCAGTTTGTGCTTGTCATACATTTCGCCCAAGCCGAAGACGTAGCGACCCTGCCGCACGACCCAGCCTTCGTATTCCTGCCCATCCTGCCCGTCGATCAGCGTCACGGCGATGCGCTGGGTGCGCCGTGCCGTCGGGAAGATGTAGCGCATGGAGGCGTTGAGCGGCAGGGTTCCGGCGCGGCGATGCGGGAAGATCAGCGTCAGCGTGACTTGATCGGCGGCTTCCCGGTCGTCCAGCACGGGCGACCACTCGTCGTCGATTTCGGCTTCGAGCGCTTCCTGCTCCAGCATCACCTCGTCCTGCTCGTAGTCAATCGTGCGGTAGACCAGCACGTCGGGCGGATTCTGGACTGCTTTGGGTTCTTCGCGTTTCAGATACCAGAGCACCGTATTCAGGGGACCGACTTCGTCGAAGCGGTCGTCGTGATTGAGCGCGTCGTTCATCGAGAAGATTTGCAAAGCGAGCGGCGAATTGCCCAGCCCGCCGACCTGAGCCAGAATATCCTCGGTCGTCAGCGGACCGCCTTCGGCGAGGTCGAGCACGGCTTCGGCGAGGTTGAGATAGCCCTCGTTGACGTCGAGCATCAACCCGCGCGAGAACCACTTGCCCGCCACGCTGACGAGATCGCCGGTTTCGTGAAGCTTATCGGTCAGCTTCTCGACGATCAGCTCGCGGTTTTCGTGGAGAATCTGGTCGGCGTCGAGGTCGGGGATGCCGGGCAGCAGCGCCTCGGCAGAGTTCGGTGCCGAGATGGTGCTCGCCCTTGAAATCGGTGGCGAATTCGCGGACGGTGTCGTCTTCGAACGCGACCTGCATGACGTTGAAGTCGCCGTAATCCGGGTTGTCGCCCGCGCGCCGCTCGATCACCTTCGCCATGGCGTGATCGAATGTGGGGAACATCACGGTTTGTCCGACTTCGTAAGAATCTGAGGGTCTGTAAACGTGAACGTCTTTGAAGCGTTCTTGGGCTGCGGCTTTCTGTTGTTCTAGCCGTTGTTCGATGAGGGTGCGCGCGAGTTCGTCGATACTTAGGGGGATTTCCCGTTCGAGGAGGATACCCGTGAGGGTTTCAACGTCGTCGTCAGTCACTAAGAAATCACGCGCCCATTGATGGCTCGGCATAAAGTGTAAACGCCTCCGGTAGCTTTGCGCGGGGATATTCCGAACGATAGAGTCAAAATTCACTTTGAGTTTAGGGTCATCGCTGAAATTATACTTTATATGACGGCGGGATTGCAAGCGGGGAGTGGGGAAGATCGCGCTGAGGGCGAAAACCAACCTCACCCCCCGACCCCGTCTCCACTGCGTAGAGAGGGGGAGAAAAAGAGCGCCGATTTACTAAATGCAATCGAGTTGCGAGCAACGTGCCTCCGATTTCCGGCAAGCGTACATTGCCAGACGTCGGGTTGACCCTGTGTTGCGGCTCAGTTATACTTATACCTTGTGTTTCGACCTTTTTAAGCAGGAACAAAGAGCCAAATGTCGACAAAACGAACGTATCAGCCGAAAATTCGCCGGCGTGCGCGCGTTCATGGTTTCCGCGCTCGGATGGCGACCAAGAACGGGCGGAGAGTTTTGCAAGCGCGCCGCGCTAAGGGGCGGCATCAGTTGGCGGTAACGCCGATCCACGTCAAGAAGATCAACTGGAACGCGCATTAATTGAGGCGCGACTTGCGGCTGCGCCGGTCGGAGGATTTCCAACGCCTGCGCGACGTCGGTGTGGTACAGCGCCATCCCTTGATGGTGCTGAGCTTTACGCAGAACGAGTTGTTGCACAACCGATACGGGTTCATCATCGGAAAGCAGCTTGGTAACGCGGTTGCGCGCAACCATACGCGGCGGCGGCTGCGTGAAATCATGCGGGCGCTTGACCGCCAGCTCAAACCGGGGTACGACGTTGTCTTGATCGCCCGGAAGCCGCTGGCGGAGCAACCGTTCGAGGTTTACGTGCGTACAGTAAATGAACTGTTCCGCCGGGCTGAGTTGTTTGAAGAGGGTGTCCAGTGAAAACGATTGTGCTCGCACTCATTCGTTTCTACAAACGCTTCATCTCGCCCGCTTTGCCCTCGGCATGTCGCTTCGAACCGACCTGTTCGGTGTATACCTATCAGGCGATTGAGAAATACGGTGTGCTCAAGGGCGGCTGGCTGGGGATCAAGCGCATTTCGCGGTGCCATCCGCTGAACCCCGGTGGCTATGACCCCGTTCCGTAATTGAGGAGTATGGATTATCGTGCCATTGTTTAGGCGTTTGTGGACTTACGGCGCAATCGTCGTCATCGGTTTGTTCGCGGGAGCGTGCGTCGGCTTGCCCACAGAGTCAACTTGGGGTGACATCAGCCTGATCGGGAATCCGCCCAACATTTTGCTGGCGTTTTCGGATCGCATCGTCCAGATCGACCCGACCGATGGTTCGGCGGTCGACTTGCTCGATCCTCAAGGTAAAGTGCGGGTGGACGCTGACGGCAACCCGCGCCCGTGGATGGTGCAGGGGGCGAGCGGTACGGCGGCGCATTTCTATACCCGCCCGATGCAGATCAACGATACGACGCTGCTGACGGCGGTATTCGAGCAGAAGTTGTTCGAAATCGACGTATCGCGGGCGGAGATCGACAACCCAAATGGAATTGACCTGCCGGGGCACGTCGTCGCCAACCCGGTGCTGACTGACAATTTCCTCTACATTCCCATCAGCGAAGGCGGCGTGATCGCCCTCGATCCGACGGATTACACCGAAAAATGGCGTTTCCTCCCGGATACCGCGAAAGGCGTCTATTCGTCGCCGCTGTTAATCGAGGGCACGCTCTACGTTTCGGAGATGAATCATCATCTGTACGCGCTGAACGCGCAAACCGGCGAAGTGAAGTGGGACGACGATCTCGAAGGCGCAATCGCTTCGACGCCCACCTACGCCAACGGCGCGCTCTACGTCGGCAGTTTTGCGAGCAAGCTTTTCAAGGTGAACTTGGACGGCACGATTGCCGCCCAGTACACGACCACGCAGTGGATTTGGGGTGCTCCGGCAGTGGCGGGTAACATGGTTTACGCGACTGACTTGGGCGGCTCGGTCTATGCGCTGCGTGATGCAGGCAGCAGTTTCGAGGAAGTGTGGAGCCGGAAAGTCGCCGAAGGCGCGATCCGCATGACTCCGCTCGTCACCGCTGATACAATTATCCTTGGTTCGCGCGATCACAACGTGTATTGGTTGAGTCTGGCAACGGGCGAAGAATTGATTAAGCGCGAAATGCGTGGGGAAGTGCTCTCGGACATCCTGCTGATTGAGCCAAACGATACGGTCCGTGAGCCGCTGATTATCGTGAGCACGCTCGCAAACGAAGAACGACTCGTGGCGTTTTCCCTTGACCGGGGCGAACGACGCTGGGTTTATGGGGTCTGAGGAGTAACTGGTATGGACTTTATCCTCAATCCGTTCGTCACACTGCTGACGTTTCTGTATTCCATCTTCAACCGGGATATGGTGCTGTCGATCATCATCTTCACGATCCTGATCCGGCTGCTGACCTATCCGCTGACGGCGCAGCAGTTACGCTCGTCGTCGGCGATGCAGCAGCTTCAGCCGGAGTTGAAGAAGCTGCAAGAAAAGTATAAGAACGACCGCGAGAAGCTGGCGCAGGAACAGATGCGGATGTACCGGGAATATGGCATCAACCCGCTGGGCGGGTGTCTGCCGATGGTGATCCAATTCCCGATTTTGATCGCGCTGTACGAAGCGATCATTCATTCGCTGGCTTCGACGCCGCTGCAACTGCTGAATCTGTCCGGTCGGCTGTTGATCCCCGGCTTGAGCAGTGTCCTGCCGATTGAGAACATGTGGCTGGGCATGAACCTGTCGCAAGCGCCAAATCTGGGGGGGATCTCGATCAGCAGCCCGCTGACGATCATCCCGCTGCTGCTGCCGATCTTGGTAGTGGTCACGACGTGGCTTCAGTTCCGGGTGACGATGCCCGCGCCGACGCCCAACGCGGACGGCAAACCGGATCAAGGCGCGGCGATGTCGCAGTCGATGGGCACGATCATGCCGCTGATGTATGGTTTCTTCGCGCTGTCGTTCTCGGTTGGCTTGTCGATTTACTTTATCGCGTCCAACGTGATCGGGATCGTGCAGTACGCGCTGATGGGCAAGGCAGATTTCCGCCGCGTGTTTGGCATGAGCAGTAAGTCATCGCTGCCGCCGCCGGAGAAGATCGACAGCAAGGCAACGTCGTCGATTAAGCCGACGCCCAGACCGTCGCCGCCCAAGCTGAGCGCGAAGTCGACGGTAAAACCGACGACGCCGAAGGCTTCGAACAACGGCACCGGGAAGTCCGCGCAGAAGGTCGACAAGGCGAAGTAAGGGCGCAAGCAGCGTTCTACTCTAAGTACCCTGATTGCTAGTTGTTGCTGCTTCTCCCGAAACCTCACGCCCCAACCCCCTCTCCATTGCAATGGAGAGGGGGAGCTAAGCGAAGCGCAGCGAGTTAGGTCACGAACTAGCAATTACGGTACTCTAAGTGGGTCATACATGTCGGGGACGTGGTGTAAATTGGGCTTGCCAAGCCGCGTCCCCGGCAATAATATGCGCGATCACAGAGTTTATTCGCACGGATCCGCGCATCCGTTTTATTTAAGGAACTGTCGATGAGTCAAACTAGATTTGTAGAGACGACAGGTGACAGCGTCGAGGACGCGATTGCAAAAGGATTGGCGGAACTCGGCGTCGGTCCGACGGAAGTGGTGGTTGAAGTTCTGGAAGAACCGAGCCGGGGTGTGTTTGGGCTAGGCTCGCGGCTGGCGAAAGTCCGCCTGCAACTGCTCACCGTGCCCAAGCCGCCGCCGATGCCTACGACTCCGGCTGTGTCTGCGTCTGCGCCCGCGCCTTACGTGAAACCCGCGCCGGTCGAAGTACCGAAACGCGAAGAAGCGCCGCGCCCAGCGCGCGAGCCGAAGCCCGCGACTGATTACGAAGTCGGCGAGGACGAAGGCAGCGTGCTGATCGAGATCGAAGAAACGCCCGAACTCCGAGCAGGACGAGGAAGCGCAGATCGCCAAAGTCGTGCTGGGCGAAATTTTGGATAAAATGGAAATTCGCGGGCGAATTGTCGTCCGTCGCGCACGCAGCGATCAACCCGACGAGTCTGCCCCTTGGGTGCTCGACGTGGTTGGCGGCAACCTGACCCGCTTGATCGGGCGGCGCGGCGAGACGCTGGCGGCGCTCCAGTATATCACCCGCTTGATCACCAGCCGCGAACTTCAGCGGCGCTCGGAAGTCGTGGTCGACATTGGCGGTTACAAGGCGCGGCGGGCGCAAACGCTGCAAGCGCTGGCGCTGCGGATGGCGGACGAAGCCCTCGAGCGCGGGCATACGGTCACGTTGGAACCGATGCCGCCGCACGAACGCCGGATCATTCATCTGGCGCTGCGCGAGCGTGAGGACGTGGTGACTCGCAGTGTCGGCGAAGGCGCGGCGCGCAAAGTGACGATTGTGCCCAGTGAGCAGGCATAAGACGGCATGACGCCGGACTATTTGCTGATCGGGCATCTGACCGCAGACCTCACCCCGCAGGGACGCCTGCCGGGAGGAACAGTCTCTTACGCGACCCGTACCGCCGCAGCTTTCGGCTTACGGGTCGCTTTGCTGACCAGCGCTATCGACGGTGATCCGCTGATCGATAGGCTGACGACATATGCCGAAGTTCGCTCGATTCCGGCTCCTGATACGACGACCTACGAGAACATCTACACGCCAAGCGGACGAATTCAGTACGTGCGCGGGGTTGCCGCGCCGATCAGCGCCGCTGACCTGCCGGACGATTTTCGCGGCGCGCCGCTCGTCCATCTCGCGCCGATTGCTGGCGAGGTCGATCCGCAGATCGCGCACGAGTTCAAAGACGCGACGGTACTGCTGACGCTGCAAGGCTGGCTGCGGCGTTGGGATGTCGATGGGCGCGTCCACTTCAAGCGCTGGTTCGACCCGGCGGTGCTCAAATCGATCAACATCGTGGTCTTTAGCGAGGAAGACATCACCGAATCGCCGCAGATGGAGCAGGAGTTCGCCGCCAGCGTCGAGCACCTGATCGTCACGCGGGCGGAGCGGGGCGGGACGTATTATCACGCTGGCGAAGCTTTCGATTACACGACGCCGCAGGTCGATCTGGTCGAGGCGACCGGCGCGGGTGACGTGTTCGCGTCGTCGCTGCTGGCGAGCCTCCCGGCGCTGAACCACGACATCCACGCGGCACTCAAAGTGGCGGCGCAGTTGGGAGCGGGGGCGGTCACGCGCCCGACGCTCGACGGCGCGCCGTCGGCTGATGAGGCAAAGGCAGCGCTCAAGGCGGCAAGTACGCCGAAGGCTGCGAATTAATCTTCTGATATTTCTTGTAGGGGCGGGTTTCAAACCCGCCCCTACGCTGATACTCACACCTGCTCGGCTAACTTCGAGATATCAAGACCATGCCTACGAATCTAATCGATATCATCGTCTATAACGGACAAATTCGCACGCTCGACGCCGCGCAACCGACCGTCACCGCATTGGCGATCAGCGGGGAACGGATCGTCGCGGCGGGTAGTGACGACGACATCCGCGCGCTGGGGGGAGCGGGCACAAAGCAGATCGATCTGGGCGGGCGCTGCGTCGTCCCCGGCATGACCGATGCGCACATCCATTGGGCAATGACGACCGAGATGCTGCATCAGGTGCAGCTTTACGATCTGCCCAGCCGCGCCGCCGCGCTCGAACGGGTAGCGGCACGGGTCGCCATCACGCCCAATGGCGCATGGATCAGGGGCTACGGCTGGGCGCAGGATGATTGGGACGACCGCCGCTTCCCGACGGCAGCCGATCTCGACGCCGTCGCGCCGGATCACCCGGTCTTTTTGCAATCGCGCAGCGCGCACGCGGGGTGGGTCAACAGCCTTGCCCTGCGGCTGTGCGGCATCGACGCCGCGACGCCCGATCCCGAAGGCGGCGAGATCGTGCGGGACACGGCGGGTGCGCCGACCGGCGTTCTGCTTGAATTGTCAGCGCTGGCGCTGATCGTCGAGCACATCCCGCCGCCGACCGCTGAAGCGCTGGCGTCGCAGATGAAGCACACGCAGGAAGTCGCGCATTCGCTCGGCATCACGGGCATCCATGACTTCGACGATCAGGCGTGTTTCACAGCGCTCCAGATCATGCGCGAGCGCGGCGACCTCGGCGTGCGGGTGGTCAAGAACTTCAACAAGAAATACCTCGACGCGGTGCTGACGACCGGGCTGCGGCGCGGCTTCGGCGACAACTGGATTTGGTTGGGCGGGCTGAAGATTTTCGCCGACGGCGCGCTCGGTCCGCGCACCGCCGCCATGATCGCGCCGTATGAGGGCGAGCCGGACAACTTCGGCATCGTCGTCACCGATAAAGAAGAAATGGTCGAACTGGTCAGCCGCGCCAGCGCGAACGGCTTCGCCTCGACGATCCACGCCATTGGCGACCGGGCGGTTCACGACGTGCTCGACGTCTACGAGCAGGTGCGGGGCGAGGAAGCCGCGCGCGGCGAAGCCCGGTCTTCCCGCCGCCACCGGATCGAGCACGTCCAGTTGATCCACCGGGATGACGTGAACCGCTTGGCGGAACTCGACGTGATCGCCTCGATGCAGCCGATCCACGCGACCAGCGACTACCGGATGGCGGATCGCTATTGGGGCGAGCGGGCAGCGTACTCCTACAACCCGCGCTTGCAGTTGGATCGCGGCGTTACGGTGGCGTTCGGGTCGGATTCGCCGGTTGAGCCGATGGGGGCGCTGAGCGGCATTCACGCGGCGGTCACGCGCCAGCGCCGCGACGGATCGCCCGCTGGCGGCTGGAATCCGGCGGCGCGCTTGACCGTCGACGAGGCGCTGCGCGGTTACACGCTCGGCGCGGCGTATGCCGCCGGGATGGAGGATCGGCTGGGCAAGCTGGCGCTCGGTTATCTGGCGGATTTGGTCGTGCTGGATCGCGATCTCTATGCCATCCCGCCCGCCGAAATCCTCGACACCAAAGTCGTCGCGACGATGGTCGGCGGTCTGTGGCGCTGGGGCGAATTCGCGGGATAAAATACATCAGCAGTTAGCCCCTCACCCCCGACCCCTCTCCCACGCAAGCGGGGAGAGGGGAGAAAAACTTTACTTGACTTGTCGGATGCATTGGGCAAGCTAACAGCCATTTGCTAATTGCTAATAGATGAAAGGCTCTTTCATGCGCGATCCTCGTGTTGATAATTTAGCGGACATTCTGGTCAACTACTCGACCAAAGTGCAGCCCGGCGAGTGGGTGGGCATCCTCGGCGACGTGGTGGCGCTGCCGCTGGTGCGCTCCGTTTACGAGCAGGTGGTCAAGGCGGGGGGCAATCCCTCGCTGATGCTGACCGACGACACGCTGACCCGCGAATTTGCGCGGCTGGCGAACGACGATCAGATGGCGTGGCTCGACCCGGCACTGTCGCTCTACTACGACAAAGCGGACGTTTACATCCGCTGCACGGCGTTCCCGAATACCCGCGCCATGACCAACGTTGATCCCAAGCGGCTGCAAAAGATTCAGTCGGCGCGGCAGTCGTGGCTGGCGACGCGGATGCGCCGCGCCGCCGATGGCGAGATGAAGTGGGTCGGCACGATGTACCCGACCGAGGGCAGCGCTCAAGAAGCGGGCATGAGCCTCGAAGAGTACGAGGATTTCGTCTTCGGCGCGACCTTCGCCGACAAAGCCGATCCGGTAGCGGAGTGGCAGAAGCTCGGTGCGATGCAGCAGCAGAAGATCGACTGGCTCAAGGGCAAGAAGAGCGTCCGCCTCAAGGGACCGAACATCGACCTTGAACTGTCGATTGACGGACGCACCTTCATCAACGCGCAGGGCGAGCGCAACATGCCCGACGGCGAAATCTTCACCGGTCCGGTCGAGGACTCGGTCAACGGCTGGTATCAAGCCAGCTTCCCGTCGATTGTGCAGGGTAGGGCGGTCGAGAATATCGAACTCAAGTTTCAGGACGGCAAGGTCATCAACGCGCAGGCGGGCAAGAACGAGGAACTGCTCTACTCGATGCTCGACGCCGACGACCGCTCGCGCTATCTGGGCGAGTTCGCCTTCGGGACGAACTTCGGCATCGACCGCTTCACCGGCAGCATCCTGTTCGACGAGAAGATCGGCGGGACGGTGCACGTCGCGCTGGGCGCGGGCTATCCTGATACCGGCAGCGTCAACAAGAGCAGCATCCACTGGGACATGATCTGCGACATGCGCAAGGACAGCGAAATCCACGTCGACGGCGAGTTGTTCTACAAAGATGGGCAGTTTATGGTGTAGACCTCACCCCGCACTGACCCCACCCCCGCTGCGCTTCCCCTCCCCGAATTCAGGGAGGGGAGAGTACCAACGTCGATTTCTCACTTCAACGTCGGATCAAGCGAAGTATTTCCGCAGCAAAGCAACTTAAGCGGGCTATCCACAGATGCCGTCCCGAATGCGGACGCCGTTCCTTCACGAGCAAGGGGCAGCGACGCATTTAGCAGCCGTAGGCAGTGCGCATCATTGAGCACAAAAAGGTTGACAAGTGATTTTCGGCAAAATCCGAGACCCCCGGCTGATTACGGTGCGGCGTGGCGGCACGCTAGAGGACTCCGATCATCGCCTGCTGGCGGTGTGGGCGGCGGATTGCGCGGAGCACGTCCTGCCGTTGTTCGAGCAAGCCCAGCCCGACGACGACCGTCCGCGCAAGGCGATTGCGGCGGCGCGCGCATGGGTGCGCGGCGAAACGGCGATGATGGACGCTCGCGCTGCTGGCGGGCACGCGATGGGCGCTGCCAGAGACTTGAGCGGCGCACCGCGCGAAGCGGCTTTCGCTGCCGGACAAGCCGGGGCAGTCGCGCACGTCGCCGCTCACGAACTCGGCGCAGCCGCCTACGCGATCCGGGCGGCACGGGCAGCCGCACCGAAAGCGGAACGGATCGAGGCGGGTCGGCTAGAGTGCCAATGGCAGCGCGATCAGCTTCCCGATGAAATCCGCGAACTGGTGCTCGACGACCAACGGCTGCGCAACCAGTATTGCTGGTTCGTCTTCGACTGCTGACCCGTTTTGTCCCCTCGAACATCACAGAAAACGACGTCACCACATGAAGGAACGGTCGCAGATTTAGTTTCACGGATTAAGTTCAATGAATCAATCGGAAGTGGAAGCGTTCGTCGCGGGGCTGGAGAAGGTGCAGCGCGAGGACAGTTACGGCTACGCGATGTACTTTGTCGGCGACGACCACATGGTTCCGTTCGTGTCGATTGCCGATGCAGATAACGAGTACGATGCGGTGTCGGATTTGAACCGCGAAGTGGTGTATCGCGTCAACATTGGCGTGGGTCGCGCGACCTTACGACTCGCTGTTCGGCGACCGGGATACTGAGGGAATCGACTTCACGGCGCTCAACGTGTTTCTGCCGCATCCGCAGTATGCCAAGCAGAATTTCATCTGCATCCTGAATCCGGCGGGCGAGAACGAGGAACGGACGAAGCAGTACATCCGCGAAGCGCACGATCTCGCAGCGGGGCGGAGAGCGGAAGGCATAACATCCCCTCACCCCCGACCCCTCTGCGAACCTTCGGTTCGTCTGCGCAAGCGGGGAGAGGGGAGAAACCTCCCTATCAGGGGTAGATTTTTAACGGAACAAGCAGCAGTAAGCTGGATTTATGAAAACGGGCGTAACATGTTACGCCCCTACAACGACGGACGTAGGTAGGGTGGTCGCTCACAGGCAGCGAAATCCGGTAAAGCCGGGCGCACAGCTGTGTGCGCCCCTACAAAATAAAAAACCTACCACTGTCAGGAGACCCCCCCTCAGCTATCCCATCAACATGCCAGCGGGGTCTTTCTCGGCGAGGACGCCCTTGAGTTCGATGACCTGATCGCGGAGCAGGGCGGCTTTCTCGAATTCGAGCGATTTCGCCGCCGCTTTCATCTCGTTTTCCAGTTCCTTGATCAGCCGGTGCAGTTCATCCTTGGGCAGCGATGCGGCGCTGATTTCGCCGTCTGCCGGGACGTATTCCGGCGCGATCTGCCCCTTGACGCGGTCGGTCAGGTCGCGCACCTGCTTGACGATGCTGGTCGGCGTGATGCCGTGCTCGGTGTTATAGGCTTCCTGAATCGCGCGGCGGCGGTTGGTCTCGTCAATCGCCCGCGCCATCGAGTCGGTCATGTGGTCGGCGTACATGATCACCTGCCCCTCGACGTGGCGCGCCGCTCGCCCGATGATCTGGATCAGCGCCTGCTCGGAGCGCAGGAAACCTTCCTTGTCGGCGTCGAGGATTACCACCAGCGAGACTTCGGGCAGGTCGATGCCCTCACGCAGCAGGTTGATGCCGACGACCGCGTCGTAGATGCCCAAGCGCAGATCGCGCAGGATTTCAATGCGCTCGATGGTCTGAATCTCGGCGTGCAGGTGATGCGCCTTGATGCCCATCTCGTTGATGTATCCGGCGAGTTCTTCCGCCATGCGCTGGGTGAAGGTCGTCACCAGCACGCGCTGACCGTGCTTGACGCGCAGCGCGATCTCTTGGAGCATGTCGTCGATCTGCCCGGTCGTCGGACGCACGCTGACCTGCGGATCGACTACTCCGGTCGGGCGGATGATCTGCTGGACGATCTGGTCGGCAATTTCGCGCTCGTAGGGTCCCGGCGTGGCGGTGGTGTAGATCGTTTGCCCCATGCGCTCCTGAAACTCGTCGAAGCGCAGCGGGCGATTGTCGATGGCGCTGGGCAGCCGGAAACCGTACTCGACCAGCGTCTCCTTGCGCGAGCGGTCGCCGTTATACATGCCGCGCAATTGGGGCAGGGTCATGTGGCTCTCGTCGATCACCAGCAAGTAGTCTTTGGGGAAGTAATCGACCATCGTCCACGGCGGCGATCCGGGCGCACGCTGGTCGAGGTGGCGCGAGTAGTTCTCGATGCCGGAGGTGAAACCCATCTCGCGCAGCATTTCGAGGTCGTAGCGCGTGCGCTGCTCGATGCGCTGGGCTTCGAGATACTTGTCCTCGCGCTTGAAGAAGGCGATCTGGTCTTCGAGTTCCGTCTCGATGTCGTGGATCGCTTGCTGGAGTTTGTCGTCGTCCGCCATGAACTGCGATGCCGGGAAGATCACGACGCTCTCGTGATGCGCCAGCAGCTCGCCAGTCAGCGGATCGAACTCGACGATCTTTTCGATGTCATCGCCGAACAGGGTGATGCGGTAGGCGCTGTTCTCGTAGGGTGGGTAGACTTCGAGCACGTCGCCCTTGGCGCGGAAGGTTCCCGGCGCGAGGTCGACGTCGTTGCGGGCGTATTGAATCTGCACGAGACGGCGCAGCATCGTGTCGCGGCGGACTTCACCGCCGACATGGACTTCGAGGATTGACTTCGCCCACGTTTGCGGGTCGCCAGTGGCGTAGATGCACGAAACCGACGCGACGATGATCACGTCCTTGCGCGAGAGCAGGGCGGCTTTGGCGGCGATGCGCAGCCGCTCGATCTGCTCGTTGATGTCGGTTTGCTTTTCGATGTAGAGGTCATGGCGCGGCACGTAGGATTCCGGTTGATAGTAGTCGTAGTAGCTCACGTAGTATTCGACGGCGTTGCGCGGGAAAAACTCCTTGAACTCGGAGTAAAGCTGCGCTGCGAGTGTCTTGTTGTGGGCGAGGATCAGCGTCGGGCGTTGTACCTGCTGGATCACCTCGGCGATGGCGAAGGTTTTGCCCGTGCCGGTCGCGCCGAGCAGGATTTGGTCGTGATAACCCTGATTCAGTCCTTCGACGAGTTGAGCAATCGCGGTGGGCTGATCGCCCGTCGGCTGGAACTCGGATACCAGTTCAAACGGTGGCATAGAGTCTGCACTTTCTGATCGAACGTCAGTTCGTATAGTATAGCGGAATCTTGACCGTAATTCACGACTTGATCGGCACGTCTTGAGGAGGTTGTTCCCCTTAATGCTGCTCGCGCGGGATTTGTGAAGCACCGATCATAGATACGGAAAAGCTGACCCCACCCCCTGCTCCTCCCCGACTTCAGGGAGGAAAGAGTGCAAATACTGGGGGATACTCGCTGTAACGGCACTCTTTTCAACTGGCTGCTTAAGCCGAACAAACTCGCGGTTGACACTCAGGGGAGTGGCTGATATGATTCAGGACATGATGCGGGGTAGAGCAGTGGCAGCTCGTCGGGCTCATAACCCGGAGGTCGTAGGTTCGAATCCTACCCCCGCTACTTTCTATTTGGCGACGTAGCTCAGTCGGTCAGAGCGATGCACTCATAACGCATAGGTCGTTGGTTCAAGTCCAACCGTCGCCATCGAAAGACCCATCCGGGTCTTTTTTGTTGCCTAGCGCGTGATCCACAGGCTGCCGAAGAAGACCGCCACGATCAGCAAGTTGAAGCCGATTTCGGTGAGCATTCCCAGAAGGAACGACTTGAGCGCGATGCCACCCGCTTGCAGGGCGCGGCGCAGCTCGCCGACGTTGAGCAACTCCAGCAAGACCGCGCCAGCAATCGCGCCCAGCAGCGTGCCGATCACCGGCACGGGGATCGCAAAGGTGCCGATGACGCCGCCGAGCATCATGCCGAGCGCGGTGCTGCACGATACGCCGTAAGTCTTCATCCCCAAAATCGGCATCCAGAAGTCTTTGGTGGTGCCGATCAACATCAGCAGGGTGATCACGACCATCGATAGGGGAGTCAGGTGCTGGAAGTTGGTCAGGACGCCGTAGACGAGGCTGATCGCCCACAAGACGAACGGACCGGGTAGGAAGGGCAGCACCGACAGCAGCAGCGCCACCACCATCAAAATCCCCGCGATCAGCGTCAAACCCGATTCAGCAAACGTCATTTCCGTCCCTCATCCGACCCAAACTATACGACTTGACACTCTCTATACGACTCTCAGGTCGCATAGGTGTCAGGCAGATCGTTGAGGAACATGACGGTGTCGCCGGAATGCAGATTTTGCCGGTACCATGCGACCGACTCCGCCAGCGTAGCGACGACTTGCAAGCGGTCTTCGGGGAATCCGGCTGCCAGCAAGCCCGCCTTGATCGGCGCGGTCTGCTGTGCGCCGACGAGGATCACGTCGGTGGCGTGCTGCGCGGCGATCTCGCCCAGCTTGCGGTTTTCGCTCTCCATCAGGTCGCCGAGTTCGACCATCCCCGGCGTGATCAGCAGGCGGCGTCCGCTCTGGTGCAGCGACAGCACGCGGAGCGCATGGACGATCCCGACCGGGTTGGCGCTGTAGGCGTCGTTGATGATGGTGATCCCCTGCGCCGTGACCTGCCGGGTCAAGCGGCTCTCGGCGGGCTGAAGCGTGCGGACGCGCAGGGCGATCTCGCGCAGCGCCATGCCCTCGTGGACGGCGACGGCAGTCGCCAAGAGGATGTTGGTGACGTTATGCTGACCGAGCAGCGGCGTCGTGAATAGCTCGCTCTGATCGCTTTGCCGATCCGTGACGGTGAAGCGCAGCCCATCCAGCAACTCGCTCACGTCGGAGGCGACGAAGCGGGCATCGCTGGCAGGATCGAGGCTGATAGTCAGGCGGGTCTGCGGGTAGCCGCGCTCGACCATCGCGCGGATGTGCGGGTTATCGAGGTTGAAGACGCCGACGCCATCAGGTGGCAGCGCCTTGATCAGTTCATACTTGGCGGTGGCAATCGCTTCGAGCGAGCCAAAGCGCTCCAAATGCTGCGGACCGACCTCGACCAGAATGCCAATCGAGGGCTGGACGAGGTCGCAAATCTGCTGGATTTCGCCGGGGACGTAAGCGCCCATCTCGGCGATAAAGTAGTCGATGCTGTGGTCGTCGGCGAGCTTGTCGTTGATGGCGAGGCAGACGCCCATCAGCGTGTTGTAGCTCTTGGGTGTGGGGTAGACGTGATAGCGCCCGTTGAGGATGTGGGCGAGATAGCTCTTGGTGCTGGTCTTGCCGTAGCTGCCGGTGATGCCGATCACGACCGGGTTGACATCTTGCAGGGTGCGGCGAGCGCGGTTGACGAAGCGGTGCCGGAAGGCGGCTTCGACCGGAGTCATCAGCAGATTGCCGACCACGAGTGCCAGCGGCGCAATCAGGAACAGGGCGAGACCGAAACCGCCCGCGAATGCCATTTGAGTGCCGCCGAAATCAAACTGATCGACGAACCAGAAGCCGATCAAGCCGACGACGATCAGCGCCACGAACGACGCGCCGAGCAGCCGCTTCGCGCGCGGGGTGAGGCGTAACGGCTTCTTGATTTCACCCTCGTCGGGCGGGTAGACGGCGATCAGCGCGGCGACGATGGCGATCACGGTGGGGAGCGCTGCACCGCCTTCGGTGAGCACAACCGCGAGCGCCGCGCCGATCACGCCGGCGAGGGCGGGGCGGGACGGCAGCCAGCGAGATCGATCCGCCAGCAGCCAGCGCAGATAGCGCCCGCTCATGTATTCCTCGATCTGGTAGAAACGGGCTTGCCGGAAAATTCGCAGGCACGCGCCGGTCAGCCAGATAAGGGCGATGAGGAGGATGAGTAAGTTAGTCATGGTAATATGGTTAGCAACCTCACCCCCCGACCCCCTCTCCATGTAGTGGAGAGGGGGAGACGCGAGTGGGCGTGAAGCTTAATCTCCCTGCTTTAAGAAATAGTCGAGTGTGCGGGCGGTGTCGGCGAGACGTTCGAGATAGCTGTAGTGACCGGCGCCTTCGTAGACGATCAGCCCGGCGTCGGGGATCAGCGCTTCGAGTTCGCGCCCCTGCCAGAGCGGGGTATCCTCGTCTTGATCGCCCCAAAAGAGCAGCGTTGGGGCTTGAATCCGCGACGCATAGGGGCGCAAGTCCTCGTTGACGACCTTGACGAAAGTTTCGCGCATCACGCCGCTGGCGGCTTGGAAATCCGCCGAGCCGTAGCGCCGGTTGTACCAGCCGCGCAGTTGATCGGCGATCCCTTTCGCGCCGACGCCGTATAGTCCATCGCGGATCGCTTTGTAGGTTTTGAGGCGAACGTCGGCTGAGCCTGACTTCTTCTGCGGCACGCCCGCCGCGTCCGCCAGCGCGATCTTGGCGATTCGCGCCGGGTACTCCGCGCCGAGGATCAGGCTGACGCGCCCGCCGAACGAATGCCCGAAGACCGAAACGCGATCCAGACCGTGGGCGTCTATGTAGGCGATCACGAATTTCGCGTAGTCAGCGACGCTCCATGCAGTTGGCGGCGGATCGCTAGCACCGAACCCCGGAAAGTCGAAGCAATAGACCGCATAGCCGAGCGCGTACAGCCGTTCAGCCAGCGGCTGCATCAGCTTGAGGTTCGCGCCCCAGCCGTGCAGCATAAGGATGGGACAGATAGGGTGGGCGTTCAATTGAACGCCCCTACTCGCTTTCAGAATTAGTTCTGCCGTGCGAATGCCCGCGATCTCGGTGAAACTGACTTCCGTCTGCTTCATTCAATCGTGATCTTCGCGTTGAGCGCTTGCAGCTTGCCGAGCACACCCTCGAAGGTGTGCTCGATGGCTTGCGCGTTGTCGATCACCAACTCGCCGTCGGCGGCAAGGGCGGCTGCTAGCATCCCCAACCCGGCGCGCACGTCGGGCGTATCCATGTAGATGCCGTGCAGCGGCGTCGAGCCGATGACAATCGCCCGATGCGGATCGCAAAGCACGATCTGCGCGCCCATCGCTTTGAGTTTGTCCACGAACAGCAGCCGATTGGCGAACAGCTTCTCGTGAATCAGCGAGGTGCCGCGCGCCTGCGTGGCGATCACGGTGGCGATGGCGACCAAATCGGACGGGAAGCCGGGCCACGGCGCGGTCTCAATCGAGGAGTCCACGTCTTCCTCGCGGCTGGAGATACTCAGGGTTTCCTGCTTGGGCACGAAAATCGCCAACTCGTCCACGTCAAGCTGAATGCCAAGCCGCCAGTAAATCTTGGCGATCACGCGCATGTCCGCCGCGCGAATGCCCTCGATCTGGATGCGTCCGCCCGACAGCGCGCCAATCGCGGCGACGCTGGCGGCTTCAACGTGATCCGGTCCGATGGTCACGTCCGCGCCGCTCAGTTCGTCTACGCCGCCGATGCGCACCACGTTCGAGCCGATGCCATCGATCTCCGCGCCCATCGCCTGAAGCAGATGCCCTAATTCCTGAATGTGCGGCTCACAGGCGGCGTTGTGGATGGTGGTGGTCTTGCCCAGCCGCGCCGCCAGCATCATGACCAGCGCGGTCGCGGTGACGCTGGCTTGCGTCAGCACGACGTCCTTGCAATCCCACGAAGCGGTCTTGAACTCGACCGCGCCGCTGCTGCTGACCGTGTCGATGCCGAGGTCGCGCAGCGCCTCTAAATGGGTACGGATGCGGTTGAGCGGAAAGTCGATTTCGAGGCGGACGTGCTGCCGCCGGATTAGCATCGGGGCGATGAACATCAGCGCGCCGACGGTCGCCTCGGTATCGGCTTGCGCCAGCGTCCGCCGCGTGATCTGCGCGCCGCTGATGGTCAGGGCGTCGTCAGCCCACGCCAGCGCCGCGCCCAAGCTCTCGGCGATGGCGATCATGGCGGTGGTGCTGAGCGTGCGGGGCAGATTGCGCAGCGTAACCGGCGCTTCGGTCAGCAGGGCGGCAGCCAGCAGCGCTTGAGCCGCGTTGGCATTGCCGGAGGGCTTGTAAACGCCGCTTAGTGGGCTGCGACCGGCAACGCGGAGAGTCATCGACATGAGTGTTCCTTAAACTGATTCAGAATTCAACCTCACCCCCCGACCCCCTCTCAATTACATAGAGAGGGGGAGAAAAATGGGGCATTGTGCCTTTTGGGAGTCAGCCTTCCGCCAAATTAACGGACAAGATAAAAAAGTCAAATTACTTTCTTATCTATCCGGCAGATTGGTAGGCTAGAGCGACCCCAACGCCGTCGGGTAGAGGTCGGTGACGATGAACAGCGTCAGGATGCCCAACATCACGATGCTGATCAGAAGATACTGCCATTTGTAGCGATAATTGATCTGCCAGAAACGGCGCACGGTGTAGAAGACCGAAATGATCGCCAGCACGTTGATCGCCAGCAGCAGCGGCACGGCGGCGTCGCCAGCGATGCCGAACAGCGGCAGCACGAACGGCAGCACGATGTACTGCAAAATGCAGCGCACGCCGGTAAACGCCAGCGAGAAACCGAAAGCCCGCTCGGCGCTCTTGACACCCGGCGGATCGACCTCGGCGGGCGTGGATTGAATGTCCGTCATCGACATCGTCAGCAGCTCCCTTGTCAGCGAGTTTAATCAGCGCGATTATATCAGGTCTGCGCGGAGAATTGAAAACCCCCAGTGGAGGACGCATGAACGCCGACTATTTTCGCACGCTCTATCGCTATAACTATGACATTCAGCAGCAGCTTTGGGACAGCGCCTTTACTCGGACTGACGCTCAATTCACGCAGGAGTGGGATTACTCGATTGGCTCGCTGCGCAATCACTTCGTCCACGTCACCGACACGGATCAGCGTTGGCTGCGACGCATCGCGGGCGAGCCGAGCGGCGAGCGGCTGGTCTATGCCGATTTTCCGACGGTCGCCAGCATTTACGGAGTTCTGGCAGACGGCGCGGGCGGACGTGCTCGCCTACGTGAACGGCGTTGACTCCGTTGAACTCCAACGGGTGGTCGTGTACGACCTGCCGCATCGGGGCGGGGTGCATCGCAGCGCCGTCTGGGAGATTTTGGCGCACGTCGTCAATCACACGACCGACCACCGGGCGCAGATGTTACGCTTGCTCTACGATCTCGGCGCGCCAACCTTCGAGCAGGACTTCGTCATTTACCAGTGGGATCACTGAGACCCCTCACCCCCGACCCCTCTCCCACGCAAGCGGGGAGAGGGGAGCAAGGGCGTTGACGCAGAGATGGGGTATTTACTGGTTTGCTAGTGCTGTAGCGATCTCTCCGGCGGTGCGGGCGTTGTTGACCAGCAGCGCCACGTTGGTGCGGCGCGACTCGCCCTCGGTCAGGTCGGCGACGCGCGCCAGCACGTAGGGCGTGATTTCCTTGCCGTGAATGCCCTGCGCTTCAGCTTCCTCGGTCGCTTGCTCGATGGCGGCTTCGGCGGTCTCGGACGGTAGTTCGTCGGCGGCGGGCACGGGCACGGTGAAGAGAATCCCATGCTGCGCGCCCAACTGATCGGCGGCGCGAATGATGGTGGCGGCTTGGGCGGGCGTCTCGATGCAGGCATCAATCGCTAAGCCGCTGCTGCGCGTGTAAAAGGCGGGCAGCGTATCCGTCCCAATGCCGATCACGGGGACGCCCTGCGTTTCCAGCACTTCGAGCGTCAGCGGCAGGTCGAGGATCGACTTCGCGCCGGAGCAAACGACCGCGACCGGTGTCCGTCCCAACTCCATCAGGTCGGCGGAGACGTCGAAGGGATGCCCGCGATGCACCCCGCCGATCCCGCCGGTGGCGAACAGGCGAATCCCGGCTTTATGAGCGACGATCATCGTTCCGGCGACGGTGGTCGCGGCGTCCTCGCCCAAGCCGACGGCGATGGCGAAGTCACGGCGGCTGCATTTGCGGACGTTCTTGGCTTGAGCCAGCGTTTCGATCTGGTCGGTGGTCAAGCCGACGGTGATTTGTCCCTTGAGGACGGCAATTGTCGCCGGGATCGCGCCCGCTTCGCGGACGGCGGCTTCCATCGCCAGCGCGGTCTCGACATTGGCGGGGTAGGGCAGCCCGTGCGTGATCAGCGTCGATTCGAGCGCGACGACGGCGCGTTTTTCCGCGAGTGCGGCGCTGACTTCCGGGGCTAGGTTGAGCATTGAATTCATGTTTTTATCCTGTTCCGACATGTAGCGTTATATTTTAGCGGATCCCCGGCGCTATCACTATTGCCTCTCGTGCGCGGCAGCGGGTATAATAAAATTTGTTACAAATCACAAAGGCAGCCCATGACGACCGAGAGGCGCACCGAAAGCCCAGATACGCTCAAACTACATCGCCGCGCGACGCGCCGCTTGATCATCCTGCCCTTTGTCGGTGGGCTGCTGCTGATCGTCGCGCTGACCGCGATCACGGTGCTGGCGGGGCGCTCGCCGACGCGGGCGGTCGCCGACACGCTGCTGACCGTATTGATGCTCTGTCCGTTGGCGCTGTGCCTGCTGCCGCTGTACCTGCTGTTGGTGATCGCGCTAGCGGGCATGAATCACGCGCACGAATTGATCGCCAAACCGCTGCGGCAGCTTGAACTGCTGACCGAGCAGATGCGCGACCGGACGCAGAGCGCCAGCGACCGCGCGGCGCGCACCTCGATTAACCTGAATGCTCGTTTCGCCCCGCTGGATCGGCTGATTTTCAGCTTCTTTGATCGTCCAGCGCCATCAGAGGATGACCATGAATAATTTGCTCCCCCAACAAGACAAAGCGGCAGCTAACTGGCGCACGCAGGCTTACATCATCGGGGCGGCAGCCGGGCTGCTGCTCGGACTGCTCTCTGCTTACCTCTACAACCGCTCCGCCAGCGATTACGGTCCGGCAGAGGGGCAGAACCGCGTCCAGACCGGCGAAGTGCTCGGTTTGGCGCTGGCAGTTTTGGGCATCGTCCGGCAGGTCACCGAGATGGGGCGCGGTCCCGAACCGAAAAAAGGTCGGCGCAAATAACAAGCTTGACGACCGGAAAAACAACCTCACCCCGCGACCCCCTCTCCACTCTGTGGAGAGGGGGAGCGCCCAACCTCGTTGGGGAGCGAAGCGCGGTGAGGACAGGAAATTAGCATAAAGCGCAAATAGTCATTTGCGTCACAAGTAGGAGGTAAACGCTGATGTGTGGACGTTACGTGCTGGAAGTTGATCCCGACCAGCTCCAGCTTGCGTTTCATTTGAGCGACGCGCCTGATCTGCCGCCGCGCTACAACGTCGCGCCGACGCAGTTCCTCCCGGTGATCACCAACGAGCAGCCGGACGAATTATCGTTTCTGCGCTGGGGCTTGATCCCGTCGTGGGCGAAAGACGAGAGCATCGGCAACAAGCTGATCAACGCGCGGGCGGAGACGGCGGCGGAGAAGCCATCGTTCCGCAGCGCGCTCAAGCGGCGGCGCTGTCTGGTTCCCGCCAGCGGCTTCTACGAGTGGCAAAAGCAGGGCAGCGGCAAGACGCCGCTTTACATTCAGGTCAAGGACGCCCCGGTGATCGCCTTCGCGGGCTTGTGGGAAATCTGGCACAGCTCGGATGGCAGCGAACTGCGGACGTACACCATCCTCACGACCGGGGCGAACGAGTTCATGCAGCCGATCCACACGCGGATGCCGGTGATCCTGCATCCCGACGATTACGATCAGTGGCTCGACCCGCGCGAAGTCCCCGGCGAACAGTTCGCGCCGCTGCTCAAGCCGTTCGAGGCGGATCGGATGACGGCTTACGCGGTCTCGAAGGCGGTCAACTCGCCGAGCTTCGACTCGCCGGAACTGATCCAGCCAGTAGCGTAGTGTTTTACTTCTTAATTCGCCCTTCAATCTTCTCTCGTGTTATCCTTGAGCTATTGTTAACAGCAATGATGCTCAAGGATTCACAATGGAGCGTTCCGCAGAAATTCTCAAGCAAAGAGGGTTGGATTTACTGCATCAGCCCCGCCGTCCCGTGAATTGGGTTGGTCTCCAAGCCGCTGATCAGTTGATCGATAGCATTGATGAGACACCTCACGCTTTTGTATTGGCGTGCTTAATGGATCGGCAGATTCCGGCAGAACGCGCTTGGCAGATACCCTACAAGGTCGGGATTGCGGTTGGCGGTTTCAGTATTTCGTCGCTAAGTGCTGTGGGACTGGATGAACTGACCGAGATTTTTAGGGCACAAGGATTACATCGCTTCAATACTAAAATGGCAGAGGTGTTTTATCTAGGTGTTGATCGTATTCGGAGTCAGTATGGTGGCGATGCGGCAAATATCTGGCGTGGTAATCTATCAAGCAAGATAGTGGTGCGCCGTTTTCTTGAGTTTCAAGGTGCGGGACCCAAAATTGCGACGATGGCTACCAATATCCTCGCCAGAGAATTCAAAATTCCAATGTCTGACTACAGTGCAATCGACATTTCGGCGGATGTGCATATTAGGCGTGTATTCACACGCTTGGGGTATGTTCGTTCGGGAGCAGACGTCACTGAAATTGTGCGCGCTGCGTGGGAACTGAATCCAACCTATCCGGGCGTATTCGATTTGGCGGTTTGGGAGGTGGGGCGAAACTGGTGCCGACCGACGAACCCGAACTGTGAACAATGTTATTTGAATGATCACTGTCCGAAAATCGATGTAAATTAGCTCGATTCTTTACTCGTTCTTGTCTTCGAGCTTCTTGTCGACCAAGTCCTTGAACGGATCGCCGCCGCGCGGGATCAGCACGTCGCGGTTGCGTCCGCCGGGCTGCTGCGGTCCGACAACGCCGAGTTCCTCCATCAAATCGACAATCCGCGCGGCGCGGGGATAGCCCAAGCCGAGTTTGCGCTGCAACAGCGACGCCGACGCCTCTTGATCGGCGATCACCATCTCAATCGCCTGTTCGAGCATCGGGTCGGTTTCGGCGAGCAGTTCGCGCCGGGTCAGCCCGCGTTCCCACGGCGCGGACACCAGCCGCGAGTCCATGCCGTGCTCGGTCGCCCACGACTTCCAATGCTGCACGATCAGCCGCACCTCGTCGTCAGAGACGAAGCAGCCCTGCAAGCGCTGCGGCGCCATCGCGTCCGAGGCTTGATAGAGCATGTCGCCCTTGCCGACCAGCGTCTCCGCGCCGATGCTGTCGAGGATCACCCGCGAGTCCGTCCCTGACGCGACCGCGAACGACATCCGCGAGGGGAAGTTCGCCTTGATCAAGCCGGTGATCACGTCGACGCTCGGTCGCTGGGTAGCGACGACCATGTGCATCCCGACGGCGCGCGCCATCTGCGCCAAGCGGGTGAGCGTCTTTTCGGTCTCGTCGGGGTGCGACATCATCAGGTCGCCGACTTCGTCGATCAAGATGACGATGTAGGGGAGATACTCGTCGCGCCGCCGTCGCCCCAAGCGTGAGTTGTAGATGTCGATGTTGCGGGCGGCGTTCTCTTCGAGCAGCTTGTAACGCCGATCCATCTCGCGGGTACACCAGCGCAGCACGCCGATGATCCGTTCGGGATCGGTTTCGACCTGACCGAGCAGGTGGGGCAGCCCGTTGAAACGGCTGAGTTCGACCATTTTCGGGTCGAGCATGATCATCTTGATCACGTCGGGCGTGTTGTCGAGCACCAGCGCTGCCGCCATCGCCGCGATGCAGACCGACTTGCCCGATCCGGTCGTCCCGGCGATCAAGAGGTGCGGCATCTGGGCGAGGTCGATGCCGACCGGCTCGCCGGCGACGTCGCGCCCCAACGGGATCATCAGCGGCGATTTCTTCTTCTGTACCTGATCGTAATAGGCTTTGCTCTCGTAAACCGAGCGCAGCGCCACCGTGCTCGGATTCTTGTTCGGGACTTCGATGCCGATGTAGTTTTGCCCCGGCACCGGCGTTTCGAGGCGCAGCCGCTTGGCTGAGAGCGCCAGCGCGAGGTCGTTCGAGAGCGAGGCGATCTTGCTGATGCGCGTGCGGCTGAAAGTCGTCTCGCCGGCGTCGTCGGTCTTTTCGCGGAAGGGCTGGACGGCGTACTGCGTCACCGTTGGACCGACGCGCACGTCGACCACGTCGACGTCAATGTCGAACTCCAGCAGCGTGTTCTCGATCAGCACGACGTTGGTGTTGATCTCCTGCTCGTCGGGCAGGTTGAGTTCCACGTCCACCAACAGATTGAGCGGCGGCAGCACCGGGTCGCGCCGGGGAACTTGCTTTGCTTCTTTCATCCCGGCGACGGTGAAGTAATGCTTCATCCGCCCGTCGGGACGCTGTACGAGCTGCGGCGTGCCCTTCTTGGTGCTCTGCACCGTGCCGATCACGCCCGCCATTGGGTTCGAGTGGCTGAACAGCGGGTGATCCGAGACGTCGAGCGTTTCGTCGTCTTCGAGTTCGGCGTCGTCGACGAGCGGCGCGGCTGCGCCGGGACGCATCGACGGCGGCAGCTTGTCGAAATTGGGGCGAATCCGCATGATCGAGTGCGCCTTGACACGCTGGGCGTCGAGCGCGCTGACCTTCTGCACCGACGGTGCGCCGCTGGCGTCCATCACGACTTGGGTCTTCAGCATCGGGTCGAGCGGGACGCGCTCCGGCTTCGGGCGCTGGATCGGCTGATAGCGTTTAGCGCGCTCGTGCAGCGCGGTGCTGGCAAGCTTGAGCCACCCGGCGATTTGATCGCGCCGGATGCCGATCACGACGGCGATGCTGATGATCAGGATGACCGTGAACAGCACCAGCGCGACCGACGAGCCGAGCAGCGTCACGACCAGCGAACTGAGCGCCCAGCCGACCTGACCGCCGCCACGTCCCTCGCGCGCGAGGTTGCGGAGTTCGGGATCGCCCGCCAGCAGGTGCAGCAGCGCCAGCAGCGAGAGAAAAGCAATTTCGAGGGCGAGGATGCGCCGGGTGGGGAAGCGAATCACGATGCCGAGCTTGGGCAGCAGGATGATCACGCCCAAGCCGAAGATGCCCGCGCAGACAATGGCGCTGCCCCAGCCGAACAAGCCGGTCAGCGCGTTCGACCACGCCGTCGAAATGGTCGCGTCGCCGGACACGTTGAGCAGCGACAAAAACGAGACCACGCCGAACACGATCAGCACGATGGCGGCGATCTCGTCGCCCCAAGGCGGCATACTGTCAAGCAGGGCGTCCCAGAACTCCGGCTTCACCGTGTAGCGTTCGGTGGGCTTGGGTTCGGCTGGTTTCTGGTTCTTAGCAGATTTTCGCTGCGCCACAGGTTCCCCTGACTCACTGCCCGAAATGGTAAGGGGCGGGCTGTCGGCTTGCAAACCAAGCACCCCCGCCCCTCTGTTATTTTAATGGCTATAAAGACTGAAGGCGAATAAATGTACTAGATTCTACGAAGTAGACTACGGCGCAGATCGCAGGCTCAAGCCCAAGCGCCGCGCGCGCCCGTCAATGCTGAGGATGCGCGCGCTGATGTGCTGCCCTTCCGAGACCACATTACGCGGGTGGAGAAAGTGCCCTTCGGCGAGTTCGGACACGTGGATCAGCCCTTCGAGTCCTTCCTCGATCCGCGCGAACGCCCCGAAATCGACCACGTTGGTGATCACGCCTTCGACGGTTTCGCCGATTTGGTAGCGCTCACCCACCGTCTCCCAAGGATCAGGGTGCAGGCGCTTCAAGCTCAACGCGATGCGCCCATTGTCGCGGCTGACTTCGAGCACGTAGGCGCGCACCTGCTGCCCGCGTTCCAGAATCTCGGCGGGATGCCCGACCCGTCCCCAGCTCAGCTCGCTGATGTGGATCAGTCCCTCCAGCCCGCCCAGATCGACGAAGGCGCCGAAGTCGCACAGGTTGGTCACAATCCCCTCAACCGTGTCGCCGGAGCGCAAGCGCGTCAGGATACCGGCGCGTTCACCGGGCAGCGCGCGGGCGGCGCGCTCGGAGAGGATCAGCCGGTTCTGTTCCTCGCTCAGTTCGATGACGCGCAATGGCAGCACCTCGCCGATACGCATCATCAGCAACTTTTTGCGGGTGAATTCGTCCGAGGTCGAGGGAAAGTCGATCAACTGGCTGGCGGGGACGAACCCGCGCAGCGACTCCCATTCGACCAGCAGACCGCCCCGATTGTAGCCGATGGCTTTCAGGTCGATCACCTCGTCGTGATCCATGATCTCGCGGATAGCTGCCCAGTCCGATTCCTGACCCGGCTCGACCTGCTGTTGGCAGCCTTCTTCCAGCAGGTCATCGCCTAAATCAGGTTCCCCCTCGTGCGCCGGTTCCGCCGCCACCGGCTCAGCGAATTCGCCCTCACGCAGCAGCGCCGCCCAATACCCCTCGTCGTTGGGCGGTGGCGATGCGAAATCCCGTCGCTGCACATTCGTAGTCATACCTCATCCCTCGATGAATTCCGATACTATAAACAGATGAATTGTGCTAAAACCGCCTTATTGCAAAGATTGAAAATCGACCCCACCCCCGCGACCTTCGGTCGCCTCCCCTCCCCGAATTCGAGGAGGGGCGAGAACAAAAGTGGTTGGGTGGCTCAGGCTGCGAGTGAAGCAAACTATGTTTGCTACAGAGCAGCTAAAACCGCCTTAGTATAGCACTTTATTAAGGACTCCTACAACCTGATAAGACGAACGTTTGTGCGCTACTGCGGCTGCGGATCGTCCTCGTTGATCGTGCTGTTTTCCATATCGAGCAGGGTATCGGCGACGGCGTCGAGGGCGACGCGCTGTTTGCGGTAGAGGTCGGGTTCGCTGAGCGCCAACCGCTGCGCGACCTCGCGCACCTTCGCTTTCTGGATGAAGCGGAGTTCGAGGATGTTGTAGAGCGTCCATTCCGGGCTGAGCAGCTTGCGGTCGCCTTCGGGCTTGAGCTTTTCAATCGCCGCCAGCAGTACAGATCGCAACGCGCGCACCGGGCTGTCGTCGTTGTCGTCGAGCGCGGCGTCGACCAGCCGCAGGTCGAGCAGGCGGCTGTTGGTCAAGCCGGGACCGCCCCAGTAATGCTTGAGCGCGGCGCGCACCTGCTCCTTGAACAATTCGGGATCGATGCTATCGTCGGTCGACTGGCTGACCTCGCGGCGGGCGCGATATTCAAGTTCGGCGGCGCTGCTGCGCGTGATGTTGATCTGCGGCAGCAGCCCTTCGAGGGCGGCGAAGATTTCGCCTTGCAGGGCAAGGTCGTCGAGCGTGTGGGCGGCACGATGCTTGAAGGTCTGGAGCATGGCGAGTTCGTCCGCCGTCAGGTCGATTTCGCCGGAGCGCGCTTGAATGCCCATGAAGCCGAGCGGCGGCGCGCTGCCGTTGCGCTCGAAACCGCTGTGCCTGCCGTATAACGGGATGATCCAGTAGGTTTGCCACGTCTCGATGCGGAGTTGATCCAACTCGTCGCCGTCATAGGTCAGCAGGGCACGCAAGGTATCAGTTTCGTCTTGGAGCAGCGCCGCCGTCGGGCGGATCGATCCGACGAAGCCGATCAATTCCGGTGCTTCGTCGTTGAGCAGCGTGACGAAGGCGCTGTTCACCCGCAGATAGTCGCAGGTCGAGGCGAGGATCGCTTCCAGCAGTTGCAGCAGATCGCCGCGCGCCAGCAGCCGCTCGCTGAGGTTGCTCAGCTTCTCGATCTGTTCGGCATCCTCACCGGAGTAGACCAACCAGCGTTCCAGATAGGGCAGCGCCAGCGCGACCGTCCACTGCCAGAGCAGCACCACCGCGACCACCGCGAAGGGCATGAAGCTCAGCCCCGGCAAGCCGAGGATGCGCGTCGCGGGGGTGGTGAAGATGATCGTCACCAGCGCCAGCAAGCCAGTCGCCGGACCGCGCAGGATGAAGCGCAGCAGTTCGGTCTTGACCACCCGGTCAGGGATGCGCGATCCGAAGAACGAGAGCGGATACGCCAGAAACAGCAGCATGAAGACGACGACGACGTTGGTCAGGTTGACGAGAAACAGCCCGATCAGCGAGTATTCTTGACCGGGACCTAGCAGCACCGAAAACGGGAAGATGCCGACCGCCGGGGTCAGCATAGCGACCTGCAAGTAGCCCATCCGCCGCCGGGTGTTGCGCGTGAGGCAGCGCGCGCGCGCGCGCTGTACGTTGATGAAGGCGATCCCGGTGGCGATCAGGAAGAAGGTGACGTAGACCGGAAACAGGACGCCCGCGCGCAAGCTGACGTAAATGCCCGCCTCGAAAAACTCCGGCGTGACTCGCTCCGGCATGATCAGCAGGTTGGTGAAGGCTGCCAGCAGCAGAAATACCGCGCTGATCAGGTAGAGGATGCGGATCACGCGGCGGCGGCGTCCGCGCGAAGGCAAGCCGGTCGTCGCCAGCAGCGCGTCCGAGAGGTGGAACATGGCGGTGGGGATGAAGGCGATGCCGATCCACTGCAAGCGCAGCGTGGCGATATAGGTGCCGAGACTGGGACCCAACGACAGAAAAATGTCGGAGACGTAGGCGGCGGTCACGCAGGCGAGCACGATGCCCGACGTGCGCGCGACCCGGTCGCGCCGGTTGCGCGTGACGTTGTAAAGCAGCATCGACGCCGCGATCACGACAATCGCCGCCGCGAGCGTTTCGTTGGTCTTGTCGAGGAACGAGGCGATCAGGGCGTCCATGAGCGCAGTCTATCGAATCGGTTGGCTGAAGAAGACGGCAATATCCCGGTTGGCGAAATAACGGTCGTTGTAGCCACAGAAGACGAAACCGGATGCTTCACAGAAGCGGATGCCGGGGTAATTTTTCGTTTGCGTTTCAATCATCAAGCTGCTGAGGTGATGTTCCTTCGCCCACTGCGCCGCAATCTTCAACATGCGCGTGGCGATGCGATGACGGCGGTAGGGGCGCGAGACCACGATGTCCTGCACCAGACCGCAGCCGTAATGCGGATCGCTGCGCATGACGAGGTAGCCGATCCGCTCCGGGTCGGCGTCACGAGCCGCCGCCTCTTCGCGGAGGGCTGCCACGAGGAAACACTGATCGGGCACCAGCGCGCCGCGCAGATGCGCCTCACTGCTGCTGTACTCGGTCACGAGTTCGCGCGGCAGCCGTTGATCCTTAAAGCTGACATTCAAGCCGCCTTCGTCGTTGACCTGCATCTGCCAGACCGAGTCGGTTTCGTAGGTGTGATCGAGCAGCAGGCACTCGGAAATATCGCCTGCTAGACCGTCGCGGATGACGAAATTTAGGGTCGCGGACATGGGGCGCTAGGCAAGGTATGCGTCGCCGAAGGTGCCGCTGACGTTGATCTCGATCAGTGGGCTTCCGGGGTGGGCATCACGGGCGACGTAGACGCCGTGCGGCTGCGCTTCGTAGCGGGTCTCGTCAGCGTGAACGTGGAACAGCGTCGAGCCGGAGGCGGTCACGCGGACATTGCCCCCCGGCGGCACGATCAAGTGGATGTTGCCGAGCGCGGAGCGCAGATGGAGCGGTTCGAGCGCCTCTTCCGGGCTGACGACCTGAATGTCGCCGAAGCCGGTAGCGATCACGGCACGCTGGACGATCAAGCCGCTGAGGTCAAGCTGCACCTGACCGAGATGGGTGGTTACAAACAAGCTCCACGGCAGATCGCGCGCCAAGCCGACCTTCCAGTCCGCGAACGACAGCCAAGGCGTCGCCGCGCGATCCATCCGCAGGTTCGCGTGAGCGGCTTGAACATCGAGGTTAGGGCGGGAATTGGCGGCGAACTGCCCGGCGATGAGGCGGCTTTCGCGCTGCAAGGCGTAGCCCTGCACGTCGATCCCGCCCGCGCTGATCTCCAGCGCAGCCGATTCGACACTGCCGCGGGTGATGCCGAACGAGCGGGCTTCATCACTCGGTACGAAGTCGCCGCGCAGCAGGATCACTGCGCCGAGGACGACCAGCACCAGCGGCCACAACGCTGCCGCGTTGAAGCCGCTGAGCAGGAGAAAGTTGTCAAGTAGAAGGATGATCCCCAGCGCTACCAGCGCCAGCGACCAGACGACTAAGCCGCGCGTCGCGCGCACAAGCGTTACTCCTCGTATAGATAATCACGAAGGATAACGTTTGCCGAGGATTGGCGCAAGCGGTTGAGTGCTTGCGCTTCGAGCTGACGGACGCGCTCGCGCGTCACGCCGATGGCTTGACCGACTTCTTCGAGCGTGTAGACGCGCCCATCTTCCAGACCGTAGCGCAGGCGCAGGATTTGCGCTTCGCGCGGCGGCAGCCGGTCGAGCGAGGACGCCAACTGCTCGTGGAGCAGGTTGGTCGCCACTTCTTCGGCGGGAGCCGGGCTGTTCACGTCCTCGACGAAATCGCCGAAGGTGCTGTCACCTTCCTCGTCGATGGGCGTTTCGAGGCTGACCGGGCGGCGGGCGATTTCGAGCAGGTTTTCCACCTTGTCCGGCGTGGTCTCCATGCCGATTGCCAGTTCGTCAATCGACGGGTCGCGCCCCAAGTCTTGGGTCAGCTTCATCTGGACGCGGCGCATCCGGTTAAGCTGATCGCCCATGTGGACGGGCACGCGGATCGTGCGCCCCTGATCGGCGACCGCGCGGCTGACCGCTTGCCGAATCCACCACGTCGCGTAGGTACTGAATTTATGCCCGCGCTGGTATTCGAACTTTTTGGTCGCGCGGATCAAGCCAATGTTGCCTTCCTGAATTAAGTCGAGGAAGGGCACACCGCGCCCGATATACTTCTTCGCCACGCTGATCACGAGGCGGGCGTTGGCGCGGATCAAATGCTCTTGCGCCAAGTCGCCATCGTAGATCGTATCGCGCAGCGTGTACACATCGTCGAGCGGCAAATCTTCGCCGCGATCTTCGAGCAGTTGGCGCGCGTTTTCAGCCAATTCCATCCGCTTTGCCAGCGAGACTTCTTCGTCTGCCGTCAGCAGCGGCACGCGCCCGGCTTCTTTCAAATACAGCCCAACCACGTCGTCGCTGTCGAGCGCCTGTTGATAACCCGCATCTTCAGTCAGTTCGTTATTGACCATCCATGCGAAGTCGGCGTCTTCTGCTTCGACGAGTTCGTGCTCGTATTCCGCCTCGCCACTGGGAGCGGGGGAATCAAATAGAGTATCGTTATGCTCTCCGTGCGACACCACTTCGACGCCCGCGTCGAGCAGTTCGTCCATGAGGTCGTCAAGCAGCACAATATCTCGTTCAGCGTCGGGGAAAATAGCCAGAATGTCGTCGTAACTGATGACACCCTGCTTCCGCGCTTTGTCAACCAGTTGATTACGGAGTTCGTCCCTGTTCATCACTGCAAGCATACGTCACACACCACACCCTTTGCTGCTATAGACAGCAAAGATCAGACTCAATTATCACAATATATCTTACGTCTTTTCAATTATGACGTAGAATCGGCGGATAAGCAAATGAGGTAATGGATAGAAGTTTTCTACCCACCAGAGCAATGCAAACAAGCAGAATACCGCGATTTTGAAAACTTGTCAAGCAATTGGTGGACTCTTTAGCCGAGAAATCAGATAATCGATGGCTGGACGCCCCAGCAAATAGAGGTCAGCGCGGTCGTCGACCAAGCCGTAATAGCCGTCGTCGGTGGGCGTGCGATAGCCGACGGCGACCGCGTGAGTCGTCCCGTCGGTCATCACAAATTCGATAGAAAGCACGCCTTCAGGCGTAAATCCGTAGACTTGCAGGCTGTCGCCATCATTCAAGGGCAGCGTGCGGCTGTAGGGAAGCTGCTCCATCGTCTGGGCGATAGTCTCGGCAGCGGCGTTGTCGACTGTGCCGCTGCTGTCCACCGTCGTCCACGATCCATCGGCGGCGCGCGCGAGACTGAACGACGATCCGTTTTCGGGGCTGCGTAGGCGAAACGCCTGAATATCGGTGGCTGCCAAACCCGGAAAGACGTGGAAATAAAGCAGGTCGGTGGTCGTTGGCTCAACTGCGTTTTGCTGCGCGCTCTGGATCGCCAGCAGCGCCGCGCCCGCGACGAAAATGATCATCAGCACCAGCAGACTGCGATTGCGGGTTTGATTTCGCCGCTTCATCTTCGCGTCCGCCGCATCCAAATCGCGACGCCGCTCGCCAGAATCATGCCCGGCAGCAGAATGATCGTCAGGAAGGCGATCACGTCGAGGGTCTGCGTGCTGACGTAAATCAGCGGCGTGCCAACGCCGTAAGCCTGCGGTGCGAAGCTGATCTTATCGCCCAAGCCGGTCAGCCACGCCATGCTATCGGTGAACAGGACGCCGTTGCCGCCGCTGAGTACCAAGCCGTTGCTGACGAAATTGCTGTCGCCGATCAGCACGATTCTGGCATTAGTCTGCTGGTTGCTCGCCCAGACAACCGTTGTCAGCGGTCCCGGCAGGTCGACGCCTTCGTCGTAGTGATAGGAATTGGTTTCGCCCAGTGTCTTGAGGTCGGTTTCGCCGAAGCTCTGATCGGACGACATGATCACGCGCCCGTTGGCAACGTTGGGCGGCGTGCTGTCGAGGTTCACGTCGAGCGCGCGGGCGAGGCTGAAGACGGTCGGGTTGCTGTTGGGGTCGAGTCGCGCGCCGATGTCGGTCTGCGGGAAGACGTAAGCGCTCATCACATCAAGTGCCGTTTGCCCGCTCATCGCCGGGTCGACGACGGCGGCGTCAAGCGCTTGGATGCCGTAGTTGTCCCATAGATATTGGTTGAAGGCGCCGTTCTGCTTCATGAATGGATCGTCGTTGAACAGCACGTCCGGCAGCAGCAGCAGCGATCCGCCTACTTGCAGATAGCGGTCGATGACGCCAATTTCGGCGTCGGTGAGGTCGCGGGTCGGGCGCGTGAAGACGACGGCAGCGGCATCGCGGGGGATGTCGGCACCAGTTGCCGCCAGCGCGGTGATGTCGAGCGGGTAGGCGATCAAGCCGCTCTCTTGGACGCCCGCACGAATGCCGGAGATGCCCTCCTGCGAGGTGTCATCCGGGTCGCGTTCGCCCAAGCCGGTATCGAAGTAGACCGTCAGCGTCCCGGCGATCAACTCGCGCGAGATGGCTTGGGTCATGTCGCGTTCTTGATTGGCGCTGCGCGGTATGCGCGCCAGCGAGTTCAGGTCGGTCGAGCCGTCGGCATTGACGTAGGAGATGAAGACCATCGCGTCGGCAATGACGCCGTAGCGCTGCGCCAGCGCTGGCTCCTCATCAGGATCAATGTAAACGCGGTCGATTAAGCCGTCGGTCGCAGTCGTGTAAAGCCGGAAAAACTCGTCGTCGACTTGGCGCGTGCTCAGCGATTTGGGCGAGTAAAAGCCCGTAATCCGCATCGGCTGGGTGACGTGTTCCAAAACGGAGTTGGTCTCCGGACTGAGGGTAAAGCGGTAGGCGAGCGTCATGTCGAGCGTGAGGGCAGCGCGCTGAAGCAGTAGATAGACGACCACCGTAATGCCGACCAGCAGCATCGTGCCGAAGACCGCCCCGGTGCTGCGGCGCATCTGCCGCCCGCTGATGAAGCCGACGAACTCCTGCGGTGTAAGGATCGCCCACGCTGCGATGCCGAGGATCGCCAGTACGAAGGCGATGCCGACGTAAATCGTGATCGCGCCCTGCCAGATGACGCCAATCACGCCGATGATCAGCGCGGCGACGCCGACAAAGCTGGCGACTTGAGCGACGCGCCCACGTCGAATGACAATTGGATCGCCGTTCATCAGCGCCACCTATTCGATTCGACCACCCGAATGGTCGCGAACAGCACCACCGCGATGATCCCGGCGAAGTAGGCGACGTCTTCCGCGCGCAGCAGCCCGGTCGCAAACGACGCGGAGAAATGCCCCTGCATTGACAGTTGTCGCACGACCAGCGCCACGTCGATGTTGGCGATCAACTCGCCCGCCTGCTCGCCCAGCCAGAGCAGCATGAGCGTGATCATGCTCAAGAATGCCGCGACGATCTGGTTCTCGGTCAGCGCCGAGAAGAAGATGCCGATTGCCAGTGTCGCCCCGCCGTAGAGCCAGATACCGATGTAAGCGCTGATAGCGTGCCCGAGGTCAGGCGACGTGATCGCCGTCAGCACGAATTGATAAAGGGAGGTCAGCACCAACAGCACCGTATAGTAGAACCATGCGCCCATGAATTTGCCAAAGACGATGCTGCCGTCGGAGACCGGCGCCGTCAGCAGCAGTTCAAGCGTCCCCTCGCGGCGCTCCTCGGCGAACAAGCGCATCGTCAGCAGCGGCGCGAAAAAGATCATCATGAACGAGAGCATCACCGGCACCAACGAGGGATCGGGCGCTTTGGTGCCCATGCTCTGCGCTAGATCGCGGTTGAAGGCATAGCCCGTCAGCAGCAGGACGGCGGCGGCGATCACGTAGGCGAAGGGCGACGACAAATACTGCCCAACCTCGCGGCGAAAGACGATCAGCGCTGGCATTGCAGTTCCTTCTGTCGATGCGGGGTAGGGGCGTTATATATAACGCCCCTACGGTGATTAATCGTGTGTTCCGGCATTATTCCTCCTTGCCGACCAACTCAAGGAAGATCGACTCCAGCGACGACGTCACCGGGCGGATTTCCAGCAGCGTCCAGCCGGCACCCGTCACCCGTGACGAGATTTCGGCGCGGAGGTCGCGGTTCGGCTGAGCGCGGACGATGCAGCCGTTTTCGTCCGCCTCGACCGAGGCGACACCCGAAATCGCTTTGATCAAGTCGCGGAGTTGAGCGGGCAGCGCGCCGCTGATCTCGACGTAGAGCGATGCGCCCGGTTGGAGCTTCTGGCGCAGATCGGCGGGCTTGCCTTGCGCGACGATCCGCCCCCGATCCATGATCAGCACGCGGTCGCAGACCTGCTCGGCTTCGCTCAGAATGTGGGTGCTGAACAGAACCGTATGCCCGTGCTTGAGCGCGCGGACGGTCTCGCGCACCTCGATCACCTGCTGCGGATCGATACCGATAGTGGGTTCGTCGAGGATGATGACCGGCGGGTCGTGAACCAGCGCCTGCGCCAAGCCGAGTTGCTGGCGCAGCCCCTTTGAGAGATTGCGGACGAGCGTATTTTGGCGGTCGAGCAACTGAACGCGCTCCAACGCCGCATCTACGCTGGAACGCGCGTTACGCACGCCCCGCAGCTTCGCCCAAAAGGTGACGTAGCCGCGCACGGTCATATCCGGGTAAATGGGCACGTGTTCCGGCAGATAACCGACGCTGCGCCGCGCTTCCATCGACTCCTCGACGATGTCGAAACCGTCGAGCTTGGCGCTGCCGTCGTTGGGTGGCATGAAGCCGGTCAACATGCGCATGGTGGTCGTTTTGCCCGCGCCGTTCGGTCCGAGCAAGCCGACAATTTCACCGGATTTCGCTTTGAAACTAATGTGATCGACGGCGAGGTGGCTGCCGTAATACTTGGTCAATTGGGAGACTTCGATCATCGAATTTCTTCGCCGCGTGCGATCTCGCGCATCGCTGCCGACCTTGCAATAAGCCGATACTACTGCGAGGCTAGACGCGCGTCAAGCAGGCGTAAACGACTCTGCACAAACCCGTTGACACTGCCTTACGGATCGAGTAAACTTGTCAGCGATTTCCAATGAGGTTTTCAATCATGCTTGTTGACGTGACGTTCCAACCGAACTGTCCGCGCCGTCGCCGTGACCGTCGCCCGCAGACCAACGAGGTCGAGCTGGGATTTTTGCGTTAACGGCGATCAAGCAGATCAACCAAACACGCGAATCCGACCCCTGACCTCAGCACGCGAGGCAGGGGTTTTTCTTTAGCAAGTAAAAGAAGTGCTGAGGACTGAGTGCTTAGTAAGGGCGCAAGACCGTGCGCCCGCCATAAGGAGTGTTCAATGGCAGATGAGCAGCGGAAGATCAAGGTGGGGGTGTATGGCGCGTCGGGGTACGCGGGGCAGGACGCGGTCGAAATCTTGAGCAAGCATCCCTGTGTCGAGGTCGTGTTCGCCACGTCGAGCACCTACGCGGGACAGGACGCCCCCCACAGCGATTTGAAGTACATCCCGCACGACAGCGCGCCGCTCGATCAGGTGGCGGCGGTTTTTCTGGCGCTGCCGCATGGAGTCTCGGCGCAGGTGGCGAAGCGCGCGCTCGACGCGGGCGCGAAAGTCGTCGACCTCTCGGCGGATTTCCGCATGGATACGCCGGAAAGTTACGCCCAGTGGTATAGTCACGCCCACCCCTTTCCCGATATGCTGCCCGTCCCCTACGGCTTACCCGAACTCAACCGCGCCAACCTGCACAACGTCGACCTGATCGCCGCGCCGGGCTGCTACCCGACGACGACCATCTTGGGCGCGTATCCGCTGCTCAAGGCGGGCTGGCTCGAACCCGGTCGCCCGATCATCGTCGACGCCAAGTCGGGCGTCAGCGGTGCAGGGCGCGACCCCAAGCCGAACCTGCATTTTGTCGAGGTCTACGGCAACTTCTCACCCTACAGCGTCGGTCGCGTCCATCGGCACGTCGGCGAAATCGAGCAGGAGTTCCACAAGCTCGATCCGAATGCCGGAACGCTGATCTTCACGCCCCACCTGCTGCCGCTAGATCGCGGGCTGATGGCAAGTCTCTATCTGGAACTGGCGGACGGTCACACCAGCGCTGAGGTTCAAGCGCTCTACGACGAGACCTACGCGAACGAGCCGCTGGTCAAGGTGCTGCCGAAGGGTCAGTTGGCGACGCTCAAGCAGGTCGTTCGCACCAACGGTGCGGTGATCAGCGTGTCACCGGCGACCGAGCAAATCGTCCACATCACCAGCGTGACCGACAATCTGCGCAAGGGCGCGTCGGGTCAAGCCATTCAGTGTTTCAACCTGATGTTCGACCTGCCGGAGACGATGGGGCTTTTATAAGAAGGACTGAGGACTGAGGTTCGAGGACTGAGTGATCTTTCGTGGTGTACTTAGCGTCTTGGCGGTTCACGATATTTTTCCTCAGTCCTGAAGTTCTTAGTCCTCTAGCGAGTGGAGCGACTTATGACGATTGTGATCAAAATCAGCGGGCATGAACTGGACAGCCCGGAATACCTCGCCGAATTCGTGCAGGTCATCCACGATTTGGACGGCGCGGCGGTGATTGTGCACGGCGGCGGCAAGGAGATTTCGACGCTGCAAAAACAGCTCGATATCGAGCCGCGCTTCGTCGACGGCGTGCGCGTCACGGATGCCGACTCGCTGGCGTTGGTGGAGATGGTGCTGTGCGGGACGGTCAACAAGCGGTTGACGCGGGTGCTGGTCAACGCGGGCGTCAACGCCGTCGGCATCAGCGGCGTTGATGGCGGCATGATCAGCGCGGCGAAGCTCTGACAACGAGTTGGTCGATTTTGGCTCCACCGGCGAGGTCACGGCGGTGCGGGTCGACCTGCTGCTCAACCTGCTCGAACTGGGGATCACGCCGGTGGTCGCACCGATCTGCTTGGGCGAGACCAGCAACTTCAACGTCAATGGCGATCACGTCGCCGGGGCGCTGGCGGCGGCGGTCGAAGCGGATCGGCTGGTGTTCTTGTCGAACGTCGCGGGCGTGCTCAAGAACGATCAGGTGATCGACGCGCTCACGCCGGAGCAAACTGAGTCCCTAATCGCTGACGGGACGATCTTCGGCGGCATGATCCCGAAGGTGCGGACGGCGCTTAGCGCGCTCGACGCGGGCGTCAGTCAAGCGGTGATCACCGACCTGCGCGGGTTGCGCGAAAACGGCGGGACGATCTTCACAAGCGGGGACATGTAGGGGCGTAATATATTACGCCCCTACGGATGCCACATAGCCAAGAGGTAGTCTGTCGTGAATGAGGAACAGCAGCGGATCGAAGAACTTTTCAGCCTGATCCGCGAACTCTACCGGGAGAAGCAGGCGGACGAGATCATTCACTCGTTTGAGGTGGTCTTCGCGTCGCATGAACTGGCGGACGAACGCCTCAACGTGGTCGAATACTGGCTCGACTTCTATCGCTTGCAGCGCTACCGGACGCAGAAGAAGCGCCGCCGCCCAACTTACGAGGAGCGGGTGACCGCCTGTTCCGCCTGCGGCTATCCGACCTCGCACCGACATCACCTGTGGGACATCGCCATGCACGGGGAAAACAAGGTGACGATTTAACTGTGCGCGAATTGTCACGAGCTGCATCATTTGATGTACAACGCTTTGGTGAAACAATCCGAATACAGCCGCAAACTGGTTTTGCACGCGCTGTTTTCCGGGGAAATCGAGCGCGAAGTCGCCGCCAAAATCCTCGGCTGGTGCTTGGCGACGATTCGCTATGAGGCGGCGAATGGTTGGATTGAAGGCGGCAGCGACACGCGCGAATGGGTCGAGCAGCAGCTTCATTGGTCGGAATTCTTATCAGCAGTACAAATTGAAAGGCGGTAACAGCAGTGGCAGTCGAAGAACAAAGCAAGGTCATCCAGCTTGAAAATGCCAACATCGTCCAGTCGTATAAGCGCCCGCCGTTCGTGCTCGATCACGGTGAGGGGATGACACTCTACGACACCGACGGCAAGGCGTATCAGGATTGGGTCGCCGGGATCGCGGTCAACGCGCTTGGCTATGGCGATCCGGGCTTGGTGGAGAAGCTCCAGCAGGCGGCGACCGGGTTGATCCACACCAGCAACCTCTACTACACCGAACCGCAGGCGGAACTGGCGGCGGCGTTGGTCGCCAAGTCGTTCGCCGACCGCGTGTTCTTCAGCAACAGCGGCACCGAAGCCAACGAGGGCGCGATCAAGTTCGCGCGCAAGGTCGCCTTTGACGGTGGCAAGCCCGACAAGCAGGAGATCGTCCACTTCAGCCACGCTTTTCACGGGCGGACGATGGGATCGCTGGCGCTGACGCCGAAGGAGAAGTATCAGAAGCCGTTCGGCAAGCTGATGCCGGGGGCGGTGCAGGCGGAGTTCAACAGCATCGAGAGCGCGCAGGCGGCGATCAGCGACCAGACCGCCGCCGTCTTCGTCGAGCCGGTGCAAGGCGAGGGCGGCATCCACCCGGCGATGACCGAGTTTCTGCAAACCCTGCGCGAGTTGTGCGATCAGCATCACGCGCTGCTGATCTTCGACGAGATTCAGTGCGGTCTGGGACGCACCGGGACGCTGTGGGCATATGAGCAGTCCGGCGTCGCGCCCGACATCATGACGCTGGCGAAACCGCTGGCGGGCGGGCTGCCGATTGGCGCGATCCTGACGACCGAAGCGGTCGCCGCGCACATTGGACCCGGCGATCATGGGACGACCTTTGGCGGCGGTCCCTTCGTCACCAGCGTGGCGAAATACGTGTTTGATCGGGTCAGCCAGCCGGAGTTTCTGGCGCACGTCGCCGAAACCGGCGATTATCTGATGGAGCGCTTGGAAGAAATCAACAGTCCGCTGATCACGGACGTGCGCGGTCGCGGCTTGATGGTGGGCATCGAGTTGAAAGTGGACGTATCGCCGGTGGTGGCGGCGGGCTTCGAGCAAGGGCTGCTGTTGGTCAACGCCGGGACGGACGTGATCCGCTTCGTGCCGCCGCTGATCGCGCAGAAAAGCGACGTCGACACCCTGATCGAGCGGCTGTCGGGGATTTTGGCAAACCTCACCCCCTAACCCCCTCTCCCTAGGAGAGGGGGAAGCACGAGGCAGTGTAGGTTTTGTAGGGGCGTAACATGTTACGCCCGTGCCAGCAATCAAGGACAGGGGCGTAATATATTACGCCCCTACGGACGATGCGATCTACAGATTTGGCGTGTGACCAATTTCAACTATCGCAAATTATCGAGAGGCAACAATGACCGAAGTGCAGGCAGCAATCGAGGGAGTCACGGGTTTCAAAGTCGCGGGCGTCGCTTGTGGACTGAAAGCGAACGGCGCGCTCGACTTCGCGCTGATCGCCAGCGACCGCCCGTGTGTGGCGGCGGGCATCTTTACGACCAATCTGGTCAAAGCCGCGCCCGTGCTCGTCAATATGGAACTCCTCAAACGGAACAATGATCACCTGCGCGCGGTGGCGGTCAACACGCGCTGCGCCAATGCCTGCACCGGCGATCAGGGCATCGCCAATGCCAAGCAGATGGCACAGGTGACGGCGGATGCGCTGAGCGTCGGCGCGGACGAGGTGATCGTCATGTCGACCGGGGTGATCGGCACGCAGCTACCGATGGACAAGATCGCGCAGGGGATTCACGCCGCCGCCGACTCGCTCGGCGACCACTGGGACGCCGCCGCGCGCGGGATCATGACGACCGACACCCGCCCCAAGTTGGCATTTGTGACCGTCACGACGCCGCAGGGCGACTATCATGTCGCCGGGATCGCCAAAGGCGCAGGGATGATCGCGCCGAACATGGCGACCATGCTCGGTTTCATCGTCACCGACGCCATGATCGTGCCGGAGCAGGCACACGCGCTGCTCAAGGACGCCGCCGATTCGAGCTTCAACCGGATCGTCGTCGATGGCGACATGAGCACCAATGACTCCGTGTTTCTGCTGGCGAACGGGGCGAGCGGGGTCACGCTTCAGACGGAAGACGAACTCATGGGTTTCTCGACCGCGTTAAGCGCCGTCTGCCGCAAGCTGGCGCAGGACATCGTCCGTGACGCCGAAGGCGGGACGAAGTTCATCACGATTTCGGTGCTCGGCACGCGGACGGATGAGGAAGCCCTGCAAATCGCCAATGCGGTGGCGACGTCGCCGCTGGTCAAAACCGCTTTCTACGGCAATGACGCGAACTGGGGACGGATCGTCGCGGCGGTGGGACGCTCCGGCGTCGCCGTCGATCCGCTCCGCATCAAGCTGTCGATTGCCCCCGGCGAGGAAGCCTTCGGCGGCGAGAATGCGCTGCTCCTATTCGACCGGGGGATCCCGACGAATTACGACGAAGCGGCGGCGACCGCGATTGTCAGCCAGCCGGAAGTCAGCGTAATCCTCAATTGTAATGACGTCGATTTTCGTGGTGATGGCGCTGCCATCGTCTGGACGTGTGACCTCAGTCACGACTACGTGTCGATTAACGGGGATTATCGCAGTTAGTGAAGTGTCTCGTAGGGGCAGGTTTCAAACCTGCCCCTACATGTTATAGATAGGGAGAAGTGTATGCAGGGACTTCTAGCGCTGGAAGATGGGCGGACGTTCACCGGGATGGGCTTCGGCGCGGACGGCGTCCAGACGGGCGAACTCGTCTTCAACACGTCGATGACGGGCTATCAGGAAATCTTGACCGACCCGTCCTACTACAAGCAGATTGTCACGATGACCGTGCCCCACGTCGGCAACACCGGGATTAATCCCGAAGATGTGGAGTCGGACAAGGTGTGGGTGTCCGGCTTTGTCGTGCGGGCGCTCTCGCCGACGGTGAGCAACTGGCGCAGCGAGCGCGATCTCGACGGCTACCTGCGGGATCAGGGCGTGATCGGCTTGGCGGACGTGGCGACGCGGGCGCTGGTGCGCCACATCCGCGAGCAGGGCGTGATGCGGGCGGCGATTGGTCACGGCGAGGCGGCACGCGATCCCGAAGCATTAGTCGAACTAGCGCGCCAGTCGCCGGACATGAGCGGCTGGAATTTGGTGGACGACGTGACTTGCGCCGAACCCTATAACTGGACGCAGCACAGCGATCCGCAGTGGTATCGAGATCATCCCTACGACCCGGATGGCGCGCTAATCGTCGCTTATGATACCGGCATCAAGCGCAACATCTTGCGGATGATGACGGATCGCGGCTTGCGGGTGACGGTCGTCCCGGCGACGATGCCCGCTAGCGAAGTCATGGCGCTCAACCCGGCGGGCGTCTTCCTGAGCAATGGTCCCGGCGATCCGGCGGCGGTTGACACCATGATCAACAACACGAAGGCGCTGCTCGGCAACGTGCCGATCTTCGGCATTTGCTTGGGGCATCAAATTCTGGCGCTGGCGCTGGGCGGCAAAACTGAGAAGATGCGCTTCGGGCATCGCGGCGGCAACCAGCCGGTCAAGAACCTCTTAACGGGCGTGATCGAGATCAGCTCGCATAATCACGGCTTCACGGTCGTCAATGACGACAAGCTGGAAGGCTCGGAGATCACGCACGTCAACCTGAACGACAACACCGTCGAAGGCTTGCGCAATACCGAACTGGGCGTGTTCAGCGTGCAGTATCACCCGGAGGCGTCGCCCGGTCCGCACGACTCGCTCTATTTGTTCGACGAGTTCGTCAACCGAGTTAAGCAGGAAACGGTGACTCCAGAGCAGTGAGGTTTAGCGCATGAATTCGTTGTTCGACCTGAAATGGATGCCAATGCCGACAAAAGCGTCTGGAATGGCATTTACGATTTTAAGTTGGAGGCGTTCATGCGCACGTACATGCGGTTGATTCTGATGACGATCCTTGTAATGGTGGCGTTTGGCTCTGCACAGGCGCAAACGGCGACGCCGAACCCGCCGCCCTTCAGCATTACGATTGACAGGGTGATGCCGCCGCAAAACTGCACATCGACACTCTGGCAGATTCCGTTTGAGAGCACTGTGACGGGTTTCTACGGCTACGACCGCTTCGATACGGTCGGTTACTATATCATTCAGTACGTCGATGGCTCGCCGGTGTATGGGCGCTGGTTCGGCATGGAGTATGATCGCCGGCTGGTAACGCAATACCTGCTGCAGATGGAGGAGTTCAGGCTTGCGTTCGGCAATTACCTTCCCCAGTATTGGACGGACAGCTATCAGGCAACCACCGAAATGTACGTTGCGTTTGGCGACGATGTCGTTTGGAAAATCAGCGGCGCTATCACCTGCGATCAGGGTCAAGTGACGGATTATGCGGTCACGTCGGAGCCGCTGACCGCCACACGCGCCGACGTGCCAGCCTTCGAGCATAACCTAGTGCTGGCGCTGGATGACATCCCGCTGTACGAGCAGTATGAAGGGAAGGGTCGGCACAACTATCTCGGCACGATCCAAGCCTGCCAGACCTTTTTCGTCGGCGATTATCATTCGCAGCACCCGGACACGCTGTTTCTGGCACCTGAATTGCTGACCGACCATGAAGTCCTGTTGTTCGACGGCTACGGCTTGACGCCGATTGTGGACGTTGCCGAGGACTACGGTCAGCCGGGTGGACAGCCGGTTCTGGACGAATGTACGGCGGTAACGCCGGAAGCGCCGTGACACGCAGCGATTTAGTCATTCAATCACACGCGAGAAGATGTAAGGTATAAATGCCCAAACGAACTGACATTCACACGATTATGATCATCGGCTCTGGTCCCATCGTCATCGGGCAGGGCTGCGAATTCAAGCCTGAAGCGTCGCCCATTCCGCACCACTCGCTCTACCTGTTCGACGAGTTCGTAGATCGGGTAAAAGATCAAAATCGGCTGAGTGTTGAGCCGTAGGGATCACGATCAATGAGCGCGACTCTCGCTCTCCGGTTGCAGCCGTTTCGCACCATCTTTGGGGCAACGATAAGCACCTATCCGCAGTGGCTCGTGATTGGCACGGTCGCGCTTCTGTTCCTGTTCGTGCCGCAGGTGAGCAGCAACGATTGGCAGCGCAACGCCGCCGATCTCCCGCACGGGCTGGCGCTCTACGACGACCCGGCATACGTCTACCCGCCTTGGGCGCTGCTGCTGCTTTATCCCTATTACGTGATGACGGCGGCGGGCGCGCGGGTGGCGTCGGTGCTGCTGATCGGCTGGCTGGCGCAGCGACGCGGCTGGTCGCTGGCGCAGTTCTTCTCGATTGTGGCAGCGCCGCTGTTCCTGTGGACAATGGTCGTGAGTAGTTCGGACGTGCTGCTGCTGGTGCTGCCGATCATCTTGTGGGAACTGAACGGTCGCTGGCGTCCGGCGCTGCGCGGATTGTCGGTGGCGCTGCTGCTGCTCAAGCCGCAGGTGACGCTGCTGCTGCTGGTCTACTGGCTGTGGACGCTGCGCCGTCAGCCGCGCCAACTGCTGCTGGTGCTGGCGGTCGCGGTGGCGACCACGCTGCCGATCAGCCTGATCGGTTCGCCGCCGCTGCTGGCGCAGTGGTTCGCCAACATCACCCAGCCCAACGGCGAGAATCTGGACGTGTGGACGTCCAACAACCTGTCGTTGAGCGCGCGCTACGGCGTTGCCATCGCCGTTCCGCTGGTGATCGTGACGCTGGGCGGCTTGTATGGGTGGCTGCGGCGGCGCTGGGAAGCGGATTATTCGATCAGCCTGTGGTTGACCGCTTCGATGCTGCTGGCGCCCTATGCCAGCAACCAGAGCGCAATTGTGCCGATTGGCTTGCACCCTTCGTGGCGGATCACGGGGCTGCAGTATCTCGTGATGTTTGGCGCCGTCGCATCGAATGCTTACGCGCGGGTCGATGACTGGATGATCTTGAGCCTCGTCATCCTCTCGATTACATTCGCGGCACGGTCTGCCCGACCGTCAATTCCTGTCGAAACTATTGAAAGACAACTTGAGTAGTTATGCCCAAACGAACTGACATTCACACCATCATGATCATCGGCTCCGGTCCCATCGTGATCGGGCAGGGCTGCGAATTCGACTACAGCGGCGTGCAAGCCTGCAAGGTGCTGCGCAAGCAGGGCTATCGCGTCGTGCTGGTCAACTCCAACCCGGCGACCATCATGACCGACCCGGAGTTCGCCGACGCGACCTACGTCGAGCCGCTGACGCCGGAAATCTGCGAGCGGATCATGGAGCAGGAAAAGCCGGACGCGCTGCTGCCGACCGTCGGCGGGCAGACGGCGCTCAATTTGGCGAAAGACCTCGCCGAGAATGGCGCGCTCGAACGCTGCGGCGTCGAACTGATCGGCGCGAAGTTCGACAGCATCGAGATTGCCGAAGATCGCCAACTGTTCAAAGACGCCATGACCGAGATCGGGCTGCGCAGCGCGCCGAGCGAAGTCGTCAACAGCGTCGAGGGTGCGCTCCAAGCCGCCGAGAAGCTGAACTATCCCGTGCTGGTGCGTCCGTCGTATACGCTCGGCGGGTCGGGCGGTGGTGTCGCCTTCAACGAAGCTGATCTGTATCGCATCGCCGAGAACGGACTCAAGCAAAGCCCGGTTCACGAAGTGTTGATCGAGATGAGCGTGCTCGGCTGGAAAGAGTACGAACTCGAAGTCATGCGCGACGTGAAGGGCAACTTCGTCGTCGTCTGCACGATTGAGAACCTCGATCCGATGGGCGTCCACACCGGCGACAGCATCACGGTTGCGCCGGCGCAGACGCTGACCGACAAGGAACTTCAGCGCTTGCGCGACATGGCGAAGCAGGTGCTCGACCGGATCGGCTTGGCGACCGGCGGCGCGAACGTCCAGTTCGCCATCAATCCGGCGGATGGAGAGGTCTACGTGATCGAGATGAATCCGCGCGTGTCGCGCTCGTCGGCGCTAGCGAGCAAGGCGACCGGCTTCCCGATTGCCAAGATCGCGGCGCTGCTGGCGGTCGGCTTCACGCTCGACGAAATCCCCAACGACATCACGCGGGTGACTCCGGCGTCGTTCGAGCCGTCGCTCGACTACGTCGTCGTCAAACTCCCGCGCTGGGACTTCGCCAAGTTCCCCGGCGCGGACGCGACGCTCGGTCCGCAGATGAAGGCGATTGGCGAAGTGATGGCAATCGGGCGGACGTTCCCGGAAGCGCTGCAAAAGGGCATTCGCGCGTTGGACATCGGCATCGACGGCTTTGGCAGCAAGCTGCTGGAAGCGACGCCCGACATGCTGCGGCTGCCGACGGCGCAGCGGATTTTTCAGGTCGCATGGGCGCTGCATCAGGGCGTGACGCCGGAAGAGGTTATCGAGACGACGCACTTTGACCCGTGGTTCGTGCGCCAGTTAGTTGACATCATGGCGATCCGCCAAGAGATCGCCGACACGCGGCAGCCATTTTATGCAAAACTTCTGGGGTTCGGGAAGGTCGAAATGCGGCGCTGGAAGCAGTACGGCTTCAGCGATGCCCAGATCGCCAGTTTGGTCGGACTTGAAGAAAATCAGATCCGATTGTTCCGCAAGCATTGGGGCATCGTGCCGAGTTACTACCGCGTCGATACCTGCGCCGCCGAATTCGAGGCGCATACGCCTTATCTGTACTCGACTTACGAGGAAGACGACGAAGCCGCGCCGACCGACAAAAAGAAGGTCGTGATCCTTGGCGGCGGTCCGAACCGGATTGGGCAGGGGATCGAGTTCGACTACTGCTGCGTCCACGCCTGTTTCGCTTTGCGCGAGATGGGCTACGAGACGATCATGGTCAACTGCAACCCGGAGACGGTCAGCACCGATTACGACACCGCCGACCGGCTGTATTTCGAGCCGCTGACGACCGAGGACGTGCTCAACATCATTGACGAGGAGCAGCCGGTCGGCGTGCTGGTGCAGTTCGGCGGGCAGACGCCGCTGAACATCGCCAAGTCGCTGGCAGATGCGGGCGCGCCGATCTGGGGGACGTCGGTCGATACGATTGATCTCGCCGAAGACCGCGAGCGCTTCAACGCCCTGATGCGCGAACTGGGGATCTCGCAGCCCGCTGGCGCGACGGCGCTGAATGGCGAGCAAGCGTTGGCAGTCGCGCACGAGATCGGCTATCCCGTGCTGGTGCGTCCGAGCTACGTGCTGGGTGGGCGGGGCATGGCGATTGTTTTTGACGACGACATGCTGATTCGCTGGCTGGACGAGCACACCGAATCGCTGGGGCATCCGGTGCTGATCGATCAGTTCCTCGACGACGCCTACGAGATCGACGTCGACGCGCTGTGTGACGGTGAACACGTGACCATCGGCGGGATCATGCAGCACATCGAGGAGGCGGGCGTCCACAGCGGCGACTCCGCTTGCGTGCTGCCGCCCTACAAGATCAGCTACTACCACATCGAGATCATCCGCGAATATGCCGACCGGATTGGCAAGGCATTAGGTGTCAAAGGGCTGTTCAACATCCAGTTCGCCATCAAGGACGAGGTGATCTACGTGCTGGAGGTCAATCCGCGCGCCAGCCGCACCGTCCCGTTCGTCAGCAAGGCGACCAATAAGCCGCTGGCGCGTTACGCTGCTTTGATCGCGTCGGGGATGACGCTGGCGGAGCTGGGCTTCACCGAAGAACCCCGCGTCGACGGCTTCTTCGTCAAGGAGGCGGTGCTGCCGTTCCAGAAGTTCCCCGGCGTCGATGCGCGCTTGGGTCCCGAAATGCGCTCGACCGGCGAAGTGATGGGGCACGCATCGAGCTTCGGGCACGCCTTCGCCAAAGCCGAGATCGCCGCGAGCACCAGCTTGCCGCTGGAAGGCACGGTCTTCATCAGCGTCAACGATTACGACAAGGGCGCGGTGATCAAGATCGCGCGTGATCTGCATCAGATGGGCTTCACTCTCGTGGCGACCGACGGCACGGCGAAACTGCTCGGTGACGTCAACATCCCGGCGATGACAGTCAACAAAGTCAGCGAGGGATCACCGCACATTGTCGATGCGATCCGTGCGGGCGAGATCAACCTAATCATCAACACACCGCGCGGTGGTCAGGCGCACTACGACGGCAATCTGATTCGCGGGACGGCGGCGTTGTTCGGCGTGCCGATCATCACGACCATGAGCGCGGCGACGGCAGCGGTGCAGGGGATCAAAGCGCTGCGCCAGAAGCCGCTCAAGGTGCGCAGCTTACAGGTACATCACCATCTCGCGCAGCCATAAAACAAACGAGCCGATAGCAGATCGCTTCCGGCTCGTGTTTGAAACTTTACCGAGATTCAGTGGCAGTGACCATCAGGCGCTGCCACGTTGAACCTGATTACATGCCAGCTGTCGCTTCGGGCGTCATCTCAGGCATCGGGGTCGCGGCGAACAGGGGCGCGTATGCCTCGGTCGCGTGGCTGATCGTGCCGCCGGTGCAGCCCGTCCACGTATAGGTGAACAGGTTGCCTTGCTCATCGTAGCCCTGCAGCGCAAATTGTTCGGTGCCGAGCTTGAAGAAGGCGATGTCGCCGGTTGGCGTGTTCGCTCGCGCCAGCAGGATGGGGGTGTCTATGACTTCATCGGTCATTTCCATTCTCACGGTGGGTTCTTCGGTCGCCGTCATCATTTCGGTGGCGGTCGGTTCCATGGGCGGGGTCAGCGTCATCTGCGCTTCCATCTGCGACGGCTGCTGCGGAATCTCCACGTCACCATGCAGTTGCGCCGCGCTCAGGTTGATGTATTTCTGGTCGCCGACGCCCCAGACGGTAATCGCGCCGTTCTCAAAGGTGCTGACCGGGTTACTGTTCGCGTCTACACAGTAGAGCGCCAACCCGCCGAGGAGCGTGCTGTCGTTGATTCGACCATCAGCAAAACTTGGCGGCGGAACTACGGTTGCGGTTGCTTCTTGAGCGAAAATCGCTACGCTGGAAAGTACGATCAGTAGGATGGCGATGCTACCGAATAAAACTGCTTGAGCTTTTCTCATCGTTATACCTCTTGAAATAGTGTGTCGTGAGTAAGGTTACAACATTTATTTTCAGATTACAACCCTCGTTCTGCTGGGTGCACGATTTCGTCAGGCAGCGCGGCTTCGCTTTACGCGAGCGCGCCGAATCAAAAAGCCAACTTACATTCGCGGTAAGTTGGCTTCGGCTTGCGCTTGATCAGGCTGAATTCAGCCCGTTATCACGGGGTGGGCAGCAGCCAGTATTGGTTGTAGCCCCAATCGCTGACGACTTGACCTTCGCTCGCCCACCCGGTCGAGCCATCGGTGTAGACGATGCGGAAGTAGTTCAGATAACCGTCGCAGACGGGTCCCTCAATCACTTGGAACGTCCCCGGAGCGTATTTTACTTGGAGCGGTAATCCGCCGGGCGCGTCGCGGAGCGTGCTGTAGACCTGCGCGATGTAGCCGAGATCGCCAACCGCGAGCTGCGGCGGTGGCGCGCCGGGGCAGCTTGCCGGAGTGATAGGCGGCGTTGGCGTCCCAACGACCGGCGCGAGCCAGTAGTGGCTGTAGCCATCGTCGGCGACCGCTTGGCTTTCGACCGCCCACCCGCTCAAACCACTGTCGTACTGAATCTGAACACTCCACGTGAAACCATCGCAGAGCTTGGACAGCACCGTGAACTGGGCAGGGGCATAGACCACCTGAATGGTTGCGCCGTTGGGGGTATAGCGCAGCGTGCTGAAGACTTCGGCGATTTCGCCCCGGTCGCCCGGATTCAGGTGCGAGGGCAGCGATCCGGGACAAGTCGGATCGGATACCGTTTGGGCGGACGCGGGAAGCGCTACCACTGCGCTCACCAGCAGGCAGACGATCACGATCAAGGTCAGTTTCTTCATAGACGACACCTCCCGATTTCGAGAGCCAGCAGACAGTCTCGATTAAACGTTTAATTTACATATTACACGATAATCGGATTCTGCGCTGATGGCGATGGGTTGGAGCAGAAAATGCAGAGGGAATCCGGCGGATTAGCTCAAGTCCGCCGGATGGTAGGCGTCGAGGATCGACCCGCCGATGAATTCGCGCAGCAGCGACGTATCAGGCACCAGCGCCGCGTGGGTCGAGGTCAAGGGCTGCACCCAGCGCAAGAACGAGAGCAGGCGGTTCGCCTCGATGTGAGGCGGCGTTCCCGTCTCGACTTGTAACAGCAGCGGCTCGACCAGCGGACGCAGCGCCGCCAATTCGTAGACCAGCGACGAGTTGAACATCTCGTCAGCGTTCTCTTGATAGGGGAAGATATTGCGCTTCTCGCCCCGGCGCACGCTGGGCCAGCGCAGGATCGTGTCGGTGGCGCTGTAGCCGCGCGTCGCCGCGTCGCGCGTAATGCGACGGAGCAGGCGTAGGTCGGTGGTCGAGACCCGGTTGTGATAATCGACGTTCAGCCCGGTCAGCGCCGAGACGTAGATGCGATAGATTTGCTCCGGCGGCACGCGCGTGACCAGTTCCGGGTTCAAGCCGTGAATGCCCTCGATGATGATGATCTGGTTTTCGGTCAACCGGGTGGTGCGTCCAGAGACGCTCTTGCCGTGTAGAAAATCGTAGCGCGGGAGCGTGACCTCAATCCCGGCGATCAGCTTGATCAGGTCGTCGTTGAACTGTGCCCGGTTGATCGCTTCCAACGCTTCGAAGTCGTAGTTGCCGTCGGCATCGCGCGGGGTCTGCTCGCGGTCGACGAAGTAGTTGTCGAGTTCGAGCGTGAACGGGCGCAGCCCGTAGGCGAGTAGCTGAATTGCCAGCCGCTTGGAAAAAGTCGTCTTGCCGGAGGAGGACGGTCCGGCGATCAGCACCAAGCGTACACCCTGACTTTGATGACGCTCGCCGATTTCGCCCGCGATTTCGGCGATGCGGCGCTCGTGCAGCGCTTCGGCGACGAGGATCAGTTCCTGAATGCGGTCGTTGCGGACGATGTGGTTCAGCCGCCCGATGTCTTCGACGCCGAGCTTCTTGAGCCAGTCTTCCGACTGGGCGAAGACCGCGCCGATCTTGGGGTAGGGCAGGATCGGGCTGAGCGCCGTCGGGCTGGCGCTGTGCGGATACTGCAAAATGAAGCCGCCCTTCGACTTGACCAGCGCGAAGATCTGCAAGTAGCGGGTCGAGGGCACCATGTAGCCGTAGTAATAGTCGGAGCGCTCCCGAAGGGTGTAGAGCGTCAGGATCGCGCGGGTGCGCTGCTCCAGCAGCCGCACCTTGTCGTCGTCGCCGCGCGCCTCGAACAGCTTGATCGCCTGCTCGAGCGGGACGATCTGCTTGGTGATCGGGTCGTCGGCGGCGACGATCTGGCGCATGTGGGCTTCAAGCTGCGCCAACTCGTCGTCGCTGAACTCGACGCGGTCGGGCAAGATGCAGAACAAGCCGCCGTCGGGGATAGCGTAGCTGACGTTGACCTTGGTTCCGTGCCATAACTCATTAATGGCGGTGGTCAGCAGCAGGACGAGCGAGCGGCGGTAGATGCGTCCGCCGTCGGTGCTGCTCAGCAGCACGGGTTCGAGCGTGCCATCCTTGTGCAGCGGCAGCGAGAGTTCGCGCAGCTTGGCGTTGAAGACTGCCGCCATCACCGGCGCGGGGAATTTGTCCGGCTGTTGGAGGCGGGCAGCATCCATGAAGGACTTCAATCGGCGTGCCGACCGCACCTTCAAGGACGAGTCCGTCGGGAAAAGTGGCGCGAACGCTGCTGCGCGGCTCGGAAATGGTAATCGGTTGTGTTTGAGTCATGGTTAGTTTTCTAGAGGCGTAGACTTCCATTACAAAGTATGCTCATTCTACCATGACCATTCAAGCCCCTAATGCCCAAACGCGCATGATCGTTGTTATAATGCGCGTCGGAGGACGATCAATGACGCTACCTTACGAAAAATACCTGCGTGAAACATTAATTGACGAGGCGACGCTGCAAGCCCGCGTCCGCGAACTCGGCGCGCAAATCTCCGCCGACTACCGCGAAAGCGACCGGCTGGTGCTGATCTGCATCCTCAAGGGCGGCGTGATGTTCCTAACTGACCTCATGCGCCACATCACCGTCCCGCACGAGATCGACTTTCTGGCGGTGTCGAGCTACGGGCGCGGCGGTCGCTCGACGACCGGCAACGTCCGCATCGACATGGACTTGAAAGAAGAAGTCACCGGCAAAAACCTCTTGATCGTCGAGGACATCATCGACAGCGGGCACACGCTGCGCTTCGTGATGGACGTGCTTAGCGCGCGCAACCCGGCGAGCGTGCGGCTGTGTACGCTGCTCGACAAGCCGAGCCGCCGCGCCGTCGCGATCCCGGTCGATTACACCGGCTTCGTGATCGAGGACAAGTTCGTCTTCGGCTACGGGCTGGATTTGGACGAGAAGTTTCGCAATCTGCCATTTATCGGCGTGGTGCGCCCGGAAGCCTTGATCGATGAGTGAGGTCGTGCTGGCGTGGTCGGACGCGATCCTCGACCTGCGAGACCTCGTGGGCGACGATGCCGATCCGGTCTACGTCGTCGGCGGGGCGGTGCGTGACGCGCTGCTGCGCCGCCCGATCAAAGACGTGGACATCGCCGTTGCGCGCGGCGGCATCAAGCTGGCGCGGCGGTTCGCCAATCACTTTGGCGGTGCGTTCTTCCCGCTTGATGCCGAGCGTGACGTCGGGCGCGCGCTGATCGACACGTCTGATGGACGCCTATCGATAGATGTGGCGGGGTTTCGCGGCGACTCGCTTGACGCTGATCTGCGCGACCGTGACTTCACGATCAACGCGCTGGCGGTCGACCTATGCGCCGACCTCAATGCTGTGATCGACCCGACCGGCGGCGCGGGCGACGCGGTCGCCAAGCTGATCCGGCAGTGCAACCCTGACGCCATCGCCCGCGACCCGATTCGCGCGCTGCGCGGCGTTCGCTTGAGCGCTCAATTCGGCTTTCGCATCGAGCGTGCGACCCAGCAAGCGATCCGCGCCTATGCGCCCAACCTGCTCGACACCTCGATTGAGCGCGTCCGCGACGAACTGTTCAAGCTGCTGGCGCTGCCCAAGCCAGCAGCGGCGCTCCGGGTCGCCGATCATGTCGGCTTGCTGACCGTGATTTTCCCCGAACTGATCGCGCTGCATGGCTTGGAGCAGCCCCCACCGCACGCCGCCGACGGCTGGAATCATACGTTAGCGGTCGTCGGTTACCTGAGCGAAATTCTGGCGGTCATCGATCCCCGGCGCACCGACGAGACGACGGCTAAGTTCACCCTCGGCATGATCGCCGTCGGGCTGGATCGCTTTCGCGCCCGCTTGCAGGATCACTTCGCGCAGTCGTGGGCGGACGAACGCCCGTATCGCGCCTTGCTGATGCTGGCGGCGCTGCTGCATGACGTCGGTAAGCCACTGGTCATGTTGGTACCCGACGACGAGGGGACGCTCCGGTTTCGCGGTCACGACGTCGCCGGTGCGGATGCCGCCGCCGAGCGTGTCGAGGCGCTGCACCTCAGCCGAGCCGAGCAGGATCGCGTCGTGCTGCTGGTGCGCACTCACATGGAGTCGGCGCTGTGGTTGGACGATTTGACGCCGGTGGCGATTCACCGCTATTGGCGGCGGATGGGTGCAGGCGGCATCGACTTGATCTTCTTGGCGCTGGCGGATCATCTGGGCGCGGCGGGGACGGGCTACGATCAGGATGAATGGCTGTGGCTGGTCGAGAACGCGCAAACGCTTTTGCGCGCCTACTTCGAAGATTATGATCGCTTGGTCGCGCCGCCGCCGCTGATCGACGGTCGCCAGTTGATGCAGGTACTTGGCTTAGCGCCGGGTCCGCTGGTCGGCGATCTGCTCGACCGCATTCGTGAGGGGCAGGTGAGCGGCGAAATCCACAGCGCCGACGAGGCGCTTGCCTTCGCCCGCGCCCGCGCCGGGTCTCTCAAGGGCAAGGGTTAAAACGCATCGCTATGCATGAGCCTCGCTCGGAATTTCACTCATATGCCCTGCGATGATCTGGAACGATCTGTTCGGAGCCATTGCCCAGACACGGGTGTATCGAATGCGTTGATCAACAGGCGCACCCTCATAGGTGCCGATAAGATGCATCAGGACAGAAACCACTGCGAAATCTGGATGAAGCTGAATGTGCTGTTGTGAAGGTTCCATCGCTTTGAGACGGAGTATTCCAGCGCGATGGAAAGCCAGATCATCTTCTTTGCTTACGAGTTGTCCGACGTGATTGGTAAAGAGCAGGTCAGGTGAGATGAGTTCGTCTAGAACGCCAATGTCATCCTGCATCATAGCTTGCCTCAGGCGTTCTTCCACTTCCATAATTTGAGCCTGAAGGTCGACATTCATCGGATATCCTTGAGCTATTTATCCTTGAACATAAAGAGGCGTCAGCCAACACGCGGTCCCTACTTCTCCGCCTTCAGGTCGTCCAGCCGCAGCTTGGCGTCGTCTTCGGGGACTTCGAAATGCAGGCTGATCAACTGCGGCGTGCGCGACTCCGGGTTGATCTCCATGACCATCTCGCCCGGCATGGCGATCACGCGGGCGAAGCGATGGATCACCGGGTCGTCGCCGCCAATGCCCTCCAAGCCGCGTTTGCGCCCCCACGAACTCCCGGCGATCTCGCGGGCGAGGAACCTTGCTAGCGACATACGGGGTGAGTAGGGAACTTTCGTGTTCAGAAAGGTTGAACTCAACTGCGAGACGTCCACCTCATCCCACATTTCGGGATGCGGGTGTTGGAGCATCCGTTCAATCGGAATCGGCGGCGCGGTAATACTGTAAAGATCGATCAGCTCTTTGACAATGCCTTCTAGCTTGTCCATGTTCGCCACCTACTCAGTGTTCAGCTTCGGCTGTGCGTCTAAAAAACAACAATAACGTATTGCCGTAACGTCGCTCGTCGTCCAGTTGTAAGTGCTGAGGCGAGATCGGCTCGTTCTCAGTCGGGTCGATCTGGACGATGACCACGCCGTCCGGCTGGAGCCACGCGGGGCGCTCGTCGATTGCGCGCAAGGCAGCCAGCCATAGTCCTTTGTACTGCGGTGGCGCGACGTAGATGAAATCGTAGGCTTGATCCGGCGGCTGCTTGAGCAACGCGAAGGCATCCTGCTTACGCACGGTCGCCCCGCCGGTCAGCTTGGTCAGCTTCAAATTGTCGTTGATAGTCTTGAGCGCCAGCGGCTCCAAGTCGATCAACAGCGCGTGACGCGCGCCCCAACTCAATGCCTCGATGCCGACGCTGCCCGTCCCAGCGAATAGGTCGAGAAATGCCGCGTCGTAAATCTTGCGCCCGATAATGTTGAACAGCGACTCTTTGACCCGATCCATAATCGGGCGGGTGCTGTCACCCGGCACCAATTTCAACTGCCGTCCTTTGGCAGTCCCGGCGATCACGCGGATGCTCATATCCCGAACTCGGCGGCTTCGCGGACGGCGCGGAGGTTCGACAACGGCGCGGTGATCGGCGTGATACTGCCGGTCGACAGGATCAAGCGGCGTCCGTTCGTCTCCTGAACAGCCGCCCGGGCGGCTTCACGGATCGAGGTCGGCGTCCCCTGATGCAGGTGATCCCATGCCGATAAACCACCGCACACTGCGCCCTCGAACAGCGTTTTGCCTTGCGCTAAGGTCGGCTCGGAGTGCTGGTCGCTCCAGTTGACGACTTGCGCCTTGAGTTCAGGCAGGAACTTAAACATGGGCAGGTCGCCGCCGAGGTGGACGACGTTCAGCCACCAACGGGCGGGCAGTATTTCGCAGACTTTGCGGTCGTAGGGCAAGCCAAAAGTCCGGTATTCGTCTTCCGTCATCGTCATGTAATTGGCGTGCTGGATCACCAGCAGGATGCCCGCGACCGGCAGCCGCTTGAGCGCCTCGATCAAGCGCAGTGTGCTTTCGGTGAGGATGCTCAAGCCGCTGTGAACGCGATCCGGCTGCGTCCGCATGTGGCGGATCAGCGTTTCGCGCCCGGCGACGAACTGTGCTTGCAGCAGCGGGCTGTAGAGGGTTTGGATAATGGGGACGTCTTCACCGAGCGCTTCACCGATCAAGCGCACGCAGTCAAGTTGGCGGGCGAGTGCTCCGCGCGCCGGATCGAGAGCGCGCAAACTCGTCCAGTCGAGCGAGCGGTCGATCAAGCGTTTCGTGTAGACGCGCGTGCCTTCTAATGCGCCTTCCCATTGGTCTTGAACGCCATAGTCGGTGACGCAAAAGCTGCTGGCAGGGGCGACGGTGACGAAATCCCAGTCGTAGGCGTTTTGAAAGTCGACCGTCGAGCGCGCGAGATCGGCAGCGCGCTGGTCGTCACCCGGAAAGTGTCGCCACAGCGCCACCGGGATGCGATCCGTTGGCTCTCCCGCGATAGTCTTTTCCAGACGCTCGCGCTTATTCATGATAATGGATGTCTATTGTGCAACCGCCGTGACCTCGGCGAGGCGCTGGTGAGTCATCTTCTTGAGCATCTCATAACGATCTACAGTCGGGTGCTCCTTGAGCGCTGCCACGATCTGCGCGACGCAACGCTCAAGCGTTGCCTGCGCGGTCTCAATCTGCCCGGCGCTGCGCTGCGCGAGTCCCAGCCCGTAAAGCGCGTCGATGTTGTTGTTCGAAACTTGTAAAAGTGCTGAAAACTCGCGGATAGCGCCCTCGTTTTGCCCCTGACGATGCAGTGACCACGCGCGGGCGAGTTGTTCGGCGTATTCCTGATTTGCCATGCCACTCCCTTAAAAACAATCTCGCTTGAATGACCGATGTTCCAAAAGGTTGCAGCTTCTATTTTACCGTTAATTGTTGGCGTTGCCTAACCGCGAATTCTGATTGGAGTGATGAACAGCGGAGACACGGAGGCGGGCGCCGGGTCACGCCGCTACTCAACGTGGATCACAATGGGAAGGACGAGCACCTTGCCATAGGTGCTGCCGCTGCGGTCGAAGAACGTGAGCCTGCTGTCCGGGTCACAGGTGGGCGAGCAGGCGAACACCTCCAGCGCCGGGCTGTATTCTCCACTTGGGAAGTCGTCGGGAATCGGGATCGTGTAGGGGTCGCTGACGTAAGCGCGCGGCAGCCAGCGCGCCGTCGGATAATCACCCGGCTGGCGCAGATCGGTTGGCAGGCGATACTGCCCGGTCGTCAAGTCGAGCAGTGAGACGCGCACCTGATAGTTATCGGTGAGGAAGCGCAGCGTATACCAATAGAGCGTGAGTTGAAGCGTCGAGCCGGGATGCTGGGTGGCACTGTCGAGCCGGTAAGCGAGGACTTCCAGCCCGGCATCCGAACTGTTGTCGAGCGTAAAACTACCGTCTAGGGCGCTGAAAGATTGGGCATGGGCGGCAATCGGGGCGTTGGGCACAGCGAACAGCGCCAAGGTCACGGCGAAGATGACCAGCACGGCGGCGAAAAGGCGGGTCTCGCCAGTGTCCAGCAGATCGAGCGGCTCGTAACTGTCGCTGGTAGTTCGTGAACGTCGCAGCGTGATGGCGATCAGGCTGATTAGCGCCAGCCACGTGATGCCCCAAGCGGCGCTGCGACTCGGCGTCGTGCCCAGCGTGATGTCAAGTTCGCCTTGCGCGGCACCGGGAATTTGCATGGCGATTAAGCCGCTTTCGTCCGTTTGTAACGTGAGCGGCTGGTCGTTGAGGGCAGCCGACCAGCCGGGAAAGGCGGCGGTCAGGACGTGCAGTGTCAGCGGCGCGAAAGCTTGCACCTGAAAGCGGTCGCCGTGAGTTCCGTGTTCGAGTACGCCGACCTGCGCCTGTACGTCCGGTACGAGTTTGTTGATCGGCGGATCGTCGTAGCTGGCGAGCAGGGTACGATTGGCGCTCAGCGTCGGCGAAAGGGTGGTGGGCAGCAACTCGCCAACGGGCAGCCCGGCGATCCCGTAGCCTTGCTGCTCGTATTCGACCTGCGCGGCGGGCGAGGTATCGAGCGGCGGCTCGTTCCACAGCGGCACCAGCCACACCGGGACGGCTGCCGCGAGGATGGCGATCACCAGCGCCGAGGAAAACAGCCGCGATCTATTCCAATGGACGACCGCGCTGCCGGTGATCGCCCAGCAGAGCGTGATCGCTCCGAGCAGCCAGACCTCGCCCGCAAAGACGATCAGCGTGGCAGCAGTGAGAGTGACGCTGAGCACGAGAAACAGCAGGTGGAAGCTGTGCCGTCGAACGCCAGCCCGGAACGTGATGACCGCACCGGCGACGGCAAACACGGCGATGCCGACGCCAAGCGTGAACTGCGGCTGCGCGATCAACGCGCCGGGGTCGACTTGTCGTAGTGGGGTCAGCAATCCGGCGAGAGTCAGCGTGAAGGGGATGGCACGCGGACGGGCGATCATCTGCACGGCACTGGCTTCGATCAACGCGGGCAACCAGAAACACGCTGCCAACGCGACTCCGATTGTGCCGCCGCCCAACGCCAGTGTGGATCGCCGGATTGCACCGTGATTCCACGCGATGATCACGACGCCAATCAGCCAGCCGATGCCGAGCGCGCGCGGGTCGGTGAATGCTAGCCCCGCCGTAATCAGCCCGACGATGAGCGGGTCGGACGGGCGGTTGACTCGCAGCAGCCGATCAACACTCCAGAGCAGCGCCGGGATCAGCGCAAGGCTGATCATCCCCGGCAGGTCGCCGAGCAGGTGGGGGACGGTCAAGCCGACGTAGGGGCTGTAAACGTAAAGCAGCGCCGCGATCACGCCCGCCACCGCGCTGGATCGTCGCAGGACGAAAGCGTAAACCGCCGCTCCCGCTCCGACGAACGCCAGCACGTAGACCAGCCGGACGGCAACCGTCGCTTCGTTGGTCACGAAGGCGTCGATCAGCGCCGGGAAGTAGGCAGCGCCGGGCGGCGTATAGTTCGGGATCGGCGCGCCATAGCCGCCAAGCACGTTCGACGACCAGCGCGGATAAAGCCGCCCCTCGGCGAACTCGGCGGCAGTGTTGGCGGCGCGATAAACGTAGTGCTCGCTGGCATTGGTACGCGGCAGACCGCTTTGCAGTAGGAACGACCACGCCGCCAGCAAGCTGAAGGCGATCACGATCAGCGCCCCCCAGTCGGTCCCGCGCAGGGTCTTTTGCATCCACAGCGGCAGATTTTCGCGTTCGATTATGGTCACGGCATCGCTTCCTTATTCGCCTTCTATTATGCAGCACAATGCTTGATTTGACGGTAGGGCGGTGCTATCCTTTGCCGACATGTTGACCATACGCGCCGCGACTAGAACCGATCTTCCTGCCCTTGCTCTGCTCTGGCACGAGAAAACGATCCTGCAATCCTTGACGCCAGCCGGGAAGCACATTCAGCCTGCGCCGGACGCTCGCGCCGCATGGATCGCGAGCACCGAAACTCGGCTGGATGATTCGCAGTTTGCGCTGTTCGCCGCCGACAATGACGGCGCGCTGATTGGGTACGTCGCCGGGAATATTTTCCCGCTGCCGGGGCTGTTTCCGGCGCAAATTGGGCTGATCAGCGAGATCGCGCTGGACGCGCACGGCTATCACGGCGGTGTGGGGCGGGCGCTGGTCGAGGCGCTGCGTGCGTGGTTCAAAACGCAGGGCGCGGAGCAGGTCGCCGTCTGGACGCCGCGCAACGATGCGGTCGGACAGGCGTTTTGGCGGTCGCTCGGCGCGGGAGAGTGGGTGGAGCTTTTGTGGTTGAAGTGAATGTGCGTCCGGCACAGCCCGATGACCTCGACGCGGTGGCGCGTCTGTGGGAGAGTTTGGTCGAATATCACCGTCAGCTTGATGCTGATCTGCCGCCTGCTGCGCCGCAGGGCGCTCGACGGTACGCGCGCCAACTGCTCGACCGCCTCGACGACCCGATGACACGGGTCTTGGTCGCCGACGCGGACGGCGAAGTGGTCGGCTACGTGCTGGGCGTGGTGGTCGATCTTGCGCCGCAGATGTTCCAGCAGGAAGCCAGCGGTTTCTTGGCGGATATCTACGTCGACCAGTCGTACCGCAGACAGGGAGTCGGGCGGGCGTTGGTCGAGACGCTGATCGCGTGGTTCGCTCAGCGCGGCTTGCACTACTACGAGTGGCACGTCGCCGCGCGTAATCAGGAGAGCCTCGCCTTCTGGCGCAGCCTCGGCGGGCGCGAGGTCATGCTGAGGATGCGCGGCGAGATTGAATAAACGACAATGAATGTACGTTTGCATTCGAACCCGGCATGAACGAGGACGGTAGGGGCGTTCAATTGAACGCCCCTACGACCAGCATTTGACGTCAATCATGCTGGGGGCGCGACATGTCGTGCCCCTACCACTAACTAGATTTGTGAGGTATCTTATGACCGAACTCCTCTACCAGACTGATGCTTATCTCAAAGAATTTGACGCCGTCGTCAGCGGGCACGACGAGGAAAAGCACGGCGTTTTGCTTGACCGGACGGCGTTTTATCCCGGCGGTGGCGGACAGCCTGCCGACTTCGGCGAACTCCGCGTCGGCGACACGGTCTATCCGCTGGCGAAAGTCGAGCGCGGCAACGTCCACGTGATCGAGGCGGATATCGAATTTGCCCGCCGTCGGCACGGAGGTGCGCGGCGTTCTCGACTGGGAGCGCCGCTACCAACTGATGCGGACGCACACGGCGATGCATATCCTCTGCGGCGTCGTCTGGCGCGACTACGGTGCGCAGGTCACGGGCGGTAACATGGAGCCGCTTAAGGGGCGGATGGATTTCGAGTTCGAGCGGCTGCAAAAGGAACTGGTCGCGGAGATCGAGGAAAAGATCAATGCCGAGATCGCTGCCGCGCGCGAGACGGTCGTGCGGATTCTGCCGCGCGAGGAAGCGTTCGCCATCCCTGACTTGATCCGCACCAAGATCAACCTGCTGCCGGAAGGGATCACTGAAATCCGCACGCTGGAAATCGTCGGGCTGGACTTGCAAGCAGATGGTGGTACGCACGTCGGCAACACGCGCGAAGTCGAGCGCTTGCGGGTCACCGACTACAAGAGCAAAGGCGGCATCAACAAGCGCCTGTACGTCGAAATCGAGGACGCATGAAGACGCTTTCGCGCGCGTTCGACCGCTTTGCGCTGTTTCTGGGACCAGCGCGGGTGCGCGCGCTCTTTTTGCTGATCGCGGCAACCGGGTTAGTCAGCCTGATCCTTAACGCTTTCGTGGGCGACTGGGTGATTCCGGTGCAAACCGGGCTGGTGCTGGTCGCGATTGTTGGCGCCGGGATCATCATCGGCGGGCGGCTCGATCCGGGCGAGCGCGGGCGCTGGGTGGGCATTCTGCTGCCAGCGATTGGCGCGATCATCCTCGCCATGACTGTGCTGCCGCAGTTCGCGCTGGCGCTGACCGGCGCGGCGGCGGGCTGGATCGTCGCCGGGGCGTTTTTGTTTCGCGCCCGCACGCCAATGGAATACCAGAAGGCGGTCAAGCATCTCCGTAAGAGCGAGTACGCTGAAGCCGTCAAGACAATGGACATCCTGATCAAGTCCGAACCGCGCGACCTCAATCACTACCGCTTCCGCGCCGAGCTGCTGCGCTTGTGGGGTAAGCTCGACAAAGCCCGCAAAGATTACCAACGTATGACCGAACTCGACCCCCAATCGGCGGTCGCTTATAACGGTTTGGCAGAGGTCTATCTGCAATCCGGCGAATTTGACCCGGCACTTGAGGCGGCGCAGCGCGCTGCCGACCTCGCGCCGGACGAGTGGGTTGCCTATTACAACCTCGGCATGATCGAGGATCGGCTGGGACGCTCTCCTGAAGTGATCGAGCATTTGGAACGGGCGCTGGCGCTCAAAGTGCCGGATGCGCGTCACCGGCTGCTGATGTACCTCTACCTCGCGCGGGCGAATGCCCGGTTGGGGAACGAGGCAGCGGCGGAAGACGCCCTCAAGCAAGTCCGTAAGCACAAAAACGGGCTGGGCGAATGGCAGAAAATCCTCGAAAGCGATCAAGCGGAGACGCTGCGCGCTGTACTCGGCGAGGACGTTGCGGCGGCGGCTGAACTCATGCGCGGCAAAAGTGACGTGATGTCGCTGGCTGAGACGCCGGAATAGGGCAGGATCGATGGAACGCCACCGCCTCTGGTTGATCGCCCTCTACACCACTTTCGTGCTAGCGGTGATCGGCGTGCTGATGTTCATGGTCGCGGTGGTGATGCAGGCGTTCCACGTGCCCAGCGACGCGCCGGAGCTGTCGCCGTTCGTGCTGCTGGCGCTGGGCGGGCTGTGTCTGGCGGCGCTGATGTTCCTGTTCTGGTTCTCACTGGTCGGCGTGCTGCTGGCGCGTCAGACCCGCGCGCAGGGGTCAGGCTACGGTGAAGCGTATCGCTTGATCGAAGCCTTTCGCTTCCGCGAAGCGATCCCGCTGCTCGAACGCTCAATCCACGAAGGCAAAGAGACCTCCGAGGTGCTGATGCTGCTCACCAGCGCCTACGCCTATACGGGGCAGCTTGCCAAAGCACAGGCGACCGCCGACCGTGCGGTTCAGTTGTTCCCGGATGAACCGGCTGCCTACGTCACGCTGGCGAACGGGTATCGCTTGCAAGCCGCCTACGACGAAGCGGCACAAACGCTGATCGAAGCCTCGAAGCTCGACCCCGACCAGCCGGTGATCTGGGCGGAACTTGGTTTCACCCAGCGGTTCGCCGGGGAGCAGGCGGCGGCGCAGCAGTCATTCGAGCGGGCGGCGCAGCATGCCATGCCCGCCTCTTACGGTGTGCGCGTCTACTATCATCTTGCCAATGCTTACCAGACCGCCGGGGAAGCCAAGCAAGCTGTCCGCGCCGCTGCCAAGATGATGAGCGCCCGTGACGGGTTGACGACGTGGAAGGCTGGTTTGAAAGCGCTCGAAGGCACGGCGTATGGTCAAGCGCTGCGCTACGAGATCGCCGGAATTGAGCAGGCGCTCGCCGATGCCGACGCGGGGAATCTCGGTTGATCTGGCTGATCCGGCGGCTGCGCCGTGACATTGCCGTCTGGGATCGCCCTACCCGGATCGCCTTCACGCTGGGCATGATTTTGCTGGTGGTCGCGCTGATTCTGCTGATCGCCGCGCCGCCGGAAGTCACGCTTGATCATTTTGGTCAGTTTCGTCGGGCTGCTGATCGATCATTGAGATTAGTGTGCTGTGGGGCAACCGGGGGATGGTGTCGGCGTTCACGCAGGCACAGCGGCTCTATCTCGCTGGCGACTTCGCTGCCGCGCGCGATCTGCTCGAATCGGTGCGCGCCAAAGCGGACGCGCGCGTGCTGACGTTGCTGGGAAATACGTACCGCCAATTGGGGCAGCTCGACGAGAGCGAGCAAGTTTTGTCAGAAGCCGTTGACAAAGCTCCCGATCATTATTTCCCCTTATATGGTTTTGGGCGTACACTGCTGTCAGAGGGTCGTTACACCGAAGCGGTCGTCGCTATTAGGCGTGCTTTGGAGCTAAACGCGCCGCCGGTTGTGCGGGCTGACCTCGGCGAAGCACTTTATCGGCTGAATTTGCCGGAGGAAGCGGTCGCCGCGCTGGAAGCCGTGCCGACGGATGAACCGCACCGGGCGTTGATGGTCGCTTACTTGCTGCACCGGCTCGGCGCAGCCGACCCGCCCGTAGCTGAGGTGGTGCAGGCGGGGCTGCCTTACTGGGAAGCCGCCGCTGAGCGTTTCCGCCATACACCCTACGGGCTGGCGTTGGCGCGCGATGTCCGTGTGATGCTGAATCAGGGGACGTGAACGCATGTATAACCGCAAAGGGCAGATTTCCGTCATTCGCATTGGCATCTTTGCCGGAATCGTGGGGATATTGCTGATCGGCGCGGCGGCGGTCACTTACTTGACCGATCAGGCGTCGAAACAATCCCCGTTGGATGTGACGTTGTATCCGAACGCACAGTATTGGGGCGACAGTAACGCGCGCGAGACGTCGCGGGATATGTTCTACCGTTCGACGGACTCGCCGGAAGCGGTCGCGGCGTATTATCAGCAGAAGCTCGAACAATTCTACGGCAACCGCGATCAAAGCTGCGTGCGCTTGCCCGCGACCGGCGAAAATCCCGGTTCGGCTTCCGACGCAAGCATCGTGCCGTATCAGTTCATTTGCCTATTTGACGCCTCCGGTTTTCGAACGACGCAGTATACCCGCGTCGTGATCTCGCCGGGGCAGCCGAATCCTGACCCCTTCTACGATGCGGCGGGCATGTCGGTGATCAAATACGAGCAGCAGTGGCAGGGATGAGTGAGCCGGAGTCAGCCGAAGGCACGGATGCTGAGGCTGAAGCGACTGAGGAAGCACAGGGTTCGAGAATCCCGCCGCTGATTCTGATTCCGCTGCTGATCGTCTTGCTGGGGTTGGCGCTGTATATCGGCGCGAACGTGCTCGGCGTGTTGTTCGCGGTCATCGCGCCGCCCTCGCCGCCGCTGCCGCCCAATATGACCCAAATCGAGCACACCAGCGAAGCCTATGGCGTCGACGACTGGAAATACACCACGACGACCGACGCTTGCGAGGTGGTCAAATCCATCGAGCAGAACGACGGTGTGTGCCTACTCATGCCGCTGCAATGTGCTGACGCTCAAGCGACGACCGGCGACTTTCAGATCAACGATTCGCTGGTCGCGCGCTGCGGCGGCAAAGTCGCCTTCTCGATCTTCAACATGCAGTGGTGGGCGCACGTGACGCGCAACTCCGACACTGAGACTCAGCTTGAGCTGCATCGCGAAGTCTACTGGATCGGGACTGGACCGCAGTAGCCGCCCGGAACGAATCGCCCTACCGAAAACCCTCGTTTTAAGCGATAATAAGTTGGGTTTCCGTTACGCATATTACCGACCTAAGGAGGTGCTCAGTGGTGGTGAGGTGCAAACCCACACCACGGTCGATTGCCCCCTCGATACGTCGCCTTTAATCCGAACGATCAACCAACGCAATCAGCGACCTATGGAGGGCAGCGATGTTTAAGGCAGTCAACCCGAAAGTGGATATTCCCAAGCTGGAGCAGGAGCAGCTTGATTATTGGCGCATGAACCGCATCTTCCAGCGTTCGATGCAGGAGCGCGAGAATGCGCCGCGCTACGTGACCTATGAGGGTCCACCGACCGTCAATGGCGATCCGGGCGTGCATCACGTGCTGGCGCGCGCCTTCAAGGACATTTTCCCGCGCTACAAGACCATGCGCGGCTATTACGCCCTGCGTAAGGGCGGTTGGGATACGCACGGCTTGCCAGTCGAGATCGCCATCGAGAAGGAACTCGGCTTCAAGCACAAACAAGAGATCGAGGAGTACGGGGTCGCGGCGTTCAACGAGAAAGCCCGTCACAGCGTGCTGCGCAATATTGGCAACTGGGAGCGCTTCACCGAACGGATCGCCTACTGGACGGATCTCGACAATCCCTACGTCACTTTCACCAACGACTACATCGAGAGCGAGTGGTGGATTCTCAAGCAGTTGTGGGAGAAGGAACTACTATACAAAGGGCTGAAGGTCGTCCCTTACTGCGCGCGCTGCGGCACGCCGTTGAGCAGCCACGAGGTTGCGCTGGGCTACAAGGACGTGCAAGACCCCAGCATCTTCGTGCGCTTCCCGCTGAAGGACAAGCCGGGGGTCTATTTCCTCGTCTGGACGACGACGCCGTGGACGCTCCCGGCGAACGTGGCGCTGGCAGTCGGCGAGAAGATCGACTACGTGCAGGTCGAAGGACCCGTTCACGACAGCGACGGCGAAGGCGAAACCACCGAGAAACTGATCCTCGCCGCCGACCTGATGAAGACGGCGCTGATCCACCCGGAAGAATACAAGATCGTCAAGCGCTACAAGGGCAAAGACCTGCTGGGGATGGCGTATAATCCGCTGTTCACCTTCCTGCCGGTCGAAGGCAAGTACGCCTACGTGGTCGCGGGCGATTTCGTCAGCACCGAGGACGGGTCGGGCATCGTCCACATCGCCCCGGCGTTCGGCGTGGATGACATGCGAGTGTCGCAGGAGAACAACCTGCCGGTGCTGCAAACGATTAACGCGGAAGGCGCGTTCATCGACGCTGTGACCGAGTATCGCGGGATGTGGGTCAAAGATGCCGACCCGGAAATCACGCGCGACCTGCGTAAGCGCGGCTTGTTGTACAAATCTACCAAGCACGAACACACCTATCCGTTCTGCTGGCGCTGTGGCACGCCGCTGCTCTACTTTGCGCGCGATACGTGGTTCATCAGCACGACCACCTACCGCGACAAGATGATCGAACTCAACCAGACGATCAACTGGGTGCCGGATCACGTCAAGGACGGGCGCTTCGGCAACTGGCTCAACGACCTGAAGGACTGGGCACTGGGACGCGAGCGCTACTGGGGCACGACCCTGCCGATTTGGGTGGACGATCAAACCGGCGAAATGCTCTGCGTCGGCAGTGTGGCGGAACTCAGCCAGCTTGCCGGGCAGGATTTGACCAATCTCGACCTGCATCGCCCTTACGTGGATGAGATCACCTTCCCGAACCCGAACGGTTCGGGCGGGATGATGCACCGCGTCCCCGAAGTGATCGACGTGTGGTTCGACAGCGGTTCGATGCCGGTGGCGCAGTGGGGCTATCCCGCTCACAATCAGGCGATGTTCGAGGAGCAGTATCCGGCGGATTACATCTGCGAGGCGGTCGATCAGACGCGCGGCTGGTTCTATACGCTGCACGCGATCAGCACGATGCTGTTCGAGCAGGTCGCCTTCAAGAACGTGATCTGCCTCGGCTTGATTCTCGACGGCGACGGGCAGAAGATGTCCAAGAGCAAGGGCAACATCGTCAATCCTTGGGACGTGCTCAACACGCACGGCGCGGACGCTTTCCGCTGGTATCTGTACACGTCGGGTCCGCCCGGCGAGGCGCGCCGCTTCTCGATGGATTTGGTCGGCGAAGTCGTCAGCAAGATGTGGCTGACGTTGTGGAATACCTACAGTTTCTTCGTCATGTACGCCAATCTCGACGACTGGAAACCGACCGATGCCGCGCCGCCGGTCGCGGAGCGCGATCAACTCGACCGCTTCGTGATCGCGGAACTGCACCAACTGGTCAAGCAGGTGACGGAAGCGTTCGACAATTACGACGTTCCCGGCGCGACCCGTCCGATCCAGACCTTCGTCGAAATGCTGAGCAACTGGTACGTTCGCCTGAGTCGCCGCCGGTTCTGGAAAAGCGCTAACGATGCCGACAAGCTCGGTGCCTACGCGACGCTGTACGAGTGCCTGACGACGGTCGCCAAGCTGATCGCGCCGACGATGCCGTTCCTCGCCGACATGCTCTATCGCAATCTGGTCGCGGCTGGGGACGAGACCGCGCCGGAGAGCGTGCATCTGGCTTTCTTCCCGGAGTACGATCCCGCGCTGATCGACCGCAAGCTGATCGAGGATATGCGGCTGGTCGAGCGGCTGGTCAGTCTGGGGCGCGCCGCCCGCGAGACGGTCAAGCTGGGCATCCGTCAGCCGCTGGCGAGTGCGCGTTTCGCCGTCCGCAGCGCGGAGGAAGCCACGACCGTCACCCGCTTCGCCGACCTGATCGGCAGCGAACTCAACGTTAAGTCGGTCACGTCGCTGGACGAAGCCGGAGCGGTCGTGACCTACAAGCTCAACCCGCTGCCGAGCGCGCTCGGTCGCAAGTTCGGCAAAGACTTCCCGCGCGTCCAGAAAGCCCTGCGCGAAGGCGATCCGGCGGACGTGCGTAGCTGGGCAGAGGCGCTGCTGCGCGGCGAGAACGTCGTCGTGACGCTTGATGGGCAGGAATTCGAGACGACGCCGGAAGAAACCCAAGTCCTGCGCGACGCCGCCGAAGGCTACTCTATTGCCGAGGACAGCGGCTATCTGGTCGCGCTCGACACCACCCTGACTGAAGACCTGCGGCGCGAGGGCATGGCGCGCGAAATCGTGCGCCGGGTGCAGCAGCTTCGCAAGGATGCCGACTTCAACGTCGAGGATCACATCACGCTCAAGGTGCAGGCGGGCGAGCGGCTGGCGCAGGCGATCCAGCAGTTCAGCGACTACATCAGCGGCGAAACGCTGAGCGACTCGCTGGAATTGGGCGAGCCGAGCGACGGATTCCACAGCGAACAATTTGAGATCGACGGCGAAGCGCTGACCGTTGGCGTCAAGCGGGTGTAAGTGAAGGTAGGGGCAGGACTCAGTCCTGCCCCTACCAACGCAACCCGTATAGGTAATCAGAACAAGTCATACTGGCTAAGGTTCACAAACAGGTCGGACGGCACATGACCGTCCGACCTGTTTTTATTTGGTGATACTTGCTAAAATCTTGGTAAAACAAGACAAAAAGCTGCCCTGACTGTTGTTGGAAATCATTATAAATTTCGGAGTTGCTTGGTGAATACAATCAAAAGCACACTATCATCCAAGTTGACAAGCAGCAACATGTCAGAGAATCACAGCGCAACCCTTCAAGCCCTCCTGCAATTTGCGCTCCCGCTTGGTACGCAGCTTGTCGCCGGGGTCGCCGAAACGCTGGTCACGTGGTCGGTGACGGTGCAGGCGCAGCCTCCGGCTTTTCCCGACGTTTATGGTGGCGAACTGGCGCTGGTCTCGATGGACGTGCTGCGCTCGTATGACAGCCGCATCACGCTGGCGGAGGTCGTGCGCGGTTTGGCAGATGTGGGCGTTTCGGCGGTCGCCGCCAACGTCGACAGCTCGAATACGGCGGTCGCGGTCGCTAACGAGTGCGGGGTCGCGCTGCTGGCGCTGCCGGACGAGAGCAGTATGCCGCGCATCGAGCGGGCGGTGAACACCTTCATCGTCAACCAAAAGGCGCAGATGGCGCAGCGGGCGATGGAAATCCAGCGCCAGTTGACGCGGCTCGCCGCCGAAAACCGCGACCTAAACAGCCTATTGCAAATACTCGCCCGCACCACCGCCAAGCCGATTGTCGTTCACGACGACGCCGGGGTGATGATGGCGCAGGTTTACCCGAACGTGGCGCGGCGCGGCAGCGGCGGTCGGTCGCTGATGCAAAGCCTGCCTTATGGATCGTTTCAGAACTGGCTCAGCCGGGAAGCGCCCAGCGGCGACGGCGTGATCGTCCCCAGTCCGCTCGGTTACACGACGGTGCTCAAGGTCGAGAAGCGCGTCGCCGGTTATTTGTCGTTGGTCGATACGCACGAAGCGCTCGACGATTTCGACCGGATGGTATTGTCTTACGGCGCTGACGTCTGCGCGATTGAACTCGCCAAGAGCCGGGCGATTGCCTTCGCGGTCGAGCAGGCGCGCGGCGACTGGGTGCAAATGTGGCTGAGCGGCACGCCCGCCGACGACGACCTGATGTCGACGCGGGCGCAGCAGGCGGGTTTCGACCCGGAGACGACTTACGTGGTCGTGGTGCTGCGGGCGACGACCGATACCGGCGCGAGTCTGCCGCTGGAGTCGCTGATCCCGCTGGTGCGGGACGACATGGTGCGGCGGCAGGTCGCCGGAGCAGTGGGGCAGTACGTCGACGTGATCGTCGCGCTTTACCCGCTGGAGAACGCCGGACAGCCCGCACGCATCCGCCAGATCGTCGACGACGTGCGCGGACAGTTGGCGACCCGCACGCCGAGCGGATTGGTCGCTGCCGGGATCAGCCGGGCAGCCAGCGGCTTATCGGCGCTGCGCGAAGCCTACCGCGAGGCGAAAGACGCCGTCAGCATTTCCAACGAATTGGGCGACCGCGAGCAGACGACTTTCTATGGCGATCTCAAGCTGTTTCAACTGCTGCTGGCGCTCAAGGAGCGCAACCTCGACCAGATGCGCCGCTTCTACCTCGAAACGTTGGGACCGTTGGTCGAGCACGACGAGCGCAAGCAGGGCGACCTGATTCGCACGCTCAGCGGCTTCTTTGAGGCGAACGGCAACCTCGCCAAAGCCGCCAACGACCTCAACGTCCACCGGAATACGCTGGTCTACCGGCTGGAACGAATCGCCGAATTAACGGGTCTGAATCTGGATGATCCTGAAAACCGGCTGATCCTGCATCTGTCGTTAAAAATCCAGCGCGTACTGGCAACGTTACCATCTTAAGAACGCTACGGTAGGCTTTCCCTCAATTGTTGCTCCAATTTTAAAGATTTGTGGTAGAATGACTTCGTGTATAGCGAAACATATTTTTTTGATCGCCCATATACAAAGGGGTTCCAAATGAGCGTCGAATTTTATGATGTGAAAACCCGCCAAAAGGTCAAGATCGAAGACAAGCAGGTCCTGAAGACCACCTTCACCACCAAGAACGGTCAGACGCGCTACGGGCTGCGCGGCAAAACCTCCGATGGTCGGATGCTGACGAAGTTCGTCAGCAAAGCCGACTGGGACAAGGGCAAATACGCCCTCGAAAAGAAGTAGTCAATTTCTGAAACCCGCGCCTCTCCGGCGCGGGCTTCGTTTTTGGCTGCGGTTTAGCGTGTGGCTGAAAAGTCATGCTTTGACCCCACCCCCGTCCCCTCCCCGAATTCAGGGAGGGGAGAGTGCCTCGCTTGTTTTGGGTTTGGATAGTGACGTTAGGCGATGGTTCGGCACAGCGAGGGAATTTACATAGCCTCGGATACCGTCCCTATGTTCCCCATGTTTTGAAGAACTTATTCTTACAACCAGCGCGCGATGAGGTCGTCAAGCGTGCCGTTGTCGATTAACGCTTGCAGCGCGTGATCGACGGCGGCGCTGATCTCCGGGTGGCGGCTCTGGGTGGCGATGGCGTAGAGCGAGTCGGTGACCTGCTCGGTGCTGGCGCGCCAGTCGGGATGGTCGCGCAGATAGAGCCGCGCGCTGACGGCATCGACCAGCGCGGCGTCGGCGTCACCCAAGCGCACGGCGTCCAGCGCGTTGACCGGCAGTTCGTAGGGGCGCGTCTGGAAGGGCAGTACCCGGCGCAGCCACGTTCGCGCCTCGGTATCCGCCTCCGAGCCGAACTCATAGGCGAGGCGGTTTCCCGGCAGAGCATTCATGCTCGTCAAGCCTTGATCGCTCACCAACACCAGCCCCGCGTTGAAATAGGGGGTCGAGTAGTGCACGTCGTTGAGCCGCGTCAGGTCGATCTGCACGCCCGCGATCAGCGCGTCGACTTGATCGGTCTTGAGGACGTCGTACAAGCCGTCAAAGCCGAGGTTGACGAAGCGCACCGGCAGCCCAAGCTGATCGCCGAGCGCGCGACCGAGGTCGATCTCCAAGCCCCACAGATCGCCGCAGCTGGTGGCAGCCGCGAAGGGTGGATTGTTGGCGTCGACGCCGATCCGCAGTTCGCCATAAGGGAACAGATCGCGCGGGGCGGACGGCGGCGGCTCCGTGACGCGCCGGATCAGCGCCAGCAGCAGCACCAGCGCGATCACCGTGAGCGCCGGGATCAGGGCGCGGATGCGGTGGGCTGATCGGGAGCGGGCAGCCATAAATCCTGATCCTCGGCTGAAACCGCGCGCGTAAGCTTGCACGGCGTAGTAAATCGGCTTGAGTTGAAAGGTCGTGGTCACGAAGGTGTAGTTGTCGGGATAGCTGAGCGTGGGTGTGGGATAGCGCAGCACCCAGAAGCAGAGTTTGTCGAGCCAATCCCAGTTGGCTTGCGCCCAACTGCAGCGCCTCGACCGAGTAGGCGACCCGCTCCGAGGGCGTGACCGCCAGCGTCCAGCGCGGATTGTCGTTCCAGCCGGTTTCGGTGATGTAGGCGGGCTTGTCGGCGTCGCCGTGCGCGACCATGACGGCGCGCAAAAGTTCGGCGCGGCGGAAGTTGAGCTTGTCAGGTGCGGGCGGGTCGTCGGGCGGGTAGGTGAAGCCGTAGGCGTGGATCGCCAGCGCGTCGAAGTCGGCTTGCGCGCCCGCCGCGTAAAGCTGATCGAGGTAAATCAGGTCGTTTAGCCCGTTAGGGCTGCCTTCCGGTTCGAGCGTCGGCGCTAAGCCCGCCGCAAGAATTTGCACGTTCGGGTTGGCGGTGTGAGCCGGTGCATAGACGGCGTGGAGCAGCCGCGCATAGCCCGCCGGATCGACCTGCTGATAGCCCCACTCGAAGGCGAGATTCGGCTCGTTCCAGATGATCAACTGGTCGATCACCCCGGCGTAGCGGGCGGCGAAGTCGGCGACGAATTGGGCGAAATCAGGATAGGCGTCCTCCGGCAGCGTATTGAGGGTGGTGTACTCAGCGCTGTTGTCACCCTTGCTGCGCGCCCATGCCGGAACAAGACCCAACCGCGCGATGATGTGGATGCCCTGATTGCGCGCCTGCGCCACGATCCGATCCGCCGACGACCAGTCGTAGCGATCTTCGCTGCCTTCGATGTACGCCCACGGGAAGAACTCGACAATCGAGGGCGCGCCGAGTTCGCGCACGAGCTGCAATGAGCGCTGGATTTTCCACTCGTCCACCTCGTCGATCAGCCGGGTGTGCAGGCACAACTGCGGATCAGTCGTCTCGACCGTCTGCGGATCGCCGAGCGGGGCGCGGGGTGGCGCCGGAACCAGCGCACCGATCAGCAGACAGAAGATCAGCAGGCGGATCGCCCAAGGGAAGGTGCGTTTTAGGAATACGAGAAAAGCGGTGTATCGCATGAGGTCGTCCGTAGGGGCAGGTTTCAAACCTGCCCCTACACGGTGGCGATTTGTGTGCTCGCCTGCGTGACCTGCTCGTACCACAGTTCCGCCGTGATCATGCGGTAAATGATGCGCTCGGCGTTGCGCGCGCCGTCGAGGTGCCCCCGCCAGATGGCGCGCGCCTGCGCCGGATCGTACCAGTCGCGTTGGAAGACGCGCTCGTTGAGGAAGTCGTCCACTTCTTCGCGCAGATCGGCGCGCAGCCACTGCGCCAGCGGTGTCGGATAGCCGAGCTTGTCCTTGCGCTCGGCGATCTCGTCGGGGACGATGCCCTTAATGGCACGGCGCATGAACACCTTGGTCTCGACGCCGCGAATCTTCTGCTCGGCGGGCACGGCGAGCGCGAACTCGACCAAGCGGTGATCGAGAAACGGGACGCGCGCCTCGATGCTGTACGCCATGCTGTTGCGGTCTTCGTAATGGAGCAGCGCCGGGATGCTCTCGCGCATCAATGCGCCGTAGAGGTGACGGTTGAGCGCGTCGCTGCCCTGCGGCATGATCGGCGCTTCGGCGCGCGCTCGCTCTAGCGCGGCTTGCGCGAATTGCGGGTTGAGCAGGGGCGTCGATCCGCCCAAATACTCGCGCACGCGGAAGGCGAACTCGCGGGCGCTCAGCGAGGCGTTGAAGCGCCCCCAGACGCCGCCGACGAAGGCGGCTTGCTCGCCGATCCAGCGCCCGAAATCGCGCTGGCGCAGGTCGTTGAGGTGGAAGACGACGTAGCTCAGATAGCCTGCCAGCAGTTCGTCCGCGCCTTGACCGTCGAGCAGCACGGTCACGCTGCCGTGCGCCAGCTTCATGACGAAATTCTGGGTGTAGACGCCGGACGTCCCGGTCGGGATGTCCTGATGCCACGTGATCTTCGCCATCCGGTCGAGGAAGTCCTGCGGGTCGGGAGTGATGCGGTGGGCGATGGTCTGGAAACGATCCGCCACGATGTCGACGTAACGGCTCTCGTCCATGCCCTTGACCGGATAGACTGCCGAAAAGCTGTTCATGCGCCCACCGTTGAGTCCCTCGGTTGCCAGCGCGACAATCGTGCTGGAGTTGAGTCCGCCGCTGAGACATGTCCCAACCGGCACGTCGCTCCGTAAGCGCAGCGAGACGGCATCGCGCAGGAGACGGCGAAACTCGCCTTCCACGTCGGCATAGTCGTAGGTGGCGCGGGCGCGCTCGACGTCCACGTCCCACCAGCGCACCGGCTCGCCGACTTTGCCATCCTCGACCAGCAGATAATGCGCGCCGGGAAGCTCGCGCACGCCCGCGAAGAAGGTATCTGGGGCGTTGTAGACTCGCCCGGTCTGCAAGAACCAGAATAGCTGCGCCATGTCCGGCTCGTAGGCGGCGGGGACGAGCGGGCGCAGCGCCTTGATCTCGCTGGCGAAGGCGAAACTCTCCGCTGTGGCGGCGTAGTAGAACGGCTTGATGCCCATGCGGTCGCGGGCGCACCACAGCCGCCGCCGCGCCTGATCCCAGAGGGCGAAGGCGAACATGCCGAAGCAGCGGTCGAGGCAGTCGATCCCCCACTCAACGTAAGCTTGGAGCAAGACCTCGACGTCGGATTCGGTATGGAATTGGTAGCCTTTGGCGCGCAGGTCGTCGCGCAGTTCGAGATAGTTGTAAATCTCGCCGTTGAAGGTGATCCAGAGCGACTCATCGCCGACAGTCATCGGCTCGTGACCGCCGGGCGAAACGTCGATGATGGCGAGGCGGCGATGCGCCAGCGCCACGTCGGGCGTGAAAGTGGTTGGCTCGGTGACCTGTGGGTGATAGATCGCCTCGGCGGTATCGGGTCCATTGCGGAGGCTGTGGGCGCCAGTCGCGCTGTCGAGCAGGAGATAACCCTCGTCGTCCGGTCCGCGATGGCGCAGCAACTGCGCGGCTTCGAGGACGCAGTTCACGTCGATCCCACTCCCTTGCCGGTTCACGATCCCGGTGATTCCGCACATAGTCACCTCATAGACTGTTCAAAAACGGCAACTTCTTTTAGTATCGTAACAGGCTCATGCTGGGAAGTATAGACATTGACGATGAAGATTTGGATCCTTACGCAGTTTTACCCGCCGGAGTTCGGCGCGGCGGCGGTGCGCCTCAGCCGCTTGGCGCGGCTGCTGGTCGGAGCGGGGCACGAGGTCACGGTGCTGACCGGGATGCCGAATTACCCTGAAGGCGTGATCCGCGAGGGCTATCGCGGGCGGCTGACGCTCCGCGAAACGCTCGACGGCGTGACGGTCGAGCGGGTGTGGGTTTACGCATCGCCGGGGAAGGGCGCGCGCGTTCGGCTGATGAACCAGTTCAGCTTTATGCTGATAGCGGCGCTGCGGGGGACGTTGCTTTCCCGCCCGGACGTGATCCTCGTCGAGTCGCACCCGCTGTTCGTCTGCTTGACCGGCGGCTGGCTGCGGCGAGTCAAGCGCGCGCCGGTGGTGCTCAACGTCTCCGATCTGTGGCCCGAATCGGCGGTGGCGACGGGCGCGCTGCGCGCCGATAGCTTGCTGGTGAAATTCGCTCAGCCGGTCGAGCGCTGGGCGTATCACGACGCCGCCCACGTCGTCGGCATGACCGGCGGCGTGATGGACGGTATCCGCGTGATTTTGCCCGATTCTGAGCGAGTCACGCTGATCAAGAACGCGGTCGATCTGGGTACTTTCCGCCCGGCATCGGCGGAAGCCCGCGCCGAAGCTCGCCAGCATTTCGGGCTGGGCGAGCGCTTCACCGTCGCGCACGTCGGAAACATGAGCCTGACCTACGACTTCCACGTCATGCTGGATGCGGCGGCGCTGCTGCCGGAGATCACGTTCATGTTCGTCGGCGGCGGCTCGCAGGAGGCGTGGGTCGAAGGCGAGGTGCGCGCGCGCAACCTGAACAACGTGATCTTCACCGGCGTGCTGCCGCACGACGCCATGCCGGGCGTCTGGGCGGCGGCGGACGCCTGCTTGATCGCGCTGGGCGATCACTCGGTCGCGGGGGGGACGCTGCCCGCCAAGCTGTACGAGGCGCTGGCGACCGGGACGCCGACGGTTGCGGCAATTCGCGGCGAAGGCGCGGCGCTGCTGGAGTCGGCGGGCGCGGGTATCGTCGTCCCGATTGGCGACGCGGCGGCGCTGGCGGCAGCGCTGCGCTCGTTGGCGGATGATCCCGACCGCTGCGCGGCGATGTCTGCCGCCGCCCGTGCTTACGCCGAGCAGCATCTCGCGCCGGAGTTGGTCGTCAATGCCTACCTCGACATCTTCCGCCAAGCCGTCGAAACGAGGTCATAGGGGCGGGTTTCAGACCCGCCCTACACACACGAATCAGGATGTGAGCGTCGCGCGCAGGTTCTCGATCACACCGGGTTCGCCGAGCAGATGGATCAACGCCTGATCGATCTCGCTGTAGCCGACTTGCGGGACGAATTGGCGCGGGATGGCGAGGCTGAGGTACTGAATGTAGGCGATATTCTCGCCGAGTTCCCAATCGGCTGCATAGGGCGCGCCGGTGAGGGCTTCGCGCGCTGCCGTGATTTGCCGGGTGAATGCGTCGTCGTCCGTCGCGAGCAGTGCCGCGTCCACCTGCGTCCAGATCACGCCATTGCGGTCGATCACGTCGTGGCGTGCTTGGGTCAAATCCGCCGCCGCCCGATCACGGTCGCCCGCGCTGAGCGCGAGGATCAGCTTCAAGCTGTAAGCGCCGCTGGCGTCGGTCGCTCCGCCGCGATGATCTGCTGCGAAGTTCTGCGCAGCCGCGATCTCGCCGCGTTCGAGCAGAAGCAGTGTGCGCGCGAAGTCGGAAAGCTCAGTTTCGGGCGGGGTCAGTTCGCGACGCAGCGGCGAGTCACCCCAGCCGGGGATCAGGACGACGTCGCGTCCCAGATCAAGCGTGGCTTGATAGGCTTGGCGCGCGCTATCGTCGTCGCCTGTGGCTTCGGCATAGACCCCATAGCGATAGACCAGTGACCAGCTTTCCGGCGCGAGGTCGACGGCGCGGCGCATCGCCGTGACAGCCGCAGGGTCGTCGTCGAGCGCGGCGTGCAGCGCGGCGAGGTTCGCCCAGCCGTTGGCGTAATCCGGCTCCAGCGCGGTGAAGCGCTCGAAGCGCTCGACGCCGGGGCTGGCAGCCGCCGGATCGCCCGCTGCGGCGGCGAGACCGAGTAGAATCCCTTGCTGTTCAGGATAGAGGGCGAAATCAGGATCGGCGTCGGCTAAGGCTTGTAGTTGATCAGCGGCGGCGTGAAAGTCATGGCTGCTGTTGGCATCGGTCAGGATGGCGACGTAGCGCTGATAGCTGACCGCGCTCCACACCCCGGCGACCACGAGAGCAGCGCCGCCCAGTGCGATCAGCCAAGGCTGCCAAGCGCGGTGCGCGGGCAGTGACTCGGCGGCTGACCCGCGCGGCGCGACGGCGATCAGCAGCGCGATCAGCGCGGTGAGGGCAATCGTCGGCATCATCGCGGGGAGGTCGAGCATCTGGTGAGCGGCGAAACCGGCAAACGCCGCAATCCCCATCGCGGCGATGGGATCAACCGGGCGACGCAGCATCCGCAGCAGCGCCCGCAGGGCTGCCCACGCCGTCAGCGCCAGCGCGATCAAGCCGACGATGCCCAACTCGGCAGCGACCTGCAAAATCACGTTGTGGGCGTGGCTGTGCGGCTCCAGCGGCGGCAGCGAATTGAGGCGGGACAACCCCGCGCCGAAGGTGAACAAGCCGTGCCCGGTCAGCGGGCGCTGAGCGAACAATTCCAGCGCCGTCTGGTAGAGCCACGTGCGCAGATCAAGCCCGCGCCCGCCGATGCTGAGCGAGTTGACGAGCATGAGCGCACCCGCCTGCTGCCGCGATTAGCGCCAGCGTGATCAGTACGGCTTTTTGGAGTCGGGCAAGAGCAGCCCAAAGCTGGCGGATCGGAAAGCGCAGCCCGACCCAGACCGCCAGCCCAACGCCGCCGCCGATCCAACCGCCGCGCGAGAAGGTTAACGCCAGCAGCACCAGATTGGCGAGCGTGTACAGACGCGAGCAGCACGCGCGGCAGCGGCGTTCGCGACTCCGCCAGCCGCCCCGCCGTGAACGGGATCAGCATGACCAGCAGCGCCGCCAGCGTGTTGGCATTGCCGAGCGTCCCGACCGGGCGGGGGAGCGGCAGCCCACTGATCAGCGCCAGCCAGACCTGCGCGAAGCCGACGAAGACGACCGGCACGCCCGCGATCAGCAGCGCGTCGATCAGCCACGTGCGGCGCAGCGCCCGGTTTGCCAGCGCTTGCGCGAGCAGATACCACGCGCCGATGTAAACGCCCATGAACCACAAGCCGAGCGCGATCCGCCGCCACGAGTTGAGGTTGGTCAGCAGCGAGAGCGCGAAGGCGGCGATCCAGACGACGATAGCGAGGTCGAGCGGCGTGCGCTGCCAGCGCCAGCGGCGCTGACTCCACGCCCAGACGACCAGCACGCCCGCGACGATGCCCACGTCGATCCAGCGCAGAGTGGGCGTGAGGATGCCGGTGTAGGTCGCGCCGACCAGCAGGACGTAGACGATCAGCAGGATGAACAGCGGGCGCGTGAGGCGGCGAGCGATCATTCGGCTCAGCTTCCGGTCAGGCGGTCGAGCGCGTCACGGGCGTCGTCGGCTTCGGGCGCACGGTCGAGAATGGCGCGGTAGACGTTGACGGCGCGGTCGGTTTCGCCGGTCGTTTCGTAGCTGGCGGCGAGGTCGTACCAAGGCTGCAAGACGGCGGTGCCGGGTCCCGGCGGGCGCATCTCCGGCAGCAGGTCGAACGAGGCGACGCGACCGCCGAACAGGACGCCTTCGAAGTTCTGGTCGATGACGCGCGGCGGCACCGCGCCGGCAAGCAATCGACGGCGCGCGTCGAGCGACTCGGCGATCTGGGCGCGGATGGCGTTAGGCGATTCGTAGTGGACGCCGAGCAGGTCGGCGGCGTTCAGGTCGCGCGCGGCGGCGGCGGGATCGAGCGTCACCCGCGCGCGGGCACGCGAAGCATACATGTCGCCCAGATAAATGTCGTTCCGCCGGGCGATGGCTTGCGTGAAACTGGCATCGGCAGCGGCGGTATTGCCTTCGACCGTCAAAGCGTACTCGCCCGCGACCCACCACTCCGCGGCGGTGGTCGGGTTGGAGGGGACGAGCGCTGGCAGTTGATCGGGATCGTGGACGGCGAGGACGCGGTAGCGCTGGTCGAGCGGACGATCTGCCAGATAGCGGTCGAGCGCCTGTCGTCGCAGATCGGTCGCCGACCAGAAGGTCGACAGCGGCAGCGGATCGAGGGCGAGCGCGCTGGCGTGCAGATGGCGCGCGTAAGCGTCGACAATCGCCTCGGCGGGGGCGGCGGCGTGCTGCTCGGCGAGGCGCGCCCAAAGCAGCAGCGCGCCGTTGTGGTTGTCAATGTCGATGGCGCGCTGCAAGGCGTCGAGCGCGGCGCTGGTAGCGCCCTGACGTTCGAGCAGCGCCGCAAGGTTGATCCAGCCGCTATCCCACGTTGGTTCGATGTCGAGCGCTCCACGGTAGGCATCGACAGCAGCGGCGGTATCAGCCGACTGCTCGCCGGTGAGGTAGGCGACTTGCAGCGTATAGAGGTGCAGCGCTGGATCGAGCGCGACCGCCTGCCGCGCCGGTTCCAGCGATCCGCTGAGGCTGGCGTTGAACGCCGCCTGCGCTTGATCCGAGCGCAGCATCCCCGCGCCGAAGATCAGCACACCGATCAAGGCAGCGAGGGCGGCGGGACGGCTGCCCCGCAAAGGCGGATCGATGCGGGATCGCGTTTCGGTGATGCAGTAGGCGGCGAGACCGAGCGCCAGCAAGATCAGCGGCGTGCTGGCGAAGATGTCGAAGAAGCTCTGCGCGCCGAAGCCGACCAGCGCCGCGAACGCGCCCGCCAGATGCATCCGGCGGGTGCTCGTCTCGGCACCTTGCCACAGATGCCACCAGCGCCAGATCAGCGCGATTCCGAGGGCGACGGCAACCGCCGCGCCGACGATCCCAGTTTCGGCGAGGGTGTTCAGGTAGAAGTTGTGCGCCGTGCCCAGCCGGTTATCGACGTAAGTCGGGTCGCGGTCGAGGCGATAGGCGCGCCCAAACTCGCCCGGTCCAACGCCGAGCAGAGGATGTTCGGTCGTAATTTGCAGCGCACCGCGCCAAAGATCAGTACGGAGCAGGTCGCCGCTGGCGTGCCCCGGAGTGGCACTGACGGCGATCAGCAGCAGCGCGCCCGCCGCGATCACGGCAACGATGCCGATTCCAATCGGCAGGGCAAAGCGCCGAATCACCCCGCGCAGACGCGGATCGCTGATGGCGGTGAGGGCGACAAAGACGGCGACACCAGCGGCGAGCGAAACCCAACCCCCGCGCGACCCGGTCAGCAGCATGACGATCACCAGCAGCACCGCCAGCAGCAGCAGCCCGATTCGCGCGTCGCGGCGGCGGGCGCTCAAGCCCCAAACGCCAGCGAGGACGGCTGACGCGGCGGTGTAGGCAGCCAGCCACGTGCTCACGCCGAGCGGCACAAACAGGCGCGGCGGCGTGATCGGCACGCCGCTGGCGAGTACCGTTTGCGCGCCCAGCGTCGACGTGCCGAAGCCCCAGCCGAAGTACCACGACGCGAATTGGATGCCCGCCATCAGCACCACCAAGACGGCGATCAAGAACTGGGTTTCGATCAACAGCGTTTCGCGCCCGCTTTGCAGCAGGTCGACCATGACGAAGAACAGGAGCAGCAGTGTGAGCGGCAGCCAGACATTTTCTAGCGCCATCCGGGGATCAAGGCTGAGCAGCGCCGAGGCGAACCAGACGATCACCGTCAGCGCGAACAGGGGGTTCAGCGATGTGGGCGGCAAGCCGCGCCCGCGCAGGAGTCGCAGCAGCAGCCAGAGGCTGATCAGCGTGGTCGTGAACAGGTGATGAAACACCCGCACGCCGAAAATCTGGCTGGCATACGTGCCGCCGAACAGCACAAAATAGACGGCGATGAAGATGAACAGGTAGCGTTGAATTTTGGTAATGATGATGAGCGCCTATCATTGCCCACAGACCGATCATCAGTTTAGCTTGTTCTCTCAGGGGCAACAAGCAAGATTTGCTGGGCGATTGGGATGGCTGTGCTAGAAATAGATCACCTATCTTGAGGAGAAGCTGATGTTCCCACTGCGAATTGCGGACGATCTCGAACTTCGCCCGTTGGCGATAACTGATGCTGAAGCCTTGCGCGCCTTGATCGCAGGCAATCGCGCGCATCTCGATCCATGGCTGCGCTGGTCGGGGCGAGTCCATACGCTGGATGATGCCCGCGCGCTGATCGAACGGTTTGCGCTGAAACAGGAGACGGCTGACGGTTTTCACGCCGGACTGTGGCTTGACGGTCAGCTTATCGGCGGGATCGTCTGTCACGGCATCAACCGGGAGAGCCGCAAGAGCGAGATCGGCTACTGGTTGAGCGCGGCGAACACCGGCAAGGGGATCGTGACACGCGCCTGCCGCGCCGTCATCGCCGAGTTATTCACGGGCGAAGACCTGCACCGGCTCGAAATTCAGTGTGCGACCGATAATTTTCGCAGCCGGGCGGTCGCCGAGCGACTGGGCTTCACCTTCGAGGGCGTCAAGCGCGAGTTGGAGTGGCTCACTACCCGCTACGCCGATCACGCGCTCTATTCGCTGCTCCGGCAGGAGTGGGAAGCGGCGCGTTAGTGGCTGGCGCTGCCCCAAGCGTTCATGACCTGCCGCAGAATGCCCAGCTCGCCAATGTGATAGGCGTTGTGATCGGCGACGAGCAGAATCTCGCGCAAAATGGTATGCCCGCCGTAGCCATGCGGGATCGGCGCGTAGAGGTCAGTTTGCGGGTCGCGGGCGATGGCGCGCAGCGCGGCGAGGTCGTCGCGGAACTGCTGGATCGATTTCGCCCATGCTGCCACGTCCGCCTGCGCGCCGCGCGAGGGCCAGTAGCCAGCGGGCCATTCCATCGACTGGTAGTTGGGGTTGCGGATGTAGTCGAGAATGTCCCATTGGGTGATGCGCAGGTGCTCGACGAGGTGGTAGGGCGTATAATCGACGTTCGGCGGCGTGACGTTCATCTTGTCCAGCGGAAAACCAGCGACGGCATCGTCGTAAGTCATGTGCGCCTGACGTCCATCGAGCAGGGCGATCAGGTGGTCGCGCAAAATCTGATCGGTATTCATGATGGCGATCCACTCCCGGATGGTTATATCGGCTAAAAACAAAACGAACCGGGTCTGCGCCAGTTCGTTTTCGTTCAAGTGCCCCCAGCAGGACTCGAACCTGCGCCTTTGCCTCCGGAGGGCAACGCTCTATCCGCTGAGCTATGGGGGCAACACATTTTCATTCTAGCAGCAAAAATAGGCGCAAGCAAGCCCGCAAGCGCAGCCACGTGAAGCCCCTGACTCTGGAAAACGCGGGCGAAATCTGGTAACGTGCGCCTGTTTGTGACCAATGGATGCCGAGAAGTATGCTTCCGAACGCAAAACTTGTTCCCCAAGCACTTTGGCTGGCGCTGGCGCTGATTGCGGCAGTTGTGATCGGCGGATGCAGCGCGCTCAATCCCGATAACCCGGCGGCGACGCTGCAAGCGGAGCGCGAAGGCTATATCGCCGAAGCGACCAGCATTGCGCAGTCGGCGCAGGCGCAGGCAGCGCAGGTTCAAGCTACCGCCGTCGCCGCGCAAACCCACGTCGCGCAAATGGAAGGGCGCAACCAGCAGCTTTTGGCGACGCTGCGCGTCGTACTACCGCCCACCCAGCAAATCGTCAACCGGAGCGGCGCTGTGACCCCCGGTTCGATGGCGACGCAAGCGCCCGGCGGGTTCGCTGCGGCGACGCAGCCCGGCGCGAGCGGCGACGCGCCCGCGAATACGGGCGGATCGCTGGGCGACATGCAGTTCACGCAGGTGGGCACGGCGTCGAACGTCCGCGACTCGGACGGCTGCGCGGTCTCGCTGGAATACAGCTTCCCGGCGAACATTCAGCGGATATACATCACGACGCGCGCGCTCAACGTCAAAGCCGGGACACAGATGCACGTCGAATGGGATTATCAGGGGCAGTCCACCCATACGGAAGACTGGACGGTGCCCAATGACGACGCCGATTTCTGCTCTTGGTTCTACATCGAGCCAACCGGCGCGCAGTTCGCCGCCGGGAATTGGTCGGTGAGTTTGACGGCGAACGGTGTCCCGGTCAATCCGCCGACGGTCAACTTCACGATTGGCGGTTGATGGGTGGATCGTCCGCTGGCGATTGCCGCGCTGCGGGTACTCGTGTTAGAGTAGAATGCGAATACTCTGGGGAACGTCGTTTGAAACTTCGCCTGCTGCTGTTGGTCCTCGCGCTGTCCGCCCTGATGACGATCCCGGCGGCGGCTCAGTCGTCGGTGACGCCCGTGCCGTCGGAAACGCCGCGCGGCAGCTACGTCGTCGGCACGGACATCTACGTGCGCGGCGGTCCCGGAGAGACCTACCTGCCGGTGGGCAGGCTGATCGCAGGCGACACCGTGATCCCGGTCAATCGCAGCAGCGATGGCGACTGGCTGATGATCCACTACAGTTTTGGCTTCGGCTGGATTCGGCGCGACCTCGCTTATTGGGCGGTCGACGTCGACGCGCTGCCGACCCTCGACCAGAGCCAGTTGACCCCGACCTCGCTGTACACGCCAACAGCCACCGACCTCTATACGGCAACACCGACCGGCGTTTTCGTCCGCGCGGGATCGGTGGGGGCACGCATCCGGTCGGGTCCCGCCGTGCGTTATTTCCCGGTCGGCGCGATTGTCTCCGGCGATCAGGTCGAGCCGGTCGGTCGCAGCGAGAACGGACTTTGGATTCTGATCCGCTACCGCGATGACTTCGGCTGGATTTCGCTCGATTTGCTCTCCGGCTTGGACAACGTAGACAGCCTGCCGGTGCTGCTGATCGGCGCGCTCACGCCGTCGGCGACCTTCACGGCGACACTGACGCCGACGATCACGCCGACGCCGACCGATACCGCGACACCCTCGGCGACCGTGACCCCCAGCCCGACCGGTACACCGAGCGCGACGCTGACGCCGAGCGACACCTTGACGGCGACGGCGACCTTCGCGCCGAGCGATACGCCCAGCCGAGCCGATACGGCGACGTTCACCCCCGTGCCGGCCGATACCTTGACACCCAGTCAAACGCCGACGGACACGCCCAGCGCGACGTCGACGCTGACGCCCGTGCCGACCGCTACACCCACACTCACGAATACGGCGACCTTCACGGCGACGCCATCCGCTACCGCGACGCTGACGGCGATCCCGTCGGCGACGCCGTTGCCCAGTTTTACGCCCAGCGAAACGCCATCGGTGACGCCGAGTTTCACGCTCACGCCGAGTCAAGCTCCAACGCTCGCGGCGGTGGCGGTGCTCGCGGACACGCTGGCGCCATCCGCATCCCCGACGTTCACGGACACGTCGACGGCGACCGCGACCTTCACGGCGACCCGCACGAACAGCCCAACGGTCACAGCGACGGACACGGCTACGTCAACGCCGACGCCGACGCACACGTCAGTTCCGGCGAGTGCTACGCTGACGCACACGTCTATCGCGCCAAGCTCGACGCCGACGCGGGACGCAACGGTCGAGCAGAACGGCGCGCCAGCGGTGACCGGGACCCCCAGCCCAGCACCGACCGTGACCGATACGCCGAAGCCCCCAACGCCCACCAACACGTCCGCGCCGACCAAGATGGCGACGGCAACATCGACCCTGACTCCGACGCACACGAATACGCTGACAGTAACTCGGACGCCGAATGCGGCGGTGATTCTGCCGGGCGAACTACCGACGCCGGTCTCGGCGCTGCCAGCGGAAGCCCAGCCGACGCCGATCCCGCCGGAAGCCATCGTCGGCGGCGCGGCGCTGATCCTCGTGCTGATTTACGTTGGCTTGTACTGGCGCGGCTTAGCGGCGGCGGATCGTTACGCCGAGGGCTTCGTGATCGAGCGCTGCCCGATCTGCGGCGAGGGGCATCTGATCGTGGAAATCAAGCAGTCGCGGCTGGTCGGCATCCCGCGCCCGCGCTCGATTGTCCGCTGCGACTTCTGCCGCTCGGTGCTCCGTGAAGTCGGCAGCCGCCGCTGGCGCTATGCCGTTGATCGCAGCGCAAACCCGGCGCTCTATCGCCAGTTGAACGGCAAAGTCGTTGATCAGGTGGCGCTCAAGCGGCTGGAAGGTCAAATGCTGGCGGCATCGTCGACTGCCCCCGCTGCGCCGCCGCCGGTGCGTCCACCCGCTGCGCCCCCCACATTCATAGACGAGGATTAAGCGTGCCGCTGGTCGAATGTGTGCCCAATTTCAGCGAGGGGCGGCGCGCTGAGGTGATCACCGCGCTGGTCGATGCTGTGCAGTCCGTCCCGGTTGCACTGCTGGACGTGAACAGCGATCCCGATCACAACCGCAGCGTGATCACCTTCGCGGGCGAACCGGAGCCGGTCGCCGAGGCGATGCTGCTCGCCGCGCGGGTCGCCGTAGAGCGGATTGACTTGGAGGCGCATCGCGGCGTCCATCCCCGGATCGGCGCGGTCGACGTGATCCCGTTCGTGCCGCTGCGCGACTGCTCGCTGCACGAGTGCGCCGCGCTGGCGCGGACGTTTGGGCGGCGCTTGGCGGACGAACTCGACCTGCCGGTCTATCTGTACGAAGCGGCGGCGCTGCGCCCGGAGCGGGTCAACCTCGCCGACGTGCGACGCGGGGGCTACGAACTGCTCAAGACCGCGATCACCACGCCGGAGCGGCAGCCGGATTTCGGTCCGGCGCGGATCGGGCGCGCGGGTGCGACCGCAGTCGGCGCGCGCGACCCGCTGATCGCCTTCAATGCGTACCTGAACACCGACGACGTGACCGTCGCGCAAGCCATCGCGCTGGCGATTCGCGCCTCTGGCGGCGGACTGCCGTACCTCAAGGCGCTTGGTTTGCTGGTCGATGGGCGGGCGCAGGTCTCGATGAATATCACTGATTACCGTAAGACCTCGCTGGCGACGATCATGGATCGGCTGCGCGAAGAAGCGGCGCGGCAGGGCGTCGCCATCGCCGAGACGGAACTGATCGGTCTGATCCCACAGGCGGCGCTGATCGACACCGCGCTCGCCAGCTTGCAGCTTCCTGCGCGGACGCGCGATCAAGTTTTAGAGCGGCGTTTAGGCGCGGCAACCGGCGATTATTGTGAGGTGACGTTCGAGTGAGGATTTTCGCGCTGCTGCTGCTCTGGCTGGTGGCGTGCGAGCCGCAGCCGACCTTGCTGCCCTTCAATGCAACCGTTCCGGCGCAGATCACCGCTCTCGACACCGACGTTCGGATCGTCAATACGCGGGTGCCGACAGCGACGCTCGCGCCGCCGCCAACCGCGATCCCCTCGGTGACGCTCACGCCAACTGATCTGCCGACCGTCACGCTGATTCCTTCGCCCGTTCCGACTGCCACCTTCATCACATCGCCGGTCGGCGGCTGGACAGTCGCGGGCGTGCCGACGTGGACGCCGCCGCCCCCGGACGTAGCCGCGCAGATCGCCGATCACTACGTCTTCGGGCGACCAATCGACTACAATCACGTCGGCTATGCGGCGCGAACCTATCCCTATGGCGGGACGGAAGACGGACGACTGCAAGTCCATCACGGGATCGATCTGGTTAATCCAACCGGCGTCTCGATCCTCGCCGCCGCCGACGGCACCGTGATTTACGCGGGCGATGACCTGACGCGACAGTTCGGCTCAATGAACAACTACTACGGCAATCTGGTGGTGTTGCAGCATAACTTCCTGTCACCTCAGGGCGAGCCGGTATTCACGCTCTACGGGCATATGCTCGCGCCGACGGTGCGGATCGGAGATCGGGTTCGAGAAGGCGATAAAATTGGCGTGGTTGGGGCGACCGGGGTAGCGCAAGGACCGCACCTCCATTTCGAGGTGCGCCTCGGCGATCCCTACAACTTTAACGCGACGCGCAACCCCGATTTGTGGCTGCGTCCGTATCCGGGTGATGGGACGCTGGTCGGGCGCGTCACCGACGAGAACGGCACGTCGCTGTATGCAGTCACGCTTGAGGTCAAATCCGCTGACATTTCGCGCGAGACCTACAGCTATGGCGATGCGTCGGTCAACCCGGATGCGGCGTTTGGCGAGAATTTCACGCTGGGCGACCTGCCCGCCAATTACTACACCGTCACGGTGAGCGACGACGGGCACGTCCGCTTTCAACGGCTGATCTACGTCTATCCTAACCGCTCGACGTGGCTCGAAGTGACGGTGAGTCCATAACGAAGGTAGGGGCACGGCGCGCCGTGCCCCTACGACCAATACTTAGCCGAAGACCTTGAAGGTCAGGGCGATCTGCGTGTCGCTGATGGCGTTGACTTGCATGATGCCGCGATGCCCATCGGCGGTGAAGATGCCGACCAGCGTACCGGGATTCATCTCGGTGCGCGCGATTGAGTTGCGGTTGACCGAACTGGAGTTGACCGAATCCGGGGGCAGCGTATTGTAATCGCCGCTGAGGATGCCCAAGTGTGACCCGAAGATCGCCTTCAAACCGAGCGTGCCGCCGTCAGAATTCCAGTTGACGTCGCCCTGCACGAGATTGCCCTCAAGGTCGAGCGTGTCGCCGAGGTTGAGCGTCGCCGATCCCTGATTGAGCACGCTACCTTGTCCGAGGACGTAGCTAAAGTTGTAGGTATTATTCTGCTCACCGATGACGCCCTCGTCGACCTGATTGTTGGCGTCGATCATAATCGGAACCGTGAACGAACCGGTGCCGCTCAGAAGTCCGCTCATCGAGACGACTGCGCTTTGTCCCGGTGCTAGCGCTGGCGCCATCGCGACCAGATAGGTGTTGGTGGGCGGGAACGTCCCTGCGACGGCAAACTGCCCGGTCGGCACGTTGCCGATGTTGCGGACGGTCACGTTGACGATGAAATTCTGGTTCGGGATGATCGGCGTGGGCACGGCGGCGACCGAATCGATGATCACGTCGGCGTAGGGCGAGAGTGTGGGCGTCGGCGGGACGTTCGGCGTGGGCGTGGGCGGCGTCGGGATGACCGGGACGCTGCGGATGTCGCCGGAGATGTCGGCGAGATAGACGGCGAGCCAGCCCTGCTGACCCCGGAAGTTGATCACTGCCCACTGGAAATCGAGGCTAGCGCCGATCACGGCTGCCTGCTCGCCAGAGCTAAGCTGACCGAGAACTTCGTACTCGGTGCCGGGACCCGTGCGGACGTTCTGGACGGACTGCGTAATGGTGATCGTGACGCCTTGAGGCGTGACCGTCGGCGTGGGGGTGGCGGGGTTCTCCGGCGTCGTGATCGGCGCGGTATCGGCGAGCCGCATACCCCCGACGTAGCGCGCAAGTACTTCCGGCGCGCCGAGTTCACCCAAGCGGACGATGGCGACGTTGCTGCTTAGTTCGCCGGCGGGATGACCGAGGGCGTTGAGTGTGCCTTGCACGCCGCCAGTTTCCGGCGCGTTGGCAAGATTGTCGCGCAGGCTGCCGGGTGAGCGCAGCGCGTCGGCGATCAACTGCACCGAGTCGTAGCTGGCTGCTTCGACTGCGCCGGGAACTTCGCCGTAGGCACGGATGTAGGCATTCAAGAAGACGGCGCTCATTTGATCAACCGAGGTGAATGACCACGTCATGGTTGCGACGACGCCGCTCAACTCCGCCATCGGGACGGCAGTGCGGAAGGTTGGGTTGAAGGCGTTATCGAAGGCGAAGACACCCTCCCAGCCACCGCTGCGAAGCTGCGTGTAGAGCGTCGCCGCCAAGCCGGGACTACCGTAGGCGACCACGACGGCAGGATTGCCGCCGAGAAGCTGCGTGACGGTGCTGTCAAGCTCACTGCTGTCGCCCACGTTCAGCGATTGCTGGGGGCTAACGCCGAGATCGGCGGCGGCAGTCGTGAAGCCGAGGATGCTCGCGCTGCTGGATGTGTCTAGCTGCACGGTGGCGATGGCGCGCAAGTTGTACTCGCCGATCAAATAATTGGCGAGCGCCTGTCCTTGCTCTGCATCGGCGGCGCGCGACCGGAACAGCAGCCCGGACGAATCGGAGGCGAGCACCGTATCGCCGGAGGCGGGTGTAAGGATCGGCACGTCCAACTGCTGCAAAGCCCCCAGCCCGTCAAGGATGTCGGCGTTGTTCTCGGGACCGAGCACCGCGACGACACCGGCGGCGCGCAGATCATCGACGGCTGCTTGGAGGTCAGCACCGACGCCCGGTTGCTCGATCATCAGGTCGAGTTGGAAGGTTGTCCCATCAGCGCCGACCACGCCGCCGCCATCGTTGATGAGGCGGACGGCAAGCCGCGCGCCACTGCTGATCGAACCGCGCTCATTATCGAGCACGCCGATGCGAAAAACAGGTTGTTCTTGTGCGCTGACGACTTGAAGCGCCAGTAAGAGGACGCCGATCAGCCCGATCAACGCCCGGAGGAGGGGGCTAGGTTTTCGATCCATGATTTATCCCTACGTATTATGACAAAGCGTATTTCGATTACGGATTACATTATACACTATCTGCGCGAATCGTGCCGGGTGATTCTTGATTTTCGATTTTTAAGTCAATATACTGGCAGCAATACCGCCTGAGTCCCACTTACGGCGGGCGTCGATGTAACGCTATAATTAGAGTGACTCAACTGGAACTAAGAAACGTGCGCTCCAGACGACTTGGATGGTGCTGCTGATCGATTTTGTCGCTTCTCAATAGCGATAGAACACACGAATGCGCGGTCCGCGCATCCACGCGGTAGACTAGCAGCTTAGTGAAAGAGGAAATGACAATGTCGGAGAAAACCTATCTCACCGCCGACGGTGCGGAAGAACTCAAACGCGAGTTGGAAATGCTGATCAATGTGCGGCGCCCGGAACTCGCGCATAAACTGACCGAAGCGGTCGCGCAGGGAGACCTCAAGGAAAACGCCGACTATCACGACGCCAAAGAGCAGCAGGCGTTCGTCGAGGGGCGCATCCAATATCTGGAAAGCGTGCTGCGGTCGGCGCAGATCATCTCCAACACGGGTGCGTCGGACGTGGTGTCGGTCGGCTCGCAGGTGACGATAGTCGAGGATGGCGAGGACGACGAGGAAGTTTACACCATCGTCGGCGCGGCAGAGGCGAACCCAAGCGAAGGCAAAATCTCCCATCTCAGCCCGATTGGCTCGGCGCTGATCGGCGCGAAGAAGGGCGAAAAAGTCCGCGTTCAGACGCCGAGTGGTCAGATCATCTTCAAGGTCAAAAAGATCGGCGCATAAATCCGCCGCAGGGCGGCAGTGATCAAAAACGGGACACTCCAGCGAGTGTCCCGTTTGTATTCAGACACGATCTATTGACGTTATACAGCGCCCCTACAAAAACTCGATAGATTGCTCAAGTAATCGGCGTGAAGTCGCCAGTACCACCAAACGGATCGTCTTCCGGGTTCTGAGTTGGCGGCGCGGGCTTCGGGCTAGCCGGACGCAGCGGGGCAGGCGTGGTGCTAAATCCACCACCGGGCGCCGCTGGGGGCGGCTGATAGGCGGGCGGTTGATAGCTCGGCTGCTGGGTAGGCGGTGGCTGATAGGTTGGCGCTTGGGTCGGCGGCTGTGGTTGCTGTTGCGGCTGAGCCGGAGGCGGCTGATAAGCGGGCGTCTGTACCGGCGCTTGCTGCGGACGCGGTTGGAAACTCGCCTGCTGGGGCAGGATGACCGGCTGCGCTTGCTGTGCTTGAGGTGCGGGTGCGCCCATCGCTGCGGTGTTCGGTTCCTTGCGCCACGCGGCGAGTTCGATGGTCATCTTCTCGAAATAGCTGTTGGGTGGCAGCGGACCCGTGCCGTACTGCATGTCGACGATCCGCGCCTGCAAGCGGAGGGTGTTGGTCTCCATCGTTACGGTTGCACCCGGCTGCGCCAGCACCAGATCGCCCTTGGCTTCAAGTTTCGAGCGCAGCGCCGGATCGTTGAAGGCGTATTCCGAGACGAATACTTTAGTCACGGTGCGGACGAAATCGTCTTTGTCGAACAGCCAGACTTCGATGGCGGCGGCGCGTGCCGGATCGCCCGTGCCGACGGTCTCGGAGATCAGGGCGCCGCATTCACCGAGGAAGCGTTCTTGCTCATCCTCGATAGTGTAGGACTCGTCATAGGTGCCGAAGCCCTGCGTGTAGTTGGACATCCGCTGCATCAGCGGCGGTCCCAAGCTGGACGTTGCGCTGAAGTCAGTCTTTTTCTGCTCCATCAGCTTGGTGGCTTCGGCGCGCGCTTTGCGCTCTTGCACAACCACGCTGCTAACCTGATCGCCGCGCCGCCGCCGCAAGAGCGGCTCGAACAGATTCGGGTAGATGAACATCCCCCAGATGACGGCGACGATGCTGCCGACGACCACAACGACGATGGGCGCGATGATAAAGGGCAGGATATTGCCGAGCGCGCTCGGTTCCGGCGCGGCAACGGCGAGCGGTTCGGCTTGCTCGGCGAGCGGGCGAATCGCTTGCAGCTTGCCGAGGTTGCCTTCTTCGCCGGGTTCCGCGCTTAGGCGATCCACGATGCCGACCGGATCGTCGACGCGGGTCAGGAGGTCGATAATGTTCGCGCTGATGTCGGAGTTGGTTTGCAGGGCGTAGCGGTCGGCGAGCAGCTTCACCCACTCATCCTGCCAGCTTTGATGCAGGGTGCGCGGGTCGGAGTTGTAGTAGACGGTCGGTGCGAGGACGTAAGCCCAGAACAGCCCGATCAGCAGACCACCGACGAGCACCGCCAGCGTCTTACCGGAGGGCAGATAGGGCTTGAGCAGTACGACGAAGATCCCATTGTAAGTATCTTTCAGGAATTTCATTACGCTGCAACCTTTCGTCCGACGCTGACACTTATCGATTGTAACGGAAATCGCGTCAGGGCGACAATAATAGAATTAGGCTAGCGCTATTCGTTGGAAAATGCAAACGAGGCAGGACGATTGCCTGCCCCGTAGGATGAGCGTACAACTGCTGGCGGTTACGCCAATTCGGCGCTTTCGGCGGCTTCCGCTGAGGGAAGTTGGTCGATTTGATAAGTATGTTTGCAGATCGTGCATTCCGCCTTGTTGCGCGACGCTTCGACCAGCATCCCGCCGCAGTTGGGGCAGGGCACGGGCAGCGGGCGCTTCCAACTGGTGAACTCGCAGTCGGGATAGCGCGAGCAGCCGAAGAACACGCGCCCGCGCCGCGTCCGTCGCTCGATGATCTCGCCGCCGTGCTCGTGTCCGCAGACCGGGCAGGCGACGCCGATCCGCTCCAAGAACGGCTCGGTATGGCGGCAGTTCGGGTAATCCGAGCAGCCGATGAACTTGCCGAAGCGCCCGTATCGGATCACCAATGGCTTGCCGCAGACCGGGCATTCGCGCCCGATTTCCTCCTCAACGTTCATCGAGGGAATCACGTCGTGGGCGGTCTTGAGTTCACGCTCGAACGGATCGTAGAACGAGCGCAGCATCGGACGCCATTCGCGCTTGCCCTCGGCGATGTCGTCCAGCTCGTCCTCCATTTTGGCGGTGAACTGGTAATCCATGATCTCCGGGAAGTACTGCACCAGCAGGTCGTTGACGATCTTGCCAGTATCGGTCGGGATCAAGCGCTTATCCTGCTTAGTGACGTACTCGCGGTCTTGAATGACGGCGACCGTCGGCGCGTAGGTGCTGGGACGACCGATCCCGTATTCTTCCAGCGTCCGCACGATGCTGGCTTCGGTGTAGCGCGGCGGCGGCTGGGTAAAATGCTGTTCTGGCAGCAGTTCGAGCAGGTCGAGCAGTTCGTTAATCGCCATCTCCGGCAGAATCCGCCCCTCGTCGTCATCGGCGGCGGCGTCCTCGTCGCGGGCATCCTCGTAGAGCGCTAAGAAGCCGCTGAAACGGATGGTGCTGCCGCTGACGCGGAAGTGATACGGGCGGCTGTTCGGCGACAATCCGGCGTCAATGTCGACGCGCAGCGTGTTGTAGACCGCGTTGCTCATCTGGCTGGCGACGAAGCGCTGCCAGATCAGCGTATAGAGCCGGAACTGATCGTGCGACAGCATCTTCTTGATGTCGTCGGGGACATGCAGCACGCTCGTTGGGCGGATAGCCTCGTGCGCTTCCTGCGCGCCCTTAGTCTTCGTCTTGTAAATCGGCGCGTTCTTAGGCATGTATTCCTTGCCGAAGCGTCCGCTGATGTAGTCGCGCGTTTCTTTCTGCGCCTGCGGCGAGACGGCGGTGCTGTCTGTACGCATGTAGGTGATCAAGCCGACCGAACCTTCGGTGCCGACGTCGATGCCTTCGTATAGCTGCTGGGCGACCGCCATCGTCCGCTTGGCGGTAAAGCCCAGCCGCCGCGACGCTTCCTGCTGGAGCGTGCTGGTCGTGAACGGCGCGGACGGGCGGCGCACTCGCTCGCCGCGCTTGATGTCGGCGACGTTGAAGCTGCTGCGCTTGAGCAGGTCGAGGTGCGGCTGCACGTCGCTCTCGGCAGCGAAGCTCACGTCGTTGTCGTCGATCTTGAACAGCCGCGCGACGAACGATCGCTTGGTGTCGTTGCCGTTGAGGTGCTGCTTACGCAGCTTGGCGTCGAGAGTCCAGTATTCCTGCTGGACGAAAGCCTCGACGTCGCGCTCGCGGTCGACGATCAGCCGCACGGCGATACTCTGCACGCGCCCCGCCGATAGGCGATTGCGCACCTTCTCCCACAAAAGCTCGGTCACTTGGTAGCCGACCAGCCGGTCGAGGATGCGCCGCGCCTGCTGCGCGTTGACGAGGCTCATGTCGATGGTGCGCGGGTGGCTGAAGGCTTCCTGAATAGCGGGCTTGGTGATCTCGTGGAAGACGACCCGCTGTACCTTGGTATCCGGTTGGCTGTCGAGTTCGGTCGCCGCCATCAAGTGCCACGCGATGGCTTCGCCTTCACGGTCAGGGTCGGTCGCCAGATAGACTTCCTTCGCCCGTTCGACTGCGCTTTTGAGGTCTTTGACGGTGTCGCGCTTATCGTTGGGGACGCGATACTTCGGCTCGAAGTCTTTTGCCACGTCGACCGAAATTTGCGAGACCAGCAGGTCGCGGATGTGTCCCTTCGAGGCTTTGACAGTGTAGCCGCTGCCGAGGAACTGCCCGACGCTGCGTGCTTTGGCGGGCGATTCGACGATCACGAGCTTGCCAATCGCCTTGCCGGGGGCTTTGTCGCGCTTTGCTACGCTCTTGCTGGTGGTCTTCGCGCGTTTGGTCGTGGTTTTTGCGCCGCGCTTGGTTGTTTTAGCCTTCGTTTTGGTCTTGGCTTTCGGCTTGGCGGCGGGCACGAATTCGGGTTTCGGTAGGTTGGCGTGCGCTTCGGTCGCGCCCATCCGGAACAGCGTCGTTCCACAGACCGGGCACGATCCTTTGACGCCGGGCGTGCCGCGCGAAGTGAAAGTTGGCTGCGGGTTCGCGATCTCGCGTTTGGTCTTGCATTTTACGCAGTAGGCTTCAAGAGTTCATGCCAATTCCTAGTTATTTGACTCAGAGATAGGTTTCGTTCTTCATGTCGCGCAGCATGTCGACGACTTTCCTGACATCCTGCGTCCGGTCTTTCTTACAAATCATGAGTACATCTTGGGTGTCGACGATTACGAGGTCTTCAACGCCAATCGTCACGGTTAGCTTGTCACTGTAAACCAGTGTGTTCTTTGTGTCAATCACAAGACGGTTCGGCGAGCTGCCTTTGAAGCCGTTTCCGTCGGTATCCAAGTCGAGCACGTCGAACAGCGCTTCCCAACTGCCGACGTCGCTCCAGCCGATGTCGACCGGGATCACGGCAATGCGATTCGCCTGTTCCATCAGTCCCGCGTCGATCTGCACTTTCGGGATTTGTTCCCACACTTCCGCCAGCCGCGCCTCATAATCCGGCGTGCCGATGGCGGGTTGCAACTGCATCATGCCCGCGTAGATTTCGGGCTGGTGCTGCTCAAATTCGCGCAGCGCGCGGTCGGCGCGCCAGATGAACATGCCGGAATTCCAACTATACTCACCGCTGCGAATGAAGCGCATCGCGGTTTGCGTGTCCGGCTTCTCGGTAAACTCGCGCGATTCGTAGCAGGTGAAACCGTCGATAGTCTCGATCTTTGCACCGCGCTGGATATAGCCGAAGCCGGTCGAAGGCAGCGACGGCGAGATCCCCAGCGTGACGATGTAATCGTCCTGCGCCAGTTGATACGCTGCTTCGAGCACGTGGCGAAAGCGCTCCTTGTAGGCGATGTGATGATCGGCGGTCAGCAGGGCAATCGTCGCCTGTGGGTCGCGCTGGTGAATCGCCATCACCGCCAGCGCCGCCGCCGGAGCGGTATTCTTGCCGTAGGGTTCGACGATGAAGTTTTCCGCCGGGATGACCGGCGCGTCGGCGCGCATGGCGTCGACGTATTTGGCGCCGGTGACGACGTAAATCTGTTCTGGTGGGAACAACGGCGCCAGCCGCTCGACGCTCACGCAGAACATCGAGCTTTCCTCGACCAGCGATAACAACTGTTTGGGAACGTCAGCGCGGCTCATGGGCCACAGCCGTGTGCCCCCACCGCCCGCCAATATGACAGCATAGAAGTGATCCATGTCTGTACCTCTAGTTTAGAGCGTCATTAACCGAAAGCTGCCGCCGCCATCGCTTTCGACATAGCCTTGCAATTCAAGCATAGTGAGCGTGCTCATCACGTCGGCAGCCGGAAAACCGCTGCGTCGCACCAGTTCATCGACGGTTAACGGCTCCGCATGAAGAAACGCTAACAGCGCGCGTTCCTGCTGTCCGGTCGGTTCGATCTGCCGGGTGAGCGCCCGCGCTTCAACTTTGCGGTGAGCGATATTCAATTCGTCGAGAATATCCTCGACCGTCATAACCAATTTAGCGCCGTCTTGAATCAGGCGGTTTGTTCCATTGGCGACGGGATTGAAGATGCTGCCCGGTACAGCGAACACCTCGCGTCCCTGTTCCGCCGCGTAATCGGCGGTGATCAGCGCGCCGCTCTTGTCCGGCGCTTCCGCGACCAGCACGCCCAGCGAAATCCCACTGATCACGCGGTTGCGGCGCGGAAAATGGCGCGCCTCCGGCTTGCTGCCCATCGGAAACTCGCTGATCAGCGCGCCGTGCTGACTGATCTGTCGCGCCAGATCAGCGTGATCAGCGGGATAGACCCGATCCACACCACAACCCAGGACCGCCAGCGTCCGCCCGCCAGCGTCGAGCGCGCCGCGATGTGCGGCAGCATCAATGCCATGCGCCAACCCGCTGACGATGGTCACGCCTTGCCTCGTGAGTTCGCGGGCGAAGAAGGCTGCGCTATCCCGCCCGTAGTGCGACGCTCGCCGCGTGCCGACGATGGCGAGTGCCAGATCATCCTGTGCGGTCAGGCTGCCTTTAACATACAATGCCAGCGGCGGATCGGCGGAAGTCTTGAGCAGGGCGGGGTAATCGTCGTCTTCTGGCGTGAGCAGTCGTGCGCCCGCTCGTTCGATCTTCGCCAGTTCCGCCGGGAGATCGATTTGTGCGCGTGTCCGCAGCAGATTTGCCGTCGTCTCGCTGTCGAGATGAGCGCCGCGAAGCCGGGAATCGCTGGCATGCCAAGCGCTGCTGAGATCGCCAAACGAACGCACCAACAGCAGCAAGCGTTTTGGTCCAATGCCCGGTACGAGGCTGAAGCCGAGCCAATACTGACGTTCGTTCACTCCGGCGACCGGGAACACCCAACCAGCATAATGCGCACAGCATATAGTCAGGTCAAGATGCTGTCAAGGGGCGATGCCCTCCGCTATTCCTCGCTTGAGGGCGGTAAGCCGCTGTGTTTTTGGCTTGAAAATCGCTTACGATGCGCCGTTTTCCGGCGAGGCGGGCAGCAGCCCTTCCGGCAGATGCACGACGAGGATCCCCGCTGCAACGTCGGTGTTGATGACCACGTCATCGAGCACGGGGATCAAAACTTCACCGTACTGGGGGCTGTCGATCACGTAGACGTCGTTCGCGCCGGTCTCCAATACGTCGACCAGCGTGCCGAGCGTCTCGCCCGCGTCGGTCTGCACCTGCGCGCCCAGCAGTTGGTACAGGTAGAATTCGCCTTCTTCCAACGGGACGGCGTGCTCCATATCGACCAGCACGAACAGCCCGCGCAGGCGATCCGCTTGGGTGCGATCCGGGATTTCGCGCAGCTTGAGCAGCCCGAAGGTGCCGTTCATCCGCATCCCCTCAACCTGATAGGGCTTTGGCAGGGTATCTTCGGGACTGTCGCCCAGATAGACGGTCTTCAGGCTGGCGATGCGTTCGGGATAGTCGGTGAACAGGCGCATTCGCAGTTCGCCGCGCACGCCGTGCGGACGGAGAATCTCACCGAGGAGTAGATAAGCTGGCTGCACCGTTTTCGTTGGCTTAGCTAATCTTGAGGATAACCCGCTTGGCTTTGGGGTTATCTGCTGCGCGCAGCAAAGTTCTCAGCGCGTTGGCGACGCGCCCACTCTTGCCGATGATGCGCCCGGTATCGTGGGGGGCGACGCGCAGCTCTAAAATAACGGACGATCCCGTGTCGCGGCGTCTTACCTTGACTTGGGTCGGATCGTCAACCAGACTCTTGGCAACGTATTCAATCAATTCTTCCATGAAGTTTTGCCCCTCCATTTTTAGGACTGACGCTGAATTCGCCGTCATGTCCGAACGCTGCGGCATCACCGGGTTTAAGTCCCCTCTCTACAGAGTGGAGAGGGGATGCAGGGATGAGTTTAAACAGTTAGGCGTCCCGCTTGAACTTGCCTTCGCCATCCCCCGGAGCGGGATAGGTTGTGCGCGGACTGATCGGTTCGGCTTGCGCATGAGCGGCGACCGCTTCGGCGACCAGCGCCTCCAGCGATTCACCCTGCTTCATCCGTTCGTAGCGGGCGAGCGTGCCCGTCCGCCGCAGGATCGGGACGAGGGCTTCGCTCGGCTGCGCGCCGACGCTCAGCCAGTAGAGCGCGCGCGCCTCGTCGACAATGTCGGTATTGGGGCGGGTGCGCGGGTTGTAGTAGCCAATCGCCTCGATGAAACCGCCATTACGGGCGGCGTGTTGATCGGCGATGACGATCCGGTAGCTCGGCTGTTTCTTGGAGCCGACGCGACGAAGACGAATACGTACCATTTGGTGACACTCCTTCTATTCGCTCCCATGCGTACCAGTGTACGGGGAGCCACTGAGAGAAAAAAGCACTCAGTTGCGGATGGGGCAAATCGCAGATTTGCCCTTAGCGCATCAGACCGGGAGGCAGACCGCCGGGCATTCCGGGGAAGCGTCCCTTTCGCATCTGACCCATGAGCTTTTGCATATCCTGAAACTGCTTCAAGACCTCATTGACGTCTCGAACCTGAACGCCGCTGCCCGCCGCGATACGCTTTCGGCGGCTAGCGTTCAGGATTTTGGGATTTTGCCGTTCTTTTGTCGTCATCGAGTTGATAATCGCCTCGACACGGCTGATCCGCTTTTCCATGTCCTGCTGGTCGATCTGATCGCGGAAGCGGCTCATGCCCGGAACCATGTCCAGCAGCTGCGTGATCGACCCCATGCGGCGAATTTTCCGCAGTTGTTCGAGGAAATCTTGCAGCGTGAACTGATTCTGCATCAGCTTCTTTTGAAGCTGTTCAGCTTCCGCCTCGTCGAATTCGGCTTCGGCTTTCTCGATCAGCGACATGACGTCGCCCATGCCGAGAATGCGCTGCGCCAGCCGATCCGGGTAGAACGGCTCAAAGGCGTCGATCTTCTCGCCAGTGCCGAGGAACTTGATCGGCACGCCGGTGACTGCCCGCATCGAGAGCGCCGCGCCACCGCGCGCATCGCCGTCAACTTTGGTCAGGATCAAGCCGGTGATGCCCAAGCGCTGGTTGAAGCCCTGCGCGATGTTGACCGCTTCTTGACCCGTCATCGAGTCCGCTACCAGCAGGATTTCCACCGGGTTGGTGCGCCGCTTGATCTCCTCAAGCTCGGTCATCAGCGTTTCGTCGATTTGCAGACGACCTGCCGTGTCGATGATGACGACGGCGGCGTCCTGCTCTTTGGCGACCTTGAGACCGTGAACGGCGATGTCCGGCGGCTTAACTTTGGTGCCTTCTTCAAAATAGGGCACTTGAATCTGCTTCGCCAGCGTGACCAACTGGTCAACGGCGGCGGGGCGGTAGGTGTCGGCGGCGATCAGGAAAGGCGCACGACCCTCGTGCCGAAGGGTCAGCGCTAGTTTCGCGCCGGTGGTCGTCTTACCCGACCCTTGCAAGCCAACCAGCATGATCACGTGCGGCTTGGTGCTGCCGGAGAAGCTCAGCTTGGCACCCTCACCCAGCGTTGCCAGCAGTTCCTCGTGGACGATCTTGACGACCTGCTGACCGGGCTTGAGGCTCTTGGCGACGTCCGCGCCGATGGCGCGCTCTTTGACACGCTTGACGAAATCCTTGACGACCGGCAGCGCGACGTCGGCTTCAAGCAGCGCCATGCGCACCTGCCGCATTGCGGTGTCGACGTCTTTTTCCGTCAGCTTGCCGACGCGCCCTAAGCCGTCGAAAACCTCTTGGAGTTGATTGGTCAGTTGTTCAAACATCGCGTGATCCACTCTCGATAGCAGGCGTCATTGTAGTGGAGCGGGGGACGTTCGTCAAGGGAAGCGAAATCCGGCGAAAGCATCGCCCGGCGAGATCACAAGGCTGTTTGCCCGCGCTTATGGCTACAATGGAACTGGCGACCGCGTGCCAGCCAAAGGGATTTTGCTCTGACCCACAAAACGCTGATCCTGATCCTCCTTGCCAGCCTGATCTTCCGCGTCGTGCTGATCTCGCGCGGCGTCCAGAACACGCCCGACGATGTGCGCTATCTGCGCGCGCTCGACCTGATGAATACCCACAATTTCGGCGCCTTGTTGACGACCTACGATCACCTCGGCTTCACGGTGATCAGCTTTGTGCCGGCTGCCTTCCAGCGCGTAGCGGCGCAGGCGACCGGGATGCCGTTGGAGAACCTGTTCGCCATCCCTGTGCTGATCCTAAGCCTGTCGTCGCTCGGCTGTATTTGGCTGATTTACGGGATCGCGCGGCGGGCGGGCGCGTCCGAGCGTGAAGGCTTGATCGCGGCGCTGCTGGCGGCGCTGACCAACTGCCTTTACTACTGGTCGCCCTACGTGATGCCCTACGATCTGAGCATGTTCGTAGCGCTGCTGGGGCTGTACGTCGGGCTGCGCGGCGATCACCTGCCGCGGCGCGCGTTTTACGTTGGCTTGCTCGGCTTTAGCGCCTTCCTGATCTACAACGCGCATTGGATTCTCGGCGGCGTCGTGATGGTGCTGCCGCTGCTGCTGCGCCCGCGCCGCGTCGTCGGTCGGGCGGTCTATACAGCAATCGGCTTTTTGACGCTGCCCGCGATTTTGCTGCTGCTGACCGGCGGTAGTTATTTCAGCGGCTTGCTTCAGTTCGGCGATACGGTCGTGCAGGGCGCCTTTAGCGAGGGCTGGTCGCTGCCGTTTGAGTATTTCTGGTCGTCGGAAGGGCTGCTGACCGTCGTCTGGCTGATCGGCGGGCTGGCGACGCTGATCGCGCTGGCGCGCAGCCCGGCGCGATCCACCGAACGCCGCATTACCTATTGGCTGCTGAGCGCAGTTGGGATTTACGTGCTGCTGGTGCTAGGCAGCGTCGTGTTCCAGAAATTCGTGGTCTATGGGCGCACCGCGCGGCAGGTCGTGCCGTTCGTCGTGCTGGCTGCCGCTTACGGCATCAACCACTTGCCGCGAGTCAGCCGTCGGCTGCTGATCGTCGTGGCGGCGTTAGTCGCGCTGCCGAATTTGGTGCAGCCCTTGTGGATCGAGGTGCCGCGCGCCGCCGAGCAGCGCGCACAAGCCGAAGTCGGCAGCTACAGCCATGATTCGACGCTGCTCAACCTCAACCTGACGGTCGAGCCGCCGCAGCGCTACGTCCTGCTCAACGCCCAATATCCGTACCCGATCTTGGGAATCAAGCCCGATCCACCGGGGCGCGTGATCTTCACGATGCGCCATCCGTTCACCTTCGATCCGCTGCTGTACGAGGGGTTTGACGCCGACATGCGCGCGATCATCCGTTCCAGCCATCTGGAAATGAAGCTGATCGACACCAGCGGCTAGGAGCGCTCGCCTTCGGGCGTGAGGACGTGATAGGCGCGGTTGAAGTGGATCAGCGGGGCAGCACTATCGTCGCCGTGACCGGCGGCGGTGACTTCGCCGACGACGATCCAGTGGGTGCTGCCGTCGTGGACTGCCGTCACGCGGCAGTCGAGCCACGCCAGCGCGTCCCGCAAGATCGGTGCGCCGGTGACGGCGGTCGTGATCGGCACGCCGTCGAAGCGATCCTCGCCGGGCGCGAGTGCGAGCCGCCCGGAAAAGCGGTCGCTGAGATAAGCTTGTTCGCTGCTCAAAATCGAAACCGCCATGATGCGCGAGGTCAGGATGAGGTCAGTGGTCACGCTGGCTTTGGCGAGACAGACGAGGATTTGGGCGGGTTCTAAGGAAAGCGAGTTGAAGGTGCTGACGGTCATCCCGGCGGTTTGACGATCCTGCGCAGTTTCAGCGGCAGTGGTCACGATGGTGACGCCGGTGCCCCAAAAGCGCAGTGTGTCGCGCAGGGTTTGCGAATCGACGAGCATCAGAGTTCCTAGCGGTAACGTTAAAAGATAGCTGTAGTATAGCCGCAAAAGATGAGAGGGGACTGATCGTTCGATCAGTCCCCTCGTGATAGCTAGAACAGCCAAAAGCTGCGCCGCGTCAGCGCCAGCACGACGATCAAGCCGAATACCAGCAGCAGCCACAAACAACCTCCGCGCCGACGCAATCGCCAGCGCCGTTGTCGCCATCGCCATCGCCACATGACTTTTCCCCCCATCGCTCAAATCATTGTTCTGAGCCTACCGGCGAAATGTCACCGGCGTATTGCGGATATGTAAACAAACTTCGTGCAAATCGAGCGGGCAGCGGGCATAATGCAGTTCAATCGTCCGGGACTGGGCTGGGGGCTTCGATGAAACCGATCACGATTTTGACCGCGCCAGCGGCGGCGGGCAAGAACACGATTGCCCATCTGTACGCGACTCAGTTCGCGGATCGCTGTGCTGTGATCGACGGCGATCAAGTGCGCTGGATGCTGCGCCAGCCGCACCTCGCCCCTTGGGATGAGGGCGGACTGGAGCAGCATCAACTTGGCGTGAAGCACTCGGCGCTGCTGGCGCGGTCGTTCGCCGACGAGGGTTTCGAGGTGCTGATCTTGGACGTGTTGTGGTCGGATTTGGCGGTGCGCTACCGTCGCGATCTGGCGGCTTACCCGCTGCGGATCGTGCGGCTGCTGCCGTCGTGGGCGGAGTTGCTGCGGCGCTTGCACGCACGCCCGCCCAGTATCAGCGACGAGGAAGCACGCTGGGTCCACGACACGCAGGCAGCGCTCACTGACTTCGACTTCACGCTCGACAACAGCGCCGTCAGCGCCGAAGACGCTGCCGCATGGATCGCCGCACTGTAGCGATCACTCACCGAACAAATACTCCGCCATGCACGGGGTGAGATCGGCGAGCGTGAACAGCCCGTCGGCGAAGTGTTCCTTGCCCGCGCCGACGATCAGAGTGGGCACGTCGTTTTCGGTGTGCTTGCCGTGACTGAGGTCTTCCATGTTGCCGTGATCGCTGGTAATGATTAGCAAGCCCTCGGCGTCGTCCCAAGCACGAAGTGCCCCTGCCATCACCGCGTCGAAGCGTTCCACCGCCTTGACGCCATCCTCAATGCTGCCGCGATGTCCGATCACGTCGGTCATCCAGTGCGAGAAGAAGGCGAAATCGTAGCGCCGCGACAGCTCGACCATCTTGCGCCCGCCTTCTTCGGGCGAGTAGACCGGCGTGTCGGTGTAACCGAGTTCGGAGCGCCAGCCTTCATTCGTCCAGTCGCCGGAGAGCGCGTCGCCGCTGTAAATGTCTTTCTCGGTGAACAGCGACAGCCCGGCTTCGAGCGCTGCCTGCTGGTAGCTTGATGGCAGCCGCTTGCCGCTCTGGATCACGGCGTGGAAGCGCGGCGGATAGGCTTCGAGCAAGGCGGCGGTCATGCCGTGCGCGATCACCTGCTTGAAGAAGTTGTCTTGCCCCAGAATTTCGCGGATCGGCGCGTTGGGGCGCGGTCCGTAATGCTCGCCGATCAGCATGGGGATGTTCTTCCCGGTCAGAATCGCCGCCTGACCGCTGGCGCTCTGCGGTCTGCCGGGCACGTCCATGCGCGGGTCGGTTGGTACGAGGATAGCACGGTCGCTGATCTCCCGCCCGATGTCGCGCAGCCAGCGCTTGCCGTTGGTCAGCGCCGTGAGCGTGGGCAGATCGGCGGCGGCGAAGGGGTTAACCGCCGGGTCGTCGTCGCCCAAACCGATACCGTCGAGGAAGATGAGCAGGATGTGTTTATGCGGCATGGGCTTCAATCTATGAGTTGATGAGGTACGGGTTGGTGGCGCGTTCTCGACCGATGGTCGTCGGCGCGCCATGCCCGGAGAGCACGGTCGTCTCGTCGGGCAGGGTGAGCAGCTTCTCGCGGATCGACTGCATGAGCAGGTCGAGATCGCCGCCCATCAAGTCGGTGCGTCCAATGCTTCCGGCGAACAGCGCATCGCCGCTGAAGACGATCCCCTGAGCGCGCATATAGAAGCCCAAATGTCCCGGCGCGTGACCGGGCGTGTAGAGCGTCTCCAGCGTGATCCCGGCGACGCTGATCGTCTCCGGCTCGTTGGTCAGTAGGCGATCCGGCTGGGCGGGCTTGGGAAAGGGCGTGCCGGTGAACAGGACGCCGGTCTGTGGGACGCCTAGCAGATAGTCGGCGGCTTCGTCGCTGATCCAGAAGGGCGCGCCGGTCAAGTCCTTGAGCGGCTGGCTCGCCAGCACGTGGTCGAAATGGGCGTGGGTCGCCAGAATCAGCTTGATCGTCCAGCCCGCGTCGTCCGCCATCTGCTTGAGCAGCGGCGCTTGATCGACCGGATCGATCAAGATGGCGTCGTTGGTCCCGGTGTCGCCGACGAGGTAGGCGTTGGTCTCCGCCAGTCCCAGCGTGGCAAATTTGATTTCGATGCTCATACGACCACCTCGGTCAGTTTGCGACGGCGCAGCAGCAGGTCGATGATAGCGCGGAGTTCGTTCAGCCGCAGCAGCCACGCCGCCGCGATGAAGACCACGCCCCCGACCACTACTTCGACGCCGATCTGCGCGAGGGTGAAGACGAAGCCGCGCTCGGCGAAGCCGACCGCCGCCCAACCCGCGTGGATCAGCGCGACCGCCAAGCCCATTAAGAGGCTGGCTGCCAGCGTCTTCGCCAGCGTCGTCGCGAGTTCGCTCTCGTGAATGCCGCCCCAGCGCCGCCGCAGTACGACCAGTAGCGTGATCACCTCGAAGGCGACGCCGAGCGAGTTCGCCAGCGCTAGCCCGGCGACGTTGCCCTGATCGGCGGCAGCCTTCGTCGGGTCGATGTTGAGGACGCCGCTCAGGGCGAAGGACAGCACCAGATTGATGGTTGCGCCGCCGAGCGCCGCCCACAGCGGCGTGATCGTGTCCTTGTCGGCGTAGAAGCTGCGGGCGATCACTTCCAGCAGCGAATGGACGATCAAGCCGAGCAGGAAGAATTGCAGGGTGCTGTAGACCAGCGCCGACGCCGAGGCGTCGAAGGCGCCGCCTTCGAGCAGGCTGATCAGCGGGCGTCCGATCAAGACCAAACCGATTGCCGACGGGATGGTGGCGATCAAGATGAAGCGCAGCGCGCCGGACATGGCAGTGCGCTTGCCTTCGGCATCGTTGAGTTCGCTCAGCGCTGCCAGCGCCGGGAAGATCACCGTGCCGATGGCGGTGCCAATCAGCGTCTCCGGGATCTGCATTAGCCGCCAGCCCCAATCGAGCGCGCTGACTGACCCGGAACCCAAGCGCGAAGCGATGTTGTTCATGACGATGAAATTGAAGCTGAAGACGCCCAAGCCGACGATGCGCGGCAGCATCAGCCGGATCACGCGCCAGAGCGTCGGGTCACGCCAGCCGAGTTCAGGATACCAGCGGGCGCGGAAGCGGATCAAGCCGGGAACTTGAATCAGGAAGTGAAGCGCCGCACCGAGCACTGCGCCGAGCGCGATTCCCAGCACGCCAAAGGGCTTGAGCAGGAAGACCACGCCGAACAGGATACCGAGGTCGTACATGATCGGCGCGAGGGCGGGCAGCAGGAAGTGATTGAAGCTCTGCAAGATGCCCATCACGATGCCGCTGACCGAGAAGATCAGCGTGCTGACCAGCAGCACCCGCATCAATTGGACCGTCTGCGCTTGCACGTCGGGCGTGAAGCCGGAGCCGACCAGATTGGCAACGAACCAAGGCGCAGCGATGAAGGCGAGCACGCTGGCGACCAGCGTCGCGCCGAAGATCGTGTTGATCACGTGCGACGACAAGTGCCAAGCGCCGTCGTTGTCGCCGCGCGCCAGAAAGCCGCTGAAGATCGGGATGAAGGCGTAAGCCAGCGCGCCGCCGGCGATCAACGTGAAAATCAATTCGGGGATGCGGTTGGCGGTCACGAACGAATCCCACGTGCTGCCGACGCCGAACGTCCGCGCGATGATGAAGGTCTGCGCGAGACTGACGGCTTTCGCCGTGCCGAACGCCAGCATCACGACGACGGTCGAGCGTGCGATCTGCCGTGAGGTTTGCTGAGTCGGTTTTTCGACTTCTCGTGCCATCGTCGATCCTTTTGCGAATCACGGCGTGGGGGCGGGTTTCAAACCCACCCCTACAATAAATGTTGAGGTTGTTTATAACCCATTCAGCGCGTCGCGGGCGGCTTGGTAATTCGGATTTTTCGCCAACGCCTGCTGGAAGGCGGCAGTCGCCTGCGACCGCTTGCCCTGTGCGGCGTAGACCCGTCCCTCCCAATAGAACGTCTCCTCGACGAAGTTATCGGAGGTGTTGGCGTTGTTAGCTGCCAGCGCCAGCACGTCGTCGTAGCGCCCGGTCTCGAAGTAGGCTTCGAAGGGACCGAATTGATACCACAGCATCCGGTAGGGCAGATCAAGCTGGCGCGCGTGATCAAAGGCGGCGGCGGCGCGTTCGTAATCGCCCAATTTGGTGTACGAGCTGCCGATGTTGAACCACGCGAAGGCGTTCTGCGGGTTGGCGCGTGCTTCGCTGATGGCGACTTCCAGCGCGTGCTGGGCGTCGGCGTTGACGTCGGCGCGGTCGCCGAGAAGCTGTTGGACGACGCCTTCGCGGTCAGGCTCGTAGATGGCGATGAAGGTGCGGTTGAAGGCTTGCCAATTGGCGTCGAAATCGGTGTAGCGGACTGCCATCCCGGCGTCATCTGCGCCGTCGCCGAGCCAGCTATCGTAGATGAAAAAGCTGCTCTGGTTATCGTCGTAGCCGACGACGGTCTGGTAGTGACCGAGCCAGTTCTCACCTTCCAGCGAGTAGCCCGTTTCCGTGATCACCGGGATGTTGGCGGCGATGAAATCCTTGATCAATTCCATGTCGCCGCCGACGCGCGTAATGGCGCGGACTTCGGTCTGCTGGCGGACGAAATTGACCATCTCCGCCGGTGAGACGTTCTTGTCCTCCGGGTTGGGCTTGAGGAAGCTGGCGGCGTACTCCTGCGTCTCGCGCCAGCCGTAGTGACTCAGCGCCATCGTGACGTTGGCAGGACCGCAGTTGTTCCACGTCTCGCGAATCCACGTGAATCCATACATGCGCGTCGCCAGCGGGCGCGACACTGAATTATTGGCTGCTCCCGCATCACTGACCTGCGTGGGCGGATCGGTTGGCGCGGCGGTGGGCGGGGGGCTGGTCGGCGTAACGGACGGGATCGGCGTTGCAGTCGGTGCCAGAACAATCGGCATGGTGGGTTCTTGTGTGACTTCGGCGGGCGTGGCTGTTGCATCCGTTAGCGGCAGCGCCAGCAGTTCTTCGGGCGAGATACCGCCTTCGCGCGGCGCGACGGTCGGCAGGCTGCCTCCGGGCGGGGTCGGTGGCAGGAAAGCGCGCATGAACGGGATTTCGGTGATCATCTGCTCCTGATAGCGCGGCGGCAGGACGCTGCGATAGGCGTAGATGCCGCCGAAGCCTGCGCCGACGACCAGCACCAGCGCGATCAGCGTCACCCACAGCCAAAGACGGCGCGGCAGGGATCGCCGGAAGACCAGCGCGCCACCGACGGCGAGGATCAACACACCGAAGAAGGCGATCCCAACGTAGGGGATCAGCGAGACGAGCCGCTGCCCGCCCGCGAAATAACTGATCCCGGCAAGCACGCCGACGATCAACAGGAAGAAGATCACCACGACCAGCCACAGCAAAAAGCGCGGCGGCGCGTTCAAGTGCGCGTTAATCGGTTCGGATGATCGATTCATTTCTTGCATCTCGATAATCAACTCCGTAGTGCGTCAGTCTGCCACAAAACACGTGAAAATACACCTGACGCTTTACCAACGAAAGCGCCGCCGCATTATAGCATACGCTGTTCGCGGCGGACGGGGGCTGTTACAATCAAAAAAGAAGTGCTGAGTAAAAACAGGACTGAGGACTGAGTAAAAGCATCGCAGTGCTGAGTGCTGAGAAAAGCAAGATCGAAGATGGCTCTTAGGGTGAACCCATGAATGAGCTTTGGAACGTCGAACTGCACAGTCATACGCTGTGGTCGAAAGACTGCGTGGTCGATTTTGACGCGATTCTGCACCTATGTGAGCAGCGCGGCATCGACCGGATCGCGATTACCGACCACAACACCGCTGACGGCGCGCTCGAATTGCAAAAACGCGCGCCCGACCGCGTGATCGTCGGCGAGGAGATCATGACCGACCGGGGCGAAATCCTCGGCTACTTCATGCACGAGTTGATTCCGCGTGGCTTGACGCCCGACGAGACGATCCGCCGCCTGCGCGATCAGGGCGCGGTGATCAGTGTGTCGCACCCGTTTGATCGCCTGCGCAAAGGGGCGTGGCACGAGGCGGATTTACTGGAAATCATCGACAAGGTGGACGCGATTGAGGTCTTCAACTCGCGCTGTCTGTTCGCGGCGGATAACGTTAAGGCGGAGCTGTTCGCTGAGCAGCATACACTGACCGGCACGGTTGGCTCGGACGCGCATTCGCGGGTCGAGTATGGGCGCGCACTGGTGCAGATGCAGCCGTTCGAGGGCGCGTCCGACTTTCTACTCTCGCTGCGGGCGGCGCAGCACCTCAACCGCTATAGCTCGTGGTTCGTCCACCTCAACAGCAAAACCGCCAAGTGGTCGAAGAAACTCGGCTTGCGCCAAAAGTTGTGGGAAGGCGGCTGATCCGCTACGAGGGCATCAGTTCAAGGATCAGATCGATGATGTCAGCATGGGCTTGGCTCACGGCACGCGCATCTGGATGTTTGATGTTCAGGTAGTGATTTGCCAGTCCCATCAAAGCCGAATCTAGGGCATACAAGCAGCCCGCGATGTGACGGTTGATGTCGGGTTCGTCGCCGAGGACTTCTCGATAGGTTTGGAGCAGGGTCACGAGTTCGCCGAATAACGACGGATCGAACTGAGCGCGCGCCCCAACTTGCACGAGGAAACCGTCGTCGTCATCAAGCATTTGAATAAGCCGCTGTACGATGGTTCCTAAGTCCATAGCTGCGACTCCGTTTATCAACGATGCTGTGCTATCCATCACTTGCTTCCACCAGTGCACTTTGCGCTGCTGCCAGCGCCGTGCCGCCGATGTTCGCCGCTAAGCCGGTGTCATCGCTGTTTTCGAGTACGACCGCGACGGCAGCACCCTGTTTGTCGGCAAAGGTCGCAAATCCGACGAACCACGCCAGCGATCCGTCTCCCGAAACCGCCAGCGCCGCGTGTCCGCCGATGTCGATATTCGAGCGTCCGGCGTTCTGTGCCGCGCCATTAGCGACCGCGTAACGCATCAAGTCCTGTAACTGGCGCGCCGTGTCCGCCGTCGCTAGGGGGATGGTCGGTCGAACGGCTTGAACCGGTGTGAAATCCGCCGCGCCGGGATCGCGCGTACCCATTAGCAGATAGGGCTGCGGTGTGTTGCCGTCGTTGACGATAGCGGCGGCGATCATCGCCATGTTGAGCGGATTGACGGTCACGTCGCCCTGACCGAGCGCGATTTTCAGCAACTGGTCGGCGCTTTCGGTGACGGCAGGCGGCGCGACCGCTGCGGTCGGGATGGTGTCGAAGCCTTCCAGCGTCGGCTGCCGGTCGAGCCGGAAAGTGTCCATCGTCGCCTGCACCGTCGCCGCGCCGAGTTCGTTGGCTAACTGGGCGAAGGGATGCGGACAGGCGAAACCGTAAGCCTCACGCAGCGAAAGCGACATCGCGGGCAGGCGCACGGCGCAGGCGAATTGATCACCGTCGAGCAGCACCGGATTCGTCCCCTGTTCGAAGGTCTCGTCCACCGAGTGATTGACGAGGAAAGCCGCCGCCATCAGCGGGGTTTCCAGCGCACCGCCGGGCTGATAGCGCCCTTGCAGCACCCGGTTGAAGAAGGGATTGCCCGGCTCGGCAATCAGTTGATCCCAATTGGCGTCGAGTGTGTTGGCGTCATACGTCGGCAGGCTGACCAGCGCCAGCACCGCGCCGTCGGGCACGCTGAGGACGACCACCGCCCCGCGCTGACCGTCCATCGCCGCCGCGATTTGATCCTGCACGCTGAGGTCGAGCGTAAGCTGCACGTCCGCGCCGCGCTGCGGTTTGTGGAGCAGGCTGTCGAGCAGCGCTTGGGTCGCGTCGGTCTGGAGCGAGTCGCCGCGCAGAGTCGCGTTGAACGCCGCTTCCGCGCCGCCAACGCCATAGCGTAAACTGTAGTAGCCGAGCGCGCTCGCCATCGACGGATAGCGATAATCGCGGCTGACGCTCCCGCTGTCGGAACGCTGCGAGTTGACCAGCGTCGTCCCCTCCCGGTCAGCGATGGAACCGCGCAGGATCGATGCCTCCGCTTCGACCAGACGCGGGTTATCGCTGCGCTTGAGGATTGTGTCGGGTCCAGCGACCGCCCAATACGCGGCTGCCAGCGCGACGATCCCGAACAGGACGAGGATGCCGAACAGCAGGCGGTTGATTTCGCGCATGAACTGCACGCTAATTTTCTCCCGCCGAAAGCCGCAGCAGCAGCCCGACCATCACGAAGTTGACCAGCAGCGAACTCCCGCCATAGCTGAAATACGGCAGCGTCACGCCGGTCAGCGGGATCAACTTGAGGACTCCCGCCATGATCAGCAAGCTCTGGGTCGCCAGCACGACGCTCAGCCCGATGGCGAGCAGGGCTTGAAACGGGCGCGTCCGCTGCATGACGCCGATCCGCAAGCCGCGCACGACGAACACGGCGATACAGGCAATCGTCGTGATCACGCCGAGCAGCCCCCATTCTTCCGCCAGCGCCGCGAAGACGAAATCGGAATGAACGACCGGGATGAAGTTGGGCGATCCCTGCCCGATCCCCTGCCCGAAGACGCCGCCCGCCGCGAACGCCAGCAGACTCTGGACGATCTGAAAGGCGCGCCCGCCGGGGTCTGCCCACGGATTGAGCCAGATGTCCACCCGCAGCCGCACCACGTCGAACAGGTTGTAAGCGACCAGTCCGGCGGCGGCGATCAGCAGCAGCCCGACGATCAGCAGCGGCGTATAACCGCTGGCGACGTAAAGCAGCACCAGAAAGACCATGAAGAACAGGATCGCCGTGCCGAGGTCGCGCTGCCAGACCAGTACCACGACCGATAAACCCCACATCAGCACGACCGGTCCGACGATGCGCGGCGAAAAACGCCGGTGATCGAGCGTGAAACCTTCAGCCCGCAGCGCCGGATACTGCTCGGCGAGATAGCTCGCCAAAAAGACGACGAGGATCACTTTGAGCGCTTCAGAGGGCTGGAAGAACAAGCCGCCGAAGCCGAGCCACAACTCCGGCGCGCCGATCTGCCCGGAGGGATTGGTGCCGAGCACAATCGTCGCCGCCAGCAGCCCCAAGCCCACGATCAGCAGGGTATAGCGGTAGCCGCGCAGGACGCGCAGCGCGCGTGGCAGGTAGACGACGACCAACAGCGCCGCCACTGACACGACCAGCCAGACGACTTGGCGGTCGGCGAAATTGGGGGCGAGCCGGTCGATCAGCACCAGACCCCAGCCGCTCATCAGCAGCGCCAGCGGGAACAGCAGCCGATCTCGCCGGGGCAGCCGTCGCTCGATCAGCCGCCCGCCGATCAGCGCGCAGCCGATCCAGACGATCAGCGGCAGCCAGTCGTGCAGCGTGAACGTCCCGCGTTCCAGCGTCAGCGCCAGCAGGTTGACGAAGACGAAGCCGCCGCCGATCAGCAGCAGCAGCGCCGCGATCCAACGTCCCGCCGCGCCGTCCGCCTGTGGCGGCATTTGCAGCTTCAGCGTCGTCACGTCGGTCAAAGCGGTAAATCCTTGCGCGCAATCTCACGCCCCGTTCTGGTGGAAGACTCCCCCTCGCCATGCAATGGAGAGGGGGTCGGGGGGTGAGGCAAACACGTCCTAAGCATTCGGGAACAACCGACCGACAATCGGCGCGAGCCGCCCGACTTTGGCGACGTTGGGGTCGGTCATGATCGCGCCGTCGAGCGTGTGGTGACAGGCGCAGTCGGTCGTCACATCGAGCAGTTCGACCGCCCGCGCGACCGCGAGCTGAGCGACGCGCAAATTCTCGTGAAACGTCCGCATGACCATCTCGACGTTGACCGGCTCCTTGTGCCAGACGTCGTAGTCGGTGATGTGCGACATCGACGTGTAGGCGATCTCGGCTTCGCGGGCAAGGAAGGCTTCCGGGCAGGTGGTCATGCCGATGATGGCTGCGCCCCAGCTCCGAAACACCGCGCTCTCGCCGCGCGTGCTGAAACGGGGTCCCTCGATGGTGACGTAAGCGCCGCCGTCGTGGACGATGCCGCCGACGTCGCGGACGGCTTGCACGGCGACGTCGCTCAGTTCGCGGCAGAACGGGTCGGCGACTGAGACGTGCCCGACCAGCCCGGTCTCGAAGAACGAGCGCCCACGATCCGCCTTGGTCATGTCGATCAACTGGTCAGGGATGCAGATGTGACCGGGCGCGTAGTCCTCTTGCAGCGATCCGCAGGCATTGACGGCGATGGCGAAGCGCACGCCCAGCATTTTCAGCGCGCAGATGTTGGCACGATAGGGGACAGTCGAAGGCGTGAAGACGTGCCCGATGCCGTGTCGCGGGATGAAGGCGACGCGCTTGCCGCCCAGCGTCCCGATCACGACGTCGGCGCTGGGCGTGCCGAAAGGCGTGTCGATCCGTTGGGTGGTTACGTCGGTCAGTTCGGGCATGTGATACAGCCCGGAGCCGCCGATCACACCGATCTCGATAGTTTCGGTCATGCGTTCCTCAATTCACGTTACATCTTTGCGTAAGGGCATGGCGCGCCATGCCCCTACATCACAATCGTGTTCATGTTACATCGTCGCGCGGATTCTACCGCCATCGACCGGCAGCGCCACGCCGTTGATGAATCCGGCGGCGGGCGAGCACAGAAAGACGGCAGCGTTGGCGAATTCCTCGACCGTGCCGAAGCGCTGGAGCGGAATGTCGGCGGCGGCGCGTTCGCGTTCAGCGTCGGGAGTTGTGCCGTTCTTGGCGGCGCGGGCGGTCATGATTTCGACCGTGCGCGCGGTGCTGATCGAGCCGGGCAGGATGCTGTTGGCGCGGATGCCGTCGTCGGCAAGTTCCTGCGACAGCGATTTCATCAGCCCGACGACGGCAGGGCGGATGGTATTGGTCAAGGTCGCGTTCTTGCTCGGCTGCTTGGCGGACGCCGAGACGACCGCGAGGATCGCCGCGCGTTTCGACTGACGCAGATAGGGCAGCGCGGCGCGGACGAGACTGACCGCGCTCAGCAGGGTGAGCCGGGTCGCCTGCTCCCATGCCGCCGCGTCGAAGTCGTCAATCGTGCCGTTGGGTGGTCCGCCCGCGTTGGTGACGAGCACGTCCAGCCCGCCGAGCATCTCGGCGGCGTTGACGACCAAGCGCTGCGCCGCGCTCGCGTCGGTCACGTCCGCCGCCAGCGTGTAGACCGGATTGCCGCTCACCTGATTGATGGCTGAGGCGGTTTCTTGCAGCGCGCTCAAGCTGCGGCTGTTGATCACGACCAGCGCGCCCTCCAGACTGAACTGGCGTGCCGTCGCCGCCCCCAAGCCTTGACTGGCGGCGGTCACCAGCACCTTCGCCCCGCGCAAGCCTAAATCCATCGTCAGCGCTCCAATTCCAGCCGCAGGCGAAACCTGCCGACGCCGATGATGTCGCCGTCGGTGATGATCACCGGCTGCGTGATTGGCATCCCGTTGATGGTCGTCCCATTGCGGCTCTGGCGATCTTCCAGCCACCACTGCCCGTTGCGCAGGGCGACCAGCGCGTGCTCGCCGCTGGCGAAATCGTCGTTGATCGGGATGGTGTTGGTCGGTGAGCGTCCGAGGCTGGTCAGCGGCAGCAGGGGATACGTCTGCCCGGTGGCGACGTAGGCGTCGTCGATCTCGCGGAGTTCGACCATTTTGCCGTAGGCGCGGCGGCTGGCTTCAGTCTGGACGACGGCGCTGCGATAATCCCGCCACATGGCGACGAACAAAAGCGCCAGCACCGCGATTAGCAGCAAGCCGGAAGCCAAGCGCAGCAAGAACAGGACGAGTTCGGGTTCCAAAGCGGCTGTTGTCCCTGCTGTCAGAGGTCGAGCGCGTCGGTGGCGTGGGTTTGTCCGTCACCGTGCGGCGAGTCTTCGAGGTAAACGAGCTGGGTCTTGCCGAGCCGGATCACGTCGCCCGGTTGCAAGCGATGCTCGCGCACGACGACGTCGTTGACGAGCACGCTGCCCTGACTGCGCGTGTCGAAAATCATGTAAACGCCGAAGCGTAGGCGTAATTGGGCGTGATGACGTGAGACGTAAGGATCGTCGAGGACGATCTGATTGTCGCGGCTGCGCCCGATGTTAATCAGCGGGTCTGTGAGCCGGAGGACGAGCTTGCCGTTGATGATCAACTGCGGATTTTGCGGCGCGGGCGCCTGTTCGATCTCGATTCGGTTCATCACGGCGGTTGACGGCGCTGCTCCGCTCTGGTGCTGGGCGTCGACCACAATTTCGTTCGGCTCAAGGGTTGGCGTGGCGTTCAACTGGATGCTGGGCGCTGCGCTGAGCCGGTAGCCAGCGGTCGCGGCAAGCTCGATCAGGTGCTGAGCGAGGATCGCGGCAAGGTCGGCTTGTCGGGTGAGAAGGTGTTCGCAGACTTCGGCGTTGAGGCGGATCGTATAGCAGTCGGGCGCGAACGGGCGTGGATCGCCGTCGGCGGCGGCTTGAACGCCGTCTTCCATTGCGCGGGAAAGGTGAAGCGCGATGTCCTGTGGGCGGATCGCTTTGCTGAACAATTGGGCAAAAGCGCCCTCGATCAGCCGCTCTAACTTCGCTTCTACACGTGCAATCGCTTGATCGTTCATGCGGCGGATTATAGCTTGGCGCCGAGTCGAGGGCAACGCACGGTTTCCCTACGAGGGCAGTTCCCTAATGGTACACCTCAAAATAAAACGGGCGACCACGTGGTCACCCGTTTCGCTAAGCTGGAACTAAATCGTTGGCACCCAGACCGGATCGGTCGGGACGTTATTGGTCCACGTATCGTAGATTTCGATGTTGGTGCTATCGGCGGTGCGCAAATCGCTGAGGTACGTATCAAACTGAGTCCCCTGCGCCTGCGCGAGTTCGGTATCGCTCATTTCGCGGTCTTCACGGGCGCGCACCTGAATGATGTGATAGCCGAACTGCGACTGCACCGGACCAATAATCGCGCCGATTTCGGCATCGCGCACGGCATCGGCGAATTCAGTCACGTAGTTGCTGACCGGCGCCCAACCGAGTTCTCCACCTGACGAGGCTGAACTATCGGTCGAGACCGCTTGCGCGAGGCTGGCAAAGGACTCGCCGTCTTGGAGCGCTGTCAGCACCGATTGCGCGGTGGCTTCATCAGCGACGAGGATGTGGCGGGCATCGACAAACGGCGCGGTGCGGCTGGTGTCGGTGAGCACGGCATTGCGCACTTTTTCGCGGAGCGCCTGCATCTTGAAGTAATCGCGGATGTCGCTGTTGCCCAGCCCGGTTTGATTACGGATGGAGGTGAAGTAATCGTCGCGCTGCGACGTGAATTGGACGGCGCGTTCGGTCGCATTCGGCGTCGGCGAGGGCGTTGCCGATGGATAGGGCGTCAGCGTCGGCGTCATCGTCTGGGCAAGCGTCGCTGTCGCGGTCGGCGTCAGCGACGGCGTGGGTGAAACGAGCGCGGTCGGCGACGGCGTGGGCGAGGGCGTTCCGGTCGGCACGAGTGCGGCGGTTGCCGGGTCATAGCCGAAGAAGGTGTCAATCTTCGCGTCAATTTCGTCTTCGCTGACCGTGATCCCCAACTCGTCCGCTTTCTGGCGCACGAGTTCGTCCTCGACCATCGTGTTGAGGACGCTGTTACCCAACTGGTCAGCGACCTGAAGCTCGCCGTACCACGTGCTGTAGGGCGTCTGGCTGGTGATCAGTTGATTGATCTGGTCGCTGGTCGCGTTGTAGGGCGGGCTCTGGAACAAAGCGATAGCGTTGTTCAACTCGTTGATCAGGAGGGCGCGTTCGAGTGTGGCGCGCTTCTTGAATTGGGAGACGCTGATCGACGTACCGTTGACTTTTGCCACAGCCTGATTAGGCACGAGCAGTTGGTCATTGAGGATGGCGAATACGAGGATTATGAGGGCGATGCCGACAGCGATTGCCGTTCCCAGTATGACGAGGCGTTGAATCTCGGCTTCACGCTCGGCTTTCGAGCGGTATTCGTGAATAATTTTCGGTTGAAGCCGGCTCCTTGAGCCTGCGGCTTCGGGTTTCGGTTGATTGGGCTTTGGCAGCCCGGTGGTGCTGCGCTTCGACATCTTCGCTCCCTATCAAGAAATAGACTCGCGTTTAGAACGAGTGAGTCGCAGTGTTTAGTTTTTGGTCGTTAGTTTTTAGCTAAAAACTAATCACTAAAGACTTCGACACGATCACACCCGCTGAACTTGAGCCGAAAATAGTTCATTTTGCCCCGGCATAGAAATTGGGGCATAGCGTCGCCATGCCCCAACCGTAAACCTCGATTCGCGGGTCGCCGTCAGTCCTGCATCAGGACAAACGGCAGCAGTGCAAGGTGGCGCGCCCGCTTGATTTCGCGCGCGAGTTCCCGCTGGCAGCGCGAGCAGTTGCCCGTCTGGCGGCGCGGCTTAATCTTGCCGGTTTCGGTGATGTAGCGCTTCAGCGTGTCAATGTCTTTGTAGTCGAAACACTTCCCTTTCGGGCAGTACGCGGCTTGACGGTAGCGCCGTCCGAAGCCACCACGCGGGCGGCTGCTGCGGCGGTCGTCGCGGTCACGGCGTCCGCCGCCGCTACCACGACGAGCCGGGCGCTCTTCGCCTTCTTCGCTGCTATCGTCGTCGTCGACGTCTTCATTGCGACGCTTGATGTCATCAGTTGTCATAATCTTCGTCCTCGTATCGCTCACTCGTTATCAGAAGGTGGCGCCGCTTGCAAGCGGTCGCTTAAAAAGCGTAATCGCCGTTATCACCTTCATCGTTGACGTAATCGAAATCAGTGTGCTGGCGACGGTCGCCGAGCAAGATCATCTCGTTGGCGACCAGTTCGGTACGGAAGTGCTTCTTGCCGGTTTCGTCTTCCCAACCGCGCGTTTGCAGCCGCCCTTCGACGTAAACCTGCTGGTTTTTGGCGAGATGCGCCTTGCAGATTTCGGCGAGGTTGCCCCACGCCACGACGTTGAACCACTCGGTTTCCTCACGACGTTCGCCTTCGGCAGAGACCCAAGTCCGACTCGTCGCAACGCTAAAACTGGTCACGGGGCGACCGCTGGGCGTGAAACGCATTTCAGGGTCGCGTCCCACTATCCCGATGATGATCACTTTGTTCAGACCGCGTGCCATAAGCATTAATTCCAGAAAACCGGCGGGGTAAGTCGTCCCCCAACTTACTCGTCAGTACGGACGAAAAGATAGCGCAACACGTTGGGGGCAAGGTTGAGGTTGCGCTCAATTTCCTTCAACGCCGGCGGCTCAATATTGGAGTTGAACAGGACGTAGTAGCCTTCGCGCTGGTTGTCGATCAAATACGACAGCTTGCGCCGTCCCCAGCGATCAATCTTCATGACCTGACCGAGTTCCTCGGCTTCGACCCATGCGCGCACCTGATCAATGGTGCCGTTGACCGCTGCCTCGTCGTTACCGTCGAGGCGCACAATAAAAGTGAGTTCGTAAGCTCGTTTCATGGATGATTCAGTTGACCCCTTCCTTGGGTTTGCCCTGCTGTGACGCGGGTGCGTCGGCGCAGAGCGGAAAGTTATTACGTTGGGTAATTCAATGGGGTCATACTACACGATGGGCGACGCTTTGGCAACGGTCGATTCCGTTGCACAGAGCGCAGTGCTGTTACACTGTGTACAATGTGACGAAACTCTTTGCGGCAGGGATTGCCAATGGCACAGCTTTTTATCAGCTACAGCCGGGTTGACAAGAATGTAACAAAGCGACTTGTCGAGCATCTGCGCCAAGTCTATGGACTGAACAACGTCTGGTACGACGATCAACTGCTGGGCGGCGTGCATTGGTGGGACGAAATCCTGCGCCAGATCGACGCCTGCGACGTGTTTGTCTACCTCTTAAGCAACGAGTTGGTCACGTCTCCGTTTTGTCGCGCCGAGTTTACAGAGGCGACGCGCCTGCAAAAGCCGATTGTGACGTGCAGCTTCGTGACCGCACCAACCTTTCGGCGGAACTTACCGACATTCAGTACGTCGATATGAAACAGGGCATCGATGAGGATAGTCTTGCCCGGTTGATCGGATCGATTCGCTATCAATTGGAGCAACCGCGAAGCGTCGCGCTCTGCGGATGCCCGCCACTGCGTTCCCCGGTGGCGCAGACTCACAGCTGACCGTTTTGCTCGGAGTGGACAAGCCCACGTTGACCATCGAACAACCTGCCCAACACCTAACGCAAAGCGGAAGCAGGCGCTCAACACCGCTGATGTTGGGGCTGTCTGCTCTGCTCGTGATTGTCGTGTTGATCGGTGTGTATGCAAAGTTGCTGCATGATGAAACCGGGACACCTGCTGCGTTGTTTCCGATCCCAACTGGACTTCCTCGTGCATTCAGTTACGGGCAACGACGACTGGACGCAGTCGGATATTAATCTATACCACCGCACCATCAATGGCACTGATATTGTGATGGTATTGGTTCCGGCGGGCACCTTTTTGATGGGGAATGATCCGGTAGGCGAGCCAGCAAACGGCGGCGAACAGCGTTTCGACACACCGTTCTACATCAGCCGCACTGAGATTACTAACGCCGAGTTCGATCAGTTGGGCTGCACGGTGGTTGATCCGGATAAATCGGAAAACTCGACAGACTTATCGTTTCCGCAGCGCCCTCGCGTGAGCGTGACGTGGTTCGAGGCGCGTGACTGCGCCGCGAAAATGGGGATGCGCCTGCCGACCGAAGCGGAGTGGGAATATGCGGCGCGCGGACCTGAGTGAATGGATCTTTCCTTGGGGGAAAGACTATATTTCTCAATATCTGGTTCAGACAGGAAATGCAGAGGGTCATTTGTGGGATGTGGGCAGCAAGCCGGACGGCGACTCGTGGGTGGGCGCGCAGGATATGGCGGGCAATGCCTATGAGTGGACGAGCAGCATTGCCATACCCTATGACCCTCAAAACGGCTACGTTGCAACACATGAGCGCGAAGACCTGACTGACTTGACTAGCGCGCGGGTGATACGCGGTGGTTCGTTCTTGCACAAGGAGCTTGAATCCGCATCGTCCGCGCACCGCTTCTCGGGCCCTCCGGCCTAGGCATCGAACACTTCGGGTTTCGGGTCATTGGTTGACGTGGACGCGTCCATCACCGATCTCTGCCTCTGAACGCGAGCGTGGCGAGCGCTTGGCTTCACTCTGAACCTATCGGCTCCAGCGCCAGCCGTGACGCTGCCAGCGCTAGCGCGACCGTCAGCCAGAACAGCGTGATCGACGCCTGAAAGTCGAGCCGGAAGAAGTACAGGTCGGCGGTGGCGTTGAGCAGCGCGGCGATCAGCGCGGCGTGATAGCCGAGCAGGATCGAGCGCAGTTCGGTGTTGTCCTGCACCGCGCGCCACGCCCGCCGCCCATAAGCGAATACGCCGATCATCGTCGCCGCGAACAGCCCCACGCCGACCAAGCCGATCTCGTTCGCCATGATCAAGTACATGCTGGCGGCGTCGGTGTAAATGTCGATCTCCGGCGTGCCGGTGAAGCCGACGCCCGTCACCGGGTAGCGGCTGATCAGGCGGAAGGCGTCGGTATACTCGCCGACGCGCATCTGGGTCGAGATGTCGCTGGCGGTGAAGGCTTCGATGAAGCGACCGAGATACTCCTGCGTCTGCGGGAGCAGCAGCAGCACGACGAACCCGGCGATCAGCAGCGGCAGGAATTTGCGATAGCCCTTGAACAGGCTGATGAAACCCAAGCTGAGCGCGAACGCCAGCATCGAGGCGCGCGACTGGGTCAGCAGCAGCGCCAGCCCGACCATGCCCAGCGCGCCCCACGACAGCCAGCGCCAGCGCAGCACCGGCTTGCGGGCGAACACCTGCGGCGCGATCATGGCGGCGCAGACCGTCAGGAAGCCGCCGAGCGCGTTCGGGTCAACCCACGTGCCGATGGCGCGCTCCGTCCCGGTCGGGTCGTCGTTGATGTAGCGGATCACGCCGCCGTCGGGGTAGCCGATCCGCGCCAAGCGGATCAGCGTGCGCTCGGCGGTCACGTCGGGCATGACGTACAGGATCAAGGCGATCAGCGCTTGAACGCCCGCCGCCGCCATCACGACCAGCACCAAGCGGCGCAGACTCGCCGGGTCGCGCAGCAGATCGACCAGCACGAAGACCATGCCGATACTGAGCAACGTTTCGGCGAACTGGCGCAGAATCGCCGATGTGGGCGATCCGTAGCGCAAGCCGAGCACGAAGCTGAGGATCAGCCAGCCGACGTAGATCGCCAGCGGCAGGTGAACCGGCGTCAAGCGCACGAACGTGCGCCGTCCTGTCATCCACTGAAACAGGTAGACCAGCAGAAACGCGCCCATCGCCGCGTCGAGCAGCGTCGGCGTGAAGCCGATCTTGATCGGGAAGGTGCCGAAGGGCAGCAGCGCCATCACCGCGATCACGCCGTAGAGCGCGGCGTTGACGCTGGTCAGCACGTAGAGCGCGACCAGCACGCCCAACACAATTCCGGTGGCGATCAGCGGGTCGAACAAGCCGATCAGCAGCCCGACCAGCCCGCCGGTCAGACCGACCACCAGCCCGATCAGGATCGCATAGACGCGCCGATCCAACCCCGCAATCCACGCCTGTACGGCTTCGGTTGATCCCATTCAGTCCTCAACACCGTCGCTGGTAGGGGCAGGTTTCAAACCTGCCCCTACAATACGTCTCACGATTAGAACGATCCCCAGTATACCCACGCCCAGCCACGTGAACAGGCTCAGTGACGCGCCGACCCGGTAGCTCAGCGGATTGTAATCGAGCCGGATGGTGTGGCTGCCGGAGGGCACCACTACCGCGTCGAGCGCGCCGTAAGCTCGCAAAAGGTCGGTGGCTGCGCCGTCGATGGTCGCGTACCAGCCGGGGTAATTCGGCAGCGCAAGCGAGAGGATCGCGTCGTGGGCGGCGTCGGCGTGAATGATGATCGTCTCCGGCGTGAACTGCATCACGGTCGCCGCTGCCGGTGCGTCGGCGCTTGTGGCGATGCCCGGATCGTTTGACAGGATCACCGTTCGCCGCGCGTCGAAGGTTGGGTCGCGCAGCAGCCCGTAGGCGGATTCGTCGTCGGCGACGACGTACTGGTAGTCCAGCAGCGCGAACGGGCGAGGATCGCTCAGCTCGTGCAGATTCACGTCACCATAGCGATCCGTCCCGGAGCTGACGATCTGAGTCGGAACCGGGAGTTCTTGCCAATCGCTGAAGACGTAACGCACGGCGAACAACTCCCATGAGCGCGCGTCGGGCACGTCGCCTTCAATGATAGTGTAGGGACCTGCCAGCCAGAGCGGGCTGATCCCGTGAATGTCCATCACGTCGTAGAGGCTGCCGTAATTGTCGGTCAGCCCGCGAAAGCCATCGACGCGGAACGGCGCGTTCGCGTCCGCAATTACGGGTGCGAGCAGCGGCGGCGCGATCATCGACACCTGCTGATCGGGTGGCGTGTGGTCGTAGATGGCTTCGGCGTCCATGTTCACCGTGAACAACTCGAATACCAGCAGTGCCGCGATTAACCAGAGTAGGCGCCCTTGACCGCGCGCAAGCGCCGTCGAAATAATCAGGTAGAGCACGCCAGTGACGATCACCGCCAACGCCAGCGCACCAACTGCCGTCCCATAGCCTGCTGGATTCCCGATCCACGTCACAAATACCAGTGCGCCGAGCGCCAGCGCCACGTAAAACGCCCGGTTGAGCGCCAGCCGTAGGCGCATCCCGGCGACGTGATCGCGCATGGTGTCCCATTGGGTCAGCCACGCTGCACCCATGCCTGCGAGGATCGCCAAGCCGTTGACGACGAGGTAAGCCGCACGCTCCTGCCCGCGAAAGAAGCGCAGCCCCGGCAGGATGTTGTAGATCGCCGGGTAGACGACGCTGTTGCCGCCGAAGCTCCAGAGCAGCGCCAGCAGCGCGACGACTCCCCAGAACCATGCGCCGCTGATCCGCCGCCACAGCGCGATCAGCGCCAGCGCCAGCCCCGTGATGCCGATCCAGAGCGGCGAATAGAGGCTGACGATCCCCGGCACGATGAATTGGGCAACGTCTTGGAGCGGGAAGCCGTTGGCTTTGGCGTCGTAGCCGAAGCCTGCGCGCGTCGTCCGCGTCAGGTACTCGACGCCGGGGAGCAGTTGCACCGCCGAAATCCCTATGGCGATTAGCCCGAACAGGGCTGTGCCGATCACAAATATACCGATTCGCCGTAGTGTAGGGGCGGGTTTCAAACCCGCCCCTACGGAAATCATCCAGAGGCGGTAGCCCCACCACGCGACCAGCAGATAGGTCAAGAAGAAGCTGGTCTGCGGATGTCCCGCTAGCCACGAGACGCCGAGCGCGATCCCGGTCACGACCAGCCAGCGCCAGCGGATGCGCGGCGTGCGCGTCGCCTCAAGGATGCCGAGCGCCGCCAGCGGCAGCCAGATGCCCGCCTCCAGCAGCGCCAATTGCAGCGGCGGATAGCCCGATAGGTAGCCGCCGTACCCGGCGATCACGGCGGCGCAGAACGCGCCTAAAAGGCTCCCGGTCAGCCGCTTGACGAAGGCGTACATCAGCAGTGTGAAGGCGAGGACGTGGAAGGTCATCTCTAGCTCAAGCGCATGATAGCTCCAGCCGCCCGCGAGGTTGCTCAGGGCAATCGTCACGAGGCGCGGCGGGTAGAAGACTGCCGCCTGTGTATCGGCGATGAAGGGGAGACCGCCGTTGTTGTAGGGATTCCAGAGCGGAACCTGCCCCTCGGCGAAGCGCTGGTATTGGTAGCCCGCGAAAGTCACGAACTGCCCGGAGAAATCGCCCAGCTTCAGCGACGCTTGATCCGCTTGCACCGGCGTGAACAGCCGCCAGAAGAACAGCAGCCACAGCAGGATCAAGACGATGATGGCGACGCTATCAGTGCGTTTCGTTCCGGTCATGATCCATCCTTACGCGGCAGCACGCGCACGCGGCTGAGATAGGCATAATCGTCCGCCATGCCGCCGTCGGGCGTGACGACGCGCAGACGGGGAAAGCTGCCATCGCCCGGATTGAGATACAGCCCAATCTCGACTTCGTAAATCCCCGGCGGCGTCTCGGCGCTCAGATCGAGCGGGTGCGCGTCCTCGATGATCGCGCCGGGCTGCCACGTCGAGGTCGGCGCGCTCCAGTTGACGGGCATGGCGTCCGATCCAGCATATTTAGTCGTCGTCTGCGGGTCGATCACGTGGGCGAAGACGACGTAATCCGCGCTGATCGGTTGGATCGCTCGCCAGTAAAGTGTCAGCGTCATGCTGTCGCCCGCCTTCGGCGTGAGATCGCTCAGGCTGTAGCCGACCAATTCAATCTTACCGCCGAAATTGATACTCAGCGGATTTGGGACGTCGAGATCGCTAACGCGCGGCTCAAGCTGTACCGTGCCGACCGTGTAGATCTCAGATCCGTCCGCCAGCGCGAGGCGCGCGCCCGACGCCAGATCGTACCAGCCGACTTCGACGGTCAGCGTTTCCGGGGCGTAGGCAGCCAACGGCACGGCGACCGCAACCGGGTTCTGCCACGAGGCGCCGGCTGCTAAGTCGCTGGTCGCCAGCGTCCCGCCGCCGGGATAGACGTCGCGCTGACCGACGATCACACCATCCGGTGTGACCAGATGGACGAACAGGCTCCAGTCGTTCCGCAGCGGCGCGGCGATCTGCCAGTCAGTATTAATCATCACGGTGTCACCGGGCTGGACGGTCGCGCTGACGACCTGCGCGCCAAGCAAATCGAGCGCGCCGCCGACGGAACCGTCGGCGCCATCGGTCGCTGCAAACGTCGCCTGAGCCGTGCCGGGTGGAGCGGGGGCGGGCAGCGCGTAAGCAGGCGCGATCACCGCGAAGGGCGTCGCCGCTGCGACAACCAAGAAGAACGCTGCCATGACGCCGATCAGCAGCGAGCGGGCGCGGCGCGGCAGCGCCCACGTCAAACCGAGCACGATCCAGACGAGGATCGGCGATAGCGCGACGAAGATCAGCCGCCCTTGTGACGCCCACGTCTCGGATGTCCAGCGCAGATAAGAGACGAAGGTGATGGCAATCCAAACGAGTGTGAAAATGTGCGGCAGCCATGGAGGGGCATGGCGCGGTGCAAGCTTCGCTTGCCTGACCCTACGGACGAGACGATAGATGATATACCCTAGCGCGCCGACGATGCCGATGCCGCCGATCAGGTTGAAGATCAGGTAGAGCGCGTCGGGGTAGGCGACGTTGACGCCGCCGAAGAAGCCCCAAAACGCTCGCGTGAAGCTGCTGCGCTCCGCCCACAACTGCGCCGCGTTCGCCGGGATCGCACGCCGCCCGACGATCTCCAAAAAGGTGTTCAGTCCGGTCGGGTCGCCGTACAACTCGGCGTTGCGCAGATACCACCAACCGGCGATCGGGAGGGTCAGCCCGCCGGAAATCAGCCCGCCGATCACCAGCGGTCGCCAACTCCGAAAGCGCAGCGCGACGATCAGCAGCGCCAGTGCCACCAGCGGGATCAGCAAGCCGAGGCTCAGTTTCGCCAGCAAGCTCGCACCGGCGACCACGCCGATCAGCGCATAGAAGCGCCCGCGTGGGAGGCGCTCCGCCTTGAGCAGCAGCACGATCAGCAGCAGGAGCAGGTTGCCGAGCAGGTTCGAGAGGTTGTCGTTGTTGACAGACCCGCTGATGAACAGGAACATCGGCAGGCAGGCGTTGATCGCCGCCGCGCCGAGCGCGACCTCCGGGCGGCGCGGGAACAGCGCGCGACCGAGCGCGTAGGTGACGATCACGGTGCCTAAGCCCAGCAGGATCGAGAACAAGCGCGCGACGTGAACCGCCAGCGTCGTTCCGTGCCACGGGAAAGCTTCCAGATCGGCGTGATGCACGATCATATTGACGTTGCCGTCGGGGCGGATGACGCCGATGTCGGCGTGGGGGTTTTGCCGCCGAATGGTGTTCAGGTCGGAGGTGTCAATCGGCGCGGTGATCGCGGCGGCGGCGAGGTAATAAAGCGGCGGCTGGCTGCCTTCCTGCCGCCACGCGGTCGCGACGCCCGGCGTCTGCGGCGGCAGCGCTAAACCGTGCGTCGCCAAGTACTGCACCATCGGGTAGTGCCACAGTTCGTCCGACGCCTCGAATACCGGCGTGATGACGCTGTAGATCGAAGCCAGCACAACGTATGCCGCGAAAATCGCGTACAGCCAGCGCCTCAAGAGTGCTCACCCAGCGCGTGTTCATAAAAAGCGACGGTAGCGCGCGCGATCTCCGTCCAGTCGAACTGGTGCGCCAAGTCTGCCGCGCCGCGCTGCAAATGAGCGCGCGTTTCCGGCGACTCGTAGAGGCGGCGCAGTGCGTCCGCCAGCGCGGCGGGATCGCTCGGAGGGATCAACAGCAGGTTCTCGCCGTCGGCGAACGCCGGAATCTCGACGCGCGGCTGCGTCGTCGCAATCGCGCAGCCGTGCTGGATCGCCGCCATCAGCGAGCCGCGCCGGAAGGATGCACCGTCATTGAAGGGCAGGGCGACCGCATCGGCAGCCCGCAGCCACCCGCTGACACCCGCGTCGTCGAGGTAGCCGGTCTTGTGCACGAAGTGGGTGAGATCATACCGCTCGATCAAGCGATCAATCTCCTCGATAAAAGCGGCATTGGTCGGGTCGCTGCTGCCCGCGACGCCGCCGATCAGCACCAGCCGCGCCGGGATGCCGTCGGCGCGCAGCCATGCAAGGCTCTCAATGAGCGTATCGATGCCTTTGCTGCGGTTGATCAGCCCGAAGTTGGCGATCAGGAAATCGGCGGCGCTGGCTCCGATCCGCTGCCGATCTGCTGGGTCTGTGTCATTGGCGCGGATGTTGCTGCCAATCGGGATCAGCGCCATGCACAAATCGCTCAGTTGGGCGGCGTCCTCGTGATTGGTGGCGATCACGCCAGCGGACGCTCGCGCCAGCCGCATGACGATCCAATCGCGCAGCGTGCCCGCCTTCGGGAACAGATAGGGATAGCGCAGGTCGTGAAAAGTGGTCACGACGGGAATTGGGCGCAGCACATCCGGCAAGAAGTGGATGAACGGCGACATCCTATAGGCGGCGGTCTGGTACTGGATGTTGACCACGTCGAGCAGACAATCGCTTGCCCAGCGCCGCGCCGCCAATAGGCTGCCAACGCCCCATCCATCGATACTGGCGCTCAAGTTTACGCGCGGATTATCGCTGGTCGTTCCGGCGCGGCTGAGTACGAACAGGTCGTGTCCCTGCGCTGCCAGCTCAGCGGCGAGGATGCGCGTATAAGCGCCGACGCCGCCTTGCAGCGGTGGGTACTCGCCCGTGATCATGCCGATGCGCATCTAGGTGATCCTCAAGCCGGAACGGAGCACCTGCCAGTATTGGCGGACGCGCTCCTGTCGCAGCGCGCGCTGGGAGCCGATCAGCCCCTTGAGCGACTCCATGCTGAGTTGCAGCACATAGCTCAGCAGCAGGAAGACGCGCAGCGTTTGCGCCGCCAGCGCCCCGTGATACTTGCGGAAGTAGCGCAGCTTGCTCTGTTGAAACAGGATGTGCCGCCGCGCGACCACTTGATCGCTGCTCTTGCCGCCGTGATGAGTGATCTCGGCGTCGGCGAAGTAGACGACCCGCCAGCCCGCTAGTTTGGCGCGCTTGCACCAGTCGAGTTCCTCGGAATACATCACGTAGCCCTCGTCCAGCCCGCCGATCTGGGTGTAGACCTCGCGCCGCGCCATCAGCGCTGATCCCTGCACCCAATCCACGTCGAGGGTTTGGTCGGGCGGTGCGTCGCTGACGTAGAAGCGATCCAGTAGCGATTTGGGGGCGTAGCCTTGCAGCCACGTGCTTTCGAAGAACGCCGTCGCCAACGTCGGGAAGCGCCGCCGCGTCGATTGATAGCTGCCATCGCTGTTGTGCGTGTAAGGTCCGACGATCCCGACCGCCGGATTAGCGTCGAGATAGGCAACCATCCGCGCCAGCGCGTCGCCAATCACCTCCGTATCAGGGTTGAGCAGCAGCAGGTGGCGTCCGCTCGCGCGCGCCAAGCCGAGATTATTACCGCGTGTGAAGCCAACGTTTTCGCCCTGCGCCAGCAGCGTCACCTGTGGGAAGCGAGATTGCAGCAGCGCGACCGTTTGATCGCTGCTGCCCGAATCAACCACGATCACTTCGACGCGCAAAGCGCCCAAGCTGGCGTAGACGCTGTCGAGGCACGCCGCTAGCAGGTCGGCGACGTTCCAACTGACGAGGATTATCGACAAATCGATCATAGTCCGGCGATTTTACCAAAATTTAGCAATTGTGAGAGTCTGCAACACACTTTGATTACATTTCGTGGGCATCATGAAGGCGTAGTTACGTTGAAACGAGGTGTACATATGAACGTCAAGAAAATCAGTTTGTTGGCTTTAACGCTCATCGTTGGGCTTCTGGTCGTCGGTGTGGTCAGCGCGCAGGATGCGACGCCGGAACCGACTCAGCCCGCACCGGGGCAGGGGAACCTTTTTGGCAACCGGCGCGGCGGTTTTCCCGGAGCACCGGACGGTTTGCTTGGTCAGCTTCAGGGCGACGGTCTGCTCCGTGATCTGCTCGCCATCATCACGAACGACCTCGGCATCCAGCCCGCCGACCTGCTGCAACAACTGCGTGGGCAAACGCTCGCCGACGTGATCGCGGCGAATGGCGGTAATCTGGACGACATCACCGCCAAGATCACGGCGGCGATCACCGACCGCGTGAATCAGGCAGTGACGGACGGCAATCTGACGCAGGAACGCGCCGATCAAGTGCTGGCAAATCTGCCTGATCTGATTCAGCGGGCACTCGATGGCGAGTTCGGTGGCATGTTGGACGAACGGTTTGGCGGTCATGGTGGTCAAATGCTGCCGCCGATGGGGCAGGGGCAAGGACGGCTGCCGCGCGTGCAGCAGTTCATGGATCGGTTGGACGTTCGCGCACCGTTGATGAACGCGATCATGGACGCAACTGGCTTGAACGGGCGCGAACTGGCGCAGCAGATCCAGAGCGGCAGCACGCTCAGCGAGATCATCAGCGCCAACGGCGGCGACCCGACAGCCGTCGAAGCCGACGCAATCGCCAAGGTCACGGCGCGGCTGGATGAAGCGGTCAGCAACGGTAATATGACGCAGGATCAAGAGGCTACGGTCGTCGCTGGCGTGCAGGCATTCTACGACGCCGCCCTCACGGCGATCCGTCCGGCAGTGACCGCGACGCCCGCCGGCATCTAGGGGTAACGTTGTCGGGGCACGGCACGCCGTGACCCTAGAATGTATGAAAATGCGGGTTGGTAGGGGCGTTATATATAACGCCCCTACTGATTCTGGCTTGGTGGCAGACGAAACAGCCGCTCGGTATTGGCGACAGTCAACGCCGCCATTTCGTCGGCGGAGATCAGCTTGAGCGCGGCGAGCCGCTCGATGATCAGCGGAATATAGGCGGGTTCGTTGCGTTTGCCGCGATACGGCGTCGGCGTCAGGAACGGGGCGTCGGTCTCGACCAGTAGGCGGTCAAGCGGGACTCCCGCTGCGACCCGGCGCAGATCGTCTGCGTTCTTGAAGGTGATCGGTCCGGTGAAGCCGAGATAAAAACCGGCAGCCAGCGCGCGATCCGCGATTGACTGCGGTGCGGAGAAGGAGTGGAGCACGCCGGGACACGCACGCAGCGAGTCCGGCAGCGTTGGCGTCCAGCTTTCGAGGATGGCGATCAGGTCTTCGCTGGCTTCGCGGTTGTGGATGATCACCGGCAGGTCAAGCCGCGCCGCCAGCGTCAGCTGCGCTTCGAGCGCTTGAAACTGTTTCTCTTTGGGGCTGTCATTCCAGTGATAATCCAGCCCGATCTCGCCGATGGCGACGACTTTCGGCTGGGCGGCAAGCATCTCGACCCACTCCAAGCTCGGCGGCGCTGAAATTGGCGCTGTCGTTGGGGTGAATGCCGACCGCCGCGTAAATGCCGGGATAGTCCGCCGCCAGCGCGACCGCCGCCCGGCTCGACTCCTCGTCAACCCCCGGATTGACGATCCGCCTGACGCCCGCTGCCGCCGCCCGCTCGATCACCTCGGCGCGGTCGGCGGCGTAGGCGTCGAAATTCAGGTGGCAGTGACTATCGATCAAAGGTTGTGCTCCGCCTTGATCTGGTCGTAATCCGCTTTGACCATCATCTCGATCAACTGCTCGAAGCTGACTTGCGGTTCCCAGCCGAGCTTGGCTTTGGCTTTACTGGCGTCGCCGATCAGCAGGTCGACTTCCGCCGGGCGCATGAAGCGCTCATCTTGGACGGTGTAATCGCGCCAATTGAGGTCAACGCAGTTGAAGGCGACTTCGCACAAATACTGGACGGTATGGGTGCGCCCGGTGGCGACCACGTAGTCGTCGGGCTGCTCCTGCTGAAGCATCAGCCACATCGCCCGGACGTAATCCCCGGCGAAACCCCAGTCGCGCTGGGCGTCAAGGTTGCCGATCCGCAGTTCGTTTGCCAGCTTCAGGCTGATCATGGCGGCATGGCGCGTCACCTTGCGGGTGACGAACTCGTAACCGCGTCGCGGGCTTTCGTGATTGAACAGGATGCCGCTCGTCAGGTGCAAATTGTAGCTTTCGCGGTAATTGACCGTGATCCAGTGACCGTAGACCTTCGCTACGCCGTAAGGGCTGCGCGGATAGAAGGGCGTTTTCTCGGTCTGCGGGACTTCATGCACCTTGCCGAACATTTCGCTGCTGGACGCCTGATAGAAGCGGGCGTCGGGTTTGACCGTGCGGATGGCGTCGAGCATTCGGGTGACGCCCAGCGCGGTCACGTCGCCGGTGAGAACGGGCTGCGCCCACGACGCCGGGACAAAGCTCTGCGCGGCGAGGTTGTAAATCTCGTCCGGCTGGGCTTCGCGCAGGCAGTAGATCAGGCTGGTCAAGTCGGTCAGGTCAGCCGAGATCAGGGTGATCCGGTCCTGAATGTGCTTGATGCGTTCGTAGTTGACCGTCGTCGTCCGGCGGATTAAGCCATAGACCTCGTAGCCCTGTTCGAGCAGGTGCTCGGCAAGGTAGGAGCCGTCCTGCCCGGTGATGCCGGTGATAAGCGCGCGTTTCGTCATCGTGTTTGCTTTCGGTGCGATGCTGCGAAGGGAGTCCCCGCGAGGGGACTCCCGATATTCGTGGTTAGCCTTGCGGCGTCGGAGATGGCGTCGGCGTCGAGGTGTCGATCACCGGCAGCGACGCCAGTTCGAAGGGCTGTCCGTTGAAGCTGAGCTGCACGTATTGGCTGGCGACCCACCCTTGCTGGTTGTCGTAGGTCGCTTGCAGCCACGTATCGTCAGGGCTGCGCCCGCTAACGATTATCTGCGTGCCGTTGGGCAGCAGCGCCAGCGACTCGGACTGGTCGTTGTCGTTGCGGCGGAAATGCAGGTTGGCGTCGGCATTGAGGTTGAAGACCGTTCCAGCGACCACGTTGCGGAGCGAGTCGGCTACGCTTGGCTGTGCCTGCCCGGTTGTGACCACGCTGCCGCGCTGATCTTCGGTCAAGATGCTGAGTTCGCCCAGTTCCATCAGGCGGTCGAAGGTGACGCTTTGCCCGTTGCGCTGGAGCGTCACGTAGTTGTTGCTGATCCAGCCGGTGACCGTGCTCTGCGGCGCTTGATAGCGCACGAAATCCCAATCGCGTGCCTCGGTGACGCCGACGAACTCCATCTGCGTGCCTGCCGGAACGAGCGCCAGCGACTCGCCAGCGGTCGACGGGATGCGGCGGATGTGAGTCCGCACGCCCGGATCGAGGTTGGTGACAATCGCGGTCGTCACGTTCTCACGCGGTGATGGCGGTTCCATCGCGGTGTCGACTGCTTGACCGGCGCGATTGCTCGGAATGGTCGCCAGATCGCGCAAGGCGAGCGGGCGATTCCGCGAGTTGTGCAGGTTGAGGTAAAGCGCGTTGACCCACGCGGTGATCGTGCCGCCATCGGGCGTGTCGAAGGTCACGTTGAGCCACGTATCGGCGGGGACGAGGTCTTCGCCCTCCGCCAACAGTGTTACCGGGTCGACGAACGGGGTGGCGTTGGGAGGCAGCGGGGTCGCGGTCGTGTCGAATGCCGGGACAGGTTCGCCCGCGCGACCATTGACCTGCAAGATTGTGCCGGAGGGTGCGAGACCGAGCGAGAACGCTTCGCGGCTCGGATAGAGGCGCAGTTGCAGATTTGCGCCCGGATCGAGCAAGACGCGCGCGGTGGGACCTTCGGTCGTCGGGATGGCGGTCGCTGGCGGCATGATCACGACGTCATTGCTCGGCGCGGCAGTCGGCTGCTCAGCGGGCGGCGCTGCCGTCGGTGCTTCGACCGGGACTTGAGTCGGCGGTTCAGTCGGTACGGCGGCGACTTCGGCACCCACGCTGCGCGCGATGCTGACCGGCGGCAGTTGAACGACCTGAGCGCCTTGGGGTCCGTCATAGGCAACGGCGCTGTAGTACAGCCCGCCAAACGTGCCTCCCGGTAAGTTGAGCGAGACGTCATTGTTAGTGCCGTCGGCGCTGGTCGAGACGACGATCCCGGATTTGCCCGCTTCGACCATCGCCGAATTTGAGCTTCCGGCGGCGACGTCGCCGACGAGCGCGCCGCCGTCCGCATAAGCGGCGGTCGTGGTCGCTGCGCCGGTCGCGTTGATCAGCGTGAAGACCGACGTATCGGCGTTGACCGTGCTGACCTGATCGCCCATGACGCTGGCGGTCGGCGCTTCGGCGCCGCCATTCAGAACGACCGTTTGATAGCTGCCCGCGCTCACGTCAAGCGACGCGGTGGCGATTTCGTTGTTGGTTCCGGCGCTGTTGACGGACAGCGAATAGCCGCCCACCGGTAGGACGATGAAGTCGGTCGCATCGCCGATTTGGAGCGCGGGAGCGACCAGCGTGCTGTTCAGATAGGCATCGACGGCGGAACCACCAGCGATCCCGTGAACGATCCGCACGTAACCCCCGTCGCCTTGCGGCTGGGTGGGCGCGGAAAGCAGCAGCGCTTGCGCCGAGTCGGCGGTGCCGTAAATCACGAGGACGTAAGACGTGCCGCTGTTGAGGCTGTAGGATTGCGCCGGGACGAGCGCGTCACCGATAGCGCCTCCGGCGGGCACGACCGCCAGATCATAGGACATGACCGGCAGATCGAGCGTGCCGTAAGGCTGATTGAACTGCAAACCGGGGATCACCGGGCGACCATCAGCAAGGATCACGTCCACTGCCGCGCCACCGGCGATGGCATGGACGGCGGTGAAGCGCGCTTTGCCTAACGTCAGTGGGTTGAGATCGTCCTGATAGACCGTGAATACCGCCTGCGAAGCGGAGCTTGCGATCAGCGTGAACGACGTGCCTGCGCCGGTGCTGACGTCCTGCGTCCACAGGGTCGAAGCGCTGCCTGCCTGCATCACGCTAATTTGATGCGAGCCAGCGGGGACGCCGACGTAGGTCGAGGCGGTCCCGTAGCCGAGATTGCCTACGGCAAGCTGCCCATCGACGTAGACGTCTACCGCCGACGCGCCCGGAATCGCGTGGACGAAGCGTAGTTGCGCCCCGTCACTCTGTGCCGCTGCGGGAACTGCGATCAACAGCAGCGCGAGCGCGATCAGGAAAATCTGTTTCAGCTTGAGTTGCATAACTTTACTCCCTTCGCAAAGACAAACGGGAAATCAAGTGCCTTCTTCCCACTGGCTAAGATAATGCGCTTGCTCCGGGGTAAGCGTGTCGATGCGGACGCCCATCGTCTCCAACTTCAGGCGGGCGATCTCTTTGTCAATGTCTTCCGGAACGGTGTAGACGCTCGCCGACAGGGCGTCGTGGTTCTTGACCATGTACTCGGCGGCAAGTGCTTGGTTGGCGAAGCTCATGTCCATCACGCTGGCGGGATGTCCTTCGGCGGCGGCGAGATTGATCAGGCGACCTTCGCCGAGCAGATAAATCGACTTGCCATCGACCTTGTATTCTTCGACGAACGGGCGGACGAGCTTCGGTTCTTGGCTGCTCATCGCGCGCAAGCCGGGGATGTTGATTTCGACGTTGAAGTGACCGGAATTCGCCAGCACCGCGCCGTGCTTCATTTTGGCGAAGTGGCGGGTGTCGAGCACGTGCATGTCGCCGGTTGCCGAGACGAAGATGTCGCCAATCGGCGCGGCTTCTTCCATCGGCATGACGCGGAAGCCGTCCATCGTCGCTTCGAGCGCGCGCAGCGGATCAACTTCGGTGACGATCACCTGCGCGCCCATGCCATCGGCGCGGCTGGCGATGCCCCGGCTGCACCAGCCGTAGCCCGCGACGACGATCACCCGTCCGGCGAGCAGCAGGTTGGTTGCGCGGATGATCCCGTCGAGCGTGCTCTGCCCGGTGCCGTAGCGGTTGTCAAACAGGTGCTTGGTATTGCTGTCGTTGACCGCGATCACCGGGAATTCGAGCGCGCCGTCGTTCGCCATCGCGCGCAGGCGAATGACGCCGGTGGTCGTCTCTTCGGTGCCGCCGACGATGCCGTCGAGCAGCTCGCGGCGCGATTTGTGGATCGTGCCGACCAGATCAGCGCCGTCGTCCATGGTGATGTGTGGTTGATGGTCGAGCGCGGCTTTGATGTGATCGTAATAGGTCTCGTTGTTCTCACCCTTGATGGCGTAGACCGGAATCTCGTAGTGCGAGACCAGCGACGCCGCCACGTCGTCCTGCGTCGAGAGCGGGTTCGAGGCGCAGAGCACGATGTCCGCGCCGCCCATTTGCAACGTGTGCATCAGGTTCGCAGTTTCGGTGGTCACGTGCAGGCAGGCGGAGACGCGCATCCCTTGCAGCGGCTTTTCTTTGGCGAAACGCTCACGGATGGCGCGCAGTACGGGCATTTCGTGTTCAGCCCACTCGATGCGAAAGCGACCACCCGTCGCCTGCTCAAGGTTTTTAACGTCGTGTTCTACGGTCATAGTAACTCCTGAATGATTGGATAGTAGGGACGTCGCCCCAAAACGTGGGGATTTTAGCACATGTCATAAGAATTGTCGTTATGCTGATTCGGTTTACAGCGCGCCCGATCAGAGCACGGTTTCGAGCAAACTGTCGAGTACGCCTTGGTCATCGAACCGGGTGCGAAACCGTTCGACGAATTCCTGCGGCGTGAAATGATGACTCTGCGTGCCCACCTGCTCAAGCACGTAGGTGGCGCTGAGCGCACCCATCTCACCGCAGAGTTGCAGCGGCAGATCGCGCGCCAACCCGGTGAGCAGCCCGGCGCGGTAAGCGTCGCCGACACCGGTCGGGTCTTTGATTTCACCGGGCGGAAAGACCGGCACGTTGATCTCATCGCCGTTGGTGTGGATTACCGAACCTTCGCGCCCGAGGGTGACGATCACGATCTCGGCGATGTCGCGCAGGTCGCGGAGCGTCAGCCCGGTCTTGTTGCAGATCATCTCTTTTTCGTAGGAATTGACCACCAGCATGTACGCGCCCTCGATCAGCGTGCGCAGTTGGTCGCCGTCGAGACGCGGCACTTGCTGGCTGGGATCGGCGACGAAGCGAATCCCGCGCTGGCGGCATTCTTCGGCGAGATTGATCATCGCTTGTGGGTCGTTCGGCGAGATGACGACCAAATCCGGCTTAGTAGGCGTTGCATCGGCAATCGTGAAGTCACGCGCGTATGCCATTGCGCCGCTGTAGAACGAGGCGATCTGATTGTTGTCGAGGTCGGTATTCGCAAAAAACGACGCCGTGAACACGTCGTCGATCTGGCGGACGGTGCTGCAATCGACCCCCACTCGTTCCAGCCAGAGCCGGTAATCGCCGAAGTCGCGCCCGACCGTGCCCATCACCTTAGGACGCAAACCGAACAATGCCAACGAGTAGGCGATGTTGGCAGCGTTGCCGCCCCAATGTTTCGACATATCATCGACCAAAAAGCTCAAGCTGACTTGGTCAAGCTTTTCGCTCATCAAGTGGTCAACGAAGCGCCCCGGAAAGCGCATCAAGTAGTCATAGGCGATTGAACCCGTTACAATGATGTCCATTCGAAAATTCCTGCCAGTGGGCTGAATAATGAGACGGGCGGCAGTATACCACATTCTGGATGATGGCTTATAGATTGAATCGGATTCGCCGCTATGACGCTGTTTGATCAGCACCGCTTGACCAATGACGTGATGAAACTCGACCTTGAAGGGCTGCGGCGAGGTTACTACAGCGACAAGTATTTCGAAAACGTCGTCGCCGTGATGCAGGGCATCCGCTCCGCTCATGAGACATTTTCGGGGACGCCACAACGCGATTTGCCCGCTGATCTTTCCCGTCTTGACGTGACCGACCTGCGCGTCGAAGCGCAGATTTTCATGCGTCGCGCGCCATATGCGGTCGTCGCCGGGGTCGATGCGGCGCTGGCGATGATCAAGCACGCGGCGGGCTACTTCGAGGGCGATCAGTTCGTCGCGACGTGGCAAACGCTGGAAGTCGAAGCGCTCGAAGATGGCGCGGTCGCGCTCTATCATGGGCATCCTGACGACGTGCGCCCGGTGCTCAAAATTCGCGGTCGCTATCAAGATTTCGCCGTCTTGGAGACGCCGATTCTGGGCATCTTGACCCGCGCTAGCCGCATCGCCACCAACGTCTACGAGGTGCTGCGCGTCGCCAATGGCAAACCGATCCTGTTCTTCCCGGCGCGCTTCGACCTGCCGGAAGTTCAGTCGGTCGATGGCTACGCTTATTGGCTGGCGGTGCAGCGCTACAACTGCGAATACGGGGATCACCCGCTGACGCCGTCGGTCAGCACCGACGCGCAGGGCGCGTGGTGGGGCGGCAAAGGCGGCGGGACCGTCCCCCACGCGCTGATCGCCTCGTTCTTGGGCGACACGGCGGCGGCGATGGTCGCCTTCGCCCGCTATCTGCCGGTGAGCGTGCCCCGGATCGCGCTGGTCGATTTCAACAACGATACCGTCGGCGACTCGCTGGCGACGGCGGCGGCGCTCTGGCAGCACTATCGCGCGGCGCTCGAAGCGGGCGACGCCGAAGGGCAGCGGCGCTGGACGCTCGACGGCGTGCGCTTGGATACCAGCGCCAGCGTTCGCGACGTATCGTTGAGTGTGGACGATCCCTTCGGCGTTAGCCCGAAACTGGTGCGCTTGGTGCGAGCGGCGCTCGACGCGGCGTGGCGGGCGTGGGACGTGCCCGATCGCTTGGTCGAGGCGGCGCAAGCCTACTGCAAGGGGATCAAGATCGTCGTCACCGGCGGATTCAATGCCGCGCGCATTGCCGAGTACGAGCGCGAGCACGTCCCGGTAGACGTCTACGGCGTCGGCTCGTCGCTGCTGCGCAACGACCGCGACAGCAACACCGATTTCACGATGGACGTGGTGCGCGTGCAGATCGACGGTGTATGGTACGACGTGGCGAAGGTCGGACGGCAGCCCAACGACAACGCCGACCTCCAGCCGGTCGATTTGAGCACGTTGTAAGTAACCCGGCGGTATGGATTGTCGCCCTCTTTTGTTTGGCTTTTCTCCCCCTCTCTACGCAGTGGAGAGGGGGTCGGGGGGTGAGGTAAATTGTGAGGCGTATCTGATGAACGATGAGGGTCACGAACCCAAGCTGGTGCCGGGGCGGATGGGCAGGCGGATGTTTTCGATGGCAGCGCTGCGCGAGCGAATTGTCGACGCCTTCGCTGAGGAGAACGACGCTGCCCGGCTGCGTGAGGCGGACACGACCTCGAAGCGCTACAAGCTGATCCTCGACACCGCCGATTACGTGATCGCGGTCGAGTTGATCCAGATCAGCAGCGACGACAAAGCCGACCTGCTGCGCAGCGTCTACAGTCTGCTGTTCGGCTACGGGGCGCTCGATGAGCTGTTCGCCGACGAGCGCGTGACGACGATTGCTTTGAACGGAATTGATCACGCGGCGGTGCGCTATGGGCATGGCGAATTGGTCAGCCTGCCACCGCTGTTCGAGGACGAGGATCACTTGCGGCTGGTGATCAACAGATTGATTAGTGAGGCGGGCGCGGAACTCAAAAGCGATGATCCGGTGGTCGAAACCGGGCTGACTATCGGCGGGCGACCAATCTCGCTCAGTGTCGTCCAGCCGTCGATTGCCTTCGGCTTCAACGTCGACATTCGACTGCATCCGCGCAGCGCGCCGACGCTGGACGATCTGGTGGCGCAGGGCTTCATGACCGAACCGGCAGTCATGCTGCTCCGGTCGCTGCTGGCGTCGCCTTACGGCTTTGTGATCGCCGGGGAGACCGAGACCGGCAAGACGACGCTGCTCAACGCCATCGCGCAGGAGATCGGCGGAACAATCGCCGCCGTCGAGCGCGCGAGCGAACTGCGTCTGCCGCCGGATGCCACCGGCTTTTCAGTGCGCTGGGCGACGGGGGATTCTCCCGGCGCATCCTTCGCCGATCAGATCAACGCGGCGCTGGCTCGTCAGCCCGCTTGCCTGCTGATTGACGAGGTGCGCTCCGACCAGCCCGAAGCCATCGCGCCGCTGCTCAGCGTCGAGATTCCGCCCCGGCAGGTCTGGGTCGTCCGTGCCGCGCCGCATCACAAACGGCTGCAAAGCGCGCTGGGGATGCTGGCGCGCCGCGCCGATCTAGCGCAGGGCGAGGCGCTGGTTCACGCCCTCTACGAGCGACTGCCCTTCATGGTTACGGTTGCGCGGATCCAAGAGCGGTTGCAACTGTTCAGCATCGCCGAGTGGCAGTCGCGCGTCGACACCGATTATCCCGATTACGTGATGCTGCTGCGCTACGAGAACGGGCGCGCCCAGCCAACCGGGACGGCTCCCGCGCGCTGGCTCGACTGATACACTAGCCAGCCGTCGGTAGGCGCACGGCATGAGGGTGTCTAGAAACACGACTGCTGTGTCGAGAAGTTATCAAATTTGACGACAAACACTCCAAACGTGCGAAAGCACTCTCCCTCCCTGAAGTCGGGGAGGGGATGGGGGCTGTCAGGGGTAGGTATTTTATTAACCTCACCCCCTGCCCCCTCTCCACGTCGTGGAGAGGGGGTAAAAACAGCTTGCAAAGGGTCTTTAAAGTCCCCTCTCTATGTAATGGAGAGGGGATTTAAGGGTGAGGTAAGCGCAGAGTTAAAAACCTACCCCTGATAGGGGGATGGGGGTGGGGTCAAAGCGCGGCTTTTGAGACCCCTCATGCCTTGTCCCTACCGTGAAAATCTCCTTTATCAATGATTCTCATTCAAAAGCCATCCCTGCACCGCACAACAATAATGGCATTTGCTGGAACCTGAGCGGCGCGTCAGAATAGAGCGCAATGTCCGTTGAAATGCGGAGCGTATGATGAATCCCCCGAAGTTCTATCGACCTGAGCGAGTCGGCGATCTGTACGTGCCGGATACGGCGAGTGCGGTGGCGGCGGGACGTGCCGCCAACCTGACTCCCGCCGCCCACGCCCCGGCGCGGACGATCCTGCTGCTGGTCGACATGCAGGTCGATTTCGTCCACCAAGACGGCAGCTTGAGCGTTCCCGGCGCGGTTGACGACGCCCGACGCACGATTGAGTGGATTTATCGCAACCTGACGCACCTGACGACCATCGCGGCGTCACTAGACAGCCACGTGCCGATCCAAATCTTCTTCCCGACGTGGTGGAGCGATCCTGACGGCAAGCATCCCGAACCGTACACCGTGATCCGCAGCGAGGACGTGCGCGCCGGTCGCTGGCGTTCGCTCTACGAGCCGGAATGGTCGGCGGCGTACTGCGCCCGACTGGAAGCCGAGGCGAAAAAGGAACTCATGATTTGGCCCTATCACACGCTGATCGGCACGCCGGGTCAAGCGCTGACGCCCGCGCTCTACGAAGCGATTGCCTATCACACCGCCGCGCGACAGGCACAGCCCGTGTTTCTACAGAAAGGCTCGATCCCCGAAACCGAGCATTACTCCGTGCTCGAAGCCGAGGTCAAGGTGCCCGGTAAGCCGCAGGGCGACCTGAACACGACCTTTCTCAAGACGCTGATCGACTATGACCGCATCTACGTCGCGGGACAGGCGAAAAGTCACTGCGTGCTGGAGACCGTGACCTCGATCATGCGCTATTTCGACGGTCAGCCGGGCATCATTGGCAAGTTTCGCATTTTGCAGGACTGCATGTCGTCGGTAGCCCATCCGACGATTGACTTTGAGGCGCTGGCACGGCAGGCGTTCGCGGACTACGAGCGCAAAGGGCTGAAGCTGGTCAATTCGGGCGATACGGTGCGCTAGAAGAAGTACCAAGTACTGAGTACCGAGTGCTGAGTCAAAAACGGTTTGCAGCAGAATTGTAGAAGGAAAAAGGATTTAGATCCCCTCGATATATCGAACGATCACTAAACCTCATTGTCCAATCTCGAAACGGGCGAGGTACTCTCCCCTCCCTGAATTCGGGGAGGGAAAGCGCGCAGCGCGGGGGTGGGGTCAAAGTGGGGCTTTTTCAACACGCTCACTGAATCCCCTAATTTTGTCATTACGGGAAGAAACGCCGTGCCTTCGTTTCCAGTTGGGCGTCCTTGCGGAAGCGATAGAGTTTCGCCGGGCGACCGCCGGTCTCGCGGAAGCGGCTGACCGGCTCGACGACGTTGGCTTCGCGGATTTTCTTGCGGAAGTTGGCTTTGTCGAGCTTATGATCGTTGAGGATGATCATGTAGGCGTCTTGAAGCTCGCGCAGCGTGAATTCTTCAGGCATCAACTCGAAGGCGACCGCCGAATACTCGATTTTGTAGCGCAGGCGGGTCAAGGCGTAGTTGAGGATTTCCTCGTGGTCGAAGGCGAGCGGCGGCAGTGCGTAGACGCTGTGCCAATCGCTGCGCCCGGACGTATCTTTGAGGTTGTTGGGTGGCAGCCGATCCTGTGGGACGAGGGCGAAATAGGTTACGCTGATCACGCGGCGGCGCGGGTCGCGGGCGGGGTCGCCAAAAGTGTACAACTGTTGGCAGTAGACGCTCCCGGCATCGAGCGTTTCCGAGAGCAGACGCAGCGCAGCGTCGTCGAGCGCTTCGTCGTCGCGGACGAGGCAGCCGGGCAGCGACCAGAAATCGGCAAACGGATCATGTTGGCGGCGGACGAGCAGTGTTTTCAGATCGCGGTCGCACAGGGTAAAGACGACGGTGTCGACCGCCACCGAAAAACGTGCCTCGTCGGGATCACGATGTTGGCTCATGCTCCAACTATAAATGGTTCACAACCACCCTGCAAGCCGAAGACAGGCGCAAAAAGAGCGCAGCGGTTTGGGCGCTGCGCTCGTGAGTGGCTGATTGGTTGGAAGCTGGCGTTAAGATTGCGCTGCGTCGGCAAGCTGCGCCAAGACGGTGTAGGGCGGACCACCTCGATCATAGCCCGGCACCGTTTGCGGTGCGCCATTGTTGTAGCGGATCAGGACAGCCGGTGTGCCGGTGATGCCGTTGTTCTGCCCGAAGGCGACGTCCTTTGACACCTGCTGAGCGTTGCCAGCGCAGGTGAGCAGTTGGCTGTAGTTGACGCCGACGTCGTTGGCAAACAGCCGCCCGACGTCCTGATTGTAGCGCCCGCTGAAGGCGTAATCGAACATCAGCTTATAGCCCTGCCAGAAAGCACCGGGCTTCTGTTCCTCGGCGCATTCGAGCAGTTGACCGGTATAGTAGGACAACTGACCGCCCGCCGTCGGGAAAATGCGATACTCAAACTCGGCTTTGCCGGTCGCCACGTAGTTGGTCAGGAACTTCTGGATTTCCGGGTGGTATTCTTGGCAGTGAGGGCAGTAGAAATCGGCAAATTCGATCACGGTGAAGGGTGCATCCGGGTTGCCGAGCACAAAACCACCGTCGGCGGTGCGCGATTGGGGAATGCTGGCGTAATCGACATCACCGCCGCTCTGCGCGCCGGAGAGGGCAATCGCAATGATCGCCACGACGACCACCACGATCACAACGACGCCGAGCACGAGAATGCCCTGACGGTTAGGCTGATTCGAACGGGCAGCACCCCGATTTTTTGCGGCTGATGTGCTCATGAGTTTATAAGTCTCCAAACTGAACTCTGCAAGTCACCATTGTAACGTATCTGCGGGCGAGGCGAAATGAATATTTCATTACATTTCGCGGATTGGCAGGGGATTTTGCTAAGATAATGTCGATTTGGTCAGCAGTGAGGAACTGAGATGCGAGCGGTAGAACTGATTGCGAAGAAGCGGGACGGTGAAGCGCTCGACGGCGCGGAAATCCAATGGCTGATCAACGCCTTCACGCGCGGCGACGTGCCCGATTACCAGATGGCTGCCTTCATGATGGCGGTCTACCTGAAGGGCATGACCCGGCAGGAAACGGTCAATTTGACGCTGGCGATGGCGGACTCAGGCGAGAAGCTCGACCTTTCCGAGATCAGCGATTATTGGGTCGATAAGCACTCGTCCGGCGGCGTGGGCGATAAAACGTCGCTGGTGGTGCTGCCGCTGGTGGCAGCCTGCGGCGTGCCGGTCGCCAAGATGAGCGGGCGCGGCTTGGGCTTTTCCGGCGGCACGCTCGACAAATTGGAGTTGATCAAGGGCTATCAGGTCGATCTCTCGGCGGAGCGTTTCCGCCAGCTTGCCCGCGAACACGGGATCGTCTTGGCGGGGCAGTCGGTGGCGCTGGCGCCCGCCGACGGCAAAATGTACGCCCTGCGCGACGTGACGGCGACGGTTTCCAGCCTGCCGCTGATCGCCAGCAGCATCATGAGCAAGAAGATCGCGGCGGGGGCGAACGGGATCGTACTGGACGTGAAAATCGGGCGGGGGGCGTTCATGGAAACGCTGGATCAAGGGCGCGCGCTGGCGCGGCTCATGGTCGAGATCGGCGCGGACGCCGGGCGGCAGGTGATCGCGGTGCTGTCGGACATGAATCAGCCGCTGGGCGAGGCGGTCGGTAATGCGCTGGAAGTCGACGAGGCGATTGACGCGCTCAACGGCGCGGGTCCGGTCGATCTGCGGCTGCACTGCTTGGCGATTGCGGGCTACATGCTCAAGCTGGCAGGGCGGGGCGAACGATGGACGGATGAAGACGAGGTGCAGGTGCTACTCGCGCGCCACCTCGACGACGGTTCGGCGCTGGCGAAATTCCGCGAACTGGTCGAAGCGCAGGGCGGTGACGTCAGCATGGTCGACGATCCCGCCAAGCTGCCGCAGGCTGAATTCGAGGCGACCTTCGCGGCAGATCAGGCGGGGTACGTCGCGCAGATCGCGGCGGATCAAGTGGCGTGGGCGGCGTTTGAACTGGGCGCGGGACGCGAGAAAAAGGGCGATCCGATTGATTTGGCGGTGGGCGTGAAGATTCACGTCAGCGTGGGCGATCAGGTCGAGCCGGGCGCGGCGCTGGCGACGATCTACGCCAACGAAGAAGCGAAGATCGCGGCTTGCCGCGCACGCTTGGAAGCTGCCTTTGCGCTCAGCGCGGCGAAAGTCGAGCCGCTGCCGCTGTTCTACGGCGTCATTAGCAGCTAAGAGCCGCCGACCAGCTTCCCGAACTCGTAGTGGTAGTAGTGGATCGGGGCGTCGCACCAGCAGCCAGCAGTGAAATGGATCGCGCCGTTGATGCCGTCGTAGTCGATTGATGCGATGGTGTTCAGCGGCGCGTTGGTTTGCGCGGCGGCGACGGCGATTCGCGCGGCGTCGTAGGTCAGCGTCGCCAGCAGACGCGGTTCAGGCGCGAACGGATCGTCGCCGCGATAGCGGGTGACGAAATCGGCGTCGGGCAAGATGCCGCTGGAGGCGATGTGCACGCCATCAAATGACGAACGTAGCTTGGCAAATCCCGCTAACCCGAAGACTGCGCCGCCAGTGAGTCCGTGGGACGCGGGCAGCGCTGCCGCGTCGGTGAGGCTGATGCGCGGCGGCACCGTGATCAGCCCAGCGAAAGCGGGGCTGGACAGGATAAAAACGTTGTCGCCGGTTGCTTCAGCACCCCAATCGCCAACCGCTAAGACAGGCAAATCGCCAAAGGCTTGCAGCGTGTCGGGTTCGGTCGCGGCATAGCCGAGCGCGATCACGACGGCGACCTGCGGATCTTCGGTCACCGCGCGGGCGCGGCTGATCGCTTCGCTGCCGCCGTCGTCCACCGCCAGTAACTCGATCTGCGGATCGTTCACGTCGGCGAGGGCGAGGCGCGCGGCGTAGAGCGCCTCGTAGCCGACCTCGCGATAGCGCCCTTCGAACGGCGCGAGCAGCGCGATCTTGGCAATCGGCGGCGTGCGCACGACCGCGCAGGCATTTACCAACATAAGGATTACGAGTAGAAGCAAGGTGCACCTTGCTTCTACAAAATGTCGCTGCCTACGATTCTCCCCCTCTCTACGCAGTGGAGAGGGGGTCGGGGGGTGAGGTCGCGCTTTCATCAGCAGCTATTCGCCAAATGCTGCTCGAAGGTCTGGGCGAAGTTGTGATAGCCGCTGCCGGAGCAGTCCGCCTGAAAATAGAGGTAATCGGAGGCGGCGGGATTCGCTGCCGCGACAATGGCGTCGAGTCCCGGATTAGCGATCGGTCCCGGCGGCAAGCCGTAGTTGAGATAAGTGTTGTAGGGCGAGATTGTGTTCGTGTAGTCAAACTGCGTGATCTGCACCCACCAGTCGCCGGGGTGACCGAGCGGATACTGGACGGTCGGGTCGGCGTCGAGCTTCATGCCCTGATTGAGCCGGTTGACGTACACCCCGGCGATCATCGCGCCTTCGTCGGCGTGGACGGCTTCGCGCTGGACAATCGACGCCAGCGTGACGACCTCATAAATGCTCATATTCTGGCGGGCAGCGTCGTTAAGGATGCCCGCGTCGTCGATCTCTTTGCTGAACTCGGCAAGCAGCGTATCGCGGAGCATCTGCGGCGTCGCATCCGGTGGCAGGCTGTAAGTGTTGGGGAACAGGAAGCCCTCCAGCGAGGCGTTAACCGGCAGCCCGACGCGCTGGGCGAAAGCGGCATCGACTGGCGCGCCCGCCCCGACGACGCGCAGAAAATCGTCACTGCTGAAGGCGAACAGCGGATTGCTGTCAATCGCGGCGGCGACTTCTTCCATGCGCCAGCCCGGAATGATCGAGAAAACGATTTGACTGTTGCTGGAGTCGGTCAGCGTGGCGGCGATCTGCTTGATCGACTGTGATTTTTTGAGGAAGTAAGTCCCGGCTTCCAAGCTGGACGTCGATGTCGTAGGCGCGGACGTAATCGACGAATAAGCTGGCGTCGCTGATCAGCCCGGCGGCGGCGAGATTCTGCGCGATCAAGGCAGGTGGATCGCCCATTTCGACGATGAAGCGAACCGGAGTCGTATCGCTGCTGAGCGGCAGATCGAGGGCATCTTGCTTGCCCTGAAGTGTGAGCTTGATCAGCGCGGTCTGAGCGAAGTCGACCGGATGCCCGCCCGAAATCAGGTACAGCGCGCCGAACGCCAGCCCCCCAACCAGAATCAACGCCAGCGCCAGAAACAGCAGCAGTTTAAACAGACGGCTCACCGCGCGTTACTCCCGTGACAAGATCAACTCGTCGGATTATAACGGGTTCACGCCTGACGCCGCACCTACGATTCCCCGGCGGAAGAAAAAGATTCAACGCAAAGGCGCGAAGACGCAAAGGTAGGGGCACGGCGCGCCGTGCCCCTACAATACATGACATTAGGGATAATCACCTTTCCTTTAGGCGTCAGGTGATGGCAATTCGGGAAATTCCGCCAGACCATCGCGCACGGCGTCGAGATAGCTTTGCAGGATCAGGCGGGCGGCGAGGTCGTCGACGTGGGCGCGCGGCGGTCGCTTGAGCCGGTGGGCAAGCTCGTGCGCGTCGACGGTGGTCAACTGCTCGTCCCAGAGGATGATCGGCAGGCTGGTCGTCGCTTCGAAGCGCTTGACCCACGCGCGAACGCGATCTTCCTGCGTGTATTCCAGATCGGCGGGGGCGTCGTAATCGGCGGGGATGCCGACGACGAAACCCTGAGCTTCGTGCTGATCGGCGAGCGCGCTGAGCTTGGCGAAATCTTCGCGCTTTGAGGTGCGGTTGATGATCGCCAGCTCGCGGGCGATCAAGCCGGAATGGTCGCAGACTGCGACACCGATCCGCGCCATGCCGTGATCGATGCCGATCAGTCTCACGCGCCGACGCTCTGAGTGCGAATGGTGATCCGCATAGGCAGCAGCGGCAGGCGGGTCATCCAGTCCGGCGCCAGCGTGATCTGCGGCTGCGTCCCGTCGGCGAGGTCGATCTCGCTGACGAGGTACTGAGCGGCGTCAGCGGGTTCGCGCCCGGCGAGCACCTGCTGAAGCTGAGCGCTGTCGATTTGGCTGACGACCAAGCCGCTGCACTTCATGGTGAAGGTGACGCTGCCGATGCTGTCGACGTCCGTCACCGCGCCGCGATCATACAGCACCGACTCCGGGCGGACGACGTGCCCGCGCGGAATCTGCCCGGCGAGGCGAGCGAAGGCGATCTGCTGGGCGAGTCCCTCGTCAACGGCGGTCGCTTCGACGACGACCCGCATCGTCAGCGACAGGCTGTCGGCGGCGTCGCCGATGGCGTGGTCGAAGGTCATCCAGTCGCTGCGCTCCTCGGAAATGTGGATCGTTTCCGGGATGATGAACTGGTTGTCCTCAAGCCTCGGCAGCATTTCGTTGTAGGCGCTCTCCTGCAACTGCTGGCGCAGAATGGCGATCAGGCGGTCGTGGTCATCTTGCGTGACGATGCCGACCGAGCGCGACGTGCCGCCAACCGTCGCCCCGACGTTGCGGACTTCAAGCTGATCGACCAGCGCGGCGTCGTCGATGACGTTGATCATGCCGGGAGCGACGTTGCCCACGTCTCCCGTTGAGTCGCCGGTCGCTTCGACGGGGACTTCAAGCTGCAAGCCGCGCCCGGCGGGGACGGTGGCGTCCTCGACCGTCTGGAACTGGATCGGCGTGCCCGCGCTGGTGCTGAGGCGTGTCCCGCCGGGGACGTTGACCGCGCCGTCGGTCTTGTTGATGAAGACGACTGAGCCGGTCGAGCGACCGCCGGAGAGCGTTTGCGATCCGGTGGTCGGCACTGAGCTGCGCTGCTCGATCTGGGCGCGGATGATGGTCGCCGGGATGACGCCGGTTTCGACGTCGACGGCTACGCCTTCGGGGTCGACGGTCGCGTTGATAGTCGCTTCGGCGTCGAGCCGCTGCTGCAAGGGCGTGAATGTGATGGTTGCGCTGGGGATCAGCAGGTAGCCGGTGGTCAAGATCACGCTGACCAGCAGCAGCAGGATCACGAAGCGGGTGATCACGCGCAGCGGGCTGACCCGGCGGCTGATGCGGACGCGGCTGGCGACCGGCATCAGATCGTCGGCTTCGGGGTCGTCTTTGGGGCGGTCGTAACGGTCGGTAAAGACGCGCGATCTGCCGCGTCGCCACTTGCCGCGCTCGCTGGCGCCGATGGTCTCGAAGGTGCTGACGTTGAGTTCGTCGGCGTAGCGGATCACGTCGGAATCGTGGGTCACGAGCGCCATGCGGATGTTGAAGCGCATTGCCTCGCGCTGAACCAGCACGAGGTCGAGCTTGCGATTCAATGCCGTCCCGTTTTCGGGCCAGATCAGCAGCACGCGCTGGCCGCGCAGGAACGCCAGACGGTCGCGCACGGAGGTGGCGTCTTCGTTGGGTTCAAGCTGCACGAATTCGGGTTTGGTTGGCATTGGCGCGCTTTGCGATTGATGTAGGGGCGTAATATATTACGCCCCTACGGACAATGAATATCCTATTTTGACAACAACTTGCGGGCGGTGTCGAGCGCGTCGCCGAGCTTGCTGGCATCTTTGCCGCCTGCCTGTGCCATCGTCGGGCGACCGCCGCCGCCGCCGCCGATCACGGGGGCGATTTGCTTGATCAGGTTGCCCGCGTGGACGCCTTGCTTGGTCAGGTCGTCGGTGACGGAGACGACCACCTGTGGCTTGCCCTCGCTGATGCTGCCGAGCACCATCACGCCGGTTTTGACGCGGCTGCGGAACCAGTCGGACATCTCGCGGAGGGTGTCGGGCGGCACGTCGTCCACCTGCGCGATCAACGCCTGCTTGCCGTCGACTTGTACGATGCTGCCAAGCAGGTTGTCAAAACTCTGCTTCGCCAGTTTGCGTTGAAGCTCCGCCGCTTGCTTTTTCGCTTGTGATAATTCGCCTTGCAGCGCCGAGACCCGCTCCTCGACCTGATCGGGCGCGGTGTTCAACTGCGCCGCGACCTGACCGAGCCGCGTAAGCTGATCCTCGACGTAGCCGACGGCGGCGTGCCCGGTGACCGCCTCGATCCGGCGAATCCCGGCGCTGACGCTGCCTTCGCTGACGATTAGGAAGCTGCCGATCACGGCGGTTTCGGGCACGTGGCAGCCGCCGCAGAGTTCGTAGCTGTAGCGCTGACCGCCATCGGCGGCGTCGGCTACGGTGATAGTGCGGACGCGCTCGCCGTACTTCTCGCCAAAGAGCGCCATCGCACCCTCAGCCCGTGCCTCGCTGAGCGATTTCTCGACCGCTTTGACCGGATAGTTATGCAAAATCGCTTCGTTGACCTCGCTCTCGACGGCGCGGAGTTCCTGCGGCGTCAGCTTGGCGTCGTAGGCGAAGTCGAAGCGCAGCCGATCCGGCGCGACCAGCGATCCGCGCTGCTGCACCGTATTGCCCAGATGATGCCGGAGCGCCGCTTGCAGTAAATGCGTCGCGGTATGGTTGCGGGTGATGTCGGCGCGGCGTTCGGCGTCGACTTCGGCGTGGGCTTCGTCGCCGACGCGCGGCGTCCCTTCTACGACTTCGCCGACGTGGACGACCAACCCGCCGACCGGACGGCGCACGTCTTCGATCTCGATGCGCCAGTTCGCGCCGCTGGTCGGATGCAGCGTCGTGATCACGCCCATATCACTGACCTGACCACCGGCTTCGACATAGAAGGGCGTCGCGCCGAGCACGATCTCGACCTTTTCGCCAGTGATGGCGTGATCGACCCGCTCGCCGTTCTGGATCAGCGCCAGCACGAGGTCATCGACCGCCAGCGGCGCATATGGTCGGTAGCCGACGCCGTTCGCGCCCAGATCGCCCGACGCTTTCAGGTCGTTGAGGATTTCCGTGTAAAGCTCGGCAGATTCGATCTCGCCCATCGCTTTGCCGCCGCCGCTGACCAGCGCGTGTTCCTGCTCGGCGCTGGCGAAGCCTGAGAGGTCGACGGTGTAGCCGCGCTCCTCGACTACGTCTTTGGTCACTTGAATCGGCAAGCCGAGGGTGGCTTTCAAGTAGAACGCCACGTCGCCGGAAAGCTCGCCGCCTTCGGGCAGCTTGGCGAGTTCGGCGTCGAGTTCCGTCAGCCCGCGATCCATCGTGCGGCGGAAGCGTTCTTCCTCGCGGGTGATGGTCTGCTTGATGGCAGCGGTTTTCTCGACCAGTTCGGTGTAATGCCCGCCCATCACGTCGATCACGGTTTGGGCGATGGTGCCGAGGAACGGCTCGGTGAAGCCGAGCTTCGCGCCGAAACGCGACGCCCGCCGGATGACGAGACGGCAGACCGAGTCGCGCCCCTTCGCGCCGGGGAGCACGCCGTCGGCGATCAGGAAGACCGCCGCGCGGACGTGATCGGCGATCACGCGGTAGGGGACGATGTTGGCGTTGCGCTGCTCGTCGCTGTCGCCGGTGAGCGTCTGCGTCGCCTTGAAGATCGGCAGGAACAGGTCGGTGTCATAGTTGTTGCTCGACGCCGTTGACCACGCTCAGGATGCGCTCGAAGCCCATGCCGGTATCGACGCCGGGCGCGGGCAGCGGCACGTCCCACTGGCGGGTGAAATCGGGATCGGGTTGGGTGCGGTTGAACTGCATGAAGACCAGATTCCACAATTCGAGGAAGCGGTCGTCCTCCGCCTGCATCATCGGGATGATGCTGTCCATGCCCAGTTCGGGCGTCTTGTCCCAATGGATTTCGCTGGTCGGTCCACAGGGTCCCGTTTCCGCCATCTGCCAGAAATTGGTCTTGATGCCCATCCGCGCGACGCGGCGCGGATCGACGCCGATGTCGTTGATCCAGATGTCGTAAGCCTCGTCGTCGTCCTCGAAGACGGTGAAGGCGAGGCGATCAGCGGGCAAGCCGTAGACCTGAGTCAGCAGCGTGTAGGCGTAGCGGATGGCGTCGCGCTTGAAGTAGTCGCCGAAGCTGAAATTGCCCAGCATCTCGAAGAAGGTGTGATGACGCGGCGAGGGACCGACGTTTTCGAGGTCGTTGTGCTTGCCGGAGACGCGCATCGACTTCTGCGAGGTGGTCGCGCGGGTGTAGGGGCGCTTGTCCAAGCCGAGAAACACGTCCTTGAACTGCACCATGCCCGCGTTGGTGAACAGCAGAGTCGGGTCATTGCCGGGAACGAGCGACGAGGATGGGACACGCTTGTGCCCTACTTCCTCAAAAAAATCGAGAAATGCCTCGCGCGCTTCGGCGCTGGTCATCGGTTTCATGCTGCGGTTTGTCCTCTAAAAGGCGAGGCTGAAAGCTTCGCACGGTGAGCATTTTGCGCTCATTATAGCCGCAGAACACTAATTTTTGTAGATTGCTTCATGAAGACAGCGTTGGGCGCGGTGGAAAGTCGGCAGTCAGCGTCGGCGTGAAGTGCTGCTTCGACCATGCTTGACACACGCTTACGCCAGTAGTAATTTCAGTGTGGCTACCATGCGTCGCGGGCACCGTTTGGGGGTGAAGTGGAACGTCTGATTCCGTACTACCTGAAGCTCCCGGTTTGGCTCCGCCTGCGCCTGAAACGAGTGTTCAGGTGGTTGTCCAAGCACGGTGCGGAGCGCGGCGACTTACACGCCAGTCAAGACTTGTCGGTTCCCGGCATTTACGCTTACTGGTCGATCCCCTTTAGGCTGCCGCTGACCGCCGACCAGATCAAGCAAGCGGACATTCAACTCAACGACCTGTTCGTCTGCGGCATCAAGAATGCCTACGTCCACTTGTGGACGGGTGAGGTGCGGCTCGAAGACGGAAGGCTGCTGGCGGATTCGACGCCGACCACGCAGGCGCAGCGCGCCGCCGAGCTGTTCGACGGCTTCGACGCGCGGTCGGCGCTGCGGGTTTCCGGCAAGACCTATGCCGTCATCACCAGCGTGGATGACGATAATTACTTCCATTGGCTGATCGATGCGCTGACGCGGCTGTACGTGCTGGACTCGCTCCATCATGCTGAGCCGATCACGCTGCTGATGCGCGCCGACCTCAAGCCATTTCAGCGGCTTTCGCTCGAACTATGTTTGCCGCCGAGCATGACCGTGCAGTACGTCGAGAATCAGGATTGGGTCTCGGTCGAGACGCTGCTGTTCCCCTCATACGTGCGGCTGCAACTCAACAAGTACATCCCGCGTGAGTATCTGACCTACGTCCGCAAGGCAATTATGGACAAGATCGCCGTGCCCGCCGAACCCGCCGGTTTAGAACGACTCTACATCTCGCGCCAAGCAGCGGTCAGCCGCCAGTCGCCAACGAAGCTGAAGTTGCCGCCTGCTTATCCGGCTACGGCTTTAAGCCGGTTCAGATGGAAATGATGACGTTCGAGGAACAGGTCAATTTGATGCGTCACGTGAAATGGATTGTCGCGCCTCACGGCGCGGGACTGACCAATATGTTATTTGCCGACCAAGCGACGGTGCTCGAATTCCTGTATGAATCACCGCATCCCGTGCTTTATCGCAATCTGGCGTTCTTCCTCGGACACAATTACGCGGATTTGACAGTGGAAAAGCGAAAAATGGGCACCGAGATGTACGTTGACATCGAGCGGCTTCAGCGTAAATTGATCGAGTTGGGCGCATAGAACCTATCAGCCCGTTCACGCAAAGGACAAAACCGCCCCAGATCGAGGCGGTTTTGTCCTGAGGCTGGTGGTGAATTACATCCCGCTGCCCATGTCCGCCGACGCGATGTCGGCGAGCACGTGCGCGGTCAAGAAGTGCTCGACGTCGGCGCGCAGGCTGGAGCAGAGCGGGTCTTCACCGGCGACATCGCCGGGCACCAGCACCGTCATCTCCATGCTGTTGCTCATGTCGTCCATCCCCATCGACATGTCATATTGGTTGAGCATGTCGGTGGTGGACATCATCATCATCTCGTCGACGGTGGCTTGCATCGCCTGTGCCGTCGCCATTTCGTCGGCGCTCATGTCGGCTTCCATACTTTGCATTCGAGCCACGCTGTCGTGGATCAGTTGATCATACTGACCGAAATCAATGTTGGGCAGCGTATCCATGTGTGAGAGGTAGTCATAGTCGTGCTCGGCGATCATCAGCAGCGAGACCAGCGTCGAATTGCAGGTGACGGGCGTGGTTTCGGTCATGTCTTGGGCGAAGCTCACGGCGGGCAGGGCGAGCAGCAAACAGGCGGTGATAGCGAGGATCAGCTTTCCAATACGATTTATTTTCGATTCTCCTAATATAGTCGGACAATCGAATGAAAGCGGAATAAGGTTGCGAGTTCCTTATGAAAATCTTGCCAATTTCTTACGGGGATCGCGCGACGGATGCTATACTCTCGCGTGATTAAGGGAAACGAAGGCAGGGATACTATGCTTTTCAACGACGAAGTAATGACCGTATTGAATCAGCCATCGATTGCGCGGCTGAGCACGATTGACGCCAACGGTTATCCGCATACCGTGCCGCTCTGGTTCGACGTGGACGGCGACGACATCGTGATTATCAGCGACCGCAACACCCGCAAGGTCGATTACATGGCGCGCGATCCGAAGGGCTGTGTGCAGGTCGGTGGCGACGATGGGGCGGGTTATCTGTTCAAGGGACGGCTGTGTGTCGAGCCGGACACGGATTATCGCTGGCTCAAGCAGGTCACGCGGCGCTACGAGCAGGGCGAGCAAGCCGAAAAGGACATCGAATTGTGGCGGACGACGCTCGACATGGTCGTGATCCGGCTGAAGGTCGAGCGGGTGATTAAAGTCATTTAGGACTGAGGGGAAAGGACTGAGGACTGAGTAAGGACAAATCTGACTCCGTGTGTGGATTTGGGCGTTTTTCTCAGTCCTCGACCCGCAGTTCTCAGTCCTGACTTTCTGCTATACTTAGGCGAGTTTGACCCCCAAGTTAGGAATAGAACGAATGACGACGTTAACCAAGACGATTGACGAACAAGTCGAAGTGCTGATGTCGGGCGTGGAATACGGCGACCCGCAGATCAAGCAGGCGATGACGCGCGAACTGCGCGAGCGCTTGATCGAGGCGGAAAAGCAGGGGCGTCCGCTGCGTATCTACGCCGGTTACGATCCGCGCACTGCTGACCTGCACCTCGGTCACACCATCACCATGCGGAAGCTGCGCCAGTTTCAGGAATTCGGGCATGACGTGACTTTCCTGATCGGCACCTTCACCAGCTTGATCGGCGATCCGTCGGACAAGGACAAGGCGCGCGAGCAGTTGACGCGCCAGCAGGTCGAGGAGAACGCGCGCACCTACGCCGAGCAAGCCTTCAAAATCCTTGATCCGCAGATCACGCGGGTACGCCGCAACGACGAATGGCTCTCGACGCTCGACTTCGCCGACATCATCCGGCTGGCGAGCAACTTCACGGTGCAGCAGTTCCTCGTGCGCGAGAATTTCGCTAAGCGTCTGGACGCAGGCGAGCCGATCTACCTGCACGAGATGTTCTACGGCTTGATGCAGGGTTACGACGCCGTCGCGCAGGAAGCCGACGTGCAGGTCGGCGGGCAGGATCAATTGTTCAACATCCTCGTGGCGGGGCGCAAGCTGCAAGAGGGCTTGGGGCAGAAACCGCAGATCGCCATGATCATGGGCGAGAGTTTGCCGGGAACCGATGGCGAGATCAAGATGAGCAAGAGTCTCGGCAACCACATCCCGCTGCTGTCGACGCCGCGCGAGATGTTCGGCAAGGTGATGAGCGTGCCGGATAAGGCGATGCCGATCTATCACAAGCTGATCCTCGGCTGGACGCCCGCGCAGATGCAGGAACTAGAGCAGGGGATCGCGTCGGGCGCGCTGCACCCCAACGAGGTCAAGATGCGGCTGGCGCGCGAGATCGTCTCGATCTTCCACAGCCCGGAAGCGTCTGAGGAAGCCCAAAAGAACTGGGACGAAGTTTTTCGCGGCGGCAGCGGCATCCCCGACGACATCCCGGTCGAGGTTCTGAGCGCCGAGGAGCGGATCACCGATCTGCTGCGGCGGCTTGAGATGGTCAGCAGCGGCGCGGAAGCCAAGCGGCTGATCCAGCAGAACGGCGTCAAGCTCGACGGCGAACCCGTCAGCGACATTCAGGCGACGATCACGCCAGAGATGCTGCCGACGGTGCTGCAAGTCGGCAAGCGCAAGTTCGTGAAGCTGGTCGCGGCGGAGTAGATATGTTGATTATTGGGGCACGGCGCGCCGTGCCCCTACAGAGATTCATAGGAGAACAAGACGGGCGATCCACGCGGATCGCTCGTCTTGATTCGGTGATGGGCTGCCTGTGAGCGTTAAACTGGCGGGACGAACAGCAGCACGAGGCTGGCGATCACCAGCACGATCAGCATGAACCACTCGAAGACGACTTTGTTGATGCGCACAATCACGATCCTCCCGATGAAGACAAAGATCGGAATCACGGGCAGCACCCAGATCACGCCGAGCAGTTTGCTGAAATCCATCAAGCCAGCGATGACCAAACCGGGCAGTTTCACGAGATTGACGACGGCGAAAAAGAGTGTGGTCGTGCCGACGAAGGCTTCCGGGGTTAGTTCTTGGAGCAGCAGGTAGGCGGTGAACGGGGGACCGCCGGTGTTCGCCAGCGCCGATCCTAAGCCCGCGAGTCCGCCGCCGATATAGCCATGCCAGTCGCGGGGGTGGTATTTAAGCTGCTTCAGGCGGTTACTGGCGACCCGGTAGATGACGAAAATCAGTGTAAAGCTGCCGAGGATGTGGCGCAGGGTGAGATTATCCAGCGTGGCGAGCAGGTACGTCCCGATGACGATGCCGATCACGGCTGCCGGGAGCATCAGCCGGATGTAGTGCATGTCCCACTTTTTCCAGAAGAACCAGAGCGCGAACACGTCGCCAAAGATGAGTAGGGGGAGCGCCAAGCTGATCGCGTCGGGGACGGGCATGATCAGCGTGAGCAGCGGAGTCACGAGCATACCCAACATGGCGCCTAACCCGCCTTTGGAGAGTCCCAGCAGCGCGGCAGCAACGACGATGATGACGGTGTATTCCATAGTCGTAAGTATAGGAGGCGGAAAAAATAAAAGCGAAATGGTCTTAGACCCAGCGCGGTTACCCGGCGTCCGGTTTCATCCACGTGAGGTATTCACGGACTTTGAGGTCGGTGTTGCGGATTTTCATGGCGAGATCGGCGGCGAGGTTGCGCATCAGCCGGTAGCCCATCTGGGGATACGAATCACACATCAGGATCAGCTTGTCGCGCGGGATGATCAGCACGCGAGTGACGCTTTCGGCAGCTTGGGCACGGGCAGAGCGGACGCCTTCGTCGACCAGCGCAACCTCGCCGAACGACTGCCCGCGTCGCAGCGTGGCAATCGTCTGGGCTGCGCCTGAACTGCCTTTGCCGATCAGCGCTGGGTCGATCTGAATGGCGACTTCACCTTCGGCGATCACGTAAAGCTCGCTGCCGCGCGTGTTTTCCTCGAAAATCACGTCGTTAACTTCGTAGGAGCGTTCGGTGCAGATCGAAGCGATCAGCTCGAGCTGCGTCAGCGTGAAATCGTAGAAAATGTCTGTTTGCCGGAGCGTCGAGGTCACAGACACTTTAGCCTCCTGATTCGTGAGACGGCGTTGTACACTTAGCGCGGATTGTAACACAGATTGCGCCGTAAGTACGCTAAGGGTCGGACTCGAATCCATGAATAAACGGCATTCGGCGCGGCTCCCACGAGGCTGCCCATGATGGACTCATCCGCGACTAAAGCTCGCGCGTATCTGACGCATCTCCTCAAGGCTCGCGGGCATGCTTTGTTGGCGCTGATCAGCACGCTCCTGCTGCTGATCTTGAGTCTGATCCAGAGCGAGCAGCAGGTCGACTGGCTCTACAAGGATAATGGCATCGTCGTCCAACACTTGCAAGCGATTTACGCGATTCTGGCGCTGGTATTGGTCGTCGTGCTGCTGTTTGAGCCGCGCCTCCGCCGAGAACTGCGCGAGGCGCACGCGCTGACTGCGGTTGTGCTGATCGCTGCGGTCGTCAGTTTTCTGATCGTCCGCGTCATCAAGCCGGATGAAGCGTGGCGCTTCTTCCGTTCGCCGCCGCTGCTGTGGTTCATCATCGCGCACGGAATATTGCTTAGCGGTCTGGCGGTGCTGTTCGCTCTTGAGAATCCGCAAGGGAAGACGACGATCCGAACACGGCGCTACGTCCTAATCGCCGTCACTGCCGCTGCGTTAGGCATGATCGTGCTGCATCTGCTCAGCGTCGAGAGCTTCATGCCGCTTGACCTACCGGATGAGGTCTGGCTCGGCTCGCTGGCGACGAATCTCGCCTACCATGGTCAGCTTTATTCGTCGTATCTGATGAATGCTTACGGCATTCCGTACCCGGCTGCACCTTATTATTACGTGGTCATGAGCCTGTGGCTGCGCTTGACTGGGGGGCTTTCACTGTTGGCGCTGCGTGCATTTCCGCTGCTGGTCGCCGGACTGGGTGTGATGGTGGTCGCGCTGCTGCTCTGGCGCTCGCGCGACCTGACGACGCTTCAGCGCATCGCCGGGATCGCTGTGCTGCTGGCGCTCACGCCATTTATCCGCGCGGCGCACGACCTGCGGATGGACGTGGGGTTCGTCGTCTACAGCGGGATCGTCCTGTTGGCGCTGCTGAGCTACCTTCAGTCGCGTCGGCTGCGCTGGCTACTGCTGACCGGCGGCGCGCTCTATCTCGGTATGGAAGTCGTGCCGACCGTCGGGGTCGTGCTCAACGGCGTGATCGGTCTGGTGCTGCTCGGCGATTACCTGCTCCACCACGCCGGGCGCTGGCGTGATTTGCTCAGCTATGCGGCGGCGTGCGCGGGAGCGGGCGGGCTGTTTCTCGCGCTCCACTTTCTGCCTGATCCGACCCTCAAGCTGAGCCAGTACAGCGCCTACACGACTCACTTTTACGCTGAACTCGGCAAGCTGACTGTCAATCCGTTGGGCTTCTTGAACTTTATCAGCATCAGCTCGTTGCTCTCCCCGTTAGAAATCGTGGTCGTGATTGCGGGAGTGGTGATCACGTGGCGGGTGGGACGGGGAAAAGATCGCCTGATTGTGGTGATCTTTGCAGCGACAGCGCTGGTGTTGATGACGTTGGGCATGACCAGCTACGGCTATCTGTTAGTGCTGGCGCCGTTTATCGCCTACTTCAGCGCGCGGGCGCTGACCCCGCAGGCGTCGTGGTCGCGCGGGATCGTGATCCTCGGCGTCTTCGTGCTGCTGCCCGCCTTGATTTCCGCACCGGTTTACGATATGACCAGCGCCATGCAGGATCAATCCAATCAGCGCACGCTTGCCGAAGTCGATCTGCTGAGCTGGCGCATCCCGGACGGGGCGACCGTCTGGGCTGATCCGCTGTTCTGGTTCACGCTCAACGACCGCGTGACCTTTGTCGGACGCACGGGACCCGACCAAGTGGCGCTTGAGCGTGGGATCAGCCTGCTGGATGCGGTCAAATCGCTGGGCGTTGACGTCGTGATTTGCGCTGACGGCGATCAGGCGATGTGCGCGGTTGGCGAGCAGCTTTTCGGCGCACCTTACGTCTTTCAGACGACCAATCAGCGCTTCCTAATGTATTCAGCGCGGGGATCAACTTGATGGAATTTACGACTGACGAACTGATTTGTGCCTGTATTTCGCGGCAGGTGGAAGATGGTGAAGTGTTGGCGCAGGGGATCAACACGCCGCTGGTGGTGGCGGGATTTATCCTCGCGCAGTTGACCCACGCGCCCAACGTCCGCTTCGCCTCGGCAATCGGGCAGAGCATCTGCCGCGATTGGGCGCCGCTCGGCGTCGGGCGGATCGAGGATTTGTGGCTCGGCAAGGGGCTGCTCCACGTCGGCTTTGTCGCGGCGGCGGCGGATTTGCTGCCTAAGTTCAATCCGAAAGAGTTCTTCCGCCCCGCGCAGGTCGATGCCGTCGGCAACTTCAACAACATCGCCTTCGGCAAAGATTATCGCAAGCCGCGAATGCGCCTGCCGGGGTCGGGTGGCATCCCCGACGTGACGCCGTACTCGGATCACACCTATTTATACGTGCCGCGCCATTCGCGCGTGACCTTCGTCGAAAAGGTCGACTTTATCAGCGGGATGGGGCACGTCGCCGGACGCAAGCGCGGGCGCGGACCCAACTACTTGATCACCGATTTGGGGCAGTTTGATTGGGCGAATGGGCGAATGCGGCTGACCAGCACCCATCCCGGCGTGACGGTCGAGCGTGTGCAGGCGAAAACCGGCTTCGAACTGGAGATCGCGCCCGACGTTCACGAGACGCCGCCGCCGACCGACGAAGAAATCCGGCTGCTGCGCGAGCAGATCGATCCGCTGGGCGTGCGCAAGCTAGAGATGCTCGGCGGCAGCGCTCGCAAAGACTTGCTGCGCGAAATTTTGGAGCGCGAAGGCGCGTGGTGAGGCAAGGCGAATACCTGAAGCCTGCTTGACTTGCCGGGTTTTCCCGCCACACTACGTGTAATACCTTGCTGCATTATTGACTGGAAAATCCTTAGATGAGTCCCAACGACAAGCAACCCAAGCGGAGAATTCTTGCCTTACTGATCTCAGCGCTCATTCTGGCTGCGTCAATTCAGGCGGTCGTCGCACAGGACAATAATCCTGTTCTCACGCAGACGGCTGAATATGATCTCGGTTTCGACTGCCCGGTGGCGACAACCCTCGACCCAACCGGCACGACCTTATGGGTGCTGCTGGACAACTGTTTCGAGTCCGGCTTTAAGCTGCGGGCTTATACCGTCGCTGATGGGACGCAGCTCGCTGTGGACGATTATGCCGATGCCCTGATGAGTCTTGCGAGCATCGATAACTTCGTCGATGCGTCTTTATATCCGCTCGCTTTCACTCCGGCGGGCGACCTGAGCATTCGCTATGGCGACTTTCAAACCGCTGAGAGTTTCAACACGATCATCCCGCTGGCGAGTGGCGGCGAGGCATTCACGCAAAGCAGCGCCAGCTACGATGCATTCTTAGCCCAATACAGTGATTACCCCGAATATTCGATCTACAGCCCGGATCACACCCGCGTTGTGACAGATGGCGCGACCAGTTTCCACGTCCTCGACGTGCAGGCGGAAACCGAGATCGTCGGAATCCCCGTCGAAGGCGGCACTGATTTGGCGTGGGCAGCCTTCTCAGCCGATGGCGAGCGGCTGGAAGTTACCCTCTATCATGACTCGGTAGACGCAAACGATCACAGTTCGACCTTGCTGATCTACAGCCTGCCGGATGGCGGGCTGCTTAAGCAATATGAACTGCCGTCTTCGTCGTTCTGGCTCAGTCCTGACCAGAAATATGCTGCCGTAAATCTGTTTAGCAACAACATTGGCGACCTCAACGAGTTGGTTGTGATCAATCTGGAAACCGGTCTCACCAGCGCGGCGCTGAGTCTAGATGAAGTTCCTAAGCCAGTGACCACCTGCTTGAACAAGGCGAGCGATGTCAGCGATGTTGGCTTTATGACCGACGGACGGTTCAGTTTCCCGGATCTGCATTGGCTTGCCGATAATTCGACCATCGTGCTGCCATTATCTTACGGTGGCGACGGCGCGGAGGGACTTGGCAGCGTGTGTATGTTCAACTACAGCCGCCTACGCACTTATAGTGTCCACGCCGCTGGCTAGCACTGCCACGAAGGTTGAGTGACGCTGCTGCTCTTTTTCTCCCCCTCTCCATGCAATGGAGAGGGGGTTGGGGGGTGAGGTTGTTTCGGTACTATCCCGTGATCGACCAATCGCCGATGTTGCGGAAGCGATCCACCGGCGAGCCGATGAAGCCAAGCTGAACGCCCTGCACCTGTGGGGTAGTCGCGTAGGTGTAGAGCGGATAATACAGCGGCAGAGCAATCGCCCGGTCGACGAAATCGCGCTGGAACTGCTGGTAATCCTGAATGCGGTTGATGCCGAACGGGTCTTGGCGCGCCTTTTCCAGCGATTCACTGATGCGCCGGTCGCTGACGCCGCCGTAGTTCTTGCCGTCGGGATACTGCCCCTCATGCCAGAAATCGTAAACGTCGGGGTCGGCGCTGCCGCCGAGTGAATACTCGACCAAAGCGGTGTCGAAATCGTGATCCTTGAGCCGCTGCTGGTAAGTCGCTTGATCGGCGGACTCGACGGTCACGTTCAGATTTAACTGCGACCACTGCGTCGCCACCTCTCCGGCAAGGCTCACCAACGCCGGATCGTCCGGCGTCAGGATCGAGAAGCTGTGGAGCGCGCCGCTGGGGTCTTCGGTCGCTGCCGCATCGCCATTGAGCCGATCAAGCCGGTCGACGGCGGTCGCCAACAACTGCCGGGCCTGATCCGGGTTGTAGGGGGGGAACTGCAAATCGGACAGATACGCCCACGATCCGGGCATCAGCGGGCTGTTGGCTTCGCTGGCGGTATTCGCCATCGTCCGCTCAATCGTCGACGTGCGGTCGACTGCCGGTTTCGAGCGCGAGGCGCACCCGCTGCTCGCGGAAGAAATCACTGTTCGCCCAGTTGTAGATGATCACGCCGAGCGAGGCTTCGATCTGGTTGTAGAGGTCAAGGTCGCGGGAATTGGCGACGTTGAACAGCGCCGGACGCTCGCTGCGGTCACTGGCTGCCAGCCCGTCGACGTCGCCCGCTTGGAGCGCTTGCAGCGCTGCGTCAAAACTGTCGTAGAGTTTGAAGCTGACGTGCTGGAGCGCGAAGGCGTGCTGCTGTCCTTCAGGGCGCTGGCGATAGACCGGCGCGACCTGCAAATCCACTTGATCGACGTGGACGCCATCGGCGGAACGGAGCGCCTCAAGCTGATACGGTCCGGTGCCAATCGGCGTCAGGTTGAAGGGGTGATCGGCGATCTGCGCGGCAGTCGTCCCGCGCAGGGCGTGCTCCGGCAAGATGCCGATTTGCAGACGGTCAAGGAAAGTGCCGAGCGGCTGCGCCAGCCGGAAGCGGACGAGGTTATCGCCCAACTGCTGGGTTTCGACGGTGCGCCAGAACGCGCCGAGTTCGGGATCGCCGGGGAAGTCGGGCGAGCGCAGCAGCGACATGGTGTAAACCACGTCAGCGGCGGTGAAGGGCACGCCATCTTGCCAGAGCACGTCATTACGCAGGAACAAGACGTATTCCAGCCCATCGGACGAGATAATCCAGCGCGAGGCGAGATCGGGGACGGGTTCGCCGTAACTGTCGGTCTTGGTCAAGCCCTCGAAGATCAAAGCAGTGATGTCGCGGTCAACCGGGTTCAACTGTGTGAACAGCGGATTGAGCCGTTGGACGCTGCCGACCAGCGCTTCGCGGTAGCGCTCGTTGGTACTCACCGGCGTGACAACCGGCGCGCTTTGCAGAGTCGCTTCCGGGATTGCGGTCGGTGGGATGACGATATTGTCGGCGGTAGCGGTCGGGGAAACGGGCGTTGCGGTGGGCGTTGGAAGGGGTTCGGAGAGACGCAGCGCTAGGCTAATCACGAACAAGGCAGCCGACAGCACCAGCGCAACCAGTTGCCAGCGGAATCCACGCAGCATATTTTACCTCGACGCTTAGGAAAACCGGCGTTCTGCGGGTGGGCAGAACGCCGTAAATGCGGCTTTCAACGGAGATGGATTAATGGTAGACGACGGCGAGGATAGCGACCGCCATGAAGGCGACGCCCAGACCGATAGTGATTTGAAACAGGGTCTTTTCCAGCCCGCGCCGGGTACGGGTGATACCGCCGGTCTCGCCGCCACCGAGCAGGTCGCCCAAGCCCGCGCCCTTGACCTGCATCAGGATCAGGATGACCAGCAAAATCGAGACGATAATCGAGACAATCTGTAAGGCACGATCCATGCCGGGAACTCCTCAAACGGCTAAAAAGTGCTCGCATTGTAGCACGCGGAGGGTCAAATGCAAAGCCTCGTGTCTCGGGGGAATGACGACGATTGTGTCCGTAGGGGCGTTCAATTGAACGCCCCTACAACGTTGCCGCTGATCAGGGCATGTTCTCGACGGTTGTGGTCGGCACGGTCAGGAACCGGACTGCCGCGTCCAACTGCGGATCGGGTTCGTTGCCGGTGAAAGTCGTGCGATCCCACGGGACGGTGATGTCGGGCGTGATGCCCGCCCCGTGAATCCAGTGACCGTCAGGCGTCAGCCAGCGGGCAATCGTCAGGCGCACGCCGCCGCCGTTGCTCAGTTCGTGCCACGTCTGCACCGTCCCCTTGCCAAAGGTGGTCGTCCCGATGATGGTCGCCGCGTGATGATCTTGCAGCGCGCCTGCCAGCAGTTCCGACGCGCTGGCGCTGCTCTCGTTGACCAAGAGGACGACCGGCACCTTGATGTCGGCGTAAGCGCCCGTCGCTTCGTAAGCGTGCGTATTATTGTTGCCAAAATCCTCGATCAGCACCGTCCCGGAGGGGAGGAAGGCGCTGGCAACGTCAATCGCGCTGTTGAGCAGTCCGCCGGGGTTGTCGCGCAGGTCGAGGATCAGCCCCTTGTGGCTGTTCACGTCGACCGATTGCAAGGCGTCGTCGAGTTCGGTGCGCGCCGACGCGGTGAACTGATTCAGTTTGATGTAGGCAATGTCGCTGGGTAGGACGCTGCTTTCGACGTTGGGGACGCTGATGTGCGCCCGCGTGATGGTGAAGTCGATCAGGCTGTCGCCCCGCCGCATGGTGATCTTGACGTCGGTGCCTTCTTTGCCGCGCACGCGCGCCGCCAATTCGGTTTGGGTCATGTTGGTCGCGTCGACGTCGTCGACCTTGGCGAAAATGTCGCCGGGGAGAATCCCCGCCGCCTGCGCGGGCGCGCCTTCGAGCAAGCCGACGACCTCGATCTCGTTGGTGTCAGTCTTGGTGTGGATGACGACGCCGATCCCCTCGAATTCGCCGGAGAGGTCGCTGTTGAGCAGGTTGTAGGTCTGCGGGTTCATGTAGGCGCTAAACTCGTCGCCGAGCGAATCGACCAAGCCTTTGGTCGCGCCATCGACCAAGGTGGCGGGATCAACCTTGTCGATGTAGTCGCTCTGGATCAAGTTGTAGACCTCCCAGAAGGGCTGAAACGCCTGCTCCGCTTCTGGCGGCTCGGTGGAGGTGCTCTGCGCCGCGCGGACGGCGTACTGGCTGCCTAGCGCGAACCCGGTGAAGAAGATCACGACGATGATCAAGGCGGTAGCTAGATGTTGTAGACGCCCGCCTGCGGCGCTCAGAAATCGCATAGGGATGCTCCGTTACTTTCGGTAACATTCGGTTGGTATCATTATAGGTCAACGCACGGTTTAGGGTAGTAATAAAGCAATGAGAGACACACAATCGTTCGATCAAACCAATAAAGAGATACAGGCGATTCTGTTCGGCGCGGCGCTGGGATCGGCGCTGGCGCACTCCGATGAGGCGGCGATGCCGGGATTTTCCGGTGAGGCGCTGCTGCGGCTGCTGGCGCTCGGTTGCCTGCACCGCGATGAGGCGAGTCTTCGGGCGGCGCTCGGAGCGCCCGACGCCGCACGTTCGGCGACAGCCTACACCGTTCAAATCGCCCTCGACGGCGTGCCGGTGGCGGAGTATCTGCCGCGTATCATGACCTTCACCGACGGGCTGAGCGCCGAATTCGACGCCGCGCTTTACCGGATCGGGCACGCGGGGGCGTGGACCAACGAGGCGGCGGCGCTCGATCACATCGGGCATGAGCGGACGCCCGAGCAGTCGGTCGCGCTGGCGCTCTACTGCGTGATCCGCTATCCCGACGATCTGGTGACCTGCGTCCGCCGAGCGGGGCACGTCGGCGGCGACAGCGTCGCCATCGCGGGCATTGTGGGGGGGATCATGGCGGCGCGTTTGGGCAAGGATGCCATCCCGGAGCGTTGGTGGTTTCATTATGACGGACGTGAGATGCTGATCGACCTTGCGCGGCAGTTGATCGGATCGGACTATCAAGGAGATGAGAGCAATGGGACGTAAACTACGCACGGGCGATCCGTGGATGCCCGGTTTTCGCTACTCGGCGCTGCTGCCAGCGCTGTCACTCAATCTGATCGTGCGCGACACCGCGCGGTCGGTCGCTTTCTACCAGCAGGTGCTGAGTGCCGAAGTGCATTACTACGACGTCGATTTTGCGGCGCTGCGCGTCGGCGCGGCGGAAGTGATGCTCCATGGCGACCATACGCATGAAGATCACGAATGGTACGCGACGCTCAGCACGGATACGCCGCGCGGCGTTGGCGCGCAGATTCGGCTGCTGGGGATCGATCCCGACGTGGTGGAGCGTGCCGCGCGCGAATTCGGCGCTCAGATCGTCCGTCCGGCGGTGGATCGACCGCACGGTTGGCGCGAGGTCATGGTGCGTGATCCTGATGGTTACGAATGGGCGGTCGGTGTGCTAATCCCGCCAGCGAAGGGACCCATACCGATGAAGGAGCAGACTGCGCCGTGACGACCGCCGATCTGATCAACTACTGCTTGAGCAAGCCGGGCGCGTACCGCCAACAGCCGTTTGGTCCCGAAGCCGACGTGATCAAGGTGATGGGCAAGATGTTCGCGCTGATTCCGGTGGACGCCGATCCGCCGAGCATCAGCCTCAAGTGCGATCCGGTGCTGGCAGTCATGATCCGCGACACCTACCCGGCGGTCACGCCCGCCTATCACATGAATAAGCGACATTGGAACGGTGTGCGCGTCGACGGCAGCGTCGCCGCCGACGAGATCGAGGAGTGGATCGACCACTCCTACGAACTGGTCGTCAAGGGGCTGACCAGAGCACAGCGCGCGCAGCTTGCACGCTACCTAGAGAATGGATAGAGGATGACTCAATGGATTTCGCTTCAGGATGCCGCCGCGCTGGTGCCGGATGGGGCGACGCTCGCGCTCGGCGGCATGACGATCTACCGCCGCCCGGTCGCCTTCGTGCGCGAACTGCTGCGGCGCGACCCACGCCCGCGCGACCTGACGCTGCTGTGCTTCACCGCCGGTTATGAGTCCGATCTGCTGGTAGGGGCGGGCTGTGTCAAGACGGTGCGGTCAGTATATTTCGGGTTGGAGTCGTTCGGCTTCGCGCCGATGTTCACCGAAAAAGCGAACCGCGGCGAGATCGACATCAGCGAGGAGACCGAATCCAGCTTGGCGATGGGCATCCGGGCGCACATGGCGGGCGTCGGCTTCATGCCGTCGTCGGCGTGGATCGGCACGGATTTGCCGTCGCTGCGCCCGGATGTCAAGACGATCACCGACCCGTACACAGGCGAAGAATTGATGGCGTTCCCGGCGATTGGCTGCGACGTGACCGTGCTGCACGGCTTGGCGGGCGACCGCGATGGCAACGTGCTGCTCAACAACAACCTCGGCGTCGACCTCGAACTGATGGAACTGAGCGAGACCGTGATCGTGACGGTCGAACGGATGGTGGATCGGCTGGAGCGGACGACCGACGGCTTGCTGATCCCCGCGCCGGGGGCGACTCACGTGGCGCTGGCTCCGCGCGGCGCTTACCCGACCTCGTGCTATCCCGACTATCCGGTGAGCGGCGGCGAGTTCATGCGCTACGTCGACGCCTGCAACGCAGGCAAGTTCGACGAGTACCTAAGTGAAGTACTGAGTACTGAGTACTGAGTCAAAACGGCGTACGATGCGAATAATGTGTCCGAAACCCTTGCTCGGTACTCGGTACTTTGCACTCGGTACTATCGTTTGAGTGGCAAAACGTACTCCGGGGCGATGCTGACGCGGATGATCTCGCCGGGGAGCGGCGGCGCTTGATCGCGGGCGGCGAGCTTGAAGGTCAGTGGGACACCGGCGGACGTTTGCAGATCGACCCGGTAAGCATCGCCGAGGAAAATGGTCTCGACGACCGAGCCGCTGATCGCGCCGTCGGTCGCGGGCGTGATGCCGTCAGGATGCAGCAGCAGCGCGGCGGGATTAGCGCCATCCGGGGCGAAATCGAACGCGCCCAGCGGCGTCCGCGCGCGGTGATCGCTGACCGAATCAACCGGAACGATATTGTTCATGCCGAGGAATCGGGCGGCGAAAACGGTTTCGGGGTGCTGGTAGAGTGCCATCGGCGTGCCGACCTGCTCGAACTGCCCGGCATTCATCAAAGCGATGCGGTCGGCGACAACGAAAGCCTCGTGCTGGTCGTGGGTGACGTAGAGCGCGGTCAGCCCCACCTGCTTGATAATCGCCCGCAGATCGACCACCAGCCGCTCTTTCAGCGCGGCGTCTAGCGAGCCGAGCGGCTCGTCGAGCATCAGCAGGCGCGGATTGGGCGCGAGGCTGCGGGCAAGGGCGACCCGCTGGCGCTCGCCGCCGGAAAGCAGCGCGACGTCGCGGCGCTCGAAGCCGCTCATGCCCACCAGATCGAGGACTTGGCGGGCACGCGCTTGGCGCACGGTCTGATCCATCCCCTTCATGCGCATTCCGAACTCGACGTTCTGGATCACGTTGAGGTGCGGAAACAGCGCGAACTCCTGAAACATCAAGCCGAAGTCGCGGGTATGCACCGGCTGATGCGTGATCGACGTGCCGTCGAGCAGCACATCGCCACCGTCGGCGGTCTCCAAGCCCGCCACGATCCGCAGCAGCGTGGTCTTGCCGCAGCCGCTCGGACCGAGCAGGCAGACGATCTCGCCGTCGGCAACGTCGAGGTCGATGCCGCGCAGGACGGCGTGATCTTCAAAGCGGCGGGTGATGTTCGTGAGCGTTAACATGCGATTTGCGTTGTAGGGGCGTTATATATAACGCCCCTACGGACGATTCCCCTTGTACATTTCAAAACTCTCCGATACCCAGCGTTCGCGCCCGCTCGATCAGGATGAAGCTGACTCCGCAGACCGCCATCAAGATCGTGCTCATGGCGAGCGCCTGACCGTAGTTCGCCGCTCCCGGCTGACCGAGTAGGCGATAGATCACGACCGGGATGGTCGGCGTATCCGGGCGGGCGACAAAGACGGTCGCGCCGAACTCGCCCATGCTGACGGTGAAGGCGAAGGTCGCGCCGACGATCAAACCCCGACTGATCAGCGGCAGATCGACGAAACGCCAGACCTGCACCGGTGACGCCCCTAAGACCTGCGCCGCGCCGCGCACGTTGGGCGAGATGGCGCGCAGAGCGGGCAGCAGGCTGCGGACGACAAAGGGCAGCGCCACCAGCGTATGCGCCAGCGGGATCAAAACCGCCGAGGTGCGCAAGTTGAGCGGCGGCTCGTCTAGCGCGATGATGAAGCCGAAGCCGAGCGTCACGGCGCTGGTCGCCAGCGGCAGCATAAAGACCGCGTCGAGCCAGCGTCCGCCGCGCCGCACCAGCAGATACGACGCGATCATGCCGAGCGCCACCGCCAATACGGTCGTCGCCAGCGCGAAGCGCAGCGAGTTACCGACCGCCTCAATCGGCGGGACGAACAGCACCGAGTTGCGCTGGTTGGCGTCGAGCAGGGCGTAAAACCGCGTCGTCAAGCCCGCGTCGCCGGTGAACGAGCGCAAGACCAGCGCCGCTAAGGGCGTCAGCAGCAGTACGATCATCAGGATCAGGTTGGCGGCGACGAAAATCCGCTGGCTTCGGGTGCGCGGCGGTTGAGCGATCACCCGCGCGGATTGCAGATCGCCGCTCGATTGGCGCTGCAAGCGCGTGTAGACGATCATCAGCAGGAACATGAAGCCGATCTGCACAATCGAGAGCGCCGCCGCGATCTTGAGGTTGAACAGGGCGGTCGCTTGGCGGTAGATTTCGACTTCGAGCGTCGCGTAACGCGGTCCGCCGAGGATCAGCACGACGCCGAAGCTGGTAAAGGTGAAGATGAAGACCAGCAGCGCTGCCGCGAGGATCGCCGGGCGGAGCATCGGCAGACGCACCTCCCACCAGACGCGCCAGCGGTTCGCGCCGAGGACGCGCGCCGCTTCTTCGAGGCGCGGACTCTGGTTCGCCCAATAGCTGCTGATGATGCGCAGCGCAATCGCGTAGTTGTAGAAGACGTGGACGATCAGGATGATCGCCAGCGTGCGCTCAAGCTGGATCGGCGGCTCGGCAAGGTGAAACAGGCTCATTAAGCCGGTATTGACGACGCCGTTCTGACCGATCAGCGCCATGAACGCTGCGGCGACGACGACCGTCGGCAGGACGAAGGGCAGCGTCGCCAGCGAGAGCAGCAGCGACTTGCCGGGAAAGCGGAAACGCGCGAAGACGTAAGCGCCGGGGATCGCCAGCGCCAGCGTCAGCAGGGTCGAGAGCGCGGCTTGCCAGAGCGTGAACCAGAGCGTGTCCAGATAGTAGTTTGAGGTTGCCAGTTGGACAAAGCCGCTCAGGTCAAGCCGACCGTCTTGGGTCAGGCTGACGCCGAAGATCGACGCCAGCGGGTAGAAGAAGAACAGCGCCAAAAAGATCAGCGGCAGGGCGAAAAGGAGATAGGTCAGCAGACGACGAGTCACGCCCAACCGCTCCTATGCAACCATAGGTTGCCCCTTCCCCGACTTTGGGGGAGGGCGCAAACACGCCCCTAGTATCCAAGGCGTTTCGCTGAGCGTCGGTGTGATGCAATAGATCAACGCGAGCTTGCTCCCCTCCCTGAAGTCGGGGAGGGGTAGGGGGTGGGGTAAGAAAACTCACCGCAGGACGGTCTCCGTCCACGCTTGAATCCATTGCTCGCGGTTGGCGTCAATGGTGGCGATGTCCATCGTCACCGGATGCTCCGGGATAGCGGCGAACTGGGTGAACACGTCCGGTAGCTTGGCGTCTGGGTTGACCGGGAAGACGAACATTTGCAGCGGCATGTCCGCTTGGAAGTCGGTGCTGAGCAGGAAGTCGATGAACTGCTGAGCGGCTTTCTCGTGCTGCGTGCCCTTGAGGATGCCCGCGAACTCGACTTGGCGGAAGCACGTATCGTCGGCGACGATGGAGCCGGTCGGCGCGGTGTCGACCGGCGGGTCGGCGAAATAGACTTCGGCGGGCGGGCTGCTGGCGTAGCTGACCACCAGCGGGCGCGTGCCGTCGCTGGCGCCGCTGAACTGAGCGTAGTAGGCGTCCGACCAGTTATCGGAGACGTACACGTCGTTCTTGACCAGATCCGCCCAGTAACTAAGGTAGGTGTAGTCGCCAGTTTCGCCGAAATGGCTGATCGTCGCCAGCAGGAAAGCCAGACCGGGCGACGAGATCGCCGGGTTTTCGACGGCGAGCAGGCTTTTGTAGGCGGGCTTGGTGAGGTCTTCGAGGCTGGCGGGTAGGGCGAGTTGGTTGTCCTTGAAATAGGCAACGTCGTAGTTGAGGCAGACGTCGCCGTAATCAATCGGCGTGACGCGGTTTTCCGGGTCGAGCTTGAACTCGTCGGCGACGTCCGCCAGCAGCGGCAACTCGTAAGGCACGAACAGATCGTTGTCGAGCGCGCGCGAGAGAAACGTGTTGTCGACGCCGTACATCACGTCGCCGAGCGGATTTTCCTTGCTCAAAATGGACTGGTTGACCATGCTCCCGGCATCGCCGGAGCGGAGCACTTGCACGGTGATGCCGGTTTGCGCTTCGAACTGCGCCATCACCGCGTCGCTGTAGGCGAAACTGTCGTGCGAAACCACCGTGAGCACATTGTCTTGCGCTTGAGCTGCGCTGATCGAAGTGATCAACAGGATGATCAGTGAGAGAAGAAAGAGTCGCTGTTTGATCAAAATCTGCCTCCTTGATGCGAACGCCAGAGGCGGGGGTTTGTCTAGAAAAACAAAACACCCCGTGTGGGGGTGTGGTTGCCAAACTCGCACTCCCTACGCCGGTATGATCCGGGTCAGGTTAAAGGGTCGGTGCGGCATTACGCACCCTCTCAGCCCGTTTGCACGGACTCCCCTGACGTTACGTTATACGATTACGAAAAGTATAGCGGGGCGGGTGGGATTTAGCAAGGCGGGGTTGGACATAGAGATTCGACGCAAAGACGCAAAGGTTAAAAACAAGGCGCAAAGAAAATTGATAAATCCTTCGCGCCTTTGCGTTAAGTGGTTTTGTTCTCGTTCTAACGTGAAACCGACGTTGGCGTGATACACTGATCATCAGTGATTGAGGGGCGAACGGCGAGCGCGACGTCGTCGACCAGCGCGGCGGGTGCGCCGTCCGGCGGGTTGACGCTGACCTCGAAACGGAGACTCGCCCACGTGTTGACAGTCACGCCGCGTAAGGTGTAAAGTGATAACGTTGCGCTCGGTGAAACGCTGAACCCGCACTCGATTAAACCGTACTGTCTACCCGACCGATTGAAAACTGATAGTGTGATTGTCTTGGCAATACTGCTGGTATTCGCTAGCTGAATCGTCGCCTCGAACGGGGTATGCGCGCGAATTCCATAGGCGACATTCTGGTAAAAGGCTGCCCAATTGGGCGCGGCGCTGGTGCGCAGGCGCAGGACGTGCAAGACGCCAGCCTGCACCGACCAGTTCAACTGCCCGGAGGGCGTCCAGTCGTTCGTCCCGGCACTGAAATCGCCATTCGTGAGGAGATTCACGTTCGCGGGCGGGTTGGCGGCGTGAGTCGCCTGCTGGAGCGTGCCGTAAGTCCATCCGGCGACTTCATCTGCCGGGAAGCCGCTGAAGCCGACGTTCTGCTCGGCGTAGACGTAGCCGGTGTAGACGGGGTCGCTGTGGCTGCCGTCGTGGTTTTCGTCGGCGGTGTCGGGGTAAGCGACGACCGCATAACCCTGTCCGAATTCTACGTGCAGGTGCGGATTGGACGAATAGCCGGTGCTGCCTTCACGGGCGATGACGTCTCCGGCATGAATCGGGACGGCACAGTCGGCGGCGCAGGCGTCCTTGATCCACCGGGGGATGCTGTCGGGCGCGAGGTGACCATAGAGCGAGAATTCGTGCTCACCGTGCTGAATGATGACGGTGTTCCAGTACCACCACGCGCCGCTGCTGTAAGCGTTGGCGTGGTGCTGGTCGTCGGCGTAGACGATCACGCCGTCTTTGGCGGCGCTGACTTCGGCGCTGCCGCCGAGGTCGAAATCAATCCGTCCCGTCCCGTGCTGGCGATAACTTCTGGTGACCGTCGCCCACGCGCCATCGACGTAGGGGAGTTGGTAGCCGTCGAGATCGCCCGCCAAGGTTGGATCGGCGTGCAGCGTGTAAGGCGAGGAATCCGCCTCGGCTAGCAGCGATGGTGGCTGCCGGTCGTAAGCGGCGGTGTAGCCGGGATCGCCGGGGAAATAGACCGACCACATACTATCTTTGAGTGCGACCGCCCAATCGACCACGCCGGGATACGCTTCGCCGGTCGCTTGACTGTGTGGTTGCAGATAAATGATGGCGGCGCGACCGTCCGTGCTGGTGGTGCGACCAAGGACGGCGTAAGTCATCGGCGTGCCGGATGCGACATTGAACGAGTCCAAATGGTTCTTAAGTGCAGTATCCAGATCGCTGAAATTCTGTAGCATAAGGAAAGAGAGAAATACGGTTACAATCAGTTTCAACGGTGAACAACATCCCTTCTACCGAACGGTGAATAGGGGGCTTTCCTGCTTGCATAGGATGAGCTTACCGCGCTGCGGTGGTGCTACTGCCGCTGTCGCCTCAACTCTAGTGTACCGGGAGACGACCGATTTTCTGCTATGAAACAATTTGTGATCGACTATCTAGCCAATCAATGCGGGCAGGCTGACCGAATCGTCGGCTTCTACCGCGATACAGACGACGCCGACCTGCTGATCACGCTGACGAGCGGGAAGCGGATCGGCGTGTGCGTGATCAACCGGGCGATTCGGCTGCCGGAGATCAAAGAACGCTACGAGCGAAATACGCGGCAGGGAATTTACACCCTCTACGTGATGGACGGGCGGATGATGCCGCCGGACAGCAGCGCGTTGGAGCCGCCTTTTTGGATGGCGGCGCTGCACACGCTGATGAACGGACGCATCTACGGTTATTGGTGTGATGGACGCGACGTGACGATCCGCCCATTTCACATGGAATGGAAATGGGGCGGCAGCCCGCGCACTGTCGAATATGGCGACGAGATCGACCTGAATTTACTGGCGACCGACGTAATTTACCCGGCGACGAAATTTATCGACGGCGCTTATTTCGTCGCCAACTTCGGCGAAGGGTCGTTCTGGAAGAAGCGCCAGTCGATGGACGAGCGCCAGTTCAATTACTCGTGGCGCAACTGGACGTACGGCAATCAGCAGCGTTCGACCGAGAACGAAGAACCGGCGTGGGACCCGTGGGATGAATACGAGGAACAGTTTGCCGGCGCCGGAAAAGAGCAGTGGGAATGGACGGGCGAGGAGTTTCGCCAGCGCGTGCCGCGTGGCAGACGCGCCGAGCACACGCGCCATTACGCGCTGCTGGGCGTGGCGACGACTGCGACGTTGGACGAGGTGAAGCAGGCGTACCGGCGCAAGGCGCGCGAGTATCACCCCGACCTGCACCCCGATGCGAAAGAGGAGTATACCGCCAAGATGGCGGACATTAACGCGGCGTTCGCGGCGATCATCAAGCAGGCGAAGTAGCTCCAATTTCCACGAATTATTAGGTAGGGGCGTTACATGTAACGCCCCTACAACCCTGCGAAACGAGGCGGCATTGGTCATAGAGCCAATGCCGCTTTTGATTCCGGCGCATTCGCTGTTAGATTCAAACCATCAGGAGACCTAAAAATAGGGATAGAGATTTATGGCGGAAAAGATACGCTGGGGCATTTTGGGGACGGGCAATATTGCGCACCAGTTCGCGCGGGGGTTGGCGGCGGCTGAGGAGGCTGAACTGGTCGCGGTTGGATCGCGCACGGCGGAAGCTGCCGCCAAGTTCGCGGACGAGTTCGGCGTCACGCGCCGTCACCTCAGCTACGAAGCGCTGGCGCACGACGCCGAGGTCGATGCGGTTTACGTCTCGACGCCGCATCCGTTTCATTGCGACAACACGATCTTGTGCTTGAACGCGGGTAAGTCGGTATTGTGCGAGAAACCGTTCTCGATGAACGCGCGCGAAGCGGACGCGATGATCGGGCTGGCGCGAGAAAAAGGTCTGTTCCTGATGGAGGCGATGTGGACGCGCTTCACCCCGGCGATGGCGAAAATCCGCGCGCTGATCGCGGAAGGCGTGATCGGCGAGGTGCGTATGCTGCAAGCAGATTTCGGCTTTCGCGGTTCGTTCAAGCCGGAAAGCCGCTGGTTGGCGCCGGAGTTGGCGGGCGGTGCAGTGCTGGACGTGGGCGTGTATCCGATTTCGCTGGCATCGATGATCTTCGGCGAACCGGCGCAAATCGTCTCGGCGGCGCACTTGGGCGACACCGGCGTTGACGAGCAGAACGCCGCGATCTTCAGCTATTCGGCGGGACAGTTGGCGCTGCTGTCGAGCGCGGTGCGGACGACCACGCCGCAGGAAGCGGTCATCATGGGGACGGAGGGCATGATCCGCATCGGGGCGGATTGGTGGCGTCCGCAGCGCTTTACGGTGCAGCGGGCGGGGCAGTCGCCCGAAGTGTTCGATCTGCCGTTCCGGGGCAATGGCTACAATTACGAGGCGGAGGAAGTCGGGCGCTGCTTGCGGGCGGGCGAACTTGAGAGCAAGATTATGTCGCTGGACGAGACTCGCTCGATCATGCAAACGATGGACACGCTGCGCGCTCAATGGGGATTGGTCTATCCGTCGGAGGTCGAATGATGGAGTACGGGAAGCTGCCCGGCATCGATAAGCCGGTTTCGCGGGTGATTCAAGGCGCGATCATGCTCCACGACGAGCGGCTGGATGAGGCGTTCAAGCTGCTCGACGGTGTGTTCGCGGCGGGCTGCACCGCCATCAACTCGGCGCGGGTCTATCAGCGCGGACATTCCGAGGGCGCGGTCGGGGCGTGGGTGCGCGAGCGCGGGCTGCGCGACCAGATCGTGCTGATTACTAAGGGCGCGCATCCGAAACCGGATCAGCTGCCGCGCGTGACACCTCAGGACATCGCCGCCGACGTGCAGGCATCACTGGCGAGCTACGGTCTCGACCTGATCGACGTCTACCTGCTGCATCGGGACGATCCGGCGTATCCGGTCGGTCCGATCATCGAAAGCCTGAACGAGCAGCAAGCCGCCGGGCGGATTGGCATTTTCGGCGGGTCGAACTGGTCGCCGGAGCGGTTGGAAGCGGCGAACGAATACGCTTACGCGCACAATCTCCAGCCGTTCGCGCTGAGCAGCCCGCATTTCAGCTTGGCGACGCAGTATGAGGAGCCGTGGCTCGGCTGCAAGAGTATCGCGGGCGAAGCCAATCGCGCTGACCGTGAGTGGTACGCCAAGCAGCAGATGCCGCTGCTCTCGTGGTCGAGCTTGGCGGGCGGTTTCATGACCGGGCGCTTCCGGCGCGACAATCTCGACAGCTTCAGCACAGACATGGATGTGACGACTGTTCGCGCCTACTGCGGCGAAGAGAATTTCGAGCGGCTAGAACGCGCCGAGCAGATGGCGGGCGAGAAAGGCATTACGCTGCCGCAGATCGCGCTGGCGTACGTGCTCAGCCAGCCGAAACTGGATAATCTATGCGTTGGTCGGCTGCATGACGCCGGACGAATACCGGATGAACGCCGACTCGGTGGCGATCCGGCTGTCGGCGGACGAGATCGCATGGCTGGAATCGGGCGAGTGATGTCGTAATGTGGCAGTATAAGATTGGACTCTCAGCGGTGTCTCGCGTTGTGGTGCTTCCCTGAAAACAGGGGCGGTTGTGAATTGAGGATTCCCGATGACGGAAGACTTGCAGTCGTTTCTCACACAGGTCAACTTTGCCCGGTATTACGGTCAACCGGAGGGACACTACGAGAGTTTTTTTCAGCGTGCCAATCACCCCACTCGACCGCTCGCCTTCTGGATTCGGTATACCATCTTTAGCCCGACTGGTCAGCCTGAGCAGGCAGTGGGTGGACTGTGGGCGGTCTATTTCAACGGTGAAACCAGCCAACACGTCGCTGTGAAGCAGGTATTTCCAATCAATGAGTGCGAATTCAATCCGACTGCGTTTCATGTCAAGATCGGCAGCGCCGAGCAAGATGCGCGTCAGCTTCGAGGCGGCGTACAGGCGGCGCACGGTGACATAGCATGGGACTTGTCAGTCAGCGGTGGGGTAGAGCCGATCCTGCTGCTGCCGCTCAATCTGTATCGAACGCGGTTCCCGGCAGCAAAAAGCCTAGTCGGTTTGCCCCTAGCGCACTACAACGGTTTCATATCGATCAATGACGAGAAGCTTGAGATTGACGACTGGATTGGCAGTCAAAATCACAATTGGGGAAGGCGGCATACTGACCTCTATGCTTGGGGACAGGTGGCGGGATTCGATGCGCACCCTGACAGTTTTCTTGAAGTTGTCACGGCGAAACTGCGGCTAGGTCCTATGTGGACGCCGCCGATTACATCGTTGGTCTTGCGACATCAGGGGCAAAATTACCCACTCACTGGCTTACTGCAATCGCTGCGCGCGCACGGTGCGTTTGACTACTTCAACTGGACTTTTAGCTCGAAATCGCCCGAGGTCGTGATTTCCGGGGAGATTGCAGCGCCGCGAAGCGCCTTTGTCGGCTTAACCTATGCCAACCCGCCGGGTGGCACAAAATTCTGCCTGAACACGAAAATCGCTTCGTGCACAGTCCAAGTTGAAGACAAATTGAGCGGAACAGTTGACACGCTGGTGACTCGGAATCGGGCGGCTTTTGAGATCCTGACCGATGATAAGGCGCACGGCGTGCTGATTTCGATCTGATTTCCAACCGAGCGCTTGACCTGTGAATCGAAACCGCTTATGATGTTGGGCATGATTTACGTGACCGGTACTTCCACCTTCAGTTTGCAGATGATTTCGTCCGTGACGGCGCAATCCTTGTATAGGTGCGCCTGCTAACCAGTCCGGTTTGTAATCAAGTTTGTCATTGGAACGGCTGCGAGGCGCACTCGCAGCCGTTTTTGATTCTGGCACTGACAGTGGTCAGCGCTCGGCAAGAACAGCGCTGCGACAGTGTGCCAATCGGGAATATTCCAGAGCGAATCGAAGTAGAACACTGCCAAAGGAAGCGAAAAAGATGCACGTCATCAACGTCAACAACATCACCATCAATCACGCGGGGCGGCTGATCTTCGAGGGGCTGTCGTGGGTGATCGCCGACCGCGACCGCGTCGGGCTGGTCGGTCCCAACGGGGCGGGCAAGTCGAGCCTGCTCAAAGCGTTGGCGGGCGATTATGTCCCCGACGCGGGCAGCATCGTCCGCGCGCGCGGGATCAGCGTGGGCTATCTGCCGCAGACGGTCAGCTTGACGCCCGACTGCGCGCTGATCGACGAGGCGATGCGGCTGCCGCCCGCGCTGGCGCAGGTCGAGCACGAACTGAGCGTGATCGAGGCGCGGCTGAGCGATCCGGCGGTCTACGGCGACGAGGCGGCGCTGGCGAATGCGTTAGCGGAGCAGGAGCGGGTGCTGGAACGCTACACGCGGCTGGGTGGCGCGCTGCACGCCAACCGCGTCCGCGAACTGCTGGCGCATCTCGGCTTCACGCCAGCGGATCACGACCTGCCGACCGACGCGCTGAGCGGCGGGCAGAAGAAGCTGATCGCGCTGATCCGGTTGGCGGTCGAGCAGCCCGACCTGCTGCTGCTGGACGAGCCGGACAATCACCTTGATCTGGAGGCGAAAGCGCGGCTGGAGTCGTTCATTCGCGGCTACGGTGGGGCGGTGGTGATCGTCTCGCACGACCGCTATCTGCTCGACGAATGCGTCACCCAAATCGCCGAACTGGAAGGCGGCAAGCTGACGGTCTACACCGGCAATTACTCCGCTTATGTGCTTGAACGCGAGGCGCGGCGGCTGCGTCAGGAACAGTTGTACACCACGCAGCAAAAACGCATCCAGCAGATCGAGGCGCGCATCCACGAATGGGACATCGCGGCGAGGGTGAACGATGACGTTAAGGCGGCGCGGCGGGCGCGCAGTCGCCGGAAGATGCTGGAACGGATGGAAGCCAACGGCGAGATCATCGAGCGGGTGACGGAGCGGCGGCAGTTGGAACTGTCGCTGGAAGGCTGGCGCGGCAGCACCAAAGCGCTGGAACTCAAGCGGCTGACGATGGGCTTCGACGACGATCTGCTGTTCTACGACCTCGACCTGCTGGTACGGCACGGCGAGCGCGTCGGGCTGGTCGGCGCAAATGGCGCGGGCAAGTCGGTGCTGTTCAAGCTGCTGATCGGCGAACTCGATCCGCTGGACGGTGAGGTCAAGATCGGTCCGAGCACGCAGGTCGGCTACTACGCGCAGGAGCACCAGACGCTCGACGCTTGGCGCGACAAGACGCCGATTGACTTCATCCGCGACGTGTCGCCGACGGCGGAAGGCACGGCGGTCGCCTTTCTGCTGAAAATGCTGTTCAGCTACGCGCAGACACGCCAGTTGATTGGCACGCTGAGCGGCGGCGAGCGCAGCCGTCTGCAACTGGCGGCGCTGATGCTGACGCGCCCGAATCTGCTGCTGCTCGACGAGCCGACCAACAACCTCGACATCCCGGCGGCGGAGGCGCTGGAATCAGCGCTGGAAGACTTCGACGGCGCGCTGGTGGTGATCTCGCACGACCGCTATTTTCTGGATCGGGTGGTGGATCGGGTGGTCGAACTCAAGGACGGATCGCTGACGGGGTACGAGGGCGGGTATACCGATTATGTCGAGAAGCGCGAGGCGTTGAAAGAAAAGGGCAAGATTTAACGCAAAGGAGTTGCATTTCGACCCCACCCCCGCGCTGCGCGCTTCCCCTCCCCGAATTCAGGGAGGGGAGAGTGCTTCGTCCATTTCAAGGCTTTATGCTGAGGTTTGGCGATTTTTCGACCCGGCGATAGGTTTTTCTTGGCGCACTTGGCGGTTAACTTGCTTATGGTTGGTAGATTTCCGGCGTATCGCAGTCGGTGCAGGCGACGGTGTTGACGCCCTGACCGGCAGCCAGCGCGGCGATCCAGTCGCGGAAGCGGACGCCGTTGGCGGCATAGGTGTAGAACTCGGCGCGCGGCAGAATGCAGTGGAGATCGCCGCCCGCCGTGAACGAGCGGAAGCTTCCCGGCGCTGCGGGCGACGTCGCGCTGGTTGGCTTTCAGGGCATCGCTGTAGGGGACGCTGCTGAAGCCGACGTAATTGAAGAAGTTCTGCGTTTCGTCGTGAGCGGTGTTGTACATGGCGACGCGCGCGCCCGCTCGCGCCGCACCAATGTAGAAGCGCGGGATGCTGAGGTTCGCGCCGGTCACGCCGCCGTAATTCGTGCCCCATAGATCGAAGGTGCTGCCGGGGATGCCGCGCCAGCCGCCGCCCGAATCGCCCAGCAGGGTGACGCGCCGCCCGCTGTAGTGACTGGCGATGTTGCTTGCCCAGTACGCCGCGCCGACCGACCCGGCGCTGCACCCGGTCACGAAGACCGAGTCGGGCACGGGGATGTTGTTGTAGACCCAATCGAGCACGTTGGCGACGTTGCTCGTCCCCCTGAATTTCACGTCGTACCAGTTGCCTTCGAAACTGAATCCCTGATCGGCGCTGCCCATGTCGAGGTCGCCGCTGCAATAGTTGACGTAGACCATGTCGTAGTTGATGAACGGGTTTTCGGGATTGCTGAAGTCGGTGATGCCGACCGGAAACAGTGCCGGATTGTCGCTGGGGTCGCCGGGGTTGATCGAGTCGTCGAAAGTCGTGGTCGAGACATTGCAGGTCTGGGCGTTCCAGCACATTCCACCGCCCTGAAAATTGATCAGCAAATCTTGCCCCGCGCCCTCACGATAGTAGAAGCTGTAAGGCGCGCCGCGCGCGCACAACGTGTCGTTGCCGAGCGTGATCTGAATCCAGTTGCCGGGAGACAGTTGATCGCGGGTGGGCAGGTCTTGCGCGGCAGCGCTGCCGGTCAGGACGGCGCACAGGATCAGCACGAGCAGGACGATCTTGTTCATGGAGACTCCTTCAGGTAGGCAATCGCGGACGCACAGCCTCGCGCTTTTTGCGGATTCTGTAGGGGCGCAGCGCGCTGCGCCCCTACGCCGCGAATCGCGTTAAGAAACGGGCTTATAGTAGCGGGCGTAATCGCCCACCATCAGGCGATAAGGTGGCTCGTCTTCCTCGATAGTTGGGAAACGCCCTTGCGGATAAAGGAACTTGTTGTCGGCGTTGTCGTCGTTGACGGTCGAGACCTCGCCGACCAGAACGCGCCCGCCTTCCGCCCAGAACTGATGATAGAGCCGCGTCGGGAGGGTGATGCTCATGCCGGGGTCGAGCGTCACGATGGCGCCCGCGTCAAGCTGGGTGACGATGCCATCCAAACTGACGGTGATCGGCGCTGAACTCGTCGGCGAACTCGTCGGGCGTCGAGTTGTAAAGCTGGATCAGCAGCCGTCCACCGCCCCGGTTGATGATGTCCTCGACCTTCTGCCAGTGGAAGTGAAACGGCGTGATCTGACGGTCGGCGACGATCAGCAGCTTCTCGGCGTAGACCTTGCCGGTGCAGCTCTGCAAGTTCTGGACGCTGCCGTTGCGGATCGTGAACAGGGTTAAACCCTTGCTGCGGAAATCGCCCAAGCCGAAGTCGGTAATGTCCCAGCCCAGCCCGTGCTCGGCGATTTCGCTGACTTCAGCGCCTTTCGCCAGCCAGTCAGTGACCGTCCAGTTGGCAAACGGCGGCAGATAGAAATGACAGTTGCGGATGAAAGCGTCGGCGTCGCGGATAATGTCGTTGATTTCGGAGCGTTTCATGGTGTCTCCTGCAAATTGCGCCAGTGAACCTATCCCAATTGTCCGCGTTCTGCACTATTCCGGCAACCTCGGCAAGGGGGGCGCGGCATAAAAACTGCCACCGCTCCAGTTGCTCGAAGCGGTGGCAGCCGGTCAAACTGAACGACGTTAGTGCTTACTGCGCGGTGTTGGTGGGCAGGGGCTGCCCATTCCAGACGGCATCGTAGTTCGGTCCAACGGCGTCGACCGGGACCCAAAGATGCTGGCAGACCCAGATGATCTTGTAGTATTCGCCAGTCGAGTTGACGCCGAGCACGAAGGCGGATTGTCCGGTTGGCAGCGAACTCTGGGGGGCGATCAGCTTGCCCGGTGCATAGTAGAGCGTCGCGTCGCTGACGAACTTGCCCATCACGGCGGTGTCGGGTATGGGCAGCGGACAGACAGCGAACGAGATCGGCGGGCGCGAACAAGCCTCATAGGCGGTCAGCGTGACCAGACTCTCGTAGCAGTTGCCCGACGTGCCCGGAGGCAGACCGCCGATGCAGAATTCGTAGATGCCGGTCGTGTCGATGACGATGGTCGCCTGCGCGGTGCCGATGCCGCGCGCTTGCGAGAGCAGCGCTCCGCCGCAGTCGCCGATGTGGATGTTGCCTTCGACCGGGCAGGTTGGATCTGATTGCTGCGCGACGAGGGTCAAAACCGTACCTGCTTCGAGGGTCGCCGGGGTGCTGCCACCCTCAGGATAACCCGTCACACTGGCGATGGGTGAGCAGGTGTAATCGACTTCGCCGCCCGTACAGGTCGCTTGGACGAGGACGTGCACCATTGCTCCCTCGCCGCTGCCACCGGCTCCGGCGTCAACCGTGTAATTGCCGTCGGCGGGAATGGTGAATGAACCGGAGAGCGGCGTCGGACCACCATCTTCGAAGATCGGCGGGTCGAGGGTTAACCCCGGATCGACAACTCCCGCCCAGATGCGGATGCCGCCCCCGCCGTCCGGTCCAGCGTAGTCGATCTCGTAGACGATTTCCGTGCCTGCGGCGAAGAAGCCATGATAGTTGTCACCCATCCCTTCGCCTTCGCCCGCTCCTTCTGCCGGTCGGTCAACCACAATGATCGGGCAGAGACCCCCGCCCGCACTGACCGACGCAACCAAGATGCTTGATGCAATCAAGACTATAGCGGCGATCAACAAGAACCGTACACTACACCTAGACATGCAATACTCCTTAAATCACCTTAAGTAAAAGCCGCCGGGGCATCGACGAAAATAGGACTCGACGACCTGAGACGCTCTAGAAATTGATATAGTTCAGTCTGATTGTATATTATTTCACAAGCGAATCGGGCGATTTCGATGCGGACAGCATGGCAACAGGCAAGAAAATGCGCCCGGAATTTACGCTTTTTCGAGCTTGTGTGACGCGCCTATATGACCGCCTCGGCGGTTTGGCGGACGTAATCGGCGACCAGTTCGGGCGCTTGCATCGGGATAAAGTGCGAGTATTCCGGCAGCGGCACGTCTTCGGCGGCGGGGAAGCGCGACGCCAGATCGGGGGCGGTCGGCGAGGCGCTGAGGTTGAAGACGCTGGTGTCGAGCGCGCCGCCCGCGCGCAGAATCGTCACCGGAATGCGGATGGTGGCGATCTCTGGGTAGATATTGGCGGCGGTGCTGAAGTTGTAAGTGGCGGCTTCGAAGGCGGGTTCGCAGGCGAGCACGTAACCGTCACCGGCGGGGTTGGGCAGCAGCCCGTAATCGACGTAATCGCGGAGCGCTTGCGGCTGCCACAGGTCGAAGGGCGGGCGATCCTTGAAGCGCTCGAACATCTCGTCGGGCGATGCCCACTCGCGGCGGCGGCGGGCGGTGAAATGGTCGAACTCGACCACGCCGACGTAATTGGCTTCGGGCATGATCACCGGGTCGATCAGCAGCAGGCGGGCGAACAAGTTGGGTTGGAGCGCCGCCGCGAGGGTCACGGCGTGCCCGCCGAGCGAGTGTCCAACGCCGACCGCGCCGCTGATCCCCAGTGCTTGACCGATGGCGACTACGTCTTGACCGAACAGTCGCCAATCGTAGGGCGGGTGCGGCTTGCCGCTGCGCCCGTGCCCGCGCAGATCGAGCGCGAAGCAGTGGTAATCGGGTAGTCGCGCGATCACCTGATCCCAGACGCGGGCGTGAAAACCGGTCGCGTGGGCGAAGAAGATCGCCGGGGCGGGTGGTTGCGCCGCACCCCACTCGAAGACGGCGAGATCGAGGTCGGTGACCTGTAGGTGATGCTCGATGGGCATGGTTCGTTCCTGTGCGTGGTTTGACAATAGAGATTTACGCAAAAGATAAGAGATTCAACGCAAAGACGCAAAGGCGCGAAGCCGCAAAGGAAAAGTAGTCGAGAGTCGGTTAGTCGGCATCGCTGCGGCGTGGCATAATACGCACATAACGGAACGCGGAGGTGAATCATGCTGGATGCGGAAGCGGTCGCGGAGGCGAAAGGCGGCGCGGTGCTCACGGAGAGCCAGATTCGCGCGGCGCTCGACAAGGCATTAGGGGGCAAGTTCCGCGAGGCGCGAATTCTCGTGCTGATCCCGGATCATACCCGGACGATCCCGCTGCCGCTGCTGTTCAAGCTGGTGGTGGACATCCTGCACGATGCTGGTCGGCTCGATTTCATGGTGGCGTTAGGGACGCATCCGCCGCTGGAAGAAGCCTCGTTTTTGAAGCTGCTGGGCATCACGCGCGACGAACGTTTGAAGCAGTACGGTTGGGTGCGCCTGCTCAATCATGGCTGGGATCAAGACAATGTGCTGACCGAAATTGGCACGCTGACGCAGGATCGGATCAAGGAGATCGCGGGGAAGGCGTGGCATCCGTCGCTGGGCGGCGACGTTCCGGTACGGATCAACCGGCACATCTTCGAGTACGACCGGATCATTATCCTCGGTCCGACTTTCCCGCACGAGGTGGTCGGTTTTTCCGGTGGCGCGAAATACCTGTTTCCGGGCATATCCGGTCCCGAAATGATCAACGTGTCGCATTGGTTGGGCGCGCTGCTGAAAATCCCCAACGTGATCGGGGTCAAGGAAACGCCGGTGCGGGCGATGATCCGCGCGGCGGCGGCGATGGTCAAGACGCCGGTGACGCTGGTGAGCTTGGTGGTCACGAAAGAAGGCATCGCCGGGATGTTCGCCGGGGAGATGCGCGAAGCGTGGAGCGCCGCCGCCGACCTTTCGGCGCAGCGGCACGTCAAAGTGGTCGAGAAACCCTTCCAGCGCGTGCTGGCAGCCGCTAACCCGATCTACGACGAGTTATGGACGGCGGGCAAGGCGGTCTACAAAACCGAAATGGTGGTCGCCGACGGCGGCGAGGTCGTGATCTTCGCGCCGCAGTTGGATACGGTCAGCCGGGTGCACGGCGAGATCATCCGGGCGATTGGCTATCACCCGCTCGACTACTTCCTCAACCAGTGGGATAAGTTCAAGGATTATCCGCTGGGCGTGCTGGCGCACAGTACCCACGTGCGCGGCGGCGGGACGTTCGTCAACGGGGTCGAAGCGCCGCGCATCAAGGTGACGCTGGCGAGCAAAATCCCGGAGGACGAATGCAAGAAGCTGTCGCTGGGCTACCTCGACCCGGCGAGCATCAAGATCGCGGAATGGGAAGGCAAGGAAGCCGAGGGCATCCTCTACGTGCCCAACGCGGGCGAGATCCTGTATCGCCTGAAGTCGGCGGCGAAACCGAAACCACCGACCCCGCCGCCCGCGCCACCGATCACGGTCGCAGGCTGAGGGCGCTGTAGATTTCGCCGAGGAAGCGCGGGCTAGGGCGGACAAAGAGTTGGCGCGTCTCGATGAAGCAGTTGGCGGCGGCGATCTGTGTCCACGTGCCGAAGGAGAACGGATAGGGCACCCACGTATTGCCGCGATCCGTGTTGTACTCGACGACGATCAGTCGCCCGCTGGGTTTGAGATAGCCGTGAATCAGGCGCAAAGCGGCGGGCTTGTCCTTGACAAAATGGAGCGAGTTCGCCATCAGCACGCCGTCGAGCGGCGGCAGATCGAGCGGGCGGGTGAAGTCGGCGGCGTGATAGGTGACGTTCGCCGCCGGGAAGCGCGCCGCAATGGCTGCTCGCTGCTGCCGGAGCGCATTCGCGTCGCGGTCGATGCTGTGGATTTGGACGTCACTGCCGAGCAGATCCGCCAGCGCCAGTGTGAAGGCGCCACCACCGGAGCCAAAGTCTGCCCAGACGCCGGATGGCTCGGCAATGCCATCACGAATCAGGTTGAGGTGATCATGATGATCCAATGAATGCTCCTCTCGACCGTCTCAGTGTAGCTGAACCATGCACCAGCGTAAACCCGACCAATAGTGCAGGATTCTGCGGAAAAGGTGACCACGATGTCGATGCACGAAATTGAGGATTTAGTCGAAAGTTCGGTGCGGATTTTGGCGGCGCGGAGCGATCTCGATCTACGGTCGCTGTACTATCAGCTTTACGAGTATCAAAATCACTGGGACACGGGTTTCACCAACTTTCGGGTGATGGACTTGCTGCTGCAAGCGCGCTACACCTATCGCTTTGAGTTGAGCCAGCATCCCGATTACGCCCAATACCGCGACTACTTCGACGGACTGACCGACTTCGACTTCGTGCGCGTTAAGCCGACTGAACCGTCTGGCAAGACGGTATTTGATCCGGCGAAAGGCTGGGTCTCGCCCAACCCGGCGGCGGGCTACGCCCGCCCGCCGTATCTCTACTGCGATGTCGGATCGCCGTTGTGGGCGCGCTTCGTCGAATTGGGCGTGCTGACCGGCGCGGATGCCATCCCCCCGGACGCGAGTATGAGCATTGTCGAGGCGGCGCTGGAAGTGATGCGACAGGCGGAACTAGACGGCGACATCGTGCTCGTCTATGGCTGGTACGCGCTGCTTTCGGTTCACCTCGCCTCGTTCGTCGATCTGGAGTCGCTGCAAGCGAGCGCGGCGCTGGCGGAAATCCTCGACATCACGCGGCGAACTGACGCCTTCGAAGCGGCAAAAGCTGCTGATCCCAAGTTGGAACGACACTATCCGACACCGCCGTTCGTTTTCTATCCGGTGACGGGCGACACGGCGGCTTATCTCGCCTTCCTGAAAGAGAGTTTGGGCAGCTATGACGATCTATAACCACCGGATTGCCGACCGACTCGGCGCGTGAGTACAATAGCCCGAAAATCGTTTAAGTTCACAGGAATGGCAAATTATGCAGCAGGAACCTTTGCGCGTCGGCGTCGTCGGGTTAGGTTGGGCTGGCGAGACCCATCTGAAATCATATCTGCAACAGCCCGGCGTCGAAGTGGTCGCGGTCGCGGATCCGGCGGACATTCGGCGCGGGCAGATCGCCACGACTTACGACATTCCATACCAGTATGCCGACTATCACGATTTGGTCGCCCGTGACGACATCGACGCCATCAGCGTAGCGACGCCGAACAATCTGCACGCGCCGGTGGCAATCGCGGCGCTGGAAAGCGGCAAGCACGTTCTGTCCGAGAAGCCGCTGGCGCGTTCCAGTCTCGAAGGGACGGCGATGGTGCGGGCGGCGGTCAAGGCGGGGCGGGTGCTGCAAGTCGCCTTCAATCATCGCCAGCGGGGTGACGTGCAGGTGCTCAAGAACTACATCGAGTCGGGCGGGCTGGGGCGTATCTATCACGCTAAGGCAAGCTGGATGCGACGGAGCGGTATTCCCGGCATGGGCGGCTGGTTCACGAGCCGCGAAATGGCGGGCGGCGGTCCGCTGATCGACCTCGGCGTGCATATTCTTGACATGGCGCTGTACCTGCTGGGCGAGCCGGAAATCATCTCGGTCAGCGCGGCGACCTACGCTGAACTCGGTCCGCGCGGGCGCGGCAGCCGCTCGCTGGTGGGCGAGGGCGGCTACGAGGTCGAGGACTTGGCGACGGCGTTCGTCCGCTTGGGCGATGGGGCGACCATGCTGGTCGAGGCGAGTTGGGCGGTCTACGGCAAATCCGCCGACGATTTCGGCGTCACGCTCTACGGAACGGACGGCGGCGCGGACATCGCCGTCAAGAACTACAACTGGGAAGATACGCTGACGATTTACACGGATACGGGCGGTGTCCCGGCGGAAGTGCGCCCGCGCGTGACGCGGGGCGAGGGACATTTGGCGGTAGTGCGCAATTTCGTCAGCGCGATTCGCGGCGGCGATTGGTCGTCGCATAACGGGCGCGAGGGGCTGCGCCGCGCTCAGATCATCGACGCCTGTTATCTCTCGGCGCTGCAAGGGCGCGAGGTTCCGCTGCAAGAAGTCGAAGCTGAAAGCTGAGCGTAAACGTCGCCGGGGTGGGCGATTTGCCCACCCCGGCGCCCATTTTCAGCACGAGAGTTTTACGTCTTTTCGTTTCAATTGTACTATAATGAACAAGGGTTCAACCCTAAGTTCCGAAATCATCATAAGGAATGCCCCGATGAGGTTTAGCTCGACTGCACAGACATTTCATGATTGTCGCTGTCCCCGCTAAGGTAACTCACCCATTTCGCCGCGCTGTTCGCGCGCTGCTCATTTGCACCCTTTCGCATCGCTTATATTCTGGAGCTGCACGTAAATGAATGGAAATATGCCCACGTTGATCGCGCCCTACGGGGGGAAACTCGTCAATCTGCTCGTCCCGTCGGATGAATTGGAAGATCGCAAGCAGTATGCTAGCCGTTTGCGCTCGCTGCAACTCTCAGCGCGGGTTGTTTGCGATCTGGAACTGTTGGCAGTCGGTGGATTTTCGCCGCTGGATCGCTTCATGGGCAAGGCGGATTATCAGCGCGTGCTCGACGACATGCGGTTGGCGAACGGCGCGTTGTTTCCGATTCCGATCACACTGCCGATTGCCGACGATGCGAACATCTTCATCGGTGAAGAGATCGCGCTGCGGAACGACAAGAACGAACTGTTGGCGATCATGACGGTCGAAGAGAAATATGCGTGGGATTTGGAAGAGACCGCGCTCAAAGTCTTCGGCTCGCTGGACGCGCGACATCCATTGGTGGCAGAGATGCACCGCTGGGGCAAGTTCAACATCTCCGGCAAGTTGCAAATGCTGCAGCTGCCCCGCTACTACGATTACGTGCCGCTGCGCTTGACTCCGGCGCAGGTGCGCGAGCGGCTGGAGACCTATGGACATCAGAACGTGGTTGCCTTCCAAACGCGCAATCCGCTGCATCGTGTTCACGAGGAACTGACTAAGCGGGCGATTGCCGAAGTCGATGGTGTGCTGCTGCTGCATCCGGTCGTCGGTATGACCAAGCCCGGCGACGTGGATCACTACACCCGCGTGCGTACCTACAAGGCGCTGACCGAAAACTACTATGATTCTGACCGCATTCTGCTGTCGCTGCTGCCGCTGGCGATGCGGATGGGCGGTCCGCGTGAAGCCCTCTGGCACGCGATCATCCGGCGCAACTACGGCGCAAATCACCTGATCGTCGGGCGCGATCACGCCGGTCCGGGCAAAGACTCGAAGGGCAACCCCTTCTATGGTCCCTACGACGCGCAGGAATTGATGCAGCAGCATCAGAACGAACTCGGCGTCAAGCCGATGCCGTTCCACGAACTGCTCTACATGACCGACGAAGGACGCTACGAGGAAGCGACCAAGATTCCGGCGGGCACGCGCACGTCGAGCATTTCGGGCACGCAGGTGCGCGAGAATTACCTGAACAAAGGGCGGCTGCTGCCGGAGTGGTTCACGCGTCCCGAAGTCGCGCGCATCCTCGGCGAGAGCTACCCGGCACGCCATCATCAGGGCGTCTGCCTGTGGTTCACGGGCTTGAGCGGTGCCGGTAAGTCGACTATCAGCGACGTGCTGACGGTGCTGATGCTGGAGCACGGTCGGCAGATGACGATCCTCGACGGCGACGTGGTGCGCACGCACTTGTCGAAGGGCTTGGGCTTCAGCGCCGAAGACCGCGACATCAACATCCGGCGGATCGGCTTCGTCGCGGCGGAGATCGCGCGGCACGGCGGCGCGGTGATCTGCGCAGCGATTAGCCCGTATCGGGCGACGCGCAACGAAGTCCGCAACATGATGTCGGCGGCGGATCAATTCGTCGAGATTTACGTCAACACGCCGCTGGAAGTCTGCGAGCAGCGCGACATCAAGGGCTTGTACGCCAAGGCGCGACGCGGCGAAATCAAGGGCTTCACCGGCATCGACGACCCGTATGAGCCGCCGCTGAACCCGGAGATCGTCTGCGATACGGTCAACTTCTCGCCGGAAGAAAACGCGCGCTTGATCCTGAATTACTTGATCGAGCAGGGCTTTGTGCTGGCGCCCGATGCACTGCTGGAACCGGCGCTGTAACTTTCGCCCCCAAAGGCAGCAGTCGAAGATTGAAAACGCCTGCCCAATCACGGGCAGGCGTTCTTGGTTATAATCGTTAGGAAAATAGAAAGGATATTGAATTTGTCCGATAACCCCCTTGGATTAGAAACCCGCCGAATCGCCATGCTGATCGACGGGGACAACGCGCAGCCCTCGCTGCTCGGCGAGATGCTCGCCGAAGCCGGGAAATACGGCTTGGTGACGGTGCGGCGCATTTACGGCGACTGGACGACCGCCAATATGGGTGGCTGGAAAGAAACACTGCACACCTATGCCATCCAGCCGATTCAACAGTTTCGCTACAGCGTCGGCAAAAACGCGACCGACAGCGCCATGATCATCGACGCGATGGATATCCTCTATACGGTGCGGGTCGATGGCTTTTGCCTCGTGTCGAGCGACAGCGATTACACGCGCTTGGCGACGCGCATCCGTGAGAAAAGCCTATTCGTGATGGGCATCGGCAAAAAGCTGACGCCGCGCGCCTTCGTCAATGCCTGCGATGTATTTGTCTATGCGGAAAACCTGCTCAAACCGCCGCCGCCCCCGCCGCCGCCGAGAGTAAAGGTCAAAGCCAAGACCGAACCGACGCCCGGTGTCGGTACGCCGAAGCAAAAGCCTAAACCTGAAGTCGTGCCCGAAGCCGTGCCCGAAGTTGTGCCTGAATTTATGCAACTCTTCAAGAAAGCCCTCGATCTGGCGGTGCAGGATGACGGCTGGGCATTTCTGGGTGCGTTGGGGCATCATTTGCGCCAGCTTGATCCCGGCTTTGATCCCCGAACCTATGGTTTCAAGCAGCTCTCGCTGCTGGTCAAAGGCTACCCGGATACCTTCGAGGTGCGGCGCGTGCGCGGTCAAGGGACTGCGCACATCTACGTGCGGCTGAAGAAGAGCAAAGAAAGTTAGTGGGCGTCAATGACAGGCTTGAGCGCCGAACAAGTACGCCGCTTACGGACGCAGGCGCAGTATCTGCGCCCGCGCGTCTCTGCCGGTGACTTGATCAAGGTGGCGCAGTCGGTGAGCGGCATCCAAGCGCAGCAAACGGCAGCGATGATGCTGGCGTTGCGTGCGCGTGTACGCGGGCTAACTATTGCTCAGGTTGATGTCGCGATCGCACGTCATCGTTTGGTGCGAACGTGGCTCATGCGTGGTACGCTGCACTTGAGCGCGGCTGACGACGTGGGCTGGATGTTGGGATTGCTCAGTCCGACATTCATTGCCAGCGGCAAGCGGCGACGCGAGCAACTGGGCTTGGATGATGACACCTCAGCGAAAGGCTTGAAGCTGCTGGAGTCGATTCTATCGGATCGTCCGATGACGCGCGGCGAGATCGTCGAGGCGTTGGCTGAACGTGGCTTGGCGCTGGATCGGCGCAGTCAAGCGCCGATCCACCTGATCGGGCTGGCGGCGCTACGCGGAATCACCTTACTGGGTGCTGACCGTCCTAAGGGCGAGTCAACCTTCGTGCTGACGGACAAGTGGATCGATTCTGCCGAGAAATTGCCGGAAGATAAGGCGGTTGCTCAGTTCGTTTGGCGCTATCTGCTTGGTTACGCCCCGGCTGATGTCAAGGATTTCATGGCATGGTCGGGACTGCCTTCAAACCGCGCTCAACGTGGATTCGATGCGCTGATCGCTGCGGGCGATATTGTTGAGGCTCAGGTCGAACAGCGGCGTCTTTGGCTGCCCAAGGCGATGCTGACAGCGGAGATCCCCGACCCCCAAACTGAACAAGTTGTGCGCCTGCTGCCAGCCTTCGATAGCTATGTACTTGGCTATAAGGATCGGGATCTGGTCGTTGCGCCGCAACATAAAGGCGAGGTCTACCACGGTGGGCAGACAGTACCCATCGTGTTGGTCGATGGCGCAGCGGCAGGCGTATGGCGCCACAAACGGCAGGGGAAACGCTTACAGATTACAGTTCACGCTTTTGAGAGCTTCGATCCGTCGATCAAGTACCAGATTGCCGGGGAAGCGGACGACATCGGGCGCTTCTGGGACGTCCCTGCTGCTGTGAACTATTCTGACAAGCCGCTGTAAGCTAGATCACCCGCACGGGTGTGCCGACGGAAGCGAAGTCGAAGAACCACTGGGCTTCGTCGGTGGGCAGGTTGACGCAGCCGTGACTCATCGGTCGTCCGAAGGCGTTATGCCAGTAGGTCCCGTGAATGCCGTAGCCCTGATAAAAATACATGGTATAGGGCACCTGCGGCAGGTAATAGCCGGGACCGCTCATGTCGTCGGCGAGGTACTTGACGTAGATCGCGTAATCGCCTTTGACAGTCGGCGTATCCGGCAAACCGGTCGAGACCAGATGGGTGTGAACCATCTGCCCATCTTGATAGGCGTAAATGCGCTGATCCTCAGTCGAGACCACAATCGAGCGCCCGACGTTGGTCGGCGCGGCGGGGACGTTGGTCGGCACGTATTCGCCCGCCGCCGGGATAGTCAATTCCTGACCGGGGTAGATGAAGTCGGCGTCGTCGATACCGTTCAGGGCGGCGATGTCCTGCACCGAGACGTTGAAGTCTTTGGCGATCAAGCCGAGTTCCTGCCCCGGCTGAACGACGTAAGTGGTGGTCGCGCCGTTGTAATTACTGGCACTGGAGGCGGCAGGCGCGGGCGTGACAAACATATTTAGCTCGAATACACCGTCGGCGACCTCGCCGGAGACGTCAACGCGCAAGCGGTCGAGCATCACCGGAACGTCCATCGCGCGCCCAGCTTGACCGGGCACCGCGTCGACGTTGATCTGGTCGCTTAGGGCGACGAAACCATGCTGCGCGGCGTTGAGGTCAACCGCATAGGTGGGCGTGACGCGGCTGTTGGGCGCGGCGTCCTGCGCGGTTTGCAGAGTCGACGCCACGTCGATGCTGATGCCGAGGTCGGCGGGCGAAACGACCCAACTGCGCGAGCCGTCGGTGAGCGTCAAGGTCTGTGCGGGTAGGCTGCTGCCGAGGGCGCTGGTCGCGTCGGCGACGGTCTGCCCGCCGACGTCGACGCCCGCAATCGAAACGCCCGCCGGGATGCGGTCGGGCAGGATGGCGATCACGAACAGAAAACCGAAGATCAGCAGCACGAAGACGACGACCGACGCGACAACGCCGCCGCCGATCAGCCAGAGCGTGCGATTGTTCGCGCGACTGGCGCGCGAATTGGATTTGGATTTCGGCGGACGGGCGGTCTGCCGGGCAGGTGGTGTGTATTGTGTGCTCATAGTGCGATCAGTTTAGCATAAGATCGGCTGCAAACGAGCGGACGCTTCGCCTACGGATTGGCGCTGATATTGAACCAGTCCAGATCGAGACCGGCGACCGCGCCGATCACGGTGGTGGCGGGCGGCTGGAGGTCGGCGGCGCGGGCGGCGATGGTGGCGACGGTCGCGCGGACCGTGCGCTGGTGATCGGTGGTGCCCCACTCGACGCAGACGGCGGGCGTCTCCGGCGCTAACCCGGCAGCGAGCAGATGATCGACGATGCGCGGCAGATAATGCACGCCCATCAGCAAGACCAGCGTCCCGCCGAGCTTGACCAACGCCTCGTAGTCGATGCGGTTGGCGTCGCTGTCCGGGCTTTCGTGTCCGGTGACGACCGTGAACGAGGTGGCGACGTGTCGATGCGTCACCGGGACGCCCGCGTAGGCGGGCACGGCAATCGCGCTGCTGACGCCGGGGATCACGACGAAGGGGACGCCCGCGTCACGGCAGGCGACGGCTTCTTCACCGCCGCGCCCGAAGACGAACGGATCGCCGCCCTTAAGCCGGACGACGTTCAAGCCCTGCTGGGCGCGGTCGATCAGCAGCGCGTTGATCTCGTCCTGCGTGCGGCGCGGCTGGCGCGGATATTTGCCCACGTCGATCCGTTCGGCGTCGGGGTGCGCTTCGCCGAGCAGCTCGTGCGGCGCAAGCCGGTCGTAGACCACCACGTCGGCGCGACGCAGCGCTTTCAAGCCCTTGACCGTGATCAGGTCGGGATCGCCGGGTCCCGCGCCGACCAGATAGACAATACCACTGCTCATGTGTGCTCCAGTGCGCGCGACAGCCAGAAATTGCAGGCTTCGGCACAGGGAATGGGATTCGGGTTGCCGCTGAACCACGTCGGCTGGCGGACGCAGCGCCCGCAGAGTTGGATAACGGCAGCCGCGCGCTGAGCAGGCGAGAGGTCGGCGGCGCGGCGGTAGATCCCAGTCTGGCGAGCGGCGAGATCGTCCAACGCGGTGACGGTGAGTGAATCGCGGCGCGCCCACTCGGCGACGACGCCGGGATAGATCGTCTCGACGACGGCGTGAAGCTGGGCACGCTGGCTGACGCGCACCACCCAATCGCGCGGGAGGTCGGTCGAGGTCGGCAGCGGGCGGAAGGGCTGACGGCGGACGTGATCACGCAGGGCGGCGGGGTCGCTGATCTCGACGATTTCGCGCTCAAAGTCGATCTCGGTGGGGCGGACTTCGTGGAGCGAGATCGTCAGCTCGCCCAATTCAATCCAGCCGTTGGCGCGGACGGCTTCGATCAGCGCGTCGCGTCCGGCACGGGGGAAGCCATCACTTGGAAAAGCGCCCCATGCCGAAGCCGTCGACGCTTCGCGTAACGGCGGGCGCAATGGCGCTCCGGCGATTTCGAGAATCGCATCGGTGAGCTCGGCGTCCACGCCGACCGGCGGTGTGTAGATTACTTGGCGTCCGTTGATGGTGGCAGTCGTCGTTCCGCCGAGCAAACCGAGCGCGGCGGGCAGGTCGACGGTCGTGTGCGAGCCTAGCGCGAGGAAGAAGGGCACGGCGACGATCACCGGCTTGGTCGCCAGCGCGTAAATGTCGGCGATGGCGGGCGTGTCGTCCAGAAAGACCGCGAAGGCTTCGGCGGCGAGGTCGCGCGCCTGCTCCGCTTGGGCGATAGTCGCTTGTCTGCTCTCCGGGCTGCGAGTCGTGCCGTGCCCGATGATGGCGATGGTTACGTCAGCGGGATCGACATCGTTCCGGGTGATGGCGTCGGTGATCCGTTGGCGGACGACGCGGGCGAGATACGGATGCTGGCTGAGCGTCGGCGTGTAGCGGATCAGCCGACCGCCGCGCTGCGTCAGCGCCCCGGTCAAACCCATCTCCGCCGGGATGACGGTTTGAGTGAAGTAACCCTGCGCCGTAAACAGCGGCACCACCGTCACGTCGTCGGCTTCGAGCAAGCCGATCACCTGATGGAACGATGGCGGCTCTTTCCAGAAGGCGGCGGCAACCTCGTCGGCGACATTGAGCGCACGTAGGGCATCGACCTGCTGCCAGACGACGGCGGCGGTTTCCGGGCTGAGGTGCGATCCATGCCCGGCGAGGACGAGGGCAGTGGTCATAGCTTCACTTTCGTGTGTCGGTGTGAAAGCGCCGATGATAGCACGGGCGGGCGTGCCGTCACAAGATGATTCTTACGGCGCACCGCTGCCGTAAGGCGGGAACGGGACAGTCGTCCGTCTTTGTTCATCCTACCGGAAAAGTTTGGGTAATCTGTACGCTAGGCAAACATGGCAAACCCCATTACACTGAGAACTATGAAACAGATGGTGCCGGTCGTAAATCAGTGTTGTTGTCTGTGCAGCCAACCTCAAGGTGGGTGCAGCCGGTGATTGCTTGAGTCGGACGAGATGTCGACGAGTCAAAAGCCCCGGATGCAGCGGGGCTTTTTTATTTGGCTCTCAGCAGTTAGCTGTCGGCTTTCAGCTAAGGCAAACGCAAATGCGTAATTTTGAAGTGATGGCGTGTTGTCTCGACCAACCTCACGAGTGGTAGTGGTTCGGTTGAGTGCGCCTGTTTGAACGCGACAAGCCCCGGACGACACCGGGGCTTTTTTATTGTCAAATGATGCTTAGGAGCGGGAATCGTGGCGAAGAAACCGAGTTTAGAGTCGATCAAGGCGGAGAGCGGCGGGCTGGTCGGTTCGATCCCCAACGAATTGGCGAACGGCGACGCCTATTTCTCCGAGGCGGCGAAACAACTGCTCAAGTTTCACGGGATGTACCAGCAGCACGACCGCGAGGTCAAGCGCGGGCACGAGGACGAAGTCGAGCGCTACCACCAGTTCATGATCCGCACCAAAGTACCGGGCGGGCAGTTAACGGCGGCGCAGTACCTCGTCCACGACGATATTGCCTCGCAGTACGGCAGCGGGACGCTGCGGATCACGACCCGCGAGTGTTTCCAGATTCACGGCGTGCTCAAAGGCGAGCTGCGCGACACGCTGCGCGGTCTCAACGACGCGCTGGTGACGACCTTTGGCGCGTGCGGCGACATCGCCCGTAACGTGATGGCGTGCCCCGCGCCGACCACCGATCCGGCGCGTTTGGCGGCGCAGGAATACGCCTTCATCCTGACGCGGGCGCTCTTTCCGCGCACCAGCGCCTATCATCAAATCTGGCTGGACGGCGAAGCGCTGATTGAAGATCGGGTGATCGACGAGCCGCTTTACGGTCCCAGTTATCTGCCGCGCAAGTTCAAGGTGGGGATCGCTTACGAGGATGACAACTGCGTCGACGTCTTCACCCACGACGTCGGCTTGATCGCGCTGTTCGGCGACGACGGGGCGCTGGCGGGCTTCAATCTGCTGGTCGGCGGCGGGATGGGCATGACCCACCAGAACGAGGACACGTTCCCGCGCCTCGCCGATCCGCTGGGCTTTTTGCCGCCGGATGAGGCGACCATCGTCGAGACGGTCAAGGCGATCTTGACCATCCACCGGGATTACGGCGACCGCGAGAACCGCAAGCACGCCCGCTTGAAGTACATCCTCAGCGATTGGGGCGTCGAGCGCTTCCGCGACGTGCTGCAAGCGCGGCTGAGTTTCCCGCTCGAACCGGCGCGCCCGCTGCTGGAACTCAAGGTCGAGGATCATCTCGGTTGGCGCGAGCAGGGCGACGGCAAGCTCTGCCTCGGTCTGCCTATCCCTAGCGGGCGAATCGCCGACAGCGGCGATACCCGGCTGCGCAGTGGTCTGCGCGCCATCGTCGAGCGCTTTGGGACTCCCGTGCGCCTGACGCCGCAGCAAAACATCCTGCTCACAGCGATTTCTCGTGAGGATCGTCAACTGATTGAGACGCTGCTGCGCGAGTACAATATTTCACAAGTGGAGCAGCTATCTTCAGTTCGACGCTACGCGCTGGCGTGCCCGGCGCTGCCGACCTGCGGACTGGCGATCACCGAAGCGGAGCGGATCATTCCACACGTGTTAGACGAATTTGAAGCAACCCTAGCTGACCTCGGCATCCCCAACGAGGCGATTGTCGTGCGCATGACCGGCTGCCCGAATGGCTGCGCGCGCCCCTACGTCGCCGAGATCGGGTTCGTGGGGCGGGCGCTGAACAAGTACACGTTATATCTGGGCGGGAGTGCCGCCGGGACGCGGCTGGCGCAGCCCTTCCTTGATTTGGTCGGCGTGGACGATTTGGTGCCGACTCTGCGCCCGATCTTGGCGCGCTGGCGCGACGACGCGCCGGAAGGGGAAGCGTTTGGAGATTACTGCGCACGTGTCGGCTTCGACGCGCTGCACCAATTCGCCGATGCGCTGGTCGCCGGAACCGGGGACTAAACCACGATGATGCGGAATTTTGATGCGCTGAATCGCAGTTTCACCTACCCGGAGGACATTTTGCGCTGGGCGGTCGAAAGCTACGCCGAGCGGCTTGGCGGTGGTGACGAGCTTCCAAGTGACCGGGATCGTCACGCTGCACATGCTCAGCCAACTGGGGGCGGCGGTCGACGTATTGACGCTCGACACCGGGCTGCTGTTCCCGGAAACCTACGCTTTGATCGACGAACTACAGGCGCGGCTTGGCTTCAACTTGATCCCGGTGAAACCGGCGCTGACCGTCGAGCAGCAGGCGGAGCAGTACGGCGAGGCGCTCTGGTCGCGCGATCCTGACGCTTGCTGCCGGATGCGCAAGGTCGTCCCGCTGAAAGGCGCGCTCGCTGGCTACGAGGCGTGGATCACCGGGCTGCGCCACGATCAGTCCAAGACGCGCAGGGATTTGCCCGCCGTCTCGTGGGACAAGCGCAACGAGACCGTCAAAATTGCGCCCTTCATCGAGTGGACAGAGGAGATGATCTGGACCTACATCCGCGCCTACGATCTGCCCTACAATCCGCTGCACGATCAAGGCTATCCGAGTATCGGCTGCGCGCCCTGCACCCAAGCTGTGACAGCGGACTCCGACGATCTGCGAGCAGGGCGCTGGGCGAATCAGAGCAAGACTGAGTGCGGAATTCACGTGTAAAAGCTGACCCCTCCCCTGTCAGAAGCAGGTATTTTATTAACCTCACCCCCTGCTCCTAAGATACAAGGGGGTAAAGCCAGCTCGTGGAAGGTTTTTTAAGTCCCCTCTCTATGCAATGGAGAGGGGATTTAGGGGTGAGGTCAAGCCTAGTTTTCGGGGTCCGGTTCTGGGTCGAACTTCAAGTGACCGAAGCCGATGTCCAGCGCGTCGCGCAGGTCGTCGGCTTCGCTGTGGGCGGTATAAGTAATCTGCGGGGGCGGCAGCGGCTTCTTCGGCTCGCGCGGCGGGACAAACTTAGGCGCGGGCTTAGGCGCAAGTTTTGCTTTGACGAACGGAAACTCCTCCAGCAGCAGCTTGGTATCGCCCTGCGCGAGCGCATCATAGAGCCGGAGCGCCGCTTGCAAGCGGCGCAGTTGTGCCAGCGGATTCATGGGTCAGGTCACGTCAACTCGCTTTGGTCGAGAAATTGCCCGCTCATCGCCTGATTGTTGAGCATGGTGAAGCCACCAAGCACGTTGGCGAGTTCGGGATTGGGCACGACGACGACTGGCACCGGATCAAGCTCCTGCTTGAGCGCGTCGTGCAGGTGATAAGCGCCGCCGCCCGCCAGCACGATCCGGTTGACGGCTTCGGGGAAGCGGGTCAAGACTTCCTGCGCGATGCGCGGTGCGAGTTCGGCAATCGTCATGTCGTAGGCGTCGGTCACGTCCACCGTGATGCCGGGGATCGGCTCGATGACTTTGGCGTCGCCTACGCCGATTCCGGCGATCTTCTGCATGGCGCGGTCAATGCGGCTCACGTCGGCGTTGCGGATGCCCCGTCGGATGTAGGCTTGCAGTGCCCGCGAGATCACGCCCATTCCGGCGCGCGGCTCGCTCTCGGTGCGGTCGCGCTGGTAGCGCAGCCCCTCGAACAAGCTCATGTCGGTGGTCTCGTAACCGATGTCCACCACCAGCGTGGTGCCGCTCATGTCCACGTCGTCGCGCTTGCGCAGCGTGGCGGCGTCGTAGGCGTAGTGCATCAACGCGCCGTAGCTTTCCGGCACGATCAGCAGGCGGTCGGGTTCGATCTCCACGTTGAGGCTGTGCCCGGCGGCGTCGGTGATCGTCCGCTTGCCGATCAGGTTGGCGCGGATTTCTTCGACAACCGGCGGATTGTTGTAAATGCTGATCGGCAGGTTGATCACGCCGGTCGGCTTGATCGCCGTCTCTTTGCCCCAAAATGGCGCGAAGCAGTGTAGAAACAGCACGTCGATCATGTGGAAGTAATCCGCCGAGGTGTAACGCTCCTGACTGTTGAAGCGGCGGATGGCGGCGCGCTTCCCGTGCGAGAACACGTCGTCGATGCCGAAGACTTCGGTGCGCCCGTTCGAGACGAGGCTGAACGTCGGATTCTCATCCTTGGCGATCAAGGCGCGCTGGTCGGTCAGCGGGGCGACCACCGGCTCGAATTCGACCAGCGTTTTGGTCTCGCCGCTGAGTCCTTTGCACAGCCCATTACCGGCGTCGAAGGCGTAAAGCATCGGGTAGACAACTTTGAGCGTGCTCGGCGGCAGAATGTTAAACATAAGTGCGGATTCCTCAGGATACTTATTGGTTTTTAGTCATTAGTCGTTAGTTGTCGTCACGCCGGTTTGAGCCGCTGCCCGTTTTCTGTTCAGCCCTGACTAAAAGCCAAGAACTAATCACTAACGACTTGACCGGTATTGTAACGGCGATCAAGCGTTATCCGCCAGAATGCGCCCGCAGCTTGCGCAGTAGACCAACTGACGCCCCAACTGCACCTGCTGGACGAGCATCGAGGTTTGCTCGACGCCGCAGACCGTGCAGCCCCCCTCGCGCAGCAGCGCGACGACCACGCCGCGTAATCGCGGGCGCAGCTTGTCGTAGCTGGCGAGGTTTTCCGGGGCGATATTGGTGGTGGCGGCGGCGCGCTTGAGTTCGGCGTCGGCGTTTTCGGTTTCGAGCTGCTGCTGTTCGTCGAGCAAGTCATGCTGCGACGTGGCGAGGTTGGCACGGGCGGCGCTCAGATCGTCCTTGGCGGCGTTGATTTGCCCCTGATGATCCTCGACTTCGACCATCGCTTCGAGCAGGTCGTCCTCAAGCTGGCGTTGGTGACGCTTGAGTGATGCGAATTCGTCTTGCAATTCTTGCAGCGCCTTAGGACTGGTAACTCTGCCGCTGTAGAGGTCATCGTCGGTTGCCTGCGCTTTGGCGGCGATGGATTTGATCTCCAAATCGAGATCGCGGGCGCGCGTCTGCGACGGCTTGATCGCTTGCTCGGCGGCGGCGAGCTGCTTGGTGGCGCGGGCAATCGTCTCGTCGCTGCTCAGTTGATCGGCAATCGCTTGCAGGCGGGTGCGCCGCCGCGCAATCGCCAGATCAATCTGCTGGAGTCGGTAAAGCAGTGCTGCCTGATTTTGCATTCGGCTTCCTTCGGTCGTTGCTGTGGGGTTTGCATATGCGCGGATTATACTTCGACCGTAAGCGACCGACGAGTTTTGAGCATAGATTGTGCGGTATCATCAGCCGGAATACTGCGTTGCAAGCAGCTTTGAGCATACCCGTAAGGGAGGTCTCATGGACAAGCGCATTCTCCTCATTGGCGCAACCGGCACACTCGGCTCGCCGGTTCTCCATCGCCTGACTGCCGACGGATTCGAAGTTCGGGCGCTGACCCGAAACCCCCAGAAAGCCCATGATCAATTCGATACGACTGCGGAGATCGTCGCTGGAGACGTCTTCGACCCGGACTCGCTCGGCAATGCCTTGGAGGGATGCGCTGGTGTCCACGTCAGCGTCATGTCTGACCGCGAAGATGCCGCCGTCGCCAACGTCGTCGCAGCGGCGAAGCGGAAAGCCGTCGAGCGGATCACCTACGTCTCCGGTGCGACCGTCTGCGAGCAGAACCGCTGGTTCGCGCAGACTGATCGTAAATGCCGGGCAGAGCAGACGATCCGCGCGAGCGGCATCCGCTCCACCATCTTCTGCCCGACGTGGTTCATGGAGATGCTGCCGCGATTCGCACAAGGAAGCCGCGCCGTGATCTTCGGTGCGCAGCCAAATCCGCTTCATTGGCTCGCCGTTGACGATTTTGCCCGCATGGTATCGAAAGCCTACGTCGACGACCAAGCCAACGACAAGCGCTTCACCATCTGGGGACCGGAAGGCATCCCCATGCGCGAGGCGCTGCAATGTTACTGTGCTGCATTACGTCCTGACGTCAAAGGGATCATGACGATGCCGATCTGGGCGGCGCGGATGCTGGCGTTGGTCACGCGAAACGACACGTTACGCTTTGCCGCCACGCTGATGGCATATTTCCGGAGAGTGCCTGAAGCGGGCGATCCGGAGGAGGCAAACCGCATCCTCGGCGCGCCGCAGACAACGCTCGACCAATGGCTGCGCCAGCGCCGCATCGAGCGCACCGCCTTCGCGGGCTGAGGTCGGTGCTTAGAACCGAACGGCACTCTCCCCTTGCCGTTTGCGCGACAAGGGGAGAGCCGGTGCTGTGGATGAGCTTCAATTGAAATTGAGCGTGAAGCCGTAGGGCAGGCTCCAGCTCGTGGATTCGCCGCCTTCCACGCCGATGTCGGCTTCGATATAGCCATCCTGCGTCCCGTGCAGCCCGCTGGGGAAATACTGATAGGGCAGGAAGAACCAGAAGTCATTCCATTCCGAGTTGTTGTAGGACGGCGTGACGTTGTCCTGAACGGTCAGGTAGCCGGAGGTGGTGGTATTCTCGACCGGTGCGCTGTCCCCGCCGACCACTTCCGTGTCATCCGCCCAGAACGGGAAAATGCCGACCCACAGCAACTGACCCTGATAATTCAGCGTCTTGATGTGGGTATGCACCTTCATGCCGGTCAGGTTGTTGAGTTGGACGTTCTGTTCGATGTTGGTGACGTCGATGATCAACTGCTGATCGGGATAGGTGTAGTCAAAAGCGACGTCGTTGCTGAAGTCGGTGAATCCCTGCCCATCGACGCCGACCTGCGCCTCGATGAAGGCAGGATAGGTCCCGGTGCGCCCGTCGGGAAGATAATTGTAGGGGATGAAGAACCACGAGTTATCCCAGACAGTATCGTCGTAACCGGGTGAGAGCACCTGCTGCACGGTCAACTGCCCGCTGGTCGAACGCGAATCGGCGCTGGCGCGGCTGTTGGCGGTGATCGGCGAGCCATCCTGCCAATACGTGAAGACAGCGGCGCGCAGCGGCACATTCTTGTAGCCAATTGCCTCAATTGAGGTGTGTACCATCATGCCGAGGGCGTCGTTGTTGGTCGCGTTCTGCTCGACGTTGGTGATGCTGACCGTGATCGATTGACTACCTTGCGTATTCGGTGGATTGCTCACTGCTGGGGTGGGGGCGGTGATTTGACTACCGGGTGTGGCGACAATTGGTGGCAGCGATGACGGCGCGCTTTCGAGAGCGCCGCGAATCGCGGTGATGCTGAGGATGCCGCCCAGCCGTCCGAGCGTGCGTTCTTCGCTGACGACCTGCGTCGGGATGCCGATCATCCGCCCACTGAGGTTGACGACCAAGCCGCCGCTGTTCCCCGGGGAGATTTGGGCGTCGGTTTGATACCAGAAGGGGATGCGCTCGCCGTTGAGGGTGTCGTTCTGGATGGTCGTGATCGAGCCGCTGGTCATGACGAGATGAGCATCCCCCAGATCAGGATAGCCGAAGACGAAAATCCGGTCGCCGATGTCCGGCTGCGTGTTGGTCAGGGCGATATAGGGCAGGTTCAGCCCATCGGAGTTGACGGCGTTGCCGTTGGCGTCGCGGTCGATTTGCAGTTCGGCGAAGTCGACGTCGGGGTGGATCATGGTCGCGGAGGCGAAATAAGCCAGTTTCGCCGGTTCGCCCAATTGATCGAGCGTCAAGATGGCGAAATCGGCGCCGCCTTCGACGACGTGGCGGTTGGTGTAGATCAAGCCGCTGGGCGCGACAATCGTGCCGGAGCCGCTGACGGTTGGGCTGCCGCTGCTATCGAGATTGACGATGAGAACGACACTGTTTGAAATCCGGTTAATTTCTGAACGACTGAGCGTATCAGCTTGAGCAAGAGCGACCCCCGGCACGATCAGCACGAGGGCAAACAGGAGTAGCAGAACCCGTTTCACACGTCCTCCGTAACAATATCTAAACTTCGATGATGGCTTTTCTTCATTATCGACAGTTTAAGTCGTAACGCAACCAGACTATCGGTCGCTATTTGAGCGGCAGACGGTATATTAGGCGTGATGAGCAGCGATCATTCAGCGGATGGAAGAACAATGCGACTCTATTATGACGATGCCTATACGCTTGAGTTTTCAGCGCGCGTGACCGAGCGCCTGACCGTCGACGGACACCCGGCGCTGATCCTCGACCAGACCTATTTCTACCCCAGCAGCGGGGGACAGCCGAACGACCTCGGCACGATCAGCGGCGTCCCGGTGATTGACGTGACCGCGCGGCAGGCGGATGGCGAAGTCGTCCACGTGCTCGACGGCGAGGTTGAAGCCGAGACAGTGGCGGGCATGGTCGACCGGGCGCGGCGGATCGATCACATGCAGCACCACACCGGGCAGCACATCCTGTCGCAAGCGTTCGTGCAGGTGGCGGGAGCCAGTACAGTCGGCTTTCACCTGAGCGCGGAGAGCGTGACCATCGACCTTGACCGGGTGAATCTCAGCGATGAGCAGGTCGCGGCGGTGGAAGACCTCGCCAACGAAGTTGTGCTCGCCGACCGCCCGGTGACGGCGCGGATCGTCCAACCGGACGACGCCGAGGGCGTGCGCATTCGCAAGCTGCCCGAACACCTGCTCACTGGCGGGCTGCGGGTCATCGACGTCGACGGCTTCGACGTGACTGCCTGCGGTGGGACGCACGTCGCCCGGACGGGCGAGATCGGGCTGATCAAGGTGGTGCGGCTGGAAAAGCGCGGCGACAAAACGCGGGTCGAGTTTCGCTGCGGCGGGCGGGCACTGCGCGACTACCGCGAGAAGAACGCCATCGTCAATCAACTGACGGCGGACTTCACCTGTTCGATGGCGGAGATCACCGGCGCGACGGCGCGGCTGCAAGAGGATGCGAAGGCGGCGCAGCGTTCGCTCAAGTCGGCGACCGGGACACTGCTCGATTACGAGGCAGCGCGGTTGAGCGCCGAAGCGCCGGAGCAGAAAGGGATGCGGATCGTCAAGGCAAATTTCCCGGATCGCGATTTCGGCGACGTGCGTGGGCTGGCGAGCCGGATCACGCAGGAGCCGGGGCGGGTGGCGCTGCTGTCGGTATCTGGCGCGAAAGCGCAGATGGTGTTCGCGCGCAGCGCCGACCTGACGGCAGATATGAACGGGCTGCTCAAGCGGGTGCTGCCGCTGCTGAGCGGTGGGCGCGGCGGCGGGCAAGGGCAAATGGCGCAGGGTGGCGGCAGCGGCGACGCGGTTCAGATCGGGCTGGCGCTGGACGAAGCCGAGCGCGCGCTGCTGGAATGAAAAAGAGAGGGTTTGTTAAAAACCCTCTCTCGATGTCAAGATTATCAGCCGCCTGCGGGAGGCACAGGAGGCGGGTCAGTGTCGACCGGCGGGTCAGATGGCGGGTCAGTGTCGACGGGCGGCTCTGGGGTCGGGGTCGGTTCCATCGTCGGCGCAACGTAGGGGACGTAGGCTAGCGTCGGGACAGCCACAGGCACGGTGATCGTCTCGCCGGTGTAGATCAGGTTCGGGTTGCCGATGCCGTTGTGGAGCGCCAGTTCGCCGATAGTCACGCCCACGCGCCACGCCAAATACGCCAGCGTATCGCCGTAGTGAACGGTGTAGGTGACAGCGTAGGGACCGGGCGCTGGAACGGTCTCGCTGATGCAGAGCGTGGAACCCCAATAGATCAAGTTGGTGTTGGCGATCTTGTTCAGCTTGGCGAGGTCGGACACGGTGGTGCCGTAGTAGCGGGCAATCGTGCTGAGGGTATCGCCGGGACGGACGAGGTGCGTCCATGCGCATTCCGCAGCGCTCGCGGGTGTCACTGGCGCGACCGTCGCCAGCAGCATTAGCGTAAGCAGCAGCGCGACGACAGCAGCGCTGCGCTTGTGAGACTTCGTAACTGGTTGGGTCATGAGTATCATCCTTCTTCTGATCAATGGTCTACATGTTAAATGGTCTACAGCATACATTATAACGAATTAGCAACCGTTGCTACGTAAGCATGGACCGAAACTTGCACGCCGGGGCACAGCTCGTACCCCAGCGCAGCCATCCTGACGTTATGACGGGATGATCAACTGCTGATCGACGTAGATCAGGTTGTAGTTCCAAATGTTGTTGGCAGCGGCAATGGCGTACATCGTGACGCCGTAATGCTGGGCGATCAGAGAGAGCGAATCGCCGGGACGAACGACGTAAATCTGGTAGCCGCTGCTGCTGCCACCCGGATTTCCATTGATCGGCAGCGACGGTGCGTTAGGCACAAAGACGCTGCCATCCGCCAAGGCGAGGCTGCGAACCGGTACGGTCGCCGTGAGCGCCTGCGCCTGTACCCAACCGACGGTGCCATCCCCCAACTGCACCTGCGCCAGCGTCGAGTTGTAATTGCGCCCCAGCAGGATGATGCGCGTCCCTGCCGGAACGGTCGCAATCACGGCGTTATCCATGCTCGGGCCGTTGTAGACGAGCAAATTCAGCGCACCGCTGACAGTCGCCGTCGGGGTGACGGTCTGCGGCACCGGCGATTCGCTGATGGGCAGATTGCGCGTCGGATACTGCGTAAAGAGGTAGTTTAGGTTGACCCAGCCGGTAACACCGTTGGTCAGCCCGATCTGAATCCAGTTGCCAGCAGCATTGCGGGCGATCATCTGCACGCCAAAGCCGAAGGGCAGGGTGGCGACGGAACCATACTGCATTCCGGGACCAGTACGGACGTTGAGGCTGCCGGTGTTGACCGAAGCAACCGCATCACTCTGAGCAAAGGCGGGCAGCGCCGCACTCAGCACGAGAAGGAGCACAAGACTTAACACGATTCGCTTCATGAAAAACCCCCTGCCATAAACGTATCATCCTTCGATTATACACAGCCCGATATTCTGGCGAAACTTAATCGACCGCCAGAATTTGTTCGTCTTGGCTGTAATAGCCTTCTTCGTCGATCTGAAGCAGACCGGGATAGCGTTCGAACAGCCAATCCCAGAACAGATCGATCCGCTGGTAGTGCTCGTGTCCCGCTTCGGAAAGCTGCAAGGCGATCATGCCAGATGTGCTGATGAGCGCCTGCTCGACAGCGGCAAAGCCTTCATCGTCGCTGTCAAGATCGTCGATGCTGTCCATGCCGATGGCGACAATCTGCTCGCGCAGGTCTTCGATGTCTTCGTCGAAGACTTGATCGCCGCGTCGATTGAACTCAAGCTCGCCGTAGATTTCGCCGCCGTAGATCAGGTCGCCGCTGTTGCCGGTCGCCGCGTCGAGGAAAATCGAGAAGGCAGGATCGACAGTCTTGAAGCCCCCTGCAATCGATTCGAGGGTGAGATCGGATTCGGCGGTGAACAAATAGCGGATGAAATCACCCATAACAGCTTAAGCCTCGGCGCGCTTCCACGATAGTGCCCGATACCCGGTGAGCATGGCGTTATTGGACCATTGCAGCCGGTAAGCATTTTGTTAGACAATCAACTCCATCTTAGCCGAAATGCCGGTTCCGCGAAAGTCATCTGAGCCGGTTTAATCGTTAAAATGGCTAAAGGTTTGAAAATTGTATGAATCGCGTCTCTAAACAGGATGAATTTGATGTCCATTGCCTATGATTTCAAGACCGGCTATCCACCTGCCGACCTGATCCCGCGCGAGCGACTGAGCGCGATAACTGCCAGCATCATCGAGTCCGGGCGGGGTTGGCAGTACGGCGGCGACTTGCAGGGCAAGCTGCCGATCCGCGAACAGGTGGCGCATTTCCTGAGTGATCTGAGCGGGATCGCCGTGCCGCCCGATCAGTTGATGATCACCAACGGCGCGCTGGCAGGGATCGACATCGCCTGTCGCTGCTTCACCCGACCGGGCGACGTGGTGGTGGTCGAAGACCCGACCTTCTACTACGTGGTTGGGCTGCTGAAGATGAGCCGCGTCGAGGTGGTCGGCGTGCCGCTGGCGTCCGATGGCATCGACCTTGCGGCTTTAGAAGCGATAGCCGATCAGTACGGCGAGCGGCTGAAGCTGGTCTACTCGATCCCGTCGTTTCACAATCCGACCGGCATCAACGCGACCAACCGCGCGGCGCTGGCACGGCTCGCCGCCGAGCGCGATTTCGTCGTGCTGGAAGATGCGACCTATCAGCCGCTCTACTACGGCGCGCCCCCGCCGCCGCTGCTCAAGACCTACGACGTCAGCGGGCACGTGGTCACGGTGGCGTCGGTCTCGAAGGTGCTGATGCCGTCGCTGCGCTTCGGCTGGTTGTGGGCGCAGCCGGATCAGGTGCAGATGTTCAAGCATTTCAAAGGGGATGGTGCGCCGAGCACGTTCACGGCGGAGATCGTCGCCGACTGCATCAGGTCAGGGATGTTCGCCGAGCAGGTCGAGCGGGCGCGCGCGCTCTACGCGCGCAAATACGACCTAATGGTCGCGGCGTTGGATCGGCACGCGCCGTCGTGGCTGGACTGGTCAGCGCCGGGCGGTGGCTACTTCATCTGGGCGACGCTGCCCGAACCGCTGAATGCCGCTCAACTGCTGCCGCTGGCGCACGAGCAGGGCGTCGATTTGTTTCGCGGCAGCGATTGCTACGTCAATCCACCGCACGACCGCGATCTGCGACTGTGCTTCGCCATGATCGACGATGCGCTGATCGAGCCGGGGGTGGTCGCGCTGTGTGCGGGGCTGGAGGCGGCATACGCGAGCCTATAGAGCCGAGAAGGTATCTGCAAATCGAATGTAGGGGCGTTCGATTGGATGTACAAGAACACCTTCGCTGGTTCGAAATATTGCTTAGACTCGTTGCCTAACCTCGAAACGGGCGGGGCACGCTCTTCCCCCTCTCCCGTGAATTGCGGGGAGGGGGCAGGGGGTGGGGTCAAGGTGCTACTGCTGCGGCTTATCATGATCCGCTTGCCGGACGGTGTACTTAGTCGCGTCGATCACGTTGGCGGCGTCGCGCGCTTTGATCGCGCTGCGGTGCTCGTCCACGATCTGGGCGGGCACGAGCGACTCGAACAGTCGCATTCCCGCCAAGAGAACGCCGAGGTCGTCTAGCTGCCCTAAGCCCAAGATCACGTCGGGGATCAGGTCAATCGGCGAGATGACGTAAATCAACGGCAAAATCGCCACCACTTTCATCCAGAAAGCGACCCGCTTGTCGAACAGCAGTTTCCACGTCAGCCAAACTTGATCGATGATTGCTCTGAACATCTGAGTTATTCCGCTCCATCAGTTGCTTGGTTATCTTGATTGAAATAGTGTAACACGGCTGGCGCTCAAATGGTGCTAGAACTGCATTAGAAGCGTTCGGCGGTGACCGAAGCAGCCGCGCCGAACTGCGTTATACTAAATTGAAATCGTCCTTCCTACGCTTGTTTACGGTTAGTCTGATGCTTCGACGCTTCGAATATCTCATGATCATGCTGCTGTGCCTACTGCTCGCCGCGCCCAGCGTCGCGCAGGATGGGATGAATCTGCCCGCCGACCTCTATGTGTTGGTCAACGGGGGGCAGATTCGGCGCTACGGCGTCGGGACGAGCGGCGTCACCGACTTGACGCCGGAGAGCCTGTTCATCATTGACTTCGGCGTCGATAGCCTCGGCGAGCGGATCGCCTTTCGCACTGAGAGCGGCTTATTCGTGATTAACGTCGCCAGCGGCGGGCAGCCCCAGCAGATCGAGGGGGTCGCCGCCGACGTGCCGCCCTATCGCGGGTCGGGCGATACGATTGCGTGGTCGCCCAACGGCGACGGTATCGCCTACACGACGACCTACGGGGCGCGGGTCTATTTCGACACTGGCGGAACGGCGGCGTTCGTCGACCTCAAGGATAGTATTTTCAAAAGCCTGCGGTGGTCGCCGGGGGGACGGTTTCTCGCCGCCGAAGCCGAAATCGCCCCGAACAGCGCTGACAGCGTTTGGTGGATTTATCGCCGCGATGGCTATAACCTCGTGCTGAGCAGCATCATCCCGTCCAGCATTGGGACGGCGTGGGTCAGCGACAGCGAAATCGTCTTCGCTCCGGCGGACGGCGGTTTGCGGCTGATGAGCCTCGACCAAGCCAACGCGCAAGCTGTCCTGCTGGATGAATCGGTCGTCTACCGGCTGCCAGCACTCAACGCGCAGGATGCGCTGGTGTTCTTCGGGCGTGACCCCAATGACGAGAGTGTCCCCGACGGTTACGGGCGGCTGCTGCAATTGGCTCGTGGGGCGCAGCAGTTGCAGACGATTGGCGAAGTCCCGATCTCGCTTTCCGGCTTGCGCTGGGCGCCGGGCGGATCGCTGCTGGTGGCGTTTCAGGGTGGGGTGATCGCGCTCTACGATCCCTCGACCGGGTTAGGCTTTCCGCTGCCGATTGAGAACGTGGTCGCTTACGCTTGGGGTCCGGTGCGGACGAGTGCCCCCGCGCCCGCCCCGACTGCCGCACCGCCGACCGACGCCCCGATCCTGCCGACCGACGTTCCGGTCGCGCCGACCGCCGCGCTGAGCGAACCACCGACCCAACTCCCGCCGACGCCCGCACTAGAGACGCTGGCACCGCTGCCGACGCCGGTTCCCGTCACCACCGTGACCGCGCTCAACCTCTCCGCCGACAGCTTCTTCCTCGCGCCGAATACGCGCGGCGTCGTGCAGGTCTGGAAGATGCGGGCGGGCGGGACTCCGCCGCAGCCGTTCACCGGAGCGACCACCGACGTCAACGAGTATGCCGTTTCGCCAGACGGCAACAGCGTCGCCTACGTGGTCGACGCCGAGTTGTGGCTGCAAGTGAATACCGATCAGCCGAAGCTGCTGGCGCGGCTCAACAGCTTCGCGCCGGTCGAAGCCGATTTCAGCGCCGACGGCACGCAGCTTACCTACGTGGACGAGCGCAGCGGGGTTTGGCTCAACGTGCTGGCGGAAAATGCGCCCCAGTTGATCCGCGCCAACGGCAGCGAGACCTATCACCGCCCGCAGTTCTCGCCGGACGGGACGCATCTGCTGCTCGACGTGTACGAGGACGCGGGCGTGTCGATGGGTATCTTCGACGTCGCCGCACGCGACCTGATCACGCTGTCGCCCGCCAGCCCGGACGATCCGCGCCCGGTGCAGACTCATTGGCTGCGCGACGGACGCATCTACACGACGGTCGACTCCGGTGCGGCGACCGCCTTAGCGCCGGGCTTCTACATCTTCGACGCCGCTGCGCCCGGAACTGCCGCGCCGGGGTGGGTCGCGCTGCCGAGCGGGACGACCGTCCGCGCGACAACCGAAGCAGTTGCCGGGACGCTGCGGGCGCTGATCGCCGACGGTACGAACACCTTCGCGCCGCTGCGCGCGGTCGATTTCAACCTCGCCGACGGTAACAACTCGGCGGTTCTTGAGATCGGCTCGCTGATCGCGCCGCAGATTTCGCCCGATGGACGCTTTGTCAGCGGCTACGCTAACCTGACCGAGATTGACGGCATCCGGCAGGGCGCGATCACGGTGGTCGATTTACGCAGTGGGCAGCGCTTTCAACTGAGCAGCCCGGAAACGGCGTGGGATTTTCGTTGGGGCGGGTCGTAACGAAAGCCTCCTCACCGCCTGACCCCTCTCTGCCGACGGGGTTTAGCGCTTAGAACCAGCATTTGTTCGTAGGGGCGGGTTTCAAATCCGCCCCTACAGCCCCGCATTCCTGACGTAACCCGAACTCACCGATCACGTATTGAACCATAGAATTCAATTGCGCCGACAGTTGGCGCTGTGGAGGCGGAGGGCAGTCGCAATGTTCGCGTCTTGTCCGCGCCCATAAGGCACGATGCAAACGATTTAGAATGAACGTGTGTTTGAAGCAGATGGAGGGTTTTCTATGTTGAAGCGCTTCCTAATACCTCTATTGGCGCTGTTTGTGCTGGTCGCCCCGGTGGCAGCCCAATCGGATTGCCCTAAGGAGCCGATCCTGACTCAAGGGCGGCACGGCACTATGCTCGTCGCCGCTGACGTGCATGAATCGCCGGGCTTTGCCAGCCCGACCAACGGTTCGCTAGAAGTGGGTGCGATGGTTCAGGCGCTCGACGCGCCGCCGCAGTGTGTTGACGGAACGTGGTGGTGGCAGGTCAGCGACGGACAGTACGTCTGGGGCGGCTGGATGCCGGAAATCGTCGATTCGGGCGCGGTCGTCGCACCGTTCACGTTCCAACCGGCGACACCGATCCCGGTTGACGTTCCGATTAGCCAGCCAATTACGACGACGCCCGATTTACCGCTGCCGACTATCAGCCCGGCTGCCGCGCCGCAGACCGTCGACGTACCGTTCGCTTCGTGGGATTGGGCGACCGCGACCGGCGCTGCCTACCCCGCTGGACCCGACCCGCTGACGCTGCAACTGCCGGATCACTACGCGGGCGATCTGCCCGCGCCGCCGGTCGATTTGAACGGCGTCTACTTCTTGCCGGACGCCGCCCTCAATGCGGATCAGTTGGCGCTGCTGGCGCAGAACGGCTTCGTGGTCGTGCCGGGCAGTTACGCTCAGTTTGACGACGTTTACGGCGATTGGTCGAACCTCGACACGGGACAAGCCGATTTCATCACGACCGACGCGCTGCTGCATTCGCTCTACCTGATCTACCAGAATGCGCTGATGTTCCTAGAGGAAAGCACGCTCTACGGGCAGGTCGGCGACGTGCTGATGCAGGGCTATCAAGCCGCCGAGCAGCAAGCGCACGACGCCGTCAGCACGCCGCTGGAAGCCGCCGCGCACAAAGCTGCCGTCTACTTCGCCGTGCCGCTGCTGTTGATTGCCGACGGCGAGAACGATTATGTGCAGGGCTACAATCAGATCCACGGTTTTCGGCGAACTCAAGCCGTCGCCGTCCAGCGTGATCGACGCGGCTGATCCGGCGATCATCGCCGAAGCCCAGCCGCTCGCCGACGCCGCGCGCGCCGCTTCAGGACGGCTCGACGTGCCGATCCTCGACCAGTACACCGAGGATTTCAGCCAGTACAAGCCGCGCAGTTACTACGCGGGCGATCCGCTGCTCGAATCCTATTTCCGGGCGATGATGTGGCTGGGGCGGATCACCTTCACCGCCCAGAGCGACGCAGATACGCTGACCGGACTGCTGGTGCTGCGCGCGCTTGCCGCGCAGCCGGAGGCTTACGCGCTGTGGAATGATGTCGCCAGCACGCTCAATTTTCTGGTCGGTCCGATTGACAACTACAGTCCCCCCGACTATCTGCCGCTGGCGCAAACTGCCTTCGGCGACGGGCTGGCGCTGACCGCCTTGAGCAATCCCGACAAGATGATCGCGTTCCGCGCCGCCGTTAGCCAACTGCCGCCTCCCAAGATCAACAGCATCCCGATCCCGCCGGGTCCGACCACGCCTGATCAAGTGACCGAGACGCAGCGCGGCTTCCGGTTGTTCGGGCAGCGCTTCACCTTCGACGGCTACGTCATGCAGCAGTTGATCTATCCTGAAGTTGGCACCGACAACCAGTCGCGGGCGCTGCCCCTGAGCCTCGACGTTCCGGCGGTGCTCGGCTCGGACACGGCGTTTGTGCTGGCAGATCAAGCCGGCGCGACCGATTTCGCCCACTATACCGATCACGTCGCCGCCTTGCGCGGCGAGGTCAATGGCATGAGCGCCAACGATTGGCTGCAAAATGTGTATGGTGGCTGGCTGTGGACGCTGCAACCCCTGTTCCTGACCGACCCAGCGCTGCTGCCGCCGCTCATGCAAACCGACGCTTGGCAGCGTAAAGCGCTGGCGACCACGCTGGGCAGCTACACCGAACTGAAGCACGCGACCCTGCTCTACGCCTCACAGCCGATGGGCGGACTCGGCGGCGGCGGGATGGAGCCGCCGGTGACGGTCTACAGCTATGTTGAGCCGAATCCGCAGGTGTTCCAGCGGATCGCCATCGTCGCCGCGCTGATGGATCAAGGGCTGCGCGATCACGGTGCGTTTGAGGACATCGACGGCGGTAACTATGGCGCGATCTTCTCGATTGACACGGCGCTTCAGCAGGTTGCCGGGCTGTCCTCCTACCTCGCCGAAATCGCGCGCAAGGAAGTCGCAGGCGAGCCGGTCAGCTACGACGAGTACTACTTCATGCAGGAGAATTTCCATAACTCGCTGTGGTACATCCGCTATGGGCTGGAAATCTGGATCACCGACCCGCCGGAGAACAGCGCGCTGGTGGCGGACATCGCCAGCAATGCGGCAGCCGGTACGGCGTTGGAGATCGGCATCGGGGACGCCGGACTTGATCTACGTGGTTACGAACAGTCCCGTATGGGTCTGCAATTGACGCGGGGCGCGGTCTTCAGCCCCTACGAGTTCACGGTGCCAATCGACCAGCGGATGACCGATGACGAATGGCGGGCGCAGCTCGCCGCCGGGGCGCAGCCGCCGCGCCCGGATTGGATCGATCTGTATTTCAGCAAGTAGAGGATAGTCGAGGGTTCATAGCACGTGCATTGCAGGGGCAGACCTACGTGCCTGCCCCTGTTTCGGGCGAACCGAATGTTCTTCTTCAATTTCATGCGGAGTTCATCCTACCTCGAACACCCCCTCTCCATGAAATGGAGAGGGGGCTGGGGGGTGAGGTTTGTAGGGGCAGACCGATGTGTCTGCCCGGTATGGGGGCGAACACGCAGGTTCGCCCCTACGGAATCCATTCGAGGGCTTAGCTCACGCCGACGTTGCTGGGCAGATCGTCCACGCTGACGGTCGTTTCCGGCAGAGAATCGGCGGGTGGGGGAGTCCCGTCCAGTTTCAAAACGAGGATGCCCAGCGGCGGCAGGGTCAGGCTGAGGCTGTCACCATTGACGCCCCAAGGCTCCGGCACACTCTGCACGCCGCCGAGATTGCCGACGCCGCTGCCGCCGTAGTCGGTGCCGTCGCTGTTGAGCAGCTCGCGGTAGAAGCCGGGCTGCGGTACGCCGATACGGTAGCCGTAGCGCACCACCGGCGTGAAGTTGCAGACGACAACGACGAAATCAGCGCGGTTTTCGGCGTAACGCAGGTAAGCAAAGACGCTCTGATCGACGTCGTTGACCTGAATCCAGTCGAAGCCGCTGAACTCGAAATCACGCTGGTAGAGCGCCGGTTGCGTGGCGTAGAGTTGGTTGACGTCCCTCATCCATTTCTGCACGCCCTTGTGCGTGTCCCAAGCCAGCAGATACCAGTCGAGGCTGCGCTCCTCGCTCCACTCGCTCCACTGACCGAATTCCTGCCCCATGAAGTTGAGCTTCTTGCCCGGCATGGTGTACTGAAAGCCGAACAGCAGCCGCAGTGAGGCGAATTTGCGCCACCAATCGCCCGCCATCTTGGTCAGCAGCGAGCCTTTGAGGTGCACGACCTCGTCGTGCGAGAGCGACAGCACGAAGTTCTCGTTGAAGGCGTAGATCAGCGCGAAGGTGATCAAGTTGTGCTGGTAGCGCCGGTAAATCGGGTCGAGCTTCATGTAGTCGAGCGTGTCGTGCATCCAGCCCATGTTCCACTTGAAAGTGAAACCTAAGCCGCCGATGTAAGTCGGGCGCGAGACCATGGGCCACGAGGTCGATTCCTCGGCAATCGTGACCGCGCCGGGAGCTTCGCGGTGAACCAGCGTATTGAACTCGCGCAGGAAGCTGATCGCTTCGAGATTTTCGCGTCCGCCGTAGTGATTGGGCAGCCATTGACCCGGCTCGCGCGAGAAGTCGAGGTAGAGCATCGACGAGACGGCATCGACCCGCAGCCCGTCGATGTGATACTCGCGCAGCCAGAACAGCGCGCTCGAGAGCAGGAAGTTGCGGACTTCGCTGCGCCCGTAGTTGAATATGTAGGTGCCCCAGTCCGGGTGTTCGCCTTGGCGCGGGTCGGCGTGCGAGTAGAGGTGCGTGCCGTCGAAGTAGCTGAGCGCGTAACCGTCTTTGGGGAAGTGCGCCGGAACCCAGTCGAGGATCACGCCGATGCCGTTCTGATGGCAGTGATCGACGAAGTACATGAAGTCCGCCGGTGTGCCGTAACGCGAGGTCGGCGCGTAGTAGCCGGTCGTCTGATAGCCCCACGATCCATCGAACGGATACTCGGTGATCGGCATTAGTTCGAGGTGGGTGTAGCCCATGTATTTAGCGTAATCGACCAGTTTTTCGGCAAGCTGGCGATAAGTCAGCCAGTTGCCGTTGTCGTCGCGCTGCCACGAGCCGAGATGCACCTCGTACATCGACCACGGCTGCTTGAGCGGATCGCGGTGGGCGCGGGCGTCGAGCCAGTCGGCGTCGCCCCACGTATATTGGCTGATGTCGTAGACAATCGAGGCGTTCTTGGGGCGCATTTCGAACTGGAAACCATACGGATCGCTCTTTTCGGCGCGATAGCCCATGTTGTGCGAGCGAATCTCGTAGCGGTAGATCACGCCCGGCTCGATGTCGGGGATGAACAATTCCCAGATGCCGCTGTCGCCGTGTACCTGCATGGCGTGGACGCGGCTGTCCCAGTTATTGAAGTCGCCGATCACGCTGACGCGGTAGGCGTTCGGTGCCCAGACCGCAAAACCCACGCCCTTGACGCCGTTGATCTCGCAGAAGTGCGCGCCGAAGGTGTCGTAGCTTTGGAGCAGGCGACCCTGCCGGAACAGGTAGATGTCGTAGTCGGTGATGCGCAGCGGGAAAGCGTAGGGATCGTGAAAAGACACCTCGTCGCCCTGATGCGTGCGTCCCTCGTAGTGATACTTGAGTTCGTCGAGCTTGCCCGGTAGGTCGACCACGAACAAGCCCTCATCCCGCAGGCGGGTCATTTCGACGCGCTCGCCGGTTGTGTCGTCGACCAGCGTGAGCGACTCGTAAGTAGGCTGAAGCGCTCGAATCGAGACCTGCCCATCACCGGCGGGTTGCGGACCCAAAATATCGAAGGGCGCGCCGTGATCGCCATTGACTAATGCGGCGATGGCATCGGGGTTGATGTCAACAACCATATGGGCTTTCTCCTGTCCTTCAAGATTAAACGTATTATAACGTCCGCCCACAGGTCTCACAAACTGGCGTGATGAGCATTGGATCAGAATCCACTTTACAGGGGAAATTTCCATGCTATATTTTAGACTGACCAGTCGGTCTGTTTTGAGGACAAACGATGAGCAAAGCTGAAGATACGCGCGACCGCATCCTTGACGCCGCGCTGGACATCTTCTCGAACAAGGGCTATCACGACACCCGCATGGACGAGATTGTCGAGGCGTCGGACACGTCGAAAGGCTCGATCTACTTCCACTTCCCGAACAAGGAGCGCCTGTTTCTGGCGCTCGTCGATCAGTTCGCCGACCTGCTGGAGCGCAAAGTCGTCGAAGCCGTCGCGCAGGAGGAGCAGGGGATCATGCAGGTCAAGGCGGCGCTGCAAGCCTGCCTCGAAACCTTCGGGCGCTACCGCCGCCCGGCGAAAATCCTGCTGGTGCAAGCGGTCGGCTTGGGTAGCGTCTTCGAGAAGAAACGGATCGAGGTCAACGACCGCTTCGCCGGGCTGATCAAGCAGTATCTCGACGAAGCGATTGCCGTCGGCGACATCACGCCGGTCGATACCGACGTCGTCTCGTATGCGTGGATGGGCGCGATCTACGGCATCGTGATCCGCTGGGTCTATACCGGCGAACCTGACTCCGAGCGCATTTTGTCGGCGCTGCTGCCGCTGCTGCTCAAGAGCGTCGGCTACGTCGCCGACGCCGAGGCGTAGACGATGGCTGATCGCACGAACCGATTGGTCAGCGCCAGCTTGCACTGCCCCGGTGTCGATCCGGCGCAGTTTTTGCGGCAGGCGCAAGGACACGAGCGCTTCTACTGGCAGCGCGGCGATACGGTCTTGGCGGGCTTCGGCATCGCGGCGGAACTGACGGCGTGGGGCGAAAACCGCTTCCAAATCATTCGCAGCAAAGCGCGCGCCCTGTTCCGCGACGTGGTGCTCTTGAATGACGAGGATTGCGCGGCGCACCCGCGCTTGTTTGGCGGCTTCTCCTTCCGCAGCGACTTCATTACCGAGCACACGTGGGCGGCGTTCGCGCCCGCCTATTTCGTGCTGCCGCATTACCAACTGACGCAGATCAGCGGCGAAACGTGGCTGACGATCAACGTGCAGGTGGGTGAGGGCGAGGACTTCGACGCTGAGTTGCTGCGCGCTGCGCTAGAGGAACAGTATAAGGTGTTGTTGGTAGGGGCATGGCGCGCCATGCCCCTACGGGCGAACGTACTACGCGAGATTAACTACCCGATGTCGTTCGCGGCGTGGGCGGAGATCATCACCGGCGTGACCGCACGCGAGCAGGCGGGCGAACTGGACAAAGTGGTGCTGTCGCGGGTCTGCGAACTGCGCTTCGCCGAGCGGGTCGACGTGGACGACGCGCTCGACTATCTGCGCGCGACCTACGCCGGGACGACTCTGTTCCTGTTCGAGCCGAGTCCCTATCTCGCCTTTTACGGGGCGACGCCGGAATTGCTGGTGCGCGTCGAAGGGCGGCAGATCGAGACGATGGCGCTGGCGGGATCGATCCGGCGCGGCGCGACTCCCGCTGAAGACGACGCGCTCGCCCGCGACCTGCTCGACGACCCGAAGAATCGCGTTGAGCACGCTTTCGTCGCCGACGCCATCCGCGAGCGGCTGACGCCGCTGACCGATTCGCTCGACATCGCTGACGCGCCGGAGGTGCTGCGGTTGAGCAACATTCAGCATTTGTACACGCCAGTGCGCGGACATCTAAGACGCAGACTCGGCGTGCTGCCGCTGGTCGAAACGCTGCATCCGACCCCGGCGATGGGCGGCGTCCCGCAAGCGCTGGCGCTCGACACGATCAGCGCGGTCGAGCCGGTGCCGCGCGGCTGGTACGCCTCGCCGGTCGGCTGGATTGACGATCAGTTGGATGGCGCGTTCGCGGTGGCGATCCGCTCGGCGATCAGCCAGAAGGAGCGGGTCTGGCTGTACGCGGGCGCGGGCATTGTCGCTGACTCGGAGCCGCAAAAAGAGTGGGACGAGACGGCGCTCAAGTTCAAGCCGATGCTGAGCGCGTTAGGAGTTGAGGATCGTGTCCGAGCGTAAAGCCCCAAATCGTAATCTATTGTGGGCGAGCATCGTCGTCGACGAACTGGCGCGCAGCGGATTAACCGCCGTCTGCATCGCGCCGGGTTCGCGCTCGACGCCGCTGACCGTCGCCTTCGCCCAGCATCCCGGCATCAAGGTCTATCCGCATCTGGACGAGCGCAGCGCGGCCTTCTTCGCGCTGGGGATCGCGCTCAAGACCGATCAGCCGGTGGCGCTGGTTTGCACGTCGGGGACGGCGCTGGCGGAGTTCTTCCCGGCGGTGATCGAGGCGCACGAGTTGCAGGTGCCGCTGATCATCCTCACGGGCGACCGCCCGCCGGAACTGCGCGACAGCGGCGCGAACCAGACCATCGATCAGGTCAAGTTGTACGGCGGTTACGCGCTCTGGTCGGTGGACATGGCGCTGCCGGAAGCCGACCCCGATCCGCTGGTGATCCGCTACCTGCGGACGACCGCCGCTCGCGCCTACGCGACCGCCAACGGGCTGCGTAAGGGCGTCGTCCATCTGAACATGCCGTTCCGCAAGCCGCTCGAACCCATCGCGGTCGCGGGCGACATGACCGACTTTCCGCCGCGCGAGGACGAGCGACCGTTCACGCGCGTTAGCTCCGGTTGGTCGGCGATGCATGAGCGCGAGTTTGACACGTTCATCTCTCTCATTAATGAGTTTGAACGCGGACTTATTATCTGCGGTCCTCGACTCCTTGACCAGAGATTACCGGGGGTCGTTCCCTATTTTTCGACCATTAGTGGCTATCCGATTCTCGCCGATCCACTTTCGAATGTTCGCTTTGGTGAACGGCTGGCGCATCCAGCCGTGATCGGGGGTTACGAGACTTTTATCAATGGTGTGCCTATGGAATCACCAGATTTGGTGATCCGATTTGGACAAGTGTCGACTTCAAAATGGCTGAATGAATACCTGCAACGCACACAGCCTCGACATTACATTCAGGTCAGTCCAAGTGGTGTCTGGTCAGATGACTTGCACTTGACTACAGATTTTGTCCGTGAGGAAATCTCTGAGTTCTGTGACGCAATCAGCGTCATGATAGAACAGCGCGGAGACACTGAATGGACTGAGCAGTGGCGCGCGCTTGAAGCCGCCACGTGGCAAACGACCGAGCAGGCGATCAACTCCGGCGACGATTTCGACGGCGCATTCGTTTACGACCTGATCGAGGCGCTGCCAAGCGAAGCCCACCTGTTCGCGGGCAACAGCCTGCCGATCCGCCACGTCGATCAATTCGGCAAGCCCTCGGCGAAGAATATCCACGTATTCGGCAATCGCGGCGCGAGCGGCATCGACGGCAACACCTCGACGGCGCTCGGCATCGCCTCGCAGACCAACGAGCCGCTGGTGCTGCTGGTCGGCGACGTGACCTTCTATCACGACATGAACGGCTTGTTCGCGGTCAAGAATCTCGACCTGACCAACGTCACGATTGTGCTGATGAACAACAACGGCGGCGGCATCTTCAACCGCCTGCCGATCCGCCAGTTCGATCCGCCGTTCACCGATCTGTTCACGATGCCGCACGGCTTGCAGTTCGAGCACGCGGCGCGGCTCTACGGGCTGGATTTCGTCAGCACAGATAATCGCGCCGAGTTCCGGCTGCTGCTGCGCGAGAGTATCGGCAGCGGCAAGCCGCGCATCATCGAAGTGCGGACGGACATCCAGCAAGACGAGCAGCGGCGCCGCGAGGTCATCGCTGCCGTGAAAACGGCACTGACTGCAAATCAGAAATAACTCATCGCTGGTTCCCCCTCTCTACGCAGTGGAGAGGAGGTTAGGGGCTGAGGTCTTGGAACCTAAAGCAAAAGGACTCTCAAATGACAGACTGGCAGCAGGTCAAAGCCTACGAGGACATCACCTTCGACAAAGCCGACGGCATGGCGCGGATCGCGTTCAACCGTCCTGAAGTACGGAATGCGTTTCGCCCCAAGACCATCGACGAGATGATCGAGGCGTTCAAGCTGGCATGGACTGACCCGGAGATCGGCGTGGTGCTGCTGACCGGGAACGGTCCCGCCAAAGATGGCAAATACGCCTTCTGCGCGGGCGGCGACCAAAAGGTGCGCGGGCAAGGCGGCTACGTGGACGATCACGGTGTAGCGCGGCTGAACGTGCTCGAACTCCAGCGCATCATTCGCACCATGCCCAAACCGGTGATCGCGCTAGTGGCGGGCTACGCCATCGGCGGCGGGCACGTCCTCCACGTGATTTGCGACCTGACGATTGCCGCCGATAACGCCATCTTCGGGCAGACAGGTCCGAAGGTCGGCAGTTTCGACGGCGGCTATGGCGCGAGTTACTTGGCGTCGATTGTCGGGCAGAAGAAGGCGCGCGAGATTTGGTATCTCTGCCGCCAGTACGACGCGCAGCAGGCGCTCGACATGGGGCTGGTCAACACCGTCGTCCCGGTCGATCAGCTTGAAGCGGAGGGCGTACAGTGGGCAAACGAAATCCTCAGCAAAAGCCCGATTGCGATCCGTTTCCTCAAGGCAGGCTTGAACGCCGACCTCGACGGGCAGACCGGCTTGCAGGTGCTCGCGGGCGACGCGACCATGCTTTACTACATGACCGACGAGGGCAAGGAAGGACGCGACGCCTTCGTCGAGAAGCGCGCGCCCGACTTCGGCAAGTTCCCGCGCCAGCCCTAACTTCAAATCACAATGTTTCGTATTCGTTATACGCCTCAATCGCATTGCGAGATTCCCCCTCTCTACGCAGTGGAGAGGGGGTTAGGGGGTGAGGTTTGTCAGACTGGTTAGCAGCGGCAGCCGAGCGCACACCGGGCGCGCCCGCAGTATTCGAGTTTCCTACGGATCGGGGCACGGGTTATCGAGCGCTGAATTTCTGGGCATCGCTCTATGCTGCATGGCTGGCGATAGCGGGCGTGCAGCGTGGCGATTGTGTCGGACTGCTCGCCAATTCGAGCTGGCAAATTGTTGCTCTCATTCATGCGCTGGCGCGGCTCGGCGCTGTGCTGGTTCCGCTCAATTTGCGGCTCACACCCGATGAGCTTCTCTATCAAGTTGAAGCAGCAGGCTGCAAGATGGTGCTGTGCGATTCTGCGAATAAGCTGAATGCGCTGGCGCTTCGTTCTGCCGAGCGCAAACTGTTCCTTACCAGCGCCGCGACGCGAGATGAAGACATCTCGCCGCTGCCGGGGCTGGAAACTTGGACGTGGCAAAATCACGTTGACGGTGAAATCGACCTCGATGCGGTGCAGAGCATCGTCTTCACCTCCGGCACGACCGGCAAGCCGAAGGGCGCGCAGATCACGTTCGGCAACCTGTATGCCAGCGCGATAGCCTCTGCTGAGCGGCTCGGCGCATCGCCGGATGATCGTTGGCTCTGCGCGCTGCCGTTCTACCACGTCGGCGGATTGTCGATCCTGTTCCGCTCGGCGATCTACGGCTCAGCGGCGGTGCTTCCCCAAGCGACTAACACTGAAGGCATTATCAAGGGGCTGCACGATTCACAGGCGACCATCGTTTCGCTGGTGCCGACGCAGCTTTACCGGATGCTAGAAGCCGGATTCGAGCCGCCGAAGTCGCTGCGGCTGATCCTGCTGGGCGGGGCGGCGGCGACACCGGAATTAGTCGCATCACTGCATTGAGCGCGACCTGCCGATTGCGCTGACTTACGGCTTGACCGAGTGTGCTTCGCAGGTGGCGACGGCGACGCCGGAACATGTGCGTGCCAAGCCGGGCAGTGTCGGCAAACCGCTGCCCGGCACCCATGTTCGCGTCCTCGATGTTGAGGGACGCGATGTTTCAGCGGGGGAGTACGGCGAGGTCGTGGTCAGCGGGGCAATCGTGACGAAGGGCTACATCGGGCATGAGGCGACGGGAGGCACATTTCACACCGGCGACATCGGCTATCTGGATGGCGATGGCGATTTGTGGATCGTCCAGCGCCGCAGCGACCTGATCGTCAGCGGCGGCGAGAACGTCTATCCGTCAGAAGTCGAGGCGGCGCTGCGGAGTCACCCGGCGGTTGAGGACGCCTGCGTCGTCGGCGTGCCCGATGCTGAGTGGGGGCAGCGGGTCGCGGCGCTGGTCGCGCTGCGGGCGGGTGAGACGGTCAGCGAAGCTGAGTTGATCGCTTACAGCCGGGAGCGCTTGGCGGGCTACAAGCAGCCGCGCACGGTCGTGTTCACGGATCAACTGCCGCAGACGGCATCCGGTAAGGTGCAGCGAGTCGTCGTCAAAGAACAGATGTTGAGGGGGTAGGGGCACGATATATCGTGCCCCTACAGCGGAATATGTACATTAATGGTGTGAACTATCACGTCGAGACGCATGGCATCGGTGAGCCGCTGGTGCTGCTGCACGGATTTACCGGCAGCGGCGCGAGTTGGGCAGCGCAGGCGGCGGCGTTTGTGTCTGATTTTCGCGTAGTCACAATCGATTTGTTGGGGCACGGGCACACCACGTCCCCTTCCGATTCGACGCGCTATGCAATCGACTCCGCTTCGCGCGATCTGATCGCAATCGGCGACTCGCTCGATCTGGACCGCTTCAACCTGCTCGGCTACTCGATGGGGGGACGGCTGGCGCTGTTTACCGCGCTGACCTATCCCGACCGCATCAACCGCCTGATCCTCGAAAGTGCCTCGCCGGGGCTGCGGACTGCCGCCGAGCGGGGGGCGCGGATCGCCAGCGACAACGCGCTGGCGGATCGAATTGAGCGCGACGGGATCGCGGCGTTTGCCGATTACTGGTCGAATCTGACGCTGTTCGCTTCGCAAGCGTCGGGGGTGCGCCAGCGCCTGCACGATCAGCGCTTGCACAACAATCCGACCGGGTTGGCGAACAGCTTACGCGGCATGGGCACCGGCGTCCAGCCGCCGCTGTGGGATCGGCTGGGCGAACTGACCATGCCGACGCTGCTGATCGCGGGCGAACAGGACGCCAAGTTCTGCGCCATCAACCGCGAAATGCAGCAGATCATTCCTCAGGCGAAACTGGAAATTGTCGTCGGGGCAGGGCATACGGTTCACGCCGAACAGCCAGAGCGTCATTACGAAATTGTACGGTCATTTTTGAAAGGTGGTTTTGATGCCGCAAAGAGACTTACATGAGGAAAATCGCGTCTCGTGGAACTTGGCGACTGAGGCGCACAACAGCCATAAACGCGATCAAGCGGCGTTTCTGCGCGACGGCGGCAGCACGCTGTATCCCGACGAGATCGAGCTGCTGGGCGATGTTTCCGGCAAGACGCTGCTGCATCTGCAATGCAACGCCGGGCAGGATACGCTGAGTTTGGCGCATCTGGGTGCGACGGTTACGGGTGTCGACATCAGCGATACGGCGATTGATTTTGCGCAGCGGCTGAGCGCCGACAGTGGCATTCCGGCGGCGTTCATCCGCAGCGATATTTTTGACTATCTCGACTCGACCGGCGAGCGCTTCGACCGCGTGTTCACGTCGTATGGCGCGCTGGTCTGGCTCTCTGACCTGAAAACGTGGGGTAAAGGAATTGCGCGGGTGCTCAAGCCGGGTGGTCGCGTCGTCGTGCTCGACTTCCACCCGATGTTTAGCAGTCTCGAAGAAGGCTGGAAGCTGACCTACGACTACATGGGCGGGACGCGGCTGGATTTCGGCGGCGTCGGCGATTACGTCGCACTGTCGGAAGGGACGCTGACGCCGTCGGGTTGGGAGGAAGGCACCGTTGACTTCGAGAATCCGCTGCCGTCACACGAGTTCTGCTGGGGGGTGGGCGACATCGTGATGGCGTTGATCGACGGCGGGCTGATCCTGCGGATGCTGCGCGAATATCCCTACGACAACGGCTTCAAGCGCTTCGCCGACATGCGCGGACTCCCCGGCAGGCGTTTCATCCAGCCGGATGGGATGCCGGTGATCCCGATGATGTTGGGGGTCGTGGCTCAGAAACCGGCGTGATCCATCCACAATCGGGCGATTGATCAGGTCTAGGGCATGAGCATCCGCCTCGCTTTTCGGCAAAGGGGGTGGTATTCGTTAAGATTAGCTCACGCGAATAAAATCGTTCAATCAAATTGCATTGGAAAAATTCATGTATGCGGATGGTATTTGGCTGAAAGACCACGATGCACGCACTCGCATTTTGCGGGGCGTGAATCTGGGCGGGAGCAGCAAAGTCCCCGCGATGCCCGATGGCGCGACCTACTGCGGCGACGACTTTTTCGAGCACCGGAGCGTCTCGTTCGTCGGGCGACCGTTCCCACTCAACGAGGCGGACGAGCATCTGCGCCGCTTGAAATCGTGGGGACTGACCTTCCTGCGCTTTTTGGTGACGTGGGAGGCGATTGAGCACGCCGGTCCCGGCGAATACGACGAAGCCTATCTCGACTACGTGCGGGCGGTGGTCAAGAAGGCGGGCGAACACGGGATTGAACTGTTCATCGATCCGCATCAGGACGTGTGGAGCCGCTGGACGGGCGGCGATGGCGCGCCCGGCTGGACGCTGGAAGCGGTCGGCATGGATTTGACCAAGCTCTACCGCACCGGCGCGGCGCTGTCACATCAAGAGCACGGCGATCCGCTGCCGCAGATGACGTGGTTCTCAAATTACAGCAAATTCGGCGCGGCGACGATGTTCGCGCTGTTCTTCGGCGGCGATGACTTCGCGCCCAAGACGCTGATCGACGGCGTGCCGGTGCAGGAGTACCTGCAAAGCCACTACATCGAGAGCATCAAGCGGGTGGCGGAGCGCGTCCACGATCTGCCTAACGTGGTTGGCTACGACAGTTTGAACGAACCGGTCGCCCGCTGGATCGGCTATCCTGACTTGGGGCAGCCGCTGGCGAACGATTTCAGCGCGCGTCGGCGTTACGCTGACGCCGTTCGAGGCGATGCAGGCGGCGTCCGGTCACAGCCTGACCGCGCCGGTCTACGAGATCGGCGGCTTCCAGCCGGTCGATCAGGTGGTGGTCAACCCGGATCACCTGAACGTGTGGCGCGATGGTTACGCCGACGTCTGGCAGCAAAATGGCGTTTGGACGAACGAGGGCGGCGAAGCCCGGCTGCTGCGTCCGCAGCACTTCAGCGACGTGAACGGACGCGCGGCGAATTTCGAGCGCGACTATCTCAAGCCGTTTGTCACGCGCTTCGCCCACGAAATTCGCACAATTCACCCGAACGCGCTGGTCTTCATCGAAGCCGCACCGGGGGGCGAGTCGCTAACGTGGACGAAGGCTGATCCGCGGCAGATCGTCAACGCGGGGCACTGGTACGACGGCGTTACGCTGATGAGCAAGCACTTCGAGCCGGATCGCTCCATCGACACCGTATCCGGGCAGTTCGTGATCGGCGAGGAAGCGGTGGCGCACTCGTTCGTCAACGCGGTCGGAGCGATTAAGGCGCAGTCGGTCGAGCAAATGGGCGGCGTCCCGACCTTGATCGGCGAGTTCGGGCTGCCCTTCGACCTCGACCAAAAACGCGCTTACGTTGATGGCGACTTCTCGATGCACGTCCGCGCGCTCGACCTGTATTTCGCCGCGATGGACGCCAACCTGCTCAACTGCACGATCTGGAACTACACGGCAGACAACAACAACGAGCGCGGCGATCAGTGGAACGACGAGGATTTGTCGATCTACAGCCGCGACCAGCGCGCGAACGCGGACGACATCAACTCCGGCGGGCGGGCGTTGGAGGCGATTGTGCGCCCCTACGCTCAACGCGTCGCCGGGGAGCCGCTGCGGATGCAGTTCGACTTGGCGACCCAGACCTTCGAGTTCGAGTTCCGCCATTCTCCGGCGATCACCGCGCCGACCGAGATTTTCGTCCCGGAATACCAGTATGACGGCAGCGCCGCGATTGAAGTCTCGGACGGGACGTACACTTACGACCGCGAGGCGCAGTGTTTGATTTATACCCACACGTCCGAACGCAAGACGCATACGATTCGCATCACGCGGATGTAGATGATCGGTCAAGTTGTAGGGGCAGGTTTCAAACCTGCCCCTACGCGCCAACAGTATCAGGAATGTCTGCCCCTATGGTTTGGGCGGGATGATCGCTACAATGAGCGTGAGCAATCACGCTCTTTTTCTTGGATGCCGATGACGATCACCGAAACGAACCGCTCACTACAACTCGCGCACGGGACGCTCGACTTCCCGGTGTTTCTGCCGGATGCGACGCGCGGCGTCGTCCGCGCCACCGACAGCGCCGACCTCGAAGGCTGCGGCGTGACCGGCTTGGTCATGAGCACCTTTCACCTGATGCAGCACCCCGGCTCGAGCGTGATCAAGGAGCATCACGGGCTGCATGGCTTCACCAACTGGCAGCGCCCGATTGTGACCGATTCGGGCGGCTTTCAGGTCTATTCGCTGGTGCGGCAGAACCCGAAGTCGGGCAGCTTGAGCGAAAAGGGGATGGTCTACCGCGCCGAGGATGGCTCGAAATACAACCTCACGCCGGAAAAGAGCATTCAGCTACAGGTGAGCTACGGCGGCGACGTGGTGTTCTGCTTCGACGACTGCACCCACGTCGACGACACGCCGGAAGCGCAGGTCGATTCAGTGCGGCGGACGATCAAGTGGGCGCAGCGCTGCCGCGACGAGTTCGATCACCTGATGGCGCAGAAGAAAAGCGACTCGCCGCGCCCGCTGCTGTTCGCGGTGGTGCAGGGTGGCGGCGATCTCGCGCTGCGGCGGCAGTGTGCCGAGGCGCTGCTCGACATCGGCTTCGACGGCTATGGTTACGGCGGCTATCCGCTCGACGGCGAGGGGCATCTGCTGACCGACGTCTTCGCCTACCTGCGCGCACTGATCCCGCCGCGGTACCCGATCCATGCGCTCGGCGTCGGACATCCCCAGAGCGTGGTCGACTGCACCCGGCTGGGCTACGACATTTTCGACAGCGCGCTGCCGACCCGCGACGCCCGCAAGGGACGGATTTATCGTTTCAAGAGCGACCCGGCGACGCAGAATTTCAGCGGTAAGTGGTTCGATTACGTCTACATCGAGGATAAGAAGCACATCCGCGACATCGCGCCCGATCTCGCCGTTTTGCGACTGCGCCGCCTGCTCGGGCTACTCACTGGCGTATTTGCAGCATCTGTATCACGTCGGCGACTCGCTTTATATGCGGCTGGCGACGATCCACAACCTACGCTTCATGAACCAGTTGATTGATCGGCTGCGGGCTGATGGCTGACCTCGATGCGGTGGTCGCGGCGGTGCTGAGCAGCAGCAAATACCGGACGGTCGCGCCGGAGTTCGTCCAGCGCGTCGCGGCGGAGGAACTTGCCAAGCACCCCAAGCCGAAAGAGGCGATCAAGGCAGTCAAAAACCGGCTGCATCAAGTCGCCGGAGCCTACTTGAACGCGCTGCCGGATTACGCCGCGTGGCTGGATCGGCTGCGCGCGGCAAGCGATGCCGATGCGCGGCGCGAAGTTTGCCGTGAATTGATGCAGACGCACGCTTCCTCGCGCGAACGGCTGCCGATCCTCGACGAGTTTTACCGCGAAACACTCGCCGAGATCGCGCCCGTTCATTCGGTGCTGGATGTCGCCTGCGGGCTGAATCCGCTGGCGATCCCGTTCATGCCGCTGGCGGAAGGGGCGACCTATACCGCCTGTGACATTTACACTGACTTAGCCGACTTTTTCGATCAAGCGCTGCCGCTGCTTGGCGTGAGTGGCTCGGCGCTGGCGTTGGACGTGACCCGGACGATCCCGACGGAGCGGGTCGATCTGGCGCTGATCGTCAAGGCGATCCCGTGTTTGGAGCAGGTCGAGAAGGGCGTCGGCGCGCGCTTGCTGGCGAGCGTCAACGCCGATCACGTGCTGGTGAGTTATCCAGCGCGGAGTCTCGGCGGCGCGTCGAAAGGGATGCGCGCTAACTATGAGGCGCAGTTCAACGATCTGGTGGCGGGGCAGGGCTGGACGATCAAGCGGTATGATTTTGCCAATGAACTGGCGTTTTTAGTGACGAAAGATTCAACGCAAAGTCGCAAAGACGCGAAGACGCAAAGGTAGGGGCAGAACTTAGTTCTGCCCCTACGCAGTGTATCCATGTACCAGCAGCGTGACCTCGCCGCGAATCGGGGTGGCGGCGAAGTGATCGATCAGCTCGCTCAGTGTCCCGCGCGCGAACTCCTCGAACAGCTTGGTCAGTTCCAGCCCGACGACCGCTTGACGGTCACCCAAGACTTCGCGCAGGGCGTCGAGCGTCTTGATCAGCCGCTGTGGACTCTCGTAGAAGATCAGCGTTTCGGGGAGATCGGCACGCTCGGCGAGGTAGGCGCGCAGTTCACCCGCTTTGCGCGGCGGAAAGCCGTAGAAGCGGAACGAGCCGCTGGGCAAGCCGGAAGCGATCAGCGCGGTCGTGATCGCGTTGGCTCCCGGCAGCGCGATCACGCGGATTCCAGCATCAATTGCCCCGGCGATCAACTCGTAGCCGGGATCGGAAATACCCGGCGTTCCGGCGTCAGTGATGATCGCCACGTCGCCATTTGCCAGCGCGTCGAGCAAAACGGCGGTTTTGGTGCCTTTGTTATGTTCGTGATAACTCGTCAAGCGCGTTTTGATGCTAAAATGACTGAGCAGTTTGCGCGAATGGCGCGTATCTTCGGCGGCAATCAAGCTCACGCGGTGCAAAACGCTCAGCGCGCGCAGGGTGATGTCTTCGAGATTGCCAATCGGTGTCGGGACGACGTACAGATCGCCCATCACTGACCGGCGTTGATCACGAAGACAATGCCTTCTAAGCCCATCTGGGTGCGGATGACGCCTTTGGTCTTCATCCGTTCGAGCAGCTTTTTGGTGCGCGAACCGGCTTGAGGATCTTTTCCAAATAATAATTCTTTGGCTTGATCAATTGACATGCCACGAGTTCCGGCGAGACGGAAGGCATCGAGTAATAATTTGAGGTTCTCCTCTTGACTGCGATTTGCCATTTTTTTCCCGTACAGATTGAGAAATTATTATGTATGATGATAAAGATAATGGATCACTCAAAAGTTGTAAAGTAGGCAGTTGGTGGAAAATGGAAAACGCTTCACCGGGAAATGACTTTGTAATCATTCGTGGCAGCGATACCGTGAATAAATCCGATCACGGATTGGTGCGCGAGTTCGGCGTTTCGGGTATGACCAGCAACAGCCAGCACCTCAGCATGGCGTTCGGCAGGGTGCCGCCGGGGACGAAATCGACCCGGCATTACCACCCATTTGAGACGGCGGTCTACGTGATCTCCGGCTCGGCGCGCGCCTACTTTGGACCGAACGACGAGTATGGCGTGGACGTCGCCGCAGGGGATTTTATCTACATCCCGGCGGGCATGATCCACAGCACCGAGAACACCGGCGACTCGCCAGTCGAATACATCCTTGCGCGGGCGGCAGCGGAAGACGAGGCGTTCAACCCCGAAGCCGAGGTTGATCCCGACCTCATCGACGAAGATTAGTAGGGGCACACAGCCGTGTGCCCCTACCGTTCGTCAATCATCGTCGTCTTCGGGGAATAGGGCGGATAAGTCAGCGGCTTGGAGTTCGGCGTCAAGTTCGACGTAGCGCTTCCACAGTCGGTACATGATACCCGCCGGGTCGGTGCGGACGCCTTGACCGGCGAAATACTCACAGACGCGCGTGATGTCGCGCTCCAAAATCTGGTACGCTTGGCGGTTGACGCGGCTGTCGGTCACCTGTGGGAAGTCGATCAGCGTGATGTCGCCCTCCCAGTAGAGAATGTTGTAAGCCGATAAGTCGCCGTGAATCATGCCGTTCGCCAGCATGGTTTCGATGTTGCGCAGCACTTCGACGAACAGTGGCTGCGCCTCGTCCGGGTCGAGCGAAATTTCGCTGAGCGCGGGCGCGGCGAGCTTTTCGTCACCGCAGTAGCCCATCAGCAGCGCGTTTTCGGCGCTGGAGATCGGGCGCGGGACGGCGGCTCCGGCGTCGTAGAGGCGCTCCAGTGACGTGAATTCGTACATCAGCCACGAGGTATGGGCGACCTGCTGACCGTAGGCGGTCTTCTTGCCGACCGCGCGGATCATGCGGTCGTCGGGTTTGCCGTGCTTGCCGTCGGCGGTCAGGAGTTCGCGCCCGTCGCGGTACATCTTGTCGTTGCGCAGGTTGCGGAACATGCGCGGGCGATAGACCTTCGCCGCGACGAGGTCAAGCCCAGTTTCTGGGGCTGCCGCGCAGCGATAGACGTTCGCCTCTTTGCCGCCTTTGACCCGCGCCAGCACGTCGGTGATCAAGCCGCGATCATAGAACGGGCGGAGGGATTTGAGCAGCCAACCGGTCTCAAAACGAGCGGGTTTGTAGGTCGTCTCGAAGGTCAATTCGTTGGCGGTGTCGTCGACGATTTCTTCGATGACGGCTGCCTGCGCCTTCTTCGCTTGATGATGGGCTTTCGGCTTGCGCTGACGCCGCGCGCGGCGGTCGCTGTTCAGTGGATCGAAACGTGCTTCATAGTCTTCGTATTGATCGAAGTCGTTCAAGGTGGAGCTTTCCTTTAGCTTGTCAGAATCGAAACAGTCAACGGCTCAACGAGTGAGCACTTCCAGCAAAATGCCGGACAGAAATACCGATGCGTGTTGACCTTCTGACAGGGAAAGCTGTAAGCGAGGTCAACAGGCGGATCACCGTAGGAAAGGGTGCGCCTGTTGGATTGTCGTGCTAGTAATGTTCGTTACGCGCGCGAATCCGAAGGCGTACCCGTTTCGACAAGGGTCACAGCAGCCAAATTGGACATATACGCCTCCTGTAAAATCGAGTATGCCTGACAACGTTTCGCAGTATAGCATAACTTCTCAGAACTTGTAAAGAGGGTCAGCAAAAGACCAAAAGAGGTTAGATGCTTCAAGGAGTGAATCGCTGTAGGGGCAGACACGCAGGTCCACCCCTGATAAGGCGCACACATGAGGGTGTTTAAAAACACGACTGCTGTGTCGAGCAGTTATCAAATTTGACGACGAACACGCCAAGCGGGCGAAAGCACGCTCCCCTCCCTGAAGTCGGGGAGGGGCTGGGGGTGGGGTCAAAGCGCGGCTTTTTAGGTCTGCCCCTACATGGCGTGCCGGGTTAGGTGCGTAGATACGATGCGCCGTTGACGTCGACGACCGCGCCGGTAGAGAAGAAGGCGTCGTCGCTGGCGTAGAAGACGACGACCGCCGCGACGTCGGCGGGCGTGGCGATACGCTTGAGCGGACTCTGGTTGCGGACGGACTCGCCCTGCGGGACTGGCGAGCGTCTCGGCTGCCATGTCGGTATCGACCCAACCGGGCGCGACCGTCACGACCGAGATGTGGTGCGGCGCGAGAGCGACGGCGAGCGACTGTCCCATCGCGTTCATGCCCGCTTTGCTGGCTCCATAGGCTGGCGCGAGTGGTTCGCCGCGAAACGCGCCGCGTGACGAGACGTTGACGACGTGTCCGCCGCCGCGCGCGATCATGTGGGGGACGGCGCAGAAGATAGCGTTGGCTGCGCCGATCAAGTTGGTGTTGATGATGGCGCTCCACTGCGCCTGCCACTCAGCGTAATCGACCGCGCGGATGGGGTGCTCAGTGTAGATTCCGGCGTTGTTGACCAGCACGTCGATGCCGCCCATCTCGGCGGCGACCGCGTCGATCAGTGACTGGACGGCGGCGGGATCGGCGACGTCAGCTTGGTAGAGACGATGCCCGTCGCCGGAGAGCGAAGCGAGGGTTTGCTCGGCGGCGGCGCAGTTGCCGTGATAATGAACGGCGACCCGCGCGCCCAGATCGGCGAACTGGCGGGAGACCTCGCGCCCGATGCCGCGCGACGCTCCCGTGATGAGGACGATCCTGCCGGTGAAATCCATCAAATCTACTCCTACTTGCCACTGCGGGCTGAGCCTGTCGCCAGATTGAACGGGTGTATTCTTCGCCTCAACCCTGCGCTTTTCTCCCCCTCTCTATGGAATGGAGAGGGGGTTGGGGGGTGAGGTTTGTAGGGGCATGGCGCGCCATGCCCCTACGCAATGTCTCGACTTACGCCTGCTGCATCTGCGTTTCGACGTACTGGACGTAACCGTCGACGTTCAAGTGCCCGCCTTCGAGCGCCCAGACCTCGCCGCCGAACTGCTGAATGAAGCGGCGGTCGTGCGACGCGGCGATCACCGGACCCGGAAACAGCTTGAGCGCGGCTTCGAGTTCTTCGAGCACGTCGAAGCTGACGTAGTTGGTCGGCTCGTCGAGGATCAGCAGGTTCGAGCCATCCGCGATCAGCCGGGCGATTTGCAGCTTGCGCTGCTGCCCCGCGCTGAGCACGCCGACGCGCTTGTCGATGTCGTCATAGCGGAACAAGCCACTTTGCAGCAGGATTGATTTTAGCGCTTGTTCGCTGCCTTCCAAACCCTGTTGGTAGGCTTCGAAGACGGTCAGGTCGGGGTCGAGCGTGCGCCCTTCCTGATCGAGATAGCCGAGCTTGACGGCGGGATTGATGGTGACTTCGCCCGTGTCTGCCGTTTCGAAGCCGGTGAGGATGCGGAGCAGGGTCGATTTCCCCGCGCCGTTGACGCCCACCAAGACGATCCGGCTGCGCTGCCCGACCGTGAACGAGAGGTCGTCGAGGACGGTTTGGTCGCCATAGCGCTTGCTCAGGCGCGAGACCACAATCGGCAGCCGCCCCTTGAGCACCTGCGGATCGAAAGTCGCCTCGAATTTGAGTTCCTCCGGCGGCTTGGGGATCGGGTCGGCTTCGATGCGCTTGAGCTTCTCCTCGGCAACGTGGATGCGCTTGGAGACGGTCGCGTCGTGGGTCGAGCGCTTGATGTTGACCACGAACTTATCGTTGTCGGTGTGGGCGCGGTAGTTCGAATTCTGATGCGCCGTCTGCTTGATGGCGATCCGCAGTTCTTTGATTTCCTGCTGCTGCTGAACGTAATTCTGCACCCATTGCAGGCGCTCGTGCGCTTTGGCACGGTGATAGCTGTCGTAGTCACCGCTGTAGCGCTTCGCCGTCCGCGAGTGCTCATCTAGCTCGACAATGGCGGTGGCGACGTGGTTCAGAAACTCGCGGTCGTGCGAGACCACGAGGATCGCGCCGCGATAGCCTTGCAAGTAGTCCTCCAACCAGCGCATGGTGGCGAAGTCGAGATGATTGGTCGGCTCGTCGAGCAGGAGCACGTCGGGCGACTGCAAGAGCAGCAGCGCCAACCCAACGCGCGCTTTCTCTCCGCCGCTGAGCGTACCGAACGGACGATTGCGCGGGAGGGCGGCGACGCCCAAGCCGGTCAGCACCAGATCAACGCGGTAGTCGATCTCGTAGCCGCCGTAGCGCTCGAAGCGGTCAGCCGTCTCGCCGTACTCGTCCATCACGGCGGCGAGGTCGCTGCCGCCGGTGGTCGTCATGCGCTGCTCTAAAGCGCGCATCCGGGCTTCAAGGTCGCGCAGATCAGCGACCGACGCGGCGATCAGGTCGTCAAGTGTCTGGTCGTCATAGCACTCGATAATCTGCGCCAGATAGCCCAGTTTGTGATCGGGCGAGAGCAGCACCTCGCCGCTGTCGGGCGCGATCTCGTTGGTGATGATTTTGAGCAGCGTCGATTTGCCGACGCCGTTGGCGCCGACCAGACCGATCCGCTCGCCCGCGTTGACGACCAGCGAAACGTCGCTCAGGATCAGATGAAAGCCGTAGCTTTTGGAAATGTGATTGATAGTTAGATAGGCAGACGTCAACTGCAAAGCTCCTGTCTTGGCTAGGACGAGTCCGATACGACCGGGCGGCAGGAATCAAAAACGCCGCCTGATGAACTTCCCGGAGCGGCGCGAAAGATGCAGTTGTCAGTTAAGGGATGACAAGCAAACGCGGCAGGCGCAGGGAGTCCGGTTAACGGGAAAGGATGCGAATGCGAGTGGTCACGTTTTAGTCCTTGCTAGAGCCGACGAAGGTTCGGGGAAGGTGATTTTCGCTCACGGGAATTGCCGAACTACCCGTCAGCGTACAGGAAATTCGTAAGGTTGTCAAGAGCAGCGCGTTCGCGCGCGATTCGCGTTATGATTGCGGAGCTTTGTCGCGCAAATGAGGGGGCAGTCATGACGTTGTATAGGCTGGAAAGTGAATGCTGGCAGGTGGGGATTTTGCCGGAGACGGGCGCGTCGGTCGCCTATGGGCGCGTTCGCTGCGGTGAGACGTGGCGCGACGTGCTGCGCCCGACGGCTGAAAGCGACTACGATACGGTCAGCCTGTGTTCTAGTTTCTTGATGCTGCCGTGGGCGAACCGCATCGTCGCTGCGCACTTCCGCTTTCGCGGGCATGATTACGCGCTGAAGCCGACGACCGCCGAGGGGATGGCGATGCACGGTGTCACGCGCGGGCTGGCGTGGCAGGTGGCGAAGGTCTCGCCAACACGAATCGTGATGACGTTCGACTCGGCGGATTATCAAGACCTCAATTTCCCGTTCCAGTTTTCGGCGCGGGCGGAATTCTCGGTCGAGGGCTGCGATTTCAACGCCGCCGTGACCCTCACCAACGCGGACAAACAAGCATTCCCGGCGGGATTCGGGCATCATCCCTATTTCGTGCGTGACGCCGCTAACGCGGTGCAGATCGAAATCCCCTGCGATCAGCGGTTTGAACTGGAAAAGCTGGTGGCGGTCGCGCCGCCGACGGCGCTGACGCCGGAGACGGATTTTCGCCAACTGCGACTGTTGGGCACGCGCTACTACGAGGAATTGTATACGTCACGGCAGAGCCAAATGCTGGCGGCGCGGGTCGTCTACCCGGATACGGCGATCTCGCTGCTGGCTGACCCGATGTTCGAGCAGGTGATGTTTTTCGCGCCGGAGGGCAAGCCGTTCTTCGCCGTCGAGCCGCAGAGCAACGCCAACGACGGCTTCAATCTGTACGAGCGCGGGGTCGCCGGGAGCGGCGTCTTCGTGCTCGAACCGGGTGAGTCGAAAAGCGGCACGATCAGCTTCCAAGTGGAGGGCGTATGAGCGAGCGGCAAAACGTCTCGACCGGGACGATCTGGGAGCGCGCCTACGGCTACTCGCGGGCGGTGCGAGTCGGCAAGCTGGTCTACGTCTCCGGGACGACCGCCAGCGACGCCGACGGCAATGTGATCGGTGCGGGCGACGTCTACGCGCAGGCGGCATACGCGCTCAAGAAGATCGAGCGGGCGCTGGACGAAGTCGGCGCGAGCCTCGCCGACGTGGTGCGGACACGGACGTTCATCACCGACATCACGCGCTGGGAGGAAGTCGCCAAAGCGCACTCGGAAGCCTTCGACGCCGTGCGCCCGGTCAGCACGCTGGTCGAAGTCAGCCGCTTAATCGATCCGGCGCATCTGGTCGAGATCGAAGTCGACGCGGTGATCGGCGAAGGATAAGAACAGGAAAAAGATTTAACGCAAAGGCGCAAGCAAACCTTCGGTTTGCCGCAAAGACGCAAAGAGGCGCTGACGTACAGATTTTGTCCTTGTAGAGGCGTTAAATTGAACGCCTCTACGATGCCGCCTGCCCGCAAAACGGTCCGTGAGTGAATTTATGCTAAAGTCGTTGACTTAAGCGCTTCGACCAAATCGGCGAGGGAGGCGTAGTCGTGGGCAGCGGTGCCGATAGTCACGTGCCAGCGCTGATCGAGCACGTCGATACGGGCAAAGACGGTGGTATCGGCGGCGGCGATGCTGAAACCGGCGCGTTCGAGCGCGCGGCGCGTCCAGAGCGCGGGCAGCCCGTCACCGCTGAGGCTGACGCGCTTTTGCGCTCGCTCGCTGCTGCGGAAGGCGCCGGTTAGTGGATCGAAGGCGACGCCCTCGGCGCGGAAGGCGTCGGCAAATGCGCCGCTGAGCACGAGGTCTTCCGGCGCGCCCGCTTGCAGCGATCCGTCGCCAGCGAGCAGCCAAATCCGGTCGGCGGTGCGCAGCGCGAGATCAAGGTCGTGGGTCGAAAGCAGGATCGCGCGCTGTTGATCGCGGGTGAGGCGGCGCAACAACTGCATGATCTCGACGCGGCGGGGCAGGTCGAGGAAGGCGGTCGGCTCGTCGAGCAGCAGTACGGCAGGCTCCTGCGCCAGCGCGCGGGCGATCATGATCTTCTGGCGCTCGCCGTCGCTGAGTTCGCCGACCTGTCGATCCGCTAAATCCTGCGCGCCGACCGCCGCAATCGCGGCGCGCACGCTGGCGACATCCTCCTGCGTCAAGCGTCCTGACCAATCGGTGTAGGGATGGCGACCGAGCGCGACCAGCGTATAGGCGGTCAGCAAGCCGGGATTGACTCGCTCGGTGAGGACGATGCTCAAGCGGCGGGCGACCTCGCGGGTGGGAAGTTGGGCGAGATCGTCGCCCATCAGCGCGATTTCCCCCCTCAGAGGAGACTGCATCCCGGCGAGCGTCCGCATCAGGGTCGATTTGCCCGCGCCGTTGGGACCGATCAAGCAAACAAGCTCGCCCGCGCGCAGAGTCAAGTTAAGCTGCGCGGCGATCACGCGCGCCGGACGCCGGGCACTCTGCTTAGCGTAGCCGATGCTGAGATCGCGCGTTTGTAGGGTCTGATCAGATGAAAAACCCGCCGTGCGGCGGGGGTCAAGCGGAGTCACTGCTGCCACGCTGGTTCCCCTCTTTCCTCGAAGGCGAAACGCAAGTTCAGGTGATGGCGGGTATTCGGGCTTCGCATGAATTGCGCTAGCAATTCGTGCGTTACCGCTGCGGGTCAGCGCCGGACTCGCATCCCTCGCGAGATGCTCACCGGACTTCCCCCAAGCTGAGCCATCTTTTGCTCAGCCCTTGCCGTGCATCCGGGCACGGCAAATCCACCACTGATTCAAGCTGTTAGCAATAAGCGGATAGCTTTTAGCTCAAGCGCTTACGCTGCTGACCAGCATAGCACGGGTGTGCGCGCGAGTCAAAGGCGCGAGCGTTTGGCGATTACGTCCTGACAACCGATCGGGTCAACGGATGATCACTCTAGCCCCGCAAAATGGATCATTCCTTGAATTTACTTGAAACGAAGTTATTTTCAAATAAAATACTAATTACAGTATAAGCGTAATTGCGTAGGTTTCGATGGGAGATCGAAATATGAAAACAGCCGTTGGAATAACGTGTCTCATAACCGCTGTTATCCTACTGGCAATCTGCCTGATTTCGGGGATAGCCCTTCTGAAAGCGCTGCTCGACAATGCGACGTTGAAGGGGGATCTTTGGCTTTTGTTGTTCCTCACTTTCGTCGGCGGAGGCATTATGTTGGCTGCGACATGGGGTGTCGCTGAAAGCCTCGGCTCGGACAAAAAGGGTCACTAATCACATTTGGGCGATGGTTCTCCATTCGTGATCTACGCGACCGCCGGATTGTTCACCGATGCCCGCGATAAGAGGACAATCGCTCAAGATTTCACGCTGGTGCGATGAATAAATGGGCGAATCAGGTTGTGATCAGGGTGAGCAGGGTCTCCTCTTTGGCGAGGCTGAATCCGTCGCCGGGTGCGCCGTCGGGTTCGTGGTTGAAAACGCGCTGATTGGTGGCGATCCAGAACGGATCGTCGAGCCGCCAGCGGGCGACGGCGCACAGATCGCGCTTGGCGAAAACCTTCTCGCCGGTGCTGCCGAGATCGGCGGCGAGCGGGATGCTGTTGGCGCGCAGTGTCGTGATGGTGCCGTCAGGAGCGGCGAGCAGAAACAGGACGTTGCTGTCGATGGCGAAGGCGGCGGTCAGGCGGTCGGTGCGAAATAGGCGACCGTCGGCGGCTTGCTCTAACAGTCCGATGGGGATGCGAACCGCTCGCCCGCCGTCGCTGAAGACGACGATCTGCTTGCCGCTGAGCAGCGTGAACGGATCGCCTTTGATGCGCTCGGTTGTGTAGCCAATGGGCTGCTCGACCCGGCTGATCAGCGCGTCACCCTTGAACACTTTGAAGTGACCGGACGTGCTGATCAGCACCGCTGGAGCGTCGGGCGTGATCCCTTTCCAGCGGGCGATCCCGGTGACGTGCTCGGCGCCGAACTCGTCGGCGTGAAAGCCTTCCGCTTCGGCGAGCGCTAAGCCGAGCGTGTCGAGCGTGGCAAGCTGGGCTGCCGTCTTGATCAGAAAGCGGTACTCCGAGGTCATCAGCAGCAGCGGATCGTCGGCGGAGGTGGCGATCATGCGCGGCGCGGCGATCCCGGCGGCGTCGGGGGACTTGATCGCCGCGTGGATCGTTCCGTCGGCGCTGAGCGCGACCGTGCCCAGCGACCCGCCCGCCGCGCCGGTTTCGGTGAAGGCTACGAACTTTTTAAGGACCTCGAAATCGACGGCGGGGGTATCGCTGGTCTGGACGGGCAGGTCGGGCGGGAAGTCTCGGGCGCGGTAGACCTTCGCGTCGATCTCGCCGCGCTCGATGCCATGTGCGATGATGCCCAAGCCGCTGGTCACGCTGCTGAAGGTGTCGACGGCGCGAACGCGGTCGCCGAAGCGGGCTTCGAGCATCTGGACGAAGGCGGGAATCTGCGACGAACCGCCGGTGCGGATCACCACGTCGATGTCGTCGGTGCGAATGTCCGCCTCGCGCAGCAGGTTGTCGAGGTAGTCCTCGATAATGCGAGTTTCCGGTCCGATAATCGCCTCGAATTCGGGGCGGGTGACGGGTTCGTAGACGTTGAAGCCTTGCTCCTCCAGCTTGACGGCGGCGCGGTCGGCTTGCGAAAGCTGGCGTTTAGCGCCTTCCACGATGTCGAACATCTTCAAGCCGTAGCTGCTAGAAATCAGGTTGAGCAGGGCGCGAATCTGCTGCGGGCGTTGGGCGGTCTGCTCGATGCGCTCGATCTTGCTGTAGAGGTCGGGTCGCTGGAGCGCGATCATCTGCTGCCAGTCGGCGAAGGCTTCGTAAAAGGCGCTGGGCACGGGCAGGCGCTGCCCGCCAGATCGATAGGTGCTGCCTTCGCCGAAGTGCTTGGGCAGCCGCGCTCGCGAGAGCTTGGAGTCGAAGATGTCGCCCGCAATTGGCACGCCGCCGGTCGCCAGCACCGCGCGATTTTTGGGATTACCGACGCGCAGGACGCTCAAGTCGAGCGTGCCGCCGCCGAAGTCGAAGACCAGCACGATCTGCTCGCGGTCGATACTCGATTTGTAGTTATAGGCGGCGGCAATCGGCTCGTACTGCAAGTAGACTTCCTCGTAGCCAGCGCGAAAGGCGGCTTTGAGCAGGCGTTCGCGGGCGAGGGCGTCGTCTTCCGGCTTGAAGGCGAAGCGCACCGGGCGACCGAGCGCGATCTGCTTGATCTCGGTGTGGAGGGCAGCTTCGGCGTGCTGCTTGGCGATGTACAGGTAGAGGGCGATGATGTCTTCGAGGAAGTAAAAGTGCGAGCCAACCACCGTCCCGATGTAGTCGAGCGACGAGAGAGCGGTCTTGAAGGAGACGAACAAACGCCCCGGCGAGAGCACGTCTTTATCGACCCAGACGTCGCGGAAGAACGAGCCGACCTCGGCGAAGGTGAGCTGGATTTCGCCGACTTTCGCCCGCTCGATCCGCACCGGGCGGTTGAGATTCTGAGCGAAGTAGGTGTCGATGGCGCTGCGCCCGATGGTGAACTGGCGGTCGTTGGTGACGTAGAGCGCCGTCCGGGTGACGGTGCTGCTGCCGTCAATCGGGATCAGGCGCAGGTGCTGACCGTCGTAAGTGGCGATGCCGGAATTGGTGGTGCCGAAGTCCATGCCGATGATCATCGCGGCGTTTCCCTTGGTTGCGGCTGCGTGAGTCCTCTAATGCGTCATACGCGGGTAAGTGTGACTATTGAGGGTTCAGGGCGGACAATTATAGCGTATGGCTGCGCGAAAAACAGGGCGAAAAGCCGGAAAGATTTAACGCAAAGACACCAAGATGCAAAGAAAGAGATCAGGTCACAGAGCGCGGTCGAGAATCTCCGTCAGTTCGGCGTCGGTTAGCGTGATCGGGTTGCCCTTCATACTGCTGGAATTCTTGCTCTTGGCGACAATTGCCGGAAAAGCGTCGCGGGTGATGCCGTAGCTGCTCAGCGGCGGAATGCCGAGGGCGTCAATCAGTTCTGCGATCCACTCTGCCAGTGACACCGGATCAGCTTGATCGACGACCATCTGGGCGATATGAGCGTAGCGCTGACGGGCGTGGTTGTTCGGTTCGCGCTCGTCGAGCGCATGGACGTTGACAGCGGTCACGTAGGGCAGGAGCGCCGCGCAGATCGCGCCGTGCGGGGCGTCGAACATCCCGCCGATGACCCCAGCGAAGCCGTGAACCGCGCCGAGCTTGGCATTTGCCAGCGCCAAGCCGCCGAATAAACTGGTCAGCGCCATCGCTTCGCGGGCGGCATGATCGCCATAGTTGTAGGCTTCGTAGATCGCCGGGAAGCCGCGCTGAATCCCTTCGCGACAGAGCGCATCGGTCAGCGGGTTAGCATAGGGACTGACGTAAGGCTCGATCACCTGCGTCAGCGCGTCCATGCCAGTGTAGGCGGTCACGTTGGGGGGCAGATCGTACGTCAGTTCGGGATCGAGCAGGGCGACGCGGGGCAGCAGTAGTGGATGGCGCAGACTGACCTTGACCTTGTGATCAGGCGAGGCGAGCACGGCGTTCCGGGTGACTTCCGCACCGGTCCCGGCGGTGGTCGGGATGGCGATCAGCGGAAGCGGATTGACCGCGAGCGGCTGTCCTTTGCCGATGACTTCGAGATAGTCGAGCGGATCGCCGGGGTTGGTTGTCAGCGCGGCGACCGCCTTTGCGGTGTCGATGGCGCTGCCGCCGCCGAAAGCGATCACCATGTCACAGTGAGCGACGCGCGCCAGATCAGCGCCGGTTTTGACGAGGGCGAGATCGGGTTCGTGAGTCACTTGCAGTGTTTCATAGCCGATGCTGACCGCTTCAAGCATGGCGATCAACGAGCGGGCACGCTCAACTGAGCCGCCGATGACGATCAACGCGCGCGATCCGAACTCCGGCGCGATGCTGGCGATCTCGGTCAGTTTGCCCGTGCCGAAGACGATGCGGGCGGCGGTGGCGAACTCAAATGGGTTCATAAGGAATTAGCTCGATCTGCGCGGCGTAGCGCTCAATTTCGGGCAGGGAACACTCAGCGGTTTGCGGCGTGGTGACGACGTTGGTCGCGGCAGCGAAGCCGAGTCGTAACCCTTCTTCGATGGGCTGTGCGCGAAAAACCGAGGCTGCCAGCCCCGCGACCAGCGCATCGCCCGCGCCGGTCGCGTTGACGACTGGCACGTCGAGCGGCGGGATGCGGTAGGCGCGACCGGGCAGGACGGCGAGTCCGCCCTCGCTGCCCAGCGAGATCACCGGATAGACACCGTAGCGATCCACGACCTCACGTCCGGCGTGATAAGCGTCGTCAATGGTTTGCATCGGCTTGCCGACCAACGCCGACAGCTCAAGGCGGTTCGGCTTGATGTAGGCTGGGCGCGACGCCAAGCCCGCTTTGAGGAACGCGCCGCTGCCGTCGAAGATCACCGGCACGTTATGTTCGCGGGCGACTGCAATGATGTCGGTGTAGAAGTCGGGCGACATGGTGCCGGGCAGCGTGCCGCCGAGCACCGCGACCTCGCAGTCGTCGAGAGCTTGGCTGAAGCGCTGGCGCAGCGCGGCGACGTGGGCTTCGCTCACGATCAGCGAATCGACGGTGACGGCGGTGTGATCGTCAGCGGCTTGGTCGGCGATCACGAGATTGCGGCGGGATTCGCCGCCGACGGTGATGTAATCGACGATGACGCCTTGATCGCGGAGTAACTGGGTTGACACCTCGCCGGTCAGCCCGGCGGCGAAACCGAGTGCGCGGCTGGTGATCCCCAGCTCCGCCAGCACCCACGAGACGTCGGTCATTTTGCCGCCGATGCTCTGGATCATGCTGCTGGCGCGCAGCGTGTGCCCCGGCTGCCACGCCGGAATAGTGTAGATGAAGTCGAGCGACGTGTTGCAGTTGATAGTGACGATCATGAGTTTGCGCTATTCGAACGTCGAGAGCAGGGATTATAACGCGAGTTGTCGCCTGTGAAGAAAAGGGATTCAACGCAAAGGCGCAAGGACGCCAAGACGCAACGTGTAGGGGCAGGTTTCAAACCTGCCCCTACAAACGGTGATCCCTAGTCGAAGCTGGCTTTCAGCGCTCGACCGCGCAAGATGATCCAGATGACCACCGGCGCGCCGATCAGCGCGGTGATGGCGTTGAGCGGCAGGACAGTCTGGCTGCCCGGTACTTGGGCGATCAAGTCGGCGACGAGGGCGACCAGCGCACCCGCGAGGATCGTCGCTGGAATGAGGATGCGGTGATCCGACGTGTTGAACAGGCTGCGGCAGATGTGCGGCACGGCGATGCCGAAGAAGCCAATCGGTCCGCAGAAGGCGGTGACGGTGCCCGCTAGCAGCGCGGTGCTGACGATGATCCAGCGGCGACCGGCGGCGACGTTCATGCCCATGCTGCGGGCGTAGGTCTCGCCGAGCAGCAGGGCGTTGAGCGGCTTCGAGAGCAGAAAGGCGATGCCTAAGCCGATCAGGATCGCCGGGGCGAAGACGATCATCTGGCTCCACGTCACCGCGCCGAACGAGCCGAACGTCCAGTTGATGTAGGCTTGGATGCGCTCGGCGATGCTGAAATAGAGCAGCAGACTGACGATTGCGCCGACGCCGTAGCCGAACATCAAGCCGAGGATCAGCAGGGTGACGCTGTTGGTCACGTGCCGGGCGACCAGCAGTACCAAACCCAAGACCAGCGCGCTGCCGAGGCTGGCGGCAACCACCAAGCTGAGATCGCCGAGCAAGCCGATCCCGGCGAGCAGCACCATCCCGGTCGTGCCGACGCTGAGCACGACCAGCGCGACACCGAGGCTCGCGCCGGAGCTGATGCCCAAGACGAATGGGTCAGCCAGTGGATTGCGAAAGAGGGTTTGCATCTGCAAGCCGCTGACGCCGAGCGCCGCGCCCGCCAGCGCCGCCGTCAGCGCTTTGGGCAGGCGGAATTTGAGGACGATGCTCGTCCACGAGTCGCGGCTGGCGCTGCCGCCGAGCAGCACGCGGATGATGTCCGCCAGCGGGATCGAGACTGAGCCGATGGCGAGGCTGAGCAGAAACACGCCGATCAGCGCCGCCAGCAGGGCGATCAGCAGCGGGGCGACGGGGCGGCGAGTCAAGCCTCACCCCCCATTGCGATTGACCTCACCCCCCGGCCCCCTCTCCACTGCGTAGAGAGGGGGAGGCGCGCGACGCGACTCGATGATTTGACAAGGTCAGGCGATAACACGGTCATCAGCATTTAGCGGGCAGGCGAAAGCTGGCGGAAGTAGTAAAGCGCGTGATCCGGCAGCAGGTCGGGATGCAGAATTTTGATCAGGTCGGCGAGGATGATCTGCGGGTTGGCAGCGCCGCTCTCGAAGTAGTCGTTGCCGCCGCGATCATTCTCGCGGGCATCGAAATTGTAGACCGCGTCATGCTTGAAGGCGGCGAAATCGGCGTAGCGCTCGTCCAGCGCGGCGAGGTCGGCGAGCGTTTGCGTGCCGTAAGTCCCCGGCATCCACATAGCGGCGTCGAGTCCGGCGTCGTAGACCGCTTCGAAGCTGAAGGGCGCGGAGTTGTTGTTGCCTTGCAGCGATGGGTCATCCTCAAGCACGAGCTTACCACCCGCATCGTGGACGAACTGCGCCGCGAAGCTGTGATCGCCGGGGAGGAACCACGCATCGCTGTAGCTGCTGTAGCTGTTCCAGAGCACGCTCGGTGCTTGATCCGCCGGGATGTCGGCGGTCAGCGCGGCGAGATCGTTGTACTCGCCGACTTTGGCGTCGAAGACCTCGTTGGCGCGGGCTTCGGCGTTGTAGAACAGCGCCGTGAACTTGATCCACTCGGCTTGACCGAGCGGCGATCCCTTCGATGAAGTCCGAGGCGACGACGACCGGCACGCCCGCCGCCAGCAGCGTCGGGTGGGTGTCGTAGTCGGGGCTGCCGCTGCCGAAGGTCATGACGAGGCTGGGTTCGGCGTCGAGGACGGCTTCGACGTTCACGCTGGGACCCATGCCAACCTCGATCAGCTTGCCGTCGTCGATCATCTGGCGGACGGTGGGGTTGCTGACGAAGGCGAGCTGATCCATGCCGATCAGGTGGTCGAGCAAGCCAAGCTCGTCCAACTGCGGGATGTAGCTGGTGCTCATGGCGATAATCGACCCGGCGGGAATCTGGATCACCTCAGCGCCGTCGTAGCCGTCGGGGACGGGCGTGCCGCACTCGACCAACAGATAGGTGAAAGCGTCGGCGGCGGTCGCGCCGGGGAAGGGCGTCAGCACGTTGACCACTTTGTAGCTGTTGTGATACTCGACGCGCCAGCCCTGCGCGAATTCCGGCTCGACTTTATCGGGGAAGTAATCGACCTGCGGATCGTAATTGGTGACACATTGAGCGTCCGGCGTGGCGACCACGTCCTGCGCGTGGATCGGCAGCACCGAGAGGGCTAAAGAGAACGACGATCAAGAGCAAAATGCGGGACTTCATGAGTGACCCCCTAGCTGAGATAAAAGAGACGAACCCTTCGCCGGGGGCGGCGTAATACTGTTGCTGGATTGGATCAAAAAGCCCGCCGTGCGGCGGGAACTCAAGCGACGATGACTCGTTCACGCTCGCTCCCCTTATGCCTCGAAGGTGATGCACGAGCAAAAGCGATGTCGGGTATTCGGGCTTGGGTCTTTTGCTCACGCAAAATCCCTGACCGTTGCGGGACAGCGCCGGACTTTCACCGGACTTCCCCCTAAGCTAAGCACTTTGCTTAGCCCGTGCTGCGCATCCGGGCGCAGACACACCAACGCTTTAGCTGTTAAATTGTCGCGAGAGCATAGCACGGGGCAAGGACTGAGTCAAGCAAAAGAAGTACCGAGTAAGAACAATTCTCTTTGGAGACGTCTTTACTCAGTCCTCAGTCCTCGAACCTCAGTCCTATCTCAGCACTCATTGCTCAGCACTCAGCACTGCGGTTAATACATCACGTTCTTGAGCACGCTGTCGAGAATTTGCAGCGTCGTCAGGTTGCGCATGGTCGAGCCGTACTGCAAGTTGTCGGAGGTGAAATCGACCGTCGCCGGGACGCCACCCGGCGGCACCGAGAGGTGGATGCCGTCGTCGCCGTAGCCATGATTGGGCAGGTTGATCACCGCGCTGTAGAGGTCGGTCAGCGGGACGCCGTAGCTGTTCGCCATCCCGGTGATGACCTGATTGTAGGCGATGATGTTGTCGTTGAACTCGGCGCGCGGCGGGAGAGTGCTCAAAATCGGTACGACGTTGTACTGGATGCAGGTCTCGACGATCTGGCGCAGCCGCTCGCCGAAGGCGTCGGCGGAATAGGCGGGCGAGTCGTTGGTACCGATCATCACCAGCACGGCGGCGGGCTTGACGACGCGCATCTCGCAGGAGACCGGAGTCTCGCCGGGGTTGCAGCGCCCCGGATCGGCAGAGCCGGGGTCAAGTGCGCTGACCGTCCCCCACGACGCGCGTGAGGAGATCGAGGCGCTGTTGAAGGAGTTGCCGCCGAGCGCCGTGCCGCCCATGAAGAACTGGATCGTCGGCAGCAGGTAGCCGTAATCGCGCAGGTTGTAGCCGTTGACGATGGCGCGCAGGAAGTTGGGCGTATCGGTCAGGCTGTCGCCGACTTTGCTGAAGACGTTGCGCTGATTGCCCGCCGCTTGACCATTGACGTAGATCGTGCGCGCGCCACCGCCGCCCGCGCTGGCGACCACCTGCGGGGCACCTTCTGGCGTCGGCAGTTCCACGAACGGAACCGGCTCCGGGTTGTCGATTACGGCGACCGATGACAAATCGACGTAGATTTCGAGAAAAGCAGTGCTTGTCCAACCCTCGTAGCCTTCGGGCATCTTGACCAGCACCCAAGTATTATCCGCTGTACGCCCTTCGAGAACGAGTTCCTTACCCGCGTCGAGGTTGCCCATGCGCAGGGCGTCGGTGCTGGGAAGCTGGCGCAAGCGCAAGCCGCCCGCCAACTCAAGGACGCGCGCTTGCACGACCTCCGCGCCGGTATCCAACCCCTCGACGTTGATCACGGTCAGCAAGCCAATGTCGAAATTCAAATCGACCAGCGAGCGGCGGAACCAACCCTCTTTGCTGTCGGCGGTCAGTCCGTGCAGCCAGATGCCATCTTCCCGCCGACCATCAAGGCGCAGCGGCGTCAGCGCGGGAAGCTGGGCGACGACCTCCGCTTCCCCGTGCGGGCTGGCGTAGAGTGAGATACCGTCAGCCGCCTGCGCCGAGACCAGCGCGACGTAATCGACGTTCTCCCCCGTGCCGGTGATCGGCAGCGTGTCGACGGCGAAGGGCAGCGTCACCGAACGTGCCAGCAGCCACCCGCTTTGATCAGCACCATAGTTCACCTGAAGCCAGCGGTTGTCGTCGGTGCGCCCGACGAAATTGAAAGCGGTCGAGGCGGCGACGGTATCGGCGATCTCCGCCATTGTGCTCGGTTTGGGGCGGACGTAGAGCGTGTCGGCGGCGCCAGTTAGAGCGTCGCGGATGATCAAGGGTTCGGTGGGCAGCGGTGTCGGCGTCGCGGTTTCAAGGCGCTCGAAAGTCGGAACGGGCGTGCGCGGGATGGGCGTGGTCGTGATGACAATCGGGGTAGCGGTCGGCAGCACCGGCGTCGAGGAACAGGCGGCGGCGAGCAAGACGGTGAGGGCGATGAAACCTTGGCGGATGGTCGTTTGGGTCTTCAACGGCATGGATTACTCGAACAGCCAACGGAAACGAGCGGCTATCATAGCCCTCCGGTAGAGAAGTGGTCAAGTGCAAACCGGATTCAGCAGCGGGATGGGGTAGGGGCGCACCTGTGTGTGCGCCCAACAGGGGGCAGACACATAGGTCTGCCCCTACAACGTCATTTTGCCTAGAACGCCAGCGCTTGCAGCATTTGCAGCGTTAGGAGTTCGCGCAGGGTGCGCCCGTACTCGTTCTGGTCGGTGGCGAAGCTGGTGAACTCGGTGTCGCGGACGGAGAGGTGATAGCCGTCGGGTCCGGTGCCGCGATTCGCGTATTCGTGAGTGGCGGCGCGCACGTCCATCAACGGGATGTTCTGATCGGTGGCGATGTTGCGGATCACCGCGTTGAAGGTCTGCGGCTTGCCGTCGCTGAAGATGTCCGCCATCGGATAGGTGGTCAGGATCGGCACGACGCCGTGATCGCTCAAGTAGCGGATGATCCGGGTTAGGTTATCGTGGAACTGAGCTTCGGTGTAGTAGCCCATGTCGGCGATGCCGAGGTAGATCAGCGCGTAGCTGGGCTTATAAATGCGATAAGCGCAGTCGAGCGGCGTCTCACCGGCTTGGCATTCCGCCTCAATCGCCCACGTCGGGTCGAGCAGGTTGGCGGCGGCGAAACCGCTGCGGGCGGTGTAATCGTAGTGGCAGAACGACCCGGTCGAATTGAAGCGATCCACCACCGATTGCAGGTCTTGATAACCGGCGAGATCGTAATTGCCGTAGTTGAAGGTGCACATGTAGACGGTTCCGGCGGTGTTACTCTCGCCGATCTTGATCAGCGAGTTGGGGTTATTGCCGCGCTGCTGCCCGCGCGCGTAGATGTTGCGGGCGTTGTTGATCACGGCGCTGCCCAACCAGAGCGGCGGATAATCGGTGCGCTCGTCGGGGATCACCGGGACGGGTTGCCCGCCTTCGACGGGCGCGCTCAGGTCGACGCCGGTCAAGTCGGGCAAGCCGGGGATGTTGATCGCTTCGTCGAGGCGCAGAAATTGCAGCGCCATCCAGCCGCGCTGGCTGCCGTCAGCCGTATGGACGAGCAGCCACGTCACCGCGTCATTGCGCCCCTCGACGATCACGGTCGTCCCGACCGGCAGCTTGGCGATCACGGGTCCGCTGACAGGCGCGCCTCGCATGTTCAGCGTGACCAGCGTCTCGGCGGTGATCGTGTCTTGGGCGAAACTCACGCTGCTCAAGAGGCAGATCGAGACGAGCGCCAGCAGCATGACGATCTTTTTTAGCATGGTTCACTCCCTATCGAATTTTCTCGGCGGTGTAATTGAAAGTATGCGTGCAGGACGGATCGCTGTCGAAGACGTACTGCATCGTGCCGACCCACGTCCCGGTGCTGGTCAGCGTCAGGCTGAAGGTCAGGTTAGCGTTGTTCAAGCCGCTGCGCCCGCTGTAGTGGAAGCTGTTACTGCCGGTCGCCTGCATGGTGTAGGGCAGCGGTTCCTGCCCGCGCCACGCGATGCTGCCGTCGGCGTTGACGGTGATCGCCGCCAGATGGTCGCACTGAGCAATCGGCGGCGAGACACAGGTGCCGGACAGATTATCTGCGCCGGTGTGCGCCTGCCAGATCGACTGGGGCGCGGTCAAGTAGTCGTGGCTGAAGCTGCTGCTCTGCGGCGGCAGCGAGACGTTGACGTTCGCCTGCTGCTGGAGCACGTCGAGCGCGACCACCGGCACCGATCCACATACTCCGGCGGTGGCGACGGCGTCCTGCGCAATCCAGCCGGAGTTGTCGACCAGATACCAGAGCGTCCCGTCGTCGGTCGTCGCCTGCCCGGTGACGGTCGCGCTGCTGGCGGCGTCGAGTTCGCCGTTAGTCGGGGCGTCAGTTTGTGGCGCGTCGTAGAGCGTCGCCGTGCCGCTGCTGATCCCGGCGACGCAGACCAACGAGTTCGTCGGCAGCAAATCAAGCGGCGCGCTGGCGATTGACGCGAAGGCGTAGTGCGCTTGCAGTTCAGGTGCGGCGGCAGCTTGCAAGCCGCTCAGCGACACGCTCACCACTGTTCCGGTCGCGGCGCTGACTTTGGTCGCCGCTCGCCTGTACGTCGGCGCTGCCGTTGATCACCTGCACCGTCAGCGCCGAGATCCGCTTGCGCGCGGAGCAGCAGCGCCGCCGACGAGAACGAGATCAGCGCGCCGTCCACCTCAAGGTGCGCCGTGTCGCCGCCGGACGCTTGGATCAGCAGACCGCCCGCGCAATCGCCAGAGGCGCTGGTCAGCGTTAGGCTTTGGAAGGCGTGAGTCAGCGGCGTGTCGGTGACGTAGAGCGCTGACGTGTCGCTGCCGTCGGCGGGCGTCACCAACTGGGCGAAGACCCAGCCGGAGGCGCGCGGGCTGCGGTCGAGGTGCAGCCATTCGCCGTCAGCGCTGCGCCCGTCGGCGGGGAGTTCTTCGCTCCACGTCATCGTGCCGATTACCTCGGCGTCGGCGTTCGGCTCGGCGCGCAGATTGAGCACGTTGCCGCTGTTGTTCTTGACGATCACGGTCGGGTAGGGGTCGAGCAGTGGTTCGAGCGCGTTGGTGATCGCCGCGTCGCCGAACAGCACCAGTCGTACCGGATCGGCGGAGTCGGGGAGGTCGGCTTGCAGCTTGATCAGTGTCAGCGATCCGGCGCTGCCGGTCAGGTTGTTCAGCGGATTCAGGTCAAGCGGGGCGATGGTCATGCGCTCGCCGTCGGCGAGCACGTCGCCCGCGCCGAGGCAGGCTTGATCCGTCCCCATGCCGCCACAGGTCGTTTGCGCCGACTCGATCAGGTCGGAAGTGAAGCAGAGTGCTGGCTGATCGGCGGCGTTGTCCTGAGCGACGACCGACGCGCCGACGGCGACCAGCGCGATCACGAGCACGGCGAGGCTCGCGGCGAGTGGAACTCGTAAAGGCATTCAACATCCTCTTGTCATCACAATCGTTACTGCGCTTGATTGTACCGAATTTCGCCGCAAACGTGTACCGGCGCGGGCGAAGCGGCGGGATCAAGGACGATAAGCGCAAGGGCTTGCGATCTGGCGCTTTGCGGTTAAGATCGCGGCAGGTTGAGAGCTAGAGGATGCCAATCAATGCGTTTACGGCTGAGTTTGAGCCTTGTTTTGCTGTTCTTCGGCGTGGTCGCGCTGGCGATTTTGGTCAGCAGTGCCAGCGCGCAGGACGCGACCGAACCGTCGGCGGTGGTCGCGGCGGCGAGCGCGATTGACCTGCACGATCTGCCGGTGCTGCCGGTGGTCACCGATACCGCCCGCACCATCTATGCGCGCGGACAGGCGGCGGGGCTGAATCCGCACGTCGTCTCGAAGATTGGCGACTGCATGACTGCTTCGGAGAATTTTCTCGTGCCCTTCGGGACGGGCGCTTACGATTTGGGCGCGTATCAGGATTTGCAGCCGGTGATCGACAACTTCACGGCAGTGCCGATCGAGAGCGACGGCAAGACCTTCGCCGATAACGCTTTCGCCAGCCCCGGCTTGGCGACGGCGCAGGGTTTCACGACCGTCAGCGTGCTCGATCCGCTGTGGGCGGACCCGCAGTGGTGCGCCGCCAACGAAAGCCCGCTGACCTGCGAATACCGGGTGGCGCAGCCCGCGTTCGCGCTGATCATGTTCGGCACGAACGACACCTTTTTCTTCGACGCCGACAGCTTCGACGGCTATCTGCGCCAGATCGTCGACCAGACGATTGCCAGCAACGTCGTGCCGGTGCTCTACACCTTCCCGGAGCGCCCGGAATTCCCGGAAAAGACGCTGCTGTTCAACCAGATCATCGCCCGGATCGCGCAGGACGATGACCTGCCGCTGGTCAACCTGTACGTGGCTTTGGAAGCCCTGCCCGATAAGGGTGTCAACCTCGCCGACCCGATCCACCTTTCGTCGCCGCTGGACGACAACGCCGGGAACTTCACGCCCGCCAATCTCGAACGCGGCTACACCTTCCGCAATTTGATCACATTGCAAGCGCTGCAAGTGCTGATGGACGGCATCAGCACCGAAGCGACGCCGGAAGCGACTCTATCTTCTTGATCAGCGTGCGTAGGGGCAGATTTCAAATCTGCCCCTACCTTTGCGTCTTTGTGTCTTTGCGCCTTTGCGTTGAATCTTTTCCGTTCTTGTTACGGCGCTTCACCGCACATCTTCCACTCGCCATCCTCTTGCGTCATGCGATACGTACCCAAATCCCACGAGCGATTTTCGCCGTTGTAGGTCGTGACGATTTGCCCGGCGCAGGTGACGAGCGCGTCATCACCGTCGTCGCCGGTTTTGGTGCAGGTGACGTTATCCAGCGTGGCGTTCATCGAGCGGAACGAGTTCGGCTTGCAGGACGGCTTGCCCCTCCCATGCCGCGCAGGACAAGCCGCGAATCGCGTCGCTGTCGGCGGCGACGCGCGCTTGCAGGTATTTGAGCATCGCCGCGCCCGGATCGCCCGGCTGCGAGCAGGCGGCGAGGACAAGAAGCAATAAAATGAGCGTCGCTACCAGATAGTGCGGTTTTGTAGGGGCGTTCAATTGAACGCCCCTACGGAGTGCCGTTAATTTCATGAACGACCCCTTCGGCAATCGAGCGCGCCGTCGCCAGCGTGCTCCCGGAATGGGGCGTATTATACGTCACGCGGCGGATTTTCTGCGCGATTTCCGCGTAGCCGAGGTGGTCGAGCAGCATCCCGGCGCTGAGAATCGCCGCGCGCGGATCAGCGATGCCCTGTCCGGCGATGTCGGGCGCGCTGCCGTGAACGGGTTCAAACAGCGCCGTTCGCCCGCCGCCGACGTTGGCGGACGCCGCCAAGCCCAAGCCGCCGGTCAAGCCCGCCGCGAGGTCACTCAGGATGTCGCCGAACAGGTTGGTCGTCACCAGCACGTCGAAGCGGGACGCATCCATCGCTAAACGCATCGCGGCGGTATCGACCAGCAGCTCCTCGACCTGCAAATCGGGATAGTCGCGGACGACCTCTAGCGCGACGCGGCGAAACAAGCCGCAGGTCTCCTTGAGTACGTTCGCCTTGTGGACGATGGTCAGTTGCGACGGCGATTTAGCGCTTGCTCGCAGCCGACGCGGACGATCCGCTCGGAGGCACGCGCCGTGATCACGCGCTCAAGGATGGCGGTCGCGCCGTCGTCTTCGAGCCGTTCGCGCCCGCTGTACATGCCTTCGGTGTTCTCGCGCACGACCAGCAGGTCAATGTCGCCGTGAAAGGCGGGGCGCAGATTGGCGAACAGGTCGAAGTGACGGCGCAGCGAGAGGATCGGGCTGCGGTAGCCCGCCACTTTGGTCATGGGCGACTGGGTCGCGCCGAACAGGATGGCATCGCTGGCGGCGCAGGTTTGGAGCGTTTCCGGCGGGAGCGCGTCACCGACCTGCTCGAAGGTGCCGAATCCGGCGTCGGCGGTCGTGATGCTGATCGGCAAGCCTAATGCTTCGATCACCGTTCGCGCGGCGGGGATCACCTCCTGCCCGATACCGTCGCCGTTGATCAGCGTGATGGTGAAGGACTGAGGGTTGATGACTGAGGACTGAGACAAGCGAACTCCTGTGTAAACTGCTAGGCTGGGGCACAGCGCGCTGTGCCCCTACAACGACTTCAGGTAGATTACGGTTAGAAAATATGTTCTTGACCGGGCGCTATAGAACATTTATACTATAAGTATCGGTGTTCACCACAGTCAAACAAAGCAAGGAGCGCGAAATGCAGAAGATTCGCCCGTGTTTGTGGTTCAACCAAGTGGCTGAAGAAGCGATCAACTTTTACGTCTCCGTGTTCAAGCATTCGAGCATCGATAACGTCGCGCGCTATGGCGAGGCTGGCCCCGGCGAACCCGGCAGCGTGATCACCATCGAGTTCACGCTGGAAGGCGTGCAGTTCATGGCGATCAACGCTGGACGACTGAATTCCGCTTCACGCCCGCGATTTCGCTCTACGTCGATTGCGCGGATCAAGCGGAGGTCGACGCGCTGTGGTCGAAGCTCTCCGCTGTGCCGGAAGCCGAGCAATGCGGCTGGCTTCAGGACAAGTACGGTGTCTCGTGGCAGATCATCCCCTCCGCGTTGGGCGAATTGATGCAAGACCCCGATCCGGCGAAGGCGGCGCGCGTCACGCAGGCGATGCTCCAGATGAAGAAGCTCGACGTCGCCGCGCTGGAAGCCGCCCGCGATCAGCGGTGATCGAACTTGCGCCTCGTCGTAGGGGCGTTATATATAACGCCCCTACAAACAAATCGCCTATGCGCCCTCGTTTTGAAACCGCCGTTGCAGCATGGGCAGCAAACCGCCCGCGTCGAGGATCGCCTGCACCTGCGGCGGCAGCGCGGAAATGGCGAAGCGCTGATCACCGACGATGATTTCCGACTCCGTGATTTCGATCTCGTCGCCGCTGTGGAGCAGGCCGGCGACGCCGGGGCAGACAATCGGGCGGATGCCCTGATTGATGCAGTTGCGGAAGTACAGCCCGCCGAACGATGCCGCGACGATTACGCTGATGCCCGACCACTTGAGCGCGGTCACGCCCTGCTCGCGGCTGCTGCCGCAGCCCCAGTTCCAGCCCGCGACAATCGCGTCGCCTTGCTGCGCGTTGCCAGCAAAAGCCGGATCGAGGTCTTCGAGCGCGTGCGCGGCGATCTCGCTCTGCGTCCGCAGCGTATACGTGTACTTGCCGGGGAAGATCAGGTCAGTGTTGACATTATCCCCGTAAACCCAAACGTGCATTCTTCACACTTCCTCTGCTATTGATCTTTTCACTCAGTCCTCAGTCCTCGCCCCTCAGTCCTGTTCTTGCTCAGTCCTTAGCGTAGGAACTCTCCCGGATTGGTGATGCAGCCGGTCACGGCGCTGGCGGCGACGACGTAGGGATTCGCCAGATAGATCGGTGCGTCGGTCGTGCCCATCCGTCCTTTGAAGTTGCGGCTGCCGCTGCTGATGGTCGCCTCGTTAGGCGCGGGAACGCCCATGTGATTGCCCATGCAGGGACCGCAGCCCGGCGTCGTGATGGTCGCTCCTGCTTCGATCAAGTCGGTCAAGACGCCGGTCTGCATCGCTTGGAGCAAGACCTGCGAACTCGCCGGGATCACGACCAGCCGGATGCTGACTTTGTGCCCGCGCACGACCTCGGCGGCAGCGGCGAGGTCGCTGTAGCGCCCGCCGGTACAGGTGCCGATGAACGCCTGCTGGATCGGCTGCCCGGCGGCGTCGCTCAGCGCGACCACGTGATCCGGCTGGTGCGGCAGCGCAATCTGCGGATCGAGCGCGCTCACGTCGTAGGTGTGGCGCTCGTCGTATTCGGCGTCGGCGTCGGGATAGATCGGCTCATAATCGCGCGCACCGCGCAGGTCGAGGTAGTTGAGCACTTGGTTGTCGGGTGGGAAATAGGCGTTCATCGCGCCGAACTCCGCCATCATGTTGGGGATGACCGGACGCTCGTCAATCGGCAGGCTGCTGATGGCGTCGCCGGTGAACTCGACCGAGCGGTACTGCCCGCCGTTGACGGTCAGGTTGTGCAGAATGTGGAGCATCACGTCTTTGGCGGTGACGCCGGGTTGGAGCGCGCCCAGCGAGGATGATCTGCATGGCTTCGGGGACGCGCAGCCACAACTCGCCCGTCGCCCACAGCGCCGCCATCTCGGTACGCCCGACCCCCATCCCGAACGCGCCGAGCCAGCCGAAATGAGTCGTATGGCTGTCCGAGCCGAAGATCACCTGACCGGGCAGCACCAGCGCTTCCTCGCTGATCACCTGATGGCAGATGCCGCGCCCGACCTCGAAGAAATGCCCGACTCCCTGTTCGCGCACCCACTGGCGGATTTCGGCGTGATTTTGAGCGTGGAGCGTCGTCGGGGCGGGGACGGCGTGGTCGAGCGTCACCACCATGCGCTCCGGGTGAACGATGGCTTCCGCGCCCGTTTCCGCGAAAATGCGGCGGATGGCGGCGGTGTTGTCGTGGCTGAAGATCACATCGGGGCGGACGATCAACACGTCACCGGCGCGGGCTTCGCTGACGCCAGCCGCGCGGGCGAGGACCTTCTCGGCAAACGTGAATCCCGTCATGGGGTCACCACCCGATGGTTGATTTTAGGGGCAGACCTACGTGTCTGCCCGATTGTGGGCGCACCCACCGGTACGCCCCTACGGGCGTCACCTCGAAACGGATGGTACTCTCCCCTCCCTGAAGTCGGGGAGGGGGTGGGGGTGGGGTAGAGTTTTATCATACTGGCACGGCGCTTTCTCGCAGCAGGGCGTCCACTTCGTCGAGGCTCATCGGCTGCACGTCGGCGCGCTCTTTAATCACGCGGGTGATGCTCTGCACCGCCGCGTCGTCGAGCGCCAAGCCGAGCGCGTGGGCACGGCTGCGGACGGCGTTCCAGCCAGTCAGGCGATGCCCGATGGCGATCTCGCGGACGACGCCGAAATCCGCCGGGTCAATCGCTTCGTAGGTTTTGGGGTCCGCCAGTACGGCTTTGGCGTGAATTCCGGCTTTGTGGATGAAGGCGCTCGATCCGGTGATGTAGTTGTTGAACGGGATCACCAGCCCGCAGACGTCGGCGATCAATTGGTCAAGCTGGGGCAGCAGATGCAGCTTGTATTTGGTCACGTAAGCGCGGTTGATGGTGTAGAGCCGCGCGACCAGCCCGCCGAGCGGGGTGATGCCGTTGCGCTCGCCGATGCCGAGGATGGTGGTATCGACGTGGGTCGCCCCGGCTTCGAGGGCGGCGCTGGCGTTGGCGATGGCGCAGCCGCTGTCGTTGTGCCCGTGAAACTCCACGTCCAGCCCGGTCAGGCGGATCAACTGGTTGACCAGCGCGTAAACCTGATCGGGCATCGCGATGCCGACGGTATCGGCGACGCCCAAGCGATTGACCAAGCCGAGGTCGGCGACGGCGAGGTAGACGCGCAGCAGGTCGGCTTCGCGGCTGCGGAAGCTGTCTTCGGTGCTGAAGCGCAGGATGACGTCCGGCGCTTGCGCGCGGATGAACGCCATCACCTCGGCGGCGGCGTCGATGATCTGGCGGATGTCCTTGCCGTGACTGTGCTGCATCAACTGGGGCGACGTGCCGATCACCACGTCGATGCCGTGCACGCCGGTGTCGAGCGCTTTGATCGCGTCTTCGCGTTTGCAGCGGATGTGGGTCAGGATGCGGGCGTTCAGTCCGGCGTTGACGACGGCGCGGATGTCGGCTTCGCTCTGCGGCGAGGCGACCGGCGAGGTCATCTCGATCATCTCGACGCCGAAGTCGTCGAGCGCGGCGGCGATCTCCAATTTCTGGGCGGTGCTAAAGGTGGCGCTGCTGAACTGCTCGCCTTCGCGCAAGGTACTTTCGATGATGTGGAAATTCTCAAACGGCATAATGCTGCTCTCTCTCAGGATATTGGGTGTCTCTGCAATCTATTGCTTTGGCGCTTTATCTCACTACTGCCCGCAGTTCCCCCTCTCTACGCAGTGGAGAGGGGGCTAGGGGGTGAGGTTATAACCGCTCCAGTGCGCGCGGCGAGTACGCGGACAGCGCGCAGATAATCGTCAAGGTTGATGTGCTCGTCCGGCGTGTGGTCGAGCGCGGAGTTGCCGGGACCGTAGGCGACAATCGGGCAGTTCCAGACGCGCCCGACGATGTTCATGTCCGACGTGCCGGTCTTGTGGACGAAAGCGGGCTGTCCGCCTTCCGCGCGGATCGCGCCGCGCAGCGCCCGGCTGATCGCCGAGTCGCGCTCGGCGATGAAGGCGTGTTCCTGCCCGTAAGCGCGGATGGTCGCCCCGTCGTGCGGTTCGAGCATGGTGGCGACGGCAGCGGGGTCGATCCCCGGCGGCAGCCGGAAGCCGATCACCATCCGTCCCCAACCGTAGACGCCATCGTGCCCGCTCTGGATGTCCTGCAAGGTGACGTCGAGCCGTTCGAAGATGCGCGTCCGTTCGAGGTTGAATTCGGTGGCGTAGGCGAGGACGCCCTGCCAGTAGGCGAAAGCCAGTTCACCCGCCGTCGCCGTCTCGCCCGCGCTGTGACCGAGATCGCCGCGCCAGTTCCACTCGATCAGCAGCCGACCTTTGTAGCCCAGCGTGATCCGATCCCACTGCGACGGCTCGCCGATCACGCACAGTTCCGGTTGGTACTGGGTCGCGGCGAAGCGCGCGCCCTTGCTGCTGGCGGCTTCTTCCTCGACCGCGCCGATCACGATCAGGCGGACGTCGGGATCAAGCTGGGCTTCGGCGGCGGCGGCGGTGAAGGTGCAGAGCGCGCCTTTGGCGTCGACCGAGCCGCGCCCGTAGAGCTGGCGACCGTCGCGGCGGACGGGGAAGTTGCCGCCGAAGGTGTCGATGTGACCGAGCAGCACCACGTCACGCGCGCCGTGCCCGATGATGCCGACGGCGTTTCCGGCGTTGTCGGTGAAGGCGCGGTCGTAACCGTGTTCGAGCATCCAGTTGACCAGCATCTGCACGGCGGTCGTCTCGCGGGTCGAGGGGCTGGCAATGGCGACGAGTCCACAGAGCAAATCTTCGGCGTCGCGCTCGGTCAGGGTGGTTCGCAGCGTTTCAGTTTGCATCGTGCATGACCTCCTCAATCGCATCGACTAGCTGGCGGAGTTCATCTGGCGTGATGATCAGCGGTGGCAGCAGGCGCAGCACAGTCTTGCCCGCGACCAGCGCCAGCACGCCGCGATCTTGCAGCGCTTGAGTGTAAGGGGTGACGCGTCCGCGCAGCTCCAAGCCGACCATCAAGCCCAAGCCGCGCACCTCGCGCACCGGCGGCAGATTTCGCGCGCGCAGTTCGTCGATGAGCCACGCACCGAGTTCGGCGGCGCGGGCGGGTGCATCAATCTCGCGGAGGGCGGTCAGGGCGGCGATGGCGGCGGCGCAAGCCAGCGGATTGCCGCCGAAGGTCGTGCCGTGCGTCCCTGCCGGGATTTGTCCGAAGGATTCGCGCCACGCGACCGCGCCCATCGGCACGCCGCCCGCGATCCCTTTGCCCAGCGCGACGATGTCCGGCAAGATGTCGGCGTGTTGGAAGCCGAACCAGCGCCCGGTGCGACCAAGCCCGGTCTGGATTTCATCGACGATCAGCAGCGCGCCGCGCTCGTCGCACAGACGCCGCAGCCCCCGCAGATAGTCCGCGTCGGCGACGTGGACGCCGCCTTCGCCCTGCACCGGCTCGACCAGCACGGCGGCGGTCTCGTCGGTGATAGCTGCTGCTGCCGCGTCGAGGTCGTTGTAGCTGACGTGGGTCACGTCGGGAATCCAGCCGGTGAAGGGGTCGCGGTAGTGGCTGTTGAAGGTCGCGCCCAGCGCGCCGAGCGTGCGCCCGTGAAAGGCGCGTTTGGCGGCGACGATGCCGGATCGCGCGGTGAACAGCCGCGCGACTTTGAGCGCGCCCTCAATCGCTTCCGCGCCGCTGTTGCAGAGGAAGAAGCGGTTCAGGTCGCCGGGGAGTAGGTCGGCGAGGATGGTGTAGAGTTCGGCGCGGCGGTCGTTGTAGAAAATCTCGGCGCAGGTGATCAGCGTGGCGGCTTGGTCGGCGATTGCTGCTGTCACTGCCGGGTGCGCGTGACCGAGCAGGGCGACGCCCATGCCGCTGGTCGCGTCGAGGTAGGCGTTGCCGGCGTCGTCGTAGACGGTGCTGCCCTCGCCGCGCACCAGTGTCAGCGGTCGTTTCGAATACCCGCCGCTGGTGTGCGCGTCCTCAATGGTCATTGCGGTTTGCGTCAGGGTAGTCATTGGCATAGCTCCCCGTAAACGTGGGTTGTAGGGGCGTTATAGATAACGCCCCTACGTACGTCGCTTCTGTTGCTCATGACAAGAACTCCGTGCCGGAGCCGTTGAGCGCGCCTGTGACCGGGTTTTCATTGCGCCCGTCGGCGATGACGACGCGGCGGACGCCGCCTGCCAGCGCTTCCTGTGCGCCGAGGACTTTGCGTTTCATGCGTCCCTGCGCCCAGTCGAGCGCGCGCTCGATTTCGCGGGACTCGACGCGCGGGACGAAGCTGGCTTCGTCGGGAAAGCTGCGATACAGCCCGCGCACGTTGCTGAGGATGACCAGTTCCACCGCGCCGAGCGCCCCGGCGATGGCAGCGCCTGCTCGGTCGCCGTCGACGTTGAGCAGACCATCATCGCTGATTGCGTAAGGCGGCACGACGGCGATTTGTCCGGCTTCGAGTGCCTCGAACAGCGGCGCGGTGTTCACGCCGTTGATCGCGCCGCTGTAGTCGTCGCGGACGATGCGGACGCGCCCGTCGACCAGCGCGCGGATGGCGGTTTTGCGCTCGCCGCGCAGGATGGCGCGGTCGTTGGTCAAGCCGGTGGCACGCAGTCCCCGCGCTTGCAGGCGGGCGACGAGGTTGGCATTGACGGCATTGGCGGCTTCGACGAAGACGCCGCGAGTTTGAGGGTCGGTGTAGCGCGAACTGTGCCCGGTCGGCGAGGTGATGGTGCGCACCTCGATACCGCGTTGAGCGCAGAGCGCGTTCATCGCCGCGCTGACGCCGTGAACGACGATCAGCGGACGCTGGGCAGCGAGGTGGGCGAGGTCACGGACACAGCGATCCATGTCCACGCCCTCACCGCCGCCGATTTTGACCACGAGCAAATTCCCTAAACCTACTTGTTCGTTAATCATGGAAGTGATTCAACCTCTTTATCTTGTCCGTATGTTTTGCGAGTTGCTGCTCTCAAAGCTGCGCGATGCCCCGTTTTTCTCCCCCTCTCCATGCAATGGAGAGGGGCGGGGGGTGAGGTCATGGGTAAACTCCCGGAAAAGTTAAGCCAGTCGTTTCGTCGAAGTCCTGCATCAGGTTGAGACACTGTACGGCTGATCCCGCTGCGCCTTTGCCGAGATTGTCGAGCGCGGCGATCACGATCAAGTGCTGCGGGTCGTTTTCGTCCAGTTCGAAGCCCACGTCGCAGAAGTTCGTCCCGGCGACGATGCGCGGTTCGGGGAAGCGATGCAGCCCGGTTTTGGCGCTCACCAGCCGGACGAACGGCTCGTCGCGGTAAGCGGCACGGTAGAGTTTCCAGACGTCTTTCTCGGCGAGCGGCTGGTTGAGGTAGACGTGCGCCAGCAGGTGGATTCCGCGCACCATCTCGATGGCGGTGACGGCGAAATCGACGCGCACGTCGCCCAGTACTAGCTCGACTTCGGCGGTGTGGCGGTGATTGCTCGGTTTGAAGGCGCGCACCGCACCAGAACGAACGGGATGGTGCGATCCGGCGTTCGGCTCCGCGCCGCCTTCGGACGACCCGACTTTGAGTTCAGCGGCGGCGCGCTCGATGACACCGGCGCGGGCGAGCGGCAGCAGTGCCAGATTGATCGTCGTCGCGTTGCAGCCGACGCCGCTGGCGTAATGGGTTTCACGTAGTTGATCGCGGGAGACTTCGGGCAGCCCGTAGACGAAGCGATCCAGCCACTCAGGGGCGGGATGAGCTTCGCCGTACCAGCGGGCGTAATCTTCGGTTGAGTTGAGGCGGAAATCGGCAGATAGGTCGATCAAGGTGGGGGCGAGGGCGGCGTACTGTTCGATATTGCGGGCGGTCGTGCCGTGCGGCAGCGCCAAGAACAGCACGTCGCACGATTGCAGGGCGTCGGGGTGGATGAACTGCAAATTGCTTGCACCGCGCATATTCGGGTGGACGGTGTAGACGTAGCGTCCGGCATTTTCGCGGCTGGTGATCTGCGTGACGTCGACGCCGGGGTGAAAGGTCAGCAGGCGCAGGAGTTCGCCGCCTGTGTAGCCGCTGCCGCCGACGATGCCGACCGAAAGCTGCGTCATGCCTGCACCGCCACGAGACTCAGGGCGTAGCGCACGACTTCGGCGGCGATGTCGACGCCGGTCGGGGCGCTGCTGTTGCGGAACTCCATCGTATGGTTGATCTCGTTGACCAGCAGTCCGCCGTCTGGCGTCTCGAAGACGTCAATCGCCAGCACGCCGCCACCGACGGCGTTTGCGGCGCGGCGGCAGAGGTCGTCGAGTTCGGGCGTCACCGGGCAGTTGGAGGCTTGTCCGCCGCGCGCCGTGTTGGTGATCCAGTGGGCGGATTCGCGATAAATCGCGCAGATCGTCCGGTCGCCGACGACGAAGGCGCGGATGTCGCGTCCCGGTTTGTTGACGTATTCCTGCACGTAGTAGGTGTGATGGTTGTAGTCGCCGAGGGTCTGGCGGTGCTCGATGATCGCTTCGGCGCTGTTGGCGTCGGTGACGCGGGCGAGCAGCCGTCCCCACGATCCGGTGACAGGTTTGAGCACGGCGGGGTAGCCGACCGTCTCAATCGCGCTCATGGCACTTTCGGGCGTGAAGGCGACGCGCGTTTCCGGCTGCGGGACGCCATGCTGCGCCAGTGCGATGCTGGTCAGCAGTTTGTCGGCGCAGACCGAAGCGGTGGCGTAGGCGTTGATGGTCGGGATGCCCCAACTGTTCAGGATTGCCAGCGCGTACAGCCCGCGCGAGGTGCTGACGCAGCGCTCGACCACGAGGTCGTACTCCCTCCACGCGACGCCGTTCGGCGCAAGCTGATCGGCTCCGGCGAGGATGTCGAAGTCGAGGTCGCGGTCGAGGATCACGTCAGGCGTGATGCCCTGCGCTTCGAAGGCGGCGAGCAGCAGTTTTTCTTCGGGGCGAATGTGCGTAACCAGTACAGCGATCCGCATGACTATTCGCCCCAATCTTCTTCGACTTCGGGCGCGAGTTCGACCTCGACCGGGTCGAGGCTGATCACTTCAAGTTCCGCGCCGCAGTCGGGGCAGGCGATCAATTCGTTTTCCATGACGCCGTTCGGCAGGGTCAGGTCGGCTTCACATTCGGGGCAAATCGCGTTCATTTGGTTTTCTCCTCAATTTCTGCTTTGGGATTTCTCTTTAAGTTCTTGCTTTTACTCATCACCCGGTACTTCTCTTGCCAAAACAAAACCGCCGTCCAGCGTGGGTATCTGGACGGCGGCGGGTCAGGCGGGGCTGACGCAGCACAACTATCCAGAGGCAGTGTCCGGCTTCTTGCTGTGCTTCGACTTGAGTTCGTTCAAATAGATGTGCATGATTTTCCTCACTAGAAACGAAAAACCGCCCTTCCGGGCGGTTCGTTTTTCTGTGTGTGCGCGTTCAGAAAGCGAAAAGTCCCGGACTATCGTTCGGTGTTCTGCTTCTTCGCCTGCTTCAACTGACGCGGATTCATGGCAGCACTCACATGGACAGAGTTAACAGAGTACAGCATACGGGAGTTTTGGGAAGCTGTCAATTCGGGAGAATTGCCGAAATCTCCCATGCACTTTGCCCAATCCGCCCCAACTGCTGCCGCGCCCTCCTTGACAAATAGAATATATGTTCTATGCTGAATATAGAAGTGATTTAAGCTTTTTGTGTTATCGCCAATTTTGCAGATTGTTGACCTTGAAATGACGCGATTGCCCTGTACTTCTCCCCCTCTCCATGTCATGGAGAGGGGGTCGGGGGGTGAGGTTTTGTCAGTGGCGTAGAAGCTTGAATCAGTTCATAGACTGATCCGCATAATTCGCGTAATCATCATGAAGATCACCGTCTCGTGCCGATTCCGAAACGCACTATGACAAGCGGGGACGGCGCGGGCGCGACACGAGAGCGGGCGCGTAAAAGTGATTTTTTGAACGGCGCGTTTCGTGGCAAGGGGAAAACGTCGCAAATTTCCGCCACGTCTTCCCTCATCTACTCGTGCCATCACTGGCGGGCGGTTAGAATGCGCGGAGATACTGCGGCGGAACCGGCGCGGTCTGGTCGAGCGTCTGGGCGGCGTGGATCGCCCAGTAGGGATCGCGCAGCAGTTCGCGTGCCAAGAAGACCAGATCCGCCTGCCCGCTGCGCACAATCGCGTCGGCGTGGGTGGGTTCGGTGACTAAGCCGACGGCGGCGGTCGGCATCCCGGTCTCGCGGCGGATTGCTTCGGCGAACTGAACCTGATAACCCGCTCCGGTCGGTACTTTCTGCTGCGGAGCGACGCCGCCGGAACTGCAATCGATCAAGTCGACGCCCTCGTCGATCAGGCGGCGCGCCAGTTCGACCGAATTGTCGCCCGTCCAGCCACCCTCGATCCAGTCGGTGCAGGAGAAGCGTACCGTCAGCGGGATGCTATCGGGGCAGACCGCGCGCATCAGGCGGGCGGTCTCGGTTATCATGCGCGTGCGGTTCTCGAAGCTGCCGCCGTAGTCGTCGGTGCGGGTGTTGGCAATCGGCGAGAGGAATTCGTGTATGAGGTAGCCGTGCGCGGCGTGCAGCTCGATCCACTTGAATCCGGCGTCGAGGGCGCGGACGGTGGCGTCACGAAAAGCCGTCTGCACCTGCGCGATGTCGTCGAGGGTCAGCGCCTGCGGCGTGCGGTAGCCGACGTTAAAGGGGATGGCGCTCGGCGCGATGACGTCCCAGCCACCCTCGCCGTTGCTGAGCGGGTGGTGTCCCTCCCACGGGCGCGCCGTCCCCGCTTTGCGCCCGGCGTGGGCGAGTTGAATGCCAGCCACCGCGCCCTGCTGCTTGATGAAGGCGGCGATTGGCGCAAGTGCGGCGGCGTGTTCATCGCTCCAGATGCCGAGATCGTGTGGCGAAATGCGCCCGCGCGGCTCGACGGCAGTCGCTTCGGCGATCACCAGCGCCGCACCGCCGACCGCGCGCGATCCGAGATGGACGAGATGCCATTGATTGGCGATGCCGTTCTCGCTGCTGTACTGGCACATCGGTGATACGCCGATGCGATTGCGCAGGGTGACGCCACGCAGCGTGAAAGAGTCGAAAAGCTGGGACAATAGAACCTCCTGATGGGCAAATCCGTTCACAACAGCGATTATATGTACCGCGTTTTCCAGTGCGGCGCTTGCGAGTGGTCTGCGGATTGGTGCGCGCCCGGTTGACGCGGCGGCGAATTTCATGCTAGATTTACTCCCTGCGAACCGACGCAAAAACCTCTGCGCAGCCAGCGGAGCGGGTGAGCGGGATTTCTCTATGCCGTTGAGGAGAGAATACTCGTGAGTGGTCATCTGCGGGCGGTGCTGCAAGCGTTGTTCGTGACCTTCCTGTGGTCAACTTCTTGGGTGCTGATCAAAATTGGCTTGGGCGACATCCCGGCGCTGACCTTCGCCGGGTTACGCTATTGCCTCGCCTTCGTGCTGCTGTTCGCCTATGTGCGCTCGGCGCTGCGGAGCGTGCCGCGCGCACTGTGGGGACGGCTGATCGCGCTGGGGCTGATCTTCTACACGGTGACGCAAGGGGCGCAGTTCCTCGCACTGGCGTACCTTCCGGCGATCACGGTGTCGATGCTGATCAGCTTCTCGGCGGTGGCGACGCTGCTGCTTGGCTCGGTGCTGCTGGGCGAGCGTCCGACGCGACTGCAAATCGGCGGGGTGGTGCTCTATCTGGTTGGCGTGCTGATCTACTTCACTCCGGCGGCGCTGCCGGAAGCACAGGTGATCGGGATCGTGATCGCGGGCGTGGCGGTGCTGGCGAACGCGGCGGCGGCGCTGCTCGGACGCGAGATCAACCGGCGGGGCGATCTGCCGCCAGTGGTCGTGACCGCGATTAGTATGGGGATCGGCGCGCCCGTGCTCCTGATCGGCGGGACGGCGGCGCAGGGATTCCCGGCGCTGAGCGTCACGAACTGGCTGATCGTGGCGTGGCTGGCGGTCGTCAACACGGCGTTCGCTTTCACGCTCTGGAATCACACACTGCGGACGCTCTCGGCATTCGAGTCAAACATCATCAACAATACGATGATGATCCAGATCCCGATTCTGGCGTGGTTGTTTCTGGGCGAGTTGATCACGACGCAGCAGGGGATCGGCTTGGTGGTGGCGGGCGCGGGGATTCTGGTGGTGCAGGTGCGGCGATTAGCTTTCAGCCGTCAGCGGTCAGCTAGCCGCCGCTAAAAACGACCCCACCCCCAGCCCCTCCCCGATTTCAGGGAGGGGAGAGTACCTGTCCGGTATGGGATCGCAGCTTGCACGAAGTACTACCAAGCAAAGAGCGAGACGCTGTCTAGACGTCCCGCTCTTGTTCTAGCTGAAAGCTGATAGCCAACTGCTGATAGCTGACTAGACGTATGCTTCGCGGATTTGCGAGCTGATGTAGTCGAGTACCGAGACGGCGATGGCGATCAGCCAGACGGCGATGCCTGCCGAGTCGAAATTACCCAGCCGAATCCACTGGATTAGGATAAAGCCGATCCCACCGCCGCCGACCGCGCCGATGATCGTCGACATACGGACGTTGATGTCCCAGCGGTAGACAGTGAAGCCGACGAAGGGCGGGATCACCTGCGGGAGCACCGCGTAGATGATCACCTGCAGGCGGCTGGCTCCGGTCGCTTGCAGCGCCTCAATCGGTCCCTCCTCGATGCTCTCGATAGCTTCGGAGTAGAGCTTGCCGAGCGAGGCAATCGAGTGCAGGGTCAGCGCGATCATCCCGGCGAACGGTCCTAGACCGACCCACGCCGCCGCGATGATCGCCCAGATGAGCGGCTCAATCGAGCGGATGACGTTCAAGAACGTGCGCGTGAGCAGGTAAATCCCCAACATGATTTTGTTCTCGGACATCAGGTTGCGGGCGGCGATGAAACTCAGCGGGATGGCGAAGATGGTGCCGAAGAAAGTCGCCATTAAGCCGAGGTAGATGGTCTCGACCATTAGGCTGAGCGCCAGCAGCAAGTCGGAACTGGGACGGAGCGCCCCGACAGATTCGACCTGCCGGACGATCACCGTGCTCGAAATCGTGCCGACGGCAACTGAGGGAATGGTGAAGTTGGGGGCGTTGAAGGTGAAGCGGAACGAGCCATCTGCGTCAGGCGTCAGGACAACGGGTGTACTGTTGGCGCGCGGGCGGAACTCCGGGATGCTCTGCGGCTTCCACCAGAGCGTCGCCGTCTCGCCGGGCTTGAAGCCGCGCCCGACGACGGTGATCTCGGTGCCGAGCACCCGGTCGCCGTTGGGCGCGACGGGACCCGAAATATCACCGCAGGTCGGCTCGATGCGAATGTAAGGCTGCCCGGCGATTTCTTCAGGCGGATTAGGCGCATCGGCGGTGCAGGGCGTATCCCACGTCGCCTGTGCCTCGATGTTAGTTTCGCCGGTAACGAAGGCTTGATCCCAGGGCCAAGCGAGCTGTGAGAGACGCGGCACAATGTCGCCGACCTCGCTGATCGCTTTGTAGAGATTGATCTGCGTCACGTCCCAGCCAATGGCGAAGGCGACGATAAAAAGCAGGAAGAAGGGCAGGCGGGCAGGCAAGCTGCGCCGATTGGCGGTGCTGTAGGCATCCCAGATGCTCCAGAAGTAGATCAGGAGCAGCAGGATGATCAAGACGACCGCCGTGCCGAGATGGGTCGTCGCCGCCGAGGTGAAATCCGCCGTCGACTGCCTGCCGGTCAGCAGCGCGCCGAGATCGACCCCGGCGATCTGAAGCCGCCAGAAGGTGAGGACGGTCAGGATTGGCAGCAGGAAGATCAAGAGCACGCCGCGCGTGCGGGAGTTGACGTAGAAGTGCCCAATGCCGGGGATCAGCGCGAGTAACGCTGCCAGCACCGGATTTTTGCCGGTCACCGGACTTGATTCGGGGGGCTGCGAGGCTGTGGTTTCGCGCGGACGCGCTGCTGTTGTCATCGATCAAGCCCCCGTGATACTGCCGAGGCGCTGCGCCTCTTCACCGTAAATGTCCGCGAATTCGGCGTCGGTCAACTGGCGAATCTGTTCGCGGCTGCCCTCGTAGACGATCTCGCCGTCGCGCAGCCCGATCACACGGTCGGAATAGCGCTGCACGAGGTCAAGATAGTGCAGGCTGCAAATCACCGTGCGCCCGTCGGTGCGATTGAGTTCTTCGAGATAGCCCATGATCGAGTGGGCGAGCACCGGATCGAGGCTGGCGACGGGTTCGTCGGCGAGGATCAACTGCGGGTCCTGCATCAGAGCGCGGGCGATGCCGACGCGCTGCTGCTGCCCTCCGCTCAGCTCGTCGGCGCGGATGTAGGCTTTGTTTTCGATACCGACGCGCTTCAGTGCTTCGAGCGCGCGCTGCTGATCGGCTCGGGTGAAGCGGTTGCCCAAGCTCCAGAGCGGCGGCGTGTAGCCGAGCCGTCCCGTTAGGACGTTGGTGATTACGCTGGATCGGCGGACGAGGTTGAACTGCTGAAAGATCATGGCGATGTGCCGCCTAATCTTGCGCAGATCGTTTCCTTTGAGGGCGCTGACGCAGACGTCATCGAGCCAGATTTCGCCCTCGGTCGGGTCGATCAGGCGGTTGATACAGCGGAGCAGCGTCGACTTGCCGGAGCCACTCAAGCCGATGATAGCGAGGAACTCGCCATCGTTGACTTGGAAACTGACATTTTTGAGGGCAACAGTGCCGTTGTCGTAAACCTTGGTGAGATTGACTACTCGTAACATAGCTGATGATCTTGCTTATCAATAGTCGAGGCGTTCGCACGCAGGCGCGACGCCCTAACAGGATCGTGAGATGGGTGCTTCGGGCTAGCGTATCTGAATCTGCTTCTCGTAGGGGGCGTTCAATTGAACGCCCCCTACACTTCCGTATTCTGGGGATTTTCAGATGCCCCAACGTACTTTAGTGGTGGTGCTTTACTTCGCCAAATCTTGAATCTGGATACCGGCGGCGTCGAGCTGCTGGCGGAAGTCATCGAAGAAGCTATCACTGCCTTCGATCAAGCCGCCCCAGTTGTAGGTGTCGCTCAGAAGCTGAGCGTTGTCCGGGTTGGCGGCGATGGCGAGCAGCGAAGCGGTGATCTTCTGCTGAAGGTCAGCCGGGACGTCGGTTGCGAAGCTGATAGTGTCGTTCGGGATCTGCGAGGTCTCGGCGATCACGCGGGTTTCCGCTTTCTGGTCGTCGGAACGCGCATCGACGAAGGTGGCGCCGGCATCGCAGTCGCCGTTAATGACGGCAGTCACGACCTGCGGATGTCCGCCAGCGTCGAGGACGGTGAGGTCGGTGTCCGGGTCGATGCCGTTGGCGCGCAGCGTGATGCTCGGCACGATCCAGCCGGAGGTGCTCAGCGGGTCAGGGCGGCAGAAGGTCGTGCCCTTGAGGTCGGCGAGCGTCTGGATCGGGCTGTCAGCTTTGACGATGATCTGCCCGCTGTAGTAGGCAGAGCCGAAGCGGGTCGAGACGAGGGCAACGTCAGCGCAAGCACGGCTGTGGGCGAGGATGTAGCTGAAGGTGTTGAGCGCGCCGATTCCGGCTTCGCCGTTGCACATCGCTTCGATTACGCCGCTGTAGTCGGTCGCCACGACCGGCTTGATGTAGATGCCGGTGTCGGCTTGCACGAGGTCGGTCAGCGACGACGCGCCGGACATGACGGTTTCGCTATCCGACGACGGGACGAACGCCCAGACAATCGGATTGCCCTCGGTGCCCATGTCAGTTGCAGGCGCGGGCGTCGGGACGAGGTCTTGAATCTGGATACCGGCGGCGTCGAGCTGCTGACGGAAATCGTCGAAGAAGGCATCCTGCCCCTCGATCAAGCCACCCCAGTTGTAGGTGTCGCTCAGAAGCTGAGCGTTGGCAGGATCGGCGGCAATTTCGAGCAGCGCATTGGTGATCTGCGCGCGCTGGTCAGCGTCGAAGCTGGTGGCGAAGCTGATGGTGTCATTCGGGATCTGCGAGGTTTCGGCGATGACCTTGGTTTCCGCTTTCTGATCGTCGGAACGGGCGTCGACGAAGGTTGCGCCAGCATCGCAGTCGCCGTTGATGACGGCGGTCACGACCTGCGGGTGTCCGCCAGCGTCCAAAATCGTCAAGTCGGTATCGGGATCGACACCGTTGGCGCGCAGAGTGATGCTCGGCACGATCCAGCCGGAGGTGCTCAGCGGGTCAGGGCGGCAGAAGGTCGTGCCCTTGAGGTCTGCGAGCGTGTTGATGTTGCTGTCGGCGCGGGTGATGATCTGCCCGCTGTAGTAGGCAGAGCCGAAGCGGGTGGACACGAGGGCAACGTCGGCGCAGCCACGCGAACTGGCGAGGATGTAGCCGAAGGTATTGAGCGCGCCAATTTGCGCTTCGCCGTTGCACATCGCTTCGATGACACTGCTATAGTCGGTGGCGACGACGGGCTTGATTTGGATACCCGTCTTTTCGGCGATTAAATCGGTGATCGCAGATGCACCCGACATCACGGTTTCGCTGTCGGAAGATGGGACGAATGCCCAGACTATTTCAGCATCCTGCGCCGCGCTTGGCAATACGGCAATAAACAAGCTCAGGACAAAGATCATCAACAACACTATTGCACTTCGCTGACGCATCGGTAAAGACCCCTTTCATGATCGATTCGCTACTGTAAGTTTTAGCCGATAGATGACACGAACGCAATATAACTCATCTTAACATTTTTAATCAGGACAAAGGTACAAGGGAAAACGCCGGGAATTTTGTACACGCCAGCCAAGAAGATGATGCTGTTCGCCAGTGCTTGGCGTTGCCATCACTAGAAAAGACCCGGCGACCAAACCGCGAAAAGCCGGTCTTCATATGACTTCTCCTGCTCGGCGCTAACCTGATCGAAGATTTGCGGGGAAGCGCGCGGTCGATTACGATTTTGCCGGAGATCAAACCGCACCGGAAAGCGTAATCATGCTCGTCGGAGTCGATATTGGCGGGACGTTCACCGATTTGGTGGTGAGCGCGGACGGTCAACTGCGGATTCACAAGCTGCTGAGCACGCCGCGCGATCCGGCGGAGGCGATGTTCGACGGGCTGCGGACGGTCAGCGCGGGCGCGTTGGAAAGCTTTGCACGAATCGCACATGGGACGACGGTCGCCACCAATGCGATCCTCGAACGGAAAGGCGCGAAAGCCGCGCTGATCACCACGCAGGGGTTTCGCGATGTGCTGCTGATCGGTCGGCAGAATCGCCCGGTGCTGTATGCGCTGCAACCGCAACTGCCGCCGCCGCTGATCGCGCGCGAAGACTGCTACGAAATCCCCGAAAGACTGGATTACAAGGGAACGGTACTGACGCCGCTCGACCTCAACGCGCTCGACGCGGTACTCGATCAGATCGAGGCGGCAGGGATCGAGGCGGTGGCGGTCTGCCTGCTCTACAGCTTCGTCAATCCGGCGCACGAGCAAGCAGTACGGGAGCGGATTTTGGCGCGCGGGCTGCTCGACGAGGGGCAGATCGCGCTGTCGTGTGAGGTGCTGCCGGAGTTCCGCGAATACGAGCGGGCGAGTACGGTGGCGCTGGAAGCGACGGTGCGTCCGGTGATCAGCCGCTACTTAGGTAGTCTGGAGGCGGCGCTGCCGCGCCCGGACGCGCTGCGGGTGATGAAGTCGGACGGCGGGATCATTAGCGCGCGGAATGCCCGCGAACGGGCGATCTTGACGGCGCTGAGCGGTCCAGCGGCGGGCGTGATCGGGGCGTTTCACGTCGCGAAGCTGGCGGGTTTCGACCAGATCATCACGCTGGACATGGGCGGCACGTCGACCGACGTGGCGCTGTGTCCGGGCGATCTGGTGCGTCGGGCAGAAGCCGAAATCGACGGGCTGCCGCTGCGGATGCGCCTGCTCGACATCGAGACGGTGGGCGCGGGCGGCGGATCGCTGGCGCGGATCGACCGCGGCGGCGCGCTGCGAGTTGGTCCCGAAAGCGCGGGGGCGGATCCCGGTCCGGTTTGCTACGGACGCGGCGGAACGCAGGTGACGGTCAGCGACGCCAACGTCGTGTTGGGTCGGCTGGATGGCGATCACTTTCTTGGCGGACGGATGGCGCTCGACGCGGAGGCAGCGCAGCGGGCAGTCGATGAACTCGCCGGGCAGATGAATTTATCGCTGGAAGATGCGGCGCGTGGGGTGATCGCGCTGGCGAACGCCAACATCGAGCGGGCGGTGCGGCAGGTATCGGTCGCACGCGGGCACGATCCGCGCAGGTTCCTTCTGGTAGCGTTCGGCGGGGCAGGTCCGCTGCACGCCTGCGAGGTCGCGGAGCGGCTGGAAATCCCGCGCGTGCTGATTCCGCGCGCGCCGGGGGTGCTGTGCGCGCTCGGCTTGCTGGTCGCGGACGTGACGCGCGATTACTCACGGTCGCTGCTGGGCGTGAGTGAACCGCCGGGAGCGCTGCTGGGCGAGTTGATGGCTCAGGCACGGGACGATCTAGCGCGCGAAGGGATCGCCGAAAGCGAGATGATCCTGACGCCGCTGATCGACGCGCGCTATCGCGGACAAGCCTACGAACTGACGATCCCACTGACGGAGGATGTCGCGGCGGCGTTTCATGCGGCGCATGAACAGGCGTATGGTCATGCGCTGGCGGGGCGCGAGGTCGAACTGGTCAACTTGCGGGTGCAGGCGATTGGAATCGTCGAGAAGCCGACCTTCATCGCGGAAACGGTAATAGAGAATGATGGATCGAGCGGGCTGATCGGGACGAACGGGGCGATCAGCTTGTATGAACGCGAGCGGCTGATCCCCGGCGCGCGTTTCGACGGCGCGGCGCTGATCTTCCAACTCGACAGCACGGTTTACGTCCCGGACGGTTGGTCGGCGGTGGTGGACGGCTACCGCAATCTGGTGCTGACGGCGGAACGAAAAGGGATTTATTAACCGCCAAGACGAAGAAGAAAAGATTCAAGGCAAAGGCGCAAAGGCACGAAGACGCAAAGAAAGAGCAAGGGCGCGGCACGCTGCGTTCCTACAACTTGAGGGACGGTACGATGGCGGTTGATGCGATCAGTTTGGCGGTATTTCGGAGTTTGTTCGAGGCGGTGGCAGAGGAGATGGGTGTTACGCTCCAGCGTGCGGCGTTCAGTCCGAACATCCGCGAACGGCTGGATTTTAGCTGCGCAATCTTCGACGCACGCGCCCGGATGATCGCGCAGGCGGCGCACATCCCGGTGCATTTGGGCAGTATGCCCGCCTCGGTCGAGGCGGCGGTGCGCGCCTTTCGGACGCTCAGCCCCGGCGACGTGATCGTGTTGAACGATCCGTATGCTGGCGGGACGCATCTGCCGGACGTGACGATGGTGTCGCCGGTGTTCATCGGTGACAAGGTGCGCTTCTTCGCCGCCAGCCGTGCGCATCACGCCGACGTGGGCGGTATGTCGCCGGGATCACTGCCCCTGAGCACGGACCTGTATCAAGAGGGGCTGATACTGCCGCCGGTCAAGCTGGTCGAAGCCGGGCGGCGGAGCGAGGCGGTGATCAAGCTGATCACGGCTAACAGCCGCGCGCCGGAGGAACGGCTAGGCGACCTTGAGGCGCAGTTGGCGGCGCAGCGGGTGGGCGAGCGGCGGCTGCGGGCAATCGTCGATGCCAATAGTTTGAGCGAGACGCAGCTTCACGCCGACGCTTTGCTCAACTACTCACGGCGGATGACTGAAGCGATCATCGAGACGATCCCGGATGGAATGTACAGCTTCGAGGACGCGCTCGAAAGCGATGGTCAGCGCGAATACGCGATCCCGATTCGCGTGGCGATCACGGTCGCGGGGTCGCTGATGCACGTCGATTTCACGGGCAGCGCGGCGCAAGTCGCGGGAAATCTGAATGCGGTCGAGGCGATTGTGCGTTCGGCGACGTGGTACTGCGTGCGGCTGCTGGCGACCGACGATCTGCCGGTCAATCACGGCTGCTTCGAGCCGGTCTCGGTGGTCACGCCGCCGCACAGCGTCCTCAATCCCGATTTCCCGGCGGCGGTGGCGGTTGGCAATACCGAGACGAGCCAGCGGATCGTCGACGTGGTTCTGGGCGCGCTGGCGCAAGCGCTGCCGGACCGCATCCCGGCGGCGAGTCAGGGGACGATGAACAACTTCACCTTCGGCGGCGTGGGATTTGTCTATTATGAGACGATTGCCGGGGGCAACGGCGCCGGATCAGCCGGTGACGGGATGAGCGGGCGGCACAGTCACATGACCAATACGCGGAACACGCCAGTCGAGGCGTTGGAGTACGCGCTGCCGGTGCGCGTCAATGCCTATCGACTGCGCGATGGATCGGGGGGTGGCGGTTCGCACCGGGGCGGCGATGGTATTGTGCGCGAGTACGAATTTCTCGCTCCGGCGCAGGTGACGATCAACAGCGAGCGGCGGATCAACGCGCCCTATGGCTTACGGGGTGGCGAGGCGGGACAGCCGGGCGTCAACCATGTGATCCGGGGCGACGGCGACGAGATCGAGGTCGGCGGCAAATGGGCGGGGCGCGTTGAAGCGGGAGACCGGATCATCATCGAGACGCCGGGCGGCGGCGGTTGGGGGTAGAACTTTACCCCACCCCTAACCCCTCCCCGAATTCAGGGAGGGGAGAGAACCTCATCCGTTTTGAGATAGGATGCTGAGGTTTGGCGATTACTTCAACCAGAGGGGGTAAAACCCCCTCAATGAACGCCCCTAACGAGCACGTTCATTCTCAGGCGCGACCGTACAACGCCGTCAACTCGCCTTCGCCGAGGATGTGACCAGCGATTGCGCTGATCAGCATCCGCCGCATCGCGCCGGGTTCGAGGTTAAGCATGGTGTCGAGCGCGTAAATTTTGAAGACGTAGCGATGTGCCCTGCCACGCGGCGGGCAAGGTCCGCCGTAGCCGATCTTGCCGAAATCGTTGCTGCCCTGTCGTGCGCCGTTGGGCAGCGTGTCGGTCGTCAGAATGCTCGCCGGTAGGCTGGCGATCTCAGGCGGTAGGTTGAACAGAACCCAGTGAACCCAGATGCCGCTCGGCGCGTCAGGATCGTCAATCGTCAGGGCGAGGCTGCGCGCCGACGCCGGGACATCCGCCCACGCCAGCGGCGGCGAGACGTTTTCGCCATCACAGGTGTACTGCTTGGGGATTGCGCCGCCGTTGGTGAAAGCGGTACTGGTCAGCCGGATGGTCATTGGTCAGGACTCCTTCGGTTCAACGTTCATCAACTGCTCGCCAGCTTCAACGGCGAAGGTGAGGCGGTTCTGAGGCGGTGCGAGGGGGCAAACCCAACGCGCATTATAGTAACAGGACGGATGATAAGCATAGTTGAAGTCGAGAACGATGGACTCTGCGTCCGCGCCTAAATCCGCGCCTTTGATGGTGTCATAGAGATAGCGCCCTCCGCCATAGGTCGTCCGCGCGTTGGTGGCATCCCGGAAAGGCAGAAACAGCCCCCCACCGTATCCGGCGACCCAAAACACGCCCAGCGTCCCGGAGCCAGCCGGAAGCTCGAAGGCGACCCGTGCGATTTGGCGAATCGTCAGCTTTCCATCCTCCCCCAGATCATAACCGAAGGTCACAGGTTCGACGTCATCATCGAGCCGGGCGACCACACGATAAGCCGGATCGTAAGGATAGTAACGCAGCCCCCGGAAGCCCGCCTGCTGAGCCGCGTCGAGCGCGGACTGCGGATGCGACGCAAAGAGCGCGTCCCGTTCGCGCCGGAAGACGTCGTAGGCAACTGGCGTCCCCTGCACGCGAACGGCGCGATAAAGGTCGTGGACACGACGGCGGTAATCGAGTAAAGACAGCATTTTCCCTCTCAACGGTATGATAGCACGCTTTTGATCTCCGACGGCTCGGTGTTATACTACGAAGACGACGAGTTAATTTCAACGATAATTGATATGGCTCAACACGTGCTAATCGTTGACGACGATTTTACGAGTGCGCACGATACGGCGTTGGCGCTGCACCGCGACGGTTACTTGGCAACAGTCAGCGCGAACGGCGAGGAAGCGCTGGCGCTGTTTGATCCAATTTGCACCGACTTGGTGCTGCTGGAAGCCGAGCTGCCGGGAATCGACGGGTTTGAGCTGCTGCGGCGGCTGCGACGTTGGAGTTCGGTGCCGGTGATCGTCGTCACGAGGCGGGCACGCCCGATTGACGAAGTAATCGGGCTGAATTTGGGCGCGGACGATTACCTCACAAAGCCGGTCGAGGGTGACGTGCTGCTGGCGCACGTGCGCGCCGTGTTGCGTCGCTATAACGCGGGACGGCAAAAAGAGATCAGTGTGGGCGACATGCGGATTGATGCGGTGTCACGGGCGGTGTATCTCAAAGAGCGTGAAGTCATCCTGCCGCCGAAGGAGTTCGGGATATTGCTGGCATTGGCGGAGAATCTCGGTCAGGTGCTCAGCGCGGAAGACCTCGTCGCGCGGGTGTGGGGCAACAACTGGATCGGGGAGACGCAGACGGTTTACGTTCACGTTCGCTGGCTGCGGGAAAAGATCGAAAGCGATCCCGGTCATCCCGACCGCCTAATCACGGTCAAGGGCGCGGGCTATAAGCTCAACTCGATGCTGGGGTAGGGCACCGTGCTGTGCTCAGCGGATTTATTTCAGCTTAAATTATCTTAAACCGAAGACAAGATTGGCTTAAGGACGCTTGTCGGGGTTTCTGTTATAGTTACAATAGTTTCAGTTACATTTTAGCTTACATTTGTTCTGCGCTGGTTGGAGATCGCTATGCCAATGATGGGTCTTCGACGGCGGTTTTTTCCGTGTCTGGTGATCGTAGGTGCGAGCCTGCTCGGTGGGTGCGCGGGTGCACCGTCAACGCTGGACACGCATTCGGGAACCGCCGACAGCGTGGCGACCCTAGCGCTGATCTTGTTCGGAATTGCGACTGTGGTCTTTCTCGTCGTCGTCGCGCTGATCGCCGCCGCGTACCTTCGTTCGCGTCGCCTCACAAGCTCCGACGTGATCCACACGACTGATGATCGCCGCCCGATTACGCTGATTCTGCTGGCGGGGGCGGTGCTGCCCGCCGTGATCCTGTTCGGGATGATGCTGTACAGCATCTCGATTGAACCGGCAAACGCGCTCGAAGATCACAGTCTGGTGATCGAGGTGACGGGGCATCGCTGGTGGTGGGAAGTGCGCTACCCGAACCAGAATATCGTCACCGCTAACGAGATTCACCTCCCGGCGGGGCAAGCGGTCACGGTCAAACTGACTTCGGACGACGTAATCCACAGCTTTTGGGTGCCACAGCTTGCCCCAAAACTCGACTTGATCCCCGGACAGACCAATACCATGACGCTGGAAGCCGACCAGAGCGGCACCTATCGCGGGCAGTGTGCCGAGTTCTGCGGCGTGCAGCACGCGCACATGGCGTTCCTTGTCTTTGCCGACGATCCCGATACGTTTAACCGCTGGGTGGCGCAGGAGCAGAAGCCCGCGCCCGCACCCGATTCTGATCTCGTCACGCAAGGTCAGCAGACGTTCTTGTCGTCCGCCTGCGTCTTCTGTCACACGATCAAAGGCACGGCTGCCAGCGGGACGTTAGGACCCGATCTGACGCACCTCGCCAGCCGGACGACCATCGGCGCGGGGACGCTGACCAATAATCGAGGCAATCTGGCAGGCTGGATCATCAATTCGCAGAGCAGCAAGCCGGGTAATCTCATGCCGCCGATGGACTTGGACGCCGATCAGGTGCAAGCGATTCTGGCTTATCTGGAAACGTTGGAATGAGTGACGGAGAGGGGACTCTATGGCAACAGCCGCAGACAACCGCTTGACCCGTGTGTGGGAAGAATCCTCCGGTCTGTGGCGGACACTGACGACCGTCGATCACAAGATTATTGGTCTGCGCTACCTCGTGACGGCATTCCTGTTCTTCGTGCTGGGCGGTCTGGAAGCGCTGCTGATGCGGATGCAGTTGGGATCGGCAGAGAGTACGTTTCTCAGCCCGGAAGTGTACAACCAACTTTTCACGATGCACGGCACAACCATGATCTTCTTTTTTGCCACGCCGATGCTGTTCGGGTTCGGCAATTTCATCATGCCGCTGCACATCGGCGCGCGTGACATGGCATTTCCGCGCTTGAATGCCTTTGGCTATTGGGTGCTGCTGTTCGCGGGCTTGTTCATGTATTCGAGCTTCCTGTTCGGGTCTGCGCCGGATGGCGGCTGGTTCGCCTATACGCCGCTGACGACCACGACCTATTCGCCGGGGATCAACCTCGACTTCTGGTCGCTGGGGATCATGTTTCTCGGCATTGCGACGACCACCGGATCGATCAACTTCATCGTGACGATCTTCAAGATGCGCGCGCCGGGCATGACGATCAACCGGATGCCACTGTTCGACTGGGCGATCCTCGTGACCTCGTTCGCTGTGATCTTCGCCGTTCCGCCGCTGACGGTCGCCAACCTATTCCTAGTTCTAGAGCGCAACTTCGGCTTCCACTTCTTCGACCCGGCGTTCGGGGGTAGTCCGCTGCTGTGGCAGCATCTATTTTGGGTCTTTGGACATCCCGACGTGTACATCATCTTCTTGCCCGCCGTCGGGATCGTCTCGGAGATCGTGCAGACGTTCTCGCGGCGCCCGATTATCGGCTATACGCTGCTGGCGCTGGCGGCGGTGACGACCGGGATCGTCGCCTTTGGCGTGTGGGTACATCACATGTTCGCGGTCGGCATTTCGCCGCTGACGCTGAACTTCTTCAGCCTCGCCAGCGTCGTGATCGGCATCCCGGCGGGGATCCAAATCTTCGCGTGGATCGGTACGCTGCTGACCGGGCATCCACGCTTCCGGCTGCCGTTATTGTGGATCGTCGGCTTCTTCATCACCTTCGTGATCGGCGGGCTGACGGGGGTGATGTTCCCGGCGGCGCCGTTCGACCAACAGCTCACCGACAGCTATTTCGTAGTGGCGCACTTCCACTACGTGCTGTTCGGCGGGGCGGTCTTCCCGATCTTCGGCGGTTTGTACTACTGGTTTCCGAAGTTCACCGGGCGGATGATGGGGTCAACGTTGGGGAAGTGGAATTTCTGGCTGGTATTCGTCGGCTTCAACCTGACGTTTTTTCCGATGCACATCCTCGGCATACTGGGGATGCCGCGTCGCATTTACACCTATCAGGCGGGACTCGGCTGGAGCGGGATCAACCTGTTCGAGACGATCTCCGCATTCTTGCTGGCGCTGGGCATACTGGCGTTCGTCGTCAACGTGATCCGTAGCCTCACTCACGGCGAGGAGGCGGGCGATAATCCGTGGGATGCGCCGACGCTGGAATGGGCGACGACCTCGCCGCCGGAGCCGTACAACTTCCGCGTCATCCCGACGGTCTACAGCCGCCTGCCGCTGTGGGATCGGGAGACACAGACTGACGAAGACAGCGCCAACGCTGACCCGACCGATCCGTACCAACGCGAGACGATTGGATCGACGCTGCTGGAAGCCGATCCCGAATCGATCCTGATCATGCCGGGCGACTCGGCGGCGCCGCTGCTGCTGGCGCTGGCGCTGTTGGTGCTGTTCGCCGGGCTGCTGATCCACATCCTATGGATCGCCGGGGTGGGTGCAGTGCTGGCGCTGATCATGGTCGGCTTGTGGCTGCTGCCGTCGCCGCATGAAGCAGCGGAGGCGCAGTCATGACAGTGATCCTCGCGCGCGACCAACTCGCAACTCACCTGACCGGCAGCCGCTCGACGAGCTGGTGGGCAGCCGTCATCCTGATTGTCAACGAGGCGATGCTGTTCGCGTCGCTGTTCGCCGCCTACCTGTACCTGCGCTTCAATTCCCCTGCGGTGTTCCCTCCCGCCGGAGCCGAGCCGCCCGAACTAACGATCCCGCTGATCAACACGGTGATCCTGCTGTCGAGCAGCGCGTTCATGGTTATGGCAGAACGGGGGATTAAACGCGGCGATCAGCGTCGGCTGCGGATCATGCTGTTGATCGCGTTCGTGCTAGGGATCGCGTTTCTAGCGCTGCAAAGCTACGAGTACGCTAGGTCGCCGCTGCTGCCCAGCGACAGCGCTTATGGATCGCTGTTCTTCGCCATCACCGGGATTCACGGGCTGCACGTTTTCCTCGCGGTGCTGATGAACGGCTACCTTCAGGTGCTCGCCGGGATGGGGCACTTCAACGCGAACCGGCGAGCGGGCATCGAGAACGTGTCGCTGTACTGGCACTTCGTCGATGCGGTGTGGCTGTTCGTGCTGGCAATCGTCTATCTGTCGGCGCATCTGTAGGAGGGGACGATGACGATTTTGACCCCACCCCCGACCCCTCCCCGACTTCAGGGAGGGGCGCAAACAGCCTACCGTATGCCAACGATGCACGTTTCATCCTGCCGATGGGAATCTCGGAGAGGGGATCAATGACGACACTCAATCGTGGGGATCGCTTGAGGCTGGCGTTCCTGTTCTTCGGTCCGCCAACGGCGTGGGTGCTGCAACTGGTGATCGGCTATGGGCTGGCGTCCTACGCCTGCGTATCGGGCAGCAAAGCCCCGTTCTACGCCCTGAGCATCGCCGCGGCGGCGATTGCGGTGGCGGCGGGTCTGTGGTCGTTCATTTCGTGGCAGCGGCGCGGCGAACCGGACGAGATCCACTTGAGCGCGCTCGCGCCGCCGCAGGATTTCATCGCTCTGGTCGGCGTACTGCTGGCGATCATCTTCCTCGTGCTGATCGGAGCGACAGGATTATATGGCATCGCCCTCAACCCTTGCTCGCCGATCTCGATGACGCTGCCGTAATCATGCCAACCACGATCAACGCCGGGTGGAGTTGGGACGGAGGCGTGCTGCTGGCGCTGGAAGTACTCGTCGGTTTGTACGCGCTGGGCTTATTCCGGTTGTGGCTGCACGCCGGGCGCGGACGCGGGATTCCGGTTTGGCGGGTAGGCGCGTTCGCGGGCGCGGTGATCGCGCTGTTCGTGGCGCTGATCTCGCCGATTGATACGCTGTCCGACGTATTGTTCTCGGCGCACATGATCCAGCATCTGATCTTGATGCTGATCGCCGCGCCGCTGCTGGTGTTCAGCGATCTGCCGGTGGCGCTGTTGTGGGCGCTGCCCCGGCGCGCGGCGCACGTCACCGGACTCAATCTGCGCTACCTACGCGGGATATGGCGGGTGCTGACCCAGCCGCCGAGCGCATGGGCGATCTTTGCGCTGACGCTGTGGGTATGGCACTTTCCGGCGTTCTATGAGGCGGCGCTGCATAACAACCTGATTCACTTCGCCGAGCACGTTTGTTTTGTTTCGGCGGCGGCGCTGTTCTGGTGGGTGCTCATCAAGCCGAGCACGCGCAAACAGGTGCAGTACGGCGTCAACGTGCTTTATCTGTTCACGACGGCGGTGCAGAGTGGGGCACTGGGCGGGCTGCTGACGTTCTCAACCGCGCCTTGGTACGCCAGCTACGCGACCAGCGCGGCTGCCGGAAGCCTAACGCCGCTGGGCGATCAGCAGCTTGCAGGCTTGATCATGTGGCTGCCAGCGAACGTGCTGTTTCTGCTGCTGGCGAGCGCTTACTTCATCGCGTGGATGAACGCGCTCGAACACGCTATACCGGGCAAGCTGGTGCGCGGCTAAATCGGTCGAAAGGAACGGGGACTGATGGGGAAAAGCTATTATGGACTCTACGCGCTGCTGATCCCGTTTGCGATTCTGGCGTTTGCGATCCTGTTCAACGTAACGCGGACGCTGCCCGTTCAGCAGCGCAGCTTTGAGGGCGGCGACGCGGAGCAGGGCGCTGTCGTGATGATCCAATATGGCTGTGGATCGTGCCACGCGATCCCCGGCGTCACCGGGGCGGACGGTACGGTCGGTCCGGCATTGGTCGGGTTGGCGTCGCGGAGTTACATCGTCGGGCAACTGCGCAATACGCCGGAAAACGTGATCGAGTGGATTCGCTTTCCGCAGAAAGTCCGACCGGGTGTCGACATGCCCGATCTCGGCGTCACCGACACGGACGCGCGCGATATGGTCGCGTATCTGTACGGACTGAAGTGAAGCGACAATTAGAAAATCCGAAAAGATTCAATGCAAAGGCGCGAAGACGCAATGGAAAAATAGGGCGCAGCACGCTGCGCCCCTACAGATTGCGTGCGCCTTAGCTGTTCTTGGCGACGATCCAGTTTATCGCCTTGGTGGTGAGACGGTCGAGCGCTTCGACCGACAGGGCGATGTGTTCCTCTTTGGTGTCTTCGACTTTGGTGTGGGACAGCCCACGTAAGCTCTGAACGAACAACATCACGGTTGGGATGCCCGCGCGGGCGACCTCGGCGGCGTCGTGGAGCGGTCCACTGGGCAGCTTGTGCGAGACGCCCGCCGTCTCGACCACGGCTTCGTCCGCCAGTTCGATCAGCTCAGGATCGAAGGGGATCGGATGAATCTTCCAGAGATCGCCCCACTCCAAGCCGAGTTTCTCCTCCTCGGCGAAACGCACGCTGGCGTCCTGCGCCTCCTTGAGCATGGTCGCCAGCGCTTCGGCGCTGAGATGACGCTGGTCGAGGGTCATGTCACACTCGCCGACGACGGCGGTCACGATGCCCGGCTTGGTGATCACGCTGCCGACGGTGCAGACGCCGCCGTTCCGCTTGCCAATTTCGCGGATTTCGAGCGCGAGTTTCGCGGCGCCGCCGAGCGCATCACGGCGCTGATCCATTGGCGTCGAGCCGGAGTGGGCAGACTGCCCGGTGAACTTGATGGTGTGGCGCTCGACGCCGAAGGTTCCCAAGACGACACCCAGCGGTAAATCGAGGGTTTCGAGGACGGGACCCTGCTCGATGTGGAGTTCGAGATAAGCGGCGGAGTTCGCGAGCTGTTTGCCCGCTGCCATGATGTTGTCGAAATCGACGCCGATTTTGGCGAGCGCGTCGACCAGCGAAATGCCGTCTTTGTCCTTCAAGCCGCGCAGTTCGTCGGGATTCATCGTGCCGGAGGCGGCGCTCGACCCGAACAGGCTGCGACCAAAGCGCGCGCCTTCCTCGTCCGCCCAATCGACCAAGCGGACGGTCACAGGCGGCGTGCCTTCGGCGGCGAGGCGACGCAAGACTTCAACCCCTGCCAGCGTGTTCAAGCAGCCGTCGAGCCAACCGCCGTTGGGCACGGAATCGATGTGCCCGCCGATCAGCAGCGTTTGTTCAGACGCGCCGGGTAGGGTCGCCCAGAGGTTGCCCGCTTCGTCAGTTTCGACCTTGACGGGGAGGTCTGCCAGTGTCTCTTGCAGCCAGTCGCGGGCACGCACCCACGTCTCGGTGAAGGCGACGCGCTGCGCGCCGTCCTCATCTCCGGTCAGCCGCCGGAGTTCCTTTAGCTCGTCGATGGTGCGTTGGGGTTGCAGTGCCATCCTGATTTTCCTCTCCTGTAGATGGGGATTTGGGCGGAATTCTACCGCAAGTCAGGGAAAAAGAATGAACCCAAAGTCGCGAAGGCGCGGAGACGCAAAGAAATGCAGGGTCAGGCGTGCCGGGTGCGGCGCGCGAGCGAAGCGGACTTCGAGTACAATCGGCGTATTACAGGCACTCAAGGAGTATCCTCATGAGCGAAGAACCCAACCCGGTAGTCTCTCAGTTTAATGCTTTGCGCGGGCGCTACGACACCCTGTTCGCGAATGCGGCGCTGTCCGATCTGACGTCGAAAGTGACCGAAATCACGCGCGACGTGAGCAAGCTGCCCGGCGAGATCGCCAAAGTGCGCGGGCGTGATTATGCCTTTGCGTCGTATCTTGAACACAAAGCCGACGTATTAGGGCAGCAGTGGGGCGACATTCGGCAGCAGATCGAGGCGATGATTGCGGACGACGCGGATCGCCTGCGGCACGAGGTCGAGCGGCTGCGTCGGCGGGTTGACTCGGCTGAAGGCTTGAAGGCAAGCCCGGCGGCACTGCAATCACAGCTTCCCGATTTGCAGCGTGGGATCGAGATGGCGGAAACGCTGAAGAAGGACGCGGAGACACGGGTCGCGAATTTGTACGAGACGCTGGCGAGGGACGCCGCGCAGACACTCCAGCAGTTGACGACGATTACTTGGTATCTTGATCAACGCGACGAGGCGAGCTTTCCGTTTCTGGCGGAAGAGAAATTGTTCCTCGCTGCCAAAGCGGAGTTCGTGGCGACGGGCAAGGGCAAGGACGATCCCGACGGCATCCTCTACTTGACCGATCAACGGCTGGTGTTCGAGCAAAAAGAGACGACCGGCAAGAAGCTCGGTTTGTTCGGCGGCAAGAAGACGCAGGAACTCGAATGGGCGATTCCGCTAAACCAGATCGAGGGCGTGACGGCAGAGAACAAGGGTTTCTTGGGCGGCAAGGATATGCTCAACTTCACGCTAGGTTCGGGCGCACCCTACTCGCAGATCACGGTCGAGGTCAAGGGCGGTGTGCAGAGTAAATTCTGGGCGGCGCAGATCGAGCGGATGATCCGAGGCGAGACCGACGACGAGCGGTCGATCCAGCCCGACCCGGCGCAGATCGAGGCGATCCGCAACGCGCCGACCGAGTGCATCTCGTGTGGGGGAACGCTGCCGCAGTTGGTCGCCGGGCAGCGGCAGATGGAATGTCCGTACTGCGGCGCGGTCGTCAGGGTGTAGGTTCGCCTGACCCCACCCCCGCGCTGCGCGCTTCCCCTCCCCGAATTCAGGGAGGGGAAAGCACCTTCTCCCGTTTCAAGTGCTCGCCGTCAGATTTGATGACTTCTCAACACGGCAGAGGTGTTTCTAACCACCCTCATGCCGTGCCCCTACTCAAGATAGCGCTAGCGGCGGAGGCGCGGGTCGAGCGCGTCGCGCAGCCCGTCGCCGAGGAAGTTGAAGCCCATCACCACCAGCATGATCGCTATGCCGGGGAAGATGCCCATCCACGCGGATTGGTGAAAGTAGCTGCGTCCTTCGGAGAGCATCCGCCCCCAACTGGGATCGGGTGGCTGGGTGCCCAAGCCGAAGAAGCTGAGCGCCGCTTCCGCGAGGATGGCGAAAGCGAGGCTGAGCGTCGTCTCGACGATGAGCGGCGAGAGGATGTTGGGCAGGATATGACGAAAGAGGATGCGTCCGTCGCCTGCGCCGAGCGCACGCGCCGCGAGGATGTAATCCTCGTTGCGGGCGGATAAAACCGATCCGCGCGCGATCCGGGCGAAAATCGGAATATAGACGACGCCGATGGCGATCATGGCGTTGCCGACTCCCTTGCCGAGCGCCGCCATGATCGCAATCGCCAGCAGGATCGCCGGGAAAGCGTAGAGGACGTCCATCGAACGCATGATGATTTCGTCAAGCCAGCGATTGCCGTAGCCCGCGAACATCCCTAGCAGCGAGCCGGTGGTCGCGGCGATACCGACCGCGATGATGCCAACCTCCAGCGAGACGCGCGAACCATAGACGATACGGGTGAAGATGTCGCGCCCAAAATCGTCGGTGCCGAACAGGTGATTGAGCGAGGGCGGGGCGAAGCGGGCGCTAAAATCCATTGTCGACGGATCGTAGACGAGCAGGCTCGGTCCGAAGATCGCCAAGAAGACGGTGATCAGGAGGATGGCGGCACCGAACATCGCCAAGCGGTGACGGCGCAGGCGGCGAAAGGTGTCCTGCCACATGCCGCGCGGTCGATTGAGGGCGGGCTGGACGATTTGGGGAACGGTGGCGTTACTCATGAGCGACTCGCCTTGGTGTTTGGGCGGGCGAGGCATGCCTCGCCCCTACGTCATAAACGTAGGCTGTCATCTTAGGCGTACTCGATGCGCGGGTCGAGGAAGAAGTAGAGCAAATCGACGATCAAATTGACCAGCGTCACCATGATGGCGACGACCATGACCGCGCCTTGCAGCAGCGGATAGTCGCGGTCGAGCACGGCGTCGAGGGCGAGCCGACCCAAGCCGGGCCAGCCGAAGACGACCTCGATGATGACGACGCCGCTCAAGAGGGCGGTCATCTGCAAGCCGATGATGGTGACGATGCTGATCAGGGCGTTGCGGAGGGCGTGGCGGCTGATGACGACCCGCTCCGTCAAGCCTTTCGAGCGTGCGGTCTGAATGTAGTTGGCGTACATGACCTCAAGCATGGCGCTGCGGATGAAGCGCGTCAGGATCGAGGCGCTGACAATTCCGGCGGTGATGGCGGGCAGGATCAAGTGGCGCAGCCAATCGAGCGGGTCTTTGGCGAAAGCGGTATAGCCGCTCGGCGGCAGCCAGCCTAAGGTCAGCGAAAAGAGCAGCACCAATAGAATCCCCATCCAGAACGAGGGGACGGCGACGCCGATTTGACTGAGGAATGAGGCGATCAGGTCGATGGCGCTGCCGGGTTTCACCGCCGACAGGATGCCAACTGGAAAGGCGATCACCAGCCCGATCAACAGAGCAGCGAGGCTCAACTCAACGGTTGGTCCGAGGCGCTGAAGCAACTGCGGTCCGACCGGCTGCGCGGTGATCAAGCTGCTGCCGAAATCGCCCTGCAGGGCGTCGGTGAGCCACGTCGTATACTGCTCAAGAAAGGGGCGGTTCAACCCCAAACGCTCGCGGACGGCGGCGACGCTCTCCTCCGGGGCATAAGCGCCGAGCACGACCCGTGCCGGGTCGCCGGGGACGATGTGGATGATCATGAAGACGACGAAGGTCACGCCCAAGATCACCAACACGGCGAGCGCCAAACGTTGCAGGATGTAGGCGAGGTTCATAAAAATGCTTTCGGGCTGTAAGCGGTTAGCCGTAAGCGGTTAAGCTGCGAACCCGTAGGGGCGTTCAATTGAACGCCCCTACAACGATGTGATTGGTGCCCGACGACTCTTACTGATTCAACCACGTCGTCCAGAGGACGTTTTGCAGATCAGGACGGGTGGGGTAGCCCATCACGTAAGACTGATAAGCACGCAGACCCAACGGGCTGTAGAAATAGACGTAGGGCGCGTCGTCGACCAGAATCTTGTTCGCCTGCTGGTAGATGTCATAGCGCGCTTGGAAGTCGCTGGTCTGGCGACCTTCGTCAACCAGCTTGTCGAAGTCAGGATTGCTGTAGCCGGTGAAGTTGAAGATTTCGCCGGTGCGATGCTGGGCATAGAAATAATCATTGGCGTCGGTGAGCGCGATCCAACTGAGGTTGAAGGAGTTGAAGTCGCCGCTGCCTTCGCGGTCGAGCCACTCGGCGAACTCCGGCGTCGTGATGGTCACGTTGATGCCGACGTCCGCCAAATTTTGCTGGACAACCTGCGCCTGCCGCACCAACTCCTCGTAAGTTGAGGTCGCCATGATCTCCATGTCGAAGCCGTCAGCATAACCGGCATCGCTGAGAAGCTGCTTGGCTTTGTCGAGGTTGCGGTCATAGGGGGCGTAGGGGAAATACCACGCGCTGCCGGGAGCCGTCGGTCCCTGAATGGGCGTGCACAGCCCGAAATTGCCCGCATCGCAAATCTGCTGGCGATCAATGGCATAGGCAATCGCTTGACGCACCTCGACGTGGCTGAACGGCTCACGGTTGAGGTTGAGACCGATGTAGTCATACGCCAACTGCGACGCTTCGCCGACGACAATGTCGGGGTTGCTCTTGAGCGCGTCGTAGCTCTGCGGCGCGGGACTCATGATCCAGTCGACCTCGCCACCGAGCAGGGCGGCTTCACGCGAGCTGTCTTCGGGGATGACGCTGATGTCGACTTCGTCCAGATAAGGCAGACCCTCTTGCCAATAGTACGGATTTTTGACCAGCGTCATGTTGGTCGTGCCGGTGACGCCCTGAATGATAAAGGGACCCGTGCCGATGGGGACGACGACCTGTCCGTCCGCATTGAGACTCTTGGGGGAAATGATGCCGCAGCTCGACGCGCCCGCGACGTTGACCGGGAGGATTGCGTTCGGCTCTACGGTGGTGACGGTGAAGGTGTAGTCGTCAGGCGTGGCGAAGGTTGCACCGTCGCCGCCGCAGTTGCTAGCGTCGTTGGAGCCGCTTTCCGGGTCGAAGATGCGCTGGAAGTTCCAGAGCACGTCCGCCGAGGTGAAGTCGTCGCCGTTGCTGAACTTGACGCCTTGCCGCAGGTGGAACGTCCACGTTAACCCGTCGGCGGATTGTTCCCACGATTCGGCGAGGACGGGGATCAACTGCATGTTGTTGTCGTAGTTGGTGAGCGCCTCGACGACGTTGGCGAGTACCGCGAAGCTCGATCCGGCGCTGCTGATGTGCGGGTCGAGGCTGACCCATTCGGCATCCCATGCGGCGCGAAGCGTGCCGCCCGCTTTCGGCTCGGCGGTGGCATCCTGCGCCAAAACCTGCCCGGTCACGAGCACGGTGAGCATAGTAAGCAGGACGAGCAGTAACTTGTTGTGTTTCATGAAAAATCCCTTTCCTAAATTGAACTGCGCGAATCGAAACCCTCCTGAGCGTCGAGTAGGCACGAGACACAAATGATGCAGTCAGCGAGGTGGCTGGCGAGCCACCGGGGAATAGCAAATGTCCCTGTTGGTGCCGGGATCAGTCGCCGCGATAAAGGATTTCGACAGTGAATTACGCGAACTATTCTACCCTTAATTGACCTCCGCTCCAATTTTTAATCAGGACGGAAGCTGGCACCCGCAGCAGCGCGATCCGCCGCGTGAGTCGTACATTGGCAAAATCTTAATGATTGACCACCTCATGCCTTTAACAAACTGCCCACATTTCTTAACAATGAGGCGAGAAACTAACATCTCGTAAGGGTGCCCTACCAGATTTGAACTTATCTGCCTGTTTGGTAAACGGAGAACAGAATGCAAAAGCGTGTGCTCTTGATCCTCGGCGTAATTGCCGCCCTCGCCCTCGGCGTGAATTTCGCCTTAGCGCAGGATGCTATTCCCGGTTCGGAACTCGTGACCGGTCCGATGGATGGCGAAGCACAGAGCCTAACCGGTGCTGGTGCGACCTTCCCGCAAGTTCTTTATACGACGTGGTTCAGCGACTATGCGACGCTGACCGGAGTTGAAATCAACTATCAGGGTATTGGCTCCGGTGGCGGCATCAAGGCGATCACCGACCAAACCGCTGACTTTGGCGCGTCCGATGGTCCCATGACCGACGACCAGATGGCAGCAGCGAACGCGACTTGCGGCGCGGACATTCTGCACATTGCGACGGCGCTGGGCGGCGTGGTCGTGACCTACAACATCCCTGAGCTTCAGGATGGCGGCGACGTGCTCAAGTTCACGCCGGATACGCTCGCGGCGATTTTCTTGGGTGATATTGCCACGTGGAGCGACCCGCTCTTGGTTGCCGACAATCCGCAGCTTGAAGGGATCGATCAACCGATTGCGGTTGTGCACCGTTCGGATGGCTCCGGCACGACCAACATTTTCACCAGCTACCTGAAGGCAGTCAGTGATACGTGGGCGACCGAAGTCGGCTCCGGCACCTCGGTGAAGTGGCCCACTGGTATCGGTCAAAAGGGTAATGCCGGGATCGCCGGTGCGATTGCCGGAGTGCCTTATGCCCTCGGTTACGTTGAACTCGCCTATGCCGAGCAGAACGGTCTGCCCGAATCCCTGATGCAGAATCAGGCGGGCAATTTCATCGGCGCGACGACCGCTTCGGTTACGGATGCAGCGGCTGGTGTCGAAATCCCCGAAGACGAGCGCATCATGATCGTCAACGGCGCGGGTGAAAATACCTACCCGATTGCCGGGTTTACGTGGCTGCTGGTTTGCCCGAACCAGACCGACGCCGCCAAGGCGACCGCGCTGACCCGGATGCTGTGGTGGGCGACCCATGACGGTCAGGCGTATCACGCCGACCTCGGTTACTCGCCGCTGCCGGAAGCTGCGATCAAGGCGGATGAAGCCCAGATCATGAAGATCATGGTCGACGGCGCTATGGCGCTCCCTGCCGACATTGTTTCCGCGGCGGGCATGTAGGCTGCAACTACGACGAACGCGCTCAGCTTGGTTCGTCGGGGGGATGCTCTTCGTGAGTATCCCCTTTTCTGCTGAATAGCACAGGGGTTAGCTTCATGGCGGTTAGCACGACCAAAGAGGTATCGCGGCGCGGCGAGTTCCTGTTCAAGAATGTGGTTCGGATCACAGCGATCAGCATGATTGTGCTGCTGGCTGGCGTGATTCTGTTGTTGTTTCTGGACTCGCGCGACGCGATTGCGCAGTTCGGATTCAGCTTCCTCTACACCTCGGAATGGGATCCCGTATTCCAAACTTTCGGGGCGGCACCTTACATTTTCGGCACTGTCGTCACATCACTGCTGGCGCTGCTGCTGGCGACTCCGTTCGCCGTTGGCGGCGCGCTGTTCATTTCAGAGTACGCACCCAAGACGCTCGGCAGCATCATGTCCTTTATTATCGAACTGCTGGTCGCCATTCCCAGCGTTGGTTTCGGGTTGTGGGGACTGTTCGTGCTGGCACCGTTCATGCGCAGCACGGTCGATCCGTTTCTGCGCAACGTAATCGGACCGATCCCGGTCATCGGTGAGTTGTTCAAGGGACCAACGATTGGTCAAGACCTGCTGACCGCCAGCGTCATTCTGGCGATCATGATTTTGCCGACCATCATGGCGATTTCCCGCGAGATCATCTCGCAAGTGCCGCGACTGCAGAAAGAAGGCATGTTGGCGCTGGGCGCAACCGACTGGGAAATGCTGCGTAAGGCGGTGCTGCCGTATGCTTGGGCAGGCATCGCGGGTGGGGCGATGCTGGGTCTCGCGCGCGCTATTGGCGAGACGATGGCGGTCACGATGGTGATCGGCAACAGTTCGCAGGAGATTTCCGCTTCGCTGTTTACACCGGGTTATACGATTGCCAGCGCGATTGCGAACCAATTCGCGGAGGCAGACTCGGAGATGTATTTCAGCGCGATTGTCGAACTGGGTTTGGTGCTGCTGCTGATTTCGGCACTCTTTAATGTTTTAGCCCGCGTCATGGTGAGCCGAATGAATCGCTTGCCCGGTGGTGCGCAGGCTCAGTAAGTTCGCTGGGCAGATGAAAGGGATGTTGTGGAACAATCACGGATCGAAGTCGCCAGCGGGCTGCTGACCGTCGCCGAAAGACGCCGCGCTTTCTTAAGTGTCGAGGAATCCCTCTATCTTCGTCGCCGGGCGACGCGCGTATTTATGGCTGGACTGCTGGGGTCACTGACGCTGATCTCGGTGGTCATCCTGTTTTTGATCGTCGGTTATATCACCTTGCAAGGGATCAGCGGGATCGACCTCGCGTTCTTTGTCGACACGCCAAAACCGTTGGGGCAGGCAGGCGGCGGTATCGCTCAAGCGATTTTAGGATCGTTGGAGATGTTGGCGGTGGGGGCGTTAATCGCTGTGCCGCTGGGCGTGGGCACGGGTATCTATATGGCGGAGTACGGCGGCGGGCGGCTTAACGGCGCGATCCGTTTCTCGCTGGAGATTCTCGCCTCGCTGCCGTCGATTGTCATCGGTGTGTTCGTCTGGGCGCTGGTGGTACGGACGCTCGGCAGCTTTTCGGGGCTGGCTGGTGCAATTGCGCTGTCCTTCGTGATGGTGCCGATTATTGGACGCAGCGTTGAGGAAATTCTGCGACTGGTGCCGAACTCGCTGCGGGAAGCGGGCTTGGCGCTGGGCGTACCCCGGTGGCGTGTGATCATGCAAGTCGTCATTCCAACTGTGCTTCCGGGTATTTTCACGGGGGTGGTGCTGGGCGTGGCACGAGCAGCGGGCGAGACCGCGCCGCTGCTGCTGACTGCACTCGGCAACGAGTTCATCAACACCGATTTAGCGAGACCTATGGGTGCAATCCCACTCCAAATTTACAACTACGCTTTGTCTCCGTATCCCGACTGGCATGAGAAGGCATGGGCGGCGACGCTTGTCCTCGTGATGGTCGTCGCGCTGTTCAGCCTAGGTGTTCGTTACACGACGAGGAAATTCCGTTATGACCGCTAATGCGATGATGGCGCTCCAACAGGGAAGCGCGCTTGAAGTTCGCGATCTGAACGTCTACTACGGCAAAGCCCACGCAGTTTCCGACGTGACGCTGCGCTTCAAGCCGAACACGATCACGGCGATTATTGGACCGTCCGGCTGCGGGAAATCGACGGTGCTGCGCTGCCTCAACCGGATGCATGAGGTGGTCAAAGACGCTTACGTGACCGGCGAAGTGCTGCTCAACGACGAAAACATCTATCTGCCGCAAATCGATCCGGTGCGGATTCGCCGTCGCATTGGCATGGTGTTCCAGAAGCCAAACCCGTTCCCGATGATGTCAGTTTATGAGAATGTGATCGCCGGATTCAAGCTGAATCGCGGCACGCCCAAGAACGTGAATTTCGACGAGGTGGTCGAGCGCTCGCTCCGATCCGCCGCGCTGTGGGACGAAGTGAAAGATAAGCTGCAGGTTTCCGGGGCGGCACTGTCCGGTGGGCAGCAGCAGCGCTTGTGTATCGCGCGGTCGATTGCGGTCGAGCCGGAAGTCCTGCTGATGGATGAGCCTTGCTCGGCGCTCGACCCGATCTCGACGCGCAAGATCGAGGACCTGATGAAAGAATTAGTCAAGCATTACACCATCGTGTTGGTCACGCACAACATGCAGCAAGCAGTCCGTGTGTCGGAGATGACTGCCTTCATGCTGGCAGATGAGCGGCGGGTCGGTGAGTTGATCGAGTACGCGCCGACGCAAGCCGTATTCCAAAATCCGCAAGACCCGCGCACTGAGGACTACGTGCGGGGACGGATTGGCTAAGTTCGTGATAATTTGGCATCATTGACCTCGACGCGCAGTTCCGGTGACAAAGCGCAGTACGAGGGGAAATGATGATGGATCATCACATCAGTTGGGTGATTGTCGGGCTACTGCTGTTGATCGCGCTCGCAGCGTGTACCCAACTGCCGATCTTTTTTGCCTCGCCGCCCGTCGAACAGTTGATCCCGGAGGTCATATCGGTTCGCCCGCACGACACGGCTGCTTTTACGGAAGGGCTGGTCTACGTGGATGGGCTGCTGTACGAAAGCACCGGCATGTACAGCCAGTCCACTTTGCGCCAAGTCGATCCCGAAACAGGGCTGGTGCAGCGTGAGGTTGCGCTGCCCGACGACGTGTTCGGCGAGGGGCTGGCAGCCGTCAATGATCAGCTCGTGCAGCTTACGTGGCGGGAGGACACCAGCTACCGCTACGATTTGAAAACCCTCTCACTGTTGAGCACCACTCCCTATCCCGCTGAAGGGTGGGGGATGTGCTACGACGGCGACTACCTCTACACCAGCGACGGCAGTTCCTTCATCACCGTGCGCGAGGTCGACAGCTTCGCCGCTGTTCGACAAATTCGAGTCACGTTGAACACGGCGCTCGTCCCGCAGATCAACGAGTTGGAGTGCGTTGGCGACTCGATTTACGCGAACGTCTGGCACACTAACAACATTGTGCGGATCGACAAGGCGTCCGGGCGGATCAGCGCGGTGATCGACGCTTCGGGGTTGCTGACGCCGGAACAACGGGCTTCTCTCAACCGAGAAGCGGTGCTGAACGGCATCGCCTACGACCCGGACAGTGACACATTTCTGGTCACGGGGAAATGGTGGCCTTGGCTGTTTGAAGTTCAGTTCGTCGCCGCGAATTAGTCGGCTTTGCTCGGCATGAGGGCGTGGGCGACGTCGTGAATCTTCAGCACGAGATCGTCCAAGAGCCAGACCGTCACCTGTGCCGCGACGACCTCCGCCCGCACAATATGCCCACCATCCCGCGCTTGTGCGCGATAGCCGTGTAGGTGGAGCGGATGGCGGGCGACCGAGATGAACGGCTGAAGTGACGGGTTTGCGGCGAAGACCCCATTGAGCACCCACTGATCGCCGTCATAGCGCGCCGAGCGGAAGAACTGGTCGCCGGTATAGCCGCCGCTGAGATCAAGCCCGCCGAGCGGTACGTTGTAGGCATCAGTCGTCTCGATGCGCCCAAACTTTCCCCGAAACTGTACACCAGCAACCCCCACGTTACGCCCACGTAGCTCAGTGACCAGCCAGTCGTGCGCGTCGCCGAGATCGGCGACGTCCCAATGCAGTGCATTGGTCGGCTCGCAGATCGCCAGCGCGAGAAAGGGGAAATTCGCCTGTTGATCATTGATGTCGAGGCGCGGCGTCACGAGCGCGGGACCGCTTGCGGAGGGACGCTGCCAGCAGACGTCAATCACCTGCCCAGTGGGATCGCTTTCGGGGTCAGCCCAGAGAAACTGGGGCGAACTGGTGGTTCCGTCGGCGATCACCTCCCCGTTGCGGCGCAGCCAATTGGTCGTCCCAATGCCGACGAGGGGCAGGTCGTGCGGAAATGCCGCTAGGTCGGCGATTACGTCGGCGGTCGTCACCGTGTGAAAAAGGTCCCCGCGCAGCAGGCGGTCGACGGTATTATAGATCAGGAGGGTTGAGCGGTTGGCGGGCATGGCTCACCTTTCGACGTGTTGGATAATGACGCTACGAATCAGCCGAGACTGTCCCCTGATTATAATCACTCATCTCGATTTATACGGATTTGGGGAACTCTTAATAGAAGAAAGAGTGCAAATCAGCCGATCATCAAGAAAAGAATTGATTTCTTGATGGATTTATGCATAAAATTTACGTTACGACTACTGATTCTTAACAGTAGTGATGGCAGTATTGTCCGAAACGGCTCGGACAGGCTGCTCAAGGCACTCGCTTTGATGGCGCAGGTCGCCGGATGATGCGGATGCGTTCGGCGCATTAATCTATCATCAGGATTGTCAATATGGCTCAGGAAAGCCCGCAACCGGAAATCACCGTAGCAAGTCTGCGACTCGTGGTGTCGCTCGCCGACGAACTCGAACGTTGTGAGACCGTCGACAGCGTTTTTCGGCGCGCGGTCGAGTTTGCTGATCAGCATTTAGGCTTGGAACGGTGTTCGATCTTTACTGAAGAAAACGGCTATTTGCACGGCACCTACGGCACAAACATGCGCCGCGAGATCACAGACGAGCATGAACAGCGCATTTTCCTCAAGCGACTTTGGCTGGAGCGGATCCAAAAGCTAGACAAGTCGGGACAGCCATGGGCGATGATCGAAGAAGAAAATCATGAATGGGATAGTGATAAGGAGACGATTGTCGGGCACAGTTGGGTCGCCCTTACGCCAATCCGTTCGGCTCAAAGGCGGATCGGTGTGCTTTTCAACGACGCTGCTATCAGCCTGAGGGCATTTGATCCGAAGACTCAGGAGCTTGTGTCGGTTTTTTGCTCGCTGCTGGGCCGAGTGGTCGAACGCAAGAAGATCGAGGAAGCGCTGGAGCAAGAACGGGCGCTGCTGCGAACAGTGCTCGACGCCGTTCCTCATTTCATCTGGGTGAAGGACTTAGGAACACGCTTTGTGCTGGTCAATGCCTTCGCGCAGGAGGATCGTGGAACTGAGGAATCCGACTCCCTGATCGGCAAAACCGACTTCGACGTTCACCCGCCGGAGTTGGCTCAGCAGTACTACGCCGCAGACCAAGAGGTCATCAAGCTTGGGGTGATCATGCGCGACGTAGAAGAGGTGAACATCAGCAAAGATGGCACGAAGCGCTGGTTCTTGACGACGAAAGTGCCGCTGCGTGATGCGCAGGGAAACATCATCGGGTTGGTCGGGCTTGCACGTGATTTCAGCGAACGGCGCGCAGTCGAAGATGCGCTGCGGGAAAGCGAGGAACGCTACCGGATGGTCACTGAACTGATCTCCGACTTCGCTTTCTCCGAACGAATTGAGGAAGATGGCACCGCCATAAACGAGTGGATTACCCCCGATTCTGTTCACGCGGCTGACGGGCTACACGCGGGATGAAATCCCCGAACTCGACCAACTCTATCACCCGGACGATTTGCCGATTGTACGGATGGGCTACGAAGAAATCTTGCACGGCAACTCGATCAGCCAAGAATGCCGGATCATCACCAAGAGAGGGGAGACTCGCTGGCTGCGGCTGCGGCGTCGCCCGGTTTGGGATAGCGAAGCAAGGCGCGTTGTGCGTTACTTCGGCGTCGCGGAAGATGTCACCGAGCAGCGACTGGCGACGCAAGCTCAACGGGAAAGCGAACGCCTACGGCTGGCGCTCGAAAAAGAGAAGGAACTTGGCGAATTGAAGACGCGGCTCATGCTGACGATTTCACATGAGTTCCGCACGCCCTTGAGCGTGGCGTATGCGTCGGCGGAGCTTTTGGAACGCTACTATGCCCGGATGTCGGTTTCTCAGCAGGAAGAACACCTGCATCGAATCGAAGCTCAAATTCACAAATTGACCGCCATGCTGGAAGACATCTCTCTAGTGATCCACGCGCGTTTTGAACGCCTCGCTTTGACGCGAGAACTGACCAGCATTCGGAAGATTTACGAAAGCGCCGTGCTTCAGATTGAGGACTTTGACGATGCTCACCAGCGGATTGTGCTGAACGCCGATGATCCGCTGCCCGATCTCAAGCTTGACGTGCGGCGCATCCAATACGTGCTGACCAATCTACTTTCGAACGCGCTGAAATACTCCGATCAGGCGGCGAAAGTGGTCGTCGATCTGCGAAAGTCCGGCGGTGGAATCACGCTGAGCGTTCGCGATGAAGGGATCGGTATTCCAGACGAGGCGCAGGCGCATATCTTTGAGCCGTTCTTTCGGGCAAATAACGTAGGCAGCATTGGCGGCACGGGACTCGGCTTGAGCATCGTCAAGGAAATCGTGGAATTGCACCAAGGCACAATCGACATCCAAAGCGGGGTCGATCAGGGCACGTTAATCACGATTTGGCTGCCGGGCGAATGACGGCTTGCCGATGCGCTTGCACTCGACCAGCGGTTGAGTAATTGGAGGAGGCGCAAATTCTTTAGGACACACTGTCTTACGTATTTGCACAATTGAAATGCCGTAAGATGTAAAGATACGTATGTCATGTAACGATAGTGATAGACGCCATCCATATGCTCACTGTCAACGAGTTTTTGAGCTATATTACTCAAATCGCATTTGTTGGTCTTGGAATTCTATCACTGCTCGACTATCTCCGACTTCGGGGAAAGACGCGCCGTGACATCGCGCTGATGTTCGCATCGCTGGCGACTGCGGTCGGGCTGAGCTTTGTCAACGGACTGCTGGATCAGCCGAGTTCAATATTAGGCTTGCTCGCCTTATGGGCGCTGATTGCGCAGCCGTATTTGCTGCTCCGCCTCGTGGGATATTTTCGCCCGCTGCCGAGGCTGGCACTGCGCGCCGCCGGTATTGGGATGATCGCAGCATGGATCGCTTTGCTGTTCGCGGGGTCGACGCTTACGATGACGCTGACTCTGCTGCTGATCGCCTACTTTGTCATCGTGGATGGCTACGCAATGGTGGCGTTCATCCAAGGGGCGCTGATTACGTCAGGCGTGGTTCAGCAGCGGCTGCGGGCAGTGGCGGTAGGCACGGGGTTGCTGGCGTTCACGTTGTTTGCGGTGGGAGTTGGCGCTGCGATTCCGCGCCTATCCAGCATCACCTCGTCCTTATCACAGTTGGCTGCGATTGGATCGGCGGTCGGCTTCTACTTAGGGCTGGCTGCTCCTCACTGGCTGCGGCAGACGTGGCAGCTTCGAGAACTGCATCGCTTTCTGACCGAAGTTACGCAAGGCGACCCGCTCAAAACGGAGGCGGAGGTCTACGCGGTACTCGGCAGCTTTGCGCTCGAAGTGACCGGCGGGAGCAAGGCGAGTATCCTAGCGTGGCATGAGAAAGGCGGGCAGTGGAGCCGGTACGGAGAAGCCAACGAGGCTGCGGTTGAACTCGGCAGTGAACTGGAAGCCTATTGGCGGAACCGGACACCCGCTATCGCCACAGCGGGTGGGTTGAGTCCGGCGCTGCGGCGCGACCTGAAGGTGCAGGCTGACGAACTGACCTACATTGTTCCACTGGAACGGAGTCAGCACGAGTGGGGCATTCTGCTCGTGTTTCATCAGCATGGGTCTTTGTTCGCCGACGACGATCTGCAAATGATCGGCTTATTTGCCGAACAGAGCACCATTTTGCTCGAAAATCTCGAACTGATCGAGAATCTTCGCCAGCACGCCGCCAGCTTGGAGGAGCGCACCACACATCTGACGGCGGTCAACCGGGAGTTGGAAGCTTTCAGTTACTCGGTGTCGCACGATCTGCGCGCACCGCTGAGAGCCGTCGACGGCTTCAGCCAAGCACTGCTTGAAGACTACTACGACCAGCTTGGCGACGAAGGCAAAGATTTTCTGAACCGGATTCGATCTGAGAGCCAGCGGATGGGGCAGTTGATCGACGACTTAATCGGTCTATCGCGGTACACGCGGACGGAACTCGACGTTCAGCGGATTGATTTGAGCAAGATCGCGCGCGAGATCGTGGCGAACTTGGCGGCACAAGAGCCGGAGCGCAGCGTGCAACTCTCAATCCAAGATGGCGTCATGGCTTGCGGAGACGAACGGCTGATGCGGGTCGCACTGGAGAACCTGATCGGTAATGCATGGAAATTCACGATGAGAAAGCCAGATGCTTGTATCGAATTCGGTTGCAGCGGTGAGGCAAGCGGGGCGGAATACTTTGTACGCGACAATGGCGCTGGCTTCGAGATGTCATACGTCGACAAGCTGTTTGGCGCTTTTCAACGCCTCCACGCGATGACCGAATTCACGGGTACCGGGATCGGACTGGCAATCGTCCAGCGTATCATGCACCGGCACGGCGGCTCGATTCGAGCGGAAGGCGTCGTCAACAAAGGCGCCGCGTTTTACTTCAAGTTAGGCGAGCGAGACTGTAAGTGAGAAGGACTTCCAAATGCGCGACATTTTGCTGGTAGAGGATAATCCGAACGACCAACTCCTAACGCAGCGGGCATTCAAGAAAAGCAATCTCGGTAATGATCTCGTGATGGTCAATGACGGTGAAGAAGCGCTGGCATACTTGCTCGGAACCGAAGATATGGAACCGAAACCGCTGCCGGTTCTGGTGCTGTTGGATTTGAAACTGCCTAAAGTGGATGGGCTGGAAGTGCTACAGCGCATCCGCGATAACGAACGGACGGAACTGCTTCCGGTGGTCATCCTGACGTCGTCGAAAGAACAAGATGATCTGGTTCGCAGTTACAAACTGCACGCCAACAGCTACGTTCGCAAGCCAGTTGACTTCACCGAATTCGTGTCAGCCGTGCAGCAGTTGGGACTCTATTGGCTCGTCCTAAACGAGAGCCTGCTCACATAAAGGTTGGAGGGCGCTTATGCTTAAGCCACTCCGGGCACTAATTCTAGAAGATTCACAAAGCGATACTGTACTGCTTGTGCGTGAATTGCGACGCGGCGGGTTTGAGGTGGAATACACCCAAGTTGACACCGCCGACGACATGCGGGCGGCGCTCCGAGATCGTGAGTGGGACATTATCCTTTCGGACTACTCAATGCCGTCGTTCGACGCACCGGCGGCGCTCCGCATTGTGCAAGAACAGGAGATCGACCTGCCTTTCATCATCGTTTCGGGAACGGTAGGCGAAGACGCTGCCGTCGCGGCGATGAAAGCTGGCGCGAGCGACTTTTTCACGAAGGGGAAGCTCGTTCGTCTCGTGCCTACAGTGGAGCGAGAACTGCGAGAGGCATCAGGACGCAGTCAGCGGCGCGAAGCCGAAGCCCGATTTTCAACGGCATTCCAAGCCAGCCCGGTTGGAATCGCCATTTCGCGGCTATCGGACGGACGAGTTGTGGACGTTAATCCGCAATTCATGGAGATATTCGGCTATTCACACGAAGGTATTATCGGCAAGAATGCAGCAGATTTGACGCTTTGGGGCAAACCGGGGCAGCGTGAAGCAATCCTGCGTGGACTGCAAACCGCCAATATGGTCAGCAACGTCGAAATCGAAGTTCACCACGTCTCCGGCAAACTGGTTTATGCGCTGTTGTCAGCGGCGAAAGTTGACCTAGACAACGAACCCTGCATCTTGACCATGATCCACGACATTACGGATCGACGGGACGTGGAACAAGCCCTGCGCGCCAGCGAGGAGAAATTTCGGCTGCTGGCGGAAAATTCGACGGACATGATTTCGAGGCACACGCCGGATGGGGTATACCGCTACGTCTCCCCGGCGTGTCGTGCGCTGCTCGGTTACGAACCGGAAGAACTGATCGCGCACTCGGCGTATGAGTTCTTTCACCCGGACGACCTTGACGCGATTCTCGAATCACAGCAGGCGAATGTTGTCGTACCGGAAATCGATACTGTTGCCTATCGTATCCGGAGCAAGAATGGCGATTACATTTGGTTCGAGACCACCAGCCATTTGATTCGCGACCCGATAACGCACGAGATCGTCGAAATTCAGTCGGCATCGCGCGACATATCAAAGCGACAGGAAGCCGAACAATCGCTGACTCGCTACGCCGAACGATTGGGACTGCTGCACGAAATTGACCATGCTATTCTGGTCGCGGATCAGCCGCAAGCAATTGCCGAGTTCGTGCTGATGCGCTTGCAAGCGCTGATGGGCTTTGAGAGCGCCACCGTCACGACGTTCGACACTGACCTCAATCACATCACGGTATTAGTGTCGATTGCGCCGATTGCGGACTATCGTCCCTATGACGACCAAGCGATCATTGAACTGCTGCGGAATAACCAAGTCTACCTCGTGGACGATCTGAACCGGGTCGAGCAGCTTGCGCCGAGCGAACATGCCTTGGTTGCAGCGGGCATCCGTTCTTACGTGCGAATCCCGCTGATTTCGAGCGGGAAGCTGCTCGGATCATTCAACCTTCGGGCGGAAAGCCCGAATGCGTTCTCGCGCTGGGGGATTGACGTTGCTAAAGAAGTGGCGGCGCAGTTGGCGATTGCGATTGAGAACGCTCGGCTGCTGGAAATTGAACAGCGCCGAAACAGCGAATTGACGGCACTCCACCAAGCGAGTTTGCAGCTCACCGGCAGTCTCGAACTTGAGCAGGTGCTCCAGACCATTCTCGATTACGCGGTCTCGCTCGTGGGCGCTAACGAGGCTCAGATATTCTTACGCGGCGACGACACACTCGCCTTTGGCGGCGAACATTGGCTCGGCGTCAAACGTGATGCGCTTCCCGCCCAATCGCGCCGGGAGGCTTTGATTCGCGATGTTGCCCGCAGCCGTGAGCGGTTGGTCGTCCCGGACGTGAGCCTGCTCCCGGAATATCAGGACTGGCAAGAAGCTGGCGCGATCATTGGCTTGCCGCTGCGGATTGCCGACCAAGTTAACGGCGTGATGTCGTTGGCACTGACCGAACCGCATTATTTCAACGATCACGAAATCCGCTTGCTGGAGCTGCTTGCCGATCAAGCGGCGATTGCCATTCATAATGCGCAACTGTACCAGCAGATCCGCAGCCACGCAGAGGAACTGGAGCAGCGGGTGCAGGAGCGCACCGCCGAATTTCAGGCGAGCGAGGCGAAGTATCGCGCCCTGATCGAGTTCGCGCCGGACGCAATTGTCATTGTCGACTCGACGGGCGTCATCACGCTTGCCAACCGGCGCGCCGAGTCGTTCTTTGGCTATCAACAAGAGGATCTGATTGGTCGGTCGGTAGAACTTCTGCTTCCGGGCGTTTTGCGTGATCGACACGTCCGGCATCGGGACGACTTTATGGCTGACCCCGCTCAGCGAGGGATGGGGGCGAATCTCGATCTTTCGGCGCGGCATAAAGATGGGAGCGAAATCCCGGTTAAAGTCGGATTGAGTCCGATTCGGACGGGTGCAGAGACGCTGGTCATGGCGTATATCGTCGACGTCAGCGCTGAGAAGCAGCTTGAAGATGGGCTGCGAACAGCACTCGCCAAAGAAAAGGAACTGAATGAACTGAAAACCAGTTTCACGTCGATTGTGTCACACGAGTTCCGCACGCCGCTGTCCGTGATCTTGTCGTCAACCGAACTGCTCACACAGTATTCGGAGCGGATGGTTCCGGAGCGCCGTCTAGAAAAGCTTACGACCATCGAGCGGCAGGTCAAGCGTTTGGTGCAACTGCTGGACGACGTGTTGACGATCACGCGCGCCGAAAGCACCGGATTCCAGTTCAAGCCGACGTCGCTCGACTTGGTGGCGCTGAGCGAGGAGATCGTCGAGGAAGTGCGGGTTGGCTACGCGCAGGGAATTGAGATTGAGCTAACGCATCAAGGCGTCAGCGGACTGATCATGGCTGACGAGTTTCTGTTCAGCCACATCCTGCAAAACCTGACGTCGAACGCGATCAAGTATTCGCGGGAGGGCGGACAGGTGCAGATCACGCTCACGCGCTCCGGGGCGACATTGGAACTGCGGGTTGAAGATCACGGTATAGGCATCCCGGAGCGGCATCAAAGCCGACTGTTCGAGGCATTTCATCGGGCGGCGAATGTCGGCGGCATCCAAGGCACGGGCATTGGTCTGACGATTGTCAAGCGCGCCGTCGATGCTTACGGCGGTACAATTACTTTTGAAAGCGTTGAAGACGAGGGAACCACGTTCACCGTTACGCTGCCGATCCCTGCTTAACCCGGCGAAAGGCGGCAGAGACGGGCGTGCTCCTCGCTCGCCTCCGCTGCCTTAGTCTCCGCGCCAAGTCCTCCATTTGATTGGACCAACCTCATCGGAATCACCCCATCATGGCCGCATCGGTCGCCTTGACGCATTTAAGCTGCATTTAAGGCTGATTTGAGTTGCGATTTAAACAGCGGTCTCGCTTTTCGGCTATTGTTTAGGGGTAATTCCGAACGCTAGGAGATCGATGATGGCTCAAGCAGATACTACTCGCCGTTGGATTGTTCGAACGGCTTTGGTCACCAGCAGCACAATTGCTACTCTCGTCGGCGCGCAAATGCTGATCGCAGTCGATCAAACGGCGAACGCGGCGCAGTCCCAGCCTGCGATAATTCAAACGATCGCCAATACGGCGATTACGCACGCGGCACCGAACATCGTCGTGCTGAGAAATTCGGGGAGCGCCGCCAGCGTCGCCCAAGTCCCGACGTCGGCACCGGCTCAGATCGCGCAGCAACCCCAGCAGTCTCAGCAGCAGCAGTTCCAGTTTCAGCAGCCAAGCATTATTCAGTTTCCCGCCCGATCGTTTAGCCGGTCAACGCGATGACGTCGATCTATCATACGTCGTTTCGGGCGATGGGCTGCACGGTCACGCTGCAACTGCAAACGGACGCCGACGGAATCGCCATGTTAGGGCAGATGCCAGACCGTTTCAACGAACTGGAAGACTGCCTTTCACGCTTTCGCCCTGACAGCGAGTTGATGCGCTTGAATGCTCATACCGGAGACTGGATCGGGGTCAGCGAGACGTTGTTCGCCAACATTGCAGCGGCGAAACACGCCGCGCGGCTGACCGAGGGACTGTTCAACCCGCTGGTGCAGCCAGCGCTGATCGCCAGCGGCTACGACCGCAGTTTCGAACAGATCGCGGCGCCGGATACGCAGGCAGCACCGGAAGTCCCGGACTGGCATGGCATCGAGCTAGACGCGGACGGGCAGCGCGTTCGCTTGCCCGCAGGGAGCGCGATTGATCTCGGCGGAGTTGCCAAAGGTTGGACGGCGCAGATGCTAGCGGATGAGTTGAGCGACTACGGCGCTGTCTTGATCGACATTGGCGGTGACATCGCGGCGCGGGGCGCGCCTGAGGGCTATCCCGGTTGGCAGGTGGACATTCCCATGCCCGCCAGCGACGAGGTGGTCGCCTCGGTTGTGATTAAGGATAACTGCATTGTCACCAGCGGCACCGATTTTCGGCGCTGGCAATCGCAGGATGGACGGACACTTCACCACATCATTGACCCGCGCACAGGGCGACCCGCGCTGACCGATGGTCTTTCCGTGACGGTCATTCATCCGAAGGGCGCGGTCGCGGAAGCCTATACAAAGGCGCTGCTGCTGCTCGGCAGCGATGCGGGCTTGGCGTGGCTCAACCGGCAGTGGGATGCCGCCGCGCTGGTGATTCGCGATGACGGTGCTGTGCTTGCAACCGACCGTTTTCTCGCTTATACAAAGGAGGAACCAACCGCATGAGACTGCTGCGAAAGTTGATCCCGTTATTGACCTTGAGCCTCGTGGCGCTGCCCGTGCTCGCGCAGGACGGTGGTGGATTGATCACACTGGACGACAATACACCGAGTGTGGACGTCAATATCTCGATGCCCGCCGACACGACCGGGACGGTCGCGCTGGACGTGACGCAGACGGCGATAAATCTGGTGAACGATGCGGGCAACGTCATGCTGCAATCCGCCGATATGCGCGTTCATGGACTGGAGTTGAATATCGCGCCCAACAGCGGGACGCATACGCTGACGATCAAGCGTTTGCCCGGTGCGGTGCAGGCGGCGGTACAGGTTCGTTCGCTGGCAAACCTCACCAATGTCGGCGCGACCCAGACACTCAACTCGACCCAGTTGACGCTGGATCAAGCGCGGGTGATGGCTGCGGACTTTTCGCAGAGCAGCACCCACGTGAGCATCCCGCAAGGGCAGCCGAGTGTCATCAGCGTGAACTATCCCGGCGTGGTCGGGATACTGCAAATAACAGACGCGAACGGGGTGATCCTACTCTCGGCGTCCAGTGACGTTGATGGGATCAATCTGGTTGTCGATCCGGGTGAATACGACGTGACACTGCAAATGCAGTCGGCACCGCCCGACGCTCAGGTGAGCGTGCAGGTCAACCAAGCGAATTTCTTCACCGTGCTGTCAATCCCGACGGCGACGTCAGTGCCGCCCACGCCGCAACCGCAGCCCCAGACGATCAACGCAAGCTGTACCGCGACGGTCACACCACTGACGACCGATTTTTACAGCGGACCGGGCACCGGCTACAGCGTGCTCGGCTACGGGAATCAGGGTCAAAGCTACCTCGTCGGCGGGATCAACCGGGAGTCGAACTGGCTGGTCGTCGGCACGAATATCGGCGGCGTCTGGGTTTCGACTGATAACGTGAGCTTGAGCGGGAGCTGCTCTAATCTAACGGTGTTCGACACGCCGCTGCTCGACGCTCAATCCGCGCCGGTCATTCCGCGCTTCAACGACGACGATTGATTTGATTTCGATGGGACGCCGGACTCCGGCGTCCCACATGCACACAGCGATTTACGCGGCAGCACGCATCACTCTAGGAGAACAGCATCATGTTGAAACCTGCTCGTCGGCTCGATCTACTCGCACTCGTCTTCAGCGTCACCGTCATCGCCTTTTCGGGCTGGTGGGTGATTGAACACGGAATCTTCGCCGTTTCGCTGACGGGCGACCAGACGCTGAGCTGGCATCTGGTGCGGTCGGCAGGGATCACCGCTTACCTGCTGCTGACGGCAGCGACCGCGTGGGGTTTGTTCGTCAGCACGGGGATGGTGCGCGGCTGGTCGCCGGGTTCGCTCTCGACGACGCTGCACAACACGCTCTCGACGCTGGCGCTCAGCTTGGGTGCAATCCATGCCGCGCTGCTGCTGTTCGATGGCTACTACAACTACACGGTGGTGAACCTGATCGTGCCGTTCACCGGACCGTATCGCCCGGAAGTCGTCGGCATAGGCATACTGGGATTGTGGCTGCTCGCCATCGTCACCTTTAGCTTCTTCTTCAAGAAGCAGATGGGACACAAGAACTGGAAACTGTTGCACTTCACGAGCTATGGAGCGTTCGTCCTGATCACCTTTCACGGACTGTTCGCGGGCACGGACAGCGCGCGGCTGGGTGTCCGGCTGCTGATCGCGTTGTGCGTGCTGGTGGTAATGGTACTTTTCTCAATCCGCTGGCGCTGGAGCGTCACGGCGAGCCGCCGCAAGGCTGCCGCCGTCAAGCACGGGCGGGTGTCGTAGGACGAACGGGCAGGGTGACGATGAAAGTCGCGCCCTGCCCAAGCCCCCGGCTTTGCGCTTCGATGCGCCCGTGATGCTGCTGCAAGATCGCCCGGACGATTGCCAGCCCCAGACCCGTACCGGGGATATGGCGCGCGCGGGCTTCCGGCGAGCGGTAGAAGCGGGTGAAAAGCTGTTCCCCTTCTTGTGGATCAAAGCCGTAGCCCGTATCGGTCACTGAGAAATTGATCGTCGCCCCATCTGCCCATGCCCGCAGGGTGATTTCGCCCTCGGTCGTGTGCTTGAGAGCGTTGCTCAAGACGTTGTCCAATGCAATCCGCAGATCGTTGGCGGGGATGGCGGCGTCGGGCAAATTGGCGGGGATTTCTGCCGTAAAGGTCAAATGTGTTCGCTGCGCTTGGATGCGCCAGTTGCGGGCGATGTCATGCAGCAGCGAGGTGCCGTCGTAAGGCTGGTCGTTGTCGGCAGTGTGCCGCCCTTCGTCAATGCGCGCCAACGTCAGCAGTGACGTGACCAACTCCGCCATGTAGTCGACTTCTTGGCGCAACTCGCTCAGATACTCCGCCCGCTGCTGATCCTCAAGGTTGGGATCACTCAATGCCTCGATGCGTAGCTTGAGCGACATCAAAGGCGTGCGCAACTCGTGCGCCGCGTTGCTGACAAAACTGCGCTGGGTCTTGAGCAGGTTCTCAAGTTGTTCCGCCATGTAGTTGAAGGTGCTGCCAAGTTCCCCGATCTCATCCTGCGATTCAATCGAAATGCGCGTATTGAGCGCGCCTTCCGCCATGTTGAGCGCTGAATTACGCAAATGCTGGATCGGGCGCGAAATCGAGGCGGAAATCCACAGGCTGGCGGCGACCACCAGCGCGGCAACCGGCAGCGTGGAGGCGATTAACTCAAGCCAGCGCTCGCGTACTTCCGTGTCCATTGACGCGGTGGGCTGGGAGAGGATGATGTAACCACCCGCATCGCCGTCAATCGATGAGGCGACATACATCCGCCGCACGTTGGCTTGGTCGGGGCGGATGTTGAAACCAACTGTCGTCGGCGTCACCTGCGCCAGCTCGGGGGTTTGGCGCAACTGCTCGCCCGGCACCAAGCCGAGGTCTGCCGTCGCCGCGATCACGTGGTAACTGCGGTCAAGCAGCAGAAAATCGTGCCCGACCTCGGTTTGGAGTGTGGCGAGTGTGCCTTGAAAGCTGCGTGTTTTTTCGTCACGTTCGCCTTCGGCGACGGTTTCGAACATGGACCGCAGCGAGACGCCAGCGATCAGCGCGTCGGTTTCCAAATGGCTGCGGTAAAAATCAACCGTGGCTTGCTCAATCTGCCTACCGGCGATCACCAACTGCACGAAACTGCCGACCAGCACGATCACCGTGAAGGTAATCAGAATTCGTTGGCGGATCGACCAGCGCATGAGATTAGGCGCTTTCCGGCGACGCGAAGCGATAGCCGACGCCGCGTACCGTTTGCAAGTAGACCGGGCGGCTGGGGTCATCTTCCAGCTTGGAACGCAGCCAGCTCATGTGTACGTCGAGTGTTCGGGTATCGCCCAGCCAATCGGTGCCCCAAACTTCGTCAAACAGGCGCTCGCGGGTGATGACCGTGCCGATGTTGGTCATGAGGAGCATAAGGATTTCGTATTCTTTCTGGCGGAGCGAGACCTGCTCACCGCGCCGGGTGACAATATGCGCATTCATGTCGAGCACGATGTCGCCCGCTACGATGCGCTGCGGGCGTTCGTGCTCGCCGTCCATCTGCACGCGGCGCAGCATAGCGCGGACGTGGGCTTCGAGTTCCTGATAGCCGAAGGGCTTGACCAAATAGTCGTCCGCGCCGATTTCCAGCCCTTTGATGCGATCAATCGGATCGTCCAGCGCGGTCAGCATGATGATCGGCACCGAACTATGCTGGCGCAGTTCACGACAGACCTGCCAGCCATCCAAGCCGGGCATCATCACGTCCAGCACAACCACGTCCGGTTTCTCGACCAGCGCCAAACTGAAGCCGGTATGCCCGTCGTTGGCAACTGACACCTCGTAGCCATCCCGCTCGAAGGCGGTGCGCAGCGGCTCGGTCAGTTTGATTTCGTCGTCTATGAGCAGAATGTGCGCCATCCGAGTCCGATCCCCAAAGCCGTCAGCTGCTATTGTACTCGCGGGTCGGCGGATTTAAAGCAGATTTAAGGAACCAATTCGACAGGGTAACGGCGCGCGACGCATCAGTCGAGCAAGTCAGGGATGCCCGCGACCGTCTCGTTCAGGTTCAGCGTTCGCCCTTGATCGACCAACTGGCGCCAGCGATCCGCACCAAGTTCTGCTTCTAGCTGCGTGCGCAGCGGCTCGACAAAACGCGGCTCGAAGTGGATGAGATGTTCGTGCAGCAGTCATAGCCAAAGCGCGGCTCGTTCCATCTGGCTGACCTGCTGCGAGTACCGGAGCGACGGGATGAGGACAATCGCCAGAAAGTTGTCGCTGCATAAGCACGTGGCTCATGGTCAGGCACGTAGGCACCAATTCCGCTTCGCGGTCGGAACGTTCCACGATGTCGAGGTAACGGCTGAAGAATTCAAAGGTACGCTGATTGTCGCCGCGATAGATAGAAGCGCGACCTATGCCCTGTAGTGCTCGCGCTAGCTCAGCTTCAGCGCCGACTTTATCCAATAAGGCGACACTATTCGTGAACGCGCTCTCCGCATCGTCGAGTGCGCCCAAGAAGATACTGACCTGTCCCAAGACGCACCACGCGCGCTCGGCATTGAAGTCGTCGTGCGCGCGTTCGGCGATTTCCAGAGAGTACTGCGTCGTTTGCCGCGCTTCATTAGCCGAGCCGACCAAGATTTATGTATGCCCATGCTCGTAGAGAATGGTTCGTTCCGCTGCGCCGCTGTGGGTGCGCCGCGCTGCCACGAGCGCCTGCCGCAGCCACGTGATGCGTTCAGGTGGGCTTTGCCGGACGCGCAGCACATTCAGCCCCGCAATCGAGAAATTTAGGCAGATGTGCGCCTGTGAGCTGTCGGCGTCAGGCGCGGAAGCCGACCATGCCTGCCAATGGCGAATCTGTCCCCAATCTTGGTCGATCCGGTCATACCAATAGTCTCGATTGCCGCGTCCGCGATGAATGGCGACGTTCGCCTGCCGTGAGGTATCCAAGTAATGCTGGGCAAGGCGCTGTAGGACAACGGTAAAGGATGGGGCTGTCGTCATGGAACAAATCCTTCCTGTTCCAGTAAGGCGCGCGCGTGCAGCACTAACAGCGCGTGCAGTTGAAAGCGTCCGCCGCTGATCGGTTCGAGCAAGCCGCGATTGACCAGCACGCGGGCGGTTGGCTTAGCATCGGATACCTCCCATGCGACCGTCATCGCTTCGAGGTCAAAGGTCGCGGGTTTGGGCACGAACAGACCGAGATAGGCGAAGCGACGGCGCGTGTCTTCGTCAAGCAGGTCAGTGCTGCGCCGGAGCAGCGCGGCGACGGTCGGCAGCGTGTCGCGCTCGACGCCGAGCATCTCGCTGGGGATTTGCGCTTGCAGCAGGCTGGCTCCGGTTCGCAGTTCGCCTAAGAGTTCCCGGACGCCCCAACCGAGCCGGGCTTCCGTATGGAGCAGACGTCCGGCAACGTGGACTGCCAGCGGCAGTCCTTCCAGATCGCGCACCAGTTCGGAAGCCTCCGTCGGGTAGTCGGCGATGGTTTCGGGCGTGAGCGCGCCGAGCAGTTTGAGCGCGTCCGCGTCGGTCAGAACGGGCAGGTGATAGAGGTCAAAAGCGGTCGGCGCGAGGGCGGTCGCTACGTCCGTCAGCCGGGTCGTGATCACAAGAGCACAGGCTTGCCCGCCGACCCGGTACCACTGGGCATGTTCGGCTTGCCAGATGTCGTCCACGATCAGCAAAACGCGCTTGTCGCGCAGCGCCGCAGTAAGCTGAGCGGTGATGTCCTCGACGCGGCGCACGCGACCCGGTTCGGTCAGCTTGAGCGCATCCGCCCACGTCGACAGCGAGCCGAGGATGCTCGGATTTTCGCCTAACGAAGCCCACAGGATGCCGTCAGGGAACTGCTGCGCGACCTCTGGATCGTGCGCCAGCAGGGCGACGGTTGTGCTTTTGCCCACGCCGGGTAAGCCTTGAATGACGGTCGTGGCGCGCATTGCGTCGCCAATCCCTAAGCGCCGCTTGATCGATTGGAGCGCCAAGTCGCGCCCAATCACCAGCGAAGGGAGCGGCGGGAGCACGCTCGTGATCGGCGCTTCAGGTGCGCTGGCGATCTGCACCGCCGGTAGCTGACCGCTGAGTATGGCTTCGTAGAGCCGGGTTGTTTCATCTTCCGGTGGCGTTGCCAGTTCGGTTTCGAGCAGGTCGACGGCTTGCTGATACTGCCGCAGCGCTTCGGCACGCTGACCGTTTGCCATGTATAGGCGCATCAACTGACGGTGCGCCGGTTCGTGCAGCGGTTCGGCGGCGAGCCACTGCTGCGCGTATTTGATCGCTCGACCATAGTCTTGAGCAAGCTCATAGTAGCTGCTGAGCCTGCGCAGTACGTCTGCGAATTCACGGCGCAACGCCTCGCGCTGCAATTCCTGCCAATTGTCAAACTCGACGCTGTCGGACAAGCTGAATCCGACCGAGAAATCCGCCTTATACAATTCGAGCGCTTGGTGGTAGAGCGCCACACATTGATCGCAAGTCACGTCTTGGCTGTGTCCGTGTGACGTACTGCCGGAAATGAGCGTTGTGAATGCATTCACGTCGACCCAGACCGCATCCGCTTTGAGCATGAGGGTGGTGCGGTCGGCTTCGATCCATTCGAACGGGATCGGGGTCATCAGCGCGCGCAGCGTACTGCGCAGCGCCGCGCGTCCGTGTTCGCGGTCGAGTTCGGACCAAAGCAGATCGGCGACGACATCGCGGCTCTGGCGCTGCTCGGCGAGCGCTAAGTAGGCAGCCAGCGCCAGCGCCTTACGCCGCGCGAATTTGACCGGGCGCCCATCGTATTCAACCTGAGGCAGCCCAAACAGGTAAAGTCGCACTTCATTCATCTATTGGCAGCTTTCTGTCACGCTTCTGTAACGGAGTGGTTACGTTCATTCTATATATTATTCATATCCATTCGAAAAGCGATTCTGACCTTCGTCACAGCGTCTTTGAGGCATTGTTATCGTCGCTTGAAGTTAGGAGGCGTTGGATTGATGAAGACTTTCCAACCTTGGCAAGACGCGATTAACCTGCTCTCAGGGGCGCAGCCGCAGCGCACCGCGCGTCCCGGCGAACGCTTTGAGGTCTCGACTCAGCCCAGTCGTTCGGAATCTACTCGCGGGCGGTTCTGGTCATCGCTCAAACGGTTCCGTCTCGCAACCCGAAAAGCAGAGAACTGTCCTGAAGAAGGAGAAGCCAATGCTTGTCAGACGATTGCTGCGTGATCGATCTCAGGATCAGCCCGGGCACGAGAGCGACGATACCGCGCGCGAGGCTACGTTCAGAGCGTTTCGGAACGCCTATCCCGACTACGACACAACCTACCGGCTGGATGAACTGCGCGCGACCGAGTACGCCCGCTTAGATCGAGAAGGGCAGGTCTACTTGGACTATACCGGCGGCGGGTTGTACGCTGAATCGCAGCTACAGGCGCACATGAAACTGCTCAGCGAGGGAGTCTTTGGCAACCCCCACTCCAAAAACTTGACCTCAATGGCGATGACTGAGTTGGTCGAGCGGGCGCGCGATTACGTGCTCGAATATTTCAACGCCGCTCCTGATGAATATATGGTGATCTTTACGCAAAACTCGACCGGGGCGCTCAAGCTGGTGGGTGAGTCGTATCCATTTGAACCGGGCGACAATTTCTTGCTGACGTTTGACAATCACAACTCGGTCAATGGAATTCGCGAGTTCGCCCGCGCTAAGGGCGCGACGGTGACTTACGTGCCGGTCGTGCCGCCTGATCTGCGGGTTGACGTCGATCAATTGGTCGACGGGTTAGGGCTGGCGCGCGCGGGCAAGAACAACTTGTTTGCTTACCCGGCGCAGTCGAATTTTTCGGGCGTGCAGCACTCGCTGGACTGGATCGCACGGGCGCAGGCGAAGGGTTGGGACGTCTTACTGGATGCGGCGTCGTTTGTGCCCTCGAACCGGCTCGACCTGAGCCTTTGGCATCCTGATTTCGTCGACATCTCTTTCTATAAGCTGTTCGGGTATCCCACCGGCACAGGCTGCCTCATTGCGCGGAAAACCGCTATTCAAAAGCTCCAGCGACCTTGGTATTCAGGCGGCACGATCACGTTTTCGTCAGTCTTGGGCTTCAATCACTACTTGACGCCCAGCCCGGCGGCGTTTGAGGACGGAACCGTCAATTACCTCAGTTTGCCAGCCGTTGAAATCGGTCTGAAATACATTGAGTTGGTTGGCATCGACCTGATTCACACACGGGTTACGTGTTTGTCTGGTTGGTTGATCGAGCGGCTGCTGGAACTGAGGCACAACAACGGACGGGCGGTCATCAAGCTGTACGGTCCCGCCAACACCGACCGGCGCGGCGGGACGATACAGGTCAATTTCTTTGATCCGAGTGGGAACTTGATCGACTGTAATCGAGTGGAGCAAATGGCGAACACCCAGCGAATTTCGCTGCGTGCCGGATGTCATTGCAATCCGGGTGCCAGAGAAGTCGCGCTCGGCTTCACGAAGGACGAAATGGAAGCCTGCTTTGTGGACAAAGATCGTATGAGCTTTGAGCAGTTCCTGCACGTGATCGACGGCAAGACAACCGGAGCATTGCGCGCCTCAATTGGTCTCGCTACCACGTTTGGTGACATCTACAAGCTGGTGAAGTTCGCCGAGACCTTTGTTGATTTGACTATCGGTGACTGATGTGCCTGCTGGCTACGCCAGTCCAGCAGCCCACTCAATGCGGGCTGCTGGATACTGCCGTTTGCCGGATCAAGCGCAGCTAAAAGTTGAAGTGTACTTTGCCGCGCTTGGGGTCTTTCTCGGCGATTTCGAGACCACGAACAAATTCATCAATTGCCAACTGGTGCGAGATCAGCGGCTCGACCTGTACCGTTCCGCTCTGGATCAAGGCGATGCTCTGGGGGAAGGTGCGGTTGACCGCAAAACTGCCGATGATCTTGAGGTCACGGCGAAAGACTTCGTAAGCCGGGAATTTAACCCACGTCCCTTGCGGAGTCACGCCGAACACCCAGATCTTGCCGCGTGGTTTGGCATAAACAAACGTACCTTCGAGCACGGCGGGAATCCCGGTCGCGTCGACGACGATGTCGTAGCCGTCTGGCTCAAGGCTCAAGAGCTTTGCCATTTGATCATCATCCGCGATCACTGTCGCCGTTGCCCCCAAGCGCTCTACGAGATCCAATCGCCCACGCACCAAATCGGTGACGACGACTTTTGACGCCCCCGCGCTTCTCAGCCCCTGAGCGACCAAGCAGCCCATCGGTCCCGCCCCAAAGACTAGAGCAGTGTCGCCCGGCTGCACGTCGACCTGTTTCAGCCCCCAGACGACGCAGGCGAGCGGCTCAACCAAGGCAGCGGCGGAATACGAGAGGTCGCCGATCCCAAAAACGTTGCCTTCGGGCGCGATGACGTATTCGGCGAAAGCGCCGCTGCGCGTCACCCCGATTGCCTTAAGGTTGACGCACTGGTTTGGCTCGTTGCGCTGGCAGTATCGGCAGCGATTGCAGGGGATGTTCGGGTCAGCGGTGACACGGTCGCCAACTTCGAAATTACGAACGTTTGCCCCGACTGCCACGACTTCGCCGCTGAACTCGTGTCCCGGAATCAGCGGATAAATCGCCTCGTATTCGCCTTTGAAAATGTGTAAGTCCGTGCCGCAAATCCCGGCAGCGCGAACGCAAATCAGCACGTCATCCGCACCGGGGATCGGTTCGGGGGCGGTGATTACGATAGCCTCGCCGGGGCGCACAATCTGAGCAGCTTTCATGACAACAATAGGCTCCTGTCGCCGCAAGGCGACTTGTGTGAAATCCCTAATCCATTGCTATTTGACCGCACCGGCGGTCAATCCGCGAACAAGTTGGTGCTGTGCCAACCAGCCCGCCAGCACGACGGGCAGCGCCGTGATCGTCGCGGCAGCCGACATTTTCGCCCAGAACAAGCCTTCGGAGGTCTTGAACGAGGCGATGAAGACCGAGAGCGGCGCGGCTTTGGTGATGGTCAGGTTGAAGGCGAGGAAGAACTCATTCCACGTGAAGATGAGGCAGAGCAGGATCGTCGCCATCAGCCCCGGCAGCGCCAGTGGCAAAATCACCCAGCGGAATTCCTGTATCAGTGTCACGCCATCGATGCGCGCCGCCTCAAGGATTTCGTAGGGAAGGTCAGAGAGGAATGAGTGCATCATCCAGATGACGAGCGGCAAGTTGAACGCGGTGTAGAGGAGGATCATGCCGGCGTGAGTGTCAAACAAGCCGAGATTTCGGAAGATGACGTAAAGCGGGACAATGATCCCGACCGGCGGCAGCATGCGGGTGGACATCATCCACATCAGCGTGAAGTTGCTGCGCTTGCCGGGGTAAAAGGCGAGACTATAAGCGGCAGGCACGCCGAGCAGCAGCGCGACCAACGCAGAAAAGCCGGTGATGAGCACCGTATTCCACAATTCCTCGAAGTACTTCGACTGTCCCAGCGCGATCTGGTAGTTTTCGAGGGTCGGCTGAAAGGTCAGCGGCGGCGGGAAGGTGAAGGCAGCGGCTTCGGTCTTGAACGACGTTAGGAACATCCAAAAGATCGGAAAGAAGAACACCAGCGCCAGCACGACCGTCAAGCCGGAAAGGAAATGTCCGGTGAGTTTGTTGGTAGTCATGCGGCCGCCTCTTGTTTACTACCCGCGCGAATAACGCGCAGGAAAAAGATCGTGACGATATTGGCGAAGATCACAGCGAAGACGCCGTAAGCACTGGCGCGCCCGACATTCCAACGGCTGAATGCTTCTTTGTAGATGTCGAAGGTCAGCGTCGTCGTGTCAATCGCCGGTCCGCCGGTGGTGGTGACGAAGATTTCGCCGAAAATGTTGAGGACGAACAGCACCTCTAGCAGCACACCGATTTCGATATAGCGGCGCAGGTGCGGCAAGATGATGTAGTAGAACATTTCGAGGGCACCCGCACCGTCGATTTGGGCGGCTTCGAGGCTTTCCTGTGAGAGCGATTGCAGCCCCGCCAGCAGGATCAGCATCATGAACGGCGTCCATTCCCACGTCACGATGATGACTATCGAGAGCATTGGATAGCTGTTGATCCAGTCGATGCGCGGACCGCCAAACGCCGCGATGGTCGAACTTATCAAGCCGAACGCCGGGTTAAAGAGCATATTCTTCCACATGACCGCCGAAACCGTCGGCATGATCAGGAACGGCGTGATCAAGAGGGTGCGGGCGAGACCTCGACCGCGAAACTGTCGATTGAGCAGCAGCGCCAAGATCAATCCGAGGACAAGCGACCAGAGCACGACCGACATCGAGAATACCAACGTGTTACGAAGGATGGTGATGATGTCGGGATTGCGGAAGAAGTCGAGATAGTTTTCAAACCCGACGAACCGGGTGCGATCCGGGCGCAGGAGATTCCAATTGGTGAAGCTGTAATACAGTGTCAGCAGCAGCGGAAGCTGGGTGAGCACAATCAAGTAAATGATGGCGGGTCGGGTCAGATAACTGCGTAGATGCAGCCAGCGCGGTTGCACTGCGGTTTCTGCTGCGCCCAACGGGGTCTGATTTTCTAAAGTGGACATAGGTGTCACGTCTCTTAAAAAATAAATCGTTTTCAGCGCAAAGCGCCGGGCTAACTTTACCCTGAGTGGGCAGAATTTTGATCACCCTCTCAGCCGATTCGCAGCGTATTTTCAAGTAGGGGCACGGTGCAATCTTCGATTGCTTGTCGTGCCCCTACCGTAATCCTCCGGTGCTTACTGGATGTATCCGGCGTCCTTCATGGCGCGGGTGACAATGTCTTGGCTGCGCGAAAGCGCTTCGTCAACACTGATTTGCCCGGCGATGGCGGCGGAAATCTGCTGGGAGACGTCCGTACCGAAGCCCTGAAATTCGGGGATGCCGACGAACTGCACGCCGGTATAGGGCACCGGGTCGCGGGTAGCGTCCGTCGGGTCGGCGGTCTCAATCGAGTGGAGCGTGACGTTGGCGAACGCGCCTGCCGCTTCCTGATACTTCGGATTGTCGTAGGTCGAGGTGCGGGTTCCGGGCGGAACGGTCTGCCAGCCGTAAGTCTCACCCACGAGGTTGATGTAGTCCTTGCTGGTCGCCCACGTCAGGAATTGCAGGGCGGCGTCTTGGTGCTGGCTAGTCTGCGGGATGGCATATGACCAAATCCAGAGCCAGTGATAACCCTTCTCGACGTCGCCGTGCGGCGCCATGACGAAGCCAACGTCGTCGACAATCTGCGACTGGCTGGGGTCGGTCAGGAAGCCTGCCGCGACGGTCGCATCGACCCACATCGCCGCCTGTCCCTGCGCCATCAAGGTGAGCGATTCAGAGAAGCCGTTGTTGGCTGCGCCGGGGACGCCGCAGTCTTGCAGCAGGCTGACGTAGAAGCTGACGGCGTCGTGCCATTCCTGCGTGTTCAACTGAGGCTGCCAGTTCTCGTCGAACCAGCGACCGCCGAAGGTATTGATCACGGTGTCCAGCGGCGCGAGGACTTCGCCCCAGCCGGGCAGACCGCGCAGCGCGATCCCGTACTGATTGTTCGCCGGATCATGCAGCGCGCAGGCGAATTCGCGGATTTGATCCCACGTCGGTTCGTCCGGCATTTCCAGCCCGGCGTCGGCGAACATCTTCTTGTTGTAGAAGGTCATGCTCAACTCGGCGTAGAAGGGGAGGGCGTAGAGTTCGTCGTTGTAGGATAGTCCCTGACGAACCGCCGACAGCAGATCGTTAACGTCGTAGTTCGGCTGAACGCTGTCGGGATACTGATCCATCAAGCCTGTCACCGAAGCAAGCCAGTCGTTCTGAGCGAAAATCGGGGTTTCGAAGGCACCGATTTGCACGATGTCGAACGAGCCAGTGCCGGTGGTGATGTCGGTCGTCACGCGGGCGCGGAGTTCATTTTCGGGCAGCATGACGAAGGAGACGTCGATATTCGGATAAGCTGCGTGGAATTGATCGGAGAGTTCGAGCAGTCGCCGCTGATCCGGGTTATTGACGACGGCAACGGTAATGGTCACCGAGTCTTGGGCTTGCGCCAGCGGAAGCTGCACAATCAGCAGGCAGGTCAGCGCAAGAAGGACTGCAAAGAATGATAAACGCTTCTTCATGGACAAACTCCTTGTATTCTCAATAAATTACTTGACAGAGATGGAAAATCGATCCAAATGATCGAGAAATCCCGTTTTTGGGTGTCAAGATTCTATTTGTGAGCAGAAATTGGCTTGTGAACCTGTGTTAGAATGAGAAGAAACGATGTATACCTCCATGTTATATTTTTCCAGTATAGCCAACCTACTCCCCCCATCTCTGCCAAATCTCTGCCAAAGTTTTGACAGCGAGACGCCGTCTGTCTCTGAATTAACGTTCGCTATACATCTTTTTTTCGTAACCCTATAGTGCCCATTAAAGAGTAAGCGCCGTCATGACTGAAAATGAGTTAACCACTAGCGCAGATGCTCCCCAAGCGGGCGACAGCCTCTTCGAAGCTTTTGTCGAGCAAGTCAAGCAAGTGCTGGAGCATCTGTATGATTTTGCCGCGCTCCAGCAGCACCCGCTCGCTCGCTACTATGATCTTGACAGTGACCTTTCGGCGAAATCCGCCGGGCATAAGCTGCGTTACGATTTGATCAAGGCAATTGAGTCGCTGAAACCGCAACCTGACATCCACTTCCGTGCCCCGATTGCGCGGCTGTACAACATCCTCCACATGTACTACGTCGAGGGTCTCAACATACAGGCGACCGCCGCCGAACTCGGACTCTCGGAACGGCAGGCGTACCGCGATCTGCGGCGGGGTCAAGAGCGGGTCGCGGCAGTACTGTGGAACAATCGTCTGCCGCCGCCCAAGCAGCAAGACGACTTTTCGCTGGAGTCGGAAGTCGCGCGGTTGAAGCTCAGCTTTAATCCGGTGGACATGGGTGGCGTGTTCCAGCAAGCGGAACAGGCAGTCGAGAAGCTGGCGCAGCAGCTTGGTGTCGAACTCAGCGTGACGGGTGATGCCGAGCCGATGATCCTTTCGACGGATGCGGCACTCGCGCATCAAATCATGATCAGCTTGCTGAGTCAGGTCGTTCAGCAGATGGATCACGCGCGATTGCGCGCTGCCTTTGTCGCGGATAACGCCAGCGTCACGCTGACGCTGCGTTACTCCGTACCACGTGATGTGGATGTGAAGGTGGGTTTCGCCACCGTGACTAAGTTGGCGGAGCGGCTGCACTGGACGTTCGCCTACGACGACTCGGCAGCGCCGGACTATGAAATTGTCCTGCGCATGACGTCGCAGAGCGCGACGATCTTCATCATCGACGATAATGAAGGCTGGATCGACTTGCTGGAGCGCTTTCTGGCAGGTTACAACTACCTCGTCGTCAGCGCGGCGGACAGTCGCGACATTGTCGAACAGGCGCAGGAACTCAACCCGGCGCTGATCATCCTCGACGTGATGATGCCGGAACGCGACGGTTGGGAGCTGTTACAGCGGTTGCGGGCGCGTCCGGCGACCGCCCACATCCCGATCCTCGTCTGTACCGTGTTCAACGATTCGCAGCTTGCCTATTCTCTCGGCGCGACCGGATTTGTCTCCAAGCCCGCCAGCCGCGAGCAAATTCTGGAAGCGCTCCGACAAATCGCCATTACTTAGTGGGTAGGACGATCATCTATGGCGTACAGCTTCAGCAGCAGTTTGGAGGAGGTGCGCGCGCGCCTCATCTATCGCTTGGGATTCCTGTTGATCGGGTTTGGCATCTTTGCGATGTGGTACGTTCTCGTGCGGCGCGACCTGCCGTTCGCGAGCGTTTGGATTCCGCTCCTGCTGATCATCTTTAGCCGGGGTGTGCAAATCCTGCTCAACCAGAAGCCGGTGCTGGCACGTTACGGCTTCGTCTGGGGGATGGTCATATTTCTGGTCATCACGCTGCTGGCATTTGCCGATCCGCTGCTGCCCTATCTCACCATCCTCTGGGTCTTTATCAGCGCGATGCTCATCGGCAACAGCGGCATGATCAGTGCCGCGATCTTCATGGTTGAAGCCACTGTCCTCAATCTGGCGGGAATTCGGAATTATCCGCTGCTTGAGCTGACCATCGTGCTGGTGCTGGCGGCGAGTTCGAGCTGGATCAGCGCTTATACCCTGTTCACGGTGGTTCACTGGTACACCGCAATGCAGGTACGCAGCCAGCAGTTGCTTGAGACCACGCGCGATCATCGCGCGGAATTGAGTCAAGCGCTCAAATCGCTGCGATCCGCCTATGAAACGCAGCAGCACATCCAACTTGAGTTGGTGTGGGCGCGGAAACACGCGGAGGACGCTCGACGGCTCAAAGAGCAGTTCGCCGCCAACATCAGTCACGAGTTGTGGACGCCGCTCAACTTGATTTTAGGCTTCAGCGAGATGATGTATCTGTCGCCAGACGTATACGGCGACGTGGCATGGACGCCGGGGTTGCGGCGCGACATTCATCAAATCTACCGGAACAGCCAGCACTTGCTTGGGTTGATCGGCGACATTCTCGATCTCTCGCGCTTCGAGATGACCGGCTTCAACATCTCGACCGAGCCGACCGCGTTGGCGCCATTTTTGACGGACACCCTCGAAATAGTCGAGCATTCCATTCAAGGACGCGACATTCACCTCGAATACAATGCGCCGGACGATCTGCCAGTGGTCGAAATTGACTGCACGCGCATTCGTCAGGTGATCCTCAATTTGCTCAACAACGCCTGCCGATTTACCGAGGCGGGCGTCATCGAGCTTTCGGCGCAGCAGGTCAAGCGCGAGGTTGTGATCAGCGTGCGCGACACGGGGTCGGGCATCCCAGCTGATAAGCTGCCGCACATCTTCGACGAGTTCTTTCAGGCGAACCCTTCGCTCAACCGCAGCCGCAGCGGGGCAGGGCTTGGTCTGGCGATTAGCAAGCGCTTCGTCGAGGTGCATCACGGGCGGATTTGGGCGGAAAGCGAGGAGGGAGTTGGCTCGTGCTTCTCCTTCGCGCTGCCGATCTGGGAAACGCCAACGCGCGGACCGGCGGCGCAATCCGGGGAGGGGGCGGCAGTGACCGAAGCGGCTTATCGCTCGGTGCTTGTCTTCGGCGCGGAGGGCGCGGCTTTGGCGCTGCTGGAACGATCACTGAAAGACTGCGACGTTATCCCGGTGCGCGACCTGCGGCATCTGCCGGAAATGGTGCTCACGCATCACCCGAAAATGATCATTCACGACATCCGTGATGACGCCGAGTCGATCTGGCAAGCGGTCGCCGATCTCGGCGTGCCGGTGGTCGAGTGTGCGCTGCCGCGTGATGCGAACGTGGGCGGCGCGAAGGAACTCGGCGTTCAAGCTTATCTGACCAAGCCGATCAACGCGCTGACGCTGATCGACGAAATTGATCGTGTGGGCGGCGTGCGTGATGTGCTGATCGCCTTCGCGGATCGCGGATTTGCCCTGCTGATTGAACGGATGCTGCAAACCAGCGATCACGATTTTGTGGCGCGCCGCGTCTACGATTATGAGCAGGGGCTCGCCGCGATTGCCGCGCGAAAGCCCGATCTCGTGCTGCTGGACTCGGTGACGGCAGATACAGATGGGCTGCGCCTCCTGCTGGAGACTCGCGCGCAGCCCTCTTATGAAGAGCTTCCCTTCATCGTCCTGACGACCAGTTTCTCGCTGGGGGAGGCGCCGAGCGAAACCGGCTTCATCGTCCACCAACGCGGCGGCTTGTACGCCAGCGAAATCCTCAAATTCATCACGGCGGTGTTCGAAAAGTTATCACCACGTTATTACACGGTCGAAATGAACGCCGACGTGTCGTTATCGCTGCCGTCGAGCCTCACCTAGCGTGCCGACGTGCATCCACAGCTTAAGCGTGGGTGTGCTCACGGTTTGGCAAGAGGCGATTGGCGATCCCGGCGATCAGCAGCGCGATTAAGGGCAGCAGCGCCGCCGCCGGAAGCGCCAAGATGGGCCAAAAGGCGGTCGTCTGATACAGGTCGAGGTAGAACTTGAAGCCCGCGCCGAGGGCAGGAAGATACCACGTGGGCAGGAAGTCCCACAGCCCGTAGAAAATCAGGATTTGCACGCCGAGCACCAACGCGATCAGGAGCATGGTGTGAACGACATCGCGCGCAATTTCGCCGCGTTCAGCCCGCCGCCGGAGCAGTGAGACCACCACCACAGCGATCACCAAAGCGATCAGCGCTTCCATCACCCGCCCGGTGATGAACGGAACGACCAAAGCCTCTTGGTTGAACATGCTGATCGAGTAGGTGAAGCGGTGGATCACGAAGTAGTTTAGGTTCCACAAGACGAAGTAGATCACCGCGCCGATGAATGGCGCGCGCCAGTTCCAGCCTTCGCGCCGCCACCACCACAGGTAGAGCGCCGCGATCACTAGCACTAGCAGGATGACTGGCACGCGCCCCAACCGCTCCCGGTTCAAGCGATCCGCGCGGGCGGCGTCCCATTGCGCATAAGCGCTGTCCAGCACGTGCTGCGTCTGCGTGAGCGCCTCGGCGCTGTTGCCGTTGGTGAGCGCGCTTTGCGCCGCCGTCAGCGCTTGGTCGTCGACGCGCCGCGAGTCGCCGATAGTCTCCAACATGGAGTCGTAGCGCTGGGTGATCTGTGTCGCTAGGTCTACGGCGCGGGACGCTTTCAGCGAATCTGACATAGCTAGCTCGTCAAACAGGATGCTGCCCTGATTGTGGGCTGGAATCGCCGTTCCCAGCAGGGTCGCTAACGTCGGGGCGATAGCGGATTGTTCGGCTTGCGAGTACTGCCCCGGCTTGATCCCTTGCCCGGCAGCGACAAGGGGTACGTGCAGCACAATCGACTCCCAGCCGCCGTGACCGCCGCGATCAAGGTGTCCGTGATCAGCGGTGATGAAGAGCGCCGTGTTGCTCAAATCGAGCGCGTCGACGATCCGCGCTACTTGGTTATCGGCATTCTGCGCTGCTTGCAGATATTCGGGACTAGCGCCACCCCAGCCGTGTCCGGTGCTGTCCACGCTCAGCAAGTGGATCAGCATCAGGTTTGGCTGAGTTTGAAGCACCTGAAGCGCAAGATCGGTGGTGTCTCGGTCGAACTGCAAATCGGCTTCGAGATTGGTGTACTCGTCGGGCAGCTCGTCCATCAGGTGTTCGGTATCCACGCCGGAGTCGTAAAGCTGTCCCCATGGCTTATCGCCGACAATCGCTGTCGTCAGCCCGGCGCGTTTCGCCTCCTCAAACAGCGTGTCAACAGCGATGCTGTCTTGGTAGTAGTTGGTCGTAACGCCGCTCTGTTCTTGCCAAGCGCCCGTACCGATCACCGTCCAGCCCGGCAGCGAGAACGAAGGCTGACCGACTACTAGCGCCCGGTCGGCGCCTTGGGCGCGCAGTTGATTCAGGGTCGGCAGTTGTTGGGAGACGTCGAGACGCAGCCCGTCGATCACGATCACGACGACGTTATCCGCCACCGCGTCTCCGCCACTGCCGAGCGGCAGCGCTGCGCGATAAGGACTGTCAAAGAGCGCCACGTTGGTGAAACTTGCTTCTCCCAGCGCGGGCGCAACGAATTGCCCCCAGATGAGCAGCAGTAAGGGGATGATCAAGATCGGCAGGTTACGGGGTTGCCGGAAGAAAGCAATGGCGGATTTCATGGATTATTTTTCTCCTTAAAATAAGCGCTCATCTATTTCATCTAACGCGAAATCAAAATTGAACGTGGCTGTAATCCGACCACAACGACAGAGACGCCAAACCAGTGAAGTCGCTGCCGATCACGGCGGCGACGCTGCTGCGTGATCGGCTTAAGGTCAGTGGTGACACTTTATTTGGTTGTGGCAGTTGAACGGTGCGGATTATAGCGCTCTACGTCGATAAGGGGTCTCCGAATGCGTCATTCGGGGGGTGTGGAGGGCGGAACTTCTGCGCCGATCTCGCGGCGCACGCGGGCAAGCTCCTCGGGCGTATTGAGATTCGTGAACGAGCGCAGTTCAGGATCGTGATTGCGGATCGCCTGTTCGCCGACGAGCCGCACTCGCAAGTGATCAAAAATCCCGCTGATGCGCAGTTCGTTGCGATCTATCAGTTCCCGAATCGGCTTGGCGCAGCGCCGGTGATAGACCGCATGCAGTCCCTGCGGTTGACCGTCGAGCATGGGGACGACGGCATCGAAACCGGTGCGCAGCGACAATAAGTACGTCAGCAGGTTCGCGTTGAGGAAGGGCATATCACAGGCGACGCAGAGGGTGAAGGCGCTGGTGCTGTGCGTGAGCGCACTGTAGATTCCGCCGAGCGAACCCTTACCGGGCAGCACGTCGGCGACCATACTCACCTGAAAACGTCGGTACAGATCGAACTGGTTGGTCACTAACAAGATTGGAGCATTCAAGGGGCGCACGTGCTCAAGGACATGTTGAACGAGCGGCTTGCCTTCCAGTTCGACCAAACTCTTGTTGGCGCCCATGCGGCGAGATGCGCCCCCGGCTAGCACGGCGACCGTAAATGCACTCATTTCGTGGTTGTTCATGACACAGACTCACTTGCAGACAGCGCGTAATTTACTATTTCTTCTCCAAAACGTCATTGATCCACGTATAGCCACGCACGGCGGACGGGAAGCCGAGCGTGGTGATGCCGAGCAAAGCTACTTGCCGAAGTTCCTCAGCAGTCAACCCCTGTTCGAGGCTGCGGCGCGCGTGGGAGTGGGTCGCTCCCTCAAGCCCCGCACCGATAGCAAGTGCCAGCTTGACCAACTGCCGCTCGCGGTCGCTCAATGGACCGGCGGCATGGGTCGCTTGCGCGAGTGCTTCGTAAGTATCGGCAATTTCGGGATACGTTTCACGGAGGCTCAAGAAAGTATTGGGAATATCAGCCATTTTTACACCCTTTTCTGGAACGAGGTGAGCGGGTTAAATGTTTGTGGTCATTGTGCCGAAGCGACAATCGCGCTTGGAATGTCCTCATTGTAATAGGGTTACTGCGAATCTGCCACAAGAGAGGATGAACATAAGCGTAGCAACGGTAACGAATGTAACTAGCAGAACACGCGGGCTAGTTCGATGATTAGGTGAGACGCATTCGACAAGTGATGAGACGATGCCCCTTAATCTTTTTCTGCTTGGGCTAACATGCTTTACCATGGGGCTGGTCGTCCTGCTGCGCGGGCGCGGGGATAGCGAAATCGCGCTTGGACATCAGTTTCACTGGCTGGGAGCGTATGCGCTGTTGAGCAGTGTTTACTGCTGGGGTGTCATGCTCGATTCCGACCGGATCGGCGCGCACCCGCTCGACGCGCTTTCCGTGCTCATCTTGTTGTCGCTGATTGCTTCTGGCGTCGTTCTCGTGCGGTTTGGCTCCGGTTTGATCGCTGAAGCGGGCGCTTTGCCTTTGTGGTTGAACTTGCTGCCGGTAGCGCTGCTCGTCCCCATGACGATGGTGGTCGCCTACGGCATCGTGGTCGTCTTGACCGCGAGTGACATCCAAGCATCGATCATTCAGTGGTCGCACTATCTGCTGCTGTTACCCGGTGACATTCTCGCCGCTTTGGGATTTGCCCGACAGTGGATCCGTCTGAAGCAAACCGACGATGCGCCCGCTTCGGGTATTCTGCTAGCAACCGCCGTTGCCTTCCTGCTCAATGCAGTCTTCTCTCTGACCGTTTCCAGCAGTATTTGGCTGCCGAGCGAAGCCAGCACGATGCTCGTCGGCATTTCTGCTGTCACGTGGCGGCTCCTGTTGATGATGTTGGTCGCCGTACTCGTGACCGCTTCGATGAACGTGTTCGAAGTCGAGCGCAAGCGGAGGATCAAACAACTGGAGGAGGCGCGGCGCGAAGCACAGCGGATCGCGCTGACGATCCACACGAAAACGCGGCAAGAGACTGAAGTCTGGTTGGACGCGCTCGTTAAGATCGGTCGCCGCATCGCTGGCATGGAAGAAGCCGACGACGTTATGAAAGATGTCGTCACCGAGGCGCGCGACATGCTGGCGGCAGATGCCGCCGTGATCGCGCTTTACGAGGGTAAGGAACAACTCTGTTACAAGGTGCAGGTCATATCGGGCGAAGCGCGAGTCGTGGCGTCAGAGCCAGTTGAGAATGCGGTGATCCTTGATGCCGTCCGGCTTGGTATTCCGCTTCGCTATCCTGAAGACATCGGAGGTGTATTTGAATGGCGCGCCAATGGACGCTATGTCCACGTGGAAACCGCCGCGCTGGTGCCGCTCAAGCTGAACACGACCTTGATCGGCGCTCTGTGGCTTGGCAGAACCGCCGGGAGACCGTTCACCTGCACCGATCTGATCGGCTTGGGCTACGTCGCTAATCAAGCGGTTATCGCGCTCGAACATGCGTCGATGGCGGCAGGACTCCAATCGCTCGCCGTGATCGACGAGCGCTCGCGGATCGCCCGTGAAATGCACGACAGTCTCGCGCAAATCCTCGGCTATCTCGGTATCGAGATGCAGACGTTGGAGGCGTTAGTCCATCAAGGAGATCAAGAGGCGCTGCTAGCGGAACTGCAAGAGGCGCGACAATCGATCAAGTCGGCACAGGCGGACGTGCGCGAAAATATCCTGAGTCTGCGTACCGCGCTGGCGGGCAATGCGAATCCGATCACGGCGCTCAAGGAATATATCGAGGAATTCGGCATCCAGACCGGCGTCATTACCGAAATCGTAGATCATTGTGGGGACGAGCCTGCGCTAGCGCCCTTGGCTGAAACCGAGTGCGTGCGGATCGTGCAAGAGGCGTTAGCGAACGTCCGCAAGCACGCACAGGCGGAACACGTTCAGGTCACGCTCACGTCAAAGCGCGATAGATTTGAGATTTGCATTGCCGACGATGGAGTTGGCATCGCGCCGGGCACGATCTCGCACGGTCACTTTGGTTTGCAGACCATGCGAGAGCGTGCCGAAGGTGTCGGTGGTAAGGTCACCGTCACGTCGCTGCCCGGTCAGGGGACGACCGTTATGGTCAGCCTGCCCACGTCCTATCATGAATTGAAGGTGGAAACGTATGTTACCCCTGCGAATGCTCGTAGTTGACGATCACCGTTTATTTCGGCAAGGGTTGATCGGCTTATTGAAAACGCGAAAAGACCTCGTCGAAGTTGTCGGTCAGGCTGCCTCCGGGCGCGAAGCGGTCCGCTTGACCGAGGAGTTACAGCCCGACATTGTGCTGATGGATATATCCATGCCGGACGGTGATGGCATGGAGGCGACCGCTTGCATTCGCGCCACCTATCCGAACACGGTGGTGGTCATCCTTACGGCTTCCGAGTCGGATGAGGATTTGTACCGGGCGGTGCAGCTCGGCGCGGCGGGCTATCTGCTCAAGGACTTGGACGCCGAGCAATTATTCGACGTGCTCACGAGCGTCGAGCGTGGCGAGGCGGCGATGACGCGCGAGACGGCATCCAGACTGCTCAAATGTATCTCGAAACGCTCGGTTGAAGCGGAGCGGGGGGAAGAAGCCCTCACCGAACGCGAACTGGACGTGTTGTGTTTGGCGGCAACCGGCGCGAGTAATCAGGCGATTGCTGATCATTTGAATATCTCGGTCAACACGGCGAAAACGCACATCCGTAACATTCTGGACAAACTCCAGCTTCAAAACCGCACTCAAGCGGCAAACTACGCGATCAAACGGGGATTGGTGCCCTCGATTACGAACGAACGCAGCCCGATGCGAATCCTCGCCAAAAGCGGCGAGAGTTGATGAGCGAGTCCCGCTGCTGTCAAGCGGATCAGGTGACAGCAACGGCGAATCCGGTAGCTGAGGGCTGAAGTATGAGGACTGGTTGATGATCACCCAAGTGACGACGAAGACTCTGAAAACGATAAAGAACCTGACGCTCGCGGATTACGCGGAGCGCTATTTGCGGATTGCCGAGAATTATGCTGACCAAATCCGCCAGACTGGAATCGACATGGCACCGCCGCCTTGTGCGGACGATGTTGATGGCAGGCGAGAAAGGCTGCACGCCCTTGGCGCGACCTTTCGCAATGACGGGAAGAGTGTCGTCGTCAATCGAATTTCGCCCGCCTGCGAAGCTTGCCAGTTGGGAGTCGGCAGCGCGACCTTTTTCATATCCCTGCGCTGCCACCGAAGCTGCTTCTACTGCTTCAATCCGAATCAGGAAGATTACTCGCGCTTTCGTGAGCAGGTGCGCAACCCGGCTGCTGAACTGGAACAAATGTATGCGGCGCATCAGAAGGCGCACACGCTGGCGCTGACCGGCGGAGAACCGCTGCTCTATAAGGAAGCGGCGTTCGATTTCTTTCGAACTGCCGCGCGACTCTACCCCCACGCGCATACCCGACTCTACACCTGCGGCGATCACGCTGATGAGGCAACGCTGGCGGAACTGAAGGCTGCCGGTCTCGACGAAATCCGCTTCAGCATTCGGATGCACGATACCGAGCAGGGCAGGCGTCACGTTTACGAACGGATCGCGCTGGCGAAACAGTACATCCCGCAGGTGATGGTCGAGATGCCGGTTCTCCCCGGCACGCTGGAGACTATGAAGGGCATCCTGCTGGAACTGGACGAGCTGGAAATTCACAGCGTCAATCTGCTGGAGTTGTGCTACCCGTACTGGAACGCAGCCGAGTTTAAACGTCGCGGCTTCGTCGTCAGAAATCCGCCGCATCGCGTGCTGTACGACTACTGGTATGCCGGTGGGCTGCCGATTCAAGGTAGCGAGGAAGTCTGCTTTGATCTGGTTGCCTTTGCGATTGAGCAAGGGCTGAAAATCGGGGTGCATTACTGCTCGCTGGAGAACAAGCACACCGGGCAGCTTTACCAGCAAAACCTCGGACAACCGGTGCCGTCGACGCAGTATTTCTCGCAGAAAGACTACTTGCTGAAGACGGCAAAGGTCTTCGGCGGCGAGATGGATGAGGTTCTGCGCCTTTTCCGGGAACGCGGTTTTGACAACTACACCGTCGACTCGCACTACCAGTATGTCGAGTTCCCGGTCAGCATGATCCCGGCGCTGCAAGACCTTTCCGTCGAAGTCGGCATCGCGTCCAGCGTGATCGAATTCCGGGAGCGGGAGCGCTGTATTCGTGAGTTGAAGATCGATTTCACCACGCCGCAGCAGTTCGATTTAGCTGCCGATCTCTAGTTTGTCGTCGCGAATTCAAACAGGGGGCGAGGTGTGTCTCGTCCCTACATTCCCATCCCCAAAACAATCCTAAAAATCCTCGCTTGGAGCCAGCGCTTCTGGCGTTCCGTGATGGAAGCGTTGAGATAAACCATCCTTTCGGATTAGCTAGACAACTCTGAATGACGATGATTTGGTTGCGCCAACTCTCTATGATGATAGTGCTTTGAATTGTATGGGGCGCTTCTTGTGCGCAGCTTGGAGGTACGTGATTGATCGGACTCCTGTCATTCCCTTCCGTACAGCCTCTCATGAGGCTCTCGACTTTCCGGGGATAGGACTTGTAAAAGGGATCATGAACTTGAGGAACCACTATGAGCAACGATAACACACTTTCGAAAACGATTAAGGAGACCATCCTCAGCCGACGCAGTTTCCTGAAATGGAGTTCGGCACTGGGAGGAGCGGCAGTCGTCGCCGGAGGCTTGGGCATGGGGCTAAACGTGCTCGAAGCTGCCGAGGCAACTGAAGATACCAGCGCTAGCGCTGGCACGTGGATTCCGTCAGCCTGTTGGGGCAACTGCGGCGGACGTTGCTTGAATAAAGCACTCGTCGTCGATGGAATCGTGACTCGTCAAAAGACCGACGATACTCATGCCGACAGCCCTGATTTCCCGCAGCAGCGCGGCTGCGCGCGTGGACGCTCGCAGCGTATGCGTGTGTTTGGTGCTGACCGGCTCAAGTACCCGATGAAGCGAGCACACTGGGCACCGGGTGGCGGCGACAAGTCGCTGCGCGGCAGGGACGAATGGGTGCGGATTTCGTGGGACGAGGCACTCGACATAGTCGCTTCTGAATACAAGCGCATCACCGAGCAGTACGGTGGCAACTCGGTCATGTGGGGCACGAACGCACTGGCGTTGGCAAGCGGCTATACCAATACGTGGGGTTCGACCTCCTCCGGTACGTGGCAGTACACGGCACCCCGCGTCATCGGTGATTATGCCAACGCGGGCAACGACCGTTTCGAACTGCGTAAGTCGAAACTGATCGTCATGTGGAGCACCGACCCGATTAACTCCAGTGGCGGCAGCCCGGCATACAACTATCTACAGGCGAAGAAGGCAGGGGCGAAGTTTATTTTCGTCGATCCCTACTACAACCCGTCAGCACAGGTTCTCGCGGACGAGTGGATTCCAATCCGCCCCGGCACCGATACGCCCATGCTGCTCGCTATCGGCAACGTGCTGATCACCGAAGATGATCCGAGCACCAATCCGCTAATTGACTGGGACTTTGTCAATCGCTGCGTGCTTGGGTTCGACAAGGCTCATCTGCCGGAAGGCGCTGACCCCGAAGAAAACTACCGGGACTACGTGCTCGGATTGGATGCAAGCGGGAACCCGGCACCGGAAGGGCACAAGAACTACCCCGCCAAGACGCCCGAATGGGCTTCCGAGATTTGCGGTGTGCCGCCCGAAAAGATTCGCACGTTCGCGCTTGAAATCGCCCAGACCAATCCGGTCGCCTTTATGGAAAGCGATGCCTCGGCTCGCGTCAACAACGCGCAGTCGATGGGGCAGGCGTTCACGGCTATCGCCGCCATGATCGGCTCAATCGGCGTCAGCGGTGGCGGCATGGGACGCACGCGCCACTCTACCGCTGGTAACGTCGGTCCGAACCTGATTAGCTTCGGAAAGTCGGGCACGGTGCTGCCGCGACCCAGTAATCCAGTAACGGACAGCATCAACAACAACGAAATCTGGGATGCGGTGCTGACCGGCAAGTACACGGGCGGCGTGGGTCCCAAGACCGACATCAACATCCAGATGGTCTATCACACCAAAGGCTCGCGGCTGCAGACGACAGTCGGACAAGCCAAGGGCATCCAAGCGATGCGTCAGGTCGAGTTCGCGCTGTGCCAAGACTTCTTCCTCACTACCGGCGCCCGTTATTCGGACGTGGTGCTGCCGGTCACGACGCAGTGGGAGCGCGACGGCTACGTCGTCATCCCCAACCGTGAGACGGCTTTCTGGGCGAGTAAGGTCATCGACCCGCTGTTTGAAACTCACGACGACGCTTGGATCGACTGGCAGATTGGGCTGCGGCTGGGCGTCTACGATGAAGCGACTCCCGAAATTTCGCTCGCGCAGCAGATTTTCAACCAAGTTGCTGGTGCGACCGTCCTCATGGAAGACGGCGTTACGAGCGAACCGCTGGTAACCATCACACAGGCTGATCTGGACGCACTGGGAGTTGAAGGCACGCCGCAGACCGGGCGCATCCCGATCATGGAGTTCAAGACCAATGGCTCCTATCAGGTTCCGCGTCACGAAGGCGACAACTTCGGCTATATCGCGCTCAAGTCGTTCCGTGAAGACCCGGTCGCCAATCCGCTGCCGACCGAGAGCGGTTTGGTCGAACTCCACAGTCAGAAGCTGGCTGCCGACGTCACGGCGCTGGGCTGGACAACCATCCGCCCGATCCCGGCATACATCCCGCCGGAGCGCGGCTACGAGACAACCTTCAGCGATTGGGAGAACAAGGTCAAGGGTGAGTTCCCGCTGCAAATGTATAACAAGCATTACTGGCGGCGAAGCCACTCCGAATTCGACAACGTCCTGCAACTCCGCGAGGCGTTCCCGCAGGAATTCGTCATGAACCCCATCGATGCCGAAGCGCGTGGCATCCAGTCCGGTGATGTCGTCAAGATCACCAGCTCGGAAGGCAGTGCGATTCGACCGGTGGTTGTGACCGAGCGCATCATGCCCGGTGTCACATTCCTGCCGCACGGTGCTTGGACGGAGTTTGACGATAGTCTGGGACTCGACAAAGCAGGCTCTGACAACTTCTTGGAAGCTGGCGTCCCGACCGTAGAAGGTCACAGCGGCTTCAACTCTCAAAACGTCCAAGTCGAAAAATGGACCGGATCAGAACTCGCACCGGATGCGCGTTGGCCGCAGCGCATCGTCGCCTTGTAAGGAAGGACAAAATGACAAAACAACTGGGCTTCTATTTCGATGCAAGTGCCTGTACAGGTTGTAAAGCCTGCCAGATCGCCTGCAAAGATAAAAACGATTTACCCGTCGGCGTGATCTGGCGCCGAGTTTATCAGTATGGTGGCGGGGGATGGGTCGCAGATTCGCGCCACAAGGATATGCTGGTTCCGAACAACGTCTTCGTCTACTCGATGTCCGCGGCGTGTATGCACTGCCAAGACCCGGTCTGCGTAAGTGTCTGCCCGACGACCGCCATGAGCAAAGACGAGAACGGTGTTGTCACCGTTGACGCCGATAAGTGCATTGGCTGCCGCTATTGTGAGTGGGCGTGTCCCTACGGCGCGCCGCAGTTCGACGAAGCGATTGGCGTCATGACCAAGTGCAACTTCTGCCAAGATTTGGTGGCTGAGGGCGGCAATCCCGCCTGCGTCGATGCCTGCCCGATGCGTGCACTCGAATTCGGCGAACTGTCAGAACTGCAAGCGAAGTACGGAACGCTGGATGGCATTGCACCGCTGCCGTCCGGCGAGAACACTCACCCCTCTCTGGTGATCACGCCGCATCGGAGCGCTGAGCCAGTGGGCGAAGGTACCGGTCGCATTCTCAATCTGCCGGAAGAGATTTAACTATGAATACGAATGAATGGGCACTCATCATCTTCACAGTGGTCACGCAGATGGCCGTCGGTTCTTTCATCATTCTAGGGGGCGTACATTTCTTCGCTGCCCGCCGCAACGGGCTTGAGGAAGCGGACAAGATGAGCGACCGCGCACTTCTGGCGATTGGTCCAGTGGTCGTCTTCGGCTTGCTCGTGACGTTCATCCACCTCGGCAACCCGATCAATGCGCCGCGAGCGATTGCGAATATCGGCTCGTCGTGGTTGAGCCGCGAAATTCTGTTCTCGGTGCTGTTCTGTGGCGGTGGCGCGGTCTTCGCCTTCTTGCAGTGGCGTAAGCTTTCGACGCCGCAACTGCGGAACGTGTTGGGCTTGGTCGTCGCTGCGCTTGGCATCTGCCTTGTGGTGTCGATGTCGATGGTCTATCGTCTGTTCAGCGTCCCGGCGTGGAATACGCTGGCGACCCCGGCGACCTTCCTCATCACCACCTTCTTGCTGGGTAGCTTGGCAATGGGCGCCGCTTTTGTCGCCAATTTCTGGTACGTCCGTCGCAAGAACATGGACACCAAGAATGTCCAGTACACCATGCTGGCGACGTCGCTGCGCTGGATTGCGCTCGCCTCTATCGGTCTGCTGGGCTTGCAGCTCATTGTGGTGCCGCTCTACTTATCTACGCTGGGCATGGACGGCACTACCGCTGCTGCTGCTAGCCTCGGACTGATCGGGCAGCAGCAAGGGCTGATCTTCGGTCTGCAACTGGTATTGCTGTTCGTCGGAGCGGGGCTGCTGGCGGTGTTTCTCTATGCGATGGCGGCAAGCGAGAGCAAGCTGCGGGTTGTCAGCAACGTGGCGTATCTAGCTTTCACGTTCGTGCTGATCTCGGAGATTCTCAGCCGCTATCTGTTCTACGCCAGTATGGTACGAATCGGTATCTAAAAAAGGGGATAAATGACACACCCCTCGTGTCAGCCTCTGTAATAGAATCACTATAAAGGTTACGGGCAGGTTCTACACCCGCCCGTAACTGTCGCTTTATTGGAGGAACTATTCCCATGAATGACCGGGTTGAACTGCTAATCGCCCACGAGCTGGCTTACAGCTTTTTGAATAAGGTATTCTACGAGCCACCGAGCAAGGAACTGATCGATACGCTGGCTGCCGACGAATTGTTCGATGCGTTTCCGCTGGAATCCAGCCACGCCGAGGTTGAAACCGGGCTGACACTACTGCGCGGTTTCTGCGCGGCTTGGCGCTCCGACGATCTAGAGACACTTCAGCACGACTACCGCCGACTGTTCGTTGGGCCGGGGCATCTGTTGGCTGCGCCTTGGGAGTCGGTCTACCGCAGCCCTGATCACCTGCTGTTTAGCCCGTATACGCTCCAAGTACGGCATGAATTCCAGCGTTTCGGAATGCCGATCCCCAACCTCGGCTCCGAGCCGGACGATCATCTAGGCTTGGAACTCCGCTTTATCGCTCATTTGAGCGAGCTTGGACTGACCGCCATCGATCATGATCGCTCGGACGTTCTCGAGGTTGCGATCTCGGAAATCCGCAGGTTCCTGAGCGATCATCTGCTTCGGTGGGCGCCGGAGTGCTTGAACCTCGTGATCGAGGAGGCTGAAAGCGACTACTATCGCGGCTGCGCGCATCTTGCGCTTGGCTGTCTTGCACACACCAATCAGGCGATGGAGCTGGAAACGGCTTGATGAACCTCGCTAAACTCGCGCTAGCCGCTGAGCGGTTTGCGCAGAGCCAGCCAGCGATCACACTGGCGGAAATGCAGTGTGTCCATGCGCGGGATAAGTCAGCGGATTGTGACCGGTGTGTGCAGGTCTGTCCGGTGGGAGCGATCCGGCTGGACAACGGCGTTCAGATTGATGCCGACGCTTGTATCCGCTGCGGTTTGTGTTTGCATACTTGCCCGACCGGCGCGATCTCCGGCAAAGACGATATCCAGCGCCTGCTGTACTGCGCCTCGCAGTTAGTCGATCACGAAGCGGTCGAAATCGCCTGTGCGCTGCACCCTGATCCCACATCCGGCGATCCGAAAATGGACGGCGTGATCACGATGACCGGCTGTCTCGCCGCATTGGGCGCGTCAGGCTATTTGAGCCTCGTGGCGCAGGGCGTCAAGCGGGTGCGGGTACGCCTAGACGCCTGCGCACAGTGTCCGCTTGCGCCGCTTCAGCCGGAAATCGAAGCAACGATCCGACAGGCAAGCGAATTACTCGAAGCGGTGGGCAAGGGGCAAACGGTTGCCGTCGCCGCCCCCGTGCAGCGCCCTAAACGTCGCGCGGTCTATTCGATCAAGAACCCACCCGTATCCCGGCGCGGTTTCTTTCAGGCAATCGGACAAGGCGCGCGCGATTTTCTGCCACCGCTCGAAGGCGAGACCGAAAGACATCGCCTGATCAACGCATTGAGTCGGCTCGCGCCGAAAAATCTTGACGAACCCGTGTGGGGCAGCGATTTCGTCGCCCTCACCGCATCCGATGCCTGCAATGCCTGCACGACCTGCGCTCGTATTTGTCCGACCGGGGCGCTAGAGTTTGCTCGAAACGATGAGCGCTTTGAGTTGACGTTTTCGTCAGCGGCGTGTGTGAACTGCGGGCTGTGCATCAACTTCTGCGATCCGAAGGCGCTTCAGCGCGCGGGCGCTCCAACCGTCGGCGAGTTGATCAGTCCTGATCCGGTTGTCCTTCATCGCGGTGCGCTCAAACGTTGTATCAAGTGCAATACCCTTTATGCTGGAAATTCGGACACGGGACTGTGCCCGGTTTGTGACTTCCGGCGCAAGAATCCCTTGGGTGGTCGCCGCTCGATGCAACCGGCGACGCGACCCGACTATGATGACACCCTCCGTCCAGAAAGATGAGATAACCATGGCTCAATTGACGGCGTTACTCGAACAAACGATGGCGCTACACCATCACCTCTGCCCCCGGCAGGTCCTCGGCGTGAGGATGGGGATGCTGGCGGGCGACCTGCTCGATCTGGAACTACCGCAAGCGGATAAGCGCCTGTTCACCTTTGTGGAAACGGATGGCTGTTTCGCCGATGGCGTCGCCGTTGCGAGCGGATGCACCTTGGGGCATCGCACGCTGCGCTTGATGGATTACGGCAAGGTCGCCGCGACGTTTGTCGATACGCAGACGGAAGAGGCGATACGGATTTATCCGCACCCGGCGTCGCGCGACGCCGCTGCCAACTGGCTCCCGCAGGTCGCGAGCCGCTGGGAGGCGATGCTCGAAGCCTATCAAGTGCTGCCGATTGAGGATTTGTTTTGCTGGAGTCCAGTTCAACTGACACTCGATCTGACCGCTTTGATCAGCAAACACGGTCTGCGCGTGAACTGTGCCATTTGCGGCGAGGAAATTCTCAACGAGCGTGAAATCGTCGTAGAAGGTCAGACCGTCTGCCGTGCCTGTGCGGGCGACGCTTACTTCAGCCGCCGACCAGAAGTGGTTGAGCAACCTCATGGGCACCACTGATCAGATCGCCGCTGTGCTTGATAGGATGCGCTCCCTAAGTGTATTCCACCCTGAACTTTACTTCGATTGCTCAGTGATGCACGCCGGGGAGAGAGGGCAATGACGCTTTTCGACTACTTCGACCGTCCTCTTGAGAACGTCCGAATTTCCGTAACTGACCGCTGTAACTTTCGCTGCGCCTACTGTATGCCCGCAGATCGCTTTCCTCAGGGATATAGTTTTCTTCCGCGCAGCGAACTGCTCACTTTCGACGAAATCACCCGCCTCACGGCGATTTTCAGCCGTCTGGGAGTTCGCAAAATCCGGCTGACCGGCGGAGAACCGCTGCTGCGACCGCACCTCGATCAACTGGTGAGCAGACTCGCGTCGGTGACCGGCATTGAAGATATTGCCCTCTCATCGAATGGTTATTTGCTGCCCCAGAACGCGCAAGCACTGCGGGCGGCGGGGTTGCAGCGCCTGAACATCAGCCTCGACACGCTCGACGAGGCGGTTTTCCGGCAGTTAAGCGGCAATCGTGCCCACGTCGCCGACGTGCTCAAGGGGATCGATGCCGCCGAATATGCCGGATTCTCGCCGATCAAGATCAATACCGTCGTGCAGCGCGGCGTCAACGATCACACGCTGGTGGATCTGGCGCTGTACTTCCGGGAGCGGGGGCATATCGTGCGTTTCATCGAGTATATGGATGCCGGAACGCTCAACGGCTGGAATTATGAGCGCGTGCTGCCAACCGATGAACTGATCGAGCGAATCGCGCAGGTCGTGCCCCTCGAACCGCTGGCGCCGCACGAAGATAGCGAGGTCGCTCGGCGCTATCGGTATGCCGACGGCAGCGGCGAGATCGGTTTCATCACCGCAGTTTCCAATCCGTTCTGTGGGAACTGCAATCGCCTAAGGCTGTCGGCAGACGGAAGAATCTACGGCTGTCTGTTCGCCTCCCGCAGCGTTGATCTGCGTGAGTTGCTGCGCTCCGGCGCGTCCAATGAGGCGCTGATGCAGCGGATTACTGAGGCGTGGCAGGCGCGAAAAGACCACTATTCCGAAGAGCGCGGCTCCGGTCAGCGGATGGAAAAGGTCGAGATGTATCACATTGGCGGCTAAATGATCCGCCAGATGAAGAATAGGCAAAAACCTAAAGCCCGGTCGAACTGACCGGGCTTTTCGCTTGCCGAATTAGCCAGTGTTCTTCAGCTGGCTGCTTCATTTCGATTCAGATTTGCCGGTGTGTTCTATACTTGCCCCATGCCAATACCGATTTTAGCCACGAAACTTTATATCCCGCCGCTGCGAGCTAAAGTTGTCAGCCGTACTCATCTGATCGAGCGGCTAAACGAAGGGATGCATCATAAACTGACGCTCGTTTCGGCACCTGCTGGCTTTGGGAATACCACGCTGATCTGCGCACGGCTCGACAACTGTGAGCGACCGACTGCTTGGCTATCGCTGGACGCAGGTGATCATGACCCCTCACGTGTTTTGACGTGCTTCGTCGCCGCTTTGCAGACGTTTTTGCCGCGCACGTTGATCCTCGATGGACTTTGCGGCTCGCTGTGTGACGCTGTCTTGCTCGATCCGGCGCTGCGAAGATAAGCTATGCTAGGACTTCGCTGTCCGCCCCTCACTACAAGTGACCTATGCCTCGGCGTTGACGTTTGCCGGGCAGCACGTCAGCGTCGTCGTCACGCTGCCCTCCGCTCGCTTGAACTAACCGCGCGCTGACCTGCCGCTTTAGGGCATAATTAAGCAGCGGCAGACGTCTTGGGTCTTGGAAGGAAGCGCATGAAAGCGATTGTCTTCACAAAATACGGCTCACCGGATGGACTTCAACTCCGGGAGGTTGAAAAACCGACACCCAGAAGCAATGAGATATTGATCCGAGTTCACGCAACCACCGTGACTGCGGGGGATGCGGAGGTTCGCAGCCTGAAATTCCCGCTTTGGCTGGGGCTTGCCATCCGCATCTACATGGGTCTCCTAAGACCGAAAGATCGGATACTTGGTCAGGAGCTAGCTGGAGAAGTTGAAGCAGTTCGCAGTGACGTGACCCGGTTTCGCATAGGCGATCAGGTTTTCGGGACGACCGGGTTTGGTTTTGGTGCCTACGCTGAGTACATCCGTTTGCCAGAGCGCTCTAATGATGGGGCGCTGGTGGGCAAGCCGACGGGCACGAGCTACGCGGAAGCGGCTGCCGTTCCAGTTGCGGGGCTTGAGGCGCTGCATTTTCTCCGGCAGGCGAATATCCAACCCGGACAAAAGGTTTTGGTGGTTGGTGCGGGTGGGAGTATCGGAACTATTGCGGTGCAACTTGCCAAGTATTTCGGAGCGGAGGTTACGGGCGTCGACAGCGCGGGAAAACTGGACATGCTGCGCGCGATTGGCGTCGACCACGTCATTGATTACGCACAGGAAGACTTCACCCAAAGCGGGGCAAACTATGACGTTATTTTTGACGTGATCGGCAAGAGCAAGTTTTCAGGCAGCGTTCGTGCGCTCAAGCAGGACGGAGTCTATCTCCTAGCGAATGCCGGGTTGTCGCAGAAGCTGCGGGGATGGTGGGTCTCGATGACGAGCGGCAAGCGCGTTATCTCCGGGACAGCCGCGCGGGTGCCCGAAGACTTGACCTTCCTCAAAGAACTGATCGAAGCTGGAAAGCTCAAGCCGGTGATCGACCGATGCTATCCATTGGAACAGACTGCCGAGGCACACCGCTACGTCGACAGCGGACAGAAGCAGGGGAACGTCGTCATCACAGTGGTGTCGGACAGCGAAGCCTAGCAAGCTCAGCCGTCGAAATCGCCACTGCGATCAATTGACCAACGCTTGATGGCGATGCCTAGATGCGAACGGAAAGCGGCGAAATCCGGTCTCTCGGCAAAATTGCCGAGGTGCGCTGCGCATCGACAATCGGATGCGCCAAAACGCGGGGCTGGCAGCGCTGCTTCGGGCAGAGCGAGCAGGGCATCCGACCAGCTATGCTCATAGGTTGTCTCGCTGGCGAGATACCAGACTTCACGAACGGGGGCAACAGCCCGCAGATAATCGATGTGCCAGTGCGGGCTGGTCACTGGCGCGAGATGATGTTTCAGCCTGCCTCGCAGCCCGCCCGAACCGAACGCACTACCGACGTAGGTGTACCATCCGCCGGGAAAGTCGAATGTGCCAAGTTTGCCGATAGTGAGGGCTGTCGGCACGGCAAGATACGCGAGCAGGATGTAGGTACCTTTGCTCGTAGGTAAACTCGATTCTATTCCGTCCACCGCAAATCCAACACGCTCGTCTTGAGTCGGGACTTCTCAGATAATTGCTCCTTATTGAACCGTCTGTCTGCTCCTTAATCAAGCGCCAGAGCGCCTGCCTTTGGCAACCGTTTGGACTCCAATTGGACTGGGAGCAAGCAGAACGATCATATCGCCAGAAAGCACCAGTGACAGCGAAGAAAACCATAAGTGATTAGAGAAGATTCGAGGAATGATGCTCACCGCTCTTCAGGTGTTGCATGAAATTGGTAATTGCGCTGCGCGATCCTCGCTCCTATTATCTGGAATAACCCCAAGTCAGTGATTACAGTAAGGTCGGACCGATTAGCGCCGTCGTCGTCCATGTCGCAGTCGGACAAAACCCGCGTTAATCGCGCACCAACGAGGAGTATTCTGTGAACGCTACACCCGCTATGCAACCTGAGACTGTCGGTTATGTCGCCCTCGTTCGCCAGAACAAGAAGTTCCGTCTGCTGTGGCTTGGTCAGATCGTGAGTCTGTTGGGCGACTGGTTTGACCTGATCGCCTCGGCTTCACTCATTGCTATCCTTACGCAGTCGGGCGCGGCGGTAGGTGGTCTGTTCGTCGTGCGCATGTTGGCTCCCTTCCTCATTAGCCCCATCGCCGGGGTCGCTGCCGACCGCTATAATCGCAAACGGTTGCTGATCATCACGGATCTCACGCGCGGGGTGACGGTGCTCGGTTTTCTGCTGGTCCGCAATCCGAGCGACATCTGGCTGGTCTACGCGCTGACGGCGCTGCAGATGGGCATGAGCGGCTTCTTTTTCCCTACACGCACCGCAATCCTACCGGACATCACCTCGCAGTCTGAACTTGGTACTGCTAATGCTTTGAGTTCGTCCACTTGGTCAGCCATGCTTGCCTTCGGCGCGGCGCTCGGAGGCGTGGCTTCCGGTACTTGGGGTGTCTACCCCTCGTTCGTGATCGATGCTTTCACCTTTTTCATTTCCGCTCTTTGTATCAGCCGCATCGCCTATACGCCCTCCGCATCGCTCCAGTCCAGCGAGAAGACAGTTCGCGCGGCGCTGCATCAGTATGTCGATGGGCTGCGCTACCTGCGTGAGCATCGCGACGTTTTCTTTATCGCCCTGAATAAATCGGCGAACAGTTTATTCGTTGCTGGCGCCTTTCAGGTCTTCCAAGTGACGATTGCCGAGGGCATCTTCGTGATCGGCGACAGCGGCGGGATCAGTTTGGGGCTAATGTACGCCGCCGTCGGGATCGGCACCGGCTTCGGACCGATTGTGATCCGGCGCTATATTGGCGACCGCGACCTTTCCATGCGGCGCGTCCTGATTGCGGGCTATCTAGTATCGGCGTTGGGTCTGCTGCTGGTTTCGACACTGTCCAGCTTCCCGATAGTGTTGGTCGGCTCGCTGCTGCGCGGGGTAGGTGCGGGAATAATCTGGGTTTTCTCCACGCAGCTTCTACTGCAACTTACACCCAACAAGGTGCGCGGGCGCATATTCTCGACCGAATTCGCCATGTTTACGCTGATGAGCGCGATTGCGTCCGGTGTCGCCGGTGGGCTGCTCGACACGGGCGTCGGAGTCGGGACGCTGGTGACTTGGCAGGCTGGACTAACGCTCATCCCGGCGGTGCTGTGGGGACTGTGGGTTTACTTCGGTAAGCACGAGTCCGCCGCTGACCGTCAATCCGGGACGGCTGAATAGGGGATAGAACCATGAACTCAACATGTTGAGGACGAGCTGAGTTGCTAGGACGGCTCCGTATTGTCTCAATCGCGAATTCGGATTGACTACCCCCAAATCACTGACTATTCCGGCGGAAACCGTTCGAAAAGGTGGTTTCCCGCTATAATGATTAGTGAAATATAACGCGGGCACTACTTTTCATCCGAGATGATTGCGATTCAATTTACGAGAAGGGAGTTATTCATGCTCCGAAATAGATTTCAGGTTATCTTCATTTTGGCTTTGCTGCTGGCAGCGACCTCGCTGGCAGTGGTAGCGCAGACTGATCAGCCGGATATGGTCGTAGTCCCCGGCACGATCCAGAGCGCGCTTGGCTGCACTGGCGACTGGCAGACTGACTGCGAAGCCACCGCCCTGAGCTACAGCGACAAGGATCAATTGTGGGAGGGCACGTTCGACCTTCCGGCGGGGAGTTACGAATACAAGGTCGCGCTCAACGGCAGTTGGGACGTGAATTATGGTCTGCACGCCGAACCGGGCGGCGCAAACATTTCGCTGGTGCTGGACAACGATACCAAAGTCACGTTCATCTACAGCGACGCGACTCACTGGGTCACGGACAGCGTGAACTCGGTGATCGCCAACGTAGCGGGCAGCTTCCAAGACGAGATCGGCTGCCCCGGCGATTGGCAGCCTGATTGCTGGCGTACTCTGCTGCAAGACCCTGACGGCGACGGCACCTATACCTATACCACCAGCGCTATCCCGGCAGGCGACTACGAGGCGAAAGTGGCGCTCGATGGCAATTGGACGATCAATTATGGCGAGGACGGTGCTCCCGGCGGAGCCAACATCCAGTTCACGGTTCCGACAGATCATGCCCAAACGGTGTTCAGTTTTGACTCGGCGACGCACATCATGACAATCCTCGTGGGCGGCGAAGCGCCGCCGAAAACCGGCAATCTCAAGCAGGCGATGGCACAGTGGGTCGCGCGCGATACCGTCGCGTGGAAGATCGCGCGCATCCCCGGCGCGGAGTACCGCCTGTATTATTCCGCCAGTGCCAGCCTTACGCTGACTGACGCGGGAATCGACGGCGCGGACGGCTACATCACCCTGAAAGCGGATCGCGCGGGCTTGGGCGACGCCATCCTCGCCAAGTTCCCCCAGTTGGGCGACTACACCACCCTCAAGATCGACGCAGCCGATGTCGACAAACTGCCCGACATCCTACGGGATCAGACTGCGATTGCCGCCTTCTACAACGGTGACGTCTTTCAAGACGCGACCTCGCTGCAAATCCCCGGCGTGCTGGACGATCTTTACTCCTATGAAGGCGACCTCGGCGTGAACTTCTCGGACGGCGCACCGCTGATCAGTGTGTGGGCGCCGACGGCGCAAAACGTGCGGCTGTACCTGTACGACGACTCGAACGCCACGACCGAACCGACGATCCACGACATGGATTACGACGCGGAGACGGGTGTGTGGGCGGTCTGGGGCGACCCGGACTGGCAAGGCAAATACTACCTGTTCGAGGTGACGGTCTACGCGCCGACGACGCAGCAGATCGAGACCAACCTCGTGACTGATCCCTACTCGGTTAGCCTGTCGATGAACAGCACGCGCAGCCAGATCGTCGACCTGAACGATCCCGCGCTGATGCCGGACGGCTGGCAGACGCTCGATAAGCCGCCGCTGGCAGCGCCGGAAGACAGCGTAATCTACGAATTGCACGTGCGCGACTTCAGCGCCTACGACGACAGCGTCCCGGCGAAGGATCAGGGCAAGTTCACGGCATTCACCGATACCAACTCGAATGGGATGCAGCACCTCGAAGCGCTGGCGCAAGCCGGGCTGACCCACGTCCACCTGCTGCCGGTCTTCGACTTCGCCACCACCGACGAGAATCCCGCCAACCGTGTGGAGCTGAATCGTGCGGGACTGGCAATGCTGCCGCCGGATTCGAACTCGCAGCAGGCGCTCGTCACGGCGACCGCCAACGACGACGCCTACAACTGGGGCTACGATCCGCTGCACTACACCGTCCCGGAGGGCAGCTACAGTACCAACCCCGACGGATCGCAGCGCATCCTCGAATTCCGCGAGATGGTACAGTCGCTCAACCAGACCGGGCTGCGGGTGGTGATGGACGTGGTCTACAATCACACCAACGCCAGCGGGCAAGACGCAAACTCGGTGCTGGATCGGATCGTGCCGGGCTACTATCAACGGCTGGACGAGAAGGGACGAGTCGATACCAGCACGTGCTGCTCGAACACTGCGACCGAGCATCGTATGATGGAGAAGCTGATGCTCGAACTCGCTGCACACGTGGGCGACCGAGTACAAGGTCGATGGCTTCCGCTTCGACCTGATGGGGCATCACATGCTGAGCAACATGGAAGACGTGCGCGACATGCTGCACAGTCTGACGCCGCAGACGGATGGCGTCGACGGCTCGTCGATCCTGATTTACGGCGAGGGCTGGGATTTCGGCGAAGTGGCGGCAAACGCGCTCGGCGTCAACGCCTCGCAGTTGAACCTCGGCGGATCGGGCATTGGATCGTTCAACGACCGCGTGCGTGACTCGATTCGCGGCGGCAGTCCGTTTGGCGATTTGCAGGTGCAGGGTTTTATCAACGGACTGTTCTATGATCCCAACGAGTTCGAGACGCGCAGCGCCGACGAACAGCGCCAGTCGCTCAATCTGCTCACCGACCGGATTCGCGTCAACTTGGCAGGCAATCTGCGCGATTACAGCTTTGAGGACGCCAACGGCGACACCGTAAGCGGATCGCAGATCGACTACAACGGCAATCCGACCGGCTACACGCTCGACCCGCAGGAGAACATCAGCTATGCGTCCGCCCACGACAACGAGACGCTGTTCGACGTGATTCAGGCGAAAGCGCCCGCGAGCGCCACGATTGAGGATCGCGCCCGGATGCAGGAGATGGGCATCAGTTTGGTGATGTTGTCGCAGGGCGTGCCGTTCTTCTCGGCGGGCGACGACCTGCTGCGCTCGAAATCGGGCGACAAAAACAGCTACAACTCCGGCGACTGGTTCAACGCGCTCGACTTCACCTACCAGTCGGACGGCTGGGGGCACGGCTTGCCGCCGTCCGGCGATAACAGTTCGGTGTGGGACGTCTGGCGTCCGCTGCTTGGCAACCCGGCGCTGATGCCGTCCGAGTCAGTGATCACCGACACCGCTGCCTATTTCCGCGACCTGCTGGAAATTCGCCAAAGCTCGCCGCTGTTCCGCTTGCATACAGCGGACGACGTGATGCAGCGCGTCCACTTCGCCAACACCGGCGCGAATCAAATCCCCGGCTTGATCGTGATGTCGATCTCCGATCCGGCGGATGCGAACATCGACCCCACCTACGCGCAGATCGTGGTGCTGTTCAACGCCAACGATCAGGCGCAAACGTTCACGCTGGATTCGGTCATGGGCTTGCCGTTCACGCTACATCCAGTGCAGGCAGAGGGCAGCGATCCGGTCGTGAAGGACGCTTCGTTTGACGCCAGCAGCGGGACGTTCAGCGTGCCCGGTCGCACGACAGCAGTGTTCGTGCTGAACGACGCGGAGTGAGCAACCTTGGGGGCGCAGTCCGCTGCGCCCCTTCTCCGCAAATCGATTCAGCGGGTTATCTACCCTATTTGGCGCAAGTTTAATCTGGACGTCTGGATATAAATTTGCGCTGCCTATTCGAGTCGATAGGGAATTCAATATACTCTCGACCTATTTCAACTGTATAATTAACGTATGATCGTATTTGCGCTTTAGTTGTCTGAAAGTCACTGGTCACTTCGCCTTGAGGTCCCCATCGATGCCAATCCATCAAGACCAGTATCGTTTACCCCCCGTAACCCTTTTGATCGTCATCATTGAGTTTGCTGTCATTCTCTCCGCCGCTCTTTGGGCGACCCGCAATCTGCAAAACATGTCGCCTGACCTACAGTGGGGTGGGGGTGATCTGCCGCTGCTCACTCAGGGCACGGCATTTGCAGCGCGCATTTTTCAGGAAACAGGGGCGATTCCGCTTTGGAATCCGTTCATCGGAAACGGTGAGCCGATGTTTGAATCTGCGCAGTCGTTCCTCCTCAATCCGTTGATGTCCGGTCCTATTCTGCTGTTCGGTGCTATCGTCGGCAGCAAAGTAGGCATTTTGCTCCACATTGTGCTTATGGGGCTGGGCGGTTGGACGCTGGCGCGGGTGCTCGGCTTGCGTTGGGCTGGGCGGATCATGATGGGCGTATTCTTGGTCGGTAGCGGGAGTGTGGCTGCCGCGATGGGACGCGGTTTATACCAATTTGGGTTGAGTCAGGCTTATATGCCTTGGATATTCGCCGGACTGATTGGTACGCTGTATTCGAATCGCCGCTGGTGCGTGGGTCTATTCGTCGTGGCGACGATGTTGCAGGTCTTCGCCGGAACATTTTGGCTTGTCCTGCCAACGGCAATCTCGTGTGCGCTGCTGAGTGCCTTCGTTCTCATTCGCAAAACAAGCTATTTGGTCAAGTTCGAGATTAATCGGCAGGCTGCGCGCCGGTTATTGATTGCCGCTGTTTTCATCGCCGGGTTGTGCGCGATTCGCATTTTGCCGCTCAATAGATCGCTGCTGCACCATCCGTTTTCCTCTGATCCCTTTGTATCCACGTTCTTGGTCAAGGCGAGCACCTATTTCTCCCCGATCACGATCACGCCCGGAGGCAACGATTGGTGGATGAACTTTCACTATGTGCTGCCATCGCTCTTTGCCATCTTGATCGTCATGTCGCTGGTCGTCCTTTCCGTGGGCGGTTATCGACGTGAACCATTTGGACCCAACCTGTGGCGCATTTTCTTCCCCACTGTTTTGATCATCGCCTTATTCACACTGTGGGGAGAGGGCGAAACGGATTTCAATAGGTGGGTGTATTCGCAAATACCTTTTTTGAACGACTGGCGCAATACGGGGCGGATCGCAGCCGCAGCCAGTATGTGGGTAATCGTTCTCGCGGCGGTCGGTTTTGATATGATCATCGACTTTTTGACGCAGGCATTTCGCCGCCATGAAATGCTCTTTAACGGTATTCAACTGCGCGATAAATCGCGACACTTCGTGGTCACGAGTTGCCCATTGATCATTGTCTTTCTATTGGCTTGCGGATTTGCGGCGCTCGACGTGTTGGGAAATTGGGATCGCTTCAACCATCTATTCGACGTTGTACAAGAAAACGAATTTCACGGTGAGGTTGACGGGCTTACTTACCTGCGGTCACGCTTTCCTGACTCGCTGCTGCTCGTTCAGACACAGGGGTGGACAAATCACTTTGGTTTCGTCGACACCCTTTCACGTACCGTTTTTGGCGATGCCGATGTATTCACGACCGGGCTGCCCACGACGATAGGCGGCTATCTGCCGATGCTCTTTCTCGGACAATTTGCGGTTGGTGCTAACTATGACTTTGTCAACTGGATAAAAAGCGAGGGGTTCGTACCGTTCGAGGACTCGCCACAACTCAATGATGTTCCCCTCGTTTGGTATAGTCCTGATATTCCTCCCTACGCTTTTTGGATGGCACGCACTCGGCTCGCCCTGCATGACGATACCGCTCTCGCCATTGGGGAAACCCAGCCCGTCACCTATTTCCATCACATCAACAGCATCGACCTGATCGTCAACGACTATCCCGCTGACGCGGTGCTGGTCCTCAATGAGACGGACTATCCGGGCTGGACAGTGGCGATCAACGGTGCCGCTGCGAGGGTAGAATCTATCGGCGGACGTCTGGGGGTTGTACTTCCATATCCTCATAATCCCGGCGAGCCAACTTACGTAACTTTTAGCTACCAACCCACATCGCTGCGAGTCGGCGCAGTCATACTGTTTATTTCCTGCATCCTCTTTACCGGCTATCTGCTTCGGCTGGATAAATATTTCCAAGTACCTGAGCCTTGGCGTAGATGGGTTGATCGGCTCAGCAAGCGAGCCATCATCATCTTGACGACACCCGGAGCGTTTGAGGAATACAACAGCGGAGACTCACCTCGTATATCGGATACTACCTGATAAAAGATGGTCGGGTGTGCGGGTCACTGGAGAATTGGGGGATAGTCGAGGTTTCGGTTGCAATCGCACGTGGCGGCGATTGCGGCAGTCTTGACGACTATATTGCTGATGCTTGCCCTTTGTAAACCCGAATGACAGGAACGGCGCACATCTGATGGAGTACCCGATATACGGCAGACCCCCTTCTGTATATGAAGGGGAGTTTGCCACTTTACGGTACAGCGCTGTACCTCAGGCTGCTATCCGACCAAACTCGCAAGACGAGCGGATCGTCGTTTGATAGGGGTGCTCAAAATCTCGCGTGGGTGTCTGACCGCCGCTGTGCGGACTAGCTGACGACTCGCGTCGGCAGCGGTTCGCCGCTCCAAGGTGGCTGGTAGCTCGGCTGCATCGTATCAATCGGTACCCACAGGTATTGGCAGGCGAGCAAAATCTCGTAGTATTGCCCGCTTTCGTCCTCGCCGATCACCCAATACGTGCCGGGGTTAATCGTAATGTTGGTGACTTTGCCCGGCGCATAGAAGGCTTGCCCCCCCAGCGGCATAGCGCCCACCACTGCGCCATCCGGGAGCGATGGGCAGGAAGCCGCCTTGCTGACGACTTCGTTAACGACTTCGTTGCTGATGACGCTCGTCTCGATGGAGTTGTCGTCCTCACAGTGAAAAGTCATGATGCTGCGGTAGACGACCTGTCCGCCGACGACGGTATCCATACGCCAACCCCCACTGAAGGGAAAAGCGTAGTAAACGAACAGCGTCAGATCGCTGCGCGTCCCGTTCCCGATGCCAGCCGGCAAACTCGTCATCGTATCCTGATAGATTTGCGAGCCGTCAGTTTCGATTTCATACTCGTCAATCGAAGCGCCCGCCGGGAGGTTCCAATCGACCGGAAGTGGGCTAAAAATGGCAGCGGGGTCAGAGAAATAATTGTACGTGCTGCAGAGCAGCGTCGGCGGTGGCAGCGTGAAGCGGTAGAAGTAGCCGGACGCTTGCAGAGACGATGCCGAATCTGGGTAACGTGAGTTGAGGGGCGGCAGAGCTGCCACCGAGTTGAGCGTGCCGAAAACCAGCCCGACCAATGTGATCAACAGCGTAAGGCGTTTCATGATCCATCCCTTCCAAAACACATTCATGCTTAGTTGCTGACAGAACCATCAGAGTGGCTACGCCTTGCATCGCAAATCAGGGATAAGGCAGCTTTATGCCCGGCATCACAAAGAGATATTCCGGGCTGCCATGACCGCACGCGCCAGATTGAACGCCACCAGCGTAAACCCACGCCTGTGCGCGATAGTTGACAGCTATGACCGTTGTCGGGAAGTGTGAGAGCGGAACGACGAATCTGACATCTGTCCACGTAAAGTCATTTGAGGGAACGTCGAGGTGCTTGGTCAGCGTGACGTAAACCATTGTCCAAGTTTGAGGGAGCGCGCTATCAAACCGTACATTGACCCTTAACTCTTGATCCTTCGCATGTTGGGCTGAGACCCGCACGTGAACAATCACCCTGCCGTCGCTCAGACCGCCGTTCTGAACTTCCAAGCTGGTGATCTCAGTGGTCTCGTAGCAACTAAAGCCACCGTAAGCCTGAGCCATGTTGATGCCCAACGGAAACAGACTGACGAAAACTGCCATTGAGATCAGGATTGCAAATAGTCGTGTACGCATGGTCAACGCTCCATTGATAGATTGAGATCACATGGTCTCCGCACGAAATTCTGCGGAGGATTCGCTGGGCTGAACTGGGTGTGCCGAAAAACAATCTCGTGAGCACCGTGAACAAGGCTCTATGCCTCATGATCATCTCCTTGATGGATAGGTGCCCGATGTTGGTCGAACAGTCAGATCGGATTCAGCAGGCGACGTTGTATTCTTGGACTCGCGCAGGCGCTTGCCAGCGCTCGCTGATTTTGCCTTCAGCGTCGCGCCGCCACATCAGCGTCTCTTTCCAAGCGATTTGGATTCCGCAGGGCGCTGCATCGAGAAACGGACGCAAATCAACCTCCGTCGTACCGTCATGCGATCCTTGCTCGTCCTCGACCGGGGTGAACTGCAAGCTGATCTGCAACTCGGGGAGCACAAAGGTCATCTGCGGAAGCTCCTTGATGACAGTCGCCAGATCAGATATGTCGCCCTCGTCGTCGTGATTGACGAAGGCACGGCTGAATAACCGGGCGATCAGACTCACGTGCTGGAAATTCAGCGGGTCGTGGACGACGTGGATTGTTTTCGGATACGGCTGCTCGCTGTCGGGGTCGGCAATGACCGGCGAATCATCCAGCAGGAGCGGTCGCAAACTGCTTGGGCAGGCTCCGGCAGCAAACATCCGCCCGGTTGCGAAACCACAGGCGACGAAATCGGCATGATCGATAACGTTCATGATTTTCTCTCCCCGATTGGATTTACATTTTCACTATACAAGGGGATCGTCTAGGAATTGTTTAATCGGTCGCTCGAAGCTGCCGCGCTTCCGTAATCTGCGCCGTCGATTGAACAAACACTAGCCTTCGGATGCTGCCAGTGCTTCGGCGGCTAGCGCATCGAAGAACGCCAGCCACGCCTCGCGCATGGGGGCGGTGAACTGATCTCCCATCGTTTGTTCCAGTGCCCACAATAGTGCTTGGCGGGCGGTTTCATAGTGATCGGTCTGGACACCGTAACCGAGGTGGCGCTTGCCCAGCTTGCGCGTTAGCTCGATGAACCTGTCTGGCTCGTCGAGTGTCTTAATCAGCAGGGCAAGCATATCCATGAATTTACGCAGGAGCGGGGCAAGTTCAGCGGGGAACAGTCGTTCAGTTTCAGGATCGAGCGAAAAGAGGCGGTCGAAGAAGCATTGAGCAGTCGTCTGATGACGACTGGCAATCATGTGAAACGAACGGCGGACGAGCGCAGTTTGCCGTTGAGAGAGCGGTTTCATCAGACATCCCTGTTTCCAGCGTGCATGGACACCCCGGTCTCGTGTTCGCGTGTCCACAGAAAGGGATTAGGGGTATCCAACCGCGAGTATTGTGATCTGCTGCACAGGGTAGACGACGAACGTTCAGAAATCGTCTATTTCAGGAGGTCAAAACATTGTCAAGCGCCTGATCCAGTGTCAGGTTGCTGCCTTCATTCCAGCCGCGCGCGAACTCGTCGTCGCTGACCTGACTGTGCGCGCGGGCGAGGAATTTGTTCATCCGCGTCTGCTCACGCGGCACAATCGGCGCGTTGAGCGCTGCACGGGCGGCGTCACATGTCCCCAGCAGATGCAGGGCACGTTCTGTCTGTCCAAGGTCGATCAGAACAAAAGCCACACTTTCGAGAGTCGCCGTCAGCGCGACCTTGCCGCCCATTTCCGCGAGGTCACGCAGCCCCTGCCGGTAGTGCTCCAGCGCGGTCTCTGGTTCGCCCAGATTGTGCAGCACTTCCCCCAGATTGATGAGATCATTCGTAATGACCTCACGCGGTCCGGCTTGCTGCGCAGCTTCGAGGCTTTCCTTATAGCAGCGCTCCGCCTCGTGATAATCGCCCTCGCCCAAATAAGTATTGCCAAGATTGCAGAGCAAGCTGGCGACTTGATCGAGCAGCCCTTGACGTCGGGCAAGCACCAGCGCCTGCCCCATGTAAAGCTTGGCATTCTCGAAATCGCCAGTATCCAGCGTGACCGTCCCAAGATTTGCCAGTGCCAACATCTGCGCTTCCACGTCATCGTCCATCTGCGCGATGGTGCTGGCTTCCTGAAAGCAGGCGCGTGCCTCGTCAAGCCTGCCGGTATCGGTATTCACGTAACCCAAGTAATTCAGACTTGCTGCGAGTCCATGGTGGTCGCCGATCTGCCGCGACAATACAATGCTCTGATCGAGGTGAACGCGCGCTTCTTCCAAATTGCTCTGGTAAAAGGCTACAAGCCCCGCGAGGCTAAACAGCTTGGCACGCCTCTCCGGTGGAACCGCGTCCGAACTGAGCGCCACAGCCTTGCCAAGCCAGTCGCGCGCGGTATCAAAATAGCCCCGGTTGAACCAGAAGGTTGCGACGGCGTTGGTCAGGGCGATCAGTTCGGACGCCGTCTGAGTTTCGTTCGCCCAGATCAGCGCGTTGTGAATGTGGTTGTATTCGGCGGCGATGGTCTGGAACTCGACCGCCGTAATGGCTGCATTTGCGAACTGGGTGTAGTAGCGACAGTATGCTCGCTGGATGGCATCGAGATTGCCGCGCGCCTGCAATTCATCGTAGGAATAACGGCGTAGAAGCTCGTGCATGGTATAGCGCCCACTCGTATCCGCGCGCAAAAACGACTTCTCGACCAGATGCGTCAGCAGGGGCAGGCTTGCCTCGGCGACGCTGCGCGCCGCCTTAAAGTCGAAACGATCCTGAAATACCGACAACCGGTACAGCGCATCGGCTTCACCCCCGTCGAGTGAGTGAATGGACTGTTCGATCAGCTTGCGCAGGCTGCGATGGCGCTCCGGCACATTGCGGAGCGACGTCGCCAGCACGTCGTAATCCACTGCGATCTGCTCGGCAATCTGTTCACACGTGATCACCGCGACCTGTGCCGCCGCCAGTTCGATTGCCAGCGGCAGCCCCTCCACCAACGCGCAGATGTGGTTAATCGCAGCCAGATGCTCGGTCGGCGAGAACCCATTCTGCACGCGCCGGGCGCTCTGAACGAACAACTGCGCCGCGCTGGAGAGTTCGCTGCCGTCATCCTGAAGCGCCATGCTGCCCACCGGATACAGCCATTCCTCCTGTATATTCAGGCGCTCGCGTGAGGTGGTCAGAATTTTCAGTTCGCTGCTTCCTGCCAGAATCCGGCTGACGAACTCCGCCGCATCCAGCAACTGCTCGAAGCTGTCCAGCACCAGCAGCAGTTCGCGGTCACGTAGGTAGTTGATGAGTTCCTCTTCCGGCTCTTTCGCGTTTTGGAAGGAGATGTTCAACGTCGTTGCCAGTGTCTGCACCAGAAAATCCGGCGAATTGACCGACGCCAGCGGGACGAAATACACGCCTTGTCGAAAGGTCGTCAGTTCATAGCGCGCCGTCTCAAGGGCGAGCCGTGTTTTGCCGATGCCACCTGTCCCGGTCAGCGTCAGCAGACGGCAATTCGGGTTTTCTAGGCGCTGCGTGATCCCGTCGAGATCGGCGCGGCGCTCGATAAACGGCGTCGCCGGATTCGGTAGGTTATGTGGTGTCGCAGGCGCGGCAGGGGCGATTTCGATCTCACCCGCCTGAATCCGTGCGTAAAGATCGTCCGTTTCCGCCTCAGGCTCAACGCCCAGCTCATCGTCAAGAGCCTTGCGCAGCGTCTCGTACTGGCTCAGCGCGGCGCCGCGCTGTCCGGAGCGCACCAGCAGCAGCATGAGCAAGCGCGCAGCTTCTTCTGAGAGCGGGTCGAGTTCAAGCGTGTGGCGGGCGTAGCCAATGCCCTCTTCATACCATTCGGATTGCAGAGCCTGATCGGTCAGATGGCGATAGGCGTCGATCACCCGTGCGCGGTAGCGTTCTTGCTCAAGGAGCATCCAGCCCTCGAAGCCGCGCGCCTCACGGAGATGAAAGCCTTCCAGAAAATCCCCGCGGTACAGCTCCAGCGTTTTTTCGGTTCGGGCAATCAGCGCGCGCGTGAATTGTCCATGCCGTTTCCAGTGCTCCTCAGCGCTGTTCAGCGCTGTATCGAGTTCGTTCGCATCCACCCAGTAGGGGCTATCTGGATCGATGGCGATGGTCTGTCGCGTGACCAGCAGATAGGGCGCGAGCTGCGCTTGCAGGTTCGACAGCGCTGTCCGCAGGTTCGCCATCGTCCGTTCTTGAGTGAGATCATCCCAGAGCATTTCGCCGAGGACTTCGCGGGGATGCTCGCGTGGATTACAGGCGAGATAAACCAATAGTGCATCCACCTTGCGGGTGATGAACCGTTCGATGGGCGCTGTGCCGCGCACCACGCTCAAGCCGCCGAAGCTGGTGATTTTCAGGTGATCAACCATAGTCCTTTTCCCATTCGGCAAACCCACTTCGATCACGCCGCCCGACACAAGGACTTTGTCAGCAATCCCCGATTCCCGTGCATCGCTCATGCGACGGTCTGTTTTATGTGATGTACTGAAGCAGCATCTCCATAATTATCCCCATGAATTATTCCGATAACAAGTCTGCATAAGGTTTTGATCCTTACTGAGATGCAATTTCCCCGTCGCCTCACCAGATTATTCAGCCATTCAAGGAACGAAATTGATTAGCGCTGAAGAAAAAATCGGTTGATATGACGCGGTTGAATCAGTGGTTCCAGATTGCGGGGCGACGTTCACGTATAAATTAGCAGCGATATTCGTCGAGGGGCAGACCTGCTTATCTGCCCCTCGAGGGTGCGGTTGTGTGGTTGTTACCTGATCAGAATGTGCGTTGGCGTCGGCGTCGCAGGAATGATGCCTATCGGAGTTTGAAGCTGAAAGGGCGGCGGGGTGTTCGTTGCCCCTACGCCGATGCCGATAACCGGAGTCGGAGTCGGGTTCGCAGGGGGTGGCGGCGGCGGGTTCGTCGGCGGCGGCGGTGGGGGATTTGTCGGATTGGTTTGGGGCGTCGGCGTATTTAGCGGCCCCGGGCGAGCGGGAATTGTCGGAAGCCCACCGCGTACGGGTGTTGCCGTGCTCGTCGGCAGACCGGGCGGTGGCGTCGGCGTAATGACTTGAATCCCCGGGCAGCTGTTGTCAATGGTCACGACGGCAGCAGCCACCCAGCCAATCACGCCGTTGTAATTGATCTCAACCCACAAATGATTGGGGAGTTCCCCGATCACCTGTGCGGGCGTGCCGGGTGGAAGGTGACCGATGACCGCGGCGGCGAGGCTAGGGGCGACGCGAATGTTCACGTTTGCTGCACTTGTTGCGGTGACGTCACAGGTGCAGGCTCCGTTGGAATTGTCTTGGGAACCCACAGATGTTGAGTTCTGTGAAGTGATTCCCGAACCGACGCCGGGGCAGGGTGAAACGCTGTGTTCCGCCCACAGGCAAATAGTGACGCTTTGGGGCGAGTTTGATCCATTGGTCGTCACCTCAAGCAAATAGTGAGTTGAGCCGATTGGCATCCGAAAGCGAACCGACGTGAGCTGCGCATTGCTCAAGCCGAGGGTGTTGCCCGTATCCGCATCGCTCAAGTGGATCACCGGACTGGAGGTCGGCGAGCTGCTGGTCACATCGAGGAGCAGCGCGTCAGTGGACAGTGCGGTGAAGGAAAATGCCTGCCGAGTTGTCTGCGTATCGACCGAGGTGGTGACAAGCTGCTGCAATGGAAGCGGGGTCGGCGGCGCGAGCGGCGCTCCCGGCTGTAGGCTGATGGTGAACTGCCCCCCAGTGTCATTAGCTGAACGCACCTCAAGGATATATGTGCCGAAGCTGGAAAGGGTTAGCGCCCCCTGTATGATGCTCCGCGCATCGGAATTGGCAACGTCGAGGACGACCGCGTTGTTGGGATCGAGCACGCGGAAGGCAGGCGCAAACTCCGGTGAAGTCGCTAAGATTTGCACGTTGACATTCTGCGGCACAGACACGGCAATTGAGAATTGAACACTGCTGCTGGCATCGGTCAGGCTGTTAGTTTGATTCTCGCCAATCGGGATTGATGGTGGGGTGGATTGTGCGCTGACGATCAGAGCGCCGACGAGGAGAATACAAATCAACACGCCAATGACCAACCAGCGCGAACGACGGTTTGCTGCGTTCATTGAATTGCTCCTTATCTAGGAATACATTGTTAGCTACAGCACAGGGTAAACAAGGAACGTCCAAAGATCGTCTATTTTCACAGGTGCCCTGACAGGGTGCAGTTTACGACGGTCTGCGCGGTGTTCTTCTGAGGATAGTGAAGGGTGGAAAAACCTTATCTGAGGGAAGCTTCAACCGACTGTATGCCGTCAAAACCTTCTGGACACAGAAATCGAGAAAATCCAAGTGACGCAGTTAAGGCAAATTAGGAGAGAAAACCTCAGTTTCTCATGCGACTTTGACATGTCCCAAGAACTTTGAAAACCCACATCGGTGTGATCTGTTCCCGATTCTTTGCTCTAGCTGGAGTAAGAGTTGTCGGGTGGATTTGCTTGGGTGCCGAACCACTTTCGCGCCCGCGTCTATACAACCGAAGACAACGAAAAAGCCCGATCGTTTCGACCGGGCTTGCCACACTGAACACACATTGTACTCAGCGGGGACGACAGGTATCCTCTCTTCACGAGATATTCATAGTGATGTGAGCCGCTTTGCGGACTCCTCATTGTTTTCGGGCACAGCGGCTCGATTTGATCGGACAGTGGACTAGACAACTAAACTCGCGCACACAGCGCCGTATGTGCCCGCCGTGCAATGCGCGTTATGGCGGGCACATACGGCGTCAACCGTTAGAACCCCTGCGCCTCATAGGTGATGCCGGGGAAGCTCACCGCCTCCGGCGCGAGCGCGGCACGAGCCTCCGCGTCGCCCTTCAGTATGTCGAGCAGGAATGCCGTGGTGAAGTTACTCACTAAATCATGGGCGCGATCCATATCCCATACGGGATCAGCGCAGTAGTCAAAGACGATGGCACCAAGCCAAGGTACCACCGTACACGAATTGGTACTCACTGCGTGATCAGCGTTGTCAAAAACGACGTGCGTTTTGACCGTACTGCCGAGATGGGCATAGATCGGAATACTAGAGTGTTCGGGGATGTTGGCTGTATCGCCCGTTGAACCAAAAACCATCGTTGGGACGGTGACCGAGGCTACGCCGCTGTAATCCGCTCCCCAGATGTCGCCGTCAGAATCCAGCGCGATGACAGCATCCACCCGCGCATCGTACGACTGCGGCCACGCGCCCTTTGGTGCTGCATCCAATCCGTACAGCGCGGCGATTTCGTCCTGATGGGGTGCGAACGCCTCACAGTCCCATATCCACTCTTCGCCGGGAGCTTGGCTCGAAAAGGTCGAGCAGCCGCTCAAATCCATCTGTGCGCCGCCGCCCACCAACGCCGTCCAGCCACCCGACGAGACACCCATGACCGCCAACGTCTCAACGTCGATTAGCCCCGCCAGATCGCCCCCCGCCGCCGTCAACTGATCGGCGTATTGGATTGCCAGCAGGGTTTCGGTGGGACGAGAATACGCACCGCCCCAGAAACTGTCTAGGGTTTCGCGGTTGTGCTCCATTGCCACGACGATGAAGCCATATGACGCCAAATGCTCCATCAAGTAGCTGGATTGCTGGCGATACCCATTCAGCCCCGGCGAATTGATCACCAACGGATACGGGCCGTGCTCCACGTCGGGCACAGCATTCGCTAGCGCGTGCCCGGTGATCGGAGTTTCGAAGTCATCGGGGACCGCAACCGACAACTTCCATTCATCCGAGGTGAAGTAGGTTATTTCTTCCGCCGCTCCATCCGGGTTTAGGGCGGGATACCAGACGGAGACCCAGAAATGATCCGCGCCTTCCGGGATCGAATAATCACGCACGCCGACCCAATATGGGCCATGTAACGCATACGCAGGCGCGTCGGGGCGGAGACCCACCTGAGAAGGGGCGTCCGTCGCCGTTTCCTGAGCGGAAATTGGAAATGCCAAGGCGGAACCCATCAGCAGGGCAACCAGCACCCACAGGATAGGTGACCACAACCGAACCTTCGAGGTGGTACGCAACTGATTTGACGTGTACTGCATGATCTTTCTCCTTAGAACTAGGCAGCATGAAGACCTTCCACGGAGCGCAGATGCCCCGCTAATTGCCACAAGTAATTGTCGATTGGGTATATCAGGGTGTGGTTATGTAGAGAGGATCCGGGTTATGACGCACCTCCGTTTTCCGGGCACAGCGGCTCGATTTGATACAGCAATCGTTCGGAACAGGTGAATTCGCGCACATAACGATGAGTCTCGATCCAACTGAGCAGCTCACTCATTCCGGGCTGCGCGACATTCCACTCGATGGGAATACCGGGAAAAGTCAAGGAGAATGCCGATTCTCCGTCTGGACGGAAATATAGATTCGGGATATAGCTCGATTGACGCGGAGCGCGCCAGATTTCGCGCCCTGACTGATAGTCCCACAGGATAATCTCGCCGTTATCGCTGCCGGTGATGACCTGCTGTTGATTTAGGCTCAGGTCAATTGACCACATTCCCGCCGTTCCGCCGCCGCTGAAGGAGCGGATCACCTGTCCACTTTGATAATCGCGTTCCTGCAAGGTTGTGTTCAGGTCGCCGAGGAAGAAAGTGGCGGGAGTTGATCCCCACTCCAGATCGTAAGCTGTGCTGTTGGTGGCGATCACCCGCAGCACTTGACCGAAAGATGCTGAATCAGGATCGATATCCCATTCGTTGATGCCACCCAAAAACGCCGACACCGTGAGCGCGCGTCTACCATTCGCCGAGACGAGGATGCTGGACACATCTTGACCGGTTTCAAAGCGCGTCACTTGCGCTCCGCTCTGCACATCCCACATGATGAATTCGCCTTCGCCGGTTACGGTTTGCGTGCCCACGAGGACGTAGTGATCGTCAGGAGTGAAGGCAAAGGCGCGCGGATAGAACTGGAAGCCATCGAAGGTATAGATAACCGTGCCATAAGCGGGCGAAGCCTCATCCACGTTCCACAGAACGAGACTTTTCGCGGCGCTGCCGCCGAACCAATCGCCGGAACCGACGAGGAGCGAACGTCCATCAGGCGCATACCGCACGGGAAATATCATGCCCTGATGCCCCGCTAAACGGGTCAAAACAGTTCCATAGGTGGGTGACTGCGGATCAGTATCCCAAATCAGGGCTTCGCCCGTATCAACTGTGCCAGTCGCTATGCGCTGACCATCGACGCGCAGATCAAGGTTGGAAAAACCTGCGCTGACCGTCGGATCATTGTAGCGATGTAGAATGTGATCGCGGTTCATTGTCCACAGAATGACGTCGCCGTTTTGCAGACCACTGACCACAAACTGACCAGAGGGGTCAAAGGCGAGCGAGGTGGCATCATAGATTGCTGTATCCATGCCGCCGGTAGGATCGATGATCAGATAGCCTGTATCACTCCATTGATCAAATTCTTTGATGAGCAGCCCGCCCCCAAAGTCCACTACTAAGCGGCTTCCATTCGGCTGGATGGCGATCGCTTGCATCAGCGTTGCGCCGATGACATGCTGTAACTCTTCGCCCGTTTCGAGCGACCACAGCCGTGTGGCGAAATCCTCGCCACACGACACCGCCCGCAGTCCATCCGGGTGAAAGGCGAGCGAGAGGACCGAACCTGTGTGACCGATCATCCGGCGCACCTGTTCGCCCGTTTGGACATCCCACAGGATGACCTGCCCATCCTCGCCGCCGGACAGCGCAGTCGCCCCGTCAGGACTAAACGCGACCGCATTCACGCTGCCAGTGTGTCCTTCAAAAGAGCGACGGATCGTCCCGTCTGCCGTATCGATCAAAACCATCTGACTGTCTTGTGTGCCCGCCAGCAGCAGCGTCCCATCAGGACTCAGCGCGATGTGCTGCACGCTGCCCAGATCGAGATCGAATTGGCGGACGAGGTGCCCACCGTCGTTGATGTCCCATAAGGCGATGCTGCCGTCGGCGCTGGCTGACCAGATGCCGTGACTATCCGGCGTGAAAACTGCGCTGGTGATCGTATCGGTGTGTCCACGCAAGCGTAGGATTTCGGCGGTGGTTTGCACGTCAAAGAGGACTATCTCGCCCGATGAACAGCGTTCATCCTGTAGGTTGGCACAACCCGCCGCCAGTTCCCAAACAGAATCCGGGCTAACGGTGACGGCATTGACCTGACTCGTGAGCGCCGCAAGTACGGCGCGACTGCCCGGTTCATCAGCGACGGCACGCAGTACCCGTTCAGCCTCGGCGGGGGGATCAGGGATGCGATAAGCTTCGAGCGCCAGCATCAGCGCCAGTTCGGTGCTGCCGGTTGCTTGTTCATCTTCGGCGGCGTTCGCCAGTACAAGGCTGTGGTTGACTTCTGCTTCGCGTTCCGCCCGCGTCAAGTTGGCTTGGCTAGTGGCGTAAGCAGCTTGAATTTGTGCTTCTCGATCCAAGGCAAACAACGCGAAGATCGTCACACCGATGAACGCGAGCGCCAACATGATGACCAAACCGCGCAGGAAATTGCGTGAGCGGCGTTCTAACCGCTGCTCACGCTGCTGTCGAGTTTGTTCGAGCGTGTGTTCTTCTTCGCGCTGCGCGAGGCTGTCCGCTAGAAAGACGCGTTCGTCCGGCGTCAGGGCGAGCTGCGTTTCGTTTGACCACTTCTCAAACTTTTCTAGACGAGCGCCGCGCAGCAGAAAACTGTTCTCCCGCTTCGCGGCTTGCCATTCCTTGACGGCAGTAGCTAACTGCCGCTGCAACCGAATCTCGTGTCGACTGGTATTCAGCCATCCGCGCAGGCGTTCCCACTCGCGCAAGATCGCTTCGTGCGCGACTTCGACCGTCGGGAAACGGGTCGCCGGATCATGATCCAATGACAGCAGTCGATAGCTGGAAAACGTGTCGATGACTTCATCCATTGCGTCACTGTCGGCAGCCAGCGCTGACAATTCGGATCGCAGCGTGCGCCGCCGCGTATCTTCGACACCTTCACCGAGCGTGACCAAACGTAGAAACATCTGCTGTGCGATGGCTTGCTGTTCCGGGGGAAGTTCGCAGTAGATTTCCTCCGCGCGTTTCGCCAGCGCGCCCGTCGTCTTACCGATAGCGCGGTAGTTTTCGTGGGTGATAACCCTCCCCTGCCGCTGCTCAAACAATTCAGTTAGCGCATATTGAAGCAGGGGCAGCGCGCCGGGTTGGTAATGAATCTCTTGAATGATCGACGGGATCAAGCCCGTTTCAAACGACACGCCGACACGCTCGGCAGGACGGGCGATAGCGCGCTCTAGCCCTTCTGCCGAAAGGGGCAGAATTGTTTCCATACGACTGCGGACTAACTCGCCAAAGTCGGGGTATTGCAGCGGACGATCATAGAAGTCGGCGCGCAAGGTGATCACAACCCGAACGCGGCTGCGCGGTTCAGTCACCGCTGTGTGGATTAAACTGAGGAAGTGAACGCGAGCGACTTCATCTTCAAGGAGGGTGAACACTTCTTCAAATTGGTCGATGACCAGCAGCAGATCACCGTCATCCGGCAGCACGATCTGCGCCGCCCGCAACAAGCCGCGACGGTCGCGTTCAAGATGTTCACGTAAGTTATGCGCTTGAGTCGAAGCGATTCGGATCAGCGCGACTTCGAGTTCGTCCAGCGGGTGACTAGCAGGCAGCATCTCGACCACGTACCAGCGTTCTGATCCGGTGACCGCGCCGCGCCACAGCGCCGGGATCAACCCCGCTTTGACCAGACTCGATTTGCCGCTGCCACTCGGTCCGATCACGGCTAAAAAGCGACTGTTTTCGCCCGTTTCGGTGAGCCGTTTCACCAGTTTATCGATCAGCTTTTCCTGACCGAAATAGTCGTCGTGGTCGGCGGATTTGAAGGCGCGCAGCCCCTTATAGGGATTTTCTAGGTGAAATTCGCTGGTTGTCACGCCGCCGATCAGGGTCAGCGGTTCCAAAGATGGTGCACTTGTCGTGCTGATCAGATCGAGTTCGCGGGCGCGGACAATCGCCTGAACCCGTCCGCGGACATGGAGCTTTCTGTAAATCTGGGTGATATACCACTTGACCGTCCCCACTGTAAACGTCAGCCGCTGCGCGATCTCCTTGTTCGGCAGCCCTTGAATGATCAGGCGTAGAATCTCCTGCTCACGCAGGGTTAGCACTTCAACCGGGTCTTCAGGAGGGTTCGCGCCGGAGAAGACAGCCGCTTGACGAAATGCCACCGCTAGTTCAGATGCGCTGGCGTAACGCTTGGCAGGGTCTTTGGCGGTCGCTTTTTGGATGACCTCGTTTACCCCCGCCGGAATGTCTGGAGCGTCGATTAAGGGCAGGGGTTCGTTCAAATGCTTGTACAACCGCTCTACCGAGGTGATGTTTGGGAACGGATGTAATCCGGTCAGCATCTCATAGAGGACGACGCCGAAGCTGTAAATGTCCGTGCGCGGCGTGATCGGTTCGTTGCGCGCCTGTTCCGGCGAGATATAGTCCAGCGTCCCCAAAATGACATCTTCGGCGGTGCTGCTCGCTGATGGGTTCGTCAGGTCTTTGGCGATCCCGAAATCGCCCAGATACGCATTTCCGTCTTCATCAAGGAAGATATTGGCGGGCTTGAGATCGCGGTGGATGACTCCGCTGCGATGCGCGGCTTCCAGCGCAGAGGTGATGTGATCGGTCAGCAAGAGCGCTGCTTCAAGTTCAAATGCGCCGTGCATGAGGGAATCGCATAAACTGCCACCCTTCAGCCAGCGCATCACGAGATACGCGCCGTCGGGATCACGCCAGTAATCATAAAGCGGGACGATGTGCAAATGCTCTAGGCGGGCAATGAGCTGCGCTTCGGTCTCAAAGCGGCGAATGAATTCGGGCTGATTGGCGACCGCCGGCAGGATGATTTTGATCGCCACATCGCGCCCCACGCCGGTTTGATACGCCCGGTAGACAGCGCCAAAGCCACCTGCTGCCAGTCGTTCGCGTAGTTCGTAACCTTTGAGGTGCTGACCTAGCGTTAGCTCCATCGTTGGTTCTCCGCACTGCATCGATGTTATGAGCAGCATACAATACAATTCAGCGATGCGGCGCGCTTACCTGACCTTTTCCTAACCCCTTTGGCATGGATTGGTGTGATCGAAAACAGGGCAGACGATGAGTCTGCTTTGTCACGGGCGAAACGCTGCTCGAATACAAACTGACTCAGATGACTCGATTCTGTGTGCGAAAAACCGCAGTTTACACACATGCGAATTGGATTCGAA
>CAWGYC010000003.1:0-22375 GCA_963826685.1 uncultured Chloroflexia bacterium | reverse complement strand
CGGCGAGCAGGTTTGCCAGCGTCGGGTCTTCCGTGTTGATCGTCGGCGAAAATTGTCCGGCGAGTGCCTGCAGGTCTTCAATCGTGGCATCTGCGGGTGCCTCGAACGTGACCTGCTGGCGACCGTCGATCAGTTCATAACGGCGTAGCTCTCGATAGGCTGCCATGGACTCACTCCTCAATACCCATAGATTTCGATAATCGATCCGGCGAGCAGCTTGTCGGTACTGTAACCGTCCGGCTGGAAGGTCAGACGGGTGATCGCCGCGGTGTTTTCCCAGGACCAGACGAACAGTTCCGAGTAAATGTTGGTAGCGTCACGGCGGTCGGCGAGCCGAGCGTGAGCGCGCTTCTCGAATCCGGCAAGCTGGAAGAAGGGAATGTCGACAATCTCAATCCCCCAGTAATTGGCTGGGTCTGATGCGGCGTTGGGCGCGGAGATGACAGGCAAATCATAGACGGCTGCCCCGGTCGAGCTGCCCGTATACTGGGACAGGCTGCGATAATTGCTCCCCGTCGTATCGTTGTTGGCGTACATATAGATATAGTCGTAGCTGCCCGACACTGTCGAGCGCAGCTTGAGAACAATTCTTAAATGGGCATAGCCCGCAATCCCGCTGATGGCGCTCAGGTCAACGTCGAAGCGCCCATCGGCTGTCAGTGTCTCCGAATAAATCGGTCCGCCGCCGCCGCCCGCCGAGCGCGCCGCCAGCGTGTCGAGTGCATCGCCCACGTTATCCGGCTCACCTTCCGTCCAGTCTCCCCCGGTCGTGGGGGTGTACGGCACGTCGAAGGCGTCGCCGGAAAAAGTCCCGCCTGCGGGCGCGCTTACCCATTCACCCGCGCCGTCGTCCCATGTCAGCACGTCGCCGTCCGATGGGCTGGGCGTGTTCACGTCCGTCAGGTCGTCCAGCGCAGCGGCAGGAGCCTGATTCATCATCAGCGGATAGCGCAGGTCCTCGAACTCGCTCTCGTCCAGTTCGGTCTGCCCGTTGCGCAGCCGCACCGCCGCCAGCGGCAGCCCGTCGAACGAAATCGCCGGGATCGTGGACGGCTCCAGCGGCGCGGACACGACCACCGCCGTCCCGCTGACCGCCGCCAGCGTCCCCGCCGCCGGATCAAGACCGATCACGACCCACGCCCAGCGGTTCGCGCTGGCGGGCGGCGTCAGCGTGATCGTCCCGCCGCCCCACCAGCGCAGCGATCCGCCGTACCAGTACGCCCCCTGCGCCACGTCCACCGTTAGCCCGGTCAGCGGTGTGGCTTTCACGGGCGTCAGCAGGCGCGGGTCGATGGGAAACTCCATTCCGCTGCCGCGCGCGTGACTGTGCGGACCGACCTCGTGCCCGCCGTCGAACAGCTCGCCGCGCGCAGGATCGCCGCCCAGGATCACCAGATTACCCGCGCTGTCGAAGCCGACCTCGACCGGCAGGTCAGGCACGGGCGACACCCGCCCCCGGTGATAGACCTGCGCGAAGCCCCCGCCGCCAATGCCATCCGCGAAGCGCACGTAGTACTTCGCCGGGTTCTCCGCGACGGTCACGCTGTACACGCCGTCAATCGTGTAGCCCAGTGTCCCCTTGATCGGTTGCTCGCCGTCGATCAATCGGCTCAGCGCCGTTTCCAGTCGTTGGTACATCTATCACCCTTCTTCGCGTCTTTGCGTTAAATCTTTTCTCTGCGCTCTCTGCGGTTCAATTGCCTTTACTCATCACTCGTTGCTCATCGCTCATTGCTTCTCTTGACCGACCACTTGTTCTACTTGGCAATTTCTTATATACTACGCCTATCGATCAGCCAGATGGAGTCCCCACCATGACGACCGATACGCAGGTCCTACAGGAACTCGAAGCGCTCGGCAAAGAGCAGACCCGCAAGACCTACCGCAGGCACGGCGTCGGCGCGAACCAGTACGGCGTCAGCTATGGCGACCTCGGCAAGCTCAAGAAGCGCCTCAAGACCGACCACACCCTCGCCGTCCAGCTTTGGGCGAGCGGCAACCACGATGCCCGCATCCTCGCCCTGATGATTGCCGATCCCGCTCAGGCGGATGCGGCGACCCTCGACATCTGGGTTCACGATCTCGACAACTACGTCATCAGCGATGCCCTATCGAGCTACGTCAGCGCGTCGCCACTCGCCCGCGAGCTGGCGGAGCAGTGGATTCAATCCGGCGACGAATGGATCGCCGCGACGGGCTGGAACGTCTTCGCCCACCTCGCCATGCAGGATCAGTCGCTCCCCGACGGCTACTTCGAGCCATACATCGCCCGCATCGAGCGCGACCTGCACGCCAGCAAGAACCGCGTGCGCCATTCGATGAACAACGCGGTCATCGCCATCGGCGTGCGCAGCGACGCGCTCGAAGGGCAGGCGGTCGCCGCCGCCGCGCGCATCGGCAAAGTCGTCGTCGATCACGGGCAGACGAACTGCAAAACCCCCGACGCCATCGCCTACATCGCCAAAACCAAAGCCCACCGCGCCCAAAAAGAGCAGGCGTAGCGAAATATTGGCTCTGTATAGGGGCAGACTTGTGTGTCTGCCCCAGGTATTTCTTTTGCGCCTTTGCGTTGAACCTTTCTTCCCTCTCCTCCCGGAAAGGGGAAACGCGAACCTCGTTCGCGCGGGGTGAGGTTTACCCGCCGCAGATATTCACGAACCGCCCGATCCCGGCGAAATCACCCAGGTTGCCGCGCTTGTCCTTGATCGGCGTCGCCGCGAAATCGCCGCTGTAGGCGATGCGCCCGCCCGGACCGAACAGATAGAACACGTCTTCGTCGTCGCCTGCGCAGCGCACCGACAGATAATCCGCCGAGGTCGTCGTGATCGGACCGTAAATCACCGTCCACGTATCCCCGCGATCCTTCGAGGCAAACACGGCGTTGTGGTTGTTCGACCCGGTCGGGTCGTTGTGCCCGCACAGCACCACCCGGTTGCCGTTGATCGCGCAGCTATCGACGCCGCGCGGGAAGCGGCAGGTATAGCTGTTACCGCCTGCCGTCGGCGTGATCTCCGTCCGCGCCGCCCCGTTCGCCCGGTAAACTTTGTCCGCGCTCGGCTCGGCGGTCGATGCGCCATAGAACACGACCGAGTTGTCGTTGTCGTGCCAGGGCACGTGTATCCAACCCGGCAAGCCCGTCCCGCTCAGGTTCGGGCTGCTGATCGCCGCCCACGATCCGCCGCTGTACTTGTAGCCCTGAAACGTCGATCCGTTCGACGCAGCGCTCAACGCGACGTTCGACTGCTTCCCCGATACCGCCAGCCCCGGCGACAGATAGGTATACGGATGCCCGCTCGCCAGCGTCGCCTCCGTGCCCCAGGTCGCGCCGTCGCTCGTGACGATCCCCTTCGTCCCCAGGCTCGGATAGTACGAGACGACCACCACGAAGTTCTGCACGCTGCGCTCGGTCTCGATCACGCGCTGCCCGGTATAGGGCGTGATGCTGGTGGCGAAGGTGTACTGCGCCGTGTAGCCCGGCGACGCGCCAAAGATGTCGGTCAGCCGCCCGATCTGCGTGCTCGTCACCAGCCAGCCGTTGACCGCCGTCCCCGTCCCCAGGTACAGCGGACTGAACGGATCGGGTACGAAATCGTGCAGAATCCCGCCCATGCCGGGGATGGCGTAGCGCGTCCACGTCGGCGTCACGGCGTTGAAGTTGCGCGTGATGTAGACGTAGCCGTCCTCGTTCAGCGCGGCGATGCTGCTCACTCCCGGCGAGAGCAGCACCGGCTTGATCTTCTTGCCGGGCGTCGGGCGCGGCGGCTTGGGCGTATGGTTGACCTTCCCCGGCACGTCCAGCGTGATCCCGGCGTCCCCCGACGTGACGCCTTCCAGCGTCCATGTCACCGTCTTGGGGGCTGCGCCGCGTGCGTTGCTGTGCGCGACGCTCACCTGCGTCAGCAGAAAGCGCGTCCCGCTCAGCGTCAGCCCGCGCACGTTGTCGCCCGCCCCGCTGATCGCAATCGGCTCGCTCCAGCACGGCTCGACCGCGTCCAGATTGCCCATCAGCCGCAGCGTGACCGACTTGCGCGGGTTGTTCAGCCACGCCAGATGATGCCCCGTCCGGCTGTTCAACACGCTCTGCGCCGAGACGATCTGGAACGGCGCCGTCGCGCGACCCGCACCCTGCAAGCCGCTCGCCTTGCTCGCCAGTTGGATCGTCGTCGTCCCGTCGAAGCGCGACCCGCTCGCCTCGACCAGCCCGACCACCTCGCTTTTCTCCTGCGGCAGCGTCCAGCCGCTCGCGTCCGTCCAGTCGGCGTTGCTCAGCGTGATCACGGGCGAGATCGCCGCCTGCTCCGACGCCTCCAGATAGCTGAAGTGCCGCCGCAGCCAGATGCCGCCCAGCGTGTCGCAGCCCGCCGTCCCGAAATAGCCACGCACCAGCTCGCTAATTTGCGCCCAAACGGAACGTTTGGCGAGGTCAATCGACTGCGCCGCGTCGCTCACGCCCGCCGTGTAGAAGTTGACCAGCGTCAGGATGTTGGTGTACGAGCGCAGCGCGTAATGCGCCGCCCGATCCAGCGTCAGATGCTGCATCTCGTGCCACTGCGTCGGCGTCCTGCCGGGGTCGACCAGCGTTTGCGCGAACCCGCCCAGCCGATCCAGCCACCCGGCAGCGCCTGCCACGTCCAGCGAATAGCGGCTGCGGTACAGCTTAAACAGCGTCGCGTCGCGCGTCGCCCAGCCCAAAAACTGCCCGCGATAGCCTTCCGGCGCAGAATCATCTCCAAACGCAGCATCTTCCCAGTAGCAGATCGCACTGCCTTCCGGGATCACGCTCACGTCCGCCGCCCCGAACACCTCGAAGCGCATCTCGCGCCCGCCGTCGCCGCGTGTCTCGTCGCGTGTGACCGCGAACTCGGTGATCGGTGGATGTGCGACGTCGTGTACCCAGATCGGCAGCCGCATCAGCGACGACGCGCCGTTCGAGTCTGTGACAGTGAGTGTCACATAGCGAAATCCCACCGGGAAGCGCGCCGTGATCGCCGCCGAACTCAGCGTTCCCGTCGCCAGTGTCCCGTCGCCGATATTCCACGCCCATGCCGTCAGCGACGCCCCCGGCGCCAGTGTAATGCTGTTCGCGCCGCTCAGCGCCACGGTGCGGTACGTCTGCCCGGCGTCGACGAACCCAGCGGGCTTGACCAGCGTGTAGCCGCTCGCGGTGATGTTGGCTTTCGGCGGGATCGCCGTGTTCTGGTTGGTGTAGACCAGGTCGTAGTCGTGATACTCGGTGAAGCTCGTCGGGTAGGCGGCGTCGACGTAATCTTCAAAGCGGCGGGGCTTGACCTGCCAGGGGCGGAATTCGCGCCGCACCGTCAGATAATTCCCGCTGCTCAGGGTCAACGCCGTCTCGCCGATCAGAATCTGCGCGGCGTTTGCCGAGCGCACGCGCACCTTGCCGATCTCCGCGCCGCCCGCCGTCGTGCCGATGTCGAGCGTCATCCCGGCGATCACGTCGCTGTACGCGCCGGTCGTCACGCTGGTGTAGGGGATGGCGATCACGCCGCTGCTGACCGCGTCCCGCTGGATCGTGCCGCTGCTGATCTGCGCGGCAAACACCACGTCGCGCGTCGCAGCGCTCAGATAGCGCCGCACCGTCTGCGGGAACTGCCGCATCAGCGCCGCATCGCCTGTCGAAATCGCTGGCATCGCCTCTCCTTGAGAATCAAAAAGGCGGCTCTCGCCGCCCCATATCGCACTCCATTTAGCTCATCTAATAAGCATCTTTCCGATGCACAACCTCTACGATAACAACGCTTCCTCGGTAGATGAACTTATCGACAACCATTTGTTCGGCGTCAATTGCAAAGAAAATGCGGTAATCACCCTGTCGCTTCCGCCACAATCCATCGAACCGCTTTTCAACCAGCTTGCGAGTATTGCTGGCGAGTCGTGGGTTTTCTGCGACCAGAAGCTCTCGAACAGCTTGAAAAACTGCTAACCGATCCCTCGCTGACAGCTCCCGTATTTGATCGCGTGCCTTCTCGTTAACCTCAAGATACCACTGATGCGATCTACGAGTCGCCACGCTCCGCCTCTAGCATACACTCGTAGCGATCATAGGCTTCGTCAAAACCCATGTCGCCGAATACTGCTCGATACGCCGCCGAAGCGCTGAGTTCCCGCAGGAACTCCATATCTTCTGCCTTGTAAGCCGCCTCAATTGGGTTGTGGTGTTGCAGCATGAAGATCATCTGCTCGGTATTCAGCGTCCAGTCGTCCTGCTGGATGGATGTCTCTGTCGATTGAGCTTGCATCCCTCGCTCCGTTTCGCTCTACGCTGTGACTATCCTACCATAAATCCGCATCCGTAGAGGCACGGCATGCTGTGCCCTCTTTGCGTCTTTCTCTTTTTCTTTGCGCCTTTGCGTTAAGTCTTTCCTTGGTGTTCTTGGCGTCTTGGCGGTTCAAATCCCCGCCAAATCCCGAAACTCCACCCGCACGTCGCGCCACTCGTCCGCCTCCCAGCCGACCGCCGGATCGGGCAGCACCAGCGTCGCGTTGAAGGTAGCGAAGGCGTTCGCCCCCTTGTCGAGCGTCCGCACCGTCACCGCCGCGCCGAAGTTCTCGCGCAAATACTGCATCTCGTCGCGCGTCAGCCGGAAGAAGCGCCACGCCGCCCACGCTCGCCCAATCGGCACGATCTGCCGGTCGCCCGTCCACTGCCGCGCCTCGAAGTCGTGCCACTCCGTCAGCACGCCATCGGCGTAGGCGGCGAACAGCGGCGGATCGAGCAGCGCCAGTTCCGTCAGCCCGGCAGCGTTGTCGTGCCCGTCGGCGATCTGGTACTCGCTCATGCGCTGCTCCCGCTGCGTTCCTGCACGATTCGCTCAATCGCCCGCGTCAGGCTCTCGATCACGCGCTCCTCGACCAGCGCGATCAACGCTTCCACTTCGCTCGGCGTCATCGCCACCTGGGGCTGCGCCGCCTGCTGATTCTCATCCATCTTTCTTTGCGCCTTTGCTCATGCGAAACTCTGTTTCGCCCGTGTCTTTGCGTTGAATCTTTTCTTTTAGCCGATCACCGCGAAATCCACCTGAACCAGCGCCGCGTTATTCAGCTTCGGGTCGCGCAGGTCGTCCGCGCCGCCGACGCGCAGCATATAGCCCGCGCCGTCGATCCACTGCCGATCCAGCAGCGCGACCACCAGAGCGCGCGCGTCGTTGACCGTCGCGTAGCCGCTCTCACCGTCGTCGTACAGGTGAACCTCGACCGTCTGCCGCGTCCCGCTCTGCGAGTCGCGGATCGCCGCTTCTGCCCGCACGTCTCCGGCGCGCACGATGGCGCACGGCTTCAGGAATCCGCCCGGCTCGAAGGCGTCCGGCATCGTGATGCGGCTGATCCCATTGCGCCCGCTCTGCGCGTAGCTGTAGAAGCCGCCCGTCAGCAGCGCCGCCAGCCCCGTATCCCCTGCCAGCACATCCCGTATCGTCTCGCTCACCGCCATCTCGAAGCCTTCCTTTGTTTGCATTTTTCGCCTCTCCAATGGAGAGGGGTGGGTGACCGAAGGTCACACGGGGTGAGGTTGTCTCTACACCCTCGCCTCGCAGATCGCCTGCACCTCGCCCGGCGCGCCGATCACGCCCAGCACCTCGAACTCGGTCGCGCCGACCACGAAGCGGTCGCCTCGCTGAATGTCCGTATCCGCCACCGTCGGGTGATTGCGCACGCCGAACACGACTACACGCTGCACGCCCGGCACGACGTTCAAGCCGCGCCGCAGGTCCAAATCCTCGCGGGCGCTGTCCCCGAACTCGATCCGCACCGTCTGCGCGTCGAGCGTCTCCGCCCCGCGCTGGATCGTGATCGTCACCGCCCGGTCGCTGATGCGCGCCCAGGCGTCCAGCGCCCGCGCCGCCTCACTCCCGCGCCAGCTTTCGAAATCAGGCATCAGGATACTCCTCGATCCGCGTCGGCTTGCGTCGCAGCCCGCCCCACTGTGCCGCCGTGTCGAGCGCGGCTTGCAGATCAGCCTCGTAGACCGCCCGCAGCTTGATCAGTTGATCGAAGACCTGCGACCGCCGTTCGCTGCTCTCGTTCTGAGCGTAATCGGCGCGTTTCGCCGCGCCCGCCAAAAGCTGCTGGATCGCCACGACGCGCGCCGCCGCTTCGACGGCGGACGTGTTGTCTTCGTACTGCGCGTCCGCCCGTGTGTAGATGTCGTCGATCTCCTCGTCCGTCAGCGCGTCTTCGTCCGCGTCGAGATCAGCCCGCAGCCGCGCCCGCTGAATGTCCGTCGCCATCGCTTCTCCCTCTCGTTACGTCGTGTAGGGGCAGACCCGTGTGTCTGCCCTTGTTTGTGACGCGCGTCCACCGCGTTTTGTAGGGGCGGACGGCTGTCCGCCCCCTTCACTTCTTTGCGTCTTTCCTTCTTCGCGCCTTTGCGTTGAATCTTTTCTTGGCGTCTTGGCGGTTAGCTCGTCGGCAGCGTCACTTCTTCCGTGCTCGCCAACGGGTTCGCGTACACGCCGAAGTACGAGTCCAGCACCGCGTTCTCCAGAATAAAGCGCGACAGGTCGCCGTCCGCCGATGTGCTCTGGAGCGGCTGCTTCTCGTAGCTCTGGTGATCCTGCTCCTTGAAGCCCAGGTTGATCAGGTACGTCGTGCCCGCCGACACGCCGGAGTACGACACGCTCTTCTTCCCGCGCGACCCGCTCCAGCCGTCGTAGGCGATGATGCTCTGGATGCGCCCGACCGCGCTCGACTGGATCGCCAGCCCTTCCTGCGGCACGCGCGTCAGCGCCCGCTCCATCGTGAAGAAGTTGGCGCTGCTCACCAGCACGGCATACGGACCCCGGCGCGGATTGGTCGTGTCGGCGCTGGCGTGCGCCACCGCGTCCTCGATGGTACGCAGGTAGCGCTCCGCCAGCGTATCGCCCACCGCCGATGCCGCCGTCTGATTCGCCGCCGTGTAGCTCGCCGTCAGGAACGGCGTCAGGTGGATGTGGTTCTTGAGCGCGTTGAACGCTGCGCCCGCCTGCCGCTCCAGAATCGGCAGATTCCACAGCTCGTTGTAGACCACCAGGTCTTTGCTGTACTCGATGCCGACCGCGTAGTGCTTGATCGGCACGGTGAAGTTGCTCTGCCCGACGGTGATGAACTTGACCTCGCCGCCGTCGGTCACTTCGTCGAAGATCACGCCCGCCGGACCCAGCTTGTAGATCGACACATTGCGCGGCAGCGACGGATCGCTGATCTCGTTGTAGATCGGCGTATACAGCAGCGGCTCGCCGTCGCGCCCGGCATCGACCTCGTAGCGCTGCCGGTCGAACCACTGCGCCGAGAAATCGCCCATACCGGTGAACTACTTACTAAACATCATACGACATCTGAGCTTTGCGCGCTCGATACTGCCTAGTGCGGGTTCGGGGTAAAAGAGTTGAATGAAGGCAGGAGATGAGGTTTACTCAGGGGTATGAAACCACTCTACCTTCGCCCATTGACCATAGAAGAACGGCGCGCTGTTCAAGCGGGACTGAAGTCGAAAGCGGGGATCACGGTTCAACGCAGTCAGATGGTGCTGATGAGCGCGGAAGAACACCTGAAAGCACAGGAGATAGCTCAGCGTTTAGGCTGTAGTGACCAGACGGTGCGCAAAGTACTGCACGCCTTTGAGCAAGCAGGAATAAGGTGTCTGCAAGCGAAAACGCGAGGACGACCAGAACCTGACCGAGCGTTCGACGGAGCCGGGGAAGCGGCGTTGCTGGCGGTGCTGAAGCAGTCGCCGCGTCAGTATGGCTGTGAGAGCAGTTTGTGGACGCTGGCGCTGCTAGCAGATCTGAGTTACCGCCAAGGCTGGACGCAGCGGCGGGTGCATCTGGACACGATGAGCGAGACCTTACATCGTTTGGGGATCCGCTGGAAACGCGCCAAACAGCGTATCAACAGCCCGGATGTTCACTACGAGGCGAAAAAAAGCGGCGCGACTGGCTGAAGCAGCAAGCGGAACAACACCGGGATTGGCTCCTGGTTGACGAAGATGAGAGTTGGTTCTCCCGCTTCGAGCAACCCAGTGTGCGCGCATGGAGTGGAACGAAAGCGTTGCAGATGGTGAAACGCGAAGCACCTGAAACCGAGCCGGACAAAGCGCTTGCCTGCTATGGCGCGGTTCGGCACGATACCCAACAAGTCTGTTTTTCCTTCAGCTCCTCACGCCCGGTGAGTGAGGAAACGTGGAAGTTTGTGCAGGCGCTGTTGGCAGTGGCACGAGCGGAAGGCAAGCAAGTCTTGGTGATTATCTGGGACAATGCCGGATGGCACCTGAGCAAACGCTTGCGCCAGTGGATACGATTGCACAACCAAACCGCAAAGGCAACCGGCGATGTCCGCCTGCTGACGCACTTACTGCCGCTGAAAAGTCCTTGGCTCAACCCGATTGAGCCGCGCTGGATTCACGCCAAGCGTGCCATCTGTGAACCTGACGGAGATTTGTCTGTTGACGAAACCAAGCGGCGGCTGTGCGCCCATTTCGGCACAAGGCCACTCTTATGATTTGCTCCGAATATGCACTAGGTCACTCGATGATTGGGCGTGTTGAAAAAGTCGGATCTGGTGGAGCCGGGGTCAGCGAAGTCGATAAACGAGTCGAGCGAAATTAGGCCGCAGCGCGGCACTTCCCGTTGGTCTGAGTGGGCGGCTCCACGTTTTCCCCTTCAGTAACCGCTTGATATTCTGTCCCGCTGCCCGTACCAACCCTTCGATGTTCACTCGCCACAAGCGTCTTAGCCTAAATCGGCGCATTCCGTGCCACTGTTTTCCCTCGCCAAACAGCGGCTCGACCCAGACTTGTCTTTTCCGTAGGGCTTTCTTGTACGCTTCGGTCTGGCGATAGCTGGCAGCACGATCCAGATAAGCCTGAAAAAAGGAGCGATGGAGACTGCGCCCAGTTTTGCTGTCAGTGCATCGCGTTCGCACGGGACAGGCGTCGCAAACTCCAGGAGAAGCCCGGTAGACAAAGTACTCCATGCCGTAATTGTGGGTGCGAAAGGAGAGCTCTTGCTCCCGCGGGCAGAGATAGACATCCCGATCCGCCACATAGCGAAATGCGTCGAGCGGAAAATATGGACTACGCAGGGTCATATCCGCAGTGGGCAAGTAAGCACGGATACGATCTTGTTCTAATCCGACGATATTGGCGACCGTGCCATATCGCGTCTCGCCGACGGCAATCTGAGGGATGATCTGCCAGCGGAAGCGTGCCCGGCGTTCGAGATCGAGCATCGGTGTGTTATCCATGATCGAGGCGGGCGTGACCAAAGCCGCCAAAATGATCCGGGCTTTCCCACCATCGACAACATAATGGGTGTGGTAGCCCAACGTCGTTTTGTCGCCAGTAAAGCGGCTCATCGGACTCGCGTCGGGATCGGTCAGGCTGACTTTGCTGTCCACGGTGCGCTCATAGGACTGCTCGCGGCGCCCGGTCAAGCGCGTCCCGTCGTATTTCTCGACCATGCCGCGCGGGTTCAAGGCTGGTTCAGGGGCTGTAGTTTCCTCAAACAGCGTCGCGACATGCTGCTTAGCTCGCGCATACCAGCGGGGTGCCAGGCTGTCGATGGCAGCATCTGCCTGAACCTTAGTGCCGTCAAAGTAGAGTTCTTTGCCCCAAACCAGTCCCGCTTCGATGCACAACTCAACGATCCGTTCAAAAAAACGCTGAAAGACCTCCAACCCGTAACGAGTACGAATTTTGCTCAAGCTGCTGTGATCAGGTACAGGTTCGGTCAGGTCATAGCCGATGAACCAGCGGTGATCCAAGCGCATGTTCACCGTGTCCATCAACTGTCGGTCGGAGCCAATGCCTTCGAAGAACATGATGAGGTGCAGCTTGAAGAAGACGACCGGGTCAATCGAGGGTCGCCCCATGACCGAGGCGTAGTGCTCCTGAACAAAGTCGCGGACGAAACGCAAATTGAGCTTGGCTTCCGCGATGCGATAGATGTTGTCGAGAGGCACAAGCTCCTCGAGCGAAATCGCGGTGTGCTGTTTGAACAAGCGTATCTTTTGACTTAACATGAGAGAGGCTCACTGCTCACAGGTGACCAGGCTGAGATTATAAGCTACCAGCGCAGACGCGCGATAATTTGAGTGGATAAGGACTCTTATGTTGCGTCGGACACCCGGATATGCCATACTGCAACCAGTATGATGTTCCCATAACGAGCAAAAATGACGCAACATAATAATTGGACCTCCCAAATCAGCCGGAATCAACCTTTGCAACCCGATATTCACCAATGGCTCGAAGCGCTGGAAGGGCAGGGGAGGAGCAGCCACACTCTGGCTGCGTACCGGCGCGCGCTCATGCATTTTATCCAGTGGAACGAGACAACGTATGGCAGCGCCTTTGAGGTTGCGGCGATCATGCCACGCGACGTGCGCGACTGGAAGAGCTATCAGCAGACCGTCGAGAAAGCGTCGCCCGCCACCATTAACCAGCGCCTGGTCGCCTTGACCCGCTTCTACGCCTGGGCGGTTAAGCAAGGTTTAGCGCGGGAAAACCCGGCGCAGGATGTCGGTAGTCTGCACTTGCCCATGCGGCAAGCAAAGGGACTGCCCAATCGCGATCTCCGGCGGCTGCTGCGGGCAGTGCATGCCAGCGGCAACGTACGCGATATTGCCATCGTGGAAGTTTTGGCAGGAACTGGCCTGCGGGTTGGCGAGCTGCTGGCCCTGAAGGTGGATGATGTGGCGATCAGCGAGCGTTCCGGCAAACTGACGGTGCGCAAAGGCAAGCATGGCGGCTATCGAGAAGTACCACTCACGCGAGAGGTGCGGGCGGCTTTGAGCGCCTACCTGGAGCACCATTCCGACGAGCGGACCGATGCACCCTTATGGCTGGGGACTCGTGGCGAGTTGAGCCACCGCAGTTCGATGGTGCGCTTGCTCAACAAGTACGCTTATCAGGCGGGCATTGATGAATTCAATCCGCACGCCCTGCGGCACACCTTCGCTACCTGTTACCTGGACGTGAACCCAGGCGATTTACGCGGACTGGCCGCGTTGCTCGGCCATGCCCATCTGAACACGGTGATGATTTATACCGAGCCGCGCCTGGAGGATTTGGCGGAGCGGATGGAACGGGTCGATCTGGAAGGATGATGCTAGGGATAGTAAATTGTGGTAACCCATAACTGTACATCGCCGAACTCCATTGGACATTTTAGGAGATGGAGAGAAAAGGCGCTTTTCGTACTAAAAAATACCGTAAAGCATCTCTTCAAAACGATGTCCAATCTGTCGGACGACATACACATCTCACAGAATCTCTCACTCGCTTTTACGAGTACGGGAGGGCAAAGCCCTCCCGTATCAAATCATAGATTAAGGATTGATGGTGTCGAAGCAATCACCATTCGTCCTGCTTTCAAAGACCGATCCTGATCATTGAGACGTAGAACAGATAGCGTCCCAATACTTCGGATACCAGCACTAGCGCGAAAGCAAGAAAAGCGAGACTGCTCACAACGCGCAGTTTACTTTCACTCGAGGCATTTTGATAAACGAAGACCGCCAGTAGACCTGCTCCGACGAACAACAGAATCAGTCGAAAGGCGAAAATCAGGCCATTTTGCTGCGATACCACATCGACACTGGCAATCGCCGCCGGGTCAACCCCGGACGCGAGCTGTGCTAGGTAGAGTGGGACGACGACGAACTGCAAGCCGAGCAATCCTATCGAGATTAAGGCGATCCAGCGCAAGGACGTCGCCAACATAGAGTACTGTACGTTCTGTGTGTCCATGTTTTTCCGGCGGACGTACCAGAAATTGGCGACAAAAGCTGCCCCCAGCGCCAAACCGCCGAGCAAAAATGCGGTGATGTAGAAGCTAATGGTGGTCGCCCATGTATCCCACGCGGGAACAGTGACAATCCGATAAACCATCGACATCGTGTAGACCAGCACCAACCCAACAAGCGCGACGATCAAAGCTAGGGCATTACGAATAGCCGCTGTACTGATCTTGCGCCACTGCATAAAAGCGAAAGCTGCGCCGAGGATGCAAAATGCGATTGACAGAATAATCTCTCGGCTGAGCCAAGACGTTGCGAAGTGCGCGATCGCGCGTGGCGCATTGATTGGGTTTCCCAGATGCAGGAATGTGACCAGCAAGCCGAGAACAACCACCGGACCAATTGCCAGCAGCGCGCGGTCGCTGAGCTTATCCGCCTCGTCGAGACCGTTACGACGGGCAGCGAAGTAGTGAACGCCGCCTAGGAGGACAAAAGCGCCGACCGCCATTTGCATGACGACAGTGAAAATAACCAGTGCCCATTCATTCGGATTCATGACTTAGATCTCCTCAGGGTTGGCGACAGGCCCGGCACCGACCGGGGCAGCATCACGATGTGGCGTGATGATCAACGACGGATCGGTGATGCTGGCGCTGGGCAGCGGCGCGACTTCGTGGGCGGTTCCGTACTTGGCTTCCAGTTCCGAACGCTCGCCAAAATCGAGCGCGCGTGACGGGCAGGCGGCGACACAAGTGGGTTCGCCTCCTGCATCGATAGCGTCGTAGCAGAAGTTGCATTTGGTCATGATGCCACGCTCAGAGTCGAACTGCGGCGCGTCATAGGGACACACCCACTGGCAGTAGCGACAGCCGATGCATTTTGAATAATCGACCATGACGATGCCGTCGTCGCGTTTGTGCATGGCTTCCGTCGGGCATACCTCGACACAGAGCGGGTTCGCGCAGTGGTTGCAGGCGACGGAGACGTAGTAGCCGACGACGCTCTGCGTATAAGTGCCGTCGGGGTTAGCCGACCATTCGCCTTCACTGTATTCGGCGACGCGGCGCCAGGTCACGCCCGTTTGAAGATCCCACTTGTCTTTGCAGGCGACTTGGCAGGCTTTGCATCCCGTGCAGAGATCTGAGTTGAAGTGAAATGCATATTGTTTAGTCATCGTTCACCTTCTTACACTTTCTCGATCTCGACCAGGTTAGTATGCTGTGGGTTGCCCTTCGCCAGTGGAGATGGCCGATAGTTCGTGAGTATGTTGACGCAACCGTTCTGATCGACACCGCTTTCATCGGGCGTATACCACGCGCCTTCGGGCAGAGAGACAACACCGGGCATGATGCGGCGCGTCACCTTGGCAGGGACTTTAGTGCGACCACGATCATTGAAGACGTAGACGGGATCGCCGTGCTGGATGCCTCGCGCTTCCGCGTCGATGGGGTTGATCCACACTTCCTGCGGTGCGGCCTCGATCATCCAAGGCACGTTACCATAGGTCGAGTGGGTCCGCTGTTTGTAGTGATGCCCGATCATTTGCAGCGGATATTTTGCGCGCAGCGGGTCGGCGACACCTTCCCAGGTCGGGGTATAAATCGGCAGTCCGCTGATCACGTCGCCTGCTGGGAGAGTCCACTGCTGGCTGATGTCGTAGAGCGCCGACGAAAAGATTTCGATCTTGCCAGACGGGGTCTTGAGCGGGTTTGCCACCGGGTCGCTGCGGAACGTATCAAAAGCGACCGACGGCGCTCCCGGATTGACCACTTTGTAGATGCCCATCTGCTGGAAGGAGTCGTAATCGGGGAAGTCCGGGTTGTTCTGGCGCGTCTGGTCGACCACGTAGTGCAGCCAATCTTCGACGGTACGACCCTCGGTAAACTGGTCTTCAACGCCCAAGCGCTTGGCGATTTCCTGACACATATCGTAGACGTGCATGGTCTGGAACATCGGCTGGAGCGCCTGGGTGGTGAAAATCGCATAGCCCATATTCCCGCTGTCGCCGTTGGTGGTGATGTCGTTCTTCTCAAAGTTGGTCGTGTCCGGCAGCAGAATGTCGGCGAACTTGGCGCTGGGCGTCATATGGTTGTCGATGACGACGATCATCTCGCACAGCGTATCGTCTTCGAGGATTTTCCGGGTCCCGTTGGCGTCGGAATGCTGGTTGATCAGCGCATTTCCGGCATAGTTCCAGATGAACTTGATCGGCGCACTCAACTTGTCTGCGCCTTGTACACCGTCCGCCAGCGCGGTCATTGCCGTCCCGCGCGTGATGGCATCGGGCCACATAAAGACCGAGATCGAAGTTTTGATGGGATTCGTCAATGTGGGGAACGCCGCCGTGCTGATTTTGTACGATCCGGGGGCTGATGCGCCCGTGCCACCGCCGTGAATGCCGACGTTGCCGGTCAGGATCGACAGCATAGCGACTGCGCGGCAGGCTTCCTCGCCGTTGGCCTGACGCTGCGGACCGTAGCCCTGCGCGACAAGGCATGGTTTCGCCAGCGCGATCTCGCGCGCCAACTGGACGATCTTCGCCACGGGTATGCCGGTGATCGGTGCTGCCCATTCCGGTGTCTTGGCTGTGTTATCCGCGCCGGTGCCGAGGATATAGTCCTTATAGCTGTCCTGGTCGGTGTAACCCTCCGGCATGTGGTCCTTGTCGAAGCCGACCGTGTACTTGTCCAGAAATTCCTGATCGTGTAGATTCTCGGTGATCATGACGTAAGCCATCGCGCTCACCAGCGCCGCGTCCGTGCCGGGATGGATCGGAACCCATTCGTCGGCAGCATTGATTGCCGTGTCAGAGTAGCGTGGATCGATGATGATCAGTTTCGCATTGCCTTGGTCTTTGAACTTCTGGAGACTATAAGTAATGCCGCCGCCGCTCATGCGCGTTGCATAGGGATTGTAACCAAAGAAAACGACGAGCTTGCTGTTGACGATGTCTTCGACGCTGTTATTGGACAGGGACGCATAGGTGTACGGCATTGCCCTTGCGATTTGAGCGGCACTGTAAGTTCCATAGTGATTCAGATAACCGCCAAAGCAGTTCATCAAGCGAGCGATCGGGCTAGAGCCAGGCGGCCACGACTTGGCTACCGTGCCGCCAAGTGCTCCAGTCGCGTAGTTGATATAGATCAACTCGTTGCCGTATTTCTGCACGAGTTCCTTGAGCTTGTTGGCAATCGTGTCGAAGGCTTCTTCCCACGTAATCTGCTCGAACTGCCCATCACCTCGTTTGCCCGTCCGTTTCATCGGGTATTTGAGGCGGTCGGAGTTGTAGATGCGCTGGCGAACCGAATGTCCGCGCACGCACGACCGTACCTGTTGATCCGTGCCAAATACGTCGTTGCCGGTCGTATCGGGATCAACCCGGACGACAACGCCGTCTTTGACGTATAAGCGTAGCGGGCAGCGACTGCCGCAGTTGACCATGCAGGCGCTCCAGACGATCTCGTCTGGCGTAGGCGGCAGATCGCGCGTCGCCGCCGCCAGTTCCAGACCGCTCGCCGCTATCGCCGCAGTCCCGCCCAGCGCTGCGCTCCACTTCATAAAGCTGCGCCGTGTCAGAACTGTATTGGTAACAAGGTCACGAAGGAATTCATTGTCACTCATAGACTTTTTCCTCCCTAATTCCTTTGGCAAATACTACGGGAGATCAACCCTTTCTGGCTTTTATAGCCTTTGACAATAATCGTACTCTCCCCGCAATCCGGCGCACATCACCCGAATGAGTGACATTCATCATCCGACCGGATTATTTCCAGGCGGATTACAAGGTACTATCCCGGAGCGAATGAGGTAGCCACGACAGATGATATTTGTGCAAATAACTCGCAGTAAAATATCCCCTTTTTAGGGTTCATGGGCACTTTAGTTGAAGGTTGGTCGAGGTAGGATGGGGGTCTCGATGAACAATCGTGGCAAATGGTCATGGATCCGTGTTCGCTGCTGCCCAGTTCAGACTTCGCCGTTGAGTCCGTGGACGTCGAGGAAGACACCGCGACCCTCTGCTTGAAAATCAGTGCTCGCCAAAAAGCAAGCCTATGTCCGTATTGCGGAGAGCGTTCGGAGCGAATTCACAGTTGGTACGAGCGTCATCCTCAGGATGTCGCGTGGGGAGGTCGCCCCGTCCGTCTGCAGGTGAGAGTGCGTCGCTTCTTCTGTGCCAATCCAAGCTGTCCTCACCATATCTTTAGCGAGCGTTTCCCTGATTTGGTGACGCCTTACGCGCGACGGACTGACCGTCTCAGCTCGGTGCTGCAAGCGGTTGGTTTGTTGGTGGGCTGCTCAGTGTGCGTGGAGATCATGCGCTATCTTCCCGTCACGACCAGTCGCCGGACGATTGCACGCACGTTACGGCGATTAGTTCCAGAAGATCAGCCCACGCCGCGGGTGCTGGGGATCGATGACTGGGCTATCCGGCGTGGTCATCGCTATGGAACCATTCTGGTGGATTTAGAGCAAGGACAGATTGTAGAAGTCCTTCCTGACCGGGAAGCGGACACTATCGCCGCTTGGCTCCAAGCCCATCCCGGAGTGGAGATTATTAGCCGTGACCGGGCTGGCGCGTACGCTGAAGGCGCGAGCCGTGGGGCACCGCAGGCGGTTCAAGTTGCTGACCGTTGGCATCTGCTCCAGAATCTCGGGGAGGCGCTGACGACCGTATTCGGACGACACCGACGAGATTTGAAGCAACTGGAGGCTTCCCGTCGTGGGCTTGCCAGTGACCCACAGGCAGAAACGACGGCGACAGCACCGCTTTCCTCAGCCTTTCAGGCACGGAATGCTCGTTTTATGCAGGTCCGACAATGGCGCGAAGCAGGGTTGACCATCAAGGCTATCGCTGACTTGAGCCACTTGGACCGTAAAACCATCCGGAAGTATCTGAATGCTGACCATTGTCCGAATGGGCAGTCTCGACGTCACCGAGTTCAGCCAGTTGACGCCCTACCAGGCCTATCTGCTCGAACACGCTGCCGATGGTCAACGCACCGTTCGGCAACTGTACCGCGACATCCAAGCGCAAGGCTTCACCGGTAGTTTGTCCACGGTGGCAACCTATCTGGCATCTGCTCACCAGCGTCCCATAATGCCGAACGAGCCGGAAAGTCCGGCCAGCACGGTCTCGATGTTTCCCGCTTCACGACTGACACCGCGCCGTGCGACTTGGCTCTTACTTTCATCGCCAGACCGGTTAACTGAGGAACAGCGGCAACTGGCCCAGCAAGTCGCCCATCTCAACTCAGAAGTCGAGCAAGTCGCCTCGGAAGCGCAGGCTTTTGTCCTCATGATACGGCTGCATATCGCGGACACTTTGGATCCCTGGCTCGACCGGACCCGCCACTGCACGATCCGAGAGTTGCGCACCTTTGCACGAGAGGTTCAGCGCGACTACCAAGCCGTTAAGGCCGGTCTAGTGCGGGTTCGGGGTAAAAGAGTTGAATGAAGGCAGGAGATGAGGTTTACTCAGGGGTATGAAACCACTCTACCTTCGCCCATTGACCATAGAAGAACGGCGCGCTGTTCAAGCGGGACTGAAGTCGAAAGCGGGGATCACGGTTCGACGCAGTCAGATGGTGCTGATGAGCGCGGAAGAACACCTGAAAGCACAGGAGATAGCTCAGCGTTTAGGCTGTAGTGACCAGACGGTGCGCAAAGTACTGCACGCCTTTGAGCAAGCAGGAATAAGGTGTCTGCAAGCGAAAACGCGAGGACGACCAGAACCTGACCGAGCGTTCGACGGAGCCGGGGAAGCGGCGTTGCTGGCGGTGCTGAAGCAGTCGCCGCGTCAGTATGGCTGTGAGAGCAGTTTGTGGACGCTGGCGCTGCTAGCAGATCTGAGTTACCGCCAAGGCTGGACGCAGCGGCGGGTGCATCTGGACACGATGAGCGAGACCTTACATCGTTTGGGGATCCGCTGGAAACGCGCCAAACAGCGTATCAACAGCCCGGATGTTCACTACGAGGCGAAAAAAAGCGGCGCGACTGGCTGAAGCAGCAAGCGGAACAACACCGGGATTGGCTCCTGGTTGACGAAGATGAGAGTTGGTTCTCCCGCTTCGAGCAACCCAGTGTGCGCGCATGGAGTGGAACGAAAGCGTTGCAGATGGTGAAACGCGAAGCACCTGAAACCGAGCCGGACAAAGCGCTTGCCTGCTATGGCGCGGTTCGGCACGATACCCAACAAGTCTGTTTTTCCTTCAGCTCCTCACGCCCGGTGAGTGAGGAAACGTGGAAGTTTGTGCAGGCGCTGTTGGCAGTGGCACGAGCGGAAGGCAAGCAAGTCTTGGTGATTATCTGGGACAATGCCGGATGGCACCTGAGCAAACGCTTGCGCCAGTGGATACGATTGCACAACCAAACCGCAAAGGCAACCGGCGATGTCCGCCTGCTGACGCACTTACTGCCGCTGAAAAGTCCTTGGCTCAACCCGATTGAGCCGCGCTGGATTCACGCCAAGCGTGCCATCTGTGAACCTGACGGAGATTTGTCTGTTGACGAAACCAAGCGGCGGCTGTGCGCCCATTTCGGCACACAGCCACTCTTATGATTTGCTCCGAATATGCACTAGTCCTGCCCTGGAGCAATGGCCCGGTCGAGGGCCATGTCAATCGTCTCAAGTTCCTCAAACGCCAGATGTTCGGTCGCGCCAACTTCGACCTGCTGCGGATTCGCGTCCTGTGCCAATCCTCTGGCCGCCTTCAACAAAAGTGCCCATGAACCTCCTTTTGGGGAATTTACTCCCGATCATGACAATCCTGCTCAACTTAGGCAATTTGAATGATTCATGATTAGAATTTCGCCTGCATTTGGTCCCTTTGAGTTACAATAGACGTGTACGGACAGGTTGAGACATGTCAGACTTCAAGATCTCACGTGAAAGCCCGCTGCCAATTCATTTGCAGCTCTTGGATGAGCTTCGCCACAAGATCAAGAACGGACTGCTCAAGCCACATGATCGGTTGCCTGGAGAATGGAAATTGGTGGAGACACTGAATATCAGCCGGGCAACCATCCAACGTGCCTGGCAGGCTGCCCAGGATGAGGGACTGCTGTATCGTGTCGCCGGAAAAGGCACGTTTGTTGCGCCTCCCGCGCTGACCAGTACGCGCGGGATCGTCGGCTTTTTCATTCCAGAATATCGTGGGACATTCGCTGTACAGATGCTGAACGGTGCCGAGCGCGTGCTCCGGGCTGCCGGTTTCCGTGTCCAGTTCGCCAGTACAGACCGAGACATTGATGAAGAGAATCGACTGCTGCGTTTGTTGATGCAAGAGGCAGCAATCGGCTGTATTCTGGTTCTCTCCCGTGGCACTACGGCGGCGCGGTTGCTTGCCTCAGGCGAATTCAAACTACCCGTTGTATTAATGGATCGTCCGCTGAATGGAGTTGTCCTGCCGTGCATCACCAGTAACAACTATGAGGGTGGCTGGCAAGCGATGGAGCACCTCATCGATCTCGGCCATCGCCGGATCATTTTTCTTGCCCGACCTCATCTCGATTTATGGCCGGTCGCCGAACGCTACCGCGCCTATCAGGACGCCATGCGGCGTATCAATGCTCAGCCCCAACTGCCCTTCCTGATTGGCGGCGGCACGGAGATCAGTTCGTACGAGGCGTATTTACAGCATGATGACACCGAAATCCAGCCATTGATCGCCCTGCTCCGCTCGCCGGAACCCCCGACAGCAATCTTCGCCGTCAACGACTGGATGGCGATGAAGGCACAGCGGGCCATTCAGCTTGCGGGACTGCGCAACCCCAAAGACGTCTCGCTGATCGGCTTCGACGATCTCGACATCACGCAATATCAAACGCCGCCGCTCACGACGATTGCTCAAGACCCAGCCTCGATCGGTACAGAAGCGGCCCGCCGCCTGATCACGCTGATCGAAGGCGAGAAGAGCGTTAATATTCTCACTTTGGTTCCCACACGGCTGGTTGTGCGCAGCTCGACAGCACCGCCGCCGTAAGTTAGATCTATGGAACGTTGTAGTTACTTAGTGGCGAGCAGTTATCACGCATCTGTCCGCCCCATAAAACTCTTGAAAGGAGTTCAAAGATCATGTTGAAACGTTCTATGTATTTGCTGCTGCTTGTTCTCGTCTTGACGATGATGGGCAGTGTATCCGCGCAAGGCAGCGCCATCGAGCTCACCATCAGCGGCGTCAACGGCGCTGACACTCAGCAGTGGTTGACTGACGTCGTGAAGCCAGCATTCGAGCAACAGATGGCGGACGCGGGCAAGAACGTCACCGTTACCGTCATTCCCTTCACCGGCACGGGCGAAGACCTGCGCCAGCAGTACGCGCTCGATCTGGGCGTCGGACAGGGCGCGGACATTCTCTCGTTCGACGGCTTCTGGATTCCCGAATTCGCCGACGGTGGGCTGGTCAAGCCGCTGACCGAAGTGGTCGGGCCGGAAGTCCTCAATTGGGACGGCTGGAAAGCTATTCCCACCGGACTTCAACAAATTCTGGGCTATAACGGCCAGTTGTACGGCATCGCCTATGGCACCGACGCCCGCGAAATCTGGTATCGCACCGACCTGTTCGAGCAAGCCGGTCTGCCGAAAGATTGGCAGCCGACGAGCTGGCAGGAATGGCTCGACGCCGCCCGCACCATCAAGGCA
>CAWGYC010000002.1:0-19053 GCA_963826685.1 uncultured Chloroflexia bacterium | reverse complement strand
TGAGTCAGTTTCGTTTTAGAAGCCTGGATTTGGGTACGGCTATGCCGCCAACAATTTCGAAATTGTCAGGCATATCGCCTAGTAGATGACCACTTGGGATTAGGTGGGTTATACTGCTCTGAGAAGGAAGAGGACAGAGCAGATGCCGAAGAAATATCACGTCAAGCTGAGCGAGAGCGAACGAAAACAACTTCAGACCTTGGTGAGCAAAGGGAAGCTTTCTGTTCGGAAAGTAAAACGTGCTCAGATTTTGTTGGCAGCAGATGGTGGAGTTATTGACGAAGAGATCGCTAAGACACTGCAAGTCCATGTCAATACCGTCGAGCGGATCCGCAAACGGTTGGTCGAAGGCGGTTTAGATCATGCCTTGACCGAAGACCACCGTCCGGGAGGCAAGAGCAAGCTGGATGGCAAAGGGGAAGCGGTCTTGGTGGCGCTGGCCTGTAGCGACCCACCTGCCGGACGCGCTCAGTGGACGATGCAACTCTTAGCCGACCATCTGGTCACCTTGGGGATTGTTGAGCAGATTTCCGACGAGACGGTGCGTAAGCACTTGAAAAAAACGAACTAAAGCCCTGGCAGCAAGCCCAGTGGTGCATTCCGAAAGTGGATTGGGAGTTTGTCGCCCGGATGGAAGATGTGCTCGACTTGTACGCCGAAGTGGACGACCGCTATTTTCCCGTCGTTTGTTTTGACGAATGTCCCCTACAACTGGTGAGTGAAGTCCGTCAACCGATTGCCGCTCTGCCTGGGCAGCGTCGCCGTTACGACTACCACTACCGACGGGAAGGAACTGCCAATCTGTTCATTGCCTTCTGCCCACGTCAAGGCTGGCGACACATTACGGTGACTGAGCGGCGCACCAAACACGACTTTGCCCTGCAAATGAAAGCATTAGTGGATGTGCATTTTCCTCAAGCACTCAAAGTTCGCCTGGTGCTGGATAACCTGAATATCCATGTTGCTTCCGCGCTCTACGAAACGTTTGAGCCTGCCGAAGCGCGCCGGATTCTGCGCCGACTGGAGTTTCACTTCACGCCCGTTCATGCCAGTTGGTTGAACATGGTCGAGTTGGAATTGGCGGTACTCTCCAGTCAATGCCTGAAGCGACGCATTGGCAGCTTGCAGATGCTGCGCTATGAAATTGGCGTTTGGCAAGCCGAGCGCAATTTTCAGCACGCGACCGTCGAATGGCGCTTCACCTGTGACAAGGCGCGTCTGAACCTACGTCTTTACCCACACTAACCCGATTGGTCATCTACTACGCCGTTCCGGAAGATTTGCAGGTGATCCGCGTGCAACTCGATGCGAGAGAGCAGCCCACCAGCTTTGGGTGGCGTGGCAGTGACTATCAGATCGACTGGATTTCCAATGCCTATCGCGTCAGCGATGGCACGTTGGAAGCGCCGGTCTGCAAAGACTACTTTGAGATCACGACGACCAGCGGTTGGCTGATGCTGATCTATCACGATTTGCTCGCCGATACGTGGGGTGTCGAGACACTGTACGACTGAGCCGGAGATATACTGTGGATTACGTCGAACTTCATGCCCACAGTAACTTCAGCTTCCTCGATGGGGCATCGCATCCGGAGGCAGTGCTTCAGCGTGCCGCTGAACGTGGGTTTCCTGCACTTGCGCTCACTGACCACGACAACGTCTCCGGTGCAGTCCGATTTTCTCAGGCTGCCAAAGATTACGGTATCCGTCCGATTTTTGGGGCGGAGATCACGGTCCACGATGGGCATCATCTCCTGCTGTTGGTCAAGAATGCAGTCGGGTGGGCGAACCTCTGCACGCTGATCACCCTCGCGCAGCACGCCGCGCCGAAGGGCGAAGCCAAAGTCCCGGCTGATGCCTTCGATGGACATACCGAAGGACTCATTGCACTCTCCGGCTGCCGCTGCGGGGCGATTACTGCTGCGCTGCTCAAGGGCGATCGGCGCGCTGCACTCGCCGTCGCCAAACGGTACGTTAATCTGTTTGGCAAAGAGAACTTCTTCATCGAACTGCATAATCACCGTCTGCGCGACGACAAGCGGCTCATTCGCCAGCTCGTGCTGCTGGCGAAGCAGGTCGGCGTCGAGTACGTCGCCACCAACAACGTCCATTACGCCACATCCGATGGGCACGGCTTGCAGGACTTGCTGGTTGCCATCAAACACAAAGGTACGCTTGAAGGGACGCGGCAGCAGCGTCGTTTGAGCCATGAGTACTACCTTAAGTCTGTCGGCGAGATGGCGACACTGTTCGAAGACTATCCCTTAGCCATTGCCAACACGGTCAAGATCGCTGATCAGTGCCAGTTCGATCTACCCTACGGCATTCAAGAAATGCCGGAGCACCCCATCCCTGATAGCATGACTGCCGTTGAGTATTTGCGCCAGCTTTGCACAGAAGCCTTTCCCCGCCGCTATCCGAATGCCTCTCTTGAACTGCGGCAGCGCATCCACCAGCGTATTGAGCACGAACTGAGCATCATCGAGCAGACGCACTCCGAGCATTACTACCTGCTGGTGTGGGACATCTGCCGCTTCGCGCAGCGCAGTGGCATCTGGTACAACGGCAGAGGATCAGGTGCGAACTCGATTGTTGCCTATCTGCTCTACATCAGCCCCGTAGACCCGCTGCAGTACAATCTCGTCTTTGAGCGCTTCCTCAGCCCTGAGCGCCACGCTGGAGATTTCGACATCGACTTCGAGAGTGGTCGCCGCCCCGAAGTGTTCGCCTATCTGTTTGACAAATATGGGATCGATCATGCGGCAATGGCGGCGAACGTGATCACGTTCAAGGCACGCAGTTCGCTGCGCGACGTCGCCAAGCGGTTGGGTATCCCGGAAGATGCGATTCCACGCCTACGAGCAGAACTCGACGTCTTTGAGCCGGATGTTCGCAAGGACGTCGGAAACCGTGCTGGTCAGCAATTACAGAGCAGCACGTGGCGTTACCTGATCGATTTCGCGGATCAACTGCACGGATTTCCCCGCCATCTTGGTCAGCACAATGGCGGCTTCATCATCACCAAGCAGCCGATTCACCACTACGTCCCCACCGAACCAACGCGAATGAAGGATCGGTTTGTCGTTCAGTGGGACAAGGATTCCCTTGGCGACATCGGCTGGGTGAAGGTCGATATTCTCGGTCTCAAGATACTCGATGTCATCGCCGAAACCCTGCGCCTAATCGAGCAGAGAACGGGGAAGAAGATCAACTTCGACAGCCTGCGCTATGACGATCCGAAGGTCTATTCGATGCTCACGCTGGCGGATACCATCGGCGTCTTCCAACTCGACAGCCGAGCACAGAGCCAGAATCTGCCCTTCCAGCGTCCGAAGCGCTTCTCCGACATCGTTATCGCCATCAGCTTGATCCGCCCCGGTCCGATCATCGCAGGCACAGTGCACGTCTTTTTCCGCCGCCTGCTCGGACAAGAGCCGGTCACTTACCTGCATCCATCGCTGAAGGATGCCCTGCACGACTCGCTAGGGACGCTGCTATGGCAGGAGCAGGTCGCGCTGATCGCCCATGCGCTCGCCGGGTTCACGCTCGGCGAAGGTGAGCAGATGCGCCGCGCGCTGGGCAAAAAATACGCGAGTTCGGAAGTGGAGCATTGGGAGGCGAAATTTCTCGCCGGAGCCGCAGCACGTGGGGTTAGCGACGAGATCGCGCGGCAGGTCTTCGAGCAGATCAGGGCATTCGGCGGCTATGCCTTTCCACACGCCCATGCCGCTGCTTTTGCGGTGCTGGTCTACCAGAGCGCGTGGCTGAAGTGCTACTTCCCGGTGGAGTACGGGACGGCGCTCCTGAACAACATGCCGGTCGGCTTCTGGGGACCAAACGTCGTGGTCAATGATGCGCGGCGCAGAGGGATTGCGATCCTGCCCGTCAGCGTCAACCAGAGCGGAGCCAAGTGCAGCGTCGAGAACGGCGCGATCCGCCTCGGCTTCAATTACGTGGCGACGCTCGGCGAAACAGGCGCAGCCAAAATTGTCGCCGCACGCAGGAACAAGCCGTTCGCTGACCTGCTCGATTTCTACAAGCGCACACATCTGCCCGAATCGCAGATCGAAAACCTGATCCTATGCGGCGCAATGGAGGCGTGGAAGCTGATCCGCCGCGAGCTGCTGTGGCGCTTGGGGACGGTCGCGGCGCAGGTGAACCAGCTTGGACTGGTCTTCGAGGAAGAACTGGTTGAACTGCCGCCGCTGACTCGCGCGGAAACGCTCCAAGCGGAAATCGCGGTGCTCGGCGTGTCCGCCAACGATCATGTGATGGCACACTACCGGAGTTGGCTGAACCAGAAGGGAGCCCTGACGAGCGAGCAGCTCAAGCGCTGCAAGGATGGACAGAAAGTCCGCATTGCGGGGATGGCGGTCGTGCTTCAGCGTCCACCGACCGCCAAAGGACACGCTTTCCTGACGCTGGAAGATGAGCTTCTCAACTTCATGGATGTCATCATTCGCCCGAAGGTCTACGACGCGCACCGCCGGATTGTGCGGAAGCTGCTGCTTGTCGTCGAAGGCAGAGTTCAGAAACGCGGGAATGTGCTCAACGTGCTGGCGGAGCGGATTTATGATTTGCAGGAGAAGGTTGGCTTCGTGTCTACAACCCGTTTATGATGTTTCTAGGCGTGCACTTGTAGCGCTTGATTAACTATTGGGTAGTGGTCACAAAGTAAGTGATGCCCAACGGTGATTGTACTCGATGATGAACCACAAGGTCATCCAGTAATGGAAGCGTTCCGACTTGGAGAACGACAGGGTTTTGCGCACGTAGCGCGCCAAACGCTGACGCAGCGTATTATTCCAGCGTTCCACATGAGCCGTCTCCCCCGTTTCCTTGCCGACCGGATGATGTTGCCCGCTTGGCAGCACGTCGGGATAGGTCTGCCAAGCATCGGTATAGAGTGGACAAGCGCTGTATTCCAACGGGACACGCTGCCACAATTGCTGACAACTGATCGTGTCGCGGTCGCCCAAGAAAAAGCCGACGATTTGGCGGGTACGGCGACACAATGCGATCCACAACCAACATTTATGCGCTTGGCTGCCGACAAACGACCAGAGTTCATCCAGTTCGAGCACATCCTCCGCCTGAACCGGCAGCAGGCTCTCGACCAGCAACGGGAGTTGAACCGCCTGACGCTCGATCCAGCGCGAGACCGTCTGACGATGCACGCCAAACACCCGCTCCAAGCCCCGTAAGCTGATGCGCTCCTGGCACGCTTTCAAGATCGTCTGCTGGTGCTGCGCCGGGTACTTGGTTTTGGGTTTCAGCACGCGATAGGCTCCACAGTCTTTACAATGGTATTGCGGATTTCCGCATTTGTTTTTACCATTGCGGACGATGTTAATGCTCCCGCATCGACTACAGGTAAACGTGGTGGTTTCTTGTATCATGGGGGGCATTATCATCCCCCCATCACTTACTCTTCAACCACTACCTACAAGTTCAACAAGTTGGGAAAGTTTTCAATCTGCAGAATTCTGAAGTTGAAAGGGTTTTTATAGAATTAGCAGATGAGGAATTTGTCTACTGCCCCATTAAAAATAAAAGCGTTGTTGATTGGGGAGCGAGGTCTACAGCGGAAGGTCGAAAAGCTCTGAAGCGTAACTTCTCTTTGCCACAGCGCCCTGCTACACAAATTGGTGCGATCTTTAACGCCCCGGTTACAGCTACAAGTCTTGTAAATGCGATTAACTCGCAAATTGAGCAGACATTCAATCAAAACGACCCGGAAGCAATCCGGCACGCACTTGATGAGACGCTGAAGAGTTTGGTCGATAGCATAACGGGTGAACTTGAGCTTAATCAGCAGATCGCCTATCTGCAAACCATCGCGGAACTCAAAGCCGAGTTGGCAAAACCTGAGCCAAATCCCTCGATTATTCACCGACTTGTCGGTATGGTTACTTTCGCCGATAGTATAAACGGCTCGCTAGATTTGGCGATTAAGGTAGCACCTTACGCTCCGTTCATTTACGAAGGGATCAGACACTTGCTCAGAGTCTTGGGTGGAGCAGGTTAGGTCTAATCCTTCGGCACGGCGATGACCATCGCTTCCCCGATGTGGCGCACCTCGACCAGCTTCAGGTCGCGCGGCAGGTCGGGCAGCTTGCGGCGCAGCTTGGGAATCAGCGCGCGCGTGAAGCCCATCTTCGACGCCTCGTAGAGCCGCGCCTGAAGCTGCGACACCGCCCGCAGCTCGCCGCTCAAGCCAATCTCGCCGATCATCACCATGTCCGACGGTGTCGGCTTCTCGTAGTAGCTGGACGCCAGCGCGAGCGCCATCGCCATGTCGGACGCCGGCTCGTCGATCTTCAGCCCGCCGATCACGTTGACGAAGATGTCCTGCTCGTGCAGCTTCAGACCGAGACGCTTGGTCAGCACGGCGCTGACCATCAGCAGGCGGCTGATGTCCACGCCGTTGGGCGTGCGGCGCGGGTTGCCGAAGGTGCTGGGGCTGGTCAGCGCCTGAATTTCGACCAGCAGCGGGCGCGTGCCTTCCATCGACACGGCAATCGTCGTGCCCGGCGCGTTGAGCATTCGCTCGGCGAGGAAGGCTTCGGACGGATTGGGCACTTCGATCATGCCCAAGCCAGACATCTCGAACACGCCGACCTCGCTGGTCGCGCCGAAACGGTTCTTCACACTCCGAAGGAGCCGGAACGCCTGAAACGGGTCGCCTTCCAGATAGAGCACCGTGTCGACGATGTGCTCCAGCACACGCGGTCCGGCGATGCTGCCGTCTTTGGTGACGTGCCCGATCAGGAAGACGCTGACGCCGGTCGTCTTGGCGAGCATTTGCAAGCGCGAGGCGCACTCGCGCACCTGGCTGACGCTGCCCGGCGACGATTCGCTCTCCTCGGTGTAGATCGTCTGGATCGAGTCGATGATCAGGATGGTTGGGTCGATGCGGTTGACCTGCTCGAAGATGTCGGCGAGGTTGGTCTCGGTCAGCAGGAACAGCTCGCTGGCGTCCAACCCCATGCGGTCGGCGCGCAGCTTGATCTGCTGGACGCTTTCTTCGCCGCTGACGTAGAGCACGCGCCCGACCTGCTGCGCCAGTGCCGCGCAGGTCTGGAGCAGCAGAGTCGATTTGCCGATGCCCGGATCGCCGCCGATCAGGGTGATGCTGCCCGGCACGATGCCGCCGCCGAGCACGCGGTTGAACTCGGCAATCGGCACGGGCAGGCGCTGTCCCGCTTCGCCGCTGATCTCGCCCAGGCGCTGCGGCTGGCTCTGCGGCAGCACGACGCGCTGGCGTCCGTTGCCGCCCTTGCCCTTGCTCACCTCGTGGATTTCTTCGACCATCGTGTTGAATTCGCCGCACGAGGGGCAGCGCCCGAAATAGCGCGGCGTCTGCCGCCCGCAGTTCTGGCATACGTAGGTGCTGCGTGTCTTTGCCATGAAAAAGAGCCTTCAGCTTTCAGCGGTCGTTTGGAAAGATGCCCATCGCAGGGGCGCAGCACGCTTCGCCCCAGACGATCATCGTCGATTATTGTTATAGAACATTTGTGTCGAATTATAGCGCAAAACAGTGGCGAAGGAAACCTTTGCGTCTTGCCTTTATTCTTTGCGTCCTTGCGTTGAGGTTTTTTCGATCCACGCCTGCAATTTATCCAGCCATTGGGGATCGTTGGCGTCGATGCCGCTGGCGAAGAGCAGCACGCGCCGCGCGATCACGGCGTCGAGGTCGTCTTCGCCGCGCTCGACCAGCCAAAGCAGGTCAGGGGCGCAGCGCGGGTCGCCGAGCGCCGCCAGCAGCGCCGCCCCGGTCGAGATGCGCAGCTCGGCGTTGGCTTTTTCGTTGGCGATTTCGAGGAACTCGGCGGTGCTGTGCCAGCCGGAGATGTCGGTCATCTCGGCGTCGAGCGACTGCCGAAAGGTGAGAGTCCAGCGGGCAAGCACCGTCTCGCTCTCGGCGATCAGATCGACCAGCGCGGCGCGGATGGCAGCCGCTTGTTCGCCGAGGTCGGCACGCTCCGCGATACGTGGCGCGAGCGTCTCGATTTCGGCGTCGGTCAGGTCGATGCCGCGTCCGGCGAGCGGACGCCTGAACTGGCGCAGGAGGATCGCCAGCAGGTCGGCGAGCGGGGCGTCCCGGTAGGCTGCGAGCCGATCAGGGTGCATCGTCCGGCGCGGCGGTGGATTCGTCCTCGGCGGCTTCGCGCTCGACGTACTGGGCGACGGCTTCGTTGACGACCTCCATGACGCTGCGCCCCGTCCGCTTGGCGATTTTCTCGACCTGGTAAATCAAATTGAACTCGATTTCGACGTACATGTGCTTCTCTCGTTTGTGCTGTGGTCGCGCCGATTATGCCATTTTTATGGTGATCAGGATAGAGGTGTGAATAGTTTGGTCGTGGTCATTCGGCGGTGACGTGCTGCGCCAGGCGCTGGGCGATCTGCGGTGCGTCGTATTTCCCCTGTGCGATTTCGAGCAGAAACGCCTGCTGTGCCGCGTCGTCCCAGGTCAGGCGATAGCCGTTGACGTGCAGAAACAGGCTGACGGCGAGCGCGGCGGTGCGCTTGTTGCCATCGGCGAACAGGTGATGGTAAGCGAGCGAGTGGAGCAGCGCCGCCGCCTTGTCGACCAGCGTTGGGAACTGGACTTCGCCGAACAGTACCAGCGTCGGGCGGGCGGCGGCGGACTCCAGCAGGTGAATGTCGCGCACGTAGGTATGCCCCCCGGTCACGGTGTCGTTGAGGTTGTAGAGGTCGGAGGTGGTGAGGTAGCGGATCGGCTTATCGTCGCTCAAGCTCATCCAGCAGCCCTTTCTGCTCCTCGACGATCTGGGCGATCAAGTGCATGTCGGTCTCGGCGTCCGGCGGCAGGTCATAAGGGCGCGCCTCCAACGGAAACCACGCCGCCGCCTGATCGACGCCCATCGCGCCCTCGGCGACGCGCAGGATGACCGCGAGCGCGTCGTCCGGTTCCCACGTCACCGCCTGCCCGTTGACGCGGAACATGAAGACCACGCCGACGGTAGCGGTACGCTTGTTGCCGTCGGCGAAAGGATGGTTACGCGCGAGCGAGTGCAGCAGCGCGGCCGCTTTCTCGCGCAGGGTCGGGTAGGCGTCTTCTCCAAAGGCGCTGGCAGCCGGGCGCTGCACCGCCGCTTCCAGCAGTTGGATGTCGCGGATTTGCTGCTTGCCGCTGGCGATGTCCGGCTTGTTGAGCACGATGCCGTTGATGTGGATCATTTCGGATAGCGTGACGTAGCGCATGATCATGAATTCGAGCCGCCAGATGTTGAAACATCTGGCTACAAAAACCTAGCCGCCTACTGAAGGGGCGGCATCTGAAGGTATTGGCGACCCCTTCAGTGGGTCGCTATATCGTGTAGCTGGCGGTTTAAACCGCCAGCAGCGCTTAGCGCTACTCCGGTAACATTCCAAACCGCTGCATCGATTCCTCGATCATCGATCTGAACTGAGATGGACATGGATGCACACGACTTAGCGGAGAATGACGATTTGGTGCTTGATGAGGGGCTAAGCCGTTGAGTTCTTTGACATGCGCTATCCAGCAGGTCTTTACTGCACGACCGTACCGAGCACGAACGTCGTCTTGAATCTGTTTGTACGTTGCCATTGAGTATTCCTTTCCCCTAATTACGTTAAACTCGTTATTCCCGACTAATTCGCAGTGTAGGACAAAACCCATTTATAACGCAAGACCGCATGTTTACGTCAACGATAATATATTTACTGTGTATTATTCAGCCATTCCAGCAGCGCCAGCACGCCGCGCAGGTTGCGGGCGTATTCCAGGTCGTCGTGCGACGCCAGTTCCACGTCGGCGGCGGGGATGCCCTGACCGTCCGCCCAACTGACGGCTGTCCCCGTGACCGGATAGGCGGAGAAGGGCGCGTCGTGCGGGTAGCCCGCCGCTTCCCCGAAGACCGCCGCCATCGCCGCCGAGCCGTGATCGCCGTCGCATTCACCCGCGAAGACGCCGTTGGCGGCGCTGTGATACGACAGCAGGGCGGCGGGGCGGATTCGCAGCAGCAGCGCCGCCAGCGCCTGCGTCTCCGGCTCGGACATGGCGCGCACGCCGGGGCTGACGCGCTCGTCCCGCCAGAAAGCCTCGCTCGACCAGGCACACGACCAGTTGCGGTTGAGGTCGACGCCGTCGCCGTTGAAACGCCCGCGCGGGATTTCCCCGTAAGCGTAGCCGTCGGGATTGACCAGCGGCACGATGATCAGCGACGCCCCCGGTGGGACATCCTGCGGGGTTTGTGTGAAGTGGTCGATCATCCTCTGCATCAGTTCGACGGTGTTGGCTTCCCAGCCGCCGTGTATCCCGCCCATCAGCATCAACGCGCGCTCGCCCGACCCGAAACGCCGCAGCGTCAGCGCGCGCCCCTCGACCGAGTAACCGATCACCATGTCGTCGGTGATTGGGGTATCCGTCGGCGTATCCGGTGAAGGGATTATCGTCGGCTCAACGGACGGTGCGAGGGTGGCGCTTGGCACGGCGGTCGCCGGAGCGATGCGGCGGGGCGTGAGCGTCGCCGGACGCGGCAGCGTTGGGGGCGAGGAGGGCGGCGCAGGCGAGGCGTCGCTCGCCGCCAGCGGGGCGGCTTGGCACGCGGCGCAAGTCCAAAGTATAGTTATAAGGACAAGGAAGCGAACCATTGGGCAGCTCCGCAAGGAGTGAGAACAATGTCGTCGAAAGCAAAAGCGTCCTGCATTCTGTTCCTGATTATGCTCGTGATGGCGAGCGCCTGCACGAAACCGCCTGTACCGCAAGCTGTCCCCACGCTTGCCATCCTGCCCAGCGCAACGCCCTCGACGACGCCGTCGAGCACGCCAAGTCCAATCCCATCGTACACGCCGACGCCGACTTACACCCCTACGTATACCCTGACGCCGACACCGACCGCTACCGCGACGACGAAGCCCAGCCTGACGCCCTCACAGACGTTCACGGCATCGCTGACCAATACTCTGACGCCGACGTATACTTTCACGCCGACGCCGACCTACACGCCCACCTTTACTTACACGCCGACGCCGACGTATACTTTCACGCCGTCAGCGACGTTCACGCTCACGCCGAGCCATACGCCCACGCTGACGCCCAGCTTCACGCCCTCGCCGACGCTGACGCCCGTCCCGCCGCAGATCGTGTCGTTCGGCGTGAGCAGCACCAGTGTGATTCCCTACACGTCGATTCGGATCGTGTGGGTGACCAACGCCGACAACGTGCGCCTGGAGGAACTGAACGGGCAGAGCGGGATGCTGCAACGGCTTCAGGTTTTGCCCACCGGGCAGTTCAACATCTTTGTGCCCGGCAATCTGGGCAAGGTGATCTATTTCCGGCTGGTCGCCAGCCGCAACAATGTCGAAATCAACCAAACGATCCCGGTCAACGTCGTCTGCCAGTACACCTGGTTCTTCGGCAGTCAGTACGTGCCGCCGAATTCCGGCTGCCCCGCCCGCGTCGTGACTTCCGACGGCAGATACCAGTCGTTCGAGCGCGGCGTCATGCTCTACGTGAGCGGCAGCGGGCTGAACCGAATCTACGGGCTGCAAGATGACGGCTCGCTCTACGTCAGCGCGGTCAGCGGCTGGGATGGCGCGACGCTCAATACCAGCCCCGCGCCGGATGGACGCTTCATGCCGCAGGAGATGTTCAACTGGGTGTACTATAACACGCTCGCGCCGATTGGAAGCTGGAACAGCGCGCTGGGCTGGGCGACCGGCAACGTCGTCAGTGCGCCGCGCTCGATTCAGTGGGAGAACGCCGTCAGCGGCAGCAACCCGTTCTACATCGACGCGCCGGACGGAGCGGTCTATCGCTTTTCCGGCGGCGACAGCGGGACGTGGAGGCGCGTCCGCTGAAAGCGCGTTTGCTGAAAACCCCCATTTGGGCGGGGTATCTTCCGGTCTTTGCGCAACTCCGTGCCCTCTTCCGCGTATAATCCTATGAGTTATACTTCGACAGCAATCTCATCACGAAAGGATATTTTCGTGCTGCGTGTGTTGACTATTGCGCTGATCGCGCTGCTGGTGGGCTGTTCGTCGGCTTCGCCATCTCCAACGGAAGCTCCACCGGACCCCGTGAAATTGATCACGGAAGCTGCCGCGAACATTCGGGAGGCGAAAACCTTCCGCATCTCAGTGGACGAATCGGGACCGGATTACATGCTCTATACCGATTACGCGACGGTCTTCTTCCGCCGCGCCGTCGCGCAGTACGTCGCGCCGGGCTTGATGCAGGCGACCATCAATGTGCTTGCCGCCGGGCTGCTGGTGCAGGTCAACGTGTTTTCGCACGGCACCGATCAATGGTATCGGGCGGTCTGGACGCTCAACAAGTGGCTCAACCAGCCGTTCGCGCCCGATTTCAACCCCGAAACGCTGATCGCCGAGAACACCGGCTTTCAGGCGGCGATGAAGGCGCTGATCGGCTTGAAGTACGTGGGTGCGGAACAGTTGGAAAGCGGCGAGCAGGTCTATCACCTGTCGGCGACCGCCAACGGACCGGATGTCGCGGCGCTGCTCGGCAACCTGATCGAGCCGGTCGGCGCGGTGGGCGTGGACGTGTACATCGACCAGACCACGCGCTACCCGGCGCGCTTCGTCATCACCGAGTACGACAGCCCGTATGCGGTCACGCCCCAACCGGGCGAGCAAGCCGCGCCGGTCGTCTGGACGATTGATGTCTACGACATCGACGCGCAAGCCGACCTGTCCACGCCGGAAGCGCTGAGCGATGCCCCGGCGGAGACGGCGCCCGCCAACTCCAATCTGCTGCTGCCGATTGATACGGTCAAGCCCGACGCGACGGAAGCCAGCGCTCCATGAGACGACCCTGGCTGATACTGGCGCTGATCTGCGTGCCAGTCTTCATCGGGTCGCTCGACCTGACGATTGTCTCCGCGTTCCTGCCGGAGATCATCGTCAAGCTGGAGCTGCCCGTGCAGAGCGTGATCGACGATGCCGCCTGGGTGGTGACGGGCTATCTGCTCGCCTACACCATCAGCATGACCTTCATGGGGCGCGTCAGCGACCTGATCGGGCGGCGGCGCACCTACATCGCCTGCCTGATCATCTTCATGATTGGCTCAGTGGTCGTCGCGGAAGTCGATCCCAAAGCGCAGCAGGGAGTTGCCGGGATGATTTTCAGCATCATGTTCCGGCTGCAAGGCGTCCGTCCCGATCCGGGCAGCGTGGCGCTGATCACGGTCATCATCGGGCGCGTGATTTAAGCGCTGGGCGCGGGCGCGCTCGTCCCGATCAGTCTGGCGCTGGTCGGCGACCTGTTCCCGGCGGCGCGGCGCGCGCAGCCGCTCGGCGTGATCGGCGCGGTCGATACGCTCGGCTGGGTGCTGGGGCATCTCTACGGCGGGATCATGGTGCGGCTGTTCAGCGAATACAGCGCGCAGTTCGTCAGCTTCTTCCAGTCGCTCGGCTTGAACTGGGCAGCGCCGGATTGGCGCGCCCTGTTCTGGATCAACATTCCCGTGTCGCTGATCGCGCTGGCGCTGACGTGGTGGACGCTGCGCGACGTGCCGCAGGCGCGCGGTAAGGGGCGCTTCGACTTCGTCGGGACGTTCCTGATTATCGTCGCGCTGACCTGCCTGGTGCTCGGCTTGGGCGCGAACATCGAGATCAGCTCGAACACGACCGATTTCTCAGGCATCGGCGGGCTGCCGCCTTATGCCGCGCCCGTGCTGGCGGTCGCGGCGCTGGCGTTCGTGCTGTTCATCGTCGCGGAGCTGCGTGTGCGCGACCCGCTGTTCGACCTGCACCTCTTCCGCAGACGCAACCTCTCCGCCGGGCTGGCGACCAACCTGTTCGTCGGCTTCTGCCTGATGATCGGACTGGTCAGCGTGCCGATTCTGGTCAACATCCGCCTGCCGGACGCCAGCCAGCTTTCGCAGGCGGCGCTGCAAGTCGGCATCCTGCTTTCGGCGCTGACCGTGCCGATGGCGATTGCGGCTGTCCCCGGCGGCTGGCTGAGCGAGCGCATCGGCTACCGCTGGACGACGGCGCTCGGTCTGACGCTGGCGCTGGTCGGCTTCGGGGCGGTCTGGCAGACGTGGACGCTCGACGTGGCGGACGGCGTGATCGCCGTCGAGATGGCGCTGGTCGGCGTCGGCTTGGGGCTGACCTTTTCACCGATCAGCGCGTCGGTCATCAATGCGGCGGATCAGGACAAGCTGGGCGTGGCGTCCGCGCTGGTGATCATCATGCGGCTGCTGGGGATGACGATCAGCGTCTCGGCGCTAACGGCGTTCGCCTCGCAGCGGCTGGCGCTGCTGGCGGCTGCTCAGCTCGGTCAGGCGGCGGGCGACCCGATGGCGGCGCTGGACGTGTACGCGCGGCTGACCGTGCAGGTGCTGACGGAGATCGGGCTGTTGGGGGCAGTTATCTGTCTGGTCGCGCTCGTCCCGGCGCAGTTTTTGAAGCGCACGGCGGCGGTCGAACCCGTCGCCGGGGATTGACAGACAATCTTCCGGAGAAAAACGTAGGGGCGAACCTATGTGTTCGCCCCAGTAACTACGAGTGGTATGTGGGCAGACACATAGGTCTGCCCCTACAGGACAATTTGATTTGTCAGACAGGATTAGCTGCACACGGCGGTGTAGCCGAGCGCGCGCAGCACGTCATAAAGCACCGGGATGCGATCCCACAGGCACGCCTGATCGATAAACACCAGACCGAGCACCGTCGCGCAGCAGCAGAATAATGCCAACCCCACGCAGCCGATCAATATCCAGCGGGTGGTGTTGCGCGGCTCCTCCTCGCGGACAGCATAGGGATCGTATTCGCCTTCGTAGCCACCGGGCACGGGCGGCGCAGACGATACCGGACTGTACTGCCCCTGAGGCTGCCCATAGGGCGACTGCTGGGCAGGCTGCTGTTGATAGGACGGGGGCTGTTGCTGCTGGGGTGGGTAGTTGTACTGCTGTGGCGCCTGCTGCGCCGGGTACTGCTGCGCGCCGCGCTCCTGCGACGGGCTGACCACCGTCCCGCCCTGCTGGACGCCGGGCTGCTCGCCACCTGCGCCCGCGCCCGCCGTCATTTCATACGCCAGCGTGACCGTCTCGCCCAGCCCGACCATATCGCCGGGGCGCAGCGGGCGCGCGCCGGTCAGCCGCTGCCCGTTGACGAACGTCCCATTGGTCGAGCCTAAGTCTTCTATCGTGAAGCCACCTGCACCGCGCGTCATTCGCAGGTGGTGACGACTGACTTCCGGGTCGTTGATCACAATATCGTTCGTGATGTCGCGTCCCAACGTCACGATGTCTTTGTTGAGTTCATAGCTTTGGTTGGGCTGGGGACCTCGACGAACGATCAACCGGAAGCTGTCGCTGCCCTGCATCATAGAGTGTCCTCCTGAAGGCGGATGGTGCTCCCCCCGAGTGCGCTGAAGAAATATGAACGGAAGTATACGAGTATTGACATAAGCTGTCAAATGCCCTCAAGGCGTCAAAAACGGTCAATCTGAGCGAAAAAACCTCTCATCAGAGCGCTTACAGGATGCGTCGAAATGCGCCTTACTGCACGGCGCGTAAGGGCATTGATCGCGCCTCATGGTCGTCTCGATCATCCAGCCCGCCGGGGGCGCTGCGCTGTTCCTATCATCGCCCAATTTGCTCGCTCCGTCCCGACTCCCGCCCACCGCTCCCCCGATTCCTTGACGCTCCTTCGAGTGGGTGAATCGGTACGGGGATTTTCGACGGCAGGCGGGTTTCGTCGTACAATCGAATAATTCGTCAGGGATTTGCCGGGGCTGCGCAATGGTCTTTCACGAAATACGACAGATGCCCATCTTCGCCAGCTTTTCCGACGAGCAGCTTGCCGCGCTGACCTCGCAGGGCGAAGAAGTGCGCTTGCAGCCGGGGCAGGTGCTGTTTTACGAGGACGACCCGCCGCAGGGCTTGTTCGTGATTCTGGAAGGCGAACTGGAGATCATCAAGCGCATCGGCGGGCGGACCGTGACGCTGGCGCATCGCTCCGCTGTGGACGAGCCGAGCAATCGCATCGACGGGCGCTCGGTGGTGGTGGCGGCGGTGCAGGCGGGGTCGTTCGTCGGCGAAACGTCGCTGCTGACCGGGCTGCCGCATTCGGCGGCGGCGCGCGCGACCATGCCGACCGTCTGCCTGAAGTACAACGCGGGGCTGTTTCGCGGGCTGCGCGATTCCCCACTGGTGCAGTTGGTCATGATGACGATGGTCGAGCGCCTGCGCGACACCGAGTCGCAGGTGCAGCAGTACGAGAAGCTCTCGGCGCTGGGCAAGATGGCGGCGGGGCTGGCGCACGAACTGAACAACCCGGCGTCGGCGAACCTGCGCGCGGCGATCCAGCTTCCGCAGGCGCTGGCGGCGCTGCAAGCGCGGACGTTTCAACTCTATCAGGCGAAGCTGAACGCTGAGCAGCTTGCTTTTCTGACCGACCTGCAAAGCCGGTTGATCGAGCGCGCTGCCAGCGCGAACCGGCTCGACCCGCTGGCGCAGAGCGACCTCGAAGACTCGATCATCAACTGGTGCGATGCCGCTGGCGTGGAGGAAGGCTGGGAAATCGCGCCGATTCTGGCGTTGGCAGGACTCGGCTCTGACGGGCTGGATGGCATCCGCGAGCAGGTCGGCGAAGCGCTGCTGGGCGATGCGCTGGGCTGGCTTGAAAGCGCGCTGACGATTGTCGGGCTGGGGCAAACCCTCCAGCAGAGCGCGACACGCATCTCCAACCTGATCAACGCGGTCAAGTCGTACACCTATATGGATCAGGCGCCGCAGCAGGAGATCGACGTGCATGACGGGCTGGAAAGCACGCTGACCGTGCTTCAGCACCGGCTGGAGAACATCGAGATCGCGCGGGTGTACGAGCACGAACTGCCGCGCATCACCGCCTACGGCAGCGAACTCAATCAGGTGTGGACGATCCTGTTCGAGAATGCCGCCGACGCCCTCGCCGGGCGCGGCAAAATCTGCGTGCGCACCTCGCGCGAGAGCGAATATCTGCTGGTCGAGGTCGCGGACGATGGACCCGGCATCCCGGCGGAACTGCAATCGCGCCTATTCGAGCCGTTCTTCACCACCAAGCCGGTCGGGCAGGGGACGGGCTTGGGCTTGAGCATCGCCCGGCGCATCGTCGTCGAGCGGCATCACGGCATGATTCACGCTACCTCACGCCCCGGCGACACGCGCTTTCAGGTGCTCCTGCCGCTGCCCTGAAGGCGACGCTTAAGGGATTTGTAAAAAATTTCACTTTTGCGTCGATAGTACATTCAGGATGCTTGACAAACCTACCTGTTTTGGCATAAGCTGCAAAACGATACGTTGTGCCGTCACCCCGATAGCAGCAAACTGGCGACGTTAGAAAAAAGAGATCAAATACTATGATGAGCGTAGTCTCTATTCCAGAGCATGTCTGGATCGAAATGCAGGACAGCGTTGAAGGTGACTCTTGCGACGTGATCGTGAAGATGGAAAACGGCGCCTACTACACGGCGGTATTCGTGACGCTTCCGTTCCTTGAGCGCCAGATGGATTTAAGCTACGAAGTCAGCACGCAGCTCCCCGATACGACGCCGGTGCGCTACGCCGCGCTGGAGACGCCGCACATCATCGTCGCCAACCTGATGCGCGAGACGATTGAAGACACGATTGACAATCTGCTGGCGTTCGACATCTTCGAGAACCTGTTCACGCAGGTCACGGACGATGTTGACCGCCCGTCTGAACCCTCCCAGAAGGGCAAGCGCGCCACCGAAGAAATCGCGGCGGTCGTCTTGAATGAAGTCCTTGTGGTCGAGGGCGATACTGTCGCCTGACGGCGACGAGAAAACTTTCCCCCACTGCAACACAATTGATCATGCCCCGGCGGATTTTCTGCCGGGTTGTGCGCGATTCCTGTCGATGGTAGGGGCAGGTTTCTAGGCTTGCGAAGCAAGCGCCTGTCCCTACAGATACCCGTGTTTCATATTGAACGTCCGGTTTCGCGTGATAGCCTGCTATAATATCGCCGTTATATCCCAATCTGGAGCAGAGGACTCATGTCTGCAAATGGCAACTATCAGGAGAGCCGGTTGTATCGCATCCGGCATTCCGCCTCGCACATCATGGCGGAGGCGGTGTTAGAGCGTTTCCCGGAAGCCAAGATCGCCATCGGTCCGCCGATTGAAGACGGCTTCTACTATGACTTCGATCTGCCGCGCCCGCTGACGGACGAGGATTTGCAGTGGATCGAGAACCGCATGAAGGAGATCATCCGCAAAAACGTCGATTTCGCGGTACGCGAAGTCACGCCGGAGGAAGCGCTGGCGTATTTCAAGGATCAGCCGTTCAAGCAGGAGCTGATCCGCGATCTGGTATCGGGGCGTGTGGACGAAAACGGCAACGAGATCGCCGCGCCTGCCGACAAGATCACGTTCTACACGCAGGACACGTTCACGGATTTGTGCCGGGGTCCGCACGTCGCCAATACGCGCGAGATCAACCCCGACGCGATCAGCATCACGTACAAGAAGCCCGCCGGAGCGTACTGGCGCGGCGACGAGCATCGCCCGCAGTTGACGCGCATCTACGGGACGGCGTGGGAGACGCCCGAACAGCTTCAGGATTACCTGAATCTGCTCGAAGAAGCCAGGCGGCGCGACCACCGCGTGGTCGGCGAGAAGCTGGGCTTGTTCACGTTCAGTTCGCTGGTCGGCAAGGGGCTGCCGCTGTGGAAGCCGCTCGGTGCGACGCTGCGCGACACGCTGGAGCGCTGGCTGCGCCAGACGCAGTTGGACAACGGCTATCTACCGGTGGTGACGCCGCACATCGGCAACCTCAACCTGTACCGCACGTCCGGGCACTATCCATATTATAAGGATAGCCAGTACGCGCCAATTGTGGTGGACGAAGAAGAGTTTCTGCTCAAGCCGATGAACTGCCCGCACCACATCATGATCTACAAGAGCGACATGCACTCGTACCGCGACCTGCCGGTGCGGCTGGCGGAGTTCGGGACGGTCTATCGCTACGAGCAGTCGGGCGAACTACATGGGCTGACGCGCGTGCGCGGCTTCACGGTTGACGACGCGCATATC
>CAWGYC010000001.1:0-49695 GCA_963826685.1 uncultured Chloroflexia bacterium | reverse complement strand
ATATAGCGGATAGTTCAGCCACCTCATGTAAGGAAATCGGACGCCTGTCGTGCGGCAATCAGAGACAACGTGTATCATGTGATGTTTAGTATGTAGTTTGTCGGGACGGGCGATTTCGCGGCGCAATGGTTCGAACGCCAGCGCTACGAGGTGTCGGCAGGGCGCGACGCCGAGCCGCTGCTGTACACGCCGATCTACAACGAGGTCAGCGATCCGTCGCTGCCGCGCAACGTCTCGATCTACAAGCTGGGTCCGGCGGGCGTGATCTTCGACGAAGTGACCGAGGGCGGCGAGGTCAAGTTTATCACCGTCGGGCAGAGCAACTTCACCGTGCCGATCCGCCACTACGCGGTTGGCTTGGAATATTCCAAAGACCTCGTGGTCTACAACGAGTTGTGGAATTTGCCGATCATCGAGCGGCAGGCGGGCGCAGCCTTCAACGCGCTCAAGAATCACGTCCACCTGTCGCCGTTCCTAACCGCGACTTACGGCGCGTCCAACCAGACGAGCGCCGCGAGCGACGGATCGACGCTGGCGGAGAACTATCTGCGGACAGTCGAGAACGCCGTCACCCACGCGATGACCGATACGACCAATCCGCGCCGGGGTCCGTATGCGCTGCTGGTGAGCAGCGCCAACCTGTTCACGATGGAGCGGGCGCTGCTGCGCGTGCCGCAGGAAGGGCTGGCGATCCAGTCGAGCGCGGTCGGGCGGGTGCAGCAGATCATCGCCTACGACGGCTGGAGCGGCACGCGCGGCAAGAAAACCGTCAGCTACAGCGGCGTGACGGCGGGTAAAGCCTACCTGATCAACTTGGGCTTCAAGGAACAGGATCACCAGAGCTACGAGAAGCAGCCGCTCGAAAGCCAGTCGGGGAACGGCGATCTGTCGCGCTTCATCCTCGAAAACGCGGTGCTGGACTCGTACTTCGGCGTGTATGCGAATCCGACGGCGAGCACGGAAGAAATCACGCTGCCGACGAGCTAAAAGAGAAGTACTGAGTGCTGAGCAATGAGTGCTGAGTAAAAGCTAAATGCGTTGAACCACTGAGGACACGAAGCACACGAAGAAAAGATTCAACGCTAAGGCACAGGCGAAACGAAGTTTCGCTTAAAGACGCAAAGTGTAGGGGCGGGTCTCAGACCCGCCCCGATAACCTCACCCCCTAACCCCCTCTCCATTGCATGGAGAGGGGGAACACACAACAGGTGGATACGGGAAAAAGCAATGACAACAGTGATTGAACGGGAGCGGCTGAGGGCGGACTTGGACGCGGACGAGGACGCGCTGACCGACGCCGAGATCGACGACGTGTTCGCGCGGGCAGGCGATCAATATGGCGACAATGCGGCGGCGGTCACGGCGGGCGCGCGGGTGGTGGCGATCCAGCAGTTGCTGGCGGGCGCGGCGAAACGGGCGGACTCCGTCCAGAACCAGAGCAGCGAACGGCACGCGCAGGTTTTCGATCATCTGCTGCGGCTGCGGGCGATTTACGAGGACGACCTGCGCGCGGTGCTGGAGTTGGCGGCTCAGTGGGGCGGGCTGCGGCGCAAGCCGACGCGGATCGAGGAATATCCCGATGCCTGATTTCGCACGCTGGCGCAAGGACGAGGCGGCGCGGGCGGCTGATACATGGCGGCGGATTCAAGATCAGCCGACGGCGATCACGATCCGGCGGGACGGTGCAGCGCTCGATCCGCAGACAGTGCGGATCGAGTTCAGCGATCAGGCGCGCGAGGATTTGGACGTGCGGCGCGGCTTGAACATCACGCCGGGCGTGCAGCGGGCGGTCGTCTTCGGCGTGCGCGATCATCCGACGGTGCCGGATACGGACATCCAGCGGGCGGATCGCTTCGTGGTCGGCGCGACCGAGTACGAAGTGATCGGCGTGATCGCGGCGTCGGGGGAAGTGCAGGCGGTCTGCGAAGCACGCACCTGACCTCACCCCCCAGCCCCCTCTCCATTGCATGGAGAGGGGGAGACAAGCGAAAAGATTCAACGCAAAGGCGCGACCCCACCCCCAACCCCTCCCCGAATTCAGGGAGGGGCGCGTGCCGGTCACAGGTCGTCTCGGCTGTAGAGGGAAGTTAAAGGAAGTAGAGCAGCTATGGCAGTAAGTGACGTTATACGGGACGCGCTGGCGGGGGATGGGACGCTGGCGGGGCTGCTGGTCGGCGGGGTGTACAGCTTCGCGCAGACCGGGCGCAACGGAATCAGCCGGGTGACCACGCCGGACGCCTACGCCGGATTCTTGCAGCCGTGCGCGGTCGTCAAGGCGGGGACGGTTGAACCGGGGGACGCGATCCGCGACAGTGTGGCGGGATCCACGCAGCGGGTCGAGGTCTATCTGTACGACGACGGCGACAGCGATTACGCGGCGATCAATGCGGCGCGGGATCGGGTCGCAGCGCTGCTGGATCGGCAGTGGATCGACGGTGCGGGCTGGCTGCGACAGGTCGGCGGCGCGGATGACGGGCGCGATCCGAAGCTGAACGGGGCGGCGGTTGTACGGGTGGATTTCGACCTCACAAACTAAAGAACGAAAAAGATTCAACGCAAAGGCGACCTCACCCCCGACCCCTCTCCATGCAATGGAGAGGGGAGAAAGAAAAGCAAAAGATTCAACGCAAAGACGCTAAGACGCGAAGGCGCAAAGAAGAACAAAGGGCAGTGAATGAGCGAGTACAAGATCGCGGATGGGTGGGATAACGCAGCGGGATTGACGGCGTTGGAGGCGCTCGATCCGCTGTTGTTCGCGGGCTACGCCGACGGCGTGCTCAGCGAGTGGCACGACGCTGAGGCGATGGTCTGGTCGGGGGATCGGCGGCGGGTGGCGGTGGGGAGGGCGTGGGCGGCGTGGCGGTTCTTCCGGCTGTCGCGCGAGGAACTGGCGTATCTGCGGGCGAACTTCGGCGAGCAGGTGACGATCCGCACGCTCGACAAAGGGGCGGATGCGTTCGCCGACTTCAACGCGACGTTGGTGCTGCCCGATCCGGCGGTCGGGTGGGAGGCGGACGGCTGGGATGGGGTAAGGGTGGAGTTCCGGGACTTGGAAGCGATCTAAAGATTGAACCGCTAAGACGCCGTGCAACCGAAGGTTGCCAGCGTCAAGAAAAGATTCAACGCAAAGGCGCAAAGGAAAAGAGAAAGACGCAAAGAGGGCGCAGCACGCTGCGCCCCTACAGATACCGTTTGTGCTAGCATGATTGGAGGGCATTCAGGCGAGGGGCGGAGCATGACAGAAGTCAAGCAGTTCAAGGCAGCGCTTCGATTGCTAAGCACGGAAGAAGGCGGCAGAAAACAGCCGGTCGTGCTGGTGAGCGGTTATGCGCCGACGCGATGGTATCGACCGCAGTTCGCGCCGTATGCTGAAAGTGATTTGCACTACGATTGCCAGATCGATCATCCCGCGCCGGAGACAATCTCGTGGTTTGAACTTGCGCCCGGTGAGGAGGCAGATGTAATAATGACGTTGTTTGCTCCGCTGTCAGTCGAGGTAGGCGCAGAATTTCGACTGTACGAAGGTGGACAGTGGGTGGGCAGCGGGGTTGTTACGACAGTAGAGTGATAGGGCACGGCACGACGTGCCCCTACGAGAGAAAAAATCAGGCGGCGGGCTTTCACGAAAGCAGAGCCGCTTTTTTGTTGCCTAGAGAGGGCAGACACACAGGTCTGCCCCTACGCGGTGGTGGTGCAAGGAGGGCGAATGCCAGCGATTTCAACAGGAGATGCGGCGGTGCTGCGGCAGTTTCCGCAGGCGGTGAGACGCTACTTGAGTGCCGCGCCGCGCGAGGTCGTGTTTGCCGCGCAGGTGAGCGGCGGGACGATCCAGCGGGACGGGGTGAGCGGCGGCGTGATCGCGATCCCGTACACGGGGGTGACGAGCGGCGCGTATAGCGACGTGATCGGCGGGATGACGCTCGACATCGGGACGACGGCGGGCGGCGCGGAGATCGGGCGGGTGCGGGTCCGATCCGCCAATGCTGCGCAGATCTTGACGGCGGAGTTGGTGCTGCCGGTGGCGGCGGGGCAGTATTTGACCGTGCGGCGCGAGTTCCGACCGTGGCTGGTCAAGCCGCGCCGCTACGAAGACTATGCCGACGCCGCCTACCCGACGGTGTTCACCGAGTACCACGACTACGACGTGCCGTACACGAACCAGAACAGCAACATCCCACCCAAGCCGAACATCACGGCGAGCGGCTACGAGCTGGTCAAGCTGGCGGGGTTCGTCGATGCCGGGCACGACTACCGCACGATCACGTTTAGTTCGGGGAGCAGCCTGACGTTTGGCGGTGCGTCGATCAGCGCGCAGGGGTGGGACATCGGCGACGGGACGGTCGTCAGCGGCGGGACGACGCTACGCGGTAGTGACGGCGCGCTTTCCGGTCGGCTTTCGCTACGTGAGCCTGACAATCACCGACAGTCACGGCGCGTCGGGCGTGATGCGGCTGCCGATCTGGGTGCACGACGAGTTGTACCCGCCGATCACGGCGTTCGAGGTCAAGCGCGACGAGACGGCGGCGGAGGGCGGGCGCGAGATGCGTTTCGACGTGTTCGGCGCGGCGGACAGCGAAGTCATCCCGGAAGGCAGCGCGATCTGCTACTGGGAAGCGGCTACCTACGGCAGCTCGGACGATCCGGCTCCGGCGCAGTATCGATCCCAGTTCATGGGCTGGTGTCTGCGCGACGCGACGCTGTTCAAACTGTATCGCAGCCGCTACACGCTCGACGTGGCGGGCGCGGCGGGCTGGCTGGATCGGTTGGGCGGGTTTGCGCAAACGCTGATCGATCCGGGCAAGACGCCGACGCAGTGGCACGAGATGCAGCAGATCACGCTGGATAAGGCGGCGCATTACGCGCTGCGGTCGTATACCAACGTCTTGACGCTGGTCAACCTGTACCTGAGCGGGATTGACGACCGGGCGCAAACGGTCAACCTGAACAAGCGATCCGTGTGGGGGCAGATCCGCGAGATCGTGGGGGGCTATTACGGCGTGGTAGGCTGCGATACGCTGGGCGGGATTTGGCTGCGCAAGCATCACAGCTATTTAGATGCCGACGAGCGCGCCGGATTCGCGATGGCGATCACGCTGACGAACGCCGATTGGACCGATGAGGTCGGACTGCGCTTCCCGGCGGAGAAAAGCGAGGCGGTCGGGCTGGTCGAGGCGAATGGGGCGCGCTTCGACGGCGCGACCGTCGTCCAGTTGGCGAGCAAGGCGCGCGGTCAGCACGGCGTCCGGCAGGTGGCAGCGCCGTTCCAGATCGTCGGGTCGCAGGATCGGCTGAACAACCTGACCGGGCAGCACTTGGCGCGGCTGAATAACGCCCGTCCGGCGGTGACTCTGCGGCTGCTGGGCAACCTTGACGCGCTGGAGCCGTGCTGGAACGAGCCGCTGGCGATCAGCGACGCGGGGGAGAACGTGCGCGGGCTGGAACTGGACGGCGCGCAGTTTTTGCTGACCGGCGTCAGCGTCGATCACTCGAACGCGCCGGGAGTTCCGGCGAAAGTGGTCACGTGGACGCTGGAAGGCGTGACGATGGGCGAGAGCGGGCAGACGCTCGACGTGCCGGGGGTGACGCTGAAGCCGCCGAAGATCAAGCGGACGACGCGGGGCAAGGTCAAGCCGATTTTACTTTCGCCGGGGACGGGAACGATTGCCGCCATCAACGAGGACGGCTACATCTACGTGACGCGGAATTTTAGCGCCGTCCACCCGACGTGGACGCGCACCGCTATCGGCGGGATCACCGGCTATCCGCTGGATTTCACGCCCGATCCGTTCAGTCCGCGCTACTTGGGGACGGGGACGGCGGTCAACGGTTGGCTGGTCAGCGAGCGCGAGATCGTCCACATCGGCGACATCTTCGGGACAAGCCCGACCTTCACGGTACAGCATACCTTCTCGACTTTCGTCGGCGCGTATGACGGTCAGCGGGTGATCGACACCGAGCGGAGCGTGCAGAATTTCGTGGTCTGCGTGTCGTATTACCCGGCGAGCGGCGTCAAGGCGATGGTCACGACCGACGGATCGACGTGGAGCGCCGAGGCGACGCTCAATACGGGGCATCCGTATTCGTATCTGTCGCCGGGGGTGGCGGTGAGCGGCAAGGCGGCGAACGCAGCCTACAGTGCCGCCTCGAACGGATCGACCTTTCAGGGATACAAGTACAGCGGCGGATCGTGGGCGGCGATCAGCAGCCCGAACATCAGCGGGACGGGGCTGCCGGGGTGGATTCACATCCCGTGGCACAACAACGACGACTCGACCGTCTTCTACGGCGCGTCGACGCACGAGCCGAGCGACGACCGGGTGTATCGCGCGGACGGGGCGACGCGGACGGACATCACGCCAAGTGTGGGCGGCAACCGCTATAGCTGCCGCTTCCCGCGCAGCATCGACACCTGTGCGATCAACGGCAGCCGGGTGGTGATCTGCGGCTACAACGATCCGACCGGCGGGACGAACCGCAACGCCGTGTTCGCCTCGAAGGATCGCGGGGCTACGTGGAAAGTGATCTACGGGCCGGTTTCGACGACGGGGGCGGATTATCTGGTGGTGCGCTGCGCGGGCGACGACGAGGACGTGTTCTATCTGCTGGGCGACAACAAGCTGCTGTACACGGCGGATTTTGGCGAGACGCTGCAAGACAAGCGGGGGAACTTCGACGATTTCAGCGGGATGTACCGGTTTTTGAACGTGTGCGGAGGGTAAAGCAACCTCACCCCCGACCCCCTCTCCATTGGGCGAGGGGAGACAAGCGAAAAGATTTAACGCAAAGGCGCAAAGGAAAAGGGAAAGGCGCAAAGTAGGGGCGGACAGCCGTCCGCCCCTACAGGGAATTTGCGAAGATTGATGACGTGAGCAGGAAACGGAGTCCGTAGGGGCGTTATATGAGCGTGTCTAGAAAGTTGCTGTTCGACCCCACCCCCGACCCCTCCCCGACTTCAGGGAGGGGAGAGTACCTCGTCCGTTTCGAGGTTTAATGCTGCGGTTTGGCGATGGTTGGGCACCGCGAGGGGTTTCTAAACACCCTCATATAACGCCCCTACCTTTGCCCTCGTACCAGCGGGTGAGGTATTACGCCCTCGCCTTCTTGGCGGCGTGTTTGGCGGCTTGAGCGGTGCGATGGGCTTTAGTTTTGGCGATGTAGGCGATGGCGTCCGGGGTTTTGCAGTCCGTTTTGCCGTGATCGACGACGACTTTGCCGATCCGTTGGGCGGCGGCGACCGCTTGCGCTTCGAGGGCGTCGTTACGGACGCCGATGCAGATGACGGCGGTGTTCATGCTGTGGCGGACGCGGTTCTGGCTGGTGTGCAGCTCGCGCTCGATGCGGGCGAGATACGATTCGAAGTAGGCGTCGGGCAGCGTCGTGTTTTTCATGGCGATTCCGCCGATCAGATGCCAGCCAGCGCCGGCGACCCATTCGTCGTCGGATTCGATCCACTGCTCGGCTTTTTCGCGGGCGAAGGGGGTTGTGCCAGCGTAGCCAGCCAGCGCGTCGGCGAGGACGTAGTTGTCAAGGGCGCTCGCCCACAGGTCAAGCGTCGCGCTGTCGGTCTGCTGCGGATCGGCGATCATCAGGGCGAGGACGCGGGCGTCGTGGTTGCCGCTCGCCCAGAGCTTGAGCGCGAGGTCGTGATCCGTTTTGATGCGCTTCTTGAGCGCGCCGAGGCTGCCGTAGCTGACGCCAAACTGCGGGTCTTTGACACCGTGTCGGGCGTAGGTTTTGCGGTTCTGTTCCGTGCCGAGGGCTTCGAGTTCGGCGAGGATGGCTTGCGCTTGGGTATCGGTCGTCATGCGATTCGCTCCAGATGGTGATCGATGTGAACAGTATACGGATATTTGTGAAATAGAACAAGCGGTCTGGAAAAGAAGGACGAAGGGAAAGAGAAAAACAAAAGATTCAACGCAAAGGCGCGAAGATGCAAAGACGCAAAGGTAAAACGTGGAATGTCGTCCGTAGGGGCAGGTTTCAAACCTGCCCCTACACATATCTACATGGGGCATCTATAGGGGCACGACGCGCCGTGCCCCTACGGCGGGATGAATGGGAGGAGGTAGATCACGAACGATTTTGGACAGGTAAACGAGAAGCCAGCGAAAGGGCGGCTCGGCTACACGGTGGGCGGGGAGTACAGCGTCAGCGTGGCGGGGAACGACGCGCTAGTGTACGTGCGCTTCGACGACGGCAGCTTCGCGCAGGTTTATCACCGGGGGCGGATTGCGCCGATCCCTGATCTGCCGGTCGAGGTCGGCTTCGACAGCGCGGGCAACCCGGTGATCCTCGGCGGCGATCCGGCGCGACCCGGCGCGGTCGCGGGCGCGTATGAGGTCGGGCTGCACAGTCACGCGCGCGGCAGCGGCATGGAGTTCCCGATTGACGCGCGCCTGCTGACGCCGGTACGGGCGTCACCGGACGGCGGGTTAGTTGTGCGGGTCGCGCAGGGCGCGTACTGGTATGGCGGATCGCTGCGCTGGTGGAGCGGCGGCTCGATCACGCTGACGCCGCCAGCGAGCGCGAATCAATGGGCGTGGATCGTGATTGGCATCGATCCGGCGGCGGAATCGCTGGTGTCGGCGAGTGGGACGGCGGTCAGCGTCGCCGCGCCGCTGGAACCGTCGACCCTTCCGGGGATCGTGCTCGCACGGACGATCCCGCTGGCGGCGGTGCGGGTCGCGCACGGTCAGACCGAACTTGACGAAGCCGAGTTCGAAGACCTGCGCTTCCCGGTGGGCGGACGCGCGCCCGGCTATGCGCTGATCCGCGACGAAAAGACGGTCAGCACGAACGGCGGGACGTTCACCAGTGGCGCGTGGCAGACGCGCGACCTGAACGTCAAAGCGGCAGATTCCGGCGGCTTCGTCACGCTGAGCGCCAACCAGATCACGCTGGCGGCGGGGACGTATCGCCTGCGAGCGAGCGCTCCGGCTTATGAAGTCATCCGGCATCAAGCGCGCTGGCAGAACATCAGCGACAGCGTGACGGTGGCGGTCGGCTCGTCGGAAAATACGGCGGGCGTGCAGACTCGCAGCGTGGTCGCGGCGCGTTTCACGATCAGCGCCAGCAAGACGTTCGCGCTTCAGCATCAAGGGTTCGCCACACGCTCAAGCGACGGCTTCGGCGTGGCGGTGGGGTTCGGGACGGAAGTCTACAGCGAAGTTGAGTTATGGCGGGAGTGAAAGGCGGGCGATCATGCTGCAACCTCTGACCGGCGGTTTGACGCCGTTGGGCGTCGGCAGACTCGCGGGCAGCTACGCCAGCAAGGTGCTGGCGACGGCACCGGCAAATTTGCTGGCGTACTGGAAGCTCGACGAACTCAGCGGATCAGTTGCTCACGACAGCAGCGGTAATGGGCGGCACGGAACTTATCAGAACGGCGTCACGCTGAACGGAGCGACGTTTGAGGATGGATCGCCAGCCGCTTCGTTTGATGGCATCAACGATTACGTCGATGTCTACTCCAGCAGCTTAGCGAGCGCGTTCAACGGCAGCGAAGGTACTCTGTTAGTGTGGGTGCGGTCGTCGGCTTTGGGCTTAACCGGGAGACACGATGCTTTTCGTATCGCCGGAGCAAGTACCTCTCGTGTGACGCTTATAAAGGGAACACCCGCAAGTTCAGTAACGGAAAGTTATCTCGCAGGAGGCGTTACAAATAACGTATCGCTACCCTACGACGGCACAGATTGGTTCCAGTCGATAATTTCATGGTCAAAAAGCGCGGACGCTGTGAAAGTATATCTGAACGGAAGTCTTGTCGGCAGCGCTACAGGTTTGGGTTCGTGGGTTGGCGAGCTTGACCTCGCTTCGGTCGTTCTTGGTGCAGTCAATACCTCTGGGACTTTCTCATGGGATGGGTCTTTAGCCCACGCCGCGCTGTGGGATACGGCGCTCAACACCACGCAAATCGCTCATTTGGCACTCGTTTAACGAACATCGCGGCAATGCCGCCTAGGGAGGTCTTACAGCATGGCATCACAAAGCCGGTTCATCAACAACACGCGGGCGGCGGTCGATCAATTCCTGAGCGCCTACGAAGAATTGAACGCGCGGGTGGACGAATACAACGCGCAGGGCGGCGAGGCGTTCGTCAGCCCGTTCTGGCTGGACGAGAACGGGGATCAACGCACCGACCTCGACATCAACTTCGCCGAATTCGTCGCGGTGATCACATCGGTGCAGGCGATTGCCGACCTGATGGCGGCGGGACATGCCACCAATTTGTATCGGGGCAAGCCGTAGGAGGCTGACGTGTCGTTGGAACAAATCGGGAACGCGCTGACTTTTTACGCTTTCTACACAGCGAGCAAGGTCGGCAAGACGGGATTGACGGTCACGGTCAACGTGCGGCGGGGGACAACGAGTGTCGTCACGGGGGGCAGCGCGACCGAGATCGGCGACGGGCTGTATTATTACACGCTGGCATCGGGCAGCGTGACCGCCGAGAACGAGTATACGGCGGTGTTCAAGACCAGCGACACATCGGTGGATCAGCAAGACATTCCGGCGCTGTGGGCGGTTGGTAAGGCGGGGCTTGAGGACCTCGACGCGGCGATCAGCACGCGGCTGGCGAGTGGAAGCTACAGCGCGCCGCCGAGCGCTGCCTCGGTCGCCGATGCGATCTGGGATGAGGCGATCAGCGGTCACGTGACCGCCGGAAGCACCGGAGCGCAGTTGAGCGCAGCGGGCGCGGGCGGCGATCCGTGGGCGACCGACCTGACGGCGGGCGGCTACAGCGGCGATCAAGCCGGGAAGTACTTGAGCGACGCGCGCGATAAGACCCTGCTGATCACGGCGGAAAACGTCGCCTTCACGAACCCGACCAGCCCGATCACGGGTGATCTGGAGATCGTGCGCGGTGACGACTACACCGCCGCGACCGGGCGGGCACTACCGGAGTGGTCGAGCGCCGACTGGACACCGTTCAGCCTGACGACGGCGCAGAGTGTGACCTTCAAGGCGCGGACGCGCTACAGCGACAGCGCTGTCGAGCAGGCGGCGGCGGTGCTGTCGGACACGCAGGTGCGGGTCGAACTCACGGCGGCGCAGACGGGCGCGTTCTTGGCGGGGCGTGACGCCTACCGCTTCGACCTCGAAGCGGTGCTGGCAGGCGGCGAGATCGTCACGCTGGCGCAGGGCGCGATGACGGTGATCGAGGACGTGGAGTAAAGCGACCCCACCCCCGACCCCTCCCCGACTTCAGGGAGGGGAGAGTGCTTCGCCCGTTTAAGATGTGGGTGATCGCGCTGGGCGGGATATTCGAGGCGGCGAGGCGCGCCTCACCCCAACGGAGTTGATGACGGTGATCGAGGACGTGGAGTAAAGCGACCCCACCCCCGACCCCTCCCCGACTTCAGGGAGGGGAGAGTGCTTCGCCCGTTTAAGATGTGGGTGATCGCGTTGGGCGGGATATTCGAGGCGGCGAGGCGTGCCTCACCCCAACGGAGTTGATGACGGTGATCGAGGACGTGGAGTAAAGCGACCCCACCCCGACCCTCCCCGATTTCAGGGAGGGGAGAGTGCTTCGCCCGTTTAAGATGTGGGTGATCGCGTTGGGCGGGATATTCGAGGCGGCGAGGCGTGCCTCACCCCAACGGAGTTGATGACGGTGATCGAGGACGTGGAGTAAAGCGACCCCACCCCCGACCCCTCCCCGACTTCAGGGAGGGGAGAGTGCTTCGCCCGTTTAAGATGTGGGTGATCGCGCTGGGCGGGATATTCGAGGCGGCGAGGCGTGCCTCACCCCAACGGAGTTGATGACGGTGATCGAGGACGTGGAGTAAAGCGACCCCTCCCCGATTTCAGGGAGGGGAGAGTGCTTCGCCCGTTTAAGATGTGGGTGATCGCGTTGGGCGGGATATTCGAGGCGGCGAGGCGTGCCTCACCCCAACGGAGTTGATGACGGTGATCGAGGACGTGGAGTAAAGCGACCCCACCCCCGACCCCTCCCCGACTTCAGGGAGGGGAGAGTGCTTCGCCCGTTTAAGATGTGGGTGATCGCGTTGGGCGGGATATTCGAGGCGGCGAGGCGTGCCTCACCCCAACGGAGTTGATGACGGTGATCGAGGACGTGGAGTAAAGCGACCCCACCCCCGACCCCTCCCCGACTTCAGGGAGGGGAGCGTGCTTCGCCCGTTTAAGATGTGGGTGATCGCGCTGGGCGGGATATTCGAGGCGGCGAGGCGTGCCTCACCCCAACGGAGTTGATGACGGTGATCGAGGACGTGGAGTAAAGCGACCCCTCCCCGACTTCAGGGAGGGGAGAGTGCTTTCGCCCGTTTAAGATGTGGGTGATCGCGTTGGGCGGGATATTCGAGGCGGCGAGGCGTGCCTCACCCCAACGGAGTTGATGACGGTGATCGAGGACGTGGAGTAAAGCGACCCCTCCCCGATTTCAGGGAGGGGAGAGTGCTCTCCGTTGGCTGCCTTGATGTCCTTGATATAAGGGCGGGTTTCAAACCCGCTCCTACAGACATCGCATAACGTGCGAGAACGACAAGGTGCGAGAATGGTGATTATCGGGTTTAATAGTTAGAAAGGGGTTTGAAACACACCGAGAGGAAATCAGGGATGGTCGATTTGCTGGAATACCTACGGGGCGATGGTCGGCTGTATGAACTCGTAAACAATCAAGGCAGCGCTGAAGTTGTCCAGACGCAGACCGAGCCGAAGAACGTGTTTTACCACGTCAAGAACAGCAAGTGGGAAGAATTGTGGGCAGACCCGGTTTACATCTATCGGGGAACCGATACGTCGAGCGACGGCGAAATTTACACGCTGAGCGAGAACAATCACTACGGCAGCGCGTGGGTGCCGCGTTTCATGGAGGTCGGCGGCATGTTCAAGCGCTCGCCGACGGTGACGTGGCGCAACAAGGCGACCGGCGCGGTTTCGACTTCGCAGCCTCCGGCGACCCACGTCACCTACATCAAGTTCGCCAAGCTGCACGATCAGTTGAAGTTCACGACGACGCTGACGATCCCGGACGTGGTGGAACTGCAAGCGTTCGTCGACAACGGCGGCACGCCCGCGTCGTCGCCGTGGGAGAAGTACTTCTACGCGAGGGGTTATGGGCTGGTCGCGTTTGACGACATGTACGGCGGCTTCCGCTCGTGGATCGCGCAGACGTTCACTCCGGCGATCATGCCGCAGCGAGTGCGCGAAGTGCTGCCGTGGCTGAGCGCGATCCAGCAGCGCTACTATCTGGCTGATCTGCCGGTCGAGACGGCGGTCGGCACGTTCGCGCTGACCAAGCTGCCGTCGAACTACGTCAACGTGCGTTCGTATCCGCTGGTCGACGGGCAGGACGTGGGCGACCTGATCAAGAACGACGTGGTAACCCTGTACGCGCCGGAGGTCAACGGCTGGGTCTACGCCCAGAACGACGCGGTGCAAGGCTGGGTTTCGCGTCAGAACGGCAACGTCGAGTTCACCGAGACGACCGTCACCGACCCGCCGACACCACCGCCGACCGATCCGGGCGACCCGATCCCGCCTGACGATCCGACGCCACCGCCGACGGTCGTGCAGTGGCCCGGCTCGAAGGACGAAGCGATCCAGATGCGCGACGCATACAAGGCGCTGGAAGAAAATGCTCACGCGATTTGGACGGAACTGGACAATTTGATCAGCAAGATGGTGTGAAGTACGACCCCACCCCCAACCCCCTGTCAGGGGTAGGTATTTTATTAACCTCACCCCCTGCCCCCTCTCCACGTCGTGGAGAGGGGGTAAAAACAGCTTGCAAAGGGTCTTTAAAGTCCCCTCTCTATGTAATGGAGAGGGGATTTAGGGCTTGTCCGGTACTCGAATCAGCATCATTTGTCTCTTGCTGCCGCTGCTGACCCCACCCCCGACCCCTCCCCGACTTCAGGGAGGGGAGCGTACACGCCGTTGGCTGCCGACACGCTGCGTTTTTCCTGAAGCTGCGAGGCAAGTGCCGACGATTCGGGGCACGGTTAGGGAGCACGGCTATGTTTTGAATACCGGACAAGCCTATTTAGGGGTGAGGTAAGCGCAGAGTTAAAAACCTACCCCTGATAGCCCCCAACCCCTCCCCGAATTCAGGGAGGGGAGAGTACTCTCGTCCGTTGCTCTAGAACGCCGCCACATTCGCTGAAATTCTAGGCGGTTACAGTGTTTTCAATCCGCTCTAAGGCAGCTTGAGCGGATTTGTATTTCCGTGTAGGGGCACGACATGTCGTGCCCCGATTGATTCCTAGTGATGATTGGGAAGGATGATCTATGAACACGCAACCTTTGCTGACGCCGATCTTGCTGCTGCTGAAAAGCCGCAAGTTTATCGTGAGCGTTTGCGCGCTGGCGCTGAATTTCTTGGTCGCCGCCGTGCCGGAGATCGCGCCGTTTCGCGGCGAGTTGATGACCGTGATCACCGGGCTGGCGCTGGCGCTGATCGGCGGGATCGCTTACGAGGACGCGGCGAAAGCCGGACGCGACGCAGCGGCGCAGCCGATCCAGACCGACGCCGAGTTGATCAAGGCGCTGCTGGGCGATCTGGTGGACAGCGTGAGCACGAATTTCGAAGGGCAGACGGTGATCACGCTGAAGAAGTAGGTAAAGCAAAAGATTTAACGCAAAGGCGCAAAGACGCAAAGCAGGGTACGGCATGAGCGTGTCTAATAAGTTGCTCTTGGACCCCACCCCCGCGCTGCGCGCTTCCCCTCCCTGAATTCAGGGAGGGGAGAGTGCCTTCGCCCGTTTCGAGTGTCAGCAGCCTCATTTGATAGCTTCTCGACATCGCTGCGGTGTTTTTAAACGCCACCATGCAGAACGGCGGGGCGATCCAAGCGGATCGCCCCGTTTTTGATTCAGGTGGTGGGCGGCATGAGCGTGGGCGCGTAGACAGCGAGGACGTTGCCCGATCCCTGCCACGTGCGCGTGCTGAGCAGCTTCAGCGATACCGGCGGACGTCCGACGAAGATCGGCGTACCTTCGCCCGCGATCAGCGGGAAGTAGGTCAGGTGGAGTTCATCGACTAGACCGTGCGCGAGCAGGTCGTTCCAGAGCAGACGGCTCTCGAACAGGTAGATGTCTCTGCCGGGACCGCGCTTGAGCGCGGCGATCTCTTTGTGGGCGTCCGCCAATTTGACGATGCGGGTGTTGGTCCAAGGGGCGAGTTCGGCGGGCGTCAGCTTGTCAGAGACAACGACCTTATCGATCTGATTGATGTGGCTGGCGTACTCGCGGCGAATCTCGGTCGAATTGGGATCGTCGGGGACGGTCGTCCAATAACCTTTGTTGCCGAGAAAGGCGGAGCGTCCGCCGAGCAGGACGGTGTCGGCGGCGCGGATGCGCTCGGTGTTGTAGTGGTCGAAGGCGTCGTCGCCGGCGTAGTCGGCGTGCTGGTACTCGAACAGGGGCATCATGTCATGCCCTTTGCCATCGTAATAGCCGTCCAGCGTGACAAAGTTCACGACGATCAGTTTGCGCATGGGATGACCTCGCAGAGATTCGGGATTAATTGAATTATAGAACAATTGTTTTAGATGTCAAAAGATTCAATACTAAAGGGCAACCTCACCTCCTGACCCCCTCTCCACTCTGTGGAGAGGGGGAATTACAGGCGGCGAGATTCTGAATTACGCCGGGTCGAGCTGGTCGCAGGTCGCTTCGATCAGGTCGACGGCGCTGCGTAGAGTGGCGGCATCCATTGAGAATTTGGCTCCGGCTGCCGCGAACAGTTCCGGCAGTGGTCGCGTCCCGCCAAGCGCCAGCGCGTGCCGGTAATCGGCGACCGCTTTCGCCTGATCGCTGAGCGAGTTGCGCCAGACCTGCAGCGCGCCCAACTGAGCGATGCCGTAATCGACGTAGTAGAAGGGAATCTGGAAGATGTGCAGCTTGCGATGCCAGCCGGTGACCTTATCGGCTTCCAAGCCGGCGTAGTCGATGCCGCCCATGAAGCGATCCCACTGCTCGCCCCAGATCGCGTCGCAGTTGGCGGGATTCATGGCGTCTTGGGGATGGGTGTAGACCCACTGCTGGAAAGCATCGACGACCGCCATATAGGGCCAGAACAGAATGTCGCTTTCGAGATGCTCGACGCGGGCGCGGGCGGCGTCGGCGGCAGAGTAGAAGCCGCCTTCCGACTTGGGCAAGTAGCGCCCGGCGATGTGTTCCATGCTCATCGAGGCGACTTCGGCGAATTCAATCGGGGTTTCGTTGCGCTCGTAGAGCGGCAGATTTCGCATGACCTCGAAGGCGTGGAACGAATGCCCGCCTTCGTGGAGCAGGGTCTGAACGTCGTCGTGCAAGCCGACGGCGTTCATGAAGATGAAGGGGCGCTCGGCGACGGGGAAGGTCGTGCAGTAGCCGCCGGGGGCTTTGCCCTTGCGGTTGTCGAGGTCGAGCAGGTGCTCGCGCTGCATGATGTCGAAATACTCACCTAACTGCGGATCGACCTTGTGGAAAATAGCCGACGTCGTGCCGGTGAGCGTGCTGATTTCCGTGAACGGGTGCAGTGGCTCACGGTTGAGCGGATCGACGTCCAAGTCCCATGGGCGCAGCGACTCGACGCCGAGCCGACGGCGGCGCTTTTCGTAGATACGCTGCGCCGCCGGGACGACGACTGCGGCAATCGCTTCGTGGAAGCGCAGGCAGTCGTCGGGCGTGTAGTCGAAGCGGTGGAACTCGCGCCAGCGGTAGGCGCGATAATCGGGCAGGTCGGCATTGGCGGCAATCTCCAAACGGAGCTTGAGGAAACGCTGCCACAGGTCGTCGAGCGCCGAGCGGTCGGCAAGCTGGCGCTCGGAAACGGCGCGCCACGCCGCCTCACGCTTGGTGCGATCCGGGTCTTGCTGAACCGGCTTCATCGCGGCGACGGTGCGCTCCTCGCCGTCCCACTGGACGGTTTGCGCGCCGATCACCCTGTCGTACTCGGTGCCAAGCTTGCCTTCCTGCGTGAACAGGGGGACGTTGGCATCGCGGAAGATTTCGGCTTCGGCGCGCATGTTGCGCAGCTTGATTTCGACGCCTTCCGGCTCAAAGCCGCTGGCGATCAGCTTTTGCTTAAGGGCTTGCTCGGCGACGCTGGCGGGCTGGATGACGTTTTCAAGGTAGGCGAGATAGCGCTGCTCGGTGGCTTCGTCGGTAGTATCGACGGTCGTGCCGACGTAGAGCCGCCCGATGGTTTCCTCGATCAGCCGCGAGAACTGCCCCCAATCATTCAGCCATTGGACGACATTGGCGGCGGTGAGGTCGCGCGCTTCGAGTTCCTTGACATACGGCTCGATTTGCGCCCAGTCCCAATTCTGGAAAGCTTCAATAGTGTTCGGCAGTTGCTTAAGCATTCAGAGTCCTTTATCTAGCGTCATTGGTTAAAAATGCTCGACCACAATCGGCAGCGGATCACCGAGGAAAGTCGGCTTTTTCCCGCGCAGCAGGTCGAACACGGATAGCGCAGTCGAAGGATATTCGCGCAGTTCGCTGACGAGCAGCGAGCGCCACGAATACCCGGTCGGTCGCATGACGTCGGCGCTCACCCCGACGGCATCGATCCCCAAGCCATTGCAGATCAGCAGCGCCCGGTCGAGGTGAAACGCCTGCGTGACCAGAATCGCCTGCGTTACTTTGAAGACGTCGCGGGCGCGGTAGCAGCTATCGTAAGTGCGAAATCCGGCGTAGTCGAGCACAAGCGCTTCGTCCGGCACGCCCAAGCTGAGCGCGTATTGGCGCATCGCTTCCGGCTCGTTGTAGCCGTCGATGTGGTTGTCGCCGGTCAGCAGCAGCACGTTCGCCTTGCCGCTGTGATACAGTTCCGCGCCCATTTTGATGCGGTCGGCGAGCATGGCGCTGGGGCGCTCATTGGCGATCACCCACGCGCCGAAGATGATGGCGACCGGGCGTTCGGGCACGGTCTGGAGCGTGTAGGTTTGATCGCGCGCCGCCCATGCGCTGTAGCCACGCAGCGCCGCGACCGCGCCGAAGGGCAGCGCCAGCATCAGCAGCCCGCCGATCACGGTGTGCCAGCGGCGCAGATTAAACGATGAGAGTCGCCGTCGAAATCGGAACACAAGCATTCCTCCTGTTCCGGCTATCCTGAACCCTAATGATAAAGGTAATGGGGGCGGTTTGCACGGGTGAGCTGACCTCACCCCCCAATCCCCTCTCCGTGAGGCGAGGGGGAGAAAAGTGAGAAGCGGGCGTGAGACCCCACCCCCAGCCCCTCCCCGACTTCAGGGAGGGGAGAGTGCCTTCGCCCGTTTGGAGCATGAATAGTCAGATTTGATGACTCTCGACGCAGCAGAGGTGTTTTTAATGTCGGTTATGGATAACGAATCTGCGCGAGATTTTTCATCGTGGGCGCACCGCCGTGCGCCCCTACAACCTCACCCCCCGACCCCCTCTCCGTGAGGCGAGGGGGAGAAAAGCAAAAGCGCGAGATAGCGTAATCGTAGGGGCGTTACATGTAACGCCCCTACTCACTTGACGAATAATCTCTTTGCGTCTTTGCGTTAGGTTTTCTAGCTCTATCCGAAGCGGCGGTTGACGCGGGCGCGCAGGTTGAGGGTCTGCTGCACGTTGTCGGTCGTGTCAGCGATGATCAGGTCGAACCAGACGTTGACGTAGCGATCCTTGATCAGCGTTTGCATCAGTTCGGCGGTGTCGGGGGTGGCGAGGACGGTCACGGCAAGGCTACGGCTGCTGGGAATGAACTGGATCAGCTCCTCGTGGGTGGTGACGATGGGTCGGAACAAGTTCCAGTAAGCTTGGGCGGTGTCGAAGAACCACTGCGTATCCAAGCCGGGACCGAGCAGCAGGATGTGATAATCCGCCTGACCGTGAATCGGTCCGGGTCCGACGACGACGGTCGCCTGCGGCGGGACGCCCGCGCCGCCCATCACCGGCAGATTGGGGACATCCTTGTAAACCGGCGAGGTCTCGCTCAGCCGACCAATCGCGCGCACCGCTCCGGGCAGATAATAGAGGTCTTCTTTCCAGAGGCAGACGCCGAAAAACCATTCCGGCGCTTCACGTGCGCTCCACTCGAACATGGCGACGGTCGCCTCGGCTTGGCTGTTCTCGTTGTACGCCGGGTAGCGGGTATCCGGCTGGTAAACACTGTCGAGGAAGGGATAAATGCCGCCTTCGGTGCCGACTACCGGGATCGCCTGAGAGCCGAAGATGCTGGCGCAGCGCTCGTTGAACATCCGCCCCATTGCGATCAAGCCGTTGGGGTCGCCGTAGGGGGTTAGCCCGGTGCCGCCGTAAACCGAACGACCGGGATCGGCGGACTGCGAGATCGGGTCGTAGGGATACTCGAAGTGCCAGCCGGGCTGCTGGGCGACTTCACCGCCCATCGCGCGCGTGCTGAGCGATCCGCCGCCGGGCTGCTCCTGATAGAAGTGGTTGTAGATGTAAGGGTGGGTCGCGCAGAACATCCCGTTCGCCATCACCTGACGGAAGCGCTCGAACTGGTTGTCCGCCAAGTAGGTGAGGAAGGCGTCCATCCACGGGATGGTGGCGTAGCGCGGATCGACCGTCTCGGAAAGGGCGATGAAGCCGGGATAAGCGCCGAGGCTGATCACGTATTCGGCAAACAGCAGCCAATTGTCCATCAGCGGGCGGATGATGTTGGTCGTATCCTGCCACGTGGGGTTGAAGCCTTCGGGCCACTCGACGCCGAGATTCGGCTCGTTGTAGAACTCGAACCATTTGCAGCCCGCTTGGACGAAGGTCTGGACGATCTGCTGCAAGTCACGGCTGAAGGGACCGGCGCCGTAGTTGGGCACGTAGAGCCGTGTGATCGGCGTGATGTTGTGGTCGAGGAAGGTTTGCACGTCGTCGGCGTACTCGATGCCCGCCGCGATCAATTTCACCCAGCCGAAATGGGGATCGACGTAGCGCGAGAAGGGCGGCGGCGTCTCAAACGCCAGCGCGACGTGCATCCCGCGCGGGTTGCGTGACCAATCATAGTCGCTGAGAAGCATAGCTACTCCTGTATCCAAGTGGGGGCTATGGTACTCGGCGCGGCGGAGGGCGTCAATGTGGGGATGGGACAGAAAAAGTGTATGATCGAAAAAGATTTCATTTGCAAAGGGCTAGTCGATGGTTCTGAGTCTTGAGGGTGTTATTCGCAATTTGAGTTATGAACCACATTTGTCGCCGACCTTGACCGAGTATGACCTTGAGCATTTCAACGTCAACACGGCTAAAGGCTATGGGATAGTCAAGGTCGGGGGAAATACGCTCGGCTACTCGAAATGGGTATCACCTAAGCGAACGCGCTCCTATCCCTACGCGCGAGTCTATGATACTTATCATCTGCCCAAGCGGGTGACGATCATTCCCGTGATCAAAGATGAGGGCATTCGCGGCGAAAACGACCGCATCAACATCATCACGCTGTCGCTGATGAATTTGCTGAACGTGTTCGTGATCTTGGTGTGGTATGAAGACGCCAAGCCGCATCTGACTCGTGCGGGCAAAGTCACGAACCAGTTGATGCCGGTCGATTATGTTCGTGAAAAGTTGCGGGCGATCAATAACTACCAGCAGACTGCCCTGCACTGGAATTTGTCGCACTTTGAGAATGACTTTGTCGGCGTTTATCGGAAAGCTGTCGAGAGTTATAAGCGGACCGGTGCAGCGTTAGGGATCACGATGCACGCGGAACATGATCATTTGTCCGTGTTAGAGCAATATATGGTTGACGGCAAGTTTCATGCGGACTCGTTCCGCGAACTTTCGCTGACGCGGTCGAAAGGGGCAGCACACCGCGAAACTGTTGTCGAGCACCTGCTGGAATTTCTGCAAGACGGTGACAAAGCGTACATTAGCCTGACGAACTATCTCGGTGGTGAGTATCACTTGACCGCCGATGAAGTTTTCGTCGAGGGAAAGCGACTCGTGATCCAAGAGTCGAAAAATACGACGAAAGCCAAATTGCCCAGCCCGAACGACATCAAAGATGGCTTGCTGAAACTGATCCTGTACAGCAACATTGACGAGTTATATGCTGACGGTACACAAGTCGATTTCACGACGCAGCTCAAATTGACCGGAAATACGGCGGGGACTCTGCATCTACCCGCAACCACTGAAGCGGTGGCGGATTTTAACCGCCGCAACCAGTTCACACGCTCGCGCTGTGCTATCATGGAGAGACTGAACGAAGAAGCGCGTCAAAACCGCAATTTGAGCATAGTGATCACGGGCAATCAATGAGCACACTGGCAATCACGCCGCTGCGCTATCCGGGCGGGAAGTCGAAGGCGCTGGATCGCATTCTGCCACAGCTTCCGGCGGATATTGGCGAATTCCGCGAGCCGTTCGTCGGCGGCGGATCGGTGTTTCTAGCGGTCAAGAAGCTGTTCGGGAAGCGGATTCGCAAATACTGGATCAACGATCTGAATGCCGATCTCGCGGCATTTTGGCGCTTTCTCCGCGACGATCCGGTGCTGCTCACCGATCAAGCATGGGCGTTTAAAGAAAACTACGGCGATGGGCGCGATCTCTACCAGTTTTTGAAGGACGAAGACAACATGCGCTCGGATTTCGACCGGGCGCTGCGCTTTTTCATCATGAACCGGATCACGTTTTCGGGCGTGGTTGATTTGGGGGGCTATTCGCAGCAGTCGTTCGAGAAACGCTTCACGCCGTCGTCGATTGGGCGGCTTAGTCGCGCGGCACATTATCTTGATCCACATGTCGAGATCACGAACTGCGACTATGAGTCGCTGCTCCACTCACCGGGCGAGAACGTCTATATTTTTCTTGATCCGCCTTACTGGAGTGCGACCGGGTCGAAGCTCTATGGCGTCAAAGGCGACCTACATACCTCGTTCGATCACGAGCGCTTCGCTGAAAATATGCGCCATTGCCCGCATCGCTGGCTGATCACTTACGACGACTCGGAGCGTATCCGCGAGTTATTCAGCTTCGCGCAGATCAGCGAATGGCAGCTTCAGTACGGCATGAACAACTACAAGCAAACCAGCGCTGCCAAAGGGCGCGAAATCTTCATCAAAAACTACTGACGAACGCTCCTCAATGTCAAATTAACCGGCGACTCCCCCACATAAAACAGCAAACGCGCTGACGATATTGCGCCAGCGCGTTCGTGGGTATGTGATTTGTAGAGAAACCTCAATCTGAGGTTGCGATCCGGCTACCTGCTGGTACCCGGTTTCAAAAGGGACATATGCGATTGTTCCTCGCTTGTCACAACCATGTTGGCTGTTGCCTCCCTCTCTACTCAATTTACAAACCTCAATTACATTGTACTGCCATTTTGACTCATCGGCGCGTTGAGTTGAGAAATTTCTCATTATTCATCAGATGTAATAATTCGTAGGCTGGCAGGGGCGGCGGCAGGGCGTTAGGATCGCGCTAACTTGGAAAAGGAGGGGCTTACTTGATGAACAATGTTAAGGTGGTGAACGCGGCGATCCGGGCGGCGCGCACGGCGAATGCGTTCGTGACGGTGATGCACGAGGGCGCGCCAGTGGCAAACCGCGAGGTGGTGGTCGCGCAGAAGCGGCACAAATTCTTATTTGGGAGCACGTGGGGCAGCACACTTGAATTGGCGAACGACGAACTGGGCGGCGAGGCAAAAGTGCTGGCGGAGCGGCGGGCGAAGCACTTCACCGACCTGTTCAATCAGGCGACGCTGCCGTTCTACTGGGGACGGTTCGAGCCGGTGCGGGGCAAGCCGGATACACAGCGGGTGCTCAAGGCGGCGCAGTGGTACAAGGATCACGGGTGCGTGACCAAGGGACACCCGCTTTGCTGGCACACGGTCACGGCGGATTGGCTGCTGGCGTTGAGCGACGAGGAAATCCTGCAAGTCCAGATCGACCGGATCAAGCGCGACGTGGGCGACTTCGCAGGGCGTGATCGACATGTGGGACGTCGTCAACGAGGCGGTGATCATGCCGGTGTTCGACAAGTACGACAACGGCATCACGCGCATCTGCAAGATGATGGGGCGGATCGAGCTGCTGCGCACGATGTTCGAGACGGCGCGCAGCACCAATCCCAACGCCACCCTGCTGCTCAACGACTTCGACATGTCCGACGCCTACGACATCTTGATCGAGGGCTGCCTCGCGGCGGGGATCAAGATCGACGTGATTGGCATTCAGTCGCACATGCATCAAGGCTATTGGGGCGTCGAGAAGACCGAGCGCATCCTGTCGCACTTCGAGCGCTTCGGGCTGCCGATCCATTTCACCGAGTTCGACCATTCTCTCCGGCGATTTGATGCCGCCGGAAATTGTCGACCTGAACGACTGGCAGGTCGACGAATGGCCGAGCACGCCGGAAGGGGAAGCGCGCCAACTGGAAGAAGTCATCACCCATTACAAGACGCTGCTGGCGCACCCGGCGGTTGAGGCGATCACGTGGTGGGACATGACCGATGGTCATTGGCTCAAAGCGCCGTCGGGGCTGCTGCGCGCCGACGAATTGACCAAGCCAGCTTACGACGAACTGCTGCGGCTGATCAAGGGCGAGTGGTGGCTGGCGCCGACGCGCCTGACGACCGACGCTAACGGGCGGATCGCCTTCAACGGCTGGCTGGGCGATTACGAAGTCGCGCTGGACGGTCAGGCGGCGGCGTTCAGCTTGGATCAGCGCGGCGAGGCGGCAGTGTCGGTAGATTTCTAAGGATCAGTAGGGGCAGGTTTGAAACCTGCCCTACATCAGCGATTCGGACACAACATCAGCATGTCTAAAAGACCCCACCCCCGACCCCTCCCCGACTTCAGGGAGGGGAGAGTATCTCGTCTGTTTGCAGGTAGATGATGAGGTTAGGCGATTTTTCGAACCAGCTAAAATCGGGCAGACACACAGGTCTGCCCCTACAGATTACGTCGATGTCGCTGCGGCTTCGAGAATCCATTCCAAGGCGGCGGTGGCGCTGGCGGATTTGACGGCTTCTCGATCACCCTGCCAAACGTGGCGACGCACCTGCGGATCAGCGCCGCGCACGATCAAGCCGATGTAGGTCAAGCCGACCGGCTTTTCAGGCGTGCCGCCGCCCGGTCCGGCGATGCCGGTGATGCTGACAGCGATGTCGGCGTCGAACAAATCGCGGACGCCGCGCACCATCTCGGCGGCGGTCGGCTCGCTGACCGCGCCGTAGGCGATCAGCGTTGGCTCGCGCACGCCGATGATCTGCTGCTTGGCTTGGTTCGAGTAGCTGACGACTCCGCCGAGCACGTAAGCCGAACTCCCGGCAATGTTGGTCAGCCGGTGCATGACCAGCCCGCCGGTACACGACTCGGCGGCGCAGACCGTCCAGCCGCGCGCCAGCAGCGCCGCCCCGACGCGCGCCTCTAGGCGTTGATCTTGTGTTTGCATTGGTTCACCCTCCACGACTTAAATCCTATCCAAAAGCAGGGAAATCGCCAGATTCAGCTAATGTGCATTCGGCGGGTTAACGGTATACTGTGGGATAACAGCCGGACTTTATGGGATAATGAGGGATATTTCACCACATGGGGTACTGGGGTTGGCGTCCGCTGGTTTTGGGAATCTTTATCAGTGCGTGGGTCGTGGGCTGCAGTGTCGTCCCCGATACCGCCTCGCCCAGTCTTGTCCCTAGTAATTATCCTGACGTGACGCTGACCGTGGGCAGGCTGCCAACCTCAAGAGTGGGCGCCGCCCCGACGCGCACCCTGTCGATTCAGTCCAGCACGGACGAGCCTGCCGGGACGACACTCACGAACGCCAGCCAGCCGCAAACTTACGTCGTCCGCCCCGGCGACACACTGGCGCAGATCGCGGCGCAGTTTGGCGTCAGCGCGACGGCGATCCGCCGCGAAAATGCCGACCTGACCACGCTCACGCCGGGGCAAACCCTGATCATCCCCGTCTCGATCCCGCTGCTGCTGCTGATTTATCCGCCGACCTGTTACGGCACCCGCCCTGACAACTTGATCTGTTTGGGGATCGTCGAGAACCCGCTGGAGTATCCGGTCGAAAGCGTCGCCGTCGACGTGCGGCTGCTGCGAGCCGACGGCGAGGTCACCCTCGACGAGCGCTCGACTGTCGAGCAGACCAGCATTCCTGCCGGGGAATCAGCCGCCTATCAAGCGTTGTTCCAAGCGGATCGCGGTGATTTCGCGCACGCCGACGCCGACGTGATCGACGCGCTGCGCGGCGGCGAGGATCGCTTCGTCAAGCTGGAGATCGAGGATACGGCGGTCGAGCCGCTGGACGGACGCACGCTGATCAGCGCCACGCTGATCAATCCGGGGGCGCAGCCCGCCGAACTTGCAGCGCGCTTTCGTCACGCTGATCGACGGCAGGGGGCGCGTCACCGGCTATCGGGTGGTCAGCTTCGAGCGCGGTGTGATCCTCGCCGCCGGGGAGCGTTTCCCGCTGCGGGTCGAACTCGCGCCGCAAGCCGACGTTGAGAATCCCGATTTGCTGCTGACGGTCGAAGCGCAGATTGTCGAGAGCTAGGCAAACCTCATCCCTAAGGCGCGCCGGAAGTTGAAACCTCCGACTGAGAGAATGGCGTCGCTTTAGATGTTGGCGCATGTTCAGAAAGTGTGGGCGCAGTACCCTGCGCCCCTACAAAAACACCGGCTTTTCACTCGTTTTGTACATGAGCCTAGATGCTTAGTCCCGGATGCGGACGCTTTGACGTCGGAAAGCAGCAGTGATCTGTAGTCCAAAAAACTGGGGCTAGATCATGTAGGGTCAAATTCAAGCTTTAGGAGTGCACATGCCTATTGAATCGCGTTAATCCCAGTGCTTCGGTCGATCAGAAGGAAAGAGCGGATCTTGCACACTGCCGCGATCTTTCCGACGCTGTAGGCTTTCGTCGGTATAGCGCTGCTGCTTTTCTTGGGTCGCAGCATTCTTCCGAGCAGTTTCAACTACGTCGACGGGATCAACCGCGTCGAGCAATTCGAGCAGTGCTTGCCGAGCTTGAGCGCGTGCTTCGATGAATGCCTCGGCAGTGGAGTACTCGATTGTGAGCGTATTGATCAGCTCCCGCGCATGGATACGTCCCGCTTCTTCAGCATCAAACGCCGGGATCGGCGAATTATCGTTCATGGGATTGCCCCTTAACCGCATAGAAATTGACAAATTTTCGGCTAACTGCTCTTCCCGTGGGCGATTTCCCTACTCGTATCCCAAACCAAGTGCAGGGTCACATATTGGGAAACGTCCGGGTAGAGTTGGTGCCAGATCGCCTGCTGCGTTTTGTACAGAACTGGAAGGGTTTGGCAGAGCGGCGTGTAGGGTATGCTCTCGTCCACACCGAAAATCTGATGGGTACAGCCACACAGCGGGCAGCACTTCACCCAGCGGGCTTTTCCCATCATTTCTACGGCGGCTTGGGGCAGCCCATCGATTACGGTCAGTTTGAACTGTTTTTGCTGGTCAAGCGCAATGGTAGGCATTAGATTCCTGTCATCGTGTTTACACGGAAACGTAGACGAACTAGCAAATCGATCTCGGTGCTGGCGGTGGCAACAGCTGCCCCTTTTTTCAGAGCAAGCGAATGCCCGTGCTGGCGCACAGGCATTCTTGTCCGATTCAAGCGCAATTGCTAAAGGGGCGTGGATGGCGTTGAAATGTCGGCGCGGTTATCACCATAGGCACGGAGTGTAACGCCACCTTGCCCCGCGGCGGCGGTTACTGCTGACTCATCTGCGGGCTGTTCAGGCATTGGCTTGCCGCGCAGGTATGAAATCCAGCGATGGTTGGTCGTCCGGGAAATGTAATAAAGCGCCCCCAGTATGACGACGGCGGCGGCAATAATGGTTGTCTGGGCATCGGATTCCGTGAGCGGCAGTACGTACACGTCCAGCTTGGTCGGCGCGGTCGAGACAAAACTCACGTTCGTGCCGCGCGTAACCGTGAACTCGCTGGCGCCAGCGGGGACGGCAAACGCGAATAGTTGAGAAGCCTTGTTTCCGGTATCCTGTGATGTCGAAGAACCCGATACGCCGTCAATTGAGCTTGCCACGGTGAAGGGGCGTGTTCCGGCACTAACCAACTGCACGTCAACGGGCACGGCTTGGGAATTGGTTACCGTTACCACCCCTTGCCCAATTCCGACATTGAGGGCGGATCCGCTGTATGGACGTGCTCGCGCGGAATCGACCGCCCAAAAGAGCACTCCAAAGATTACGACCACGGAGAGGGCGACTTTCAAATAGACTTTCATTGATTTTAATCCATTCATTAATAGACTTGCGGGGAACACAAGGTTGGTGGATCTGCTGGGGCAAACTCAATACTCGATGCTGAAAGCGGATCGAGGTGGAGATGAGGTTCACGAAACCTGCTTACGAGCAGGTGAGGAGGTTGCTTTGAGACAAGCTGCGTCAAGGTGTTGGGGTAGACCGAAATGATCGACCGCACCTCAGTCAACGGAGCTTTTGGGAATGCGTTGTGCTATAGGACTAGATGGAGTCCAAGTTGTTGTTTGATGAGCAGGAGACGCCTAAATCGCGCCTAGACTGAAGCGGAGATTTAACGGGCATCACCAAACCTGAAGTGGAGATGTGAGGAGAATTGATGCTGATTAAATTCATCCTCATAGGCTAATCATAGCACCTTTACACGGATTGTAAAGTAATTCGTTATTTTTCTCATGGTGCTGCTTCTCTCAAATGGCGCTGCGGACGGCTAAACCGCTTGGAGTGTCGCGCCAACTGAGGAACGCGAGTGCTAAAGATTTGGCATCCAGCGGAGCAGCGTTGTAATCGCAATTGCGCCTTCCAGACGTGCCAAAGGTGCGCCAAGGCAGTGATGAACGCCTTGACTGAAGGCAATGTGCTTATTGGGATAGCGCAGAATGTCGAATTTATCCGGCTGATCAAACACAGCGGGATCACGGTTGGCGGCGTGCAGTACGGCGTGGACAGCAGCGCCCTTGCGGATGAGTTTGCCGCCCAAATTGACGTCCTCACGCGCCCAACTGGGCAGCGTCATGTAAGACGGTCCGTTGTAGCGCAGCATTTCCTCTACAGCGGACTGCACGACCGGCGGATCGTCGAGATGATCGCGCAGCAGCAGCATTTGATCCGGGTTTTTGAGCAGGGACAGGACGCCGTTGCTGATCAGATTGGCGACCGTTTCATAGCCAGCGGCGAACAAGAGAAAGACCATCGCCAGTAGTTCCTGCCGCGCGAGGCGATCCCCGCCGTCTTCAGCGGAGATGAGAGCGGTCAGCAAGTCGTCGGTCGTCGCTGAACGCTGATGCCGTAAATCGATCTGTCGGTGCAGGTACATTGAGAATTCGATGATCGCCGTGTGGACAATGGCTTGATGCGGCGAGCGCAGCATCGTCTTCGTCCACGTGCGAAACTGGGGATAATCTTCCAACGGGAAGCCTAACAACGCCATAATCGACAGCAGCGGAAACACTTCGGCATAGCGTTCGGTCAGGTCGAATTCGCCGCCGTCGGCGACATCGTGATCGACCGCTTCCAGCAAACCGTCGGCAAGCGCCTGAAGCCGGGGACGCAAACTTGATATCCGGGCGGGGCTAAATGCTTTCTGGACGAGTGTCTTCAGCCGGGCGTGATCCGGGTCATCCAGATTGAGCATGTGCCGGTTGATGATCTGGTGGGTAGCCACCGATGCCGGATTAGTCAATGGGTTGGCGGACAGCCGCGACGGGGATTCCTTGCTAAAGCGCTGGTCTTTCATGAAGCTCACACAGTGGTCATAGCGCGTGAGAAACCAAACCGTCTCCCCGGTGCGCGCGTCGAGCGCTCGATGTATCGGATCGGCGATCCGCATTCGCGCGTAAAGCGCGTGATTGCCACGCGCTGCTGGCGAGAAAATATCAAATGGATTTGCTGCGCTGGCGCTCATCGCGGAGGCGGCGCTAGCGCAGGTGCTCTGCTGCCGTATATTGGGCGATACCGGCTTCGGTGATGTGCAGTTGGTTGTCTGCCGGTTTTCCGATCCACTCTGCTAGCGGTGGATCGTGCCTCGTGAGGGCGGAAGCCGTCGTTTTGAAGCCTACCGCGCGTAGCGAGCTGGATACCTTATCTTTTTGACGATAGAGAACGAGCAGCGCTTGCCATTCTAGGTGGGGAAGATAGAGGGTTTCAGACATGATTAGCTTCTCTCGAAAGACCGAACGAAGGAAAAGAAATGTGGATAATCGGCATCAAAGCCCGATGATGCTCATCGGCGACGCTGCACTCAGTTCACAGGGCAGAGTGCTCATGCACCCTAGCGGCATTTATACCCGGCTCGAACTGAGTATCCACTGGATGTAACTGATTTAAAAGCGTCTCGTGCAAAGCGGCGAGGCGACTGAGGTTCTTCTCTGCGAGGGTTCTGGAGTAGCTCCCCTCGGCGCGGGCTAACACCTTTCGCCACCCTTTTTCTCCTGCTTTTGTTTCTAGCAACAACTTCCGAATCTGATCGACCTTATCCATGATCTTTCCTTCTGAAAAGTGAAGACGTTGGTTGAAACGAGTTTTTGGTTGACTGGTGGAGCAGGTACGGTGATTTTCTGGAATTGGTACGAATGACTGCGGAAACTCGCCAGTTTATCCGTATTTCGACTGGATGATGAGATGGCTTGGAAGCGCCACAGCTCAGTTGCTTAGGAGAACGAGCGCACAACTGCGTAAAGTAACGGACAGACTTTTTGCCAAGAAAGCGGTCGTTACACGAGGTTTAACAATCAGTATAGCGCATCTGACTCGAAATAGCGAGAGTTCGGCAGCCTTCGCGCGGCAGAACATCGGTTGGGCGAACAAGCAGCGCCGGAGTGCGACGGGCGAGGTCAGGACGCGAGACCGCTCTGGAGCATCTCTCCATTGAGATACTCGATCAACGTCAGTCCGGCGCGTTTGCTGCACGTCAAGCGACCGCTGTAGGGCGCGGTAAAACTCCCCGAGGTTGGCGCAACGTCCCGATAATCGCGCCCGACCGCCACCGTCACGTAACCCAAGTGCGGTTGGCGCTGATTGGTTGGATCAAAGGCATACGCGCCCAGCCCGGCTGGTGTGGGTAGGAAGACTTCGACCCACGCATGGGATCCGCCCTCGCCGAGCAGATGACCGGAGACGTAGCGAGCGGGCAAATTCGCCGTTCGGCAAAGCGCGAGCATGACGTGGGCGTAGTCCTGACACAACCCCTGCCCAAGTGCCAGCGCTTCGGCAGCGGTCGTACTCACCGTCGTTACGCCGCTCGCGTAGTGCATCGTTCGGTGCACCCAGTCGTTGATCTGTTGGGCGAGATCGCGCTCGGTGGTCGCCTGCGCGCGTAACTCGCGGGCGACGACCCGAATCCGCGCGTCGGGCAGGGTCAGCGCGGTCGGCTCCAAGTAATGCCGAGCTTCGGCAGCCGAAATCGTGGGGCGATAGTGCTCGTGCCGCACGTTCTCGACGGTCATTTTCGCTTCAAACGAGACGACTTGATCCGCCTGCGGCAGTTCCAATTCCAGCACGCGATTGCCGAAATCATCGGCAGTCTGGCGCAGCGAGCCGGGCAGAGGATTGACAGTCAGTTGGTGGTCAAGCAGGTGTTGGGTGCCGTAGCGGTCGGCGGGGACGATCACGAGCCGCTGCTTCAAATTCGAGATTGGACCGGGATAGACGTACTCAAATCGCTGGTAGAAGTGGCAGCGTGCCCGACGAACGTTTTGCCAATCGACCGCGCGAAAATCAATATATTCGGCTGGCTGCGCTGCTGAAAGAGGAGAATCATCCATGAGGTTCGCTGCTTTCTATGAATTGTGGGTCGAGCCGCTGCCGGTCATCGACCCGATCCGCCCAAACTTGCAGCATGGTTAACTGAGCATTGCCGTAAACCGTCGCCAATGCCACGTCGACGGCGTCGCGCCCGCGCGCGATCAACACGCGCCCGGTGCGCGGGCGGTTATGGCGCGCATCAAATGTACGCCACTCCCCTTCCATATAGACCTCGAACCAAGCGTGAAAGTCCATCGGGGATGGATCGACCGGCACGTTGATGTCGGGCAGATAGCCGCAGACGTAGCGGGCGGGATAATTGAGCGCCCGACAGAAGGAGACGCCCAGATGCGCGAAATCGCGGCACACGCCGCAGCGCTGCTGGTAGGCTTCCCAGCCGGTCGTGCTCGACGTGCTGCCAGCGCCGTAGGCGATGTTAGTGTAGAGCCAATCGCAGACCGCCTGTATCTGCGACCATCCGCTTTCCATGTGCCCAAACAGCCGCCAAGCGTCGCTGATGAACAGGTCGGACGGACAATGACGACTGGGCAGCGTATAGATCAGCAGGTCGTCGGGGAGATCTTCAACCGGCGTTCGTTTGAGGTCAGGCAGAATCGGATCAGGCGTAAGCGGGACATCGGCAACCGCGTCGTAGACGATTTCCACCGAGCCAACCGGCGCTACCAGCCGCCAGATTTTGTTGCCGAAGCCGTCGATATATTCGTGTAAGGGGGTCTGAGGAAGGATGCAGTGCTGTTCTTCGACCAAACGGTGGTGATATTCTTGTGGGGGGCGGACGACGAGCATCATCGGGGTTGGCACGGCGCTCTCGTACACGATTCTGCAACCCACGTGAACACGCATAGGCACTACGACCTTAGTGGATCAATTGCAAAGCATTCTAGTGTGTTTATTGCACCTGAGCAACCAACAAGATGGACAAGGAATAGGTCAATGCCTTTGACACTTTACACAGGTCGGGATGTGAGAATCAAAAGCCCGCTGCCAAACGTGGCAGCGGGCTTGTTGTCACAAGTCGGTGAGGCTTAGCTGTTGACGAGCGTTACTGCGCTCGCCTGCTTACCTTTTTTGCCTTCAGTGATTTCGAACTCGACCTTGGCGCCTTCGTCGAGCGAGCGGAAACCGCTGCTCTGAATTTCCGAATAGTGCACGAAAAGGTCAGGTCCCTCTTCCGGGGTAATGAAGCCGTAGCCTTTTTCGCCGTTGAACCACTTAACTGTACCTTGGACACGTGTAGCCATTGTTATTCACTCCTGAATCATTGGGTTTGCCATAGCCTGCTGTACGTTTATCCCCAGTATTTCAGGAAGTTCACACAGTACGTGCGGAGTTTACAGGGAGGTGAAGTGACCAACAATTCTGTATTCTCTGGTGAGGTCTTATGGGCGCCTAACCACAGCGCCGATGTGGTGAAGACACCATTGTCTATGTTCCACATTGCAGGATAAGCATACCACTCAATTGATCGATTAGCGAGATGCAGTTCGACTCCGTAGGCTAATCGGGTAGCTGCACTTCAAGCGAGACGCAGCTCGGTGAGCGACGCGCGCGCGTCACCGCCACTTCGGTCGGGCACGATTTTCAGTTCGAGCCGGGTCACGCCAGCCAGATCAACGTGATAATCCTCAAGCTCCTCGGCTGAGTTGGTCGGGTTGAAATTCCACTGTTGGCGCACGATCTCGTGAAACGTCTGCCCAGCGTCGGGCGACCAGCGCAAGACGAACTCCTGCGAGCGCTCGACATCACGCTCGGTGAAAAGCAGCCGAACTTGCTTGATGGGCTGCGGACGGTCGAAGACGAGCCGGATAATCTGTTCTCCCGGCAGAGCAGCACGCCACCCGTTTTTCCCGCGATCCAGCAATGCGTCTTCTATCGGGTGCGAGGACTCCTCGGAGGTGACCTCGACCGCAGCAATTTGATCAAGGGGCAGCCAATCCGCGCCGATCCTCGGAGCATTCGTCGAAGGCGTACCGATAATCCGTTTACGCATCAGGTTGATCTTTCTATAGTTTTGCCTAGATCAAAGAGTGTAGCTTTACATTCGACCAGAGTCGATGTAGAATAAAGATTAAGAATAGGATTTCGATCAACACCCATTGTTGATCCAGAGTCTACTCCACAACTTCAGGTTTGATGATACCCGTTGAACTTCTGCGTTAGTCTACGCAGGACTCAGGCATCCCCCGCTCATCAAACACAGCCTCTAGGACAAGTTCACGATCACAAAATAGAGACACCCCATGCTGCTGCCTCGACTCAGGTTGAGCGAGATGAGGAAGATGGGGGCTTTGATGTCGGTATGGTCATCGCCAACGATAGCTCACCGCTACTGCACTCATTTTGAGTGAAATCGTCATAAGCATAAGGAAAAAACAATTATGGAACCAATGGGCTTACTCGCATGGATCATTGTGGGCGGGATTGCCGGATGGCTGGCAGGTATCGTGATGAAGAGCGGCGGCGGTGTATTGATCGACATTGTGGTCGGCATCGTCGGCGCATTTATCGGCGGCGTTCTCTTTAGTGCGGTCGGATTAACGGGAACGACGGGCTTCAGTGTCTGGAGTGTCGTCGTCGCGTTCGTCGGCGCAGTCGTACTGTTGGCGGCGATCCGTTTGCTCAACCTACGCGGACGGGGACACATTTTCAACTGAGAGTCGTGATTCCAGTTGATTCTGCAATCAGGATATGAGCAGTAGATTGCTCATATCCTGTTCAATGACACTTTTCACTCTGCTTGCTGAATGAGGTTACTTATGACCAACAATGAACGAATCTACTACAGCCACGACGCGGAAAGGCACGCCATGCGTGTCATGATCGGGTTGACGCTGCTCTGCCTGACGGTTGGACTGGGGATTGGCGGCGTGCTGGCGCTTCTATTTGCCCCCCAATCAGGCAAGAAAATCCGTGCCGAGCTTGCTAAAACCGTCGAAGATGGCTGGCAAAGTGGGCGCGAAGCTGCCGAACCGATGGTGAAACACCTTGAAAAAGACTTTGCCGAGCTGCATAAGAACGTCGAAGAGCGCGTTAGCAGCCTGAGCTAAGTCCAGAGAATCGTCCGAGCGATAAAGCTGCATCGATGAAAAGGCAAACGTAAATGACTCAGAGTGAACTGCGGAATCAAGAAATGACCCGGCACGAAGAAGAAGTAGACCGGAATATTGAACAGCATCAAGACCTGAATTTGCACGAAAAGACACGCGGGATCGCGGCAGCCAATCAGAATTCCTCCATCGCGCGGATCGTCAATATCGTCTACCTCGTGTTCGGGGCGCTAGAAGTGCTGCTTGTGCTTCGCATCGTCTTGCATCTGATCAGCGCAAATCCCGACAACAGTTTCGCCAATTTCGTGAACGGGCTGTCGTCGCCCTTCGTGGCGTTGTTCGCCAATCTCCTGCAAAACCCGGCGCTGGGCACGACTGGCGTGCTCGAAATCACGACGGTTTTCGCGCTGGTCGTCTATGCGATTGCAGCATGGCTGATCGGGCGGGTGATCTGGCTGACACTGAGCCGATCACGCTAACTGGAATATCGGGCTGCAAGGCAATCCAGCAATTCAGACCCAGATTTCGACGAACGGATAGGAGATTCCAATGCCGCAAACCCCGGAACAGATCGCAGGAAAACTGAAGCAGGGCAAGGGCGAGATCGACAAGCAATGGGGGAGCGTAAGTGAGCGTGAACTGCTGAAGATCAAGCAGAAGCGCGCTAGTTTGGTGGAAAAGATGCGGAAGCAATCCGGTCATGAACCTGAAGACCCCCCAACCGCAGAATAGCCGTCAGTTCGCCGCATAGATTAAAGTGTTTTTCAGAGAGCAACTCAGGAGGCAACAAGCATGACAATCAATATTCGCCCGCTTAGGGGATCGCATCATCGTCGAACCGGTTGAGAAGGAAGAAACGATTGCCGGAGGGATGCTGGTTCTGCCCGAAACCGCAAAGGAAAAGCCGCAGCAGGGCACGGTGCTGGCAGCCGGTGCGGGACGTCGTGATGACGACGGCAAGCGCATCGAGATGGACGTTGAAGTCGGCATGACGGTGCTGTTCGCCAAGTATGGCGGCACGGAGATCAAGCTCAGCGGCAAGAAATTGCTGATCATGAAGGAAAGCGACGTCCTCGGAATTGTCGAATAGTTTTAGTGCTAACGCTCGATAGAGAATCATAGGAGAACCAAAGATGCCCGCAAAACAATTGATGTACCGTGATGAAGCACGTCGTGGGTTACAACGCGGCGTCGATAAACTGGCTGATGCCGTCGCGACGACGCTGGGACCGAAGGGGCGCAACGTGGCGCTCGACAAGAAGTTCGGCGCGCCGACCGTGACCCACGACGGCGTGACCGTCGCCAAGGAAATCGAACTCGAAGACCCGTTTGAAAACATGGGCGCGCAGCTTCTCAAGGAAGCCGCGACCAAGACCAACGACATTGCCGGTGACGGCACGACCACCGCGACTGTGCTGGCGCAGGCGATTGTCAACGAAGGGCTGCGCAACGTCGCCGCTGGCGCGAACCCGATGCTGCTCAAGCGCGGCATCATGGCGGCGGCTGACGCGATTGCCAAGAATATCAAGGAACAAGCGATTCCGATCAGCACCAAAGCCGAGATTGCCAGCGTCGCCAGCGTCTCGGCGCAGGATGACGAGATCGGCAATTTGATCGCCGAAGTGATGGACAAAGTCGGCAAGGACGGCGTGGTCACGGTCGAGGAGAGCAAGGGTCTGGAATTCGAGACCGAGTACGTCGACGGGATGCAGTTCGACCGGGGCTACATCAGCGCCTATTTCATCACCAGCGCCGAAGCGATGGAAGTCTCGATTGAAGAACCCTACATCCTGATCTACTCAAAGAAAATCAGCATGGCGCAGGACATCGTGCCGCTGCTGGAAAAGCTGGTGCAGATCGGCAAACGCGACATCGTCATCATTGCCGAGGACGTAGACAGTGAAGCGCTGGCGACCCTCGTGCTGAACAAGCTGCGCGGGATGCTCAACGTGCTGGCGGTCAAAGCCCCCGGTTTCGGGGATCGCCGTAAGGCGATGCTGCAAGACATCGCTATCCTGACCGGCGCGACGGTTATCAGCGAAGAGACCGGGCGCAAGCTGGAAACGGTCACGCTGCAAGACCTCGGTCGCGCGGCAAAAGTAACCTCCACGAAGGATGATACCGTGATCGTCGACGGTGCGGGCGATGAGAAGGCGATCAAGGGGCGGATCGAAGAAATCCGCAAAGAGATCGAACTCAGCACCAGCGATTACGACAGCGAGAAGCTTCAGGAACGACTCGCCAAACTCAGCGGCGGCGTAGCGATCATTCGCGTCGGCGCGGCGACCGAAACCGAACTGAAGGAAAAGAAGCATCGCGTCGAGGACGCGCTGAGCGCGACCCGTGCAGCGGTTGAAGAGGGGATTGTCCCCGGCGGTGGTGTGGCGCTGCTCAATGCAATCTGCGCGCTGGATGGCGTGCACATGGAGTATGAGGACGAGCAGACCGGCGTGCAGATTATGCGCCGCGCCCTCGAAGTGCCGATGAAGAAGCTGGCTGCCAATGCCGGGGTGAACGGCGCGGTCGTTATTCAGCAGGTACGCCGGTTGCAGGAAGAGCAAAACAACACCAAGATCGGCTACAACGTGCTGACCAACGACTACGGCGACATGATCGCGGCGGGGATTCCTGACCCGGCGAAGGTCACGCGCGGCGCGGTCGAGAACGCGGCGTCGATTGCCTCGATGATCCTGACGACCGAAGTCTTGATCACCGACGTGCCGGAGAAGCAAGGTGCTCCGGCAGCGATGCCGATGCCACAGTACTAATCATAATCGGTTCTGACGGTACAACCGTAGGGGCAGGGGTTGGCTTGCGAGAGCAAGCACCCCGTCCCTATTTTTATCCCTACGCCAGAGCTACGCCTCACGCACCGTTATGCGAAGGCTCAATTGGGGGGTTGGGCGTATCCAACAGCGTATCGACATCATCGGCAGCTACGTCGAGTCCATCGCTCATGCCATGCATGTGCCCCCGCGCCAAGAGATTGGGTATTTCCACCGCAGCGTCCCGTGTTTTCTGACCCGTCACGCGCCACTTTTCCGTGAGCTTGCGTAGTTCCAAGACTAAATCGATCATGATGTACTCCGAATATCTCACCCATGTTTGGGTGAGGGAAAAACTTCAAGGGAGATTGGTTCAAACCCAGCCAAAACCACTTGTAAGAAATATTATTTGTAATTTTATGAGCGCAAATAATTACTAGGGCTGCGGATTTCTACGCGCTAGCATCAGGCGGCGACTTCAGCCTCAGAACCAGTCCAGTGCTGCAAGCAGCAGGTGATCGCATACTTGGTCAACTCAAGCGCATCCGGGTAATCTGCGAGCAGATCCCCATAGAGATTGATGTTCGGTATCCAATCATTTTGCTGAACTTCCATTTTCATGATCGTAATGATCAGCGCGGCGCGGAGGGCAGCGTGTGCGCCAAAGATGAGATTGATTTGCTCGATTGCGTCAGCGGCGGTTTGGCTGTCTTGTCGAATTAAGCGGGTATAGACTAAGGCGACGTCTTCGTACAGATCAGAAGCGGTTTCCATAAATGTATTCTTTTCCACTCAATGAGGCAGTGCGAGCTAGGACGGTGACTGGTGGAAAGTGACTCAGTTAAGAACAGGCGATCCAATGAATAATGCGCACTGGAAGGGGAAAGTGGGCTGGTTCAGCCCGTTGGAGCAAGAGGCGCGCGTACAATGAACGCGCTTCACAATCAAAAGAGGAGTAAAAATCCTGAGTGTATTTATGAAACGTCAGGTCTACCATCATTATACCCCTTCAACCCCGTTGTGTCAGCTACCATGAACATCTATTCGGCAAACGGGTCAAAGCTCGGTTGGTTGGATTCCGGCGCTCGTGCTTCTAGATGGGCGGGATTAGGGGAGCATCCTCGTCGGTGCTCGCCGGAACGTCGATTGCTTCCGTAAATGGCTCCATCAGCGGGATACCCCAAGCCCGCAAGCAGTACACTATGGCACGATTCAATAACGGAAGTGCTGCCGGGAACTCCTTGATCAGGTGCGTCTGGGCGTCGATGTCGCCCACCGCGTGATTTTTCTGCGCCTCCATTTTCAAAAGCGTAAGTACAAGCGTAGCGCGCAAAGCGGCGCGAGGACCATAGACGGCGAGAATTTGCTCGACAGTGCCCGCCGCCTCTGGACTGTCCCGTTTGATCATATGGATGTACGTTGCCACGACGTCGTTATACGAGCCGGAATCGGCTTCCATCGGCTTGTTCTCTCCCCTATTGACGTGATGATCCGACGAGCACTTCAGCGCTCGCGGGATTGTTCATTTTCAGATGAGCGAGTTCGAGATCGTGGATCCCCCATGCTTGCAGGCAGCACCCCATTGCGTATTCCAATAAGGGAATGGCTTCCGGGTAGGGGTGGATCAAATAGGCATGGACACTGATGTCAGGTACCCAGTTATTTTGGCGAATTTCCATTCTCAATATGGTAATGATCAAGGCTGCACGCAATGCCGCTTGACCGCCAATGGAGACGTACATCTGCTCGATAGCGGCGGCGGCTTGTGGGCTATCTTTTCTTATTAGACTTATATAGATTAATAATAAGCCTTCATATCGATCTAAGGTGGATTGCGATTCCATGTGTCACCTTCTTCCGCTTTAGTCGAACGGCGGACTTGTTTGAAGCTTATTTCAGCGAGATGTAAATCTTGGAGGTGCGCTGGGCATGGGCAGCACGCATCGCGGAAAGGTGTGCTTGACGACGAAGTTTGGGAAAGAAGCACGCGCACAACGAACGGGCTTCACAATGAAGGGAGGCAAAACCCCGACTATTTTGGAAACATGTCGAAATTAGGCTAACTATATCGTACTTACTTGGAAGTCGCCATCACTAAGCTGTCTGCTTGTGCATCTCTAACAAGCGAGGCTCGATATTGCAACTCGACTGCCACATTCGCTCGGTCTAGTTGGGACTGCAAATTTGTCGCTTTCCAGAACAATTCACTTTGCACCGAGGTTTGCGTATAGAGCAGCTCACTGACTCGGTAAGCGAGCATATTCCGCTGTTTGAGCAGCATCGTCAGCGATGCTTGGAGTGCCGCCCGGTCTGCTGGATCGTGATTTGGCTCGTTCAGCATCTCGATCAAGTTGCTATCCGAGGCGGAGAGGGGCACGTTGTCAATGGAGGGGAAGTCATTCTGGGTCATCGTTCACCTTTGATTTAGAAATTTCCGAATGCGATCATGGTAACTTCAGGTCGTTCCAAGCTCGACATGCACCTCATGCTGCCCGCCATCTTGCAGCAGAGGGACGCAGCCTTCAGCGAGGACACTGCCATCGAGCTTGATCTCGACGATGCCTCGATTTACCCCTTGCGGATTGCGAACATGGATGCTGTAGACCGTTTCGCCGTCTCGATAAGTCGCTTCATAGCTCAGCCAATCGCTAGGGATGCAGGGGTTGATCGCCAACTGGTCGCCCCGGCGGGTTAAGCCTAAGATCGCTTCAATACCCAGCCGATAGAGCCAACTTGCCGAGCCGGTATACCACGTCCAACCGCCCCGTCCGCTGTGCGGCGCGACGCTGTAAACATCGGCGGCGACCACGTAGGGTTCGACCTTATACTTGGCGGCTTTTTCAGCCGTGTCGCCGTGCGTGATCGGATTCAGCAGCCGGAACAGGTCGCCTGCTTGATCGCCTTGCCCCAATTGAGCCAACGCCCATGCCGCCCAGATCGCCGCGTGGGTATACTGCCCGCCGTTCTCGCGGATGCCGGGCGGGTAGCCCTTGACGTAACCGGGATCGCGGACGGTATGGTCGAACGGCGGCGTGAATAGCAGCAGCAGTTGATCTTCAGGGCGAACCAGTCGTTCGCTGACGGCGGCGAGGGCTGACGCGGTGTGTTGCGGATCGCCTGCCCCGGACAGCACCGCCCACGACTGGGCAATCGAGTCGATCTGGCACTCCGCGTTTTGGGCGGATCCCAACGGCGTTCCATCGTCGTAAAAGGCGCGCCGATACCACGCGCCATCCCAACCGCTGGCTGCCAACGCCGCCTGTAGATTATCCGCTTGCTGCTCGTAAGCCCGCGCCTGTTCAGGCTCCGCTTGCTGCTGACAGAGCGGCGCAAAGCGTTTAAGTACGCTGTAGAGAAACCAGCCTAACCAGATGCTTTCGCCGCGCCCCTGACTGCCAACGCGGTTCATGCCGTCGTTCCAATCGCCGGTTCCGATCAAGGGCAGCCCGTGAACGCCAGCCGTCGCGCCGCGCTCGATGGCGCGCAGGCAGTGTTCGTAGATCGAGTAGGTTTCGGCGGTGGTTTCGTACTGCCCGTAGTGTTCTTCTTCGCCCGCTTTCAGCGGATCGCCGCGCAGGAACGGCACGCTTTCGTCCAAGATCGCCGTATCGCCGGTCGCCTCGACGTACTGGGCGACCACGAACGGCAGCCAGAGCAGATCGTCAGAGATGCGCGTGCGCACGCCGCGTCCGCTCGGCGGATGCCACCAATGAAGCACGTCGCCCGCTTCAAACTGATGTTGAGCGGCGCGCAGAATGTGATCGTGAGCGAGTTCCGGCGCAGCCCATACCAGCGCCATCACGTCCTGCAACTGGTCGCGGAAGCCGAACGCCCCGCTCGATTGGTAGAAGCCTGACCGCCCCCAGATGCGGCACGACAGCGCCTGATAGAGCAGCCAGCGGTTCAACATCAAGTTCATCGCCGGGTCGGGCGTCTGGACACTGACTGACCCCAAAATGCGATCCCAGAACTGGTTGACGGCTTGCTCTGCTGCCGCGACTTGCTCAGGCTGCTGATAGGCTTGAATGATCTGCAAAGCCTGTTCCCGGTTGCCCCCTTCACCCAGCAAGAAGAAGACTTCTTCACTGCCGCCGACCGGCAGATCGACGTGAAGTTGCAGCGCGGCACAGGGATCAAGCCCCGGCTCAACCGTACTCGACAGTCCAATCCGGTTGAGCGCCGCCGGGTAGCTGAGATCGCCCATGCGCCCCAGAAATTCCGCCCGATCCGTCGTCAAGCCGTGCGGGGCTTTGTTCGCCGCCAGAAATGCGACTCGTTCGCCGAACTCGGTGTTGTAGCGGTTGCTTGCCATCAATGCGCCGCTGTTGGGGTCGTACTCCGGGACGATATAGGCTTGCATGGCGCTCCGGTTGACACCGAGCACCCATTCGGCGTAGTAGGTGACGGTCACGCGGCGCGGACGATCCCACAGGTTTTCCAGCCGCAACTTGATGATCTTGACCGGGGCATCGGCGGCGGCAAATAAGCGGGTGATCTGCTTGAGTCCCTGACTGTGATGCTCAAACTGCGAATAGCCCGCGCCGTGCCGCACCAAATACGGCTCGGCGTCGCGGCTGGGCGCGGGCAGCGGTGACCAGACTTGTGCCGTCTCCTCGTCGCGCAGGTAGAGCGCTTCGCCCGGTGGATCGCCAACCGGATCATTGCGCCAAGGGGTCAGCCGGTTCTCGCTGCTGTTTTCCGCCCACGTATAGCCCGCGCCCGACTCGGAGACCAGAAAGCCGAACTGCTCGCTGGCGATCACGTTGATCCAAGGGGCGGGCGTCGCTTGCCCGGCTTCCAGATAGATGACGTATTGCTCGCCGTCGGCGCTGAAGCCGCCCCAACCGTTGTCAAACTGGAGATCGGTCGGGCGGGTTAGCGGCGGAGTTGCTTCTAGCTCGCCTAAATTCGACAGCGATGGCGTGAAAATAGGCAGTGAGACCCGCTGCGCCGAAATGTTTGGCAGTTGGTCGGCGGCTGAACCGCGCTGCCCGTCTAGAATGACGCGGGCGACCGTTTCGATCAGGGTTCGATCCACCTGCCGCATTTGATCGGCATTCACGATAAAAATACCGCCGCGCCGGTTGAGCCAACTGCTGCTGTTGGCGCGCGCGATCAAGCGGTGAAGCTGCCCCTGAAGTTCCTGCGAATAGCTGCTGTCGCGGAGATTGAGGATCACCAGATCGATGCTCACCTGCTGGTCGCGCCAGTAGGTATGGGCGCGCAGCAGTTCGAGCACGAGCGGCAGTTCCGCCACGTCGCCGACGCGCACCAGCAGAATCGGGAGATCGCCGGAAATCCCGTAAGCCCACAAGCCGGGCTGTCCCTGTGTATTCGCCCGCAAAACGTCCGCCGCTGCCCGCAAGGTGGCGTGAGGATAGAGCAGCAGTGAGAGCAGCTGCTGCATTCGCGCTAACTCCGGCGTATCCAACTCAAGCTGGTTGAGGGTCAGTTCGCTCTGACGGCGGGCAAGCTCGACCGCGCGCTCCAGCACGACCCAATCTTGATAACGGTCGGCGAGCGCCAGCGCTTCGGGGCGGGATCGCGCGGCTAGGGTCAAATAGGCGAGGCTGATTCGGGCGTAAGGGGCTAGCTCAACGTCTTGCGCCAGCGCCATGATCGGATCGAGCGTCACGCCGACGGTCTTGGAAAGCTCTGCGCCATCGGCAAAGACGGCAGGCGACCGGAGCGTGCGCCCTCTACCGAGAAAGGGCAGCCGATCCCCTTCATAGTCCCCGGTGATCGGCGTGCCGGGGCGCGTGATCAGCAGATGCCCCAGATAGACTGGCTGCTCATCGGGGCTGCGCGGGCGGCGGTGAAACAGCAGCAGATTGCTTTCCGGCAGGTACTCGCTCTCGATAAACAGCTTGTTGAAGGCTGGATGGCGATCCGACTGGGAGGCAAGCAGCACTTCGCCATAACTGGTCACGCGCAAATGGCGGACTTGATCGCCGTGATTGATCAGGTTGATCTGCCGGATTTCCACGTCGTCATCGGCGGAAACGGTCACCTGTAGGTTGACCGTTATGTCATGGTCGCGGCGCTGGAATTCGGCTTGATGAGCGTAAAAGGCGACGTGCTGATAATCACGGGGGACGGTCGTCGGTTGATAGCCCGCCGACCAGAGATCGCCGCTGTCCCGATCTTGCAGATAAATCCAGTTACCCCAATGGTCGAGCGTGCTGTCGGCTTCCCAACGGGTCAGCGCCAAGCCCTGCCATTGGCTGTAGCCGCTGCCCGCATTGGTGATCAGGGTGCTGAAGCGCCCGTTGGAGAGGGTATGCACCTGCGGTACGGTGGTGTCGTCGGGGACGCGCCACGGCGCAAGGTTCACCTGCGCGGGCGGCACGACACGCGCGACCGCTTCAATCGGATGCGGGTCGGCGATGGGGATTTGGGTCGGGATTTTTTCTTGCAGCAGCAGCGAAAAGCTCTGCACGCGCGGATCGGCATGAAAGCGCTGGATCATCACATCGTGCAGCAGCGTGTTGGTCAGCGACGTGAGGATCATGCCCTGATGATGTGCCATGTACGAGCGGATAATCGCGTGGTCTTGGTGCAGCGGCATCCGCGACGGCGTGTAGTCCACCGCTTCGTAAAAGCCGTAGAGTCCGCGCATGTCGAGCGCGTCAAGCTGATCCATGTTCTGGCGGACTGCCTGCGGACGCTGGCGCAGCGCCAACAGCGAGGCATAGGGCGTAATGACCAAGTCTTCGGCGAGTCCGCGTTTAAAGCCTAAGTCCGGCACGCCGAAAGCGTGATACTGATAGGTCAGGCTGCTGTCGAAAGCGTAGAACGAGGACTCGGAGATGCCCCAAGGCACGTGCTTCGCTTGAGCATACGCGATCTGGTCGTCGACGGCGGAGCGGCAGCTTTGGGTGAGGAAGGTCTGTTCGTAACTGCGCATGAACAGCGTCGGCATCAGGTATTCAAACATCGTCCCGCTCCACGAAAGCAGAGTGAGGGCGTTGTTCACCCGCGCGGCGGGGCGTCCCAAATGCAGCCAATGACTCGGCGGAACTTCGCGCTTGGCAATCGCCAGAAAACTGGCAAGGCGCGCTTCGGACGCCAGCAGATCGTAAAAATTGTCGTCGAGCTGATCGCCGGTGACGTTGTAGCCAATGTGAAACACCTTGCGCCGGGGGTCGAACAGGAATCCGAAGTCCATCGCCTGAAAGCGGGTCTCGGCGCGGGTCGCCAAATCCCGATAGCCGGTCAGCAAGCTGTTTGCCTGAGCTTGGGTGATCGTTAGCCGCGCCTCTAGCTCAGCACACCAGACGCGCGCTGCTCGCAGCTGATCCGGCGTGCCGAGTCCCTCCTGTAAATGACTCTTGAGGTCACTCAAGTGTGTGTTCACCAGCTTGTACATGGCGGTCACGTCGATCAAACGCGGCGAACGGGTCGCTGCTGCCAATAAGTCTTGCCACGTGCTTGCCATCAGGGGATCAACCGCTGGCTGATCAAACAACGCGGGCGGCTGGCTGATCGGCAGCAGCCAAGGCAGCAGTAAATCCATGTCGCGCTGCATACCGGTCAAATGATGATGGAGTCGTTCGGACGTGATGCGTAAATCGCTCAGCGTTATGGCATTCGGAGCAGCGGTCTCGGACTCGAAGACGGCGACGATCAGGTGAGAGAGTTCAGCCCACGCCTCCTGATTCAGGGCTGCGATCAACTCTGCCCACTGCTGGGGGTGCTGCGGCACGATCTGGATTTGCTGGCGCAGCTTGATGACGAACGCTCGCAGCGCCGCGACCGATGCGTCAAGGCGCGTGCTGTACAGCTCGTCGAGGCTTGCTTCCATCAGTCCGAGCGTGTCAAGCAAGCCCTGCCAGCGCTCCGGGCGAATCACGAACGAGTCAGGCAGGGCGAGACAAGCCTGCTCAACCACCAGTAAACACCCCGCCAAATTTCCACTGTCTACGGTCGAAACGTAGCGCGGCGCTAGCGCCGCGAGGCTCTCGGTATCGTACCAATTGAGCAGATGACCCCGGTAGTGTTCTAGTTGGTCAAGCGTGTCGAAGGTGGCTTGCAGCCGTGTGATGAGGTCGAGCTGCCCGGTATAGCCCAAATCGTAAGCCGCTAAGGTCGACGTGAGCAGCAAGCCGATGTTGGTCGGGGAGGTGCGATGGGCGGTCAGGCTCGGCGATTCTTGGAAATGATCGGGCGGCAGCCAATGATCTTCAGGTCCGACCATTTGCTCAAAAAAGAGCCACGTCTGGCGGGCAAGGTGGCGTAACGCGACCGCTTGATCGACCGAGAGCGCCGGTTCGGTGCGGTTGGTCGGCTGGCTGATCCAGTAGGCGACCTGAGGCGAAACGAGCCACAAGACAAGGATCGGCAAAGCGAAGGGCAGGGCGGCGGCGTTCGCCACGCCGATCAGCAAAGCGAGCGCGCCAGCGAACACCGGAACCGGCAGCATCTCGCGCCAAGACAACTCTGAACCTCGCGCCGCGCCGAAAAACTGGGCGGTTTGGGCAGCCGTCGTCCATTGCAGCAGTCGTGTCCGCGTGACAAACAGGCGCACGAGGGTGGTGCTGATCGCAGTCACGGTGAGCAGGGCTTCGTAAGGCAGAAAGACCAGCGCCAGCAGCCAGCGCAGCCCGTCAATTCGGCGTGAGCGCAGCACGCCGCCCACCGATTCGGTAGGCGAATGGCGGCGCAAACCGGAGTACAGCGATAGGAACAGGGGGAAACCAAGCGCTGCCAGCGTGGTCAGCGTCCAGTACAGCGGCGAACCGATCAAGCCCGACCACGCCAGAATCAAGAGGATGAACAAAGCGGGCGTGACCAAACTGCGCCGTAAATTGTCGAAGATTTTCCAGCGATCCAGCGTCGAGAAGGTATTCGGCAGCGTCTCGCCCGCCTGTCCGGTCGGAATACGCGGCAGCAGCCACGGCAGCAGCTGCCAGTCTCCGCGGATCCAGCGGTGCAGGCGGCGGGTATGCGCTAGATAGCCAGCCGGGTACTCCTCCAGCAGCATGATGTCGCTCACGAGCGCGACGCGCGCGTGAATGCCCTCAAACAAATCGTGGCTTAGGAGTGTGTTTTCGGGAATGCGATTGGCAAGGCACGCCTCCAGCACATCGACGTCGTAGATGCCCTTGCCGACGTAGCTGCCTTCGCCGAACAAATCCTGATAAACATCGGAGACGGCATGGGTGTACAAGTCCAAGCCGATGTCCCCGGCGAAAATCTGGGTAAAGCGGGTGCGGTTGGCGCTGGCGGGTTTGATCTCGATGCGGGGTTGCAGAATCGAATAGCCGGAAACGACTTTGCCGCTGTCGGGATCGTAGTCGGCGCGGTTGAGCGGATGCGCCAGCGTGCCGACCAGCCGCCGAGCGCCCCCGTCCGGCAGGATGGTATCCGCATCCAGCGTGATCACGTATTTGATGTTTGGCAGGACGCTCAAATCGCCGAACTGTACAGTGTAGGAAGTCGTCTGGTCGCCCCGGAGCAGGTGGTTGAACTCCACCAGTTTGCCGCGCTTGCGCTCCCAGCCGATCCAACTATTCTGGGCGGGATTCCACTGGCGCTGGCGGTGAAACAGGTAAAATGGCGGCGCACCCAGTCGATATTTGGCGTTGAGCGCGGAAATCCCTGCCTGCGCGCGGCGGATCAAGTCCTCGTCTTCGGGCATCTGCTGCTCAGGCGCATCGGCGTAATCGGTCAGCAGGGCGAAAAACAAGGCGGAGTCGGCATTGCGCAAGTAATGCAGTTCCAACTGTTGCAGCAGCAACTCAATCTCGGCGGCATCGGTCAGCAACGTTGGGATGACGATCATCGTCTGGTACTCGGTCGGGATACCCTGCTCGAAATCCATCCGGGGCAAGAGACGCGGCGCGATGTGACTAGTGACTGCCCAGTTGACCAAAGCGCTCGCAATCGCGGTGGCGGGTAGGAAGGTGAGCAAGCCAACTCCGAGGATTTGCAGGATGCTGTCGTTGGTGGACACCATGTAACGGGCGAAGAGCAGCATCAGCAGCAAGGTGAGCAAGCCCATACTGGTGAGATAGATGGGAGTCGGGTGGGCAAGCAGCCAGCGACGGAAGACCAGCCGCCCGGACGGGCGATACCGAAACCGATCCTCTAGCTGGCGATAGCCATCGCCGAGCAGATAATAGCCGACGTGCGCCTGCGGCGCGGAAGCATCGGCGGCTTGGCTGAAGCTGATCGCCTGCCGCGTGACGTCTGCTTCGGGCTGTTTCGTGAAACGGGCGAGTCGTTCAATCACCTCGCGGTAGCTGTTGCGCGTCTGGAAATCCATCGCCGCGTAAATATTTGCCGGATCAAGCCGCAGGATTTGATCCACGAGGCTGACGCGCTCAAAGAAGATTTTCCAGTCCTGAACGGCGAGCAGTCGCAAACTCGTAATGCAGAAGCGTACCGCACCATCACCGACGACCGCCGGGATGGAGGGTGCGAGCGGCGGATCGACGTGGATCAGCGCGGCGAGCGCATTCGCCAGACTGCTCAGAATCCCTAAGCGCAGCATGGTGGGGAACGCCCACAACTCGCCCATCGTCAACGGAACGTCGGCTTGGAAGGCTTGCAGAAAGTCGATAATCTGCTCAACGTCAAGCTGATCGTGAGAATAGGCGATGACTTGGTGGGCTAGGGCATAGTCACGCGGGATATTCTCCCATTCGGGGTTGCCAAGTTTCGGCAGTTGTTGATAGTAGCCGGGCGGCATGTCTTCCTGAACTTGGCGGATCGCCTGCTGCACGACGAAAAAGTTGTCCAGCAGCCACTCTGCTGCGTAAGTGAGCGGCATTTCTCCTTGATCGCCAACGCTGAACTGCTGGTAAGTCGTGTTGATGATCTGTTCGTGTTCGAGCAGTCAATTCAGCAGCAGCGGTTTGGTCGTGGTGGGTTCAGCCAGCCGATATGCTCCCGACAAGCGCTGAGCCAGCCCGCTCACCAACTCTGCTTGGACGGGCTTTTCGACTGAGTTGATCAGCTCAGAGTCGCCTACCGTCGGGCTAATAGCCATCGGTTTGACGGATAGGTTGTCTGATTTCCGCTCCTGCGCGCGTGACCTCTGCTGATTCTTGGCGTAAATCTTGGACGATCAGCAGCGGCGTCGTGCCATTGGTGATGAACCGGTTAGTGATACTTCCGTAGGGCCATCTTGCTTCGCCAGAGTAGCCATGAGCGCTCAGGACTAGCAGGTCAATCTGTTCTTGGTCGCTCACACTCTGGAGCGCAGCGGCAACGTTGTCACTGACCAACAGGCGCGTTTGGGTGTTAGCAGGCAGATGCGCTTGCGTCTGTTCCAGATATTTGCTGCCTTCTGCTTGGTTACGGTCAATGACTCGATTGATCAAGGTTGTGTCTTCTTCACTCAGCGGCATATAGCGCGCCATTTCGGGCTTGCTGACCACGTGGACGAGCAGAAGCTCCGACTGATACGCCTCGGCAAGCGCTGCTGCCATCGTCAGTACCGAGCCTGCTCGCTGTGACCCGTCGAGCGGCACCAGCAATCGGTGATAGCGCAGATCATCAGCGCAAGCAGTGATCGGCTGGCTGGTTCGAACAATCAGGGTAGAAACCCGTACCCGCTCAAGGATGTGCTGGACGATGCTGCTCACGCCGCCAGTATTGTCCCCGGTCTCGCCATAGCCGCTCAAGATCAGCAAATCCGCTTGCGTGCTGTGCGCCAGCTCGACGATTTTTTCGGCAGCTCTGCCTTCGAGGAGCACGGTTTGGACGGTTAAATGATCCGCTTCTAGCTGGGCTTTCACGGTCGCTAGATACAGACTTGCCGCCGATTTCTTGAGATACCAGTCCAAAGGATCAGCTTGTGGCAATCTCAGCGATGCCGAAGGCTGTTCCAAGACGTGGGCTAAGGTGATTTGCGCGTTAAACGTCTTGGCTATGGCAGTGGCATGAGGCAGCACGCACTCGGCGAGCGGCGAACCATCTAGGGGAACAAGGATGTGATCTAGCACGGATTCCTCCTAAAGAAGCCTTCTTTGCTTATGGCTCACGACACCATCACTTTGTAAGGAAATGTCCAATGTCGCCGTCTGCGTGTGACTTATGAGCAGCAGTCAAAGGTTCAGATTTCGCGCAATCTCGGCAACTCTGAACCTTTGGATCAAGCGGGATGGGTATGTCGGTCAGTTCGCCCGATGAGATCTGATGATGCGATGGGGTTGCCCAACGTCTATTGATGCGGATGCGCGTGTGGGTCAGCGAGGTCGCCGTCGACAAATACAACATCTTCGGGTTTCTCTTCGAGCTTGACGAGGCGAGCAAGATAACGCTGAAATGCGTCTTCGACGCTTTCGCCCATCGAGTAGGCATTCGATAGCTTGCCCTTGACATGAAGCGTGAGCCGAAACAGGTGCAGTATCGGCGATAGGATCGGATGATAGATAGCTATGATAGTATCCTTTTCGTTATCAGATAAATACGAGGTTTGCTCGTTCAGGGAAATGGGGTGACAGCAGCAAGCGAGGGTCAGATGCATTGCCCACGAAACTGTTTCTCAATCGACGGAACGCTGTCAGTCGGAGCGTTCCGGGGTCGTGAGTCCGTCTTTGCGAACCTGAATAGCAACAGTTTCTGTCGCTGCCGTCCAAGCGTTCTGCAGATACATGGGCAGTTCGTTCCAGCTCGGCAGCGGTTTTCCGAGTGGTGTTTTCCACTCGGTCCAGTCTCCATAAGCGCGATATGCGATTTCAGCTAACACGGGTTTTTCCATGATCGTGCCTCACTTTGAGCGTTTAGGAACAGCTTTGAGGGCATATTTATGCGATAGCTGCGTGAGAACATCCGCCATGAACGGTGGATTTGGTTTCGTAACTAGATCAGGCTGACAGCGGACTCGGATTTCCGAGCGTGGGAACTCACTTGAGGTGGGAATTCAATCATGCATGGGACATGCACCTAACAATCAGTATAACACAGACCTGATGGATTTCCCACTCCCGGTAGCGGTGCTTTTGCATCGGCAAGGCTCATAACTCTTCAGATGGATACAAGTTTCGCCACATACGAAAAAAGCGTCTCTGGACCAACCAGAAACGCTTCTTCACTGATCATTGATGTACGTATTTTGGAACTTACCCCGCTGAGCTTTGTTTCCAGCCACAATGGTCGTTATATGGGGCAAGCGCAGAATTGCCGTTGGAGGCTCAGGGGAGGCTGGGATTCGAACGTCGACAAGAGCGAAAAAGCGCCTTCAAGGCGCTTTTTCGCTTGTAC